>NZ_CP108659.1:5548008-11096016 GCF_045039535.1 Streptomyces sp. NBC_01092 | reverse complement strand
CCGGCAGCCGAATACTCGCTTCGCTCGTTTCGCGCGTCCCCGCGCGAATTGCCCGCCTCCGGCGGGGCGTTGGGAAATTGGCCTCCGGCCATTTCCCAACGTGCGTGCCTCCGGCACGGAAAAGATGGGTATGGGGCGTGCCTCCGGCACGGAAAGAAGGGGTGGGGTGTTTTGTTGTGGGGTTGGGGTGTTGGGGTTTGAGTTGAGGGATCGTCATATCCCTTTGTGTAGGGCTGGTTTTAGGAGGAATCTCCGATTCCCTTAAAACCGGGGGTATTTGATTGGTATTTGGTAGAAGAAAGTAAAGCATGGAATAGCGGGGGTACCCAACCAAGGCCCCTCCGGGGCCAGGTTGCCTGTGTGGAGGGGTGGAGGGTTGGGGCTGCCTCCGGCAGAAGGAGATGGACGAGGTACCGGCTCGACCCCACTACCCCGGACACCCCGCGTCCGGCCCCACCCGGCCCCACCCGGCCCCACCCGGCCCCACCCGGCCCCGTCCGGCCACCAAGGCGCGCGGAGGCCCCAGGCCGACGCGCAAGACAGGGACAACCCCGCCCCGATCCCCGACGCCGCCGCACCGACCACACCCACACCCTCCCTCTTCTTCTACTTGGGCAGGGAGCAGCGGCCGCAGAGGGGATGTCAGCAGGCGTACCAGGCTTGATTGTTGGGGTGACCAGCGGCGACACCGAGCACCGGAATCGAGCCCCGCAACACCCAGCGGAACCTCTACCGCAACACCATGGCGCAACATCCAGCGCAACCCGTAGCGCAACAGGGGTTCCAATCGACCGGGTTAGACACTATTATTTGAAGTCCTGAGGGAGGCGACCCTCAGGAACCGCAAGGGACCAACCAAAGGGGAAAGACATGGAACTCCAGATCTCGGACGGGATCGTGCGCCAAGTACGCGGTGCGGACGCGCCCATGACCGCTCTTGCAATCCAAGCCCGCACGATCGCAAACTTCCTGCCCCTACTGTGCAGGCGAGCAGGTGCCAGGATCGTGCACAACTCCGACCGGAGTTACACCGGAATTCGGTTCGAGACCAAGGCCGTCGGACCGGTCGTCCTGGAAATGCCGATGGGTGAGGAGCCTTACCGTCTGGTTCAAGAATTCATCGACCCGGACAAGGCGGGGCGCATGGAGGTTGAATTGCGGCGATTCCCTCAGACCTACCAGCCCCAAGGAATCGCGCACATCACAGCCGATTTCCTCCGGGCGAGCGGCTTCCTGAAGTAGTCCGCACGGGGGCACCCGTGCAGGGTGCCCCCGTCTCACCCGGAATTCCCCGAGAGAGAGGAAGGTCATGGAGAACACACGGATTGCCGAGCAGGACGAGAGGGCCGGAGCCCCGCTCACGGACTCCGAGCAGGAGCAGGCCGAGCACGCGCTACGGGAGTTGGCGTGCAGCGAGAGGGACCCGGGCGCGCTGCGGGTGTCGCCCGATCAGCTGGCTAGGGTCCGTCCGTTCTTCGAGCTGGGTTGGGCTGTAGGTGTGCGGACCGGTCACACCGGCCCGGCCATGGCCGACGTGCCGGTTGACCCGGAGACGGTCGACGCCGCGTTCGCCGCCGTGCTGTCCGAGCGCGTGGCGGACCAACTCGCGGTCCAGGTGGCGCGGACGTTGGTTCCGTGGCAGTCCGGCCCGGTCCTGTGGCAAAAGGTCCTGTATCACGGCAGCCTGACGCAGGCTCACGGCCGCTACTGGGTGCAGGCGATCCACGCGCACGCCGAACCGTTCGGTTCAGCCCCCACGCTGCGCTACGACCTGTGCAAGATGCGCGGGGGTGTGCCCGAGACGGTGGTCAGGAACGTGCGGCGACAGAGCCTGACACCGGTACGCGAGTACCGCGCCTAAGGCTAAGTGTGCAGGTCAGGGGTGGGTTCACTCATTCCTAAGAAACACTAGTATTGGAGTTGTTCGGGGGTGGTGGCTCCGCCCCCGAACCCGCAGAGACCAACAGCGAAGGGGAAACACCGCATGACTCAGCAGTTCACCGAGCGCGCTACGAACGTAGCCCCCACCGGTGCCCGCAACGCCGACCTGTCCGACCTGGTCCGCATCCTGGAGGACGGACAGCGCCGCAAGCTGGACGTCATCGCCCCCGCGTCCGCGCTGCGGATGCGTGAGGGAAACGTTCACGTCGAAGGCGTCGAGTCGCAGATCACGGAAGACGGTGTGACGGACGTCGACGGCATCTATCGGCCGACCGCCGTTGCCGACGAGGGGATCTCGGACAAGCTCCGCATCCCGCTGGCCTACCTGCGCCGTATGCGCGCGGAAAACGTCCCGCTGCTGGACGAGAACGTCAACGCGTGGCTGCGTGAGGAGCCGGGGCGCCGGTTCATGCTCCGCGCGTTCCGGGGCGAGAACGCGCCCGGCACGACGCCCGGCGAGGGCGTGGCCCGCGCGTGGCTGTCCGACAGCTACAAGCTGATGGACAACCTTGACATGCTGCTGGCCGCCCTGGACGGAGTGCAGCAGTCCGGCCACCCGACCCGCGTCACGGGGTGCGACCTCACCGACCGGCGCATGTATGTGCGCGTCGAGTCCGAAGCGGTCGCGATCCAGGCCCGCAGCCTGCTGCGCGGCTACCGCTCCCCGTTCGACGGCCGCAGCGGTGACGAACTCCCGATGATCTCCGCCGGTTTCGTCATCAGCAACAGCGAAGTCGGTTGCGGGGCGTACACCATCACCCCGCGCGCGGTCATCCAGGTCTGCCGCAACGGTCTGACCATGACCAAGGACGTCATGCGCGCCGTTCACCTCGGGGGCAAGCAGGACGAGGGTGTTGTGTCCTGGTCCGGCCAGACCCAGCGCAAGACGCTGGAGCTGATCACCTCCAAGACCAGCGACGCCGTGCGCACCTTCCTGTCACAGGAGTACGTCGAGGCGAAGGTGTACGAGATGGAGGCCGCCGCCGGGAAGACGCTGGAGGAGCCGACGAA
The DNA here is from genome assembly GCF_045039535.1 of Streptomyces sp. NBC_01092. Lineage (NCBI taxonomy): Bacteria > Bacillati > Actinomycetota > Actinomycetes > Kitasatosporales > Streptomycetaceae > Streptomyces > Streptomyces sp. NBC_01092. The sequence goes on along the minus strand of NZ_CP108659.1, from coordinate 11,093,064 downwards.
GGCGATCGAGCACGTCACCAAGTCGCTCAGCATCGGCACCGAGGCGAAGGACATGATCCTTGCCCACTTCATCCGGGGTGGCCAGATGACCGCCGGGGGCGTGATGCAGGCCGTTACGTCCACCGCGCAGACGCTCACCGACGCCGACCAGGCCGCCGCCCTCGAAGCGCTCGCGGTTCCCGCCCTCACGGCCGCCGCCGCGCACGGCTGACAGACCCCCGTGCGGGCTGGGCAACTCCCCCAGCCCGCACGGGCCCGACCCTCCCAGCGCGGAGCGCGCGCCCCAGCCCCTCAGGGAGCGCGGAGCGCGGAGCGCGCCCGCCCCGCCCTTGCCGCGTAGCGGCAGCGCGACGCGTCGGCGGAGCAGACCGCGCGCCCAGAAGACACCCACTGCGCCCAGGAGGGCAGTGCGGCCGGCCTCCGGCGCCCACCGCCCACCGCCCCCTTCCCGCAAGGAGCCCTCATGTCTGCACGCCCGGAGCTCACCCACCCCGGAGACGACGCCATCGCAGCCGCCATGAGCCGCACCCTGACCGCCCTCACCGCCGTGTTCCAGGCACTCGGAGACGGCGAACACACGCTCAACCTCGTGGCCGAGCGGACCGACGACGCGTTCCTCACGGGTCGAACCGATCTCTCCATCGGCACCGAGCCGATCCGCCTCGCCGTACTGGACGAAGACGAGTTCTGCGCCCTGCGCGCCCTGCTGGTGTTCGCACTGGAGGGCAGCACCATGCGCAGCGCCGTCCTGGTCGCCACCACGGCCGCCGAGCCCAACCCCCGCGCGTGCGGCTGGACCGTGCACGACGGGTGGCTTCACCCCATGGACGCAGCCGACCTCCAGCTCGCCGTCATCCCACGCCGGGACGTCCCCGCCGTCCTGCGCAAGGTCTACCCCGCCCCCGTACTCCCCCAGCTCCCCGACACCGACGAGGAGAACCCGCATGCCTGAGCCCGAGCTTCCACGGCCCGATGCCACGGCGTACGCCATGGGCCGCGCCCTGCACGCGCTGAACGCATTGCTCCCGTCCCTCGGCGAGGGGAACCACGAGCTCAACATCACGGCCGACCACACGAACGGCGCGGAACTGACCGCCGACCTCACCGTGTCCGCCGAACCGGGTTCGTTGCGCGTGACCGACTCCGACAAGGAGTACGCGAAGTTCTTCGTGCTGCTGACGTTCGCCCTGGAGCACAGCACCGTCCATGACGCCGTCCTGATCGCCACGACCGCCGACGATCCACCGCGCGCGTGCGGCTGGGAGGTCCGGGCCGGATGGCTGCACCCCATGGACACGGCCGTACTCCAGGACGCCGCCGCCGATGACGCCGCGCCCCACCGGGTCCACGCCGCCCCCGTCCTGCATCGCCCCCTGGGAGAGCACTCATGAGCGTCAAGCCCGCCACTACGCCGGATGGCTACTGCACCAACACCGCCCCGGTCCCCGGCACCATCCGCGCCGTCAACGCCAAGAACACCGGACCGAAGTACTTCCACCTGCACGGCCGCAGCTACGCCGGATGCCCGTGCGGCCGCACCTCGATCGGTGTCACCGAACGGGACAACCTTCGCCGCCACAAGCCGCCCCAGGAGTAGCCCCCACAGACGCCGTCCACGCCCCTCCCCGGTACGGGGCGTGGACGGCCGCCCGGCCAGCGCGCCACTGGCCGACTGCCGCCCCGACGCCCGCACCCTCCCCTTCGGCGAGCGCGGCGCGGCAGGCCCCCAGCCCACCCAGTCGAGCACCGAGGAGCCCCAGCCCATGACCAGCCCGAGCCTGACCATCGACACGCCCGCCGGCCCCGTGCGCGCCACCGCCGGCCCCCGCGACGCCGACGCCGTCGTGTTCGAGCTGGGCGGGGCGATGCACGGCAGCGTGCACGTCACCGGCACCACCCACCCCCACCACTGGGACCAGTTCACCGGCGTCCGCGCCTGTCTCGGCCCCGTGAACGCCTTCGAGACCACCGCCCCCGACGATGCCCTCCCGCGGCTCGCCCGCAGCCGCACCGGCTACCGCGGCAGCCTGACCCTCTACCGCGACAACACCGACCGCCCCGAGGTCTCGGTGCACCCGATCCTGTCCGCCGCGGATCACCCGCCGTCGGAGAAGACGGAAGCCGTACTCACCGCCGTCCTGCGCGGGTGTGCCGAGCACGTCGAACAGCGCGCCGACCTGCCCGCGATCCTGGAGACCTCCCGGCAGCGCGACACCCCCGGCCTGCTGCGCTTCCTCACCTGGTCTGCCTCCCACCACCAGGCCGAAGCCGCCCGCTACGAGCGGGAGGCCCACGACGCCCACCCCGCGCGGCGAACCGCCGTATCCGCCTGGTGGACCATCGCACGGTGGTACACCACGTGCCCGCACCCGGTCCTGTTGCTGATGCTGGCCGATCTCCCCTACTCGGTGTTGCCCAACTCCCTGGCCCGCACCGTCGACGTCAAGCAGTGGTGGGCCCCCTACTGCGTCGATGCGGCCGCCGAAGAGCGCGAGCGCGCCAGCCGCGCCCAGAGTGAGGCCGACTCCCTGCGTGCTCAGCAGCGCAGGCGCCCGCGCGGCCTCCGTCCGGCCCTGGTCGGCGCCTCCTGACGCTCGGACGAATGCGCAGGTCAGGGGAGGGGTTCACACCACCCCAGTAGACACTATTATCAGTAGTGCGAGAGGGGGCGACACAGACCGTCCCGCCCCCTCTCGCACCCCGGGCCACGCGCTTCCTGTACCGCTACCGCAGGCCCGAAGCGTCCGGGTACTCCTGACGCACCGCCCCTCACCCACCGCCCCGCCCGCCCGACGAGGGAGTTGATCTGATGATGCGTTGGCTGATGAGCCTCGGTGAGCGCACCCGCCCCGACGCGCCGACCTATGCCGAGGACCCCGCCCCCGACCAGGCGCGCGCCCTGGCCCTGGTCGACGACTTCGCCCACCTCTTCACCGTCCTGAAGGAGTGGCGGCACGAGTACGGCGAGGAGCTGACCGCCTGGGCCGTGCAGGTGGAGGCCGACGACGTCGAGAACCTCCCCGCAGAACTCATCGAGCAGTGGAAATGGGAGGGCGCCCCGGTCCGCATCGACATCGAGCGGGGCGGCTACGTGCGGGTGTCCGACTACCGCGACGTTTCAGTGCGCCCGGGCATCAGTGCCCGCACCGCCGCCGGCCTCCCGCTGTGGACCACCGCCCCCTGACCCCACAGGCCGCGTGCACCGCCCCGCGCCACCAGAGCCCCGACATGTCCGCCCGGGCCCCGGCCGACCGCATCCGAGAGCTCCCCGCGTGAGCGGCCAGCTGCGCCCTTGGCGTCCGGAGGACTTCGACGACCGGTGCGAGACGTGCGGCGCACCCGCAGGCCAGCTGTGCCGGACGTGGTGCGACACCGGCTACACCGCCGACGACGCACGCCGTGACGCCGAGCTCCGCGACCAGAGCGCGAGGAACCCCGCGCCGAGCACACCCAGCAGCCAGCCGAAGGAGTGAACAGACCGCCATGACACGCGAGTTGACCACACAGGAGCAGGTGGACGCGTTCGCCGCCGAGGTGGCACGGGAGTTGGGTACGCACTGCCGGACAGCCGAACTCACCGGCTACGGGCTCGGTTTGGGACGGCTCATCATCGACGGCGACGGCCGCGCCCTGCGCTTGCGCCAACCCGACGACCGCCGCCCGGACCGTCTGAAGATCTACGCCACACCGCCGGACGAGACCAGGATCACCGCACCGTCGATCGGGGTCACGGCCAGCACCGCGCGTCACGTGGCACGCGAGATCACCCGGCGGCTGCTTCCGATGCACGCCGAGGCCGCGCGGGCCGCCGAACTCGCCGCCCGTCAGCAGGCGGAGGAGAGCGGCCGCCGCGCCGTCGCCGAGGCCGTGGCCGGCGCACTGCCCGGCGCCCGCATCGAGGAGCAGTACCGGCACACCCGGATCATCTGGCAGCACGACACCCGGCCGCCCGGGGAGCGCGGCTCCGTCCCGGTCGACAGTGTGTGCGCAGTTGTCGGAGCTTCCGGGAAGTCTGTGCAGGTCGAAGCATCCGGCCGCCCCAGCACTGTGATCTCTATGCTGGCCGCACTCGCCCAGGCGTCACAGGAGCGAAAAGAGCAGGTCAGGGGTGGGTTCCCACACCCTCCTCGCACTACTAATAATAGTGTCTTTTAGGGCGCCTGCACGCACTGACCAACAGACGGCGACTGGGGCAACTCCTCGGGCCCGGCCGCCAACCAGCGCCGCGCCCGCTCGGCCGGGGCGCGGCCCACACAACCGAATACCGAGGTGCTGTAGCTCAGCTGGCCAGAGCGCGGATCTTATAAGTCCTGAGGCCGTGGGTTCGAATCCCACCAGCACCACGCCAACACCGTTGCCCACAATTGGAGTTGCAATGACCGACGCCATGGCCACCCCACACCCCGCGACCCCCGCCGAGGTGGCATCTGCCGTGCTGGACGCGATCGAGACCCGGCCCGACGCCTTCAACATGGACCACTGGGCACTTCTGCCCGACATGATCAGCCTGGCCCCCAAGAAGGCTCCCGCGTGCGGCTCCCAGTTGTGCGCGGCCGGATGGACGGCGCACCTGACCGGCTGGACGCTCGTCGAGTTGCCGTACGACCAGCAGACAGAGGTCATCGCCCTGGACGAAGACGGCGACGAGTACGACACGCTCGTCAGCGTCTACGCGGAGCGAGGCAACGAGCGCCGCATGATCGGTGACGTTGCCGCCCAAGCCCTCGGCCTGAGGCACAGCGAGACGTTCTGGTACGCCGAGGCACCCATCGCGTTGAAGCGGCTTCGCGAGATTGCCGGGCGCTGACCCACCATCATCCGGCCGCCGTTCCGGCGGCCCCCAAGCCTGCGTAGCTCAGCGGTAGAGCGGCCCCACTTGAGGGTGGACAGGGGTTCAAATCCCCTCGCAGGCACGGCACCTGCCCGACGGCCGGACGCGCGACCCGCACCATTGCGCACCACTCGCTCTCCGCCGCTGGTCCCGACCGCCCACCGGAGGCCAAGATGGACGACACCGTCAGCATCCCGGCCGACGTCACCCGCGCGTTCACCGACGCCTGGGGCACCACCGTCATCACGTCCGACGTCGCCACCAGCCTCGGCTGCACCGAAGTCAACACTCTCGCCGACCTGCTCCGTGCCTTCAATGCCGAGCAGGCCGCCGACGAATGGATCGACGCCCACGCCGAAGAGGACGAGCCGAACGACGCCCACTTTCAGGGGACCGTGCCCGCAGACGCCTCGCTCGCCGCCGACGGGATGCGCTGGAGCCCCGCCCCCGCCGACACCCAGGACGAACGATGACCTGGACGGACCGCCCAGCGAAATCGCAGGTCAGGGGAGGGTTCCCACTCACACTACAGACACGAGCAGTTCCCTTCAGCCCGCCCACGAGGAAGGCGCGCACGTGACCCACACCCCTCAGCCCTCCAAGTGCAGCCAGGGCGAGCCCCACGCTGCTCGATCGTGCGCGGGAGACACGGCGCGCACCGACCACCAGACCGCGCACCACGTCCCGCGCCTCGAAGTCGCCGGCACCATCGGCCTGCTCACCGACGAGCACGACTTCCGCGCCATGCGGCACTACCGCACCTTCGCCTTCGCCGACTTCGCGACCTACCTGGCAGCGGTCGAAGACCTCCTCAGGAGCCGCGCGTCCCAGGGTGCCCACACCACGGTCACCCTCTTCGACCCCGAGGAGTACGCCGACTTCTGCACCGAAACCGGTCTCGCCGCGGACAGCCCGTCCAGCCGCGCCCGCTTCACCGCCGAACTCACCACCACGGGCCCGACCCTCCCGTACGACGGCCAGCCCCTGGCCGACCTGATCCCGACCCTGGTCGACGAAGCCGTCCGCCAGGCCACTTGGGAGTACGCCTCCACACTTCTGGCCCGGCTCGGCGCCTGCACCTGCTGCGGCCAGGACATCGGCCAAACAGCCTTCACCCGGGCCTCGGGTCTGCTGGCCCGCATCCTCGACACGGCCCGACCTGGCCACCGACACCTCGTCTGCAGTGTCTCGACCGCACCCGAAACCCTGGTCGCCGTCCTGCACGCAGATACGGACCCGGACGGCGCGAGCCAGCTCGACGAGGCCGAGGCCCTCGAATTCACCACGGTCCTGGCCCTCGGCCTGGCAACCCAGCGCCCCGGCGGACTCGTCATACGGACCACCACCCCGAGCACCCCAGACCAGGTCTACGGCTGGCGGCTGCGAGCGGGAGACCCCGAACCCCTCACCGCCGGAGAGGTCTTCGACGCCTACTGCACCGACACCGACTCCGGCGACCCGATCCCCCCAGAGTCGGGAGTCGAATACTGCGTGCCGCCGAACCTCGGGCCGAACGCCACGCCGTCGGCCCACCAGCACTGAAAGGCCCCAGGCACACCATAAACCAGCAGGTCAGGTGGGGGTTCACGCAAACCCATCTGACACTATTATTGATAGTGAACCCGGGCCGGCACCGTACCGGCATCCCGCCCGCCGGGGCGACGGCCCGCCCCCTTCCCTCGAATCCACTTCTCAGGAGCTTGCCGTGCAAGGGACCCCGACGCCGGTCATCGACTGGTGCAGCAACAAGGCCTACCAGTGCCCGCGTTGCCGCCACGACACGGTCGCGAGCCCCTCCCGCTGGGAGGTATACACCTGCTGCAACTGCGCGACCCGTTTCACCCGCTTCCCCCGCCTACAGCGCTTCCTGCGTCACGTCGGCGTCACCTGCGAGTTCTGCACCGAGCGCCACCCTGTCCTCGTCGACGGCGAGCCCTTCGGGTTCCTGCGCCGCCGCGACAACGGCGTCGGGACGTACACGGAGCATCAGTTCGAGGCGTGGCTGTACGACACGGACGAGTTCACCGACCACCGCGACCGTGTGCGCTACCTCAGCACGCGCGCGAGCCGTGCGGAGGCCATGGCCGACCTCGCCCGCTGGCGCAGCATGTTCGGCCCCGTCGAGGACGACCTCAGCCCCGTCATCGCCGTGGTCGCCGTGGTCGCCGTGGTCGCCGACGAGCAGTTCAACAAGTACGGACCGGACGTAACCGGGGATCAGCGCGACGCGTTGCTCGACGGCACTCTTGAGGTCTACGGCGTCGGCACCCTGCGCGCCTTTGCCCCGCCGCATCCGCGGCGCGGGCAGTTCTACGCCGACACCGCCTCCTTCACCTGGGGCCTGATCGCCCCGTCCGGCCTGGAGGGCATCTACACCAGCGCGGCACCGAAGTCCCTGGCCGTGCACGCCCCGCAGATCTGACCTGCCGGGCGCGGACTCGCCCGACTCCCCGTTTGCACAGGTCAGGGGTGGGTTCACCCACTCGCATTTAACACTATTATTGATAGTGAACGGGGACCGTTCCCCATTCATCACATAGCGGCCCCTTCCCTTCCTCCCTTCCAGCCCCAGGAGTTGCCATGCTTCGAACGCTGCGCCGCGCCCTGCGACCGGCACGCATTCGTATCCCCGCCCGCCGGTTCCCCGCCGGGATCGCGGCGCTGCCGCCCACCGCGCGCGAAGCACTCGGCACCGACGTCACTGCCGGAGAGGCCATCGCCTACAACCGCGTCCGTGTCGCCACCGCGACCGCAGTCGCGCTCTACCGCAGCGGATACACGCTGCCGATGTCTGACGACGACCTGGACGACGCCGTGCTCGCCCTGGACTTCCGCTACTCGGTCCCGAGCGCGCAGACCCGCGCGTCCATCCGCGCCTCCTCGCCGTCCTGGAAGCCGACTACACCGTCTCCGTCACCCGCTGACCCCCCGTCCGCCCTGTCCGTGGGCCGCCCCGACCAGGGCGGCCCACACGGAAGGAGGCCCGGTGTTCCTCGTCGTACCCGACCCAGCTCACGGACTCGTTGCCGCCCCGCAGTCCTCCGACGACCTCACACCCCTCACCAAAGAGTCCCTTGCCGCCCAGGGGTTCGCCTGGAACAGCGAGATCGAGGCGTACACCCGCCAGGCCGACCACGGCCCCGCAGCCGTGGACGCCACCGCCGGCATGCTGCGCGAGCTGGGCCACTACGTCTTCTCCGCCCACAAGCCGCTGCCCAGGAGCTGACCGCCACGCAGCCGGCCGCCGCCCCACAACCCTGCCCCTTGCGCAGATGGAGTTCCGTCATGCCTCGACGCGCACCCAGCCGCAGCGGCACGCCCGGTACGCCGCCGCCGAGCACGAGGGACGCCACCAGGTCGTGGACCAGCTCCACGGATACGCGCTCAGCAGCCACCCCACCGCCACGGCCGCCGAGGACTCGGTACGCGAGCTGACCGCCAACCCGACTGCCGCGATCGAAGCCATCGAGGAACTCGACGACGCCCAGAGGGGCACGGCCGCCACCGAGCGCCGGATCCTGCGCCGGTACGGGTACAGCTGGGGCCTGCGCCAGGACGAAATGCATTCCCTGCGCGGGGAGTTCGGCCACGGCCGTCTGGAGACACTGATCTCCGGCGGCCATCTGGCCATGGTATTCAGCCCGGCAGGTCAGCCGTACTACACCACGCCCGAGCAGTACGCCCAGCTGTCGCCCCGCTGGATACGCGACGGCGACGAGTCGTTCCCGGCCGCCGACGTCGCCCGCCTCGAACGCTCCCGCCCCGCTCTGGAGTTGCTGCCCGCGCGCAGGCGCTACGAGCCGTGCGAGCTGCACGGGATCACGCTGTGGCGGTGCCTGATCTGCGGGCCGCGTGAGCGCTTCGAGTGCCAGTGGGGCGAGTGCACCGCCAACCGCGTCACGGCCTACTGCGAGCGCTGCGTGCGCATGGACCCCCGGCTCACCTTCCCGCTACCGCCCCGCCGAGAGCACGACTGGCCCTAAAACCGCAGGTCAGGGGGCGGGTTCACTTCATCTCAAGCGACACTATTATTGATGTTGTTGGTCCTGCGGAACACCCCGTACGGCGGGGCCGCCGCCCCGCCGTACGGGCCCCCTCACTGCCACGCCACGGAAGGACACCGGCGATGAAACACGAGGAACTGGCCGCGCTGCTGGCCGAGCCGACCACGCCCCTGATGCACGCCGCGCTCCGCGGCCTTCCGCCCGAAACCCTGGAGACTCTGGCCACCGTCGCCGACCAGGCCGCAGAACATGGATGGCGACAGGTGATCGTCGACCGGGTCCGGGCCTTCGTCGACGAGCAGCCGGGCGACGGACCGCAGGCCGTGGCCGCGTACTTCACGACGACGGAGCAGCGGACGGGCGGCGGGATGTCCGTGGGCTGGAGCCCGTTCATCGCGGCTCTTGCGCCCTCCGAGGAGATGCCAGACCTCAGGCACACCGAGACCACGGCGCGCATGGTTCCGGTCGGCGAAGCGGCCATGGCCGAGGAGGACTTCGCGGACCCAAGGCTGACCGAGGCGCTCCAGCGGCTCGCGGCACTTGACCCGCCCGCACACGCGGACCTCCTGCGCGTCCACCTGCCGACCTCCCGCGTCACCCGCGTGAAGCCCTGACCGCCCAGGCCTGTGGGCGCCCCGGCACAGGGGCGCCCGCTCGGAGGTGCACCGTGCCCGTTCCGATCCTCTGCCACGTCTGCCACAGCGGCCGCTACAAGCCCGAGAGCCCGGGCGCCTACCGCTGCCGTTCCTGCGGCAGCCCGGCGACGGAGTCGACGTTCCCCGTCCAGAGCGACGAACGGCTCGTCGTGCTCGCGGGCGTACTCCAGATCCTCACCGTTCCGGACGGCCACCAGGTGATCACCCCCGACCGGCGCTGCCACGCCCCGCACCTGGGAGCCAGCCTGAGCCTCACGCTGCGGGTCAACCGGACACACCCGGTGTTCCGGCAGGCCGAGGACGTCGGCACCGCCGAGGACCTGCTGTCGGTCCTGGACGCCGACGAGCGGGGCCCCTGGGTGCTGTCTCCCGCTCAACTGGGGGTCCTCACCCGGGCCATGGACGTCCGCAACGCGCTGCTGCCGTCGACGGCCCGGCAGTACCCGGACTTCGACGCCGAGATCCGGGCCGCCCACACGCGCAGCCGGCGCCCGCGCTCCACGTGAGCGCCGCGCCTCCCCGACCGCCTCCACCGCACCCGTCGGGCCGGGCCGGCACGCGCCGCCCGCGCTCCGAACCGGCCCCTGGGCCAGGGAGGTTGAACCATGTCCGTGTCCCATTCCGTGTACGCCGTTTTACGGCGTTGTGGTCTCGCCGCAAGAGTTGGTAGAAGCGCTGGACACCCAGGGCCACCGCCCTGCCAGCGGGAACCCTGCCGACGTACGCGTGGAACTGTTCACGGTCGGCGACGACGAGCACGCCATTCTCGGAACAGGCTACGAGGAGTTCGGACCCAACACGTACCGGGCAGCGCCCTCCCTTCCGGTCAACGCCCAGTGGGACGGCGCCTTGCTTGAGTACGTGAGGGCTCTGGGGCTGACGATCCTGTCCGGTCCGTGCTGGCTCGTCGTGCACGACCTGAGCTGAGGCCGGGGGCTGTCGGCCGCGTACCGCCGCACGGAGCACCACAGCCCTTTATGAGCCGCATTTGTGCAGGTCAGATGGCATCTAGCCCTCACCCCAGAACACACTATTATTACATGTGAAGGAGAGGGCGACACCCACCAGCGCGACCGCGTCCGCTGTCAGCGCCCCGGCCCGCATGCGCGACCGCGAGGCCGGCGACCACATGCTCGTGGCTCAAGTGCCGGGCCAGCAGCAGCACCTGGATCAGGGCCTTTGTGCCTTCCTTGCCCCGCCGTGGGCCGTGCGGGCCGCATCCCACCAGTCGTCATGGACCGGCGTGAACCGGCCGGCCGCGCGAGCCTGTTCCAGAGCTGTTGCCCCGGGGAAGGCGCCCGGCTTGCGGACCAGGGCCTCCAGATAGTGATCGAGGACCAGGCGAGAGCCGCCCTGAGTGCTCAGTCTTTCGTGCCGGGCCACCTCCCGGCCGTCGTCGAAGACCACCAGTTCGGAGGCGTGCAGCAGCACTCGGAGAGTCTTGCCGATCAGCCGGACCGGCACCGAGTAGCGGTTGCCGACGGCGACGTGCCGGACCAGCCGATGCCCTCACCACCGCCAGAGCCCGGAGCGGTCGGGCCGCCACGGGCCACCGTCACCTTTCTCGCCGACTGGCGGCTGTCCCACCTGCCGCCCGACACCCGGCCGCTGCCGTCGGTTGCCGCCTATGACCAGCTGCTGCGGCGGCGCGGCGGGAGTGTTCCGAGTGAGGGAGAAGCGACATGAACGCCAAACGCAACCGCGGGCTGACCGAGGAAGCCGCGACCACCGCCATCGACCAGGCATGCCGGATGCTCCGGCTGCCCACCATCCGCGGCCAGTTCCCCGATCTCGCCGAGGCGGCGTCCCAGGAACAGATGTCCTACCGGGGCTTCCTGGCGGAGCTGCTGCTGGCCGAGTGCGACGACCGGGCCGCCGACGCTCGGAGCGGCGCATCAAGGCCGCCGGGTTCCCGCGCGAGAAGTCACTGCGGGCCTTCGACTACGACGCGAATCCCAACATCGACGCTGCGACCATCAACACCCTCGCCACCTGCGAATGGATCCGCAAGGGCCACCCGCTCTGCCTGATCGGCGACTCGGGCACGGGCAAGTCCCATCTGCTCATCGCGCTGGGGACCGAGGCGGCGATGAAGGGATACCAGGTGAAGTACGTCCTGGCGACCAAGCTGGTCAACGAGCTGGTCGAGGCCGCCGACGAGAAGCAGCTTGCCAAGACCATCGCCCGCTACGGACGCGTCGATCTTTTATGCATTGATGAACTCGGCTACATGGAACTCGACCGCCGGGGCCTGAACTCCTCTTCCAGGTTCTGACGGAGCGTGAGGAAAAGAATTCTGTGGCCACCGATCCCAGGCTCTGCGCAGCCATCGTCGACCGCATCACCTTCGGCGGCAACATCATCGAGACCGGCACCGACTCCTACCGCCTCGCCCAGACCAAAGCCCAGGCCGGACGATCCATCGGGTGACCACGTCCACTCGAACTACCGGAGTGGTCCGCGCTCATCAATGAACACGGTGGGTGCGGACAAGAACACATCGGCATTCACCGGGCCGTATGCGATGTTGAACGTGTCCAGCCAGTACGTCCAGCCCCGAATCCCCAGTGCACTGCTGAATCGATAGTTGAGCTGCCAGCGGACCCATTGGCCAGGGACGAGCCGGACACCCGGTGGCCGCCGCTTCCGAGGCTGCAGGGCAAACAGCGGCTGCACTCGGGGAAATACCCGCAGCCGCTCATCTGCTTCACGGAGCTGGACATCGACCTCGCTCAGGGCTTCCCGGCTGTCATACGGCTCGAAGCCGTCGCGCTCATGCATCCGGATCACATGCGCGAGAGGAGCCGCCTCATGCGGGAGTGCGAAGCCGACCGGGGCCGCGTTCCTTCGAGCCGCAGCGTCCCCGCCCCGCGATTCCTTCGTCCAGGTCGTCCGGATCCACTGGACGGTGATCTCCACAGCCGTTGCCCCTACCGCCTTGTCGAGGAGTCCACTCTACGGCCCTGCCTCCTCCATGCCGGCACGAGCACTCGCACGCGTGAACGACTTCAGTTCCCGCCGATATCGATCTTCTCCAACGGTGATGTGACTCCCGAAGACGGCGATAAACGCCTCCCGGAGAAGGTGACACAGCCACACCCACAACACGCGCTCCGTCGTGGACGGTCGGCGACCCACGACGGAGCGGGCCATTATTGTCTCTCCGAGGGCAAGAGCAATGATGTCTGATGCCGTCACCCGCCCCAATCGGACACGCTGACGCGTCGCCTGGTGTCGCAGTTTTGAAGGCATCTGACCTAGGCAGACGGGGCTGCTCATGTGGACCACTGGTGTTGGGTCGTTGCTCGGTGGGTGCTGATCGAGCCGATCTTTGCCGCTAGTGATCCGCCACCGTCGACTTCAGACCATCGCTGTCCTGCGTGTTTACGGCCGAAGCGCTGGCGGCCAGGGACAGTCTGTTCGCGTGAAAATACTGGTCACAGCCACTCGTTGATGGCTGCGACCAGCACGGTTGCTTCGTAGCGGACAGCGAGCTTGTCGTACCTCGTGGCCACAGATTTGTGGCGTTTCAGCCGGTTGATCCCGCACTCCACGGCTTGGCGTTCCTTATAGTCGTCCTTGTCGAACTTCGGTGGACGTCCACCGTGGGAACCGAGTCTCCTGCGGTTGCTGACCTGGTCTGCCTTCTCCGGGATGGTGCACCGGATCCCCCGTCTACGGAGGTAGGCCCGGTTCGAACGGGAGCCGTAGGCCTTGTCGGCGCGGACCCGGTCCGGCTTGCTACGTGGCCGGCCCGGACCCGTGCACGGCACACGGATGCGTTCGAGAACCGGTTGGAACTGCGGACTGTCATGCCAGTGACCAGCGGTGATCACCAGCGAGAGAGGCTTTGCCCCTGCTCGACCGCCAAGTGCAGCTTGGTGGTCAGCCCACCGCGCGACCGCCCGAGGCCGTGGTCGTCCGACTCGATGGAGACACCACCGGGAGGCTCCTTCTGTAGAGCCCATTTTACGGGCTCCGGCAGCGTGCTGGTGGGCGCGGGCGACGGTGGCGTCCACGCTGACATCCCAGGTGAGCAGGCCTTTCGCGTCAGCTTCGGCTTGCTATTGCACGAAGATGCGCTGCCAGGTGCCGTCGCGCTGCCAGCGCCGGAACAGGTCGTAGGACCGGCCCCACGGCGCCCGTACCGCGACGGAACATCCCGCCAGGGGCCCCAGTCCGGGTCCGCCACCGTATGCCGTCAATCAACTGCCGCCTTTCCACGTCCGCGGACGCCCCGGCTTCTTGCCCACCGGCCGCAACGGCTCCAGACGGGCCCACTGGCCGTTCGTCAGATCACCACGTCCCACAAAGCATGACGGTTCACGACCAAGATCCACTTTCACAACAGACCCTAGTGGGCGGTGGTGGATCGTCGGCCCCAGCAGGAGATAAAGAGCCAGGCGATGTCCCGGAAGCCTGGTCGCTGCATCAGATGGAGACCACCGTCGACCTCTGATTCGGTCAGAAGGCCCTGATCGATCAGAGCGGGGGCAGCCTGGTTGAAGCAAGAACGCCAGAAGTCGTCCTCGGGATCTCCGTTCCCGCACACTGCCGTCCGTACAGTCATACGCACCTCTGTGAGGCCGCAGTCGATCATGGTGGCGGCGATCCGGTTGGCCCATGTGTGATCAGTCCCCTGGGTGCGAGCGAGAAGGCGCTCACACCCGTGGAGCAGGGAGGCGAACTCCGGATGTGGGGAGGCGCCGAGGGGCAGGTAGGTGGGGTCCTCGATGACCAGCCAGCCGCCGGGGGTCAGCCATGTACACAGCCTGGCGGTGATCTGCTCGGGCTGAGGCAAGTGTGTGAGGAGGGCCCGGGCATGTACGAGGTCGTAGGCGGCGCGCGGAAAGCCTTCCCGGACCAGGTCGTGTTGGTACACCGTCACAGGTGACGGCCACGTGCGTGTAGTGAGGAAGCCGGTGTCAATATCGGTGGCCACGATGTGTCCGCCCGGCCGGTGCTGGGTGAGCCAGGCGGCGATCGAACCGTCGCCTGCCCCTAGTTCGAGGCAGCGAGCCCGTTTCGGCAGTGTGAGATGTTCGATGATGTGCTGGGTGGTGGGGTCGCAAACTTCCGCAAGCAGGCGCAGACGCTCTCGTTCCCCCACTCGCCGGTGGCTGAGGAGACCGTGTGCGTAGCCTGGCTTTTCCGTGTTCACCCGCGCCTTCTCCTTCTTGTTCGGGTGCGGCCCGCCGAACCGGAGGCCTGTGCCCGGCCCGGCTGACATCCTGTTGACCGCCCTACCCGGAGAGGGCGGGCGATTGCACTCGCATTGCAGGGGACCCGGGCGCGAGGTCCGGATTGCGGGCCAAAGCGACATCGTGCAAGGGCTGGTAGGAATTCCAGCCCAATAGGTGCGAACCGAGTTGCTTGCCTGTGAGGCGTGCCACGTCCGCGGGGATCGGTTCGGGCTTGCCTGCCGCGTCCGCCAGGAGTTGGACGTGGCAGCAGGTGTCCAGCAGCGTGAACCACCAGGCCGCTGCATCAAGGGTTTCACCGACGGTGACCAGGCCATGGTTCTTCAGCAGTATCGCCTTGTGTCCACCGAGTTGCTTGGCGATCCGCCGACCGTCGTCCTTGGCGAGCACCAACCCGGTGTAGTCGTCGAAGACTTCGTGGTCCTCGAAGAACGGGCACGCATCTTGCGTCAGCGGTGGCAGTCTTCGCGCAAAGGCGGAGAAGGCGCGCCCGTACACCGTGTGCAGATGGATCACTGCCTGTACGTCGGGGCGGGCTTTGTGGATCTCGGCGTGAATGTTGAACGCTGCGACGTTCACACGACGGTCGCCCTCCACTGTCTCGGCGCTGTCGCCGTCCACACGGATCAGGTCAGCAGGCGTGACCAAGGAGAAGGCTCTGGCCAGGGGGTTGGCCCAGTAGGTGCCGGAGTGTTCGGGGTCGGCCACGGTGATCAGTCCGGCCAGGCCGTCCTGGTCGAAACCAAGGCGGGCGAAGTGGCGCAGCGCGACAGCCTGGCGATGCTTGAGGTAGGTGCGGTGGTCGGAGTGATTGTCGAAGACTGGAGGACGGCGGAAATAGCCGTCGCCGGGCATGTTTGCCAGAGCCTGACTCATCGGGAGCCTCCTGAGGTCGATGCCGCGTGCTAGTGGACGGCACGCAGGTCGTGGTCACGGCCTTCGTCACCGTGGAAGAAGCAGTTCCACTGGCCCAAGACTTGGGCCATGTTTCCGGTGTAGCTGCGCTCGGCCTTGATGTAGTCGCCGCTGCGGCCAAACGACCAGCCGATGACGTTGCACTCGTCCTCGTCGTAACTGGGCGCGGACTTGAAGAACGTCGCGATGCGATCTGGGATTCGCGGCATCGCGTTCTTGGGGATCTTCAGTGCATAGAAGCAGACGCGCTCGACAGCGCCGGTCCGAAGATCGAGGGAAACGGCGACGCAGTAGTCCTCGGGCACGTACGAGAGGACCTCGGACACCAGATCGCCGGTGGGCGGCACGCCTCCAGCCAGGGCGTGGATGTGAGCGAACTGAGAGGTGTCTAGGGGCCCTTTACCTCGAAAATATATGTTTGCGCTGTGATGGCGCCAGTCGACTGCGGCGAACCGGATGTGCTTCAGGTTCAGAGCGAGGAAGTCCTTCAACCGTCCCTGCACAGCGGCGGTGAGGGAAGGGACGGTGAGAATGTCCTCGGCCGGCCGCAGGCCGCCGAAGTATAGCCAGGTCTTGGCCAGCCCCGAACCGGCGTCAAAGTCACCAGACTGCACCGGCGTTCCACCATACAGATTGCTCCAGGCGCCCACGACGGTCACCATCGGGTTTGCAGCGTCCAGCAATCCTGCGTCGATGGCGTGGCGCACAGTATCCGTCTTAACGCGGGAAAAGAACCGATACGCCAAATCGTCGCCGGGCCTACTGGTAGTCTTCCACAATGTGGCGCCCTGGGAGAACTCGTCACGGAAGGTATCGAGAACGGTGTCGGTGATTTGGGGGGCGACCGGCGCACCGATCGCCGCGGCGGTGGTGCGCACATCGGCGCGGAATCGTTCGCGGTCAAATGATTGCCGGGCAGGATAAAGGGGCATAATGTCTCCTGCTTCAAGAGCAGATAGCTCCAGAGCGGATCCTGGTGGGGTGGACATATGGGCATGTTTCGCGGTTGCTGCGCGGGCGAAGAATTGACTCGCGAAACTTGCGTCAACGTCGAGGGAATTGATGCTGATTCCCCTCGATTGGGAACCGCACGTCGAGAACATCATCAGGAAATCCCAGTCGTTCGATCAGTAATCAACGATCAGAACCGCCTCCAAAGCGTCCAGGAGGTGAGCGCGTCCCGAACGAGACCAGAAAGACGGTGACTCAAGTGCGCTCGGTGCCGTGCGGTGCACTTTGTTCGTGTTGGGCTCCGGATTGTCGAGCCGTCAGGCGGTGAGTCGACGCGCCACCCCCAGCCCACCGGAGGATCTGGACCGACAGCGGCACCAGTGCGTCCAGCACGCGCTGAGATCATGCCCACAGGGCTCCTGTGGAGAGTCGTTCCATCGGGAAGGTGCCAGCAGCCGATCCCGATCGTCGCGACGGAGAGCGGCTCGGTGATTCGGTTGGCAGTACTCATAGATCAATTCAGTCACTAAACGGAGCCAAGCGCCCGGACGGGAACCCTATGGGGGACCCTCCTCGGAACGTCTGCATACCTCAACTCAACCACACGTATCTGGACATTTTAGGCGCAGATCCTTGCCTATATTTACCGTCGGCACCGTCGGAATGGCGCACACGGTGACGCACACATGGAGGCCTATTCACGAGGGTGATCACCAGCCCTTTTTGTAGAAGCTGAGGGCGGTGACGGCCTCGATGATGAGGGGGAAGCGGTTGAGGGGCCCGCGGTAGCGGGTGGCGAGGATCTTCCAGTCCTTGAGGTGAGCGATGGCGCGTTCGACGGCGGCGCGGAGCTTGCCAATGCTCTTGTTGAACACCTTGTCCGCGGCGGGTCGTTCCTGGCCGGGCGGTTTGCGGCGGGCGGTCAGCAGGCCGGAGCCGACGTAGCCCAGGTCACCCATGCCCTCCCGGTCGGCGAAGCGGGACTGACGCCAGGCGTACATGTCATGCCGGGAGCCTGGAACCGGAGTGGAGACCGCGAGCAGGTCCCCGGCAAGGGTGGCGGCGACCTGCAGGTTGAAGCCGATGTCACGGTGCTTGCCGGAGTACATTGTGGTACCCTCGCTCGCCCAGTCCCACGTCGGTATCAGCGTGCCATCGACCAGTACGATCGGCCGGCCGACGCCTTGGCCGGATCGGGGACGTGGGCTGCGAGGGTCTTCTTTACCACGGGCAGCAGCGTGGTCCAGCGGCGGGAAACGGTGGACTGGCTGATACCGAACAACTCCGCGGCCGCTTGCTGGATCGGGTTCTGCCGCAGTAGATACAGCACCAGGACGACCGACTTGTACAGGCCCAGCGCCCGCAACTGCTCCGTCCGCGGTCCCGCGTGCGCCCGGAACTCTATGTGCACGCGGGCCACCAGCCCGGTCAGTTGCTCCCCATCGAGCCCTGTCGTAACGTTCCAGCCTAACGGCCCTGCCCCGGTAGAGATCTGACGTCATCGCAAACGCCAGGATACCGAGCAGGGCCGCCCTGCTGATCAAGAAAATCGGACCGTGAATAACCCTCATGGATAATTATTTGAATACTTCGAGCCTCTCGGGCTGTTGAATTCAGACAGTTCATGGGGCTATGGACGTGTCACCAACGGATGCACAGGAAAAGAATCGTGAAACGGAGTGGTTTATGCATTCCCGTTGCACCAAAATGTCGTGGCCGCGATAGGCTGCGCAGAATTCGCGTGATATCGGCGATGAGAGTCCATCTCGGAAGCGGAGTCGATCCGATCGCATTGAGAGTGGAGGGCAGCGAGCGGATTCCCGAAATCAGTGCGCGCACCCGGATAGCTTTGGCAGGTTGGTGCTTTACACCTGCTGAAGGTGCACCCGACCCTCGCTCGGCGGCAGTCTGGAGGCGCCCGAGTTCCTCTAGAGTTCGCGTCTCCCGTTATGTTCGTCGCGGTTCCGCAACGGGACCGCTGGCCTCCGGGCCCGGCATGGCTGTTCCCCCTGTCGAAGGCATGACCTGGGGAGTGGTGCCACCGGGCCCGAGAGGCGCCGTTGGAGACGCTGTTGAGAGGTCCGACTACCGACTGGCCTGGCGCAATGCCCGGCCGCTTGGGGGCGGCAGGTCTGCATAACGTGGATGCGCGCATACAACGCCGACGCCCTGGCCAGCACCTCGTTCGGCTGAGTGTGGGGAGGAGCCAGTGGGAGGGGGCTCCTCCCCACACGTTGGGTCCGGCACCGGCCCCTGTTTCAGGCGCGGTTGCCGGGTGGTGCACCCGCCCGCCGACCGGGACCGTCACGCACCGGTCGGCGGGCGGGCGATCACATCAGCCCGCGCACAGCGCGTACTGAGCCTGGGTGAGCACGCGCTCCAGGCGAGTGCGGTGGAAGCGGTAGATCAGCAGCGCGTGGTCGGAGGCTTCTCGCGTGTCCTCGTTGTCGACGACCTCGACGTGTTCGAGCGCGGAGGCCACGCCGCCAGTGCCGTACCCGCGGTCGATGCGCTGAGGCCCGCCCTAGTGCGGCTTGTTGAACCCCGCCGTGGCGGCGAGCGCTTCCTTGCCGACTCCGTCGAGGTGGTCGGCGGCGTGGCGGGCAAGGTCGACGTATCCGGCATCGATCAGCACTCCGTCGGGACGGGTGTCGCTCCGGCGGGTGCCGTCCGCGTCCAGGTAGGTGCGCTGGACCATGTGCGCGCGGTCGGTGACCTTCTCCCATATCGGCAGTGCGATCGGTTCGGAGCGCCGCGGATAGCTGTTCGTGTCCCCGGCCGCGATGGTGACCATCCCGAGTTCGGCCATGGTGGTCATCCAGCGGGCTTCGGTGAGCCGCTGTTCCCCCACGGAGCGCGGCCGGGGCGCGGGGTCTCGGCGCCATCTCCTGCATCGAAGGCGTGCTCTCGGGACCTCCCGTGCACGGGCACGATGGTCAGCACGACCGGGAGGAGATCCCAGTTCTGGGTCATCTCCGCAGCAGCTTCCGTGCGGAGCGGAAACGGCTTCCTCCTCGCTGACCTGATCCATCGCACGGTTCAGGGCCTGGACGAGGCGGGCGAGGTTCTGCGCGCGGTGCGCGGCCGACCGCGGGGCGGCGCTCCGTGCCAAAGGTTTCAGGTTGAGGCGCCTGGCTGCTTCGCCGAGCGTGGCCTGTGCAGCGAGACCAGCGTCAGAATCGGCCGGGATGCTGAGGCAGCGAGTACGCAGTTCGTCGGCGACCATCCGGCCGTAGCGGGTGAACTGCTCGGCCATGTCGAGAGCGACGTCGACGGGAGGGAGATCGGTGCTGTTCAGGTCCCATTGGAGCGTCGCCTCGACGACCGGCAGGATCGCGGCCTTGTCGGGGACGGTGGGGCTCAACGCAGCCATGTGATCACCTGGTCCGCGGTCAGGATCTGGTACTGCCACGCCCGCGTGATGGTGTGGGCACGGTTCTTGGCCCCGAGATTCGTCATGAGTTCACGGCCGTCCCTGCGGATGATGTCGATCGTCCGCCTCGGCTTCAGTTCGGTGAGCATTTGCGCGGCCGTCAGTCCCCGTGCAATGCGCGGTACGAGGTCGCGCTGTTCACGGGGCAGGAACAGCCCTTCGGGGTCCAGCAGGTCCGGACGGGTGATGGCCTCGATGGCGTAGCCGACGGCGAGCGCGGCGGCGTTCTCGCCCACGCCGTGCAGCTTGCGCTTGGCGAGCTTGAGGTATCCCGCGGCCGTGCCCTCGCGGATCTTGAGGTCCAACGCGACCGCGGCGAGCGTGCTGCCGTCGGCGAGGCCCTTGAGGACCTGCCGCTCCCTCGGGGTCAGGACGATCCTGGCGACAGTGGTCGTGGTCACTTTTCTCCTCCTTGGCGGGCATGGGTGGTCTGCCAGCACAGCGCGGCGAATGGCAGCACCTCGGTTGCCGCGAGCCGATGTATGGCGGGTGCCGGCCGACGACGGCCCCGCGATTCGATCCGCTGGCGTACTACGGCGATGGCGGGAGTGCCGAGCAGAGCAAAGGCGAGGCGGTGGGGGGTCCGCCCGGCGCTGGGCGCTGCGTCTCCCCCGTGGGGGACGTAGAGAGCCGTGGCCCAGCGCCGGGCGGCGAGTCGGGCAGACAGGGGATGCCGCCCGACGTCTGCGAGGGGAGTGCGCATCATGGGGCGGCTTCTCCCATCAGGTCGAGAACCGAGAGGATTGCCAGGGCGAGCCGTCGGAGGTGGCCCGATGCGTCATCGGGGTGGGGGTGCTCGGCGCTCACGTAGATCAGGCGCCGCATCTCGTCGACCGGGTACGGGCGCACGAGGTACGGAACGATCTCCACGAACGTGGTGGTCGCCTTGCGGAACCGCGCCGCGATAGCCGTGACCAGATGCGGGGCAGGATGGGCGTACTCGCCGAGTACGGCCTTCAGGTCGTCGTACAGCTGCTCGTCAATCGCCTCGCTGGCGAGGGAGCGGCGAAGGCCGTACAGGACCACACCCATCGTCTCGTGATCGTTGGAGGCTCGCGGGCTCAGCAACGGCACGGCGACGTCAGCCGTCACTGCGACCATCACGATCTCCCATCGGGGATCGCCAGGGAGCACCACGTCATCGTGCCGTCGGGGCTCACGCCCCACTCCTTTGCGACGGCCGCGACGAGTAACAGGCCGCGGCCGTTCTCGTCGGCCAGGTGGGCAGAACGCAGCTGTGCCGGGGTCGGGGTGCCGTCGGTCACTTCGATGCGCAGTTCGCAGGCGGAGCGCCGCACCCTGAGTCCGACCGGTCTCCCCTTGCCATGCTTGATGGCGTTGGTGACCAACTCGGAGACGACGAGCGTGGCGTCGTCGGTGAGCATCGTCAGGTCCCATTGGCTCAGCTGGGTCCTAGTGATTTGTCTCATCTGGCCAGTGCGGATCTCAGCCGGGAGGAAGTCGACTTCGAAGCCGCTCTCAACTGCCTGGTCCCCGGCTGAGGCACTAAGGGCGACAGGCCCGGTGGACGTCATCGCACCCCACGCGAGCGTGATGCTTCCCTCCGTCATCATCCCGCCTCCAAGAGCACGGGTGTGCGGCAGGAGGTGGTGGCGGGCGTGAACCCTCGCGGCATGGGAAAGAGGGGCTGACCAAGGGCACGCCAGAAGAGCCGATCGCCGGTGAAGGCACGTCGTGCGTGCAGCCAGCGTTCGTTGTCCAGCAGGTAGCCCTGGCCAGGAGCCAGGCCGAGACGCACCTGATGTCGTACGGCTGCAGCCCGCAGTTGCGGGAGGTAGGGCTGCACCATCGGGTTCCAGCGCGCCAGCCCGTCGAACCGCAGGCGAACGGACACCCTCAGGTCGTGGTGGACGGTGAACACCTGTGTGGCGTGACCGTCTCCGGCGCCGAAGAACGCGGTGCGGGGTTGCACCAGCGCAACCCCGGCCTGCCGATCACCAGTGAAGAGGTCGGAGTGCACGGCCTGCCCATCGGTGAGCAGGCATTCCCCACCGGTTACGCCAGCTTGCCCGCACACAAGGAGCATCAGACGGGGCGGATTGGGTGTGCCGGAGCGTTCGGTGTGCGGATCGAGGGGGCCGTTGCCGAACCCAGCAAAGCCTGCCCGATGCGCGTCGCGTCGGGTGTCGCAGATCGTGGTGAGGCCGTCTGGGTCACTGTCGCGGTGCGGCACCAGATTCATGATCCGGGTGGCAAAGGCGAGCACGACAGTGCGCGAGGCAAGACCGTCGACAGTGACCAAACCCGTTTCCCGCAACCGCCCCGCGATCGTCTCTTCCGCCCCCGGCACGGTGAGGTCGATACGATTGCGCACGAAGATGTCGGCGTACGGCTGATCAACTCGGCGCATCCTGGATTTCCTTAGCGGGGATGGGGATGTGGTGCTTCCACTGTTCGCCGCTGCTGAGTCGGGGGTAAAGCGACAGATTGTCGACTCGGGCAATTCACCCATGCCCAACTCGCGCCACGGGGCACGTGCTACGTTCCGAATACCCCCGGCCGTACGTGCAATCCGAGGAGAGCGATGGCGTACACGCCCCCCACATGGCCCGTCTCCGTCAAGGGCGTGGCTGTGGACAGCCGCCGACGCGTACTGCTGCTGAAGAACGAACGCGAGGAGTGGGAACTGCCCGGAGGCCGACTCGAACCCACCGATGGCACGACTGAGTTGGCAGTGGAGAGGGAGATCGAGGAGGAGACCGGCTGGGCGGTCAAGGCCGGTCCTCTCCTGGACGTGTGGATCTACCAGCCCCTGCCCGTGACCATGCCCGACCGGCGAGTCGTGATCGTCACTTACGGATGCACCGTCCTCACCCCGGACAAGACCCCCGTGCTGAGTCACGAGCACAAACAGCTCGGCATGTTCACCGCCGACGAAGTGCCCGGCCTGACCATGCCGGACGGATACAAGCAGTCCATCGGCGCCTGGTACGCACGGATGTGACCGACCATGGACAGCGCGATGGTCGCACGGCTCTCGCAACACGCCCTGTGGCACTGGGCAACCCCGCAGGCCGAGGCAATCCTCGCCACTCGCGACCTCGGGGCCATCCTGCGCTTCCACCGCGCTGTACACGGCATGAACCAGTCCGAACTCGGACAGCTCCTCGGCTATGACAAGACGTACATCTCGCTCCTCGAACTCGGCAAACGGACTCTTGAAGACATCGGCTCTCGCCAGCACATCGCCGAGGTCCTGCGTCTGCCTCCGCACGTCGTCGGCGTCACCGATCCCGCGGACACCGACCACCGCGCCATGCTCCAGTTCGGCGAGTCCACGGTCCGCCTCGCCGAGATCGCTCGACAGTCCGGGCACGCCTCCGAAGCCGTCGCGGAGCTGTGGCCCCTGGTCGCCCGGCTCGAAGCACGAATGGAGGATGGGCACACGGAGCGGGACGTCTTGCACCTCCTGGCCCGAGCCCGTGTCGGCCTCGGCGTGGCCCTGGGCAACGTCCTGCCGGAGGAACGACTGAGCACCGCCGCCCGCTGGACCGCGAAGAGCATCGATATCGCCCGCTACTTCGGAGACCCGGCCTTCAACTCCTACGTGTTGCGCATGCATGGCAACGAACTGCGCAAGGCCCGCCTCCACGGAGCCGCCGTCGACCGCCTGCAGCACGCGGCTGCCATCGCACCGCACCACGAGGCGAAAGCAGCCGTCTTTCCGCTGCTCGCTCGTGCGGCCGGCACCCTCCGCAACCAGCCACTGTTCGACGAGGCGATGCGGGAGACGAACCGGCTCCTCGACGAGACCGAACACACGTCGTTGTTCAACCCCTACGCCCTGCACGAGATTCGACTTCGAGGGCTGATGGCCACTGGCAGGACGGACATCGCCATACAACTGGTCGAGCAGGGAAGTCCTGTACCAACGACCACCGTCGCACCGCAGTGGCGCGTGATCGAGCTCGTTACCGTGGCCCAAGTGCGGCTGGCCGCCGACGACTGCGGCGGCGCCGCGCAGTCCCTGCACACCGCCGTCGACGAGGCTGTTCGCCAGCGCCTTCCGCACCAGTTGCAGCGCATTGTGCGTGCGGCGCACCCCCTGCTGCCGGAGATCAGGGAAGTCGCAGACCATGCCCTGGACCGGATTCGGCAAGAGATGGCCGCGTAACTTGATCTCGTCCCAGAGCAGCACCGGCTGGCCTCGGTCGCCTGACTTGAGGTACGTGGTCATGGGCCTATCGCACCGCGCTACGAGGCCGTCTACCAGGGGAATCCAGAGGGGAAAAATCTGTCAAGGGGGGAAAGTCAAGGGGGAATTGGGGTCATGATTGGATTCCGCCCACGACAGAGGTCACACTCATGCCAGATCCGTTCGCCGAACTGTTGCTCCGGCTCCGGAAGGACGCAGGCCGGACGCAAGAGCAGCAGGCAGACGCGATCAACGCTGTCTCCGGCCGGGACACCATGACCCGCCGGGAAATCAGCCGCTATGAGAAGTTCGAGAACGTCCCTTCGAACCACACACTCACCCACATCGCAGCAGCCTCCGGCGTCCCCTTCGAAGAACTACTGCAGGAGGCCAAGGCCGCCCGCGCCCGACGGAGGAGAGGGAACGTCCGTGACGAGGAGGACCAGGACGACGTGAAGCGCCGCAAACTGCTGGGCAGCGCCGCCATCGGCGTAAGCGCGGCTGCCGAGCCCTGGGGGCGACTCGCCTTCGCTCTCAGCAAGGGCTCCCGCATCGACACGCCCGCTGCGATCGCGCTCATCAACCGAGCTGCTGACCTGCACGTCCAGGAACTCAATCTCAGTGCCCGCCGCCTGCAAAACACGGTTGAGTCGCACCTTGACGCGATCACCGCAGCCCTGCCTCACGCCGGCGCGCACGAACGGGCTCTCACCATCGCAGCCGGCGAAACCGCTGCCCTTGCCGGATGGGTGGCCTGGGACCTGGGCGAATACGACAAGGCTGGCGCCTACTACGACGTCACGACTGAGTGCGCGGCGAAGGCCGGGCATCCTCCCCTCAGAGCCTTGGCCCTCACCTACGCCAGCTACGGGGCTCCGACACCGAAGAGGAAGCTAGCACTCCTGTCCTGGGCCTCCCAGGATGTGCGCGGCCACGGCAACGCCACGGCCGCAGCCTGGGTCCTCGGAAGGCACGCGGAGGAAGCCGCCGCGGCCGGCGACGAGACAGGGGCGCTGCGTGCGCTTGACCGAGCACGCTTCGCTTACGACTTTGCGGATCACACCAGCGAACAGGCATGGGTCCGCTTCGTGACGCCGTACCGGATGGATTCGTTGGCCCTTTCCGTGTACGGGCAGTTGGGGCGATCCGAACTCACCGCCACGGCCGACACCGCGGTCGACCGCCTCGGGGACGAACTACCGGATGGCGGCGTCGTCGTCCTCGGTGATCTCGCCTCGGCCCTGCTGCACGGAGGCGACGTCGAACAAGGCGTCTACGTATCACGCCAGTTCACGGCCGCGTCACAAGCCAAGCCCAACACGATGGGCAAGGAACGCGCCGCGAAAATCGCCGCATGGCTCCCCGACAGTGAGCGGGAACTCGCCCACCACTTGCGGCAGTTCGCGTCCTGACTTGATCGCCCCGTTTGGTACACGGGCAAGCTCAGAACACGACCGCAGCCGCCCACCGCACGGCACGTCGCTCGTCAGTCCCCCGTTGACTCCTCAACAACCCACGACAGATACGCCTCCGACCCACCGGTCACAGGCAGCGTGATCCACTGGGGGACGTCATAGGGGTGCTTCTCGGACAGCCATGCCTCCAGCTGCGGGAGTCGGTCTGTCGTCGTCATGTACGAGATACGCCACTCCCGCGCCGTCTCGATCTCGTTCTTCCACCAGTAGACGGCGGTGATCGGCGCGTCGATGTGAACGCCCGCTGCCAACTTGCTCTCAACCGCACCCCGTGCCAGCACCCTTGCCTGGTCCTCGTTATCGATGGTCGTCTGCGCGATCACAATCTCGTTGGCCATGCAACTACCTCTCCAGCTCGGTGTTCCACGACCCTACCCAGCCGCCTCCGGTACTCGCCCGCCTCTTCCGAGGCGTCGGGTGCGGGGGCCCGGCACCTTGGGCAGGGCTTGGGCTGGCCTGATTCGCTGCATGGTTGAGGGTGGGGAAGCTGGAACCGAACCAGCGCCACGGTCGCTCACAAAGACCCCGTAGAAGGGCTGGCGACGCTGGGCACAGCATGGCCGGCACGCACCCATTGCTGGCCCTGGTCGAGTGGAAGATGACGCCGGCCGCCATGGCGTACGCGGAGATGGCCGAGGCCGCCGCGCGCCGCGGTATCTGTTTGATCCCCGAGGAGTAGGAGGGGGGCGGCCTGCGGGGAAAACCTTGAGCCGCGGGCTGGACCTCCAACCAAACTCCTGCCATTATTTGCTTTGCGGGTCGGGCAGGCCGGCTCGCTGCTGACAGGACGGACGGTTCTGCCATGACCTCGCGCCGTGAGCCTCGCCTGGCCGACGCTGCCGAGATCGCGGCTGAACAGGGGCTGACACCCGCACGGATCACCGGCCTCTACACCGGGCGCGCGGAAAACGCGGCCGGCGAGGCATTCCCCGAGCCTGTCGACAAGCGCGGCCGCGCCCGCCTGTGGGACCACGCGGAGGTCACCGAGTGGTTCGCCCACCGGGCGCCGGCACGGCTTGCCGACCACACACCGCCCTCGCGCGACCCGGGGGAGTTGCTGAACGCCGCGGACGCCTCGAGGTACCTCGGCTACAAGAACTCCAACCAGGTCACCACCTTCGTGCGCGACCACCCCGGCTACTTCCCCGACCCGGACGTCGTCGAAGAGAAGGGCACGGCCGAGAACCCCTACCGCCGGCAGCTCTGGAAGGTGCAGACCCTGCAGGAGTGGATGGCCACCCGGCCCGGCCGCGGACGACGAGCCGGAGCCACGGAGGCGCCGCCCTTGCCCGACGTTTCCGTCGACGGCGATCCCGACGAGCTCCTGGGGGCGAGCCAGGCGGCCGCCCTGCTGGGGTACAAGAGCGTCGGCTCCTTCTCCAGCAGCCTGTCCCAGGGCAACCTTCCGCTGCTGAAAACCACGGACGGGGTCGCTGAGAATGCCGGGCGCCAGAACGGGCGCCGGCGGTGGACGCGCCGGCGCATCCTCCAGCAGGCCGCCCAACGGTCCAAGAAGTAGTACCCGGCGGTGAGCGGCTCCTCCGCGCACCGCCCCATGAACGCGACAACCGGCTTTGGGAGTTGGTCCCTTGCGGGCCGGATGTCGCACGATGGCCGGCATGGCGTGGCTCGCCACCACGCCCCGCAGCAGCATCCGCTGCTGCGGACCGGCCATCGCCAATCTTCCAGAACGCCTCTGTGGGCTGAGCGCATCATGCTCGCGGTGTCCTTGAGCCTTCGCGCAGTCTCGTGGTCGCGGG
Organism: Streptomyces sp. NBC_01092; assembly: GCF_045039535.1. Classification (NCBI taxonomy): domain Bacteria; kingdom Bacillati; phylum Actinomycetota; class Actinomycetes; order Kitasatosporales; family Streptomycetaceae; genus Streptomyces; species Streptomyces sp. NBC_01092. The sequence goes on along the minus strand of NZ_CP108659.1, from coordinate 11,065,682 downwards.
TACGGAACCCCGACCATTGCCCCGACCACGAGATCGTTCTTGGGTCGTGACCGTGGTCGGGGTCTCGTGGTCGGGGGTCGGGTCGGGGTGCACGGCTTGTCTGCTGCCCATGACCCGTTCCCCATCCGGTGCTCCGGCGGCCGAGTTGGCCCCCAGCCCTTCCGAACCGCTGCGCTTGCAGGTCCTGACCGCGCTCGCCCTGCACCGCATGGCCACGACCAGCCAGCTGCGCCAGATGCTGCGGCCCGACAGCTCCCGCCAACTACTCTCCCGCGTGCTGAACAAGCTACGTTCCACGGGCTTCGTCGACCTGACCCCACTGCCGGACGCGGACCGGTCTCGTACGCACGCCTGGTACCTAACTCCGGAAGGGGCGCGCCTGACCCGCGATCTCCCTGTCCTGCGAGGCCGCCCGCCGTACCCCATCACCTCGACCACCGCAGCGTCGCTGAAGACGCCGCACACCTTGTCCGTCGTTCGCGCTCATCTGCCTTTCGCGGCAGATGCCCGCAGGCTCGGACACGAGCACGGCCCGTGGGACTGGACCCCGGAGGTGGCTCACCCCATCGGTGAGGGGGAGCGGCTCGTTGCCGACGCAGTGATGCACTACACCGTCGTCGATGGCGAGCACCGGCTGAAGCTGCGAGCGTTCGTGGAGGTCGATCGCACCACCATGAGCAGTGAACGCCTGGCCGTGAAGCTGATCGAGTACGCCCGCCTGTTCCGGTACGAAGCCCAGCCCGTCGGCCGCCGCAGGCCGGCCTCTGCCGGCCCGGCGTGGCTGCGGTGGTACCCGCTCTACCCTCGCGTACTTTTCGTACTCACCGGCGCCTCCGGGGCCAGGCTGAGGAATCGGATCAGCGATCTGCAGGCGATGGTCGCTCAGCACCCGCTCGTCGCGGGCCTCTCCCGCGAGGTCCCCCTCGGAGCCGTCGTTCTGGAAGACATCGAGCAACACGGTCCATCGGGGGAGGTGTGGGTGCCGTTGACTGGGGGCCAGCCTCGCCCTTGGACCGACTTGTGATCACAAGGCCCGCCGTTGAGAAGGTCGTCGACGGTATCGGATGAACCGGATACCGCCGTCCCGGTCGAGGAACGGACGCCGCGTCCTGCTCGACGGCGTCGCCGATCCGCTGCTGACGCTGTAACCGACGGAGCTTGCCCATGACCCGCGAGGTACCGCCCGGGAAACCGGCGCCCCGCTCCCCCACCCTGCGCCACGCCGCTTCGCGGCTCCGGCGGGCGCCCTCCGCCCGCCGTCAGGACGACGGCCGCGCCGAGCTCAGCGCGGGTTCGGCCACGGAACAACTTTTGGGGCGGTACCACTCACGCGTCTTCTCGTGCGAGCAGATGAAGAGGACCGAGACGGTCACCGCGCGCATCCCGATCGCCGCGGACCCAATGCTCGGTGCTGCCCTGGTTCGCGAGCTCACCCAGCCCTTCTTCTCCCTGTCGACCGGCGCGTTCCCGTGGGATGCCGAGCCACCTGGGCGGGGCAAGAAGGTGGGAAACTGGTTCCACCGCCACTACATCCTGGGCCAGCAGGACGTCTACGCCCGGTTGCACCGCCGCTACGTGCTGTTCGACGATCTCGACGAGGACACCTGGCAGCTGGTCGGCACGGCCAGGGCCCTACACGCGGCCCTGAGGAGGGTCGACGTGGTGAAGGCCGGACACCTCGACGAACCCGCCTTGCTGGCCACGGCCAACGCCACTCTGTGGGACGTGGCCCAGCGCTGCGCCCGGCTGACCAGCCTGCGTCGGGCCCGTGAGCACGCAGGCTCCTACGACGTTGGAGGCGTCCTTCCGGCACAGGCGATCAAGCAGACGAGCCAGGTACTCGCCAACGCCCGGGCCGCTCTCGACCGCCCTATGGACAACCTGGAGGAACTCGCCGGGCACGTGCTTGAAGCGGACGACCACTACCGGGCCTGGAGAGCTCTGCAGGAACTCGTTGGACGCTGCGACAACTTCGCCGACCTGGCCGTGGCCTACGCCGCCGACGCTCACCATGGAGCCGCATGGTGTGGCCACTACGCGCAGGCCCGCGCCACCGCTGCAACACTCGCAGCCTCCATCAGCGCCACCGGCTCCTTCCTCGCTGAACACGGGCTCGCTACCGACGGCTGAACGGCGGCCGTCGGTAGCGGTCTCAGCGGGGCCACCCCCTCAAAGAAGAGCGGATGAAATGCCTTTCAGTGGCGTCCGGTCAGGAACACCGAACGCAACGTGAGCCGGTCCGTGGTGGGATTCCCGTGCGGGCGCAGCGTCCAGGAGTCGCCCGTGCAGTCCGGCTCGGTGAACACCATCACCCACTCGTCGGTGTCGTTGTGCGGGGCGAACGCGGGCTCGGAGGAGCCCGGGTCCGCTACTTCCGGCAGGACCATGCAGCCGGGGCTCTCCGGGTCGTGCAGAGTGACCGCCTGCGGATAGCCGTCGAGGCCGACGAACTTGTAGGAGAAGTTGCCTGTGGCGGCGCTCGCTGAGGTCGGCAAGGAGACGATGAGCGCGAGCGCGCCGAGGGTGGCACTGAGGGTATGACGAAGACGCATGGGATCCCTTCACTGGGCGGACATCAGCCGAGAGCATGCCCCGGCGGCTGCCTCCGCTCAGGAATCGTGCTGGCGCGCATGGGGGATCTTGAGAGCGCACGGAGGTGCCATCTGCAAAGACCGTGCGCGTCTGCACGCTCGGCTATTCGAGTCCCAACCACGATGTAAGTAGAGGATTCGTTCACGCCTGCTGGAAGTACGGGGGCAGTAGTCCGTCTCCCGGCCAGAGGTCCTGTTCGGCGACGAGGCAGGCAAGGTAGGTGTCGATCTTCGCCAGGACGGCGGCGCGTTCCTTCGGACCGTAGGTGAGGCTCTGGCCGGCTGCGGTGTCGAGGGTGCGCACGTGGTTGTTCGGGCCGGTGCAGATGAGGGCGCGGGCGATCTCGGGCAGGCCGAGGCTGAGGGCGTCACACCCTGCGGTACGCACGAGCTGCACGAGATCGGTGGTGACCTTCTCCCAGTCTCCGACGTACGGCCAGTCGGCACCGCCCCCCAGCTCGTGGGTGAGCGTAGCCAGCGGGATGATCTCGCCCGGCTTGCGTCCCCGGGTGAGGCGGTCATGGATCCGCACGCCGTCAGGCTGTCGCACCTGGGGGTGGAGCAGGCAGGCGGCGGCCACCACGGTCGCGTTGACCTCCTGCGCGCCGCCGCCGGGGTAGTACGGCGCGTGGGCGAAGAGTAGATAGACGTCCGTGGTGCGGACTGCGTCGTCGGACTGGGCCTGAGCCATCGATTGGGATCCCTTCAGCGGTGAAGTGACGGGTTCGGGCGCTGCTGTCGGCGGCGACGTCGCCGGCTCGAAGCCGGGTGGAAGCGGCCCCAATGGGCTCTCGCCGCCCTGGGGTTGGACCGCCTCGCCGGATGCTGGCTCGGCACGGGCGTGCTCCAGGACCTGGGCGACCTGGTGGGCGACCTGGACCATCAGCCGCTCCCGGCCAATGAGGCGCGCCGAGACCAGGCGGGACTCCTCGCCCTGGAGCAGGTCGGCGGCGTCCCACAACAGGTGGTGGCCGACCTCGGCCGAGCGCCGTAGTTCGTAGCGGTCGCTGTCGGCGGCCGCCTCGAGGAGGTAGGTGTGCAGGGCGGCCAGGCGCTGGAGGTACTGGCAGGCAGCGTCGCCTTCTGCCCAGCGGACGTACTCGACCGCCCGGGCGTCGAGCCAGTCGGGCAGGTGCTCGGCGAGCAGTGGGGTGAGCAGCATCGCCGGCAGCACAACGCCGCCGGGGATGCCGCGGCTCAATGCGTACAGGGCAGCGAAGAGGCCGATGACCCCCACGATGACCGCGGAGAACCGCAAAGATGCGGGGCTGCTGGCGGCCAGAGTGATGCGGTGTGCGGGGCGCCTGATTAGCCAGCGCACCGCCGGCCGCTGCATCATCGTCGCGCCCGGGGTGAGCACACCGATCTGTGCAGGCTGTTCGGGCAGTGTGTCGTCGCCGGGCACGTTCCAGGCCAGCCATCCCCACCCGGTGCGCTCGTACACGAGAGCAACCTCGCACGTGCCGGTGCACGCGGTATCGCGGCAGACGTGTCCGCTCCGCAGCGCGCGGGATCGTTCCTTCTCCCAGCGTCGCGGGTCGCGGGCGAAGGGGCGCAGAGCCCGTGGGGGTGGTGTGGGCAGGGTGTCCGTCATGAGGTGCTCGCTTCCAGAGGGTCGGTCAGCGCTGAGGTGCAGGTGGCGCAGCGGCCGTCGCCGTCGGGGTGTGCGCGGCGGGGAGTCGGGCCGGGGCAGGTGCGGCACCGCGGCCAGTTGAGGCAGGCCGGGCAGAGGTCCTCTCCGGGCGCGGTGCCGGGATGGCCGCAGCTGGCGCATTCGGCTAGGGCCCGGTAGGTCAGGGCCTGGCTCACCGTGCGTGCGGACCCGGCTGAGTGGGTGGTCGGCAACGGCATCGAGTCGTCCGGCACGGGCTCGTTGCGGTGGGCGGCCGCGACGGCGGGCGGCGGGTAGGCCTGGGCGGCGCGCAGGCGGGCGGCGACGATCGCGCCGACCGTGGTCCGCACCGGATGCGGCAGGGGCCGGCCGGCGATGACCTGCCGCAGCTGCTCCGGGCTCCAGCCGGTTTCCAGCATCACGGTCACGACACGGCCCTGATTGGTCAGCGCCTGTCCGGTGAGCAGGAGTTCGGGACGGGCCGCTCCGATCGACAGCAGCAGCCGGATCCCGGGGTGCATCTCATCCGCCACGGGCGCAGGCGTTGGAGTCGGTGAATCCGGCCGGCCGGCCCGTCCAGGGGTTCGCGGCGATTCGCTGCGGCCGCACGGACGGAGGGATCTGGTGTCCTGCTGTGTGGTCTTCTTAACGATGGTGTTCTTAGTGCCGGGATCAGCCAACGTAGGCTCAGCCAATGTTGGAAAACCCGACTCTGGCTGCGACCTGGGGTTTTGCAGGGCGGGCAGGTCGGTGATGAAGTAGGCGGCTGCCCCGAGCGTGCCGTCAGAATTCCGGTCACGGATGCGGTAGAGGAACCCGTGCCGCTCCAGCTGCTTGAGACCCGTGGTGATGGCGTCGATGCCTTCGCGGCCGCGGCGTGCCAGCTCTGCGACCGTGACCTGCCAGCCGTCCCGGTGCGTGGAGACGTACCCGAAGATCCCCTTCGCCTTGAAGGACAACCGCGCGTCCCGGAACAGCCCGTTGGCGATCTGAGTGAACTGATCGCCGGCCATCACCCCCCGGCGGACCCCCGCCCCGAAACCGGCATCCTGCCCGTCGCCGTCGACCAAGGTGGCGGGGACATCGAGGAAGGTGTTGTCGATGGTGGCGGGGCGGTCGGTGATCGAGTAGACCACCTTGCTGAGCGTTCCGTCCGGGCGCCGAAGCCGTTCACGGATGAGGTAGCCGTACGTCTCCAGCTCCTTCAAGCCGGAACGCACTGCCTCCCGTCCGTCGGCGCCCACGCACACCAGGTGGGCGAGAGTGACCTGCCAGCCGTCCCGGTGCGTGGAGACGTACCCGAAGATCCCCTTCGCCTTGAAGGACAACCGCGCGTCCCGGAACAGCCCGTTGGCGATCTGGGTGAACTGATCGCCGGCCATGACCCCCCGGCGGACCCCCGTCCCGAAGCCGTTCATCGACGTATCCCCGAGGCCGACCGCGCGCGGCGGTCAGCGCGCCGCACCAGTGCCACCCGGGAGGGGCGGTTGGCGGGCCGGGAGACGTGGACGTACATGTGTTCCATGCCGCCAGCTCATCCGGTGCCCCCGACCACACCGTCGGCCACAACCCCCGACCATCGGTCACGATCCGGCAACATGCGCCTTGGACCGCCATGGTCGGGTGTGTGGTCGGGCCCGACCAGCTGCCGCCTGCCCTGACCACCGTCGAAGTCGGACCGCTTGGTCTCAACGCGAGCCCGGCCCTGGGGCTCCAAGGGGGATCTCCGCCCTCCACGGAAGCCGACACCGACGAGTAGTGGACAGAGCTCCCTGCTGACGCGGATCTGCCGAACGGGCACGCTCGAACGTCGAGTTGCGCGGCTAAACCCTGGGCTCTCCATCGTCCTGGTCCGGTACAGCGCACCATCCCGATACATCTCTTGGAGGAACCAGTGAGTGACAAGCAGGGCACCGCCGGCCCCGATCCGTCCGGCCCGACGGCCGGTGGGCGCCCGGCGCAGCCCCGGCAAGTGGCCGAGGACAAGGCCTCGAAGCGGACGGACTTCGCGAAGAAGGCCGGCCTGGCGGCGATCGGCGGAGCGTTCTCCGGAACGTTCCGTGTCGTGGCTTCCTCGATCCGCGACGCGTTCCTTGGAAGCTCCACGACGGACTGAGGCCGACCGATTCCACGGACCGGCCGCCACCCAGCGCCCCCGCGGCCTCCCGTGGAACGACTGCCTGATCCCGGCTGCGCAATCGGTGCCCACCATCGACTGCGCAACCCCAGGCGGGGCATTGCGCGCGCTGCGCACCGGATCGCGGGGTCGTGCGCAATCGACATGCGCGGATGAATGCGCAGCCGCCTTCGCCAGACGGCGCTCGCCGGGAACCGGCTGCGCATCCGGTGAGCAGTCCCCGGAGCAGGAGGCCGGACCACTACTCACCGGCAGGCAACCGTCCCGCGCGGGGCTGCACACCGCCGCCCCGACCGCCATGCAGTCCCCGGGCGGGAGGCGGCTTCGTGGGGTGCGAAATGTCGTGGTCGGCTCTGTGGTCGGGGCGACCACAAACCCGACCACGGCTTTGTGGCCTATTCGTGATCGTGGTCGGGCCTTCATGGTCGCTGGTCAGGTCGGGGTCGACGGATTGCCTCGGGTCAGACGCAACAACGCGCTCTGACCTGGGAGGTCGACCATGTCTCCTGCCAAGCAGGCAGCGGAAGAACACGCTGCTCCTCCGACCGCTGCGGGGGCCCGGCTGCAGCAGATGCGGCGACGGGTCCGCCTGGGCCACCTGGGCGTGTGGGGTGCGGTAGCGGCCGGCCCCATCGCGCTGGCCTTCGCCGTGGCCACACCGGCCACCGTCGTCCGTGCCGCACCCGCGACTCAACCGACCACTGTTGAAACGACCGTGCCGGCCAGCCCAGCCGGCTACGCCACCCTCTTCCTCGACGCGTGGCTGCGCAGCCGCGCGGGCGGCGAGAGCACTGCGCAGGCCCGGCTTGCGCAGTCGATGGGCCCGGACGTCGATCTGCCCGAGACGTCGGATGCGCAGCCCGCCCCGGAGTCGGTGACAGCGGTGCGCAGTGCGCAGCGGACCGACGAGGCGTGGTCGGTGACGCTGGCTGCGCAGTACGCCGACGGACGGTTGCGCTACTTCGCGGTGCCGGTGGCCGCCGACCGTGCGGGGGCCTCGTTCACCGTGACTGGCGCGCCGGGCGCAGTGACCGGCCCAGCTCCGGCCAAGGCGCCGAAGTCGGCGTACAGCGTGAGCGTCCCGGAGGGCGATCTGACGTCGGCGGTCGCGGAGTTCCTCGCCGCGTATGTGACCGGTGCCGGCGAGGTCGACCGCTACCTCGCCCCCGGCGTAACGCTGGCGCCGGTCTCCCCCGCCCCGTACACGTCCGTCGAGACGCAGCAGGTGTCCGCTGTCGAGGAACCGGCGGCCGCCCAGAAGGTCCCGACCGACGGAACGAAGGTCCGCATCCTCGCGCAGGTGGAAGCCCAAGACGCTGGTGGGCGGTGGCCGTTGGCATACGAGCTCGCGCTCAGGGCCCGCTCGGGCCGGTGGGAAGTCACGGCGCTTGAGTCCGGCGTCGGCACGGTCGGGGGTGCCCGGTGAACACCATGAACAGTGTCGTCCTCGCCGGGCGGCTGGACGACTCTGGTGACGCGTGGATCGCCATGCTCGGGGACTGGGCGGCCAAAGGCCTCCAGGTGGGGCTGGTCGGGCTCGTGGTCTGCATCATGATCCAGAAGTTCTCGCTGAAGGCCGGGATCGGCGCGCTGATCCTGATGGTGGTCGCGCTGGGTCTGTACAACTCACGCAACGACCTCGCGAGCATGTTCGAGGACGAGGTGAAGAACCCGGCCAAGGGCGCACCCGCCGTACCGGGCATGGTTCAGTCCGAACTGCCAACGTCGCGCGAGCATTCGCCGGGTGTGGGGGGCTGGCTGTGAGCGCGGCAGCCGCGGCCCGGGTGAGCCGCTTCTACACCGCCGCCCGCCGCCACCCCTGGGTGCTGGGGAAGGTCGCGGACTGGAAGATCCCCCTCGGCCCCTACACGCCCGCGCAGATCGCCCTCGCGGTCGGCGGCGGCTTCCTCCTGGTGAAGACGGTCAGCTGGTGGTCGTGGATGGGCCCGGTCCCCGTCGTCGCATGGGTGCTGGCCGTGTGGACGGTGCGTCGTCCGAGGATCGCCGGCCGTGCCCCGATACAGGCTGCGTGGGGCTGGCTGCTCCTCGGCTGGCAGCCGCGCGGTGGCCGGATCGGCGGCAGGGCCGCCCACGACCGGGCTCCCCGGCCGCTGCTCGGAGGGTTCACCATCGAGGACGCGCCCTCTCCCGCCTCGTCAGAGGCACCAGGTCGGGCGTCTCGGCAGTCCGCGTCCCGCGCCCGCGCTCCACGCCGTCCCGCACCGTCCCGCTCGTCCCTGCTCCGTCCGGCAACAGCGCAGGCGGTTGCTCCGGCGTCGGCTGGACCGCTGTCAGGCGTCCAGCAGTTGCTTGCTCTCGCTGAGCAAGGGGGTGCGTCGCGGTGAGGATTCCGATCCGTCACATCGCCGGGCATCTGGCGTGGTCGACGCACGGCAGCGTGTGGGCGATCTACCGGCTTCATCCCGAGCCTGATGCCCGCGGCCGCCGCGAGGAGACGATCCAGGGCACCTACGTGCCCGCCGCGGTCCGTGACGAACAGCTCGCCCAGGTCACGCATTTGGTGCGCTCGTTGTCCGGGGCACCAAGGTTGTTCGGGCTGTGCGCGCAGGTCGACCCGGGCGAGATCGCCCTGAAGATGGTCGAGGGCATCGAGCCCACGGACCGGGCTGAGGGCAGCGGTGTGCATCCGTGGGTGGAGAACGTCGAAGCCACCCTGGACCTGCTGAGCGAGCAGGAGATGCACCGGCGCACCCTGTGGTTGGCCGTTCCCCTGCACAGTGACGCCGCGGGCGGGCAGGTCACCGCGTCGCTGGGAGCGGTATGGGCCGACGTCGCGCCGCTGCTGGGGATGCGGGCTGCGCCCGTGGCTCGGCGGGAGGTGGCCGGCTACCGCGAGCAGGCCTCCCGGGTGGAGTCCGCGCTCGCCGGAGCAACCGCGTTCCGCCCCGCCCGGCCGGCGGAGATCGTGTGGATGATCCAGCACGCCCTGCACCGCGGCCTGGCCGAGCCGCTGCTCGCCGAGGCCGAGACCAGCGAGCTGTACGGCGGGCAGATCCGTGACGGGGTCCTGCGCTCCCCCAGCTACGCCGACCTCGGCCAGGTACGCCTGCACGAGGGCGGCATCGATGCTGCCCTCGACGACGTCGACGAGCTCAAGGGCTCGGGCCGGATCACGCGGTCGGGCCGCACGTCCTGGTGGCGGGTGAACACCGGCTCCCCGCTCGGCCGTCGCTGGCTGCAAGTCGAGTCCGACTCCGGGGTGGGCTACCAGGCCCACCTTGCGCTGGCTGAGTGCCCGCCCGCGGTCAGTCAGCAGGCGGCCGATCTGTTCGCCCAGCTGGAGACCCTGGACTTCCCGGTCGACTACACCGTCGACCTCACCCTCGTGCCGGCGGAGAAGGCCCGCGACCAGGTGCGGCGCAAGAAGAACGAACTCATCGACCAGGCCGACCAGTACGACGCCCGCCCCACCGGCATGCCCGCCTCCCTGACCGACGCCGCCCGCGACCTGGGCGAGCTGGACGCGCGGCTGTCCCGCACGAGCGTGGAGGTCGAGGTCCAGTCGGTGACCGGGTTGACGGTCTGGGGGCCGACCGCCGCGGTCTGCGACGCCAGGGCCCGCGCCCTGGCCGCCCTGCTCGGCGGCGCCGACTACCGGGCCGTGCGCCCGGCCGGACTCCAGGAGGCCCTGTTCACCCTCGGGCTGCCCGGCACCGTACGGCCGGGCGTCGTAAGGGAGTTCACCCAGCACCAGGTCTCCGAGGACTGGGCGCTGGGCGGGGCCTTCACCGCCTCAGAGGTCGGCGACCCGAACGGAATGTTCCTCGGGATCGACCTGGACTGCGGCACCACCCGCCCGGTGATGATCAACGTGGCGGACGCGCCGAAACAGGACGCCTCGGCGTCCATGGGCATCGTCGGCGACCTCGGCGCGGGCAAGAGCGTCCTGGAGAAGCTGATCTCCGAGGCGGTCTGGGCGCGCGGGGGATGCGCGATCTGCATCGACCGGACCCTCGTACGCGAGTGGGCCACTTTCGCCCGCGGCGCGGCCGCCGGCCGCTGCCAGATCATCGACGCCGCCCAGGCCGAGGTGTCCATCGACCCGCTGCGCATGTTCGACGGCCCCGAAGGCCGCCACTACGCCCTGTCCTACCTCACCCTGCAACTCGGCATCGGCCCGATGAGCACAGGCGGCGAGGTCCTGCACCACGCCGTCGAACAGGCCGCTGCCGGCGAGGCCCCGTCCATGCACCGCGTGCTGGAAATCCTGGAGGAGATGGCCGGCCAGAAAGCGGGCAAGCGGCAGGACGCAGCCGCCACCCTCGCTGGCCTCATCCGCGTGGTCGCCACCAACCCGCTCGCGGCGATGGTGTTCGACCCAGGGCTCCCACCGGTGCGGCTGGACGCCTCCAGCACCTCCGACATGATCGTGATCACGACGACCGGGCTGAAACTGCCTCCGAAGGCGGCTTTCGCGAGCCCCGAAGTCCTGCACCAGCAGCCCCTGGAGGCCCTGATCGGCCGGGCGGTGCTCTATCTGATCGCCGCGATCGCCCGGCAGACCGCATTCGAAGACCCCTGCCGGTTCACCGCGGTGGTGCTGGACGAGCTGTACTGGCTCACCTCATCCGCCGAGGGCACCGCGCTCGTCCACGAGATCCTCCACGACGGCCGCAAGCACGGCGCCGGCCTCATCGCCGGGTCCCACGACGCCAACGAACTCGGCCCCGACCGCGGCCTGATGGCCTACCGCGCGCTCGCCCGCACCGCCGACCGTGAACGCGCCCGCCGCGGGCTGGAGTTCCTCGGCCTCGACCCAGCCGACGACGCGCTGGTGCGGCTCGTGACCACCGGCCTGTCCCCCGTCGGCCGCAAGGGCCGCGAAGGCGAGTTCCTGCTGGCCTGCCCGCGGCAGAACACCGGCCGCATCAAGGTCACCATCCCCCGCATCCGGCGCATCACCACCTCCATCACCACCACGCCGGGACGCCCCACGAGCACAGCCCCGCCCGCCCAGCGTGCGGAGCCCGCCGATGAGACCGCAGGAACCCGTCCAAAGGAACACGTCTGATGATCTCTTCGCCCTGCGACCGCTCCCGGCGCATTGCCGCCGCATGTGTCCTCGCTGTGGCCGCCGTCGTGGTCGGCGTGCTCGCCCTGACCGTCGGGGTGGGTGTCCCGCACGCATGGTGGCCGGACACGGGGCGCGCCTTCGCCGCTGACACCCGTCCCACGAACGACAATCCGTGCGCCCCGATCGCGGGACCGGCCAAGGACTACTGCGAGCGCGGCACCAGGACGACCGCCTCCGTCGAGAAGCCGGGCGGTGCCGGTGCGGCGTGGAGGCTGGTGCCGGCCGGTGCCGGCGTGGCCGCCCTCGTGGTGTGGCGGCGGCGAAGCAGCGCAGGGCGAAGGCGGCGCTGACGTGTTCCGTCCAGACCGCGCAACCCTACGCTCGGCGGCCACGGTCGTGTTGCTGTCTGCCGTGTTCGTTCTGGTGAACAGCCAGGTCGTGTACGCGGCCAGTAGCAACAGCGAGACCGGTGACCTCCTCGCCCCGTTGAACATCTACTCGTCCGAGGGCGTGCCGATCAACGGCTATGAGCTGAACGCCCAGGGCGGCTCCATCTTCAGCTTCAAAACCCAGTCCCTGGCCTTCGCCCTGTCCGGCCTGTTCGCCATGATCCGGCTGCTGGTCGGACTGGCGGGCTGGGCCATCGAGATGGCGTTTAGGTTCCCGCTGCTGAAGATCCTCCTTGCGCCGGCGCAGAAGGTCTCCGACGCCTACAACCACGTGGTCGTCGACGCCCTGGGACTCAAAGGGCTGCTGCTGGCCTGGGCGTTCGTCTTTACCGGTTTCATGATCGTCCGCGGCAAGGTGGGGCGCGGTCTGGGTGAGATGTTCCTGACTTTGTTGATCGCGGCGTTCGCCGCGTCCGCGTTCGTCCGCCCCGACTACCTGCTCACCCAGGACGGCCCGCTGGGACAGACCCAGGAAGTAGCCGCCGCGGTCGCCCAGGAGAGCGTCAATGCCTATAACTGGGGCGGCAAGCTCGCCAGCCGCGGCCCGTGCGACGGCATGGCCGGCAACGCCGAGATCAAGTGCCTGGAGCATGAGGCCGAGCGGCCGGTCTCCTCCACCGACGTCGCCCGCCCGCTCCAGGACTCGATCACCAACGCGCTCATCGTCAAGCCGTACATGCTGCTGCAGTACGGGCGCATCCTCGACCCCGCCAAGAAGTCCGACAGCAAGGCCTACGCCGTCCATATGAAGTGGCTCATCGGCGGCTACCAGGCCGACGGGGAAGTGTCACAGGACGCCAGGGAAGCCTGCAGCGATATCTGGGGGCCGGCCAAGGAATACTGCATGGCCGGCCACGACCCCGATAGTCGTGTTGATGACGGCCCGGACACCGGGGGGCTGCCGTCCCTGACTCCGGGCGGGGAACTGCTGAACGCCGCCCGCCCCGTGATCACCGAGGAGGACCAGGAGTTCGCGGTATTCCTCGCGGACATGAAGAGGGCCGGCCCTGTCGGCAAGGCGTGTGCCGCGTACGCGGAGAAGCCGACCTGGTGGCGGGTCGGCGGCGCCTTCCTGCTGCTGATCGCCACGCTGTTCATCTGCGGCATGCTGCTGTCGTCCACGATCGTCCTGCTCGGCACCCAGGGCATCTGCGCCGCGGCCGCGGCGGCCGGCGGCGTGACGTTCATCGCCGGCATGCTGCCCGGGCCCGCCCGCCAGTCGGTGTGGAAATGGCTCTCGGTGTGGGGGATCTCGATCCTCGCCGTCGTCGGCATCTGCGCGTTCATCCCGTTCTTCGGGATCGCCGTCGACGCCACCCTCACCAACGGCCCCGACCTGATGGCCGAGCGGATCCTGCTGATCGACGTCCTCGCCATCGCGGGCGCGGCCGGGCACCGCCGGATGCTGACCGGCATCTCCTCGTTCGGCAGGCGCATGGCCATGCGGATGCGCTACGCCAAGGTCGGCGGCACCCACATGCCCGGCGACACATCCGAGCTCGGCGCCGCCCTCGCCATGAACTCCCCCGCCGGGCTCGGCGGATACGGCGGCGGGCTGCGCGCCCTCACCGGCAGTGGGGGCGGCCGGTACGGGATCCTCGGCACCCGCCAACGGCTGATGGGCGCGCTCGGCTCGCTGGTCGACGGGGCGGGTATGCCGGCCGACACCGGCCGTGTCCTGGCCGATGCCACCGCCGAAGCCGGACGCGGTCTGGCCCCGCTCACCGCGGCCGCCGCCGTGGGTGGGCTCGGTCTGCGGCTCGGCGGGAAGGGCGCGCACTGGCTGCTGATCGGCCGCCGGCCGGACAAGGAACACCTGGCCAGGTGGCGCAAGGCCCTCGCCGACGGAGACCCGAACGCGGACGATCCGGGGGACGGTGGCGACGGATCGGGCGGTGGGGGTCCGCGTCGGCCCGGAGGCCCGCCGGACCGGTACCGCGACGAGGACGGCCAGGTCGTCGACACGCGCACCGGCGAGGTCCTGCACGACCAGCACGCCGACCGCACACTGCTGTCGACCCGGGCGCACAACCGGCTGGTCCGCTACCGCGGCTACCGCCTCCTCAATCGCGGGGGCCGGGTTGCGTACGGGACCACCATGGGCCTGCCCGCGAATGCCAGCCGGGCCCGGGCGGCAGGCTCGCGCTACGCCCACGAAGCCCGCCAGCAGGTGCGGGTCTGGGGCAACACCCTCCGCGAGGACCGCCGGGCCTGGAGACCCACGGGCCGCCAGACATCCGCCGCCGCGGGTGAACACACGGATGACAGTGGCAGGACCGGCCCGGTCGGCAGCCGACGCCTGCCGACCCGTCCAACACCGGCTCCTGAGCCGACTGGAGCCTCCGGCACGGGTGGCGCGAGGTCAGCAGCTGCGCCACCCAGTGCCCCACCGGTTTCCGGCAGCACAGCACCGAGCGCACCGACGCCATCGCCGACGCGGCTCGCAGGCGGTGCGCCCCGGCAGCCAGCCGGATCACCGTCCGACAGGTCCAGCTCACGCCTTCCCGGAAGCGGAGCCTCGAGCAGCAGCCGCGCCGAGGCACAAGCCCGGTGGCAGGAGCTGATGCGCAGGACCGCGCCCGACGCCGAGCGCAGGCGCCCGGAGCGGCCCCCGATGCCGTGGGACGAGGATCCCCAGTGAGGCCGGCCCGGCGCCGCATGGCGCGGTGGGGGTGTGTGGTGGCGCTGCTCTTGTTCGCCGCCGTGTGCTGTGCCGCCCCGGTAGGCAACGCGATCAGTGCGTACGTCGCGCTGAAGTCGGGTGCCGAGGACGATGGCGGGATCGCCGAGGGCGGCAGTGCCGCGGATATCCCGCCGCGGATGCTGACCGCGTACAAGAAGGCCGTCCAGCAGGCCGGCACGCATGCCCCGAAGTGCCAGGGCATGCGCTGGCCGATCCTCGCCGGGATCGCCAAGGTCGAGTCCAACCACGCCGTGGGCAGGAACATCGCCGCAGGCGGCGACATCCGCCCGAAGATCTACGGAGTACTCCTCAATGCGTCCGGGGCCGGTGGCAACACGAGCGTCTTCCCGGACACCGACGGCGGTAAGTGGGACGGCACCGCTCAGGCCGAACGCGCCGTCGGACCCTTCCAGTTCCTGCCCTCCACCTGGGACGGCGTCGGCAGGGACGCGAACGGCGACAAGAGGGCTGACCCGCACAACGCGGACGACGCCGCGCTCGGCGCCTCGCTCTACCTGTGCGGCAACGGCCGCGATCTGACGAAGCGGGCACAGCTGAAAGCGGCCATCTTCTCGTACAACCGCTCGAACGCGTACGTGTCGAACGTGCTGGGGTGGATCGACCAGTACACGGCGGCCGCCAAGGACCCGGACCTGAAGAACGTGTCCGCCAAGGTCCGCACCGTCATCGAGGCGGCACTGTCGCAGCGGGGAGTGCCGTACTCGTGGGGCGGCGGAAACACGTCCGGGAAGTCGTACGGGATCTGCTGCTCCCCCGGCGGGAAGAGCGGAACGGCCATCAAGGGCTTCGACTGCTCCGGGCTGACGCAGTACGCGTACGCGAAGGGCGGCATCAGCCTGCCGCGTGTCGCGGCCTCCCAGGCCGGTGTCGGCAAGCGGATCCCGGCCAGCCTCGGCACGAGCGCGCTCAAGGCCGGTGACCTCGTCTTCTACGCCACCACGCCCGGACGTGACTCCACGATCTACCACGTCGCGATCTACCTAGGCGGCGGACAGATGGTCAACGCTCCCCGACCAGGCACGGTCGTGCGCCTGGACGCCGTCAATGCGATGCCCGGCTATGCGGGAGGGGCCCGTCTACTGTGACCACCACATCGCGTGTAGGTTCCGATTCAAGTTGTCACTGTCCGAGCATTCTGTCGGCAACTTGTCGGTTTGGAGCCGCTGTTGGAGGCTCCTGTCTCCGGTCACCGGCCCTGTCCCAGCCTGGGCGCCATGCCTCTTCGGCAGGTTACCCCTGGCCGGAGGACGACACACCGGCACCCGCCAGCGCGCCCCTCGTCCGTGGCCGCGACAACAAGTGGTCGGACGGTCAGCCGGTCGAACTCCCCCGACCGGGCGTTGGCACGCAGGAAGCGACAGATCGGCCGGACAGAACCGCCGACAAACCGTCTGGACGCCGGATCGAATCCGCTGGTCACAGCGTCGGCCACCGACAAATCAAATCGGAACCTACATCGCGCTCACCGCGTCTGCTGTTGCTGAGCACCGTCCTGCTCGCCGTCGTCGGCGTCGCCCTGCTGAGCCTGCCGCAGGAACAGGAGTCACCTGCCCCAGCGGCGCCGTCGATTGCGACTGCGGATCCGTCAGCTGCGGTCCGTGCATCTGAGGCTGGCAGGGCCACCATCGGCCCGACTATGCCGTCGGCGGCCGCCGAGACGCCGTCCGGCTTTCCCTCCGTACTGCCGCCGCACGGCGACGGGGCGGCTGGCGACCAGGCCGTCCAGCGGTCGCTGGAGGCGGCCTGGCCCGCCGACCTACCCACCGGCGACGAACGGGAGTTACTCAGTGCCGGCCGCGCGCTGCTACGCGCAGACGCCACAGGCATCGGCCGGGCGAAGTGGCCGAACGCCTTCCCCAACTCGGGCCAGGTGATGGCACCGGCTTTCGCCCCCGCCCGCTTCCGCATCCAGGCCGCCATCGCCCGCCGGGACGGAAGCCCGAACCAGGCGGTGGTCCATCTGGTGTGGGCCGGCCAGGACCGCGGCGGCACCTACACCGACCTCCGCATCACCGACCTGTCCTTCACCCGCGTCATCAAGAAGGGAACAGCTACGTGGACTCCGCAGCCCCGTACCTGACCGATCAGGCCTCAGCGTCGGTGCCAGGCCAGGTGGTCGACCTCGTCCTGGGCATCGTTCACGCCGCCGGCTGGGTGATCACCTACTGGTGGGTGGTTGCCTTGGCTGTCGTCGCCGTCTGGGCTGCGGGCGAGGCGCTGGTGCGTCGTCTGGCCCAGAAGGCCTCGGCCGAGCGCATGGCGCTGGAGCTGGCCCCGACGGCGCATTTCGACCCATCCCTGGAGGAGATCTTCCGGCGCGGTGTGCAGCTGGCGCGCGCGTCCACGGCCATGCCCTGGTGGGCACCCCGCCGGGCCAAAGCCGTGCAGATCCGGCTCCGCTGCGACGGCAGCACACCCCTGCGCTACCGCATCGAGGGCCCGGCCGGCGCCCAACGCCTCCTGGCCATCACCCCGTTCGGTCCCGACGTCACCGTCAGCAAGGCCCGACCGATCCTCGACAAGCCGCGCGAGCATGTGGTGCGGGCCGAATTCATCCTGCGGGGCAAACTGACCGCGCCGCTGCGCGAGGTGCCCCTCATCCCCGACCCGCTGCAACCGCTCGTCGACGCCGTAGCCGACCTGCGCGCCGAACTCGGCGACCTCGCCGAGATACGCCTCGACATCCAACGCGCCCCAAAGTGGGCACTGCGGGCACGCCGCCTGCAGCTGATGAGCGCGGCCCGCCGCTCCGAGCGGCGCGAGGCGCAGCGGGCTGCCCGCTGGCTCCGTCAGGACGCCGGCGGCGTCGAGGACTCGCTGTCCTGGCAGTTGCAGCAGCTGCTCGGCAAGCAGTCCGGACCGGCCGCAGGACGGCGGCTGGTCATGCCACCGGTCCCCCGCCGTGTGGAACCGGCCGAGGCGCTGGGCAAGCTCGCCAACGACGACCAACTCGTCCGTGTCCAGCTGCTGGTGATGTGCGCCTCCAACATCGAGGGCCGTGCCCAGGCCCGGCTCGCCCAGCTCCAGGCCGCCTTCGACGTGTTCGGCGGCCGCTCCCGGTGGGCGATGCGAGGCTGGAGGCTGGGCCCCTGGCGCATCGGCGCCGACCACTGGCCCACCCGCGGCGCCTTCGAACGGCGCTGGGCGCTCGGACAGTGCCAGGCGCCGAGGTCCAACTGGCTGCGACTGGAAGAACTCGCGGGGCTGCTCAAGCCGCCCACCGTGCACTGCCGGGTCCCGCTGTTCGCCCACGACCTGCCCACCTTCGAGCACCAGAACCCGGAGCTGCTCCTGCAGGGCATCTACCGCACCCCGGACGGGCGTCGGCGTCTGGTCGCCACCCATGCCGCCGAGACGCTGTTCGAAGTCGGGGTGGGCAAGGCGGGCGGCGGCAAGACCGAACGCGCCCTGGCCCAGGCGATCGGCTGGGCGCACGCCGGCGGCGGGCTGCTGTTCGTCGACCCGCACGGCGACTCCTGGCCGCGCGCCCTGCCCTTCCTCGCCCATGACCACCTCATGCAGCGCATTGCGCTGATCGACCTCAATGTCCACGAACCCAACACGCCGGTCAGTTCGTGGAATCCGATCGGCATGCACCAGGGCCAGGTCGCCCACGAGGTCGTGGAGGCCACCGTGGACGCCTGCGCGGCAGCGCTCGGCTGGGACGACACCACCGCCCCGCGCGCGATCACCATCCTCACCGCCGCTCTCACGGTCCTGGTCGCCGTCAACGAAACCGCGTGCCGGGCGGGCCGGGCGCGGGACCAGGCGACCCTCTTCCAGGTGCGGGCCCTGCTCACCGACGGCACCTTCCGTGCCACGGCGCTCGCGGCGGTGCAGGACAGGCTCGATGCCGAGACCCGCGCCTGGTGGGACACCGTGTTCCCGGCCCTGCCCGCGGACGCCCTACCCGTCGTCCTCAACCCGCTCGCCCGGCTGGCCGCCAACCCCGTCACCCGCGCCTTCCTCGGCCAGCCAAACAGCGCCTACAACATCCGCGCCGCCATGGACACCCGGATGATCGTGTGGGTGTGCCCGGGCGGCAACGGACCCACCGACCGCCTGCTGACCGCCCTGCTCGCCCGGGACCTGCTGCGCGCCGTGCGCTCGAGGAGAGACACCCCGGAAGGCCGGCGCGTCCCGTTCCGCCCGTACTTCGATGAGCTGATCACTCTCACCGGCGCCGCGCCGGAGACCATCGCGTCGATGTTCGAGGACTTCCGTAAGTACAAGTGCCACGTCCACGGCATGACGCAGTTGCTGTCCCGCCTTCCCGGACCAGTGCGGCAGTCCCTGCTGCAGAACGCCTCCACGCTGGCCTGCACTGCGGGCTCCCGCTCGGCGATCGCGCCCGTCACCGCCGAGTGGAGTGACACGCCCGGTCCGGACATCGTCGCCGCGCTCAACCGCTTCGAGCACTACATGTCCCTGACCGTGAACGGCAGACGGATCGGACCCGCCCAGATCACCGGCCCCCACCTCGACGACGTCTTCGCCGACTACGCCCGACCCGGCCAGGTACCGGCCCTTCACCGTGCCGCCCACGCAACAGCCGAGGCGGCACCACTGGGCCAGCTCATCGCTCGGGCCGCCGGCCAGCACAGTCGGCTCCTCGCCTTCCTCACCGAACTCGCGCCTTCCCCCGGCCAAGCCCGCTCCACCCTTGTGGACGTGCAGAACAAGGAATTCCACTGATGACTGCCAGAAGCCTCCAGCCCACCTCTTCGGGCCTGGCCCCGAGTCCGACAGAGCCGCTGCGCCACCAGATCCTGGCCGCACTCGCCCAGCACCGCATGGCCACCACCAGCCAGCTCCTGCACCTGCTGCGGCCCGACCGCTCCCGCCAGTCGGTCTCGGAGCGGCTGAACGAGCTGCTCGGCAAGCACCTGGTCGACTTCGTGATTCTGCCGCAGTCAAACCGCACCCGGGTCTGGTACCTCACGCCGAAGGGCGCCCGCCTGACGAGGGACTGGCCCGCGCTGCGTGGCCGCCCGCCGTACCCGATCACCTCATCCACCGCCGCTTCCCTGCGCACCCCGCACACCCTCACCGTCCTGCGCACCCACCTCGCCTTCGCCGCCGACGCCCGCCGCCAGGACGACGAGCACGGCCCGTGGGACTGGACACCAGAGGTCTCCCACGCCATCGGGGAGGGCGAACGCGTGGTCGCCGACGCCGTCCTGCACTACACCGCCATCGAGGGCGAAGAACGTCGCAAACTACGGGCGTTCGTCGAAGTCGACCGCGCCACCATGAGCAGCGAGCGACTCGCCGTGAAACTCATCGACTACGCGCGCCTGTGGACCTACCAGCCACAGCCCGTCGGCAGGCAGCGCCCCCGCCCCGGCACACCCGGCCCCCACCCGACATGGCTGCGCTGGTATCCCGTCCTCCCCCACATCCTTTTCGTCCTCACCGCCGCCTCCCGCCAGGTCCTCGCCGGCCGGATCAGCGACCTCAAGGCCATGACCGCGCAGCATCCCCTCGTAGCCACCATGGCCCGCAGGCACCCCTCGGGGCAGCCTCCTGGACGACCTTGAAGAGAAGGGACCCACCGGTGACGTCTGGGCACCCCTGACCGGCGGCGACTCGCGGCCGTGGACCGCACTGTGACCCGATGGCACCGTGTTGCCCTGACCTCCGGTTGATCTCTAGCCTTCGCCTGGGTCGTACGGTGCTGAAGGTTGATTCCAGACGGCGACAATCCGGCTGACAACCTGCCGGAGTTCGCGGGCGTTTCGCGGCGACATCGTCTGCATCACGGCATCGAGGAGAACACAGGCTTCGAGGGGATTGCCGCAGCAGTACCAGAGCGCGTTGCCCAACTCGTAGTCATGCCACAGCTGGCGTTCGGGGCGGTGGACGTAGTCCTTCCACAGGCGCACGGCCGCGCTGACGTCTCCTGGCTGCAGATAGTTGCGGGTGCGTTCAAGACGGAAGATCTCGGACAGTGCACGCGAGGACAAGCCGTCGATGACCGGTTTCGATTCTCGTGTCCGGTGGCGGGGAATGTCGGCCCGGATGCCTGTTGGCCGTCTACGCGGCATGGACCTTTCGGTGCGTTGTCATGCCGCACATCGTGCCACGCCCTCGGCGGTGACGGCGGCGCCAAAGGCGGGGGCAGAACGCCGCGATCCCTGGGTGGTCCTCGATGTTGTCGCGAAAGCCGTTGCCGTGCTAAAGCGCCTTCACTCCCACCGCCTGCTGTTCCCGGTCTGGCTGGAGCAAGATCGCCAGGACTACCGCGACACGAAGAGACTCGGTGAAGCTCGCACTGACGACACGCTGACCAACGACATTCAGAGGTTCATCGCCTGGCTCAACCTGCAGTGTCAGATTCGCGGCCGCTGTGACGGCATCCCCACGGAAGGACTCGGCTCGCCCAGCTCGTCCCGGTTCCGACGGACACTTGCATGGTTCATCCGTCGCCGGCCACGCGGGCTGGTTGCAGCTGCGATTCAATACGGGCATCTCCACACGAAAATTCTCCAAGGGTACGCAGGGAGCTATGAATCCGGCTTCCCAGATGAGTACGCGTTCGAGGACTGGCTCTATCGCATCGAAGTCCTCGCCGAGGAAGCCATCCGCAACGGCGAGCACGTCAGCGGTCCGGCCGCCGACGCCTACCGGCAGCGTGTGACCGTGGCCGGCCGCCAGTTCGCAGGCCATGTCCTGACCAGCGACCGCCAGGCCCGCGACCTCCTGGGCAATCCCCTTCTGCAGATCTTTTACGGCGATGGCATGACCTGCGTCCTCGACCCGAACCAGGCGGCATGCCAACTCCTTGGAGCCACCGACGCCCCGCTGGTCACGCCGGACATCGACGACTGCCGCCCTCGGTGCCGCAACATCGCACGCACAGACCGCGACATCGAGCGCGTCCAAGCCCAGCGTGACGAGCTCCTCGACGTCACTGCCGATCCGCTTGCTCCAACCATTCGATGCGCGCGAGTTGCACGAACTGCGGCGCCTGGACCGCATCCTCAAGAAGCATGAAAGGGACGTTTGACGAATGACAGCCATACAGACCGCCGCCGACCCAGTCCGTGAGGCAATCCTCGCCGCGATGGACCGCCTGCTCGCCGGCATGCCCCTGCGGTCCAGCGGACGCCTCAGCATTTCCCAACTGGCCGTCGAGGCCGGCAGCAAGCGCTGGCACCTCACCCACCAACATCTTGGCCTCAAGGAGCTCTTCGAGGTACGGGTGAAGGCTGCAGCAGCCACACCCCAAGCCTTCGCCAAGCGTCTCAGCGACCACGATGAGCTCAAGGACAAGCACGCCAAGCTGATCAAATACTGCGCTGAACTGGAAGAGCGCCTGCAAAGTTACGCGTCGGCGATCAACCTGCTTGCCCTTGAAAACGTAGCCCTGGCCGCCGCCTCGGACACGAGGGCATCCGTCATACCCCTTCCCAGGCCAGAGACATCCCCATAAGCAGGCCTCAACAAGCGGGCCTCGCGAGAGGCCGCATCCGCCGAATGGCAAGCTGACAAGCATGACGTCCAAGAACCGACCCGAACCGAAACGCGCAGTCGTGACTGGCCGGGCTCAGTCTCGGTGCAGCCATTACTGACTTCGGCTCGTCAGGGTGAACCGTGGCGAAGTTCTTGATGGGCTCGGAGCGGTGGCTGTATCCCGTGGTGTGTGAGATATGGCGATGGGGGCGGGTTGACCGCTGCGGGGCGCCGGCGCCGGGAGTCGGTTTGGATGTAGGCGGACGAGTTGTTCGAGGGGGAGATCAAACCGTCGGAGGTCGCACGGCGCCCGCGAGTGAGTCCGAAGTCGGCCTGCCACAGGCACCAGCTGTGGCGGGATGGTGGCGTGCAGGCTCTGGCCGCCCGTGGCCCGAGCGGATCCCGTTGCCGGCTGTCCCCGCGCTGTCTGGAGAAACTGGCCGCGTACCTCGATGAGGGCCCGGTCGCCCACGGCTGGGTGGAGGACCAGGTGTGTACCGCGGAGAGGGTGGCCACGCTGATTGGCAGGAATTTCCACGTCTCCTACAGCGTCTCCGGGGCCACGCGGCTGATGCACCGGCTCGGCTTCAGCCCGCTGGTCCCTGCACGCGGTGAGCAGGCCGTCACCGTGTGGAGGGAGGCGACCTGGGCAGAGGTAAAGAGCCCGGGCGGCCTGCGGGGGCTACATCTACTTCGAGGACGAAGCAGGGTTCCCCCGAAAGCCGCCCCGAGGACGAACCTGGGGCCGTGGTGGGCGCCCGGTCGTGACCGTCAGTGGGCGCCGCTCGGAGCGCTTGTCGGTGGCCGCGTCGGGACGGTCGCCGCCATGCGCGGTCGCTCGGCGCCGCGTGGCTACGGTGTTCGCTCCCGGCTCAGTGGTCTGTGCCGAAGGCAGAGGCCGCGGCCGGAGCCGTGTTGGTCTCCCTCGCCAAGGCGCCGAGGTGCTTGCGGTCGACCTTGCCGTTGATGGTCAACCTGAACTCCGTCACGTGCCGGATCATCCGGGGAATGAGGTTCTGCGGCAGGAGGGCGGCCAACTCCTCCCGGAGGCCGGCTTGGTCGCGGAGCCTGCCGGTGTAGAACGCCACCAGTCTTTCGCCCACGACGATGGTCACCGCCTTGTCGACCCCGCGGCACTTGCCCAGCATGTGGTCGATCTCGGAAAGTTGCACCCGGTTGCCGAGGATCTGTACCTGGTCGTCCCGTCGGCCGAGGAACGCGAACTGGCCGTCCTGCT
Source organism: Streptomyces sp. NBC_01092 (assembly GCF_045039535.1). Lineage (NCBI taxonomy): Bacteria > Bacillati > Actinomycetota > Actinomycetes > Kitasatosporales > Streptomycetaceae > Streptomyces > Streptomyces sp. NBC_01092. The sequence continues at coordinate 11,042,462 of NZ_CP108659.1, read as the reverse complement.
GAGTCCGTACGATGTCACCGGTCCGGTACCACCGGGCGCCCTCGTGGTCGAAAAAGCGGCCTTCGTCGTCGCGCGGGTCGAGGTAACCGGAGATGGTCTGCGGACCGCTGACGCACAGCTCGCCGGTGCCCTCGGTGAGCCGCCCTTCGCTGTCAACCAGGACGTGCCGGAGCCCTTCGTAGAGCTCTCCGATCGGCACGATACCGTTGACGCACCGCGCCGACGAGGTATCCGAGTCCCAGCGGTGGACGCTGCAAGTGACGTTGACTTCCGTCGGCCCGTAGTGGTTGTCCACGGTGGCTCGCGACGCCGCCTCCTGCCAGGCCCGCGCATCGTCCACGTGCAGCGCCTCTCCGGCGAACAGGCTCCAGCGCAGGGTGGGCATCGAGCCCGGCCGCAGCCCGTTCCACCGCCGGACCAGGGAGATGGCGCTGGGCGCCGAGAACCAGACCGTGACGCCGTGGTTGGTGAGGAACGAGGGCAGGTCGGCCAACGCCTGCGGCCGGACGGCGATCACCGTTCCACCGCAGCCCCAGGCGGCGAAAAGATCGAACATCGCCATGTCGAAGCTCAGCTCAACAACCTGGGCGAACGTGTCGGAGGAGGTGAATCCGTAGCGGCGCTGCATGGTCTCCAGGTAGTGGTCCATGCTGCCGTTGGTGACCGGCACGCCTTTGGGGCGGCCGGTCGTACCGGAGGTGAACAGGATGTACGCCACGTCTTCGGAGCGGACGACGGCCGCCGTGGCCGACTCGTCGGGCGTGCGGGGGCGTGCCACCGGGAGGGCGCGCACGGCGTCGCCGCAGGTCTCCCGCGTCTTCGCGCCCGCCGTGTCGGCAACGAGGACGGACACCCCGGAGGCGGTGGCTATGGTGTCGATGCGGGACGGCGGGAAGCGGGGATTGAGCGGGACGGCAGCCGCGCCGCAGTATGAGGCGGCCAGGATGCCCGCGTAGCCGTCCACGGTCTTGCCGGCCAGCACGCCGACCCGGGCGGGCGGCCGGGGATCGGCGTCTCGGATACCCGCGGCGATTTCGCGAACGCGCAGGTCGAGGTCCCGGTAGGTGAGCGCCTGCCTGCCCACGCGCAACGCGACGCCGTCCGGGTTGGCCGACAGGCCTCGGGCGAATCGGCCGAAGAGCCCCGTGCACGGGCTTGGTCCGGCCCCGGCCCAGGTCCCGGAAGCGTTGCGAGCCTCGATGGTCATGGCGTCCAGCCTTTCAGGCGTGGTCCCGGGCCGGTCATTCGTGGGACCGGATCCCAGGGGGGCGGGGTATGGCCGTTTCTTTCGACGGGCCCACCGGGCGCACGGCGCGTACGACGGCCCAGCAGATGATGGGTAGTCCGGTGACGACACTGGCCAGGGCGGCCAACGCCATGGTCCAGTACAGGCCTTCGACACCCCCGTACCGATCGGCGGCCCACGAGCCGATGCCCAGGACGGCAGTGAAGTACAGGGCGTTCAGCAGCAGCGCGAGGAGTCCTCGTCCGAGGGGCGCCAGCACGGCTGAGGCGCTGAGGACGACACCGGTCGCGCCGAAGGCCGGGCCGACGATGGCCAGATACCGCCCAATGCCCTCGACCACCGCGGGATCGTCCGACAGTAGTACGGAGAGTCTGGGGCCGGTCATCACCATGACCAAGGTCAGCGCGACGTATCCGGCGCCCACGTGGAGCAGCCCGCGACGGAAGACCCGCAGCGCACCGGGCCAGTCATCGGCCCCGAGACACTGGTGCATCAGAGTGCTCATGGCCGACCCGTACCCGATCGCGGGGGTGAGCGCGAGCAGTTCGACGAGGGAGCCCAGGGACAGCGACGTGACAGCGACCGGCCCCCACGGCGCGGCGATGCCCATCAGCAGGAACGTCACCACGGAGAGCAGGAGCGACGCGCTCGCCGTGGGAAGACCAACCCGCGCCAACGACGGAAGGACGGGCACGGAGATTCCCAGCCGTCGCCCCCGGACCAGCAGGCCCCTGCGGCGCAACAGCGCAACACCGACGCCGAATTCGACGGAGCCGGCGATGACCGCCCCGAAGGCGACAGCGTACAGGCCCAGACCGGTGTGCAGCCCCAGCACGGCCACCACGGCGACGTTCACCAGGACCTGCCCCAGCGACACGAGGGTGCCTGTACCGGCGTACCCGGTTCCCCTGAGCACTGCTGAGCACGCCTCGCCCGCGAGGGAGAACGGAAAGGTCAAGGTCATGGCAAGGAGGAGGTCGTCGAAGAACGACCGCACGTCGCCGGTCACCCGGAGCCAGTCGGCAAGCGGCGAGCGGATCAGCAGGACAAGGACCAGCAGTGCCACCGATGCCAGGGCGCAGGCACGCAGGATTCCGGTGAAGTACCGCTGGACCAGAGCCGGTTCGCCGCGGCCGACCGCCCGGGCGGCGAGAGTCTGGAGGGTGACGCCCATCCCGGTCAGCACCCCCAGCAGAACGAGGGCGACGGGCTGGTAGAGAGCGCGAAGGTAGGAATCCTCGTCTCCCATGCGGCCGATGAGTGCGGCCACGGCGATGGGCCCGGCGCAGGATGCCAGGTTTTGCAGGCTAAACAGGGCACCGGTTCTGGCGACTCGCGCGGGTCCCGGGCGGGCGTTCTCCGTGGCGCCCGCCCGTTGGGCCGGTCGTCTGATGCTCAATGTCTCGGCAGGACCGGCTCGTCGAGTGCCGCTGTGGCGTGCCGCTCGTCGGGCTCAGTGGTGTCAGAACGTGCGGTGAGCGCCGCCGCGTCGCGAATGTCCAGAACCAGCCAACCTTCGCTTGTGCTGCCCCGGAACCGCAGCAGCACGCAGTCGTCGTCGTGGACCCGGCGGTCGGCGACCGCCTGCGCGAGTGCGCGCCAGGTGTCGCACGGTCCGGTGCCGGAGAACACATGGGACGCCTGGGCCTCCACGGCCTGCGGGGCGCCCTCCTGGCCGTGCGCCACCACCCGTGCGCCGCCGGTGCCGGTGCTGCACCGCAGTGCCACCGCCGACACCCGCTCCGGCGGTGAGTCGAGGAGGCACACTGGTGGCTGGTCCACGAAGAGCACTGTCGCACCCGCATCCGTGATCGACCATCGAAGGAAGTCGAATGCCGCGGTGCCCGCCGACGCGGCCAGGTGGCTGAGCGTCAGTTCGTCGGTGATCCACTCCCTGCCCGACGTCAACCGTGGAAGGCTGGCCACGAACGGGTCGAGGTCGCCGTCGGACCGTACAAGGTACAGCGGTTGGGGCGCCGGCGACGGCCCCAGCCAGTCCAGAGCCAGCCGGGTCACCCCATTCTCCGGGGTGTCGGGCAGAAAACCGACCCGCGGGTCTGCCTCCCAGTTGTCGGCGACGTACTGGCAGACCACCTCCGCGTACTCCCTGAGCAGCGGGTCCAGGGCGTAGTCGTCGGCCGGATGATACGAGGGCCGGGGCACGGTGGCCGTCGCGATCGCCTCCACCGTCAGATTAGCCATGGCCATTCTCCCTCAGATATCCCTGCGCGAGGTGCAGGCGCTGGATGTTGCTGGTGCCGTCCATGAACTCGAAGCCGCGGGCGTCGCGGTGCCACTTCTCCAGCAGCGGGTGATCCGCCCAGGCGCCGGGACCCGCGACCGCCAAGGCCCAGCCGCTGGCTTCGGCCGCCAGCCGGCTGCCGGTGAGTTTGGCAGCGGCGCACAGGTGGGCGCGGTCCGGGTCGGTGTCGATGGCGGCTGCGGTGTCGAGCATGCTCGCGCGGGCGGCGGCGATCCTGTCCCCCATGGTCTCGGCACCGCGCGCGGTGGGGAAGAACTCCGCCACGTAGTCGAGGATCGCCCGGGCCGTGCCGATCGCCAGGGCACCGACGACCAGCCGCATCGTGTGCAGCGACCGCATCGCGCCCCACAGGCCACGCCGGGACGCGGACAGGTGTTCGCCGAGCATCATCTTCGCCGGGATGCGCACGTTCGTGAACGACATCTCGCTGAGCCGGGCCCCCCGGAGCCCGAGCATGGGCAGCGCGCGGGCCGTGCACCCCTCGGCGGGCAGGTCGAGCAGAGCCGCCCGGATACCCAGCAGATTGTCGCTGGTCCTCGCCCAGACCACGCCGATCGTGCCGCGGTCACCGTTGCCCACGTACCGCTTAGCGCCGTTGAGTACGTAGTCACCCGAGTCGTCGCGCTCGAACCGGGTCCGCATCTGCGCCGCGTCGCTGCCCACCTCCGGCTCGGTCATGGCGAAGAACGTCCACGTCCGTCCGTCGGCGATCCTGCCGTAGAAGTACTCCTGCTGCGCCTCGTTGCCCAGGACGTCCACTGCTAGCCCGGCGAGTGCCGGTCCGGGGCACGCCATCAGAGCACCCGCGTCCCCGTAGGCCCACTCCATGCTGGCGATGACCCGTTCCACACAGGACGGTTCGGCGCCACCGGAGTCGATCAGCGACCACTGCGACTCCCGGAACCGGTACGGGGTGGCGCCCACGCGGTTGAACGTGTAAGCGACCGATCCCAGATGGGGTTCCATGTCCGCGGGGTCCGCGTCGATGGCCAGTGCCCGCTGACGCAAGTCGGTGGCCACGCTCGCGCACGCGGCCCGTACCAGCTCCTGCTGCTCCGTCAGTTCCACTGCTGCTCTCCCTCCTGCTGTCCATGTCCACCAATCCAGCTGTTCGCGACGAGCGCGGACACATACAGACCGCGCGCCGGGTGGTCGGTGAGGTAACCGCTGGCGCCGAAGAGTAGGGTCACCTGCCAGTCCAGCCGGTCGATGCGGGCATGCAGGTGCGCCGCGGACTCCGGACGGGGCTTTTGTGCCAGCAGGTCCGCGTGGTGCCGTACAACCGGCAGCTCGGCCACCAGGTCGGCGATGCTTCCGGTGATCAACTGCTTGCGTACCAGTGGTTCGCCCATCGCTGTGCGGGCGGACAGGTACGCGGCGGCTTCGCCGAGTACCCGGTCTGTCAGCCCAATCCGCGCCCGGGCCAGGCGGGCGGCGACCACGGAGCACCAGTCGCCGGGGGCGTCCTGGTCCCGCAGGAGCCGTACGAAGGCCAGGGACTCCGCCTCCGCGAGCGGATGGCTCACCTCGCCGTCCGTCGTCACCGGCCAGTCCCTGGGAACCGCCACCACGGTCGCGGGCGCCGATGCGGCGACATCCACGTCGGTGAGGACGGACGTAAGTCCCGCGGCCAACCCCTTCTCCCGCGTCGTCTGTTCACAGCTGTCCAGCAGTGACTGGGTCATGCTTCGCTCACCACTTCCACCACGATCACCTGGATGTAGCTGCCTTGCCCGACGGAGATCAGCGCGCACCGGTCCCCCTCGCTCAGCCGACCCGCCTCGTCCGCGTGGTTCAGGGATTTCAGCGCGTCGAGACCGAACGTGTGACCGTCCGTGGGCAGCAGGTCCAGGACCACGCGCTCGTGCGGTATGCCCGAGGCCTGGCAGAAGCTGCTCCAGAACATGGCGTTCGCCAGATGCGGCATGACCCAGTCCAGATCCCCGAGGGAAAGCCCCGCTTGGCGTGTCGCGTCCTCGACCGCCGTGACAACCAGGCCGGTGCACACCCGGGCGAAGGTCCGGCACTCGTCCAGGGTCATGCGCATGCCCTTGTGGAAGCGCAGGTCCTTTCGCGCCGCGCCGCCGAGATAGCGGTACCGGAATCCGCTGCGTCGCACCATCATGGCGCCCGCCGAGTCCCCCATGATCGTCATCTGCGGCACGATGCGACAGGCCTCGATCGCGCTGCCCATGTCGGCGCCGAGGACGAGTACGCCGGAATCCGAGGACGAGGACCGCAGGTAGTCGCGCGCCACCTCGATCGAGCGCAGCATAGAGGCGCAGCCCACCCCCGATATCCCGAGGAACGGCACCGTCTGTTCGAGGCAAAGCCGCTCTCGGATTCTTTGGACGAACCCGGGCCGGAAGGTCACTTCCTGCGCCGACAGGGTGTGGCCGTAGAGGATCAGGTCGGCCTTGGTACCGCCGAGCGCGCGCTGGCCCACGTCGGCGAGTAGGTCGTCTAGCTTGTCGTCTGGCGCCCAGGAAGGGCTCTCGCGTAGCTTGAAGACACCGGTGAACATGCGCTGGGTGAACGCGTCGGCGCCCGCCCGGTCCAGGATCCCGGCCACAAGGTCTCGCTTCTCCGGGACCTTGACAGCGATTCTCGACAGTCCGAAGTCCATCAGCGGCTCACACCCGCACGAGGTCGGACAGGGCACCAGGTGAGCAATGTCGCGTTCATCATGCCTCAATCGATGGGGTGGCGTCCGCGAGCTTCGCCGCCACGAAGTCAGTCAGGCTTCCGACTGTCCCGAACACCTCGGTGCTGAGCTCTTCGGTATCCACCTCCAGCCCGGTGCGGTCCTCGAGCTTGAACAGCAACTGGATAGTGCTGATCGAGTCCAGACCGAGGTTCTCAAACAGCTTGGTGTCCTCGGTCAGGTCCGGGAGTTCACCTTCTTGTTTTTGCAGCACCTGCGTCAGCGCGGCCTGCACGTGTTCGGCGGCGATTTCTCTGCTCATCGGTCATTCCAATCAGTTCGGGTGAGAAACGGCGGCTCAGCGCGAGCCACGTCCGTGATCAGGCGAAGCGGCAAAGGATCTGCTTGGCCAGAAGGTCGTCGACGGTGTCGCGGGTGCGGACGAGGTGAGCCTCGCCCCGGTGGACCAGCACCTCCGCCGGGTAGCCGTGACCCAGGAACAGGACGGGAGACGCGGTGGGGCCGTAGGCACCGGACATCAGCACGCCCAGCAGGTCTCCCGTACGCAGGGGCGGCAGCAGGGCGTTCTTCGCGAGGATGTCGCCCGGAGTGCACAGCGGACCGCTGAGGTTCCAGCGCTCCGCCGGCTCCTCGGATACCCGGCCAAGCAGAGAGACTGGGAAGTTGCGCCTGGGTACAGAGCCAATGCCGACGGCGGCCATGTGCTGGTGCGTTCCGCCGTCGGTGACCGCGAAGTTCTCGCCTTGCGAGCGCTTCACGGACCGGACGCCGACCAGGTACGTCCCGCAGCGGGCCGTGAGGTACCGGCCGGCCTCCAGGATCAGCCGGGCCTGCGGATGATCGGCACGGAACCCCTCCAGAAGCGGGTTGAGTTCGCATCCGAGTCGGCCGATGTCCAGCTCGGACTCGTTGTCGAAATATGGCACTCCGAGACCGCCACCGATGTCGACCGTCTCGAGCGGGATCCCGGCGACATCGCTGAACCGTTTTGCCAGATCGAGGATGTACCGGGTGTTCTCTACGACCGCCTCGGCATCAAGGATACGGGTCCCCAGATACACGTGGATTCCGGCAACCCACAGGTGGCGGAACCCGAGGAACCGGGACCGGTCACCGAGTACGACATCCTCGTCCACCCCGAACTGGCGCGGCTTGCCGCCCATCGCGAGCCGCACCCCGGACGCGGGGCGCGCGGGATTGATCCGCAGCAGTACGCGCTGCCGCCGATCGCGCTCACCGGCGATCGCCTCGATGAGTCCGAGTTCGTCGAGCGACTCGGCGACGATCGCGTGGATGCCTGCGTCGATACAGGCCGCGATTTCCTCACGGCTCTTGCCGGGCCCGAGGAAGATGACGTTCTCGGGGTCGGCTCCGGCCAGCAGAGCTGTTCGCAGCTCGGTCAGCGAGGACACCTCAGCGCGCGCCCCTGCAGTGTGCAGCAGACCGAAGACACTGATGTTGGGGTTCGCCTTGAGGGAGAAGAAGATCTCCAGCGACGCGTCCAGCGCCCTTCTGAGCCTGGTGAAGTCGTCGAGGAGCGTGTCACCGTCATAGACGTACGCCGGTGTGCCGAACTCCTCGGCGAGCTGGTTGAAACTGACACCGCTGACCGTGTTCACCGACCCACCCCTTCCGCTGCAACTCCGACCTGCCCCGTGCCGACCAGGCCCGTCGCCAGGCGCTGGTCGAGTTCGTGGCGTAGCGCCGCCGCCTCCGCCGCTGTACCGGCCACGCACATGACGCCGAGTCGTCCGCGGAACCGGTCCGCCTCGGCTGCGGCCCCCGCGTTGACAGTGGCGAAGTTGCTGACGACGATGCCCTTCCCGGCTGCGCGATCAAGGAGCAATTCCTCGAAGGGCCGGGTGAATTCCGTGAAGGACAGTGTCGAGTCCATGGTCAGCTCGATCGAGCAGGCCTGCGCATGGGCTCCTGGGGGAACGCACAGATCGGCGATGCAGTTCTGGTAGTTGGCCATGTTGAACCGGGCGTTGATCTCCAGGCATGGATACAGCAGGCCGTCCGTGGAGAGCAGCGCGTCCACGCCGACCATTCCGAAGTAGCCGTGGTCGTACAACTCGCGCCCGAGCAGCTCCGCAGAACGCCTGAGTTCGGTCTCGATGCCGTCGGGAAGTCTGGTGGGGAAGCGGTGCCCACGGTGCACTCCGGATTCGGTGATCGCGGCCTTCACCGTCTCGAACAGTACCGACCCGTCGCGTGCCACGATGAACTGATAATTGAGGGACTCGACTTCGTCCATCCATGTCTCGACCACCATGTCGGCTGGTGCGTCTCGACCCCGGCGGCCGATCATGCGCAGGAAGGTGTCAGCCGACCGTCGGTCCAGGACGACCATCCCACGGCCGGATACGCCGAACGACTCCTTCACCACCACGCGTTCACTCGCGCCGAGGTGGCGGTCCACGGCGTCCGCGACGTCGCCGTAGGTCCGGCAGCACTCTCCCGGTACCTCCCTCAGACCGACCCGCTCGGTCACCATGCGGCTGAAGATCTTGCCGTTCACTGCCTTGCATACGGCAGCGGACGGCGCTGCGAGCCGTATCCCGGTCTGTTCGGCCAGCACCTGCAGGGCGGGTGAGACCCCGAGAGGCAGCAGGTGTGTGCGGCCGTCGGCCAGCGCGCGAAGATCGGCGATCAACTGCGGCGATTCCAGGGCGTCTTCGGTGATACGCCGGAGGGGGTCGGTGTTCTCCGGGCACAGGACGGTTGCGGACGCCACACCGAGACCGTGGAGATAAGTCCGGTATTGCGGGTCCGGAGGCTCTTTGAGTAGGAGGACGTCGTCGTCATCGGCCAGGAAGACACCCATCTCCTCCATCCGGTTGACGGTCGCCGCCGTGAAGTTCACCCCGGCTCCGGGCAGCCGCGGCTCACCGCGAGCCCAGTCGCGTTCCACCTCGAAGTTGCCGAGATAGACGAAACGCGCCTCGGAGTCGCCGGTCAGCGCCCGTTTCAGCCGCCTGCTAAACGTCACTCGTCTCATCCGCTCTTTTCCGCGCTCTTGTTCGTGGTCGGCACGACATCCGCCGCTCCTGCGGGCTCCCGGTATTTCCGCAGGAAGTCCTCCCGGGTCTGGTTCCAGGAATAGGTGGCGCGCAACTTCCCCTCCGTGAAATCGCTGTCGGCGGACAGCGCCGCTCCACTGGCGGCTCGCCATTTGACGGAGCACATCATCTCGTTGCTGGCGTACACTTGGTTCAGCACGCTGCGCATGTTGAGGACACCGAAGGCGTGCTCGTATGTCAGGAGCATGGCCGCGTATCCCATCCCGAACCGGTACCGGGGCAGCACGAGCATAGCGATCTCACAGGTCAAGTTCAGATAGTCAAAGCCCATAAGGTAGGTGTAGCCGAGGACGGTGCCGTCGGGCTTGGCCACCACGAACTCGATCCGCGTCGGATTCTTCCCGTGAACGATGTCGAGAAAGAATTGTGTGAGACTCGCTTCGGAGACCAGAGCCGGCTGGTTCGTGATGTTCCTCCGAACCTGGGAATCGCCGAGAGCCGCGATCCGGCCGGGAATGTCAGATTCCCGGAGATGCCGCAGGATGGCGAGATCGCCCAATCTCCGCATCGACGTCACTGTCCACCTCGCCTTCTGTCTTCGGTATGGACAGGTGCAGCACCTCATCGTCGTGATACCGGTAGTCGCGGTACTTGCTGGCGCGAAGCCTGCCGACGTTCACGAATCCGCGGTCCAGGTACACCGGAACATCAGCGGAACCGGCAACAAGGACAGCGACGAAGGAGCCAACTCGCCGCACCATCGAAAGTTGCCGGATAAGAGCGTCCAGAATTGCGCCGGACCGGTCCGGCGCGAAGGCGCAAACCGATATCTCGGCCTGGCGGTGATTGGCGGAATTGATCCGGTATCCGGCGAATCCGGCGACCTCGGCGTCCGTGACGGCGGCGAGAACTGAAACACCCATCCGTTCCAGCCGCGTCCACAAAGAGCCGGGACCGTACCGGCGGGTGTCCAGGCCGAAGAACTCCAGGCCCTGCGGCCCCATGTCCTCGAACGAGGCTTCCTGGACGCGGCTGGAGAGTGCTTTCAACAACATTCGGTCCAGTCCTCCGCTAGCCGCGCCCAGATCTCCCGGGCTCGGGGGCGACCGGCCAGCCGGACGCCATAGGGCACGGTCGCCTCACAGACGAATCCGTGGCGCAGGAGGCAGCCTGCGACGTCGTAAGGGCCCGGCGTCACCAGGCCGTGTAGTCGGTGCAGGTTGAACTGGCCGAAACCGATTCGAAGCACCTCGGGCAGCAGCAGGTCGAGCCGGGCGGATCGGTCCTCGTCCAGGAGCCGGATCTCGATCCGGCCCTGCCGGTCGATCCAGTCGATGTTGGTGATCCTCACGAAGGCGTATCCTTCGGCGATCAGCGTCCGCGTGGAATCATCAGAACGTTGGGGCAGGTTCTCCGATCGATCGGAGAACCGGGGAACCCGGTGGTCGTTCCAGAAGGAGACGAATTCGTCCGGAAGCCAGCGCCCCTGCTCGAACTCCTGATGGGGAAACCGGTATCCGACCAGCGGAGGTATCGCTGCGATCGCCCCGTGCTCATCAGTTGCCATGACACGACCCCTCGTCGTTCCGGGAGGACTGTCCGGGAAATCTGCCGGGCACGGCGTCATGGAAAACGTCAGGCGGCTGGACCTGGCCGTAGACCCTATTCGCCCAGCTTCGCCCGTTCCACTGCAGGGCCTGTCCGATCTCCCCCTCGAATCGCAGACCCATCCTGACCGCAGCGGCCTGTCCGAGCCGGTCGAACTCCGGGACCCGCATTGTCACCCTGACCACGTCACTCTTCGAGCCGAGGAATTCGAGAATTTGCTGGTACCCCACCGTCCACCACTCGGAAGGCGCGGCACTGCTCAGACGGTAGTCCAGCAGATAAATTCCGGAGTAGACTGGCACGTGCCGGCTGTAGAGGGGGAAAGCACTACTGAAAGACCAGAGTCCGACGGCCTCTCCGCGGTGGAGAATGACCATGGTCCGATCTCCCAGAAGCCGGTCGATGGCGTGCGCGTCAAGTACGACTGGCGACGCGGTGCGATACATGAAGTCGGGGTCCGAGAACAGCGAATAGACGCCTTCCCGGTCACCATGGGAGATTGCTGCGGAATCCAGCTCGTGCGACGAGGTCATGGCTTATACAGAGGGCCCGGTCGTCGTGGCAACAGCTGCTCGACCAAACTCTTTCAGTCTCAATTTGCTCTACTTTCTTCTTGTCTGACAAGGGTCAGGGCAGGACAGATAGTCGTCCCGCAGTCTGAATAATGGCCAGCCGACCTCGCAAGTAGAGCCGCCCTTCGTTGCCCCCTGCAGCACGGGACTTTGCCCTTTAGTGCCAATCTTCGTGACGGCTCGAGATTCCTCTGGGCTACCCGACTTTCGAGTGGCCGGACCATGGTCGCGTACGAGATGGAGTTCGACCGCGCGCGCCAGCACGGCGACGCCACGCGGCACTGAGGCCCGGCTCGCCTACTGCCGACCGGTGATCGCCTCAACTGCCCGGAGGCTGGGGCGTTTCATAGGCGACCGCCTATGAAACCCCGCGCCGCCTGCAGATCATCCAGGGCTTTTCGTGTTTCATGAGTTGTTGCAAAGGGCTCGACCAACTGAACTTCACATGAAAGAGTCGGGGGCCGTGAGCGGCCTTGCGGGCCATCGGTACAGCCATTAACCTCGATCTTGTATGAGGGTCCGTCAGCTTGCTGACGGACCCTTTGTAGCGAGTGTTGGTGGGGAATTTCGGAGTCTGGGCAGGTGGAGTGCCCGGCTGTCGCGTCGGGTCAGGGCTGATGCGTTCTCAGCTGGCGGGACGCTGGCCGACCTTGCCGTCGGTGGCCGCCCGGTGTCGATCTCACGGACCAGCGTGCTGTTCCACCTGATGCGGATGCCGCTGCCGCCAGCGGCTACGCCCCGGGTGCTGGGTGTGGACGACTTCGCACTGTACGCCGACGTGTATGGCACCCTGCTGGTGGATGCCGACATCCGGCTCCCGCTCCCGCTCACGCTCTGGGACGGGACGCCGAGCAGCTGGCCGCCTGGCTGCGAAGACGCCGCCGAAGCGTTCTACCGCATCATCGACGCCGCCTACGAACGACGTTCCATCGCGGTGACCAGCAACATCCACCCCTCGGGCTTCGACACGATCATGCCCAAGACCCTCGCCGGCGCCAGCACCGACCACCTCATGCACACGCTCACCTCGTGACCACCACCGGCGACTCGCACCGCCTCGCCGAGGCCCTCGCCGGGAAGGGAGTGGCCCCCTTGAACTGACCCCCACCCCCAGGAACACCACTGGCCACACGCCTGGGTTTCTCATGGCCACCAGCCTGGACACCCAACGGCCACCAAGGCCGTCCTCACCCTGGAGGGGCAGCGCTGGAGATCCTTAACCTCGCGCTTTCACGAGGCGGGATGTCCGATGCTTGATCAAATAAACGGAGAGTGCTCCTGACCTGCAACGATGGGACTTGTCTAGGGTCCTGTTGACTGCACGGAAAGAAGCACTCTCCAGGTGAAGAAGCGTATCGGGTCGTACCCGCGTGTCCGCATCGAGGGCGGAGGCCGGGCGGTGGTCTCGCAGGCCGGGGGCGTACTGCTGGTCGAGACCGTCCGCAAGGCCGGCTTGGACACCGCGATATCGGCGGCGCTGACGCCGTGGCGGAAGGCTCGGGCGGTGCACGATCCGGGCAAGATCCTGCTGGACATGGCCCTGGCGGTCGCGCTGGGCGGGGACTGCCTCGCGGATGTCGCCATGCTGCGGGCCGAGCCGGCCGTGTTCGGGCCGGTGGCCTCCGACCCGACGGTCTCCCGCCTCGTCGAGGCCCTGGCCACCTCCGGGGAGAAGGCCCTGCGGGCCATCCGTGCCGCGCGGGCTGAAGTCCGCCGACACGTCTGGCGGTTGGCTGACCGGACAGCGCCTGACGCGGGCGGGACGGTGACCGTGGACCTCGACGGGGTGCTGGTGATCGCACACTCGGACAAGGAGGACGCCGCACCCACGTGGAAGCGACCTACGGCCACCACCCGCTGATGGGGTTCGTCGACCACGGACCGGGCGGCACGGGTGAACCGGTCGCGGCCCTGCTCAGAGCAGGCAACGCGGGATCGAACACGGCCACCGATCACATCACCGCCGCCCAACTGGCCCTGGCCCAGCTGCCGAAGAGGTACCGGCGCGGACGCCGGACCCTGATCCGCGCCGACTCCGCGGGCGGCACCCACGACTTCGTCGCCTTGCTCGCCCGGCGGGGACGGTGGCTGTCCTACTCGGTCGGCATGGTGATCACCGAGGCGATCCACCAGCATGTGCTGAGGGTTCCAGCATCGGCCTGGACGGAGGCCGTCGAGGCGGACGGCGAGATCCGTGACGGCGCCTGGGTCGCTGAACTCACCGGCGACGGACGGCTGGCCGGAAGGCATACGGCTGATCGTCAGGAAGGAACGACCGCACCCCGGGGCCCAGTTGCGGCTCACGGATGCGGACGGCATGCGGCTGACCTGCTTCGCCACCAACACCTCGGGCCGGCCGATCGCCGAGCTCGAGCTCCGCCACCGACTGCGGGCCCGGGCCGAGGACCGCATCCGCGCCGCCCGGGCCACCGGCCTGCGCAACCTGCCCCAGCACCGCACGGCCCAGAACCGGATCTGGCTGGAGATCGTGCAGATCGCTCTCGACCTGCTGGCCTGGATACCGATGCTCGCCCTGACGGGCAAGGCCAGGCTCTGGGAGCCCCGCCGACTACGGCTCCGCTTGACGGTCGTCACCCGCTGGTCCATCGACCACCCCGTCCACGACCTGTTTCCCGGCCTGCCGCGGCAGAAGTGGAAACGCCGGTCCTGCGGTGAAGGAGCACACGGCCGGCGGACCTTCGACTGGGCCCGCGTCGAAGTCCGACCATGGCACCGAGAGGACCGACGGCACTGGGTCCTCGCCCGCCGCAGCGTCAGCCGGCCCGAGCAGATCTCCTACTACATCGCCTACTGCCCCGCCGACACCACCCTGGACGAGCTGATCCGCATCGCGGGCAGCCGATGGGCTGTTGAGGAATGCTTCAGACCGCGAAGCAGGAATGCGGCCTGGACGACTACCAGGTCCGCCGCTACCCCGGCTGGCACCGCCACATGACCCTGGCCATGGCCTCCCACGCCTGCCACACCGTCCTACGCGCCCGCCAGCTCGACGCCGACAAAGCAGAAACGGATCCTCCCAGCTCATCCACTACAGCCTCGCCGAGATCCGACGCCTGATCACCCGCCTCACCCACCGCCACCCCACCCCGGTCGACGACGTTCTGCACTGGCCACACTGACGACGACGCCAGCACCAAACCCGCATCAGCCACTACAAACGACGCGGACACAGCCCCTGAAACTGCCCAGCAATCAGAACAAGCACCGTTGCAGTACTAGTGCTGGGTTCCTCAAACGGCGTACGCATATCGGCGCCGTAGTCGGCGGGTTGGCGGTGCGGGCCTGCCCCAGACCCAGGGCTGGGCTCGGGTGTTGAGCTGGGCTGTTGCGAGACGGGTGGCTTGCTCGATCTCGGGTGGTCCTGCGAAGGACTGCCCGGCGAGGGCGGCCTTGCGGAAGATGCGCCACCAGCCTTCCTGAAGGTTGAGCCAGCAGGCGCCGACGGGGATGAAGACGTGCCGGATTCTGGGGTGGTCCACCAGCCAAGTCCGGGTGGACAGGCTGTTGTGTGAGGACAGGTTGTCGGTAACGACGTAGATGTCCCCAGCGGGATTGGCTGCCTCGACCTTCTGAAGAAACTGCTGGTAGAAGGCACTGTTGCGAGAGGAAGCGGTCATGGTGATTTCCTGTCCGTCCCGCACTCGCAGCGCACCGTAGACCCAGGTCTTCTCCGGTCCGCGGCTGTAGTCGACTTCGGACTTGATGCGGTGGCCGTCCGGCGACCAGCCCGGCGCCGGCGGGAACGTGCGGGGGATCACCGGTCCGAGCTCGTCGGCGCAGACGACCGTCGCGCCGCCGGGCGGGCGGGTGTAGAGCTCGATGATCCTTGTCCTTTTCCCTCGAAGTCTGCGTCCCTCGAGCGGGTCCAGGACCGGGTGCGGCGCCAGCGCACCCTCTCGGCCAGCAGGATCCGACGGACCTGGCTGCGGCCGATCTCGATGCCCCGCCGCTGGGCCTCCGCGGCCAGTGCGTCAAGGGTCCACTCCGGCGGCCCGGACTCGTCCTCTGCGGCCAGTTCGCCGCCTGCCTGCACGGTCAGCCGGCCCGGCGCCGGCTGTCTGACCAAGCCGATGATCATCGAGCGTTCCGCCTCGGTGATCCGCCGTTTGCGGCCCTGACCGCCCATATCCTCCAGTCCGTCCAGGCCAGAGCGGTTGAAGCGGTGCAACCAGCGGCGGACCGTCTTGGGGTTGCACCTCAACTCTTCCGCGATGGCCGGCACCCGCTGTCCGGACCAGCTCAGCTCGACCATGCGCGCCCGCACCACCAGATCGCGCGGCGCTTTGCGGGCTCGCGACAGTCGAAGCACGAGCCGTTGCTCGTTCTCGTCACGGCTCGGCCGTGCCCGTAACACCACCGTCCAGCACCCGCTCCCGAGCAACCGAACAGCCCCGCCACCAGGACATATACCCAGCAAAAGAGGAACCCAGCACTAGGCCGTTTCTTGACGATCTTCGGTTCGAAGGAGCCGTCCCGGTCACGGGGCACGGTTATCTCCACCGGCCCCACGTCGGTCAGCACGGTCTTGGAGCGTTTGCCGTTGCGGGAGTTGCCGCCGTCCTTGCCCGCCGGATCGTGCTTGTCATAGCCGAGGTGATCGGTGATTTCGCCCTCGAGGGCGGACTCCAGCAGCCGCTTCGTCAACCGCTGCAGCAGCCCGCCCTCACCCGTCAACTGCAGGCCCTCGGCCTGGGCACAGCTCACCAACTCGTCGATCAGCTGGTCGTCCACAGCCTTCACCGACACAGCCGCCGCCGACTCGGCAGCCTCGTGCTCGGTCACGTTCTCACTGGTCATCGATGCATCTTCCATGATCGGGAGTTACACCGAACGATTTACAGTCCCGTGTCCGGCATGCACTTCGGAACGCGGTCGGCGAGGCCCACGTGGCGCGGGCAAAGTCCGAGGAGCGGACCGCTTCTTGGCGGAGCTACGGCCTGCTCGAGTGCAGCGGAGTCGCGCGATCGGAACTATGAGGCCTGGACCGTCGCACCATACGGTGGAGCGCCACCGCCTTGGAATCCACCAACCTCCTGTGGTGATAACTCCTGCCCAACGGGCCATCCTCCTCCCGCTTGTCTGAGTGCTCGTCACCCCAAAGGGCACGCACGTGCAAATACCGGTCGGAGTCGGACGGGCGATACTCCGCACGACCCCCGGCCTTCCACGCAAGAAGGGGATGGGTTCCCGCTTCTACCTCATGTCAAGTTCGAATAGGCAATCGTGAGGCTGAAGGGGATGCCTGACACCTGATGTTGAGTAGATTGCCAGCACGACGAAAACTGCGAATTCTGGAGCCCTTTCGATACTCTAGGACTCCCTCGTAGCTGCTTGGCTCGGTGGCTGAGGGTGGGATGTTGGGGTTGAGTTCGCCGGAGCACTGCTGGCTACTGGGCACGTGCGAAATTGTGTAAGCGGCGATGTTGTCTGGCGTGCCAATACTGGCTGTCGCCGCGGCGATCAACGTTCCTCAGCACGCACCAGATTCTTCATCCGTGCGCAGGCGTGACGGACTCGGGCTCGCACTCACCGATGGGAGGTTGTTGTGTTCGTCTTTCCAGCCCTTGAGCCCATTGCGACTTGCCTAACGGCGGTGAAGGATGAGAGCCGCTGTGCCCTGTTAGTAGCCCTCGACGCCTATGGCCGCCTTGCTGGAGGCCGTGTCCATTCCGGATTCGCTCAACGCGGTGTCATTGTTGCCGTTGCCCGGAAGTTGGCGGCCGACAGTCAACTCGTGCTAGTCCCAAGGGCCGTGACCAAGCATTCGACTTTCCATCCTTGCGCCTCTGCTGCCCCGCGTCGTCTCTCGACGGACGCTTGGCACTACGGAAGCGGTTCAACCAGAGACCTGATGCGTGTCTTGTGTGTGCGTGAGCACGGTGGGTCTGTCACAGTCGGCCATCACCCGGCTTCGCGGGTCCGCCGAGCCGACCCTTCCCTGTGAGTACCCCCGGCAGCCTGACATCTCACATCCCTATGGCGGCACCTTTGTCCACCACCCACCTGCCGACGCTTGACAAGGTGCTGCGGTGCCGGGTAGGCGCCTCTCCTGACGCACCGATGATCTGCGACTACAGCGCCACCGGAAGTGAAACGCAGGCGGCGTGGTTCAGTGCCGCGGACATCGACCGGATGGCGCGGCAGATCGGCCGCCGTCTGACGGAACGGAGCGCTCTCGGGGACCGCGTCCTGCTCTGCTTCCCTCCAGGCCACGCCTTCACCGCCGCGTTCTTCGCGTGCGTTCTCACCGGCAGGATCGCTGTCCCCGTCCCACTGCCCGGCCATTTCCCACACGAGCGCCGCAGGATCGCGGCGATCGCCGACAACTCCGGCGCGTCCGCTGTGTTGACCACGTCCGGCGCGGAGGCGAGTGTGACCGAATGGCTCGTCGAGCAGGACCTGCGACTGGCAGTACTGGCGGAGGAACGAGCGGACTCACCGGGTCTAGAGGACGGCCAACTGGTAAGCGGCCACCCACAGCGGTCGGCATTCCTCCAGTACACGTCAGGCTCCACGGGCAGCCCCAAAGGCGTCATCGTCAGCCACGAGAACGTACTGGCCAACGCCAAGGCCATCGCGCGTTCGCTCGGCATAGGTCCTGCGGCGCGCGTCGGTGGCTGGCTGCCCAATTACCATGACATGGGCCTGATCGGTCACCACCTCGCGCCGATCGTCAACGGTGGCTCCGCGGTCCTCATGGAGCCCATGACGTTCCTGCGTCGCCCGCACCTTTGGCTGCGCATGATCGACGAGATGGGGATCGAGTTCTCCGCGGCACCCAACTTCGCCTACGCCCTGTGCACCCGCCGCGTCACCGAGGAACAGCTGTCCCAGCTCGACCTTTCCCGGTGGCGGACCGCGGTCAACGGGTCCGAGCCCGTCTCCCGGACCGTCATGGAGGCATTCAGCGCCAGGTTCGCAGCGGCGGGCTTCCGCCCGGACGCGCTGGTTCCCGCGTACGGACTGGCGGAATCCACGCTTCTGGTGAGCAGCTCCGCACCGCGGCGACCGGTCTTCCGTGTCCCCGCCGAACAGCCCTCTTCCGCACCGTCCGACCGGCGTCCCATGGTCAGTTGCGGACGCCCGACCGACGCCGACCTCCGTATCGTCGACCCCGACCGTCGCACGGTCATGCCCGCGGGCCTCACTGGCGAGATATGGCTCTCCGGCGGCAGCGTCGCTCAGGGCTACTGGAACGCCCCGGACAAGACCCGCGAGGTCTTCGGCGCCGTCACCGACACCGGTGAGGGACCCTTTCTGCGTACGGGAGACGTCGGTTTCATCCAGGACGGTGAACTCCACGTCGCGGGCCGCATGAAGGAGATCGTCATCGTGCGGGGGAGGAAACTGCACTCGCACGACGTGGAGGAGGAGATACGCGCCCCGTACCCCGAGCTGAAGTCAGGGGTCGGGGCGGCGTTCAGCGTGCCCGACTCCGACGGCGCCGACCTTCTGGTCCTCGTGCACGAGGTCGCCGTCGGCACCGACCCGGTGGTATTCGACGA
Source organism: Streptomyces sp. NBC_01092 (assembly GCF_045039535.1). Lineage (NCBI taxonomy): Bacteria > Bacillati > Actinomycetota > Actinomycetes > Kitasatosporales > Streptomycetaceae > Streptomyces > Streptomyces sp. NBC_01092. The sequence goes on along the minus strand of NZ_CP108659.1, from coordinate 11,023,559 downwards.
ACTGGCATCATCCGTCCGCTCGATGGTGAGCCGGGAGTTCGGCGTCGATCTCGACGCTCTGGTCCTGGTCCGGCCCGGTCATGTACAGCGCACCACGAGCGGGAAGATCGCCCGCGCCGAGATGCGCCAGCGGTTCCTCTCCGCGGAGCTCAAGGCTGTGCACACCCACCTCACGCCACGCATCCGTACCGCACTCGACAACCGGTCGGTCCCGAAGGCGGCCCGGTGATGAACACGGACACGGTGGGATCCGCCTCACGGACGCTGGAAGACGCCCTCGACCTGTGGAGCGGTGACGGCGGCCCGTTTTCCCCGGCGCTGCTGGCCGGCCTCGACACCGCGTCCGCGTTCCCCGCCGACGCCTGCCGGGCCCTGGACCAGGTGGGGCTCGCAGACCACTACGTGCCGGTCCGGCATGGTGGGAAGCTGGACAGCTTCCCTGAGGTCGTCGCTCTGATGCGTTCGGTGGCGCGCCGCGACCTCACCGTCGCGATCGCGCACGGCAAGACCTTCCTCGGTGCGGTGTCGGTCTGGGTGGCGGGCGCGCCCGAGACCGCCGAATGGCTTGGGAGGCAGATCGGTGAGGGCGCGGCGGTCTGCTGGGGACTGACCGAACGAGGCCACGGCAGCGATGTCCTGGCCGGGGAACTGACCGGTGTGCGTGGCGCGGAAGGCTGGCGGCTCGACGGTGAGAAATGGCTGATCAACAACGCCACCCGCAGTCGGGTGGCGTGCGTGCTCGCCCGCACTTCCCCGGATGGCGGCGCACGGGGATTCACCCTCTTCCTGGTCGACAAACGGCAACTGCCCGCCGACCGCTACCGGCACCAGGACAAGATCAGGACTCTGGGCATCCGAGGCGCCGACATCAGCGGTCTGTCGCTGCACGGCGCGGTCGTACCGCCCACCGCCGTGGTCGGCGAGCCCGGCCAGGGCGGGGAGATCGTCCTCAAGGCGCTGCAGCTGACACGGACTGCGTGCGCAGCACTGTCGCTGGGGGCCGCCGACCACGCCCTCGCTCTCGCACGGCGCTTCGTCCTGGAACGCACTCTGTACGGCAGACCGCTGGCCGACCTGCCACTGGTCCGCGACACGCTGGCTCGCGCCGCGACCCGGCTGTTTCTGGCCGAGGCGGTCACCGCCGTCGCCACCCGCGCGATCCACGTCATCCCGCAAGAGATGAGTGTTGTCTCCGCCGTCTGCAAGGCGTACGTCCCCACACTCGTGGACGAACTCATCACACAGGTCGGTGAACTGCTGGGGGCCCGGGGCTACCTCACCGAGGTCTTCGAACACGGCGCGTTCGCCAAGCTGGAGCGTGATCACCGAATCGTGCCCATCTTCGACGGCACAACCGCCGTCAACCGGCAGGCATTGATCGCCCAGTTCGTCCGGCTCGGCCGCTCCTACGGCAAGGCCGACCGCGCGGCGGCACAGCGACTGGCCGACCTAGTCAGCACCAAGCTGCCCGAGTTCGCACCGGAGCGTCTCCGACTCGCACCGCCCGCGGGATGCACTCTCACGCAAGCTGTCCCGGAACTGCTGCGCCAAGTCCGCGGGCTGTACAAGGACGATGAGGGCCTGACGTCCGTACTGGACGAGTTCCAGGCGGTGTGCGCCGATGTCCATGCGGCCGCCGCCGCTCACCGCCCCCAGCGGGGCATGCCCGGCACAGACTCCTTCTGGCTCGCCGAACGCTTCGAGTGGTGCTTCGCGGGCGCCGTGTGCCTGATGCTGCTAACCCACCTCCCTGGTGACCGGCCCCAGCTGCTGCTGCGGGCCTGCCTGGAGCTGGTGGTCGAAAACCTCGTTCCCTCCCAGCCCGGCCGGCACGAGACGTTCACCGCGGTCGCGCCGTATGTCCTCGACACCACCGACCCGCCCACACTGTTCGGCCGTGACCAGGAGACGACACTGTGGTGATCGTGCCTGCCTCCCAGCGAATGGCCGCTCTGGAACAGCGTTTCGGGAACCCCTTCGCACCCGGCAACCCGCTGGGTTTCGACGCCGTGCTCGACGCGGACGACCGCGCGGACGCCTTTGCCGCCGGGGAGGCCGCCCTGGCTGGTTTCGGTATGAACGCGGAACTGGTGCCGAGCGCGCTCGGCGGTCGCTTCACTCGCCTGGACGACCTCATCAACGTCGCCCGGGTGGTGACCCGCCGCGACCCTGGACTCGGCGCCGGATACGTGACCAGCTCCTTGCTCGCCGCAGTGTGCGTCTGGCTGGCCGGAAACGACGACCAGCGCCGGTACACCGCCGACACCCTGCTTGCCGGTCACCGTCTGGCCTGCGCCTACCACGAACTCGACCACGGCAACGACTTCGCCGCGGTCGACTTCCGCGCCCGCCCGGACGGCCACCGCCTCGTGCTCGACGGCCGCAAGGAGGTCGTCACGAACGTCACCCGCGCCCACGCCGTCGTCACGTTCGCGGCGACCGGCGAACCCGGCACCCCCCGTTCCCACTCCCAGCTGCTGCTGCGCCACCCCGACCTCGCACACGACCGCGTGACCCGGCTGCCCCGGTACTCCTCAGTCGGGCTGCGCGGGATACATCTCGGCGGCATCGCCTTCGACTCCGTGCCTGTCGACGCGGACCGGGTGCTGGGCGGGCTCGGTCGCGGTGCCGAGAACACGATGAAGGCGTTCCAGCTGTCGCGGATCGCGCTTCCGGGCATGATGACCCCCGCGCTCGACACCGCTCTGCGGCTCGCCGTACAGCACCTGAAGGGCCGTACCCTGTACGGTGCTCCGGCGATCGGGTTTCCGCACCTGCGGATGGCGCTGGTGGACGTCTTCGTCACCCTACTGACGGCCGACGCGTTCACCACGGCCGCCGCCCGCACTCTGCACCTGCACCCCGGCGAGGGTGCTCTGCAGGCCGCCGCGGTCAAGTACGTCGTTCCAGACCTGCTCATGAGAGCGATGGATCGGCTGGCAACGGTCCTGGGAGCCCACTCGTACCTCGCCGAAGGGCCCACCGCCGTGTTCCAGAAACTGCTGCGGGACATCCGGGCGATCGGTGTGGTCCACGTCAGCAAGGCCGCGTGCCGGATGACCATCCTGCCCCAGCTGCCGCTGGTGGCCCGGCGCCCCGTCGGACCCGCCGACCCAGCGGTGTTCGTCAGGGACGCGGACCTCCCGCCCCTCGACTTCCGAGCCCTGCGTGTGACCGGCAACGGCCGCGACCACCTCTTCGGCGGTTTGCGGGTGGCAGCCGAAGTTCTGGGCGGCGAGCACGACGCGGAGACAAGGCTGATCAGCCGGATGGCCGGAGCACTCGCCGAGGAGGGACATCGACGGCGCGCCCAGTGCGCTGCCCTGCCGACGACCGAACTCGGCGTCGACGCCTCCGCCCCCACCGCACGCCTGGTCGACCGGTATGTCCAGCTCTCCGTCGTCGGCACCTGTCTGGAGACCTGGCGGCACAATCACGACTCCGGGGCGGACTGGATGCCGGCCTGGACGGCAGCGGTCCTGGCCCGCGCCGAGGGGTGCCGCGGCCCCCTCCCCCCACACGTCGAGGACCGCCTGTTCGCCGAACTCCTCGCACGGTGCACCGACGACCGCGACCTGGGCCTGTCGGGGCATCACGTGTTCGGTCACCGGGTTCCCGAGCCGCGCCGCGCGCTTCCCGGCACCCGTTGAAACCCCATTCACCCACACAACGAGGAAATAGCTATGAGCACAGTCGGGGACACCCCCCAGGCCGAAACCGTGAGCAACTGGCTGACCGGAGCAATCGCCGAGTACGCCAGTCTGCCCCCAGAGAAGGTCGACCCGGATGTGCCGATCAGTGACTACGGACTCGACTCCGTGTCCGTCATCGCCATGGTCACCCAGATCGAGGATGCCTTCCACGTGGTGCCGGACGTCACGGCGCTCTGGGACCACCCCACCATCCGCGAACTGGCCGCGTACCTAGCTGAGTTGATCGAGACGGAGAGGTCACAACGATGACCGGCCCGGCAACCGGGCCCCGCGCCGCGGCACTGCCGCTGCTCGCGGCGCAACGCCCGATGTGGGACACCCGCCGGTGTGACCCCAGCGACCCGAAGGACAACTGCGGAGCCTTCTTCCGCCTGACCGACGGCATCGACGGCGACGCGCTCCAAGCGGCCGTGTCCGCCGCGTACGCGGAGACCGAAGCCCTGCGGGTCACGGTCCGGACACATGCTGGCGAGCCACGGCAGGTCATCCTTCCCGCGGCGCCCGTACCGTGGACCGCGCTCGAACTCCCTGACGACGACACAGCCGTCGCGTACATGAACACAGCACTGGGCAAAGCCTTCGACCTGAGCAACGGCACCGCCCCCTGCGCCCACACGCTCATCGAAACGCCCGACTCCACCTACTTCTTCTTCCTCTACGACCACATCACGCTGGACGCCTACGGCGCGCAGCGCTATCTGACCCGGATCGCCCAGCACTTCGACGCCATCGTCACCGGATCCACCGCGCCGCCCAGCGGCTTCGTGCCGCTGGCCCGGCTGGTCGACGAAGAGACCTCCTACCGGAACTCGCCACGGGCCGAGAAGGACATCACCTACTGGCACCATCTGCTGTCCCGCCCCATCCCCCCGGCGGGGTTCTCCCCCCATGTACAGGCGGCCTCTCCCCGGTCGGCCCGGCTCACCGTACCCCTGCCCGACGCCTGCCGTTCGGCGCTCCCCGCGCTGTCGGCCGGGACCGGCATACGCTGGCCCGCCATCCTCATCACGGCGGTCGCGTGCGAGCTAAGCCGGATCAGCACACAGCCAGAAGTCGAACTGGTGATGCTCCTGGGCAACCGGGCGACGCTCAACGCCGTCAAGACGCCCACCAACATGGCGAAGGAACTGCCGCTGCGCATCAAGATCGCCGCCGACGACACGTTCACGGACACCGCCACAAGGGTCTCCGGACAACTCGCCGCCGCTGTGGCCCATCAGCGCGTCCCCACCGACCGGCTGCCGACGTTCACCGCACGTACCTACGTGAACGTCATCGTGGGAAACCCGCCGCGCTTCACCGACCGTACTTCGGAGTTCCACGTCCTGGCTACAGGCCCCGCGTCCAACTTCCGCGCCAACTGCTCCAGCGACGTCACGCGGGTACCGTTCCTGGAATTCGAGGCCAATCCACAACTGTACCCACCCGACTCGTTCGAACGCCTGGGGACCGGCGTGACGGAACTCCTAACACGACTGGTGACCCAGCCGGACGAGCGACTGTCCCGTGTGCTCGCGGCGGTGCCGTGACACCGGCCCGTCCCCATTCGGGCAGTGGCGGTCTCGCCCCGGTCGCCGCGGCCATGGCCTGCGGATACACCGTCCAGCAGACCAACGCCCCCGTCCTTCAGCCCCTGGCGGAGCAGTTGGGCGTGGACGACCTGTGGATGGGCGTGGTCATCACCGTGTCCGGCTGTGTCATTCTCCTGTCCAACCCGTTGTGGGCCTTCGCCTCGCGCCGCTGGGGCAGCCGCGGAGTACTCCTGCTCGGACTCGTCGGCATCACCCTGAGCTCCCTTGCCTTCGCAGGGGTGGTGCGCTGGGCACCGGACTCGCCCGCGCTGGGGGCGACACTCGCCATGCTGACCCGGGGCGTCGTGTTCGGTCTGGCCGTCGCCGCCGTCGAGGTGGCCGGTCCCGCATGCCTGCTGACCGACACCACCACCTCCCCGCAGCGGCTGCGAGCCGCCGCAGTGGTCGCGGGCTCACAGGGATTCGGCTTCCTGGCCGGCCCCCTGCTGGGCGCCTCGACGAACCCCTCGGGGCTGACCGTCCTCCTCCTCGCTCCGGTGGCCCCACTGATCGTGGTGATCGTGCTGGTCGCCCGCCTAGCCCCGCAGGGACGGCCCGTCCGGCGCGCCGCCGCGGCCGGCAGCGCCCTGCCATTCATCCGCAAGGTCTGGTCTTGCCTGCTGGTCGTGGGCTCGCTGCTGCTTCTGGTCGCCTGCATCCAGGTGATCACCGGATCCCTGCTCAAAGAACGCAACGGCCTGACCACCGATCAGGCCGGTCGCATGGCTGGCTGGTTCCTCGTGGCATCGAGCGTCCCGTTCCTGCTGGCCCAGGCCGCCGCGACGGTCTGGACGCCACAGCAGACAGCGCGGATGGTCGGTGGCGGACTGCTCCTGACCGTCGTCGGCATGTTGCCGATGACGTTCGGACAGTCGTCGCCATGGCTGCTGGCCGGCTACCTCACCACCTCTGCGGGCATTGGCTTGGCACTGTCCTCCTGCTACGAGTACGTCTCGCGTGCCGACACCCGGCAGGACAGCATCCAAGCAGGCAGTGCCATCGCCGGCGCGGCGGGCGTGGCCTTTGCCATCGGTCCCCTTATGGCCGTCACCCTGTACGCGGCCGACTCCACCGCGCCCTTCCTGGCCGCGACTGCCCTTCTCTTGCTCAGCGGAGCCTGCCTGCTTCTTTACCGTCCGGTCACCGGCCGCCATCGCCGGCCGGTCAGGACAAACCCGTGGGAAGCGGCACCCGGCCCAGCTGCGACACGGTGGGACGACAGCCCCGCCTCGCACCCCGGCTCCCTGCCGGGGACAGCCCGCCGCGTCCCTAACTGTCGGAACTCCGAGCGGACGAAGCCAGGGACGCCCTAGCTTGTTCTTCCTCTACCAAGATCTTCCGGGCTTGCCGATGACCTTGAGGGGCTCGGGGCGTTTGATGGTCTTGCCGACGTCGTAGCGGGTGCCCGGTGTTCGTTCCTGGCGCCGGGTGGCCATCCGGGGCTGGCGCCTCGAGGTTTGGGAACACGGGTCGGGCAGGCGAGGTGAGCGCGGATGTTCCTGAACCCTCGGCGAACCCGGGCGGGGGTGAGCCGGTCGGGAGTGGTGGGCTTTCCCCAGGGGCGGCGGAGGTCCGCGGCGAGGGGCCGGGCAAGCCGGACCTGGGTGTGAGCGACGATCAGGATCCATGTCCAGCGGTCCGCGGCCTCGGGAGTATGAGCTGTACTGGGATTTGTGGAGTCCCTGATGCCAGGGTTACAGTCCTGGCGAAGGACCACCCAACTGGCCCTGGCCCAGGGCCCCAAGCCCTACCGGCGCGGGCGCCGGACGCTGATCCGCACCAACTCCGCGTGCGGCACCCGCGAGTTCCTGACCTGGCGCGCCAAACGCGGCCGGTGGCTGTCGTATTCGGTCGGCATGACCATCACCGACGAAATCCACCAGGCCGTACTCAAGGTGCCGCTCGCGGCATGGACCCCGGCCGTCGACCGGACGGAGAGATCCGCGACGGGGCCTGGGTCGCCGAACTCACCGGCGGCATGCTCGACAGCTGACCGAAGGGCATGCGGCTGATCGTCCGGAAGGAACGACCGCACCCCGGAGCCCAGTTGAGGATCACGGGCGCCGACGGCATGCGGATCACGTGCTTCGCCACCAACACCACCCGGCCGGCCCATCGCCGAACACGAACTCCGCCACCGCGTGCGGGCACGGGCCGAGGACCGCATCCGGGCCGCCCGCGCGACCGGCCTGCGCAACCTGCCCCTGCACGACACCCCTCAAAACAGGATCTGGCTAGAGATCGTCCAGATCGCACTCGCCCTGCTGGCCTGGATGCCGATGTTTGCGCTGAACGGCCAGGCCCGGCTCTGGGAGCCCCGCCGCCTGCGGCTCCGCATGTTCAGCCCGGCCGGCCAGCTCATCACCACCGGCCGCCGCCAGATCCTCCGCCTCGCCCGCCACTGGCCCTGGACTCATGTCGTCACCAGCGCCCTCGAACGGCTCGACCAACTACCCAGCCCAGTCTGACCAGTAGCATTCCCGGCCCTGCGAGCAGCACCGTCACGTCCGGAGCAGTGGAACCCGGCGCCCACCCGACGCGACAGTCGGGCCGCAGCCCTACCAGCAATCAACCTTGGAAAGCGAAACGTCCACCGGTTCCACCAGCAGACCGTCAGAAAGATCGAGGCTAAAGGGCAAAGTCCCTGCTGCAGCGGGCAACTAAAGGCGGCTCTGCTTGCGACGGCTTCGGTGGTTGGACAACATCCAGACCGCGGGACGACTCACCGCCTCACCATGACGCCTGTCAGACGAGAAGAGAGTAGAGCACGTTGAGACTGAATGAAGTCGGGCGAGCAGCTGTTGTCCTTGTCGCGGAGACTGCGGTCCTCGCAGGTGGGGGGTCTCTTCGTCGCCCGCTTTTCCTGCTGGACGTGCCGGACAACGACGCCAACCGGCGGACCTTGACCGGCCGAAGGACTCCAGCGGTAAGCCGGGCGGTTTCCTGCAGGTACGGGCCGTGACACTGACCGAGACCGGCACGCACGCCTCGATCGACGCGCGGGTGGGCGGCTACAACAGCGGCGAACGCGACCCAGCCATGGCGATAGCCGCATGCCCCAAGAACAACACTCCCCCGATTCCCGGACAGTAGGCACGGAGGGCGCAGAACCGATGGACACGCTGAACGGATTCCATTCCGCAGTCCTCTCCGGACGCGATACGCCAAAAGCCGTAGACATGGTGTGCGGGTGGCTTGAACAGCAACGAGCGGCACGTCCCCCGGAACAGTGGCAGCTGCTGTGCCGGGAGGTACGTGAACATCCCTTGGCCAGTGTGCTGCACACGGAGCCGTTCACCGCGCGAGGGCTGAAGAAGCCTCGCGGCTACGCCGGCGACGCAGTCACCATGGACATGATCTATGGAATGGGAGGGTCGCCTCACCCTCTCCGTAGCGAAATCCGGGCTCTGCACAGCGCCGTGATGCAGCGCCCGGCCATGCGAGGCGCCCGCTGGCGACGCCAGACCATCCGTGAGCACATCGACAACCTTGCCCGCCAGCGTCCGGGCGTACGTATCGCCTCGCTCGCGGCAGGCCACCTACGCGAAATCGAGGACAGCATCGCCGTACGCAACGGAGCGGTCGCCACCTATTGGGCCCTGGATCAGGACGAAGAATCCTTGGTCACGGTCTCCCGCGCCTACGGGAAGTATGGTGTGCAGTCGGCTCCCGAACACGTCCGCGACGTGATCGCCCGGGGAGGTCTGAAGCAGGCACCGCTCGACATGATCACCTCCACCGGTCTGTACGACTACCTGCCCGACCGCACCGCCATCCGCCTCACTCGCGCCTTGCTGGGCTCACTCGCCCCCGGCGGGCGGTTACTGGTGGCGAACGTAACGCCGCAATTCGGCGATGCCGGATACTTCGAAGCCGTCATGGACTGGACTCTGATCCACCGGGACGCACACGCCATGCTTGCGCTGCTCGGCCATCCCACACCTCCCGAACTCGACGATGTCCGGCTGTTCCAGGACCCCGACGGCGGGATCCTCTTCCTTTCCGCCTCCCGACGGTGAGGAGGTGCCCCCGCTTCTCACCACAGGCATCGGCACCGTTCTGGAGACCACCGGTGCCCGGCAGCGGGTCGAGGAAATGATCAATACCCGCCGCTGTGCCGCCCTCGCCACGCTGGACAGGGCAGACCTGCCCCCGCACGTCGCCAGGACGCTGAGGCAGATCGTGTCGATAGCCACGGAGAGGCAGTCATGAGTCCGGTGCCCCTGAGCCGAACACGACACAGGCAGAACTACGAGCGATGGGCTCATAACTTGTGACGTCGGTCAACGACGATTGCTGGGGCAGCGTGCGCCCGTCCCTCTATGAGACAGCCCGGGTGACGTCCTGGGCACCCTGGCTGGATGGAGACGAACGCCGTCTCGCGTGCCTGCTGAAGCAGCAGGCGAACGACGGGAGTTGGGGGGGAGGGCCCCGCACCGTACCGGCTACTGCCGACGCTCAGCGTCACCGAAGCCCTCCTGTCCGCGCTGGGCCAAGGCGAGGCCGGAGAGGTGTCGCGAGAGCAGCTCGCCGTGGCTGCGGACAACGGGCTCGCAGCACATTGGGACCTGTCCTCGATTGGTGGCTGGCCGGACACGGCGGCCATCGAGATACTCGTCCCGGAACTGGCGGCCCTGATCAACGAGCATCTCGACCAGCCTGCGGTCGCGGCACTGCCGCGGCTCGGCGCGTGGGCTCACGGCCAGCGCCGTCCCAGCCGCGCGGTTTCCAGGCGGCGCTACCCGACCGCGTGGCCGAGCAGTGTCGGCTGGCCGGCCGTGTGCCACCCAAGCTGCACCACACCTTCGAGGGGGTGGCCCGCCATCTGCCGCAGATGGCGGCCGCCCTGCCGGACGGGCTGCTGGGCAGCTCCCCCGCTGCCACCGCAGCCTGGCTGGCCGTCAAACCCGGCGCGGGCCGGGAGCAGACGGTCACCGCGCTGGGGGTGTGGCCGAGCGGTACGACGGTCTCTTCCCTGAAGCCACGCCCATCACCGCCTTCGAGCGGCTCTGGGTCGCCGCCGCTCTGGCCCGTCCCGGCCTGCCCTCCACCTGTGTGGCATACGTCCGCGCCTGGGTCGCAGAGGTCCAGAGATCGACTCGCAGGTCGGGCCAGCCCGCGCCGACGGACGAGGTACAGGAACTTTTCACCAAGCGCCAGACCCACAAGATCACCGGTACGGGGCAGACCGCGCAGCGTTGGTGCCACGACCTCGAGCGCGGCGAAGGGTACGTGTGGGCACCAGTGCGGGCCGCGGACACCCTGAGCGGCCCGGAACATCGCCTTTCCCTCGTCATGCGCTACACCGTCGTCATCAAGGGCCACCGGCCCACGCTCGGCGAGCTTGCCCAACTGCTGCGCCATCACGGTGGCAGGTCGGCCGGAGAGCCCCTGGCCGAGGCCTCCGTGGCCCGCCTCTTGGACCGGCTGGAAGCGCTCGGCTGGATCAGCCAGGACAAGCGGGCCGACTACCGCGGCCGCTACCTCATCACCGTCCACGACGACCCCGTCCACCCCGCCGAGGAGCCCGAACTGACCCCTGATCCTGATGACGGATCGGGTCCCGATCTTGATGACGGATCCCCTGCGTACAAGGAGATCAAGAACTGAACGACCCGAGGAACACGCCCAGGCGTGGGACTTTCCGACGTAGGCGAGATGACCGTAAGTGGGTCGCCCCACCTGTGGATACCGCGAGTAACAGCGTGCAGGTTCCTCCGCCGCTTCGCGGCCCTGTGCGCCCTGCTGCGCCCCACGCGTACGCCGGAGCTGGCCCTCAGCCCGCGCGTCTGGGCCGTCCTGGACCGCACCGGGGTCATCCACGACCGCGGCCGCTGGCAGCTCGGCGCCGTCCTGCCCGTGCGCTCCATATGCCGCCGCCCCGAATGCCCCTGAGGATTCCTCTCCCACACCGGCCAACCCTGCAAAACCTGCGCCGAACTCGCCCCACGCCAACCACACCAGCCGCGGCCACCCCCGCATACCAGCGCCCAGCCCTACACCTACCGCGCCTGCAACGGGAGACCACCCCACTGCCCCTCCAACGCTGCTCCGCCTACCGACCCACCGCCTGACCCGAGAGGAGACCGGCCCCATGCCGACCATCCCGCATTCCACCCAAGGCGTCACCCCCTGCACCCGCTGCGGCGCCCGCATCCGCTGGGCTACCGGCCTCAAAGGCCAGCGCATCCCCCTCGACGCCCTGCCCTCACCCGCCGGCGGATTCGCCGCCCACACCAACGGGCTCGGCGGCCTGGTCGTCCGCCGGCTCGACGCCGACCGGCCCGAGCAAGAACTCCTGGAATGGAAAGCCGTCGCGCACCGGGACTCCTGCACCGGCATCAGCCAGCAGCGCCGGCGGCCCGGCCGACGCAGGCCGAAGATCCAGCCCCCACTGTGGAACCCCCAGCCACACCGAGGCAGCCGATGAGCATCCAGCACACCCTTGCCGCCCTCAACTACATCCTGCTGGCCGCCGCCTTCGTCTTGCTCGTCATCTTGTTCTCCACCACACACCTGGTCGCCCTCAGGGTCCACCACTGCCTCCGCCGCGACAACGGCCGTCCGCAACGGCGCCGCCACCCACCTACAAACCTGGCTCGAAGCCGTCCACCACGTTGACCACGCCTGCTGCGAGGGCTGATGGCCCTCCCTCGCTGGACACCACGACCCCACCTGCCCCAACCACCCCCTCACCGGAGCCCCCGATGACTTTCCACTACACCGACCCCGACGACGATCACCTCCGCGTCGAACCGCTTCGCACCGAGGACGGCCCGCACATCGCACTGCGAATCCCCTGCAACCACAACGACGTCGCCGCAGTCCGCGTCCCCGTAGACCGCGTTGAGGAACTCATCGCCGGCCTGCGTGACACCGCCCTCGATGCAGCCAAGAAACGGCCATGACCCACTCGACACATGGACCCACCACGCACCTGGAACGCACCGAGTACCTGTACGAACTGTGAGACGCCAACTGGGACGACGACCCCCTGGGCATATACCAGATCCGCCAGCACCGATCGCGAAGAAGACCGCCAAGCGGATCTACTTCACGCTCCCGCACGGCCGCTCCGGATTCAGCCACCGCACCCACCAGCTCGGCCTGCCCTGCTGGCGCTGGCACACCTGGGACGGCTACTGCACCCGCCACAACACCTCGTGCTGGAACAGTCTGCACCCACAAGCCCACCTGACCCCCTCACGCACACGGGCGCGCAGTGCAGGCCCGCGCGTACGCGCGAGGAACTACCCCTACCCGCCCGTAAGAACGGCCGGTGACCACCGGCCGGAAAGAACGATCATGGCTGAGCTGCCCACCGAGGACCTCCACAAGACCCGCGACCAGCTGCGCAGGGAGATCCGCGAGGCCCGCGGCGCCCTCAAGGACCTCCGCTACGAGGTCAAGGCCGCCCGCGACCTCGTCGAGGCCACCCGCCAGCTGGCCGCCGAGCTGGCCGAGACGCAGGTACGCGACATCCTCCACGCCGAGGTCACCCGCCAATTGACCGCCCTCGGCGAAGTGACCGAGCAGCAGATGAGCAAGTCGACCACGAAGGTCATCGCCGAGTTCGACAAGCTCCACGCCCTCCTCCTCGGCCACGACAAGGTCGCCGACGGCCGCGAGGAACACTCCATCCCCGACCTCCTCCAAGACCCGGCCGCCCTGGCCCGAGCACGCCGGGCAGCACACCGCAACACCGGGGCTGGGCGTGGCTAGCTGCGCCATCTGCCCCCGAACCGCCGACGACGGGCAGCATGCCTGCCCGCTCCACGCCGCCGAGCTGCACGCAGGGCTCGCCGAACCACCGCACCAAGCCCGCCTGCTGGACGAATTCGTCGCAACCTCCTCACGCCCCGCGCACGGCCGCCTCGGCGCTACCGGCCGTGCCCACGCACCCGTCCCGGTCGACGTGCGCGTCCTGGCCCCGCCTCGACCCTTGCCACGCCGATCAGGGCACAGCAGACGAGCAGCCGGACACCATCCCGATCCGCGCATGGCTCGACGCCTGGGCCGGATTCATCGCATACAGCCACCCCCGCCGTCTACCGCGACCCCTACGGCACCGAGTACGCCCGCCCCTGCGAGCAAGCCGTGCCCACCCAGGGAGCCACCATCACCGGTTGGTGCCCCTGGCTGACCGCCTACCTGCCCCCCCGCCCTCACACACCCTTGGGTCGCCGACTTCCACCGCCAGCTCGGCGGCCTCATCCACGCCGTACCCCGCCGCCACTACTACGCCGCGCCCTGCCCTCCTGCGAGGCCTTCGGGCTGGCCTCCGTCGCCGGCCAGGACCGCATCACCTGTGCCGTCTGCAGCCACCACCTCAGCCGCACTGACTACGACCCGCACGCCGTACGCGTCCTCCACGTCCACCGGGACGCCGCGACCGACGCGGCCTGAACGGGCGACGGGCCCTGTGCCACACTGAGTTCGCCGCTCACACCCGACACGGTCTGGCTTCACACCGGCCCGCCACACGTGGCCGGTGTGGCGGGCCGCGGCGTTCCTGCTGGACAAGGTCCCTCATGTAGCACAACAGTCTTGCCGACATCACACGTATGCTCAGCTGAGGAATCCACCGGGATCCGCACTCATGCTCTCGCGCCTACGCGTGCACCACCGGTCCGACCGAGCAAGGCGCCGTCGTCCCGTATGCCGGTGCGGACGACTGCACCCAGGCCCACGCCGACCGTAGATCGGGACACAGGTCGGAGGTGACGCCCACATGCCCGACGGCTCTACACCGCCCCCGCGGCCGCCGTCACGGCTCCCACCATCTGCTCCTGGGTCCACCGCGGCCACCTTGAAGCCAAAAGCCTCGACGGCCAGGGCCACCCCGTATACGCCCGCGCCCTCCTCGTCGGCATCGGTACCCACTGACCTCGCTACCCGACGACCAACGACTGCCGCAGTAGGAGCAGCCCCGCGTGCGGCGCAACCGGCTACGGGAGAAGCTGAGCCCATGCCCACACCACGCGTCATCGTCGACGCGCCCAGCAAAGCAGGCGGCCGACGCGTGCGCATCGACGGTGACGTCCTCGGCACCGCCTACTCCCTGCACGACCTCACCGTGTTCCTCCAGCACGCTGGCCTCGAAGGTTGGGACGATCTCGACGCCGCCGGTGCGGACCTGATCGAATGGCGCGGCGGCGGACCAGACACCTGGACACACTGACCCCCAAGGCCACGATGCCCGCAGTCAAACAGGCAAACCTGGCCCACGTCCTACGCACCCTCGCCTCCCCTGCGTCACGATTGCGTCACCGCACCAACACACAGGGTGCACGCCTCCCATGATGGCCCCTCAGCCACGACACACCCTGGGGGAACATGCGCACCTGTACAGCCTCTGCCCGGCGACGAGACCCAGGAAGTCTTCCCGCGGGCGCCCCAGCGGCCGGACAGCGGGACCACGTCGCAGAACAGCCACCCCCCACGCGATGGTGCCTCCCGGCACGCACATCATCCTTGGGGGACCCCATGAGCCACCAGCCCTACGAGCAACAGCCCGCGACGGCCGGGCGGCAAGACTGGACCACAACGCCCGTCGCATCTCCAGCGCCACTCTGTGGGACCTCCACTACGCGCAGGGCCGCCGTAAAGAAGTCTGCAACCTGCTGCTGGCTAACGACCTCGACCCGCTCTCCGTGCTCGCCACACACGACGTCACCATCGAGGACTCCGACAGCGGCGGCCAGCAGATCCGCTGCCACATCATCGAAAACGGCGCCGTCGCGGAGGAGGAGCGGATCATGCCGCTGGTGGTGCCGCCGCCCCCGAGCTAGTGTCGGCTCAGGCAACGTTCGCCCTGTCGTGACGCATCGCCCGGTTTGCTGCGCCGGGGGCACCGGACGGCCAGAATGATCACGTGGCTGAACGTGTGCAGGTCCGAGAGATTGATGACGACGAGGGCAGGCGGTTTGTGGTTGTGCGCGGTGCGCCCCTTGAACAGCCGGGTCGTGCCGTCGTAGTCGACTAAGTCCTCTTTCATCCGCCGCAGGAAGTGGATGGGGCCGGGACGCAGTGCACTGAGCTCGATGTTGGGGTCGTTGCCCGGATCCGGGTAGATCTCTGGGTCGACCAGATGCAGCAGGTGTCGGAAGAGCCACTCCTTGCCCCGGTGCGGCGTTGCCGTCATCAGCAGGGTCCGCGGGGTGTTCTTGGCCAGCAGCCGTCCGACCTGGTGGTATCCGGCGGCAGTCGGAGTCAGTCGGTGCGCCTCGTCGAAGACGACCAGATCCCAGCCGGCCTTGTCCGGCCGAATGGCGTCCTGCACGGCGGGATTCACGGCTGCTAACTCCAGCGACACCACCCACAGGTCGTTGGAGTTCAGAGCGTCCTCACGCACCGTGGCCGAGGTCAACTGACGCAGCCCGCCGCCCAGCAACCGCTGGAAGTCGTCCACCCACTTGGTGGCCAGGTTCGCCGGGCACACGATAATCGCCCGCTTGATCAGGCCGAGCCTCTGCATCTCACGCAGGTATAAGCCAGCCATGATCGTTTTGCCGGTACCTGGCTCGTCACAGAGGAGGAAACGCAACAGGGGCTGAGGGAGCATCGCTCCGTAGACGGCCGTGGTCTGGTGCGCGTACGGCTTCAGTGGCGTGGCGGCCATAGCGCTGGACTCGGCGTTGGTCGCCGCGGCATTCATCCACTGGGTCCACATCGCGGCCAGCACACGAGCCGAGTCAGCCTGCCCGTCGCTGACGAGAGGTCGCACGGTCTCGGTGTCTCCGGCTGCCAGATTCACTTCATGACGACGGTCTTCGTCGTCGACCAGGATGAGATCCCATGCCCCCGACTGGTCTCCGGCCAGGGCGAATCTGACTGTGGCGAACTCTGGTACGCCAGCAGCCTGGACCCTTACTCTCTGGCCGCGCTCAAACGTGCCTTGATGCTGCATGCTTATGCGTCAGCCGCAAGGCTCTCCGGAATCCAGTCGTTGAGACTGGCCAGAAGCCAACCCGCTGGATGTGGACAAGCCATGTCCCAATCCCTCCCCTCGGCCAGCCGCGGTCCCCCAACCTCAGACTGGCTAACGGAGAGTCAAATTACTGTAACCACTTGCTACTTCCAACACGAGGAACACGAAGAGGGAGGTGTAAGTGAACTTCTTTCATCCTGAATAGGCGCAGGTTAACAGTGTGTGGATGGCTTGGAGGATGGTGCTGATGCGGCGGGTGGAGCACCTGGCTCGCCGTAGCTGTCGCCGGGACTTCGGCTGGGCGAAGGCGTGTTCGTCGGGAGTTCGCAGTCGTGCGTGGTCGCGGTTGAACTGCTGGTAGTGGAGCGGCTGGATGCTGTGGTGGTAGGGGGTGCGGACGGTGGCGCCGGCGCCCTGGTAGGCGCGATCCGTGAGCACGGGGATCTGCCGGGTCAGGCACGCCTGGATGATGCCGTGGGCTCGTGCTGCGGTCAGGTCGTGGGTGCGTCCCGGTGTCGCACGCGAGAACCAGAGCGGAGTTCCGTCCGGCCGTGCGATGACCTGGACGTTCATGCCGTGTTTCCTGTGCTTCTGGGAGTAGTACGGCTCATCGGTCTTGATGCGGTCAGTGGGAATGAGGGTGCCGTCGACGATGACGAAGTCGCCTTCGCCCAAGCCGGCGAGGGCTTCGTGCAGGCCGGGCGCCCAGGAGGCGAGTATGTCGATGGTCTCGTCGACGTAGTGCCAGGCGGTTGCCTCGGACACCCCGAATCCGGCGCCGACCTGCCGATACGTCTCGTTCTTGCGTAGATGGGCCAGGGCGGGCAGGGCCTGCCTGAAGCAACTCAACTTCCGCCAGGGTGAGCGCAGTTCACGCCTTCGGGCGTAGATGAGCCAGGAGACATGCTCGACAAGCTCGTACGGGACGTCGAGCATGGAAGGATACGGAACCAACAGGGCCCCCCGGTCGCCGGTGTGATGAGTGAGATCACCACGCCAACGACCAGGGGCCCGGCCTCGTCACCACCCCGCCCGACCTGCCCATTTCACCCTCCCGCCCCAGGATGCAAGACGCTCACTGAGCTTCTTCAGCGTTGCCGCTCCAGGGTGAGAACGGCTTTGGCGATTGACGTCATGCGGTTCGGGCTGCATCGGGATCTGCGGAAGATCTGCCAGGACTTCAGGCGTGCGACGCCGCGCTCGACCGGTGCGCGTGCCACGGCCAGGGCCCGGTTGACGGTCTTCTCGGTGAGGACGAGTTCCTGCAGACGCTTGCGTTTGATGCCGGTACTCGCCCAGGGGCCGCCGCTTTGGTAGGCGAGATCGGCCAGGATGGGGACGCCCTGGCGCTCGCAGATGTGGATGATCCGGTGGGTGCGAGCAGCGGTCAGGTCGTGCGCTCGGCCGGGCAGCGCGGGTGAGAGCCACAGCAGCCGGCCGCCCGGATCGGTGACCACCTGCACGTTCACCCCGTGCCGGCGGTGCTTGTGGGAGTAGTCAGCCCGTCCGTCGCCGACCCGGTCGCACTCGGCGAGCGTGCCGTCCAGCAGGACGAAGTCCGCGTCGGCCTCGCGCAGGACCTTCAGCAGACCCGGCGCACGTTCGGCGAGCAGATGGATGACCGTGCTGGTGTAGGCGTGGGCGATGGACTCGCTGATCCCGAACCCGGCAGCGATCTTCGCAGGGTGGTGTGTTCGCGCAGGTACACCAGTGCCACCATCGCGCGCTGAGACGGACGGAGTTTGCAGCGCCTGTCCCCCTCACGGGTGACGATGAGCATGGTGAGCCCTTAAGAATGCTGGTGGTCCGGGAGGACTGGGTGTGGCTGATGGTGACCTGCCATTGATGGCTCTGAGTGAGTGGCCGCCCGGTCCTCCGGGACGCTCCGGCTGCTGATTGAGAACTGCGGTCATCGCTGGTTAGGGGCTTGGCGACGGAGTGTTCCCGGACCCAGAGAGTGCTGGTGCCCGAGGAACGGAGCGACGGTGGCGGAAGGTCACGAGCAGGTCTGGGTCGGCATCGACGCCGGCAAGGCCCATCACTGGGCGGTCGGAGTCAACGCCAGCGGAGAGAAGGTGTTCTCGAGGAAGGTCGTCAACGGTGAGGACGAGATCCTGGCCCTGATGGTGGCAGCGTGCGAGATGGCCGACGAGGTGCGGTGGGCGGTGGACATCTGCGGCCGGGCCTCGACCCTGCTGCTTGCACTGCTGATCGCCAACGGCCAAAGCGTGGTCTATGTGCCTGGACGCACGGTCAACCGAATGTCCGGGGCCTACCGCGGCGAAGGGAAGACCGACGCGAAGGACGCCCTGGTCATCGCCGACACCGCGCGTATGCGCCGGGACTTCACACCCCTGAGCCTCCCGGACGAGACCGCGGCCAATCTCCAGCTGCTCACCGCCCACCGAGCCGACCTGATCGCCGACCGGGTACGACTGATCAACCGCCTGCGCGATGCCCTGGTGGGCATCTGCCCTGCTCTGGAGCGGGCCTTCGACTACTCAGCAGCCAAGGGACCGGTCGTCCTGCTGACCGAGTACCAGACCCCGGCCGCCCTGCGACGGACCGGCGCCAAGCAGCTCGAGGACTGGCTGGCACGGCGCGCGGTCCGCAAGGCAGCCGAGGTCGCCGCCCGCGCGCTCGAGGCAGCCCACTCCCAGGTGACTGCCCTGCCGGGCGAAAAGCGGGCCGCCAAACTCGTGTGCGACCTCGCCCATCAGCTTCTCGCTCTCGACGAGTGGATCAAAGACACCGACCGGGAGATCCGCGAGTCCTCCACCTCGACGAGCGCGCCGAAATCATCGAATCCCTGCCAGGTATGGGCCCCACCCTCGGGGCCGAGTTCCTCGCCATCGTCGGAGACCTGTCCAACTACGCAGACGCCAGCCGCCTGGCCGCCCACGCCGGACTGGCCCCGGTGTCGCGCGACTCCGGCCGCCGGACCGGTAACCACCACCGGCCCAAGCGCTACCACCGCCGCCTCCGACACGTCTTCTACATGGCTGCTCAAACCGCCATGATGCGCCCGGGGCCCTCCCGGGATTACTACCTCAAGAAACGCGCCGAAGGACTGATCCATGTGCAGGCACTGCTCGCCCTCGCACGCCGCCGAGTCGACGTCTTATGGGCCATGCTTCGTGACAAGAGGCCCTTCACCTCCGCCCCACCGGCCCCCCAATCGGCTTGACACCATCATTGAGACTCACTCCACGAGGGCATGGGGCAGATCGAGTGCGGCAGGATAGATGACCAACAGGGCCCCGAGCAGCGTGGTTGAGACGTCAGACATCTCGATCAACAGCCCGGGGGCCTCGCTCGCTGCGCTTCGCGGCCCGTCACCTGATCGGAGGCCAGCTCGAAGAGGCTCACTGATGCGGCAGGCCCCCGGCCGAGCGCCATCTGGGTCATCTTTCTGAAGGGGTGAAGGGCGCTTTAGGTGGTTGGGGATGACTACATGGTTCCCAGATGTCCCTCACGAATGAGGTGCTCATGCGTATTAGACGCTCAGCCTCGTGGATGCTTGCACTTGGCCTTCTGCTCACTGCATGCTCAGATCGCAGTGACACTTCGGGCACCGCATCCCCATCGGTAGACCTGAAGGCCACAGACACGGGGGTGACTGCGACGGAGTTGCGTCTTGCCGTTATCGCTGATGTCAACACTGCGGTCCGGCCTGGCCTTTTTCAGTCCGCCGTAGATGGTGTACGCGCCTGGGCGTCACGTGTCAACGCAAATGGCGGGCTGGCAGGCCGCAAGGTCGTCGTGAAATTCTACGATTCCCAACTCAACGCGGATCAGTGGCGCAACAGCGTTCTTCAGGCCTGTAAAAATGACTTCGCCATGGTGGGTACGACTGCCGTTATTGACAGTGACGTGACCGAAATGGTCGACTGCGGGATCCCGGACCTTGCGCAACTCACGCCGAGCGACCGCCACGGTGCGGCACCGAACACGTTTTCGGTCCTCATTCGTCAACCTCAGCGTGAAGTGCTGGGACCCGAGAAGTGGTACCTCGACAGGTTCAAGAGTGAGGGGTGCTGCCACGGCGTTTGGCTCCACCCCGCCGATACACCGACGGCCCTCTCGCAGGCCGAGAACTTCGCCCGAGGGCAACTGCAGATCGGGTTCACCGAGGCACGCTCTTTCACTGTATCCGCCCTGGCGACGGATTTCACGCCCTTCGCCTTGGCGATCAAAAACAGTGACGCCACCTATGTTCGAGTGGGCAGCGACTACAACCAGACGATCGCGCTACGTCGTGCAGCGAAGGTTCAGGGCGTTGACTCCGTGAAAGTCTGGGACTGCTCACTTCAGTGCTACAATCCAGACTTTATCCGAACGGGCGGCGCTGACGTTGAAGGGCAGTATGTCTACAATTTCTTCGAACCCTTCGAGGAGGTCAACAAATATCCAGGACTGAAGAAGTACGTCGACGCCATGAAGAAGTACGCCCCACGCTCCCCGATCAATGGGTTGAGTCAGGGATCTTGGATCAGCGGTCTGATGTTCGGGCAAGCCGTGGAGAAGGTGGTGGCGGCGAAGGGGCCCAACGGGCTCACCCGAGCCAACCTTTTGACAGCGCTGCGCGAGACTCGCGACTTCACTGCCGACGGTATGACCGGACCGATCGACATTGGCAACAAGGCGACGATCTCATGCTTCATGGTTATGCAGGTACGTAAGGGCAAGTTCGTGCGCGTCTATCCGGACAAGGGGCTGGATTGCAACCCGGCCAATGTGGTAACGGTGAAGCCCTGAGGGGTACGGCGGGCACGTCGTACGGCGGCCCTGGCCAACTGCCGCCCCTGCACCTGTGCGTCCCGGAGCAAGCCACTCGTGGCGGCTGCGCCATTGCGGGAGCTCAACGATGAAAGTACGCCGGCTGGTGACCGTCTTCGGCGGCCTCGCACTCGCGGCGATCGTGACCTCGCAAGCATGGGCTGGGGGAAGCCTCACGGCTGCCGCGATTCTCGGTGCCAGCATTTCCGGCCTGGCCGCCGGTGCGATCTTTGCCGTGGCTGCAGGCGGCCTCGTCGTGACCTACGTAACCTCGGGGGTCTTTAACTTCGCGCAAGGTGCCATCGGCATGTTGCTGGCATTCGTCTACTGGGAGCTGCGCGAAAGCCGTCACCTGCCGACGCCTTTGTGTCTGGTGCTGGTTCTGGGTGTGGCGGCACCTGTCCTCGGTGCCGCCTGCGAGTTCGTCATCATGCGGCGGGTTCGCAGCGCGCCCTTGGTGCATCAGATCATGGTGTCTGTTGCCCTGATGCTGGCACTGATGGGGATCGCTGGGGCAGTGTGGCCATCCACGACAGTCAGCCGCAGTTTGTCGCCGTTCTTCGGCAACGAGGGATTCCGTCTGGGGCCGATCGTGGTCACCTGGCATCGCACGATTGCCATCTGCGTGGCAGCGCTCGTGGCAATCTCGCTGCGTCTTCTGTTGTTCCGTACGCGTCTCGGGGTCGCCATGCGGGCCTGCGTGGACGATCGGGACCTGGCCGCCTTGCACGGCGCCCGACCCAACCTCGCTTCCATGAGCGCATGGTCCCTGGGATCGATCATGGCGGCCCTGGCCGGTATTTTGCTTGCTCCCGAGATCCCCTTCTCGGTGGCGCCCCTGACCCTGCTGATCATCGACGCGTTCGCCGCAGCGATCATGGGACGTCTGAGCAGCCTTCTCCTCACCTTCGTCGGCGCTCTCCTGCTCGGGCTGCTCAATTCCTACGCAGTGATCTTTCTCGACCTGGAAGGCCGATGGAGTAGCGCACCGGCAGCCATCCCCATGGTGTTTCTCTTTTTTGTCCTGTTGTCGCTACCTCAAGGTCGCATTGCACCCGTCTGGCGACCCGCAGTTCCGCCAAGCCCACGGGCTCCCTCCCGCGTTGAAGGTGTGGTGGGAGCGGTCGCATTGGTAGGAGTAACCGTGGTACTCGCGACTGTCTTGCCGCTCGACCAGATCAACCGGCTGACCCTGGCCGTCAGTATGGCTCTAATCATGCTGTCCCTGGTCCCCCTGACCGGTTGGGCAGGTGAGGTCTCTCTCGCGCCGATGACTCTCGCCGGCATCGGCGCCATCACCGCAGTCAAGGTCTCGGACGGCTCGACCACGCCGCTCGGACTGCTCCTCGCCGCAGCGGTCGCGGTCCTCGCCGGCCTGGCCATGGCAGCACCCGCTGTTCGGCTACGAGGTCTGTACATGGCGCTGGCTTCGCTGGCCTTCGCCCGCATGGTGGAGTTGTTGGTCTTTCCCCAACCCGAAGTGTTCGGTGTCTCCTCAGCAGGCACCGTGAGCGTCGCCCCGCTGACCGTCGGAAGTTGGCACCTCACCTCGCCCCGCGCGCTGCTCGCTGCGACCGTCGTCACCTTCGCGGTCGCAAGCCTGGTTCTGCTTGCTCTGCGTGCCGGTGCATACGGGCGACGCATGATCGCACTGCGGGACAGCCCGGCCGCCTGTGCCACCCTCGGTGTCAACGTCTTCCGCACCAAACTGTCCGTCTACGCCCTGTCATCAGCCATCGCCGGCCTTGGCGGCGTGATGTTCGCTCTGCACCGCGGTCAGGTGGGTACGAGCGACTTCACCATGCTTGCAGGCCTGCCTGTCGTTCTGCTCGTTGTCGTGGGCGGCATCACCACGATCAGTGGCGCATTGTTCGGTGGCCTTGCCTTCACCAGCCTCCTTGTGGCGCAATCAGCCTGGCAGCTGTCTGCCGTCCAGACACTGACTCTCCTCGGTCCTGGTCTGGCCGCTATCGCCATCGGTCACTCGTCGAACGGTGCAGCCCCTGCGATCGGCGCGGCCCTCGAGCCCCTGCGTCCATCATGGCTGGGTGGCTCCCGGCGCATGCCGCCCGACGACTCCGGCGAGCTCGGCCTCACACGGCCGTTCACGGTAAAGGCAATGTCAGTGGTCGAGGACGAACTCCGTCTTCCGCAGGAGTACCGCCATGGCCCTTCTGGACGCTGAGGGCATCCGTGTCAGTTTCGGCGGTGTGACAGCGCTGGACGGAGTCAGCATCGAGGCTCCGGCAGGCCGGATCACCGGTCTGATCGGACCGAACGGCAGTGGAAAGACCACCTTATTCAACGCCATCAGCGGCCTCATTCGGCCCGATGAGGGCCGCATCGTCCTGAATGGCAGGGACGTGACCTCAACGCCGGCACACGTGCGCTCCCGGCTGGGGATCTGCCGGACGTTCCAGCGTCTCGAACTCTTTGAAACTCTGACCGTCGGGCAAAATGTTCTCGCCGCCGCCGAAATGAGCTCTCACCGTTCCCGGCGCCGTGGTGCGGAACAAGCCGCCCAGCACGCATTGCAACGCGTGGGGTTGGCGAACCTGGCAGACCAGCCGACTGACCAGCTACCCACGGGCTCCGCCCGGCTACTGGAACTAGCCCGAACTCTTGCTGCGGAGCCTCGCCTGCTCCTCCTGGATGAGCCTGCCGCCGGCCTGAACGACACGGAGACCCAAGCCATGGGGCGCCTGTTGCAGCAACTGGCAGACGAAGGCCTCGCGATCATCCTTGCGGAGCACGACATGACGCTGGTCATGGCTGTGAGCCACGTGGTGAACGTTTTGGACTTCGGGCGGCTGATCGCCTCCGCGCCGCCGGCTCAGATCCGTGCCGATCCCGCCGTTCACGTCGCCTATTTGGGGGCTGGTGGTGCCAGCCCATCCACCCGCCGGCGTCGCAGCGAGCCGGCTGTCATCCGGGACCCGGCCTTGGAGTTGCAGGACGTGTGGGTGTCCTACGGGAACATCGGTGTTCTCAGCGGCCTGGACCTCACCGTGCACGCCGGCCAGATCCTGGCTCTGCTGGGTCCCAATGGCGCTGGCAAATCGACCATCCTGAGAGTGATCGCAGGCCAGTTGCCCGCCTCCCGAGGGGCCATCAGGGTCTTCGGCCATGACATCTCGGGCGCCGCGCCCGATGCCCTGGCACGAGCAGGGGTGTGCCTGGTCCCGGACGGCCAAGCGGTCTTCCCCAACCTCACTGTGGACGAAAACCTGCAGATGGCAACCTTCCGTCATCGCTCCTTGCCCGCGGTACAGGAGCAGGCCTTTACCCTGTTCCCTCGCCTCGCACAACGCCGTCGCCAGCTGGCCGGCACACTTTCGGGCGGAGAACAGCGCATGCTCGCGGTGACTCGTGTCCTGACTCCCGACACCGCTGTGCTGCTCCTCGATGAGCTCTCCGCAGGGTTGAGTCCACGCCTGCTCACAGAGCTCTACGAGAACGTCCTACGCATCTCCGAGCAGGGAGTCGCGGTGCTGCTGGTGGAACAGTACGCACAAACAGTCCTCGCCATCGCCGATACCGCCGCCTTGCTGATCAACGGCCGTATCCGCGGCTTCGGCGCGCCTGAGGCGATCGAACAGCAACTGCTCTCCGCGTACCTCGGCGATCTCTCCGATGAGCGGACGGCAACGCCGCGATCTCCGGCCGATAGCCAGGAGGAGCAGCTCCAGGGCGGTGGCCCGCAGGGCCCGCACCCCCCGGAGGGCGCCGGGCCTGCCGAAGGAAAAGGAAGGGGTGAACAGTCGTGAGCGAGTCCAACAGCCGTATCGTCGACTTCGAGGCGGAACTGTCCCGCCTGCATCTCAAGAGACAGGCTGCCGAACCCGAACGCCGTTTGGCACTTGCCGCCGCCCTGCTCGTAGTGACCGGCCTGACGCTGCTCATCGTCGCCTTCGTCGGAACACGGGAGGCAGTCACGATCCAACAGCAGGTGGACAATCTCGCGCTCGCGCCGCTCGGACTGGGGGTAACTGTGGCGGGAGCAGCCCTTTGGCTGCGCTACTCCCTTACCCGCTACCTGCGGTTCTGGCTGATCCGGCTGATCTACGAAGACCGACAGAACACGGACCGCATCCTCGGCACTCCGCCGGACGATCAAACCTGAGCCCGGATCCCTACGCCGGGACGGTCAAACGAGTGGTGTAGCCGCGGTAGTTGGGGTTACTGGCGGGCCGCCAATAGGCGGCCGTCGAAGGTGATGTCGAGGGCGTTCAGCGCATGGTCCGGCGGGCCTGGCCCTTCCCGGTGGGATCGAGCGACGTGATCGCCATGTAGACGAACTTCAGGGCAGCCTGCGCGCCAGCAAGTGGGGCTGCTACTGCTGCGCCTCGGTGTGGTGGTGGGTCAGCGCGTGCCAGCGCCGCTCGAAATCGTCGACCTGGTCCGCGATGTAGTCGGTCGTGAGGGGCCTGTTGTGCTGCGCAGTGATCCCGCGGGATGCGCACTCCTGCGCAATGACATCGAGAGGCGGATTTGCGGTGTGCAGGCGCTGCTGCGCCCAGAGGGTGTAGACGCGGAACGGCAGGAGGTAGCGGCGCAGGGTGGAGGGGCTCACCGGCTTTCCGCCGCGGCCCTTCATGTCCTTCCCTGCGAGGTAGGCGGAAAGCTGCTCCGCCTTGGGCTCTTCTCCATACTCGGTGTGGAAGTCCGTCCAGGCCAGGTAGTACCGGTCCACTGTGGTGAGCGCGGCTGTGTCCGCTGATGCAGGGACCTCGTCCTGCTGCGCGTCGTTGATGGTGGCCTTCACCCGGGGCCTGCGTGTGTCCGTGGATGCTTGCGCGCCAGCGACAGCCGCCTGCGCCGCATCGTCGCCCTCGATGGGCAAAGCCTCCTGGACTGGTTGCTGACCAGTCGGCACGACAGAGGGGCCTGCGGGCGGCTCCGCTTCATCGAACTCGCGCTGCTGAAAGTACCGGACGAAGGCCTCAAGGTCTCCCCCGGTGAGGGGCCGGCCATCGGCGCTGGTGATCTGATCACACTCATAGACGTGGGTGGCGAGAGCATCGGCGCCAGGGTAGGTCCCGTGCTGCTGGGCGTACATGAGCCAGGCGTTATAGAAGTAGTCGCCCCACCCCTCATCCGCACTCTCAGGCTCGCCCTCCGCACCCACGTCCGCGCCCTGAAAGTGGCGTTGCCTGATGACCTGCAGAAAGGGCACCAACTGCTCGTCGGAAAGCGGCCCACCGGCCGCGGTGGCGATGCCGTACCGGTCCTGGAGCCAGCGTGCGAACTGTGCCCTGGTGGGCTCGGATCCGAAAGCGTCGATCCAGGCCTGGTAGGCATCAGCGAGGCGCCGGTCGTCCTGCCCGGTCTGCCGAACCGGGCCGTCCTGGCGGTCGGTCTGCGCGGATCGCACCGAATCCATGGGCTTCGCCTCAGCGACACCGACCTGCGCTGGTTCAACCTCGGGCTCGACGGCTGCTTCCAGTTCAGGGCTTCGGCGTTGCGCCGGCAGTGGAGCCCGCACACCCGCGAACTGGATGGGCGGCTCGTCGATGCCAGCGGCGGCCAGACCGGCCGGCGCGGTCTCGGACAGGGGGACTCCGTAGCGGGCGAGGCGAAGAGGCATCAGCGACTCCACCGGGGCCTTGCGGCGCCAGCCGCGGCCGAACCGGGACCTAAGCCTCGCCTGGTAGACGAGGCGTTCCTGCTCCAGCGTGATGACCTGTTCGTAGGAGCGGAGCTCCCACAGTTTCATCCGGCGCCACAGGAGGAACGTGGGCAGCGGTGAGAGCACCCAGCGGGTGAGGCGGACGCCCTCCATGTGCTTGTCAGCCGTGATGTCGGCGATGCGTCCGATCGCGTGGCGTGCGGCCTCGACCGCAACCACGAACAGGACGGGGATCACGGCGTGCATGCCGACACCCAGCGGGTCGGGCCAGGCGGCGGCACCGTTGAAGGCGATCGTCGCGGCCGTCAGCAGCCAGGCCGTCTGACGTAGCAGCGAGAACGGGATACGGATCCACGTCAGCAGAAGGTCCAAGGCCAGCAGAACGCAGATGCCGGCGTCGATGCCGATCGGAAAGACGTAGGAGAAGTCACCGAAGCCCTTCTTGACCGCCAGTTCGCGGACCGCGGCGTAGGAACCGGCGAACCCGATCCCGGCGATGATCACCGCGCCTGCCACGACGACGCTGATGAGTATCCGATGTGCCCTGGTCAGCCGAGGTGCCTCGCTGTTCCCCGCTGCCACGTTCCACTCCCCCGTCCCTGTTGCATAACTGACCACCTCTCACACTTTCATGTCCAGGCCAGGATGTGACTGGATCGGATGGTGCTAGGTACAGATCCACATGAACGAAGACCCGGCCCTCTTGGGGTCCGCGGACTCACGCCCGCAGGAGGCCCAGTAGTTCCAAGATCGCGTGCCTGGTACGTTCTGGCTTTCCTTGTGCTTGATGAGCAGATCCAGCAGCTGGCTGAACTCGTCGGCCAGCATCTTGTGAATCAGGTGGCGTGCCGCCTCCGCTCCACCCCTGGTACGGAACCGCTTTTGCTGCTGGCCGCATGCAGCCCGGCCGACGATAGTTTGGAGCGTCGTCGGCGAGGACGGAGATCTGCCAGGTCTGGACGCCCGCCGTGGCGGGGTCGACAGGCCGGCGACATGCCGGAACTTCAACCTCAAGGTGCTGGGGTCCGCCTCGGCTGGGGACGTGGCTGCCTGGCCGGGGATCGACCTGCTCTCGCCTTGCAGCCGCCCGCGGCGGCGCGATCCGCAGCCGGTCAGCACGCGGCCGTCCCGTGCGCTATCGGCACCGGGCACCCGAGCCAGCGTCCCATCGGCTCCGGGGACCCCGGTTTCACGAAGCGTGGGAGCCCAGGAGCACGCCGGCCAGCGTCCCGGCGAGCAGGAACGGGCCGAACGGGATCCTGCTCGTACGGTCGGCTCGGCCCGCGAGCATGAGGCCAATGCCGCACAGCGCGCCGAACAGGTACCCGGCAAAGGTTCCGACCAGGACGATGACCCAGCCGTACCAGCCCAGGACAGCCCCCAGGAAGAGGACGAGTTTCACGTCACCGAACCCGAAGCCCTTGCTGAGGAGGAAGAGGACGACGTGGAAGGCGCCCAGGATGAAGGAGCCGAGCAGCGCGGACGTCCAGCTGCCGCCGGAGCCGGGCAGCACCTCGGCACCACCGAGCAGCAAGAGCGTGGCTGCGGCGAGCGTCAGGGTGAGCACGTCGGGTAGCCGGTGCGCCGCGAGGTCGACGGTGGCGAGCAGCACGGCGGCCGGGGCGAGCAGCAGCCAGACCACCAGCTCGGGGCTGGACCCGATGGCGGCCGCGAGGAGGGCGCAGACAACGGCCGTCACGGAGGCGGCGGAGAGAGTGCTCGGTCCGTAGGTGTCACCGGCGGCGCAGCGTGCACGCCCCAGCCAGCCGCCGCCGACACCGTTGAGGGGATGGCCGGCCGGGCATGCCGACCGCCATGGTTCCTCGGGCGGTACAGAGAACCGGTACGCAGGACGGGGTAGAAGCACACCCGTGCCACAGCCCCACAGCACAGCGGCCGTGATGATCAGGATGGTCTCCACCTGCGGAAGCTTAGGCTCAGGCGTCCAAGGGCCACTTCTCTGGGCCGTCTTGGCTGATCAACCCCAATTCTTCACCGCATCGGCCACCGCTGTCCGCGGTTTCACACGGAGGAGGTCGCGTATGAACTGGATGACGGTGTGGTGTCGAACACCGTGGCGGCCACGAGGAGCGCGGTGGCGAAGGTCAGGACGAGGAAAGGCGCCGACCGGCCAGAGGCGCAGGCTGCACCGCTGGGTCCGATGCCGGGGCAGATGTGCTCTCACACACCATCTGCAATCCACGCCCCGCGCCGGCTGCTTCTCCGCGTCGCCGCCACTGGACCCAGCGAATTGACGGCAAGCCTCCACAGTCACTGAACCGTTTTCATCCTGAATACGTGCAGGTCATAAGGGTGTGGACGGCTTGGACTGCTGTGTTGATGCGGCGGGTGGAGCACCGTGCTCGCCGTAGCAGCCGCCAGGTTTTGAGCTGGGCGAAGGCGCGCTCGCCGGGGGTGCGGAGCCGTGCGTGGTCGCGGTTGAACTGCTGGTAGTGGGCGGGCTGAGGGGCCACGAAGTTTCCGGACAGGCACCCAATAGGGTTGTCCTCAACAAGGAAACGAGGAAGTAGTGGCGCCACCCTGTAAATACTCGCCGGAGTTCCGCGATGAAGCCGTCCAGATCGCGTAGAGGTCCAGCAAGACGATCTCTGAAGTCGCCCGGGAGCTTGAGCTGAACTCGGAGACGCACGCGGCTGGGTGAAGGAGCACCAGAAGCAGCAGGAACCGGCTCCCGATGCGGAACTGACGGTGAACGAGCGGGCGCGCCTGAAGGAACTCGAACGACGCAACCGCGAGCTGGAGATGGAAGTTACCTTCCTGAAAAAAGCCGCAGCGTACTTCGCGAAGGATCCCCGGTAACAAGCAAGTACGAGTTCATCGACGAGATGCGGCTCGACACTGAGGAGTACGCATACAGCGTCGAGTTCATGTGCGGCCGACTCGGCGTCTCCAGATCCGGCTACTACGACTGGCGATCCCGCCCGGAATCCGCGACGGCCCAGCGACGCGACGAACTAAAACTGCTCATCAAGAAAGCCTTCGACATTTCCGACAGCGCCTACGGACACCGGCGCATCCAGCCCCAGCTGGACCGCTGGGGCGTCGCCGCGGGCATGGAGCTGGTTCGCCGCCTCATGCGAGAACTGAGCCTGGTGCCCTGCCAGCCACGGCCGAAGGCATCGCCGCCTGCTTCCAGCAGTTCCCTGAAGTGGAGGTTCTCCTGGACGACGGCTACCTCGGCCTGAGCCGTGACCACCCAGGCCAAGCGATCACCCCGCCGAGAAAGCCGCGTCCCGGAGCACTGCCCGGTCGAGTCGAACAGTGGGAACGCGACCGGCACGGGCACTCATCCGACCGCATCACGGTCGAACACGCCCATCCACTATCACGCACCAGCTCGTTAGGGAGCTGGGTCAGGGCCAGTTGGGTGGCGGTGATGTGGTCGGCAGCCACCGCGGACGCTCCGACGCCGCTGCCGCAGTAGGGCACGCGCAGGTAGTCAAGTAGCCCCTGCAGTCGGCCGTCCTCTCCGTACGGGCCTTGCAGGTTGGAGAGGGCCACGTCGTACCTCACCAATTCCATGATGAAGTCGGGCTCGCAGGGTTCAGCACCTTCCAGCGGGCGCCGATCTCTTACAGTGCCTCGGCCAGGGCGGTGACAGAGCGCTGTTCGATGGGGCACTTCGAGTGGTAGAGCCTGCCTTCGGCGGAGATGGGTCCGTAGATGAGGGCGACGCCGAGGCCGTGGCGGCTCTGGCCCCATTTACGGAGCTCCTCAGCGGCCTTCTGAACCACCGGGCCCGAGCTGGGGTTGAGGAAGAGAGTCATGCGAGTGCCCCTTCGAAGGTGTTGGTGACCGGGCCACCGACCCAGTGAGTTCGGTTCGGCCGGGCGCCGTGCGGCCGGACCGTGAGTGGCTCGCCGGCGCGGTTGTGGACGGTGACGGCACGCCGGGCCACGAGTCCGCGCATGGTGGCGACGGCGGCGGCTGCGACTGCCCCGCTTCCGCACGACAGGGTTTCCGCCTCGACGCTGCGTTCGTAGGTGCGGATCTTCAGCGTCTGGTCGCCGGCGGACTGGACGAAGTTGACGTTCGTCCCCAGTGCGGCAAGGCCGGCATGGTGGCGGACGAGGCGCCCGACCACGACCGCGTCGATGGCGTCTACGTCGTCCACGATGGCTACGACGTGTTCGGTGCCGGTGTGGGCGCTGTCGAACCAGGTCGGCCTGCCGTTGATGACGACCTGTAAGCGTCGGGGGAGGACTTCGCCTACCTCGGCCGTGACCCAGCCAGAGTCGTCGGACACGACCGCCTCATGCACCACGCCAGCCATGTGAAGACTCATCTGCTGGAAGCCGTGATCGCGGTGCGCGGCCCAGGCGGAGCACCGCAGGGCATTGCCGCACATGGTGGCGATCGAGCCGTCGGCGTTGAAGCAGGTGACTTCGAGGACGGCAGGGCGGTCGCTGACCAGCGTGCTGATGACGAGGCCGTCCGCGCCTACGCCGGTGCGCCTGGCACCACAGACGTTCCGCCGCCTTGGGCCACTCGTTGTCGCCGTCCGGGCCGAGGTCGGAGAGCAGGACGACGTCGTTCCCGGCGCCATGGATCTTGCGAAAGCGCATGGCAAAGCTCCTCGCATGGTGAGGTGAGGGTGACGATGCGGTGCCCGAACAGGGCAAGTCAGCGGAAGCCGATGGGCCGGTATGTGATCCGGGCTTCTCGCATGATCCAGGGCTCCCGCCCCGCAAAGATCAGTACGCGGTGGGCTGCGGTGCCAGCCGACCGCATGTCCCGGACTCGCCGGTACACGCCGTCGAGGTAGACGAAGTCGCCTATGCGGACATCGCTCGGCGGCCGGGTGCTTCCCATGGTTCCGCGAGGCGGAGGCGGTATGGAGGGCGCCTCCTTGGTCCTGCGCTCGTACATCAGCTCCTCCAGATTCCGGGCAGGAGGGAGCCTCCGATAGTGATGAGGCTTACTACGTAGGCGAGTTGTTGGTTTCGGGGACTCATCGGGTTCCGATCAGGTGCTGCTCCACGCGATTGCGGACTGAGGGGATGCCTATCGCGGTGAGGGGCACCCAGGCCGCGGCGCCCGTCTCGATCATCGAAGGGAGAACCGCGCCCGAATGTGCCCGGAAGAGGTAACGGATGCCGACCCGGAGGCGGGGGCCGTACCTATGCTGCCCCGGCCGGGTCACGTCGACCAGGAAGGGGCCCTCGGCCTCGGGCTGCGTCCATACGTCCCGGATGCCGACCTCCTCGGCCAGCAGGCGTAGAGCCGCCTCGCTGAGGGAGTCGTCCGCGTCCTCCGGCTCCGCCTCCGCGAGTGCATAGCCGTCCCTGTGCCTCAGGCACAGGACGCGGTTGCGCTCGTCTACGACGACGGCTCCCGTGACCACCAGGGGACAGCGCTGGCCGTGGGTGCAGGCTGGGCGCTGCGAGTGGTCGCGGGCCGCGTCGTAGACCGGCAGGAGCGCCATCCTGTCGGTGGGGTGCTCGTGGATGTAGTGGGAGAGTTCCCGGATGATCTGGTCGTCCCTGACGCTCACGGGGCATCCAGCCCGTTCCGCTCGGCGTAGATCCACAGCAGTCGCTGCGTCAGAAGGGCGACATCGCGGAGGTAGAGGTACGTCCCGAAGGTGGGCGTCTCGGCGGTCGGTCGGTTTGTGAGGTCGACCAGTTTGGTCCCCTCGCGGAGCAGTCGGTTCAGTTGACCAGCGGTCGCTGGCAACTGTTTGTCCATCTCCGCGCGGGTCGTGGTGTCCATTGGCATGCCGAGGACGGCGTTCGTTCGCGAGGAGATCGCCTCTACGTCGATGGGGGTGTCGTCGCCCTCGGTGTCCTCGGCCGTCTCGAATGTCTTGCCCGTACTTGCCACAGTCATCTCTGGCCCCTCCGGAGCACGCTTTCAGCTGTGCCTATAAAGCTAGGAAGGGAGTTGGAGTGGGGCTCCACGAGTGTGCCGGAACTGCCCAGCTCGCGGTCGGGAAAGTCGCTGGTGTCGACGCTCACCGGCTCGCCTCTTGGCTCCCATTCACGGCCGTTGTTCTTGAAGGGGCCGACCAGTTCCATCTTCTTCGTGTCCACGCTGATCACCGGAACCCTGCTGTCCTGGTGGTCGCGGGCCTGTTCGTTGAGGTAGTGGAACTGTGCGTCCCGGTCGGGGTGTTGCTTGCCTTCCCGGGTCTTGGCGTTGCTCTGCAGGCTGAAGCCCTCCTCGCGCAGGAGGTCGCCCACCGTATCCGCGGAGATCTTGTGGCCCTGGCGGGTCAGCTGCTCGGCGAGCTTGCGGGTGGATTTGGTGGTCCAGCGCAGCGGCGACATGG
Source organism: Streptomyces sp. NBC_01092 (assembly GCF_045039535.1). Taxonomy (NCBI): domain Bacteria; kingdom Bacillati; phylum Actinomycetota; class Actinomycetes; order Kitasatosporales; family Streptomycetaceae; genus Streptomyces; species Streptomyces sp. NBC_01092. Next base: position 10,990,645 of record NZ_CP108659.1, on the reverse strand, counting down.
GACATCCGCGGACATCGGGCTCGACCAGTGCGAGGAGCGCCTCCCGAACGGCCGGGTTACGGTCAACGACACGCTTGCGGCCACCGCCGGGTCGACTAGTGCGCCCCAACAGGGCTTCCGCGACGTCGAGTTCGCGTACTCCGGCAGACACAGTGTCCTCACGGACACCGGCGGCACGGGCGACTGCTCTGATCCCGCCGTGGCCGAGAGACTGGACCTCCGCCCCTATCAACAGACGACGCTGCCGCTCGTCGAGGTGCGGCAGATTCGCCCTCAACTTGGCTGCCAGCACGACCCGTTGCCCTCCAGCCCGCCCACGCCAGACCAACGAACCACCGAACAGAAAGCCACGAGTTAAACATCTGCACGCCATAAGAAGATCTCCACGCAACGAGGGGATGACACGATCAAGTAGTCCGGCGGCTACACGAAGAAGGACTTCCCGCGCATCCTGACCCTGCTCCACCGCGGCTTGGAGGGGCCGGTCACCGTCGTCTGGGACAACTACTCCCGCCACATCAGCAAACACTTGAAGCAGTACGCGCAGCGGCAGGACTGGCTCACGATCACCCAGATGCCCACCTACGCACCGGAGTTGAACCCCATTCGGCGACTGGAACTGGTGGCCGCTCGACGATCTCCCCGGCGAGTTGTTCGAGTGCAGCGCGCAGATCCTCACCGCCTGGCGGCCCGACCTACCCATCGACCACCCCCTCGCGCACTTCACGCCCTTCGCCCACAGCCCAGGAAACAGCCGTTGAGTATCGCCCTGATCTCCGACCCCATTTTCACGGCCATCCCGTCCATGACTGTGGCGAGGAGTTCGTCGACACCCGTGCATCCGGGCCTGCGGCCCTGGGAACACCACCGACCGATCCCGCCGATCACCGACCCACAAGATCTCCAGCTGTAGTACCGGGTTCGTGCCCAGCGTGCAGAAGGCCGGCAAAGGCCGGTGCCGCAGCGCCATCTTCCAGGTCACGGCTTCAGGCTCTGGCCAGGGACGATATGGTCCGGGTTTGGACCGATCACGGTCTCGTTCTCGGCGTACAGAGCGGGCCATCCGCCGCTGACGTCCAGGGAGCGGGCGATGGACGTGAGGGTGTCACCGGCGCGTACGGTGTGGGATTTACCGGTTTTGGACTCGTCGGTGCGCGAGGCGTGGCGGCCAGAGGAGGCTGGCGTGTCCGTAGGCACCTCCTCTGCACTGCTGCCGCGGTGGCGACCAGTCCCGGTACCCCCGCCGTTGAGATCGGTGCCGGTGTCGACCAAACTCCAAGACCCGACGCCCTGCCCGGAGTCTGATGCGTCAGCTTCGGGTGGTCCGGTGGGCGTACCGCTGACCGTCTTCGAGTTGTTCGAACCGGGACTGGTGGGCTCGTCCGATGCGACAGCACCCTCATGTGTGGTCGGCGGAGACGGTGAGGGGACGGTCGTCGAGACGCTGGTATACGAGTCGGGCGAACCGGATGAACTCGGTGATGCAGCCGCTGCGTCGGCCGGGCCTGTGGAGGGGCCGGATGGGACCGAAGAAGACGGACCGGCAGCCGAGTCGGACAAACCAGGGTGGGACAGGCTGGAGTTGGACAGGCCTTGGCCGTACAGTCCCAAACCGGAGCCGCTGCTTCGGTCGGAGGCCCTGGTCGAGGAAGAGTCGTTCGCAATCCCGGTGTCGACAGGGACTGATTCGGAATGCTTGGTCAGTCCCGAGGACGGTGCGCAGGTGGCCCAAGGAGCGGTGCCCTCGCTGGCCAGAATTCTCTCGGCGACGGCTATTTGCTGAGAGCGGCTAGCCTCGTCGGCCCGCGATGCGTAGGCGAGACCGTCGTACTTCTCCCAGTCCTTCTGGGATATGCGAAGGCCGCCGTAGTAGCCGTCATGCAAGTTGGCGCTCCAGGCGCCCCCGCTCTCGCACTCGGCCACCTTGTCCCACGGGGTGCCGACGGCATTCGCGGCGCTGGCGCCGAGGAGTGGGATGGCGATGGCAGAGCTGGTCACGCCTGCCGCGACGACGAAGGGCGGAGCTTGGCGGGGACGGCGATGACGGCCAGTCTTCAGGAGCATGCGTAAGCCTTTCGCTTTTCGTGCGACGGTGGCGACTGACCCACTGATCGTTCGCGCGTGAGAACCGGTCACCGGGGCGCCCGGACCGGATGCCAGTCCATTCGTATGTGTCCGCTGCTTAACGTGCCTGTTTGTGACTGTTCCGGTCTGGCCGGATACAGGTCGTCAGGTGGTGGCGCGCTGGGGTCCGGCGGTGGCCGAGGAGCGACTGTTGGGCAGGTTCGCCCGCGGGGACGAGTACTGGGCGACGCTGCGGAGCTTTTCGCAGGTCTCCTCGTGTTCGCGCTCGGGGAGCGACTGGCTTACGATGCCCGCCGGTCTGGAGCCAGGTGCGGCCCGCGTGCTGGAAGATGGTGCGCAGGACCAGGGCCGCGTCCATCCGGCCCAGTGGCGGGTCTTCCGCAAGGCCCCGCAGCAGCCCCAACCGCTTCACGTCACCGCCAAAGCAGTCCTCACCCTTATGGGTCACCACTGAAGATCCTTTACTGAACCTGACGAACCTTGGCTGACGTAACCCGTAGTCAGCACCAATAACGTGCACGCATTGAAAGCTTGTAAGTATGTGAACAGGGAGCCTTTCTGAAAGCACCGCAAATGCCAAATGAGATCGGCAGGACGACGCCCGCCGCATCGGGTCCAGGACCAAGCAAGACCGTCGCAGAGCGCTTCGTGCTCGAACAGCCACTGCTGAGATCTCTGCCCGAAGAGCCATTCGAGACCGGACGGATGTTCACTCCGCGGTAGACCGCTATGGCCAGATCCCTGTCCGACCGACGCGCACCGACGCCCACCGGCACGCCACCGAGAGTAACTCCCAGGCTACCGACTGAAACTGACATGCCGACAGCCCCTTAGCGTGTTGCAGAAGGCCGTGAGCAGGCAGCCTGAGCTGGCTTGTTGGGCTGTCTGGTCACGCGGCCAGGGCGAGGTTGTGCATGCGGGCGACGGCCTGGACCGCGTGGTGGAGACCGTCGCCGTGCTGCCGGCACTCACGGAGGATCTTGTAGTTCTTCAGCCGGCCGATCACATGCTCGACGCGAGCGCGGCTTCTTCCGAGCCCTTCAGCAGCGGCAGTCCCGGCCGTTTGCGGTGCGGGACGACGAGCCCGGTATTGATGTAGGCGCCGTCGCCGAGCACCGTGGCGCCCTGGCAGTACTGGGCCAGGCCCGAGTCCCGCCACGCCTTCGCATCCGCCGTCGTACCGGGCACCGGGCGGGCCGCGGCCACCACCAGGCGCGTATCCGCGTCCACGATGACCTGCACATTCGCCGAGAACCGGTAGTTGCGCGAGGACGTGCCCACGCTGCGGTCACGGACCGGAATGAGGGTGCCGTCCACGATCCATAACCGCTCGATGGCGTCCTGCGGTGCCCGGACCGGTTCGAGTGCGAGCAGCGGCCCAAGTCGCTGGATCACCCGGCACACGGTTGCCGGCGAGACACCGAACAGCGGCCCGAGCTGCCGCATGGTCAGGTTGGTGCGGTAATAGACCGCCACCAGCAGCACCCGATCGGGCAACGGCAACCGCCACGGCCGTCCCCTTCCGCAGCCGTCACCACCGTGTTCCCGCACCGCCATCAGCAGTCGCCCGAACTGCTCGACCCGCAGACCCGTGAACGCTTCCGCCCACACCCGCTCGGCCCTCAACACCTCAGCCATTCAACGGAGATGCCCTGCTCACGGCCTTCTGCAACACGCTTTACGACCTCGTGCACGGTTGGCCGTGGCTCGTCGAAGTGTGCGGTGCTGACGGGTTTCACGCTCGTAGGCTGCGGGTGAGGGTGGCGGTCTGTTGGTGTGAGAGCAGTCCGGCGACGGCTTGGACGATGTCGCTCATGTGCTCGCGGCGGCCGTGGTGGCGGGCGAGAGCTCGCCAGTTCTTCAGGTGTGCGATGCCGTGCTCGACGCGGATGCGCCGTGAGGAGTGCGCCTTGCGCTGTTGCTCGTGCCGCTCCTCGTACCAGGCGGGAGCGTTCTTCTTGAACTTGCGATGGGGCGGTGTCACGACGCGTCCGCCGGTCTGCACGCCCATGCCCTGATAGCCGGGCATCCGCGAGGATCTCCATGAACGGGCTGTCGGACAGGAGCTGGACCAGTGCGAGCTGTCGGGCCTGGGTGATGTCGGCGCAACTGCCCGGCCGGACCGGGCTGCAGAACAGCACCCGCCCCTCGGCATCCGTGAGGACCATCGTTTTCACGGCATTCTGCTTGGTCTTGCCGGAGACGAATTTGTCCCGGTCCTTGCGGCCTGCGGCCGGGCGCCGGACACGGATCTCCGTGCCGTCGATGATCCCGGTCCAACCGCCGGCACCCAGGTGCTCGATGACCTCGGCGTGAGTGCACAGCCGGATCCCCGGCGCGACCGTGCAGCCCCGCTACGCCAGCAGGGGACGCACCTCGCCGATGGCGCGGGTGATGGTGGAGCGGTCCACACCGAACCAGCAGGCCAGCACGTCATGAGTCGTGCCATGACGCAGACTCACCAGCGTGGCCAGCAGCCTGTCGACGAAGACGAACTTGTGCTTCGCCCCGGCTCCCACAGCCCGCCGCCGCGGCCGAACCGTCAACCGAGCCTGATGCTGCTCATGCCACAACGGCCCCACCTCCGCGATGAGTTCCCCGATCACATCCGGCGACAGCCCAGTAACCCGGTACTCCGCCACGATCAACTCACGCGCCCCAGCCCCCACCATGCCCAGTCCAACGAGCCACCCGGCTGTCGAGCCACGGCCAACCGTGCACGAGGTCGTTACGAGTTGGTGCGTGATAGCGGGTGAGGTGTGTTGGCTCCTCGGGGGTTGCGGTTCAGGCTTTGGCGGTGCGGTCGGAGACGAGGCCTGCGATGGCCCGGTAGGTGTCGGGCAGGCGGTCTCGTCGGTGGGTGAAGCGGATCAGTTGCTTCCAGCGTTTGTGATCGGCGAGGGCGTGTTCGACGATGATGCGGTCGGAGGAGTGCCCGTGACGGTCACGTTCCCACTGCTCGACTCTCCCGGGCAGTGCCCCGGGCCGCGGTTTCCTCGGTGGTGTGACGGCCTGGCCGGGGTGATCACGTCTCAGGCCGAGGTAGCCGTCGTCCAGGAGGACTTCCACGTCGGGGAAGTGCTGGAAGCAGACAGCGATGCCTTCGCTGCGGGCGGCCGTGGCGTCATGCATGCGGCCAGGTCGAAGAGCATCGGTCCATAACGTGCGGCCACGCCAGTCGGCGATGAGGGTGGCCTTCATGGTGTTCTGCTTCTTCTTACCGGAGACGAACGCGCGCTGTCCGCCGCTGCTGGCGAGGGGGCGTCGGACCTGGATCTCGGTGGCGTCGAGACGGAGCTCGATACCTTCGGCCTGAGCGTAGGCGAACACATCCGCCAACGTCCGTAACCGCAGTTCAGGGCGAATGGGGACCGCGAATCCCCGCTCGGCCAGGAGCGTGCGTATCTCTTGGACTGCTCTGGTGATGGTGGAGCGGTCGACGCCGAACAGCAGCCCGAGGACGGCGTGTGGGAGGTCATGCCGCAAGTGAATGAGCGTGGCCGTCATCCGGTCGACGAAGACGAGCTGGTGGCGGGCGCCGGCACCTGCAGCCCGCTTTCTGCCCCCGCCTCGCGCAGCATGGCGGCGGCCTTCCACGCCGGCCTGCCACGGCGCGGCCAACTCCTCGACCAGGCACGCCAGATGACGCCGAGAGATCCCCGTGAACAGCCGATGCGCGAGAACCACCCGATTGACCATGATCGCCACACCGGGATCATGCCACCCACCAGCAACCACACCTCACCCGATATCACGCACCAACTCGTGATTGAGAGCGGAAAGGGCTTGCTCCTACCGTTCCCGGTCTGTTGTGGTTTGCCGAAGACGCCGAAGAGGTCGTCACGCAGTTAGAAGCCTCGCCCAGGGGCAGTGCGAACTCGGTGGGCTTGTCGAGGAGTTCATCGTCGGCGCCGGCGAGGGCAGCACCGACGTGCAGAGGCTGTTCGATGGTGTACTTGACGGTCTGTAGCGGATAATGCGCGGTGGCGATGTCGCTGGCGGGCTGCCCGCTCGAGACGACATCCAGGTACTGGCCGTACGGGACCGCGGTCCCACCCGGACAGCCGTGGCGTCAGGACCGCCGCTGTGGCGGCGTGCCGGCCCACTACGCACAGCCGCGGGCGAGTTCGCTTGCCCCTGCTGCCGGGAACTGGCCCACTACCTGCGTCAGATCGGCACGAAACCGCTGTCGGCGCGCCGCTGTTGTTTTGTCTTCGATGAAGGCGTCCAGGACCGCAGATCTCTCATGGCCTACCTGTGGCGGGTTCAGCCCGACGGTTCCCGGCAACCCTGGCTCTGCCCTGCGGCCGCCAGTGATGAGGATGTCGTCATGACCCCTCCCCCGTTTTCGTAGCGTTGTGGCCGACCGGCACAGTTTCGGCGGCATAGGGCTCGGTGGGCTCGGTCAGGCGCAGTGCCTCCTCCACCAGCGCGTCGACGATCTTCGATTCGGCGACGGTGCGCAGGACTTGGCCCTGGCGGAAGATCTGCCCTTTGCCGTTGCCGCACGACACACCGAGGTCGGCCTCACGGGCTTCGCCGGGGCCGTTGACTACGCAGCCCATCACCGCAACTCGCAAGGGGTGAGGGAAGCCGTCGAACGCTGCCTCCACCTGGGCGGCGAGTTTGTGGATATCGACTTGAAGGCGGCCGCAGCCGGGGCAGGAGACGATCTCTAGCTTGCGTGGTCGCAGCCCTAGTGATTGCAGGATGTGGCAGCCTGCCTTGACTTGCTCTACAGGCGGCGCGGACAGCGACACCCGGATCGTGTCGCCGATCCCTTCGCCGAGCAGGATACCGAAGGCGACGGCGGACTTTATCGACCCCTGGAATGCCGGTCCTGCCTCGGTGACGCCCAGGTGCAGAGGGTAACTGCAATGTTCGGCGAGGAGCCGGTTCGCGGCGATCATAGTGAGCGGATCGTGGTGCTTCACCGCGATCTTGATGGCGGTGAAGCCGTGCTCCTCAAACAGCGAGCACTCCAACAACGCCGACTCCACCAACGCCTCGGACGTGGCCGCGCCGTGTTTGGCCAGCAGACGCGGATCCAGCGAGCCCCCGTTCACCCCCAGTCGGATGGGCACCCCAGCCGCCGCAGCAGCCTTCGCGATCTCACCGACACGGTCATCGAACTTCTTGATGTTGCCGGGGTTGACACGGACCGCGGCGCAGCCAGCGTCGATCGCAGCGAAGACGTAGCGGGGCTGGAAATGAATGTCGGCGATCACCGGAATCGGCGACTTCGTCACAATGGCCGGGAGGGCTGCAGCGTCGTCAGCTGAGGGTACGGCGACCCGGACGATGTCGCAGCCGGCGGCAGTGACCTCAGCGATCTGTTGCAGCGTCGCGTCCACGTCCGCGGTGTTCGTCGTGGTCATCGTCTGCACGGAGATCGGTGCGCCCCCACCGACGGGCACCGGACCCACCCACAGCTGTCGGGTCAGACGGCGACGCACTGGAGGCTGAGTCCCATCCTGGGGCGGGGAGGCGGAGGTAGGAGTGGGCAGGCCAAGGTCGATGGTGGTCATCGCGCCCTCCTCAGGGCTCCAGCGGGAGCAGATGTCGGAGTGCGCCGCTGTGCGGGCGCGGCAGGGCCAGCGGCGGCGGGGACAAGGTCGCGGTTGGAGCGGGCCACGAGAACGGCGTTGGTAACCGCCTCCGCGCTTAGCCCGGCCCGCTCCAGCAGCGCCTCCCGGGGGCCGTGGCCGATGAACGCCTGCGGCAGGCCCAGCGTCACCACCGGGACAGTGGCTGCTCGATCATTGAGAGCCTGCAACAGTGCGGTGCCCACTCCGCCCTGGCGCAAGTTGTCCTCGATGGTGACCACCAGCCGGTGACCAGCAGCCAGATCGACCAACTCGGGGTGAACTGGCAGCACCCAGCGTGGATCCACCACTGTCGCCCCGATCCCGAATTCCTCCAACTCCCGTGCAGCCGCGCATGCTTCATGGCCCATTGGGCCGACCGCTACCAACAACACATCTCTGCACCCGGCCGCGCTGCGGTACAGTACGTCCGCTCGGTCGAGACGTTCCACAGTCGGCAGGTCACCCGCGACGTTTCCTTTGGGGAAGCGCAGCAGGGTCGGCCCCTGGTCCACCGCCGTCGCTTCCTCGAGGAGTTCGGTGAGGCGGGCCTCGTCTCGTGGGGCTGCGATCCGCAGCCCGGGCACACTCGCAAACACGCTCAGGTCCCACATGCCGTGGTGGCTGGGCCCGTCCGGGCCCGTTACCCCGGCCCGGTCCAGAACGAAGGTGACCGGGAGATGGTGCAGGGCCACGTCCATGAGGACCTGGTCGAAAGCCCGACTCAGGAAGGTGGCGTAGATCGCGACCACCGGATGCAGACCGCCCATCGCCAACCCGGCCGCACTCGTAACAGCGTGCTGCTCAGCGATCCCCACATCAAACACCCGGGTCGGGAAGCGCTGTTGCATCGCCTGAAGGCCGGTGGGGCGCAACATCGACGCCGTGACCGCGACGATGTCTTTACGCTCGACAGCCAGTTCCAGGAGGCTCTTGGAGAAGACGCTCGTCCACGACGGGCGTGGTTGAGCATGTGGATTACCGGCCCCCGGCACGGGAGGGAGGGGGCGACCGGTGGCTGGATCCACCACACCCACCGTGTGCAGACAGTCCGCCTCATCCTGCTCGGCCGGGGGATAGCCCTTGCCCTTGACCGTCATCACATGCACCACCACCGGGCAGCCCACCGCCCGCGCCTGGCGCAGCGCCTTCTCCACCTCAAGCGTGTTGTGTCCGTCGACGGGGCCGAAATACGAGAAACCCAGGTCGGTGAAGAAGTTCTGGCGCGCTTCCAGCCCCCCGCCAATCTTGATCTGATTGAGGTGGTCGGCAAGAGCCCCAGTGGTGGGGGCGTAGGAGCGGCCGTTGTCGTTCACCACCACGATCACCGGGCGGCCTCGGGCAGCGCCCAGGTTGTTCAGCGCCTCCCAAGCCATGCCCCCGGTCAACGCGCCATCGCCGATCACCGCGACCACCGCCTTGTCCCATTCACCGGCTAGCTGGCAGGCCTTGGCCAGGCCATCCGCGTACGACAGGGCGGTGGAGGCATGCGAGTTCTCCACCCAGTCATGCGCCGACTCGGTCCGAGACGGGTAGCCGGACAGGCCATCGAGCTGGCGAAGCCGCTCAAACTCCGGCCAGCGGCCCGTCAGGAGCTTGTGGACATACGCCTGATGTCCCGTATCGAACACAATGCGATCACGCGGCGAGTCGAAGACCCTGTGCAACGCCAGGGTCAGCTCCACCACCCCCAGATTCGGTCCCAGATGACCGCCTGCCGCACAAACTGTCTCGAGCAGGAAGTCGCGGATCTCCCCCGCCAAGGAAGGCAGTTGCTCTGCCGGCAGACGCTGTACATCCTGCGGGCATGTCAGTTGTGCCAGCAGCGCGCCCGAGGGCACCGCAGGAGAAGCCGGGAACTTGGGAACGGTCACCATGGCAACGTCTCCAGTGTGATGCCCCTGCCGGTGCTCCGGGTGGCTCCAGTGACGGCGACGCGGCCGGAAAGTGGTTTGTCCATGGTCCGGTTCTTTTCTGCTCGGTTCGGCTCTGTCCTGTGTGGTTCAGCGGGCGGTTACGATCAGGGGAAGCGTCTCGTAGTGCATGGTGATCCGGTGCACGCGCTTGACCGCGGCATCCGGGGCCGCTGCTTGAGACCCAATGCGCCAACATGGTGGCCCCGAAGGTCATCGTTTTCCGTCCACGCCAGATTGTTGGCAATGCACATCCGGTTTCCCGCGCCGAACGGCAGATAGGCGCCGCGCGGCAGATCCCGGACCGGTTTACGCACCCAGCGGTCCGGATCGAACCGGTGCGGCTCGGAGAACATGCCCGCGTCCAGGTGCAGCGCGGGAATGCTGCCGAGGAACTGGGAATTCGCCGGGAACTGAGTGCCACCCAACATGACCTTCCTCGCTGGCTCGCCGCATGATGAGCTCGCCGGGCATGTCGAAGCGCAGCACCTCGTTGAGGACGTTCCCCGTGTACCCGAGCTTCGCCATCGGGTACCGCCGCGCCCACGTGATGACGTAGGGAACCTGGTCCCGGGCCATCGCCGCCACTCTGCCCAGGTCCTCCGGTCGGATCCCGCCAGCGGGCGGTCGGCCCCGAGCATGTCGTCGAGGGCGGCGTGCACGATGCGGAAGTAGGGGTCGCTCGTCACTTCCCCTCCTAACGATCACGGTGGGTCATGAGGTGGGCCAGGTACTCCAGGTTCGCGACGGCCCCGGCCACAGGCCGCCCTTCCGGAGCTCACTCAGCGCATGGCCGGCATACCGCTCCACTTCCGGTTCCGCCCAGTCGCCGAGCGGACGGCGCGCGCTGTCTGCTGTACCTCAAGAGGCGTGAGCGAGCGGTCGGGCGCGTACAGTTCGGTCAGCTCCCGCCCCGCCTCCGTTCCCTGAGGAGAGCGCGAACACGAAGGGGAGCGACTTCTTGCGCCGCGGGAGATCCGCACCGGCGGGCTTGCCGGTGACACCGGCGCCAAGTCGAACAGCCGTGCCTTTGCCGACTGTTCAAAATCGGCCCTTTTGGGAGATGCTACGGCGCCGGACCAGAAAGGGTTCGCAGCGTACCCTGCAGCTCGGCCTTTTTCGTCGTCGCCCGCCTCCTGTTTGAGCGGGAACAAGTGGTCGTGAATCTGAAGACTCGGCCATGGACTTCTCTCTTACTCAGTCGAAGGCCAGCGAGGCCCATGACCGCGTGTATCCCTCCTGTCACGCAGCGGCTTCGGCTGCCGAGCAACAGTGAGAGATCATCACATAACCCGCTCACCAACGGTGATGGTGAGGGGATCCCGATTGGATCGCTCATATTATGCGACATCCGCTGGCGGTGCTTGATAGTGGGGCCAATGCATTGAATCTGGTGTTCTGGACAGCAGATAGTGCCCGAAAGTACATTCCAAGCGGTATTGGCTGACGTGTTCGACGGGTGGCGCCCGCAGCGGCACGGAAGCCTTGATGCCGGTCTCCAACGCAGGTCACGTCCGCTGGAATGGTGTATCGACGGCCACTCGGTGATCTCGTTTTCGCGCTCTGCCGCCGCCAGCGCGTTCCGGGAGCGGGCGGTGTGCCCTGAGGCGGGCGGCGAGGAAGCGCAGGGCAGAGATGGACAAGTTGACACTTCATCAGGCTGTGACGCCTTCTTCCAGTACATTTCCGGCCGCTTAGCCTCGATCGTTCATGAGGGTCCGTCAGCAAACTGACGGACCCTCATGAACGATCGAGGTTAGATGAGTCCGGACCGGATGGCGTGTGATACGGCGTGTGTGCGGTTGCGTAGCTTGTGACGTTTCATTGCGTTGTAGAGAATGTTTTTCACGGTGCGTTCGGAGTAGCACAACTTCTGTGCGACCTCTTCGAGATCGAGCCCCTCGGATAGGAGGCGGAAGACGTCGATCTCTCGTTCGGAGAAGCCTGAGGAGGTCAGCCCCTGTGGCGCGAGTACGTCGCGCTGCACTTGCTGCACTTGCTGCATGAGGGCGCCTTGGAGCTTTGGGGGGAAGATACCTTCCCCCTGCATCACCGCCACGATGGCCCGGCCGAACGTGGCAGGCGAGAGGTTCATACGCAAGAGCACGGCTCGTACTCCGTGTTCTACGGCGGTGGATACGTCAGCATCCCATTGCTTGTCCAAAACGAGCATAAAACGGGCGGCGCTGTGTGGCGAGAGGCTTTTGAGTAGCTTCAGCATGGAGGCGTCGGCGTTCTCCACGGCGACTACGAATACATCTGCCTCTTCCGCTGCGTCATGACTGGCCTCGGTCAGCTCAGGGTGTTGCTCCAAGCAGTGGCTGAGGCCAGCGTGGGTGACCATATCGGCGGCGTGTATCCGCACGGCAATCGCCCGTGCGGCTGGGGCGGCCGGGGTAGGAACGGTCATCGCTTTCTTCACAACCTCTCCCTGGGTAGATAGTGCAGGCCTCGACTGATGGCGGGGTTTTGATCACGATATTTAGCTGGGCGCAGACCCTTCCAGGGCAACGTGTGCTGGGCCGTTAGCGGTGAAAGGCGAATGGGCATTGCAGCCGTAGGGCCTTGCCGGCGCCTGGGCGCAATTCCGCACCCCATCGCGAGCCAATGTCCTCCACCGGCATCAGACCCAGGCCGCCTCCGTGTTCCACGTCCGCGTCTGCACGCGTGGGCGCCTGTCTCCGCTGTGGCTCATTGCAGGCTCAGGCAATCCTCAGCAGCCTCCAGACAAGCCGAATGCTCGTCGTCTTCAGATTTGCCCATGCCGCACGAGCTGGTCGCGATCCCGGATCAAGATTCCCGCCTCCACTCTGTTGGGCAGCGGACTTTTCGGGACTTGCCGCGGGATTGCGGTGCGATGAAGATGGCCATGGTTCTCCAGAACTCCGGATTAAGCCGCCGCGTCGCATGCCGTCGCCTCCTGCGGGTCGTCGTGCTCCGCGAGCATTGGCTGTGCGGTGAGGGTGAACCACATGGTTTTGCCTTCGCCGTCGGGATAGACACCTCACGCGCTTGCCAGCCTTTGAGTTCCATGGGTCAGCGCACCCAGGGCTGGTCTCGTCCCGCTGCGTGAGCGTGTCTGACTGCGTTACTCAGCAGCTCGCTGCTAAGGGAAGTGCAGTGGTGTCCGCCGTATCAGTATCGAACCAATTACTCAGGGTCACCTTCGACTGAAGGCGGAGCCCATGAACGTCGGATTCATCAGCAGACGGGATGCTCAGTCGGATGTTACGGGCTGGCCGCCGCCCTCGTCCCTTGCATCCACTCCAGTCTCCGGTACTAGCGGATCTCATGACTTCAGGTTGCTGCAGCGTGGCCCTGGACACATCCGTGGGACTACCGAAGGGACTACCTATCGCGCGCTCGTAGATAGTGGTCACTGAACCGTTTTCATCCTGTCCGATGGGGGTGAAGGTGCAGGTCAGCGGGGTGGTGTGACGAGGCAAGGCTCCTGGTCGTTGCGGTGGTGTTCTCTACGTACCACGCATCGCCCGAGGAGCCTCGCCTGGTCCCGTATCGTGCCACGGCCGACGTGCCGTATGAGCTGGTCGAGCACGTCTCGTCGCTCATCTATGCCCGAAGTGTGAACTCCGCTCGCGATGGATCAAGTTGGGCTGCTTCAAGCAAGCCCTGCCGGCACTGGTACACCTGCGCAGGAACGAGACCCTGCCCCACCTCGCGGCGGGGTTCTGTGTCTGCACCTCAACCGCATGGCGGTACGTACACGAAACTCTTGAGGTCCTGGCCTCCTGGACGCCCGGCCTGCACAAGGCCCTCGTCCGGTTGGGCAAAGGAGACTTCGCCATCGTCGACGGCACGCTCATCCCCATCGACCGCATCGCCGCGGACGAGCCGTACTACTCCCAGAAACACAAGAAGCACGGCATGAACGTGCAGGTCATCCCACGCCCGGACGGCACCCCGCTGTGGTTCTCCCGTGCAATGCCAGGCCGCACCCACGACCTGACCGCAGCGCGCGCACACCGAATCGTCCAAGCCCGCCTCACCCGACAGATCCTGGTGCTGGCCGACCGCGCCTACCAAGGCGCCGGCGCCACCATGCGCACCCCGTACCATCACCACCGCGAACAGCCCGCCCACTACCAGCAGTTCAACCGCGACCACGCCCGACTCCGCACCCCCGGCGAACGCGCCTTCACCCAGCTGAAGTCCTGGCGGCTGCTACGGCGAGCACGCTGCTCCACCCGCCGCATCAGCCGCACGGTCCAAGCCCTCCACACACTGCTGACCTGCGGCTATTCAGGATGAAAACGGCTCACCGGGTGCGCAGCTAGCCCCGGTGGCGCATAGGAACTGCCCGACGCCTGTGAGTGCGCCCGGATAGAGCAAGGACCTGGTCACGGCCACAGGAGTCGCCGACAGCCGGCAGAGCCCTCGTCTCGTTCAGCTCTTGCTGAGCATTGGGTCCGTTGACTCGTGTTTGGTCCCGGGTCGCGGGCGAGGCGGCTGCGGTGCAAGAGCCAGCCGAAGGTGAGCTCGATGGTCCACCGTTTGGGGACCACCTTGAAGCCTTTGGTTCCGGGGGCACGTTGGACGACGTGGACGTCGATGCCCAGGCGGGCGCCGTGGTCGATGGCCTTGGTGCGGAAGTCGGCGTCCACCCAGGCCTTTCTGACCCGGGGGTGGGCGGCAGCGACGCGGAACAACAGTTCGGGGCCACCGGCGCTGTCGGAGATCGTCGATGCACAGGGCCCGGCTGCGGCGCTGGCCGCGCCGGTCGGCCAGGACTGGTCCTGAAAGTCCTGGAACTCCTCGACGGACAGGACTTGGCGGACCTGTCACGCGTTGTCATTAACTCTGCCCGCGTCCGGGCGCTAGCTGTATTGATCACGAGCGTTGTTGACGGTCACGGGTCTTGATCGTGGCGAAGGCCTCCGTGTGTGGTGGAGGTGTCGAATCTTCACCGCACGGAGGCCTTCGTGTCCCACCGTAATGCCCGGTTGACCGTTCACGGCAGGCGGCTGCTCGTCGAACGCGTGTGTTCCGGACGCCCCGCCGCCCACGTAGCTGCCGAGATGGGCATCTCACGAGCCACGGCCCACAAGTGGCTGCGCCGTTGGCGCACAAGCGGCGAGGCAGGACTCATCGACCGCCCCAGCAGGCCACACACGACACCCCACCGCACCCCGGCCACGGTGGAAGCCCACGTGTGCCGGCTGCGACAGACCCGCAAGCTCGGCCCCGCCCGCCTCGGCCCCATCCTGGGCCTGCCCCCATCGACCGTGCACCGCATCCTCACCCGGCACGGACTGAACCGCCTCGCCCACCTGGACCGCGTGAGCGGACAGCCGATCCGCCGCTACGAACGCGACCGGCCCGGCGAACTCATCCACGTCGACGTCAAGAAGCTCGGCCGCATCCCCGACGGCGGCGGCCACAAGGTCCTCGGCCGCCAGGCCGGCCGCCAGGCCGGCCGCATCCGACGCAGCAGCATGGGCTTCGACTACATCCACTCCGCCGTCGACGACCACTCCCGCATCGCCTACAGCGAAATCCACGCAGACGAGAAGGCCGACACCTGCGCGGACTTCCTCCGCCGGGCCGCAGCCTTCTTCCAGGCCGCGGGCATCGACCGCATCGAGCGCGTCCTGACCGACAACGCCTGGCCCTACCGCAAAAGCTTCGCCTGGCAGCAGGCGCTCGCCGACCTCGGTGCGGTCGGCAAACTCACCGCGCCTACCGGCCGCAGACCAACGGCAAGGTCGAACGCTTCAACCGCACCCTGCTCGACGAATGGGCCTACCTACGGCCCTACACCAGCAACACCGAACGCACCGACGCCCTGACAGACTTCCTGCACACCTACAACCACCACCGCTGCCACACCGCACTCGGCGGCCACCCACCCATCACCCGCATCAACAACCCTGCGGGTCAATACAGCTAGCCTCCCCGTTTCAGTTGGGTCGGCTGGGCTGGGCTGACTGGCGTGGGCCGTGGCTGTCGGCGGGCGGGTATGCCTGTGGCCCGGCGCTCGGGTCGGGTGCTCCGGGTTCCTCGGGTTGTGGGTGGGCACATGCAGGAGGGGCCTCCTCAACTCATGGGCTGATGCTCCGGTGCGGAGCACGATGCTTGGTGAGCCACTGTCTTCGGGAACGTGAGGAGACCCCGTCATGGCCATCGTAGGAGGGTTATACGTACATCGCAGGCAGGTCACCTTCGGCTGTCTCGCCAGTGCCACCGGGCAGGTCCGCAGGGGCGGATCGCCCCCGCAACAAGGCAGACGTTCCGGTCGTGGCTTGAGCAACTGGCGGTGCTGGCGGTGCTGGCGGTGGAGGGCTGCACCGGCTGGCGGTTCATCATCGAGGAGTGCCGGGCGGCCGGCGTGGACGTGCAGCTGGCGGAGCCGGCCGACACCGCGTCCGCCGACGGCCCCAAGCACCGGGCCAAGACCGACCGCACCGACGCCCGCAAGATCCGCGAACTGCTCGCCGACGGCCGGCTGCCCCAGTCCTGGATCCCACCACAGCAGGTGCTGGAGATGCGCACCCTGCTGCGGCTCTACAAAGATCTACGCGATGAGCACACCGCCTGGGTGCAGCGCATCCATGGCACCCTCTTCTACCACGGCGTCCCGGCACCAGCCGGAAACCTGCTCGGCGATGACCAGCGGGCCCGGCCGGTTGCCGGAGACGGCCTGTCGCCCGCTGCCCACCAGGCCGCGCGGACGGCACTGCGCACACTCGACGCATTGGACGGCGAAATGACCCCACTGCGCCGCCAGTTGGGCACATTCGCCCGCAGGCAGCCCGGCTGCGCGGCGCTCCTGCAGCACTACGGCATCGGCACCGTCACCGCAGTGGCCATCTGGGCCGAGCTGGGCGACGCACGGCGTTTCTCATCCTCCCGCCAGGCCGTCCGGCACGCAGGACTGGAAGTGACCGTCTACTCCTCCGACAACAAGCGAGCCCCGGCCGCCTCGCCCGGCAGGGTCCACCACTGCTGCGCTGGGCGCTGTTCGAAGCGGCCAAATGCGCGGCCCGGACCAGCGCCCCCGACTACGCCTACTACCAGCAGGTCAAGACTCGGTGCGGCGGCAACCGGGCCGCGTTGTCGGTGGCCCGCAAACTCGTGCGCCGGGCCCCCTGCGCGCACTGGAGGAGGAAGGCATTCGCCCCGGCCTGACGTCTCCCGCAGGCCCCCTGCGGCCTCGTGCCGCCTGACGGCCTCAAAAGACCGAGGGGCCCCACCCCGCGAGCCCGACCCCTTGGATCAGCATGTCGCCAGACCAACGCCCCAGGTGTCTGCGCACCGAGATAAGGCGGGGCCGGCCACGCACCACACTGTCCATCACCCTGCCCATCCGGACTTGACCCAGCCCCTCCAAACAGATATAGGAGCGACCTTGAGCCACCCCAAGCAACTACCTGGCAGAATCTGCGTCGACAGCCGGTGCACCCCGAGGTTCTCGGTCCTGCGCGTCCTGACGCCAGGCAGGCGGTCGGCCGCCACCGAGATCAAATCCCGTTCAGCTCGCTGTCGCCGTTCCAGGATCCGCGTCGGGGAGTACCGCGCTGCCGCAGGTTGGGGTCTCAGGCGGTGGTCGGAAGGGCGGCCCAGTGGGTGGTGCCTTGGGGGTGGGGACGGGTCCCGTGGGCAGTAGTGACGGCGTCGATGATCGCCATGCCGCGTCCGTGTTCGTCGGCCTCGCAGGAGGCCGTCCACGCGCCTTCGCCGACGGCTGGGCCGCCGTCGGCGACTTCGACCCGGAACTGCAGATGGTCAGGCTCGCGGATCAGGTGCAGGGCGAGCGGGGGCCGTGCGTGTTCGACGGCATTGGTGACCAGCTCGGAGACCACCAGCAGCGCCGCCTCGCTCGCCTCCTCGTCCACATGCCAGTCAGCAAGGACCGCGGCGATGACCTCACGCGCAGCACCAGCCGCTTGCGGACGGTGCGGAAGCGACCACGCAGCGTCATCCACTGAGCACAGAGGAGCCAGCCTGATCGCCGACCCCGGCATCGGCGTTCCCCGTCCGTCCGGAGCACCAACGGCAACAACGCTGGACTGGTACCCAGCGGCGGCGCCACCGGTCTGTGCAGGGAGCCTGTCAGCTGTCCTTGCGTACATGAAGACCACTTCCTAGCGGATTCACCTCCTTCAGCCTGTTCCTCCACCAACCCCCGCACACCGAGGAAACTACCGATATGCCTACGTATTCCGCTCGACGAGACCGCCAACATCTGGAACCAAACCCTCGTCGCCGCGCGAAAATCGACGCCTGACCGAAGCAGCGCGTGCAGTGACTCTTACCTAGCCTGCGCGTTTCACTTGCTGCCGTGTCCGGACCGTGTCCGGTTACACGAAAGTGCCTTCTGAGCTGGGATGATGAGGCTTGTCTAGGGCTTCTGTCACCACAGCAGGAAGGCACTTTCTGCGTGCACACTACCCGGTCGCGTCCCAAGCTCGTCGTCTCGGCCGACGGTCGCGGAGTGGTCAGCCACGCAGGATCCCGCCTGCTGGCCGATCTCGCCGACGCCACGGGCCTGACCGGCTCCTTCGCCAACGCGGCTGCGCCGGTTGCAGCCGCGCGGCACCGGCCACGATCCCGGCCGGGTGGCGGTCGACCTGGCGGTGATGCTCGCCGACGGCGGCGAGGCAACAGCCGACCTGACCCTGCTGCGCGACCAGCGCGAGGTATTCGCTCCGGTCGCCTCCACGCCCACCGCTAGGCGCGTCCTGGCCGACATCGACATCCACCACACTCGCGGCACTGCGCACGGCCCGCGCTGCTGCCCGGGAGACCGCCTGGCTGCAGACCGCCGAGACCCCGCGCGGGATACCGGTCTCCCGCGCGGGCGGACGCGACCTGCCCGGCCTGGTCCTGGACCTCGACGCCACCCTTGTCACCTGCCACTCCGAGAAGGAACAGGCAGCCGCCACCTACAAACACGGCTTCGGCTTCCATCCGCTGCTGTGCTTCCTGGACAACACCGGCGAGGCTCTGGCCGGCCTGCTGCGGCCGGGCAACGCCGGCGCGAACACCGCGAACGACCACATCACCGTCCTGGACACCGCCCTCGCCCAGATACCCGATGCCCATCGCCACGGCACCGACATCCTCATCCGCACCGACAGCGCCGGACTCCAAAGCGTTCCTGACCCACCTGCGAAATCTGCGGGCTCGGGGCATCCAGACCCTCTTCTCCGTCGGACACCCCGTCACCGAACCGGTCCGGCGCGCGATCCGGGCCCTGCCCGACCGAATCTGGCACCCGGCCCAGGAACAGGACGGATCCCTGCGCGGCTCAGCCGAGGTCGCCGAGCTGACCGGCATGATCGACCTGGCCGGATATCCCGACGGCACCCGCATCATCGTGCGACGTGAGCGCCCTCATCCCAGCGCCCAGCTCTCCCTGTTCGACCTCGACGAGGGCACACGCCACCAGGCTTTCCTCACCGACACTCCCTTCGCGGGCGGCGGCGGATCCCTCCAACACCTCGAGGTCCGCCACCGCCCACACGCCCGCGTCGAGGACCGCATCCGCAGCGGCAAAGCCACCGGCTTCGACCGTTTTCCCTCCCGGCTCCTCCAGGTCAACGCCGCCTGGCTGGAGCTGTCCCTGACCGCCATCGACCTGCTCGCCTGAACCCGCACCCTGCTGCTGGATGGCGAACTGGCCACCGCCGAGCCGAAGAAGCTCCGCTACCGGCTGCTGCACGCCGCCGCCCGCATCACCCGTGGAGGCCACCGCCTCCGCCTGACGATCTCCGCCACCTGGCCATGGCCGCGAGGCAGGCGAACGCCTTCGCCTGCCTCGCGGCCATGGCGAGACCAGCCACCTGACCAACGGCGCTGCCTCTGCCCACCCACAACCCGAAGAACCCGGAGCACCCGACCCGAGCGCCGGGCCACAGGCATACCCGCCCGCCGACAGCCACGGCCCACGCCAGTCAGCCCAGCCCAGCCGACCCAACTCAAACAGGGAGGCTAGGTTCGGTATTCGAGGTCGAGGCCCCGGCCCGGGGATCTCGATGATGACGATCTTCATGGATGGGGGTGATCGGGCGGGCCATGGACGACGAGGTCTCCCTAGTGACCCGGATGCACGAGGCGTACGTCCACGGGCAGTCACCACGGAACGCGGTCATCAACGGGTTCGAGCGCAGCGCGCAGGTCGTCACGGCGGCAGCCGTGATCATGAACTCGGTTTTCGCCGCATGCATTGGGGCCGAGTGACCACATGATCAAGACCACCGTCTTCGGCCTCGCGGCCGCGGTCCTCTTCGATGTCTTCGTCCAAGAAGCGGGGCTCAAGATCGCTCACCCTCGTGCGGTCAATGGCGTCAACGTCATCCACGCCGTGCACTGAGATCGCCGTTGGCTCATTCTCCTCAAGGCCGGGGCGAGCAAGGAGGCCGAGGGAGTAGAGGAGTTCAGCACCCAGCCGTAGGCGAACCTGCGAGGGTGCGTCGGGCAGGTCGGTCAATACCTCGGCCAGGGCGGCAGTCTTTGGGTTCATGCCGTTGCCTCGCTCTGCCCTACGCAGTTTCCCTTACGCTGGAGCTGTGAGACACGGTGCTGAGCAGGAACAGGGTCAATGCTGCGAGCCAATCCGGCACCGCTGATCCGGTTGCCGTCGTGGGCCTTGTTCCTCGGGGCGCAGCCAGTATTCCTCCCAGGCTCGCAGCTTCGTACATCTGTGCCATATGAGCTCGGATCCATGCCCTCCCCCGCGCGTCGATATCGGAGCGCTGTGACGCCAGCGTTCGCGGTTTGTTGATCACACCGTGCTGCAGGCCACCACCTACTGATGAAAGGCCGAGGGCTACCGTGCTTTCAGGTCCCCCGAGAAGCACGCTCGGTTAGGCGGAACCCCCACTTAACGCGCTCGTGCAATAGCCAACTGGCTTGCCTGGACTCATGCCACACCTCTCGGTCCAGCGGCTGTAGAAGCAGAGTCACTATGCAATGGGAGCTTCGGCGGAGCATCGGAAGAACTACGTATTCGGCTACCTATCCAGCATTGTCGATGCCGCTCCACGCACCCTCTAAGACCGTGTCCTATATGGTCAGTTGGCGGTTGTGTTGGGCATGGGGAGTGGTCGGTGGGGATGGAACGTTCCGGCTGGCTTGTGGGAGTTGGCGAGGCCGTTGCTGCCGCTGGCGCGGGTTCGTCCGCAGGGCGGTGGGGTCGCGAGCATCGTGGATGGGGCGGTGTTTGCCGCGATCATTTACGTCCTGGTCGGCGGCTGTGCATGGCGGGCGTTGCCGCCGTGCTTCGGGGCACCGGAGTCGACTGTGCACCGCCGCTTCGCCATCTGGTCCCGGGCCGGGGTCTGGGGCCGACTGCACCAGAAGGTTCTCCAACTCCTGGACGAGCAGGACCTGGTCGACCTGTCCCGTGCAGTCCTCGAATCAGCTCATGTCCGCGCTGAAAGGGGGGCGAACTTGCAGGTCCGCGCCCCGTGGACCGGGGTAAGCCCGGTTCCAGGATGCAGGTCCTGTCAGATGCGAACGGACTGCCCCCATCGGGCTCTCCGCGGCCAACACCCACGACAGTCTCGCTCTGAAGCCGATGCTGTCCCATTTCCACATGGGACACGGATGCCACGTGGTCGGCTCCAAACCCCGGCGCCTGCACGCCGACCAGGCGTACGACGTCCCTCACCTTCGGCGATGGCTATGGGGCAAGCGCGTTGGCGTCCGGATCGCCCGTAAGTGCATCGACTCCAGCGAACGGCTCGGCCGTCGCCGGTGGGTCATCGAGCGCACCATGTCCTGGCTGACCGGCTACCGCCGCCTCAACCACCGCTACGAGCGGAAACCAGGCAACTACCTGGCCTTTCTCAGACTGGCATCCGCCCTCTGCTGCTACAAGCGGCTCCTCAAACCAACCATGTAAGACACGGTCTAAGGATCTTCAGCGTGGTCGCTGATTGGGTGACTGTCAGGGGCGCGTAGTGGACGAGGCTCTCGGGCAGTTGAGCGAGAGATACGACGTCTCAACTCGGTTACCTGGGGGCCTCGTTGGTTGTCAATCCTTGCGCACTCGACCTGCCGCACGCGCTCGCGGATTGGGCCACGATGCTGATCGTCATCCGTGAGGGTGACCGCCGCTGCAAACTCCCGCCGTCGCAGCGGGCATTGGTAACGCTGGTCTACCTGCGCGAGCACACCATGCTCGCCCAGCTCGCCGCAGGGTTCGGGATCACGCGCAGCATCACCGAACTGCTGACGGCCCGTGCCCCGTCTCTGACGCGGGCACTGCGTCAACCGCTTCGACTACCTCCGGATCGAGGACACGATCGCTGAGTGCAACCGGGAACGAGTCTGTCAAACGAGCGCCCCTGTCTCACTTTCGGTGGTGACGGAGGGTGCTGGTTCATCGTTGACGTGCGGAATGTCAACGAGCTTGTAGATGTGGTGTTTTCGAGGTTGTCGCCGCTGGTCATCGAGGACGTGACGGACGAGGGCGAGCGCATTTTGGTGCGGGCGCGGACGCCTGAGGATCCGATGCCGTGTCCGGGTTGCGGGGCACCGTCCGGGCGGGTGCACGGCTTTCAGCTGCGGACGGTGGCCGATGTGTCGGTGGACGGGCGGCGGGTGGTGGTCCGTGTGCGGGTGCGGCGTCTGGTGTGTCCCACCCGTGGCTGCCGGCACACCTTCCGAGAGCAGGTGCCCGGGGTGCTGGAGCGATACCAGCGCCGCACCGCACGCCTGACCAGGCAAGTCAAGGCCGTGGTCAAGGAGTTAGCGGGCCGGGCGGGGTCACGTTGCAGGCGATACTCGCGATGGGACTGTTGTCGGCGTACACCTGAACGTGGCTCCGGCAAGATTTTCGTGACGTGGGTATGTGCCACTGCGCGCCGGTGACGCTCCGTCACTCGTGGCGGCGTCGGAGGTGGGCCATGAGGACCACGCGGTGGCGGAGAAGGGGGACGCTAGCGCGGCCGGCCATGATTCGCTTCTGGAGCTTGAGGTCGGTGATGCAGCCTTCATTGACGCCGGAGTTGAACGGGGTGGTGATGCCCTGCTCGACTGCCGGTTGGTCCTCGCGGATGGCCTTGGCCAGACTGGCCAAGGGAGCAAGTCGCGACGTCGTGAGCCTCTCCAGCCAGTCCGGCAGCGGTGCGGCGTCTTGGGCATCGAGCATGGCGGCGAAGTCACGGACCAGGTCGTGTGCCGCGTTCAACTCCGAGCAGTGCGTGAGCAGTCGGTTCAGCCGCTCCGATGGTGTGCAGGCCGCGCCTCGGCGGCGTGGTGGTGATCCAACGGGCGACCTGACGGGGTGAAGGCGGCCGCTCGCGCGGCATGTCGATCGGCAGGCCGCGACGCAGTGGCGCGACGGCCATCTTGACCCGCTGATAGTGGCCGCGATAACCCTTGGCGAGCAGCTCCTGGTGCAGCAACTTCGCGGTGTGCTCGCCCTCCTCCCAGCGTTGCCGCAGGTAGTCCATGTACGGATCCAAAGCTGTGGGCTGACGCGGTCGCGGCCGGCGGACGCAGTCTTGCCAGGTGGCGGCCCGGGCGTACTTGCGCACCGTGCGCCAGTCCAGGCCGAGTTCACGGGCTGCCGCGTTGATCGAGCACCCGGTGTCAGTCACCGCGTGCACCGCCTCGAACAGTCGCTTCGCGTGGCGGCGGGCTGGCGTGTCGATCAGGTCGGACGGCGATGCCGGCGTGGCGGGCTCGGGCACTGCGGCCGACAGACAGCCGCGGTGCGCGGCGGCGATGTCTGCGACACGCTTGGAAAGTCCTTGCCACAAGTGAAAGCGGTCGCTGACCTGGGTGGCGTTGGGCGCACCGTCGCTGATGCCCTGCCGGTATTGAAGCGAGCCGTCGCGGCAGACGGTCTCGACTCCGGGATGTTCTCGAAGCCAGGCGGCCAGTTGCTCGGCGTCCCGTCCCGCCCAGAGTGTGAGCGGGAGCCGAGTGTCGGCATCGACCAGCAGGGTGCCGTAGACCTCGGCATACAGCGCGAAGTCGTCCACGCCCAGGACACGGGGCGTGGCTGCTGGTGGCAACGGCATACGCATCAGGTGAAACAGCACGCTGGTGCGAGACATCGGCGCGTTCAAGATCTGCAGTAGCCGGGCGCCGCCTCGGCCGGCGAGCAACACCGCGGCCATCTCCACCAGATGCTGCAGGAGTGGAGTGCGGCGCTGGTAGCGGACCGTCAGCTCGTCGACCTGCTCGGCGAACGTCCGACGGCCGCAGTGCGGGCCGTCGCAGAACAGCCGCCGCACCGACAACCCGATCGACACCGGGCGGCCGCCGACGGCGAGGTCGGCCAGCGTGCGGACATAGCGACTGTGCACCCGTGCAGAGACTCCTGCGCAATCCGGGCAGCCAACCGGCAACTCGCGGGTACAGGCGGAAATACAGACCACACCGTTCTCCACCGCCACCCGCTCCACCCGCACCGCATCCAGGTGCGGGGACACGATCCGTACGAGGTCATCACACTTGCCGACGGTGCCGCCACGAGTGACGGAGCGTCACCGGCGCACGGTGGCACACACCCACGTCACGAAAATCTTGCCGGAGCCAGAGAAGTCCGTACGCCGACAACTGTCGCGTCACACTGCCTTGCGCACCCTGTTGCGCATCCCTCTGCCCACCGGGCGGGTGCCCCGCGTGATCGGGGTCGACGACTTCGCCCTGCACCGGCGGCACCGCTATGCCACCGTGGATCGACGCCGAAACCCACAAGCGGATCGACGTACTTGCCGACCGCACGGCCGACACCCTGAAGGCGTGGCTGCGCGAGCATCCGGGCGTCGAGATCGTGTGCCGGGACGGCTCCGCAACCTACGCCGAGGCCATCCGCCGTGCACTGCCCGGTGCGGTGCAGGTTGGTGATCGCTGGTATTTCTGGAAAAACCTGTGCGAAGCCGCGCTGAGCGAAGTGAAAGCGCCCAGCAGCTGCTGGGCCGCCGTGCTGGACGCACCCCTCTACCACAGGCCCCGCGCACAGACCACCCTGGAACGCTGGCACCAGGTCCACGACTTGCTCGATCAGGGCGTGGGGCTGCTCGAATGTGCCCGCCGTCTGCAACTGGCCTTGAACACCGTCAAACGCTACGCCCGCGCCGATCAGCCCGAGCGGATACTCCGTGTCCCTAAGTACCGTGCCAGCCTGGTCGATACCTACCGAGAACACCTGTGCAAACGCCGCGCCGAGGACCCTGCCCCCGTCCTGCACCTCTTCGAAGAGATCAAAGCCCGAGGGTTCACCGGCTGTCTCAACCTGCTGCACAAGTACATCAACCAAGGACGCGCGGACGCCGACCGCAGCCACATCTCCGCCCGCCGGCTCACCCCGATGCTGCTCACCAGACCCGACAACCTCAAGGCCGAACAACAGCACTTGCTGGCCCGGCTCACCGCGGCCTGCCCCGAGATGACCCAACTGGCGGTCTACATCCGATCCTTCGCCCAGCTCCTGAAGCCTCAGCCAGGGAATGCCGACGCGCTCGAGCTCTGGATCACCCAGGTCCGCGCAGCCGATCTGCCCCACCTGCACGCCTTCGCCCGGGAGCTGGAGCGCGACCTCGACGCCGTGATCGCCGCGCTTACGCTTCCGCACAGCAACGGCCCCACCGAGGGCGTCAACACCAAGACCAAGCGGATCGCACGCCAGATGCACGGCAGAGCAGGCTTCACCCTCCTCCGCCACCGCATCCTCCTCGGATGCGCTGCCCATTGTTACCAACCAGAGGGACTTCCGTGCATCGATTGTGGCGATGCGTAGTACTACTGTCGGAAGTCATTGTATAACTACTCCTACGCACTGGGGACCGTCAACCGTACTAACCCTGCACCGCAAGTTGGCGGACCTGAACGAATCGAGTGAAATATGTCAGCCACATAGGGTGAGACTCTCACCGAAATCAGTAAGGCTGCCGAAAAACTCCGCTCAGCCCGATGGAGAACTCGCCTGTTCCTGGCCCTGCCCTCCGTGATGGTCCGCTGTATCCCTGCGTCGCCTTACGAAGGTGATGCCTGGCGCCCCTGGTCTCTCGTCCCACTTCCCCCTCCCCGGCGGGAGGCCAGGACAACTCCGCGCTCTCCGGAACCGCTCTCCCCCCGCTGGTACCGGAGAGCGTGGTTTGTCCGAGGCATCCGAAATCAACACGTGGAAAGACCCTACGAGTTCGTACGCACGATCACGGCCGGACTTTCTTGAGACCTCCCCAATCCGGGGCGGATGTTGCCGCCGAGACCGCAGTCCAGCTTTGCGTATCCCCACTTACGGTCCCAGGTCACGGGCGGAAGGCCGCGTGCGGCCGCGACCTGGCGTAGGTGCGCGAGCCCGGTGTGGATGTGCGCGCGGGTGCGTTCGGTGGAGGCCATGTCCTGTGTGATAGTCAGTCCGGCGGGGCGGGACTCCTGAAGGGCGTCAAGGATCGCTTCGGCAGGGACGTGAGCGAGGGCTCCCCGCCCCATCGCCTACTCACCCGAGCCCTTCAGCAGGTTCTGGAGCTGATCGTCCAGGTCGTTCCTCGCCGCGGGTGACGGCACTCTCGATCCAGTCGACTGCGGCGAGTACCCGGGCAAGACCCCGCGCGATCGTCATCGCGTTCGGCTTCGTCGTAGTGCTCGCCGCGCAGGTTCGGCACGTCCCGGTACTTCGGCCGGTTCAACGAGTCCCGGCAGGACCGGTGGGTGTTCGGTGACCGCGAGAGCGGACGCTATCTCACCAAATTCGCCTGGACCCGGATCGTCAGAGATCAGTTGGTCATCAAGGGGGCGTCCGTGGACGACCCGGCGCTGACCGAGTACTGGGGCTCGCGGCGACGCAGGAACAAGCCCTCGCTCAGCCCGCGCCTGCCGGGGAGATGATCCCGCCTTGCGGAACCCCCTCCTCAGTCGGGGCGAGAACACCGCGGTCGAGCGCTCCCGCCTTGAGCCACTGCTCGACCAGTCCCCGGGCGGGGAACGGTCCGAGGAGCCGCGTCAGTTGGCGCTCGCCTATATGAACGAAGGGCATCCGCTCGGCCGGCGTGCAAAGGCAGTACTCCGGCACCGCCGGCCGCACCGAGAACAGCCAGATCGGGGTGTTCCTCGCCTACGCCACAGATCGCGGACGCACGCTCATCGACCGCCGCCTGTATCTGCCAACGTCCTGGACGGACGACCGGGAACGCTGCCGGCGGGCGGGCATCGACGACACGGTCGGCTTCGAGACGAAGGTGGCCATGGCCAAGGCGATGATCCGCAGGGCCATCGCCAACCGGGTCCCGTTCGGCTGGGTGACGGCGGACGCCGCCTACGGCTAAAGCAAGGGCTGGCGGTTCGAGCTGGAGCAAGCCGACGTCTTCCACGTCATGGCCACCACCCGGCACGACACGGTCGTCACCCGCTGGTCCATCGACCACCCCGTCCACGACCTGTTTCCCGGCCTGCCGCGGCAGAAGTGGAAACGCCGGTCCTGCGGCGCGGGAGCTCACGGCCGGCGGACCTTCGACTGGGCCCGCGTCGAAGTCCGACCATGGCACCGAGAGGACCGACGGCACTGGGTCCTCGCCCGCCGCAGCGTCAGCCGGCCCGAAGAGATCTCCTACTACATCGCCTACTGCCCCGCCGACACCACCCTGGACGAGCTGATCCGCATCGCGGGCAGCCGATGGGCTGTCGAGGAATGCTTCCAGACTGCGAAGCAGGAATGCGGCCTGGACGACTACCAGGTCCGCCGCTATCCCGGCTGGCACCGCCACATGACCCTGGCCATGGCCTCCCACGCCTGCCTGACCGTCCTGCGGGCACGGGAGCTGGACACGGACAAAGCAGAAACGGATCCCCCCAGCTCATCCACTACAGCCCCGCCGAGATCCGACGCCTGATCACCCGCCTCACGGACCGCCGCCCGACCCCGGTCGACGACGTTCTGCACTGGCCACACTGACGACGACGCCAGCACCAAACCCGCATCAGCCACTACAAACGACGCGGACACAGCCCCTCAAAAACTGCCCAACAGTCACGTCAAACACCGTTGCAGTACTAAAGATCTGCACATACTCGCGCCGGGTCGATGCCGCCCGCCCGGCGAGGGCCAGGTCGCCGACGACGCGGTCGATGTCCTCCGGGGTGACGTCCCATGCGGGTCGGCCCAGCGCAGTGAGCGTTCGTTCCAGCAGGCCAATGTCGTTCTCGACTGTCACCGGGCTGAACCCGCGAGCCCGCCACGAGGCGACGAACGCCTCGACGCACTCCTCCTGGAATTCCCACGGATCGGCGGTCACGGCTCCAGCAGGACGGCACAACCCTCGATCACCCTGAACTGGGATGTCACCGGCACACCTTCCTCGCACCTGACCGATCAAGGCAGCACCTGGAGAATCCGAGTGCCGCCGTGAAAACCAACGAGGACCGCAGGAGATGGATACGTGCCGGTCGCAGCAGCGATCCACGAATTGAAACATGTGCCAGCCCCAGATGGGTGGACGAAAACGTTTACGGACCGGCGGCTTTGCGCGGTCATCGTCGACCGTCTCACCTTCGGCGGGAACATCATCGAGACCGGCACCGATTCCTATCGCCTTGCTCAGACCCGGGCCAGGGCCGAGGCCGCTGACTGACGATCAAAGTGGGCCCTTCCTCCACAGGTGCCGATTCGCCGGCCGCAGGACCGGGGCAGGGTGGAGCGCCCGCAGGCGCAGCCGAGGACGAACGACCTTGACGCGGGCCGGAGGACGGCCACCATCACGGCACCGGGGAAGGACCCCAGCACTCCGAGGCGATGTCAAAACTCACCGACATTCTCGGGCCCACGGAGCAGGAACCGCTGTCAAAACTCACCGGCATGCGCTGTTCCTTGTCATCGACAAAGCCACCCGGCATCGCCTCGATCAGGAACACGCCCTCGCGGCGTAGACATCGAGTGTCCAAGATCACGGGGAAGCTTCATTGTGCGAGCGAACGGCGGCGCAAGTGGCGCACGCGGTTCGTGGCCCGGCGGATGGCGGGCCTGGTGGACGAGCCGCTGCCGGGTCGGATCCAGCCGGAATTGGTGCTCTCACGCCGAGCGTGCCGAGCTGACGCACTGGGCGAAGACCCCGAACGGCATTCTGTAAACGCTCTACTGCAGTCGAGCCGGTCTACCAAACCATGCCGAGAACGTCCAGGGCAGCGATCCGTTCTTCGGAGATGCCGCCCTTTTTCATGCCACTGCGGAGTCGGCGTTGATGCAAGAGCCAGGAGCCGAGTCTGGCACCATCAGGGGTGGTATAGCTGCGCGGCACACGCAAGTGCCCGTGGGTATTGTAGAACACCTCCGCGACAGTGAGCATCTGTCGCCACCTTGTCTCTTCCGGTTCCCAGACCATACCGAGGGCCTCAAGCTGTACCACTCGCTGTGGCAGCAGTTCACCCTTGCGATACTGGTAGCGCTGGGTGTTGAGCCAGTCGCCGAGCCGGAATTCGCCGTCCCGGTATGAGCGGGGGGCGGCCAGATTGCCACGGGCGGCGTAGTAGCGGCCTGCTGCGGCGATGCCTGCCGTCCACCGCTCGTCGGGCAGGTCGGTATACCACACCATGCCGAGTGCATCGAGGGCGACAATGCGGTTCGCGTCGAGCTTGTCCCGCATGCCGCGCAGCTTAACGAGCCATTGGTGCAGATTGCGATCCTGCTTCGGGGAAACGCGTACGTGCCTGTGTTGGTTGTGGAATTGGGTGAGCGCGTCGAGCCGGGCGGCGAAGGCGGTTGAGCCGGGGTTCCAATCGATCCCGAGTTCGGTGAGCTGGCCGACGCGCTCCGCGGAGAGGAAGCCGCGGCGACGCTCCCAACGGCGGCGGGCGATCCAGGCACCGAGCCGGTGGCCGTTTGCGGATTGATAGTTGGCAGGAACGTGCAGGTGGCCGTGTTCCTCACGATACCGGACGGCTCCCTGGTAGCCGTCCCACCATGGGCTGGTGGTCTGCCGGACCAAAAGGAGCCGCATTTGGGCGAGGAGGGCATCTGCGTTCAGCCCGGGCGGGAGCATCATCGTTATCTTGCTGGGGAGCGACAGATTGTGAGATGAGGCGGTCTGACGGGTGGCGTCAAGAGCTGCGCCAAGAGTTTCGTCGTGGGCGCGCAGGGCGCGCACGACTTGCCACAGGGTTTTGAAATCGCCTGGGTCCAGGTCGCCGATCTCGCGGTCATCGTCGGGGACGATGAGAGGCACGATGATCGTGGCGGGTCCCGGTGCGTCAGGGTCGCGACGCAGGGCTCGGCCGACGGCTTGTGAGATGTCGACGGCGGAACGCTTTGGGTGGGCGAACAGGATCGCATCCACGGAGGGCAGGTCGACGCCCTCGCCGAGACAGCGGGCGTTGGAGACGACCACCCAGCCGTCCCCAGGCTGTTCGAGCTTGCGCACGATCGAGTCCCGGGTCGCGTGGTCCATCCCGCCGTGGACGTACGCGGCGGCCAGGTGCTGGTCTTCGCCAGGGGCGATGCGCTGCACGCTGCGATTCAAAGTCCGCGTGAACTCGGCTGCGGCCTCGATGCGCGGGTGGAAGGTCAGCATTCTGCGTACCCCGAACTGCTGCCGCGCCCGGGCTAGAGCCGCCTGTGACACGACGGTCTGCAGGGACGGGGCGCCCGCCTCCTCGAGATACTCCGTGTCCTGATTGGCCAACAGTTCACGGGCCTCCCGGTCAGGGACGCCGATGACAGCGATGCGGTAGTCCTCCAGGTATCCCTCCGCGATACCACGGGCAAACGGGTAAGCGTCCAGTACAGGCCCGAACAGGCCGGTGTCGTCCATGCCGGGCGCGTCGACGACGTCGGTGCGGATGTCCACCTTCGGGGTTGCTGTCATGTAGAGACGACGACTGGCTGGCAAAACCTGCGGGTTGCGGATCTGTCGAGTGGGCGAGTCGGCGCGGCCGGCAAGGTGGTGAGCCTCGTCCGCGATGACCAGGTCCAGGGGGCGGGTCGCCCGGACGGCCTCAGCCAGCCGTGGCCCAGACACGTAGGTGCACAGCACTAGTCGCAAGCAGCCGTCCTCCGACGGCCCGCTCAGCCACTGGGTGATCTGCCCCGGATGGGTGCTCACCGGCACGGGAAGGTCCGCCACATGGACAAGACTGTCAGCGACGCTGTCGTCCGAGCACACGGCGAGCACATCAAGTGGCAGTGCGCTCCGGCGACGCCACGCGTTGAGAGTCTGTGCGACGAGCGCCAGGGATGGCACTAGTACGGCTACTGTGCCGCCGTGTGGCAGCAGTTCCTCAGCCGCACGCTGGCCCACCAATGTCTTACCGCTCCCGCAGGCCATGTGGATCTGCCCTGGGCCGCCACTCCGCAGGCCGGCCACCACCGAGTCGATGATCTGCCGCTGATAAGGACGCAAGGGGACAGCGTCGACCATCAGTGTGCTCCCGTGAGGTGTGAAGAGACCGGCGAGAAGGCCAAATTGGAGAAGCCACCGTTAGCAGGCAAGCGTGGCTCCGCAGAGGTCGAGCCCAAGGTGACAGCTTTTGAATTAGAGTGCGGCCTTGCACCGTTCAGCCGCAACGATGCTCAGGAGAATTATCGGCACCGTCTGCCGAGTGTATTGTTGAGGAATCGAACTTCGGTCTTGTCAGCAGTTTCGCTACCGGCCCTGCAGTGTGCCTTCAATGTGTCGACATGGGGGCTGGCTGGAACTCTGGCCAAGTCAACCACTTGATCCTAGGCCGCGCTGACATAGCCCTCCTGTGCAAAGGGCCCTGGTCGTGGACCGTCACCCTTGCTGACTTCGCCGATAAGTGGGCTTGCATCGCCAGCTCTCTTCCGTCAAAAGCGCGACTAGGCTGGTTATTCCTCACTTGCACAGCCTGACGATGTCGGTCGTGTCACCGCAGGGCTGTGGCGCTGATGGTGCACGAGGCGCCATCGGCAAGGCAACGGACAGGCCTACTACAGCAGTTCCCTCGGAGATGACCCCGCTCATACGACGTATGTTGACTCCTCATATTCAGTACCCGCCGGCCTGCTTTGAGAGCGCAGAGCTCTTCGATTCGCGTGTTCTGGTGCAGCACGGATTTGCCGAGACGCATGCACGCTCAAACCTGCCACAGACAGGTGTCACCTTCGGAGAATCTGGCTGATCTGGGTTTTCAAACAAGAGAGAATCATTGTGATCCCGGCGTGATATCGGTGGCGTGTCGCCGCGTCGCACAGAATTAGTGTGGCTGTCAGAAATTTCGCAATTTGTCAACTAGCTGTTCTTGGCGCCGGTCGGGTTGATGACGGCGAGGTAGTCGGCGCGGGACTTGAGGATCTCGTCGGCGTCTTGGTCTGGGTGAAGGGCCACGGGTTCTGGCTTCCAGGTGGCGAAACACCTTGATGTCGTCTCCAGGGGCCGCGGCGGATGAGCTTGTCCCTCAACAGGCACCATCGCGCAGCCTGGATCATCCAGGAGGAGCCGGTGGGGTGAAGTGGACGTGGCAGCGGGAGTGTTTGCCCAGCCACGTCTTGGTCTCGACGGTGTTGTGGGTGGCGGGCGTAGTTGTCACAGACCAGGTGGACGTCCAGGCTGGCGGGCTTTGTCTTCTCGATCACGACCAGGAACTTCTTGAACACGATCGCCCGGCGGCGGTGCGGCCCCTGGGACGGTCTTACATCCGGACTCCGGGCGTCGGCTCTTCGGGCAGCGCAGCTGGGGCATCGTCGGCCTGCTCCGACGTGCTCCCAACGCCAGGCGCCGCCGCAACGGACTCAGCCGACGCCTCCGCCTGAGACGAGCCCTCTTCGTTATCCACACCATCGCGGCTGTCCAACTCGCTCAGAAGAGACTCTGTCTCCACCAACATGCTTACGGCACCAGTTGGGTTGACGTAGAGCTGGTGTCCGAGCGGAAGCAGTTCCACGAGATCAGCGACTGGCCGTACCTCGAACAACAGTCTTCCAACGGCCTTGATGTGGTCCGGTGCCGTGTACACGGGCAGCACCGGGGTGTGGTCCGGTGCCGTTCCGCAGACGGGGGTACCATCGGACTCAACCAGGAAGGCCACTTCGGCAACGGCCAATCTACGGGGGACGTCCTCTGCGGGACCATATCTGGTGCTCGCCAACTGGACTGCCGCATCAACCGGGTCAGTAGGCTCGGGCCAACCGAGTGCTTGGGGCGACGGCCGGTAATCCTTGTTCTCCTGCCACTGCTCGATTTCCCCGGTACTCCCGGATCGCCACCAACCGACCAGGGCCCACTTCGGCGGCGCTCCGTTTCCCCTCCAGGCTGGATCGACCATGCCGATCCAGTGGTCGGGTGCGAGCCGAGCCGCCTCATGCATGTCCGCCGGCGGTTCCGGCGGCGGCCTGAACATGCTGTGCTGGGGCGCCGATTGGATCGGCCCAGCTCCCGCTCCACCATGTGCGTCCTCACCCCTCTCAAGGGTGTCGTTCGGGTCCTCACTGACAAACCCCACCGTGTCTTGCTCGCGCTCTGACCCCACTTCTGCGGGACCGGTGCTCTCGACTGCTTGAGTACTGTCCGGCTCTGCGGACGGCGGTGGGCTCTCGTTCATCAGGTCCTCATCTTGACTCGTAGACAATTGGGGATGTCATGTTGCGTCCTTAGGGCGCAACCAACTCCGCCAAATTTCCCGAGGTGAACCTACCCAAGTCCTGAGCCGCGTGGTCTTCGTCGTTCCCCGCAATGCCTTTCTAGCCCCGACATGAGGGTAAAGGCGGGAAGTGCTCGTCCTCGTCATCTCGGCGCCAAAACCGAAGTGCCCTCCGGCGCCTGGCCGCGCCGAGGATCTGCGAGGCCGTGAGCGCCGCGCGCCGGGCGGGCGCCCACCGGGTCCGGACAGACCCGCCTTTGCGAGCGGTTCGACCTGCCGCTCCGTACCCGCGGGATTGGTACACCGACGCAGAGTAAGGCCGTGAACACCTCGTCCTCCTCCCAGCGGTCCAGGAAGTGCAGGACGAGGGCGCTACCGATCCCCGCAAGAGTCAGCCCGGAGGTCCGGCAGCTGCTGACCGAAGTCGGTGACCGCAGCGAAGAGGGCCTGCTTGTGCAGTCCATATGTGCTGCTCCTCACCCCCAGTGCGAGGTCGAGTACTGCTGGAGCACCGTGCTGTCGACAGCGGGGGGTGCGCAGCCGGTAAGGCGCCGAGGTGCGGGGACTGAGGAGGAACGCCGTGGGCGTGGACGTCGAGGTGGGGCACGAGGAAGGCGCGGAGGATCTTGCGGGCGGTGTGCATGGTCGGCGCCGACGAGGTCCGTAGCGCCGTCCCCTGTGCCCTCGGCCTGCCCTCCCCCGGTCGCGTAAATCGATCTTAGCCGGCTGCCCGATTGGTCTGCGGTCGAGCCGGGCCTTTCTCCAGGCCGTCAACGTCGGCTCATTCAGAGCACATCGGGCGTCGGACAGGTCGCTGGGGTACGGCTTGCGCTCGCTCACGGCGTAGCGTCATAGCGGGCTTGCCGGACGGCTCGGTTCCGCTGCCCATCAGGCGATCCCGTGGCATCTTCAAACCAGACGTACTTCTGGTTGCAGAAGCGGACTAGACGGATGGTCGAGCTTCCGCCCCGGAGAAGGTCATTCGCCACCTACAGGACGAAAGCGCTTAAAGCCAGCCAGGGGTGACAGGTGCATATAGGGCCGGACCTGCATAAACGACCGCTCAAAGAGCGTTTTGTCCTGGCGGGTGTGTTTGGTTCGAAGTTCAGGTGTCGCGCCTGTTGAGGGTGGATTCGCGGGTGAGGCGGCGGCTTATCAGGTCGATCATTGCAATCTAGACTATGGCTTCGGAGCGGTGAGGGTGGGTTTCGTAGTCGCGGGCGAGCCGGCGATGGTGCATCAGCCAGCCGAAGGTTCGCTCGACCACCCAGCGTCGGGGAATCACCTTGAAGCCTTTGACGCCGGGGTCGCGTTGGACGACTTCGACGTCGATTCCGAGGCGGGCGCCGTGGTCGATGGCTTTCGTGCGGTAGCCGGTGTCAGCCCATGCCTTGCTGACGCGGGGATGGTCGGTGGCGATCTGTGAAAGCAGATGCATGCCGCCGACGTTGTCGGAGACGCTGGCCGCCGTGACCCAGACGGCCAGCAGGAGGCCGAGGGTGTCGACGCCAAGGTGGCGCTTGCGACCTGCGATTTTCTTTCCGGCGTCGATGCCCTGGCCGACCGCGGGCACGTTGGCGGAGGTCTTGACGCTCTGCGCGTCCAGTAGGCAAGCGCTCGGCTCGGCATCGCGGCCTTCTGTCTCCCGGACCAGGCGACGCAGCAGGCCGTTGAGTTCCCCGAAGATGCCCTCTTTTTGCCATGCGGCGAAATAGCCATAGACGGTTTCCCAGGGGGCGAAGTCGTGCGGCAGGTAACGCCACGCAATTCCGGTCCGGTCGACATACAGAATGGCGTCCATGATCCGGCGTAGGTCGTGCTCGGGTGGGCGGCCAATGTCCAGACCCCGGCCGCGGCGTTCGTGGCGCCAGGCGGCGAGTGTGGGCTCGATCAATTCCCAGCGGGCGTTGGACAAGTCGCTGGGATACGGGCGGTGTCGCGTCATGTTTGAGGAGTACCGTCGAGGACGGCGCCTCCCGGGGCGCAAAAGGCGTCAAGCGGGGGCGCCTTGGGATCAGACAGAAGCGATCAGCCCCAACCGGGCCTCTGTCTGATGACATCTGCCCCACAGGCCTCATCGGCCACGTCAGCCCCGGCACTCTCGCATCAGATGACTCCCCGAACCGCCACCAAACACACCCGCCAGGACAAAACGCTCTTTCAGAGGTCGTTTTCATCTGCTTTGGCAGTTTATGGATTGATTCCGGGAGGGTGGAGTGGTGGTGCGGAAGAGGCAGCAGGTGTGGATGGGGTTGGTGGGTCTGGAGGGGGGACGGGTGGGGCGGGGTGCTGCTCGTTCCTGTCTCATTCCAGGATGTCCGGTTTTCAGGGCTGCGTGCTTCCGTCGTCATCGCGGTGCGCCTGGGCGCACTCGGTCCGCGGCGATACATCACGGGCATGGCGAAGCGGCGTCCGTATCCGAGTGATCTGTCCGATGCCCGCTGGGAGTTGATCGAGCCCGTGCTGGCGGCCTGGCGCTTCGAGCGCCGCGGCCGGGCCCTGGACTTCGGCCGGCCGCCCGAGCACGACCTGCGCGACGTCATGGACGCAATCTTGTACGTGGACCGGACCGGCGTTCAGTGGCGCCACCTCCCGCACGATCCCACACTGGAACACGGTCTACGGCTACTTCGCCAAGTGGGCGGACGAGGGCGTGTTCGCGCAGCTCAACGGCTTCCTCCGGCAGCTCCTGCGGGAGAAGGAGGGGCGGGATGCCGAGCCGTCGGCGTGTGTGATTGACGCCCAGAGCGCCAAGAACTCCACCAGCGTCCCCGCCGCCGGCCAGGGCATCGACGCCGGGAAGAAGATCGTGGGCAGGAAGCGGAACATCGTCACCGACACCATCGGGCTCCTGCTTGCCGTGCGGGTCACAGCGGCGAGCGTGCAGGACTCCGTCGCCCACACCAGACTCCTGGACCAGGTCGCGGCCGAACACCCCGGCATCCGCAAGGTGTGGGTCGACGGCGGTTACCGCCAGCACCTCGTCGAGCACGCGGCCACCCTCGGCATTGACATGGAAATCACTCAACGCAAGCCCGGGACCAGGGGATTCACCCCGCTCCCGAAACGCTGGGCAGCCGAGCGGACCCACGGCTGGCTCACGCTCCACCGCCGACTGGCCCGCGACTACGAGACCCTGTCCGTCCGCTCGGAAGCCATGATCCACCTCGCCATGACCGGCCTCATGGCCAACCGCCTCACGAGCGAGAACACCATCTCCTGGCGCGACCCGACACCGCAGACCAAGCAGCAGATTCCAGGATGAAACAACAGGAACAAACGACCTCTTAGACTCTTGAGGTGAGTGGAACTTCGATAATCTCGGGGTGCATTGGTGAGTGCGGGAGGGTGAGTGAGCTGGTCGGGACACGGTGAGCCCGCGATGAGCGCGACCGAGGCACGGAGTGATCTCTACGCCCTGGTCAAGCGTGTCGAGGTAGACGGACGCACGACGCTCATCCACAAGCGGCAGGACCGCGCTCTGCTAGCACCCCTCGACCGGCTTCCGGCAGCCCGGCAGGCCGAGGCCCTTCAGTCCCACACCCTGAGCGCAGCACAGAGCAAGTTCGGCGAGCTCATCACCAAGGCGGCTAAGGGCGAGCCGCAGTTGTTGCGGCGCGGCACCACGCCGGTCGCGGTCCTGCTGCCCATCGACCCTGCCGCTGGAACCCCCTCACCCGACACGGCCGCGCTCGCGGCGAACGCAGGAGGTGCCGTGACCGGCAAACGGGAACGTAGTAACGTGCACCGCAGGCTCGCCACGCTCGGCGACGCGATCGGCGCGATGCTCACTACTGGTCCTGCTGCAGGCCCCGCGTTCGGACTGCCCGGACTGGACATCGCTGCCGGACGTTTGCAGGCAGGCAGGCTGACAATCGTGGCAGCACCCCCGAACGTCGGCGGGAGCCTGCTGGGGCTGGCCGCCGCCCGGCGGACCGCGCTCGTAGACGGCCATCGGGTGCTGTACGCCGCGTCCGGCCCGAACCGGGATGACATTTTCCGCCGGATCCTCTCCGCGGAAACCAGCGGCGACTATCCCCGCCTGAAGCAGGGCCGGCTGACACCCCATGAGCAGGAGGTCGCACAGCAACTGAGCCAGGCCCCGCTGCTGATCGACGACGGCAGCGGCCTGACCGCCGAGGCGATCGCGGACACGGCTCCGCACGTCGACGACTTGGCCCTCGTGGTCGTGGACCGGCTCCAGGCCGCCCACAGCGCCCGGCTGCCCCTGTCCGGCGACCGCCTGCCGGATGCCTCCCAGGTCCTGGCCACTCTCGCCCGCTCTCTGCACGTCCCCGTCTTGGCCGTCGTAGACAGTGACGACCCCACGCTCCTGAGCCTCCTGGACGCCGATGTCCTTCTGACGCTCGCTCCGACCACGAACCTCGTTCAGGTCCAAGTCACCATTACTGAACGCGACCTCGGCACCATCGGCTCGGCCTACCTACAGCCCGACCTGCTCCACGCCCGCTTCCTCGACGCGGGCTCCGGGACCAGCGACCGTACGCATAGCCCGGCCACGTCGGCGTCCTCGCCGGTCAACAACGGAACGGCGGCTCTGGAACTGGCCGAGGCCGCCCTCCCTTACACGTCCGGCGGGCACCAGGGGATCCCCGCCGCCCTCACCCACGAGCTGGCGGCCTGGCGTACCGCCGTCGCCAGCGGTGACCAGCAGGCCCTGAGCACGATCCTGCCGTCGCTGCTCCAAGTAGCTGCGGCGGTATCGGAGTTGCCGGACACTCACGAGGGACGCCGCCTCGCCGCCGCGCTGCGCGCCTTCACTCCGGCCCTGTCCGCTGACACCGCCGGAAGTACCGACCAGGCAACTCCTGCCAGTGCCGAGACTCGTGCCCTGGCCGACGCCGGGCAGGTGCAGGGCGACGTGGTGCAGGACGAGGACAACGGCCAGGACGATCTGGTGCCAGGGGACGAGGTGGACGAGCCCAAGGACCATGTCTTCCCAGCCCTGAGGATCCTCAAGGACGCGGTCGACCGTTCGAAGATGCGTCCGATCAAGGTCATTCGCACGGCGGAGCGCGATAGTGGCCCGTGGCCACTGGTCAGCGAGGACATGGATGGAGAGCCCCGCTGGGTCCGCCCCGATGTCACCCTTACTCGCGTTCCCCACATCAAGGCGAACGGAAAGCGCGTGCGGCGTGACCAGCTCGGAGTGCCCGCCTCCCTCGGCGACGGCATGTTGTGCCTGATCGACCGCAACGGCAGCTTCCCATCTGCTTGTTCGGCTGTTCCCCTCGCCCCGAACAGACTCCTGCACACCGGCCCGCTCGACGCGTTCGACAAGACGCAGGCCGGTATCTACCTCATCGACATCCCGCAGTGGAACCGCACCGACATGCCGCACCCCCTGGGGCGGATCATCGACCGGCCCGACGCCCAGGGCCGGGTGTGGGTCACCACCCCCCACATCAAGCAACTGGACAAGCTCGTCCGTGACGGGCACCTCGCCGCCATGCCGGCCATTCATGACTCATGGACCGGAAAGGCCAACGAGTCCCTCTTCAAGCCCTTCTACGAGGCCACACGCAAGGCACGCACCGAGCTCGTCCAGATCGGCGGCGACCCCTACAGGACGTACAAGACCCGCCTGTCCATCGCCTTGCGCCTGCTGTGGCCCAAGCGCGCAGAACAGAAATCCCCGTTCTGGCGGCCGGACTGGCGCATGAGCATGGTGGCCGAGGCATCCGTCCGACACTGGAGCGTGGCCTTCAGGGCCGTCCAGGAAGGCCACACCCTCCTCGCACTGCGCAACGTCGACGCGGCCGTCTTCTGGACACCTGACGGCACACCACCGGCCACGTACCGGATCGGAACCGGCTTCGGTGAAGTGAAGGCCAAGTTCATCCAGCCCGGCGAGATCATCCCGGAGGGTGACGACTGATGGCTGGCCCGACTGGCCGCGGCGGATCCCTGGGCGCCGCCCTCAACGACCTCTTGTGCTCCCAGGTCACCCCTCGCCACCGCCTGTCCTCGTACACCGCCCAGCACTGGCACGCCCAGCTCAGTCATCTCACCGCGAGCCAGCGGGGACACCAGGCTCTTGAGGACGCTGGTCTCAACGTCACCACCAAGACCCTGATCAACTGGCTGTCCGACCCTGAGTACAACATCCGCCGCAGCTACATCGACATCATCCACACCGCTTACGAGAACGCAGCCATCGTCCCCGCCGACCCGATCCCCGACCACGTCAAGAACGGCCAGTTCGAGATCAGCGGCACCGTCAAGACAGGCGACGACGAACGCGAACGCGGCACACGCCGCGCGGCGCCCCTGCGCATCGACGGCAGCCGCGGCTACTGGGACGCCATCGAGGAACTCTGGGTGGGCGGCGAGCTGACCGACGAGGACTTTGAGGACCACTTCATCGACGACGTCATCGTCTCGGACATCGGCGAAGGCACCGACGGATGGGAGTTTCCCGGCGCCTTGTACTCCGTTGAGGCCAGATAGCAGCACGCAAGATGCTGAAGCCCGTCCAACCGCCTGCCATATGGCATGCCCTGCCGTCAGTTTGTCAATGGGCGAGCGTCATCTGATTCCTCCGTGAATACCCCCGCCTTCAGGCTGGGGAGGAAACGGACTCCTGCGGAGCAGGCAGGGAGCTGCGATTCGCCGCCAGGGTGGATCGCAGCGCTTCGACGCGCAGGTTTGATCTTTGCCTGGCCGCACGGCCGTCCGGTGGACCTGCAGGAACAGGACTACCTGGCGATGGTCCCCCCCTGCCACCGGTCGAGCCGCCGATCGGCCTGAGCTCGAGGATCAGGCCCGCCAGGGACTACTACGTCCGCGTCGACACGGCCGACTACTCCGTCGATCCGCAGATCATCGGCCGATTCGTCGACGTCACCGCGACCCTGGAGGACGTGGTGGTGTTCTGCAACGGCCAGATCGTCGCCCGGCACGAGCGGTCCTGGGCCAAACAGGCCGTGGTCACCAACCCCGTCCACGCCGCCACCGCCCAGCGAATGCGCCAGGAACTGGCCGAGGACCGCCAGCCGCGCCAGGCAGCAAGCCGTCAGCACACCGACGGGCACGTCGTCGCCCTGCGGGCCCTGCCCGACTACGACGCCCTGTTCGGCGTCGACTTCGATCCACCGTCAACGAAGGCGAAGTGATGCATGACCATGACCACCACGGCGGCCCCGAAGGACGGCCTGCCGTCCATGATCGCCTACCTGACCCGGGTCCTGAAGACCCCGACCAACGGCGCCTGCTGGGAGGACCTCGCTGCCCAGGCCCGGGACGAGAATTGGTCCCACGGGGAGTATCTGACAGCACTGCTGCAACGGCAGGTCGCCGACCGTGAGTCCAAGGGCACCGTGATGCGGATCCGCACCGCCCACTTCCCGCAGGTCAAAACCCTTGAGGACTTCAACCTCGACCACCTGCCCTCACTCCGCCGCGACGTCCTGGCCCACCTCGCGACCGGTACCTTCGTCGCGAAAGCGGAGAACGTGATCCCCCTCGGCCCGCCCGGCATCGGAAAGACACACCTGGCCATCAGCCTCGGCGTCAAGGCCGCCCACGCCGGCCACTCCGTCCTGTTCGACACCGCCAGCAACTGGATCACCCCGCCTGGCCACCGCCCACCAAGCCGGCCGGCTTGAGGCCGAGCTGAAGAAGATCCGCCGCTACAGACTGATCATCATCGACGAAGTCGCCTACATCCCCTTCGACCAGGACGCAGCCAACCTCTTCTTCCAGCTGATCGCGTCCCGTTACGAACAGGGCTCGGTCATGGTGACCTCGAACCCTGCCCTTCGGACGCTGGGGAGAGACCTTCTCCGACGACGTCGTCGCCGCGGCCATGATCGACCGCCTGGTCCATCACGCCGAAGTCCTCACCCTGACCGGCGACTCCTACCGCACCCGCCAACGACGCGAACTCCTCGCCAAGGAGAACCGCACACACCGCGACTGACCGGAGCCCAAGAGGGTCAATTCTGCGGGACTGCTACGTGCTCAATTCTGCGAGAGCGTTGGCACTGGCCATGGTCGGCGGCTTCGCTGCCCGAGTCGAACAGCGCGACCGGCGACTGATACTCGGCCGCCGCTTCGAAGGCCGCCCCGCCGATCCAGCCCTTGAACAGCGCTACCCGCAGGCTCAACAGGTGCTTGCCGTGGCAGCCGGCCCACCCCCGCGCAGATCCGGCGCGCGGCGCTGTCTGCGTCGGTCTGGTGGCAGTGGAACAGACTTGAGGGCTGTTCAGGGGTGGGAGCGTGGTATCTGCGGAGTTTCTCGTACTCCTCATGTGCCCACACCCCCGACGGCACATCACGGCGGCATGGGCAGCTGTCGCACGGGCGTGGCGTGGGCGGACGTATTGGTGAAGACACCGGCTGAGTGTATCCTACCCGAAAGCCCGGCATCCCCTGTACTGGCGAACGGTCCGTCGGCTGTGAGCGGTCTGCGGCGGCCCGGCCTGCGCCCGCCTGTGCCGAGGCCGGCCCGACCAGAGCGTTGCACAGAACCTGCAGCTGTTCTTGCAACATCGGACGAGCCGGCCCTAGTAGTGCTTGGTCAGGTTCCTCGCCGGTGGCGTGTCCGTTTGATCGGGTGTGTCGTTGACCGGGTGTGCTGGGTGGGGAGTTGGCCACGGTCCGGTGTGATCTGGAGGACTTCGCGGCGGAGATGTTCGAGCCGTTCGCGCGGGCGGATCAACGCCGATGGGGCGAGGTCTATCTGCGGGGCCTGCTGCTGGACGGGCGGCGCAAATCGGTGGAACCGATGGCCGCCCGACTGGGCGAGGACGGCAACCGGCAGGCCCTGGCCCACTTCATCACCACCAGCCCGTGGGAGGCGGCACACGTGCGAGCCCGCCTCGCCTGGCGGATGCAGCAGGTGATCAAACCGACCGCGCTGATCGTCGACGACACCGGCTTCCTCAAGGACGGGAACGCCTCGGCCTGCGTGGCCCGGCAGTACACCGGCACCGCCGGCAAGGTCACCACTGCCAGGCCGGCGTCTCGCTGCACCTGGCCTCCGACAGCGCCTCGGCCGCCGTCGACTGGCGGCTATTCGTGCCCGAGAGCTGGGATCCCGCCTCGCCGAAGGCCGGCCCGGCCAACACGGCCCGCCGCGTGAAGTGCGGCATCCCCGAGGACATCGGCCATGTCGAGAAGTGGCAGCTGGCCCTGGACATGATCGACGATACGAGGTCGTGGGGTATCGATGTCCCGCTCGTCGTCGCCGACGGCGGCTACGGCCGATGCGGCAGCCTTCCGCCTCGGCCTGGAAGAACGCGGGCTGAGCTACGCGGTCGGTATCTCCACCACGACCACCGCCCAGCCGGAAGCGGCAGAGCCGCGCACCCCGCCATATCGCGGTCGCGGCCCACGAGCCCAGCCCGCCTACCCCGAGCCGGCCCAGACGGTGAAGAAGCTGGTCATCGAGGCAGGCAAGCGGGCCGCGAAGCCGGTGCAGTGGCGGGAAGGCTCCCGCCCGGGCAGCGGCCGCAGCGGCGTCAAGCGCATGTACTCACGGTTCGTGCGGATCCGTCCCGCCGGACGCGAGATCCGCAAAGCTGCCGGCGGCCCGGAGCTGCCCGTGCGCTGGCTGCTGGCCGAATGGCCCGCCACCGAGCCCGAACCCGTCCAGTTCTGGCTGTCCAACCTGCCCGCCGACACCCCGCTGGCCACCCTCGTGCGCACCGCGAAACTGCGCTGGCGCGTCGAACACGACTACCGCGAGATGAAGCAGGCCCCGGGCCTGGCCCACTTCGAAGGCCGCACCTTCAGAGGCTGGCACCACCACGTCACCCTCGTCTCCGTCGCGCACGCCTTCTGCACCTTCCAACGCATCACCCGGTCCCCAAAAGAGACGGCCCCGGCCTGAGCCTCTACCGGGTCGCCCTCGAACTGCAGTTACTCCTCGCACTCTGGACCGGCGCCTGCCCCACCTGTCACCGCAACACGCCAGAGCCCATACCAACCTGACCAAGCCCTACTAGTGCTGGGTTCCTCTTTTGCTGGGTATATGTCCTGGTGGCGGGGCTGTTCGGTTGCTCGGGAGCGGGTGCTGGACGGTGGTGTTACGGGCACGGCCGAGCCGTGACGAGAACGAGCAACGGCTCGTGCTTCGACTGTCGCGAGCCCGCAAAGCGCCGCGCGATCTGGTGGTGCGGGCGCGCATGGTCGAGCTGAGCTGGTCCGGACAGCGGGTGCCGGCCATCGCGGAAGAGTTGAGGTGCAACCCCAAGACGGTCCGCCGCTGGTTGCACCGCTTCAACCGCTCTGGCCTGGACGGACTGGAGGATATGGGCGGTCAGGGCCGCAAACGGCGGATCACCGAGGCGGAACGCTCGATGATCATCGGCTTGGTCAGACAGCCGGCGCCGGGCCGGCTGACCGTGCAGGCAGGCGGCGAACTGGCCGCAGAGGACGAGTCCGGGCCGCCGGAGTGGACCCTTGACGCACTGGCCGCGGAGGCCCAGCGGCGGGGCATCGAGATCGGCCGCAGCCAGGTCCGTCGGATCCTGCTGGCCGAGAGGGTGCGCTGGCGCCGCACCCGGTCCTGGACCCGCTCGAGGGACGCAGACTTCGAGGGAAAAGGACAAGGATCATCGAGCTCTACACCCGCCCGCCCGGCGGCGCGACGGTCGTCTGCGCCGACGAGCTCGGACCGGTGATCCCCCGCACGTTCCCGCCGGCGCCGGGCTGGTCGCCGGACGGCCACCGCATCAAGTCCGAAGTCGACTACAGCCGCGGACCGGAGAAGACCTGGGTCTACGGTGCGCTGCGAGTGCGGGACGGACAGGAAATCACCATGACCGCTTCCTCTCGCAACAGTGCCTTCTACCAGCAGTTTCTTCAGAAGGTCGAGGCAGCCAATCCCGCTGGGGACATCTACGTCGTTACCGACAACCTGTCCTCACACAACAGCCTGTCCACCCGGACTTGGCTGGTGGACCACCCCAGAATCCGGCACGTCTTCATCCCCGTCGGCGCCTGCTGGCTCAACCTTCAGGAAGGCTGGTGGCGCATCTTCCGCAAGGCCGCCCTCGCCGGGCAGTCCTTCGCAGGACCACCCGAGATCGAGCAAGCCACCCGTCTCGCAACAGCCCAGCTCAACACCCGAGCCCAGCCCTGGGTCTGGGGCAGGCCCGCACCGCCAACCCGCCGACTACGGCGCCGATATGCGTACGCCGTTTGAGGAACCCAGCACTAGCGGGCGTCCTGCGCCCAGAGCGATAAGTCGTCGAAGGTTTCAAGCAACCGGGCCATGTCGACGGTGTTGAGGTCCGCGGGAATGACCT
This sequence comes from Streptomyces sp. NBC_01092, assembly GCF_045039535.1. NCBI lineage: Bacteria > Bacillati > Actinomycetota > Actinomycetes > Kitasatosporales > Streptomycetaceae > Streptomyces > Streptomyces sp. NBC_01092. The sequence goes on along the minus strand of NZ_CP108659.1, from coordinate 10,946,281 downwards.
GATGCTGCCCCCGGGGCGAAGCCCGGGGGCAGCAAGGTGTCAAGGCTGGGCAGACCGAGGTCGAGAGTCTCGAGCGCTGAGGCCGGAGCGGACGGAAGAACCGGGCCCTGCCGCGGGAGGGCCCGGCGGAGAACCTCGGCGAGAACCGGGTATGTGCTCACGTTGTCTTCTCGAAGCATCCAACCGTATGCGACCGAAGCCCAGAGGCTGCGGTCGTCAGGATTGGTCAATGCCGATGGATCGCGCACGATGTCCCAAATTCTTCTGATGGCGGCACGGCTAGCGGCTTCCCGCGCGTACGCGGCAAGCTCGTCGAGTCCAAGGTGAAATTGCTCGTGCGTCGCGCGGAGGGTCTGAGGAAAGAGGAGTGTGGGCAGCGGAAATTCGCTGGTGTGGGCCTCGGAGAGGACCACTATGGGGTTGCCAGTGGGGTACCCCGTGTCGTTGTCCCACCTGTCCGGGCGCATCATCTGATCCAGCTGGAAGAGCAGGAGGACGTCCTTCAGCGCCCTGGAGTGGCGTTCGTACGGCAGGTCCGTCCGAATGCCGATGGCCTCCAGCCACTCCTGTTCCGTCAGCGGTCCCAGGCCCAGGGCTGGATCGATCACCCGCACTGCGATGGAGCCGTCCGGTAGGCGTACTTTGACGGTCGGAGCGATGTGGTAATTCCAGGTAACTGGCTCGGGGCAATCGTTCGTGGCCAACAGGGCGTGGTGCGTACTGATGCGGAGAGAACGGGCCCCCCCAGCAGCCGAGATCTTCCCGATGGGCGCCCCCCACTGTTGCAGCTTCAATGCCATGACGTGCGCACGCAGATAGCAGCCCTCTTCAGGGTGGTCATGCGGCACCCTCAACGTGCCCAAGCGGTAATGGTGGTAGCGCAAGCGCTCCATCTCCTCGTACCAGAGGGCAGCCTGCTCCGTTGAGACCGGCTCGTCGTGAGGGTCGCCGAGAATATGGGCGACACGCCACTCCTGGCCCGGCGCCATCGACAGCAGAACGGCGCGCAGGTCACTGTGGTAGTTTTCGGCCCACGCGTCACTGACGGCCCAGAGGCTGGGCAGGCCACGGTCGAGACGGGCGAGCAACGCGAGGGCACCTTCGACGTTCCCCCTGTCGAGGTCATGTCGGAGACGGTTGGTGATCCTCTGCACCTCGTCCCGACGGTGCAGGGGCGCATCACCCGGTGTCGCGACGTTGGTGTTCTGGTGGGCGTCGAAGAAGAACGTACGTGCGTACCCGAGACGGCGCAGCGACTCCTGAACGTGGTCGTCGACAGATAGGCGTCGTTCGCTAATGGCCGAGTAGAGGAATCGGGCAGCCTTGACGCCAGTAAACAGCTCCACCTCCGCCTCGAACAGGGGGGTTGCCTCAGCACCGACCCAGTCTGCACGCCAAGCGAACAGCGCAATCAACTGCCTGGCATCGACAGGATCGGAGGCCATGAGAGTGGCGAACCGGCGCGCTGAGTCAAGCTCTATTTGCCGCTCCTGCGCGGGGGTCAAATAGCGCCGCACCTGCGTGGGGGGCAACTGCGGGTCGACCCCCTCCGGGCCCCCAGGCTTCTCCTCTGCGGATGGCAACGAGACGGGGTCGACCCACGTCTGTCGGAGGGTGACCGCCGGTGCGGCCGCGCGAGCTGCATCCCAGTCGGATGCGTCCTCGTCGCTATTTTCCGGCCCGACGTACTGGTCGACATCGTCGATGACGGCCCCGAGAAGCTGGAGGTGGCGGTCCCGCAGGCCGGCCTTGGGGAGATCATCGGGCGGGTCCTGACGGAAATCACCGAGCAGGCTGCCAGGGGCATGCGTACGAAGGGGGTTGGTGTTGTCGCGATTCTCGTCACGCAGAAAGAGCTGGTGGCCGAGTTCGTGAGCCAGTTCATCCGGGGTAGCGTCCGGCCACCAGGCACGCTGGCTCATCGGCTTGTCGTGCCCGACCAGGGTGACTGCCAGATCAGCGTCGGGCCCCACCGGGACGTGCTCCACGGTGACGTGCAGCCAGTCCCCGTTGGGCAAGCGGTGGCGAGGCATTGTCTCGCCTGACGGGGCCAGGGCGAAATTGTAGCGTTCGTCCGCGCCCTGCGCCAAATTCCTCAATACGGTCTTGGCCTCTGCCTCTGCCCGCTCGGAACCGTCGCCGTTGAAGGCGATTTTCACGGTCAGATCGGCGTACGGCTCGCCTCGGAAGACAAAACGGCGGACTTCGAAGGACGAGTGCACGACGAAACGTGGCCGACGGTCCAGCCCCACCAGCTTCCGTGCGCCTGACCAGCTTGCGTCCGAGGCGGAGCCGTGCGCAGAGCCGTCCGCACGCGGCACTAGTCCGAGGTCCTCGAGGCGGCCGCGGTCGTCGAACCGCAGCAGCCGTACGCCGCCGTCGGCATCGGCCAGCAGCAAGAGGTCGATCGGGGCTGCCAGGCTCTCGGCCACCTTCGCGACCGTGGCGACCGGATCGCCCCGGAACGACCGTGCGGCGGCCCGCAGCACGATCCGGGTCCCGCCGATCGGCTCCCCCGCCACAGCGGGCAGCAGCGCCTTGCTCAGCTCGTCGGCCTTGCCCACCTGGCGGCCTTCGGTCAGCTCCGAGACCAGGAACACCAGAGAGTTGGTGCCGTCGTCCTGGGGTTTGTAGGCCAGCATGTCCCATGCAGACGCCGCGCCGTGCGAGATGGATTTCATCGGATCGGACGCCATGGCCGCCGCTCCGGCGGCCCCGTACGCCGGTGGCGGGACAGCACGAGAGCGCAGCACGTCCACGTCCAGCGGCTGCCCCTGGGCGACCGCGTAGGCGGCGGCGTCGGTCACCGCGGTGATTTGAACGCCGCTCACCTCCGCCTCCGAGCCGAGCCCGAACACCTCCCGGACGTAGCTGTTGATCGCCAGAGGGGCGGTGAGGTGCGGGAACCGCTCCCGAGCCGGCCCGCTCAGTGCCCAAACCCCGGCCAGCCGGGCCAGGGCGGCGTCGTCGGGGACGGGCAGTTCGGAACCGAACAGCGCCCATGCGCTCCGTACCGTGTCGATGACCTGACGGCGCTTCTCCTCCGCGCTGCCCCCGGTCAGCCCCATAGCGGCGGCCAACTGGTCCGCCTGCTCGTCGGTCGGCCCTTGTGGCCGGTTGAAGCCAACCCTCGGCGCCCGAGACGAAGCTCCGATGCGGAATGCGTCGACCGTGAGGGGTGGAGGCGCTTCGCCCTCGGTGTTCGGTACGTCCTGAGTGGTCGGGCCGTCGGGGCGCGGCGAGACCGATCCGACGAGAAGGCGGTCGGCGTCGTGGATGAGGAGGGCGCGGGGCGCGGGCGGTGTGGTTCGGGCGTCGACGGGACACCGGTGGAGGGTCATTCGACCGTCCGGGCCCACCACGGCGACCTCGACGCCGAGTTCACGTGCTGCCACCTTCGGCAGCACGTCGAACCAGCCGTCGCCCGCGTGGCCGGAAACGGGATCCCGGAGCAGCAGACGCAATCGCTGGACAGGGCTCAGGTCCACGTCCGCGGCTGGGAGCATACCGCCGAGCAGGGCGCTCTGCGCACGTTGTGAGGCGGTCGGCTTCAGGCCGATCGCCTCCAGCAGGCTCAGCGGGATCGCGCGGTCGGCCGCCGGCGGGGGCGTCGTGTCTTCGGGCAGGTCGTCGTCGGTGACGTGCCGGTCCAGCCAGTCCCTGAAGTCGTCGGATGTGTTGATCCCGGCGTCCGCCAGTGCTCCGGGGGCAGCGTGCCGTATGGCGGACAGCAGGGTACCGACGAGCCGGTCCTCCCCGCCCAGCGACTCGTGCAGCGTGAAGGCGGTGCCGTCGAGTTCGGCGGTGTCAGCCCCAGAGCGCTGGTAGTCGCCGCGCGGCGCGGGCTCCTCGGACGCCGCGTCCGTTTCGGCCGGGGCCTCGACCGGGTGTGGGCGGGCGGCGAGAAATTCCTCTCCCCGCTCGTACAGCGTCACGGTGTCCTCGGGAGCAGCCGTGGCGTCGCCGAACGTATGGTAGGTGCCGTTCTCGTTCACCAACGTAAGCGTGATCCCCAGCACTTGGGCGGTCAGTTCCGCGGCAAGGGAGGCGGTGGCGGGGTCCCAACGACGGGCGGCGCGCAACTGCACGCGGAGAAGTGCTTCCTCGCATGCGCGGTCCCGCCGCACCGACTGGGGTATCCGCCCGCCGGTGCGCCGGATCTCCTTCCGCAGCTCGCGTCGCGCGTTCCCGTCGAGTTTGAGGGGGAGTTGCTCAAGCTCTTCCCAGCGGAAGACCGCTTGTGGGTCGAGGCGGGCCGTTGGGGGCAGCGGCGCCGCGTACACGCGGTCGGCCGTGCGGCTGGCTTCGGACGCGTTCAAAGGCACGTCAGCCTGCTCGTTGCCGCCCGGAACGCGCCGTCCAGCCTCGCTGTACGGCCGGCGTGCCAGGGCCGCGGTTCTCGTACGTGCAGCCGCGACGGCTGCGTAGAAGCGGTTGCCGTCGCCCTCGGGCTCGATCAGTTCGTATGTCCGCCCATCGGGCCCGGTGAGGGTGCGGTGGTCCTCCATGACGTCGAACCGTTGCCGGTCGGCGTCCTGTTCGGGCACCTGCCACGGCCCCGCCTCGAGCACCACGGGTTTCCCTAGCAGTTCCCGTTCCTCCAGGGCACGGCGCTCGGCCTCCGGCAGGTCCTTGGCCAACGCCGTCGGGGGGAACACCGACGGTTGCAGCAGGTGCTCGCGCTCGCCCTCGAAATCAGCCACAGCCTGCTTAACCACAGCCCGGGCCAGCCGATCCTCCAACTCGCCGATCCACGCCACCCGTTGCGCACGCTCTCGCCGTGCGGCCTCGAAGCGCATGGCCCTCTTGGCATACGCCGCGTAAGCCGCACGTGACGGCAGCAGAATGTAGGCGGGACGAACGGGCTGCTCCCGCTGCAAGGCCTCGATCTCACTATCGGCAGCCAGCCGCTGTTGCTCCAACTCCCGGCGCAGGGCCTCCACTTCACCGGGACGCACATCAACGACTTTGCCCCGTTCCAGATGCTCGGCCGCATCGCCCTCGAGCACGGACACGCCCTCTCGGATCGCCGCCCGCATACCCTCCCACGCCTCGACAGCGCCGGCCCGAGCCTGCGCGAGGTACGCCGCCTCGGCCCCAAGGAGCCGGGCCAGATCCTGCTTCCCCGCACCCCGGGCCTCGTCCACCTCACGCTGCTTGGCACGCAGCGCCTCCCCAAGCGCATGCACCTTCACCGCCTCACGCAGAGCCAGGTGCTGCGCCGGGACCTCGCCCGGCCAGATACCGCCGGGCGACTCCGCCTCGGCGGCCAACCGCCGTATGCCTTCATCGTCATACGGCGCAAGACCGCCGGGCACGCCCTCGCCCGTGCCAGCAACACCGAGGTCCGCCAGCGGGTACCCCGACTCCGACCCGGTCCCATCGTCGGGTTCCAAGGGAAGCGGCTTGCCCACACCATCACGGTCAGCAGGATCCCGCTGATACCACTCAAGCCACTCCTGGGCACGAAGCTTGGCCTCCTGGAACTTCCCTACGAGCCGGGCGTGCACATCCCGCAGACGAGCCCGCTCCACCTCATGCTCCACGAACCGCCGCGCAACGACCTCATAACCCTCCCTCCGCCGCTGCGCATCCGGCTCACGGAGAGCGGGATAGAAATCCTCGTAGTCACCCTCAACCGATTCCACGGCCGACCTATACGCCTTCCACGCCTCAACAACCCTCCCATCCAACTCCTTCACCCGGTCGAAGGCACCCGCAACCGCACCCGGGAACCGGTCACCATCGGGCGGTTCCGGCGGCGTCGGGGTCGCCGACCGAATCGGTACCGTCAGACGCACTCGGGACGGGTCCGCCGACAGCGTCCTGATGTGCTGTACTCGCGTGGGCTGTGAAGAGCGGCGAGGAATTCTGACCCGCGACCGCATCAACGAAGTGATGTCCGCCTCTATGGCTATTGTCGCGTCGAAGACGCTGTGAGCGCCGACCTCGGCAGAGCCGCTGGAGCCATCATCCCGGGCTATTGCCGACTCAGGCTCCGGGGCGGTATCGCCCCGATAGGTGACGGCTTGGCCGGGCACAACTCCCTTGATGCGGACCACCACGGTCTCCGTGGCAGTCCAGTCCTTTCGCTTCAACGCGACCAGGATGCCTTCGTTGAGCAACTCGTCTTTGCGGGACTGCAGGTTGTCCGGGGACAAGGCCGCGGTGATCTTCCGATAGTTGTCTCGTTGCCGGGCTCTCTCCGCTGTGCCCCAGACAACGCTCCGTGTTTCGTTCCCTGCACCGAAGCGTGGAAGGAAGCCCGCCAACCGCGGATTCCTGGCGAACTCCGATTCGATCTTCTCGGTGATCACAGCGGTGTCCACGCCGGACAGCTTGGCGCCGTTTGTCCCGGCACCCGATGGCAGCCGTCGCTCAAGACCCGCATGCTGTACGCCCGGCTTGGGCTGAGGTGCGCCATCCGGTAGCCCAAGTCCGAGCTCCGCCGCCTCCGTTGAATGCAGGCTGAGCCAAACCGTCAGCTCTCTTTCGGCCTTCGTTCGGCGCCCGGACCGCACCAGCACGTTGCGGGAACTCGCTCCCTCGACCTCCACTCGCAACCGCGCCTGGTAGAGGGTCCGGTCCGCGGCTGTGCGGACTGGAGCAAGTGAGAGATAGCCGGCGCGCATCCGGTAGCTCCCGCGCACGCTGCCGTCCGCGCTCTGCAGCTCCGGTGAGGCCACCCAACCGCCGCTGGGCAGAGCACGCGCAAGGTCGCGCAGCAGACCGTGATCCGACAGGGCCGCCTGCACGGTCTGTTCCCCCGGCGCCAAGGGCGCCGTCAGAGACAGGTCCAGCAGCGACCGCACGTCGCCGAAGAGGCTGTCCTTTCCGGCGCCCGTTCCTTCGACTGCGTGCAGTTCCACCGAGTCGGCAAGCCGGAGTCCGCGGGCTTCACGCTCGTTCAGGTCTGTTGGCCGGGTTGCGTTTTCCGGCGGCGAGGGCTTCGGGTACACCACCGCCACCTCTGCACGGCGCTGCGCGGCCGCTTCGGTGGAGCCGGCAGCCCGTATCCGGCCGGCGCTGAATTCGGACTTCGGGTCACCGATCTTGAAATCATCGAGGGTCAGGTGTGTAGCGCCGGACCTCACCTGCCCGTCCGGCTCGACCAAGCGCCGGTCCACGGTGCCATCCTGCCGGGTGACGTCCAGTCGCAGGTGTGCGTTCAGCTCGTGCGCGATGTCGCGGGCCAGGTGTACCGGGTCCAACCCCAACACCGGCACACCCTGTGGAAGCGGTGCGGGGGCGCCGGTCGGGTTGTCCGGGTTGAGCGCGTGGATCCGGTTGACCTCGTTGATGATCGAGGTGATGGCTTCCTCCGGCGTGCCGGCCAGAGTGCGGGGGAGGATCGTGGGATCCATCTCGCGGTACCACTCGTAGTGGAGCAGGCTGCGTGGGTTCTTGACGGCCGGATCGAACGTGCGAGCCGCCGCCAGATCCGCCCGCATGGTGCGCACCGCCCATTCCAGCACCGACCGGTAGGTCTTCTGGGCCAGGGCTGCCTGGTCGATTGTGAGCACCACCGGCCGGTCGCCGCCGGCCTGCGCGCGGATGTGCCGTACCAAGCCCTGGTACGTCTTGAAGGCATCCCAGTTGTCCTTTACCGCGTCGGCCAGCAGCGGACCGAGGTCGAAGCTGGGTGCTCCGTCGAACGGTGGCCACATATCCGCCGCCGCACGCGCCTTCGCGGGGGCCTCGTCCAGCTGGGCGCGCGCCGCCTCGAGCCGGGCGCGCAAATCCTCGACCTCTCCGGCGAACAGTTCGGCGTACACATCGCCGGTGATCGGGTCGCTCCGGAAGGTTCCGCGCGGCTCCGGGTCGCGCAACAGGTGGTGGTGGAAGAGCTCCGCCTCCAGGCGGGAGCGGACGCGTATGCGGACCAGGTACACCTGGCCCTGCTGCTTGATGTGCTGCTCGTCGCGGGAGTTCTCGGTGCCCGCGGACGCCTGTGCTGCGGAGGTCAGCCGGTTGGCGGGGTTGTTGCCGTCCATGGTGGTCGCGGGGTCGGTGTGGAGCTGGCCGTTGCCGGAGGGTGTCACGCCCGCCGTCATCTTCCGGTCGCTGGTCGAGGTGGCGGTCGTTCCGCTTTGCTGCTTGGCATAGCGGCCGGTGCCGGTCCACTCGACCGGTGAGAGCACCTCCATGTCGAACAGTTCAGCACGCCACCACAGGGTGGCCCGATCCGAGGAATGGCCGGGGAGGAAGACGCCGTCGGCCAGCCGGTGGCCCTGGGGCGCGGTCGCCTCGAAGAGGTGGTTGGTCAGATACGAGCGGGAGAGCAGCGTCGGAGAGACGAGGCTGGAGCGCACGGTGGGGCTGTTCGCCTGGGGGCCGACCATGTCGGCGAGCAGCCGCCGTGCGGCCGGGAGGGCATCGTCGAGGAGCACACCGGTGATGTAGCTGTCGCCGGGCAGTTGCGGTAGCGCGGTGAAGGCGCGGGGCAGGGCGGGGCCCTGATACGACCGGGACTCGGCGAGTCCGCGCGGCACCTGGAGCACCAGGGCGCCGGGCTCGGTCACCGTGTGCTCGGCGGCATGGCCCGACCACTGCAGGCGCCGGTCGTCCAGCAGGTTGTTCAGCGAGCGGCCGGCCATTTTGAGGAGCTTGACGTCGAACGAAGTGGTGATGGGGAAGGACGCGCGGTAGTGGCCGCTCCAGTCGTAGACCGTCTGCTCGGCGGTGCCGACGTCGGAGCGGGTGGTGCCCCGGTGATGTCCCTCAGCGGCGCTCAAGGCGCCGTTTCCGGCGGGGTGGCTGCCTGCGGCGGTGCCGGTGACTCCGACTGACTGCGAGCCGTCCCGGCTGTTGCCCGTACTGCGGCTGACATAGGCGTGGCCGTAGTTCTCCAACCCGGTGTTCGCGTAGAAGTCGCGCACCGTCGGCGTCGGTTCGACCTTGATGGTCAGGCGGGCTTCCACAATGTCCGCCAGCAGCCAGCCGACCGGGTTGACCAGGTAGAACGAGTGCCCGTTCAAGGAGATCAGGTCTTCGAGCATGGCCTGGTCGCGGCCCGGCGCCAGCAGGGCCTGCAGAGCGTTGACGCCGCCTTGCAGCCGGCCGATCTGGCGCTTGGGTCCCCCGTCCCCGATCCACAGCTCGGGTTCTGAGGCCAGCAGGCCCGGGGCGGCCTTGTCGATCTGCTCGCGGACGATGTCGAAGGTGGACTTGCCGCTGTTGTAGGTGAGGGAGTGCACCCCACTGTGGCCCAGCAGCACACCGCTGGGGTCCTTGCGGGTGAGGTACTCGGGCAGGGGGAGCTCGTCGCGGCGCTGCGCCGGGTCGTCGAGCTGCCGGCCGAACACCTCGGTGAACTTGGTACGCGCCTCGCTGTCCAGCACTGGCAGAGCGCCGATGTCGTGCAGTTTGTGCAGGGTGCGCGCCAGCGCATGCCGGGCCACCGTCTCGGGCAGGCTCCGCGCCTCGCGTGTCCAGCGGGCGAGTACCCCGGCCACGATGGTCCCGGGCAGCTGCAGCTCGGCAGCCTGCCAGCGGGCAAGCGCGTCCGCGAGCTTGTGGTCCGGGACCGGCAGGGTGCCCTGGGCGTAGTGGTGCAGCGCTTCCGGCTCGGGCAGCAGGTAGATCATGTCCCGGCCGTCCAGGGACTTGCGCTCACCATGCATGCTGGCCGGCACCAGTTTTCCGTGCTTCTCTACACGGCTGGTGAAGGTGAGGTCGACCTCGGTTCGGTAGGCGTAGACCCGGTTGAAGTCGAGCTGGATCAGTTCCTTGCCGCCGGTGGTGACGCGGCTGTCGGTGGTACTCCATCCCCAGCCACGGGAGGCGCTGACGCCTCCCGCGAGTGTGGCCGGGCCGGCTTCCCTACCGAGCAGCGCGTCCACTTGGGTCCAGGCGAAACCGGAGGACGAGGTGTGCGTGGTGCCCGCCTGCGCCAGCCACAGCTTGATGACACCGAGCACGAACTTGTCGTCTGTGGCCCCGACGTACTGCGACGGCCCCATCTTGCCGCGGATGTCCGCCGCGCCGAAGGTGTCCCGGAACATGCGGGACCTGAACGGCTGGTCGCTGGTGTAGGCGCCGTACAGGATCTCCTTGAGGTGCGCGCGCATCGCGATGGTGCCGGCGAAGGTGTTCAGCTCCTGGTCGGCCGCGCCCGCCGGGCCGGTGAAGTCTCTCAGCGTAGCGGTCGCCGTCTTCCGGGCACCGGTGGTGTCCAGGTAGTACACGGCCGCCTGGTCGAGTACCTCCCGCGGGGTCGGTTTCTCGGAGACCGGGCCGTCCTCGCTGCCGAGCGGCAGCACAAAGGCCTGCGCGCCCTGCGCCTCAAGGGTGAACGGTTCCGGGTCGCGCACCCCGGGGCGGATCCGGCCCTGCATTCCGGAGCGCTGGTACTCGATCTTCACCTGGTAGTCGCTGGTCAGCTGGACCTCGTCCACCCTGCCCGGGTACTCCAGCAGCTCCGGGCGGTTGTTGAGGAAGGTGACGAACTGGGAGGCGCTGATACCACGGTGCAGTTCGATGCCGGTTGTACCGCCCCGGAACGCCTCGAACAGCGCCCGGAACTTGAACCCCACCGCCAGCTTCTTGCCTCCTCCGGTGGACATGCCGGCGATGGCCATGCCCATGGCCAGGTTCACCGTATGGTACTCGTCCGTACTGCGCACAAAGCGGGACGGGGCCGCCTCGCTCTTGCGTGCGGTGATGGTGATCCGGGCGGAGTCCACATCCAGATCCACCCCGGCGAAGCCCCTGCGGTGGTGCAGGGTGAAGGCCAACCCGTCCTGGTGGGTCCCGTCGTAGTTCGACTCCAGACCTCGGCGGGAGACCTCCTTCCTCAGCAGCGCATCATTGTCGAGTTGGCTGTCGAGTGCGTTGCCGTGCTGCCACCACGCCCGGCTGCCGAAGGGATGCTCGGTGTCCGGGGGTAGGAAGCCGCGGGCGGTGAGGTTCTCGCGCAGCCAGCCGAGGATGTCGTCCACGGTCTGCTGCTCCACCTTCACCAGGCCCATGCCGATCCCCTTGCCCTTGGCGATGTGGGCGGGCACCGGCTTGCTGTCGGGGTCCTCCGGCCCGCGACCCGTGCCACGGACGGCGTTATGGGTGAACGGGACGCGGTCGAGCGGGCCCGGGTCGGTCTTGAGGGCGTCCCGGTCGACGGGGAAGCCGTGCCCAAACGCATCCGGCTCGGGCAGCCGGACCAGCGCCCGGTCCGGCACAGGCGCGGTGTCGACCGCGGCATCCCGTCCCCGGACGCTGACCTTGGCCCGGTGTTCGAAGCCGATCTGGTACCCCCCCGTGAAGCCGGTATAGCGGGGGACGATGACGTTCAGCGCATTGCGGCCCGCACTGAGGCCGTCGTGGTTCGTCCAGGTGGCGGACGCGTGGACGGTGGGCGCCACACCCAGCTCACTGCCGGGGACCAGATCGATGTCGGCTGAGGCCAACAGCGGGGTGAGCGTGGTGGAGTTGGTGATGGTGTGGCCGCCCGAGAAACCGTCGATCGCGGTCCGCACGTTCTCCACATGTGCCTTGTCGCTGGTCTCCCCGACCCGTTCGGCGGCATCCAGGCGCTGGGTGTGCAGCGCGACAGCCGCCACCGGACGGCCATGGCGGTTGTGCAGCGAGAACGTGTAGCCCCGGGCAGCGTCGTTGACCGCCTCGTCCAGGTGCGCGTCGAGATTCCACAGCTTCTGCTGCAGCTCGTCCCTGATGGTGCTGCCGATCGGCAGATCCAGTCCTTCGCTCTGAAGCTTGGTGACGATGGTGTCGAACAGCTTCGGCAGGCCGGTGAAACCGGAGGCGAAGTAGGTGTCCGGCAGCCGCTTCGCCAGGTCACCGACGTCGTCGGCGGTGACCTGCTCCGGCCGCCTCTTCCCGAGGTAGTGCTCGGGTACCCACAGCAGTAGCCGCTCGGTGCCCGGGTCCTCCAGCCGGTGCTCAGCGGTCTGCGCCCAGTGCTGGTCGCGTTTGCTGCGGATGCGGAACGACCAGTTCGGCTCATAGCTCAGCAGTGTCGAGTCGATCCGGTCATCCTCGACGTGCCCGGCCTCCACGTCCACGATGCGGGTGGTGGTCCGGTTGCTCTGGTTGGCTGTTCCCGAGATTCCCCCGCCCACCTTGACGACCTGGGCCACGGTGGAGGGCAGGCCGACGCCGACGGTCGCGGACAGCCCACCGCGCATCGCGCCGGTCTGCCCGGAATGCGTCTGGGCGTGCGCCCCGATGGCATAGACGGCGTTGATGCCCTGGTTGGCGTGGAACTTGTCGTCCCCAGGGAGCGACGACGCTGCCTGGTCGCCGGCGATCGCGGCGGACGGGTTGCGGACCTGACGGGGGCCGGCGGGGTTGAGGCTGACCAGCGCCTCCACCGGCCCGAGGGGGACCTGCATACCCCACGTACCGGAGGGGGCTTGCGGATCACCCACGAGATAGCGGTAGTTGCTGAGCAGCCGCTGCGACAGCGCCTCCCAAACCTGGTCACTGACGATGTGGCCGGCGGCCTCAACCTGTGAGCGGAGACTGCCGATCAGCTGCGACTTATACGGCAGCTCCGCCTTGGGTATCCCTATCGAGCGGATGGCAGGATGGGCGTCGACGGATTTGCCGAGGGACCAAGAGGCCCCGGGCGGGAACGGGAAGGCCTCATCACCCAGGGGCGTACCGGAGGTCTCCGAACTGGGCACGACGGTTGCGCCGGTGCCGTCGTCGCTTGCCAAGGGGGCCGCCGGGGTCACGGCGGTGGACGGCTGCTTCAGGTTGAGCGCGGTCTGCCGTGTCAGCTCTTCCTTGCTGGAGGTTTGCGGGATGCTCTGGTGCGTGGCGGCATAGTCTTTGGCCCCAGTCGCGGACTCGGCCAGGCCCGGCCGGGCGTCGTACACCCCCGGTACCGGCCGCTCGGTCCGCTGCCAGGCAGCCGGCCCCCCACCAGGCGCAACATCCGCCGCCACGCCACCAACGGGCCGGACTCCGGCGACCAGTCCCCGCGTGCGCTGCGTCCCATACTGCGTGGCCAGGTTCCGCGACAAGCCGGCCGCCACCTCGGCACCCTGAGTCAGATACGCATGCGCCACCAGCACCTTGAGCGCATTCAACAACGAGTTCCCCGCCGCCTCCCCACCAACCGACTCGATCCACACCGGCGCCTGATGATCCGCACTGATCCGCCCCCTAGCCCACCACACCACCTCCTCAAACCGCTTCGGAGTCAGCTTCTCCAACCTCGCAAGCGCCCTCTGCGACGACACCTGGTGCTCACTACTCAGATGCCACCGCCCGCCAACCCCCGACTCCACCAGCGACGATCCCCCCAATCCCCCCGATTCGGCCTCATGCGCCAAGTCCAGCTCGGTGAGCTCGGCGGCGTCCGAGAACGAGAGCCCGAACTGCCGGCCGGCGGCGTCGAGAACAGGGCGGGTCCGGACCTCAACGCGGTTGAACGACGCTCCCCCGGTAGGCGGTGCCGACTCATCGACCGGATACGGCTCCGCCTGGTCCTGTCCCTGGCTCTCACCGGCGGCAAGATGGTGGAAGGCGTCAGCCCAGAGCTGGCCGTGAGACCAACTCGCGGACTCCCTTGTGCCGGTGTCGAACGGCCTATTGCCCGCAACTGATCCTGGGCTGTCGGGCTCCGGGTCGGGTTGGTCTGCCGCGGGGTAGGCGTCGAGATAGACCGGTCGTCTAGCTCCGTCATCCCGGACAGCACCTTGGATGCTGACGGCACCTTGGATGCGGACGGGGGCGGAAGTACCGTCGGGATGGAAGGTGCCGACGATGCCATCGAAGAGATAGACGTCGGGGTTGTCCGGGTCGCGGGTGAGGGTGCCTCTTCTACGGGAGTCGCGGTACGCCTTGTCGATGGCTTCGAGCCGGTCCTGCAGGTCCCAGTCCTCGGGGAACATGCGGTGCTCGGCGACGCGGGGCACGGGTGCGGGATGTGGGGCATCGGCGGAGGGCAGGGGGATGAAGGCCGCAGGCTGGAAGTGGGTTCCATTCGGAAGGTGGCCATATGGGTCGCCGATGGTGTCGATCCTCGGAGGGGTCTTGCCGGGCTCTTGGTGGGAGAAGCCGACGAAGCCGCGCCGGCCGGTGGTCCAGTGGCCGAGAGAGATCCGGTCCAGCAGCGTGTGGGACACCTGGGGCAGCCGACGCTTAAGTCGCTTCTCTTCCCTGGGGGTCATGGGGACGGCCGGGGTGAGGGTCGGCGCGGTGATGTGGTCCTGGTCGGTGCTCGGGCGCAGGGCGGTCAGGGTGCCGTCCGGGGTGACCTCGCCCTCGATGCGGACCCCGTCGTACTCGCCGCGCCACAGCCACCCGGGACGGTGGGGCAGCGGGTAGACACCCAGGCCCCGGCCGGCCGAGGCGGTGGAGGGCGCTGAGACACGGACGGCGTGTTCGTAGGCGCGTGCGGCGGCGTAGAAGAGCTCTTCGCTGCTCCAGTGCCGCGGGAACATCATCCGGGTGGTAGTGGGAGGGGCATGGGGCAGGGCAAGGTCACCTGCCAGGGGCGGGAAGACCCTCGCGGCTGACCCGGACTCCAGGGGCGGGGCGGGGCTCCAGGTGCCGTCCGTGTCGCGGACCTCGAGGGTGGCGCGGTAGGTGCCGTTGGGTAGGAAGACCACAGGGTCGGTCTGCACGGTGCCGGGGGTGAGTCCGGGCACGATGTGGTGGATCAGACGGGGGGTGCGAGGGTGCACGCCCAGGACCTGCTCGCGCACGTGCAAGGGCACGGTCGCGGTCAGGGGCGGGGTCCCCTGCCCTGGGCCGACGGCGGCCGTGGAGGGGACGGCGGACTCGGTGACCGGCCGCGGCAGCACCGTGTCGTATCCCGCCCGGCCAAGCGCGCGGGCACTCTGCGCGGCAATACGCAGCAGATGACGCGGCTTGACACTCAGCGCCGGATGACTCTCCTCGAGCTCGGACATGCGGTTGAAGTCGGTGTCGTGCAGCTGCAGACCCTCGTAGGTGGACCGATACACCCCCGACATCAGGTTGTTGTCGCCGTAGACGGGCCGGAAGCCCTGGAAGAGCGCCTCCCGGTATTCGTCCCTCAGGTCGAGGGGGTTGTGACCGAACTCATGCGCTATGGCGTCCGGGAGGGTGTTCAAACCCCAGCGGCGGCTACTTTCCCGATCTACGTGCCGGTCTAGTTGGATGACCGTGTGCGCCAGGGCCTTCTTGGCCGGGTCGGAGATGAACTCCATCCGTACCCGCAGCAGATCCCCGCCAAGCAGCCGGTACCCGCGGTTCCACAATCGGTCCACGGCCGTGCGCGCACTGTCCTGCCGCTCCGCCAGCTCCTCCGAAGAGATACCGTCAGCCACATCCAGGTAGACCCTGACCGTCACCTCCCGGACCACGTCCAACTTGAGGCCAGCGCCGTCACCGTCCGCCACGATCAGCACGCGCTCCACGTGATACCCACTACCACCGCGGATTTTGTTGGGGCCGACACGCGTCATCACTCGAGGCGGTTCGATGTGTACCTCGGCGCTGCCCAGAACCTCTACCGCCCGGTAGCTGTCGGGCCACCTGCCCGCCTCGGCATTGGGAAGTGCGGTCCGCTCCCGGGCAGACGGATACGCGGCCTCCAACCCCCCGACCGGAACCACGCCCATCACCCGGGCGGAGCGGAACCTGACGGCAAACCGCTCCCCACCAGCAACCCGATCCCCCACCGCGGCGAGCCCACCCTGAAGTTCGCTCGTGCCGATCTCCGTCACCGGGCCGGACCCCAGATCCGACACCGGCACCACAGCCATCATCGGCTCACCGCCACGGGTGATGACCACGCGAGCCCCGCTCCCAACCAGCAACTCGACCTCACCCCACCGCAGAGGCGCCTCGGATTGCGCGACCTCGTAGAACCGGTCTGCCGCCCCAGCAGCCCCGCTCTCAGAGGAGCCCGCCTCGGACGGCCCCGCATCCCCCGGCTCCACCGACGACACCTCAGCGGGCGCCGACTTGTCAGAGGTGTTCGCGCTGTTCTGCCGTGGCGTGCTGCCGGGGTTCTCGGCCTGCCGGGTGGTGTCTGCGCTGGTGTCGGCGGGGGTGTCTGTTCCAGGATCGGGCGATGCCCCGATGGATGCATGGGCATCGCTGGATGCGGTGAAGTCCCGGAAGCCCTGCCACAGGTCCTTCTCAGCACGTGTCCTCGCGACCGGGTTGAGCCCCGGTGCAGGGTCGGGATCCGCGCCGTAGAGGCGCTCCAGCAGCCGGACCATCCGGGGATCTTCGTGGGTGCGGACCCAGCCGGCCCCGTTGTTCCGTGCCCTGCCGGTGTACGGGTCGTGGCCGTGGTTCGCGCCCAGGTACGCGGTGCTGGTCTGCGCGAAGAACTCCTCGGCGCTGAGCGAGGAGTAGTTGCCGGTCTCTGCTCCCTCGGTGCCCCGGCGGGGCCCATCCGCCCATCCGGTGTCCGGACCCGCCGCCAGCTTGTCCTCGAACTTCTCGCGCACGAGCTCGCGGTCCTGCTCGCTCAGCCCGAAGTACCAGACCAGGTGAGCCAGCTCGTGCGTCACGCTGGAGTAGCCGTCCGGGTAGAACGCAGACTCCCCGTCGACGTCGACCTTTGCCCTCTCGCCGAGCAGATTCTCCTCCGCGACCAGAACGAGCCGGGCATCCGGGTCGGTCACCCCACGCACCCCGCGCACCGGCCGCCCGTCCTGGGTCCGCAGCAGCCCGGCGTGGGCGGCATCCGTCAGGCCCGGCACCTCGCTGACCGTGACGGTGCGCGGAACGACCACGACCCGCACACCACTGCCCCGCACCCGTACCGCCGTCTCCGGATCCGCCAGTACACCCACCAGCCGACGGGTCAACTCCATCCGGGCAGCCACCGGACGACCCACCTGCTCCGGAACATCGATCAGGGACTGGGCAAGGCCCGTGACGGGAGAGGCAGGCAACGGCACATACCAGTCCACCCCCAGCCCATCCGGCGCCACCTCAGGCGGAACACCCACCCGCCTTGCGGGAGGAGCACCGTGAAGGCGACTCCCACCCGGCCCCCGCGGCATCCTGAAGTCCGGGTCATAGAACCTTGGGCCCAAGGCATCCACGATCGACGGCCTCCGGGACCGCCACCCGGTGGAACCAACCCCCCTCTCATCGTCACGAACACCAGTTGTCGACGACGGACGCCGAAGATCGTCAGGCCCCGGGAACCGCCCAGCCTGCCCACCACTCGCATCAAAGAAGGGACTCCCTCCCGGCACGCCACCCCACGGGCAGTCACGAGATCCCGGGAGCACCGGCCTACCCAGACGTCCGAGCAAGGAGATCGCAAAACCCTGAATCCCCAGCGGATCCGTCACCCCCCTATACCGGTTCCTATCGATATGGAACGCCAGTTGGCGGAGAGCCTTGTCAACGGCTGAGAGCTGATTGTACGGAGTGTTCAGATGGGGGGAGAATGGCACCCAAGAAGTCGAGGGAGGCTCGACGGCGACTGTCCAAGCTTCGCGAATTGCATCCTGACGATAATGCAGTGGGGTATTCATCCACACAAAGTCGATAGTGGAGTGGTGCTTTATCTCATATGGGTTCGGGCTCTCCTCTACGTTTGGGACAAGGGCCGGGTCGGCCTGTGCCCGTGCCGCTGTCGTGCTATGCGTTCCAGGCCGCACGGGCGGCACGCGTCGGACATTTCCGCCACTTGACTCACCCGGACTCGCGCGCCGCCCAGTCTCCATGGTGCCGTCAGGCCGCTGCGAGAACGGTCCGAAAGCAGACGCGGGATGAGAAGGCGTGCTCGCACGGGGAAGAACGGGAGGTGTTCCTGCGAGGGACGGCCTCGAAGACCTGGGGAATTGGCTGTCACCCCGCGCGCCCCGACCGGCGTCGAAGGGGGAAACGTACGCTGTCGTGCTCGGCGCAACGCCCACCGGCGGGGCCCAGGAGGGGCCCGTGCTGTTTACCCAACTCCGCACGGACGCCGGGCGCACACCGTCACTACTCAAACGCCGCGAACCCTCCCCGTCATCAAGCCGCCCGGAGAACGAGGGTCCGGCAAGAGCCCGAGGTCCAGAACCACTGCCCCCGCCGTAATGACCACCACTCGGAGAGCCGTAGCCGACCACCGCAGGAAGACCACTGACTGGCACCGGGAACACCCCCGAGGGGACCGGGGTATGCGGGCTACGCGTGGCACCGATGCCCGGAGACCCACCCCCAGCAACCGACCCCGGAGCCTCAGGGAACCCGTGGACACGGCGGTCGGGCGGCGGGGGGGCAGGAGGCAGGGCCTCCAGCCCAGACCACCACTTAACGCCTTCTGTGGGGATCGGGACTCCCCACTCATGCACTTCTGCCCGGAATTGCCACCCGTTCAACAGTTTTTCTATGACGTCTCGCGGAGTGTTTGGATACAAGCGGAGCTGCCAGACTATCCGCCGCGCGATCTGATCCTGACGATTCGGCAATTCCTTGAACGGCACATTGGCGTAAGCGCGGAAGTTTCCCTCTCGGTATTCCCGGTAGCTCCGAAATTCGTTGTAGGCGGCTACGAGCCGCTCATCTGTTTCGTTTGACCAATCGAAGCCCCCCCACGTCTTGGCACCCACTATATGGGCGCGTCTCCAAGATCTATCGTAATCCCAATCGGATACTCGCCCCTTGCCTCCGCCCGCCAGGCCAGTGGGTCGGGCGCTGAAGGCTTCCTGCAGGAGATCCCTTGCGAAGGCTTCGGTTTCCGGGCCAGGTTCGTGAAGGCTGCTCTTGTACAGGTGGTAGGCGACACGACGGACGATCAGGTCTTTCTGCTTGTTGGGCCCGTCCAGACTGATCGGGACGTGGACGCGCAGCTCTTGGATCTGGTGTTCGACGAGGTCTTCGGCCTCGTCCACGGACCAGGCAAGGCGATCACTGTCGGAGAGCTTGCCCCAGCGCCGTTCGAATGCCTCGGCGGGGAAGGGCGCCTCTCTCACGCTCCGGGATTCCGAATCCGGCTCCGGCGGCGAGTCCTCGAGGGCCTCACTCGTGATCCGCAGGGGAGCGGGAACGGACGGTGCGGCATCGGGGTCCACGCCGCGCGGGTCGTGCACAGGGTGGTCGCGGACGGCGGGCCCGGAGTCAGGCAACCGCCCGGCAGCCGAGCCGAGACCGGCATCCGCGCCGGACTCGGTGACCGGGCGCGGGGATGCCACCGACGGGATGGCAGCACCGGTGACCGAGTCAGTGACGGAGTCGGTGACCTCGAGGTGACCGGTCCCGGCAACGGCGGCCGGGGCAGAGGAGGCCTGGCCGGTGAGCCGTGCCATCACCCCGTCCACCGAACCAGGCATATTCCCCGAGACCACACCCTCAGAGCCCTTGGAGCCCGTGGAGCCCGTGGAGCCTTTAGAACCTTCGGGTGCAGGAACTGGTGGGGTGAAACGCCCGGAAGACTCCAGCACCTGGTGCCGCTGCGCAGGGGCTTGCAACGAGCCCGACGTCACCGGCCCGGCCTGGGGTTGGGCCTGGACCTGGGGTTGAGGCTGGGCCTGGGGCCCGGCCTGGGGCTGGGGCCCGGCCTGGGGCTGGGCCTGGGGCCCGGCCTGGGGCTGGGCCTGGGGCTGGGCCTGGGGCCCGGCCTGGGGCTGGGCCTGGGGCCCGGGCTGGGGCTGGGGCTGGGGCTGGGGCTGGGGCTGGGAGCTCACCGTGTCCTGCCGTGGCACCGTATCGATCGGCGGGAGCGCGCCCGGCCGAGCTGACACCTCGCCGGGTCCCGGCTGCTGCGCGGGCGCGGCAGCCGGGGCAGGCGCGTGTTCGTCCCGCCCGGTGAGGGAGACGGCGCCCGTCTCCTGAGTCGGTGCGGTGGAATCGCGGTCCTGCCCAGAGGAGGTGGGGTCCTCGGCATCTGGGCCGGCGCCCATCCCGCTGCTCGCCTGGGGCGGCAGATGCGATGCACCCACCGTCTGGAACCCATCCGGGAGCGGGGGCCGGCTGACCGCGTCCGGCTGCCCCTGCCCCCCCGCCGCCCCGGTGTCCGTCTGCGCGTGCGGCTCCGCCGCGGGCGGGCCTGGGACACCCGGCACCGAACCGGGCCCGCTTGGCCCGCCGCCCGCCTGCGGCGCCAGCGTGCCCGCCTGCTGGTCCACGGCATCCGGCCCTGCGGAGCCGGTACGCGCAGTCCCCGCCCCCGTCACCGCCTGCCCGGCCCCGCCAGGCAACGCATCCCCGCCCGCGCTCTCAGCCAAGGAGTCCGCCACCGACGACCGGGCCCCGCCCGCCCCCACAGCCGGCGCAGACCCCGGCCTATCCGAGACAGGTGTGTCATCCCCGCTGCTCACCACCAGCCCATCCGGCTGACGCCCCGCCCCGCCCCCGGGCGAGAACCCGGCACCGTCCCGCCCGCCATCGAGCGGGGGCCCGGTGAAGACCATGTCGCGCAGCGAGGACCCGGCGGCGACGACGCCCGCCTCGAGCCCCAGTTCACTCGTATTACTCAACCCCGCACCGAGAAATGTCGCCGCATCGAACTTCACCCGGTCACCGAAGAGGACGCTGGTCACCGGGACAGCAAGAAACTCCGCACCACCTTCAGCGACGAAGCCGCGCGAAGCCACACCGGCCCCATTCACAAAATCCTTCGCCGTGATCCGCGTCCCCGGATTCACTTTGCCCAGGACATCGCCGGCCAGATCCTTCTTCAACCCGCCGCCCAACGAGTTGGCCAACGCCTTGCCGGCATTATTCAAGGCCTCGTCGAAAACACCATGGAAAGCACCCGCAAAGCCCCCCATCACACCGGACTTCAAGATGTCGCCCACATCGAAGCCACCCGGACGGCGCCCCTTCGGCCCAGCCACGATCATCGCCAGACGCACCGCGAACGTCTGGAACGCCTCCTCGAACGCCTCCGACAACGAAGGCATCAAACGCGTACGACTGAGCAGCGTATCGAGCACCGTCAGCAAGAACACCCTGCTACGGAGCATCGCCAACGCCGACTGACCCGACGACAACCCCCCCGTGAAAAATGCCATCGCCGCCAGAACAGCCAATTCCGCAAGCAGCCGGAAAAGCTCAGCCATGATCTGCGACTTAGACTCCGTGATATGCATCGAAGTCTCAACACGGCCCCGGGAAATCTCCTCCAACTGACCGGCGAAATCCGCCAGCGCATTCTTGCCACCATCATCGACCAGCATCTTCATCGCACGGACATAACTCTCACCCGCACCCCCGGGAAGAGCATGCCCAATCGACACCACCGACCCCTCGATGGCGTCAGCCAGACCACGCACCTGCCTGGCCAGCGTGATATACGGATCGTGACTCTGGTAGCCAAGATCCTCATTCGCCCTCAGGGGCTTCTCCCCAATGAGAACGACCAGAAGGTTCTCCATTTCCCCCGAGAATTGAAGTGCCACCTACACTCAGGCCCTTCGTCCGCCCCGCCGCCGCTCCTGCGCGACAGCATCCATCACATCACCCTGATTGCGCAGAATGCTCTCCACATCACTCTTCGTGGCCCTCCCCGCAGCGGAGATCGCTTCCGCAATCGCCTCGAGGGTATCCACCGACGTCCTGTCCTCCCGCTCCACCCGAGGCCCGTTCTCCCCCGCGAAACTGTCACCCTCCCCAGGCCAACCCCGAGTCTCAGCAACCCCACCCCGCCCAACGACGCCCGCCATGGCTCCGTCCCCCATTGTTTGGGTCCAGTACGTTTCCGATTTGGGTCAAGGATGTATCCGACGTGCCACAAGGCCTCTGGGCGGAGGCGGAACGTGGCCGTTGTTACCTTCGCTTTGGGTGCATTCGGCCAACGTTGGAAACGATATGTCTCGTTTCGAGCCTTATCGTCACAGTGTGCACTTGGCGCCTGCGGCTCGAGCGCCGCCGCCGGGCCTTGGACTTCGACCAGGGCATGCGTGAGATCTTGAACGCGATCCTGCACGTGCATCTGCGCAGGCCCTCGATGATGTAGACGGTCTCCCACACCCTGCGCAGGGATGAAGTGCGTGAACAGCGCCCCTTCGCACAGGTTTTTCCACAAATACCAGCGATCACCAACCTGCACCGCACCGGGCAGCGCACGGCGGATGGCCTCGGCGTAGGTTGCGGAGCCGTCCCGGCACACGATCTCGACGCCCGGATGCTCGCGCAGCCACGCCTCCAGGGTGTCGGCCGTGCGGTCGCAAGTACGTCGATCCGCTTGTGGGTTTCGGCGTCGATCCACGGTGGCATAGCGGTGCCGCCGGTGCAGGGCGAAGTCGTCGACCCCGATCACGCGGGGCACCCGCCCGGTGGGCAGAGGGATGCGCAACAGGGTGCGCAGGGCAGTGTGACGCGACAGTCCCATCGCGAGTATCGCCAGCAAACGTGACCCCGCCCTGCCCGCTAACTCCTTGACCACGGCCTTGACTTGCCGGGTCAGGCGTGCAGTGCGGCGCTGGCATCGCTCCAGCACCCCGGGCACCTGCTCTCGGAAAGTGTGCCGGCAGCCACGGGTGGGACACACCAGACGCCGCACCCGCACACGGACCACCACCCGCCGCCCGTCCACCGACACATCGGCCACCGTCCGCAGATGAAAGCCGTGCACCCGCCCGGCCGGTGCCCCGCAACCCGGACACGGCACCGGATCCTCAGGCGTCCGCGCCCGCACCAAAATGCGCTCGCCCTCGTCCGTCACGTCCTCGATGACCAGCGGCGACGGGTCGACCGTGCTGTTCCACGACGGTCGCGTGGTGCGGATCTTCCTGGGGGGGGAGGGCCCTCCCGCTGGGACAGGTTCTACGATCAGGAGACCATCCTGGTGCTCGACGACGACGGGTTCCTGCGCTCGCGGGGCCTGGACCGGTGCAGTGGTGGAACAGATCGCCGGGCCGGGCGCCAAGCTCGTCGCCGTGCGCGGCGCGGCGGAGCTCCGTGACGATGAGTGGGCCGTCGTATGGGCGTCCGCCGGCCGCTCGACGCGACTGGCCCCGGTGTGTGAGTCGGCAATGCCGCAGAACGACGACCTGGCCGCTTGGTTCCGCGCCCTGGCCGGGGAGGGCCGCGGCTACTGCGTGGCGGTGGTGAAGGAGAGCACCCCGCGGGAGGTACTCCAGCGAGCCGGTGTCACGCGGGACTCGATGGTACGGAGCAGGTAGCGCCAGCTCCAACGGGCCCGGGACGCCGCCGCACATCCGGATGAGGGGAATGTGGTGGCGGCGATCGCCGTGGGGCCGGACGTTCTCGTCGCCAGTGACCACCCCGCCCTACCGGTGGCGGCACCGGCGCCCTCGACTTCGGTGGCGGCCCTGCACCAACTGTGCGGGGGGGAAACGGCTTCGAGGGGACGTTCAGCCTCCATCAGAACGGCAGGCTCGTGACCGAACTGCGGGACGACCCGCTCCGTCGCAAGGGGGTAAAGTGGCGGAGATCGCCGCCGCACTGGACGACATCCCGTTTGGGTTTGGCCGTCACGAGCTGGTGTTCCGCACGTCCGCGGTGGTTCCCAGCGCCGCCGAGCTCGGCGGCCCGTTGCTCGGCGGTGTCCTGACACCGGCGCAGTCATCATCCGCAACGCCCGCGGCCGAGTCGGCAGAGCCGCCTCTGGCGGTCGAGGGGTACGACGACGAGAACCCGCTTGTGATCCGCACCGACTTCACCGACGAGGACGCCTGGGACCGGATCGTCGAGGAACTGCGGGCACCGTTGGTGGACGACGATCCGGTGGACCCTCACCTGAACTCCGATCCCAGGTACGCCGACGCCCCTACCGAGCGGGGGCTCCAAGACGTCCGCGCAGCCCTGGCCGGTCCGAGCCTGCCGGGGGCGGTCTTCATCGCCGACAGCACCACCATGCACGGGACGGGACATCCGCTGCTGGCCGTGTAGTGGGACGGTGAGCCGTTCCAGGAGGACGAGGAGGAATTCGTCACGCAGTTCCGCGTGCTGCCCAACGTGGCCGTGGAGATCAGCACAAACTCGCTCTCCGCAACATGGACTTCGAAGACTTCGCTGGCGACGAGCCACACGAGCGCATGGGATGACGCCCCTCGCGGGTGCCTGGCGCGGTCACCGCGACCCATTCGTACTCGTCGTACCCTATGACGTCGCGATCGTCGTCGCTGAGGAGGTCGCTCACCTCTTGGGTCAGTTCGCGGGGCTCGTCCATAGCCCTCATGATGCCCGCCGTGCGGGCTGCATCGTCGGCCGCCCGGCGCCGTCGGGCACGGTGACGGACAGTAGGAGGTCAAGCTGCTTGTCCATATCAAAGCGAAGGTGCCATATGGGTCAATGCCTCTGGGCGGGCCTCATGATGCCATTGCCGAGTGCCGCCTCCTCGTGGTCAAGCTACAAGCTATGGCCCGGTCCGCTCCTGCCACGCCCTGGTGACTACCCCAGCTCTCAGCAGAAGACACTCTGCACCTCAACCCTTTGTCGGCTGCGATGAATCCTCACCACAGGCCGATCGATAGGGGGTCGCGAGAGTCTTCGGACGGTGACCCGTCCTGCTCGCCGAGGGCGTAGGCCGCCTCCAGCGGGAGTGCCTCGCCTTGCGCGAAGGCAGCATGGTATGCGGCTTCCCCGAGTGCTTGGCGTGCTTGAGCAGCACAGCACTCGTGCAGGGGGAGGAGATGCCCGTAGCGGGAGACCGATGCTCCCACCGAACGCCAGAGGCTTTGGGCCATACCGAGCAGTTGGGCGGCTCGTTCGTGGTTGCCTTCGTTACCTGCGCCCCATGCCAAGGTCTCGACGCAGTAGGCGGTGGCCAGTCTGTCACCGAACTTGTGTTGGAAGCGAAGGCTTTCCCGGAACAACCCGAGGGCCTGTGACATACGGCCCTGTCTGCGCAGCTCTTCGCCCGTGATCCAGAGTGCATACGAGCGAACCCAGGGGTTGCCGATCTCCTCAGAGTGGGCGAAGAGCTGTTCTGCGAACCCGGTGGCGCGAGGATCGCCGTGAAGGGACGCGGCGTACGTCAGCCCGATGAGCGCGACCGCGGTACCCAAGGGATCGCTCAGAGCCTGGTGCTTCTCAAGGCCGTCATAGTGCAGTCCGACCGCGCCTGCGACGTCGCCGTGGAACAGCACGGCCTGGGCGGTGCACGTGGTCGCCCACGCTTGCGCCAGGCGGTCTCCGGCGCGATCGGCCGACTTCCGGGCCTGTGCCAGCACCTGGAGTGCCTGTTCGGTGTCGCCCTGCTCGGCCATGAACCAGCCCAGCACCCAGAGTGCTTTTGCACGCTGCGGGCTGTCCTGCGTCTCGCGGGCAAGCGCTTGGTCGAGCCAGTGCCGGGCCTCGGTGAAGGCGCCCGCCGCCAGCCAGAACGTCCACAGGTCGGCTGCGATGGCCAGGGCGTTCCGTGCCTGGCCCGGTCGACTCAGGCTGTGTTCCAACGCGGCACGACAGTTCGCCAGGTCGGCGTGCATGTGCATCAGCCAGCCCTGCTGGTCCGGCCCATTGGACTCGGCTTCGGTGTGCTCGGCCAGCCTTCGGTACCAGTCACAGTGCTGCTCACGCAGCGTGTCCTCGGTACCGCTGGCGGCCAGTCGCTCCTGCCCGTACTGGCGCAGCGTCTCCAGCAGCCGGTAGCGCCTGGTCGGGCCGCCTTCGCCCAGGGATAGCAGGATGGACTTGTCTACCAGGCCGGCGATCAGTTCGAGGACCTCCGACCGGAGAATGCCCGGTGAGGAACAGACCTCCTCCGCCGCCTCCAAGTCGAAGCTACCGGAGAACACGGACAGGCGGGACCATAGCAGTTGTTCCTGAGGCGAGCACAGGTCGTGGCTCCAGTCGATCGTGGCGCGCAGGGTCCGGTGCCGGGGCAGGCCAGTGTCCGAGCCGCCCACAAGCAGGGCAAAGCGGTCCTCGAGCCGCTCTAGGAGCTCTTCCGCGGTCAGCGTCCGCATACGGGTCGCCGCCAGCTCGATCGCCAGCGGTATCCCCTCCAAGTGGCGGCAGATCCGGGCGACCGGCCGGGCCGTGTCCGCGGTGAGCTGGAAGCTGGCCAGAGCGGCTGCTGCCCGATCGGTGAACAGGCTCACTGCCTCGGCCTGCGCGAGCGCCTTCGGTGTCAGGGAACTGTCCGGTTCGGGTACCGGCAGCCCAGACACTTCAAATGGTGTCTCGCCGATTACGCCCAGCGACTGCCGGCTGGTGGCGAGGATCCGCAGACCCGGTGCCGCCCGCAGTAGGTGTCCGACCAGCTCCGCACAGTGCTGAAGGAGGTGCTCGCAGTTGTCCAGGATCAGCAGAAGCCGCATCCGGGACAGGTGGTCCTGCAGGACTTCCAGTGCAGGTCGGGATGAGGCATCCTGGATCCTCAGGGTCTCCACGATCGTCTCCGCGATCAGGCTGCCGTCGCCGAGCTGGGCCAGGTCCACGGTCCATACCCCGTCCCGGAAAGAGCGGCGCATACTGGCCCCGATACGTAGGGCGAGCCGCGTCTTGCCGATCCCGCCTGTGCCGGTCAGCGTCACCAACCGCCCTCTCGACAGGAGCCGACGGGCCTGGGACACCTCACGGCGCCGACCCACGAAGCTGGTCGCCTCGGTCGGCGATACCCCGGCGCTCTGCGTGAGATCTCCCATACCGGCAGAATACGCCAGAGATGTGCTCCTCGGGGCGGGTGCTGAAGCCTCGTTGTAGCCGCTCGAGCAGGCCACCCGCTATCGGCCCCGCGGATGGCATAAGCCGTGGGTGGAAGGTACGGAACCTGAGGTCATGTTCGTCCAGGGGGTGGATGTTCAAACTATAGGGAGCTTCGGTGGTGTCTCCGACTCAGACTCGATGCATCCCTACCTCCGTCATTCGGCCCCGAACTCCCACACCGACTGAGCGGTGCGTCGTGAAGTTGCTGGTCACGGGTCTGGTGTGCGTGGGGTTCGGGGTGCTCGTGGTGGTCGTGGGCGGATGACTTCGGCGAAGATCGTCGGTCATCGGGAGATTTCGCGGTTCGTGAGGACCAGCAGGGCTCTGACCAGGGCGGTCGCCCATGTCGGGTCGGTGCGGACCTTGCTGAGGATTCGTCAGTACTTCAGGTGGGCGAAGCCGTGCTCATCGGCGCCCTCACGGCCGCCAGCGCCTTGTCGGTCAGCTTCTGACCTCGCGTCAGGGGCCGGTTCCGGGCGGCCTTGCAGCCGGTGATCACCGCCGGGTCGGCGTCGGGATCACTGTCGTCGAGGCCGACGAATCCCAGGTCTGCGATGGCCCCGAGTCCGGCCGCCCGCAGCTTGGCGGTGAACTGGTCGTGGCGGCAGGCAGTGATCTCCGAGGTGCGTCCGGGCCGGGCCGCCGAGACCCAGAGCAGTCGGCCCCGGTCGTCGGTGAGCGCGATCACGAGCAGGCCATGGCACGTGTGCTTGCCGGAGTAGTTCTTCCGGTTCTCCTTTCCGGTCCTGCGCCGGGTGCGGATCGCCGTGCCGTCCAGCAGTACGACTCCGCCGCCCTTTCGGGTGATCTTCTTCAGGACGTGGTCCAGGCGTGGGGCGCGGGTGGCCGGCAGGCCGACGACTTCCCTCACTCACCGAGTCACGGTGGTGCGGTGTATCTGGTTGCCGCCGGCCAGGTCACCGGGCCGCTGGTCACAGCGCAGCACCGCCAGCACGATGCCCGCGATCTTTCCCGCGGGCAGCGCCCGCCACCGCGAGCCGATCTTCTTCAAGTGGCCGCGCATCAGATCGGCGAGATAGTTCAAGGTGGCGCTCGACAGTGGCAGTCGGGCGGTGTAGACAAGGCCGTCAGGGCCCTCGATGGTGCTGTTGTTCTTCTTCACACCAAACTCAACTGCCCTCGGGGCCCGCCGGTTACGTCTGTGCAGCCAGCCGAGGCATGGTCGGCGCTCCCCCGCAGCGTGTGGTGAACCGCCCGTCGCCTCGCTTGTTCGCTGGTCAGCCCCTCACGGACTCCCCACCGAAAGTGATCAACCAAGGCATAGGCGTACGTCTTCTGCGTCCCCGATCCCTCGAACGGCCGCAGGTAGCCGTCCGCCTCCTCGTCGACCGAGCAGTCCGGCCAGACGATCGTGTACGACACCCCGCCGCCCGCCCGCCTGAGCACCTGTACGCGTAGGTCGTCGAGAACCACTCGGCTCCGTGCCACCCCGGCCTCCCCAGCCGTCGCCGTCTACGTGCTGTAGGCAACGGAGGTAGTTGGTTAACGGGAACGGCATGACCCCGCGAAGGGCCCAAACGAGTGACACGGACGCGCTGAGAGTAGTTGGAAAAGTCCTGGAAGGGCAGGTCGGAGCAGCCGCCTCAGTCGTAGTCGTCGCGGTGCTCGGGCCGGACGAGGTGCCGGTCGTCGTTGTTTTCCTCGGCGGATTCGAGGCGGCCCGGGGCGTCTTGGTGGCGAGGTGGAGGATGAGCTCCTCGGCGGTGCAGGTCGGCTTGGGGCAGCGGCCCTGGGTGAGGTCGGCGGCGAGGTTCTCGCAGGCGCGGGCGACCTGACGCCGCCAGTGACCGTCCTGGCGGTGGGTGAGGCGAGGAGCCGGTCGAAGATTCCACTTGTCGATGTTGGCGGGCACGACGGGGGTGTCGGCCAAGTCTTCGATGTCGTCGTGTGTAACGAGTTGGTGCTCACCGGACGAGGACGGCCCGCAGCAGCCTGCCGCGCCCGGGAGTTGACGTAACGGAACACGACGCTGCCGTGTCTCCCAGAGTGACCGAGGACTTGGAGCGGGCTCGGATTTGCCTCATAGGAGAGACCATCACGTGACCGACGAGTCCTCGTCCCGTTCCGCCACCATGACCAAGCCTGATACTAGTGCTGGGTTCCTCAAACGGCGTACGCATATCGGCGCCGTAGTCGGCGGGTTGGCGGTGCGGGCCTGCCCCAGACCCAGGGCTGGGCTCGGGTGTTGAGCTGGGCTGTTGCGAGACGGGTGGCTTGCTCGATCTCGGGTGGTCCTGCGAAGGACTGCCCGGCGAGGGCGGCCTTGCGGAAGATGCGCCACCAGCCTTCCTGAAGGTTGAGCCAGCAGGCGCCGACGGGGATGAAGACGTGCCGGATTCTGGGGTGGTCCACCAGCCAAGTCCGGGTGGACAGGCTGTTGTGTGAGGACAGGTTGTCGGTAACGACGTAGATGTCCCCAGCGGGATTGGCTGCCTCGACCTTCTGAAGAAACTGCTGGTAGAAGGCACTGTTGCGAGAGGAAGCGGTCATGGTGATTTCCTGTCCGTCCCGCACTCGCAGCGCACCGTAGACCCAGGTCTTCTCCGGTCCGCGGCTGTAGTCGACTTCGGACTTGATGCGGTGGCCGTCCGGCGACCAGCCCGGCGCCGGCGGGAACGTGCGGGGGATCACCGGTCCGAGCTCGTCGGCGCAGACGACCGTCGCGCCGCCGGGCGGGCGGGTGTAGAGCTCGATGATCCTTGTCCTTTTCCCTCGAAGTCTGCGTCCCTCGAGCGGGTCCAGGACCGGGTGCGGCGCCAGCGCACCCTCTCGGCCAGCAGGATCCGACGGACCTGGCTGCGGCCGATCTCGATGCCCCGCCGCTGGGCCTCCGCGGCCAGTGCGTCAAGGGTCCACTCCGGCGGCCCGGACTCGTCCTCTGCGGCCAGTTCGCCGCCTGCCTGCACGGTCAGCCGGCCCGGCGCCGGCTGTCTGACCAAGCCGATGATCATCGAGCGTTCCGCCTCGGTGATCCGCCGTTTGCGGCCCTGACCGCCCATATCCTCCAGTCCGTCCAGGCCAGAGCGGTTGAAGCGGTGCAACCAGCGGCGGACCGTCTTGGGGTTGCACCTCAACTCTTCCGCGATGGCCGGCACCCGCTGTCCGGACCAGCTCAGCTCGACCATGCGCGCCCGCACCACCAGATCGCGCGGCGCTTTGCGGGCTCGCGACAGTCGAAGCACGAGCCGTTGCTCGTTCTCGTCACGGCTCGGCCGTGCCCGTAACACCACCGTCCAGCACCCGCTCCCGAGCAACCGAACAGCCCCGCCACCAGGACATATACCCAGCAAAAGAGGAACCCAGCACTAGGAGCAGAGCGAGACTGGTCGCCAGACCACCTTCCCCGATCCCGGGCGTCGTACAGATCCCCAGCAGGCTCCCAGCGCCTCTACGATCATCAGTTCTCGCCCGCTTTCTTCGCTGATTTCGACAGTCTCGCGGCTCGGCATATCGGAGCTGCTGTCGCTCACAAGAATGGTCAGGCAGTCCTCGACGGCTGCCAGACCGATACCGAACTGCTCGCAGCCGTCAGACCTACCGTGTAGGCATGCATTGGTTGCAAGTTCGGAGGTCACGATTCCGGCATCCTCAATGACTGCCTCGGGATATCCCCAGGATTTGAGGACCTGGCGAATTATGCTTCGTGCACGAGGAACTGACGGGAGTTGGCATTCGAGTTCCATCGCCCAGCGTGGCGCAGGGACGTCACGCCGCGATACGATTGACTCCTTGTCATTTCTGACCGTCCCTCTCCAATGTTCGAGGGATAATTTCAGAAGATTGCCACATCCATTCATGAATTCCTCGCTAGTGTTCGCTATGTGTATGACAGTGTAAGGAAGAAATATTTAGGTGACTTTGTCTTTTTGGCCTCTCCTGGGCTCGGGAGAATGGGCGGATGGGGCCGCCCAGGCGGCGGTGCAGCAGGGCCAGGAAGCGCGGGAAGTCCTTCCTCGTGTAGCCGCCCGACGGCTTGACCGCATAGATCATCCGCGGTTCAGCCAGGCCCCGGCCTCGTCCTCGAAACAGACCCATCCGCCAGTGGCTGTGACCTGCGCGGATGAGAAGCCGCCGGCCACGTCTCCGTACGCCATGCGGCAATCGCCTCCTCATCACGCTCCACGGCCCGCACCTTCGGCACCTGCCACGACCAGCCGAGGCGGTCCAGCAGACACCAGACCCCGGAGATCTCGTACACGACCGAGAACCGCTCCTCGATCAGCACCCCGACCCGGGCCAGCGTCCACCTCTGGCCCTCCCAGCCATACGCCGTCGGCCCCGCCCGCAGCAGATCATCCAGCTCCCGCTCCTGCCCGGCAGTCAGATACGAGTTGCCGCCGGGCCCCTTGGACAACAGCGCCTCCCGGCCGCTCTCCGCCCAAGCACGACGCCACAGGCTGACCGCCTGCGGCGTCACCCCGAGCACCTCCGCGACCCTGCTCTGCCGCATGCCCTGTTCGAACAGATCCGCCGCCTGCTTACGCCGCCGCTCCAGCTCAACTCGGCTCAAAAGCTGGCGAGTTCGAGTCCCCATACACCCGGCATACCGAACACATCCAGATCATCAAACCCGACATCAAAGATCAGTAGTACCAGCACTAGGCATCCAGATGGGCCATGCATTCCCGCGTACACCTGCGTTTGTACAAACAGGAAGAAGGGAGTGTCCGTTCAAACTCCGCTTCCTCCAGCACAATTGCGCTCCCAGGAGATTCTGGAGACGGTATCCCGGTGTTCCGCCCAACGTTGAGTGGGTTGAAGCAACCCGCAATTGAAACGCGAATTCGAATGCCTGTCGTGCTGGCGCCACCGGGCTGCTGTCGCCTGTGTGTTGCGCCCGGCAGCCGGGTCGACGCGCCGCGCATTACGCGGATTTGGCACACAGAGGGACAGGATGCTGAACCATGCAGCTCCATCATGCAACGTTCATCAAAACTTCACTACGAGACCTCCGTGATTCACAGCAAAGAAGTCAGACCCAGGCCCTTCAGTGAGCTCTTTCAGCGTTGCCGCTCCAGGGTGAGGACGGCGGCGACGATTGACGACATTCGATTCGGGCTGTATCGGGACCTGCGGAAGATCCGCCAGGACTTCAGCCGTGCGACGCCGCGCTGGCGAGTAATTGCCGCACACCGAGCCACGACGAATCGCGGGATGTGCCCGAAATCAAACTCGAACAGATTGCTCATGCAGCGCTGGTTCAACCCGGCAGAGGTTGCTGGCGCAAGCGTCGATAGGAAGAGATCTATGGCATCCATGCTCAAGTGGGAATACGTGCCACACGGTCGCCATCGACGCCAGCGGCGGAGGGGTGCACACCGGCGCATGACGAATAAAGCACGCCCGTCCGCGAGCGCTAGCCCTCCACTCTCCCTCATGCCAGATCCCACCCTCTGGCAGAGGATCGCGAAGCACCCACTACTCTTCCATTACAACCGACTGATTGCCCTTGTGCTCGCGCTCAACCTCGCGGTCTTGGCCAACTCGCATGACACCGCGCTTGCCGCCGACGCCACGCTTGCCAACCTGACTTTGGCGGTGCTGATTCGCCAACGGCACGTGGTGAACCTCTTGTTCGCAGTTGCCAGAAAGATGCCTCACAGTTGGCCGCTGTGGGCACGGAGGTCCGCAGCAAAAGTATATCATTACGGCGGACTTCACGTGGGTCCCGCTGTTTCCGCCGTGATGTGGTTCGCGGTGTTCACAGGCGAACTCACCGCTGAGAGGTCACGTAATCCTGTCGCAGCTCCGCTCACCGTTCTTACACTGTCCTACGTTCTGGCTGCGCTCCTGCTCGTGACATGTGTGCTTGCCATCCCGCCTGTACGGAGACGGCGACACAACCTCTTCGAGCGCAGCCACCGTTTCCTGGGCTGGCTTAGCCTGATGCTTTTTTGGCTGCAGACGGTAGTGGCTGAATGGGAGGAACATGGACGCACTCTCGACTGGCGGGACTTGCTCAGCGTGCCGCAGCTGTGGGTCCTCCTGGTGGTGACCGCCAGCGTGATCTCCCCTTGGACGAGGTTGCGCAAGGTCCCCGTGTCAGTGTCACGTCCGTCATCGCACGTCGCCTTGCTGCGCTTCAACTTCGGTTGGGCGCCGTTCCCTGGCTCGGTCGCGGTCATCAGCCACTCGCCTCTGAAGGAGTGGCATGCCTTTGCTACGTTCGACCCTCCCGAAGGCAACGGCTATCGCATTGCCGTGTCTCGGGCCGGCGACTGGACTTCTAAATTCATTGACGCTCCACCGACCTCAGTCTGGGTCAAGGGTGGAGCGACTCGCGGCATGGCGCATGTGGAGAGTTTGTTCAATCGCGTGGTCTTCGTCGCGACCGGTAGCGGAATCGGCCCGATGCTGGCGAATCTCATGAGTCGGCCCAAGGATCGGCCTATGTCACTCATATGGGTCGCTCGGAGCCCACGCCAGCTGTTTGGCGACGAACTGGTTGACGAGATCCTGGGCCTAGTGCCGAACGCGATCATTGTGGATACCAAAATCAACGGTAAGCCCGATGTCGTCGAGCTCACCTATCGCGTGGCGTGCGACTTCCGAGCCGACGGCGTCATCTGTGTAGCAAACCAGAAGGTCACTTGGGACGTGGTCTACGGCCTTGAGAGCCGCGGCATCCCAACCTGTGGGCCGCTTTGGGACTCCTGAACGAGAGGGCACCATGGCTATTCAATCAATGATCACCCCAACGGCAACTGAGTCAGCCGGGACGCCCGCGTGGGAACCACTGACCAGACCAGGCGAACTGATGCAGCGCATCCCTCGGACATCAGCAGCCGCAGTTGCCGTGGAACGAGGCCGAACTGCAGTTAGGCAGATCCTGACTGGAACTGACGATCGGCTATTGGTGATCGCAGGTCCCTGTTCGGTACACGACCCTGAGACGGTCATCGAATATGCCAGCCGGCTCAAGGAAATTGCCGACTCGCTTTCCGATGAGCTGCTCATCGTGATGCGTACGTACGTCGAGAAACCTCGAACAGTTGTAGGCTGGCCTGGCCTGGCTGTTGCGCCGGATCTCGACAAACCGCCGGACCCGGAACGCGGCCTGCGCCTGGCCAGGGCACTGATGGCGGAGATCGCCGGACTCGGGCTCCCCATTGCAGCCGAGTGGCTGACCACAGTGGCTCCCGCATACCTGGCAGACCTGGTGGCATGGGGATGTATCGGGGCGCGGACGGTTGAGAGCCAAATCCACCGGCACCGAGCCAGTTCACTGCCGAT
The DNA here is from genome assembly GCF_045039535.1 of Streptomyces sp. NBC_01092. Lineage (NCBI taxonomy): Bacteria > Bacillati > Actinomycetota > Actinomycetes > Kitasatosporales > Streptomycetaceae > Streptomyces > Streptomyces sp. NBC_01092. The sequence goes on along the minus strand of NZ_CP108659.1, from coordinate 10,912,501 downwards.
GCCCATCGGGATGAAGAACCGGACCGACGGAGCCGTACAACCCGCAGTGGACGCCATCCGGTCCGCTGCACATCCGCATGGCTTCCTGGGTGTCTGCCCGAGCGGTGCTACTGGCTTCCTCAGGAGTGCAGGCAACAGCGACTGTCATCTCGTGTTGCGCGGAGGGACGGAGGGGCCCAACTGGTACCTTGCAGCCATCGAGGCCGCACAACGGCTCCCCACCACAGCCGGGCTGCTCGGACGCTTGGTCGTGGATGCCAGCCACGGTAATAGCGCCAAGGACCAGGAGCGTCAGGCCGCCACTGCGCGGGCCATCGCAGAACAGGTCCGCGCCGGCGGCTGGTTGATCAGGGGCATCATGCTTGAGTGTTTCCTTACGGAAGGTCGTCAGGAACCAGTGCCTGGGCACCCGCTCGTCCGCGGCAAGAGCATCACTGATGAGTGCCTGGGGTGGCCGACGACAGCTGAGGTGCTCACTGAGCTGGCCTCTGCCGTGAAAGATCGACGAGGGCACACAGTCAACCGGGGTCGGCCGGCGCAGGCGCGGGCGTCCTTCAAGACCACAACCCATGTCAAAGACTGCCGGGTTTAACGAACTACCCATTGCCTTTTTGCGCACGCGGCTTACCGACTTCGTTCACCGGCTGGCATGCGCTGCCACCCTGCGTACGTTCTAGGGCAGGCGGAACACCTCGATCCAGTTGAACCATGCTCCGTCATGGTGCTTGCCCCACCGGCGGCCACAGATGCCGCGCTTGCGATTGTCGAAGATCGCGACCTCGTGGACCTAGCTGTCGATCGTGAAGAACTTCCCGGCCGAATTACCCCAGCGGAAGTACGCCCCCCAGCCCTGCAACACGGGATTGAGGTCGCGACCACGGCCGCCAGTCGACACGACGGAAAGGTAAAACAGTGACAACCATTGCGTATCAAGGGGAACCCGGATCCAATTCAGCGACCCTCGCCCACGAATTGTATCCTGGAAGCAGCATGCTGCCCTGCACGAGCTTCGAACAGGCCCTGGACGCTGCGAAGTTTGGTGATGTCGGCCTCGCAGTGATCCCAATAGACAACTCCACAGCCGGACGGGTCGGGGACGTGCACCATTTTCTGCCGGATTCGGGTCTGTTCGTCGTCGCCGAACATTTCCTCGCCATCCGCTTCGACCTCATGGGCGTTGCCGGCAGCTCGCTCGACCAAGTGGAGTGTGTCCGCAGCCACGCGCATGCCCTAAGACAGTGCCGGAAAATCCTACGCGAAGGTGGCTGGCGCACGCTGGTCACCGACGACACCGCGGGGGCTGCCCGCGAGGTGGCGGAACTGGGTGATTGCCGGCACACAGCGTTTGCCCCGCCCGCCGCGGCGCAGCGCTACGGCCTGGAGGTTCTGCGATCAGGGGTGGAGGACGACCCGGACAACACCACTCGGTTCGTCGTGCTGTCCCGTGACGCCGCATACTGCCCGAGCACGGGGCAACCGACAATGACCAGTCTTTATTTCTCTGTACGTAACATTCCCAGCGCGCTGTACAAGGCGCTCGGTGGATTCGCTAGCAGCGCCGTGAATCTCACCAAGATTGAGAGCTACCAGATGGGCGCGGGCCTCAAGGCCAGTCGCTTCTATGTAGAGATCGAAGGGCACATCGACGAGCCTCACATCGCCCTAGCCCTAGAGGAACTGCGCTTCTTCTCATCCGAAGTACGCGTCCTCGGAGTGTACCCGGCCCACCCTCACCGTCAGCGTCGGGTACGTCAACTTGACGGCTGATCCTGGTGTTGAGTGCTCAGTCACGGCAGTTTGTAGTTCGTGATCTTCACATCGGTGTCAGGCCGTCGCGGCGGCAGTGATGTTGTCCCAACGGTGGTGGGCCAAGGCGGCTTGGTGCTGGTGGCACTCGGCCGTCCGTCAGCCGGTAGACAAGGTGGTAGAAATAGTGACAAAGACCAGTGCAGTCACTCCTGCGAAAGCTATGCCCGCCGCGGACGAAGCCTCCCGAAGGCTCGGCATCGAGCTGCTCGAGCACGGCGAGGGGGCCGCAGACCTCCGGATGACGGTGAACTCCGGCAATGGCGAGCGGACACAGGATCGCCCACGACGGCTATGTGCTCCTGGTCGCCAACCCGCCTTCGCCTGGGCATGCCGCAGCTACGGGCTTGTGACCGTTGGAGCCGGCGCCAGCATCGCCTTCGTGGCCCCCGCGAACGAGGGCGACGTACTCGTGGCGAGTGCCGAAGAACGCACTCGATTCAGCCTCAGCGGCATCTACGACGTCAGCGTCCGGCGCGGCGCCTGGGTGATCGCGGAGTTCCGCGGACGTAGGCGCACCGTCCGCACGATGAACAATGACACAGCGGCGACCAGGGCACCGAGCAGGACCACGAAGGAGTCGTGATGAGCAGCGATCCGATGGCCCCGGCCTCTCACCGGGGGGAAGCCCTTCCCTATGACCTGCTGGACGAGGGCGAGCGCCTGACCTGCGAGCAACTGAGGGAGTTCCAGCTCCACCGCCTGCGCGCTACACTGCGGCACGCCTACGAGAACGTGGAGCTGTACCGGAAGAAGTTCGACGAGGCAGGGGTGCGGCCCGACGACTGTCGCTCCCTGGAAGACCTGTCCGGGTTCCCCTTCACCACCAAGGCCGATCTGCGGGACACTTACCCCTTCGGCATGTTCGCCGTCCCGATGGAGCACGTCCGGCGCATACACGCCTCCAGCGGCACCACGGGTCGGCCGACGGTCGTGGGCTACACGGACAATGACATCTCCATGTGGGCTGATGTGATGGCCCGCTCGATTCGGGCAGCCGGCGGCCGCCCCGGTCACAAGATTCACATCTCCTTCGGATATGGCCTGTTCACTGGGGGCCTCGGCGCGCACTACGGCGCCGAACGCGCCGGGTGCACAGTCATCCCGGCCTCCGGCGGTATGACCGCCCGCCAGGTGCAGATAATCCAGGACTTCAAACCCGAGATCATCATGGTCACCCCGTCCTACTTGCTCACCCTGCTCGATGAGTTCGAGAAGCAGGGCATCGACCCGCGCACCAGCTCCCTGAAGGTCGGCATCTTCGGCGCCGAGCCGTGGACGGAGGAGATGCGGCGCGAGATCGAGGAGCGCATGGGCATCCACGCCGTCGACATCTACGGCCTGTCCGAAGTGATCGGCCCAGGCGTCGCTCAGGAGTGCGTGGAGACCAAGGACGGCCTGCACGTGTGGGAGGACCACTTCTACCCCGAGGTTGTCGATCCGATCACGGGCGCCGTCCTGGCTGAGGGTGAGGAGGGCGAGGTCGTCTTCACCTCGCTCACCAAGGAGGCCCTCCCGATCATCCGCTACCGCACTCGCGACCTGACCCGGCTCCTGCCCGGCACCGCCCGGCCCGCGTTCCGCCGGATCGAGAAGGTCACCGATCGATGCGACGACATGATCATCCTGCGCGGGGTGAACGTCTTTCCCAGCCAGATCGAGGAGATCGTCCTGCGTACGCCCGCGGTCGCCCCGCACTTCCAAATCCAGCTCACCGAGCGCGGGCGCATGGACCATATGATCGTCCGTGTCGAGGCCCGCTCGGGCGCCGGTGCTGACCAGCGCGCCGCCGCGGCCAAGATGATCGCCCAGGGGGTCAAAAACGGCGTGGGTGTCACCGTCGAAGTGGAGATCGTCGATCCCGAGACCCTGGAGCGGTCCGTGGGCAAGCTCCGCCGGGTCAAGGATCTCCGCCGGGCGTGACCGCTCTTCTAGCAAGGATAGCCAGGTGAGCAGAACGTCAGCACATAGCCCTGCAGACCGTCGCGACCGTCCCGTCTACGACCGCGGCTCCATCCTGGAGGTCGCCGTCGCGGTCTTCAACGAGCGCGGTTACGACGGCACGGGCATGGAAGAGCTGGCCAGGCGCCTGGGCCTGAGCAAGTCCAGCATTTATCACCACGTCTCCGGTAAAGGGGAACTCCTTGAGCTCGGCGTCGGGCGCGCGCTGGACGCCCTCTTTGCCGTCCTCGACGAGGATTCCCCCCAGGATGCATCCGGGGTGCCAATAACCACCGCGACGGCCTGGCTCAAGCATGTCGTGCACCGCAGCGTCGAGGTGCTCGCCGACGAGCTGCCGTACGTCACCCTGCTGCTGAGGGTGCGCGGAAACAGCGCCGTGGAGCAACGTGCGCTGGAGCGGCGCCATGAGTTCGACCACCGTGTGGCCGAGCTGGTGGCCCGCGCCGCGGCTGAGGGAGGAGTGCGTGGTGACATCGATCCGCACCTCGCCTCTCGTCTGCTGTTCGGCACTGTCAACTCGCTCATCGAATGGTACCGGCCAGAACGCGGGGTGCCGGCCCCGACTCTGGCGGATTCCGTCACCGCGATTCTTTTCAACGGACTGCGTGGCCAGGCGCAATGAGATGACGGCGAAGGAGGCATCGCATGGCCGCCACCCTCGACGCTCCTGAGCAGGCAGAGCGGCTGAAGCAGCTTGCCTCCGCCGCGTTCGCCCCGCTGCGCATCCTCCTTGGCGAAACGACCCGCGTTCCTGGTGCGGACAGCACCCTGCGCCGCACGAAGCCGGGCGAGGTACTGGTCACCAAAATCACTGGTAGCCCATGTACGGTGCTGCGCGACCGCTCCCTGATCGGTTCAGACGACCGGGATCTGGTGAAGGTCGCCCTCTGCGGCCGCGGGTGCGCCGGGGTCGAGCAGGACGGCCGCCAGTGCCTGCCGGGCCCCGGCGACCTCGTTGTGTATGAGACCACCCGGCCATACGAGCTGCACCTCTGGGTGCCTTTCGGTGTCGTCGTCCTCGATATGCCCAGGGCGCTGCTTGGCCCGCACACCGAACTCACTCGCAGCCCGTACGGCGTCGCCGGTCCGGCGGCGGCAGGTAGCTGGCGGCGGCACTGCTGCAGGAGGCGGCGAGCGATCTGGAGGCGTGCAGCGGCAGTGGAGGCCCGCACATGGCCGACGTTCTGGCCACGGTCGTGCTATCGGCCTGGCAGAGCAGCCTGTAGCCCTCCGCCCCACGGACAACTTCGCCGAGCGCATTTTCACCTACTGCCTCGGCCGGCTATCCGCCCCCAGCTCTCGCCGGAGTCGGTGGCGACGGCCCATCATGTCTCGGTGCTCTATCAGCAGCAAGTTCCGCAACAGCGCGGGGGTGACACTCGAGTCCTGGATCCGCAGCCGCTGGCTGGAACGGATCCGGCGTGACCTGGCCGACCTGGCGCTTGCCTAGCGTGTCCGTGATCATCGCCGGCTGCGGAGTTCGGCCGGCGAGGTTGGCTAGGTTCAACCTCGATCCATCGGGTGCCCGTGGCGGATCGCGGCCGGGGCCTGGTGGGTGGTCAGCAACACGACGTGCCCCTTGCGAGCCAGGTCGAGCGACCGCTCCAACGCGGGGAAGATCTCCAGCAGTTGAGCACGAAGCCGGTTATCTGCTGAGTGCGGTCGAACACCCGGTCCAGGCGGCGGCTGGTCAGCGAGAGCAGTGTTCTTAGTTGAAGGGGTCCTTGTGGCGCAGCTTGTCCGGCGGCAGCGCGTGAGCGCGTTCGTGGGGTACCACGCGTTTGGTCTGCAGGAGTCAGACGACGCGGAACTGCCCGTCCCCTTCCCCGACGACTTTCATCGCCACTCTTTCCTCGGCACCCATCCAGGGCGTCTGGACATCACCAGTGGTGGGCACACCCACACCGCCACGGTCGACGTCGAGGTGTGGGACGGGGCGCCGCCCCCGAACAATCCGGGCGACTGGGACGAGCAGGCCGAAGCCGATTTTGAGTCTACGAGCGGGCAGGTCGCGGTGTGGTCCATGCACACGGGCCGGATGGACGAGGTCATCACGCTGGCTGACGCCGGTGGCTCCTGGCGCGTGCGCGTCACCTGCGTTGGCCGGGCCGCGGCTGCGGCCCTTTCGGAGGGCGAAGGCACGGGTGCCGGTGTGGAGCGCTACCTCGTGCAGTTCTGGCCGGCCGACGCGTAGAACGCGGAACCGGGAGGGCGGGAGCGGTCCTTGGAGCCGCCCCCGCCGGGATGCGCATCCGGTCAGGTGACGATCTTGACGATGAAGCCGTCGTTCAATCCGTCGATGATGCGGTTCTTGGCGTAGTAGCTCTTCAGGATCAGACCGCCGGCCTGGTTGTCATCCCCTGGTATTGGCTTCGCGGAGAAGTTGAACTCCTTGGCCTCCGGGTCGTACTCCACCTCCGCGGCTCCTTCGTAGGTGCTGGCGAACGGGTACTCATCGCATTCCTTCCCGCCGCTGGTGTAGTTCGCTCCCCAGTAGCGCTTGCACTGCTTGACCGCCGCCGCCCTGTTCTTCTCGTTGCGGGAGCTGCTGACCGTCCGGTGCAGCGGTTCCTTGGCCGTCTGGCCGGGGGCACCTTCTTCGCGGACATGTACGGCTTGGTGTCCTGCGGGACCAGGAATGCCTGTCGGATGTGCTGGGCTTCTGCCCGTTCCTCCGCGCCCTGTTTGGCGCTCAGGGTGAGCGGGTTATGTAGCTGAACGTCGCAGCGCCCTTCCTGTCCGGGGTCCCGCCTCCGGTGGAGTTGGCCAGGTACGAGGCCGCATCCCAGCGAGGGGCGAGCATGAACAGGTTGCCGCCGTTGCCGTTGAGAGTCCAGGGCGCCGGGGCGGTGTACCTCACAGACGGCTCGTAGACGGCGAAGACGAGGTCAGCCGATCCCGTGCCCTGACCCGGCTTGGCAAGAACCGTCTGGTTGAAGGTGCCCTTCGCCCTCAACTGAGCGAACGTTCTCGCCCCTGCCGGCAGGTCGCCACCACGGTTGTAGCGCACGCCAGAGGGCCAGTTCTGTGGGGTGTTCCCTTTGGTGGTGATCGACAGTCCGTCGGCGGCGTTTCTGCCGCCCTTGAAGAAGTCGCTGAAGTGGTACGCGTAGTTGATCGTGCGGCTATTGAGCGCGACGGTGCCGATCACGCGAACGTTGAACATGCTCTCGCCCACGGGGCGGTTGTTCCGAAACCAGGTCTGGACGAAGGATGCCCCGTTGCACACCGCGAACCGTGACTTGACGAAGAACTTCTTCTCGGCGCCCAGACCCTTCGCGCACTCATCCAAGGTCATCTTCCTCGCCGGATCCGGAGCAGTTGCCCGGGGCCCCGCAGCCGCAGATGCCTCCCCCTGCTCTCCCTGCGAGGCCAAAGGCGAGCCGGACGCTCGTGTCGACAGCGAAGCGTAGGAAGCGGCAGGACCGACCGTCTCCTGCGCCAGCTGCGCCTGCGGCTCCGCAGCGGCGGCCAGCTACCGCAGCCGCGCCGTCCCCGTTCTGCAACTCCTCAAGCGACGGCATCGCCGACCCGAGGGGCAGCACATACGTCTCCACCCATAGCTCGCCGGCATCTGCCGCAGTCGCTGCCGACGGCGCCACCGTCAGCAGGGCTGCCAGCAGTATCACGGCCACGGCCTGCGCCGCGCGGCGTCTGAACCACGTCGTAACCATACGATCGAACCCTCGAGCTCATGCGGTGTCAGACCTGATGTCTGACACCGGGTCGGGGAAAGTCCTATCGAACGAGTTGTCGATTATCCGGCGACCCGCCTGTCATGGCGTGATCGCAGCCCCACTCTGACCGAGATCAACACTGCGGCCGACGCAGCGCCCCCGCTGACCGAACCTGGGGCAGGCAACCGCCCCTCCATGCATTGCTGTCAGCGGTCAGCCTCCGCGGCCGGTGCCTCGGCCTCAGGTGCATCCGCCGACTTGGGGGCGGTGTAGAACACGGACCTTCCTTGCTTGGTGCGCTCTGCCTGGCTCTTGGCCACGAGCCCTTCGAGCGTGACCCGCACGACCTTGTCCGCGAATTGGCGCTCGGGGTGGGCCTGGCCGAGCGCGGCGGAGATCTCCGCAGCCGAGCGCGGTTCCTTCAGTTCGAGGAGGTGGCGGCGAATGAGTTCGACCAGGGTGGGCTGGGCCGCCTTTGCGGCATCTGCCGGCTTGGCCACGGGCTTCTTGGGTGCTGTCTTCTGAGGTGCGGCGGTGGACTTTTGGGCCTTTTGCTTCCCGCCGCGCGCGGCGCCGGTCTTCTGTCGGGGCGAGGGCACCGCGGCGCTCTCGGCCTCTGCTGCGGGCTGGGCCGGCGCCTGGGTGACGCCGAGCGCCTGCTGCACGTTCACCAGGACCGTGTGGTCGTGCTGCACGGCGGCAAGTTGCTCTTGCAGGGACGCGATCTCCGCAGTGATACGTTCCTGCTCTTTCGCATTGCGTTCGAGGTCGTTGGTCACCTGGGCGACGTACTGCGATGTCAGTTCAGTGGCGGGAGTCGTTGTCTCGGGCATGGGGCTGACCCTTCCTCGGTGAATGAACGTCCTGCGGGGCTGTGCCACATGGAAGTGAACGGCCCTCTTGGGCGAGGTATCGGCGGCCCGACGGGAGTGCCGCAAGTGCCGCTAGATGCCTCGGCGTACAGATGGTACGGACAAACAGCACTGGTTGTTCGTGCCAGGTGCTGTCTTCTTACTCTTGAGACAGTCTCACAATTCTCATGCCTGGTGTCCGCGAGGCAGTGCGACGGAACGTGGCTGGGTCTGCGGCTGGGACAGTTGCCAGAACACCTCGTCGGTCTCCCGGTTGTGCTTCCATGCCTGCAGGGTGCATGTGGTCACCAGCCGGTCAAGCAGGTCGCCGGTCTGCTGAGGGGAGTGCCCGCAAAGGCGGCTGAGGGTGTCCATGTCGGTGGTGTGTTCGGCACGGGCTGCCAGCAGGAGAGCGGTCAGCCGCAGCGCGGGCGCTGCGGTCGGCAGGACCAGGGGAACAGGTCGCAGCGCCCAGTCGGCGGCGCGGCACCGGGCGCGGCGGCCGGGCGCCTGGTCAAGCATTGCGGCATCGAGCAGCCACACCTGCACAGGCAATGCACGGAAGTCCGGCAGCGTAAGCCAGTCGGCATGGGCCAGCTCCAGCCACAACTCGCGGTTCCCGCGCAGGCGCATGCCCCGCAACAGACCCGTCGGCAGCTGGACATGACCGCGGGTGTCAGTACGCAGCGCGCACTGCAGAGCCAGCAGCCGGGCGGCGGGGGAGGTGAACCGTGGCAGTGCTGCGCCTAGGTAGGTGAGCATCTCCCGCACCCGCACCCGCACCCGCACCCGCACCCGCACCCGCACCTGCACCCGCACACGCTCCTGGAGTCGGGTGTAGGACCGGCGTGTCGGCGTGGACAGGCAGGGGGAGGCAGGCGGCCGGGAGGAGCCGGGCAGGGTGTCAGGCACTACGGCCGTGGTCGCCGCAGCGCAGGCCGCGCAGGTGTCAGCCAGCCGCCAGGCGCGGCCGCTGCGGTCGCGGGTGAGGGCGAGCAGTACCGGCCCCGCGCAGCCGCGGTGACGCGGATGCCACCGGCAGCCCCGCGCTTGGCACTGGCAGCTGCGCAGATGGGCGGGCAACGCGTCGGCGCGGGCGTGGCAGGCCAGATGAGCCAGGACCGCCGACCGTGCGGAGGATCCCGTGAGCGAAGACGTGTGGGCGGTGCAGGCGGGGCAGACGAGTGCGGGGCCGCCCGGTCGCGGACGCAGTTCCACTGTCCAGATGCGTCGCACTGCTGCGTGCGTGCCGGCGAGCCTCATGGGCTGGTCGTTCTCCCGTCTGTCCGTGCCCGAGGTGGTCGGTCCCGCGGCGCCAGAGGGCCGGGGAGACGCACGGTAGTGCAGCGCCCTGCACCTTGATCGGGCGTTCTTACTCCCAGTCAAATAGTGCAGAGGTCTGCACTGACAGGGCAGGTCTCTGCACCGTCGGATGGTGGAGTGGCGATCTTGCCGCCCGACCCCGACCTCACCGCGCTGCGCGTCAACCTCGCGCGCCTGAGGGCCGAACGCGGCTGGACCTTCGACGAACTCGCCAGCCGCAGCGGCCTGGCCCGGCGCACCCTCATCGACCTCGAACACGGCCGCACCACCGGCACCGTCACGACCTGGCGCGCTCTCGCCCACGCCTTCGACGTGCCCATCGAGCGCCTCCTCGGCACCCTCTGCGACGACCACACCCCAGCCGGCACACACGGCTCGTGACGCCTCGGCACTCCCGCCCCGGGATATCGGGCAGGTCACCCGATCCGGCGAGTAGACGTCGAACATAATGCCGTCAACGAGATCACCTGTTCGATGGCATTGGGCTGATCAGGGGACACGAGTCCCACCGCGTTGCGCATCGCCGTGTGTCGCCTGGCACGGTCCGGGCCATGTGCTCCACGGCCACCCCCGTCGGCCGCTACTGGGACGGCAGCCCCCGCAACACCCGACGCCCCCGCCACCCGGGCGGGAGTCGGGGCGGGCGGTCGCGCACGTTTCTGCCTCGGCCCGGTCCTGGTCGGTCAGCTGGTTCAAGCACCCGCTCGGCGATCACCAGTTCCTCCCGCTCGGCCTGGACCTCATGCAGCTGCTTGGCCAACTCCTCGGCCCGGCACGCCCAGTTCAATCCGGCGAGCCGTGATCCGCTCCGGCTCCTCCACGCCCACGCCCTCCCCGCGACATCCCTGCGCCCCCCTGTGCCGACCCGGTGACGGATGGTAAGAGCGGGACGGTCGCCGGCGCAGCAGAACCCGACAACGGCTCCGGCCGGCACGGCAGGCAATCTTCACCGTGGACACCCGCCGACGACCAGCATGAGTATCCCGCCCACCCCTCACACCAGACCCGGACCTGCGAACTTCACGTTGCACGGACCACTGTGAACGTGCCTTCGCCCAGCTGAAGTCCTGGCGGCTGCTACGGCGAGCACGCCGGGACTTCGGCTGGGCGAAGGCGTGTTCGCCGGGAGCCCGGAGTCGTGCGTGGTCGCGGTTGAACTGCTGGTAGTGGAGCGGCTGGATGCTGTGGTGGTTGTAGGGGGTGCGGACGGTGGCGCCGGCGCCCTGGTAGGCGCGATCCGTGAGCACGGGGATCTGCCGGGTCAGGCACGCCTGGATGATGTCGTGGGCTCGTGCTGCGGTCAGGTCGTGGGTGCGTCCTGGTGTCGCACGCGAGAACCAGAGCGGAGTTCCGTCCGGCCGTGCGATGACCTGGACGTTCATGCCGTGTTTCCTGTGCTTCTGGGAGTAGTACGGCTCATCGGTCTTGATGCGGTCAGTGGGAATGAGGGTGCCGTCGACGATGACGAAGTCGCCTTCGCCCAAGCCGGCGAGGGCTTCGTGCAGGCCGGGCGCCCAGGAGGCGAGTATGTCGATGGTCTCGTCGACGTAGTGCCAGGCGGTTGCCTCGGACACCCCGAATCCGGCGCCGACCTGCCGATACGTCTCGTTCTTGCGTAGATGGGCCAGGGCGGGCAGGGCCTGCCGGAAGCAACTCAACGTCCGCCAGGGTGAGCGCAGTTCACGCCTTCGGGCGTAGATGAGCCAGGAGACATGCTCGACAAGCTCGTACGGGACGTCGAGCATGGAAGGATACGGAACCAACAGGGCCCCTCGGTCGCCGGTGTGATGAGTGAGATCACCACGCCAACGACCAGGGGCCCTGCCTCGTCACCACCCCGCCCGACCTGCCCATTTCACCCTCCCGCCCCAGGATGAAAGAGGCTCACTCACGAAAAAGGTCAATGACTTCCTGAATGAGGTTGGCCAGTTCCACTTGAGATGAACTGATCTTGGCATATTCTAGGAGTTCGACTGTTACTTGGAGATCATGCTTTCGCAGTGCAACACTGATCAGACGATCGTCCAGTTTTGAGGGCCGCGTCAACTCCGTTATCCGGCGGAGGTACATTTCCTGCCGGGCTTCTATGAGGCGATCGCTCGGGGAAATTGGGAAACCTCCTTCTGGTATGTAGTTGCTCAGTAGTTCCAGAAGTTCGGGGAAGTTCTCGCCAGCGTTCCGGTAGACCGGCGTCTGCTCACGGCCCACACCGAGCCGGTTGCTCATGACTGCTTCGCAGTAGGTTGCCACATCGATGGGATGCGGTAGCAGGCCAGCGCACATCCAGCGTGTCCGCTCCCGGAATGGCTCAACCGCTTCCAGTTCGGTGCACCATCCCGAGATCCCAGACCAATGCAGTACCTGATTGGGCTGCCCTAAATTGCCTACCGAGAAGGAAATATCTCCCTCGGTATCAATGAATCGGTAGTCGCCATCTTGGTATGGCCCGATGCTGCGTATCAGGTTCACTGCTATGTCTCGCGACGAAAGCTCTTCCGATACGGCAGCCATGTAGTGACCTACCGCCAGAGCCAATTGAACCGAATTGGGCGACCTAATAATCACGGGACTCCTAACAATATGCGAGATATTCTGAGGCGTAGCTTCAGCTTCCTAAAGAATTCTTGCCCGGTATTCCCAGATGCGGGTAGCCCCAAGGCGAATCACTACAGGTCTAGCTGACATAGAGCCTCCACCGATCCCGGAGCGGTTCAGGGAGCGGTTTCATCCCGATGAATACCGATTCCTCTCTCGGTCAGAGCCCAGAGTTTAGGTGTTGTTGTTCTCTCGAGTGTCCCTGGTAACCCCGGAAAGACAGTAGCCCTCAGCCCTCACAGCGCAAGGATGGAGCGCTCCGCATGGAATTCGGAGCGCACAAGTTCCAGAAGTCTTCCGATCCAGTTGCGCCCGTCGCCGCGGTTCTCACCCCAGTAGTGGCTATGACTAATGTCGGTGTAGTACAAGGGGGCATCCCCGGTGGCCAGTAGCTCATCGGCCAGAGTGGGGTGTTGGTGGTACTTGGCCTGCAATAGCTTGAGCATGACGGCCAGACGGCATTCGACCCAGTTGGCCCGCGTGGGCGCTTTGGTCGCCAACTTGCGCGCCTCGTATACGTTTCCGGCTCTGCGGATGGCGTCCTGCGCTTTCGGATCGTTGGTGGACAGACTCCAGAAGGCATGCGTGACCGTCGGATACCGCACGTCATCAATGCGCAGGGATACAGGATATTCATTGGAGAGGACCAGCGGGCCGGGATCATCCGGCCATTCCGAAAGGGGGTGTATCACGATGGCTGGATCCCTGTGTCTTTTCTCCCCCGTTGAGGTTCCGAACAAGGAATCGACGGCCGCGAATCGCTCCTTGTAGTGGTTCAGCGCCCAGGTACGGTCATATTCAGACGCCGACCTGTCACGCAACCCGCCGATCAGTTCCTCAATCCCCACTATGGTGTGGTGTTGGGAGGGTGGGACTTCCAGATAGGCATCACGCGCGAGCGCCCTGTCATTCTCACTCTGACTCTTCAGGAAATCCTTCACAGCCCTGAGGAAGCGATCGGGCGACGTTGGTCGGCCATTCAGGCGTTCGATCTCATCGCGTACCTCCGCGAGCAGCCATTTGGGCTTGGTGTGGGTGTGTGTGCGGGCGAATTTCCAGGTGAAGAGACCGGATGCCTCCCCTGTGGTGCCCTCCTCGATTTCCGTGGCAACCCATCCGCTGCGCAACCTCGCACCGAACTCCTCCAGGGTGACCAGGCCCCCGCAGTCGATCATCCCGTCCGCGAAGATCCGAAGGTCCGTCAGGTGGTAGCGATCCCCGTAACGGACGAACGCGTGCCTCGTGACTCCGGCGATACGTTCGTCATCCACAAAACGGTAGGTGGGGGGGCGGCGCGTCATCTGGGAGGGCCTTCCTGAGCTCGTCGTGGGACTGGTATGTACGCGTGCGGGCTGCGCGGAGGGACGCGGAGAAGGATTCCTGCAAGCCTCTGGCTCAGCCTGGCGGCCGCCCGGGCACCGTTCGTCTTACTCCACTACGGTTCCTCGTCGCACGCGGCATGCATGGCCGCATCCGAGCCGGGTGGGATGTGGCCGCGAAGCGGAACGCGCCGCTGTGTTTCGCCGTGTGGAAACAGGGGCCTGTGGTCAAGAGCGCCTGATATCGCGCCCAACCGTCGTGAACCTGGCATGTGAAGTGCCGCGACGGCGACTGCTTGGCACAGCACCTCGCTTGAGTGGTACCGCTCATCTGCGGGCCGCTCTCTGGCCTCCACGCATGTGAGTGCCGCTCACTGGGTCCGTCCATCACGGCAGTCCGATCTCACATGACTCAGCCGCTGCCGCTGGCTCGCTCATGAACATCCGGATGTCGGTGTTCTCGAATTCCGCGCCACGCGGTTGGCTCCGGTCAAGGATCGAACCGAGCCAACCGAGCAGGAACCCCGCGGGAATCGCGATGAGGCCCCTTCCTGTGAACAGGGCGCTGAGCAGGTCGTCCTGGCCGGTGGCGTGGCCCGCCGGTGGGTGATGGGATCGGCGAGGGTTTTGCCGGATGTGGGCGAGGGCCTGGGTGTGGCGGCGGTTGCTGTGGGGTGGGGAGCTGGTTGAGTAGGTGTCTGCCGACGCCTTGGGCGAGTCCTACGAGAACGGTGGTGAAGTCGTCTGCGGTCCGGTCGACTTCGCCGGGCGGCAGTGCCCCGCAGAATCAGGTCTGCACCGCTGCGTGGATGCCCAGCCTGCGCATTTCGACGGGCACGTCGAGGACCTGTCCGTCGCCAACCGGTGGTGGCGGTCCCGGCGGCTGTGGGCTGGATCGCGCGGCGGGATTGCCTGTGCCAGCTGCTTGGGCAGGTGGCAAGGCCGTCGCCGACCAGGGTTTGGACCAGGGCGTTGATCGGCCCACCCTTGTCGAAGGTCCGGTCATCGCTCAGCATCTGTCGTGTCAGGTCCGTGTCGCAGACTCTAACCAGGCACTTGCGGCCGACTTGGTAGCGGACCAGGCTGTTGTGCGCGAAGGACTCTAGGAATCCCACTGGGGTACGCCGCAGCCGCAGGGCGTGGCCGATGACCGGCAGTGCGGACGCTGAGCGGCTCGTGCTGTCCATCGTCATCGCGGCTCCTGTCCTCATTGCGGTTTTTCGGAGGGCCTTCGTCCAGCGGAGCGAATGCGGCGGCAGACACAACGTTGGGGTCACATCGACACACACTGCCGGCGCTTTCCGGCCAGGCCTTCGGGTCGGGACGTCGCCCTCAAGAACTCGTACGACAGTGCCCGGCGGCCAGCGGCCGCTACGCATCCCAGGACGGAACGGGTCTTCCGTCCGCCCCGGGCGGGCGTGGGGGTCAGGTGTTGTTGGGGGGTGTTAGGACGGCTGTCATGGCCGGTGCGTCGTAGGCGTTTTCCCAGTGATTCGACGATGCGGCCGTCCTTGAAGAGCCACAGGCCGCAGAACGGCATGGCGGCCTTTTGCGGGTGGCGGATCCGCAGGACAGCCAGGACGGCGCCGAAGTGGTCCTTGGCCACGATGTGCTGGACCTCCATAACGAGGGTGCCGCCGGCGGCACCCAGCAGGGCGTGCTCGTGGGCCATGACCGCGTCCTTGCCGACGCAGGGGCGCGGGTCCTGCGAGGTGCGGGCGGCGCGGTGCAGGACGACCTCGTCGCTGATGTGGTCCTTCATGCGGGTGAGTTCTGTGTAGATAGTCCGCAGGATCTCCGTGTGGGGGTGGACGCGGGCTGAGCTCTGGGGGGTGGTGGTCACGGCTGTGCTGCCTTTCAGGCCGATGCGTGGGCGGTCGGGCGCCAGGGTGTCTCCTGGGAGCAGCGCTCCGCTATATCGGCCCACTGGTCGGCGTCGAGGACGAGGTCGGCTGCCTTGATGTTCTCTTCGAGGTGGCTGACCGATGTGGTGCCCGGGATGAGCAGCGTGTTCGGTGAGTGGTGCAGCAGCCAGGCGAGCCCAACTTGGGCCGGGGTGGCTCCGACCTTTTTCGCCACCTCGGTCAGCGCACCCGAGGGCTTGACCAGGTCGCCGTGGCCGAGCGGGAACCACGGGATGAAGGCGATGTCGTGTTCCTCGGCGTAGCGCACGGCTGCTTCGCCGGACCGGTCCGCAATGTTGTAAAGGTTCTCCACGGCGACGATGTCCGCATACGTGCGAGCCTCGGCGAGCTGCTCCGTGGTGACTTCGGGCTGCCCGGACAGGCCAATGTGGCGGATCTTGCCCTCTTCTTGGAGGCGCACGAGTTCGCCGAGCTGGTCGGCCAGGGGCACAACAGGATCGATACGGTGGAGCTGGTAGAGGTCGATACGTTCCACTGCGAGCTTGTGCAGGCTCAGCTCGACCTGCTGGCGCAGGTACTCGGGGCGGCCGAGGGCGACAATGTACGGCGCCCTGCCCTCCTCACGGACCCAGTCCCTGGGGCCGGTGCGCAGCATCCCGCCCTTGGTGGCGATGACCAGGTCCTCGGGATAGGGATGCAACGCCTTGCGGATGATCTGCTCGTTGTAGTCCGGGCCGTAGGAGTCGGCGGTGTCGATGAAGTTGACGCCGAGCTCCACAGCGCGCCGGAGCACACGAACAGCCTGGTCCGGGTCCTTGGGCGGCCCCCAAATGCCCGGGCCGGTCAGATGCATGGCGCCGTAACCCAGGCGGTTGACGGTCAGGTCACCGCCGAGGGACAGGGTTTTCGGTATAACAGTCACAGGCAATTCCTCATTTCCTGACGGGGTCTCGGGATGCCATGGCTGACCAGCGGCGCGGGCTTGGCCGTCGGCAGCGCACTGGCGCCGGGAGCCGCCGGATGCTTTAGTGCGGCTTGCAAGGAAGTTGGCGGGAGACTGTCGGTGGTCCATGTGCCCAGGGACGCTTCGGCTGTGATGCCGGGGCCGAACCCGGCGAGCAGGCCGCGGGCCCCCTCGGAGGGGCCCGCGTCGAACAGGCGGCGCAGGGCAACGAGCACTACCGCCGAGGCGATGTTGCCGTACTCGGTCAGCGTGGCCCAGCTGTGGCGGAAGGCCTCCGGCTCCACCGTCAGGAAGCGGCTTAGGGCATCCAGAATGCGGGGCCGTCCGGCGTGAATGACATAAAAATCGAGCCGGGAAGCATCCCAGCCTTGGGCGTCCGCCAGGGTGTGCAGGCAGGGCGCCAGCATGGACATGGTTCCCGGAACACGCCCGTCCAGCTCAAAATGGAACCCGGTGGGCTTGACGTCGCAGCAGATCCAATCTTCGGTTTGCGGGACGAGATAGGAGGAATTGCGCTCCAGCCGCATCCCCGTGCCGCCCGTGCCGCGCATTACCGCGGCAGCAATGGCATCACCGAACAGCCCGTTGGATAGCAGCGAGCCGATACCAATGTCCGTGGGTTGATAGCACAGCGAGCAGAACTCGCAGGCGATGATCAATACATTCGCATCCGGGTAAGCCATGCAGAAATCATGCGCCCGGTTGATCGCCGCACCGCCGGCCGCGCAGCCGAGCTGGGCGATGGGGATCTGCCGCGTATCGTTCCGGAAACCCATAGAGTTGATTATCGACGCGGTGAACGGAGGCATACCAAAACCCGTGCACGACACGAAAACTATCGCATCGATATCCTCTACCGCCACGCCCGCCGACACCAGAGCCTGTGCCACCACCGAGGGAACACGAGCCCGCGCCTCACTCATATAGATCCGGTTACGCGCCTCAAACCCTGGATGCTCCAACGTTTCCTCGAGCGGCCGGATCAGATGTCTCTTTTGGACACCCGTATTCTCAATCATGCGCAAGGCCAGCGACAGCCTCTCATGACCGGCATGCAGCTGACGACACAAATTCAGCGTCTCATCCATCGAAACGGTGTACTCCGGGACCCAAACAGAAGGCCGACACAAAGTAGCCAAGGAAAACCCTGCTCTCTCGGTTCAGTCGGATTCAGGAGCGGGCAGTGTCGATGGCCGCTCAGGCCCCTCGTCTCGACTGGAATGTACTTAGCCGCCGAGGAAGGCCAAACGAAAAGCCACAGCCATTTAAAAACTGACCGCTGAAGAATGGAAACAGACATCCGCCGACGATGGGTAGAACGGGCACAATGCGTGCCCTTTTAGCCTCAACCTTTCGTGACGCTCCGTTGTTTCTCCGGCTGGACCGTTTCAGTTGTCCGACTACTTACTGAGCGTTTGGTCCGGTGATTCGTGTTTGGTCCCGGGTCAGGTTCCGCGCCAGTTCGGGGTGGCTTCGCCGGTGAGTCTGCGGGCCATGAGGTCGATCATCGCGAGGTGGATCATGGCTTCGGAGCGGTGCGGGTGGGTTTCGTAGTCCCGGGCGAGGCGGCGGTGGTGCATGAGCCAGCCGATGCTGCGTTCGATGGTCCAGCGTCTCGGGATGATCGTGAACCCGCTGGCGCCGGGCGGGCGTTGGACGGGATGGACGTCGATGCCGAGGCGGGCCCCGTGGTCGATGGCGGTGGTGCGGTAGCCAGCGTCCACCCAGGCCTTCGTGCTGTGCGGGTGGGCGGCGGCGATGCGGGACAGCAGGGTCACGCCGGCTGCGGTGTCGGAGACGCTGGTGGCAGTGACGAGCACGGTCAGCTGCAGGCCGTCAAGCACATCGGGCCGAAGGCGACCCACCGTTCGATGTCGTGGGGCAGGACTGGACGGCCGAGGAGTTCGCCCGCGGATGTTACGCTGATAGGGTCGGTGTAGGTGCTTGGACGCAGTACCGCACGGCTCTCTTCTGACCGGTGAGCGAGGCCGTGTCCACTGGGCGGGCGCCAAGACTGCCGGGACATGGAACGGCTACGTGGACGGTGCCCTTCAAGACTCCCGCCGCGCTGCGGCCGGAGTCTTCGCCGAGCTTGCCTGACGTCATACCCCGACCCGTGAGCGAGGCCGTGCCATGACGATCCACCCTACCGTCGGCAATCCCAGCCCGGACATCGACGCCCTCGTTGCCGGACTTGCCTCCGGCGCGCGTGCCTGGGTCCGGACACCCATGTCCGAGCGGCGGAGCTTGCTCCTCGACGTGGCCGCCGCAGTCTCGACCGTGGCAGACGACTGGGTGCTTACCGCAGCCGGGATCAAGCAATTGGATTCCCGGGCCTCGTTGGTCGGGGAGGAGTGGATCAGCGGACCCTACGCCGTCATTACATACGCCCACGCGCTCCAGGATACCCTGCGGCGCCTGGACGAGGGATCCGACATCCTGGCCGACAGCCGTATCAGCCCGGCCCCGGGCGGTCGGCTCGCCATCCAGGTGCTCCCGTACAACACCTTCGACAAACTGCTCCTGAA
Organism: Streptomyces sp. NBC_01092; assembly: GCF_045039535.1. Lineage (NCBI taxonomy): Bacteria > Bacillati > Actinomycetota > Actinomycetes > Kitasatosporales > Streptomycetaceae > Streptomyces > Streptomyces sp. NBC_01092. Next base: position 10,893,611 of record NZ_CP108659.1, on the reverse strand, counting down.
CGGCTTCCACGCCGAGGTCTGGACGACACCCGGCATCACCAAACGTGAGCTACGGTCCAAGGCCGGCCTCGGACAGCGGGCCCCTGAGCGCAACAACGGCGTGGCTCTGGTCCTCGGCGCGGGGAACATCTTCTCCATCCCGCCCCTGGATGTGCTGTACCAGCTCTACGCGGAGAACCGCACCGCCGTACTCAAGCTCAACCCCACCACCGATCCACTTGCCGATGTCTTCCGGACGGTCTTCAAGCCGATGATCGACCGCAATCTGGTCGAGATCGTCACCGGTGGGCCGGACGTCGGCGCGGCTCTTGCGGACCATCCCGGGGTCGCGGCCGTCCATATGACCGGCAGCGCAGCCACGCACGACACCGTGGTCTGGGGGACGGGTGACCAGGCGGCGGCCACCAAGGCATCCGGCACGCCGAAGCTGGACAAGCCGATGACCAGCGAACTCGGCGGCGTCGCCCCGATCATCGTCGTGCCCGGCACGTGGACGGCGGCAGACCTGCGCTTCCAGGCCGAGCACGTGGCCACCCAGCGCCTGCACAACAGCGGCTGCAACTGCATCGCTGGGCAGATCGTCATCCTCAGCTCCGAATGGCCTCAGAAGGACGCCTTCCTCGATCAGCTCCGGCAGGCGCTGGCCAACTCGCCCGCCCGGCCAGCCTGGTACCCCGGCCACGAGGCCCGGGTCAGCTCCGCCCACGCCCTGCACCCCGCCGCCGAGAGAGTCGGCGGCACGCCAGAGCGCACACTGCTCACCGGCCTAGACCTCACCGACGCGAACGAGTCGGCCTTCTCGACCGAGTACTTCGGGCCGGTCCTCGGAGTCGCGGAGCTGCCCGGCACCGGGGCCGATTTCCTCGACGCCGCGGTCGCGGCCGCCAACGACCGGCTCCACGGAACCCTAGGTGCCAACGTCATCGTCCACCCGAAGACGATCCGAGCACTCGGCGACCGGCTCCGCGCGGCGGTCGCCGATCTGCGGTACGGCACCATCGGGGTCAATGCCTGGACAGCCCTCGGCTACCTCATCCCTCGCGCCACGTGGGGAGCCTTCCCCGGGCACACCCTCGCAGATGTGCAGAGCGGGATAGGTGTCGTCCACAACGCCCTGCTGCTGGACGACACCGAGCGCACCGTCGTCACCGGGCCCTTCCGGCCGACGCCGCGATCGGTGCTGAACGGTGAGATGTCCATCTCCCCGAAGCCTCCGTGGTTCGTCACCAACAAGACCGCCGCCCGCACCGGCCGGCTCCTCACCGCATTCGCCGCGCGCCCACAGTGGCGGAAACTGGTCGCTATCTTCGCCTCCGGTCTACGGGGTTGAGGCAACGGCTCGTCGCAGCTCACTCTCACTTGAAAGGCTCGTCCGGAGTGGAGCATCAGTTTCTGCAAGGTGCGGACCCCTTTTGAGGTCCCCCTGCCTGCGATGCCGTGAAGACTCTCTGCCGCAGTCGCCGTACTGACTCTTCCTGGGACTGCCAGTCGACGCCCCCCCAGTGAGGTCCGTGCAACGTGAAGTTCGCAGGTCCGGGTCTGGTGTGAGGGGTGGGCGGGATACTCATGCTGGTCGTCGGCGGGTGTCCACGGTGAAGATTGCCTGCCGTGCCGGCCGGAGCCGTTGTCGGGTTCTGCTGCGCCGGCGACCGTCCCGCTCTTACCATCCGTCACCGGGTCGGCACAGGGGGGCGCAGGGATGTCGCGGGGAGGGCGTGGGCGTGGAGGAGCCGGAGCGGATCACGGCTCGCCGGATTGAACTGGGCGTGCCGGGCCGAGGAGTTGGCCAAGCAGCTGCATGAGGTCCAGGCCGAGCGGGAGGAACTGGTGATCGCCGAGCGGGTGCTTGAACCAGCTGACCGACCAGGACCGGGCCGAGGCAGAAACGTGCGCGACCGCCCGCCCCGACTCCCGCCCGGGTGGCGGGGCGGGCGGTCCTGCGGATCCCGCACCGCAGCGAGAATCCCGACGAGGCCGCGCTGCCCGCTGACTACCGCAAGATCCTGGCGATCGTGCGGGCCGCCGACGGCCCCGTCCAGGTCAGCGCGGCTGGAACCGCTGCGCGCGAAGATGACCAAGCTCCCCGACCGCGGCTGGCTGCACAGACGTAACCGGCGGGCCCCGAGGGCAGTTGAGTTTGGTGTGAAGAAGAACAACAGCACCATCGAGGGCCCTGACGGCCTTGTCTACACCGCCCGACTGCCACTGTCGAGCGCCACCTTGAACTATCTCGCCGATCTGATGCGCGGCCACTTGAAGAAGATCGGCTCGCGGTGGCGGGCGCTGCCCGCGGGAAAGATCGCGGGCATCGTGCCGGCGGTGCTGCGCTGTGACCAGCGGCCCGGTGACCTGGCCGGCGGCAACCAGATACACCGCACCACCGTGACTCGGTGAGTGAGGGAAGTCGTCGGCCTGCCGGCCACCCGCGCCCCACGCCTGGACCACGCCCTGAAGAAGACCACCCGAAAGGGCGGCGGAGTCGTACTGCTGGACGGCACAGTGATCCGCACCCGGCGCAGGACCGGAAAGGAGAACCGGAAGAACTACTCCGGCAAGCACACGTGCCATGGCCTGCTCGTGATCGCGCTCACCGACGACCGGGGCCGACTGCTCTGGGTCTCGGCGGCCCGGCCCGGACGCACCTCGGAGATCACTGCCTGCCGCCACGACCAGCTCACCGCCAAGCTGCGGGCGGCCGGACTCGGGGCCATCGCAGACCTGGGATTCGTCGGCCTCGACGACAGTGATCCCGACGCCGACCCGGCGGTGATCACCGGCTGCAAGGCCGCCCGGAACCGGCCCCTGACGCGAGGTCAGAAGCTGACCGACAAGGCGCTGGCGGCCGTGAGGGCGCCGATCGAGCACGGCTTCGCCCACCTGAAGTACTGACGAATCCTCAGCAAGGTCCGCACCGACCCGACATGGGCGACCGCCCTGGTCAGAGCCCTGCTGGTCCTCACGAACCGCGAAGTCTCCCGATGACCGACGATCTTCGCCGAAGTCTTCCGCCCACGACCACCACGAGCACCCCGAACCCCACGCACACCAGACCCGTGACCAGCAACTTCACGACGCACCGCTCACAGGGGGCACGGAGCCGGACGTGGTCGCGGTTGTACTGCTGGTAGTGGGCGGGTTGTTCGCGGTGGTGGTAGTACGGGGGTGCGCACCGTGGCGCCGGCGCCCTGGTAGGCGCGGTGCGCCAGGATCAGGATCTGCCGGGTGAGGCAGGCTTGGATGATGCCGTGGGCGCGGGCCGCGGTCAGGTCATGGGTTCGGCCAGGCGTGGCTCGTGGGAACCAGAGCGGTGTGCCGTCCTGGCGGGCGATAGCCTGGACGTTCATGGCGTGCTGCTTGTGTTTCTGCGAGTAGTACGGCTCGTCGGCCTTGCTGCGGTCGGTGGGGATGAGGGTGCCGTCCGGGATGGCGAAGTCCCCTTCGCCCAGGCCGACGAGCGCCTCACGAGGCCCCGGCGCCCGCTCGGCCAGCACCTCGAGGGTTTCGTCGACGTGCCGCCACGGGGTCGTCTCTGAGACGCCGAACCCGGCTCCGAGCTGGGCGGACGTCTCGTTCTTCCGTAGGTGGGCCAGCGTGAGCAGGGCCTGCTTGAAGCAACTCAACTTCCGCCAGGGCGAGCGTAGTTCACGCCTTCGGACGTAGATGTGCCAGGAGACATGCTCGACCAGCTCATACGGCACGTCGAGCATGGAAGGATACGGAACCAACAGAGCCCCCGGAGTGTCGGCTGTGTCGAGTGGAATCAACACTCCCTACGACCGGGGGCTCTGCTCTGCCACCGCCCCTGACCAGGCCTTTTCACCCTCGCGAGACAGGATGAAAGAGGTTCAGTGACATCACCTATATCCACACCTGGGCCGGGTTTCTCTATCTCGCGGCGGTCATTGAGGACTTTCCAAGCTGGCGGTGCTGACCGCGAGTTGGACACTCCTGTGCAACGACGAAGCTCCTGGTAGACGGGTTCTCGACCAAGATCACCCGTGTCCGCCAGGAGCGTCGCGTGCTTGTCCACCCGTCCTCGATCGATCTGTCCAGCCGCACCTTGCGGTTCCTGACCCCGGACAACTGACTGCCAAGCGGTAGGAGATCGGGACGCGGTGGCGGCGCCTTTCCGCCGCGCGTCAGGCCCTGCTCGCCCTGGCCCACTTGCGGTGCGGTGACACCTACGCCCAGCTCGCTGCCGGATTCGGCATCGGGATCGCGACCGTCTACCGCTACATACGTGAAGCCGTCGAGGCCCTGTCCGCCCTCGCCCCGTCCCTGGCCGAGGCGATGAAGACAATCCGGAGGAAGGCTTCGTGATCCTCGACGGCACCCTGCTGCCCAGCGACCGCATCGCCGCCGACACCCGTACTGCTCCGGGAAACACAAACGTCACGGCATGAACGTCCAGGTCCTCACCGATCCGTTCGGACGGCTGCTCTGGGCCTCGCCGGCTCTGCCCGGCACGACTCACGACCTGATCGCCGCGCGGCAGCACCGGATCATCGAAGCCCTCGCCGATGTGGGGCTCAAGTGCTGGGCGGACAAGGCGTATCAAGGCGCCGGCGGACCCGTCCGGGTACCGCTTCGGGGCTGCAGCCTCAGGCGATGGAAGCGCCGCCACAACACCACCCACGCCAAGATCCGCTGCCTCGGCGAGCGGGCCATGGCCACCCTCAAGGGCTGGCGCCTCCTGCGGAAACTCCACTGAGCACCAACCGAATCACCGACGTGGTGAAGGCCGTCGTCGTCCTTCACCACGCAGCAACGTGAGGTTGGAAAACGCTCCGTGGTTCGAGAGGCGTTCCGATCCTCGGGAGTTCACGCCGCTCTTGAGCGCCTGCGGCTCGTGGCTCCGCCGGCCGTCGAGGGCGCCGCTTATGCAGCGTTCCGCTCCATGCGACACTCGTCACAGGAAAGCGGCCCGCACCCTCGCCGACCGGGGTGCGGACCGCGGCTTGAATGGCCCTCCGGCGTTGCTATGATCGCTGCCTGGACCCGATACCTTACGTGCCAAGCTCACTGCCATGCACTTCCATGGAAGTCAGCTCTGCAGTTATGTGCAGTCATAGGTTTGCCCGCTTGGAGGCGCGCTGAGGCTTGAATAGCCCCAGGCCTTTCTAGTACTCATCTTCTTCTACTGCACAAGTAGACCTTCGCGCGATGCGCACCGGTCATCAACTATGTGGATGATTTCCTGCTCCTAGGACGCATGAAGGTCTCTGCCTTTGTAACAACATTCTGGTGAGAGTCTGTCGCCCATCGGTGGTTATGTGGCGGTGCGGGCAGACTAAATCTGTGACGCATGCTGCTCTTACTATTGGCGCCGTCACGGATTCCTTATGCATAGTGATCCGAAACGGTAGGTGCTCTGGGTCGTTGGTCTCTGTGTGAGTGAACTGGTGGGGGACGCACAGCAGTTGTCGCCGTCGGCGCAGGAGGCTCTTCGACTGCGGGCGGTGGCCGCGCTGGTGGCAGGCCGGGACCGTGAGGATGTCGCAGCGCTGTTCAAGGTCTTGCTCAAGGCCGTGGACAACTGGTGGACGAAGTGGCTGGCAGGCGGTCGTGAGGCGCTGGTGGCCCGGCCGCGTGGGCGTCGGGTCGGTGAACACCAGCTTCTTGGCGAGGCCGAACGGCAGGCGATCCGGCAGGCCGTTCTGGATCACCGTCCGTGTGACTGGGGTTGGCCGGGCAGTTGTGGACGCGGGCCGGGGTGGGGGATCTGATCGCGAAGCTGTACCGGGTGCGGCTGACCGAGCAGGGGTGGCCAAGTACTTGCGCCGATGGGGCCTGTCCTTCCAGCGTCCGGACAAGCGGGCCGTCGAGCAGGACGCGGAAGCGGTCCGTGTCTGGCGGGAGGAGACCTGGCCGGCGAGCGATCCGCGCGAGGGCGAAGGCTGAGGGTGGTGAGGTGCTCTTCGCCGACCAGGGCGGCATCCGTTCCGATCAGGTCACCGGCCGCACCTGGGGCGCCAAGGGGTGCACCGGGTCGTGCGCCGCAGCGGCAACCGGTTCTCGGTCAACGCGATGTCCGCGATCAGCACGAAGGGCCGGATGCACTTCATGGTCTTCACCGAGACCTTCGACGCCGACGTGATGTGCCGCTTCCTGTACCGGCTCGCAGGCCACTTCAACCACAAGGTCCACCTCGTCCTGGACGGCCACTCCGCGCACCGCTCCCGCAAGGTCCGCGCCTGGCTGGCCGATCACCCCGACCGGATCGAACTGCACTTCCTGCCGCCGTACTCGCCGGAGCCGAACCCCGACGAGCTGGTCAACGCCGACCTCAAATGGAGCCTTCCGATGCACAGTCGGGCCCGCGGCCAGACCCAGCTCGCCGCCGAGACACGCAGGTTCTTCCACCGGCGTCAACGTCAGCCACCCTTCGTCCGCGGCTACTTCGGCGGCCCGCACGTCCGCTACATCCTCGAATAGAACCGATTGAGTTTCGGATCAATAGATGCTCACTTCGTATTGTTCACCCACAGCAGAACACTTGGCCCCCGCCTCGGGTTCACCGGAGGTTCTGTCCACGACCAACCACAGCATGGGGTGTCGCGTAGCCATGACCCTATGAGTGCTGGCACCGACGGGGAGCCACTTGCGAGGACTTTGCCCTGGAGGCCATGATCTGGTTCCTTCACGTACAGCGGTGGCGTACGGCGCGTAGGTCCCGCAGCGCAACTCGTGGTGACGGCCGGGCAGTGCGGCGACTCGCTGCAGTTCGAGCCGGTGCTGGAGAAGCCCGCTTGCCCACATCCGGTTGGGTCAGCTGCGCGTCCGCCCCGTCGAGTACGCGCTGGCAAGGTGTACGCCTCTCGCAAGAACCGCGCCTACCTGCGCCGCCGCGGGATCCGATGCCATCCCAGCCAAGGTCGAGCAGGCACGTAACCGAAGGGAACTCGGGTTCCGCGGCGGCCGACCACTGCGCTTCGACCTGGCCGGCTACCGTGAGCGGCACGCGGTCGAGTGCGGGATCAACTGTCTCAAGAGGCACCACGCCGTCGCGACCCGTTACGACTGTGAGGATGCTGGTGTGCCGCCTTGGGTGGTCGTCTGGCCCGCGATACGACTGGCCTTGGTGCCTTGCGTTTGATCTGCCGACTGCTGTCTGAGGCGGTGCGTGCTGCCACCGAAACGGTGGACGTGTCCCGATGGACATCTCGGGCCTTCGCGAGAGGCACCGTCACAGTCCTGACCGCCACACCGTTCCGGCGTCGGCTACCGGTGTTCCCGAGGCGAGCAGGAGACACGCGACCATGCCCAGCATGACTCAGCGCAGCCATCCACGTCACGACACAGCTGATCAGCACGAACAGGTCCTGCTCGGAGTCGACACGCACAAAGACGTCCACATGGCTGCGGTCGTCACCAGCACCGGTCTTCTACTGGACACGAGAAGCTTTCCCCCACGAGGTCACCGTCATCCATGTCGGCTCGTGTCAGACCTACGGCGTCCCGCGCGGCCACGCCGAATTAGGGCGCCTGGGCCGGCTGGTGAACCGCAAACGTATCGCCCGCATCGCGCGCGAGTACTGCATCCAGGGTGTCACCCGCCGCAAGCGTCGTTCGCTGACGCGGGCGGACAAGAAGGCACGGTTCGGCTCCGGACCTGATCGGCCGCGACTTCTACGCTGATCAGCCGGGAACGAAGTTGGTCAGCGACATCACCGCCCTGCCCACCGGTGAGGGGTGGCTCTACCTCACCTGCTGGCTGGACCTGGCCACCCGCGAGGTCGTCGGCTGCTCGATGGCCGACCACCATGTCGCCACTCTCGTCGTCGACGCGCTGCAGATGGCTGCCGGCAACGGCCGCTCCGGCCCGGCTGCACAGCGCATTCGGATCGCGGCAGCGAATACACCAGCAGCCAATTCCAAGCCGAAATACACAAGTTGGGCCATCGGCAAAGAGACCGGCACTCGCACCCGACCCGACCGGGCCACCGCCCGCGCCGAGGTCTTCGACTTCATCGAAACGATCTACAACCGCCGCCTGCGCAAGCACAGGGTCTTCGGCTACCTCACCCCAGCCGAGGCACGGCAACGACACCAACACGACCTCGTGGCATAAAGATCGCGTGTCCAAGTTCACGGGGAAGCTTCACGCCACGTGCTCGCTTCGCCGAGACGCTAGTCGAAGCACATTGTCCGTGCCGACCATGAAGGTGAACGGTTCGGCCAGTTCCGCTGCCGATCGCTCAGCGACCCCGCTGCCGAAGTCAGCCGCCGAGCTGATCCGGCGTCCACCGCTGCCAGGCCGGACCACAGCCATCAGCACGTCCTCCGCAGGCGTGAGTTCCAGGGGGAGGGATCGACCTCCTGCGGGCGCGCCTGGCGGCTGCGGTGGCCGTCGATGACGATGCGGCCACCGTCATGAGCCAGGGCCAGTCGGAACCTGTGGTCCGGTTCAGCTCGGCGTCGCGTCAGGCACGTACCAGGGTCTCCTGGACGACGTCCTCGGCGCGGTGGCGGTCTCCCGACACCAGCCGCAGGACGTAGGCGAACGGAGGACTCGCGTGCTCGCGGTACAGCACCCGCATGAGCTCCTCATCCGGTACCTCGCTAGGGCCGGACTCCGGATCCCGATTCCCTGTTGCTGAGCCGAATGCGGCGGGGACGGCAATATCATCCGCGCGTCAGTGGGCTGCGACATGAGAGCCGTCACTCATGGCCTGACTGCCGCCCACGTCTGCACGAAGTTTGCACCTCCGCGTAAAGCCTCGGTCGGCGCAGCGGCATCGCAGCTAGTGATCTTGGTGTCCGTCGGGTGGCTCATGAATGCCTACCCGTAGTGCGACGGCCCGGTCGTGGTCGTAATCGGCCACCAGCCGGAGCGCACTGTTTCAGTGAAGGCGTGCCCGTCCCGGCCCACTACTCGGATGGCGGTGGCCCCGCCACGCCATTGGGGACGAGGGTTTGGTTCCAGATGTTGGCGGTCTCGTCGAGCGGAATACGTAGGCATATCGGTAGTTTCCTCGGTGTGCGGGGGTTGGTGGAGGAACAGGCTGAAGGAGGTGAATCCGCTAGGAAGTGGTCTTCATGTACGCAAGGACAGCTGACAGGCTCCCTGCACAGACCGGTGGCGCCGCCGCTGGGTACCAGTCCAGCGTTGTTGCCGTTGGTGCTCCGGACGGACGGGGAACGCCGATGCCGGGGTCGGCGATCAGGCTGGCTCCTCTGTGCTCAGTGGATGACGCTGCGTGGTCGCTTCCGCACCGTCCGCAAGCGGCTGGTGCTGCGCGTGAGGTCATCGCCGCGGTCCTTGCTGACTGGCATGTGGACGAGGAGGCGAGCGAGGCGGCGCTGCTGGTGGTCTCCGAGCTGGTCACCAATGCCGTCGAACACGCACGGCCCCCGCTCGCCCTGCACCTGATCCGCGAGCCTGACCATCTGCAGTTCCGGGTCGAAGTCGCCGACGGCGGCCCAGCCGTCGGCGAAGGCGCGTGGACGGCCTCCTGCGAGGCCGACGAACACGGACGCGGCATGGCGATCATCGACGCCGTCACTACTGCCCACGGGACCCGTCCCCACCCCCAAGGCACCACCCACTGGGCCGCCCTTCCGACCACCGCCTGAGAAGCACTCCCGCTCTCGTCATCCCCAAACCTGCGGATACCATGGCTGGGAATCCCCGGCTGAGTACCACTGTGTCTTCTCCGGCTCGGCTCGGAGCGTCCGAGATCGGAACACTCCGGCCTGCTGCTTGGTCAGCAGTGTGGAGCTGCTCCGCAAAGGTGCGGAGCAGAGGCACCGGCCGAGAGAGGTAACGCGATGGCGCGCCCCGCGGAATCCGAAGCAGCCCGCATCAGCTTCGACAGGGACTACGTATCGACCATCGAGGGAAGGGCGGCGACGTCCCCGATGACGGCGCCGGTGTACAACCCGGCAACCGGGCAGGTGATCGCCTCCGTCCCGGTCACGACTCGCGCCCAGCTCGACGAGGGGGTTGCTGCGGCGCGGCGGGCCTTCCGTGGCTGGGCGGCGACACCGCTCCAGGAACGCCAGGCCATCGTGTCGGCCATCGGTGACCGGCTCGCCGAGCACGCCGAGGAATTCATGGCTCTCCTCACCCGGGAGCAGGGCAAGCCCCGTGCGGGGGCCGAATGGGAGGTCCTCGGATCCGTCGCCTGGTTTCACGAGATCGCCAGGCAGTCGCTCCCCGAAGAGACGCTGGTCGACACGCCGGAACGGCGGGTCGTCTCCCGCTGCACGCCGGTCGGCGTCGTGGGCGCGATCGTGCCCTGTAACTTTCCGATTCTGCTCGCCGTGTGGAAGATCGCGCCGGCCCTCGTCGGGGACCTTTTCGCCCAACTGACGGTGTGGAGTCCTTTGCGGATGAGGATGTCGGCAGGGTTAGCGAGTGCAGGCCGGTCCGGCTGCCGCGTAGCGGCCATGGAGAGGAGGGCATCCAGGCGACCGCTCATGACGTCCCCCGTTGCGCAAGGGTCTGGACTGCAGGGACATTCGGGCCTTCAGGGCTTGTTGCGGCGAGGAACTCAATGATCGTCCTAGTGACTACTTCGGGATGCGTGAGGTGTATCTCATGCGGCGCCTCCGCAATTTCCACCCTGGACGTAAGGCTGCCCGACAGAGGTACCAAAGCGTCGGCTTGAAAGCTGCTGGCGAACTCATCCCGGCATCCGCTGATAACGAGCGTCGGCGACGTGACCGGATCAAATTGGTGGGCGATGTCCCAGTTACGGAACTCGTGAGACAGCCAGACGTCGTGCCAGCCGTAGAACGCCGCGTTGGGATTGTCATGAATAAGTGCCAGCTTTGCCCGCAGATCGCCATTGATAAACTCGGCCTCGGCGGCGCGAATCCCCTTCAATGTATGCTCCTCAACGGAGACAAGTGGAGCCATAAGCGCTAGTCCGGGCAACTTCTTGGGAGAGCGTGCAGCGTACAGAAGGGCGATGGCCGCCCCATCACCATGACCGACGAGAACCGGCTCCTCGAAGCCCATTCGCTTCAGAACTTCGGGTAGTACGACTGTCGACTCGTGGTCCAGATAGCTCACCAAACGGGGAATTGTCGCAGGTGCCGAGTGGCCATACCCATGCCGAGAGTAGATCAGTGCTTTTCTATCGGTCGCGGCAGCTATGGGGGCGTAAATCCGGAACCAGCCCGCGATGGACCCCAGACCATGGTGCAGGAACACCAATGGTGCCCTGTCGTTACGGCCGTTGATGACTACATACTCGATCGCCCCGCCCACTACCTCAAGCTGGGGCACGGAGGGCCTCCAGGGAGAATCGAGCGCAAGTCCCAGGGGCAATCCTTGGGACAGTGCGCCTGTCCCTACTTCGCGAATGACAATGCCAAGTCAGGGGTGACCCAGCAGGTACGGCAGGCTGGAATGGGAGCTCTTCCATGATCATCGACAGTCCTACGGGGATGCTTGCATGCCGTGAGTGCTTCGTCACGCTGTGGTCCAGGGTGGTGGGGTGTCTAGCCGCGTCCCTGAAGGGGCGGCCTCCTGGGCTGCGGCCTTCTGCTTCTACGACTGCCAGCCCAGCACCCCGAGGTCGGACGCTACCAACGGAACTTGGCCGAAAATCGCCTGCCCGAAAAGTGGTGCCCGTTTGGCCCGCAGCGAGTGGTAGCAACGCGCAAGCGAGAGCGGGAGGTACGTCTTCAGCTTCAATCCGGCGCATCAGACGAGGCCGCAAACGAATCCGAGCGCAGAACCGGTTCTGGCGACTGCACTGCGCGGTGGATCGTTCCTGCCAGACCTCGCAGGGAAGAGGTCAACCCACAACCTGATGTGGCGGCCATGTAGAGGGAAAAGGGACTCCGACGCCGCCGGATGCGGGCCTGGGACGGCCTGGGGAAGGCCACACGGGGCGGCGCTACCTGGGCCCTTCGCACTGGAAGCTCGTCAGACCTTGGGTGAAGGGGGCTGTGGGAATCGAGAGATTTAGGGCCCCCAATCCGGGACACGCTCCGCCGGCTCAGTGCCAGCTCTGCCCGGCCCGTGTTCCTCAATCGACCGGAACCGGTCCTGGATGCCCCCTCGGCTCAAAGAGCCGGCGGCTCGTCGCCGGCTACGACGTCGGCAAGACCATCAGACGCCCCGAGACCCTCAAGGCCGTCGGTGTACCTGGCAGACCATGTAGATAAAAGACAAGATGAGGGTCTGTCTTCCCGGCCAAGGCATGGCGCCGACATCCGGCAACCACGTGACCAAGAGCGTTGCCAGAAGTTCCGGCGCTCCTGCCCCTATGAGCGATCTACCGGCGCCCTCCGGGCCCGGTGACACCTCCTCATGTTGTTGTCAAGCCGCAGGGGCGACGGGAGTTGGGGGTTGATAGCACTGCCGGTCACGGATCATGGCGAACAGGACGTTGACGCGGCGGCGGGCGAGCGCGAGAACAGCGTGGTTGTGCGTCTTCTTCTAGGCTCTCTTGCGGTCGTAGAAGATCCGGGACTCCGAGCAGCTGCGGATGCTGATCATCGCGGAGCGGTAGAAGACGCGCTGGAGACCATGGTGGTAGCGGTGGGGCCGATGCAGGTTGCCGTTCATGTTGCCGGAGTCGGTCAACTTTCAAGCGTCGCCACTGGTCCACTTTTCAGGTTCTGGATCACTTTCAGTGCCGAAGCAACGGAGGGTCACCACAAGCGCGATCATGAACGGCCGTGGATGCGCTTCTCCAGGACCTGTGGTTCCACCAGGTCGAAGGTGTTCTGATCGAAGACGTCGAACCTGACGGTGAGTTGGTGGTCGTGCGGGCACGCGCGTCAGCGGAGCGCGCCGGCTGTCCTGCATGTGGAACGGTGTCGGCCCGGGTGCACAGCCGGTACGTACGCCGCCTCGCCGACAGTGCGGTCGGCGGGCGCCCTGTGGTGATCGAGTTACAGGTCCGTCGGTTCCGTTGCTGCCAGGGCGCCTGTCCGCAGGCGACGTTCGCCGAGCAGGTCGACGGGCTGACGTTCCGGCACGGTAGGCGAAGTGCCGGTCTACAAGCGGTGCTTGAGCGGCTGGCGGTGATGCTGGCCGGCCGTGCTGGCGCCCGTCTGGCGCATACGCTCGCGGTCCAGGCCAGCCGGTCGACGCTCCTGCGGCTGATACGCCGTCTGCCGGATCCCGCAACGCATGTCCCCAGGGTGCTCGGGGTGGATGAGTTCGCGCTGCGCAAGGGCCACAACTACGGCACCGTCCTGGTCGACATCGACACGCGTCGTCCGGTCGATCTGCTTCCCGACCGGACCACGGCGACGGTCGCCCGGTGGCTGGCCGACCATCCCGGTGTCGAAGTGATCTGCCGGGACCGTTCCGTCGCCTATGCAGAGGCCGGACGGCTCGGCGCCCCGGACGCGATCCATGTCGCAGACCGCTGGCACATCTGGAAAAACCTCGCCGAGGCGGTCGAGAAGACTGTCGTCCAGCATCGGGCCTTGCTCCGCAAACCGGAGGACATCGCCCCGGTCCGCACGGCCCTCCCGCCGGCGACCGCCGGACTTGCGGCGGAGTCTCCATCCGAGCCGCGACAGTCCGGCCGCCTGTCGGATCGGGTGCGCGAGCACCACTCGGCCGTTCACGCCTTGCTGGACGAGGGACTCGGGCTGCGGGCGATCGCCCGTCAGCTCGGGCTGGCCCGCAACACCGTCCGCCGGCTCGCACACGCGACCAATGCGGACGAACTCCTCGTCGGGCGGTGGACCGGGCGCCCCAGTGTCCTCGATCCCTACAAGCCCTATCTGCATCAGCGGTGGGCGGAGGGCTGCACCGTCGCTCGCCGCCTGTTCGAGGAACTCCGCGAGCGCGGCTACCCCGGCGGCGAGAGCGTGGTGAAGAAGTACGTGCAGCGGCTCCGGAAAGCCTTCCCGCACGACGATCCGCCCCGCAAAGCGCCGTCCGTGCGGGACGTCACCGGCTGGATCACCCGCCGCCCAGACCGGCTCAATGACGATCAGGCCCAGCAGCTCAAGGAGATCCTTGCCCGCTGCCCCGAACTCAACCAGGCCGCCGAACACGTCCGCGCCTTCGCCGAGTTGATGAACAACCGCCAAGGCCAGCACCTCGACCAGTGGATCGAGCATGCCCAGGCCGACGACCTGCCTGCCCTGCACGGCTTCGTCAACGGCCTGGGCCAGGACTTCGACGCCGTCGTCGCCGGGCTCAGCCTTAGCTACAGCTCCGGCGCCGTCGAGGGCCACAACAACAAGATCAAGATGCTGAAGCGGCAGATGTTCGGCCGGGCCAACTTCGATCTGCTCCGCAAACGGGTCCTTCTCGCGGCGCGAGGCCGTTCATGATCGCGCTTGTGGTGACCCTCCGTTGCTTCGGCACTGAAAGTGATCCAGAACCACTTTTCAGCTGACGCCGACACTCCTGTTCGGCAGTCGCTGGTGCTCTGGACGATGTAGCACTCGGGCGGCCGTCCGGCTGCACCCATGAGGTTGTGTTCCGGAGGTGCCCTGGCTGCCAAGAGCACAACATCGTTGCGCGATGACGACTTCGTCTGCGTCTTCTGCGGCAGCGATCTGCCTGAGGCGTGGAAGGTGGATCCCGCTGCGTGACGGCTTTGGGTCATCGCCACTCGTTGATGGCTGCGATGAGGATGCTCGCCTCGTAGCGGACCGCTAGCATGTGGTAACGCGTGGCGACGGCGTGGTGCCTCTTGAGACGGTTGATCCCGCACTCGACCGCGTGCCGCTCACGGTAGCCGGCCAGGTCGAAGCGCAGTGGTCGGCCGCCGCGGGACCCGAGTTCCCTTCGGTTACGTGCCTGGTCGACCTTGGCTGGGATGGTGCATCGGATCCCGCGGCGACGCAGGTAGGCGCGGTTCTTGCGAGAGGCGTACAACTTGTCAGCGCGTACTCGACGGGGCCGACGCGTGGCCGGCCCGACCCGATGCGGGGCACGCGGACCTTCTCCAGCACGGGCTCGAACTGCAGCGAGTCGCCGCACTGCCCGGCCGTCACCACGATAGCCATGGGCTTCTGGCCCTGCTCGACGGCCAGGCGCGGCTTGGTGGTGAACCCGCCGCGCGGGCGCCCCAGTCCGATCAAGGGAGGGCTCAATGAAGACACCGCCCGGCGGTTCCTTCTGTAGGTCACCCTGCCTCCGGGTCCCGGCCGCATGCTCATGAGCGCGGCACACCGTGGAGTCGACGCTCCGGTCCCAGGTGATCGCGCCCTTCGCGTCCGCCAGGGACTGGAGCCGGGTGAGGACCTGGTGCCAGGTGCCGTCACGGTGTCATCGGCGGAACAGGGTCGTAGATCCGGCTCCACGGCCCGAACCCGACGGGCACGTCCTGCCCGGAACACCGGCACAGACCTGGAACCGTATGCCGTCGATCAGTTGCCGCGGGGCCAACCAGGCAGCTCTCCCTTTGTCCCCATGGGCAACAACGGCTCCACACCGCCCACTGTTCATTAGTGAGATCTCCCCGTGTCATGAAGGACGATTATTCATGTCACAAGATCCACTTTCGATTCAGGACCTAGTGTCCCACTGAGCCTCTTTCATCCTGCCTCTGAAGGGCTATGAAGGCTGGTCAGTGGGGTGGTGAGGTGACGAAGCCCCCCGTCGTTGGTTGTGGTGATCTCACTCAACACGACCACCGGCCGGGGGGCTTCGTTGGTTCCGTATCCTTCCATGCTCGACGTCCCGCACGAGCTCGTTGAGCACGTTGGGTGGCTCATCTACGCCCGAAGGCGTGAACTGAACTCACCGTGGCGGAAGCTGGGTTGCTTCAAGCAGGCCCTGCTCGTCCTGGCTCACCTGCGGAGGAACGAGACGTTCGCCCAGGTGGGAGCCGGGTTTGGCGTCTCGGAAGCGACCGCGTGGCGGTACGTCGACGAGACACTCGAGGTCCTCGCCGCGTGGGCGCCCGGCTTGCGCGAGGTACTGCTAGGCCTGGGGGAGGGCGACTTCGTCATCCTCGACGGCACGTTGATCGGCACGGACCGCGTCGCCGCGGACGAACCGTACTACTCGATGAAGCACCGCAAGCACGGCGTGAACGTGCAGGTCATCGCCACCCCGGACGGCACACCTCTCTGGCTCTCCCGCGCGCTGCCGGGCCGCACCCACGACCTGACCGCCGCCCGGGCACACGGCATCGTCCAAGCGTGCCTGACCCGCCAGATCCTCATCCTGGCCGACCGCGCCTACCAGGGCCCCGGCGCCACCGTCCGCACCCCCTACTACCACCACAGCATCCAGCCGCTCCACTACCAGCAGTTCAACCGTGACCACGCACGACTCCGGGCACCCGGCGAACGAGCCTTCGCCCAGCTGAAGTCCTGGCGGATCCTCCGTCGAGCACGCTGCTCCACGAACCGCCTCAGCCGCACCGTCCAAGCCATCCACACCCTGCTGACCTGCGACTACTCAGGATGAACGAGGTTCACTCGCGCAGGCGATATCCGTTTGCAGTGCTTGACCTTCTCCTCGCTGACCTGGTCATATTCGGCATTGCACAAAGCATCGGCCTTGGCGGACAGCAGTGCGTCGGTGAACGTCTTGACCATCGCGTGCAGAAAGGCAGGACTCGCCGCGGTGAGGTTGGTCCTCGGCGAGTGTGGTGCAGGGGCACGCTGTCTGGTGCGGTCATCGTGATGATCTCGTTCGAGCGTCGACACCTCCAAGATCAGCCGGCGGCAACGCTGGAGCGGGCCCCGGGACCAGGTCGACCCGTACACCACGTCCCTGGACGCAACCGTGATCCGTACCGGGAAGCCACACACGACTTGTTTCCCGGCCAGCCACTCTAATACAAGCAGGCTCAGGATTCCCTTTCGGGCACGACTGGTGCCCGTCGATGCCTTAATCGTCGCGATAGCTCAATATTTGTCGACACCAAGGGGTGGGCGCTGGGTATGATGCGTAACGCCATCGGAACTCCGATCGTCTTTCTCTGATCTCCAGTAGATCCCTTAGAGAGAGGCCAGGGGAGTCGACGTGCGAGCGATGCCACGCAAGGTGACGGCAACGGATTGGGAGTGGCATGCACGGCACCCGGCATCGAAGGCGCGTAGATTCACTTCGGCCTGCGAAGGAATTAAGGAGAAGTCTATGGCTATGCGGCCGCCATCACCCGATGATCGCCGAAATGGATTTTCGACTTACCATTGGCCGGGCACCGTATCCCTCCCAGGAAGTGCAGATTTTCAACGGTCCGCCAAGATGTGGCTCTTCGATTTGTCCCCGGCTTGCTGGCGATACGAAGAGGCCTTGCATCGCCATCCCGCCGAATTGGCGGTGTTGGTGATGGAACACCTCAAGGCTCAAATTCTCGCCATGGTGAAATATAGGCGCAGGGTGGGTAATCTCGACAAAGAGAATGGATCTGGCCCGGCACGACAAGTTGCAGACATATGTCTTCGAGAGTGCCAGCGAGCGGAAGCGCTACAGGGACAGGTTGCGCTGGTGGAGGAAGCCCTAAGGGAAGTCGATAGGAAAAGGTCTCCTTGAAGCGCCATGAATGGTGTCAGCAAGGATTTTAGGGTAGTGGCTGGTGTTTTCAGCCCTGCTGGCCGGGTATGCCTTGTGACCGATCTGTGCCCTTGAAGGGGTGAATGCGAACTCGCTTCTGGTGGCTGGTGAGAGAGACTCGATGTTTCATACTGCTGAGCTTTCATGATGAACGCCTTTGCCTTCAGAGTAGTGCGAAACAGCGTTCAGGGAAAAGTCTCCCATCTGGTTCGATGAGCGGGGTAGTAGGGGGTGCGGACGGTGGCGCCGGGGCCCTGGTAGGCGCGGTCGGCCAGGATGAGGATCTGGCGGGTCAGGCACGCTTGGACGATGCCGTGTGCCCGGGCGGCGGTCAGGTCGTGGGTGCGGCCCGGCAGCGCGCGGGAGAGCCAGAGAGGTGTGCCGTCCGGGGTGGCGATGACCTGCACGTTCACGCCGTGCTTGCGGTGCTTCATCGAGTAGTACGGTTCGTCCGCGGCGACGCGGTCCGTGCCGATCAACGTGCCGTCGAGGATGACGAAGTCGCCCTCCCCCAGGCCTAGCAGTACCTCGCGCAAGCCGGGCGCCCACGCGGCGAGGACCTCGAGTGTCTCGTCGACGTACCGCCACGCGGTCGCTTCCGAGACGCCAAACCCGGCTCCCACCTGGGCGAACGTCTCGTTCCTCCGCAGGTGAGCCAGGACGAGCAGGGCCTGCTTGAAGCAACCCAGCTTCCGCCACGGTGAGTTCAGTTCACGCCTTCGGGCGTAGATGAGCCACCCAACGTGCTCAACGAGCTCGTGCGGGACGTCGAGCATGGAAGGATACGGAACCAACGAAGCCCCCCGGCCGGTGGTCGTGTTGAGTGAGATCACCACAACCAACGACGGGGGGCTTCGTCACCTCACCACCCCACTGACCAGCCTTCATAGCCCTTCAGAGGCAGGATGAAAGAGGCTCACTCGCTGAAGTTAGGGGATCGCACGCGCTAAACCTAAGCTTGTCCTACCTTCCAAGCGAGGGTCTGAGCTGGTCATTCGTAAGAACGGCGGGCCCAGGGGTTCTGGGTATGGCTGTGAGCTTGTCGCCGTTGGATGGCTCAAAGAGTTGGGCCGCCCGGAGCCCCGCGACGACTCGACCGCTAATTGGGATACGCGACTCGATCGCTGTGTAGGACAACGTCGGCGAGGTCGTCTGCGGGATCAATGTGACGACGAGCTGGCGGAGGTGACCGTGCCCCAGATCTGGGCCGGAGTGGACATCGGCAAGGAACACCACCACCGCGTGGTGGTCGACGAGCGCGGCGAACGCCTCCTCTCACGCCGAGTCTTCAACGACGAACCGGTCCTGCTGGAGCTGATCGCAGACGTACTCGCGCTGTGTGAGGACGCCCTGTGGGCGGTGGAGCCCCGGACTGGGGTAAGTCCGGTTCCAGGATGCACGTCCTGTCAGATGCGAACGGACTGCCCCTATGCATCGGCCCTCCGCGCGGTCGGCGGACTGCTTGGCCTCGACAGCTTCTTTGCGGGCCGCGTGCATGACCGACTCCAGGCGAACGGTGGCGCCGGATCGGCTGCGGCACACGACGGTCATCGCGTCGGCTGCGGTGACGGCGAGGATGGCGACTTGCCTGGCGACTTGGAGGCAAAACTGCGGGAACGGCTCTCCTGACGGACCGGCCGGGTGGGCGACGCACGCGTTCTCAGGCATGGGTTGTTCCTCGTGGGTGTCTCGGCGGTGCAGGTCGGGGGCGTGCCGTGCCCCCGTCGTGGGGTTGCCGCCCGTGGCCGCGCGGGAGCGCGATGGACAGTGCCGTCGTGCCCTTGAGGGCACGCCCTTCGGCCCGGCGTCCGGGCGGGGTGGGAGGGCCCTCCGCGGCCCCGACGTTCCGGCAGGCTGCGAGCCGGGCCAGCCTGAGCCGTCCCGAAGGGACGCCCTTCGTATGGGAGCAGGTGTGCGGACCCCGGCCGCCGACGCGGGCAAGCTCATCGGCGGTGGGCGGAGCATGTGGCCGGGGGCTCGGTGCCGCCCGCCCCACGGTCCGGCGGCCGGGGTCCGGCCGGGCGGGCGCGGTGCAGCCGCAGGCGGCCGGCGTGCTTGAGCAGATCTTCGGGACACGGTCGTGGTCCGCGGCGAGGGCCCGATGGCGCCCCGCGATCCGATCGTCCTGAAGCTGCCGAACGACGCTCAGATGGTTCCCGAGGGCGTCCAGCAGGCGGAGGCCGGTTCGCGCTTCTCCGGCGGCATGGGCCAGCTCCAGCGCGGACCGGAGATCACCAAGGTTCGCTGACATCGTAGGGACACCAGGGCTGTACCCCCTCAGGGGTGCGGCCCTTTCTCGTGCGTGAACTCTTGACTGCGCATTTGGTCTGTACTTACCGTCTCCGGTCAACGCGTCTGTTCATGGGGGCTTCGCGTTCATATGCAAGAACGGAAGGCCCCTCACGCATGCGCAGAACCGCACTCTTCGCGGCCGCGGCCGCCCTCGTCGCTGGTGTTCTCGCCTGGCTCGCCGGTGCCGCTCCCAGCACCTTCGCCCATCCTGGAGTCACGGTCTCCAAGTCCCAGCTGGACTTCGTGCGCACCAAGGTCAACGCCGGCGCCCAGCCGTGGAAGGGCGCGTTCGACCAGATGACGGCGAGCAAGTACGCCGATCTGAACCGCGCCCCCAAGCCGCGTGCCGTCGTCGAGTGCGGCTCGTACTCGAACCCGAACTACGGCTGCACCGACGAGCGCGAGGACGCGATAGCCGCCTACACCGACGCCCTCGCCTGGTACATCACCCGCGACGAGCGCTACGCGCGCAAAGCCATCGAGCTGATGGACGCCTGGTCCGGGGTGATCAAGGACCACACCAACAGCAACGCGCCCCTGCAGACGGGCTGGGCCGGCTCCTCCTGGCCGAAGGCCGCCGAGATCATCAAGTACACGTACACCGGGAGCTGGGCGAACTCCGGACGGTTCGCCACCATGCTCCGCGACGTGTACCTGCCCAAGATCATCAACGGCTCGAACTCCAACGGCAACTGGGAGCTGTCGATGATGGAGGCCGCCGTCGGCATCTCCGTCTTCCTGGAGGACAAGGCGTCGTACGACAAGGCCATGGCGAAGTTCCGCACCCGCACCGCCGCCTACGTCTATCTGTCCTCCGACGGCGACCTGCCCAAGACCGTGCCCAGCCAGAACCTCAACACCCGCGAGAAGATCGTCAACTACTGGCAGAAGCAGTCCACCTTCGTCACCGGCCTCACCCAGGAGACCTGCCGCGACTTCACCCACACCGGATACGGCATCTCCGCGATCTCACACGTCGCGGAGACCAGCCGGATCCAGGGCCAGGACCTGTACGGCACGGACGTCGGCGAGCGGCTGCGGCAGGCGC
Source organism: Streptomyces sp. NBC_01092 (assembly GCF_045039535.1). Classification (NCBI taxonomy): domain Bacteria; kingdom Bacillati; phylum Actinomycetota; class Actinomycetes; order Kitasatosporales; family Streptomycetaceae; genus Streptomyces; species Streptomyces sp. NBC_01092. The sequence goes on along the minus strand of NZ_CP108659.1, from coordinate 10,872,825 downwards.
TCGGGTTCCAGGCCAAGTACCAGCTGGGTACGGCCGCCCCGAGCTGGCTGTGCGGCGGCTCGCTGAAGCTCGGCCTCGGCCCGGTCACCGAGGTCGGCTACAACGCGCTGCACAACCGCCTCGGCATCGCGATGGCCAACACCCAGACGCTGACCGAGCGAGGCCGCCCGGCCGGCAGCAACAACCTCTTCGTGGCCTGGGAGACCCTCACCCACGGCGACAACCCCAGCTGACCCTGAATCCCGTACAGGTCGCCAGGGACGTGCTGGTGGCGGCCCTCCTGGAGCGGCGAGAGCGGTCGGGAATTCGCCGGCGAGAGGGGCGGCCTGCGCGAGTCCGCGGCGGGCCGTTGGGGCCAGGCGGCCGTCGCCGTCGGCCACCTGCTGATACCCGCGGCGAGATTCCTCGTGGCGTCCGATGTCGCGCAGTGCCTTGGCCCGGTGGTAGACCGCCATCTCCTGCAGCTCGGCGGGCTGCCGTGGGCGGGCGGGGCGAGTGGCTCCCACACCAAGTCGCCGACGTAGGAGAAGGCCGCATCGATGAGTCGGCCCACCTGGTCGAGGTTGAAGTCGCGGGCCAGGCGCAGCCCCTGCCGTAGGACGCCGATCTGACGCCGGTTGCCGATCTGACGGGGTCTGTGGGATCGGCGCACGGGAGTCCTCGTTGAGTCGCCGGGCCCCCTTCGAGGCGAGCGGAATGGATTTCGGCCATGATCATTCGGTCATTTCGTGGCTGATGGCGGGCATGTGCTGCGTCGATTCGGGAACGACATGAGGACAAGCGCTGATGAGCGGAACTCCTCCATGGACCCGCTACGGGGTAGCAGGCACGGGAGCCCGAGTGGTGCGAGATAGAGCTAGTGTGATGGGCCAGAAGTACTGAGGGTTAGTTCTGCTCTGTTTTCTGGCTGCTGGTTCCGACCTTGGTGAGGTAGTCGGCGAGGGAGTTGAGGATTTCGTCGGCGGTCTTGGTCCAGGTGAAGGGCCGTGGGTTCTCGTTCCAGGTGTCGATCCACGCGGTGATGTCGTCCTCCATGGCCTTCACCGACGTGTGGACGCCCCGACGGATGAGCTTGTCAGTCAACAGGCCGGACCACCGTTCGACTTGGTTCATCCAGGAGGAGCCGGTCGGGGTGAAGTGGACGTGGAATCGGGTGTGCTTGCGCAGCCACGTCTTGATCTCGGCGGTGTTGTGGGTGGCGTAGTTGTCACAGGCCAGGTGGACGTCGAGGTCGGCCGGCACTGCCTTGTCGATCGTGACCAGGAACTTCTTGAACTCGATGGCCCGGTGGCGGCGGTGCAGTGCCGATATGACGGTGCCGTCGGCGATGTTGAAGGCCGTGAACAGGCTGGTGATGCTGTGCCAGTAGTAGTCGTGGGTACGCCGCTCGGGCATGCCGGGCATTATCGGCAGCACCAGCTGCGAGCGGTCCAGCGCCTGGATTTGCGACTTCTCGTCCACGCACAACGCCACCGTCTTCTCGGGCGGGTGGTGGTACAGGCCGACGACGTCGACGACCTTGGCGACGAACTGTGGATCGGTGGAGAGTTTGAAGGAGTCCTCAAGGTGCGGCTTGACGTCAAACCGCTTCCAGATCCGCCCGATCGTCGATTTCGACAGGCCGGTACGCTCGGCCATCGAGGCCCGCGACCAGCGCGTGTCCTTGGCCGGACTGGACTCCAAAGCCGCCACGATGACGTCCTCGACCTGATCAAGCAGGATCGAGGGCGGCCGGCCCACCCGGGGCTCCTCGGACAAGCCGGCGAGGCGTTTGACGATGAACCGGGCCCGCCAGCGTTCCACGGTCGACTCATCAACACCAAGGTCGGCCGGTGCCTGCCGGTTCGTCCCACCCTCCGCACAGCGCAGCACGATCTTTGCCCGAAGCACCAGATACTGGGCCGTCTTCGCCCGCCTCGCCCATCGGATGAGCTGATCCCGCTCAGCCTCACTCAGGACCAGGTCAGCCTTCGGCCGACCGATTCGCCGACGGCGGTTACGGCGATACGGCAGCCTTCCGGCTCGGCCTGGAAGAACGCAGGCTCACCTATGTGGTGGGCATCTCGACCACCACGACCGCCCAGCCGGAAGAAGCACGGCCGCACCTCCCGCCCTACGGCGGCCGCGGTCCCCGGCCGCAGCCCGTCTACCCTGAGCCGGCACAGACCGTGAAGAAGCTGGTCATCGCCGCAGGGAAGCAGGCGGCCCGGCCGGTGCAGTGGCGGGAAGGCTCCCGCCCGGGCAGCGGCCGCAGCGGCGTCAAGCGCATGTACTCACGGTTCGTGGCCCTGCGGATCCGTCCCGCCGGACGCGAGATCCGCAAAGCTGCCGGCGGCCCGGAGCTGCCCGTGCGCTGGCTGCTGGCCGAATGGCCCGCCACCGAGCCCGAACCCGTCCAGTTCTGGCTGTCCAACCTGCCCGCCGACACCCCGCTGGCCACCCTCGTGCGCACCGCGAAACTGCGCTGGCGCGTCGAACACGACTACCGCGAGATGAAGCAGGCCCCGGGCCTGGCCCACTTCGAGGGCCGAACCTGGCGGGGCTGGCACCACCACGTCACCCTCGTCTCCGTCGCGCATGCCTTCTGCACCCTCCAACGCATGACCCGGAGGCGCCGTGGTCGTCGAGGTTGTCGAGCGCCTGGTCCAGCGTCTCGACCGCGTCGCGGCCGTAGCGCCACCACAGGGCCCGCGCGGGCCCCTGTCGGCCAGCAGCGCCAGCGTGGTGGCCAGCACCGGCACCGTGCCGTCGTAGTCGCGGTAGCCGTCCAGCTCACCCCCGCTGCCGCTGTAGTCGGTGTGCCAGCCGCACTGCCAGTGCTCCTGGGACAGGCGGCCAACCTCCTGCATGATGCGCGGGCCGACCGGCTTGGTGAACACGAGCGCGACGGGCAGGAAGCCGCCCCGGCCGGAGTCCTCCCGCAGCGTCGACCACAGCGGCACGTCCCCGCCGCGGTGGTCCTTCGCAGTACGCAGGAAGAAACGGCGGTAGCTGGCGACTTTGTCGGCGACCTGTGCGGGCGGCTCGGTCTGGTTGTCGACTTCCACGAACAGCACCGGCACGCCGTCCTCGGGCGCGGTCAGGACGGCGTCCGCGCGCAGCGTGCCCCGGCCGGGCGCGGTGAACGTGCCCACCACGGGCAGGGCGACCTCGGTGGTCCAGCCGCGCAGCTTGCCCAGTCCCGGCGGGCGTGTCACAGACGTCGCCACCGGCTGAGCGGGAACGGCGGCCGCGCCGTCGGGCTGATGCGCGCGGCCGACCCGGCTTGGTGGGCAGCGGTTCGGACTGGCGGAACGCGTCGATCGTGTCGGTCACCTTCAGCGCGTGCGCGGCGCCGGCCTTCGCCGCGTCCCTCGCGGAGCCGCCCATCTCTCGCAGCGGGCGGTCCAGTTCGGTCGCGGCCGCCGCAAGCTCAGCCGTGGTGAGATTCCACAGCTGCTCCGTCACCGGCTGCCCCGACTTGCCCAGGCGGCTGGTCGACCCGACCGACTCCACCAGCCCCGCGCCCCTGAGGTACTTGCACGCGTTGCGCACCGTCTGCGCATCCGCCGTCCCGGGCAGCACCAGCTGGCGCAGCTGCGAGGCCGTGCCAACCTTCACCACCCCCAGCGCCAACAGCATCAGAGCGCGCACCCGCGCCGTGGATCCGTACGGCCACCGCCGCGTCCCGCCCACTCGATCCCCTCCGCTCCTTCGCCCTCGCCGCGTGTCCCACGACCCGTGGCGCGCCCGCCGGGCGCGCGCAGCGCCGGAGCCGCCCCGGGGCCGGGGCGGGCACCTGGGCCCCCAGCGACCCCGAGACGACCAACTCCACCACCCCTCACTGACAACAGGTGGGAGTAGGAGGGGATGTCGAAGCGCTGGTCAGGCCCGGATCCGTCCGCTGAGCTGCACGAATGCTGCATCACGAACACATGATCATTGTAGGGGCGAGTGTAGGGCAAGCAACGGTGCTTGCGTTTCGGTGCGCACCTGTTCCCTGCTGCGCACCGGTTGCAGCGTCTTTCCCGACGGCGGCTCCCCTTCCCTAAGGCAGGCTTGCCCAGGACATGCGCGCGGGCAAGCCTGGACAAGCGGTCGGTCAAGCCGTCCGCCCCTTGCGGTCGAGGGTATGCAGCGCTGGTGGCGGTAGTTCAAGGTGAGGCAGTGAGCGACAAGTACCCCGTTGAGATCGCTGACGAGATGCGCCAGGCCATGGACACGACCCTGCGGAAGGGCTTGCAGAGGGACCTGCGCGCCCTCGCTGCCAACATCCGGGCCGACCGCAGAAGGTCGGTACGCCGACGCCGATCCCGGGTGGCAGGCCGGAGTCGAGTGGGCGCTGCTCTGGATCGAGAACACCGCCAGCCAGCTCACCGAGGGCAGGCCGTAGCCAGCCGCCGGCCACTGGCCGTGACGGGCCCGAGGCGGTCTTGAAGTCCGCCTCGTCCGGGGCCGGGCGTGCAGCACCCTCCATCGCCATCGATGCCGACCGCACAATCCGAACGAGCCTGGATCGCACCAGGAGTCCGCGGAGTGGTCACTGCGGATCGGATGGAGGGAGGCTGGAGAGAGATGATCCATGTCCCCACGTCGGTTCCGATCTCCGAGAGGTTGCGACCAGGTGGGGTGACCCAGCGCAAGGGAGGGCAACCATGAAGGTCGGAGTGCTGACCGGCGGCGGGGACTGTCCCGGCCTGAATGCCGTGATCCGCAGCGTCGTCCGCAAAGGTGTCCAGGACTACACCTTTGACTTCGTCGGACTGCGAGACGGCTGGCTCGGAGCGCTTCAGGGCAAAGTCGTGCCACTCGACATCCCCAGCGTGCGGGGCATCCTCCCCCGCGGCGGAACCATCCTTGGCTCCTCCCGCACCAACCCGCTCAAGCACGAGGACGGGCTGCGACGCGTGGAGGACACCCTTGCCGCGCACGACGTGGACGCGCTCGTCGTGATCGGCGGCGAGGACACGCTCGGTGTGGCAGCCGAGCTGAGCCATCAAGGGATCAATCTGGTCGGCGTGCCGAAGACCATCGACAACGACGTGATCGGCACCGACTACACCTTCGGCTTCGATACCGCCGTCGGCGTCGCGACCGAGGCCATCGACCGTCTCCACACCACGGCCGAGTCGCACATGCGCACCCTTGTCGTGGAGGTGATGGGGCGGCACTCCGGATGGATCGCCCTGCACGCCGGCATCGCGGGCGGTGCCAACGTGATCCTCATCCCGGAGCGTCCCTTCGACATCGATCAAGTCTGCGCATGGGTACAGAGCCGATTCAAGATCAACTATGCGCCGATCATCGTGGTGGCTGAAGGGGCCGTCCCCAAAGAAGGGCAGATGATCCTCAAGGACCAGACGCAGGACGAGTTCGGCCATGTGCGACTGTCCGGCATCGGCGAGTGGCTCGCCCAGGAGATCTCGGAACGCACGGGCACGGATGCCCGCACCACGGTCCTTGGTCACATCCAGCGCGGCGGCACCCCGAGCGCCTTTGACCGGTGGCTGGCCACCCGCTTCGGGCTGCATGCCGTCGACGCGGTCAAGGACGGTGACTTCGGCACAATGGTGGCCTTGCGCGGCACCCAGATCATTCGTCTTCCCCTCGCCGAGGCCACAGCACAGACCAAACTGGTCGATCCGTCGCTGTACAGCGAGTTCGAGGTGTTCTTCGGCTGAAAAGCCCAGGCGCCCGCCAGATCGCAGTCATGCCCGCCGGTCCGCCTCAGTCCGCGTTCGGTACGACCGCCATCGGGCAACAGGCGCGGGTGACCGGTCCCAGTCCACTCTCTGAGCTCGACTCTGTCGGGGATCTTGGAGCCGCCGAGGTCAGTTGCCCAGGGTTCGCCAGGAGGTAGTTCTGGAAGGCAGTCGGTCGGCGGGGTGTGAGGGCCTCCTCGGTTGGTGGCAGTCCGATGAGGCGTTCGATGTTGACGGCGATGGTCGTCAGGACGTGCTGGATGTGGGCCTTTCCCTGTCCGCGGTAGCGGCAGCGCCGCATGCCGTATCCGTGGGCGACCTCGTTGATGGTGCCCTCGACTCCGGAGCGGACCGCGTAGCGGGTCTTGCACTCGGGTGTCTGTTGCTCGGTGCGGACGCGGAAACGGGACCAGGCCAGCCATGCGCAGAACAGCGTGGTCTTGCGGCCCTTGATCACCGGACCGTCGCCGAAATCGTACTGAAGCCAGAGCCTCGGCTCGGTCACCACGGCCGATAGATCCGGCGCCGACCGGCCCTGAACTGGGCTTTCGCCTCGGCGACGGTGCGGCGGGTGATGCGTTCCCCGCCCATGAAGCCCATCGCTGTGATCCGCTTGTGGACCACGTCCGCGCGGACCTTGCCCTGCGAACGGACCACCAGTTCCTCGATCTTCGGCAGGTAGTCGTCGATCGCGCGAGCCCGGTGACGGTGCTGGTCAGGGTTCTGGCCAGCGGCCCGCATCTTCACAAAACGGGCCACCGTGTGGTGGTCGCACCCGGCCAGCTCGGCCGCGGCGCGGTAGCTCCCCGTGTGATGAGTGGAATCACCACGCCAACGACCAGGGGCCCGGCCTCGTCACCACCCCGCCCGACCTGGCCATTTCACCCTCCCGACCCAGGATGAAAGAGGTTCAGTGTCCGGCATGCACTTCGGAAAGCGAGGAGCGCACCGCTTCTTGGCGGAGTAACGGCCTGCTCGAGTGCAGCGGAGTCGCGCGGTCGGAACTATGAGGCCTGGACCGTCGCACCATCCGATGGAGCGCCACCGCCTTGGAATCCACCAACCTCTCGTGGCGAAAACTCCTGCCCAACGGGCCATCCTCCTCCCGCTTGTCTGAGTGCTCATCACCTCAAAGGGCACGTAGGTGCAAATACCGGACGGAGTCGGGCGAGTGATACTCCGCACGACCCCCCGGCCTTCCACACAAGAAGGGGATGGGATCGGTGAGAGTTCCCGCTTCTACCTCATGTCAAAGTTCGAATAGGCAATCGTGAGGCTGATAAGGATGCCTGACACCTGTATGTTAAGTAGACTGCCAGCACGGCGAAAACTGCGAATTCTGAAGTCCTTTCGATGCTCTAAGACTCTCTCGTAACTGCTTGGCTCGGTGGTTGAGGGTGGGGTGTTGGGTTGACTTTGCCGCAGCACTGCTGGCGACTGGGCACGTGCGACATTGTGCAAGCGGCGATGCTGTTTGGCGTGCCAATACTGGCTGTCGCCGCGGCGATCGACGTTCCTCATGATGCACCAGATTCTTCATCCGTGCGACGGCGTGACGGACTCGGTCTCGCACCCACCGATGGGAGGTTGTTGTGTTCGTCTTTCCAGCCCTTGAGCCCATTGCGACTTGCCTAACGGCGGTGAAGGATGAGAGCCCCTGTGCCCTGATAGCCACCGTCGACGCGTATGGCCGCCTTGCTGTAGGCCGTGTCCATTCCGGATTCGCTCAACGCGGTGTCATTGTTGCCGTTGCCCGGAAGTTGGCGGCCGACAGCCAACTCGTGCTAGTCCCAAGGGCCGTGACCAAGCATTCGACTTTCCATCCTTGCGCCTTCGCTGCCCCGCGCCGTCTCTCGACGGACGCTTGTCACACCGGAAGTGGTTCAACCAGAGACCCGATACATGGCCCAGCTGGTGCAGAAGCAATCTGCTTGTGTGCGTGAGCTGTGGCAAGACCGACGCCGAACCGCATTTTCTACCTAGATGGGTTCGAGCTATGAAGTGGAAGACATGACAAAGAACACCGCCAGTTCGCTGTCGATAAGGCAGGCCGAAACTAAAAAGACACGTAACATGAGTAGCGCCCCCCAAGAAGTTGATAGACCGGCCATACGGCAGCTATTCGACTCGTTCAAGAAGGATGCGGAAGGCAATGTCTCCCGCATGGAAGTCCTTTCACGACTCGAGCGGGCCGGTATCCTGCCCGACGATCCGCGCGTCGATCACGCGCTGAAGGCGGTAGCCGAATCTTCCCCTGACGGGCCAAATCTGAACCTTGACCGATTCGCCAAGTTGTGCCAGCAGAGCGGAGGGTTACTGGAGCGATCGATCACTGGCGCTCTCGTGATCCCTGACTTCGTGTCCTTCACAAATTCCATTACTGAGATCTATACCGACCTTCTAGGAGAAAAGCGCGGCGCCGTTGCCGACTACATACCGCAACTGAAGCGCGTGTCACCCGATCGCTTTGGGATCGCTGTCTGTACAGTCGATGGGCAGCGGTTCAGCATCGGCGATGCAGGTGTGGAATTCTGTGTTCAGTCGGTCTGTAAGCCGGTCAACTATTCGCTGACACTTGACGAGCATAGTGCCGATATAGTACATCGTCACGTTGGCCGTGAGCCGAGCGGTCGCAAATTCAACGAATTGTCCGTGAATGGTGACGGTCTCCCGCACAACCCGATGATCAATTCGGGCGCCATCATGAGCTGTTCGTTGATCAAGCGATCATTCGACATGGCTGACCGATTCGACTTCGTCGCAGATACATGGCGGCGGCTCGCCGCCGGCGGGCCGGTGGGTTTCAACAACTCAGTCTATCTCTCGGAACGGCAGACCGCCGACCGGAATTTCGCACTCGGCTACTTCATGCGCGAGAGTGGCGCCTTTCCGGACGGGACTGATCTGGTAGAAACCCTGGAGTTCTACTTCCAGTGCTGTTCAATCGAACTGGATGCCAGGGGATTGGCGTCCGTCGCCTCCACATTCGCCAACGGCGGAGTAGTGCCGCTCTCGAACGACCGAGTCTTCGCTTCTGACTCCGTGAAGAAATGTCTGTCTTTGATGTCTTCGTGCGGCATGTATGACTACTCCGGCGAGTTCGCCTTCCACATCGGCCTTCCGGCGAAGAGCGGAGTTTCCGGCGCCTTGATGCTGGTAATCCCGCAGGTCATGGGAATCGCCATCTGGGCACCCCCTCTGGATTCACTGGGCAATTCGGTTCGAGGCATCGAATTCTGCCGGAAGCTCGTGGGGAGATACACCTTCCATATCTACGATTCACTCACCGCTGAAAATTGCGGAAAGCAGGATCCCCGCCTAAAGAGGAACCAGTCGGTAATGGACACAACGATCCGTCTTCTGTGGTCGGCGAGCGCCGGAGACCTGGAGGGCGTTCGCGCCGCCCTGGCATCCGGCGTATCGGCGAATGCGTGCGACTACGACGGTCGCACGGCGCTTCACCTTGCTGCGGCAGAAGGACACGTTGAAGTCGCGACTCACCTGCTGGAGCGCGGAGCAGAAGCACAGGCCGTCGACCGCTGGGGAGGGACGGCGCTGACCGACGCGGAGAACGGCGGCCACGGAGCCATCGTCAAACTGCTCCGGCACGGTGCCCCCACCGGCGAGCCGCCCCCAGTTTCTCTCACATCAGAGACTGCCTGACCAGACCTTCCGAGCAGAAGCCACACACAACCATCAATCCTGGAGAAATGCGATGAGTTACCGAGCCGAGTACATCTGGATGGACGGTACCCAGCCGACCGCCAAGCTCCGTTCGAAGACGAAAATCCTCGCCGACGGGGCCGAGCTGCCGATCTGGGGGTTCGACGGGTCCAGCACTAACCAGGCCGAGGGCCACGCCTCGGATTGCGTGCTCAAGCCTGTCTTCTCGTGCACCGACCCGATCCGAGGCGGTGATGACGTGCTCGTGCTGTGCGAAGTTCTCAATACGGATATGACGCCGCACGCCTCCAACTCCCGCGTCGCGCTGCGTGAGGTGGCCGAAAAGTTCTACGCACAGGAGCCGATCTTCGGAATCGAGCAGGAGTACACGTTCTTCAAAAACAGCCGCCCGCTTGGCTTCCCCGAGTCTGGCTTTCCGCCGCCTCAAGGCCACTACTACTGCGGCGTCGGCGCCGACGAGATTTTCGGCCGCGAGATCGTCGATCAGCACCTCGACAACTGCCTCAAAGCTGGTCTCGGAGTCTCGGGCATCAACGCCGAAGTCATGCCCGGCCAGTGGGAGTTCCAGGTCGGCCCGCTGTCCCCGCTGGAGGTCGCCGACCAGCTGTGGGTCGCTCGCTGGCTGCTCTACCGCACCGCCGAGGACTTCGGCGTCTCCGCAACTCTCGACCCCAAACCCGCCAAGGGTGACTGGAACGGCGCCGGCGCGCACACCAACTTCTCCACCAAGGCCATGCGCGAAAGCTACGACGCCATCATTGAGGCCTGCGAGGCCCTCGGCCGCGACGACAAGCCGCTACGACACATCAAGAACTACGGCATCGGCGTCGAGTCCCGACTCACCGGCGCGCACGAGACCGCCCCGTGGAGCGAGTTCAGCTACGGCGTGTCCAACCGCGGTGCTTCGGTCCGCATCCCGTGGCAGGTCGAGGTCGACCGTAAGGGCTACATCGAGGACCGCCGTCCGAACGCGAACGTCGACCCTTACGTGGTGACCCGCCTCATCATCGACACATGCTGCACCGCCCTGGAGAAGGCCGACCTCGTCTAACGACCCCGTGCACGGTTGGCCGCGCCACGTGGCGGTCTGCACGCTGGCGGTGTTCACGCTCGACGGCCGCGGGAGTGGGTGGCTGTCTGCTGGTGCCCACTGCTCTCGTCCCGCACCACGATTCACACTCGATCAACCCCCTGTGCCTCAGCGGCTCTCAACGAAATGGAGACATCGATGCCGGAGCAATTCGATGCGGGCGATACCTCGTTCGTCCTGATCAGCGCGGCACTCGTCATGCTGATGACACCCGGACTGGCCTTCTTCTACGGTGGCATGGTCCGGGTCAAAAGTGTGCTCAATATGCTGCTGATGAGCTTCATCAGCCTCGGGATAGTCAGCGTGCTGTGGGTAGCCTACGGCTATTCCCTCGCCTTCGGCGACGATCTTGGTGCTGGACTCCTGGGTGACCTGAGCTACGCCGGATTGAAAGGAATCACGGGCGTCACCCTGACGGGCACCATCCCCGTATTCGCCTTCGTCGTCTTCCAGTTGATGTTCGCCATCATCACGCCTGCGCTGATCAGTGGTGCGATCGCGGACCGCGCCAAGTTCGGTGCGTGGATCCTGTTCATCGCCCTTTGGGTAACTCTGGTCTACTTCCCGGTGGCCCACTGGGTGTGGCAATCCGATGGCTGGATCTTCAGGCTTGGTGTCAAGGACTTCGCCGGCGGCACCGCAGTGCACATCAATGCTGGAATGGCTGCCCTGGGCGCGCTTTTCGTGCTGGGCAAGCGTGTCGGATTCAAGAAGGAGACGATGCGCCCGCACAGTCTGCCTCTAGTGATGCTCGGATCAGGCTTGCTATGGTTCGGATGGTTCGGCTTCAATGCCGGCTCGGCCCTTGCCGCCAACGGCACGGCAAGCATCGCTTTCCTCAACACTCAGGTAGCCACAGGCGCGGCGATGATGGGCTGGCTGATCTGGGAACGGCTCAGGAGCGGTAGTTTCACCTCACTCGGTGCCGCGTCAGGAGCGGTGGCAGGGTTGGTGGCTATCACTCCGGCTTGCGCCGCGGTGGACACATGGGGGGCCATCGCCATCGGCAGCGTCGCCGGTTTCGTGTGCGCTTGGGCCGTCGGCCTAAAGGAGCGGTTTGGATACGACGACGCCCTCAATGTTGTCGGTGTTCACGCTGTCGGCGGCTTCGTCGGAACGCTCCTCATTGGCGTCTTCGACACCACTGCTGGCCTCGTTGCCGGTGCTGGCTTCGGGCAGTTGGGGAAGCAGGCAATCGGCGCCTTCGCAGTCGCCAGCTACTCCTTGGTGCTGACTTGGCTTCTGGCCAAGGTAATCGATGTCAGCATCGGCTTCCGGGTTTCTCACCAAGACGAAGTCGTTGGAATCGACCTGGTTGTCCATGCCGAGACTGCCTATGATTTCTCTGCGGTGAGCGAACGTGCGTCGGGCGCCCCATCGCTGCCGGGCGCCCGAAAGTCTTAGTACTGCAACGGTGTTTGACGTGACTGTTGGGCAGTTTTTGAGGGGCTGTGTCCGCGTCGTTTGTAGTGGCTGATGCGGGCTTGGTGCTGGCGTCGTCGTCAGTGAGCCTCTTTCATCCTGAATAGGCGCAGGTCAGGAGGGTGTGGACGGCTTGTACGATGGTGCCGATACGGCGGGTGGAACACCGTGCCCGCCGCAGGACCCGCCACTGCTTGAGTTGCGCGAAGGCGCGTTCACCCGGAGCCCTCAACTGGGCGTGATCACGATTGAACTGCTGGTAGTGCTCGGGCTGTTCGCGGTGGTGGTAGTAGGGGGTGCGGACGGTGGCGCCGGCGCCCTGATAGGCCCGGTCCGCGAGCACAAGGATCTGCCGGTCAGGCACGCCTGGACGATGCCGTGGGCGCGAGCCGCGGTCAGGTCGTGAGTCCGCCCTGGTGTCGCGCGCGAGAACCAGAGCGGGGTGCCGTCCGGCGTGGCGATGACCTGCACGTTCATCCCGTGCTTCCTGTGCTTCTGTGAGTAGTAGGGCTCGTCGGCCTTGATGCGGTCGGTGGGAATCAGCGTCCCGTCGACGATGACGAAGTCGCCCTCACCGAGGCCGACCAGGGCCTCGTGCAGGCCGGGTGCCCAGGAGGCGAGGATCTCGAGCGTCTCGTCGACATACCGCCAGGCCGTGGCCCTGACACCCCGAACCCTGCCCCGACCTGCCGATACGTCTCGTTCTTACGCAGATGGGCGAGCACGAGCAGAGCCTGCTTGAAGCAGCTCAACTTCCGCCACCGCGAACCACATTCACACCTTCGCATGTAGATGAGCCAGGAGACATGCTCAACCAGCTCGTACGGGACGTCGAGCATGGAAGGATACGGAACCAACAGAGCCCCTTGGCGCCGGTGTCGAGTGAGATCAACACCGCCAACGACAAGGGGCTCTGCCATGTCACCAACAACCCACTCGGCCTGCCCTTGCACCCCCCAGTGACAGGTTGAAAGAGGCTCACTGGCGAGGGAACTCGGCGTCGGCAGTTCGGAATAGGCGCCGGCCCCATGGGTCGAAGCCCCCGTCGAAGCGTCAAGGCTGGGGTTCTGATCGAGGTGGGATGTGGAGATGCTGCCGTTCGGATCCGTGATGAGACCAAACCACTCCGGATTGACGGTGTTTCTGGTGCCGTCCGGATACTGAGCTTGTTGTCGCGAGGCAGAGTACTGGACCCCGGCAGCTATTGCAGGTGTTTGGGACGTACGCGGCCTCCTGTGCTTTACAACACCGCGCCTCATTCTTCCTGGAATTACTCGCGGAACTGTCCGAAAGTACCCGCACTCGTTCAAAATTCACAGGCGGCGCGCCTCCCTGACCATACGGTTAAGCATTCCTACGTAAGGAGCCAGTGCGTTGAGCGTGATTCTCTTCCGCCGCCCAGCTGGCCGGCGTGGTCCGGCCATGCCCGAAGGGGAGCTGACCATCCAGGACACGCTCCCGGAGACGGTGCCAGACTCGTCCGCCCTGTGGACGTACTTGCCGACGGCCATGATGTCGATCTCGATGATCCTCATGTTCCTTCGGCCTACCGGGTCAGACGCTTTCGCCTGCGTGACAGCGGGCGTGATGGTGCTGGCGGCGGCCATGGTGATCATCGGTCAGCTGACACGCCGGGGTGGCTACCGTAAGCAGCGACTGCGTGGTCAACGCCGTGATTACCTGCGCCATCTGTCGCAGATTAGACGAAAAGCGCATGACACGAACGTAGTGCGGCAGCTGGCGTTGGCCTGGAATCACCCCTCACCGGCGACCTTGTCGACGATGGCGCGCACTACAAGTGCTGTGGGAACGGCGCCCGACGGACGACGACTTCCTCAAGGTGTGGATGGCTGTCGGCGATCAGTAACGCGCACTGTGGCTGACACCGCTGTCGACGAAGCCGGTAGAGGACCTGGAGCCGTTGTGCAGACATGCTCTGCGCCGGTTCATGCGGGCGCACAAAGGCCTCTCTTCGGCACCGTCAAGCCCGGAACCTGCCGCCGGGTCGTGCACAGTACATGGTGCGCCGGAAGGCCACAGGGATGCAGACAGCCCTGCTGGACGAAGCAACCGCGGGTGAGCTCGATTCCAGGGTGTAACCAAGGCCGACGCCCGCATTCCCGCATGTATCACCTCACCCCTACAACATCACACTCGGTGGCCCCTCCATGACTCGCTCCATTTCCCTCAACGCCATCTCCAAGACCTACCCCAAGCAACCGATTCCCGCCGTCAGCGACATCACGCTGGATGTGGCGCCAGGTGAGTTCCTTGTGCTTTTCGGTCCGTCCGGGTGCGGCAAATCGACGCTGCTGCGGATGATCGCCGGGCTGGAAAAAATCACCTCCGGTGAACTGCTGCTGGACGGTGAATACGCAAATGACCTTGGGCCGGCAGCACGCGACATGGCCATGATCTTCCAAAGTCTCGCCCTGTACCCGAACATGACCAACCGCGAAAACATCGGGTTCCCGCTGCGGTACGAGGCACCCGATCAGGACCCCACGGCGCGGATCGAGGCGACGGTCCGGAAGCTCGGCATCAAGGAGCTTCTCGACCGCTATCCGGAGCAGTTGTCCGGAGGGGAGCGCCAGCGTGTTGCGATGGGCCGTGCAATCGCCCGCCGTCCTTCGGTGTTCCTGATGGACGAGCCACTGTCGAATCTGGATGCCAATCTGCGCGGACGACTGCGCACGGAAATCGCCCAGCTCACTCGAGGCATGGGAGTCACCACCGTATATGTGACGCATGATCAGGCCGAGGCCATGTCATTGGGTGACCGGGTGGCGATCATGCGCGGCGGGGTGCTACAGCAAGTGGGATCTCCGCGCGAGGCGTACCACTTGCCGGAGAACGTATTCGTAGCGACCTTCATCGGCACACCTCGGATCAACCTCTGGCAGGCCAGTGTCGCGGCACCCGTCACAGGAGGGATGTGGATCGACTTTGGCCAACAGCGCCTGAAACTGCCAGAGCCACTCAGCTCGGACCACCAGATGCTGCGGATCCAGCAAGGCCGACCGATCATTGTCGGCCTTCGGTCGGAAGCGGTACGGATCGCCTCATCCACGCGGGCCCGGCCAGGCGAGGCGCAACTCACCGGTATGGTGGAGCATGTAGATTATCAGGGCCACGAGTCGCTGGTGCATCTGAACACGAGGGCTCGACGGGTCGTTGTCCCTGAGCTGGAGACACCACGTCCGACTGCGTCGCGTACTCCGGCGGTGTCCCACCGGGGAGTTCGCCGCCCTCATGAGTTCGTGAAGCTGATGCACAAGGCCTCCGGATGGCTCCCCGGCATGCGATCGGCTCCCACCGGTTCCGTGCTCCCCGTCCTGGCAGAGGACAGAAGCCCCGCCAAGGACTTGACGGTGGATCTGGTGGTCCGCGCCGCCCCCGAGATACCACTGCACCCAGGCCAGATGGTGCCGCTCCTTGTAGATCTCGCGCAGCTTTTTGTCTTCGACCGAGATGGCCGTCGCGTCTGCCCGGCTCCCGCGGAGGCTCCCAGGCTCGAGTAGCGGCCTGCCGTCCGACTCTCCGCCCCGGAATGTGATCAAGCGACGCGCGTGAGTAGCCGGAGTCCTTCGAGTCCTCGGTGGCAACCACACTGAACGCCAGCGCGCCTCCCCGCCCGGCGAAGGCGGACCTGCTCACGCTCGGCCGGCTGCCAGCGATTGGTCCGTTCCGTCGAAGCCTGCAGGCCGCGCACCAAGTTCCCGCAGCTGGCTTCGCGCCCTGTCCCACCCCCTGCAATGCAACGAGTCCTGCGCCAATCAGGCAGATATCGACCTAGGCGCTGTTTCTCGGATCTCCCTTCGTGCTTGGGGTGTTGGGGGCAGGCTGACTGCATGGGACGTGGAGACCTGACGAATGCGGAGTGGGTTCGGCTGGAGTCGTTCTTACCTCGTGGCGGTGTACGTGGGGGCCGGTGGAGTGATCACCGTCGGGTGATCAACGGGGTGCTGTACCGGGTCCGTACGGGGGTGCAGTGGCGGGATCTTCCGGAGCGGTTCGGGCCGTGGGAGACGGTCTACAAGCGCCATCGTCGCTGGTCGGCGGACGGGACCTGGCAGATGCTTCTGTCGAAGGTGCAGGCCGCGGAGGACGCTGGGGGCCGGATCGACTGGGACGTGTCCGTGGACTCCACGGCGGTGCGTGCCCACCAGCACGCCGCCGGGGCAAGGAAGACGGCGCCTGCCGCGGTTCCTCAAAGGGGGGTCCGCCCGCGGACGAACCAGGTCGATCCGGTGCTTCGGAAACTGACCGTCCGGCTGGAGGAGGTGGTCAGATCGGCGAGTGTCTGGGACGCTCCCGCGGCGGCTTCACCACCAAGATCCACCTCGCAGCCGACGGACGATGCCGGCCACTCGCCCTTCTCCTGACACCCGGACACTTCGGTGACGGCCCCCAACTCGAGCCCGTCCTGCAGCGGGTGTCGGTGCCCCGCATCGGCGTCGGCCGGCCCCGCAGCCGCCCCGACCATGTCCTGGCCGACAAGGCCTACACGTCCCGTGAAAACCGCCGTTACCTGCGACGACGCGGCATATCGCACACCATCCCCGAACGGCTCGACCAACGCAGACACCGACGCAACCGCGGTTCCCAAGGTTGCCGGCCCACTGGGTTCGACCGCGAACACTACAAGAAACGCAACACCGTCGAACGTGCCATCAACCGCCTGAAAGGCTTCCGCGCTGTCGCCACACGCTACGAGAAACGGGCCTACACCTACCTCGGCACCGTCACCCTCGCAGCACTCATCATCTGGCTCCGCACATGATCCGAGAAACAGCCCCTAGTGCTGGGTTCCTCAAACGGCGTACGCATATCGGCGCCGTAGTCGGCGGGTTGGCGGTGCGGGCCTGCCCCAGACCCAGGGCTGGGCTCGGGTGTTGAGCTGGGCTGTTGCGAGACGGGTGGCTTGCTCGATCTCGGGTGGTCCTGCGAAGGACTGCCCGGCGAGGGCGGCCTTGCGGAAGATGCGCCACCAGCCTTCCTGAAGGTTGAGCCAGCAGGCGCCGACGGGGATGAAGACGTGCCGGATTCTGGGGTGGTCCACCAGCCAAGTCCGGGTGGACAGGCTGTTGTGTGAGGACAGGTTGTCGGTAACGACGTAGATGTCCCCAGCGGGATTGGCTGCCTCGACCTTCTGAAGAAACTGCTGGTAGAAGGCACTGTTGCGAGAGGAAGCGGTCATGGTGATTTCCTGTCCGTCCCGCACTCGCAGCGCACCGTAGACCCAGGTCTTCTCCGGTCCGCGGCTGTAGTCGACTTCGGACTTGATGCGGTGGCCGTCCGGCGACCAGCCCGGCGCCGGCGGGAACGTGCGGGGGATCACCGGTCCGAGCTCGTCGGCGCAGACGACCGTCGCGCCGCCGGGCGGGCGGGTGTAGAGCTCGATGATCCTTGTCCTTTTCCCTCGAAGTCTGCGTCCCTCGAGCGGGTCCAGGACCGGGTGCGGCGCCAGCGCACCCTCTCGGCCAGCAGGATCCGACGGACCTGGCTGCGGCCGATCTCGATGCCCCGCCGCTGGGCCTCCGCGGCCAGTGCGTCAAGGGTCCACTCCGGCGGCCCGGACTCGTCCTCTGCGGCCAGTTCGCCGCCTGCCTGCACGGTCAGCCGGCCCGGCGCCGGCTGTCTGACCAAGCCGATGATCATCGAGCGTTCCGCCTCGGTGATCCGCCGTTTGCGGCCCTGACCGCCCATATCCTCCAGTCCGTCCAGGCCAGAGCGGTTGAAGCGGTGCAACCAGCGGCGGACCGTCTTGGGGTTGCACCTCAACTCTTCCGCGATGGCCGGCACCCGCTGTCCGGACCAGCTCAGCTCGACCATGCGCGCCCGCACCACCAGATCGCGCGGCGCTTTGCGGGCTCGCGACAGTCGAAGCACGAGCCGTTGCTCGTTCTCGTCACGGCTCGGCCGTGCCCGTAACACCACCGTCCAGCACCCGCTCCCGAGCAACCGAACAGCCCCGCCACCAGGACATATACCCAGCAAAAGAGGAACCCAGCACTAGTACTGCAACGGTGCTTGAGCTGATTGCTGACCAGTTCAGGGGCTGTGTCCGCGTCGTTTGTAGTGGCTGATGCGGGCTTGGTGCTGGCGTCGACGACGCCATGTCGACCAGTGAAGGATGTGGTCGGCCGGGGTGGGACGGCGGTTGGTGAGGCGGGTGATCAATCTTCTGATCTCGGCGAGGCTGTAGTGGATGAGCTGGGAGGATCCGTTTCTGCTTTCTCCGCATCCAGCTCGCGGGCCCGCAGGACTGTCAGGCAGGCATGCGCGGCCATGGCGAGGGTCATGTGGCGATGCCAGCCGGGGTAGCGGCGGACCTGGTAGTCGTCGAGACCGCACTCCTGCTTCGCCGTCTGGAAACACTCCTCCACCGCCCATCGGCTGCCCGCGATGCGGATCAGCTCGTCCAGCGTGGTCTGGGCCGGGCAGTAGGCGATGTAGTAGGAGATCTCCTCGGGCCTGCTCACGCTGCGGCGGGCGAGAACCCAGTGCCGTCGGTCCTCGCGGTGCCAGGGCCGTACCTCGACGCGGGCCCAGTCGAAGATCCGCCGGCCATGAGCTCCCGCGCCGCAGGAACGGCGCTTCCACTTCTGCCGCGGCAGGCCGGGAAACAGCTCGTGCACGGGGTGATCAATGGACCAGCGGGTAACGACCGTGTCATGCCGGGTGGTGGCCATGACGTGGAAGACGTCCGCCTGCTCCAGCTCGAACCGCCAGCCCTTGCTGAAGCCGTAGGCGGCGTCCGCCGTCACCCATCCGAACGGCACCCGGTTGGCGATGGCCCTGCGGATCATCGCCTTGGCCATGGCCACCTTCGTCTCGAAGCCGACCGTGTCGTCGATGCCCGCCCGTCGGCAGCGTTCCCGGTCGTCCGTCCAGGACGTGGGCAGATACAACCGCCGGTCGATGAGCGTGCGTCCGCGATCTGTGGCGTAGGCGAGGAACACCCCGATCTGGCTGTTCTCGGTGCGGCCGGCGGTGCCGGAGTACTGCCTTTGCACGCCGGCCGAGCGGATGCCCTTCTTGAGGAAGCCGGTGTCATCGACGATCAGGACGGCCTCGCGGTCTCCGAGGTGTTCGACGACGTAGTCGCGCACGTCGTCCAGGACCTCGTCGGCGTCCCACTCGATCCTGTTCAGCAGCCGGTGGATGCGATCGGGACCCGCGTGCCCGGCTTCCTCAGCCAGCGTCCATCCGTTCTTGCGCTGTAGCGGCGCAACCAGGCCCCGCATGTAAGCCAGCGCCGACTGACGCGGCTCCTCCCGGTTAAACCGGTGCACGAACCGCTCATGCAGAGCGTCCAGTTCACCCGCCCACAACCTGACACCAGCACGGTCCCCACCCATAACCACACCAACGAGCGAACTGGCCAGCAGTCACGGCAAGCACCGTTACAGTACTAGTGCTGGGTTCCTCTTTTGCTGGGTATATGTCCTGGTGGCGGGGCTGTTCGGTTGCTCGGGAGCGGGTGCTGGACGGTGGTGTTACGGGCACGGCCGAGCCGTGACGAGAACGAGCAACGGCTCGTGCTTCGACTGTCGCGAGCCCGCAAAGCGCCGCGCGATCTGGTGGTGCGGGCGCGCATGGTCGAGCTGAGCTGGTCCGGACAGCGGGTGCCGGCCATCGCGGAAGAGTTGAGGTGCAACCCCAAGACGGTCCGCCGCTGGTTGCACCGCTTCAACCGCTCTGGCCTGGACGGACTGGAGGATATGGGCGGTCAGGGCCGCAAACGGCGGATCACCGAGGCGGAACGCTCGATGATCATCGGCTTGGTCAGACAGCCGGCGCCGGGCCGGCTGACCGTGCAGGCAGGCGGCGAACTGGCCGCAGAGGACGAGTCCGGGCCGCCGGAGTGGACCCTTGACGCACTGGCCGCGGAGGCCCAGCGGCGGGGCATCGAGATCGGCCGCAGCCAGGTCCGTCGGATCCTGCTGGCCGAGAGGGTGCGCTGGCGCCGCACCCGGTCCTGGACCCGCTCGAGGGACGCAGACTTCGAGGGAAAAGGACAAGGATCATCGAGCTCTACACCCGCCCGCCCGGCGGCGCGACGGTCGTCTGCGCCGACGAGCTCGGACCGGTGATCCCCCGCACGTTCCCGCCGGCGCCGGGCTGGTCGCCGGACGGCCACCGCATCAAGTCCGAAGTCGACTACAGCCGCGGACCGGAGAAGACCTGGGTCTACGGTGCGCTGCGAGTGCGGGACGGACAGGAAATCACCATGACCGCTTCCTCTCGCAACAGTGCCTTCTACCAGCAGTTTCTTCAGAAGGTCGAGGCAGCCAATCCCGCTGGGGACATCTACGTCGTTACCGACAACCTGTCCTCACACAACAGCCTGTCCACCCGGACTTGGCTGGTGGACCACCCCAGAATCCGGCACGTCTTCATCCCCGTCGGCGCCTGCTGGCTCAACCTTCAGGAAGGCTGGTGGCGCATCTTCCGCAAGGCCGCCCTCGCCGGGCAGTCCTTCGCAGGACCACCCGAGATCGAGCAAGCCACCCGTCTCGCAACAGCCCAGCTCAACACCCGAGCCCAGCCCTGGGTCTGGGGCAGGCCCGCACCGCCAACCCGCCGACTACGGCGCCGATATGCGTACGCCGTTTGAGGAACCCAGCACTAGGTCCCCACCGACGCATCGTCATCGACCGCTCCACACCCGAGGCGAACGTGATCGAGGCCGTCGACTGGGGACGCGAGATCACGACCATGGAGCGGGCCGGCATTCACAGCCCCACACTGGACGGCTTGGCCTTCTCTTCCGGTGACTCCTGTGTGGGCCTTCCCGTACGCCAGGGGATCTGGTGTGTCCGAGAGCGTGTTCGAGATCTGCCTCCTGCCGAACGGGGCCTGGCACGCGCCCCCGCTACGTTGGAACGCCGCGCCAGTACTTCCCTTACGAACGAGGCCTTCCGCCCTGCGCTCGCACGCACCAGGTCCCGCTCGGCCCGCCCTTCGGGCGGACGAAGCCCGATCTCAAACACGCTCTGAGCGCTTCGTTCGCTCCAGGACGGCGGAATCCTGATTCCAGGCAGTCACAGAACTCGCGTGCGAGCCGACCAGGCTCCGGTGCCCTCACAGGACGCAGTCGCTGCCGACGGCCGTCCTCCCGGGAATCAAGTGACGAGATCCGGGATCTCCCTGACCTCACGCCCACGCCGGCTCCAAGCTGTGCGCAACCGTTTCCAGGAGATGCACGCTACCGGTTCCAGCACTTGGCACCTCCACCGAGGATGCCCGCGGCGTCGGCAACGGTTCCCGGAGGGTCAGCCCAATGTCCTGCGCGAAGTACGGACTGGAGGTTCCGGTCGACGGCGGAGGCCCAACACCAATGATCACCGGAGTCACCAGGGGGAGCCCGCAGCATGACCGGCGCCACGGAGGCCCTTGGCGGGTCGGCTGCAGTCGACGATGCAGCACGAAGTATCACGCGCCTGTTCTACGTATACGCCGTGCTCAGCAACTCGCTGTTCCAGCGGGGCGTATTCGTCCTCTTCCTTTATCAGCGAGGCTTGTCCGCCGCGCAAGTGGCCCTGCTGCAGACACTGCTCTACCTGGTCAGCGGACTTGCGGAGTTGCCGACGGGAGTCATCGCCGACCGAATCGGCAGGCGTGCCAGCATCGTGATCGGCCAGCTGCTGATAGCTGGATGTCTGCTCGGTCAGGTGGCGTTCTCCAACTACTGGGTGTTCCTGGCGCTGTTCATGGGGCAGGGCGTGGGCATGGCATGTGTGTCAGGTTCCGACACCGCCCTGCTGTACGACCTGCTCGTACGTCGTGGTGCAACGGCCGGCTACGTCAAGAACAAGTCCCGGTTCACCATGCTCGGGACGGTCACCTCGGGAGTCGCCATCGTCCTCGGCGGCCAACTGCAGCAGTTTTCCTGGGGAGTCGTCTACGTCGGTTCGGCGGCGTGCCTCGTCCTGGCCGTGGTGGTGCTGATGTCACGGGTGCCCGAGATCCGCGGCGCGGACGCAGTGGACGAACAGGACGGAGCCGAGGAGCACGGCGACGCCACAGCATGGCGGGCGATGCTTCGGGTCGCCACGCCGGCACTCGTGACGCTTGTCGTGGTGTCCGGATTGATGCATGCGACATTGACGCCGTACATCATCTTTGCGCAGAAGACCCTCTCCGATCAGGGAGCGAGCACCGCATTGGTCAGCGTGGTCATATCGGCGGGATTCTTCGCTGGCGGGCTCACTCCGCTGCTGTCGGACCGCGCGGACCGGCGCATCGGGTATCGGGTCATAGTCCCGGTGTCTCTCCTGACGCTCGCTGCGGCGCTCGGCCTCAGCGGCCTCGGCCTTGTCTGGGTCACCATCGCCGCGTTCCTGGTCCTGGTCGGGATTCCGGAGATCACCGCCGTGATCGTGGACAACGTGTTCAACGAGGCCGTGCCGTCGCGCCACCGGGCGAGCCTGCTGTCGATGATCGCATTCGTGGAGTCGGCGCTCATCGGCATCGGCTATCTCATCCTCGGCGCGCTCATGGACGGGTTGGGCTCCAGTGTGGGCATGGCCACCTACGCCGCGGTCCCCCTGCTGGCATGTCTCCTGTGGCTCCCGGTGCTCTTCCGAGGGGCACGGGTGACCACCGAGATCGAGAAGCCCGCCGACCAAAAGGCACCCTGAATCAGACCATCTCGAGCAACGCCCCTGCCCGATGGTGGGGGCGTTGCTCGTTGACATGTCGCTCCCAGCGGCGACGGAGCTGTCTCGGGGCCCGCGGAGTCGAAGTGATGGAAGGGCCGGTGCCCGGACTGCTCGCCGACGGCGGTGCACTCCTGGGTAGAACTCGCCGAGGGACGGACACTTCAGGCAGCAGGGGTGTTCCTCCTCCCGAGGAGGATCCCGAACGGTGGTGTCCTGGAAGGGCTTTGCTGCGAGAGGGACGAGCACGGCTTCCTGCGCACCAGCCCCGTCGGCCGCATCAGCCGCCCGGCCTCTGGGCCATCGGGAACGTGGTTGATCCACCGGGCCCAGGCGATCACGGCGGCCCGGATGGGAGCGACCTGTGCCGCCGCGCTCAACCACGAGTTGGTCGAGGAGGTCACCGAGCGGGATCTCCCCGCGCACCGTCCCGCCACCGGCCGCCCACTCCAGGGTGCCGACACCGGTTCCCTAACCTCGCGCTTTCACGAGGTGAGCGCACCGACTGGTGATCACGAAAGCGGAAAGTACCTCTGACCAGCGAGAATGAGGATAACTGAAGTCCTTGTTCCCGCCACCGTCGGAGGCAAGACCGGCCGGGAATGGAACCGGTGCGGAAACGTAGCCGGGGGGAGTGGCGTGGGGAATCGGTTCGCGGGCTGGTACCTCTGAGCTCTGGAGTCGTCCGCATGCCGACAGGATGGTCAGGACTCGTTTGCTGAACTCGGCGCGAGCCTCGTGTGCGAGGCGTTTTCGATTGTTCTTGGCTTCAATTCGCGGCTTTCCTGCCTCAATGCAGGGATTGACGAACAAGCCGATGAAGAGAGTGGTGACGGCGGCGAGGAAGATGTCACTGGTCCATGACGGCATGTCGGGATTGTCTGGCATCCGAGATCGGGCGGCCGGAGTATGAGGTCCGGCCGCGGCTTGCGGCCCGGGTACCGGAAGCGCCGCTCACGCTCTGGCAGCTTTGTGTTGGCTGTTGTAAGACTTGTCCCGCAAACTGCCTGCTCAGGGCCTGATGGCATGATCGAAGCGTGACCAGTGAACTCAGCCAGTCCGGTGCAATGAGGTATGTCCTGTTCGATGTTGATGGCACGTTGATCGACGCCGTGGACAATCAGCGCCTGGTTTGGCGAACGTGGGCGGAGCGATACCGACTGGACCCCGATGAGGTCTACCGAGTGGCGCTGCGGACGAGGCCGATGGAGACCTTCGCGCGGGTTGCTCCGGACCAGGACCCCGGGGAGTGCCTTGCTGCACTGCACGAGCTGGAGGACGAGGACGTCCGCTCCGGCGCCTATACGGCCTTCGGTGGCGCCTCGGAGCTGCTGAGTGCTCTGCAGCCCGGGTCCTGGGCACTGGTGACTTCGAACTATGAGCACCGGGTGCGTGGACGCTTCGCACGGACGGGCTTGCCGGTCCCGGAGGTCCTCGTGGATGCGGCCGCCGTGGAGGAAGGCAAGCCGTCGCCCGTGCCGTATCTGCAGGCAGCCGCGCGACTTGGTGCCGAACCAGAGGACTGTCTGGTCATCGAGGACGCCCCTTCCGGGGTGGAGTCCGGGCTGCGTGCCGGGATGACGGTATGGGGTGTCAACGCCCCTACGGCGGTGGACGGCGTGCATCGTCACTTCGGCAGCCTGCGCGAAGCGGTCCGCGACGTCCTTGCCTTCGTGTCCGGACCCTGCCCTCACGGGCGGGAGGGATCAGCCGCGGTGGAATGATCTCGAGGTGGCTGGTGTGATCACGGCGTCAGAGCCGTTCTGGATAGTCCCGTTCTCCGGGCTGAGCCCGCGCCAGTTCATGACGGGTGATGGCGCTGCGTCGCGAGGGGGGCGACGCCACCCGCCGGGCAGGACGTGGAGCCTGCCGCCAACAGACAGGACACTGCTGGTCACGGCGTACTGCCGCACGAACTTGACGGCGCGTCAGCTCGCCCCGCTGTTCGGCGTCTCCAGGTCCGCTGCCGACCGCGTCATTGACCATCTCGGTCCGCTCCTGGCGCTTCAGCCTCGGCGCCGCAGCAAGCGCAGGTGCGCGCCTGGCTGGAGGAGGAGTTACCAGCGCTCCCGCCCCGCCACACCCTGGCCGCTGAGCCTGCCGGGGATGTCGGTGTGACCGGCCCTGCCTCCCGTGCTGTCCGACGCCGCCGCCTGAGCCGCACCGGAAGACCCGGCCACGAGTCCTGCCCCGAGCACGAGCGCGCCCGTGGCCGCTCATCCCGAAAATGCCTCCGGCCGCTTCACTGCCCCAGCGAAGTGTCTCGGTGCCCTCGTTCCGTGGGTCCGGTGCGACCCTGCAGCGCCTCGCGGATGATCGGGTGCCACGTACTCGGCCGAAGCCTGAACCGCACGAGAGCGGCGGCTACGGAACTCGAGACACCTCAAATGCACCCTGGAGGGCCGGGCTGGCATCTACAGACATCAGCAGGGCCTGACGTACCAGACGGGGGTCCAGTCATAGCTCGGGTTGCCATAGGGAGCGCCAGGCGTGGTGTGGATGACGTTGCGGTTCTGGTTCTTGAACAGTGCCTGGGTGCCACGGGTCTGGAGGTTGTAGTAGGAGCCCTCGCCGGTCCAGTCCTGCAGCGCATAGTCCTGGCAGTAGTACAAGGCAAGTCGGTCACCCATCCCCAATTGCTGGCGGTACATGCAGAAGTACTCGTTGTCGCACTCCCACTGCGCTGCGGCACGGATTCCGGCCGACGTGCTCAGCTCACGCACGTACTTCTCGCCGGGAACGGTGACGGTCAGCTTGGCACCGTCGGCCAGGGCAATCTCATTCGCCGCGACCTGCCGTCCGTCGTGGCGGGCAAGGTAGCGGTCCACCTTCGCCTGGAGGGCCTCGGTGTCCTCTCGGCTGAGGCCGGCGGCGCGGGCCTGTTCACCGAAGGCCGCCGGGGTGTGCGTCGTCTCCGCGGATGCCGGTGCCGCCAAGCCCACGGACAACACAGCCACGGCTGCAGCTGCGAGGGATGCGTAGCGCTTCAATAGGGACATGCCATTCCTTTCCTGACGAAGCAAGAGGCAACGAGGAACTGGTCCGGACGCCGGGCCGGCCGCCGGGCAACGCGGTCACAATCCGCACTTGCACAACGGACACGGTGCACACCGGTGACCCGGTGTGCGAGCCCTCCGGTAAGCAGTGGGCTCGCACACCGATGCTCTATGGCATGCGGGAGAACGTACTCGGCCTGCCCCGTCGTGTCGTCCTGACATCTGTCAGGACGACACGGA
Source organism: Streptomyces sp. NBC_01092 (assembly GCF_045039535.1). Classification (NCBI taxonomy): domain Bacteria; kingdom Bacillati; phylum Actinomycetota; class Actinomycetes; order Kitasatosporales; family Streptomycetaceae; genus Streptomyces; species Streptomyces sp. NBC_01092. The sequence continues at coordinate 10,847,045 of NZ_CP108659.1, read as the reverse complement.
AAGCAACCAGCAGAGGACAACCCGGCGCTGACACCAGGGCGCGCCGGCTGCGGGCAGGCGGCGCCGGCCTTCCTCCACTACTCGCGCCGGACCGCAGCCGCGAGGGCGGCCAGGCAGCCTCGACGCCCGACTCACCGCCCTGCGCGCACCCTCTCAACCACCCCCATGCGCAGCACCCGGCTGGACAAGCGACGCACCCGCGGGCCGCCGCATCGCGCCCCACCCCTCCAGTGAACCTTCGGCCGTGGCACGCTCCCAACTGCCGGCGCACCCCCGTGGTCGAGTCCCCGCTCCGGCCGACCAGACCCGACCACGCCTCTTGTGGCCCCATCGTGACCGTGGTCGGGGGCTCCTGGTCGACGGTCCGGTCGGGGCGACGTGTCACCTCACGGCCGACAACACCCATTCCGACCGGACACTTTGACCACGCCCCGACATGGCCAGCAGGCTGCAGAGAAACGGGATGCTGCTGCGATGGCGGCGGGCACCCGGCCTGAGGCGACACACCGCCGCGTCCGCCTGCCACGCGAGAGGTGCTGTAGAACGCCATCCCGGCCGGACCGACCACCTTGAGCCAGTCCGTCGTCTCCACCCCGATCACGACCCGCGTAACCATCCACGCCCGCCCACCGCCACGATGCGCATCACGGCCCAACCGCCCGACTGTGCACAGCAGTTCGTTCACGAGAACGGGATTCAGCTGCCGCAGGCCTTTCCCCGGGCGTATCCGTCACTGCCCGGTCCGGTTGGTGAGGGGCTGTTGAGAGGCGGTCGGTGGTGCGAATAGTGCCTGGACGGTTTCGGTGGCCAGGTCTCGCAGCCAGGTGTGGGCGCCGTCGCTGTCGTAGCGCTGGTGCCACAGCAGGTACAGGGGGACGTCGGGCAGCGGGAGTGGCAGCGGCAGTGTGGCCAGGCCGAGTTGTTTCCGAGCCGTGCGGGTGACCGCGTCCGGGAGGGTGACGACCAGGGCGGTGTCGAGGGCGAGTTGCAGGGCGAAGGCGGCGGTGGGCCCGGCGGCGACGACGCGTCGTTCGAGGCCGCGTGTGGTCAGGGCGTCATCGATCGGGTCGCGCAGGCTTCCGCGCCGCGAGACGGTGAGGTGTTCGGCGGCTGCGTAGCGCTCGAGGCTCAGCGGGCCCTCGGTGAGCGGGTGGCCTGGACGGACGGCAACGATCAGCCGGTCCCTGCCGACGAGGCGGTGGCGGATGTCGGGGAGCGTCGGAGCGCTGGAGCTTGACTCGAGGTCGACCTCACCCCGGCGATGCTCGGCGTCGTCCGTCCCGGGTTCGGCGGACAGGCGCAGCCGGACGCCGGGGCCTGATGGTGGACGGCCATGGTCAAGGCGGTGCCGCAAGCGGTGGTCAGGGCGTCGTGCCAGCGCACGGTGAACACCCGGTCCAGACCCGCCAGTTCGAGTTCCTGCTGCGCGGAGAGAAGTTGGTGGGCCTGCTGCACGAGGGCGTGGACCTGGGCGCGCATGGCCAGCGCGCGGGTGGTGGGGACCATGCTGCGGCCGGTGCGGACCAGGATCTGGTCACCGGTGGCCTTGCGGATGCGGCCCAGGGAGCGGCTCATCGCCGGTGCGGTGACGTGGAGGCGGGCTGCCGCGCCCGCGACATTGCCCTTTGCGCGGGTGTCGCGTCGGAGCTGACCTGAGTGTCTTGGCGTCCACCGCGGTTACGGTGAACACATAGCGGCGGGTCGTCTCCGGGCGGCGACGCGGCGCCGCCGAAGTCCCGGAGACCGCGCTGCCGCTCGACAGGACGGATCGCATTCGAGAGGGCCGGCCCATCAAGGACGGACACCGCACGCGCCCTGAGCACGGTGGAGCCGGGCACGGCTGGCCGCCCGCCGCTGACGCTCTCTACCGAACGGTGGCCCGGTGCAGCAGCCCGGTGAGACGGTGCGGCACCAGTTCACGCATGGCCAGCGCAGTGATGGTGCGTTCGATACCGGGAATGGCAAGGATCTGCCCGGCGATCCGATACAGGTCCTCCGCCTCCGCGGCGACCACCCGGACGAGCAGGTCGGTCTCACCACTCAGGCCGAAGACCTCAACGACCTCGGCGATTTCCGCCAGCGCCTGGGACACGTCAGCGAGCCGGCGCTGGTCGACCTGCGCGGTGACGAACGCGGTCAGCGGATAGCCCAATGCCTTCGGGGTGATCCGACACTCGAAAGATCTCAGAGCGCCGCTCTGCTCCAGCTTGGCCACCCGGGCCTGGACGGTGTTGCGGGACAGTCCCAGTTGCTCGGCCAGGGCGACGACGGTGGCTCGCGGATCAGCGGCCAGGGCAAGCAGGATCCGCGCGTCGGTGGCGTCCAGGGCTCGCGCACTGTTCATGGTGCTCAATCTCCGTGTCCCATCCTCGCTCAACTTTGAGCATACTGCTCAATCGCAAGGAACTATCTTGCGCTCACTGTGGATCGTTCGTCTACTGATGGAGCAGAAAGTCAATTCTCTCAGGCATGGCGGGCTCTCGGAGGTGGTCTGTGGTGGTCTCGGACTCGAGACTGAGGACAACTGACAGCAACGGCTCGGCCCTTGAATGGGAGAAGGAGATCGCCGTGCTGGAAGCGGTTGAGCAGCGGGTGCTGTGGCTGGCGACCGCGATTGTCGACCATGCCAACCGGGTGCGGCCGAACCCCTCGGGGATGAAAGTCGGCGGTCACCAGGCGTCGAGCGCCTCGATGACCTCGATCATGACGGCGCTGTGGTTCCATGCGCTGACCTCGCAGGACCGGGTGTCGGTCAAGCCTCATGCCTCACCGGTGCTGCACGCCATCAACTACCTGCTGGGCGAGCTGGACGCGTCCTACCTGACCACCCTGCGCGCGTACGGCGGCCTGCAGAGCTATCCCAGCCGGTCCAAGGACCCTGACCCGGTCGACTATTCCACCGGTTCGGTCGGCATCGGCGCCACCGCTCCCTTGTGGGGCGCGCTCGCCCGGCGGTACGTGCAAGGGCGCTTCGGTGGCGTCGGTACCGGGCGGCAGTACTCCCTGCTCGGCGACGCGGAGCTGGACGAGGGCGCGATCTGGGAGGCGATCCAGGACCCGATGGTGCCGGGCCTGGGCGAGGTGGTGTGGGTCGTCGACCTGAACCGGCAGTCCCTGGACCGGGTGGTGCCGGGCATCGCGGCGGAGAGACTGCAGGGCATGCTCGCCGCGGCCGGCTGGCAGGTGCTCACCGTCAAGTACGGGCATCTGCTGCTGGAGCTGTTCGCCAGGCCTGGTGGCGAGGCCCTGCGGGCCCGTATCGACAGCATGGGCAACCCCGAGTACCAGCGGCTTTTGCGCTGTTCTGCCGACCAGCTGCGCGAACGTCTGCCCGGCACCAGTTCCACGGCGGAGCCCATAGCCGAACTCATCGCGTCCCTGGACGATGCCTCCCTGCTGGCTGCGCTGCGCAACCTGGGAGGCCACGACATCGCCGCTCTGACGGACGCCTTCGACGCCGTGGACGACACCCGTCCGACTGTGATCTTCGCCTACACCGTCAAGGGCTACAGGCTGCCCACCGAGGGCCACCCGCAAAACCACTCCTCGCTGCTGACCGCCGATCAGATGCGGGCCCTCGCCGACAGCCTGGGAACGGATTCGAACCATCCGTGGGCCGTTTTCGCCGCCGGCTCGGCAGAAGCGGCCCTGTGCAGGTCGGCCGCCCAGCGGCTGCGCCGCCCTGGACACGCGCTGCAGCAGGCTCCCGCGGTCCCCGCAGATCTCGGCCGCACCCCACCGGCCGGCACAGGCAACACCCAGCAGGCCCTCGGGCGCGTCCTGCTGGACCTCACCCGCCAGGCTCCGGAGGCAGCGGGCCGGATCGTCACCGTCAGTCCGGACGTCAGCTCCTCCACCAACCTCGGCGGCTGGCTCAACAAGGTGGGCGTGTGGTCGCCGAGCGAGCGCCCCAACTGGTTCGCCGATGACGCCGAGACGATCCTGCACTGGCGTGAGCAGCCGACAGGCCAGCATGTGGAACTCGGCATCGCCGAGACCAACCTGGTCGGCGTGCTCGGCGAGCTCGGCGCCACCTGGAGCCGGTGGGGCCAGCCGCTGCTGCCAATCGGCGTGGTCTACGACCCCTTCGTCACCAGGGCACTGGAGCCCTGGTCGTTCGGCATCTACGCCGGCGGACAGTCGATCCTGGTCGGCACCCCGTCCGGTGTCACCCTCGCCCCGGAGGGCGGCGCGCACCAGTCCATCACCACACCGTCCCTGGGTATCGAGCAGCCCGGCTGCGTCACCTACGAGCCCGCGTTCGCCCTCGACACCGAATGGTGTCTGCTGGCCGCACTCGGCAATCTCGGCCATCCGGACGGGAGCTCGGCATATCTGCGGTTGTCCACCCGGCCCGTCGACCAGTCCCTGGCCGCTGTGCCGAGTGATCCGGTCGCGCGTGAGCGCCGCCGACGGCACGTGGCGGCCGGCGCGTACCGGCTGCGCCAGCACGAGAAGCCGGCGGTGACCCTGGCAGCGATGGGTGCCCTGGTCCCGGAGTCCCTGGCCGCCGCCGACCGGCTCACCGCCCTCGGCTACGGCGTCGACGTGGTGTGTGTGACCAGTCCGGACCTGCTCTTCCGCGCCCTTCAGGCCCGGCGTGGCCTGGCGAAGGACCAGAGCTGGATCCTCGATCAAGTCCTCCCCGCCGAACGGGCCACGCCCCTGGTCACCGTCCTCGACGGCCACCCCCATACCCTGGCCTTCCTGGGCACGGTCCAGAACGTGCCCGTCACGACTCTCGGCGTGACACAGTTCGGCCAGTCCGGCGCAGTCGAGGACGTTCACCGCTACCACGGCATCGACGCCGACAGCATCGTCGCCGCTGCACTGGATCTCGTCGACTGAAAATCCTGGATGCGAGCGGACTTGGCCTGCCGGAGAACACCAGGGCCCCCGAGCGCAGGTCCGCCCTCGGCGTAGCCGTCTCACGAGAGGCTCAGGCGACCGACCTGCGCGTCCGGCGGCTCGGACATCCTCAAGCACGCCCCTAGGCCGCCGAGACCTTGCCCTTAAGCGAAGCCGTCGCCAGCCTGCCCGTGGCCACCGAGTCTCGCGACGGCTACGACCGGAACAAATTCCGCCACTGGAACGCAGGCGACAACCCGGTCGACGGCTGCAGTGCACGCTCTGAGGTCCTCATCCATGAGGCGGTCGACCCGCCCGCGGTCGGGCCTGGCTGCCGTCTGACCGGCGGGAGCTGGTTCTCGTGCTATGGCGCTACCGTCGTGACGTCGGCGGGCAGTCTCGACATCGACCACATGGTGCCCCTCGCCGAAGCAAGAACATCGACACCACGACGGGCTCACGAGCACCGTAGCTCACTGGGCCTACGGGTCAGCGGCGGGCGCGGTCTACGCCATCGTGGCCGGATCACTGCCCAGGCCCTCTCCCGTGTACGGCGTGCCTTTCGGTGCCGCAGTGTTCGCAAGCGACTACGTCACCTTGCCGATCGCAGGGCTCTACAAGCCGATCTGGCAGTACGACCCCAAGATCGTGGCCTGGGATTTCGGCGCGCACGTCGCCTACGGCACCGGCACCGCAATGACCTTCTGGCTGCTCAGCCGACTCGGCATCGGGGCCGTCGGCCAGAGACCGTAAGCTGCCTGTCTGCCCGCCACGGCCGATGCCCTGCCCGCCACGGCTCCCTGCTGATGGGTGTGGGGTTGCTTCTGGACCGGCGACCAGGCTCGTGAGCCCACGATCACGTCAGTCGGCGCGGAGCTCCGGAGGTGTTCGGCCAGGCCGGCCCGCCGAGCGCGTGGCCCGCATCGCCGCCCAAGCCCCCTGGCCGTCGACTCCCTCCGACAGCTGCCCCGGCGTGGTCCGGGCCGCCGCAACCGGATTCCCGGGCGCGGCTCGCGTCCGGCCGTGCGAGTCTCGTCATGTCGGCATCTTGCACGAGCGCAGGAGGCGTCAGTCATGGACATGAAACTCGAAGTCGTGGTGCTGCCGGTGTCCGACGTCGACCGGGCCAAGGGCTTTTACACGCAGTTGGGCTGGAGGCTGGACGCGGACATCGCCCCGGACGAGAACTTCCGGGTGGTGCAGATGACGCCGCCGGGCTCGCCGGCGTCGGTCATCTTCGGCACCTCCGTCACGTCCCAGACGCCGGGCTCGGCTCAGGGCCTGCAGCTGATCGTGGACGACATCAACGCCGCATACGATGAGCTGAAACGGCTCGGCGCCGAGCCCAGCGAGGTGTTCCACGACGTCGGCGGCGTCTTCCACCACGCCGGTACAGACGGCCGGGCTCCAGGGCCGGATCCACAGCGCACGAGCTATGGCTCGTTCCTGTCCTTCGGCGACCCTGACGGCAATGGCTGGCTCCTACAGGAGGTCACCACGCGACTCCCGGGACGCCTCGATCCCGCGAACACGACGTTCGCCTCCACAGAGGACCTGGCGAGCACGCTGCGCCGCGCCGCGACCGCGCACGGGGCGCACGAGGCACGCATCGGTGCGGAGGACCCGAACTGGCCGGACTGGTACGCCCAGTACATGGTGCGTAAGCGGGCCGGGACCGAACTGCCGTCGTGACCGCATCGCCCTTCGCCAGGTGACTTACCGAGGTGCTCCTACAGCACAAGAGGCCGAGGCGCGCGAACGAATGCTCTCCGGCATGCCCAAAGTCTGCATTTCCACGATCCCCACCCGGCTTCGCGGCCAGTCGCGGATAATCAGTTCGCTTGCCGCGACGCGCACCTTTCTTCACTCCGCGGGAACGCCCCTGGTCCCGGACACGATCACACAGGTGCGGGCCCCAGGAACCTGCCGATGCGCAGTGCCGGGCAGAGGTGCATTCTGAAAGATGGAGCGTTTCGGTCACTGAGCCTGCCAAGTAGGCCCTACGAGGCCAAGGCACTGCACCTCCGCAGGGCCGGGTGTGCGAACCAGCATCGGCGAAGCGAGCCAGGCACCCCGCTGGATGCGTACCAAGGCCGCTGACAGACAACAGTCATCTCGAACCAGGGAGTGGGTCATGCCATCCCTACACTTCCACGTGAACTCCTCGATGAGCCCGGACGAGGTGATGGGCGTACTGACAAACTTCAGCCCCTCCCGCATCGAGGAGTGGCCCTCCATCGACGCCGAGCACTTCCAGGTTCACGAGCGGGGCGATACCTGGGCAGAGGTGACCGAGGGCAACGACAAGTCCTGGGAGCGCGCACGCTACGAATGGGACCCCCCGACGAACACGGTCACCGTCACCACTCGCGACTCGGTGCCCTTCGGCTCGGGGGGCTGGCAGTTTCAGATGACTCCCACAGATAACGGAACCCGCGTCGACGTCAGACTCGAACGGCACCCCACCTCGTTCAAGTCAAAGATGATGTCCTCGATCATTCCCTTCGCCGGGCCGGTGTTCCGCAAGTCCTTCAAGGAACCCCTGCACACCACGTAATCGCGCCTCTCATAAACGACTGCGCCAGCATGAAACCGCAGGTGCCGCGTCCGACTGCGGGAGGAGGTGACCGCCAGGCGACGCTTGCCTGCCGAACCCCCATCGCACAGCCGGACGGGGTGGCCGGATGCGAGTAGAGGTGCGTGCCCTCCAGAGGGGCGAAGAGGGCAGTCGGGTCGTTTTCAGCGATGGCGACGGTGAGCTCGCCGAGTGCGGTCCGGGCAGCGGTGGGGAGGTCGTGAGTGCGGTGATCTGGCCGACGAGCTGGCGCAGGGTGGCGGCGTTGGCTCGGGCCCGGGCGGTGACGGTTCGGTCAGCGGCGCGGCGGTCTCGGGTGGCCTGTACCCGTTGTTCGCCGGTGGATCCAGGGCGGCCGGGCAGGGCCACGGCGACGAGGATTCCGAGGGACGTCCATGCCAGGCCGTCCCGGTCGGCGACGAGGTAGACGGTCCAGACGACCAAACCGGCCGCCGCGAGCAAGATGTGGCCGAAGACGAGTGCTTCCGGGAAGCGGGTCTCCCCGGAAGCACTCGGCGCCGAAGCCCCTTCCATCCCGTCGCCGCGCAGGCACCGGAGCTGGTCTGCGTGATGAACCACGCCGTCCTGTGGCTACCTGGCCGCCACGGGCGGCTCAGGCCCGGGCGGCCTGGTGCTCGCGGGGAGGGTGGCGCAGGGCCGTGTTGTAGAAGCGTGGCGCCTCGGCACTCGACAGCAGCCGCTGGCCAGCTCAACTCCGGGCCAGATTCTTCTCCATGACGTCGATGTAGTTGAAGATGAAGTGGTCCCTGATGCCGTCGCTTCCCGGGGCGAGGAGGTCGGCCGTCAGGCCCTTGGCCCGGTCGGTCAGCCCACTCAGCAGAGGCATGGATTCGCGAAGCTTGCCGGCGGAGTCGATGTAGCGCAGCAGTTGGGTGTGCGTGTAGGCGGGCTCGGGCGGCAGGTGGGGCACGACGTCGTTGTTGTTCACGAAGCGGTGCGTGCGCTTGGCGAACGCCTTGTCACAGGCGGCGGCAAGCACCCGGTCGCACACGCGAGGCTGACCGAAGGTGATGATGCCGTCGGCCAGCAGACTCGGCTCCTCGAAGTGCAGCCGCGCGCCGGCCAGCATGGCGAGAGCGCCCCCAAGGCTGTGCCCGGTGATCCACACCGTCTGACCGTTGGTCCGCGACGCCTCCAGCACTTTCTTGACCTGCGGAAAGACCGAGTCCAGGGCCTCACCGAAGCCGTAGTGAACGAACCCTTTGTTCGCCGGGCCGGGCCACGGCGGCGTGGTGATGTCCGAGAGCCAGTCCTTGATGTTCGTCGGCTCGGTCCCCCGGAAGGCGAGGACGATCATGTTCTCGCTCGCCATGGTGTACGCCTGCGTGTCCTGGAGGGGGAAGGGCGGCGTGAACGCCGAGTGGTGGTGATGGACCCGATCGAAACCCCAGTGCTCGGCCTGGGCCTCGATGGCGGCCTCGTCCTTGTAGGCGAGCTCGGAAGCCCGGCACATCCAGTAGGCGTGCTGCAGATTGTAGGTCTTCGTCTGGTGATCGATTGCGGGGATGGGCATCGCGCTCTCCCGATGTCGACGGGTCAGAGATGAGGCCACGGAATGGGGCCTTGATCGTCATAGCCGCAAACGGAGCTTATGGGATGTAATCGATGCAAAGATCAGCCGGACGAGTCGCCGCCGGATGAACACCCCTATGCTCTCGGCCCGATGAACGATCAGGAAGTCGACATGTCCGTCCGCCACAGCGGCTCGCCACACGACGCGAACAGGACATTCCCGCGTTCACTCAGACACTCGTCGCACTCCGACCGGAAGCGTGACAGTGTCGCGAAAGCCTCACGCTGGGCGAGCGACCAAGCTCGAGTCACATCGGGCCCAGCCGATGCAACAAGCAGAGGACACGGTGACGGATGGCTGCGGTGCGTCCCCGCTGAGTGGACCCGCGTTGAACGCCCGGGCCGACTGCGTAGTCCGACCAGCCGCTGATGCGTCTGGCCGTCTCGATTCGGCCTTTGCCGATGGGCGGCACATCAGGCGCAAAGTGGCGTCGTGAGGTGTCGCGCCAGTTGGGTATCTTGCAGACGATCAATCGGAATCGATCATTCGTGCGATGCCTTGCGGATGGTCCCCGGCGTGGGGAACGCCCGCTTCATCCGTGATCGGCTAGCGGGTAGAGCTGATCCTTGAGAGAGCAGGCAGCGTGAACGACGGCTACGAACTCCAGCGAACCGACGCAACGGGGGAAGGCGTGTTCGCCACCCGTTCCTTCCAGGTCGGCAACACAGTGATGGTCGGTGTCATCGACCGCGAGCTGGACCACAACCACTCCCATGCCTCCCAGGTCGGCGAGAGACGATTCGTGCTGCACGGCGGGCTCATCCCCAAGGTGAACCACTCCTGCGAACCGAACTGCGGAATCCGCCTCAACGCCAGCGGCGCCCACGACCTCATCGCCCGCCGGCCCATCACAGCAGGCCAGGAGATCACTTTCGACTATGCCATGCGGAATTACTCCGTCGATCACTTCGCCGCCCACTGCCAGTGCGGCTCACCGCGCTGCCGTGACCGCATCACCGGCTGGAAGGATCTACCAGCCGAGCGTAAAGCGGACTACCACGGCTTCGCCGCCCCCTATCTCACCGACATCGACAACCAGCCCGCTACCGAGCAGGCCGGACAGGTCGCGCTGGTCGAGCGATACCCGCGAACCTCCGTCGCATCGTCGCCGCAAGCCTCATCGGCACCACCATCGAGTGGTGGGTAAACGCACCAGCCCGAGAACTGCAGCGCCGAGGCAAGCCCGTGGGCGGATCTTGCACACCACCAGGTGACGGCTCCACCGCACACGGTGGCGGACCCCAAAGGCCGAGTCAGGTTCTGTCAGTCCGATGCGGTGCCGGAGTCAACTGGTGGTGTGCAGGGTGGCCGGGGCTTCGGCCTGCTGGAGCTCAGTGAGGAGCTGGTGCTGGCCGGCGAGGAGTTCGGTGAGGATCCGGCGGGCGGCACGCAGGAGTTCGGCGACGTCTCCTCCGGCGAGCGCGTAGCGGACGGTGGAGCCCTCCCGCATGGACACCACGATGCCGGAGCGCCGCAGTACGGCCAGCTGCTGCGACAGGCTGGACGGCTCTATCTCGATGTCTGCCAGCAGGTCCCGTACGGACACCGGCCCGTGCTGGAGGAGTTCCAGCACCCTGATGCGTACGGGGTGGCCGAGCATGCGGAAGAACTCCGCCTTGACCTGGTAGAGGGGGGCCTGCATGGATGCTCGCTCCTGCTCGGGTGGGTGGGACTGCGGTCACGGCGATGCGGCAGCATCGAAGGACACCGCTGCGTCACAGACCGCCTTCGGATGCCCGATCCTTCACGTCTCGGACTCAGCAGGAACGCACCTTGACACCATACTGATGTGGTGACTTGAAGAAGTCTTCACATGATGGGCAGGCGTGGCCCCCAGCGTTCTCGGGCGGGCTAGATCTCGATCGCCTCCTCCACACGCTTGAGTTGATGGCGGGCCATCGCCAGATTCGAATTGGCCCTGTCGAGGACGAGGTACAGGAACAGCCCGTTGCCGGTACGACCGGTTACCAGGCGGATCACGTGGTACTGGCGCTCCAGCGTGATCAGGATGTCCTCGATCTGACCCTTGAGACCCAACTGCTCCATGGTGCGGACCTTGGCCCGGATGACATCCGTGTTGCCGGCCGCGGCAACGGTCAGGTCCAGATCCTTGCCCCCACCGAGCGTGCCCAGCGCCATTCCACTGGTGTAGTCGACAACGGCAGCTCCCAGGGCTCCCTCGACCCCGGCCATCATCTCCTTCAACGACACTTCCACACTCGCCACAACGCCTCCCAATTGCCTGACTTCGACTGCGCGGGCCGGTGCCGGCCGACCCGCCTCGGTGTCCGGACCGTAGGCGCGCCGCCTTCACGTGAGAAGGCACTCTTCGGGACTGACCTCTGACGACCGGACAACGACGCGATCCGACCGTTCGGCGGCCCGCAAGTGCCGTGGCAGGAAGCGAAGTTGACACAGGAACCTCAACTCGCGACCGACGGTGCCTCAGGCAAAGCCGGCCGGCAGAGTCTCTGCTTAGACCTGGCTCAAGCACCAGCGCCTTGGAAAGGGTGCGTGGACGCCCCTATGCATGTGAGGAAGAGACGTTCGGCAACTCGCGGCAGCTTGACCAACAGGTCAGGTCCCGGCCCGATGCCAGAGGCCCCTGTCACGCGAACCCGGGCACCGGGGAGGAGAATTCTGTCGGTGCCCGCTTCCGTGGAGGCTGCCGAGCCGTGGTTCCAGGGCGAGCATGGCACCCACGGGAGGCTCGTCAACCGTGACCCGGCGAAGAACGAGACGCACCACATTGAGATCATTCCGATGGCGGCCGAAACCGGCCGTATCGTGCCGAACGTTCCGATCAAGCTCGAGATCGTCGACGCCAAGGGCAAGGTCGTTCAGGCCCAGGACCTGAACCTCTACCACGCCTGGTTCTTCCCCTACGCGAATAGCTTCTCCATCACCACGGCCGGTAAGTACACCCTGCGCGCCACGCTGCAGCCGCCGACCTTCCTGCGGCACGGCGCCAGCGGCGAGAAGCCCGCGCCGAGCGAGACGGTCACCGCCACGTTCGCAGGCGTCGAGGTGAAGCCAAGAGCTGACCGTGACCGTGATCTCCGACAGACCCATGGCCGCTGCGATCTCTACGCATGCCTGGGAGACGGAGCAGTCGGCGGCCGTCGGCGACCAAGCCCGGGAGCACACCGAGGCCGCGCACACGCCGCTTTCGGTTCTGGCCGCCGCGGGGCTGTTGAGCTGCGCCGCCCTGGCCGCCGTCTGCTGGATGTCCGGTCGCGTCCACGCCGATCCGACGCTGCAGACCGTCGCCCGCTTTCTGCATGTCGCGGCACTCGTCGTCGGACTGGGCGCCGTACTCGCCGTGGGCTGGTTCGCCGTCCTGTGGCTGCAGGGACGCCACCGCCTGGCCGACATCCTGAACACTGCCTGCACCCTCCAGGTCCCGATCTGGCTCGGACTGGCCGGGCTGGTGACCACCGGCTTGTTCCTCAACCCAGACCTGACCTCCACGCTGACCCAGGTCACAGGCGGACTCGTCCTGGCCATCACCCTCAACGGCCTGTACGCCCACCGACTCGGCCCGCACCTCGACCGGTACCGGGACCAGCGGGTGCCACGCAGCCTCCTCGTCCAATCGGGTGTCGCCGCCACCGTCAGCCAGTTCGGCTGGTGAGGAGCCAGCCTGATCGGCTTCATCAACGGCCAGTCCTGAGCCCGTCCCGCAAGGAGACCGTGTGTTCGCCAACTACCCCATCGGTCTGCGTGGAGGGCCTTGAAGCCAGCCTCGTCGTCTGCATCCTGGTCGCCTACCTGGTCAAGTCCGGCAACCGGAGCAAGCTGCCACCGATCTGGCTCGGCGTGGGCATCGCGGTCGCCCTCAGCCGGAGTGTGGGTGCGGTGCGGCAGTTCGGCTCCACCCAACTGACCTTCGAGGCTCAGGAGATGTTCGGCGGCGGTCTGTCCATCATCGCCGTGGCCCTGGTGACCTGGATGGTTTTCTGGATGCGCCGTACCGCCCGGCATCTGAGGGCCGAGCTGCACGGAAAGCTCGAACCAAGCCCTGGCCATCGGCAGCGGCGCGCTGGTGGCGACCGCCTTCCTCGCCGTCGGCCGCGAAGGCCTGGAGACCGCACTGTTCGTCTGGTCTGCAGTCCAGGCCCCGGACAACGAAACCCGCCCGCTATGTCTGGACGGAAGCCGAACGCTCAGCCGACCAACTACGACGCTCAGTGGCCACTAGGACGCTCGTCACAACACGTGTGGCTGAGGTTCCAGATCTGGCCCGTGAGCGGTCGAGTTGGCCGGGATGAGCGTCGTAGGTGGCCCGCAGGGGGGGTGCTTCTGTTCTCTATGGGCTGGCGCTGGCCACACCGCTTTCGTCGACGGTGAACTGTCCGTTCGCGGCGCCGTCGAAGGTCCCGCTCCTGATCCACTCGATCAGCGCCGCCTTGACCGTGGCATGCGGGCCGGCCCACGGTTCGCCGGGGCGTCCGCCGTAGGGCGTTCCGGACTCCGGTGTGCAGCGCGGGCCGGTGCAGCCCTCCATCTGCATCTGGTGGCTTGCGCACTCGACCTGCACGAGCACCTTGTTCGTCATCGACGCCGGGAGCGCGTTGTAGATGGCGGGCGCGTTGGCCGGCGGCGCGGTGGCATCGTCGAGACCGTGGATGACCAGCGTGGGCGGGGTCAGCTGCCCCGCGACGGCGGTGTTCCAGCCGTAGCTGGAGAACGTCGGCGAGCGGTTGAGACCGGTCGGGTTGCCGGGATCGTCCCCTCCCCAGTTCCGCCCCTCGGTGTCCTGCTCCATGATCTGCTCCCAGAACTGATCCTGGCTGCCGGGGACGACCCGCCCGGTGCACAGAGCCTCGCGATTCGGTGGCAGCACCGGTGCCCCCGGGCGGCGGTCAAGCGTCAGCGGGAACGTGACGAAGCCCGTCGGGGGCGTCGTCTCCTCGGTCGGTCCACCGAAGAGCGACGACATGAACACGGCACGATTGACCTTCGCGATGACGTCGGCGCTTCCGGGGAGGAGCGGGTTGGGGTTGGCTGCGTACAGCGTCCGCCCGACGCGCGGCCCGCCGAGCGAATAGCCGAGCAGGGTGACCTTGCCGTCCGTCGGCTGCGCGCGCGTGATGGCGTCGTCGATGACCTGGCGGATATCGCGTACCCAGACGTCGGTGCTCGCGAAGCGGTGGTTGCTTGAGTGTGCGCGCCTCTCCCCGCCCAGCGGATTGGTGAAGAGCAGCGTCCTCTGCTGATCGAGCGGGAAGATCGGGTTGTGGGTGCGGTCGCACCCCTCAGGGTGCGGACAGGTGCCGTCCGCGAGGTAAGGCCTGAGGCTCGCGTTGCCGGGATCGTTCAGGCCCTCGTCGAAGCGCGTCGAGCGGCCGTAGCCGAGCAGGCTCGGGGCGAAGGTGTCGATTCCCGCCCGCGCGAGTCCGTCCTGCACGCTGAGCGAGGCACCCTCCGGGGCCGGGTGGCGCAGATCGAAGGAGGGCGAGGCGGTGACGCTGCGGCCGTGGATCAGCACTGCGGCCCTGTTGGGCACTCCTGGGCATTTGCCGTTCGCGTACACCGGCTGGACGCGATGCACCTGGATCCTCGCCGGGCGCCCGTCGAACTGAGGGTCCGGCATGAGCCCGGGTGGCACCCTGAACCTCAGCCAGTGATCGTGGGCGGCGACGCCGGTCGGCACGTCGTCGCATTGCTGGGCCGACGGCTTGGTGGCAGCGGCCATCGATGTTGTGCTGGAGCCGAAGGCACTCGTGATCAGGCAGACGCACAGCAGGAGCCACCTCGTCCGGACCCCGGACCGTACCCCGGTCCACGCCCGTCGCCCGCGCCCCACCGAAGCCGCCAGTACGCCTATTCTCCGGAGGATCCCTCTGTGTCGCCGAGTCATGCGCGGTGCTGCCATGCCCAAACCTCCTGCCGCTGGACGCAGGTGAAGCCGACTCTCATTAGCGTGCCCAGCAGGCACGTAGAGAGCGCCCCGCGCACGGGTGCACAGGTGGCACATCGGCGCGCGGCGGCGGCGCCAGCCGCCCATGTCCCTACGCGGTCATAGAACTTGCAGGCCGGAGGCGCCTGAGCCACCACGCTCCCTGCGACCACACACGGTCACACGGCCCCTCAATCACCAAGGAATACACAACAGTCGATTAGCAAGCTCACCAGCTGGCTTTGTATCTCAGAGTGCGGGCTCTGGTCCACTTCTTGTGATCACGTACGCAGCGTCACTGTTGATCTTCGTGTGACGGCGGCTGAGGTCGCCCGAAAATCGCCCGGCCGGAATGCGGTGTGGTCGACAGTGCTGCGCCGTGAACGAAGTACGGCCGCAGCTGGATGAGTTGATGTTCTCCTCGGTGGATGGCGTGTCCGTGGAGTCGGTCGAGGTGACCGACTCGGTCGTCCGGGTCGAGGCTCGGACGACCGTGGGGCGGGCGGCCTGCCCGGGATGCGGGTGCTGGTCGGGCCGAATACACGGTTCCTACCTGCGATTTCCCCGTGATCTGCCAGCGGTCGGCAAGTTCGTCGTGGTGTCGTTACGGGTGCGTCGGTTCGTCTGCGCGGAGCAGTCCTGTCCGCGCAAGACCTTCGCCGAGCAGGTGTCCGGGCTCACCCGCCGAGCACTACCACGTTCCCCTGGACGCCCGCTTCGTCGACCACGCACGTGGCCGCGGCTGGAAACCGCCTCAGCTGAGCGGCGCCGAGCTCGCCCGGATCGCCGACACGTTCTTCCCCGACGACGGCTCTGCGCCCGTCGTTGCTGACGGTGGGCAGGAGAGAGTCTTGTCGGACGCCCAGAACCTGGGCGGCTCGACTCCTTAGCTGCACGAGGTGTCTTTCCAGCTGAACGGTTCTTGGGCGACCTTGACTGCCGTCACACGAAGATCAACAGTGACGCTGCGTACGTGACCACAAGAAGTGGACCAGAGCCCCAACGTGACACAGCCAATCCGGTTCAGCCAGGAGCTGTTCGTCGGGGTGTAGGCGATCTCGACGTTGTTCGCGTCGTACCAGTCCGCGACCCGGCTGCACCGTTTGGTGGTCAAGTGGGGCGAGTAGTTGTCACAGACGATCGCAATGCGCTTCTCGACCGGGTGTAGGGAGCGCAGGTAGCGGCAGAACTCTGGAAACTTCGACCGGGTCTTGGCCTTCTTGATGTGGCCGTAGAGCTGGTCTCTACCCAGGTCGTAGGCGGCGAACAGGTGCCGCACGCCGTGCGGGCGGGTGTAGGTGGCCCGGCGGCGCGGCCTGGGCTCACGCTCGGGATCCTTCCTTTTGCCTCCGCGTTCGGCCCACTGGCGTCCGGGGTGGGGTTGGAGGTTGAGCGGGCCGAACTCGTCCATGCAGAAGATGACTTCGGGCTCGCCGCCCTCGCGTAAGACCTCGCCGTCGGCGATGGCGTAGAGGTGCTCGACCCAGGCCTTCCTCGCCCGAGCAGGGTGCGCAGGCCCTCGTGGCCGATGTCGTCGACCACTCCCTCAGCGACCAGGAAGTCGGCCGGCTTGACCAGGCTCCAGGTCGAGAACGGCGGGCCGTGCTCAGCCGGCTTCGACTTTGCGATCTTCTTGATCTCCCGCCGTTCCGGCAGGGTGAAGGTCTTCGGGCGCCCGCCCTTGTACTTGAGGTAGAGGCGCCTCGAAGCCGTCGGCGTTGAAGTTGTGGATCACATCGCGGACCCGGTCCGGGCTGGTGAGCGTCACCTCAGCGATCTTGTTCACGTCCATACTTTGCGCGGACAGCAGCACCATCTGGGCCCGCCGCCAGGTCACCACCGAACCGGTGCCCCGGCGCACGATCCGCAGCAGCTGCTGCCCCTCCTCGCCATCGATCTCACGCACCCGTACACGCTCAGCCACGAAGACAGCATGGCGGACACTCGCCGCCCGGGCTCGTACTCCGAACGGCGTCACGACAGGGCGAACGTTGGTTGATGCGGCACTAGATGCATTGATCCGGAGAGCACCCAGCCCTCCAAGAGCAGGCTCCACGGCCGGCCCCTGTGCACCGGATCCGCACCCCGCGCCACAACACCGTGATCGGATTGCCGAACTGACGTGGACTCAGCCCCGTGAACGAGGCTGACCAAGACGGCTCCGGCGCCGTGACCACTGCTGGGCGCCTGTTTCCGAACCGTGACGATCGGAACTCCCGGCTCCCTCACCTGCACTGTCGTACACCCCGCCACGACCTGAGCACCCGGCGTATACACATCGCGTATACATGCCGCGTGCTCATTCCGGTCGTCGGAGGGCTGCACTATGTGCACGGCCATCCCCAGTTCGTCCACCTTCTGCTGCCCGTGGCGGAGCGCCGGGGGCATGACTCCGTGGCACTCGTGTTCACCTCGGAGGCGCGCATGGCGCAGGCACTTCGGGAAATGCACCGCTACCGACCCGTGATACTGAGTGAGTTGATCGCTCACTGGCCCTTGGGTGGCGTCGCGTTGATGGTCGATGCCGGCCCCCCGGATTCATTGCTTCTCTATCCGCAGCAGGCACGGCGGCTGCTGACCCGCCCCAGAGGGTGAGTATCGGAGCGGCGCGCCTAAGGGCAATGCCTTTGCGTTATGGGTTTGCAGGCTGAGGTCGTGTGATGAGGATGGCCTCAGTGCCGGTGCGGGTTGCCTGGGGCCAGGCATGGTGTTCAGCCTGTTTTGGCCGGTAGTTGGACATCTTGCGCTTGCCGACACTTGTGTCTCCTGCCTCCATGATCCGCCCGATTGGGTCGAGCAATGCTCCCGTGTCGTACTTCGGTAGCAGGAACCTCTCCGGTTCCCACTGCAGGTACTTGTCATACGGGCGCGGACGGCGATTGAGGGCGAAAAGGAACTCAAGCAGGGCGCGGATACTGTCAGCCGTATCGAGACGGGCGGCGAGAAGACGGCCGTCGCGGGCGTTCTTGACGGATCGATAGAGGGAGTTGACGTAGGCGTCAAGCCAGTCGGCCGCTCCCCGAAACGCCTCGTCGGCGCTGAGTCGCCCCTTGCCGGTGACGATATCTGTGAGTCGCCGTCGAACCGGTCGAGGAGAACCCGGGCTCGGGCGCTCAGAGATAGCGATTTCCCTCAAGTCATCGTTTTTCGTATGGGTTTGCGCGTCACTTTTCGGGCTTGCACTGAAGCGTTCGGGCGGCCCTCTAGAGCCGAGCGTTGTTCACCTTCCCTTTGAATCGCTAGGACTTCTGGCCCATCCACTTGGACATTTGCGCGCTGCCGTTGACATGCACTCTGAATCCCACTCACCATCTCACAGCGAGGTGAGTGAATCTGTTTGACCTCGTTGAAGCTTTCATGATTCGTGGGGGCCGATCGTGGGCTCGATGGGGCCCTGCGCATGACACCTTCCAAGCAGCGATGCGATTCCGGACGCGCCACGACCTCCCACCACCCCCTTGACGGTCGCCCGCGGTCGCTTCAGCCCCCTCCCCGGTCGTCCCAACCCCCCATGGAGTCGACATGACCTCCTTGCTCAGACCGCGACCACCTCCTCGCCTCCGCCTGCTCGCCGACCGCCCCGAGCCGCAGCGCACCCAGCTCCTCGACCACCTCTTCAAGACCGGCTACGACGCGGCATTGCAGACCCTCAAGCTGGAGGTCGGCGGCGACACCAACTCCACACATGGCGCCGAGCCCAGCCACATGCGCACACGCGACACCGTGGACTGCGGCCAGGGCTACCAGTGGTGGATCGCCGAGCAGGCCAAGGCTCGTACGGCCGCAAAGAACTGGTGGTGGGGCAACGACACGCTGCGCCTCGGTGGCCCGAACGGCAAGTGCGTGGACGTCGAGAAAGAGGGCACCGGAGACGGCACGCCGGTCCACCGGTGGGACTGCAACGGCGGGCCGAATCAGCAATGGACGCCGCAGACCAATGGCGGGCTCAAAGGCGTTCAGTCCGGGCGCTGCCTCGATGCCTCCGGCCTCAACACGACCAACGGCACGCAACTGGTGATCTGGGACTGAACCGGCTGGGCCAACCAGCGCTGGACTCTGCCCTGGGTCATCAAGAAGGCCGGTGTTCCGGCCCTGGATCCTCGCCCCTTCCAGGGCCGACCGGCGGCACCCTCCTGACACGAAGACGGAGTAACCATGTTGGCTCCCCGCAGATTCGCCGCTGCCGTCATCGCGATGATTCTGGCGCTCATCGGCGGCACCTTAGTCACAACGACGACCGCATCGGCGTCCCCGTCCGAGGCCACATACACGATCTCCATCGGGGCGAAGGGCACGTACGCGCACCCGACGGACACCCCGGCGAGCACCTACATCGACAAGGACGGCACGTTCTACTTCCAGCAGTCCGCCGCGCTGTACGGCACCTCGGAGCCCCGCTACTGGGACTTCTTCACCGGCACGAACTTCGAGGACGCCAAGCGCTCGTCCGCGATCAGCGACGCGGTGAACCCTGCCAATCCCAACGACAAGAACAACGACACGACCTGGCGGTGCAACAACAGCCCCACCGGCGTGGAGGCCACAAACGCGCCCGCCGGCTCGCGCTACTCGCAGCGCAACTACTGCGACCTGTCCGGTGTGTGGGTCGATCCGGACACCGGGGACTGGTACGGCCTTGTGCACAACGAGTTCACCCCGCAGCCCTTCGGCGACGGCATCCACTACGACGGCATCGACTACGCGGTATCGAAGGACCAGGGCAGGACGTGGAGCATCAAAGGCCACGCCATCACCTCCCCGTACAGCACCAAGCGAGGCGACAACCAGCAGTTCCCGCACCAGACGTACTACTACGGCGATGGTGACCAGCGGCTGTTCGTCGACACCGCCTCGGGCTACTTCTACGTCTACTACGGCTCGCGGGTCGTGGAGAAGGGCGGCACCTGGAAGGCGTTCCAGGCGCACGTCGCCCGCGCGCCGATGTCGGCGAAGATGGCCCCGGGTTCCTGGCGGAAGTGGCACAACGGCTCCTGGTCACAGCCGGGGGTAGGCGGCTTGGAGAGCAACATGGAGCCGGTGACGTCGTCGAACCCGACTGGTTACACCCCGGTCGACCGCGATTACGACCCCGCCAACCCCGGCACCGCGGCAGAGCAGATCGAGGCCGGTGAACTCCCCCCGACGTCTCCGCTGTTCGTCATGAACATCGCCTACGACGCCTACCTCGGCCTGTACATCGGCACGCCCGAGGTCGTGAAGCAGCCCGGGCCGCAGCAGTACTACGTGACGGACAATCTGGCGACCCAGAAGTGGCACCTGGCCGGTGACTCCGGCAGCTACACGTCCAGCTCCTGGTACCGCTGGTTCCTCGACGGCGCCAACAAGACGAACTCCACCATCGTCGGCAAGACCTTCCGGTCGTACTGCGCCATCTCCTGCGCCACCTCCGGCGGCGAGTACGCCAACGTCACCATCGACTCCAGCGAGCCCGCCAAGGCCCCCCTCGACCCGGCCCGGACCTACCGCATCGCCGGCGGGAACGGCCGGCTGCTGGCTCAGGTGTCCGGCAACTCGGCCACCACCTCGCTGGCGTCCGCCACCGGATCTGACCTGGAAGCCTGGTCCTTCGCGGGCAACGGCGACGGCTCGTACCGGATCACCAACGCCGCCACGGGACAGCTCCTGGGCGTCGCCAACACCTCCACCACGACCCGAGCCTGGGGAACCAAACCGACCGTGACCGCGGTCGGAACCGACGGTCCCACCGTGGGGCAACAGTGGTTCATCATCCCCGACACGTCCGCCAGGGGCGGGCAGGACGGGACGTACCGGCTCGTCAACCGCTACAGCGGCCTGATGATCGGCATGTCCGCCGACGCCGACCGTCTCGCCGAGACCACACCCGCCCGCCACTGGACCAACACCACGGGCAACCCGGTCGGCGGCTCACGTACCGCCGCCGAGCAAGTACTGACGATGACCGCGGTCGGCTCGACCCCCGGCGGCCTCAACGGCACGCACACCCTCATCACCAGGGGCAAGGCGCTGGACGTCCCGGACTACAGCAAAGAGCCGGGCACCCAGCTCGTCACCTACACCAGCAACGGCGGAGCCAACCAGAAGTGGCGGTTCACCCTGCAGCCCGACGGCACCTATCAGCTCGTCAACGTCACATCGGGACTGTGCGCCGACGTCAGCGGCGCCTCCACCGAGGCCGGCGCGAAGGTCATCCAGTGGACCTGCAACGGACGCGCCAACCAGCGCTGGGTCGTCACCAGGATGCCAAGCGGCGCCTACACCGTCGCCTCGGCGAAGGGGGGGCTGCTCCTCACCACCGCCTCGTCGTCGAACAAATCCCCGGTGACGCAGGAGACGAACACGAACTCCTCCCTCCAGCACTGGTCGATCGTCTGACCCTCCTTGCACGGACGATAGAGGGCGGGGTCTCGCATGTCGGGTTCTTCCGCGAGCAGATACCGGGCCTCGCAGAAGAGAGGGCTCACAAGGTTGAGGACGGGGCCGACGACCCAGCCGTCGAAGTCGTCGGCCCCGTTCGTGCGGCTCGCAGTGTGCGGCCGAGAGCCGGCGAGGGAGGCGTTGAGCCCACCCGAGCCGGCGCCCGCCGAACGCTCGCGGGCTGACCGGCCGCCGGCTCGACCGCATGTGCCGCGGCAGGTCGGAAGACACAGCCACCGGTGGGTGGGCGGCGCTGTCCCCGGCGAGGGATACACAGTCGTCCATGAGTCCGACGGTCGCCGGCGGATTACCTCCGTCCGGAGGACCGGCGCTAATGAACTTGACGAAACCGGCCTGACCATGGACGACTGATCACGATCCACGCCGCGCGGGCACTCGTTCGCGGACGGGCGGGGCGCCCCCCGCCCCGCACTCGGCACCATCTCAGTACACTCCCCACCACCCGGCGGCTGACCAGGCAGGACATCAAAGTCCGGCTGGAGTACCAGCCGTGGACTTCGCGGCCGGAAGCGCAGGAGTAGTCGCGCCCCTGTCGTCCAACCCCGCGGATGCGCTGCTTCCTCGGGCCGCTTGAGGAGACGTTCGTGCTGGATTCCGCTACCACGCAGTTCATCGAGGCTGTCGGGAAGCTGCCGCCCGACACGCTCGTCGCAGTGTTCGATCACGCACTGCGGCTGCACCGCAGCGGCGGCCGTGAGGCGAGCCGCGCGCTCCGGCTGTCCGCATCGGAGTTCTCCGAGATCGATCACGCGGTCCGTTCGACGCTGCTTCCGCGCGCGGATCAGCTCGATGCCTTCCGCACCGGGCTGCACTCGGACGCCAAAGCTGTGTGCTGCATCGCGGCAAGGGCGATCCGCGCACGCGCAAAGTGTGCCGAGGCGCACTACCGCGTGCTGATCGAGCCGTTCGCAGCCGCCGGCGTCGATACCCCTGCTCACCCGGCAACCCCACCGTCCTGACCACCGGTCGCCGTCCCCGCCGGCCGGGTCAGTGCCAGTTCTCGGCCGTGTGGACGAACCAGAGTGCCGCCCGTCCTTCGTTCCGGGAGGCCTCGGCCGCCAGCTCGAACGCGGCAGCGCGATCGTAGGCATCCTCAGAGCTCGTCGCCGGACCAGATGGGGTCTTGACCAGATATCCGCATACGCTGCGCAGCCACGTGGCGTGCGACGACGCCAGCTCGCGAAGCGTTGCGGCGTGGGGCGACGCCGCGCGCGTCGGCGTCTCCGGCGGATCGACGCGGGGGGCGCGGTGGAGCCCCGGCCATTCGCGCGCTACCTCACCGTGGCTGAAGACAGCCACCTTCTGGGCATGCCGAAGGATCATGTAGCCCATCGGGATCCATTCCGTCAGATGCCCGTCGTACTTCTTCGCCGGGTCGGCGAACGCATAGGTGGATCGAGGGCCGCCGAAGATCACGTACTGCGGCCCGGCCTGCTCGCTGTCGAACGGGTCGATGCGGTCCGCCTCGACCGGCGGGTACCGGTAGTGCTCCATACCCACGATGGTGTCAGAGCGCTCGGAGAGGGTGTTCCAGCAGGGGCCTGGTGTTCCGAGCCTTGGCTCGTACGGCGGCCCGTCTTGAACGCGCCACGCCGACGCCGTGGTCACGGGCAGGGAAGGGCTGTTCCGAGCTCGGTCGCCCTCGGTCCCGGGCGGGGGCCGGGCCGGCACTCGGCCCGCGCTGTCACGCCGCCCCGTCATACGCTTCCGCCATGAGCGTCTCTCTCTACTACAGCGCGCACCGCACGACACCGCTGACCGGGGCCGAGTCGGCCTCCGTCGCGCGCGTCGTCGCCGCGCACATCACGTCGTTTCCGTACGACGACGAGGAAAGCCTGTACGTGTACGACCGACGTGCGGCCGGGCCGGAGGAGATCGTCGCCGGGTCCACCAAAATGCCGCTCGATCCCGGTCGTCTGATGCCGGTGATCGCCCATGTGCTGGATTCTGTGACGGAGTTGCGCCGGGCCATGCCGGATGCCGAGTGGCGCGTGCACATGGACGACCTCGACGTCCCGTGGGACGAGGCCGAGGGGTACGCCCTGCCCGGGATGCGCGACGCGGACCTGATCGCGGAGCTCGCGGCGGTCCACGACGGGGACGGGGCAGCGGAATGAAGGAGGAGAGCACGGGGCAGGCCGCGGACGCCGTGCCGCCCACGCCGGATCAGTGGCGCCTCATCGAGTTCGGCAAGGCGCTGTACCGCCGCATCGCTGCGGACGCCGACATCGGTCACGTGCTGCTGCCCGAGGACGGTGCGGTGGCTGTCGTGCACCGCGTGCGGGGCGGTGGGACGATCCTCGTGGCGGCCGACCGGTCGGTGCTCTTCTTCGGCTCGGCGCTCGACATCAGTGCCGCCCTGATCGAGTTCCGGGCCGGCCGGCGCACGCCTGTGGAGCTGTTCCAGTAGCGGGAGACGCGGGGCAGAGACAGCCCGCCGAGGGCCCGCTTCCGATCAGGCCCGGCGCCCGATCGACGCGATGGTGTCACCGAGCTGCTCCTGCGTCACTCGGACCCCCGTCCGGAGCCTCACCATCGGAACGGCTAGGGCTTGATGTTCTGGTTCAGGTGGAACAGGTTTTCTGGGTCGTACTTCCGCTTGACCTCAACGAGGGGGTCGTAGTTGGTCTTGTAGTTGGCCCTGATCCGGTTCTGGTCGTCGGCGGCCATGAAGTTGATGTATCCGCCTTCCTCCGAGTGCGGGCCGTCGCTTCGTAGTAGTCGCGCACCCACGCGATGTTGGCCTCGCTGTCCACGGCGCCGTGCGCCGTGGTCCGGTAGAGGGTGCGATCGCTGCCGTCCGACGCGGCACCGCCAGCTCCAGTACCGCCACGACCTCCTCCACGGCTGCCTCACCAGTACCGGCCTCCGACACCAGCCGCCATGACGACATCACGCATTCAAGGGCAAGTGGCCATGGCGGGCTCCAATAGTTCGCCGGGCGAACTTGTCGACGGCGGTGATGACCATTGCTGGGCGAGGCTGTGGAAGCAAGCACAGTCGGCGCTCCTCCGGCTCCTCAGAGGCCCCCGGCGAACCGGGGCCCAGCGGGTCGTCGATCGGCAGGAAGACGGCCGCTCGGTCGTCGGGGAACGCGGCCGCTCGACCCTTGAAGTACCGCAGGACCTGTCGCTTCGCCCGGGGCGCACGTCCGTGGTGCGATGGAACTGGGGGCGGAAAG
Organism: Streptomyces sp. NBC_01092; assembly: GCF_045039535.1. Classification (NCBI taxonomy): domain Bacteria; kingdom Bacillati; phylum Actinomycetota; class Actinomycetes; order Kitasatosporales; family Streptomycetaceae; genus Streptomyces; species Streptomyces sp. NBC_01092. Next base: position 10,822,507 of record NZ_CP108659.1, on the reverse strand, counting down.
GAGAGCGATCATGCCCGCAGCGAAGCGAACGAGTGCCGCTGCCCTGGTGTCGGTCCGGCCGCTGATTGAGCCGGACCTGGATCGGGCCGACGCGATCTTCAGGGTCGCCTTCGGAACCTTCCTCGGGGCCCCTGAGCCGGAGACGTTCTTCGGGACGGCCGACTATGTCCGCACCCGCTGGGCGGCAGATCCACACGCGGCCTTCGCAGCGACCGTCGAAGGCGAGGTCGTCGGATCGAACTTCGCCGCCAACTGGGGCAGCGTGGGGTTCTTCGGCCCGCTGACCGTACGTCCAGATCTGTGGGACCAGGGCGTCGGCAGGCGCCTCATGGAACCGGTCATGGCCTGCTTCGACACCTGGGAGAACCGCCACCTCGGCCTGTTCACCTTCTCGCACAGTCCCAAGCACCTCGAGCTCTACCGCCGGTACGGTTTCTGGCCCCGATTCCTGACAGCCATCATGAAGAAACAGGTCGCCGTCAGTGCCGCAGTCCCCGGCCGAGTGCTGTACGGCGAGCTGACCGCCGCTGAGCGGCCCGCCGCACTGAGCCTCAGTCGGGCACTGACGGGGGCCGTGTACGAGGGCCTGAGCCTGGAGCGCGAGATCATGGCCACACAAACGCAGGGGCTCGGTGACACGATCCTCCTCGAGGGCGCCGACTCCGACCTCGACGGTCTGGCTGTCTGCCACTGCGGAGCGGGGTCGGAGGCCGGTGAGGACGTGTGCTTCGTCAAATTCGGCGCCGTACGCCCTGGCCCGGACGCCGCGGACCGATTCGAGCGACTGCTGAATGCGTGCGAGCAGATGGCCACCGAGAAGGGACTGGGGCAACTGGACGCCGGAATGAGCCTGGCCCGCCAGGATGCCTACCGGCGCATGGTCGACCGCGGTTTCCGTACCTGGCTGCAAGGCGTGACCATGCACAAGCCCAACGAGCCCGGCTACAGCCACCAAGACGCCTACGTGATCGACGACTGGCGCTGAGTCCCCCGCCATACTGGGCTTCGGGGAAGACCCGATGCCGTCAGGAGACGACCGACACCGGGATTCCACGCTCAACGTCCTGTCGCTGACCGCCCGTCACGGTTCCTACTGACCACGTCGGCATAGTGCAGTCGTTCCGGCGGTGAAGGCCGGTGGACGACCGGCGAAACACACCCGGCGGGAGATCCTCAACGCGCTGGCGTACTAGACCCCTGACTTCAGCGCAGTCGCCGGGACTTCGGGAGCGTGGGGGTAGGCGGCTGACCGGTGCTGGAAGGAAAGGATCTTCGGGTTCTGGACGACGCCGTCGCGGATCTCGATGGCCTCTCTGATCGTGACGTCGGTGTCCCATGCCGCGGGGCCGTTCATGACCTTGCGCAGGTAGGGAAGGAGCGCCTCGCTGATTTCCCAGGTGGCGGAGTTCCACAGGTGGGACGGGCTGTGATCCACCGCGTAGTAGTGGCAGCCCGATCCCACCGAGGGCATGGGCTCGCCGAAGGTGGTCGGGTGGGCCCATGCGAAGCCCATGCCCTCGTCGCAGGCGACGTCGATGAAGAAGGTTCCCGGCCGGAAGAGGGCGAGTTCCTCGTCGGTGACGAACATGAGCGGCGCGTCGGTGTCCTGCAGGACGCAGTTGACGATGATGTCGAACCCGGCCAGGTACTCCGCCAGCGGCTCGGAACCGGCCGCGGTGATTGCCCGCAGGCGCGAGGGATCGTCCTCCTGCTCCTCGAAGTGGCCCATCACCACCGAGGGCATCGGGGACGCCACCGCTGCCGCGGCGCGTTGGGTGAGCACGGTGACGTCGGTGACCCCCATGGCGCCCAGGCCCGTGACCGCTCCACGCGCCGTGGCGCCGAAGCTGATGATCACCGCACGCAGGCGGCGCCCGTAGCTACCGGTCAGCCCGCCGAGTTGCAGGGCGTGCAGCACCGAGCAGTAGCCGGCGAGCTCGTTGTTCTTGTGGAACACATGGACGCTGAAGGCACCCGTGGAGGTCCAGTGGTTCATGGCTTCCCAGGCGATCACGGTCAGCCGTCGGTCGATGCCGATCTGGGTCATCTTCTCGTCCTGCACGCAGTGCGGCCATCCCCACAGCACCTGGCCTTCGTGCAGCGCGGCGATGTCGTCGTGCATCGGTTTGGGCAGCAGCACGACGTCGCACTCGGCGAGGAGTCGCTCGCGCGAGTGCAGGCCAGCCACGAGGGGGCGCAGCGCGTCGTCGGCGACGCCGAAGCGTCGGCCGTAGCCCTGTTCGAGGAAGATCCTCTCGCGTATGTCCGGGGCGATCCGGTCGAGGTGGCTGGGGTGCAGGGGCAGTCGGAACTCGTTCTCCTTGTGGGAGGCGGCGAGTACTGCGAGGCTCATCAGGCTCATGTGGGGCGGCTCATTTCCGACCGGACGCGATGTGCTCCGGCCTTGCCGTTCCCCGAGGGCGACGCCGAAATGGATGACGGCGTGCGAGGTGCGCTCGGTACCGTCACCGTACTCCGGTGCCTGCCGCTCAGCGCCCGCCGCTCGTTTGAGCTCGAAGGATCCACAGGTCCAGGCTGCGCCCCAGCACCTCCTGGACGACCTCGTCGTGGATCTCCTGGTCGGGCCGCAGGAACACCTGGAGCAGGTCGCGCCGGGTGACGATGCCGACCAGCCGGTCCTCCTCGTCGAGGACGGGCAGCCGCTCCACTCGCCGCTGGGCCATGGTCCGGGCGGCCTCGGCGATGGTGTCGTCGGCGTGCACGGTGACGGGCGGTGCGGTCATCAGCTGACCGGCGGTGCGGGCCTTGGCCTTCGCAGCCTGTCGCCGGGCGCCGCGTGTCAGGCCGGCCGGCCGGAAGCGGGGCTTCGCGCCGTACGGCTCGGGAGTCACCGCCTGGCGCATCACCAGGTCCGTCTCGGAAACGACCCCGAGGACCTTGTCGTCCTCGTCGACCACCGGCAGGCCGCTGATCCGGTGGTCGGCCAGCAGCCGCGCCACCCCCTTGAACGGGGTGTCGTACGCGGCCCTCACGACGTCACTGGTCATCACGGAGCCGATCTTGTTGTGCTTCATGGCGGGTCCTCCTCAGCGCAGTCGGCGAAGATGGGGGTCGTGGGGGCGGCGCGACAGCAGGCGGATCCGGGCGTCGAGCACGGTGACCTGCCCGGGTGTCGCGAGCACCGGGTTGAAGTCGGCTTCGGCGAGCTGCGGCAGGTCCGCGGCCAGGCGGGAGAGCCGCAGCAGCAGATCTTCCAGGCCCTCGAGGTCGACGGGTGCGTTGCCGTGCGCACCGAACAGGAGTGGGGCGCAGCGCGGGGACGTGACCAGGTCGTGCACGTCGTGGTCGGTGAGCGGGGCGAGCCGTGCCGCGTGGTCGGCGAGCACCTCGGTGGCAGTACCGCCGAGGCCGAACAGGACGAGCGGCCCGAAGACCTCGTCCTGGACGGCGCCCGCGAACAGTTCGATGCCACGCGGGGCGAGGGACTGCACGACGGCTCCGGTCATCAGGCCGGCGAATCGGGTGTCCAGGTCCCTGAATGCGGCACGCACTTCGCTGTCTCCTCGTAGGTCGAGGTGGACGGCGTGCTGCTCGCTCTTGTGCACCAGTCCTGGCCAGTGAGCCTTCATGACCACGCGTCCGTCGAAGCCGCGCAGCCGGTCGGCGGCGAGGACGGCTTCGTCCTCGGTCGCGGCCCAGTCCCACGGGATCTGACGGATGCCGTAGCAGGACAGGAGGTTGGCGCAGGTACGCGGGTCGAGCCGGCCGCCTTCCGGATGTGCGAGGAGATACTCCTCGGCGATCGCCTGCGCGCGCCGCGTATCGATGTCCTGGAGGTCCGGAACGGTCCCGGCGGGGCGGGCCAGCCAGTCCGCGCGGTGGGCGGCGTGGGCGAGTGCGCGTGCCGCCGCGTGCGGTTCGGCGTACGAGGGGATCGTGCCGCCGTCGGCGGCGGGCAGCAGTTCGACGGGCCGGGGCTGTTCCAGGCGTACGACGGCGACGGGCAGGGCCCGGCGTCCGGATGCCCGCGTGAGTGCTCGTACCAGGTCGTCACCGGTCGCCTCGGCGAGCGCGGTGGGGACGAGGGCCACGAGTACGGCGTCGATGCCGGCGCACCGCATGAGTCGGTCCACGCAGTCGCCGAGCTGGTCCTCCGTGACTGCGGCGGTGGCGTCGACAGGGTTGCCGATCACGGCCCCTTCGGGCAGTACGGCGAGCAGGTCGTCGACCGTGGAGGGGTTGAACGTCGGCAGGACGAGCCCGGCCTCTGCGCAGGCGTCGGCCGCCAGGACGCCGGCGCCGCCCGCGTTGGTGACGATCGCAATCCGTGAGGCCTTTGGGAGCGGCTGGGAGTGCAACAGGGCGGCGGCTTCGAGGAGTTCGCCGACCGAGTGGGTCGCGGTGATGCCGGCCTGGGTGAACAGGGACTGGCGCGTCATGGTGCGGGTGGCTGCGGCCGCCGTGTGCGAGGCGGCGGCGCGGCGGCCGGCGTCGGTGCGCCCGGCGTCGACGGTGAGTACTGGCATGCGGCGGGTCACCCGGCGGGCCGTACGGGAGAACGCGCGCGGGTTGCCGAAGGACTCCAGATGCAGCAGGGCGAGGTCGGTGCGGCCATCGCTCTCCCACCACTGGAGCATGTCGTTGCCGCTGACGTCGTACTTGTCGCCGAGGGAGACGAAGGAGGAGACGCCGATGCCCAGGCGGGACAGTCCGGCGAGCAGGGCGATTCCGACCCCGCCGGACTGCACCGCGATGCCCGCCGTGCCGGGGCGCGGGTGGCCGGCGGCGAAGGTGGCGTCCAGCCGCAGTTCCGGCTCGGTGTTGGCGATGCCCAGGCAGTTCGGCCCGACGAGGCGCATGCCGTGGGAACGGCAGGCCGTCAGCAGTGCCTGCGCCTGGTCGCTGTCGAGGCCTGCGGTCACCACGAGCAGCGCCCGCACGCCGGCCTTGCCGCACTCCTCGGCGGTGGCGGGGACGGCCGCGGCGGGCACGGCGACGACCACGAGGTCGGGGGTCTTGGGCAGAGCGGTGACCGATGGGTGGCAGGGGATGCCGAGGATGGAGCGGGCTCTGGGGTTCACCGCGAAGAGGCGTCGGGTGAATCGGCCGGAGTGCAGATGGTGGAGAATCGTGCGGCCGACCGAGCCGGGCTTGCGTCCGGCACCGACGACCGCGACCACGTCCGGCCTCAGCAGGGACTGGAGGCTGGCCACGTTTGCGTGGCGCCCGCGGGTCTCCACGGCCGGGAGATAGGTGTCGTCCTCGTCGAGCGCGACGGTGCAGCGCACCTCAGGGCCGTCGAAGCGGCGGGCGGTGCGCAGGCCGAGGTCGGCGAAGAGGCGAAGTACTTCGTGGTTCTCGCTGAGCGCGTCGGCGGTGAAGGTGGTGACGCCTTCGGCGCGCGCTGCGGAGACCAGGTGCTCGACGAGCAGGGTGCCCACGCCACGGTGTGAGTCCGTCGGCCACCGCGATGGAGATCTCGGCACAGTCCGCCTCGTCCACCGCCTCGTGCTCGGCGAGGCCGATCACGCGGCCCTGCGTCTGCGCGAGGAGCGCGCGGTAGCCGGGGCGGGCCGGCGCGCAGGCCCGGTCGGCAGCCATGGCGGCCGAGCGCCGACTTGCGGCGAAGAACCTGAGCCGAAGGTTCTCCGGGGACATCTCCTCGTAGAGCCCCTCCAGCTGATCGTGGTCGCCCGGCACGACGGGGCGGATGCACACGGTGGTGCCGTCCGCGAGCAGCGCGTGGACCGCGGGTCCGTCGAACTCGTGGTCGTTCGTCGTGGTCATCGTGGTTCCTCCAAGCCTCTTCGCACTTCGAGCGTCCAGCGGATCGGCGAGGAGGCCCATGGGCTGTCCGGGGTGCACCGGGGGCCGGTCGGCCCAACCTTGGGCGCTGGTTGTCCAGGCATGCGGAGGGGACCGGTGATCGGCGGCACCGGTCCCCTCCGGGGTGGGTGTCAGGCGTCGGCGACGAGGGCCGTGAGGTCGAGGCGCCGGTTTGTTGAGGGGCCCCTCGGCTGCCGCGGCGAACGCCTCGTTGATCTCCTCCATGCTCGCCTCACGGTTCAGGACCACGGCGAGGTCGGTGAGTGAGCCGTCCTCGACGGGGACCCGGACGGCGATCCCGTCCAGCGCGCCCGACAGTGCCGGCACGACGAAGCCCGCGGCGCGGGCCGCACCCGTGCTGGCCGGGCTGATACTCAGCGCCGCCGGGCGGGCCCGGCGCAGGTCCTTGTGCGGGCCATCCTGGAGAGGCGGCCGGAGCCGTTGATGCCGACGCGTACGGTCATGATGACGAGCTCCTTCCGGGGGCAGGGGCGTTCAGGAGTTCCAGGTCCAGTCGGCGACTTCGGGCAGGTCGGTGCCGTGCTCGCGGATCCAGGCGTGGTGGCGGGTGCGGACGTCGGCCATGTGCTGGCGTACGGCGGCGGCACGGACGGCGAGGCCCGGGACGCGGTCGATGACGTCCATGACCAGGCGGTAGCGGTCCAGGTCGTTGCGGACGACCATGTCGAACGGCGTGGTCGTGGTCCCGGACTCCTTGTAGCCGCGCACGTGCAGGTTCGGGTGGCCGGTACGGCGGTAGGCGAGGCGGTGGATCAGCCACGGGTAGCCGTGGTACGCGAAGATCACCGGCTTGTCCTGGGTGAACAGGCCGTCGTACTCGAAGTCGGTCATGCCGTGCGGGTGTTCCTCGCGCGGCATCAGCCGGGTCATGTCGACGACGTTGACCACGCGGACGGCGAGCTGTGGGAGGTGCTGGCGGAGCAGCTGGGCCGCGGCCAGTACCTCTTGGGTGGGCACGTCGCCGGCGCAGGCGAGCACCACGTCCGGCTCGCCGCCGTTCTCCGTGCCGGCCCAGTCCCAGACGCCGGCTCCGCGCGCGCAGTGGGCGCGGGCGGCGTCCATCGACAGCCAGTCGAAGCAGGGCTGTTTGCCGGCCACGATCACGTTGACGTAGTCGCGGCTGCGCAGGGCGTGGTCCGCGACGGAGAGGAGGGTGTTGGCGTCCGGCGGCAGATAGACCCGTACGACCTCCGGGCTCTTGTTGAGGACGTGGTCGACGAAGCCGGGGTCCTGGTGGGAGAAGCCGTTGTGGTCCTGCCGCCAGACGTGCGAGGTCAGCAGGTAGTTGAGGGAGGCGATCGGCCTGCGCCACGGCAGGTCCCCGGACGTCTTCAGCCACTTGATGTGCTGGTTGACCATCGAGTCGACGATGTGCACGAACGCTTCGTAGCAGGAGAACAGCCCGTGCCGGCCGGTGAGGAGGTAGCCCTCCAGCCAGCCCTGGCATGTGTGCTCGGAGAGGATCTCCAGGACACGGCCGTGACGGTCGAGGTGCTCGTCGACCGGCAGTGTTGCGGCCTGCCAGGCCTTGCCACTGGCGTCGAAGACGGCCTGGAGCCGGTTGGAGGCGGTCTCGTCGGGGCCGACGACGCGGAAGTCGCGGCGGGCCGAGGTGTCCTTCATGACCTGTTCGATGAGGCCGCCGAGGATGCGGGTGGGCTCGTGCAGGGTCGTTCCCGGCTTGTCGACCGGTACGGCGAAGGAGTCCAGAGGCCGGATGGGCAGGTCGCGAACGAGGAGCCCGCCGTTGGCGTGCGGGGTGGCACCCAGGCGACGGGTGCCTTCGGGTACGCAGGCGAGGACGTCGGGGACGGGGCGGCCGTCCGGGTGGAACAGCTCCTCGGGGCGGTAGGAGCGCAGCCATGCCTCCAACTGCTTCAAATGCTCCGGGTTTTCCCGTACGCCGGAGAGCGGGACCTGGTGTGCGCGCCAGGTTCCCTCCACCGGCAGACCATCGACCTCGGCGGGACCGGTCCAGCCCTTCGGCGTCCGCAGCACGATCACCGGCCAGTGCACGCGCTCGCCGGCGCCGCCCTCGCGGGCCGACCGCTGCACCTGGGCGATACGGTCCAGTGCCTCGTCGAAGGCACGCGCCGTCGCACGGTGGACAGCGAGGGGGTCGTCGCCGGTGACGTGGATCGGCTCGTGGCCGTAGCCCCTGAGCAGCGCGTCCAGTTCGGCCTCGGGCAGGCGGGACAGCACGGACGGATTGGCGATCTTGTAGCCGTTGAGATGCAGGATCGGCAGGACGGCACCGTCGTGCACCGGGTCGAGGAACTTGTTGGAGTGCCAGGAGGCGGCCAGCGGTCCGGTCTCCGCCTCTCCGTCGCCGATGACGCAGGTGACGAGCAGGTGCGGGTTGTCGAAGGCGGCGCCGTAGGCGTGGGCGAGCGAGTATCCGAGCTCGCCGCCTTCGTGGATGGAGCCCGGGACCTCCGGCGCGACATGACTGGGCACACCGCCGGGGAAGGAGAACTGCCGGAACAGCCGCTCCATGCCCTGCACGTCGCGCGACACGTCCGGGTAGGTCTGGCTGTAGCTGCCGTCCAGCCAGGAGCCCGCGAGCACGGACGGACCGCCGTGCCCAGGGCCCCAGACGCACAGCGCGTCGAGTCCACGCGCCTTGATGACGCGGTTGAGGTGGGTGTACACGAGGTTCAGTCCTGGTGAGGTGCCCCAGTGGCCGAGCAGCCGCGGTTTGATGTGTTCGGGCTTGAGGGGCTCGGTGAGCAGCGGGTTCGCCAACAGGTAGATCTGTCCCGCGGCCAGGTAGTTGGCAGCCCGCCAGTGGGCGTCGAGCGTGCGCAGTTCGTCGTCGGTCGGTGCTGTGGCGCTTTGGTGTTCCACCTTGGACATAGGAAGACTCCGGAAGTCATGGATTCGGGTCGCAGGGCGGTGACCCTGCCGCGCGGAGCGTCTTGCTCGATCTCAATCCCGTTCCGGCACGATGGCGACCGGGCAGGCCGAGTGGTGCAGCACCCCATGGGCCACCCGGCCCAGCTGAAGCCCGAAGTGCCGGTGGTGGCGCTCGGCGCCGATGACCAGGAGGTCGGCAGCGCGTGAGGCGTCCGTGAGGACGTTCCGGGTGTTGCCCTCGACCGCACGGCGGCGGGTTTCGACGTCGGCGGAGACGTCGTGCAGCGCCTTCTCCAGTACCTCCACCGCCTGCTGCTGATGCATGCGGGAGGGTTCCCCGGCCAGAAGTGGATGGTCCGTGGTCTCGTGTGCGGGGCACCGCCAGGCCCGTACGGCGTCCAGGACCGCGCCCCGCCGGCGCGCCTCGTCGGAGGCGAAGCGCACCGCTGCCGGGGTCGTCGGCTTCTCACCGACGCCTACGACAATGCGGCCGTGCGGCACTGGCCGGACCTCGTTGTCATGGCTGGCGCGCACGACGACCATCGGGCAGTGCGCGTGCCCGGCGACGGTCAGGCTCACCGACCCCAGCAGCGCCTCGGTGATGCCGCCGCGGCCCCGGGTGCCGGTGACCAGCAGGGAGGCGCTGCGACTCTCCCGCACCAGGGTGTACTCGGGTTCCTCGGGCAGAACCTCGGTGGAGATCTTCAGGTCGGCCTGACGGCGGTGAGCACGCCGGGCGGCGGTTTCCACGATGTCCTGGGCTCGCACCTGCTCGGACGGCTTGCCCAGGTCGTGGGCCAGGGCGGCGCCCTCGTAGCGCTCCCACAGCGAGGCGTACACCAGTCGCAGCGGCGCCTCGCGCAGGGTTGCCTCGTCGGCTGCCCAGTTGACGGCTCGCAGGGCGGCTTCGGAGCCGTCGACGCCGACGACGATCGGAAGGAGGTCCATCGCCGTCACCGTCCCGTGCCGAGGTCGAAGACGATCCGGGCCTTTACCTGACCTCGCAGCACTTCGTCGATGGACTCGTTGACCGAGCTCAGCGGGCGGGTCTCGCAGATGACCTCGGTGCGGCCGGCCGCGTGCAGTTGGAACACCTCGGCGAGGTCCTGCCGGGTGCCGACGATCGAGCCGATCACGCTCGTCCCGTTCAAGACGGTGTCGAAGATCGGGACCTGGATCGTGCCGTGCGCGGGCAGGGCGACCATGACGAGCTTGCCGCCGCGCCGCAGCCCGGAATTGACGGCTGCGAAGGCGGCTTCGTTCACCGCGAGCGCGATCGCCGCGTGTGCGCCTCCGTACCGCTTCAGCACCTCGCCCACGTCGTGCTTGCGGGCGTCGATGACGACGTCGGCACCCAGTTCGGCGGCGAGTTCCAGCTTTTCGTCGGTGACGTCGATGGCCGCGACCGTGGCCCCGGCGATCTTCGCGTACTGCACGGCCAGGTGACCGAGTCCGCCGATCCCGGAGATCGCGACGAGCTGAGAGGGCCGGACGTCGGCGACTTTGAGCGCCTTGTACGTGGTCACGCCGGCGCAGGTCAGCGGGGCGGCGTCGACGGCGGTGACGCCCTTCGGCACCGGCTGGGCGAAGTCGGCCCAGGCCAGCATCTTCTCGGCGTACCCGCCGTCGCAGCCGTAGCCGGTGTTGATCTGCAGTTCGCACAACGTCTCCCAGCCGGAGAGGCAGTGCTCGCACCGGCCGCAGGCCTTGCCGAGCCAGGGCACGGCTACCCGCTGGCCTACCGCGAGGTGGGTGACGCCGTCGCCGAGCTTGTCGACGAGGCCGACTCCTTCGTGGCCGGGCACGAAGGGCGGGTTGGGCTTGACGGGCCAGTCGCCGTGGGCGGCGTGGATGTCGGTGTGGCACAGCCCGGAGGCCTCGACCCGGATGCGGACCTGGCCGGGGCCGGGCTGAGGGGCGGGGCGGTCCTCGATGACCAGGGGCTCGCCGAAGGCTCGTACGACCGCTGCCTTCATGGTTTCTACTCCTCGGGTTCTCTCGTCAGTGGTGCGGAACGACAGCGACGGGGGCGGTGGAGTGATGCAGGACGGCGTGGGTGACGGGCCCGATGTGCGCGCCGATCGGGTTACGGCGGATGCGCTTGCCGACGACGACCAGGGATGCCTCGCGGGAGGCATCGACGAGGTGGTTGGCGGGGATTCCGTAGTGGGAGTCTGCGGTGACCTCGACGTCCGGGAACTTCTTGCGCCACGGACGCAGGAGCTCGGTGAGGGCACTGGTCTCGGCCTGTGCCAGGGATCCGTGGAGTTCGAGGTCCACGGACAAGCCGTACGCGTAGTACGGGGGCACGTTCCAGCCGTGCACCACCCGCAGGGAGGTACCGCGGCGGGCGGCCGCGGCGAACGCGAACTCGATCAGCTCCTCATCCGGACTCTCGATGTCGAGGCCGAGGACGACAGGCCGGTAGGCAGTCGCGGCGGAAGGAATGCCGGCGGGGTCCATCTCGTGCTCGTCGGCGGCCTGCTCGCCGGCGCGGACCAGAACGACCGGCCGCTCGGTGTGGGCCACGACCGAGAGTCCGACCGAGCCGACCACGAAGCCACCGATCCCGCTGAGTCCACGGGAGCCGAGGACCAGCAGTTCGGCATCCTTCGCCGCGTCGGCCAGCACTTCGGCGGGCCGGCCGGAGAGCTGCTCGGTGATGACGTCGAGGCGTGGGTGGCGTGCACGGAGGCCCTCGGCCGCCTCGCGTGGGACCCTCTCCCAGCCTTCGGCCGGGGGTGCCCCCATCTCGCTTGGCTCGGTCCAGTGCTGCTGGGTCTCGGTGCCGAGGAGCGGCGCCTGCGCCATGGGCGCCGGTGCCGGCTCCCAGACATGGACCAGCTTCAACGGCAACCCGAGCAACTGGGCTTCGCGGGCCGCCCACTCGGCCGCCGCGCGGCTCTCATGTGAGCCGTCGAGGCCGACGGTGACGCTGAGGGTGACGGTGCGGATCATGATTCCACCTCCTGAATCGGTGGTCCCGATCTGGATCGGTGGTCCCGATCTGAATCGGTGGTCCCGATTCGAGCTTCGTCTTCGGATGAGGCACTCGGCAGGGGCCGCAGGTCCCTACAAGGGGCCGACCGGCCCTGGCCGGTCCTACTCGGTGCGGGTGGGCCCCCGGTGAGGCCCACCCACACCTCACCTCCCCCGGTCAGCGCAGCCAGGGGCTGCGGCGGATGAGCGGGAGCTTGGCCCAGAGCCGGCCGAGGCCGAGGGAGTCGCCTGCGGAAACGGTGGCCAAGGCGATCAGGACGACGGCGTAGATGAGGTGGTACTCCGCGAACGGGTTCGTCGACATGGTCGGCGTACCGTCCGAGAGGGTCTGGGCGGGCGGCCACTCGGCGACCCACATCAGCGCCATCATCACGGCGCCCGCGACGGCCGCGACCCGCAGCGCCACACCGGCGATGAGCGCGAGGCCGATCCCGAACAGACCCAGCATGAACAGCCAGTCCGCCCAGGCCTCCCCGGCCCAGGAGTGGAAGGTGGGCTCCATCGGCCCGGCTGCCACCTGGCTGAGGAAGCCCTTGGTCGGCGAGCCGCCGTCGATCCAGCCCTTGCCGGACTGGGTGGCGTAGCCAAGGCCGAAGGTCTTGTCGAGGAACGCCCACAGGAAGACGAATCCGGTGAGCAGGCGCAGGGACGCGAACACGTAGGCCCGCACGGTGTGCGCGTCGCCGTGTGCCGACACGATGGGCTCAGGTGCGGAGGCGGGGACGGTTCGGTTCCTGCGGATGGACGGCAGGCGCAGGCCCGAACTCCGGTGAGGATGCTCGTGCACGGCCATGGTGGTGATCCCTTCGGGGAGATCGGACGGTCCGGTCGGTGTCCGCCGTTGTCACTCTCGCGGCGCCGGGCGACGGCCGCCGTATGCCGAAGGTCTATGGCCGTTGGGCCGAACGGCCCTGTCCTCAAGGGCCGTTGGGGTGCATGCCCGGCCCAGCGCGCTTCACCTCTCGCGGTCCTGAGTGCGCCGGTGGATCCTGAGCTCGGACGGAGAAAGGTCTTTGGTCCGCTGCTCGCGCTCGAACCGGTCCGGGCTCCGCAGGACGCAGTAGAGCGGTTATGGATCGTGGACGACACGCTCATTCCGGTCCGTGACCGCAGGGTAGGCACGTCCTCGCGTAACTACCGTTTCTCGGCGAATGTGCAGGTCGTCGTGGACGCGGATACGCGTCTGGTGGTGGCCGTGGCCCGCCCGGTGCCCGGTACGACGGCGGATGCGAAGGCCTGGCGGGACTCGGGCCTGGCCCGGCAGTGCCAGGGCGTCACGGTGCTCGGCGACGGCGCCTACATCAGCACCGGGCTCGTCGTCCCGCACCGCAAGCGGCCGGGGCGGCCGCTGCTGTAGGGCGAGGAAGAAGACAATGCACAACCTCGCCTTGGCCGCGTGACCAGACACCCCAACAAGCCAGCTCAGGCTGCCTGATCACGGCACTGTGCAACACGCTTTACGACCTCGCGCACGGTTAGGCGTGGCTCGGCGCTCAGGTGGCTCGTTGAACTGGCCATGATTGGGGCTGGGGCGCGTGAGTTGATCGTGGCGGAGTACCGGGTCACTGGGCTGTCGCCGGATGTGATCGCTGAACTCGTCGCTGAGGTGAGGCTGTTGTGGCACGAGCAGCATCAGGATGGCCTGACGGCTCGGTCGCGGCGGCGGGCTGTGGGAGCCGGGCGAAGTACAAGCTCGTCTTCGTCGACCGGCTGCCGGCCACCCTGGTGAGTCTGCGCCATGGCACCACTCATGATGTGCCGGCTGCTGGTTCGGCGTGGACCGCTCCACCATCACCCGCGCCATCGGCGAGGTGCGGCCCCTGCTCGCGCAGCGGGGCTGCACCGTCGCGCCGGGCATCCGCCTAGGCACTCTCGCCGAGGTCGTTGAGCACCAGGGCGCCGACGGTCGTACCGGGATCATCGACGGCACGGAGATCCGCGTGCGACGCCCGGCCACAGGCCGCAAAGACCGTACAGATTCGTCTCCGGCAAGACCAAGCAGAACGCCGTGAAGGCCATGGTCCTCACTCATGCCGGCTATCAGGGGATGGGCGCGCAGACCGGCGGACGGGTGGTGACACTGCCCCATCGCAAGTTCTTGAAGAACGCTCCAGCCTGGTATGAGGAGCGGCACGAGCAGTAGCGGAAGGCGCACCCATCAAGGCGCATCCGCGTCGGGCACGGCATCGCACACCTGAAGAACTGGCGGGCTCTTGCCCGCCACCTCGGCCTTCGCGAGCACATGAGTGACATCGTCCAAGCCGTGGCCGGGCTGCTCTCACACCAGCAGACCGCCACTCTCTACCGCGGCCTTCAAGCGTGGAGACCGTCAGCACCGCAGACCCCGACGTGCCACGGCCAACCATGCACGAGCTCGCAACGGATGTCCCGCAAATCGAAGGCCAGGGGGCGAGAGGGTTGGGCGAGGGTGAAGGTTGGGAGGTGGCCGATCAGTCCCAGCGCATATCGATGCGCCCAGCGAAGTTGTCATACCCGGCCCGCTCGAATGCCCGGGCCATCGGCTGGTTTCCCAGATCGGTGTCTGCGGTGACGCGTTCGGCGCCCTGGGCAGCCAGCAGGTGGGTCCCTTCGGCGAGCAGGTCGTTGACGAAGCCATGGCCCCGGTGGCCGTCGATCACGCCGAGGTAGGCGATCACGAAGCCGTTCGGGCTTTGCGCCGGAACAACCAAACCGATCGGTTCGCCGTCCCGGCGGACCCCGATCCGCCACCATGCGCGCGGACTGGGATAGCTCAGCAGTTCGTCGTGGTACTGCACGCGTGCGTAGTCGCTGGCCGAGGAACGGGCGACGTCGGCCTGGCTGTAGGCATCCAGCGTGCCCGGAAGGATGCGGGTAAGAAGATCGATCGCTTCCTCATCGCTGCTGACCGAGCGGAAGGTCAGGCTGCCACGGTGTGAAGGCACTGGTGTGCTGGACGCCCAGCGATAGCGGAGCCGCTCAACGAAAATCTTGCCGCCGGTGCGCTCCACCACCTCTATCCGGGCTCTGATGCGACGTTCAGTGATGGCGTCGTCTCTCCAATTCGTCGGGAGGGGCTGGAGAATGTACGGGGGCGGCAGGGTGCCCGCAGGGAAGAGCGCGGTGAGGGCGGTGCGTAGAAGATGCGCGCCGATGTCTGTCCGGAGCGGGTCGCCGTGGGCGTCGTCGATGTCGAGGGTTTCCATGACTTCGGGCCTGATTCCGCTGCGGGACCACCAGCCGACCCGTGCCACCGGTCGGCCGTCTCGTAGGGCCACCCACATCCAGTCGGCGCTGCAATGTCCGTTCTGGAGATCTTCTGCGAGACGGTCGTTGTAGGGGCCAGGCAGAGCATTGAAGAGTTTGATCTCCTCGAGACCGGTGATGGGGCGGAAGATCAGGTCACTTGTCACGTAATGCTCCAGAGGCAGCGAGGCTGAGTGCATGTACCAGGCGCACGACGCCGTCCCTTCCCCCGTCCTGCCTGCTCGGCAACCAGGCCGCTGACTGGACTCGCCGCTACTTGACCAGCGGGATCAACACGCGAGACGGCGCGGGACCCTGCCGTTGAGGTATAGACGATCAACATCTCGACCGCATGCGATTTATGGGCTCTGCCAGATGCGATGATCACCAGTCATGGCCGGAGTAATCACGGCGTCGGAGCCTTCCTGGATAGCCCCCTTCAGCGGACTGAACCCACGTCAGTTCGGCAAGCTGGTCTCTGCATTGCGCCGCGAGGGTGCAGACCACGTTCGCAGGGGCCGACCGTGGAGACTGTCGCTGGAGGACCGGGTCCTGCTGGTTTGCCGCCAACGGCGGACGAACCTGACGCTGCAGCAACTCGCCCCGCACTTCGGAATCTCAACGTCGGCCGCCGGCCGCATCATCGACCATGTCGCCCCGTCACCTGCCCTGCAGCCTCGCCAGCGGTCCCATAAGAACAGCGCGCTGGTCGTGGACGGCAGGCTGGTCCTCACCCGTGACCACGCGGTCACCGAGCAGTCCAAGAACTACAGGTACTCGACCAACCACCAGGTCGTCATCGACGCCGGCACACGACTCGTCGTCTCCGTTGGTCAGCCAGTTCCTGGCAACCGCAACGACTGCAAGGCCTGGGAGCTCTCTGGGGCTCGCGCCACCGTGGGCAAGACCACGGTGATCGCCGACGGCGGCTACCGAGGCACCCGCTTGATCATTCCACACCGCCGCGAACCATCCACGCCGAACTCCCGGCCTGGAAGGAGGAGCACAATGACTCCCACTGCAAGGTCCATGCCCGCGACCTGCAGTGCCGTGTCAGCCTTGTGGAGGCCTCGGCACCAACCGGTCCGTGAGGCAGGAACCCGTAAGCCGGGCGACCGGCGGAACCCCCCACCGCTGCGCGCAGCTCCGCCCAGGGAATCCCCTCCTTCAGGAGGCGGAGGAAGTCAATGCGGTGGTCACTCGGGGCGGCTGATGGCCCGCCAGCAGGCGTCAGCGATCTCATCGAGCTGGGCCTGAGTCAGCTCGATGCCGCCGGCGGCGAGGCGGACGGCCGGACTGAGGGAGAGCTCGTAGAGCACGTCGATGGGGAACGGATACAGTCGCGCGGCGATATCGGGCAGGGCCACCTGAGTCAGGAGCGGGTCGTTCTCGTTGGCGAGGGCGGAGGCGTGGGCGGGGCCGCGGTACGGGGAGTGCTCCACCTGCAGGAGGAACCGTGCGTGGTTCGGGTTCGCCTTCAAATACCGGTAGCAGGCCAGCCACAGGACGTGGAACCGCTTCTCGGCGGAGAGCTCCGGGCCCAGGTCCGCCGTGGCGGCGAGGCCGAGCTCGGCTTTCGTCTCGCAGTACGCGGCCAGCACCAGTTCGTCCTTGGAGGCGTAGTGGGTGTAGGCGGTGCCGGTTGCCACACCGGCCTCGCGGGCGACCGCGCTCATGGAAGTGCCGTGGAAGCCGTTTTGTGCCACCAGGCTGCGCAAGGCTGCGCGGACGGCGGCCGCCCGGTCGGTCGGTACCGCCATCACGCGCCGGCCGGAGTGTGCAGGTCGAGCGCGACACCGGTTTCACGCTCGGACACCTCCCAGAGCTTCGCGACGGCCCGGTCCATCCCCAACCTGCGCAGGATCGGCTTGCGGACCGGAGCGCCGTTGTTCACGAACAGCGGACCGTAGAACTCTCCGCCCTTGGCCGCCGGGTCCGTGGCGGCGCGAAGCTGCGGCAGCGCGCCGTCTTCGGCGGACATGCCGGTGTGCCGGGCCAAGGCATGGAAGAACCGCTGGGAGGCGCCGCCGCCCGATCCCTCCACGCTGACCGTCTGCAGGTCCGTGTCGGACAGGCCGGGGTGCGCGATCAGACTGACGGTGTGCGCGCCCGCCCGCTGCAGTTCGCGGTGCAGTCCGAGCCCGAAGTGGAAGTTGGCGAGCTTTGCCTGGCCGTAGGCACGCCAGGGCCCGTAGCGGCCCTTCAGGTGGGGGTTGGCCACGTTGACGGCGCGGCCCATGTGGTGGGCGGTGCTGGTCACGGTCACGATGCGGGATCGGGGGGTGCGCAGCAGCGCGGGGAGCAGGAGCGCGGTCAGTGTCCAGTGGCCCAGGTGGTCGACGCCGAACTGCATCTCGAAGCCGTCGACTGTCCGCGACTCGGCGATTCCCATCACGCCTGCGTTGTTGACCAGAAGGTCGAGGCTGTCGTGGGCGGCCAGGATCTGCCCCGCGGCCTCTTTCACGGACGCCTGCGAGGACAGGTCGAGCGCGACCAGCTCCAGTGAGGCGTCCGGGACGGTTGCCCGGATCTCCTCGACCGCGCCGACGGCCTTCTTCTGGTTGCGCACGGCCATCACGACGTGCGCGCCCTTCGCCGCCAGGTTCCTGGCGGTCACCAGTCCGAGCCCGCCGTTGGCGCCAGTGACGACGGCCGTGCGGCCGTGCTGGGCAGGGATGTCCGTTGCGGTCCAGCTCATCTCACACCTCCGACTGAATGTTCATTCAGCCTACGACGCATGGTCCCGCCCCACAAGCCGGGCATTGGAGAGCGGCAGCTGACCGGTCAGCGTCCCGGGGGGCGGCGCAGGGCGGTGGGGTGCGCCGGGTGTGCATGTGATGGCCGTGCGGGAGCCCAGTAGCGCGGTCGTCCAGCTGCCGCCGGCGCCGGGCAGCTGCGCGGCACCACCGAGCCCCGACCAGAGCGATCACCGCGAGCGGCACGGTGACCCTGTCGGGCAACCGGTACACGGCGCAATCAGCGGCGGCAAGCAGCAGGCCAACGACCGGCTGACAGGCCGCCTGACGAGGAGGGGCCCTTCAGCTTGCCCCCGTGCCCCTGGCTCTGACGGTGATCCGCGCGTAGTCGTACCCTCCAGACTCAGGGGCCGGGTTGTAGGTGATCGTGAACGTTCGCCGTACGTCGCCGAAGTGGTCGGAGTACGTCACCGTGGACGGGCTGGTGCGATTCGGCTCGGCGGTGATGTCGTACGTACGAAGGAAGTCCTTGATGCTCGAGTCCTGGCTGTTGCCCACCTCGTACCGGAGCACGACGGTGCCGTCCTTCTCCACCTTGGCGTACGTCGGTATGTAGTAGAGCCCTGCGGGTTGATGCTGATCGTGGTGCATCCCCGCCATGCGCTCCGCTGCCTCTTCCGGACCGTCACCGGCCGGCGTGAGCAGCGTGACGGCCGCCCAAGCGATCGCGCCGAGCGTCCACACCACGCACAGGGCCAGGAACCACACCATCCACCTGTGCCGGCCCGACCTCGTGGGGCCCGTACGCGTACTCACCCGTTCCATGTGCGCACTTCGCTCTGCCCGCCCATGTCGTACTCCTTGGCCTGACCCGACTGGTGCAGTCTGGCCATTTGGGCGTCCGACACGTTACCCATCGCGGGTACCGGAGTCGCCTTGTTCGCGTCCCAGTTGTAGCGGTCGTACACGTGGGTCTCGTAACGGATCGTGGTCCTGGGCTCGCCGTCCGGGCCCGGGACGACCTCGACCTGGGCGACCGTGTTGTAGTGGAAGGAGCCGACCGCGTGACACCAGTCGGGGTCCGTCTCCGCGGTCCAGCCCTGCCAGCCGGTCTGCTGGACGTACTTCACGGGCTTCCCGGTGCGCTCGTATTCAGCGAGGGCCTGCGCCTCCCAGTTGGGGGCGTTCTCCGCGAGCTGGGCTTCTACGTAGCGATTCATGTCCGGGAGGTCGCCCATCAATGCGTCCACGTCGATGTCCAGCGGTTCCCAGGTGTTGGAGAGGTAGTGCAGCATGTGCTTGGCCGACTGACGGCCGCCGAGCACCGCGGGGGAACCCATGGCGAAGAAGCCCATCTTGTTCTTGACGGCACGGTCCTCGTCAGTGGCCTCACGGGTGTTGTAATCGCCAGAACCCTCGTCGGGTGCGGGCGGCGGGAGCAGCACTCCCCCGGCACCGGAGAAGACGCGGTTCAGATTCTTGGCGCCCTCGGTGTCGGCCTTCACAGCGGACTCGGTCTGATCGTCCAGGACGGTGTACGCCACCGCCTTCTTGATGCGTTCGCGTTCGTAACCGGTGTGCTCGTTGACGTCGGCGGCATAGCTGAGGGCGGCGGTCGCGCGCGTGAGGAGGCTGTCCGCGTTCTCCTGATCCTGCCGGGCCGCCCCCGCGCTGTCCGGATCGTTTGGTGGGTAGTCCCGCTCTGGAATGGTGACGCCTCCGCTGTCGTGCAGGGTCAGGTCCTTCGACCGGGCCAACTCCTGAGCCTCGTCGAGCCACGTGCGGGCGAGTTCGAATCCGCTCTTCGCCGCTTCGAGGGTGGCCACGGCAGCCTTTGACTCGCGGTGTGCGATGGTCAATTCATCATGGAGTACGGACAGTTGAATGCGGGCCATCATGGCGGCCGGGCCCGCCCAGACGCAGGGCAGCTTGAGCAGGACGTTCTGGACGTGGTCCCGGGCCTCGGTGGCCGCCGCGGCCAGGTCGCCCCACTCGGCGGCCGCCCGCGACCAGGACTCCGGACGTACGTCTTCCAGTTCCCCAACCGTGATGTGCTGGCGCTCCACGGCATCGGCATGCTCGTGGTCCTCGCCCTCCGGCCGGTCAGTGAGCGATGCCATTACGCATCCCCCTCAAGCGAGGCAAGGATCGCCTGGAATTCCTGCGCCGTACGGTGTTCTTGAGTCGTGTAATTCGTGTGCGTCTGGCGCATCTTGTCGGCCAGTGAGCGGCACTGCTTGGCGAGGCGGGTGATTTCGTCGTCCCAGTCGCCCGTAGTCGATTTGAGCATGCGTCCGCTGGTGAGCATGTTGTGGATACGCGCTGTGGTGTCGGACTCCGCCAAGCCCTTGTCCGCCTTTTCGAGGATCTGTGCGGCCAGGTCCAACTCATCTGCCATCTTGCGAGTTCGGCGTTGCTCACGCCGTAGCCGTTGTCGTCGGCGCCGCTGGTCTGGGTAGCAGGGGCGCTGCTCGGGCCGGGCGCGCCTCCCGGGCCGGTGCCGGCCGACAGGGTCTGGATGCCGTTGCCGTTGAAGCCGGGGTCAGGGTTCGTCCCGGGTGCGGGGTTCCAGTCGCGGACGTCGGTGGGGCCGTCCGCGGCGGGCATCTGGTGTGGCTGGTCCGCCGGTTGAGAGTTGCGGGAGTCAGGGCCGGTGCGGACGCCCGGGCCCGCGTCGGGTGCGGGCATGCCCAGGCCGTAGCTGGTCCGGGGATCCGGGCTGGTGTTCGGCGCGGATGTGGGCACCACCGAATCAGGCTCTGTACTCACAACTTCCCCCTGTGTCGACGCGTGCTCGCTGCGGGTCAGCACGCTTCAACGACTATGCGATCACTCGTGGTGGGACCCTAGCCGCTCGGAGTCACGCCGACCAAAGAGGCGCCGTCATCCTGTTTCCTGCTGGTCAACGGTGCTGGCCTGCCGTATCGGTGGGGTTCTCGTCCCTCCTGCGGCCGAAGCTGCGCGGTAGGCCCGAGGCCTACACCCGGGAACCGCGGAAGACACCCCTGCCGGACGATCACGTGCTACCGATTTCTGCTCCGCCCACAACGGCCCTGATGCGCTGTCGGTAGGAAGAGAACGGTGTCACTCGGAGCAGTGTCAGGTCCACGCCCCCGACAGCCGCCGCGTCACCACGGTGCTGAGCGTGCGTATGCCGTGCGCCGAGCCCGGGTCGATACCGGTGAGTTCAGCGACCCGGCGCAGGCGGTAGTCCAGGGTGCGCGGGTGGACGTTGAGGGACGCTGCCGCCGCGCCACGGTTCATGTCGTGGCAGTAGTAGGCATCGAGGGTGGTCACGAGGTCCGGGCCCGGTTCGAGGCTCCGGGCCACCGCGTGGAGCCAGGCGTCGATGACCGGCACGTCCGCGACCGCGAGTTCGACGAAGACATCCGCCATGGTGTACGGCCGTACTCGGCGGGTGGGCTTCCCCAGCGGGGCCGACTTGCTGATCCGGCGGGCTCGTTCGAGGCTGGCGGGGAGTTCGTCGAGCGGTGCGGTGGCGGTGCCGGCGGCGCAAGGGCGGCCGAGTGCCTCGGCGAAGTCCCCGACGAGGTCCGCTACGGCGTCGGGTGCGGAGGGTAGCCGTATCGCCTCGTCGGCACATGGAACGACGGCGATCAGCTCACCGCCCCTCGTGCCGCGCTCCGGGCACCAGACGGCAGGCACCCGGTGTGTCTTCACGAGCGTTTCGATCTCGATGTCCAGATCATGGCCGCCCAAGGGGCGGTCCGGAACGCGGATCACCGTGACGGCGCAGAATTCGGGAAGTTCCCAGTCGAGGGCGGCGGCGAGGTCCGCGGCCATGGGGTCGCCGGTCAGCAGTGACCTGGCCAGCAGGGCGACCTGTTCGACGTACGGCAGACGGCGGCGCAGCACCGTCACGAAACCCTGCCGGTAGGCGACGATGCCGCGGTCGCCCTGCGGGGCGAACCAGGTCATCACCTGCATGAGTTCCTCGACTTCGCCGCCGCGCAGGCTCTCGGCCGCCTCCTGGATGTCGCGCAGCATGAGCCGGGTGTGCAGCTGCAGTACCTGCTGCCGCGAATCCGAGGACATTCCGGCATCGGCCCGTACCTCGCCGATGGCCGCGATGTAGCGAAGGTCATCGTCAGTCAGCTCGCTGTTGTCCGGAGACAGTTCGATCGTGCGGCGCCGCAGCCACACCGAGTATTCCATCGTCTCGGCCCTCGCCCTGGGCTTGGTTTCCCACGAACGGAACTCCGGAATCTCACGCAGATACGCCTCGACCTCCCGGTAGGCGTTGGTCGGCGCCTGCCGGGCCAGTTCGGCGAAGAGGCTCCCCATGGGGCGGGAGCCTGCCATCGCAGGTGAACGGGTCGGAAGACGAAATCCGGACGCGATTTGTCACTTCGCGTGAATCGACGGCCCTTGCACCGCCCGGGCATTTGTCATGGTGCGCAAAGTTCCCGGATCAAGGCAGCGTTGCGCCTCGATCCGGTTGTGGAGCTGCGGTGAAGGCGACTAAATAGAAGTCGTCAACATGCCGGAATTCGCATTCGCAGAGATCCGCATCGCGTGTGCAATTCCCTCGATGGCATTCGATCGAACGGGAGGGGAACACTGATGAAAGCAGGAATCAGAAAGAGACTCGCGGCAGCGGCCGCTGTCCTGTCCGTTTCCGCGGCCCTGCTGGTGAGCGCGCCCGGCACCGGTTCGGCCGCCGGCACCGTCACGCCCAGCCTGCGAGCCTTCGGGATCACCGGCGACGGCACCCTGATGGCCACCTTCACCACCGACCGACCCAACGTCCTCGACTGGGTCCGGGTCATCACCGGCCTCAGCGGCGACACCAGGCTGCTCGCCATCGACCACCGGGTCCAGGACGGCCTGATGTACGGCCTCGGCGAGAAGGGCGGCATCTACACGATCAAGACTCCGCCGCAGACCTCCGACGTGGTGGTCACCAAGGTCTCCCAGCTCCAAGTCGCGCTGTACGGCACCAACTTCGGCTTCGACTTCAACCCGGCGGCCGACCGACTCCGAGTGGTCAGCGACAACGGCCAGAACCTACGGCACAACCTCAATGACCACACCACCATCGAGGACACCACCCTCACCACCCCGCCGCTCACCGGGCCGACTCGGGGCGTCACCGCCTCCGGCTACACGAACAACGACCTGGCCGCAGCCACCGGGACGCTCCTGTACGGCATCGACACCACGACGAACAACCTCGTCCTCCAGGCGCCGGCCAACAACGGCACCCTGACAACGGTCGGCTCCCTCGGCTTCGACGCGCAGCCCAACGCGGGCCTGGACATCTTCAGCTACCTGGCCAACGGCAAGACGACATCGGCGCTCCACAGATGATCGAGGTCCTCAGCCGCATCCGCGTCCCTCGCCCCCAGGGCGGACACCCGCGCACTCGGCGCGACCACCTCAGCGGCGACAAGGCGTACAGCCCACGCCGAAACCGTCGCTACCTGCGAAGACGTCAGATCAAGAACCTAACCGCCCTGCCCTACGCCTACCCCTCCTCCACGCGCCCTTGCGACGCCGCGTGAACACCGAGCCGATACGGGGCGCCCAGCAAGTGTCTACTCAGTGCGGACCGCAGCACTCGCGCCCCACGCCGTGATCCGGCCGCCCGGCATGTGCCAAGATGCAGTGAACTGACGTTCGGGGGAACGCGTTCAGCGGGGGACGGAGTGGCAGCAGGGAAGCGGGACAGGCGCCGGGCGTTGCCCGTGGCAGGCGTCGCCGCCGGGGTCGTAGGGACGTTGGCGGTCGCCGCCATCGTGCTGCGGCCCGCAGAGGGGTTGCTCCATTCCGGTAAGGGGCCGCTCGGCCAGTGGGGCATCGTCGCGATCGGGCTGTCGGTCGCCTGGACGGTGGGGGCCATCTTCGTCACCCGGCGCCTTCGTCACCGAATCGGCGCCGACCGCACCGCGCTGCCACCGGGCGAGGAACGGCTGCGGCAGGCAGCCGTGCCGTTGCTGGTCGCCGGACCGGGCGTCATCGGCGTCCTGGCCCTGGTCCTGCACCGGTTCGATCACCGCAGCACTCCACCCGCCCCACCCGAGGGGCCACTGCCATCCTCCCAGCCGTCTGTCCCCAACAAAGAGACGTCCGGCGGGAGTTCAGGGCACGAATGGGCCCTGCCGCCGTACCTCCTGCTCGGTCTGCTGGCCGCGGTGGTGGTCGTGATCATCGCGGTGGCCGTCGTGCCGCGGCTGCGGCGGCACGGGCTGAGGGTGCCGCCGCACCTCGACCCCGCGGGCGCCCCGGCGGAGACCGAGGACGAGGACGCCCATCTGTTGCTGTCCGCCGTACACTCGGGCCGCCGCGCTCTGGTGGACGCCGGCGACGCCCGAGCGGCCGTCATCGCCTGTTACGCCGCGATGGAGGACGCTCTCGCGGCGTCCGGCGTGCAGCGGCGCGCCTCCGACAGCCCCGCCGACCTCCTCACCCGCGCCGTCGACGCGGGCCTCGCCCCGACTGCGGCCGCGCCCCGTCTCACCGCGCTGTTCCGCGAGGCCCGTTACTCCTCGCACCCCATGGACGCCACGCACCGCGAGGCCGCGGCAGAGGCCCTGGAAACGATCGCCTCGCTGCTCCAGGACCGGGAGTCCGCACGGTGACCGGGCAGGCGGGCAAGAGTCAGATGCCGGGCATGCTCACGCTACGGCGGCGGCTCGGGCTGCTCGGCGGCGCGGTCGCCGGCTCCGGTGTCCTGCTCGTACTGCTCCTCGACGGACCCCGGGCGGCCGCCGCCCTCGTGACCGTGCTCGTCGTCGCGGCGCTAGTCGTCGCCCGCTACGTCGCCGGGGCGGCCGCCTTCGACTACGGAGGACGGGACGAAGTACGGCTGCTGCAGACGCGGGCACCGGGCATGGGCGAGTGGCGCCGCAACGTACGGACCGCCACGGGGCCCGACGGCGCCCTGTACTACCGCGCCGTACTCCAGCCCGAACTGCGCCACCTGTACGGCGCCGCGCTCGCTGAGCACCACCATGTCTCGCTCGACCACCAGCCCCAGCGTGCCGCCGAGTTGGTCGGGCCCGAGTTGTGGCCGTGGCTGGGGCCCGAACCGCCCCGGACAGGGCCCGACGGCGACATTCCCCTCGACGTGCTGCGCCGCCTCGTCGACCGGCTCGAGGAACTCGGCACACCCCGCACTCGTACCCCCCGCACTCGTAAGGAAGAAGCCACGTGACGAGTCCCTCCACGCCTCAGCCCCGCACCGCCGGGCAGGTCGGCGAGCAGGCCGGTGCCGTACTGCGCGAGATCGGCCGTGCCGTCGTCGGCAAGTCGGACGCCCTCGAACTCGTGATGCTGGCCGTGCTGGCCGGCGGTCACGTCCTCATCGAGGACCTGCCGGGGCTCGGCAAGACGCTCCTCGCACGGTCCTTCGCCACCACGCTCGGCCTGGACTTCCGCCGGATCCAGTTCACGCCCGACCTGCTGCCGTCGGACGTCACCGGGACGCCGCTGTACGACCAGCGCACCGGCGAGACGGTGTTCCACCCCGGCCCGATCTTCACGCACCTCCTGCTCGCCGACGAGATCAACCGGACCCCGCCCAAGACGCAGGCCGCGCTGCTCGAGGCGATGGCCGAGTCCCAGGTGACCACGGACGGCGAGACGCGACCGCTCGCCGACCCGTTCCTGGTGATCGCGACCGCCAACCCCGTGGAGTACGAAGGCACCTACTCCCTTCCCGAGGCCCAGCTCGACCGGTTCCAACTCCGCGTACGGATGGGATATCTGGACGCCCGGGAGGAGCTGGCGATGCTGCGGGCCCGGATCGACCGGGCCGCGCCCGAGGCCGTACTCGACACGCTCGCGGGACCGGCCGACGTCGTGGCGTGGCGGGCCGTCGTGGAGCGCGTGGAGATCGACGACGATCTGCTCGAGTACGCCGTCGCACTCGTCGGCGCGACCCGGGACCACCCCCAGATCAGCATCGGCGCCTCGCCGCGCGGCGGACTCGCCCTGGTGCAGCTCGCGCGCGCCCGCGCGGTGTTGGACGGACGTGACTACGTCGTTCCGGAGGACGTCAAGAGCCTTGCGGTGCCCGCCCTGGCTCACCGGGTGTCGCTGCGGCCGGAGTTGTGGGTGCGCGACATGTCCACGGACGACGTGCTCCGCGAGATCGTCGACAGCGTCGACACGCCGTCCACGCGGCGTACGGCCGCCCTGCTGCCGTGACCGCGCCGGCACCCGCGCCGCGGCCGAGCGCCGCGGTGATCCGCGCCCTTGAGGGGCGCACCTCCCCCGCGCAGCCGCCGCCCCGGCCGCCCGGCGGGCCACGCCCGGGCGAGCGGACGCTGCGCCTGCTGACCATCGCCGTCATGGCACTGTCCGCCGCCCTGCTCACCGGCCGGGCGTGGCTGCTCGCGCTCGCGGCGGCGCCGCTGGTGCTGCTCGCGCTCGCACTGCCGCGCGCCTACGTCCGCCGCATCGAGACGTCGGCAACCGTCGAACCCGGACGCTGCTTCGAAGGCGACATCGTCACTCTCCGCATCGCGGTGGCCCATGATGGCGGCGCCGTCCGCCTCGACCCCGGCGTCACGCTCGGCCCGGGCCTGCGCCTCGACGAAGTCGTCGTCGGCCCGTCCTCGGTGACGCTGCGCCACACCGCGTTGCGCTGGGGGCGCTGGTCGCTCGGCCCGGTGGACCTCGACGTGTACGACGCCGGCGGTACCGTGCGCCGCACCGTGCGGGTCGAAGCGGCCGAGGTGTCGGTGTTCCCACAGGCCGTGTCGGCCAGGTTCACACCGATCCCGGTGCGGCTGCCGCAGCGGCTCGGGGAGCACGCCTCCCGACAGGCAGGAGAGGGCGTCGAGGTCATCGGGGTCGGGCCGTGGGTGCCCGGGGAACGGCAGCGGCGTATCCACTGGCCGTCAACGAGCCGGCGCGGGTCCGTGCAACTGCACCGCTTCGCGGCCGAGCAGGCCGCCGACACGGTGATGCTGCTCGACGCGTTCGGGGACGTGATCGACCCGGTGACCGGGGTGTCGTCCCTGGACGAGACGGTGCGGGCCGCCGCCGGGTTGGCCCGAGCCTATCTGCGCACTCACGACCGGGTGGGCGTTGTCTCGATCGGGGGCGCCACGCGGTGGCTGGCACCGGGGACCGGAGACGCGGCGTTCTACCGCATCGTCGAAAGCGTCCTCGACGTCCGCAAGGACCGGCGTTTCGACGGGCCCGGGCTCGAGCGGGTACCACCGCCCGCGCTGCCGCAGGGGGCTCTGGTGTACGTGTTCACCCCGTTGAGCGACGCACGGGTGCTGAAGGTGCTGCGGGACCTTCAGGGGCGGGGGCGCCGGCCGGTCGTCGTGGAGATCCCGAGCGGGGACCCGCAGGTCGAACCCGGCGATGCGGCGGGCGAGTTGGGGTTGCGGTTGTGGCATGCCGACCGGGACGCGATGCGGTTCGCCCTGCGGGACAGCGGCGTTCCGGTGCTGCGGTATGTCGTGGGTGAGTCGTTGGATCTGGCGTTGGCGCCGTTGCTGTCGGGGCGGGTCGGGGGGCGGGGGTGAGCGCGATGAAGGTGCTCGATGCGCGCGCGGGCTTTCGGGAGTACGCGCGGTATTGGGCCGTGACCGTGGCCGTACGGGTGCTTGCGGTGGGAGCCGTTGTGGTGGCGTGGCGGCCGTGGGTGACGGTGGGTGGGGCGCGGGAGGCGTTGCTGCTCGGATGCGCGGTCGTCTTCGCCGTGTGGGCGGCGCCGGCGGTGGACCGGCGGCCGTCGCTGGATTCGGCGCGCTGGTCCTACGTTTTGCTGCGGCACCGGACGACTGTGCTGGCGGGCGGCGTTGTGGTGATCGCGGCGTTCGGGGATCCGGCGTGGTGGGAGGCGGCCGGGACGGTGGTGCTGTTGGCCGCGTATCTGGTGACGAGTGAGACATGGCCGTGGAGGTGGGGGCGCGGGGCCGCGCGGGTATGGGGAGAAGCGGCTTTGGCGTGTGTGGGCGCCGGGGTGGTGGCCGCTGCGGTGGTGCCGGTGCCCGAGGCGGGGTTTGGGCTGGGACGTGTGATCGCCGCTTGTGTGGTGGTGGGGATGGTGGTGATCGGTGGTGGAGTGTTGAGTGCTCGGTGGAGGGGTGAGGACGGGTAGCGGGCCGGGAGGTAGACGTGGCAGGCGTCGCCGACGGTCGTCCGCCGCCCCGTCCCCGGCGTTGCCGATGGGCGATCTGCCTTCCCCTGCCAGATGGATCTTGCGGGTGAGGCCGCCCCGGGAGCGTCCGAGCCCCTCGTCGGCCGTCGTCGGGACGGTGTTGCCGGGGCGCGCGCCTCTTCCCGATTTGCGGGGGCCTCTTGCGTGCTCCGGCCGCGTGCTGGTGGGCTCGGCGGTGGTGGAGTCCACCGACACCATCGACCGGTCGATGCTGCCCTGTGCATCCGCGTCGGCCAGGACGACAGGAACCCGATCCCGAACGAGGGATGCCGCACTGTCCACCGCAGGCGTGCAACGTACGGCGGGGTTGTGCTTGCATCGCGTTCAGCTCGGCAAATGAGGGTGCAGGCCGGAATTCAAGGCCACGTTGACGCGGCTGCCTGCGTCAGCGACAGCTCACTCCGTTGTCTGCGCCGGCCGCAGCCACAAAGGGCATCCGTTGGCTCGTGTGTGACTGCCAGCCTCAACGCCCTTCTGGCGGCACCGTATGTGTTGACCGACGCCCCTGTGGCACCACGTCGCCGGATCGGGCGACCCCTCTGACGGACAGGTCAGTCCCACTGCTCGTCCGCGAGGGAGCTGACCGGCTGCGGCTTGCCGATGACGGCCAGGGCGATGAAGAAGTTGATCTGGCCGATCGCGATGGTCAGGGTGGCCAGCGCCTTCTCCTCGTAGTGCTTCGCCACCTCGGCGTACAGCTCGTCGGAGACACGCTCCCTGCCGTGCGGGGCGGGCTGAAGTGTGGCCTCCACCAAGGCGAGGGCGGCGCGCTCGGCGTCGGTGAAGTACGGGGCGTCCTGCCAGGAGGAGACGGCGGTGATGCGCTCCTCGGACTCCCCGGCCTTACGCAGGAAGCCGGTGTTCAGGATCGTCAGGTAGGTGTTGCCGACAATTTGCCCGGCACGCAGGTGGACGAGACTCATCGTGGCGCGCGGCACCGAACGGTTGCCCGTGGCCCGGAAGAGGGCGGCGCTGATGTCGTTCAGCTCGGGCACGAACTCGGCCGGGTTGGGCATCCGGGAGATGGAGGTGTTCGTCATGGCTGCTCTCCTTCGCTTCGGCCTGGTTGGCGTCTTCGCAGCACTGACGGACCGGCGCACGCAGATGTGACAGGAATCCGGGAAAGATCTCTGGCGTGCCCCTGACCTGGTGGCAACCCCGTCTTCCCGGGCCGGCCGAGACGTGCGAGCCCGATATCTTCCGTGGTCATAGACGATCAGAGATCGATTGACCTTGGCGCCGCTGCTCCAAGTTGTGCCAGATGCCGGCGGCCACGGCGAGGAGTCGTTGACCGGTGCGGACCACGACCCCGGCCAGCCTCTGACGCCGTGAGTCGATGACAGCCTCCATCCACTGGCGGGCACGGGAGACCCTCCCATGCCGGCCGGCGATGAAACAACGCAGCCATCACCTCTCACTCGCCTCGATTCGGGTTGGCCACACACCAGGTGACGGGCATGCCTTCGGCGGTGGTGACCAGGTGAGCCGGAATCCCGAGCGGATGCGGGAGTGGCTGCGGCAGCAGCCGAAACCGGCGTGCCCCAGCCAACTCCGATCGTTTGGCGCCCTCACCTGAGGCCGCACAAGGCCGCGTCCGGCCGGGCCGAAGAGCGCTTCCGGACGGCGGGCACGACGAGCAGTCGTGACGCCCGATGCTGCCCTGACCGTCCCTGTCTCTCCCAGGATCAAGCAGGTCGCTCGCCCCAGGCGCGGCACTGTCACGCCCGTTGGGTCGGGGCCAGGTCGCTGTGCAGCAGGTGGTGGTCCGAGTACGGGGTGGGCTGCACGCGGTGTCTGAGCGGGGTGATGCCCCGCAGGAAGATGTAGTCGAACCTGGTGTGCCAGTCGGTGGTCGGCGTGCAGGTGCCGGCCTGCGAGGGACGGCAGCGGGGGTCCGCGTCCGCGGCCAGTGCCCACATCGGGGCGAGTTCGCCGGCGTCCGGCACGGCGTTGAAGTCGCCGAGCACGATCGCACGGTCGTACCGGGCGACCTCTGCGGCCAGAACGCCCGTCTGATCCGCCCGGACCGCCTCTTGACGCCGATGGGCGAGGTGAGTGTTGAAGACCCGCACCGACCGGCCGCCCACCAGGGTGGTGACGGCCATGTACCCGCGGTCCTCGGATCCGCCGTCGGGGTACTCCACGCTCACACGGTCCGTCATCGGTGCCGCCGACAAGACCGCCTGACCGAAGCCGCCCGGACTCCACGGCACTCCCCCGCACCGGCCCCAACTGCGCAGAACCTGCCCGTACTCGACGTGGTAGGCCAGTCCGTGGAGGTGCTCCAGATAGTCGCGGATCTGCTCGACGTCCCGCCCGCACGCTTCCTGCAGGCCGATCACCTGGGGCGCGAACGAGGCGATCTGCGCTGCCCGGTCGACGTTGCTTGTCTCGCAGGGGTTGCAGATATTCCAGGTCATGACCCGGTTCGGTACCACTTCCCGGACCGCACCGGCGGGCAGCGGCCCGGGGAAGAGAGCATCGCCTGGCGCGCTGGGGCCGAGGAGCGCCATGCAGGCCACCACCACGGCACCCGCGAACAACCGCGTGCCCCTTGCCGGCACCATCACCCTCCCGAAGTCGATATCGCACAGCATCCGACATCTGTAAACACGAGGTTATGCGACCCGGGCGCCGACACCCCACGTTGTGACCCTCAACCAGGATCCCTGCCGCTGCCCCGGGAGGGGCGATAGCCCCCGGCCGTACCCCGACGCGTCCCCGGCCACCGCCCGGAATGCGGGCCAGCCCGGTGTGCGGCTGCGCATGTACACCGATCTGCGGCAGGTCCTCGACGGGGCCGCCCCACCGGCGGCCACCTAGAAAGGCGTGGTCCGCCACCAGCCGCGGTAGAAGTCGCGGCCGGCCCGCCCCTACCCACGACAGCCCCATCACCGGGCCCACCCCGTACGCAATCCCGAGAAGCTGTCCCTCCTCGAGCGGGAGACCACGGTCGCTCGGTCAGTCTGTGATGGCCTTCGGACAGGGGGCGGATCCGCATCGCGTGTCCGACTTGCGGCAGGGTCAGTCCCAGACCAGGTTGAGGGAGCGTTCGAAATTGACGTATCCGGCGCGGGCGAAGGACTTCGCCATGGGGACGTTGCCGAGGTCCGTCGATGCCCTGATCCGGTCGACACCCTCCGCGGCCAGGATGCGGGTGCCCTCGGCGAGGATCTCGTCGATGTAGCCGTTGCCGCGATGTTCGGGCAGGACACCGATGTACGCGATGATCGGGTGGTAGCTGTTGCGGGCCGGGACCACGAAGCCCACCGGAGCGCGCCAGCCGGGGAGTTCGGCGATGCGCCACCACTCGTGCGGGCTCTTGAACCCGGCAAACTCTCCGTCGTATTGCCGTTCCGCCGCTTCGCGCGGGCTCAGTCCGGATGACAGGTCCGCCCGGCCGTGGGCGTCGAGGGTGCCCTCCATGACCGGGGTCATCAGGGTGATGAGGTCCTCACGGTGGGCTACCGGGCGGAAGACGAGACGCCCCCTGGGCTCCGGGAGCCGGGACGACGGGGTCCACTGCAGCCGCAGCCGCTCGACCAGCAGCCGTGCGCCGGTGCTCTCCAGCACGCGCGTGCGGGAATCGACCACCTCGCGCGCCGCGGGGTCCTCGTGCCAGTCGGGCGGGACGAAGCGGCAGTACTCCGGCAGCTTCGCCCCCGCCGGGAAGACAGTCGCCGTCGCCGTCTCGAACAGCTGCAGGCCGATCTCGTCACGGTCGGCCCGGGGCAGCGTGTCGTCGATGTCGAAGAAGTCGAACTGCAGCGGGACGTCACCGCCCGGAGACGTCCACCAGGCGAGCCGGGCGAGGAGACGGTCGCCGTCCAGGGCCACCCATGACCATTCGGGACGGCGGCGGCCGGATGCGAAGTCCTCGGGCAGTTCGTGGTCGAGGACGTAGGAGAGCCGGCAGAAGAGATCGATCTCCTCGGGGCCGGTCAGAGGTCGGTAGACCACCGATGTCAGTGTCAAGTCAACTCCTGTGAAGGGAGACAGCGGTTTGGGCCCGGTGGGTCGTGGCGGTCAGGAACGCCGAGTGTCCGGGCAGAGGGCGCCCCGAGCCGCATGGCACTCAGGCCGATTCGAGTATCGGGCGGATTTCGAGCGCCTCCGGGGTGGGGAAGCCGCGGGCCAGCTCGATGGCTTCGGCGTGGTCGGCAACTTCCAGTACGAACCAGCCGCCGAGGGTCTCCTCGCCGCTGTGCACGGGCCCCTCGGTCACCGCCGCGGACCCGTCCGCTGTCTTGCGCACCGTGACGGGGCTCCGGTGCTCGGTGTCGAGGGCGTCTCCCCCCACCAGTTTGCCCGCTGCCGCCAGTTCGCCGATCCAGGTCTGGTAAGCCTTCCGGTAGCCGTCGCGGTCGGCCTGGATCCGGGCGCGTGACGCATGCGTCTCGAAGATCACGAGGGCGTATTTCATGAGGCGTTCCTCTGTTCGGTGTTCTTGGTGGTTCTGGTGGTGTCCGGTTCGATGCGGGCCAGCGCGCCCACCTCCAGGGCCGTCCACAGGGCGCCGTCCGGGCCCACTGTGATCCCGTGCGGCTCGGAGGCCGGGGTGGGCAGGTCATGGACGGCGACCGTGCCGTCCGAGGTGACCGAGCCGACGCGGTTGCCGCCCCACTCGGTGAACCACGCCGTGCCGTCGGCGTCGGTGGTGACGGCGTGCGGCCGGGCGGAACGGTCGGGCAGCGGATACTCGGTGATCCGTCCGCCGGGTGCCATCCGGCCGATCTGACCGGCCGCGATCTCGGTGAACCAGACACTTCCGTCCGGGCCCACGGCGATACCCACCGGCCCGGCCGCCTCGGTGGGCAGCTCGTGCACCGTGATGCGGCCGTCCATGCCGATACGGCCGATGGCGTTGGCCTGGTTCATCGTGAACCACATCGCGTCCTCGGCCGCGGCGATCGCGGAGGGGAACGCTCCGGTGCGTGGCAGCGGGTACTCCGTGACCGCTCCGTCGGTGGTGAGGCGGCCGATGCGGTCGGCGGCGGTCTCGGTGAACCACAGCGCGCCGTCCGGCCCTGCGGCGATACCGAAAGGCCCGCACTCCGCCGTCGGCAGAGCGAACCCGGACACCCGGCCGGCCGGCGTGATCCGCCCGATCCGGTGCGCCCGGTACTCCGTGAACCACAGGGCGCCGTCCGGCCCGTTGCTGATGACCGTCGGGCCGCTGTCCGGGGCGAATTGATGACTCGTCGGCTCCTGTCCCGGGACCAACCGACCGATCCTGCCGCTGTGCACCATGGTGAACCACAGCGCACCGTCCGGGCCGGTGGTGATCGCATACGGGCCGCTGTCGGGACCGGACACCGCGTACTCCTCGATGGCCGGGGGCATCACCGCTGCTGCCCCAGACCTTCGGCGACGGCGATGCGCTCGATGTCCTGCGGGGAGCCGGCCATGATGGTCCGGGCGTGCGCGGTCACCAGTTCAACGGGCCAGTCCCACCAGGCGCTGCGCGCGAGCCGTTCGATGTCGCTGTCACCGAAGCGCTGTCTGATCGTCCGGGCCGGGTTTCCGCCCACGATGGTGTACGGCGGCACATCGGCGGTGACCACCGCTCCGGCCGCGATCACCGCGCCGTCGCCGATCCGCAGCCCCGGCATCACGGTGGCTCCGTATCCGAACCACACGTCGTTGCCGACCACCGTGTCCCCGCGGCTGGGCATGCCGGTCACAAGGTCGAGGGTCTGCTCGGCCCACTCCCCGCCGAACATGGCGAAGGGGAAGGTGGACACCCCCATCGACGGGTGGTCCGCACCCGCCATCAGAAACCGGGTGCCCGTCGCGATCGCGCAGTACTTGCCGATGATCAGCCGTTCCGGACCGTAGGCGTACAGCACATTTCGCTGCGCGAAGTCGGTCGCCCCGTCGGGGTCGTCGTAGTAGGTGAAGTCACCCACCACGACGTTCGTTCCGGCAACCAGTGGCTTGAGGAAGGCGACCCGCTCGTGGGCGGGCAGGGGATGGACGGTGGTCGGGTCAGGTGTCACGCGGCAATCTCTCCGTAGGGGTTGGTACTCGGGAGACGGAGCGCAGGGCGGCGAGGTCTCACACCCGATGCGGTACGCGCCTCCCAGACCGTCGGCCGACTTGAGCGGGCCGGTCCTGCCACCTCGCGCCGGCTCATGTCACCGGCGGGAGGCCTCCCGGCCTGGTCCCCAGCATGCATACCGGAGCAGCGCAGGAGCAACAGCCGATCTTGTTATGGTCGTTAACCCAGAGGTTCACGACTCGGGGAACCAGAGCCGAATCGGGTGACGGAATGGAACTGCGGGACATAGAGATCTTCCTGACGCTCGCGGAAGAGCTCCACTTCGGCCGCAGCGCCGAACGCCTGCATGTCTCCCCGGCCCGTGTCAGCCAGGCGATCAAGAAACAGGAACGCGCCATCGGCGCCCAACTCTTCGAGCGCACCAGCCGCCATGTGCGGATGACCCCCATCGGAGAGGTGTTGCTCCAGCGGCTCAAGCTGGCATATGAAGCCATCCAGGACGCCATAGCGGAGGTGACCACCGTCGACCGCGACGCGGCCGGCACGCTGACACTGGGGGTCATGGGCGCCCAGATGCACGACATGGCCCCGCTTCTGACCCGCTTCCGGGCCCGGCACCCGTCCGTCGAACTCCGTTTCCGGGAAGTGTTCTTCAGCGATCCGTTCGGAGCCTTGCGGGCCGGCGAGGTCGACGCGTTGACCACGTGGTTGCCGGTTCGCGAGCCGGACCTGACCGTCGGAGTGGTGCTGCGCGAGGAGCCTCTCCACCTGATGGTGTGCACGGATCATCCGCTCGCCCGGCAGGAGTCGGTGAGCATGGAGGTGCTGGGCGATCACATCGTGCCGCGCCTGAACGGCCCCATACCCGCCTACTGGGAGGCCGCCGTCCTGCCGGCCCGCACTCCCGCCGGACGCCCCGTCCGCCGCGGCCCGGCCGTCAGCACCTTCTACGAGTTCCTGGCACTCGTCGCGGCAGGCGACGCAGTCTGCACCGTCCCCGACGAGGGACGGCGTTACAACGCGCAGACCGACGTCGTCTACCTCCCCCTCCACGATGCCCCGCCCGTCCAGTGGGCCCTGATCTGGCGCACGGACCGCGCGACCCCGCTGGTACGCGCACTCACCCAGGCAGCGACGGACTACGGGGACTCAACCACGCGTTAGAGACGTGAGAGACGTGCTGGCATCGGTGTCCGTGCCCCCTGGCCACCATCCGAGCCCGCCCACGAGGCCGCTCCGGCAACGACCCGCTGGAAGTCCTGTAGCAGTGGGTCGAAAGTGGCTGCAGTCATCGGACAAGTCGCGCCCAACGGCGCTAACCCTGTGATCTGCAGATATGTATGATCAAGGCCATTCGCCGGCGCCGCTTGAGGCAGTCGGCATGTCATTGGGGGGTACGGCGTGCGCCGTTGGCTCAAGGCCGCAACTGTCGCGGCAAGTCTGGTCCTGTTCGGTGCTCAGTCGGCCGTGGCCAGTGACACAGTGGGCTGGAAGACCGTCAGTACGAACTCCAACTGGTACTGCGGAGCCTATGTCAAGCACTCAGAGTCCTACGAGATCGGGATGTTTGGCCTCAATTTCAAGGCCTGCACGGTTGTGAACTCCAGTGGCGGCGCGCAGGCCGTTCTGGTCGCACAGAACGCGAACGAGCTCCATCTCTGGTACATGCAGAAGGGCCGTGTGGTGTTCGAGTCGCAGCTGGGGGGCGACATCTGGTGCGCCGCATCCAACCTGGAGTCGGGCCTCACCCGCGGTTGCTACGCGCCGACGGTTCCGGTTGGCAAGTGCCAGCGTGTGGACGCTGCTTACGTCGAGATGACGATCGGCGGGGTCACCGAACGAGCCTACGGAAGGCCCGCCTACACGCCGTGCTGAGGCACGACTTCGGGCGTACGCGTTAGGCAAAAGTGCCGTGGAGAAGAACGCAGGAGGGCCAGCCGCCCGTCGGGGCGGCTGGCTGCTTTTGTTTCTCTTCCTCGGGGTCGATTGGTAGGTCAGGCGGCGTCGGGCATCACGGCCGTATCGACGCGCGGCCCCTTGCCAGGTCAGGCCAGACCGAACCTCTCGGCATGCACTTGCCGCGCGGGGACCTGCAACTCCCGCAGTCCGGAAAGCACGGCCCCGGTCATGGCAGGCGGACCGCAGACGTACACGTCGCGTTCGGTGATGTCGGGGACCAACTGGTGCAGGCTGCCCGCGCCGAACGGTGGGGCGCCGCCCTCGCCGGTCCTGCCGGTGAGCAAGTGCAACCGTCCGCCCCGAAGCGCCACCAAGTGGCGCACCTCGTCCAGCAGCACGGCCTCGGCCTCGCTGCGAACCCGGTACAGCACCACAACGTCGCCGGCCGACTGCTCCTCCAGCATGGCCCGAACGGGCGTGATCCCCACACCGCCGGCGATCAGCAGGACGCCGGGCCGGCTCCGGTGCAACGATGTGAACGCCCCGTACGGCCCCTCGACGAAGGCACGGCTGCCCACCGGGACATGGCGCAGGCCGGCGCTGCCACTGCCCACCGCTTTCGCCGTCAGGCGCAGCCCCTGCCCACCCGGCGCCGCCGACAGCGAGAAGGGATTGGCCAGCCACCAGTGGTGGTGCCCGGGGAACCGCCAGATACAGAACTGACCTGCCCGGGCAGGGAGTTTGTCGAGGTGGCGGCCGGTGACGTACACGGACACCACGTTGTCCGATTCCGGCACCACGGCCGCGACGCGGAACCGGTGGTAGGCGTTGCGCCACACCGGCATGACGACCCGACCCGTGAGCAGCGCGCCGAAGGCGAACAGCCACAGCATCCACCAGTAGGCCGTGGCGAACGCCGAGGACGTGAACGTCGTCGTCTCCTGCAACTGGTGGACGAACGACAGGCCCAGAGCCACGTAGAGCAGCAGGTGCAGACCGTGCCACACCTCGTAGGGCAGCCGACGCCGCAGCGGCCGGGTGGAGATCGTAGCGATCACGACCAGGACGGCCGCGGCAAGCATGCCCAGCAGGGAGGCCGGCACCCCGCTCAGAGCGACGAAGGTCTTCCCCATGGAGGTGTCGTCGAGTGTGGCGTAGCCGAGCACCACCAGCGTGGCGTGGGTGAGGACCGTCCACAGGAGGGAGAAGCCGACCCAGCGGTGCCACACCGTGAGCCGGTCCATTCCGATACGGCCGTCCAGCCACGGCAGCCGGGCCACCAGCAGGAGTTGGAACAAGAGCAGCAAGGCTGCGTGCAGCCCGAAGAACTTGGCGACCGTGAGCACCCCGTTCTTGCCCGACCCGGCACTGATGAACAGCGCCTCCACGATCACCACATTGACAATGACAAATGCCCACATCGCCCAGCGCGCCGCGTCCACCGGTAGTACGGCGCCTGTCCGCACCGTGTTACTCGCCGTCGCCATGATTGCCCCTCATCCCCCGCCGCCGCATTACTCGCGGCCCGTGTGCACAAACCCCATTGAGACCGAGGAATCCGGCCGGATACCCACCCCATACACACCTCGATCGGGTAAGAATACGGCCCGCAGCCCCTGTCCGTTCATGCGTGGAACCACCCAATCTGGGGGCTATTCGACGCGTTGGGGTCTGGCTGTGCCGCAGTGGCCCGCCGTGCTTGGGGGTGTTGCCTTACCCGCCCAGGCCGAAGGGCAGCCCTTTGTGATCGTTGCTCAGTGAACGTCGTATGACGTTCACCAGCTTCACCTGCGCTTGGGCGGATGCCTGCCTGGCCTGTTCGAACTCCTCCGGACTCAGTGGGTTACGCAGCGGTGTGCGATCACCCCGCTCCACCTGGTCCAGGAAGGAGTTGATGGCACGGCCGAAGTTGTCGATTTCGGCTGCAACTTCCGTGGGAGCGACCAGGCTTACGCGCATCAAGGCTGCGCTCCATTCACCCCAGTCGTAATCCCAGCCGCGCCGGTCACCATGTGCTCGCCTCAGTTCCATCGTGAACCTGGCGTAGTGACTGAACAACTCTTGGTAGGCGGCAAGCTGCTGGTCACGTGTCCACTGACGATCTTGAGCGCGGCGCGTGACGATACCGCCGACCAGCACGCCGGCTGTGGCGGAAAGCGCACCAGCGGCCGTTGTCACCAGCGTGTCCAGCATCAGACCCCCCTCAGGCTCCGCCGTCCCGACCTTGGGCGAGATGAACATACTGATCATCGGTCCTCGGCGACAATGATCGGGCCCACAGGAACCCGCCCCGGGAAAGTCGCTCTCCCCCAACTCCTGCCGCTAGGTTGCTTCTTGCCCCCTGAATCGGGCTGATCTGGAGGAGACCGCGTGACCGAGATTCCCGCCGCCGCGACCGAGGCGCTCAAGCGGATCAAGACCGACCAGCCGCACACGGCCCGAATCTGGAACTACTGGCTGGGCGGCAAGGACAATTACGAAGTCGACCAGGCTGCCGGAGACCAGATCCGCACGTTGCACCCGGGCATCGGCGACTACGCCCTCGCCGATCGGCAGTTCCTCGGGCGCGCTGTTCAGTACCTCGCCGGCGAACGCGGGATACGGCAGTTCCTCGACATCGGCACCGGCCTGCCCACGGCCGACAACACGCACGAGGTCGCTCAGCGCATCGCGCCGGAGTCCCGCATCGTCTACGTCGACAACGACCCCATCGTGCTGGCCCACGCCGAAGCCCTGCTGACCAGCACGCCAGAAGGCCGCACCGACTACCTCGACGAAGATCTGCGCAACGTCGACACCATCCTGGAGCAGGCCGAACGAACCCTGGACTTCAGTGAGCCCGTGGCGCTGATGCTGCTCGGCGTCGTCATCTTCATCGAGGACGACGATGAGGCGTCCGGGATCGTACGCCGTCTGATGGACCGGCTGCCCGCAGGAAGCCACCTCGCCCTCTCGCATACGATCACACGGCCGGACATGCCCGACGTCGACGCCGCGGTGGCGTTCTGGAACGAACACGGCACACCGAAGCTGACCCAGCGCACACCAGCCGACATCGCTGGATTCTTCAACGGCCTGGAGCTCCTCGAACCGGGCATCGTGTCCTGCAACCGCTGGCGACCGGACGACGGCGAGAGCGGTCTGCCCGCCGAAGTAGCCATGTTCGGCGGCGTGGGACGCAAGGCCTGATCGCACTCCCGCAGCTCAGGCCGACGACGGTTTGCCGCGAACGGGTTGTTGGTTAGGGTGACAAGTAGACGCTGATCCCGATGCCCTTGACCAGGGCGATGGCCGGGTCGGCAAGTTCGGGGCCGAGCAGACTTACGGCTTCCGCGGAGCCGTACAAGCCAGGAGCGGGTTTCCGCGGGGCAGTTGTCATCGCTGGAGCGTGGGTCGGACACGACGGGGGGCTCGCGTTGGATCGCCTGGCCGGCTCGGGAGTGGAAGAAGGTCAGCACCGCAGGTCGACCGGACGCGGTGGGCGTGTGAGCGGACGGTCGGCGCCCGGGGTGCTGCCCGCGTCGATGCGCGTGTGGCTCGGACTGATCGCGGCCCTCGCCGCGCTGGTGGTCGTCGTGCTCGGGGTCCTGTATGCCGATGCCGGTCAGCCGGGACGGCTGGACTCGCGGATCTGGGCGGCTGTGGAGGGTGTGGGGCCGCTGGGGCGGCGCGTCGCGCTGGCCACGGACTTCTTGGGTGAGCCCGTCGGAGCGGCGACGCTGGTCGTGGCCACCGTGACGGGCTGCCTGATGCTTCGGCGACCTCGCGCAGCGGTGCTCATCGTTGCCGGCGTCGGGAGCAGTGTGGTGATTGCGACGCTGCTCAAGCACCTGGTGGGACGCACCATCCACGGCGACGACAACCTGTCCTACCCGAGCGGGCACACCGCTTTCCTCACCGCGCTCGCCTTCGCAGTGGCGCTGCTCGTGACCGGGCGGTTCGGCCTCGGCAGGACGGCCGGCACCTCCCTCGTGCTCGCGGCGGCGCTGGCCGCCGGCGCCGCCATGGGCTGGGCGCAGGTCGCCCTGGGCGCGCACTACGCGACCGACGTCCTCGGCGGCTGGTGCACCGCGCTGGCGGTGATACCGGCGACCGCGTGGATGGTCGACCGGACCGCCGACCGGCTCGGCGATCGGACGGCCGACGCCGGTCGGCGGGAACGCCGCTGACGTCCCGTCACGCCAAGCGGCGGAACACCGGTTTCACCGGCCGCCCGGCCAGCCAGGGGGTGGGATCACCGGCATCCAGCGCCTTCCGGTACACCGCACATGCCTGAGCCACCACGTCGACGGTGTGATCGATGTCGGCGTCGTCGAGCGCGCTGCTCA
This sequence comes from Streptomyces sp. NBC_01092, assembly GCF_045039535.1. Lineage (NCBI taxonomy): Bacteria > Bacillati > Actinomycetota > Actinomycetes > Kitasatosporales > Streptomycetaceae > Streptomyces > Streptomyces sp. NBC_01092. The sequence goes on along the minus strand of NZ_CP108659.1, from coordinate 10,782,550 downwards.
CCACGAACGACGGGGCCAGCACTCCGCCCGCGAGGAGCCGGCGCAGGAACAGGGTGCGGTACTCCTGCGACGGCTGCCCCTTCTCGTCCAGGGTGGCGAAGACCAAGTTGCTGGCCCGGCCCCGGACGACGATGTGGTCGCCGACGCCCATGCCGGCCGCGGCCTCGCGAACGCCGGCGGCCAACCGCTCGCCGAGGGCGTGCAGCCGCGCGCTGATGCCCTCCTCGACGTACGTGGTTTGCACGGCCATCGCGGCGGCCAGCGAGTGCGTTTCCGCACCGTGCGTGGTCGACAGCAGGAACACCCGGTCGCCGGAATGGCGAAGGCCGCCCCGCTCCATCAGATCGCGGCGCCCGGCCAGCGCGGAGACGGCGAATCCGTTGCCCAGCGCCTTGCCGAACGTGGAGAGGTCGGGGGTGACGCCGTACAGGCCCTGGGCGCCCGCCTCGGACCAGCGCAAGCCGGTGATCATCTCGTCGAAGATCAGTACGCAGCCGTGCCGGTCGGCCAGCTCGCGCAGGCCGGTCAGGTAACCGGGCGGTGGCTCGGTGTGGGTGGCGGGTTCGAGGATCAGGCAGGCGACCTCGTCCCGATAGCGGGTGAGCAGTTCCTCCGTCGCGGCCAGGTCCCCGTAGGGGAACGCCACCGTGAGGTCGTTGGTCGCCGCCGGAATGCCGGCGGACATCGGCGTCGTACCGATGAACCAGTCGTCGACGGAGAAGAACGGATGGTCCGCGCAGAGGGCCACCCGTGGCCGCCCGGTGGCGGCGCGGGCCAGGCGCACCGCGGCGGTGGTGGCGTCGGAGCCGTTCTTCGCGAACTTCACCATCTCGGCGGTCGGCACCGTGGCCAGGAAGCGTTCCGCGGCTTCGACCTCCACGATGGACGGCCGCACGAAGTTGCTGCCGCGGTCGAGTTCCCGCCGCACCGCCTCGATCACGCGGGGGTGCGCGTGGCCGAGGCTGACCGACCGCAGACCGGAGCCGTACTCGATGTAGCGGTTGCCGTCGACGTCCCACACGTGGGCACCTTGGCCGTGGCTGATGACCGGGGCCAGGTTCTCGGGGTACTGGTCGTCGCCCTTGGCGTAGGTGTGCGCGCCCCCGGGGATCATGGCGTGCAGCCGCTCGTTCGCCCTTCGCGACCGGGGCAGTTGGAACTCTTCGGTGTCCACGCCGACCTCAACTCTCTCTGTGCTTCAGGACCTCGGCGAGGCTCGGCGCCTCCCGGTCCCGCTGGGACATCGATGTGGCCGGCAACGGCCAGGGGATGGCGAGCTCCGGGTCGTCGAAGGCGATCGTCACGTCCTCGGCCGGATCGTGCGGACGGTCGATCCGGTACGAGGTGTCGGCGGTTTCGGTCAGCGCCTGGAAGCCGTGCGCGCACCCCGCCGGGATGTAGAGGGTCGTCTGCGTGTCACCGGACAGTGGGAAGGTGGCGACGTTGCGGTAGGTCGGCGAGTCCGCCCTCAGGTCCACGACGACGTCGAAGATCCTCCCGTACGAGCACCGCACCAGCTTGGCCTCACCGGCGCCGGAGCGCAGGTGCAGGCCGCGCAGCACGCCCCGGGCCGAGCGGGACACGCTGTCCTGGATGAAGGCGTTCGGGTCGAGGCCCACCGAGCGGACGACGTCGGCGTCGAAAGTGCGGCAGAAGAAGCCGCGTTCGTCGGCGTACGGAGTTGGTTCGAAGAGGTACGCGCCCGCGATCTCGGGGACCTGGGTCGCTTTCATTTGGCCTCCCGTAGGGCGTGGGCGTGGATGGTTGTCGGGAACAGGACCGCGGTCAAGGCGGTGAACTGGTCCTCAAGTTGCCGAACGGCGACCAGGTTCCGCTCGGTGAGGGTCCGCCGTAGCTCCGCCGATCGCTGCTCCAGCTCGCGGAATTGTTCGAGCAGCCGGTCGGCGTCGACCTCGCGTGCCGGGTGGCAGTATGCGCCCAGACCCATCCGGGCCATGAGCGCGTCGCTCTTCGCCGCATAGCTGAGCGCGAGGGTCGGCACGCCGACCTTCAGCGCGCAGACCAGGTTGTGGTACCGGGTCGCCACCACGGCGTCGGCCGCCGCCATCTCCTTCATCAGGTCGGCCAGTGAGGCCGCTTCGGCAGCGGTGACCAGCGGTGAGTCCACCGCGTCGAGGATCGCGGCGACCACTGGCGCGTCGCACTCGTCGCCGGTGAGCAGCCGGACCGGCCTGCCGTCCTCGACCAGAGCGCGGACGAACCGGGTCGTCCCTTCGAGGTAGCGCCGGTGGATCTCCTCGGCCCGGGCGCGGTCGTCGTCACTGCCGTGGAAGTCCATGACGCCGACGCAGACCGGGCCGTCCGGCGGGTCCGAGGGCACCTCCCCAAGCTCTCCGACAAGCTCCGAGCAGGGGATACCCCATTCCGGCAGCGTCGGCAGGGCGAAGGCGAGGTCCGGGTAGACCTCGTCGCGCGCGGTGTTCACGCCCATCGCCCGCATCGCGTCGCGGGATTGGGTGTCCCGGTACGAGCGGTACGCGGCCAGCCGCGCCGACCAGCGCACCAGGGCCCGGGTCGGCCGGTTGCCGATCGGGGCGGCGCCGACGCCGACCAGCGCGACCCGGGTGCGCAGCAGCCGGCCGGACGCGCACAGCAGGAACAGCGAGTACGGGAAGCCCCACGGCCGCAGCGGAAGTGTGGCCTCCAGGACGCCCATGCCCGGCACGATCACCACGTCGTGCCGGCGCACCCAGGCAGCGGTGCGGAAGGCGTCGACGAGTTTGCCCAGACCCTTCGCCGCGATCGCGCGCGCACGCGACGCGGTCCGGTACTCCCCGCGGTACCAGTGCAGCCGCGACGCCGGGATCCGGTATCGGGCCGCGACGACCTCGGGTCCGCCGCACAGCGCGTCCACGACCGCGTCGGGGTGCTCGGCGCGGAGGTAGCCGAGCACGGCTTCGAGCGACCCGTCGTTGCCGATGTTGCCGGAGCCGAGCAGGCCGAACACCCCGACGCGCACAGGCGTCACGCCTGACTCCCTTCACGACCTTCGCGAGATGCACGACCTGCACGACCTGCACGATCTGCACGTCCTTCGCGGCCGGCGACGACGGCGTCGACGGAGACGGTGAGCCGGTCCTGGTCGACCGGGGCGCGGTCCTCGACCCGCTCGCCGGCGCCGGGCCGGACCCGGCTGGTCATCCACGCGGCCAGGTGGCGGAAGCACGCGCGCCGGTCGGCCGGGGACAACGGTGCCCGCCGGATCGCCGCGACGAAGCCACAGACGTACTCGGCGAGCAGCCGGGGCGTCGGGTGCAGCGGGCCTGCCCGGCGCGGGTCCAGGTTGACGCAGCGGGAGCGCTTGGAAGGGTTCGCCCGCTCGGCGCGGGTGGGGTGGTCGCGGCGGAAGTACAGCAGCTCCGGCACCTGGTGGAAGGGCCCGTTCAGAACGATCTCGGCGACGAACGTGCGGTCCGCGTGGTGGTAGCTGTTGTGCGGCCTCACCCGGCGCAGCATGTCGGCACGCATCACACCGTAGAAGTCGTCGCCACCCGGCTCGAACAGGAAACTGCGGAAGCGCTCCGGCGCGTGCGGCGAGTCGGTGGCGAGCCCGTACTCGTAGGGGACCTTCACCTGTCCTTCGCCGTCGATGACCGCCTGGTCGGAGTGCGCGAGGATCACGTCCGGCCGCTCGTCCAGCGCCGATACGCAGCGTCGCAGCAGGTCGCGCGCGTAAAGGTCGTCGTGCGAGGCCCACTTGAACAGCTCGCCGCGGCACTCGGTGAACACGTAGTTGTGGTTCGGCGCGGCGCCGATGTTCCGCAGCAGCCGGATGTACCGGATGCGCGAGTCCTGCGCGGCGTACTTGCGGCAGATCTCCTCGGTCCCGTCGGTCGAGGCGTTGTCGGAGATGACCAGCTCGAAGTCCTCGTAGGTCTGGCCGAGCAGGGCGTCGAGCGATTCGGCGAGGTACTCGTCGCCGTTGTACACGGGCAGGCCGATGCTCAGCCTGGGTCGGGCGGTCATGGCGTCCTCACTTCGGGGATGGAGTGCTGGTGGTGCTCGCGCAGGGCGGAGCGCAGCTGGAGCCACCACACGGCGGAGGCGGCGAGCGTCGCGGCGGCGACGCCCCAGGCCGAGCCGACCGTGCCGGCCAGGGCCGCCCCGCCGAGCCCGCCTGTCACGTAGCAGGCGGAGGCGAACAGCTGGCAGCGAAGGCTGCGCCGGGCGGCGGCCAGGGCGCGCAGCCCGGCCGCCGCGCCGGTGCCGAGGCCGGCGCCCGCGACGCCGAGGGTGACCGGCACGATGAGCTGTGCGGCGGAGTGCCAGACGTCGCCGAGCACGAGTTCGCCTGCCCGGTCCGGGATCAGGAGCAGCGCCCCGCCCCAGAGCAGCGCGGCGACGGCCTGCCCGCCTCCCAGCAGCAGGCAGAACTTGCCGAGGCGGTGCGGGGCCTGGCGCAGCACCCGTGCCGCCTCCGCGACGGTGACCAGCGAGAGACCCATCAGCACGGCGAGGAACGGGCCGAGCAGGAGCTCGGCGCCGCGGACCGCACCCACCGCGCCGACCCCGACGATCGCGCCGAGCCCGTACGCCCGCAGCTGGCTCGCGCCGCTGAGGCTGACGTTCTCGACCAGGTACCGGTAGCCGAGGTCGCGTTGCTCGCGGAGCCACGCGCGTGCCTGGGCCGTGCGGGGCAGGATGCCGGACTGGACGTAGCCGTACCCGGCGGCCACCGTGGCGGACGCGCCCCAGGCGAGCACGAAAGCGGCCACGCTGCCCACGCGGGCCGCCACGACCATGGCCGGGACGAGCGCGACGCCCCACACGAGGTCGTTGACGAACGCCTTCCGTCCGACGCCCGCGGCGAAGAACGAGTACCGCCAGGCGTCTTGGAGCAGCAGCCCCGGCAGCATGACGCCGAGGCAGGCGAACGCGGGTCCCACGCTGCCGCCGAGCGCGAGGCCGACCACCAGGCACGCCGCACCGATGGACGCACCGACGCCGAGCGCGGTACCCGACGACCGGGCCACCGCCCCGCGCCAGGACGCGTCCGACACGCCGCTGAAGCGCACCACCAGCGGGTCGGTGGCCAGGCCGCGGGAGACGTTGAGCACCACGCCGTAGGTCACCCAGGCGAGGCTGAACACGCCGAACGCGGTCACGCCCAGCGAGCGCGCCACGCAGATCCCCACCGCGAAGTTGCTGATGCTGGAGGCCGCCTGGTCGGCCAGTCCCCAGGACAGCCGGCCGGCGAAGGCCCGCCGGGCGGATCCCGCCGGTGCCGTCGCCTTCTCCTCGGTGGTCATCCGCGTCATGCCTTGATCAGACCGGCGCCGTGCAGGGCGTCGGCCGCGGTGGCGACGGTGTCGAACGGCAGCCCGGAGCGCTCAGTGACGTCCAGCAGACTGTGCTCGCCGTCGGAGAGGCTGAGCACCCAGAGCATGGCCATCTGGGCCTGCTTGGTGTCGCTGCGGCCGCCGAGCGCGTCGTACAACCCGCGCCGGCCCAGCTGTGGTTCGCCGTAGGGGCTGAGGTTGACGCAGCTCCGGTTGCGGTCGAGGACGGTGAATGCCTCGCGGCAGACGGCGAGGGTGTCCGCCATCGCCTCCGGGACGACGAAGTCGGGGTTGTCCGCCGAGGTGTGGTACTCGGGGTAGCCGGCGTACGGGGTCCGGCTGAGCGAGCCCACGCCGAGGTTGAACCCGGGTGAGCAGAACTGCCGCTCGTCGTAGCCGTACGGAGTGAACTCGTTGACGCGGTGCGGGCGTTCGGAGGCGGCCAGTACGTGCCCCATCACCCGGTCGATCTCCGCGTCGCCGCGCCTGCTCTGCTTGTACGTCAGTTGGCCCGGGTCACCGGCGCAGGCCAGCACCAGGCCGTGCTTGACCCGTTCCACTCGCTCCGCGTTGCGGGCCAGCCAGGTGATCGCCCCGATGGTGCCGGGCGCGAACAGGAACCGGTAGGTGTACCACGGCGTCTCCTGCGCCAGCTCCCGGGCCAGGAACGTGGCCACCGCGATGCCGGCCAGGTTGTCGTTGGCCAGCGACGGGTGGCAGACATGGCAGGAGACGATCACCTCGTCGGGGACCTGCCCGGGGACGACGTACTCGGCGTAGGTGAGGTGGCCGTCGGCGAGGGTGGAGTCGATACGCACCTCGTACTCGCCGTCGGGCAGCGCGTCCAGGGTCTCCTGGGCGAGGCAGAACCCCCATTCCGGCTTGTAGTAGCTGGTGCGGTACGGCACCCAGGTCGGGTGGTCGGGAAGGGTGTGCAGGTGCGCGCGCAGCTCGGTCAGCGGCATGGTCGCCGACACCGGCACGCTGTAGCCGAGCACGTGCAGGCTGGACGCGGCGAAGTCGACGACCCGGTTGCCGGCGGCGTCGGCGATGTACGCGTCCCGGATGTTCCACTCCTGCGGCACCGTCCAGTCGAGTACCTGGGTCCCGGTCGGCACCTCGTGCGTCTGGAGCGGGATGTACTCGCCGACGATGTCCAGGGTGGCGCGCACACCGTCGCCGGTGATGCTCCGGCACAGCGGGTACAGCCGCTCGACCAGCGCGTGCATCTGCTCGCCGGTCGAGGTCGTCGGCTGTTCGCCGGCCGGGGTCACCGGCGCCACCGCAGGGTGTCGTCGACGGCGCCGGCCTCGGACGCCGCGCGCAGCACGGCAAGACGCGTGAAGCGTCGCTCGAAGTCCTCCCGGGTCAGGTCGAACTTCCGGTAGGCGTCGGCGAGTTCGAGCGCGCCCTGCTTCACCGTCCACTCGCAGTCGAAGCCGGGAATCGCCGCACGGAACCGGGAGAAGTCCACCCGGTACGACCGCGGATCGGCGCCCGTCTCCCCCGTGATCACCACCTTCGAGCCGGACACCGCCTCGGCGACCTGCTCGGCGATCTCGGCGACCGTGACGTTGTTGATCTCGCTGCCGATGTTGAACGCCCGGTCGTGCACCGCGTCGCGGGGCGCGGTCAGCGCTGCCGTGAAGGCCCGTGCGATGTCGGCGGCGTGCACGAGCGGGCGCCACGGGGTGCCGTCGGACATCACCAGGACTTCGCCGGACAGGAGCGCGTGGCCCACCAGGTTGTTCAGCACGATGTCGGCGCGCAGCCGGGGCGAGAAGCCGAAGGCGGTGGCGTTGCGCATGAACACCGGGCTGAAGTCGCCGTCGGCGAGCGCGTGCAGGTCGTCCTCCACCCGCACCTTGGACTCCGCGTACGGCGTCACAGGACGCAGCGGGGCGTCCTCGCTCACCAGGTCGTCGCCGCCGGCGGCGCCGTAGACCGAGCAGGTGGACGCGTACAGGAAGCGCCGCACTCCGGCGTCGCGGGCGAGGCGGGCCAGCCGTACGGAGGCGTGGTGGTTGATGTCGTAGGTGAGCTCCGGCGCCAGCGATCCCAGCGGGTCGTTGGAGAGCGCGGCCAGGTGGATCACGGCGTCCACTCCCGCCACGTGATCGGCCGTGACGTCGCGCAGGTCCACGCGGGGCCCAGGCGGGTCCGCGGGAAGCGGGCCGAGGACGCAGTCCGCGAACAGGCCGGCGTCGAGGCCGACGACCTCGTGACCGGCGGCCGTGAGCACCGGGGCCATCACGGTGCCCAGGTAGCCCTGGTGTCCGGTGAGCAGTACGCGCAAGTTTCAGTCCCCCAGATCGAGCGTGAGTTTGGTGACGGCGAACGCCTCGGCGTAGCGCGCGTGGCATTCGATGCCGCGGATGCGGGCAAGCCCGAGGAAGGCCTCCCGGTCGTACCAGGGCCGGTGCCGCTGCGAGGGATAGTGCTCCTGCAGCAGCCGCACCTTCTGTTCGGCGATCTCCGGCGACAGCGGCTGGTACGCCGACGGACGGCCGAGGTCGCCGTCCCACTTGACGATCTCGTAGCCGAGCACGAGGTGGTCACGGAACGCGGTGGGTATCAGCTGCGCCAGGCCGCGGTGGTCCTGGTGCGCGTCGTCGGTGCGCGGGGCCAGGACCAGATCCGGCTCGGTCTGTCCGCGCAGTTCCTCGACCGCGGACTTGGCCTCCTCCCAGTGCGCGGGCATCCGGCCGTCCGGCAGCTTGTGCACGGTGAGCCGGAGGTCGGCGCCGGGGCAGAAGGCGGCCAGCGCGGCCCGCTCCTCCTGCTCCCGGTCGCTGCCACCGCCGGAGAGCACCAATGCGTCGATGCGGAGGCCCGGCCGCGCGAGGCACATCGTCAGCAGCGTGCCGCCGGCGCCGATGGCGATGTCGTCGCAGTGCGCCCCTACCACGGCGATCCGGTCCAGGCGCCCGGCGTCGAGCCGGATCACGCGGTCGCCCCCGCGCTGTCCCGTTCCCACACGGCCCACGGGCGGTCGCCCTGGGTGTAGGCGGCGTCGAGCGCGGCCCGCTCCTTCACCGTGTCGGTCGGCTTCCAGAAGCCTCGGTGCTGGTGCGCCACCAGCCGGCCGCGCTTGGCCAGTTGGGCACAGCCGTCGGCGACCAGGTCCCCGTTCTCCGGGATGTGGTCGAAGACCTCCTGGCGGAGCACGAAGTAGCCGCCGTTCTCCCACAGTGGCATGTCGCTCACCGCGGTGATGCCCCCCACCAGGCCGTCCTCGCCCAGATCCACGCAGTGGAACGACGACTGCGGCGGCACCACCATCATCGACGCACCGGCGTCACGCCGGGCGAACCGGTCGATCATCTCCGGCAGCGGGGCGTCGGTGAGGACGTCGGCGTAGTTGGCGAGGAACATCTCGTCGCCGTCCAGGTGGCGGCGCACCCGGCGCAGCCGCTCCCCGATCGGGGACTCGATGCCGGTCTGCGCGAACGTGATCGTCCAGTCGGCTATGTCGGTGGACAGCAGCTCGGTCCGACCGCCCCGCAGCACGAAGTCGTTGGACGTCGTCTCCTCGTAGTTGAGGAAGAAGTCCTTGATGTGGTGCGCCCCGTACCCGAGGCACAGGATGAACTCCTTGTGCCCGTAGTGCGCGTAGTAGCGCATGACGTGCCAGATCAGCGGGCGGGGGCCGACCATCGCCATCGGTTTGGGCACGTCGTCGGAGGTTCCGCTGCGCATACGCAGCCCGTAACCGCCGCAGAACAGTACGACCTTCATCGGGATTCCTCCGTGGATACCCCGGCCTTGAGGCTGGGGAGGAAACGAATTCCTGCGGAGCAGGGCAGGGAACGCCGAGTCGCCGTCAGGGCGATTCGGCGTTTGCCGGCCACCGGACGACACCCGCCGCTCACACAGGAGTTGATAGAATGTGAGGCATGGCGCAGCAGGTGAAGCGGGGGTTCAAGTCCCGCTTCTACCCGACGGACGAGCAGGCAGCGGAGCTGTCGCGCACGTTCGGCTGCGTCCGCCTCGTCTACAACCGGGCGCTGGAGGAGCGCACCCGCGCCTGGTACGGCGAGCAGCGCCGCGTTTCCTACGCCCAGTCCTCTGCTGCGCTGACCGAGTGGAAGAAGACCGAGGAACTCGCCTTCCTCACCGAGGTGTCTTCCGTTCCGCTCCAGCAGGCACTGCGCCACCTTCAGACAGCGTTCGGGAACTTCTTCGCCAAGCGGGCCAAATATCCCCGTTTCAAGAGCCGGAAAAAGTCCCGCGCGGGCGCGGAGTACACCCGCTCCGCCTTCAAGTGGTGTGACGGACGCCTGACGTTGGCGAAGATGACGGCGCCGTTGGACATTCGCTGGTCGCGCCCGCTGCCGGAGGGGGCGGAGCCGACGACGGTGACCGTCTCCCGCGACAGCGCGGGGCGTTGGTTCGTGTCCCTGTTGTGCGAGGACACCATCGCCCCTGCCCCGGCCACGGACGCTACGGTCGGTATCGATGCCGGGATCACGTCGCTGGTGACCCTGTCCACCGGCGAGAAGATCACCAACCCCCAGCACGAGTGCCGCGACCGGACCCGGCTCGCGAAGGCTCAGCGCGAACTGTCCCGCAAGGCCAAGGGCTCGAACAACCGGGAGAAGGCCCGCCGGAGGGTGGCCCGCGTGCATGCGCGGATCACTGACCGCCGCCGGGACTTCCTGCACAAACTCACCACTCGGCTCGTCCGTGAGAATCAAACGGTCGTGATCGAGGACCTGACCGTCCGCAACCTGCTGAAGAACCACAAGCTGGCCCGCGCGATCTCGGACGCGTCGTGGACGGAACTGCGCTCCATGCTGGAGTACAAGTGCGCCTGGTACGGGCGCGAACTCGTGGTGATCGACCGCTGGTTCCCCAGCTCGAAGCTGTGCGGAGCCTGCGGCACGGTCCGCGAGAAGCTGCCGCTGAACGTCCGCGAGTGGACGTGCGACTGCGGCACCGTGCATGACCGCGACGTGAACGCGGCACGCAACATCCTGGCCGCCGGGCTGGCGGCTGCTGCCTGTGGAGACGGTGTAAGACCTCAACGGGAGTCCTCCCGGACGGGGCGGTCGTCGGTGAAGCAGGAACCCCAGCGGGTGACCGCTGGAATCCCCCGCCTAAAGGCGGGGGAGGAAGTCAAGGCTTGACCTCGACAATGCTCAGTTCCGGGATGGGGAAGACAAGACGGCCGCCCCATGCGTGGATGAAGGACAGCTGCTCGATCAGCTCGTCCCGCAGGTTCCACGGGAGGACGAGCACGTAGTCGGGCTTGTCCGCGGCGATCTGCTCGGGCGGCAGGATCGGGATACGGGTGCCCGGGGTGAACCTGCCGTGCTTGTAGGGGTTGCGGTCGACCGTGTACGCGAGCAGGTCGGGCCGGATGCCGCAGTGGTTGAGCAGGGTGTTGCCCTTGCCGGGGGCGCCGTAGCCGACGACCGTCTCGCCGCGCTCGGCCGCGTCGATGAGGAACTTCAGGAGGTCCCTGCGCACCTTGGCGACGCGGGCGGAGAACTCGGTGTACCCGGACAGCTCCTGCAGCCCGGCGGCCTTCTCCCGGTCGAGCACGTCGGCCACCCGCTGGGAGGGCTCGCCGGCCACTTCGGCCGGCCGGGCCCACAGCCGGATGGAGCCGCCGTGCGTGGGCAGCAACTCGACGTCCACGAGCGCGAGTCCGCCGCTCGCGAGCGCCCGGATCGCGGACGCGACCGTGTAGTACTGGAAGTGCTCGTGGTAGATCGTGTCGTACTGGTTCTCCTCGATCAGGGTCAGCAGGTGCTGCACCTCGATGGAGACCCAACCGTCGTCGGCGACCAGGGCGCGCAGTCCCTCGGTGAACCCGACCACGTCGGGGATGTGCGCGTACACGTTGTTGGCCACGACCAGGTCCGCCGGGCCGTGCTCGGCGCGGACGGCCGAGCCGGTGTCCGGGGAGAGGAACTCCGTGAGCGTGGGCACGCCCGCATCGCGCGCCGCGGCGCCGACGTTGACCGACGGCTCGATGCCGAGGCAGCGGATCCCCCGGTCCACCACGTGCTTCAGCAGGTACCCGTCGTTGCTCGCCACTTCGACCACGAAGGCGTCGGGGCCGAGACCCACGCGCTGCACAGTGTCGGCGACGAAGGTGCGCGCGTGTTCCACCCAGGAAGTCGAGTACGAGGAGAAGTACGCGTACTCCTTGAACGTCTCCTCCGGTGTGATCAGCGGCGGGATCTGCGCCAGCCAGCAGTCGGTGCAGACCCGTAGGTGCAGCGGGTACGCCGCCTCCGGCTGGTCCAGTTGGTCCGCGGCGAGAAAACTCTCGCAGGGTGGTGTCGCCCCGAGATCGACGACGCTCGCCAGCGCCGTCGAGCCGCACAGTCTGCATCGTGTCATTTACTGCCCCCCATTGATTCGGTCCCCCATTGATTCCGTCCGACCCGCGATCGCGGTGCGGTACCCCTCCACCAGGCGCTCAAGGCCTACGGCCGGGCTGAAACCCTGCTCGTATCGGCGCCGGGCCGCCTGGCCCATCTCTTGGTTGCGGGCCGGCTCGGCCGTGATCCGGCGGATGCAATCCGCGAGCGAGGCAACCTCGCCCGGCCGGTGCAGCAGCCCGGTCACCCCGTCCTCGACGAGTTCGACGAAAGCGCCGTGACCTGCGGCGACGGTCGGGACCCCCGCTGCCATCGCCTCCACGACGACCAGGCCGAACGCCTCCAGCCATGTCGAGGGAGCCACCACGGCGACCGACCGTGCGATGGCCTTCTGGCACTCCGCCGTGTCGTACAGGCCGACGTAGCGCACGTCGTCCCTGCCCGCCGCCCACGCGGTCACGTCTCGCTCCAGTGGCCCCGTGCCGGCGATCACGAGCGGCACGCCCACACCGCCGCTCGCGGCGAGTTCGTCCCAGGCGGCCATGAGCAGCCGCACGCCCTTGGCCTCCGCGAGGCGGCCCAGGTAGAGCACGTGCTCGCCGGCGCCCTCGCGGCGGGCGTCCGGGTCGGGCACGAAGTTGTGCTTCACCGCCAGCAGCTCGGCCGGCATGCCGGCCCGCACCAGGACCTCGCGCTGCGCGGCGGAGATGCAGAAGAACCGCTCCACGCCGGACCACCACCGCCGCCGGTTGACCGACAGGCTGAGCGCGAGCGGCACCGTCGCCAGCCGGGAGTTCCGGTAGCAGCCGTGCCGGACGGCGGGCAGCGGCGTGGACCCGACGCACTCGGTGCACGGCCGGCCGTCCCGCTGAAGCGTGCCCGGCGGGCAGACCTGGGTGTAGTTGTGCAGCGTGGCGACAGCGGGCACGCCGGCGTCGGCGCAGGCGGCCAGCACAGCAGGCGACAGAAGCGGGAAGACGTTGTGGACGTGCACCACGTCCGGCCGCTCGGTGCGAAGCCGGGCGGCGAGTTCCGCGCGGACCGCCGGGTTCCACGGCACGAGGAGCGGCACCGCGACCTTGCCCATCAGGGACCGGGTGGCGATGGTGTCGCTGCGCCGCTCGAACATCCCGACCCGGTGGCCGGCCGCGCGCAGCAGCTCCACCTCCTGGTCGACGACCTTGTTCTCCCCGCTCGGCTGCGCCGAGGCGTAGCGGTTGTGCACCACGAGGACGTGCATGCTCAGGTCACCTCCGATTTCCGGGCCCATCGCGGGACATGGCGTCGAGGGGCTGCGGGTGTGGGGAGAGGCGTGGCCGCGGCCGGTGCCGGTGCCGGTGCCGGTGCCGGTGCCGGTGCCGGTGCCGGTGCCGGTGCCGGTGCCGCAAGCAGTGAGGCGGCCACGGCCAGGTGCAGTAGATACGGCGAGGCGTCGCCGAGGCCGGCCTCGGTGTAGGACGCGATGGCGCAGTAGCTGATCAGGAAGATCGCGCAGGCCCTTGCCAGCGACGGTGGGCGCAGCAGCGCGACGCCGCCCAGCACGAGGATGATCGCTGCCACGATGGCGACGCCGGTCAGGCCCTGCTCCTCGTAGACGGCCAGCCAGCTGTTGTCGATCGGCAGCCCGCCGAACGACTTGTCGCCGAGGCCCATGCCGAACAGCTGCTCCGAGGTCGTCCGGGCCGCTGCCAGCAGGGCGTCCCAGACCTTGGCCCGACCGGTGAGGTTGGAGAAGTTCTCCTGGCTCTGTCCGCGCAGGAACCATGCCTGGAGGGCGGAGCTGAACGCCACCGCGGCCACCGTGGCGCACAGCACCGCCCAGGCGAAGAACCGGCGGGCGGCGGCGCTGGTGAGGATGAGCGAGCCGATCGCCAGCACCAGCCCGATGAGCAGGCCGAGCGTGGCCGTCCGGGTGTGGGTCAGGGCGAGCAGGATGAGTGACGGCACGATGACCACGGCTGCGCTGGTCCTGTCGGTCCGGCGGCCCAGCAGGAGCAGCACGGTGAGCCCGATGATGACCGCGGCGTACTGTCCGATCTGCGGTGGGGTGAGCGGCCACAACGCGCCGACGAGGCGTCCGCCGTAGAGATCGGGCAGGGCCGCGCCCGGTGAGATGAGCAGGCCGGCGGCCACCGACCCGAGCACCGCGAAATACATCCGGATGTGGTGCCGGACGAACGTCGGGCTGCCGTCCCACCAGCGGCTGAGCAGCCACAGCGTGGCGATGAACAGAGTCAGCCGGGCGCAGCGGAACAGCGCGCCGAACCCGGACTCCAGGTTCACGCTGGAGATCACGCTCGGCACCAGCAACAGGGTGAGCAGGAACAGGAAGGCGCCGGCCCGAATGCGCAGCCGGAGATTGACTGCTAACGCCAGCGCGAACGCGGCGACCAGCGCGCCCATGGTGGCCATCTGGATGAGGGACCGGGGCAGCGGGATGATGGTCTTCGCTCCGGCGGAGCCGAGCGTGTTGAGGATCAGCAGCCCCCAGGCCGTCCCGACGATCTTCGACGTGTGGTCCGCGGCCATCTCAACCACCGTCCTGTGCGCGGAAGGTGCTGCCCGCGTCCTGCTGGTACGGCATGCCCTGCCACTGCCCGGAGTCGAGCTCTCGGCTCGGGTCGTGGGCGATGAAGCTCCACGGCCCGAGGTAGTCGTTGTCGTGCCAGCGGTTGTGCTGTTTGCGGGTGATCGCCTCGGCCACCCGTTCGCCCTGGTACGGCGACCAGTCCGGATAGGTGCCGTAGTTGGCCAGCACCGCCATTCGGCCGCACTTCACCGTGCACTTGACGACGGACGTGTCCAGCACGAAGCGGTTGTGGTGGATGTCGACCCGCTGGGTCTTCCACCGGCAGTCGGCGTAGAGCGGTGCGGTGGCGATCGCCGGCTGTGCGCAGCGGTCGGTGCTCTTCACCAGCAACGTGCAGTCACCGGAGGAGGTGTTGGCCGGACTGTTGCAGAACCGGTCGGCGTTTTCCCACAGGGTGATCCCGGACCAGTTGTTCTCCAGCACGTTCCGGTAGATCTCGATCTTGTTGGTGCGGGCTGGGATCCTTGGTTCGCCGCCGGACTCGGACAGGTAGACGGTCGCGAACGGGAAGTTGTCGCCGCGGTCGGCTTCCCTGCGGCCCTCGACCCAGTTGTTCCGCCGGATGGTGTTCTTCCGGATGACCGCGTTGTAGCTGGTCTCGTAGATCAGCGCGGCACCGTCGTTGGCTTCGAGCACGTTGTTCTCGATGCGGAAGTCGTTGTTGTTGGTGTCCGCCCACAACCCGGTTCCGCGGTTGTCGTGCACCCAGTTGCCGCGTACGTCGGCGCCGTTGACGGCCCAGAACTTGATGCCTCCGGTGCAGCCGCAGCCCTCCCGCCGCCGCTCCCAGTCGCCGGTGTTGTTGCCCACGATCTCATTGCCCTCGACCACCAAGTTCCTGATGAGGCCGCCGGACTTGTACGCGTTCATTCCGTACTGGCCGTTCTCACGCAGGCAGTTGGCGCGGACCTGCTGGCGGGCTCCGGCCATCAGGCCGGCGCCCGAGTTGTGCTGGATGGTCGCGTGCTCGATCACCCAGCCGTCGGCCGAGTCGTGGTTGACCACGCCCTCGTCCGGCGGCGCCACGAAACGTTGCACGGTCAGGTGGCGGATGGTGACGTCGCGGGCGGTGCCGCCGAACGCGTACTGGTTCTTCTTCCCGCCGTCGAGCACCGCACCCGGCGCACCGATGTAGCGGTCCCCCTCCTTGGGGATGACCTGGGCGTAGCGGTCCGGTTCGAGCCTGTGCTTGCCCGGTCGAAGCCAGAACGTGGTGTTCGCGGGGTGGCTCTTGGTCTTGGCTGCCAGGTCACCGACCACCCCGGGGTCGACCGTCACCGCGCCCGCCGGCGCCTTCGCGGGCCCGGCCGCGGGCTTGGCGCACACTCGGGCCACGGGCGTGGACGGCGCGTCGGTCGGCATGGCCCGCGCGTCCGGCGTGTCCGCCCCGCCGCCCGGCGTGCTGTCACAGCCGGTCGCCGCCAGCAGGGCCAGCGCCAGCGGTGCCGCCGCCAGCGCCCAGTGCCGCCCCTTGATCCCCACGCGCCCCCCTAGCCCCGGAACCTGAGCACGGTGGTGAACCCCTGCGCGCCGTCGGCGAAGCCGTTGCCGACCAGCGTGGTGGTGGGTTCCTTGCGCCCGAAGCCGGCGGAGTACCAGCCCAGCGGCGGGTCGCTCTCGCCGCGATGCGCCCGCCAGGACAGCTGCCCGGGCAGGTCGAGCACCGCGGAGCGGTCCTCGCCGTCCCGGCTCCAGGTGAGCATGGCCCGGTCCCCCACCAGGTCCGCGGCGATCTCCGGGCCGAGGTGGAACGCCAGGCGCACGGCCCGGCGCGGGCCGCTCACCTCGTCGACCACCGTCAACTCCTGGCTCGCGGCGGTCAGCTCCACCCGGCGCCTGTGCACGGAGCCCTGGTAACCGTCGTGCTCGCCGCACCAGCGCGCCACACCCTCGCCGGAGGTCTCCGTCGCCAGTACGCGGCTGCGGGCATGCCGGGTCCACAGGAACGGGCCGCCGGAGACGGACTGGTCTTCGCCGTCCAGTTCAAGGGTGTTGTGGCCGAGGGTCGACCGGAAGTACTGCCGCCATTCAGGCTGCCCGTGGTAGCAGAACGTCCCCGGGTCGGCGAGCAGATCGACGCCGTCGTGCCGGACCTCCACGGACAGCGCGTCCGCGTGAGCATGCGCGGCGATGGACAGGAAGCCGTGCGGACCACCGTCGCAGCGGCACCAGATCTCCTCCGGCCCGCGCAGGATGGTAAGCCCCGCGTCGGCGAAGTGGGCCGGTCGGTTTGCCGGGCGCGTGACGGCGCCGTCTTTCGCGTACGGCCGGATGAGCGCGGCGAGCAGCGGGGTGCGCACATCGGTGCCGATCACCGTCGGCCACCAGTCGAGCCGGCCGAACACGGCGTCCCCGGTGGCCAGGAGCGAGGCCCAGCGGTCGGTGCCCGCGCCGTCCACAATCAGACCGTGCCCGTCGTCCGCGTCCCCCTGGCGCGGCGGCCGTAGCCGGTTGTCCACGACGGCCGCGAGCGCGTCGGTCATCCGCAGCAGCACCAGCCGGATCGACGCGGGGACCGGCACGCCTGCGGCATCCGCCTCGGCCACCGCGGCCAGGCCGAGCTCAAGGACGAGTCCGTGGTACTCGGTGGCCAACTCGCGGTTGAGGCCGGATTCGAAGGTGTTGCTCCGCAGATGCCGCTCCAGCGACCGCAGCGCGTCGGCTCGCCAACGCTCCGAGCCGGGGAACCATCCGAACGCGCAGGCCCCGGCGAGCTGCCCGGCGGCCTCGGCGATGATGTGGTTGTTCGCCGAGGACCCCCGGCTGGGGAAGGCGGCCAGCCAGCGCTGGTGGTGCCAGATCTGGTTCCGCGCCACCGGGTTGTCCTCGAACAGCCCGGCCGCGCCCGGCCAGCCGTCGAGCAGCCGGCGGATCCACACCCAGGACAGCAGTCGCATCCCCAACTCGATGCCGCTGATCCAGTGCACTCCGTGCAGCGGCGCGTTGGCCGCCCACCACGACCGCAGGTGCTCGGCCACGCGCTCGGCGTACCGCTCGTTCCCGGTGATCGCGTAGGCGGCGGCGAGCACGGTGAGGTACTGGTGCCGGGAGGGCTCCCAGATCTGCTTGATGTCCCCGACCATGTCCTCGTTGCGGTACGGCACGTCGAAGGCGTACCCCCACGGTGCCCGGCGCCCGGTCTTCGGGTCGTACGACCAGTCCGGGTCGACCAGGTCGTCGCGGTCCACCCCGAAGAACTCGGCGTGCCCGGCCATCAGCCGGTCCGCCTCGGCGATGAGACGTTTCGCGGCGTCCGGTGGCACCGCGGCGATCGTCCCGGCGGGCAGGACCGCGGTGAACCGGGCGCCGGTCACGCGCGGGCAGTCCGGCGGCGCCGACCGCCACCGTCGTCTGCGCACCGCGTCGCCCGCCCGGCCGCCGACCTCCCGCGGTCCCATCCGGGACAGCCGACGCAGGTACCAGCCCGCGCTCATGGTCATCGAGCGTCCGCCAGCATCACCGGCGCGCCGCCGGCCAGGCCGGCCTGTACCGCGAGGGTGGCCGCCGTGGTGGCGACCAGCGACTCCAGCGGCACCGGCATCGGCCCGCCGGTCCGCACGGCCTTGATGAACGCGGCCAGCTCGGCGTTCTGGCCCTTGTCCCGGGCCTTGGGCAGCCGCGAACTGACCCACTTCTTGGGCCCGTACACCGAGGCACGCACGAAGTCGTCGAGCCGCAGCACCTTGCCGTCCGCGACGAGGTCCAGCGTCTCCTTGGGGAAGCCGGCCGCGCCGGTGGTGACGTAGCTGATGGTGGCGGTGGAGCCGTCCGGGTAGCGCAGCACGACCTGCAGGTCCTCGTTGCCGGACGTGGCGACCGCGTACACCGAGACCGGGTCGGCGTCGAGCAGCCAGCTCGCGGTGTCGATGAAGTGTCCGCCCTCGCCGGCGAACCGCGAGCCCTCGGTGCCCTGTTGGAGGTACCAGCTGCCGTGCTGCAGTCGGCCCGCGTTGACCAGGTAGCGCAGGCTCGCCGGACCGGTCCGGGCGCCGAAGCGCTTCCTGGCCTCCTGCAACAGCGGCGAGAACCGGCGGTTGAAGCCCACCTGCAGCCGGTCGTTGCCGGACTCCTCGACCGCGGCGAGCACGCCGGCCAGCTCGTCCTCGGTGAGGGCCAGGGGCTTCTCCACGAAGACCGTCTTGCCGGCGAGGAGGGCCTTTCGGGTCAGCTCGGCGTGCGAGCTGTGCCGGGTGACCACGAACACCGCGTCGATGGACTTGTCGCCGAGCACGGCGTCGAGATCGGTCGTCGCCTCGGCGAAACCGAATTTGCGCTGCGCGTTGGCCGCTGACAGCGCCGTCGTGGTGACGACCGTGGACAGCACGACGCCGTCGCGCGGTGCCAGATGCGGCAGCAGCATCGACGTCGCGTAGTTTCCCGCGCCGACGAACGCCAGCCGCACCGGCGAATTGGCCGACCGGGCAGGGGCGGACGCCTGGCCGCCGCGTCGCACCGCGGGCACCGCCACCTCGGGAGTCTGCGCCTCCCCCTTGTGTTCGGGGTACCGGAACAGCACGGCCACGGCCTTCAAGTCGCCGTCCTTCAGGCGCTGGTACGTCTCGACGGCGTCGTCGAAGTCGGCGATGTGGGAGACCAGTGGCTCCACGTCGACGCTGCCGCGGGCGAGGAGATCGAGGAAGCACGCCAGGTTGCGGCGCTCGGTCCAGCGCACGTAGCCGATCGGGTAGTCGCGCCCCTCGAGCTCGTACTCCGGGTCGTAGCGCCCGGGACCGTACGAGCGGGAGAACCGGACGTCGAGCTCCTTCTCGTAGTACGCGTTCCACGGCAGGTCCAGGCGGCACTTGCCGATGTCGACGACCCGGCCGCGGTCCCGGCAGAGCCGGGCGGCCAGCTCGACGGGCTGGTTGCTGCCGCCGCCGGCGGCCAGGTACACCTGGTCCACGCCGTGGCCGTCGGTGAGTTCGGCGACGGCGGCTTCCACGGCCGCGGACGCGGGATCGCCGCAGGCCGCGGCGCCCAGGCGCTCGGCGAGCTCGCAGCGCGACGGGTCGGGGTCGACTCCGACGACGCGTACGCCCGAGGCGGTGAGGAGCTGCACCACCAGCTGCCCGATCAGCCCGAGGCCGATGACCAGCGCCACTTCGCCGAGCTGCGGCTCGCCCTGGCGGACGCCCTGCATCGCGATCGACCCGACCGTGCCGAAGGCAGCGTGCCGAGGCGCGAGGCCGTCCGGCACCGGGGCGTAGAGATTCTTCGGCACCCAGTTCAGCTCGGCGTGCAGCGCGTGCTCGTTGCCGGCGCAGGCCACGAGGTCGCCGACCTTCACATCGTCGATCCCGGGGCCGACCTGCTCGACCACCCCGCACAGCGAGTAGCCCAGCGGTGTGTAGGAGTCCAGCTTGCCCATCACCTTGCGGTACGTGGCGGGCACCCCGTTGGTGGCCACGCTCTGCATGACCTTGGCCACCTGGTCCGGACGGGAGCGGGCCTTGCCCAGCATCGACATGCCGGCCTCGGACACCTTCATGAGCTCGGTCCCGGTGGATATCAGCGAGTAGGCGCTGCGGACCAGCACCCCACCCGGCTTGCACCCCGGTACCGGAACGTCGAGCACCGCCAACTCGCCGCTCTTGTAGTTCTGTACAACCTGCTTCACCCGAACTCCTCTGATTCCTAAGCCGTTAACCGAGCGCTCTCGCCGGACCCAGAGGTCGCGTCGCGATACCAGTACTCGAGGGTCAGCACATGCCACAGATGCTTGGAGAAGTCCCGCTGCCCGGCGGCGTCCTCGGCGACCATGCGGGCCAGTGCGTCGCGGCGCAGGAACCCGGACTTGACGAGCACGCCGTCGTTCACGACCTCGCGCACCAGCGGTGCCAGATCCCTGCTCATCCAGGCCCGCAGCGGAGCGCTGAACAGACCCTTGGGCCGGTAGACGATCTCCCTGGGCAGGATCGAGGTGGCCGCCTCCTTGAGGACGGCCTTGCCCTGCCGTCCGGCGATCTTGCGATCGCCGGGCACGGCGAACGCCGCCTTGACCACCTCGACGTCCACGTACGGCACCCGCACCTCGGTCGACGCGGCCATGCTGGCGCGGTCCGTGTACGCGAGGTTCAGGCCCGGCAGGAACATCCGGGCGTCGCCCAGGCACATGCGGTTGACGAAGTCGTCGAGTTCGTTGTCCTCGTAGATGTCCGCGTGCTCGGTCAGTACGTCGTCGACCGTCCCGGCGAGTTCCGGATCGACCAGGGCGAGCAGCTCCTCCTGGTCGTACATGGTGTAGCTGCGCCGGAACGCGGTCTCCTCCGGCAGGTCGGCGAAGGAGAGGAACCGCTTCGCGAAGCGCACGGACCGGTACCCGCGGCGGCTCGTCGCGACCGGCAGCCGGTCCACGGCCCTGGACATCCCGCGCCGCAGGGGCCGCGGGATGCGCTGGTAGCGCAGCGCGAGCAGGTTGGCCAGGTGCTTGCGGTACCCGGCGAACAGCTCGTCGGCGCCCATCCCCGAGAGCATCACCTTGACCCCGGCCTCGCGGGCGGCCGAGCAGATCAGGAAGGTATTGATCGCGGCGGGGTCGCCGATCGGCTCGTCCAGGTGGTACGTCATCTGCGGCAGCAGGTCGAGCACGTTCGGGGCGATCTCGATCTCGTGCAGGTCGACGCCGAACCGCTCGGCCACCTGCCGGGCATAGCGCAGGTCGTCCGGCATCGCCTCGAACTTGGCGTCCTCGGCGCGGAATCCGATCGTGTAGGCGGAGATCCCGGGTTGGTCGCGGGCCGCGAGCGCGGTCAGGTAGCTGGAGTCGAGACCGCCGGAGAGGAAGGTCGCCACGGGTACGTCGGAGAGCAGGTGCTGCCGGGTCGACTCCTCGACGATGGCCGCGAGGTCCGGCTGCTCACCGCTGCGGGCCCGCTCCCGGCCCTCGGCGGCGACGTCCTTGAGGTTCCAGTACCGGCCGCGCTCCACCCGGCCGTCGGGCCGGCACCGCAGCCAGCTCCCGGGCGGCAGCTTCTCCGCCTCGCGGAACGCGCAGCGCGAGTCCGGCACCCAGTAGTAGAGCAGCGAGGCCACCAGCGCCGCATGGTCGACCTCCAGCGATCCACCGGTCACCGCGGCGAGCGCCTTGAGCTCGGAGGCGAACACCAGGCCCTCGCCGCGGCGGAGCAGGAACAGCGGCTTGATGCCCAACTGGTCGCGGGCGAGGACCAGTTCACCGGTGCGTTCGTCGAAGATCCCGAACGCGAACATGCCGCGCAGCCGGGGCAGGCAGTCGGTGCCCCAGCGCCGCCAGGCCTCGAGGAGCACCTCGGTGTCGGAGGTTCCGCGAAAGCGGACCCCGGCGGCTGCCAGTTCGGCACGCAACTGCGGCGCGTTGTACAGCTCGCCGTTGTACGTCAGGACGAGGCCGTCCGAGACCATCGGCTGGGCGCCGGTCTCGGTCAGGTCGATGATGCTCAACCGGCGGTGCCCGAGGTGCACTTCGCCGTCAGCGACGGGGTGGCTGTAGCGGCCCGCCCCGTCCGGACCGCGGTGGGCGAGGGTCTCGGTGAGCCGGTCGGCCACGATCTTGCCGTCCGGCCATCGATAGGTGCCTGCGATGCCACACATGTGCTAGCGCGCCTCCTGGTCGCTGTCCGGGACTCGTACTGCCCATGACGGCCGCTCCGTCCGCAGCCGACCCGTCACGTTCTCCCGGGCGAGCCGCTCGTTGTGGCCGCGCAGCGCGGTGTGCAGCCCGTCCCACAGGGTGCCGTCGGTCCGGTCCCGCGGATCGGGGTCGATCAGCACCACACCGATCACCGGAATGAGCAGGTCGGCGAGCTGCCGCGCCACGGTGTGCAGCCATGCGGCACTGGCGTGCCCGGCACGCACGACGAGCACGGTCTGGGTACCGAGTTCCGGGAGGCCGGTCCACGCCGTGCCGGGCGCGACCGAGCCGACGCCGAGCCGGCGCACCTCATGCGGCACGGCCGCGGCACGCTCGACGCCGACCACGTCCGGGCCTCCTGGCTTCTGGCGGCGGTGGGCGCGCCGCAGGCCCGGCAGATCATCGATGACGACCACCGGTCCGTCCGCCGCCAGTGCCCTGGCGAGGTCCAGGGCGATCACGCTCGTGCTGCGCGCACAGCCCAGTTCCAGCAGCGACACCGGTTCCGCGGAGCCGCGTACGGTGCGGGCCAGGGACGCGGTGAGTCGCGTGCGTGCCGCCCGGATCCGTCGGCGCTGCCACAGCCTGGCCGACCAGCGGGGCGTGCGGGGCAGCTCCGCGATGACCGAGGCGCCCAGGTTGCCTGCGATCTCCCGGCGCAGCGCGGGGCGGTCCGCCACCACGGTGCCGACCGCGGCCACCGCGAGCCCGAGGACGAGTCCGAGGACGAGACCGATCGCGCCGTTGGTGGCGGCGGCCTTGGGCAGGGAGTGCTTCACCGCGCGGGCGGCGTCCACGATCTGCGTACCGGCGACGATCCGGGGCGTGCCCATGCGCGCCTCCTCGGCGCGCTGGTCGAAGTCGGCGATCCGCGAGTTGAGCTCCGCCCGGCGGGCGAAGAGCGACTCGATGCTCGCCGACGCCGTCGGTTCGCTCTCCGGCGATCTGTCCCCGATCGCCTCGTTGACCTGGGCGAGTTCGTCCCGCATACGGTCGGCCTGGTCGCTCAGTGCCTTGGTCTCGGCCGCCGAGGCTGCCCGCATCCGCCGCACATGGTCGGCGACGAACGCATCCGCCAGCGCCTTGGCCCGGGCCACCGCTTCCGCGTCGGTGTCACCTGTCACGTCGATCTGCAGCAGGTTGTTGGTCAAGCCGGTGCCCCGGTAGTCCTTCATGAAGTCTTCCGGCGGTTCCGCGGACTTGAGGGACTGCATTGCCTCGGCGGCGATCCGTGTGGTCCCCAGCAGTTCCACGTCGGTGCGGATCAGCGTTCCGGTGTCGTTCGGCTGGTCCTCCTTGTGCGCGACCAGCACCTTGGTCACCGCGGCGGGCGCCGGCGGCCGCAGGACCGCGAGCGCGGCGCCGAGCAGCAGGCCGAGCAGCGCCAGGGAGCACCAGAGGCGGCGGCGCCTGCGCACCGACACCACCAGTGCCTGCAGGTCCAGTAGGTGAGTGACCGCCGACGACTCCGAAGTCGTGCTCGTCGTCATGCGGAACCTCCCGTCGCGTGGCCGGGAACCGAGAGCGCCAAAGTGGCGTCGTCCGGAGGCTGGTCAACAGACCGCGTCGGCAGGGCCTGGACCGGGTCGGCGACGACGATGCCGACGACTTCGTGTCCGCCGTCCGCACACGCCTCGGCGATGCCGGCGAGTTCCCCTGCGGTCCAGCTGCCCGCGCTGAGCACGACCAGGGCGCCGGACTCGGTGCCGCGGTCCGGCACCATCGGCCGCTCCACCGGAACTTCCACCACCCGGAGCAGCAGATCGGTCTTGGCCTCGGACACGAGCTGCCCGGCGGCCCGGCGGGCGATCTCGTCGCCCTCGGGTACGACAACGAGGAGCCGCCGGGGGGCCGGCAGCCGGTCTCGGAGTCGGGCGCACACCCGTCGATAGCGGATCCGTCTGCCGGCCTCGTCGCCGGATCTCTGCGGGGTCGGTATGTCCCACCGGGTGTCGACGCCGAGCAGTCGGCTGATCCGGGCTCGCGGGCCACGGCCTCGGGGCCGTTCGCCAGGCACGTCGACGGTACCCAGCAGCGTCGAGCCCAGCGCCGCGGCGATCTCCGGTTCGGTGCGCAGTCGGCGGTTCACCCGTGCCGCGGTGAGATGGCCGATGACGGCGAGCAGGAAGAACAGCAGGGCCCCGCCGACGATGAGTTGCATCCTCGTCGGCGGTGCCTCGCCGGTCGGTCGGGCCGCCGGCCCCATGACGACCATGCCGGCCTTGTTGGTCGCCGGGTCGGCCTCGTCGAGCTTCGTCATGGCCTCTTCCAGCGAGGTGCGCAGTTTCTCGAGAGCGGTGCGGGCCTGCACGCTCTCCACGGTCCTGCCCGGATCGGCCGCGTTGGCCAGGTCGGTGATACGACGGTTGGTCTCCACGACCTGCTCCCGCAGTGCTTCGGGCGCCGTGGCCGCGTCGGTGCTGCCGCCTGCGATCCGCGCGGCGAAGGTGACGAACTCCTGGGCCACGCGGTCGGAGAACTGTTGTGCGCGCTCCGGAGTGTCGGCCGTTCCCGAGATCTTGATGATGTTCCCGTCGGCGGCCTTGGCGCTCACTCGGTCCCGCAGCTCGGCGGCGCTGACGCCACTCCAGCCGAGCTTGTCGGCCACGGGGTCGACCACCGACGAACTGGTCGCGATGTCCACCTGGGTCAGCAGTTCGCGCTCTTCCCACTGTCCCGGCAGCAGTACGGACGTCGACGTCGTGTAGCGCGGCGGGAACAGCACCACCGAGGCGCCGTAGCCGACGAGCGCGCCCACCACGGTGAGGACGGCGAGAAGCCGCCAGCGCCGACGGAGAATCCGTCCGATCGTGACCAGGCGGATCGTGTCATCGTTCAAGGGCGCTGCCTCCCCCGTGCCCGGTTCGGGTCGCCCGCCGACACCGGACTGTGGTCTCGGCACGCAGCGGCGTAGGCGGCGAGCAGCGACGCTTGCGAGTTCCGCCAGGAGAGCGGCCCGTTGATCCGCTCCTGGCCGATCTTGCCCATCCGGGCTCGCTGCTCCGGATCGTCGAGGAGCAGCGTGATGAGCCCCGCGAACTCGGCCTCGTCGTTGGCGGGCGCGTAGACGGCGGCGTCACCGGCGGAGACTCTTGCCTCCCGGAGGTCGAACGAGACGATCGGCCGGCCCATCACCATGTACTCCAGAACCTTGTTCATGGTCGACACGTCGTTGAGCGGATTGCGCGGGTCGGGGGAAAGGCACACGTCCGCGGTGGACAGGTAGCGCACCAGGTCGGCGTCCGGAATGCGCCCGGTGAACTGCACCTGCTCCGAGAGCCCGAGCTGCCGGGACAGGTCCACCATCGCGTCGAAGGCGTCGCCGGCGCCGACGAACACCGCATGCCAGTCGGTCCGCCCGAGTTCGTCACGCAGCTTCGCGAGGGCCCGCAAGGCGTAGTCCACGCCGTCCTGCGGTCCCATGACGCCGAGGTAGCACAGGAGATGAGGCTTGCCGCGCTTCAACTCCGGCTCGGGCGCCACCGGTTGGAACCGGTCGGTGTCGGGCGCGCTGCGCACCACGAAGACGTCCTCCGGGCGTCGGCCGCCACGGCGCACCGCGACGTCCCGGTAACTCTCGTTCGTGGCGAGCACGATGTCCGCGGCCCGGTAGGTCCGCCGTTCCAGCGCGCACACGGCGCGGTAGAGCAGGTCCTTGCCGCGGTCGAACCGGGAGAGGTACAGCTCCGGCACCAGGTCGTGCTGGTCGAAGACGAACCGCGCGCCGCGCCGCTTCATCCACAGTGCCGGCAGGAAGAGCAGGTCGGGTGGGTTGCAGGCGTGGACCACGTCGACCGGGCCGACCTTGCGGGCCAGCCGGAACGTATGCCACAACGCCGATCCGTACTCCCGCAGGTAGCCGGCCGGACCTCCGGTGGCCGCGCGCAACGGGTAGCGGTGGATCCGCACCCCGTCGATCTCCGCCTCCGGCTCCGTGTCCCGCTTCTCCCCCTGGGGACAGATGACGTGGACCTCCCAGCCCGCGTCGCGCAGCGTCGTGCACTCCTGCCACACCCGCCGGTCGAACGGCACCGACAGGTTCTCCACCAGGATCAGCGCCCGCCGGTCCGGCCGGTCGCCCCCGGCTATGTCACCAAGCAAGGCCCACGTATCCCGGTTCGGCCCGGCGCGCTTCGGCGTCGGGTAGGCGGATGAGGTCGACGATCACCGAGCCGTCGCCATGAGGCAGCGCCGATAGGACGGCCGGCTCCCTGGTCCCGACCAGGTACACCTCGGCATGTTCGAGCACCTCGTCGAGGGAGCCCGCGAGCAGCTGCGCGAGGTGCGGCAACCGGGTCTCGATGTACTCGCGGTTCGCGCCGAGCAGCCGGGACAGGTTCACGTTGGGGTCGTAGATCCGCAGGTCGTAACCCTTGCCGAAGAGCCTCTCCGCCAGTTCGACGAGCGGGCTCTCACGGAGGTCGTCGGTGCCGGGTTTGAAGGACAGCCCGAACAGGCCCACCCGGCGCTTGCCGGTGCGCTCGACCAGCTCCACCGCGCGCTGCAGATGCGCGGAGTTGGAGGGCAGCACGTGGGAGAGGATGGGCACCGAGACGTCGGCCCGCTGGGCCGCGTGGACCAGGCTGCGCAGGTCCTTGGGCAGGCAGGAGCCACCGAAGGCGAAGCCGGGCCGCAGGTAGGCGGGGCTGATGTTCAGCTTGCGGTCGGCCAGGAACACGTCGATCACCTGGTGCGAGTCCACCCCGAGTGCCTGGCATATCGCGCCCAGTTCGTTCGCGAAGCCGATCTTGAGTCCGTGGAACGCGTTGTCGGCGTACTTGATCGCCTCGGCCGTCGGGATCGGCACCCGGAACACCTCGCCGGGCAGTCCGTCGTACAGTGCGGCCACCATGTCGCCGCTTGCCGCGTCGAGTTCACCGATGACGGTCTTGGGCGGGTCGAAGAAGTCCCGCACGCTCGTGCCCTCGCGCAGGAACTCCGGGTTGACCGCGACCCCGATGTCCACCCCGGCCGTGCCGCCGACGAACTTCTCCAGGATCGGTACCAGGAGGTTCAGGCAGGTGCCCGGGAGCATGGTGCTGCGGAACACGACGGTGTGCCG
The DNA here is from genome assembly GCF_045039535.1 of Streptomyces sp. NBC_01092. Lineage (NCBI taxonomy): Bacteria > Bacillati > Actinomycetota > Actinomycetes > Kitasatosporales > Streptomycetaceae > Streptomyces > Streptomyces sp. NBC_01092. The sequence goes on along the minus strand of NZ_CP108659.1, from coordinate 10,755,654 downwards.
GCCACCCCGCTCGGCCACCGCGGCACCGATCTGCTCGGAGACCCGCTCCAAGTACGTAGTGCACAGGCTCCCGTTGGGCTCCGACGGCGTGCCCACGCAGACCAGCGACACCTCGCTGCCCATGATCGCCTCGCGGACGTCGGCGGTGGCGCGCAACGCTCCGGTCCGCACGACCTCGGCGATGAGCTCGCCGATCCGCTCCTCGACCACCGGCGCCTTGCCGTCGTTGACCAGGTCGACCTTCACCTGGTTGACGTCCACGCCGATGACTTCGTGCCCCAGGCTGGCCAGGCACGCGGCCGACACGCAGCCCACGTAGCCGAGCCCTAAGACGCTGACTCTCATATCCCGTCCCTCCCCCCAGGCATGCCCTTGCGGCCTGCCTTCCGTTCGCCAGCCGTTCTGCGCCCCCCGCGCATCAGTAGGCCCCCTGTCCCTGGAGCACCGCACGCAGCGTCTTCCACAAGATCACTGTGTCGAGGGCGAGCGACCAGTCCTCCACGTAGCGCAGGTCGAGCCGGACCGCCTCGTCCCACGGCAGGTCGCTGCGTCCGCTGATCTGCCACAGGCCGGTGAGCCCGGGCTTGACCAGCAACCGCCGCCGGATGTCCGGGCCGTACGCGGCGGACTCCTCCGGCAGCGGAGGCCTCGGACCGACGAGCGACATCGATCCGGTGAGCACGTTGAAAAGCTGCGGGAGTTCGTCGATCGAGTAGCGGCGCAGCACTGCTCCCACCCGGGTGACCCGCGGATCCCGGCGGAGCTTGAACAGCAGGCCGGCGCCCTCGTTGAGGTCGGCCAGCGCGGCCCGGGCCCCGTGCGCCCCGGAGACCATGGTGCGGAACTTGAAGAGGGTGAACTCGCGGCCGTCCTTGCCGACTCTGCGCTGGCGGTAGAACGCCCCGCCCGGGCTGTTCACCACCACGAGCAGCCCGACGAGCACCATCAGCGGCGAGAACAGGATCAGCAGGATCGCCGCGCCCATGCGGTCGACGACCTCTTTGACCGCCCGACGGCCCCCGGTGAAGGTCGGCATGCTGACCCGCAGCAGCGGGATCCCGAGCACCGCGTCGACGTGCAGCCGCGGGCCGGCCACCTCCATCAGCACGGGGGCCACGACCATCTCGGCATCACTGCCTTCGAGGTTCCAAGCCAGCCGCTGCAGCCGGTCCGGTGACCAGTGCGGGTCCGGTGTGACCGCGACGACGCGGTAGCCGTCGTGGCGGACATGCTTGGCGACGTCCTCCAGTAGGCCGATGACCGGCACTCCGTCCAGTTGGTCGCCGTCGAGCCCGCGACCGTCCGTCGTGCACACCGCATCCACCCGCCAGCCGAGGTGCGGGAACTTGCGGGTTCGGTTGATCAGGTCGCGCACGGTGGCCGGGCTTCCGGCAGCGAGCACCGGTCTCAGGCACTGTCCTTCCTTTCGCTGTTTGTGCAGCGAAAGGCGGAGCAGATACCGCTCGGTCATGGTGATGAGCGCGATCGCGGGGATCGCTACGAAGATCCAGAGCTTGATGTTGCGTGAGGTGAGGGCGATCCCGCCGAGCGCCAGTACGACGGTCGCCGTGAACAGTGAGCGTCCGAGCCGGCGGAATTCCTCGGCGCCCTGGCCGAGCACGGCCGGAGCCCACGACCGGCTCACCGCAAGCGCTCCCAGCACCAGCAGCTCGGTGCCGAATGCGAGAATTCCCCACTTCTCGTGCCAGTTGGCCGCGTCCCGGGACCCGAAGAAGTTGCCTATCGCCGCCACCACCAAGGCGGTCGCCACGGTATCGCTGGCGATCACGGTACGGCGGTACCGCTGCTCCCAATCGTTGGCCGGCTGTCTCAGTGCCCCGTTCGTCAGACGCCCACGCGTCGACGGAAAAGGGCCTACTAATCCCCCCTGCCGCACAGAACCCCCCCGGTCCCCAGTCGTTCGACGTCGTCGTCGCGCAACACTGCCCCTCCCCCAGAAGGCCCCCGCCCTCGCACTGTTCTTGCCCTCGGGAGGCCCCCGCCCCCCGCGTCACGCTGTTCCTCCCCCGGGAGGCCCCCGCCCCTCGCGCATGACAACGCGGCTGCTTCAGCCGCTAGTTGAACCTCGTGGGCACCAAGAGACGCACTACTGGCCGTCCGCGACACCTGACCGATAGATCACCATTTGTCGCCTCGTGTCCCAGCATGCGAAGCACGGTCAATCTAGACCATCGGGGCCCGCCTGAAGAGAGGGGTGTGTGGAAATTGTGCTCAAGATTTGAAGCCGGATCCACGGACCGGTGACCGTCTGTGGGTGCCCGATCACGGTGCCGCGCCTTGTGACCTGTGATGACAGGAGTTCGACGGGCCGCCGACACCGCGAACTCCGAGGCGTCCTGGGACTGTTGGCCGGGCCGCGCTCGGCCTTCTTCGGCTGGATATTGCCGGTGAGGACGGGGCGATGGATGCGGGTGTGGGCGATCGACGGCACGTGGGAACGGATCTTCACCGCGCTGCTCACGCAGGCAGCCGCCAAGGCGGGCCTCGGACATCAGTGAGCCGCAGCACTCTGCCGAACCCGTGGGCTGTGCCGCTGCTACGCCAGGGGCAGGGTGATACCAGCGGTCAGGCCGCCGCCCGGATTGGCGGTCAGCGTCAGGTCCGTTCCGTGTGCCGTGGCGATGGCCGCGGCGAGTGCGAGTCCCAGACCGCGGCCGCGCGGGGTGCTGCTGACGGCCGTACGTCCCGCACTCCGGTAGAAGGGTTCGGTGAGCAGTGGCAGAACCTCCTCGGTCACCTGGGGGCCGGTATTGCTGACGCGGACCGCGACCGACGCGGCGTGCACGGTCGTGTCGACCGTGACGGTTCCACCGTGCATGTTGTGGCGGACGGCGTTCTGCAGCAGGTTGACGTCCGCGCCGAGTTCCAGCCCGGCGACCTTGTCGCCCAGGCGGCGCGCCGCCGTGAGCATCAGGATGCGGCAGGCAGGGTGGTTCTCGACGATCAGTCTGCACAGCTGATCGCCTGGACACCCGGCAGATCCCGATCCAGGACGGCGGCGTCGTACTCGGTCACCGCCAGGTGCTCGAGTGCCGTTTCACCGTCGTGGACGATGTCGACCGCCATCGCCGCGCTGCGCAGACCGCTCTGCAGCGCTTCGGCCAGCATGACCTCGTCCTCGATCACCAGCACCCGCACCGGGCCGCCTCCGTTCTCCCGCCGGCCCGCCGTGGCGCAGCCGGACGTCGTTCTCGATCACATGCACAGCTCTCGAACGCTGCCGGATACGGGGCCCTCGCATCCGGCAGACACCACGGGAACAACGCTAACTTCCGCAGGTCACCGACGTTGCGGAGGGATTCGCCTGGGCAACGGGTAGCCCGCCAGACTCGGCTTCTGCCGACGCGCCTGAGGCAACCGTGTTATCGGGACACGGTGGTGGTTGCGGTGTCGTCGCCCTCCGGGGTGCCGACGGGCACACCGTCCTGGATGACCTCTCCCGGCTCGACATCGTGGGGCTCCGCACCCGGCACCTCCGTCAGAACGGGAGCGGGAGCGGGATCGGAATCCGCCGCGACCGCCAAGCCGGCGCCTCCGAGGCACCCGGTGACGACCATCGCGGCGGCGACCGCCAACCGTACCTTACGAGTCCGCTTCACTGTTCTCTCCTGTGCTGGTTCGCTTCCGCCGGTCGGGCGACCGGCGGTCCGCCGGGAACGACCGGCGGCAGAAGAACCAAACCAGGCGCGGTATATGGCCAACGTTTCGTGCCAGGTCCATGGCCGCCGCGAGGACCCCACCCGCGCCCACTCAGCGCTGCGAGCGGCTCTAGCCGGCGCTCGTCCGCGGGTTGTTGTGGGCCTCGTCGCGTGTGCGCTCGTAGTGGCGGGCGACCCTGACCCGGTTGCCGCACACGTTGGCGGCGCACCATGTCCGCCGCTTGGTCGCGGCGAGGAACAGCATCGAGCAGGACGGATTCGCGCAGCGACGCAGGGCGGCGAGTCGCTCGGGTGAGGCGAACAGTCCGATGGTCTCGTGGGCGACGGCGGCGAGGGCCGCGTTGCCGCCCTGCTCCGTGTGCCAGCGGGTCTGCGTGATGGTGCCGGCCTGGGACCTCACGATGCGCGGGCTCGTGGGCACAGCTGCGGCAGCCGCGTTGATGTCCTCGAGGGAGGTGTCCTGAGGGGGCCGACCGGCCAAGTGGGCGTCGAACACGTCGCGGATCGCAGCCCGAAGCGTCCGGGTGGCCTGGAGGCTGGGGGCGGGGCCTTCGGGGAGCCGCGATGCCTGCAGCGCCCACCAGGTCGCGCCGGCCGCCGGGGAGTCGATCAGATCGACCGGTGGCTCGGCGGCGAGCATCTGGGTGTCCGCAAGGTCGAGGGCGACCAGGGGTTCACCGCCCATCGGGAAACCGGCGCGCTGCATGTCTTCAAGACGGACCCACTCCTGCATGCACACCATGTTACCCATTAGCTTGCCCCGCCTCACTGCTGGACAGAGACCCCGAAGGCACTGGATCTAATGGATGTTAGCCAGCGGTTGCCATTACAGAACTAACGTGTATAGCCTTTCTGTATCCATTAGGTCGACGTGGTGGACAGAGCCATAGGAGGCGGCTGGACCACGTCCGGCAGATGAGGAACGAAGCATGTCCGCCAAACGCATCGACGTCGTACTCGTGCACGGCGCCTGGGCCGACGGATCGAGCTGGAGGAAGGTGATCGGCCCGCTCAGGGACGACGGCATCAACGTCGTCGCCGCGCCCTTGCCGCTCACCTCGCTGGCCGACGACGTCGCGGCGCTCGATCGTGTTCTGGAGCGACTCGAGGGCCCGGTCGTCCTGGTCGGCCACGCCTACGGCGGCGTAGTCATCGCGTCGACCCGCGCCGCGAAGGTCGCCTCGCTGGTCTACGTCGCAGCGCTGGCGCCCGACGAAGGGGAGTCCGCCGGCGACGTCTTCCACCGCGGTGAGCCGCATCCGAACAGGCCGCAGCTCGAGCCCGACTCCCACGGGCTGGTCTGGCTGCCCGAGAAGGACTTCACCAACGCCTTCGCGCAGAACGCCACTTACGAGGAGCAGGCCGTCCTGGCGGCCGCGCAGCGCCCCATCGCCGTGGCCTGTATCGGCGCCCTGGTGGAGCGGCCTCTGTGGAAGGACCGCCCGAGCTGGCCCCTCATCGCCGAGGAGGACCGCATGATCGCCCCGGACACCCAGCGCTTCATGGCCGAGCGGATGGGCGCCCGCGCCCGGACCCGCCCGGTCGACCACACGCCGCAGGTCACCGCACCCGGCGAGGTCGTGGACATCGTCCTCGACGCCGTGCGCGACGTGGCGGCACCCCAGCAGCAGCCCGTCTCGAACCGCCCCGAAGGAGAAGCATCATGACCGCGATCGCCTACCGAACCACCGATGTGAACGGCCTCAAGGTCTTCTACCGCGAAGCAGGCCCCTCCGACGCCCCGAAGCTGCTCCTGCTGCACGGTTTCCCCAGCGCCGGCCACATGTTCCGCGACCTCATCCCGCAGCTGGCCGATCGCTACCACGTCATCGCACCCGACCTGCCCGGTTTCGGGCAGTCCGACATGCCGAGCCGTGACAGCTTCACGTACACCTTCGAAGCCCTGACGGACATCATCGAAGGCTTCACCGACGCGGTGGGCTTCGACCGGCACGCGCTCTACGTCTTCGACTACGGCGCCCCCACCGGATTCCGCCTGGCCCTGCGGCGGCCGCAACAGATCACCGCGATCGTCACGCAGAACGGAAACGCCTACGAGGACGGGCTCAGCGACGGCTGGAACCCCATTCGCGCGTACTGGAAGGAACCCACGCAGGCCAACCGCGACGCGATCCGTACCCTGCTCGAACCCGAGACGACGGTGTGGCAGTACACCCACGGAGTCACCGACCAGTCTTCGGTCTCACCCGACGGTTACACGCTCGACAACCACTACCTCGCCCGGCCTGGCGCGCACGAGATCCAGTTGGACCTCTTCCTCGACTACGCGAGCAACGTCGAGCTCTACCCCGCGTTCCAGGAGTACTTCCGAACCCACCGGCCGCCGCTCCTGGCCATCTGGGGGCGCAACGACCCCTTCTTCCTGCCCGCCGGCGCCGAAGCATTCAAGCAGGACATCCCTCACGCCCAAGTCCAGTTGCTGGACACAGGCCACTTCGCGCTCGAGACACACGCGAGTGAGATCGCCGCCGCCATGCGCGGATTCCTCACGAACTGACCCTCGCAGCCCGGGCCGGTGGCTACAGGAACAGGAGCAGGAACACGAGCATGGCCACCGGTCCAGGCCACCCCGACAGCACTGTCACCGGCCACAAGGGCCGCCTTGTGAACAGGAAGCACAATGTCCCAGTCAGTAGCCATCGTCACCGGTGCCAGCCAGGGCATCGGCCAGTCCACCGCGGTCCGGCTGGCGCGCGACTTCGACTCGGTCGCGCTCGTCGCCCGCAACCGTGCCAACCTCGAGAGGACGGCAACCGCCGTCAACGCGGCAGGCGCTGAATCCCTGGTCATCGACGTGGACTTGCCGATCCCGCCGCAGCACGCACCGTCGTCGACACAACCCTCACCACCTTCGGCCGCATCGACGCCCTGCTGAACATCGCGGGTGCCGTCGCACAGGTCGACCTGTTCGACATGAGTGACGAGCAGTGGGACCACGGGCTCGCGCTCAAGCTCCACGGTGCTCGCCGCCTCACCGTCGCCGCGTGGCCGGCCCTGAAGGAGGCCAAGGGATCCGTTGTCCTGATCTCCGGCAACACGGCGGTCCTCCCCAAAGCCCCCTACGCCGCGGTGGGCACGATCAACGCCGCGATCGTCGCACTCGCCAAGGCATTCGCCGATCGCGGCATCGCCGATGGCGTTCAGGTCAACAGCGTCCTGCCCGGACCGGTGATGACCGGCCGCCGCCGCTCCCAGCTGGAGAGCTGGGCACCACTGCACGACATGACCGTTGAGGAGGCCACCGCGAAGTTCCCCCAGGAGGCGGGCATCGCACGCTACGGCGAACCAGACGAGATCGCCGACCTCATGGCCTTCCTCGTCTCACCGGCAGCACGCTGGATGACCGGCTCGGCCCTCCGCATGGACGGCGGCGAGGTCAAGTCTGTCTGAGCCCGTCGAGGTAAGGCGTGGCCCACAGATCGCGCGGCTGGGTTGCCCTGCTGCCGCTACGGCTGGCGTGGGTCGCATGTCGTCACTGGCTAAGGCCGTCCTCACCCTGGACAGGCAACGCTGACGTTGCTGATTGGTATGCCTCAGCCATGACGTGGAATGAGCGTTTCGGTGCGAGGCTGCCGTCGGGCATCAGCTTGCATACCCCGTAGGAGGCCATGTCGAGGTCGAAGCGCGGGTCGGCGTGGTGCGGGTACTCGTAGCCGGCGAAGGTGAACCAGAAGGCAGTGTCCACACCTTCCTCGTCGAAGACGGCGAGCATCTCCCGCAGGTATTCGGCCTGTTCTTCCTCGTCGCGGACGTAATTGCCGTTGATGCGGGGCGGATCGGCATCGTGATCGACAACGTCTACCCAGCCCATGCCGCCGCGCTCGGCTGCGCCCCGGTAGGTGCAGCAGCCGAACTCGGTGGCTGCGAGCGGCTTGCCGTGCTGGAAATACCCGCGCAGGCCCTGACGGAAGGCGTCACTGGCATCGCCGTAAGCGTCCGCACTGACGATGTCGAAGGGCGCCCAATCGACCTGTTCCCACGTTCCGGAAGCGTAGGTGATCTTTCCGCGGAACCGTGAGCGCACCGTCTCTACGATGTTGGCCAGCAAGGAGTTCAGCCGGGCCGGAACCTCGGCGAGCCCGGCCAATGCCTCGGGGGCACCGCTGCTCAGGGCTTCGATTCTGGCGAAGCAGTCGTCTCCGGGGAGAATGTCGGCGGCAAACAGGCTCAGCTCGCAGCCGGTGACGAAGACGTCGGCTCCCACCTCCTTGGCGCGGTCGGCACAGGTGGCGAAGTAGGGCAGCAGCTCTTCGGCGGATAATTCGCAAGGGAATGGTGAGAACCAGACCTCAAGCCCGGCATCGGCGGCGTGCCGGGCCGCAAGGGCCAGTCGCCCAGGGTCGCCGCCGGTGATCCGCACGGCATCGCAGTGCAGGTCGTCCGCGATGACGCGGATCTCGCGTCGCACCGCGTCGGCGTCGAAGACGGGCCGCGAACTCTTTCCGCCCGGAGTGAAGCCAGTGTCGTAGGTGATGCCTTTGGCTCGCATGGGATGCTCCTGACAGTTGATCGACATCTGTTGCTGCGTCTGGCCGGGCGTCGATGGGAATCGGTCCGGCGGACGGATCGCATGGACCACTCGGGGTGCGTCTGGAGATCAGCTCGACGGCGACCTTGGCCGCACTGCCACCTCGCCTTTTCCTGGGAGACGACCCGGGACCACCTGACACCCGTGTTCGGCGATCGGAGCCGAACATTAGGTACGAGCCGAAATGCCAGTCAACGGCGATCTCCTCGGGACCGAACTATTTGCGCTGGTCAGCTACGCAACTGACGATTGCAATGACAGTGATGGTCAATGCACGGCGAAAGAGAGGGTGTTGCAACGATCGGCGACCAGTGCACACACTGTGTGCCGAGACGACCGAATCAGAGGAACCGACCCCGATGCCAGGACGCAGGCTGACCCGAGCCGACCGGCAACAGATCGCCGCGGGGTTGGCGCAGCACCTGAGCTACGCCGACATCGCCAGACGCCTGAACCGTCCCGCCTCGACGGTGAGCCGCGAGGTCGCGCGCAACGGAGGACCTGGCCGGTACCGCGCGGAACTGGCACAGCTCGCGACCACCCACCGAGCCCAGCGCCGGCCGCAGCCCTCCGCCCCGGCACAGCGGACCATCGAGCATCTGGGCCCCGACCCCGATGCAACGGCCGCGTTCGTCACCGACCTCACCACAGCACTTGTCGAAACCGGCCTCCCACGCACCGCCGCCCGCGTGATGGCCTGCCTCTTCGCCTCCGAAACCGGCAGTCGCACCGCCATCGAGATGGCGCAGCAGCTGCAAGTCAGCGCGGCAACCATCTCGCACACGGTCCGCCTGCTGGAACGGCAGGATCTGATCCGGCGCGGCCGCGATGAGCGTGGCCGCCGCCACCGGTATTTCCTCGACGACAAGGCGGGCTTGCGGACCGTCGCGGCCAGCGTCGCCGCCAACCAGCGGTTCGCCGCCACCGCGCTGCGCGGCGCCGAACTCTTCGGAGCCGAGACCGCCACCGGATCCCGGCTCGCCCTGGCAGGCCGATTCTTCGAACGCCTCGGCGACGACCTCATGCGCTCCGCTGAAAAGCACTGGCGTGACATGGCTGGCGACCGGGGCGACGACTACACGCTGACGAGCCACGCGGACTAGGGCGCGTATCGAGTCGTGATCATCGGGTGGTCCTGGTGAGGTCTTTGATCCAGATCATCGAGGCGTGCAGGTGGAGACTGGCGAGGTAGCTGTCGGGAGTCTTGTCGTATCGGGTGTCTCACCGTCCCAGTTCCGGCCTCCTGGTACGTCACGCTCTGGGGCGGGTGAGGCACGTGGAGCCGACGTGAGCCGACCGGTGCACTGATGTCCAGGCGGGGACTCATGGGACATGGCCCGGCACCCGGCTCAGGTTCCGGGGAGGATACGGCGCGTTTCGTAGGCCCACATCGCGATCTCGACCCGGTTGCGGGCGCCGAGTTTGGCCATCAGGCTGGCCAGATGCGTCTTCACCGTGCTGAGGCTGATGTGCAGTGCATCGGCGATCTCGGTGTTGGTCAGCCCGCGAGCGACGGCGAGGAGCACCTGCTCCTCGCGGGCGGTGACGGGGGAGACCGGCTGGGCCACGGGCCGGCCGGCGGGCAGGTCCGCGAATGCCTGGAGCAGACGGACGGTGACGCTGGGCGCGATGAGCGCCTCACCGTCGGACGCCGACCGTACGGCCTGGGCCAGAAGGTCTGGTCCCGTGTCCTTGAGGAGGAATCCGCGGGCGCCGGCACGCAGTGAGCCGTAGACGTACTCGTCGAGGTCGAACGTGGTGATGACGACCACGGCCAGCGGGTCGGCGACGCCCGGGCCGGCGACCAGCCGGGTGGCCTCGAGCCCGTCGAGTACGGGCATGCGGATGTCGAACAGGCAGACGTCGGGGCGCAGTTCGCGGGCCAGACGTACCGCTTCCTGTCCGTCGGCGGCCTCGCCGACCACCTCGATGCCGGGCTGGGCGTTCAGCATGATCCGCAACCCGGTGCGGATGATCGTCTGGTCGTCAGCGACGAGGACGCGAATGGACACCGCTCTCGCTCCTCGCTCTCGGCAGTTCGGCTTCGACTTGCCAGCCCCGGTCGGTACCCGGGCCGGCTCGTAGTGTGCCGCCGAGCAGGGTCGCGCGCTCGCGCAGTCCGGTAAGTCCGTATCCGTCGCGACCCCGGCCGGTGCGCCGGCCGTTGTCGCGCACGCTCACCCGTACCGTGTGCCGTTCCGCGGCGACCCGAACGACGAGCTCGGTCGCGTCGACCGCATGGCGCAGCGCGTTGGTCACCGACTCCTGCACGATCCGGTAGACGGCCGCGTCCACGGCCGGGGGCAGCGCGTCCAGTTCGCCGTCGAGCCCCAGGTCGACCCTGAGGCGACCACCCGGGGTGCGCACCAGGCGCTCCAGATCCGCGACTCCGGCAGGGGGCGCCAGCTCGGCGCCGACCCCGCGGTCGCGCAGCGCGGCGACCATGGCGCGCATTTCCTCCAGCGTGCGCGCCCCTTCCTCCTCGACCCCCTCCAGCGCCTCGACGGTCGCGGACGGGTCGGTGCCCGCGAGCACCCGGCCCGCCTGGGCGATGATCACCATGGCCGACACGTGGTGGGCCACCGTGTCGTGCAGTTCCCGGGCGAGCTGCTCGCGCTCGCGGGAGCGCACCTGTTCCAACTGCCGCTCGCGAGCGGTCACCCGGAACCGCACGGCAGCCCCGACCACGCCGGGCAGCAGCAGGAAGACGAAGCCCACGACATTTTCGACGACCGGGGTCTCGTCCGTGACGGAACACAGCGCGCCGGCCGCGAGGATCACCGCGCCGCCCAGCACGATCTCGCGTCCCGATCCCCACCGGGGCAGCGTGTACACCAGCACGAGCACGACCGCGCCGGTGTACAGGCCGACGGGCTCGCGCGGTGCGGCGACGAGCGAGGCCACCTGAAGCAGGATCACCGAGCCGAACGCCAGCGTCACCATCGCCAGCGGGCGGGTCCGGCGCCACAGGGGCAGCAGGCACAGCCATACGGCGAACACCACCGCCACCGGCCGCCACACGACGTTCTCGCGCAGGGTGGCCTCCAGCGCCACACCGGCAAGGCCCGCGGCGAGCAGCGCCCAGTCCCGCCGCACCCGGGCGGGCGCGTCGGGCGGCCGGGGTTCGGTCCACAGGGTTCGCAGGTCGTCTCGGAGCACGGTTCTCAGCCTAGGGACCGCGGCGTGCCGCGCATCGGCCGAAAGGATGGGGCGTCACTCCGCCCCGGGGCCGACGGATCCGCGGCCCGCGGGCCGATGCCGCGGAGCGCCGTGGCGACGAGCCTCGGCATCGGCGGCCGTACAAGGACGGCCGACGAGGTGGTTGGAGGACCCGATGCTCTCGAAAGCCCTGTTGCGCCTGGGCGCAAGCGCCGCCCGCCATCCCTGGCGGGTGATCGCGGCATGGCTGATCGCCGCCACGCTCGCCGTCCTCGCCGCCGTCGCCTTCGGCGGGCGGACCGCGGACTCGATGACCGCTCCGGGACTGGACTCCCGACGGGCCGCGGAACTGATCGAGCGGACGGGCACCGGCCAGGAGGGGATGACCGCCCAAGTGGTCGTCACCCCCCTCGACGACGGTGCGACGTTCTTCGACGACGACGGCGCGCGCACCGCTCTCACGCGGCTGCGGGCCGAGGTGAAGCGGCTGCCGCACGTGCTCGGCACGAGCGACCCGGCGGGGGCGCTCGACGCGGGCGGGGACACCGCCGTGCGCGGCGGCCTCGTTTCGGCCGACGGGCGGATCGCGGTCGTCCGGGTGCAGTACCCCGACCAGAGCCGGCTGTCGGCCGAAGACCTCGACGCCCTCGTCGATCTCGGCGACCGGCTGCGCGCCGAGCTGCCGCTGCGCATCGAGATGGGCGGGAACCTCTTCTACGCCTTCTCCGACCCCGACGGCGGCGCGAGCGAGCTGATCGGCCTCCTTGCCGCGGCCGCGATCCTGTTCCTGGCGTTCGGTTCGCTCGTCGCCGCCGCGCTGCCGATCGGCATGGCGGTCTTCGGGCTGACCGTCGGGGTCGCCACGATGACGGTACTGGCGGGGGTGACAGAGGTCCCCACCTTCGCACCGGTCCTGGGCAGCATGGTCGGGCTCGGAGTGGGCATCGACTACGCGCTGTTCGTGCTCGCCAGGCACCGGGAGTACCTCGCGTGCGGGCTCGATCCGCAGGCGGCGGCCGGACGAGCGGTGGCAACGGCGGGGCGGCCGGTGGTCTTCGCCGGCGGCACCGTCGTCGTGTCGATCCTCGGCCTGGCGGTCGCGAACGTGCCGTTCATGACGGTGGGCGGGGTTGCCGTCTCGATCGTCGTCCTGACGATGGTGCTCGCGTCGGTGACGCTGCTGCCGGCCTTCCTCGGCGCGGCGGGCCCGCGCCTGGCCCGGGCCGGCCGGATCGGCCGGGCTCTGCAGACCAGGAAGCTGGGCCGACTCGCACGGCGGCGGGACCCGGCGGCAGGCGCCGCCCACGCCGCCGGGTGGCGTCGCTGGATCGGGCACGTCAGCCGGCACCCGGTGCCGTACGCGGTCGGCGCCGCGGCGCTGCTGCTGACGGCGACGCTGCCCGTGCTCGGCCTGCGCGTCGGCCTGCCCGACGACGGCTCACTGCCCCACAGCCGTACCGAGCGCCGGGCCTACGACCTCGTCGCCGAGGGATTCGGCCCGGGCACCAACGGTCCCCTCGTCATCGCCGCGGACCCCACCGGTGATCCGGGAGTGCTGGACCGACTCGTCGGGGCGGTCGCGGCGGATCCGGGCATCGCATCCGTCGCGCCGACGCACATCGATCGGGCCACCGGCATCGCGACCCTCGTGGTGTTCCCGACCACCAGCCCTCAGGACAAGGCCACGGCCGACACCATCGCCCGGCTGCGCACCGACGTGCTGCCCACGGCGATCGGGCACGGCCCGGCCAGGGCCCACGTCGGCGGCGCCGCCGCGAGCCTGTCCGATGTGGGCCAACGCACCAGCCAACGCCTGCCGGTGATCGTCGCCGCCGTGCTGGCGATGTCGTTCCTGCTGCTGATGCTGGTCTTCCGCTCGATACTCGTACCGCTGAAGGCGGTACTGCTGAATCTGCTGAGCATCGGCGCGGCCTACGGCATCATGGTCGCGGTCTTCCAGTGGGGCTGGGGAGGCGCACTCATCGGGCTGGAAGCGACTGTTCCGATCGTGTCGTTCATCCCGACGTTCCTCTTCGCCATCCTGTTCGGCCTGTCGATGGACTACGAGGTGTTCCTCCTCTCCCGCGTACGCGAGGAGTACCTGCGCACCGGCGACAACGGCACGGCGATCGTTGAGGGCGTCTCGGGCACCGCCCGGATCATCACCTCGGCCGCCCTCATCATGGTGGCGGTCTTCCTGTCCTTCGCCGTCGCCGAGGACCCCTCCACCAAAATGTTCGGGCTCGGCCTGGCCACCGCGATCTTCATCGACGCCACGGTCGTACGCATGGTGCTGGTACCGGCGACCATGACACTCCTCGGCCGGACCAACTGGTGGCTGCCGAAGTGGCTGGACCGGATGCTTCCCCGCGGCCCGGTCGGCACCGACGACACCGACGCGGAATCCACGGGTGAGGCCCCGCGTCCACGGCTGGTTGACCGTTGACTCAACTCCCGCCGGCCCTTGGCGTCCGGCACCTCAGCGCGTCACCCAGGGGCATATCGAGTCGTGATCATCGGGTGGTCCTGGTGAGGTCCTTGATCCAGATCATCGAGGCGCGCAGGTGGAGACCGGCGAGGTAGCTGTCGGGAGTCTTGTCGTATCGGGTGGCGATGCCTCGCCATGCTTTGAGCTTGATGATCAGGCGTTCGACGGTGTTCCGCTCCTTGTAGAGATCGGCGTCGTGGCTGACGGGTCGGCCCCTCTGGAGCCCTTCTTCTTCCGGTTGGCGGCCTGGTCCTTCTTCTCCGGGATGACCGCGCAGGTGGGCGCGGTTTCCGCGGGACGAGTACGCCTTGTCCCCGGCGACCGCGTCCGGCCGGATGCGGGGTCGGCCGACGGGCCCGCGTACCCGTACCTTCTTCAGGACGGGGATGAACTGCGGGCTGTCCGCTGCCTGGCCTGTGGTCAGGATGAACGCCGGCGGGCGGCACTTGCTGTCGGCGGCGAGGTGGACCTTGCTGGTCTGCCCGCCTCTGCAACGTCCGAGGAGGGCGACCTTCAGCCGGAGTTTCCGCCGACGCCGGATGCGTCGTCGTTCTTCCAGCGCGGGATCACTTTCGGTCTCTTGCCCGTTTTGCTCTTCGAGGCCGCCCCCTTTGACCTTGGCCTTCTCCTCCTCGGCTGCGGCTTTCTCCAGGGCGATGACGACGTCCTCGTCGAGGTGCATCCCGGCCGCGTCGTGGTGGGCTCGGGCGGTGGTGGAGTCGATGCTGACCAGGGACAGGTCCACCTCACCCCGCTTCGCGGCTTCCGTGATCAGGCCCTCCAGCAGGGCCTCGAAGACGCCGGCGTCACGCCACTGCCGGAAGCGGTTGTGGACGGTCGACCAGGCGCCGAACTCCGTCGGCATCTCCCGCCACTGCCGGCCCGTCTTGAACCGCCAGATCACGCCCTCGAACTGCTGCCGCAGTCGCTCGGGGTGCGGGCCGTACTCGCCGATCGGCAGGTACGGCTCGATGAACTCCCAATCCGGATCGGTCAGTTGCACTCGCGTCACGTAAGACCGTCTATCGGACCGGACCGTGCCACGAAGGCACATCCCGCAAATTGATCACGACTCGATACGCGCCCTAGTACTGCAACGGTGCTTGAGCTGATTGCTGACCAGTTCAGGGGCTGTGTCCGCGTCGTTTGTAGTGGCTGATGCGGGCTTGGTGCTGGCGTCGACGACGCCATGTCGACCAGTGAAGGATGTGGTCGGCCGGGGTGGGACGGCGGTTGGTGAGGCGGGTGATCAATCTTCTGATCTCGGCGAGGCTGTAGTGGATGAGCTGGGAGGATCCGTTTCTGCTTTCTCCGCATCCAGCTCGCGGGCCCGCAGGACTGTCAGGCAGGCATGCGCGGCCATAGCGAGGGTCATGTGGCGATGCCAGCCGGGGTAGCGGCGGACCTGGTAGTCGTCGAGACCGCACTCCTGCTTCGCCGTCTGGAAACACTCCTCCACCGCCCATCGGCTGCCCGCGATGCGGATCAGCTCGTCCAGCGTGGTCTGGGCCGGGCAGTAGGCGATGTAGTAGGAGATCTCCTCGGGCCTGCTCACGCTGCGGCGGGCGAGAACCCAGTGTCGGCGGTCCTCGCGGTGCCAGGGCCTCACCTCGACGCGGGCCCAGTCATAGATCCGCCGGCCGTGAGCTCCCGCGCCGCAGGAACGGCGCTTCCATTTCTGCCGCGGCAGGCCGGGAAACAGGTCGTGGACGGGGTGGTCGATGGACCAGCGGGTGACGACCGTGTCGTGCCGCGTGGTGGCCATGACGTGGAAGACGTCCGCCTGCTCCAGCTCGAACCGCCAGCCCTTGCTGAAGCCGTAGGCGGCGTCCGCCGTCACCCATCCGAACGGCACCCGGTCGGCGATGGCCCTGCGGATCATCGCCTTGGCCATGGCCACCTTCGTCTCGAAGCCGACCGTGTCGTCGATGCCCGCCCGCCGGCACCGTTCCCGGTCGTCCGTCCAGGACGTGGGCAGATACAACCGCCGGTCGATGAGCGTGCGTCCGCGATCTGTGGCGTAGGCGAGGAACACCCCGATCTGGCTGTTCTCGGTGCGGCCGGCGGTCCCGGAGTACTGCCTTTGCACGCCGGCCGAACGGATGCCCTTCTTCAGAAACCCGGTGTCATCGACGATCAGGACGGCGTCCCGGTCTCCGAGGTGTTCGACGACGTAGTCGCGGACGTCGTCCAGGACCTCGTCGGCGTCCCACTCGATCCGGTTCAGCAGCCGGTGGATGCGATCGGGTCCGGCATGCCCGGCCTCCTCCGCCAGCGTCCAGCCGTTCTTGCGCTGCAGCGGCGCAACCAGCCCCCGCATATAAGCAAGCGCCGACTGACGCGGCTCCTCCCGGCTGAACCGGTGCACGAACCGCTCATGCAGTACGTCCAGCTCTCCGGCCCACAGCCTGACTTCAGCAAGGTCCCCACCCATAACCACACCAACGAACGAGCTGGCCAGCAGTCACGGCAAGCACCGTTGCAGTACTAGTACGCGGCCTCACTCGCCCTGGCGAACGACCAGGCAGCCGAGAGGCCCGGAGCTTCGCCTGGCTCCAGCATTTCAAACACCTGGGGACCTGCTACGAGATACGCGCCGACCTCGACTTGGCACTGCTCGAACTCGCCTGCTCCATCATCTGCTTGAGACGACTGACTGCGCATCGCATTCTGAAACGATCAGTTACTGCCGAGCCCCGCTGATCACGAGTCCGTACCGGCACTCGTGCGCGGGCGGACCGCGTCGGTGAGGAGGTCGAGCAGGCGATCCGTCTGCTCCTGGGGGGCGCCGGATGTGATGGCGAGGAACACTCCGATGAGCATCGTGGTGACGTCGTCGGGATCGGCGTCCGCGCGGAGCGTGCCGTCCGCGATGTCCTGTTCGAGGATGGTGGCGACCGTGCCGGTGACGCGCTCCCGTGAGAGGGCTGCGATGCGCCCGGAGGCGCACGGCGCCGGTCTGAGCGCCGCAACACGGCCGCCCAGCCCGCGCGAGAAGTCGCTGCGGATCTTCGTCCCACCTGCTGATCTCGCTGGGCACCGAGGCAGCGATGAAGGGCTTCCGGGTGCGCTACACCCTTGGCGACCAAGCTCGTAAACGAACTGGCCGAGGCCTCCGACGAGAAGCAGCTGTCGAAGACCATCGTCCGCTACGGACGCGTCGATCTCTTATGCACCGACGAGCTCGGCTACATGGAGCTGGACCGGCGCGGGGCCGAGCTGTTGTTCCAGGTTCTGACCGAACGAGAGGAGAAGAACAGCGTCGCGATCGCCTCCAACGAGTCGTTCGGCGCCTGAACGAAGACCTTCACAGACCCGCGGCTTTGCCCGGCCATCGTCGACCGGCACCTTCAGCGGCGCCATCATCCAGACCGAGACGGAGTCCTATCGCCTCGCCCACACCAAAACCAAGGCGGAGCAGGCAAGCTGACAAATCTGCGGCAGCAGGTCCGTGGCGGTCAGCAGGGAAATGAGCTCAATCCCCTCCGCCGCCAGAGCTTCGGCACCGCCCTGCTCGCGGTCGATCACAGACAGAGCCGAGTTGATGTCCGCGCCGAGAGCACGCAGCTCAGCCGTCGACAGCACGATCTGCCCGCCGCTGGTGACGACGTCTTCGACCACCAGCACTCGACGCCCTGCCACTTCCGAGCCTTCGGCCAGACGGCAGGTGCCGTACGGCTTGGCTTGCTTGCGGACGAACGCACAGGGCAGACCGGTGTGTCGGCCCAGTGCCGTGACGACAGGGGACGCCGCCTAAGCGGTATCGTCGAAGTACTCCGTCGCGGTGCGTCCCGAGCGCACCACCGGCCTGGAGAAGGACTGGGACGCGGTCGTTCAGGGCCTGACCACCTGCTGGAACTCCGGTCCGGTGGAAGGCCGGGTCAACCACATCAAGATGATCAAGCGCCAGATGTTCGGCCGGGCCAAACTCCCCCTCCTCCGCAAGCGCGTCCTCCTCACCGCCACCCGCCCGCCGGCCGGCACCGTCAGGAACCGCCGGACAGGTCCGGTGATTGAGGGACATAGAGTGAGTCCCTCAACGCCTCGGCGGGGGTACGCCATGGAGATCACCGTCCAGTGGATACGGACGTCCTGGACGAAGGAGTCCCGGGGAGGAGAGGCTGCCTCGCGCAGGAACGCTGCCCCGGTCGGCTTCGCTCTCCCGCATGATGCAGCCTCCTTCGCGCATGCGTGAGCGTGACGCCTTCGAGCCGTATGACAGCCGGGAAGACCTGAGCAAGGTCGATGTCCAGCTCCATGAAGCAGATGGTCGACTCCGCGTGCTTCCACGAGTGCAGCCCTTGTTCGCCCTGCCGCCTCGGCAGCGGCGACCCCCAGGTGTCCGGCTCATCCCTGGCCAGTGGGTGCGCTGGCAGCTCAACTACCGCTTCAGCAGTGCACTGGGGATCCGGGACTGGTCGTACTGGCTGGACACGTTCAACATCGCCTACGGCCCCGTGAACGCCGATGTGTTCCTGTCCACACCAACCGTGTTCATCGACGAACAAGGACCGCTCCGATAACCCCTTCTGGACATCGACCACAGCCCAGATGACGTTGTGTCACCGAGGTTCGACCCCCGTTGATCGTCCTCACGAAATCTGTGCCTGATCCCCGAAGAAGCAGACACAGCCAGCCAGGCATGAGTCGACGCGTCGACGCGTCACTGCTCGTCGAGGGATGCCTGCCGGGCAAGGAACTCCTCGAACGCGGCCTTCTGCTTCGGGTCCATGAACCCCTGGCGGACATTGCGGGCCTTCTCCTGGAGCCAGTGCGCCTCGTCGGGGTCCAGGAGCTCGGCGACCACCACGCCTTCGCGAGCAACCGCCGTGCGCCCTCCTAGACGCCGACGAAAAAGCGTGAACGCGCCGAATTCCGCTGGGTGGGCCAGTTCCTGCTCCTTCTCCACATCCCGGTTCTCGTCCCGAGCGGAACTCGTCGGGTAGGCAGTGGGGGCCCAATGCTCCCAGAGCGCCAGCGTGGCCGCTGGCACCAGCACCGCGCGGTCCGCCTCTTCACGCCCCTCCCACATGAAGGTGACCGTGACGGGCTCGCGGACCGCCTCGGCCAATCCGAGCACCCTCTCCATCTCATCGTTGATCGGGTAACCCACCACTACATCGATCTCAATACCCATGGCGCCCGAGGCTACTGGCCGCCTCCGACACGCCAGACCCACACCTCCTCCGCCGCGTCGACGACGGCGCACCAGATTTCAGAAGGGGTACTGGGCGCGTCCGTGGGCCTGGACGGTGATCCAACGGGTCTGGGTGAAGGCGTCGGCTCCATCACGGCCACCGAAGCGGCCGTAGCCGGAGTCCTTCACCCCGCCGAAGGGGGCCTGCGGTTCGTCGGCCACGGTTTGATCGTTGATGTGGAAGATGCCGGTGTGTATCCGGCGGGCCATGGCAAGGCCTCGCGCGGTGTCCTGTGTGATGACGCCACCGGACAGGCCGTAGGGGGTGTCATTGGCGAGGGCGACGGCCTCATCGTCGTTGTCGACGGTGTGGATCACGGTGGCCGGGCCGAAGATCTCGCCGTGGAAGACATCCATGTCACGGGTGACGTCGGTGAGGACCATGGGCCGGAGCAGGGTGCCGGCGGCGCCCTCCACCTTGCCGGTTCCGCTGGCGAGGTGGGCGCCCTTGCCGAGGGCGTCGTGGATCAGGGCGGTGACGCGCTGAGCGGCGCGGGTGTTGACGACGGGACCGACCACTGTGTGCGGGTCGCACGGGTCGCCGTACGGCAGGGAGTCGATCTTGCGGGCGAACCGGGTGGTGAATTCCTCGGCGACGCCGCGGTGGACGATGACGCGGTCGACCGACATACAGATCTGGCCGGAGTTCATGAAGGAGCCGAAAGCGGCCGCGTCAACCGCATAGTTCAGGTCGGCGTCATCGAGGACGATCAAGGCGTTCTTGCCGCCGAGTTCCAGGATCGCAGGCTTGAGGTGTTCGGCAGCCAGGACGCCGATGCGGCGGCCCACAGCGGTGGACCCGGTGAAGTTGACCATACGCACACGGGGATCGCTGATGAGTGTTTCGACAATCTCGGGAGCGTCGGCGGGGTCGTTGGTCACGACGTTGAGCACGCCGTCCGGGAGGCCGGCTTCTTGGAGAACATCGGCGAGGAAGAGACCGCAGGCCAGCGGGGCGTCCTCGGACGGCTTCATCACCACGGTGTTGCCCATGGCCAGCGCCATGGCGACGGAACGGGTGCCGAGGATCAGCGGGGCATTCCACGGGGCAATGGCGGCGACCACACCGACGGGGACACGGGCCTGCAAGGAGTAGGCGCCGGGTAGGTCGGTGGTAAGGACCGCTCCGGTGGGCTGGGTGATGCCGGCGGCGGCCTCGCGGAGGATCTCGGCGGCCAAGTGCGCGTTGAAGGCGGCCCAGGGCGCCGCCCCACCGACCTCGTGGGACATGAGTTCGACAACTTGGGGGGTGCGCTGGTCGAGCAGGTCCGCGGCCCGCAAGAGGATCCGGCGGCGCTGGGAGGGAGCGAGGTCGGACCACTGCTCGAAGGCTGCCTCGGCGGCGGTGATGGCAGCGGTCACGTCTGCGGGGGTGGCCGCGGCCACGCGGGCGTAGGGCCGGCCGGTCCACGGGTCGATGTCGGCGGTGGTGCGGCCGGAGGAAGCAGGAACCTCCTGGCCGGCGATGAGCAGTCCGCGGGTGAGGGTCATGGTCGTACTCCGAGATGTTGGTGCGGATTGAAAAGCGGATTGAAAATCAGGCGGAGGTGGGCTGAGCGCGACGGGCGAGGGCGCGCAGAGTGAGAGCAACGAGGAGGGGGCTGAGGACGGAGGCGGTGAGGTACACCCACAGGTGGTCGTGGTGCCCGGCAAAGATGGCGGGGCCCAGGGCGCGGGCGGGGTTGATGCTGGCGCCGCTGTACGGCACCAGAGTTGCTACGACCAGGCCGACACCGACGGCGATGACCACCGGGATGTACTTGGCAGTTGTCGGCCGCGAGGCAACCAGGGCGACGCCGAGGAAAATCGGCACCAGACAGCCGCCCTCGACGAGGAAGAGCAGGCCGTCACCCCAGGACGCGGCCGGGTGCACGGCGGCGTATCCGATCTGTGTGAGCGCATCGCCCCAGACCAGCCGGGCCAGGCCCGTCGCTGCCAGGGAACCAGCCAACTGAGCGGCGACGAAGGGCAGTACGGCGCGACCTGGCATACCGCCGGTCAGCCAGACGAAGACGCTGACGCCAGGGTGCATGTGGCCGCCGGATGCGCGGCCGGGCGGAGTGACCATGAGCCCGCCGATCAGCAGGGCAACCAGTGTGCCGACGGTGGGGAACAGAAGGTCGGGATCGCTGATGGCAATCGGCGAGCCGGGGTGGGCGAGCCATCGGATGACGGTGAGTACGGAGAAGAACAGGGCGGTGGTGAGCACGAACTCGTATGCGGCGTGGCGTGCGATGGGTGGGTTGGGGGTGCGGCTCATGGGGTGGCTTCCTCCACGGGTGGGTGGTGGCGCGAGTCCCGCACTGCCACCAACATCATGTTCGCTGAGCGAAATATTATTCGTTCAGATGCCGGGAGAGTCTCTACTTGGCCCATGCGGGTGTCAATGGGAGGCCGGGTATCTTTTCGCCAGGGGCGCTCGCCGCACGTCAGGTGACGGCGGCACGCGCAATCGAAGGGCGGCAGGTGTGACGGAGCAGGGGCAGGGGCCACTGGAGCGGGGGCTCACGGTGCTGCGAGCCCTGGCGGACTCACCCGAGCCACGACTGCGCCGCAGCGACCTGACGAAGATCACGGGAATCCCTCGTTCCCCCGTCGACCGCGTCCTTGAGACCTTGATCCAGCTCGGCTACGTCCGTGAAGAGGGGCGCGACGCCCTCCTCGCCCCCGGAGCAATGGCCCCGGGCAACGCCTATCTGGCCTCCAGCCCTCTGCGAGCCGCTCTCACCGGCCACGTGGCACAGCTTGCCAACCAGCTCGATGAGTCGGTCTCGCTCGCCGTCCCGGACCGGACCGCGGCCCGCCTGATCGACCAGGCAGTCCGGCGGCGCACCATGTATCTCGCCTTCCACATCGGCGGGCTGTTGCCCGCCGAGCGCACCGCCGCCGGAGTCGTCCTGGCCTGCGACTGGAGCGATGAGGACTTCTCCACCTGGCGTAAGCAACGCGCCATGGACCCGCTGGACGCATCGTTCAACGCCGTACCCACGCGCGCCTGTCCACCCGACGAGGACGCGCTGGAGCGTGACTTCACCACATGGATCAGGCAGGCACGTACTGACGGATGGGCCCTGGACGACGAATGGGTGGAGCCCGGCCTCCTGGCCCTGGGCGCCCCGGTGCACGCACCCGACGGCACGGTTGCCGGCGCGATCAGCGTGCTCACCCACACCAGCCGCCACACGCCGGAGAGCTTCATCAGCGAAGTGGTGCCGCCCCTGCGCGCGGCCACCACCGAGATGACGGCCGCGCTCACCGCCTCACCCCCCACGCCGGGGCAACCCCGAGTTCACCCGGCCCAGGCGTCCGAACTGCGCCTACGCAAACAGGACTTGGGCATGGGATTCCTGGAGGGGCTGGCCCGCGGCCTTGCCGTCATCGAAGCCTTCCAGGGCACGTTGGGCGGCCTGACCATCACCGCTGCCGCCGAGGCGACCGGCCTGTCCCGCGCCACCGCCCGCCGCAACCTGCTCACCCTCACAGCGCTTGGCTACGCGCGCCTGGTCGGCGACACCTTCCAGCTCCAGCCGGCGGTGATGGACCTGGGCTTCGAGCGACTGTCACCGTTGACCCTCGCCGACCTCGCCACTCCACATCTGCGTGAACTCGCCCACGCCAGCGGTCAATCAGCCTCTCTCGCCGTCCTCGACGGTGACGACATCCGCTCCATCGCCAAGGCGGCCGCGCCTCGTGTCCTTCGCATCGACCTCAATCCCGGCACTCGCCTGCCCGCACCGCCCACCGCCCTGGGACGGGTCCTTCTCGCAGGCCTGCCACCCAGCGAGCGCGCCGAGCGCCTGAGGCGCTTCACCCCGCAGGCCTACACGTCCGCCACCCTTACTTCGCAAGGCGCCATCGCCGAAGCCGTGGACACCGTCTCCAGGGATGGATACGCCCTGGTCGACCAGGAGTTCCACGAAGGGATCCGCTCGCTGGCCGTCCCCATCCACGACTCGGCAGGACGAACCCTCGCAGCCCTCAACCTGACCCTGCACGCGGGCAGTTCATCCGCCGACGCCGAACGGGACGAACTGCTGCCGGTGCTGCGCATGGCGGCACGCCGTATCGAGGCGGACGTGGCTCTCGCCTTCGCCTGTGCCGAGCCTGTGCTCTGAGCGCAGAGCGCAGAGCGGAACAGCTCGGCGGGGCCGCCGTCACGGTTCTTCGGGCAGCCGCTGCCGGCCACGGCGCTCGCGTTGTTCCGGTGACCGGTACGGCCCGGAGGCACTCACAGCTGCTGGTCAGCGAACTGGTGACCAACGCGATCCGGCACGCAACCCCACCTGTCCGGCTGCGGTTGATCCGCGACCGGAGCCTGATCTGCGAAGTCTCGGACGGCAGCAGCACCTCTCCGCACGTACGGCGGGCGCTGGAGACCGATGAGGGGGGACGGGGTCTTTTCATGGTGGCGCAACTGGCCCAGCTGTGGGGCACGCGCTATCACGACCGCGGCAAGACCATACGGGCAGAACAGCCCCTGCCCAGCACGGGAAATTCAGAGGGCGGTTGAGCCAGTGAGCCAACGAGACCCCGCAGACTCCAGTCACCGCAGGCGCGCGTCCACGGGTTGTTCCGGTGACTGCACCTGGTCGTAGGCGGCTTGCGCTTCGCCTATGACGGGGGCCATCTCCTCTGCCCATCTCCGTATTTCTTGTACGACCGGGCACATGGTGCCGCCCAGGGCGGTGAGTTCGTACTCCACGCGAACCGGAACTTCGGCGTAGACCCGGCGGAGGACGAGTCCGTCCCGTTCCAGGCCGCGGAGGGCTCTGGACAACGCCTGTGCGGTCACCCCCAGGCGGCCCTTGAGGTCATTGAACCGAGCGGGTCCATCCTCGAGGTGACTGGTGATGAGCACGGTCCACCGGCTCGCCAGCCGCTCAAGCGCCTCCCGCGTCGGAGTACCTGTGCCGTAGATCTCGGTCACCCGCCGAGGCGCTTTGGTCATCCGGACAGCCTACAGTGCGCCGGTTTCAGGGATGTCGGGATATCCCCTTTATTACCGCGCACGAATGCGAGCTCGGAATGGCGGTCGCGTAAGCCATTTCCTGACAGTCAATCAACGCTGACTAGGTCACACGGAAGTGACTTGGTAACACCAAGGATATCAACTCGAATTACTTGATGAAACTTCAAACACCTCCTAATGTTGATCTCGCCAAAGCCGATTGCATCCTTAGCCGAAACAGAGGACGTCATGATCAACCGTCGCACCATGATCCGAGGCGGCAGTGCCGCGGCCGTTGCCGGCGCAGGGGCGCTCGCATTCACCGCGGGCGTGGCGCAGGGCACTCCCGCCAGCGACGGGAGCCAGTCGCCCAATTCCGCCGGGGCGGACGCCACTCCCGCCGCCAAGGTCCCGGCATTCCTGCCACTCCCGGCGAGCGTGAAGCCGCTGCCGGACAACGGCAAGGGGTATCGGATTCAGCGTGCGGGCAAGAACGCCTACGTCGTCATCGTCGGCTTCGTCCAGTCCGTCTTCGTCGTGACTCGAAGCGGCGTCGTGCTGGTCGATGCGCCCCCCGCGTCCCGCGGAAAGCTCAAGGAGGCGATCGCCTCTGTCACGGACAAGCCCGTGACGCACTTCATCTACAGCCACTCCCACCTGGACCACGTGGGCGCAGTGAACGACTTCCCCGACGCCGTCCGCATCGCCCACGCCGACTGCGCCACCATTCTCGCCCTACACAAGGACCCGGCGCGGCCGATGCCCCAGAAGGTCCTCCATGGCAAGTACAGCACCCTGCACATAGGCGGTGAGGAGATCCACATCATCTATCCCGGCGCCAACCATGAGGCCGGGAACGTACTCACCTACTTCCCCAAGCAGCGGCTTGCGGTCATGACCGATGTCGTCATGCCCGGCTGGGCTCCCTACCGAGGCTGGGGCAACGCCGACTACCTCCCCGGCATCCTCAGCGCCCACGACGCCATCCTCGAGCTCGACTTCGACACCTACGTCGGCGGACACGTCTACCGCACCGGCACGCGAGCCGACGTCAAGCAGTCGCGGGCCTTCTTCGTCGACTTCTGGAACACCACCAAGAAGAACATGGGCAGCATCCCCTTCAGCGATGCTGCCGCCCAGGTCGAGCCCGAGAACGCATGGGCTGCCCAGAAGGTCTGGATCGACCGCGTCGCCAAGGCCACGCAATCGGAACTCGTCGAACGATGGGGCACAGAGATCGCCGCGGTCGACACGTTCACCGCCGACACCGCAGGCTCGGTCGTCGTCTCCATTTCCACCGACGCGACCATCAACTTCCCGTAGTCCCCCACCGCAGCGCCCACATCCCGTGAGGCTGAACCTGGACGCCCCCAGACAATGCTCCGTCTGGGGGCGTCCAGGTTCAGCCGGCACAGTGGATGAGCCCAGCTCCCACAGGCATGTCGGCCGCGCCGTCCTACGGGTGGTAGAGCTCCTGGGCGCGAGCGGAGTCCACGGGCCCGCCCTGGTCCAGGTGCAGGAAGTGCTCCAGTTGCCACGCCTGAGTACTGCCCGCCTGACGGCTGGCGGTGGTCACCCAGGGCGGGTAAACGCGGAAGGCACGTTTCCCACCGGCACCGTCCACTGACACGACACCGCGTCGGCGGAGCACGTCCACGGGAAAGACGAACTGGCCGAAGTGATCACCGTCGCGGCTGCTGATGACGAAGAGGTCGACGGGATCCGACACGTCGAAGGGCTGAATGGGCCCACCCGGTGACCTCTTCCACACGGTGACGAACTGGCCGACCTTGGTGGGGGTCGTCTTCGCTGCACGGAACCGGACGGAGCGGCCGTCAAGGGTGAATGCGTGGGCGGCGTACTCGGCACTCTCGGATTCAGGAACCGGCTGCGAGCAACTGAATCCGCACGGATCGTAGACGAGTTCTTTCGCCGCCATTATCGCTGTGCGTCGGCGTGCTGTCCGACCACGATTCGAGTCCCATGGACTGCGGAACGGATGAGTGCTCGTGGTTCGCCATCATTCGCCCACCCTGTCACATGGGCTTGTACGGGCGTTGACTCAGCACATGCCGACGGTGCGTCCGAGAACGCGCACAGAGTGCCCCAAGAGTCGCCCTCCCGTCCCACTCCAGCAACTCGATCATCCGTCACCAGGCCGAGTGAACTACCCAGATCCGTCTGCCTTCCCGCCTCTTGGTGGTCTCCTCGTAGTGGGCCGGGGTGCCGCGAGGTCAATGGACGGTAGGCCGGTAGATGAGCTGCTGAATGTGACCGTCGAGCGTCCGGTTCTCGACCAGCTCCAGGTCGAAGTCGGCCGCGCCCCGGAAGATCGGGTCCAGCCCGGTCTCACCGGTGATGACAGGGAAGAGCGTCACCTGCAAGCGGTCGACCAGGCCGGCGGCCATCAGCGCCCGGTTCATCGACAGGCTGCCGTGCGAGCGCAACGGGACCTCGGACTCCTCCTTGAGTCGGGCGACGACGTCGACGGCGTCACCGCTCACGACGGTCGCGTCCGGCCAGTCGAGGGGGCCTTCCAGCGTCGTCGACACCACCGTTGCCGGCAGGCTCCTCATGCGAGTGACCCAAGGGTCACGCACTTCGGATTCCTCGGTGCTGGCTGCCAGCATCCGTGCGAATGCCCGATACGTGTTGGCCCCGAAGACCATCCGCTGCTCCGCGTCGTACAAGGCAAGGCGGTGCTCAAGCAACTCGGGGCCCTGCTTGCCCCAGTAGCCGGTCCAGTCGCCGCCGGCGGCGCCAAAGCCGTCGAGGCTGGAAAAGACGTCGAAGGTGTAACTGACGGACATGGCGTTCTCCTTGAGTGGGGTTGACCGGTGTGGGCGGAGAGTGGCGATCTTCTCCGGATGGGCTTCAGCGGCCGTCACACCCATTGACCCCAGAACGCATCCGAAATCATCGCCACGCCAACCACAAGTGGCCCTGGCCACCCGAATGCCACGGCCGAACGACCAATCGCAGGAGACAAATGCGCGCGCCGACGGGAGCTTCCCCATGGGGAAGTCACCTAAGGCTCACTGAATGGCGTCACCGAATGACGTCACCGAATGACGTGCCCGCCCGGCGGACCGCCAGGAGCGCCACGCGGATGTCCGCCGCCGCTCGCGGATCGGACAGGGAGCGGTCCGTCAGATCCTCGACCCGGCGCAGCCGGTAGCGGACGGTGTTGGGGTGGACGAAGAGGGTGCGCGCCGCGTCCGTGGCGGAGCCGGCGGCGGCGTACCAGTGCTCCAGGGTCTCCAGGAGGCGGGCACGCTCCGCGGCCGGGAGGTCGAGCAGGGGCTGGAGAACCACCTCCACCAGGTGCGCCGCCTCGGCCGGGGCGGCGGCGACGACCATGGCCAGCGGGTCGTCGTCGAACCGTGCGACGCCGGGGCCGGTGCCTGGGAGGCCGTCCAGGGCCAGACGGGCGAAGCGCAGGGCCTGGGGGGTGTCCCGCAGTGAGTGAAAGCAGGGGCTGATGCCTACGCGGGCGTCCGCGCGGCGCAGGATGCGCAGGCAGGTGCTCTCCGCGGTCGTCGTGGGCAGGGCGGCCAGACCGATCTGCTGGTCGGGCAGCAGCCGCCAGGCGAAGTGGATCTGGGCCTGGCGCAGCGCCGCTTCCGTCCCCGCCAGCGGCTCCTCGCCGGGAGCGTCGGTGGCCGCAGCGGCGACCACGTAGGGCCCACGGTCGGGCAGCCCCAGCTCGCGGGCGGCCTCCCACAGGGTGCGGTCGGCGATGACGCCGGTGAACAGCGCCTCCACCAGTGCCGAGCGGCGGGCCTGACGCCGCGAGGTCAGCTCGGCGCTGGTCTCCCGGTAGGCGGCCGCCACCGCCTCCGCGTAGCGGCCGAACAGGGCCCAGATCTCCGCGGACTGGGACACAAGTTGGGTGTCGGTGACCTCGGGATGGGTGCGTGCCTCGGCGAGGACCTCCGTCCACAGGAGTTCGAAGCCGATCCGGTACGCGTGCAGGGTGTCCGCCAGCGGCACGCCCTGCTCGGCGCGCAGGCGCCCGGTCTCCCGGGCCGGGCTCGGGTCCTGCCTGCCCCCGCGGCCGAGCTGGTTCAGGAGCAGGTCCGCGTTGGCGGTGCAGGAGCGGCGCAGCGAGTCGAAGGGGATCAGCGACTCGTCCTTGTAGGCATCGACGTCCGAGCGAATACGCTGCGCCATCCGCTCGCCCAGTTCCGGCAGCCTTGCGTGCAGCGCCGAAACCACCCCTGAGAGGTCCATTCCCGCAGCGTAACGCCCCTGTTTTGTTCTCGGGAACAATCCGGGAGGGCAGATGATGTCAGACGGCACATAGGCCGCCGCCGGGGACATCTGCACGATGTCGTCAGTGTGAACAGCGGATTTCGACGGCGACGTTCGTGGAGGCGGTCATGGCCAATCTGGCTCAGTTCCTGGTGGAGACGGCACGGCGGCAGCCGGACCGCCCCGCGCTGCGGCTGGGGGGCCAGGTCACCAGCTACGCGGAGCTGGACGAGCGCAGTGCCCGCGCCGCCGCACTGTTGCGGGCCGAGGGGGTGCAGCCCGGCGACCGGGTCGCCCTGATGCTGCCCAACGTTCCCGAGTTCGTCGTCCTGTACTACGGCGTGCTACGCGCCGGAGCGGTCGTCGTGCCGATGAACCCGCTGCTGAAGACCCGCGAGACCGAGTACCACCTGCGCGACTCGGGCGCCAAGATGCTCTTCGAGTGGCACCAGGGTCCGGGCGAGGGCGCGCAGGGCGCGGCCGGCGCCGGAGTGCGGCACATGGCCGTCGAGCCTGCCGCCTTCGCGGGCCTGCTGGCCAGTCATGAACCGCTGCCCGAGGTGAGCGAGCCGGACGGCGAGGACGTGGCCGTCCTGCTGTACACCTCAGGCACCACCGGCCGCCCCAAGGGTGCCACGCTCACCCACACCGGGCTACGGCACAACACCGAGGTCAACGCGGTCGAAGTGCAGCGGATGACAGCGGACGACGTGGTCGTGGGCTGTCTGCCGCTGTTCCACATCTTCGGCCAGATCTGC
Organism: Streptomyces sp. NBC_01092; assembly: GCF_045039535.1. NCBI lineage: Bacteria > Bacillati > Actinomycetota > Actinomycetes > Kitasatosporales > Streptomycetaceae > Streptomyces > Streptomyces sp. NBC_01092. Next base: position 10,726,621 of record NZ_CP108659.1, on the reverse strand, counting down.
ACGATGAGCGTGACCGTCCGCACCGGTGCCACTCTCACCCTGATCCCCCGCTTCGACCCGCAGACCGTGCTGGACGCCATCGCCCGCGACCGGGCGACGATCTTCGAGGGCGTACCGACCATGTATGCGGCTCTGCTCCAGCACCCGTCTCAGGCCGACGTCTCCACGCTGCGGATGTGCGTCTCCGGCGGGGCCTCGCTGCCGGTGGAGATCCTGCACGGCTTCGAGCGGCGCTTCGGCTGCGTGGTGCTGGAGGGGTTCGGCATGTCCGAGACGAGTCCGGTGGTCACCTTCAACCACCCCGACCGGCCCCGCAAGGCCGGGTCCATCGGCACTCCGATCAAGGACGTGGAGGTACGGCTCCTCGACGACAAGGGCCAGGACGTGGCCCCCGGCGAGATAGGCGAACTGGCCGTCCGCGGGCCGAACGTGATGAAGGGGTACTGGAAGCGCCCGGAGGAGACGGCGGCCACCATCCCGGACGGCTGGCTGCGCAGCGGCGACCTCGCGCGCCAGGACGAGGACGGCTACCTGTACATCGTCGACCGCAAGAAGGACATGATCATCCGCGGCGGCTACAACGTCTACCCGCGCGAGATCGAGGAGGTGCTCCACGAGCACCCGGCCGTCGCGCTGGCCGCGGTGGTGGGCGTGGCCGACGCACATCTGGGCGAGGAGATCGCGGCCGCGGTGGTGCTGCGCCCGAAAGCGCAGGCCACGCCGGACGAGCTCCGGCAGTTCGTGAAGGAGCGGGTGGCGGCGTACAAGTACCCGCGCGAGGTATGGCTCGTGGACGCCCTGCCGACCGGCCCCAGCGGCAAGATCCTCAAGAGGGAGATCACCGCGCCGGCGGGGTGAGCCGGCAGCGACGCCGGCCCCCGCGGGACGCGGGGCCCGGCGTCCCGCTCATGTTCCAGGTCCGCCGCCACCGCAGCACCGACCGGACGCTGAGACAGCTGAGACACCGCAGCGGACAACCAGCCCTCCGTGCCCCCCCCCCGCCCCCGGAGTTGCTGATCACAGGCTGGCGCTACCCGAGCCACGCCTTCACCTCGTCGGGGTGTGCCGCGACCCACTTCTTCGCCGCCGCCTGCGGTGTCATCTTGTCGAGCGCGATGTACTTGGCGACGGTGTTCTGGTCGTCGTTGGTCCAGGTGAAGTTCTTCACCAGGTCGTAGGCCGGGCTGCCGGATTTCGCGAAACGGGTGCTGACGATCTTGTCGAGGTCGAACACGGGGTAGTCGCAGGCGACCTTCGCGGGATCGGTGTCGCAGCCCGCCGTGTGCTGGGGCAGATCGATGTGGACCAGCGGCACCTCCGAGAAGAGCCACTGTGGCTCGTAGAAATAGCCGATCACCCACCTCTTGTTCTTCTCGGCGTCCCGGAAGGCCTGGATCAGGGCGGTCTCACTGCCCGCGTACACCACCTTGAAGTCCAGTTTCAGGTTCTTCACCAGGGCTTCGTCGTTGGTCTGGTACGACGGGTCACCGTCAAGGAGTTGGCCCTTGCTGCCGGACTCGGAGGTCTTGAACTTCGCGGCGTACTTGTCGAGGTTCTGCCAGTCGGTGATGTCCGGGTACTTTTTCGCGATCCACGGGGGGATGTACCAGCCGATGATTCCCTTGTTGCCGGTCGGGCCGAGGTTGACGGCTGTCTTCTGCTCGGTGATGTACTTCTTCTTCAGGTCGTCGTGGCCCCAGTTCTCCACGATGGCGTCGACCTCGCCCGTCTCGAAGCCCTGCCAGCCGATTTCCGCCTTCAGATCCTTCTGGACGACGTTGCAGCCGAGTTCCTTCTCCGCGACGTGGGCGATGACCGCCGCGTTCGCCTCATAGCCCACCCACGGGCTGACCGCGAGGTTGAGGGTGCCGCACTCGCCCGGACCACCGCCCGCCGCGGAGGTGCCCTCGCCGACCTTCGCCCCGCTGCACGCACTCAGGGTGAGACCGAGTACGGCCGTCGCCGCGGCGCCGGAGCGCCACCTTCTTGCTCGTTGTGCCATGGTCCTGCTCCTTGTGCGCCGGGCGCCTCGCGCCGTGCGGATGGTGGGGTGAGGAGGGGTCAGTTCATGTCCAGGGCACACCGGAACCCGACGTTGCCGGTCGCCGAGTCCGGAAAGAGGCCCTGTCTCGCGGCGACCCGGTAGCGGCGGCAGTAGGAGGCGTGGCAGAGGTAGGAGCCGCCCTTGGTGACGCGTCGGTCTCCGCCGCGGGAGGGGGAGAACGGGTCCTCGCACCACTCCCAGACGTTGCCGGTGGCGTTGTACAGGCCGAAGCCGTTGGGCTCGAAGGCGCGGACGGGGCAGGTGCCGTACCAGCCGTCGGCGGTGGGGTGCCGGTTCGGGAAGTCGCCCTGCCACACGTTCATCCGGGGGCGACCGCCGGGCTCGAAGTCGTCGCCCCAGGGGAACACCTTCGCGTGCAGGCCCCCTCGGGCGGCGCGTTCCCACTCCGCCTCGGTGGGCAGGCGTTTGCCGGCCCAGGCGCAGTAGGCGCGGGCGTCGTCCCAGTCGACGTGGATGACGGGATGATCCGGCCGGGTCTCCCAGGCGGAGTGCGGTCCGTCGGGACAGCGCCAGTCGGCGCCCTCGACCTGGCGCCACCAGGGGGCGGCCGCCACCGCCCGAGTGGGCGGGAAGTCGTCCGGGAGCAGCCCGGCGAAGACGAACGACCAGCCGATGCGCTCGGCGGAGGTGCGGTATCCGGTTTCGGCGGCGAACTGCGCGAACTGTGCGTTGGACACCGTGCAGGCGTCGATCCAGAAGGCGTCGACATACACCGTGCGCACCGGGCCTTCGCCGTCGGCCGGATAGGCGAGTCCGTCCTGGCTGCCCATGAGGAACGGGCCGGCCGGGACCGCCACCATGCCCTCGGGCGTGGCCTGCCGGGCGGAGAACGGCGGGGGCTGCGCCCTGTCCGCAGCCCGGTCGCCGGACGGCGTGCAGCAGCTCACTGCGCCCCCATCACACGCCGGTGCAGTCCCCCGTCGAACTCGGACGACGCGCCGCCCCGGTCGTCCAGGTCGTCCAGGTCGATGCGCACGGTGTGAATCGTGCCGGTGAACTCGTTGTCGAGGGCGGGATAGTCGTCGGTCACCGGGGTGCTCAGGTCGACTCCGACGTCGAGTGTCTCGTCGAAGGAGAAGTAGTACGGGATGGTCCGCGCGACCCGTCCGCTCGCGTGCTTCTCGCCGTCCACCAGGAGCACAGCGGTTCCGCCCTTGCCGAGCCCTCCGCCGTCGTAGCCGAATTCGAGCCGGATCTCGTGCCGTCCGGGCGCCAGGGGCTCTTCGCCGCGCACGGTGTACAGGTTCATGCCGAAGTAGTTGTAGGCGTAGGCCGGCCTGCCGTCGGTGACGTACAGGCTCCAGCCGCCGAATCGGCCGCCCTGCGAGATGATCACGCCGTCGGCGTCCGTGTCCGGCAGGTCGACGTCCGCGGTGATGCTGTGCGAGCGGTTCTTGACGTTGAGGGTGGTCTCCTCGGTGAACCGCCGCATCCCCGCGCGGTAGGTGATGGACGTCCGCTCGCCGAGCAGATCGATACGGCCCGCCACCGCGGGGTTCTCCCGTTCCGTGACCCGGTCGTCGAGGGGGAAGACCTGGTACTTCGCCGCCTCGATCAGGAACAGGTCCTGCAACTGCCGTAGCTTCTCGGGGCGTTGGGCGGCGAGGTCGCGCGCCTGGCTCCAGTCGTGGTCGACGTCGTAGAGCTCCCAGACGTCGTCGGTGAAGCGCCGGTTGTTGTCCGGCACCATCTCCCAGGGGATGCCGTGCCGGGTGACCGCCATCCAGCCGTTGTGATAGATGCCCCGGTTGCCGCACATCTCGAAATACTGGGTCCGGCGATGCTCGGTCGCGGCGGGGTCGGTGAGCGTGCGCTGCATGGTCGTGCCCTCGATGGGCTGCTGGGGCACCCCGTCCACACTGAACGGCGCCGGGATTCCCGCGCAGTCCAGAATCGTCGGCAGGATGTCGATCACGTGCGAGAACTGGTGACGCAGCCCGCCACGCTCGGGGACCCCTCGCGGCCAGTGCAGGACCATGCCGTCGCGGGTGCCGCCGAAATGCGAGGCCACCTGCTTGGTCCACTGGTAAGGGGTGTTCAGGGCCAGCGCCCATCCCGCCGGTGCGATCGGGTAGCTGAGGGGTCCTCCGATCTCGTCCAGGTGGTCGATCATCTCGTCCGGGTCGTCGACCACGCCGTGCCCGAGCCGGTGCTCGACGATCGTCCCCTCGATGCCGCCCTCGCCCGAGGCACCGTTGTCGCCCAGGATGTAGAGGACGATGGTGTTGTCCAGCTCGCCGAGCTCCTCCAGTGCGTCGAGGAACCTGCCCACCTGGACATCGGCGTGCTCGGTGAATCCGGCGAACGTCTCCATGAAGCGGGCCGACAACCGCCGCTGGTTGTCGCTGAGTTCGTCCCAGTGGGGAACGCCGTCCGGCCAGGGCGCGAGCTCCGTCTGAGGGGGTACGACGCCGAGTTCCTTCTGCCGCCCGAGGGTCATCTCCCGCTGCCGGTCCCAGCCTTGGTCGAAGCGGCCACGGTACTTCTCCTGCCATGCCCGTCCGACGTGCAGCGGCGCGTGCGCGGCGCCCAGTGCGAGGTAGGTGAAGAACGGCCGGTCCGGAGTCAGCGTGCGCTGGGTGCGCACCCAGTCGATGGCGTGGTCGACGAGGTCCTCCGAGAGGTGGTAGCCGTCCTCGGGGCGGCGATCCGGCTCGACGGGAGTGGTGCCCTGGTACAGCAGCGGGTACCAGTGGTTCATTTCGGCGCCCATGAAGCCGTAGAAGGTGTCGAACCCCTCCCCCGTCGGCCAGCGGTCGAACGGGCCGACGGGACTGATCTCGCGTGGCGGGGTCTGGTGCCACTTGCCGAAGGCGGCCGTGCTGTAGCCGTTGCCCTGCAGGATCTGGGCCATGGTCGCCGCGCTGCGCGGCCGGAATCCGTTGTATCCGGGGGCCGCGGTGGTCATCTCGGTGGTGCCGCCCATGCCGACCGAGTGGTGGTTGCGTCCGGTCAGCAGGGCCTGGCGGGTGGGCGAGCAGAGGGCCGTCACATGGAAGCGCGTGTAGCGCAGGCCGTTGTCCGCGAGTCGGTCCGCGGCCGGCATCTCGCACGGTCCACCGAACGCGCTGGAGGTGCCGAAGCCGAGGTCGTCGACGAGCACGATCACCACGTTCGGGGCGCCCTCGGGCGCAGGGACCGGGCCGATGGGGGTGAAGGCGGTGTCCTGGTCGTGTACGTCCATCGCGGCCGTCAGCGGCCGGCGGGTATCCGGCCGCGGAAGTATGTGCCGTCCCGCGTCGAACTCAGTCATTCAATTCTCCGATTCGGTGGCCCGGCGGGGAAAAGACACCCTCTTTTTCGCAGCCTGAGTACCGGCGTTGCAGGGCATTAATGGGGTCCTCTGAAATGCCCCGACCTGCGATGCAGTCAAGGTGTCAGTCACTGCCGGAGCCGGTCAACGAGGTCGCTCGGATTCACGTGAACCGGTTCTGAATGAAGGCGGTAGAGATTCTCTATACCTACTGGATATGCCCGTCCCGGGCGGATGAGGACGCCAGGTCCACGAACGCCTGGGCGGCTGGGGACAGTTGACCCGACCGCCAGACCAGCCGGCCTTGGCGCAGCAGCCGCGGACGATGGGACAGCATCCGCGCCCCGCGCAGTGCGGCGTCCCGGGCCATGGAAGCGGGCAGTACGGCGGCGCCGACGCCGGAGAGGACGAGCGGCACGATCATCGCGCGGTGTGCGGTCTCCACCGCGATGCGTGGTGCGACACCCAGTGCGGTGCACACGTCGTCGACCGCCGCCCGGGTCTCGGTGCCCGGCGGTGTCACGATCAGGTCCAGGGCCGTCAGTTGACGTGAGGTGATGGTGGCGCCCGCCGGATGCGGGTGGTCGGCGGGCAGCACCACATGCATCTCCTGCTCCGGCAGGTCGATCCCGCTGAGGTCCGCCGTGGGCACCGAGGCGTCCACCAGACCGAGTTCGCACTGCCCGGCCACGACCATCTGCGCCACGGCAGGCCCCCGCTCCGGATCGACCACGCGCACGCTGACCTTGGGATACGCGCGATGGAAGCGGCCCAGCATGTCGGCCAGAGGGTCGACGGAAAGGGTCGTCTGCGAAACGATGTCGAGCCTCCCGCCGCTGAGCCCGAGGACCTCCCGCACCAGTGAACCCGCCGTGAACAAGTCACGCAGGACCTGCCGGGCCGGCCGCACCAGCGCCTCACCGGCCGGGGTGAGAGAGACACCCTGCGCGAGCCGGTGAAAGAGCTTCCCGCCGCATTCGCGCTCCAGAGTGCGGATGGCATGCGACAGCGAAGGCTGCGCTACGTGGAGTGCGTTGGCCGCGGCCGTGAAACCGCCGTGCTCGACGACCGCGATGAAGTACTCCAGCTGACGTCGTTCCATCGGATCTCCGTCGATTCTCCGCACGTCCAAGGGCGCCAACGCGCCTACCGCCCACCGCACGCGCCGGCGGGCGGACGGCAGGCGGACGGCAGACACAGTCTGCATCGACCGGCCGTCCGGTGCGGAACCGGCTCACGCATCGGACTTTGAACCGACTGATGACAAAGTATGGACGCGCTCGGCAAAAGTCCCCTACGGTATCGGCGCAACCGCACGAGTACCACCTCTGCGCGCTCCCCGCGCAGTGGTATCTCGACCGGAGTGCGATCCGGCGGCCTCCGGTCCGTTCTGGAGGACCGATGCATTCACGGTTGTTCCGCCGCGCCCGAAGACGACTCACCCCCCTGCTTCTCGGAGGCTTCCTTGCCGGGGGCGTGTTAGCGGCACCCCCGTCCGTCGCCGCCCCCGATGACATCCCACCCCAGGAACCGGGAGTGACTCTGCGGGTGTTCGACACCCAGGTTCCGCTCAGCAAACTGTGCACGCTCAAGCCGGGCCAGACCCCCAACCACGACAAGCTGATGCCGACCGTGGACTGGTCCACGACCGCCGACTTCGGCGGCTTCGCCGACAACTTCACCGCCGAAGCGTCCGGCTACCTCGTCGTTCCCGACGACGGGTCCTACACCTTCCGCCTGACCAGCGACGACGGCTCGCGGCTGACCATCGACGACCGGACTGTCATCGACCACGACGGACTGCACGCCGCCGAGCCGAAGGACGGATCCGTCCAACTCGCGGCCGGATCCCATCCGTTCCGCATCGACTACTTCGAGCGGGGCGGTGAGCAGCGCCTCGCGCTGGCGTGGAAGCCACCGGCCGCGGACGACTTCACCACCGTGCCGAGCGAGGCACTGAGCACCGACGCCGGAGTAGTACGGGTCACCGCCCCCGGACGCAAGGAGTGCGAGTCGGGAGCGGACAGTCCGGGCGACGGTCTGCCGCTGACCGACGTACGCCCCGACCTCACCCTCACCGACCTCCGCCCGGACGGCTTCGAGCCCCAGGTCACCGGCATGGACTGGCTTCCCGACGGCCGCCTGGCCATCACCACCTGGGGCGGCTCGCAGACCACACGGGCGAGGTGTACCTCCTCGACAACGTCACCGGCACCACGAGTCGCGACAAGGTGACCGTGAAGAAGGTGGCGAGCGGGCTGCGCGAGCCCATGGGCATCAAGTACGTCGACGGCTCGCTGTACGTGTCGCAGAAGCACGAGCTGACCCAACTGGTCGACAGCGACCGGGACTTCGTCGCCGACGAGTACCGCACCGTCGCCACATGGCCCTACGGCGGCAACTTCCACGAGTTCGCCTTCGGACTGCTCTACCGCGACGGCTACTTCTACGTGAACCTGTCCGTCGCCATCAACTACGGCGGCGCGACCACGACTCCGCAGCCGGCACCCGGCCGCGGAACCACGTACAAGATCAGCAAGAAGACTGGGAAGATCCAGCCGATCGCAGGCGGCCTGCGTACCCCCAACGGCATCGGCTGGGGCCCCGGCGGCGACATCTTCACGACCGACAACCAAGGCGGCTGGCTGCCCGCGTCCAAGCTGGTCCACATCAAGCAGGACCGCTTCTTCAACCACTACACCGAGCCCTCGGGCCCCTTCGACGACCGGTCGGTGACCGAACCCGTGCTGTGGCTGCCACAGAACGAGATCGCCAACTCCCCCAGCACACCGCTGTACTTGACCAAGGGCCGGTTCGCCGGGCAGATGCTCCTCGGTGACGTCACCTACGGCGGGCTCCAGCGTGCCTATCTGGAGAAGGTGAAGGGCCAGTACCAGGGCGCCGTGTTCCGCTATACGCAGGGACTCGAAGCCGGCGTCAACCGCATCACCATGGGCCCCGACGGAGCCGTCTACGCGGGCGGGCTCGGCGCCGACGGCAACTGGGGCCAGGAAGGAAAGCTGAAGTTCGGCCTCCAGAAACTGACACCCAACGGCGGCAACACCTTCGACATCAAGGAGATGCGCGCCGTCCCCGGTGGCTTCGACCTGGAGTACACCCAGCCGCTGTCCCCGGCCACCGCGGAGAAGCTGGCCTCCAGCTACCAGGCCGAACAGTGGCGCTACACCCCCACAACGGACTACGGAGGTCCGAAGATCGCCGAGGAGCGGCTGAACGTCCGCTCGGCGACGCTCGCCGATGACGGGCGCACGGTCTCCCTACGCCTTGACGGGCTCAAGCCGGGCCGCGTCGTGCACGTCCGTTCACCACGCCCCTTCGCGTCCGCGTCCGGTGAGGCGCTGTGGAGCACGGAGGCCTGGTACACGCTCAACGCCGTGCCGGGCAAGGAGCCGCCACCCGCGACGTCGTACGAGGCCGAGGAGGCGCGGCTGACCGGGACGGCCGGCATCAACACCGACCACACCGGCTACTCGGGCAGCGGCTTCGTCGATCGCTACGGCACCGAGGGCAAGGCCGCCACCACCTTCGACGTGACCGTCCCCGAGGCCGGCGACTACGACGTGAACCTGCGCTACTCCAACGGGCCCAACCCCTTCCAGGGCACCAAGTCCCTCTCCTTGTACGCCAACGGGCAGAAGCTGCGACAGGCCAAGCTCGCCTCGACCGGCAACTGGGACACCTGGTCGACGCAGACCGAACGCGTTGCTCTCCGCGAAGGCCGAAACACCATCGCCTACCGCTTCGACTCCGGCGACTCCGGTCACGTCAACCTGGACCTGATCACCGTCCGCCCGCACGGCGCCCGGGTCACTCTCTTCGACGGCACCGCGACATCCCTCAGTCAGTGGCAGCACACGGACGGACGCACCGTGGAATGGCCGCTGACCGACGAGCAGTCGATGGAGGTGTGCTGCGGCGACATCCGCACCAAGGACGCCTACCAGGACTTCAAGCTGCACGTGGAGTTCCGCGTCCCGCTCCTGCCGGACGACGTGACCGGTCAGGACCGTGGCAACAGCGGCGTCTACTTCCAGGACCGCTACGAGCTTCAGATCCTCGACTCGTTCGGTGACACGACGCTCGACACGAACGAAGCCGGAGCGATCTACCTGAAGAAGGCTCCGGACATCAACGCGGCCACAGCACCCGAGACCTGGCAGAGCTACGACGTCAGCTTCCGAGCGGCCCGCTTCGACGCCGACGGCACCAAGACGGCCGACGCGCGGGTCACCGTCGTCTGGAACGGCGAGAAGATCCACGACGACATCGCGATCGACGGCCCGACCGGCGGCGGCCGCCCGGAGGGACCGTCAGCCGGGGCCATCCGCCTCCAGGACCACGGCAACAAGGTGCGCTACCGCAACATCTGGGTGGAACCGCTGAACTGAATTCACCAGAACCGCGAAGTACGGGGAGAGCTGAGGCGCGCCTACAACGCTGTAGGCGCGCCTTCACTCTGCTCCGGATCCGGAAAGCGGCTTTCTGGCTGGCGCTGCGCTGAGCTGTCAGAGGCTGCGGGCGGTGATGTCGCCGTGAGCGGTCGTGGCGCGGATGTCGAGTTCCGCGGTGCCGTCGTTCTTCAGGGCGTTGCTGACACGGCCGTAGCCGGTGCCGGCGTCCAGGGTGGCCGAGACGCCGGCGGCGGCGCCGACAGTGATGTCACCGGACTGGGTGCTCAGTTCGAGCGTGCCGCGTACGGCTTCGGTGATCCGGATGTCACCGCGTGCGGTGCTGATCTGCGAGGAGCCGGTGAGGCGGCCGATCTCGACGTCGCCGTCGGTCGCGGTGAGACGGACGCCCGCGGCCTCGTCGATCTTGATCTGGCGGTAGGCGCCCTCGAAGGCGATGTCGCCGAGGCGGCCGACGCCGCGCAGTTCGGCGCTGGCGGTCCGGGCCTCGATGCGGGAGCCGGTGGGGAGTTGGAGCGTGATCTCCACGGATCCGGAGGGGCCGAAAAGCTGGTTGTCGGGCTCGGGGGTGTGGATCCGCAGGATGCCATCGGTGTAGGCGACGGTGGCCTGTTCGGCGGTCTTGACGTCGCGGCTCTTGGCGGGGTTGGCGGGCAGGACCTCGACGGTGGTGTCGTTGCGGTCGGCGGCGATGATCTGGATACGTCCGGCGGGGATGTTCAGGACGGCGGAGATCGGGGCGGGGGTGTCGAACTTCTGCATCGTGTTCTCCTGCACTCGCTGGTCGTTTCTGATGCAGGAAACGCTACGTTGCTTTCCATACGGCGACAACTGATTCGTTGCAAGGAAGCAAGATACACGCAGGTCAGGCAGTCCATTTCATTGCAACGAACCCGAAAGTAACGCAACGACAGCCACTGCAATCATTGCAATGGATTGGAGGTGAACGCTATGGTGGGAGGAGTCAGGGACCACCACGCAGGAGAACCGAGGAGATCGCGATGCCGGGAGGCAGGCTCACCCAGTCCGAACGCCGCCAGATCGCGCTGGGGCTGGCCGACAACCTCCCCTACGCCGAGATCGCCCGGCGTCTGGAGCGTCCGACCTCGACCATCACGCGTGAGGTGATGCGCAACGGCGGCCCCACCGCCTACCGCGCCGACCTCGCCCACCGCGCCACCGAGCACCGCGCCCGCCGGCGCAGGCCCGCCGCCCCCCGCGGGCCGCAGTCAGCACCCGCGCCGCACGGGCGTGATGCCGAGGCCGTGACCGCGTACGAGGAGACGCTCACCACCGTCCTCATGGCCTCGGGCCTGCCCAAGATGACGGCCCGGGTGCTGACCTGCCTGTTCACCAGCGACGCCGGCAGCCTCACCGCATCCCAGCTCGCCCAGCACCTCCAGGTCAGCCCCGCCTCCATCTCCAAAGCCATCGCTTTCCTGGAGAGCCAGAGCCTCGTCCGCCGTGAGCGCGACGAACGCCGCCGCGACCGCTACATCGTCGACGACGAACTCTTCTACCAAGCCACCATCGCCAGCGCCCGGGCCAACGACCAGCTCGTCGAAACCGCCCGCCAGGGCGTCACCGTCCTCGGCCCCGACACCCCCGCCGCCGCCCGCCTGGAGAACATCGCCCGCTTCCTCGACTTCATCAGCGAAAGCATCACCCGCGCCGCCGAGCAAGCCCGCGAAGTCCTCCACACCAAACCCCGAACAGCCCCGGACGACACCACCCAGCCAACCCCGGACCGCTGACAGGCAGCCGTCCCGCCGCCTGTTCAGTCCTCCGTCGTCGGTGACCCGGCTGAATCGCCCGGCACCCGCCCCAGTCCGCTACGCATGTGCCACGACCTCACCAGCCGTGACCTGGGGCGGATTAGGAAGCAGAGTGGCCAGGCGGTCCCGTACGAAGTCGCTCGCCCTGGCGGTCGACTGCTCGGCGCCGGCCCGGTCCTGGAAGACGCTCGTCGACAACATGACCCCGCCGCCGGCATCGACCCAGTAGTAGGCCACGAAGCCCTCGACCTGGCCAAGGAGCGGCACGAACTCCTCGTTCACCACGCGTCCCGCCTCAGCGGGATCCGTCACCCCTTCGTACCGCCGAACCACTGCGTACATGACTGATCTCCTCAAGGAACGAGAGGCCGAAAGGAACGCGCTGCCGAAAATCCGCGCATACGGGGTACCCCACGCAGCACCCACAGCGTGCGCCAGCCCGCCGCAGTTCACCGGAAAGGGCCCCACCCGTGGTCCGAACGGAGGAGCGAACCCGGCAACTCCCTTACGCACCAGGCCCATTGACGCTCCCACTCCCCGCCATTACCTTCTGAGAGCGCTCTCACATTCAACCTTCAGCAGGCGTTGCCTGGCAGGGAGGCCCCATGACTCCCGTACGAAGGAACCACAGGTCTTTTTCCGTCCGACGGTCGGCCGCGGGGTTCGCCCTGGCGCTCCTCGTGGGCCTCACCCTTCACACAACGTCCGCCGTCGGTGTGACCCCGACCGCAGCCATCTGCAACAAGTACTGCGATGCCCGTGACCCCGCCCTCTCCCCCGACGACCGCACGCCGGTGACGGCTACCGTCCACGGGCGGTCGATCCTCCTTCACTTCGACGACGCCGACGCGATGGGCTGGGCGTCCCTCGGCAACGGCAGCCCGGGCGACGAGGTGTGGCTCGACCGCTCCTTCGACGGCGGCCGTACCTGGAGCTCCGGCAGCAAGCTCGGCGACACCACCGTTCCCTCGGGTCAACGGGGCTGGCGCACGCTCATGTACAACGTGGACGACTGGAACAACCACGGCATCGGTGCCCTGCGTGCCTGCGGCAAAGCAGGCGATCGCACCGAGATCGCCTGTACCTCGTGGGCCCGCACCACCTGGAACGCGGGCGATCGACGCACCGCGGCGGCCACCGGCCTGATGACCTTCTACAATTACTCGACCGGCCTGTTCGACACCACCGGGTGGTGGAACTTCGCCAATGCCCTGACCTCGGTGATCGACAACATCCGTGTGTCGGGGATGGGCAGTTACTCGTACGCGATCTCCCGCACCTACGACCTGAATGTGAACGCGCAGGACGGGCAGTTCCGCAACGACTACATCGACGACACCGGATGGTGGGGGCTTGCGTGGGTCGCCGCGTATGACCTGACCGGCGACCGCCGCTACCTCGACACCGCTCGCACCGACGCCGACCACATGGCTGCGTACTGGGACAGCACCTGCGGCGGCGGAGTGTGGTGGAGCACGGCGAAGACCTACAAGAACGCCATCGCCAACTCCCTCTACATCCAGCTCAACGCGGCCCTGCACAACCGGATCCCGGACGACACGACGTATCGGGAGCGGGCCCGTGCCGGTTGGTCCTGGTTCCAGGGCACCGGCATGATCAACGGCTCGAATCTCGTCAACGACGGTATCGACCTGGCCACTTGCCGCAACAACGGGCAGCCGGTCTGGTCCTACAACCAAGGGGTCCTGCTCGGCGCCCTCACCGAGCTGCACCGGGCCACGGGGGACGGCGCACTGCTCACCCGCGCACGGCAGATCGCCAACGCCGCCACCACAACGTCCTCCCTCCACACGGCCGACGGCATCCTGCGCGACCCCTGCGAGGGTGGCGACTGCGGCGCCGACGGGCCGTCCTTCAAGGGCGCGCATGTGCGCGGACTGGGCAGACTCAACGCCGCCCTGTCGGACCACCCCTACACCACCTATCTGCAACGCCAGGCGGACCGCGCCCACACGAGCGACCGCAACGCCCTCGATCAGTACGGACTGCGCTGGTCGGGCCCGCTCGACAAGGTGGACGCGGCACGGCAGCAGAGCGCCCTCGATCTGCTCAACACGGCGCCGTAGCAGACGCGTTCGCGGCGCACGGAAGGTCACACCCCCTGCACGCCCCTGACGGAGAAAGGGCGGGTACCTCGTCATGCCAGCACGGAGACATCGCACATGGACCGGGCTCCTGGTCCTGGCACTCGCCCTCGCCGGACTGGTCGCCCTGCCCACGCCCTCCCACGCGGCGCCGGCCGTCTGCGCGTTGGCATGCGACACCCTGGACCCGGCGAAGGCGCATCAGGACACGTTCCCTGTGCCGGACAAGAACATCAACGGTCGCGTGCTGCGACTGCACGTCTCCGACCCCGACAACATGGCTTGGGCAAGCATCGACCTTGGTGTGCGCGGTGACTCGGTATGGCTCGACCGGTCCTGGGACCGTGGCACCACCTGGGAGCCACTGCTCGGCAAGGCGAGCATCCCCGACACATGGACCGGCACCCGCACGCTGATGTACAACGTCTCCGACCCGGCCGGTCACCGGCGCGGCTGGATCCGTGCCTGCGGCGACGCCGGCGCGGTCGACTGCACCGACTGGGTGTACCCGCAGGTCTGCGACGGCACTTCCTGCGACGGCGCCGATCCCGCCACCGCGTCCGGCGACGACACCCCGGTCCCCTCGACCACCCTCTTCGGCCGCACCATCAGCCTCCACCTCGACCAGCGGGGCGGCATGGCCTGGGGCGTGATCGAGAGCGGGGGCGCGGGCGACGAGATCTGGCTCGACCGTTCCTGGGACGCCGGCGCGAGCTGGCCCGAGGGCTCCTCCCTCGGCCGTAAGGGCGTGCCGTCCGGGGCGTCCTCGGCCCGGACCGCCATGTTCGCGACCCGGGACCCGCGTGGCCTGTTGTACGGCGGGGCGGTCCGCGCGTGCGGCCGTGAGGCCTCGCACCAGGAGGGCAGCTGCACGGCATGGGCGAGGCCCGCGCCGACCCGGGCGCGCGCGGCAGCGGACGCACTGATGGCGTCGTACCACACCAACGAAGGCTGGTGGCACAGCAGTTGGTGGAACTCGGCCGTCGCGCTCACCTCGGTCATCGACTTCGCCGAGCGGACCGGGCGGCACGACTACGACTGGGTGATCGCTCGCACCTTCGAGCAGAACCGTGGCGTCTTCCCGGCGGGCGTGCGCAGTTCGGATGCGATCGAGGGCCACTTCATCAGCCGCGCCGTCGATGACGCGGCTTGGTGGGCGGTGGCCTGGATCGCGGCGTACGACTACACCGGCGAGCGCCGGTATCTGGACGAGGCGGTCACCATCACCGACTACGTCCACGAGTTCTGGGACCCGAGCACCTGTGGTGGCGGTGTGTGGTGGGACCGGGAGCGCACGTACAAGAACGCGGTGACCAACGGACTGTACCTGTGGCTCACCACGTCACTGCACCAGCGCATGGGTGGCGACACCTTGTGGGGCGACCGGGCGGTCACGGCGGCGGACTGGTACCTCGCCAGCGGGATGATCAACTCCGCGGGTCTGATCAACGACGGGCTGACCACGGGCTGCGCCAACAACGGCCAGACGGTGTGGAGTTACAACCAGGGCCTGGCCATCGGCGCCTTCACTCAACTGTGGCGATCCACCGGGAACGGCCGCTACCTGGACACGGCCACCCGCCTGGCCGACACCGCGATCTCCTCGCCGGCGCTCACCCGCGACGGCATTCTGACCGAGTCATGTGACATCGCGACGAACTCCTGCGACGACAACCAGAAGCAGTTCAAGGGAATCTTCATGCGCCACCTGGCGGACCTGGCGGACGCCACCGGATCAGCCGCCTACAGGGCGTACGCCGAGAGGCAGGCCGATTCGATCTGGGTCAACGACCGCGACTCCCTGAACCGCCTGGGCCAGCGCTGGTCCGGCGCCGCTCCCAACCCGTCGGACTGGCGCACCCAGGCGGGCGCGTTGGAGGCGTTGACTGCTGCGGAGCGCCCCTGACCGTCATGCCTCCTGCGGAGGCTGCCGCCGAGGAACCCCACGGCGGCAGCCATGCAGTGTGCGGTGCAGGCTTCAGCAGCCACCGCAGTTGTAGTAGAGGACGTCCCAGTGGTTGCCCTCGTCCGCGTAGATGTTGCCCGAGCCGGAACGCCACTGCGGTGCGCCGTCGCCGCGCGGGCCTATGTAGGTGAAGTTGTTCTTGATGTAGTTCCCGACGCAGGTGTACTTGCTGAAGTCGAGCTTGTAGCCGTTCCAGTGCGAGTACGTGCCGGACGCGTGCCCGGTCTCGGTGCCGCCGGTGATGTTCAGGGCGCAGCCGCTGGCGCGCTTGAGGGTCTGTGCGCCTTGGGCGGTGGCCAGGTTGAGCTGGTCGAAGGACGTGCACGTGGGGTTGTTGCGGTTGGAGCAGTTCCCGGACGACGACCAGGTGATGCCGACCTGCTGGAACATGGAGGTCGCGGTTGCGTGACTGATCTTGGTGACGGCGAAGGCCTCGCCGGCGGTGCCGATGACGGCGGCGCCGGGGGCGATGACGAGGGTGAGGGCGGTCAGGACCGAGCGGAGCCTCAAGGCCTGGGGGACCTTCATCTGGGGACCTTCCTGCGATGGGCCATGCTTCGTGAAGGCGGCTGTGCAGGTGGTGCGGGAAGAATGGTGCCCGCGATCTACGCGCGTTGGCCAGAGGACGAAACGGAACACATGGGCCGGCCGTCCATCCCCGACAGTCAGTCCGTGTTGTCGGTCTCCTCCACCGGCGGCATGAACGCGCGCAGCCAGCGCTCGGTCTGCGCGACATGCGCCTGCGCCGCGCCGGCCGCGGCGACGGGGTCGCGGTCGGCGATGGCGGTGGCCAGGACGCGATGGTCGTCATCGCTCTTCCTACGCAGGTCAGGGCCCTCGGGCAGGGTGAACATCTGGTACTTGCGGGAGCGGGCGCGGAAGACCGCCAGGAGGGAGGCGAGGGTGGGGTTGCCGCCTACGCGGGCGATCTCCGCATGGAAGCGGTGGTCGAGTTCGGAGGCTTTGGTGGGGTCGCTCGTGGCTTCCATGTCCTCGATGAGGGAGAAGAGCGTGCGCACGCTCTCCGGTGTGCAGCGCGCCGCCGCTTGGGCGGCCACGTGGGCCTCCAGGACGCGCCGGATCTCGTAGACCTCCAACAGGCCCGACAGCGGGAGGAGTTCGAGCGTCAGGGAGAGGCTGCCGATCACGTCCTCCGGCCTCAGCTGTGAGACGTAGGTGCCCGAGCCGTGTCGCGGCTCGATGACGCCCAGGGCGGCGAGCATCCGTACGGCCTCGCGCAGCGAGCCCCGTGAGACGCCCAGTTCCTCGCACAGGTCGCCCTCGGGCGGAATGCGCTCGCCCGGACCGAGGCGCCCCGTCCCGATCATGTGCCGTAGGCCGTGGAACGCCTTCTCGACTGCGGACATCCGTCCCCTCTTCCTCCCCTGACGGGCCGGCGATCATGCCGCCGTCCCCTCGGAGCACTGTAGCGAGTCTCAGATGTGTCGGATGCGCGTCATACGAAAGTCATCTGATGACTTTCACTGTACGACCCTTGTTTCCGCCAAGAAAGGTGGTGCAGGATGCCGACTCATCAGATGTGTCCGGCGGAGTCTGATCTTCCGTGGCCCCGCCCTGCCCAGATGTGGAGTCCTGTGAGCGAGACCGAGGTGACCACCGCGCCGCGCTCCCTGCTGCTGGCCGACGGCCGGCCCGCCGACCGGGCGTGGTCGCTGGATCCCGCCCTCAAGCACCTGAACCACGGCTCCTTCGGGGCGGTTCCGCTGGTGGCGCAGGAACGGCAGGAACTGCTGCGCGTGGAGATGGAACGCTCACCCGTGGTGTGGTTCCCGGCGCTCCCCCAGCGGCTCGCCGCCACCCGTGTCGAACTCGCCGACTTCCTGCGCGTCAGTCCCGGCGACCTCGCCCTGGTTCCGAACGCCAGCGCCGGCGCGAGTGTCGTCTACGCCGCGCTCACCCTGCGTCCCGGCGGCGAGATCGTCGTCACCGACCACGGCTACGGAGCCGTGACGATGGGTGCCGAGCGGCTGGCACGACGCTGGGGCGGCCGGGTCCGTACCGCCCGGGTGCCGCTGGACGCGGACGAGGACCAGGCGTACGAAGCCGTGGCCGCTGAACTCGGCGACGCCACCGAACTCGTCGTCGTCGACCAGATCACCTCGGCGACGGCGCGACGGCTGCCGGTGGAGCGCATCGGGGCGGAGGCCCGTAGGCGCGGCATCCCCGTCCTCGTCGACGGCGCGCACGCGCCCGGCCTGCTCGACGCGCCGCTCGCCGACGCGACCTACGACTTGTGGACCGGCAACCTGCACAAGTGGGGCTGCGCCCCGCGCGGCACGGCTGCCCTGGTCGCCCGCGGCCCGCTGCGCGACCGGCTCCACCCCCTCATCGACTCCTGGGCCGCTGCCGATCCCTACCCCGACCGCTTCGACCAGCAGGGCACCGTCGACGCCACGGCCTACCTCGCCGCGCCGACGTCCCTCGCCTTCATCGAGCGCACCTGGGGCTGGCCCGCCGCCCGCCGCTACATGGACGAGCTCGCCGACTACGGCGCCCATGTCATCGGCACCGCACTCGCCGAACCGACCGGCGCGGACAGCGCGGTCGACGTCGGCATGCCCGTTCCCGGCATGCGCCTGGTGCGCCTCCCGGACGGACTCGCCGCCGACCGCATCGAGGCGGACGCACTGCGCGACCGGGTGGCCCTCGAACTGGGCGTGGAGGCGGCCTTCACCAGCTTCGACGGCATCGGCTACCTGCGTCTGTCCGCCCACGTCTACAACACCGCCGCCGACTACGAGTACTTCGCCGAGGAATGCGTCCCCGTCCTCGGCAACTGGGCCCGAGAAAACTCAGGGAAGAGGTCAGCACAATGAGAAGAAGGACGGCAGCTCTCGCGCTCGGCACCGCCGCCGCGATGGTCCTGACCGGCTGTTCCACCATGAGCCCCGGCGCGAGCGGAACAGTCACCCTCAACATGGTCGAGAGCCTGACGAACCCGACCCGCACCGACCTGCTCAAGGACCTCATAGCCGACTTCGAGCAGCAGAACCCCAAGATCAAGGTCAACCTGGTCTCCCCGCCCACCGAGCAGGCCGACCAGAAGCTCCAGCAGATGCTTCAGTCCGGCAGCGGGGTGGACGTCCTGGAGGTCCGCGACATCACCGTCGGGCCCTGGTCGAACAACGGCTGGCTCTACGACATGAAGAAGGACCTGGGCGGCTGGAAGGGCTGGGAGGCGATGACGGAGAACGCCGTCAAGGCCTCGCAGGACGCCAAGGGCAGGACGTACTTCGTCCCGTACGGCTTCTACGGCCTGAGCCTCTTCTACCGCACCGACCTGATCAAGAAGGCGGGCTTCAGCAAGCCGCCGGCCACGTGGCAGGAGCTGCTGGAGCAGGCCGCCGCCATCCACGACCCGTCCCAACGCCGCTACGGCTACGCCTTCCGCGGCGGCGCCAACTCCAACAGCAACGCCACCGCCGCGATCGAGGCCTACCTCGCCGACCAGGTCGATCCGGCGAACGGCTTCAAGCTCAAGAGCGGCCGTACGATCTTCTCCGCCCCCGAGGCAGTGGACGCCATGGAGAACTACCTCAAGCTCTTCAAGCAGGCGTCCCCCAAGTCGTCCGTCGCCTGGGGCTACCCGGAGATGGTCGAGGCGTTCTCGAACGGCTCCACGGCGTTCCTGCTCCAGGACCCCGAAGTGATCGCCACCGTCTCGGAGTCGAAGTCCATCTCGAAGGGCCAGTGGGGCACCGCGCCGCTCGTGGCCGGGCCCGGCGGCAAGACCGTGCAGCCGCTGGCCACCGCCGGGTGGGGTGTCGCCCAGGGCAGCAAGCAGAAGGCCGAGGCCGTCAAGCTGGTCGAGTTCCTCTCCCAGGGCGAGGCGTCGACGACGTTCACCAAGAAGAACAGCCTGGTGCCCATCCTCAAGTCGGCGACCAGCGACCCCTTCTACAAGTCCGGGCCCTGGGCGAGCTACGTCACCATGACCGAGCAACCGGACAAGTACCTGGTCGTCACCCAGCCGCGCGGTGTCACCTGGTGGGCCGAGTGGCAGCAGAAGGCCGACGCCGACGTGCAGAAGCTGATCCTCGGCAAGACGACGCCCAAGAAGCTGGTCGCGGGCTGGGACGCGTACTGGACCGAGAAGTGGCAGCAGGAGCAGTAGACATGTCCGTCACGTCCACAACGGCGACGAAGACGACGGCACCGGGCAGTGGGGAGGCCTCCGGCAAGCGAGGTCTCCCCCACGGGGGCCGCCGACGGGAGTTCACCACCCGCCGCGGTCTGCAGATCGCCGCCTTCATGGCGCCGGCCGCGGTCTTCGTGGCGGTGTTCACCTACTACCCCATGATCGCGGGCGGCCAAATGGCCTTCCGTAACTGGAAGTTGACCGACCTGACCGACACCTCCTGGGTCGGGTTGAAGAACTTCAGCGACGTCTTCGCCGACCCCGCCTGGGGCACCGTACTGGGCAACACCGCTGTCTGGGTGGTCGGTTCGATCGTCCCTCAGCTGGTGATCGGTTTCGCCCTCGCCCTGTGGCTGCGCCGCCGCTTCCGCTTCCGCGGCCTCTACCAGGCGCTGATCTTCTTCCCCTGGGCGATCTCCGGATTCCTCATCGGCATCCTCTTCCGCTGGCTGTTCAACAGCGAGTTCGGCGTCGTCAACGACCTGCTGCAGAAGGCCGGTCTGATCGACGAGCCGATCGCCTGGCTGGCGGACCCGAAGACGGCGATGGTGGCGGTGCTCATCGCCAACATCTGGTACGGCGTCACCTTCTTCACGATCATGATCCTGGCCGCGCTCCAGTCGATCCCCGACGAGCTCTACGAGGCGGCGGCACTGGACGGCGCCGGCAAGGCACGCACGCTCTTCCAGATCACCATCCCGTACATCCGCACCACGCTGGCACTGACCGTGCTGCTGCGGGTGATCTGGATCTTCAACTTCCCCGACCTGATCTTCGGCATGACCGGCGGCGGGCCGAACAACGAGACGCACATCGTGACCACCTGGATGATCAAGATCACTCAGCAGGGCGACTACGGCAGAGCCTCCGCGCTCGGCCTCCTCGTGGTGGCCGCGCTGCTGGTGTTCGCGGTGTTCTTCCTCATGGCCACGCGCGAGAAGAAGGGAGTGAGGCCGTGATCAGCAAGGAGTCCAGGGCCGGCCGGGCCGTCAAGTTCACCTTCCTCGGCGTGTGGCTGCTGTTCACCGTCTTCCCCCTCTACTGGATCACCGTCACCTCGCTCAAGGCACCGGGCGACATCTTCCACTTCCCGCTCGCCTACTGGCCCGAGCGGTTCTCCCTGGAGAACTACAGCGGCCTGTTCGGCACGGCCGACTTCGGGACCTATCTCACCAACAGCCTCATCGTCTCCACCGTCGCCGGTGCGACGGCCACGGCGATCTCGATGCTCTCGGCGTACGTGCTGGCCCGCTTCGAGTTCCGCACCAAGTCCGCTCTGCTGATGGCCGCGCTGGTCACCCAGATGATCCCGTCGTTCATCGCGCTGGGACCGCTGTACCTGCTGATGACCGACCTGCAACTGGTCGACAACCGGCTCGGCCTGATCCTCGTCTACATCGCGGTGTGCATCCCGTTCTGCACGGTGATGCTGCGCGGCTTCTTCGAGAACATCCCGGACGCGCTGGAGGAGGCCGCCATGATCGACGGCCTGTCGCGGTTCGCGGCGCTGTTCCGGGTCCTGTTGCCGGTGATGCGCCCCGGCATCGTCGCCGCGTTCATCTTCAACTTCGTCAACTGCTGGAACGAGCTCTTCCTGTCGGTGACGCTCATGAACAGCGACAGCAACAAGACCGTCCCCACGGCCCTGAACGGCTTCATCTCCAGCTTCAACATCGACTGGGGCTCGATGTCCGCGGCGGCCGTGCTCACCATCGCGCCCACCATGCTCCTGTTCGCCTTCGCCAGCCGCCACATCGTCCAAGGCCTCACTTCGGGGGCGGTGAAGGGCTGAGGGACGGGCGCTTGATGTGTACGGCAAAGCATCCGCACCGTTCACCCCGCCTTCACCGCCACAACGCACGAGCCACTCTCCTCCCTCCGGGCCTTCTCCTAGCGTTGGGCGCGGTCAGTAGTCGTGCTGTGCCGGATGTTCACGGCAGGCCCCGTTCTCCTGTCCTTCATGTGCCCCTCTGCGAAAGGCGACTGCTCCCATGCGTCCTCAACGGCCGTGCACGGCAAGACGCTTCGGCACCAGAACCGTGACCGCTCTGCTGGCCACCGCACTCGCCGTGGCCGCACCCTTCCCGGCCTCGGCGGCAGACCTGCCCGCCGAGCACCCCTCCGCTCTGGTGGACCCGCTGATCGGCTCCGCGAACGGCGGCAACACCTATCCCGGTGCCACCCTCCCGTACGGGATGATCGCCTGGTCCCCGACGAGCACGACGGGCGACCAGACCAGCACCGGGGCGGCCAACGGCTACCAGTACGACGCGACCCGCATCCGCGGCCTGAGCCTGACGCACGTCAACGGCGCCGGCTGCAACCCCGGTGCGGCCGGTGACGTACCGATCATGCCGTTCGTCGGGGACGTCACCTCCTCCCCCTCGGCGGACACCAAGGACGCCGTCTACGCCGCCGACTTCAGCCACGCCGACGAGCGGGCCACCCCCGGCCGGTACACCCTCGGTCTGAAGACCGGCGCCAAGGCCGACCTCGCTGTCAGTGAGCGTGCGGGCATCGCCGACTTCACGTTCCCGAGCGACCGGGCGGCCAACCTCCTCTTCCGCGTCTCCAACTCCCTCAACGGCAGCGCGGATTCACACGTCGACATCGATGCCGCCCACCGCAAGGTGACCGGATGGGTGCTCACCGGCGCGTTCTGCGGCCGTCGTGCCAACGGCGGGGTCAACAACCGCAAGAGCTACTACAAGCTCTACTTCAGCGCCTCCTTCGACCGCGCCTTCTCGTCGGTCGGCACCTGGAAGGACGGCACCCTCTCTCCCGGCTCGACAACCGCTTCCGGCGGTGAGGGATATGCGACGGGAGCGGACCGCGCGGGTCGCGGCTCCGGCGGCTGGGTCGGCTTCGACACGAGCTCCGACAACGATGTCCGGATGCGGCTCGGCATCTCGTACGTCAGCCTCGACGGCGCCGAGGCCAACCTCCGCGAGGAGATAGCGCCGCACGCGCGGGTGGCCGACGTGGCCGCGGCCGGAGCGCGGGCCTGGGACCGGGAGCTGAGCACCGTCCGGATCGAGGGCGGCAGTGAAGCGCGCCGCCGGACCTTCTACACCGCGCTCTACCACTCCCTCATGCAGCCGAACCTGATCAGCGACACCGACGGCCGCTACTGGGGCATGGACCAAGCCGTGCACCGACTGGCGCGCGGACAGCGGGCGCAGTACAGCAACTTCTCCGGCTGGGACCAGTACCGGGCGCAGATCCAGCTGCTGGCGTTGCTGAAGCCCGCCGTGGCCGGTGACTTCGCGCAGTCCCTCTACAACTTCGCCGAGCAGAACGGCGGCGTGTGGGACCGCTGGGTGCACATCAGCGGCGCCACCCACGTCATGACCGGCGACCCGTCCGCGGCAACGCTGGCCACGTTCTACGCCATGGGGGTGCGCAACTTCGACTACGAGGGCGCCTTCGACTCGCTCGTCCGCCAGGCCACGGTGCCCCACCCCGACGGGCAGTCGGATGCCGGCTGCCCGGGCCAGTGCGTGGGTCAACGCCCCAACCTGGCCCAGTACTTGCGTTCGCACTACGCCGCTCAGGACGTGTGCCACTGCTGGGGCGGTGCCGCCGAGACCCTGGAGGACGCCGTCGCCGACTCCGCGCTCGCCAAGTGGGCGAAACTGCTGGGCCGGGACACCGAGGCCGAGGTCTTCACCGAGCGCGGCGCGTACTGGCGCAACGTCTTCAACCCCGACACCGGCTACATCCAGGCCCGCAGGTCGGACGGTTCCTGGGTGACTCCCTTCACCCCGGCGAGCGACCTCGGCTTCGCGCAGGGCACCAGCGCCACCTACACCTGGATGGTGCCGCAGGACGTGCAGGGTCTCGCGGAGGCGATGGGCGGCCGGGAGGTGGCCGCTGCCCGCCTGGACGGCTTCTTCCACAAGCCGGACGGCTCCTGGTCGGTCCGCGGGGGCGACCCGCTGCGCTACGACCCCACCAACGAGCCGGGCATCCATGCCCCTTGGCTCTTCAACGCCCTGGGACAGCCCTGGAAGACTCAGGCAACAGTGCGTCAGATCGTCGACACGGTGTACGGCACCGGCCCGGCCGGCCTGCCGGGCAACGACGACCTGGGCACCATGTCCGCCTGGTACGTCTTCTCCGCCCTGGGCCTGTATCCGCAGACGCCGGGCAGCGGGTCTCTCCTCCTGGGCACACCTGTCTTCCCCACCGCGGTGCTGGACCGACCCGGCCACCGGGACATCACGATCAACGCCGCCGACGCCGACGCCACCCACGTCTACGTGGACGCCGTACGTCTCAACGGACGGCCCCATCAGAAGTCCTGGGTCGGTGCCGGTCTCCTCCGAACGGGCGGGTCCCTCACCTTCCGCCTCGCCGCACAGCCCAACACCCAGTGGGCAACCGATTCGGCCGGTCTGCCGAAGTGACACGGGGGTGTGGGGCCCGGCAGGCCGGGCCCCACGCCCCTGGACCTCGGCCACCGATCCCACACCGGATTCCGGGCCGTGATCGCGAGGTCCTATTCCTTGCCTGCTTCCGGTGCCACGTAGGAGAACCTGTACCCGGTGAAGTCGGCGACGTGGACGTAACCGATGCGCTGGTAAAGGGCGTTGCTGGTGGGGTTGGCCGGGTCCGCGAACAGGACCACGTCCGTCGCGCCCGCGGTCAGCGCCGCCCTGCTCACCTCGACCGTCACGGCGCCCGCGTAGCCGCGCCCCCGGACGTGGGCCGGGGTGTAGACGGGGTCCACCCGGACCATGCCGCCGACCATCGGCGTCGAGCCCGCCATGGAGACGGGAATGCCGTCCGGGGTCTCCCAGAAGGTGAAGTGCTTGTCCGCAAAACGCGTGTCGGCCCAGGAGCCGGCGTCAATGGCGTCCATGGAAACGGTCTCCGCGACATCGACGCAGAACTCACGGCACCAGCGCACGACTTGCTCATCGTCCTTCTCGCCCGCGAGGCGGCCCCGGCCCTGTGGGTGCGGCTGCGGCGGGGTGAGCGTGCCGAGACGGTAAAGGTGAGTCCGCCAGAACGGTACCGGCGCCGCGCCCGTGCGCCGCTGCCATGCCTCGGCGAAAGCGGTGGCGGTGTCGTGGTCCGCGATGACGTTGGACGGGGAGCGGCCGAAGCCGGCCAGGCGGGCGGCGAGGCTGCCGGCATGCTCGGCGGAGAGGGGGGTGAGGCCCAGGCGGCCGTGCGGTGTGCGATAGAAGAGGGCGCGGACCTCGCCTCCTGACTCCAGTCGGCCGAAGACGGTGGCTTCGGCACCGGGTACGTCTGCTCCGCGTGCTCGCAGCTTCTCGATGTCCGTCAGCGGCGTGTTGTGCAGGGCGGGGCGCGAACGCAGGAAGTCTCCGGCTCGGGCGAGGAAGTCGTCGACGTCTTCGGTGAGTTGCCAGTCATCCGGGAGCATGCTTCATGATCCCGGATGGACGCGACTCGGGGGCCGACTTGCTCAGAGAGGCAATTCTCACGCGGCCGAGGCGGTGAGTACGTGGTCGCGTGAAGCCTGGACCGCGGTGCGCAGGGCGGACAGGTCGACGTCGAGGACGTGGCCGTTCCACTTGCGGGGCTCGCCGTTGATGAGGACGGCGCTGATGTTGCGGGCGTCAGAGCCCAGCACGACCGTCCCGATCGGGTCGTTGAGGGGCATGTTGTTGAGGTCCTCGGCCTGGATGACCAACAGGTCGGCCTTCTTGCCCGGGGTGAGGGAGCCGGTGACGGCGGCCAAGGCGTTGGTGCGGGCGCCTTGAAGGGTGGCGAAGTCCAGGACGTCCTGGGTGGTGATGCGGGAGGGCTGCTGATCGGCGCCGTACGCGGCGTTGACCGCGCGCATCCGCTGGATGGCGTGCAGGGCCCGCATCTGCGTGAACATGTCGCTGGCCAGGGCGACTTCGACGTCGATGCTCAGTCCGGGACGGATACCGACGGACAGCGCCTCGTCGACGGCGGGGATCGCGGTCTCCAGGCCGATCTGTGCCTCGGAGGTGGGGGCGAGCGCCACGGTGGTGCCGGTCTCCCCCATGGCCTTCCATGCCTCGGAGGTCAGTCCGGTGGAGTGGATGAGGGTGACGTCGGGGCCGAGAATGCCGTCCTTGGCCCAGCGCAGCACGGCCTCGGAGGAGGAGGTGCCGAAGACGGCGTCCACGCTGACGCCGATGCCCAAGTCGGCTGCCACACGGGCGAGTTCAGGACCGTAGGCGAGCGCCGGTCCGGCGATCTGGTCGGTGGCCAGGGTCGCGAGGCGCAGGGTGAGCGGCTGGTCGTCGCTGCTGAAGTACCGGTCCTTGATGCGGGCCAGGTCGCCGGGCCACTGCTGGTCCCAGTCACCGAAGTGCGGGCCCATGGAGGCGTGCACGCCGCGGATGCCGGTGTCGCGGAGGGCTTCGACGGCGGCGTCGGAGTGCTCCGGGGTGCGGGAGTTGTGGGAGAAATCGAGCATCGTCGTGATGCCGCTGTCGATCGCTGTCAGGGCGGCCAGCCTGGTGCCGATGTACATGTCCTCGGGCCGGTAGACCGTGGCGTGGCCGGCCAGGGTGGCCATGACGTAGCCGCCGAGGTCGTCGACGTCCGGCATGATCCGGCGCAGCTGGGCCTGCCATGCGTGCCGGTGGGTGTCGACGAAGCCGGGGGTGAGGATCGTGCCGGTGGCGTCGACGACCACGGCGTCGCCGGGACTGAGGCCGGGCCCGACGGCGGTGATCGTGTCTCCCTCGACGAGGAGGTCGCCGCGGTCGATGACGCCGAGTCCGGGGTCCATGGTGACGATGGTCGCGCCGGTGAACAGGATGCGCCGTTCGCCGGCGGGGCGGCGGCGGAGTTGGTCGAGCACGGCGGTGCCGGCTGTGTCGGCGGTGCCGGCTGTGTCGGCGGTGCCGGCTGTGTCGGCGGTGTCGTTGATGTTCATGCTGGCCTTCCTTTGGTACGGCGGACAGAGGCTTCGTCGGTCCAGAAGCCGATGCGGTCGCCGTCGATCCAGTGCCTGCACTCCAGGTTTGCTGTGCGCCCGGTTCGGAACCAGGCCGCCGTCTCCCCAGGTGCGTGGCACCCAGGAAACGCTCACCTGGGGAGACGGCGGCCTGGTTGCTGTCGGCGGCCGAGCCGACTCTGGAGCCATGACCAGCAACGACACGCCCCGCGACCCGCACCCCTACATCGGGATGTGGGTGACCGCGGACGGCTACATCCGCCAGGAACTGCTGCCGAACGGCCGCTACGACGAGGCCCGCGGCGACCGCCGGAGCGCTTACACCGGCCGCTACACCGTCACCGGCGACCACCTCGACTACGTCGACGACACCGGCTTCACGGCCACTGGCGACATCCACGACGGCGTTCTCTTCCACGAGCATCTGGTGCTCTACCGCGAGGGGGACGAGCGTGCCCGGGAGGGATCCTGACCATGTCCATGCCTGCTTGCTGTGCCTGCCTGCTTATGACCGTCACTGCATCGACGGCGTGTCCGGCAGAAGTCAGGTGTCGCTGACAGCGCGTCCGGGCTCGCCCTGGTCCGTCCGCTCGGATGTACCGCGATCGGCCCGGGAACGAAGTTCCACGAAGGCCGCCGCGGTGGCGCCGGCCGGCTCGGCCTGGTAGACGACCAGCTGCTGATGCGGGGCATCGTTGACCGTGAAGGCAGAGAACTGGATCTCCAGAGCGCCGACCTCAGGGTGCTGAAGGTTCTTCGCCTGCTGAGTCTTGCCCTTCACCTCGTGCCGCGCCCACAGCTCGGCGAATTCCGGGCTCTTCGCACCGAGCGTGTCGACGACCTCGGTGAGGCGCGGGGAGCCGGGGTCGTATCCGTAGGCGGAACGGAGTTCGGCGACACAGGAGCTCGCGGCCTTCTCCCAGTCCCGGTAGAAGTGGCGTCCGGCCGGGTCGAGGAAGACCATGCGGGCCAGATTGTCGAACCGCTGGAATCCGCTGTGCAGGGCCGCGGCGACCGCGTTGTGCGCCAGGACGTCCAGGGCAGGTCCCAGGACGAAGGCGGGGGTGTCGGGCCAGCTGTCGAGCAGCTGGAGGAGCTGGCGGCTGATCCGGTCGTGACCTGCGGCTGCGGGAATGCTGCGGCGCTCATGAGATGCCCGGGTCAGTCTGCGCAGGTGGTCGAGTGCCTCGGCGTCGAGCTGGAGGGCGGCGGCGACCGCGTCGATCATCTGGGGCGACGGGCTGCTCTCGCGGCCCTGTTCCAGGCGCATGTAGTAGTCGGAGCTCACGCCCGCGAGCATGGCGACCTCCTCGCGGCGCAGCCCCGGCACCCGCCTGCGGCCGTGCTCCGGCAGGCCCACATCCTGCGGCTTGAGGGATTCACGCCGGGCCCTGAGGAACTCTCCCAAGGGAGTGCTGTCGCTCATGCCCCCAACCTAGTAGAGGAGTGTCCGGGCGGCCTGCGGGCGGGGCACCAGCAGCGCGACGGTGCGCCGCCGACGCTCCTCGGCGTCGCACCGTCACTCGGTGTCCATCGCGGGGTCCGGTGCGGGCACGGGGCCGGCGCTGAGCGAGCCGAGGAGGGCGAGGGCGTCGGCGGAAGTGCTGGTGGGCTGGGCCTGGTAGACGACGAGTTGCTGCGTGGGGGCGCTGTTGACGGTGAAGGCCTCGTAGTGCAGTTCCAGGTCGCCGACCTGGGCGTGGTGGAAGAGCTTGGCCTCGCGCGTCTTGCCGCGCACGTCGTGGCGGGCCCAAAGGACGCGGAAGTCGGCGCTCTTCAAGGACAGTTCGCCGACGATTTCCCGCAGTCGCGGGTCATCGGGGTCGATGCCGGCTGACTGCCGCAGTGCGGCCACGCACGATGCGGCAGCCCTGTCCCAGTCGCGGTGGAAGCCGTGCGCGGCCGGATCCAGGAACGTCATGCGCAGCAGGTTGTCGCAGTGGGCGAAGTCCGCGTACAGGGCGCCTGCGAGCCGGTTGTGGGCCAGGACGTCCAGGGCATGGCCCAGGACGAAAGCGGGCGTGTCGCTCCAGGTCTGGAGGAGTCGCCGCAGGTGCGGGGAGACGCGTTCGCGGCGGGGCGCGCGGCGCGTCCGGCGGGTGGACGGGGTGGCCACGCAGAACAGGTGGGCCACCGCTTCGTCGTCCAGGTGCAGAGCTCGTGCGACGGCTTCGAGTATCTGCTGGGAGGGGCGCCGTTCGCGGCCCTGTTCCAGGCGCGTGTAGTAGTCGGTGCTCACACCTGCGAGCGTGGCGACCTCTTCGCGGCGCAGTCCGGGCACCCTGCGCCGGCCGGAGGCGGGCAGACCCGTGTCCTCGGGGCGCAGCTGGGAGCGCCGAGCGCGCAGGAAATCTCCCAGCGCGTTCTCGGGGGCCAGTCCCTCGTCCGTGTCCATGTGTCGAGGCTAGGACGCCGCTGCGCGTTGGTGTGGCGGCGAGAGGGGGCGCGCTGCACCCAGGAAATGCGCACCCCGGGTGTCGCCCGCCGAGGACGCCGTTCACTACGGCCGACTCTGCCGGGAGCCGCTCACCCCCATAGGCGGCGTTCCTCGTCCCGGGGGGCCCGCACCAGTTCCGAGCCTCCTGAGCCGTCCGTGCCGAAGGTCATCACCGGTCGCTCCTCGTTCCATTCGTCCCATCCGGGGTCTCCCTTGGCCGCAAAGGAGATCCACGCGGCGTGCATGGTGCCGGCCAGGGCGCGTGGAGCCGCGTCCCCCGTGAGGGCGCGGGTGTCGGGTGAGTCGAGGGTGTCGAAGACGAATCCGATCTCCAGGGCGTGGCAGGCGCCGAGTTCACGTACCGGGGACGGCCAGGCGAATTCGTAGAAGAAGGTGCGGCCGGGCCGGCCGACGCGCGCGTCGGTGAGGCGGTTGAGCGGGATGCGCAGCAGCTTGTCGGTGGCGATGGCCCCCAGAATCTCCCCCGGTGAGGCGGCGGGGCGTGCGGCTCGGTAGACCCGTGGGGACCGCCACGGTGCTCGGTGCTTCAGCACGGCTGCCCGCAGCGTCACACGGCTGATGCGGTCCATGAGTCCGCCGGGGACGAACCACAGTCGGTATTCGTCGGTGTTGGTGCCCACCATCAGGTCGATCCCGTCTCCGGCGCCCTGGGCCGGCGCGGTGGCCGGATCTTCGGGCACCACGTCGCCGTCGATGACGATGTGGAAGCCCGTCCCGCCGGTGAGCGGGTTGCCGCCGCGGGTGACGACCGCCTGAGCCGCAAGGAGTTCGGCCCGGTCCAGCCGCGCAAAGGCCTCGGCTGTGGGCGCGATTCCGAGGTGGCGGGCCATTGCTTCGGTGGTGGCTCGTGCCCGCGCCGCCGGGATCGCTGTCGGCGCACCGCTTTGCAGTACGGCTCGGTGGAAGAGGCCCTCGGCACAGGGACTCGCCAGCAGCGCGGCGATGCTGATGGCACCGGCGGATTCGCCGAAGACGGTGACGTTCTCCGGGTCGCCGCCGAAGGCGTCCATGTTCTCCCGCACCCAATGAAGTGCGGCCAGTTGGTCGCGCAGCCCCAGGTTGGCCGGGGCGTCGGGAAAGACGCCGAATCCCTCCACACCGAGGCGGTAGTTGATCGAGACGAGGACGACGCCGTCGCGGGCGAAGTTGGTCCCGTCGTAGGTGGGCAGGGCGGATGAGCCGTTGCGCAGGGATCCGCCGTGGATCCACACCATGACGGGGAGCCGTGTTCTGCCTGGTGCGGGTGCGGGGGTCCAGATGTTGAGGTTGAGGCAGGCCTCCCCCGGGATGTCCGGGTCGGGCAGCAGCTCGTCCAGGGGCGCGGGGTACGGGTTCTTCGGTGCGGTGGGTCCGAAGGCGGTGGCGTCGCGGACGCCGTCCCAGGGGGTGACGGGTGCCGGCGGGCGGAAGCGGAGCGGGCCTGTCGGTGCGGCGGCGTAGGGGATGCCGCGGAAGATGGCCACACCGGCCTCGGTGGTGCCGCGCAGCGTGCCGTGCGTGGTGCTTATGAGGGTCACGCGCACACCTCTTGGAGTTCACGCTCGAGGATCGGGGCCGCCTCAGCTTCCAGCATCCGACCGCCCCGGGCCATGTGCAGTTGCCCAGCGTCCGCTGCCGCGACGTGGGCAGGAGCCATCCAGGAGCTGGCCCCATTCAGTGCAGGCGCCTAGTCTGCGCGGCATGGCCGAAGGCGAGAAGGAGCTGCAGCGCCACCTGGCGCAGACGCTGCTGAGCGACATCGACGCGATCACTGGACGGGTCGTGGCGGACATCTGCGCGCACAGCCCCGCCTACGCTTCCGGGCGTCCGGTCGCCCTTTCCGACCTGCGCGCGATCTGCCGGAACAACTTGGTTCTCGCCCTGGAGGACTTCGGTGGGCTGCCCGCGAGCGGAGACGACTTCGCCGCCGCCGCCCTCGAGACGGGCCGGCGGCGGGCCAAGCAGGGGATGCCGCTGGACACCGTACTGATGGCCTACCGCCGTGGAGGCCGAGTGCTGTGGCAGGCGATGACGACGCCATTGCGCGGTCGGCAGGCACCCGAGCAAGACCTGGTCCTGGAGGTCGCCGGTGCGCTGTGGGAGACCATCGACCGCTTCTCGACCCTGATGGCGGACGCCTACCGCCTGACCCAGCTGGAACTGCACCACCGGCAGGGCTCCCGGCGCGGCGCACTGTTCGAGGCCCTTCTGGATGGCCGCGGCAGCGACCCCACCGTGGCCGCGGCGGCTGCCGCCGCTCTGGGTATCCCCCTGCGGGACCGCTATGCGGTGGTCGCGGTCGACCAGGATCCGCTCGCACCCACCGACCCCGAGCCCGCCCTGCAGGCGGCGGGAATGTGGTCCTTCTGGCGTCCCCGTGGCGAGCGCAACGCCGGGATCGTACGCCTGGCAGCGACCGAACCGGCAGAGCTGGCAGCGGTGTTGCGCAACGGGCGGGTCGGAACCGCCGGCATATCGCCGCCCTTCTCGGAACTCGCGGACGCGAACACCGCACTGCGCCTGGCAGAGCGCTCGCTGCGCACGCTGCCGCCGGGCAGCAAAGGCGTGGCGGAACTGGACGACCGGCTGGTGGAGGCGGTGCTCAGCAGCGACCCGGAGATCGCCGACCGCCTGGTCACCCGCTACCTGAACGGCATGGCGGACAGCGGATCCGACGGCCCGGTCCTCCTGGAGACACTGCGTATCTGGCTGGAGAGCGGCTGTTCGGCAGCCGACACGGCCCAGCAGATGTACTGCCATCGCAACACGATCTTGAACCGCATGGCCCGGATCGCCCAACTCACCGGCTGGCCGGTGGAATCAGGCGAGGCACGCCTCGGGTGGGCCTTGGCACTGCGCGCCGCACAGGTGCCTCGCTAGCGCCGTGCCAGGCGGCCGATCGGCCGACCACACCGCGGGTTTCCCACCTGGTGCCGGTGTGCGAGCGCCCAAGCGGGCGCGCTCAAGCCTGGGCACCTGCCAGCAGACAGTGCGAGCGCGGCACCTCACCATGGGCGCTCAGTCACGTTCAGAACGAGCCGCAACGTGACGGGGACACAAGGAGATTCGATGCCCGGCAGAACCCGCCGCACGCTCCGGGGCCTCGTGGTCACGGGGCTTCTCACCGGCCTGACAGCGCTCGCCGCCCCCACCGCTCCGGCCGGCGCCGCACCGGCGATCGCCGCCGCGCAGACGGCCGGTTCCCTTCCCTCCGTCGGTACGGACTTCGGCGCGAGCGGCCCGTACGACGTCACCGTCGACATCGAGGTCGTGCACACCTTCTACTACCCCAGGAACATGGGGCAGTCGGGCGAACGGCACCCGGTGATCATCTGGGGGAACGGAACGGGTGCCGTGCCCGGCATCTACAGCGGTCTGCTGCGCCACCTCGCCGGCCACGGCTTCATAGTTGCCGCGGCCAACACCCCCACGTCCAACTTCGCGATCAGCATGCGCGCCGGAATCGACGTCCTGGAGCGGCGCAACGCCGACAGCCGCAGCGTCTTCCACCAGAAGGTCGATCTGGAGCACATAGGTTCCGCGGGGCACTCCCAAGGCGGCGCAGCGGCCCTCAACGCCGCCACCGATCCTCGGGTGGACACCGCGGTCCCCATCCAGCCCGGACCGCTCGCCGACGCCGACAACATGGACGAGCCCGTCTTCTACCTCGCGGGCGAGGACGACCTGATCGTCTGGCCGATCCTGGTCAAGGCGTTCTACAACGACTCCGACCATGTCCCCGCCGTCTACGGTGAGGTTCGCGGCGCCGGACACCTCAGTTCCATCGCCGACGGCGGGGCGTTCCGCGCCCCCGTCACCGCGTGGCTCCGCTACTGGCTGATGGGCGACGAGAACGCCCGCGGCCTGTTCTTCGGTCCCGGCTGCGGCTACTGCGTCAACAGGTCCCTGTGGTCGGACTGGAAGCGCAATGCCAGGGCCGAGCAGGTGCCGGGGCCCGTCGGCTGACCTGCCCCTCGCGACGAACCACCGGCAGCGCCGGGCCACGCACGGCAGCCGGCCCGGCGCCGCTCCACGGCGTCACGCCGAGTACTGGTACGCCGAGTACGTGAGATAGCCCTTGTCGCCGCCCTCGAAGTACACGCTGTCGTCGACCGGAGCGATCGGGAGACCGGTGCGCAGACGCTCCACCAGGTCGGGGTTGGCGATGAAGGCGCGGCCGAAGCTGATGAGGTCGGCGCCCAGGCCGAGCCAGTGGTCCGCGTCGGCGGGGCCGGTCTGCTTGGGGCCCATCGGCAGCACCGGGTTCATGACGAGCGTGCCGGGCCAGGTCCGGCGTAGACCCAGGAGCGTCTCTTCGTCGGTGGTGGCCTCCAGGTGGACGTAGGCCAGGCCGAGCCGGGACAGTTCGGTCAGGAGCGCGGTGTAGAGCTCGGCCACGTCGGTTTCCTCGATGCCCCAGAAGGGGCCACCAGGAGAGAGCCGGATCCCGGTCCGCTCAGCCCCGATGGCCTCGGCGGTCGCGGTGGCCGCTTCGACGGCGAAGCGGATCCGGTTGGTCACCGAGCCTCCGTAGCCGTCCGTGCGCAGGTTGGCGTTGGAGGAGAGGAACTGCGAGATCAGGTAGCCGTTGGCGCCGTGCAGTTCCACCCCGTCGAACCCGGCGTCCACGGCCCGGCGCGCGGCGTCCGCGTAGGACTGGGCGTGCTCGGGCACTTCGGCGGTGTCCAGGGCGCGCGGAGTCGGCGCGGGCTGCGGGCCGTTGGGGGTGAACACCTCGCCGACGGCCGGGACGGCCGAGGGACCGACGGGCTGCAGCCCCGTGGTGTCGGGGTGCGAGACGCGTCCGCCGTGCATGATCTGGGCGAAGATCCGGCCGCCGTTGGTGTGCACCGCATCGGTCACCGGGCGCCATGCGGCCACCTGCTCGTCGGTGTACAGCCCCGGAGTGCCGGGGTTGGACTGGCCGATCAGACTCGGCTGCACGCCCTCGGTGACGATCAGGCCGGCCGTGGCCCGCTGGGCGTAGTAGCGCGCCATCGACGGCGTCGCCAGACCGCCCGCGGCGGCCCGTACGCGCGTCATCGGCGCCATCACCACGCGGTTGGGCAGCGCCAGTTCGCCGAGCCGGTAGCCGGAGAAGAGGGTCGTCACGTCATGTCTCCTTCGTGATCCGTCGTGCCCGGGACCCGGGCACGACGGTTACGCTAAAACCTGACACTGACGTCAGAGGCAAGGTTTGTGCTCCGGATCACAAAGGATCGGATCACGAAGGGGAGGGCGGCATGCGTATCGGCGAGCTCGCGGCACGGGCCGGAGTCAGCGTCCGGTCCCTGCGCTACTACGAGGAACAGGGCCTGCTCACCAGCACGCGCAGTGCGAGCGGGCAGCGGCACTACACGGACGTCCACATCGAGCGGGTCACATTCCTCCAGCGGATGTACGCCGCGGGCCTGTCCAGCCGGACCATCACCGAACTGCTGCCGTGCGTCGACTCGCCCAGCGAGGCCACGTCGGACGCCGCGCTGGAGCGGATGGCAGAGGAGCGGGATCGACTCTCCGAGCACATCGAGGACCTCATCCGCACACGGGAGGCGCTCGACGCGCTGATGGCCACGAACCGGGCACACCGCGCGCGATTGAAGTGGACCGCGACAGGCTGAGCCTCGGAAAGGGATCAGTTCCATCAGTTCCGTAGGGCATGATTCGGGGGTTTGAATCGATGCCAGAGAGGCACGTGCGATATCGGTTAATTCCTGATGCGGGAAAACGAGAACAGTAGTCAAGTTACCCGTAGGTTTCTCGTGACTTGTTTCACACTTCTTAGTAGAACCCGTTTCTATTATGCGAGAGAAAGGGGATCTACGTGGACTCAAGCACACGCGTTGCACTGGAAGGAAGAGGCCATTCCCGCCGTCGCTTCCTTGGTAGAACAGGTTCTATTTTAGGTGCCGCCGCTCTGGGTGCATTCGATCTGCCGACCGCCGCGGCACTCCCCCGAGAGGTCGAGCTGATCGAACCCGGCGCAGAGGTCGCCGCACTCGTGATAGGCACCGGGTACGGCGGGTCCGTCACCGCGCTCCGTCTCGCTCAGGCCGGCGTGGACGTCCACATGGTGGAAATGGGCATGGCCTGGGACACCCCGGGAACGGACGGCAAGATCTTCGCCAACACCACCACCCCCGACTACCGGTCCTACTGGCTGCGCACACGGACCAAGCAGCCCATCAGCAACTTCCTCGGCTTCCCGCTCGACAAGGACGTGCCGCGTTACACGGGCATCCTGGACGCCGAGGAAATGGGCGGCATCGTCGTGTACCAGGGACGGGGAGTCGGAGGCGGCTCCCTCGTCAACGGCGGTATGGCGGTGACCCCGGAGCGGAGCCGCTTCCCCGGAGTGCTTCCGTCGGTCGACGCCGACGAGATGTACGACGTGTACTACCCGCGGGCGAACAGCACGCTCGGCGTCAACACGATCGACCCGGCCTGGTTCGACTCGACGGAGTGCTACCAGTACGCGCGCGTAGGCCGCAAACACGCCGGGCGGTCCGGATTCCGGTTCATGTTCGTCCCCAACGTCTACGACTGGGACTACATGAAGCAGGAGGCCGCGGGGGCGGCCACCAAGTCGGCCCT
Organism: Streptomyces sp. NBC_01092; assembly: GCF_045039535.1. Taxonomy (NCBI): domain Bacteria; kingdom Bacillati; phylum Actinomycetota; class Actinomycetes; order Kitasatosporales; family Streptomycetaceae; genus Streptomyces; species Streptomyces sp. NBC_01092. The sequence goes on along the minus strand of NZ_CP108659.1, from coordinate 10,690,927 downwards.
GGCAGCCGAGATCCTGTACGGCAACAACCACGGCAAGAAGTCCCTGCCGAAGACCTATCTCGCGCAGGCTCGCGCGACCGGCCGGGTCGCCATCTCACCCCTGCACAGGGTCACCGGGGTGACGCCCACCACCGGCGGCTACTCCGTGACCATGGAGCAACTCGACACGAGCGGAGCCGTCACCACCACCAAGACCGTACGGGCTGGGCGGGTGTTCTTCGCCGCGGGCAGCGTCGGCACCAGCAAGCTGTTGGTCCGTCTGAAGGCGACGGGCGCGCTGCCCGGCCTCAACAACGAGATCGGCAACGGGTGGGGAGAGAACGGCAACGTCATGTGCGGCCGGGCCAACCACCTGTGGGACCCGACCGGAGCGCTCCAGTCGTCGATCCCGACGGCGGGCATCGACAACTGGGCCGCGGGCGGCGCGTTCGCCGAGGTGGCGCCGCTGCCGACCGGCATCGAGACCTGGGCGTCCTTCTATCTGTCGATCACCAAGAATCCGCACCGCGGCCGGTTCACCTGGAACGCGTCGACGGGGAAGGTGGAGCTGAACTGGCAGACCGCGTGGAAGCAGCCGTCGATCGACATGGCGAAGACGATCTTCGACAAGATCAACGCCACCGAGGGGACCATCTACCGCACGGACCTCTTCGGCGTCTACAAGATCTGGGGCGACCATCTCACGTACCACCCGCTCGGTGGAGCCGTCCTCAACAAGGCCACTGACAACTACGGTCGCCTGCACGGCCATCCGGGCCTGTATGTGATGGACGGGGCGCTGATTCCCGGCAACGTCAGCGTCAATCCCTTCGTCACCATCACCGCGCTCGCCGAGCGCAACATCGAGAAGATCATCGCCGAGGACTTCTGACGGACAGACGACCTCTGCCGGACAGTTGTGGGCCGTGGCCGGTGCGCCCCGGCCCACACCCCGAAGTGCTTCAGGACCCCTTGTCCGACTGCAGCACACAGACGCTGTCGAGTCCCAGCACATGGTTGAGACGGCCGAACGCCAGCCATGAGCCGATGCTCATGCTCAACTCCACGATCTCCGCCTGGCTGTAGTGCGCCTTCATCCGGTCCCAGAACTCACCGTCCAGGTTGTGGTGGTCGACTGCGTAGCGCTCCGCGTACTCGGCGGCGAGCCGGGTCCGTTCGTCGAAGGTGTCCGTCGTACGCCACTGCGTGACCGCGTCGAGGAACCCCTCCTCGACCTTCTCGCCGTCGCGTTCGGTCCGCCAGTCCAGGCAGAACAGGCATCCGTTGATCTGCGCGATGCGCAGCCGGGCGGCCTCGAACTCGCGCAGTCCGAGGGTCGTGTACTCATAGACGGACAGGGAGAAGGTGCTGGCTGCCTGACCGATCTTGGGCACCAGTTCGCCCCAGACGTACGGGATGGGCTCGGCGCCCTCGGGGATGTCGATCTGCATGATCACTTCTTTCCCAGTCTGCCCACCGCGGGGCGCAGCGGGACGTCGAGTGCGTCGTAGAGACCGGGTTCGGACTCGGCGAGCCAGTCGATGGCGTTCACCAGACGGCCGGCCGCCGTCGCGTTGCCGCCGGCTGCTCTGTTCTCCCCCTCGTCCGTGGCCTCGACCGTGACCTCTATGCGGGGGCGGCCTTCGATGATCACGCGGTGTGCGCCCGCTCCGCCGTCCGGCGCTGCCGGCCAGTCCGGGGCACAGGTGGCGTGAATGCGGGTGACGTGCTCGACGACGATGCGTGGCTCGCCCTCCACCACGCCCTGTACCTCAAGGCGCACCGCTCCCTGGGTACCGGCCGGGAACTCCCCCATCGTGTCGGTGACGACGGACGTTTCGAGTGGGCGACGCTCCAAGGTCTCCTCGATACCGTCGAGTTCGACGCCCAAGGCTCGTGCCATCATCCGCAGCTGGCCGCCCCAGATCATCGTCGGAATGCCCTCGGCGAGCATCAACGGCTGATAGTCCAGGCGATGTCCCATGCCGATCAGGTGGCGAACCGCTTCCTCCTGGTCGTACGTCGAGTAGTCGAAGATCTCCTGGCAGCGGACGACGTCGATGTCGGACCCCAGTCCGCTGACCAGCAGCGGGAGCACGTCGTTGGCCCAACCCGGGTCCACACCCGACACGAAGAGGGAGCCGCCGCCGGCCTCGACGGCCTCGCGCAGCACGTCGCGGATCTCGTCCGGCGCGTTCGTGCAGTCGTACATGCCGTACACGGACGGTGTGACGACCACCGCGCCGGCACGCAGCGCGCGACTGATGTCCTCGATCGCGCCGTCCATGCGAACGTCGCCGGACGCCGCGTACACGACCGCGCGGGGGCCGCCGGAGAGAACGCCGTCCACATCGTCCGTCGCCGCCACCCCGAGGCGCCGGCCGAGTCCGCTGAGTTCGCCCGCGTCCTTGCCGACCTTGGCGGGACTCGACACCAGCACGGCCACAAGGCTGAGCATCGGGTGCGCCGCAACAGCTCTGATGGCCGCGCGCCCGACGTTGCCTGTGCCCCAAACCACCGTGGGAATCATGGGCGGAGGGTAACGATGCCCCCCAAAACTTCCCATAGCCGTGCATGAGGAATCGAACCCCGGGCCGGAGGAAGCCGGCACCCGGCCTCGCGTCGGCGAAGCCCGCCCTGTCTAGGTGATGACCACCGACGCGTATGTAGTGGAGCCACGGTGAAGGTTGGCCCATGAACACTGTGATGGATCGCGCGGAGATCGTTCTTTGGGTACGGCATGCGGACGGCCGGTGGTCGGCCAGGACGGTCTGGGTGGTGGTGCTCGATGGGGAGGCCTACGTCCGCTCGGCTTTCGGACGGCGCAGTGCGTGGTATCGCCGGGTCCTGCGGCACGCGCACACGCAGGTGGAGGTGGCCGGAGTCCGGGTGCCCGTCACTCTCCAGCCGGTGGACGACCCCGAGCTCGTCAGGCGCGTCTCCGGCGCCTACCGGGCCAAGTACGGACTGCGGTGGCCCGGTCCCGTGGAGTCGTTGAGCGGGCACGAGGCCGCCGCCACCACCATGCGGCTAACGAATGTCGGGCAGGTCCCGCAGCTGCCTGCGTGAGGTGAGTTGGAGCTTGCGGAAGATGTTGCGCAGGTGCGCGTCGACCGTCCGCGGGCTGAGGAACAGCTTCGCCGCCACCTCCTTGGAGGTGGCGCCGTCGGCGACCAGGCGTGCGATGTGCACCTCCTGCATCGTCAGCTGGTCCGACGCCTTCGACGTACGGCTGCGGGCCTGCTCCCCCGTCGCCCGCAACTCCCCGGCGGCGCGCTCGGCGAACCCCTCCAACCCGAGGTCGGACAGCGACTCGTGAGCCGATCGCAGCACGGACCGGGCATCACGCCGTCGGCCCTGACGGCGCAGCCACTCCCCGTACAGCAGATGCGCCCGGGCGCGGTAGACGACCAGTCTGCTGTCGTCGAGCAGGCCGATCGCCTCCTGGTAGGAGGACTCGTCCTCGGTCACCAGAGCCCGCGCATACGCCTCGACGCCGAGACCCCACGCGTGCCGGCCCGCCTGCGTACGCTCCTGAAGGGACGTGAGGGCCGCGGCGGCGACCTTGCTCTCGCCGCATCGCATGGCGGCCTCGACGAGCTCGGGCAGGGCAAGGCCCGCGGTGCCGACGGCGCCGTACTCGACCGCCTGCTGCGCCGCTTTCAGCGCGGCCGGATAGTCCGCCAGGCCGTTGCTGAGCACGGCCGTCGCCCACTGCACGCTGAGGCTCATGCGGTGATCCACCGACGCGAACAGTTCCACGGCCTCCCTGCGCCGCCCGCGCAGCGCGGCCAGGTGAAGGCGCGGGTAGACGAGCGGAGCCGCGCCGGTGGCATCCGCGATCGCCTCCTCCTCGGAGATCAGCTCCATCGCGGCACCGAAGTCGCCCGCGTGCACGGTCGCGGTGGCCTGCATGGCCAGTGCGATGGGCAGCGCGTGGAAGGAGCCGGACTCGCGGCCGGCCGTGACGGCGCGGGTGGCGATACCATGCAGGGCGTCGAAGTTCCACAGCTCGCAGGCCAGCATGAAGCCCAGTGACGGTCGCGTGGACCACACCTCGTCGTCGGCGTCGCCGACGATCGGCCTGAGGATCTCCCCCGCCGCCGGATGCCCGTCGCCGACCAGGCTGATGAGGCCGGTCAGGACCGCCGTCGCGCCGGATGCCGGCTCGCCCGACGGCGGGGCCTTCCTGGCGGCTTCCACCACGTCGTCGAGACCGCCGAGCAGGAGGCCCATCTCGATGGCGTCCAGATAGCACTCCCGTGACCAGGCGGGGTCGGTGGCCGCCAGCCGGGCGGCGGCACGCAGGAGGTAGGCCGTGGGGCCCTCGTCCCCTCGACGGCGGACGAAGGAGAGCCTTCCGCGGAGCAGGTCGGCCCTGGCGGCTTGGCGCGGATCGTCGGTGGGGACGGCGGTGAGCAGGTCGGCCGCCGTGTCGAAGTCGCCCACGGAGAGCTTGGCCTGGACCGCGGCGAGAACCCGTTCGGCGCGTTGGACCGGGCTCGTGGTGAGCGCGGCCGAGCGTTCGAGGAAGGCTGCCGCCGCGGCGAGGCCGCCGCGTTCCTGGGCACGGGTGGCGGAGGCCTCGAGTTCGGCGGCGACCTGCTCGTCCGGGCCGGCACAGGCCTGGGCGCGATGCCAGGCCCGCCGGTCGGGGTCGGCGACCGGGTCGGTCACGGCGGCCAGCGCCTCGTGCGCCCTGCGCCGCTCCTCGGGCGCCGCTGCACGGTAGGCGGCCGAGCGGGCGAGGGGGTGGCTGAACCGGATCCGGGTGCCGAACTCGACCAGCGGGACGGAGTGTGCGGCGGCGGCCGCATCGATGCCCAGGAGTTCGGCCGCATGCCACAGCAGGCCGGGGTCGCCGATCGGGTCGGCGGCGGCGACGGTCACCAGCAGCCGGGCGGCCGGCGGCAGGAGCTCCAGCCGGGACCGGAAGCTCTGCTCGATCACGCCGGGTACCGAGTCGGGCTGGGCGAATCCGCCTGCCATCCCGGCGAGTCCGGCGGTCCGGGGAAGCTCCACCAGCGCGAGGGGGTTGCCGCGCGCCTCGGCCAGGATGCGGTCACGCACCCGCTCGTCCAACGGGGCACGGATCGCCGCGGTCAGCAGCGCGCGGGCATCCGATTCGCCAAGACACCGAAGCGAATGACCGGGCAGCTCGTCCAGTTCGGGAAGGCGGCTCGGCTCGCGCGCCGCGAACACCAGGGCGATCGACTCGGCCGAGATCCGGCGGGCCAGGAAAGCAAGCGCCTTGGCCGACGCCTGGTCCAGCCACTGTGCATCGTCGACGACGCACAGCAGCGGGCGTTCTTGCACGGTTTCCACCAGCAGGCCCAGCGACGCGACGCCGACCAGGAACGGATCCGGTGTGCCGGTGTCGAGGCCGAAAGCGATCTCCAGCGCCGTGCGGTGCGGCGCGGGCAGCGCCGTCAGCCGGCCGGTGACGGGCGCGAGCAACTGGTGCAGCGTGGCGAACGGCAGCTCCATCTCGAACTCCGCGCCGGACGCCCGCATGACGAGGAATCCGGTCGCGGCCTCGTCCACGTAACGCAGCAGCGCGCTCTTGCCGATGCCCGGCTCACCACGCAGGACCAGGGCACCGCCCCGGCCCTTCCGTGCCGCCTGGAGCAGGGTGTCCAGCCGGCGTATCTCGTCCTGCCGACCGATCAGCACATCCGCGTATGTCTCGGGCATGACCGACAACCTATGCGGTCGTGCGCCGCAGAAGAATCAGGGAATTCCCCCAGTCGCCCCTGGTCTCGCGCTGCGAGTCGTACGGGCGCTCCCCCCCCTCGCCGAGGAGTCTGCGCTGCGAGTCGCACGGGCGCCCCCCTCGCCGAGGAGTCTGCGCTGCGAGTCATACAGGCGCTCCCCCTCGCTGAGCAGTATGCGCAGGGAGTCGTATAGGCGATGACTACCGACGCGAGCGGCGGACGCCCGCTGCGAGTGTCGAGCCATGACCCGCACCGCACCGCAACGGACCACCACCGGCTGGATACCACTGGCGGTTTTGGCCACGGCCCAGTTCCTGGTCGTGCTGAGCACGTCGATCGTGAACGTCGCCCTGCCCCAGATCCGGGCCGGGCTCGAACTGTCGGACACGAGCCAGGCCTGGACGGTCAACGCCTACGTGCTGGTCTTCGGCGCGCTGCTGCTGCCGGGCGGGCGCGCGGGCGACGTGTACGGCCTTCGTCGCGTGTTCCTGCTCGGCATCGGCGTGTTCGCCTTCTCCTCCCTCGGCGCGGCGCTGGCGCCCACGGCGATCGTGCTGATCGTCTGCAGGGCAGTGCAGGGCGTCGGCGCCGCGCTGCTGGCGCCCACCGCGCTGGCCCTCGTGCTGACGCTGTATCCCGACGGTAAGCGGCGTGGCACCGCGCTTGGAGTCTGGGGCGCGGTCTCCGGTGCCGGCGGGGCGGCGGGTGTGCTGCTGAGCGGGCTACTCACCGACCTGTACGGCTGGCGTGCGGTGTTCGTGGTGATGGTGCCCCTGGCCCTGGCCGTCCTGGTGGCCACCTGGGTGCGGGTCGGGGCAGATCGGCCGCGCGGCGGAAGCCTGGACGCGCCGGGCGCGGTGACGGTGACGGCGGGGTTGGTCGCGCTCACCTACGGCGTGTCGGGTCCCTGGCCGCTCGCCGTGATCGGTCTGGCGCTGCTCGGTGTGTTCGTGGTGCTCCAGCGCCGCGCCGCCGAACCGCTGTTGCCGGCGCGCATGAGCGTGGTGGCGGTGCCCAACGTGCTGATGGCCCTGCTGGGCGCGGTCTGGCTCGGCCTGTTCTACTTCCTGCCCCTCTACCAGCAACGCACCCTCGGCTACTCGCCGTTGGAAGCCGGGCTGACCCAACTTCCCCTCGCCCTCACGGTCACCCTCTCCTCGTGGGTCACCGGCAAGGTCTCCGGCCGCCATGTGCTCCCCGTCGGTCTGCTGGTCCTCACGGCAGGACTGGCCTGGCTGTCCCGAACTCCGGCCGACGGCACGTTCCTTGTGGACCTGCTCGGCCCGACGCTCCTCATCGGCAGCGGGCTGGGGGTGGCCTTCGTCCGGCTCACCGCGATGTCCTCCACGGGCGTTGCGGCCGCCGACAACGGCCTGGCAGGCGGGCTGGTCAACGCCACCCGGCAGATCGGCGGAGCCATCGGCCTGTCCTTGATGACCCCGCTCCCCTCCTTCGGCGCGGCCTTCGTGGCCTGCGCCGTCCTGACCCTGCTCATCTCGGCTCTCGCCACGCTCTCGACGCGAAAGGCATGATCATGACCCTCGACAAGCCGTACATCAGCGGCCACTTCACCCCCGTCACCGACGAGATCACCGGCCACGAGCTGAAGGTGCGCGGCACCCTCCCGCCCGAGCTGAACGGCCGCTACTTCCGCAACGGTCACAACCCCAAGCCGGGCGTCACCCCCACCCACTGGTTCCGCGGCGAGGGCATGATCCACGGCGTCCGCCTCACGGGCGGCCGGGCCGAGTGGTACCGCAATCGCTGGGTGCGCACCCCGTTCCTGGACGGCGTGCCGTTCACCGGAACCGAGCTCGAGGTCAGCGCCGCCGCCACCAACATCATCTTCCACGGGGGCCGCTACCTGGCCCTGCAGGAGGCCAACCTGCCCTGGGAGGTCAGCGCCGACCTCGACACGATCGGCGTCCACGACTTCGGCGGCAAGCTCACCAGCGCGATGACCGCCCACCCCAAGGAGGACCCCGGGACCGGCGAGCTGCACTTCTTCAGCTACAGCCCCTTCCCGCCGTATCTGACCTACTACGTGGCCGACGCCTCCGGCGACATCGTCACCTCCCAGGTCGTCGACGGCTGTGGCCCGTCGCTCATGCACGACTTCGCCATCACCCGCGAGCACGTCGTCTTCATCAACTCGCCGGTGGTCTTCGACCACGCCGAGCACTCCGGCATCCCCTACCGCTGGCACGACGACGTCCCGCTGCGCATCGGCGTGATGCCGCGCGCCGGGGGCAAGGCGACCTGGTTCGAGGTCGCCGACCAGGCGGCGCTGTTGCACGTCGCCAACGCCTACACCGACGCGCAGGGCCGGATCGTCCTCGAAGCGCCGCGCTTCGACCGTTCCGCCTGGGAGAACTCGTGGAAGTGGTGGGTCGGCGCCCCCGGCTACGGCACGAGCCCCGACGCCGGCTCGACCTTCCACCGGTGGATCATCGACCCGGCCACGGGCAAGGTCACCACCCAGCCCCTCAACGACCTGGCCACCGAGTTCCCGTCGATCAACGACGACCGCACCGGTTCGGCCAACCGCTACAGCTACGCCATCGCGTTCCCCGGCGCGGGCCTGTCGGGCTACCACACCGTCAAGTTCGACACCCTGACCGGCCAGGAGAAGCTGCTCGCGCACGGCGAGGGCCGGATGCCCGGCGAGGCCGTCTTCGCACCCGCCGAGGGCGCCACCGCCGAGGACGACGGCTACCTGCTCACCATCGTCAGCGACCTCACCGCCGACGCCTCGGAACTGCTCGTCCTGGACGCGAGCGACCTGAGCACCGTGGCGGCCGTCGAACTCCCCCGCCGGGTGCCCGCCGGCATCCACGGCCACTGGATCCCCGACTCCGAACTGCCCGCCTGACCCGCCCCGGCCGCTGCCTCGCCGATGCGGCCCGCCCCGAACCCGTCGGGCGTCCAAGGCCACTGAATCCCGACTCCGACTCCGATCTGCCCGCCCGACCTTCCCAAGCCGCCCGGGCCGCCGCCACTCCCCCACGGCGGCCCGGGCCCGGACACCGAGGAACCGCCATGCCCCACCCCACGACCATCGACGAGAACGCCCCCGTCATCGCCGACCACACCCTCCGGATCGCCGCTCCCCTCGAACAGGTCTGGCAGCTGCACACCCGGATCGACTCCTGGCCCAGCTGGCAGGGCGCCATCACCGAGGCACGGCTCGACGGCCCCGTCGCCCCCGGCACCACCTTCCACTGGCTGACCGCGGGCCTGTCCATAGACTCCACCATCTACGCGGTCGACGCCCCGCACCGCATCCTGTGGGGCGGTCCCGCGCACGGCATCACCGGCGTGCACGAGTGGACCTTCACCGAGGACGGCGACAGCGTCGTGGTCCGCACCCGGGAGTCCTGGGCGGGCGCACCGGTCGACGCCGACCGGGACAATCTCGCCGCCGCGCTGGACGACTCGCTCATCACCTGGCTCGACGCCCTCAAGAAGGCGGCGGAGTAGTGGCCGAGCCTCTCTTCCTCACCGATCTGGTGCTGGCGTTCCTGCTGGCGATCACCGGCGGCCTGCTGGGCCGCCGGGCCGGCCGCCGCCAGGCACAGCAGGGCGAGATACGGCGACGTCCGCTCGTCCTGTACGTCACCGCCGTGATCGTCGCCGCCCGGCTGGCGGTCGCGGTACTGCTCCTGGCGACCAGCGGTTGGCCGTTGGTCACCCATCGCCTCCTGCTCGGTCTGCCGGTCGTGGTGCTGCCGCTGGTGTGGGCGCTGGTGCGGCCCAGTGCCGTCGCCGCGCACACCACGGCGATGGGTGCCTGGCTGTCCTTCTATCTCCTGTACGTCCCGCCCGGTCCGCAGGATCTGCCGGTCGCGGCCGGAGCGTCCGCGTTCCTTCTGGCCACGACGACCGGGGCCTCCCTGCTGCTCGGCGACCGGCGCTCCCGCGGCGGCCGCGTGGCCCGGCTGCCCTGGCTCGCCGGGATCGCCGCGGCGGTCACCGCCACGGCTCTGGGAAGCCTGTTCCTGGTCAGCGAGTCCGCGACGACAGACTGGGGCGGCGGCCCGGAGCGCGCCGGGCACTCCGTGCACGCCATGGGCCACGGTCACGACGCCGGGGACCCGCCCATGCGCTCCGTGGACGAGCTGACCGGCCCGCGCGACGGCATCCCCGACGCCCGCTACACCCTGACCGCCGCGCACGGCACCGTACGGCTGTCCTCGGGCAGGAGGATCGACGCACTCACCTTCAACGGAACCAGCCCGGGCCCCGAACTGCGCGTCGAAACAGGCCAGTTGGTCGAGGTAACTCTGCTCAACAAGGACGTGACCGAGGGCGTCACCCTGCACTGGCACGGCGTGGACGTGCCCAACGCGGAGGACGGGGTTCCGGGCGTCACCCAGAACCCGGTCCGCCCCGGCGACAGGCACGTCTACCGCTTCGTACCCGACCGCACCGGCACGTACTGGTATCACACGCACCGGGACTCCGAACGGTCCGTGGAGCGCGGTCTGTTCGGTGCGCTGATCGTGGAGGACGGCCAACAAGGCGTGCAGCAGAACGTGTTCACCCACCTGTGGCCGGGCGCGGACGACCAGATCGGGGCGTTCGGCACAGCCGACAGCGCCGAACGCCGCGCGGTCCAGGCCGGCCGACCGGTGGTGCTACGGCTGATCAACAGCTCCAAGGAGCCGCACCGGATCCTGCTCGGCGGCACCCCGTTCCGGGTCACCGCCCACGACGGCAACCCGATCGACGAACCGGGCGAACTCAAGCCCGGCACGGACCTGTTCCTCGCCGCAGGCGGCCGCTACGACGTGGCCTTCACCATGCCGGACGACGTGGTGACGCTACGGCTGGACACCTCCGAGATCCCCAACAGAGCAGGCCTCGCCTTCAGCCCCGACGGGCGCGCCGAACCCGCCGCGCTGAAGCGGGGCGATCTCTTCGACCGCCTGTCGTACGGCGAGCGAACCGGTCCGAAGCCGGAAGGCGGCCAGGGATACGACCGCGACTTCGACCTCGTGCTGGACAACGGCTTCGGCTTCAGCGGAGGTTCGTTCACCTTCACGGACACGATCAACGGCCGCCTCTCCCCGGCCGTACCGACCCTGATGGTCCGCGAGGGCGACCGGGTGCGGATGCGCATCACCGCGCGGGGGATCATCGACCACCCCATGCACCTGCACGGCCACCGGATCCGGGTGATCTCACGCAACGGCGAGGCGGTCACCGGCAGCACCTGGTGGACCGACACCCTCAATGTGGCCCCCGGTGAGAGCTATGAGATCGACTTCACCGCCGACAACCCCGGGGTGTGGATGGACCACTGCCACAACTTCGAACACGCCGAAAGCGGCATGATCATGCACCTGGCCTACGACGATGTCACCACTCCGTACCACGGCCCGGCGCACTGAGAGAGACGCGGGGTAGAAGGCCCTGACCCGACCGGCTGTCCAGGTGTCGCGCCCCGTCGGCACCTGTCCGTCACCGCTTGGCGACATCCCCACAACCGAACCGTGTTCATGCGTCAAGTCCGGCTCGGACAAGAGGAGTTGGTGTTCGAGAAAGCCACCGTGCGCCACACTGCCTTCCATACGTACCGCCGCGGAGGCGGTAGCACATCCATACGGGTGGGGGGCTGGGGATGTCCGAGTGGAGACCGGTGATGGCAGCAGTGGCGGGGACACTGCTGCTGGCCGGGTGTACCAGTGGGACGGACGGGGATTCCGCAACCGAAGGCACGGCCGATGCGGCGCGGAGCACGAGCGGGGCGGACGCCGCCGGCCCGTCGGCCTCGGCGACCCCCGTGGCCGAGGACGAGCCGTACACCATGTCCGAAGAGCGGGCACCGCAGACCAGGTCCGAAGCGGTCGCGTTCGTGCGAGGGCTCGCCCCGCGGGCCGACAACTTCGGTCCCGGTTTCCGTAAGGCGCAACCGTACGAGAGTGATCCGAGCGAGTGGGCCGTACTCGATGAGGACTGTGTGTGGCAGCGAAGGCCGCTGCCCAGCAAGACACTGGCCAGTCTCACCCGCAGATTCGTGCTCCCGGCCGGCGGCGGCAAGGGCGCGGTGCACGTGTCCTTGACGGTCTCCGTCCACAAGGACATCACGGCCGCGCGCCGGGACATGGCCGTGTCCCTGGAGGAGGCGTTGCGCTGTCCGAACCAGCGGTTGAACGCCACCGAGCGGGTGCGCGGACTCTACTCACGGGCCGATCCGTTCTCCGAGGCGCGTAACGGGATCACCGACGACGACCTCATCGAGAGCGGGGAGTACGTCGTGGACGGCACGAAGGGCGCGCTGCCCTTCGACTGGTTCAAGTACCGGCTCGGTCCGGTCACGGTGGCCGCGACGGACCGTATCGGAGCGGGCCATGACGACAAGGAGGCGACGCGGATCGCCTCGCAGGTGGCGCAGGGCGTGGCCTACACGGCCGCCGAGATCGACAGCCTCGGAGGCAACGCGGCACGGGACGACGCCGACGCGGAGGGCAAGGGCACTGCCGATGGCGACGACGATGCGGAGGGCTCGCGATGAGTGAACCTCTGAGGCCCACGGACCCCTCCCGCATCGCCGGCTTCCGGCTGCTGCGGCGGCTCGGCGCGGGCGGCATGGGCGTGGTCTACCTGGGTCGCGAGGACGACGGCACCCTCGCGGCGGTCAAGGTGATCCGGGGCGAGAGCGCCGACGACCCCGCGTTCCGGGCGCGGTTCGCCCGCGAGGTCGAGCTGGCCCGGCGGGTGACGAGCCGTTGGGTGGTGCCCGTGCTCGGCGCGGACGCGCAGGCGGCCGAGCCATGGCTGGCGACCGTGTTCGTTCCCGGTCCCTCGCTCGTCGAGGCCGTCGCCGCGCACGGCCCGCTCCCCACCGCCACCGCACGCTCTCTCGGCCGGCTGCTGGCCGACGCCCTCGCGGACGTGCACGCGGCCGGACTCGTCCACCGGGACGTCAAGCCCGGCAACGTGCTCCTCGCCCTGGACGGCCCCCGGCTGATCGACTTCGGTGTGGCACGGGCCGACGACGACACGGCGCTGACGGCCTCCGGCATGGTCGTCGGCAGCCCCGGATTCCTCTCCCCCGAACAGGCCCGCGGCGAACCGGCCACCGCGGCGAGCGACGTCTTCTCGCTCGGCGGCGTCCTGGCCTACGCGCTGACCGGCCGCCCGCCCTTCGGCAGCGGCGCACCGGAAGCCCTGCTGTACCGCACCGTCCACGACGAACCCACGCTCGACGGAATCGAGGACGACTCCCGGGCCCTCGTGGCCCGGTGCCTCTCCAAGGAGCCGGGAGACCGGCCCACCGCCGAGGAACTGCGCCGACTTCTCACCGAGGACGACGACCCGGACGGCGCCGCTCGACTCCCTCAGCCGGATGGCACCACTCACCTCCCCGACGCGGTCGCACGCATGATCGCCGCCCGCTCCGCCGAGGGCCTCGCGCTGCCCGAGATCGAGCCGACCGAGCTGGACGAGTCCGCCGCGGCACCCGCCCCCGCCGAGGGCGAACCCCAGGACACGGCGGATCGGCGCCCGACCCGGCGGCGACTCCTGCTCGCCGGCGGGGCGCTGCTGCTCGCCGCGGGAGGTGCGAGCGCCGCCGCGCTGCTCGCGAACCGCGACGACGACAAAGCGCCGCCCGGCAAGACCCGTCCCGTCTATGTGCTGGGCGTCCATGCCACGGAGTCGGCGGCGCTCATCAGCCGGGTCAGCGAACGCGCCGCCCGGCTCGCCGTCGCCCAGCACAACGCCGCCCCGGACCGCGCGTACGACCTGACGGTCAAGGTCCTGCGGGACCGGGGCGACGCGGCCGGCGCCCAGGACGTGGCCGGCCGCTTCACCGCGGACCGGGACGTGGTCGCCGTTCTCGGGCCGGTCACCGAAACCCCGATGCGGTCGGCCGCGAAGGTCTACGGCCAGGCCGGACTGACCCATGTGTCGAGCACCACCGGCCAGCAGGACTACTTCGTGACCTCGCCCAGTACGTCGTTCCAGACCGGGATGGCGCACACCGCGCTCGGTGGCTGGATCGCCCTGCATGCCATGGTCACCAACCGGCTGGGACGCATCGGCGTGGTCCTGGACCGCTCCGGCGGCACGACCATCCAGGACCAGGCAAGCCTGCTGGTGCAGCAGTGGCGGGACGTGCTCGGTGCCCAGGTGGTGCCGCAGGTCGTGGCCGAGGAGACCGGCGACGGCCCGGAGGCGGTACGTGCGCTGCTCGCCACCGGGGTGACCGCCTTCGCCTACCTCGGCCCGCTGGACGCCACGGTCGCCGCCGCCGGCCAGCTGGCCTCGGCCGGTTTCGACGGCCCGCGCTGGATGCAGCATCTGCTGTACGGCACGGACTTCCCGCGCCGCGCCGGAGCCGCGGGCCAGGGCTGGTACGTGGTCGACTCCGCGGCCGATCCGTCCGCCCTGACCACCAAGGCGGCGCGGGACTTCACCGCCGCGTGGCGGGGGCGCTACGGAGCCGCTCCGGAACCGTACGCCGCGGAGGCGTACGACTCGGTGCGCATGCTGCTCGGCGAGTTCGCCCGGACAGTGCCCGCGCGGACCGGCGCCCGGCCGGAGCGGGCCGCACTCGGTGAGCGGCTGGCGAAGGCCAAGTACCAGGGCATGGACCGGACGTACGCCTTCGGCGACTATCACCAGTTCGACAGCAGCGGGCAGGGGTGGATGCGCAGTACGTATGTGCACGAGGTGCGCGACGGGCGGTTCCGCCAGCTGGGGTCTCTCGCGGATCTTCAGGGTGCGGGGAATGCCCAGAGCTGAGGGGCGCGTCGCCGCGTGGTTGACGGAAGGGGGGTCCGTGCCATGGATCGGCTGCTGCCGTCCGACCCGTCGGTGATCGGCGGCTACCGGTTGGCGGCGCGGCTCGGCGCGGGCGGGATGGGCGTGGTCTACCTGGCACGCTCCCCGCACGGCACTTGGTGCGCCCTGAAGTCGATCCGCTCCGAGCACGCCGACGATGCCGGGTTTCGCGCCCGCTTCCGGCGCGAGACGGAACTGGCGACCCGGCTCAGGGCCCGCTGGACCGTGCCCGTCCTCGCGGCCGACGCCGAGGCCCGCTCCCCGTGGCTGGCCACCGCCTATGTGCCGGGCCTCTCCCTCGCCGATGCCGTCGCCGGGCACGGCCCCTGGCCGACGGCGCAGTCGCTGTGTCTGGGGGCCGCGCTGTCCGAGGCGCTGGAAGGAGTCCACGCGTGCGGGCTCGTCCACCGGGACGTGAAGCCCGCCAACATCCTGCTCGCTGCCGACGGGCCGCGCCTGATCGACTTCGGCATCGCCCGGGCGCTCGGGGTGACCGCGCTCACCGCCGACGGGTCGGTCGTCGGCTCCCCCGGCTATCTCTCGCCCGAGCAGGCTCGGGGCCGCACGGTGGGTCCGCCGACCGATGTCTTCTCGCTGGGCTGCGTCCTCGCCTACACGGCCACGGGCCGCCCCGTGTTCGGGGTCGGCGGCGCGGCGGGTGTGCTGTACCGGACCGTGCACGAGGAACCCGACCTGGACGCGGTACCCGACGCGCTCGCCGGGATCGTACGGCGATGTCTGGCCAAGGATCCGGAAGAGCGACCGACGGTCGGCGAACTCCGCGACCTTTTCGGCCGGTTCGACGAGCAGGGCTGGCTGCCGGAGGGGCTGCCCGCTCTGGTGGCGGCCCGCGCGGCGCGGGTGCTGGAGCTTCCGGTACCGCAGGGCACGGTCACCGACGGATCGCCGGTGGACGGGACGGCGGACGTGGTGACGCAGACCGCCGAGCAGGCGGTGGGAGCACCCGCGTCCCGGCGCCGGGTCCTGGCCGCCGGCGGAGCGGTCCTGGGGGTGGGCGGGGTCGGTGTGGGCAGTTGGTGGCGTTGGGGCCGCTCGGGTTCGACCGGCGGGACCGGGACCGGGGCCGGGGTCTTGCCTCGGCGGGTGATCGGGCTCCTCGGCGACCGGTCCGACGCCGTGTTCACCGCTCACGAGCGCGGTGCCCAGCTGGCCGTGAGCGAGCACAACGGCACCGCGGGACGCGCCTTCGATCTCGTTCTGCGCACCGCGGACGACGGCGGCATGGTGAAAGGGACCGCCGCGGCGGCCGCCCGGCTCGCCGCCGACCCGGAGGTCTCCCTCGTGATCGGCACCGGCACCAACTCCACGGCACCGGCAGCGGTGGAGGTCTGCGCCCGGGCCCGGGTGGCTCAACTGGTCACGCGGGCCGACACGAACGAACTCGACGGCGTCGTCCGCACCACCACGCTGCTGATGCGTCCGACGACAACCGCGGGACCGCCGGCGATCCTGCGCCATCTGAACCGGGTGGTGAAGCCCGCGCACACCACGGTCGTCCACGACCTCACCGACGCGGCCGACAGCCTCCAGACCGTCCGCACGATCACCGTGCACAAGAAGCTCGACGGCGACGCCACAGTCGAGGAGGTCGCCGCGGGCCGCGACTTCGGCGCCGCGGCCCGGCGGATCGCCGCCCGCGGCGACGACGCCGTCCTCTTCGCGGACGTCCACCCCGACCGGGCCGCCTCCTTCGCCCGCGCCGTGCGCGAAGCGGGGTACGGCGGCCCGTGTGTGGCGGACGAGCACGTGCTCGGCGCCCGTTTCCTCGCCGAGGCGAACGGCTGGCTGATCGGCACGGGGTACACGGACGCCGCCGCCGACCCTCGTACCAAGGCGTTCACCGCGGCCCACCGCGCCCGGTTCGGCACCGCGCCCGCACCTTGGGCGGCCGAGGCCTACGACACCGTCCGCTTCGCCGCCCACGGCCTTACCGCGACCGGCGACGCCCCTCGCTCCGTCCTGCGCTCCGAACTCCTGCGGAGTCCCTGGCAGGGCATCACCCGCAGGGTCAGCTACGACGCCGACTCCGAGTTCTTCCACGCTCTGGAGGACTCGGGCGCGTTCCTCTACCGGGTGACGGACCGGACCTTGCGCTTCGTGGGCCGGGCTGACGACATCGGCAGGCCGGCGAAGTGACTGACCGGCCGATGCGGCCAGGCCGGCCGCCGCCGGGGCACGCCGGGCGAGATGGCCCGGGTCATGCGGTGCTCAGGGGTGCGCACCCTCGTCGACCCGCACGCGCGCGAAGGCCTCCCAGCGGTCGAGTTCGGCCAGGCGCGAGCGCAGGGAGGCCCGGATGCCCTCGACCGCATCGGCGCCGACTGCAAGGCGCAGGGGCGGCTCCTCCATCGCCGTCACCGTCATGATCGCGTCCGCGACGGTCTCGGGATCGCCGAATGCCTCGGGCGGCAGTGCCGCGAAGTCGGCAAGGAACTTCCCCACGGTCGGCGCGTAGACGTCACTGGGGGCGACCACGTGGAGGCTGGCGGCGAATTCGGTCGCAAAGGTGCCGGGCTCGATGATGGTGACCTTGGCGCCCGTGGGGGCCAGTTCGTGGGCGAGGGCCTCGCTGAACAGCTCCACGGCGCCCTTGGACGCCGAGTACAGACCCGAAGAGGGCCAGGCGAACTGGCCGATGAGCGAGGACAGTTGCACGATCCTGCCGCGCGCGGCCCGCAGCGCCGGCAGAGCGGCGCGCAGGACGGCGAGGTTGGCCAGCACATTGGTGTCGAAGATCGCTCGGGCCTCGGCGGCCCCTACCTGCTCGACCGATCCGAACAGTCCGTAGCCCGCGTTGTTCACCAGCACATCGAGCCGTCCGACGGATCGCACCGTGGCGGCCAGGACCTCCTCCGCGTCCGGCGCGGTGATGTCCAGCGGTACGGCGGTGACCTGCCCGCGCCCGGCCCGCTCTGCCAGCTCGGCGAGCCGGTCGCCACGTCGGCCCACGGCGATCACATGGGCACCGGCGGTCAGCGCACGCTCGGCCACGAGACGGCCGAAGCCGGAGGTCGCGCCGGTCACAAGCCAAATGGAAGACATGTCAAGAACTCCCCGGAAGGACGGGCCGCACGCCACGGCGCACGGCGACATCGGTGAGAGCGAAACACCTGGGCGGTGTCTGCGCTCTCAAGCGAACACCGGGGGTAAGTCCGCGACAGCAGCGCAACCGGCCCGCCCGTTCCTGGGATCCGCAGGACCACCTTCAGCACGGCGCCACGGACCCGTGCGCGCGACCATGGACCCATGGAGCGCAACGAAGAGCTCGGCGACTTCCTGCGCGCCCGGCGCGCAGCGATGGACCCGCACCACCTCGGCATCCACGACCCCGCACCCCGCCGCGTCCCGGGACTGCGCAGGGAGGAACTGGCCGCGCTGGCCGGCGTCAGCGTCGACTACTACACACGCCTGGAACAGGGCAGGCCCATCACTCCCTCGCAGTCCGTCCTCGACGCCCTGGCGAACGCTCTTCAGCTGGACCCGGCCGAACGCAGCTACCTGCACGCGGTGGCCCGTCAGCCGGGCGGGGGCCGCCGCACACCCCGTGCCGTGCAGAAGGTGCGTCCCGGCGTGCACACACTGCTGGCCCGCCTCGGGGACACGCCGGCCTTCGTCCTGGGACGCCGCACCCAGATCCTGGCAAGCAACCGCATGGCCCGCGCACTGCTCACCGACTTCGACGCGATGCCCGTCCGAGACCGCAACGCCACCCGCTGGCTGATACTCGACGAGGCCGCGCGCTCACTCTTCGCAGACGGCTGGCAGCGCATCGCCTCCGAGTTCGTGGGCACCCTGCGCATGGACGCGGCCCGCCATCCCGACGACGCGGCCACCGCCGAGCTCATCGGCGAGCTGTCCATGAAGAGCGAGCATTTCCGCCGCTGGTGGGCCGCGCAGAAAGTCGTCGTCCACGGCCACGGCACGAAGGCCCTGCACCATCCGATCGTCGGCGACCTCACGCTGCACACCGAAGCGCTGACCTTCCCCGGCGACCCGGACCAGACCCTGTACGCCTTCCTCGCCGACCCTGGATCACCCACCGACGAGGCGCTGACCATGCTGTCCACGTCGGCCGCCCAGCACCTGCGATCCACCCGCTCGAAAATCACCCCGGCCGACCCGCACCAGTGAAGCGACCTCCGGCGGGGGCCAGGGGCGCCGTCGCGTCACTCCTCGTCGCGCAGCCGGGCCGCCAAGGAGGCGAGCGGCTCGATCTCCTCGGTGTGGCCGAGGGCGGTCAGGCGGGAGACCGCCGCGTCGAGGCGGGTGAGGGCGGGGGCGGGGCGTTCGAGGTAGAGGCCCTCCACGGCACCCGCGAGGCGGACGCACTCGGCCCACTCGCCGGCGTGGTCGTCGTCGCCTGCCGGCTCGCCGAGCAGAGTGAGGGCCTTCTCCAGGGCGGCCAGCGCGTCCTCGTACTCGCCGGCGTAGGCGTTGACGCGTCCGTGCTCGTAGGCCAGGGCGCTGTCCAGGGAACGGCCGTGGGTCTCGTAGTCGGCGGCGCGGGCCTCGTCGGCGATCCGGCCGGCGTCGGCGAGGAAGGAGAGGGCGTCGGCCAGCCCGTCCTGGCCTTGCTGCTGGGCCTGGAGGCGGGCCAGTTCACGCAGGCAGTTGCTGAGCTGCTCGTAACGCGGGGCTCGCGCGTGGGCAGCGAGTGCCTGGCCCGCGGCCTCGCGCGCCCGGCCGAACTCGCCGGACTCACCGAGGAGTACGGCCGTCTCCGCAGCGATCATGACGTGGCTTCCCGGGTCGTCGTCCCAGCCGGCCGACTCGGCGGCGAGGGCGACGAACTCGGCCGTTGCCGCCTTGAGGTCCTCCCCCGTGTGCAGCGCGCGGGCGCGGGTCAGGCGCAGCTGAGCGAGGAGCCGGTCGTCCAACTCTCCGGCGGCGACGTCCGGTTCGGCCAGCAGGGAGTCGAGCAGGGCGATGCAGTCCTCGACGCGGCCCAGGTCGAGGGTGAGGTTGGCCGCGTTGCTGTAGGTGCAGAAGGCGTCCGTCCGGCTGCCGCGGCGAAGCTCCAGTTCCGCGGAGCGGGTCAGGTGCCGCAGGGCCTCGTCGGGGCGGCCCAGGTGCATGCAGGCCTCGGCCAGGTCACCGTGCAGGCGGGCGGTGTCGACCGCGTCGGCGGGCCAGTCGGCGGCCAGTCGCAGCGCCTCGGTCAGGTCCGCGTGAGCGGCCTGCGCGTCCTGGCCGACGAGCTGGAGCCGGCCGCGCAGTCCGAGCGTGCGGGGCAGGTGCCAGGCGGGGCCCTGGGCCTTGAGCCGGTCGAGGAGGGCGTCGATCTCGGTGACCGCGGCGGGCAGGTCGCCGGAGAGGGCGTACGTGCTGGTCCGCAGCAGCAGGGCGCCGGAGATCTGCCCGGCGAGGTCGTGCCGCGTGGTGAACGCGAGCAGCTGGTCCACCTCGGCGAAGACCGGCGCGACGTGCTCGTCGCTTCTCGACGCCTGCAGCCGCAGGCCGAGCACCGTCGCCCGCAGCCGCAGCAGGCGGGCCTCCTGGAACGGGGCGAGGTCGGGCGTCCCCTCGTGCAGGCCGACCATGGACGTGTGGGCGGCGGTCAGCGCGGCGGCCTTCGCCTCGGCTCCGTCGGCACCCTCCGCGCCGGCCAGCAGTGCGCAGGCGCGGGAGAGCGCCGCGTGACCCGGCTCGCCGGCGTCGTCGTACAGGCCCGCGGCCTCCTCGTGAAGTTCGGCGGCGACGGCGAACTCGTCCTTCTCGCCCGCCCGGCTCGCCTCGTCGGCCAGCAGGTCCGCGCGCAGCCGTACGAGCGGGCCCACGGCCGGGTCGTCGGGGTGGGTGTAGTCGCGGGCGGTGACCAGCGTGCGCAGCCGCGCCCAGCAGGCCTGTGCGTCCGGGTGCCCCTGCTCGTCCAGGTTCCTTGCGTGGACGATGAGTTCGGGCAGCGACTCGGGGGCGGCGTCGGCCGTGCGGGCGACGGGTGCGGCAACCGGGGCCACGTCGTCGAGGGCGCGGGTGCGCAGGGTCAGTTCCAGTGCGTCCAGGAGCGGGGCACGCTCCAGGCGGGCCCGGCGGCGGTCGGTGTGGGCCGTGGTTCCGTTGCGGGCGTCGAAGCGGGCGGCGAGGTCGTCGGCGCGGCCGCGCACCTCAGCGCGCAGGCCGGCCACCGTCCAGGTGCGGCCGGCGTACCCGGCGGCGGGCAGTTCGCCGTGGCCGAGGGACTCGACGCGCTGGAGGAGGACCTCCACTCCGGTGAGGAAGCCGAGCTGGTCCAGCGGCGAGTCGACCTCGTCGAACAGGATCCGGTTCTCGGCGAGCAGTTCCAGGCCGCGTGCCTCGTTGCCGGTCAGCGCGCAGAACTCCAGGTGCCGGGCGACCTCCTGGGACATCGAGGGGTTGCGGCGGCAGCTGCGGTAGCCGGCGAGGTGCAGTTCGCGGGCCCGGTCGGTGCGGCCGGTGCGCAGCAGGGGCAGCAGCGCGTACGAGACGGAGCGGGCCGGCTCCTCCTGGCAGGACTCCTTCCCGGCCAGGACGGGCTCCCACGTGCCCAGTGCCCGCTCGTCGTCGCCCGCCGCGAGGTGGTACAGGGCCCGCTCGCAGATCTCGCAGGCCTCGCAGTCGCTGAGCCGGGTGCGGGTACGGCCCGCCCACAGCTCGTAGGCGGGGGTGGTGTCCTGCCCGACGTGGGCGGCGAGCTGGTACGCCTGTCCGTAGTAGGGCTGGAGGCCGAGGTCGGCCTTCTCGTACCGGTCACGCATCTCCGTCAGCCATTGCCGCAGGCTGGCCAGCGGTATCTCGGGCAGCTGGCGCAGGGCGTGGCCCACCCACTTGAAACGCCAGAACAGCAGGTGGCGCAGGCGGTCGTCGAAGACGTCGGGCTGCTCGTCGAAGAGGGTGAGCAGGCGGGCGAAGACGACAGGCGACTTCCGTGGTTCGGAGCCGTAGGTGTACGCCTCCTGCAGTTCGAGGAGCGCGTGGACGAGCGGGAGCGGCTCCGCGAACTGTTCGGCGGCGTCGACGAGTTCCTCGGCGGTGACGGTGCGGGTGCGGCCGTAGGGGCGAGCGTCGTTCTCCTGGAGCGCCTGGTACAGCTCGTCGGTTGTCTGGGGTGCGGTCGGCATCGTCAGCTGTCCTTGCGAAGGGCGTGGGCGAGAAGGTCGAGGAAGGAGCGGTTGATCAGGCTCGACTCGGATGGCCTGAGCGGGCGCCGGGACAGCATCGCGGCCTGCCCGTAGAGGGCTTCGGCGCTGGTGCGGGCCAGCTCGGGCTCGTCGATGGCGACGGCGGTGCGGACCAGCGGGTTGAGCTGGTTGAGGATCAGCTGGGCGCGTGGTGCCTCCTGCCGCAGGGCGCCGAGGATGTCGCCCCACAGGCCGCCCTCCTGCTCACGGGCGAGCTGGGAGCGGGTGCGCTCGTGCCGGGCCTCCCGGCTGTCGACGAGGAGAGCGGGGGCGGAGGCGGGCTGGAAGGTGCGCAGCGCTACGTCGCAGTCGAAGACGGCGAGGGCGTCGCGGGCCTGGGCGAGGTAGGCCGCGGCGGCCAGTTCCGTCTCCCGGTCGACGGGGTCGAGGTGGGCGGTGAGGGTCGCCGGGTCGAGGTCGGCGACGCTGACCTCGGGCCTGATCTCGGGCAGTCGGTGGACCAGCTCACGGTCGTAGGTGTAGCCGCCGTTGACGACGCCGAGCCCGGCGGCCGAGGCGATCGCGGCGACCTGCCGGAACTCCTCCACGCTGGACGTCACGAGCACGGTGCGGTGGGTGCGCGCGAACTCGTCGAGGGTGCTGTGCCCGTCGGTGGTCTCGAACGGCAGCCAGGGCAGCAGCATCCGCAGGATCTCGTCGTCGTGCACCGCCAGCGACTTCACGGCCAGGTGGTGGGCCTGGAGGAAGCGGGCGAGCAGGTCCGGGTCGCTCGCGGCGGCCCGGGCGATCCAGGCGCGCAGCCGCTCGGCGAGGGCGTCGCGGACGGCGGCGAGGGTGTCGTCCTCGTACAGGGACTCGCGGGACGCCGTCGGGCGCAGGCTCTCGGCGTCGACGACACAGCGGACGAAGAACGCCCACTCGGGCAGGATCTCCTCGGCCTGCTCGGACAGCAGCATGCCCTTGACGTGCACGCGGTGGCCGTGACGGCGTCCGGCGGGCACGGCCTCGGGCAGCACGCACGCGATGCCCTTCAGGCCCACGGCCGGCAGGTCCAGCTCGATGGTGTCCAGCGGCGTGAATCCGAGGACTTCTTCGCCGTACGCGGCCAGCGCACGGGACCGGGCTCCCGGCGTGGGGTGGGTGCGCGCCCAGGGCGCGGGTTCGGGGTTGACGGACGCGCCCGGCCCGCCCGAGCCGTCGTCGAACGTCACCGGGTGGCGCAGCAGGGAGCCGAAGTGCCGGGCCAGTGCGTGCACCTGCTCCGGGCGGGTCCACTCGCCCGCGTCGGCGCGCGGCGTCAGCGTGACGGTGGTGCCGGGCCGGGGGCGGGCGGAGGCGGGCAGGGTGCGGACGGTGTAGCTGCCGTCGCCGCGTCCCCGCCACTCGACGGCTGGGGCATCGGGCGTGCGGGCGGAGCGGCTCAGGACGTGGATCTCGTCGGCGACCAGGAAGCAGGAGAGCAGACCGATGCCGAACTGGCCGATGAAGTCGCCGCGTTGCTCGGCGATCCGCTCTGCCCGTTTGCTGCTACGGCCGATCGTGGCGAGGAAGGTGTGCACGTCGGCCTCGGTGAGACCGACGCCGTCGTCCTCGACGCGTACGACCGAACCGTCGGCGTACAGGCGGATGCCGAAGGCGTCGGCGGGTGCGGCCGGTTCGTGGCCGCGCCGGGCGGTCAGCGCGTCCACCGCGTTCTGCATCAGCTCGCGCAGGTAGACGCGGGGGCTGGAGTAGAGGTGATGGGAGAGGAGGTCGACGAGGCCGCGCAGGTCCACCTGGAAGGTGCGGTCGGCGCCGGGCGGGTTGACGGCAGTGTCGGGCAGAGTCATCGGGCAGTCCGGGGTGGGAGGGGTGACGGATGGCGGGCGGACGGCACTGGGCCGCAGGGGGGGGCTCAGGCGCGGCGGTGGTGGCGGGCGAACTGCTTCTCGGGTTCGGCGAAGTAGGCCCAGGGCCACTTGGTGTAGGCGCCGTCGAGTGTCTGGAAGACGCGTCGGACCGTGTGGCGCTCGCCGGCCAGCGACAGGGCCATCGCGAACATGTTGAAGTCCTGCTGCCAGCCCGGGCGCCACGCGTAGGCGGGGTGGAGGATGCTGTGGTCGGCAGCGGCCCTCAACTCGGCCTGGATCGCGGGTGTTTCGAGGCAGTCAGCGCGGTCCGACTCGACCCAGTCCTCGATGTGCGCCATGGCGATCACGCAGCCGAGGCGGTGCCCCTGCGGGGTGCGGGAGAGCGCGTCGCGGGCGAACGCCATGGCCTGGCCGGGCTCGCCGCCCCAGCGGGGCTGCAACTGCGACACCCACTCGACGTGGGTCTCCAGGTCGAGCGGGTCGCGGCGCAGGGCAGCGTCGAGCCGGGTCTCGTTCACGGCGGCGCCCAGCGACATGCCGCGGCCGGAGGTGAGGAGGCGGCGCCACGGCGTGACCCATTCGGGCTGCAACTCGGCGGCTTCGAGCAGCTGCTCCTCGGCGATGTGGAGCCGCTCGTGGAAGACCCGCCACTGCTCCTGGGTGACGTTCACGGCACGCTCGGCGGTGCGGGCCTCCCAGCCCCAGCTGACGTGGCGCGTCCCGGATATCAGCAGGGCGGTGGCCCTGTGCTCCTTGTCCTCCTCGACGGCCCGGCCGATCCAGTCCTGCACGCCATCCAGATCGGCCAGCTCGGCCAGGACCGCGTGGTCGTGGCCGAGATCGAAGGGGGCCAGCGCCGCCTTGACCGCCTCCCAGTCACCCGCGTCGGCCGCCTCCACCAGCGCGAGCACGCGCGCGTCTCCGAGCGCGCGCAGCGTGTACGTCCCGTTCCTCTGCCTGCGCGGGACGGGAAGGACGTTCGGATCCTCCGCCGGTCTCTCCCCACCCCTGCCGAACAGCCTGCCCAACATGCCGCGCCCTCCCCTGGGTCCCGCGTGATCATCGAGGGCAGCATAAACGGCCCCACCGACACCGCTTCCACAGGGTTTTCACCAGCGCTTCACGAGCCCGGCCCCTGTCCCGCTCTCTCTCCCCCCCCTCACCGGGCACACCGGCCCGAACCAGCGCGCACGCCCGACCACCGCGCACGCCCGACCTACAGCCAGAACTCGACCCCGAACTCCACGCTGACCGCGTGGTGGGTGGTGTCTGCCGGACAGTCGCCGTCGAACTCGCCCTCTCCGGCGAAGAACAGGACGCCGCACTTGCCGCAGACCTTCCAGCCGGCCCTGAAGTGCTCGAACGGGCCCCAGCTGGTGGGCAGTTGGTACGCGGTACCGGCGGCATGCTGACCGGAAGCCATGCAGTGGTTGCCGCCGGCGTCCGCGGTGAACATGACCTCGCACTTGGTGCAGTGGTTGAAGCCTTCCGTCCAGCCGCTGACAACGGCGCCGTCGCCCCTGGTCGAGGGATCCTCGGTCATCTCGAACGCCCAGTCGCTGTTCGGGATGTGACGGCCGATGAACTCGGGTGGCGTCCCCGGGATGGGGTCGGCGGTGCAGGACCCGTTGGGTACCGGGTCGTACGGAGGCGGATTGTTCGTGGGCGGCCAGCCGCTGTAGAACAGCGAGAGACAGTTGTGGCACCCGGTCCAGCCGAAACGTGTGGGCATCATTCACCCCTCTGACTCTTCGCGGCGCTCCACTGAGCTCGCGATCCGGTGCGGGAGTGTCTGCGAGGGGCCTGCTTCCAAAGTAACGCCGCAGGGACCGTCCCGGCATGTGGATCAAGCCACGGCAGTCGAGGTCACCCCGCGTTTCCAGGCCGGCGTCCCCTGTGACTTCGCACGCTAGCCGGTGATTTGAGCATCGTGGTCGGCCACCGGCATGGGCTGGAGGCGGGTCAGCCGGGTGACGACCACGGTGGCGTCGTCCGCCGAGTTGGCGGGGCGTACGGCGACGAGGGCGTCGCAGACCTCGTCCAGGGGTGTCTCGGTGTGGTGAACCGCGCGGCGGAGCATGGCGATCCCCTGGTCGAGGTCCAGAAACGTGCTGCGGTCCTCGATCATCCCGTCGGTGTAGAGGACGAGCAAGCTGCCCGACGGGACGACGCAGTGGGCGCTCTCGTACACGTGATCAAGCCCCATGCCCACGGGCGGCCCGGGGTCGGCCGCCAGTATGTCCGCCGACCCGTCCGGCCGGACCAGCAGGGGCGGTGGGTGGCCGGCAAGCGCGACCCGGAGGTCTCCGCCGGCCCCGTCATAGACGACACAGACGCAGGTGGCCGGCAGATCGTTGTCGGCGTCGTCCTTCAACCCGTCCAGGCGGGTGAGGAGCTGACCGGGTTCCAGACCCACGGCCAGCAGGGCGCGAGCGGAAGAGCGGTATCGGCCCATGGCCGCAGCCGCGCCCAGTCCGTGCCCCATGACGTCACCGACGGTCAGTCCGATACGCCCGCCGGGCAGGCGCACGACGTCGTACCAGTCACCGCCGGCCAGGGTCCCGTCCTGGGCGGGGAGGTAGCGGTATGCCGACTTGGCCCAGGGGATGTCCGGCAGGCGTGCGGGCAGCAGATGGCGCTGGAGGGCCAGTGTGGCCAGTCTTTCCCGCCGGTAGAGCAGGGCGTTGTCGATCGCCATGGCGGCGCGAGCGGCGATGTCGCGCGTGGTGAGCACGTCGTCGGCATCGAAGCCGCCGGGTCGGGAGAAGGTGATCGCTCCCAGAACTTGTCCGCCGGCAAGCAACGGCAGAGCAATGCCGTGATGCTGCTCGCGCGCTTCGTCCACGAGGAAGGCCACCACGTCGGCCGAGCGGATGCACTCGCTGACCGGGATCGACGCCTCACGGGCCTGCGGCAAATCCCCTTCCGGAGCAGCAGGGCCGCTGCCCACGGCGGCGCTCAGCGGGTAGACCCGCGCTCTGGGAGACCCGTCAGGACAGCCGGTGCCGCGCACCCCCGCCGCAGTGCTCTGCACTGCGCCTTCCAGGAGGTCGACGGTGACGGTCGAGGCGAACGCCGGGGTACAGACCGCTGAGAGCCTCGACGCCACGCTCGCCACGTCCAGCCCCTGGCTGAGGCCGGCACTGATCCGGGTGAGCAGCTCCAGCCGCCGCTGGTTGCGCGCGGTGTCCAGCAACTCCGCCCTCGTGCCACCCAGGTCGTGCACGACGCCGGCCTGCCCCACGATGCGGCCATCGGCATCCCGCAGGGGGAAAAGGGTTCCCACCGCCGCGTACGGTGTGCCATCGGGCCTGATCGCGGCCACGTGCAGATTGTCGATCGTCTCGCCACCGTCGGTGACACGTCGCAGCATCGCTTCGTACGCCCGCGGGTCGGGGAGGTCGAGGACGTCCAGGATGCGGCGGCCCAGGTGTGCGGCGACGGGCAGGCCGTTGAGACGCGCGAGGGCGTCGTTGATGAAGCGGTAACGCAGGTCCTTGTCCAGGACGGCCAGGCCGATCGGCGAGGAATGCAGGAGAAGGTCGGCCGCCGCGGGATCGCACCAGTCGATCTGCTGGTCGCCGCGGCCGGCCACGGCGAGCAGACCTGTACCGGCTGCGAGCGGTACGGGTACGACACGCCACCGGATGCTGCGGCTGCTGCCGTCGAAGCAGCGCAGCCAGTCCGTGCGGACTCCACCGCCGGCCCGGACCAACTCGGCGACGAGCGCCCGTCCATGGCTGGTGGGGCGGTCGGCAAGTACGGACAGGTCGCGACCGACGACCTCGGAGGCCGGGTGCCCGGTCAGCGTTTGCGCTTCGGAACTCCACAGTCCGATACGGCCCGCCGGGTCGACGAGCGCGACGGCCAAGCCGTCATCACCTACCGTGTGCCGCCGTCCTCCCGGCACGGCATGCTCCCCTCACGCGCCGAAGTCCCGCTCCCCTGGCCCGTCCGGGCACCCCCGTCAAGCTAGGGGTCCCACCTCCGATTCTTCCGGGAGAGGCCACGAGCGCCACTCGGAGGAGTGACCCGGTCCCCCGCTCTCACCGGTCCGCTTCCTGTCGGTGGAGGCCGTCGAGAATGACGTTCATCAAAGGCCGGGCCGTTGACTGCCACTCGTCCCGGTCCAGGCGGCTGAGGTACGCGACGAGCATGAGGACCCCATGGGCGTCCACGTCCGTGCGGAGGGAACCATCCGCCTGCCCGGCGTCCAGCAACTCACCGAGAGCGCCTTCGATGGGGTTGTGGCTGTGGGCGACAAGGTCCTGCCATGCCGCGGGCTCCAGCGCCGCCAGGACGCCGCGCTTGATCTCGGCGTAGTCGATCAGCCGGTCGAGCCAGTGACGCAGGGCTGCCACGGGCTCGTGTTCCGCGAGCAGTGTGGAGGCGGCGGTCACGAGTTCGTCGACGTCGCGCCGGTACACCTCGGCGAGGAGCGCTTCGCGGCCCGGGAAGTTCCGGTACAGCGTGCCCTGGCCTACACCCGCGCGCTTGGCGATCTCGTTGAGATGGACGTGGTGGGACTCGGCCAGGGCTGCCCGGGCGGCCTCCACGATGCGGGTCCGGTTCTCCCTCGCGTCCTGACGGCGTGCCGACGTGCTCATAGGCCTCTCCTGATGTTCCGCCCCGACAAGTGGACACGTGTCCGGTAAGCTGGAACGAGTACGCGGACACGTGTCCACTTTACTTGGAGGCAGCCATGCTCTCTCTTCACGGCAAGATCGTCGCCATCACCGGAGCGAGTGGCGGCATCGGCGAAGCCACGGCCCGTCTGCTCGCTCGGCGCGGCGCGGCCGTCGTCCTCGCGGCGCGCCGCAGCGAACGCATCGACGCCATAGCGCAGGACATCCAGAAGGAGGGAGGCCGTGCTGCCACGTGCGTCGTCGACGTCACCAAGGCAGAGGACCTGCGGCGCCTGGTCTCCACCACGATCGAGCAGTACGGCCGTGTCGACGTACTGGTGAACAACGCCGGCATCGCCCCGATCAGCCCGCTGTCCGACCTCGACACCGCAGGTTGGTCGGCCATGATCGACGTCAACCTTCGCGGCATGCTCAACGGCGTCGCCGCCACGCTGCCCGTCTTCCGCGAGCAGGGGTCCGGCCACCTGGTGAGCATCGTCTCCGTGGCCGGGCTGTCCGTCTCCCCCTCGATGGCCGTCTACGCCGCGACCAAGAACGCGGTCCGCACGGTCCACGAGGGGCTGCGCACGGAGTCCACCGACGGGGTGGTGCGCACGACGGCCATCTCGCCGGGATACGTCCGCACCGACCTCGCCGACTCGATGCCGGACCCGCACATCCGTCAGCGGATCCGCGAGAACATGGACGCGGTGGGTATCGATCCGGCGGCGGTCGCCCGCGCCGTGGCCTTCGCGATCGAACAGCCCGACGACGTCGAGATCGGCGAGATCAACGTCCGCCCCACCGTCCAGGCGTGACCATGGCCGCCAGCCACTGTCGCGGGGGGGGCCATCAGCTGGTTGGTGCTGGGCGCGGTGCTCGCTCCGGCTTCGCCACTGTCGTCGCCGGAGCGCCCGCGCGCGTGAGCTGAGCCCGACGCGAACCGGGGGCGCGCGGGCTGCCTGTCTGCTCCAAGTCCCCCTGTTCCAGGGGCTATTCCCGGTGGAAGCCGCCGCGTCCCGGGCAGCGTTGCCCCATGGCAACCACACGCATTGCTTCGTCGCGCCTGGGTCGTACCGCCCTGGCGGCCGCTGCCGCCCTCGCCGTCTTCACCGCGCTGCCCGCCGGCAGCGCGTCCGCCGCCTCCGGCACATTCTTCTACCACTCGGCCGAGTCCGGGGACCTGGAGATCGGCGATCCGGACAACGGGGAGTGCTACCTCCTGCTCCAGGGCGCAGACAGTGTCGAGAACCGCACCGACGCCGTGGCAACGGTGTACTACGACCGTGGCTGCGAGGAACCCGCCGACACGCTCTTCCCCGGGGACGCCCGCGGCTACTTCGAACCGCTCCCCCACAGCGTGACGTTCGGCTAGACACCCCGGCAGCGGGGACCGTTGTCGAGGACCCCGCACCGGGCAGGCACACCTAGAAATCAGGACCCGAGTGATCCGGAATCCTGGTTGCCGTCACGGCTGAGTGGCGCGCAGGTGTCGCCGTTCGGCCAGCTCCTGCGCGCCGACCACGGTCAGAACCGGGGTACCGGGTGGCGCGAACATGGTCACCACCAGCTGTGACTGCGCGTCCGGGAGGTTGTTGGCTCCCTGGTAGTGGATCACGTCACCGCCGGGCTCGAACAGGGCGTCACCTGCCTTGAGCACCCTGGGCAGTTGCCCCTCGAGTTCGAAGAGGATCTCGCCCTGGGTCACATAGCCGAAGAGCGGCCCGGGATGCCGGTGCGGCGGCGCGCCGGGGTCACCGGGTGCCAGGGTGACCCGGATGGTCCTGGCCTCGGCGCCGGCCGGGATCCGGGCCACCGCGTCCGACAGGGTCGTGATCACCTCGACGCCCGGGGGCAGGTGTGCGTGCTCAGCGCTCATCGTTTCCTCCAAACAGGGACTGTCCACAGCAAGGACCAGACGACCGGCCCGTTTGTGACAGCGCTGCGGTGGACTTCGTGGTGGGAGTCCTCGTCGGCCACTTCCTGCAGGTCAGCCTCTGGACCTGCCGGCGGAATGTCATGGACGGGACGACCGGGCTTGGCTTACGGTGCCTCAGCACGCGTTCTTCCGCGGGCCGTTTCCCGTTTCTCCGCCCGTGGGGGGCCACCGTCATGTCCGCATCCAGTGATCTTCGCCCGAGACCCTCCCTGCCCGGCAGGGTGCCACTCGCCTCGCGCGGCCTTGTGGCCGCCGTTTCAGCGCTGCTCGCCACCGTCGCCCTGAGCGATCTGTTCGCCGTGTTCGCCGGAGTCCGCATCCACATGCTGACCGGCTCGGACGACGCCCTTGCCGCCGCACCCCAGTAGGAACTGGCCGGGGCCTACTCGCTGTACGAAAAGGCCGGGACCCTCCAGGTCACGACGTACCTGGCCTGCGCCGTCCTCTTCGTCGTCTGGTTCTTCCAGATGCGTCGCACCACAGGGCTGCTCGCACCCGACCGGTTCCGCAACAGGCCCGGCTGGGCCATCGGGGCCTGGTTGATCCCGCTGGCGAACCTCTGGATGCCGTACCGCATCGCCGTCGACATGTGGACGGCGAGCACACCACTGCCGGATGACGGTGTGCCGTCGCGGACGTCGATCTGGCCGGTGAACCTGTGGTGGGCGCTGTTCGTCTCCAGCAACCTGTTCGGCCGATACGCCGCCTCGCGTTACGACAACGCCGAAACGCTCGCGCAGATCCGCAGTGCCGTCGTGCAGTACCTGGCGGCCGACCTCCTGAGCGCCGTTGCCGCAGCCGCCGCGATCTACTTCGCCTTCCGCCTGACGGCCATGCAGCGGCTCAAAGCGTCCTGGGGGCCCTATCGGACAACAGCTCCGGCATGACCGCACACCTGCCACGGCAACGACGCTGAAGACCGCACCCCTGCCGAGCCGTCGGTCATGCCAGGCGGCTCAGCAGGATCCGTGCCTCGTCCCTGGCGGCGGTCACCACCGGCTCGTCGAGCCCGCACAGCCGTAGGCACGACGACGCGATGGCATCCGTGTCGGCCGCTTCCGGCTCACGGGAACGCCGTATCTGGATGACGACCTCCACCAGCTGGATCAGCAGTTCCCCGATGCGCTCGGGCGGCAGGCTGCGGGCGACGCCCTCGGTCGCCGCCGCAGCGCCGAGAGACCCGTAGCTCTCCTGCAGTTGGGCTCGGTCGGCGCGGAAGGCGTCGAATCGCTCGGCCAGTACTTCCGGCAGGAGGTAGAGCGTGCCGATGTTGTAGGGGGTGCGGGACAGGGTGCGGACGTCGGTCGCGGCCACCGCGTACAGTGCCGCGGCCGCACTCACGCGCTCGGGCACCCATGCCTGGATCCGCTCCACCATCTCCAGGCTCGGCCGGACCGAGGTGGCCAGCAGCTCGGCGAGAATCTCGTCCTTGGTGGTGAAGTGGTAGTACAGCGAGGCCTGCCTGATGCCCACCCGCTCGGCGATCATGCGGGTGCTGGTGGCGGCGATCCCGTGTTCCACGAAGAGCGCCCCGGCGGCGTCGAGGATCTGATCGCGGGCAGAGGTGTGGGGATCGGAGGCCGCCGTGTGGCGGGGTCTGCCTTGGCGGGGCCGCGTCGTCGTCATGCTCCCATCCTGCCGGTTCGGCGGCGGGCTCCCGGCCGTGGCCGGCACCGGCTGCCCGCCGATGCCGCCCCGGTCACGCGGACGCCAGATAGGCCCGCCAGCCGCCGAACCGCGTGATGTCGGGCGCGTCCTCGACGGCGTACGGCTCCACCAGGAAGCCGCTGATCTGCCGTCCGTCGGCCAGTTCGACGGTGCCGATGGTCATCGGCGCGGGAACGGCGGCGATCAGCGCCCCGAACCCCGCGGCCGGCAGTCGCCAGATCTCGCCCTCGATGCCCGAGCGGCCCTCTGCCCCCGCGCCACCACGTGTGCCCACTCCCGTGCCATCCCCGGCATCCCGGACCAAGCCCGGCTTGGGCGGCTCGGTGGCCAACGCATGCAGCCGGTAGCGGGCGGCGGTGCGCGCCGGGCCCACCAACGTGCCGCCCGCCTGGACCAGTTGCGCGTTGAGCGGCTGTCCGGTGAGGTGGGCGCCGACCACGAACAGGTCGAGCCCATGATTGCTGAAGCGCTCGGCCAAGGCGGCCAAGGCGCGGTCGGAGAAGGCGGGGCCGGTGAGCATCACGCCGAAGGGCAGGCCGTCCACGAAGCCGGCGGGAACGGCGAGCGAGGCGTAGTCCAGGAGGTTGGCGAAGTTGGTGAAGCGGCCCATCCGGGCGTTGGCACCGACCGGGTCTGCCGCCACCTCGTCGAGAGTGGGGTGCCAGGTGGTGGTCGGGGTGAGGAGCGCCTCGCAACCTTCGAGGGCCGTGCGCGCGGCGGCGCCGAGGACGGCGAGCCGGGCGGTGTCGGCGGCCCAGTCGGCGGCCGTCTTGGTCCGGCCGGCCAGCACGATGGACGCGACGGTGGGGTCGAGGTCCGTGCCGATCAGGTCGCGGTGCTTCTCGATGTGCTCGCCCACGGCGGTGTACCGCTCGGCCACGAACGCGCCGCCGTACAGCAGTTGCGCGGCCTCCAGCAGCGGGGTGACGTCGGCCTCGACGATCTCCACCCCGGTGCTCGCCAGGCGGGCGACCGCGGCGCCGAAGGCCGTACGCCAGCCGTCGGCCATGCCCTCCAGGTTCTCGTCGGTGGGGACGGCGACCCTGGGACGCGCGGCCGGCGGCGGGAGCTGGGTGCCGGTGCGGGAGAGCGGGTCGGACGGGTCGGGGCCCTCGACGATCTCCGCGGCTGTGCGGGCGAGCCGCAGGTCGCGGGCGAAGACGGTCACGCAGTCGAGGGTGTAGCAGGCGGGGACCACCCCGGTCACGGGCACCAGGCCCTTGGTGGGCTTGACGCCGACGATGCCGTTGAGGGCGGCGGGCACCCGCCCGGAGCCGGCCGTGTCGGTGCCCAGCGCGATGTCGGCGATGCCCAGCGCGACCGCGACGGCGGAGCCGGCGGACGACCCGCCGGAAATGCGGGTCGGGGCCCAGGCGTTGCGGACCGCACCGTAGGGGCTGCGGGTGCCGACCAGGCCCGTGGCGAACTGGTCCAGGTTGGTCTTCCCGAGCACCACCGCGCCGGCCGCGCGCAGCCGTGCCACCGCGGGTGCGTCGGCGTCCGGCCGGTAGGCGTAGGACGGCGCGCCGGCGGTCGTGGGCAGGCCGGCCACGTCGATGTTGTCCTTGACGGCTGCGACCAGGCCGGCCAGCGGCAGCTTCGGATCGATCCCGGCCGCCTCGGCGAGCACCTCGTGGCGGGGCCTGAGATGGATCCAGATCTCGGTCCGATCGGCGGACTCGATACGGTCGTAGGCGGCCTCGACGCGCTCGGCCGGTGTCATGGCGCTCATGCCCGCACCGCCGCGAGGACCTGGCCGGGGGCGACCTGTTCACCGGGCTGGACGTAGATCTCCAGAAGTGTCCCGGCGACGGGGGCGCTCACTTTGGACTCCATTTTCATCGCCTCCAGCGAGAGGATCGGGTCGCCCTCGGCGACAGTGGTACCGGGCTGCGCCACGGTCTGCCAGACGGTGGCGGTGAACGGCGCGGTGACCGGGACCGCGCCGTCCGGGACGGTGACGGCGTCGGCGGCCGGGGGTTCGGGGTCGTCGTCCCGGTCGAACTCGCCGGCGGCCCGCCAGCGTTCCTTCTCGGCCTCGAACGCGGCGCTCTGCTGCTTGCGGAAGGCGGCGATCGAGTCGGCGTCGGCGGTCAGGAAGGCGTTGTACTCGGCGATCGAGAAGGTGCCCTCCTGAGTGTCGAAGGGGCCTCGGCCGGCGTCGGTCTCGGCGCGCAGTTCCAGGAGTTCCTCGGCAGTGACGGGGTACCACTCGATGCGGTCGAAGAAGCGCAGGGCCCACGGGGAGTCCTGGAACAGGCCGCCCCTGCGGAAACGGTTCCAGATCTGCACGGTACGGCCGACGAACTGGTAGCCGCCGGGGCCTTCCATGCCGTAGATGCACAGGTAGGCACCGCCGATGCCGACGGAGTTCTCCGCGGTCCAGGTGCGGGCGGGGTTGTACTTGGTGGTCACCAGGCGGTGCCGCGGGTCGAGCGGGGTGGCCACGGGGGCACCGAGGTAGACGTCACCGAGGCCGAGTACGAGGTAGGAGGCGTCGAACACCGTGCGGTAGACGTCGTCCGCGGTCTCCAGGCCGTTGACGCGGCGAATGAACTCGATGTTCCACGGGCACCACGGGGCGTCGTCGCGCACCCCGGCCATGTACCGCTCGATGGCGAGGCGGGTCGCCGGATCGTCCCAGCTGAGCGGCAGCCGCACCGTGCGGGACGGAACCACCAGTTCGTTGGTGGGCGGGACCTCGTCCTCCAGTTCGCGCAGCAAGGTGGTGAGGTCACGGGCCTTCAGCCGGCGGGCGTCGGTGTGGATCTGCAGTGACCGGATGCCCGGGGTAACGTCGACGATGCCGTCGGGCGCGTGCGCGGCCAGGGTCTCCTGCAGGGCGTGCACCCGCATCCGCAGGCCGAGGTCGAGCGCCATGGGGCCGTACTCGACAAGGACGTTGTCGTCGCCGTCCCGACGGTAGGTGACGCCGGGGCGCTCCCCGGTGGCCTCCAGGCGGCCCAGTACGCCGTCGTCGCCGTCTCCGCCGGTGCTGATGAGCGCGGGTGAGGCGCGGCGGGCGTCGAGGGCGGCCGCCTCGGCCTCCTTGACCGGCACGAACCGTACGGTGTCGCCGGGGCGGAGCTGGCCGAGCTTCCACAGGTCGCCGCTGGCGACCACCGCGGGACACACGAACCCGCCGAGGGACGGCCCGTCGGGGCCCAGGATGATCGGGGTGTCCCCGGTGAAGTCCAGGGCGCCCACCGCGTACGGCGTGTCGTGGATGTTGGAGGGGTGCAGTCCGGCCTCGCCGCCGTCCTGTCGGGCCCAGCGCGGCTTGGGGCCGATGAGGCGGATGCCGGTGCGGGCCGAGTTGTGGTGCACCTTGTAGTCGGTGGCGTAGAGGGTGTCGATGTCCTCACGGGTGAAGAACTCCGGCGCCGCGTGCGGCCCTTCGGTGACGCCGATCCGCCAGTGCGAGGTGATCGCGGGACGGCGCTCGGGCGAGGTCGGCCCACCGGTCGTGGCATGGGAGGCCGCGAGCCGCAGCACATCTCCGGCAAGCAGCGCCCGGCCGCCGTGCCCGCCGAAGCCTCCCAGGGTGAACGTCGAGGCGCTGCCCAGGTATTCGGGCACGTCGATGCCGCCGCGCACGGCCACGTAGCTGCGCAGGCCGGGCCCCGGTGCGGCGCCGAGGACCAGGGTGGCGCCGGCCGGGACCGGTACGGGCTCCCACAGGTCCGCCGCCCTGCCGTCCACGGTGACCGGGACGGGGGCACCGGTGACGGCGACCACGGCCGCGGCGGAGAAGCGCAGGGTCAGGCCGCCCATGGTGACCTCCAGTGCGGGCGCCTCGGCCTGGTTGCCGACGGCCAGGTTCGCCTCGGCGAAGGAGACGGGGTCGAAGGGGCCGCTCGGCGGCACGCCCACATGCCAGTAGCCGAGCCGGCCGGGCAGGTCCTGGACGGTGGTCATCGCTCCCGGCACCAGGACGTCGATGCGCGGCTCGGGGTCGGTGGTCGTGGCGAGGGTGCTGGTGCTGTGCGCGGCGTCGCGCACCTCGCCCCGCACGGTCAGCGAGCGCAGCAGACTCAGGTTGGTGACGATGCCGTCGACCCGGCTCGCGGCCAGGGCCTCGCCGAGCAGGTCGAAGGCCGTGTCGCGGGTGGCCCCATGCGCGATCACCTTGGCAAGCATGGGGTCGTAGTACGGCGAGATCTCCTGGCCGGTCTCGGCGAAACCGTCGATCCGGACACCGTGCATCTCGCCGGTGCCCTGGCCGGGAAACACCGCCCGGGTGATGAGGCCCGAGGACGGTACCGAGTCCTTGCCGGGGTCCTCGGCGTACACCCGGGCCTGCACGGCATGTCCGGTGGGCGTCCACTCCCGCGCGAACACCGCGTCGTCGACCCGGCCGTCGAGGGCCAGGGCGAGCATGAGCTCGACGAGGTCGACGCCGTACGCCTCCTCGGTCACCGGGTGCTCGACCTGGAGCCTGGTGTTGACCTCCAGAAAAGCGGCCTCCTCGCGCACCGGGTCGTATACGAACTCCACGGTCCCGGCCCCGCGGTAGCCGACCGATGCGAGCAGCCGGCGCGAGGAGTCGTGCAGAGTTGCGCGGACACGGTCGGGCAGTGCCGGGGCCGGGGCCTCCTCGATCACCTTCTGGTTGCGGCGCTGAAGCGAGCAGTCGCGGTCGCCGATGACGGCGATCCGGCCGGTGCCGTCGCCGAAGACCTGAACCTCGACATGACGGGCCGGGCGGACCAGGCGCTCCAGGAACACTCCGGCCGACCCGAAGTGGGACTCGGCGAGCGCGGCCACGCGCGTGAAGGCCTCGCGGACCTCGTCGGCGGTGGCGCATGCCTGCATGCCGATGCCGCCGCCACCGCCGGTGGCCTTGACCATCACGGGCAGCCCGATCGAGGCGGCCGCGGTGACTGCTTCCTCGGCGCTCGCGAGCAGTTCCGTCCCGGCCAGCAGCGGTACCCCGGCTGCCTTCGCCAGGGCGCGGGCGGTGTGCTTCTCGCCGAAGGCGGTGATCTGGTCGGCGGTCGGGCCGGCGAAACTCAGGCCGGCCTCCTCGACGGCGCGGGCGAAGGCGGCGTTCTCGGAGAGGAATCCGTAGCCCGGGTGGATGATCTCGGCGCCGTGGGCGAGCGCGGCCTCGATGATGGCCTCGCCGCGCAGGTACGAGTCGCGGGCGGGCGCCGGACCGAGGCGGACCGCGTGGTCGGCCTCGCGGACGTGCGGGGCGGCCCGGTCGGCGTCGGAGAAGACGGCGACGGTGACCAGGCCCATCCGGTGGGCCGTGCGGATGACACGGCGTGCTATCTCACCGCGGTTGGCGACGAGAACCGTGGCGGGGCGGGTCACGCGGCGTCCTCCGAGGTGCCCGTGTCCTGCCCGGACCGCGGGCTCGCGTCGTCGGGGCGCTCGGAGTCCGCGGGGCTCGCCTGGCTGCGTGGGTCCACGACGATCATTCGCAGCGGGGTCGGATTGAAGTCGTTGCACGGGTTGTTCATCTGCGGGCAGTTGGACACCATCACCAGGACGTCCGTCTCGGCGCGCACAGCGACCCGGCGGCCGGGCGCCGACATGCCGTCCACGATGCCCAGCGCGCCGTCCGCCTCGACGGGCACGTTCATGAACCAGTTGAGGTTGGAGACGAGGTCCCGCACCCCCAGGCCGCGCCGCGAGGCCTCGGCGAGGAAGTTCTCGCGGCAGCCGTGATGGAACATCACATGGTGGCCGTAGCGCAGGGTGTTGGACTCCTTGCCGCAGGCGCCGCCGATGGTGTCCTGGCGGTCGATCTCGTTCGCGACGACGGTCATCAGCGGGCGCCCCTCGTTGCTGTGCAGGACTGTGCCGGTGCGGACATAGGCGTTGCCCTGCCAGGCCAGGGTGTCGGGGACGCTGTAGCGCTCCTCGGGGTCGTCGGCGTTGTAGAGCAGGCAGTCGGCCGACTGGTTGCCGCCGACGTCGACGATCGTCAGGACGTGCCCCTTGGTCACCACCGCCGACCAGGGCGCGTTGGGTGCCACGTTCTCGTCCAGGACGACCGCGCCCCCGACCAGGCTCGCTCCCCAGTCCAGGGCGGAGCCCTGGGCATACACGGCGCCGACGGGGACGGTGGAGAGGACGGTGCCGCCCGACACGGTGGGGTAGCTGGTCAGGGCGGTCTCGGCGTTGGCTGTGTTGTCGGCGGTCACGGAGCTCTCGGTCCCTCTGGTCGCCATGTCACAGCCCTCGCGCTTCGCAGTAGTCGACGGTGTTGAGGTACGCCCGGTGCAGCTCCGGCGTTGCGGTGAACCGCGGCTCGTCGGGACCGGTCGGGGTGCCGCGCCAGGCGTGCACGCGCAGCGGCCCGACGGCGTAGTCGGGGCGCGGGTCCAGTGGATGGGCGACGTTGGCGACCAGCACCAAGAGGGGCATTTCCGCGACGAGTTCGACATGCGCTCCCGGCCCGGCGCTGCCCCGCCAGTCGAGGGCGCCGTCCGGCTCGACGCGGACGCCCTGGAAGAAGGACACGCTGGGCGGTAGGTCACGCCGGCTCAGACCGTGCTTGGCGGCCGCTTTGACGAAGAGCCCGCGGCCTGACGGGGACGGCCCTTCGGGTCGGGCGTCACCGTACTTGCGTTCGTTCCAGGCGTCCGTGGTGGTGCCGCAGAAGGCGTCGTGCCGACCGGAGGAGTCGCCCGTGACGACGGCCATGACCCGGCCCTCGCCGGACAACAGCGGGTGGTTCACGCCCAGGTAGGCCTGCCAGGGGATCTTCTGGGTGTCGGCGACGTTGAGCCGCTCGACCGGCTCCAGGGCGTTGAAGAGCAACAGGTGGGCGCAGGCGTCACCGGTCGGATCGTCGAAACGCAGCCGGGTGCCGCGCGCGAGGGCCTTGTGGGTGTAACCGCCGGGCGCGACCGTCTCCGCCCACAGCAAGGCGGTCGTGTCGACTCCCGGCGGGCAGTGCGGGCTGCTGGACGCCGGAAGGTACGGCATCCATGCGCCTGCCTGTCCGCCCTGGGCGCGGGCGTCGTCCTGGGCGCTGCGGACGCTGTCGGTCAGGTGCAGATCACGGACGCAGGCGGGGCTCTGTCGGGTGGACTGTGCCGTGGGCTGCTGTTCGCCGGTCGTTGCGTCGGGGTGCCGGCCGTGCGGCGTGCCGGCCGTCGGACCTTCGGTCGTGGTCATGGGTGTGCCGTCGTCCCTTCGTCATGCGTCCCTCAAGGCGTCGGGTCATGCGTGGCCGGGGCCGTCAGGCGGGCTCGGCAACCGCCTCGGCGGGCGGCTCGATGTGCGTGTGGGGTACGTGCCTCAGCTCGATCAGGCGGTGCAGTCGGCGGGCGACGAAGTAGCCGGTGCCGATGGCGAGGCTGACCCCGACGAAGAGCAGAGCGCTCCACTGCAGCCACCAGGTGCCCTCGGTGAGGTCGTAGATCTCCGCGCGGGGCCAGAGCAGGTTGACCGTCATGCCGACCTGGAAGAGCACGGCGAGCGTGTTGACGACGATTCCCCAACGACCCAGCGAGAACAGGGGCCGGCCCGTCTCGTCGACGCCCTCCGGGAGCCGGTCTGTGCCCCGGTGCCGGATCCGGGCGACCAGCAACGGCAGCGTCACGCCCAGGTAGGCCAGATAGAGCATGGCGATGCAGAGGCTGGAGAGCGCGGTGAAGATCGCCGACTGACGAACGTTCACCAGCAGCGCGATCGCGGCGCCCACGCCCACCACGATCGACGTGATGATCGGCGTACCGGTGCGGGCCGAGACCCTCGCGAGGTGCCGGTGGAATGGCAGGGCGCCCTCACGCGCCATGGAGTAGATCATTCGCGCGCCGGATGTCTGCACGGCGAGGGTGCAGGCGAACACGGCGACCGCGACGCAGCACAGCAGCAGCCGCCCCAGAGTGTCTCCGAGCCGGTCGGTCAGCACCCAGGACAGACCGCCGGCGGCCAGTTTGCCGTCGGTCAGGCTTCTCGCGGCCAACAACCCCGAGAGGATCAGCAGTGCGCCACCGACGCCGGAGATGATCAGCGCGCGCAGGATGGTCCGGGGAGTGGTCCGGCGTGGGCTGTGCGTCTCCTCCGCCAGCTCGCCCGCCGAGTCGAAGCCGACCATGACGTACGCCGCCATCAGCGAAGACGCGAGGAAGGCCCCCAAGTAGCCGCCGTCGCCGGCCCAGCCGGTGTTGTGGACCACCACCTGCGGGCCGCGCTCGGGCAGGAAGAAGAGCAGCAGCACCAGCACGATCACACCGACGATCTCGATCATGACGCCGACGCTGGTGGCGGCGGCCATCTGGCGGATGCCGAGGATGTTCACCACCGTGGTAATCACCAGCAGGACGCAGCCCAGGAGGACCGCGTTCTGGGCACCCGTCGAGGAGGCGACCGTCGGATCGGCGTCGGGTCCGCCGACGATCTGGAAGCCGGTCCAGATGCCCGGCAGCACCGCCTGCGCGGCGATCGCCGCTGCCGCGACGGTGAGGATCTGCCCGATGATCATGATCCAGCCGGTGAACCAGCCGACGGTGGTGCCGGCCAGCCGGCTGGACCACTGGTAGATCGCCCCGGAGATGGGCCAGCGCGCCGCCAGTTCGGCGAAGCAGAGCGCGACGAGCAGCTGGCCCACGAAGACCAACGGCCAGGTCCAGAAGAAGGCCGCCCCGCCGAGGCCGAAACCGAGGCCGAAGAGCTGGAAGACGGTGGTGAGGATCGATACGAAGGAGAATCCCGCGGCAAATGACGCGAAGTTGCCCATTCCGCGGCGCAGTTCCTGGTGGTAACCGACGGGAGCGGGGCTGGTCGTGACGCCGTCAGCGGGACGTGACGCAGGGGTGAGCTCTGATGGGTTCATCACCGCACCTCCGAGCGGGGGTTACCTGTCAGCTGACAGGTATTGCGATGGTGCGGTCGAAGGGTCTCACGGCTGGGTCACGGGCGTTAATGTCGTGTAACTGGTGCCGCTCATGCGGGACTTCTCATGCGGGACTCGGGACTGCTGCCTCAGGACGGAGTCAGCGCGGGGCTTCCGTGTCGGTTTCCGCGTGGGGTTTCCAGCCCCAGGCGGTGAGCATGCCGGCGGACAGTGCGGCGCACTCGTCGGAGTTCAGGTAGCGGATCGCCGCATCGACAGCCGCGCCGTCGACCAGGCCGGTGGCGATCATCGCCGCTCGGCTCCGTTCCCATGTGTCCGCCCAGAAGCGGCTGATGGGACTGCCCGGCAGCAGCGGCGGCACATGAATCTCGGCGGCGACGGACACGAGCCCCACCCCGCGCAACAGGTGTGGGTAGGACGGCACCCAGGTGACATCGGTGCCGATGGTGTCCCGCAGCCCCTGCCACATCGCCCGCATGACCGTGGTGTACGGCGTGCCGGGCGTCCTGTCGCTGGTCAGATCGACGGCGTCGCTTAGCACCAGCACACCGCCGGGCGCGACGAGTTCGGCCAGCGCCGCGATCAGGCGGTCCCGCTCGGGCAGGTGCATCAGCACGAAGCGCGCGTGGACGAGCCGGAACCGGCCGCGGACGAAGTCCGGGGCGGTGATGTCGGCCTCCAGCACGTCGAGCCCGGGCCGCCCGGTGAGGAAACGTACGTCGCGGTCCACGGCGAGGACGCTCTCCACCCCTGCCTCGTCCAGCAGCCGGCGGGAGACCGCTCCCGTGCCGGCGCCCACATCGAGGCAACGCCACCCCGGGCCGACGCCGAGCGCCCGCAACCTCGCGATGGTCATGTCGTCGTAGGCAAGGGCGCCGTAGTCGATCCTCTCGCCCTCGCCTGCCTGTTCGGGACGGAAGACGGCCTCGCCGTAGCGGCCGTCGCCCGGCGCGTCGCCAGGCGATACGGCCATCACGTGGCTGCCGGCGTGACGCCGAGGGTGTCGTCGAGCCCTGGGAACTGATGCAGCGGGTCGTCGAGGAGTTTCATGGCCGGACCTCTTCACGCCGTGGGGCGGTGCCGGGCGGCTCCGTCCCGTGGCAGCCGCCCCACCGATCCTGCATCGGCGACCGTCCGCACGACCGAGGCGCGCCGACGCTGAGCCAATCGGCCCCGAGGGTGGCTTGATCTGCGACGGCCTTGGTGGACGTCGGTCCGCTCAGCCCGCGTGAAGGATCCGAAAACGATCGGGTTCCGCCGGATCTCGATCAACGACCTGGACCGGCGTCCAAGCCCATTGCCACACGCTGATGCCCGGCGTACGCGAGAACTGGATCTGCCCGCGAGTGCCTTCGACTGCAACGCGCGCCCAGGCTTCTGCGATGCCCATCCGGTCCGCGCCGCTGGAACGCAGCACATCGGCGAGGACGGCGACCGTGTCGTAGCCCTCGAAGGCGACGAAGGAGGGCGCTTCGCCAAGCCCCGCACGGAGGGCTTTCTCGACTCGTGCGCCGAGTGGACTCAGGCGCTGCGGAAGGTAGCGCAAGAACGGGATCGCGGCGCCGTCGTCGCCGAGCGACGTCGCCCATTCGGCGAACTCCGGTTGCCCGGCCGGAGCACCGATCATGATCTCGGCGAGGCGCTGGTCGCTGCGGACGGACTTGACGATCGGCACGGCCGGTTCGGGGTGGCCGACCAGCAGGAGGAGGGCTGTCGCGCGATGGTCGACGAGTTCGTCGCACAGGTCCGTGGGGGTGAGCGCGCTCATGTCGAGTTCGATGACGGTGCCGCCGAGTGGAGCGAGGTAGTCCCGGAGAATGCGGGTCCCCGATGCCCAGTAGACACTCGGCTGG
This sequence comes from Streptomyces sp. NBC_01092, assembly GCF_045039535.1. Taxonomy (NCBI): domain Bacteria; kingdom Bacillati; phylum Actinomycetota; class Actinomycetes; order Kitasatosporales; family Streptomycetaceae; genus Streptomyces; species Streptomyces sp. NBC_01092. The sequence goes on along the minus strand of NZ_CP108659.1, from coordinate 10,648,570 downwards.
GCTGCTACGGCGATTCGGTTGTGGCCCGCGCCGAGGAGGAAGTCCGCGTAGATCTGCCAGCCGTGGGACTGCGCCGGGGCGAGACGCGCGACCCAATCCGTCGGCTGTCCGGTGAGCGCGTCGATGACCGCTGACGAGCAGAGGAACGGCAGACCGAGGGCGTCGGCCCTGGCGGCCGCGGCGCGAGCGACGACGCTGTGGTACTCCCCCGCCAGGGCGGCCACACCCAGGCGCGCCAACTCATCCACGGCCGCAGCGGCCCTCTCGGGATCAGCCGCAGTGTCCCGGACGACCAGCTCAAGTGGTCTTCCGCCGATACCGCCCGCGTCATTGACTTCGCCAACGGCCAGCTCCAGGCCGGCCAGCAGGTGCCGGCCTGCCTCGACCCAGCCAGGCCGAGTCAGCGGAACGAGTGCGCCGATCCGGACGGATGATCCCTCAGCCCGCTTCGCTCCGGGCGGCGATTGTGGCGTACTCATGCGTGGACGTCTCCCCTGTGACGAGTCGGTTGCCGGACATTGCATCCAGCACTAGCGCCAACAGGCAACCGATTACTCGTTCCCTGCACTGCGAGGCTTCAAGAAACCTTCGACGCGGCCTGGCTGATCAGGACAGACCGAAAGTGGATCTTGTTCGTTGATGATCCCCTATCCCGTCTGCCATCGACCCAGGACAAGCCGAGCAGACGCGGCACCGGGCCCGCTCCACGGGGTGTGGGTCGGCGGCACGGGATGGAAGTGGGGGCGAGCGGTGGGTTGCGGTGGGTGCTGGAGGCCGGACGACGGGGCCACGTCTCCCATCGGGGCTCGGCTGCGCAACGGGCCGCCCAACCGGGATGACACCGTCACGACGTGCAGCTCCCCATGATCACTTCGTCCACGACGGAGGCGGCCCGGGCAAGGGCGGCACCGGCACTCTCACGATCAACGGCAAGGCAGTCGGAGAGGGCCGGATCGACAGAACGGTGCCGGTCTACTTCTCCTCCGACGACACCTTCGACGTGGGCGAAGACTGGGGCACACCGGTATCACCGACCTAGAAGCCGCCGTTCGCCTTCACCGGCATCCTTCGGCGGGTCACGGTCAAGGTGGTCTAGCCGGCCGCCGCGCAGGACGCAGCGGAACCCAAGATGGCTGGTGGAGGAGTCCGAGGTCTGCGCCTGCCGGGCGGCGGGTCGGTAGCGCAGGCAGTAGTTCGGGGCGCACAGGTGCGAGCCTCCCTTGATCACCAGCCGCACCTCTGAGGGCCGTGCGGCGACTGACGGGCCGCAGCACGGCTTTCGGGCCGGCTCCCGGGCGGACCGCCTCCCCGGGCTGTGATCGGGGGTGAAGCCGCTGGTGGTCCACTCCCAGACGTTGCCGCACACGTCGACCAGACCGTGCCCGTTGGGAGGGAACACCCCGACCGGTGAGGTGCGCCTCTGCCCGTCGGGGCGCAGGTTCTCGTACGGGAACCTGCCGTGCCACGTGTTGGCCATGATCCGCCCTCGGACCGTGACCGAGTCCCCCCAGGCATAGGTGGCGCCGTCGAGGCCGCCGCGGGCGGCGTACTCCCACTCCGCCTCGGTCGGCAGGTCCTTGCCGGCCCATGCCGCGTACGCCGCGGCGTCGGCGTGAGTGACGTGGACCACGGGGTGCCGGTCCCGGCCGTGCACGGTGGAGCCGGGTCCTTCCGGGTGGCGCCACTGGGCGCTAGGGACCCACGACCACCACAGCCGGTAGTCGTGCAGCGGCACCGGACCATTGGGCGGGGGTGAACACCAGCGAGCCGGGCACCAGCTGGTCGTCCGAGGCGCCGGGGTACTCGGCGGCGTCCGGCGCCGTCTCGGCCGTGGTGACGTGGCCGGTGTCCTTGACGAAGCGGCGGAACTCGGCGTTGGTGACCGGGTGGTGGTCCACCCACAGGCCTTGGACGGCGCGGCGATGGACAGGGCCCTCCTCGGGGTAGAAGTCCTCGCTGCCCATCAGGAAGTGGCCGGCCGGGATCCACACCATGTTCTTGGGCGACCGCCCAGACGCTCCCCGGTGCCCCTTTGCCTCGGGGATCGTCTCCCGCGCAGCCGGGGATGAGCGATCGGACCGGGCCATGGGCTGCCACCTCCTTTCCCATGGTGACACCGGCCCGCCCCTTCGCCGTGAAAGTCAGAGCGCGTGGCGCCCGGTGACAGGCGGATGACGCTGTCTCACGTCTCACGTCTCACGTCTCACGTCTCCGTCCGGTCCGACCCGCCGAGCCTGCCGCGTGCGGGGGTGTGGGGTACGGGGGTGCCCTCGCGTAGATCGCGGGAGGTGGCCGAGGCCTTCTCGTGCCAGCGGCCGTACCGCTCGGCGAGGGATACGGCCGAGACGCCGTGCAGGAGGACGCTGAGACCGACGGTGATCGCGACCACCTGCCCGAGCAGTTCCACCCCCGGGACGTGTTCCTCCACCACGAGCAGCGCCAGGACGACGGAGGCGAGACCGCGCGGCCCGAACCAGCCGATGTACGCCACTGTGGGCAGCCGCAGCCCGCTCCCGGCGAGCGAGAGGGCCACGGGCAGCATCCTGACCACGGTGAGGCTGAGGATGGCGTACAGGATGATCCGCCAGCTCACGTGCTCCAGCGCGGGGCCGAGCAGTACCGCACCGAAGATAAGAAGGCTGATCGCAGCGAGGAGTCCCCCGAGGTTCTCGGTGAACTCGGACGTGTGGTCCGGCTGTCCCTTCTCGCTGCCGATCCTGTGACGGCGCAGGGCGAAACCGCAGGCGAACCCGGCGACCCATGCGGCGATGAAACCGCTGCCTTCCGTCACGACGGCGAGTTCGTAGGCCCCGGCCGCGACGGCCGGCAGGTAGACGTGCCGCCACTCTGGCGTGATCCACCCCTTGGCCCGGGACCACTGTAGAAGCCGGCCACCGATCCACCCGACCAGCAGGCCCAGTGCGGTGCTCAGCACCAGGGCCCGCCAGAAGATCCCGACCACGCCCTCCTCCGCGTAGTGGGTGCCCGGGATGGCTGCCAGGAACAGAAGGAAGCAGGGCAGCACCATGCCGTCATTCAGGCCGCTTTCGACATTCAGCCCGTGCCGTACGAGCGCCGGGACCCGGGGATGGGTGATGGCGGTCTTTCCGAGGGCGGCGTCGGTCGGGGCGAGGATGGCGCCGACGAGAGCGAGCTCCCACATCGTCAGCCCCGGCAGCAGGGGCCAGGCGAGCAGCCAGCCGGCCCCGATGCTCAGCGGAAGCCCGATGCCGAGCAGACGCTCTGGGAGAAAGCCGCCGGTCCGGAGATCTTGTCTGCGCACCGTCATGGCGTCGCTGAAGAGCACTAGCGCCAGGGTGACTTCGAGGAGGGCGACGATCGGCGCGGTGTCGTGCGCCAGGTCGACGATGTCCAGCACCGCAGGCCCGATGAGGATGCCGGCGCCGACGAACACCATCGCCGACGAGATCGGGGTCGTGGACAGCCGACGCGAGCCCAGCGCGTACGCGGCGGTGACAGTAGCCACCGCGGCGCCTGTCCAAGCACCACTGCTCATGTTCCAGACCTCCGGATGATCGCCCGCGCCCCTTCTACAGGTCGACGCACCCCAGGTCTGGCGATGTCGACAAGGACACGCCGGACAGTGCCACGTGGAAGGCCGGACCGAGCCGGTCGGGCAGACCCCGGGGATCTGACAAACGACTGAACAGCCAAAGGCCATGACATATCCGTGCCGGGTCGAGCGGGGACCCACGGGGACCGGGGGGATTTGACGGGCCCTGGGCTGTAGAGCAGCCCTCGCCGCCCTACCGCTCGTGGGACGTGGTGATCTGACGAACGGCCGGCGGGCCCGGCTTGAGCCGCAGCTGCCGCGGGGCATCGAGCCGGGCCGTCCGCAGGTGTGGACTCGGCGGCAGCTGACAGACGGCATACGGTGGCGGACCCGGACCGGCGCCCCTTGGCGTGATGTGCCCGAACGATATGGGCCCTGGGACCGGGTCTACGACCTGCTCCGACGCCGGCAGCGGGACGGAACCTGGGCGGGGATCCTCACCCAGCTGTTCGAAGCGGCACTGGAGGCGATCCGGGTTCCCCGGATCGGGCTTGGCAGGCCGCGCAAGAGGCCGGACCTGTGCGAGCCGACAGGGCGCTCGGCATCCGCCCCACCGCCGGAGCTGGCTGGGCTCCGGCCGGTCACCCCGAGCGTCATCCCGCGGCCTACCACCGCACCCACGGGGTGCGGTGCTCCACGGCGAAGAAGAACCGCGTCGAGCGGTGCTTCACCCCGACCCACGTCTCCTGGGCCGACCCGATCGAAGCCCATTTCGGGCCACTGCGGCAGTTCACGATCGCCAACTCCAACCACCGAAACCACAGCGCGCAGACCCGAGCCCTGTACGCCTACCTGCGCCGGCGCAACGCCAACGCCCGCCGCCCCGACGTCCTCGCGGCGCAGCGTCGCGAACGCGCCCCGCTCCCCGCCGCGATCTGACCAAGCGACCGAGCCGAGAGCGTCAGACCCTCACTCCACGCGCGATTCGGTACAGCACGTTCGGACGCAGTGGCCCTTCCGGCGCGGTGGGTCGTCGAAATCGTCAGCCGTGTCTCGGGTCATGCCGATCCGGCACATCACTGCTTGGGAACGGAGGTTGGTAGCAGTCGTCACTGCAAGGATCTCGGGGAGTTCAAGCTTTTCGAAGCCGAAGGCAAGGCCAGCCAGGGCAGCCTCGGTGGCCTAGCCCTGGCCCCAGGCCGAACGAGCGAGCCTCCAACCGATCTCCACCCCCGTGAACGGCATGCCGTCATCCACCTGGTCCAAGCCCGCGAAGCCGATGAACTCGCCCGTGGCCTGCAATTGAACTGCCCACCATCCGTAGCCTCGCTGGTCGAACTCGGCCTGGAACTGCGCCACGGAGGCATCGCTCTGTTCACGGGTGAGCAAGTCGCCCAAGTGCTCCCGGACCTCGGGATCAGCATTCATCGCCGCCCACGGTTCAAGGTCGGAATCTTGCCATCGACGGAGCACGAGGCGATCGGTATGCAGTTCAGCCATGCTGCCCAGCCAACGAGAGCGCCGCCCCCAGGGCAATCCATTTACCTTCCCGGTCAGAGCACTGGGTCGATCGACGGTGCGCCGAAGGGCCCGGTCCGCTCTCCCACCATCGGCTTCTCCGGGGCATCGAAGACGTTGACGTTCAGCTGAGGGGCCAGGTCGCTCGGTTCCTCTCTGTGTTGCGCTCGAACCCGCCCTCGTCGACCCGCCGTTGACCGCACTCCTCGCTACCGGCGCCGGCCCTGCAGCCACCTCTACCGACTGGGCTGATGACCTGTCAGCCATCCACCGATGCTTGATCCTGCTCGGAACTGCTCCCTATCGAGCACGTATTGACATGCAACCGTCGAAGCCCGCAGAGTCATGCCTCGAAAGTTCCGACAGTGCCCCCGGCAGTGATGCAAGCCACCCCACCGAGGAGTGTTGCCGTCATGTCCGAAATGCCCGCTGTCTCACGCCGGCTCCTCCTGGGCGGAGCCGTCGCCACCGGCGCGCTCGCGGCCGGGATGGGCGGTGCGGCCCCGGCCGCCTCCGCCGCGACCGGACCAGCGCCCCGCCGCCGTCCCGGACAGAAGTCGATGATCGGCGTGCCGTTCGAGGTCCACGGAACCGTCCGCGTCGGTGTCATCGGCCTGGGCAACCGCGGCGGCGGCATGGTCATGAGCTGGGCGGCCGTACCCGGCTGCACCGTGACCGCCGTCTGCGACATCCGCGCCGACCGCGCGCGCCGCACCGCCGACCGGCTGGTGAGCAAGGGCGAGCCCCGCCCCGCCGAGTACGGCGGATCAGCCGACTCCTACGCCCAGATGCTCCGGCGCGACGACATCGACCTGGTGTACGTCGCCACGCCGTGGGAGTTCCACTACGAGCACGGCAGAGCCTCGCTGCTGAGCGGCAGGCACGCCGTGGTGGAGCTCCCTGTCGCGACGGAGCTGCGCCAGCTGTGGGACCTGGTCGACACCTCCGAGCGGACCCGCAAGCACCTGCTCCTCGCCGAGAACTGCAGCTACGGCCGTAACGAACTGGCGATGTTGAGGATGGCGCACGCCGGCCTGTTCGGCGACGTCACGAACGGCCATGGCGGCTACCTCCACGACCTGCGTGAACTCCTCTTCTCCGACACGTACTACACCGACTCCTGGCGGCGGCTGTGGCACACCCGCAGCACCGCGTCCCTCTACCCCATGCACGGGCTGGCCCCGATCGCGGCGGCCATGGACATCAACCGCGGCGACCGGATGGCCACCCTCACCGCCACGGCGACGGCCCCCAAGGGACTGGCCGACTACCGCGAGCGCTTCATCCCCCGGGACCACCCGTCCTGGAGAGAGACGTACATCAACGGTGACCTGGTCACCTGCCTCATCGAGACCGACAAGGGCAGGATCATCCGGGCCGAGCACGACGTCAGTTCACCGCGGCCGTACAGCAGGATCAACACCCTCGCCGGCAGCCGCGGGATCGTCGAGGACTACGCCGGGCCCGGCCCGACCGGCGCGCGTGTCTATCTCGAACCGGACCACGGCGGCCACACCTGGCGTGACTTCGCGGACTACCGCAAGGAGTTCGACCACTGGCTGTGGCAGAAGGTCGGTGACGACGCCGCGAACAACGGCGGTCACGGCGGCATGGACTACGTCCTGCAGTGGCGCACCGTCCAGCTGATGCGCGCGGGGCTGGTGCCCGACATCGACGTGTACGACTCGGCTGCCTGGTGCTCGGCGGTCCCGCTGAGCGCCGCGTCCCTGGCGAGCAACGGCCGCCCGGTCGAGATCCCGGACTTCACCCGCGGCGACTGGGCCGGCAAACGGCCCGGCCTCGACTCCAGTCCCACGGACATGCCGCCCATCGGCTGATCCGCCCCGACCGAAGCCTTCGGTCGGCGCGGCAGCGGCCGGCTCAACGGCGGCGGCAGTGCAGGAAGAGGTGGGGCTCGGGCCCGGCGCCGGGGTGGTCCGGGGTGAAGAGGGTGCTGTTGCTGGACAGCACCGTGAGCCCCGCCGTCTCCAGCACGCCGGTGAGGTCCTCCTCGCCGAAGCTCGTGGCGCGCACCGGTCGGCCCATGAAGACCACCTCGACGTCCTCCACGTCCGCGGGCACGGTGGCCAGCACCAGGTGGCCACCGGGTTTCAGGGCCCGGGTCAGCCGCCGCAGCAACGCGGACTGCTCCGCGCGGGTCATCTGCAGCAGCGAGAAGAACACGCACACGCCGTCCAACACACCTTCCTCCAGCGGGAGTTCGCGGATGTCGGCGTGGCGGAACTCGGCCTCGGGGACCTGGCGGGCGGCGAGTTCCACCATGACGGGCGACACGTCGACGCCCAGCACGGAGTGTCCCGCCGCGGTGAGCGCGGCCGCGGTGGGCCGCCCGGTGCCGCTGCCCACGTCCAGCGTCCGGGCGGCGGGCGGCAGCCGCTCCAGCAGCCACTCCAGTGCGGCCAGATGCGCGGGGGCGTGGGCGAACGCCTTCTCGTAGTCGGCGCCCAGCGCGTCGAACAGCAGGGCGGCGGGCGGGAGTTGGTCCTCGGGCGGCACGGCGGTGTCCCTTCGCTCGTCGGCTCGCATCGTCGCACCCGGCGGACACGTGCCACAACGTCGTCCCAGTGCGCGTCCCCGTGGGTCGAGCAGGGGAGAATGAGGACCGTAACCGACCGTCGAAGCTTGTGGAGGAGCCGGGAGATGCAGGACGCGCGAGCGGGGCAGGTCGCCGGGCCCGAGGACCTCATCGATGTGGCCCGCCTGGTCACGGCGTACTACGCGTTGCACCCCGATCCGGCCGAGCCGGGGCAGCAGGTGGCGTTCGGCACCTCGGGACACCGCGGTTCCGCCTTCAAGACGGCGTTCAACGAGGACCACATCGCGGCCACCAGCCAGGCCATCTGCGAGTACCGCGCCGCCCGGGGCACCGACGGCCCCCTCTTCCTCGGCGCCGACACCCACGCCCTGTCCGAGCCCGCCCGCGTCACGGCGCTGGAGGTGTTCGCCGCCAACGACGTGACCGTCCTCATCGACCAGGCCGACGGCTACACGCCCACCCCGGCGGTCTCGCACGCCATCCTCACCCGCAACCGGAACCGCACGTCCGGCCTCGCCGACGGCGTGGTGGTCACCCCCTCGCACAACCCGCCCGCCGACGGCGGCTTCAAGTACAACCCGCCGAGCGGCGGCCCCGCCGGCTCCGAAGCGACGTCGTGGATCCAGGACCGCGCCAACGAGATCATCACCGGCGGCCTGAAGGACGTACGGCGCATCCCCTATACCCGCGCGCTGGCCGCCCCCGGCACCGGCCGCTATGACTTCCTCAGCACCTACGTCGCCGACCTCCCGAACGTCCTGGACCTGGACGCGATCCGCACCGCCGGCGTGCGCATCGGCGCCGATCCGCTGGGCGGCGCCTCGGTCGCGTACTGGGGCCGTATCGGCGAACAGCACGGGCTCGACCTGACCGTGGTCAATCCGCTCACCGACCCGACCTGGCGCTTCATGACGCTGGACTGGGACGGCAAGATCCGCATGGACTGCTCCTCCCCCTACGCCATGGCCTCGCTCATCGAGCAGCGCGACCGGTTCGACATCGCCACCGGCAACGACGCCGACGCCGACCGGCACGGCATCGTCACGCCGGACGGTGGCCTGATGAACCCCAACCACTATCTGGCCGTGGCGATTTCGTACCTCTTCGCGCACCGGGAGCAGTGGCCCGCGGGCGCCGGGATCGGCAAGACGCTGGTGTCCTCCAGCATGATCGACCGGGTGGCGGCGGACGTGGGCCGGCCGCTGGTCGAGGTCCCCGTCGGATTCAAGTGGTTCGTGGACGGTCTGTCCGACGGATCACTCGGCTTCGGGGGCGAGGAGTCTGCGGGCGCGTCCTTCCTGCGCCGTGACGGCTCGGTGTGGACCACCGACAAGGACGGCATCATCCTGGCCCTGCTCGCCTCCGAGATCACGGCGGTCACGGGCAAGACCCCGTCGCAGCACTACGCGCAGCTCACCGACCGCTTCGGTGCCCCCGCTTACGCGCGCGTCGACGCCCCCGCGTCCCGCGAGGAGAAGGCGCTGCTCGCCAAGTTGTCCCCGCGCCAGGTCACCGCCGACACTCTCGCGGGCGAGCCGGTCACCACGGTGCTCACCGAGGCTCCCGGCAACGGCGCCGCCCTCGGCGGCATCAAGGTCGCGACCGACAACGCCTGGTTCGCGGCACGTCCTTCGGGCACCGAGGACGTGTACAAGATCTACGGGGAGTCCTTCCTCGGCGCGGACCATCTGCGCCGGGTCCAGGAGGAGGCCAGGGCAGTGGTGCTCACGGCACTGGGCAGCTGACACGGACGAGACCGGGGTGTCGGCGCTCAGCCTGTCGGAGCGGTGGCCGGAAGATGCAGAGCCCTACCCTCGCGCCTTCGGGTAGGGCCGTCGGAACGGAGAGGGCTCCCAGAGCAGACGTACCCCGGTCATCCGGGCGATCGCGCGCAGGTGTGGTCCTGTGTTTCCGACGAACCACACCGCGCGGTCCGCGTGTCGCCATACGTAGGCCGGAACGCCGGCATCGAGGAGGGATGTCAGCCGCGGCTCTTCGAGTGCCGTGGCCGCGAACTCGTACAGCAGGGGAAGACGCGGGGCGATCAGGCCGTAGTCGAGCATGCGGGCGAGGGCATGCTCGGCGAGGACGACTTCCTCGACGGGACCTGGCACCGGGTACTCCCTCGGAAAGGACCGGCCGAGGTCGAGGAACGACTTGACGCTTCGGTGGCGCGGGTCCACCAGTCGGGGGCCGAGGAAGGCCAGTGGCCCCAGCGCGAGTCGCGGATTCGCCAGCATCGCATGGGTATAGAGCACTCGAATCAGCGCGACGTTCATCATGAAGCGCTCTACTTTGATTTCCTGAGCGGCCAGACCTTCGTACGTCAGATATCCCGCGACAATGCTGGCGTTGTGCGCCCGGTACCAACGGGTCGGCGACGGCTGCCGAATGAACTCCAGCCAGTACTGCACATTGCGGTTGCTGGCATTCCCCGATGTGTCAGTGGCCAGGAGACCGGCCTCCACCTTGTCCCTCAGCAGCATCTCATTGACGCTGCGCCACCATGCGCTGCCGACCGGATCAGAGGACTCCGGTTCGAGCACTCCGCGAGCGGCCGACCAGCGCATGAAGCTCAACTCGGCATGACCGTATCGACGGAAGCGACCAGGGTCGGCGTGATAGAAATCCTGCGCCAGCGCGAGGCGTTCAGCCGTGTTGTCCCGCACAAGCTCCACCCGCCGCTGTGCGCGAGCAGCCGTGTCAGTCACGGCGACATCTCGATCGGGTCGGCATCGTACGAGAACCTCATGAATTCGAGGACTGGGCCCTTTTGAAGCACGCCCGCGACGCATTGTGCGCGCACGGATCACCGCAATGCACAGGACTACGGTACCGCGGCAAAGGCGCTCTTCGCAGTTGAGGGCGTCGTGGAACACGCGCTTGACCTCGTGCACCGCAGGATGCTCAGTGCCCTGGCGGGGGCCTCAGTCGCTAGGGGTGACCGGCTCGGGATCGGCGTCGAGCGTATCGAGCACTGCGTCGCCGTTCGCCCTCGCCCACTCGGTCAGCATGTGGATCGGATCGATCAGCGTCGCCCCGAGCGGGGTGAGCTCGTACTCGACGCGGGGCGGCACCTCGGCTTAGGCGTGGCGGCGGATGAGTCCGTGCGCCTCGAGCCGTGAGAGCGTGTGGGTGAGCATCTTGCGGGAGATGCCGCCGATCAGCTCGCCATGGCGCACCGGGCCCTTGCTGAGGCCGTAGAGCACGACCGCCGTCCACTTGTCGGCGATCAGCTCGACCGTCAGTCGCGCCGGACAGTCGGCGAGAAAGGAATCACCGCGACCGAAACCGCTCATGGCGCCAACGGTACCTGCTGGTTCCTATCGGAAACCTAGCCTGGGTTCTCTCCCCTCCCAAGCCAGGAGAGTCATGGCGAATCATCACCCAGCAGACGCTCGGCGGTCCCGAGGTGCTCACCATCGTGGACGCGCCCGAGCCCCAGCCCCTCCCGACCGAGGTTCTCGTCCGCGTCAAGGCGATCGGGCTGAACCCGCTGGAGGCGCGCCTGCGCCGGCGAGTTCCCGCTGATCGGCCGGCCGCCGTTCATCCTCGGCCGGGACATCAGCGGCGTGGTCGAGGAAGCGCCGGGGACGTGGCGGTTCAGGCCCGGCGACGAGGTGTTCGGGATGCCGCTGTTCCCCCGGGCGGCGAGCGCGTACGCCGAGGTCGTGTCGGCGCCGGCGTTGCACCTGGCACGCAAGCCGGCGCCGCTCTCGCACGTCGAGGCGTCAGCGCTGCCGGTCGTCGGGCTGACGGCGTGGCAGGGCCTCGTCGACCTCGGCGGCGTGACCGAGGGCGACCGCGTCCTGGTCCACGGCGGAGGCGGCGGGGTCGGTCACGTCGCGATCCAGATCGCGAAAGCGCTCGGCGCGCACGTGGTCGCGACCGCCGGCGGGGGCAAGCGGAAGTTCGTCGAGGGGTTCGGCGCCGACGAGGTGATCGACTACACGGCGGTCGACTTCACCGAGGCGGCCCGCGACATCGACGTCGTGCTCGACACGATCGGCGGCGACACCGTCGTGCGGTCGCTCGAAGTGCTCCGCCCAGGCGGTCACCTGGTGACGGCGGTCGCCGAGGAGGATGCGGAGCTCGCCGCCAAGTACGAGGCGGCCGGCATGCGCTTCAGCGGCATCGCGGTCGACCCCGATCCGGTCGCCCTGCGAGGTCTCGTCGAACTCGTCGAACAGAGCAGGCTCCGGGTCCACGTGCAGGAAGCGTTCCCGTTCGAACGCGTCGCCGACGCGCACCGGCTACTCGACGGCGGTCACCTCCAGGGCAAGCTCGTGCTCACCGTCTGATCCCGTCGTGGGGCCTCGCGTTAACGAGGCCCCACTGGTGAACGGCCGGCAACTCGCGCCTGTGACGACCCGGCAAGGGGTACATCTGCCGCCATCGCGAACGCGACTTCCGCGCATGCCAGGTCGTTCGAGAACCCAGGGCCTCCGCCTTCTCAAACGACCTGGATGTGAGTCCTCAGGAGTTGCGAGAGTCGTAGTTCTCGCGGTTTGCGAGGACCTCGGCCATGTGCGTCTGCGCCCAGTTTCTGAGCCCGCGCGTCATGTGGTGGAGTGAGAGGCCGAGGTCGGTCAGCTCGTATGAGACGGTGACAGGGACGGTTGGCGTCACGGTACGGGTGAGCAGACCATCGTGCTCCAGCGATCGCAGCGTCTGGGTCAGCATCTTCTGGCTGACCCCGGCCAGAAGACGAGAGATCTCGGAGTAACGCATCGCCTTCGGGGCGTCTGCGTGTGCTGCACCGGGCTGGCCGGCGCTGTTGTCGCCGCCCAGCGCACACAGGATCAGGACGACCCACTTGTCCGAGATTCGGTCGAGCATCTGCCGGCTGGGGCACCCTGCCAGGAACGCGTTGTACTCCACCTTGGCCTGAGCCCTCTTCTGGGCCGCCTTCATCGTCGTCACTGATCGCGCCTCTCGCCAACGGGTGGGTTACGCACTCCAGAGTGCCTACTTCCCGACAGGAAGTTTCTCTCCAATGCTGATGCAGGGAGGCAGCACGCGCCACCCCCCCAAGTGCACGACGAAAGGCAACAAGATGAGCACACCCTCCCTCTCTCTTCCCGGCGGCACCTGGACTCTGGGTGACCTGACCGTCAGCCGGTTCGGCTACGGCGCCATGCAGCTGGCCGGCCCATGGGTCATGGGGCCGCCCGCCGATCGCGAGGGTGCCCTGGCCGTTCTGCGTGAAGCGGTCGACGTCGGTATCACCCACATCGACACCAGCGACGCCTACGGGCCGCGCGTCACCAACGAGTTGATCCGCGAGGCGCTGCACCCCTATCCCGAGTCGCTGCACATCGTGACCAAGGTGGGCGCGACCCGCGACGAACAGGGTGGCTGGCCTACGGCCCGGCGACCCGAAGATCTGCGCCGTCAGGTCCACGGCAACCTCAAGTCCCTCCGGCTCGACGTACTCGACCTGGTCAACCTCCGACTCGGCAACGCCGAAGGTCCCCAGCCCGGCTCGCTCGCCGAGGCGTTCGAGACGCTCGTCGAACTCCAGCAGCAGGGCCTGATCCGCCACCTCGGGGTCAGTAACGCCACCGAGGAGCAGGTCACCGAGGCGCAGAGCATCGCGCCGATCGTGTGCGTGCAGAACATGTACAACCTCGCCCACCGCCACGACGACAAGCTCATCGACCGGCTCGCCCCCGACGGCGTCGCGTACGTGCCCTTCTTCCCCCTCGGGGGCTTCACCCCGCTTCAGTCCTCGGCGCTCTCGGCGGTCGCCGCTGGATTGGACGCGACACCGATGTCCGTCGCACTGGCCTGGCTGCTGCAGCGATCACCGAACATCCTGCTCATCCCCGGCACGTCATCGACGGCACACCTGCGCGAGAACATCGCCGGCGCGGGACTCTCCCTGTCTCGTGAGGACTTGACCGAGCTGGACGACATCGGCCGCTGAACGCCCCAGAGCTGAACGGCTCACGAGCCACGACCGAAGCCCCCGTTCAAGTTCCGGCCCCGGTCACCTTCGCGCGACCGGGGCCAAGGCAGGGTGATTCGCCCTCACTTGGATGACTTCAGATCATCAACCGTCAGGAACCTGTGTCACACCGGCGGTGGCAGCTCACCCCGCGTCGATGGACCTGACAGTCAGCAGGGCTTGCGCCATCCCTGTCCCGGTACATGTTGACCGGTGCGGCGGAGGACTTTGGCGCGCCGGTGCGACTACCTGCATCTCATCCGCGCTCGCGCAGGTACGCCTCCAGCTCCGCGGCACCGGTCAGCATCGCCCGTCCGCGGGTGGACAGGCGACCGTGCCAGTCGCGCAGTGCCGCCTCCAGCGGCTCCAGTCCGCCGGCTGCCCGCACCTGGGCGATGAGCGGGGCAATCTGCTCCAACAGGTAGCCGCCCCGCCTGAGTTGGTGGGCGAGCCGGGCGTCGCGTACGTCCGCCTCGTCGTAGACGCGGTAACCGGTCTGCAGGTCGCGGCGTGGACTCACCAGTCCGGCGCGCTCCCATTTGCGCAGTGTCGCGGGCCGGATCCCGAGCTGTTCTGCCAGCGGCCCGATGAAGGTGTCGCCGGGCCCGGACACTACGGACGCCTCCGAGCCCACACCGCTGCGCTCCAGGTCGCGGAGGGCGCTCTCCACGGCCTGGAGGGTTCGGCGGTCGTCGAGGAGCTGGGCGTGGCTCTCGTCGATGAGGTGGAACGCCTCGTCGACCGAGCCCTGGTTCACAGCCCGCATGATCGAGGTCGCCGTGCTGTGGCCGTGGCCGGGGACCAGGGCGAGAAACGCACGCAGGGCCGCCGCGTGCAGCGCGGTATAGGTGCGGTAGCCGTGGGGTGTGCGGTCGGCGGCCGGAAGGATGCCGGCCTCCTCGTAGTTCCTGACCGCCTGCGTCGACAAGCCATGCCCGCGCGCCAGATCAACCGGCCTGAGCCGCTCCCCGGTTTGAAGGTTTCGCCCCATGAGACTGACGATATCGCGAAAAAGTTTCAATCGAAGGTTCAACGATACCGTTGAAGGCATGGCTACCGACATCAAGGAATCCACCCATGCCGTCGACGCCGCCTCCCTCATGAGGCTGCTCCCGACCAGGCCCCGCCTGCTCGGCCTGGGCGAGCCCACCCATGGCGAGGAAGCTCTGCTGGAGCTGCGCAACGAGCTCTTCCGGCAGTTGGTCGAGCAGGAGGACTACCGGACGATCGCGATCGAGAGCGACTGCCTGATGGGCCTGGTCGTGGACGACCACATCACCTCGGGCACGGGCACCCTCGACGAGGTCATGGAGCACGGATTCAGCCACGAGTGGGGAGCCTTCGCAGGCAACCGCGAACTGGTGCGCTGGATGCGCGCCCACAACGCCGGCCGGCCCGCGTCCGAGCGGCTCCGCTTCGCCGGTTTCGACGGTCCGCTGGAGATCACCGGCGCCGCGAGCCCCCGACAGGCCCTCACCGCACTCCACGGCTACCTCTCGGCCCACGTGGACGCGGCCCTGCTCCCCTGCACCACGGACACACTCGACCGCCTGCTCGGCACGGACGACCGGTGGACCAACCCAGCAGCGATGATGGACCCGGCCCAATCCGTGGGACGGTCGGCCGAGGCTATGGAACTGCGGCTGCTGGCCGATGAGTTGGTGGCGCTACTCGACGAGCAGGCGCCGCACCTGTCGGCGGAGACCTCGCGGGACGATGTGGACCGGGCCCGCCTGTACGGACGTACCGCCACCGGCCTGCTCCGCTACCACCACTGGATGGCCGACACATCACCGGCCCGCATGACCCGGCTGGTGAGCGCGCGGGACCGGATGATGGCCCACAACCTCCTTGCCCTCGCCGCTCGGGGCCCGGCACTCATCCACGCCCACAACTCCCATCTCCAGCGCAGGCAGAGCACGATGCGGATGTGGGAGGGGTCCGTGGAGTGGTGGGGCGCAGGTGCCCTGGTGAGCGCCCAACTCGGCGAGGAGTACGCCTTCGTGGCCACGGCCCTCGGCACGATCCGGCACCACGGAGTGGACACACCGCCACCGGACACCGTCGAAGGACTCCTGTACGCGCTCCCGGAGGACCCCTGCCTCATCGACGCAACACGGCTGGCCGAGGCACTCGGAGACACTCCGCACGCACGCCGCGAATCCCCTTGGTTCGGCTACGCCCCGCTCGACCCGACCCACGTGGCGGACTGCGACGGGGTCGTGTTCGTGAAGGACGTGCCGCAGAGCTAGCGCCGGGAGCGTGGGTGCCGAACTGCGAGCGCGCGTGATGGACGTGGCCCGAGTCAGGTGCGGTCGGTGCCCTTTTCAGAAGTCCAGGTCGATGTAGTCGATGTCGTTGATGGCGACGTCCGAGAGGCCGAGAGCGCGGGCGCCGCCGTCCTGGAAGTAGATCTCTCTGAGCCCGTCGGCGACGATCTGCCGCATCTCCTGGTCGCCGGCGCCCGCCTCGCGGGCGGCGAACAGGCGTTGTGCGTACGCCGGAGGAAGGTGCACGGTGAGGCGGCGGAAGCGGCCGTCGTCGGTGCTGCCGACCGGGGCGGTGTATCCGAACCGGGCACGGGTCTCCACCGTGACTCCGCCCGTGGCCGCGGCCTGCTTCCGGCGGCGGCCCCGGACCCTCGGCTGCCACCGGGACCGTACGGCCGCGTCGATCCTCTGCTGGATGTCCTCGGGCGGGTGCTTGCGCTCTCCCTTGCGGTAGCGCTCGACCGACCGCTGGCTGACGCCGAGTTCCACCGCGACGGCCCGGGTCGTCTTGAGCTGCTTCATCAGGAAGCCGATCCGGCCCTTCAGCGTCTTCGGCGGTTCCCGCGTGAACGCCTCCCGGTCGGCCCGTTCGATGGCGTCGTCGATCTCTCCCGCCACGGCCTACTCCCCTTCGTCCAGGACGGCGTCGCCGCCCTTGATGTGGCGGGCCGGGTTGTAGCCCTGCTCCATCAGGTCGACGGCCCAGGCCATCGACTGGACGCCCTCCAGTTTGGCCAGGCCCGGCGTCGACCCGAGGCGGAATCCGCCGGGCTGGGGCTTGCCGGAGGCACTGTAGGGCAGGAAGGCCAGCGGGCTCTCGCCGGGGCTCGGGTAGACGACGCAGTCGGACAGCACGGCCAGCGGGTACAGGCCCGTCATCCGGGCCATGTTGAGCAGCTTGCGATGCATGTTGACCCGGGCCTTGCTGATGACGGCGGCCCGGATGTCGGGGCGCCAGGTCGGGCGCTCCAGGGCCGGCCACCGATCCCCTTCCTTGTACTGGCGGCCTTGCGGGCGCTCGCGCAGCTTGCCCACGCCGCCCTTGACCGTGGCCTTGATGGCGGCCAGCACGGCGGCCATGGCCAGGTCGACCTGCTTGTGCTGCTCCATCGCGGCCAGGAATTCGGCGTCGTCCAGCTCCCGCGTGACGCCGAGGTCGGCCAGGGTGTCGACGTAGGCGTTCTTGAGGCGGTCGTGCCACGGGTCCAGGTACGCGCCGGTCTCGCGCCGCAGGTATGCCTCGACGGGGGTGACGTTGTAGCCGAGTTCCTGCGCGTAGGCGACGGTGTGCGTCTGGTACCAGGCCGGGCCCGACGGCCGCTCCCCCGTCGGCGTGAACGGGCTCGGCAGGCGCGGGTCCAGGTCCACGTGGGAGAGGTCGACCAGCCAGGAGCCGGGGATCTTCGGGTTGAACGCCGGGGCGTGGAAGTGGTCCGGGGCGGACAGACCCACGACGAGGCGGGCCGCCGCGGCGAGGAACGCCGTGTTCAGGTCGAGGCCGACCGCGTACGGCAGCGTGCACTCCTCGGCGGTGAGGAGGTCCACCGGGCGGACCCATTGGTACGCCTCCTCGTTCAGGAAACCGCCCTTCCAGCCGGAGTTGACGACCACGGGGTGCTCCTGCGTGGCCTCCGGCGGCGCCGGATCCATCGGCTGCGACCCGAGGCTGCCGGCGTTGTGGCCGGACACCCAGTTCCCCGTCGCCGGGTCCCGCACCGCCTTCGTCGCCGGGCGCAGCGCCGTCATCAACTCCAGGCCCGACACCGCGGTGCTGCCGCGCGGGGTGATGACCCGCTGGGCGTACACGCCGAGGACACGGGCGATGTCGGCCGGCTCCATGTCCGCGACGCCGGGCCAGGACCGCTCGTCCAGGGCCTCCCAGGGCAGGATCGCGAGCTGCACGCACTGGCGTTGAGTGCCTTGCGCCTTGCGGTAGATCCTGGCCCATGGGCCGAACCCGCGCTGCGTGAGCTGCCACTTCGCCTTCGTGACCTGCGCGACGACCGGGTGGTCGGCGCTCAGACGAAGCCCGCGGCGGTCTTCCAGACGCTCGGGCAGCCCGAACTTCACGGCGGCAGCCGCAGTGAGCACGATCAGCGGGTCGCTGTCCTTGCCGTAGCGGTGCAGACGCTGCCCACCGAGCCCGGACTCGGTCAGGGTCCACTCCACCAGCCCCGGGATCGTGGTCGCCGGGCAGTCCAGCACGATGCCGTCCACGCCGTACGCGCTGCCGTGACCGTCCAGGACGGCGAGGGGGCCGTGAGGGAAGCGCGGGTCGGCGGCGGGTTCGTTGGTCTGCCGTGCGACCGGGCGGGGCGGGGACGATGGCTGACTGGGTGCGGGCCTTCGGGGTGCGGGGGTGGCAGGCGCGGGAGGCGCTGCGAGCGCGGCTGGACCTGTGGGCGCGGCGGCGAAGTCGTCGGGGTGGACGGTGTCCTGGGGCCCGGTCGGCAAAGCTGCGGCCGGTTCGAGGTCGGGCGCACGGTACTTCGCGGCCCAGCCCTTCAGCAGCCGCTGATACGCCTCCAGGCGCGGCGACTTGGGCTCGCTGCGCCCGTTCTCCCAGTTCTTCACGGACTGTGTCGTGGTCTTCAGGACCTGCGCCAGGCGGGCCTGGGTGACACCGGCTGCCTCACGAAGCCGAGCACGCTCCGCCGGGGGCGGAAGCTGCGGCTCCTCCTCCAACAGAGCGTCCACACTCGCGAACAGCTCTTCCTCAGATGCCATGCGGCTCCACCTCCGCCCCAAACCTAGCAAGCCTTAGCCCGCCATTTAACCCACCCCTTTAACCCGAACGGATGTTGTGCCGGGTGGGCGGCGGTCGAGGGGAGGCTGATGTCATTTGGCCGACGCCACCGAACTTTGAGCCAGGTACGGCCGTGAGGAACCTGGGTACCTAGGTACAGCCAAAACCCCTTTGCGGACCATGGCGACCGCTGCTACTTTTCCGGAGGCCGTGCGAGAGAACGAGGAGGTGGTACCCGTGAACGCAGTATCGACATGGGTGCTCCCCTCCGGGGTCACGGTCGGGCGTTAGGTCGTCCGGGAGCGCCGTCTCTGAGCACTCCCGAAAGGCACGACCATGCAATTCACTTCCGAACTGCGCCTCGACGACGGCGTCTTCGAGCGCGAATTCACCCTCGGCGAGATCCCCGGCACCCTGTGGACGCCTGAATCCGCCGCACCGACCCCGCTGGTCCTGATGGCCCACAACAACGGCCTGCCCAAGGCGGACTCCCGGCTGGTGGCGCGGGCCCGGTACACCGCGGCGCGCGGCTACGCGGTGGCCACCATCGACGCCGCCGGGTGCGGTGCCCGTCCCCGTTCCGCCGCCGATGAGCAGGCCCGTGCCGACCTCCGGCGGGCGATGCAGGCCGGCGAGCCGGTCGACGAGATCTTCGAGTCCTTCATCGGCCCGCTGGTCGAAAAGGCGGCCCCCGAATGGCGGACCACCCTGGACGCCCTCCTTGCGCTGCCCGAGATCGACGGTCCGGTCGGTTACTCGGGGTGGACCGCCCTCGGCATTCGGCTGGCGGTGGCCGAGCCACGCATCGCGGCCGCCGGCTTCTTCGCCGGAGGTTACGTACCCCGCGCCCAGCGCGAGGAGGCCCGGCAGGTCACCATTCCACTGCTGTTCCTGCTGCAGTGGGACGACGAAGGGAACCCCCGGCAGCGCGCCCTGGACCTGTTCGACGCCTTCGGCACCAAGGAGAAGACACTGCACGCCAACCTGGGCGGACACACCGGCACCCCGTGGTTCGAGCTCGAGGACGGGGGCCGCTTCCTCGGCCGACACCTGAAGTGACGCCGGGCCGTCAGGCCGGCAGCAGGCAGTAGGCGGTGCCGGCGAGGTGCCGCCCATCGAGCCGTCCTGTTCTAGGCGGCCGACCCCGGGTTCCCCGCCCGGGGTCGGCTTGCGGCGTCGGAGCTTGTGGTCGACGTCCACCGCACGGGGCGGGCGCCGCACCAACGACGACAGTTTTCCGGGATATGTTCCCGGAATTCTGGTGGTTCATTGAAGATGTGGCTCTTGCTGTGGGACGAGTATTGTGCGGCCGACGCTTGCGGCTATCAATTCAACCGCGTGGTTTCACGGATGTTCCAAATCACGTCTGATTCGCGTCCTGCGGGGAACACGAAGAAGATGAGCGATTCCGAGATTCCGCAAGGCGACGGTCAGCCCGTGAAGGTGTACCTCGATCTCCTGCGCATCCGGATGGACACGGAGGACTACCGCCTGTTGCTGCGCGTGGTGGAACCGGTCCTCAAGGCCCTCGAGGAGGAGCGCCTCTCCAGCCTCGACTTCGCGCTCGACTCGTCCGGCGACGACTTGCCCCCGCAGGTCAGGGACGAGGCCGCGCTTGTCATCGCCACCGCTGTCACCGGCCGTCTGGACAACGAGGTGGTCGAGATCGACGTCGACGAAACCGGCCCGGTCAGGATCGTCACGGACGCGACCACTGCCTCCGACCCGGTCCGCCTCGGCGAGATCGCCGACTACATCAGGGAGCGGCACCAGCAGACGGAAGAGCTGCGCGGCATCGCGGAGGTGAGTGGGCTGCCCACGGACTTCTGAGCGGCAGCGGCATGGGTAGCTGGTAGCTGCAGCGAGAAGGACGACCTCAGGGCAGTGCCGACTAGCTGGACGGTGCCTCAGTGTGCGACGTGCCGGCCTCCCAGGCGAACCCGTCCGGGTCCGTGAATTCGCCGCCGGTGCTGCCCAGGACGATGCTGTGCGAACCGGTGCCGTCGGTGGGGACGCCGAGGTCCTTGGCCAGGCCGCGGTGCTTGTACAGCGCCAGCTTGACGGAGCCGGCCTCGGTGGAGGCGAACTCGACGTACTTGCCGCCGAAGCTCCTGCCCACGGTCATGCCCTGGCCGACGTAGAACTGCTTGGTGGCCTTCACGTCCTCGACGCCCAGCAGCAGAACGACCTCGTCGATCTTCCGGGTGGCCGGACCGGTGTCCTTCTTCGCCGAGGTGGCGACCTTCCAGATCGTCCCGTCCGGTGCCTGGACGACGCCGCCGTAGCCCCAGAGAGACTTGGCGGCCGGCTTCACCACCGTGGCGCCGGCGTCCACGGCGGAACCCAGGAAGCTGTCGACGGTGGCCGGCCCGGACACCGTGAGCGCCATGGCGAACCCGCGGAATCCGGTGGAGTGTGCTTCGGACGCCCGCAGGCGGATGTGCGCTTCCACCCCGAAAGAGGTGTAGAAGCGGTGGGCGGCCTCGGGGTCGGCGACCTCGAGGGTGACGGAAGCAAGGGACCTGGTGGATGCTGTGGTTTCCATGGCCATCACGCTATGGGCTGCCCGGGGGGCGGGGCTTCTCGATTCCTGACCGTTGTCCGGCGCCCGCGTCGACGGGCACACCCACGCTCCCCGGTGAGTGATCCACGGCGGCCCGGGGCACGGGTGAAGGGACCGGTCACGGTGGTCTCGGGGCGGGCCGGCACATCGGCGCCGCCATCCCCGGGCGTCGGGTCTGGAGGAGGTTCGGCTGGTGGAGGCGGGTACGAGCAGACAGCCCGAAGGGCTGTTCGTGGGGCTGTGCACCCTGGATGTCATCCAGCTCGTCGAGCACGTACCGGCCCCTGACGAGAAGCTCACTGCTCGCGAACAGACCGTGGCCGCCGGTGGCCCGGCGGCGAACGCGGCCGTGACCTTCGCCCACCTGGGCGGCGCCGCCGGACTGCTCACCGCCATCGGCGCCCACCCGCTGGCACTCGCGATCACGGCCGACCTGGATCGAGCGGGGGTGACCGTCTCGGACCTGGCGTCCCGTTCGACCGACCCGCCCGCCGTCTCCTCCATCATGGTCACCGCGTCCAGCGGGCAGCGCGCCGTCGCCTCGACCAACGCCACAGGACATCGGCTCGCCCCGCCCCGCAATCTCGACGCGCTGGTGGCGGCCTGCGACATCGTCCAACTCGACGGACACCACATGGAACTGGCCACCGCAACCGCCCGGGCCGCGCGTGCGGCCGGCCGACACACCGTCCTGGACGCCGGAAGCTGGAAGCCCGGCACACAGAACCTGCTGCCATGGATCGACGTAGCGGTCTGCTCCGCCGACTTCCGCCCGCCCGGCACCCGCTCCCCCACCGACACCCTGCGCTTTCTCCAGCAGCACGGGGTCGCCTGGACGGCGGTCACCCGGGGAGAGCGGCCCATCGTGTGGGCAGGTCCCGACAGCGGCGGGACGGTCGAGGTGCCCACCGTGCCGGTGGTGGCGGACACACTCGGCGCCGGGGACATCCTGCACGGGGCCCTCACCCATCACCTTGCCGCCCAGCGGCAGCTGACCGCGCAGGGCTTCGTCCAGGCGCTGCACGCTGCCGCGCTGGTGGCCTCGCGGGCGTGCGCCTCGTTCGGCACCCGAGCCTGGATGCGCTGACGACAGAACCGGCCGGCACCCTGCGCGCCGTACCGCCCGCTTCCGCTCCCTGACCAGGGAGCACCCCCCGTCGCCCCCTTGCCCGGGACACCCCTGTCGCCCCCCCTGACCAGGGACCCCACCCGTTGGGTCGCTGTCCCATGCCCCGCGATGGACGATGGAGGCAGGCCAGAAGGGGGGCTTCTGGCGGGAGACGCCGGTGGTGGACACGGACGTACTGATCGTGGGTGCGGGGCCGGTCGGGTTGACCGCGGCGGCCGAGCTGCGGCGGCAGTCGGTCGCCTGCCGCGTCATCGACAGGCTTCCGGCGCGGTTGCCGTACGCCAAGGCCGTCGGTGTCCAGCCGCGGACGCTGGAGATCTGGGACCGGATGGGCATGGTGCGGGCCGCGCTGGAGGTCGCCGTGCCGATGCGTGGGCAGGTGATGTACGTCGACGGGGTCGAGCAGGGGCGTTTCGAGCTACGGCTGCCGCCGGAGGTCCCGTACGTCTTCGCTGCCCTGCCCCAGTACGAGACGGAGCGGATCATCGAGGAGCATCTCGCCCGTTTCGGCACCGGGATCGAGCGGGGCACCGAGCTGGTCGGGTTCACGCAGTACGAGGACGGGGTCGTCAGCCGGATCGTCACGGCATCGGGTGCCCAGCAGGAGCTGCGGTCGCGTTTCCTGGTCGGCTGCGACGGGGCGCACAGCACCGTCCGCAAGGGGCTCGGGCTGTCCTTCGAGGGGGGTGCGTTTCCGGAGGAGTACATGCTCGCCGATGTGCAGGTGGACTGGAGCCTCCCCCAGGGCTACGGCGTGCGGGCCACGCACCATGACGGGGACGGCCGTGTCGACGATCTCCTGGTCTGCATCCCGTTGCCCGGGGATCGCCGGTACCGCATGTCGATGCTGGTGCCCCCCGAGCTCTCCACGAACGGCGAGGAACCCGCACGGGATGCGCGGGACTCGGTCGCCCACGGGCTGGAGGGCGGGCGCGCGCCCCGGGTCGAGCACATCCAGGCGGTCCTCGACCGGCTCTCCCCGCAGCCCACTACCGCGTCCGTCATGCGCTGGTCGTCGGTCTTCCGCATCAGCCATCGCCTCGTCGACCGGTACTCCGTCGGCCGGGTCTTCGTCGCCGGGGACGCCGCGCACATCCATCCGCCGACCGGTGCCCAGGGCATGAACACCGGCATCCAGGACGCCTACAACCTCGCCTGGAAGCTGGCCCTCACGTTGGAGGGCGGTGCCCATCCCCGGCTGCTCGACAGCTACGACGCCGAGCGGCGCCCCGTCGGCGAGGAGGTGGTGGGACGCACGGTCAAGCACGCCACCGAGGGCATCCGGGCGGCTCCGGACGACATGACGACCGTGATGCTGCGCGAGGCCCAACTGCTCGTCGCCTACCCGAGCAGTCCCTTGGTGGCAGCCGCCGGCGCAGGGCCCGGCAGCGGCGACTCGGGGTCACCCGCCCCGCAGCCCGGTGAGCGTGCTCCCGACTGTCCCGGTCTCACCGCCGGCGTGGCCGCGACGCCTCTGCGCCTGTACGACCTGCTGCGCGACCGCGGGCATGTCCTGGTGCTGTACGCCGACTCGGCCGCCGCGCTCAGCGCGTGCCGGGAGACCGCCGCCACCGTCCATCGCCTGATCGGCGGCAAGGTGACCGCGTTCGTCGTCAGCCGGCACCAGGCCGCTGCGGAAACCGTGTCCGGGCAGACCGACGCGGACGGCCGACACCTGCCCGTATTCCGGGACGGCGCCGGGGAGTTCGAGCGGTTGTACGACGCCGAGGGCCCGACGGCCTTTCTCATCCGCCCGGACGGATATCTGGGCGCCCGGCTGTCACCGCTGACCGCTCCGGGGACGGCGTCCGCGTTGTCCGAGGCTCTGGGGCGGGTCTTCCAACTGGGGTAGTGGGGCGGCCGCTTGAGGGTTGCTTCCCGGGATCAGCTGGGTGGTGGGGGGTGTCGGTAGCGCCACCCATGCATCGGGTGTCCAGGCCCAGGGACTGGCCCGGTCGGGGGCGGCAGGATTCAAGTCGTCGGAATCGAACCGACGAAATGAATCCACCATCCACTTCGGGGGACCCCCATGAACGAGACCTTCGCCAGGCGTCTGACGGGCCTTGCCGGCATCGCCACCGCGGCCGCCCTGATCATCGAGGTACCGCTGTACTTCATCTACTCCGGTCCGCCGCCGGACTCGAACGTCCTGGCCAGGCTGCTGATCGCGATCGTCGCGCTGGCGTTCCTGATCGTGTTCGTGACGGCCTTCCGTGAGCTGGTCAAGCGGGTGAACCCGGCCTACGAGTGGGTGGGCACGATGGCCTTCGCCACCGGGCTGGTCTACGCGGCGGTCACCCTGGTCTCCAGCGGGCTGGAAGCCGGTGCGGTCATCGCCGCGGACCGTTCCATCGATCCGACGATCACGGTCAGCGGCACCTACATCCTCTACGGGTCGATCGGCCGACTGCTACTGGCCCTGTTCCTGGCCGCGGTGGGGTACGCCATCTCCCGTACGAACCTGCTGCCGCGCTGGACCGGCCGCTCCGCCTATGTCCTGGCCGGTGTCAATCTGCTCTTCGTGCCGTCCCTGTTCTTCGGCAACAATCCCGCGGACTTCTACGCGGCGAACGGCTGGGGCACCACCGCGCTGATGGGCGCGATCCTCAGCTACTGGCTGCTCGCCCTGGGCATCTCGACCTACCGAAGCGGCGTCCGTCGTACGGCGGCAGCCGGGGTTCCGCAGCCGGCGGATCGCTAGGACAAGCGCGCCCGTGCGTCAGGTGCGGGGAGGAGCGCCCCACGCGTTCTGGAGAGCGGACTGCACCTCTTCCCCGAGCACGACGTACGTCGTGCCGCCGGGCAGGGTGGGGAGCTCGGCCCAGTGCGTCACGGTCTCGTCGCTGCCAAGGCCGTGGGGCAGGCGGACGACCCCGTCGGAGTCGACGAAGCAGTCCCGGTGCTCCGTCCCGTCCTCGCTCCAGTGCAGGGTCGTGAAGACCATCGGCCTCACCAGCCAGAATTCCTCCCCCGACCCCTTGTCGGGCTCGGCGGAGGTGTCGGCCGGATACCGGCCCGTGATCGCCGCTGCCACCGGCATTCCGCTCCGGGGCAGCCTCTCGCGTGCGTCGACCCACGTCACCACAGTGTTCAGATTCGTCATCTCCACCCTCGGTCCCACCCTCGCTCAGGCGCTCGGCAAGTCGCATCCGGCAAGACCGCACGGCGCGCGCGAGGGTTGCTCGAGGGTTCGCCGCGGACCGGGCTCTCGGGTCGGTCATGACCGCGGCGGCGTCGGCGCCCGGTCCGGCCGGTCAGTGTTCCTGGAGGATGGCGAGGACGTTCCCGGCGGGGTCGGTGAACCAGGCGATCGCCGCTGGGGCGTCGTCGCCCTCGCCTTCGCCGACGCGGACGATGCCCTTCTCGTCGTGGTCGAATCCGGGGTAGCGCTCCAGAGTCACGCCGCGCCGCTGCAATTCGTCGACGGCGGCCTCGATGTCGTCCACCGGGAAGTTGAGAATCGTGAACGTCGCCGGGGTGTGCGCCTCCTTGGGGTAGACGAAGACCTGCGTGCCACCGGCGAGCCGTAGGGTCAGCATGCGCATGTCCCCCTGACCGGTCTCCTCGACCTGGAGGCCGAGGGTCTCGCCGTAGAACCGACGGGCCTCGTCGAGGTCGCCGACCGCGAAGCCACTGAAGGCCTGTGACTGTCCGAGCATGCCGTGTGTCTCCTTCACGGGTGGGTGAGCCGTCCTGACGTCTCAGGGCAACAATCGCGCCACGGCCCGACGCCCGCCACGCGAGGGGCGTCCGGATGGTCGGTCGCCGTTCACCCGCACGAAGCGATGATCGAGCGCTCCTCGCGCTCAGCGGCTCATTCGCCGGTGCGGTGCAGGTCAGGGCACTGATCCGGGTGCCCGAGGCCCCCGCAGACACCCCACCCGCGGCCCGAGTCGTCCGGTCCGCCGGCCACAAGAGACCGGCCCCGTTCGACCGGTCGTAACCATCGCTTCTCTGCCACGGCATGGCCTGGATTCAGCCTGGGTCCCGTTCAAAACCCGTTCCGGCGGCACCATTGCGGCCGTTTGAGGAGAAGTCGAACGATGTTTCCTGTGATCCGGCGCAATCTCGGCGTACTCGCCCTCGGTGCCAGCTCCGTTCTCGTCCTGGCCGGCTGCGGTGAGAGCGCGGTGTCCGAATCCGACACGTCGTCGGGCGCAAAGGGCGGCGACACCCTGGTGATGGCCGCCGTCCCGGCCGAGAACTCCACCGACCTCAAGGCGTCCTACGCGACCGTGATCAAGATGCTGGAGAAGGAGACCGGCCGGAAGATCGAATTCCAGAAGGCCACGAACTACGCCGCCGTCATCGAGGGGCAGCGTTCAGGAAAGATCCAGATTGCCGCGTACGGCCCCTTCTCCTATGTGCAGGCGAAGAGTTCCGGTGTGAAGGCCACGCCGATCGCCGCCGGTGTGGAGAAGAAGGGCGACAAGCCCGGATACCGGTCCTACGGCATCGTCAAGACCGGCTCTGCGATCAAGGATCTCAAGGGTTTCGCGGGCAAGAAGGTCTGCTTCGTCGACCCCAACTCGACCTCCGGCTACCTCTACCCGCGCTCCGGGCTGCTGGACGCCGGAGTGGATGTGGAGAAGGGCATCACCGCGGTGATGTCCGGGGGGCACGACGCGTCCGTGCTCGCCGTCAAGAGCGGCCAGTGCGAGGCCGGGTTCGCCTACGACACCATGGTCGACAAGCAGCTGATCGAGAAGGGTCAGCTCAAGAAGGACGAGATCACCACGGTGTGGAAGTCCGACCTCATTCCCGGCTCCCCGGTGGCGATCAGTGACGATCTCGACGCCGACCTGAAGCAGAAGATCACGAACGCTTTCAGGACCATGGCCAACGTCGACTATCTCAAGGCCCACGGCTACTGCGGCGGCAGCGCCAAGTGCGAGGTCGACGACGCCGGCGACTGGGGTTACGCGACGGTGGACGACGCCACCTACGACGGTGTCCGCAAGGTCTGCGAGGTCACCAAGGACAAGCAGTGCGTGGAGTCCTGATCCGCGGTTCCGGTTCCCGCGAATCGGATCACGCATAACGAGATAAACCGGGATTGCGGTGGTCACTCGGCTCCGCAATCCCGGTTTTCCCTATGGCAGTTCAGTTCACCGAGAGAGTCGGAGCCACCCATGACCACGGACCATCTCCCCGAGCCCGTCGTGCGATTCGAGGGCGTCAGCAAACAATTCGATTCGGATGTGCGCGCACTCGACGACGTGTCGCTGAGCGTACGGGCCGGGGAGATGGTCGTGCTGCTCGGGCTGTCCGGATCCGGCAAGTCGACGCTGCTGCGCCATGTCGACGGGCTCCAGCAGGCGACCAGCGGCACGGTGAGCGTGCTCGGCACCGATGTGGGGCGCGCCGGCGCGGCGGAACTGCGCCGGCTACGCCGTCGTATCGGCTTCGTCTTCCAGCAGTTCCACCTCGTGGGCAGCCTGACGGTGCTGGAGAACGTGTGCACCGGCGCGCTCGGCAGGCTGCGCGGCCCGCGTCTCGGGCTCCTTACCTACCCGCGGGCCGTGCGGCGCGAGGCACTGCGGCACCTTGAGCGCGTGGGCCTGCTGGAGCAGGCCTTCCAGCGGGCCGACACCCTCTCGGGCGGCCAGCAGCAGCGCGTCGCCGTCGCCCGGGCCCTGATGCAGCGGCCCGAGATCCTGCTCGCCGACGAGCCCGTGGCCTCCCTCGACCCGGAGTCCTCGGCGCAGATCATGCGGCTCATCAAGGAGATCGGCGAGGAGGAGCGACTCACGGTGCTGTGCAGCCTGCACCAGGTCGACCTGGCGCTCTCCTGGGCCCACCGGATCATCGGCCTGCGTGGCGGCCGGGTCCTGATGGACAGCCCGGTGTCCGGGCTGACGCGGGACGAAGTGATGTCCGTGTACGCGCGTCTGGGTGTCGCGACCCCGGCGGTTCTCGCGGCGACGGCGGGCTGAGCCCGTGACCGTTTCGACCGCGACCGCCCCGACCCCGCCCTCCCCCACCTCGCCGAAGCCGCCCGCCGACGCGCCCCGGACGGTGCCCGGGCCCCGCGCCGGTGGCATCGCCGCGCTGCTCGTCATGACCGCGCTGGCCGGCTTCGCCTGCTGGGCCTTCGCCGATCTGCGGATCAACGCCGCCACGCTCGTGGACAGTGCCTCGAACGCGGCGGACTTCGCCGGACGGATGGTCCCGCTCGACTTCCCGCCCGCCGCCGAACTGCTGCGGCTGTGCGGGCAGACGATGGCCGTCGTGGTGTGCGCGACGCTGCTGTCGGTGCTGCTCAGCGTCCCGGTGGCGGTGCTGGCCGCCGGCAACACCACCCCTCACCCGAGCGCCCGGTTCGCCGCGCGCGGTGTCATCGTGCTGGCCAGGGCCGTGCCGGACGTGGTGCTGGCGATCATCTTCTTCCGGGTCTTCGGACTCGGCGCACTGACCGGCGTGCTGGCCATGGGCCTGCACTCCGTCGGCATGGTCGGCAAGATGTATGCCGACGCGATCGAGCAGATCGACGAGGGACCGCGCACCGCCGTACGCGCCTCCGGCGCAGGGCGCCTCCAACAGCTCGTCTCCGGTGTGCTGCCGCAGGTTCTGCCCTCCCTGGTGGCCAACGCCCTGCACCGGCTGGACATCAACCTCCGGATCTCCGTGGTCCTCGGCTTCGTCGGCGTGAACGGCCTCGGCTTCGAGATCGCCGAGGCCCTGAACGCCCTGGACTACCGGCGGGGCATGGCGCTCGCGCTGGTGGTGCTGGTGCTGTGCATCCTGGTGGAGCTGCTGTCCGGCGCCATTCGCCGGGCGCTGCTGCGGAGCGCCGACAGGGGCGGGCGGACGCGGGGCAAGGGCGCCGCGCCCCGGACTGCCGCCGCCCGCGGGCCCGTTCTCACCGCGGTGCCGCCGGTGGACGCGAAGGCCCTGCCCGATACGCGCACCCCGACGCAGCCGGTCCGGCCCTCCGCGGCACCCCGCATCAGCCCGCCGTGGACCGCCCGCCGCATCCGCCGCACCGCCTACGCGGCCGTCACCGTCCTCGCGCTGGCCGCCTCCCTGTGGGGCGCGGATCTGGCACCGGACCAGTTCTTCGGGGCGCTCGGCAACATCGGCCAGACGCTCGGGCTGTTCTGGCCGCCGGAGACCGGCGGCATCCTGCCGGACCTGCTGTCCGACCTCTTCGACACGATCAAGATCGCCTTCGCCGCGACGCTGATCGGGGTGGTGCTGGCCCTGCCCATCGGCACACTGGCCGCCCGCAATGTCGCGCCAGCCCCCGCCACGGCTGCCGTGTTCCGGGTCGTGGTGGTGCTGGTCCGCGGAGTTCCGGAGCTCGTCCTCGCCATCGTCTTCGTGGTGATCACCGGCCTGGGCGCGGTGGCCGGCGCGCTGGCCCTGGGCGTCGGCGCGGTGGGGCTGCTCGGCAAGCTCGTGGCCGACTCCCTGGAAGAGGTGGACCCAGGGGTGGAGGCCGCGGTACGTGCCACGGGTGCCGGGCGCTGGCAGGTCTTCTGCTCGGCGACACTTCCGCAGGCCGCGCCCGCGTTCGTCGGACACGTCCTCTACCAGCTCGACGTCAACATCCGCTCGGCCACCCTGCTGGGCATCGTCGGCGCGGGCGGCATCGGCTTCGACCTGCTCAACGCCGCGCGGGTGCTGGACTTCGGGGTCGTCACGACCGTACTGCTGCTGGTGTTCGCCACCGTGCTCGCCGTGGAACTGCTGGCGGTGTGGCTGCGCCGGGTCGTGCGCTGACGGATACGAGGGGCCGGCAGAAGGTGTGCCCTTCTGCCGCCGCCTGTGGCGATACGGTCACCTCATGGCTGACGTGCGGTTGACGACCCCCTCCTACCTGGTGCTCGGGATCATCGACAAGCTGGGCGAGGCGAGTGCATACGACGTGAAGGGGGAGGCGGCCCGGACGGTGGCGCCCTTCTGGTCGGTGCCGCACGCGCAGGTGTACGCGCAGTGCGACCGACTGCTGGAGGCGGGGCTGTTGTCGCAGGTGCGGCAGGAGAGCGGACGGGGCCGCAGGGTGCTGGCGCTGACGGACCGGGGGCGCGCCGCGCTTCAGGAGTGGCTCGGGGATCCGGAGTTCGTGCCCGTGGAGGCGCGGGAGCGCGGCATCCTCAAGCTGTGGTTCGGGGGACAGCCGGACCTGCTTGCCCCGGTGCAGGTGGACGAGCACCGGCGCACCCTGGGGTCGTACGAGGAACTCGCGGACGAGGTCGGGGAGTTGCTGACCCCCGGTCAGCGCGAGGCGCTGGAGTTCGGGATCCGTTACGAGCGGATGATGGTCGACTTCTGGACGTGGGTGCGGCAGCGGGAGGACCGCACGTCCACGGATTCCTGACGATTCCCGACCGCCACGGACCGTTGACCTCGGCATTGGTCCCCTCTACCTTCTCGATAGTCCAATTTGGACTATCGGTTCGGCCGTGCAGCGGCCATGAGCAGGAGGTCGCCGTGGACCGTCCGACCAGCAGCACCTGGCGCCGCGGCGCCACGATCGCGGTGACCGTCATGTGTGTCGCTTATGCGCCGGTCGCGATGACCGAACTGTGGCCGTACGCAAGCCCCGGCGCGCCCGCGTTCGGCGAGTGGCTGATGTCCCGCCTCGTCTCCCCGAGCTACGTCGCGGATGCGCTGGCGACGCGCATCGAGCCGTACCGGCACAGCCTGGTGCCGTTGATCGTGCACTCGGTGCTCGGCGGCCTGCTCATGCTCCTGGGGCCCGCGCAGCTCCTGACGGCGGCCCGGCGGCGTATGCGTCTGCACCGCGTGCTCGGCGTCGTGTTCGCGGTGACGGTGTACGCCTCGATGGCGGGCGCCGGACTGTACCTGGCGCGCACCGCTCCCGAGGACGCCTTCAGCGGGGCGGCGTTCTGGATCGTGCTCGCCACCCTCCTGGTGGGCACCGTGATGAGCGTGACCTTCGGCATCCTGGCCGCCGTCGGCGGTTTCCCGGATCTGCACCAGCGCTGGATGCTGCTCTGCTACGGCTTTCTGCTGACCGCTCCGCTGCTGCGCCTGGAGTGGGGCGGTCTGCCGTTGCTGTTGCCGGGCCTGTCGATGGCTGAGATCAATCAGGTGGCCATCATGCATCTGGGGTCGGTGGTCGCGTTCGGCGCGCTCCTCGCCTCGCGCTCGCTCGACCGGCGCAAGTCCGTCGCCGGGGTGTCCGGGTCGTGGGCCCCGCTGCCGGTGCTGGCCGCGGCCCACGTGGCCGGCGCCGCCGCTCTGGCCTGGATCGTGTACTCCTACCTGGACTTCGGAGCGGCGGGTCACCGCCTGCTGGCGGGCTACCTGCTGCCGTACGCCGTCACCTACGCCGTCATGGCCGTCGGCGCCCGGCGCGCCGCGCGGCAGGGGCGCGCCTGGGCCCGGGAGGAGTGGCGGCTGCACCTGACGGCGTTGTGTCTGGCCCCCGTGCTGTCGGCCGGTGCGACCCCGGTCTTCGAGCGCACTCTGGGTCTCGACCACCACACGGCACTGGCCGCCGGCCTCTCCATCGGCTGCGGCGTCCTCGCGACCGCGGCGACGGCGGTGGTGAGCCTGCGTGTGATGTACGCCCGCGAGCTGCTCAAGCGATCGACCGCGACCCCGGCTGCCGCGTCGGTCTCCCGCGTCTCCTCCCCGGTCCTATAGCCGACAGCTGTCCGGTGGCCGTCCGCCGCGCTACACGGTCGTCGCCGGTCCGCCGCACGCCCGCCAGGCCCCCTGCCCGGAAACGGAAACCTCATGACACAGGCATCCGACACCCCCGCCCGCGCAGCCTCCGGCGGACGCCCGCTGACCGCTGGAGTGGCCATGCTGGCCACCGCGGTGGCGGTGACCAGCCTTCTCGTCGGCGGACTCCTGGCGGCCGTCAGTCTCACCGGCCAGGTCTTCGGCGCCTGGCCCTCTCCCGAGTCTCTGAACCCGGGCCTGATCGGCGCCGCCATGCTGGGCACCGCGCCGGGCCTGTTCGCCGTGAGCCGGGCACAGCACTGGGAGGAAGCGCGCTCCCTGCTCCACCCGTTGGCCGTCGTCCTGGTCGGCCTGTGCACGGTGACCCTGCTCAATGCCGACCGGCTCTACATCGCCGAGGGCGGCCCCGTCCTGTCCGTACTGTTCAGCCTGGGCTGGATATTCGTCCTGGGCCTGCTGTGCGTGTGGGCCGTGATCGCACTGGCCCTGCAACACCGCGTCCCCGACCGGCCGGGCGGCACGCCCGCCGCCCCGCTGCCGGGCTGGTCCAAACCGGCCTTGGCCGTACTGGGCTCGGCATGGTTGGGCATCGGCACCGGCCTGCTGATCCGGCCCGGTTTCTGGGCCGACTTCGTCCCTTGGCACACCAACCGCCTCGACGCACAGGCGCTCGGCGTATGGGCTCTCGCTCTCGGAGTCGGCGTCCTGGGTGCCCTCGCTGAGGACGACCTGACCCGCACCCGCCCGGCCCTGATCGCCCTGCCCGGCACCGCGGCCGCCATGGCCGTCGTCCTGGCCGCCCGCGCCGCACACATCGAGTGGAGCTCCGGCCCTGCCCTCAGCCTTGTCTGCATGGTGGCGGGCCTGCTGTGCGCGGGTGCGAGCGGACACGTCCTGCTGACGCGGTCCGCTGCTTCCCGCAGCTGACTCGGCGCGGCGAGAGGACTCGACGTCGCCGCGGTTCGTCGTGGCGTACATCGTGAGTGGTATCGCTTCGTCGACGGGCTCATCCGCACGGCGGAAGGGGTCACGACTGGTGACTGACGTGTGCGGGGCGGGTGTTGAGCAGGATCGGTCGTGGCGAAGCGGAGGTGCCTTCACTCCGCGGCTTCGGTTCCACGACCCGATGGGGAGTTCACCATGCCCACGATGCCGACAATGCCCAGCACGTCCGGTTTCAAGCTGCCCCACCGTGCCGTCACCCTCCTCGCGGCGACCGCTGCGGTGGCGACGACCGCGGGGATCGCCTCGGCGTCGACGGCACCCGCGTCCGCGCCCGACAGGACCGCGCGGGCCTCGACCGCCCCGGAAACGCGCCCTCCGCCATGGAATCCAAGGCAGAAGGCCGTTTCGAACCGAAAAACAACTGACACGGCTGTTCACACTCCCGGTCGGACGCGTTGGTCGGAAGCAAGTTGTCCGGACGACTTGGCCGACGATCGTTCCTCATGTGAGTGCGACCAGGTATCTGGACATCGCGGAGCAGTTGTCCGCCGAGCTGGCCGAGTGCCCGAGGGGCACCCGGGTCGCCAGTGAGGCAGAGATCGCCCGGCGGTTCGGCGTGGGCCGGGCCGCCGCGCGGGCGGCCGTGCAGGAGTTGGAACGCCGGTTCGTCGTCCGCCGGACCCAGGGGTCGGGCACGTACGTCAACCGGCGCATCGACTACGTCATCTCGCGCAGCGTCCCGCCGTCGTGGTCCACAACGATCTCGGCCGCCGGCGCCACACCTCGTGCCCTGGTCAAGTCGGTGCGCAGGATCCCCCTGCCCGCCGACCTGGCGGACCGGTTCGAGCGGCCCGCCGGCACGGCCGTGCACGAGGTGGAGCGCGAGTTCTACATCGACGACCTTCTCGCCTCCTGGGTCCATGAGTGGATCCCGGTGGAGGAGGTTCCCGACCTGGACCTGGCACTGCACGCCGTCGACTCCGTCGACATGGTCCTGCGCCAGATGGTGCGGGTGCGGCCGACGCGGGCCTGGTGCCGGGTCAGTATCGACGTCCCGCCGGCGGAGGTCCTGCGCGCCCTGCGCGTGGAGAGCAGCCTGCCCGCGTGGCTGGTGGAGAGCGTCAGCCGCGACGAGGCGGCCGGCAACGTCCTGATGTGCAGCCGCACCTGGACCCGCGCGGACGCCGTCCGCGTGGTGGTCGAGCTCGACGAACGGGCGGTCGGCGACGAGGGCGTCGCACCGCGGAGCGCTCCGGCGCCACAGAAAGCGATCACCGCAATGAACTGGGAGTAGTGGTGACTCAAGAGTTGAGCAGGGAGCAGCGCTGTGCCCTGCTGGCCGAGGCCGACAGGGCCGAACTGATCGAGCTGGCCGACGCATGCATCGCCGACGGCGCTCAGGTGCGGGTCCTGGTGGCCCCCGAGGTCGGCTGTGTGACCGCGCAGGTGCGCGAACCGGTCCTGGAGCAGCGGTTCCTGCTCGGTGACGTCCTGGCCTGCCGGGCTGAGGTCGAGGTCGCCGGGCATCGCGGCTGGGCCATGCGCCTCGGTGACGATCGCGCGGCCGTGCTGGCCGCCGCGGTGCTCGACGCCGAGGTCGAGGCCGGCCGCCCCGGGGCCGCCGACATCGACCTGCTCTGCGAGCGGGTCGCGAGCCGCCGGGAGCGGCGCGAGAGCCAGGAGTGGGCGGAACTCGCCCCGACCGTCGTCGAGTTCGAGGAGCTGACGTGACCGCCGTCGAGACCATGCCGAGGCCCGCCGCCGACGCCACGGGGACCGCGGAGCTGGTGAGCGCGGCCAAGCTGCGCCCCGCCCAGGCCCAGGGCGTCTTCCGGGCCGTGCTGGACGCCCTCGCGCGGCCGGGCACGGTGACCCGCTTCCCCGCGGACGTGGCGGCCGAGGTGCCGCCCGCGCTGCTGCCGGTCCTCGCCCTCGCCGACCTCGGCACCGGCATCTGTGTCCTGGAGGAGGACGGTGCCCGGCGCTGGTCGGACGTGGTGAGCGTGGCCACCAACGCCCCTGCGGTGCCACTGGAGAAGGCCCGGCTCGTCGCGGCCGTGAGGACCGTGACCCCGGAGGAGATTCTGCGGCTGACCCGGGGCGCGGCCGACGCGCCGGAGGACGGCGCCGTGCTGTGCCTGCCCGTGACCGCGCTGGAGGGCGCGTCGCGCGTCTGGCGGCTGTCCGGACCCGGTGTTCCGGGTGAGCGGGACGTGGCTCCGCAAGGCCTGCCGGACGGGTTCTTCGAGGCGCGCGCGGAGGCCGTCGGCGGCTTCCCCGCCGGGGTCGACCTACTGCTGGCCGCACCCGACGGCCGCCTGATGGGCCTGCCGCGCAGCACCACCGTCACCGCCATGACCGCCATGACCGATGCCGTGTCCGAGGAGGAGAGCTGATGGGGTACTCGGGAGCACGCGGAGGACTGGAGGCGATCCTCGCCGCCGAGGACCTCGTCCGCCGCAAGCGCGACCACGCGCCCGCCCCGTGGGCGTCGACCGAGCAGATCACCGCCCGTTTCCGGCTGGCCGTGGACCGGGTGATGGGTGAAGCCGGGCTGTACGACGAGCCGACCGCGGCCGACGCCTTCCGGCAGGCCGAGGGCGACTCCCTGGAGGCCTCGCACCTGCTGCGCGCCCAGCGGTCCACCCTGCCGCGCCTCGCGGTCAGCGAACCGGTCGACCCGGGCGAGATGACCGTACTGCGCCGTATCGTGCCGGCGTTCCGCGAGCCCGACGGGCCGCAACTCCTCGGCCGTACCTCCGACTACACGGGCCGGCTGCTGGAGCGGCCCGCGGCCCGGCCGGAGCCCGAGCAGCCCGGGCAGCCCGAGGGCCGGGGCACCGTCGACATCTCCGAGCGCACCGACGAGCAGCGCAGCCCGCGCCGGTTCCTCGACCTGCTGCGCAAGTGGGAGCTGGTCGCCGAGGGCCGTACCGGTGACGACCCAGAGCCGCACGACATCACCCGCAAGCCGGCCCGGCCGCCCGCCGACCGGTCCGCCGTGCTGGCCGCCATGGCCCGCGCCGAGTCCGGGGCGCTGATCGCCCTCTGGTACCGCTCCGTCCTGGGGCCGGACGGCGATGTGCACGAGATCACCCTGGGTGAGCTGCGGCACGGCCGGCTGCCGCTGCGGGTGCGCCACCCGCACACCGGAAACCCCGTGGCCGTCGGCGAGTTCCGGGTCACCGAGGCCGAGGCCATCGAGGACCTGGACGGTGCGGACGAGGACCGTACCCGCTTCGACATCGGCTACGGCCTGTGCTTCGGCCACAACGAGCGCAAGGCGATCGCCATGGCCAACCTGGACATCGCGGGCCGCCGGTTCGGGCGCAGCGGGCCGCTGGAGCAGTTGCTGCTGCTCACCCTCGACGGCCTCGACTCGGGCGGGTTCCTGGAGCACCTGAAGCTCCCCCACTACGTCACCTTCCGCTCGATGGTCGAGCGCAAGCAAGCCATGCAGGCCGCCGCCGAGGCGGGCGAGGACCTGCCGGCCAGGGCCGCCGAGCCCGCAGGAAAGGAATGCCGATGACCACGACGCCGTACGACACCGTGCAGTCGTCCCGGATCGGCGCGCTGGTCGCCGAGGCGGACGCCGGCAGCCCGCCCGCCGGGATCCTCGACGAGGACGCGAAGCGGGAGATCCGCCGCGCCTCACTCGCCGCGGTCTGCGTGCCCGGCTACCAAGTCCCCTTCGGATCCCGGGAGATGCCGGTCGCCCGCGGCTGGGGCTCGGGCGGACTCCAGGTCACCCTGGGGGTGATCGGCGCCGACGACACGGTGAAGGTGATCGACCAGGGCGACGACGCCGGCGTCAACGCCACCAACCTGCGCAGGATGATCGCGCAGACCACCGGGTGCGAGGAGTCGGCCGACACACGCGAGGCCACGGTCGTGCAGACCCGGCACCGGATCCCGGAGGAGGCATTGGGCGAGCGGCACGTGGTGGTCTACCAGGTGCCGGTGCCCGAACCGCTGCGCGGTGTGCAGAAGTCGATGGCCGAGTGCGCGCGGATGCACGCCGAGGGCGACTACTCCGCGATGTGGGTCAGCCTGTACGAGGACATCGTCCGCAACGGCATGATCACCGCGAGCACCGGCTACCCCGTGCTGGTCGGCGGCCGCTATGTGATGGCGACCAGCCCTATCCCGCGCTGGGACGTGCCGCGCCTGCACGAGGCCGAGCACCTGAACCTCTTCGGCGCCGGCCGCGAGAAGCGGATCTACGCGGTGCCGCCGCACACCGAGGTCCGGCCCCTGACCTTCGACGACGTGCCGTTCGAGGTCGAGCACGAGCCGGGCGGGCGCTGCAAGTTCTGCGGCAGCGACGACGTCTACCTCGTCAACGCCGGTACCGAGGGTGCCTTCGCGTGCAGCGACACCGAGTGGTGCGCCCGGGTCCAGGCGGGGGACGCCGACACCGCCGCCCACCGGGAACGCGCACCGCTGGCCCTGCTGCCCGATCCGCGGGCCCGCGCGGGACGTCGTAGTGCGCCCGTGACCGGTACGGAGACTGTGCAGGACGTGCCGGCGCCCGTGCGCAGGGCGTCGTCCGACGGCCCCGAATGGGCTCTGCGCGTCGACGGCATCGGCAAGGTGCACGGCGCGGGCGGCGCATCGGCCGTGCCCGGCACGGGTCCCGAGCACGGCACCGCGATCAGCCCGTCCACCGGCGCCGTGGTGGCCGCCTGGGACGTCTCCTTCGACGTGGCGCCGGGTGAAGCCCTGGGTCTCATCGGCGAGTCGGGCTCCGGCAAGTCCACCGTGCTGCGCTGCGTCGTCGGCGACGAGCCCGCCACCGCCGGCCGGGTCCACCTCGCCACGGTCGACGGCGGCGCGTCCGAGGTGCTCGCGCTGCCCCCGGCCGTACGGCGGCGGCTGCGGATCGACTCGATGGCCGTGGTCTACCAGGACCCGGCCGCCGGACTCGACCTGCGCGTCTCCGCCGGCGGCAACATCGCCGAGCGGCTGACCGCGGCGGGCTGGCGCGGCTACCACGCCATCCGGCGCCGCGCGGCCGAGCTGCTGGACCGGGTCGAGGTGCCGCTGTCCCGCATGGACGACCCCGTGCACACCTTCTCCGGCGGCATGCGCCAGCGCGTGCAGATCGCCAAGGCGCTGGCCACCGAACCGCCCGTGCTGCTGCTCGACGAGCCCACCACCGGCCTCGACGCCTCCGTCGCCGCCGGGGTGCTCGACCTGCTGCGCAGCCTGCTCTCGGAGCGGGACGTGGCCGCGGTGGTCGTCAGCCACGACTTCTCCGTGATCGAGGCTCTGACCGACCGCACGCTGGTCATGCAGACGGGCCGGGTCGTCGAACAGGGCCTGACCGACCAGCTCTTCCACGACCCCCACCACCCCTACACCCAGCGGCTCGTCGCCGCCGCCCGGAGGTGAGCCCGGTGAACACCACCGACACCGAATCCGCAGAGGACCCCGTACTCACGGTCCGCGCGCTGTACAAGTCCTTCACCCTCCACAGCATCGACGGCCGGACCGTGCCCTCGCTGCACGGCGTCGACCTCGACGTGAACACCGGCGAGCACGTCGCCCTCGCGGGCCCCAGCGGCGCCGGCAAGTCCTCACTGCTGCGCTGCGTGTACCGCACGTACCTGCCGGACTCCGGTTCCGTACGGCTGCGGACGGCGGCCGGGCCCATCGAGCTGACCACGCTGGGCGACCGGGAGATGGCCCGGCTGCGCGGCCGGGAGTTCGGCTACGTCTCGCAGTTCCTCGCGGCCCCGCCGCGCACCGGCCCGCTGGAGGTGGTCGCCGCGATCGCCCGGCGGCGCGGGCTCGACCGGGGCGAGGCGCGGGAGGCCGCGGCGGACGCGCTGCGCCGGCTGAACCTCGACGAGACGCTCTGGGACGTCGACTGCAGTGTCCTGTCCGGCGGTGAGCGCCAGCGCGTGAACCTCGCCGCGGGCACGGTGCAGCCGCCCCGGCTGCTGCTCCTCGACGAGCCGGTCTCCGCGCTGGATCCGGCCAACCGGGAGGCCGCGCTGGAGCTGATCGACTCACTGGCGGGGCAGGGCGTCGCGGTCCTCGCCGTCTTCCACGACATGGACGCCATACGGCAGTTGGCGTCGCGGGTGGTGTTCGTCAGGGACGGCCGGATCGCGCGGCAGGGCGCGCCGGCGCAGATGCTTCAGGAGGCGGCATGAGCACCGGACTGGTGAGCAGAGGGCCGGCCGAGGCGCCGGCCCAGGGCTGGACGCTGGGCGGCCCGCCCGCGGACTACGTGCTCGGGCACGTCCGGGCGGTGCTGCCCGACCGGGTACTGGACGACGCCCTTGTCGCCGTGCGCGACGGCAGGATCGCCGCCGTCGAACCGCACCAGGCCGGGCTTGAGGCCGACGTCGACGGCCAGGGCATGCTCTGTCTGCCCGGCCTGGTGGACGTGCACAGCGACGGCCTGGAGAAGGAGCAGCTGCCCCGGCCGGGCGCCGAACTGCCCCTGGAGTTCGCGCTGTTGTCCTTCGAAGGCAAGCTGCGCGCGGCCGGAGTCACGACGGCGTTCCACGGCGCGGCCTTCGAGGAGAGCGGCGGGCGCGGGATGCGCCGGACCCTGGAGAACGCGCGTCGGATCTGCGCGGCGGTGGCGGGCCGGGGCGGCGAAGGACTGGTGGACCACCGGATCCTGCACCGCCTGGACGTTCGCTGCCCGGAGGGTCTGGCCGGACTGCGGCAGCGGCTGGCGGAGATCGGGGACGGGGACGGCGGACCGGTCCTTGTGTCGCACGAGGACCACACCCCGGGCCAGGGCCAGTACGCGGACCGCGCC
Source organism: Streptomyces sp. NBC_01092 (assembly GCF_045039535.1). Lineage (NCBI taxonomy): Bacteria > Bacillati > Actinomycetota > Actinomycetes > Kitasatosporales > Streptomycetaceae > Streptomyces > Streptomyces sp. NBC_01092. The sequence continues at coordinate 10,608,937 of NZ_CP108659.1, read as the reverse complement.
TACTACGAGCGCTACCTCGTCGGCACCCGTGGGGTCACCCAGGACGAGGCCCGTGCCTACGTCGACCGGCTGATCGTGGACCGCGACGGCCGACTGGACGTCCGCGAGGAGGCGCTGGACTGGCTCGGCGAGCAGGCTCGCGCGGGCCGGGTCCGGCTGCTCGGCCACGACCCCAGCTCGGCGCGGGAGATCGAGGAACTGTGCGAACGCGGCGGCGCGGTCGCGGAGTTCCCCACCACGGCAGAGGCCGCGAAGGCCGCCCGCGAGCACGGTATGCCGGTCGTGATGGGCGCACCCAACGTCCTGCGCGGGCACTCGCACAACGGCAACGCCTCCGGCCGCGAGCTGGTCGCCCGCGGGCTGGTCACCGCGCTCGCCTCGGACTACCTGCCGTCGGGGCTTCTCGGGGCCGCGCTGCTGCTCGCCGAGGAGGGGTTGGCGCCGCTGCCCGAGACGGTCGGCCTGGTCACCGGCGGTGCCGCGGACGTCGCCGGCCTCCGGGACCGTGGCCGGCTGGAGGAGGGTCTGCGGGCCGACCTGGTGCTGGCCGAGCCGGGACGCCCGTGGCCCGTCGTGGCGGCGGTGCTGCGCGCGGCATCGGGGGGTGGGGCGGCGTGAGCGGCTCGATCCCGATGAACGACCCGGCCTCCCCGAGCGGCCGGATCGCGTGGCCCGTGCCGGAGCCGCACCTGCCCTCCGGTGTCCACCCGGCGCTGGCCGCGGCGACCCGGGCCGCCGTGACCGCCTTCCGTGCCGCGCGTGAGACCTACAACCGGGCCCAGCTCGCCGAGAAGGTCCAGGAGGGCGCGGACGGCACACCGACGATGCGGCTGGACATCCTGGTGGACACCGCGATCGCCGTGGTGGTGAACGCCCATCGGATCAACCTGCTCAGCGAGGAACTGGGGCACATCGACAACGGTTCCGCCGTCACGCTCGTCACCGACCCGGTGGACGGTACGGCGAACGCCGCGTCCGGTGTGCCGCTGTCGGCCTTCGCGGGCGTCATCGCGGTGGACGGGGTGCCGACGGAGGCGCTGACGTGTTGGCTGGACACGGGTCGCTGCTGGCACACGGTGGCGGGGCAGCCGTCGCCGTACCGCACGAACGGCCGTACGGAACTGGACGGTGCGGCGGTCAGTCTGCTGCGGCCGCAGCAGCACATCGCCGACGCGTGGTGGCGGGTGGCGACGCGGGCCGCCAGGATCCGCATCCTGTCGACGAGTTGCCTGGAAGCGGTGCTGGTGGCCGAGGGGTCGACGGACGCGTTCGCCGACGCCGGTTCCGACACGCACCGGATCGTGGACCTGGCGGCCGCGATGGTGACCGTACCCGCGGCGGGCGGCGCGGTGATCGATGTGCACGGCCGCCCGCTGGAGATCGATCCCGACCTCACCCGGCGCTGGTCGGGCGTGGTCGCGGCGACGCCACAGCTCGCCGAGGAACTCGCGGAGACCATCCGCGGAACGGAGGAACAGTGACATCCCGCATCCCTGACGACTCTCGCGGCCCTCGCGACCAGGGCGCCGCTCAAGACCAGCTCACCGGCGAGGAACTGGCCGCGCTGGTCGACGGCCTCGCGGGTCTGCCGTACGACGGCGAGGCCGTCGACCAGCGGACGCACGCGCTGCAGACGGCGTGGCTGGCGACTCAGGCCGGTGCGGACGACGAGCTGGTCGTCGCCGCGGCGCTGCACGACATCGGCCGCGCCCGGCCGGTGCGGGCCGAACACCCGGGTCTGCCGCACGAGTTGGCGGGCGCGGAGTTCGCCCGGCGTCGGCTGAGCGAACGGGCCGCGTGGGTCATCGCCCAGCACGTACCGGCCAAGCGCTATCTCGTGGCGACCGACCCGGCCTACCACGCCCTGCTCAGCCGGGTGTCCATCGCGTCGCTGAAGGTCCAGGGCGGTCCGATGGACGAGCGGGAGGTGGCCGAGTTCGCGGCCCATCCGCTGGCCTCGGACGCGGTGGCGCTGCGCCGCTGGGACGACGCCGCGAAGGACCCGGACGGTCCGCAGCTGCCGATGCCGGCACTGCTCGCGGCCCACGCCCGCTGCTTCGCCGCGCGGGAGGTCTGACGGGTGGCGCGGAGCGGGCCGGACACTCGGCCGGCCCGCTCCGCGATCATCGGGCGCAATGCCGCGTGCCCGTGCACAAGGTCCACCGCAGCATGCCCCCTCGGCTGGCGCGGCCGGCCGTCAACGGCCTGCCGAGCTGCGCCGCATCCGGATCACCGGCATGCCGGCGGCCAGGATGGCGCACACCACCAGCACCACCGGAAGCACGCCTGTCCAGCGCGGGGCCGCCCGCAGCACCGCCATGGACGCCCCCGCTCCCGCCATCAGGGCCGCCAGCTGAACAGGCACCCAGCGATCCCGGCGGCCCCCTCCCACACCCTTCACGATGTACGTGGCCAGCGTGCCGGTCAGATAGGTGGTCGGTGACGCCGCCCGGCCTGCCGCCACCATGGCCGCCGACTGGATGCCCATCGCCGCCGCGGCACCGAACTGCAGGGCGTCCCGCGCCGTTCGCCCCGGCGCTCCGCCCATGGCGGCCCAGGTCCCGGCGCCCACGGCCAGCACGACGGCCTCTCCGGCCAGGCAGAACATCACCGGCGGCGCCCAGCGTGTGAGCATGTCCTCGCGCCGACGGGTGAGCCGGGCGGTCACGGCCGCGCCCAGAGCGAAGCCGGTCAACGCCAGCACCGTGGCCGTCACGCCCGTTGCCTGCCCCCGGCCGATCGCCATCCCGAGCAGGGCCAGGTTGCTGGTCATGACTCCGGCGAAGACATGGTCCAACGCGATGAAGGAGATGGTTTCCACGGCTCCGGACGCCGCCACCAGGAGGACGACGGCGAGATGCAGGGCCGTCACCGGTTCCGTGGGCGGTGGCACCGGGTGCTCTCTGGCTTGTCCGCCCAGCTGATCACTCACAGTGCCCGAGCATAACTTTCCGTGTGGGGCGCCGGTTGCGTCTACCTGTACTGGACGCCGGACGCGTCCGGGAGACTCTCGCGCAGTCGTTGGGCCTCTCGGAAGAGGTGGTTCGTGTGGTCCGCCAGCACTCCGCCGAGGAGCAGCACCGGCGTGTAGAAGGACCGTGCGGAGGCGGCCACCTGACGCGCGGTCAGGTCGATCTGGATGACCCCGGTGCGGCGGATGTCGTCGATCGAGCTGGCCCAGACGACGCGCCGCAGATTCGCCCACGCCATGGCGCTCATGCACATCGAGCAGGGCTCACCGGTCGTATAGAGGGTGGTGTCGGCCCAGCCCTGGTTGCCCTGTCGACGTACGTAGTCGTTCATGGCGACCACCTCGCCGTGCAGCAGCGGGCTGTCATCCCCGGTGTTGACCCCGCTCCCCAGGACCTCGCCGGTGCGGGTGTCGACGATCACCGCGCCGAACGGCCACTCGGGGTTCCTGCGGGCCTGCTCGATGGCCAGCCACATGAACCGCTCGTGCGAAGCGCCCGTCCCCGGGTCCGTCGCGGCGCTCGCCTCGGCGGCGAGGTCCGGGCGGGCGTGACTCTCCTGGAGCAAGTCCTGAGGGAGTGCGAGTGGCGCCGCGACTCCCGTCAGCACCGCTCCGCACCTGCCAAGGAACTGACGCCTGCCCGAGTCCATGCGTTTCTCCTCACCTGACACCGAAACTGACACCGCGGCTCCGTAAGGTAGCCGGATCATCACTGATGGTGTCCAGTGAGCTTCCCGCCAATGCACCCCATGGCCAGGGAATGCGCGACGGACGGTTCCGAGGGCCTGCTTGGCGGTGCGCGCCTCAGTCGGTGCCCCGCACCGCCGCGAGGCACTGGTCGTAGAGGTCCGCCAGGTCGAGTTGTCCGTCATGGCGGGCCCAGAGCTCGGTCGCCGTGTCGACGCAGGCGAAGACCGTCGCGACGATCGCCCTGGCCCGCGGGTCGGAGGCGTCGCCATGGCCGGGATCCAGCCGGGCCTGGACGACCGGGACGAGTTCGGCCTGCCAGCGCAGTCGCTTCTCGATGTAGCGGGCGCGCAGCGAGGGGGTGTCGAAAATGAGGCGGGACAGCTCCAGGACCCGCTCGGGGGTGTGACTGGCCGTCAGGGCGACCTCGAATCCCGCGCGCAGGGCGTCCCAGGCGGAGACCTCGGCCGGCTGCTGTTCGACGGTCCGCCTCAGCAGCTCGCCCAGCGCCTCCTGGTCGCCACAGACCAGGTCCTCCTTGGTGCCGAAGTAGCGGAACAGGGAGCGCTGCGAGATCCCCGCCTCGCGCGCGATCTGCGCGATCGTCGTCCGCTCGTAGCCCTGCTCGGTGAACAGGCGGACCGCGGTGTCCAGGATCGCCTCGACCGCCACCTGCCGCGAGCGGTCCCACAACGTCGTCATGGGCGTCAGGCTACCCCCACTGGACAGCGACCGCCTACTTGGCATTAACTGCCAGCTAGGCATCGACTGAAAGAAGGGCATGCCATGTCAGCCGTCGACTACCACGGTCAGACCACTCTCATCACCGGCGCCAGCGCCGGCCTCGGCGCCGAGTTCGCGCGCCAGCTCGCCACCCGCGGTTCCGACCTCGTGCTGGTCGCCCGCCGCAGGGACCGCCTGGAGGAACTGGCCGCCGAACTGCGCGACCACCACAAGATCGAGGTCCACGTGGTGGAGATGGACCTGGCCACGGACAACCCCGGGCAGGCGCTGGCCGCGCGGGTGGCAGGGCTCGGACTGCACGTCACGAGCGTGATCAACAATGCCGGATTCGCCACCTTCGGCTCCTTCCACCAGGCCGATCCGGAACGGCTGCGCCGAGAGATCGCCGTCGACGTGACCGCGGTGGCCGACATCAGCCGCGCCTTCATCGAGCAACTGCGCGCGGCGGGGCGCGGGGTGCTGGTCAACGTGGCGAGCATGGCCGCGTACCAGCCCAACCCGCGCATGGCTCTCTACGGGGCGACCAAGGCGTTCGTGCTCAGCCTCACCGAGGCACTGTGGGAGGAGTCGCGCGGCTCCGGTCTGCGGGTGCTGGCCCTCTCCCCCGGCGCCACCCGGACCGAGTTCTTCGACGTCGCGGGCACCACGCAGGCCGCCGGAGGGACCAAGCTCGCCTCACCCGTCGACGTCGTCCGCACCGCGCTGGCCGCCCTGGACCGCAGGAACCCGCCGCCCAGCGTCATCGCGGGACGTCTGAACCGGATCATGGCGTTCCTCGCCCGTCGGCTGGCCACCCGACGGCAGGTCATCCGGGCCATCGGCCGGCTCACCGCCGAGGGGGCGTGAGGTGCGCGGGAACGGCGGCGTGATCGCACGCTCGTCAGGGGCAGGGCCGGCCCGTACTGAACGTCTTGGTGGCCGTCGTGATGAGGGTGTCCAGCCTGTCCCGGGTGTCCACCAGGGAGCCGATCCGGTCGTTGATACGGTCCCGCTCCGCCGACAGCCGTTCGAGGAGTTCCGGCGTCACCTCGCCGGTCACGACGCACGGCAGCAGTTCCACGATCGACCTGCTCGGCAGTCCCGCCGCGTACAACTGCTGGATCAGCAGGACGCGGTCGACCGCGCCGACCGCGTAGTGGCGCTGCCCGCCGGCGCTGCGTTCGGAGGCGAGCAGGTGCTGCTCCTCGTAGTAGCGCAGCGCTCGCACGCTCACACCCGTCCTGACGGCGAGCTCACCGATGCGCATCACATTTCCCTTGCCTCTCACGTCAACGTCAGCTTTTAGCGTGACGGATGAACAGGCCTGTGGCCAGATGCTTCATCGAGAGAAGGACGAAATGCCGTACGCCGACTACAAGGCACTGCGGGTGGCAGTCGACGCGGGCGTGGCTCATGTGACGCTCGACAATCCGCCGGTCAACATGCTCGACACGACGCTCATCAACGAGCTCCACGACTTCGTCGGGGCCGTCCGCGACGACGAGGGCGTGCGGGTGATCGTGGTGCAGAGCGCCGACCCGGACTTCTTCGTCGCCCATGTCGATCTGGGCTTCATGCTCCAGCCCGAGACCTTCGCGGACCTGGCCAACCCGGACGCCGGGACCGGCGGCGACGAGTCCCTGATCAACCCGATGCAGAAGCTGATGCTGCGCCTGCGCGCGCTGCCGCAGGTCACGATCGCCAAGCTCGCGGGGCGCCTTCGGGGCGGCGGCAACGAGCTGGCGATGGCACTGGACATGCGTTTCGGGGCCAGGGGGCGGACCTGGCTCGCCCAGCCCGAGACCCGGATGGGCATCATCCCCGGAGGCGGCGGCACCCAGCTGCTGCCCCCGCTGGTGGGCCGTGCCAGGGCGCTGGAGGTGATCCTCGGCGGAAACCTCTTCGACGCCGAGACAGCCGAGCGCTACGGCTGGATCAACCGCGCCCTCCCGGCGGAGGAGCTCGACGCCTTCGTCGACGCCCTCGCCCTGCGCATCGCGGCGCTGCGTCCGGAACAGATCGCCGCGGCGAAGGCGGCGGTCGGGGCCGCGGTCGTCGGCGGGGGCCTGCTGGAGGGGCTCGGCGAGGAGAGCAAGGCCCTCGGCGGGGTCTACCCGGCGCCGGATGCCGTCATCGAGCGCATGCGGGCCGCGGTGGCGGCCGGCGCCCAAACCCGCGAGGGCGAACTCGACCTGGAGGTGTCACTGGACCGCCTGGCCTGAGCCCTGCCGCCCAGCACCAGCACCCGGCCGCTCAAGCAAGGATGCGGCCGGGTCGGTCGCGCCCCGTCGCGCCGGGCGGAGACGCTCCCGCCGGAAGACCCGCGCGGCGCCTGATCCACATGCTTTCGCCCCCGCTCGGGCTTAGCGTTCTTGATATGGGCGTTAGGTGTTGCGCCACATGACCGGGGCCGGTGAGACGCCAGGCGCAGCTGATCCGCTCAGTGAGGCGTTGGCTGCGGCGGTGCACCGCACCGGTGCCAGGTACGGGGGCGTCTACGTACTGGACCCGACCGAAGCGGTCCTGGGTCTGGTCGCGCTGTGCGGGATACCGATCGACGTCTTCGCACCATGGTGGCGAACCGCCTATGCGGCCCACGGTCCCGCGCAGGACTCGGTGCGGGGCGGCCGCATCGTCTGGGTGAGCTCCCTGGAAGAGCTGTCCCGCAACTACCCGCGCGTCGCGGCGAGCATCCCCTATGAACTCGCGTTCGCACTCGTCCCGCTCAGAGGGGTCCGCCACTGCCGGGGCACGCTCCTGCTGCTGTGGGCCCCCGACCGCTCCCCCCGCCTCAGCACGCGTGAACGCGGACGCATGGCCTCCAGCGCCCGGCGGATCACCCGAGTGCTCAACGCCGCGGCCTTCCCTCCCGTCATTCCGGAACGTCCCCGCTTCGTCGCGCCCCGCCACACGCAGCCGAGCCCACAGTCCGCGGACTCGGCGGCCAAACTGGTGGAACGCCTGCCCGTCGGCACCCTCGCCCTCGATCTCGCGGGGCGTATCACCTACGTCAACACCGCCGCCGCGAGTCTGCTGGGCAGCCCCCTGGAGAAACTGCTGGGAACCCAGCCGTGGCAGTCGCTGCCCTGGCTGGACAACATCGCGTACATGGACGCGTACCGCGTCGCGATGAGCAGCCGTGAGCCTCTCGCGCTGACCGTGCTGCGCCCACCGGACCAGTGGCTCGACCTGCGTATCCACACGGACGACAGCGGGACCAGCATCCTCGTCACCCCGGACCACTCGGCCAAGCCCATCGGTATGCCGTCGGCCTCCACCGGCGCTCCGCCGGACAGCCGTATCCATCTCCTGATGGGTCTGGCCGCCGCACTGACCGAAACCGTCGGTGTCCAGGACGTCGTCGATCTGGTCGCCGACCAGATCCTGCCCGTCTTCGGCGCCCACGGCATGATCATGTCCACCGCCGACGCGGGCCGTATCCGGATCATCGGGTACCGCGGCTACGAGCCCGCCATCATCGACCAGTTCGACGGCCTGTCCGCGGACGCCGACCTGACGCCGGCGGGCCGCGTCCTGGCCAACGGCACGTCCTCGTTCTTCGCCGACCGCAGCGAACTGGCCCGCCTTTACCCCCGGGCGCCGCAGCTCAGCGACAAGCAGGCGTGGGCGTTCCTGCCGCTGCTCAGCTCCGGACGCCCCATCGGCTGTCTCCTGCTCGCCTACAACCACCCCCACACGTTCACGGTCGCCGAGCGCTCCATCCTCACGCCCCTGGCCGGTCTCATCGCCCAGGCGCTGGACCGGGCACGTCTCTATGACGCCAAACACGGCCTCGCGCTCGCCCTCCAGCAGACCCTCCTGCCGCACGCTCTGCCCACCGTCACCGGACTCGAGGTCGCCGCCCGCTACCTCCCGGCCGGCCAGGGCATGAACATCGGCGGCGACTTCTACGACCTGATCCGCCTCGACAGCACCACTGCCGCAGCGGTCATCGGAGACGTGCAGGGCCACGACATGGTGGCGGCCGCCCTCATGGGTCAGGTCCGTATGGCCGTGCACTCCCACGCCACGGCCGGAGCAACTCCCGACCAGGTCCTCGCGCGTACCGACCGTGACCTCGCCGACCTGAACGCCGGCCGTTTCGTCTCCTGCCTCTACGCCCACCTCGACCTCGCCCGCCACCAGGTGTCCCTGGCCAGCGCCGGGCACCCGCCCCCACTTCTGAGGCACCCCGACAACCGCGCCCATACCGTCGACATCCATCCGGGCCCGCCACTCGGCCTAGGCTTCGGCACTCCCTCCTATCCCCTCACGACCCTGCCCCTGCCGCCGGAGACGCTCCTCGCCCTCTACACCGACGGACTCGTCGAGGACCCCGGCACCGACATCACCCGGACCATCGCCGACCTCGCACACCACCTCGGCGAGTCGGGCGACCTGCCCCTGCACCAACTCGCGGACAGCCTCGTGCACCACAGCCGGCGCACCAACCAGCACACCGACGACATCGCCCTGCTCCTGCTCCAGCCCAACCGTCTCGCCGAGCCCTGAGCGAGCGCCGAGGGCGGAGACCGGTACCGGAGGGCGGCCCCTCTGAAAGGTCGGGAACGATGGGTGACTACGTGGAGCTCCCCGGCGTCAGGACGTGGTACGAGACGGACGGTGCCGGTGACCCGTTGCTGCTCCTCCACGGCGGCTTCTGCACGAACGAGACGTGGGGGGCTCAACGCGCCGAGTTCGCGGCGCGCTTGCGTGTGCTGCTTCCCGAGCGTCGCGGGCACGGGCGTACGCCCGACGTCGACGGACCGCTGTCGTACCGGGACATGGCCGACGACACCGTCGCCTTCATCGAGTCGGTCGTGGACGGTCCCGCTCATCTCGTCGGATGGAGCGACGGCGGTGTCGTCGCCCTGCTCGTCGCCGTCGCCCGTCCCGACCTGGTCAGGAAGGTCGTGGCCATGGGCGCCAACTTCCTCCCGAACCCGCAGAGCGGTGCGGCGCCCGAGATGCTCGAACAGCTGACGCCGGACGCTCCCGACATGGCTGTGTTCCGGGAGATGTACGAAGCGGTGTCACCCGACGGTGCGGCCCACTGGCCGGTCGTCGTGGGCAAGATGGTCGAGATGTTCCGCACCGAGCCGGTCATCCCGTTGGAGGATCTGGGCCGCATCAGCACGCCGACGCTGGTCCTGGTCGGGGACGACGACCTGATCACGCTCGAGCACACGATTGCCCTGTACCGCGCGATCCCCGGATCCGAGCTGGCCGTCGTACCCGGAACGTCTCACGCGCTGCTGATGGAGAAGCCCGCGGACGTCAACCGGATCATCCTCGACTTCCTCGCCAATGAACCGATCCCCACGATGTTTCCCATACGGCGCTACCAGGGTGCGGCCCCCGAGAGCGGCACCCCGGCCTGACCGTCACGGCAGGATCGAGTCGACGTATCCGCCGTCGACGCGCAGCGCTCCGCCGGTGGTGGCGGAGGCCTGGTCGGAGCTGAGGTAGACCACCATGTGCGCGATCTCCTCCGGTTCGATCAGCCGTTGCAGCAGGCTCTGCGGCCGGTGCCGACGCATGAAGGCGCGCTGGGCCTCGTCCCAGGGCAGGCTGCGGTCCACCAGTTCGTAGACGAAGTCCTCCACCCCGCCCGTGTGGGTGGGCCCGGCGATGACCGAGTTCACCGTGACGCCCGTGCCGGCGGCCTGCTTGGCGAAGCCCCGGCTGACCGCCAGGATCGCCGTCTTGGACATGCCGTAATGGATCATCTCGGCCGGGGTGACGATCGCCGAGTCGCTCGCGATGTACTGCACCCGGCCCCAGCCCCGCTCGGTCATGCCCGGAAGGAACAGCCGCGTCAGCCGTACGGCCGACAGCACGTTCACCTCGAAGTAGCGGCGCCACTCCTCGTCGCTGATCTCCAAGGGGTCGGCGGCGCCGAAGATGCCGAGGTTGTTAACGAGGATGTCCACGTTTGGGAGCATCTCGGCTACCTGGTCCGCGCCTTCCTGTGTGGTCACGTCCGCCGCCACGGGCACCCACTCGACGCCCGGCACCTCCTTGGCCAGTGCCGCGACACTCTGCTCCACACGCTCGGGACTCCGGCCGTTCACCCCCACGCGGGCACCCGCGCGGGCAAGGCCGACGGCGATCGCCGCGCCGATGCCCTGGGTGGATCCGGTGACCAGCGCGGTGCGCCCCTTCAGGTCGATCTGCATGCCTCGCAGCCCCTTTCGCGTGCTGATGGCGCGGGTGGATGTGCTTCTTGGGTACCCGGGAGACCAGATGCATACGCGTGCTACATGCAGACGCCGTAATCAACCGCACGCGCTCAACTGGCGAGCGCTGCTGTCCGGGTCCGAACGCACTTCGCGAACATGCAAGGGGCCGGGCCCAGTGCTGCAATGTCCGAGGACGCTGTGCCTCCGGCAGCGCCACGGGCGATCGACGCCCGGCCAGGTAAACGACCGGGCCCGACACCGCCCTTGAGGAGTGGCCATGCACCAGGAGACGGGGGCGTGGGGCCCATGGAGAGCCTCCTCGGGACGGCGACGGACACGGGAGGAACGGGCTCGTGCCTGATGCGGGGTCTGCGGCTGCGCCGGCTACCCATACGCAGCCGGAAGAGGCCGACCGGTTGCGTGAACTGCTCCGCACCCCGGCCTACCAGAAGGCGCTCCTATTCTCCGCGCTGATCGGTGTCCCGGTCGCCCTGCTCGCGTTCTGGTTCCTGGCCGCGATCCACGAACTCGAGCACGCCCTGTGGTCCGACCTGCCCTCGGAGCTGGGGTGGGACACCCCTCCCTGGTGGTGGCCGCTGCCGCTGCTGGCGGTCGCCGGCATCGCCGTCGCTCTCGTGGTCAAGCACCTGCCGGGAGCCGGCGGCCATATTCCGGCCGTTGGTCTGCACGCTCCGGGGCAGGGCGCGTCCGCCCTGCCGGGTGTCCTTCTCGCGGCCTTCGCCAGTCTGCCGCTCGGGGCCACGCTCGGCCCCGAAGCCCCGTTGATCGCGCTCGGCAGCGGCCTGGCCCTGCTCTTCGCCCATCTGGTGCGCGCCCCGGTGACGCCGCGGAGCACCCCGCTCCTCGCGGCGGCCGGTGCCGCTTCGGCGCTTCCCGTGATCTTCGGCAATCCGCTGGTCGGAGCGGTGATCCTCATCGAGGTGGCCGGAGTGGGCGGCCCGCAGTTGTTCGCCGTCATGCTGCCGGCGCTGCTGGCCAGCGGGATCGGCTCGCTCGTGTTCACCGGGTTCGGCCGCTGGACCGGCCTCTCGACGGGCAGTCTGTCGGTGAAGTTGGGTGTGCCGACGCCCCGGCTGGACGCCGGGGACGTGCTCTGGTCCGTTCTGATGGCCGTCGCGATCGGGTTCGCGCTGCACGTGATCATGAACACCGGGCGCCTGACCGCGCTGTTCGTCTCGAAGCGGACGATCGCGCGTACGACGGCCTGCGCGCTGGCCGCCGGGGCGTGCGCGGCGGTGTACACGCTGGTCACCGACCGGTCGCCGGCGGACGTGGCGTCGTCCGGGCAGGCCACGCTGGGCCAGTTGGCCCAGAACCCCCACTCCTGGGGCGTCGGTGCGCTGATCGCCGTACTGCTGTTCAAGGCGACGGCGTACGCGCTGTGTCTGGGCAGTCTGCGCGGTGGCCCCATCTTCCCCTCGCTCTTCCTCGGGGCCGCGGCGGGCGTGCTGCTCGCGCCGTTGCCCGGGTTGGGGGTCGTGCCCGGCATGGCGGCGGGCATGGCGGCCGCTGCAGCCGCCGCGCTGCGGCTGCCCGTGAGCAGTGCGTTGCTGGTCGTCCTGGTCATGGGGAGCGCCGCGATGACTCCCGTGGTGATCCTGTCGGCCGTGGTGGCTTTCGTGACGGTCCAGCTGCTGCCGCCCGGCCGTGCCGTACCCGTGCCGGGCAAGCCGGCCCAGCCGCCGCCCGACCGGGACTCCGAGCACGCCTGACCCCTCCCCTCCCGGCCGGGAGTGCCATGGTCGGGTTCCTCGCGCACTCTTGAGGTGGGAAGGAGCGGCTCGATGGAGAGTTCGGCAGGGGTGCCGTCGGCGGCGGGGGTCCCGGCACTCTGCCCCGGGGCCGCGCGCACCCGCCTCTGATGAACCGCGGGGGTGCGGGCGAGGAGTCCGGCTCAGGTGCGCCGTCGGGCAGACCCGACCGAGCTGCACGCGAAGCCCACACCCGTCCACGGATCCGGTCCGTGCTGCGCGCGTCGTGGTGGCGTGACCGTACCCAGCGACTGACGGCGTGGCTGCATGCCCTCCACGCCCGCCTGGAGACCCGCTTTCCGGTGATCACGGGACTCGTCGACCGACTGGTGTCCGTGAACGTCTTCGACTCCGCCACCCGCATCGCGGCGCAGTGCTTCCTGACCGCCGTTCCCCTGCTGTTCGTGCTCGGCGCGTACGCACCGGAGGCGGTGCAGGACCAGGTCATCACCTCGGTCACCACCGTTTTCGGGCTGACGGGGGAGTCGAAGGCCCAGTTGGAGCACGCGTTTCAGCCGCCGACCGACGATCTGCGCCAGGCGACCGGCCTGGTGGGCGCGCTGATGGTGCTGCTGTCGGCCACCGCGGTGAGCCGCGCGGTGCAGCGGCTGTGCAAACGGGCCTGGCAGGTGCCCCGGACGGAGGCGAAGGTCGCCCCGTGGCGCTGGCTGGCGTGGATCATCCTGTGGCTCGGCGCGCTGGTCCTGCAAGGACTGCTGCACAACGGGTTCGGATGGGGAACGGAGTTCGGCACTCCGGTCATCTTCGTCATCCAGGTGGCCATGTGGTGGTGGACCCAGCATCTGCTGCTGGGCGGCGTCATCCGCTGGTCGCCCCTTCTGCCGGGCGCCGTCATCACGGCGTTCGCGGTCAGCGCCCTGTCCGTGACCGCGCACTTCTACATGCCGCGCGCGCTCAACCGGGCACTGGGCGACTACGGTTCCGCCGGTTCGGTGTTCGTCCTGCTGTCCTGGCTGATCGTGGTGTGCGTCGCCGTCACCGTCGGCCTCAGCATGGGCGCCGTACTGTCCCAGGAGCCGTTCCTCAGGCACCGCCTCGGCACCGCGACGTCACCTCCCGGCGACGCCGATCACGTCGAGTCCTGACCGTGCCGTCGTCCGGCCGGCCGCCGGCTAGCCGCCCGCCGTCAGGGCTTTGAGCTGCTTCAGGGATTCCCGCATCGCCTCCGCCAGGGTGCCTTCCCCGGTCGCCGCGACCCATCGCTCGAAGCCGATCTTGAAGACGGCGATCCCGGCTTCGGCGGTCAGGCTCGCGGCCGGCTCCTGCACGCCGCGCCGGCGCAGGGCGTCGGCGAGCGCGGCCGACAGTGAGGCGAGCTTGATGAGTTCGCGCTCCTGGAGTTCCGCGTTCGCCACGATGACGGCCTGGCGCTTTCGGGAGTGTTCGCCGCGGTCGACGAACACCGTGGCCACGGCGTCGAGCCCGGCCGCCACCGCGTCGATCGGCGCCGCGGACGCGGGAGCCTCGGCGACGGCGTTCACGAACAGGTCCTGGAGCCCGCCGGTGCCGTCGAACAGCACTTCGCGCTTGTCGGCGTAGTGCCGGAAGTAGGTGCGCTCGGTGAGACCCGCCCGCTTGGCGATCTCCGCCACGGTGGTCTGTTCGTAGCCCCGCTCGCTGTAGAGCTCCAACGCCGCTGTCGCCAGGCGTTCGCGTGCGTTCGGCTCCCATCTACCCATGCGCAGATCCTACGTGATGACAGTGACTGCCATCAGGTGTTAGCGTCGATGACAGTCACTGACATCAACAGTTGGGGGACTCTCCCATGCGTATCTTCGTGACCGGCGCGTCCGGCTGGATCGGCTCCGCCCTCGTGCCCGAACTCATCGACGCGGGGCACCAGGTGGTGGGGCTGGCCCGCTCGGCCGCCTCCGCCGATGCCCTCAACGCCGCCGGGGCCGAGGTGGTCCGCGGCACCGTGGACGACCTCGACGTCCTCGGCGCGACCGCCGCCGCTTCGGACGGGGTGGTGCACCTCGCCTTCAAGCACGACCTCGCCTTCACCGGCGACTACCAGGGCGCCGCGGAGGCCGACCGCCGTGCCGTCGACACCTTCGGCGACGCGCTGGCCGGCACGGACCGCCCCTTCGTCCTCGCCTCCGGCCTGGTCGGGCTGAAGCCGGGGCAGGTGTCGACCGAGCGGGACCTGCCCACGATCGACGGGTCACCGACGTCCGTCCGCGCGGCCACCGCCGCGGCGGCTCTGGCGCTCGCCTCACGTGGCGTGCGCTCGTCGGTGGTGCGACTGGCTCCGACCTGCCACGGCGAAGGGGACATCGGGTTCATGGCGACCCTGGTCGGCATCGCCCGGGCCCAGGGGGTCTCGGGCTATCTCGGCGACGGCACCAACCGCTGGGCGGCCGTCCACCGCCTCGACGCCGCACTGCTGTTCCGCCTGGCGGTCGAGAAGGCGCCCGCGGGATCCGTGCTGCACGGCGTCGATGAGGAAGGCATCGCGCTCCACGACGTCGCCGAAGTGATCGGCCGTCACCTCGATGTACCGGTGACCTCCGTGTCCCAGGAGGCCGCTGCCGGGCACTTCACCTGGCTGAGCACGTTCCTCGGAGTCGACGCGCCGGCGTCGAGCGCCCTGACACGGGAGATGCTGGACTGGCGGCCGACCCGGCCCGGCCTGCTCGAAGACCTGGCAAAGGGGCACTACTTCAACGGCTAGGCCGCCGCCGATGACGTGGCGGACGAGGTCATCGCCCCCGCAGCGAACTCACCGTCTCACCGGTGCGCTCGCGGAGCAGGACGCGGAGGGTGTTGGCGTGCTCGTAGCCGACCTTGCGGGCGATGACCTCCACCGGCAGGTCCGTGGTCCGCAGCAGGTGGGAGGCCTGCTCGACGCGCAGGTCCTGGACGAAGCGCACGGGTGAGGTGCCGAGCGTGCGGCGCACGGCGCGCTGGAGGGTGCGCTCGCTGACGCCGATGGCCCGTGCCGCGTCGGCGATCGAGATCGACTGGTCCAGATGCACCCGGGCCCAGCGCTCGAAGGCCGCCAGGGTGGGGTCGCTCTGCGCGAGGGCCGAGGAGATCGTGTACGCCGCCTGCGACGGGCGCTCGTCGACGACGAGGTAGCGCGCGACCAGGTCCGCGAGGGCCGGGCTGCTCATCCGTACGATCGCGAGCGCGAGGTCGACATGCCCGAACGCCGCTCCGGCCGTGGTCACGCCCTCGGAGCTGGTGACCATGCGGCTCTCGTCGACCGTGACCGCCGGGTAGCGCTTGCGGAAGTACGGTGCGAGCCACCAACTCGTGGTGGCCCGGCGCCCGTCGAGGACTCCCGACTCGGCGAGCAGGAACGTGCCGGTGCAGGCGGACGCGACGGGGGTGCGGCGATCGCGTGTCGCGGCCACCAGGCGCCGTACGGGTGCGGCGTCCGGGCCCGAGACATGCGCGATGAGGGCGTCGGGCCGCCGTTCGGCCAGCGCGGGCACCAGCAGCAGGTCCGCGTCCTTCGCCGTGCCGACGGGGAGGGTCTCGACCACATGCCCCGCTCCCGTACGGACCCGCCGGCGGAAGCCGATCGTGGACACCTGCCAGGCGGGCGGGGGCTGGGGGAGTTCCTCGCGCATGGCGTTCGCCCCCTCGAGCACGTCGAGCAGGGCGGAGAGCCCGGAGTCGAAGACACCGTCGTATGCCAGTACGGCCACATGCATGACGGAAACGATATCAGACGCGTCGTTTCCGACACTGGGCGAGGTCGGTGGGGCGACCTAGGTTCTGAGGTGTCCGAACGCCAACCGGTGCAAGGCCGGCACCGCACGTTCACCGATGACCACAGCAAGGAGTGCGCCATGACGAAGCTGGGACTGCTGGCCCGGATCGAGGCCAAGCCGGAGTACGCGGAGAAGGTGGAGGCCCTGCTGCGGGACGCCGTGCAACTGGCGCGGCAGGAGGACCACACCGTCACCTGGTTCGCGTTCCGACAGGGCGACACCACCTTCGGGGTCTTCGACACCTTCGAGGACGAGCAGGGGCGTCAGGGCCACCTCCAGGGCAGGATCGCGGCGGCGCTGATGGAGGCCGCCGAGACCATGCTCAGTGAGGCACCGGACATCCGGCCGGTCGACCTCCTGGCGGTCAAGCTTCCCTGATCCGACCGCCGGGCGGCAGCGCGGGTGACCTGCGCTGCCGCCCGGCGCCCCTCCCCCCTTCGACCACGGCCCCGCACGGGCCTGCCGAAGAAAGAAAGACAGACCATGACACAGCCCGCAACACAGGACCGCCGCGCGACCGGCGACGAGACACACCCCGCCGGATCCCGCTCACGTACCCACACCTGGCAGCCTCCGACGAGCTACGCGGACGCCGGTGCCCATACGGGCATCGAGCTGGTCCGCATGGGTCTGGACGGACGTCTGCCCGAAGCTCCGATCTGCGGGACCCTCGGCTTCCGCCTGGTGTCGGCCGAGGAGGGGCAGGCCGTCTTCGAGGGCGAGCCGGGGGAACACCTCTACAACCCCATGGGCACGGTCCACGGGGGTTACATGGCGACCCTTCTCGACTCCGCGCTCGGCACGGCCGTACTCACCGCCCTGCCGGCCGGCCGCGCCTACACCACCGTCCAGCTCGGTGTGCACCTGGTCCGTCCGGTGCTCGACACCACGCCCACGCTGCGCTGCGAGGGCAAGGCCGTGCACGTCGGCCGCACGACCGCGACGGCTGAGGCCCGGCTCGTCGGAGCGGTGGACGGCAGGCTGTACGCGCACGGAACGGCCACCTGCGCGGTGCTCGCTCTGCCCGGCGCGGGCTGAGGGCACCCTGAACGGCGTGAACCGCCGGGACGGCACCCGGGCGGCGGTGCTCGAAAGTACCGCGCCCATCTGCTGAGCCGTCCCGAACTGGCCGACTCCCTCACGCCGTAGCGGGAAGGCCGGGAGCGGGTTCGGTCCGTGCGCCGTCCCTCACGCGTCCGCCACGCAGCGCTGAGCCACCCCCAGTGCGGCGGCCATGATGCTCAGCTGCGGATTCACCTCCGGGCAGCTCGGCAGTACGGACCCGTCGGCGATCAGCACGCCGTGGACACCGCGCAGGCGTCCCGCCGAGTCGGCCGGCGCGTGCTCGGGGTCGGCGCCCGCGGCTGCCGTGCCCGTGGGGTGAAACGCAGACACGTGCAGCTGACGGATCGTCACCGTGTCGAGCAGGGCCTCCAGTTCGCCCTCGGATCGGGCACGCGGGGCCTGCGGGACTCCGGTCAGCACCTCCTCGGCGCCGGCCGCGAACAACAGGCGGCCCATGGCTCGTTGGGCTCGCAGCAGGCGGCCGGCATCGCGTGGCGCCAGGTCGTAGCGGAGCAGGGTGCGGTCGCGGCCGAGGACCCGGCCCGAGGGCAGGTCGGCGACCATCGCGCCGAGGGTGGCCAGGTGGTCCGTCCCGTCGACTTCGCGGCGCAGTTCGCGGCCTACGCCGGGCAGGACGAACGAACTCATCCCCGGGGGCGCCGAGGTGGCTTCGATCAGGATGCCGTCGGCGTGCAGTTCCTCCACTCCGACGCTCTGCAGGACCCCTTTCCAGCCGGTGACGGGACGGCTGAAGCGGCCCGCGACGCTGATGGCGGGGTGCACGCTGAGGTTCCGGCCGATCCCGGGGTGTCCACCGAGGCCCGAACGGCGCAGCAACTGCGGGGTCTGCAGGGCGCCGGCGGCGACGACGACCAGCGGGCTGAGGATCTCCAGTTCGCTGCCGTCGGGGCGGCTCACCACGACCCCGGCGGCCCGTGGACCGCCCGGCCGGTCGCGGTCGGTCAGGATGCGCCGGACGCGCGCTCCCGTCACGATCGTCGCGCCGGACGCGCAGGCTTCGGGGAGCACGGACAGCTGGACGCTCTGTTTGGCGCCGGTGGGGCAGCCGACGACACACTGGCAGGAGCCCTTGCAGCCCGGGGCGTTGCGGCGCAGGGGCGCGGCGGCCCAGCCGAGTTCCTTCGCACCGGTCAGTGCGAGGAGGCCGTTGTTGCCGAGGACGTCCATCGGCTGCCGTGCCACGCGCAGGGTGCGTTCCACCTCGTCGAGGTGGGTGTCGAAGCCGTCGGCGACGTCGAATCCGTGGCGGTCCAGCCAGCGGGTGACGACGTGGTCCGGGGTGCGGTAGCAGGTTCCGGAGTTGACGACTGTGGTGCCGCCGACCGCGCGGCCGACGGGCAGGACCAGCGGAGGGTTGCCGAGGGCGATCGTGGCTCCGCCGTCCCGGTAGAGGTCGGAGAAGCGGTCCAACGGGGCCCTGCGCGCGAACGACGCGGTCGTGTGGTGCTCTCCCTCCTCCAGCACGAGGACACGCATCCCGGCCCGGGCGAGTGTCCGGGCGGCCATGGCGCCCCCCGCGCCCGATCCGACGACGACCGCGTCGGCGGTGGAGCGCGTGGGCCAGTCGCGGGAGGGGGTGCAGTCGAGCGGTGGATCGTCGGGGGCGGGTGCCGGGTTCGCGGGGCCGGTCTGCGCGGTGCGTGCGGTGCCGGCCGCCAGCAGCACCGGTACCTTGACCGCGTCCAGGAGGGGCAGCAGGGCACGGTGGGAGGCGAGCGACGCCATGACGTGCTCCCGTTCCGCGGCGCCGAGCGCGGGCAGTCGCCGGCCGGTGCGGGCCACGGCATAGACGTTGATCGCCGCGGTCGCGCCGCGGATCGCCGTGCGTGTGTGGGCCGGCATGGCGTCCAGCAGTGTCTCGACCCGCCGTGGCACGGTCCGGGTCCACTCGGCCGAACCGTCGTCCGCGAGGAGCGCCGCGGCAAGTGCCGTAAGGCCGGGGGAAGTCGAGGGGCTCATCGGTCGCCGACCTCCGCGTGGGCAGTGCCGGACAGCCGCCACGCGGCCTCCTGGCGCCAGGTGCCCCACCAGCGCTCCAGGCTGACCTCGGCGTCCGCGGTCTCGCTGTTGCGGCAGACCGCGGGTGAGCCGTCGGGGTCGGTGTAGCCGAGTGCCAGCGTCCGCTCTGGCGGCTGCGTCACCGTCACGCGTATGCGGCGCCTGCCCGCGCGGCCGGTCACGCGCCACTCGGGCAGGCCGATGTCCGCCCGGAACCGGCCGAGTCCCGCCCAGCCCACGGCGGTGCGCTCCGCGCGGCGCGGCCAGGTGCGACCGCCCCGCAGCAGTCGCAGGAACACCAGGGGTGGCAGTCGGTCCAGTCCGCGTCGCATGGACACGGCGGCCACGATCTCCAGGACGTCACCGCCGCCCAGGTCGGCGTGGAGCCAGGCCCAGCGTCGGGCGTTGCCGTGGCCGTAGATGCGGGCGCTGGCGCCGACAGCGCCGTCCAGCCGCAGTTCGTCGTCGCCGTACCGGACGGTGCCGCTGTAGTCGCAGCGGGCGGCGGGCAGCATATGGCTGGCCGGGAGCCAGGGGCGGCGCCAGGACCAGCGGGGGAAGGTGTGGACGGTGCCGCTTCGGGGCGTCTCGGTGAGCGACCAGGTGAACGGTCCCGCGGAGCCGGCGAGCCGGCCGGGCCGGGCGTGGACGCCTTCGGTGGCGTACCCCTGTGGATCCTGCGTCCACGGTACGGGGCCGAAGCGTGCGTGCTCGGCGGGGCCGTCCTTGGGGAAGACGGCGACCCAGCCGTGTGCGTAGGCGTCGGAACCGTCGGTGGGGGCGACGACTTCGTGGTGCAGCCAGACTCCGCTGCCGGTCGCGGGGTCGGTCAGGGTGGTGTACCAGACCTCGGTGCGCCCGGGGTTCCCGTCCCAGCGCGGCGCGAGGTGCCGATCGGCGGTGGACTCGGCAGCGCGTGGGAAGCGGAAGCTCGCGAGGAAGGGCAACAGGCCGGTGGCAAGGGGGAAGCGCAGGGTGCCCTCGCCCACGCGTTCTCCGTCCTCGTACAGGGTGTACGGCAGTATGGTCATCGAAGCGAGCGGTCGCGCGGGCGAGATGGACTTCCAGCCGTCCAGCACCAGTCGCCGGCCCTCCATGGCGAAGGTGATGCGGTACCGGATCCTGCGGCGGGCCAGGGGCGAGATCTCCATCTCCCCCACGGCTTCGGCGTCGTCCGCCCGCCCGGCTATCCGCACCCGGCCCGTCAGGCGCGCCTGCGTCGTGCGGTGCGGCAGCAGCACGGCGTCGGCGCGGACCACGAGGTCCAGGCGTACGGCGCGCTCGCGCTCCTCGTCGCTCAGCCGCGCGCGGCCCAGCATCGTCTCCTGGAACACCGTCCCGCGGGAGGTCACTGGGCACCGTCCCGGCGGTCGCGGGAGGCTGCCAGTCCTTCGAGCATGATGCGTTCCGTCGCCGACAGGTAGGCGCCCGCGGCGACGCGTGCCGCTTCCTCGTCGCCTGCGGCGACGGCCTCGACGACCGGTGCCAGGCGGTCGTGTGCGGCCCCGGCGTCGACGAAGGGTTCGACCAGCGCCGCGCGCACCGGCAGGTAGGCGTTGAACAGGGTGTTGGTCAGCAGGACGTAGACCCGGTTGCCCGTGGCGCGGGCGAGCGCCCGGTGTACTTCTGCGTCCGCGAGCTGCACGTCCTCACCGGCGTCCGCATCCCCGACGGCCGCCATCAGCGCACGCAGTTCGGCGATCTGGTCCGGCGTGGCGCGGGCGGCGGCGCGTTCCGCGATCAACGCGCCGATGCTGCGACGCACTTCGAAGATCTCGCCGATCCAGTCGGGGCTGTGCCGCACCAGCATCGGCAGCAGATCGGCCCCGCCCAGCCGCAGGAAGTCCCGTACGCGGGTTCCCACCCCGTGTCGCGTCTCCAGCAGTCCGGAGTGCACCAGCCGGCCGAAGGCGTGCTTCAGGGTGGTGCGGTTGACCCCGAACCTGTCGGCCAGTTCACGTTCGGGTGGCAGCATGCTCCCGGCCGGATGACGCCCGGCGAGAATGTCCTCGCGCAGCCGCTTCTCCAGGACATCGACGGTCGTCTCGCGCGGCAGTGCTTCCATCCCGGCCCCCGGCCTGTGAGTGGTTCAGTGACTGAGCCACTGAACCACTGGAGTGACATCGCGTCAATAAGCCGGGCCTCGCCAGACGTTCGCGGCATGCTCGGCCGGTGTCACACGTCCGCCGATCCCAGAGGTGACCACGCTGAACACCACGCTCTCCGTCGTGTTCGCGCTCTGCGCGGCGTTCGGCAACGCCGTCGCGACGGTGCTGCAGCGCAAGGCGGCGCTCACCGTGCCGCGCTCCCAAGGGTTCCGGGCCGGCCTGATGCTCGATCTGTTGCGGCGGCCCGTCTGGCTGGCCGGCATCCTCGCGGTGATCGCCGCCGCGGTCTGCCAGGCACTGGCTCTGGTGACCGGACCGCTGACGATCGTGCAGCCGCTGTTCGTCCTGGAGTTGCCGCTCACCCTCATCGTCGCCTCGCTGCTGATGCACCGGCATCTGGCGGGCAGCGGCTGGCTGGCCGTGACGGTGGTGGTGGCGGGGCTCGGGGTCGCGCTCGCCGCCGCCTCCCCCACCGGCAATCGCACCCATGTGGCGCTGGACCGCTGGATCCCCGCGCTCGCCGTGTGCGCGGGGATCGTCGTCGCCCTCGCCCTCGCCGCTTTCCGGCGTCCGGAGGGCCGCGCCCGGGCGGCGTGTCTGGGTGCCGCGACGGCGATCAGTTACGCGGTGACCGCGGCACTGATGAAGACGTCCATGCACACCCTCGACGAGGAAGGGCTCGTGGGCTTCTTCGCCGCCTGGCAGACGTACGGATTCGCCGTGACCGGCGTATGTGCCCTGTTCCTGCTGGAGCACGCGATGCAGGCCGGCCCCCTGGTCGCCTCGCAGCCCGCGCTCACCCTTGGCGACGCGCTGGTGAGCCTCGCCCTCGGCATCACGCTGTACGAGGAGGAGATCCGCTCCGGCTGGTGGCTGCTCCCCCAACTCGTCGGCGTCGCACTGATCGCCACGGGCGTCTTCGCCTTGTCGCGGATTCCGCTCACCCGGTCACTGGTGGCGCCGGAGGAGGAGAACCGGACGCCGTGACGGGGCTCAGCGGTGCGGGGGGACTGACGGTACCCGGGCGGCAGCCGCCGGTCACTCTCGGGGCCGTCCGAGGTACGACGACCCGGCGTCGGGGCGCCACCGCAGTCCGAGCGGACGACGCCCGCCCCAGGCAGGACGCCCGCCCCAACCGCCATACGCCCCCATCCGACCGTACGCATTTCATCCAACCCCTCCCGCTTCATTGACATGTCCCGGACGCGGCGCGACTCTGAGAGCGCTCTCAAGACACCGCAAGCCAAGCTCCGTCCCCCCACTGACACGGAGGTCAGAGTGTTACGGAGACTCAAGAAGCCCCTCGTCGCAATGGCCGCGGCATCCGCTCTGATGGGCGGGCTGCTCAATCTCGCCGCGCCCACTCCGGCTCGGGCAGCCGTGCCCGACACCATCCCGCTGAAGATCACGAACAGTTCCGGCCGCAATGAGCCGGTCTACGTCTACAACCTCGGCACCCAGCTCTCGACCGGCCGGCAGGGCTGGGCCGACGCGAGCGGCACCTTCCACGCCTGGCCGGCCGGCGGCAACCCGCCGACTCCCGCGCCGGACGCGTCGATTGCGGGACCGGCCGCCGGGCAGTCGTCGACGATCCGGATTCCGAAGTTCTCGGGGCGGATCTACTTCTCCTACGGCCGCAAGCTCGACTTCCGCCTCACGACCGGCGGTCTGGTGCAACCGGCCGTGCAGAACCCGAGCGACCCCAACCGCGACATCCTCTTCAACTGGTCCGAGTACACGCTCAACGACGCCGGGCTGTGGCTCAACAGCACCCAGGTCGACATGTTCTCGGCGCCGTACGCGGTCGGCGTGCAGCGCGCCGACGGCAGCACCGTCAACACCGGTCACCTGAAGGCCGGTGGCTACAACGCGGTCCTCAACGCGCTGCGGGCCCAGCCGGGCGGGTGGGCCGGTCTGATCCAGACGCGGTCCGACGGCACCGTGCTGCGGGCCCTGTCCCCCGGTCATGGACTGGAGACGGGCGCCCTGCCCGCCTCCGTGATGGACGACTACGTCAACAGGGTCTGGCAGAAGTACGCCACCACGCCCCTGACGGTCACGCCGTTCGCCGACCAGCCGAACACCAAGTACTTCGGCCGGGTCTCGGGCGGCGTCATGAACTTCACCAACAGCGCCGGCGCGGTCGTCACAAGCTTCCAGAAGCCCGACGCGGACAGCATCTTCGGTTGTCACAAGCTGCTCGACGCCCCCAACGACGCGGTCCGCGGCCCGATTTCCCGCACGCTGTGCGCGGGCCTGAACCGTTCGACCCTGCTGGCGAACGCCAACCAGCCCGACACCTCCGCGGCGAACTTCTACAAGGACGCGGTGACCAACCACTACGCGCGCCTGATCCACGCGCAGATGCAGGACGGCAAGGCTTACGCCTTCGCCTTCGACGACGTGGGCAACCACGAGTCACTCGTCCACGACGGCAATCCGCAGCAGGCGTATCTGACGCTGGATCCCCTCAACTGAGGGCTCAAGGGCAGGCGGGGGCGGTTCGCAGGCGTGCCGCGTGGGGCCGCGTGGGGGCCGTCCCCCGCCTAAATCTGTGGTGCCCGGCGGGAGTTGACCGCTAGCCTCCGGCTGAGCGGGGCGATGTGGGTGACCGCGAGGGGAGCCGGGCATGGGGACCGAGCGTGTGCGGACCGGCCGTCTGGGTCTGCTGCTGGAGCAGTTCGACTGCGCCAGGGAGAGAGCCCAGGTGCGGCTGACGGGGCTCAGCGACGAGGAGTACCTGTGGGAGCCGGTGACTGATTGCTGGTCGATCCGGCGGCGGGACGAGGCGGTGACCCCCAGGGCGTTCGGACCGGGTGACTGGGTGCTCGACCAGGGCGCCCCGTACATCCCGGCCGGCGAGTACGCCGAGGTCGCGCGGCAGGCGGCCGACGGCATGTCCGTGGCCAAGATCGCCGAGGACTGGAGCGTGAGCGTCGAGCGGGTCGAGGAGATCCTCCATCACACCGGCCCGCCGGAGCCCGAGATCACGCCGGTCACGACGATCGCGTGGCGGCTGGGACACCTGCACTACTGCTTCGCGGGCGAATGGGAGTGGACCTTCGGTGAACGGCGGCAGGAGCCGAAACTGCTGGTCGACTTCACCCCCGGCGCGGCCCTGGCGCTCGACCGGTTCTGGGCGCTGATCGACCGCTGGCGCGAGAGCGTCGGCACGGTGACCGACGAGCAGCTCGACACCGTCGGATTCTCCCAGTACCCGTACGGCTCCGACGCCGGCGAGCCCTACCACGACGTGCTGTGGGGGGCGAACCTCGAGTTCATCCACCACATGGCGGAGATCGCCCTCCTGCGCGACCTGTGGCGGGCACGAAATCCCCTGGCGTGAGGGTCGGAAAGGGGCGGAGACTCGTCTCATGGCTGACATGGGGGCGTTCCGGGAGGCGGTCACAGCGTGGGCGGCGGGTGGCCCAGACGGCCCCGCACGCGAACTGGCCACGCGGCTGCCGGTGCGGGCGGCCGTCCTGCTCGAAGGGCCGAGCGACGTGGCGGCGGTCAATGCCCTGGCCGAAAGACGCGGCCGGGACCTTGAGGCCGAGGGAATCTGCGTCCTGGCGATGGGCGGCGCGATGAGCATCGGCCGCTACGCCCGTCTCCTCGGTCCGACCGGCCTGGGTCTTCGCCTCACGGGGCTGTGCGACGAGCGAGAGCGTCCCTACTACATCCGTGGCCTGGAGGGGGCCGGTGCCACACGGCCGACCTTCTTCGTCTGCGCGGCGGACCTGGAGGACGAACTCATCCGCGCGCTGGGGGTGGGCCGGGTGGAGGAGCTCGTGCGGGCGCAGGGCGATCTGCGGGCCCTGCGGACCTTCCTGTCCCAGCCCGCGCAGCAGGGTCGTACGGCACAGCAGCAGTTGCGGCGCTTCCTCGGCACGAAGAAGGGACGCAAGATTCACTACGGCCGTGTCCTCGTCGAGGCCCTCGATCCGGACCGCGTTCCGGCGCCGCTCGACGGCCTGCTGGCGAGCCTCTGAGCACCGGTCGCAACCGTGGAAAGATCGAGGCTAGGTTCGATGCCATGACCGCCCCGAACCCCACCCCCGCCGCCGTCGGCGCATCCCGGCCCGTCGTGACCGCTGCCGTCGTGCAGGCGGCAGCCCCGCTGTTCGACACTCAGGCCGCGCTCAGCCGCGCCGAGGAGCTCATCCGGGAGGCCGTCAGCGCACGCGGAGCGGACGTCGTCGTTCTGCCGGAAGCCTTCCTCGGCGGATACCCGAAGGGGTTGGACTTCGGCATCACCGTCGGGAGCCGCACCCCGGCCGGCCGCGAGCTGTTCCGCCGCTATCACGCCGCCGCCATCGAGGTCCCCGGCCCCGAGGTCGAGACGCTGGCCGCGCTCACCCGGGAGCTGGGCTGTCACGCCGTCGTCGGCGCGGTCGAGCGGCAGGGCGGCACCCTGTACTGCGTGGCGCTCTTCCTCGGCCCCGACGGCTACCTGGGCCTGCACCGCAAGCTCATGCCGACCGCCGCCGAACGCTTCCTGTGGGGCCAGGGCGACGGCTCCACCCTCCAGGTCGTCGACACCGGCACCGCCCGTCTCGGGGCGGGCATCTGCTGGGAGAACTACATGCCGTTGTTCCGTACGGCGATGTACGCCAAGGGCGTCGACCTGTGGTGTGCGCCGACCGTGGACGACCGCGACGCCTGGCAGGCCACGATGCGGCACATCGCCCTGGAGGGCCGCTGCTTCGTCCTCAGCGCCAGTCAGTACCTGCGGCGTGACGCCGTCCCCGCCGACCTCCACCCCGTCCAGGGCGACGTGCCCGACACCGTCCTCATCGGCGGCGGCTCCGTCATCGTCTCCCCGCTCGGCGAGGTCCTCGCCGGCCCGCTGCGCGACGGCGAGGGCATCCTGACCGCCGAGCTCGACCTCGACGACCTCGCACGCGCCCGCTTCGACTTCGACCCGACCGGCCACTACGCGCGCCCCGACGTCTTCACCCTCCACATCGACGAGTCCGCGCGCACCACGGTCACCGGCAACTGACCGGAGGCGGCCCGGGCACGGATCGCTCATCCCAGGTCTCATCCCAGGTACGGTGCGTCCCGGTGCTCCAAAGCGTGTCGCAGCCTGAGCCGCTGGGTGTGGTGCATGGGCAGGGCGTCCAGCTCGGACGGGTGGACGAACCGCACGTCGGTCGACTCGTCGGAGACGGCCAATTCGCCTCCGACGACCCGAGCCCGAAAGCAGATGTTGAACTGCCGTCGCACCTCGCCGTCGCTGTAGGCGATCACGTGCCTCGGGTCCGTGTACGTCCCGACCAGTCCCGTGATCCGAACGTCGTAGCCGGTCTCCTCCTTGACCTCCCGCACCGCACATCCGGGCAGGCTGTCGGTCATCTCCATCCCACCGCCGGGGAGAGACCACAACCCGCTGTCGGAGCGCCGCTGGAGAAGGATGCGCCCCCGGTCGTCGACGACGACCGCGGAGGCCGCAACGACCAGGGCGTTCGGCTCCGGGGCCGCGGGATCGTCGTAGGAGTCCGTACGCGCCAAGGCAGTCGGCCCTCCACCGGTCGGGCTGTGTCGAGGCAATGGTGCCCGCACGGCCGGCGCGAGGGCGGTACGGGCACCACGGTGTGTCCGTCGGTCAGCCGGCGTACACCCGGCCTTCCTTCACCAGGAAGTGCACCGGGTCGGAGCAGCCGATGGAGGGCGTGACCAGCAGGCTCACGGTCAGCGGTGCGGGCTCCGTGCTCGCGGTCGCGAAGTCGCAGACGGCACCCTTGCCCGTGAGCGGGTACCAGAACCAGCCGTCGACGTCGCCGACGGTGACGCGGTCGGACTCCTTCCAGGCGCCACCGCTCTGGGTGAAGACCTGCAGCCGCACGGAGGCGGCGAACTCGTCCTCGGGCGAGCGCAGTGCGGTCAGCGTGATCTTGTAGTCGCTCCCGAGGACGGACGACGCGATCTGCCGTGTCTGCGGGGCCGCTGTACCGGCGTTGGACGTACCGGCCCCCGCGGCCCCGAGCAGGCCCGCCATGAGGAGCGTGACGGCGGCCGTGGCGGCGCGGGCGGTGCGGTTGCGCCGGAACGTGCTGGACAGACTCATGTGTTCCCCCGTTGAACCGAGTTGTACCGAAGGTCTGATTGGGTCTGATTGGTTCGTACGGTGGTAGAGACCAGTCACCCGGCTTCAGGGTTGTACGCCGACATGGAGTGCGGCGTCGTCAGTGCGATTCGCGGGTCACGTCCGAACCGCTGGACCCCACGAGGAAGTCGAGATCGGCGCCCGTGTCGGCCTGGAGGACGTGGTCGACGTAGAGCCGTTCCCAGCCGCGCCGTGGATTGGCGTAGGCGTTGACGGTGGGCTCGCTCGGGGTTCTGCGGGCGAGCTCGTCGGCTGGTACGTCGATGTCGATGCGGCGGGCCTCGACGTCGAGGCTGATGAAGTCGCCGGTCCGCACGAGGGCGAGGGGGCCGCCCGCCGCGGCCTCGGGGGCTACGTGCAGGACGACCGTGCCGTACGCCGTGCCGCTCATCCGGCCGTCGCAGACGCGCACCATGTCGCGCACGCCCACTGCCAGGAGCTTCTTCGGCAGTGGCATGTTCGACACCTCGGGCATGCCCGGGTAGCCCTTGGGGCCGCAACCGCGCAGCACGAGCACCGAGTCCGCGTCGACGTCGAGTTCGGGGTCGTCGACGCGGGCGTGGAAGTCCTCGATGGAGTCGAAGACGACGGCCCGGCCGCGGTGGCGCAGGAGGTGCGGGGAGGCTGCCGCCGGTTTGATGACGGCGCCGTCGGGTGCGAGGTTGCCGCGCAGGACGGCGATGCCGCCCTCGGCGACCAGGGGTTCGGCGCGGGTGCGGATGACCTCGCCGTCCCGGATCGGGGCGTCGTCGAGCGCGTCGACCAGCGGCTTGCCGGTCACGGTGAGGGCGTCGGGGGCAAGCAGGTCGCGCACCTCGCGCAGGACGGCGAGCAGGCCTCCGGCGCGGTGGAAGTCCTCCATGAGGAAGCGGCCCGCGGGCTGGAGGTCCACCAGGACCGGGACATGGGAGCCGACGCGGTCGAAGTCGTCCAGGGTGAGGTCGACGCCGAGGCGGCCCGCGATGGCGAGGAGGTGGACGACCGCGTTGGTGGAGCCGCCGATGGCGGCGAGCGCGACGATGGCGTTGTGGAAGGAGGCCTTGGTGAGGATCGTGCCCGGCCTCCGGTCGGCGGCCACCATGTCCACCGCGAGCCGGCCGGTGTGGTGCGCGGCCTCCAGAAGCCGGCTGTCGGGGGCGGGCGTTCCGGCCACACCGGGGACGACCGTGCCCAGGGCCTCGGCGACCAGGGCCATCGTCGAGGCGGTTCCCATGGTGTTGCAGTGGCCGCGGCTGCGGATCATCGCCGACTCCGAGCGGGTGAACTGCTCCTGCGACAGCGTGCCCGCGCGGACCTCCTCCGACAGGCGCCACACATCGGTGCCGCAGCCGAGCGGCGTCCCGCGGAACGTCCCGGTCAGCATCGGCCCGCCGGGCACGACGACGGCGGGCAGGTCCACCGAGGCGGCTGCCATGAGCAGCGAAGGGATGGTCTTGTCGCAGCCGCCGAGCAGGACGACGCCGTCGATGGGGTTGGCCCGCAGCATCTCCTCCGTGGCCATCGCCGCCATGTTGCGCCAGAGCATGGCGGTGGGGCGCACGTTCGTCTCGCCGAGGGACACCACGGGCAGGTCCAGCGGGATGCCGCCCGCCTCGTACACGCCGTCGCGCACCGAGGACGCGACCTCGTCGAGATGCGCGTTGCAAGGCGTCAGATCCGAGGCCGTGTTGGCGATGGCGATCTGCGGCCGGCCGGCGAAGGCGTCACCGGGCACGCCCCTGCGCATCCACGCCCGGTGGATGTAGGCGTTGCGGTCCTGCCCCTCGTACCACTGTGCGCTGCGCAGCCTCGCCATGGGACCTCTTCCGGCAGTCGGTACGGAGGTCTACAGTCCGGAACGCCATGGAGCATACGCAGACGTACGACGGACCGACAGGCCTCGGCGAGGCCGGACCAACTGCCGCCGACGGCAACCGTCTTGAGGGCTCGGAAGTGGACCACACACCCCGACGCCCTCGGCCCCGCATCCGCCCCTCCCGGAGAGCACCTTGGCCCACCTGATGCGCGCGTTCGTCCTGACCGGCCCGGGCGCGTACGAGGTCCAGGACCTCCCGGCACCGGTGGCCGCGCCCGGTGAGGTCGTCGTCGACGTCGAGCGGGTCGGGGTGTGCGGGACCGACGTCGAGTTCTTCACCGGGGCCATGGCCTACCTCCACCAGGGGTACTCCGGCTATCCGATGCGGCCGGGGCACGAGTGGGCCGGGCGCGTGGCGGCGGTCGGCGACGGTGTCGAACAGGGGTGGGTAGGCCGACGCGTCATGGGGGACACGATGCTCGGCTGCGGCAGCTGCCGTCGCTGTCTCCGGGGCCGTCAGCATGTGTGCGAGAAGCGCCAGGAGGTGGGTATT
The DNA here is from genome assembly GCF_045039535.1 of Streptomyces sp. NBC_01092. NCBI lineage: Bacteria > Bacillati > Actinomycetota > Actinomycetes > Kitasatosporales > Streptomycetaceae > Streptomyces > Streptomyces sp. NBC_01092. The sequence goes on along the minus strand of NZ_CP108659.1, from coordinate 10,579,210 downwards.
CGCGGAGCGCGGGACGGTGCACTGGCGGAGCGACTCGCCGTACCGGCGTCCTCGTTGCACGTCCTTCCCGACTCGGTCGATGCCGTCCTCGGCACGCTCGTGGAGCCGGGCGGCAACGCCCTGCGCGCCGCGCAGGCGACGGCGGCCCACGCCGGGGACCGTGTTCTCGTCCTGGGACCGGGGACGATCGGCCTGCTGACGGCGATGTTCCTGCGGGCGGCGGGCGCGCAGGTGCACCTGCTGGACCGTGCCGGCAACTCCCCCGCATTCGCCCATGCCTTGGGCTTCGAGCACGTATGGGACGAGCGCTCCCTGCCGGACCTGCCCTTCGACGCGGTCGTGGACGCCTCGAACGCCGCTCATCTGCCGGAGCGGGCACTGGAGTTGGTCGAGCCGGGCGGCCGTGTCGTCTACATCGGGCTGGCCAGCGACCCGAGCCGGATCGACACCCGCACACTCGTGCTCAAGGACGTGACCGCGGTGGGCGTCCTGTCAGCCTCCCCCGGCCTGGACGCCACCATCAGGGCCTACGCATCCGGAGCGGTCGATCCCCGGCCGCTCGTCGCGGCCACCGTGAGCCTCGACGAGGTGGGCCAAGTCCTTGCGGGCGGGCGACCCGAGGGCGCCGGGCCGGGACCCAAGATCCACGTGGACCCCCGTCCCGACCGCTGACCCGATCCCGCGCACCGACACCCGTAACCAACATTCCGGCGCCATCGGCAACGGCAGTCCTGACATCCTGGGCGGCATGGCGACACTCAACGGAAGGCCCGTCTCCCCCGATGAACTGCTGCCCCTGGCCCTGGTCAACGTCGGCCACTTCACGACCATGCGGGTGGATGACGGCGGCATTCGCGGCCTGCCGCTGCACATGGAACGCCTCACGAAGGACTGCAAAGCCGTGTGGGGTGCCGACCTGGACACCGAACGGGTTCGCGACTTCGTCCGCCAGGCCCTGGACGGACACACGCAGCCGTGCGTCGTCCGCGTGACCGTCTACGACCCCGAGGTCGACATGGGACACCTCGCGGACGCCGCGGAACCGCAGGTCCTGGTCACCGTGCGCGGTGCCGGCGCGATGCCCCCCGCTCCGCTGCGTGCCAGGAGCATGCCGTACGAGCGAGACCTGCCCGAGGTCAAGCACGTCGGCCTCTTCGGGGCCCTGCACACCCGGCGCAGCGCCCAGCTGGCCGGATTCGACGACGTCCTGTTCATCGGACGCGAGGGGTTCGTCAGCGAAGGCAGCACCTGGAACGTCGGGTTCGTCGACCGGAACGGCACGGTCGTGTGGCCACAGGCTCCGGTCCTGCCCGGAGTCACCATGGCGCTGCTCCAGCAGCGCGCCGAACACCGGATCGCCCCTGTCACGCTGGAACAGGCCAAGGGCATGGCAGCCGCGTTCGCGACGAACGCAGGCATCGGCGTGCGGGCCGTCGCCGCGATCGACGACACCGAACTGCCCACCGAGCACCCCGTGCTGGACCGGCTGCGCGAGATCTACCTGTCCGTCCCCGGCGAGAGGCCGTAGGGCACCGACCGTCGCACTACCAGGGCGCTCGGGGCGGTTTGGCGGCTCGCGAACTGGTCACGCGGAAAGAGAGAGTCTCCCCGTCTTTTGCAGGGAGCGAAGAGATGAGTGAGAAGTACCGGACCGGCTTCATCAAGAGGTCGAAGGACGCGGGCCGTGGGCGTCATCACCCGCAGCGTCCCGCCACTCCGGCCGAGGCGCGCGGAGTCGTACGACGGGTCCTGTCCGAGCGGTTGGGCACCCCGGCCGACACCCTCACGGACGCGTTGCTGGTGGCGTCGGAACTGACGACCAACGCGATGCTGCACGGCGGCGGTATCACCGGCTTCGACGTCGAGGTCGTCGGCGAGAACCTGTATCTGTCCGTGAGTGACCGCGAACAGCGACGCCCGGTGGCCTTGGACCCGGTCGACCGGCAGGGGCGGCACCGGTGCGGAGGCCGCGGCTGGCCGATCGTGTGCCGGTTGTCCCGCACCGTGCTCGTGTCGGATCTGCCGACCGGCGGCAAACGCGTCACCGCGGTGATCCCCCTGGCGGGGCGGTGCCGGCAGCAGGGCGACGGGGACAGCGTCTGACCCGAACGGCCGGTGGGCCGACGGCACTCGGCCGTGGCCCACCTCGCAACGACGCCGCGAAGGCTGGGGCTCAGGCGACTCCCGGCTCCAGCAGGCCGGCGCGCAGTTGCTTGAGGATGCGGCTGATGAGCCGTGAGACATGCATCTGGGAGACGCCGATCCGCTCGGCGATCTGCGCCTGAGTGAGCTCCTCGACGAAGCGCAGATGGATGATCCGGCGCTCACGCTCGTCCAGTCCGGCGATCAGCGGGGCCAACGAGTGGAAGTCCTCGACGAGTTCCAGGGACGGGTCCTCCTCGCCGAGCAGGTCGGCCAGGGCGGACTCGCCGTTCTCGGCGTCGGCGGTGACGGCCGCGTCGAGGGAGGCGGACTGGTAGCAGTTGGATGCCTTGCGGGCCTCGATGACCTCTTCCTCCGTCAGCGACATCAGCTGCGAAAGCTCGCGGGTGGTCGGCGTACGGCCGAGGCGGGAGCTCAGTTCCTCCGTCGCCCTGGCCAGCTCCGAGCGCGCCTCCTGCAACCGGCGCGGCACATGGACCGCCCAACTGGTGTCGCGGAAGAACCGCTTGATCTCACCGACGATGTACGGGACCGCGAAGGTGGTGAACTCGACCTCCCTGGACACCTCGAAGCGGTCGATGGCTTTGATGAGGCCGATGGTCCCCACCTGGACGACGTCCTCCAGCGAGTCCCCGCGGGTGTGGAACCGCGAGGCCGCGTACCGCACGAGTGACAGGTTCATCTCGATGAGGGTGTTGCGCACGTACTGGAAGTCATGCGTGCCCTCTTCCAGTATGACCAGTCGGTCGAAGAACCGACGCGACAGCTCGCGTGCGTCCTTGGGGCTCACCGTCGACGGATCCTCGATCAGCGGCAGTGCCGCCTCGCCCGTCGTGACCGTCGCGTGTGCCGTGGCCGTTGCCTGCGCCACCGTCACGGCTGCCATGCCGTCCTCCCGAGAGCCGGAACCAGTTGTCAATTGCCCGCGTGCCCGGGCTCGCGCGGCTCACTCCCCTTTCGTGGCCGGGATCACGAAACGGTCATGAGTTCTGGCCTGAAATCGCTCATCGGCACGGTCGATCCGGACACATCGCATGCGAATGCCCCTCCGCGGAGGCCGGGTCCCTTGACGCCTCACAGTCAGCGTGGTCGTCCGCCGCACCCTGTTTGCGTCGTCGGTCGCGGGGCATGCGGGAGTTCGTGCATCGGACCGGAGGCGCACCGGCCCGACAGCTGTGAAAGCTCCGGGGCCTCGCGCCCCGTGCACCGTTTCCCACGGAGATTCCCTGAGACCGTCATTTCAGGAGCTGTTCCCTCATGTTGGTTGAGACGTCCGCACATGGTTCCGACCTCCCCGCCCGCCCCCGCGTGTCGGGCGAACGCGTCCACGACGACGCCCCCGACACCGGTTCCGACTTCGCCCGCCTGGCCGCTGTGCCCCACGGGCCCGAGCGAGAGGCGCTGCGCGACCAACTGGCCGAGGCCTGGCTGCCCATGGCCCACCGCATCGCCGGCCGCTTCCGCAACCGCGGCGAGTCCCTGGAGGACCTGCGCCAGGTCGCGGCCCTGGGACTGGTCAAGGCGATAGACCGCTACGAGCCCGGACGAGGGGCCTTCGAAAGCTACGCCGTGCCCACCATCACGGGTGAGATCAAACGGCACTTCCGCGACCGGATGTGGGCCCTCAGGGTCCCCCGCCGCGTCCAGGACCTGCGCAACAAGGTCCGTGTCGCACGCCGCGACCTGGGCGACGCCGCGGGCGGCTCCCCTGCGTCGGTCGCTCGGATCGCCGCCCACGCTGGGCTCACCGAGGACGAGGTCAACACCGGGCTGGAGGCGCTGGACAGCTTCAGCACGCTGTCCCTGGACGCCGAGATGCCGTCGGGCGACGACGGCTTCAGCCTCGCCGACACCATCGGCGCGTGCGACGAGGCGTACGACGTCGTCGTCGACCGCGAGGCGGCGAAGGAGGGGCTGCGGCGCCTGCCCGAGCGCGAGCGCACGATCCTGTACCTGCGGTTCTTCGAGGACATGACGCAAAGTCGCATCGCCGACCACCTCGGCATCTCCCAGATGCATGTCTCCCGCCTCATCAGCCGGTGCTGCGCGCAGGTGCGCGACGACGCGCTCGGCGGCAGGAACGACGATCAGTTCCAGGAGGAGTGGCCCGACCGGCCCGGCACAGCGGGAAGTAGCAACGACACCGAGAAGGAGGCGATGTGAGCACGGACAGAATCTGGTCGTACCGTCCCGCCAGCGGTCATCAGGAGGGTCGGACGCTCACGGGGTACACCGTCGAGGCGGCCGACGGGACCATCGGCCATGTGGACCGCCAGGCCGACGACACCCCCCTGCAACACCTGATCGTGGACACGGGCGCATGGGTGTTCGGCAGGAGTCTGCTGATCCCGGCCGGCCTGGTCACCGGCATCGACACAGAGGCCCGGGTGGTCACCGTGCGCTGCACCCGCGCGGAGGCCAAGGAGGCTCCCCGTTTCGGCACCGACCGCGAGACCCGCGATCCCGAGTACCTGTCCGCCGTTGGTGCCTATTACGCCACGCTGCCCCATGATTCGGACGCGCCCGGGTAACCGAGCCCCGAGGGCAGCCATGCAGAGCGAGGAGAGGTGAAGTGACGGGAACCGCAGTCAACCTGGTGCGCGCCCGCGATGCCCGGCAGCTCACGGGCGTCCCGCGGGCGGCGCACGAGCGGCCGTGAAGCCGGCGGAGCGCCGTCCGCACCGGGACACCGGTACGGCGGGCACCCGGTCCGTCCCGATCACCAGCGCGGCGGCAGCGCGCAGTTACGTACGGTCGGTCGTCGGCGAGGCGTGGCGCCCTGCGACGAACCGGGCCGGGGAGACGGCCGTCATGGATCTCCTGCTGGTCGTGTCGGAGCTGGTCGCCAACGCGATCCGGCACGGCGGCGGCCTGGCGGGCTTCGAGGTGACCCTCCTTTCCGAGGGGGTGCGGCTGAGCGTGCACGACTACAGCGACGCCGTCCCCTCGGCCGCCTACGGCCCCGGGACCCTTCCGCCCACGCACGAGGGCAGCGGATACGGGTGGCCGCTGATCATCCGCCTGTCCCGTGAGATCCACATCGAGCGCCGCCGGGAGGGCGGCAAGACCGTCACCGTGTTCGTGCCGCTCATGTGAGCGGTCCGTTCGTCGGGCCGTCGGCTCACCAGGGCAGGAACGCGTGCACGTCCTTGCCGTCCGCACGCACCACTACGCTGACCTCGTCGCACAGCGTCTGGACGAGGTACCAGCCGATGCCGCCGCCACGGCCGGTGCCGGAGTGGAAGGGGCGCGGCGCCGGTGCGGTCGTACTCGTGTCGCTGAGCGTTACGTGGACTCCGTCGAACGCCCGGCGCAGGGTCAGTCCGATCGGCCCCGGGGCGTACTGGACGGCGTTGGCGGCGAGCTCGGTGACGACGAGCACGATGTCGTCCCGGTACTCGGGTGTGGCCGGTGGTGAGGACCGTTCCAGCCCTGTCAGGAACCGCTCCGCGCTCAGGCGGGCTCTCGTCACGTCGCCGACTCCCCCGTCGAACGTGACCTGCCAGTTCTGCGTCTCCTCGGGCGACGGTTCGCCGCCGCCACGCGATTCGGTCGCCATCACACCCTCTTCGGCCTGTCTGCGCTCCGGCCGCGGTGACTCGTTGCTTCCCCCACCGCTGCTGGTTCCCAGGCAGAGCACACCTACGCGTCCGGAACCGATGCGATCCGGCGGGACGAGACGGAAGAGTGGGGCGACCGGTGCCGGCGTGACCGCGTGCCGGGGGTGTTGTCCCGGCTCAGATGTCGATCGGTGCGAGGTCCGGGTAGATGCGCTGCCAGCGGTAGCGGCTGCTGCGGAAGTGCCAGTGGATGAAGGCGGTCATGTAGCGGTCGAGATGCGGGCGCTGTTCCTCGGTGGCCAGGTCGAGAATGCGGCGGTAGGACGCCATGCCGCTGTCGAGGATCTCGCGGTAGACGGTGAGGTAGGGCAGGCCGGCCTGGACCGAGCGGCGATAGATGCGGCCGGCGACGAAATCTCCGCCGTGCACCGCCTCCTTGTAGAAGGAGAGCACGTCATTCATGTCGTTCAGGAATGCGACGCACGAGCTCAGCACCGCCGACCAGAAAGCCCGGTGCGAGCGTGCGCTCAGAGAGGAGTCGCTGAACTGAAGTGAGGTGAACCAGAATTGGGAGAAGCCGTTGAAACCGCGGACGTAGTCGCTGTCGATCCCGTCCGATGCCTCCGGCGTGAATTCCGCCTCCATGAGAACGCCTGTGATCGCATCGTGGAAGAAGTTCTTGAAGACGGCGAGGAATGTCGGATCACTGAACCGCGCGATCTCCTGGAACATGAACTCGATGTACCGGGTGTGCGGACTTGATCCGGACGGGGAGGTGCGCAGGCCGGACCGGAGGATCGCTTCGGCCTCGGCACTGTCGTGGCAGCACACGTCGTCGGTGTACGTCGTGAACACCCAGACGCGATCGAGTGCGAGAGCGAGTGCGTCGTCGTCGATCGGCGCCATCAGGGCCCTCATCAGCGTGATGTGGCGGGTGGTGGCGGCGGGAACCGGGACGCCGAATGCCGCGAACTCCGCCGTGAGCAGATCGGCGTCCCTGCGGGCCTGGGCGAGGTCGACAGGCGGATCGAAGGATTCCGTGAAGGCGATCAATTTGTCGACCGAACCGGACTCCAGGACTGTTGCGACCATTCCCCGGTGGAGCGGGTCCGGGATGACCTCAACGCCGCTGCGCGGGGTGTATCTCAGGGTGTCGATTCCGGGCGGCCTGGAATGCCTGGTCACGAGGCGGGCTGTCGCATTCATGCCGTGTCCTCCCCTGCACGATTCCCTTCCCCAAGCATGTCCTCGGCCCCCGCTCCACATGCACCGCACCTCGCTAACCTGCTCCACATGCCCGACACCCCACCGCCCGCACAGCGCGACGACCGGCCCGAGGAGGCCCGGCGGGCGCGACTGAGCCGGACGTTCGACGAGGACGCGGAGCTGTACGACCGGGCCAGGCCCGGATATCCGCCCGAGCTGTACGACGACCTCGCGGAACTCGCCGGCGTCGGCCCCGGCAGTCGCGTGCTGGAGGTGGGCTGCGGGACCGGCCAGGCGACGGTGCCCCTGGCCGGGCGGGGCTGTCGCATCACGGCCGTCGAGGCGGGGGCGCGGATGGCCGCGGTCGCCCGCCGCAATCTGGCCGGGTACCCGGCGGCGGACGTGGTGACGGCCCGGTTCGAGGACTGGCCGCTGCCGCGGGAGCCGTACGACGCGGTCGTGTCGGCGACGGCGTTCCACTGGATCGACCCGGCCGTGCGGATGGTGAAGGCCGCCGACGCGCTGCGTCCCGGTGGGGCACTCGCCGTGGTGCGTACCCAGCATGTGCACGGCGGCACCGAGGAGTTCTTCGTCGAGGTGCAACGCTGCTACGAGCGGTTCGATCCGGCGACCACACCCGGACTGCGGCTTCCCGCGGCCGTCGACATCGTCGGCTCGGACCATGCGGAGGAGGTGGCGCGCAGCGGACGGTTCGGTCCTACGGTCTTCCGCCGCCACGAGCGGGATCTCACGTACACGACGTCCGAGTACCTGGAGGTGCTGCGGACGTACTCCGGCCATCGGGCGCTTGCGGACGAGGCCAGGGCCGGGCTGCTGGGGTGCGTCGCGGGGCTGATCGACGGGAGGTACGGCGGGCGGATCACCAAGCGCTACCTGATCGAGCCGGCGGTGTCCCGTCGGCGGTGACGGTGCCCCCGAAATATCGTGTTCACGACAAGGGAAACTCGGTGGTAACAACACCTTTCTAACGTGACCGGCTGTGGGATCACCGTCGTATACAGGCCGCCGTACCCCCACATGACGGTCCGTCGACTCCCCCGTCCTGCCGATGACGCCATGCGGGGCCGCCCACTTCACCGCAGCACCCGCACCCAGCCCCACCGGGAGGCGTGATGAGCACGACCGAGTCACGACTGACGACGTCAGAACCGGCCGACCCGGCGAAGACCGCGGCCGACCAGGCGGTCAAGGAGACGCTGGAGGACTACACCCTCCGTTTCGCGCCCCGCAGTTACCGCCGCTGGAGCCCCATGGTCGTGGCCACCACCGCCCTCGGCGGGATCGCCTACATGGCCGACTTCTCCATCGGCGCCGGCATCGGCCTGGCACACGGCACCGGCAACGCGCTCGTCGCGATCGCCGTCGCCGCCGTCGTCATCTTCGTCACCGGCTTCCCGCTGGCCTACTACGGCGCCCGCTACAACATCGACCTCGACCTGATCACCCGCGGCTCCGGCTTCGGCTACTACGGCTCCGTCCTGACCAGCGTCATCTTCGCCAGCTTCACCTTCATCTTCTTCGCTCTCGAAGGCTCGATCATGGCCCAGGGCCTCAAGATCGGCCTCGGGCTCCCGCTGTGGCTGGGCTATCTGGTCTCCACGCTCATGGTCATCCCGCTGGTCATCTACGGCATGAAGGCGCTCAGCAAGCTCCAGGTGTGGACCACGCCGGTCTGGCTGATCCTGATGGTCGCCCCGCTGGTCTACCTGATCGCCAACGACCCCGGCACCGTCGACCGCTTCCTCTCCTACGCCGGTACCGACGGCGAAGGCGGCGTCAACACGGCGTCCGTGCTCCTCGGCGCGGGCGTGTGTCTCTCCCTCATCGCGCAGATCGGCGAGCAGATCGACTACCTGCGCTTCATGCCGCCCAAGACCGAGCAGAACAAGCGCAGTTGGTGGACGGCCGTCGTGATGGCCGGGCCCGGCTGGGTTGTGCTCGGGGCGCTGAAGCAGGCCATCGGCGTCTTCCTCGCCGTCTACATCCTCGCCGAGGTCGGACCGGCCGCCGCGCCCGAGCCGATCCAGCAGTTCCGCAGCGCCTTCGACGCGATGATGCCGTCCTGGATGGTCGTCCCGCTCGCGGTGGCCCTGGTGGTCATCAGCCAGATCAAGATCAACGTGACGAACGCGTACTCCGGTTCGCTGGCGTGGACGAACTCCTTCACCCGCGTCACCGGGCACTACCCCGGCCGCATGATCTTCGTCCTGGTCAACCTGGCTTTCGCACTGGTCCTGATGGAAGCCGACATGTTCAGCTTCCTCAACAGCATCCTCGGCTTCTACTCGAACTGCGCCATCGCCTGGGTCGTCACCGTCGCCACCGACATCGGGGTCAACAAGTACGTGCTGAAGCTGTCCCCGCTCCAGCCGGAGTTCCGCCGCGGCATGCTCCACGCCGTCAACCCGGTCGGCGTCGTGTCGTTCGCCGCCGCCTCCGGCCTGTCCATCGCGATGTACTTCCACCTTCTCGGCGACTCGCTCCAGCCCTACTCCCCCGTCGCCGCCGCGGTGATCGCCTTCGTCCTCACGCCGCTCATCGCCGTCGTGACCAAGGGCAGGTACTACCTCCGCCGCGCCGACGACGGCATCGCCGAGCCCCTCCTGGACGCCGACGGCAACCCCAGCGCGCTCACCCTGGACTGCCACGTCTGCCACCAGACGTACGAGCGCCCCGACCTCGCCGCCTGCGCCACTCATGACGCTGTGGTCTGTTCGCTGTGCCTGAGCACGGACAAGGTGGGCGATCACGTGCTGCCGGCCGCCACGGCCTGACGCCCGGTTCCTCCGGCGGCCCCCTCCCTCGGGCGGGCCGCCGGAACTTTCGTCCAAGACAGGACGCCCGAAGTCGGCGACCGTTGAGGCATGCGCACACACCAAGTGGGCCCGGCCCGCACGGGTCGCGATGCCGACAACGGCTGGGAGGTCGCCCACCCCGTCGGCGGCACGGCCCTCGAAGGCGTCCGGATGGCGGGCTTCCGGGACCGCATGGCCGCCGGGCTGGACATGCGGGTGCTCCCCCAGCCTGCCGTGATCGTCGTCATCGGGCTCGGGGGCACCTCGCTGGAGGTGGACGCTCCCGCCGGGCACCGGCCCCTGACCGGCCTCGTCGCCTCGATGCTGCCCGGTCCGGCCCGCATCCGTGGCGAACGGGTCGAGTGCGTCGAGGTCCGCCTGTCACCCCGGGCCGCGCACGCGGTACTGGGCGTGGCCCCGCACGACGCACGGGGCCGTGACGAGCCTCGACGACCTCTGGGGGCCGCAGGCGCGACGCCTCGGCGAACAGCTGACCGACGCCGGGACCTGGTCCGAACGCCTCGCTCTGACCGACGAGTTCCTCGCCGGGCGGGCGGCCGCGGCACCGGCCATGTCGCCCGAGGTCGCCGTCGCCTGGGACACCATCGTGGCCCGTCGCGGGCGGGTGCGGGTCACCGACCTCGCAAGGTCCTGCGGATGGAGCCGCAAGCGGCTGTGGTCGCGGTTCGGTGCGCAGATCGGCCTCACGCCCAAGCGGGCCACCATGCTGGTGCGGTTCGATCACGCTGCCCGGGCGCTGTGCGCGGGTCAGAGCGTCGGCGACGTGGCCCTGGCGTGCGGATACGCCGACCAGTCCCATCTTCATCGCGACGCACTGGCGCTCGCCGGGTTCACGCCGGGCGCCCTGGCCGAGGTGGCCACGTCCGCCGGCTGACCCACGCCCGGAGCGTGGCGTGTCGCCCTGGAATTGCCTCCCTACGCAGGAAGGACAGCACCTGTGACGAACACCGATGTCCGAGCGACGGCCATGGCCGACCGCGATCTCATCGTCCGGCTCGCGTTCGGGAGCATGGCCGCGCAGACCCTGCGCGCGGCGGTCCGGCTGAGGGTGGTGGAGCTGGTCGGCTACACCCCGCGCACGGCCACCGCCGTGGCCGCGGACGCCGGGACCGAACCCCAGCCCATGACACGGCTGTTGCGCGCCCTGACCGGCCTCGGGCTGCTCAAGGAGCACGCACCCGGTTCCTTCTCGGTGACGCCCGCCGGCGCGCTCCTGGACTCCGGCCACCCGGACTCCCTCACCTCGTTCGTGCGGATGTTCACCGAGCCGGCGATCGTGCGCGCCTGGGAGCACCTGGACGGCAGTGTCCGTACCGGCGAGATCGCGTTCGACACCGTCTTCGGCACGGACTTCTTCAGCCACCTCGCTAACCACCCCGAGTTGTCGGCGGCGTTCAACGCGGCGATGAGCCAGGCCGTCGCCGAGACCGCCGCCGTGCTGCCGTACGCCTACGACTTCGGGCGGTTCACCCGGGTCACCGACGTCGGTGGCGGCGACGGAACGCTCCTGGCCGCCGTGCTCGACGCGCATCCGGAGCTCACCGGCGCCGTCTTCGACACGGCACAGGGCCTGGCCGAGGCACCGAAGACGCTCGAACAGCACGGGCTCGGCGAGCGTTGTTCCCTGCTCGCCGGGGACTTCTTCCGCTCCGTGCCCGGGGGTTCGGACCTGTACCTGATGAAGAGCGTCCTGCACGACTGGACGGACGAGCAGGCGGTCACGATCCTGACCCACTGCCGCGAGGTGCTGCCGCCCGGCGGCATCGTGCTGATCGTGGAACCGGTGCTTCCCGAAGTCGTCGACACGAGCGCCCGGGCCGCTGTCAGCGACGGCGGGATCACCTACCTCAGTGACCTCAACATGCTGGTCAACGTGGGAGGCCGGGAGCGCACCCGGCAGGACTTCGAGGACGTGTGCCGCCGCGCCGGCCTGTCCGTCCGCTCCGTGACCCCGCTCGCCGAGGCCGCGCCGTTCTCCGTCATCGAGACCGAGGCGGCCTGACGGGTCAGTCCCCTGCGGGCCGCACGTCCTTCACCTTGCCCTTGGTGTCCGCCTCCAGGTAGCCGGCCTGCCCGTACTCGTCCGTGAGGTAGACGGCGAGGCCGGCCGGGGTGTCGAAGGTGTCGTTGGGCTGTCTCACCATGAGGTAACGGGCGTCCGGGTTCTCGACGTTGAGCTTCTTGTCCGCCTCGGCGAGCAGCGCGGGGACGGCGTCCCAGTTGAAGCCGTCGAGGGTGACGGGCCGATCGCCGCCGGCCAGGGAGCTCTTGATGATGCCCTGCTCCACGCCTCGTCCGGGGCGGTAGGTGTAGGAGTCGTACTTGGTGTCGCTGCCGTCGACCATCACGTCGGCCGACACGTAGTCCTCGTAGACGGTGAAGTCGCCGAACCTGTCCCGGCCGGTCTCCTCCTCCAGGGCCTTGATGGCGGTACGGATGCCGTCCGGGGTGAGCAGGCCGGCGGTCTGCGCGTCGGGAGAGCGCTGCGCGGCCGGGGCCTCGGCTGTCGACGACGGGCCCGACGAAGCGGTGGACGACCGGGTCGAGTCCGGGGCCGAGGTAGTCGACGGGGTGCGCCCGCCCGAATCGCCCGAGCCGCCTCCGTAGGGCACCAGCCACCACACCAGCACGAGCGCGCCGGCCAGGGAGGTCCCCGTGACGCTCAGCAGGACGGGCAGGTTGGGGGTACGACGGCGTGCCGGGCGCACCGGCGAGGTGACCGGCTGGGGCGTGCCGTACAGGGCGCTGGGGTGGACCGGCGGCCCGAATCCGGTCGGGGCGGCCGCCGGCGCGGGGGTGCCGAAGGGGACGGACGTGGTCGACGAGGCGGAAGTCCCCGGGTAGGAGGGCGAGATGGTGGTGGAGGAGAGGGGCGGCGGGTTCAGCGGATAGGACGTGGGCTCCGCCCACGCGCCCACCGGACCGGTCGGCCCCGACTCGATGTCGGCCAGCCGGCGGTCCAGTTCGGCGGCGGGCGGCCGGGCCGCCGGGTCCCGCACGAGCACGCTCATCAGGGCATCGCCCAGGGCGCCGGCCCGTACCGGTGGCGGCACGGGATCGCTGAGGACCGCGGCGAGGGTGGCCAGGGTGCTGCCCCGGCGCAGCGGATGGTTCCCCTCCACCGCGGTGTACAGCATCATCGCCAGCGACCACAGGTCGGAGGCGGCGCCGCCCTCGTGCCCCGAGATGCGCTCGGGGGCCATGAAGTCGGGCGTACCGATGATGGAGCCGGTGGCGGTGAGGTTGGTCGTCGTCTCGCGGATAGCGGCGATGCCGAAGTCGGTGAGGACGGGACGGCCGTCGGGTCGCAGCAGGACGTTGGCGGGTTTGACGTCCCGGTGCTGGATACCGGTGTCGTGCGCGGCGGCCAGCGCGGCCAGCACCCCCCGGCCGATCCGCGCGGCCTCGGCGGGCGGCATCGGCCCCTGCGCCAGCCGGTCGGCCAGCGAGCCACCGCTGACCAACTCCATGACGATCCATGGGTAGGTGCCGTCGCCGCCGTCGACTATGTGGTGGATGGTGACGACGTTCGGATGGTCGATCCGGGCCAGCGCCCTGGCCTCGCGCAGGACACGCTCGCGCAGCATCCGCGCGCCCTCGGGGTCGTATTCGGCCAGGTCCCGGTCGGGCGGACGGACCTCTTTGACCGCCACCAGCCTGTGCAGCACCAGGTCCCTGGCCCGCCAGACCGTCCCCATCCCGCCGCCGCCGAGACGGGTCTCCAACTCGAAGCGCCCGTCGACCACGCGTCTGCCGGGACCTCTGTCTGCCTCACTCATGGGCGGGAGCTTAGTTGCCGCCACCGACACCGTTCACCGGCCCCGGACCGGGGCACTTGGCGCGGGGTGACGGGGGCGGGCACCGGGCGGTGTTCCGCCCCCGCGCACTGGTCGGGAGGTGACCGAGCCCGGAGGTCAGCGGCCCAGGGCCGTCACGCCCGCCTGCGCGAACTTCTCGTCCAGCGCGCCGGACGGGGCGCCCGCGACGCCGATGCCGGCGATCGGGGCGTTGCCGGCGGTGACGGGGACGCCGCCCGCGAGGAACAGGGTGCCGGGGATGTCCTTCAGGTTCGGGGTCTGCTGGAGGCGCTCGGTCAGCTGGGACGTGGGGGCGTTCCAGGAGACCGCGGTGAACGCCTTGCGCTCGGCGGACTCGTAGGACTGCGGGCCGGCGCCATCGCCGCGCAGGGTGACGACGGTGTTGCCGTTGCGGTCGACGACGGCGACCGTGACGCGCTGGTTCTCCTTCTCGGCGGCGTCGAGCGCGGCCTGCGCGGCCTCGGTGGCGGCATCGATCGTCAGGTGGGTGGAGGTCGTGGTGGCCCGGGCCGGGGCCGTGGCCGAGGTGGCGGCCGAAGGCGTCGTGGCGGGCGACGAGGCGTTCGCGGACACCGCGCCGAAGCCCGCCAGGGCGACGACGGCGAGCACGGCACCGCCGGTGGCGACGCGGGCACGGCGGGAGAACTTCTTGTGCACGGGGTTCATGGGTCGGTCGACTCCTTCGGTGGGCGGGCGGCCCGGTTGCCGCCCCGCTTCATCCGCTCTCCACCCTGGGCCCGCGAACGGCCCCGGACCGTCGACGTTCCGGCTGCCCCGGGGCCACGGGACGGACGACACGGGGGTCATCCGATCGGTTGACCCACCCGTGGCCACACCGGGCCACAATGGAGGTGTTTGCCCAGTTCAGCGCCCACAGGCAGGGAAGGAGGCGGCCCCGGATGGGGAACCGGTCGTACGAACCGAGCACCGTGGACACCAGGTGGCTCGGCGCCGTGATGCACGCGGCGTTCTTCCTGCTGCTCGGCGGGGCGCTCGCCCGTTTCCTGCTGCGTCATCCCGGCGAACCGCGTACACCGTGGATCATCGCGCTGTGCGTCGTGCTGACGGTGCTGCACCTGCTGGGTCCCAAGGCCGGCGACGCGGGTCCGCGGCCCACCCGGCGGCACGCGGTGTGGCTGGCGCTGACCGTCGTGGTGTGGATGGTCCTGGTCGTGCTCGCGCCCAGCTTCGCGTGGTGCGCCGTGCCGCTGTTCTACACGGGCCTGCGCACGCTGCCACCGCGTGCGGCCCTCGCTCTCGTGGCGGTCCTGACCGTGTTCGTGGTCGCCGCGCAGGTGGAGCTCTCGGGCCGGTTCGACCCGAACCTGGTCCTCGCGCCGCCGGCCGTCGCCGCTCTCGCCACCGCCGTCTTCCTCCAGATGGAACGGCACACCGCACGCCAGCGCGTCCTGATCGACGACCTGATCCGCACCCGCCACGAGCTCGCCGCCTCGGAACGCCGCGAGGGTACCCTCGCCGAACGCCAGCGGCTCTCCATGGAGATCCACGACACGCTCGCCCAGGGCCTGTCCAGCCAGCGGATGCTGCTCCAGGCGGCGGACCGGGTGTGGGACACCGAACCGGACAAGGCCCGCGCCCATGTGCGCACCGCCGCGTCCGTCGCCGAGCACAACCTCGCCGAGGCCCGGCGCTTCGTGCACGACCTGGCGCCCGCCGACCTCGCCCGCGGAGAGGGCCTCGACGAGGCGCTGCGTGCCCTGGCCGCCCGGGAGTCCGGCGCGCAGTTCACCGTACGGGTCCACATCGACGACGACGGCCGTCTCCCCGAGCTGCCCGACCGGGTCCGGTCGGCCCTGCTGCGGATCGCCCAGGGCGCCCTGGCCAACGTCCGCGAGCACGCCGCCGCCGGCAACGCCGCCCTCACCCTCACCGTCCTCGACGACACGGCCGTCCTGGACGTCTCCGACGACGGCCACGGCTTCGACCCCGCCGCCCAGCCCGACTCCCCCGGCAACGGACGCGGCCACGGACTGCCCGCCATGCGGGCCCGGCTGCGCGCGCTCGGCGGCACGCTGACCGTCGAGTCCACGCCCGGCGAGGGCACAGTCCTGTCCGCGGCCGTCCCCCTGGAGGCGCCCCGATGACCCCTGACCGCGCTCCCGTGCGCATCCTGGTCTGCGACGACCATGCCGTCGTACGGGCCGGGCTGCTCGCCCTGCTCGACAGCGCCCCGGACATCGACGTCGTCGGTGAGGCCGGCACCGGTGAGGAGGCGCTCGCGCTGGCCGCGAAGCTCGCCCCGGACGTGGTGCTGATGGACCTGCAGCTGGGCGAGGGCATCGACGGCGTGGAGACGACCCGCCGTCTCACGTCCTCCCCCGGCGCCCGCTCCCACGTCCTGGTGCTGACCACCTACGACACGGACGCCGACATCACCCGTGCCATCGAGGCGGGGGCGACGGGCTATCTGCTCAAGGCCGAGCGCCCCGACGAGCTGTTCGCCGCGATCCACGCCGCCGCCCAGGGTCGGACCGCCCTGTCCGCCCCGGTCGCGGGCCGCGTCATGGCGAGCCTGCGCCGGCCCCGCCCCACGCTCACGGACCGCGAACGCGACATCCTCGCCCAGCTCGCCCGAGGCATCGGCAACCGCGACATCGCCCGCGCCCTGTTCATCAGCGAGGCCACGGTGAAGACACATCTGCGCCGCATCTACGACAAACTCGGTGTCGACACCCGCGCGGGCGCGGTGGCCGTCGCGAAGGAACGGCGGCTGTTGCCCTGACGGACGGCTCCCGTCGGCGGGGCCCCGAAATACGTCGGTGCGCCTGTCGTAGCCGCCGGGCCGCCGATCGTCTCCTTGGTGACAGGGCATTCCGCTCCGCGCAGGAGCCGCACAAGGAGGCGAACCCATGTCACCGACAGCCACGCCGAATCCGATTCCCGACACCTACCGCCGGGTCACCCCGTGCCTGGTCGTCCAGGGCGCTGCCGAGGCGCTCGAGTTCTACCGCGAGGTGTTCGCAGCCACCGAGCGGACGCGGGTCCCGGGTCCGGGAGGGACCATCCTGCACTCCGAGATCGAGATCGGGGACTCGGTCGTGATCGTCGAGGACGCCACGCGCCTGATGGGCACCGAGGCGCCGCCCGCCGGCGGTCTGCCCGGCAGTCCGACGTTCCTGTTCGTCTACGTCGAGGACGTGGACGCGGTCGTCGCCCGTGCCGTGGAGCTGGGCGCGACGCTCAAGCGGGCACCGCAGGACCAGCTGTACGGGGACCGGGACGGGTCCGTCGTGGACCCGTACGGGCACTGGTGGACCGTGGCCACGCATGTGGAGGACGTGGCACCCGAGGAGCTGGAGCGACGGATGGCCGCCGTGCTGGGGCAGGGAGGCGACGCCTGACGTACGTGCCGCTGTTTCTGCTGCGCGCCCTGGACCGCCCAGACGAGGCCCGTACCGCGGACCGGCCGGCACTCGACCTGACGACCGACCCGGCCGAACGCACCCTGCTCCAGGAACGCGCGGCCTCCTGGCCGCCGATGGCTCACCAGGGGGCGGGGCTGCCCTTGAGCTGCTGCCAGTAGCGTCGATGGGCATGCCGGGCCCGGTCGCTCGTCATCCCGGCGGGCAGTTCCCCGTCGAGCGGATCGGCCAGTTCGGCGATGTCGCGCAGCACCGCGGCCTGGCAGGCCCGCTTGGTGAAGGCGTACTGCTCGATTCAGTCCTCCGGCGTGGCCCCGGCGACCTCGACGGCACGGTTCACCACCTCCTCGGCCGACGCCAGTTCGTGCACCATCCCCAGCGCATGCGCCTGCTCCGGGCCGAAGATCTCGCCGCGCAGGCAGGTGCGGGCAGCCACCGGCTCACCCCACGCGTACGCGAGCATGCGCACGTACACCGCCGGCATCGGAATCCCGATCGGCACCTCGTTCAGCCCGAACCTGGCCCCTTCCGCCACCGCGACCCGGTGGTCGCACACCGCCGCCGTGATCAGGCCCCCGGCGAACGCGTGCCCGTTCACCGCCGCCACGGTCGGACGCGGGTACGTGAACAGCCGCACGTTGGTGGCCCGGTAGTCCGCGAACCACTCCCCCACGGCTGCCTGGTCACCCGCCAAGAGTGGGAAGTGCTCGCCCAGGTCCAGGCCCGCGGAGAACCGGCCGCCCGTGCCGGTCAGCACCACGGGCGACTCGGCGTGGTCGCGCTCCAGCCGGTCGAACGCGTCATGCAGGTCGGCGAAGAACGCCCGCCCCTGCGCGTTCACCGGATTGGTCGTCATGGTCACCACGGCGACCCGGCCGCGTCGCTCGATCGTCCACCTCATTCCTCAACCTCCGCTGATTTCCGGGGAGTTCGGGACGGTTAGTGGCACGTGGCCCGCTGTCCGGGCCTCCAGAGCATGGAGTACGGCCACCATGTCCTCGCCGCCGTGTCCCTGGTCGACGGTCTCGCCGAACAGCGCGTGACAGACGTCGAGCAGCGGGGACGCCAGGTCGGCCTTGCGGGCTGCTTCGGCGATCAGCCGGTTGTTCTTCAGGACGTCGGCGGCCGCCGCCTGCACGGCGAAGTCCCGGCCCAGCAGTTTGGGCGCCTTCCCCCGGGAGACCGCGCTGGCCATGGGGCCGGCGTCGAGGACGTCCCGGAGCAGACGCTGGTCGAGGCCGTGGCGGCCGGCGAAGTGGAACGCCTCGGTCAGTCCGGTGACCAGGGTGATCAGGAACAGGTTGACCGAGAACTTCATCAGCAGGGCGCCCGGTACGTCACCGCAGTCGAACGTCTCGCGGCACATGGGGGCCAGGAGTGGGCGTACGGCCGCGACGGCATCGTCGTCGCCCGCGAGCATCGCCACGAGTTCGCCCTGTTCGGCGGGGACGCGGGAGCCGGAGACCGGGGCCTCGACGTAGCGACCGCCCACTGCCCGTACGGCGTCCTGGAGCGCGGCCGAGTACTCCGGCGCGGTCGTGCCCATGTGGACGAGGGTGCGGCCCGCGACGTGCGCGGCGAAGTCCGGGGTGCCGCGCCCGAGGACCGTGTCGAGGGCGGCCTCGTCGGCCAGCATGAGGATCACGGTCCGCGCCCGCTCGAAGACTTCGGCGGGGCTCCGGGCGATCTCGGCTCCGGCGGCGCGCAGGGGTTCACTGCGGTCGCGGCTGCGGTTCCACACGACGAGGGGCGTTCCCGCGCGAGCCAGGTTGAGCGCCATGGGCTGTCCCATGACGCCGAGGCCGATGAAACCCACGTACACGATGCACCGCCGCTTCTCATCCACGCTCGCGCGCCAGGATCGGGCCGTCGCCGCCGGCCGCTATGACAGCGGTCATAGTACCCGCACTCTATGACGGCGGTCATAGGATGGGGCTGCACGGCTTGCGGGAACGGGGATGGAGGTTGGGATGGCGGTGTCCGAACGAGGGCCGCGCGAGCGGATGGTCTTCAGCGCGGCCCAGCTCATCCGGCGGGACGGGGTCGCCGCCACGGGGATGCGCGAGGTCGCCGCGCACGCGTCGGCGCCGCGCGGCTCGCTCCAGCACTACTTCCCCGGCGGCAAGGAGCAGTTGGTCAACGAGGCGGTGGGCTGGGCGGGCCGGTACGCCGGCAACCGGGTGGCCCGGTTCCTCGCCGCGCTGGACGAGCCGACGCCTGGTGGGCTGTTCGCGCAGATGGTGCGCCAGTGGACCGACGAGTACGAGGCCGTCGGGTTCGCGGGCGGCTGCCCGGTCGCGGCGGCCACGGTGGACTGCGCGCAGTCCACGCAGTCCACGCGGGAGGCGGCGTCCGACGCGTTCGCCGCCTGGACCGGGCCGGTGACCCGCGCCCTCGTGGACATGGGGGTGCCGCGGGAGCGGGCCGGGGGGCTCGCCACGCTGATGATCAGCGCGCTGGAGGGCGCGATCCTGATGGCACGGGCGGAGCGGAACGTACGGGCGTTGACGACCGTGGCCCGGGAACTCGGCCCCATGCTCGACGCGGCAGTGACCAGGGCGGATTGACGACCTTCGGCGGCGGCACGCCGCCAATGGAGGGCCCACCGCACGGAAGTGACGGTACGTCTGTCCGCGCCGCGTCACCACCGGCGTACGGCGGACGGGCGCCACTCGTCGCCGCGACGTCCGCGCACCGCTGGTGATGCGAACACGGGGACGGGGCCCGCCGCCACGGCGACGCGCAACGCGATGAACGCGATCCGCATGGACTTCGCCGAGGCCAACCAGTGGGTGTTCTACGGTATGGCCATCGCCCTCGGCGTCGGATTCCTGTGCGCGATTCGCCATCCGGGTGGGCACGCGGTGACGCCGAAGGAGGCGACGGAGCCGGAGGGGACGTACGCGAAACGCTCGGATCAGCGAACGGCTTCAGGTCGAATCCCCGGGTCGCATGAGGCGGATGCCTAGCCGGGTGTGAAGACTGCGGGGGCTGAGAAGTTCTCGTCCTGGAGCGCTGGAGCGGCTGGAGCGCTGGGCAAGGCTTGGCAGTAAGTTACGCCCGTGATCGACTTTGATTTTGATGCAGAGATCGAGCAGATCCTGGACGGCCCACCGAACAGACTCGCGTTTCGTGCACTGTCTGCCGCTCTCCTGCGTGCCGGCTGTCCCGAGCATCTCGTGTCGCGCTGCGAGGAGCGGCTCGCTTCCTGGCCCGATGAGGTGCGTGCGGCGCCGTGGTCCTGGCTCGCCGCGCTGAAGGCCGGTCACTCGAAGCCCACCTGGCGGCTCGTGCGGTCCCTGGCCCCCCAGTCCGCGCGCAACGGCACGGTCGACCCCACCCTGCCGGACCCTCGCTCCTGCGCGGAAGTGCGCGGGGTGACCCGTCTCGACCTCGGCTGGTACGCGAGCGAGCAACTTGAGGCACTGGCCGCGACGCTGGACCACTGGGAGAACCTGCGCTCGGTCCGGATCGCCGGTCTCACCGATTCGGACGGCGAGTTGCTCGCGCGGATCGCCGGGCACGATGCCCTCACCCGGTTGGAATCGCTCGGTCTCGTGGGCGTCGACGAAGACATGTGGCACTTCAAGAAGCCGTCGTTCAGCCCGCCGGAGGGCCGGACCTGGCAGCTGCGCCACGTGGGTCTTCGGGCCCCCGACCTCGTGCACCTCCTGCGCTCGGGCCATGTGCCGAACCTGCGCTCCGTCGACGTTCTCGTGTGCAGCGCGCAGGAAGCACTCGACCTCGCCGCCCGCCCGGAACTCGCCCGGCTCGACCGCCTCGCGATCGGGTTCCGCTGCGGCAAGAACGGTCGTCAGCCGCTGTGGAAGCCGTACTTCGGCAATGTCATCGACGAGGACGACGACGCGTCCGAGGCGTTCTTCGCGCGGGCGGACCTCACGGGGCTGCGCACGCTCGTGGTGCGCGGCACGCCGATGGGTCTCGGCCGGGAAGGGCTCGGTGAGCGCGGTGTCGACGCCATCGTCGCCGGTGGCGTGCTGCACCAGCTGACCGAGCTGACCCTCGAACTGCTGCCGGTCGGCGACGCTGCCATCGCGCGCGTACTCGCAAGCGTCGACCCCGAGCGCATCGAGAAGCTGACGCTCACGGACCTCGTCGCCACGGACAGGACGGCCACGGCACTCGCCGCCACCGGCACCTTCCCGCGCCTTCGCCACCTGGATCTGAGCCGCAATCGCCTCGGTGCCGAGGGGGCACGGCAGTTGGCGGCCGGGGTCCGTCTGCCCGCGCTCGAGCACCTCGACCTCAGCGGTCGCGAGAGCGGCTCGCCCTATTACGCCCGCCCCGACATCCAACCCGTCGGCGACGCCGCCGCCGAGGCATGGGCCTCCTCGGACAACGCCACCAATCTGACGCATCTGGGCATGGCGGCCACCGGACTCTCCTCGGACGGGCTCGGTGCGCTGATGAGGTCCGAGGGGCTGCCGGTGCTCGGCACCCTCGACGTGTCGTGCAATCCCGTGGGCAGTTGGCCGACGGCACTCCAGGACGCCCCCGTCTGGCGCACCTTGCGTTCCCTGAAGCTCGCGGACTGCGGACTCGGCGACGCCGACGTCCAAGCCCTCGCCTCGACCGCCTCGGCTCCCCGCCTCCACAGCGTCTCGCTGGCCTACAACAGCGTCGGATCGCAAGGCGCGCGGGCCCTCGCGGCCTGGGCCGTGCTGCCGCAGCTGTGGGAACTGGACCTGCACGACAACATCATCGGGGACGGCGGCCTCACCGACCTGGCCGCGTCCCGTGCGGCTCGACGCCTGCTCGAACTCGACCTGGAACAGGACTGCTGGAACCACAAGGGCCGGGACGACAGAACGCCACTGCCGGCCGAGGTCGTCGCCCCGGCGTCGTTCCCCAGCCTCGACGCGATCTTCCTCGGCATGGTCGACGAGTACCACGGCAGTCGCTACTCCTGCGGCTTCCCGGCCCGCGTCCGCGAGGAGATCGCGTCAGCGCCCGGCACACGGCCTGAGCTGGTCGCCTTTCTCACCCACCTCGACACCGAGGCCTTCGAGGACGACGAGGACGACGGCGGCATGGACGAGGACCGCGACCTCGCCGATCACGACTTCCGCACCGGACGAGCCACGCGTCACGCCGAGTTGATCGACGAGGCCAGGGACTTCGCCCGCCGCATGATCGAGGGCGACATCCGCTGGCCTCCCCCGGAGGAGCCTGCGCAAGGTGCACCGGCGAGTGGCGGCTGACGGGGCCGCATACCATGCCGAGTCCGAGTGTGAAGATCACGAGAGGACGGCAGCGTGCGGGAAGTGGCGTGCCACGAGGTCGGCGAAGAGCGGACGGCTCAGGCCCTGGACGGCATCGGAGGGCGGGCCAGAGGGCGTTGGCACTCGATGCGCTACGACGGCCCGTCCCTGGGGCAGTTGCGAAGGATGCGCGACGAACTCCTCGACCATGTCGCCGCCCGTGCCGGCGAGGACCCCGCGCTCGACGAGTCGTCACAAGCCGTACTGCGAACGGCAGCGGAGTGTTCCCTGGGGGTGTTGAGCGCCGGGTGCTTTCCCGACGGCGATCAGGAGATCCCCTTCCCGCTCATCGGCGAGACGCTGAGCACCGACGAAGTGTCGTTCGCGGACGCCGTGGAGGAGGCTCCCACGGCTCGGACTTGGCTCGACGCTTTCGCGCTGTGCGTGGTCAGCGGCGCGGTGTGGGAGTGGAAGCGGGTGATCGGTCTGCTGCTGCGCGGGGACTACGCGCCCGCCATCCGCGACGGGGTGCCGTACTCGAAGCTGACCTCCGCCTCGGCACCGGCGGACCTGGCCGCCATGGATGCGCTGTGCGGCTATCTGACCGAGGAGCGCGGGCACCTGCCCCGCGACTGGCCGACCGTGACCCTGCGAAAGCCGGACGCAGGCGAGCGGGCCGAGGCGGCGCGGCGACTGGACGCGGTCGGTTCGCTGTCACCGGACCAACGGCTCCTCCGCGTCCTCCTCGACGACGATCCGTCGGCCTTCGAACAGGCCCTCGCCGCCCGGCTGGTCGAGCACCGGCAGAGCGTGTCGTCGGCGGAACCCGATCCCGCTCCCAGGACCCTGCTGCCGCTCGACGCCCTGGCTCTTGCCGCCCTCGCGGTCCAGGTGCACGGGTGGGAGCCGGCCGTACGGTCCGGCTATCTGCCGCTCGGCCTGCTGGGTTCCCCGGACGCGTTGCGGCGGGCGGCTGCGGGCGAAGGGAACAATCTGGGTCTCTGGGGCGCCAAGTAGGCGGATCGTTCTGGCGTTCCGGGTGGTGGTGCGGGGGCGTTACCCGCGCTCCCGACCGCCCCCGGACGTACCTCCACCAAGTGTGTCCGCTCCCGTACAGTCCGTGGCGTCGGCACGCGCCGTCGCGGCCGACTCCAGCGGCTCACCCAGGAGATGGAACATGGACACCGAAGCCGGCCCCGGCTCCCTCCCGCACCCGCCCGGCACGGCACGGCCGGTGCCCGAAGCCGAACCGGAGCTCGTGGAGCGGTGGCGTTCGCAGAGCGGCGAACTGGTCGAGCTGCTGGCTCAGGTGCGCGAGCGCGTCGGCGGTGTCGCGGCGTTCCGCATCGGGCCCGCCCGCACCGTTCTCGTCACGGAGCCGCGGGCCGTCCAGCACGTGCTCGCCCGCCACCCGGAGCAGTACGTCAAGCGCTCCCACCGCGCCCGGCTGCTGGTCGGCGACGGTGTCCTGTCCGCCGAGGGCGAGGCGTGGAAACGGCAACGCCGTCTGCTCCAGTCCCAGTTCACCGGAACCGGGATGCGCCGCTACGACCGGCGGATCACCGAGGCGGCCCGGACGACCGCCGAGCGCTGGGCCGAGTACGCCCGTACCGGCAAGACCTTGGATGTAGGGCGGGAGATGCATCGCTTCGCCCTGGACGCCATCTGGCGCTCCCTCACCGGCCACCCTCTCGACGACGAGACCCAGCGCGAGCTGGAGGCCATCGAGGCCGTGGGGGCAACTCTGCCGACGCTGCCCGCCGACACGAAGGACGCCCGGGCGGCCGTCGCCGCCGATCTCGCCCGGATCGACGCGGTGGCCCGGCACGCGATCGAGGCCGCCCGCGCCGGAGAGGTCGGCCCCGACGGGCCGGGACTGCTTCACGTACTCACGGAAGCCGGCGCCGAGCGGCCCGAGTACACCGACCGGCTGATCCGCGACGAGCTGGTGACGCTGCTCGCCGCGGGGCACGAGACCACGGCCAGCACCCTGACCTGGCTGTATCTGCTTCTCGATCAGCACCCCGCCGCTCGCGAGCAAGCGCTCGCCGCCGGGGACGAAAACTCAGAGGAACGCCGCCAGGCCATCCAGGCACTGGTCCACGAGACGCTCCGCCTGTACCCGTCCGCGTGGCTCATGCCCCGCCACGCCGCCGAGGACGACACCCTCGACGGCTACCGGGTCGAGGCGGGCACCGATCTCCTGGTCTGCCCGTATCTCACCCACCGCGATCCCGAACTGTGGCCGGATCCGGAGCACTTCGACCCTCGGCGCTTCCTCTCCCCCGGCGGCCGCCCCACGGACACCGGCGCCTACTTCCCCTTCGGCATCGGCCCCCGTGCCTGCCTGGGCATTCAGTTCGCGCTCCGCGAGTCGACCGTCCTGCTCGAACATCTGATGCCGGCCCACGTCGTGGCGTTCTCCGCCACCCCCGCGAAGGCGAAGTACGGCTTCACGGTCCGCCCTGACGGCCCCACGCCCGCGACGCTGCTACCGCCGGCGGTCTGAAGCCCTCAGCGCCGCCCGCCGAACTCCCAGTCGTGGACCTCGACGTCGGCGTACACGGCGGACTCCAGCACGGTGCGCGCCGTCGCCGCGTCCGGCGCCCGCACCAGTGCGGCCGTACCCAGCCAGGCTGTGCCGTCGTCGGACAGCAGCGGTCCGTATGCGATGAGTTCGTCGTTCTCGGGCGGCTCGGCCGGGGCGGCGGTCCGGTCTGGGCCGAGGCCGAGGCCGAGCACCATGTACCGGTTGCCCTCGTCAGCACCTCCGGGGAAGTCCCACATGGTGCGTCCCAGCATGTTGCGCCACCGGCGCAGCAGCACGTCCCGGTAGGCGCCGGCCTGGTAGTTGGGCTCGTCGAAGGCGAACGCGCGGGCGGCGGCGGGGTCGGGCAGGTCGACGATGTGCACGCTGCCGGTCGGCGTCTCGCCGTCCGCCGCGAACGTCGGGCCGCGCGCGATCAACTGCTCGGCGAACAGGTCCATGTACGACCAGTGCTCCTCCTGCAACTGCTCGCGCAGTGCCAGGGAGCCGGGCCGGTCACGGTGGTAGCAGAAGAACTCCATTCCCCCATTCTGGGCCATTACCTCACGCTCTGTGGCATGATCCGCTGTCATGCCCTCGTCTACCGGCTGGACGCCAAGGACCGTTGCCCGTCTGCTCGTTGTCCTGCTCGCGCTGCTCGTGGCGCAGGGCGGCGCCGGGTCCGCGGCCCTCCCGGCGCCCAGGCCCCGGACCGTCGCCGACACCGAGGCGGCGACCCCCGATCGGCCTCGCTACGACGTGACGCTGCGCGGCAACGCGGACGGCTCCCGCTGGACCGGCCGGCAGCGGGTGTCCTTCCGCAACTCCTCCGCTCGTCCGCTGAGCGAGGTGTACGTCCGCCTGTGGGGCAACGGCGTCGACAAGTGCGGCACCACCGACACACCGCCCGCCGTCGAAGTGTCCAAGGTGCGCGGCGGCACCGCGGCTCGGCCCAGCGTGAACTGCACGGCACTGCGGATCGCCCTGCCGAGGCCGCTCGCGCGCGGCGACCGCGCCGCGGTCTCCTTCGACGTGTCCATCACCGTCCCCGAACGCAACGACCGATTCGGCCGCGAGGGCGCCTTCCGCTTCCTCGGCAACGCGCTGCCCGTGCTCGCCGTGCACGACGCGAAGGGCTGGCACCTCGATCCGTATGTGTCGACGGGTGAGAGCTTCTACACCCTGGCGAGCGACTTCCGCGTGGCGCTCGACCACCCCTCGAACCTCAAGATCCCCGCGACCGGCCGCACTCGGACCCTCCCCGGCGCGCCCGGTCGCAGCGTCACCGTCAGCGTCGCGCAGCGGGTCCGGGACTTCGCCTGGGCCGCGGGCCCGTTCCGTTCCGCCGTCGCGACCACGCCCGGGGGCGTGCGGGTGAAGTCGTACTGGGCGCCGCAGACGTCCGCGACGGGGGTGCGCCTCACGCGTGCGGACGGCGCCGCCGCCGTGGACCGGTTCGGCAAGGAGTTCGGCCGCTACCCGTACGGCGAGATCGACCTGGTGATGACCAGCGAGTTCGGTGGCGGCATGGAGTACCCGGGACTGGTCCTCCTCGGCACCACCGACGAGGGCAGTGCCGTCGTCCACGAGGTGGCCCACCAGTGGTGGTACGGCATCGTCGGCAACGACGAGTACGGCGCGCCCTGGCTGGACGAGAGCTTCGCCCAGTATGCCAACGCGCGCTTCTACGGCTGGGACACCCGCGACTGCTGGTCGGAGGTCGACTGGCCGAGGGAGCGTACGGCGCTGACCAACTCGATGGCGTACTGGGCCGCGCACCGGGGCGAGTACCACCTGATCTACACGGCCGGCTCCTGCGCGCTTGCGGACCTGGAGCGCACGCTCGGCGCCGGCACCATGGCCCGCCTCCTCAAGCGGTACGCCCACGACCACTGGTACGGCGTCTCGACCACCGCCGACTTCAAGAAGGCCGCGCAGTCCGTGACGACCAAGGACCTCGGCGCCTTCTGGAAGCGGCACCGCATCCGGTGAACGCGGGCCGCTGCCTCACTCCGGCGAGAAGCGGCGCCGCACGTCGGGCCGGGACTTGAGCCGTTCCGGATAGCCGGGGCCCATCCGGGCGACCGTGTCGTCGGCGTGCAGCGGTTCGCCGCATGCGGAGCAGACCACCTCGGCGTGTCCGTCGTGGCCGCATGCCTCGTGGTGCAGGGTGATCGGCGGTCCCTCGGGGCCGGCGAGCCACCGGTCGCCCCAGTGGGCCATCGCGGCCAGGACCGGGAAGAGGTCCCTGCCCTGCTCCGTCAGCAGATACTCGTGGCGCGGCGGCTCGCTCTCGTAGAGCCGTCTCTCCAGCAGTCCCGCCTCGACCAGGCGTCGCAGCCGGTCGGTGAGGGTGTTGCGCGCGATCCTCAACTCGCCCTGGAACTCGTCGAAGCGGCGGCTGCCGTAGAACGCCTCTCTGAGGACCAGGGGGGTCCAGGCGTCGCCGACGATGTCCAGGGTCCGCGCGATGGAGCACGGCCAGTTCGCGAAGGACGTACGCGCGCTCACGCCCGTCCTCCGACCTCGTGGACCAACTCGATCGCGCGGCCCAGGGTGTCGAGGCGGGCGGCCAGGTCCGCACCCGCCGGATACAGGCGGACGGTGTCCACGCCGGCGTCGCGCCAGACGCCCAGCCGTGCCCGGACCATGCTCTCGGTGCCGATCAGCGTCGTCGCGAGCACCATCTCGTCGCTGACCAGCGCGGCGGCTCCGTCCCGGTCCCCGGCCTGCCAGCGCTGCCGTACCTCCGCGGCGACCTCGGCCCAGCCCTGCCGGCTGTAGGCGCGGTTGTAGAAGTTGGTGGACGCCGAGCCCATGCCGCCGAGGCTGAAGGCGAGTTCCTTCTTGCGGTCGGCCACCATGGCGCCCAGCGCTTCCTCGTCGGGGGCGAAGGCGACCTCCGCGCCCTGGCAGATGTCCAGGTCGGTGCGGGCGCGTCCGCCGCGCGCCAGGCCCTCGTCGATCGGGGCGAAGTAGGCGTCGGCCGCTCCCTCGGGCACGAAGCTGGTGCCGAGCCAGCCGTCGGCGACCTCGCCGGTCAGTCGGAGCATGGCCGGTGACAGGGCGGCCAGGTAGATCGGCACGGGGTGTTCGGCCCGCATCGACAGCCTCATGGGGACGGCGTCCCCGCCGGGCAGCGGGATGCGGTACTCGTCGCCGGAGTAGTCGATCTTGTCGCCGCCGATGGCCTGTCGCACGATCTCCACCGTCTCGCGGACGCGCGCCAGGGGGCGGGCGAACGGGACGCCGTGCAGCCCCTCCATCACCTGGGGGCCCGAGGGGCCGAGGCCCAGCAGGAAGCGCCCTTGGGACAGGTTGGAGAGGGTGATCGCCGTCTGCGCGAGCGCCACCGGCGTGCGTGTGCCGACCTGCATGACGCCGGACCCCAGCAGCATGCGGTCGGTGCGGGCGGCGTAGTAGCCGAGCGCGGAGGGCGCGTCGGAGCCCCAGGCCTCGGCCACCCAGCAGATGTCCAGGCCGAGCTTCTCCGCCTCGACGACGAAGTCCGCCTGCTTGCGCCAGGTACCGAGACCGGACGCCTCGATCGTCGTCGCGGTCCTCATCGCTCCTCCGCCAGCTTCTTGATGTGCCCGAGGGTGACGGTCATGTTGCGTTCGAACTCACGCATCCGCACGAACACGATCTTCTGCTCCTTGTCCGGCATCTCGTCGATGGCGAAGGACAGACCGGACCGGCCGGGTCCCATCTGCATCCACTCCGACAGCTCGGTTCCGCCGTCCCTGCCGTCGAGCCGGAAGCGCCAGACGGCGGAGGGCCGGGACGGGTCGTCTACGGCCCAGGCGAGGACGCGCGGGGACGCGCACTCGATGACGTGCGAGGTGGTCTCCCACTCCCCGAGGGCCTCGTGCCTGCTCCGGCCGACGAAGCGCGCGCCCACGGCGGGGCGGGACGCGCCGTCGAGCCAGTGGACCGACTGGAGCTCGTCGCTCATGCCCGGCATCAGCGTCACGTCGGAGACGATCTGCCACACCCGGTCCGGAGGAGCGTCGATCCACGCCCTCACCTCGACCGTGGGTGTGTCCGCGTAGCGTGCGCCCGTCCACTCCACCCCGCACCAACCCCTTCCGCGATGAAGGCCATTGACCTTCAGAGTTGCGTAACGAGACCGACGCGTCAAGAGAAACGCCGACACCGGGGGCCGACTGTCCCATGCCCCGGTGCCGCTATGCCCCGGTACCGCCGCCCTCCGTGGGCCAGACGGCCTTGCGCACCTGTTCCTCGACGTCGCTGCGCGTCTCGCCCCGTGACCTGGCGTACTCGGCCAGCGCGAACTGCACCTCCCGGGCCAGGTCCCGCCAGGCCCGCAGGGCGGTGTTGTACGTCTCGGTCTGCCGCGGGCTCCAGCCGCCGTGCTGCGTCGGCGGTCCGTACATGCCGCGCAGCTTCTCCACGCGGCCGTGTGCCTGCTCGGCCGCGCGCTCCTTCGCCACCAGTTCTTGGAAGAGAGTCGTCACACAAATGGAGCATAGGCGGGCAAATACTCTGCCGCGCGTCGAGCGCCGGTGAGGCTCAGGCCGACGGCTGCACGACCGCCCGCCGCGCCCACTCCCGCGTCGACAGGTCGAGCACCGGTGAGGCTCAGGCCGACGGCTGCACGACCGCCCGCCGCGCCCACTCCCGCGTCGACAGGGCGAGCAGTGCCTGCGTCTCCCGCGGGCCGGGCAACGGGCCGTGGTCTCCCGTCACTTGGAGGGCGGAAGCGGCGGTGATGTGGCCCAGTCGCAGGGCGTCGGTCATGGTCGCGCCCCGCAGAAGGCCCGTGAGGAAACCGGCCGCGAAGGCGTCGCCGGCGCCCACGGCCTCCACCACCGTCGTGCGCGGCGTCGGCACGGTGACGGCGCCCTCGCCGGTGAACGCGGTCGCGGCGTTCGCCCCGTCCTTGACGACGAGGACGCGCGGATGCGGGAGCCGCTCCCGTACGGCCCGCGCGGTCAGGTGCTCGCCCCACAGCGCCTGCGCCTCGTCCAGGCCGACGAAGGCGATGTCGGCCCGGTCGGCCAGGTCGCGCAGCACCGCCGGAGCCACGCCGTCCGGCCAGAGGGCGGCACGGTGGTTGACGTCGAAGCTCACCGCGTACGGGCGGGTGCCGGGCTCGTCGGTCAGCGCCCGGGCCACCAGGTCCCGGCAGGACGCGGACAGCGCCGGAGTGATGCCGGTCAGGTGCAGCAGCGCTGCCTCACGCACGGGCGGGCTGTCCAGCAGATCGGGGCCGAGTGCGGAGGCGGCCGAGCCGCGGCGGTAGTAGTGCACGCGCGTCCCGGCGGGGCCGGGGTCCTTGACCAGCAGGCCGGTCGGGCGGTGGGGGTCGGTGCGCACGTACGAGACGTCGACGCCGGGCGCGGCGACCGTGGCGCGGACGCGCTGGCCCAAGGGGTCGTCGCCGAGGGCCGACAGCCAGGCGACCGGGATGCCGTGGTCGGCCAGGTACATGGCGACGTTCGACTCGGCTCCCGCCACCGACAGCCGCAGCCGGGGCGCAGTCAGCAGGGGGCCAGGCGGGTCGGGAGCCAGGGCCGCCATCGTCTCACCGACGCAGACGACCGGGCCGGGAGCGGGGCGCCAGGGAGCGGTCATGCCGGATCCCGGAGGGCCGAGGGGTGCCGGAGGCTGTCGACCGTGGCGCGGACGCGCTGGCCCAAGGGGTCGTCGCCGAGGGCCGACAGCCAGGCGACCGGGATGCCGTGGTCGGCCAGGTACATGGCGACGTTCGACTCGGCTCCCGCCACCGACAGCCGCAGCCGGGGCGCAGTCAGCAGGGGGCCAGGCGGGTCGGGAGCCAGGGCCGCCATCGTCTCACCGACGCAGACGACCGGGCCGGAAGCGGGGCGCCAGGGAGCGGTCATGCCGGATCCCGGAGGGCCGAGGGGTTGCGGAGGCTGTCGACCGTGGCGCGGACGCGCTGGCCCAAGGGGTCGTCGCCGAGGGCCGACAGCCAGGCGACCGGGATGCCGTGGTCGGCCAGGTACATGGCGACGTTCGACTCGGCTCCCGCCACCGACAGCCGCAGCCGGGGCGCGGTCAGCAGGGGGCCAGGCGGGTCGGGAGCCAGGGCCGCCATCGTCTCACCGACGCAGACGACCGGGCCGGAAGCGGGGCGCCAGGGAGCGGTCATGCCGGATCCCCGAGGGCCGAGGGGTGGCGGACGCTGTCGAGCCGGCAGGCGGGCGTCGGTGTGCCGGGCACGTCCACGCGTGCGGTGAACAGGGCACCGTCCTCGTCGCCGGGTACGCCCAGGCCCACGCGGGCGGTCGTGATGTGCAGGACGTCGTGGGCGAGGCACACGCCGGCCGGTTGCCGTGCGGGCAGCCGCAGTGTGCGGTCGAGCGTGCCGTCCGGCAGGTGGCGGCGTACGGTGCCGGTGCCCCATACGGCGATCCACACGGCGCCTTCGACGTCGACCGCCATGCCGTCGGGGCTGCCGTCGCGGATCGTCACGAACTCCTCGGGTGCGCCCAGGTCGCCCGTCACCGGGTCCACCGCGTGGCGCCGGACCACGCCCCGGGCGCTGTCGGCCAGGTACATGAGGCCGCCGTCGGGCGTGAACGCGGGCCCGTTGGGCACGGTGACGCCGTCCAGGACCCGCACGACCGTGCCGTCCCGGTCGAGGCGGTACAGCGAACCGGCGCCCTCGTCGGCGTCGTAGGCCATGCTGCCGGCCCAGAACCGGCCGAACGGGTCGGCGACGGCGTCGTTCATGCGCATGCGGGTCGGGGCGTCGTCCTCCGGCCGGGCCAGCCAGTCGAGGGTGCCGTCTGCGTGCAGCAGGCAGATGCCGGTGCCGGCGGCGGCGATCCAGGTGCCGGAGTGTCCGGCGACCGGGGCCACGGCGCCCAAGGGGACGGGGAGTTGGGCCAGTGTGCGCAGGGGTGCCGTCGGCTCGTGCGGAGCGGACAGCAGCCGCCCGGCGAGGATGTCGACGAGGACGACGTCCGTGCCGGTCCAGCGGATGCCCTCGCCCAGTTCGAGGCGGTCGGGGCGCGCGGCGCGCAGGTCCGCCGTCATGGCGTCGCCTCCGCCACGATCGTGCGGAACAGGCGGGCGCGCTCCCTGAGGGCGGTGATGCTGCCGCCGTCGGCGGCGTCGCCGACCAGGGGTGAGCCGACCCCGACCGCGAGGGCACCGGCCGCGAGGCAGGCGCGGGCGGCCGCCTCGTCGATGCCGCCGACGGGGACGAACGGCGTGTCGGGGAACGGGCCGCGCAGGGCCTTGAGATAGGCCGCTCCCCCGGACTGGGCTGCGGGGAAGATCTTCAGCGCGGCCACGCGCAGGGCGCGGGCGGCGATGATCTCGGTCGGGGTCAGCACACCGGCGAGGACCGGCATGCCCAACTCCTGTGCCGTGACGACGCCGTCGCCCAGTCCCGGGGTGACCGCGAAGTCGGCTCCGGCGCGGTGGGCGGCGCGGGCGTCCTCGGCGGTCAGGACGGTGCCGGCGCCGAGGGGGCGCTCCGGGCCGAGGGCGTGGCGGGCGCGTTCGATGACGGTGAGGGCGTCCTTGCCGGACAGCGAGACCTCGATCAGTTCGACGCCCTCCTCGGCCAGGGCCCGCACGGTGCGCAGCGCGGCGTCGGCGTCGTCGCCGCGCACGATCGCGACCAGGCGGTGGGTGGCCAGCGCGGCTGTCAGGTCCACGGACGGTGCTCCTTCGGTGCGGGGGTCGCGGGGCAGCGGCAGGCCCCGGTGATCGTGAGTCGCCAGCGGACCTCGCCCGACGGCGGGACGCACGCGGCGTCGTCGGGGCCGGCGTCGGCGAGGTCGAAGACGCGGCCGAGCATGGGCTCCACGCCGATGCTCCGGTAGGGGTGCGGCTGGGGGTAGCCGGCGAGGTTGCGCCACAGGGCGATCGACACGGGCTGTCCGTCCGCCTGTACTTCCAGGGCGAGCCGGTCGTGGTCGTCGTGGACGCAGCACAGCGGCGTGTCGACGACGGCCCCGACCGCGGTGCCGTCGTCGGGGCCGAGTCGATGGAGCGGCAGCCCGTGGGGTGCGGGCCAGCGACCGGTGATCCAGGGTGCTCCGGTGGGCCAGGGCTCAACGAGGAGTGGGGCGGCCTCGGGGAACAGGCGGGTGGTGGCGCCGTCGGGCATGTGCGCGATCGCGTTCCCGGACAGGTCCAGCAGGGCGTGGGCCGCCCAGACGAAGCGGAAGCCGGGCTGAGCGGTGAGGACGTAGTCGGCCCGGACGCCGTCGGCGGTGGGGCGGATGGTCCGGGCGAGGGTGAAGGAGTCCCCCTGTACCCGTTCGGTGTCGCCGGTCCGGGTCCAGGGGCGCGACCAGGCATCTCCGTGGTCGGGGAGGCCGCGGACGGTGGGGATGCACTCCTCCAGCCCGCCCGCGTCCACGAACACGTCGCCGGGTGCGGCCTTGTCCCGTTCCGGTGCCGGGCGGTGCCAGAGCCATTCGCGCGAGGGTGAGCGCAGGGACGTCCAGCGCCCGCCGTGCTCGGCGTCAGTGGTGATCGTCAGCACCTACGTCACCACTCGGCGAACGAGTCGTCGGAGTGCCGCCAGACCGGATTGCGCCAGGCGTGTCCGGCGCGGTCGGCCGCGCGTACGGCCGCGTCGTCGATGGTGATGCCCAGGCCGGGGGCGTCGTTGCGGGGCGCGTGGCCGTCCACGAACCGGAAGGGGGCGGGGTCGGCGAGGTAGGACAGCAGGTCGGCGTCCTTGTTGTAGTGGATGCCGCGGCTCTGCTCCTGGATCAGGAAGTTCGGGGTCGCGAACGCCACTTGGAGGCTGGCGGCCAGCGCGATCGGGCCGAGCGGACAGTGCGGGGCGAGCTGGGCGCCGTAGGTGTCCGCGAGGGAGGCGATGCGGTGGACCTCGGAGATGCCGCCGGCGTGGGACAGGTCGGGCTGGGCGACGGCGATGCCGGCGGTGAGGGCGGGCAGGAACTCACCGCGCGAGTAGAGGCGTTCGCCGGTGGCGAGGGGGATCGACGTCGAGGCGACCAGGCCGGGCAGCAGGTGGCCGTGTTCGGGGACGACGGGTTCCTCGACGAACAGCGGGTGCAGCGGGGCGAGTTCGGCCAGTACGCGGCGGGCGCTCGCGGCGGTGAAGCGGCCGTGGAAGTCGACGGCGACATCGCGGTCCGGGCCGAGGACGTCGCGGGCGGCGGCGACGCGGGCGACGACCGCGGCCGTCTCGGCCGGGGTGGTGATCGGCGAGGTCGCGCCGGCCGCGTTCATCTTGACCGCGGTGAAACCGGCCTCGACCTGGGCGGATATCTGGTCGGTGAGCTCGGCGGGTTCGTCGCCGCCGACCCAGGCGTAGACGCGGACACGTTCGCGCACGGGTCCGCCCAGCAGGGCGTGCACGGGGGCGCCGTAGGTCTTGCCCGCGATGTCCCACAGGGCCTGGTCGAGGCCGGCGACGGCGCTGGAGAGGACGGGGCCGCCGCGGTAGAAGCCGCCCTTGCTGAGCACCTGCCAGTGGTCCTGGATACGCAGCGGATCCTGGCCGACGAGGTACTCGGCGAGGACGTCCACGGCTGCGCGGACGACTTCGGCCCTGCCCTCGACGACGGGTTCGCCCCAGCCGACCACGCCGTCGTCGGTCTCGATGCGGCAGAACAGCCACCGCGGCGGGACCAGGAAGGTTTCTATGCGCGTGATCTTCACTTGCCGCCGGTGCCTTTCGTGTCGTCGGGGCCCCCGTCGTCGGGGCCGTCGATCCGGTCCAGGTCGCGTCCGGCCTGGGCGAGCAGGGCCCGCATCGCCGTCTCGGCGGCCTGCGCGTCCTGGTCGCGTACGGCGTCCAGGACGGCACGGTGGGCCGGTACGGGGTCCTCGCTGTGGGGGTGGCTGTGCACGATGCGGTCGCGGTGGGCGAGACCCGGCTCGATGACCATCTCCATGCGCTGCAGAAGTTCGTTGTGCGTGGCGGTCAGCAGGGCGCGGTGGAAGGCGAGGTCGGCGTCCACGGCCTGCCCGGGGTCGGTGCCCTGCGTCCCCATCGCCTCCAGCGCCCCTTCCAGGGCCGCGAGGTCGGCGTCGGTGCGGCGTTCGGCGGCCAGGCGCACGGCGGCCGGTTCGACGATGGCGCGCACCTCGGCGAGGTTGCGCAGCAGTGTCCGGTCGGCGTCGGTGGCCTCGTCGGCGCCCTCGAACTGCCAGCGCAGCACGTCGGCATCGAGGAGGTTCCAGTCGGCGCGGGCCCGGACGAACGTGCCGCGTTTCTGTCGGGCGTCGACCATGCCCTTGGCGGCGAGCACCTTCAGGGACTCGCGCAGGGCGGTGAGACTGACGTCCAACTCGCTCTGCAGCGCCACCAGGTCGAGCGTGGCTCCCTCGGGGATCCGACCGCCCAGGATGCGGCGGGCGAGGGCCTCCACGGTCTGGCCGTGCACGCCGCGGCGGGCGTAGGGCGTCATGTCGTACAGCCTTTCTGCTGAAGGGTGCGGACGGGGGTGCTGGTCATGCCGAGGCCTTCACGACGCTCCAGCCTCCGTCCACGACGAGGCTCGTGCCGGTGATGAAGGAGGCTTCGTCGGCGCTCAGGAAGGCGATGGCCGCGGCCACCTCCTCGGGGGTGCCGAAGCGGCGGGCCGCCGTCTCGGCGACGCTGCGCTCCCGCTCCTCGGGCGGCACCCGGTCCCAGGCGGCGGTCAGGATCGGCCCGGGCAGCACGGCGTTGACGCGGACCTCGGGCCCGTACTCGGCGGCGAGCTGGCCGCACAGGGACAGCAGGGCGCCCTTGGAGGCGGCGTAGGCGGGGTGTCCGGGGATGCCGACGCGGGCGTGGACGGACGAGGTCAGCACGGTCGCGCCGCGCCGCTCCCGCAGGTCGGGCAGGACCGCCCGGAAGCCGAGAAAGCTCGCGGTGAGGTTGACGGAGAGCTGCCGCTGCCACGACTCCAGGGTCAACTCGTGGACGGGGGCCACGTCGACGGTGTAGGCGTTGCTGACGAGGACGTCCACGGGCCCGAAGTCGTGGGCGGCGGCCACGATCCGGCGCCAGTCGTCCTCGGCCGCCACGTCGGCCCGCACGAACCGGGCCCGGCCACCGTCCTTGGCGATCCGCTCGGCGAGCGCCGTGCCGCGCTCCTGCGCCACGTCGGCGAGCACCACCGCGGCGCCCTCCTCGGCCAGGCGGACGGCGGTGGCGGCGCCGATGCCGGAGGCCGCGCCGGTGACCACGGCCGTGCGGCCGGTGAAGCGGTCACCGGGCCGGCGTGGGGACTGGTCCATCGTGGGGTCGACTCCTTCGTGAGCGTCCGTCGTGCGCTGGGTGAGCGGGTCGGGCCGTCCGGGAAACCTATGCGGCTCACTGGCGTGTCAGTACCACCAGGTCGGCGTCGTGATCGCGGCTCCAGGTGAAAGGCAGCCCGTAGTGCAGCAGATGGGCTCCGCCGTACGTCGTCCCGGTCGCCGTGTCCCGATAGTGCGCCGCCGGCTCCAGTGCCCGCAGCCGCAGCCGGTCGGGGCGTCCGGGCACGAGCGGGGCACCGTCGAGGCGTCCGGTGCTCAGCGCGGCGACGACCGTGCGGTCGCCGAAGTCGAACTGCACACCGCAGGTGCTGTCCGCCGGGGAGCCCAGCAGCCGGACGTCCCCGTGGTGCAGGACCTCTCGCACGTCTTTGTAGCGGGCGATCCACCGCGCGGCCTCGGTCCGCTGCTCCGCGCTCCAGGCGCGCAGGTCGGCGCCGATTCCCAGCACTCCGCACATGGCGTTGACAAAGCGGAACGCGAGGGTGCGCGGGCGTGGGTCGAAGACGCCGGGCGCGTCGGTGACCCAGGAGCTCATGACGTGCGGCGCGTGGGCGTGCAGGAAGCCGTACTGGACCCTGAGCCGGTCCAGCGGGGCGGTGTTGTCGCTGGGCCAGACGACGTCGGTGCGGGCCAGCGTCGCATGGTCGATGCGAGCGCCGCCGCCCGCGCAGCCCTCGACGGTGACGTCGGGGTGGGCGGAGCGCAGGTGGTCCAGGACGCGCAGGTACCCGGCGACGTGCTCGGCGTCCAGGTCGGCGTGCCCGGCGCCGGGGCGGCCGCGCTCGGTGGGCGGCCGGTTCATGTCCCACTTGAGGTAGCCGATGTCGTAGGTGCCCAGGAGCCGGTCCAGGGTCCCGATCACGAAGTCCTGGACGTCGGTGCGGCCGAGGTCGAGCAGGAGCTGGTTGCGCACCAGCCGGGCGGGCCGGTCGTCGATACGGTAGACCCAGTCGGGGTGTTCGGCGTGGAGTCGGCTGCCGGGGCTGACGGCCTCGGGCTCGACCCACAGGCCGAAGTCGAGGCCGAGGCCGCGCACTTCGTCGACGAACCGGTCGAAGCCCTGCGGGAAGGCCGCCGGGTCCGGATACCAGTCGCCGAGTCCCCCGGTGTCGTCCTCGCGGCCGGTGAACCAGCCGTCGTCCACGACGAACAGCTCGGCGCCGATGTCCGCGGCCGCCTTGGCCAGTTCGAGCTGGCCGGCGGCGTCGACGTCGAAGCCGGTGGCCTCCCAGGAGTTGTAGAGGACCTTGCGGGTGCGGCGGAGGCGCTCGCCGGTGAGGTGGCGGTCGTAGCGGTGCCAGACGCGGGACAGGCCGTCGAGTCCGTCGGGGCTGAACGCGCAGGCGAGGCGGGGCGTGGTCAGGGTGGCACCGGGGGCCAGGGCCACGGCTCCCTCGTGCGGGACCCGTCCGGCCCGCACCCGGATCGCGCCGCCGGGCTCTGCCTCGGCGGTGATGTGCCAGTTGCCGGGCCACTCCAGGGCCACACCGTAGGCGGGGGCGTCGTCCGTCGTCGCGTCCTGCACCGCGAGCCAGGGCGCGTAGGCGTGGCCGGGCACGCCCTGGGTGCTGCCCATGGTGAACGTGCCTCTGGTCAGGTCGAGTTGGGTACGCTGGAACTCCTGGGACCACTGGCCGGTGAGGTAGGTCAGACGGGCCTCGTTGGTGACGGGCACGTTCACGGCCGCCGAGTCAAGGCGTTCCAGGCGCAGTTCCCGCGACGCGGTGTGCTCGGTCCAGCGCAGGATCACATCGGTGCCCGGCACGGTCTCGTAGCACAGGACCGTACGCAGGCCCAGGACGTCGTCCGTGAACGCGAGCCGCAGACTGCCCTCGGCCGCCTCGGCCCCCTCGAAGTCCCACCACACGCCCCGCTCGCCGCCCGGACGCGCGGCCACGAGTTCGGCGCCGGTGAACGGCCGCAGCCCGTACGGCAGATACTCGGCGGGGGCGGCGTCGGCGGGCGTGATGAAGTGGGTGCGGTGGGACCGGTCGAGCGCCGACGGTCCGGTCTCGACGCCGTGCGGTCCCCAGGCGTCCAGTTCGGCCCATGCTCCGTCCGGGGACAGGCGGACGGTGTAGCTGGTGTGCTCGGTGCGCAGGGTCCAGCGCTGGTACGGCGTCACTTGACTGCTCCGAGGTTCAGTCCGGCCACGAAGTGGCGCTGGAAGCGCAGGAAGACGGCCACGGTGGGGGCGGCGGCGATGACGGAGCCGGCGGCGATCACGTTCCACATGGACACGTACTGGCCCTGGAGGCCGATGAGGGCCGCGGTGATCGGCATCTTGGTGTCGCTGCGCAGCACGGTGATCGCCCACAGCAGGTCGTTGAAGATCCAGGTGAACGACAGGGCGCTGAGCGCGGCGAGGGCGGGCCGGGTCAGCGGCAGGATGATCCGCCAGAAGATCTGCCAGGGTCCGGCGCCGTCGACGACGGCCGCCTGCTGGATCTCGGCGGGGATGGCCCGCATGAACCCGTGCAGGACGAAGACGTAGAACCCGACGCCGAAGCCGATCTGCACGCCGATCAGCGCGGGCAGGGTGTCGTAGACGCCCATCAGCTCGCTCAGCTTGGAGACGGGGATGAGCAGGATCTGCGGCGGGAGCAGGTTGCCGCCGAGCATGAGCAGCAACAGGGAGCGGCGCAGGGGCAGTTCGTAGCGGCTGAGGGCGAAGGCGGCCATGGCCGCGAGGGCCAGGGTCACCAGGACGCTGGGGACGGTGACGATCAGGCTGTTGATCAGGGCGCGCTGCTGGCCGCCGTCGACCCATGCCTGCCGGAAGTTGTCCAGGGTGAAGGAGTGCGGCAGGCTGCCCAGCCCGTTCGCGGCGATGTCGTCGAAGGAGCGCAGGCTGGTGACGATGACCAGGGCGATGGGCAGCAGCCACAGGACGGCCAGAGCGCCGGCGCTCAGATGGAATCCGGCGGTCGCGGCCCGCCCCCGGCGCACCGCCGTGGAGTTGGCGAACATCAGTCGGCCTCCCGGAAGGCGCGCGCCAGGTAGGAGGCGATGACGCCGAACGCCAGCAGGAAGATGACGACGGCCAGGGCGGAGCCGTAGCCGAGCCGCAGGGACTGGAAGGCGGTCGAGTACATGTAGGTGCTCAGCAGTTCGGACGAGTGGTAGGGGCCGCCGCGGGTCAGCGACCACACGACGTCGAAGGAGCGCAGCGAGTCGATGATGATGACGGACACAACGACCGCGTTGACGCTGCGCAGTTGGGGCAGGGTGATG
This sequence comes from Streptomyces sp. NBC_01092, assembly GCF_045039535.1. NCBI lineage: Bacteria > Bacillati > Actinomycetota > Actinomycetes > Kitasatosporales > Streptomycetaceae > Streptomyces > Streptomyces sp. NBC_01092. The sequence goes on along the minus strand of NZ_CP108659.1, from coordinate 10,540,028 downwards.
TGGCGCAGGCGCTGCCAGGCGCTCGCGCCGTCGACCTTCGCCGCCTCGTACAGGGCCGGGTCGATGCCCTTGAGGCCGGCGAGGTACAGGACCATCACATAGCCGATCTGCCGCCACAGCGCGGGCACGATGACCGCGTAAAGCGCGGTGTCCTGGTCGGCCAGCCAGGCGTGCCGCAGGCTGCCGAGGCCGACGGACTCCAGGAGCTGGTTGAGGACGCCGTCCGGCTGGTAGATGGCCTGCCAGACCAGGGCGGTGGCGACCAGCGAGAACACGACGGGCAGGAAGAGGGCGGCACGGTAGAGGCCTACGCCGCGCCGCTCCTGCTGGAGCAGCAGTGCCGCGGCGAGGCCGAGCAGGGCGGACAGGCCGCCGAACAGGACCAGCCACAGGACGGTGTGGCCGACGGCGCCGCGGAAGGTGTCGTCGCCCGCCATCTCGCGGAAGTTGTCCAGGCCGACGAACTTCGGCGCCGACACCCCGTCCCAGCTGGTCAGGGCGAGGTAGAAGCCCTGGAGCGCCGGCCAGAACACCCACACGGCCTCGACGAGCAGCGGGACGAGGACGAAGGCGAGCACCAGCGGCGGTGTGCGCCGGGGTCCCCGGCCCCGGCCGCCACGGGACGGCGCCGGGACCGGGACCTTGCGGTGAGGGGCGGTCAGGACGGCCATGTCAGGCCTTCCAGATCTTCTCGGCCTCGCGCTGCCAGTCGGTGAGTATGCTGCCGATCTCCTTGGGCCTGGCGAGGAACTTGGTCAGGGCGGTGTCGGCGGTGGGCTGGAGGGCGTCGCTGGAGTCGCGGTTGAAGAACTGGGTGATCTCGGCCGCCTCCTCGATGTGCGCGCGGCCCTTCTTCACCAGCGGGGTGCCGGCGTCCTTGGCGTCGGGGTGGCAGGGCAGGACGGTGCCGGAGGAGCCCTTGATGTAGATCTCCTGGGCCTCGGCGGTGGCGAGGTAGCCGAGAAGGTCGAGCACTCCTTCCTTGCGTCCGGTGCGGGCGCTGGCGAAGTAGCCGTCGGTGGGGGCCTCTTCGGCGAGCGGGACCTTCGGGTCGATGACCGGGAAGCGGAAGAAGTCGATGTCGTCGAGGGCGTCCTTGGGGGCCGCGTCGGCGAAGAACGTCCCGATCAGCATCGTGCCGCTGCGGCCGTTGAGCAGCGCGGTCGTGGCGTCCTGGAAGGCGCCCGCGGTGCCGTTCGGGTCGAAGTACGGCAGCACTTCCTGCCACCGGTCGAAGACCTTGCGCACCTCGGGGTCGTCGAAGCGGTGCTTGCCGGCCAGCAGTTCACGGTGGTACCCGGCGCCGTTGATGCGGATGTCGAGGTAGTCGAACCAGGCCGACGCCACCCAGGCGGTGTTGCCGCCGGCGCCCAGGCCGATCGGGGCGACGCCCTTGCTCTTGAGCTTGTCGCACAGGTCGAGGAAGTCGTCCCAGCTCTTCGGCTCCCTCACGCCCCACTTGGCGAAGTTGGACTTCCGGTAGAACATGCCCCACCAGTAGTAGGTGGCCGGGACGAAGACCTTCTTGCCGGAGCTCGACGTGCACAGCAAGTTCAGCGCCTTGGAGTAGCGCTTGAGGTCGGCGGAGCCCCAGAGGTCGTCGAGGCCGAGCAGCAGGTCCTTCTTGGCGTAGGCGTCCGCCACCGAGCCGGGGTACCAGGTGTAGACGTCCGGCGGGTTGGCGGAGGTCAGGTACGTCGGCAGCTGGGTGCGGAACGTCTCCGCGGCGACCGTGTTGAGGCTGACGTCGCCGGCGTCCTTCTTGCCGTAGGCGGCGACCAGGTCCTCCATCGCCGCCTTGGCCTGCGGCGCGGACAGGTTGGACTGGAGGGTGACCGCGCCTTCGGAGGAGGACTTCGCGGACGAGGTCGAGGTGACGCAGCCGCTGAGCAGCGCGGCCGTCCCGGCGGCGCCGGCTCCGGCGAGGAAGCGCCGACGGCTTGGGTGAGGGTTCGTCATGGAGGGCTCCCTGTGGATCCGCGCGGCGGATCCAGGTTCGCGTGGCGCTTCCACCACGTCAAGATTAATTACTAATTTATTTGAACTGGGTCCGGTGGACGGCCCCGTCGACCCCGCGGAACACGGCGTCGACCACGCCGCCCGGCCCCGCGACCGCCCCGAGCGCACCGTCGAAGGCGGCACTGGGGAACTCCTGCCGCTTCGTCCAGCCCTGCCAGGCGCCGCCTTCGTAGCGCTGCTGCCAGAGCGTGTAGTCACCGGCTCGCGCGTACAGCACCACCGCGTCCCCCACGGTCACGAGGGTCGGGCTGCCGCTCACGGTCCCGCCGAGCGAGGTCCACCCCGACCACTCCCCCGAGGCGTCCCGTGACCGCGTCCACACGTCGTCGGCCGAGGTGCGCACGGCGACATGGACACGCCCCTGCGCATCGACGACGGCGGACGGCCTGCCGTAGACCGGCCGGTCTCCCGGCGCGCCCAGCGACGACCAGTCGGACTCCGGGCCGCGCTGCACGACCGAACCGTCCGCTCCGCGCGCGACGAGGGTCCAGTGCGCCGGGTCGGTGAACGCCACCGACGGTGCATCGGTGACCCGCCCGCCCAGGTTCTCCCAGGCACCCCAGCGGCCACCGGCGAACACCCGGCGGTACACACGGGAGTCGGTGCCGCGCACGAAGACGTCGATCCGGCCGCCGGAGGAGGCGTAGGCGGCCGGCTGGCCGAGGATCCTGCCGCCCGCCGGCCCTCCGAGGTCCCTCGTACGCGGCGTGCCGTCGCCCTCCGGGGCCGCCGTGTGCTGGACGAGGTTCCCGCGCGGCCCGCGGAAGAACGTGCTGAGCGAGTCGCCGTCGCGCACCACGGCCGGGCTCGCGGTGGCCTTCTCGCCCAGGCTCGCGCCAGGCAGGGCGTCCTCGCCGGTGAGCTTCAGCAAGGCGGTGCCGTGGGCGGGGACCTCGACCGTGTACGACCCGGTGTGCGTGCCGCGGTCGGCGCGGGCCCGCAAGTCGCGCACCTTGACGGCCCCGCCGAGCGCGGCGTCGGCGAAGTTCACCGTGCGCCGGTCCGGCTTGTCGGAGCGGTTGAGCAGGACGACCGCGCGCCGCCCGTGCCCTTCTAGGACCTTGCTGTAGACGTCACCGACGGAGTCGTTGGCCACCCGGACGCCCTGGACGGCGAGCGGGTCCTGGTTCACGGCGATGATCTCCGGGTTGCGCAGCACCTTGATCATGGACGCGGACAAGGTACGGGGATCGGAGCCGAGGACCAGCGGCGAGGCCATCTCGGCCCACATCACGAACTGCGTGGTGGACTCCTCCTCGGTCAGCTCCAAAGAGCCGTCGGCCATGCGACGCGTGGGGATGAGGTAGTCCGGGTCGTTGTAGTGGCCGGGCCCCTGCGCCTCGGGGTGCCAGGCGTTGGCGTCCATGTTGCGCAGCACGTTGGGCCACTGGCCGGGGCTCGGCGTGCCCCAGGCGATGTCGGTCCCGGTGCGCCAGGAGTCGGCGATCGTGGGGGCGTAGGCGTACGTGTTGTGCGCGTCCTGTTCGGGCGTGTGCGGCAGGCCCCAGTCGTCGGTGAGCGGGTTGCAGAGGTTGAGCAGCATCCTGCGCCCGGACTTGGCCACGGCGTCGCTGAACTCCTTGAACGCGGGCCCCGGATCGAGCTTCGCGCCGATGCCGCACAGGAAGTCGACCTTGATGGCGTCGACCTTCCAGTCGGCGAACTGCCGGGCGTCCTCGGTGTAGTGGCCGCGGCTGCCGAGCCCGCAGGTCTTGCCGCCGTCGTAGGCGCCGGCGTCGGTGTAGATGCCGGCCTTCAGTCCGCGTCGGTGCAGGTAGGAGACCAGGTCCGGGATGCCGGAGGGGAAGCGGTCGGGGTGGGCCGCCAGTCGCCCCTGCGCGTCACGGGGGTTGTCGGCCTGCCAGCCGCCGTCCAGCCACACGATGTCGTAGCCGCTGTCGCGCAGGCCGCTGCTGACGAGCTTGTCGGCGACCGCGCGGACCTCCTTCTCGGTGGGCGCGCCGAGCCCGTAGTAGGTGTTCCAGCCCATGTACGGCGTCGGCGCGAGACCGCTGTCGTAGTAGGCGGGCGCGCCCTGGTCCACGGCGGTGTCCGCCTGGGCGGCGGGTACGGCGGACGCGGTCAGGACGACGGAGATCGCGGTCGTGAGGGCGAGTGAAGTCACGTGCCTCTCCCGGAGGTTGGGAAGCAGGAGGAGGTGTGACGCGGGCCGCGCGGGGCCGGGGCCTTCGGCGTCACGGCGAAGACTGTGGCGCGCGGCCGGAACCCTGTCAATATTAATTACTAATTTACAGAAACAAGAGGCCGGGGATGCCGGAGGTCTTGACGGGCTCACGCCGGCGATGCAGGGTTTGGCAACGTTGTCAGAGGCCATGCTCGGCAACGTTGTCAGCTGTTGGTCCCAGGTCGCCTCGTTCACCGGACATCCCTGATCGGAGCCGTTGTCCCATGCCGGATCAGCCTTCTGTGCCGTCCCGCCGCACCGTACTCGCCGCCGGGTCCACTCTCCTCGCGGGCTTCGGGATCGGCATGAGCCTGCCGCCCGGCGCCGCCGCGGCCGGAATCGGCCACCCGCGCCAGGCTCCCACCCGTGGCGAACTCGCCGCCTACCGGCCGGTCACCGTCTCCTCCACCGACTACGCCCCGACACCGGCCGAGTTCGCGGTGGACGGCCTCGACACCGTGGGCGTACGCGGGACGGGCTGGCGTGCCGCCGCCGGCGACCCGCAGTGGATCAGCGTCGACCTGCAGGCGCTGTGCGAGGTGGAGTCGCTGCGGCTCACCTTCGAGGCGACCGTGGACGACCCGCCCTACGTCGACGCTCCCGGCGGCAATCCGCGGGACAACACCACGGGGCAGGAGATTCTGTCCAGTTGCGCGGTCGGCTTCGTGATCGAGACCTCCCGCGACCGGAAGTCATGGACGTCCGTGTACCGCACGGACTCCGGCCGGGGCGGGGTGGTCGAGATCGCGCTGCCGCGGCCCGTCACGGCGCGCTGGGTCCGCATGAGCGTCCACAAGCGTTCCAACGCCAACCCGCTGGGCATCAACGGCCTTCAGGTGTACGGCACTTGTGCCGCCGGCCGCCCGGCCGTCACCGGCTGGACGGACTGGGGCGTGCGGCACCGCACTCCCCCGGCGCTGAAGGTCGCCGCGGACGGCACCGTGCCGCTGGAGTCCGGCTGGGACCTGACGATGGACGACTGGGCCGGCGGGGAGGGTGCCGAGCTGTCCGAGCCGTCGCTGGACACCAGCCGCTGGCTCCCGGCCACCGTGCCCGGCACCGTGCTCACCTCCCTGGTGGACCAGGGGCACCTGCCCGACCCGGTCGCCGGCTTCAACAACCTGCACGTGCCGGAGGCCCTCTCCCGCCACTCCTGGTGGTACAGACGCCGGTTCAGTGTGCCCAAGGGCCTGCGCACCGGGGCCGGGCGCCGCGTCTGGCTGGAGTTCGACGGCGTCAACCATGAGGCGGAGGTCTGGCTCAACGGCAGCCGGGTCGGCACGCTCACCTTCCCCTTCGCCCGTGCCGCCTTCGACGTGACGAAGCTCCTTTCCGGCGCGGGCGATCAGGCCCTTGCGGTGCGGATCACCCCGATGCCGTACCCGGGCAGCCCCGGCGACAAGGGCCCGGCCGGCCTGGCGTTCGTGGATGCCGGGGCGAACATGATGAACCGCAACTCGCCGACGTATCTGGCCGCTTCGGGCTGGGACTGGATGCCGGCGGTGCGCGACCGGGCGGCCGGCATCTGGAACCACGTCCGGCTCCGCTCCACGGGCGCGGCCGTCCTCGGCGATCCCCGCGTGGACACCCGGCTGCCCGACCTGCCCGACACCGGCACGGCCGAGCTGACCGTCGTAGTCCCGGTGCGCAACGCCGACTCCGTGAGCCGAAGCGTCACCGTCTCCGCCGCCTTCGACGGCGTACGGCTGACCCGGACGGTCACAGTGCCCGGTGGCGAGACGGCCGACGTCACCTTCACCCCGGCCGATCATCCGCAACTGCGGCTCCGCAACCCGAAGTTGTGGTGGCCGAACGGCTACGGAGACCCCGCGCTGCACCGGCTGACGCTCACCGCTTCGGTCGCGGGCGAGGAGAGCGACCGGCGCACGACCCGGTTCGGCATCCGTCAGTTCGGCTACGAGTACGACGTCCCGCTCACCTTCCAGTCGGGCAGCGACGCCTACGCGCAGACCGTCGGCTTCGCCCGGCAGAAGGCCCGTCACATACGGGTCCTGTGCCGCACCCGGGCCACGGAATGGGGCTCTTCGATGTGGGGTCTGTCGGTGGTCGAGAGCTCCTCGGCCGGCACCGACCTGGCGCTGGGCAGGGACGCCACGTCGTCGTCCGTCGACGACCCCGCCCACCGGCCCGGCAACGCCACGGACGGCGATCTGAAGACCCGCTGGTCCTCGGCGTTCGAGGACGAGCAGTGGATCCAGGTCGACCTCGGCGCCGAGGTGTCCTTCGACCGTGTGGTGGTCACCTGGGAGCAGGCGTACGCGACGACGTACGCCATCCAGGTCTCCGACGACGGCACCGACTGGCGTGAGGCCGCCTCGGTCGACAACTCGGCGGCTCCGCTGCCCTTCCGTACCTCGGGTGCGGCGGCTCTTCAGAACGTGGAGTTCGAGGCGCGTACGGCGCGCCACCTCCGGGTGCTCTGCCACAGCCGTGCGACGAGCTGGGGTGCGTCGATGTGGAGCCTGTCGGTCGTGGACAGCTCCTCCCCCGGCACCGATCTGGCCCTGCGCAGGACGGCCACCGCGTCCTCGGAGGAGGGCTCGGGGAGCAAGGCCGCGGGCGCCGTGGACGGTGATCCGGGCACCCGCTGGTCCTCGGCGTACGAGGACGAGCAGTCGATCGAGGTCGACCTGGGCGACCGGGTGACGTTCGACCGCGTGGTCATCCTGTGGGAACAGGCGTACGCGAAGACGTACACCATCCAGGTCTCCGACGACGGCGAGGAGTGGACGGACGTGAAGTCCGTCGACAACTCCACCGTGCCGCTGAAGATCAGCGTCAACGGTGTCCGCGTGTTCTGCCGGGGCGGGAACTGGGGCTGGGACGAACTGCTGCGGCGCATGCCCGCCGAGCGGCTGGACGCGGCCGTGCGGATGCACCGCGACATGAACTTCACCATGATCCGGAACTGGCTGGGGAGCAGCAACCGCGAGGAGTTCTACGCCAGTTGTGACGAGCACGGGCTGCTGGTCTGGAACGACTTCCCCAACGCGTGGGCCATGGACCCGCCGAACCACGAGGCGTTCCTGAGCCTGGCCGAGGACACCGTGCGCCGCTACCGCAGCCACCCCAGCATCGTCGTGTGGTGCGGCGCCAACGAGGGCAACCCTCCCGGCCCGGTCGACGACGGCATGCGCGCGGCGGTCCGGGCTCAGGCGCCCGATCTGCTGTACCAGAACAACTCCGCGGGCGGCATCGTCTCCGGCGGCGGCCCGTACGGCTGGATCGAACCGCAGCGCTACTCCTCCGCGAGCACCTACGGCAGCGGCAGCTTCGGCTTCCACACCGAGATCGGCATGCCGGTGCTGCCGACGGCGCAGACCATGCGCCGGCTCGTCGGCGACGAGCCCGAGTGGCCCGTCAAGGGCGCCTGGTACTACCACGACTGGAGCACGCGCGGGAACCAGGCACCGCAGAACTACCGGGCGGCGATCGAGGCGAGGCTCGGCGAGGCGAAGGACCTCGACGACTTCTGCCGCAAGGCGCAGTTCGTCAACTACGAGAACTTCCGGGCCATGTTCGAGGCGTGGAACGCCCGTCTGTGGGACGACGCGAGCGGGCTGCTGCTGTGGATGTCCCACCCCGCCTGGTACAGCACCGTGTGGCAGACGTACGACTACGACTTCGACGTCAACGGCGCCTACTACGGCTCCCGCAAGGCGAGCGAGCCCGTCCATGTGCAGGCCGATCCCGTGAGCGGGCAGGTCATCGCGGTCAACCACACGCCCCGGCGCGTCTTGGGCGCCACGCTCACCGCGCACCGTTACGACCTCTCCGGGCGCCGGCTCGGATCCGGGCAGCGCGCGCGGGTGGACATCGCCGCGTCGTCGACCACGCCGGCCTTCACCGCGGGCTGGACGGACGATCTGCCCGACTTCCATCTGTTGCGACTGCGGCTGGTGGACGCGCGCGGCGAGCTGCTGACCGAGAACACCTACTGGCGGTACCGGGAGGCCGGCCACATGCGTGCCCTGAACGAGGCCGCGCGGACCAGGGTGTCGGTGGAGATCACCGACACGGACCGCTCGGGTGCCCGCCATGGACTCACGGCGCGGCTGCGCAACCGTGGCACGACCGTCGCGGCCATGGTGCGCGTCTCGCTCCTGGACGGTGAGAAGGGTCACCGGGTGCTGCCCACGCTGTACAGCGACAACTACCTGTGGCTGCTGCCCGGCGAGTCACGGACCCTCACGCTGTCCTGGCCTGCCGCTTCCCTCGCGTCCGGCAGGCCGGCCCTGCGGGTGGAGGGCCACAACGTGCCCACCGCGACGGTCGGCCGGTCCTGAGGAGGAGCGGCACCGGCATTCAGAAACGGCGTCGCTGAATCCGATGAAAAGGATGCGTTGGACGTCAGAATCAGGCCGGAGCACAGTGAGCAGGTCCTCACCCGGACCGAACCACCCCGACTGCACCTTGCGGAGAACACTCGATGAACCACGTCGCTGATCCCGAGCGCTACAACGGCACCATGCGGTACCGGCGCACCGGTCGCTCAGGACTCGACCTGCCCGTGCTGTCCCTGGGGTACTGGCACAACTTCGGTGACGACAAGCCCTTCGAGTCCCAGCGCGAGATCGCCCTGCGCGCCTTCGACCTCGGCATCACCCACCACGACCTGGCCAACAACTATGGCCCGCCCTACGGCGCCGCCGAGATCAACTTCGGCCGCCTCATGAAGCAGGACCTCGCGCCCTACCGGGACGAGCTGGTGGTCTCCACCAAGGCCGGCTGGGACATGTGGCCCGGCCCCTACGGCCAGGGCGGCGGCTCCCGCAAGTACGTGCTCGCCTCGCTCGACCAGTCACTGCGCCGGACGGGGCTGGACTACGTCGACATCTTCTACTCCCACCGGCTCGACGCGAGCACCCCGCTGGAGGAGACGATGGGTGCGCTCGACACGGCCGTCCGCCAGGGCAAGGCCCTGTACGTCGGCATCTCCTCCTACGACGCCGAGCGCTCCCGGCAGGCGGCCGCCATCCTGCGCGAGCTGGGGACGCCGCTGCTCATCCACCAGCCGTCGTACAGCATGCTCAACCGCTGGATCGAGACCGACGGTCTGCTGGACGTCGCCGAGCAGGAGGGCTTCGGGGTCATCGGGTTCACCGCGCTCGCCCAGGGGCTGCTGACCGGGCGCTACCTCGACGGGGTGCCGGCCGGTTCCCGGGCCACGCAGGGCAAGTCGTTCGACGAGACCTGGCTGACGGACGACATGCTGGGCAGGCTGCGCGCGCTCAACGACATCGCGGCCCGGCGCGGGCAGAGCCTCGCCCAGATGGCGCTGGCCTGGGCCCTGCGCGACCGGCGGGTGACCTCGCTGGTGATGGGCGCCTCCCGCACCGAGCAGCTCGAACAGAACGTGGCCGCTCTGGAGAACGCCGACTTCAGCGACGAGGAACTCGCCGAGATCGACAAGTACGCCACCGACGGCGGCGTCGACCTGTGGCGGGAGGCCCGGACGGGCCAGCTCGGCTGAGGCCCGAGCGGCACAGTTCCTTCGCGCACCCCGGACGCCCGACGGCATCCGGGGTGCGCTGCGCCTCGGCGGGCCGTTCGGCCGAAATGTCCGCGGGAATATCCGACGGAATTTTGGTATGGACCTGACACGCGACCCTGGCTATGCTCTGGCCGACCCCGATTGAGAGCGCTCTCAGCTTGCGGTTGTTCCACCCCACCTTGTTGGAACGACGAAGGGCAACTCCCTTGAGACGCAGCAGACTCAAGTACGCCGGCCTGGCCGCGCTCCTGCTGTTCGGCGGCTTGACCGCGGGCGGCACCGGGCAGGCCGCGGCGGACGACTCCCCCACGGCGGCCGACGCCGCACCGGCCTCCGCCGGACTGCTCCAGGCCATGCAGCGCGACTTCGGCCTGTCGAAGGAGCAGGCCGAGACACGCCTCGCGGCGGAGCGCACCGCCATGGACCTCACGCCGAGGGCACGCAAGGCGGCCGGATCCGCCTACGGCGGCTCGTGGTTCGACGCGAAGAGCGAGCGGCTCACGGTGGCCGTGACGTCGGACGCCCCCGCCGCGACCGTACGGGACGTCCGGGCCACCGGAGCGACCGTGCGCACCGTCACACACAGCGCGCGGGAACTCGACGCGGCCAAGGCACGCATCGACCGTCTCTCCGCGCCTTCGGGTGTCAGCGGCTGGCATGTCGACCCGGTCGCGAACACCGTCGTCGTGAACATCGTTGACGGCAAGCGTGCTGACAACGATGTCCGTGGCTTCGTCTCCCGTGCTCGCGCGACCGGCCCCGTCACCGTCGAGACGGTCCCCGCCGCCCCGCGCACCTTCGCCGCGGGCACGGTCGGCGGCGACCCCTACTACACCGGCAACGTCCGCTGCTCCATAGGCTTCTCGGTGCACGGCGGCTTCATCACCGCGGGGCATTGCGGGCAGGCGGGCGCCGGCGTCCGGGGCTGGGACGGCAGCTACATAGGGAACTTCCAGGGCTCCTCGTTCCCGGACAACGACTACGCCTGGGTGAACGTCGGCAGCGGCTGGTGGACCGTACCGGTCGTGCTGGGCTGGGGCACGATCCCGGACCGGCTCGTGCGGGGCTCGGCGGAGGCCCCCGTCGGCACGTCCATCTGCCGGTCCGGCTCCACGACGCACTGGCACTGCGGCGCCGTCCTGGCCAGGAACGAGACCGTCAACTACAGCCAGGGCGCGGTGCACCAGATGACGAAGACCAGCGTCTGCGCCGAGCCCGGTGACTCCGGCGGCTCCTTCATCAGCGGCGACCAGGCGCAAGGGGTCACCTCGGGCGGCTGGGGCAACTGCTCCGGCGGCGGGGAGACCTGGTTCCAGCCCGTCAACGAGATCCTCGGCCGCTACGGCCTGACCCTGCACACGGCCTGATCCGCAGCGGGGAGGGGCGGTTCGCGGCGATCCCCGGCCCGACCGTTCCTCCCTGCCGGGTGACCGGTGCCGTGCCGCACGAGCCGCCGCGCGTCGGCCGACGGCCGTGCGGCAGGATGAGCACCATGAGCGTAGTCAAGATCAACGTACTGACCGTCCCGGACGAGCAGCGCGAGACGCTGGAGAAGCGCTTCGCCTCCCGTGCCCACGCCGTGGAGAACTCCGACGGGTTCGAGTGGTTCGAACTCCTGCGGCCGGTCGAGGGCACCGACACCTACCTCGTGTACACGCGCTGGCGGGACGAGGAGTCCTTCCAGGCCTGGATGGAGGGGCCCATGAAGGCGGCCCACCAGGGCGGCGCCAAGGAGAGCGAGCGGCCCAAGCCGGCGGCGAGCGGGTCCACGCTGTGGTCCTTCGAGGTCGTGCAGTCGGCGGGACCGAAGAGCGAGTAGCACAGAGCGATCGGCGGTGGGGGCAGGGTCCGGCCGGGCCCTGCCCCCGCCGTCACTCCTTCCCGGGCGCCCGGCGCGACCGGGCGACGGCGGCCAGTACGAAGGTGACGCTGATCAGCAGGGACCAGGCGCCGATCTTCTCCACTCCCACGGGCTGCCAGCCGTCGAGCTGGTAGGGGTAGCGCCAGGCGCCGACGTAGGTGGCGAGGTTCTCCGCGACCCACAGGAAGAAGCCGATCAGGACGAACGACAGCGCGAGCGGCATCCGGCGTCGTACGCCGCGCACGGTGTAGCGCACGGAGGTGCCGGCGGTGACGGCCACCAGAGTCGCGGCCAGGAGCCAGCGGGCGTCGGGCAGCCAGTGGTGGCTGAAGAAGTTCACGTAGATGGCCGCGGCGACCAGGGCCGTCGAACGGGGGCGGTAGCGCACCAGCTCCAGGTCGAACAGCTGCCAGGCACGGCAGACGTAGCTGCCGACAGCGGCGTACAGGAATCCTCCGTACAGCGGGACGCCCGCGAACTTCAGCACGGCCGGCTCGGGATAGCTCCACGAGCCCAGGGACACCTTCACCAGCTCGAACGCCAGGCCGATCACATGGCAGACGGCGATCACGGCGACGTCCCGCCCGTGCTCCCAGCCGCGCAGCCAGAACAGCAGCGTCAGCAGCACCCCGTAGACGACCAGCAGGTCGTAACGGGCCACGGGCAGGCCGGGGACCAGCGTGGACGCTGCCACGCCGGACATCAGGGCGATGGCGAAGGCGCAGGACCGGGTCTGTATCCACGCGAACTCGAAGAGCTGGCGCAGCGACGCGCCCAAGGGGCCGGTGTTGCTTGCGGTGAACATGACTCTTAGGACGAGCTCCGGGCGTGAGCAGTTCAGGCACAGATCATCCCGGGCGGAAATCACACACACCCTGCTGCTCGTGCCGGTCGAACCGGCACGAGCAGCAGGGGCGGCCAAGCCGCCTTACGCGACGGCGGTTCCCTCGAGCTCGACCATCTGGCCGGGGATCGCCAGGCGCGTCACCCCGAGCATCGTGGTGGTCGGCGACACTCCGGCGGCACCCAACCGCGCCGCCAGCACGCCGTAGTGCTGGAAGAGAAGGTCGACGTCGGTCGTGTAGACGTTGAGCCGGACGAGGTTCGCGAGCGACATGCCGCCCTCGCTGAGCACGGCCTCCAGGTTGTCGATGCTCAGCGTCAACTGCCCCGCCATGTCCTCCTCGTGCTGGGGCTTGCCGTCCGCGTTCATCGCGGTCTGCCCCGAGATGTACAGGGTCCGGGTGTGTCCGGAGACGACCTCACCCTGGTTGAACCCCATCTCGACCGACCACGGCACCGGGTTGACCGCCGTTCGTTCCACTGCCACGCCTACTCCATTCGATTCATTGGGAGTACGTACGTCCGTCGGCTCGCCAGCCGCCGACGTCGACGTCGTGTCAGTGAGCCTTCCAAAGAATCACGACATCCTTAGTCATGTATTTCGTTAGAGTTCTTGCATGCGCGCCGACCGGTTGGTCTCGCTGGTGCTCCTGCTGCGCCAGCGCGGTCGGCTGACCGCGGACACGCTCGCCCGCGAGCTGGAGGTGTCCACCCGCACCGTGCTGCGCGACATCGAGGCGCTGGCGGCGGCCGGCGTGCCGGTCTACGCCGAGCGCGGCCGGCACGGCGGTTTCGCGTTGCTGCCCGGTTTCCGGACCGAGCTCACCGGCCTGAACCACGACGAGGCCCTCGCCCTGCTGACCGCCGGATCGGGGCGCGGGGAGCAGGTGTTCGGTCTCGGCTCGGCGCTCGCCTCGGCCATGCGGAAGGTCGTCGACGCGCTGCCCGAAGGCCACCGGGCCACCGCGAGCGACGCGGCCCAGCGATTCCTCGTCGACCCGCAGACCGACCTGCTCTCACGCCGGCTGGTCGCCGATGAGGTGCCCGACACCACCATGATCGAGGTCCGGCGTGCGGTGCTCGCCGGACACAAGCTGCGCATCCACTACGCGGCCACGGGCCAGACGGCGCAGTGGCGCACGGTGGACCCGATCGGCCTGGTCACGGTGCGCGACCGGGGCTACTTGCTGGCCACGAGATCCGGCTCGGACCGCACCTACCGGCTGTCGCGGGTGCTGGCCGCCGAGGAACTCCCCGAACCGGCACAGCGGCCGGACCGGGTCGACCTGGACCGGATCTGGCAGGAGCGCTCCGCGCAGTTCCTCTCCGGCGGCGACCACATCGCCGTGCTGGTACGGGTGAACCCGGTGCGGCGGGAGGAACTGCTGGACACCGCGCTGGCCGTCCGCGCGGAGGAACCCGACGCGGACGGCTGGCTGCGGCTGGAGGTGACCTTCCAGGATTCACGACACGCTGAATGGGCGCTCTGGCAGATCGGCATGGACGCGGAAGCCCTGGCCCCGCAGTCGCTGCGCACCTCCCTGCGCAACCGCGCCGCCGCGATCGCCGCCCGCTACGGGGACGCGTCCTGACCGTGGAGGGCGTCCCGGCGCGGGCCGGTCGGGGCGCGGGTGCCCGGCCGCGGCAGGGCCTGGCGGTCAGTACCAGTTCGTGTTCGTCAGGACGTGGCCGTCGCAGGTCAGCAGGGCGCGTGAGACGCGGCCGCTGAGGTTGTTGCCGATCTTCGTGTAGGCGTAGTTGATGCCCGCGTCGACGGTCTCCGAGACCCAGCCGTCGGCGCGCCCCGCCCCGGAGTTCGAGCGCTCGATGACGGCGGCGCAGTTGGTGCGGGAGTTGTCGATGCGGGCGTAGGAACCGCACCTGTCGGAGTAGAAGTACTTCAGGGACATGCCCGAGGCGGTCTTGGTCGGCCCGACCTGCCTGAAGCTGCCGGTGCAGCCGCCGACGGTCGGATACTGGCCCTCGAATCCGTAGGCCCCGTAGTTGCCGCCCGAGAACGGCTCGGCGTCGGCGGTGACCGGGGTGAGCGCCAGCATCACGGCGGCGCCCGATGTGGCCAGCAGGGTCTGGAGCGATCGGCGGCGCATGTGGTCCTCTTTCGTGGTTCGGTGGTGTCCCCGTCGAGCTGTGCTGCCTGCCGTCATCCGGTTCGGCAGCACTTGTCGCCAGGACCGTACGGGCCGCCGCGGGCCTGCGGTACCTGTGAAGAGTCAGGGTCCCTTTGACCTGGCGCCTCCCTAGGGTTGCGAGTGTCGGCCCCGTGCCGCACAAGTGACCCGTTCACAACAGGGGGAAGCTCATGCCCACTCGCACTTTCGCCCGGGCCGCGCTCGTCGGCGCCGGCGCGCTCGCGCTGCTCGGTCCGCTCACCGCGGCGACCGCCGTCGCCGCCTCCGGCGCGGACCAGGGCGGCGCCCGCATCATGGCCGCGCCGTACGCGGTCGTGCCGTACGAGACGGTCAACGTCCGCTCCGGCCCGGCGCGCTCCTTCGACAAGGTCGGCAGCGTCGCGGCGAACCAGCCGCGCGGCGCGTACTGCTGGGTGCACGGCGAGACCATCAGGGACCACGGCTACACCAACGACGTGTGGGTCAAGCTCGTCGAGGGCTATGTGAGCGCCGTCTACCTCAAGGGCAACAAGTACGGCGACCTGCCCGCTTCCGCGACCTGCTGACCACCATCACCTTTCACGAGCACGGGGGACACACATGAAGACACAGCTGCGTCGCTGCGCCACCGTCCTGGCGGTGGCCGCACTCTCCGTCGGCACCCTCGCCGCCACGGCCGCCGAGGCCGCGCCCGGGGCCGACACCTCCGCCGTCGCGGCCGCGAACAACGGCGACCCGACCCTGACCGACGTCTACATCTGGGCGACCGACGTCAATCTGCGCAGTCAGCCGTCCAAGGACTCGCCGCGGCTCGCGGTCCGTTCGCAGTACTGGCTGGACGCCGTGTGCCAGACACAGGGGCAGTACGTGTACGACCCCGCCGTCGGCGGCAACAGCTGGTGGACGGCCGTGCAGGAGTTCGCCGGCAGCGACATCGCGTGGGTGAACAACCTCTACATCCGGGGCGGCGAGAAGGTCGAGGGCGTGCCCGACTGCTGACGGCAGGAAGGTCCGGGGGGAGGGCGGGGCTGCCGTCGAAAATCCGTTGCGGCCGCCGCGCACTCCCCCGGACCCTGTGGCCATGCCTTACGCCCTTCGTCCGGCCGGCCTCGCCGACGCGGCCGCCGTCACCGAACTCCTCAACGAAGTCGACCGGATCGAGATCGGCCGGCCCGAGACCGACCTGCACACCGTCGAGGCCGATCTGAAGCGGCCCGACATCGCCCTGGAACGCGACTCGTGGCTGGCCTTCGACGGCGAACAGCTGGTGGCGTACGGCCTGTTGTGGGACGACTCGGGGGGCGAGCGCGTCGACGTCGACCACTATGTGCTCCCCGACCACCAGCGCGCCGGTGAGCTGATCCTGGACACGATGGAGGCCCGAGCCCTGGAGAAGGCCCGTGAGAACGGTGCCGCCAGGGCGGTGGTGCATCTGCACCTCAACACGGAGCCGACCCTCGACACGGACCTGATCACGGGCCGCGGCTGGTCTGCCGTACGGCGCTATCACGTGCTGCAACGGCCACTGGACGCCGCCGAGGACCTCGTGCCGCAACTTCCCTCCGGCGTACGGCTGCGGGCATGCGCCGACGAGGAGGACCGAGCTCGCGTCCACGCGTTGTACCAGTCGAGTTTCGCCGAGCACTTCGACTTCCAGCCGCGCACGTACGACCAGTGGCTGCACGACGTCGACGGGGACGCCCTCGACTGGTCCATGGTGTGGATCGCCGGCACCGACGACCTGGGCGACGCCGGGTTCCTCATGTCGCGCGACGACCGTGAGGCCATGGGGTGGATCCGGAGCATAGGCGTGCTGCGTGAAGCCCGGGGCTCCGGTCTCGGCGGCCTGCTGCTGAGGCACGCGTTCGCCGCCTTCGCCGGGCGCGGGCGGGACACGGTGGGGCTCGGCGTGGACACCTCCAACGCCACGGGGGCGCCCGCGCTGTACGCCCGGCACGGGATGTCCGTGCACTTTGCCGTGGACACCTGGGAGACGGTCCTGAAGTGACGGGCCGGTCCCCGGTCCCCGGGCCCTAGGTGACCGGGT
The DNA here is from genome assembly GCF_045039535.1 of Streptomyces sp. NBC_01092. Classification (NCBI taxonomy): domain Bacteria; kingdom Bacillati; phylum Actinomycetota; class Actinomycetes; order Kitasatosporales; family Streptomycetaceae; genus Streptomyces; species Streptomyces sp. NBC_01092. The sequence continues at coordinate 10,523,429 of NZ_CP108659.1, read as the reverse complement.
CCGCCTCCGCGCCCTGGGCGCGTGCGCCCCGTTGCTCGTGGCGGAGCGCGGCTCCCGTGACGAACGCGCCGAGGCCCTCCCACAGTCCCACGCCGAGGAAGCCGGACGGGGCCCGGCCGCCGATCACCGCGAGCGTGAAGACCGCGCAGGTGAGCAGGCGGAAGGGGACCGTCCAGCGGAAGAAGGCCTTCCAGTCGGAGAGCGCGGCCAGCACGTAGTAGACGCCCATGTTGAGCGCCGCCATGGAAGACGCCGTCACAAACACCGTCGTGTAATCCCCCTCGGCACGCCGGGAGTCCGTGACGGGCGTGAAGCCCATGAGCGTGAGCAGGGCGTCCGGGGCGATGAGCCCCACCACGCCCAGTCCGGCGGCGAGGACGCCGAAGACGGCCATGGTCCAGCCGGACGGTGAGCGGGGCATGAGTGGCACGAAGTCCTCCACGGGCCAGGGGAGTTGAGTCTCGGGTACCCCCTGCATACCGTGCGGCCCCGGTGCGCGGCGCACCGGGGCATGGCCGTGAGCCGACCGTCAGCGGTCACGGACGCCTTGTCGGGCGCCGCTTCTTCGGGCGTTGTTGTACAGGCGCAGCAGGTGCTTCGCGACCGGGCAGTGCGCGTTGTCGGCATGGCACTGCCGGCAGGTCCGCATGTGCTGTTCGTAGTCGGTGTGTGCCTGCTGAAGGGCATCGCCTTGAGACGACATGGAAGTCCTCGAAAGTGGTCGGCAAGAAGAGGGCGCGGCTGAGCGGGCGCCGAGGTGACCGGGAAGTGCACCTGAGAGAAAAGTGGATCATGTTACTTGTGGTACAGGGAAGTCGCGGCTCCGGGTGAGCAGTACGCCCCCCATGCGCTCCCATCGGCCCGGAAAACGCTTGGACTGCGCCGCCGCCCTCGCGGGACACTGCGTATCCGAATCGAGACTCCACGTAATCATTGCGGCGTTGCCCCCTGCCCGCAGGAGCGCGTAGCGGGCAGCCGCAGAACATCACAGGGGTGGGATGGGAACGCCAGAAGCACGCAGGGTTCTGCCGGGCAAACGGTCGGTGCTTCTCGCACTTCGCCACTACGGACGGGAGTTGGCCCGTCTGCGCCGGCTGGCGGTGCCGGCGATGCTGCTGTCGGCCATGGGCAACATCGGAATCAACTACGTCGCGCCGCTGATCGTCGCCAAGCTCGTCGGCGACATCGCCGACGACTCGGGCGTCACCGTCACCTCGGCGCTGCCGTACGTCCTCGGTTTCGTCGGAGTGCTCCTGCTGTCGGAGGCACTGTGGCGCGTCGCGCTGCACTGCCTGAACCGCCTGGACGCGCTGGGCATCGAGCATCTGTACGTGGTCGGAATGGACGAGTTGTTCGCCAAGGACGCCTCGTTCTTCCACGACAACTTCGCCGGGTCGCTCACCAAACGCGTCCTCAGCTTCGCCGCCCGCTTCGAGCAGTTCGTGGACACGCTGACGTTCCAGATCGTGGGCATGTTCGTGCCGCTGGCCTTCGGAGCGGTGGTGCTGTGGCGCTACGAACCGCTGCTGGTCGTCGGGCTCCTGGCGATGATCACGGTGACGGCGGTGTGCGTGGTGCCGCTCATCCGGCGCCGGCAGGCGCTGGTCGACCAGCGCGAGGAGGCGATCGCCCGGGTGTCGGGGCATGTCGCCGACAGCCTGATGAACATGGACACGGTGCGGGCGTTCGCCGCCGAGGGGCGCGAGGCCGCCGAGCACCGTTCCCGTGTCGCCACGTCCCGGCGGCTCACGCTGCGGTCGTGGGACTACGGCAATCTGCGCATCGACACCCTGGTCGCACCGATGTCGGTGCTGACCAACGCGATGGGCCTGCTGCTCGCGGTCACGCTCGGCGGCGGCAAGCTCGGTGTGGAGGCGATAGTGGTCGCCTTCACCTACTACAGCAACGCGACGCGGATCCTGTTCGAGTTCAACCAGATCTACCGTCGGCTGGAGAGCTCGATGACGGAGGCCGCGCAGTTCACCGAGCTGCTGCTGAACCCGCCGACCGTGCTCGACCCGCCGTCACCGGAACCGCTGCTGCCCGGGGCCCGCGACGTCCGCTTCGAGAAGGTGACCTTCGCCCACGCCGGTGGCCGGCCCCTGTTCGACGGGCTCGACCTGGAGGTGCCCGCCGGGGCGAGGATCGGCCTGGTGGGCCGGTCCGGCGGCGGCAAGACCACGCTCACCCGGCTGCTGCTGCGGATGACCGACATCGACGCCGGACGGATCCTGATCGGCGGTCAGGACATCAGCCGGCTGCGCCAGGTCGACCTGCGCGGCTTGATGGCCTACGTGCCGCAGGACCCGGCGATGTTCCACCGCTCGCTGCGGGACAACATCGCGTTCGGCCGACCGGACGCGGACGACGCCGAGGTCCGCCGCGCGGCCGAGGCGGCGCATGTCACGGAGTTCGCCGACGCGCTGCCGCTCGGCTTCGACACCATGGTGGGCGAGCGCGGCATCAAACTGTCCGGCGGTCAGCGCCAGCGGGTCGCCCTCGCCCGGGCGATCCTGCGCGACGCGCCGATCCTGCTGCTCGACGAGGCGACCAGCGCCCTGGACTCGGAGAGCGAGATCCTCGTCCAGGAAGCGCTGTGGCGGCTCATGGAGGGGCGGACGGCGCTCGTGGTGGCGCACCGGCTGAGCACGGTCGCCACCATGGACCGGCTCGTCGTGCTCGACCGCGGCCACATCGTCGAGCAGGGTAGCCACGACGAGCTCCTGGCGTCGGACGGCGCCTACGCGAAGCTGTGGCAGCACCAGTCGGGCGGCTTCCTCGACGACAGCCCGGCCCGGGCCGAGCTGCCCTGAACTCGGCACGACCCTGGGAGGACCGCGCGGCGCGCTCGGCACGGTCTTCGTGACCCTCGCCGCGGTCGCCCTGCTCGGGGCGGTCACGGCGGCGGTGGCCGCGGAGGAGACGACCGGACGGCAGTTGGAGGACGTGGCCCCGTAGGCGACGGTCCCGCCGGGATCCATGGGATCCCGGCGGCGGACCGGGGGCAAGGTCCGGCATTATGGTCATGTCCGTATGGACAGGGTCACGTCTATAGGAATTCCAAGAAATAGACCATAATGCCTCCGAGGAGAATCCTTGTGAGCAACCCCGCCGACGAGCTCGACTACGGAGCCCTACGGCTCGACCGCACAGGTCAGGCCGCGGCCTTCGACGCGATCGGCGACCGCTACGACGAGGCCTTCCCGCACAAGGAGGGCCAGGTCGCGGCCGCCGAGTGGCTCATCGGATCCCTGCCGGCCGGAGCCCGGGTCATGGACCTGGGCTGCGGCACCGGGCTGCCGACCGCGCGCCAGCTGGCCCGGGCGGGCTTCGAGGTCGTCGGTGTGGATCTGTCGGACCGCATGATCGAGCTGGCCCGCGGCCATGTGCCGGGCGCGGTGTTCCATCAGGCGGACATCGCGGATCTGCGACCCGCGGGCCCCCTGGACCTCGGCCGCTTCGACGCGGTGACCGCCTTCTTCTCACTGCTCATGCTGCCGCGCGCCGAGATCCCCCTCGCCCTGCGGACCGTCCGCCACCTGCTGGTTCCTGGGGGCCTGTTCGCGCTGTCGATGGTGGAGGCAGATGTGGACGACTTCGCGATCCCGTTCATCGGAAGGACCATCCGCGTCTCCGGCTATCTGGGGGACGAGCTGCGCGAGGTCGTCGACAAAGCGGGCTTCGAGATCGTCGGGGAGTCCTCGTACACCTACGCGCCGGCGGCCGCCGACATCCAGCCCGAGGTGCAGATCTTCCTGCGGTGCGGACGGCGGACCTGAGCGACTTGAAGATCCGCGCGCTCCGACGCGGGCCGCACAGCCGGAAAGGCAGGCACAAGGACGGGCATGGCCGAACAGCTCGGAGGTGGTGACGGCATCCGGGAGCAGACACCCGGCATGCGTGAGCGTGCTGCCCTGGCGCAACGCCGGCAGCACCCCGACCCGTCTCCCCCGTCCGCACCGGCTCCTCCCGCGGCCCCGCCCGGCGACGGACCGGACCTCGCCGAGCCGCTCACCGACCGGCTCCGCTACCTCGACGCCGCGACCCGCCGCATCGCCCGCGGCATGAACCTCGACGAGACCCTGTGGGAACTGTGCCGAGCGGCCGTCCCGGCGTTCGCCGACCGGGCGTTCGTCCACCTCTACGCCCCGCTGCCGGTCGGCGACGAGACCGTCGCCGACCCGGGTGTCCTGCGGCTGCACTGCTCGGACCGCTCCGTACGTCGGGCCCCCGGTGCCGCCCCGGCCACCGAACCGCCCTCGACGGACGCGCCCGCCGCGGCCGCGGAGGTCCTGCGCCCGGCCCCCGGCAGCCCGCTCGCCGCTCTGCTCCAGGAGGGGCGGCCGGTGCTCGGCGACACCCGGCGCGTCGCCGCCGCCGCGGCCGAGCTGCTCGGGACGCCGCAGCAGCGTCCCGGGCGGCGGCTGATCATCGCCCCGCTGCACGGTCGCCGCCACGTCCTGGGCAGCGTCGTGGTCGTCCGTGAACCAGGCCGGGCGGACTTCACCGCCGACGACCTGATCGTGGCCTCCCAGCTCGCCACCCACACCGCGCTCGGGCTGGAGAAGGCGAGTCTGTACGAGCGTGAGGCCTCCATCGCGGACGCCCTGCAACGCACGATGCTCCCGCCGTCGCTCCCGGAGACGCCCGGCGTCCGGATGGCCAGCCGCTATCTGCCGTCCTCGCGCACCGCACAGGTCGGCGGCGACTGGTACGACGCGATCCCGCTGCCCGGCAACCGTGTCGCCCTGGTCATCGGCGACGTCATGGGCCACTCCATGACCTCGGCCGCGATCATGGGCCAGCTGCGCACCAGCGTGCAGACCCTCGCCGGGCTCGATCTGCCTCCGGACGAGGTGCTGCACCACCTCGACGACCAGGCGGGCCGGCTGGGCAGTGAGCACACGGCGACCTGCCTGTACGCCATGTACGACCCCGTGCTGCACCGGCTGCTGGTGTCCAACGCCGGCCATCTGCCGCCGGTGCTGCTGCGTCCGGACGGCGGCGTGGAGGTCCTCGACGTCCCGCCCGGAGCGCCGATCGGTGTCGGCAACGGCGGCTTCGAGTCCGTCGAGACGCACGCGCCCGCCGGGGCGACGCTGCTGCTGTACACCGACGGCCTGGTCGAGTCCCGCGACTCGGACGTCCTGGACGGGGTGGAGCGGCTGTGCGCACGGCTGCGTGCGGCCGCCCGCGGATCCGCTCCCCCGTCGCTGGAGGAACTGTGCGACGCGGCCCTCGGCACACTGGGGTCGGGTGGGCGCGACGACGACATCGCGCTGCTGGCCGCCCGGTTCGAGGGCATCCTTCCGGAGACCGTCGCGTACTGGTACATGGCGCCGCGTCCGCAGACCGCGGGACAGGCCCGTCGGCTGACCCGCAGGACCCTCGGCGAGTGGGGGCTCGACGCCCTGGTGGAGACCACCGAGCTGCTGGTCAGTGAGGTCGTGGCGAATGCGGTGCGCTTCGCCTCCCGGCCGATCACCCTGCGGCTGCTCCACACGGACGTGCTGCGCTGCGAGGTGGGCGACGACTCGCCGGTGGTCCCGAGGATGCGGCACGCCCAGCTGAGCGACGAGGGCGGCCGAGGACTGTTCCTGGTCGACCAGCTCGCTGAGCGCTGGGGCGCGACGAGGGTGAGCACGGGCAAGGTGGTCTGGTTCGAGCAGCCCCTGCCCGGCACACCCGGCGACCGCTGACCGGACGCACCGCTCACTCGGCGCAGCAGCCGCCCTCAGCGGCCCCCTGGGCGGTCGTGTCGAGCCGGCAGAAGCACGAGGCCTCGATCGGTACGTCCGCCAGCGCGGCGGCGAGACGCAGCTGCTGGGCCACCATCTGCGCCTCCCCGGTCCGGCCCAGACGCATCAGGCACTCATGGAGGCCGTGCAGGGACCAGACGTTTCCGGGGTGCTGCAGGGCGCGCGGGAGGCTGCCGTCCAGGCCGAGGTCGGCGCGGTAGACGGCCTCGGCCTCCTCGACGCACCCCTGTTCGAGGAGGAGGGCTCCGTAGGCGTGCCGGGTGGGCTGCATCCAGCCCCACGGTTCGTCGTAGGGAAGGTTGTCGTCCAGGTCGATGGAGCGTTCCAGTGCGGCGAAGGCGGCGGTGTGGTCGCCCTTGCGGTACTCCAGTTCGCCGTCGAGCATCGCCGAGGCGATGGCGAGGATGTCGGCGCAGGTGTTGTTGAAGAGCATGCGGGTCTCGGGGACCCGGGCGACGGCCGCGCGGAAGAGCCGGCGTTCCGCCTCCGCCTCCGGGACGCGGTGGGTCGCGGAGAGGACGACGCCGCGGGCGTAGTGCAGCATCGCCGTCGTCACGCAGTACAGCTCCGGGTCGGCGGGCAGCGGCAGGTCCAGGATGTCGTCCCAGCGGCCGAAGCGGATCAGCACGTGGACGCGCATGGCGAGGAAGCCCTCCAGCCAGTCGGCCATGGGCGGGCTCGGCACACGCAGCAGGTCCTCGGGGATGGACGCCTCCAGCTGCGCCGCGGTCTCCAGGGCGACGTCGGAGCGGCCGAGGAACATCGCGCCGTAGATCCTGAAGTGGTAGTTGTGCGAGCGGTACAGGGTGTAGAAGTTCATCGCCCCGGCCCGGGCGTGGTACTTCTCGTCGGCCACGATCGCCGCCGTGTTGTCGGACACCACCCGCCGGTAGTCGCCGCACAGCACCTCCAGGTGCGAGGGCATGTGGTTGAGGTGCCCGGCGTCCGGCACCAGTCCGCGCAGCCGGTCGGCGACGGACAGGGCCGCCTCCGGCGTCGGGGACATCTCCATCAGGTGGATGTACAGGTGGACCACCCCCGGGTGGTCGCGCCCGGCGCGGCGGGCGAGGGCCCGGTCGAGGACGGCCTTGGCCTCCAGGGTGCGGGCGCCCTCGGCCGGTTCGCCGGTCCTGAGGTCCCACAGCTGCCAGGGCGTGAGGTTCATCAGGGCGTCCGCGTACAGGGTGGCGACGTCGAGGTCGTCGGGGGCGAGCTCGTAGACCGCGCGCATTCCTTCGGCGTACGGGGCGTTCCAGACCGAGCAGTCCTCCACCGCCTTGGCCTGCGGGTAGCGGGCGCGCAGTGCGGCGATCAGGGCCTGCTCGACGGGCGTGGCGTGCGCCGCCTTCTCGTGCGCCAGCTCCACGGCGGCGTGGGTGCGGTCGACGGTGCGGGCGAGGTCCTGGTCGTCGAAGAACTCCCAGGGTTTGTTGTAGTTCGGCCCGAGCGCGTAGGCGACGCCCCAGTGGGCCATGGCGCAGTCGGGATCGGCCGCGGCGGCGGCCTCGAAGCAGGCGACGGCCTCCTCGTGGTGGAAGGCGTACGTCCACACCAGGCCACGGTCGAACCAGAGCTGGGCCTGTGCGCAGGATGTGGTGACGGAGCGGGTGTGGGTGCCGAGGTCGTAGTACTCCATGCGACTGCTCTCCTGCCTGTGCCGGACGGGCCGGGTTGCTTCCGAGTGTTCCGCAGGGACAACGGGGAGGGGACGGGCCGGTTGCGGGTACTCGCGGGGGGACGAGGCTTGGTGGAACGGCGAACGCGGTTCGCCATGGCCACGACGTCCGGTTTTCGCCTGTGCTGCATGCCGGGCCGCAGTGGGGGGATGCCCGGGATCCACCGGGCTTCTCCCCCGTGATTAGCGGGCTCCGGCGGCTCGGAGGCACCCTGCGCGCCGTCGGACTTTCGCCGCCCAGGTGCGGGCGAGGTGCGTCGTGGCGCATTCTTGCTGTGTCGCGCGCGTGACGGCGTACGGACGAGGTAGGGCCGATGACTGGGAGCGCCGAGGGCGCAGAGCGGACGCCCGGCAGGCTGGCGGCGCTGCTGATCGATGCCTCGGCAGAGGCGATCAGCGCAGCCGGCGGCCACGCGGGAGGGGTCTACCTGCGCTCCAGCACGCCCGGACTGCTCCGTCTGGCGGTGCTGGAGGGGCTGCCCGGGCCGTTGTTCCGGCCGTGGTGGCGGTTGCATGTGGACCGGCCGTTCCCCGTCGCGGACGCCTACCGGCTGGGCGTCGAGGTGGTGCTGCCGAACGCGACGGACACGATGCGCCGCTACCCGCAGTTCGCCGCCGGTCTGCCGTTCCAGTTCGGATCCCTGTACGTCCCCGTGACCGGCGGATCGTCGATCTTCGGTGTGCTGACCGTGCTGCGGCCGTCGGCGCAGGACGCCACGGAACTGCTGCCCGTGCGCGAGCGGATGGCCCAGCTGGCGAAGGAACTGGGGTCGGCGCTGCGGCCCCTGGAGGACGAGGGCGCATCGGCGGTGACCTGGGACGGCGGGCCGCTGTGCGTACGGCCGCCGGCCAGGCGTCGCCCCTCCGGCTACCTGGGCCGGTTCGCCTGGGACCCGGCGACGAACGTCGTGACCGCCGAGGAGCGGCTGAACGTCGTCCTGGGTGCCGTCCCCGGCGAGGCTCACGCCACCGTGGACGAGTTCGTGCGGGCCGTCGCCCCGGGTGACACGGACCGGATTCTGGCCGCGCTGCGGGAGGCGGCCGGCGGGCGGCCACCGGCCCTGCCGCTGTATGTGCGCGCGGCCAACGGCGCGCCGCGACTGGTCGAGGTCTGGGGGCGGTACGACGACTCTGCTCCCTTCGGTGCGGCGCCCGTACGCGGTGTCGTGCTCGACCCGGGGGCGGGCGCGGTGGCGGAGGTCGCGGCGGACCTGCTGCCGGACGGGGTGTTCTGCCTGGACCGGCTGGGGGCGGTCGTCTACGCGAATCCGCACGCGGCGCAGCTGCTGCGCGTGCCGCGCGGCGAGCTGCTGGGCCGGACCCTGTGGGAGAGCGTGCCCTGGCTGAACCAGCCCTCCGTCGAGGACCATCTGCGGGTGGCCCTGCTGTCCCCGGAGCCGGTGCACTTCCACGTCCGCAGACCCTCCGACGACCAGCACGAATCCGCCACCCGCACGTTCGGGGACGAGTTGCTCTCCCTGTCCGCGTATCCCGGCCCCGACCTGCTCACCATCACGATCCGCCCGGGGCACGGGGTGACTGACACCCCCGCCGATCTCCCGGAGGCGCCTGGCACGCCGGAGCCCGGCGGAGCGCAGTCGCTCGCTCCCCTGTACCGCCCCATAGTCCTCGCCATCGCGCTGACGGAGGCGGTCACGCCCCGGCAGGTGTCCGCCGTGGTGATGCGGGAGCTGCTGCCGGTGTTCGGCGGCCGCCGGCTGGCCATCTATCTGCTCCAGGAGCGGCATTTGTTCCTGGCCTGGGAGACGGGCTTCCCCAAGGGGTTCCTCGCCCCGTTCGACGGTGTGGGACTCGACGAGGGGCTGCCGGGCGTGGAGACGCTCACCACCGGGCGCCCGCTGTTCTTCGACTCGATGCAGCAGCTCGCCGACGCCTACCCGGGCATCGCGCTGGACGCGACGGAGGGCGCCCGCGCCTTCCTGCCGCTGATCGCCTCCGGCCGCCCCGTCGGTTCCTGCATCCTCGGCTTCGACCGGCCGCGCAGCTTCAGCGGCGAGGAACGCGCGGTGCTCACCGCCATGGCCGGACTGATCGCACACGCCCTGGAGAAGGCGCAGCGCTACGAGAGCGAGGCCGCGCTCGCCCGCGGGCTCCAGCAGGCGCTGCTCCCCCGGCGGCTGTCGGAGCACCCACTGCTGGAGACCGCGGGGCGCTACCTGCCGGGCACCCAGGGCATGGAGGTGGGCGGCGACTGGTACGACGTCGTGCCCGCCGGGGACGCTCTCGCGCTGGTCATCGGCGATGTGCAGGGGCACGGCGTGCAGGCGGCGGCCACCATGGGCCAGCTGCGCAGCGCCGTCCGTGCCTTCGCCCTCGGCGACCGGCCGCCGGACGAGGTCATGAGCGGCACCAACCACCTGCTCATCGACCTTGACCCCGGTCTGTTCGCGAGCTGCTGCTACATCCGGCTGGACCCCGCGACCGGCGTCGCGCAGGCGGTCGTGGCCGGGCACCCGCGCCCGCTGCTGCGCCGCCCGGACGGCCGTACGCAACTCGTGGACCTGCCGGGCGGGGTGGTGCTCGGAGTGGACCCGCAGGCGCAGTACCCGGTGGAGGAGCTGCGGATGGAGCCCGGTGCCGTGCTGGCGCTGTACACGGACGGGCTGGTCGAGCGGCCCGGTGTGGACATCGACGACGGCATCAGCGCGCTGCGGGTGGCGCTCGCGAGGGCCGGTGGACCCGGTGCCCGCCCGGGCGGCCGCTCGCTGGCGAGCCTCGCGGACCGGCTGACCGCGACGGCCCGGCACATGGCGGACCGTCCCGACGACATCGCGCTGCTGCTCGCCACCCTGCGCGCCACACCGCTGCGCCGGAAGTGAGGGGCCGGCGCCCGGCGCCTTCGGTGTCGTACTGCCGTGGCGGGGACGGGAGTTGCCCAGTTTCGGTGGATCACGGCGTGATCGTCGTGCGGATCAGGAAACAGCTCCTGTCACGGTCCGTGACGTCCCTCGCCTCCGGCGGCGCAGCAGTGTAGACATGGGCACATGGTCCGACTATCGGGTCGATCCGGGGCCCGGTCGGCACGTCGTCCCAGCGGTCCGCGCACCTGGCGTGCGCCCGACCGCGGCACCGTGGTGCCCGAGCGGGGAATGCCGTTCGATCCTGGCGACGAGGGGTCGCGCAAGGGGCCGATCGGCTGGCTGCGGGCGACCGTCGGCGGGCGCAGCGTCGCCGGTCAGGTGTTCCTGCTCCAGGTCGTGATCGTGCTGCTGCTGGTCGTCGCCGCGGTGGTCGCGCTGGTGCTTCAGGTGCGGTACGACAGCACGCAGGAGGCGCGCAACCGCTCGGTCGCGGTGGCCGAGTCGTTCGCGAACGCGCCGGGCACCCGGGAGGCGCTCAAGAGCCCGGATCCGACCGCTGTGCTCCAGCCGCGGGCCGAGGCGGCGCGCGAGGCCACCGGCGTGGACTTCATCGTCATCATGAACACCGACGGCATCCGCTACACCCACCCCAAGCCCGACCGCATCGGCAAGCACTTCGTCGGGAACCTGGAGCCCGCGCTCGAGGGCAAGGTGGTGACCGAGCAGATCACGGGAACCATCGGCCCGCTCGTGCAGGCCGTCGTCCCGATCGAGGATCCGGACGGGAAGGTCGTCGGCCTGGTGTCGGCCGGGATCACGACGGACACCGTGGGCGGCACCGCGGACCGGCAGCTGCCGCTCGTCCTGACCGCCGCCGCCGTCGCGCTCGCCCTGTCCACGGGCGGCACCGCACTGGTCAGCAGACGGCTGCTGCGCCAGACGCACGGCCTCGGGCCGGACGAGATGACCAGGATGTACGAGCACCACGACGCCGTCCTGCACGCCGTGCGGGAGGGCGTCATCATCGTCGGCGACGAGGGCAGGCTGCTCCTCGCCAACGACGAGGCACACCGCCTGCTCGACCTGCCGGAGGACGCCGAGGGACGCAAGGTGCTCCAGCTCGGCCTCGCCGCCGACACCGCCGAGCTGCTGGACTCCGGCCGGATGGCCACCGACGAGGTGCACCTGGTCAAGGACCGGCTCCTCGCCGTCAACCAGCGCCCCACGCATCTCAGGGGCCGCCCCTCCGGCAGCGTCGCCACCCTGCGCGACTCGACCGAGCTGCGGGCCCTGTCCGGCCGCGCCGAGGAGGCCCGCGAGCGCCTCAACATGCTGTACGACGCCGGGGTGGGCATCGGCACCAGCCTGGACGTCACCCGCACCGCCGAGGAACTGGCGGAGCTGGCGGTGCCCCGCTTCGCGGACTTCGCCACCGTCGACCTCTTCGACGCCGTGCTGGGCGGCGGGCAGCCGGAGGCGGCGACCCGGCTGCGGCGTACGGCGTTCAGCGGGATACGCAAGGACGCGCCGCTGTATCCGGTGGGCGAGCACATCCGGTTCGTCGACTCCTCGCCGCAGGGCCGGGCGCTGAGCGACGGGCATGCCGTCATCGAGCCGCGGCTCCAGGAGGCGCCGGGCTGGCGGGCGCAGGATCGGGAGCGCTCGGCGCAGGTGGTGGACTTCGGCATCCACTCGCTGATCGCGGTGCCGCTGAGGGCGGGGTCGCTGCTGCTGGGCGTGGTGAGTTTCTGGCGGTCGCAGAAGGGCGTGCCGTTCGACGCCGACGAGGTGGCGCTCGCCGAGGAGCTGGTCGCCCGGGCGGCGGTGTCCATCGACAACGCCCGCCGGTACACGCGCGAGCACAGCATGGCGGTCACGCTCCAGCGCAGCCTGCTGCCGCGCAGCCTCCCCGAGCAGAACGCCCTCGACATCGCCTACCGGTATCTGCCGGCGCAGGCAGGGGTGGGCGGTGACTGGTTCGACGTGCTGCCGCTGTCCGGTGCCCGGGTCGCGCTGGTGGTGGGGGACGTCGTGGGCCACGGGCTGCACGCGGCGGCCACGATGGGGCGGCTGCGTACGGCCGTGCACAACTTCTCCGCCCTGGACCTGCCGCCCGACGAGCTGCTCGGGCTGCTGGACGAGCTGGTGGCCCGGATCGACCAGGACGAGGCCCAGGAGGGCGACAGCGCCCCGGTGACCGGCGCGACCTGTCTGTACGCGGTCTACGACCCGGTCTCCCGGCTGTGCACGGTCTCCCGCGCCGGCCATCCGCCGCCGGCCCTGGTCCGGCCGGACGGCACCGTCGAGTTTCCCGACGTGCCCGCCGGTCCCCCGCTGGGCCTGGGCGGGCTGCCGTTCGAGACGGCCGAGCTGGAGCTCGCGCAGGACAGCCGGCTCGTGCTGTACACGGACGGGCTGGTGGAGGACCGGGACCACGACATCGACGAGGGCCTGGAGCAGCTGCGCGAGGCGCTGACCGGGGCGGACCGCTCGCCGGAGGAGACCTGCCAGGCCGTCCTCGAGGCACGGCTGCCGGCCCGGCCGAGCGACGACATCGCGCTGCTCGTGGCGCGGACGCGGGCGCTCGATGCCGATCACGTGGCCGAATGGGATGTGCCGTCCGACCCGGCCGCCGTGGCCGAGGTGCGTTCCGCGGTGACGCGGACACTCGAGTCATGGGGGCTGGACGAGCTGTCGTTCGCCACGGAGCTGATACTGAGCGAGCTGGTCACCAACGCCATCCGGTACGGCGGTGACCCGATCCGCGTGCGCATGCTGCGCGACCGGAGTCTGATCTGCGAGGTCTTCGACGCCAGCAGCACCTCGCCGCATCTGCGCTACGCCGCCATGACGGACGAGGGCGGGCGCGGTCTGTTCCTGGTCGCGCAGCTGGCCGAGCGCTGGGGCACGCGGTATCTCCCGGCGGGCAAGGTGATCTGGGCGGAGCAGCCGCTGCCGTAGCCGCGGCGGCTTGTAGGTAGGTACGAACCTTTGACGCGACGGGTGCCTCTCATACGCAGCATCTGATAGGAAACCTTCCTATCAGTGTCGCGTACGGCCAACTCCCCACCCCCCACCTCCACTTGGAGCCGCCGTGAAGCACCCCTCGCACACCTCACGCCGCACCCTTCTCGCCCTGATCGGCGCGTCGGTGGTATCGGCCCCCCTCCTCAACTCCCCGCACGCCGCCGCACTCTGCGCCGCGTTGGGGCTCGACGACCCGGCGAAGAAGGAGATCGCCATGAAGCTGGTGTCGAGCGCGGAGAACTCCTCGCTCGACTGGAAGGCCCAGTACAAGTACATCGAGGACATCGGCGACGGCCGCGGCTACACCGCCGGCATCATCGGCTTCTGCTCCGGCACGGGCGACATGCTCGACCTGGTCGAGCTGTACGCCGACCGCAGCCCCGGCAACGTCCTCGCCCCGTACCTGCCGGCGCTGCGCCGGGTGGACGGCACCGACTCGCACGACGGACTCGACCCGAACTACCCCGGCGACTGGGCCCGGGCCGCACAGGACCAGGCGTTCAAGCAGGCGCAGAACGACGAGCGCGACCGGGTGTACTTCAACCCGGCCGTGCAACAGGGCAAGACCGACGGGCTGCGCGTCCTCGGCCAGTTCGCCTACTACGACGCCATCGTCATGCACGGCGACGGCTCGGACCCCACCAGCTTCCGCAACATCCGGGGGCGCGCCCTGGACCGGGCCCGGCCGCCGGCGCAGGGCGGTGACGAGGTCACGTACCTCGACGCCTTCCTGGACGCGCGGGTGTGGGCCATGAAGCAGGAGGAGGCCCACAGCGACACCAGCCGGGTCGACACGGCCCAGCGGGTGTTCCTGCGCAACGGCAACCTCGACCTGAACACGCCGCTCGACTGGAAGGTGTACGGGGACAGCTTCCACATCGACTGACACAGAACCGGGGTCGCCGCCTCGCGCCCGCGCGGGACGGCGGCCTCGATTCCCTCCTCCAGCCCATAGAATTGATTTATGAGCTCATAGGTTGGACCCGCGTACCGACTTAGGCTTGCCTTAGTTTAGGCTTCCCGTTCGAGTCGATCTATCGCCTCTCGAAGGGAACCTGATCATGCCCCGCCCCCTGCGGGTAGCCATCGTCGGAGCCGGCCCCGCCGGGATCTACGCCGCCGACGCGTTGCTCAAGTCCAAGGTGGCCGCCGAGCCCGGCGTGTCCATCGACCTGTTCGAGCGCATGCCCGCGCCCTTCGGGCTGATCCGTTACGGCGTCGCCCCCGACCACCCCCGCATCAAGGGCATCATCACCGCCCTCCACCAGGTGCTCGACAAGCCGCAGATCCGTCTCTTCGGGAACGTCGACTACCCGTCCGACCTCAGCCTGGACGACCTGCGCGCGTTCTACGACGCCGTGATCTTCTCGACGGGCGCGACGGCCGACCGTGCGCTGTCGATCCCGGGCATCGACCTCGACGGGTCGTACGGCGCGGCGGACTTCGTCTCCTGGTACGACGGCCACCCGGACGTGCCGCGCACCTGGCCGCTGGAGGCGGAGAAGGTCGCCGTGCTCGGTGTCGGCAATGTCGCGCTGGACGTGGCCCGCATCCTGGCCAAGACGGCGGACGAGCTGCTGCCGACGGAGATCCCGCCGAACGTCCACGAGGGCCTGAAGGCCAACAAGGCGCTGGAGATACACGTGTTCGGCCGCCGTGGCCCGGCGCAGGCGAAGTTCTCCCCGATGGAGCTGCGGGAGCTGGACCACTCCCCCAACATCGAGGTCATCGTCGACCCCGAGGACATCGACTACGACGAGGGCTCGATCGAGACCCGGCGCGGCAACAAGCAGGCCGACATGGTCGCCAAGACCCTGGAGAACTGGGCGATCCGCGACGTCGGCGACCGGCCGCACAAGCTGTTCCTGCACTTCTTCGAGTCGCCCGCCGAGGTTCTCGGCGAGGACGGCAAGGTCGTCGGCCTGCGCACCGAGCGCACCGCCCTCGACGGCACCGGCAACGTCGAGGGCACCGGCGAGTTCAAGGACTGGGACGTCACCGCGATCTACCGCGCCGTCGGCTACCTGTCCGACAAACTCCCCAAGCTGCCCTGGGACATCGACTCGGGCACGGTCCCGGACGAGGGCGGCCGGGTCGTCCAGGAGTCCGGCGAGCACCTCCAGTCGACGTACGTCACCGGCTGGATCCGGCGTGGTCCGGTGGGTCTGATCGGCCACACCAAGGGCGACGCCAACGAGACGGTGGCGAACCTGCTGGACGACTTCGCGAACGACCGTCTGCAGACGCCTGCCTCGCCCGAGCCGGAGGCCGTGGACGACTTCCTCGCCGAGCGGGGCGTCCGGTTCACCACGTGGGACGGCTGGTACAAGCTCGACGCCGCCGAGAAGGCGCTGGGCGAGCCGCAGGGCCGTGAGCGCGTGAAGATCGTCGAGCGCGAGGACATGCTCCGCGAGAGCGGCGCGTAACCCGCCGACCGACGCCGACCTGGAGGGCCGGGGGTTCATTCCCCGGCCCTCCGGGTTTATTCGCTCTCCCCGGTGATCGCGGCCTGTTAGCGTCCCCCGGTGTTCTCACTCCTTGAGCCCCCTTTCCTCACCCGGCTGCGCGACGCGCGGCGGGTCCTCGTCGCCGGCGCGGGCGGCGGTTTCGACGTGTACGCCGGACTACCGCTCGCGCTCGCGCTGCGGGCGGCCGGAAAGGAGGTCCACCTGGCGAACCTGTCGTTCTCGGACCTGTACGGGCTGGACCTCGACGTGTGGGTGGACCACGACATAGCGGCGATACGCCCGGACACCGCGGCGCGCGGTGACTACTTCCCCGAGCGCACCCTCGCGCGGTGGCTCGCCGAGCAGGACCTGCCCGACACGGTGTACGCGTTCGCCCGCACGGGCGTGCAGCCGCTCAGGGCCGCCTACCGTGCGCTCCTGACGCATCTGGGCGGCGTGGACGCGGTCGTGCTGGTGGACGGCGGGACCGACATCCTGATGCGCGGGGACGAGGACGGGCTGGGCACGCCGGAGGAGGACATGGCCAGCCTGGGCGCCGTGGCCGGGCTGGACGAGGTCGCCGTGCGACTGGTGGCGTGCCTCGGGTTCGGGGTGGACGCGTATCACGGCGTCAACCACTCCCTGGTGCTGGAGAATCTCGCCGCACTCGATCGCGAGGGCGGCTACCTGGGCGCGTTCTCGCTGCCGCGCGACAGCCGCGAGGGACGCCTCTATCTCGACGCGGTGGCGCACGCGCAGTCCTGCACGCCGGACCGTCCGAGCATCGTGCAGGGTTCCGTCGCCGCCGCCGTGCGCGGCGACTTCGGCGACGTCAGGTTCACCGAGCGGACCAAGGGCGGTGAACTGTTCGTCAACCCGCTCATGGCGCTCTACTTCTGCGTCGACGCACCCGCCCTCGCCCGGCACAACCTCTATCTCGAACGGCTCGAGAACACCGCCCTCATGCGTCAGATCAGCTCGGTCATCTCGGACTTCCGCGAAGAGCTCACCCGTCGACGCCCACCTCGGGCCTACCCGCACTGACGCACCCACGTCTCGCATTTCGGTGAAGTCGGCACAGCGGCCGTTCCGCACGGATACACTCCTGATCTTCACAGAAGCACCACACAGGGGGATGTTTCTCCATGCGCATACGCATTCTCGCCACAATCACCGTCGCGGCCGGCACGCTCGGCGCGCTCGCCGCCGCGCCCGCCCAGGCCACCGAGTACTCGTCCGCGCTGAAGATCCGCGGCATCCAGTACGACGCGCCGGGCCGCGACTCCAACAACTGCCGCACCGGCAACACCGACGAGGAATACCTGACGATCAAGAACTACTCGTCCGGTACGACGGTCAACCTCAAGGGCTACGTCGTGAAGGACAAGGCCGGCAACCGGTTCACCTTCACCGCCAACCACAACCTCGAGCCCGGCGACTACGTGAAGCTGCGCGGCGGCAACGGCACCGACTCCGACCGGGGCAACGTCGTCTACCGCGACAACTGCAACTTCATGTGGAACAACGACAAGGACACGATCTACTTCTACAAGCCCTCGGGCGCGGGGGCGGACTCGCACGCCTACACCAAGACCCAGAACGACCGGGACGGCAACGGCTACATCGGGTACCACAACTGAGCGGACGCCCCGTGGTGAGCAGGACCCGCCCCAATGCGGATGGTGGACGGGTCCTGCTCACCGAGTCATTGTCATGACGCGACAGGGCGCGGGCCACGGGTGAGGGGCCATCGTCCGGTGCGGATCGAGCACACCCCGTGTGCGGACCCCGGTCCGTGGGCATCCATGTGCGGCGACGATACTTGTACGAGCACGTGCCCCCGCCCACAGATGGACCCATGCCCAGCTCCTCCAGCACTCGCCCCACCACTCCTCCGACAGTGTGGTCGGCCCGCGGCCGCCACCCAGGTCCGGCTGCGCAGGACGCGGTCCGGACCGGCCTGCGACGGCTCAAGGACAGCCTGACCATCGACGACTTCCTGGAAGTGCCCGAGGACGAGGCCGCCCAGGAGTGGATCTTCGAGGCCCGCTGGCGGGTCGCCGGGTCGGTGACCGTACGCGCCCGGCTGACCGTCGAGCGCGGCTCCGACAGCGGCCAGGAGTGGGTGCTGGTCGCGGAGGCGGAGGCTCCGTGGGATCCCCGGTGGCCGTCGCCTGCCGCGATGTTCTGGCCGCAGGAGCCGGAGTCGACCTGGGACCATGACGCGGTCACAGGGCTGCGACTGCGGGACATCAACCCCCTCCCCTCGGACGACAAGGCCGTACGGCGCGTGCTGCGGGACTCCGCACGGGACGGCTGGAGCATCCATGTCGTCGTCCACGAGGCCATGACCACCGACCAGCGCGGGCGCGTCCCGCTCGCCGGGATGCTGCCGCCGAGCCTGCGGCACCGGGTCGTCGAGCATCGCGCCGCGCCCAGCCAACTGCGCGTCGTGAACTGGGCCCTGCGGGACGTCGGCGTGCAGGTGCCGCGCGGCGGCGCCGTGGTGCTGCCCGGCGCTCCGGCGCCGGCCGACTACGACGCCGACGGCTTCGCCGTACGCAGTGTCTTTCTCGACGGCTCGGAGCCGGCCGAACTCATCCACGCCGTGACGCGCTTCGCCGCTCTGCCGCGGCCGGTGCCGGAGGGCGGCGGGGAGGCACTGACCGCCCTGCGGGAGGACTGGCGGCTGCTGACCCTGGGGGAGGAGCTCGCACGCGAGCGCAAGCTCGTGGCGATGTACGCGGACGCCCTGGAGGCGATGACCAAGTCCCGCGACCTGTACCGCGAGGCCGCCGAACAGGCACACGCGGCCCTGGCCGCCTACCGGGAGTCCGCCGGCGCCGAACCCGAGCGGCAGCCCCAGCCGGCCACCACCGCGCCGCCGTCCCCCCTCCAACACCTGACCCGCACCTTCGAACGCCTGAAGAGCCGGCCCCGTAAGGCCTCGCCCGACACCGGTGACGAGCAGCCGCCCGAGGCTGTGGAGGCCCGGCGGGAGACGTCGGACCGGTAGCGCCGGCGCGGCGGGGCGCGTACTGCGGATGCGGTGGTTTCGTGGGGGCGGACTACTGCGTCGGGCGGGTGCCGTTCGGCGCGCCGGTAGGCCGGGGCGAGCAGGTGACCGGGCCGTTTGTGCGTCTTCCGTCCTGACGGGTGATGTGATGCCGCCGGGTGACCGTCGTCATGCAACATGCACGACCGGAGCGGGCATCCGACTAACAGTGCGTGTGTCACGCGACACCGGCAGGAGGAGGGTCAGTGGAGTCCACCACCACCGTGATCATCGCCGTCGTGGCCCTCGCGGCCGTCGTGCTCGCCGTGGCCGTCGGCGTGCTGGTGCGCCTCGTGCGGACACGGCGGCTGCTGCGCCGCTCCGGGCTGCCGACGGGGCCGCGATGGGTGTTCTGGGGTGCCGTCCTGTACTTCGTGCTGCCGACCGATCTGCTGCCCGATCCGGTGTATCTGGACGACATCGGCGTGCTCTTGCTGGCACTGCGTACCCTGCGCCGCTCTCCCGAGGCGGGACCGCCGGACGCCGTTGATTACGGAAAGTAACGAAACCAATCACTCGTTCGATTCGTTTAAGTAAGTGGAAACCAAAGGGCGTCGGTGACCGAGGGCCGCCGCCGGGTTGCCAGGCTCGATCGGAGCTGCACCTGTAAGGGAGAGACGATGCAACCGTTCGCGCTCAACTATGCACGGCCGGCAGCGGAGTTGGAGTTCACCGCTCCGTACATCTACGACTCCGGTATGCAGTTGAACGTGCTCCGTGACGGCCGCATAGCCGCCTGTGATCACGCGTTGATGCGGGAGTTGGGCACCACGACGTCCACAGCGGGCTCCAAGACTCACTTCGACGACTGAACGCAGGCGGCCGACAATGACCGTCTTGATTCTGACGAGCGAAGAAGACGTGACGGCGGACATGGTGGTGGTGCACCTGAACGCGTCCGGCGTTCCGGTGTTCCGACTCGACCCCGCCGACCTGACCGACGGGGTGTCCCTGTCGGGCGAATATGTGCACGGAGCGTTCCGCGGCCATCTGTCGTCCGCGGGACGCCTGGTGAGCATCGCCGGGCTGCGCTCGGTCTGGCTGCGCAGGCCGGGAACCGCGGCCGAGCGGGCGGCCAGCCCCTCCACCTGGTTGACGGAAGAGGCCGGGCAGGCGCTGTACGGCATGCTGCGCGGCAGCGAGGCCCGCTGGATGAACCACCCCGACGCCGCCCGCCGGGCCCGGCACAAGCCCTGGCAGCTGCGGCTGGCCCAGCGCTGCGGACTGCCCGTCCCGGCCACGTTGATCACGACTTTCCCGCAGGCCGCCCGCGAGTTCGCCGAGCGCTACCCGGATCTGGTGGTCAAACCGGTGTCCGGCGCGCATCCCCAGGACCCGCCGCGCGCGGTGCCGACCAGCAGGGTCGCCCCGGACACGGACTTCTCCGCCGTCGCGTACGGACCCACCCTGTTGCAACGGCGCGTCGCCAAGCGGGCCGACATCCGTCTCACCGCGGTCGGCGACCGGTTGCTGGCCGCTCGCAAGGCGACCGGTACGGAGGTCGAGGTGGACGTCCGCTTCGCGACGTCCGACGCGCTGTGGGAGCCCGTCGACGTCGCGCCCCGCGTCGCAGAGGCCGTCCGCGCGTACCTGCGGGACGCCGAACTGTCCTACGGCGCCTTCGACTTCGTCGAGGACGCCGACGGCACGTGGTGGTTCCTGGAGTGCAACCAGTCGGGCCAGTTCGGCTTCGTCGAGGTGGACACGGGCCAGCCGATAGCCCGCACCATCGCCGAATGGCTGGCCCAGCCCGTCGCCGGGCTGGAGTCCCACGTCAACGGCGCGAGCGCGAGGGTGGTCTGACCGTGCTCAGCCGGCGTGCGGACCGGGCGGCAGAGCGCTGCGCTGCCAGGTCGGAGCGGGAGGCGTCGGACGTACCGGAGCCGGTGCGTGGCCGAGGGGCGGCCCCGGCTGCATCACGAACTCCAGGTCCCGGCTGACGCGTTCGGCCTCCCTGCGCACTTGAGTGGGGATGTCGCCGCGTTCCGCGATCAGCCGGTCGTAAATGGGGGAATCCTGAAACACCCGTCAACGCGCCTTTCATGTCGTGGCCCCTGTGTGCATATGGGCACGGCTGTCGAGTCTAGGCGCCGACGCACACTGAAGTACGAATTCTGCCAGAGCGCTTCGCGGGCGACGAACGGGTGCTATGACGGCCCCGAAGGGTGGTCGCGGGCCGCCGACCTGCCCGCCTTCAGGCTCCGGTCGTCGAACCGGGCCGGACGATCATCAGGATGGTGACGGTCGCCCACAGCAGGTTGAAGATGCCGGTGGCCATGGCGAGTTGCACGGTGGCGGCGCGCTCCACGGGCTGTTCGGCGCTCAGTTGCTCCAGGAGTTCCTCCTGGCGGGGCAGGACGAACGCGATCAGCATGCCGGCGGCCGCGGCGGTCAGGGCGATGGACGTGATGAGCCATCCGCTGCCCAGGACCCCCATCGCCAGGGCGGTGGCCAGACCGAGTACGGGGACCGACACCCCGATGGCCGCGTAGAGGCGGCAGATGCGGTGCAGAAGCCGGACGGTGCCCACGGCGACGGCGCCGTCCGTCGCCGGGACGCGGCGCGCGGCCGGCGGGAACATGCTGGCCGCGACGGTGACGGGGCCGACGGCGACGATGGCGGCAAGGACGTGAAGGATGAGCAGGATCTTGGTCATCGGGGGGTGTCGGTCTCCGGGTCGGCGTGGCATCGGGGCCGCGGCCCGGCTCGTGCGGGGCGGCTCGTGCGGGGCGGCGGCTCCGCCCACGTTAGGGATCTTCCGGCCGATCGCACAGGGGCTGAAACGACAGGATCCAACGGATTCCCGCCACCGTCCCTGTCCGGCCCCATGCCAAGGCCCACTCCCACGACCTGGGCTTCTGATGATGGCGGGAACCCGCCTAAGGTGGCACTCATGCACACCGTGGCGATCCTGGTTCTCGACAACGTGGTGCCGTTCGACATGGCGACGCCCTTCCAGATGTTCGGGTGGACGCGGCTGCCGGACGGCCGCCGGCCCTACCGGGTCCGGCTGTGCGCCGAGACTCCCGAGGTGCGCACGGAGGGCTTCGCCCTGCGCATCGACCGGGGGCTCGACGGGCTGGCGGACGCGGACACGATCATCGTGCCGGGCTGCGACGAGACCGGACCGCCCTCCGCCCGCGTGGCGACGGCCCTGCGTGAGGCCGCACAGTCCGGCACACGGATCGCGTCCGTGTGCGTCGGCGCGTTCGTCCTGGCCGAGGCCGGACTACTGGACGGGCTGCGCGCCACCACCCACTGGATGGCGGCCGACGAACTGGCCCGGCGCTTCCCCGACGTCCACGTGGAGCCGGACGTGCTGTACGTCGACAACGGGCAGATCCTCACCTCCGCCGGAGCCGCCGCGGGACTGGACATGTGCCTGCACATGATCCGGCGCGACCTCGGCTCGGCCGTGGCAGCGCACACCGCCCGCGTGTCGGTCGTACCGCTGGAACGGGAGGGCGGGCAGGCGCAGTTCATCGTGCACGAGCACCCGCCCGTGCCACGCGGCTCGGCGCTGGAACCCCTGCTGGAGTGGATCGAGGACAACCTCGCCGGCGAGGTCACCCTGGGGGCGATGGCGGAGCGGTCCGGGATGAGTGAGCGGACCTTCAGCCGCCGGTTCCGTGAGCAGACCGGCACGACTCCGTTGCAGTGGCTGCTGCGGGCAAGGGTGCGACGAGCCCAGTATCTGCTGGAGAACAGCGACCATCCGATCGAGCGCATCGCACGCCAGTCGGGGTTCGGTTCGCCGACGGCGTTCCGTGAGCGCTTCCGCCGGGTGGTGGGCACGACGCCGCACTCCTATCGGTCCGCGTTCCAGGGGAAGGCCAAGGCCGACGCCGCCCCTTCGTCGGCGGCGGACCGCCTCCAGTCAGTCACGGTGGGATAATTCACCCGAATCCCCGAGGGCGGTGAGTAGTTGGACAGGGCGATTCGATCCGCCCCAAAGGACGGTGTACGCCCATGAACTGCTCCAGCCGCCTGCTGTGTGTCCTCTACGTCGCCACGAGCGCGGGGCTCGCCTGGACCTCGATCCTCGAAGTCCGCTACGGCCCGGTCTGGGCCGCCTGTCTGTTCGCGGCCGCCAGTCTCGTGCCGGTCATCGCCGTCGTACGGGAGACGGTGATCGGCGAACAGCGGCAGATTCTGCTGGACTTGATCGCACGGGCCTCACGCGGCAGCGGCGACGCCGCCGACGCGATCGTGCGGGCGGAGCTCGACTCCGCCTGCTGCGAGCGCTGGTGGACGAGCCTCGGCACCGAGCACGAGCTGACGTGCCGACACTGGATGCCGCGCAGCAGCAGCGCGGCGTGAGCGTCCGCGACGCCGTCCCGCGCGACGCGCCGGCATCGGCGCGCCTCAAGGCGGCGTCGCGGACGGGGTTCAACTCCGCGACGCCCGTTCGACCTCCTCACGCAGCACGGCGACGTAGTCGCGGGTCCAGCCCTCGATCGTGGCCTGGTCCCACAGGTCGGACGAGTACTCCACGAAGCCCCGCAGTTCGTCCCCGGCCGGGATCAGTCCGAAGGTGAGCTCGGCCCGGGCAGCGGCGGGCGCCAGGTCCTCGATGGCCGTGGTCAGCCCCGGCAGTTCGACCTCGGCCTCCAGCGAACTCTGGTAGGCGAAGCCGACGTCCAGCCGGTCCGGTACGTCGACGCCGCTGCGCTCCCGCAGCGCCGGCGCGATCCGGCGCACCGGCATGACCCGTTCCATGCACTCCACCGCGGTCCGGGCGACCTGGTCGGTCAGAGCGGCGAAGGAACCGGTGGCGCTGCCCCGCACCGGCAGCGCGAAGCCGGTGATCGTGCAGGCCAGCAAGGACTCGAACGCGCGTCGTTCCCGGTTGGCGTAGGAGACGTTGAACACCACGTCGGGCTGTCCGGACTTCTGCGCGAGCATCCGGCCGAGGGCCGCGGCCGTGACCACGAAGGGCGTCGTCGCCCGCTGTCTCGCCAACCGCTCGATGCCGGACCTCACTTCAGCCGGCACGCCGAACACCACGGCCCCGCCGCGTCCGCTCGGACTCTCGGGCCGGGGCCGGTCCAGCGGCAGGCCGACGGTGAACGGGACCCCGTCGAGTTCGCGCAGCCAGAACTCCAGCTTCCGCTCGTCGGCGGCCTCGTCGGCCTGCTCCAGCTGCCACCGGGCGTAGGCCACGGGCTGGCACCCCACCGGCGGGAGCGTGTCGGGTTCGCCCTGCGCGGCGGACCCGTAGAGCGCGGCCAGTTCCTTCAGCAGGAGGCTGACGGACCAGCCGTCGCACGCGGAGTGGTGCAGGACGAGGAGCAGGACCCAGGTGCTCTCGCCGGTCCGCAGGAGGCGCAGCGCCATCGGCGTGCCCTCGGTGGGATCGAGGGGCGTCTCGGCGACCTCGGCGCTGACCCGTTCCACGGCGGCGTGCCGCTCCTCCTCGGGCCGCGCGGTGAGGTCCTCGACCGGCAGCCGCACCGCGCCGGGCCGCAGTACCTGCTGCTCCCAGCCGTCGCCGCTGCGGGCCAGGCGGGTCCGCAGGCCCTCGTGCCGTTCGACCAGCCGGGTCAGGGCGGCCCGCAGTGCCGCCACGTCCAGGTCACCGGAGAGGGTGATCCGCAGGGCGACGTTGAAGACCTGCGGCAGGAGGTGGTCGGCGTGGACCGTGGCGAAGCGGGACTGCTGTGCGGTGGCGGGCGCGCGGCGTTCCACGCTGCCCGGTCCGTCATCGGCCTCGGTCGGCCGATTCGGCTCGGCACCGCCCGCCAGCTGGGCCGTCATGGCCCTCGGCGTGGGGTCCTGATAGAAGGTCAGCATCGGGTACTCGGTGCCGAACTCCTCACGGACCCGGTTCACCAGCCGCATCGCGGTGATCGAGTGCCCTCCCAGGTCGAAGAACGAGGCGTCCCCCGCGATGCCGTCGGCGTCGACGCCGAACTCCTCCGCCCACAGCTCCCGGACCCGTCGCTCGATGCCGGTCCGGTGACCGGCCTCCGCTCCGCCGCCGCTCGGCCTGCGGCTGGGTGCCGTGGAGACGAGGTCGGGTGCCGGCAGCGCGGTCCGGTCGAGTTTGCCGGTGCCCGACACGGGCAGGGCGGGCAGGATGCGCCAGGCGCGCGGCACGAGGTACTCCGGCAGCCGGACCGCCAACTCCTCGGTCAGGACGTCGGCGCGGGCCTGCCGGTCGTCGGCCGACGCGCCGATCGGGTCGGCGGGGACGGCATAGGCGGCGAGGTACGCCTCGCCGCGGTCGTTGCGCCGGGCCAGTACCGCCGCCTCGCGCACGCCGGCGAGGGCGTTGAGTACGCGGGAGACCTCCTCCGGTTCGACCCGGAAGCCCCGGACCTTGACCTGGTCGTCGGCCCGGCCGCAGAACTCCAGTTTCCCGTCGCCGGTCCAGCGGACCAGATCGCCGGTGCGGTATCTGCGGGCGTGCTCACCGGCTTCCGGGTCCGGCAGGAACCGCTGCGCGCCCAGCTCGGGTCGGTGCAGATAGCCGGCGGCCACGCCGGGGCCGCCGACGTACAACTCCCCCACCGTGCCCACGGGGGCCGGGCTGCCCGACTCGTCCAGCACGCTCAGCCGGACGTTGTCGACGGGACGCCCGATCGCGATCGGTGCGGCGGAGTCCTGGCTGTGCGGGGCGACGGTCTCCACGGTGCACAGGACGGTGGTCTCGGTGGGCCCGTACACGTTGACGGCCTCGTACGGCGCCTCGGGGCGCGGCCGGGTGCGCAGTACGTCGCCGCCCAGCAGCAGATGACGCAGCGGCGGCTGGTCGCGCGCGGGCAGCCTCAGCAGCTGCTCGCCCAGTGCGGTGGGCAGGATGGAGAAGGTGACGCCCTGTTCGGCGTACCACCGGGCCAGGGCGAGCGGGTCCCTGCGAACCTCGTCGTCGGCGATCGTGACCGATGCTCCCGCGGTCAGCGCCGGCCAGATCTCCAGGAGCGTGGCGTCGAAACTCTGGCTGCACACAACCGCGCTGCGGTCGGCCGAGGTGAAGGCGAAGCGCCGGTGCTGCCACCGGCACAGGTCGACGACGCCGCGGTGGGCCACGACGACACCCTTGGGGGTGCCGGTGCTGCCCGAGGTGTAGAGGACACAGCACGACACCTGGTCGTCATGGGCGGACGTGGCGCGTGGCGGGTGTTGCGCGGTCGCGTCGGGCGCTACGACGCTCACGCCCGCCGGCAGTTCGAGGGCGGCGGCCTGCTCACGCGTCGACACCACGACGCGGGCCCCGCACTCGGCGATGACCTGCTGGGCACGCGCCCGCCCGAGGGACGGGTCGAGCGGCACGTAGGCGCAGCCCGCCTTGAGCACGGCGAGCATGGCGACGACGAGGTCGGCGCAGCGTGGCAGCCACAGGGCGACCTCGGCGCCGCCGTCGGGGTGCCGTTCCTGCAGGGCGCCCGCCAGCTGCTCCGCCCGCTCGTCGAGTTGACGATACGTCAGTCGCGTGTCGCCGCTGATCACGGCCGTGGCGCTCGGCGTCTCGGCCGCCTGCCGGGCGACGAGTGCGTGGACGGTCGTGTCCGGGACCGGTCGGGACGGGCCGCGCTGCCAGGCGAGCGGCACGGGGGCGCCGTCGACGGCTGCCGTTGCGAGCCGGGACAGCGGCGTCTCGGGGTTCTCGACCGCGGCCGCGAGGAGGTCGCGGAAGGTGCCGAAGAACCGGTCGACGGTGTCCGCGTCGAACAGGTCGGTGTTGTACTCCAGATGGCAGCGAACGCCCTGCGGCTGGTCGGTGAAGTAGACCGTCAGATCCGTCAGGGACTTGTCCGGTCCGGCGTCCAGGGGTGTGGCGTCGATGCCGGGCAGTTCGAAGCGGAACGGTTCGGCACGCTGGAACTCGGCGAACGCCTGGAACACCGGCGTCCGGTCGACCGCCCTGGGCGGGGCGAGCTCGCGCACCACCCTTTCGAAGGGGACGCGGGCGTGGTCGTACGCGTCGAGCGCGACCGTCCGCACACGGTCGAGCAGGGTGCCGAACGAGGGGTCGCCGGACAGGTCGAGGCGCAGCGCCAGGGTGTTCACGAAGAACCCCAGCACATGCTCGGCCCGCTCGGGCCGGTCCGAGATCGGGGTGCCCACGACGAGGTCCGTCTGCCCGGTGACCCGGTGCAGCATCGCCGCGTAACCGGCGAGCAGGGTCATGAACAGGGTGCCCCGGCGGGTGCGGCTCAACTCGCGCAGCTGTCGGGAGAGTTCGGGGTCGAGGGTGTGGAAGACGGCACGGCCGTTGGACGTCATCGTCGCCGGGCGCGGCCGGTCGGCGGGCAGGGCGAGGACGGGCAGCTCTCCGCCGAGGGTGTGGCGCCAGTAGGCCAGGTCCTCGTCGGCCTCGGAGCCGTGCGCGGAGGCGGCCAGTTCCCTGGCGTGGTCGGCGTAGGACCAGTTCAGCGTGGGGAGATCGGGGGCGGCCGCGTCGCGTGCGGCTCGGTAGAGGGCCGAGAGGTCGCGGGCGAGGACGGTGGCGGAGGCCGCGTCGACCACGATGTGGTGCAGGGACAGCACGAGGACGTGCTCGGCCGCGGCGAGCCTGACCAGCCGGGTGACGAACAGCGGGCCGTCGGCCAGGTCGAAGCGGCGGGCGCTCTCGGCCGCGAGAACGTCCTGGACCGTGGTGCTTGCGGTCCCGCCGACGACCTCGAAGTCCGGGTCGGCGGACGGCCGTACGACCTGGCGCGGCTCACCTCCGATCTCCCGGAAGACGGTGCGCAGGCCCTCGTGGCGGGCGACGAGGCCGCGCAGTGCAGCGTGCAGGGCGGGTACGTCGAGCGGGCCGTCGAGGCGGATCGCTTTGATCTCGTTGTAGGCGGTACGGCCCGGGAGCAGGCGCTCCAGGAACCAGATCCGTTCCTGACCGGGTGACAAGGGCGCTTCGGCGGGGGCGACTTCGGCGACGACGGCAGCTTGTTCGGCGACGGCGGCGGGCTCGGCGACGGCGGCCGGTGGCGGGTCGGCCGCGTCCGGTCCGCGGTAGTGGCGCCGCAGGGCGTCCAGGTGCGGCAGGCCCCCGCGCAGCGCGTCCTGTACGACTCCGAAGTCGACGAGGGCCACGATCTCGTCGGCGCCCGCCGAGGTCACCGCGTCCACGACCGGCCGGACGCTGTCCACCGTGCCGATCAAGGCCCGCTGGTCGCAGTAGCGGCCGTAGGCGCGGCGGAACACCGCGTCCAGGTCGTCCTCGCTCAGTTCGGCCAGGTCGATGCTGTGACCGAGGCTGTTGGTGACGCCGCTGAAGACGGACAGGGACGCGCGCATGTAGCGGGACAGCGGTTCGTACGCCTCGGTCCTCGCGGTGTCGTGGTCGTCTCCGAGGTAGGTGTGCAGCAGCACGGCCACGCGACCCGCGTCCGGGTCCAGGCCGTGCCGGGCGCGAGTGCGCCGGTAGAGGGCGATGTTCTCGCGCAGCTGCTCCACGCTCTGCGTCATCAGGTTGGTGACGACGCCCAGGTCGTGGCGGGCGGCGAGTTCGAACGAGGCGGGGTTGCCGACCACCGCGGTGTACAGGGGCGGGGTGTCCTGCACCGGCCGTGGGAAGAGCCGGACCTCGACCTCGCCGTCCCCGCCGGTGCGGCGCAGGGCGTCGCCGCGCCAGAACTTCCGTACCTCTTCGAGCTGTTCGTACATCTGCTCCTTGTGCCGGCCGAAGCGGTCGGGGAAGAAGACGAAGTCGTTGGCGCTCCAGCCGCTGGCGACACCGATGCCGACGCGCCCGCCGGAGAGGTTGTCGACCATCGACCACTCCTCGGCGACCCGGATGGGGTCGTGGAGCGGCAGGACGACGGAGCCCGCGTTGAGCCGGATCCGCTCGGTCTCGCGGGACAGCGCGGCGGCGAGCACGGCCGGGTTGGGGAAGAGGCCGCCGAAGGAGTGGAAGTGGCGCTCGGGCATCCACAGCGCGTGGAAGTCGTGCCGGTCGGCGAACCGGGCCACGTCCATGAGGAGTTCGTACTGGCCGTGCCGGGGTTCGGAGGCGTCCTGCGGGTAGTCGCCGAAGAAATAGACGCTGAAGTCGGCGGTGCGGGAGGCCTCTTCTGTCACGGGTGTCGTACGGGATCGGGATCCGGTGACGGCCGCGGTGTTCCAGGCCATGGAGGCCACCGGGGCGGGCGCGAGCGCTACCGGAGCCGGTGGCGGCGTGACCTTCGGCGCCACGAGCGGACCGCCCGGGAAGAATCCCGCCGACCGCAGCTCGCGCAGCGAATCCCGTACGGCGTCCGCCACGAACTCGATGTCGCCGTCGGAGTGGGCGGTGGACAGGAAGAAGTTGCGCCACTCCCAGACGTGCACGCCGCGCAGCATCAGGTGGTGGTAGAGGAGTTCCAGGTCGGCTCGGTGCTCGAAGCGGAACTGGGAGCCGAAGTGGGTCATGCGCAGCGGGTACTCCTCGGCCTCGAAGAAGCCGTTGAGCGTCGCGGCCAGTTCGGCGGTGCGCGCGTTGAGCCGCTCCTGGAGGCTCGGGCTGTGCTCCTTGAGGTGGGTGAGCACGGCGCGCGCGGCGACCATGGAGACCGGGTGCTGGATGTACGTACCGCCGAAGAAGGTGGTGTCGGCGGGCGGGTAGCTGTCGTCGCCGTAGGACCAGTGGCCGCCGTCGACGCCGTCCATGATGTCCGCGCGGCCGGCAATCGCGCCGATGGGGAAGCCGCCGCCGAGCAGCTTGCCGTAGGTGGCGAGGTCCGGTGTGACGCCGTACAGCTCCTGTGCGCCGCGCGCGGCCGGGCGGAAGCCCGTCAGCATCTCGTCGAAGAGCAGGACGATGCCGTGTCGGCGGGTCACCTCCCGCAGCCTGCGCACGAACTCGACGGGCTGGAGCGCGGGGTGTCTGCTCTGCACCGGCTCGACGACGACCGCGGCGATGTCGCCGGCGTGCCGTTCGATGGTCTCCAGGGCGGTGTCGCTGCCGTAGGCGAGGACCAGCAGATCGGCGACGGCGGACTGCGGGATGCCCCGGGAGACCGGCACGGTGAGCTGGTCGGTGCCGCTGCCGGAGGGGCGGCCGAGGACGTTGTCGGCGTGGCCGTGGTACGCGCCCAGGAAGGTGACGATCTTGTCGCGGCCGGTGGCGGCGCGGGCCAGCCGGATGGCCGCCGAGTTGGCCTCCGTACCGGAGTTGGCGAAGGCGACGCGCTCCAGGCCGGTCAGTTCGGCGAGGAGTTCCGCGGCCTCGCCGGTCTCGACGCCCCGCGGGCCGAGCTGGATGCCGCGGGACAGGTGCTCGCGGACAGCCTCCGTCACGAAGTGCGGCTCATGGCCGAAGAGGAGGACGCCGAAGCCCATCGTGATGTCGACGTACTCGTTGCCGTCGACATCCTCCAGCCGTGCCCTGCTCGCCCGGCGGCCCGCGATGGGGTACAGCATCTCCTTCGTGCCACTGCGGAATCCGACCACCGCGCGGCTGTCGGCCAGGACGCGGCGATGGCGCTGGGCGATCGCCTTGGAGGTCGGGGTCCTCGCCGTGTAGCGGCGTACGAGGTCGGCGAGGTGCTCCTGCTGGGTCTGCGGGGAGGTGTCCCGCACCATGCCGGCGCTCCGTGCGACGGTGACCCGGGGGCCGTGCGCGCGCGGCGGCTCGGGGGACGTCTGCTCCGGTGCGGCGGGGGCTGCGCCCATCTGCTGGGCGATGCGCTGTGAGAGTTCCGTCATCGCCGCCAGATCGCGGTCGAGTGCGGCGGATATGCCGTTCAGCCCGGTCACTTGGCCACCGTGCCGTTGAGCCGGTCGGACACGGAGGCGGTCTGGAGAGCCAGCAGTTGGGAGAGCTGGGACATCATCTGGAGCTGTATCTGCGACATCTGCTGGATCTTGTGGGCGAGGTCCTCCAGTTCCTCGCGGGTGGCGTACTCGGGAGTGGGCGCGGAAACGGCGCGGGTGGGCTCGGGAGGGAGTACGGGTACGGGCGCGGGCGCGGGCACCGAAACAGGCGCCGGCTCGGCTGCGGCCGGTGGCTCAGGTCGCTCCTGAGGCGCCGGCGCCGGCATCCGCGCGACCATGAACTCCGCGAGCCGCCGCGGCGAGCCCGTCTCCTCGAACAGCTGCCGCATCGTCACCTTGACCCGGTGTTCCTGCTCCAGTTCCCGCAGCACGCTGATCATCTGGAGCGAGTCGGCGCCGAGGTCGAAGAAGGACGCGTCACCGACGATCGCCGACGGCTCTTCGCCGAGGTGCCGCGCGGTCGTCCGGACGATGCTCTGGAGTACGCGCGCGACCGCTGCGTCTTGCTGAACCACTTCGGCTCCCTGTCTCGCTGTTGTTCTCGTGCTCAGGGCCGTCAACCTCGGCCCCGTCCAGTGGTCTTTGTGCTGGAACCGGTATCCGGGCAGGGGGACGCGTCGGCCCCCGCTGCCGGCCAGGAGCACCCGCCAGTCGACGTCCGCGCCCGCGCAGTGCAGCCCCGCGGCCGCACCCCAGAGGGCGCCGAGCCCTGTACCGCGGCGCAGGGACGGCACGGACGCAACGGCGGGCAGTGCTCTGCGGGCCAGTCCGCTGAGGGTGGTGTGCGGTCCGATCTCCAGCAGTACGTCGGGCTGTTGTGCCCCGATGCCGCGCAACGCCAGGTCGAAGCGGACGGGCTCACGCGTGTGCCGGACGAGATGGTCGGCGTCCGGGATCCAGCCGGGCGGGTGGGTCACCCCGTCCAGCGCGCTGACGAACGGGATGTCCACCGGTCGCAGGGCCACGTCGGCGAGGACCTTCCGGAACTCCTCCAGCATCGGTTCCATCAGGGCCGTGTGGAAGGCGCGGGTCACCGGAAGCCGTTGCCCCGGTGTGCCGCGACGCTCCAGCAGGGCGCACGCCCGGTCCACGGCCGCCACCGTCCCCGCGAGCACCTGGGCGCGGTCCCCGTTGGTCACGGCCACTTCCAGTCCGGGCACCTCGGCGGCCAGCGCGAGGGCGGCCTCCCGGTCGAGCGGCGCGGCCACCATCGCGCCGGGGTCGCAGCGCTGCTGCATCAGCCGGCCGCGCTCGACGGTGAGGCGCAGACCGTCGTCGAGGGAGAGGGCTCCGGCCGCGTACAGGGCGGCGTACTCGCCGACGCTGTGGCCGGTGACGGAGTGCGGTGCGATGCCGGTGGCGCGCCACAGCCGGACGAGGGCGCACTGCAGGGCGAACAGCGCGGGTTGCGCGGTGTCGGTGTCCTGGAGTGTCTCCTCCCCCGCTGCCTCGTCGGTGAGCAGTGGGTCCCCGGTGAGGTCGCGGTGGTGGTCCTCGCAGGCGTCGAGCACTTCGCGTACGACGGGGAAGCGCTCGTGGAGGGCGCGGGCCATCCCCGGGTACCGGCTGCCCTGCCCGGTGAACTGGAAGGCCACGCGCGCGTGCCCTTCGTGCGGCGCCCTCCCCGTGTGCACCGCCGCTCCCGCGTTCCCGGCGAGCCAGCCGTCGAGGGCGTCGGCGAGCGCGGCCGGCGTGGCGCCGCGGACCGCGAGCCGGTGGCGGCCGTGGGCGCGGCCGAGTGCGGAGGTGGTGACGAGGTCCGCCAACTGCGGTGCGGGCGGCTGCCGTAACCGCTCGCTCAGGGCGCGGGCGTTGTCCGCGAGGGCGTCCTCGCAGCTCGCGGAGACCAGGAGGACGTCCGGGGGTTCGGCGGCGTCGGTCCGGGGCGTGGGCTGCGGGGCCTGTTCCAGGATCAGGTGGACGTTGGTGCCGCCGACGCCCAGTGAGGTGAGGCCCGCGCGGCGGGGCACGTCGCTGCTGGGCCAGGGCCGGGCGGTGCGGGGGATGTAGAAGGGGCTGCGGTCGAGGTCGATGGCGGGGTTGGGCTCGTCGAAGTTCGCCATCGGCGGGATGACGCCGTGCTTCAGCACCAGCAGGGTCTTGACGAGCCCGGCCAGGCCCGAGGCCGCGTCGAGATGGCCGATGTTGGCCTTGGTCGAGCCGAGGGCGCAGTAGCCGGTGCGGTCGGTGTCCTCACGATAGGCGCCGGCGGCCCCGTCGAACTCGATCGGGTCGCCCTTGAGGGTGCCGGTGCCGTGGGTCTCCAGGTAGCCGATGCTGTCCGCGCCGACGCCGGCCCGCCGCAGGGCCTGCCGGATGGCGAGGCGCTGTCCCTGTGCGCTGGGGGCGGTGAACGCCGTCTTGCCGGCGCCGTCGTTGCTGATGCCCCAGCCGCGGATGACGCCGTGGATCGTGTCGCCGTCGTCGACGGCCCGGGCCAGCCGCTTCAGTACGACGGCCAGGACGCCGGTCCCTCCGACGGTGCCGTCGGCGCCCGCGTCGAACGCCCTCAGGCGGCCCGACTTGGAGAGGATCGAGCCCTTGACGTACCGGTAGCCGAGGACCCGCGGCACATGGACGGCGGTGGCGCCGACGAGGGCGATGTCGCAGTCGCCCAAGAGCAGGGACTGGGCGGCGCACTGCACGCCGACCAGCGAACTGGAGCAGCCGGTCTGGACGTTGACGGCCGGCCCGGTCAGGCCCAGCCGGTAGGCGACGCGGGTGGCCGTGAAGTCGGCGTAGTTGCCGACCGTGATCTGCATGCCCGCCATCCAGTCGGTGGCGGACTCGCTGGGCAGGACGTTGTTGAGGAGGTAGTTCTGGAGCGTGTACAGGTGGTAGCCGGTGCTGGCGTACACGCCGACGCGGGTGCCGTCGCGTTCGTCCGGGTACCCGGCGTCCTCCAGGGCGTGCTGGGCGCACTCCAGGAACATGCGGTGCTGGGGGTCGGTGATCCGGGCCTCGCGGGCGCTCATCCCGAAGTGCTGGGCGTCGAAGCCGGCGATGTCGTCCAGCACGCCGGAGGCGCCGACGAAGTCCGGTGCCCGGTACTCCTCTTCGGGGACACCGGCGGCGGCCAGTTCCCCTTCCGTGAACCGGGTGATGCGGTCCGTGCCGTCGTGGACGACGCGCCAGAGTTCGTCGGGCGTGTCGGCGCCGGGCAGCCGGAAGGCCATGCCGATGACGGCCATCCGGGGGTCGGGATCGTCCGTCGCCATCAGCCGCGTCCCTCCGTCACGGTCGACGCGTCACGGCCGCCCTTGTCGTCGGCAACAGCGTCACGGTCGCCCGCGTCACGGTCGCCCGTGTCATCGGCGGACGTCTTCCCCTCGTCGCCGGGATCGCGCTCGCCGCCCCGTCTGACGAGCACCAGCAGCAGTGCCACGCACAGCGCGATCGCGAGGCCCTGGAAAGCGGCCACCACCTGCAGCGGCGAGAACCTCTCCAGCAGCGCGCCGCTCACGAGCATGCCGAGGCCGAAGCCGGTGTTCTCGGCCGAGGCGGAGAGCCCGAAGAGGCGGCCGCGCTGCTCGTCGGGGGCGGTCTGGAGCCTCGACACGTAGACGATCTCGGTGAATCCGTCGGCGGCCCCCGCGACGAGCGCGGCGATGACGGCGGGCACGGTCGGCAGGCCGCAGAACACCACGATGAACCCGGCCGACATCACACAGGCGCCGAGCGCGAAGGCCCGCTCCCCCGGTGTCCGCCCGCTCTTCTTCGTGACCCGGCCGATGACCTGCTGGGCGACGATGTTGCCGATCGCCCAGGTGGCCCAGAACTGGCTGATGAACGTGGCCGGATGGTCGGGATCCAGAGCGCTGGAGTAGATGGGCAGGGCGACGTTGTGGGACGAGGAGCCGAGCCCGTCCACCGCCCGGATGGCGATCATCGCCATCAGCACCGGCGCCGTACCGAGGAGCATGCGGGCGGTCCAGCGCGCGGCGTCCGAGGACTCCGCGGAGCCGGCGCCGGCCGCGGGTGCCTTGGTCCGCACGGGCAGCAGGTACAGCACCGTCGCGGAGACCAGGAAGGTCGCGGCGTCCAGGGCGAAGGCGGCGGAGTACCCGAATTCCGCCACGACCAGGCCCGACGAGGCGAACCCGGCGATCATGGCGAGCGAGCGCCCCGTCACCAGCAGCCCGTTGGCCCGCACCCGGTGCTCGGCCCCGACGATCTCAGGGATGCTGCTGCGCAGGGCGACCTGGGACAGCGTCGAGCAGCCGCCGGTGACCACGGCGAGGGCGTAGAGCAGTCCCACGCGCGTGCCGTCCGGGGCGAACAGCAGCGTCAGCAGCGCCACGGCCTGGCACAGGTCGGCGCCGACCATCAGCCGCTTGCGGTCGTGGGCCGTCACGAGCCGGCCGCTCACCCAGCCCGACACGACGCTCGTCGCCAGGCGGACGGCCATGAAGAGTCCGGCGGCCAGCGCGCTGCCGGTGGCGTCGTAGACGAAGACGTTCAGCGCCACCATGTTCAGGTAACTGCCGTACGCCGAGATGCCGTTGCCCAGGACGAGCAGACGGAAGTACCTCATGCACCTTCCCCTGGTCTGCATGAAGGGTGTGAATGATGTGTGGCCGGAATGCCGTGCCCGCCCGCTCAGTCGCGAGTCGGAGTCCAGGCGGACGGCAGGCGCCGATACGGCGTCGCCCACCGCTGTCGCACGGCGTGTTCGTGTCCCCCTTGCCGGCCCAGCACAGAAACCATTCCCCCTATGCGCCACCGGACGGTGGCCATTGATCCATCACACAAGCAGACCCGGACAGGCGGGTTCAAGACTCCAGGGAGGTCTAGACGACTTCCGGTCCGGATTTGGCGATTTTCGGCACGCTCCACGGACCTGTGCCGGTCACCGGCACCGATGCTTGCTGTGGGAGTACCTCAGTCATCTCCTCGGTGCGGTGCGACGACGCGGCACGCCACGGCGAAGTTGCCGACCCGGCGCTCCACTTCGCCCCTCGCAGCGGCCGGCGCCAAGGCTCCCAGTGTCACGGTCACCGTCACCGACCCGGAGTCGGCGTCGGCGGAGATCCCCTGCACGTGGTCGATGTCGCCGAGGACGTCACTCAGGACACGGCGGGCGGCGTCGGCGCGCAGTGCGAGCTTGTACGGCTTGCCGACCGCGGTGACGGGGAGTGCGTCGAGGACGCGGACGGCCTTCGGTGCGGCGGCCGCCTCGCTGACGTGCGCGGCGGCCCAGGCCCGCAGGTCGTCCTCGCCGACCGTGCCGTCGGCGAGCGTCACGTACGCCACCGGCACCTCGCCCGCCCGCTCGTCCGGCTGCCCGACGGCCTGGGCCCCGGTGACCGCGGGGTGCGAGAGCAGGGCGTCCTCGATGGTCCGGGGGTCGATGTTGTGGCCGCCGCGGATGATGAGGTCCTTCGCGCGTCCGGTGAGGTGGAGGAAGCCGTCGCCGTCGAGGTAGCCGAGGTCGCCGGTGTCCAGCCAGCCGTCGGTCACCTTGCCCTGAGCGCTGATCAGATGGCCGTCCGCGGCGGGGCCCTGGACGTAGCCGGGGAAGACGGTCGGACCGCTGATGAGGATGGTGCCGGCCTGCCCTGCCGGCCGCTCGGCGCCGGTGTCCGCGTCGACGATCCTGATGTTCTGGTACGGCAGCCGCTGCCCCACCGATCCTGGTCGGCGGACGTCCAGGAAGCCGCGGACGCTGGCACAGGTCGCCTCGGTCAGGCCGTACCCCTCCAGGAGCGGAATCCCGGTCGCCGTCTCGAAAGTGGTGCGCACCCCGTCGGGCAGCGCGGAGGCGCCGACCATCGCGCACCGCATCGAGCCGATGTCCCTCCCGTCGACCGGACACGCGGCCAGGACGGCGTACACCGTGGGGACGGCGCTCATCGCGGCGATCCGGTAGTGCTCGACGATGCGCCAGAACTCCGCGTACAGCACCCCGTCTCGGTAGCCCAACGGCCCCGCCCACACGACGCGTTGGCCTCGGAACAGCGGTGCGAGCAGTGTCACGACGAGCGCGTTCACGTGGAACAGCGGCAGCGCGGCGAACACGACCGAGTCGTCGTCGAGTACGGAGTTGGCCGCGATCATCCACGCGTCGGAGATCTCGTTGGCGTGCGTGTGGGCGGCGAGTTTCGGGGCTCCGGTCGTGCCGCCCGTGTGGAAGAACGCGGCGAGGTCGCCGCTCGTGGGCGGCTCGCCGAGGAAGCGGTCGTGCGGGCAGTCGGCGGCCGCGTCGGCGAGGTGGGCGACGGTGGCGTTCGGGACCGATGGCAAGGTCGTGGTCCCGCCGGTGGTGGGGCTCAGCACGAGCACGTGGTCGACCAGGCCCTGCCGGGCCAGTTCGGCGCCGGTGGCGAACGCCTCGGGGTCCAGTTCCGGGGAGGCGGTGATGATCACGCGGGCGCCCGCGCGGCGGACCAGCTCGGCGACATGGTCACGGGCGAGCGCCGGGTTGACGGGGGTGACGATGCCGGCGAGCTGGGCGGCGAGGAGTGCGGTGATGAGTTCGTCGCAGTTCGGGGAGAGCAGGGCGACGCTGTCGTGGCGGCGGACGCCGAGGCGGTGCAGGGCGTTGGCCGCGCGGTGGACGTCGGCGAGGAGATCGGCGTGGGTGCGGTTCCTGGGCGTGCGCCACGAGGCGGCATCGGGCAGGACGGTGAGCGCGGTCCGCTCGGGCCATTGAGCTGCCGCCCGGCGCAACAGGTCGTACGAGGTGCCGGGCAGTCCGCGTGCGGCGAGCGGGGTGGCCTCGATGGCGGCCAGGTCGTCGGGGTGGTCGTAGCGCGGCCACGCCATGGGGGTCTCGGTGGTCACGCGTACCTCACCTTGTTCTGCTGGGTGCCGAGGTCGATGGCGCCGTCGGGGGTGCGGATGGACAGCTCCAGCACATCGCCGTCATGGAGGTACTTGTCGTTCTTCGCCTGGGAGTTGAAGAACGCCTTCCACTTCAGGGACGGCGGCAGGAGCGCGCCGATGATCTCCACCGGTTTGGGCGGCGCCTTGAGGGCCGTACCGCCGGGCGTGCCGGTGAGGATCAGGTCGCCGGGTGCGAGGGCCTGGAAGCGGGAGAGTTCCTGGAGGGCCTGGAGCGGGCTGTAGATCATGTCGGTGAGGTCGCTGTTCTGGCGGATCTCGCCGTTGACCTTGAGGACGAGCCTGAGTTCGGAAAGGCGGTCCAGCTCGTCGGCGTCCAGCAGGACCAGGGCGGGGCCGACGGGAGTGAAGGTCGGGTAGGACTTGGCCTCGTAGAACTGTGTCTTCGGTAGCTGTACGTCCCGTGCCGAGACGTCGTTGGTGACGACCAGGCCGGCGATGTGGTCCCTCCAGTTGGCGGCGGTCACCGCGGTGCCGACGTCGAGCGGGCGCCCGACGACCAGGCCGAGTTCGATCTCGTAGTCGAGGAAGCGGACGTGGGGCGGCTTCACTATCTCGTCGAAGGGGCCGCCGATGGAGCCCGAGGTCTTGCGGAAGAACGTCAGCGGGACGGTCTCGGGGTTCATGCCCGAGTCGCGCACGTGGGAGACGTAGTTGGTCATCTGCGCGACCACCCGGCACGGCGCGGTGACCGGGGAGACGAGCGGGAGTTCGGCGATGCGGCGGGGCTGCGCCGAAGAGGTGCCCGCGCGGGCCTCGGCCAGGGCCATGTGGACCGTGACGACGTCGTCGAGAAGCTCGGCGGTCGTCGTGGCCGACGTATCGACCGGCACGGCCATGGGGGTCCCCCCGCTCGAGCGAAGCCGAGAGTGGGGGAGCTCGTCGAGCGCGACCCACCATGCGTCGGAGGTACGGAGGACGGAGAGGGTCATGAGGTAGCCACTTTCAGCAGGCCGCGCAGGCGTTCCAGGTCGAACTCGTTGTCGTCGGATCGAAGGGCCGTGATGATCGAGCGCAGCTCGGCCAGCGACTCGCGTCCGGGGGCGATGCCCAGGAAGTCCTTGGTGGCCGGCGGGCCCCACTGCGCCAGGCCGGAGGCCGTCATCGGCGCCCAGCCGGGTTCCAGGGTGGAGTCGAACATGTCGCTGTCGGTGAAGTGCTCGACCAGGAAGCCGTCGGGGTCGCGCCAGTAGTCGAAGATCTGGCTGCCCTGGATGTGCCGGCCGATCCCCCAGGACCGCCGGTAGCCCTCCTGAAGCAGGTGCTGGCCGCCGGCGGCCAGCGCGTCGAGGTCGGTGACCTCGTACGCCGAGTGCACATACCGGTTGGAGGGGCCGAGGGTCAGGGCCAGGGTGTGGTGGTCGGTGAGGGACCCGCCTCGGTCGCAGCGGATGAAGCACATCGTGGGGCCTCGCTCGCGCTGGCCCTCGTAGTAGAGGAAGTCGCTGACGATCAGGCCGAGTTGCTCCAGATACCAGTTCAACGTGCGCAGGTAGGTGGTCGTCTGGAGGACGACATGCCCGAGGCGCCGCACCCCCGCCGGTTCCCGTGGCGGCCGTTGGGTGGCGTTGGCCCGGGCCAGACCGCCTCCGAAGTTGAACGTCTGCGCGCCCTGCGCGCCCTGCGCGGCCAGTGCGGGCAGCTCGTCGGTCTCGGCGACGACGCGCACCCGAAGTCCGCTCGGGTCGAGCAGCTCCACCACCGACCCGCCCAGGTGCCGCGGCAGCGGATGCACCCGGGTGTCGGCGGCCTCGGCCAGCCGGAGCAGGTCGCGGGTGTCCCCGGCGCGGAAGGCGGGGCCCAGGAACCGCGACCTCCGCCCCTTGCGGATGATCACGCACGGCGCGCCGGCCCGCGTTCCCCGCAGGTGCAGCTCGCTGCTGTCGCGGTACGACGTGACGAAGCCGAAGGCCTGGGCGAAGGCCTCGGCCCGGTCCAGATCGGGCTTGCAGAATTCCAGCCACGCGATGTCGTGGACCTTGATCACCGGGTTCGCCGCCCGGCCCGGATGCTCTCCGGGGAGTGAGCCCTGCTCGGAGTGCAGGTCATTGTGCGTGCCACCCACGGTCACCACCTCCTGAAGAAATATTCACTTCCGAATCCGACGTCAGTCAAGAGAACTGAAGAAATCTTCAGGAAACACGTCGAGGCAGCTAAAGTGCCGGGTGGAGCCCGTACGGGCGGGATGGAGGATTGCGTGATGGCCGAGCGGACCGCACCCGGGCGAGTCGACCGGCGAAAGGCGCGCACGCGCACCGCCCTGGTGGACGCGGCCCAGCGCCTGCTGGCCGAGGGGCGGACGGACGTACCCATCCTGGAGATCACCGAGCGCGCCGACATCGGCGTCGGCTCGTTCTACAACCACTTCGACAGCAAGGAAGAGCTCTTCCGCGTCGCGGTGGAGGAAGCGCTGGAGTGGTGGGGCTCGCTGATGGACCGCCTCACCGCCGACATCGACGACCCGGCGGTCGCCTTCGCGCAGAGCTTCCGCATGACCGGCCGGCTGCACCGCCGCCACCCCGAGCTGAGCCGCGTCCTGCTCGGCCAGGGCCTGGAACTGACCCGCTCCGAAAGCGGCCTGGCGCCCCGGGCGTTCCATGACATCCGCACGGCGGTGGACGCGGGGCGGTTCGAGGTGGAGGACCTGGACCTCGCCCTCGTGATGACGGCGGCGGCCGTGCTGGCGCTGGGCTCGCTGTTGCACGCCCAGCCCGACCGTGACGACGCACAGTCCGCGGACCTGGTCGCCCGCAGTCTGCTGCGGCAGTTCGGCCTCCCGGCCGACGAGGCCGCGCGGATCTGCTCGCTCGACCTGCCGGACCTCGACCTGGTCGACACCCTCGTCGGCTGAGCGCCGTCAGGGCGGTACGCCGCCCCTGCTGTAGGGGGTGCTCCAATTAGAGTGGACGCTTCAGACTGTGATCGTTCACCAGAGATCGACGGCCCGGTACGACGACCCTGCCGGCCGGGGAGGCACCCCATGACCAGTGCGCAGACCACGCGCAAGAAGCGCGCGAACGGGGTGGAGTCACGCCAGCGCATCCTCGACGCCACCGTGGAGATCGCCGGTGAGCGCGGCTACGACGGCACCTCGATCGCGGCCGTCAGCGCCAAGTGCGGGCTGCCCGCCAGCTCCATCTACTGGCACTTCAAGGACAAGGACGACCTGATCGCCGCGGTCATCGAGCGCAGCTTCGAGGCCTGGCTCACGGCCGTCGAGCTGCCCGGCGAGGAGACCGGTACGCCCCTGGAGCGGGTCACCGTCATGGCCGCGAACGTGGCGAAGTCGCTCGTCGACGCCCCCGACTTCCTGCGCCTGGGTCTCATGCTCGCCCTGGAGCGGCGGCCCACCGAACCCCGGGGCCGCACGGTGTTCCTGCAGGTCCGCGGCATCACCCACCACAAGATCGCCGAGGTGGCCGCCGCCCTGTTCCCGGACCTGGACGAGGCGGCCGTGGACACCCTCACCACCTACGCCATCGCCGGCGCCGACGGCCTGTTCGTACAGCGCGAGGTCAAGGGCGATGCCGTCGACCTGGTGGCGCTGTTCGAGCTGCACGCACGGGTCGTCCACGACGCGGCGACACGGTTGGCGCAGGAGCGGTAGAGGTATCCACGGCGACCGGGTCAGCCCGCCCTGAAGGCGTCCGCGTGCTCCGTGGCCCACTGGCCGAAGGTGCGGGCCGGCTGCCCGGTGACCTTCTCGACGGTGTCGAGCACCGTACGGCCGACCTCCGGCGTATTGCCGTACGCCTCCAGCAGGAAGCCGATCACGTCCTGCGAGTGACCGGCCGCCCGCCACTGCGCGACGGCTTGCTCCTCGGTCAGCTCGACCAGGTCGATCTCCCGGCCGCGGGCGGCGGCGACGTGCGCCACCTTGTCGCCCACGGTGAGCAGTTCGGGTCCGGTGATCACGTACTCCTGGCCTCCGTGCCCCTCCTCGGTGAGAGCGACCGCCGCGACCGCGCCGATGTCGCCCTCGTGGACCATGGCACTCAGCCGGGAGACGAACGGCTCGCGCACCTCACCCGAGGCCACGATGCCGTCCGCCCACTCCAGGGCGTTGCCCATGAACTCGACCGGCATGAGCACCGTCCAGTCGACACCGTCGTCCGCCCGCACCGCCTCCTCCAGCGGCGTCGCCTCACCACCGTGCAGCACGGTGACCCGGCGCACGCCGGACGCCCGGGCCAGTTCCAGGATGCGCGGGCCGGTCTCCAGCGGGGCGAAGTAGGCCCCGCCGAAGGTGATCAGGTGGACGCCGGTGACGCCCTCCAGGGCCGGGATCAGGCTGTCCGGGTCGGTCAGGTCGCCCTGGACCACCTCGACCCCGGCCGGGAGGTCGGCCTTGGCCGCGTCCCGGGTGAGTGCGCGGACCGCGTGACCGCGGGCGAGCAGTTCGGCGACGACCTGGCGGCCGACGGTTCCGGTGGCCCCGGTGACAAGAATCTTCTGCGTCTGCGTCATGGAACCACCGTAGAAAGACTTGCGGTCAGGTTCTGTCCGCAAGTACCGAGAGGTCGTTGTCGACCGTGTAGTAGGGGCGCACGACCGCGCCGCCGATCACGGCCGCCGGAAGGACGAAGATCTCCTTGCGGTCCGCGATGTCGTCGAAGAGACGGCCGATCCGGATGGACGTCTCCTCCCCGGTCGCTGCGGGTACGGCCCGGACGAACAGGTCCCACACACGGTCCCCGGTGTCGTCGGCGCCGACCAGTTCGCCGTAGTCCACGGTGAAGGAGAAGCCCCGCCCGTCGTCCTTCGCCCGCGGCACGACGGTCCGTTCGGTGCCGCCACCGCCCCGCAGGCGCAGCCGGACCGCGGCTCCCCCGGCGAGCGTGGCGCCGTGGAGCCGCGCTCCGACCGTCATCGACCGGTCCGTGACATCGATGCCGTCGACCTCCGCATGGGCCGTGCGCAGCCACGCCCGCACCGCGAGGTAACCGTCTTTGGTGACATACGGGACCCGCACGGCGACCGGCGACTGCCAGTCACGCAGGTGCCCGCCGAGGAGGGCCCGAAGGTCGCGCAGGCCGGGGCGCAGGCGCCGGCGTGGTGCGTCCGGTTCGGGGAGAAGGTAGACGTCCCACCGGCCCTCGGCGAGTAGGGGCTGGGGCGCGAGGACGGCACAGGGACGGCCGTCCTCGCCCTGTTCCGGATCGAGCACGTGGAGGATCTTCTCGGGCTGCCCCTTCTTGGGGCGAAGTCGCAGGAGCAGACGCCCCGTTGCCGACGGCGCCCGGAGGGCGAAGGTGATACGGCCGTCCGCGTCGGCCGTGCAGTCGGTGCGCAGGTCGGCCGCGCTCGCGGCGGCGGGATCGGTGGTCATCGGTGTCCCCTCCGTACCGTGCGCAGCGCGCCGGAGGCCACGGTGTGCGCGGCGTCGCGGGCGGCGAAGCCCTGGCTGACCAGGGCGCGTTGTATTCGTCCGGGTTCTGCGGCGGTCCGTCGCCCGGTCCTGCGCGCGGCCAGCACCTCGTCGATCAGGTGCTCGGCCTGTTCCACGACAGGGACGGGGGCGAAGCGTCGCGCGTTCTCCAAGGCCGTGCGTCCCATCCGCCGGCGCCGTTCGTCGTCGCGGACGAGTTCCAGCAGGGCGGCGCTCATCGCCTCGCGGTCGCCGACGGGCACGAGCCGGCCGTCGGTGCCGTCGTCGATGATCTCACCGGGCCCGTACGGGCAGTCGGTGCTGACGACCGGCAGTCCGCAGCGCATCGCCTCCACGATGGTCATGCCGAACGGCTCGAAGTTGGCCGCGGTCGCGCCGATCGAGCCCTTGACCCACTCCGCCTCCATCGGGGCGGCCGCACCCATCAGGAAGGCGTGGTCGCTCAGGCCGAGGTCGTGGATGAGCTGCCGTAGCCGCGCGTGTTCCTCGCCCTTGCCGTAGATGCGCAGTTGCCAGTCCGGGTGGGCGGCGGCGACCGGGGCGAAGGCCTCGATGAGGAGGTCGTAGCGCTTCACCGGGACCAGTCGGCCGGCCGCGACCACCACCTTCGCGGTGCCGTCCGCCGCGGGCAGCATCGGATCGGGGACGCTGTTCGGGAGGGCCGCCACCCGGACCCCGGGCAGTCGCATCTTGCGCCGGTAGACGGCGGCGTCCGCCTCCGTGACGGTGGTGAGCGCGTCGAGCCGGCGGTAGGCCCGGCGCAGTGCGGTGCGCAGCCGGGGCGAGTGGTTGTCGAGGGTGAGATGCTCCTGCCCGATGCGGACGACGCGCTGCGGGGCCTGGCGCGCGAGGTGCACGTTGAGGCCCGGCCGGGTGCCGATGACGACGTCGGCGTCGGTCGCCGCCAGGCACTCGCCGATCCGCCGGTCGGTCAGTTCGCTGTACTGCCCGTAGCGGTACTCGGCGGCGGGAAACACCCGCGCCGGTCTGAGATGCAGGGGATGTTCCTTCTCGTGCCGCAGGTCCACCAGTGGCCTCAGGGAGACTCTCGGGTCCAGGGCGAAGTTCGGGTGTTCCCGGTGCCGAAGGGCGGAGACGATCTCCACCTCGTGCCGCTCGGCGAATGCCTGGGCCAGGTTGAACGTGGTGGTGATCGTGCCTCCGATCCCGTAGGCGTTGTGCAGCAGGAAAGAGATCTTCATGGCGGACTAGACCCCGCTGGACCTCTTTGAGTTGCCTCCTGTTACCCCTCCGTTGCCTTGCAGGTCATGCACTCGACAGACGGACCAGCAGCACACCGGGCGTGCGAGGCAGCGTCACCCGCAGTGCGTCGCCGTCCCAGAGCGCCGAACCGGCCGACGCGGAGGCAGGGTGGAGGATCTCCGTGCGGACGTCCAGGTGCGCCAAGTGGTCGATGGGCAGCCGCAGTTCGGGCGTGCCGCCCCGGCGCCAGACCGACACGTACGTCGTCCGGTCGTCCGGCGACCGCATGCCGAGCGCCAGCCACTCGTCCGTCCACCCGGGCAGTCCCAGCGGCCAGAACGGCACGGCACGGGCCAGGTCCCGGCGGATCGTCCGGTACGTCGTCAGCGCGTCGCGTACGAGGCCGAGTTGACGTGGTGTCATACGG
Organism: Streptomyces sp. NBC_01092; assembly: GCF_045039535.1. Lineage (NCBI taxonomy): Bacteria > Bacillati > Actinomycetota > Actinomycetes > Kitasatosporales > Streptomycetaceae > Streptomyces > Streptomyces sp. NBC_01092. Next base: position 10,479,082 of record NZ_CP108659.1, on the reverse strand, counting down.
TCCAGGTGTCCCGAGAGGTGGATCCGGCCCAGCAGGGCTCCGCCCAGGGTGAAGGCGATCAGGCCGTCGTCGAAGTCGGGCTGCGGGTAGGCCCAGACGGCGCCCTGTTCGGGCGGTACGGCGCTCGGTGCGCCGGCGGCGATCGGCGGGTAGCGCAGCGGGTTCTGCTGGTCGCTGGTGGACTGGAGTTGGGTGACGGTCAGCGTGGCTCCGTCCATGCGCATGCCGCCCGAGGCACAGTTCTCGATCACCAGCTGCGGATACCGGTCCAGCACTTCGGAGAGCCAGTCCAGGTAGGCGCGGGCGTGACCGAGCAGTCCGGCGCCGGGCGCGAGGTCCCCGGGGGCGACGGTTCCGGGGTCGATCACGATGTTGTAGTCCAGCTTGAGATAGCCCACGCCACACTCGCCGACGATCCGGTCGATCGTGCCGTCGAGGTGCGCACGGGCGGCGGGATGGCGCAGGTCGAGCTGGTGGCGGCCCTGTTCGGTGAGGCGTATCCCGTCACGCTGGAAGAAGGCGTCCGGCGGCAGGGCGGCGGCGAGCGGGCTGCGTACGCCGACGGCCTCGGGCTCCAGCCACAGCCCGGGCACCATGCCGCGCTCACGGATCCGGTCCAGGACCGGTCGGATCCCGCCGTCGGGGAAGCGGCGCTTCGAGGGCAGCCACTCGCCGACGCCGTCCCACCAGCCGCCGTCCGCGGTGTCGTCGTACCAGCCGGCGTCGATGCAGAAGTACTCCGCGCCCGCGTGCGCCGCCGCGTCGATCAGGGGCAGCAGCTTCTCGGTGGTGGGGTCGCCCATGAGCGTGTTCATGTAGTCGTTGAAGACGACGGGGAGCGCGGAGTGGTCGGGGTGCGGGCGGCGCACGGCCCGGCGGTACGAGGTGAGCGCGCCCATGGCCTCGTCGAGCCCGGAGCCGAGCGCCAGTACACCCGGCACCGTGGTGAACTCCTCGCCCGCGTCGAGCCGGATACGCCACTGGTGCTCCGCGTCGGTGGGCCCGTTCAGCGCGAGGTACGTGCCGCGCGCGCTCTCGCCCAGGTCCCAGCGCCAGCCGGCCGGGGACTCGACCTGCCACAGCCAGGTCCGCCCGCTCCTCCGCTCGGTCAGCGCCCCCATGGGCAGATGACCGTCGGTGGGCCAGCTGCCGCGCCCGGCCAGGACGAGGGCGGCGCGGCTGTCGTGCTGATGGACGTCGAGGTCGATGTCGACGACGGTGTCGCGCAGTGGCTCGGTGTACCAACGGCACTCCGCGAGCCAGTCGTTGCGGGCCCGCAGCACGTCGAGGGCGTCCGGTGCGGGCAGCCCGCCGAACAGCAGGCTGCTGACGGACTGGACGACGAGGGGCTCCGCGCCGTCGTTGCGGAGCCGGACACGGGAGCGGAGCACCGGGAGTCCGTCGGGGGACGTCAGCTCGGCGAACGCGGTCAGCCCTGTGGCCGGGTCGTGGAGTTCGACATGCAGCCACCTCCAGTCGCCGCGCCTGCCGGTGCGGTGGTCCCGGTACCTCAGCCGCGCCCCGAGGGCCGTACCGGTGAAGCGCGGGCCGGACCAGCCGCTGCCGTGCCCGAGTGCGGTCAACTCGACGAGCGGGAGGGCGGATTCGGGCTCGACGGGACGCGGTCCGCCCGGACGGTCGAGACCCACGAGTCGCGGAGTTCCGTCAGCGGCGACGGCGAACTCGGCCCGCAATGCCGCATGGCCCCAACTGAACCTGTCACACGCACTGATACCCGTACCGGACAAGGTGCCCCCTCTTGACGACCCCCATGTGACCGGTAACAATCCTGGCATGAATGTGACCGGTCACACAAGGCGCCCTGCGAGCATCCGGGACGTCGCGACCGCCGCCGGCGTCTCGTACCAGACCGTCTCCCGGGTGATCAACAGCCACCCCAGCGTCAAGCCCGCCACCCGGGACCGCGTGCTCGCCGCCATCGACGAGCTGGGCTTCCGCCGCAACGCCACCGCGCTCGCCCTGGCCAGCGGCCGCAACAGGGCCGTGACCGTGCTCACCGCGAACACCACCCACCACGGCTACGCCTCCATCCTCCAGGGCGTCGAGGAGGCGGCCCGCGCGGCGTCGTACGCGGTCGGGATCGGCGTTCTGGAATCGGCGCAGGAGGCGGCCGTCGCCGCCCAGGTGCAGCGGGCGGCGGACGCGGGCGGCGGGATCGTCGTGATCGCCTACGACCCTGCGGGAGTGCGGGCCCTCGGTGCCGTCCCCGCCGAACTCCCGGTCGTCGGCGTGGTCGAGACCCCGGCGAGCCCGCCGCGCGGCGACCGCCCCTGGGTGTGGACCGACGACCGCGAGGCCGCCTACGAGGCGACCCGCCATCTGCTCGCCCTGGGCCACGAGACGGTGCACTACGTCACCATCCCGTCCGGCACCCGCCGCACGAGCGCCCGCACCAGCGGATGGCGACGGGCGCTGAAGGAGGCGGGCGCACCCGAACCCCGCCCCGTACAGGGCAGTTGGGGCCCCGCGGGCGGTCACGCGGCAGGCCTGGAGCTGGCCCGGGACCCCGCCGTCACCGCGATCCTGTGCGGCAACGACGACCTCGCGCTCGGCGTGCTGCGCGCGCTGCACGAGTGCGGTCGCCGCGTCCCCGGCGAGGTCAGCGTGGCCGGGTTCGACGACGCCCCGCACTCCGCCTATCTGACCCCGTCGCTGACCACCGTACGTCTGGACTTCACCGGGCTGGGAAGGGCCGCGTTCGCGCTGCTGCACGGGGTTCTGGAGGAGGCCGCGCAGATCGCGCCGCATCCGGTCTCGGTGCCGGAGCTGGTGGTCCGGGAGAGTTCGGGGCCGCCGCCGGTCGCCGTTTGAGCGCCGCTGTTCCGAGTCCCGCTTCCTGAACCACCCGTTCTCGAAAGGCACGTGATGAAGACGAGAGCTCTCGCTGTCCCGGCGCCCACCCCGCAGCGCCTCACCGTCGATCTCGCCGCCTCCGAGGGCCCGGTGCTGCTCGGTGCCAACGGGGCGCTGTACGGGCTCAGTGACGACGGGGTGCCCGGCGACGCCGTGCTGGAGCCGCTGAAGATCACCAGCGTCACGCAGAAGCCCGAGGGCGGGGCCCAGCATCCGGGCGGCGACGCGCTGACCGTCTCCAGGTCGTTCTTCCGCAACGGCGGCGGCGAGATCCTGGTGATGATGCAGGACGTCCACGCCGAGTGGCCGTACGAGGACCTCGGCATCGACGACTACCTCACCAAGGTCGACAAGGTCGTCAAGGAGGTGGCGGCGCACCCCGACAGTGACCGCTTCGTCTACATCCCGTTCAACGAGCCCGACCAGATCTGGTATCAGCTCGAAGTCGCCGACCAGGCACAGTACGAGGCCAACCGCGACCGGTTCCTCCGGGACTGGAGGACGGTGTACCGACGCATCCGCGCGATCGACCCGGACGCGCGGATCGCAGGCCCCAACGAGGCCGGCTACCACCCCCGCCTGATGCGGGACTTCCTCGCCTTCGCCCGACGCGAGAACGTCCTGCCCCAGGTCATCACCTGGCACGAGCTGAGCTCCGACTCGCTGCGGGACTTCCAGGCGCACCACGACGACTACCGCTCGCTGGAGTGCGAGGCGGGAATTGCGCCGCTGAGGATCAACATCGACGAGTACGGCAACCGGCGGGACCTGTCCGTGCCCGGGCAACTCGTGCAGTGGGTCTCGATGTTCGAGAGGAACAAGGTCTACGCCAACACGGCCTACTGGGACGCGGCGGGCAGCCTCAACGGCCATGTGGTCCGCACCGGCATCCCCAACGGCGGTTGGTGGTTCTTCCGCTGGTACGCGGGGCTGACCGGCGACACCGTCAAGGTGAGCCCGCCGCAGGCCGACGCCGTCGACACCCTCCAGGGCCTCGCCTCCCTCGACACCACCCGCCGCCAGGCCCAGGTGCTGCTCGGCGGGGGCGAGGGCGACTGCGACGTCGTGGTCCGCGACGTCCCCGGGTCCGTCTTCGGCCGTACGGTCGGCGTGACCGTCGCCGAGGCGGCCTGGTCCGGCTACGAAGGCCAGCACGCGTCGCCCCTTGTCCTGGCGCGGACGAAGGTGCCGGTGGCCGAGGACGGTTCGGTGACCGTGCCGCTGCGCGGCATGCACAGGATGTCCGCCTACCGGATCGTCCTCATCCCGGGCGGCCGCGGCACCCCGTCCACGCCGTCGGTGCCCTGGACGGCGTCGTACGAGGCGGAGGCGGCGGCCGTCACCGACGGCGAGGTCCGTACCCAGGGCACGGTCGAGAACGCAGGCGGCTACGCCGCCTCCGGGACTCAGGATGTCGGCGCCCTCGACCGGCCCACCAGCAAGGTCGACTTCACGGTGACGGTGCCGCGCGTCGGGACGTACGACCTGGCGGTCCTCTACGGCAACCAGTCCGGCGGCCCCGCCACCCAGCGGCTCTCGGTGGACGGTGGCGACCCGGTCACCGTCACCTACCCGTCCACCGAGAACTGGACCTACCGCGCCAGGAAGGAGCTTCCGATCCACCTGTCGGCCGGCAGCCACCTACTGACGCTCGCCAAGGGCTCCGCCGAGGTCACCCTCGACCGCATCGACCTGACCGCCCGCACCGGCGAACCCTCCGCCTCGTACGAGGCCACCCTGGCGGACATCGACGGCAGCCCGTCGTACGACTACTCCTCGTCAGGCGGAGTCGGCACGGGCGCGCTGGTCCTGGGGCCGGGCGACAGGGCCGTCTTCGACGTCTACGCCCCGCGCGACGCCTATTACACGGTCGTGCCGCGGGCTTCGGCGACGGTGGAGCTCGCCCTGCACGGAGAAACGGTCACGGCGGCGCCCGGAGCTCCGCTGCGCCTCTACCTGGCGGCGGGCAACAACCGCGTCACGGTCACCGCGCAGCACTGCGCGCTCCGTTCCCTCGACGTCTCGGGCGACGGCTCGACCGCCGGCACGCTCTGCCACGAGGCTGCCTCGGCCGTCCTCGCGGGCGGGGCCGAACTCGTCGACTCGGCGTTCGCCTCCACCGGCTCCCGCATCGGCCGGCTCGGCAACAGCCCTTCCAGCACGGCCGAGTTCACGGTCGAGGCGCCCAGCTCCGGCCGCCATCTGCTGGTCGTCCACTACGCGCACAACGACCGGCGCGACAACGGCCACGCCTACAACACGGACATCACCTCCCGAACGGCGGACATCACAGTGGGCGACGCCGCGCCGGTGCGGGTCACCTTCAAGAACACCTGGAGCCGGGACGACTACTGGACGGTGAGCGTCCCGGTCGAGCTGAGTCAGGGCCCCAACAAGGTGACGTTCGCCAACGCGACCGCGTGGGCGCCGGACATCGATCGGATCGAGCTGGGCCGAGTCGTCGACCGGCCGTAGTCGCCGCCCGGCAGTCGCACACGCGTCAGGCGACCTGACCGCTGTGCAGTGCCGCGTACGCCCCGCCCCGGCGCAGGAGTTCCTCATGGGTGCCGATCTCCTCGATGCGGCCGTCCCCCAGCACCACGATCCGGTCCGCGCCGCGCACCGTGGACAGGCGGTGGGCCACCACGAAGGTGGTACGGCCGCGCAGGAGCCGGGCCAGGGCCTGCTGGACGAGCGCCTCCGACCGGGTGTCCAGGGCCGAGGTCGCCTCGTCCAGGACCAGCACTCTGGGGTCCCGGATCAGAGCCCGGGCGATGGCCAGGCGCTGTCGCTGCCCGCCGGACAGCCGCGCCCCGCGCTCGCCGACCAGGGTGTCCGGCCCCTGCGGCAGCCGGTCGACGAACTCCAGCGCGTTGGCGTCGCGCAGCGCGGCGCGCACCGTCTCCTCGTCGGCGTCGTCCATGCCGTAGGCGACGTTCTCCCGGATCGTGCCGTCGAACAGGATCGACTCCTGCGGCACGACCGACAGGAAGCGGCGGTACGTGCGCAGGTCGAGGGTGTTCATGTCCGTGCCGTCGAGCAGCAGTCGGCCGGAGGTCGGGCGGATGAAGCCGATGACGAGATTCAGCACGGTGGACTTGCCCGCACCGGACGCGCCGACGAGGGCGACCGTCTCCCCCGGCGACACGGAGAGGGTGAAGTCACGCACCGCGGGGCGACCGCTGTCATAGGCGTAGCCGACCCCCTCGAAGGTCACGGCGCCGCGCAGCGCGGCGAGTTCGGCCTTGCCCTCGTTGTCCTCCAGCTCGGGGGCCTGGAGCACCTCGCCCACGGAACGGACGGACTCCAGGCCCTTGGTGATGACCGGGGCCAGACCGGCCAGCGTGGTCGTGGAGTTGGTGAGGGTCGTCAGGAACGCGCTCAGCATGACGACGTCGCCGGCGGTGACGCCCCACACGCCGTAGTAGGAGATCAGCGCCGCTCCGGCGAGGACCAGTACGCCGACCACGTTCAGCACGACCCAGGCGAGCGAGCCGAAGCGGCCGTTGACGAGGTCGAGGCGCATGCCGGAGGTCAGCAGCCGGTGCAGGGTGCCGTCCATGCGCCGCAGTGCCTTGCCCTCCAGCCCGTGGGCGCGGGTGACCGGTATGAGGCGGGTCATCTCCGTGACGCGGGACGACAGGGTCTCGACCTCGTGGCGGAAGCTCTCGTTGTGGGTGCGCAGCCGCGCGCGGAGGCGGGCGACGACCAGTGCGGCGGCGGGCACGACGACGAGGAAGACCGGCACGAACTCCGGTGTGCGTACGGCGATGATGGCCAGGCCGCCGATGAGGACGGTGATCGCGCCGAGTCCCGTCTCCGCGGTCTGCTGCACCATCTGCTCGACGGCCTCGACGTCCCGCACGACCTTGGCCTGGAGCACACCGGCGCTGACCCGCGAGTGGTAGCCGATGGAGAGTTGCTGCATGCGGGTGCACAGCGCGGAGCGCAGGCTGGTGCCCATACGGCGCACGCTGCCGTAGAGCAGGCGTACGTAGAGCACGTGCAGGGGGTAGTTGACCAGCAGGATGAACATGATCACGCCGGTGCTCAGCCAGAGCCTGCTGATCGACTGGTGCTGGACGACGGTGTCGATGATGGACGCGGTGATCAGCGGCAGCAGCCAGACCGGACTGTGCTTGACCGTGAAGACGCCGACCGCCGCCGCGAGGCGGTGACGGTCGGCGCGGAACAGATAGGCGAGCGTGCGGACCGGGTGTTCGTCCCGGTAGCGGTGGTCGAGCGGTCTCTCGTGTGACGACGCCATCGGCGTTGTCCTCCCCAAGGTGCCGGATGAAGAGCGAGCCAGTGGACAGCAAGCGCTTACCCATCCCGTACCGGCAGGATGTACACGCGATTCCTCAGACGGCGTCCAACTCCGCGATCTCCTCGGCGGTGAGCACGAGGTCGCTCGCGCCGAGCGAGTCCAGGATCGTCTCCGGCCGGCTCGACCCCGGGATCGGGACGACGACCGGTGACTGGGCCAGCATCCAGGCCAGGCACACCCGCTGCGGGCTCACCCCGTGCGCCTCGGCGACCCGCGCGAACGGGGCGTAGGCGGAGCCCAGTTCACCGGCCCGCGAGATACCGCCGAGCGGGCTCCACGGCAGGAACGCGATGCCGAGCTCGTCGCACAGACGCAACTCGGGCTCGCTGGAGCGGAACGCCGGGGAGAACTGGTTCTGTACGGAGACCAGCCGGCCGCCGAGGATGTCGTTCGCCTGCCTGATGCGTTCGGGGTTCGCGTTGGAGATGCCGGCCATGCGGATCTTGCCCTCGTCGAGCAGGTCGCGGATCGCGCCGACCGACTCGGCGTACGGCACCCTCGGGTCGGGGCGGTGGAACTGGTAGAGCCCGATGGCCTCCACGCCGAGCCGGCGCAGGGACGCCTCGCACGCCTCCTTGAGGTGGCGGGGGCTGCCGTCGAGCGTCCAGCTTCCGTCGCCGGGGCGCAGATGGCCGCCCTTCGTGGCGACGAGGACGTCCTTGCCGAGGTCGTGGGAGGCGAGGGCCTTGGCGATCAGGGTCTCGTTGTGACCGACCTCGTGGGCGTCGCGGTGATAGGAGTCGGCGGTGTCGATGAGGGTCACGCCGGCGTCGAGCGCGGCGTGGATCGTGGCGAAGGAACGCGCCTCGTCCGGGCGGCCCTCGATGGACATGGGCATCCCGCCCAGGCCGATCGCGCTGACCTGGACATCCCCGATGCGGCGGGTGTGCATGGGCTCGTGACCTCTTTCGGCTGTCGCTCGGCAACGTTGTCGTCCAGCGTGGACGTCCGGACGCGAGAGGTCCAATAGAAGAAAGAGAACGCATTCAGCGACGACGCCACTGAATCCTTGGCGCCGGGATCGGCCGCCCGGTCCCCCCCTCCCCTTGCGAGGTCTCCCGGTCGTTGTGACACGCTCACCCTCGATTGACGAGCCGATTTCGGCACAGTTGAGAGGCGGCGGCATGCGCATAGGACTGCTCGGCACCGGCCCGTGGGCCCGGATGGCCCATGCCCCCGCACTCAGCGGGCACGGGGAACTGGACTTCGTGGGGGTGTGGGGCCGGCGTACGGCACCCACGAAGGAACTGGCCGACAGCCACGGCGTGCGGGCCTATGACGAGGTCGACGCGCTGCTCGCCGACGTGGACGCGGTGGCCGTCGCCCTGCCCCCGGCGATCCAGGCGGACCTCGCGGTACGGGCCGCGCGGGCGGGCTGCCATCTACTGCTCGACAAGCCGCTCGCGCCGACGGTGAAGCAGGCGCAGGCGGTCGTCGAGGCCGTCGAGGCGGCCGGTGTGGCCTCGGTCGTCTTCTTCACCACCCGTTTCCAGCCGGAGACCGAGGCGTGGGTCACCGAACAGGCCGCTGTGGAAGGCTGGTTCACCGGGCGGGCGCAGTGGCTCGGGGCGGTGTTCAGCGGTGACGACAGCCCGTTCGCGGACTCGCCGTGGCGGCGCGAGAAGGGCGCACTGTGGGACGTGGGCCCGCACGCGCTGTCCGTGCTGCTGCCCGTCCTGGGCGACGCGAGGCGGGTGACCGCGGCCGCGCCCGGCCCCGGCGACACCGTCCACCTCGTCCTCGACCACGTCAGTGACGCGTCCAGCACACTGGCCCTGAGCCTCACGGCTCCGCCGGCCGCCGCGGGGGCCGCTGTGGAACTGCGGGGCACGGCCGGGGTGACACTGCTGCCGGAGAGCTCCGAGAACGCGGTGTCCGCCTTCGGCCGTGCCGGGGACGCCCTGCTGACCGCGGCCCGCACCGGGCAGGCGCACGCGTGCGACGCGGGGTTCGGGCTGCGGGTCAGCGAGATTCTGGCCGAGGCCGAGGCACTGCTGAACGGCGGCTGACCGGCCCTATAGGGCCTGTCCGGCGGATCATTCCGGCGTCGCGGGGCCTGGCACGCCCATCTGCGCTGATGAGACGCCGTTACTTGAAGCCGACCTGGTCCGCCGGACAGGCCCTAGAGGTTGTAGCCGCCGGAGACCTCGATGTTCTGGGCGGTGACCCAGCGGCTCTCTTCGGAGACCAGCGTGGCGATCATCGCGCCGATGTCGTCGGGTTCGCCGACCCGGCCGAAGGCGGACTTCGCGGCGATGGCCGGGACCACCTCGGGGAACCGGGTGAAGGCGTCGTCGCCGAGGCGGGTGCGGGTCGCCCCCGGCGAGACGGCGTTGACCCGGATGCCGCGGCCACTGAACTCCTTGGCCATGTAGCGGGTCAGTACGTCCAGGCCGCCCTTCATCGTGGCGTAGGCCGAGTAGCCGGGCTCCAGGCCGGTGGTGGTGCCCGCCGAGTTGCTGCTGGTGTTGACGACGGCGCCGCCGTCCGCCATCAGCGGCAGCAGCTTCTGCGTCAGGAAGTACGGCCCCTTGAGCAGGACCCGCGTGAGCCGATCGAACATGTCCTCCGTCATGTCCTCGATCAACGCCGTCTGCGCGATCCCCGCGTTGTTGACCAGGTGGTCGAACGTGTCGCGCCCCCACGTCTCCTTGAGCACGCCGGCCACCGTGTCGCGGAAGGCGTCGAAGGTGTCGCTCGCACCGACGTCCAGCGGCAACGCCACGGCGGTGCCGCCCGCCTCCTCGATGGCAGCGACCGTCTCCCTACCGCCGCGCGCATTTTTGCCGTAGGTCAGGATCACCCCGACCCCGCGCTTGGCGATCTCGATGGCGGCACTCTGCCCGATGCCGGAGCTGGCGCCGGTGACGATGGCGATCTTCATGGTCTCTCCTCTGAGTGGACGGAACCGGTGAACTGATTCCATTCAACCCTTCTGACCTGCGGAAACGTTAGAACGATGCTCGCCCGCACTTGCACGATCCTCTCGCGTTCGAGAGCCGTCCGGCGCAACCGTGCTGCAATGGCCGTATGCCTCTGGAAGAGCTCCGCGTGCTGCTGGCCCGGCACGCGCGTCCCGACTGGACCACCCCCATCGACGGTGTCCTCATCTCAAAGGTCGACCGGTCGGATCCGCCTGCGCCCTCGATGTCCGGCACTGTTCTGGCGGTCATCGCCCAGGGCGCCAAACGCCTCGCGCTGGGCGACCGAGTCTTCGAGTACGGCGCCGGGCAGTATCTGGTGGCTTCGGTCGATCTGCCGGTCACCGGCCAGTTCACCGGGGCCGATCCCGAGCACCCCGCCCTGGGCTTCGGGCTCACGCTGGACCCGGCCGCCGTGGCCGAGCTGCTGCTCCAGGCCGGCCCGGGGGTCACTCCCCGCGTCGGCGGCGGCCCGCCGTCGGGGATCGCCGTGAGCGACGCCCCGGACGCGTTGCTCGACGCCGTGGTGCGGCTGCTGCGCCTGATCGACGAGCCCCGCGACCGGGCCGTGCTCGCGCCGCTGGTCAAGCGGGAGATCCTGTGGCGGGTGATCACCGGGGAGCAGGGGGCGACGGTACGTCAGCTCGGCCTGGCCGACAGCGGTCTCAGCCATGTGTCCCGGGCCGTGCGCTGGATCCGCGAGAACTACGCGGATCCCTTCCGGGTCGAGGACGTCGCCCGGATGTCCGGCATGAGTGTCTCCGCCTTCTACCGCAACTTCCAGGCGGTGACCGCGATGAGCCCCATCCAGTTCCAGAAGCAGATCCGGCTCCAGGAGGCGCGTCTGCTGCTCGCCACCCACCCGGGCGACGTCACGGGAGTGGGCCAACGCGTGGGCTATGACAACCCGTCACAGTTCAGCCGGGAGTACCGCCGCCAGTTCGGCGCGCCTCCCAGCAAGGACGCCGCCCGCCTGCGGGACGCCGCGCGCAGCCCTGCGGGTGTCCTGACCTGAGCGGGCCCGGGCGCGGCTGCGGGCTACTCGTCGAAGGGCTCCTCGCTCCATCGGAACCACGCCCTGTCCCCCTCGATGTGCAGCAGGAACTCGGCGACGGGGCCGTCCGGCGAGGACAGCGAGACACGGCTTCGGATCTCCTCGTAGGCCGCCTCCCACACCGCGAGGGCCTCGTCGTCGTCCCGCTCCACCAGGGCGAGTTCACGGGCGAACAGGTCGCGTACCGCGTCGTACCCCGGGCCGGGCGTGAAACGGCCCGACAGCCAGGGGAAGTCGGCCTCGTCGATCTGGATCTCCCCCACCGGCTCGTCGCCACCGCTCACCCGCCACACCCCGCCGTCGAAGCCCATGCCCGCCTCCGTCGCCCGCCGTCGATCACACCGTCGGCCAGCATGCCACCCGGCACTGACAGACGGCCCGGACCCGCGGTCGGGGTCCGGGCCGTCCGCCCTCTATCGGGCCTTGGCGCTACTCCTCAGCTGTGCCGGCCCCTTGACCCGCTATGCCGAGGCTTTCGCTGCGAAGTTGATCCGCTCCTTGACGACCGGGTAGCCCGCCTTGGCGAAGTTCGCGGCCATGGGGAAGTTGCCCTGGTCCGTCGCGCCGGTGACGAACTCCGCGCCCTGCTCGACGAGGACGTGGGTGCACTCCGTGAGGAGGTCGTAGGCGTAGCCGTGGCCCCGCTGTTCCGGGACGACCCCGATGAAGCCGATGGTCGGACCGGACGGGTTGTGGGCCGGGATGTGGATGCCGGCCAGGTCGCCCTCCGGCGTGTGCGCGACCTGCCACCACTCCCGTGGGGACGGGCACCAGTGGAAGAAGTCGAGCTCCGCCTGGGCGGCCTTGTCGATCCCGCCCTCCTCGATGTCCCGCAGGGCGTGCGCGTCCAGGGTGACGGAATGGATGCGCCGCAGCGCGTCGAAGAAGACCGCGTCATCGGGCTCGGCGCTGAACCGCAGCCGTCCGGGCCGCTCGGGCAGGCCGAGCTCCGGCGTCCAGCGGTACAGGAAGCGCTCCACGAGAAGCTCGTGACCGGCCGCACGCGCGGCGTTGAAGCGGGCTTCGGCCGCGGCCTTCAGGGCGGGATCGTCCCGCCAGCCGCCGGGCAGGTTGATTTCGAGCTCGACCTGCCAGGGGGCGGAGCGCAAGAGTTCGGCGCCGGCCTCCTCCTCGCCCTCGGCCACGTCGAACCAGTTGATGTTGATGGGCTCCGAGTCGTCGGGGCCGCCCCACCATGCGCCACGGGCGACGACCGTGCCGTCGCGCAGAGCCACCCGCTTCCACTCGGGGCGGAAGGTGGTGCGCAGGTGCCCCTCACGGGCACCCAGGGGGTCGGGGTGTGCGTCGAAAAGATGGGCGTCGCTCGTGGAGAGCGTACGAATGACCAGATCGGTCACGGAATTCCTCCGGGATAAGGCTGCTTGGAGCGCTCCCGGTCAGATCGCGACACGCACGCCGGGGCAGCGGAAAAGGGAGCGCTGGGAAGATGTGAACTGCACGGCACTCGCCTCCTTCCGTCCGTCTCAGGGCGTGGAGCCACACAGTACGTGATCTTCGGCAGGGCCGTCCATGGGTTTTCTCCCGCCTCTTGGAGCAGACCTCCGTTCTTGGAGCAGACCTCCGTCGCGGTCCGGGAGCGCTCTCAAAGGCTCCTCGAGACTTAAGGCGGCCTTAGGTGAGGATTAAGCGGTTGTGGTCATTCCGTGGCCTTTCAAGTTTCCGCAGTTCAGAGGCATTTGGACGGGCTGCGGACCCATTGGCCGAGGCGGGGGTCATGCGTAGCATCGGGGCTCATCGGTGGCGGGCAGGGTTGGTCCGGGCGCGTTTCGAGAGCGCTCTCAACCGGTCTCGACGGTTCGCCGCCACGGCTCACGTACCCCCACAAGCACCCCGGGAGATCCCCCACATGACTTCCCGTCATCAGCGCCCCCTCGGTCGTCGCAGGCTCCTGTTCGCCCTCGGCGGCGCGGCGGTGGCCGTCCCCGTCGCCGCCACCGTGGCCCCGTACGCACTCGCGGACACGCCCGCGGGCGGTGACGCGCCTGCCGCCGCGGGCCCGCTGCCGTTGACGATCGCCAATGACAGCGGTTCCTTCGGCAACGCGAGCGTCCACCTCTACATCGTCGGCAACCAGGACGGCAGGCAGGTCCGGGTCACGCCCGACGGCACCCTCGCGCCGATCGCGCTGTCGGACAACGGCCCCGACGGCTTCACCGACTACGCCATCCCCCTGGCCGGCGGCGGCGAGACCCGGCTCTCCCTCCCCTACATGTCCGGCCGTATCTATGTGTCGCTCGGCGAGAAGCTCAAGTTCAAGGCCGTCGCGGACGGCAACGGCAACGCCGCGCTCCAGTACCCGGCCGGCTGGGTCACGTCGGACCCCAACTACCCGGTGCTGCACGACTGCGCCGAGTTCACGTACAACGCGTCGGGGATGTTCTGCAACACCACCATGGTCGACATGTTCAGCGTGCCGATGAGCATCCGGCTGACCGGCGCCAAGGACCAGACCGCGGGCAGGCTGCGCGCCGGCGGGCGTGCGGCGGCGTTCGCCGCGGTGCGCGAGGCCGAGGCGTTCGCGCGGCTGGTCGTGGACGACACCCGTGTCATCGCCCCGGGCCACGGTTTGGACGCCGGGCTGTTCGCCAAGGACTACTTCGCCCCGTACATCGACGAGGTGTGGAGCACGTACACCGGACAGGACCTGACCGTCACCACCAACGCGGGGACGTTCACCGGGCGGGTACGCGGTGACCGGTTCACCTTCGACGGGCCCGCCCAGGTGTCCTTCGGCAAGCCGTCGACCCGGGACGTGCTGTTCTGCGACGGCAACCTCGCCGCCCCCAACGACGGCACTACCGGCCCGGTCGCCGCCGTCCTCGGCGCCGGCTTCAACCGCTCGACGCTGCTCAGCCACCCCGCGCAGCCGACGACCGACCCCGCCACCTTCTACCGCACCGACCTCACGAACCACTACGCCGGGGCGATGCACGCCGCGGCCGAGGACGGCAAGGCGTACGGCTTCGCCTTCGACGACGTGGCCGACTTCGCCTCGTACATCCAGGACACGGCACCGACGGGGATCACGCTGACGCTCACGCCCTTCGAGGGCTGACGCGGGCCCGGGCGCGGCGGGCTGCCGGCGGCTCCGGATGCAGGGTTTGCTCGGGCGTTGAATGGTGTTAACAGACCCGATGACCGCACCGGGCCCGAAGAAGTCACCCGGATCCGAGGAGCAGAGATGATGCCGACGTCCCAGCCCGAAGCGTCCGGGCCGTCCGGGGAGCGCGTCACCCCGGACGACCTGCTCCACGCCCGCACCGGCACCGAAGTGTCCCCCGAGGACATTGTCCTTGCCTCAGGCAAGGACATCACCCCCCGCAACCTGGAATGGGCCAAGCGCAAGCTGGCGGCCGAGGGGCCGTCCGCCCTCGACAAGCTGCTGCCGTAGCCGTACCCGCCACGATGCGCGCGGGTCGCCCCGGGGTGCGGGTCGGCACCCCGGGGCGGCCTCGCGTGCCCACCACGACGCCGGTCTAGCCCTCGTCCGCCTTCTCGCCCTCGTCCAGACACAGCACCGGCACCCGCTGGACGAGGTTGTTGGCGAAGCCCCCGCGGTTCCAGGGCTGGTCCAGGGGCTGGCTGTGGCCCTCGGCGTCGGTGGCCCGTGCGCTCAGCACATGCTCCCCCGGGGTGGCCGTCCAGGTGTGCCGCCAGCCCCGCCATGCCCACCGCTGCCCGTCGTCCGGCGCCGCCTCGGCGTCCTGCCAGGTGCGTCCCGCGTCCGTGCTGACCTCGACGCGCGTCACCGGCGCACGCCCGGACCAGGCCCGCCCCTCCAGCGCCACCGGACCGGGCCGGACCACGCGAGCCCGGGACATGAAGTCCGGGAAGCCGGGTGGGACGAGCAGGGCGCGCGGGGCGATACGCGTGACCGGCTCCCCCACGTCACCGGGGTCCCGGCGCAGCCGGTAGGCCACGGCCTGCTGGAACCCCGTGAACGGCTCGTCGACGACGGTGATCCCGCACAGCCACTTCACGTGCGCCATGCCGTACCAGCCGGGCACGATCAGCCGCAGCGGGCGGCCGTGCTGCGGCGGCAGCGGTGCGCCGTTCATCGCGTACGCCACCAGCACCTCGGGATCGCTGCCCGTGGCCACCTCGACGGTCAGGGCACGCCGGTAGTCCTGTTCGACGCCCCGTTCGACGCCGTGGTCGGCGCCGGTGAAGACCACGTCGACCGCGTCCGGGCGGACCCCGGCCTCGGCGAGCAGCAGACGCAGCGGTACGCCGGTCCAGTCGGCGGTGCCGACCGCCTCGACGAGCCAGGGCTGGCTCACCGGCCGCGGGGTCAGCAGGGCGCGGCCGTTCCCGGCGCACTCCAGCGTGACGCGGGTGGTGACCTGTGGGAACCTCCGCAGGTCGGTCAGGTCGAGGCGCAGGGGGCGGCGGACGCGGCCGTCCAGGGTCAGGGGCCAGGGGGTGCCGTCGGGGACGTACGGGATGTCGTAGTGGGTCAGGACGTAGTGCAGGCCCGGCGGGGAGATGTCGTAGCGCAGGGCTTCGAGGGGCAGGCCGTGGTTGCGGGTCGCGAGCGCCAGTTCGTCCCGGCCGATGCCCTCCTGCGGGGCGGCCAGCCGGGCCGGCGTGCTCACGTCGGCGAGTCGGTGACCCATACCCGCATTATCGACCCGCACGCGCGTCATCGCGCCGGTGAAGCGGGCTGGCCCGGGCCGCGTGCGGGGCGCGGACGCAACCTCCGTTCCGTGCCCGGCACTTCACCCGGGCAATGGTTCACGGCTCACCCTTTCGAAAGGGGTCTCGCGGCTGACAGACTCCGGAGGGTGCCCGACTTCGACATGCTCGTCATCGGATCCGGCCCCGGTGGCCAGAAGGCCGCCATCGCCGCGGCCAAGCTGGGTCGCCGCGTCGCCGTGGTCGACCGCCCCGACATGGTCGGCGGTGTCTCCATCCACACCGGGACCATCCCTTCCAAGACCCTGCGCGAGGCGGTGCTGTATCTGACCGGTCTCACCCAGCGCGATCTGTACGGCCAGAGCTACCGGCTCAAGGACGACATCACCGTCTCCGACCTCACCGCGCGCACCCAGCACGTGGTCGGCCGTGAGGTGGACGTCATCCGCAGCCAGCTGTCCCGCAACCATGTCGCCCTGTACGCCGGGACCGGGCGCTTCGTCGACCCGCACACCATCGCCCTGCGCGAGGTCACCGGCCAGGAGCGGCTGCTGACCGCCGAGCACATCGTCATCGCGACCGGCACCCGGCCCGCGCGGCCGGGCAGCGTCGAGTTCGACGGCCGGACGATCATGGACTCGGACAACGTCCTCGCACTGGAGCGGGTGCCGCGCTCCATGGTGATCGTGGGCGCCGGGGTGATCGGCATGGAGTACGCCTCGATGTTCGCCGCGCTCGGCAGCAAGATCACCGTGGTGGAGAAGCGTGCCGGGATGCTCGACATGTGCGACGTCGAGGTGCTCGAGTCGCTCAAGTACCACCTGCGGGACCTCGCCGTGACGTTCCGCTTCGGGGAGACGGTCGCCGCGGTCGAGCGGCATGCCCGCGGGACGTTGACCATCCTGGAGAGCGGCAAGAAGATCCCCGCCGACGCGGTGATGTACTCGGCGGGCCGGCAGGGGCTCACCGACGAGCTGGACCTGGACAAGGCCGGGCTGAGCGCGGACCCGCGCGGCCGGATCACCGTCGACGAGCACTACCGCACCGAGGTGCCGCACATATACGCCGTCGGCGATGTCATCGGTTTCCCGGCGCTGGCCGCGACGTCGATGGAGCAGGGGCGTTCGGCGGCGTACCACGCCTGTGGGGAGCCCGTCGGCCGGATGCACAACCTCCAGCCGATCGGGATCTACACCATCCCGGAGATCAGTTTCGTGGGCCGGACCGAGGACCAGCTCACCGAGGACCGGGTGCCGTTCGAGGTGGGCATCTCCCGCTACCGCGAGCTGGCCCGCGGGCAGATCATCGGCGACTCGCACGGCATGCTGAAGCTGCTGGTCTCCCCCGAGGACCGCACGCTGCTCGGTGTGCACTGCTTCGGTACGGGGGCGACGGAGCTCATCCACATCGGGCAGTCGGTGATGGGCTGCGGCGGAACGGTCGACTATCTCGTCGACGCGGTCTTCAACTACCCCACCCTCGCGGAGTCCTACAAGGTCGCCGCCCTGGACGCCACGAACCGGCTCCGCCAGATCGACCACATCGGAGACTGAGCCACCGAGATCAGGGACCCCCGGGCGAGCCGTTCGCCCGGGGGTCCCGTCGTCGTGCTGTTCGACGGACGTATCGACGGGAGATCTCTTGGCTCTTGAAGCCTCAAAGAGTGTGGCTATCATCACTCGCACACACGGCGTGACTGCGTCGCGACGCAACGGCGTACAGTTTCCGCCACCCCATTTTTGCCGCCCCTGACCCGAGGTCATCCCTCACCGGTTCGTGGCGTTGTTCCATCACACCCCCCTCTACGCCGTCGGGGCCGGTTCGGCTCGGTGGTGTGCAAGACGGAAAGCAGCGCGCATGAGCAACAACAGGGGCAGAGGGCTGCAAGCCAATGCCCTCGGTACGTTCGACACGGTCGTGATGGCGGTCGCGGGCAGCGCCCCTGCGTACTCGATTGCCGCGACCACGGCGGTTCTCGTCGGCGCGGTGGGTCTGGCCAGCCCGGCCGCGCTGCTGTACTGCGCGATACCGATGCTGGGCATCGCACTGGCCTTCAGCCGTCTCGGCCGGATCGATGTGAACGCGGGCGCCAGTTACTCCTGGGTCGGGCGGACACTGCACCCCTTTCTCGGCTTCCTGAGCGGATGGGCGTTGGTGGTCTCGACGACCATCTTCATGGTGGCGGGTTCGCTGCCCGCCGGCTCGATGACCCTGGCCCTGTTCGACGAGGAACTCGCGGAGAACACCGCGCTGTCGACGCTGGTCGGGGCCTGCTGGTTCCTGGTCATGCTGCTGGTGGTGCTGGGCGGGGCACGGCTCACCGTCCGGGCGCAGATCGTGATGTCCGGCGTCGAGTTGGCGATACTGGCCCTCTTCGCGGTACTCGCCCTCTTCCACTCCGGAGGTGCCCGCGCGTTCGACTGGTCCTGGCTCGGCTTCGGGCACTTCGACGGCGCGGCGGGATTCGCGTCGGGGGCGCTGATCGCCGCGTTCTACTACTGGGGCTGGGACGTGACCAGCAACCTCAGTGAGGAGACCCGCAACAGCCGCCGTACGACAGGGCTCGCGGGACTCATCGGAGTGGGTGTCGTCTTCCTGCTGTTCGAGGTCTTCACGATCGCGGTGAACGTCATCCTCTCCTCGCGGCAGATCCAGGAGAACGACGCCAACGTGCTGGCGGTGCTCGGCGAGGAGGTGTGGCCGGGCTGGGGCGGCAAGTTGCTGATCGTGGCGGTGATGCTGTCCACCATCGCCACCCTGGAGACCACGCTCATCCAGGTCACGCGCTCGCTGTTCGCCATGGGCCGGGACCATACGATGCCGTCCGCACTGGGGCGTGTGCACCGCCGCTGGAACACGCCGTGGGTGGCGGTCGCGGTGGTCGGCGTGGTGGCGCTGGCGATGTTCGTCGCCGCCAACTCCCTGGGCACGGTGGGCGACATCCTCTCCGACGCGATCTCGGCGATCGGGTTGCAGATCGCCGTGTACTACGGGCTGGCGGGTCTCGCGGCGGTCGTCGCCTACCGCAAGATGCTGCTGACGTCGGTGGGCGACTTCGTGCTCGGCGGTCTGTGGCCGCTGTTCGGCGCCCTGTTCATGTTCTGGATCTTCTTCGAGTCGCTGGGCGAGCTGAGCGGTTCGGCGATCGTGATCGGCCTCGGCGGTATCGCGGCCGGTCTGGTCCCGATGCTCTGGTACTGGCGGCAGGGCAGCGACTACTACCGGCCGGCGAAACTGGACGCCACGAGGA
Source organism: Streptomyces sp. NBC_01092 (assembly GCF_045039535.1). Classification (NCBI taxonomy): domain Bacteria; kingdom Bacillati; phylum Actinomycetota; class Actinomycetes; order Kitasatosporales; family Streptomycetaceae; genus Streptomyces; species Streptomyces sp. NBC_01092. Next base: position 10,460,000 of record NZ_CP108659.1, on the reverse strand, counting down.
CCGTCGAGGCGGAGTATGTGCCCGCCGGCGGCGACGGTAACGACTCCCTCGTCCACGAGGGTCTTCCGACCGACTTCTGAGGGAGACCCCGATGGCGCGAGGCAACTTCACTTCGGACTTCGACCCCGACTGCGGGGACGCGGCCCTGACGTCTGCCCGCCAGGACATCGTCATCGGCCGCTGGCAGGGGTTGCGGGAACTGCTGCGCGCCACCGGCCCGAACTGGCTGGTGCGGGGCCACCGGGTGCGGCTGCTCGCCCAGGCCTGCGCGAGCAGTTCCACGGCGGAGTCGTGGCTGGCAGCCGAGCCGCACAGCGGCAACGCGCTGGTGCTGCGGGCGGCCACGGAGACGGCCCGGGCGTTCAACCTGGCCATCGCCGCGGGCCGGGGCGTGCCGATCGACACACGGCGCGTCGACACCGCGGTGCTGTCGTGCCTCAGGGCCGCCGACTCCTACCCGGACGATCCGACGCCCTGGATCTCGCTGATCTCCGTGGCACGGCTGTATCCGAAGGGTGTACGGCGCCAGGAACTGGGGCGCTGGTGGGACGAGTTGCACGGGCGCGACCCGTACAGCGTGGAGGGGCATCTGCAGGTGCTGCACTACTACTCCTCGCGCTGGCACGGCACCCACGGCCTGATGTACGACTTCGCCCGCGACGCCGCCGGCGTGGCTCCGTCCGGCTGCCCGCTGCCGGTGCTCGTGCAGTACGCCCGGGTCGAGGAGTTCCGCTACGCGCTGGACGCGGCCAAGGGACAGCACGCCTCCATGGGGCTCGGCCAGCACTGGAACAACGACGGCGCCGTCAGCGACGTACGCCGGACCTGGGAGCGCTGGATCATGGGCCGCGTCGACCAGGAGGTGGCCCCCGGCGAGCTGCGCGACGTCAACTATCTGGCGCACGCGGCCTGTCAAGCGGGCGTCCATGACATCGCCGCGGCCCTGTTCCGCATGCTGGGCCACCGGGCGACCCGCGCACCGTGGGCGTACACCGGCGACCCCGAGAAGCAGCTCGTCAAGTGGCACAGGGAGGTGGGGGTGCAGACCTGACCCCGGCCCCGGGGCGGCTCGGTCTCAGCGCTCCTCGGACCGCGGGTCCGTCGTCCACCTCTCCTCGATCCGACCGATCCTCCACACCGCGAGAGCCACGGCCCAGGTCACGGCGAACAGGCCCACCACAGCGAAGCCCGCGGTGTTGAGGTCGAGGCCGGTGATCCAGTTCCAGAAGGGGCCGTGCAGGGACAGGCGGTCGGCGAGGAGGGTGAGGAGTTCGATGGTGCCGATCAGGAGGGCGACCGCCACGGACAGGCCGGTGACGGTGAGGTTGTAGTAGACCTTGCGGACCGGCTGCGAGAAGGCCCAGCCGTAGGCGAAGTTCATGAACGTACCGTCGATGGTGTCCAGCAGGGACATGCCTGCGGCGAAGAGGACGGGCAGGCACAGGATCGCGTACCAGGGCAGCCCGGAGGCGGCGCCGGAGCCGGCCAGGACGAGCAGGGCGACCTCGGTCGCGGTGTCGAAGCCGAGGCCGAAGAGCAGGCCGAGCGGGTACATGTGCCAGGGCTTGGTGATCGACCTCGTGGCGCGGCCGAGGATGCGGTTCATGAAGCCGCGGTTGTTCAGCTGCTGTTCGAGGGCCGCCTCGTCGTAGTGGCCCGAGCGCATCCGGCGGAACACCTTCCAGATGCCTGCGAGGACGACCAGGTTGATCGCCGCGATCAGGTAGAGGAAGGCACCGGAGACCGTCGTACCGATCAAGCCGGTGATGTCGTGCAGGCGGGAGCCGTCGTCGCGGACCGGTCCGGCCAGCGTCTTCACGCCGAAGGAGAGCAGCAGTGCCAGCGCGAACACGACGCTGGAGTGGCCGAGCGAGAACCAGAAGCCGACCGACAGCGGCCGCTGCCCCTCCCCCATCAGCTTGCGGGTGGTGTTGTCGATCGCCGCGATGTGGTCGGCGTCGAAGGCGTGGCGCATCCCGAGCGTGTACGCGGTGACGCCGATACCGATCCCGAAGGACTGCGTGCCGACGCTGTAGTGCTCGGGGGCGACGACCGCGACGAGGGTGCCCCAGCCGGCGAGGTGCAGAGCCAGCACGAACGCGGCCATGCCGCCGACCCTGCTCCACTCCTGCCGCGTCATGGAGGTGCGGACGCGGTGCCACGCGGTGGCGGTGGCGGGGAGGGTCGGAGTGGAGTCAGGGGCAGCCGTCATCGGGGAGGGAGTGTCTTTCTTGTGGCGGCGGCTGCGTTGTACAGCCTGCGGCCATCCTCCAGCACTTGCAAACCATGTGCAGTAAAGCCCGTGGCAGTTCTTCGCCATGGAAGCCACAGCTTCTGACCATGCGCACCAAAAGCACGGCGCTGCCGAGGGTCACCGCTCGCACCGGTCGCGCATGGACGGCCGCGAGGTACGCCCGCACCGCCACCAGGGCCCACCGGCACCGGGACCGCAGAGGCCCGGCCAGTACCGGCATCAGGACCGCGAGCGCGGCTGCGACGGCCATGAGCCCGCCGTTGACGTGCGGGAGGTGCGGCACACCCGAGGGGGCCGCGAAGAGTACGGCGATCAGGGCGCCCCGCACGATCCCGCGGCGTCGCCGATGAGTATGCCGCAGCGTATGAGGAAGCGTAGGTTCACCGCGCCCGCGCCGAGCGCGGCCAGGTCAGCAGGGTGACTACGGCGGCACCAGCAGCCAGCCTTGGCCGGCGAGGGCGAGCCGGACCTCGCCCGTCTCCAACACCGGCCTGGTGGCGCCGGGCCGGCAGGCCTCGGCCACCAGGACGGCGAGCGCGAGCGCCGTGTGTCAGGGGACCCGGGTGCGCCGGGCAGTGGGGAGGGTCTCCTGCGGCGTCATGGCGGGCCGTCGGCGACCGGCGCCGGGGCGATGCGGACGTCCAGGCCGTCGAGGCGGTGAAGCTCCCAGTCACGGGCGTGGCGGGGCGGTTTGCGGCCGGGCACGGTGAGGGCGCCGACCGGGAGACGGCGGGCGGTCCGCAGGAGTTCGGCCCTGGTGGTGTTGACGTTGTGGCCGTGCATCGCGCCGGAGCCGCAGCCGGCGTAGTAGGCGACGGGGATGGCCTCGTGCCCGGTGAGCAGGCAGGGCGGGCGCATGCCGAGGGTGTGCAGTTCGGCGGCGGAGCGGGCCCAGGCGAGGCGGGAGGCGGTCGTGCGCTCGACGGTGCGGTCCAGGACGACGTACTGCACGGCCAGATGTCCGGCCAGTCCGAGCCCGACCACGGTCGCGACCGCCGGGCGCCACCGACCGTCCGGCGCGGTGACCAGGTTCCACAGCGCGTCCGCGACCGGGATGGCGAGAAGTGCGTAGGCGGGCAGGAGGAAGCGGGGCGCCGCGTACCCGATCAGGAACAGGTACGGGAAGGCGGCCGTCGTGGCGCAGGCCAGCGGGACCAGGGTGCGGGTGGTGCGTCCGGCGCGGACCGCGACCGCCGCTGCGTAGGCGGCGAGCAGCGGGAGCACGAACCACCAGGCGAACACGGCCGGGTGAGGCGTCGCCACGTCGCAGGGCCGGCACAGGGCGATGCCGACCAGGCTGCGCAGCTGGTCGTCGACGGCGAGGTTCCAGCCGAGGTCGCCCTGGATGCGGGAGGCCTCGTTGAGCCGCTCGCGCAGGCCGCCGTAGCTGATGTACGCCTCGATCACCCACTGGACGCCGCCTGCCACGAGCCCGGCCGCGAGGGCGGCCCCGAGCCGCCAGTGCCGTGCCACCGCCGCGAGGACGAGCAGCGGCAGCGTGACCCAGACGGCGTCGGTGGGCCGCATCCACGCCATCAGCACGGCGCCGACCAGGACGCCCCGCAGGGCCCACTCGTCGAGACGGTCGGCGCGGGCCCGCAGGAAGCAGCCGACGCAGAGCAGGGCGCCGAACGCGACCCAGAGGTTGGGCATCGCCTGGGGGCCGTAGAAGAGGGTCACCCACAGGGTGGCGAAGAAGGCGCCGGCGCCGGCCAGGACGCGGGCCGGGCACAGGTGACGCCAGGCGCGCAGGGCCAGGTACAGGGCGAGTCCGGACAGGACGGCGAGGTAGACACGCAGCAGGGTCGTGGAGGACGACCAGGAGGCGATGGGCCACACCAGCAGCGGGACGCCACGGGCGCGGGGTGCGCTGAAGAACGCGGCCGGCGCGTCGCCGGCGACCTGGCTGACGTACACCACTTCGTCCCAGCCGAGGCCCATCGAGGGCCGCACGAGGAGGAGTTGGGCGAGGGTGAAGGCGACGGCCACCGCAGCGAGCAGGCCGTGGCCTCGGGACCGCCAGGGCCTGCCGGACACGAGCGCCTCGTCGCGCCGCCCCGCACCGACGGGCATCTGCTTCGTGCCCTGAGCCATCGTCCACCCCTCACCCATACGAGAACACCGATAACGGCCAAAACACGGACTAACTACCCCGCCGGGCAAGGGCGTGTAGCGCGCGATTCCGCCAGGCGAATGACACGGAGGTGCCACACTCAGCTGTGTGGCCCTGACCTTCGACGACCTCCTCGCCCGCGCCCGGTCACTCCCCCGGGGCGGCCGACGCGCCGTCCTCGGCATCGCGGGCAGCCCCGGCTCGGGCAAGACGACGCTCGCCGAACGCCTGGTGCGGGAGCTGAACGGCGCCGCGGAGCCATGGGTCGCGCATGTGCCCATGGACGGCTTCCATCTCGCCGATGTCGAGTTGGAGCGGCTCGGGCGCCGGGACCGCAAGGGCGCGCCCGACACGTTCGACGCGGCGGGGTACGCGGCGCTGCTGCGTCGCCTGCACGAGGACACCGACGGCGAGACCGTGTACGCGCCCGGCTTCGAACGGGTGCTGGAGCAGCCGATCGCGGGGGCCGTTCCGGTGGAGCCGACGGCCCGGCTGGTCGTGACCGAGGGCAACTACCTGCTGCTGGGCACGGGCGCATGGGGCCGGGTCCGGGCGCAGCTGGACGAGGTGTGGTTCTGCGAGCTGGATGAGCCGGAGCGGCTCCGGCGGCTCATCGCCCGGCACGAGGAGTTCGGCAAGCCGCACGACGAGGCGGTGGCCTGGGTGCAGCGTTCGGACCAGCGCAACGCGGAGCTGGTCGCCACGACCCGGGACCGGGCCGACCTGGTCGTGCCGGTCACGGCCCTGCCCACCCCGCACGAGCCGCCGACGGCCCGTGCGGTGACGTGACCGGGTCTAAACAGCCCTCAGCGTCAGCTCCGGGTCTCCGTGTGCGTCGCCCGCAGGCTCGCCGATCACCGCGGTGAAGACCTCGGTACGGACCGTCAGCTCTGCACCGTCGGCTGCGAAGGCGGGCGCGAACGGACCCGCAGGCCCGTAGCGCACGGCGAAGACGTGCAGGTCGTCCGGGGCGCCGGGCGCCGGTTCGGCCTCCAGGGCCGTCGAGCCGACCAGATGGCTCCAGCCCAGGTCGGGGTTGCCGTAGCCACGCGGATCGGCGGCCAGGGCGAAGGCGGCCTCCTCCTGGGTCCGCTCCGCACGGGCGTCGAAATGGTCCACGCCGTTCGACTCCGGGTGGGTCAGCCGCAGTTCCCCGGCCGCCGTGACCTCGCCGTCCGCGGTACGGCGCACCCGGTCGCCGTCGTCGGTGGCGTACGGCAGGCCGGCCAGCAGGTACGGCGTGCCGGGGAGCCGTTCCACCGCGACCGTCATCCACAGGCTTGCGCCGTCGGTGACGTACAGGGACCGCACATGCCGCAGGACGTGCTCGCGGCCGACGACCGGCTTGGTGACCAGCTTGGCCGTGAGGCCGTCGGCGTCGACGTCCCGGACGCGGACCTCGCCCATCGGGCGGCAGTACAGGAAGCCGTCCGTCACCGGGCCGAAGCCGTGCTGCCGGTTCACCGCGGCGGGGAGGTAGTAAGTGCCGGCCGCCTCGACCAGCGACGGGGTCATACGGTCGTCGAAGGCCACCGAGACGGTGCCCGCGCGGAGTTGGTGGCGGGCCGGGGTGGTGGACGGGGTGCGGTGCCAGGGCGTGGTGTCCTGGATCTGCCAGACCAGCATCCAGGCGAAGTGCCCGTCGATGCCGCCGTCCGGCTTGACCGCGTGCCGGCCCCAGCGGGTGTCGCCCCGGTAGCGGCCGAGGTCGGAGCCGATCCGGGCGCTGAAGTAGCGCAGGCCCAGGACCGACTCGAAGCCGCTGTGCTGCTCGCTGTAGCGCGGGCCGCCGTTGTCGAAGCCGCCGCCGGGCAGCCGGGCGTCGAGGTAGCGGGCGAGCGCGTCGCCGTCCTCGGCGAAGATCTCCGCGCCGCTGATCCGGTGGGCCTGGGCGAGGAAGGACAGGGAGATCGGGCCGTAGTTGTTGTCGTACGCGCCGCCGTGCTCGGGCGGCAGCAGAGCGCCCCGGTCACGCACCCGGTGGGCGCGGATCTCCTCCTCGTACAGGCGCAGGGCGCGCTCGCGCACGGCGCGGCCGTCCGGGGCGGAAAGGTGGCGGGCCAGCATCAGGCCGCCGACCACGCAGCCGATGGCCTGGTTGCCCGCCTCCTGCGGGTTGAAGAAGGTCGCCTCGGTCAGCCAGCGCCAGTAGCCGTGCGCCACCTGGACGAGTTCGGCGCGCCGCTCGTCCTCGACGAGTCCGTCCGCCAGATCCAGCAGGTTGACGGCCTGGAGCAGCGCCCACACCGTGCTGGGCCAGTCCCCGATGGGGTGCGCGCCCGCAGCCAGGGTGTAGCGGGCGTACGGCAGACCGCGGTCGCGCACCTTCAGGTTCGGGTATCCGGGGTTGTCCTCGGTGTACACCCGCTCGCGCAGATGGAACGCGAGGCTGCGGCGCACCGCCTCCGGCAGCCGTGGGTCCTTGCCGCGCTGCCAGGCGAGGGCGAGGAGCGAGGTGACGCCGAGCGAGGTGTCGCCGATGTCGTTGCCGCCGTCCGGGTGTTCCAGGTTGCCCTCCGGCGTGAGCCGGGCCAGGGCCTGTTCGACGACACCGGCGAGGACGGCGTCGTGTGCCTCCGGGGTGTCGGGGAGGTCGTGCAGGGCGCCGAGCTGGCGAGGGAGATGCACGGGTGGTCAGCCCTTCATGCCGGAGGTGGCCATGCCTTCCACCAGCCTCTTCTGGAAGATCAGGAAGCAGATGAGCGTGGGCAGGAGCGCGAGCGTCGACATGGCGAACATCGCGCCGTAGGAGGAGCCGCTGGTCTGGTCGAGGAACAGGGTGAGGCCGAGCGGGACGGTGAACTTGTCGTTCTGCTGAAGGTAGACGAGCTGGTGGAGGAAGTCGTCGTAGGTCCAGATGAAGGTGAAGATCGTGGTGGTGATGAGCGCCGGCTTCATCAGCGGAAGGATGATCTTCCAGTAGATCTTCCACGGGTTGGCGCCGTCCACCATGGCCGCCTGGTCCAGCTCGCGCGGGATGGAGCGGATGAACTGGACCATCAGGAAGATGAAGAAGGCGTCCACCGCGAGGAACTTCGGCACGATCAGCGGCAGGAACGTGTTGATCCAGGTCAGGTTGTAGAAGATCGTGTACTGCGGGATCAGCACCGCCTGCGTGGGCAGCATCAGCGTGCCGAGCATCAGGCCGAACCAGATCTTCTTGCCGCGGAACTCGAAGCGCGCGAAGGCGTAGGCGGCCAGCGAGCAGGAGATGACGTTGCCGATCACCGCGCCGATCGTGACGATCAGCGAGTTGGTGATGTACAGGGAGAAGGAGTTGCCGGAGCCACTCCAGCCCTCGGAGTAGTTCTCGGGGCGCACCTGGTTCGGGATGAGCCCGGGTTGGGTGAAGATCTCGGTGTCGGGCTTGAAGGAGCTGCTCAGCATCCACATCAGCGGATAGAGCATGACGACGGCGACGCCGATGAGCAGCGTGTGCGCGAAGATGCGGCGCGGGCCGGTCAGCGAGCGGAGCTTGTGCAGCGGTGACTTCGACGGCTGGGCCGAGGTGATGGCGGACATGGTGAAGGACTCCTCGCTCGGACGTCAGTCGTCGTAGTGGACCCAGTAGCGGCTGGCGATGAAGTTGACCGCCGTGAACAGCGCGATGACCAGGAACAGCACCCAGGCCAGCGCCGAGGCGTACCCCATCTGAAGGTCCGTGAAGCCCTTCTTGTACAGGTACAGGGAGTACAGCATGGTCGAGTTGAGCGGCCCGCCGGAGCCGTTGCTGATCACGAACGCGGGGGTGAAGGTCTTGAACGCGTCGATGATCTGCAGCACCACGTTGAAGAAGACGATCGGTGTGAGCAGCGGCAGCGTGATCTTGAAGAAGCGGGTGACGGGTCCGGCGCCGTCGATCGCGGCCGCCTCGAACACGTCCTTCGGCAGCTGCTTGAGACCGGCGAGGAAGATGACCATCGGGGTGCCGAACTGCCAGACGGCCAGCAGGACGAGCGTGTAGAGCGCGGTGTCGGGGCTGGAGATCCAGTCCTGTCCCGTGTTGAGGCCGAACCAGCCGAGGAAGTCGTTGAACAGGCCGTCCCCGCCGAAGACCTGCCGCCACACGATGGCGATGGCCACCGCACCGCCGAGCAGCGACGGCAGATAGAAGGCGGCCCGGTACAGGCCGATGCCCTTCAGATCCCGGTTGAGCAGCATCGCCACGGCGAGGGCCAGGGCCAGCTTCAGGGGCACGGAGACCACGACGTACACGAGGGTGGCGTGCACCGAGTCCCAGAAGACCGGGTCGTCGGTGAACATCCGGTCGTAGTTGTCCATGCCGACCCACTGCGCGGGCGTCAGCAGGTCGAAGTTGGTGAAGGACAGATACAGCGAGTCGAGCATCGGGTAGATCGTCAGCCCGAACAGGCCGACGAACCAGGGAGCCAGGAAGAGATACGGCCACCAGCCCCCGCCCCGCCGTCTGGCGAGGCGGCGCCGCATCCGGTCGCGCTCCCGCTGATCGGACGGGGTCGCGGAGGCCGACGCCTCCTTCACGACCGCGTCGGTCTGCGCGGTGGTCATACTCATCTTCCTGGCCCTCTCCCGGTGTTTCGACGACGTCAGCGTGGCTAGCCGCCGAGGATCCCCGCCGCCTGGTCGAAGAACTCACCCAGCTGCGCCTTGATCGACTTCTTGCCGAAGGCCACCGCAAGGTTCGACTCGAACAGCAGATCCCAGATCTGGTCGGCGCCCTGCGGCGGCGGCACCGGCGCCGGCAGCGCATTGGTCGCCTTGGAGACCCGCTGTGAGATGTAGTCCGCGTTCGCCATGTTCAGCTTGTCCGTCTCGGTCAGCCCCGAGGCGATCAGGTTGCGGGCCTTCTCGGTCGGCGGGATGCCACGGAACAGCTGCATGTCCTTGATCGCGGTGTCGTCCTGGGCGAAGAAGTTCATGATCTTCACCGAGTCGGCGACCTTCTTGCTGGCCTTGGTGGCGCACAGCAGCACACCGCCGTTGACGAAGTTGCCCTCGCGGGCCCCGGAGAAGTCGCCCTGCGGGGTCGGCAGGAAGTCCAGCTGCGCGTCGGTGATGGAGCCGCCCGCGCCGTAGACGCCGGAGTCGAAGGTGAACAGCGCCTTGCCGATGACAACCGCGTTCTTGGTGAGGTCGTTGTGCGCGGCGGAGGTGACGGCCGGCGGCGGGGAGGCGTTCGTCTTACGCATCTCGGCCCAGTACTCCCACCACTCCTGGAGGGTGTCGGAGGTGAAGCCGAGCTTCTTGCCGTCGTCGGAGAAGAACTGCTGGCCCTTCTCGCGGGCGAAGATCTCGAAGCACTGGAGGGTGGAGCCGCCGCCGTCGTCGACGCCGTAGGTCTTGCCGCCGCTCTTCTTGTAGACGTCCTGGGCGATCTTCTTCAGGTCGGCCCAGGTCCACTCGCGGTCCGGCAGCTTCAGGCCGAGCTTCTCCAGGCCGCTGCGGTTGACGGTGAGCTGGTTGACGCCGATGCCGGACGGCACGCCGTAAAGCTTGCCGTCGACGGTGCCGGCGGCGAGGAGCGTCTTGGAGAAGCCGGTGAGGTCCAGGGTCTTGCCGACGTAGGAGTCGATCGGGGCGAGGACGCCCTTGCGCGCGTACTGCGCAACCAGCGCGGTGTCCATCTGGAGCAGGTCGGGGGCGCTGCCTCCGGCGATGTTGGTGTTGAACTTGTCGAAGTACCCGTCGTAGCCCTGGTAGGTCTCGCGGATCTTTGTCTTCGGGTTCTTCTCCTGGAAGTACGTCAGCGACTTCTTGTAGGCGTTGTGCCGGTCGTCGCTGCCCCACCAGGTCATGGTCAGGTCGCTGCTGGTGCTGCCGGCGCCGGTGCCGCCGGCGCAGGCGCTGAGCGAGCTGCCGAGCGCGCCGGCGACGGCCAGTCCGCTCGCGGTGCGGAAGAGGGTTCTGCGCGAGATCTGGTGACCCACCGGGTCCTCCCTGGATGTGCGTGACGAATCGCCCGGCCTCTGCGGCGACTCGGATCCTTGTGTGGATGGCGTTTCCCGGCCCGCGACCTCGCCCGGTCGCACCGCCGTGTCGGACGGGGGTCCACGGCCGTCGTCCGGGCCGTGACCGTGCGAGCACGCCCTCGCACGGCTCGCCGTACGCGTCGTACGGCGGAGTACCTCGTCCCGAGCCGGGTCCCGCCGGCTCAGAAAGCGCTTGTCCGGACATTGGCAGAAGCGGATGGAGTCCGTCAATGCTTCGCTTGGAGAGCACCGGTCACGGTTTGGATTCCACGGGCCACGGCCAGCCGGGCCGCTCCCACGACGGTGCCGCTGTCGGCGAGCGCGGCGCTGACCACCTCGGTGGGCCAGCTCAGCCGGGCGAGTTCGGCCCGGACTCCGGGCACGAGCTGCGGGTTCGAGCCGACGGCGCCGCCCAGCACGATCAGTCCGGGATCCAGCACGGCGGCCACCGCCGCGGCCAGCCGGCCGATGTCGGCGGCGTGCCGGCCGACCAGGGCACCGGCCGCGGCATGGCCCTGTCCGGCGAGTGCGAAGAGCCGCTCGGCGGTGTCGGGGCACGGCCCGTCGGCGTCCTGCCACACCTCGGCCGTCCGGTGCAGCAGGGAACGTACGCCGATGTGCTCCTCCAGGGCCTCGTGGCGCGGTTCGCGGTTCTCGTCCCACGGATACGGCAGCCGGGCCACCTCACCGGCCGCGCCGTTCGCCCCGCGCAGCACCTGGCCGCCGACGACGATGCCGAGGCCGATGCCCACGCCGATCCGCAGATAGCCGAATGTCTGACGGCCGCGGGCCGCGCCCTCGTGCAGCTCGGCGAGGGCGGCGCAGTTGACGTTGTTCTCCAGGTGGACGGGGACGCCCGGCGGCAGGGCGACGGCCATGGCGTCGAAGACCGGGCCCGCCTTGGCGGTCGCGGGCCGCATCCCGGAGCCGTCCCGGTCCCGGGTGGTGACGTCACCGACCGCCACGACGACGGCGCGCAGCGGGGCGTTCACCGGCAGCGCGTCGAGCACCTTGCGCACGGTGTCGGCGGCCTCGGCGCGGGTGCCGGTGCCCGCGGCGAGCAGCGTGCCGTCCAGGGAGCAGCCGCGCACCTGCGTCTGGGCGGGGCCGAGATCGACGGCGAGTACGGCGCCGGAGGCGGGACCGAGCCGGTAGACGGCGGCGGACCGTCCGGTGGCGCCGGAGGCGGTGCCGGAGTGGGCGGCGAGGGCGGCGGTCTCCAGCTCGGCCACGGCGGCGGAGACGGTCGGCTTGGACAGGCCCGCACCGGCCGCCAGCTGGGGGCGGGTGGCGGTGCCCGCCGCGGCCAGCACCGCGAACACGGCACGCGCGCTCTCGCTCAGGTCCATGGTCTCCCCAGGTCGTGCTGCGGCGACGATACGCGCCGCAATGATCGATCGGCAGCGGGAATTCCGAGCCTCTTGACGCACCCTACTTCGTTAGTTAACTTCCTAACGAACTAAGGCGGTGCTCGCCTACCGCACCCATCCCGAAGCCCGTCCCGGGGCTTCCCGACGACGTCGGCCTCGCGCCCAAAGGGGCGCGGGGCTGTATCGATATGCGGCTCCGCCGCGATGGGGGTCCCCCCTGCTCGAGCGAGCCGAGAGCTTGGGGGAGCGACCAGCCACAACGGACTCGCGGATGACCAACGGCACATCGCGGCACATCGCGGCACATCCCGCGAAGCGCCCCGCACGGTTCGCCCGCCGTCGCAGTCTCGGCGTACCGACGAAAGAGGATCCGTGCAGGACACCCCCCACTCGTCCCCCCTCGTGGTCGGCATCGACGTGGGCGGCACCAAGACGCACCTTCGCGCCCACGCGGGGGACGCCCTGGTCGCCGATCACGTCCGCACGAGCAGCGGCTGGCGGCCGCACGACCCGGTGGCCGCCGCAGGATGGCTGGCCTCACTGGTCGCCGACTGCCTGCCGAGGGGGGTGCGTCCGTCCGCCCTCGCGGTGGGCGGGCACGCCTGTGAGACGCCCCGCCAGTGCGCCCAGCTGCGCACCGCGCTCCAACTCCACTTCGACGCGCCCGCGTCGGTGGTCGGCGACGCCGAACTGATCGTCCCCGCCGCCGGGTTGGACAAGGGCGTCGGCCTGGTCGCCGGCACCGGTTCCGTCGCGGTCGGCCGGCTCGCCGACGGCAGTCCGGTCCAGGTCGGCGGCTGGGGCGCGGTCCTCGGCGACGAGGGCGGCTCGGCCGGTCTCGTCCGCGAGGCCGCACGGGCCGTGTGGGCGGCGCACGATCTCGGTGACGAGCCCGACGCACTGGCGCGCGGGCTCGTCGACGCACTCGGGATCGCCGAAGTGCCCGCGCTCGGCGCGGCGTTGGAGAGCGCCAGGAACCCCTCGGCGGACTGGGGCCGGCACGCGCCGGTGGTGTTCGCCGCCGCCGAAGCCGGTTCGCCGCTCGCCCGGGCGGTGATCGACGAGGGCGGCCGGTCGCTGGCCGCGCTGGTCGAGCGACTCGCCGCGCGCGGAGTGCCCGTGGACGACGTGGTGGTCGCCGGCAGCACGATTCTCGCCCAGCCCGTGCTGTACGAGTCCTTCGCCGCCGCGCTCTGCGACTGCGTGCCGGGGGCCCGGCCTCGGCCGCTGGAAGTGCCGCCGGTCGAGGGCGCCGTGGCACTCGCGCGTTCACTCGTGTGACATCCGCCGGACGCCGGCCACCGCGCCCCCGACCAGGCCGCCCCCTACGACGCCCTCACCACCGCGCTCGCAGACAGCGCACCCGGCCCGGCCACAGGCACTGGAAGTGCCCCCGGCCCAGGGCGCCATAGCACTCGCGCGTTCACTCGTGTGACATCCGCCGGACGCCGGGCCATCCCGAGTCCGACACAACTCGCCCGTAGATCTTCGCTCGTAGGACTCGATCCCCGGCGCCTCGTGCGCCGCACGCGTGTCTGTTGCGTGCCTGCCGGTCGAGCCGATCGTTTCGATCTCTTCGCGGCCGTACGGCCGAAGAATCCGAGAGAGGCACTCATGCCGTCACCCTCCGGGGGCCCCGCCACCCCTTCCCTGAGCAGAAGGCGCTTTCTGCTGACCTCCGTCGGAGGCGGTGCGGCGCTGGTGGCCGTGCCCGCCTTCGCCGGCTGGCTTCCCACAGCGGACGCCAAGACCGCCGTGCGGGCGGCCGCGTTCGTCGACGACTACAAGACCAACGTCGTCGCGAACCAGACGCCCGAGACCAACGCGGTGGTCCGGATCCTCGGCGGCTTCGCGCAGGTGTGGAAGACCGGCGGCGCCTGGAACACGGGCGCGCCGCTCAGGCCCGAGGTGCTGCGGGCCAACATGCGCTACTGCGCCCGGATCACCGCCGCGCGCACGGACGCCCAGGCGAAGGAATCGTTCATCATCGACCGCCAGCACCAGAGCTACTCGGTGATCGCCGGGCTCGGTCCGCTGGCCGGGCTGTACAGGTCGGGCGCCAAGGCGGTCACGTCGATCACCAGCGCTCCCGACGGCACCCCCGCCGGGAAGATCAGCGACGCGCTGCCCGCCGACGCCCCGGCAGGTTCCGCGATCGGCGCGGGGTCCTACGACTCGGACCTCGGCAAGGTGGCCAGGCTGGTCGACACCGTGCGCGGCCCGTTCGCCTCCGGCAACCCGGCCAAGTTCGCCTTCCAGTACCCGCGTCCGTGGCGGATGAACGAGGACAGCGAGGTCGTCGACACCGGCAGGAAGGACGCCTTCGGCTTCCCCGTCTACGAGTCCGAGGTGGTCGTCGCCCCGCAGCTGCTGCGCCAGCGCGGCGAGACCCCGGCCGAGGACGGCGGCTTCCCCAGCGGGCACACCAACGCCCTGCACCTGGCGGCCCTGGCGTACGCCTACGCCGTGCCCGAGCGCTTCCAGGAGCTGGTGACCCGGGCCTTCGAGCTCAGCCACACCCGCATCGTGGCGGGCATGCACTCCCCGGTCGACGTCCTCGGTGGCCGCGTGATGGCCACGGCCCTGGCCGCCGCCGCCCTCACCGACCCGGCCAACGCCGAACTGAAGGCGGCCGCCCGCGCCCAGGCCCTGGCGTACTTCGAGGAGCGCACCGGCACCACGGCCGACACGCTGTACTCCTACGCCCACTCCGCCGGCACCGACACCGACCCGTACGCCGACCGGGAGGCCAACGCCCGTACGGTCGGGCCCAAGCTGACGTACGTCCTGACCCGGCAGGGCCGCGACGTGCCGCTGACCGTGCCGAAGGGCGCCGAGGTGCTGCTGGAGACGCGCCAGCCGTATCTGACCGCGGCCCAGCGCCGTGAGGTGCTGCGCACGACCGCGCTGCCCGCCGGGTACGTCCTGCTGGACGGCTTCGAGCAGTGGGGACGGCTCGACCTGTTCACCGCGGCGGACGGTTACGGTGCCTTCGACTCCGACGTGACCGTCACGCTCGACGCGGCGGCCGGCGGCTTCGGCGCGGCGGACAGCTGGCGGGGTGACATCCGCGGCGAGGGCGGTCTGACCAAGCGCGGCACCGGCACGCTCACCCTGACGGGGCACAACCGGTACCACGGCGGCACGGTCGTCGAGGCCGGCGTGCTGGTCGCCGGGTCCGCCCATGCGCTCGGGCAGGGCGACGTGCGGGTGACGGGCGGCACGCTGCGCGCCGACAAGGTACTGCGGGTGCGCGGTTCGTACGTCCAGGAGGGTGACACGCGCCTGGAGCTGCTGCTGCGCAAGAACCACGGTCCGGCGCTGGAGGTGTCCGGCCGCGTCGTGCTGAGCCGGGGCGGTGTGCTGTCGCTGCGCCTGGACGCCGAGCGCCCGCCGGCCGCGGGGACCACGCTGGCCGTCATCGAGGCGCAGCGCCTGCGCGGCCGGTTCGACCGGGTGGAGCTGAACTCGGACACGCTGCGAGCCGTACCCGTCTACACGACGGAAGGTCTGTCGGTACGACTCCAGAGGCGGTGACGGCGTCCCCGGCGGGAGCTGATGCAGAGTAGGCCCATGAGCCGCCTCCGAATCAGCTTCCGCCACCGCGGGGTCGACGGTGCCGCGGAGCGGATGATGGCGCTCGAACAGCAAACCGCCCCGGCCACCGTCCCGGAGACGCCCTCCGACGCGCGGCCCGTCAGGCGCCTGCTCGTCCCGCTCCTCGTGGTCCTGCTGCTGGGCCAGATGGCCGTCGCGATGGTGACGACGGCCGTGCGGCAGACGCCGACGATCGACGAGCCCGTGTACGTGGGCACGGCGGCCGAGTATCTGCACGAGCACCGCGTGGTCCACAACCCGGAGCATCCGCCGCTCGGCAAGCTGGTCATCGGCGTCGGGGTGGCGCTCGCCGATCCGCGGGTCGATCCCTCCTTCACCGGCGATCAGGGCCGGCTGGGGCGGCATCTGCTGTACGAGTCCGGGAACGACCCGTGGCGTCTGATGCTGTTCGCCAGGCTGCCGGTGATCGCCCTGACGCTCGCGTTCGGGCTGGTCGTGTTCGCCTTCGCCCGTGAACTCGCCGGTGCGGCGGGCGGTTTGACGGCGCTCGGCCTGTACGCCTTCTCCCCCGACCTCATCGCTCACGGCTCGCTCGCCACGCTGGACGTGCCGGCGGCCGGGTTCGTGCTGACGTCGGTCTGGCTGCTGTGGCGGGCCCGGCGCCGGCCCCGGCTCCATGTGCCGCTTGCCGGAGTGGCGCTCGGGGCGGCCCTGGCGACGAAGATGAGCATGCTCGCGGCGGTCCCGGTGCTGATGGCGCTCGCGGCGCTGTCGGTGTGGTGCGCGCGGACGCCTTCGCAGTCCCGCCGACGGACGCTCGGGCGGGCTGCCGTGGGCGCCGGTGTCCTGGCGCTGGTCGCGATCGCGGTCGTATGGGCGTCGTATCTGGTGGTCGATCCGCGGCTGCGCTGGGCGCCGGAGCAGCCCGTGCCCGCGGTGCGGGGCCTGCGGGGGCTGGTCGTGGACCTGTTGCCGTTCCCGGAGGCGTACCGGGACGGCATGCGCGTGCAGTTCGACTTCGAGGACTACCCGTGGCAGGGCTTCCTCTTCGGCAGGCTCTACACGGGCTCGCTCTGGTACTACCTGCCGGCCGCGCTGCTGGTGAAGACGCCGCTGGGCATGCTCGCCCTGTGGGCGGCCGGCGCCGTCACCCTGGTGGCCGTACGACGGCTGCGGCCGGTGGCGCCGTATCTGCTGGCGCCGACCGCCGTGCTGCTCGGCGCGGCCATGCTCGGGTCGCGGGACTTCGGCACGCGGTACGCCGTCTTCGTGCCGATGTTCCTGGCGGTGGCGGCGGGTTGTGTGCTCGCGGTGCGACGGCGGTGGATGCCGGTCGCGGTCGGCACGTTGGTGCTGTTCGTCGCGGTCAGCTCGCTGCGGACGTTCCCCTACTATCTGCCGTACTCCAACGAGGCGTTCGGCGGTCCGGCGAAGACCCATCTGCGGCTGCACGACTCGAACGTCGACTGGGGCCAGGACCTGGGCCGGCTGGCCGACCGGCTGCGGGAGCGGTACCGGGGCGAGCGGATCTGGCTGGTGTACAAGGGCAGCGGGGTGCCGTCGTACTACGGCATCCGCGCCGCCGATCCCCGCAAGGTGCCCGCCCGTGAGGTGCGCGGACTGCTGGTGGTGTCGGACTCGTCGGTGGCCAAGGCGACCGGGCGGCTGGCCGAACTGATCGACGGCAGTCGGCCGATCGACACGGTCGGTCATTCGATCACGATCTATCGCCGCTGAGTACGGGCGCATGAGCAGCCCGGATCGACACGGTGTGTGAGCTATGTTGAGGCACTGTGGGAGACAAAAGAGGCGCACCGGTGCCATCGCCCCAGCAGGCACGCGCACAGGCATCCGCCATCACCTCTGGAAAGTCGGTCCCGGAGGCCGGGGTGTCCCCGACGTCCCAGCTCAGGGCGCTCTTCGACCAGCCTCGGCTCTCCCCCGGGCAGCGGCGCATCGCCCAGTACCTGATCGAGCACATCACCGAGGCCGCGTTCCTTTCGATCACCGATCTCGCCGAGCGGGTCGGTGTCAGCCAGCCGTCCGTGACCCGGTTCGCGGGCGCGGTGGGTTTCAGTGGTTACCCGGCGCTACGGGAGAAGCTCCAGTCGATCGCCCTGGGGGCCCTCGCCGGCGGCCCGGTGGCGGCCGAGGAGAACGGCGCCAACGAACTCCAGTCGGCCGTGGACGCCGAGATCGAGAACCTGGAGAACCTGCGGCGCGACTTCGCCGACCCCGACCAGGTGATCGACATCGGCCGCAAGCTGTCGGAGTCGACCCCGCTGACCCTCCTCGGGCTGCGCATCTCGGCTTCCCTCGCCGAGTATTTCGCCTACGCCGCACGCCGTATCCACCCCGACGTCCGCCTGGTGACGCGGGGCGGAAGCGTCGCCTACGACGCGCTGCTCCAGTCGCGCGAGGCGGGCGGCACCTGGGTGCTGGCGTTCTCCATGCCGCGGCACGCACAGGAGACGCTCACCGCGGTGCGGGTCGCGCGCAGCGCGGGGCTGAAGGTCGCCCTGATCACCGACCTGGCACTCGGGCCGATCGCCGACACGGCCGACGTCGTGTTCGCCACCGGAACCGGATCGCGGCTGGTCTTCGACTCCTACGCCGCGCCGGGCGTGATGGCCGCCGCGCTGCTGCAGGCCATGACCGACGCCGACCCGGAGCGGACGCAGGCGCGGCTCGAGGACTACGAGCACATCTCCGACCAGCACCAGTTCTTCCTGCGCGACTGACCCTTCGCATGGCCCGTCCGCACGGGCACCCCCACTCACTCCGGTGGATACCGGTTCACAGGGGAATCATCCGCATCAAATCACGCATGAATGTTTTCATACGTCTTGCAAACCAGACGGCATATATAAATACTGCACACCGCACCATCCGCCCGCCGAAAGCAGCCGGTCCGCTCATGCGCACGTCACCCCATCCGTCGTGCGACAGCCGTCTGCCTTCCGGGCTCCAAAGCGAACAGCCGTGGCCGCCGTCTCCTACCCGCGTCGGCGTTCGGGCTGTTCGGTCGGGCCTCGCCTGCGCGAGCGCCCGTGGCGGCGGCCCCGGTCATCCCCTAGACCGGGGCCGCGCCGACCCGTCGGATACCCCGGACGACACCGCACACCCGGAAGCGATGACCATGCCACTGACGACCACGCGCATCACCCCTGACTGGCCGTGCCAGGTCAAGAACCCCGGTTCCTACGACTGGGAACGCTCCGCCGCCAAGTGGCTCCGCGAGCTGGTCCCGGCCCGCTACGCCAGCTACCCGGCGCTGATCCGTCACCCCGTCCTGCTCGCCCGGCACGCGCAGATCCAGGTCCAGAACGAGATCCGTGTCGCGCGCACGGCACTGCAGACCGCACGGGCCGACCTGCCGGCGCTGGGGATGCCCGAGTCGGTCATCGAGCACACCATCAAGCTGTATGCGGCGGAGGTCATGCAGTTGCAGCACATCGCCCGCAGCGTGCGCGCGGTGTCCCAGGCGCTGGTCGACCACGGGCGCTGATCCGTCGCCCGCACCCGCTCACCTCGCCGTCAGGAGGCGTCGGCGCTCGCCGCACAGGTGACCGTCGCCGACGGCTGTCCGGCCGAGCCCGAGGTCGCGGCGAGGAACCCGAAGGTGACGCTCGCGCCGGGTGCCAGGGAGCCGTTCCATGACGCGTTGGAGACCGTCGTCCTGCCGTGGGGGCCCGTGGCGAGGGTGCCGTCCCAGACCTGGGTGACGCGCGCGCCGTCGGGCGGTACGAGCGTCGTGGTCCAGCCGGAGGCCGCGGACGCGGGCGCGTTGGTCACCGTCACCTCGCCCTGGAAGCCGCCCTGCCAGCTGTTGACGGTGCGGAAGGACGCCTTGCAGGCGGGAGTTGCACCCGGCTCACCGGCGCCGGGTGCGCCTGACGCGGTGGGGTCGGACGGCGCCGGCTCGGCCGTCGCGGTGGTGTCCGGAGCCGGATCGCGGGCCTGCGTGTCGTTCTTCATGGCCGGGAGCAGGAGAGCGCCGCCGAAGCCGACGACCGCCGCCGCCGTCACGGCGACCGCGATGGCGGTGCGGCGAAATCCGGGGCCCGACGCGGCCGGACGGGAGCGAGCGCCGCGGCGCCGTGCGCTCCCGATGTCCCCGGCGACGGCGGGCAGTTCCTGTGTCGCGTCCTCGGCGCCGGGCAGGGACGCGGGCACGGCCACGGTCTCGTAGCCGGCCTGGTCCTCCTCCCACTCCCGGAACAGTTCCGCGAGGGCGTCGGTGCGGCGTGGGCGCAGGACGCGTATCGGTTCCAGGACCGAGCTCTCGTCCGGCTCCGCGGGGTCGGGCCGTGTGGACACACCGCTCTCCTTCCGTCCCCGTCTGCACGGGGCTCCGCCAATCCCCGGGGATTGATACGGGGCCCGCGTCCCGCCGGTTCAGCCCGCAGCGGTGAGCGCGTGGCCGCGGTCAGGCGGGCGCGGTGAGGAAGCGGTGCAGGGACGTCTTCATCGCCGCGACGAAGGCGTCCCGGCGTGCGTCGTCCAGGGCGTCGAGGGACAGGTAGGGGTTGAGGTCCTCCAACTCGACCAGCAGGAGCTCCCCGCCCGGCCCACGGCAGGCGTCCACCCGCTGAATGCCGTGGCCGAGCCCGTTCCACTCGATGAAGCGCCGGGCGAACTCCAGGTCGCCGTCGGTGGGTTCGTACGGCTCCAGCTGCCAGCGCCGGTCGGTGTGGGGCGCGTACAGGGCGTACTGGAAGTCGTGGTCGACGAAGTAGAAGGAGACCTCGTAGGCGAAGTCGACGCAGGGCTGGACGAGGACGTCCCCGGCGGCCGACTCGCGCACCTCCTGCGCCGGCACGATCCGCAGCCCCATCGAGTCGGCGCCGAGCTTGGGCTTGACGACATAGCGGTCGGCCTCGGGCAGCCGGTGCAGGTCCTCGGCGCGGTCGACGGTGGGGATGACCGGGTACCCGGCGGTGGTCAGGTCGAGCAGGTACTGCTTGCCGGCCATGTCCGCCTTGCCGGAGAGCGGGTTGTAGACCCGCGTCCCGTCGGCGCTCGCGCGCCGGCGGAAGGCGTCGTACGCGTCCTGGTAGGTCAGGACGGGACCGCTGTTGCGGACGACCACCGCGTCGAAGGCGCCCATGAGGGCGGCCGCGTCCCGGGGGTGGCACAGGGCGAGGTCGAAGTCGTCGCGCAGGCGGGAGGTGAGGAAGATGTCCTCGTCGCAGTAGCGGCGCCCGCGGGCCGGGTAGGCCAGGTCGGTGACGTACAGAAGGCGGGGGCGGGCGGGCGGCATGCGGGGCTCCTCGGCTGCGGCGGCAGGCGATCGTAGGCAGACGGAGGGCCGCCGAACAAACGTCGGACCGGCCGGAGGACTGAAGCACTCAGTTCCCTCCCGTGACTGCACTGAGTGCCATTGATGCAGTTCCGGGTGCTACGTTCCGTCCATGAGCTCCAGCAGCACGAAGCCCCCCATGCGGGACGCCCTGGTCGCGGCGGCCTTCCGGCTGTTCCTGGAGCGGGGCTACGAGCAGACCACCGTCGACGACATCGTGGCGCTGGCCGGCGTCGGACGGCGGTCCTTCTTCCGCTACTTTCCGTCCAAGGAGGACGTGGTCTTCCCGGACCACGAGCGCTGCCTGGCCGACATGACGGCGTTCCTCGCCGCGAGCGGCGCGGAACACGAGCCGGTGCGCCGGGTGTGCGACGCGGCCCGGCTGGTGCTGCGCATGTACGCGGAGAACCCGACCTTCTCGGTGCAGCGCTACCGGCTCACCAAGCAGGTGCCCGGGCTGCGCGCGTACGAGCTGTCGGTCGTCTGGCGCTACGAGCGGGCCCTGGCCGAGTATCTGCGCGAGCGCTTCGCGGGCCGGCGCGACGGCACGCTGCAGGCCGACGTGATCGCCGCCGCCGTGGTCGCGGCGCACAACAACGCGCTGCGCTCCTGGCTGCGCTCGGACGGCCAGGACGACTCGGGCGCCGCGGTGGACCACGCCCTCGGATATGTGCAGTCCGCCTTCGGCGCGGCCCCTCCCCCGCCGCCCTTCCGTGCCGAGACGCCGGAGGACGTGGTGGTGGTCGTGTCCCGGCGCGGCGCCCCGCTGTGGCGGGTGGTCCAGGAGATCGAGGCCACGCTCGAACGCGGCTGATCGGCACCCGGTCGCACCTCGCCAGATTAGGGGAACGGAGTGCCTTTACGTGTGGCACTGAGTGCCATACGCTGCAGGCGTGCACGGTGGCACGGTGAACCGGGCACGTGCGTGCACGGGCGACCCGCGCACGTGGGATTCCGGCCGAGCGCAGGGAGTTGACCAGCGTGTACCACCACTCAGGAAGCGTTGCCAGTCAGACCGTCGGCTTCGCGGCGGGTGTACTCGACCGTGCGGCGCCCGACACGGAGACCATCGTCTTCCAGCGCTGTACCTGGTGCGGCACCTCCATGTACCACCGCCTGCTGTGCCCGGTCTGCCAGGGCAGCGAGCTGCGCACGGAGCGCAGCGAGGGCGTGGGGACGGTCCGGCACTCCACGGTGGTCCATCGCAACACCCCCGCCGCCCGCAATGTGTCGCTCATCGAGATGGCCGAGGGGTTCGTCGTGCGCGGCCGGGTCATGGGCCCGGTCATCGGCATTCACAGCGGGGACCGGGTCCGGCTGTCCACGGCGAAGGACCCGGTCCGCGGCGAGCCGGTGTTCCAGCTGGTCGACGAGCCCTACCGGGCCTGGACCTGATCCCGCTGCCCGTCTGAGTCCACCCGGAGTCCGGGCACCAACTCCCGTACGGCGACGGGCTGTCCCGTCTCGAAGCACTGGTTCGCGGCGAGCCCGACGGCCAGGGCCAGCGCGCCGTCACGTTCGGTGGCCGTGGGATGCGCCACCGCGCCCGGCACCCTACGCGCGTGCGCCGACCCCCCGGGATCGACGGGGCCGAACAGGGCGTCGAGCATCCGTGGGTCTCCCCCGCCGTGCGCCTCGTGGGCGGTCACGAGGGGGATGTCCACCGGGGCCCGCCACAGCGGACGCAGCGTGAGCCGTGCCCCGCCCGCGTGCTCGGCGGCCGTGTCGCCGTGCAGCGCGCCGCTGTCGGAGCCGATCCGGGCCGTGGGCGGCTGCCAGCGGCTCTCCTCCACCTCCAGTTCCAGCCGGCCGGCGCTGCCGTTGAACATCACGCGGTAGCCCTCCCACGGGGAGTACGCGGTGAGGTGGTACGTCATCGTGGCGCCCCCGGCGTAGCGCACCAGGACGGCCATGTCGTCCTCGATGGTGACGGGCCCGCCGAAGACGTTGCGGTCGCGTACGTACCCGTCGTCGCGCTCGGCGTCGAGGTAGAGCGCGCGCAGGGTGTCGTTGGCCGCCAGGTCCAGGGCGAAGGGATCGTCGGCTGCCTGGTCGGCGCCGTGGGCGCGGTCGTAGTCCCGGCGCAGCCCGTGCCGTTCGCCCGCCGCAGGGCCGTAGAAGCCGAGCCGACCGTAGCCGAAGACGTCCCTGGGTTCGTCCGCCAGCCACCAGTTGACCAGGTCGAAGTGGTGACCGGACTTGTGCACCATCAGGCCGCCGCTGCGGTCCTTCTCCCGGTGCCAGCGGCGGAAGTAGTCAGCGCCGTGGCGTACGTCGAGCAGCCACTCGAAGTGGACGGAGAGGATCTCGCCGATCGCACCCTCGGCGAGCAGCTCGCGGACCTTCTCGTGCACGGGGTTGAAGCGGTAGTTGAAGGCGACGGTGAGGGAGTTGCCGGTTTCCCGGACGGTGTCGAGGATGCGGGCGCAGCGGTCCGCGTCGACGGTCATCGGTTTCTCGGTGACCACGCGGCAGCCCGCCTTGAGGGCGGGGACGATGTAGCGGTCGTGCTCGGCGTCGACGGTGGTGACGACCACCTCGTCGATGTCCTCCTTGGCGAGCATGTCGGCGAAGCGGTCGGGTTCCCACTGGGTGGCGGTGGGCTCGCCCGCGTCGGCCAGCAGCCGGTTGTGGAAGGCCATGCGGGTGGGGCTCGGGTCGCACAGGGCGGCAAGGAGATGGCGGGGACGTGCCGCCAGGGCCCGGGTGAAGGTCTGGGCGCGGTGGCCGGTGCCGACAACGGCGGTGCGGCGTCGGGGAGTTGGGCTCATTGGGGTGGCCTTTCCCGTCGGGCGCCCGCCCAGTCCTGTCCGCGTGCCGGTGGGCCGGTCGCCGGTCGCCTTTCTCTCTCTTCACAGGCAACGCACGACCAACTCCTTCCGTCCTCCCGAAGTGAGAGCCCGGGACCGTCCGTCCCGGAGCGAACGGAAGGAGGGGCACGTGAATCGTGCCCGGCGAATATGGGTCACCGCCGCGGCGGTGCTCGCGATCGTGGGGTCGTCGCCAGGATGGGCCCAGGCTCAACCGGCGACCGGGACAAGACCGCCCGCGGAGTCGGCCGACAGCGGCGAGGGGCTGCCGCCGGACTGGAGCGTCACCGGTGAGGGATCGGCGCGCAAACTGGTCTGGCGGTCGGACGCACGGGTGCCCATGGGGGACGCCCGAGTCGAGTTCTACGCCGGTGACCGGCTGCTCGGCCATCCGGCGCCGGCCAAGGACGGGCGGACGTTCCGCCTCGGCCTCGACGGGGTCCGGCTGGACTCCGTGCAGGACCTGCAAGTGCGGGCCGCGGGACGCCGGTTGGACGCGCCCGACGCCGCCCCCGGCTCTTCCTCCGGCCCGCGCGCGGGCGTGACCGTCCCGCCCCGGCCGCCGGCTAACGCGGTCGACCCCGGCAGGCCGGGCACGTACCGGACCGTCACGGGCGAGTACGACCTCGACCCGGTGCGGCTGCCCGGATTCCCCGAGCCGGTGGAGATGCGGGCCGTGGTCGTGACGCCCAAGGGTGCCGAGGGCCGCCGTCCGCTCGCCCTGTTCCTGCACGGGCGCCACTCCACCTGCTACACCCCGCAGGGCGACATCACCGGCGACTGGCCCTGCGCCGCCGGAGCCAAGCCGGTGCCGAGCCACCGCGGCTATCTGCGCGACCAGCGCCTGCTGGCCTCCCAGGGCTATGTGACGGTGTCGATCTCCGCCAACGGCATCAACGGCCAGGACTGGCAGGCCGAGGACGGCGGCGCGCAGGCCCGCTCGTCGCTGGTGCGCCGGCATCTGGCCCGCTGGGCCGACTGGTCCGCCCACCCGGACACGGCCCCGGCGGCCGTACGGCAGGGGCCCCGGGCCGATCTGTCCAAGGTGCTGCTCGTGGGGCACTCGCGCGGCGGCGAGGGCGTCAACCGGGCGGCGATGGACAGCCTTTACGCGCCGCCGCCGGCGCAGGACGGCGCTCCCGGCCCGGTGCGCTGGCGCATCCGCGGCACCGTGCTCATCGGCCCGACGATCTTCGGCCAGAACCCGGTCGCGGACGTGCCGTCGATGACGATCCTGCCGGGCTGTGACGGCGACGTCTCCGACCTCCAGGGCGAGGTGTACGTCGACGGCACCCGCCAGGTCAGCCGCGGTGCCGCCCTGCACAGCGCGGTGTACGTGGTGGGCGCCAACCACAACTTCTTCAACAGCGAGTGGACGCCGGGGCAGGCCGAGGCGCCCGCCGACGACGACTTCTGGAACGACGAGGAGCGGCGCGACCCGGTCTGCTCGCCCGGCACCAGGACCCGGCTGACCGCCGACCAGCAGCACAAGGCCGGCGCGACCTACATCGCGGCGGCGGCACGGCTGTTCGTCGCCAAGGACGACCGCGTGCGTCCGCTGCTCGACGGCTCGGCCCGCCGCGCGCCCTCGGCCGATCCGGCGACCGTCCTCACCCACGCGGTGGGCGCGCGCCGCGGCGCCGGCTTCCTGCCGGACGGCAAGGTCACCGTGAACGGAGCCAAGCTGTGCTCGGCGGTGGACCCCTCCGCGGCCAAGGCCTGTCTGTCGGCGGAGACAGCGGGTGCCTCACCGCACTTCGCGCAGTGGGAGACCGACCGTGAGCCCGGCCGCCGCGCGGTCGCGCTGCGCTGGTCCGCGGCCGGGTCCGCCGCGCGGATCAGCCCCGACCGGCCGCTGTCCCTCTCCGGTTCGAAGGCGCTGGCGCTGCGCGTCATCGTCCCGCCGAACACCAGCGGAACGCAGCTGGACGTCTCCGTCACCGACACCGCCGGACGGCACCGCACCCTCGGCCGCGTCAAGGTCGACGGTCTGCCGGGCTCGGACCGGACCGCCTCGTACTGGGCGCGCGAGGTACGCGTGCCGATCGGGGCGGACGACGCGGCCGCGCTGGACCTGCGGCACGTCAAGTCCCTGGAGCTGACCCCGCGCACCCGCTCGGGGCGGGCCTGGCTCATGGACGCCTGGGCCTGGCAGCCGGGCACGCCCGAGGTACGGGAGGCCCCGCTGCCCCGCGTCGACATCGGCCGACTGACCGTCAAGGAAGGGGATTCGGGCGTACGGACCTACCGCGTGCCGGTCAACGTCTCCGGGCAGGGCAGCGGGCAGGTACGGGTGTTCGCCACGGACCCGGCCACGAACACCGTCACCAACCGGCTGGTGACGGTCCGGCCCGGCACGAACACCATCGACGTATCGGTGAAGGTCGAGGGCAACACGCGCTACGGCTATGACACCGGCCGGGACGTGTTCGTGAAGGCGGTCCGCACCGCGGTGGTCGGCGCCCACCTGGGCGGGGTGACCGCCCAGAACGACGACCCGATGCCGACACTCTCCCTGACACCGGTCGCCGACCGTGTCACCGAGGGGAAGCCGCTGAAGTGGCGGGTGTCGCTGTCCGCGGTGGCCGACGCGAACGTGAGTGCCTCGTACGCCCTGCTGCCGGTCACCGACGGCCGGGAACTGTCGACGAAGGACGTCGACCCCCGCTGGTACGAGGAGATGAGCGGCGCGTCCCCGGATCCGGAACGGCCGTTGTCCAAGAACGGCATCTACCTGTGGGTGGACTTCGAGCCCGGGCGGACGACCGCGGAGATCCGGGTGCCGACGGTCAAGGACCAGGTGGCCGAGCCGGCCGAGTCGGTGCGCTTCCAGGCGATCGACGACTCCGGTGAGCCGCAGCCCGGGGCCCCGGTGATCACGGGCACGGTGCTCGACGCCTCGTGACCCCTCGCACTGACGCCCGTGACCTCGGTCAGGGCGTCAGTGTGATCCGTACGCCGACTGTGCCGTTCGCTCCGCGGCGCAGTCGGCTGCCGAACAGCGTGAGGCGGCCGGTGATCCCGTACTTGCGGGCGATGAGCCCGCGGTAGCGGGCGCTGGTCGCCTCGTCGCAGATCTCGGCGGTCGCCGGGACCTGGTCCCCCGTCGGATTGCCGCGCAGGTCACAAGGACCGACGAGGACGTCGCCGCGGGCCCGGATGCGCTTGACCTTCCAGGAGTCGGCGACCGTCCACACGCCCAGCGCGTCCCCGTCCCGGACCACCCAGACCGGGGTGGGGACGCCCGTGCCGTTCTTGCGGTAACTGGTGACGAGCAGGTACTTGCCTGCGCCGAGCTGGTCCAGCGACGTGTCGTCCATGGCGGGAAGTGTAGGCCGCGGTGTGGGACACCAAACCTCGCCCCCCGGCCGTCTCAGTCGAGCGCCGCCGCCATCCGCCGGACGCCCTCCGTGATCAGCTCGGGCGACGTCGCCAGGTTCAGCCGTACGTGCCCCGCACCGCCCGTCCCGAAGCGGATCCCGGAGTTGAGGGCGACCCGGCCGCGGTGCAGGAAGATCTCCGCCGGGTCGTCGCCGAGGCCGAGCGCGCGGCAGTCGAGCCAGGCGAGGTAGGTGGCCTCGGCGGGGCGGTGGGCGATGGCCGGCAGGTGCTCGGCGAGGAGGCCGGCGAGCAGACGCCGGTTGTCGTCGAGGCCGGCCAGCAGGGCGTCGAGCCAGTCGGTGCCGTCGCGCAGGGCGGCGCTGTGGGCGATGATCCCGAGGTGGCTCGGCCCGTGGCTGACCTCT
Organism: Streptomyces sp. NBC_01092; assembly: GCF_045039535.1. NCBI lineage: Bacteria > Bacillati > Actinomycetota > Actinomycetes > Kitasatosporales > Streptomycetaceae > Streptomyces > Streptomyces sp. NBC_01092. Next base: position 10,432,899 of record NZ_CP108659.1, on the reverse strand, counting down.
TCGGGCATCCGGGCCAGGTCGGCCGCGGACTCGGGGCCGGCGATGGCGAGGGCCGCCTTGAGACCGGCCAGGTTCCAGGCCTTCGACGCCGACATCAGCGACAGTCCGTATCCGCCGCCCCTGACGCTGAGATAGGGGACGAACGCGACCCCGCCCGCGGTGAGCGGTGCGTGTATCTCGTCGACGACCACGCGTATGCCGTAACGCTCGGCGAGGGCGGCGACGGCGGCCAGTTCGTCGGCGGTGTGCACGGTGCCGGTCGGGTTGTGGGGGCTGCACAGCAGGAAGGCGGCGCGGCGATTGCCCTCCGTGACCCGCCGGAAGGTCTCCTCCAGCGTGTCGAGGTCGATGCGCAGGTCGGCGCCGAGCGGGGCCTCGATCACCTGCCGGTCCATGTGTCCGACGAACTGGTAGAACGGCGGATAGACGGGTGAGTTCACCACGACCGGATCGCCCGGTCCGGTGACCAGTTTGAGCATCTCGACCACGCCCAGCATCACGTCGGGCACGATCGCCGTCCGCTCCACGGCCAGTCCGTCCCAGCCCCACCGCTTCTCCGCGAAACCGGCGAGCGCCTCGGCGTAGCCGGTGCCCGCGGGGTAGCCGGTGTCGCCGAGCGCGAGGGCCTCGGTGAGGGCGCGGACGACGGGTTCGGCCGGCATGACGTCCATCTCGGCCACCCACAGCGGCAGGACGTCGTCCGGGTAGGCGCGCCACTTCATGCTCGTGCGACATCGGAGACGGTCGAGGGTGAGGGCGTGCAAGGGATTCGGTTCACCGGACGTTTCGTGCGGGATCCTCGTCATGGGGCACAAGATAGGCGGGCCGTACGGCGGCCGGAACGGGCGGGGACGCGCGAGAAAGATCACCTGTGCGGTGAACGCGGGCGGGCCGGGGTCCGTATGGAGTGAGGGTGCTCAACTCCGGGAGGGCCCCGCGGCGTTGCTGCCGCGCTGTACTTGGTTCGGGAGCCATGCATGAGGCACGCACGACGACGTCTCGTCCGGCGGGTGACACGGCTGGCGGCCGTCGGCGGAATCCTCCTCGGGGGAACGATGGTCACACGCGCCGTGGCGAGCGAACCCGGCGACCCCGCCGCCGTCCCGCGCACCTACGCCGCCTCCGCCGCCGACACCGGCAGCGACCTGGCCTCCAGGCTGGGCACGTCCCGTACGGCGGGCAGCTGGATCAGCGCCGCCGGGAAGCCGGTCGTCGCCGTCACCGATGAGGAGGCGGCCGCCGAGGTCCGTAAGGCCGGCGCCGAGGCGAAGATGGTCGACCACAGCATGGACGACCTGAAGTCGGCGGCGTCGAGCTTGCGTTCCGCGCCCCGGGTGGCCGGTACGGCGTGGGTGATGGACTACCGGTCCAACGAGATCGTCGTGAAGGGCGACAGCACCGTCTCGGCCGCCGACTGGTCGCGGATGACGCAGCTCGCGGACGGCATGGGCGGCTTCGTCCGTATGGAGCGCGCCGAGGGCACGTTCACGACACGGCTGAACGGCGCGCTGCCGCTGCTGTCGACGGCCGGGCGCTGTTCGGCCGGTTTCAACGTCACCGACGGGCAGCGCGACTTCATTCTCACGGCCGGGCACTGCGGGCCCGAGGGTTCGGTGTGGTTCGCCGACAACCGGGGCACCCAGCAGATCGGGCAGACCGTCCAGCAGAGCTTCCCCGGCGGTGACTTCTCGCTGGTGCAGTACGCGAGCGGAGAGGCGGGCGCCGGGTCCGAGGTGGTGTCCATCGGTGCCGGCAAGGGCGTGCGGATCACCGGCGCGGCCGATCCGGCGGTCGGGCAGCGGGTGTTCCGCAGCGGAAGTACGAGCGGGCTGCGCGACGGTGAGGTGACGGCGCTCAACGCCACCGTCAACTACCCCGAGGGGACGGTGACCGGGCTCATCGAGACGAATGTGTGCGCCGAACCCGGGGACAGTGGTGGCCCGATGTTCTCCGAGGGGATCGCGCTGGGTGTGACGTCGGGCGGCAGCGGTGACTGTGCCTCGGGTGGCACGACGTTCTTCCAGCCGGTGACCAAGGCGCTGGCCGCGCTGAACATGAAGCTGATCGTGGCGGCGCCGAACGGCTCGGGGCAGCAGGGCGCCGCGCCGGCGCCGTCGGCGACGCAGAGTGCCATCGCACCCGGTGACGCCTCTCCCGGTTCGTCGGCCCCGGTAGCCGGCGAGGCGGTCGAGACGCTGCTGTCCCGGCTCGCGGACCCGAAGAACGTGGGCCCCGGTCTGCTGGTCATCGCGGGCAGCCTGGTCGCCCTGGTGGCGACCCGCTTCATCCGCGCGGAACAGGACCGCAAGGCATACCGGCGGTACTACTCGGCGACGTGGGGGTGACGGGTCCCGTCCCGTGGCGGGGCCGACGGGGGTCGGCCCTGGTCAAGGGTCAAGGTCAGTGTGAGAGAGGCACCCCTTGGTCAGGGGCGCCTCGGGAGGGTGTTCCGGGGAGGGGCGAGGCGGGTCGAGGAGAGAGTCCCGGGCCTTCGCCGAGGCGAGCGGTCAGGCCGCCTTCGCCGTCTGCGGGGCCGCTGCGGCCCACTCCAGGACGAGGCGCTGGTATTCCTCGCGCTGCTCGACGCTCAGTGTCCCGCCCGACCGGCGCCACAGCGCCCGGATCTCCTCGTTGACCTCGTCAGCCGATCGATCGGAGGCGATTTCAACAGTGGTGGACATGCTGTGAAGCATACGGCTCGTGGCGTGAAGGCGCTGTGAGTAAGCACACTCAATGCGGACATATCGGACCGTGTTGCTGATCACGTCCATCTCTCAACAACCGCCGTCGAGTTCAGGCGTCCATCGCCCCCAGAACGAGCACCTGGATGGCGAGGACGGCGGCGCCACGGGCCCAGTCGTGAAAGTCGGACACCTTGGTCTCCACGTCGATCGGCGCGGCGAGCGGGTGCCGGTGGGCGCGCATGGTGTCCGCCACAGTCGCACCGGCGACATCCATCAGCCCCACCCCCTCGCCGGCGAGAAGGATCTTCTGCGGCAGCACGAAATTGGCGATCTGCGCGACCAGGACACCCAGTGCGGCGGCCGCCTCCTCGATGACGCGGGCGGGCATCGGCTCCCCGGCCGCGGCGAGCTCCAGGATCTCCTCGTAGCTCCGGTCACGGCCGGTGGCGGCCCGCACCTGGTAGCGGATGTTGGGGATGGTCAGGAGGGAGACGGCACTGCCCCGCGCCCCCTCGGGGGTCAGCGGGCCGTTGGGATTGAGGATCCAGTGCCGGCCGAAACCGCGGTCCTCCTCGGCGTAGGGCACCCGCTTGCCGCCCAGGACCAGCCCGTAGCCGATGCCGGCGCCGATGGTGAGGACGACGAACCGGTCGAGGCCGCGTCCGGCACCGAACCAGGTCTCGGCCTCGACGAGCGCGGCGACGTCGTTCTCCACGACCACCGGCAGTCCCGTGCGCTCCTCGACCAGCTCGGCGAGCGGCACGTCACGCCACTGCAGGAACGGGGACTCCCCGACCACGGCACGGTCCTCGACGAGGCCGCCGACTCCGATGCCGATGCCGGCGAGACGGGGGTGGCTCGCGGCGAGCTCGGCGGTCATCTCCCCCAGCAGGGCCACGACTCCGGCCGGTTCATGGGTGGTCAGCGGGCGGTCGTGGCGGGCGACGATCTCGCTCCTGAGGGTGGTCACGACGCCGTAGACCATGTCCTCGGTGATCTTGTAGCCGACGAAGGACCTTGATTCGGCCACGACGTCCAGCGGCTGGGACGGGCGCCCCTGACGCACCTCCACCGGACCGCCCGCTTCGGGGACCTCGATGAGGAGGCCCGACTCGATCAGCGGCTTGGTGAGCCGGGTGAGGCTGCCCGCGGACAGGTCGAGGCGCCGGGCGAGTTCGGTGCGCGACAGGGGGCCGGCGAGGAGCACCTCGATCGCCACCGAGCGTTCACCGGGGCTGAGAGGAAGCCAGCTGGCGGCTACTGCGGTCATGGTCGTCAGGCTCCCACATGATTTTTTTCTCCCCAAAACCAACAAGGCCAGTCTAGAGCCATCCATGCGGCCTGAAGAAGATGTCCGCACGCCTCTTGACGGCTGGATTCTTCCGCCACAAAAGTAAGTGACCGAGGACGAGCCGCAGACGAGGGAGTCTCCCGATGACCATCGCCTCCAGCAGCCCTCCGTCGCGTCTGCCGCTGGGCGGCGCCGAGGGGGCAGGGACGAAGCAACGGACACGGCGGGCGCGGACCCGCGAGAACCAGGGGGACGGGCGGCTCGCCGCGGTGTTCATCGCGCCGGCGCTGCTGGGCTTCGCCGCCTTCCTGCTGTGGCCCACGCTGCGGGGCATCTATCTCAGCTTCACCCGCTTCAACCTGCTCACGCCGCCCGAGTGGGTGGGCCTGGACAACTACGTCCGGATGGTCCACGACCCGATCTTCTGGGACTCGATGGTGGTGACCGTCGAGTACGTGGCCATCAACATCGGCGTGCAGACCGTCTCGGCGCTCGCCATCGCCGTCCTGCTGCAACGGCTGACGCAGTCGGCGGTGCTGCGCGGGATCGTGCTCACGCCGTATCTGATGTCCAACGTCGTCGCCGGCATCGTCTGGCTCTGGATCCTCGACACCCAGCTCGGCATCGGCAACGAGATCATCGCCGGGCTCGGCGCCGACCGCATCCCCTTCCTCGCGGACGAGACCTGGGCGATACCGACGATCGCCCTGATCAACGTGTGGCGGCACGTCGGCTACACCGCGCTGCTGCTGTTCGCGGGCCTCATGGCGATCCCGAACGACATGTACGAGGCCGCGAAGGTGGACGGCGCGAGCGAGTGGCGGATGTTCTGGCGGATCACCATGCCGCTGCTCAGGCCCGTCCTGGCGGTCGTGCTGATCATGACGGTGATCGGTTCGTTCCAGGTGTTCGACACGGTCGCGGTGACGACCGCGGGCGGACCGGCGAACGCCACGAACGTCCTGCAGTACTACATCTACGGCGCAGCGTTCGGCCGCTTCCAGTTCGGCTACGCCTCGGCGATGTCCGTCGCGCTGCTCGTCGTCCTGAGCGCGATCACCGTCCTGCAGTACCGGCTCACCCGGGCCGGCCACAGCGACCTCGGCTGAGGAAGGGAGCGACCGACATGGCTGCCGTGACAGCTGCACCGACGAAGGTGGCGAACGTACGGCGCACGCAGCGCCCCAGGCTCTCCCCCGGCCGGATCGTGGCCTGGACGGTGATGGCCGCCATCGTGCTCATCACCCTGCTGCCGTTCTACTGGATCCTGCGCACCGCGCTGTCCTCGAACACGGCGCTCGCCGCCCACCCCGGCGACGTGCTGCCGGTCGATGCGACGACCGGGGGCTTCGAGCGGGCTCTCGGCCTGCAGTCGACCGAGGAGGCGATCGCCCAGGGCGGCTCGGGCGGCGGGCTCAAGTTCTGGCGCTATCTGATCAACTCGGTGGTCGTCTCGACACTGATCACCGTCTGCCAGATCTTCTTCTCCGCCATGGCCGCGTACGCCTTCGCCCGGCTGCGCTGGCGCGGGCGGGACAAGGTGTTCGGGCTGTTCCTCGCCGGACTGATGGTGCCGGCGATCTTCACCCTGCTGCCGAACTTCGTACTCATCAAGCAACTCGGCCTGGTGGACTCCCTGTTGGGCGTGGCGCTGCCGACGATGTTCATGACGCCGTTCGCGGTGTTCTTCCTGCGGCAGTTCTTCATGAACGTGCCGCGGGAGGTGGAGGAGGCGGCCCTGCTGGACGGGGCCGGCAAGATCCGGATCTTCTTCCGGGTCATGCTGCCGATGGCCTCCACTCCGATCCTCACGCTGGGACTGCTGACGTACATCACCGCCTGGAACGACTACTTCTGGCCGTTGATGGTGTCCTACACCGACAGTTCGCGCGTGCTCACCGTGGCCCTGGCCATCTTCCGGGCACAGACCCCGCAGAGCGGCTACGACTGGTCCGGCCTGATGGCGGCCACGCTCATCGCCGCCCTTCCGATGCTCGTGCTGTTCGGCTTCTTCGCCCGCCGCATCGTGAGCTCCATCAGCTTCACCGGGATCAAGTAAGGGGACAGGGATGCGAGTTCGAAGCAGGACGATCCTGGCGCTGACCGGAGCGCTGGCGCTGTCCCTGGCCACCGGCTGCGCCCAGGGCGGCGCGGCCGGGTCGGGCGGGAACACGGTGACGTACTGGCTGTGGGACGCCAACCAGCTGCCCGCCTACCAGGCCTGTGCGAAGGGGTTCGAGAAGCAGAACCCGGGGTTGAAGGTGAAGATCACCCAGTTGGGCTGGGCCGACTACTGGACCAAGCTCACCGCGAGCTTCATCGCGGGCACCGAGCCGGATGTCTTCACCGACCACATCCAGAAGTTCGGGCAGTTCGCCGACCTGAACGTGCTCGAACCGCTCGACGACCTCGGCATCGACGACTCCGCCTACCAGGCGGGGCTGGCCGCCAACTGGAAGGGCCAGGACGGCCATCGCTACGGCGCGCCCAAGGACTGGGACACCGTGGCCCTCTTCTACAACCAGAAGATGGTCAAGGAGGCCGGGCTGACGGCGGAGGAGCTCGACACCCTCTCCTGGAACACGAAGGACGGCGGCACCTTCGAGAAGGCCATCGCGCATCTGACCGTGGACAACAACGGCAAGCGCGGTGACGAGGAGGGCTTCGACAAGAACAACGTCAAGGTGTACGGGATGGCGACGGGCGGCGCGGGCGACGCCGACGGCCAGACCACCTGGAGCCCGTTGGCCGCCTCGGCGGGCTGGCACTACACGGACAAGGCGCGCTGGGGCACCAAGTACCAGTACGACAGCGAGACCTTCCACTCGGTCGTCGACTGGTACTTCGGCCTGGCGAAGAAGGGCTACCTGGCGCCCTTCACCGACTACACCGACGGCGCCAACCCGGCCAACGCGCAGGTCGCCTCCGGCAAGGCGGCCACCTCCTTCGACGGCGCCTGGATGATCTCCACGTACTACGGCACCAAGGGCCTCGAAGTGGGCACCGCCCCGACGCCGGTCGGCCCGACCGGAAAGCGGGCCACCATGATGAACGGCCTCGCCGACTCCGTCACCAAGAACGCCCGCAACAAGGAGGGCGCGAAGAAATGGGTGCGGTACCTGGCCTCCGACGAGTGCCAGAAGACCGTCGGCGGCTACGGCATCGTCTTCCCCGCCACCCCTGACGGCACGGACGCGGCGGTGGCCGCGTACGAGAAGAAGGGCATCGACGTGTCCGCGTTCACCGAACCGGTCACCGACAAGAAGACCTCCACGACCTTCTCCTTCCCGATCACCGACTACGCGGCGGACGTGTACTCACTGATACGCCCCGCGATGCAGGACGTCTACGCCAACGACGCCCCGGTGAGCGGTCTGACCAGGACCAACGACCAGATCAACCTCATCCTCGGCCAGTGAAAGGCACACACTTCATGACGTTCTCCCTCGGCATCGTCGGCGCCGGCCAGTTCTCCGGCCAGTTCGCCACGCTGTTCCAGGCCCACCCCGGTGTCAGCGACGTGTACGTCACCGATCTGCTGCCCGAGCGGGCCGGGCAGCTCGCCGACGCACAGGGACTGGCCGGTACGTTCCCGACGTACGAGGCCATGCTGGAGTCGAAGGCCGTCGACGCGGTCGCCATCTTCACCCAGCGCTGGACCCACGGCCCGCTGGTGCTCCAGGGCCTGAACGCCGGCAAGCACGTCTACTCCGCGGTCCCCATGGCGATCACCACGGAGGAGATCGCGGCGATCATCGACGCGGTCAGGGCGACCGGCCTGACGTACATGATGGGCGAGACCAGCCAGTACAACCCGGCGACCGTACACGCCCGCAACCAGATCGCCGAGGGCGCCTTCGGGCGGCTCTTCTACGCCGAGGGCGACTACGTCCACGACATGGATCTGGGGTTCTACGAGGCGTACCAGTACAGCGGCGGCGAGAACTGGAAGTCGACCGCCTCCTATCCGCCGCTGCTGTACCCGACGCATGCGGTGGGCGGCGTGCTGGGCGCCTGGCAGACGCACGCCGTCAGCGTCTCGGCGATCGGCGTCGTGGACGACCGCGGCGACGGTGTCTTCGACAAGGGGGTCAGCCAGTTCGGCAACGACGTGTCGAACGCGACCGCGCTGTTCGAGGTCGCGGGCGGTGGCTCGTTCCGTACGAACGAGTTCCGTCGGGTCGGCTATCCCTCGCACATCAGGGAGTCACGGTTCCGGTTCTTCGGCACCGAGGCGAGCATGGAGCAGCTCGCCACGGTGGCCTTCTGGCAGGACAAGAAGGGCGTCAAGGACATCAGCGAGTTGCTGGAGCCCAAGCCCACCATGTCCCCCGACGACCCCTCACTCCAGCACATCGCGCCGGAGCTGCGGGCAGCCTTCACCTCCGGGTCGGCGCCGGTGCACGACCGCGCGCGGCTGCCGCGGGCGTTCGACAACCTGCACAACGGGCACGAGGGCAGCCACCACTTCCTGGTGGACGACTTCGTGACCGCCGTCAACACCCGGACCCTGCCGTCCGTGAACGCGTGGGTCGCTGCCCGCTACACCCTGCCGGGCATCGTCGCGCACGAATCCGCGCGGCAGGGCGGGGCCAGGCTGGAGATCCCGGACTTCGGGGACGCGCCCGTGGCGTGACGTTTCCCCGGCATCGACCCGCGAGCCGGGTGCCTGTCCTGACTCAGGTGCCCGGCTTGCGGCCGTACACGAAGACGTCGTCGCCGTTCTTCAGCAGCGACCAGTACTTCTTCGCGGTGGTCTTGGTCATGTTGACGCAGCCGTGCGAGCCGGGCGGGTTCCACATGCTGACGCCGACCGAGTGGAAGGCCTGGCCGCCGTCGAAGAACTGGGCGTAGGGCATGGGCACGTTGTAGATGGTCGACACGTGGTCGATATTGCGCCAGTAGATCTTCTTGAGGCCGGTGCGGGTCTCGTAGCCGTTGCGACCGGTGCGGACCGGGACCGGGCCGTACACGAGCCTGCTGCCGTCCTGGATCCAGCTCAGCTGGAGCGTGAGGTTCACGCAGGCGATGCGGCCCTTGTTGACGGGGCACTTGCCGTCCCTGTTGGGGTTGTTCCCGACGGCCTTCTGCTTGTTCATCAGGTTCATCACGCCCCAGGTGACGGGTCCCGCGTACCCGATGTTGGGGGTGATGCCGTGCTTGGTCTGGAAGGCCTGGGTGGCCCTGCAGTCGGCGCTGGACTGCCTGCCGTCGACCGGGCGGCCGAGGAACTTCTCCACCTGCTTCTGATACGGGCCGGCCTGGGTCGTGCAGCTCGGCGCGGCCTGTGCCGGACTGGCGGCGAGCGTGAGCGTGAGCGGTGCGACCAGTCCGCCGGTGATGCCGAGTGCGACGGCGCGCCGTCTGCGTATGTCCCCCATGGCCGAGCCCTTCCCTTATGCGTTCGTGTGGACTTCTGCCAGGTAGACCGGTGTGCGGGGGGTTCGGTTGTGCTCCCGGCCGGGCTGTGACCGAACGGTGAAATTTCGCCAACCTGCAGGGCCTGGCTCAGGCCTCGGCCCGGCGCTGGACGGCCGCCAGGAATCCGCTGTTGACCGCGGTCAGGCCGCCGTCGACGGTGAGCGTGGTGCCGGTGATCCAGGCCGCGTCGCGGGACGCGAGGAAGGCGACCGCGGCGGCGATGTCCTCGGGCTCGCCGACCCGGCCCAGGGGATACAGCGGGCGGATCGCGTCGAGTTCCGCCTCCCGCCCCTCCCAGGCCGAGGTGCGCACCGTGCCCGGCGTCACCAGGTTGACGCGGACGCCGCGCGCGGCGGCGTGGCCGGCGAGGGTACGGGTGAGGGAGCCGAGGCCGGCCTTGGCGGCGCTGTAGGCGTGGTTGCCGAAGTCCTGGAGGGCGTTGACGGAGCCGATGCTGACGATGGCGCCGCGACCGGTGGCGGCCAGGTGCGGGAGGGCGGCGCGGCAGCAGCGGTAGGTGCCGGTCAGGGTGACGTCGAGGTCGAGGGCCCACGCGTCGTCCGGGCCGTCCTCGAAGAGCTCGGTGTCGGGGGTGCAGGAGGCCGCACTGTTGACCAGGACGTCGAGCGAGCCGAAGGCCCCGACGGCGCGGGCGACGGCCGCCTCGACGGACGCGCGGTCGGCGACGTCGCACGCCAGCGCCTCGGCCGCGAGCCCGCGTCCGCGCAGCGCCGCCGCCGTCCTCTCGGCCTCGGGCCCGTCCCGGTCGGTCAGCAGGACACTCGCGCCCTCCTCGGCGAACCGCCGTGCGGCAGCGGCGCCGATGCCGCGGGCGGCGCCGGTGACCAGGACTCCGTGGCCTGCGAAGCGCGTCGTGTCCGTCATGGAGCGAACCGTAGTGCCGGGACGATCATCCGGACAGATAGCGTGCGTCCATGTCGGTGTTCATTCAGCAACTCCCCGCGCTGCTGGGCGTCGTGGTCGGCGCTCTCGGTTCGTATGTCGTGGTCGTGCGGGGCGATCAGGCGAGGTTTCGGCGGGAGCAGGCGGCGCGGTGGGAGGAGCGACGCCTCGCGGTGTACGCCGACTACGCGCAGTCGGTGAAGAAGACGGTCACCGTGAGCTACCGGGTCGCCGCCGCGCTCGGCATCGACCCGCACCCGGATCCCCTGCCCCTCGGCGAGGCGAAGCCGCTGCTGGCCGACGCCACCACCCGCAGGGATCCCTCGGGTGAGGCGCTGATCATGCTGGGCAGCCCCACCGTGGTGGACAGGGCACGGACGTGGGTCATGACGGCGTTGGAGATGGAGCGGTTCGTTCGCGAGGGCAGGCAGGATCCGCAGGCGTGGAAGGCGCTGCTGGAGCAGCAACGCACCGGGCGCGAGGGCTACTACCGGGCGGTGCGGGAGGACCTCGGCCTCCCGCCGGGCCACTCGGCACGCTGGGCCATCAGGGCGGCCGACCCGGTCCCGCCTCAGCGGTAACCCGTCGTGTCCGCCGCCTTCCCCACGTCCTGCACCTCGACCATGTACCGCCAGGCGTCGGGCCGGCTGCCGTCGAGGTCGGTGAAGCCGTAAGCCTGGGCGAGCTGCCCGCTGGAGAGGGACTCGCCGTTCCAACGGGACACGTCGGGGTCGGCGGCAAGGGCGGCGACGGCCCGGCCGACGTAGCGCGGTGTCTCGGAGATCGCGAAGTGCGGGACGCGTGCGAGAGCGTCGCGCCAGTTGTCCTCGCGCACCTCGAAGGCGTCCAGCATCATCTCCGAGCGCAGCCAGCCCGGGGTCAGCGCGACGGCGGTGGCGCCGCGTGACCCGAGCTCGTGGCCGAGGGAGAAGGCCATGCGCACCACGGACGTCTTGACGAGGTCGTAGAAGAAGGAGACGCGGTAGTTGACGCTGTTGTAGTCCGCCGTGCCGTCGGTCATCTCGACCACCAGTCCGCCCGGGTTCCGCAGGAGCAGCGGCAGGGCATGGTGGCTGGTGATCGCGTGCGTCTCGACCCCGAGCCGTAGCAGCCTGAGGCCGTTGTCGAGATCGTGCTCCCAGACGGGGCTGTCCCAGGCGAAGAGCTTCTCGCCGCCCCATACGTCGTTGACGAGGACGTCGAGGCGGCCCTGTTCGTCGGCGATCCGGTCCACGAGGGTGCGGACCTGCGCGGGGTCGAGGTGGTCGGTGGGTACGGCGATGCCCTGGCCACCCGCCTCGGTGACCAGGTCGGCGGTGTCCTCGATCGTCTCCGGGCGGTCGTACTCCGAGCGCCGGGCGCGCGTGCTGCGTCCGGTGACGTAGACGGTGGCGCCGGCCGCCCCGAGCTCCACGGCGATGCCGCGTCCGGCGCCTCGTGTCGCCCCGGCGACCAGTGCGACCTTGTCCTTGAGCGGCTGTGACATGTCCGGCCTCCCGTGCCCTGATGTGTGGTGTCGCCATCGAGGGTGCCGGGTAAGCCGGACATCTTCTGTCGTCTTTTACGGGGAGGGCGCGGCCTTTTGCACGAGGGTCACCCGGCCGGGCGCAGGCGCGCGTCCAAGTCGCCTACCGGTCCGGCCGGTTCCGACCTCAGTGACCCCGGTCGATCCATTCCTGGAGGTGTGGCGCCTCCGCGCCGATGGTGGTCGCGTCACCGTGGCCGGTGAGGACCTTGGTCTCGGGCGGGAGGGTGAGCAGCCGGTCGCGGATGGAGCCGACGATCGTCGGGAAGTGGGAGTAGGAGCGGCCGGTGGCGCCGGGGCCGCCCTGGAACAGGGTGTCGCCGGTGAAGACGACGCCGAGACCCGGGTCGTGCAGGCACACCGCGCCCGGCGCGTGCCCCGGGGTATGCAGGACGGTCAGGTCGGCGCCCGCGGCCTCGATGACCTGGCCGTCCAGGAGATGCGCGTCGGGGGCGCGGTCCGGGTGGGTCAGCTTCCACAGCGGCAGGTCGTCGGGGTGCAGCCAGATCGTGGCGCCGGTGCGGTCGGCCAGGGCGGGCGCGGCGTCGATGTGGTCGTTGTGGGCGTGGGTGCACACGATCGCCGTCAGGTGCCGGTCGCCGACGGCCTCGGCGATGGCGTCGGCGTCGTGGGCGGCGTCGATGACGATGACCTCGTGGTCGTCGCCGACGATCCACACGTTGTTTTCGACGTCCCAGCTGCCGCCGTCGAGGCTGAACTGCCCGGAGGTGACGAGGCGTTCGATGCGGGCGGCCATCAGAACACCACCACCGAGCGCAGGACGTCGCCCTGGTGCATCCGCTCGAACGCCTTCTCCACCTCGTCCAGCGCGATCGTCTCGGTGACGAACGCGCCCAGGTCCAGTCGGCCTTGCAGATGCAGGTCGATCAGCATCGGGAAGTCCCGGGAGGGCAGGCAGTCGCCGTACCAGGAGGACTTCAGCGCCCCGCCGCGGCCGAAGACGTCCAGGAGCGGCAGCTCCAGCTTCATCTCCGGGGTCGGCACACCGACCAGGACGACGGTGCCGGCGAGGTCGCGGGCGTAGAAGGCCTGCTTGTACGTCTCCGGGCGGCCGACCGCCTCGATGACGACGTCGGCGCCGAAACCGCCGGTCAGCTCACGGATCGCCTCGACCGGATCGGTCTCGCGGGAGTTGATCGTGTGCGTGGCGCCCATCGAGCGGGCCTTCTCCAGTTTACGGTCGTCGATGTCCACGGCGATGATCTTCGCGGCCCCGGCCAGGTTCGAACCCGCGATGGCCGCGTCGCCGACCCCGCCGCAGCCGATGACCGCCACGCTGTCGCCGCGGCCCACGTTGCCCGTGTTGATCGCCGCGCCGATGCCGGCCATCACCCCGCAGCCCAGCAGCCCGGCGACGGCCGGGGACACGGCCGGGTCGACCTTGGTGCACTGCCCGGCCGCCACCAGCGTCTTCTCCGCGAAGGCGCCGATGCCGAGCGCCGGGGAGAGCTCCTGGCCGGTGGCCGCGAGGGTCATCTTCTGGCCTGCGTTGTGGGTGGCGAAGCAGTACCAGGGCCGGCCGCGCAGACAGGCCCGGCAGTTCCCGCACACGGCACGCCAGTTGAGGATCACGAAGTCGCCGGGTTCGACGTCCGTGACACCGTCGCCGACGGACTCCACCACTCCGGCCGCCTCATGACCGAGCAGGAACGGGAAGTCGTCGCTGATGCCGCCCTGCTTGTAGTGCAGGTCGGTGTGGCAGACGCCGCAGGCCTGGACCCGTACGACGGCTTCTCCCGGCCCCGGATCCGGCACGACGATCGTCTCCACGCGCACGGCCTCGTCCTTGCCCGGTGCGATCACGCCCCGCACTTCCTGCGCCATGGTGCTCAGCCCTTCCCTCGGCGGATCTTCGTCCAGTCCCGACCCTAGACGCGACTGATCGGTAAAGGCACGGAGTGGAGGCCTTCACATCCCCTTCCGGCCACTCCCCTCGAATACCCCCGGGGGTACTTTGCTACGGTGGTCCATATACCCCCGGGGGTAATTACGATCACCGGGGCGAACACGGGCTTCACCAGGACACGAGAGGAGTGCTGCCGTGTACTTCGTCGACACCATCGACGTACCGGGACTGGGCAACCGCGGCTATCTGGCGGGCGGTGCGCACAGCGCCGTGGTGGTCGATCCGCCGCGGGACATCGACCGGGTGATCACGGCCGCCGCGCGGCTGGGTGTGCGCATCACCCATGTGGTGGAGACCCACATCCACAACGACTACGTGACCGGCGGCCTGGAGCTGGCCAGGCTCACCGGCGCCGCCTATCTCGTGCCGGCCGCGGCGCGGGTCGCCTACGACCGGGTGCCGGTCGCCGACGGGGACCGTACGCGGATCGAGGACGACCTGGTGCTGCGCGCCCTGGCCACTCCCGGGCACACCCCGCACCACACGTCGTACGTGCTGGAGGAGGCGGGACGCGCGGTTGCCGTCTTCACCGGCGGCTCCCTGCTGATCGGCACCGTGGGCCGGCCCGACCTGGTCGAGCCCGGGCTCACCGGGGGGCTGGCGCGGGCGCAGTACGACTCGGCGCACCGGCTGGCGGACGAGCTGCCGGACGAGACGCGGGTGCTGCCCACGCACGGCTTCGGCAGTTTCTGTTCGGCCGGTCACGCGGACGCTGGGGCGGCGACCACCATCGGGCATGAGCGGCAGGTCAACGACGCCCTCGTCAAGGACGTCGACACCTTCGTCGCGGAGCTGCTCGCCGGGCTGGACGACGTGCCCGCGTACTACGCGCACATGGGGCCCGCGAACGCGCGGGGCCCCGCTCCGGTGGACCTGACGCCGCCCCGCCGGGCCGACGCCGAGGAGATCGCGGCGCGGCTGGCCGCCGGGGAGTGGGTGGTGGACCTGCGCCATCGGGTGGCGTTCGCCGAGGGCCATGTCGCCGGGGCGGTCAACTTCGAGGCGGACGGGCAGCCGGCCACCTACCTGGCCTGGCTGCTGCCCTGGGGCAAGCCGGTGACCCTGCTCGCCGAGACGCCCGCCCAACTCGCCGACGCCCAGCGGGAACTGGTCCGCGTCGGCATCGACCGGCCGGCCGCGGCGGCCACCGGTTCCCCGGCGGACTGGGTACGACCGGGCGAGCGCCCGCGCTCCTTCCCCCGGGCCACCTTCACCGACCTCGCCGCACAGGACGACGTGGTCACCCTGGACGTACGGCGCGACTCCGAGCGCCACGCCGGACACATCAAGGGGGCGGTGCACATCCCGCTGCACGAACTGCGCGGCCAGCTCTCCGAGATACCCGACGGCACCGTGTGGGTGCACTGCGCCGGAGGCATGCGCGCCGCCATCGCCGCCTCGCTTCTCGACGCGGCGGGACGCGATGTCGTCGCCGTCGACGACTCCTTCGACTCGGCCCGCGCGGCAGGGCTGCCGATGGCCCGCGTCACGCCGGCCGAGGCGCGGGAGCGGGCGGGCGCGGGCGCGGTCCTCGTGGACGTCCGCGAGGCACAGGAGTGGGCCGAGGGCCACGCCCCCGGCGCCGTCCTCGCCCCTCTCTCCGCCCTGTCCGCCGGCGAGCCCCTCCCCGAGTCCGCGCGGTCCCGCCCGGTCATCGCCATCTGCCGCTCCGGCAAGCGGTCCCGCGAGGCGGCGACCCTGCTCTCGGCACGCGGCGCCGAGGTCGTGGACGTGGTCGGGGGGATGCGGGCCTGGGCGGAGGCGGGGTTTGCGGTGGTGACCGAGTCGGGGCTCCCTGCGGTGACGGAGTCGGGGGCGTCCGGTGAGGAGTGACGTCCCGATCGAAGGATCACACACCCCCTCCCCCACCACCGGAGCCCCCTCGTGACCACCCTGGTCCTCGGTCTCCTCGCCGGTGGCGCCACCGGGGTCGCGCTCGGGGCGTTGGGTGGGGGCGGCAGTGTGCTGGCGGTGCCGGCGCTGATCTATCTGCTCGGTTTCAGCCCGGCCGCCGCGGCCACCGCGAGCCTGGTCGTGGTCGGTGTCACGTCCGCCACCGCGCTCGGTGCGCACGCCCGAGCGGGCACCGTCAGCTGGCGGGGCGGGGCGCTGTTCGCGGTGGCGGGGCTGGTGCCGGCGGCGGCAGGCGGCGTCGTGTCCGGGTGGCTGCCACCCGGGCTGCTCACCGGGGCGTTCGCGGTGATCGCCGCGCTGGCCGCCCTGCGCATGCTGCGGCCGTCGGCGACCGTTCGGGACGAGGACGTGCCCGTGCGGTCCTGGCAGGTGGTCCGGGCAGGCGCCGGACTCGGCGCGGTGACCGGCGTGTTGGGGGTGGGCGGAGGCTTTCTCGCCGTACCGGCGCTGGTGAACGTCGTCGGGCTGCGCATGCGGGCCGCCGTGGGGACCAGCCTGCTGGTCATCACCGTCAACTCGACTGTCGCCCTGGTGGCGAGGACCGGCACGGAGGCAGGGATCGACTGGACCGCCGTGGCCCCGTTCGCGGCGGCCGCCGTGCTCGGCGCGTGGGACGGCAAGCGCCTCGCCGCAAAGGTCTCCGGCGACAGGCTGCGGCAGATCTTCGCCTGCGCCCTGCTGGCGGTGGCCGCGCTCATGCTGGTGGACGCCGTCCTGTGACCCACGCACGGCCGCCGGCTACGCCAGCGACAGGAAGAGCTTCTCCAGCCGGGCCTTCATCTGCTCCGTCGTCTCGCCATTGGCGCGCCCCGCCTCGGCATCGGTGAGGCACTGCTGCAGTCCGGTAGCGATGATCGCGAAGCCGGCCCGGTCCAGGGCGCGCGAGGCCGCGGCGAGCTGGGTGACCACGTCCTCGCAGTCGCGGCCTTCCTCGATCATCCTGATCACGCCGGAGATCTGCCCCTGCGCCCGGCGCAGCCGGTTGAGCACCGACTTGAGGTCATCGCCCTCGAACTGAAGCTCCACGATCACTCCTCTACATACCCTTGGGGGTATTTTACCCCCTCCCCCGAAAGGATCTCATTCCGCATGACCTCGCCCCTCGACCCGCGCACCCTCGGCATCGACGAGGCCCGCACCCGCCTGCCCGGCCTGACGGTCATCGACGTCCGCACCCCCGGTGAGTACGCCGCCGGACATCTGCCCGGCGCCCTCAACATCCCCCTGGACCAGCTCGGCCGAGCCCTGCCCACGCTCGCCCGGCGCTCCGGCGAGCTGCTGGTCGTCTGCGCCTCCGGGGCCCGCTCCGAGAACGCCTGCCGGCGCCTCGCCGAGCACGGCATCCCGGCCTCGACCCTGACCGGCGGCACGCAGGGCTGGGCGGAGCGCGGGCACGAACTCGACCGTCCCGCGTCCGGTGCGCGCCGCACCTGGTCCATGGAGCGCCAGGTGCGGTTCACGGCGGGCTCGATCGTCCTGGTCGGCCTGGCACTCGGACTGCTGCATCCGGCCTGGCAGTTGCTCTCCGCCGGCATCGCGGGCGGCCTGGTCTTCTCGGCGCTGACCAACACCTGCGGCATGGCCGCGGTGCTCTCGAAGCTGCCGCACAACCGTCCGCGCCCCGCCGACCTCGACGCGACCCTGGCCGCCCTGGCTCGGCACGCGTAGGCGCACATGCCGTGGCGAGGCGTGCCGTAGCGGGAAACCGGCAGGCCCGGCGGGAGGGAGCCGACGTAGCCTGAAGGCTCCGTACGAATCCGGAGGAGCCCCGTGAGCATCGCCGAGACCCAAGCCACCCCGCCCACTTGGCGGCTGCTCCTGGGCTATGTACGCCCGCATCGGTGGGCCCTGCTCGCGGGCGCCGTGCTCTCCCTGGTCACGGGCGCGACGGGGCTGCTCCTGCCGCTCGTCGCACGGGAGCTGATCGACGACCTGTCCCACGACCGCGCCATAACCGGCGCACTGCTGATCATGTCGGCGCTGGTCGTGGCCAACGCGGCGCTGGGCGCGCTCGGTTCGTACGTGCTGCGGCGCACGGCGGAGTCGGTGGTGCTCGGCGCGCGGCGCGCCCTGTCGTCGTATCTGCTGCGGCTGCGCATCACCGCCGTGGACCGCAGCGAGCCGGGCGATCTCATGGCCCGTGTCACCTCGGACACCACGCTGCTGCGCGAGGTGACGACCGACTCGCTCGTGGGTTTCGGCACGGGCGGGCTCACCCTCGTGGCGACGGTGGTGATGATGGGCCTGGTGGATCCGGTGCTCCTCGCGGTCACGCTCGCGGTGATCCTGGGCGCCGGCACGATCCTCGGCGTGATCGTGCCGCGCATCAACAAGGCCAGCCGGCAGGCGCAGGATGCGGTCGGCGTGATGGGGGCCTCCCTGGAGCGGATCCTCGGCGCGCTGCGCACGGTGAAGGCGTCCGGCGCCGAGCACCGGGAGGAGCAGACGCTGCACGAGGCCGCCGAGGAGTCCTGGCGGCAGAGCGTACGGGCCGCCAAGTGGTCGGCGGCGGCGGGCAACACGGCCGGGCTCGCGATGCAGATCGCCTTCATCACGGTGCTCGCGGTCGGCGGGGCACGGGTGGCCACCGGGGCCATCGACATCGGCACGCTGGTCGCGTTCCTGCTGTACGTCTTCTATCTGATGTCGCCGATCCAGGAGGTCGTCGGCGCGATCACCCAGTACCAGACGGGTTCCGCGGCGCTCGCGAGGATCCAGGAGGCGCTGCGGCTGCCCGCCGAACCGGCCGCCCTGCCCGCGCCGTTGCCGGCCACCGGGGCGGAGCCCGCCACGCTGGCCTTCGAGGACGTGCGCTTCCGGTACGCCGAGGATCTGCCGTACGTCCACCACGGGGTGACCTTCGCCGTGCCCGCGCAGGGCATGACGGCCTTCGTGGGCCCGTCGGGCGCGGGCAAGACCACGGTGTTCTCGCTCATCGAGCGGTTCTACGACCCCGAGGCGGGGACCATCACGCTCGACGGGCGGGACGTGGCGGACTGGGAGCTGGTGCACCTGCGTTCCGCGATCGGGTACGTGGAGCAGGACGCCCCGGTGCTGTCGGGCTCCCTGCGCACCAACCTGCTGCTCGGCAACCCGGACGCGGACGAGGACGCCCTGACGCGCGTGCTGAAGACGACCCGGCTCGACGGCCTGGTCGCGAAGCTGCCCGACGGTCTGGAGACGCTCGTCGGGCATCGCGGCACCAAGCTGTCCGGCGGTGAGCGCCAGCGTGTCGCCATCGCCCGCGCCCTGCTGCGCCGTCCGCGGCTGCTGCTCCTCGACGAGGCCACGTCGCAGCTGGACGCGGTGAACGAGGCGGCGCTGCGGGACACCGTCGCCGATGTCGCCCGCACGACGACGGTGCTGGTCGTCGCGCATCGGCTGTCGACGGTGACGATGGCGGACCGGATCGTGGTGATGGACGCGGGGCGGGTGCGGGCGGTGGGTACGCATCGCGAACTCGTGGCGGGCGATCCGCTGTACGCGGAGCTGGCGGCGACGCAGTTCCTGGCGACGGCCTGAGCGCTCCGCCGGTTGGGCCGCGACCAGGGAAGTGCCGCAGACGGGTCGTCAGTCGTCTGCGGCCAGGTCGTGGTCACGCCCACGCGGGGGCAGCCGGACATGGATAACGCCCCGCGCCCCTGGCGGGGCGCTGCCGATGGGTCGCCTTCAACTCTGAAGGCGGCGAAGTCGTTCCGCGTCGCAGGTGCGGGGGCAGGTGGCGCATGCCTCGTCGGGGCGGATCGTGTAGTACATGCAGCAGCCCCTGCGGGTGCGTGTCGGATGCCGGTGCCCGTCGTCGGTCGTCAGGTACCGGAAATCGGCGCCGCCCGGGTAGGGGGTCAGGCTCTTCGGCAGCAGTGCACCGGCCGCCTCCACGGCGTCCTCCTCCCGGCCCAGCATGCGGCCGAGGTACCAGATGCCGGAGACCAGGTCGTCGGCGACCATGCCCCACAGAGCGCGTGAGCCGCGCCGCGCGACGGGCCCGATCGCGTCCAGCAGTGGACCCATGTGATCGGCAACCGCGGTACGCAACTCCGCACGCAGCGCCTCTTCATGAGGGACCGTCAGCACGCCGGGCAGGGTGGCGGCCGGGTCGTCGGCCAAGCACGCCAGGTCGCTTCCGGGCATCACCGTGAACTCGGCCGTGGCCAGGTCCAGTCGCAGGTCCTCGGGCCGGATCCGCGGCACCCGGCGTTCGAGGTACCAGGGCCCGCTCATCAGCAGCGAGACCGACCAGGCGTAGTCGTGCAGGACACGCGAGGCGGCGACGTGGTGACGCGGAACGACCCCGTAGCGATCGTGAATTCGAGCCGCCTCCGCGGCCACGAAGGCGTCGAGGACGGCCTCGTCCTTCACCAGTTCCGCCGCGGACACCCCCGCCCGCGCATCCTCGGCGACCCGCACGGACAGCACCTCACACAGGCCGGTGAGCCGCGTGTAGACGTCACCGAGCGTGTGCGCGACGGCGCCGGTCGACGGTGTCGTCGGGGCCACGGACATCGTTGCTCCCCTGCGAGTTTCAAACGAAAGCCGGATAGGTAAGGCTTACCTTACACTTGCGATCAAGCAGGGAACGCCAGGTGGGGCAGGTGCGGGTGAGTGACCGTCACGCAGATCACAGTGATCACACAGCAGTTGAAAACTAAAGCAAGCCTAACCTAAGCTCACGGCTTGTGACCGCGACCCAACGGGGCGCACCCATCGGTGTGCCCTTCCGTGCCCTCAGGCACATTCCGCTCTTCCTCACCGGCCTCGCCGCCCTCGCCCTGTGCGCCGCGCTGAGCCTCGCACTCGGAGCCCGCTCCGTGCCGCTGGGCACGGTGGCCGACGCGCTGTTCGGCAACGCTCACGGACGCGAAGCCCTGGTGGTGACCGGGCTGCGCCTGCCGAGAACCGTCATCGGGCTCGCCGTCGGCGCCGCACTCGGGGTCGCCGGGGCCGTCGCCCAGGGCATCACCCGCAATCCGCTCGCCTCGCCGACGACGCTCGGCATCAACGCGGGCGCGGGTTTCGCGGTCGTCGTCGCCATCTTCGCGCTGGGGCTCAACAGCCCCGCCCAGTACGTGTGGTTCGCGTTCGCCGGCGCTGCCGGCGCCGCCCTCTTCGCCCAGACACTGGCCCGCCGCGCCGGGGACATCGACGCCGTACGGCTGGCACTTGGCGGCACCGTGCTCCAACTCGTGCTGCTGTCCTGGACGTCGGCCGTGATGCTGATGAACCAGCGCACCCTGGACGAGGCCCGCTTCTGGCTCGCGGGTTCCCTCTCCGGACGCACCCTCGACGTCCTGTGGCCGGTCCTGCCGACCCTGCTGCTCGGCCTGGTCGTCGCGCTGGCCGTCTCCCCCGCCCTCAACGCCCTTGCCCTGGGCGACGATTCGGCCCAGGCGCTCGGTGTTCCGGTGGCCCGGATCAGGCTCGCGGGCGGCATCGCGGTCGTCCTGCTCGCCGGGTCGGCGGTCGCGGTGGCCGGCCCGATCGCCTTCATCGGGCTCGCCGCACCCCATCTCGTACGGCCCCTGCTCGGCGGCGACCACCGGCTGCTGGTCCCCGGCTGTCTGATCGCCGGCCCCTTGCTGCTGCTCGCGGCCGATGTGCTCGGCCGGTTGGTGATCCGCCCCTCGGAGCTGGAGGTCGGCATCGTGACCGCGTTCCTGGGCGCACCCCTGCTGGCGCTGCTCGCGCGGAGGGTGGCCCGATGAGCGCCGCGGTCGTCTCCGACGTGCGGACGAAGTCCGCGTCCCGTGCCCGGGTCCGGCGCCGCGTCCTGCTGTTCGCCACGACCGGTGCGGCTGCGCTCTTCATGCTGCTCACCGTGTCCCTGACGACGGGTGAGATGCCGATGCCCGCCGGCACGGCGCTGCGGGCGCTGGTCGGGCTCGGCGATCCGGGGGATGTGCTGGTGGTGCAGCAGTTCCGGGCGCCGCGGTCGGTCGCGGCGATCGTCGCCGGTGCGGGGCTCGGCGCGGCGGGCTGTGTCCTGCAGCGGCTGTTCCGCAATCCGCTGGCGTCCCCCGACGTCATGGGCGTGACCGGCGGGGCCTCGCTGGGCGCGGTCGCCCTGATCGCGGCCGGGGCCTCGCAGACGCTGATCCCCCTCGGGGCGCTGGGCGGCGGGCTGCTCGCGGCCCTGCTGCTGGGCGTGTTCGCCTGGGGCTCCGGGCTCGCGGTCACCCGGCTGGTGCTCACCGGGCTCGCCGTGCAGGCGGGCCTCGCCGCCGCCGTGAACCTGATGATCGTGCGCTTCCCGGCCGAGCTCGCCGGATCGGCGCTCCAGTGGACCACCGGCTCGGTGTACGGGCGGACGTGGACCGAGGTGTGGGGAGCGGGCGGAGCCATGCTGCTCGCCCTCGCCGCCGCACTGGTCATGCACCGGCGGCTGGCCGTGCTCGACCTGGGCGACGACTCGGCGGGCGCACTCGGCCTGCGGACCTCCTCGGCACGACTTCAACTGCTCGTGGTCGCCGTCGCATTGGCCTCCCTGGCGGCGGCTCTCGCCGGGCCCGTGACGTTCGTGGCACTCGCCGTGCCGCACATCGTCCGGTTCGTGACCGGACCGCCGACCGCCGCCTCCCTGGCGCTGGCCGGGCTCACGGGGGCGGTGCTGCTGCTCGCCTCCGACCTGGTGGTACAGCACCTGCTGCCGATCGAGGGACTGCCCGTCGGCGCGGTCACGGCCACGCTCGGCGCGCCCTGGCTGCTGGTGCTGATGCTCCGTCAGAGCTCGCCTGTGCAGAGGAGCCGCGGATGACCGGCGTACGCGAGCAACCCCGGATTTCCGGCGCACCCACCGAACCCCCCACCGGTCCGCAGGAGTCGCACATGACCACCGCCAACCAGCTCTCCACCCAGGGCCTCGACCTGCGCTACGGCGACCGGACCGTGGTCGGCGGTCTCGATCTGACGCTGCCCGGCGGCGCGGTCACCGCGATCGTCGGCCCCAACGCCTGCGGCAAGTCGACCCTGTTGCGGGGCCTGAGCCGACTGCTCGCCCCGGCCGCCGGGACGGTCACGCTCGACGGCGCCGACATCCACCGCATGTCCGCGCGGGCACTGGCCCTGCGCATGGGTCTGCTGCCGCAACAGCCGGTCACTCCGGAGGCGATCACCGTCGAGGCCCTGGTGCGGCTCGGCCGGTATCCGCACCAGCGGCTGCTGAGCCCCTGGTCGGCCGCCGACCAGAAGGCGGTGGACGAGGCCCTGGAGCGCACCGGCACCGCATCGCTGCGCGACCACCCGGTCGACCAGCTGTCCGGCGGTCAGCGGCAACGCGCCTGGATCGCGCTGGCGTTGGCCCAGGACACCGAGCTGCTCCTGCTCGACGAGCCCACCACCTTCCTCGATCTGCGGCACCAGCTCGACGTCCTCGACCTGGTGGCCGCCCTGCACGCCGAGGCGGGCCGCACCGTGGTGATGGTGCTGCACGACCTCGGACAGGCCGCCCGCTACGCGGACCACATGGTGGTCCTCAAGGAAGGGCGCCTGGCCGCGGCCGGCGCCCCGGCCGACGTACTCGACGCGGAGCTCGTCAAGTCCGTGTTCGACGTGGACTGCCGGGTGATCCCCGACCCGGAGACCGGCACCCCGCTGGTCGTCCCCAAAGGCAGCGCGGTGCGGCATCCGGCCGCGACCGCCTGAGCACTCCCCACTCACAGAAGGACCCCCCATGTTCAAGCGATCCCCCCTGCGCGGAATCGGCCGGCTGATCGCCGTGCCGCTCGCCGTCGTACTCGGTACGGCCGTGCTGGCCGCCTGCGGCAACGAGGACTCCGCCAAGGAGACCGACACGGCGAAGGCCGCCGGCGACAGCTCCGCCTTCCCCCGCACCCTGAAGACTGTGATGGGCGACGTCAAGATCCCCTCGCGGCCGGAGCGGGTCGTCGTGCTCGACACCGGTGAGCTGGACGACGTCACCCTGCTCGGCATCGACCCGGTCGGCGCGGTCGCCCCGCACTTCAAGACCTCCGGAGGCTTCCCGGCCTACCTGGACGGCGAATTGAAGGACACCGTCGACGTCGGCCCGCTCCTGGAGCCGAACCTGGAGAAGATCGCGTCCCTGAAGCCCGATCTGATCCTGTCCTCCAAGGTCCGGCACGAGAAGGTCTACGACAAGCTCAGCGCGATCGCCCCGACCGTGTTCACCGAGACCACCGGCGGTGTCTGGAAGGAGAACCTCAAGGTCCACGCCGAGGCGCTGGGCCTGGAGAAGGAGGCCACGGCCAAGCTCAAGGAGTACGAGACGCAGGCCGAGGCGCTCGGGGCGGCCATCGGGAAGAAGGATGGCGGCACTCTGCCGACCGTGTCCGTGGTCCGCTTCATCGCAGGTCCGACCCGCCTCTACCAGTCCAACTCCTACAGCGGTGTCGTCCTGAACGACATCGGCCTCCAGCGCCCGAAGTCGCAGATCTCCAGCGACCCGGAGGTCACGATGAAGGACGTCAGCCCGGAGCAGATCGACCAGGCCGACGCCGACCTGATCTTCGTCACCGCGGCCGACGCCGAGGACAAGACCCAGAAGCAGCAGGTCGTGTCCAACCCCGTCTGGAAGGACCTCCCGGCCGTGAAGGACGGCCATGTCTTCGAAGTCCCGGACGAGACGTGGATGTCCGGCATCGGCGTCCAGGCCGCCGAGGAGATGCTCAAGGACGTGGCCAAGGCCACCGGCGTGAAGCTCCCCGCGAAGTAACCGCCGCTGACCTTTCGGGGCGGGCCGTGCCTTACCGGCCCGGCAGCCGGCTCATTGCCCGGCCCGCCCCCAACCCCCCACCTGCTAGCGGAAGTCGTTCCTCGCCATGCGCCTGTATCTGCTCGCCCTCAACCCGACCGACGCCGTCACCGAGGGCTTCCTGCCCGCCGCGGCCCAGCTCGGCCTGGACGTCACCGTCCTCACCGACCAGCCCGACGCACACCGCCGCACCTACCCGGACATCGAGGTCCTGGACTGCGACGTCCGTGATTTCCGGGCCGTGATCACCCGTATCTCGACCCATCAGGAGCCTGCCTCCGTCTCCACCAACAGCGACCACCTCCAGACTCAGGCCGCCCTGGCCGCCGCCTACTTCGGCCTTCCCGGCAAGGACTGGCGGGCCACCCTGCGCTGCAAGGACAAGGCCGAGATGCGCCGCCGGCTCGCCGCGGCCGGCGTGGACACCGTCTGGTCGGCCGAGCTGACCGAACCGGTCGCGCCCGGCGACGCGCCGTACCCGTGTGTGCTCAAGCCCCGCGAGGGCGTGGCCAGCGAGGACGTCGTCCTCGTCGACGGCCCGGAGGAACTTCAGGCGCACGCGAAGGAGATCCTGGACCGCCGTCCGGGCGCGGTCCTGGTCGTCGAGGAGTACCTTCCCGGCGACCTGTTCACCCTGGAGACCCTCGGCGACGGGCACGTCCGTCATGTCCTGGGCGGCTTCCACACCGAGCTGTCGACGCCGCCGTACTTCATCGAGGAACGCCTCACCTTCGTGCCCGCCCACCCCGAGCCGGTCGTCGCACAGGTCCTGGAGCAACTGGACGCGCTGGGCGTCGGGTTCGGAGCCTGCCACACCGAGTTCGTGGTGCACGCGGGGCGGGCGCGGATCATCGAGGTCAACTACCGTGCCATCGGCGACCAGTGCGACCTGCTGCTGGCCGGGCTGCTGAGGATCCCGCTCTTCGAGCACATCCTGCGCACCCACCTCGGCGAGCCTCTGCCGGCCGACCTCGGCGCCCGCCGGGACGGCGCCGCCCGCCTGGAATACCCGTGCGCCGACCGCGCGGGCACCCTCGTCGAAGCGCCCGCCGCCACCGAACTGGACGTCTACGGCGCGCATCTGACGTACCGTCCGCTGCGCACGATCGGCGAGCGGCACGAGCTGTACCGCACCAACCGCGACTATCTCGGCGTGCTGCGCGCCACCGGCACCGACCAGCCGGCGGTGGACCGGGCGGTGGCGGACTTCCTGGCCGGGCGTCGCTGGGAGATCCAGCCGTGACCGCGACGACCAACGCGGCCATCACCTCGACGGACACCTGCGAGGCGGAGCTGCTCGCGCGCGTGCTCAGCGCTCTCCTGCGCGAGGACGTGGTCGGGCTCCGCAGCCTCAGCACGCCGGTGGAACGGCGCGGCGGGCGCTGGCTGCGGCTCCCCGCGCGGGACGACGCCCTGCTGCTGCCCGTCACCGAGGACGGCTACCAGTGCGCGTACGCCGCCCGCCTGCCGCTTCTCGTGCGCGAGTCGGACGGTGCCGAACTGTCGTCGTGCGACTCCGTGCTCGCCGCGCTGCGTGCGCTCGCCGAGCCCGAGGACCGGGGCGGCTTCGACGCCTTCGCCGAGGAGTGCCGTCAGACGCTGGCGACGATGCGACTGCACGCCGCTACGCGGGCCGAGGTCATGGAGCGGCTGCGCACCGGGACGGGCCTCGGCGGCGGCCTGGCGTACGACACGCTCGCCGCCCGGCTCGACCATCCCGTCTATCCGACGGCACGCGGCCGCTCGGGACTCGGCGAGGAGCAACTGCGGGCCTTCGCCCCGGAGTTCCAGCCGCGCTTCGCCCTGCGCTGGATCGCCGTACCCCAGGACGCCGTCACCTCGTCGGGCACGTTGCCGGAGTTCTGGCCGACGCCCGGGAGTCTCGGGGTGCCGGACCCGCACGGCACCCTGGTGATGCTGCCCGTGCATCCGCTGACCGTCGACGCCCTGCGCGCCGCCGATCTCCCGGACGGCGCCGTGCTCGCCGAGCGCGCTCACCTGGACGTCGTGCCGACGCTGTCCATGCGGACCGTGGCGACGGTCGGCGATCCGTCGGTGCATCTCAAACTCCCCCTCGCCACCGCCACGTTGGGCCTGCGCAACAAGCGGACCGTCAAGCCGGGCACGCTCGTCGACGGTGCGGTCGGGCAGCGGCTGGTGGAGGCGGTGATCGACCGCGCGCCACGCTTCCGGGACGTGATCCTGCACGCCGACGAGACGACCTACGCCCACGCCGGGCACGAGTTGCTCGCCGTGCTGTGCCGCCGCTACCCGGCCGGCCTGGACGATGCAGTGGTGGTGCCGATGGCGGCGCTCCTCGCGCGGGCCCCCGACGGACGGCTGGTGATCGACGGGCTCGCCGACCGCTTCTACGGCGGCGACCCACTGGCCCTCCTGGACGCGGCCCTCACCCTGCTGTTCGACTGGCAGACCGCGCTGTTCGGCCACGGCATCGCCCTGGAGTCGCACCAGCAGAACGTCTCCCTGGTGCTGCGGCGGGGCAGTCTGCGACTGCTGTTCAAGGACAACGACGGCCCGCGCATCAACACCACGCGCCTGGACGGCGTACTGCCGGGGCCGTGGGACTTCGACGACCCGCGGATCCTCGGTACGGACGACGGGCCGGTCGCCGACCTGTTCACCACGATCACCGTGCATCTGTGCGCGGGAGCTTACGCGTTCGGCCTGCCCCGGCATCGCCGTGCGCTGCTCGGTCTCGTACGGGACCGGCTCACGGAAGCCGTCGACCGGCTCGGCGGCGACGCGGCCGACGTCCTGCGCGCTCGGGTCCTGGGCGCGCCGGAACTTCCCGTGAAGGCCATGGTGACGGCCGGGACCCTGCTGTCGAAGGAGCGCTCGGGCGCGGCGGACATCAACAAGCACTACACCAGCGGGCCCAACTACCTTCTGCCGTCCGGGGGTTCGGCATGAGCGCCGGAGCCCTGCGGATGCCGCGGCCGGCGTTCGGGCGGGGGCAGCTGCAGGCGGTGGCCGGCTGCTACTTCGTGGCGTCGTTCGCCGCGCTGGGGCTGCCGCCGTACTTCACCGAGATCCTGCCGGAGCTGGGCGACCGCGGCGCCCGCTGGGCAGGCGTGCTCTATGTCGTGCCGACGGTGTTCGGCGCGCTCGGCGCCCCGCTGTGGGGCCGGCTCGCCGACCGCTTCGGCCGCAAACGGCTGCTGCTGCGCGCCCAGTTGGGGCTCGCGGTGTCCTTCCTGCTCGCGGGCTGGGCGGACTCGCTGGCGACCTTCACGGTGGCCCTGGTCCTCCAGGGCATCCTGGGCGGCACCTTCGCCGCGTCCAACGGCTATCTGGGCGCGGCCCTTCAGGGTGCGGCCCTGTCGAAGGCGCTCACGTTGATGCAGGGCAGCGCGCGGGCCGCGCTGGTCGCCGCGCCGATCGTGGTCGGCTCGCTGTCGGGCTGGCTGTCCCCGCACCGGCAGTACGCCCTGCTCGCCGTGCTGCCGCTGACGGCGGCGCTGCTGCTGGCGGCGCTGCCCGAACCGGAGCACGTCCAGGAGCCTGCGCGAATACCCGAGGCGGTCGACGCCGCGCCCCCGATCGTCTCCCTGAAGACTCTCTACGTCCTGGAGTTCGCCTTCGTGTTCTCCACCGTCATCTCCTTTCCCTATCTGATCGCCCTCGTCGACGACCGGCTCCCGGGGACCTCCCCGGCGCTGTCCGGCGTCCTGTTCGCCCTGCCCCACCTGTGCTACCTGATCGCGGCGCTGCCCGTGCACTCCGTGTTCCGGCACCGCCCGAGGAGCGGGCTCGCGCTCGGCTTCGGCTGCGTCGCGCTCGGGCTCGCCGGACACGGCGTCGCCGGCTCCCTGGCCGCGCTGATCGCCGTACGGCTGCTGCTGGGTGCGGGGCTCACGCTCGGGCTGGTGTGTCTGTCGGTGCTGGCCGCCGACTGCGCCAGGGGCAGGGCGCCCGGCGGACTGTTCGGTTCGCTGGAGTTCTTCTCCAAGGCCGGCGCGGTCGCCGCCGGCGTGGCCGCGGCGGCGGGCAGTGCCCGCTTCGGACCGGCCGCACCCGTGCTGATCGGCGGCGCCGCCGCCTCCGTCACGGCCGTTCTCCTCCCCACTCTGCACCTGCGCACCCGCTGGAGCCGCTGATGCCCTCCCTGACCGACACGCTCCCCGGGCAGGGCGCTGCCCCCGTCGCCGCCGGCCTGCCCGCCGCCGACGTGGTCGTGGCCCACACCCTTCTCAACTGCCTGCTGCGCGAGGTCTCCGGCCCCGAGCGCCAGAGCGTCGTGACCGACGGCCGTCTGCTGCTGCGGCTGCCCCGCCGGGGCGTCCTGCTGCGCGTCGCCCTGCGCCGTACGTCGCTGCTCGGCGCGCACCGGTTCAGCGGCCCGGTGAGCGAGCAGCAGGACGGCGCATGGACCGAGGTGGACTGGCGCCGCCTGGCCGAGTACACCCATGACGAGCTGTGGTTGCGGACGGGTGTGCGCAACGAGGAGTTCCTGGAACAGATCGTCTCCAGCCACCGGGCCGTCGAATCGGCACTCGCCGACCCGCGCCCGGCCCCCGTCACGGACGACGGACCCCGCGCCTACCTCGCCTCCGAACAGTCCCTCCTCTTCGGCCACCGCTTCCACCCCACCCCGAAGGCCCGCACCGGCGACCCGCGGGCCTGGTCCGCCTACGCCCCCGAGGTCGGTGCTTCCTTCCCGCTGCGGCACCTCGCCGTGCGCACGCGTCTGATCGCCGAGGAGACGTGCGAACCGTCGGCCGTCGCCCCGCTCGACGCACAGCGCGCGGACGTCCCGGACGGCTACCGGCTGCTGCCCGCCCACCCCTGGCAGTTCGAGACGCTCCGCGAGCACCCGTTGCTGCGCGCCGCCCTGGAGCGCGGCGACGTCCTCGACCTGGGCCCCGGCGGACGGCCGTTCGCCGCCACCGCGTCCGTGCGCACGCTGTACGACGGGGAGACGTTCCTGAAGTTCAGCCTGAACGTGCGGATCACCAACTGCCTGCGCAAGAACAGCAGTTACGAGCTGTCCGGCGCGGTCGCGCTCACCCGCGCCCTGGCCCCGTCGTTCGCCGACCTGGCCGAGCGCTTCCCCGGCAGCGACATGCTCCGCGAGCCCGCCTACCGCACGCTGGCCCTGCCCGGCCCCGACGGCACACCGGACCGCGCGCTGCTGGAGGGCTTCGGCGTGATCGTGCGCGAGGGCTTGGCGAACCGGCTCGCCCCGGGCACGACCGCCCTGCTCGCGGCCGCCGTCGCCGACGAGTACCCGACGGGTGCCGCGCACATCTCCCGTCTCCTCGCCGGAGCGGACGAGCGCACGGCCCTCGACTGGTGGTCGACGTACCTCGGCCTCCTCCTCCCGCCGGTCCTGTCCGCCTACTTCGACCACGGCCTGGTCCTGGAGCCGCACCTGCAGAACGTGCTGATCTGCGTCGACGGCGACGGCCGGCCCGCCCAGGTCCTCTTCCGCGACCTGGAGGGCACCAAGCTGGTCCCGGACCACCACGAGGACACCCTCGGCGCGCTGCCGCCGGAGGTGGCGGGGCCCATGACGTACGACGCCCAGCGCGGCTGGGACCGCGTCGTCTACTGCCTGCTGGTCAACCACGTCGCCGAGCTGCTCGCCGCCCTGGCCGACCTGCACCCGCAGGCTGAAGGGGCACTGTGGGCCCGGGTTCGCGACACGCTCCGGGTGTACGCCGGCGACCACGGCTGCCCGCCCCGGCTGGCCGCCCTGCTCGCCGGGGTGCCGCTGCCCGCCAAGGCCAACCTCCTCACCCGCTGGGAACGCAAGGCCGACCGGGAGGCGGGCTACGTCCGGCTCCCGTCCCCACTGGCCGAGGACATCCTGCGCGACACGACCGGGAGCGGCACCCGATGACACACCCCACGCCCGCGGTCCACGACCGCATCCAGTCGCTTCCCTCGGCCGAACTCCCCGCCTATGTCTACGACTTGGGCGCCCTGCGCGACCACGCCGCCACCGTGCGCGGCGCCCTCCCCGAGCGGGTCGAGCTGTACTACGCCGCCAAGGCCAACCCGGAGCCGGAGATCCTCACCGCGCTCGGCCCGTGCGTGGACGGCTACGAGGTGTCCTCGGGCGGCGAACTCGCCCATGTCGCCAGGGCCGTACCGGGACGTCCGCTCGCCTTGGGCGGTCCGGGCAAGACACCGGACGAGCTGATCGCGGCGCTGGAGGAAGGGGTCGAGCGCTTTCACGTGGAGAGCGAGTACGAGCTGCGGATGCTGGCCGAGCTGGCGCGGCGGGTGGCGCCGGGGCGGCGGGTGGCGGTCCTGCCGCGCGTCAACCTGCCGGTGGCCGACGGGTCGCTGGCGGGCAGCTCGCTCGCGATGGGCGGCCGGCCGACCCCGTTCGGCATGGACCCCGCGCGGGCCGAGCCGGTGATCCGGCAGCT
The DNA here is from genome assembly GCF_045039535.1 of Streptomyces sp. NBC_01092. Classification (NCBI taxonomy): domain Bacteria; kingdom Bacillati; phylum Actinomycetota; class Actinomycetes; order Kitasatosporales; family Streptomycetaceae; genus Streptomyces; species Streptomyces sp. NBC_01092. Next base: position 10,402,111 of record NZ_CP108659.1, on the reverse strand, counting down.
GGCCTACGGCACCTACCCGCAGCTCGAACTGCGGGGCGTCCACGCCCACCTGGCGAGCGGGCTGGAGGCCGCGGACCAGCTCGCGGTGGCCGAGTCCGTCGTCTCGTGGGCGACCGGGCTCGGGGTCCCGCTCGGCGAGGTGAACGTCGGCGGCGGCATGCACGTCGACTACGGCGACCCGGAGCGGCGCTTCGACTGGGCTGCCTACGGCAACGGGCTCGCCCGGCTGACCGAGCCGCACCCGGAGCTGACCCTGCGCATCGAGCCGGGCCGCGCGCTCACGGCGTACTGCGGCTGGTACGCCACCGAGGTGCTGGACGTGAAGCCGAGCCACGGCGAGGAGTTCGCCGTCGTCCGCGGCGGCACGCACCATCTGCGGACCCCGGCGACCAAGGGGCACGACCAGCCGTGTTCCGTCCTGCCCGTCGACACCTGGGCGCACCCGTGGCCACGCCCGGCCGCCGAGAGTGAGCGGGTCACCCTGGCGGGACAGCTGTGCACTCCGAAGGACGTGCTGGCGCGCGCGGTGCCGGCGGCCGGGCTGCGGGCCGGGGACCGGGTGGCGTTCGCGCTGGCGGGGGCGTATGCGTGGAACATCTCCCACCACGATTTCCTGATGCACCCGAGGCCCGGCTTCCACTTCCTGGACAGCGCTGGGTAGAGGGCGTGTCACTCTCGGCACATGCCAAGGGCCGCCCGGACAGCGGGCGGCCCTTGTGTGTGCGGGCGGGCGGGGCCTCAGACCTCGAGGGCGCCGGGGAGCATCCTGGTGACCGGGGTGTCGAGAGCCTTGGCCTGCTGCGGCCGCTGCGCCCGGCTCAGCTCCTTGAGCTGGTCGAGCCGGGCCAGCTGCTCGGAGGGCCGGGGCATCTTCGCCCTCTTGTCCGCGGGCACGCCGGTCGCGGCGAGGGAGTCGAGCGTGGTCACGGGGTTGAGCATGCCGGCTTTCGGGGGGTCCACCGGCGCCGCGTTCGCCAGCGGAGCGGCGAGGCCGGTGAGGCCGGCTGCGAGACCAACGGCGGTGGCGATGCGTCGTGTTGAGATCATGCCCAGCGCAACGCCGACGGCCCACTCCCGGACACGGCCGGACCGCGCCCCTCACCCGTCAGGCCCAGCGCACCGGCAGCGCTTGCCGAGCCCGGCGGTGCGGAGGACTCTCAGAGGTGAGGCCCTCGCGGCCGCCCCTCGTCATGCCGCGGGTCTCGGAGGAGGTTCACCATGGGCACCGCCGCAACCCCCGCGTTCGACACCGACACACTGCGCCAGGCCGTGGAAGGACAGAGCCCTGCCACGCTTCTTTCGCTCTACACCGACGACGCGGAGATCCGCGTCGTGAACCGCAACGCGCAGCCGAGCCACCCGCAGGTGCTCAGCGGCCGCAATCAGATCGAAGCCATGCTCACCGACGTGTACAGCCGCGACATGACGCACAAGCTCGAGGGATGTGTGATCCAGGGCGACCGCGCGGCCTACAGCGAGTCCTGCGAGTACGCGGACGGTGTCCGCGTGATGTCCGAGTCGATGATCACGCTGCGCGACGGAAAGATCTCCCAGCAGATCATCATCGAAGCATGGGACGAGTAGGCAGGACGTGGCCGAAGGTCCAGGTCTCGGCCAGGCTGACCTGGACCTTCCGGGCAGGCGCGACGGCGGGCCGGACGCATCCGGTCCGGCCTCGCAGGTCGCTGCCGGTCGCCGCGGCGGGCCGGCTGGTGTCGGCCGTGCTCGCGCGCAGGGCGCTGCGGGCACGGCCGCCTCGCCGGCTGCCTCCGGCACACCGCGCGCTGCACGTCCGACGCGCCCGGCACAGGTGAGCCCCCGGGCCGGTCAGCGCATCCAGGCGCTGTACATCATCACGTCTCCGGCCTTCACGCCGAACCGGGGGTCGTCCCGCGTGAAGGTCTGCTCCAGCCCCAGGACGGCACCGTCGGCGGGGTCCATGATCAGCATGCGCCGGCTGTCCTCACCGTCATACAGGTACGCCTGACCGCGCCGGCCCAGCCGGTCCGTGATCTGACCGACGGGCCGCAGTCCCTCGGCATCGGCCAGCAGACGGGCCAGCGCGGCTGACTCGCGGGGGCCGAGGGTCCAGTGGTCGAGCAGGGTCCTGGTGGCGTCGAGGAGTTCGGCGGTGGAAAGCGGCTGCGAGTGGTCCGCCAGGAAGGCGCGCTCAGCTTCCTCCAGGTAGTCGTGCAGCCCCCGGGCGTCGTGCGGCGGCGGGGACTCGGGCGGGGCGTCGCTCCAACTCGGAGGGTAGGTCCGCCTGCTGAGGACGTGGCCGTCGTCGACCAGGCGTGGCTCGGCGCCCTCGTCGGTGAGGACCGGGCGGCCGGGGTGGCGCGGGTCGGTCGCCACGACGAGCTCCGTGTGGCTGTCGTCGTCGTTCCAGCGCACGATCGTCTCCTGCGGGAGCGTGATCGGCGGGTCCTGGTCGCTCATGGCCAGGCTCCACGACTGCACGTGCGTACCTTTGCGCAGCGCCGGCGAGCCTGCCGGCGAAGCCTGCTCGGCGCGCTCGGCCAGCCGCGCCATGGGCACGGGCGTGGAGTCGGCCTGCACCACCAGCGGGCGGGGTGCGGCGACCGCGGGGGCGGTGGTCTGGCCGGTGAGCAGCAGTGCCGACACCAGCGCGGTCACCACGGCCGTGGCCGCGAGGCCCCATGCCAGCCGGGTGCGGCGGCGCGGCGCGGCGGGCCGTTCGTGCAGCAGCCGGTCGAGGTGGCGTTCGGCGGTGTGGTCCAGCGGGCCGTCGCCGTAGTGCGGGCCGTCGACCGGTACCGGGTTGGCTCGGCGCAGCAGTTCGAGTTCGTCAGCCATGGCTTCGTTCCTTGGACTCGGTCGCTGGGCACGTACGGTCGATCTCGGCTCTGAGCCGGCGGCGGGCGCGGTGCAGCCGCATCGACGCGGCCCGAGTGCCGCAGCCGAGGGCCACGGCGAGTTCCTCGACGCCCAGCTCCTCCCACGCCCTCAGGCGCAGCACCTCCTGGTCGGCCGGGGACAGCCGGGCCAGCGCCTCGTGCACCCAGGCGCCGGGCGTTTCCGCGTCGGGGCTGTCCACGATGTGCCGGCCGTGCGCGGCGTCGTCGTTGCCCATCCGGTCCACCAACCGCCGCCGGCGCCCGTAGCCGCGTACCGCGTTCGCCAGGCAGTTGCGTGCCACGCCGTACAGCCAGGGCAGTGGCGTCGCCGGGAGGTCGGTCCGGCGGCGCCACGCCACGGTGAACACCTCCGCCACCACTTCCTCGACCTCACTCGTACGCCCGTCCAGTCGCCGCGCGACATAGCGGCTGACCGCCCAGTAGTGCTCGCGATAGGCAGCGGCGAAGATCTCGTCGTTGCTCATGTTCCGTTCGTGTCCGGCACCGGCCGGATCGTCACACCCTCTTCCGTGATGCTCGTCGCGTCCGTCGAGTGTGACGTGCGGGTGGGGTGCGGACACAGGCGGGGCGTGAAGAGGATCAGAGACTTCAAGGCCGTCCAGTGGCTGACCACCACGGATCACAAGACCATCGGCACGCTCTACTTGGTCACGTCGTTCGCGTTTTTCTGCATCGGCGGTCTGATGGCGCTGTTGATGCGCGCCGAGCTGGCTCGTCCGGGTCTGCAGATCATGTCGAACGAGCAGTTCAATCAGGCGTTCACGATGCACGGCACGATCATGCTGCTGATGTTCGCGACGCCGCTGTTCGCCGGTTTCGCGAACTGGATCATGCCGCTGCAGATCGGCGCGCCGGACGTGGCGTTCCCGCGGCTGAACATGTTCGCCTACTGGCTGTACCTGTTCGGCTCGCTCATCGCGGTGGGCGGCTTCCTCACCCCGGACGGCGCGGCCGACTTCGGCTGGTTCGCGTACAGCCCGCTGTCGGACGCGGTCCGCAGCCCGGGCATCGGCGCCGACATGTGGATCATGGGTCTGGCCTTCTCCGGCTTCGGCACCATCCTCGGCTCGGTCAACTTCATCACCACGATCATCTGCATGCGCGCCCCCGGCATGACCATGTTCCGCATGCCGATCTTCGTGTGGAACGTGCTGCTGACGGCCGTCCTGGTCCTGCTCGCCTTCCCCGTCCTCGCGGCGGCGCTGTTCGCGCTGGAGGCGGACCGCAAGTTCGGCTCGCACATCTTCGACGCGGCGAACGGTGGAGCGTTGCTGTGGCAGCACTTGTTCTGGTTCTTCGGGCATCCAGAGGTGTACATCATCGCCCTGCCGTTCTTCGGCATCATCAGTGAGGTCATCCCGGTCTTCTCCCGCAAGCCGATGTTCGGCTACATGGGTCTGATCGCGGCGACCATCGCCATCGCGGGTCTGTCCGTGACGGTGTGGGCGCACCACATGTACGTCACCGGCGGTGTGCTGCTGCCGTTCTTCGCCTTTATGACGTTCCTCATCGCCGTCCCCACGGGCGTGAAGTTCTTCAACTGGATCGGAACGATGTGGAAGGGCTCGTTGTCCTTCGAGACACCGATGCTCTGGGCGGTCGGGTTCCTGATCACCTTCGTCTTCGGTGGTCTGACGGGCGTCATCCTGGCTTCGCCGCCGATGGACTTCCACGTGTCCGACTCGTACTTCGTGGTGGCGCACTTCCACTACGTCGTGTTCGGCACCGTCGTCTTCGCGATGTTCGCCGGCTTCCACTTCTGGTGGCCGAAGTTCACCGGCAAGATGCTCGACGAGCGGCTCGGCAAGATGACCTTCTGGACGCTGTTCATCGGCTTCCACGGCACCTTCCTGGTCCAGCACTGGCTGGGCGTGAACGGAATGCAGCGCCGCATTCCCGACTATCTGGCAGTGGAAGGGCTGACGGTGCTGAACAGCCTGTCGACCGTCTTCTCGTTCGTGCTCGGCGCGTCGCTCCTGCCGTTCTTCTACAACATCTGGAAGACCGCGAAATACGGAAAGAAGGTGGAGTCCGACGACCCGTGGGGCTACGGCCGCTCGCTGGAGTGGGCGACTTCCTGCCCGCCGCCGCGCCACAACTTCCTCACTCTGCCGCGGATCCGTTCCGAATCCCCCGCGTTCGATCTGCATCACGCGCCGGCGCGGGAGAAGGAGTTGACCACTCTGTGAGCGTCACCGACGAATTCCTCAACGACATCGAGGGGCATCTGCTGCTGGCCGCGACCCGCGAGGAAGGGCGTACGGCCGCCGCTCGTTTCAGCGCGCCGCTGCACTGGCTGACGGATGCCCAGCGGGGCGAGGTGGAGCGGCGGTTCGAGGCGGAGTACCTCGCACTCGCCCGGGTCTCCTGGCGGCACACGGCGGAGCGTGCCGGGAGACTGCGGGACGAGTACGAGGCGACCTACCGCGATCTGCGGCGCCGGCTGCTGGCCGGCTGGCTGCTGACCTGCGCCCTGGCTTTCGGGGTCCTGGTCGTGTGCCTCGTCTAGGCCCGCGCTAGCTCACCGTCCACTTCTGGTTGTCCTGGCCGTTGCAGGTCCAGAGCACCAGCTTCGTGCCGCCGGCCGTGGCCGCGCCGTACGCGTCCAGGCAGAGCCCGGCGTTGACGTTGGTGAGGGTGCCGTCGCTGCCCAGGTTCCACTTCTGGTTGTTCTGGCCGTTGCAGTCCCAGATGACGACACGGGTGCCGTTGGTGGTGCCGAGGTTGTAGGCGTCGAGGCACTTGTTGCCGTAGACCACCAGCTCCTTGCGGGTGCTGTGGTACTGCCACACCTGGTTCTGGCCGCCGTTGCAGTCCCACAGCTGGGCGTCGGTGCCGTTCGCGATGGTGTTGTCGTCGATGTCCGCACAGCGGCCGGAACCGGTGCCGGTGATCAGGGTGCCGTTCCTGCCGGGCAGCGGCCGCACGACGATGCCTTCGAGGGTCGGGGCGCCGGAGAAGGCGATCGTGTTGGCGTTGCCCTTGGCGAGGGAGACGTTGACGGAGATGTTGCCGGCGCCGGATCCGGTCGGCGGGAAGGAGACCTTCGTCGGGGTCTGCCCGTTGACGGTGAGCGTGGCCGTGCGGGCCGTGGACGCGGTGTTGGTGTAGGAGACCTCGACCGTCTTCAGGCCGGCGCTCCCGGCGACCACGCCGGAGAAGCTCGCCGTGCCGTTGTAGGTGCTCGCGGACTGCTCGGTGCCGCCGGTGACGGTGAGCATCACGGAACCGCCCGCGGGGACGCCGGCGGTGTAGCTCGTGCCGGTGGTGGCGACGTTCTGCCGGGCCCACAGGTCGCGGACGGTCGCGGAGGCGTTCGTCAGGCCGAGGTCGGACCAGCGGACGGTCATGTTCTGCGTGGTCGACGTGCGGTTGAGCAGGACGACGGCACGGTTGCCGCTGCCGGTCAGGACCTTGCCGTACACCTGGAGACCGGTGGTGTCCTCGGCGACCTCGACGCCCTGGAGGCCGCGCGGGTCCTGGTCGACGGCGATGACCTCGGGGTTGGTGAGGATGCTCGTCGTCTCGCTGGTGAGAGTGGTGAGGTCGAGGCCGGCGAGCATCGGGGCGCCGGAGATCGCCCAGAGGTTCATGTGGGAGCGGTTCTGGGCGGCGGTGAGGCCCGTCATGCCGACGACCATCATGTCGGGGTCGTTGTAGGAGCCGGTGTGCTGGGCGGTGGGGTGGATGTTGCGGTCGAAGGCGGTCAGGACGTTGCTGTACGACGGGGTGCCGCCGTGGAAGAAGATGTCCGTGTTGGTCCGCCACATCGGGCCCATGCCCGGGGCCCAGTTCCAGGGGTTGTCGTAGCCCCAGTTGCACAGGGACAGGGCGAGCGGGCGGCCAGTGGTGGCGGTCGCCGTGGCCACAGCGTCGCTGATCGACTGGTAGGTCGCCTCGGGGTCGAGGCCCTCGGCGTCGCCGCCGCACCAGTCGACCTTCACGAAGTCGAAGCCCCAGCGCGAGAACTGGAGCATGTCCTGCTCGTAGTGTCCCTCGCTGCCCGAGCCGGGCGCGGCCGGGCGGCCGGTCGGGAAGTAGTAGCCGCAGCCGTCCTTGCCCGCGTCGGTGTAGATGCCTGCCTTGAGGCCCTTGCTGTGGATGTAGTCGGCGATGGCCTTCATGCCGCCGGGCCACTCCGCCTCGTCGACGGTGATGTTGCCCGCGCTGTCACGGGTGCCCTGCCACCAGCCCTCGTCGATGTTGATGTACTCGTAGCCGGCCTCCGGCATGCCCGCCGCCACGAACGCGTCGACCTGCTTCTTGATGACGTTGAAGTCGACCTTCGCGGCGAACGCGTTCCAGGAGGCCCAGCCCATGGGGGCGGCGGGAACCGGTATCTGCCGGGCGGTCGTCGCCGCCTGGGCCGGTGCGGGTGCCGCGAACAGCAGGGCGGCCGTCGCTGCGAGTACCAGGACGAGGGCGCGGGTGACGAGGGTTCTGCAGCGGCGGACGAGGCTGACGCGAGGCGGGGGGTTCATGCGGCTCCTTCATGCGGGGAACGCGGCTCAGGATGTTCGAGATTTCGAATGTAATTCGTATAACCGAACGCGTGGCGCCGAAAGTAGAGCCAGGAGAGGGGGAAGTCAACGGATGGGACAGACCTGAAGTAGCCCCTCGGCGCGGATGGTTGGCGCGGATGGCTGGCGCTCGATTCGGGCGGCGCCGCCATACTGGCGGGGTGCGCGTAGCGATCATGACGGCGGGCTCGCGGGGCGATGTGGCCCCCTACACCGGACTGGGGCACGCCCTGTCCCGGGCGGGACACGAGGTGACCCTGGTGACGCACGGCTGCTTCGAGCGGCTGGTCGCGGAGTCGGGCGTACGGTTCCACCCCCTGCCGCTGGATCCGCGGGCCGAGCTGGAGTCCGCGCGCGGGCGCGCTCTGCACCGCAGCGGGTCCGGCGTGGGCAAGCTCGTGCGCGTCATGGGGATGGCGCGGAGCCTGGCCGGGACCATGACGGACGACATGCTGGCCGCCGCCCGGTCGAGCGACGTCCTGCTCCTGGCGGCCTCCACCGCACCACTGGGGCACGCCATCGCCGAGGGCCTGTCCCTGCCCAGCATCGAACTCCCGCTCCAACCGCTCGCCCCCACCCGCGAGTTCGCACCCCCGATGCTCGGCAGCGGCTCCTGGGGCGGCCTCGGCAACCGGGTCGCCGGACATGGAGTGAACCTGGCCATCGAGCGGGTCTTCTCAGCGGCCGTCCCCGACGCCCGCGCAAGACTCGGCCTGCCCCGCAACAAGACCCGCGGCGAGCCGACCGGCACCGTGCTGTGCGGCTTCAGCCCGCTGGTGGTGCCCCGGCCGCACGACTGGGGCCCGCACCTGAGCGTGACGGGGTACTGGTGGCCGTACGACGGTGAACCTCAACTCCCGCCCGAGCTCCAGGACTTCCTCGACGCGGGCGCGCCTCCGGTCTTCGTGGGCCTGGGCAGCGCGACCGTCCCCGATCCGGCGCGGCTGAGCTCCGAGGTCGTGCGTGCCGTGCGCGGGGCCGGGCTGCGGGCGGTGATCCAGCGGGGCTGGGGCGGGCTGGAGGCCGAGGGGGACGACGTGCTGACCGTCGGCGAGGTGCCGCACTCCGCGCTGTTCCCGCGGATGGCCGCCGTCGTCCATCACTGCGGTGCGGGCACGACCGCCGCAGGGCTGCGTGCCGGGGTGCCGGCGGTGCCGGTGCCGGTCCAGTTCGACGAGGGCTTCTGGGCTGCCCGCCTGGTCTCCCTCGGCGTCGCGCCCCGCGCCGTACCGCTCCGCAGGTTCACGGCCGACGCCCTGGCAGCAGCCCTGCGGCAGGCGACCGGCGACCCGTCCTACGGCCGACGCGCCCGCGACCTGGCCGACGGGCTGCGCGCCGAGGACGGCATGGCTCCCGTGCTGGACGCGGTGAACCGGCTCGGCGGCTGAATCCCCCTTCAGCTCCGTTCAGCGGCTGTTCAGCGACCTCGTCGCATGCTGGTACCGCGGGTCGGGCCGCACGACACGGCGGGCACGGCACCGCGCGGCACAGGGAGCGGACATGAAGCGCAAGGGCAAGTGGATCGTCGCAGGCGTGGCCTCGGCCGCCCTCATCGGCGGCGGCACCGGCATCGCCCTGGCCACCGCCGGCGGGGACGACTCCGAGAAGCCCATCACGGGCAGCGCGTTCGACAGGGCGAGCGCCGCCGCGGTGGCGCACACCGGTGGCGGCAAGGTCACGGACACCGAGGTCGGCGACGAGGAGGGCTACTACGAGGTCGAGGTCACCCTCGACGACGGCAAGCGGACCGACGTCCATCTCGACAAGGACTTCAAGGTCCTCAGCACGGTGGCGGACAGCGAGAACGAGACGAACGACAAGGACTGACCCCGGCCGCGCCGGGCCCTGACGTCACGGCATCTGCGTCAGGGCCCGGCGAGCCGAGGTCCCACCGGCTGGAGGATGCCGAGGAGGATGCGGACGAGCTCGTCGACGACCTCGTCGAGGGTCGCGTCCACCCACCCCGCGCTCCAGTCGTGCAGCAGCCCGTTGACGCTGCCGATGAACGCCGTCACGGCGAGGCGGTAGTCGCGCGGCGCCGCCTCCCCGCGCGCGACGGCGCCCGCCACCTCGGCACAGACGAGGTCGATCCAGCGGGCGCGACGTGCGAGGCGCTGCTCCTCCAGGCGCGGGCTGACGCCGATGATCTCGACGAAGGTGATGCGGATGCGGCGCGGATCCGCGGTGACGTTCCCGGCGTACGCGCGGAAGATCACGGTGGCGCGTTCGGCCAGCGGCAGGCCCTCGGCCTCGGCCGCCGCGGCCAGGACGGCCTCCTGCGCCCACCCGTTGACCTGGAGGTGGAGCGCGGCCAGCACGTCCTCCAGGGTGCGGAACTCCTCGTAGAACTGACGCGTCGACAGCCCGGCGGCCTCGCTGAGGGCCGCGACGGTCGTCCCCCGGAATCCGGGGCCGTCTCCGAACAACCGCAGCGCCGCGTCGAGGAAGCGCCGCCGCCGCTCGGCCTGTCGCTCCTCTGCCGACCTGCCGCCGTAGCGACCGGTGGGCGCCTTGAGCCTGCCCGCCACACTGTCCTCCCGCCGCCTCGCCGACCCGACGATCAATTTTGTCGTGTACGCAGTCTTGTGGAGAAGGGCACCCCCTCCTTACTTTTCAGTAAGTTGACTCTGAAAGCACCGGTGTTCAGATTCGGCGCCCCGCTTTGGCATGCCCCACTCATGACGCCCACCCCCTTCAGAGGAAGAGAGAGCAGTCATGCCTGCCATCAGACCCAGGCACCTGTGCTCCGTAGCCGCCGCCCTCGCCCTGACCGTCTCCGCCTCCGCGACCGCCGCGAGCGCGGCCGACTCCTCCGCCGCCCTGCGCGAGGTGCTGTTCGTCGGCAACAACTGGGACGGCACCGCCGATGTCATCAAGTCCTCCGGTGACTTCGCGAAGATCGGCCGTGTCAACGTCATCCCCGACAAGGACGAGCGGATGGCGGAGATCAACGCGAACCCGATCAAGTGGATCTACTTCATGGCGATCCGCAACAGCGTCGGTGAGGGCCACGACCAGTTCGTCGACGACATGTACTCGACGCCGGACGGGAATTCCGTGGTCGTCTCGCGCCCGAGCTTCGCCGACGTGGTCTCCCTCGACCTGGCCACGGGTGCGGTCAACTGGCGCTTCCCCGTGTCCGGTTACCGCGCCGACCACATGGCGGTCTCCCCCGACGGCAAGCGGGTGGCCGTGTCGGCCTCGACCTCGAACACCGTGCACGTGCTGGACATCGAGAGCGGCAGGGAACTGGGCAAGTTCGCCACCGGCGACAAACCGCACGAGAACATCTTCACGCAGGACGGCAAGTACATCTACAACATGGCGATCGGCGACGTGAACACGCAGACCGACGCCCCCTGGCTGGACTGGACGAAGGGCGACCGGCGCATCACGGTCGTCGACGCGAGCACGTACCAGCAGGTCAAGGTCATCGACATGCGCCCGAAGCTGGACGCGATCGGCCTGACGGACTACTCCGACGCGGTGCGGCCCGCGGTGTTCTCGCCGGACGAGTCGAAGCTGTACTTCCAGGTGTCGTTCTTCAACGGCTTCTTCGAGTACGACCTGGCCACCGACCGGATCGCCCGCACCAAGACCCTGCCGAAGAACCCGGCGACCAGCGACGACCGCACCACCTTCGTCAACGACTCACGCCACCACGGCATCTCGATGAGCCCCGACGGCAGCAAGCTCTGCGTCGCGGGCACGATGGACGACTACGCGACCGTCGTGAACCGCACCACGTTGCAGGAGGGCCCGCTCGTCACCGCCTCCAAGCCCTACTGGGCCACGGTCAGCGGCGACGGCAAGTCCTGCGTGGTCTCCGAGAGCGGCACCGACCAGGTCACGGCCATCGACTTCGCCACCGGCCGGAAGCAGCTGTCCGTCCCGGTCGGCGACCATCCGCAGCGCGTCCGCCTTGGCCATGTGCAGCCCGGCTGGGCGAGCCCCACGGGAGGCTGATCAGCCCAGGGCCTTGAGCACCGCGCCCACACCGTCCTCGGTCGCCATGTGCCGCGCGGCGACCGAGGCGGCGCGGGTGTACGCCTGCTGCCGCACGGCCCGGCCCAGTGCGTCCGCGAGCCGTTCGGCGGTGAGCGAGGCGAAGGGGATCGGGTCGGTGGCGGCGCCGATCGCGGCGAGCCGCCCCGCCCAGAACGGCTGGTCCGCCGTCACCGGCACCGCGACCGTGGGCACTCCGGCGCGCAGCGCGGCCGCCGCGGTACCCGCCCCGGCGTGCTGCACCACCGCGGCCACCCTGGGGAACAGCAGGGCATGCGGTACGTCGCCGATGGTGAGGACGTCGTCGCCGGCGACCGCGAGTCCGGCGCTGCCCGCCTGGACGATGCCCCGCAGCCCGGCACGCCGCAGCGCCTGGGCGGTGAGCTCGCTCAGCCGCTCGCCGTGACCGGCCGCCATGCTGCCGAACCCGACGAACACCGGGCGCGCTGCGGCCGCGAGGAAGTCCTCCACCTCGGCGGGGAGCCGGCGTTCCGGGGCGACGTACGGCCACCAGGTGCCGACGACGTCGAGTCCCGTACGCCAGTCGGACGGACGCGGCACCAGCGCCGTACTGAAGCCGTGCAGGACGGGCTGGTGCGCCCGCTCGTGGCGTCGGCGCAGCTCGGAGGGTGACAGCGGCGGCAGGTCGAGGCGTCGGCGCAGCGCGGTGACGGCATCCGCGTAGACGCGGTCGGCCATGCGCAGGGCGAAGCGGCCGGCGGCGCGGTTGCCGAGGCGGCCCAGCGAGCGGGTTCCCATGACCACCGGCGGGAAGTCGCCGGTCGGGGCGGTGGGTTGGAGGTGGGCGCCGATCGCCGGGATGCCCATGGCCTCGGCCACCTGCCGGCCGAGCGGTGCCGTGGTGGTCGACAGCAGGAGCAGGTCCGTGCGTGCGTCCACCGCGTCGGCGAAGCCCTGCCCGAGCTCGGTGACGAACGCGGTGGCGGTGCGCATCAGCGCGCGTCGCCCGTCGGCCTCGTGGCGAGCCTGCGGGCGGCTGGGCAGGCTCCGGAACTCCAGGCCGGCCTCCCGGACCAGCGGCGCGAAGGCGTCGGTCGTGGCGAGGGTGACGTCGTGTCCGGCCTCGCGCAGGCCCGCCCCGAGCCCGGTGTACGGTGCGACGTCGCCGCGTGATCCGGCGGCGGCGATCAGGATCCTCATCCGTCCTCCTCATGGTCCGCCCGGCGGGACGCGTTCGCGTGGACGGCCTTTCACAGATAGGTGGCGAGGCCCGGCCGCTGCTGCGACGGCGGTACGACGAGCGCGAAGGCGCGCGGATCGGCGGCGAAGTCGTCCGCGATACGCCGGTGCATGTCGGGCGGGCAGGTGGTGAACCAGCGGGCGATGTGCAGCCGGTGCTCCTCGGCGAGGTCCATGACCCGTTCGCCGTCGGCGGGCTCCCCGTCGTCGAAGGCGGCCAGCAACTCCCCACGCCAGACGGCGGCCTCACCCATAAGCTGACGCCAGTCCTCCTTGGTGTGGGAGGCAGCGCGTGCCATCGACTCCTTCTGCCCCGGCGAGTCCTGCCACTTGAGCTGTGCCTGGGTGGCGTAGCTGAGGTCGAAGTCGATCTCTCCGAAGACCTCGAAGCGCTCGGCCGGATCCAGTTGCACGCCCGTCTGCTGGACCTCGATCGCCTGCTCGGCCACCTCGGCCAGTCGCCGGAGCCTGCCGATCTCCTCGGTCAACTGCCGTACCCGGGCCCGGAGATACTCCCGGGCGTTGGCCTGCGGGTCCTTGAGGATCTCGGCGATCTCGTCGAGGGAGAAGCCGAGTTCGCGGTAGAAGAGGATCTGCTGGAGCCTGGCCAGGTCGGTGTCGTCGTACAGCCGGTAACCGGCGCCGCTACGGCCACTGGGCGAGAGGAGTCCCGCCCGGTCGTAGTGGTGCAGCGTGCGCACGGTCACCCCGGCGAAGGCCGAGACCTGCCCCACGGAGTAGCTCATTCACCCGCCCTTTCGTCGGGTACAGCGTGCAGCCTGACGTAAGGGCAGGGTCAAACGGCGGTTCCTATCCGGCGTTCCGCGCGGCCCAGGCGGAGAGTTCGGACCGTGCGGCGTTCAGCAGCGCGGCCGAGGGGGCGCTCGCCCCGTTCGTCACGAGCGCGTAGTGCAGGACCCCGGAGTCGGTGTCGGTGAGCAGCAGACGGCGGCTGCCCGTGCCGCCCGGTTCCGCGGCCACGCCGACCGGGGTGGCCGAGGTGTACGACGGCGGGGCGTAGGCCGTGCCCAGGTCGGAGACCACCGTGGTGGACCCGGTCGGGAAGGACGCCGGGAGGTGCAGTTCGGTCGGTGCCGTGCCGCTGTTCGAGCGCCAGAGCTGCAGCCCGTACTGTCCCGATCCGACGAGCTGCGCCACGTTCGGCATGGAGCTCGGTACCGGGTTCCAGGTCAGCGTGGTGTCGCCGTCGCGGGAGCGGTCCTCGTAGGTGAAGGCGAGTGTCGTCCCGGAGGTGGCGCCGGGGTAGATCCGGTCGAGCAGCCTGGCGTCCTGCCGCAGCACCGCCTTGCCCGAGTCGTCGAGCCGTACGGCCGACAGATCCTCGTCGTTCCAGGCGTCCCCGGTGGTGAGGACCTTGTCGGGGTTGTCGTTCATCAGCTCGTGGTGGCGTCCGTTGTAGATGTCCCACTGCCACTGCGTACCGGACAGCACCGGGCCGGATCCGGTCGGGTTCGACCACCAACTCGCGCCCGGGACGCGGGAGTCGAGGGCCTGGTACATCGCCTTGAGCACGGTCGGCGCCTTGTCGGAGACCGAGCCCGACAGCGGGTGCCCGAACTCGCTGACGATCGCGGGCGTCCCGGTGGCCGAGGCACGGTCGCGGACCGTGCCGAAGTCGCCGGCGTACTGGCCGTCGGCCGCCTTGCCCCACATGAAGATGCCGGAGATGGCCTTCTGGTCGTAGAAGTGGGTGTTGAAGACGTAGCGCGGGCCGAGCGTGCCCGCGTCGAGCAGGCCGCCCTCCTGCTTCTGGAAGTCGAGGTTGGCGTTCCAGAAGAGGTTCGGCTCGGCGAAGAGGGGCTTGTCCTGCCAGCCGGCCGCGTCCATGCGGGAGCGGAACTTCTCGTAGAACGGCCACAGGACGTCCCGTTCCCAGGTGCGGCTGGTCTGGCCGGAGTCGTAGCTGCCGGCGTGCGGCTCGTTGTACGGGTCGAAGCCGACGACGCCCACGAACTCGGCGGCGGAGACGTTCTGTCTGACGTACGCCATCGTCTTCTGGGCGGTCGTCAGGAACGCGTCCTGAAGGCCGTACTCGTTGTGCCAGAAGTCGTGCGACGCCTGCTTCACGGCCTCGTTCTGGGTGATGTTCTGGCCCCAGAAGAGGCAGATCCCACAGGACTCGTCCGGGTAGTCCCCCGCGTCCACGGCCCACTTGGGGGCGCCGTCACCCGAGTACCAGCTGTCGGGGTCGAACAGGTACCGGGAGTAGAGGTCCTGGTGGAAGTCGGGGTAGACGCGGATGCCGGCGTCGAGGAACGCGCGCATCTGGGCGGTGGCGGCGGCCAGATACGTGGTGTCCAGCTGTCCGCGCACGGGCTCCGCGGAGGCCCAGGAGAGAAGGAAGCGGATCGAGTTGCCGCCGCCGAGGGCGCGCAGCGCGGTCGCGGACTTCTTCGCGTCGGCGACCGAGGCGAAGGGCAGACCGCCGTTCTCCGCCAGCTTGGTCTCGCCGGAGACGTTGTAGCCGCGCAGGACGACCTCGCGGCCGTGGCCGTCGGTGAAGCGGCCGTTCTGCACGGTCAAGGGCGTTTCGTCGAACCAGAGGGAGTCGGGAAGGGTGGCGGCGGTGGCGGGAGAGGGGCCCGCCACCGCGAGGGATCCTAAGAGGACGACCAGAACAACCAGCAGACGCGCTCGTATGTTCGGCATGTCCACTACAGTCCGGCGATATCAGGACACCGTCAATACTCCTGACCCTGGAGTAAGTTGAGACTCGGCCTGCACCCCGGTCTCATCCGCCGTCGGACAGCCCCAGGTGCTCACGCGCCTCGGCCACCCACCGCAGGACGCCTTCCGCACCGGCCTTCCCGGCCGCGTCCGCCGCCTCCCGGAGCAGTTCCGCGGCCTCCTCGCGTCGGTCCGTCTGGGCCGCGAGATGGGCGAGCCCGATGAGATTGGCGGCCACCCCGGGCAGGAAACCGAGCTCGCGGCGCAGCCGGGTGGACTCCTCCAGTCGGTCGCGTGCCGCGTCGAGCCGTCCGGCCATGTGGTCCGCGATGCCGAGGTGGCGAAGGGCGTAGGACATGGTCAGCCGGTCGTCGGCGCGGGTGGCGAGGTCGAGGGAGCGGGCGAAGGCGGGCAGGGCGCTCTCGGTGTCGTCGCGGACCACCTGATGGAAGGCGCCGACCCAGAACAGCGCCTCTCCCTCACCGCGCACGTCACCGAGTTCCCCGTACAGCCGCGCGGCCCGCTCGAAGAGCTCCAGCTCCCGCGCGTCCTCGGCCCGCTCCACCAGGAACCGGGCGTGGACGATCCTGCCTCGGGCCAGGGCGAGATCCGCCTCGAGCGTGTCCAGCTCTCGGTCGGCCGTCGCCAGTGCGTCACTGTCACCGCCGAACACCGCGCGTTCGTAGAGGAGTTGGGCCTGCTCGATCCGTGTGTCCGCAGTCATGCGGCGATCGTACGAACCTCGCCCGCGCCGTCCCACCGACTTTTCAGGCGCCGACCCTGCGGGTCAGGTTCAACAGGTACTCCTTCCGGTTCAGCGGGTTGAGGTCGGTGCGCCGGCGTTGCGGGCGCGTGCCGCGCGGGGCGGGTGCGTAGTGGTCGAAGGCGCCCTCCAGCTCGCCCTCGCCGCGGGTCAGGCCGGGCAGCTGCTGCTCCAGCTCGTGCACGTGAGCCGCGGGCACCGATCCCTCCAGAACGCAGGAGGCGCCGCGTGTCTCCGTGGTCTGCGGCACCGCGCGCAGCCTGGCGAACACCGGCAGCAGGGCCGCCAGGGTGTCGGTCGGGGCCTCGATGCGGAAGCGGTGCAGGGGCTCGTACACCTGCGTGCCCGCCCGGCGCAGCGCCTCGATCAGGACCAGCGGGGTCACGCCCCGGAAGTCGTAGCCGGTGCTGGACATGCTCTTGTCGAAGCCCTGGTGGGCATGGCTCTGGCGGGGCGAGTAGCCGGAGTGGGTCATGGTGACCCTGCAGTCGGGGACCTGCCAGCCGTGCAGGCCCTGGCCGAGGGTCTCGCGAACGGTGTCCTCGACGGCCTTGAAGAAGGCGTACGGCATGGAGCCCAGCTCCACCTCCAGGCGGAACTCCACGCCGGACCCGGCCGGCGCCGGCTCGACGCGCAGTCCGACCGTCGCGAGGAACGGGTTGCCGTCCTTCTTGTTGAACTCGACCGCCCCGCCCGAGCCGACCGGCCGCTCGATGCACAGCGGTGTCGTCTCGCGGAAGGTGACGTCGAGGCCGAAGTCGTCGGCGAGGGTGGCCTGGATGACCTCCTTCTGCACCTCGCCGTAGAGGGACACGAAGGTCTCCTGGCGTACCTCGTCGTGGCGCAGGTCGATCAGCGGGTCCTGCTCGGCCAGGCGGGTGAGGGCGCGGTGCAGGGCCCTGCGGTCCACGCCGTCGGACGGGGCGACGATCGTCTCCAGGGTCGGCGGGGCGAAGAAGTGCCCGTACGACTTGCGGGGTTCGCCGATCGTGTCGCCGATCCTGATGTCGGCCAGGCCCCACAACTTGGCGATGCGGCCGGCGGCGACGGCATCGCCCCGCATATCCGTCCCCTGCTCGAAGACGCTGATCGCGGTGATACGGCCCTCGGCGCGGGAGTCCCCGGGATCGCCCTGGGCACGGGAGTCCCCGAACTCGCCCTGGGCGCGGGAGTCGCCGAGCTCGCCGGCGCCGCCCATCTCCCCGGCGGCGCCGAAGCGGATCCGGTCGCGGGTGCGCAGCGTCCCCGAGAACATCCGCGCGTAGGCGACCTTCTCCCCCGCCGGGCCCCGCTCCACCTTGAAGACGGTCCCCGACACCGGCTCCTCGGCGTCGCCGTCCGCGGCGGGCAGCAGTTCCTTGATGCCGTCGATCAGCGCCTCGACGCCCGCGCCGGTGACGGCGGAGCCGAAGTACACGGGGTGGACCAGCGCCTGCCGCGACTGGTCGGCCAGGGCGGCGCGCAGGGCGCCGCGGGAGACCGTGTCCTCGATGTACGCCGTCAGCAGCTCGTCGTCGTGGTCGGCGAGGACGTCGAGTGCCGACGGTGCGAGGCCGGGGACGAAGCGGGCGTCGCGGGTGCCGAGGGCGTCGGCCGTGCCCATCGGCACGACTGCCGCCGTCAGCCGTTCGGACACGGCTCGCAGGACGGCGTCGTAGCGCGCCCCGCGTCGGTCGATCTTGTTGACGAAGACGAGGGTCGGGATGCGCAGCCGTTGCAGCGTGCGCATCAGCACCCGCGTCTGCGGCTGGACGCCCTCGACGGCCGAGACGACCAGCACGGCGCCGTCGAGGACGCCGAGCACCCGCTCCACCTCGGCGATGAAGTCCGGGTGGCCGGGAGTGTCGATGAGGTTGACCGTCACGTCGTCCAGCGCGAAGGAGACGACGGCGGACTTGATGGTGATGCCGCGCCGGCGCTCCAGCGCGAGCGAGTCGGTCTGGGTGTTCCCGGCGTCGACGCTGCCGATCTCGTCGATCACACCGGCCGAGTGCAGCAGGCGCTCGGTCAGGCTGGTCTTACCGGCGTCGACATGGGCGAGGATCCCGAGGTTGAGCAAATGCACGAAGCGTCATGTCCTTCGATGAGGGGGTGATTCCTTCCTGGGGGGGACATGAACGCAGTGCGCATCGGGGCTCCTCTGAGCGTGACGAAGGGACCCGTGCAGTGCAGCAGGGCCCGCCCCGCGCAGGCAATGGATTAATGCTCAACGAACGCTGCCGTATGACTCGCCGCCTCACTGCGGCAGGCCTGGGTGATCCTGTCGGCGGTGGACGTCCTGCGGCCGGGGATACGGGCGGACGTGTACTGGGCGGGGCGCCTGACGCTGTGCGGGGACCGGGACGACCTGGAGCGCTACGAGCGGGTGTTCGCCGCGTACTTCGGTGACGGTTCGCGCCCCGGTCGGCCGGTGTCCGCTCCTCCCCCGCCTCGGCTGCGGCTGGTCGTCAGCGGCGGCGCCGGCTCCGCCACCCGTGCCGAGCGCGAGCAGAAGGCGCCGCCGGTGGCCTCCCTCGCCGGCGCTGCGGAGGTCCTGCGCCACCGTGATGTCGCCGGCCTGGACGCCGCCGAGCGGGAGCAGGTGCGCCGGCTGCTGGCGGCGTTCGCGCTGCGCGGCCAGGCACGGCGCTCCGCGCGCCGGACTCCGGCCGGGCGCGGCGAGGTCGATCCGCGCCGGACGGTGCGGGAGCTGCTGCGGCGCGGCGGGGAGCCCGCGCGCCTGCGCCGGCACGCACGGTCCGAGCGGCCCCGCCGGGTCGTGCTGCTCGTGGATGTGAGCGGCTCCATGTCGCCGTACTCGGAGGCGCTCCTGCGCTTCGCGCACGCGGCCGCCCGAGGCAGCCGTACGGAGGTGTTCACGATCGGCACCCGGCTGACCCGGGTGACCCGTGAGCTGGGGCACCGGGACCCGGACCTGGCGATGGCCGCGGTCGCGGCGGCGGTGCCCGACTGGCGCGGGGGTACCCGGCTGGGGGAGCTGCTGCGGGCGTTCCTGGACCGCTGGGGGCAGCGCGGCATGGCGCGCGGTGCGATCGTGGTCTTGCTGTCCGACGGCTGGGAGCGTGGTGATCCGGAACTGCTCGCGGACCAGATGCGCCGCCTGCACCGGCTGGCGCACGGGTGATCTGGGCCAATCCGCGCAAGGCCCGCCCGGGCTACGCGCCCCTGGCGGCCGGGATGGCGGCGGCCCTGCCGAGCGTGGACGCCTTCGTCGAAGGGCACAGCCTGGCCGCCCTGGAGCGGCTGGCGGCGGTGGTGAGAGGAGCGGACGATGCGTGAGATTCTCCCGGTGATCAGCCCCTGGTACGCGGCCCGGGTGCCGTTCGGACTCGCCACCGTGGTCGCCACCAGCCGCAGCGCCCCGCGCGACCCCGGGGCCGCGATGGCGGTGGGCCCGGACGACGAGGTCGTGGGCAGTGTGTCCGGCGGCTGTGTCGAGGGAGCCGTCTTCGAGCTCGCGCAGGAGGTCGTGGCGAGCGGTGAGGCGCGGCTGGAGACCTTCGGGTACAGCGACGAGGACGCGTTCGCGGTGGGGCTCACCTGCGGCGGTGAGATCACCTTGCTGGTACGTCCCGTGACGCCCGCCTCGGATCCGTCCTTCGGCGAGGTCGCCGAGTCGGTCGCGGCGGGCCGCCCGGTGACCGTGGCGACGGTGACCGACGGACCGGCGCCGCGCGGAGCGACGCTGGCGGTGTGGCAGGACCGGGTCGCCGGCACGCTCGGCACGCCCGGCCTGGACGTGGCGGTCACCGCCGACGCACGCGGCGAACTCGCCCTGGGCGCCACGGGGCTCCGGCACTACGGACCGCACGGGGAGCGCCGCGAGGACGCGGTCAGCGTCTTCCTGCACTCCTTCGCACCGCCGCCGCGCATGCTGGTCTTCGGCGCGATCGACTACGCGGCCTCGGTCGCCCGCATCGGCGACTTCCTCGGCTACCGGGTCACGGTGTGCGACGCCCGCCCGGTCTTCGCCACGCCGAAGCGCTTCCCGGCGGGCGTCGAGGTGATCGTGGACTGGCCGCACCGCTATCTGAGCGGCACGGACACCGACGAGCGCACGGTGATCTGCGTGCTCACCCACGACCCGAAGTTCGACGTCCCCCTGCTGGAGGAGGCGCTGCGGCGTCCGGCGGCGTACATCGGGGCGATGGGCAGCCGCCGTACGCACGACGACCGGATGAAGCGGCTGGCCGAAGCCGGGCTCGACGAGGGCGAGTTGGCCCGGCTGCGCTCCCCGGTCGGGCTCGATCTCGGGGCCCGTACGCCCGAGGAGGTCGCCGTGTCCGTCGCCGCCGAGATCGTCGCCCTGCGGTGGGGCGGCACCGGCGCGCCGCTCACGGCCACGGCGGGCGCCATCCATCCATCGTCGTAGCAGCCGGTTGGAGGAAGTCATGGAGCCGCACCACGAGTTCACCGTCCCCGTCCCGGTCGACGAGGCCTGGCGCACGCTCCTCGACATCGAGCGTGTCGCGCCCTGCATGCCCGGGGCGAGCGTCGAGGAGTACGACGGCAAGACCGTCACCGGTGCGGTGAAGGTCAAGGTGGGTCCGATCACCGTGACGTACAAGGGCACCGCCGTCTTCGAGGACCAGGACGAGACGGCGCACCGCATGGTGCTCGTCGCGAGTGGCCGGGAGACGCACGGCCAGGGCACCGCACGGGCCACGATGACCGGCACGCTCAGCGAGCACGACGACGGTACGGCCGTGTCGGTGCGCACCGATCTGACGGTGACCGGACGTCCGGCGCAGTTCGGGCGCGGGGTGATGGCCGAGGTGGGCGACCGGCTGGTCGGGCAGTTCGCCGCGTGCCTGTCGGAGCGGCTGGCCGAGCCCGCGGTCGGTGCGGCGGCGGTGGGTGAGGACGAGCCGCAGGAGCCGCTCGACCTGCTCCGCACGGCCGGAGTGCCGGTGGTGAAGCGTGCGGGGGCCCTGGTGGCGGTGGTGCTGGGGGTGCTGGTGGTGGCACGGCTGCGGCGGTGGCGGGCCGGACGGAAGTGACCGCCATCAGAGTGTGTAGAACGGGCGAGAGCGGGTAGTCGCGCCACAACGGAGACTTACTTGTCTCCGGGAAATAGCCTCTGAGCGGGAAGGAGGTCCATGACAGCGCATAAGCAGCGCCCGGGCCGCTTCCCACGCGCGGAGCGGCCCGGTCTTGTGCGCCGCCCTCAGTGCCGCTGAGGCAGCCGGTGCAGCGCCACCTCCCCCAGCGAGCCCTCCTCCACGGTCGCGGTCATGTACGTGCAGTGGGGCTGTCGGCGGCGGTCCGTCGGGGAGCCGGGATTGAGCAGGCGCAGACCTGACGGGGCGGTCGTGTCCCAGGGGATGTGGCTGTGCCCGAAGACCAGGACGTCCAGGTCGGGAAAGCGGGCCGCGCAGCGCGTCTCGCGCCCCTGGGCGGACCCGGTCTCATGGACGACGCCGAAAAGCAGGCCGCCGAGTTCGGCGTACGCCACCTCGGGGAGCCGGGCGCGCAGGGCCGGGCCGTCGTTGTTGCCGTAGACCCCGACGAGGCGGGCGCAGCGGCTCTCCAGCAGGTCGAGTGTGGCCGTGTCGACCCAGTCCCCCGCGTGGAACACGACGTCGGCGCGCGGGAGTTCGGCGAGCAGCGCCTCGGGGAGGGCCTTGGCGCGCTTGGGCAGGTGGGTGTCGGACATCAGCAGCAGGCGCACCCCGTCAGGCTACCCAGGGACAAGATCACCGTGCGGGACCGCCGTGGTTGAGCGGTGGACAAAACCGGTGACACAGTTAGGATCTGGCCACGAGCACCGTAATCTGACGTAAACGCACAGCGACCCCTAGGGGGCTCGGACCCGGATGCCGGTCAAGGTCAGCGTCGTCGTCCCCGTGTACAACCCGGGGGTCTACATCGAGGACTGCATCACCTCGCTGCTCGCACAGTCGCTGCCGCCCGACGCCTACGAAGTGATCTTCGTCGACGACGGCTCCACCGACGACACGCCGGCCCGGCTCGACGCGGTCGCCGCCGCGGAGCCCCGGGTGACCGTGGTGCACCAGGAGAACTCGGGCTGGTCGGGCAGGCCGCGCAACGTCGGTATCGCCGCCGCCCGGGGCGAGTACGTGATGTTCGTCGACAACGACGACTACCTCGGCGACGAGGCCCTGAAGCGGATGTACGACTACGGCGTGGCCAACGGCGCCGATGTCGTGGTCGGCAAGATGGCCGGCAAGGGCCGCGGGGTTCCGGTGGAGCTGTTCCGGCGCAACCACCCGCGGGCCACCGTCGAGAACGCGCCACTGATCGACAGCCTCACCCCGCACAAGATGTTCCGGCGCGCCTTCCTCGACGACATCGGGCTGCGCTTCCCCGAGGGCCGGCGGCGCCTGGAGGACCACGTCTTCGTCACGGAGGCGTATCTGCGCGCCGCCAATGTCTCGGTGCTCGGCGACTACGTCTGCTACTACCACGTCCGGCGCGACGACGCCTCGAACGCCGGATTCCAGCGCTTCGACCCGGGCGGCTACTTCAAGAACCTCCGGGAGGCCCTGGACGTCGTCGAGCGGTACACCGAGCCGGGGCCCCTGCGTGACCGGCTCTTCCGGCGCTGGCTGCGGGTGGAGATGGTCGAGCGGATGCGCGCGCGGCGGCTGCTCGCGCTTCCGGCGGACTATCGCCGGGAGCTGTTCGAGGAGATGCACCAGGTCGTCGTGGAGCGTTTCGGGCCCGGTGTCGCGGCCGGGCTGCAGCCGACGCAGCAGGTCGTCGCCGCGCTGATCGCCGCCGGCTGGTACGACGATGTCGAGGCGTTCGCCGAGTGGGAGGCCGGTATCGCCCTCACGGCCGTACCCGAGGGTGTGGCCTGGGAGAACGGCACGCTGCGGGTCGCCTTCAGCGCGGAGTACACGTCCGCCGCCGAGCCGATGACCTTCGCCGCCGGCGCGGCGCCCGCGCCGCTCGACGGCCCGCCCGAGGACCTGGCCGCCGCCATCGCCTGGGTGGGCGCCGACACCGCCGCCCGGTTCGACCGGGCCACCGCGGATCTGCTGGTGCGCGAGCGGGCCAGTGCCGCCCAGTACTTCCAGCCGGTGGAGTTCACCCGCCAGGAGGTGCCGGCCGGGGACGACGGCCGGGTCCGGCTGGTGCTGCGCGCGACCGCCGCCGTCGACCCCGCCACCCTCACCCGCGCCGGCGTGTGGGACGCGCTCGTCCGCGTCAGGCTGGGCGGCTGGACCAAGGAGTGCCGGCTCGGCCCGGCCCCGCGAAGTGCCCGCCCCCACCCGTCCGCCGCCCTGGCCGGCGATCACGTCGTCCTGCCGTACTGGACCTCACCGCACGCGCATCTCGCCCTGGACGTCGACCGTACGACCGGCCGCCTCGGACTGGGCACCCTCACCCCGGACGACGTGACGACGGCAGGCGGCCGGCTCCGGTTGCCGCTCCCGCTCCACGTCCCCCGCGACGGCACCGAGGTCTCCCTGCGCCTCACCTCCTCCCACGGCACCCACGAGGTGCCTGCCGGGCTCACCCCACAGGTGTCCGGCGCGCTGCTGGAGGCGGAGCTGCCGCTCGGTGACCTCAGAGGGGCGACCTGGCGGGTGGCGCTCGGCGTGCCGGGTCCGCGCTTCCTCGCACTGCCGTTCGCGCTGCGCGCCGGCGTCGGTGGGGTGCATGCCGTGCGGGCCCCCGGCCCCAGTGCGCTACGGCGACTGGTCCGCAGGGCCCGTCGCGGGCTCGGCACGGTGGTGGGCCGGACGGCGACCCGGCTGCGGGCCCGGGCCGGCAGGAGGTGACGGCATGCGCTCTCTCGGCATCGAAGGCGCATGGGCTCTGGAGCCCAAGGTGTTCCCGGACGAGCGGGGCAGCTTCCACGAGTGGTACCGGAGCACGGAGTTCCGCGAGGCCACCGGCTACGACCTGGCCCTGGCCCAGGCCAACTGCTCGGTCTCCCGCCGGGGCGTCCTGCGCGGTGTGCACTTCTCCGACGTGCCGCCGGGACAGGCCAAGTACGTGACCTGTCTGCGCGGCGCCGTCCTCGACGTGGCGGTCGACCTCCGCGTCGGCTCACCCACCTTCGGCCGCTGGGAGGCGCTGCGCCTCGACGACGACGGCCACCACGCCCTGTTCCTCGCGGAGGGGCTCGGCCACGCCTTCATGGCCCTGACGGACGACGCCACAGTGGTCTACCTGTGCTCGACCGGGTACGCCCCGGAGCACGAACACGGGGTGGACCCGCTGGACCCCGAGCTGGGCATCGCCTGGCCGGAGCACATCGCACCGGTGCTCTCACAGAAGGACGCGCAGGCACCGTCGCTGGCGCAGGCGGAGCGGGCGGGGCTGTTGCCGACGTACGAGACCTGCACGGCGCACTACGACCGGCTGCGCGCCCCTTAGGGGGCGGGGCACGACGACACAACGCGGCACCACCAGAGCGCTCAGCTGCCGTCGGCGACCCGCTCGACCGCCGTGCGCAAGGGCTCCCAGCCGCGTGAGCGCCCCACCCTCAGAGATCGCGCCCTCGCAAGCGGCTTCCAGAACTTCGCCCCTAGCAACGCCTCCGGCGCCACCGCCCCCGCCCGGTCGAGGATCGTCTCGGGCACCTTCTGCGGATCGGGCACGTCGTACTCGGCGACGATCTCGTCGTACCGGTCACGCAGCACCGTATTGCGACGATCGGCCCCGAAGACGACGAGCTGCCCGGTGGGCTGCGTGTCGACGAGCACGGTGACCAGATCAGGGCGATGACGGCCGAGAATCTCGGCGATCTTGTACACGTCACCGGTCCACGCACCGGTGTGCCGGTCCCGGGCCGCCTCGTCGACGTTGCGCGGCAGCATGTCGTCGAAGACGATCACACTCGTCCAGTCCGAGTGCCGCTCGATGTTCATGAAGTCCCGCAGCGCGTACTCGAACAGGTGCATCCCGTCGATGAAGGACAGGTCGACGACGGTACGGCGCCAGTACGCGAACGGGCCGCGCCCCCGGCGCAGGTTGCGCAGCGGATGGCGGCCGCCCTTGAGGTGGATGAGCGGTTTGTCGCGGGCGAAGAAGTCGTCGCTGGTGGCCTTGACCAGGTGGACGTCGCAGCGGATCTCCGTGACGACCTTGAAGGCGGGGTCGACGGCGATGGTGGGGACGCGGGAGAGCCGGAGGCTGCGGCCGTCGTTGACACCGATCTCCAAGTAGTTGCGGTTGCCGCTGACCTTGTGCAGTTCCCTCAGGAACTCATGGCGTTTCACGAAGGGTCTCCTTGCGGATCCGGGGCAGTGCTTCGTGCAGGGCGGTGCGCCAGTCACGGGCCGGAGCCAGGCCGAGCCGCCGCCTGCGACCGTGCCCGAGGACGCTGTACGCGGGGCGTGGCGCGGGCCGGGGGAAGGCCGCACCGGTGACGGGGCGCACTCGGTCCGGGTCGGCGTCGAGGAGCCGGAACACCTCGCGGGCCAGGTCGTACCAGGTGGCCTCGCCGGAGTTGACGGCGTGCAGGACGCCGGTCGCGTCGCGGCCGACGCGGGGGCCGAGTTCGGCGAGGAACGCGGCGACGTCCGCGCTCCAAGTGGGCTGCCCGCGCTGGTCGTTCACGACGTCGACGGTGTCGAGGCGGCCCTCCAGCTCGATCATCGTGCGGACGAAGCTGTGGCCGTGGACGCCGTACAGCCAGGCCGTGCGCACCACCGCGCCGGCGGCCGGGAGTTCCTCCAGCACACCGCGCTCCCCCGCCAGTTTGGTACGGCCGTAGGCGGTGCGGGGGGCTGGTGGCGCGTCCTCGGCGTAAGGGGTGCGGGCGTCCCCGGCGAAGACGTAGTCGGTGGAGAGGTGGATGAGGCGGGCCCCGTGGGCGGCGCAGGCCCTGGCGAGGCGGCGTGGGCCGTCGCCGTTGACGCGCAGTGCGCGTGCCTCGTCCTGTTCGGCGTCGTCGACGGCCGTGTAGGCGGCGCAGTTGACGAGCAGGTCGGGGTGGTGGGCGGCGAAGGCGCGCTCGATGGATGCGGGGGCGGTGATGTCGAGGGCGGCATGGTCGAGGGCGGTCACCTGCTCGCCGCGGGCGCGCAGTTCGCCGACCAGGTCGTGGCCGAGCATGCCGCCCGCGCCGGTGACCAGCCACCTCATCCGTGCTCCTCACCGGCGCGCCGCTTGAGGGGCTCCCACCAGGCGCGGTGGTCGCGGTACCAGGCGACGGTGGCGGCGAGGCCCGCGGCGAAGTCGTGGCGGGGCCGGTAGCCGAGTTCGGTGCGGGCCTTGGTCCAGTCGACGGAGTAGCGCAGGTCGTGGCCCTTGCGGTCCTCGACGTGCCGCACTCGGTCCCAGTCTGAGCCGCAGGCCTGCAGCAGCAGGGCGGTGAGGTCCTTGTTGCTCAGTTCGGTGCCGCCGCCGATGTTGTAGATCTCGCCGGGGCGGCCCTTGGTGCGCACGAGTTCGACGCCGTGGCAGTGGTCGTCGACGTGCAGCCAGTCGCGGACGTTGAGGCCCTCGCCGTAGAGGGGGACGCGCTCGCCGTCGAGGAGGTTGGTGATGAACAGCGGGACGACCTTCTCGGGGAACTGGTGCGGGCCGTAGTTGTTGGAGCAGCGGGTGACCCGCACGTCGAGGCCGTGGGTGCGGTGGTAGGAGAGCGCGAGCAGGTCGGAGGAGGCCTTGGAGGCGGAGTACGGCGAGCTGGGCCGCAGGATGTCCTCCTCGGTGGACGAGCCCGTCTCGACGGAGCCGTAGACCTCGTCCGTGGAGATGTGCACGAAGGGTTCGACGCGGTAGCGCAGGGCCGCGTCCAGCAGGGTCTGGGTGCCGACGACGTTGGTGAGGACGAAGTCGCCGGCGCCCGCGATCGAACGGTCCACATGGGATTCCGCGGCGAAGTGCACCACCTGGTCGGCCTCGGCCATCAGCTTGTCGACCAGTTCGGCGTCCCGGATGTCCCCGCGCACGAACTCCAGCCGGGGGTGGCCGAGTTCGAGGTTGTCGAGGGTGCCGGCGTAGGTGAGCTTGTCCAGCACGGTGATCCGTGGCGCGTCGGGCGCGTCCGGTGCGTCGTGGGCGAGCAGGGTGCGGACGTAGGTCGAGCCGATGAAGCCGGCGGCGCCGGTGACGAGAAGGTTCATGAGTGGATCTGCACCTTGCTGTGGTCGCCGAGGACGAGGTGGTGGGCGCTGGGCAGGCTCGGCGCGGGGGTGACCTCCGCGTGCCGGCCGATCAGCGAGGACTCGATGCGGCCCACCCCGTGGATCGTGGAGTCCCGCAGCACGATGGAGAATTCCAGCTCGCTGTCGGTGACACGGCAGTTCTCCGCGACGGAGGTGAAGGGGCCGATGTAGGCGTCCTCGACGACGGTGCCGGCGCCGACCACGGCGGGGCCGACGATGCGCGAGTTGACGATGCGCGCCCCCTCCTCGACGACGACGCGTCCGACGGCCTCCGACGCCTCGTCGATCTCGCCGTCGATGCGGCGGGTGAGGCCCTCCAGGACGGTGCGGTTCACCTCCAGCATGTCGGCGACGTTCCCGGTGTCCTTCCAGTAGCCCTTGATGACGGTGCAGCGCACGTCGGCGCGGGAGTCGATCAGGTGCTGGATGGCGTGGGTGATCTCCAGCTCGCCGCGCCAGGACGGGGTGATGGAGCGGACCGCGTCATGGATGACCGGCGTGAACAGATAGACGCCGACCAGCGCGAGGTCGCTCTTGGGCCGTTCGGGTTTCTCCTCCAGGCCGACGACCTGGCCGGCGTCGTCGAGTTCGGCCACGCCGAAGGAGCGCGGGTCCTGCACCTGGGTCAGCAGGATCTGGGCGTCGGGGCGGTTGCCGCGGAACTCCTCGACGAGGTCGGCGATTCCGCCGACGATGAAGTTGTCGCCGAGGTACATCACGAAGTCGTCGTCACCGAGGTAGTCCCGGGCGATGAGCACGGCGTGCGCCAGCCCCAGCGGGCGTTCCTGGGGGATGTAGGTGATCTCCAGGCCGAACTTCGACCCGTCACCCACGGCGTCCTGGATCTCCGCGGCGGTGTCACCGACGATCACTCCGACGTCGGTGATGCCGGCCGCGGCGATGGATTCCAGCCCGTAGAAGAGCACGGGCTTGTTCGCCACCGGCACGAGCTGTTTGGCCGAAGTGTGCGTGATCGGCCTCAGGCGCGTACCGGCGCCACCGGACAGCACGAGAGCCTTCATCTGCTTCACCTTAGCCCCGATTCCGCCATTTTGACGGTCTCGGTTGGCTTGCACGTCACCCCCGAGCTGTCGGTTGTTCACCGGAATCCGGGCTTCAGTTGCTCAGGGCGATCTCGCTCCACACCTGTTTTCCGCCACTGACCGGCACCGTTCCCCACGTCACCGACATGGCCTCGACCAGGAGGATCCCGCGGCCGCCGGTGGCCTCCCAGCTCAAGCTCGTCGGTTTGACGGGTGAGCGCGGCGAGGCGTCGGCGACCGCGACGCGCAGCCGGTGGTTGACGAGGGTCAGATCGAGGCGGACACGGCCGTCCGTGTGCACGAGGGCGTTGGTGACGAGCTCGGAGACCACGAGCAGTACGGCGTCCCTGTCCGGCGGCGGCACGCCCCATTCGCGCAGGGTGCGGCGGGTGAAGCGGCGGGCGTGCCCGACGGCCTGCGGGACGCGCCAGACCGTCCAGCTCTCGCGCAGGGGGCGTACGGCCATGCCGTCGTAGCGCATCAGGAGCAGGGCGATGTCGTCGTTGCGGCGCGCGCCGATCAGCAGGGCGTCGGCGACGAGGCCGAGGTGGGCGGGGTCGGCGCGGGCGAGCTCACGGGCGAGACGGTCCATGCCGATGTCGATGTCGTCCTCGGCGGACTCGACGAGGCCGTCGGTGGTCAGGGCGATGACGGTGCCGGGCGCCAGCCGGAGCGGGCTCATCGGGAAGTCGGCCTGCCGCATCACGCCGAGCGGCGGGCCGCCCTCCGCCTCGGCGATCTCCGTCCCGCCGTCCGGCCGGCGCAGGACCGGCGGGAGGTGTCCGGCGCGCACGCACCAGGCGGAGCCCTCCTCCAGGTCGACGTCGACATAGCAGCAGGTGGCGAAGAGGTCGGTCTCCAGGTCCATCAGGAGGCGGTTGGCATGGTGGACGACGACGTCCGGGGGGTGTCCTTCGGCGGCGTAGGCGCGCAGCGCGGTGCGCATCTGCCCCATGAGGGTGGCGGCGGCAGCGCTGTGGCCCTGGACGTCTCCGATGACCAGGGCGACGTGGTTGTCGGACAGCGGGATCACGTCGTACCAGTCGCCGCCGACCTCCAGCCCGGCCGTGGTCGGCAGATAGCGGGCGACGGCCACGGCGCCGGGCAGCCGGGGCAGGCGGCGCGGCAGCAGCTGGCGCTGGAGCATGCCGACGAGCTCGTGCTCGGCGTCGAAGGCGTGGGCGCGCATCAGGGCCTGCCCGGCGAGGCCCGCGGAGGCGGTGAGCAGGGCGCGCTCGTCGGGGCCGAACTCGTGCGGGGTGTCCCAGCCGATGAGGCAGGCACCGGCCATCCGGCCCCCGGCGGGCAGCGGCAGGACGGCCAGCCCACCGGGTCCGACCTCGGCCAGGGCGGGCTCCAGCGGGCTGCCTGCGGGCCAGATCCGGGCGCGGCCCTCGCGCAGGGCGGCGGCGAGGGTGGGCATGGCGCGCACGGGCGCGTCCGGCCATTCGGTACGCCACTCCAGGCGCCACAGCGCGGGCCAGGACTCGGGTTCGGGCGGGTCGAGGACGGTGACGACGAGGCGGTCGTGCTCCAGCTCGGCGAGCGCGATGCGGTCGGCGCGCAGCGGCTTGCGCAGCGCGGTGACCACGGCGTGGCTGACGTCGCGGACGGTGCCGGCGGTGGCGAGGGCGGCGGCGAGGCGCTGGACGCGGGCCACGTCGGTGACCTCGGCGCGCAGGGTGGAGGCGTCGGCGACGGTGCCGACGAGGCGGGCGGGGTTGCCCTCGCCGCCCGGCACCAGGCGGCCGCGCAGCCTGAGCCACTTGGGCGGGCCGGTGGGCTGCAGGACGCGGAACTCCAGCTCGCGCTCGCCGATGGACATGTGGTCGGCCTCGACGACCGACATCAGCGACGGCAGGTCCTCGGGGACGGTCAGGCCCAGCAGGGTCTCGACCTTGCCGTCGAAGGCCTGCGGGCCGAGGCCGAACAGCCGCAGGATGTCGTCGCCGACCTCGACGCGGCCGGTGTCCATGGCGAGGCTGAAGGCGTTGACCGGCAGCTCACCCGCTTCGGCGGCGGCGGGCGCGGCGGGGTAGGCGACGGCCCCGGCGATCAGCTCCAGGCACCCGCGGTCCTCGGCGTCGAAGCCTCCCGGTCTCTCGCTCACGGCGAGGAGGCATCCGCCGCCCTCGTCGCCCTCGGCGGGCAGGACGGCCAGCGAGAAGTCACCGGACGGCGTCCGCCGTGACTCCGCGCGGTGGGCGAGCTGCTCGGGGCCGAGCCACAGGGCACGGCCGGTGCGCCGGGCGTCGGCGAGCGGGGAGCGCCCGGCGAGCGCGTACCCGTCGCGCAGTCCGTACAGGGTGCGGGGCACGCCGACGGACTCGACGAGGCAGAGCAGCTCGCCGTCCTCACTCGGTGTGTACACGGCGACGAAGGCCGCTCCGGCGAAGACGAGCGCCTGCTCCAGGACCCGCCGCAGCCGCTCGGGCGAGTCCTGATCGACAGTAAGCGCCTTCAGGGCCCGCTCGGCGCGCAGACTCCTGGTCCTGCGTCCCGCGGTGCCCTCAGTGACCACGTCCGCCATTACAGCGCTTATGAGCCCCCTGCGCAGCCCTTGTGAACGTTCTTGGACCCGTTGAACGCCGCGGCGCTCGAAAGGCGCCGAACATGTCTTTACGCATGCGTTCCGCACGGTGTTCTCGTGACAGGCGTGACTGTCCGTGGCCGCCGG
This sequence comes from Streptomyces sp. NBC_01092, assembly GCF_045039535.1. Taxonomy (NCBI): domain Bacteria; kingdom Bacillati; phylum Actinomycetota; class Actinomycetes; order Kitasatosporales; family Streptomycetaceae; genus Streptomyces; species Streptomyces sp. NBC_01092. The sequence goes on along the minus strand of NZ_CP108659.1, from coordinate 10,371,243 downwards.
CCCGCTGGAAGGCTCGGTGCCGGGCCTGCGGAGGGGGACGTATGGACAAGCGCTACGAGGTGTACGCGCTGGCGGACAGGCACTTCTACGAGACGCCGGACCGGCTGTCCACCGATGGGCAGCGAACCGCGCCGCTGTACGAGACGGCGCGGCGCGAGGTCCCCGAGGGGTGGACGTCGGCGCGGATCGGCGACTGGCTGACGCTGGCGCCGCTCGGTGCGGACGGCAGCCCGCTCCCGGACCGGGCCCAGGGCTGGAAGATCCATGTCTCGGCGACCCTCGCGAACGCCGAGCGGATCGCGCGGATCGTCCGGGACTACTGCGTGCCGCGGGCCGTGCCGTTCAAGTTCGTGCCGGGCCCGCACCTGCTGCACCTGCGCAACGCCAAGTACGCGGGCCGGGACTCCAGCGGCAAGTTCGTCACCGTCTACCCGGCCGACGAGGAGCAGCTGCACACGGTGCTGTGCGAGCTGGGCCGGCTGCTGGAGGGCTTCGAGGGGCCGTACATCCTGACCGACCTGCGCTGGGGCGAGGGTCCGCTGTACGTCCGGTACGGCGCCTTCGCGCGTCTGTTCGTCGTCGACGAGCATGGTGCGCTGGTGCCGGCGGTGCGGGACGGCGCGGGCACGCTGGTGCCCGACCGGCGGGCGCCGTCCTTCCAGGTGCCGCAGTGGGTGACGCTGCCCGCGTTCCTGGAGCCGCATCTGGCGGCCCGCAACACCACGACGGTGGGCGAACTGCCGTACCGCATCGAGAAGGCGCTGCACTTCTCCAACGGCGGCGGGGTGTACGTGGGCACGGACACGCGCGACGGACGCAAGGTCGTACTGAAGGAGGGCCGGCCGCACGCGGGCCTCGCCGCCGACGGTGCGGACGCCGTGGCCCGGCTGGAGCGGGAGAAGTACGCCCTGGAGCAGTTGGCGGGCACCGGGGTGGTGCCCGAGGTACGGGACTGGTTCCTGCTCGGCGACCACCGCTTCCTGGTCATGGACTTCGTCGAGGGGCGCACCCTCAACTCCTTCTTCGCCGAGCGCCACCCGCTGATCGGCCCGGATCCCGATCCGCGTGCCGTGGCCGACTACACGGCCTGGGGGCTGCGGATCCACCGGGCGGTCGAGCGGGCGGTGGAGGCGGTGCACGCGCGCGGGATCGTCTTCAACGACCTGCACGTCTTCAACATCATGGTCGCCCCCGACGAGGAGTCGGTGTCCCTGCTCGACTTCGAGGCGGCCGCGCCGGTCGGCGAGAACGGCCGCCAGGTCGTCGCCCACCCCGGCTTCCTGGCCCCGCCGGACCGCAGGGGCGTGGACGTCGACCGCTATGCGCTGGCCTGCCTGCGGCTGGCACTGTTCCTGCCCGTCACCACGCTGTTCGTGGTGGACCGCGACAAGGCCGCGCACCTGGCGGAGGTGATCGCGGACCGGTTCCCGGACGTGCCGGGGCGGTTCCTGGACGAAGCGGTCGCCGAGATCACCCGGGACGTGGCCGGGGCGCCGCAGCCGCCTCGGTCGGGCTCGGTCCCCGTGTCGTTCGTGGAGCCCGGCGACTGGCCCTACAGCCGCGACTCGATGGTCAAGGCGCTGCTCGCGTCGGCCACCCCGGAACGCGACGACCGGCTCTTTCCCGGCGACATCGGCCAGTTCTCCGACGGCGGCGGACTCGGCCTGGCCCATGGCGCGGCCGGTGTGCTGTACGCCCTGGCCGCGTCGGGCGCCGAGCGCTACGACGAGGGCGAGCGCTGGCTCCTGGACCACACGGACCCGCCGCCGACCGGCACGCCGCTGGGCCTGTACGACGGCCTCGCGGGCGTGACCCACGTCCTCGACCTGCTCGGCCACCGGCAGCGGGCCCTGGACCTGATCGACACGATCCTGCGCGAGCGGTGGCAGCGCCTCTCCTCGGACCTGCGCGGCGGGCTGGCCGGCCTGGGCCTGGTCCTCGACGAGCTGGCGCACACCACCGGCGAGCCGGAACTGGGCGCGCGGGCGGCCGAGGCCGCGGACATCCTCGTACGACGTCTCGCCGAACCGTCCCCGGAGGGGCACCGGCCTCGCGCCGGACTGCTGCGGGGGGCCAGCGGTCCCGCGCTGTTCCTGCTGCGGCGGTACGAGCGGACCGGTGAGCGCCGGCTGCTGGACGCGGCAGGCGAGGCACTGCGCCGGGACCTGGCGGCCTGCGTCGAGCAGAAGGGCGGCTCCCTGGAGGTCGACGAAGGCTGGCGGACCATGCCGTATCTGGGCGACGGCAGCGTGGGCGTGGGGATGGTCCTCGACGACTACCTCACCCACGCCGACGACGACACCGGCACCTTCGAGCGCGCCCGCGCGGGCATCCTCACCGCCGCCACCTCACGCTTCTACGCACAGCCCGGCCTGTTCCAGGGACGTGCCGGGATGATCCTCCACCTCAGCCGTACGACCACACCGGGAGCAGGCGCCGACCGGCTGGCCGCGCAGATCGCCGGGCTCGGCTGGTACGCGATGTCCTACCAGGGCCAACTGGCCTTCCCGGGGCACCAGATGATGCGGCTCTCCATGGATCTGGGCACCGGAACGGCCGGCTGTCTGCTCGCCCTGCGTGCCGCCCTCGGCAGCGACGCGGCGGGCGCGGCCCCGGCCCACCTGCCCTTCCTCCCGCCGCCACCGCGGCACCCGGAACGCGGCTCCGCGAACTGACGGAGCCGTGGCACAACCCCGTCCCCATGAGAAGGAGAACGACATGGCACTGCTCGACCTGCAGACGATGGAGACCGAGGAGCACACCGGCGGCGGCAGCATGCTCAGCCTGTTGCTGTGCGCCAGCCAGGCCAGCATCAGCCTCTGTCTCTGACCCTCGTGCAGTCGCGGCTCCGGGCGGTTCCCCTCCTGCGTGGAGGGGCCGCCCGGGGCTCATTTTCCGGAGCCCAGCGCTCATTTCCGGGGCCAGGGGCTCATTTCCCGGGGCCAGGGGCTCATTTCCCGGAGCAGGGAGCGAGGCCGCAGCCGTATGACGACCGCTGCCGATGACCCGTGCCGGGCGCTGCCGCGCTCGGCCACCCGGCACAGCAGTGCCCGCATCGCGGCCCTGTGCCTGGTGAGCACCGCCGCGACCGGAGCCGGGCTGCTCCTCCCCGCAGCACTCGGCCGTGCACTGGACCTGCTGCTCGCGGGGGCCCCGGCCACGGGCTGGGTGCTGTGCTGCGCCGCACTCGTGCTGACGCTCGCCCTGCTCGACGCCTGCCAGAGCCTTCTCGTCGGCACCGTGGACGCCCGCACCACGGCCTGGCTGCGGGGCCGGCTGACCGGGCACGTCCTGGCCGTGGGCCCGCGGGCCACCGACCGCTTCGGAGCCGGCGACCTGGTCGCGCGGCTCGTCGGCAACGCCGCGCAGGCCGGCACCGCTCCGGCCGCCCGTGCCGTGCTGCTCGCCGCGCTCACCGGCCCGGTCGGGGGCATCGTCGCCCTCGCCCTGATCGACCCCTGGCTCGCCGCAGCGTTCCTCGCCGGGGCACCGGTACTGGCCGTACTGCTGCGCACCTTCGCCCGTGACACCTCCCGGTGCGTGGCCCGGTACCAGCGCGAACAGGGCAGGATCGCGGCCGCGCTCGCCGAGGCCGTCGACGGTCACCGCACCATCGCGGCCGCGGGCACGGCGGACCGGGAGACGGCTCGGATCCTGCGTCCGCTGCCCGAACTCTCCCGTGCGGGGCACCGCATGTGGCAGGTACAGGGACGGGCCGCCGCGCAGGCGGTCACCGTCGCCCCGCTGCTGCAACTCGGCGTCGTCGCCGTCGCCGGCGTACTCCTCGCCCGCCACCGGCTGTCCGTCGGCGAGGTGCTCGCCGCCTCCCGCTACGCGGTCCTGGCGACCGGCGTCGGCATGCTGGTCGCACAGCTCGCGGGCGTGGCCCGGGCCCGGGCGGCGGCCGTTCGCCTCGGCGAGGTCGTCGCCGAGCCCGCTTCCGCCCACGGCAGGCGCCGACTGCCTCCCGGGCCCGGTCGGCTGGAGCTGCGCGGGGTGATCGCCCGGCGCGGCGGCACCGCCGTGCTGAACGGCGTCGACCTGGTCGTCCCCGGCGGGACCACCCTCGCCGTGGTCGGCCGCTCAGGTGCGGGCAAGTCGGTGCTCGCCGCTCTCGCCGGGCGACTGGCCGATCCGGACGGCGGCGAGATCCTGCTCGACGGCGTGCCCCTGAGCGAGCTGACCCACGACGAACTGCGGGGCGCCGTCGCCTACGCCTTCGAACGCCCCGTCCTGCTGGGCGGCACCGTCGAGGACGCGATCGGCCTCTCCCTCACGGCCCCCTCTCCCGCGCGCATCCGGCAGGCCGCCCACACCGCCCACGCGGACGACTTCGTCAGCCGCCTGCCACACGGATACGCCACCGCCCTGGCCGACGCCCCCCGCTCCGGCGGCGAGTCCCAACGCCTCGGTCTCGCGCGGGCGTTCGCCCACGGTGGCCGTCTGCTGATCCTCGACGACGCGCTGTCCAGCCTGGACACGGTGACGGAGGCCCGCATCACCGAAGCCCTGGCCGACGGCGGCTCGCCCGCCACCCGCCTCCTGATCGCCCACCGGGCGGCCACGGCCGCCCGAGCCGACACGGTGGCGTGGTTGGACGGCGGACGGGTGCGAGCGGTGGGGCGGCACGAGGAGCTGTGGGGGAACGCGGCGTACCGGGAGACGCTGGCGGGAACGCCGGGGGATGCCTCCGCGGCGGCGGATGAGGCGCACCGATGACCGGCCGGCTCTTCTCCCGTGGGCTGCGCCATCTGCGGGCCCGGTGGCGGGTTCTCGTGCGGCTCGGGCTGTGGTCGGTCCTGGAGACGGGGCAGAGCTTCCTCATCGGGTACGCCCCGGCCCGCGCCCTGGACGACGGGTTCCTCCAGGGGCGCACTGCGGCCGGGCTCGGGTGGCTCGGGGTCGCCGGGGTCGGGGTCGTGGTCGGCGCGTACGGGACGGCTCGGGTGTACGCGGCCGTCGCGGCGCTGGTCGAGCCGCTCAGGGACCGGCTCGTGCGGCGGGTCGTGGAGCGCGGGGTGCGTGAGGCGGACCGGGGAGCGCTGTCCGGGCTCACCCAGCAGGTGGAGATCGCGCGGGACACCTTCGCGGGGCTGGTGATGGTCTCGCGGTCGTTCGTGTTCAGTGCCGTCGGCGCGCTTGCGGGCCTGTTCTCGCTCGCCCCGTTGCTGCTGCTCGTCGTCCTGCCGCCGCTCGCCGCGGGGGTCGGCCTGTTCGCGGCGACGCTGCGCCCGCTGTCCCGCCGGCAGGAGACGTTCCTCGCCGCCGACGAGGCCCTGGCGGACCGCCTCGGCGCCGTCTGCCCGGGGCTGCGGGACATCAGGGCCTCCGGTGCGGAGGAACGGACCGCTGTGGACGTGGGGCTCCTGGTGGAGGCCGAGCGGCGTGCCGCCCGCTCCCTCGCCCGGTTCGGCGTCGTACGGGTGGCCGCCCTCGCCCTCGGCGGACAGCTCCCGATCGTGCTGCTGCTCGCCGCCGCCCCCTGGCTCCTCCACCGGGGCGTGACGACGGGCGCCCTGGTCGGCGCCCTCTCGTACGTCACCCAGTCCCTCCTCCCGGCCCTGCACAACCTGGTCCACGGCCTGGGCACGAGCGGCTCACGCCTGGCGGTGGTGCTGCGGCGGCTGGCGCCGGAGGGCGTCGCCGACAGTGTGGCGGGGCGTCGTGGCGGGCGCCGCGTGTCCGGCATGACGCCCCGGCGACGCCGGCCGCGCGCGGGAGCCACGCAACACGACCGCCAGGGGCGGGGACGGTACGCCCCGGACCCACAGCAGGCGCCCGGTCCGGTCGGCGACCGGAGCCGACCCCGATCCGACCCGCCCTGCGACCGCGGCGCCGACCCGTTGGCGGCCGGGGCCCCCGAACCACTGCCCCAGCACCCCCACTCGCCGGGGCCACCCACGCATCGCCCGCGCGCCACCGCACCCCCAGCCCTCGCCCTCTCCCGCGTCACCTTCGCCTACAGCCCCACCGCGGTCCCCGTGATCGACGATCTCGACCTGACTCTCCCGCCCGGCTCCCACCTGGCCGTCGTCGGGCCGAGCGGCATCGGGAAGTCGACGCTGACCGCGTTGGTCGCCGGGCTGCTGGAGCCGCGGTGCGGGACGATCCGGGTGGGTGGACGCGCCGCGGTGGGGCCGGGCTCGGTGGCGCGGCGGGTGCTCATTCCGCAGGAGGCGTACGTGTTCACCGGCAGCCTCTCGGAGAACCTCACCCACCTTCGGCCGGACCCCGTCCCACAGGCGGAGCTGCTCGCGGCAGCCGAGGCGGTCGGCCTCCTGGAGCTGCTCGACGCGCTGGGCGGCCCCGAGGGCCACGTGGATCCCGCGGCCCTGTCCGCCGGCCAGCGGCAGTTGATCGCGCTGACCCGGGCCTACTTGTCGCACGCCCGGCTGGCGCTGCTCGACGAGGCGACCTGTCATCTCGATCCGGCGGCCGAGGAACGCGCGGAACGCGCCTTCGCGGCCCGCCCCGGCGCCGCCCTGGTCGTCGTCGCCCACCGCATCACCTCGGCGAGCCGGGCCGACCGGGTCCTGATGATGGACGGCCGCGAGACGGCGTACGGCACGCATGACGAGCTCGTCCGGTGCTCGGCGCGCTACCGCGAGCTCGTCGGCGCCTGGACCCCCGTACCGCGCGAGCGGTCAGAGCCATCCCTCGCCCTGCGAGATCCGGATGGCGTCGATGCGGTTGCGGGCCCCGGTCTTGCGGGTGATGGCCGCCATGTAGTTGCGCACGGTCCCGTTGGACAGGTGCAGGCTCCCCGCGATCTCCGCGACGGACGCGCCCTCGGCGGCGAGGGATAACACGCTGAGCTCCCGTCGGGTCAGCGGCATCTCGGCGGCCTTGAGGAACCCGAAGCCGAGCGAGTCGTCGACGAAACGTTCCCCCTCGGCGACCCGGCGTATGGCGCGCACCAGGTTGTCCGGCGAGCCCTCCTTGTCGACGTAGCCGATCGCCCCCGCCTCCAGCGCGCGCCTGAGCAGCCCCGGCCGCTTCGCACTGGCGAGCACGAGAAGGTGCGGTGGTGTCCGGCCGGGTTCCCGTGCGCGCAGCTCACCGAGTGGCGGGATGCCGTACGTGTCCGAGTACTCCAGGTCCGCCGCGCACACGTCCGGGCGCACCGATCGCACACGTGCCAAGGCGCTGCGCCAGGGGGCGTCGTAGACCCCCAGGCCAGGTTCTCCGCGCAGCCACTCGGCCAGCACCGATCGCACCAGACACGCGTCGTGCACCACAAGGACCCGGATCACTGCCGCCCCTCCAGCTCGCCGTTCGCCGCATTCGTCGCTTCATGGTGTTGAGCGCGTGCCCCATTGTTGGCGTTTGCGACCGTCTGCGGGCGCGAAGAACCGGCCATCAGGGTGCGCGGGGGCGCACGTACGGCGCCCGCACGCCGTGCCGCGCATCGACTGTGGGGGCATGGGCGCACGGGCAAGGGGTACGCGCGGGTCTCCCGAGGGGGGCGCGGGATGCCGCTCGCCGTGCGCGGCGCGCCGTCAGGGGGGAGATTTGAGCCCTGGGACCCGTCGCGCGGCTCCGCGGAGGAGGTGGTCGGCGTGTCCGACGGGCAGACGTCCACTCAGGCGCCGGCGGCCGCGAGGACGCGGGTCGGCCGGCCGCTGCTGTCCCTCGCGCTGGCCTCGATGATGGACGAGGTGCACGGGCACTCCGGCGCCGTGTATCTGTTGTCGGCCGACGAACCCGTACTGGAGATGGCGGTGATGGCCGGGCTGCCCAGGGCGTTCGCGGCGCCGTGGGAGCGGGTCGGGCTGAGCGCGCCGATCCCGGTCGCCGAGGCGGTGCGCGAGCGGCGGCTCGTGTGGGTCCCGGGCGAGGAGGACATGGCGGCCCGCTTTCCGCGGATCGCGGTCGTGCTGCCGTATCCGTTCGCGCTGGCCGCGCTGCCCGTGGCCACCGAGACCCGTGCCTACGGCGCGATCTTCGTGACCTGGCCCGGTTCGCATCCCCCGGAGCTGTCGGAGCGCGACCGGGACCATCTGACGGCCGGCTGCCGGCGGCTCGCGGTGCGGCTGGAGCGTGCCATCGAGGCGAGCCGCCCGCCCCTGCCAGAACCCGATCTGGTCGCCGGGTCGCCGCTCGCCGGCGCGCCCGGCCGGTTCGGCACGGTGGAGGCGGCGCGCATGGCGTCGCGGCTCCCGTACGGGCTGTGCTCTCTCGATCTGCACGGCCGGATCGGCTTCGCCAACCCGGCGGCGGCCGAGCTGATCGGCGTCCCCATAAGCCGGCTGCTCGGCAACCAGCTGTGGGCGGCCGTGCCGTGGCTCAATGACCCCGTCTACGAGGACCGCTACCGGGCCGCGCTGCTCAGCCAGCAGACCACGTCGTTCCTGGCGCTGCGCCCGCCCGGCGACTGGCTGTCCTTCCGGATGTATCCGAGCACGACCGGTCTGAGCGTGCGCATCAGCCGGGCACGGGCGGTGGCGGAGATGGCCCGCAGTGGGCCGCAACCCGGGGACGCCCCGTCCCGGCTGGTGACCATCTCCCAGGTGCTGAGCCTGGCCGGCGCGCTGACCGAGGCGGCGAGCGTGCAGGACGTGGTGCAGCTGGTCGCGGACGAGATCGCGCCGGCCGTCGGCAGCCGGGCTCTGGTCGTCCTCGGGTCACGGGCGGGGCGGCTGCACGTGCTCGGTCACCGGGGTTATCCGGATCCGCAGATCGTGGAGCGGTTCGACGGACTGCCGCTGGCCGAGCCGACCCCGGGAGCTCAGGCCCTGGGTACCGGCGTGCCCGCGTTCTTCGAGTCCCAGCACCACCTGGAGCGGCTGTATCCGACGCAGCACTCGGTCCCCGACGGCTTCGGGGCCTGGGCGTATCTGCCGCTCATCGCCTCCGGCCGGCCGGTCGGCACCTGTGTGCTCGCCTACGCCGAACCGCACCCCTTCCCCGCGGACGAGCGCGCGGTCCTGACCAGTCTGGGCGGGCTCATCGCGCAGGCGCTGGAGCGGGCCCAGCTCTACGACACGACGCACCAGCTGGCACACGGTCTGCAGGCCGCGCTGCTCCCCCACTCGCTGCCGTCGCTGCCCGGCATCGAGGCGGCGGCGCGCTATCTGCCCGCCACGCGCGGTATGGAGATCGGCGGCGACTTCTACGACCTGGTGCCGACGGAGCAGGGTCTGGCGGCGGCGGTGATCGGGGACGTGCAGGGCCACAACGTCACGGCGGCCGGGCTGATGGGGCAGATCCGCACCGCCGTACGGGCGTACACGACCGTGGGGCAGGCTCCCGAGGAGGTCATGCGCAGCACCAACCGGCTGCTGATCGACCTCGGCTCCGACCTGTTCGCGAGCTGTCTGTATCTGCGCCTCGATCCGCAGCGGGGGCGGGCGGTGATGGCCCGCGCCGGGCATCCGCCGCCGTTGCTGAGGCGGGCGGACGGGCGGGTGCGGGTGCTCGACCTCGCCGGTGGCCCGCTGCTGGGCATCGACGGCTCACCCGTCTATCCGACGGCGGAGGTCGACCTCACACCAGGGTGTGTGCTCGTCCTCTACACGGACGGCCTGATCGAGTCTCCCGGCGTCGACATCGAGGACGCACTCGCCGCGCTCGGCCATGTGCTGGCGCAGGCCGGGGACCGTCCGCTGGACGAGCTGGCCGATCTGCTCGTGCGGCACAGCGAGTCGGTGCATGAGCGGGCCGACGACGTGGCGCTGCTGTTGTTGCGGGCGCGGGGCTGACGGGCGGTGCGGGCGTGACCGGACGGCCGGCCCCGGAGAACGAAGCGGTCCGGCCCTCCCGCCGGAGGGCCGGACCACGTTCGTCCGCGTCACTCTGAGTGTGCCCGGATCATGTGGATCCGTGCGTCGGTGTCAGGGCGTCAGTTGTTGCCGACGCCGTTGCCGACGATCTCGCCGAGGCCGTTGCCCGTGCCGTCGGCGTTCCCGTTGCCGACCTCTTCACCGGCTCCGGCTTCCTCACCGGCTCCGGCCTCTTCACCCGCACCGGCCTCCTCGCCGGCACCGGCCTCTTCACCGGCGCCCGCTTCGTCGCCCGCACCGGCCTCGTCACCGGCGCCCGCGCCGCCCGCGGCGTCGCCGCCGAGGGTCGCGCCCACCGCCGCCAGGGCCGTGGTCACCGGCTGGAAGAAGGTCTCGCCGCCGGCCGTGCAGTCGCCGCTGCCACCGGAGGTCAGGCCGATCGCCAGCCCGTCCTGGGTGAACAGGGAGCCGCCGCTGTCGCCGGGCTCGGCGCAGACGTCGGTCTGGATGAGCCCGGTGACCGTGCCCTCCGGGTAGTTCACGGTGGCGTCGAGTCCGAGGACCTGACCGTCGTTCAGCCCGGTGGTGCTGCCCATCCGGAGCACCTGGAGACCGACCTCGGCATCCGCGGCCTGGCTGATCGCGACGGTCTGGTCGCCGAGGTTGACCTCGCTCGGGGCCTCGGTCGCCGGGTCGTCGTACTTCACGAGGGCGAAGTCGCCGTCGCCGGGGAAGGTGGCCTGGTCGACGGTGGCGATCGGCTGGCCGCCCTCGGCGTCCGACCACTGCTCGGCCGCGACTCCGCAGTGACCGGCGGTCAGGAAGGCGGGGGTGCCGTCGCCCGCGGTGACGTTGAAGCCCGCGGAGCAGCGCGAGCCGCCGGCGAAGATGGCGTCGCCGCCGGAGAGGAACGTCTTGAAGGTGCCGGCCGACTTCTTGATGGTCGCCATCCCCGAGCCGAGGCTGTCGACGGTCGACTCCAGCGTGTCCCACTTGTCGCCGGTGACGGTGCTGTCGGCGGTGACGAGGATCTTGTTCGTTCTGGGGTCGACCGCCCAGGCCGTGCCCGGGATGGTCGCCTCGGACTTCAGGGTCTGCGCGCCGGACGCGAGCTCGGACAGGCTGTTCTCGACCTCACGGACCTTCGCGCCGGCCTTCTTCGCCTGGACGACCACGTTGTTGTTGTCGCCGGGGATGACGTTGACGACGAGCTGCTGGCTCTCGGCGTCGTAGTACGAACCGGCGAAGGCGTCGCCGAGCATTCCCGCGAGCTGCGAGGCGAGATCCGAGGCGTCCGCGGACTTCAGGGTCTTGGGGGCGGCGGCGTCGTCCGACGCGCCGTCCTGCGAAGCGTTGGCGTTCGGCAGCAGGATCGCGGCCGCTCCGAGCGCCACCACGCTGCCCGCGGCTATCGCGGCCTTGCGCTTCGGGATTCGCTTGTGACTCAAACTTCTCGACCTCCTGGGGGGACGGGGTCTGTGCCGCCGTCTTCGCGGCAGCTGTTCGGGGCGCCTGGTTGGCAATGGGTACGCACGGGCCGGGTGGGGCGTTCAATTCCGTTTGCGGGCAACCGACTCGGGCCACCTATCCGGCCAGGCAACGCGTCCACGGGGCCGGCGGCGGGAACAATCCCCCATATGACGATGACCACCGCCGAAGCCGACAAGATCCTCTCCGCCAACTTCGCCCCCTGGGTACTCCAGCTCGGGCTGCGGGTCGAGACGGTGCAGGACGACCGCGCGATCCTGCGAATGCCCTGGTCGGAAGGGCTGGCCCGGGAGGGCGGCGCACTGTCGGGGCAGGCGCTGATGGCCGCCGCCGACACCGCGACCGTGATCGCCGTGTCGGCGGCGCGCGGGGCCTACGGGCCGATGACGACGGTGCAGCAGTCGACGTCGTTCCAGCGCGCGGTGATCGGTTCGGATGTCCTGATCGAGGCGGTCGTCACCAAGCTGGGCCGCCGGATGGCGTTCGCCGACATCTCGATGACGGACGAGAGTTCGGGGGAGATCGCGGCCCGTGCGAGCACGGTGTATGCCCTTCTGGGCTGACACGATCTGCCACCGATCAGTAACGGTTGGTTGAGAATCCCGAGCGGAATCTTGGCTTCAGGGAATCTGCACATTCAATACTCAACCAAGTCACCGGGCGCCGAGGTTCTGCACAAGGGGGCTACCGCCGGTCACCCCCTTGCGGCGGGAGTGTCGGATTCGCCACCGCATCGGCATGCGCTTTCCAAGCGGTGGCAACAGCCCGTCCGAGCCGATGCTGTGACGCATGTGAAGAAGTCGCCGACAAGGCGTGCCCTCGTCTGCACGGATCGAGGCCTGTGGGACTCAAGTGCCCTGGTGAGGCCTACGTTTGATTGGAAGGCCGCACCCGCAGCGTGCTTTGATCCATCGCACCGCAGGAGCCACGAACGGTTCCCGGAAACGGGCGCCGGGCGCCAGCGGTCGCGGCCGTCATCTGTCCCCAGAGGGGCCGCTCCCCCTTGTGAAATACCCATTAGGAAGGGAAGTTCCATCATGAACTCCACCCCCCAGGTTGCGACCGTCGAGATCTCCGACGCCGAGCTCGACAACGTCTCCGGCGGCCTGCAGGTCAACGCCGTGAACGGTGCCCTCGACGCCGTCAACGGCATCGCCCCGGTTTCCGGCCTGGTCGACACGGTCGTCGGCACCGTGGAGGGTGTTACCGGCCTGAGCACCGCCCCGGTCACGGGCCTGGTCGCCGGTCTCTGATCGCACCTTTTACAACCGCTGAGTCCCGGAGCCGTTCCCCGGTTCCGGGGCTCTTCGGGTGCCGCAGAACAAGCAGGCACCGCCACGCACCACGACCGGCCCACGTGCGCCGGTCTCCGCTCATCATCAGGTGAGGGAAAGTTCCGTGCAGTTCCGCCAACAGGCCCTCGCCAAGCTCCAGTCACCGGAGGAGCTCGACCTTCCGGTGCGCTTCGCCCGCCCCCAGGGCTGGCTGGTCCTCTCCGTGACGGTGGTCGTCATGGCCGCCGCGTCCGTGTGGGCGGTGACCGGTTCGGTGACCTCCACGGTCGGCGCGCCCGCCATCCTCACCCACGGCCAGGGCAGCTACATCCTGCAGAGCCCGGTCGCCGGGCAGGTCACCGCGGTCCTGGCCAAGCAGGGCCAGCAGCTGCCGGCCAACTCCCCCGTGTTGAAGGTCCGTACCGCCGAGGGCGAGTCGGTCGTGCGCACGGTCGCCGCGGGCCGGGTCACCGGGCTCGCCGCCACCATCGGGCAGATCATCTCCACCGGCGCGAATGTCGCCGCCGTGGAGAAGGTCGCCCACACCAAGGACCCCCTGTACGCGACGGTGTACGTCCCCGCCGAGAACGCCGCGTCCATCCCCGACAAGGCCGCCGTGGACCTCACCGTCTCCTCCGTGCCCACGCAGGAGTACGGCGTGCTGCGCGGCCATGTGAAGTCGGTGGACCGCTCCGCGCAGTCGGCGCAGCAGATCGCGGCGTTCCTCGGCGACAGCCAGCTGGGTGAGCAGTTCACCAAGGACGGCAGGCCGGTCGCGGTGCTGGTGAAGCTGGACCGCAGGGCGAGCACCAAGAGCGGCTACAAGTGGTCGTCCGCGGACGGACCGCCGTTCTCGCTCACCTCCATGACCGTGGCCGACGCCTCGATCCGGCTGGCCGACGAGCGACCCGTCGATTGGCTGCTGCCGTGAGCGCCGCGGAGCAGACGCGCAGCAGGCGCCGCGCCGCCCCGCCGAAGCGCCCCGTGCCCAAGGGCCGGGCGAAGACCGTCCGCACGCCCACCGTCCTGCAGATGGAGGCCGTGGAGTGCGGCGCCGCCTCCCTCGCGATGGTGCTCGGCCACTACGGCCGCCATGTCCCGCTGGAGGAGCTGCGCATCGCGTGCGGTGTCTCCCGCGACGGCTCACGCGCCAGCAACCTGCTGAAGGCGGCGCGCAGCTACGGCCTGACGGCCAAGGGCATACAGATGGACACGGCGGCCCTCGCCGAGGTGAAGACGCCGGCCGTCCTGTTCTGGGAGTTCAACCACTACGTCGTCTACGACGGCATGGGCCGCCGCTTCGGCCGCCGGGGCGTCTACATCAACGACCCCGCCAAGGGCCGCCGTTTCGTGCCCATGGAGGACTTCGACGGCAGCTTCACCGGCGTCGTCCTGGTCATGGAGCCCGGCGACGACTTCGCCAAGGGCGGGCGCAAGCCGGGCGTGCTCGGCGCGATGCCCGCCCGCCTGCGCGGCACCGCCGGCACAATGCCCGCCGCCGTCCTGGCGAGCCTGCTGCTGGTGGTGGTCGGCGCCGCGGTGCCCGCGCTGAGCCGCACCTACATCGACATGTTCCTCATCGGCGGCCAGACCTCCCTGCTGGGCGTGCTGTTCGCGTCGATGGGGACCTGCGTCGCGCTCACCGTGGTGCTGACCTGGCTGCAGCAGGCGAACCTGCTGCGCGGCCGCATCATCTCCTCCACCCTGTCCAGCGCCCGCTTCCTGCGCCATCTGCTGCGGCTGCCGGTGACGTTCTTCTCCCAGCGCAGCCCGGCCGACCTGGTGCAGCGCCTCCAGTCGAACGACGCCGTCGCCGAGACGCTGGCCCGCGACCTCGCGGCGGCGGGCGTGGACGCGGTGGTCGTCGTCCTGTACGCGCTCCTCCTCTACACCTACGACCCGCAGCTCACGTTCGTCGGCATCGGCGTCGCCCTGCTGAACGTCGTCGCGATGCGCGTCGTCATCCGCCTGCGCGCGACGCGCACCGCGAAGCTGCGCGCGGACAACGCCCGGCTCACCAACACCGCCTACACCGGCCTTCAACTGATCGAGACGATGAAGGCGACGGGCGGTGAGGACGGCTACTTCCGCAAGTGGGCCGGCCAGCACGCCACCACGCTGGAGGAACAGCAGCGGCTCGGCGTGCCGAGCGCCTGGCTGGGCGTGGTCGCCCCGACGCTCGCCTCGCTGAACAGCGCGCTGATCCTCTGGATCGGCGGCATGCGCGCGGTCGAAGGGGGCATATCCGTCGGCCTGCTGGTCGCCTTCCAGGCCCTGGTCACCCGCTTCACCGCCCCGATCACCCGCCTGAACGGCGTCGCGGGCCGCATCCAGGACTTCGCCGCCGACGTGGCCCGCCTCAAGGACGTGGAGAACTTCGAGGCGGACCCGCTGTACGGCCGTCCCGGCACCGGCGAGTCGACGCGCCGGCTGCAGGGCCACGTCGAACTGCAGAACATCACCTTCGGCTACAGCCCCCTCGACAAGCCCCTGCTCACCGGCTTCGACCTCACGGTCGGCCCGGGCCAACAGGTCGCCCTGGTCGGCGGCTCCGGCAGCGGCAAGTCCACGGTCTCCCGCCTCATATCGGGCCTTTACACCCCGTGGGAGGGCGTCATCCGCATCGACGACCAGCGCATCGAGGACATCCCGCGCGGCGCGCTCGCGGCCTCCGTCTCCTTCGTCGACCAGGAGGTGTTCCTCTTCGAGGGCACCGTCCGCGACAACGTGGCGCTGTGGGACCCTTCGATCCCGGACGACGCGGTGGTGGACGCGCTGCGCGACGCGGCCCTGTACGACATGGTCATGCGCCGCCCGGGCGGCATCAACAGCAAGGTCGAGCAGGACGGCCGCAACTTCTCCGGCGGGCAGCGCCAGCGCCTGGAGATCGCACGCGCGCTGGTGCGTCGCCCCAGCATCCTGGTCCTGGACGAGGTGACGAGCGCGCTGGACGCCGAGACCGAGCAGGTCGTGATGGACAACCTGCGCAAGCGCGGCTGTGCCTGCGTGGTGATCGCGCACCGGCTCAGCACCGTGCGCGACAGCGACGAGATCGTCGTACTCCAGCACGGCACGATCGTCGAACGCGGGCGGCACGAGGAGCTGGTGGGGCGCGGCGGCGCGTACGCGGCACTGGTCAAGGAGCGGTGAGATGACTGCCGTCCACGAGGGTGACCTCGTCCTCGACGCGCTCGGCCAGATGGGCACGCGCCTCGACTACGCCGGGTTCAACCGCATCGACCTCGAAGGCCCCCAGGTGCTGTGGCTGGTCGCGTCCGGCGCGGTCGACCTGTTCGCGGTCGACGCCGGCCAGCAGGGGCACTGGCACCACCTCGGCCGCCTGGAGGCGGGCTCGCTGCTGCTCGGCCCGGTCCCGGGACCGCAGCACACGCTGGTGGCCCGCCCGCTCAGGGACTGCGTCGTGCACCGCATCGGGCTGCGCGAGCTGTACCAGCCCGCCAACACCCAGACCTGGTCGTACGACGAGTACGGCAACCCGCAGTACGTCCCACCGCAGACGAGCCCGCTGGAGTACGCCCTCGCGCTCGGCGTCGGCCGCAGCCTCACCATCCTCTTCCAGGCACCCATGGCCACCGAACGGGCCGCCGAGGTCACCGACGACGACGTCTTCTGGATGCAGGTGCCGCCGGGCAGCGTGCAGTACGGCTCGCTGTACGGCGCGGAGGCGGCCGCCGACCTGCTGATGGACCCGGCGGTCTGGCAGTCCATGGTCGACCAGCAGTACCGCCTGCTGACCACCCTGGACCGCTGGATCGAGCAGCTGGAGCGCACCCACGAGACGCGCACCGCGGAGGGCATCAAGGCCGGCGAGGCGGTACGCGCTCAGGCCGACCGGACCCTGCTGGCGTCCATCGGCAAACGCAGCGACAAGCGGACGACGGCCGCCGACGCGGACGCCAGCTACGCCGCCTGCAAGCTGGTCGCCCAGGCGGCCGGGATCACCTTGTCCGAGCCGGCGCAGAGCGGCACGGAGAGCGACCGGCTCGACCCGGTCGAGCGCGTCGCCATCGCCTCGCGGGTACGCACCCGGGCCGTACGGCTGGACGGACGGTGGTGGCGGGACAACGTGGGACCGCTGGTGGGCCACCGGGCGCTGTCGGGCGCGCCGGTGGCGCTGCTGTGGCGGCGCGGCGGCTATGTCGCCGTCCATCCGGCGACCGGCCGGGAGACGCCGATCGAGAAAGCCAACGCGGAGGAGTTCGAGCCGCGCGCGGTGATGTTCTACCGCCCGCTGCCCGACCGCTCGTTGAGCCCTGTGAGGTTGCTGCGGTTCAGCATGCAGGGCACGGGCGGTGACCTCACGAACCTCCTGATCAGCGGCCTGGTGACGGTGGCGATCGGTGCTCTGGTGCCGATCGCGACCGGCAAGGTGCTCGGCGAGTTCGTGCCGAAGGCGCAGACCGGGCTGATCGTGCAGTTCTGTCTGGCCGTGATGATCAGCAGTGTCGTGGCCGCGGCGTTCATGCTGCTGCAGAACCTGACGATCCTGCGCCTGGAGGGCCGTATCGAGGCGACGCTGCAACCGGCCCTGTGGGACCGGCTGCTCAGGCTGCCCACGAAATTCTTCACCCAGCGCTCGACGGGTGAGCTGGCCAGCCAGGCCATGGGCATCAGCGCGATCCGCCGGCTGATGGCCGGAGTCGGCCCTGTCGTCGCCTCGTCCCTGACGGTGGGCGGGATGAATCTGGCGCTGCTGTTCTGGTACAGCGTGCCGATGGCGCTGGCGGCGATCGGCATGCTGGTCGTGATCGCCGCCGTGTTCCTGGGCCTGGGGCTGTGGCAGGTGCGCTGGCAGCGGCGGCTGGTGGTGCTGAACAACAAGCTCAACAACCAGGCGTTCCAGACGCTGCGGGGCCTGCCGAAGCTGCGGGTCGCGGCCGCCGAGAACTACGCCTACGCGGCCTGGGCGTCGCAGTTCGCGCACAGCCGTGAGCTCCAGCAGAAGGTGGGGCGGATCAAGAACCTCACCACGGTGATGGGCGCGGTGTATCTCCCGCTGTGCACGCTGCTGATGTTCATGCTGCTCGCGGGACCGGCGCGCGGGTCGATGTCAGCGGCCGCGTTCCTCACCTTCAGCACCTCGGTGACGATGCTGCTGACCTCGGTCACCCAGCTGACCGGCGCGTTCGTGTCGGCGGTCGCCGCGCTGCCGCTGTTCGAGGAGATCAAGCCGGTGCTGGATGCCACGCCGGAGGTGCGTACGGCGAGCACCCGGCCGGGCCCGCTGACCGGTTCGATCGAGGCGCGCCGCCTGTCCTTCCGGTACTCCGACGACGGTCCCCTGGTCCTGGACGACGTGTCCTTCGACATCCGGCCGGGCGAGTTCGTGGCGATCGTCGGCCCCAGCGGCTGCGGCAAGTCGACGCTGCTGAGGCTGCTGATCGGCTTCGACAAGCCGGTCTCGGGCAGTGTGCTCTACGACGGGCAGGACCTGGCGGCGCTCGACCAGTCGGCCGTGCGCCGTCAGTGCGGGGTGGTGCTCCAGCACGCCCAGCCGTTCACCGGATCCATCCTGGACGTCATCTGCGGCACCGAGCCGTACACGCCGGAAGAGGCGATGGCGGCGGCCGAGATGGCGGGGCTCGCCGAGGACATCAAGCGGATGCCGATGGGGTTGCACACCATCGTGTCGGGCAGCGGCGCGATCTCCGGCGGGCAGCGCCAGCGCCTGATGATCGCCCAGGCGCTGATCCGCCGGCCGCGCATCCTCTTCTTCGACGAGGCGACCAGCGCCCTCGACAACGAGACGCAGCGCACGGTCATCGAGTCCACGAAGGCCCTCAACGCCACCCGCATCGTCATCGCGCACCGCCTGTCCACGGTGCTGGACGCCGACCGCGTCATCGTGATGGAGGACGGCAAGGTCGCCCAGCAGGGCCCGCCCGCGCAGCTGCTCGCGGACACGAGCGGGCGACTGCACGAGCTGGTGCGACGCCAGATGGCCTGACCGTCACGCGTCCACGCCCGGGATGGCGGCACCGGAGGGGAATCCGGCGGCGACATAACCGTCGTAGAGCCCCTTCCAGGGCGCCTCGGCTCCGGCGTGCGGCACCTCGAAGCGCTCCCCGCGCGCGTACGCGTCGAGGGCGGTCAGGCACACCTCCCAGCCGGCGCCGTTGCGCGCGGCGGTGTTCTCGGCGACGAGGACGTTGGTGAGCGTGAAGCGGGTGCGCCCCTCGTCCAACGCCTCCAGGTCGAAGTGCAGCTCGTCGCCGCCCCACTCGAAGGACAGGCGGCGGGGCTCGTCGACGGCGATGACGCGGCCCGTGGAGTCCTCCATGTTCGGGTCGCCGCCGAACGTGATCGTGCCGCCGGGGCGCAGTTCGATCTCGGCGCGCGACGGGAACCAGTGGGCCAGTTCGTCGACGTCGGTCACGAACCGCCAGACGCGCTCGACGGGATGGTCGTAGGTGCGGCTGAAACGGACGGCCGGGCGGCCGTCGTCGAGGGTCAGATAGGTGCCGGTGAGGTCGGCGGTCATGGTGGATCAGTCCTTCGTGGTGGGTCCCTCGGGGTCGTACGAGGTGTCGTCCGGCGTCTGCCGTGTCTCGTCGAGACGGCGGCCCAGGGCGTCCAGGCTGCGGTTCCAGAGCGTTCGGTATGGGGCCAGCCATGCGTCGAGTGCGGCGATCGGGGCGGGATCGAGGGCGTAGACACGGCGCTGCGCGTCCTGCCGCACCCGCACCAGGCCGGCCTCCCGCAGCACTTTCAGATGCTTCGAGGTGCTCGGCTGGCTCAGCCCGCATGCCTCCACGATCTCCCCGACGGACCGCGGCCGCTCGAGGAGCAGCGCGACGATGGCCCGTCGGTGGGGATCGGAGAGGGCGCTCCAGAGGGAGGCGTCGTCGGACATGAGTCCAATATGCCTCGACGGTTATATTCTCGTCAAGGAATACGAGGTCGGAGGCGTTGACCGGGGAGGCGTTGAGGCGTCGAGGCGTCAAGCCTTGGAGGGCGAAATTCACCAGGTCGAGTGAACTAGATCTTGCGCAGGGCGCCGCAGGGATGCTCAGCCCCGCCCCCGGGTAACAACCCGGATCGAATGCGCCCCTGCCGAGGTGGAGCGGACATGACGCCGGACGCCGACGACCGCGCCCCGTATCCGACCGAGGACCTGGCCGTGGACCCCATGGGCTCCAAGCCGCCCCCGGCGAATCCCCATGCCCGCACCCGCATATGCGGTCCGTTCACGGTGGTCGAGGTCATGGGCGAGATCGATCTGGCGACGGAGGCGCTCCTCGCCGAGCATCTGAACGCAGCGGCCACCGGGCCGGGGGCGGACGTGCTGGTCGACCTGCGGCGGGTGGCCTTCTTCGACTGCTCGGGGCTGCGCGTGCTGTGCCGGGCCGAGACTCGGACCAGGGAACACGGTGGTCGCCTGCGCGTCGTCTCGGACGCGCCGCGGATACTGCGACTGTTGCGCGGCGCGGGTCTGCTGGGCCGCTTCCCTCTCCTCCCCGGGATCCCCGGGGAGGACATGTGACGAGGCAGTGTCACGAGGTGTCGACCGGGCGGCCCCACTCCGCCCGGCCGACCCCCGATACGAGATCGCAGGGGCCCCCTCGGCACAGCTCACACTCCCCATCCGCGAGCCTGCGCCGAACTGCACGGGGACCATGCGATCCCGGTCCCTAGAACGCGAAGAGGCTCGCCCCGTAGGAGCTCTTCACGCACTCGTTCGCAAAGGTGCGCTCATAGGAGACGCGCTTGCCCTGCCAGACCCCGTCGACCGTGACGACCACCGGGTCGTACTGCTTGGTACACAGCGCGCCCTCTCTGGCTCTCAAGGCGTCGAAGTCCCCGTTCACCCCGCGCAGTTCGGCGCAGGCCGAGCCGGACGCGGGGTGCGTGCCCGAGGCCGTCGGGGCGCAGCTCAGGGTGACCGCGCGGGCCGGCGAGGACAGGGTGGCGCTGTCGCCGTAGCCCACGGTGAGCACCAGGGCCGAGGGGGCGTAGAGAGAGGCGGGGGCGGCGTCCGGGGTGGCGAGGGCGGATCCGGTGAGGGGTCCGCAGACGGCGGTGGCCGTGAGGCCGAGGGTCGCTGCCCAGCGCGCGGTGTTCCGCATTGTGTGCATCCTTCCGCTCGAAATTGAGGGTGTGTCGGCTCCGGCGCGATCGGTGCCGGAGCGACGAGCGGGAGTCTGCCGAGTCCTGCTCCGAAACTCACATCGACACCACCGGTTTCAGTAACCTTGCGTATTGAATCAGTGGCGTGAAGTAACGGAGTTCGAACGTTCCAACGCCGAAACTTGGCGCCTCTTGATCGTTCCAAGTGGCCAAATGGCTGGTTTTCACCTGCTGATTAATAGGCCTGAAACATTCCGGTTCTGCCCTCGGCTGACACGCCCTCGACGCCCTTGCGTTTGCGAATCGGCGGAGTAATGGTGATTACATGATTACCACCGAGCAACGAGAGAAGCTGCGCGGCTGGTTCGCCGGCCGCCTGCCCGACGACCTCTTCGATGAGCTGATCGAGGTCACGGTCGACCGCGAGGAGATCACGGTGATCGGTCGCATCCCCGCACCCCAGCTGGCCAAGGGCGCCTCGGCCACGGAGCGGGAGGCGGCCGTGGAGGGCCGGATCCAGGAGTTCCGGGAGCGAACGCGCGAAGCCCGGATCGAGGTGGCGCGGGAGGCGGAGCGCCGGTTCGGCAGGAAGGTGTCCTGGGGTGTGGAGTGCGGCGACGAGCGCGCCCTGTTCACCCATGTCGCCGCGCCCGTGATGACCCGGCTGCGGCAGCCCGAGCGCGCGGTCCTCGACACCCTGATCGCCGCCGGCGTCGCCCGCAGCCGCAGCGAGGCCCTCGCCTGGTGCGTACGGCTGGTCCAGCGGCACACGGACGACTGGCTGACCGAACTGCGCGAGTCCCTGGAGAACGTCCATCGGGTGCGAGCCCAGGGCCCGGACGCCGAGCCGGAGGACGGTACCGCGGACACCGAGTGATGGAGGTTTCGTCCACTCACGGCACCGAAGATGGATGAACCGTCCTCTGGTGCGGATCTTGCACACGGCCTTACCGTCTGCTGATCCCCGAGAGGACGGCATCCGCGCTGCCCGCACACCCCAGCGGCAGGCACCGGCCTTCGCCCCCGCCGCGCCACAACGCGCTCCACCGCCCCGCCCCCGCTGGAGCCCCCGTGTCCCCTCAGCCCGAACTGCCCTCCCCCGCTCCCTCCTTGACGGAGGTCGAGTCCCACGGCGTCGACCGCATCCCCGACGCCGAGCGCACCGCGACCCCGCTGGATCTGTTCCGTCTCGCCTTCGGCGGCGCCAACACCTTCTCCACCTGTGTCCTCGGGGCCTTCCCGATCCTGTTCGGCCTCTCCTTCTGGCAGGGCCTCGCGGCCACGCTGCTCGGAGTCGTGGCGGGCGCTCTGATCCTGTGTCCGATGGCCGTGTTCGGACCGGTCAACGGCACCAACAACGCCGTCTCCTCCTCCGCGCACCTCGGCGTGCACGGCCGTGTCGTCGGCTCGTTCCTGTCGCTGCTGACGGCCGTCGCGTTCTTCTCGATCTCGGTGTGGAGCTCCGGCGACGCCCTGGTCGGCGGCGCGCACCGGCTGTTCGGCCTGGATCGGGGCAACCTGTCGTACGTCGTCGCGTACGCCCTGTTCGCGGGACTGGTCCTCGCGGTGTGCGTGTACGGCTTTCGCTTCATGCTGTTCGTCAACAAGGTCGCCGTGCCCTCGGCGAGCGTGCTGTTCCTGATCGGCGTGATCGCCTTCGCCGGGGACTTCGACCCGTCGTACGCGGGCGTGTTCACGGACTCCGCGGACGCGGCGACGCAGTCGCTGTTCTGGCCGTCGTTCATCGGCGCGGCGCTGATCGTGCTGTCCAACCCCGTCTCGTTCGGGGCGTTCCTCGGCGACTGGTCGCGCTACATCCCGGCGTCCGCCCCGCGCCGCAAGGTGATCGGTGCCGCGTTCCTGTCGCAGATCGCGACGCTGCTGCCGTTCGTCTTCGGGCTCGCGACCGCGAGCATCATCGCCACGAAGGTCCCCGAGTACGTCGATCCGGCGGCGCCCGACTTCGTCGGCGGGCTGTTGGCGATCTCACCGGGCTGGTACTTCCTGCCGGTGTGTCTGCTGGCGCTGATCGGCGGCATGGCGACGGGCACGACCGCGCTGTACGGCACCGGCCTCGACTTCTCGTCGGTCTTCCCGCGGCTCACGCGGGTGCAGGCGACCCTCATGGTCGGCGCGCTGTCGGTCGCGTTCATCTTCGTCGGGCGCTTCGCGCTCGACCTGGTGCAGTCGATCTCGACGTTCGCCACCATGATCATCACCTGCACCACACCGTGGATGGTCGTGATGATGCTCGGCTACTGGACCCGGCGCGGCTGGTACGACCCCGACGCCCTCCAGGTCTTCAACCGACGCCAGCGCGGCGGCCGTTACTGGTTCGCGCACGGCTGGAACTGGCGGGGCATGACCGCCTGGTGGGTGGCCGCGGTGGTCGGCGTGCTGTTCACCAACATCCCCGGCCAGTTCGTCGGCCCGCTGGGCGATCTGGCGAACGGGGTGGACATCGGCCTGCCGCTGTCGCTGGTCGTCGCGGCCGTACTGTTCCTGGGGCTACTGCGGGCGTTCCCCGAGCCGAGGGCCGTGTACGGGCCCGAGGGAGCGCGGCTGGCCCGGACCGTCGAGGTGCCGGTGCCGCCGATCACCGAGCGGGAGCCATTGTCAGTGCCGTCGGCTACGTTGCGGGCATGACCAACTTCGTACTGGTGGCAGGTGCTTGGCTCGGGGCGTGGGCATGGGACGAGGTGGCGGCCGATCTGCGAGTTGCCGGACACGGCGTCCATCCCCTCACCCTGTCCGGCCTCGCCGAAAAGCAGGGAGTGCCGGCACCCGGACAGCAGACACACGTCCAGGACATCGTCGACGAGGTCGAGCGCCTCGATCTGCGGGATGTCGTCCTGGTCGGGCACAGTTACTCCGGTGTGCCGGTCGGGCAGGCCACCGTCCGGATCGGGGACCGGCTGCGGCGTGTCGTGCTGGTGGACGCCAATGTCGCCGTGGACGGGGACTCGTTCCTCTCGGGCTGGCCGAGCGACGAGGTGCGGGCGGCGATCGTGAAGAACGGCGGCTCGTGGCCGCCGCTCACCGCGGCCGACTGCGCGGGCCAGGGACTGACGGACGAGCAGATCGCCCGTTTCATCGACGGCTCGACCCCGCACCCGGGCGCCACGCTGACCGAACCGGCGGTCATGCCCCGCCCGTTGAGCGAGGTCCCGGGCACCTACGTCAAGTGCCTCCTCGACGGCGAGGAACCCTGGGGCGCCGCAGCCGAACTCCTCAAGAGCGACCGCTGGGAGTTGGTGAACATGGACACCGGCCACTGGCCGATGTTCTCCCGGCCGCACGATCTGGCCCGCATCCTGCACGAGTCGGCGACCGCCCCCTGATCCTCTCGCACCCCTACCGGTCGGTATGGTCTGCGTACAGCGCGTTCTCAGTGACGAGAGGCGGGGCGTACGCATGGGCAAGCACTGGGCGGACTTCCAGTACGAGATCTATCTGAACGGGATGTCGGGAGCCGTACCCCGGCTGCCCACCGATCTGACGCGGCTGGAGGAGCTGACCGAGCGGCGCCTCGGCCCCGGCCCGGTCGGCTATGTGGCGGGTAGCGCGGGCAACGGCAGCACCGCACGCGCCAACCGCACGGCCCTCGGGCGACGCAGGATCGTGCCGCGCATGCTGCGGGACGTGCACGAGCGGGATCTGTCCGTCGAGGTGCTGGCCCGCGCCCTGCCCGCGCCGATCGCTCTGGCGCCGATAGGCGTGCTGTCGATCATGCACCCGGACGCGGAGTGCGCGGCAGCCCGGGCCGCCGCCGCGCAGGGCGTGCCGTTCACCCTGTCCTCGGCGTCCAGCACCCCCATGGAACAGGTCGCTGAGGCCATGGGGGACGCCGAGCGCTGGTTCCAGCTGTACTGGCCGAAGGACCCCGAGGTGGCCCGGAGCTTCCTGAGCCGGGCGAAGGCGGCCGGGTTCAGCGCGCTCGTCGTCACGCTGGACACGCCGATGCTGGCCTGGCGCCCGCGCGACCTCGACCAGGCGTACCTGCCGTTCCTGCACGGCGTCGGCACCGCCAACTACTTCTCCGACCCCGCCTTCCAAGCCGGCCTGGCCAAGCCGGTGCACGAGGATCCGAACGCGGCCGTCATGCACTTCGTCGGCATGTTCTCCGACCCCGCCAAGACCTGGCCGGACCTGGCGTTCCTGCGGGAGAACTGGGACGGCCCGATCGTCCTGAAGGGCATCCTGCACCCGGACGACGCGCGTGCTGCCGCTGACGCCGGGATGGACGGTGTGGTCGTCTCCAACCACGGCGGCCGCCAGGTCGCCGGCTCCGTCGGCGCGGCAGACGCCCTGCCCCGGGTCGTGGAGGCGGTCGGCGACCGGCTGACGGTGCTGTTCGACAGCGGCATCCGCACCGGCGACGACATCTTCAAGGCGCTCGCCCTCGGCGCGAAGGCGGTGCTCGTCGGACGGCCGTACGCCTACGGGCTCGGCCTCGACGGACAGGCGGGCGTCGAGCACGTCATCCGCTGTCTGCTCGCCGAACTCGACCTCACCCTCGCCCTGTCCGGGCACGCGGGACCCGCCACGATCGGCCCCGCCGACCTCATCGAGGAATCCGCATGACCGCCCCGAAGAACGTCCTCGCCGTCATCTCGCCCCACGTGGGCGGCCGTGCCATCGGCGCCGGCCTCGCCACGCTCTTCCCCGAGGACGCCAACGTCACCGTCGTGGAGGCGGCCGACGAGGACCGGGCCGCGCTCGGCTCCGCGCACGTCATCATCACCGCACTCTCCCCGGTGACCGCCGAACACCTCGCCTGCGCACCTCAGTTGCGGATGGTGCAGTGCGCGAGCCACGGCTTCGACTACGTCGACGTGGACGCGGCACGCGAGCGTGCGGTGAGCGTGTGCAACATCGGCTCCAGCGGCGCCGAGGCGCAGAACGTGGCCGAGCAGACCTTCGCCCTGATGCTCGCGCTCGCCAAGCAGCTGATCCCCGCCCACACCGCGCTCGCCGACGCCGACTGGGCACTCCCCCGGCTCCAGAACTCGCTGACGGAACTGTGCGGCAAGACGCTCGGCATCGTGGGCCTGGGCCAGATCGGACGGGAAGTCGCCCGGCGTGCGGTCGCGTTCGACATGAACGTCGTCTACGCGGGCCGCCGCCGCCTGCCACCGGAGACGGAGGCCGAGTTCGGCGATGCCCGTCACGTCCCGCTCGACGAACTCCTGAGCACCGCCGACTACGTCTCGCTGCACACCCCGCTCACCGACGAGACCCGGCACCTGCTGAACACCGAGCGGCTGGCTCTGCTCAAGCCGACGGCGTTCGTGATCAACACCGCGCGGGGCGCCCTCATCGACCAGGACGCCCTCGCCGACGCACTGGAGAAGGGCGCCCTGGCCGGGGCGGGCATCGACGTCTTCGACCCCGAACCGCCCACCCCGGCCCTGCGCCTGCTGCGCGCCCCGAACGTGGTGCTCTCCCCGCACGTCGGCGGCGTCACCCGCGAGACCCTGGTCCGAATCGCCCTCGCCGCCGTGCAGAACGTGACGGACTTCCTCGCGGGCGGGGCGCCGCAGGATGTCGTGAACCAGGCCTGACCCGATCGGGCGGGGTGTCAGGGCAGCAGGCCGTGCTCCATCGCGAACCGTGTCACGCCGGTCCGGGTCCGCCGGCCGGTCTTGTCGTAGATGTGGGCGAGATGGTGCCCCACCGTCCGGGCCGAGATCGACAGCTGTATGCCGATCTCCCGGTTGCTCAGTCCCTGGGCCGCCAGGCGCAGCACCTGCACCTCACGTTGGGAAAGGCCGGCGGGCGGCTCCGCGGGCTCCTCCGGTCGGTGTACGGCGGGCCGGACGGCCTGAGCCTCCCGGGCGGTGAGCGGTTCCAGGACCGCCACCGCCGCACCGTGCCCCGAATACGGGCGCTCAACCGGGCCGCGGAATCCGCCCGTTGCCCT
This sequence comes from Streptomyces sp. NBC_01092, assembly GCF_045039535.1. NCBI lineage: Bacteria > Bacillati > Actinomycetota > Actinomycetes > Kitasatosporales > Streptomycetaceae > Streptomyces > Streptomyces sp. NBC_01092. Next base: position 10,344,748 of record NZ_CP108659.1, on the reverse strand, counting down.
CAGTTCGCTCTCCGCCCGCGCCGCGAACGCCGCGGCGCCCATCGCGGACAGCAGCTCATACGCCGTCAGCAGCTGGGCGCGGGCGTCGACCCGGCGCCGCTGCCGGCGCAGCCACTCGCCGTACACGAGGTGGGCCCGGGCCAGGTAGGTGCGCATCCGGGTCCGGCCGAGGCGCTCGATCGCCTCGCGGTGCAGGTCCTCCGCCGCAGCGTCGTCGGCGATCAGGGCCCGCGTCGCGGCCGTGATGCCGAGCGCCCAGTCGGAGCCGCAGGGCAGGGTGCGAGCCGCCAGTTCGTCGACCGCGGCGGCCGCCTCCTCCCGCCGCCCCAGACGGACCGCGGCTTCGACGACCTCGGGCAGGGCCATCACCCCGAACGCCGAGATACGGATCTGCCGCGCGGCCTTGAGCGCCGCGGTGAGCGCGGCTCCGTACCGCCCGCCGCCGTTGTGCAGCACCGCGGCGGCCAGCTCGGTGATCGTGACCGCCGTTGCCTCGCCCCGTGTGGCGGCCTCCCGCGCGCCGTGCTCCAGGAGTTGCCCGTCGCGGTGCGGGTCGCCACGCCATCCGGCGAGGAATGCGGTGCCGTACGTCGTGCGGGGCGCACCCGTCGCCTCCGCCACAGCGTCGGCCTCCCGGATGAGGGCGGCGGACTCCTCGAAGCGGCCCTGGTGCAGGCGCAGCCACGCCTCGAAGTTCAGCCCGACCGGCAGCACGGCCAGCGCCCCCGAGTCCCGGGCGGTCGCGGTCAGCCGCACGCTGAGCGTCTCCAGGGCCTCGTCGTCCCATACGGCCCAGGCAGCGCGGCAGGCGAGCGGCAGGGCCCGTATGTCATCGGAGCCGCGGTAGGCGCCGAGGGCTGCCCGGATGTCCGGTACGGCAGCCGGAAGTCCCTGGGTGAAGAGCTTCACCAGGCCGTCCAGCAGCAGGTCCGAGGCGGCCGGCGAAGACGGGCGCGGCGTGCGGGCGAGCACCTCCTCGGCGGCTCGGACGACCGTTTCGGCCTGCCCGAAGCGTCCCGCCCAGGCCGCCGCCCACAGCACTTCGAGGAGGGTCTCCCGGGCGAGTGACGCGTCGAGCGGGCTGAGCAGTCGCGCCGCTTCGAGCAGCAGCGGTGGAGCCTCGCTGCCCCGCTGCACCGCGAACGAGACCCGGCCGCGCAGCCGTACCGACCGGGCGTGCTGGAGTTCGTCGAGCAGACCCGTGTCCAGCGCCGCGATCAGACTGAGCGCCTGGTCCGGAGCGCCGGCGTCGTGCTTGGCCTGCGCGGCCGACAGCAGACGGGCGTTGCGGCGCGGCGGATCCGGCGTCAGCACGGCCGCCTTTTCCAGGAACGCCGCCGCGGCGGCCATCCCGCCCCTGGCCTGTGCCCGCTGCGCGGACCGCTCCAGCTCGGCCGCGACGTCCTCGTCGACGCCCGTGGTCGCCAGCGCCCGGTGCCAGGCGCGCCGGTCGGGTTCCGTGCCCCGGTCGGTCGCCCTCGCCAGCACCGCGTGCGCGGCCCGGCGCTCGGCGGCCGGCGCGGTCCGGTACACGGCCGAGCGTACGAGGGGGTGGGCGAACCTGACCCGGGCGCCGAGCTCCAGCAGCCCGGCCGTCTCCGCGGGGGCCGCCGCATCGAGTCCCGTACCGAGGGCGGTGCATGCGCGCTGCAGCAGTGCGGGATCGCCGACCGGCTCTGCCGCGGCGATCAGCAGCAGGCGGCGGGTGGGGTCGGGCAGGGCCGCGACGCGGCTGTGGAAGCTGCGTTCGATGCGTCCGGCGACGGTGTCGGTGTCCGGGACCGCGAAGCCGCCCGCGATGGCCGCCGGCCCGGCGCCGCGCGCCAGTTCCAGCAGGGCGAGGGGATTCCCGCGTGCTTCGGCGATGATCCGTTCGCGAACCGCGGCGTCGAGAGGTGCCAGGACCTTCGCGGTCAGCAGCGCGCGAGCCTCGCCCTCGGGCAGACCGGACAGGGTGAGCGTGGGCAGCCCGCGCAGCACTTCGGCGGCCTGCGCACCTTGACCGCCTGGTCCGACGGCGGTGCCCGGAACCTCGCGCAGCCCGAAGGCGAAGGCGACACGCAGTGCGCCGACCCGGCGGGCGACGAACGCGAGGACTCGCGCCGAGGCGCTGTCCAGCCACTGGGCGTCGTCCACCACGCACAGCGCCGGCCGTTCCCCGGCGGCCTCGGTGAGCAGGCCGAGAACGGCGAGTCCGACGCGGAACGGGTCGGCCGTCCCGTCGCTGCGCAGCCCGAACGCCGTCTCCAGTGCCTCCCGTTGGGCGCCGGGAAGGTGCCCGATCCGGGGCAGCAGCGGCTCGCAGAGCTGGTGCACGGCTGCGAACGGCAGGTCCATCTCGAACTCGACGCCGACCGCCCGCAGCGGCTCGAAGCCGGTCGCGGTGTCCGACGCGTGTGCGAGCAGGGTGGTCTTGCCGATGCCGGCCTCGCCGGACACGACCAGCGCGCCGCCCTCTCCCTCGCGCGCCGCCGCGACGAGCCGTCCGACCGTCTCGGCCTCGCGTGCCCGGCCCCGGATGCCGGTGGGGCGGGCGGCGGGTGCCGGTGCGCGGTCTGGTCTCATCTGTGTCTCCCCCTGCTCCCAGGATATCGGGGTCGGATCACCGAGCCGTCCCGCTGATAGGCCGGTTGACCGATGCCGCCGTGCGATCCGTTCGTGAGGGTGGGCCGAGTCAACGTCGAGCGGCGATGCCGCGACGGTCGAAGGAGAGCAATGGTGTACGCGTCAGAAGCAGTCGAAGTGGAGTGCGTCGAACCGGCCGACGTCAGCTTGGACGACCTCGACTTCATGGGGAATCTGCACAACGGCCGGTATCCGATGCTGGTCGAGCGTGCGCTGGTACGGATCTGGGCGCGGGCCGGGTACTCGTTCGTCGACGGCGTGCCGACCCACCCCGATGTGGTGCACGTCGTGATCGAGCAGACCGTCCGGTATCGCAGCCCGGTCCGCACGGTCGGGCGTGTCAACGTGGCCTTCCGGATGGAGCGGCTCGGCAAGAGCAGCATGGTCTATGCCTTCCGCGTGGTCTCCGACGACGGGGGGACGGTCCACGCCGAGGGCACCCGCACCGAGGTCAATGTGGACATGTCCTCGCTGGGGTCGGCGCCCTGGGCGGGCGAGACCCGGGAGACGGCGCTCAGGTTGTTCGGGCCGCCCGCCGCGGACACTTCGCGGACCGCGCCCGCCTCGCGCCCGGCGTAGCCTCGCCGGTACCCATGTGCGCGGCGCGGCCATACCGGCCGCGCCGCGCAGTTGTGTCCGACTGGGCCCGAGCCGTCAGTGATCGTCCCTGACGGTGGTGGCGATGCCGTTGGCCACGACGACCTCGGCGCTGAAGCCGCCCTTCGCGGCCGCCTCCAGCTCGGCCTCGGTGCACTCGGTGCCGCCCTGGCCGCCCTCGCCCGTGTTCTCGTCGCCGCAGATGTCGCCGTAGCCCCAGATCTCGGTGTCCTCCGCGACGAAGAACTGCTGCTCCTTGCCGCCGGGTTCGGAGACGGTGTACTTGCCCGGCGCCAGGTAGGTGACGTTGCCGAACCAGGTGCCGTTGACGCCCTTGCCCTTGTCGATGCCCTCTATGGTCCCCTGGCCCTCCTCGGCGCCGGTGCCGGGCTCGCTGTCGTCCACGGCAGCGCCTTCGTCCGGTGCCGGCCGCTCGGTGACGGTGGTGGCCACACCGTTCTTCATGACCACGTCCGCGGCCACCGAGCCGCTCTTGAGCACCTTCTCCAGGTCGTCGATCGTGCAGGCGGTGTCGGCGGCGGGGTTGTACTCCCCGCAGATGGCACCCGCGCCGTAGACCTCGGTGTCGTCGGCGAGGAAGAACTGCTGCTCCTTGCCGTCGGCGCTGACGATGTGCTTGCCCGGCGCCAGGTATTCCACCAGGCCGCCGGCGAAGGTCCCGCTCACTCCCTTCGCGCCGGCCGTCTTCGCCTCCGCCGCCGCGGACGTGCCCGCGGGGGTCGGCGAGCTGGAACCGGTGACGTCGTCGCCGTTGCAGGCGGTCAGGAGCGCGGCCCCGGCCAGGAGCGCGGCGGTGGCGAGAAGGGTCCTGGTGTTGCAGGAGTCGGCCATGGTCGTGTCCCCGTTTCATGGAACCGGGGCGCGGCGGAATCCGCCCCCCGTGGTCGTCTGATGCCCCATCACGATGCGTGGGGCGACGATGCGCACGGAAGAGCGATCTTCGGCCCACGACGGCGCTGTTACCGTTCGCGGACGCTTGGCACACCCCTGAGTCATGAGCCGAAGGCCCCACGGATTTGGCGCTCGTGAGCGATAGGTCGGTTGACCGATGCCGGCCACGCCCCGGTCGATGACTGTGTATCCGCAGGACAACGAAACCGGTAGGACATGGGAGTGCTGAGAGATGCAAACCGAAGAGACCATCGGTCGGCAGAGCGACCGGGCGCAGAAGAACCATCAAGTGGTGACCTCGCTGTACGAGGATCTGCGGCGCGGTGACGTCGCGTCGCTCGTGAACGCGCTGAGCGACCGGATGGACTGGGTCGTCGCGGCCGGACTGCCGTACGGGGGGAGGTACCGCGGTCGTGAGGGGGTGGCCGACGCGTTCGCCCGGATCAACGACGCGTGGCAGGAGCTCGCCGTGCTCCCGGCGGAGATCATCGCCGTGGGGGACCTGGTGATCGCGCTCGGCCACTACCGGGGCCGCGGACGTGCAACGGGCATGAGCATGGAGTCCCGCTTCGTCCACCTGTGGCGCTTGGAGGAGGGGGTCCCGGTCGCCTTCGAAACCGTCGCCGACACCCGGACGATGGTCGACGCCATGCGATGAACCGTCGATCTCGCATCGTTCCGAGGGCCGCACCTCGGCACAGGTGAAGGCGCGCAGGGGGCGCCTTCACCTACGCCGACGCCGGGACCGGGCAGGTCCGGGGGGGGCCGACCCTGCCGCTCCCTGAAGAGGACTACGCGTTCTCCTCCCCCACCCGCACGGCCCGCGCCCCCGGCGTCTCCACCTCCGCGCTGGACAGTGAGCCGGGGCTCGCCGACGTCGCCGGATCGGTCAGCCAGCGCTGTGCGTCGGAGCCGTCGCGGACCTTGACGACGATGTCAACGTCCGCGGCAGCCGTGGTGGGCGCCAGGGCGAGCTGCTCGTCCCAGCGGGGCAGCAACTCGCCCTGGACGGTGAGGTCGTAGCGCACGTCGCCGGCCCGCCCGGAGTCTTCGTCGACGCAGGCGCCGAGGATCACCACACCGGCGTCCGCGTGCGAGTCCAGGCACAGATCGGGCTCCGCCACGCTGCGCAGCAGCCCGTCCTTCTCGTACGACCACTGCTGGGTGTCGTCGTCCGAGCACTCGGCCAGCTCGGTTCCGGCCCCGGCCTTGGCCGCGCCCCGGACGTCGAGGCACAGGTCGGCCTCGGCGTTGCGCAGCCTGGTCTGCCGCGGTGCGTTGGGGAGTTGGGCCGTGCCGGGCGGCGAGGAGGACACGGCGGGCGGCACCTGGGGTGCCGTGCCACCGCCGGTGGCCGAGGCGGCCGGGTCGACGCCGTCGTCGTCCGACAGCAACCCGGCGGCGAGCATGATCGCGATCAGCCCGGCCGAGGCCACGCCCACCCCCGTCAGCAGGGCGCGCGAGGAGCGCGGCCCCCCGGCGGGTCTGCGGATCTGCGCGGGGATCCGCGCCAGCAGACCGCGCCGGCCGGCGCCGTGCCGGGCAGCGCCGCGGGCTCGGGTCGCACCGCCCTGGACTCGGCCCGGTCGGGTGTCCAGATAGCGGCGTGCGCCCCAGCCGAGCACCGCCTCGGCGATGAGCACGCCCAACCCGCCCTCGAAATGACTCAGTTGTTCGGCGGCGTTGCGGCAGTAGCGGCACTGAGTCAGATGCTGCTGGACATCCGGCAGCAGGGCCCCACCGCGGCGAATGGGGACGTCGAGGAGGCGGTTGTAGAACCGGCAATCCTTCGTCGGCGCGAGTTCCCGATGGGCATGTACACAACCTTCGCGGAATTTATCACGCGCTTGTTCGAGCGCCGCCGAGGCGGTAACGGTATCCATGCCCAGCAGACCGGCGGGGACGGTTAGCGGCTCGGCTTCGACCTCGGTGTGCCAGAGCAGAGATCGGGCAAGTCCGGGAAGTGCCTGGAATGACCGATCGGCAAGCTTCCGATTTTCGGGCGTCATGGACTTCGCGGTACGCATACCGCGACCGCCGGCGGGTTTCCCCAGCTCCGGCAGAACGCCCGCTATTCGGTCGTCGGAGGACCACTGCCGGACGGTGTCCCGGACGGCGACGAGGAGCCGGGGGCGCAGTGCGAGGGCCGGTTCGCCCAGCGCCAGCCGGTCGAGGACCTGATGGAATGCGGCTGCGGTGACCAGGTCCACGACATCGGCCGGGGAAGCGAGACAGATCACCGCGTATTCGCGGGCCGGCTGCCAGTGCCGCGCCATGAGCAGGGCGACGGACGGAGCGGCCTCGCCGTCCGGCCGGCCACGGAGTCTGGCGGCGAGGCCTTCGTCGGATTCTTCGGGAACCCCGCCGGGCGGCGGGTAAGGCGGGCGAGGGGGGTGGGGGGTGGGCACTGAACGGATTCCTTCCCACGCGCAAGACACAGAAGTTCTGATCGCCGAAAAGGACCGGTGGCTTGGTGTGTACCTCTTCGACATGAGCGCGGGGAGCGCGAATTCACCAACGCCCATCCGCACCGGTTCCCCACGGAACGAATGTGCTCCGGTCTTTTCCAACCCCCCACGGGTAGTTCACCCTTGCACAGCACACTGATGACCAACAAGGCACTTGGGCAACATCAGCCCCATTGAAAGAAAGTCAGATACGGCGGCAACTCGCCGCACCCTCGCCACCTTTCGGCATTCCATGCGCCCCGTGTGAAACCCACGCACGCGCCGGAGCACCACGCACGCTCCCCGGCGTACGCGTCCACGTAGTCCACTGGAAGCGGCCCCTTCGGAAGGCCCTGTGGAGGATGAGGGCCGCCGACCCCGTTCCTCCCGCCCTCGGTCGGCGGCCCCGGGGTGGAGGGAACGGGGATCGCCGCAGGGGCGGGCGGGGTCAGATCTGCCAGGCGCGCAGCCGGTCGGCCGCGCCGTACACGTCGATCTTGCCGGAGATCAGGTCACGGGCGAGGTCGACCAGGGCGCCGTAGGGCGGGTCGATGCCGACGCCGCTGACGAACATGTAGGCCACCGCGGCGGAGCAGGCGAAGCGGGCGTTGGCCGAGGGCAGCGGCTTGAGCAGAGCGAGGGTGTGCAGCAGAGCGGCGGCCCGCCAGGCCGGGTCGGAGTCGACGCCGAGACGGGGCGGATCCACGCGATGGCGGGCGACGGCGGCGACCAACGCGGAGAAGTCGTTGATCGTGGGCTGGTCCGGCAGGACCTCTTCGTGCCGCTGGAGCAGCCAGGGCACGTCGATGTGGATGACAGGTGCCATCGGTCAGGCAGCCCGCCCCTCGCCCTTGGCGGACGGTTCGTCGTCGGGGAAGGCGGCCGCGAATTCGTCGGCGTGCGACGCGAAGAACCGGCGGAACGCCTCGGCGCCCTCCTGCAGGGCCCGGTGCCGGGCTATGTCGGCCGCGGCGGCCTCTCTTACGAGCGCCTTCATCGACGTACCGCGTTCCTTGGCGATCTGCCGGAGGTCCTCTAGCTCGCGGTCGCTGAACTCCACGTTGAGAGCTGGCATGCTCCTCACGGTACCGCTCGGGTACTCACGCGTAAATACGAGCAGGTCAAGTGTGATGTACACCGGTACCAGGGGGCGCCGGACCGGGCTTGCGGGCCGGCGACCGCGCGCCGATGCCACCGAGGCGTAGGTCACATTCAGCCGTGGGATGTCACATTCCGACCCGCGCCGGGCCTCGCAGTAGTGAGCGCGCACCGGGAGGCCCCACGTATGTCCGACATCCCCGAAACCGTCACCGACGACGCGACCGCCGTCTTCGTCGAGCACCGTGAGCTGATGTTCGGCGTCGTCTACAACATGCTCGGCACTGTCGCCGACACCGAGGACGTCCTTCAGGAGACCTGGCTGTCATGGACGGCGCGGGGCGGCGGCGCGCCGCTCGACGGGGTCGAGAACCCGCGGGCGTATCTGGTGCGGATCGCCGTCAACCATGCCCTGACGCGACGGGCCGTGATCAGCCGCCGCCGCGAGACATACGTCGGCCCATGGCTGCCGGAGCCACTGGTCGCGCAGGGCGAGGACGAGGCGCCCGAGGACCCGGCGCTGCGCGCCGAGTCCGTGTCGCTCGCGATGCTGGTGGTCCTGGAGTCGCTGACTCCGCTGGAGCGCGCGGTGTTCGTGCTGCACGAGGTGTTCGGCTACCCGCACACGGAGATCGCGGAGATCATCGACCGCAGACCGGCTGCCGTACGACAGTTGGCGCATCGGGCCCGCGAGCACGTGCACGCGCGGCGGCCGCTGTACGAGGCGCATCCTCGGGTGCGGCGGGAGGCGACCGAGCGGTTCGTGCGGGCCGCGGTGGGCGGCGACATCGCCGCGCTGCTGGAGATCCTCGCGCCGGACGTGACGGTGTGGGCGGACGGCGGTGGCAAGCGCCGGGGCGCCGGGCTGCGTCCGGTGCACGGCCGGGACAAGGCGGTCCGGCTGCTCGGCTCGTACGCGCGCCGGGGCGGCGGCGCGGGCCTGCTGGACCTGCGTTACCGCCGGGTCAACGGCGACGACGCGGCCGTGCTGTTCCAAGGCGAGGAGCCGTACGCCGTCCTGGTCCTGGACCTCACGCCGGACGGCGAGCAGGTGTGCGGCGTCTACGTGGTGAGCAATCCCGAGAAGCTCACGCATGTGCACCGGGGGGAGGCATGAGCACCCGGGAGTCGCCCGGCAGGGGCGAGCGGGTCGCGGACTGGTTCGACGGCCGGCTCGGCATCCACACCCTCGGCCGGAAGTACCTGCGCAAGGTCTTCCCGGACCACTGGTCCTTCCTGCTCGGCGAGATCTGTCTGTACAGCTTCGTGGTGCTGATCCTGACGGGCGTGTACCTGACCTTGTTCTTCCATCCGTCGATGAACGAGGTGACGTACCAGGGCAGTTATGTGCCGCTGGGCGGCGTTCGCATGTCGGAGGCGTACGCGTCCACGCTGGACATCAGCTTCGACGTGCGCGGCGGTCTGCTGATGCGGCAGGTGCACCACTGGGCGGCGCTGGTCTTCGTCGCCGGGATGCTCACGCACATGATGCGGCACTTCTTCACGGGGTCGTTCCGCAGGCCGCGCGAGATCAACTGGCTGTTCGGCTGGACCCTGCTGTTCCTCGGCCTGTTCGAGGGCCTGTTCGGCTACTCGCTGCCGGACGACCTGCTGTCGGGGACGGGTCTGCGGTTCGTGAACGGGGCGCTGCTGTCCGTCCCGATCGTCGGGACGTATCTGTCGATGTTCCTGTTCGGCGGCGAGTACCCGGGCGACGACATCGTGGCCCGCTTCTACTCGCTGCACATCCTGGTGATCCCGGGCATCATGGCGGCGCTGGTGGTGGCGCACATCCTGCTGGTCGTGTACCACAAGCACACGCAGTTCGCGGGGCCCGGACGCACCGAACGCAATGTCGTCGGCGCCCCGTTCATGCCGGTGTACATGGCGAAGGCGGGCGGCTTCTTCTTCCTGGTCTTCGGCGCCCTCGCCCTGATGGCGGCCGTCGCGATGATCAACCCGGTCTGGTCCTACGGCCCCTACCGTGCCGACCAGGTCTCCACCGGCGCCCAGCCCGACTGGTACCTGGGCTTCGCCGAGGGGCTGGTCCGGATCATGCCGGGCTGGGAGATCACCCTCTGGGGCCACACGCTCGTCCTCGGGGTGCTGATCCCGGTCGTGGTCTTCCCGCTCCTGCTGGTCTTCATCGGCGTGTACCCGTTCCTGGAGGCCCGGGTCACGGGCGACCGGCGCGAGCACCACCTCCTCGACCGCCCTCGAGGCCGCCCGGTCCGCACCGGGATCGGCGCGGCCTGGATCAGCCTCTACCTGATCCTGCTGGCGGGCGGCGGCAACGACATCGTGGCGACCCGGCTCCATCTGTCGATCAACACGGTGACCTGGGCGGTCCGTATCGCGGCGCTGGTCGTCCCGGTGGCCGTGTTCGTCGTGACGCGGCGGATCTGCCTCGGTCTCCAACTACGGGACAGGGAAAGGGTGTTGCACGGCCGGGAGACGGGTGTGATCAAGCGGCTTCCGCACGGCGAGTACGTCGAGGTGCACGAGCCGCTGGACCAGGCACAACTCCACACCCTGACCGCTCACGAACGGCCCGGCGAGCTCGTGGAACACGAACAGTAGGGATACGGACAGGCAACAAAAGGGCAAACGGAATGTACTAGGACGGTCCGCTCCCGACGATCCCTACAACCCCCGGTGATGTCCCGCTGTCACACCCCATACCGACACCTGTGGTGTTCCGGTACGACAACCCCTCACATCACCAACGGAGTTCACGTGTTCATGCGCTCAACTGCCGCCCGATCGGCCACCGTCGCGGCTCTCGCCCTTGCCGCCACCGCGGTGGTCGTGCCGCCCGTACACGCTGCGGACGGCGACGACTACCGGGTGACTTTCACCAGCAGCACCGCCACGACGGACTACAAGAACCGCACGGTCGATCTGACCGGCACCCTGACCCGCACCGACGGCACGCCGGTCGCCGACGCACCGGTCCAGCTCGAGGAATCGGTTCTGTTCGACACCTGGAACCCGTGGGGCGACCCCATCGATCCCACCGAGTGGGAGACCCGCAGTGCGGGCACCGTCCGCACCGACGCCGAGGGGCACTTCACCTTTGAGGACGTGCCCGCGGACCGTGTCGAGAACACTCCCAGCCCCTACCTGTTCCCCCGCCACCAGGTGATGTTCCGGGCGATCTACGACACCGACCCCACCGACTTCCACATGGCGTTCGCGGACACCACGGTCAAGGTGAAGCCCCTGACCAGCGCCATCAGCTACCGGGTCAACAAGACCACGGTGCGCGAGGGCGACACGCTCGTCGTGAAGGGCCGGGTCGCCTGGCCGGCCGGGCACGGCCCGATCGCGGGCACCCGGGTGTTCCTGCGGACGTACTTCGAGAGCGCCTACAACGCGCAGACCACCACCGACGCGCGCGGCAACTTCACCGTCCGCGCGAAGATCCGGGACTACGACAACGAGTTCGTGGTCTTCTCCGCACCCAAGGACTACTACATAGCGGGCGCGAGCAAGGACCTCCCGGTCAAGAACGTCACCCCCTAGCCGGGTGCTCGTCGTGAGGGAAGCCCGCTGCCGCACCCGTCGGCAGCGGGCTTCCCGACTGTCACCCTTGGTCGGCGACGAAGGAGGCCATCCGGGTCAGGGCGGAGTTCCAGTTGATCGTGTGCTCGTTGGTCGACCAGGACTGGATGTCGTCGATGTAGCAGAACTGACCGACACAGCCCCGGAGTTTGCTCTGTGCGTAGGGATCCTGGATGCCCGAGTTCGGGCCGCCCGCGAGCGTGCCGGCCGGCGGGTTCGGCTGGTTCGGGTCGAGCTGGTGGGCGTACCAACGGGCGTGCTGGTTATGGGAGTTGACCTCGCCGTAGCCGGTCACGTACGAGAGGTTGAGCGCGTTGCGCCCGAAGAGGTAGTCCATGCTCTGCACCGCGCCGTCACGGTACTTCGAGGCCCCGGTGATGTCGTAGGCGGTGGCGATGACGACGGCGTTGTGCAGGATCTGGTGGTTGGAGCCCCAGTCGTAGAGGTTGCCCTCGGGGGCGTACGGCATCCCGTACGGCTGCGACTTCAGCGTGGCCAGGTAGCGGTCCGCCCCCTCGACCACGGACCGGCGCACCTGGTCCCTGCCGGGCAGCCCGCTCGGCACGGTCGCCAGGTCCAGCCGGGCCGCCGCGGCCGTCCTCGCCCAGTCGTAGCCGAGGGAGCCGAAGATGTCCGCCGTGTGCACGGGCGAGCCGAGGACGCGATCCGCGAACTCTCGCTCCCCCGTGGTGAGATACAGCTCGGCGGCGGCCCAGTAGAACTCGTCGGTGACGTTGTTGTCGGCGTAGGTGCCGCCGCCGATGCCGTCACTCTCGGAGGCGTACCGGTCGGGATGGGCGAGCGCGGCCGACCACGCCGTGCGGGCGGCGGCCAGTGTCCTCGCCGCGAACTGCCTGTCGTACGGCTTGTACAGGCGCGCCGCCTGCGCGGCCGTCGCCGCCAGGTTCAGGGTCGCCGCGGTGGACGTCGGGTGCAGTTCACGCTTTTGCGGGTCGTCGCTCGGCAGCAGCGGCAGGCCCGTCCACTGCTCGTCATGGATCTTGTGATGCGCCATGCCGGCCAGCGGCTGCCCGGCGGGCACCTGCATCTTCAGCAGGAACTCCAGCTCCCAGCGGACCTCGTCCAGGATGTCCGGCACCTTGTTGCCGCTCTCCGGGATGGCGAGCGTGCCGTCGCGCAGCTTCTCGGACTCCCCGGTACGGGCGAGCAGTTCGCGCTCGTAGGTGCTCAGCAGCTCCCACACGGAAATACCGCCGTTGACGACGTACTTGCCATGGTCGCCCGCGTCGTACCAGCCACCGGTCACATCGAGCGTGTAGTCGCACACGCCCGGCTGACAGGGCACCGCGCCGTCGCCCTGGTTGGGAGCGACATCGACGTGACCGGCGGGGCGGGCGTAGCCGGGGCGCAGATCGTCGCGGATCGCGATGCCGCTGCGCTGCGTGTAGTAGTACTTCACGGCGTCCAGGCGCAGCCGCTCGTAGGCGGCCGCTGCGATGTCGAAGGGGCGGCTCGTCTCCCCGTCGGCGACCAGCGTGAAGTCCTTGCCCGGCTTGCGGTGGGCGCCGAAGTCGATGGAGTGGACGTTCTGCGCGGAGGAGGCGTCGGTGCCGCGGGGCACGGTCCAGCCGTGGGCGACCACGGCCCCGGAGGCGTTCTTCAGCTGCCAGGGCAGTTTCCCGGTGGCGTTCGTGACCAGCGTGGCGTTCTTCGGCCCGGCGGGCAGATAGGCGACCTGGTTCACCCGCACCCGCGGCCCGGTGTCGGGCTCGTAGACCTCCGGCGGGACGCCGCCCAGCAGAGAGGCGTCGTCCATGCAGAAGCGCCACGCGTCCGCGCTGCCGCCGAGCTGGAAGGCGACCTGGCCCTGCGGGGTGTCGACGGGCGAGGTGAAGGTGTACGCGTAGGAGTTCCCGGAGACGCTGAGCTCCGGGGTCACCTCGAAGTAGGTGTCGTACGGCGCCGCCGACAGGCCGACAATGGCCCGCACGACGTGCCCCTCGGGCGAGCCGTTCGCGGTGAAGGAGAAGCGGTACGACTCCCCCTTCACCAGCGTGATCTCGTTCTGGCCGACGGCGGCGTCCCAGCGGTTGGCCGTGCCGCCGGGCACATCGGCGCAGAGCTGCCCGCCGGACAGGCCCGCGGTGACGTTGCTGGTCGTCCACCACGGCTCGGTAGTGGTGTCGAAGGCGCCGTTCTTGAGCTGTTCGACCTCCTCGGCGCCGGCCGGTGCGGCCGGGACCGCGGTGAGTGCGGCCGCCAGCAGGGCCGTCAGGGACAGCAGGGCGGTTCTGCGTCGTTTCACGTCTGGGCTCCTCGGAGAGAGGTGCGGGTGACGCTCGCGATGGGAGCGCTCCCAGATGCGGACGCAGCCATGCTTGTCGGCAACATGACACTCCGTCAACGGTCCGGACGGGGGGTTTCGCTCGCGGACGCCGCCGAAGCACTAGGCTGGGGCGCAAATGTCACGCTTGTTCACCGTGAGTGTGCGCGTTGGAGTGGCGAGCATGAGCCCGGATTACCCGTTCGACGAGGCCGCGACGGCCCGGGCGGTCATCGACGACAGCGGCGTGCTCGTCGAGTGGAACGCCGGCGCCGAGCGGCTGCTGGGGCATCCGGCGGCCGAGGTCGTGGGCCGCCCGGCCGCCAGTCTGCTGGTCGGCGAGGCCGACGGCGGGTCCCTCACCCCGGACGGCGACCGCTGGGACGGCGTCCTCACGCTGCGCCATCGCGACGGCGGCACGGTGTCCGTGTGGCTGCTCGCCCACCGCGTGCGACCCCAGGACGAGGGGCCCGAACACTGGCTCGTGGTCACGCCGATCGAGGGTGACGGCCCGCGTCCGCCCGGCGATCCGCTGGGGGAGGTCAGCCTACTGGCGTCCCCGTGCGCCATGGCGATCTACGACGAGCGGCTCCGGCTGTGCAGGATCAACTCCGTCATGGCCGAGGTCCTCAGCCTCTCCGAGGAGAACGTGCGCGGGCTGCGGGCGCCCGAGCTGACCGGCAGGCGCCAGAGCCAGGACATCGAGCGCCAGCTCCTTCGCGTGCTCACCACGGGCCGGGGCACCGACGTACGGACGTACGTCCCGGTCGGCGGGGACAGAACCCATGCCTGGCTGGCCCGGATGGCGCCGATCACCGACGCCAAGGGGCGGGTGCGCGGCGTCTCCGTCGCCGCGCACGACTTCACCGAGCAGTACCTGGCCCAGGAGCGGCTCCAGCTGGTGAACGAGGCCAGCGTCCGCATCGGTACCACCCTGGACGTCACCCGCACGGCGCAGGAACTGGCGGACATCTGTGTCCCCGCCCTGGCCGACTTCGTCAGCGTCGACCTGCTGGACCCTCCGGAGCACGGGGGCGAACCGCCCGCCGGCACGCTGTCCGCGCCGATCGGCCTGCGCCGGGCGGCCCACAGCTCCGTCAACCCGGGCAGCCCCGAGGCCGTGGTCAAGCCCGGACACCTGGACATGTATCCCGTCCCGTCGCCCCAGGCCGACGCGCTGCTGGCGGGCCACACCATCGTCGCCTCGACGTCGACCGGCGATCTCGAACAGTGGCTCTCCTGGGACCCCAAGCGCGCCGAGCGGATCAACACCTACGGCATCCACACCACCATGTCCGTGCCGATCCAGGCCCGGGGCACCACCCTCGGCGTCGCCGTGCTCACCCGGTTCAGGAACCGCCGGGCGTTCACGCCCGACGACGCGCTGCTGGCCGAGGAGGTCACGGCCCGCGCGGCCGTCTGTATCGACAACGCCCGCCGCTACTCGCGCGAGCGCGAGACCGCCCTCGCCCTTCAGCGCAGCCTGCTGCCCCGGTCCCTGCCGCGCACCGCCGCGCTCCAAGCGGCCTCCCGCTACCTCCCGGCGGCGCGCTCCGGGGTGGGCGGCGACTGGTTCGACGTGATCCCGCTGTCCGGGATGCGGGTGGCGATGGTCGTCGGGGACGTCGTCGGGCACGGCATCCAGGCGTCGGCCACCATGGGGCGGCTGCGCACCGCCGTGCGCACGCTGGCCGACATCGACCTCGCGCCCGACGAACTGCTCACGCACCTCGACGACCTGGTGGTGCGGCTGTCCGAGGAGGCGGGCATCGAGGCCGGGCCCGGCGAGGTCGGCGCCACCTGTCTGTACGCGGTGTACGACCCGGTCTCCCGGCGCTGCACCCTGGCCCGGGCCGGACACCCCTCGCCCGTCATGGTCCCGCCCGGCGGCGAGGCACGGGAGATCGAGCTGCCGGCCGGGCCGCCGCTGGGCCTGGGCGGGCTGCCGTTCGAGTCCGCCGAGATCGAACTGCGCGAGGGCACCGTGCTCGCCCTGTACACCGACGGCCTGATCGAGACCCGGGACCGCGACGTCGACGCCGGCCACGCGCTGTTGCGCGACGCGCTGTCGGCCCGGTCGGACTCGCTGGACGAGACCTGCGACGGTGTCCTGCACGCCCTGCTCCCGCCGGGCGGCGTCGCGGACGACGTGGCCCTGCTGCTGGCCCGCACCCAGGGGCTGCCCGCCTCGCGCGTGGCGACCTGGGACATCCCGGCGGACCCGGCGCTCGTCGCGCCCATCCGCAAGCAGGTCGTGGAGCAGCTGGCGGTCTGGAGCCTGAGCCAGGCGTCGTTCACCGCCGAGCTGGTGGTGAGCGAGCTGGTGACGAACGCCATCCGCTACGGCGCCCAACCCATCCGGCTCCGGCTGATCCACGACGCGGCGACGCTGATCTGCGAGGTGTCCGACACCAGCCACACGGCACCGCACCTGCGCCGCGCCAAGACCTTCGACGAGGGCGGCCGCGGGCTGCTGCTGGTGGCCCAGCTGACGCAGCGCTGGGGCAGCCGGCACACGGCGGACGGCAAGACCATCTGGGCGGAGATCGGGCTCCTCGACGAGGAGTAGGCGACCAGTGGGCGAGTAGTCGGCGCCAGAACGGGGAGTCGTGATTCATGGGACGTGCACGGGTATTGCCCTCGTTACACCGAGCGACTCCCCTCGTGAGCGCCGTCGCACTGCTGGGCCTGCTCATGGCGTGCGGCAGCGGCGGTGACTCCGCGGGCGCGGCACAGACCCCGGCCGGCACCGGCGCCAGTACGTCGGCACCGGCCACGACCGGCACCGGGAGCCCGCCGACCGGGCCGGCCTCCGACAAGCCGGGCACGACCGGACCGCCCTCTGCCGACACCACCGACCCCGCGACGCAGTCGGGCGATCCCGGCACGCGCTGCCACACCTCCGAGCTGCGCGCGTCGATCGGCCGTCCCAGTCCCGGCGCCGGGCAGCGGAACTTCCCGATCGTGCTGACCAATGCCGGCGACCGCACCTGCACCGTGCGCGGCTACCCCGGTGCCGCCTTCGTGGACGCCTCCGGCAAACAGCTCGGCCCGGACCCCAAGCGCTCCCCCGACACACCCACGACCGTCACGCTGACGCCGGGCCGGAGCGCATGGGCGGGGCTGACCTTCGCCAGCCCCGAGATCAGCGGTGCCCGTACGGCCCTGCCGCAGGCCCTGCTCGTGACGCCGCCCGACGAGCGGGATCCGCTGAAGGTGGCGTGGACGGCCGGTGAGGTGCCCGTGGCAGGGAACGCGTCGTCGGTGTTCCTGACGGTGGTCCAGCCGGGCACCGGGGGCTGATGCGGCAGGGCTTCGGCGGCCCGTCGTCGGCTCAGTGACGTCCGCCGCCGTGCCCGTAACCACCGCCGTAGCCTCCCCCGTACCCGCCGCCGGACCAGCCGTCGTCGCCGTCCCACGAGCAGTCGTACGGGTTGTCGTAGCAGTCGTCGGACGCGGACGGGCCGGTGGACGCCGGCTGCGAGGGCGACGGGGTCGCGGTCGGCGTCGGTGTGGTCGTCGGCTTCCTCGACGTCTGCGGAGTGGGCGTCGGAGTCGGGGCCGGCCTGGCCGTCTTCGGCGTGTCGGCCGTCGAGTCCCAGTTGACCACCGCGAGTTGGAGCTCCGCCGTCGACGTGTCGACGACCCAGTGCTGGGCGTCGCCCTCGTCCTCGCGGGTCTTGAGGACCAGGGCGCCCGAGCCGTCGGTGGCGGCGGGGCTGAGGGCCAGGTCCTGGTCGAAGCGCGGCACCAGGGTGCCCTGGAGGGTGAAGTCGTAGCGGATGTTGTTGGTGTCGGACTCGGGGATGCCCGTGCACGGGGCGAGCCGCACCGAGTAGCCGAGGTGGGAGTCGAGGCAGAGGCCCGGGTCGGCGCCGCTGCGGATCATTCCGTCGGTCTCGTACGCCCACTGCTGCCCCGGCTCCGAGGCGCACTTGGTGAGCTCGGTCTCCGCCCCCTCGACGGCCTTCCCGTCGACGATGCCGACGCACAGCCCCGAGTCGATGTTGTGCAGCTGGCCCCGCAGATCGCCCTTCGCCGCCTCGGCGGCGCCCGCCCAGGACGGGTTCCTGGTGGCGGAGCCCGTGCCGACGTCGGGCACCTCGGAGGGGCGGTCACCGGCCGTGGGGGCGGAGTCCTCGCCGGATCCGCCGACGGACCAGATGACCAGCGGCAGGACGACGAGGGCGCTCACGGTCGCGACGGCGGCGGTGAGGTTGCGGCGCCGGGCGGCGCGGCGGGCGACCTTGAGGGCCACGCGGCCGGTGCAGGTGCGGGCGGCGCCGGTATCCGTTCCGGTCGGTGTGCCGGCCTCGGTTCGGCGGGCTGCACGGCGTGACCTTCGGGTGCCTGACTCCGCGGGCGAGGCGGGAGTGTCGGCGGCGACGGAAGGCCGGCTCGCGGCGGTGGAGAAGGGCCGGCTCGCGGAAGCGGGGAAGGACTGGCTCGCAAAGGCGGCGAAGGGTTGGTTCGTGGGGGCGGACGCCTCTCCCACGGGAGCGAACACCTCGGCACCGGGGGCGAAGGACTCCGCCGGGCGGGCGAAGGACTCTCCCGCTTGGCCGAAGTTCTCGGCCGTCTGACCGAAGGCCTCGGCCGCGGGGGCGGGGCGCGGCGGAGCAGGGGCGTGGCGCGGCGGAGCGGGGGCGGCGACGTCGGCGAAGAAGGACTCGCCCGCGATCGCCGTCGCCGCGGCCGCTGCCGGTTTCGGAGCGGGCTGTGCCAGCGACTCGGCGTCGGCCGTGCCGTCGGCCAAGCTCGCTCTCGCCACCAGGTACTCTCTCGCGCCCCAGCCGAGCACCGCCTCGGCCAGCGCGACGCCGAGCCCGTCGTTGAAGAAGGTCAGCTGGTCGGCGGTGTCGCCGCAGTGCGCGCAGCGGTTCAAGTGGCCGCGCAGGTCGGGGTCGATGTCGACGCCGCCACGCCGGTAGGTCACGTCCAGCATCCGCAGGTACTGGCGGCATTCGTGCTCGGGGGCGAGCTCGCTGTGGACCTGGAGGCACTCGTCGCGCAACCGCTCGCAGGCGCGGTCGAGTTCGAGGCGGCCGGACTCCTCGTCGAGGCCCAGGAGTCCGGCGGGCACGGACAGCGGTTCGGCCTCTACCTCGGTGTGCCACAGCAGGCAGCGCGCCGACTGGGGAAGCCGCTGGAAGGCCCCGGACAGCAGCCTGCGGTTCGCCGGCGGCAGCAACCGTGCGGCGACGCGCTCCGCGCCCTGCGCCTCGGACCGCAGCTCGGGGTGGAGCAGCTCCCGTCTGCGGTCGGTGTCCCACTCCGCCGCGATACGGCGCACGGTGACGAGGAGTTGGGGGCGCCAGGCGGCCGTCGGGCCGGTCTGCCGCAGAGTCTCGCCGAAGAGCCGGGTGAACGCCGCCGTGGTGAGCATGCCCGCCGAGCGGGCGTCCGCGGTGCACAGCCGCGCGTAGGCGAAGCCCGCTTCCCAGTGCCGGTCGAGAAGTTCACCGACCGGGTGCAGCGCCGGTGACACCCCCGTCCACTTCTTGAGTTCGGCGCTCAGCTGAGCGTCCGTGACTTCAAAGATGCGGGCGTCGGTCGGGGAATTCGACAGGCCTGCGTCATGCACGGCGGCATTCCTCCGGAGGGCATGCGGCATAAAAGGTCCATACCAAGGGATAGGCTCCGGGCACGGCCCTTGTGAAGCGTGGGGCTTAAGGGAGCGAGGCACACCTTTGCACAGGTCAGGGGCAGAGAACAAGCGATTCCGGTCTTTGTGCACGGCGTGCGCGACGCTCACTATTTGACGAGTGGTCAATAGCGTGCCTCGATCATTACAAAATGCGCGGCGGAGCAATTTGGAAATGGTAATCACCCACCGTCCCCCGGGCCCGCGCGCAAACCATTGAACGACCGCTCTTCAACTTTCCTGCCTGGTCATACGTACGAGCGTGCCTTCACCGCGTCTTCACAAGTCGGGCGCCAACCATTGGACCACCCGACCGGTACGTACCCGGCGGCCGCCCGTACCGCTCCCGGAACACCCGGTTGAAGTGAGGGGGACTGGCGAATCCCGAGGCGGCCGCCACGCGCTCCACGGACAGGCCGGTGCTCTCCAGCAGCCGGGCGGCGTGTCGCAGACGTGCCTCGCGCAACACGCCCATCGGCGACTGGCCGAGTTGCCCGGTGAAGAGGTGGGCGAACCGGGAGGGCGAGAGCGCGACGTGCTCCGCGAGTGAGCGGACCGTGTGCGGGGCGGCCGGGTCGGCGTCGATCAGCGCCTGCGCCCGCCGCACCCGGGCGTCGACTCCGGGGCGGGGCGGCGCCGTCCGCGCGGTGCCTGCGGTGAGCAGGACGACCTCCTCCAGTGAGCACAGGGCGAGTTCGCGGGCCGCGGCGCCGTGGGCGACGGCGACCGGCTCCTCCCCCGCCGCGGGGGCGGGCGGCGCCTCCGTGCCCGTCCAGCGGGCGTCGGCGAGCATCCTGCGGAACGCCGCCTCGACCCGGCCGCGGACCGTGTCCGGCGTCGGCGTGACGACGTACAGACCCTCACCGGCGTCGTACGGGCGCAGCCAGGACCGCCAGGTCGGGCGGGCCTGGCAGTGCGCCCACCAGAACTCCCAGTGGGGCGCGCCCGGTTCGACGCCGTAGCCGTGCGCCGCGCCCGGCGCGAGCACCACCAGGTCCCCCGTCCGGGCCCGTGCCTCGGCGCGGCCGTGCCGCAGTCGGCCCCGGCCCCCGGTCGTCCAGGTGAACAGCCAGCTGTCCGCGCCGCGCGGCCGGTCGACCGCGTACCCGGGCGGCTGGTCGAAGTGCCCGACCACCACCAGGCCGGGCGGCGGGGAGGGAGCACCGGGCGTGGCAGCAGTCTCGGGCAATCCGTCAGCGCTCACGGTCATCCTCCTGAAGCGTGTGTCGGCCTAGCGTGGCAGGCCGAGGACACCTCATCGAGGAGTGGACGCATGACAGCCACGGACATCGGCGCCGCAGGCGCCCCCATCCTGCCCGAGGCCGGGCTGCGCCGGTTCCGGGAGGAGGGTTTCATCGTCGTACGCGGCCTGTTCGGGTACGACGAGATCGACCGGTTGTGCGAGCGGTTCGCGGCGCTGCACGCGGGCGGGCCGGTGCCCGGGCACTTCGAGCCCCGGCCGGCCGGCAATGATCCGCTGAGCGTGTATCCGCGGGTGATGCAACCGCACGAGATCGACGAAGGGGCGCTGCGGGTGCTGCTCGATCCCCGGCTGCGCGGTGTGCTGGAGGTGCTGCTCGGGGAGGAGGTGCTGGCGGCGCAGAGCATGTTCTACTTCAAGCCGCCGGGGGCCCGGGGGCAGGCGCTGCACCAGGACAACTTCTATCTGCGGGTCGAGCCGGGCACGTGTGTGGCGGCGTGGATCGCCTGCGAGGTGATCGACCGGGACAACGGCGGTCTCGAAGTCGTCCCCGGCACGCATGCCATGGACCTGTTCTGTCCGGAAACGGCGGACGCAGAGGTGTCCTTCGCGCGGGAGTACGTGGCGCCGCCGGCCGGCCTGGCGGCCGTCCCGGTCGACATGGAGCCGGGGGACGTCCTGTTCTTCAACGGAAGTCTGGTGCACGGGTCGCAGCCGAACCGTACGGAGGATCGCTTCCGGCGGTCGTTCATCGGTCACTACGTGGGGCGTTCGGCCGAGCGGATCGGCGCGTACTACCGGACGGTGTCGATGAGCGGTGAGGGTATGCCGTTGGCCGAGAGCGAGGGGGCGGGTCCGTGCGGCACCGAGTTCGCGCCGCACGGACCCCACTAGTGCGCCCCGCGCCCGTTCTCGGGGTGCTTCAGTGGCCGATGACCGGATGCGGTGCGTAGGGCTGCTGGAGCTCGTCCAACTCCTTCTCGCTCAGCTCCAGTTCGACCGCTGCCGCCGCGTCCTCGATGTGCTGCGGCTTGGCCGCGCCGATGATCGGGGCCGTCACGGGAGCCTGCTGCAGCAGCCAGGCGAGGGCGACCTGGGCGCGCGGGACTCCTCGTTCGTTCGCGACGCGGGTGACGGCCTCGACGACGACCCGGTCGCTGTCGACGTAGAGGCGGCTGCCGAAGTTGTCGTTGGCGCTGCGCTCGGTGACGGTGCCCCAGTCCCTGGTGAGCCGGCCGCGGGCCAGCGGGCTCCAGGGCAGCACGCCGACGCCCTGGTCCGCGCACAGCGGCAGCATCTCGCGCTCTTCCTCGCGGTAGACGAGGTTGTAGTGGTTCTGCATCGAGACGAACTTGGTCCAGCCGTGCCGCTCGGCCGTGTACTGCATCTTGGAGAACTGCCACGCGTACATCGAACTCGCCCCGATGTAGCGCACCTTGCCCGCCTTCACCAGGTCGTGCAGGGCCTCCATCGTCTCCTCGACCGGCGTGTTCGGGTCGAAGCGGTGGATCTGGTACAGGTCGACGTAGTCGGTGCCGAGGCGGGTGAGGCTGTGGTCGATCTCCGTCATGATGGCCTTGCGGGAGAGACCGGCGCCGTTGGGGCCGGGCCGCATCCGGCCGTTCAACTTGGTCGCCAGCACGATCTCGTCGCGGCTCGCGAAGTCGCGCAGCGCCTTGCCGACGATCTCCTCGCTGGTGCCGTCGGAGTACACGTTGGCGGTGTCGAAGAAGTTGATCCCGGCGTCCAGCGCCTGCCGGATCAACGGCCGTGACGCCTCCTCGTCGAGGGTCCACTCGTGCGCGCCGCGGTCGGGGAGCCCGTAGGTCATGCAACCCAGACAGATCCGCGACACGTCCAGGCCCGTCGAACCGAGCTTCACGTACTGCATCGTTGCTGCTCCTGCCTTCCGGGTGGGGTTCCTGGGGAGCGTACGTGGTCGTGTGCACTCCGGGCCGGTCCCGTCCACGGCGCAGCACCGGTTCTCGTCATCCGACGGGACCTCGGCCGCGCTCCAGCAGGTCCAGCGCCCTGTCCCACCTGAACTCCGGCCGCCGGCCGTCCTCCCCCACCTCGCCGGTGTACGGCTCGCCGAAGCGCACGCCCATCCCGCGCAGCCGTATCAGGCTGGCGCCGTAGGCGGGATGGGCGGCGAGGGCGTCAGCCACGCAGGGCAGGACGGCGATCGGGACACCGAGGCCGTATGCCTCGCACAGGGTGCCCAGGGCGAGGGTGTCGGAGATACCGGCGGCCCACTTGTTGATGGTGTTGAAGGTGGCCGGTGCGACGACGACGGCGTCCGGCGGCGGGAAGGGCCGGGGATCGGCGGGAGTACGCCACGCCGAGCGGATCGGGCGGCCCGTCAGGGCCTCCACGGCGGCGGTGTCGAAGAAGCCGTTCATGGCGACCGGGGTCGCGATGACCCCGACCTCCCAGTCCCGCTCCTGCGCGGCGCCGATCAGTTTGCTGACGTCCACGGCGATCCCGGCGGCGCAGACGACGACGTAGAGGAAGGGTTTCCGGGCCTGTTCGGTCACCCGGGAACCCTACTCAACGGGCCTAGCGCACCGGGAAGGTCAGCCCGCGCTCGTTCTCCGGTCGCGGACCGAAGAGGCGGCGGTCTTTCTCCTCGATCGGCACGTCGTTGATGCTCGCCTCCCGACGGGTCATCAGCCCGTGCTCGTCGAAGTCCCACAGCTCGTTGCCGTACGACCGCCACCACCGGCCGGCGGCGTCCTGGCACTCGTACTGGAAGCGGACGGCGATGCGGTTGCCGTCGAAGGCCCACAGGTCCTTGCGCAGCGCGTACTCCCGCTCGCGCGCCCACTTCGCGGTGAGGAGCTCGACGATCTCGGCGCGCCCGGTGACGAAGGTGTCGCGGTTGCGCCACACCGAGTCCTCGGAGTAGGCGAGCGACACCTTGTGCGGGTCGCGGGTGTTCCAGGCGTCCTCGGCGGCCTGCACCTTCTGCGCGGCGGTCTCTCGGGTGAACGGGGGCAGGGGCGGTCGGTCGGACATGTGATCCTCCGGGCGTATCGGCGGCGAGAGCGGTCGGAAAACGATGGGAGAACGGTCGTTCTCCACATGACTGCTACCGTAGGAGAACGCACGTTCTCACGTCAAGGAGAGGTCGCCCATGGACACCGCAACCGCCCGGGAGCAGGCACTGGACGCCGCGGAGATGCTGTTCTACGGACGCGGTATCCAGTCCGTCGGCATGGACGACATCCGGGGCGCGTCCGGGGTCTCGCTCAAGCGGCTCTACCAGCTCTTCCCGGCGAAGGAGCAGCTGGTCGAGGCGTATCTGGAACGGCGCGACGTGCGCTGGCGCGGTGGGCTCGCCGCATACGTGGAACGGCGGAGCGACCCCGAGGAGCGGATCATCGCCGTCTTCGACTGGCTGGAGGAGTGGTTCGCCGAGGACGACTTCCGGGGCTGCGCCTGGATCAACTCCTACGGCGAGCTGGGCGCGCGGTCGCAGCGGGTGGCGGACCAGGTCCGGACGCACAAGCGGGCGTTCCGCGCCTACCTCGCCTCGCTGGTGACCGAGGCCGGGCTCCCCGAGGCCCTGACCGGACCGCTGTACCTGCTGGCCGAGGGCGCCATGGTCACGGCGGGGATAACGGGCGACACGCGACCGGCGACCGAGGCACGGGAGGCGGCACGGGCACTGCTGGCGGCACGCTGAAACGGCGCGGGTGCTGCTCCGCGGGCGGGCCTGGGCGATGGCCGGCATCTGTGCCGCGGGCGGTCTCTGCACTGCGGGGGCGCCACGGGCGGCGGGCCCGCAACGAGGTGCGGCCCTGGCCGCCGAGGCTCGGGAGACGGCGCGGGTGCGGCTGGCGGCACGCCGAGACAGCGCGGTCTCTGCTCCACGGGCGGGTCTGCGCCAAGCGCCGTCTCTGCACCGCGGGCAGCGGGCCCGCATAGGGGTGAAGGCCCGGCGGCCAAGGCACGGGAGGCGGCACGGGCACTGCTGGCGGCACGCTGAGACGGCGGTCGCTGCTCCGCGGGCGGGGCTGCGCGACGGCCGGCATCTGCCCCTCAGGCGGTATCCGTGCCGCGGGTGGCGGGCCCGCATCGGGTGCGGGCCCGCTCACTGCCACTGGTGACGTGCGAGGTGGTGGCCGTCAGCTCCCCTCGTCCGACACGGTGATGGCGCTGACCGGGCAAGCCCGGGCGGCCTCCCGCACCATCGGGTCGCCGCCGCCGTCCTCCCGGCCGGGCAGCAGGGCGCTGAAGCCGTCGTCGTCCTGGGTGAAGACGGACGGGGCGGCCAGGGCGCACTGGCCGGCGCCGATACAGAGGTCGTGGTCGATGTCGATGTGGATATGGCCTGATTCGTGCGTTTCGTTGTGCATGACCGGAGCCTCTTACCAGGTCACGGGGAGTTCCAGCATCCCCTGGATCGTGTCGCCGGGTTTGAAGGGGATTTCCTCCGCCGGGACGGCCAGCCGCAGGGTCGGCAGGCGGTCGAAGAGGGTGCGCAGGGCGATCTCCATCTCGGCGCGGGCCAGGTTCTGGCCGAGGCACTGGTGGATGCCGAACCCGAAGGCGACGTGGTGGCGGGCCGGGCGGTGCCAGTCCATGGCATCGGGGTCGGGGTAGACGGACTCGTCGCGGTTGATGACCGACGTCGAGAAGACCACGCCGTC
This sequence comes from Streptomyces sp. NBC_01092, assembly GCF_045039535.1. NCBI lineage: Bacteria > Bacillati > Actinomycetota > Actinomycetes > Kitasatosporales > Streptomycetaceae > Streptomyces > Streptomyces sp. NBC_01092. The sequence goes on along the minus strand of NZ_CP108659.1, from coordinate 10,319,721 downwards.
ACCCGTCCGAATCGTCTCGCCGCCCGCCTCGATGTCCTCGGCGGCGACCCGCAGCAGCCCGTCGGCGATCGACAGCATCCGCATGAGCTCCTCGACCGCGGTGGGCAGCAGCCCGGGGTCGGCGCGCAGCTCGGCCAGCCGCTCGGGGTGTTGGAGCAGCGCGAAGGTGCCCAGGGAGATCATGTTGGCGGTCGTCTCGTGGCCGGCGACCAGCAGGATGGTCGCGAGGGCGATGAGCTCCTCGTGGTCCAGGTCGCCGTCGCGCAGCTGCTGGTGGACGAGTTCGTCCAGCACACCGTCACCGGGCTCCCGCTGTTTCTGCTTCCGCTCGATCAGCTCGGCGAAGTACGCCTCCAGCCGGTCACGGGCGTCCCTGGTCTCGGCGGCCGTAGGGCCGCGCAGCAGGCGTCGTGACTGCCCCTCGAAGAAGTCGTGGTCGGCGTAGGGCACGCCCAGCAGAGCGCAGATGACCATCGAGGGCACAGGCAGCGCGAAGGCGCTCACCAGGTCGGCGGGTGCTCCCTGGGCGATCTTCGCGTCGAGTCGTTCGTCCACGATCCGCTGGATCTCCGGGCGCAGCTCGACGGCGCGCCGGAGCGTGAAGCTCGGGACCATCATCCGTCGCTGGACCCGGTGTTCGGGGTCGTCGACACCCAGCAGCGCGGACTTGCGGTCGCGGACCGCCGCGAACCGCTCCGTGGGCGCGGGGAAGCCGGGCCGCATGCGATCGGAGGACAGCCGCGAGTCGGCGAGCAGCGTGCGGGCGAGGGCGTGTCCGGTGACCAGCCAGGCCGGGCGTCCGTCGTAGAGGATGATGCGGGTCAGTGGGCGCGTGTCGCGCAGCGGGTCGTAGGCCGTGGGCGGGTGGTAGGGGCAGGTGCGGTTCTGGGGGAAGGCGACGGTGTGCGGTTCCGTCATGTCCGTCATGGAAGACCTCGCAGCCGAAGAGTGCGTCGTGCCGATCTTCATTAGATGCCTGGGGCATCTAGCTGACGACGCCAAGTTCGGCCAGATCAGGCGCGCGGGCAATCTGGCCGGGGATCGTCGCACAGAGCTTCGGCGGGGCCGACGCCCGACCGGTGATCCGCGGCCCTGCCGCGAAACTCGCTTGTCGGGGAGCCCTCGCCACCCGCAGAATCCGGCCATGCCTACGACCCTCGCCTTCCTGCCGCCGACCGTCGCCGCTCGTCCGGTGCGGTTCCAGCAGCAGCCCGGCCGACCCCGGAGGCCCTCGCTTCCCACGTCATGACGGCCGCGCTCGTCGCGGGGCTGCTCGCGGGCTACGGCATCGCCGTCCCCGTAGGCGCGGTCGCGACGTATCTCGTCTCCCTCACCGCCCGTACGTCCCTGCGGACCGGGGTCTGTGCCGCGCTCGGCGTCGCGACGGCCGACGGGCTCTACGCCCTCGCGGCCACCCTCGGCGGCTCCGCCCTGGCCGCGGCGCTGCGTCCGGTGCTGGGGCCGTTGCGCTGGGCCTGCGCCCTGGTGCTGACGGTCCTCGCGGTACGGGGCGCTGTGACCGCCGTCCGGCACTACCGCGGCCACCGCCTCACCACCCGCTCCGCTCCCCCACCCCCTCCCCCGAGCCCGACGCGCGCCTACCTGGCGCTGCTCGGCATCACCCTCCTCAACCCGGCCACCGTCATCTACTTCGCGGCCCTGGTCCTCGGCACCCGCACCACGCAAGCCGTATCGCCCCTGGAACAGGGCGTGTTCGTCCTCGCCGCATTCGCCGCGTCGGCGAGCTGGCAGCTGCTGCTCGCCGGGGGTGGAACGCTGCTGGGGCGGGTGCTGACGGGGTTTCGGGGACGGTTGGTGACGGCGCTGGTGTCGAGCGGCGTGATCCTGGCGCTGGCCGTGAGAATGCTGGTGTAGCACCGGCAGGATGAATCCCGCACCGGCCGGTGTTGAGGAATGTTGCAGTCAGCACCAGGACACGACGATGGGACCGATGTCATGCCTCTTGAGGGCGAGTACGAGCCCAGCCCGACCGATTGGGTGCGCAAGCAGGTCGAGTTGTACGAGAGCTCCGGCGGCACCCAGGGCACGACCCTGATGGACACGGGGATGCCCGTGATCCTGCTCACCACACGGGGTGCCCAGAGCGGCAAGATCCGCAAGACGCCCTTGATGCGCGTGGAGCACGGGGGCCGCTACGCCGTCGTGGCTTCGCTGGGCGGGGCGCCCAAGCACCCGGTCTGGTACCACAACGTCAAGGCCGATCCCCATGTGGAGCTCAGGGACGGGCCGGACCTGCGGGACATGAGGGCCCGCGAGGTCACCGGCGCGGAGAAGGACGAGTGGTGGGAGCGGGCCGTCGAGGCGTATCCGCCGTACGCGGACTACCAGACGAAGACGGACCGGATGATCCCGGTGTTCGTGCTGGAACCCCTCGACGAGGGCTGATCCGGGCTCCGAAAGAATTTTCCCACCGGTACGCATGAACCGGCATCGGCCGGGCACACGTGCGTCAGGCCCCGCCGCGCTCCCCCGTCGCGGCGGGGCTTCCCTGCGCCTCGTGGGCCGAGCGTTCGGCACGTCGAGGAAGACCTGGTCCGCCTCGGCCACCGCGAGGCCGATCGACCGTTTGATGCGCACGGCCACCTCCTCGACCTGTTCGCTGTCGAGGCCGGGCACCAGGTCGACGCGGGCCGCCGGCAGCGCACGGATCCGGGCGTCGGCCTCGGGGTCGGCGGCCTCCCCGATCAGCCGGTCGCGGGCGTCGCGGCCCAGCCGGTGGGCGACGTAGCCGAGCAGCGCGCCGATCGCGAGCGAGGCGGACGCCTCCCACACGACCTGCCCGGTGATCATGCAGGGCCATGCCCATGAAGGCGAGGGTCACGCCGATCACCGCGCCACGGCGATGACGAGGTTCGCGGCGAGAGCCACCCAGGACGGTGACACGGGTCCTGCGGTCCGTCTTCGGTGCCTCGGTCGTCCTGCTCATCTCTCGCCGACTCCCCAGATGGATCGGCTTCACACGGTGCCGTCGACGGAAATCGGGGGACTCGGGGAACCGGACGCTGGTGGCCCGGCGGCTGCTCGGGCTGGAGGACGCCCTGTCGCCGGCGATCGCCGACCCCCTCCAGGACGACCGCAGCCGGCGCTTCACGGTGGACCCCGGCGACCGCGACCATGGTGGGTGAGCGGGCTCCGCCGCGCGGGCGGCCCGGACGGACGAAGGAGGCGCAGGCGCGCATGGCGAAGAAGAACAAGCAGAGGAAGCTGAAACTCCCCCTCGCCTACAAGCCCATGGGGTTCGCCCTCGGCTGGGCGAGCGGGGCGCTGGCCGGGATCGCCTTCCGCAAAACCTGGATGGCGCTCCGGCACGAGGAGGACGCCCCCGACGCGCTGGACCGCGAGCGCGGCTGGGGCGAGATCCTGCTCGCCGCCGCGGTCCAGGGCGCCCTCTTCGCGGTGGCCCGAAGCGTGGCGGACCGCACGGGAGCGAAGGCGATCGAACGCTCGACGGGAGTGTGGCCGGTCACCGACGGCGGGCGGGACTGAGACCCACCCCGACCCGCCCTACCGGCTACTGGCTCACCGCTGCTTAGGTGCCGTAGCCGCCACGCGGCGCAGGGTGAAGGAGTGGCCGGACGGGTCGGCGTAGCCGCGCTCCTCGTGTGCGCCCCGTGCGTCCTTCGCCTCGATGGGGCGGCCGCCGAGTCCGACGATCCGGCGCTCCGCCTCGTCCAGGTCCTCCACCACGAAGTCCAGGTGGGCCTGGAGGGAGTTCTCGGGGCGTGGCCAGCTCGGCGGGATCGCGTTCGTGTCGCGGCGGAACGCGAGCCGGGTGCCGTCGGCGCCCCTGATCTCGACGCGGTTGGCGGTCACGTCCGTCTGCTCGCCTTGCAGCAGTTCGGTATAGAACACGGCGAGCTTCTCGGGCTCGGCGCAGTCGAGCACCACGAAGCCCGCTTTCACCAGTGGCATGCTTCCTCCGCAGGGGTCCTGGGCGCGGGACGGTCGTGTCCCGCCGCCCTCTCCCCCACGGGTCTCCCGGTCGGGCCGTTTCAGTCCGCCACCAGCCACTTCCCGTCCCTCATCAGATCCCGCCCGTCCAGTTCATCGGCCTCCCGCCAGGCCTGCACCCGGCTGGGCAGGACACGGAAGTACAGGTAGGGCGTGCGGAGTTGACGCGGGTCGAAACCCGTCCTGGCCGCGAAGCGGTCGCCTTCCTCCCCGGACAGCTCGGCCCGCGTGATCGTCTCGACCGTGCCCTCGATCATCACGACGTCACGGGTCGGACCGATACCGAGGCGCGTCCTGCCGGTCGCCCTCAGGTTGCGGCCCGTCGGGCTCGCGGCCGGAGTCGCCAGGAGCAGGGTCGAGCCGTCCCAGAGGAAGGAGAGCGGCACGAGATACGGCATTCCCCCATCGGCGTCGGCGGTGGCGACCCACACGTCCTCGTCGTGCTCCAGACGGTGCAGGGTGTCCCGCTTGCGCTGCTCGGCGGAACGTGCGGGTGGCTGGGTCATCGGCGAACGGTCTCCTCACGGGGCTGCGTTGACGGACGTGTCCAGTGTGGCCGTCGGACGTCCGGCCCGGGAACGGATTTCCGTCAGCCGGGCCGCGGCAGCGCTGAGCAGCAGGTCGAGAGCCGCCGGGTAGGAGCTGCGCGGCATGTCCGCCACGAGATGCCGGGCCGTGGCGGCGATGTGCGGGTGGGTCTCGGCGGGCAGCCGCGCGTACGTCCCCCGCCAGACGGCCACCTCCGCGTCCCGCGCGGCCTTCGGCATCGCCACGCTCGCCGAGTCGAGGGCGCCGTAGGCGAGGGCCTGGTCGACGAAGGCGTGGTAGATCCGCACCGCCTCGGCGTCGGGGAAACCGGCCCGGCGCAGCACGCCGAGCATGGTCTCGACGGCCTGGATCTCGTACGCCCGCCCGGTCACCCGGTACGAGCTGAGCACCGCCGCCCGGGGGTGTGCGAGGGCGCCCGCGTGCATGCGCAGGCCCAGGTCCCGCAGGTCGGCGCACCAGTTGCCGGTGGGGCGCCAGGTGCGCAGCGTACGGCCGATGAGTTCGTCGGCGATGGCGAGCATCAGGTCGTCGGTGTGCCGGAAGTACCGGTACAGCGAACTGGGGTCGGCGCCGAGGGCGCGGCCGAGGCGGCGCACCGACAGGGCGTCGGCGCCGTGCTCCTCGATCAGCCGCAGGGCCGTCTCGACGATCAGGGCCTCGGACAGGACGACGCCCTGCTTGGTGGGCCGCCTGCGCCGGCGCGCGGCGGGCGGGACGACGCGCTCGCTCATGGACTGCCTCCCTCGGGCCGGTGCCCCGCACCTTACGACAACACCGTTGACCTGTTAAGCCCTCGTTCAGTTTCATGTCCGCTCATCGGGGCCGCCCGGGCCCCCGATGCGAGCGGAGATCCGGCCATGTCCGATCAGCAGCCCTCCAGCGTCGTCGACCCTCCAGCGCGGCCCGAGCTGCGCAAGTCCCTCGGCGTCCTGGACGGCATCGCCATCGCCGCGTCCAGCACGGCCGCGACCACCAGCATCGGTATCGGCCTCGGGGTCACCGCGGGCGTGGTCGGCCTGCATCTGCCGGCGATCATGCTGCTGGCGTTCCTGCCCGTCCTCGGCATCGCGGGTGCCTACTCCCGGCTCAACAAGGTCGAGCCGAACGCGGGCAACGGCTATGTGTGGGTGGGCCGTTCGCTCACCCCGTGGCTCGGCTTCATGGTGGGCTGGGTGACCATCGTGGCCGTGGTGGCGTTCCTCGCGTACACCACGGCCGTCACCGGCTCGGCCCTGCTCCAGCTGGCCGGGGACGCCGGGCTGCACCGGGTGGGCGGCCTCGCGCTGGACCCGGGGTCGACCGCGCAGACGACGGCGGTCGGCATCCTGGTCCTGGTCGCGGTCACGCTGACCGCGGTCACCGGTGTCCGCACCGCCGCACGCCTCCAGGCCGGACTGCTGGTCTTCGAGTACGTCGTCCTGCTGGGCTTTTGCGGATACGGCATCGTCACCGGCCCGCACGACTTCAGCCTGAGCTGGTTCGACCCGTTCGCGATCCCGTCGGCGACCGCGCTCGCGCAGGGGATGCTGCTGTCGGTGTTCTGCTACTGGGGTTTCGAGTCGGCGTTCACCGTCAACGAGGAGGTGCGCGACCCGCGCGACGCGTCCCGGGCCGGGATCATCACCCTGTTCACCATGCTGGCGCTGTTCCTGCTCGGCTCGGTCGCCTTCCAACGCGTGCTGTCCGAGGAGGAGTTGGTCGGCCACGGCCCCGAGGGGCTCGCGTTCTTCGGCGAGCGGTTGGCGTCCCAGCCGTGGGCCGCGCTTCCCCTGGTCGCCCTGATGTTCTCGGCGGTCGCCTCGCTGCAGGCCGGGGTGATCCCGACGGCTCGTGGGATGTTCGCGATGAGCCGGGACCGTACGCTCGGGCCGGTGTGGTCCAAGGTCAGTCCCCGGTACGGGACTCCGGCCGCCGGCACGATACTGATCGGCGCCCTGGCGGCGGTGGTCGCGGGACTGGCACTGGTCATCCCGCGGCTCGCCGACATGATCATGGCGACAGTGACCGCCGTGGGCATCGTGGTCGCCCTGTCGTACGCCCTCACCGCTCTCGCGGCCGCCGTCCGCTTCCGCTCGCTGCTCCGTGAGGACTGGCGGCAGGGGGTGCGCGCGGTGGTCCTGCCGACGCTGAGCGCGCTCGCGCTGCTGGGCCTCGGCGGTTACCTCGGCTGGTCGTTCTACTCCTCCGCCGACCACTTCGAAGTCAGCGCGGACAACGGGTGGTTCCTGCTGTCCACTCCCCTGGCGATGATCGCGTCCGGCTTCGTGGCCGCCGCGTGGGCCAGGTGGGTGCGCAGGTCGCCGTACTTCCACACCGGCAAGGGCACCGACGCCGACGCGCCGCAGCTGCTCGCCACGTCCCGATAACCCCCTACCAGGAAAAGGAACATGTACGCGGATCTCCTCTTCACCGGCGGCCCCGTCCTCACCCCCGAGGGCCGCACCGCGACCGCCGTGGCCGTCACCGGCGACCGCATCACGGCCGTAGGGCGTCAGGAGGTGCACGATCTCGCCGGACCGCGGACCGAGGTGGTGGACCTCGCCGGGCGGCTGCTGCTGCCCGGGTTCCAGGACGCGCATGTGCATCCGGTGCCGGCCGGCCTGGAACTCACCCAGTGCGATCTGACGGCGACCAGGACGGCGGACGAGACCCTCGCCGTGGTGCGCGCCTACGCCGACGCGCACCCCGAGCGGGAGTGGATCACCGGCGGAGGCTGGTCGATGGAGGCCTTCGAGGGCGGTACGCCGACGAAGGAGCTGCTGGACGCGGTGGTGCCCGACCGGCCGGTATACCTGCCCAACCGCGACCATCATGGCGCCTGGGTGAACAGCCGCGCCCTGGCGCTCGCCGGCATCACGCGCGACACGCCCGACCCGGCCGACGGGCGGATCGACCGGGATCCCTCCGGCGAGCCGAGCGGGTCCCTCCAGGAGGGCGCGATGCAGCTGGTGGGGCGGCTCACCCCGCCCGCCACGCAGGCCGACCGGGTGGCGGCCCTGCTGCATGCCCAGCGCCGGCTGCACGCGCTCGGCATCACCGCCTGGCAGGACGCGCTCGTCGGGGACTTCCTCGGCATGGACGATCCGGCGCAGGCGTATGCGGCGGCCGCGCGGGACGGCTCGCTCACCGCGCGTGTCGTCGGCGCGCTGTGGTGGGACCGTGAGCGCGGCGCCGAGCAGATTCCCGAACTGGTCGAGCGCCGGGAGGCGTTGAGTCACGGCAGGTTCCGCGCGACCAGCGTCAAGCTGATGCTGGACGGTGTCGCCGAGACCGGCACCGCGGCCCTGGTGGACCCCTATCTCGACCGGTGCGGCTGCGCCACCGCCAACCGCGGCACCAGCTTCATCGCCCCGGAGCAACTGCCCAAGTACGTCACCGAGTTGGACGCGCTGGGGTTCCAGTGCCACTTCCACGCCCTGGGCGACCGGGCCGTACGCGACGCGCTGGACGCGATCGAGGCCGCGCGGGCCGCCAACGGGCCGAGCGACACGCGGCCCCACCTGGCACATCTCCAGGTCGTCCAGCCCGCAGACGTGCCGCGCTTCGCCCGGCTCGGGGCGATCGCGAACATCCAGCCGCTGTGGGCCGCGCACGAACCGCAGATGGACGAGCTGACGATTCCCTTCCTGGGCCCCGAACGGGCCGCGTGGCAGTACCCGTTCGGCGCTCTGCTGCGCTCGGGTGCCCGGCTCGCGGCGGGCAGCGACTGGCCGGTGAGCAGCCCCGATCCGCTGCACGGCATCCATGTCGCGGTGAACCGGGTGGCGCCGGAGAGCGCCGAGGCGCCGGTGTTCCTGCCCGGCGAGCGGATCGGACTCGCCGACGCGTTGACCGCCTACACGGCGGGCTCGGCGTATGCGAACCATCTCGACGAAACGGGCGAGGTGCGGGTGGGGGCGCTGGCCGATCTCGTGGTCCTGGACCGCGATCCGTTCGACGGGCCCGTCGGGGAGATCGCGGAGACGCGTGTAGCTGTCACTTACGTCGGGGGCGAGCGAGTATACGCAGCTCAGGAGGCTTGAGCAGTAACGGAGATCACGGTCCGCTTACGCGTAGATCATTTACACCCCGGGAAGGCTGGTACCGGTTTTCGGTTCAACTTGCGCATCGGGAAGGTGAGTTCGAATGAGCGGGCGGTCGTACCGCCGCCCGCCGCAGGTGCTCATCCCGCAGCATGAGCCGGATCCGGTCGCGTGAGTCCCGCTGTTCGGCGAGCCGTCGCGGCATGTACGGAAGCTTCTCGGACACGACCGGCCAACACCCACGGCCGGTCGTTCCGCTGCCAGGACCACAGCTTGAAGGGATACCGGTGTGAAATCTCGTGTCGTAGGCGGTGGTCCGGAGATATCCACCGACAGCGTGCTCCCGGCGCAGCCAAGCGTCCGGCTCCAGCCGACGGAGGCGGGGAACGCCCTGGCCCACCTCTTGGCGCAACACATCAATGGGTGCACGGACGAGTACCGAGATTGCCAGAACGCCGCTCAGCAGCGGCTGGACGCCTTCGGATCCCCCCGCGCCGGCAGCACGCTGCATGTAAAGGGAGCCCTCAATCTGGCGCCGCGCGCGTTCGTCCCGCCCGACGAGGAGGGCTACGCCAGGTTGAGGCGACTCGACGCCGGCCTGCGCGTGATCGAAGCAGCCTTCCCCCAGGTCAGCACTGATATTGAGGTCTGCCGACTGACTTGCACGATGCTGGAAGGGGCATGGAGGAGCCGGGCACTCAGCCCGCCGCGCGAGGAGGAGCAGTCAGCCGTCTGCGCCTGCTCTCTGTGCCGTCGGCTGCCCACGCCTCCCGCACGCACGCTGGCCGACTACGGTTGGCGGCAGAGCGCCGGTCGTCCCCTCACCGTCAAGACCTGGCCGTACCACCGGGAACTCGACAGCGTCCTGACCGGTGGATGGTCCTTGGCCCGGCAGATGAACGACCTTGAACGAGACCTTGGCTACCGCCACCGCTTCGAGGACGACATCCTGCTCTTCCATGAATACAAACGCGTGATCGACACCATAGACACCACGCACCTCACCCAACTCATCGAAGGCCGCCTGGCCGAGAGTTTCAGCACCAACACCGCACGGGCCCTGGTCTGCGGACTCTACGCAGCCCATAAGCGATCCGTGGACGAGTCCTGGCTCCAGCAGCACCACGCGGGCAGCGTCGTACTCCCCCAGACCAACCCGCTCAGCCAGAGCACCTACTCACTCCTGCAGATGATGGACTGCCTGTTCTGGCATGTCTCACCCGACACCGAACTCTGGCAGGAAGAACACCTCGCCTCCCTGCTGCTGTGCCGCGTCATCGACGACATGGTCGACGTACGGGCCGACGCCCTCACCGGCGAGATCAGCAACTTCTGGCTCGCCGACATGCCCACCCACACCAAGGCCCTCTACGCTGCCTGCGCCATCGCCAGCGTCAAGTACGGCTGCATGCCCGAGGCGCATCCCCCGATGTGGAACACCTGGCTGATGCCCAGCACCATCGTCTGGTTGGGGCTCACGGGCCGCCACGGCTTGTGGTTCGACGGCATCACCGAGGGCCTCCCCCCGGCCCCGGACTGCCCGCTGTGCGACCTTCAGCCCAACGCATGCACCGGCATCCTCACCCACGGCACCACCCTCACCATCGCCCCGCGGCCCACCGCACCAGCTCTGAGCGCCCGGACCGCCGAGCTTTCCGCACGCTGCCGAGCCCAATACCCCGAGACATGGCCCCTCTTCGACGCCGAGCTCCACGCCTTCGAAGCACTGCACGGCCCCTGGCACGGCAACACCGACAGCACATGGGAGATCCTGCGCCGCACGTACATCGCCGCCGTGGAGGCATCCAGCGCCACACCGTCCACGGCCCGCGCTCGTGATGTCCAACAAGACTCCGGCGCAGTCGGATCCGAGTTCTTCCACACCCTGCACGACCCTCAGACCGGGAGGGAGGACGCCGCACTGCTCGCCTACATGTTCGGCTGCGCCCACCCGCATTTCCTCTGGAACGCCACGGGATACCGTCCCACGGACCTGGCAGGCGACTGGCTCGACGGCTGACGCCTCAATCCTGTTCCAGAAACCCACGCCGCTGCCCGGCCGGGCAGCGGCGTCTCAGGGCGTCTCATGGCCTATACGTCGAACTCGACCGCCAGGCTGTCCAGCAGGGACATCCATGTGGACGCGGTCGAGGTGAGCTCCTCCGGCGGCACGGCCAGGCGCAGGCCCGGCAGACGGTGCAGAAGGACGTCCACCGCGATCTCGATGATGGACATCCCGATGTTCTGCCCGGGGCACTCGTGCGGGCCCGCGCCGAACGCCAGGTGCGCCTGGTTACCCTGCACCGAGACACCCGGGTCGGGCCGGACCTCGGGGTCGAGGTTGCCCGGGGCGAGACCGAGAACGAGCAGGTCGCCCTCCTCGATGCGGTGCCCGCCCAGTTCCACATCGCTGGCGGCGAAGCGCCCCGGCAGGACGGCCAGCGGCGGAGAGTTCCACATGGCCTCCTCCACCACCGCCGAGATGTTCAGCTGACCGCTGACCAGCCCGGCGAGCCGGGAGGCGTCGGTCAGGACCAGCTCCAGCACACGGGCCAGCAGGTTGGTCGTGACATGCGCGGCGATCAGCACCGTACGCAGGTGGGCCACGACCTCGTCGTGGTCGAGCGCCGCGTGATGCTCCAGCAGGCGGGTGGCGAGGTCGGAGCCTGGTTCGGACCGCCTGCGCTCGGCGAGTTCACCGAAGATCTCCCTGATCACGCCGTCGTGCGTGACGGCGTCCTCGCCGCCCTTCATCACCTGGGCGCAGGACTCGACGAGGCGACGCCCCTCCGCCTCGGCAAGCCCCAGAATGCGGGCGGTCACGAGCATCGGCAGATAGTCGGCGTAGTCCGCCACCAGATCGGCGCGGCCGGAGTCCGCGAACGCGTCGATCAGCTTGTTGGCGAAGTGCGTGGCATGGCGCCGGACACCGCGGTCGGCGGCGGACTGCAGCCCGTCGCTGACGGCACCGCGCAGTCGGCGGTGAGCCTCGCCGTCCTGGGACACACAGTCGGGGCGCCAGGCCAGCATCGGAACCAGCGGAGAGTTCTCCGCGACCCGGCCCTCCCGCCAGTCCCGCCAGATCCGCGCGTCCCGGGGGAACTGGAGGGGATTGTCGAGCACTCGCCGGCTGTCCCGGTAGCCCAGTACCAGCCAGGCGGGGATGTCGCCCTCCAGCAGCACCGGCGCGACGGAGCCGTGCTCCTTGCGCAGCCGCTCGTAGATGCCGACCGGGTCGGTCGCCGCCTCCGGCCCGAACAGCCTGGTGAGGTCGGTCCCATGGCCGAAGGGGCAACCGCGGGGCGTATCGGGATCGTTTAAGGGCTGGGCGTTCATCGGGACTCCAGTGCGACGGCGGAGCGTTCCTTCAAGTGACGTATCAGGGCGACGAGGACGTCACGGCTGGAGGCCCGGTCGCGGGCGTCGCAGGCAACGACCGGGGTGTGCGGGGAGATGTCGAGGGCGTCCCTGATCTCCTCGACCGGGTACTCCTTGGAGTCGGGGAAGACGTTCAGCCCGACGACGAACGGGACGTGCTGGCGCTCCATCTCCTCGATCGCCCGGAAGCTGGAGGCGAGCCGGCGGGTGTCCACCAGGACGACCGCGCCCAGGGCTCCCTTGAACAGGCCGTTCCACAGGAACCAGAAGCGTTCCTGCCCGGGGGTGCCGAACAGGTACAGCATCAGGCTGTCGTTGAGGCTGATCTTGCCGAAGTCCAGGCTGACGGTGGTCTGCGTCTTGTCGGCGACGCCGATGAGACGGTCGACGTCGGCTGTGGCCTGGGTGAGCGTCTCCTCGGTGGTGAGCGGCTTGATGTCGCTCACCGAGCGGACCATCGTGGTCTTCCCGGTGCCGAAGCCGCCGGCGATCATCACCTTCACCGAGCGGGTGTCACCGGCACCGGGCCCGCCGGGCCCGTCAAAGCCTTTGAAGTCCACTGAGTACCTCCTCAAGGAGCGCGAGGTCGGGCCCGCGACCGGCGGATTGCGCCGGGATGGGATCACGGGCTTCGACATGGCCTGCCTCCAGCAGATCCGTCAGCAGCACCGCAAGAATGTTGAAGGGCAGTCCGAGGTGGGCGCCGAGTTCGGCCACCGACAGCGGATCGCGGCAGCGCCGGAGGATCTCCTCGTGCTCATGCTGCATCCCCGCTGCGGGGGCGGTGCGGGAGACGACGAGGGTCGCCACGTCGAGACTCGACGCCGAACCGCCCGGTCCGCTGCGTCCCTGGGTGAGGACGTAGTAGCGCTCCAGACCGGAGGGGTTCGAGGGCCGGCGGGGAGCACTCATCCAGAGTGCTCCTCCAGGCGCGCGGTGGTGCCGAGCAACTCGCCCATCCTGCGCGCCAGGTCCCTCATCTGGTGGCCGAGCAGGCCCTGGTCGAGGCCCTCCCGGGCGAGGACGCCGAGATAGGTCTCCACACCGGCCCGTACGACGAAGAGGTGGCCGCCGTCGACCTCGATCATCGCCAGCCTGAGCTGTCCCGCGTACTTGGGGAACTGCTCGGCGACCGGCTGCGCCAGCGCCTGCAGGCCCGCCACGACGGCCGCGAAGCGGTCCACGTCGTCGGGGTCCTCGGCGCCGTAGGAGGTGATGGCCTTGCCGTCGCTGGAGGCCACCAGGGCGAAGTTGATCTCCTGGATGCTCTCCACCAGGTCGCGGAGCGCCCAGCTCACGTCGGTTCCCTGCTGCGTCATGGGACTAGTCGCTCTCTTCGGTGCGGTGCTCGGTGGACTCGCGGCCGTCGGCCGTCGCGCCTTCCTCGCCGACCTCACGGCCCGCGGTGGCGAAGGCGGCCAGCCCGGCGAAGGACGCGTCGGGCGGAACGGCGGCGACACTGGTCGTCCGGTCCATCCCCTCCGGGCGCACCGCCGGCTCGTGGCGCGGCTCCTCGTGGCGCCTGCTGCGGCGCCGGGGCAGGCCGCCGGGCGTGGTGTCCATGGCCTCGGCCTCGGCGAGGTCGGCCGGGTCTGCCGTCTCGGCGACGACGGCCGGCTCGCGGGCCGGTGCCGCCGGGGTGGTGGCCGGTGCCGGGGAGGCGGAGGCGGGCAGCGGGCTGAAGTACTTGTGCGGGACCACGACGACCACCGAGGTGCCGAGCCACGGTGAGTCCGCGAAGGTGACGCGGATGCCGTACCGGCGGGCGAGGATACCGACGACGCGCAGACCGATGTTGGCGTCCTCGGACACTCCGCCGAGACCGGCGCCGGGCGCGGTGCCCGACAGGGCGTGATCGGCCTCGCGCTTCTTCTCCTCGCTCAGGCCCTTGCCGGAGTCCTGGATCTCGATGCCGACGCCGTTCGGGACCTCCTTGCCGGAGACGATGACCGGCTCGGTGGGCGGTGAGTAGCGCGCGGCGTTGTCCAGGAGGTGGGCGAAGACCAGCGTCAGGTGGTCCACCAGGCCGCCGTCGACGCCGAGTTCGGGCAGGTGGCGTACGTCGATCCGCTGGAAGTCCTTGATCCGGCCGATGCCGCCGCGGACCACGCTCAGCAGGCGCTGCGGCTCCTGCCACTGGCGGCCGGGCCGGTCGGAGCCGCCGAGGACGCCGATGCTGGCGGCGAGACAGTCGGCGGGGCCGATCGCCTGGTCGAGCTCCATCAGGCCCCGGGCGACGGCGGGCAGCCGTCCGTGCTCACCCTGGAGTTCGTGGAGCCGGCCGCGGAGCTTGCTGGTCAGGACGTGGATGCGGTTACCGATGCCGACCACGGCCTGCTCGGCGGAGGTGGAGCGGTCGAACTCCTCCTCGACGCCGATGAGCGAGGTCCGCAGGACCTTGCGCAGATTGGCCTGAAGTTCGGCGCTGACCTTGGCGCACTGGTTGACCGACGGCAGGACGTCGTCGATGGCCTCGCCCTCGCGCAACCGGCGCAGCCCGTCGGGCAGTTGCTCGTCGGCAAGGCGGGCGACGGCGGACAGCTGATGGGCCAACTGCTCCTGCCAGATCTCTGCCTGGTCGGCGAGCTGGGCCTCGTAGGACCGGGCCTGGGCGGCGATCCGCTCCTCGTAGGAAGTGCTCTCGTGGGCCAGCCGCTCCTCGTAGGAGCCGCTCGTCTCGGCCAGTCGGCCCTCGTAGGCGCGGGCCTGCTCGGCCAGTTGGGCCTCGTAGGCACCGGACTGCTCGGCGAGGCGGCCCTCAAGGGCGGAGCGGTCGGCGCTGAACTTCCGCTCCAGGCCCGTCACGTGCTGCTGCCACTGCTGGGAGTGCTCGGCCTGCGAGGTGCGGAACTCGCTCTCCGTCCGACGCAACTGCGCCCGGGTGCGCAGCAACAGACGTACGCACACGGTGCCGGCGGTGGTCGCCGCGACGCCGGCGACGGCGGTGGATATTCGCTCCGAGCTCATGAACGTGGCGGCAACGGTCCCTCCTCCCAAAGCCAGTGGCATCAGCCACCAGCTGTACCAGGCGACAGGGGGCCGCGCCGCCGACGGCGGTGTGGCGAGTTCCATCTGCATCCTTCGAGGCGACGATCGAACAATGGGGGGTGTGCTGGCGATCGCACTCATGAGTACGCACCGCGAAGTGACCGATCACGACTGAGTCAACCCGCAGTGCTGAACGGGAGCTTATCGGGTTTGGACACAAAAGGATCAACCTCGACGGTTGACGGACGTGAGGATTCCGTCACTCTCCGCCAGGGAACGAAATTCGATAAATGCCCTTACCTACCCACAAGTTGACCGATCGGCCAACGCCTCCGCGGGGGGCTTCGGGGCTAGCGGACAGCCGTCGTCTGGAACGTGCGGCGGTACGCCTGCGGTGACACCCCGATCGCGGCGTGCAGATGCTGGCGCAGCGAAGCGCCGGTGGCGAAGCCGACCTCGCCGGCGATCCGGTCCACCGGGAGGTCGCTGGACTCCAGCAGGTGGCGGGCGCGGACGACGCGCTGCTGGATCAGCCAGCGGCCGGGGCTGAGACCCACCTCGTCGCTGAAGCGGCGGGCGAAGGTGCGCAGGCTCATCCGGGCGTGGGCGGCGAGGTCGGCCAGGGTGAGCGGCTCGTCGAGGTGCTCCAGGGCCCAGGCGCGGGTGGCGGCCGTACTGGCGGCTCCGCTCTCCGGGACGGGCTGCTCGATGTACTGGGCCTGGCCACCGTCCCGGAAGGGGGGCACGACACAGCGCCGGGCGACCGAGTTGGCCAGTTCGCTGCCGTGGTCGGTGCGGACGATGTGCAGGCACACATCGATGCCGGAGGCGGCGCCGGCTGAGGTGAGGACGCGGCCGTCCTGGACGAAGAGGACGTCCGGGTCCAGGTCGACGTGCGGGTAGCGGCGCCGGAACAGGTCGGTCACATGCCAGTGCGTGGTGGCGCGTCGGCCGTCCAGCAGGCCCGCCGCCGCGAGGACGAACGCGGCGGTGCAGATCGACACGATGCGCGCGTCCGGGCGGATCCGCGCGAGCGCGTCGACGGCCTCGGGAGACAGCTCCGCGGGGATGTACGGCACGCCGACCGAGGCGACCACCACGGTGTCGGCGGTGGCGAGGATCTCCGGCCCGTGCTCGACGCCGATCGTGAAGTCGGCGTTACTGCGGACCGGCCGACCGTCGACGCTGCACGTCAGGACCTCGTACCGGCCGTCGGCGGCGCCGAAGATCCGGCTGGGGATGCCCAGCTCGAAGGGATAGACGCCGTCCAGGGCCAGCACCACGACCCGTTCCACCTGTCGTTCACCACGCATGGCACGATTCTATCGAAGGTTGGCCATCATGCCATTTTCTGGTGCGGCGGACCCCGGCAGGCTGTTTCACCATGAGCACTGTGAACACGATGCGAGCCATCAGCCAGGACGTCCTCGGCGGTCCCGAGGCCTTGAAGGTAGTCGAGCTGGAGCGCCCCGAGCCGGGCCCGAACGAGGTACTGGTCCGGGTGCGGGCGGCCGGCCTGAACCCCACCGACTGGAAGCACCGCGCGAACGGCGGCTTCCTGGGCGAGCCGCCGTTCGTCCTGGGCTGGGACGTCTCCGGTGCGGTCGAGGCGGTCGGCATCGGCGTCGCCGCCTTCCGGCCCGGCGACGAGGTCTTCGGCATGCTGCCGTACCCCTACGGCCACGGCTCGCACGCCGAGTACGTCATCGCGCCGGTGCGCGCCCTCACCCACAAGCCGTCCGTGCTCGACCACACCCGGGCGGCGGCGCTCCCGCTGGTGTCCCTCACCGCATGGCAGGCCCTGACCGAGCACGCCGACGTCCGGCCGGGGCAGCGAGTGCTGATCCACGCCGCGGCCGGCGGGGTCGGGCACGTGGCCGTGCAGATCGCCAAGGCGCGGGGCGCGTATGTGATCGGCACGGCGAGCGCGGGCAAGCACGACTTCCTGCGCGGCCTGGGCGCGGACGAGCTGATCGACTACCGGGAGACGGACTTCACCGAGGCCGTCAAGGACGTGGATGTCGTCCTGGACACCCTGGGCGGTGAGACGTCCGTGAGTTCGCTGCGCGTGCTGCGCCCGGGCGGTGTCGTCGTCTCGATCCTGCCGATCGGGTCGGACGAGTTCGGTGAGGAGGCCGAGCGGCTGGGTGTGCGGGCCGTGCGGATGCTCGTGGACGCCGACCGTGCCGGCATGCGGGCGATCGTGGACCTGGTCGAGCAGGGCAAGCTGCGCCCCGAGATCGCCGGGACCTTCCCGCTGGCCGATGCCGCCGAGGCGCACGCGCTGGGCGACACCGGCCGGACGACGGGGAAGCTGGTCCTGACCGTCGACTGAGTCAGAACGTGAGCACGGGCTTGATCGCCTTGCCCGCGCTCATGTCCCGTACCGCCTGGTCGATGTCCGTGAACGGATAGGTGCTGATCAGGCGGTGCAGCGGGAGCCGGCCTTCCTTCACCAGCCGGACCAGCGCCGGGATGAATTCTTGCGTCTCGGCGTCGCCGAGGGTGAGGCCGACGATCCGCTTGCCGCCGAGCAGTCCGTTGACGTCCAGGGCGACTTCGGTGCCGAACGGCGGTGCGCCCACGACGACGAGGGTGCCGCGGGCGCCGAGCGCGTCGACCCCCTGGCGCAGGACGCCGACGTTGCCCGTGGTCTCCACGACGCCGTCAGCGCCCAGGCCGCCGGTGATGTCGGCGAGCGCTTCGGCGAGGTCGGCCGCGTCGACGGTGTGGGTGGCGCCCAACTCCCTTGCCAGTGAAAGGCGTTCGCCGAACCGGTCGACGGCGACGATGTTGGTCGCGGGAGTCAGGGCGGCGGCCATGACGGCGGACAGGCCGACCGCTCCGGCGCCGAGGACGACGACCGTGCTGCCGGTGACCGGCTTGAGTACGTTCCAGACGGCGCCGACCCCGGTCTGCACCCCGCAGCCCAGCGGGGCGATCGACGCGAGCGGCACCTCCGGGTCGACCTTCACGAGGCTGCGCTCGTCCACCAACGCCCGCTCGGCGAAGGAGGACTGGCCGAAGAAGTGGCCGCCCAGTTCCTCGCCGCCCCGGCTGATGGTGCCGGTGCCGTCGGCCCGGCGGCCGCCGATGAGGTTGAGCGGCAGCCAGGTCGCGCAATACGCCGGGTGGCCGCCCCGGCAGTTGCGGCAGCCGCCGCAGGAGGTGAAGGACAGCACGACATGGTCGCCCGGCGCGACGCCGGTGACGGCCGGGCCGACGGCCTCGACGACGCCCGCACCCTCGTGGCCGAGGACCCCGGGCAGCGGGAAGGGCAGTGCTCCGCTCGCCACACCGAGGTCGGTGTGACACAGGCCGGTCGCCACCATGCGGACGACGGCCTCGTGCGGCCCGGGTGCGTCGAGCTCCACGTCGGACAGGGTGAAGGGGGCTCCGCCGGACTCGACGACGGCGGCGCGTGTGCGGATGGGCATCCGGGAATCTCCTTGGCGGTGCGCTCAGTCGAGCGAGACGACGACGGACTTGGTGGTGGTGTAGGCGTCCAGCGCCTCGGGCCCGTACTCGCGGCCGAAGCCGGAGTCCTTGACGCCGCCGAAGGGGACGGCCGGGTCGAGCATCGCCCAGTCGTTGACCCAGACGATGCCGGCGGCCAGCCGGTCGGCCACGCGATGGGCGCGGGCCAGGTTCCGGGTCTGCACGCCCGAGGCCAGGCCGTACGGCGTGGAGTTGGCGAGCTCGACGGCCTCGTCCTCGGAGTCGAAGGGCTGGACGGTGAGGACGGGGCCGAAGATCTCCTCCTGGACCACCCGGGAGTCGTTCGGCAGGTCGGCGATGACGGTGGGCTTGTAGTAGTAGCCGCCGTCGAGGTCGAGCCGCTCACCGCCGCAGACGATGCTGCCGCCCTCCTTGCGGGCCAGTTCGACGTACTCCTCGACCTTGTGCAGATGCCGCTCCCCCGCCATCGGGCCGATCACGGTCTCGGGCCCCCGCGGGTCTCCCAGCGGCACGCCGGGCACGGCGTCGGCAAGAATGCCGAGCAGCGTGCTGTAGACCTGCCGCGCCACCAGCAGCCGGGGCCCGCCCATGCAGAACTGCCCGGTGTTGAAGACGAAGCCCTTGATGACCGCGCCGACGGCCTTCTCCAGGTCGGCGTCCTCGAACACGACGTGGGCCGCGTTGCCGCCGAGCTCCATGGTGACCGGCTTGAGCGCCTCGCCGGCGATGGCCGCGACCTTCCGGCCGACGGCGGTCGACCCGGTGAAGGCGACCTTGTCGACGCCGGAGTGCCGCAGCAGCGCCTCGCCGGCCGCGGGTCCGCCGGTGACGACGTTGACCACACCGTCGGGGACACCGGCCTCCTTGAAGAGTTCGGCCATGTACAGGGCGCTCAGCGGCGTCTCCTCGGCCGGTTTGTGCACCACCGTGTTGCCGGCCGCCAGCGCCGGGGCGATCTTCGAACCTGCCAGGATCAGGGGGAAGTTGTACGGCGTGATCGCCGCGACCACGCCGATCGGCCGGCGCCGGACGTAGGCGAGGGCGTTCATGGGGGTGTCGCGGACAGAGCCGTCCAGGCAGTGGGCGAGGGCGGCGAAGTGCTCGTAGTCATTGGCCGCGTTGGTGACGTCGACAGCGTGGGCGAGCGTGATCGGCTTGCCGACGTCACGGCTCTCCAACTCGGCTATCCGGTCGGCGTTCTCCCGGATCAGCTCGGCGACCCGGTGCAGGACCCGGCCGCGTTCACGGCCGCTCAGCCCGGACCAGGCGCCGTCGTCGAAGGCGTCCCGCGCGGCGCGCACGGCCGCGTCCACGTCGGCGCCGCCGGCATCCGCGACGGTCGTGACGACCGTGCCGCGGGACGGGTCGACCACCTCGGTGCGCGCTCCGTCGGCGGCCTCGTGCCACCGGCCCCCGATGAACAGCCGACCGGGTTCGATCTCGAAGGTGGTCATCGCCACTCCTCAGCCTCATCGCCAAGATTTCAACCAACAGGATTCCTGTTTGTCCGCAGTCTCTTTACAGACAGGATTCCTGTCAATGCTCTAGGCTGAACCCATGCTCGACGCCCAGGAGACCAAGGCACCGCCGTCGCTGCTCTACATGGTGAAACAGGTGGAGCTCGTGGTGCGCTCACACCTGGACGAGCTGGTCAAACCGTCCGGGATCACCGCGCTTCAGTACACGGCGCTCACCGTGCTCCAGCGGCACGACGGGCTGTCGGCCGCCCAGCTGGCCCGCGACTCGTTCGTGACGGCACAGTCGATCGCCGACCTGGTCCGGAGTCTGGAGACCCGCGGGCTCGTCCGCCGGGAGCGCAATCCGCACAACCGCCGCGAGCTGCTGATCCTGCTCACCGAACCCGCCCGCGAACTGCTGGCCCGACACGAGGGGCCCGTGCGGGAACTGGAGGAGCGGATGGTGCGAGACCTCACGGCTCATCAGACCGAGCAGTTCCGCCAGGCACTCTCCAGAGCCTGGCACGCGCTGTCATAGCCACGTCCCGCACATCACGCGAAGCATCTGTCGCAATTCAAAGACATATGTCAATCGAACATGCTCAGATTCGCTCAATCGAGGGTAACTTGCAGTGCGGGGACAGGATTTGAGCAGCCCGCCGCAGGGGGCCAGGTTGGAGGCGATGTCGTCATGCAGCAGGATCCTGCGCCGTTCAGCCGGCATCTGCGTGTCCACCGGCACCGGGACCACACGGTGCTGGAGTTCCGCGGTGAGATCGACATCGCGGCCGCCGTGGAGATCGCCCCTTACCTGGACCGCGTGACAGCACACCCCGACGCACGCATCGTGATCGACCTCAGGAACATCGAGTTCTTCGACTGCTCCGGACTGCGTCTGCTGTACCGGGCCCGCAGCCGGGCCCTGGACCACGGCGGCCAGGTGCACCTGGTCTGCACCCACCCGCTGACCCTGCGCATGCTCAGGATCACCGGCCTGTCCCGCCTGCTGCCCCCGCATCCGACACCGGACGCGGCCCTGGGCCAGCCCGAGGCCACGTCCGGCTCGTTATGAGATGGATATAGAGCGTCGCTCCGCTGACTCCCCCTCTATTCGGTTACCGGCGCGTCGAACAGGGCGCTGACGGACTCCCCGTTGTGAATGCGGCGCACCGCCTCGGCGAGCGCGGGGGCGATCGACAGGACCTGCAGCTTCTCGGTGCGCTCCTCCTCCAGAATCGGCACGGTGTTGGTGCACACGATCTCCAGTACGTCCGGCTGCTCGCCGATCCGCTTCAGCGCGCCGGACGCGAACAGGCCGTGCGTACAGGCCACGCGGATCGAGCGCGGGCCCAACTCCCGCAGTCGGTCGAGGAGTTCCAGGACGGTGCTGCCCTTGGCGATCTCATCGTCCAGGATGATGACGTCGCGCCCGGTCACGTCGCCTATGACGGAGCTGATGGTGACCCGGTCGTCGGCGAACCGCTGCTTGGCGCCGGCGGCGACCTGGGCGCCGATCAGCCGCGCGAACGCGGCGGCCTCCTTGGCGTTGCCGAGGTCCGGCGAGACCACGGTCGTACGGGTCAGGTCGTGGCGCCGGAAGTGTGCGGCGAGTTCACGCAGCGCGTGCAGGTGGTCGACCGGCACCGTGAAGAAGCCGTGCACCTGGGGCGAGTGCAGGGTCATGGCGAGGACACGGCTCGCGCCGGCCGACACCATCAGGTCGGCGACGAGCCGGCCGCCCAGCGAGATGCGGGGCGCGTCCTTCTTGTCGGAGCGGGCGTAGGAGTAGTGCGGCATGACCACGGTGATCCGGCGTGCGGACGCCCCGCGTGCGGCGTCGCACATCAGCAGCAGCTCGACGAGATGCTCCTGGACGGGCCGGACCAGCGGCTGGATCAGGAAGACGTCCCGCTCCCGGCAGTTGGCCTGAAGCTGTACCTCCAGACAGTCGTTGGCGAACCGGCTGACCCGGGTGGGGCTCAGCGGCACCCCCAGATGCGCGCAGACCTCCGCCGCCAGTTCGGGGTGGGCACTACCACTGAACACGGCGATCTCTCGCACGAACCGCTCCTCGCATGATCACTCCGGGTGGCGGACTCATGCTACTTACCTCAGCAGAAACGTTGCTGCCCGCCTTTGCGCGCTTCGCGGGCACGCCGGGTCGGCGCCGCCCCGCTCCGGTCACGGGCACCAATCGGCCAACGGACAGGTCTGGAAAGGGATTTGGGGGTACCCCGAACATAGGGAAGGAGGAACGTCGACATGACGACTTCCATCAAGCGCGTCAACAAGCGCATGCCCGGCTGGGCGAAGGCGGTGAGCGCCCTGGTCCTGGTGCTCGTGGTCTTCTTCGCCGGGATCCGGCTGAGCGTACTCCCCGGTCTCAAGGACCTCTTCGGCACCGAGACCAACGACCGCTCCGGTCCGGCGCTGCTCCAGTCCATCCAGGACATGAGCCGTTACGACGCCGCCTCCGGCAATTTCCAGATCGTCGTGGATCTGGAGAAGGACGCCAAGTTCCTGCCCGACGCGATCCGCGGCACCCGCACGCTGTACGTCGGCGCGGGCACCGTGGACGCCTATGTCGACCTCGGCAAGGTCGGCGAGGACGACGTCACGGTCAACGACGACCGTACGTCCGCCACGCTCCGTCTGCCGCACGCCGCCCTCGGCGAACCGTCCCTCGACCCCGACCGCTCCTACGCCGTCTCCAAGGAGCGTGGTCTGCTCGACCGCCTCGGCGACCTCTTCTCGGACAACCCGAACAGCGAACAGGCCGTGCAGAAGCTGGCGGTGCGGCACATCGGCGACGCCGCGAAGGAGAGCGCGCTCACCGCGCGTGCCGAGACCAACACGTCCGACATGCTCGAAGGGCTGCTGCACTCCCTGGGCTTCAAGGAGGTGAAGGTGACGTACGGGGCCTGACGTCCATGCCGACAAACTCGGCATGGCGGGTGATGACCGCCGGCCGGTCGGCGGGTCGGCGGCATCGCATCGCGGAACCGGGGTAACCCCGTTACTACTCAGGGAAGTTGAAGACTGGAGGATCGCATGGCCCGTGGAACCCCACGTTCGCGTGCCGCGTTGCACCCCGGCACTCCCAAGTCCGCCGGCACCGCCAAGTCGAAGGGCGCCTCCCCATCGAAAGGTTCCGCCGCGTCGAAAGGCTCCGCGAAGCCGAAAGGCTCGGCCAAGTCGAAGGGCACCGCGAAGAAGACCGAACGCTCCACCAAGCCCCGGCGCACACCGCGTTCCGGACGGAGTCCGCTGCGCTTCGTGGCCCGACTGCTGGCGATGCTGTGCGCCTTCACGTTCATGGTCGCCTTCGCCGTCGTACTGGCGAAGCTCACCCTGCAACCCTCGCCTGCGTCGGAGGCACTGACGCACACCAACCTGCGCCCGGGTAGCACGCTGCGGGCCTACCTCGACCAGCCCGAACTGCGTGACGCCGTCCGACAGATCGGCGGCAATGTGCTGCTGGGCATCCCGTTCGGCGTCCTGGTCCCCGTCGTCGCGCCGAGTACGCGCGGCGTCCTGCGGGTCCTGCTGCTGACGGCGACCGTGATGCTGCTCGTCGAGTTCGCCCAGGGAGCACTGGTGACGGGGCGCGCCTTCGACATCGACGACGTCATCCTCAACACGACCGGAGCCCTGGTCGGCTACCTCCTGCTGGGACGGCGGCTGAGCCGCGTGGTGCACGCCCGCGCGCCCCGCTCCTCCTAACGCAGCACCAGCTGGACGATCGCGACCGTGCCGACCACCACGATGAACGCGCGCAGTACGGCGGGACGCAGCCGGCGGCCCACGGTGGCTCCGAAGTGGCCGCCGGCCGCGGACCCGACCGCGAGAAGGGCCACGGCCGTCCAGTCGAAGTCGGCGACGACCAGGAAGAACAGCGCGGCGACGGAGTTGACCACGGCGACGAGCACGTTCTTGACCGCGGTGAGCCGTTGCAGGCTGTCGTCGAGGAGCATGCCCATCAGGGCGACGTAGATGATGCCCTGGGCGGCCGCGAAGTAGCCGCCGTAGACGCTGGCCAGGGTCAGTCCGACCAGCAGCAGCGGGCCGCCGTCGGGGCGTGCGGACCTGCCCGTGCGGGCCCTGCGGTCGCGCAGCCTTCTGCTGATCAGCGGCTGGAGGACGACCAGCACGAGGGCGAGCCCGACCAGGACCGGCACGATCCGTTCGAACGCCGAGGCGGGCAGGGCCAGCAGCAGCGTCGCGCCGGTGAGCCCGCCGAGCAGGGCGCCGGCGCCCCACTTCAGAATGCGCCGACGCTGGCCGCGCAGTTCGCGCCGGTACCCGATGGCGCCGCTGATCGAGCCGGGGATCAGGCCGAGCGCGTTGGAGACCGTGGCGGTGACGGGCGGCAGGCCGGTCGCGAGGAGCACCGGGAACGTGATCAGCGTGCCCGACCCGACGACGGCGTTGACGGCGCCGGCTGCTGTGCCGGCGCCCAGGACAGCGAGCAGCTCACCGATGTGTGCGGCGTTCATGACGAGAAGCCTAGGAATTCAACGGTTCGGCGCCGGACGAAGGGTGGACGCCGCACACCTGTGGTGGGGCCACACGCCGTACGGCCCGCGCGGACCGGCCCGATGGCGACGTTTGCCGGCCTCTTCAACCACTGGTCCGTACCAAAGTATTGACGCCCTCTTATCTCACTCCTTAAATCAAGTGGCGACACCTTCACCCCCCACCTCGGTCGGCGCATCCCGTCCATCGGGTCGCCGTACGGAAGGGAGCACGATGGCCTCCCCACGCCTGCTCCGCACGTGTCTCCTCGCGGCGCTGTCGGCCGTTCTGGTCGCCTCCGCCGCGATCGGCCCCGCGCAGGCCGAACCACCGGACGTCTCGGCTGCGGCGGTGACGTTCTCCGACTCCTTCGACGGGCCCGCGGGCTCCGCCGTCGACTCGTCGAAGTGGCAGATCGAGACCGGCGACAACGTCAACAACCACGAGCGGCAGTACTACACGTCGGGCAACAAGAACGCGGCACTGGACGGCCAGGGCCACCTGGTCATCACGGCCCGGCGCGAGAATCCCGCCAACTACCAGTGCTGGTACGGCACTTGCCAGTACACCTCGGCCCGGCTGAACACCTCCGGGAAGTTCACCGCCCAGTACGGGCACGTCGAGGCGCGCATGAAGGTCCCGCGGGGACAGGGCATGTGGCCCGCGTTCTGGATGCTCGGCACACCGGTGAACTGGCCGGACTCGGGCGAGATCGACATCATGGAGAACGTCGGCTTCGAGCCCTCGACCGTGCACGGCACCATCCACGGCCCCGGCTACTCCGGGTCGGGCGGCATAGGCGCCGGCTACTCCCTGCCGAACGGCCAGGCCTTCGCCGACGCCTTCCACACCTTCGCCATCGACTGGGCGCCCGACTCGATCACCTGGTCCGTGGACGGCAACGTCTACCAGCGGCGCACGCCCGCCGACCTGGGCGGAAAGCAGTGGGTCTTCAACAAGCCGTACTTCCTGATCCTGAACCTCGCGGTGGGCGGCTACTGGCCCGGCGACCCGGACGGCTCCACGGTGTTCCCGCAGCAGCTCGTGGTGGACCACGTCTCGGTGACGACCGGTGACAGCGCAAACGGCGGCGCGATCAGGGGGCTCGGCGGCAAGTGCGTCGACGTGGCCGGGGCGAGCTCCGCCAACGGCACGCCCGTACAGCTCTACGACTGCAACGGCAGCGGCGCCCAGCAGTGGACCGCCGGCTCGGACGGCACGCTCCGCGCGCTCGGAAAGTGCCTGGACGCCACCGGCAACGGCACGGCCGACGGCACGACCGTCCAGCTGTGGGACTGCTCGGGCGGCCCCAATCAGAGATGGACCGTCACAGCGGCACGCGACATCGTCAATCCGCAGGCCGACAAGTGCCTCGATGTCACCGGCAACAACTCGGCCAACGGAACCCGGCTGCAGATCTGGACCTGCTCCGGCGGCGCCAACCAGAAGTGGACGGTCGGGTGACCCGGCCGGACAGGCCCTAGTGGTGACGCCAGGTGAACTTGTCGCCGCCGACCCAGCGGATCACGTCCGGGTCGTCCAGGTCGTGGACCCTGATGCCGTGGTAGGCGGCAGTCTCCAGGACGTCGGTGATGGTCCTCGGCATGCCGACGACCACACCGTCGATCTCCATGATCCGGAACGGAGGCGTGCCCGGCTGAACCCCGAGCACCAAGATCCGCGGCTGTGAGATGTGCGGGCTCGCGCTTTCGGTCATGAATAGAGCGTAGAGCGCTACCCGCGTCAAGGGATCCTTCAGACCATCCGGACATCTCGAATCGGGGACCCGAGCCCTGCCCCCGCCGCCGTGCGGGCGCGGCGGGGCCGGGGAACCCTGGAGGTGGAGGTGGCGATGGACCCCGTGCAGGCGCTGAACCGGATCGCCTTCCTGCTGGAGCGGTCCCTGGAGCCGACGTATCGCGTACGCGCCTTCCGTACGGCGGCGCGGGTCCTGGCGGAGCTGCCCGAGGACGAGGTTCGGGCGCGCGCGCAGGCCGGGACGCTGGAGTCGCTGCGGGGTGTCGGCCCGAAGACGGCGCAGGTGGTGCGCGAGGCGCTGGCCGGTCAGGTGCCGGGGTACCTGTCGGACCTGGAGGAACGGCCCGCGGCCGAGCCGCCCGACGGCGGGCGGCTGTGGGAGCTGCTGCGCGGGGACTGCCATCTGCACTCCGACTGGTCGGACGGCGGCAGCCCGATCGAGGAAATGGGCCGTACGGCGGCCGAGCTCGGACACGAGTGGGCGGTGCTGACCGACCACTCACCCCGGCTCACCGTCGCCCGGGGACTGTCGGCCGACCGGCTGCGCGAGCAGCTGGACGTGGTGGCGCGGCTGAACGCGACCTGGGCGCCCTTCCGGCTGCTCACCGGCATCGAGTGCGACATCCTGGACGACGGCTCCCTGGACCAGGAGCCCGAGCTGCTGGAGCGGCTCGACGTCGTGGTGGTGTCCGTGCACTCCAAGCTGCGCATGGACGCCCGCGCGATGACCCGCCGCATGGTCACCGCCGTACGCGATCCGCACGCGGACATCCTCGGCCACTGCACCGGACGGCTGATCACGGGGCGGGGCCGGCCGGAGTCGGAGTTCGACGCGGACGAGGTGTTCGCGGCCTGCGCCGCATCCGGTACGGCGGTGGAGATCAACAGCCGGCCCGAGCGACTGGACCCGCCGCGGCGGCTGCTGCGCCGGGCCGTCGGGGCGGGCGTGCTGTTCTCCGTCGACACCGACGCGCACGCACCCGGGCAGCTGGACTGGCAGCGCTACGGCTGTGCCCGCGCCGAGGAGTGCGGGGTGCCCGCCGAGCGGGTCCTCACCACCTGGACGGCGGACGAGCTGCTGGCGTGGACGCGCGAGAAGGGACCGCGTCCGACTGCGTGACACAGATCACCGCCCACAGCGGCAAACCCAGGAACACCCGCCGGTAGTTTCCCGTTGAACCAGCCGTGGGTGTGGATGGAACAGTGTCCCCGGGCCTCACCTTTCGCCCACAGGGAAGATCGTTCGGCTGAAGCCCTGTGGAGCCTTTCGCCGAGAGGCGACCGCCATCCGCACCCACCTCTGACCGCCCCGTCCGGAATCCCCCGTCCGGCCGGGGCTTTCCTCTGTGCGGAGGCACTTCCTCCGGGTCGGCTTGACTTCGAGAGCACTCTAATTCGTAGCGTTCCGGACATGAGCACTGCACAGCACAAGATCGGTTCGGGCTTCGGCGCCCGCAGCACCGCCGACGACGTCCTCAGTGGCATCGACCTGTCCGGCAAGCTCGCCATCGTCACCGGCGGCTACTCGGGGCTGGGTCTGGAGACCACGCGTGCCCTCACGAAGGCCGGCGCCCGGGTCGTCGTGCCCGCCCGTCGTCCGGACACCGCGCGGGAGGCCCTGCAGGGTCTGGACGGGGTCGAGGTGGACGAGCTGGACCTCGGTGACCTGGAGAGTGTGCGCGGCTTCGCCGAGCGGTTCCTCGCGTCCGGCCGCACGGTCGACTTCGTGATCGACAACGCCGGGATCATGGCCTGCCCGGAGACCCGGGTCGGGCCCGGCTGGGAGGCGCAGTTCGCCACCAACCACCTCGGCCACTTCGCCCTGGTCAACCGCCTGTGGCCGGCGATCGAGCCGGGCGGCGCCCGCGTGGTGTCCGTGTCCTCGACGGGCCACCACCAGTCCGGGATGCGCTGGGACGACGTCCACTGGCGGCACGGCTACGACAAGTGGGAGGCGTACGGGCAGGCCAAGACCGCGAACGTCCTGTTCGCGGTCCACCTCGACAAGCTCGCCGCCGACCGCGGCGTACGGGCCTTCGCCCTCCACCCGGGCGGCATCCTCACCCCACTGCAGCGCCACCTCCCCAAGGAGGAGATGGTCGAGCGCGGCTGGATCGACGAGCAGGGCAACCTGCTCCACCCCGAGGCCTTCAAGACACCGGAGCAGGGCGCGGCCACCCAGGTGTGGGCGGCGACGTCGCCCCAGCTGGCCGGCATGGGCGGCGTCTACCTGGAGGACTGCGACATCGCCGAACCCGCCGTCGAAGGCGGGCCGCGCAGCGGCGTCAAGGACTGGGCGGTCGACCCGGCGCAGGCGGCGCGGCTGTGGGAGCTGTCCGCGGAG
Source organism: Streptomyces sp. NBC_01092 (assembly GCF_045039535.1). NCBI lineage: Bacteria > Bacillati > Actinomycetota > Actinomycetes > Kitasatosporales > Streptomycetaceae > Streptomyces > Streptomyces sp. NBC_01092. The sequence continues at coordinate 10,291,279 of NZ_CP108659.1, read as the reverse complement.
CTGACGGGCGTCGACGCGTTCGCCGGGTAGTGCGGGAGGGCGCGTTCGAGCGGACTCAGGCAGGCGGCTCCTGAGGCGTCGGATGTTCAGGGTGGACCGTGCCGGACCGCGGCGCACCCCGGCGGCCCGTGCCCGCCTCGTCCGTGTCCGGGACGTCGTCCGCTACCGCTTCGTCCGTGCGCTTCACGGGCACCTCCCAGGGGTCCTCCCCCGCGTCCGCCTGCTGGTCCGGCGGGTCCCTGGGTACCGGATCCGCGGACCCGCCCGGCGCCTCATGACGATGGTCGTCCATGGCTGCACCTCCCTCGCGTCGTCCAAGGGCCCCGCGAGTACCGTCCCCGCCGGCGGCGAAACCTCAGGTCGGCACTCGCTCCGCAAGCTCGCTTGGCCGAGGGTGCGGCGCGGGCTCGGCGCGCCTGCCGCCGTGGGCGAAGAAGTCGGCGAGCGGCAGGATCGCGGCGCCGACGGTGACCGCGTCCGGGCCGAGCCTGCCGAGGTCGATGGTGACCTTGTGGGCGGGATGCCGCAGGGCGTACGAGGCCGCGTGCCGGCGTACGTCGGGCAGGAAGCGGGCGCCGAGCTGGAGTCCGGCCCAGCCGCCGATGAGGATGCGCTCGGGCTGGAAGAGGTTGATCAGGTCGGACAGGCCCGCGCCCACGTACTCGGCGGTCTCCTCCAGCACGCCGACGGCCACCGGGTCGGCCTCCCGGCCCTCGGCCGGATACGCGCCGGCCAGCATCGCCGTCAGCGCGGTCTCCTCGTCGGCGTCCTTGGGCACGCTCCCACCCTGCTCGCGCCAGCGGTCGATGAGCGACTCGGCGCCCGCGTAGGCCTCCAGGCAGCCGAGGGCACCGCACCGGCAGCGGCGCCCCCTGACCCGTACCGTCAGATGACCCCACTCGACGGCCCGCCCGTGCTCCACCTCGGGGGTGACCAGGCAGGCGCCGACGCCGGAGCCGAAGAGCACGACGACGGCATTGCGGGCGCCGCGCCCGCCGCCGAACCACATCTCGGCCTGGCCGAGGGTCCGGGCGCCGTTGTCGATGAAGTACGGGACGCCGTCCGGGAGCTGGGAGCCGTCGCGCAGGAGTTTCTCCAGCGGTACGGCGTCCCAGCCGATCGTCTGCCCGTGCACCACGGCCCCGAGCTCCCCGGTGTCCTCGACGATGCCGGGGACGCCGATGCCGACGCCGAGCAGTCGCTCGGGCCCGATACCGGCCTCCGCGAGGACCTCGGCGATGCCGTCGCGCACATGGCCGACGATGCCCTCGACCTCGTACCGCTCTCGCACCAACGGCCGTTCCGCGCGGGCGAGTTCGGTGAGGGTCAGGTCGAACAGGCCGATCCGCACCCGGGTCTCGCCCACGTCGACGCCGATCATGTGGCCGCTGCCGGGGGCGACGCGCAGCAGGATGCGGGGCCGGCCGCCGTCGGAGTCGACGCTCCCGGCCTCCTCGACGAGGCCGTCGGCGATCAGCTCGGCGACGACGTTGCTGACGGAGCCGGAGCTGAGCCCGGTCGCCGGGCCGAGCTCGAAGCGGCTCAGGGGGCCGTCGAAGTACAGGCGCTGAAGTACGGCGGTACGGTTGCCCCGCCTGAGGTCCCGTACCGTGCGCCCATTACGCCCCGCCATGCGGCTCCCTCCGGATCAGCCCTGGTCCCCCACCGTGTTCGGACCGCCTCCCATTGTGACCTACGCCGCGTAGACGTCCTCCACGTACCGGCCGTCGGCGATCAACGCCTCCAGCCATCGCTCGGCCGCCGCGTCGTCGGCGCCCGGCGTGCGCTCCCGGTACAGCGTACGGAAGGCCTCCCGCACGCCCGGTGCCATGCGGGAGCCGTCGCCGCAGACATACACCCGGGCGCCGGCGCCGAGCAGCTTCCAGACGTCGTCGGCCTCGGCCGCGATGCGGTGCTGGACGAATGTACCGGCGGTGCTGAAGGCCGGGCGCAGCGAGACGGCTCCGGCCGAGTCGGCGGCGTACAGCTCCTCGGCGTGCAGGAAGTCGGCGTCGGGGGCGTCACAGCCGAAGTAGCACAGGGCCGGGGCGAGTTCGTCGCCGGCCGCGAGGGCCGCCGTACGGTCGGCGACGGCGCCGCGGAACGGGGCGAGGCCGGTGCCGGCGGCGACCATGACGACCGGCGTTCCGGCGTCGATCCGGAAGGCCTCCCGGCACGGCTGGACGCGGGCGTACACCGTGTCGCCGGGCCGGACGTCGGTGAGGTGGCCGGATCCCGTACCTCGGTGGACGCCCCTGCCCGAGCGCGCGGGGGCCTGAAGCAGGGAGATCATCAGGTCCGCGTGGCCAGGGTCGACGGCGGGCGAGGACGAGATCGAGTAATGGCGGGGGCGCAGCGGGGTGAGCAGGTCGAGGAGCGTCGGCCAGTCCAGGGCGCCGCGCAGGGCGGGGAAGTCCTCGATCAGCTCGACCAGGGTGCGCGGATCGTCGCGCAGCTCCGTCAGCGCGACGCGCTCCGGCGGGCAGGGGTTGGCGGCGGCCAGCGCGGACAGCTGGGCGGTGCTGGGGCGCTCCTGCAACTCGACGTGGCGGGTGAGGAGTTGGCGTACGGTCAGCGGCCGGTCGACCGCCAGGCCGTCGCGCCGGGGGCGGGTGGCGCGGATGTCCAGGACGGTGTCGAGGTCGACGCCGAGCGCGGCGGCGCATCGCTCCACCAGGGCCGGGGAGTTGGCGGGCAGGACGGTGAGGTGGTCGGCGGTGCGGTAGGTGACGCCTTCGGGGAGGGCGAGGCGGACGAAGCGCTTGCGACGCGGGTGGTCGGGGGCGGTGAGGTCGTACGCCTCGGTGACCGTCATGGGGACGAGTCCGTGCCGTTCGGCGAGGGCGTCCAGCGGGCCGCCGGTCAGGGCACGGACCTCGTAGGCCGCTGTGGGTTCCTCGGCGGTGGCGGCCGCGTCGGGGTCGCCGTACCGCTCCAGCAGGGCCGTCCGCAGGCGGGTCGTGAAGTCGCGGACGGCGCCGGTCAGGTCACCCGAGGCGTCCGCGGCGGCGCGGTCGAGGAGGCGGGTGGCGCCGAGGTCGGCGAGGCGGTCGTCGATGCGGGTGGGCACCTGCTGGTAGGTGGCGGCCCAGTTGCGGTCGCCGACGCCGAGGACGGCGTAGGTGACGTCCGCGGCGTCGCCGGGCTCCTCCAGCCGAGCGGTGAAGGCGGTGGCGTCGTCGGTGGGGCGGCCGTTGTAGGAGGCGGCGGTGATCACGACGGGCCGGTCGGTGGGCAGGCCGCCCGCGTAGGCGTCCAGCGGCGCGACCTCGGTCTCGCAGCCGACGGCGGCGGCCTCGTCGGCGAGGGACGCGGCGAACTCGCGGCAGGTGCCGTAGTTGCTGCCGTGCAGGAAGAGCGCACGGGTGCCGGGGCGGACGCGGGCGGGCAACGCGGCGCTCTCGGTGTCCGCCGGTGCCTCGGCGTGCGCGCTTCCCGGGAGCGGCGCGTGGCTGCGTTCGGCGGTGGTGCGCGGAGTCAGGGTCAGGGTGAAGCCCTCGGGCTTGAGGGTGAGGGTCTCCTTGACGGTGAGGCGGTAGTCGGCGTGGTCGCGCAGCCGGTAGCGGTGGACGAGCATCGCCAGCAGCATGGTGGCCTCGTGCAGCGCGAACTGCCTCCCGATGCAGGCACGTTCACCGGTGCCGAACGGCTTGAAGGCGTGCACGGGCCGGGCCTCCTCGGCCTCGGGCGTGAAGCGTGCGGGGTCGAACAGCTCGGGGTTGTCGCCCCAGACCGGCTGCCGGTGGAGCATCGGGGTGAGCACGAGGGCGGCCTGTCCGGCGCGCAGCGGGATGCGTCCGCCGAGCAGCGTGTCCTCGCGGGCCTGCCGGGAGAACACGGCGGCCGTCGGCCACAGCCGCAGCGCCTCGTTCAGGACCTGCCGGGTGTACGTCAGCCGGCCGATCTCGTCGTACGCCGGCTCCGGGTCGGCCTGGTCGCCCCACAGCGCGTCCACCTCACGCCGTACGAGTTCCAGCGCCGTCGGATGCTTGGCGAGGTAGTACAGGGCGAAGGACATCGCGCCGGAAGTGGTCTCGTGGCCGGCGATCAGGAAGGTGATGACCTGGTTGCGGATGTTGGCGGCGTCGAGGGTGGTGCCGTCGGCCGGGTGCGCGGCGGTGAGCATCAGGCCGAGGAGGTCCTCGGCGGCGCTCTGGTCGGTTCCGGTGCGGGCGGCGATGACGTCGTCGACGACCTGGGCGAGGTAGCCGGCGTCGTCCCGGAAGGCCGCGTCGGCCGCGGAGTGGTCCTGGCCGGGGGCCCGGGCGAGCCGGGTCATGCTCCACTCCAGGCAGCGGACCATCGACTCGACGAAGGGGTGCGGCTCGGGGCGCTCGAAGGAGCCGAAGTCGTAGCCGAACCCGGCGAGCCCGATGGTGTCCAGGGTCATGCGGGTCATGTCGTCGGGGATGTTCACCGGCCGTCCGGCGCGGGCGTCACGGTCCCAGGAGTCGATGAGCCGGCGGGCCACCTTCAGCATGACCGGGTGGTAGGTGCGCATCGAGCCGAGCGCGAAGGCGGGCATGAGGATGTCGTGCGCCTTGGCCCAGTTGGGCTCGTCGTTGTACGCGGTGAACAGGCCGTCCGCGGCGAACTCGCGGACGTTCTCCAGACCGGGCCCGATGTGCTTGGCGAACCGCCGCTCGTCGGCGAGCTCGGCCACCAGGTCCAGGTCGCCCACGAACAGAGCGTCCCGCCCGTACAGCCGCCGCACGAACACGGGCCCGTGCTCGCGCATCAGCTCCATGGCCTGCTGGACGGGTGTGCCGCCGGGTCCGGTGGCGGAGATGTCGGCGACGGGGACGCCGGGGAGGGGGTGTGCGGTCTGCGGGTCGAGCGCGGTGGGGGGCATGGCGCGACAACTGCCTTTCGCGGTACGGGAGTACTGCGATCCAGGTTGGTCGACGGGTCCCGCCCGCCGGAGCGCCGCAACTACATGATTATGTAGTGCACAGCAATGAGTCGCTCTTGCAGCGGGTCTCCGGAGGTGCTGATGGACTGGACCCACCCGGAGGCCGTCGTGTGGCGCAACCGCGCCCTGATGGTCTTCGACCGCGTCGCCGTACCGGTCGCGGTCTGTGATGTGTACGGCGCGGTCCAGCTGGCCAATCCCGCGATGGCGGCGGAGTGCGGTACGACCCCGGGGCGGCTGCGCGGCCGGGATGTGCTGGAGCTGTTCCGGCCGCAGGAGGCGACGCAGGTCGAGCGGATCGCCGAGGCGCTGCGGCTGCGACACCGGTCGCGCTATCAGGTGTCGGTGCGCTGGCGGGCTCCCGACGGTGAGGAGCGCTACGGGGAGCTCACGGCCGACCCGGTGAGCGACACCGTGGAGGAGACGCCGGCGCTGCTGGTGATGCTCCGTGTCCTGGGTGAGCGCGAGCCGTCTCCCGGGACGCCGCCCACGCGAGTCACGCCGATGGAGGCGCGCATCCTGGCGCTGCTAGCCGGGGGCGCCACCACTGCGCGGGCCGCCCGGGAGACCGACCTGACGGTGGACGGCGTGAACTACCACCTGCGGCGCCTGTCGGCACGGTGGAGCGCGGCCAACCGTACGGAACTGGTCGCCCGCGCTTATGCGCTGGGCGTGCTCGCCCCGGGGGTGTGGCCGCCGGCGCCCACCGCCTCGGCCGGGTCGGAGTAGGCCGTGCCCGCGCCCTTGGGGGCACCGAAGCGGGCGAGGGTGTGCCAGACCTTCTTCAGGTCCTGGAGCTCGTACCGTCCGGTGCGCGCGGCGTCCCCGATGACGCGCGGGTCGACACGGCCGTCCTCGGCGATCCGGGCGCCGAGATCGACGTACTCCTGGCCGCGATAGTCCGCGTGACGGCGCAGCTCGGGCACGGTGAGGCGGTAGCCGGGGTGCTATTCGACGGGGCAGGGCAGGAGGCGGGCCCCGGTCTCGACCGGGGTGCCGCGGTAGCAGGCGTCCAGGACGACGGCCTCCACGTCACGTGCGAGGACCACCGCGCCGTGGATCTGCGCCTCGATGTAGTCGTCGAGGGCGTCCCGGTCGTCGGTCTCGGCGAGGGCGACCAGGTGCATGCCCGCGGCGACCCCGAAGTCGGTCGGTTCGGCCGCGCTGTCGGGGTAGCAGAAGGTGGCACGGGCGAGTGTCGAGCCCGTCAGCCGGAAGTACGCCGAGCCGAACCGCGGGGCGGCGCCGACGACTTGCCGCCGGAAGTTCAGCGCGCCGTACACGGGCCGCTCGGGCGCGCTGGCGTCGTCGTACACCCCGCCGAAGATGCGACTCTCCCAGCGCCATCGGTCACCGCCGGGGTGGGCAGTGAGCCCGCCGTTGCTGGTACCGGTGACGAACTGCGAGTGGTACGTGCCGTCCTCGGCCAGCGCACGCAGGATCGGTACCGTCCGTACGAGCCGGTCCGGATGGAAGTTGAGGGTGACACGCACATCGGGGTCGAGGGCCGGCCCCGTGGAGGAGTCCGCGACATGCCGCAGGGCCGCCCGGGACCGAGGTGACCCGGGATCGCTGAAATTCACTGGCTCCCTTTCGTCCAGCCTGCCTAACCTAGGCGTAAACCTAGACCCTCTAGGTTTCGGACCGACTCCCAGGAGGCTCCCCATGAGGCCACTCGCCGAGCAGGACATCCGCAACTCATTTATCAACTGCTCGAAAGGGGAGGCCAAGCGGGTGTCCCTGCCCCGCGATCTCGACGAACGCCCCTGGGACGACCTCGACTTCCTCGGCTGGCGGGATCCGGGGGCACCCGACCGCAGCTATCTGGTGACCGAGCGGGAGGGCAGCCCCGTGGGCATCACCCTGCGCTTTCCGTCCTCGCAGCGCGGGTTCCTGCATCGCAGCATGTGCTCCCTGTGTCTGACGACCCATCCGGGCGGCGGCGTCTCGCTGATGACGGCCCGCAAGGCGGGTGCGGCAGGGCGCGAGGGCAATTCGGTGGGCCTGTACATGTGCACCGACCTGGCGTGCTCCCTCTACCTGCGCGGGAAGAAGGTCCCGCAGTCGGGGGGCCGCTTCGAGGAGAGCCTGACACTGGAGGAACAGATCGCCCGGACGACGGGCAATCTGTCCTCCTTCCTCGACAAGGTGTACTTCTGACGGGCCCCTACCGGTCCCGCAGCCGCGCCGCCTCCACCCGGTGGAGATGGATCAGGACGTCATGGCTGCGGGCGAGCGCGATGTCGTGCGGGCCGTCCGGGTAGGCCGTGCCGATACTCCGCGTCGGCCGCGCCTGCCGCAACCAGGCGCCGGCCGGCGCCGCGACGGACCGCATGTCGAGCAGGTAGTCGCGGTACCGCACCCGGTCCAGGGTCCGCTCGTTGCTGCCCGGGTCCGCCGGTCCCAGCGTCCAGCGGCGGATGACCTCGTCGTCCTGACCGGTGGCGTTGAACGAACCGTGGCCGAAGGTCAGGCCGACGCTGACATAGCCCGCGCCGAGGCTCTCGCGCAGGAACGCGCCCTGCACCTTCGGGTTCTCGGCCGGCTTCTCCGGCACATAGCCGACGTGGTTGTTGTGCGCGGACAGCAGCACCTTGGTGCCGGTGTGCTTCTGCCACCACACCACGTTGGCCGCCATCGCCCCGTCGCGGTAGCGCATGGCTTCGGCGATCTGGGCCGGGTCGGTGAAGTCGAAGGCGTACTGCCGGGCGGTCTGGTCGATCACCGTCGCGTCCTGGACGGCCCGGTCGTACGCGTCGCGGTCGGCGGCCGGAGCCTGCCGCTGAAGCAGCCGAAGCGCCTCGCCCGTGCGGTTCGCACGCTCCTTCCGTTCGGCGTACGGCAGCTTGAGATACCCCTCGATGTACGCGCCGGTCTGCACCGTGGGCCGCAGCCCTTGGTAGAGCTCGGCGAGCCGGGCGCTCAGCTCGGGGTGGGCGCCGGCCGCGTAGTCCTCGACGGCGTCGTACAACTCGGGTCCCGTCCAGGCGATGTCGTCGCCCATGAAGCGGACGGGATCGCCGGGGTGGCCGACGTTGTAGGCGCGCATCCACTCGACCAGCCGCAGATAGTCGGTGTTGTTCCACCACAGGTAGTCCCGCTGGAACTCCTCGCGCATGACGCGCCGGGGATCGCCCTTGCCGTACAGGACGTAGTCGTTGAGGCGCTGTCCGGTGCTCCAGGGGGTCTCCAGGGCGAAGGTGCGCAGGCCCTTCGTCCCGACGAGATGACGGAAGACGCGGTCCTTGAGGGCGAAGAAGTCGTGCGAGCTGTGTGTGGCCTCGCCGAGGCCCACGACCCGGGCGTCGCCGATCATCCGGTCCAGGGCGCGCAGATCGCTCCTGTCGCCGCCCGGTTCGACGGTGCGCAGCGGATGTGCCGCGCGATCGAGTGCCGCGACGACCGTGGTGGTGGGGGTCGGCGCCGCCGTGGCCGGGATGCCGGTCGTCAGGGCGGCGAGGATGATGAACAGGGTCAGTACTAATCCGGTCCGATGCCGTCTCATGATCCAAGGCTTGCGCTCCGGCCGGCGGGGGACCATCCGGCGGTCCTCCGTTCTCGACTGCGGACAACCCGGGGGGACGGCGGGGGATTTCCCCCGTTCCGGACCCGGTCGGCCGCCCGGCTCGCGCGGGTGTCGACGATCACCGGCCCCGCCTCTTGCCGTAGCGCGCCCATTGCGATCAATCTGGGGTTCCTTGCGGACCGTTACGTTCCGCAAGCGGTGTGTGGGATGCATCGGCGGAAAGGGAACAGCCCGAGGATGCGAGTGGCACGTGAGGAGACGCCGTACCTGGAGCGGCTGGCCAGGCTGCGCCGGGACCCCGTGGTCGTCCAGACGCTGCGGTCGGCGGCCGCGGCGACGATCGCGTATGTCATCGCGCTGCGCCTGAGCCCGGAGGCCGCGCCGCTGACCGCGCCCCTGACGGCGCTGCTGGTCGTCCAGGTCACCCTGTACGCCACGCTCACCAACGGCATCCGCCGGGTGAACTCGGTGGTGGCGGGCGTCCTGGTGGCCATCGCCTTCAGCCTCCTGGTCGGCCTGACCTGGTGGAGCCTCGCGCTGCTGATCGTGGCCTCGCTGGCGGTCGGGCATCTGGTGCGGGTCGACGAGTACGTGCCCGAGGTGGCGATCAGCGCGATGCTGGTCCTCGGGGTCACGACCGTCGGGGACACGGCGTGGGCTCGGATCCTGGAGACGCTGATCGGCGCGGTGGTCGGGCTCGGCTTCAATCTGCTGCTCGCGCCGCCGGTGTGGGTGGACGAGGCCGGTGAGTCCATGGAGGGACTGGCCCGTCGGCTGCGGCAGTTGATGCTGCGCATCGGCGAGGAGGCCTCCGGCCGGCTGCCGGTCGAGCAGGCCGCGGCCCGGCTGCACGAGGCGCGCCGGCTCGACCACGACATCGTCGAGGTGGACGCCGCGCTCAGACAGGCCGAGGACAGCCTGCGGCTCAATCCACGCGTGCGTGACAGCCTGCTGCACCGCGTGGTGCTGCGCACGGGGCTGGACACGCTGGAGATCTGCACGGTCGTCCTGCGGGTCCTCGCGCGCACCCTCACCGACCTCGCGAAGGAACGCGAGCCCGAGCCGCTGTTCGCGAAGGACACGGGCAGCGTCGTGGAGCAGTTGCTCTCCGAGATCGCCGACGCGGTGGTCAGCTTCTCGGTGCTGGTCACCACGCACGTCAGCACCAACGCCGACGCGGCGGAGTCCCGGCTGTCGGCGGAGTTGCGCACTGCGGCGGGCACCCGCGACAAGCTCGCCCTGCTGCTGCGCGAGGAGGCGGAGCGCGAGACGGACCGCTGGCAGCTGCTCGGCGCCGTGCTGACCGAGGTGAACCGCATGATCGACGAGCTCGACACCGAGCACCGCTCGCGTCGGCTGCTGGAGGAGCTGGACCGCGTGTCGCAGGAGCAGCGGGTACGGCTGCCGCGGCTGACCCGGCTGCGCGAACGCATGGGCGTCCAGGAGCAGCTGTGGCGGAACCGGACCGGGATGGACACGCGTTCTCGGTAGGGGAACGCCGGGACGGACCGGCGCCGGATGTGAGGGAGCGGGCCGATGACGGACACCACTGTGCGGGTCGACGGAAACACCCTGCGGTTGCCGGGCGGTGTGGCGGTGCGGTTCGTTCGCACGTTGCGGCTGCCCGAGTCGGGCACCCATCCGCTGCCGCCGGGGCTCGGCGAGTTCCCGGTCCGGCGGGTGGCGGACTTCCCGGACACCGTTCCCGAGGCATGGCGGGCGCGTGGCGGGGTGATGCTCCCGGTGTATCTGCGCGAGGCGATGTGGCTGAGTTTCGGGGGCACGGCGGAGCCGGCGGCCCTGCAGGTCGGGGTGGGCAAGGTGTGCGCCGTCTCGGGGAAGCCCTGGAGCGACCGGCTCGCCCGCAAGCCGCAGAACTACGTCGTGCTGCCCCGCCAGCCGTGGCTGGACGGCATCAACTCCGGCAAGGGCACGGTCCGCCAGTTCGTGGCGGTACCGCTGGGGCTGGGCGCGACCGTCGAGGGCCAGGTCACCGGCGAGGAGGTCTGGGGCGGCGTCCAGCTTCAGTCGTTCGCGCTGAAGGAGCCGCAGCTGGCGGCGTGGCGTGAGCGTGAGGCGGAGCTGCGCCGGCCTGTGCAGGTGCCCCCGATGCCGCAGTTCGGCGGTTACGGCGCCGCCATGCCCATGGCCGCACCGCCAACCCCGGGTTCAGCGCCGACTCCCGGGGGCGGGGCGCCCCGGGCCGCCGCGGCGATGGGCCTCGGCGTCGGCGGTTCCATGCGCCAGGAGGTCTACGAGGACGACCGCCCGCTGTCGGACTGGGCCGAGACGCCCGGCGGCCGGGTCTTCGTCCATCTGGTGACGCCGCCGGAGTGGCGCCGGATCACCGGCGAGGCTCCCCCGCCGTCGCCGGTCGACCGGGCGGCGTACACGCGCGCGGGGCTGCCCTGGTTCGACTACTACGACGAGGACGCCGGCGATCTCGCCCCCACCGACACGCTGGGCGCGGTCCAGCCGGTCGGCGACTGGCTCGGCGACGACCACGAGCCCTGGCAGGCGCCTACGCCGGGCCAGGTGGTGCCATTGAAGGACGCGCAGGGCAAGCCGGTGGAGGACGGCGACTGGTAGACGGTACGAGGCGGCCCACCACCACCGCGTCATTGCACAGGATGCAACTGCCGTTGCTCTTCTTGCGCTCGACAGGAGATCCACGCCAAGGTTGCTGTCGCGACCACGACGACCGACGACCTGAGGTGTGGACATGGGCAGTGGTGGGCTGAGCAGGCGCCGATTCGTCGGGACCCTCGCGGGATCGGCCGCCGGTGTGACACTCCCGGCGGCCACGGCGTGCGACGACGCGCCCGCCCCTGCGGACACGGCCGACGCGGCGACGTCCGAGGCGACCGGTCCCGCAGCGCGCCCGAGCGCCCAGACCGAGAGCCGCGAGCCGTCCGGCCCGCGCCCCCTCTACCTCGGCACCTACACCTCCGTGCAGGGCGGCGGCCAGGGCATCGGCCTCGCCACGTACGACCCGGCCACGGGCGCCGTCACCGGCACCGGGACGATTCCCGGCGTCGCCGACCCGTCGTATCTGGCGCTGCACCCCGACGGCCGGACGCTGTACGCGGTGAACGAGCGCGAGGACGGCGCCGTGACCGCCGTACGCCTGGCCGACCGCAAGGTTCTGGGGAGCCGGAGCACCGGCGGGGCGGCGCCCTGCCATCTGTCGGTGCATCCGAGCGGACGCTGGCTGCTGAGCGCCAACTACGGCACGGGCAGCGTGGCCGTGCACCCGATCGACGCCTCGGGCGCGCTGGGCGAGCGCACCGAGCTGGTCACGCACTCCAGTCCGGCACCCGGCCCCGGCCAGGACGGCCCGCACGCCCACCAGTTCGTCACGAGCCCCGACGGCCGCCATGTGCTCGCCGTCGACCTGGGCACGGACACCGTGTACACCTACCGTCTCGACCAGAAGGCGGGCACGCTCGGCGAGGTGGCGCGAGCGCAGGCCAAGCCGGGTGCGGGCCCGCGTCATCTCACCTTCCACCCGGGCGGCCGGTACGCCTACCTGGCCAACGAGGTCGACAACAACGTCGCCGTCTGCGCGTACGACCCCGGCACGGGCCGGCTGACCATCGGCGAGGAGCAGGACACGGGCACCGGCTCGGGCACGAGCTATCCGGCGCAGCTGGTGGTGACGCCGAACGGCCGATACGCCTATCTCGCCAACCGGGGCCACAACAGCCTCGCGCGCTATGCGGTGGAGGCGAAGGGCGCCCGGCTCCGGCTGCTCGACACGGTGCCGGTGTCCGGGGACTTCCCGCGGCAGATCGCCCTCTCACCGGACGGCGCGCTGCTGTTCGCGGCGAACCAGCGGTCGAGCACCGTCAGCGTCTTCCATGTCGACGAGGCGAGCGGTGAACTGCGGCTCGCGGGCGAGCCGTTCGGGTCACCCGTCGCCGTCTGTGCGCTGCCGCTGTAGGGCGCGCGGGCAGGAAGCGGCGCTGGCCTGCGAGAGCAGGATGTGCATACGCTCGGTGAGCTGCGCTACGTCGTCGGCGGGCCGGTGGAACGGCAGCCGTACGTCGCCGTGGGAACTGGCGCGTTCGATGCGCAGCGTGAGTCCGTGCCGGTCTACGGCGAGGGGCTGGACGCGGACGACGCCATGCAGGCTGTCGGAGTCGACGAGGCGGGTGAGCCGCTCGACGGCGTCCGGGTGGCAGTCGGCCAGATGGGTGAGCAGCCGGGCCTCGGCGGTGGCCAGCGGGTCGGGCGCGGCGCCGGCGAACTCGTCGAGGTCCACGACCACGGCACCGGACGGCAGGCGCAGCACCACGCGGGTCGCGTTGAACGCGAGTTTGCCCTCATCGGGGGTGAACCAGCCGGAGAGCCAGAGCCGGGTGCGGATCCGCTTGCGGACGGGCACGGGGGCGACGTCGGCGAACTCCAGGACGGCCGACGGCTCTCCGCGGGGCGCGCAGATCGCGGCCGTGACGAGCACACTGTCCTCCGGCACCTCCAGCAGGACACGACCGTCCTCGGTCACGGTGTGCGCGCCGACGAGCTCCTCACGGCAGCTCTCCGCGGTCACCCCGCAGGACCACGCGCCGGCGAGCACCGACCGGGCACGTTCCGCCGCGGAAGGAGCCGCCGTCCAGGCTTGGCTGTCACCCATCCCAATCCTCCTTAGGTAAGCCTTGCCTAACCTATCGAAGATCGAGCCGCAGGCCAACCAGCCCCACCGATCCTGTGCGATCTCTTTGCGGGAGCGAGGGGTGCTCAGGGTGCGACGACGCCCAGCAGGGCACGGGCGCACAGGTCGCGCACCTGGTCCCGGGAGAGGTCCGAGCCCCGCAGCCACTCAAGACAGACGGCGGTCGTGAACGCCAGCCAACCCCGCACCGCGACCGGGACCTCAGGCCGCTCCGCGCAGAGCGAGCCGAACTCAGGGTCCGCCGCCATCGCCGCGAGGATCTGCTTCTCCTGTGCGGCCAGGGCCCGTTGATACACCTTGCGCACGGCTTGGTCGCCGGCCGCGTCGGCGCGATGGAAGGCGCGGTAGCCGTGGGCGTGGGCCTCGACGTACTCCAGGAAGGTGTCGAGGCCCGCGGCAAGCTGCTCGCGCACAGCAACCCCCGGCACGGCGGCCGTCATCCGCAGCATGCGCTCGCTCTCGCGCTCCACGACGGCCGCGAAGAAGTCCCGCTTGGTCGGGAAGTAGTGATAGAGCAGCCCCCGCGAGACACCGGCCATCTCGGCGACCTGCTCGATCCAGACCTCGTCGTACGGACTCTCCGAGAACAGGTCCTGGCACCTGGGTTCAGCCGGGAGGCGATGGCCGGCTACCACCCGATGATGCTGGCCGTGGCCGACCGGCTCATGGACCACTGGGACCGCGCGCTGACCGCGGGCCGGGCGGTGGACGTGCCCGGTGACATGACCAAGCTGACCCTGGAGACCATCGCGCGCACCGGGTTCGGGCACGACTTCGGCTCCTTCGAACGGGCCCGCCCGCACCCCTTCGTGACCGCGATGGTCGGCACCCTGACCTACGCGCAGCGGCTGAACACCGTGCCGTGGCCGTTCCTGCTGCGCAGGGCAGCGCGCCGCAACGAGGCCGACATCGCCCATCTCAACGACACCGTCGACGACTTGGTGCGCGCCCGCATCGCGAACGGGCCCGGGGACGGCGACCTGCTGGACCGCATGCTGGAGACCTCGCACCCGCAGACCGGCGAACGGCTCTCCGCGGAGAACGTCCGCCGACAGGTGATCACCTTCCTGGTGGCCGGCCACGAGACGACTTCGGGCGCGCTCTCCTTCGCCCTGCACTACCTCTCCCGGCACCCCGACGTCGCGGCCCGCGCCCGCGCCGAGGTGGACCGCGTCTGGGGCGCCACGGCGACGCCCGGCTACGACCAGGTGGCGCGGCTGCGCTATGTGCGCCGGGTGCTCGACGAGGCGCTGCGGCTGTGGCCGACGGCGCCCGCCTTCGCCCGGGAGGCCCGCGAGGACACCGTGCTAGGCGGGGCCCATCCGATGCGGCGGGGCGCCTGGGCACTGGTGCTCACGGCGATGCTGCACCGCGATCCGGAGGTCTGGGGCGCGGACGCCGAAGGGTTCGACCCGGACCGGTTCGCCCCGAAGGCGGTACGGACGCGGGCGCCGCACACCTTCAAGCCGTTCGGGACGGGGGCGCGGGCCTGCATCGGGCGCCAGTTCGCGCTGCACGAGGCCACACTGGTGCTGGGCCTGCTGCTGCGCCGCTACGAGTTCAGGGACGACCCGGCGTACCGGCTGCGGGTGACGGAGCGGCTGACGCTGATGCCGGAGGGCCTGCGGCTGAACCTGGAGCGGCGGGCTGCCATCCCCGCGCCGAGGGAACCCGCCCCGTCCCCCGCAGAGGAAGACACGCCCTCAGCGCTGCGCTGTCCAGTGCGCGGGGCGGCCGACTGACTCGGGCAGCCGGGTGCCCGCGCTGCCCCGGGCCGCGTTCAGCTGGGGCTGGGTCAGGAAGAAGGCGCCGGTCAGATCGGCGTCCGTGAGGTCGGTGTCGCGCAGGTCGGCGCCTATGAGGTCCGCCCCGCGCAGGTCGGCGCCGGTCAGGTCGGCGGCTATGAGGTAGGCGCCGCGCAGGTTCGCGCCCCGCAGGTCCGCGCCCACCAGCCGGGCACCCATCAGGTCCGCGCCGCGGCGCTCCTTCTTGCGGCCGCGCACACCCGCCCGCGCCAGCTCGCTGGTCCTCAGCAACAGGACGTTGACCTTCTGCCGGTGCGCAGCCACGTCCAGGGACGCGAGTTCCTCCGAGGGGCGACGCGTGAGCTCCTCCGTCGCGTCCAGGAGTTCACGCAGCTCGGTCTGGAGGGGGCGGGCGGCCGGCAGGCTGAGCGCCTCGGTCAGGTACCAGAGCAGTTCGTGGAGCTGACGGACGACCGGGAAGACGTCGAACATCCGCCGGGCGTCCGCTCGCGAGCCCGCCCGCCAGTCCTGTCCGGCGAAGGTGACCTGCGAGACCTTCTGACCGGCGCCGAAGCAGTCGTAGACCGTGCAGCCGGTGAAGCCGCTCTGCCGGAGCCGGGCGTGGATGCCGCAGCGGTGGTCGTCCTGGAGGTTGCGGCAGGGCGTCCCGGCGGCCTTGTCGAGCGCGAAGTCCGCCGAGGCCGTGAAGGGCAGCGCGACACAGCACAGCCCGAAACAGTTCGCGCAGTCTCCGCGCAGGTCGATGAGGTCGCCGGGGTGATCTTGCATGTCACCAGCCTAATCTCCCGCTCGGGGCGAAAACTCACCGATGAGTTTCCGGTGCTGTGGGGGTCCCCTCATCCAACGGAAAACAAGCTCGGGTACCACGGATGTACGAGCCGACGAAAGCAGGAGCAGCACCGCATCGAGGAAACCGAGGAGACGTCATGTGCAGCCACCAGCCCCCGTGCCCCACCGTCGACAGCCCGGACCGTCAGGCCGCCGTGATCGTGTCGGCCCATCCCGAGCAGGGCTGGTACCTGCTGTGCAACGGCACCATCGCCTTCGACGACACCGGCGAGGTACTCCCGGACGGGCGGGTGGTCGGCCCGCACCGCACGGTCGGCGCGCTCGCCGTGGCCGCCTGAGTCAGCCGCCGAGGTCCGACAGATCGAGTCCGTCGAGCCGCTCGGGGTCGGCCAGGATGTACATGTGCGTGATCCGGCCGTCGACGATGGTGACGCCCATGACCGACTGCGGCTGCCCCTCGGGCGCGTGCAGGACCCCGACCTCTCCATTGACCAGCACGAACTGCGCGTACTGTGCGAACTGGGCGAACAGCAGCGCCTGTTCGGCCACCGGCTTCGCGCCGCGCACCAGCTTGGACGCCGCCGCACCCCGCACCAGCGGCCCGGAGTCGGCCCGCAGCACCACCTCGGGGTCGAGGACAGCGAGCAGCGCGTCGAAGTCTCCCGCGCGGGCGGCGGCCATGAAGGCATCGAGCACCTGCCGCTGCCGGCCGAGGTCGGGCTCGCTCGACGGGGTGGCGCCCTTCACCCGGCGCCGGGCGCGGCTGGCGAGCTGCCGGGTGGCGGCCGAGGAGCGCTCGACGATCGGCGCGATGTCGTCGAACGGCACTGCGAACATGTCGTGCAGCACGAACGCGATCCGCTCCGCCGGCTCCAGCGCCTCCAGCACCACCAGGAGGGCCAGGCCCACCGAGTCGGCCTGGAGCACCTCCTGTTCCGGATCGATCTGCGTCAGGGGACGGATCACGGGGTCCGGTACGAAGGTGTCGTCCAGGGGCTCCTCGTGGCGGCGCGTACGGGAGCGGAGCATGTCCAGGCAGACCCGGCCGACCACGGTGGTCAGCCAGCCGCCGAGGTTGTCGATGCCGTCCGCGTCCGTGCGGCTCAGCTTCAGCCAGGCCTCCTGGACGGCGTCCTCCGCCTCGGCCAGCGAGCCGAGCATGCGGTAGGCGACCGCCTTGAGGTGGCCTCGGTGCTCCTCGAAGCGGTCCGCCAGCAGATCCGTGTCCTTCACCATTCCCCCGTCTCCCTACCGTCCTACCTACTGAACAGCTCGAACGCCACGGCCGGCTTCCCGCCGAACCGCTCCCCCGTCGTCTCGGCGTTCGCCGTGAGGAAGCCGCGGACGTAGCTTTCAGGGTCCTCGTCCGTCAACACCTCGATGTAGGTGCGGTGTTCGAGCAGCGAGTGCACCGCGCGCTCCAGGCCCGGCGTCGCGTCGACCGCGTGCGTGGGCGTGCTGGAGCCGGCCACCGCGACCCAGCGGACGCCGCTCCACGGCTCCAGGCCCTGCTCGATGAGCTCCGGGAAGATCCAGCGGTTGCCCGCGTCCCCGGCGGCGTCCAGCGTCGCGCGGCCGACGGCCACATGGTCCGGCGTGTTCCAGGCGACGCCGCCCCAGGTGTCGCGGTGGTTGAGCGTGATCACGAGCTCGGGCCGGTGGCGGCGGATCGCGGCGGCGATGTCCCGGCGCAGGGCGGTGCCGTATTCGATCACGCCGTCCTTGTGGTCGAGGAACTCCACCGCCGACACACCCACGACCGCGGCGCCGGCCCGCTGCTCGCGCTCGCGGAGCGGGCCGCACCGCTCGGGGTCGAGGGTGTCGATGCCGGCTTCGCCGCGGGTCGCCAGGACATAGGCGACCTCGCGGCCTGCGTCGGTCCAGGCGGCGATCGCGGCCGAGCAGCCGTACTCGAGGTCGTCCGGATGCGCGACGACGGCGAGCGCGCGCTGCCAGTCGTCGGGCATGGGCTGGAGCTGAGTGATCGTCGGCTCGGTCATGCCCGCACCCTAACGCGTCACACCGACATCACGCTTCGTCACGAGTGAGGGCGAGTAGCCGGTCCAGGACGCGGGGGCCGCCGGCCCGTACGCCGTCGTGCTCGAACTCGTCGGTGACCCAGGTCCGCAGCCCACGGATGGCGCGGGCGGTGGCCAGGGAGTGGGCGGTGTCGACGTACATGTCGTCGTGGTAGACGGCCGCCGCGACCGGCACCTCGTTGGCGGCCAGGCGCGCCGAGTCGTACAGCGGCGTCCAGTCGGTGCGGGCGGCGAGGAGGTCGGCGGTCTCGCGCAGTGGGCGCAGCGCCGGGTCGCAGTCGAACATCCAGGGGTGGATCGTCTCGCCGGTGAACAGCAGCGGGCCGTCCCCGGCGAGCGTCTTCGCCGCGTCGAACTGCGGGAACTCGGCGCGCACGCGCTCGGCGGACCAGGCGGTGGGGCGTGCGTCCTGTCCGTAGATCGCCTCGTGGACGAGGGCGTACAGCGGGTGGCTCGCGTACGACAGCAGGCCCTGCACCTCCTCCTGGAAGACGTCCGAGAGTGCCTGGCCCTGCGGCGTGCGCACGAAGGCGTGTTCCAGCAGGTAGTGCAGGCGGTGGCTGCCCTCGCTGCCGCCCAGGAGGATGCCGAGGGACTGGAAGGCCTCGGCGGTGAGGCGGTAGCCGTTCGGCAGGACCACGTCGCCGGCGAGGAGGTGGTCGGCGATACGGCGGGCGCGCTCGATGTCGTGCGGGTAGCGGGCGTAGTGCGCGGCGACCTTGCGCTCGATGCGGGGGTAGGCCGCGCGGTAGACGTCGTCGGCGTGGGCGTCGAGGGAGGGCAGGCCGCCGGTGATGAGGGCGGCGGTCAGGCCCTCGGGCGCGGTGGAGAGGTAGTTGACCGTGCAGAAGCCGCCGAAGCTCTGGCCGAGGACGGTCCAGGGGGCGCCTCCCGTCACGTCCCGGCGGATCGCCTCGCAGTCGCGGACGATCGAGTCGGCGCGGAAGTGCGTGAGGTAGTCGGCCTGTTCTGCGGGGCCGCCGCGCAGCGGGAGCGTCTGGCGGTTGGCGGGCGTGGAGTGCCCGGTGCCGCGCTGGTCCAGCAGCAGGACGCGGAACTCCTTCAGCGCGCGGCCGAGCCAGGCGCCCTTGCCGACGAAGCGGTTCGCCCCGAAGCCGGGGCCGCCCTGGAGGTAGACCAGCCACGGCTGTTCCTGGTGCGCCTTGTCGCTGGCGACCACCTCACGGGCGTAGAGCTCGATCGTCTCCCCCGTCGGGTCGTCGTGGTCGAGGGGCACGGTGAAGCGGCGGTCGGTGAGGACGACGCCGGGCTGGCGGTAACTGACGGTCAACAGGGCTCCCGGGACGAATGGTTTTCGGGCCGCGTCCCAGTTCAGCACATGTTCCTGCGCCGACCGAGCCCCGGGATCATGAAATCGTACTGAACGGCCGATCAGCGGGCGCGGGTCCGGACCGTCTCCGGTTCAGCGCGCCGCGAGGCTCGAGCGCCGCACCACCAGCTCCGGCTGGAGGACGACACGCCGGTGCTCGTGCTCTATCACCCCGGTCTCGGCCTCCGTCTCCTCAAGCAGCATCTCGGCCGCGAGGGTGCCCATGGTGACGGCGGGCTGCCGTACGGAGGTCAGCGGGACGGCCGCGGCGGCGGCGAACTCGATGTCGTCGTAGCCGACGATCGCGAGGTCGTCGGGGACGCCGACGCCTGCGGCATACATGGCCTGGAGCACGCCCAGGGCGAGCAGGTCGTTGGCGCAGAAGACGGCGGTGGGGCGCTCGGCGAGGCCGAGCAGGCGGGCGCCGGCGTCCCGGCCGGCGGCGACGTCGAGCCGCTCGGTGGGCAGCTCGCGCAGGTTCTCGGGGCCGAGGCCGGCCTCCTCCAGCGCGTTCAGGGCGCCGGTACGGCGGTCGCGGACCTGGTTGAGGCCGGGCGGGCCACTGACGTAGGCGATGGAGCGGTGCCCGGCGTCGACGAGATGGCGTACGGCGAGGGCGCCGCCCGCGACGTCGTCGACGGAGACCGAGCACTCGGTGGTGCCTTCGGCGACCCGGTCGACGAGGACGAAGGGGATGCCGTGCCGGCGGAACGTCTCGATGTTGCGGCCGGTGGCGTCGGCGGGCGTCAGCAGGACGCCGCGCACCCGCTGCTCGGCGAACAGGGAGAGGTAGTCGGCCTCCTCGCTCGCGCTCTGTGCGCTGTTGCAGACCATCACGCCGAGCCCGGCGTCACGCGCGGTCCGCTCGGCGCCGCGGGCCACGTCGACGAAGAAGGGGTTGCCCATGTCGAGGACGAGCAGGCCCATGATCCGGCTGCGGCCCGCGCGCAGCTGGCGCGCGGACTCGCTGCGGACATAGCCCAGCCGGTCTATCGCGGACTGCACCCGCGCCCGGGTCTCGGTCGCGACCGTGTCCGGACGGTTGATGACGTTCGAGACCGTACCGACGGAGACTCCGGCGGCTCGGGCGACGTCCTTGATACCCACCGACTGGGCCATCGGGCAGGGACCTCCAGAAAGACTCGTGAAGCGTGGGAGCGGCGCGAAGGAACATTACCGTCAAGCCGCCCACAACGGCTGCGATCAGGCAGGCAGGCGGAAGTTGAGGTTACGCAGCGCCGAGGGCGTCGTACCGCTGGACTTCTCCTGGTACATGATCGACAGGAAGTTGTCCTGTCCCACGCGGGTCTCGTCGATCACGACCTCGCCGAAGGCGTTCAGCCCGGCCGTGACGCCGTCGTAGAGGACCGCCCAGTCCGAGTACCCGGAAGCCTTGGAGGCTCCGGCTATACGGCAGAAGGGGAAGATCGCGTACGCGTTGTCGTACTTGTCCAGGATCAGCTTGGTGCGCTGGCTGGAGTTCAGCGGGACCGGGAGCTCGGTCTTCTGCCAGGTGCCCGAGGAGTTCTTGCGGACGTGGAAGGCGCGGCCGTTCGCGGTGCGGTCGGCAACGTAGTTCGTGGTGCACTGACCGAACCGGCCGGGGACGTAGCTGATGATCGCGTGCGGCAGGCCGGCGGAGTCGGTGAACTGGCTCTCCTGGTTCATCAGGGAGTGGTCCGGGTTGAGTGCGTCGATCACCAGGCCGCTGTCGGTGACGGCGACCTTGTCGGAGCCGCCGGTCGTGCCGACGACGGTGCCGGCGTTGTTGCGCCAGGTGCGGCCGCGGTCGTCGGAGTAGACGTAGCCGGTGTCGTGATTGGTGATGCCGCCGCCGGAGCACATCACGGAGCCGTTCTGCTCGCGCCAGGTGAAGAAGGAGTGCAGCCGCCCGCCCCGGTCGTAGTCGATGCCGTGCAGGTACATGTTGCGGGCGGTCGAGGAGCCGTGCTCGCTGGTGTAGGTGCCGGTGGAGCTGCTCCACTCCCCCAGGTCGGTCCAGGCCGAACCGTCGTACTCCGCGAGGGCGTTGCGGCCGTTGCCGGAGACGGCGACCCGGTAGCTGAGCTGGAGCCTGCCCTCGGGGGTGGAGATGAACTGCGGGTACGTGAACTGCGAGGTGAGCGCGAGACCGTCCATCGTCGACTGAGGTGCACCGAAGCGGCCCGCGGTCCAGCTCAGTGCGGCGGGGTTGTCCATCAGCCCGGCGACCGACTTGACGTAGGTGAAGCCGTCGCTGTGCGAGTCCATGTTGAGGTGGAGCCGGCCGTCGACCTTCGAGACCCCCATGGAGATGACGTTGTGGGAGTCGTCGTAGCGCAGGGTGTGGCCGACCTTGACGGTGGACCAGGTGCCGGCGCCCAGGGCGCGACGGCCGACGACGGCACTGCGGTCAGCGGTGTACCAGGCGGCGTACTGGTAGCCCTTGTAGGTCAGCAGGCCGTTCTTCTGGAAGGCGTTGTTGTTGACCAGTCCGTCGTACGACACGAAGAAGATGGCCTGCGTGTCGAGGGTGGTCGTGCCGGTCAGCGTGAGGGACGGGCCGGGGTCTGCGGCGCGGGCCGTGCCGGAGGCGAGGGCGGGGGTCATGACGGCTCCGGAGAGGGCGGCGCCCAGCAGCGTACGTCTTTTCATCGATGCGGCTCCTGAGGGGGTGGTCAGGCGAGGTGGAACACTTCGGTGAGCGGTTTCATGGCCTCGTCGGGGCGGGCGCCGTCCAGCGACTCGAAGAACGGCGCCATCTCCGCCTGCCAGCGGGCGTTGACATCGGTGGCTTCCATCCCGGCCACGGCGGCGGCGAAGTCCTCGGTCTCCAGGTAGCCGACCAGGAGGCCGTCCTCCCGCAGGAAGAGCGAGTAGTTGTGCCAGCCGGTGGCGGAAAGCGCCGCGAGCATCTCCGGCCACACGGCCGCGTGCCGCTCGCGGTACTCGTCCAGTCGGTCCGCCCTGACCTTCAGCAGGAAGCACATCCGCTGCATCAACAGCCCTCCTGATCCTGGAAGTCGAACGGCCTAGAAGTTGAACTGGTCGATGTTCTTGGCGTCGAACACGGTCGGCTTGCCGAGGCTGATCACGCCGTCCTTGCCGATGGTGTACGTGGTCTCGCCGGCCTTGAAGGTCTCGCCCTCCTTGCCGGTGATCTGGCCGGAGACCAGCGCGACGGCGGTACGCGCGGCGAGGTCACCGAGCTTCGCCGGGTCCCACAGCTCGAACGCCTCGACGGTGCCGTTCTTGACGTACTTGCGCATGTCGTTGGGGGTGCCGAGGCCGGTCAGCTTGACCTTGCCCTTGTACTTGGAGCCGGACAGGTACTGGGCGGCGGCCTTGATGCCGACGGTGGTCGGGGAGATGATCCCCTTCAGGTTCGGGTACTCCTGGAGCAGGCCCTGGGTCTGCTGGAAGGACGCCTGGGCGTCGTCGTTGCCGTAGGCGATCTTGACGAGCTTCATGCCCTTGTACTTGGGGTCCTTGAGCTCGTCCTTCATGAAGTCGATCCAGGTGTTCTGGTTCGTCGCGGTCTGCGCGGCGGACAGGATCGCGATCTCGCCCTTGTAGCCGATCTGTTCGGCGAGCAGCTGCACCTCGGTGCGGCCGAGGTCCTCGGCGGAGGCCTGTGAGACGAAGGCGTTGCGGCAGTCGGCGGTGGTGTCGGAGTCGTAGGTGACGACCTTGATGTCGTTCTTCATGGCCTGCTTGAGCGCGGTGCACAGGGCGCCCGGGTCCTGCGCGGACACGGCCATCGCGTCGACCTGCTGCTGAGTCAGCGTGTTGACGTAGCTGACCTGCCCGGCGGTGTCGGTGGCGCTGCTCGGCCCGACCTCCTTGTAGCTGGAGCCCAGCTCCTTCAGCGCCGTCTCGCCGCCCTTGTCGGCGGAGGTGAAGTAGGGGTTGTTGACCTGCTTGGGCAGGAACCCGACGGTCAGGCCCTTCTTCAACTCGGCGTTCGGGTCGGCCTTGCCGGCGGTGGCGGCGGAGGCGTCGTCGTTCTTGACGTCCTCCTTGGTGGTACCGCCGCAGGCGGTGGCCGCGAGAGCGAGGGAGGTGACGGCGGCGAGGGTCACAGAGACACGCCGGAGGGATGACTTACGCATGACGGTTCCTTCTGACGGAGGTGAGTGGATGCTGTTAGGGGCGCGGGGAACTGCGCGATCAACCACCTACGGCCTTTAGCCGGACGATTGAGCCCGCACAACGGCGATTTGCCGCGCCACCCTCGGCCCGAGGACAGAAAGCACGAGCAAAACACCCGTGACAACGATCTGCGACTGGGCAGAAACGTCCTGGAGGCTCATCACGTTCTGCAGCGCACCGAGCAGGAAGACACCCGCAACCGCGCCACCCAACGTCCCCTTCCCCCCGTCGAAGTCGATCCCGCCGAGCAACACGGCAGCGACAACGGAGAGTTCGAGCCCGGTGGCGTTGTCATAGCGAGCGCTCGCGTAATGCAGAGCCCAGAAGATCCCGGTGAGCGAAGCCATCAGCCCCGTCACCGTGAACAGAATCAACTTCTGCCGCTTGACCCGGATCCCGGCAAACCGCGCGGCCTCCTCGCTCGCCCCGGTAGCGAAGACCGACCGCCCGAACGGCATCGCGTGCAGGACGACCACCGCGATGGAGAGCAGCACGAGGAAGGGAAGGAACGCGTACGGAATGAACGTGTCGCCGATCCGCCCGGCCGCGAAGTCCAGGTACAGCGTCGGAAAGTCGGTCACCGCATCCGACCCGAGCACGATCTGAGCGATCCCCCGGTACGCGGCAAGCGTGCCGATGGTGACGGCGAGGGACGGCAACCCCAGCCGCGTGACGAGCAACCCGTTGATGAGCCCGCACACAGCCCCGAGCAGCAGGCACAGCGGAATGATCGTCTCGATCGTCATCCCCTGGTTCCACAGCGCGCCCATCACGGCCCCCGACAGCCCGGCCGTGGACGCGACCGACAGGTCGATCTCCCCCGAGACGACCAGCAGGGTCATCGGCAGGGCGATCAGCGCGATGGGCAGCGTGTTGCCGATCAGGAAGGACAGATTGAGGGCGTTGCCGAAGCCGTCGACGAAGCCGAAGGACAGCAGCAGTACGACGATGAGGAGGGCGCCGACAACTGTGTCCCAGCGGACCGCACGAATCAGCGAGTCAGGCATGACGGGCGTTCCTCTTCTTGAGGGCGGAGCCCACCCGCAGCGCGACCACACGGTCCACGGCGATGGCGAGGATGAGCAGGATGCCGTTGATGGCGAGCACCCAGACGGAGCTGACGCCGAGGGCGGGCAGCACGCTGTTGATGGAGGTCAGCAGCAGCGCGCCGAGGGCGGCTCCGTAGACGCTGCCGGAGCCGCCGGTGAAGACGACGCCGCCGACCACGACCGCGCTGACGACGGTGAGTTCGTAGCCGTTGCCGGTGCCGGAGTCGACGTTGCCGAACCGGGCCAGGTACAGCGCGCCCGCGAGACCGGCGAGGGCGCCGCAGAAGGTGTACGCGGCGAGGATCCGCTTGCGGACCGGGATGCCGGCGAGGCGGGCGGCCTCCGGGTTGGAGCCGAGGGCGTACAGCTCGCGGCCGCTGCCGAAGTGCTTCAGGTAGTACGCGGTGGCGACCAGCACGGCGAGGGCGATCAGCGCCAGCCACGGCACGGCGGAGATGCCGCTGGAGCCGAAGTCGACGAAGCCGTCCGGAAGGTCGGCGGCCGTGATCTGGCGGGAGCCGACCCAGATGGAGTCGATGCCGCGGATGATGTAGAGCGTGCCGAGGGTGACGACGAGCGCCGGCACCTGGCCGAGGCTGACGAGCAGGCCGTTCAGCAGACCGAAGCCGATACCCATCAGGACCGCCAGGAGCACGGCCAGGACCGGGTTTCCGCCGCCCTGGAGGAACGTGCCGGCGGCGAAGGCGCTGATGCCGAGCGTGGAGCCGACCGACAGGTCGACGTTCCTCGTGATCACCACCAGGGACTGGCCCGTGGCGACCAGGACGAGGATCGTCGCGTTCAGCAGCAGGTCCTTGATGCCCTGCTCGGTGAGGAACTCGCTGTTGCCCAGCTGGGTGACGACGATCATCACCACGAAGACGGCCAGGATGGCGAGTTCGCGCATCTTGAAGACGCGGTCGACGAGGCGGGTGCCGCTGGACTTGGGTACGTCGGTCACGGGAGCCTCTTTGGGAGTGATCACCGTCATGCGGCGGCCCTCCCGGTGGCTGCGGCCATCACGGTTTCCTCGGTGGCTTCGGAGCGCGGGATCTCGGCGGTGAGGCGGCCCTCGTGCATCACGAGCACGCGGTCGGCCATGCCGAGGATCTCGGGCAGGTCGGAGGAGATCATCAGGACGGCCACCCCGTCGGCGGCCAACTCGCTGAGCAGCCGGTGCACTTCGGCCTTGGTGCCGACGTCGATGCCCCGGGTGGGCTCGTCGACGATCAGCACCTTGGGGCCGGTGGCCAGCCACTTGGCGAGGACCACCTTCTGCTGGTTGCCGCCGGACAGGGTGTTGACCGTGTCGGCGATGCGGGCGTACTTGACCTGGAGCTTGACGGCCCAGTCGAGGGAGCGGCTGCGTTCGGCGGCGCGGTCCATGAACCCCGCCCTGACGGTCGTACGCAGTCCGGTGAGGCCGATGTTGCGCTCGATGGACATGTCCATCACCAGGCCCTGCGCGCGCCGGTCCTCGGGGACGAGGGCGAGGCCGGAGGCCATGGCGGTGGAGGGGGCACCGTTGGTCAGGGACTTGCCGTCGACGCGGACCTCACCGGCGTCCCAGCGGTCGATGCCGAACACGGCTCGGGCGACCTCCGTGCGGCCCGCACCGACCAGCCCCGCCAGCCCGACGATCTCTCCGCGCCGCACGTCGAAGGAGACGTCGGTGAAGACGCCCTCGCGGGTCAACCGGCGCACGCTCAGGGCGACTTCGCCCGGCTTGACGTCCTGCTTGGGGTACAGGTCGTCGAGGTCGCGGCCGACCATGCGGCGTACGAGGTCGTCCTCGGTCATCCCGTCCAGTGGCTCGCTGGCGATCCACGCGCCGTCCCGCAGGGTCGTCACCCGCTCGCAGATCTGGAAGATCTCCTCCAGCCGGTGGGAGATGAACAGGACGGCGGCGCCCTGTTCGCGCAGGGTGCGCACGACGCCGAAGAGGCGGGCGACCTCGCTGCCGGTGAGGGCGGCGGTCGGCTCGTCCATGATCAGGACGCGGGCGTCGAAGGAGAGTGCCTTGGCGATCTCGACGATCTGCTGGTCGGCGATGGACAGGCCGCGCGCGGGGCGGTCGGGGTCCAACTCCACGCCGAGCCGCGTCATCAGGGCCAGGGTCGCGGTGTGCGTGGCCTTGTGGTCGATGCGGCCGAGGGCGCGGCGCGGCCGGCGGCCCATGAAGATGTTCTCGGCGATCGACAGGTCGGGGAAGAGGGTCGGCTCCTGGTAGATCACGGCGATACCGGCGTCGCGGGCGTCGCCGGGGCCGTGGAAGACGACGGGTGCGCCGTCGAGCAGCACCTGGCCCGCGTCGGGCCGGTGCACTCCGGCGAGCGCCTTGATGAGGGTCGACTTGCCCGCGCCGTTCTCCCCGGCGAGGGCGTGCACCTCCCCGGGGAACAACTCCAGGGAGACGTCCCGCAGGGCGCGGACGGCTCCGAAGGACTTGGAGACGTCCCTGAGCGCCAGAACCGGGGCCGGACCCGTGGTGGACGGGTGGGTCATGAGGGCTCCTCGACGACGCCGGCGGGCCGGGCCTCCCGGCGTCGTGAAAGGTTTCAACTTGGTTGCCGGGACGTTAGACACGGAGCGCATGTCGCGTCAATGGGTCCGTGTCGAAAAAGTTTCGATGAACTGAGGTCGCGGCCGAGCCACATGAAACAGCCTTGGTCACGGGGCTTGACACCCCTTCGGGGGGCCCATACGTTCCCGTCTTGAATCGTTTCACAGTGAAGCGTTTCAGAGGTCCACCGTCCAACACGTCCGTCCCGACGTCACAGGAGCCCTGAAGTGACCGAGATCGCCGCGGTGAAGGCCGCACTCAAGACCCAGGCCGTCGAAACGCCGTCGTGGGCGTACGGGAACTCGGGGACGCGGTTCAAGGTGTTCGCGCAACAGGGTGTTCCGCGTACGCCGCGGGAGAAGTTGGACGATGCCGCTCAGGTGCACGCGTTCACCGGCGTGGCCCCGACCGTCGCGCTGCACATCCCGTGGGACAAGGTCGACGACTACGGGGCGCTGGCGAAACACGCCGAGGAGCGTGGCGTGAAGCTGGGGGCGATCAACTCCAACACCTTCCAGGACGACGACTACAAGCTGGGCAGCATCTGCCATCCGGACGCTGTGGTGCGGCGGAAGGCTCTTGATCATCTGCTGGAGTGCGTCGACATCATGGACGCGACCGGCTCCACCGATCTGAAGCTGTGGTTCGCGGACGGGACCAATTACCCCGGGCAGGACGACATCAGGGCTCGGCAGGACAGGCTGGCCGAGGGGCTGGCCGAGGTGTACGAGCGGCTCGGGGACGGGCAGCGGATGCTGCTGGAGTACAAGTTCTTCGAGCCGGCCTTCTACACCACCGATGTGCCGGACTGGGGCACGGCGTATGCGCACTGTCTGAAGCTCGGACCCAAGGCGCAGGTCGTGGTCGACACCGGGCATCACGCGCCCGGGACCAACATCGAGTTCATCGTCGCGACGCTGCTGCGGGAGGGGAAGCTCGGCGGGTTCGACTTCAACTCGCGGTTCTACGCGGACGACGACCTCATGGTGGGGGCCGCCGATCCCTTCCAGCTGTTCCGGATCATGTACGAGGTCGTGCGCGGGGGTGGGTTCACGTCCGACGTGGCGTTCATGCTCGATCAGTGCCACAACATCGAGGCGAAGATTCCGGCGATCATCCGGTCGGTGATGAATGTGCAGGAGGCCACGGGGAAAGCGCTGCTGGTCGACCGGGAGGCGTTGGCTGCGGCGCAGGCCGGCGGCGACGTGCTGGGCGCCAATGCCGTGCTCATGGATGCCTACAACACGGATGTGCGGCCGTTGCTGGCCGAGGTTCGGGAAGAGATGGGGCTCGATGCGGATCCCATGGGTGCGTATGGCCGTTCCGGGTGGGCCGAGAGGATCGTGGCCGAGCGGGTGGGTGGGCAGCAGGCCGGGTGGGGGGCGTAGGCGTCTGCCGGGTTGTCTTTCGTCTCGGTCTGCGGGTCCGTTGTGGCTCGTCGCTCCCCCAAGTTTCTCGACTTCGCTCGAACAGGGGGGACCCCCATCGCGGCGGAGCCGCAAATTGATACAGCCCCGCGCCCCTATCGGGGCGCTGCCCTCACCCTCATCCAATAAGGACTGAAGTTCATGGCAACCCATTCCGAAGCCGCCGCCCTCCTCGCCCGGTCCCATCGGCTCGGCGCTGATCCTCGGAACACCAACTACGCCGGGGGCAACGCCTCCGCCAAGGGCATTGGCACCGATCCCGTCACCGGCGGTGATGTCGAGCTGATGTGGGTCAAGGGGTCCGGAGGCGACCTCGGCACGCTCACCGAGGGCGGGCTGGCGGTGCTGCGGCTGGATCGGATGCGGGCGCTCGTCGATGTGTACCCGGGCGTCGATCGTGAGGACGAGATGGTCGCCGCCTTCGACTACTGCCTGCACGGCAAGGGCGGGGCCGCTCCGTCCATCGACACCGCCATGCACGGGCTCGTGCAGGCCGCCCATGTCGATCATCTGCATCCCGACTCCGGCATCGCGCTCGCTTGCGCCGCTGACGGCGAGAAGCTGACCGCCGAGTGTTTCGGGGACACCGTGGTGTGGGTGCCGTGGCGGCGGCCCGGGTTCCAGCTCGGGCTCGACATCGCGGCCGTCAAGGAGGCCAACCCGCAGGCCGTCGGGTGCGTGCTCGGTGGGCATGGGATCACCGCCTGGGGCGCCACCTCCGAGGAGTGCGAGCGGAACTCGCTGCACATCATCCGGACCGCCGAGAAGTTCCTGGCGGAGAAGGGGACGGCCGAGCCCTTCGGGCCCGTCATCGAGGGGTACGAGGCACTGCCCGAGGCCGAGCGGCGGGAGCGGGCCGCGGCGCTGGCGCCGTATGCGCGTGCCGTCGCCTCGCAGGACAAGGCTCAGGTGGGACATTTCACCGACTGCGACGTAGTGCTGGAGTTCCTGGCCCGGGCCGGGCATCCGCGGCTCGCCGCGCTCGGTACCTCCTGTCCCGATCACTTCGTGCGGACCAAGGTGCGGCCGCTGGTGCTGGATCTTCCGCCGACCGCTCCGCTGGAGGAGGCCGTCGCGCGGCTTGGGGAACTGCACGCCGAGTACCGCGAGGAGTACGCCGCCTACTACCAGCGGCACGCCCTGCCCGACTCCCCCGCGATGCGCGGCGCCGACCCGGCGATCGTGCTCGTCCCGGGTGTCGGCATGTTCAGCTTCGGCAAGGACAAGCAGACCGCCCGGGTGGCCGGTGAGTTCTATGTGAACGCCATCAATGTGATGCGCGGGGCCGAAGCCGTATCGACCTATGCGCCCATCGAGGAGTCCGAGAAGTTCCGCATCGAGTACTGGGCCCTTGAGGAGGCCAAGCTTCAGCGGATGCCGCTGCCCAGGCCGCTGGCGACGCGGGTCGCGCTGGTGACCGGCGCGGGCAGCGGGATCGGGAAGGCCATCGCGCAGCGGCTCGTCGTCGAGGGGGCGTGCGTCGTGGTCGCGGACCTCAACGCCGAGAACGCCCGGGCCGTCGCCGAGGAGTTGGGCGGGTCCGACAAGGCCGTCGCGGTGACGGTGGACGTCACGTCCGAGGAGCAGATCGCCGACGCTTTCAAGGCCGCCGTGCTGGCCTTCGGCGGGGTCGATCTCGTCGTCAACAACGCCGGCATCTCCATCTCCAAGCCGCTGCTGGAGACTTCGGCCCGGGACTGGGACCTCCAGCACGACATCATGGCGCGCGGTTCCTTCCTCGTGTCGAGGGAGGCGGCGCGGGTGATGATCGCTCAGGGGGTGGGCGGTGACATCGTGTACATCGCCTCCAAGAACGGCGTGTTCGCCGGGCCCAACAACATCGCGTACGGCGCCACGAAGGCGGACCAGGCCCATCAGGTACGGCTGCTGGCCGCCGAGCTGGGCGAGCACGGCATCCGTGTCAACGGGATCAACCCGGACGGTGTCGTGCGCGGGTCGGGCATCTTCGCCGGTGGGTGGGGTGCCCAGCGCGCCGCCGTGTACGGGGTCGAGGAGGCGAAGCTCGGCGAGTTCTACGCCCGGCGGACCATCCTCAAGCGGGAGGTGCTGCCCGAGCATGTCGCGAACGCCGTCTTCGCCCTGACCGGCGGGGACCTGACGCACACCACCGGGCTGCACATCCCGGTCGACGCCGGCGTCGCGGCCGCCTTCCTGCGGTGAGCGCGGGCGTGAAGTCGTATGCCGCGGTCGACCTCGGCGCGTCCAGCGGACGTGTCATGGTCGGCCGCGTCGGCCCCAACAGCCTGGAACTGGCCGAGGCACACCGGTTCCCGAACCGGCCCGTGCGGGTCCCCGAGGGGCTGCGCTGGGATGTCCTCGGTCTCTACGCCGGGGTGCTGGACGGGCTGCGGGCGGCCGGGCAGGTCGACTCCGTCGGGATCGACAGCTGGGCCGTGGACTACGGGCTGCTGGACGCGGACGGGGCGCTGCTGGGCAATCCCGTGCACTACCGGGACTCGCGGACGGAGGGGGTCGCGGAGAAGGTGTGGGCGAGTGTTCCGGCGCGGGAGCTGTATGCCGCGACCGGGTTGCAGTACGCGCCCTTCAACACCTTGTACCAGTTGGCCGCGGCCCGTGAGTCCTCCCAACTGGCCTATGCCAAACGCCTCTTGCTCATCCCGGACCTGCTGACGTACTGGCTCACCGGCGAGCAGGGCACCGAGCTCACCAACGCCTCCACCACCCAGCTCGTCGATCCCGGCACGCGCGACTGGTCGTACGACATCGCCTCGCGGCTGGGTATCGACCTGGGCCTGTTCGCGCCGCTCAGGCAACCCGGCGATCCTGCGGGGCTGTTGCGTGACGAGGTGCTGGAGGAGACCGGGCTCACCGGGCCGGTGCCGGTGACGGCGGTCGGGTCGCACGACACCGCCTCCGCCGTGGCCGCCGTTCCGGCCGAGGGCGAGCGGTTCGCGTACATCTGCACGGGCACCTGGTCGTTGGCGGGGCTGGAGCTGGGCGCCCCTGTGCTCACCGAGGAGAGCCGGGCCGCCAACTTCACCAATGAGTTGGGGCTGGACGGCACGGTCCGGTATCTGCGGAACATCATGGGGCTGTGGCTGCTCCAGGAGTGCCTACGGGCCTGGGGCGAGCCGGAGTTGGGCGCGCTGCTGCCGGCGGCAGGCAAGGTGCCGGCGCTGCGGTCGGTCGTGGACGCGGGGGACGCCGCGTTCCTGTCGCCCGGGCGGATGCCGGAGCGGATCGCCGAGGCGTGCCGGGCGTCGGGGCAGCCGGTGCCCGTCTCGCCCGCCGAGATCACGCGGTGCATCCTCGACTCGCTCGCCCTCGCCCATCGCCGGGCGGTCACCGAGGCGCAGCGGCTCGCCGACCACCCCGTGGACGTCGTGCACGTCGTCGGCGGCGGCACGCGCAACGCCCTGCTGTGTCAGCTCACCGCCGACGCCTGCGGGCTGCCGGTGGTGGCCGGTCCGGCCGAGGCCGCGGCCCTCGGGAACGTCCTCGTCCAGGCGCGGGCCCACGGTCTGGTCGGCGACCTCACCGACGGGCGGCGCCTGCTCTCCCGTACGCAGCCCTTGGTCCGGTACGAGCCGTCCGGGGACGGGGCGCGCTGGCGCGAGGCGGAGGCCCGGCTCGCCCGACGGTGAACTCGCCCGACGGTGAAGAGGTCTCCCCCAGGCCGCGCTGCCGCATTACCCTGCACTCATCGGATGATCGATCACAAGGAGCCGCGATGCGTGTCGCCCTGTTCCTGACCTGTGTCAACGACACGCTCTATCCGGACACCGGGCGCGCCGTGGTGAAACTGCTGACCAGGCTGGGCGTCGACGTCGACTTCCCGATGGCGCAGACCTGCTGCGGGCAGGCGCACTACAACACCGGATACCGACATGAGGCCGAGCCGCTGGCCCGGCATTTCTCCGATGTCTTCGGGGAGTACGAGGCGATCGTCACGCCGTCCGGGTCGTGCGGGGCGATGGTGCGGGAGCTGTATCCGCGGATGGGCGAGCGGGCCCGGGCCGAGGGGCGCGGAGACACGCTCGCGGCGACGCTGGCGCCGGTGGTGCCGAAGACGTACGAGCTGACGGAGTTCCTGGTGGACGTGCTGGGGGTGACGGACGTGGGCGCCTACTACCCGCACCGGGTGACGTACCACCCGACTTGTCACGGGCTGCGCGGGCTGGGGCTGGCCGACCGGCCCCGGCGGCTTCTTCAGGCCGTCAAGGGGCTGGAGCTGGCCGAGTTGCCGGGGGCGGACGAGTGTTGCGGCTTCGGCGGCACGTTCGCGCTGAAGAACGCCGATGTCTCGGCGGCGATGGGCGCCGACAAGGTGCGCAACGCCGAGTCGACGGGCGCGCAGGTGCTGTGCGCGGCCGACAACTCCTGTCTCATGCACATCGGCGGGACCATGGCCCGGCTGCGGACGGGCATGCGGCCGGTGCACATCGCGGAGATCCTGGCGAGCACGGAGGAGGAGCCGGCCGTATGAGCGGGACGTATCTGGGGATGCCGGCCTTTCCGAAGGCCGCGCACGAGGCCGTGCACGACGCGACCCTGCGCGGCAATCTGCGCCACGCCACGCACACCATCCGCGCCAAGCGGGCGAAGGCCGTCGCGGAGGTCTCCGACTGGGCGGCGCTGCGCGAGGCGGGCAAGCGGATCAAGGACCACACGCTGCGCCATCTCGACCGGTATCTCGTGCAGTTGGAGGAGTCGGTGACGGCGGCGGGCGGCACGGTTCACTGGGCCGCCGACGCCGACGAGGCGAACCGGATCGTGGCCGATCTGGTCAAGGCGACCGGTGAGTCGGAGGTCGTCAAGGTCAAGTCGATGGCCACGCAGGAGATCGAGCTGAACGAGGCTCTGGAGGCGGAGGGCATCCGTGCCTACGAGACCGATCTCGCCGAGCTGATCGTGCAGTTGGGCAAGGACCGGCCGTCCCACATCCTCGTCCCGGCGATCCACCGCAACCGGGGTGAGATCCGGGACATCTTCCGCAAGGAGATGAGCGAGTGGGGCCGTCCGGCTCCCGAGGGCCTGACCGACACCCCTGCCGAACTCGCCGAGGCGGCGCGCCTCCACCTGCGCGAGAAGTTCCTGCGCGCCAAGGTCGGCATCTCCGGCGCCAACTTCATGGTCGCCGAGACCGGCACGCTGGTCGTCGTGGAGTCCGAGGGCAACGGGCGGATGTGCCTGACGCTGCCCGAGACGCTGATCTCGGTCGTCGGCATCGAGAAGATCCTGCCGACCTGGCGGGACCTGGAGGTGTTCCTGCAGACCCTCCCCCGCTCCTCCACCGCCGAGCGCATGAACCCGTACACGACCATGTGGACCGGTACGACCGACGGTGACGGACCGCGCGACTTCCATCTGGTCCTCCTCGACAACGGCCGCACCGACACGCTCGCCGACGAGGTCGGCCGCCAGGCCCTGCGCTGCATCCGCTGCTCGGCGTGTCTGAATGTGTGCCCCGTGTACGAGCGGGCGGGCGGGCACGCCTACGGCTCGGTCTATCCGGGTCCGATCGGCGCCATCCTCAGTCCTCAACTGCGGGGTGTGGGAAGCGAGATCGACGCCTCGCTGCCGTATGCGTCGTCGCTGTGCGGCGCCTGCTACGAGGTGTGTCCGGTCGCCATCGACATCCCCGAGGTGCTGGTGCATCTGCGGGAGCGGGTCGTCGAGGGCGGTGAGGTGACGGCGAAGGGCAACAAGGTGGTGCTGAAGCCGGCCAAGGGGCATGCCGCCGAGCGGGCCGCGATGCGGGCGGCGCGCTGGGCGTTCAGCCACCCGGGCGCCCTGCGGACGGGCCAGCGGCTCGCCTCGCGCACCCGCCGTCTGCATCCGCGCTCACTGCCCGGACCGGGCAAGGCGTGGAGCGGGACGCGGGATCTTCCGGCGGTGCCTGCGGAGCCGTTCCGGGACTGGTGGCAGCGGACCAACGGCGGGAAGGACGGCGCCAAGTGAGCAGCAAGGAACGGATCCTGGGCCGGGTGCGGCGCGCACTGACCGACGTGACCCAGGACGACACTCCCCCAGTGCCTGAAAGGCCTGGGAGGGACCCCCAGTACGAGCAGGCGGTTGCGCGCGACTATCTGCGGGAGCACGGGGAGCGGAGTGTCGCCGAGACCGTCGATCTGCTGGCCGAGAACCTGGCGGACTATCGGGCGATCGTGCACCGTACCGACCCCGGGGAACTGCCGTATCTCATCATGCGGTTGCTCGCCGCGCGCGGATCCCAATACGTGCTCGTGCCCCCGGGGCTCCCGCCGGAGTGGATGTCGGCCGCCGATCCCACCCGCGTCCACGATCGCGCCGTCAGCACGCCGCACGAACTCGACAAAGTCGAGAGCGTGGTCACGGCGTGCGCCGTGGCCGTCGCCGAGACCGGCACCATCGTCCTGGACGGCTCCCCCGACCAGGGCCGGCGCCGCATCACGCTCGTCCCCGACCACCACATCTGTGTCGTACGGGTTCCCGAGCAGGTCGTGTCGTCCGTCCCGCAGGCCCTCGAACGCCTCGACCCGGTCCGCCCGATGACGTGGATCTCCGGTCCTTCGGCGACCAGCGACATCGAGCTGGACCGGGTCGAAGGGGTGCACGGTCCGCGCACCCTGGAGGTGGTGCTGGTGGGCGAGGGTCGGGCGAGCGCGGACGTCAGCGCGTAGCGGCCGGACGGCAGCCGGTAGGAGGCGACGCCGTCCGCGAAGCCCAGGTACTCGACGCCGTCGGCCTCGGCCAGGGGGGTGCGGCCCTCGCGGACGGTGGACGGGTCGGTGGTGGGGATGCGCAGCGTCGCGGTGCTGTTCGCGGGTACCTCGGCCCGGTAGGTCAGCGACCGGTCGTCCTTGTGCCACTCGCTGACGATCTCGCCGTAGGGCGAGAGGTGGGCGCCGGTGACCCGTGTGACCTTGCCGGTCGGGTCGAGATGGGGCCGTAGGAAGAAGTGCCGGAAGCCCGGGTGGGCCGGGTCCTTGGCGATGCCGGCCATGCTCTCGTACATCCACTCCATGATCGCGCCGTAGGAGTAGTGGTTGAACGAGTTCATGTCGACCGGGCCGAAGCCGTCCTCCTTCGAGTACGAGTTCCAGCGCTCCCAGATGGTGGTGGCGCCGTTCCGCACCGAGTACAGCCAGGACGGCATGGAGTCCTGGTGCAGCAGCCGGTACGCCAGGTCGACGCGGCCCTCGTCGGTGAGCACCGGCGCGAGGACGTTCACGCCGAGGAAGCCGACGGAGAGGGTGTTCTCGGCGTACTTCACGCGGGTGCTGTCGGGGTGGGCCTCCTTGTAGGCCTCGTCGTTGCCGATGTTGTCGGCGAGGAGCGCGACCAGCCCGCGTCGCTGGGCCTCGGTGTCGTGGAACCCGAGTTTGAGGACCCACAGCAGGGCGGTCTGGCTGTTGTCCTCCGTCCTGCCGCCCGTCGGCGGTGCGTCACCGAGGCTGGAGCGGACCGTCACCCGGCCGGCCGAGTCGGTGGTCAGGTACTTGGTGATGAACGCCCGCTTGATGTGGGCGAAGAGGTCGTCGTAGGCGCGGGTCTCGGCGGTGCGGCCGGTGGCGCGGGCCATGTCGGCCATCAGCCGGGCGCTGTAGCCGTAGTAGATGTCGCTGATGAGCTGGGTGCTGGTGTCCTGGAAGGCCAGCCAGTCGCCGAAGATCGCGCCCTGTCCGGCATAGGTGTCGCCGGTGCGCGCCCGGATCCAGTCCATGTACCTCGTCATGGCCGTCCAGCTGCGGTCGACCACCGTGGTGTCGCCGGACATCTGCCACACCGTCCACGGGACGACGACCCCGCAGTCCGCCCAGCCGCTGGCGGGGGCGGCCGCGTTGTAGCGGTTGCCGGGCGCGACCGCGGTGAACTGGGCGCCGTCCAGGCCGTAGGTGCGCTGCGAGTCGATCAGGATGTCCTCGAAGTGGCTGAGGAAGTTGACCGCGTCGGCGTTGTAGAGGCCGGTGTGGGAGAAGAGCTGGGTGTCGCCGGTCCAGCCGAGGCGTTCGTCGCGCTGGGGGCAGTCGGTGGGCACCCAGAGATAGTTGCCGCGCTGGCCCCAACGGACGTTGCTGATCAGCTGGTTGACGTCGGTGTCGTCGGTCGTGATCGTGCCGATCTCTCGGAGGGCGGAGGTCGCGACCCGACCCGTGAAGCGGGTGAGGGTGACCGTGTCCGTCGCGGTGACGGAGACATGACGGAAGCCGTAGAAGGTCAGCGAGTCCTCGTGGGTCTCGCCGTCGGGGTCGCCCTTGAGGATGTACGTGCTGGTCGCCTTGGCGGAGCGGAGGTTGGCGCGGTAGACCGAGCCGACGGGGCCGTCGGCGCCCTCGCTGTCGTCGTTGAGCATCTCGCCGGGTTTGAGGGTGACTTGTGCGCCCGCCGGGCCGCGCAGGGTGTAGCGGGGCACGCCGACCATGTTCTGGCCGAGGTCGATCACGGCGGTGTCGCCGGGACGCAGGGTCACGGCCGCACCGGCGGCGGTGGCCGGGTCGGTGACGGTACGGGCGGGGTCGACGACGATGCGGCCCTTGCCGTTGGGGCTGTCGCCCTGGCCGGACACGCCCGTGTAGAAGGTGATGGAGTGCGGCCGGCGATCCCATGGGGGCATCAGACGGGCGCTCTCACCGGGGTAGGCGACCAGCTTCGCGTCGGGGAACCTGGTGGCGTGGTCGTGCTCGGTCACGCCCGCCCAGCCGGAGGCGTCGAAGCCGTTGGCCGTCCAGCCCGGGAGTTCCTCGCGGGCGTCGTAGGTCTGGCCGTCGTAGATGTCGTCGGCACGGTAGGGGCCGGTGTCGGTGGCCTTCCAGTCGTCGCCGGGCGCGGTGACGATGCTCTGCTCGGATCCGTCCGTGTACCGGATCAGGAGCTTGGCCTTGAGGGCCAGCGGGTTGCCGTCGGTCGAGTAGTAGGCGCTGTTCTCGGAGACACGGCCGTTGTACCAGCCGTTGCCGAGCACGGCGGCGAGGGTGACCTGGCCTTGGTGCGCCTTGCCCGCGACCAGGTCCGTGACGTCGTAGGTGAAGTAGTTGACGGTGCTGTCGTAGTTGGTCCAGCCAGGGGTCAGGAGCTCGTGGGTGGTGCCGTCGCCCTGCGGTACGGCGACCCGATGGCCGTTGATGTGCGCCTCGTACAGGCCGAGGGCGGTGATGTAGAGCCTGGCGGCGCTTACTTGACGTCCCGTCAGTCGGGCCTGTCGGCGCAGGAGCGGGGCGCCGGGGGTGTGGGGCCGCTTGCCCGCCATGGTGATCCACCGGGCGCCGTCCCAGCCGGTGACGCCGTCGGCGGCGAGCAGGCCGGTCTCGAAGCGTGCGGTCGGGGCGGCGGGGGCGGCGCGGCCGGTCTCGTCCCAGACCGTGACCGTCCAGTGGTAGCGGGTGGACGGGCGCAGGGCGGGGCCGCCGTAGCGTACGGCGATCGAAGTCGGTGAGGTGACACGGCCGCTGTCCCAGACGTCCGCGCGGGAGGGGGTCAGGCGGTCGGGCGCCGTGGCCACCAGGATCCGGTACGCCGACTGTCGGCGGCCGCGCACCGTGGACGCCATGCGCCAGCCGAATCTGGGGTGTTCGGCGTCCACGCCGAGGGGGTTCGTACGGTGCTCGACCGTCAGGCCCTCGACTGCGGTGCGCGGCGAGGTCGGTGCGGCGGCCGCTGCGGGGCCGCCGGTGATGATGCCGCCCGCCACCGCGAGCGGCGCGGCGCCGAGTGCCGTGGTGAGCACGGTCCGCCGGCGCACCCCTTTGCCCTTCGTGCTGTCGACTCCGTCGTTCATGCCGTTGTCCCTTCGGCTGGGTTCGGTTCGGAGTTGGAACGATTCAGCTCGAACGACGGTTGAAGCTAGTGGCAGAAGTGGTCAGTGTCCATGCCACGATCAGGACAAGAACTGTGCAGATTCCAACAGAAGCCCCCAACCACTGGGGCCAGATATTGAAACCGTTCAAAATCGGAATCAGGAGTTCTTGCCCGGCCGCCTGGTGGAGTCGCGACTCAGGATGCCGAAGGCCCACCGCTCGTTGAAGCCCGCCACGAAGCCGATGGCACACCAGAAGCCCCAGAACTCGGTGCCGGCGGCGGCCGATCCCGGGTTACCCGGCGCCGGGCAGATCTCGGTCGTGGTGGCGGGCGGTTCGAAGACGGTCACGATGCCGCCGCTGAGCAGGAAGTAGACGGCGAGGGCGAGGATCCAGCCGACGAACACCCGGTACACGCCCTCATGGCGCATGCTGCGGGCCATCTGGCCGGGGACCACGATGCCCTCGCGGCCGTTGGTCTGCCGGCGCGCCAGCTGGTCGGCGCTCCCCCGCAGCCGTACGAGCACACTGAGCACGGCCCCGAACGCGCCGACGCCGCCGCACACGAAGGCGCCGAGCAGGCTCCAGCGGTTGGTGCAGTTCAGTGTCACGCCCAGGGCGCCGAGCAGGTCGACGCCCCAGAGCAGCGGCATGAGGAGGAGTGTCAGACTGGCGGCCGAGCCCATGGCGAGTCCGAAGTTGAGACCCCGGCTGACGGCGGTCGCGCTGTCCTGCGCGAGCCGGCCCCGCAAGTCGGCGATCTCCTGGTCGAGATACTCGGTCAGATGCTCGTTCGGCTTGGCCTCACGCAGCCGTTGGTCGCTCAGGGCGTTGCCGAGCACCCGCACCACGGTGATCCGTGCCGAGACGCGCGTCCTGCGCTCGAAAGCGCGCTGCGAGGCGCCGTAGAGCAGCTGTAACTGGAGCTGCTGTTCCGGATACAGATCGCCGAACTGCCCGTACTCACGGTCGAGGCCGTCCGGCACGACCTCCGTCAGCCCCTCGGGCCACAGCTCGGTGTCCGCCCCCTGGACCGACTCCCGCATTCCCCGCCACCACGCCTGGCGGCGGCCCCCGTTTTCCGTCATGGTCACACCTGTACCGGCATCGGGCCCCTGCGGGGAAGTCTCCCAAGGCACCAGTCCTGTCACCGATTTCACGGAGCCGCGACCTCCGCCCGCCGTCAGGAGTAGACGATCGGGCAGCCGCGTCGTATCGAGTGCTGGGCGGCGCGCAGATACACGGCCACGTAGAAGGCGGCGTCGAGGTCGTCGCCCCACCGTCCCGGCCGGGCCGCCGCGGTGCCCTTCGCCCGACCGTCCAGGAACCAGCCGGTCAGCTCCAGGTTGTGGGACGTCGCCGGTATCTCGTCGGACGGCAGCTCCACGGCCGCCGCCAGCCGCTGCGCGAGGGCGAGGACCTGCGGGGCTCCGGCGACGGTGGTCGTCAGGTCGTAGGCGGACTCGACGGGCAGCTCGATCTCCTCGTCGAGCGACACCGGCACCAGCACCGTCCAGCCCAGGAGGAGCTCCTCCTCCGCCCTCGACAGGTGCGCCCGGCACAGCGCCACGAAGCCGTCCATGGGCGGGACGAGTTTCTCCTCGAAGGCCGTCCCGGAACCCCGGGCGAACTCCGTCTCCTCGGGCACGCTCGTGTACGGCGCGAGCCCGCGCCGCCCCAACTCCTCGTTCAGCGCCGCGGCGACGTCCCCCCGGCCGTCCTCCTCCTCGCCGAACCACTCCTGTGCGCCCACGCTCACCAGATAGATCCCCATGCGTCGGAAGGTACCGCCCACCACTGACATCGCGGCCGCTCGCCGGTGCCGGCCCCCCGTCGGGGGTGTCGCTGAGTACACCCGGGAAGACGGGTTCTGCGCCCAATGTGGTCCGGTCGCCGCGTCCGTAGCTTCGTCGGCAGGGCACAGGGAGTGCCGGACGGAGAGTGATGACGATGTTTCGCGCAGGTTCGCGGCGCACGCACGACAAGGGACCCGCCGCCGAGGCGCTGCGGCTGGTCAAGGTCACCAAGACCTACGGCTCGCAGGACAACGCAGTGACGGCCTTGGACGGGATCACGCTCGGTCTGGGGCGCGGCACCTTCACGGCGGTGATGGGGCCGTCGGGTTCCGGCAAGAGCACGCTGCTGCACTGCGCGGCCGGGCTCGACCGGCCCGACAGCGGCATCGTGCGGGTGGACGGCACCGAGCTGACCGGGGGCGGAGAGGCGGAGCTGACGAAGTTCCGGCGGGGCCGGATCGGGTTCGTGTTCCAGCAGTACAACCTGCTGGAGACGCTGACGGTCGCGCAGAACACGGTCCTGCCGCTCAAGCTCGCCGGGCAGCGCGTCGACCGTGGGCGGGCCAGGGAGATCCTGACCTCCGTCGGACTCGGTGACCGGCTCGGGCACCGCCCCGACCAGCTGTCAGGCGGTCAGCGGCAGCGTGTGGCCATCGCCCGCGCGCTGGTGACCGAGCCCCGGGTGATCTTCGCGGACGAGCCGACGGGGGCGCTGGACACGCGCAGCGCACGCGATGTGCTGCGGCTGCTCCAGCAGGCGGTGCGGGTGCACGGTCGGACCGTCGTGATGGTGACCCATGACCCGGTCGCCGCCTCCTACGCGGACGCGGTGCTGTTCCTGGCGGACGGCCGGCTGGCCGGACGGATGGACGCGCCGACCCCGGACGCGGTGGCCGAGCGCCTCGCGCACCTGGGCGACGACGTGGCACTGGGGGTGTGAGCGATGTTCATGCTGGCCCTGCGCTCGATCCGGCACCGCCCCGGGCGGTTCCTCGCGACGCTGCTGTCCGCGTTCCTGGGCG
Organism: Streptomyces sp. NBC_01092; assembly: GCF_045039535.1. Classification (NCBI taxonomy): domain Bacteria; kingdom Bacillati; phylum Actinomycetota; class Actinomycetes; order Kitasatosporales; family Streptomycetaceae; genus Streptomyces; species Streptomyces sp. NBC_01092. The sequence goes on along the minus strand of NZ_CP108659.1, from coordinate 10,250,496 downwards.
CGGCGATCATCATGACGTTCAACTCGATGCACGACACGGCGGCGCAGGACGGCGTCGACCCGACCAGCGCGGAGACGCTGTCCACCGCGGCGGGCGTCGTCGGCGGCTACGGCACGCTGCTGGTCTTCTTCGCGGTCGCCTCGACCCTGACGGTCAACGTCCGCCAGCGGGCGGCCGAGTTGGAGCTGCTGCGCTGTTCGGGGGCGACTCCGGCGCAGCTGAAGCGGATGGTCGTGGGCGAGGCGGTGGTCGTGGCCCTGGTGGGCGCGGCGCTCGCGATCGGTCCGGCGATGCTGGGCGGCCGGGCGCTGCTGGAGCTGTTCCAGGACAGCGGTCAGGTCGCCGGGTCCGTCGAGCACTCCTTCGGCCCGATCGCGCTCCTCTCCGGCATCGACATCACGCTGCTCGCGTCGGCCGGCGCCGCCTTCCTCGCCGTACGGCGGGCGACGCGCGGGCACGAGAAGCGGGGCGGGGCGCGGAAGTTCCTCGCCTACGCGGCGCTGCTCGCCGGGGCGGCGTCGGTCTCCTCCACCTTCGCGTTCTCGGCGTCGGACGCGGCCCTGATGGCGCCGCCCGCCTACGGGGCGATCCTGCTGTCGGTGGGCTTCGCGCTGATGGCGCCGCGACTGCTGGAGGCCGTCCTGGACCGGCTGCCGCTGAGCGGGGCGAGCGGCTGGCTGGCGGTACGGAATCTGCGGGAGCGGGCCGGTCATCTGGCCGGGATCCTGATGTCGCTGATCCTGTTCACGGCGGTGGCGACGGCCACGCTCACCATGCAGGCGGTGGAGAGCGACACGGTCGAGGCCCTGGGCATCACCAAGTCGATCGACGACAAGACCCTGGAGACGCTGAACTTCACGGTCGTCGGCATCATCGTGGTCTTCGTCTGCGTGATGCTGGTCAACTCGCTGTACGCGGCGACGAGTTACCGCTCCCGGGAGTTCGGGCAGCAGCGGCTCGCGGGGGCGACGCCGGGACAGGTGCTCGGGACGGTGGGCGTCGAGGGGCTGATCCTGACGGTCACCGGTGTCTTCTTCGGCGCGCTGGCCGCGCTGGCGGGGATCATCCCGTTCACCGTGGTCCGCTCCGACGAGATGCTGCCGGGTGAGGTCTACGGCATCGGGCTCGCGGTGGTCGCCGTCGCGGCGGCGGTGACACTGGGGACCGGCCTCCTCACGGCCCGGCGGATGCTGCGCACTGCGGCTGTCGGGGCGGTCGCGGTGGCGTCGTGAGACGGGTGGGTGCGAGGGGCGGCCGCTTCGGCGGCCGCCTCGTCATGTCACGCCGGCCGCGTCCAGCAGCGTGGTCACCGTCGCGACGGTCAGCCCGTCCAGGGTCTCGACCCGGGCCCCGGACCGTGCGCTGGCCCCGTCGAAGATCAGCATCAGCTGACGGGCGAGCAGCTCCGCGTCCCGGGCCCCGCCGTCCTCGGCCTGGGTACGGAAGTAGCCCTTCATCCAGTCCTTCGCCCCGCGGGCGACCGTGCTCGCCGGGTGCTGCGGATTCTTGAGCTCGACCAGCGCGGCGAGATAGGGGCAGCCCTGGTAGGCGGGCTCGGAGGACGCCTTCTCCAGCCGCTCGAAGACGTGCAGGATCCGCTCGCGCGGGGTGCCGGCACCCTGGGAGTCCGGCGCCAGCTGGGTCTCGTACTCCGGCAGCTGTCGGGCCAGGCTGGCCGCGAGGACCTCGTCCTTGCTCGCGAAGAGCTGGTACATGGACCGCTTCGAGACACCGGCCGTCCGGCACAGCGCCTCGACGCCGATGGAGACGCCCTCGCGGTAGAACAGCTCGGACGCCGCGTCGAGGAGTCGGTCCCTGGTGGACGCCTTGTCTGTTGTGGCCATACCGGCGAGGTTACCTCGCCGAGAGGCAAGAGGAAACCGATCGGTATACCACCTTCCGGTGCGCTGAATCCCCGTGGCATCATCGCTGAACAAGCGCTTAGATAGGTGCCCTGTCCTGTGCTGACTGTCGCCGCCGACCTGGAGGCCCCGTTGTTCACATCCGTCGACGACGTCTCGGCGCGCCTGGCCGAGACCGGTTATCTCGCCTCGCCCGCGGTCGCCACGACCGTCTTCCTCGCCGACCGGCTCGGCAAGCCGCTCCTGGTGGAGGGCCCGGCCGGGGTCGGCAAGACGGAGCTCGCCAAGGCCGTCGCCGAGGTGGCGGGGGCGCGGCTGGTGCGCCTGCAGTGCTACGAGGGGGTCGACGAGTCCCGGGCGCTGTACGAGTGGAACCACGCCAAGCAGCTGCTGCGCATCAGCGCGGGCCGCGACGAGACGTGGGACGAGACCCGCACCGACATCTTCAGCGAGGAGTTCCTGCTCACCCGGCCGCTGCTGACGGCCATCCGGGGCGACGACCCCAAGGTGCTGCTGATCGACGAGACCGACAAGGCCGACGTCGAGGTGGAGGGCCTGCTGCTGGAGGTGCTCAGCGACTTCCAGGTCACGGTCCCCGAGCTGGGCACCATCTCCGCGACGCGCCGCCCCTTCGTCGTCCTCACCTCCAACGCGAGCCGGGAGCTGTCCGAGGCGCTGCGCCGTCGCTGCCTCTTCCTGCACATCGGGTTTCCCGAGGAAGAGTTGGAGCGCCGGATCGTACGACTGAAGGTGCCGGGGCTCGACGAGGCGCTGGCCCGCTCGGTCGTGCGGGTCGTGGGCGCACTGCGGGCGATGGACCTGCGCAAGCTGCCGTCGGTCGCCGAGACCATCGACTGGGCGCACACCCTGCTCGCGCTGGGCGCCGACTCGCTGGACGAGACGGTCGTACGGGCCACCCTCGGTGTGCTGCTCAAGCATCAGGACGACGTCCTCAAGGCGACCGCCAAGCTCGACCTGGACGCCCTGTGACCACGCCCGCGGGCGTCGCGGAGCGGCTGACCTCCCTGGTCGGGGCGCTGCGCGCGCACGGCGTCCGGATCGGCACCGGCGAGACGGTGGACGCGGCGCAGGCGATGGAGGCGCTCGGCCTCGCCAACCGGGAGCTGCTGCGCGAGGGGCTGGCGGCGACGCTGCTGCACGGCACCGGGCAGCGGCAGGTGTTCGACCCGGTCTTCGACCTGTACTTCCCGCGCGGCGTCGGCGGCCCGGAGCAGAAGGCCGCGGGACGGGACGACCTGCGGGACCGGCTGGCAGCGGCCCTGGCAGCCGACGATCAGGCGATGATGGGCCGGCTGGCGGCCGAGGCGGTCGACGGTTTCGGCGGCTACGGCTCCTCTCCGGAGTCGGACGGCTGGTCGTCGTACCAAACCCTGGAGCGGCTGCGCCCGCAGACCCTGCTGGCCCGGGTGCGTGACAACGTCCGTGGGCAGGGCGGGAGTTCGGGGTTCGCGGACCGGCTGCTGGAGGACGAGATCCGGCGGCGGATCGAGAACTTCCGCACGCTGGTGGCCTCGGAGGCGCGCCGGCGGGTGGCCGAGCGGCGCGGTCGGGACGAGATCGCCCGGCGGGCGGTGGCCCCGACCGCCGACCGGGTCGACTTCCTGTTCGCGGGCAAGGCCCAACTGGCCGAGCTGCGCAGGGCCGTCCAGCCGCTCGCCCGCAAGCTGGCGACCCGGCTCGCGGCACGCCGCCGCCGTGCCGCACGCGGCACGATCGACCTACGACGGACCCTGCGCGGGTCGCTGTCGACCGGCGGGGTGCCGATGCGGCCGGTCTTGCGCAGACGGCGTCCGGCCCGCCCCGAACTGGTGCTGCTGTGCGATGTGTCGGGGTCGGTGTCCGGTTTCTCGGACTTCACGATGCTGTTGGTGCAGGCGCTGCACGACCAGTTCAGCAAGGTGCGCGTGTTCGCCTTCGTCAACCGGATCGACGAGGTGACCGGGCTGCTGCAGCGCGGCACCGCCGATCCGGAGGGGCTCAGCACCCGGATCGAGGCGGAGGCCCAGCTCACCTGCTATCACGGCAGCAGCGACTACGGCATGGCACTGGGCGAGTTCGCCGAGCGGTACGGGGACGCGGTCGGTCCGCGCTCGACGGTGTTCGTCCTCGGCGACGCCCGTACCAACATGAGCGACCCGAACCTGCCGGCCGTACGGCGGATCGCCGGACAGGCGCGTCGCGTCTACTGGCTGAACCCCGAGCAGCGCTCCCGCTGGGGCACCGGCGACTCGGCGGCACCCGCCTACGCCGAGCTGGTCGAGATGCACGAGTGCCGCACCGCCCGGCAGCTCAGCGCACTGGTGGCGAGGCTGCTGCCGGTCTAGTCAGGCGGCGAGCTGCGGGTAGAGGGCGACCGGATCGGCCGACAGGCCCGCCTTCACCTGCCGCGAGATGTCGTCGGCCAGGACCTCGTAGGCACCCGACGCGATCCCGTCGAGGGCCTGCGCCGCGACGCTCTCGGCCGTGGACTTGGGCGCGTCGATGGCGGCCGCCAAGTCGGTGTCGACGTAGCCGACGTGCAGGCCGGTGACCTCGATGCCGCGTGGCTTCAGGTCGAGGCGCAGCGAGTTGGTCTGCGACCAGAAGGCGGCCTTGGACGCGCTGTAGGAGCCGGCGAGGCCGACCCACGACAGCACGGAGTGGACGTTGAGGATGTGGCCGCCGCCGTTGCGCTCGATGACGGGGACGAAGGCCCGGGTGACCAGGAGCGGTCCGTAGAAGTTGGTCTCGAATTCGCGGCGGACGTCGTCGACCGGCGAGTCGAGGAAGTTCGCGTTCACCGCGGCACCCGCGTTGTTGATCAGCAGGGTGACGTCCTGCGCCTGCTCGGCGGCCGCCGCGACGGACGCGGGGTCGGTCACCTCCAGCGCGAGCGGCACGGCGTCGGGGTGCGTGACGGTGTGCGGGTCGCGGGCGGTGGCGTACACCTTCTTCGCGCCCCGCTCGTACAGGGCCGCGACCAGGGCGCGGCCGATGCCGCGGCTGCCGCCGGTGACCAGGGCCACGGAACCTTCGATGGTGGTCATGGGGGTCTCCCTCGCAATGCTCAGCGATCATCCAGATCGGAAACCGATCGGTTTCCGATCACCAGAAGCGTAAACCGATCGGTTTCCTCAGGGCAAGGGGAGGGCCGGATCCCGGAGAAAAATCAGGGTCCGCCCCCGATGGTCCGCACCCGCGGGCTTTCATACGCTCGGCAGGAGCGGAGGGGGATCCCATGAAGGCAGTGATTCAGGACAGGTACGGCTCGGCGGACGCGCTCGAGTTCAGGGACATCGACAGGCCGGTGCCGGGCGCCCACGAGGTGCTGGTGCGGGTGCAGGCGGCCTCGGTCAACGCGTACGACTGGCACCTCATGCACGGCGACCCGGTGATCGGCCGCTCCATGATGGGGTGGCGCAGGCCCAAGGCGCCGGTGCGGGGCCGGGACTTCGCCGGGCTGGTGGAAGCGGTGGGGCCCGCGGTCACCGACCTCAAGCCCGGTGACGAGGTGTACGGGGAGGCCGACGGCGCGTTCGCGGAGTACGTGTGCGCGCGGGACAGCGAGGTGGGCCCGAAGCCGGCCAACCTGACCTTCGAGCAGGCGGCGGCGATACCTCTGGCGGGCAACACCGCCCTCATCGGCCTGCGCGACGTCGCCCGGGTGCGGCCGGGGCAGACGGTCCTGGTGAACGGCGCTTCGGGCGGCGTGGGCACGTTCGCCGTGCAGCTCGGCAAGGCGTACGGCGCCGAGGTGACGGCCGTGTGCAGCACACGGAACATCGACATGGTGCGGTCACTCGGCGCGGACCGGGTCATCGACTACACCCAGGAGGACTTCACCCGCGGCGACACGCGGTACGACGTGGTGCTGGACCTGGTGGGCAACCACTCGCTCGGGGAGTTCCGACGCGTGCTGACCCCCGCCGGGACGCTCGTCCTGTCCGGCGGCGGGGTGTACGAGGGCGGCAGCGTCGTCGGACCGATGGGGCTGTTCCTCAAGCGCCGGCTGGTGGCGCCGTTCGCACGGCCCCACCAGCTGCTGGAGATCTCCGCACGGCAGAGCAGGGCGAACCTCGCGGCGCTGCGGGAGCTGGCAGAGTCCGGGAAGATCACCCCGGTCGTCGAGCGGACGTATCCGCTGAGCGAGGCGGCCGAGGCCATCCGGTACCTGGAGGTGGAGCACGCGCGCGCCAAGATCGTCGTCACCGTGTGACGTGCCGACGCGGGGGCCGGCGGTCGGTTGCGCTGCGGGTCGGCGGCTACTTCTTCTTGCCGAACTCCCTCGCCGTCTGCCCCTGGAAGTCGTAGGCCACGACCTGCTCGTCGCCCACGACCCAGGCGTCGTGACCTGGCGTGCACACATAGACGTCGCCGGGGCCGATGTCGGTCTCATTGCCGTCGTCCATGCGGATGTGGAGGTGGCCCTGGAGGACGTAGCCGTTGTGGTGCATCTGGCAGGTCTTGGTGCCCGCGAGCGGGGCCACGGACTCCGACCAGCGCCAACCGGGCTCGAAGGTCGCCACGGCGAAGTCGAGCTCCGGCATGTGGACCGCTTCGAGGTGGCCGCGGGGGAAATCACGCCGCTCGTCGGGCTTGTCGAGCGTCTTCACTTCCAACATGACGCACTCCCTTCCGGCCGTGTCTCACCACGGCCGGAGCCGGTCTCCCCGGCGGCCCTGGACACCGCCGTCGGCGGCCGGCCTTCTACCCCTCAATCGTCCGCCTGTCCAGCCGGGGCCGCCAACCGGGGACCGCCCGCTCAGGCCCGGTTCCCACAGAGCTCGGCGAAGCGCCCGGCATCTATGTTGCCGCCGGAGATGATCACGCCGACCCGGGCCGGCAGCACGCCCGCCCGGCCGGTGAGCAGCGCGGCGAGCGGGGTGGCGCCGCTCGGCTCGACGACGATCTTCAGACGCTCGAAGGCGAACCGCATCGCGTCCCGGATCTCGTCGTCGCCGACCAGCGCGATCGCGTCGACAAGCCGCCGGTTCACGGAGAAGGTCAGCTCGCCGGGGGTGTGCAGGGCCTGCCCGTCGGCGATGGTGTGCGGCACGGGGATGCTGATGCGCCGCCCCGCTTCCAGGGAGCGCTTGGTGTCGTCCCCGGCCTCCGGTTCCACGCCGATCATCCGGATGTCCGGGTACAGCCCCTTGGCCACGGTGGCACTGCCGGCCATGAGCCCGCCACCGCCGACCGGCGTCAGCAGCGCGCCCAACTCCCCCACCTCTTCGAGCAGTTCCAGGGCAGCGGTGCCCTGTCCGGCCATGACGTGCGGGTGCTCGTAGGGCGGGATCACGGCGAGGCCCCGCTCGGCGGCCAGCGCCTCGGCGATCGCGACACGGTCGCCGGTGTAGCGGTCGTACGTGACGATCTCGGCGCCGTATCCCTCGGTCGCCGCCCGCTTCGACGGCGGGGCGTCCTCGGGCATGACGATGACCGCGGTGGTGCCGAGCTCCCGGGCAGCGAGGGCGACGGCCTGGGCGTGGTTGCCGGACGAGTAGGCGGCGATGCCGCGCGCGAGCTGCTCCGGGGACAGACGGGAGGCCGCGTTGTAGGCACCGCGGAACTTGAAGGCGCCGACTCGCTGGAAGTTCTCGCACTTGAGGAAGACCTCGGCGCCGACGAGCTCGTCGAGCGTGCGCGAGCGCAGCACCGGGGTGCGGTGGGCGACGCCCTTGAGCCGCGCCGCGGCATCACGGACGTCGTCGAAGGTGACCGGCGGGGTGGTGGTCGTCACGCGTGTCCTCCAGGGGATGTCTTGTCGGTGGCGGCAGGGTCTGTCGCGGACCCGTCTGCTGTCGTGGATCGGTCTGTCGCGGACCGATCCGTGACAGCAGTGCTTGCCGAGGCGGCTCGGTCCGTCGCCGCCTTGTCCGTTACGGCTCGATCCGCCCCCGCCCCCGCGACCTCCGCCCTCGCCTGGGACAGATAGCTGTAGGCGGAGGCGCGGGAGATGCCCAGCCGGGCCGCGACCTGCTCGATCGCGCGCCGCACGGCGAACACGCCCCGCTCGTCGAGGCCACGGAACAGCTCCAGGCGCTGGACGCGGTCGAGACCGGCCCAGCTCCCGTTCTGCCGGAGCTGGTGGGCGTCGAGGATGGCGTCGACGACGGAGTCGATGTCATTGCCGAAGGTGGTGACCGGCACGTCGGCCGGGGTGGCGCCGAGGCCGGCGAGGGCGCCGAGCAGGGCGTGGGCGTCGTTCACGGCGGTGACGTCGAGGTTGACGCAGAGGGCGCCGAACACGGTGTCCGTCGAGTCCCGCAGCACCATCGTGGACGCCTTGACCAGCTTGCCGCCTCGGGTCCGGGTGACGTAGTTCAGCTCGTCGCCCGCCCCGTCGCCGCGCGCGACGATCCGCATGCCGATCTCGCTCATCGCCCCGCCCACGGCACGCCCGGTCACCGAACCGGCCACGGCGACCACGGACTCCTCGGGCCGCCGGTAGTCATGCAGGACGACCTCGCACATCGGCCCGAACGTCGCCACGAGCCCGTCGGCGACCGGCCTCAGCGCCGCGACGATCGCATCCCGCTCCGCCTCCAGGGCCTCATCGGCCGCCATCGCCCACTCCTCTGCCCGTCCGCGCTCGACACGACGTTCACCGAGCCGCTCTCTAGACTACTCGTCCAGCATCTGTACTACCAGTCCAATTCAGCCCAACGGCGATCCATGCCCTAGAGCGACCCGCAGCCCACGGTGGAGCACGGCACAAATCTTGACGGGCGCCGCAATGTTACCGGTAACATTCATCGTCATGACGCTGACGTCGGCACGTTCGCACCAACGGGTCTTCAGCCCCGCCGCCGTGGTCGCCTCGTGCGTGGGGTTCGTGCTCATCGGCGCCCTCCAGGCCTTCTACGGCCCTGCGATTCCGGCATTCCGCGAGGAGTTCGGCCTGTCTCCGTCGGCCGCGGGGCTCGGGCTGAGCGCGCACTTCGTCGGCGGAGTGGCCGGGGTGCTGCTCTTCGACCGGCTCTACGGCCGCGTCGACAACCGGCGGATTCTCGGCGCCACCTATCTGCTCATGGCCGTCGGCGCGGCCGGCTTCGCGCTCGCGCCCAACTGGCCGGCCGCCCTGGCCATGGCCCTGCTGGCCGGACTCGGCTTCGGCGGTGTCGACTACGGCCTCAACCAACTCTTCGCCGTCGGATTCGGCCACCGCTCCACGGCCATGCTCAACATCCTCAACGCCCATTTCGGCATCGGCGCGATCCTCGGCCCGGCCCTGATCGGAACCGTGGGCGCCACGCACTACCCCGCGGTCTTCCTCGGCTTCGCGCTGGTCAACCTGCCGCTGCTGCTGTGCCTGCGAGGCGTGCGCGGCCGGGCGACGCAGCCGTCCGAGGCGGCCACCGAGTCGCACGGCGGCCAGGTCCTCGCCCGCAGTCTCGGCTCCGTGCTCGCGGTGTTCGTCGCCCTGTACGTCCTGCACGTCGGCATCGAGGCCGGCGTCGGCGGCTGGGAGCCGACCCATCTTCAGACGGTCGGCTACTCGGCCGGGGTCGCCGCCACCGCCACGTCCGTGTACTGGCTGATGATGACCGTGGGCCGCTTCCTGGTCGCGCCCATCGCGCTACGTTTCTCGGCGCAGGCCATCATCGCGGTCTCGTGCGCGGGCATGACGGTCTGTCTGTTGCTGGCCGCGGTGCCGGGGCTGGCCCCGTACGCCTACGCCGGTGTCGGCCTGTTCATCGCGCCGATCTTCCCCACCGGACTGCCCTGGCTGCAGCGCGCCGCCCCGCGGGCCCGCCGGTCCGGCGCCCTCGTCATCGCCGCCTCCATGGTCGGCGGCGTGGTGGCGGGCCCGGCACTCGGCAAGGCCATCGAGTGGTCCGGCACCCGAAGCGTCCCTCTGCTCCTGGCGGTGGTCTCGGCGCTCTGCCTGGCCTCGACCCTCTGGCTGATCCGCACCACCCGAACGCGCTGACCTTGACCAACGGACTCGCTGACCCGCTGACCGCTGACCCGCTGACCGGCACGACGGGGACCCGCTGACTCACTGAACCGGCGCCCCACCGACCCGCATCATCAGGCCCCGCGCCCCGCGCCCCGCTCCTCCGAACCGAAGGGAAGTCTCCGCATGCCCGCTCTGACAGTGTCCTCCGACGGTTTCCTGCTCCACGGTGAGCCGTTCCGGATCATCTCCGGCGCCATGCACTACTTCCGGATCCACCCCGACCAGTGGGCCGACCGGCTGCGTAAGGCCCGGCTGATGGGGCTCAACTCGGTCGAGACGTATGTGCCGTGGAACCTGCACCAGCCCGATCCCGAGGGCCCCCTCGTCCTCGACGGCTTCCTCGACCTGCCCCGCTATCTGAGCCTCGCCCACGCCGAGGGCCTGCACGTCCTGCTGCGTCCGGGGCCGTTCATCTGTGCCGAGTGGGACAACGGCGGTCTGCCCGCGTGGCTGATCGCGGACCCGGACATCCGGCTACGCTCGGGCGATCCGCGCTTCACCGGGGCGTTCGACCGCTACCTCGACGCACTGCTGCCCCCGCTGCTGCCGCACATGGCCGCGGCGGGCGGCCCGGTGATCGCGGTGCAGGTGGAGAACGAGTACGGCGCCTACGGCGACGACACCGCGTACATGAGGCAGCTCGAAGGGGCCTTCCGGGCCCGGGGTGTTGAGGAGCTGCTCTTCACCTGCGACCAGGCCGACCCAGCGCACCTGGCCGCCGGAACCCTCCCCGGCGTCCTGGCGACCGCCACTTTCGGCATCCGGGTCGAGCGGAACCTCGCGGAGCTACGCGGGCACCAGCCCGAAGGTCCCCTGATGTGCGCGGAGTTCTGGATCGGCTGGTTCGACCACTGGGGCGGTCCGCATCATGTGCGGGACGCGGCCGACGCCGCCGCGGACCTGGACCGTCTGCTGTCGGCCGGTGCCTCGGTCAACATCTACATGTTCCACGGCGGCACCAACTTCGCCTTCACCAACGGCGCCAACCACAAGCACGCCTATGAGCCCACCGTCACGTCCTACGACTACGACGCGGCGCTCACCGAGTGCGGCGACCCCGGCCCCAAGTACCACGCCTTCCGCGAGGTCATCGCCCGCCACGCCCCCGCCCCCGACGAGCCCGCACCGGCACCCGCACCCAAACTCCCGCCCACCACGGTCGAGTTGGACCGCCGGGCACCACTGCTGACGCACGTGAAGGGTCTCGCCGAGCCCGTCCGCACCGAGAACCCGGCGACGATGAACGAACTGGGCCTGGACACCGGTTACGCGCTCTACCGCACGACCTTCGACACGGCCGGCGACGGCCTGCTGCACTTCGCCGGCGGTGTCGGCGACCGCGCCCAGGTCTTCGTCGACGGCGCCCCGGTCGGCGTACTGGAACGCGAACGGCACGACGAGAACCTGCCCGTGCGCGTCCCGCACCCCGGCGCTTCACTGGAGGTCCTCGTCGAGAACATGGGCGGCGTCAACTACGGCCCCCGCATCGGCGCCCCCAAGGGCCTGCTCGGCCCCGTCACCTTCAACGGCCGCCCCCTGCACGACTGGGACTGCCACCCTCTGCCCCTGGACGACCTGAGCGCGTTGTCCTTCACCCCCGCCGAGAAGCCCACGGCCGTCGAGCCCGCCTTCCACCACGGCACGTTCGACGTCGGCACCCCGGCGGACACCTTCCTCGCCCTGCCCGGCTGGACCAAGGGCCAGGCCTGGATCAACGGCTTCCACCTGGGCCGCTACTGGAACCGCGGGCCACAACGCACCCTCTACGTCCCCGCCCCGATCCTGCGCCCCGGCGCCAACGACCTCGTCCTCCTGGAACTGCACGCCACCACCGGCACCCGCGCCCGGCTCACCGACACCGCCGACCTCGGCCCGGAGATCGACTGATGACCGTGGGTCCGCGGTCGCCCCTGGCCGTCAGGGCGGGCTGAGGGGACGCCGATGAGGGATTCCGCCCCGCCGGCCTGCCTATGCTGGGGGATCTGCCGGGGCGGATGCCGCCGCCGTGACGATGACGATGACGATGTCGAGGGAACAGCGATCATGACCCGAAGCTCCGCCGACGACTCCGCTCCCAGGGGGCGCAGCAGACGGAACTTCGCGGGCTCGCGCCCCGTGATGGACGACGTGGCCAAGCTGGCGGGGGTCTCCAAGCAGACCGTGTCCCGTGTCCTCAACGACCAGCCGTCGGTGCGGGCGGAGACCCGCGAGACGGTGCTGGGCGCCATGCGGGAGCTGGGCTACCGGCCGAGCCGCAGCGCCCGTTCGCTGGCCAGCGGGCGGACCCGGATGGTCGGCGTGATCTCCTTCGACGCCGCCCGCTACGGGCCCGCCGCGATCCTGACCGCGATCAACACCGCTGCCCAGAAAGCCGGTTACCTGCTGAGCTCGATCGCGCTGGACACGGCCGAGCCCGGCACGGTGGTCGAGGCGGTGAACCGGCTGTCCGCCGAGGGCGCGGACGGAGTGATCGCCATCGCCCCGCAGCTGTGGGTGGGCAAGGCCCTGGCGGACACCCGGCTCGACACCCCGCTGGTCGTACTGGAGAACGGCCTCGACGCCGACACCCAGCAGGTCACCGGCGACTCCCGGGCCGGGGCCCGCAAGGCCGTCGAGCATCTGCTGGGCCAGGGCCACCGTACGGTGTGGCACCTCGCGGGCCCGACCGGCTGGACCTCGGCCGATCAGCGGCTGGGCAGCTGGCAGGCCTGTCTGGAGGCGGCGGGCGCCGAAGTGCCGGCTCCGCTGATCGGCGACTGGAGCGCCGACTCGGGCTATGAGCTGGGCCGACAGCTGGCCCGGCGCCCGGACGTCACGGCCGTGTTCGCCTCCAACGACCAGATGGCCCTCGGCCTGCTGCACGCCCTGCACGAAGCCGGCCGCTCCGTCCCCGGCGACGTCAGCGTCGTGGGCTACGACGACATCCCCGAGGCGGCGCACTTCCTTCCTCCGTTGACCACCGTGCGCACGGACTTCGCCGAGATCGGCACGCGTTCGCTGCGGCTGCTGCTGGACCGGCTCGACGGCTCCGACGAGCCCTCCCGGGCCGACTCGCTGGTCCCGGTCGACCTGGTCGTCCGCCGCAGCAGCGGCCCGGCGCCCGGCCCGTAACGAACTCGCCGGACTACGGCCGGACGTCACCTGTGGGCGCGATCGCCCGACCGCCATGTCACCGGGCGGACCGACGACCGCTCCCCCGTCACCCGCTCCCCTCTCCCACCGCCCGTTCCCAGGCCGCCTCCCGCAGCAGGCGCAGGCCGTTCAGTCCGACGAGGACCGTGGAGCCCTCGTGGCCCGCGACGCCCAGCGGCAGCGGCAGGGTGCCGGCCAGGTCCCAGACGACGAGGCCGGCGATGCACACCCCGGCGATGACGAGGTTCTGCACGACGAGCTTCCGGGCGCGGCGGGAGAGGGCGACGGTGGCGGGGACGGCGGCGAGTTCGTCGCGGACGATCACCGCGTCCGCGGTCTCCAGGGCGAGGTCGGAACCGGCCCGGCCCATGGCGACGCCGATGTGGGCGGCGGCCAGGGCGGGCGCGTCGTTGACGCCGTCTCCGACGACCATCACCTTGCGGCCCGAGTCCTCCAGCTCCCGCACAGCGCCCAGCTTGTCCTGCGGCAGCAGCCCGGCGCGCACGCCCTCGATGCCGGCCTCGGCGGCCAAGTGGGCGGCGGCCCGGGGGTTGTCGCCGGTGAGGAGGGTCGGTGCGGTGCCGGTGAGGACGGTCAGGGCGGAGACGGTGGCGGCCGCGTCGGGGCGGAGCCGGTCCGCGATGCCGAGCACTCCGGCGGGACTGCCGTCGACGACCACGAGGACGGCGGTACGGCCGGACTCCTCCAGTTCCCCGGCCAGCACCGCGCCCGCGGCCTCGGGGTCGGCGAGCAGCCGGGACGGGGCGCCCACCTGGACCGTACGGCCCCGGACGACGGCTCGGACACCGACCCCGGGCGCGGACGTGAAGTCCCGGGCGGCCGGCAGGTCGAGGCGCCGCTCGCTCGCGGCGGCCACCACCGCGCGGGCCAGCGGATGTTCACTGGGGTGCTCGGCCGCCGCGGCGAGGGTCAGCAACTCGTCCTCCCCCAGGGCGCATTCGGGCAGCGGCCGTACGTCGACGAGCCGCGGTGTGCCCTCGGTGAGGGTGCCCGTCTTGTCGAGCGCGACGGTGTCGATCTGGCCGAGGCGTTCCATCACCACCGCCGACTTCACCAGCACGCCGTGCCGGCCCGCGTTGGCCATGGCCGACAGCAGCGGCGGCATGGTGGCCAGGACCACCGCGCACGGCGAGGCCACGATCATGAAGGTCATGGCGCGCAGCAGCGCATCGGAGAACTCCGCGCCGAACGCGAGCGGCACCCCGAACACGGCGAGCGTCGCGGCCACCATGCCCAGCGAGTAGCGCTGTTCGACCTTCTCGATGAACAGCTGCGTGGGCGCCTTGGTCGCGGACGCCTCCTCCACCATGCGTACGATGCGGGCGATCACGGAGTCGGAGGCGTCGCGCTCTACCCGCACGCGCAGGGCGCCGGTGCCGTTGAGGGTGCCCGCGAAGACCTCGTCGCCCGGCTCCTTCGCCGCAGGCATGGGTTCGCCGGTGATGCTCGCCTGGTCCACCTCACTGGCGCCGTCCAGCACCCGCCCGTCGGCTCCGAGGCGCTCGCCGGGCCGTACGAGGATGGTGTCGCCGACCGCCAACTCCGCCACGGAGAGGGGCTGTTCGGTGCCGTCGGGGGCGATGCGGGTGGCCGTGGCGGGGGCCAGGTCGAGCAGGCCGCGCACCGAGTCGGCTGTGCGGGCGGTGGCGAGCGCCTCCAGGGCACCCGAGGTGGCGAAGATGACGATCAGCAGGGCGCCGTCCATCACCTGCCCGATGGAGGCGGCGCCGAGCGCGGCGACGACCATCAGCAGATCGACGTCGAGGGTCCTGTCCTTCAGCGCCTTGAGCCCCTCCCAGCCCGGCTCCCAGCCGCCGGTGGCGTACGCCAGCGCGTACAGCGGACCCCAGATCCAGGCGGGCACTCCGGTCAGCTGGAGGGGCAGCGCGAGCAGGAACAGCGCGGTGGCGGCGCCGGCCCAGCGGACCTCCGGCAGCGACAGCAACCGGGTGCGCCGCCGGGGCACGGCTGCGGCGGGCGCGGACGCGGCGCGGTCGGCCGAGGGCGGGGTGAACGTGGCAGTCATGCCCCCACCATAGAGGAACAAATGAAGACCCGTTCATGTCTTCATGTCAGCGACGCGGGTCCGATACCCGCCGACCCGTCTGCACACGAGGTAGATCCCGAACGAGATCGTGGTGACGTACGGGCTGATGGGGATGCTGCTACCCAGGGCCGGCAGAATGCCGCCCTCGATGGAAGCCACGGCGAACACCACGCTCAGGACGGGCAGCAGCACCGGTGAGGCCGTGACCCGGGCCGCGGCCGCCGCGGGTGTGACGACGAGGGTGAGGACCAGCAGCGCGCCGACGATCTGGACGGACAGCGCGACCGCGAGCCCCAGCACGACCATGAAGGCGAACGACAGTCCCCGCACCGGCACGCCCCGCGCCTCGGCCACCTCCGGGTCGGCACTCGCGAAGACGAGCGGTCGCCACATGACCGCGAGCGCGACCAGCACCACGGCCGACGTGCCGAGCAGCCAGGACATCTGTGGGGTGTCGACGGCGACGATCTGCCCGGTCAGCAGGCCGAAATGACGACCCTCGCCTTGGACAGGGCCAGCTGATTGCGGGTGTTGGCCTCGTAGGAGTGCGGGTCCTGGTCGGGGTCGCTGATGATCGAGGTGACCTGGACCTTGCCGCCACCTATGCGCTCGGCCATG
Organism: Streptomyces sp. NBC_01092; assembly: GCF_045039535.1. NCBI lineage: Bacteria > Bacillati > Actinomycetota > Actinomycetes > Kitasatosporales > Streptomycetaceae > Streptomyces > Streptomyces sp. NBC_01092. The sequence continues at coordinate 10,234,853 of NZ_CP108659.1, read as the reverse complement.
TCCCCGTAGACGTCGGTCGAGGCGACGACCGGGATGGCGGCGGCCGCGGCGGGGCTCGGCGCGCCGGTGTCCGACGAAGCGCCGCAGCCCGCGAGGAGGAACAGACAGGTGCCGGTTATCAGGGGTGCGAGCAGTCACGGCGAGGGCGCGGGCATGGGTGCCTCCGAGCAGGGCGAATGGTCCGCCGAGCTCGATCCGTCCCGGCTTCGGCTCCACGCTAGATGAAAACGGATGTCAAAAACGCGCCCTCGGCAGACCTCTGGGCCAACCCTTACCGAGCACTCACCTTTGCGGTGGTCAGGGGGCGGGGACCTCGTCCAGGAGCTGGGGCCCGTTGTTGCTGACGCTGTTGACGGCGGGTGAGACGGGTCGGGCGTCGAGGCGGCCGTCCGCCGGCATGGTGAGCAGGGCGCGCAGATCGTCGGTCGACTGGTGGTGGGGGTCGAGCCAGGCGTCGTAGTGGTCGGGGGTGAGCGCGAGCGGCATGCGGGGGTGGATGCGGCCCGCGGCGTCCGTGGCATCGGTCGTGATGATGGTGCAGGTCAGCAGCCAGGCGGCGGGGTCGTCGCCGTCCTTGACCGCCGGGTCGCGCCAGAACTCGTACAGACCGGCGAGGGCCAGGACCTGCCCGTCCCCGGGGTGGATGAAGTACGGCTGCTTACGGACCTTGCCCGACGTGGCGTCCTTGACCTGGTCCCACTCGTAGAAGCCGTCGGCCGGCAGCAGGCAGCGGCGCTTGACGAACGCGCGGCGGAAGGCGGGCTTCTCGTGCACGGTCTCCACGCGCGCGTTGATCAGCCTCGCCCCGATCTTCACGTCCTTCGCCCACGAGGGCACCAGGCCCCAGCGCAACGGCCGGAGCCGGCGCCGGGCCGGGGCGTCCTCGTCGGCGCCGCGCGGGGCGCGCTCCAGGACCGCCCATACGTTGTCGGTCGGGGCCACGTTCCAGCTCGGCGCCAGGGTCTCCTCGGGGTGCCACTCGGAGACCTCGAACAGCTGGGTCAGGTCCTCGGGGCTGCGGGTGGAGGCATAGCGGCCACACATAGGGCCACTTTGCCACGGTGTGGGGTGGGGGGCCTGACGAGTTGGGCGGGGTGGGGTGGCGGGTGGGCTGGGCGTGTGACGGGATGGACGTGTGACGGGGTGGGCGTGTGACCGTGGCCCGGGTGTCTGACACGGCGGCGCGGCCGGCCTAGGCGTCGAGCCCTCCGCGCTTCACCAGCTGGCTCGCGATGACGTTGCGCTGGATCTCATTGGTGCCCTCTCCGACGATCATCAGGGGCGCGTCCCGGAAGTAGCGCTCGACGTCGAACTCGGTCGAGTAGCCGTAGCCGCCGTGGATGCGGACGGCGTTGAGGGCGATCTGCATGGCCGTCTCGGAGGCGAAGAGCTTCGCCATCCCGGCCTCCATGTCCACCCGGCGTCCGGCGTCCGCCTCACGGGCCGCGTACAGGGTGAGCTGGCGGGCCGCGGTGAGGGAAGTCGCCATGTCGGCCAGGTAGTTGCCGATGGACTGGTGCTGCCAGATCGGCTTGCCGAACGACTCGCGTTGCTGGGCGTAGGCGAGCGAGTCCTCCAGGGCGGCCCGGCCCACGCCGAGGGCGCGGGCGGCGACTTGGAGGCGGCCGGTCTCCAGACCCTTCATCATCTGGGCGAACCCTTGCCCCTCCACTGCCCCGAGCAGTGCGTCCGCCGGCGCACGGTGGTCCTCGAAGGACAGCTCGCAGCTCTCCACGCCCCTGTAGCCGAGCTTGGGCAGGTCGCGGGAGACCGTCAGGCCCGGCCCGTGTTCGACCAGGAGAACGGACATGCCGCTGTGCGGCGGGCTGGCGTCCGGGTCGGTCTTGCACAGCAGGGCGATGAGCCGGGAGCGGCGGGAGTTGGTGATCCACGTCTTCGCACCGTTCACGAGATAGCCGTCGGCTTCCCTACGCGCGACGGTACGCATCGCCTGGAGGTCGGATCCGCCGCCCGGCTCGGTCAGCGCCAACGTCGCCCGGACCTCGCCGGTGGCCATCCGAGGCAGATGGCGCCGCCTCTGCTCCTCGGTACCGAAGTGCAGGAGCAGCTTGGCGACGACGGTGTGCCCGCCCATCGCACCGGCCAGGCTCATCCAGCCCCGGGCCAGCTCCTCGGTGACCAGCACATAGCAGGGCGTGGAGACGGGCGTGCCGCCGTACTCCTGCGGGACGGCGAGGCCGAAGACGCCGAGTTCCTTCATCCGCTCGATGAGGGCCTCGGGGTAGGTGTTGGCGTGCTCCAACTCCTGGACGACGGGCCTGACGTCCTTGTCCACGAAGTCGCGCACCGTCCTGACGACGAACTGCTCGTCCTCGGACAGGATGTCGAGGGTGCTCATGGTTCTCCTTGGGGTGTACCCGCCGGATCTTCATCATGGTCGCTCATGACATCATGCGTGAAATAACAAACGCTGATGCCAGCATGCCCGGTGCGGATGGCGGTGGAACAGGCATGGACGTCAGACAACTCAAGGCGCTCGTCACGGTGGCCGAGGTCGGCAGCGTCACCCGGGCCGCGGAGTTGCTGCACCTCGTACAGCCGGCCGTGACCCGGCAGATCCGCACCCTGGAGCAGGAACTCGGCGTCCCGCTCTTCGAACGCACCCGGCAAGGCATGCGGCCCACCGAGGCCGGGACGATCATGGTGGACCGGGCGAGGCGCGCCCTCAACGAGCTGGAGCGGGCCCGCGCCGAGGTGCAGCCCACGCCGGGGGCCGTCACCGGCATCGTCACCGTCGGTCTGCTGGAGAGCAAGGTCGACCTGCTGGCCGCGCCCCTCGTCTCGGCCGTCGCGCAGAACCACCCCGGCATCGAACTGCGCCTGATGACCGCCTACTCCGGGCATCTCCAGCAGTGGCTGGACGACGGCGACCTGGATCTGACGCTGCTGTACAACCTGGACAGCACGCCGTCGCTGAACGCCCGTCCGCTGGTACGGGAGCAGTTGTGGGCGGTCGCTCCGGGCGAGGCCGGTCTGCGGGCCGATCGTCCGGTCCCCTTCGTCGAGGCGGCGGCTCATCCGCTCGTCATGCCGGCGCCGGGCCATGCCCTGCGCGCACTGATCGACGCCGCCGCGGCGCGGGCGGGGGCCGCCATGGACATTGTCGTGCAGACCAACTCCATGCGAGTGCAGAAGCAGCTCGTCCTGGCCGGGCACGGCTGGACGATCCTGCCGGGCATCGGCATCGCCGAGGACGTCGTGAACGGCACGCTGAGCGCGGCGCCGCTGTGCGATCCCGACGTGTGGCGCTCGATCGTGCTCGCCACACCACGCTCCGGCCGGACGCCGCCCGCCGTGGAGGTGGTCGCCCGCGAACTCGTACGGCAGATCAACACGGCGGTGGGTGAGGGCAGATGGCCTTCTGCGGAGCCGCAGCCACAACCACAACCACAGCCACAGCCACAGCCACAGCCACAGCCGGACGCGTAGCCATACGGGCGGCGCATACCGGCATCACGCATTTCTATTTCTCAACGCCATCCATCAGTGCCCATGATGAGTGGCATGACCGTCACACCCCCAGCACCCACACCCGCACCACCCACCTGGCAGCAGGACATCCTCGTCGCCCTCAAGAAGCGCGACGTCCGGCAGATCGCCTACGTGCCCGACGCCGGGCACTCCTACGTGATCCGTGAGGCCCAAAGGGACCCCGACATCCAGGACGTCGTCCTGACTACCGAGGAAGAAGGCGTGGGTGTCGTCAGCGGGGCCTGGCTCGGCGGGCAGCGGGCGGTGCTGCTGATGCAGAGCAGCGGGGTCGGTAACTGCGTCAACATGTTCTCGCTGCTGGAGGCGTGCAGGTTCCCGTTCCTGACGCTGGTGACCATGCGGGGCGAGTACGCCGAGTTCAACCCGTGGCAGGGGCCCATGGGCCGTACGACCCGGCAGGCACTGGAACTGATGGGCATCACCGTCCTGCGCGCCGACAGCCCCGACGAGGTCGGGGAGACCGTCGAGGCCGCCCTGGACTCGGCGTTCGGGGCGGGCGAACGGGTCGCCGTGCTCCTCGGGCAGAAGCTGATCGGCCGCAAGAAGTGGGAGCGCGACTGATGCCCACCACCGCTGACGTACGACTGGACCGGCGCCGCTTCGTCGCCGACCTGATCGGCCACCTGCCCGAGGACACCCTGATCGTGTCCGGGCTCGGTTCGCCCAGTTACGACGTCTTCGCCGCCGGCGACCGGCCGACGAACTTCTACCTGTGGGGCGCGATGGGCGCCGCGGCCCCGATCGCCCTGGGTCTCGCCCTCGCCCGGCCGGAGCACCCCGTCGTGGCCGTCACCGGCGACGGCGAACACCTCATGGGCATCGGCGCGTTGGCCACGGTCGGCGCCCAACTCCCACCCAACCTCACGCTCGTCGTGCTCGACAACGCCCACTTCGGCGAGACCGGGATGCAGCCCAGCCACACCGGCCTCGGCACCGACCTGGTCGCCGTCGCCCGGGGCTTCGGCATCCGTGACACCGTCCGGATCACCGACCCGGCCCGGACCGAGGAGCTCGCGGCCCGGATCACGGCTCGCGCGGGCACGACGTACGCCCAAGTCCTCATCGCCACCGACGAGCCACCGCGCGCCTTGCCGCCCCGGGACGGCGTCGCGAACAAGAACGCCTTCCGCGCCGCACTCGGCCTGAGCACGTTCTGACGTACGGCGGGCACTCCCCCGGCCCGACCGCTCCCTCACTCAGGAGGCAGCCAGCCCATGTCCGCCCCCCTCGCCCCTCTCGCCTCCTACGTGGAGTCCTGGAATCCGCAGCCGGTCGCCGACGAGGACGCCCTGCCGCCCGGTCCGGTGGCCGCCCTGTCGGCGCTGCTGGACCTGCCCTCCGCGGCCGGGGAGTCCGGTGATCCGCTGCCGCCGCTGTGGCAGTGGCTGTACTTCCTGCACTGGCCGGCCCAGCGCGCCCTCGGCCCCGACGGACATCTGCGCGACGGCCGCTTCCTGCCGCCGATCCCCGAACGGCGACGGATGTTCGCCGGCGGCCGCTGCGAGATCTCCGAGCCCCTGCGGCTGGGCGAGCCCGCCGAGCGGGTCAGCAGTCTGGCCGCGGTCACGCCCAAGCAGGGGCGCAGCGGGGAGCTGCTGTTCGTCACCGAGCGGCAGGAGTTCCGTCAGCGCGGACGTATCTGTCTGGTCGAGGAGCAGGACATCGTGTACCGCTCGGGCGACGGCGCCGCCGCGCGGCACCAGCACCCTGCCACGCTCGACGACACGGTCGTGGCGCGGCCAGAAGGCTCGTGGCGGCTGCGCCTCCGGCCGGACGAGACCTTGCTCTTCCGATTCAGCGCACTGACGGCGAACGCCCATCGCATCCACTACGACACCCCCTATGTGCGCGAGGTGGAGAACTATCCGGGGCTCGTCGTCCACGGCCCGCTGCTGGCCCTGCTCATGCTGGAACTGGTCCGCAGGAGCGCGCCGGAGCGACCGATCCGTTCCCTCACCTACCGGCTGCACCACCCGGCGTTCCTCGGCGAGCACCTCCTCGCCGACGGCGTGCCCGCCGACGGCCACGCCCGGCTCCACATCGCCACCCACCGCGAGGCCCGGCACGCCACCGCCGAGGTGTCCTTCGCCTGAGCGGCCCGGGCCGAGCAGAGCGGGCGCGTGATGCGCCCGCTCTGCTCGGCCGACGGGGTCGGGTCAGCCCTCTGAAGCAGTCCGGGCTTCCTCCTCGGGGTTGGCTTCCTGGGCCGCGTCCGGCCTGGGCGGTGTCGTGAACAGGCCGCACAGGACGGTCGCCGCGACGAGGACGCCGGCCGAGACCAGGAAGGTGGTGTGCATCGCGTTGGTGAAACTCGTCGCGAAGGCTTCGTCGCCCAGGCGCTGGAAGAGGGCGGTCTCACTGACGCTGAGGCCCGAAGGAGGGCTGGGCGGGCTGAAGTTCCCGGCGCTGTCGGCGGCGGCCAGGAACTTGTCGCGCAGCTCGGAGGGCAGCTGAGTGGCTTGCTCCTGGGCCGCGTTCGGGAGACCGGCGTTGATCCGGGCGGACAAGAGCGCGCCGAGTACGGCGGTGCCGAGGACGCCGCCCATCTGGCGGGTCGTGTTGGAGACGCCGGAGGCGGCGCCGGCCAACTGGGGGTTCACGCCGTCCATGGTGGCCTGTTGCAGCGGCGCGAACGTGGCGCCACTGGCGATGCCGATGATGATCAGACCAGGAAGCAGGCTCCAGGCATTGCTGTCGGCGTCGGTGGAGGCGACCAGGACGAGCAGGCCGACCGTGAGCAGCGCGAGCCCGGCCATGAGGACGTACTTGCCGCCGAACTTGTCGGACAGCCGGCCGGCGTAGGTGGAACCGACCGCGGTCAGGATGGCGTTGGGCAGCATGACCGCGGCGGTTTCCAGCGCGCTGTAGCCGCGGGCCGTCTGGAGATACAGCACGAGGACGAAGGCGATGGCGATCATCCCGAGCTGGAAGATGAATCCGACGCCGTTGCCGACGGAGAAGTTGCGGGCGTTGAACAGGGCCAGCGGCATCAGGGAGTCGGTCTTGCGGCGGTGTTGCCACAGGACGAACAGCACCAGCAGCACGACGCCGGCGATGATGACCGAGCTGATGCTGATCGGCCCGCTGATGGTTCCCCAGTCGTAGCGCTCGCCCTCGATGAGGCCGAAGACGATGCCGGTGAGGCCGGCGGTGGCCAGGGCGACACCGGTCAGATCGAGGCTGCTGCTGCGGCCGGGCCGCATGACGGGGACGTACCGCACGGCCAGCAGGGCGGTGACGATGCCGATCGGCACGTTGATGAAGAAGATCCAGCGCCAGCTGAGGTGGGCGAGGAGGAAACCGCCGACGACCGGGCCGACGATGGGGGCGAAGCCGACGATCGCGCCGAAGAGCCCGAACGCTCGGCCGCGCAGCTGGGGCGGGAAGATCGTCAGAATCGTCGAGATCACCTGGGGGAACAGCAGTGCCCCGCCCAGTCCTTGGAGCACGCGCGCGGCGAGCAGCCAGTCGGGGGTGTCGGCGAGCCCGCACAGGGCCGAGGCCACGGTGAAGAGGGTGATGCCGACCAGGAACAGCCGCCGGTACCCGTAGATGTCGCCGAGGCGCCCGGTGGTGATCAGCAGCACCGAGAAGACCAGCATGTATCCGTCGATGATCCACAACACCTGGTCGTACGAGGCGTCCAGGCCGTGGATCAACGTCGGGATGGCGATGTTGACGATGCTTCCGTCCAGCAGCGCCATGAAAAAGCCGATGCACATAATGGCCAGGACCAGCCATGGCCGTTGCGTGACTGGGGCTTCGGCCGTTTTGACTTCCGTCACTCCGATGACCTCCATGAACTCGGAGCACCGGCCATGGCTTCGAGGACGTGGCTCAGCACCGGACGTCCGCACTCGACGAGCATGAGCGGAGCGCTGATTTCACGCGTCGCGGAGCTCGAAGACCGTGGCCGAAGGGCACTCTGCGTGGCGGAGGCACGTCGGGAAAACGGCACCGAAGAACCGGCGCCGGACAATGAACCACTGCCCCGACGAAAGAACGGCCCCGTTGGCCGAACTGCCACCACCCATACGGAGAAACCCTTTGTGTGGTGTGACTCCCACCTTCTCCACGGTCATCGGGACCCGAAGAAGCTGGTTGGCGAGGCATGAGCCCAACGGTGAGAAGCCGAATCGGACTCTAGCAAGGGCAGCGAGGCCCTCGCAACGAGGTCGATCTCGCCGCGGGAGCGGTCAGTCCGGCAGTACCGGCAGCCCCAGTTGCCGGAAGCAGCCCAGGTCGTCGCGCCATTCGCGGTGGTGCCGGATGCGGCCGTCCACGACCTGGCACAGGTGGAGTTGCTCGGCCGCGAACCGGCGACCGGTGGGTGGCAGGCCGACGAGATCGCCGGTGTGCCGCCCGCTCATCACGAGGTGCGCCGTGACGAATCCGCCGCCCTCCCGGTACTCGATCTCCTCAAAATGTAATTCGGAGAACGCGTTGCGCAGCCAGTCAACGGAATCCGTGAAGCTTTCCGGGCCGCGCTTGTCGGAGCGTTCCAGTGTCGCCGGGTTGAGATATTCCTTGTGAATGTACTCGGCCGCGTCATCCGTCTTCCCGGTGGCGAATGCGTGGAACATACGACGCACCAGGTCTTTCGCATCACTCATGTCCGACTCCCTTTCTGTGTCGCGCTTCGAGTTTCGCTCTTTGCGTTTCGTGGCGTGCGTTTCGTCCTGGCCATCCTGGCCCCGCGCCACACACGCCACAAGACCTCCCCGTAGCGGGTTCGAGAAGTTCTCGACCCGTGCTCATGCGGTGCTCCACCGTCGACCGCTTATCTCTCTGGAAGAGCCGACGATACGGAGGAAAGAATGGATTCGACCGCCTACAAGTCCGGAGTGACGAACGCTTTCAAGAACGCAGCCGACTCCTACGACCGGGGCGGGGTCGGCTTCTTCACGCCCATGGGCCGCCGCCTGGTCGAACTCGCCGCGCCGCAGACGGGTGAGCGGGTGCTCGACGTCGGATGCGGCCGGGGCGCCGCGCTGTTCCCGGCCGCGCGGGCCGTCGGGCCCACGGGACGGGCCGTCGGCATCGACATCGCCGACACCATGATCGAGGCCGCCCGGGCCGAGGCCGCCCGGACCGGCGCCGACAACGTCGATCTGTTCGTCATGGACGCCGAGCGACCGCAGTTCGCGCGCCGCTCCTTCGATCTGGTGCTCGGCAGCTACAGCATCCTGTTCCTGCCCGACGCGCCTGCCGCGCTGGCCCGTTACCCGCGCATCATGACGGCCGAGGGCAGGCTCGCTTTCACCTGCCCCGTCTTCGAAGCGGACTGCTTCCCGTTCCTGCCACCGGTGTTCACCCCGATGATCCCGGCGTCGGTGCTCGCCGCGCTGCCCGCCGACTGGCAGCCGGGCGAACTGCGCCGCCGCTACAACGGTTGGCTGTCCGACGTCGAGTTGCTCCGGTCGACGCTCGGCGAGGCCGGGTTCACCGACGTGACCGTGCTGGACCAGCCCGTGCCGATGACCGCCGAGTCGCCCGCCGCCTGGGTCGACTGGTCGCACACGCAGGGCATGCGGCTGCTGTGGGAGCGGCTCCCGGCGCCGGTCGCCGAGGAGCTGCGCGGCTCGCTGATCGCCGGACTGACCGAACTGAGCGGCGACGACGGCTCGTTGGTGATCGAGACTCCGGTGCGCTTCGTGACGGCTCGCGTCGGCTCCTGACGGGGCGCGCTGCAAGTCCCCCACAGCTCGACAGCGGGCGCCATGATCGCGCCCGCTGTCGCATGGGTTCCGAGCGCCGATCACCCGAGCCTGGCGAACAGCACCTTGCGGAGCGGGGGAACGGCGGCAGCGGTCCGGAGTATCGACTTGAACATCAGGCGCTGCGTCGCGCTTTCGGACACGAACATCCGGGCGGCCCACAGCGACTCGGAGACCGCTTGGAAGCCCTCTCGCCGCATCGCCTCCTCGTACCGGGCCACGGCCGGCCGTGGATCCGCGCTGCCGGTGAGTTCACGAGCGAGGAGCGCGGCGTCGTTGAGCGCCATGTTCGCGCCCACACCGCGCAGTGGCGTCATGCTGTGGATGGCGTCGCCGAGCAGGGTCACGCGCGTCGCCGGCCAGGGGGCAGGGGGAACCGACGTACGGATGGTCACCGCGTTGACCGTGCCCGGGTCGGTCTCGCGGACCATCGCGCGCAGTGCGGGGTGCCAGGACCGGGTCAACCCGGCGACCAGTTCGGCCAGTCGTACGCCGGGCAGGGCCTCGACGTCCGCGGGATAGCGGTGCGCGCCGGCGCCGTAGGCCCACATGAGGTAGCCCTCGTCGGCGCCGGGCTCGTGTCGTGCGACGAACATTCCGGTGCCTCCCGGCGCGACGACCGAGTTGGGGCGTGAGTACAGGCACTCGGGGAGCAACCGCTCGGCGGCGGGCAGGGCGAGGCGGCCGACGACCGAGACCATCCCGATGTCGACGCGGCGCGCGTGCGGCAGGTACTGGGCGCGGACCCGGGAGTTGGCCCCGTCCGCGCCGACGACGAGGTCGGCCGTGGCGCTGGTGCCGTCGGTGAAGCGGCACTCGAACCTGCCGTCCGGGGTGCGTTCGTACTCCTCGAAGCAGGCGCCGAAGCGCACCACGTCGTCCAGTCCCGTCAGCAGGATCTCCCGCAGCATGCCGCGCTCGGCGGAGTAGTGCGGTTCGGCGTCAGGTCCGCCGTCCAGGACGGCCAGTTCCCGCAGGTGCTCGGTGAGGAATCCGAATTCCTGCCCGATCCGTCCGGCCCGCGACAGGAACGTCTCCCACACCGGGGCCGGCAGGCAGCGGCGCAGCGCTCGGGCCCCGGTCGGGTTGATACGGACCCGGTAGCCGTGCAGCGGATCGGTGGGGGTGTGGTGCCGTTCGTAGACGGTCACCTCGATTCCGGCGGCGTGCAGGGCCTGGGCCAGGCAGAGTCCGCCCGTGCCCGCGCCGATTATCGCGACGTTCGCCATCACCCACCGCCTTCCCACCGGTCGGCGGCACGGCCGTCGCGCTGGGGCTGGGGGCATGTGCCGGGTGGGCGCGGATCAGTGGACACCGAAACCGCCGCACACGTTCATCGCCTGGCCGGTGACCGACGCGGCCTTGGGCGAGGCGAGGTAGGACACCATCCAGGCGACCTCCTCCGGCTCGCTGTAGCGGCCGATGGGGATGTCGGACGCCAGGCGGCGCAGTGCCTCGTCCTCGTCCACCTGCCAGATGCCCGCCTGGCAGGCGCGTACGTTGACCGACATCGGAGTCTCCACATAGCCGGGGCACACCGCGTTGACGGTGATTCCGGTCTTCGCGAGTTCCAGCGCGAGGCAGCGGGTGAATCCCACCACGCCGTGTTTGGCCGCCGCATAGGGCGCGCCGCCGACCGTTCCCTGTTTGCCCCACACCGAGGCGATGTTGATGACCCGGCCGTTCTGGCGCTCCGTCATGCGCCCTTCGTTCAGTGCGGCCTTGGTCATCAGGAAAACACCGTTGAGATTGGTGTCGATGGTGGCGTACCACAATTCGGTGTCGATGTTCGCGGTGATTCCCCCGCCCGGCTGGCCGGCGTTGTTCACCAGGATGTCCACCGGCCCATACCGGGCGACGCAGTCGCTCACCAGCTCGGTCACCTGGTCGGGCTTGGTGACGTCGCACGCCTGCCCGCTGACCTCACCGCCGTCCGCGCGCAATTCGGCCACCGTCTTCTCGACGGTTCGGGGGTCTCGTCCGCAGATATGGACGCGTACGCCGTCTGCCGCCAGGGTGGCGGCGATCGCCTGGCCGATTCCGTTGCTCGCGCCCGTGACAATGGCCGTCCGCTCAATAGTGTCAGTCATGGGCTCAAGTTCGCAGCCGCACCTAGCGGCGTACTCGAAGCGGAATGGAAATGCGAATGAGTCGCGAGCCAATGGCATGAGGCTGCTTCAAGTCGATTTCTAGGCGCTCGCGGCACCTTGAGATCCCCCGTCCGCGAGAAAGAGGAGACACAGCAGCATGCGAGGAATCGTCATCACCGGCGGTGGCACGGGCATCGGCCGTGCCACCGCCCACGCGTTCGCCGACGCCGGAGACGCGGTCCTGATCGTCGGGCGGTCGGCGGACACGCTCGCCGAGACCGCGAAGGGGCGGGACGGTATCCACACCCTCCCCCTCGACGTGACCGAGCCGGACGCGGCCGCCACCATCGTCGACACCGCGCGACGGCAGCTCGGGCGGATCGACGTGCTCGTCAACAACGCCGGGATCGCGAGCTTCGCCGGTCTCGGCTCCTTGGCGCGGGCGTCGGTCGAAGCCCAGGTCAGGACGAACCTGATCGCGCCGATCCTGCTCACCCAGCAGGCCCTGGAAGCACTGGAGGAGACGGGCGGTCTGGTCGTCAACATCAGTTCGGCCGGGTCGATCGGGCTCCGCACCATCCCGGACAACTCGGTCTACTGCGCCACGAAGGCCGGCCTCGACGTGCTCACCCGCACCTGGTCCGTCGAGCTGGCCCCGCGCGGCGTCCGGGTCGTCGGCGTCGCGCCGGGCGTGACCGACACCGGTGTGGCCCTGCGGGCCGGGGTGTCCCAGGAACAGTACGAGGCGTTCATGGAGCGGATGCGAGCAGAGATCCCGCTCGGCCGGGTCGGGGCTCCCGAGGACATCGCCTGGTGGATCGTCACGCTGGCCTCGGCCGACGGGGGCTATCTCAACGGCGCGGTGATCCCGGTGGACGGCGCGCTGTCGGTCACGTGAGACCGCCGCGCACCCCCGCGACCGCCCTCCGTCCCCGCCCGTGCCCCGAGGCGCTCTTGTGAAAGGAACGGCCGTGAACAGCAATGTCGATGTCGTCAGGAGGATGGTGCGCGCCTACAACACCGGCGACACCAGCGATGTGGACCAGTTCATCCACCCCGACTATCTGAATCCGGCCTCGCTGGAGCACATGGAGGACAAGAACTGGCGTGGACCGGCCGTGTTCGCGATGGCGGTGTCATGGCTCAGGGCGACCTTCTCCGAGGAGGTGCGCCTGGAGGAGATCCGGTACGAGGAACGCGGTGACTGGGTGCGCGCCTATCTGGCCCTGTACGGCCGCCACATCGGCGACCTGGTGGGGATGGCGCCGACAGGCCGCCGCTTCTCCGGGGAACAGATCCATCTCATCAAGCTGGTAGACGGCAAGATCCGCGACCATCGTGACTGGCCCGACTATCTCGGCACCTACCGCCAGCTCGACGAGCCGTGGCCGACCGCGGCGGGCTGGCGGGACTGACCGCGCGTGCGCGTTCCGCGGCCCCGGAGCTGATCGCTCCGGGGCCGCGAACGTGTGTGCTCAGCCGGTGAGTTGGGCCACATGGTCGCGCACCCACTGGTCGAACGGGGTCGCCGGGCGTCCGGTGACCTTCTCCACCGTGGGCTGCGGCGCGGGTGGGTTGGTGACCGACTCGACCAGGTAGTCGAGGACCATGTCCACCACCGGCTCGGGCATGAACCGGACCATCTCCTCCCGTGCGGTGCGCGGGGTCACTTCCTCGAAGCGGATGTCGGTGCCCGTGACCGCGGCGATCCGGGCGACCTGTTCCGGCTGGTCCAGCAGTTCGGGACCGGTCAGCTCGTAGCAGGCGCCGGCGTGGCCGTCCGTCATCAGGGCCGTGGCCGCCACCGCCGCGACGTCGGTCTCATGGATCAGCGCGCGCCGTGCCTCGGGATACGGGGCCCGGACGACGCGTTCGGTGCGGATCGAGTGCCCCCACTTCCACAGCAGGTTGTTGGCGAACTCATCGGGACGTACGAAGGTCCACTCGGCACCGCTGTCCTCGACCGCGCGTTCCACGGTGCGATGGTGGGCTCCGCTGTGCGTGCTCTCGTCGTGCACCGAGCTGGACGACAGCACCACGATGCGCCGCACGCCGGCCCGCACCGCCCGCTCGACCACCTCGACCGCGGTCCGAGGCACCGGGAACAGGAACATCCGCTCGATCCCGCGCAGCGCGTCGTCCAGGCTGTCGGGACGGTCCAGGTCCCCGGCGACCACCGGCGCGCCGTGCGGGACGGGGGTCCGCCCCGGTGTCCGGGTCATCGCCCGCACCTCGTGCCCCGCCGCCACCAACTGCCGTGTCACCTCTCTGCCGACGTGTCCCGACGCCCCGGTCACCAGATACGTCATGACGCCCGACCTCCTTCCACCCATGGGCCATGTCCTCGGCGTGAGTATTGCGACCGCTCCTTGATGTGTTCTCAAGGAGCGGTCGGAAGACTTTGGAGCCGGCCACAGAACCGAAGGAGGAAACGAGAGTTGACAGCTGCCGACAACAAGAAGCGCTGCCTTGAAATGGTCGCTGCCTGGAATCGCGGGGAGCTGGGCGCGGTGACGGCGCACTGGGCCTCGGACGTCGTCCATCACTCCGAGGACACGATCGTGCCGAACGAGGAAATGGTCCTTCGTATGGAGTCCGGCCTCAAGGCGTTCCCCGATGTGCGGCTGGACGTCAGGAGTGTGATCGCCGAGGGCGATCGGGTCAGTATGTGGATCAGCGTCACCGCCACGCACAAGGGCCCTTTCATGGACATCGCCGCGACCCATCGGAAGGTGACGTGGCACACCGCGGAGGAGTTCCGCTTCGTCGACGGCAAGGTCGTCGAACACTGGGATGTCATCAACTACATGCCCATGTTGCGGGAGTTGAACATGGTCGGATCGGACGTGCGCGGTTGGGGGACGGCCGAGCAGAAAGCGTCCCAGTAGCCCGGAACGGCGAGCCCTGTCGCCGTCAGTCTCCCGAACAGAGGGGAAGTAATTCATGGCCGTGGAACTGAACCACACCATCGTCCTGGTGAAGGACAAGGACGCCTCGGCAACATTCATGGCCGATCTTCTCGGCCTGCCGAAGCCGAAGGAGATGGGCCCGTTCGCGGTCCTGCAGCTCGCCAACGACGTGTCGATCGACTTCATGGACTTCCGGGGCGAGGGCGACATAGTTCCGGGACACTGCGCATTCCTCATCACCGACGACGAGTTCGACCAGATCTTCGGCCGGATCCGCGAGCGCGGCATCGACCACTGGGCGGACCAATACCACCGCGAACCCGGAAGGATCAACGACCGGGACGGCGGGCGCGGGGTCTACTTCGAGGATCCGAGCGGCCACAACATGGAGATCATGACCCGGCCGTACGGCAGCGGCGGGGCTTAGGCATCTCCCGCCTGCGGCGCGTGTGCAGCTGTTGTCGCCGGCGCATTCCACGGGGCCGTCACCCGAGGGCAGGCTTCGGGTGACGGCCCCGTTCGCCATCGCGTCGGTCAGTCGTCCTGGAGTAATCGGTCCCTCGCCAGGAACTCGGCAATGCTTCGGGAGGTATCCCGCGCGATCGCGTGGTCGTTGCGCAGGAACTGCCGGCGCAGTCCCGACAGCCGCACGCGGGCGCGCTGGGAGGCCATCACCCCGGCCAGCGAGAGCGCCTCCTCGGCGGCCTCGGCGGCTCCGTCGATCTCGTCGCGGCCGAGCCGGGCCTCGGCGAGCGAGGCGGCGTGCAGCATCCGGTTGCGCGGCTGGCAGTCACCGAACAGCGCGAGTCCGTGCGCCAGATAGCTCTCGGCCCGTCGAAAGCACCCCAGTTCCAGCCAGGACCGTCCGGCATCGGCGAGGATGACGGCCCGGTTCACCCACTGGACCCAGGGCTTCGTCGAGGCCGGCGCGGCGTCGACGCTCAGCTCGGCCGCCTCGGCGATGGCGTGTTCGCAGCCCGCTCGGTCGCCGAGGGCCGCGCGGACCCGTGCCTCGCGCGTCGCCAGCAGCGCCTGGTGGATGCCCCGGTCCTCCCGGTCCGTTCCCTTGCGTGCGATGCGGATCAGCCGCAGCCCGGCCTCCGGCTCGCCTTCCCAGATCGACCGGTAGCTCATGCCGGACAGGATGTAGGCGGCGAGCGCGCGGTCGCGGGCGACACGGGCCGAGGCGAGCCCGGTCAGCAGGCAGGACCGGGCGAGCCGCAGCAGCCCCAGCTCGGCGGCGAGCCATCCGGCCAGCTGGGCCAGTTCGGCGATGAGACGGTGCAGTTGCACACCGGTCGGCTCGTCGTAGGCGTGGTCCGCGGCCATTCTGCGCGCCAGCTGGAGATCCTGCAGGGCCCATTCCATCGCGAGCCTGGTGCTGGAGATCTCGTCCACCTTGCGCAGTTGCTGAAGGCGCGCGGACAGCATCTGAAGGGCCACCTCGGGGACCTCGTCCCCGTACAGCCGGACGGGAGGCGCCGGCTCGTCCTCCACCAGCCAGGCGACGGCTACGTTGGTCAGGTCGGCCATCGCCACGGGCAGGCTCGGAACGGAGGACACGGTCTGGATGCGGGCGGCCCGGCCCAGAACGGGGCCAGGCGGCGGTGCCCCGGGCCACAGTGCCTCGACGGTGATCGGCTCGCCCAGTCGGTCGGCGAGGATCTCGGCGACCACGTGCGGTAAATGCCGGCGAGGTCGTGCCCCTTTCAACCAATTATAAGGGGCCTTTTTGCTGATTGTTCCCGCTCCGCACTTCTTGTTGATCTCCAGGGCCAACTGTTCCGGAGACCAACGAAGTCTGGTCAAGCACGAGGCGAGCAATGAAGACGTCTCATGGACGGTCATCGTTTCCCCCTAGTGACACAAATGATCTCTGGCCAGTGTTTCCAGCCGCGCTCTGCATCAACCCATGATCGGGAACACTGACTTGAACAGTTCGACCCGAAACGACCGACCGCCCCGGGCCGGGTCCGCGCGTCCAGGACGTGCTAAAGACCCGGGCCCGAAGAGGGAGAGTGACCGTTACCCGCCCCGTGCGTCGTACGCCTTCTCGATGCCGTCCTTGCGCGGGCCCCACCACCAGGTGTTCTCGCGATACCAATCGATGGTCGCGGCGAGTCCGGAGCGGAAACCGCGATGGCGCGGCTCCCAGCCGAGCCGGGTCCGCAGCTTCGTCGAGTCGTTGGCATAACGAAGGTCGTGGCCCGGCCTGTCCAGGACCTTCTCATACCGGTCCACCGGTTTCCCCATCAGTTCGAGGATCATTTCCACGATTGCCTTGTTGCTCACCTCGCAACCGGACCCGATCAGATAGGTCTCGCCGATTCCGCCCTTTTCCAGGATGAGATGGACCGCCTCATTGTGGTCCTCTACATGCGTCCATTCCCGGACGTTGCGGCCCGTGCCGTACAGCTTCGGCGGCCGGCCGGTGAGCACGTTGGTGACCTGACGCGGGATGAATTTCTCCGCGTGCTGATAGGGCCCGTAATTGTTGGCGCAGTTCGAGAGCGTCGCCGCCACTCCGAAGGACCGCACCCACGCCCGCACGAGCAGGTCGGAGCTCGCCTTGGTCGCCGAGTAGGGGCTGGAGGGGTTGTAGGGGCTCGCCTCGGTGAACTTCTCGTCCGTGTCGAGCGGGAGGTCGCCGAAGACCTCGTCGGTGGAGATGTGGTGGAGCCGCCGTTCGTGCCGGCGCACGGCCTCCAGCAGAACGTAGGTCCCCGTGATGTTGCTGCGGACGAAGGGCTCGGGGTCGCGCAGCGAGTTGTCCACGTGGGATTCGGCGGCCAGGTGGACGACCACGTCGGCTTCGGCGACGAGCCGGTCGACGAGTGCCGCGTCGCAGATGTCACCCTCGACGAAGCGGATGTCGCCGGCCACCGCCTTGAGGTTGTCGCGATGGCCGGCGTAGGTCAGCGCGTCCAGCACGCAGACCTCGAACTCGGGTCGCCTTGTCACGGTGTGGTGCACGAAATTCGATCCGATGAAGCCGGCTCCGCCGGTCACGAGCATGCGGGTCATCTCAACTCCGCAATCGGCTCGCGTCGCACTCGCTCACCACGTCGTAGAACCGCGGCTCGCTGCGCGCCAGTTCGCGCAGCCTGCGGGCGTGCTCGTCGAACTCCGGCCCGCGCAGGGCGTCGCGCAGGGCTTCTGCCGTCTCCCATTCGGCCACGTTGGCGTAGGAGCGGGGGTCGTCCGTCGAGCGAACGAGGCGGTAGCGGATGAACCCCGGCTGTCGCGCGAGGTGGTCCGCGGTCTCGGCGAAGGCGCGCTCGAACTCGAGCGGGTCGCCGGGGACGGTGAACCGGTTGATGAAGACGAGCATCGGTTTCTCTGTCATGGTCGATGGCCTTCTGTCGGATCGGTGTGTTCTCGTCGGCCTGTGTGTCGTGCGCCGGGCGTGCGGCACAGCGGTCGCGTGAGGATCTCGCGCACGAGTCCGGCCAGGCTGGTCAGCTCGTCGGGGGGCGTGGGGGCGGGCGGGAAGTCGAGGCGGTCCGGCGCGGGTGCCCTGTCGTGGCGGCCCGCCGGCGGTTCCGGCGCTTGCGGCCACGGCCCGTCCACGGCCTGACGCCGGTGGCCGGTCATCGGGCCGCCCCCGCTCCGGTCAGCGCGCGCCAGGTGCGTTCCAGGCCCAAGGCGAGTGGCGTGCGTGCCCGCCAGCCGAGAAACCTGTGTGCCCGGGTGACGTCGAGGAGGTTGGCGGGCTGGTCGAACCCCCTGCCGGGGCGCAGCCGGACGGTCAGCTCCCGGTCGGTCACCTCGCGGATGACGCCGAGCAGCCGGCCGAGCGTGGTGGCCTCGCCGGACGCGATGTTGACCACGTCGAACGGCAGGTCCGCCGCTTCAGGGCCGAGCCCGGCCAGTGCGGCCGCCGCGTCGTCGACGTAGAGGTAGTCGCGGGTGGTGTCCGGGTCGCCCCACAGTTCGAGCGGGCGTCCCTCGGCGGCGGCGGCCAGCCAGTGGGCCACGACGCCGTACCCGCCGCGCAGCGCGTGCCCCGGGCCGTAGACGTTGGTCATCCGCAGCACCATCCCCGGCACCAGCGGTGCGCGGGACAGCAGCTCCCGCTCCAGGGCGAGTTTGGCCCTCGCGTAGGCCGACTTGGGCAGGGCCTGCGCGTCCTCGGTGCAGGGCAGGCCGTCCCCGGACTCGCTGACCGTCAGGCCCGTGCTGGTCAGTACCACCAGCGGCGGGTTCTCGACGGTCGAGAGCGCGTCCAGCATCCGTACGAACGTCTCGTGGTCGGCCGCCACGCGCTCGGGGCGGGTCTCGGCCAGCCCCGGGGTCACGCTCGTCGCGAGGTAGTGGACGACGCCCGCCGCACTCAGTGCCGCGGCGGGCGTTCCGTCGGGCCGGACCAGCGGGGGCGTGTCACGCGTCGCCGCGACGAACTCCGTCCCCGCGGCCCGCATCCGCTCGCACAGCGCCCGGCCGATGAGCCCGCCCGCGCCGACCACCAGGGCGGGCCGCCGTGCGGGAGCGGTCCGGGCCGCCCTGTTTCGCGGCCCGCTCATGAGCCGATCACGACGCTGCTGTCGTCGCCGAGGAACACCTCGGCCCCGGTGCCCCCGCCGCGCACGCTGGCCGCGCGGCCCACGACCGAGCCCGACAGCCCGTTCACGCCGTGGACGGTGGCGTCCTCCAGCAGGATCGAGTCGGCTATCTCGGCCTGCGTGATCCGGCAGCCGGGGCCGACGGCGGTGTGCGGACCGAGCTTGCTGTCCCGCACCACCGCGCCGGCCGCCACGAACACGGGGCCCACGAGCTCGGATCCGCTGACGGTCGCGTTCTCCGCGACGACCACCGGACCGCGGATGGTGGAGTCCTCGTCCACATGGCCGGTGATGTCGGTGGTCAGCCGTTCCAGCAGGACACGGTTGCAGGCGAGGAGATCGGCGAGGCGCCCGGCGTCCTTCCAGTAGCCCGGGCACTCGTGCCCGACGACACGCCGGCCGGTGTCGACGAGCCACTGGATGGCTTCGGTGATCTCCAACTCGCCCCGGGCGCTGGGCTCGATCGCCCGCACCGCGCGATGGATCGCCGGCGAGAACACGTACGCGCCGACGACAGCGAGATCGCCGACATATGTCTCGGGCTTCTCCACCAGTCGCTGGATGCGCCCGGCGTCGTCGACCACGGCCACGCCGTACTCCGACGGGTCGTCGACCTTGCCCAGCAGAAGCATCGCGTCGGCCCGGTTCGACCGGAACTCCGAGACGAGTTGCCCGACACCTTCCAGTACGACGTTGTCACCCAGGCACATCAGAAAGTCGTCGGATCCGAGGAATTCCCGGGCGATCAGCACACAGTGCGCCAGGCCGTCCGGCCGCTCCTGTTCGATGTAGGTGATCCTCAGACCAAAGTCGCGGCCGTCACCCAGAATTCTCCGGAACTGGTCGGCGCGGTCTCCCACCACGATTCCGACCTCGGTGATCCCGGCCTCGCGAATGACGTCGAGGCTGTAGCGGACCACGGGTTCGCCGGCCACCGGTATCAGTTGTTTCGCGGTGGTGTGGCTCAACGGGCGCAGCCGGATTCCCATTCCCCCGGCGAGAACCAATGCCTTCACAGCTTGCCCCTTATCGACTGTCGGGTAGCGTGATATGCGTTTTCCGTGCTATTCGGTTCACGCACCTCATACTCATCGGGGCCACTTGAACCTGTCTCGGACACGGGTCGAAGAAGTGCCGGGCATTCCCCTTCGCAGGGAAATGCCCGGCACGGTCGGGTCGGGTCAGTTCCGGTGTCCCTCGGCCAACTGCTCGGCGATGCCGGCGACTTCGTCGAGCCCGGGCGCGGCGGCGTTCTCCGTCCGTAGCGCGCGGGCCCCCTCGGCGTACGCGGGCTCGGTGCGCACCTTGCGCAGGGCCTCGGCCACGGCGGAGGGGCTGATGTCCTCGCGGCGTACGACAGCCGCCGCGCCCGCCTCTGCCAGCCGGTCCGCGGTGGCGTGCTGGTCGCCCATGTGGGGCAGGGCCACCTGGGGCAGTCCGTGCGTCAGGGCGGTCAGCGCGGTGCCGATGCCGCCGTGGTGCACGACCGCCGCGCAGCGGGTGAGCAGAAGGCTGAGCGGCAGCCAGGCCGCCGCGCGCACCCCCGGGGGAAGCACGCCGAGTTCGTCGACGAAGCGGTCCGGGACGGCGATGACGGTCTCCAGGTCGTCGCCGGAGAGTTCCTCCCCCAGCTCCTTGAGGACCGTCACCCCGTGGATCATCGGTACGACGCTGCCGAGCGTCACGCAGACCCGGGGGCGCTCGGGTTCCTCCAGCAGCCAGGGCGGCGTGACGCCGGCTCCGCTGTACGGGACGAAGCGCATCCGCTGCGCCGACCGGGCCTGCGGCAACTGAAGGCTCTGCGGGCAGATGTCGATCCGGAGTTCGGCCTTGGCGGGCGCGGGCAGACCGAGGCGGGTGAGGGTGGGGGCGAGCTGGTCCGCGGCGATCTCCTCGGTCTCCGGGGGCAGTTCGAGCCCCCAGTTGTGCCGCAGCAGCGGAACGCCGCGCTGCGCGGCGGCCACCGCGCCGGAGTGCTCGGTGGGCTCCGACACGACGAGGTCGGGCGCCCAGCGTTCGGCGACGGCTACGGTGCCCTCGACCGTCTGCTCCGCCAGCCGGCCGAAGCCGCGGCCGATGTGCTCGGCCGAGGCGTCCCGGGCCCCTTCGCGCTGCGAGGGGTGCGGCCCCTCCCCGGAGGCCATCGCCGCGCGCAGGTCGATGGGCGGGGTCGAGGCCACCGCGGCCAGACCGGATCGGCCCGCCTCGGCGATGAACTGCTCGGGCATGGTGACCAGGACCTGGTGCCCTCGGGCACGCAGCGCCCAGGCGAAGGGGACGAGCGGGAAGAAATGCCCCGCGCTCGGGGCGGTCGTGACCAGGATGCGCATGCGTCTCTCCATGGGGGTCGGGTGCGGTCGACCGGCCCCGGCCCGGCTGCCGGGGTTGGTCCCGCTTCGTCAGGCGGCGTCCGCGAGGGCGTTGTTGACCATGTCCAGCAGCGCCCGGGGCGTCCGGGCCTGCCCGATCGCCTCGTCCTCGAAGCTGATGCCGTAGTCGCGCTCCAGCCGGGCGGCGGTCTCCAGCAGCGCGATCGAGTCGTATCCGAGGAGCCCGAACTCGATGTCGCGGATGTCCTCGTCGGGCTCGACGCCGTCCGCCGCGCCCGCGCACTCCGTCATGATCGTCCGGAGTTCGTCCAGGGTCAGTTCACTCATGCGTTGATCACCTCGCGGTTCGGTTGTGGGGTGTTCCGGAAGGTGCGCCGGTGCCGTCCGCGAGGTCAGCCGGGGACATGGGGAGCCCGGACGACCATCGCGGCGTTGAAGCCGCCGTGTCCGCGGGCCAGCACCAGCGCGACCCGCAGCGGTGCGGGCCTCGGCTCGACGACCAGGTCGATCGTGTACTCGGGGGCTGGCCGCCCCACGTTGACGGTGGGCGGGATGACGCCCTCGCCCAGCGACAGCAGCGCGGCGGCCAGGTCCAGGGCGGCGCCGCCCGAGTAGAGCCGTCCGGTCATCGTCTTGGGGGCGGTGACCGGGACTCCGCCCGGCCCGAAGACGGCGTTGATCGCCTCGGCCTCCGCCCGGTCCAGGTCCGGCAGTCCGGCGGCGTCGGCGAAGAGGACGTCGACGTCGGACGGGCCGAGCCCGGCGTCGGCGAGCGCGATCTCGATGGCGTCCCTGAGCCGGGGCGCTCGCCCGCTGCCCGGGCGGGGGTCGAACGTCGCGCCGTATCCCGCGATCTCGCCGTACGGTGCGGTCGGGCGGCGTCGCGCGGCGGCACTCGCCTCCTCCAGGACAAGGATCGCGCCGCCCTCCCCGGGGACGAAGCCGTGCGCCGCTGCGCTGAAGGGCACATATGCGGACCGCGGGTCGTCGCTGGTGCTCAGCCGACCGGTGCTGAGCTGCGCGACCCAGCCCCAGGGGCACAGGCTGCCGTCCACTCCGCCGGAGACGACCAGTGCGAGCCCGTCGCGCACCAGCCGGCGCGCCTGGGCGACGGCGTCCAGCCCGCCGGCCTGGTCGCTCACCAGGACGCCGCTCGGGCCGCGCATGCCGTTGCGGATGGAGATCTGGCCGGTGTTGACGGCGTAGAACCAGGCGAAGGACTGGTAGGAGCTGACGTACCTGCTGCCCTTGCTCCACAGCTTCTCCAGCTCCCGCTGTCCGAACTCGAAGCCTCCGGAGGAGCTGGCCGTGACCACTCCCATGGAGAACTCCGCCAGCCGGTCCGGTTCGGCCTGTGCGTCCGCCAGCGCCCAGTCGGCCGCCACGAGCGCCATCCTGGTCATGTGGTCCGTCTGCGGCAGCAGACGGCTCGGCAGGTGCTCGGCCGCCTCGAAGCCGGGGACCTCACCGGCGAGCCGGGCGGGGTAGCCCTGTGCCTCGAACCGCATCAGCGGGGCGATCCCGCTGCGGCCGCGCAGCGTCGCGTCCCAGTAGGCGCGTGTGCCGAGCCCGTTGGGTGCGGCCACGCCGAGCCCGGTGACCACGACCGAGGTGCTCATCGGGCGGCCGCTTCCGGGCCGGCGAGCACCATCGCGCTCTGGAATCCGCCGAAGCCGCTTCCCACGGTCAGCACGGCGTCGGTCCGCTGCTCACGCGCGGTCTTGGGCACGTAGTCCAGGTCGCAGTCCGGATCCGGTTCCTCGAGGTTGGCCGTGGGCGGTATGACGTCGTGCTTGATGGCCAGCGCGCACGCGGCGATCTCCAGGGCTCCGATGGCGCCCAGCGAGTGGCCGATCATCGACTTGATGGAGCTGACGGGGACTTGGAAGGCGTGCGCTCCGAAGCTGCGCTTGACCGCCGCTGTCTCGTGGCGGTCGTTCTGCCGGGTGCCGGAGCCGTGCGCGTTGACGTAGTCGATGTCGTCGGGGCGCAGCCGCGCCTGTCCGAGCGCCGCGGTGATCGCCTCCGCCATCTCCCTGCCGTCCGGTCGCAGACCGGTCATGTGGTAGGCGTTCGACCGCGACGCGAAGCCACGGATCGTCGCGTACACATGGGCCCCTCGGCGCAGCGCGGCCTCCAGCGGCTCCAGGACGAAGAACGCGCTCCCCTCGCCGAGTACGAAGCCGTCGCGGCTGCGGTCGAACGGCCGGGAGGCGTGTTCCGGGTCGTCGTTGCGGGCTGTGGTGGCCTTGATGGCGTCGAAGCAGGCGACGGTGATCGGGGAGATCGGCGCGTCGGTGGCGCCGGCCACGGCGACCTTCGCGGCTCCCTCCCGGAGCAGCCCGCACGCATGGCCCACCGCGTCGAGCCCGGAGGTGCATCCCGTGGAGACGACCGACACCGGGCCCTCCGCCTCGACCGCCCAGGCCACTTCGGCGGCCAGCGAGCTCGGGACGAAGTAGCCGTACAGGTGCGGGACGGCGTAGGTGTGGTCGACCAGCCACTCGCGGCCGCCGTCGCTGACCGTCGAGTACTCCTGTTCCAGGCCCATGGTGCAGCCGACGGCGCTGCCCACCGTGACGGCCACGTCCGCGGGGTCGAGCCCGCCGCCGCCCAGCCCGCTGTCGGCGAGGGCCTCCCGGGCGGCCGCGACACCCAGTTGCGCGGCCCGGTCCATCCTCCTCAGCTCCTTGGGCGTGAAGCCCTCGGCGCGCGGGTCGAAATCGCACTCGGCCGCGACGCGGGACCGAAACGGGGAGGGGTCGAAGAAGGAAATGGTGCGCGTTGCGGTACGACCGGACGTCAGGAGTTCCCAGAACGCATTGGTGCCGATTCCCCCTGGCGCCCGGACTCCGATTCCGGTTATCGCCACACAGTAGTCCATGGAAATCCTCTCGAGCCGACAAGTGCGGCCCATTGAAAAAGGGCGGACTGCGACACACTCGCAGCTCAGCCGCACGCCATCCCGATCATTCGAATCATGCGGTCCGAGCATGCACAGCAGCTGCTCGAAAGGGACTCGAAGGGGCCTTGACCGATCGGCCGAATCGCGGGGAAACCAGGACTCAAGCGTGAAAGTTGCCCTCTGCACTGATCAGGAGGCCGCTGACCGGAGCCGAACACCTTCCTGACGAAGTTGACCATCCTGACCGGGTCCGCGTATTTAAAAACACCGGACCGCGGCGTAAGAATACCGGCGGAGAGACTATTTTCCGCACCGTGTACTTGGAGTCAGCTTGGAGATACGAATACTCGGCCCCGTATCCATCGAACCGATCGGGACGGTGAGCTCCCGACTCGCCCCGAAGCCACGCAAGATTCTGGCTCTGCTGTTGCTCAACGCGAACAAGATCGTATCGACTGCCTCACTGATGACGGAGCTCTGGGGCGAGACGCCACCCAAGAGCGCGACGACGACCTTGCAGACCTATGTCCTGCATCTGCGCAAGGCACTTGGCGCCCTATGGGAAATCGATCTGCCTGACATAGCCAAGAACGTGCTCACCACACACACCAACGGCTACATGCTCAGCATCTCGCCGGGGACCGTCGACCTGCATGTCTACAACAGGCTGGTGGCCGACGGCCGGCGGGCACTGGAGGAAGGTCAGATCGAACGTGGGGCCGCCTGCTTCGACGAGGCTCTGGCGCTGTGGAGCGGTCCCCCGCTGGCCGACGTGCCCATCGGCCCGTTGCTGGAGGCGGAGGTCATTCGTCTGGAGGAGGACCGGCTCGGCATCCTGGAGGACCGGATCACCGCCGACCTACGACTCGGGCGGCACCACCAACTGCTGGGCGAGCTCACCTCGTTGGTCGCCCAGCACCCCTTTCACGAGGGGCTGCACGAGAAGTTGATGGTGGCATTGCACCGGTCCGGCCGGCGGCACCAGGCGCTCAACGTCTACCAGCGCCTGCGCTCGTCGCTCGTGGACGAGCTCGGTATCGACCCCTCGCCCCGGCTGCAGCGTCTGCACCAGTCCGTCCTCGCCTCCGACCCGAGGCTGGACAACGCGGCCTGACCACCGCTGCGGGGGCCGGGCGTTCGCGGGAGATCCCCCGACCGCCCGGCCCCCGCAAGTACATCAACGCCCTGCACGGTTCCGGCAGGCGCGCGGGCCGCGGCCCGCCGTCACTCACGCCTACGGGCACCCGTGACGGCGGGCCGATCCCGTGGCAGGAACACCCACTTCTTGTAGCTGAGGAACCGGACCAGCGAGGCCACGGCGACGCCGATGAGCAAGGCCACGTGGTACGTCACCGCATCGTCCCGGGCCAGCACATGGACGGCGAAGCCGATGGCGAGGAGCTGGATCAGCAGGCCGGCGCCGTTCAGGACGAAGAACACGGCGTACTCCTGGACCAGGTTGCTCCGTCTGCGGTGCCTGAAGGTCCACCAGCGGTTACCGGCGAAGGAAAGGGTCGTCGCGAGCAGGGTGGCGATCGCGTTCGAGGCGAGCGGCCCCACCCGCAGTCCGACATGGAGAACGCTGGTGCCGGCAATGGCCACGGTGGAGTTGATGATCCCCATCACTCCGAAACGGGCGAGTTCTCCGACGAGCAGCGTATTCCGTCGGCCTGCCGGCGGCCTCTGTACGGCTGCGCCGTCAGGCGGCGATGTCATCGCGCGCAACCACGCGGTGCCGCACGCGCAGGCCACCTTCGTCCACCAGGACATCGTCGCAGGTGGTCGACATGAGCACCTTCGGCGAGCCGCCGACCTCCGTTTCGATGATCAACGCGTAGCTGGCCACCAGCACCGTGCCGTCCTCTCCCGGCTCCACCGCGGACATGCCGATCCAGTGCCGACGGACACGGCCGGCCGCGCTCAGCTCGGCGGACGTCCGACGCGCGGCGCCGGCGATGGCCGTACGCCCTCGCGCGGGCTCACTGCGGCCGTTGGCCGAGAAGACGGCGTCCTCGGTGAACGTGTCCGCCCATGCATCGGCCTCCCCCGAATCGAGAAGCCGCATCTGCGTGGCGTAGAACTGCTCCACTCGGGCGCGCAGTTCGCTGATGGTTCCCGGCACCACGGTCTCGGTCATTCGGCCCTCTCCTCGTCTGCGGACGGCTGGCTTTCGTCTCGCAGCATTCCCATTCCTCCTTGAACACGCCTAGACGACGGGTGGAACGCCTCTCCGCCCCGTTTCGACCTTTCCTCAAGGCCCTGTTGAAAAAGTGCGACGCACCCGAACACAACCCGCCCGCGGGCACAGGAGGATGGCAGATGACCGAGGACGCCTCGCGTACCGCGCTGATAACCGGCGCCACCAGTGGAATCGGACTGTCGGTCGCACGCACTCTGGCGGCCAAGGGGATGCGTGTCTTCATCTGCTCCCGGAACGCCGACGACGTCGCCCGAACGGTCAAGGAACTGCGGAACCTGGGGTCGCAGGCCGACGGCGCCCAGGCCGACGTGCGCGACCGCGAGGCGATCGAGACCCTGGTGAGCAGGGCCGTTGCGGCGTTCGGCGGGGTCGACGTGCTGGTGAACAACGCCGGCCGCAGTGGCGGCGGGGTCACGGCCCGGATCAGTGACGAGCTGTGGTCCGACGTGATCGAGACGAACCTCACCAGCGTGTTCCGGCTGACCCGCGAGGTCCTGGTCAACGGCGGAATGCTGGAACGGGGCTGGGGCCGCGTCATCAGCATCGCCTCCACCGGCGGAAAGCAGGGCGTGGTGCTGGGCGCCCCCTATTCCGCCTCCAAACACGGCGTCGTGGGATTCACGAAGGCCCTGGGTCTGGAACTCGCCAAGACCGGGGTGACCGTGAACGCGGTGTGCCCCGGTTATGTCGAGACACCGATGGCCGAGCGCGTACGGCAGGGATACGCGGCAGCGTGGGAAACCACGGAGGCGGAGGTCCTCGAACGATTCGAAAGCCGCATTCCCCTGGGCCGCTACACGACACCGGACGAGGTCGCAGGAATCGTCGGATACCTGGTGACGGAATCCGCCGCGCCCATCACGGCGCAGGCCGTCAATGTGTGCGGCGGGCTCGGCAACTACTGATCCGGAAGGGGACGACACCATGACGGCACCGACCATGCGTTCCACCGAGCACTCCATCACCGTCGCGGCTCCGGCCCGGCAGGTGTACGACATCGTGGCCCACGCCGCCGACTGGCCACACCACTTCACGCCGACCCTGCATGTGGAGATCCTGGAATCCGGCGGCGGCGAGGAACGCCTCCGTATCTGGGCCACCGCCAACGGCGAGGTGAAGTGCTGGACGTCCCACCGCGTCCTCGACTCCGCCGCGCTGAGCGTGCGTTTCCGTCAGGAGGTCTCGGCGCCCCCGGTGGCCTTCATGAGCGGCGAATGGCGGATGACGCCCCTCGACACGCAGACCACACGAGTGACGCTCCTGCACGAATACGGCGCCGTCGACGACGAGCCGCAATCTCTGCGGTGGATCGACCGGGCCGTCGACACCAACAGCGCCGAGGAACTCGCCAGGCTCGGGCAAGCCGCCGAACTGGCCGGCCTTACCGATGAACTCCTGCTCTCCTTCGAGGACTCGGTCGAGATCGCCGCGCCGCCACCCGCGGTCTACGGCTTTCTGCGCAGCGCGGGCGAATGGCCCCGGCGCATCCCGCACGTCGACCGGCTGGAGCTGACCGAGCAGGCCGACGTGCAGCACATGGACATGGACACCCGCACCGCCGACGGCTCGGTGCACACGACGACCTCGGTGCGGATCTGCCTGCCCCCCGACCGGATCGTCTACAAGCAGGTCGTCACCCCCGCCCTGATGACCGCCCACACCGGTTCCTGGCGGGTCACGGCGCGAGGGAAGGGCACGCTGGCCACGTCCCGCCACACCGTGCTGCTCGCCCCGGACCGCGTGGGCGAGGTGCTCGGCCCGGACGCCACCCTCGCCACCGCGCGGGACTTCGTCCGCAAGGCCCTCGGCCGCAACAGCACGGTGACGCTGGAGCACGCCAAGGCGTACGCCGAGGCTCTCGCAGCCGGTACGGGGGAGGGCTCATGCGCCTGATCGACCTCTCCTCCCCGGTCGACGCCACGTCGTGGGAGCCGGACCCGATCGAGCACTCGATCATGACCCCGGCTCAGGGCGCACAGCACCTGGTCGCGGAGATGCAGGAGCACTTCGGACTGTCCCTGGACCCCGACGAACTGCCGGACGGGGAGTTCCTCAACAACGACACCCTGACCCTGACCACTCACGTCGGTACACATGTCGACGCCCCGACCCACTACGGCTCGACGGCGGCGTACGGGCAGCCGAAGACCATCGACCAGGTCCCGCTGGAGTGGTTCTACCGTCCGGGCGTGGTGCTGGACCTCACGGCGGCGGGCGTGGGCAGCGTGGACGCCGGCTTCATCGCCGGCGAACTCGACCGAGTCGGCCACGAAGTGCAGCCGTACGACATCGTGCTGCTGCGCACGGGCGCCGAGGAATGGAGCGGAACCCAGCGCTACTTCACCCACTTCACCGGGCTGGACGGGTCGGCCGTGCACTACCTGCTCGACCTGGGGGTCAGGGTCATCGGCACGGACGCGTTCAGCCTGGACGCCCCGTTCACGCACATCATGGAGCGCTACGCCGAGACCCGGGACCGCAGTCTGCTGTGGCCGGCGCACTTCGCGGGCCGGGAGCGGGAGTACTGCCAGATCGAGCGCCTGGCGAACCTCGGCGACCTGCCCTCCTCCGGCTTCACGGTGGTCTGTTTCCCGGTGCGGGTCGCTCGCGCCGGAGCGGGCTGGGCACGCGCCGTCGCGGTCCTCGATTGAGCCCGCCCGAGTACTCGACGACGGCGCGGGAGAGGAGCGGCATGCGCACCGACGCCGAACCGCACCAAGCACACGACACACCCGACCTGTATCGCGCGCTCGCCCTGGGTGACTACGTGCTGGGCCGGACCCCCCTGCACATCGCGGCCCGCGCCACCGGCTTCCCGGCGGACGAGATTCTGCGCCTGGTGCGCTCACGCGTCGACGTCCCGCCGGACGAGGCATCCGACCTACCCGGACCGCAGGTGCCGCTGCTGTCGGTGGTCGTCCCGGTCTTCAACAACGCCACCACCCTGCGCGAGCTCCACCGTCGGCTGCGCGGGGCGCTCACCCCGATCGGCACCTTCGAGATCCTGTTCGTCGACGACGGAAGCAGCGACGGGTCGGCCGACATCATCGGCGAACTCCACCGCGAGGACCCGTCGGTCCGGCTGCTCCGGCTGTCGCGGAACTTCGGCCAGCAGGCGGCCCTGAGCGCCGGACTGGACGTCGCCCGCGGTACGGCGGTCGTCATGCTGGACGCCGATCTCCAGGACCCGCCCGAGCTGATCGGCGACCTCGTCGAACGCTGGCGGGCCGGCCACGAGGTCGTCTACATGGTCCGCAGGACCCGCAAGGAAGGTCCCCTCAAGCGTCTGTCCTACGCGGTCTTCTACCGGGTCTTCCGGTACCTCGCGGACATCGAAGTTCCCCTGGCCAGCGGGGACTTCGCGCTGCTCGACCGCAAGGTCGTGGCCGTGCTGCGCTCGATGCCGGAGCGCAGCAGGTTCCTGCGCGGCCTGCGCAGTTGGTCGGGGTTCCGGCAGGCTGCCGTCGAGTACGACCGCGCCGCTCGGCCGTCCGGCGAGTCCCAGTACACCCTGCGCCGGCTGGCCAAACTCGCCGCGGACGGGCTGCTCGGGTTCTCCAGCGTCCCGCTGCGGCTGGTCTCCTCCGTGGGCCTCGCCACCGCCGCGGCCGGAGCGGTGATGGTGACCCTGGTGCTGCTGGCCCGGCTCAGCGCGCTGTCGCTGCCCGTGGGCTGGACCTCCACCATCTCCGTGATCCTCCTGGTCGGCGGAGCCCAGCTGACCACCATCGGCATGGTCGGCGCCTACATCGCGCGGATCTACCACGAGGTCAAGAAGCGCCCCTTGTACATCGTCATGGAACGGCTGGGGTGACGGCCATGGACACCTCGATGTACCACGCATTCGCCGCTGTGGAGAGCCGGCACTGGTGGTTCCAGGGGCGCAGGCGGATCGTCGCCGGGCTGCTGCGCGACCACCTGGACGACCGTCGCCCCGCGAGGCCCGGTGGCCTGAACATCCTCGACGTCGGGTCGGGGACGGGCGAAATGGTGGAGATGCTCCGCGAGTTCGGGACCGTCACTGCGCTCGACAGCTCGCCGCACGCCATCGACTACCTGCGACAGCGGCTGCCCGAGGGCGTTTCGGCCCGTCACGGCAGCATCCCCGAGGATCTGCCGCGAGACGAGACGTTCGATCTGGTCACCGCCTTCGACGTGGTCGAGCACCTCGAAGACGACCTCGGGGCGCTGCGCGCGTTCCGCCAAGTACTGCCCACGGGTGGCCGGATGGCGCTCACCGTCCCCGCCCACCAGATGCTGTGGAGCCATCACGATGTCTACGCCGGGCACTTCAGGCGCTACAGCCGCGCCCGGCTGAGTGACCTGGTGCACCGGGCCGGCGGCTTCCAGGTGGAACGCCTCGCCCACTTCAACTCGCTGCTGTTCCTGCCGGCGCTCGCGGCCAGGACTGCGGGCCGCTGGCGACGACGTGTGGCACCCCCCGTGGCCGAGCAGGTCGATCCCCATCTCGCCGTCCCCGCACCGCTGGTGAACCGGTTCCTGCTCGGTGTCTTCTCCTCCGAGGCACACCTGCTGTCGCACGTCGATCCGCCGTTCGGCGTCTCGCTCGTCGCGTTGTGCCGCGCCTGCTGAGCGGCCCCGGCGCGCCGGCCCCTGCCGTCCCCTCCCCGAATCGAGTCAATACATGACGTCCAGTCAGGAAATCGCAACGCCTACGGACGAGGCGGTGAAGGCGCCGTCGTCCGTCGCGGGCTGGTGGGCGCGACACCGGTCCTCGATCCTCGCCGTCGCCACGATCGCCGTCGTCGCCCTGATCGCCCGGTTCGCCTTCCTGGACCACAAGTCCGAGGACTACGCGGACTTCTACCGGCGCTGGTACCTGTTCATCGAGAACAACGGCGGCTACGGCGCACTCCGGCACCAGTTCTCCAACTACAACGTCCCCTACCTCTATCTGCTCGCGACGACCGTGTGGCTGAAGATCCCGCCGCTGGTCGCGGTCAAGCTGATTCCGATCGCCTTCGACGTCCTGCTCGGCTGGTACGCGTACCGGATCACCAGGCTCCGGTACCCCACGGGCCGGATCCCGCTCGCCGCGGCGCTCGTGGTCGTGCTGCTCCCGACGGTCGTGCTGAACAGCTCGATGTGGGGGCAATGCGACTCCGGTTATGCCGCCCTGGCGATCGGCGGGCTGTACCACCTCATGCGGGGCAGGTCGTGGACGGCGTGCGCCCTGTTCGGTGCCGCGTTCGCCTTCAAGCTCCAGGCCGTCTTCCTGTTCCCGGTCCTGCTGCTGATGGTGCTGCGCGGCCGGCTCGCCTGGCCCTGCCTGCTCGCCGTTCCGGGCATGTACCTGCTGCTCGACGTCCCGGCGCTGCTGCTGGGCGCCGCTCCGGGACCGCTGCTCTCCGTCTACCTCGATCAGGCGTCGCTGCTGCACGGGGAGTTCATCGCGACAGCGCCCAACGCCTTCCAGTACCTCACCACGACGAGCCAGGGCCTTCAGACCCTGGGGGTCGTGCTCACGGGGGTGTCGGTGCTCGGCCTGGCCGGCGCGGCTGCGGTGCGGCGCCCCGACCTGACTCACCTCCAGCTGGTCCTGGCGGCCGCGGTGTCGGCGCTGCTGGTGCCGTTCCTGCTGCCGAACATGCACGAGCGGTACTTCTACCTCGCCGACGTGCTGACGGTGATCGCCGCGTTCTGGCTGCCCCGCAAGCTCTGGTTCGCGCCGGTCCTGACCCAGTTCGCCTCCCTGTTCGCCTACATCCCGTTCCTGTTGCTGCCGTACCGGCTCCGTGACCTCACCGGGAATCCGGATGTCGTGGACGGATCCGGCTTCGCCGTTCCCGCGCCGGGGCCCGGCTGGCTGGCGTCGGCGCTACGCCTCGGCCCCAGCCCGCGGGAAGTGCTGGGCAAGCTCTTCGAACCCGTGATCAGCTATCAGGTGCTCGCCACGGCGGTACTGATCGCGTTGCTCGGAACGATCGCGGTGGCCGCCCGGGAGTTCCGGGTCCGCCAGGATGCGCCACACGGCTGACGCGTCAGTCGTTCACGCCGTCCGACGAGGTCTACTCGACCGGCACCGGCACCCGCCACGCCAAGGTGCTACCGCCGCCGTCGGGACTGCTCAGCTCCAGTTCGCCGCCCAAGTGCCGCGCCCTCTCGGCCATGTTGCGCAGCCCGCTGCGACGACCGCCGGCCGGGATGCCGACGCCGTTGTCGCTGACGGTGAGGCGGACCTGGCCGGAGTCGGCGGTGAGGGCGACGTCGGCACGGTCGGCGTGGGCGTGACGGGCGATGTTGGTGAGGGCCTCGGACAGTACGGCGATCACGTGGTCGGCGATCTCGCGCGGCACCTGCGTGTCCACCAGGCCCTCCATCCGCACGCTGGGCGCGAACCCCAGCACCGGCGCCGCCTCACCGGCGATCCGCACCACGCGGGCCCGCAGCCCCGCCCCGGTGGCGCCCTCGCGCGAGCGCAGGCCGAAGATCGTCGACCTGATGATCTTGATCGTCTCGTCGAGGTCGTCGACCGCACGCACGACGCGCTCGGAGGCCTCGGGGTGCTCGATGAAACGGCCCGCGCTCTGCAGGGTCATCCCGGTGGCGAACAGCCGCTGGATCGCCAGATCGTGCAGATCGCGGGCGATGCGGTCGCGGTCCTTGAGGACGGCGACCTCCGCGGCGTCCTGGCGACGCTCCGCGAGTTCCATGGCGACGGCGGCCTGCGCCGCGAAGCCCTGGAGCGGCTCGATCTCCTTGCCGGTGAACACCGTCTCCCCCGCCCCCCGGACCAGCAGGACGACGCCGCGTACGCCGCCCTCGCCCGTGCCGACGGGAACGGCGACTGCGGGGCCGAGGCCGGTGAAACGCGGGGGTCCTGCTGACACCCGGTCGACATGGGAGACGTCCGGGCTGGTGACCGGAGCTGCCGTCGAGAACGCCTCGCCGATCAGGCCGCGGTCCACGGGCAGCACCAGCCCGCGCAGTGATTCCCCCTCCGGCCCGATGGCGAGTTCCACAGCGAGCGAGTCGGTGTCCTCCATCGGCATCGCGACCATGGCCAGGGCCGCGCCCGTGATCTCCCGGGCGCGGTCGGCGATCAGTCCGAGGACCTCACCGCGCTCGGCGCCGGACATCAGGCTGTGGGTGATCTCGGCGGTCGCCCGCAACCAGCGCTCCCGCAGCCGGGACTCCTCGTAGAGACGGGCGTTGTCGATGGCGACGCCGGCCGCCACCGCGAGGGTCGACGTCACCGCGACGTCCTCCTCGTCGAACTGCGCCCCGCCCCGCTTCTCGGTGAGGTACAGATTGCCGAAGACCTGGTCGCGCACCCGGATGGGGACGCCGAGGAAGGTGTTCATCGGCGGATGGTTCGGCGGGAAGCCGTACGAGGCCGGATGCTCGGAGATCTTGGCCAGGCGCAGCGGCTCGGGGTGGTGGATGAGCTCGCCGAGGATGCCGTGGCCCTCCGGATAGTGTCCGATCCTGGCGATCTGGTCCTCGGCGACCCCGACGGTGTGGAAGCCGGACAGCCGCCTGCCGTCGGGTCCGATCACCCCGAGGGCGGCGTACTCGGCGTCGACCAGCACCGCGGCGGCCTCGACGATGCTGTGCAGGGCCTGCTCCAGGTCCAGCTCCCGGCCGACGGAGAGCACCGCCTCCAGCAGGCTGTGCACCCGGTCGCGTGTGCCACGGGCCGCGTCCAGCCGCGCCTGGAGCTCCTCCAGCAGTTCGTCCAGCCTCAGCTGCGGCAGCCGTTTGCGGGCCTCCCGGGGTTCCTCGGGGCTTCCCACCTGCGTCTCCTCCGGTCCCGTGGGCGACCGGGCACCGGCCGCTGAGGACACTGATCACGCTACCGGCCCGCGGCACGCGACGGTACGGAAATCGGCCCCGGCGGGGCCACGGTCCGACGGTTGCGCTTGGCGGTCGCGGCTTGCCGCTGTAGATGTGGCGCCTCACGCACGCCGGCGCAGCACGGCCGAGCCGCTGGACGACGAGGTTGCGAACCTGGCCGATATCTCACGGCTGGGCCGTCCGGCCCGTCATCGGGGACCATCGGCCCTTCCGCCCGGCGGTGACCCGAGAGATGGTGGAGGCAGGAGCGGCACCGATCCCCCGCGGTGTCGCTCCGTGCCTTTGCAGACCCGGTCACCGAACAAGCACCCCGACGGAAGCCCGCCATGGTCCACGACGACAGCAGGCCGGCCCCCGCAGGACCGCGCCACCGCATCGAGCTCGACGGCGCCGAGGCGCTGCGGCTACTGGGCAGCGTGTCCCTCGGGAGGATTGTCTTCACCCGGCACGCCCTGCCGACCGTGCGCCCGGTCAACCATGTCCTGGACGGCGGGGACATCGTCATCCGCACCCACGAGGGCGCCGCCCTGACCTCACACGCTCAGCGGGGAGGCCATCCGGGTGTCGTCGTCGCCTACGAGGCGGATGCCATCGACCCGCGGACGCATCTCGGCTGGAGTGTGGTGGTCACCGGTTATGCCCGGCTGGTGACCGACCCCGACGACCTCGCCCGCTGCCGGACGCTGGTGCAGCCATGGGTGGACCAGGCGATGGACCAGGCGGTCCGCATTCGGCCGGACCTGGTCACGGGCATCCTGCTCACCAGGGACGACCGCTCGGGCGTGGCCTGACCCACGTGCGCCGCGTCCCCTCGTCAGACCGCGCTCACGGCGACGACCTCCTGGTGCCGCTCCTCGCCCAGTACGACCTTCAGGGCGCCGGTGTCGGCGGCACCCCCGAAGACGTCGTACGCCTCCTCCATCAGGTCCAGCGGGAAGGTATGGGTGACCAGCTGCGAGGTGGGCAGCCGTCCGGCGGCCGTCATGCGCAGAAGAGCCGGCGTGGAGTAGGTGTCGACCAGGCCGGTGGTGATCGTGATGTTCTTGATCCACAGGTCTTCGAGGTGCAGGGTCGCCGGGGCGCCGTGCACGCCGATGTTGGCGACGTGCCCGCCGGGCCGGACCATGCGGGTGCACAGTTCGAAGGTCTCCGGTATGCCCACTGCCTCGATGACGACGTCCGCGCCGAGCCCGTCGGTGAGGTCGGCGACCAGTTGCTCCGGCCCCTCGCGGGCGTCGGCCACCGCGTCGGCGCCCAGCTGCCGGGCGGCCTCCAGTCGGGCGGGAGCCAGGTCCACGGCGACGATCCGTTCGGGCGAGAAGAGCCCGGCGGTGGCGATGGCCGCCAGTCCGATCGGGCCGGCACCGACCACGACGACGCTGTCACCGGGCCGGACGTGCCCGTTGAGCACGCCCACCTCGTAGGAGGTCGGCAGAATGTCGGCCAGCAGAACGGCGTCCTTGCTGTCCATGGCCCCCGGCAGCGGGTGCACGGACAGGTCCGCGTACGGCACCCGGACGTACTCGGCCTGTGTCCCGTCGATCAGATGGCCGAGAATCCAGCCGCCCCCGCCCCGGCACTGGCCGTACGTGCCCTGACGGCAGTAGGCGCAGCGCCCGCACGCGGTGATGCAGGAGACCAGGACCCGATCCCCCGGCCGCACGGTCCGCACGTCGCTGCCGACCTCGACGACCTCACCGACCGCCTCGTGCCCCAGCACGGTGCCGGGCTGCACCTCGGGCACGTCGCCCTTGAGAATGTGCAGGTCCGTGCCGCAAATGGTGACGACCCCGACGCGCACGATGGCGTCGGTGGGCTCCTTGATGGCCGGATCCGGAACCTCTTCCCAGGCGGACTGCCCGGGACCGTGGAACACATAGCCCTTCATGACGCTCCTCACCCCACTCGACGTGCGCGGGGCCCGGGTCCGACGGCGAGGTCGCACAATCGGCACACGCCCGGCGGGACCCCTGTGGCGGAATTGCCCCGCAAGTCCAGCTTGACGCGGATGTGTGCGGGCTGCTTGGGCCGGACGGGGCATGCCTCGTAGAACTGGTCAGGTATCCGGGTTCATCGGAGCGGTGCGCTGCGCGTACTCCTCCAGCGGCTCCGCCGCCGGCATGGTTCAACTCCTCCCATTCTCCCGTCAGTTGTGCGGTACGACCGCGACCGGCACCACGGCGTCGTGCAGCACGGCGTGCGTGACGGGGCCGATGTGGGCGACGAACGGGCGGTGGCGGACCCGGCGGCCGACGACGACCAGCGAGGCTTCGCGGGAGGCGTCGACGAGGTGGCTGCCGGGGGTGCCGTAGTGGGACTCCTCGGTGACCTCGACGTCCGGGAACTTCCTGCGCCACGGGTGCATGACCTCGGCCAGGGCCGTGGCCTCGCGCAGGGCCAGGGATCCATGGAGTTCGAGGTCTGCGGACAGGCCGTACGCGTAGTACGGGGGCGGGTTCCAGCCGTGCACGACCCGCAGGGAGGTGTCTCGGCGGGAGGCGGCGGCGAACGCGAACTCGATCAGCTCCCGGTCCGGGCTCGCGAGGTCGAGGCCGAGGACGACGGGCCGGTACGCGGTCGCGGCGGACGGGATGCCGACGGGATCGGTCTCGTGCTCGTCGGCGGCCTGTTCGTCGGCGCGGACCAGGACGACCGGCCGCTCCACCCGGCCCACGACCGAGAGTCCGACCGAGCCGACCAGGAGGCCGCCGATGCCGCTCATCCCGCGGGAGCCGAGGACCAGCAGTTCGGCGTCCTTCGCCACGTCGACCAGCGTCTCGGCGGGCCAGCCGGACAGCTGCTCGGTGATCACGTCCAGGCCGGGGTGACGTGCCCGGATGCCTTCGCCCACGTCACGCGGAATGTGCTCGGTCCAGTGCTGCCGGGTCTCGGCGCCGAGGAGCGGTGCCTGGGCCATCGGCGCCGGTCCGGGCTCCCGGACATGGACCAGCTTCAGCGGCAGCCCGAGCAACTGGGCTTCGCGGGCCGCCCACTCGGCCGCCGCACGGCTCTCGCGCGAGCCGTCGAGACCAGCGGTGACGCTGAGAGTGACAGTGCGGGTCATGACTCCACCTCCTGATACGAGGTCCGATCCGAGCGTCGTACTTCGGATGCCGCGCCCGGCAGGGGCCACAGTTCCCTGCCAGGGGCCGACCGGCCCTGGGCCGTTTTCCCAAGGCGCGGCGGACGGACACCGTGGGCCGAACGGCGTGCCGGAAGGGCCCGTTGGGGTGCATGCTCGGGCGGAATCGGTTCACCTCTCGCGGCCGTGGGCACGCCGGTGGATCCTGAGGCCCGACGGAGAAGGGTGGCTGATGGAGCAGGGCAAGGGCGGGCACGTTCACGTTCCGCAGTGGCGTCGCCTGGTGCCGGGAGCCGTCGCCCTCCTCGGCTACCGGCGCTCCTGGCTGAGGGGCGACATCCTGGCCGGCGTCACCGTGGCGGCGTATCTCGTCCCCCAGGTCATGGCGTACGCGGGCGTGGCCGGGCTGCCGCCGGTCGCCGGACTCTGGGCGATCCTGCCCGCGCTCGCCCTCTACGCGCTGTTCGGGTCCTCGCGCCTGCTCTCGGTCGGCCCGGAGTCCACGACCGCGCTGATGACGGCCACGGTGGTCGGCCCGCTCGCCGCCGGCGACCCCGACCGGTACGCCACCTTGGCGGTCACCCTCGCGGTCACGGTCGGCATGTTGTGCCTGGTCGCGCGGGCGGTACGGCTCGGCTTCCTCGCGGACCTGCTCTCCCGCCCGGTGCTGATCGGCTACCTGGCGGGCGTGGCGTTGATCATGATGGCGGACCAGTTGCCCAAGCTGACCGGAGTCGGGACGGCGGAGACCAAGTTCTTCCCCCAACTGTGGTCGTTCGCGGGCAACGTGCCGGACGCCGACACGGCCACCGTCGTCCTCTCCGCCGCCGCCCTCCTCCTGCTCCTCCTCATGGCGAAGTACGTCCCGGCCGTGCCCGGTCCGCTGCTCGCCGTGGTCCTCGGCACGATCGCCGTGGTGGTCTTCGACCTCGACGACCGGTACGGCATCAAGGTGATCGGCGACATCCCCTCGGGCCTGCCCGGCCTCGCCAGGCCGGACTGGACCGAGGTGCCGGGTCTCGTCCTGCCCGCCCTGGGCGTAGTCCTCGTCGCGTACACGGACTTCATCCTGACCGCGCGGGCGTTCTCCGGCCACGCGGACGACGAGGAAGGCGAGGAAGGCCCCGGGCTCGACGCCAACCAGGAGTTCCTGGCGCTGGGCGCGGCCAACCTCGGCGCCGGAGCCCTGCACGGCTTCCCCGTCAGCAGCAGCGCCAGCCGCACCGCGCTCGCCTCCTCGGCAGGCGCCCGCAGTCAGGCGTACTCGCTGGTCGCCGGGTTCGTGGTCCTCGCGGTCCTGCTCTTCCTCAGCCCCCTGCTCAGCCGCACACCGTCCGCCGTCCTCGGCGCGCTCGTCGTCTACGCCGCGATCCGCATGATCGACCTCGCGGGCTTCCGCCGACTGGCGTCCTTCCGCCGCCGCGAACTCCTGCTCGCCCTCGGCTGCCTGGTCGGCGTGCTCACCCTGGACATCCTGTACGGCGTCCTCGTCGCCGTCGGTCTGTCCGTGACCGAGCTGCTGACCCGGGTCGCCCGTCCGCACGACGCGGTCCAGGGCCTGGTGCCCGGTATCGCCGGCATGCACGACATCGACGACTACCCGACCGCCCGCACCATCCCCGGCCTGCTGGTCTACCGCTACGACTCCCCGCTCTTCTTCGCCAACGCCGAGGACTTCCACCGTCGCGCCCTGGCCGCTGTCGACGAACAGACCGCTCCCGTCCGCTGGTTCGTCCTCAACGCCGAGGCCAACGTGGAGGTCGACATCACCGCGCTGGACGCCGTCGACGAGCTGCGCCGCGAACTCGCCGAGCGCGGCGTCGTGTTCGCCCTCGCCCGCGTCAAACAGGACCTCCTCAACGACCTCCGGGCGTACGGCCTCGCGGACTCGGTGGGAGCCGACCTGATCTTTCCGACCCTGCCGACCGCCCTGGCCGCGTACCGGGAGTGGTCCAGCAGTCACTAGGCAGGGCGGCGCCGAACCGGCGCCGAACCGGCACCGGCCCGGTCGCCGGGGCCGGGTGGCCCGTCGCGAGGGGCCGGGTGGCCCTTGGTCCGCCGTGGGCGGTGGGCACACGCTGGCGGTGGAAGCCCTGTACCCCTTCGGGAGGCACGCCATGATCACCGCACCCACGCCCAGCATGTTGCGCGCCCTGCCGGCCGAACACCGGCAACGGCTCATGAGCACGGCCCGGGAGGTGTCCTTCCCGGAGGGGACGCGCCTGTTCGAGGAGGGCGGCCGCGCCGACCGGTTCTGGATCATCCGCACAGGCACCATCGAGCTCGACATGCGCGTGCCGGGCCGCCGGCCTGCCGTCATCGAGATCCTCCGGCACAACGAACTCGTCGGCTGGTCCTGGCTGTTCACCCCGCACGTCTGGCACCTGGGCGCCGAGGCGACGACCCCCGTGCGGGCGTACGAGTTCGACGCGACGGCCGTCCGCACGATGTGCCGGGAGGACCCGGCCATGGGGCACACCGTGGCCCAATGGGCCGGCGACGTGCTCGCCCATCGCCTGCGCTCCGCCCGGACCCGACTGCTGGACCTGTACGCCCCGTACGGCGCCGGGTGTCGTTGATCCGCCCAGCCGCCTGCCACCGCGAGGTCCGTCATGGGGCCGGTGAGGGTACCTCTCGCGGCCGAGTGGGGCCGGTCGGCCCTAGTGCGTCCGGGCCGGGCGAGCGATGATCGTCATCAGAAGCAGTCCGTAGCAGCAGACAGAAGCAGTTCGTGGTCTGCGATCCGTCGTCCGCCGGACGGGGCCCGCGGGGCCGCGGACCGTGAGCCGTCGGGGAACAGGAACACGGGGAACAAAGGGGTCGTCATGGCCGAGGCACGCACCTTCAGCGAGCAGGATCCCATCCGCGTGTTCCTGCTGGACGACCATGAAGTCGTACGACGAGGCATCACCGACCTCCTCGACTCCGAACCGGACATCTCGGTGGTCGGCGACGCGGACACCGTCGAGCACGCCCTCGTCCGCGGCCCGGCGCTGCGCCCGCACGTCGCCGTCCTCGACGTACGCCTCCCCGACGGCGACGGCATCACCGTCTGCCGCGAGCTGCGCAGCCAGATGCCCGAGCTGGCCTGCCTGATGCTGACCTCGTTCGACGACGAGGACGCCCTGCTCGACGCCATCATGGCCGGCGCCTCGGGCTACGTCCTCAAGCAGATCAGGGGCTCCGACCTGGTCTCGGCGGTCCGCACGGTCGCCTCGGGCCAGTCCATGCTGGACCCCGCGACCACCGCCCGCCTGATGCGCTCACTGCGCGCCGACCCCGCCGAGGCACCGACCGTCGCGCCCGAACTGGCGAGCCTGTCCCCCCGTGAGCGGGACATCCTCGCCCTGATCGGCGACGGTCTCACCAACCGCGAGATCGGCAAGAAGCTCTACCTCTCGGAGAAGACCGTCAAGAACCACATCTCCCGGCTGCTGGCCAAGCTCGGCGTCCAGCGCCGCGTCCAGGCCGCGGTACTGGCCTCCCACCTGGAGCAGCCGGACACCGGGGACCACCCCACGCGGTGAGCAGCGGCCGGGCCGCCCTGCCCGTCAGGCGGGGGCCGGCTCACGCGCTCGCGCGGCGGTGAGCCGGCCGGTGTGTGCGAGCGCGGCGACCGAGGCGGCGCAGGCGAGTCCGATGGCGGTCAGGGCCGTCCAGGTCAGCCAGAGGGCGTGATGCCGGTGGGCGACGTCCCACAGCGCGCCGGTGACGAGGTTGCCCAGCGTGATGCCCAAGCCGGAGATGGTGTTGTAGAGGCCGTAGTGCGTGGCCACCAGGCGGTTGCCGGACAGGGCGACGATGGTGTCCATCTCGAACGGGTAGACCACGGCCGACCCCGCCGCGAGCAGGACCACCGCGGCGATCAGAGAGCCCAGCATCGCCGCTGAGGAGCCGCGCGGGACGAGGGCGAGCGGCAGGAAGGCCAGCCCCATCGCGGCCAGCCCCCTCACCAGCGCCAGGTCCTGTGGCCAGCGTTTCCTCGCCCAGCCGGTCAGGCGCAACTGGCCGAGCACGGCGACCGCGGCCGAGGCGACGAACAGCCCGCTGGTGGCCGCCGTGGCGTTCGTGCCGAGGGCGTCGGCGGCCGCCAGCGGGAGAGCCAGGTAGACCTGGAAGGTCAGCACGTACGAGCCGATCATCGCGGCGGCGAAGAGCAGGAAGGGCCGGTTGGCCGCGACCGTGCGCCACTGCGTCAGCACACCCTCCCGCCGGGTGGCGTGCGCGGTGTGGTCGTGACGGGCCGGAAGGCGTCGCCACTGGAGAGCGGTGAGTCCGGCGAAGATGACGGCGGCGCTCGTGCACACGAGGCGGAAGTCGACGGCGAGCAGGGCAAGCCCGACGAGCGGCCCGAGGAGCATGCCGGCCTGGTAGTGGACGTTGAAGGCGGCGAACGCGTCCACGCGCCGTTCGCCGGCCTCGGCGGCGAGGTAGGCGCGGACTGCCGGATTGAACAGGGCGCCGGCGAATCCGGTGGCGGCGGACGCCACGATCAGGGCGGGGAGGTTGTCGACCCAGCCGAGCAGCGCGAAGCCCACGGTGCGCAGCAGGCAGCCCGCCAGGATCGGGGTCTTGTGGCCGAGGCGGTCGGCGAGGGTGCCGCCGATGAGGAACATGCCCTGCTGGGAGAAGTTGCGCACGCCCAGCACGAGTCCCACGGCCCAGGCCGCGAGGCCGACTCCGTCGGACAGGTGGGCGGCCAGGTAGGGCATGAGCATGTAGAAGGCGAGGTTGATGGCGAACTGGTTGGCCATCAGCAGCCGTACGGCCGGCGGGAAGGAGCGGGTCTGCCGCCACAGGTCCCTCATCGGGCGGCTCCCGTCGGCCCGTAGGCGTGGGCCGTCGCGAGGGGGTCGGTCACGTGGGTGCAGCGGGTCCAGCGGGTGACGATCCGTTCACCGGGGTGAGCGATCCGGTCCGGGTCGTCGGCCGGAAGGTGTCCGAGGAGCCCGTGCCCGCGGCAATAGACGTCGTCGAAGACGGTCCCTACGTACCGTTGCGGGCCGTCCGGGAAGACGGCGACGATCCTGTCCTCCGGGGGCAGGGTGCGGGTCAGCCAGCGGGCGACGAGCGCGACGGCGCCGACGCTCCAGCCGCCGGTGGCGTAGTGGTCACGGGCCAGGCGGCGCGCGGCCCACACCGCCTCCGGGGCGGCGACCCAGTGGACCTCGTCGAAGAGGTCGTAGGCGACGTTGCGGGGGTGGATGCTGGAGCCGAGTCCGCGCATCAGGCGGGGTGCGGCGGGCTGCCCGAAGATCGTCGAGCCGGTGGTGTCCACCCCGACGACCCGCAGGTGGGGGAAGAGGCCGCGCAGGACGGAGGCGATGCCGGCGGAGTGGCCGCCGGTGCCCACGGAGACGACGAGGGTGTCGACGCGGCCGAGTTGGGCGACGATCTCGTGGGCGAGCGGGGCGTAGGCGGCGACGTTGTCGGGGTTGTTGTACTGGTCGGGGCACCAGGAGTCGGCGTGGACGGCGACGAGCTCCTGGACGCGGTGCCGTCGGGCCTCTTGCCAGCCGCCGGTGGCATGGGGCGTGTCGACAAGGTCGACCTCGGCGCCGTAGGCGGTGAGCAGCCCGGTCATCAGCGGTTCCATGCCCGGGTCGGTGACGACGGTGACGGGATGGCCGAAGGTCGCCCCGGCGAGGGCCAGGCCGAGGCCGAGGGTGCCCGAGGTGGACTCCACGATCCGGGCACCGGGCAGCAACCCGCCGCGCTCGCGGGCCGCGCGGACCATGTACAGGGCGGCGCGGTCCTTGATACCGCCGGGGTTGTGACCTTCGAGCTTGACCCAGAAGCCGCGCCCGGCGGCGGTGAAGGGCTCGCCGATCCACAGCACGGGGGTGTCGCCCACCAGTCCGGCGGGTGTGTACATCGGGCGTCTGGCTTCGGCCGGCACCTGGGCCGGAGCGAGGGAGGTGGGGATGGGCTGGTTCATGACGTGCTTCTCCTGCGGCCGGTGCCGTGAACGGCCGTCGGCCGAGTGTTCGGGGAAGAGGGCGGGGGCTGATCGGCTGCCGTTCGCCCATGTCAGGGGCGGGGCTGGGCAGCGGGGCCGATCAGGTCCGCCACACGCCGAAGAGGGCTCGCGCGTGCCCGGCGGAGGAGCCGCTGGGCGCAGGAGGCGTGGTGCCGGGTCGTGTGGAGAGCGCCGGCGCGATGGCATGGCCCACGGACAGGACGTCATGGACCACGGGGAAGGCCAGAGTGACGTCACGAGGAGGCTGCACCGTCGGCTCGTCGCCGCCCCAGCAGTGCGCTCCGCCGTGGTGGGGCGGGGACGACGGTCCGGTGTCCGCCCGGTGCTGGTCGTGCGGCGTCTGCCCGCAGGCGACGGAAGCGACGAGCGGCGTGTCCGCCCGGCCCTGGCCGGTCAGTGTCGGGCCGTGGGCGCAGGCCAGCACATGCACGAGTGCGACCAGCAACAACACGAGCACCGCTCCGGCACGTGACGCGGAGCGGGGGTGTCGCGGGGCTGACACAGCCATGAACACACACCGTAATCGATCACGCACATAACGTTCGCTTCAGTGGCGATGAGAATGCCCGCGCGTCGCGTGACGCCATCACACCCTTGTCCGAATCCGCACTGCGGACCCCGGCTGACTCAAAGCTTCCTGCCGAGCCCGGGATTCCACTGACAGCATCCCGGGCCATGAAGATGCCCAGAAAGCTCACGGCCATCGCTTTCGCCACCCTGGCCATGACGGCCACCGGCGTGGCCATGGCACCATCGGCATCCGCCGCCAAGAGCGACTGCCCCCGAGAGAACGTGTGCGTCTGGAACAACACCAGCTTCTCCGGTCCCCCGACCTGGAGGTCGACGGGCAACCTGTACAACCTGCACTCGGCAGGCGGCCTGTCGATCTTCAACAACGGCGTACGGTACCCGGGCGCCGACCACATCTGGTGGCGGGCCACCTGGTCCACCGGTCAGACCTCGTCCGGCTGCCTGCACTACCCGCCGGACGCCGGCAACTCGTTCAGCCTGTACGGCAACGTGACCCTGAACTCCGCCGTGTGGGGCGGCGAATGCTGACCTGATGGCACATCACCCGCGGGGCGGCAGTGACGCCGCCCCGCAGGCACGGCATCGGCAATCGGCATCGCCCCACCCGTCGCGGCGACAGCCAGTATGGACAAGGGAAATCCAGTTCATCAGTCCGCAAATCGATCACTGGATCGGTGTAATCGGCACGGATGCCGGGCCGCCCGTGGATCTAGCGTCGGAGTGCACGGGGTCACACAGGCCAGAAAGGCATCCACGCACTCATGTCCAT
This sequence comes from Streptomyces sp. NBC_01092, assembly GCF_045039535.1. Classification (NCBI taxonomy): domain Bacteria; kingdom Bacillati; phylum Actinomycetota; class Actinomycetes; order Kitasatosporales; family Streptomycetaceae; genus Streptomyces; species Streptomyces sp. NBC_01092. The sequence continues at coordinate 10,190,447 of NZ_CP108659.1, read as the reverse complement.
CCCGCAAGCCGACGCCATGCCCGCTACCGAGTCCGACCTTCTCACCTCTTCGCCCCGCCCCGACCTCCAACCCACCGACGCCCCCGTGCTGCCGGTCGACGAGCTGCCCGAGTCGGCGTCGTCGCCGGAACTCGTCAGCCGCCGCGTGCGGGACGAGCTGATGCTCGACGGCAATGCCCGGCTCAACCTCGCCACGTTCGTGACGACATGGATGGAGCCACAGGCCCAGCAGTTGATGGCGGAGACCGCGGAGAAGAACCTCGCGGACCGCGCGGAGTATCCGCAGATCACAGCGATGGAGGAGCGCTGTGTGCGCATGCTGGCCCGGCTCTGGCACGCCCCGTACCCGGAGCAGGTCCTCGGCTGCTCCACCACCGGTTCGAGCGAGGCGGCCATGCTCGGCGGACTCGCGCTCAAACGCCGCTGGCAGGACCGCCGCCTCAGCCAGGGCAAGGACACCGCCCGCCCGAACATCGTCATGGGCGCGAATGTCCAGGTCTGCTGGAAGAAGTTCGCCAACTACTTCGAGGTGGAGCCCCGGTTCGTCCCGATGGAACCGGGCCGTTACCACCTCACCCCCGACACCCTCACCGCCCACTGCGACGACAACACGGTCGGCGTCGTGACGGTCCTGGGGTCCACCTTCGACGGCTCCTACGAACCCGTCGCCGACATCTGCATGGCCCTGGACGGGTACCAGTCCGCCACCGGCACCGACATCCCCGTCCACGTCGACGGTGCGTCCGGCGCCATGGTGGCCCCTTTCCTCGACCCGGGTCTCATGTGGGACTTCCAGCTCGAACGCGTCGCCTCCATCAACACCTCGGGACACAAGTTCGGGCATGTCTTCCCCGGCCTCGGCTGGGCCCTGTGGCGCAATTCCGAGGCCCTCCCCGACGACCTGGTCTTCGAGGTCGACTACCTCGGCGGCCGCTATCCGAGCTTCACCCTCAACTTCTCCCGCCCGGGCGCGCACGTGGTCGCTCAGTACTACAGCTTCCTGAGGTACGGCTTCGAGGGGCTACGGAACCTGGCCGCCCAGAACCGGACGACGGCCCGCGTACTCGCCACCCGTATCGAGGCCATCTCCCCCTACGAGCTGGTCACGGACGGCTCGGAACTCCCGGCCTTCGCCTTCCGCCTGGCACCCGGCACGCAGGGCTTCACGGTCTTCGAGGTCTCCCAGGCGATGCGGGCCCGAGGCTGGCATCTGCCGGCGTATGCCTTCCCCGCTCCCTGCCAGGACGTCTCCGTGCTGCGGCTGGTGGTTCGCACCGGATTCACCGCCGAGCTCGCCGGCATGTTCATCGCCGACCTGACCGAGGTCACCAGGCAACTCCACACCACGTGATCCCTGCGCGCGGTGCGCTCGTTCACGCGGGCGTCGGCAGGGTGACGGCTTCGAGCTGGAGGAGCATGCCGAGGATGTCCTCTCCGAACCAGGCTTCCGCGATCCTGCCGCCGGCGACGGCGTAGATGCCGATGCCGAGCCATTCGGCATGACGTCCGGTGGCGGGCGTACCCATGAACGGTCCCGTGTGGGTGCCGCTGTTGGTGAACCGGACGACGACCTTGTCGCCGGACGTGATGACGTCCTGGACGTCGAGGCGCATACCGGTGAAGGCGTCGGCGGCGGACGTCGCCATCATGGTCTTGAACGCGGCGAGACCGCGGACGTCTCCCAGACTGCCGCCGTGCCACCGCAGGTCCTCGGCCCACAGCTCGTCGACCTTCGACAGGTCGCCGCCGTTGACGACCTCGTCCAGGAAGCGACGTACGGCTGTCTCGGGGTCGTTGGCCAACTGTCCCAGGGGGTCTCGCTGCTGGTCGGTGGCGTCGTCGCGGTCGGTGGATCGGCTGAGCTCCGCCCAGGCGGCGTCGCGGTCGGCCAGGGTCCTGGCCGCGGCGCGGGCGTAGGCCAGCGCCTCGGAGCCGAGCACCAGCCGCGGCGGCGGCTCGGGCAGGTCCACGAGCCGGGTGACGACCTGGGCGACCTTCGCCGGGTCACCAAGAGCGTTCTCGCCGGCGCCGGCCATGGCGGCAGCGACGAGGCCGACGGTTCCGGCGTACGGCTCGGACGTGGCGGGGACCGTCATCGACGAGCCGGCCCAGTCGGTCCGCATCCCGCCCGGCTCGATCGTGGTGACCTTGATGCCCAGCGGTGCGACCTCGGAGGCGAGGACCTCGGTGAAGCCGTTCACCGCCCACTTGGCGGACTGGTAGGCGGACAGGCCGGGAGTGGCCACCCGGCCGCCGACCGAGGACACCGTGATGATGTGTCCGCGGCCCTGCTCACGCAGGACCGGCAGCGCGGCCTTGGTGACATTGACGACCCCGAACAGGTTCGTGTCGATCTGCGCGCGGAAGGCGTCGAGGGTGCTGTCCTCCACCGAGGCCAGGTCGGCGTAGCCGGCGTTGTTGACCAGGACGTCGAGGCTGCCGAACTCGGTCACCGCGGTCTGCACCGCGGCGACGGCGGCGTCGGAGTCGGTCACGTCGAGGCGGACGGCGAGCAGTCGGCCGGGAAAGTCGGCGGCCAGGTCGTCGAGTTGCTCGGCGCGCCGGGCCGTCGCCACCACGCGGTTGCCCTGCCTCAGCGCCGCGAGGACGATCTCACGGCCCAGGCCGCGGGAACTTCCGGTCACGAGCCACGTCCTGGGCTTGTCAGTGGTCATCGTCTCGGTCGTGTCGGTGGTCATTGCCTCGGTCGTGTCGGTGGTCATTTTCGGTACTTCCTTCCGGCTACGGCTGTCGGCCCCTGGAACAGGGGGCGTGATGGTGGGCGTGGGCGTGGGTGGTCCGGACACGGGGCGTCGTCCGGTCAGGCGTACGCCTTCCGGAGGTGCTCGCCGATCATCGCGATGGCCTCTCGCGCCACCTCGACCGGCGGGAAGTGGGTGAATCCGTGATCGACGCCGTCGAATTGACGGTGTGTCACCTGCACGCCCCGCTCGGCCAGATCGGCGGCCAGGGCGTTCATCTCGTCCCGGAGGGTGTCGTATTCGGCGGTCAGGACCAGCGTCGGCGGGAACTCGGCGAGCCGGGAGTAGCGGTTGGGGGACGCCAGCAGCGATGTCAGGTCGACGCCCTTGAAGTAGGTGCGCTGGATCAGATCCACCAGCTGCGGCGGCACGACCGGATTCCGCTTGGCCGAGGTGCGCGCGGAGGGCGCGAGCGCCATGTCGGCAGCGGCGTACTCGGCAGTGACGGCGACCGGCAGGCGACCGCCGTCGTCGATCGCCATGGTGACGACGCTCAGGGCGTGCTTGCCGCCGGCGCTCGGGCCACCCACCGAGACACGGTCGCCGTCCCAGCCCTGGGACTGCGCATTGGCCTGGATCCAGCGGAAGACGTCGTAGGACTGCTCCTCGGAGACCGGGAAGCGGACCTTGGGGGCGGTGTCGTAGTCCGGGATGAGGACGTATGCGCCGACCTCGGAGGCCAGGTAGCGGGCGACGTTGTCCTCCTGCATCGGCACCCGGACGATGAACCCTCCGCCGTGCACGATCAGATGCACCGGAGGCCGCCGGCCTGCCGCGTGCCACGCGGCGACGGACTCGGCGGTGGGTGAGTACAGCAGCGTCCTGACGTTGCCGTGCCGGGTCGGGACGGTGATGCGCTCGGGCTTCGCGATGGGCTTCGTCGCGAACTGCACCCGGCTGCCCGCCGACTGGTACCGGAACATCGGCCGGAACACGAGCTGAAGGGCACGGGCCGAAAGGGTCGAGCGGAGGTCGATCACCGGGTCGCTGCCGAGCATGAGGATCTCCTTCTCATCGGGCCGGATTTTTTCTAACCGGTTAGTTGAAAACGTAGATCCGACTCCCCCGATTTGTCAACCAACCAGTTAGAAAACTAAGCTCGCCCCATGCGCTACGACGCCGAAGCCACCCGGGCCCGCCTCCTTGACGCCGCTCTCACCGAGTTCTCCGCCTACGGCCTCGCCGGGGCGCGGGTCGACCGGATCGCCACGGCGGCCGGGTCGAACAAGGCGCAGATCTACCACTACTTCGGCAGCAAGGATCAGCTCTTCGACGCGGCCTTCGAGTCCATCGTCACCACCGTGGTGAGCAGCACCCCTCTGGATGTCCACGACCTGCCCGGCTACGCGGCCCGCCTCGCCGAGCTCTACGACGCACACCCGGCCATCATGCGCATGGCGAGCTGGCAGCGCCTGGAGCGCCCGGACGACGAACCGGTCAAGATGTCGGTGGACAGCGTCCGCCACAAGATCGACGAGATCGCCCGGGCACAGGCCGACGGCGTGCTGCCGGACCACTACCCGGCAGGCGTCCTGCTGACCCTCGTCCTCCACGTCGCCTCGGTGTGGGCCACCGCCACTCCCGAGTTCTCCACGGCGGTGGAGGTCGCCGACGCCGACCGCGCCCGGCACGTCGCCGACGCCGTGGGCCGCCTGCTCGGCCAGTGACACCTAGGGATTCCAGGGATTCCAGGGGTTCCGGGGATTCCGGGGATTCCGGGGATTCCGGGGATTCCAGGGATTCCGGGGATTCCAGGGACTACTGACTTCGGCGCTTGGAGGTGTTGGCTGGTTTGTACGGCCGACTGATGGTCATTTACGCAGAGCCTCGTGCGGCTGCCGCACGAGGCTCTGGCGCTCGCATGGCCGCCGTACGAGGTGCTGCGGCATGGTCAGAAGGTCCGCAGACCCGACGTCAGACCTTCCGGATCCGGTCGGCGATCTCCGGCCTCGCCGCGAACCCGGCCGCCATGTACGTGGCGACGCCGCCGACGTTGGAGCTCGGCGTGCACACGCGCACGCTTGACGAGCCCATCTCCCGCAGTGCGGCCGCCCCCGCGACGGTGATCGCCCGGCCATAGCCGCGGCCGCGGTGGTCCGTGTGGACGCCCATCGGCTCGACCAGTCCTGGTCTCCCCGGGCCGGCCGACCAGACCGTCACCACCGCCGCGGCGTTGCCCTGGTCGTCGTAAGCACCCAGGCAGCGGGCGTCGGCGTAGAACGGTGCCGCGGACATCTTGTGCCGGTACTCGCGCGTGGGCTTCGTGGTGTTGAACGCGGACCGCAGGACGTCGGCGAAGTCCTGCGCCTGCTCCAGGCCGATCTCCTTGATCCGCACGCCGGGGTCCTCCACCGCTTCGGCGAGGTCGCGGAAGAGCGGCGTCCACGGGTCGTCGACGCCCCAGCCCTCCTTGGTCAACAGGTCGTGGAGCAGCAGGCCCTGCGGCGCCTCGATGGACACCGGTCCTTCCGGCAGCACGCCGCGCTCGGGCAGCGAGAAGTCCTCGACGAGCCGCCGCGCCAAGTCCTCGTCCTGGAAAGCGTCGGAAGCGACCGTCATCCGCACGAGCGTCGGCGAATCCAGCATCCCGACGGCGAGGATCCGTCCGTTCCGGCTCCAGGTCCGTACCGCCGCGGCCGTCTCGGCCGTTCCGAACCGGTAGTTCCAGCCGATGTCCCCGGGATGCAGCTGCATCGGCGTTCCGTCGTGCTGCCACTCCCGCAGCGCCGCACTGGCCTCGCGCACTCCGTCGACCGTCGGCGTCCTCAGCACAATCGTCATAGCCGGGATCAGACACCCCGTCTCGGTGGCGGGCAACCGATTAACTGACCAGGCGCTTCAAGGTGTTGGTGGCGGGAGGCCGATGGCGAGTCCGGTCCCGGCGAGGAAGCCGTCGGGGGCGTCGGGGCGGTACCGGAGGCCCTTGAATCGGTTGAGTCGCTTGCGCACGAGCGCGGCGAGTCGGTCGAGGGCAGCGCCGGCGAGGTTCGCGAGGCTGTTTCGGCAAGCCGGTAAACGCGACGGAACCGAGCGGCAGGGTCGTCGCGGCGCCCACGGGCTGAACCGCGCCACGAACTTGTCCACCACCACGCATCCCGTGCGGTCGGACGTTGATCTCGACGCGTTCGCCCCCGAGTTGGCGCTGCGGCTTTCCGGCTTCTGGACCTGTGCGCCACCCTGCCTGCTCCTTTGCACCAGGAACCGCCGCTGATCAGCGGAGCGTCTCATTCCTGGGCATGAGCGGGACGAAGCGCACGGCGAGGCTCTGAAGGAGAGACGCTGATGGATTTGGTGGTGTTCCTGGTGATCGGTCTGGCCGCCTTGGGGTACGGCGTCTATGAGGCCGTACTCCTCTACCGCTTGCGGCGCCACGGGATCCGCACCAGGGGCTTGGTGGCCCGCTACGAGTCGAGTTCCGGCACCGCAGGAAGTGGCCACAGCACACGCGCGGTGGTCACATTCGTCGACGACGAGGGCTACATGCACGAGTTTCGGGACCGGGAAACGGCGCGCTCGGACCTGCGCGTGGGGGGTCCGGCCCCGGTGATCTACCTTCCCAGCGCCCCGGGGGCCGCGCGGATCGACATGCCCTGGAGAAGGTTGTGGACAATCGTGCCGAGCCTCGCTTTCGGCTGTCTGTTCGCGGGCCTCGCGCTCTGGGAGCTCGTCCGCCGCTGAGCCGACACACAGGAGCAGTCCGTTCGCGCCGCACAGGTTGCGCATCCGGGGGCTCGAACGAGCCTTAGCCCTGAAGTGCTCCCTAACGAGCTGCCCCGCGATTGATGTTGGGGTGTATTGGCCTGGCGGTTCGGCTGATGCGTGATTCAGGAGGCCGCCGGGCGGACGGGCGGGAGTTCGGGGCTTGGCTTGTGCCGGGTGGCCCTGCGGGCGGCGCGGTCGGAGACCAGCTGGGACATGGCCGCGCGGGCCTGACTGAGCATCACACCCCAGACAACTCGCCCGGCCTTCGCCATGTCCCCACCTGTGACCAAGATCAATCGCGCGGCAACCCGTCAAGGCAGCGCGGTCCAAGCGGAATGCCGCTGCCCGGCCTTCCGGTTACTCCACACTCCGCGCGCTGAACGCCTGGTACACGCCGTAAAGCAGTTGTATGCCACCGATAGCGATCAGCACCACGCCCACCTTCGTGAGCGTAAAGACGGGAATGTGGACATCCTCGGTGAACAAGCCCAGCGCAATTCCGATGACGGCGCAGACTGCGCCCTCGACTATGTTCTTTGAGGCGGGAGCCACGGTAGCTGATCTCCTTGAGGTCGCTTCGTCCCTGGCGCCCAGGGCTGTTGCTCGCCCACAACTCTAGGTGGGCACGCGGGGCACAACCTCGACCCGCCGGATGAGATGCCCACTACACACTTCGATGGATCGGAAGTCGCGGTCTTCGTCATGTCACGGCCGCCCCAAGATCAATCGTGGGGAGGCCCGTAAGGATCCGACCGACTCGGTGTGATCCCGTGGGGACGAAGAAGGCAACGGCCCGGTGCCGGAAGGCGACCGCGGTCACGGCCTTCTCATCATCCAGGGCCTCGGTGCAGGCGAGCCGGGAGTGGTCGTCGAGCGCCGAATGCAGGTACGTGTATCCGACCTTGCCGGTGCCGGGACCGGTGCGTGGCGGGCGGGAGGAGTGGTCGAGCAGTCCGTTCTCGCCGTGTGCTCGCCGGCGGGCGTACCACTTGGCCGGACAGCTGCGGGAGATCCCGGCTTCCGCAGCGACGTGGGCGATCGGACGTCCGGCGTCGATCCGCAGGCACAAGCGAAGACGTCCTTCTGAGGGCAGCGGTGCGTTCCCCTGCCCCCGGCTGGTGGCGCTCCTGGACTCGGCGGCCGCGTTCACCCGGAGCCCCTGGGATCTCAGGGCTCCCGTGTGAGCGGCTGTGAGCGGCTGTGCGAGGCGTCAGCGTGCGAACTTTTCGATGGCCGCCGGGGTGACGGGGGTGAAGAAGTTGACGAGGTTGCCGTCGGGGTCGCGGAACAGCAGCGATCGGTTGCCCCAGGGCATCGTGGTGGGCTCGTTGACGAAGTCGGTGACGAAGCCGGTCAGGTTCCGGTGAACGCGGTCCACGTCGTCGACGAGGAACTCGGTGATCACGCTGTGGTTGTCCGCCGGGCGGGCAGAGCCTGGGGCGAACAGGGGGACGGTGCGGGTGCCAGCGATCGCGAGGGTGGCGCTCGGGGTCTTGAGTTCGGCGAAGTCCTCGGTGGCCCACATCGCCCGCACTCCTGTGGCTCGCTCGTAGAACTCGACGAGACGCGCTACATCGCTGGTGATGATGCGGATCGAGACGAAGTCCATGGGAATCTCCTTGGCTGTGTGAAGGCGTGCACGTCGCAGGCTAGGAGGAATAGTGGACAGAATCGGTCCTCTATTCGCGTTAGGCTGCGAACATGCCTCGCCCCACTGGCCGCGTGCTGACACTCCTGGAGCTGCTGCAGTCGGGCGGCACCCGGACCGTGGCCGAACTCGCCGACCGGCTCGGCGTCCAAGGGCGCACCGTGCGGCGGTACGTGGACCAGCTGATCGACCTCGACGTGCCCGTGGAATCGGTGCGCGGCCGCTACGGCGGGTACCGGCTCGCCCCCGGGTACCGCTTGCCTCCGCTCATGCTCAGCGACGACGAGGCGCTGGCCGTGCTGCTCGGCCTGGTCGCCGGCCGCCGGGCAGGGCTGACGACGACGCAGCACACGGCGAACGAGACGGCATCAGCCAAGATCCGGCGGGTGCTGCCCAAGCACATCGCCCGCCGGCTCGACGCATTCCTGGAATCCCTCGCCTTCACGGAACAGCCCGGAGAGTTCCACACCCCGGGCGCCGAGGTCCTGCTCACCCTCGCCGATGCGGTGCGCCACCGCCGACCGGTCTCGATCCGCTACACCGACCGCGACGGCCGGCGCAGCGAACGCACACTGCACGCGTACGGGATCGTCACCCATTCGGGCCGGTGGTACGTCACGGGCACGGACCCCGAGATCGGCGAGGACCGAACCTTCCGGCTCGACCGCATCGCAGACGCCCGGACCCTGCCCGGCTCATTCGAAGCGCCGGCGGGTCCCGATCCGGCACAGCGCGTGTTGTCAGGGTTCGCCACGGCCAATTACCGGCATGAGGTGACCTTGCGGATCCACGGGACCGTCGAGCAGATCCGCGCCCACCTTCCCGCCAGCGTCGCGAGCCTGGAGGAGCACGAGCCCGCGGCATGCGAGGACCGGACGACCGAGCGCTGGCTGCGCGTTGAGCTGCGGGCGGAGCGGCTCGACTGGTTGCCTCCGGTACTCGCCTCGCTCGACCGGCCGTTCGTCATCGAGCGCCCCGGCGAACTGCGCGAACTCGTCGTCGAGCTCGCCGATCGCCTCGCGTCCTACGCCCGCCAAGCCTGACAGCGAGGAACCAATGCCATGAGATGGCGCAGCTAGGGCACAGCTACGGCACAGCTACCGACTCGCCGATTTCTCGCTCGGGTCCGCCGGTCGCGAGGCCGGAGTCCGTCGCGCTTCGGCCAGGAGGATGCCAAGCCGGCGCAGGACATCCGCCTGGGCTTCGTTGTAGATCTCCTGGAAGGCGCTGTTGACGGTCTTCTTCGCGTACTTCTCGCCGAGCGGGGCGTCGGCGGACAGTGTGCTCAGCCCCGGGTTCTGCCGCCACAGCTCCAGCACGTAGGCGACCAGGTCCTCGGCCACCTCGGCGCGGGTCTGCTCGTCGGCGTCGGCGGGCAGCTGTGCGAAGGCGTCGCCGGCGGGATCCTCGACGGGGTTTCGCATGAGGTCGGCGTAGGCCGCGGTGCCCTTCGGGCCGAGCACCCTGCTCATCACGGTGACGAACGAGCGTTCCGCCTCGGACATGGGTGTGTCGACCGCGGCCGTGGCGAACTCCGGCGGCAGGTCGGTCGGAACCGACTTCTTCAGGATGAAGCCGAGTTCCATCCTGGCCCGCTGCAACCGTTCGATGGTGGCCGCGAGTTCGGCGTCGAGCGCACGCAATGCTTCCTCCGGATGTTCGTCGGCGGCGCCCATCTCGGCGATCTGGGACAGCGAGAACCCCAGGTCGACCAGGCGCTTGATGCGCAGCAGCCGGACGAGATGGGCGACGCCGTACTGCTTGTAGCCGTTGGCGCGGCGCACCGGCTCGTCGAGCAGGCCGACCTCGTGGTAATGCCGCACCGCTCGCAGGCTCGTGCCCGCCAGCTCGGCGACCTCACGCGTGCTCCATGCCATGGCCCGCACTCCGTTCCGACTGCTCGGGTGTCGGCGACTGCTCGGGCATCGGCCGGCCGCCCCGACTCACGTCATCCGAAACCATGCCGTCGCGGCATGGTCAAGCGCGACCGGCTCTCGCCAAGCGCGCCCCCCCGCCCACCCCGGCGGGCAGCGACCTGCGTCGCATTCCAGCGGCTTGAGTGTGCCGCGGCGGCACGGTTTCTCATGGTCTTCAGCGCACCGACGGCACGGATCTACGACCAGGTTCCGCCCGCCGCTGACCGCCAATCGCCGCCCCCCGCACTCTCGTACGCCACCTGGGAGGACGCCATGACGACGACAGACCATCTCACCCGTACCCACGACAGCCGGGAAGACACCATGACCGAGAACGACCGCGCCGAGCAGACGTCGGTCGAGCCCGGGGCACAGAGCCAGGCGGACGGGAAACCGTTCACCAGCCGGGCGCACGAGGCCGAGCCGTCCGCCGGCCAGGCGCACGACAAGCTGTTCGCCCAACTCGGCGGTACCAAGGGGATGGTGTACACGGCGATCCCGATCACGGCGTTCGTCGCGGCCAACGCCGCCCTCGGACTGCCCCTCGCGATCGGCATCGCCCTCGCGGTGGCCTTGGCGCTCACCGTGTGGCGGATGGCGCGGCAGGAACCGTACATCGCGGCATCCGGCGGTCTCTTCGGCGTCGTGGCCGCCGGCGGCATCGCGGCGTGGACCGGCTCGGCGGGCGGCTTCTTCCTGATCGGAATCTGGGCCAGTTTCGCGGGCGCGGTGCTCTTCCTGGCCTCGCTGCTGGCCCGCAGGCCGGTCACCGGCCTGGTGTGGAACGCGCTGCACGGCAACCGCCACCCATGGCGAAGCGACCGCCCCAGCCTGCTGGCCCACGACATCGCCACCACCACCCTGACCGCCCTCTTCGGGGCTCGTTTCGTCGTCCAGCAGTGGCTCTACGAGAACGACTCCACGGGCTGGCTGGCCCTCGCCAAGGTCGGCATGGGCACGCCGCTGCTCGCGCTGGCGCTGCTGGTCGTCTTCTGGGCGTTCCGCCGCGCGACCAAGCGACTCGTCCAGCCGACCGACCACTGAGACAGCCGACCACTGAGACAACCGAGTGCCGAGCCGACCGACTACTGAGCCGACCGGCACGTCCGCAGGACCGGCCGTATGCCACTCCCGGAGGAGCCCATGAAGAAGATCCCCATGACCGCCGCAGCCACCGCAGCGGTCGCCGCCCTGACCTTGACCGGTGCGCTCGTCGGCTCGGCCGGCGCGACGCAGTCGGACGCCGCGGCAGTGGCCGACGCCGAGAACCCGGTGACGCACAAGGACAACGACCGTGTCCCCGAGGGCGCGGCGTGGACACAGCACTACTTCCCGTCCTCGGACGGCTCCGACACCGAGCTGCACGCCGACGTCCTGCTGCCCGAGAAGCTGCCCGAGGGCAAGCGCGTGCCGGTGATCCTCTCCGTGGGCGCCTACTTCGGACACTCCGGAGAGCAGAAGGACGAGAAGTGGTCGCACACCGGCCCGTCCGACCGCTTCACCGACCTCGTCGAGGAAGGCGACCTGTTGGACCGGGGTTACGCCCTGGTCCAGGTGGACCTGCGCGGCTTCGGCGGATCCAGCGGCTGCCTCGACAGCCTGGGCAAGGGCGAGCAGGCCGACGTCAAGGCGGCGATCGACTGGGCGGCGAAGCAGCCCTGGTCCACCGGCAAGGTCGGCATGTACGGCAAGTCCTACGACGCGGCGACCGCCCTGATCGGCAACAACCTGGACCAGGATGCGCTGGGGGCCGTAGTCGCCCAAGAACCCCTCTGGGACATGTACCGCACCATCCGCTCCAACCGGGTGCCGATGCTGAGCGGCGCGCTCGCCACCAACACGTACAACCAGATCGCCCTGCTGGAGCAGCTGCCCGACGACCAGAAGCGTTACCGGAAGAACGCCGGGTACGAGAAGCAGCACGCCGAGTGCACCGCGTACAACACGAGCAACAACCTGCAGGCCGACCCGAATTCGCAGTACTGGCAGGAGCGCGACCTGGCCGGGCAGGCCAAGGGCAGCGACACCCCGCTGTTCTTCACCCAGGGCTTCACCGAGCCGATCACCAAGCCCGAGGCGATGCAGGAGTACCTCGCGAACCACCAGGGCCCCGAGCGCGGCTGGCTCGGCCCGTGGGATCACGTGCGCGGCAACGAAAGCACGGCGGACGGGCGCCTTGCGATGGGGCGTGCGGGCTGGTTCAAGGAGGTCATGTCGTTCTACGACCAGTACCTGAAGGGCATCGACCCCAGGACCGACTACCCGGCCTACGCCATCGAGGACAGCAACGGGGCCTGGCGTTCCCAGGACACCTGGCCGCTCCCGGCCCGGTCCGCCGAGGTCGTCCTGCGCGACGGCTCCTACGTGGACAAGGGCGAGCCCGGCGCGTCGGCCGGCTTCTTCACCTGGTCCCACCCTGTCGAGCAGGACGTCCGTATCACCGCGACGCCCAGCATCAAGATGACGACCGAGGGCCGCGGCAACGTCATGGTCAAGCTGTACGACGTGGCGCCCGACGGCAAGGCCGTCATGTTCAACGAGCAGGTGTCACTCGTGGACGCCTCCGGTCAGGTGGCGGTGGATCTCAAGTCGTCAGACTGGACGCTGGACTCCGGGCACTCGCTGGCCGTGGAGATCGGCACCGTCCAGGACGGCGGCTGGATCGACACCCCGGCCCACGAGCGGATCAGGGTGACGGACGCCCGGCTGAACCTCGCCGTCGACGACCCGTCCGACGACGTGCCGACCGAGGGCAAGCGCTCGCCATTTCTCGACACCTATCTGACGGCCTACACGAAGCAGCTCACCCCGAAGTCCCCGTCGTTCACGGTGCCTTCGCCTCGCGCGTGAGACTCGGCAGCCGGGGCTCCGCCTGAGGGGCAAGCCTGCTACACGGCCAGTGCAGACGACGGCCGTTCATGGCTCTGGAGATGTTCCGGCTCCGATGCCTGGCGGCTCTCAGCGGAGCGGCCAGTTACGTAGAGCGGCGTCAGCCATCGCCTGGAGTTCTGTGCGGCTGACGCCGCTCGCGGCTTGCACGGCGATGCCGAAGGCCAGGGTGGTGACGTAGCGGGCCAGGAGAGCTGGATCGGCCGGCGGAGGCAGGTCGCCGTCGTCGACGGCTTGCTCGAACCGCTGCCGTAGGCGGGAGCAGCCGTTGTTTCGCCAGGCGGCGAGGAGGTCACGGACCGCCTGCCCGGAGTCGCTGGCGACCAGGGCGCTCTGGACGCCCATGCAGCCTTGGGGGTGGGCCGGGCTCGTGGTGGTCCGGATGGTGCCGTTCAGGATCGCGGTGGCGGTACCCAGGGCGGTCGGTTCCTTGAGGGCGCGGTCCAGGTACGCGCTCGGGCCTTCGGTGTAGCGCTCCAGGGCTTGGCGGAAGAGTTCCTCCTTGTTGCCGAAAGCCGTGTACATGCTGGTGGTGGAGATACCCATCGCTTCTGTGAGGGTGGCCAGGCTGGCGCCCTCGTAGCCGTGCTCCCAGAAGGCCAGCATGGCGCGCTCAAGTGCTTCGTCGGTGTCGAATCCCCGCGGTCGGCCCACGGAGCGCCTCTGTTTGGTGCCCACCCTTCACAGGCTACCTCTTCCGCATCGATCGATACAGAAGTGCTACGTTCGAGTTCCGCATCGATCGATGCGGAATATTGGGGAGGTAATCGCCGTGGGACTGTTGGAAGGAAAGACCGCTCTCGTCACCGGGGGCAGCACTGGTATCGGCCTGGCCAGCGCTGTGCGGCTGGCGGCCGAGGGGGCGCATGTGTTCATCAGCGGCCGGCGCAAGACGGAACTCGACGCGGCCGTCGAAACGATCGGTTCCGCGACCGCTGTGATCGGCGACATCGCGGACCTGGCCGATCTGGACCGGCTCTACGAGGCGGTCCGGGAGCGTGGGCAGGGTCTGGACGTTCTGTTCGCGAACGCCTCCGTTGCTGAGTTCGTCCCGTTGGAGCAGATAACGGAGGAGCACTTCGACACGCTCTTCGGGATCAACGTCCGGGGCACACTGTTCACCGTCCAGAAGGCGCTGCCTCTACTCAACGACGGCGCCTCGGTGATCCTCAACGGCTCCACCAACGTGGACGTCGGTGCGGAGGCGTTCGGCGTGTACGCGGCCTCCAAGGCCGCCACCCGGTCCTTCGCCCGGACCTGGGCCAATGAACTCAAGGGCCGCGGGATCCGGGTCAACGCCGTCACGCCCGGTCCGACCGACACCCCAGGCCTGTCGGGACTCGCTCCCGATTCGGAGCAGGCCGCCGGCCTGCGGCAGCACCTGGCGGCGCAAGTCCCGTTGGGTCGACTCGGGCGCCCGGAGGAGATCGCCGCCGCCGTGGCCTTCCTCGCCTCCGAGCAGAGCAGCTTCATCACCGGTTCGAGCTTGTACGTCGACGGCGGCCTGAACCAGATCTGAGCTCGAAGACGGCGCTGCCCGGCCGGGCCGAGCTGGTTCCAGCGAACGAGCCAAGGGGGCCCCGAGCCGGCCGACGGGTCGCCAGAGGTCAGGCTCGGCCGGGCAGCACGTCAGCGCACCGAACAAGTCCGGGTGATCGGCACGGCCGGGATCAGCACGGCTCAGCATCCTGCTCGGCAGGCCGCGGCGTGCGCCCGCCAGGCCGAGCCCTCCCGGCACCCACTTTGCCGCGCTCCCGCCGGCGGTCCAAAAGCGGGCCATGACCAGAAACAACACACCCCGCGCCCCGCCCCCTACGTCGGTATGTGGGTGACCGCGGACGGACACATTCGCCAGGAACTCCTGCCCGACGGCCGTTACGACGAAGCCCGCGGCAACCGCCAGAGCGCCTACACCGGCAGCTATACCGTCACCGGCAACCACATCGACCATGTCGACGAAACCGGATTCACCGCCACCGGCGACGTCCGCGACGGCGTCCTCTTCCACGAGCACCCGGTGCTCTACCGCGAGGGCGACGAGCACACCCAGCAGGCACCTCAACGGTGACCAAGGCCCCGATCACCCTTGCCGAACAGGCCCCGTCGTGGGCAGCCTCAGCAGGATGGGCCCGCCGGCTGCCGCGGAGTCGATCTGACCGATCTTGGCCTCGGCGCCGGCGAGGCTGACGCGGAGCCCTTCGATCTCGCCGAGCCGGCCCTCCCGTTCGGCCTCGCGGATCCGGTCCAGGAGGTTGTCGCGAATCTCCACCAGCCGGCCGCGCTGCCCCGAGTCTGGGCGGAGGAGGGAGCAGCGCAGGCAGGCATCACCCGCCGCCGCACCCTGCGCCCCCCGCGGGGCAGACGACTAACGGTGGAGTCGGATACTGGAAGTGCTGCAGTGCATCCACCGAGTTCAGGATCCCAAGGTGTCGACCGAGATCATTCTCGCGAACAGCACTGTGGCCTGGTGGTTGGTCTGGCATCGGCTTCATCCGGTGGGCTACGTTGTGCAGCCATGACTACCGGGACGGCATTGCGCCACACACGGATTGGTGACCCGGTGCTCTTCTGAGCGCCGTACGGGCCGGTGCTGGCCCGCTGTTGGATCGAGGATCTTGCGCTGCTGCGCGGGCTCCGCCTCCGTCGTGTTGATCACAGGCTCGACACATCAACCACGACAGGAGAATTCATGCCCACCAAGATGCTGCAGATTCCCACCGCGGACGGACAGGCCGACGCGTTCGCCGCCTCCCCCGACGGTGGTGGGCGGCACCCAGGGGTGCTGATGTACCCGGACGGCTTCGGGATCCGGCCCGTGCTGCGGGAGATGGCCCGCGAACTGGCCGGGCACGGGTACTACGTGCTCGTCCCCAACCTCTTCTACCGGCACGGCCCGGCACCGGTGATCGAACTTCCCGAGCACATCGGAGAAGCGGTCCGGCCCACGGTCTTCGCCCAGTTGATGCCTTTGATCGAGGCGCACACCATAGAACGTGTCCTGAGCGACGCCGACGCCTATCTCAGGTTCCTCACCGCTCAGCCCGAGGCCAGCGCCGGACCGGTCGCGGTGACCGGCTACTGCATCGGCGGCCTCCTCGCGACGCGCACCGCCGCGGCCCACCCCGGTCAGGTAGCTGCCCTCGCCGCATTCCACGGCCCGGTGGGAGTCGACGGGCCCGACAGCCTCTCCAAGCTCACCGCCGAGGTCCACTTCGGCCACGCCGAGAGCGACTTGACGCCCGAGGCCCTCGGCGAGCTCAACCTGGCCCTGGACGCGGCGGGTGTCAGCTACACCTCCGAGATCTACCCCGGCACCATCCACGGCTTCACCATGTCCGACACCGATGCCTTCAACCCCGTCGCACTGCAGCTTCACTGGGACCGCCTGATGCCTCTTCTCGGCCGCACCCTTACCAAGAGCTGAGGCTCCGGCCCGGAAATCAAGCCCGAAGTACACGTCTTCGGAGTCTTGGCGATGTTTCGGAGTCGGTGAGGGCGGGCGACGCGCGCCCTCACCGAGGGGTCCTTGAGGCAGAGCTGGTTCGTCCGACGGGCGAGCTGTGGCAGGCAGGGCTGGTGATCAGCCGACTCCCTCTCGACCAACGGCTTGAGTCCCTTCGCGTGGTGCTGTCCCATAACGACATGTTGACGGAGGTCCTGTCGCGGGCGGCGACGCTGGAGCTGCCTGGGTGGTAGTGACGGCCGGCTGCCTCTTCCAGACGCACCTGAGCCCACACTGCACAGCGCCGCCAACGCAGATGACGCCCCCGCTTGGCCACCCCTCCAGGCTTGGCCGTGCGGCTGACCACCCGCGGGGAACGGCCCGCTGGTCAGCGACGGTCCTCCTCAACCTGGCTACGGTGTCCCGGAGCCGTCTCTCGGGTTCTGGAACCTGCCCTATCTCCTTGCGGACCCGTTGTGCCGGGCGCTGAAGATGCCCCAGCGCAGGAGTCCGGCGCGGGTGGCGTCGACCCAGAGGGGGAGGTTGGCGAGCAGGCCGTCGACGTAGGCGGGGCTGATGGTGGCGCGGAGCTCGGCCTCGTGGGCGCGGGTCTCGGCGGTCAACCGGGTGTATTGGGTGGTGAGTTGGGCGCTTTGGTCGTCGAAGTTGGCCGGGCTCAGGCCTAGGTCGGCGAGCTGGCGGAGGTAGAAGGACGGGGTTGCCAGGGCGTCCACGCCGAGGCGGGAGATGACCTGATGCAGCGCCTCGGGCGGCGTGTCCTCGTCGGCCATGATGTCGGTGAAGGCGAGCGCGCCGCCGGGCTTGAGGACGCGCGCGGCCTCGCCCAGGACGCGGGACCGGTCGCCGCTGTGGCAGAACGCTTCCAGGGAGCAGACGGCGTCGAAGTGGCCGTCGTCGTACGGAACTTCGTGGAAGGAGCCCGTGACGACCTCGATCAGGCCGTCGAGGCCGCGCTTGGCGTTGGCCGCGCGGTGGCGGTCGTTCTGGGCGGCGCTGAGGTTGAGGGCGACGACTCGGCAGCCGAAGCGCTCGGCCAGGTAGCGGGCGGTGCCGCCGTAGCCGGAACCGAGGTCCAGGACGGTGCGGTCGGGGCCGAGGGTGTCCGCGAGTCGGTCGGCGAGGCGCTCGACGGTGCGGCGGGAGGCGGCGGCGACCGGCTCCGTGTCGTGGGCGTAGATGCCGGTGTGGATGTCCTCGCCGCCCCACACGGCGTCGTAGAAGCCGTCCACGTCGCTGGACTCGTAGTAGCTGCGGGTCGCGTCCTCGTTGCTGCCCAGTGCGGTCTTGTCCTTGCTCATACGCGCCGTCCCCTCACTCCTCACCCTGCCGCCGCAATGGTGGCTCCCCAAGCGTGGGCGCTGCCACGGGAGGCGATCAACAGTGACAAGTCAGCCAACTGGAGCGGTGACCGGCCGCGCATGACGGTGGGGGCGGGGCCGGACGGGCCGGAGCGCGATCGCCGGAACGTGCAGCCCGTCCCAGCTCAGCGCGATGATCCTCGCCCGCGGGATCCAGTCGGCCGGCGCATGCCTCACCCCAGCAAGCCTGCGGACCTTACTCTCCTCCTCCGCGTCCGAAGCCGGACGAGCCGACAAGTTCTCACACACCCCGAGGTGCGAGAGTGGCGGCTCATCGAACCGGGAAGCCTCCCGCTGGGACAGGAACAGCGGCGGACGCGATGCGGTCCCTGGTCTCCTGGTCCAGGTCGGCGGAGTCCGCTCCCTCGAAGGGGCCCCAGCCCGGGAAGGGGATGACGCCGCCCTCAATCGCGAAGTGATCGGCGTAAGCCTGCCCGTCGGCGGCGGGGAAGCCGTCGATCAGTACGGCCTTGGCCACCTTCTCCGATCGTGTCCGATCGTGCGTCGGCGGCCGGCCAGGCCGGACTCGACGCGGCGGAGTGCCCCACCACCAGGGGCTTCCCGGACGCCGCATCAACGGCGGCGACCACGGTTGCCGGCTGGTCCTCGAGCGTCGCGGACGCAGTGCCATCGCCCTGGCCAGGGAGGGTGAGCGGCACGGGACGGTGGCCGAGTGAGGTGAGTTCGGGCACGACGTCGTCCCATGCGGATCCGTCGAGCCACCGGCCGGCGATGAGCAGGACGTCCACGGTTGTTCTCTCGAAGAGGAGTCGGATCGGACCTCCGGATCAGGGGACGTGGCCGCGTTCGACCAGCGACTTCCGTAGCGCTTTGAGCGCCAGACGGGTACGGGATTTTACGGTTCCTGGAGGTATACCGAGCACGCTCGCCGTCTGGGCCACGGACTGGTCGAGGTACAGCACGTGCACGAGGACCTCGCGGTGCTGCAGGGACAGGTCCGTCAGGGCCTCACGGACGGCCTTCCGGGTGTGGACGGTTTCGGTGTGCTCCAGGCCCGGTAGTTCACCGAGGGCTTCGTCGGTCGTCTCCGCGGGACGGCATTGCCTGGCCCGTTGGCCGTCGATGACCAGATTGCGCAGAACGTGCGCGAGCCAGGAGCGGATGCCCAGGGCCTGCGGGTCGAGCGAGTCCGCGTGCCGCCAGGCCCGAAGAACCGTCTCCTGGACCACGTCCTGGGCGTGATACCGGTCTCCGGTGAGCAGGCCGGTGGCCACTCTGAGCAGATAGGCACCGTGCAGGTCGTAGACAGCGCGGACGAACTCCTCTGCCCGGACCTCGTTCGGATGCATCGTGTCGTGTCCCACGGCGGAACCCCTTCGGCCCGCACGCGGTCGTGGCGGGAGCCCTCTCGTCCAATGTGAACGGGACGACCCTCGCGGAGGCCGCTTTCCTCGCGCTTTCCGAGCGCTTACCGGATGAGCCGATGCGAATATCGCGGCTGCTATTGCGGCTGCGGAGACTGCGGTCCAAGCGCAGGACGCCGGGTTCAGTGCGGCCCGACGACCGCCCGAACTGCCGCTTCCCGCAGCGCAGGCAGCAGTTCTTCCCAGTCCCCGACGATCGCCTCGCGCGGAACCGACCGCAGGAGAGCCAACAGGCTGTGGAGCTGTGCTGCCTCACCCGTACAGACCGGGCAGCCTCGAAGGTGGTCGGCGACGGCTGCGGACCGGGCGGACTGCGCCGTATCCAGTATGTGGAGCAAGAGTTCGGGTGGTTCCTGCCGACATGTCACGGTGCCTCCCGGGCCTGGATGCCATCCCTGCTGAGGGCGTTACGAGCACGCTGCCGGACTGGTTCACGACCGTGCACTCGGCATCCCGAACCGGAGGGGCACAAGGCAGAATGCCTGGATGCGCTTGGGAATCCTCGGCCGCCTCGAACTGGTCGGCGAGAGCGGTGCGGTGGCCGTCTCCGGGGCGGTCCCGCGCGCGATCGTCGGCCGGCTGTTGCTCGCCGCCGGTGACGTGGTGCAGCGTGACGCCCTGGTCGACGCGGTCTGGGAGGGGCGGGAGACCAAGAATCCGGTCAACGCCCTGCAGGTCCAGGTCACCAAGCTCCGCGCTGCCTTCGCAGCCGTCGGCGAGGACAACCGACTGCTGTTCCGCCACGGGGGCTACCAGCTCGTTCTGGGCCCGGACGACGATTTCGACATGACGCGGTTCGAGGCCGACGTCCGCGAGAGCCGCAGAAGGTTGTCCGCCGGCGCGTACCCACAGGTCGCACAGTTGCTCCGACAGGGCTTGTCCCGGTGGCGCGGTCCGGCACTGGAGGACCTGACGGGCCGGTTCTTCCTCCGCGAACGGACCCGACTCGAAGACCTGCGCGCCAGTGCGCTGGAGGACTTCGCGCTTGCGGCCGTGGAGCTCGGGCGCGCCGACGAACTGGTCACCGAACTGCGGGCCCTGGTCGCCGAGGCCCCGTTGCGCGAGCGCGCCCGGGCGCGGCTCATGCTCGTCCTGTACCGCTGCGGGCGTCCCGCGGAGGCACTGGGGGTGTACGAAGCCGGTCGTCGACTCCTGCGTGCGGAACTGGGCGTCGACCCGTCGTCGGAACTGCGTGACCTGCATGCCGCGATCGTGCGCGACGAGGAACCGGCCCGCCTGCCGGTGGGCCCGGGCTCAGGGCCCGAGGCGGGTCGGATCGACCTGTCCTCCGCTGCGGGCCACCCGCGACAGGCCGAGGGCAACCTGGTCCGGCCGCTCGGGGTGTTCGTCGGGCGCGGTGACGAAGCCGAGGCCGTCCGTGTCATGGCCGGGCGGGAGCGGCTGGTGACCGTCCTGGGTCCAGGGGGCGTGGGAAAGACCCGGCTGGCACGCGAGGTGTGCCTGCAACTGGCCCGGGACCACGACGCGGTCTGGTGGGTGGATCTGGCCCCGGCGGACGCCGCCTCCGTGCCGGCGGCGATCGCGGGTGCGCTCGGACTGTCGGACACCTCGGTCCGTCCCGACCAGCGGCCCCACGACTACCTGCACCGGCTCACCTCGTTCCTGGCCGGAAAGCGGACGCTGCTGGCACTGGACAACTGTGAGCACCTGCTCGACGCCGTGGCGACGGCCGCCATCACGCTTCTGGGCAACTGCCCCTCGTTGACCGTCATCGCTACCAGTCGGGCACCGCTGGGGGTGTCCGGCGAAGCGCTCTACCCGCTGCCCCCGCTCGCCGACACGGAGGCTGCCCGTCTCTTCGTCGCACGCGCCGGCCTGGCCGATCCGGCGTTTGCCGCGGACGAGAGGGCGATGCGCGACATCCGCTCGCTCTGCCGCCGTCTCGACGGCCTGCCACTGGCGGTGGAACTGGCTGCCGCCCACGTCCGGTTGCTCTCGGTACGCGAGATCGAGGCCCGCTTGGACGACCGCTTCGCCCTGCTGGCGAAGGGCGAGCGTACCGCGCCTGACAGACACCGCACCCTTCGCGCGGTGCTGGACTGGAGCTTTGCGCTCCTGGATCCGGACGAACAACTGCTGTTGACCCAGATGGCCCTCTACGTCGGCGGTTGCTCCCTCGACCTCGCGGAGGAGATGGCTGGGCTCCCCGTCCTCACCCGGCTGGTCGACCACTCCCTCCTGGTGCCCACCGCCACAGACCGGGGCAGTCGCCTGCGGATGCTGGAGACCGTTCGCGAGTACGCGCTGATGCGGCTTCGCGAATCGGGCCGCGCACGGGAGGCAGAGGAGCGCTTCATGTCCTGGGCCACGAACTTCGCGGGCGAGGCGGTCAAGGGCGTCGCCGCCGGTGATCAGAGGTGGTGGTCCCTTCGGCTCACCGAGGAGTACCCCAATCTCCGCGCGGCCTCCGAGCTCATGTCGGCCAGGTCCAGGCCCGAGCAGTCGCTCCTGTTGGAGGCACGCCTGGGCTACTACTGGTTCGTCAGCGGCAGGGAGGAGGAGGGCATCGAACCGCTGCGGCGCAGCCTCGATGCCTACGACGCCGCGCGGGCAGAACTGTCGGAGCCGCCTGGGATGGACGAGGAGTGGGCTTTGTTCTACGCCCTCGCCTGGCTGGTCTGGTTGAACTACATGTCCGGCCGCCACGCCGAAGCCGGCGCTCTCGCCCGACGGCACGCGGAGGTCTGGCGCTGCGCCAGGAATCCGCTCCTTGCGGTGCTGGGCCACTGCTACGACCCGCTCCACGCGATGCTGGACGGCCGGGAGGACCTCGAACAGCGGTTCGCGACGGCGGACGCGGCCGTGGCGGGCACCGCTCTGCACTGGGAGCGGGTGGTACTGCAGACCAAATGGTCGATGTACAGCCTGCGGAACGGGGACGCCGACGGCGCCCGTCACCACGCCCTGACCGCCGTCGAGGTCGCCCGCGCGGGGGATGACGCGTTCGCCACGGCGTGGTCGCTCACTCTGTGCGGCGACGCGGAGGAGTACGGCGGCCTCCGCGGCAGCGCCCGGCGGCGCTGGACCGAGGCCGCGACCGGCTTCGAATCGGTGGGCGCACGGTTGCGCTGGGCCTACGCCGTCCTGCGCATCGGGTTCCTCGATCTCGCCGACGGCAGCCACGCCGCGGCCGAGCAACGCCTGATCGACGTCCAGCGGCTGGCCGACGAGCTGAGCGCCGAGGACCTGCATGCGGCGGTGGGTAACCTGCGCGCGGTGCTGATGCTCGAGAACGGGCGGCTCGCCGAGGCGGAGACCGAGTTCGTCCGCACCTGGGCGAACCCCGTCGCGCCGCTCGATCGCCGCGCGGTCGCGGGTGTCGGACTTGCCGCGGTCCAACACGCAGCCCACGGAGCCCGCAGTCAGGACGAGTCCTGCAGTTATCTCGACCAGGCGCGCGAGATCCATGACCGGCTGCTGGAACCGCAGGCCCGGCGCGCCGTGGGCGTCCTCCTCGCCACGCAGGAAGCCCACAGGCCGGCCCCGGGCATGCGCGGTCGCGCGCTCCGGATGGACGACTGGCTGCACGGCGGCCAGTCCGTGCTCGCCGCCTTCTGCTGACAGGCGCCGTGGCCCCGACCGCCGACGGCGACCGTGATCGCTCGCGGTCGGGGTGATCCGACCTGACACCGCGTCCGTAGAGTCCTTCGGCACCTCGGGCTCCCCATCGCACGGAGCAGCGGGCTCTGCCCTTGCAGCGGATCTTCGGTGACGGGAGCAACAACAGTGGACGAGTACGACTTCATCGTGGTGGGTGGCGGAACCGCGGGCTGCGTGCTCGCGGCCCGGCTCTCCGAGGACCCGACTGTCCGGGTCCTGCTGCTGGAGGCCGGTGCCGACGAGGTTCCTGACAACCCGTTGGACTACGTCGCCATGTGGGACTCCCCCTTCGACTGGGCGTTCCGCAGCACCCCGCAGGCGGGGCTGGACGACGTTGTGGTTCCGGTGCCGCGCGGCCGCGTGATCGGTGGCAGCAGTGCGATCAACTCGATGGCACATGTTCGGGCCCACCGGTCCAGCTATGACGCGTGGGAGCGGGCCGGAGCTGTCGGCTGGAACTTCGACGCGATGCTGCCGTATCTCAAGCGGCCCGAACAGGCACCGGGGATGGACGCCCGGTGGCGGGGCACGGGCGGACCCATGCTGGTCACCCCGGCTCCGCCGGCCGAACCCGGGTCGTTCTACCGGGCCTGCTACGAGGCCGCCGTGGAGACCGGTGCACCGGCCACCTCCGACGGGAACGGCGAGCAGGTCGAGGGCGTCGCACCCACCGAACTGAACCTGGTGGACTTCAGCCGGCAGAGCGCCGCCGACGCCTACCTCCTCCCGGCACGCCGTCGCCCGAACCTCACCATCGCCACCGATGCGCTCGTCCAGCGTCTGGTTTTCGACGGGCGTCGGTGCACCGGTGTGGAGTACCTCCGCCACGGACAGCAGGAGTCGGCGCGGGCCGCCCGCGACGTCGTGCTCGCAGCGGGCGCGGTCGGCTCACCTCAGTTGCTCCTTGTCTCGGGCGTCGGCCCCGCCGAGCAACTGCGGCGCCTGGGCATCGCGGTGGTGCACGACCTGCCGGGCGTCGGAGAGAACCTGCAGGACCATCCGTTTGCGCAGGTCACGTTCTCGACGAGGGAGCCGGTCGAGGCAGGCGGCCTGCCCGACACCCCCCATGTGGTCCTGCGCAGCAGCCCCGCCGCGGACCCAGACCTGCAGTTCGTGTTCGTGCACTTCCCGCTCCCCCATCGCAAGTCCGGCGCCTTGGCGGAGCCGTGGGGCAGTTCGGCCTGGCAGCCGGAGCGGATGGACGGCTACTCGGTCCTCTTCTCGCTGCAACGGCCGCACAGCCGCGGCAGCCTCACCCTGGCCGGCGCCGATCCCGCAGCCGCCCCGTTGATCGATCTCGGCTACTACGCCGATCCGCGGGACCTCGACCTGATGGTGAGCGCCCTGCGCCGGGCCCGGACGATGGGCGCCGCCGACGCGCTCGCACCCTGGCGCACCAGTGAGTCGACCCCCGGCGCGGAGGTCAACGGCGACGACGAGCTGCGGGAGTACGTCAAGCTGGCCACGAGCTCCCTGAGCCACCTGGTGGGCACGTGTGCGATCGGCACCGGTGATCGTGCCGTCGTGGATCCGACACTGCGGGTTCACGGCCTTGCGGGGCTACGGGTCGCCGACGCCTCCGTGATGCCCTCGATCGTCGCCGCCAACACCAACGCCACCGTGCTCGCCATCGCCGAACGCGCCGCATCCATCCTCGCCGACCGTTGACGGCCCCCGACGGCGGTCTGCCGACATCCACCAGTGCGCTCTCTCGAAGGAACGACATGACATCCACACAGACGCCAATGCCGGACGCCACCAAGGTCGTCGACAGCATGGAACAGATGAGCGCGGGGCCGTATGAGGGGCAGCGCCGCTCCAGTGCAAGGGGCCTCTGCTGCACGGGTACGTTCACCCCGACCGGGGACGCGGCACCGCTGACCACAGCCGCCCACCTCCAGCACCAGCCGGTTCCAGTGACCGTGCGGTTCTCGAATTCCGACGGCAACCCGCATGTTCCCGACGGCGCTCCGGTCACCCGAGGCATGGCCGTCCGGTTCCACCTCCCGGACGGCGCCGAGACGGATCTGCTCGGCATCACCGTGCCCCTCTTCGTGGCCTCGACGCCACCAGAGTTCCTCGCGCTGACCCAGGCCCTGCGGCCGAACCCCGGAACCGGGCACCCCGACCCCGCTGAGGTGCGTGCCTTCGTCGCCGAGCATCCCCATCTCGCCTCCGCAGTCGCCCAGCAGCCCCCCATACCGGTCGGCTACGGCCGCGCGGCCTACTGGGCCATCCACGCCTTTGTCTGGGTGAACGATGCGGGCCGGCGTCAGCCGGTCCGCTACCGCTGGGAACCGGCAGCGGGCCGCGCGAGTCTGTCCGCCCAGGACGCTGCCTCCCGTGCACCCGACTACCTGACGCAGGAGTTCCACCAGCGCCTGCAGGACGGCCCGGTCGCGTTCGCCCTGCAGGTGCAGTTGAGCGAGGTCGGCGACCCCACACACGACCCCACGGTCGCCTGGCCGGACACACGCAAGGAACTGACCGTCGGACATCTCGAGCTCACCGCTCCCGTCGTGGACCAGAGCCACTGGTCCGAGCAACGCTTCGATCCCACACGGATCACCTCAGGGATCGAGCTGTCCGACGACCCCGTTCTCGCCTTCCGGGCCCACGCCTACGCCGAGTCCTTCCGCCGACGCTCCCG
The DNA here is from genome assembly GCF_045039535.1 of Streptomyces sp. NBC_01092. Classification (NCBI taxonomy): domain Bacteria; kingdom Bacillati; phylum Actinomycetota; class Actinomycetes; order Kitasatosporales; family Streptomycetaceae; genus Streptomyces; species Streptomyces sp. NBC_01092. The sequence goes on along the minus strand of NZ_CP108659.1, from coordinate 10,165,053 downwards.
GCACGGCTGAGTTCGAGCAGGTGTCGGAGCAGAGCCCAGAACCTTGGTGCAGCGCGGGTGTGGTGCGCACGGTGGCGTCCTCCTGAAGCCGTAGGTTGGCGGCTAGGTCGGCGTAGCGCGCTCCTCGTGGTCGAAGCGGGCGAGCATCGTGTGCTCGTCGATCGGGCGGCTGCCCAGCAGGGCAACCGACGGAATTCGTTGACCAGCCGGAACGTGGCTTCCGCCGCGTTGGAATCCCGCGCAGGTGCGCCCACAGTCCCGCCCATGAGCGTCGGCGTGAACGCAGTCAGCACCGATGGTTCCCGGCCGAACCGGCCGCGTGTCGTCGGGCCTGGGCGGGTTTGGCGGCGAAGGTTACCTCGCCGGGTATCCCGGCCGCCCGGCAGCGGTCCACATCTTCGGTCCATGAACGGGGGACGTACAACTCCCGGTCGATCGCTGCGTGTCCGGCGAGGGTGGCGTAGACGAGATAGACGGCGACCTGGGAGTTCTCGATCCTGCCCGCGGCGCCGGTGTACTGGCGTTGCACGCCCACCGTGGCCGTGCCCTTCTTCAGGTCGCCGGTCTCGTCGACGACCAGAACGGCGTGGGTGTCGCCGAGGTGTTCCACCACGTATCCGCGTGCGTCGTCACGGACTGCGTCAGCGTCCCACTTGGCTCGCGCCAGCAGGTGCTGCAGGCCGTCGGGGTGGCGTGTCCGATGATCACCGGTGGCCGCACCTGTCTCCCGCTCGCCATCGGCTCCGGCAGCACCACGGTGTCACCAGCTGTGGCTCCATTCTGATCTCCCGGGCCTCACGGATGTGTGCCGTCACACCTGCGCAAACAGAACCTGATTCACCAGGTGGCTCGTCCTGCAGGGCAAGAGCAAGGGCAAAGGGTGGGCGGATGGGAAGCCATGGGTGAGCGGGGCAGCGGTGCGACGCGTGCGGTGAGGACGACAACATCCCGCAGGACAGGGTGGTGGTCCGCGGGCGGGAACGCGAAGGACCGGTCGCCCTGGACGCGGGGACGAGTGCTCGCCGCGCTGGCGGCGCTGACAGCACTGCTGCTGGCGTTCCATCGGCTGGTGCCGAACTCCCCGGGACATCTGGGCAGTCTGCTGGAATCATTCCTGCCCTGGTCCGGCCTGATGATCGCAGTGCTGCTCGGCCTGGCGCTCATGCGCCGCTCGGCGCTCGCGCTGGTGGCCCTCACCCTGCCGGTGGCGGCCTGGACGTACCTTTTCGGAGGGCTGCTGCTGCCCGGGGCGAAGCCCGGGGCGCACGACCTGGTGGTGGTACAGCACAACGTCAGCGACGAGAACACCGATCCCGCGGGCACGGTCCGCGCCCTGGCCGATGCCGAGCCCGACCTCATCGGCCTGGAGGAGCTGGTGCCCGCGGCGCTGCCGGTCTACGAAAGAACCCTCGCCCCGCGCTACCGGTACCACGCGGTGGTGGGCACCGTCGGACTCTGGTCCAAACACCCCCTCACCGACGTCCAGAAGCTGGACATCAAACCCGCTGCGGTCACAGAGCCCTGGAGCCGCGGGCTACGGGCCGTCATCCACACCCAGCACCGTGAGGTCGCGGTGTACGTCGCGCACCTGCCCTCAGTCCGCGTCCACGCGTCCGGCCTCGCCTCGTCCTGGCGCGACGAAAGCGCCGGCCTGCTGGGCAAGGCCATCGCCACCGACAAATCGCAGACAGTGATACTCCTCGGCGACTTCAACAGCACGGCCGACGACCGTGGGCTGAACCCGTTGACCTCACAGATGAATGTGCCGGCACGGGGTTTCGCCTTCAGCTTCCCCGCCGCCTTCCCGCTGGCCCGGATCGACCAGATCATGGCTCGCTCGGCGACCGTCGGTCCCATCCGTGCCCTGCCCTCCACCGGCAGCGACCATCTCCCGGTCATCGCGTGGATCACACTGGGCTGAGGGAATCTTCTCCGGGCAACAAGCCTGCGCATGTGACAACTGCCGTGCGCGGGCGGCACCCCGCCCGGGGAGGGAGGCGATTAGAGGATGTCGGTGACGTTGGTGACGGTCACCTCCTCCGCCGCGCCCGAAGCCGGACGGGCCGACAGCAACCTCGGTACAGCAACTCGCCCCCGAGTAGCCCGAATCAACACGCCCCGCACAGCATCTGCCCTGCCAAAGAGGAATCCAGCACCAGACGGCCACCACGTCTTCCACGCCGCCCGCGTTCGGCCTGCTCCGCCGCCTCGGCCGCACGACGGAGGCGGCGAAACACACCGACAGCTACGCCGAGAGGGCGTACCTGCACCGCGCTCCTGCGCCGGCCCCGCGGAGGATGCCTTCCGGCTCGTCAGGGCTTGCGGCCGATGAAGGCGAGCAAGCGAGTCTGGACGTCGGCGCTCTCCGGCACCTCGACCCGCGGTCCATACTGCCCGCTCGCACGGAGCACGTCGTCGAGCGGCAGCATCCCGTCGAGCAACTGGGCGCATTTGGCGGGATCGAGGTGTTCGTCCTGGCCGGTGGCCCGTGCCAGGTCCCAGGTGTGCATGAAGACATCGGCGGTATAGAACCGGTCGACCGCCTGGTCCAGTGGGATCTCTCCGATGTGTGGGTTCGACAGCAGCTTGTGTGCGCTGGCCGGATCGTCGAGGAGTGCCTGCACCCCGTCGCGGTGCACAGTCCAGGCGGCCACCGGGTCGTCGTCCACCGAGGGTCCTTTCGGCAGTTCGACTCCGGCGCCGGCTTTCAGGAAGGCGGGGAACCACTCGACGAGGTGACGGACGACGTCCCGGGCGACCCACCCCTCGCACGGCGCCGGGTTGTCCCATGCTTCTGGATCCGTACCGCGCACGCGGTCGGTGAATACGCGTGCCACGATGCGGTGCTCATCGGCTGCCGTTCTCGCCATGATCAGGATCCCGATTCGGTGTGCCGGTCGGCGCTGTCGCCCTGTTGGCCGCCGAGCAGCTCGTCAAGGCGCTCGTAACCTTCGCGGACGCCGTACTCCATGCCGCTCTTGAGCATCGAATCGCGGGCTTCGATGGAGTCCATGAGCGACTTGCCGGTGACCCGGGTGCGACCACCGAGGTCCTCGAAGACGGCCGTCTCCAGGCTGACGCCGTCCGGAAAGCCTTCGTAGGTGAAGGTCTGCACGATGCGCTCGTCGGGGCGCACCTCGTGGAACACACCGTGGAAGCCGTACTCGGTGCCGTCGTCGTCGCGATGCACATAGCGATAGGAGCCACCGCTGCGCGCGTCGTAGCGGTCGATCCGCATCGTGAGCCGACGCGGGCCGAGCCACTGGACGACCAGATCGGGGTCGGTGTACGCCCGGAACACGCGCTCCGGCGGAGCGTCGAACTCTCGGATGATCAGAATGGTGGGCAGATCGGGGTCGGCCAGGATCTGCGTCTCGTTGCGGTGGTGCGGGTCGGTGGTGCTCATGATGCCGCCTCTTTCGTCGGGGTGGCCGTCGTCGGCTGCTCGCCCATCTGTTCAAGGAGGGCATCGAGACGGCGGAAACGGTCCTCCGCCTCGCGCCGATATCGCTCGATCCACTTCGTCATCAGGTCGAAGACCTCTGCCTCGAGGTGGCAGGGCCGCCGCTGGGCGTCTCTGCTGCGACTGACCAGACCGGCGTCCTGAAGGACCTTGATGTGCTTGGACACGGCCTGCACCGTGACGTCGTACGGCTCGGCCAGTTCGTTGACCGTGGCGTCCCCGGCAGCGAGCCGGGCCACGATGTCGCGCCGCGTGGGGTCGGCCAGTGCGGAGAACACCAGCGACAGCCGGTCGTCGGCCACCTCGCACCTCTCATATTCAACCGATTGGTTAAATACCCTACGCCCGGAGTCCCAGCTTGTCAACCAATCGGTTGAATAGCGACGTGCCGTCCGCGCGCGGCGTGAGGCGCCCGCTTCGCAGTTGGCCGTGGCGGCCGCTGATTCGCCGTGGGTGCACGGCGTAGGTCAGGTACGTCACCCGCGACGACGGCTCCGAACGGACCGGCTCCAGCGCGATCGAGAACTCGTCGACCAGGCAGGCCTCCAGGTGCTCCAGGATCGTCGCGCCGCCGCCGGCGATGCGGACGTCGCGTTCGGCGGCGGGCTCGCGGGCCTGGTCGAGGGCATGCTCGACGCCGTCGTTGACGGTCGCGCCCATGACACAGACGCAGAAGATTCTTGTCACCGGCCTCCATCTGAGCACCTTCGGCGGGCCCTACTTCGCCCCGCTGGAGACCGGCCCGCGGATCCTGGCGCTTGGCCCGCGGCGCCGGCGTACGCCGGGTCATCGTGCTTCACGGCGGCGGACCGTCCCTGCAGGAGGACGCCGTGCGTGCCGACGAGGGTGTGGACTGGACCGTGCTCATGCCGGTCGAGTTCATGGCCAACGCCCTGGAGTGGGCGGACATGATCGTGGCCCTCAGGTGAGGTCCGCGAGCCGCTGCTGGCCGTCGGCGACAAGGCAGCGACGATCGCCGCTGCCCGTGGCCGGGAGATCGCCGTGGTCGAGCTCACTGAGGAGCAGGCTGTGGCGCAGTGGCGGGCGACGGGCCACCCGGAGGACGTGATCGGCTTCCTGCTCGATGCATACGGGAACACCCCGGAGGTGGGCCGTACAGTCGTCGACACCGTCGAGAGGCTCACCGGCCGGAGCAATTGTCAAATTCCGTGGATGATGATGGCTACGGCGGAGTTCCGTGACCGCGAGGAACACCTCGACGATCGTCTCGACGGTGACGGCCCGCAGCAACTCGTCGCCGCAGCCGCGCCGCCAGGGGCGCCGGTCGGCGTTGAGGCGGGTGTGGGTGTCCAACTCGGGGTCGACGTCGTTCGGTTCGGACTCCGTCCACCAGCGGATGCCATCGGGCTATCGCGTACTCGTCGCCCGGTAGCGCTTCGGCTCGGGGAGACAGTGGAAAAGCACCGACGATCCGCTTATGCACTGCGGAACTTGTGCGCGAGGGGCGGCCCTTCCGGGTGCCGCTCGCGCCACAGCGTCGCGAGGTCATCCATGCAGGTCTAAGTAGTGGTAGGTCAAAGTAGTGCCTCAGGACGGATAGGCAGGTCCGTCAGGCGTTTGCCCGTCGCGTTGAACACCGCATTGCCGATGGCGGGCGCCACCCCGACGATGGTGATCTCACCGAGTCCCTTCACGCCGATCGGATCGGCCTGCGGGTCCTCGGTGTTGATGAAGGCGGCGTCGAGGTCGGGGACGTCCGCGTTCACCGGCACGAGATAGTCGGCGAGGCTCGCGTTGACGATGCGGCCGTCGCGGTGGTCGGTGACGGTGCCTTCGAGGAGGGCCATTCCGATGCCGCCGACCATGCCGCCGATGGCCTGGCTGTGGGCGAGTTTGGGGCTGATCACCCGCCCTACGTCGTACGCCGCGAAGATCCGCCGTACGCGGACGAGGCCCAGCAGGGGATCGACGGAGACTTCAGCGAAGACGGCTCCGTAGCCGTAGGTGGAGATCCTTGAATCTGCGTCGCCCGGGCCCCAGTTACCGGTGATTTCGAGGCTGGGCAGACCGGCGCGGCGCAGGATGTCCCGGTAGCTGTCCCGGGCGCCGGATGTCTCCAACCGGCCGTCGCGCACCTGCACATCCGCCGGATTGACGCCGTGGAGAGGCGAGTCGGGGTCCGCCACCGCCCTGCGGATGAACTCCGCCTTCAGCGCATTGCACGTGGTGTGCGCAGCCGAGCCCACGCTCGCCATGGTGCAGGCCGCCGCGTGCAGCGGCGCGGTGGGGTAGCTGGAGTCGCCCAGCCTGAAGGTGACCGCCGAGGCGGGCAGCCCCAGGGCGTCCGCGGCGACCTGCATGACCGAGGTGGTGGTGCCGGGGCCCATGTCCGCGGTGGCCGCGAAGACTTCGGCGGTGCCGTCGGCGTTGATCCGGGCCCGTGCACTGGAGTCGCGTCGGTTGTTGTGATAGCTCGCGGTGGCCATCCCCATGCCGATGAGCAGATCGCCGTCCGTGCGCGAGCCCGGCTTGGCACGCCTACGCGACCAGCCGAAGCGGCGCGACCCGGTCTCGTAGCACTCGCGCAACTTCCGTGTGGAGAAGTGGAGTTGGGAGACATCATCCCGGGTCGGCTCGTTCCGCAGCCGCAACTCGACCGGATCCACCGCCAGTTCATGCGCGAGCTGGTCCATCGCGGTTTCCAGGGCGAAGTTGCCGAGCACCACGCCCGGGCCTCGCATGGAGGCCGGAGAGTGGACGTCGACGGGCGTGACCCGGTAGGCGGTACTGGTGTTGGGGACCCCGTAGAGGAACTTCGGCAGGTCGGTCAGGCCGTCCGTGTAGGTCCGGTAGCGCGCGTTCTCGATACGGACCTCGTAGACGAGCGCGCTGACGCGCCCGGCCGTACTGCTGCCGAGGGCGATCCGGTGCCGGCTGGCCGGCCGGAACCCGGTGCCGTAATAGAACTGCCGCCTGGTCAGCACCACCTTGACGGGCCTGTCGACCTCGCGCGCGGCGAACGCGGCCAGGACGACATGGTCGTAGGTCTGGATTCCGCTGCCGAACCCGCCGCCCACGAACTCGTTGTGCACGCGTACGTCGCCGACGGCGATGCCGAGCGCGCCGGCCACCGTGCGCGCGGCGCCCTGTGACCACTGGGACTTGTCCCAGAGCGTCAGCCGTCTGTCCTGCCACCGGGCGATGGTCGAGGGCAGTTCGATGGGGTTGTGGTTCTCCCGGGCGCTGGTGAGTTCCAGGTCCACCTTCACCTGCGCCGAAGCCAGCGCGCCCGCCGGGTCGCCCCGGCTGTAGTCGGGCTCGTCGTCGGGTGTCTGCGAGGGGATGTCAGGGGCGTCGAAGTCGGTTACCGCGTCCTGACGTTCGTACGTCGCCTCGACCAGCGAGGCGCCATGGGTCGCCGCCTCCAGCGTCTGCGCGACGACGACGGCGATGGGCTGGCCGTAGAAGGCGATTCGATCGACGGGGTGGGCAAGTCGCAGGCTGGCGAAGTCGGTCAGGACGTGCAGGACGCCCGGGTGGCCGAGCGCCGCGTCCACCGAGATCCGGCTCACCGTGCCGCGGGCCACCGTGCCGTTGACGATCACGCCGTACAACAGGCCTTCGACGCGGTGCTCGGCCGAGTAGGTGGCCGTCCCGGTCACCTTGCGGCGGGCGTCCACGCGGGAGAGCGGCTGCCCGACGACGGTCGTCGCCATCACTGTCCTCCGATCGTCATGAGCTGGCGGCGCACGGTCCGTTCGACCAGCCGCACCTTGAAGGCGTTCTCGGACAGCGGTACGGCGCCCTCGGCCGCGAGGGCCGCGGCATCCGTCCACGTCCGGCGCCCCGGCCGCTTGCCGACGAGCGCCTCCTCCACCTTGGGCAGCCGCCACGGCACGGTCGCCACACCGCCGACGGCCACCCTGGCGCCCCGCACCACGCCGTCCCTGATGTCCAGCGCCACCGCCGCGGACGCGAGGGCGAACTCGTACGACTGTCTGTCGCGGACCTTCAGATAACCCGAGCGGCGCGTGTGCGCTCCCGTGGGGACGGTCAGGGAGGTGATGAGTTCGCCCGGCCGCAGCGAGTGCTCGTTCTGGGGCGTGTCCTGGGGGCGGAGGAAGAAGTCCTGGACCGGGATGGAGCGGGTGCCGTCCAGGCTCCGTACGTGGATCACGGCGTCCAGTGCCACGAGGGCAACTGCCAGGTCGGAGGGGTGAGTTGCCACGCAGTGGGTGCTCGTCCCCAGGATCGCCTGCATACGGTTGTCACCGTGCCGCGCATCGCAACCCGAGCCCGGGTCACGGCGGTTGCACGCGGAGTGGACGTCCCGGAAGTACGGACAGCGGGGCCGCTGCATGATGTTGCCTCCGATGGAGGCCATGTTGCGCAGCTGAGCCGAGGCGCCGAGTTCGAGGGCCTGCGACAGGAGGGGGTATGTGGCGCGCACCTCCGGATGCGCGGCGAGCTCGCTCATCCGGACCAGGGAACCGACGTGCAGCCCTTGTCGGGTGACGGTGATGTCCTTGTACGGCAGCCCGTTGATGTCGACCAGGTGCGCGGGGCGCTCGACGGTCTCCCGCATGAGGTCGACCAGTGTGGTCCCGCCGGCGATGTAACGGCCGTTGCCCGCACCGGCGTTGAGCGCGGCGGTGACGGTGGAGACTCGGCTGAAGGCGAAGGGATGCACGCGTCATGCCTCCTTGGCCGTCTGCTCGATGGCGGAGACGATGTTCGTGTACGCCCCGCACCGGCAGAGGTTGCCGCTTATCCACTCGCGGATCTCGGCTCGGGAGCCGGTGTGGCCCTCGGCGATACAGGCGACGCCCGACATGACCTGCCCCGGCGTGCAGTAGCCGCACTGAAGGCCGTCGTGGTCGATGAACGCCTGTTGCAGCGGGTGCAGTTGCTCGCCCCGGGCGAGCCCCTCGATCGTGGTGACGCGCGCGTCCTGGTGCATCACGGCGAGGGTGAGACAGGCGTTCACCCTCCGGTCGTCCACGAGCACCGTGCAGGCTCCGCAGGCGCCCTGGTCGCAGCCCTTCTTCGCGCCGGGGAGGTCCAGGTGCTCGCGGAGGAGGTCGAGGAGTGAGGTGCGGTTGTCGACCTGGGCGGTGCGCTGCTCGCCGTTGACTGTCAGACGGACGGTGGAGAGCCGGTCGGCCGGCGCGGGTGTGGATGTGGATGTGGATGTGGGCAGGCGATCTGGAGTCAGCAGGGGTAGACCGGCCGCCGCTGCCGACGCCGCGACGAAGGTTCGTCGTTTGAGCGTGGTTGCCTCGTCGAACGTTTCCGACATGCGTGATGCACCCTCCCGGTCGAAACACGCGGCATGTGATGACACCAGGTGTCATGGGTATCGAGAGCGACGTAGAGCGACAGGGAGAGGCGTGGCTGTGGCTGTACCTGTGGCCGTACGTGTGGCTTACGGCGCGAGCGGGGCCGCGACCGCGGCCCTGAGTTCCTGCACGGATTCACGCAGCAGGGCGTGCAGGTCCTGTGTCTCCGGACCCTCGATCCAGCATTCGCGCGCGGCTCTCCATGCGGCGGCACCCGCCGCGGCGGTCAGGAAGGCGGTCCGCGGCGCGACACCGCGCTCGCACAACGCCTCGGTCACGGCCGCACTGGTCGCGGCGAACTTGGTCAGCTCTCGTTCCCGGAGCTCCGGGTTGGCCACGATGACGGCTCGGCGACGCCGGGCGTGCGCATGCGCCGTGTTCACCATGTCCACAGCGGCGCCGTACCCCTCCAGGACGACGGCGAGCGGCGAGAGGTCGGCCGGTGCGGCGGTCATTGCGTCGACGATCACCTGGTGAATCCGGGCCGAGAGCGGGAACAGCACCTCGCGCTTGTCGGGGAAGTGACGGAAGAACGTCCGCTTCGTCAGACCGGCCCGCTCGGCGATCTCGGCGACCGTGGTGTCCTCGAAGCCGCGCTCCTCGTACAGCTCAAGCGCGGCCCGCGACAGTCAGCCCGCTGCGTCCGGCATCCATCGACCCATGTCACTCATCCTAGTGATGACACTCGATGTCATCAGATGCACGGTGATGGCGCCTGGGCCTGTTGGCGCAGTTGGCCGTGCAGGTGGGCGAGAAACTTGCGCTGCGGGTCCTGGCCGCACGGAAAAAGCGGCCCGTCGACTTCGACGAACCGCAGCGGGCTTTTTACCTGATCGGTCATGCTGCACTGGCCCCCGCACGCTCGATGAGGACGCCGCGCTCGAAACGAGCCCCGGCTCGGACGAGGGCGACTAGGTACGGCGCATCCACGGCCCGCCACCGCTGCTGGGCGGACTCGACGAGCTTGAAGACCATGGCCAGGGCGGCAGCGCGGGAGCTGGCCCCTCGGGTGACCTTGATCCGTAGCCGGACGGTGGAGAACGTCGACTCGATCGGATTCGTGGTCCGCACGTGGATCCAGTGCTCGGCCGGGAAGTTGAAGAACGCCGGCAGCTCGGTCTCGTCGTCGGTGATCTTCTTGACGGCAGCCGCTTGGGCCACGGTGATCGCCGGCTCCGGTGCGCCGTCACCCGTGGGTGAACGGCCAGGTCGGCTCAGTGCCGCGCGCGGTCGTGGAAAGGCCGGCGACGATGATGGCGGCCACCGCTTCGGCGTGGCGCCGGATGTCCTCTGCTCCCGGAGGCTGGGGAGCGCCGAGGAGTGCGGATTCGACGGGGCTGGCGTTGAGGGCGCCGCTGCCCTGAACCACCAGGTAGTGGAGGGTGGCGTAGGGCACGGGGCGGATTCGGCCGTCGGCGATGAGCCGGTTCAGGCGGCGTTCGAGCGGCAGGCGTAGCGGGCCGATGAGGTACTCGAAGATGTAACGCATGCGAGGGCCGTCGATGGCTCCCTCGCGGGTCATGTTGCGCACCAACTCGGGGTGCGCTGCCGAGAACATGACCTGGTGGATGATCCCTTGGTACAGGACGCCGAGGTCGTCGAGGCCGGGATCTTCCGCTAGTCGGCGCCAGGCGCTCTTGGTCTGGGTCAGGACGTGCTCCATCGCCGCGAGACAGGTGGAAGGCAGTAGGAATTACCCGACCGCCTTCCGCCCAGCGGCCACCGAAGCTGGCGCGTTCCCCCAGGTCAGCGCACTCTTCCCCGCGGCTTCAACGCCACCGCCGGCAGCTCAGGGGCAGGCAGCGGGTCCCCGTCGTACCCCTTCACCTCCCCGAACCGCGAGCCTTCCATCCAGTCCTGACGCGCCTGCACGATCTCCTCCTGCGACCGTCCGATCCAGTTCCAGAACATAGCGGATCCTGCGCGCATCAGTGCAGGTCAGCGCTGTTCCGAGCCGGTGAGGGTCAGCAAGCTGCCAGCATCGGTCGTGGAGGAGTCAGCAACCATGGGTTCCGCTGTTCTGGTTCGTGGGATGGGTTCGTTGTTCAAGGAGTGTGAGCATCCGCGGTCGCGGTGGTCGAAGTGCCCTCACCCTTACAAGGTCCGGTACCGGTCGGCGGCGGGGCGGCAGTTGGAGGAGTCCGGGTTCGCGACCCAGGATGCGGCCATCGAGCGTTTGACGGAAATCTACAAGGCGAAGAAGGCGGCCCCTCGGGGCCAGGCGAAGGCGGAGCGGATCGCCCGGTACGGCGCGATGCGGTTTGAGGAGTACGCCGGCGAGTGGAAGGCCGGGCAGCGGGATCTGGGGCCGGCGTCTGTGGTGCACCTGGATTCGCTGCTGAACATCCATCTGCTGCCGCTGCTGGGCAGCCGGCGGATGAACTCCTTCGACCACAAGGTGGTCGAGGGCTTTCTGCAGACCATGGAACGTAACGGCATCGGCCTGGCCGCCCAGGCGAACGCCTTCGACAAGCTCAAGGCGATCCTGCTGGACGCGAACCGGCTCGGGCTGTTCGACGACAACCCGGTGGCCGGGGTGAAGCCGCCGCAGTACGACCCCAAGCGAGTGGTGATCCCCTCACCGGAGCAGTTGCGGCAGATACGCACCGCGGGCGACGACAGCTTCCTGCTGGTCGCCGATCTGATGAGCGGGTGCGGCATGCGCAACGGTGAGGCGTTCGCGGTCAACCTCGACAACATCGTCGCCGACGACGTCTACCGCATCACCGAGCAGGTCAACCGGACCACCTGCCAGTACGAGCGGCTCAAGCACCGCAAGGTGGGCGAGTACCGGGACGTGCCCCTGCCCGCGCGGGTGAGGCAGACCATCGAGTGGTACGCCGCCAAGCACGGCACCGTCGACGGCTACCTGCTGCGCCACCCGAGCGACCCGTCCCGCACGTTCCCGCACTACCACATCGCCAACCAGTGGCAGCGGATCAAGAAGGCCGGTCAGGTCGACATCCCTGATGGGGTGGTCGTCTACGGCATGCGGCACTTCTTCGCCTCCAACTGCCTCACGCACGGCATTCCCATCACCGACGTCGCCGAGTGGATGGGCCACAAGACCATCGAGATCACCTTCAAGATCTACCGGCATCTCATGCCCGGCTCCATCAGCAAAGCCGCCAAGATCCTCAACCTCGGCCTCGCCGCATGAAGGCACGCTTCGCGTAGCAGGAGGAGCGGTTCAGACATCGCCAAGCGCGTAGGCACCGACGCTGCCTCAACTACAGCGACGCCCAGGCCGACCACCGGCCGCACCTACCGCGTTGCGACCGCCGACCTCCGTCGCGTCCTCGGCATCGAGGAGAACACCGAGCACGCCCCGGCGGCCTGACCGCCGTCCCACAGACCGCTGCCCATCCCCCCATCAGCGGGCCCGGTCTCCCCCCTCCCCCAGAGGCCGGACCCGCTGCCTTGCGCCCGACGCCTTCAAAGCGGTCACCGGCCAAGTGCCGCCTCCCGCGCGGCGCGTGACCAGATGGCCTGCTGCCAAGCGTTGAAGCCCCTACGGTTCCAATGGAAGAGCACATGCCGGGCAAGGACGCTCCGCAGACCGAGCCCAAGATCGACGCGCTCCTGGCCCGCATCACCGACCGCGAGCCGCACCTCCGACTCGCGGCCTGACGACCAGAATTTCCGGCCGCGTGTACTAGGATCCGCCGCTAGCATCACTCGATCGATAGGAGGCCCGATGATCGGCGTGCTCGTGACTTTCACGCAGACCGACAAGTTCGATCGTTCAACTATCGCAAAGATTGCCGGCGAACTCCGAGGACCTTTCGAAGGCATGGCCGGCCTTCGCTTCAAGAGCTTCATGCTCGACGAAGACGGCGTTCAGGCAAGGAACTTCTACGTGTGGGATGACGAGGAGAAAGGCCGCGCCTTCTTCACGGAGGAGCTCGTCGACAAGGTGACGGGGATTTATGGCGTCCCGCCCAAAATCGAATATCTCGATATCGTGGGGTTCGTCGACAACTCTGGCACCTGATTCTCAAGGAGGCTGTCGCACAAACCTTTGCTGTCCAGGCCGTTTTGGACCATCGGGGCATGCCACAGAACATCCTCACATGCGATCGAGACCACGCGCTGCTGCACCCCTGCAGCCCCCTGACCTGCGCGACTGGCTGCCCGAGGACCACCTCGCCTGGTTCGTGATCGAGGCGATCGAACAGCTCCACCTCGAGCCCTCGGCGCCCGTTGACCCGGCCCATGTACGCGTCGGAGGTGACCAGTTGGACGCCGGACAGGCCGCGGGCGATCAGGGAGCGCAGGAAGGCCAGCCAGCCGGCGCCGCCCTAGGCGGTGGCCACGTCCAGGCCGAGGATCTCGCGGTGGCCGTCGGCGTTGACGCCGACCGCGATGAGCACGTGGCCGTCGATGATGCGGCCGCTCTCGCGGACGTTCTGGGTCCGGGCATCGACCCAGACGAATGCGTAGGGGCCGGCGTCCAAGGGGCGGTTACGAAACGCGGCGACCTGCTCGTTCAGGTGCTTGGCCATCGCGCTGACCTGGAGCTTCGACATCTGGGTGACGCCCAGGGACTCGGCGAGCTTTTCCACTCGGCGGGTGGAGACACCCAACAGGTAGGCGGTGGCGACCACGCTGATGAGGGCCTGCTCGGCACGCCGCCTGCGTTCCAGCAGCCATTGTGGAAAGTAGCTCCCGCTGCGTAGCTTGGGGATGGCGAGCTCGACGGTGCCCGCCCGGGTGTCCCACTCGCGCGGACGGTATCCGTTGCGGTGGTTGACTCGCTCGTCGCTGACCTGGCCGTAGTCGTCGTTGCAGAGGCCATCGGCCTCCGCGGACTTCAGCGCATCGGCGAACGTCTTGACCATCGCGCGCAGCAGATCGGGACTCGCCGCGGCGAGGTTGTCCTCGGCGAGGGCGCGCAGGGGCACACTGTCTGGTGCGGTCATCGTGCTGATCTCCTTCAAGCTTCGACACCTCGAAGATCAGCCGGTGGCCGTTCATCTATGCGGGCCTCATCCCAACGCCGGAGCAAACCCCCGGATCGTGTCGAACCCATACACCACTTCCCTGGACGCAACCCCCGTCTTCCAGCACACACCCAATGGCTCCTGCTCAAACCTGACTTCCCAGTCCCTCGGGGCCCTCGGCCCCGGCTGGACTCTGCGCCACTTGCCGGGTGCGCAACGAGCCATGCAGAGCCCGCAGCTCAGGATGACAGGAGGGCTTCGGCTTCTCCTTCCGCCATTCACGGCTCGTCCGCTCACTGCAGGCAGCAGTCCGTGCTCACTTGCACCTCGCGGTTATGAGAAAAGAGGGGACCGGACGTCCGCCGTCCGAAGAAATGGCCCCTGTCACAGGTACGCGCACATGCGTGCGGTGTGATCACTCGTTGGTGAGTTCCCCCTTTCTCTGGCCCGGTGCGGCGCGAGCCTGTGCAGGATGGAGGGCGACCTGAGCCGTCCGGAGGTCCTGTGGGGGAGATGGCATGACGGGAGAAGGCGGGCGCCGCGGGGGCCCGCACGAGCAGGCTGTGTTACTGGCGGCTGGGTTTGCCGATCTGGCGGTTAGCACGGTGGGGTCGGCCGTGGGGACGGTGCGGGGGCTGCTGCGCCGCTCGGACGCGGCGCAGCTGGCGGCGGATGCGGAGCAGGATCTGATGGCGCGCGGACGCTTGGTGCTGGACCGGTACGCGGCCGTGCCGCCGGCCCGTCTTGAGGTTCTCGCCCGGCACGTGGTGGCGCGGCAGGCCCGTGGCGGTGCCTGACCCGTACGAGCCGGCCGCGTTCAAAGCGCGTATCGACGAGGTGGTGCGCGGCTTCGTGGCGCAGGAGGCCGAGCAGCTCGTCGCGGTGGATGCGGATCTGGGGCCGGTGGCCGATCAGGTCGAGGTGGCGGTAGCCGGGGGCAAGCGGCTGCGGGCTGCGTTCTGCTACTGGGGCTGGCGGGCGGTCGGGCAACCGGACAGTGACGCCATGGTGCGCGCTGCGGCCTCCATGGAGCTGGTGCACGCCGCGGCGGTGGTGCATGACGATCTCATCGATGACAGTCCGCTGCGCCACGGTCGTCCCACCGCGCACGTCGCCCTGCGTAGCGCTGTGCGTCGCCGCCCGCGGGCGGCGACCGCCGCCCGGTCACTGGCGATGCTGGTCGGGGATCTGCTGATGGCAATGGCCGGGCAGCTGTTCGCCGCAAGTGGTCTACCGGCCGCCTACTTGGCGCGGGCCCGCCCGTTGTGGGCGGCACTGGCCAGGGAACTGATCGCGGGTGAGTGCCTGGAGATCCTGCGCACCGGGGCCACCCCGGACACCTCCGCTTCCTTGCAGGTGATCCGGTACAAGACCGCCAAGTACACCGTCGAGCAGCCCCTGCTGATCGGCGGTGCCTTGGCCGGCGCCGGCGAACGGCTGCGCGAGGGTTACTCCCGCTACGGGCTGGCGCTTGGTGAGGCATTCCAGCTACGGGATGACCTGCTGGGCCTCTTCGGTGACCCGGACCGCACCGGCAAGGCGAACCTGGACGATCTGCGCGCACACCGGCCCACCGCCCTGCTGGCCGAGACCTGGCGGATGGCCGGTGACACCGACCGCAAACACCTGCGCGCCCTCCTGGGGCGGCGCGACCTGGACACGGACGGCCTGGAGGCGGTGCGCGAGGTGATGCGCCGGCTGAAGGCTCCCGACCGGATCGAAGAAATGATCACGGTGCGGGTCAGGGATGCTCTCGACGCGCTCGACGATCTGGACCTGCCCGCACCTGCTGCCGCGGCCCTGACTGACCTCGCACACTCCGCAGCGGCCCGGCGTCACTGACGCCTCGGAGAGCACCTCAACACAGTGCCTCGTCCCTGCCCCCTCCCGCTTACCGCGAAAGGACTAGGAGCCCCGCACATGACCTACACCGAGGTGTCGATGGACGCGCTGCGGCCGGAGGGTGACGAACTCGCCGATGCCACCGTGGCCACGCTGTTCGAGCGCGGGGAGGTGGGGAAGTTCAACGCCCTGATGCGGTATGTCTCCACCGCCGGTGCGCCGCTGCCGGACGGGCTGCCGGAGGTGGCGCGGGAGTACCTGGAGGCCACGAGCGCGCCGCCGTCGTGGGTCGAATGGGGGGAGATGGAGAAGGCGAGGCTGTTCTTCATCGACAACAACGTGCACATCTCCACCGCGCTGTCCTTCGCCTCGATGCCCGCCTGCTACGTCGTCCCGCACGTGGCCAGACTCCTGTCGGCCACGCACTCGCTGAAGTACCCCTCCAAACGCATGGCGGAGACCGGGCAGTTCACCGTCTATCTCATGCAGCCCGGCGCCTTCGAAGCGGGTAGCCGCTTCATCCCCGCCGCGCAGAAGGTCCGTCTCCTGCACGCCTCCATCCGCCACCATCTGGGGCGCGAGAACCGCTGGGACACCGAGGCGCTGGGGGTGCCGATCTGCCAGGAGGACATGATCGGCGGGCAGATGTTCTTCTCCCTGCTCGTCCTGGACTCCCTGCACCGCCTCGGCATCCACATGAGTACCGAAGGGGCCCAGGCGTACTTCTACGCCTGGCGGGTCGTCGGGGCGATGCTGGGCGTCGACCAGGACGCCGTCCCCCAGGACCTCCAGCAGGCCCGCCAGTTCCTGGACCTGTACATGATCCGGCACATGGGGCCCTCCGAGGAGGGCGCGCACCTGATGCGGCAGCTGATCGACCTGTACGAGGAGGTCGTGCCCGGCACGTTCTTCGACCCGATCGTCTCCGCTCTCATCCGCTACCTCATCGGCGACACCTGTGGCGACTGGCTCCAGGTCCCCCGCACCTCCTGGGACACCGTCGTCAAGGCCGTCCCGCACCTCCTCGGCGTCCTGGAGACCGTCGAGGACCGCTCTCCACTCGGTGCGTGGGCCCTGGACCGCGTCGGCCACCTCGCCACCGTCTTCGAGCTGTCCTCCCTCACCCGTGGCCGCGTCATGCACTACGCCATCCCCGAGCAACTCAAGAAGGACTACGGCGTCTCCCGAACGGTGTCCCGAAACCACCGCTGGATCCCGCCCGCCCCCACCACCCTCTGACGCGGCATCGCACGGAACTCGCCTGCAGCCGCGACCAACGTCGACATCTGCCCCGAGGCCGTGAAAGGGTGCGCCATCAGGTCCACGCCGGTCATGGTGGTATTCAACGGGGGCGACAAGGCCGGGCGGGCGTGGTGCCCACCCGGCCGCAGCCGAACACTGCGACAGGGCCCTTGAACAGGGCTCTGGAACAGGCCATCAGGCGATGGTGACACCGCCCGGCCGATTGGCGTCGGTCCGTACGGCGGGACCAGGACGGGCTTGAGGGCGAAGTGACGGTGCGATCCGGTCTGGACCGGACGGTCCGAGGGGTGCTCACGAGCATGCCCACAGGCTCCTGGCCCTCGTTGAACTCCACGTCCTCCGGGTGAAACTCCAGCTTGCCCGGATGCGCTCGCGAGAGCAGTAGCGGGGCGGGGGCCAGGCGGTGGGTCCTGGCTGATGCTCGTGGGCTGCCCAGTCGTCAGGTGTTTCCGGAGGTGACTTCCTCCGTGGATCCCTCCGTGGCCGGGGGAAGATTGCGCCGGTAGAAACGCCGATAAGCACGGAGAGTGGGCCCGTCCGCGACCGACCACAGGTCCTTGGCCACCGGGCGCATCCAGCGCAGGATCTCGAAGTCGGCATGGTGGTTGCGCCTGACCAGGCGCCATAGGAAGGCCGCCCAGAGGCGGTTGGCCGGCCAGAGCAGCCAGTCGGGTCCGAGTTTGCGGACGATCAGGCTCCATGTCGCGATCGTGACGCCGGGACGTACGGGGCTCACGGCGGCGACGAAGGCCATCCGGGGTGGCTTGTCGTCCGGGTACGGGCCCGGCTGCGGAGTGGCCACCGCGGTGGTCGGGCTCGCCATCTCGACCAGGACGTACGGGCGGAAGTGGTGGATACGGGTGCCGTCCTCCTCGGCGGGCTGGATCCGGAAGGAGAAGTGGCGTCCTTCGTCGCGCAGTTGGACGGCGGTCATCTTTCGCCCCGGGCTGTGTGTGTAGGGCCAGTGCGAGACGTCGGTCACGTGTTCACCGATCGGGAGGAGATCCGCGTGGCAGACGAGCACCTCACCGGCCAGGCAGAGGTGGCGACGGCGGTCCTCGGCGAAGCTCAGCTGGCTCATGGGCTCCGGGGTCGGTGACCCGTGCCAGAACCAGATGATGCCTCCCTGCTCGGTCACGGGGACGCTGTGCTGCACGGCCCGGGAGGGGATACGGTCAGCGCCGGGGATCTTCCGGCACGCTCCCTCCGTATCGAACTCCCAGGCGTGGAAGCCGCAAACCAGCCTCTCCTCGCGTACCCGGCCGCACCGGCTGAGGTCGGCGCCCATGTGACAGCACTGGCTGTCGATCATCCCGACCTGCCCGCCGCGTGTGCGGAACAGCGCGTACCGCCGGGCCATGTAGGTGACGGGAACCACCTGGCCGGGGCGAAGATGCCGGCTGAACCGGGCGAAGTACCAGCCCGTGGGACAGGGGTCCTGCTCGCCACCGCCCCCGAAGAGAAGAAGATGGTCAAGTTCCCGGTCGTACGGCTGTGGCCTGGGGCGCCGCCTGGTCATGCGGTGATTCCTTCCTCATCCGCCGGGAAGCTGCCTTCCGCCGCCGCCCTGGGTGCGGGCACGGGAGCAGGGGTGGAGGGTGTGCGGCAGGTGTAGGCGGCGGCGTCGAAGCGATTCAGCGAGCGGATGAGGCGGCCGGTGGTCCAGGGCCAGCAGAAGGTGTTCCGGCCGCTGGGGTGGAAGTAGTAGCTGGAGCATCCGCCCGCGTTGTACACGGTGGTCCGCAGTGCTTCCTGGACCGCGGTGTTGTAGACGGCCTGGACGGCTGGTCTGACGTCCATGGAGGCGTGGCCTTCGCGGCGCAGGTGCCTGAGTGCGGCAGCCAGGTAGGCGAGTTGGGCTTCGAGGACGCTGATGGCGGAGGTGGAGCCGGAAAGGAGGTTGGGGCCCAGGAGGAGAAAGAGGTTGGGGAACCCGCTGACGCTGGTGCCGAGGTATGCCTGAGGACCATCCCCGGACCAGGTCTCGTCCAGCGTCCGGCCGTCCGTGCCGTGCACGCTGCGGGCCAGCGGCAACTCGCCGACGCGGAAGCCGGTGGCGGTGATCACCACGTCGGCCTCGATCGCGGTGCCGTCGGCACCGATGAGGTGCCGACCGCGTACGGAGGACACAGCGGTGGAGTGGAGGTGGACGTGGGGCTGGACCAGGGCAGGGTAGAACGTGCTCGACGTCAGCAGACGCTTGCAGCCCAGGCGGTAGTCGGGCGTCAGCGCCCGGCGCAGCTCCGGGTCACGGAACGTGAGCCGCAGATGAGCCTTGGCCGCGGCCTGGAGAGGGCCTGCCAGCCGTGGGTGGCGGAGAACCAAGCCGAGGCCCTCTTGCAGGCCGTACTGGCCGGCCCGCAGGGTGTGCCGGACGCCGGGAATGCGGTCCAAACCCCGGTTGACGGCCTCGGGAACCCCCAGGTCGGGCTTGGGCAGCAGCCACTGTGCAGTGCGCTGGAAGAGGTGTACGGCCGCCGCCCGGTCCTCGATGGCCGGGACGAGCTGGACAGCGGAGGCGCCACTGCCGACGACGGCCACGCGTCGGCCCGTGAGATCTACGGAGTGGTCCCATTCAGCGGTGTGGAACACCGGCCCGGGGAACTCGTCCAGCCCCGGCACGTCGAGCCGCCGTGGTTCATGCCACGGTCCGGTGGCCAGGACCAGAACCCTGGCGCGGTACTCGCCGTCGGTGGTCTGCACCAGCCAGCGCCCCGTGTTCTGGTCCCACCGGGCCTTAACGACACGGACGCCGCACCGCAGCACCTCACCGACTCCGTAACGGTCCGCGGTCGTTCGCAGGTAGTCATGGATCTCCCGCTGCCCGGCGAAGATCCTGCTCCACCGCGCGTCGGGGGTGAAGGAGTAGGAGTACAGCGAGGACGGGACATCGCAGGCGCACCCCGGGTAGGTGTTCTCCCGCCAGGTTCCCCCGAGCTGCGACGCCTTCTCCAGCACCACAAGGTCACGCCAGCCCTCCTGGCGCAGCCGGATCGCGGCACCGATGCCGGAGAACCCGGCGCCGACCACCACCACCTGCACATCCCCGCCCCCTCGCGGCCGGGCATCACGTGCGGGCTCAGGCAGAAACGACACAGTTCCCCCATGGTGTCGAGAACCGCGAGGCCCTCCCCGGGACCGGCGGCAGGCCCAGTGTGGGGGAAACCGGAAGGACGCCGTCAGGGCGTGAAACCGGCGCACGAGCGAAGTGGTGAGCGCCCCGGAGGGCGGGCGGAAAGGAAACGCTCCGGCCCAGGACACGCTCAAAATGCCAGTCCCAGGTAGCCGCCCAACGCACAGAATTCGTCCGCGATTTCGAGACCGGACTTCTCCTGTCCGGCGGGGTGAAAACGGAGTACTCCGCGGATTCACCAGATGGTGTAGATCAACCGCCGTTCGGTCGTCTCGCCGTTCTTCCCCGCTGATGCTCGTAGAGCGGCCGTCGCCTTCCGGGGGGAACGGTGTCTGCGCCGTTGGCATGCCCGGCCGCACGCACCATCCGACCAACAGAGACGAGTCATCGTGCATTTGACTCCGCATGAGCAGGAGCGCTTGCTGATCCACGTCGCGGCCGACGTGGCACGAAGGCGCCATGACCGGGGGCTGCTTCTCAACTATCCCGAGACGATGGCTCTGCTGACCGTTCACGTCTTCGAGGGGGCGCGCGACGGTAAGACGGTCAGCGACATCATGGACTCGGGCCGACGGGTGCTCACCCGTGACGACGTGATGGACGGCGTCCCAGAGATGATCAAGAACGTCCAGGTGGAGGCGACCTTCCCGGACGGCACCAAGCTGGTCACGATCCACGACCCCATCCCGGAGGCCACGGAGGAACCCGAGGTCTACCCGGGCAAGGTCGAACACCCTCAGCCGGCGGGCAGGCCGCAGTGCCCGGTCGACTGCGACGACGCCGGCTCATCCGCCTGTTGCGATGCGGGCGAGGACGCCGCGTCCTGGCACGAGGCGATCGCGTTCAACAAGCACCTGCAGGGCGACAAAAAGACGATCAAGGTCAGGAACGCCTCCGACCGCCCCATCCAGGTCGGCTCCCACTACCACTTCGCCGAGGTCAACCCCGGCCTCAAAGTGATCGAGAACCCCGTCGGCACGTCCGTGAGCGATGACCAGCTCATGGACTGCGCCGAGGCGAAGGGGCGACGGCTCAACATCGCCGCGGGCACATCCGTACGGTTCGAACCAGGAGATGTGTGCTGCGTTGAGCTGGTTCAGATCGAGGGCGACGCCAAGACCGACACCAGCAAGATCCAGGGACTGCGCGAGGGGATCGTCCGATGAGCAGCCAGCCGGGGCAGACGGGCTCGCAGCGGCCGAGCAACATGCTGAAGCGGGCGGACTACACCGCTCTGTACGGGCCCACCACCAAGGACCGCGTCCGCCTCGCCGACACCGATCTCACCATCGAGATCGAAGCCGACTGGAGCGGCGGACCGCAGCACAGCGGCAACGAAATGATCTTCGGTGGCGGGAAGGTGATCCGGGAGTCGATGGGCATGTCCCACATCCCGAGGGACGGGGGCGGCGACGAGCTTCGCCTCCCTGTGGACACCGTCATCACGGGGGCGCTGATCCTCGACTGGTGGGGTGTGGTCAAGGCCGACGTCGGCATCAGGGACGGCAAAGTTCATGCCATCGGCAAGGCGTACAACCCCGAGACGATGGACAAGATCTCGAGCTTCGAGATGCCGGATCGTGGGCCCACGAAGGAAGCCCCGCCGGTGACGCCAACAAACTTCGTGATCGGGCCGAGCACCGAGGTCATCTCCGGCAACGGCCGGATCCTCACCGCGGGCGGTGTGGACACCCACGTTCACTTCATCTGCCCCGAAGAGATCCACGAGGCCCTGGCCTCGGGCGTGACCACTCTCATCGGCGGCGGCACCGGCCCCGCCGAGGGCAGCACGGCGACCACCGTGACCCCGGGCGCGTGGCACATCACCCGGGTCTTCGAGGCGCTGGATGAGTTCCCGGTCAACATCGGCCTGCTCGGCAAGGGCAGCACGATGAACAAGCACGAGCTCAACGCGCAGGTGGACGCCGGTGTCTGTGGCTTCAAGATTCACGAGGACTGGGGCGCCACGCCCGCGGTGATCGACCGGGCTCTGGACATCTGTGAAGAGCGTGGTGTCCAGCTTGCCCTGCACGCCGACTCACTGAACGAGTCGGGGTTCCTGGAGAGCACACGGGCAGCCTTCACAGGCGACGGCAGGGACGCAGGGGGGAAGTTCACGAAGAAGAAGGCACGCTCCCTCCACATCTTCCATGTCGAGGGTGCCGGCGGCGGTCACGCGCCGGACATGATCGAGCTGGTCAAGGAACCGAACGTCCTCCCGGCCTCGACCAACCCGACGCGTCCCCTGACGGTCAACACCGTCAAGGAGCACGTCGACATGATGATCGTGTGCCACCACCTCAACCCGGAGATTCCGGCAGACATGGCCTTCGCCGACTCCCGGATCCGGCCGTCCACCATGGCCGCGGAGGACCTCCTTCACGACATGGGCGCCATCTCCATGATGTCCTCCGACGCCCAGGCAATGGGCCGCATCGGCGAGATGATCATGCGCACCTGGCAGACCGCGCACGTCATGAAGTGCCGCTACGGGGCACTGAAGGAGGACCTCGAAGCCGCGAACGTCCGCACGATCACCAACGACACAAACCACTCCTTCAACGACCAGCAGCTGCAGCCGAACGACAACTTCCGCGCGCGCCGATACGTCGCCAAGTACACGGTCAACCCGGCGATCACACACGGCATCGATGGCCACGTCGGCTCCGTGCAGACCGGGAAGCTCGCCGACCTGGTGCTGTGGGAGCCGAAGTTCTTCGGCGTCAAACCGCACATGCTCCTCAAGGGCGGCCAGCTCGCCTACGCCCAGGTCGGCGACGCCAACGCGTCGATCACAACGCCGCAGCCCTACCTGCCGCGCCCGGTCTGGGGCTCCACCGGCCGCTCCCCGGGACGCAACTCGGTCAACTTCGTGGCTCCAGGCGTGGCCGGCAAACTGAACGGAGACGGCACCAGCAGCAATCCGGGTCTCGGTCTCGACAAGGACTTCGTGGACATCACAAGCACCCGACACGTCACAAAGGCCGACATGAAGCTGAACGACACGGTGCCTGAAAGCCTCGAAGTCGACCACAACAGCTTCGAGGTCACCATCGGCGGTGCGACAACGGCCGACGCCCGCACCGAACTCAATGGTGCGACCGTTCCACGCTCTTATGTCAACGAAGTACCCCTGGCACAGCGGTACTTCCTCTTCTGAACCGCCACTGCCCGACCGCTGGAGCAACAGCACGCGGCCGGGCCCCCGGGCGGTTATCCCATGCCCGCCCGCGCTCGGCGCAACTTCCGACCCTGCGAAAGGCAGCCGCTCACCCATGAGCCGCGCAGCCCTGCTCCTGCTGGCCGACGGCCGCTTCCCCGCCGGCGGGCACGCCCACTCCGGCGGCGTCGAGGCCGCCGTCGCCCACAAAGCCGTACACGACACCCACAGCCTGGAGGCGTTCTGCCGCGGGCGCCTGCACACCAACGGTCTGACGACGGCCGGGCTGGCCGCAGCAGCCGCCGGCGGATACGACCCGCTGTTGCTCGACGACGCTGCCGACGCGCGCACCCCCGCCCCCGCACTACGTGCCGTCGCCCGCAGGCTCGGCCGGCAGATGATGCGCGCGGCCCGCGCCACCTTTCCGTCCACCGAACTCGAACACCTGGCCGCCGCGCGCCCCCAGGGCGCCCACCAGCCCATCGTCCTGGGCCTCGCCGCCCGCGCCGCCGGGCTCACCCCGCTGGACGCCGCCTATGCCGCCGCGTACGAGAACATCAGCGGCCCGGCCACCGCGGCGGTGCGCCTGCTGAGCCTTGACCCGCTCGACGCCTCCGGGCTGCTGGCCCGTCTCGGCCCCGAGACCGACGACGTCGCACAAACCGCGGCCGACGCCGCGACCCGCGCCATGACCGAGGGCCTCGATGCCCTGCCGTCGGCCTCCTCACCCCTGCTGGACATCACCGGGGAGCAGCACGCCGCCTGGTCAGTCCGGCTCTTCTCCTCCTGACCCGTCCTCTGAACATCCCGATTCTCCAACGGAGTTGCCATGCACCTCGACCACTCTCTGCCTCACCAGCACGCGTCCAGCGCTGCGGCGACCCGGCCCGACGGCAGCCGCCGCGCCCTGCGCCTCGGCCTGGGCGGCCCCGTCGGCTCCGGCAAGACCGCGACCGTCGCCGCGCTCTGCCGCACGCTGCGCGACCGCTGGTGCATCGCCGCTGTCACCAACGACATCTACACCCGCGAGGACGCCGAGTACCTGCTGCGCGAAGCCGTCCTGCCGCCCGAGCGCATCACCGCCGTCGAGACCGGCGCCTGCCCGCACACCGCGATCCGCGACGACATCTCCGCGAACCTGGAAGCCGTCGAACACCTGGAAGCAACCCTCCACCCCCTCGACCTCGTGCTCGTCGAGTCCGGTGGTGACAACCTGACCGCCACCTTCTCCAAGGGCCTCGTCGACGTGCAGATCTTCGTCATCGACGTCGCCAGCGGCGACGACATCCCCCGCAAGGGCGGCCCCGGCATCACCACCGCCGACCTCCTCATCGTCAACAAGACCGACCTCGCCCCGCACGTCGGCGCCGACCTGGACACCATGGCCATCGACGCCAAACGACAGCGCGGCGACCTCCCCGTCATCTTCACCAACCTCACCTCCGACGACGGCATCCGCAAAGTCGCCGACTGGGTCACCGGCCACCTCACCCAGTGGCGCGCCGAGGCAACCGTATGAGCCCCTCCTCCCCACTCGCCGCCACCCGAACCACGTCCGACCCCGACATTCCCCCAGCCGCTGACCAGGAGCCCGCCGGACACTCGGACGGCGTGCGAGCCACCGCCCGCATCCGCGCCGCGCACAACGGACGCGTCACCACCCTCCCGCAACTGCGCAGCGACGGCCCCTTCCACCTGCGGCGCATGCGCACCCACGGCAACGCCGCCAGGGTGGGGATCATCGGCGCGATGAGCGCCCCGCTCGGTGGCGACCGGCTCACCCTGGACATCACCGCCGAGGACCGGGCCGAGCTGGAAGTCACCACAGCCGCCGCCGCACTCGCCCTACGCGGCCCCACCACCGACGCGGCCACCTACGACGTGCGGCTCACCGTCGCGGAGCACGCCAGCCTGCGCTGGCTGCCACAGCCCCTGATCAGCGCCGCCGGCAGTAACCTGCGCCAGAGCTACACCGTCGAACTCGCCGCCACCGCACGGCTCGTACTGCGAGAAGAGCAACTCCTGGGCCGGGCCGACGAGGAACCCGGCCACCTCGTCACCCGGATCCTGGTCCACCGTGGCGGGCGCACGCTGCTCGACCAGCACACGGCGTACGGGGCCCCAGAACCAGGCTGGGACGGCCCGGCCGTCCTGAACGGGCACCGGGCCGTCGGCCAACTTCTGCTCGTGGGTCCAGGGATGGACGCCCGGCACGACCCTGTCCTGCTCCAGGAGGGTTCCAAAGACGGGTGCGCCGTCCTCACTCCGCTGGCCGGTGGGCCGGCACTGCTCGCCACAGCCGTGGCCCCGACCTCCTCTGTGCTGCGCGAACTCCTCGACGAAGCACACGCACAAGCCCTCGGAAAGCAGCGTGGATGTTCCGCGGCATGACCGCTGTTCGGGAAACGGCTGCTCCTGCTGCACCACATCGGCCGCGTGAGCGGCCTCGACCGCAGGTGGTGCTCGAAGTGGTGTCCTACGACCGGCCGAAGCGAGCTGGACCGTCGCCTCAGGGTTCGGGCCGAAGGCCGACTGGTATCAGAACCTGCGCGAGTAGCCGCTTCAGCTTCGACCGGCAGCCGTCCACCTTGCTCATGTCCGTCGACAGGCCCAGCGCGGCACAGATGTGCTGCGCCCGCATCGGATGCACCGCGTCCGCGAGCGCCTCGAGGATGTTCCGGTACGAACGTGACAGCCACCCCCCCACGGCCAGCTCGGGCGTCCGAGGCGGCAACAGCCGCAACCCCAACCGGCGACTCCTGCCCGAAGGACCCGATTCCCCCGCTCCCGGCCCCGACGCCTCCACCGGTCCGCCGGCCTCCGGCTCCGGCCCGGGCCTGGGCTCCGCGACCGTCCAGTCGCCGGACAGGATGTCCGTCATCGTCTCCCGGGTGATCGCCAACCGGGGACAGCACCATCGCCTGCGTCTTGAACGGTGCACCTTGGTCAGAGCGCATGATTAGACGTAGGCCGCCCCAGCGTCCGGCGAACGCCCAGGTGAACGGCCTGGTTCGAGGCCCATTTCGACTCATCGGTAGCCTGCGCCACAATGGTGCGCGCTTTGATCCTGCCCATGCTGACGGTCCTATGGGGGCTTCCCCCCTGAGATGCCCTGTGCGTTCAAGAAGGATCCAGTACGGACGGCCCGCGGCCGGAGCTGAACGGCGGTACTGCCTCCGCGCCGCCCGTGCCGTGTCCGGCTCGGGCCGCGGGCACGTTGACGGCCGGGCGGCCGTTCTCCGCGAGTACCACGATGGCATCGTCCTCGCTCAGGGACAGCGGCGCGGTCTTGGCGGGATTGAGGAAGATGCCGTAGGTCGGAGGTTCATCGCTGTGCCGCGCGATCCGGTAGCCGATGGCTGTCTCTCCCTGTTGCCGGGCCGCCTCGATGACTGTTGCGAAGTTCGCCGGCGTTTCCGGGAGGAGGTAATTGGTGGCCGGCTTGAGGTAGATCTCCGATCCCACCGGATCAAAGAGATCGGTGAACACGGCGTGGAGGTGGCGGTCCTCGACGAGTTGGGTCAGCAGGAGGCTGATTATCTTGGTGCTGACAATGAAGTCGTCCGCCTTGGTGACCTGGGCGATCTCGCGGTTGGCGTCGTTGTTCATCTCGGTGACGATCGAGTACGGGCTGCCGTACCGGATGGCGATGTCGCGGAGGTGAAGCAGCGTCACCAAGGTGTGAGCATCGGCAGATTCGGGGTCGATGTCGTCATCGGTCAGGACGATGATGTTGCGGTAGCCGTCCAGTGCCAGGGACTCCAGCGATGGCCGGAGGGTGGGTTCGCAGGGTTTGTAGCCCACTGTGAGGTTCTCCAAGTGCTCCTGGAGGTCGTTCTCGGGGCATTGAGTGGCCGCGATGTCGATCAGCGATCCGGGCTCGACCAGGGAGTCCAGCAACGTGATGATCTTTGCCGAGCGGGAGTTCCAGCCGATCATGAGCGTGTGGTCGGGTGTCGGAGGCTGGCCAGGGGCGGAGGTGATCGCCGAGCCGACAATCGTGGGCCGGGCGGCTGCCGGCCGGATGAGCAGGTGGTCCTCGGCCAGGACGAGCACCTCGTCATCGCGGGCGATGACCGTGTTCATCGGCGGGT
Organism: Streptomyces sp. NBC_01092; assembly: GCF_045039535.1. Classification (NCBI taxonomy): domain Bacteria; kingdom Bacillati; phylum Actinomycetota; class Actinomycetes; order Kitasatosporales; family Streptomycetaceae; genus Streptomyces; species Streptomyces sp. NBC_01092. The sequence continues at coordinate 10,137,855 of NZ_CP108659.1, read as the reverse complement.
TGACCAGGGACTCACCGTCCTTCTTTCGCAGGCCGACCGGGATGCCGAGGTCGAATCTGTTGAGCGCCTCCCCGTATGTGGCGCCTGCCAGCCCGGTTACGGGGTAGGGATACAACTCGTTGCCGACGAAGCTGAGCATTTCGTTGAAGACGGTGGACAGGCCCATCTGCCGGTGCGACTGCACGATGAGGCGCACGGCGATGTCGTCGACGTCGATCACCAGGGCGTCCTCGCCGGCCGCGAGGCGGGCCGCCGCCAGATTGGGTGACCTGCGCACGGCCGCAAGGATGTTCGGGCGCGGGCCCGTCCACGACCGGTTGTTCAGGAGCAGCAGAGTCTTGATGACATCGGTGTCCCCTCCGTCCGCGACGGGCGGCAGCACCATGATGGACTTGGCTGCGTCCAGGCTCACCAGTTCCAGATCCGCCCGCTGAAGTGGGCTGCCGCAGCGGCAGATCACCCGCGTGTGTCCGGTGTCCGGGATCCTTCTGCGGATCTCGTCCTCCATCTCGGCCTTGTCGCGCTCGGTGAGGATCACGACACATGAACGCCGCTCACTCTGGTTGGCTTCGACCAACTCCGCGATCACCGTGAAGACTTGTTCCGACCAGCCGATCACGACGGTGTGCCCGCACTCGATCAGCCGGGACTTGCCCGGTCGCAGTTCGTGGATACGAGCCTCCAGGCCGGCGGTCAGCACACTGATGAGGGCGCTCACGATGAAGATCCCGCCGACGGTCGCGGCCAGCATGAGGCCGAGGAACAGCGGACCTCCCGTATCCCCGCCCATCGTGGCGGGATCGAGCGCACGCAGCAGGCTCATCCAGGCAACGCCCAGCCAGCCGCCGTTCTTCTCGGTGTCCTCGTCGGTGAACGCAACCACCAGAGACGTCACCAGGACGATCCACACGACGGAGGCCAGGCCCAGCCAGCCGATCAAGGCTTGCGTCCCCCGGTCCATCGTCCCGTCGAACCAGTAACGCAACCGCTCCCGCAGTCTCACGCACACTGCCGAAGACCTTCCCTCCGCCGCCGGTGGCCCTCCGCTGAGCACCGTCATTCCTACCGACGACACGATCATCTAATCGCGGGGACACAGGGGGTGCAGGGGACAGAGGGGGCGCAGAGATGCACACAGCAGAGGATGAGCCGAACGGCTCCCCGCTGCCACCACCCCTTGTCTTGGCGCTTATCCGGTGCGGCCTGGTTTGGTGCCGAACACTGCAGGTCATCCCGGCTCAAGCGCCCAGAACCAACGCCTAACTCAACGGCATGACTCCGCTGGTGATGTTGGGTAGGTCATGGCGTGGCTGAGCACAGAGCGCGGAGGTACGGCGCCCGGCACCGTGTTTGGGGTACGGTGTCGATCCAGTCGGCGACGCGGGCGACGTAGCAGGCCATCGCGGTGAGGACCTGCTGGACGTGGGTGCGGGCCAGGGCGAGGCTGCGGGAAAGTCGCAGCCCGTGGCTCCGGAAGTTCTGCGAGATGGCGGCCTCGATGCCAGCGCGGATCGCGCAACTGCGCTGCCATTCCTTGGTCTGCTGGACGAGCCGGTTTCGCGTCTGGATCTCACGGCGCGGCCGGGGGCCGCATCGTTACTGAGCGGAGCCGGGTCGCGGAGGACGTGCAGCGTGTGCGTCGATCCTCAGCTCGGTCCCGGACACACTCGTGGCCCCGCGTGGGCAGGCCACCTGCTCGTTGCCCCAGTCGATGGTGGAGGCTGCCTTGTCGAAGCTCGAACTGGCGCTGGCTGTTGTTGTCGGCGACGACCGGGCCGATCAGAGTTATGCCGTGCACCCGATGTGCCCGCTCGCTGCGTGCCGGGGAGATGTAGCCGAAAACCGCGACATGCTCTGTCGGCGACGCGCGAATCGTGGTTCTGGATCACTTTCAGTGCCGAAGCAACGGAGGGTCACCACAAGCGCGATCATGAACGGCCGTGGATGCGCTTCTCCAGGACCTGTGGTTCCACCAGGTCGAAGGTGTTCTGATCGAAGACGTCGAACCTGACGGTGAGTTGGTGGTCGTGCGGGCACGCGCGTCAGCGGAGCGCGCCGGCTGTCCTGCATGTGGAACGGTGTCGGCCCGGGTGCACAGCCGGTACGTACGCCGCCTCGCCGACAGTGCGGTCGGCGGGCGCCCTGTGGTGATCGAGTTACAGGTCCGTCGGTTCCGTTGCTGCCAGGGCGCCTGTCCGCAGGCGACGTTCGCCGAGCAGGTCGACGGGCTGACGTTCCGGCACGGTAGGCGAAGTGCCGGTCTACAAGCGGTGCTTGAGCGGCTGGCGGTGATGCTGGCCGGCCGTGCTGGCGCCCGTCTGGCGCATACGCTCGCGGTCCAGGCCAGCCGGTCGACGCTCCTGCGGCTGATACGCCGTCTGCCGGATCCCGCAACGCATGTCCCCAGGCTGCTCGGGGTGGATGAGTTCGCGCTGCGCAAGGGCCACAACTACGGCACCGTCCTGGTCGACATCGACACGCGTCGTCCGGTCGATCTGCTTCCCGACCGGACCACGGCGACGGTCGCCCGGTGGCTGGCCGACCATCCCGGTGTCGAAGTGATCTGCCGGGACCGTTCCGTCGCCTATGCAGAGGCCGGACGGCTCGGCGCCCCGGACGCGATCCATGTCGCAGACCGCTGGCACATCTGGAAAAACCTCGCCGAGGCGGTCGAGAAGACTGTCGTCCAGCATCGGGCCTTGCTCCGCAAACCGGAGGACATCGCCCCGGTCCGCACGGCCCTCCCGCCGGCGACCGCCGGACTTGCGGCGGAGTCTCCATCCGAGCCGCGACAGTCCGGCCGCCTGTCGGATCGGGTGCGCGAGCACCACTCGGCCGTTCACGCCTTGCTGGACGAGGGACTCGGGCTGCGGGCGATCGCCCGTCAGCTCGAGCTGGCCCGCAACACCGTCCGCCGGCTCGCACACGCGACCAATGCGGACGAACTCCTCGTCGGGCGGTGGACCGGGCGCCCCAGTGTCCTCGATCCCTACAAGCCCTATCTGCATCAGCGGTGGGCGGAGGGCTGCACCGTCGCTCGCCGTCTGTTCGAGGAACTCCGCGAGCGCGGCTACCCCGGCGGCGAGAGCGTGGTGAAGAAGTACGTGCAGCGGCTCCGGAAAGCCTTCCCGCACGACGATCCGCCCCGCAAAGCGCCGTCCGTGCGGGACGTCACCGGCTGGATCACCCGCCGCCCAGACCGGCTCAATGACGATCAGGCCCAGCAGCTCAAGGAGATCCTTGCCCGCTGCCCCGAACTCAACCAGGCCGCCGAACACGTCCGCGCCTTCGCCGAGTTGATGAACAACCGCCAAGGCCAGCACCTCGACCAGTGGATCGAGCATGTCCAGGCCGACGGCCTGCCTGCCCTGCACGGCTTCGTCAACGGCCTGGGCCAGGACTTCGACGCCGTCGTCGCCGGGCTCAGCCTTAGCTACAGCTCCGGCGCCGTCGAGGGCCACAACAACAAGATCAAGATGCTGAAGCGGCAGATGTTCGGCCGGGCCAACTTCGATCTGCTCCGCAAACGGGTCCTTCTCGCGGCGCGAGGCCGTTCATGATCGCGCTTGTGGTGACCCTCCGTTGCTTCGGCACTGAAAGTGATCCAGAACCACTTTTCAGCCGTCGCCGACAGCAGCCTCATGCTTCCCGACGACCCGACGCTTCTACCCCGCCACACCACCACGCGCCGCAGAGGGTGCGGCAGCGCATTTCCACGCGCCCCGCGCGCACCCCGGCATGCCCGCCTGTCCATGCTGACACCCCTTCGGCAGACCACTCCGTCGGCTGCCCGTACACCCTGCGAGCCTGAACTCCTGTTGACCCACTCCCCTTGCGTCTCTCAACATTGCCCTCTCCTCAGCTCCGTCCCGATTGTCAGAACCTCCCCGTAGCGTTGTAAGTCCTACTCGTGACGGCTGCGGGGAGCACTGATGGACGACGACCTTCAAGTCGACAGCGACGAAGACCTCTTCCGCAACCCCGTCTACTACGAACCGCTGGCCGCAACCTTGACTTGGACCGCCCCGACCTCGGTGTCCCGCAAGGCGAGGACCTCCTGAACGTGCTCCTGCGCATGCGGGGACGTGTCCCCGTCGAAAAGCGCGGACTCATCTGCCCCGACTGCCGGGACATTCGCGGCCGACGTGTCCCCATGTACCTCGTCCAGCGTGACGGCGTATGGCTCGCCTCCCACTACCGGAAGCCCGGAGACAAGCCCATCAGCCACGAGTCCGACGAGCACCTCGCGCGCAAGGAACGCGTTGCGAAAGATTCCGAAGATCATGGTTTCCACGCCGATATCGAGTCGCAGACCGCCGACGGACACGCACGCCTCGACGTACGCATCGATGGCGCCAACGGCATCGTCCTGGGCTACGAGCCTCAGCTGAGCATCCAGACGGCCCGCGGGATGCGTGCGCGGGAGGGGTTCCGGCGCCGCGCCGGGATTCAATCGGTCTGGGATTTCGCCGACCCTGACCACGCCGGCATCGGCACCGTCCCCTACGTCCGCACACCCAACCTGCCGGCCTCCGTCATCCGCGTGCAGAAGAACCCCATCGCGGTCCAGGACGGCAACTTCGTCCTGGAGGAAGGCCAGTGCAGCCAAAACGGCGCGCTGACCCGGTGTCCTGAGAAGCCCTACGACCCGGAGAACCCCACCGATACCGGTTACTGCGGGGGCTGGCATCGCGTCCTCGTGCCCGCCCATCAGTCGAGCGCCTTCACTGGGGAAGGCGGTCTGACCCTCACCCGGTTCATCGTGGAAGCAGCGGCCGGTGAGCGGATCCCGTTCCAGCGGAGCGGGCACCACGGTTGGCTCCCTGCACAGCAGTGGCAGCAGTACATCGAGGCGAACGGACCTGCCCTGGACGACAAGGAGCGCCAGCCATCCATACGACAGGGAGACCGTCGCAACAGGTGCACCGAGGACCGGCCATCTTCGGAAGCGCGGGCTGAACCGAAGCAGAGACGTGGCAGCCGCTCGATCGTCCTCGAGTCCCGCCCCCGGGAATCCGAGGCCGTCAGGGTTCCGGTCGACGCGATGGGTCAAGTGATCCCGCTCTGCCGCTTCGGCTGTGGCCAACCCGCAAGCCTTCCAGGACCAGAAGGACTGCCCGAGCACTTCTCGTGCCGTAGGAAGAATGAGGCGTGATCGACTGCAAACGGCTGACTGAGCAACGTACGTCAGCGCGTGCCAGGTGATGGCGGATGTCGAACCGTGCCAGATCCTGCCGCTCGTCGATCGTTGGCGCTAAGGCTCACGTCATCTCGGCCCCACAACGAAGACCACCGTCGATACAACCCACGGGGGTCCATGTCAGTCACACAGCCCCTATGACGGGGGTTGTGCCTGTGTGCGCCCGACCAGGTGGAAAACCTCCCGGGCCTCGTAGCGTTTGACGCATCGGACGATTTCGCGACGGGTCTTGACCTCCTTGATGCGGCGTTCGTAGTAGTCCTGGGTGCGCGGGTCGACGCGCAGGCGAGTCTGCACGATCCGGTGCAGGGCCGCGTTGGCCTGCCGGTCGCCGCCACGATTGAGACGCCGGTATTGCCGACTGCCCGAGGAACGCTCCACAGGGCTGACCCCGCACAACGCTGGTCGGCCCGTCCTTCCGCATGGTTGCCGACACGCTCGGACTGGACCTGTCCGCTGACGACGTCTTGTGCAGCCGCTGCAACGGAGGGCCCCTACAGGCTCACTGCCCCCACAGAACCGGAGCAGTATCTCCACGACCGGAGGGCAGGACTACGGCAAGTTCCGTCAACCATTCCAGCGGAAGCACCAGCTGTTCGTTTCCCTGGCGGAGCGCGAGGAGAGGCACCGCTCCAATCAGCAGCTGTGCCACTGGTCCGGTCACAACGGAGCCGTCTGTCCGCTGCGCGCGGACCTGCATCTGCGGATGTTGGGTGGTTGTGTCCGCGATGATCGCGAGTATGGCCATGACCTTGGCATTGGGTAGAACCGTGTCTGGTCGCGGGTGGGAGTGATCGACTTCGCTTGCTTCAGCATCGAGAGCCTCAAGGTCTGCGATGGCGGTCTGCAGCAGCTCGCTTTGAGTACTTCGCAGGACGTCGATGGCCTCGGTCAAACACAGGCGTGCGCTGTTGTAGGAGCGCATGCGTCGTGCGATGCCGCCGAGCGAGGCCAAGGCGATTCCCATCTCTTTTCGTGCAGTTGTGTCCCGACGGAAGTGATCGAGTGCCGCGTGGTAGCTGATAAGCGCGCCGGCAATGTTTCCGCTGGCGTCTGCTACCCGGGCACGACCCAGCAGGTGCATTCCGTACACAGGTGGTACCTGGTCGATACGGAGGGCCTCGTCGTAAAGCTGAGCTGCCTCTGCAAAGCGATCGGCGGACTCCAGGAGGCCGGCGACCTCACCCAGCACAAGGCTCAGCAGTGCTGTGTCGCCCAATTCACGCAGTTCGGCCACCAGGGTGTCCATCATGGCCAGGGCGTCGGACACGTTCCTGCGCCGAGCTGTGCGCTGAGCGGCGCTGATCCGGCTCACCGTGTCGTAGAGACGTGCTTGGCTCTCTTTGGCAGCAGTGCGCTCTCGTGCGTCATGCCGGATGCGGTCAGCATCTTCTGAACGCCCGATGGTTTCAAGGATGTCCGCTGCATGTTGGGCGCTCTCGCCAGGGTGCTCGGTCGGGTCCAGCGTGTCGTCGATGGTGGCCCGGATGTCGAGTGCGTCTGCCTGGCCGATGAGGTCGCCGACTTGCCGTGCCTTGTGGTAGGCCGCCTCCTGGTGTTCCAGGGCCACTTCGGGATCGTTGCTGTCCGCAGCGAGGACCGCCATCCTGGCCTGCAGGCGCCCCTCTTCCCACAGATCTCCCAGTTCCTTCGCCAGAGCAGCGCTCTCCGTTGCCGCCCCCCGTGCCTCGTCGTACCGCTTCAGGAGGCGGAGCACATCAACTTGGTTGGCCAGGCATCGTTGAAGGTTGAGCCGGTCTTCGAGCGCACGCGCGATTGCGGCCGCGCTCCGGTAGGTTTCCAGAGCTCCCTCAAGATCCCCCAGTTTGACTAACGCCACGCCGAGGTTCGAAAGGGCCAGCTGCTGCAGCGGCATACTGACCAGTCGCTCGGCCCCAGCCAATGCTTCGCGGCAAGTACGACTGGCCTCCTCTGTCTGACCGAGATCGATCAGCACGCCGCCCAACACGCAGCGGGACAGAACCAGCGCTGCGTTAACCTCAGACTGGATCCGCTTGTCACGGGAGCGTTGAAGGAGCCGTACCGCCGCTCGAATGTGTGCCTCCGCTCTTGAAGGCCGTGCGCTGCTCTGAGCGATGTCCGCGAGGATCAGGAGAACGTGTGTGTGCGGGATGACACCCTGTCTCTTGGCGTATTGCAGGGCGGCGCCAGCTCCGTGGTCCTGCTCGTTGGCCGGGCGCCGCCGCCGGCGCAGTTCGGTCCCCAGGAGGAAGAATTCGTAGGCCAGAAGCCCATCGTCGAACTTGTGCGCAAGAACGGCGTTATGGGCCTGCAGAAGCTGTAACCACTCCTGGTCGAAGGCCGCCATTGCGGCTTCGTGCCGCCCGCTGACGTCGTCCGCGCTCATGTAGGCCAGCCGCTTGGCAAAGTGTTTGGCGTGATTGTGCAGGCGCCGCTCTTTCTCGGTCACTGGGCTCACGGATCAGCCTGTCGACAGGAGTGTGCGGGCATGTACGGCCAGCAACCCGTGAAGCTGGAAGCGGAGGTTCGCGACCGGTTCCAGCAATCCGCGGGAAATGAGCAGCCGCACGTCCGGGCGGGCATCCGGCACATCCCAGACCGCCGCGACGGCACTCAGGTCGAACGTCGCCGGCCGCTGCGCGAATGCACCCAGAGCGGCGAAGCGCATCCGCGCTGGGGGCGGTAACAGGTCCGTGCTCCTCGCGAACAGTGCCTCAATGGTCGGCGTCGTGCCATTTGCCAGATCCGCTCGGTCCGCAGGAGCCTGTGCGGCAAGCAGCGCGGCGCCTTCCCGCAGTTCGTGGATCAGTTCCGTGATGCCCCAGCCGTTGCGCTGCTCGCTCGCCAGCAGTCGGGCTGCCACGCGCAAAGCCAAAGGAAGCCCCTCGAGTTCACGGACCAGCACAAGCATCTCCTCGCGATGCCCTTTCACTACATGCGGCGCCAGCCGATCCATGAGTTCGAGGGCGGCATCATCGCTGAGGACCGGAAGCGGATAGTGCCGGGGGTCAAGGTGCTGCGCCACCTCCGTTACCCGCGTGGTCACCAGTGCCGAGCAGCGTTCACCGCCGACGAGGAAGGCACTTGCGTCTTCGGCATGCCAGGCGTCATCAATGACGAGAAGCGTGCTGGAGTCACGAAGACGCCCTGCCAGCAGCCGCGAAACGTCTTCCTCGCTGTCAGTCGGGCGCAGCGGAGGCAGACCCAGTTGCCGACACCACAGGTCCAACTGCCCGCGGACATCGCGGGCCTCCGAAAGCGCCGCCCACAGCACCCCATCGGAAAACCAGCCATTACTCAGCGCTCGGTGCGCGAAGGCCGCAGCCAGGGTGGACTTGCCCACCCCGGGCCAGCCGCGCACCACCATCACCCGCATCCGGCCTTGCTCACGTTCCGGCTCGGCCGGGCACAAGCGTGTCCGCAACTCAACGATGTCCGCCTCGCGTCCGACGAAGAGCTCGGGATGGGGCGGAAGCCTCGAATCATCCACCGTCTGCGGCTCGCCGACCTCGCCTAGGCGGTCGAGTTTGTTGAGGACCAACCGGTTGAACAGCGCCGCGCCACTGCCCTCCGCCTCCTGGCGTATTTGGTCGCGGATCAGCTCACTCAGGTTCGCCGCTTCAGCAACAAGATCGATAGGCGAAGTGCCCGCATCGTATCCCAGCTCATCCAGTCGATCCCCCAGCGCTCCGCGATCAGGCTCCGTATCGGCAAAGGCCGCGTCGACCAGGGTCGCTGCCACGTCAGGATCGGTCAGCCAGTCCACGATGTACGTGCTCTGATCGAGATCGTCGGGCAGCGAGATGGCCAGCCGACGTGTTGCTTCCTTAGTGGCACGCCGCAAAGCGCGCTGATCCGCGGTGCCCAGCACCCGCTTCTTGAGCAGGGAACCCAGCGGCCCCAGCATGGCGGTGGCGAGACGGCCGGCGAACAAAGTGACCAGAGCTTCAACCACGATTCCCCCGAATCGGTCGGACGGCCATATCTCGTCAGACTCCGCAGCAAGCTGGCTTTAACCCCAAAACCCGCCCCCACCACTCATCGTATCGACCCAGGCACACCGTTCCCAGGGCGACGCCCCATCAGCCGAGACTTGTCCGGGCGCTAGCCGAGATCGCACTGCCCCTATGACGAGGGCCAACGCCACGGCGCGTTGACCCCGACGAAACTCTGTGCGGTGCGCGCGGTGTAGTCAGACTTCGCCGCCCTCGTCCCACCCACATTCAGTACAACGAACTCCCGCGTACATGTCGTCTCGGGCGTGATCAACGGCGCTCCAGCCATCCAACTTCGAACTTGGAGCTCCGCACCGGGGACAGCCAACGATGACGCCGAACCCATGGAAGTACCTGTACTCCAGTCCGGACTCCTCAACCGTCCGCTGCATCGTCTTCACGAGTTCTGCTTGGGAGTCCACACCTACGAGTTCCCGAGCAGCTCGATCGACATCACCGTCAACCATGGAAACCCACATGATCGGCTCAAGGAGCGGCGGAAGCGGGGTGTCGTCGAGGACAACCGGGATAACGCGGACAGAGTCATCCCGCAGTCGCCGTGTGAGGGCGGCCTCCCACTCTGTGTTCACCCAAGGGGACTTCGAAGAGTTGGCGGACCAGAAGACCATGACGGTGTCTACGAGCCCCAGCGCCTCGTTGATCTTGCCGGGGATCCGATCCCCGGGCCGAATCTTCCATGAATCAAGCCAGACGTCCACGCCGAGCAGCCGCAAGCGGGCGGCAAGTGGCGTCACTTGGGGCTTGTCGCGGTGGTTGTGAGAGATGAAGGCGTGCATGAACACAGCCTCCCATCGGGAGCTCCACCAGATAGGGAAAATCGTCAAACTGACGAGATCGCGCGTCTGGCTCGTCGCCCGCGCAGTCGACCTCACCGTCCGGGACGTGAAGGAACGCGAGCTGGACACCACCCGGAAGGCCAACCGCTGCAGTAGGGCCAGCCCCCCGCTCGGCCAGTCTGAAGCTGCCAGTGGGGCCAAGAAGTCTTCCAGCGCACCGAGAGGCGCCATCAGAGATCTCCGCACCAGCCTCATGCCGCGCATCCCGCGAAACCCGGCCTCAACCAGCGGCAGCCGCTGCACAATCAGGTTCATAGGGTTGCGCCGTTCGGACATCGTCCAGATCGAAGCGCCCCGGAGAGCGGCTCCCGCGCGGAAGGTGTAGATGACGAGTGGCCCACAACGACGCCTACCACTGGCCGCCTGAGCTTTTGGACCTGCTGATCGAACTGGTGCCCCGACTCAACCGGAGCAAAGAAGGGGTCCTTGGATTCTTGCGGGGCGCCGGCGTCAGCGAAGACATGCTCGCGCCCCATCGACACCAGCTCGCCGCGGACAAGTCAGCAGTCAGCAAGTACAAGATCGTTCGCGCCGTGCTCAGCCGGATCAATGAACAGGGCGACGCAGGTTTGGGCGTTCGCAGGGAGATCCTCAAACGAACGATCGAATTCGAGGACTTTTCCACACTGTGGCCGGACGACCGTCTCCCGGCCCAGGGGCTACAAGCGAGCCTGCGACGACTCGTCAACGTCAAGGACTCATTCACGCGGATGAGCCAGGCGCATGATGAAGAGCGAGCAGCTCGCATCAAAGCACGCACAAGCGAGCTTGAGCGCCTTGCTCGACGGAAAGCAAGGTTTCAAGCACTCCGAGAGCGACTCAACGATCTGTTCAACGAAGACGACCCAAGGAAGCGAGGCACCGCTCTGGAAGGCGTGCTCAACGACCTGTTCGCGACCGAAGGCATCCTGATCAGGGAATCCTTCACGCTGCGCAGCGAGGAGGGGCATCCCGTTGAACAGATCGACGGCGCCCTCGAAGTCGACGGATCCGCGTACCTCGTAGAGATCAAGTGGCGGGGTGACCCTGTCGAGATCAACGCGATGAGCCGCCACCTGGTACGGGTGTACGGGCGCTCGGAAGTCCGCGCCCTATTCATCTCTGCATCTGGCTTCACCGGGCCGGCCATCGAAGAGAGCGAACGCGCACTGAACCAGCGAGTGATCGTCCTGGGCGAACTCCGGGAACTCGTTCTCCTGCTCGAACGGCAAGGTGATGTTGCGGCTTGGCTGCGCGAAAAGGTCCGCTTCGCGCAGCTCGAACGTCGTCCTCTCGCCCTGCTGGGCTCCGATTTCTGAGCACCCTACGCACCATCAGAACACTCAAGGGCACAGCGTCAGCCGGGCAGTCGTTCGCCCCCTACCGATGGCAAGGGTGCTCCCCCAATACCGTCGCTGCACACAGGGGATCCGCTGCGCATCTTCTGTCACGTCCGTGTCACGAGCCCCATGGACGCTTGCGTGTCGCAGGGCTCCGACCTGGACTTACGCGCCCGCCCTGGACCAGCTGGACGCCCAGAGACGGCTTCTACGACATGTGCCATGTGGTACCGCGCCCCACTCGCTAGCACCACGTACCACTCATCAAGATCCGGACCAGGCGCGGACCGAATGAGCCTGGCACTCGACGTCTCCACTCTTTGTCGCAGGTCAGGAGCGAGGTCAGGCGTGTACCACACCAGACTAGTGTGATGCGCCAGAAATCCTGAGGGTTAGTTATGCTCTGTTTTCTGGCTGCCGGTTCCGACCTTGGTGAGGTAGTCGGCGAGGGAGTGGAGGATTTCGTCGGCGGTCTTGGTCCAGGTGAAGGGCCGTGGGTTCTCGTTCCAGGTGTCGATCCACGCGGTGATGTCGTCCTCCAGGGCCTTGACCGATGTGTGGACGCCCCGTCGGATGAGCTTGTCGGTCAACAGGCCGAACCACCGCTCGACTTGGTTCATCCAGGAGGAGCCGGTCGGGGTGAAGTGGACGTGGAAGCGGGGGTGCTTGCCCAGCCACGTCTTGATCTCGGCGGTGTTGTGGGTGGCGTAGTTGTCACAGACCAGATGGACGTCGAGTTCGGCCGGCACCGCTTTGTCGATCGTGACCAGGAACTTCTTGAACTCGATGGCCCGGTGGCGGCGGTGCAGTGCCGATATGACCGTGCCGTCGGCGATGTTGAAGGCCGCGAACAGGCTGGTGATGCCGTGCCGGTAGTAGTCGTGGGTACGCCGCTCGGGCATGCCGGGCATTATGGGCAGCACCAGCTGTGACCGGTCCAGAGCCTGAATCTGGGACTTCTCGTCCACGCACAACACCACCGCCTTCTCAGGCGGGTGGTGATACAGGCCGACGACATCGACGACCTTGGCGACGAACTGCGGATCGGTGGAGAGCTTGAAGGAATCCTGAAGGTGTGGCTTGAGGTCAAACCGCTTCCAGATCCGCCCGATCGTCGATTTCGACAGGCCGGTCCGCTCGGCCATCGAGGCCCGCGACCAGTGCGTGTCCTTGCCCGGACTGGACTCCAATGTCGCCACGATGACGTCCTCGACCTGTTCGAGCAGGATCGAGGGCGGCCTTCCCACCCGGGGTTCGTCGGACAAGCCGTCGAGGCGTTTCGCGACGAACCTGGCCCGCCAGCGTTCCACCGTCGACTCGTCAACACCGAGGTCGATCGCGGCCTGCCTGTTGGTCCCGCCCTCCGCGCAGCGCAGCACGATCTTTGCGCGCAACGCCAGATACTGGGCGGTCTTCGCCCGCCTCGCCCACCGGGTGAGCTGATCCCGCTCAGCCCTACTCAGGACCAGGTCAGCCTTCGGCCGACCGATACGAGCGGCATCCTCAAGCCCGGCCAGCCGCTCAGCGGCGAACTTCCCGCGCCACTTCCTCACCGTCGCCACCGTCACGCCGACCTCTGCCGCCACACGAGCATTCGGCGCACCGTCCGCGCACGCCAGCACAATGCGCGCCCGCTCCACAAAACGCGGCGCCACCACCCCACTTACCCAACGGGACAACTCCGCCCGCTCCTGAGCGGACAGAGTGACTTCAACAGCTGGAGGACCCGGCGACATGAAATCAGGCTAGCGACTTAACCTCAGGATTTCTGGCGCATCACACTAGGAACCTGCTGGCATGCTTCTGTCCTACCTGCGACAGTCACTCAGCGTGCCTATGGCCACGCATCAATCGACTGGCCTCGCCTCGCCGCGGACCCGTAGCACGGGCCATCTCTGGGGAGAATCTGGGGAGTAAGAAGGCTGCTGGGGAGCGCGTGGGGAGAATCGACTGCGTAACGCCATACCATCCTGAAAGACCCCGAAAGAAGCATCAGTGCTGGTCAGAGACGTTGAGGGCCGCATTGACGCAGGTCAGCGCCACCCCGTAGACAACTTCAAGAAGATCTCCTCGTCTCCGGATTCCCGAAGCGTGGCCCGCCAGCCATGCCCGACCCGGGCCTCGCCCGGTTCACGACCAAGATCCGGACCATAGGCGGGCCAGAATCCACCAGCTTCCCTTCGAACCTCGCATTCGCTCTGGTCAGGGCCCTACGAGGGGCGTACCACCAGCAGACCAAGAACCTGCAAGTCACTCTCCGGCGCAGCACCTTTCGGATCGGACGGAAGCGGCGCTGCCGACAGACAGCGGTGACATCGGAATCTTGTGGAATCGCAACAAGACCGCAGTGTGAGCGACGCCGTCCCTCCGTAACGCCTGACTCGACCGCCAGCCAGGTCAGCATCGGTCCGGACACCACCGAACCTGCAAACGCCTCCGCAAGCCCGGAAGCTGGGAAAAGAGCCGCTCACCCGAGCCTGACGAGGCGTCAGCAAAGTCAGCATTAGGTCAGCAAGAGTCCTGCCACAGCCGCCCACAGACAGCCACACCGTGGAATCGCCAACCGCACCGGCCTGAGCCAGCCGGCCGCTTGGACGCCTTCCGGCAAGCAGGTGGAAGACAGTGAGAATTACCGACCGCCTTCCGCCCTGCGACCACCAACGCTGACGCGTTTCCGCAGGTCAGCGCACTCTCCCCCGTGGCTTCAACGGCACCGGCGGCAGTTCCGGTGCGGGCAGTGGAGCCCCGTCGTACCCCTTCACCTCCCCGAACCGGGAGCCTTCCATCCAGTCCTGACGGGCCTGTACGATCTCTTCCTCAGATCGCCCGATCCAGTTCCAGAACATGATCAACTCCTCCTCGAACGGCTCGCCGCCGAGGAGCATCAGGCCGGCGTCCGACTCCGCGCGCAGCGGGAGTTCGGTGCGGCCGCAGCCGAGGTAGAGCATGGAGCCGGGCAGCACCGGCACACCGTCCACGTGGGCCTCGCCGGACATGGACAGGACGGCGTACTCGAAGTCCGGTTCCAGCGGGAGGCGTACGTCGGCGCCGCGCGTCAGGGTCAGGTCGGCGCCGACGATCGGGGTGTAGGTCGTGCCGGGCGAGGTCGCGCCGTCGAGGCCGCCCAGGATCAGCGTGGCCCGCACACCCGGTGCCGTGACGATCGGCAGCTCGCCGTGGTGTTCGAAGTGCGGGTCCGTGTGGCGGTGGCTGTCGGGGAGGGCGACCCACAGCTGTGCGCCGTGCAGAAAGCGGGCGTGCGGCTTCGGGCTCTCCTCGGAGTGGCTGATCGCCCGGCCGGAGGTCATCAGGCCCAGCTCGCGCGGGCGGATCGTCTGGAGGCTGCCCGTCGAGTCCCGGTGCAGCACCTCGCCCTCGTGCAGCCAGCTCACCGTCTGCAGGCCCATGTGCGGGTGCGGCGGCACCTGCATGCCGGACTCGTCGGCGATGTCGTCGGGACCGTAGTGATCGACGAAGCACCAAGCGCCGACCATACGACGGCCCAGATTGGGCAGCAGGCGGCGGACCTCGGTGGATTCGCCGAGCTTGACGCGGCGAGGGCTGAGAAGTTCGCGTACGGGCTCCGCCACGACGAAGCCGCGGCCGCCGCAGACGGCGGGCACCGCCTCGCGATCAAGGTTGCTCATGACGCCCAACCTAGCCCTGCCGGGGCCGCCTCGTCAGTCCGTAACCCCGGGCTGGCTCGATGCGTTCGAGAAAATAGTAGCCATGGATATAGTAGCCATGTACTGTATGCAGCATGAGCAAGGGTTCCGAGAACGCCTCCCCCGGGTTCCTGGTGTGGCGCCTGTCCACGAAATGGCGGGTCGCGGTCGACCGGGCCGTCACTCCATTGGGGCTCACCCACGCGCAGTACGCCCTGGTGGCCTCGCTGTACGGCATGCAGCGCCGCGGCGAGCGCCCCAGCCAGCGGCGCCTCGCCGACCACACCGGGCTTGAACCGCTGTACGTGTCCAAGCTGGCGCGCTCCCTGGAGGCCGCCGGACTCCTCGAACGCACCCGGGATCCCCGCGACCCGCGCGCGGTGCAGCTGGCGCTGACCGAGCAGGGCCGGGAGCGGACCCGGCAGGCGATCGAGGTCGTCCAAGGGCTTCTGCAACAGCTGCTGGCGCCGCTCGGCGGGCTGGACAGCGCGCGTACGCGGGAGTTCACGCGCGACCTGGCAACCCTGCTCGACGCACCTCTTGACCCGTTCGCCATGGACAGTGAGCCCGAGAAGGAGCAGTCATGACCACCACCACTCCCCTGCTCGACCCCCGTGTCATAGCCCTGGCCCACTACGCGAGCCGCGCGCTGCTGGAGAACGTGCTGGCCCGCCACGGCGCCACGTTCCAGTGGTCCGTCACCCTCCGCCTCGTCGCCGTCGCCGACGGACCGGTCGACCGGGACGCCCTGGTCGGCGGTGTCGTCGACGCACTGAAGATCGACCCGGCACTGGCCCACTCCACGGTCGACGAGCTGATCGCGGCGGAGCTGCTGACCCCTCAGGAGCCGTCCGCGGTACGGATCACGGACGCCGGACGTGAGCTGTACGGCAGCACATCCGCCGCGACCGCCCCCATCACCGCCCGTGTCTACGCCGGTATCCCGAAGGAGGACCTGGCCGTCGCCGGACGGGTGCTGACCCTCATCACCGAGCGCGCCAACGCCGAGTTCGCGGCCATGACCAGCACGAACAGGTAGTGGAATCAAGTAGTGGAATATTGAACCACCTGCCTTCGTTGAGCGCGACGAAGGAGGTCATGGTGGAGACGATGTACTACGACCACGGAACACCGGCCGAGCGCTGGGAGCGCGCGCAGCTGTTCTTCGACGCCAAGGACTACGCGGGCGCCGCGCGCGTCCTCGGCAAGCTGGTCGAGGAGGTGCCGGAGCAGACGGGTCCGCGGCTGCTGCTGGCGCGCGCCTACTACCACTCGGCCCAACTGCGTCGTGCGGAGACCGAGTTGCGCGTCATCGTCGAGCGCGACCCCGTCGAGCAGTACGCCCGGCTGATGCTCGGCCGCACCCTGCAGCGCCAGGGGCGGGACGCGGAGGCGGAGCCGCACATCCGCCTCGCCTCCGCGCTGACGGGTGACTTCGAGCAACCCTGATCAGCAGAGCATCAGAGAACTGAGGAACAGAAGAACAGAGGGACAGAGGAAATGCCAAGGGGCCCGATTCCCCCCGGAACCGGGCCCCTTGGCATGCGTTCGTCCTAGCTCGCGTCGGCCGGTGTGCGCTTCCCCCGCCGATGGGACATCTCGCCGAGCACCACGTCCACCACGATGAAGGCCGCCAGCGAGATGCCTAGCAGCGGCACGAAGTAGCCGATCACGGCGACCACCGCCACCAGCGGGACCAGGATCTGCGGCGGCACCTGCTGCCAGGCGCCGCGCGGGATGGGCCGGCCGAAGGCGGAGCCGCGGCCGCGCTGCCACCACATGCGGTAACCCCACACGATCAGCAGGATCAGGCCGAGTGTGAGCGCCATCAGGGCGATCTGGTTGACCAGGCCGAACAGGACACCGGTGTGCGCGTCGATGCCCCAGCGGGTCAGCTTGGCGAGCACCGGGTAGTCGGCGAACCGCAGCACGTCGGTGACCTCGCCGGTCGTCGGGTCGATCGCGACCGAGTCCCCCTTGGTCGGCCAGCTGCGCTGCACCTGCTTCACGACATACGCGGAGGACGCGTCGGCGGGCGGCACGATCTCCACGGGATCACCGAGGCCCTCCGCGCGCGCCGCGGCCAGGACCTTGTCGAGGCCGACGCCGTGCTCGCCGCTGCCGCCCGCACCGGCGGCGCCGCCATGGCCACCGTGCTCACCGCCCGTCGAGGCCGAGATGGACGGGGTCGCCTGGCGCAGCGAGGTGCGCAGTTCGTCGATGTTGGCTCCGGCGTACGTCGACCAGGTCAGGCCCGTCGCCGAGAGGAACAGGAAGCCTACGGCGGCCCAGGCACCGACGGTGCCGTGCAGGCCGAGCGTACGGCGGCGTCCGCTGGTGCCCCGCACCTTGCGCAGCGCACGGCGGCGGGAGAACCACAGCACCAGTCCGCCGGCCGCGATCACCCACAGCCAGCTGGCGGCGAGTTCGCTGTAGAGGCGGCCGGACTCGCCGAGGTGCAGATCGCGGTGGAACTGGTCGATCCAGGTGCGCAGCGGCAGCGCGCCGGACGAGCCGTACTGTTCGAGGGCGCCGCGCACCTCGGCGGTGTACGGGTCGACGAACACGGCCAGCGCGTGGTCGGCGTCGACACCCTCGACCCCCGACAGCATCACCCGGGTGGACTCGTCTTCGGCAGGGGAGGGCCGTACCGCCGAGACGGTGCCCTCGGGGTGGGCCTTGCGCGCGGCGGCGACCTGCTCGGATATCGGCAGCTTCGCGTCACCGACCGGGACGTACATCTCGTGCCCGTACACGATCTTCTCGGCCTGGAACGCCCCGGCGTACAGGAAGCCGGTGGCCGCGGCGACGAGCAGGAACGGCGCGACGAGGACGCCGGCGTAGAAGTGCAGACGCAGGATCAGCGGGCGCAGCGGTGCCCATCTGCGGGGCGACGACGCCGGGGCGTCGGGGGGTGTCGCCTCCGCCGTGGTGGTTGAGGGAGCGGTGGACATCGGCGGCTTCTCCGGGGGTGGGGACGTGTCGTGCTGTGGCGGTCCAGTAGTCGGGGAAGCGAGCCGTCGAGTTCCCGCCATCTCAAGTGACGTACGCCACAAGGGAGTCCGCACGTCGCGCGGGCACCGTGGCATCCTGGCGCGATGGCACTTCCGAACCATCGCGCACCGCTGGCCGAGCAGGTCGAGCAACTCCTGGCCACCGAGGGCCCGTTGCCCATCGTGGCGGCCGGCGACCCGGTGCTACGGCGTCCCACCGAGCACTTCGACGGCCAGCTGGACCCCGCGCTGCTGGCCCGCTTCGTGGAAGCCCTGCGGATCACCATGCGCGCGGCGCCCGGCGTCGGCGTCGCCGCGCCGCAGGTGGGCGTATCGCTGCGGATCGCGGTGATCGAGGATCCGGCACCGGTGCCGGAGGAGGTCCGGCTGGTGCGCGGACGGGTGCCGCAGCCGTTCCGGGTGCTGGTGAACCCGTCGTACGAAGGCGTGGGCGGCGGGCGTGCCGCGTTCTTCGAGGGCTGTCTGAGCGTCCCGGGCTACCAGGCGGTGGTGGCCCGGCACACCGAGGTGCGGCTGACCGGGGAGGACGAGCACGGGCGGGCCGTCGACGAGGTGTTCTCGGGGTGGCCCGCCCGCATCGTGCAGCACGAGACGGACCACCTCGACGGCGTGCTCTACCTGGACCGGGCCGAGCTGCGCTCACTGTCGTCCAACCAGGCGATGGCCGAGTACTGGGCCCAGCCGACCCCGGACGGGGCGGCCAGGGCCCTCGGCTTCCCACTGCCCGAGTGAGCGGCCGGTCGGCGCCGTGCGTCAGTTGTCCCGGTAGGTCTCCAGCAGCCGCAGCCACACCTCGCTGATCGTCGGGTACGACGGCACCGCGTGCCAGAGCCTGCTGATCGGCACCTGGCCTGCGACCGCGATCGTCGCCGAGTGGATGAGCTCGCCGACGCCGGGGCCGACGAAGGTGACGCCGAGGAGGATCTCGCGCTCCAGGTCGACGACCATGCGGGCGCGGCCGCGGTAGTTGTCGCCGTACAGGGACGAGCCCGCGACCACGAGGTTGTGGTCGACGGCGCGGACCCGGTGGCCGGCCTGTTCCGCCTCCGCGAGGGACAGGCCCACGGCGGCCGCCTCGGGGTCGGCGAAGACGACCTGGGGGACGGCGCCGTGGTCGGCGGTGGCCACGTGGGCACCCCACTCGGCGTCCAGCAGCGGCTCACCGGCAGCACGTGCCGCGATCGCCGCGCCCGCGATGCGGGCCTGGTACTTGCCCTGGTGAGTGAGGAGGGCCCGGTGGTTGATGTCGCCGACCGCGTACAGCCATTCGCTGCCGGTGACGCGCAGGGTGTCCTCGACGGGCAGCCAGGAGCCCGGTTCCAGGCCGACCGTGTCCAGGCCGATGTCGTCGGTGCGCGGGGCGCGCCCGGTGGCGAAGAGGATCTCGTCGGCCTCGATCCGCTCGCCTCGGTCGGTGATGACCACGACCGTGCCGTTCTCCCTGGTCACCGACTCGACCGAGGTGCCGGTACGGACATCGGCGCCGGCTTCGGTGAGCGCCTCGGCGATCATTTCCCCGGCGAACGGCTCCATGCGGTTCAGCAGGCCCTTGCCGCGGACGAGGAGCGTGACCTGCGAGCCGAGGCCCTGCCAGGCCGTCGCCATCTCGGTGGCGACCACTCCCCCGCCGACCACGACCAGCCGGCCGGGCGCGGCCTGCGCGCTGGTGGCCTCGCGGCTGGTCCAGGGCTTGACCTCGGCGAGTCCGGGCAGATCGGGCAGGACGGCCCGGGTGCCGGTGCACGCGGCGACGGCGTGCCGAGCCGTCAGGACCTTCCGTTCGCCGTCGGGACCGGTCACCTCCACCGTGCGGGGTCCGGCGAGGCGGCCGTGGCCGCGGTAGAAGTCGACATCGATGCCGTTGAGCCACTGGATCTGGCCGTCGTCCTGCCAGTTCGAGGTGAAAGCGTTGCGCCGGGCGAGGACAGCGGGCGTGTCCAGGGGGCCCTGGACCGCCTGGCTGAGGCCGGGCAGCCGGCGGGCGTCGGCCTGGGCGAGGACCGGGCGCAGCAGGGCCTTGCTGGGCATGCACGCCCAGTACGAGCATTCGCCGCCGACCAGCTCGCTCTCCACGACCGCGGTGGAGAGGCCGGCCGCACGGGTGCGGTCGGCGACGTTCTCCCCCACCGGCCCGGCTCCGAGCACAACGACGTCGTAAGCGATGGAATCCGTTTCCGTCATGGGGTCAGTCTTGCGGGTGGTGTGCGGCGTGGCCACACGGGTACGCGCGCGGAATACGTGACCGTACGGTCGTGTTGTCGCCGACGGCTTCGCCCCGACACCAGGAAGAGGGAATTACGCCATGAGCAGCACCGTGGAGCTCACCAAGGAGAACTTCGACCAGACGGTCACGGACAACGACTTCGTCCTGATCGACTTCTGGGCGTCCTGGTGCGGGCCGTGCCGTCAGTTCGCCCCGGTCTACGAGAAGGCCGCGGAGGAGAACCCGGACCTGGTGTTCGGCAAGGTCGACACCGAGGCGCAGCCGGAGCTGGCCGCCGCCTTCGGCATCCAGTCGATCCCGACGCTGATGATCGTCCGTGACCGCGTCGCCGTGTTCGCCCAGCCGGGTGCCCTGCCCGAGGCCGCCCTGACGGACGTCATCGGGCAGGCCCGGGGGCTCGACATGGAAGAGGTCCGCAAGGCCGTGGCGACCCAGCAGGCGCAGGCCGAGCAGGACGGCCAGTAAGGGCCGGATTCCGGATCCGGCCCCGAAGGCCGGATCTAGAACGGGGTCTAGAAGGGGTACGCCGCCACATCCCCGCGCACTGTCGTCCAGCGGATCTCGGTGAACGCCTCCAGGTTGGCCTCGCCGCCGAACCGGGCTCCGGTGCCGGAGGCGGCGAGGCCTCCGAAGGGGGCGACGGCCTCGTCGTTCACGGTCTGGTCGTTGATGTGCACGATCCCGGTCGGGATCCGCTCGGCCAGGTCGAGCCCGCGGGCGGTGTCCCTGGTGACGATGCCCAGGGAGAGGCCGTAGGAGCTCGCCGCGGCGAGGGCGGCGGCCTCGTCGGCCGTGGCGAAGGGGCGTACCGGAGCGACCGGTCCGAAGACCTCCTCGGCGTACGCGGGGGTCTCGTCGTCGACGCCGGCGAGCACGGTCGGCCGGTAGAAGAGCTCCTCGTGGGTGCCGCCCGCGGCCAGCTTGGCGCCCTGGGAGGTGCTCGCCTCCACCAGTGCGTGCACCTTGCCCAGCTGACCTGCGTCGATGAGCGGGCCGAGGTGGACCTCGGCACGGTGCGGGTCGCCGACCGCGAGGGAGTCGGCCTTGGCGGCGAGGCGCTCGACGTACTCCTCGTAGAGCGACTGGTGGACGAGGTGGCGGCCGGTCGTCATGCAGATCTGGCCCTGGTGGAAGAAGGAACCCCAGGCGGCCGTGGAGATCACCGCGTCGATGTCGGCGTCCTCCAGCACGATCAGGGCGGAGTTGCCGCCCAGCTCCAGATGCGCGCGCTTGAGATGGCGTCCGGCGGCCTCGCCGACGGCCCGGCCTGCGGCCGTGGACCCGGTGAAGGAGATGACCGGCACGCGCGGGTCGGCGACCAGCGCCTGGCCCGCCTCCGCGCCGCCCGGCAGGACGTGCAGCAGCCCCTCGGGCAGACCGGCCTCGGCGAAGACGGCGGCGAGGGACAGGCCGCCGCAGACCGCCGTGCGCGGGTCCGGCTTCAGCACGACGGCGTTGCCGAGCGCGAGGGCCGGGGCCACCGAGCGGATCGAGAGGATCAGCGGGGCGTTGAAGGGCGGGATCACGCCGACGACGCCCACGGGCACCCGGCGCGTGTACGACAGCCGGGGCGCCTCGCTGGGCAGGACCTGGCCGGCCGGGCGGGAGGCGAGGGCGGCGGCCTCGTAGCACTCCTGAGCGGCGACATGCAGCTCGAAGTCGGCCTTGCCCGGGATGGAGCCGGACTCGCGGACGAGCCATTCGCGCAGTTCGTCGGCGTGCTCGGTGAACAGGTCGCCGGCCTTGCGCAGCACGGCGGCGCGTACGAAGTGCGGGACGCGGGCCCACTCGCGCTGGGCGGCGTGGGCGGCCTCGGCGGCCCTGCCGATGTCCTCGGCGGTGGCCAGGGTGACGGTGCCGAGCGTGTCGCCCGTGGCGGGCTCGGTGACGAGGTGCTCTTCTCCCGACAGGGACGGGGACTGCCAGGTGCTGGGGTCGAGCAACGGCATGCGACTCTCCGTTCGGTCACCGGCGGGACTCACAGCGGGAGCGGAAGTCCCGAGTAGTTCACGGCCAGTTCGGCGGCGGCGTGGCGGGATGCGGTGATCCGGCGCAGACGTGCGAGCTGCATCCGGTCGTCGAACGCATCCCCGTTTGGTTGAGCGTGCAACATCCTAGTCATGTCGTCCGAGAACCGGGTGGCCTGCCACACCCGCCGCAGGCACAACTCCGAGTACCTGTCGAGGAGTTGTGTGTTCCCTGTGCGATGCAGCTCGATGAAGGCGCGGGCCAGCACCCTGACGTCCGCCACCGCCAGGTTGAGGCCCTTGGCGCCCGTCGGCGGGACGATGTGGGCGGCGTCCCCGGCGAGCAGCAGGCGGCCGTGGCGCATCGGTTCATGGACGTAACTGCGCATCGTCGTCACCGACTTGGCGGAGATGGGGCCGCGTTCGAGGGTCCAGTCGCCGTCGATCGCGAAGCGGGCGGCGAGTTCGTCCCAGATGCGGTCGTCGGGCCAGTCGTCGGCGTCGGTGCCGTTGGAGACCTGGAGGTAGAGCCGGGAGACGGACGGTGAGCGCATGCTGTGCAGGGCGAAGCCGCGCTCACCGCGCGCGTAGATCAACTCGTCGCAGGACGGCGGGACTTCGGCCAGGATCCCGAGCCAGGAGTACGGGTACTCGTGCGCGTACGAGCGGCCGGTCCCGGCCGGGAAGACATCGCGGGAGATGCCGTGGAAGCCGTCGCAGCCGGCGATCCAGTCGCAGGTCAGCGTCCGCTCGCGGCCCTCGTGCCGGAACCGTACGACGGGCGTGGCGCTCTGCGGGTTCTCGACGGCGAGCGCCGCCGCCTCGAACAACAGCGGTGGCCCGTCGGCGAGTTGCAGCGCGACGAGGTCCTTCACGATCTCGGTCTGCGCGTAGATCGTCACCGTACGGCCACCGGTGAGGGCCGGGAAGTCGATGTGGTGGCGTTCCCGGTCGAAGCGCAGCTCGATGCCCTGGTGGACCAGACCCTCGGCCACCAGCCGCTCGGCGGCGCCGGCCTCGCGCAGCGCGTCGACCGTGCCCTGCTCCAGCATTCCGGCACGCTGGCGCTGCTCGACGTACTCCCGCGTCCTGGCCTCCAGGACCACGCAGTCGACGCCCGCGCGGTGCAGCAGCCGGGCGAGGAGCAGTCCGGCGGGACCGCCGCCGATGATGCCGACCGTCGTGCGCATTCCACGCCTCCCTGGCTTCGACGGTACGTCGGCCGGGCTCGCGAGGCCTCAGCTGGACTCGCGGTGGACCACCGTGGCCCCCAGCACCTTGTGCGTCTCGGGCGCGGCGCCCGGGCTGCGCACCGCGCGGTCGACCAGTTCCGCGAGGTCCCGGCCGGACGGCAGCTCGATATGGACCGTGCTCAGCCTAGGCCGCAGCAGCCGTCCGAGCATCAGGTCGTCGGCTCCGATGACGGACGTTTCGGCGGGGACGCGGATGCCCTCGTCCTTGAGGGCGCGGGTCAGCAGCATCGCGTACTCGTCGTTGTAGGCGAACACGGCGTCGAGGCCGAGGTCGCGCCAGCGGGCGGCGAGGCGGGCCGCGGACTCCTCGTCGTAGGCGAGGGGCAGCTCGGTGAGGGTGGCGTCCGTGCCGTGCAGGGCGCGGCGTACGCCTTCCAGGCGGGGCGCCGAGAAGGACTCCAGGCCGTCCTCCTCGGGCACGACGACGCCGATCCGGCGCCTGCCGCGCTCGTACAGGTGGCTGCCCGCGCAGTGGCCCACGGCTTCGTAGTCCATCAGCAGGGCGTGCGCTCCGTCGACGGACTCGGGGCCGAGGGTGACGACGGCCCGGGCGCCGGAGCGCTTGAGCACCGTCACGCCCTTCGGGCCGAGGCCGGAGCCCGACACCAGCACGGCGACGGGGCGCAGTTCGGCCCAGGCGCGGGCGGCCTCGTCGCTGTGCAGGCCGACGCTGCCGTGCTGGACGACGGTGTAGTCGAGGCGCCCGAGGGCCAGCTGGAGCTCGCTGAGGAACCGGCCGTACAGGGAGCCGATGGGGAAGCTGGGCGCGGGCATCAGGACCATGCGGCTGTGCCCGGCGCGCAGGCTGCGGGCAGCGGCGTGCGGGACGTAGCCGAGTTCCTTCGCGGCCTCGTGGACGCGGCGACGGGTGGGCTCACTGATACGGACGGCACTGGTGTTGTTGAGGACGTAGGAGACGGTCGCGCGCGAGACGCCGGCCAGGCGGGCCACATCGGCGCTCGTGGGTACCGAGCGCTGTGCGGGGGAAGCGGGCGCGGGCGTTTTCGGTATCTGCACCATGACGTACGGCATCTTTGCAGAACCTGTGTGCGGACTTCCGTTTAGGGTCCGCAGCCGGTCCCCCGCCGCTCGGTCAACGTGCTCCGGGGCACCCCGGAACGTTCACACCTGTGTGCGTGTCACCCGGGCCACCAGGTCGATCCACCCCGCCTCCAGCCGCTCCATGGGCATACCGCACTGCCTGGTCAGATGGTGGACCAGGGCGGGGTCGAGGTACGCCATGAGGGTCTGGGCGAGGAGGTCGCAGTCGGCGTCCGGCTGGATCTGCCGCAGCAGCACCATGACGTGGGTGTGCAGCGCCTTGAGCGAGGGGTGGCTGAAGCGGCGGGTCGGCTCCGGCTGGGCCGCCAGCTGCAGGTCCAGCTGCTCGGCCGAGCGGTAGAGCACCGCCACGCCGAACGCGCGCAGCCGGTCGACCGGGGGCGACCCGGGGCCCAGCGGCGCCGGCCCGCTCAGGAAGTCGGCCTGGAGCTTCCTCGCGGAGTGGTCCAGGAGCGCCGTCAGCAGGCCGGTGCGGTCGCCGAAGCGCCGGAAGACCGTCCCCTTGCCCACCCCGGCCGCCGCGGCCACCGCCTCCATGGTGACCCCGGCCGCGCCGTGCTCGGCGATCAGCTCGGAGGCGGCCTCCAGCAGCCGGGCACGGTTGCGGGCCGCGTCGGCGCGCAGGCAGGGCTCGTCGGGGGCGGAGCCGACCTCCAGCAACTCGGGCGTGCCGAAGGGCTCCTCAGGCTTCGCAAACGGCGGCAGGGCGGCGGACATGAAGACAGCGTAAAGCATCGGGAATGAAACTGGACCGCGGTCCGCTTAGGGTGCTAGAAACGTAAACGGACCCCGGTCCGGATCGTAACGGCAATGTTTCAGCATCCTTGGAGTTCGCATGTCTGTTCGCATCCTCGCGCTCGTCGGCAGCCTTCGTGCCGGTTCGCACAACCGTCAGCTGGCCGAGGCGGCCGTCAAGCTCGCTCCCGAGGGCGCCGAGGTCGTGCTCTTCGAGGGCCTGGCCGACATCCCCTTCTACAACGAGGACATCGACGTGGAGGGCAGCGTGCCGGCCGCCGCCGCCACGCTGCGTGAGGCCGCGCAGGCCTCCGACGCGTTCCTGTTCTTCTCCCCCGAGTACAACGGCACGATCCCGGCCGTACTGAAGAACGCCATCGACTGGCTGTCGCGTCCGTACGGCTCCGGCGCCTTCGGCGGCAAGCCGGTCGCCGTGGTCGGCACCGCCTTCGGCCAGTACGGCGGCGTGTGGGCGCAGGACGAGGCCCGCAAGGCCGTGGGCATCGCCGGCGGCAAGGTGCTGGAGGACGTCAAGCTGTCCATCCCCGGGTCCGTGACCCGCTTTGCCGAGACCCACCCGGTCGACGACGCCGAGGTCGCCGCCCAGCTGACCGAGGTCATCGCGCGCGTCCACGGGCACGCGGGCGAGGCGGTCGCCGCCTGACCCCACCACGGGTCACCCCGAGGGGCCGGAGCCTGGTGCTCCGGCCCCTTCTCGCGTCTCAGGCCACCGCCTTGGGTGCCAGTTCGCGCAGTTCCGCCAGTGCGGCCGCGACCGCAGGCCGTTCGTGGCCGCCGCCCCGTGTGCAGGTCAGGAGCTTGCGGTGCGGGTTGCCCGTGCAGCGGACCCGGGTGATCGGCAGGTGGGGGGTGAGCTGGGCGAGGCGCGGGATGAGAGCGACGCCGAGCCCGTGGGCGATGAGGTGGGCCATGGCGTTCCAGTCCCTCGCGTGATGGACGATGTCCGGGGTGAAGCCGGCCGCGCCGCACGCCGACAGCACATGCGGGCGGCAGGGACTCTCCGGCACCGGCGCGATCCAGTCCTCGCGCGCCGCCTCCGCGAGATCGACGCGGTCCCGCCCGGCGAGCGGATGATCCTCGGGGACGACCAGGTCGAACGGGTCGTCCAGAAGCGGCTGCTGGTCGAAGCGGTCGTCGCTGAGGGGCGGGTTGTAGATGGTCGCCTCGACGACGGCCAGATCGACCTCCCCTTCGAAGAGCAGGTCGAAGCCGGTCGGCGCCTCCGCTTCGCGGATCCGGACGCTGAGCCGTGGGTGCCGCACGCGCAGCCGGGACGCCATGGGCGCGAGCAGCACCGACACGGCCACCGGGAAACCGCTCGCGCGGAGCAGCCCCGCCGGCGCGCCCTGGTCGGCCCGCAGATCGAGCTCGGCCAGTTCCCAGCGGGCCTGGATGGCGTCCGCGTGCGCGAGCAGACTCTCGGCCGCCGAGGTGAGGCGTACCCCGCGGCCCTGCGGCTCCAGCAGGTCGACGCCCAGATCGCGGGCCAGTTGCCGGATCTGCTGGGAGGCGGCGGACGGCGTGAAGTGCAGGGCGCGGGCGGCCGCGGTGACCGTGCCGTAGTGCGCAACGGCCCTCAGTACGTGCAGTCGGCGCAGGTCAATCATGAAGCCCACGCTTCAAGGTGAGGTCCACAAAGTCAACCTGGACGTGTACGAAGGCTCATCGCACCCTTGATGGTGTCGCGACGGTCGATCAGCCACACGAGGAGCGAGGAGTCACCATGACCAGCACGACCGGCACCGTCTGCCCGCACTGCGGGTGGCCCGACGGCGCCGAGCCCTTCCAAGTCGTCTCCCGGCACGCCACGGGGGCGGGCAGCACGGTGTGGACGCGGTGCGGCTGCGGTTCGTTGCAGGTCCGGGTCGTCGACGCCCGCGGGATGCGGATCGTCTCCCGCAGCCGCCCCGCCGACACCGGCACCCGGTCGAGCACACCGTGCCGATAGCCGCCGGCGCTCAGTCGAGCCCGGCCAGCCGCTGTACGGCGGGAGCCGCGAAGTTCTCGATGAACGCCGCCGGCTCCCCCGTACGGGGACCGAGGATCACCGTGTCGATGCCGAGTTTGGTGTAGCCAGTGATCTCGCGGGTGAAGGCGTCGACGTCGCCCGTCCTGGCGGCCTCGCCGGAGTAGACGACGGTCTTGCGGATCTCGCCGTAGTCGCGCCCCTCGGTGTCGCAGTGGCCGCGCAGCACGTCGAGCTTGTGCCTGACCTCCTCCGGCGAGGTGATGAACAGGTTGCACGCGTCGCCGTACCGGGCCACCAGCCGCAGCGTCTTCTTCTCGCCGCCTCCGCCGATCATGATCTCGGGGTGCGGGGCGCTGACCGGCGCCGGGACGCCGAGGGTCTCGGCGAGGCGGTAGTGCGTGCCCTCGAACGGGCCGTTCGTGTCCGGGTCCCACATCTGGAGGCAGATCCGCAAGGTCTCCTCCAGCCGCTCGAAGCGCTCGGCGACCGGCGGGAACGGCACGCCGAGCCCCGCGTGCTCCCGGTCGTACCAGGCGGCGCCGATCCCGAGGGTGGCCCGGCCGCCGGACAGCACGTCGAGCGTGGTGGCGACCTTGGCGAGCAGACCGGGGTGGCGATAGGTCACGCCGGTCACCAGGGCGCCGAGGCGGACCGTCGAGGTGTGACCCGCGAGGAAGCCGAGGGTCGTGTAGACCTCCAGCATGGGGTCCTCGGCGCGGTCGTTGAATTCCATCTGGAAGTAGTGGTCCATCACCGACAGCCAGCTCACGCCCGCGGCCTCGGCGGCGGCACCCACGGCGGCGAGTTCGGCGCCGAGCGCGGGACCCCCTCCGGGATGGTCGAACCGGTTGATGTGCACGCCGACCCGCATGTCCTGCCTCCGTTCGCCCTGACCCTGACCGTGCCCCGTCCCTGACGACGCTAGAACTTCGAGCGCTCTCGAAGTCACGCCCGGTCGGCCAACTGGTCACCGAGTCCGGTGCGCCGGTAGAGCACGTGCCGTCCGTCGCGGGTCCGGGTGACCAGTCCCGTCGCGTGCAGCACCTTCAGGTGCTGGGAGACCGCGCTCGGCGTCACACCGAGGCGGCGGGCCAACTCGACCGTGGGCAGCGGCTCGGCGAGCAGCCGAAGGACCGTGGTGCGGGGGGCGCCGAGCAGCGCGGTGAGCGCGGAGGTGTCGGGCTCGGGCGGCGGTTCCCACAGGGTCGCGGCGCCCCGGCCGGGATAGACGAGCATCGGGGGTTCGTCGGCGCTGACCGGGGGCGCGGGTTTGTGGGCGAACAGGGACGGCAGCAGGCGCAGTCCGCGCCCGGATCCGTCCACCTCGTGCCGGCCGATCATCTGCTCGACGCGCAGGACACCGTCGCGCCAGCGCACGTTGCGGTGCAGGTCGGCGAAGAGGAGCTGGGCGCCGCCCATGGCCAGCTGCCGGGCGCGGTGGGTGATGTCGGCCTCCAGCACGAGCCGCATCCGCGCCCAGTCCGGCCGTATGGCCAACTCCCAGTAACGCAGCAGCAGTTCGGACAACTCCTCCAGCAGCTCTGCCACCGGCCCGTCGCCGGGTGCGGTGATCTGCCGCAGGGCGCCCGGGAGGGGGTGCGGGGCGTGGGTGGCGAGCAGGTCGCGGCGTACGAGTTCGGGTGGCGTCGCCCGTACGACGGCGAGCTGGTCCTGCAGCGCGGGCGCGAAGGTCGTCGGGCGGGGGGTGAGGAAGTCGGGCAGGACCAGGGTCTGCCCGACCAGGGCCCGCAGCAGCCGGGCGTCTGCGGGTTCGAGGCGGTCGAGCACGGCACGGCGCCACGAGGAGTGCAGGGGGAAGAGAGCGGGGGCGCGCAGGGCCCGCAGGCTGCCCATGACCTCGCGCAGCGGCGAGATCGCGAACCGGGTGTCCGCGAGGTCGTCGACGTCGAGCAGGAAGCTGATCATTAAGCCCCGGGCTACATCCTTTGGCAACCGACCGTCACCGGCGTGGACTTCGGCACATGACGGATCACAACCACCGGCAGACTACCTCCGCGATCGCGCTGCTCGCCTTCGCGTGCTCAGTCGCCGTGGGCAATGTCTACTTCCCGCAGGCGATCGGCCCGTTGGTGGCTTCCGGCCTCGGCGTCTCCCCCGACGCGGCCGCCACGGTGGTGACCGCGACCCAGTTCGGCTACGCGGCCGGCATCTTCCTGCTCGTCCCGCTCGGCGACCGGCTGCGGCCCCGCCCGCTGTTCGTCACCCTGCTCACCCTGACCGGCCTGGGCCTGCTCGCCGCGAGCACCGCCCAGACGCTGTTGCCGCTCGTCGCCGCGAGCGTCCTCGTCGGCACGGCTACGGTGATCGCCCCGCTCGCCGGCCCGCTGGCGGCCAGCCTGGTGCCCGCCGAGCGGCGGGGCGTGGTCGGCGGCACCCTGCTGAGCGGCGCCCTCGCCGGCATGCTGGTGTCCCGCGCGCTCGGCGGCGCGCTCGGCGACTGGCTGGGCTGGCGGGCGCCGTACGTCGCCGCCGCCGCGCTCTCCCTCGCGGTCGCCGCCCTGCTGGCCCGCATGCTGCCGGCGCTGCCTGCGTCCACCGCGGCGTCCTACCCGGCGCTGCTCGCCGCGCCCCTGCGTCTGCTGTGCACCGAGCCCGAGCTGCGCCGCTCGTGTCTGTACCAGGCCACGGTGTTCGCCGGTTTCTCGGCGGTTTGGACCGGCGTGGCGCTGCTGCTCACGGGCCCGGTGTACGGCCTGGACGCGACGGCGGCCGGGCTGCTGGCCCTGGTCAACGCGGCGACGATGCTGTGCACGCCGGTCGCGGGGCGGCTGGTGGACAGCCGTGGCCCGGACCGCGTCAACCTCGTGTGCTTTCTCGTGGTCGGCGCGTCGGCACCGGTCCTTGCCTTCGGCGCCCTGGGCGGCGTGCCCGGGCTGACCGCGCTGGTCGTCGGCACGCTGCTGCTCGACGTCGGGATGCAGTCCGGCATGGTGGCCAACCAGGTGCGGATCTACGGCCTCGGCGCCGACGCGCGCAGCCGGCTCAACACCGCCTACATGACGTGCGCCTACCTCGGCGGCACCGTGGGCTCCTGGCTGGGCGCCCGCGCCTACGGCCGCTACGGGTGGACCGGCGTGTGCGCGCTGGTCGCGGGGCTGACCGCGGTGGCGCTCGGACGCCATCTACGGCATCGGCATCGGCTCACACGGATTCGGCAGGTGCCCGTTCCTGCTGCTGCCTCGAAGCACGCAGGCTGGTCAGCGTCGTCACCGCCAGGACGAGCACGATGAAGCCGAGCGAGAAGGGGATGCCGATCTCGGGGACGTGGACGCCGGACTCGTGCAGGGCGTGCAGCACCAGCTTCACGCCGATGAAGCCGAGGATGATCGACAGGCCGTAGCTGAGGTGGACCAGCTTCTTCAGCAGTCCGCCGATGAGGAAGTACAGCTGCCTGAGGCCCATCAGCGCGAACGCGTTGGCCGTGAACACGATGTACGGGTCCTGCGTCAGCCCGTAGATGGCGGGGATGGAGTCGAGCGCGAACAGGACGTCGGTGGAACCGATCGCGAGCATCACGACCAGCATCGGGGTCATGACCCGCTTGCCGTTCTGCTCGATCCACAGCCTGGTGCCGTGGTAGCGGTCGGCCACGCCGAAGCGGTTCTCCACCATCCTCAGCAGCTTGTTCTCCCGGTACTCCTCCTCGTGCTCCTCCTTGCGGGCGTCCTGGATCAGCTTCCAGGCGGTCCAGATCAGGAAGGCACCGAAGAGGTAGAACACCCACGAGAACGCGGAGATGATCGCCGCGCCGGCCGCGATGAAGCCGGCGCGCAGCACGAGCGCCACGATCACGCCGACTATCAGGACGCGCTGCTGGTACTGGGACGGCACCGCGAACTTGGCCATGATCAGGACGAACACGAAGAGGTTGTCGACGCTGAGCGACTTCTCGGTGATGTACCCGGCGAAGAACTCGCCGGTGGGCCGGGCACCGCCGTACGCGAACAGCCCGAGGCCGAACAGACAGGCCAGTACGATCCACACGATCGTCCATGTGCCGGCTTCCCGGATGGAAACGTCGTGGGGTTTGCGACCGATGAAGAAGTCCACGGCGACCAGCGCGCACAGGGCGACGACGGTCAGCAGCCAGAGGGTGGGGGAAACGTTCACAGGTGCTACTCCTGGTGCAGGTGGGGCCTTGACAGCGTTGTTGCCGCCCGGCGACTGCTTCCACCCAGAGCCGGTGAACAGCGGGTCATCTCCTGGCAAGGTCCAGGTCACGGGTGTGCCACCCGCCGGACGGCGGGCAGCTTCCGCCGTCCGGCGGCCCCGTGTCCGGGGCCGGTGCGCGGATGCTGACCGCAGAGCCGCGAGGCACATGTGTGCCCCCTGTGTGAGGAGTTGCCATGACCCAGGTCCCGCCCCCGTTCGATCCCGAGCTCGCCGCCGCGCTGGAGCTCATCAAGGACGTGATCTCACCCGGCCTCACGATGGACGACATAGCCGAGGTCCGTCAGGGTGCGGGGATACAGATGCTGGCCGACCTGGACCTGACCCTGGACGGGTACTTCGAGGTCGAGGACCGCGCGGTGCCGGGCCCCGAGGGTGCGCCGGAGATTTCGCTGCTGATCTGCCGGCCCGCCGCTCCGGCCGACGCGGGCCCGCGGCCCGTGATCTACCACGTCCACGGCGGCGGAATGATCATCGGCACCAACCGTGTCGGCGTCGACGCTCCGCTGGCCTGGGCGAAGGAGTTGGACGCGGTTGTGGTGTCGGTGGAGTACCGGCTGGCGCCCGAGCATCCGCACCCGGCGCCGATCGAGGACGTGTACGCCGGTCTGGAGTGGACGGCGGGGCACGCGGCGGAGTTCGGTGGTGATCCGCGGCGGGTCGTCGTCGCCGGTGCCAGCGCGGGTGGCGGGCTGTCCGCGGCGCTGGCGCTGCTCGCCCGGGACCGTAAGGGTCCGGAGTTGATCGGTCAGATGCTGATGTGCCCGATGCTGGACGACCGCAACGACAGCCCGTCCGTCCATCAGATGGCGGGCCTCGGTGTCTGGGACCGTACGGCGAACGAGACCGGCTGGACGGCGCTGCTCGGCGAGCGGAGGGGTGGCCCCGACGTGTCCGCCTACGCGGCGCCGGCCCGCGCCGAGGACCTCTCCGGGCTGCCGCCGGCCTTCCTGGACGTGGGCTCGGCGGAGACCTTCCGCGACGAGGTCGTCGACTACGCCTCGCGGATCTGGCAGGCGGGCGGCGTGGCCGAACTGCATGTGTGGCCCGGGGGCTTCCACGGCTTCGACGGCTTTGCTCCGCAGGCGGTGGTGTCACAGGCGTGCCGGGCGGCGCATCTGGCTTGGTTGAGGCGGCTGTTGAGCCGGTGACGGTGGGGTGGGCGCGGGGGCGGGGGCGGGGCGCCTATTCGTCTGCCGGGTTCTGTGGGTGTGCGGGTGCGGGGTTGTGTGTGGCTGGTCGCGCAGTTCCCCGCGCCCCTGGAGGTCGGAGGGCGGGGCCGGCGTGCCGAGCTGGGGCCGATCCGCGTGCGGGAGGTCGGGTGCCGGGAGTGGTGCTTTTTGGGCCGGTGCCGTCGGGGAAAGTGCGTCAGTGGTGGTGGGATTGGCGGCCGAGGGTTTGTACGGGGGTCGCTTCGGGGCGGGTCCACTGGGGGATGGGGCGGCTGGTCGGGCCCCAGGTGGGGTTTCCGGCCGCGTCCGAGCGCCAGGACCAGCAGGGGCTGTCCCCCTTGGGCCAGCCCTCGGGGTTGTCCTCCCATGTCTCACCGCGGCCGTAGGGCGTCATGTCCAGGAGGCCGAGGGAGCCGTTGACCCGCTCGTTGCCGCGGCCGGTCGTGGAGTAGGTGAGGAACACGCGGTCGCCGTCGCGCAGGAAGCAGGTGAGGTAGCCCATCTCGCCGCCGACCGGCGCGTCGACATCGCGCACCGAGTACCAGGGCTCGGTGTAGCCCATGAACTCGACGTAGGCGGCCACCTCGTCCCAAGGGCCCGTGGTCAGGACGGCGTACGAGACACCGCGGGCGTTGAGGTAGACCGCGTCCTTCACATGCCAGGCCGTGGTGGTGCAGCCCTCGCACTGGCCCTGGTGCGGCGCGCCGTCGTACCACATGTGCTTGTAGACCACGAGCTCGTCGCGGCCCTGGAACAGGTCCAGGAACGGGACCGGGCCTTCAGGTCCGACGACCTCGACCGTCCCGTCGAACTCCACCATCGGCAGCCGGCGCCGGGCCGCGGCGAGGGCGTCGCCCTCGCGGGTGTAGGCCTTTTCGCGGACCAGGAGCTCGTCACGGGCGGCCTGCCAGGTGGCCAGGTCGACCACGGGCGGGCGGCCGGGCCGCGCGGTGGTCGGGTCGTTGGGCGTGGTCGTCATGGTGTCCTCCGAGATGTCTCGTGCCGGGCGGCGTCGTACGGCGTTCTACGCCGGTCACGCGTACAGACTCGTGATCCGACCGGAACTCATCGCGAGGCACCTCCGCCGTGCGGTATCCCGCATCCCTTGAGGTCGGCCGCCGGGACCGGTGCCTTGAATGCCGATGGAGCCGTGGCACGGCCTCCCCACTTCCCCACCGCATACCGCACCATGGGGCCTATGAAAGAGCTGGCCGGGCGTCTGACCGCGCTCGATCCGGATGCCGGGGCCGCCGTCCGGGTCATCGCCTACTTCGATCGGCTCGCCGAGTCCCGGGCCGGTCTGGAGACGCTCGTGCGCGGGGCCGCCGTCCTCGCCGGGGTGCCGGCACGGCTCGTTGACGCGCAGCGGCGTGTGCATGTCCGGGTCGAGGCCGACGGGGCGCGCAGGGAGAGCGATCTGCCGCCCGACCCCGCCTGGCCGTCCGCCGCGCTGACGCCGGGCGGCGCGACGGCGCTGTGGCTGGAGCGGGCCGAGCAGGCGGAGCCGAGTGTCGTGGACGCGGTGATCCTGGAGCGGGCCGCGGGTGTCATACGGCTGGTTCTCGACCGGACGCGAGGGCGGGCGCCCGCCGATGACCCGGCGCTGGTCGAGACGCTCCTCGACGGTGCCGCCCCGGAGGCCGCACGGTTGCACGCGGCCCGGCGTCTCGGCCTCGATCCCGCTGTGCCGGCCCGCGTTCTGGCCCCGCTGGACGGCCGGCCCCTGGTCGTTCCGGCACACCCGGACGTCGCGCCGCCCGCCGGCCGCGTCGGCGTGGGGCCCGCCGTGCCGGTGCTCGACCTGCCGCGCTCCTGGTCCGAGGCCCGCGTCGCGCTGCGCTTCACGGCCGAGGGCACCGCGCAGGACCCCGGTCCGGGCGTCGTCCACGCCGACGAGCTGGGCGGCATCGCGCTCCTCGCCGACATCGTCGTACCCGGCGCCGAGCAGCCGCCGGACGTACAGGCCCTGGAGACGGCCGCGGCGGCCGCTCCCTGGCTGCTCGGCACGCTGCACGCGGTCTCCTCGACGGTGAGCCTGCGGGCGGCGGCTGCCGAGATCAACCTGCACCACTCCACCCTCCAGGAGCGGCTGGCGCAGGCCGAGCACCTCCTGGGCTGGCCGCTGCGCACGCCACAGGGAAGGTTCAGGCTGGGCCTGGCACTGGCGATGCGGCACCTGGCGCGAGGCTAGGGCCTGTCCGGCGGATCAGGCCGGCTGCAAGGAACGGCATCTCATCAGCGCAGTTGAGCGGGGCCTGGTGCGTCCACCTGCAAGGCGGAGGAGGGCGGCGGCGAGTGGCGACAACGCGGCTGGGGGGTACCCCCTCTGGGGGAGGGCGTGCCAGGCCCCGCAACGCCGGCATGATCCGCCGGACAGGCGCCCTAGCGGCGGGACGGTCGGCCGGTTGAGTTCGTCGGCTTCCTCGGCGGGCACCCACAGTTCGGGCATGGTCTCGCCGCCCGCCTGGCGGACGGGGTACCGGCTCAGGAACTCCGACTCATGGCCGCCGACGCGACGGCCACGCAGTCCGCCAAGTCCTTCAAGTCCTTGCAAGCGCGCTCTACACGCCATCGCTGGAAATTTCGTAGATGCCCTATCCTGAGTGTCATGCACATCGGACGGAGGACACCGGCGCCATGACCGCGACGGACCCCGCGCTCACCGCCCTCGCGCAGGGCTGGTGCGCCCTCTCCCTGCTGCACGGCAGGATCGAGACGCACATCGAGCGCGCCCTGCAGGCCAAGCACGACCTCAGCGTGCGCGAGTACTCCCTGCTCGACGTGCTCAGCCGCCAGCACAACGGCGAAGGCGGCCACCTGCAGATGAAGCAGGTCGCGGACGCCGTCGTCCTCAGCCAGAGCGCCACCACCCGCCTCGTGACGCGGCTGGAGGACCGCGGCCTGCTCTCGCGCTACCTCTGCCCCACCGACCGCCGCGGCATCTACACCGACGTCACCGAAGCCGGCCTCAAACTCCTCGCCGAGGCCCGCCCCACGAATGAGTCGGCGCTGCGCGAGGCCCTGGACGAGGCCGCGGAGAATCCCGAACTGGCCCCGCTGGTCCGGGCCGTCGAGACACTGCGCGTCCCCGTCTGACGCCGCCCACCTGTCCGGAGTTCTTGAACCTCCCAGGTTTTTGAAGGGTTTCCTGAAGGCCCTGTGCCACCCGGCCCCCTGCCCCCTGCCCCCTGCCCCCTGCCCCCTGCCCGGCGATCTTCAGAAACTCATGGGCTGAACAGCCGATTCCGGAAGCCCATGCAAAACTCCCTTGCCCAATGGTCAAGAAACGTTGACCATTGGGCGCATGCCTACCGATGATCTTCCCGAGACGTTCCACGTCACCACTGACGAGCAGCTACGCGCCGTCTCCAATCTCACGCGTCACCGGATCATGGCTGTGCTCCGCTTCGAGCCCGCGACGATTACGCAGATCGCCGAGCGGGTGGGCCTCGCGAAGGGGAGTTCCAGCTACCACGTGCGGCTGCTGGAGCGGGCCGGCCTGGTGAAGGTGGTCCGGACGCGGAAGGTGCGGGGGGTCACCGAGCGGTACTACGCGATGGCCGCGCGGGCGATCGTGCTGCCGGATCCGGGCGCGGGAGGGCCGGATGTGCTGATGCGGCATGCGGTGGCGGACCTGGAAGCGGCGCCGGTGGATGGCGAGCGGCACGTACGGATGGCGCATCTTCGGCTCACCGACGAGCAGTTCGCGGAGCTCGGGGCGCGGCTGCAGGCACTGGCGGACGAGTACCGGGAGCTGTCCGATCCGTCGCTGCCGGACGCGTCGCTCGTCTTCGCGCTGTTCCACCCGGCGCCGCGCGAGCAGGCCGAGGGGGACGCCAAGTGACCTCGGGTGTAAGGAAGTTGTCGGCCGGGTTCGGCCGGCTGTGGACCGCGCAGACGGTGTCCTCGCTCGGTGACGGGGTGATGCATGCCGCGCTGCCGCTGCTCGCGTTGACGTTGACACGGGATCCGATGGCGCTCGCCGTCGTCACGGCCGCTGGGACGCTGCCGTGGCTGCTCTTCGGGGTGCTCGGCGGTGCGCTGGTGGACCGCTGGGACCGCCGGCGCACGATGTGGGTCGCGGACGTGGCGCGTGCGGTGCTGCTCGCGATACCGGCGGCAGCGGCCGCGCTCGACGTGCTGAGCATTCCGCTGCTCGCGGCCGTCGCCTTCCTGCTCGGCCTCGGCGGACTCTTCTTCGACACGGCCGCTACGGCCTATCTGCCGGATCTGCTCGGCCGCGACCCCGCACTCCTGGAACGCGCCAACTCCCGCCTGCGCGGCGCCCAGACCGCCATGTCCGGCTTCGCGGGGCCGCCCGCGGGCAGTGCCCTGCTCGCGCTCGGGCGGGCGGTTCCGCTGCTCGCCGACGCGGTGTCGTTCGCGCTCTCCGCACTGCTCGTACGGTCGTTGCCCGCCGCGCCCCAGCCCATGCCGGAGGCCCGCGAGTCGCTGCTTCGGCAGGCGCGGGCCGGGGCCTCGTACGTCTTCCGGGATCGGTTGCTGCTCGGGCTCGCGCTCCGTCCGGCGGTCGGGAACGTCGCCTTCCTCGCCGTGGAGACCGTACTCGCCCTCTTCGCGCACGACCGTCTCGGCATCGACACCTTCGGTTACGGCCTGCTCCTCACGGCGGAGGCCACCGGCGGCCTGCTCGGCGCGGGCATCGCCTCCTTCCTCGGCCGACGACTCGGCACCGGCACCGCGCTGACCTGCACGGCCGCGGTCGAGGGGCTCGCCATCCTGAGCCTTGCCGCGGCCCCGAATCCGTACGTGGCCGGGCTCGCGCTCGCCGTTTGCGGGGCGGGCATGGGCGCCACGATGGTGCTCGGGCCCTCCCTGCGCCAGGCGATCGTCCCGGCCCACCTGATGGGCCGGGTCGCCTCCACCTCCCGCATGCTCGCCATGTGCGCCGCCCCGTTCGGCGCCTTCCTCGGCGGCTGGCTGGCCACCACGTACGACGTACGCACCCCGCTCTACGCCGCCGCCGGCCTCCTCCTCACCATGACCGCCGTCACGGCGACGATGACCAGCAACCGCCGAGTCGAGGCGGCACTACGTGGCGCTGCCGCGGCCAGCGGTCCAGGTCACCCGGAGTCCACGGATCCCGTTCAGGAGCGTGCCGTTTAGGGCTTCACGAGGTCGTTGAGCCAGTGGGCACCTGGGGCGATCTTCGCGTGGCTGGTGTGATCACGACTTCGGAGCCGTACTGGATAGCCCTGTTCACGGGCTGAGCCCGCGGCAGTTCGCGAAGCTGGTGACGGTTTACGGCGAGAGGGGGCGGACTCGGGCCGATGTTCGCCCTCCAGCCCCGCAAGCGGTTCGCGAAGGACACCGCACTGATCGTGGACGGCACCCTGGTGCCCACCCGCGATCACACCGTCGCGGAGCAGTCGAAGAACTATCGGTACTCCACCAATCACCAAGTCGTCATCGACGGCACCGCCGTGGTCCCCGGCGGGACCGGACGGCGGGGATGCCGCGGACGAGCGGCTTGAGGGCGAGGCTGTCGTGCATGTTCGCGCCGGACACGTCGACGGCGAGCGGGATGCCCTGGGCATCGGACAGCACGTTCAGCTTGCTGCCCTTCTTGCCGCGATCGACCGAGTTCGGCCCGGTCAGCGATCCCCCCTTTTTGGCGCGAATGGAGGCCGTGTCGACGATCGCCGAGGTTCAGTCCACCTCGCCGCGGGCCCCGAGTTCGTCCAGCACCGCCAGGTGCAGCCGACGCCACAGGCCGGCCTCGGTCCATACCGTGAAGCGGCGATGCGCGGTGGCGGGCGACGTGCCGAACGTCGGGGGCAGATGCCGCCAGGAACAGCCGCTGGTCAGCGCGTACACCACTGCCGTGAACACGGCCCGCTCGTCACACGGAGCGGTCCCACCACCTTGCGGACGAGCAGCGAACGCCGGCAGCAACGGGGCGGCCGGCTCCCAGAGTTCATCAGGAACCAGACGCTTCGATAGATCAGCACCCACGACCGGCAGCATGCCGCACGAACATCAAGTCACGTGAGACACCCTCTAAGCCTTAATGGGTGCGGCCGACCTGGCGGCCTGCTCGATCTTCGCGCAGTAGGCCGCACGGGCTTCCTCGTCGATCTGCTGCTCGTGTTCGGCGCGCACCCCGGTCCGGCCGTCGAGGCCCTCGCGCAGGATATCGGCGTGCCCGGTATGCCGGTTGGACTCGCCGAGGACATGGACCATGACGGCGAACAGGTTCGTGTTGGGATAAGGCTCCGGCCACCACGGCACGTGGCCGGGGGCGTCGAGGGGAAGCTCGTTGATCGTCGCGTCCGAGTGTTCCCACGTGCGCCGGTAGAACCCGATGATCTGATCGCGGGTCTCCTCCTCGGTCGCCCACTGGTCGTTGCCGTCGTAGTCCTGCCACCGGCACAGCGGTTCCGGGGAAGGGCGGTCGAAGACCTCGCCGAAGTACCTGGCCTCGACGGTGGCCACGTGCTTGACCAGGCCGAGGAGGTTGGTCCCGGTCGCTGTCAGAGGCCGGCGGGCGTCGTATTCGGACAAGCCGTCGAGTTTCCAGAGCAGCGCCTCGCGGTCCCGCCGCAGTCTCCGGTGCAGGTTGTCCTTCGCGAATTCATCGATCATGCGGCACGAGCCTGCCACGGGCTGCTCGTGGTCTCAAGATCCCGTACGTGGTCCGCAACGACTGGCAGAGCCGAGGCCTGGCCATGGTCGCGCCCTGACCTGCTACAAGACGCTCGCGAAACTTGCCACGTGAGACACCCTCTAAGGCTTCTCCCGTAACGGATCTTCGAGTCGGTGCAGACACGGTCTGGCGTGTCCGGCCCCACTCGTTCATCCAGCAGACGGCAGTCGCGCAGGATCTTCCAGGACTTCATGCGGGCGAAGACATGCTCGACGCGGGCACGGACCCGTTTGTGCAACTTGTTGTGTTCCTGCTTCCAGACGGAGAGTTCTTCGCCTTTACGGCGCCAGTGGGGCATAGCAGGCCGGGGCCCGGATAGACGCCGTCGGCGATCGTCGTGGTGTTGCCGACGGCGGCCTTGGCCACGGATTCCACCCGGTCTTCCAGTGACAGGCTCCACGGCCGGCCCGGGCGGATCGCGCATGCTCCGTCGCGCCGCAGCGTGGTGACCAATTTGCCCACCACGCCGGGAGCATCACATCAGACCAGCCCGACGCCGAGACGATCGCTGCAGCTACGCTTCCACAGCGCAATCGGTGTTGAGCAGGACCGGGGGGAATCGTGAACCGACCACTGCTGTTCCTCGACGTGGACGGGCCACTCAACCCCTATGCGGCCAAGCCGGAGAAGCGCCCTGACGGCTACACCACACTCAGAGTGCCCCAGGACAGCGGAACTCCAGACGAACGCAGAGGACTCTCGGCCCGGCGGCGACCCCTGCGGGTCTGGCTCAACCCAGAGCACGGGCAGCACCTGCTCCAACTCGGCTACGAGCCGTGCTGGGCCACCACATGGATGGACGAAGCCAACCGGTGGATCGCCCCGGTACTCGGCCTTCCCGAACTCCCCTTCGTCGACTTCGGCGACGCCTTGTTTCATGAACGCCCCGACGGGGTCCACTGGAAGACCAGTCCCCTGGTGGACTACGCCAACGGCCGTCCCTTCGCCTGGGTGGACGACGAACAGAGCGATCTGGACCAGGCATACGTGACCGCCCACCACCGCGGGCCTGGGCTTCTGCACCACGTCAACCCGCGAATCGGCCTGCGCGAGGACGACTTCCGCACCCTCGCCGACTTCGCCCGATCTCTGGAAACTCCACGAGCCACCGGCTGAGCACGTCGCCAGTCCTTCAGACAGCTCCGTGCTCGGTTCCGCGATCGTTGCGGGACAACCTTCATAGGCCTGTCGTTTAACGTCCGCCCCGGAAAACCAGCAGACATAGCTTCGGCATCTGGTCGATCATGAGCTGATGACTGCGTTCTACCATGTGTGCTTCGTCGTGCCGGACATCGAGAGGGCTATGCAGGACCTTGAGAGGTCCGTGGGAACTGAGTGGGGTGCTCCTGTAGCTGATCGGCTTGGCGAGTGGGACTTGCGCATCGCCTTCACCCGCGGCGGGCCACCGTTCATCGAGCTGATCGAGGGGCCGGCAGGGAGTCCCTGGGACTCGTCGCAAGGAGCCCGGTTCGACCATCTGGGCTACTGGACCAGCTCTGTCCAGCAGGGTTCTCAGCGGCTGGAGGACGATGGTTTCACCGTTGACTTCTCTGGCTGCCCCTATGGCCGGCCCTTCGCGTACCACCACTTGGACAGCATTGGCGGCCGCGTCGAGCTGGTGGATGTGACACGGCAGCCGAGCTTCCTCCAGAACTGGCACGGGGATGGCGGCCCAATGCCCGTGATTGAGGAGAGTTGACGGCAGGGTCCTCGGCCTCGCTGTGTTGTTCACCCCGCGCGTCGTGGTTGGGTGCCCTGCCTGTGGTGTGAGGGGCGTGCGTAAGCCTCCCCCGTGGCCAGGACGCGTCCAACGTCGTGGCGTGCCGCTGAGTGACGGTTCTACGAGCCTGCCGGGCGTCCCGGGCCTGGCCGGGAGGGTTTCGGAGCACTCGCTGGTGAAGGGCTCTTCGCGTGGAGGTTTCGGAACCCCCGGCGGACCCGGGCTGGGGTGAGTCTGCGCGGCTCGGCCTTCTTCTCCCATGGCTGGCGAAGGTCGACCGCCAGAGGCCAGGCAAGCCGCAGTTGGGTGTGAGCAGCAATCACCAGCCACGACCACCACAGCCAGACCGGCTTGTTGACTCCACCGGAGGGCAGTTTCTCAACGGTCAGGCGGATGACGGTGCCCTCGATGACGGGCAGCGGTCCCTTGTAGTCGGTCCAGGCCGCCCGGCGGGTCAGCCGCGGAGTGCAGCCGATCCCACGCCTGCGCGGTCGCCTTCCTGTAGAGCCGGGTGGACGAACCCAAGAATCACACTTCGGCTCAGTCCACGAATGGACGGTTCGACTTCATCGTGCCCACAACCGGTCCAATGCCGACTGACTCTCATCGTCCGCGGCACGGAAAATCAGCAACCGCTGATTCGGATCTTGAAGCGGCACAAGCACTTCGAAATGCACTGCGATCACACCGACTTCGGGATGCCGCATTACCTTGTGCCCGCGGCCGTTGACCTTGATGTCCCGCTCGGCCCACAATCGCCCAAATTCCTCGTCACGAGTGATGAATTCGGCAATGAGGTCGGTCAACGCCCGATCCTCCGGATGCGCCGCCCACGCAGCGCGCAGGTGGGCGATCCCCTCCCGCACGACGCGTTCCCGGTCGACATAGAAATCGCGCATCTCCGGATGCATCAGGCACAGCCACATCGCATTGCGCTGTGACGGAGGAAGGGTGTCGAAATCCAGAAGCAGCCTCGCCATTTCGCGGTTCCAGGCCAGGATGTCGTAGCGGTGGTTCACCACCATGGCCGGCAGCGGCGACAGATCGGCGACCAGCCGGGCCAGCGGCGGTGCTGCAGCGGTGGCCGGCTTGTCGGCATTGCGGGGGCGCTGCTGGGCCAGGTTGAAGAGGTAGGCGCGTTCGACGGGGGCCAGGCGCAGCGCACGGGCCAGCGCCTCCACCACGTCCGCTGAGGGCCGCAGCCCGCGCCCCTGTTCCAGCCGCACGATGTAGTCGACGCTCACCCCGGCCAGTTCAGCGACCTCTTCGCGGCGCAGTCCCGGGGTGCGCCGGGCCTGCCGACGCGACGGCAGACCGAGATCGCGCGGGTCCAGCCGTTCGCGCCGGGTCCGCAGGAACGCGGCCAGCTCCTGTGTTGTGTCCACGGTGTGGGTCGTCATGTCCGTTCCAACAGCCAGGGTAGGACCGGCGTTCCCAGGAACCCCTTTCCCTTACCCCCGGCTCGCGGCGGTCACAGCCTTGTTCTCGACAACGGATCACGAGCACAGGAGAAAACGATGTCGCTCACCCTCGACACCTACCGGCTGCTGGGCCGCTCCGGACTGCGGGTCTCACCACTGGCGCTGGGCGCGGCGACCTTCGGCACCGATTGGGGCTGGGGCGCCGAGCAGGACGAGGCACGCAAGCTGTTCGACCTCTACGTCGAGCGAGGCGGCAACTTCATCGACACCGCCAACACCTACACCAATGGCAGCTCTGAGCGGCTGCTGGGCGAATTCACCCGCGACAACCGCGAAAGCCTGGTGCTGGCAACGAAATACACGACGCTGCGCCGACCCGGCGACCCGAACTCCGGCGGCAGTCACCGCAAGAGCCTGTTCGCTTCGGTGGAGGCGAGTCTGCGACAGCTCAATACGGACTACATCGATCTGCTCTACCTGCACGTGTGGGATTTCACGACACCGGTAGAGGAGATCCTGCGCGGCATGGACGATCTGGTGCGGCAGGGCAAGATCTTGTACGTGGCGATCTGCAACGCCCCGGCCTGGCAGGTGTCGCGGATGCAGGCGATCGCCGACCTGCGCGGCTGGTCGCCGCTGGTCGCGCTGCAGATCGGATACAACCTGATCGAGCGTTCCGGGGAACGTGACCTGATCCCCATGGCACGCGAGATGGGGATGGGTGTGATCCCGTATTCACCGCTGGCCGGCGGGGTGCTCACCGGCAAGTACAGCCGCGACGACCTGACCGCGCCGGACGTCGCATCCGACGACGGCACCCGCAAGAGCTTCAACGTCGCCTTGGGCACGCTTACCGAACGTAACCTTGCCATTGCCGATGTCGTGAAGGAGGTCGCCACGGAGCTGGGCCGCACACCCGCCCAGGTGGGGCTGGCCTGGACCCTGCGGCAGCCGAGCGTGACGGCACCGATCATCGGCGCCCGCACCCCCGCGCAGCTGGAGGACAATCTGGGCGCCTTGGATGTCGACTTCACCGCCGCCCAACTGGCCCACCTCGACGAGATCAGTGCGATTGAACTCGGCTTCCCGCACGACATGCTCGCCAGTGACCACATCCGCAAGGTGACCGCAGGTGACCTGAGGATCGAAACCCGCCGCTGATGGTTGATCGCAGCCTCTCGCAACAGCCCTAACCCCGCCACCGCATCCCGTGCAGCCGCCGCAGCCGCAGCCGGTGGATCTCCCACCAGGCCAATGCCGTCACCGACACCGGGCCGCCGAGGAACGCGCAGACGGCGAGCGGCACCGGGCCCGGTGGCATGCCGCCCGACGACAGGCTGACGAAGGCGAGCACCCAGACCAGGACAGTGGTGACGAGCGCGGGCAGCGCCGGGTGCAGGGCGGACAGGTTGAAGGCGTAACGCAGTGCCGGACCGGAGGCGAAGCAGAGGAAGAAGATCACCCACCAGAACGGCGCCCAGCACAGGAACATCACGGACGCCCAGAGAAACAGCCCGTTCGCGCCGCTGGGCAGCAGGTCCATCCCCTCGCCCCCTGCAATGAACAGCACCGGCACCAGCATCCACGCGCCGAAGTACAACAGGGCCGACCGGCCGGCCGGCCACAGCTGCGTCCGCATGGCCCGCCGCGTCCCGTTCCTGGCCACCAAGAAGAGCAGCCCCACCATCACCGCCGCGATCAGCAACGCCAGCCAGGGCGCGAACAGCAGCTGCTGCATGAGCTCTGACGGCAATTCCTGCCAGCCTCCGTATGCGGCCAGCAGCACCCCCGTCATGACGAGG
Organism: Streptomyces sp. NBC_01092; assembly: GCF_045039535.1. Lineage (NCBI taxonomy): Bacteria > Bacillati > Actinomycetota > Actinomycetes > Kitasatosporales > Streptomycetaceae > Streptomyces > Streptomyces sp. NBC_01092. The sequence goes on along the minus strand of NZ_CP108659.1, from coordinate 10,093,619 downwards.
GCCGTCCAGGCCCGCACCCGCTGCACCCGGAACACCGCGGGATCCTCGACCTGCCCTGCCGAGCGTACGGGGAAGACCCGGCGCGCCAGACGGCGGGCCGTACGGGCCAGTTGGTAGCCGACCATCAGCGGCACGGTCAGCCACCACAGGCATGGGAGGACCAGCACCAGCAACACCCAGGGGGACACCCCCTCCCGCCGTCCCCGCAACACCTCACCCAGCGGCGGCCATTCGTCCTCACGCAGCCGTCGCCACAGCGGCGCGTACGGCCGCGGCGGGTCGCCCGCTGGCCGCGGCCCGCCGGTCGCGGGCGGTGGCCCGGACGGGCGGGGCGGGTCGATGGTCATGGGGCTCCTTCCATGGTCCCGGAAAGAGACGCGACCCGACCGGCCACGGTTCCCGACCGCAAACCCCGTGCTGCCGGGGACACCCCCGGTGTGTCCGCCTGATCAACCTCTGCCTCTTCCATCCGGTTCCATCCGGTTCCATCCGGGCCGCTCGGCCATCACTTCCCTTGGGCGCCGTTGACGCGATCTCTCTTCGGGCCGTACGAATGGCCCATGAACGCGTCCCGTCTTCCCCTGTCCGGCATCACCGTCGTCAGCATCGAGCAGGCCGTGGCCGCCCCGTATGCCACCAGGCAGCTCGCCGATCTCGGGGCGCGGGTGATCAAGGTGGAGCGGCCGGGGGACGGGGACTTCGCCCGCCGGTACGACACGACCGTGCACGGGCAGTCCAGCTATTTCGTCTGGCTCAACCGGTCGAAGGAATCCCTCACGCTGAATCTGAAGGCGCCGCGGGGCCAGGAGATCCTGCACGGCCTCCTCGACACCGCCGACGTGTTCGTGCAGAACCTGGCGCCGGGCGCCGCCGACCGTCTCGGCCTGGGTGTCGAGGCGCTCGGTGAGCGGTGGCCGCGGCTGATCCCGTGCACGATCTCCGGGTACGGCACGTCCGGGCCGTGGGCCGAGCGGAAGTCGTACGACCTGCTGGTGCAGTGCCAGACCGGGCTGGTGTCGCTGACGGGGACCCCCGAGGAGACCGCGCGCGTCGGCATCTCCGTCGCCGACATCGCCGCCGGGATGTACGCCTACAGCGGCATCCTCACCGCTCTGTACACGCGGGCCACCACGGGCACGGCCCACCCGGTGGAGGTGTCCCTGTTCGAGGCGCTGGCCGAGTGGATGGGCCAGCCCGCCTACTACGCCCGCCATGGCGGCGTTCAGCCCCCGCGCCTGGGCACCCAGCACCCGACCATCGCTCCGTACGGCGCCTTCACGGCCGCCGACGGCAAGGAGGTGCTGTTCTCCATCCAGAACGAGCGGGAGTGGGCCGTGCTGTGCGCGCAGTTCCTCGGCCGGGCCGACCTGACCGACGATCCGCGTTTCGCCACCGGCTCGGCCCGGGTCGCCCATCGCGACGAGCTCAACGCGGTCGTCGCCGAGCGCTGCGCCCGCGCCGACGCCGAGGAGGTCCTCAAGGATCTGGAGTCCATCGGCATCGCCTGCGCCGGCGTCAACGACGTCGCCGCGTTCCTCGACCACCCGGTGCTGGCCGGCCGTGACCGCTGGCGCGACGTGGCGGTGCCCGGTGGCGCGACGGTGCAGGCCCTGCTGCCGCCGGCCAACCTCGCGGGAGTGCCCGCGCGCATGGACCCGGTGCCCGCGGTGGGCGAACACACCGAGGCGATCCTCACCGAACTCGGCCGCAGCGGCGAGGAGATCGAGGCCCTGCGCGCCGACGCCGTCATCTGAGGGGCCCCTCCGGGATCGGCGTCACCAGGGCAGTGCCCCGTTCACGTCGACATAGCCGCCGGTCGGGCCGCCGGGGCCGACCTGTGCCATCCGGACGATGATCTCGGCGCCTTCCGCGACGGTCTGGGTGCCCGTGCGTCCGTTGAGGTCGGTGGCGGTGAAGCCGGGTTCGACGGCGTTGATCCGCATCTGCGGGAACGCCTTCGCGTACTGCACGGTGATCATGTTGACCGCGGTCTTCGAGGTCGGGTACGCGATGGCTTGGTAGAAGTGGGCCGGCGAGTCCGGGTCGGACAGCGTGGCCAGCGAGGCAAGGCCACTGCTGACGTTCACCACGACGGGGGCCTCGGACCGCTGGAGTAGCGGCAGGAAGGCGTGGATGACGCGGACGACACCGAAGACGTTCGTCTCGAAGACCGTGCGCATCTCGTCGGCCGTGGTGTCCGCGGCGGCCGGGATGCCGTTGTTCTCGCCCCGCACCTCGATTCCGGCGTTGTTGATCAGTACGTCGAGCCCGCCCTCGGCCTCGACGGCCTTCGCGGCTGCCTGGACGGAGGCATCGTCGGTGACGTCGAGCTGGACGAACCGGGCGCCGAGCTGTTCGGCGGCGCGCCGGCCGCGCTCGGCGTCCCGGGCGCCGATGTAGACGGTGTGACCCGCTTCGGTGAGCCGCCGGGCGGTCTCGAAGCCGAGTCCCTTGTTCGCTCCGGTGATGAGTGTGGTCGTCATGCCTCGAGCGTCCTGCGCGGCGCGGGAGTCAGCCAGCCGTCCCGTCTTCCTGGGACTGCGGGTACCAGGCACACAGGTGCCCCACGGTGTTCACTGGGGGCATGACGGCGACGGAACTGGGACAGGCCCTGCGCCGCTGGCGGGACCGGGTCGCACCCGAGTCGGCGGGTCTGCCCGCGGGAGGGCATCGGCGTGCGGCCGGGCTGCGGCGCGAGGAGCTCGCGCTGCTGGCCGGGATCTCGGTCGACTACGTCACGCGCCTCGAACAGGGCCGGGCGAGCAGTCCGTCCGGGCAGATCGTCGAGGCCCTGGCCCGGGCGGTGCGGCTCTCGGGGGACGAGCGGGCGCACCTGTTCCGGCTGGCCGGCCTGGCACCGCCCGGCCCGGACACGGTCCCGGCCTACATCACCCCGAGTGTGCAGCGCCTGCTGGACCGGCTGAACGGCACACCCGTCGGGGTCTACGACGCGGCCTGGACCCTGCTCACGGCCAATCCCCACTACAGCGCGCTCATGGGCGACCCCTCCGGATGGCACGGCTTCGAACGCAACGGTGTGTGGCGGGCCTTCCTCGGCCCCCGCAGCCGGGCGCGGCAGACCCCGCAGGAGCGGCGGGCGTTCGAGGCGGGGATCGTCGCCGACCTGCGCGCCACCGCGAGCCGGTATCCCTCGGACCCTCAACTGCGCCGCCTGATTGCGGAGTTGAGCGCTCACAGCCCGCGCTTCGCCGAACTGTGGGAGACGGGCACGGTCGGTCGCCACGAGGCCGGGCACAAGATCATCGACCATCCGCAGGTCGGTCCCCTCACCCTGGACTGCGACATCCTCGCCGTCGCGGGCAGCGACCTGCGCCTGATGGTCTACACGGCCGCACCGGGCACCGAGGACGCCGAGCGCCTCGCGCTGCTCGCCGTGCTCGGCACGCAGTCACTGGTCTGACCGAACCCGGCGCGTGCTTCGTGCGTCACAGTGTCGGGCGGCGCGCCGACGCCGTCCCGACCGGCTCGTCGCCGTCCACTCGGGGGTATCCATGCGTACGACCGCTTTCCGCACCGCCATCTCGCTCGTCGTCCTCGGCCTGCTCACCGCCGGATGCGGCAGCGCCGACACGGGAGGCGCCGCCGCATCCGAGCCCGCGCCGCACACCAGGCCCCGTGCGCTCAAGGTGGCGAAGGCCTGGGACGGTTCAGCGGCCGCCGAGACCTGGCGCGCGGGCTACTACCCGCTGGGCGACCCGGTGCAACTGCCCGACGACGCCTTCCACAGCGACGCCGACAAGGAGGCGTATCTCACCCAGAACTTCGTCCTGCGCGGCGACCTCCCCAAGACCTCGCGCAAGGACGCGAAGGTGACATGGCGGGACGGTGACTCGCTCACCCTCCCCCTCATGGGTGCGCGGGCGGCGTACGACAAGCTGGGCGGCAGCAACAGCACCGGGCCGCGCCTCACGGTGACCGGGGCGAAGCTGGGCGAGACGACGCTGGCGACCGGGCGCGGACCGGCCACCGTCCCGGCCTGGCTGTTCACGATCGAGGGCTACGACACCCCGCTCAAGCGCGTCGCCCTCAGCCCCTCGAAGTCGCCGAAGCCGCCGATCGGGCCGGTCGGCTCCGTCAGCTCCGAGCTGTGGGAGCTGGGCCAGGTGGTCGGGGTGGCCGCCGACGGTCGGTCCGTCACCGTGCGGGCCCACCACGGGGCCTGCGACGACGGACCGGCCGTGGACGTGCTGGAGACGGACGGCAGTGTGGTGCTGTCCGGCTACATGGTCGGAACGAAGGACGGCTTCTGCACGGCCCAACTGATGGCGAAGAAGGTGACGGTCGAATTGGACCGCCCGCTCGGCGACCGGGTCCTGCTGGACGCGTTCACGGGCCGTCCGGTAGGCGGCACGCAATGAGTCGCCGGTCCTGAAGGACCTTCACATCCGTGAGGAGGACGCGCAGTCGCCGCTACGGACAGCCGACGGCTCATCCCGTCAGGGCCGACTCGGCCGCCGCCAGGGCTTGTTCGGCGTAGCCGCGGCCGAAGAGCACGGTGTGGACGAGGAGCGGGAACAACTGGTGCAGGCCGATCCGGTCCGGCCAGCCGTCGGCGAGGGGCGCCGCCTCGTGGTAGGCGTCCAGGATCCGGTCCAGGTGGGGGCAGCCGAAGAGGTGCAGCATGGCCAGGTCGGTCTCGCGGTGCCCGCCGTGCGCGGCCGGGTCGATCAGCCAGGCGTGGCCGTCGGCGCCCCACAGGACGTTGCCGTTCCACAGGTCGCCGTGCAGCCGGGCGGGCGGTTCGGCGGGACCGGCCAGTTCGGGGAGCCGCTCGCAGACCCGCTCGATCAACGGCGCCTCGGTGCCGCGGACCGTGCCGTCGTCGACCGCTCGGCGCAGATACGGCAGCACCCGGTGCTCGGCGTACCAGCGGGGCCAGTCGGGGCCGGTTGCGTTGAGCATCGGGGCGAGCCCGATGTAGGCGTCCTCGGGGCCGCCTGGCGGTCCGGCGCCGAAGGCGCGTGCGCCGGACGCGTGCAGGGCCGCCAGCTCACGGCCGAACGTCTCGGCCGCACCGGCGCTGGGCCGGCTGGTCACCACCCGGTCGGTGACCAGCCACCGCGCGTTCCGGCCGTGCACGACCGGGACATGGACGGTGCCGGCCTCGGCCAGCCAGCGCAGTCCGGCCGCCTCGGCCCATGTGGCCCGGTCACGCTCGCCGCGCTTGACCATCACGACTCGGCCGTCGCCGAGGGTGACTTCGGCGAGCGTTCCGGACAGGCGGCGTTCACCGGTCACCGGCTGTCCGGTGCACCATGCCGCCATGGCGCTGGGGCCCTCGAAGCTGTTGTGCACGGCCCTCAGCGTACGGCGGCCCGGGCCTCACCGAAGCCGCCGGTCAGCTGTTGGCGGCGGCCTTCTTGATCGCCTCGCGGATGCGGGAGTAGGTCCCGCACCGGCAGACGTTCTCGATGCCGTCGATGTCGGCGTCCGTCGGCCGGGGTGTCTTCTTCAGCAGGGCGGCGGTGGCCATGATCTGGCCCGGCTGGCAGAAGCCGCACTGGGCGACGTCGCAGTCGAGCCAGGCCTGTTGCACGGGGTGCAGCCGGTCGCCGTCGGCGAGGCCCTCGATGGTGGTGACCTCGCGGCCGGAGCAGTCGGCGACCGGGACGACGCAGGGCTGGATCTCGTCGCCGTCGAGGTGGCTGGTGCAGGCGCGGCAGGCGCCGATGCCGCAGCCGTATTTGGGGCCGGTGACGTTCAGCAGGTCGCGCAGCACCCACAGCAGGGGCATGTCGGCGGGGGCCTCGACGGTGACCTGCTTCCCGTTGAGGGTGAAGGAGTAGGAGGGCATCGGTACCTTCTCGATGGGTGGCTCAGAAGTTCAGGGGGAAGCGGCGGGGCTTGGTGCCGGTCGCCCGGGCGTAGGCGTTGGCGACGGCGCCGGCCGCGGCTGGGACGCCGAGTTCACCGGCTCCGCCGGGCTCGCGCCGGGAGGGCAGGATGTGCGCCTCGAAGTGCTGCGGGGAGTGCCGCCCGCGGGCGTAGTGGAAGTCGGCGAAGCTGCTCTCCCGGACGGCGCCCTTGTCGATGTGCAGGCCGGCTCGCAGCACGGTGGAGATGCCGTCGACGGCGGTGCCCATGAGCTGGGCCTGCAGTCCGCGCGGATTGACGGCCGTACCGACGTCGGCAGCCATCACCACCTTGGTCACCCGGGGGTTCTTCGGATCGACGGCGTCGATCTCGACGAGGCAGGCCACGCTGGAGCCGTACTCCTCGTGCACGGCGACGCCCTGGGCGTGGCCGCGCGGCAGGGACCGGCCCCAGTGTCCGGCGGTCGCGACCTTGTCCAGTACGGCCTTGACGGTCTTGCTCCGCAGTGTCGTACGGCGGAAGGCGACCGGGTCCTGGCCGAGGGCGCGGGCGACGTCGTCGACGACGATCTCCTCGGCGGTGCGCACGGTGCCGGAGTCCACCGAGCGCCAGGCGCCCAGCGGTATCGCCAGCTCGACCGAGCCCGAGTCGCCGGAGAGGCGGCCGAAGTTGTACAGGCCGCTCTCGCTGGGGAGGGGGGCCGCCGCGGGGGCGCGTACCGCGGAGCGCGCGCCGCCCTGTGCGGAGAGGCCGCGCTCGCCGAAGGACTCGCTGACCGAGGCCATGCAGTGGGCGAAGGCCACCACCCTGCCCCGGTCATGGCTGGCCCGGACGCGGTGGTGGGAGGCGGGGCGCATCCGGCCGTGCCGGATGTCGTCGGTCCGGCTCCACATCAGCTTCACGGGCAGGCGCGCCTTCTTGGAGATGACGGCAGCCTCCATCGCGGCGTCGTGGTTCAGCCGCCGCCCGAACGAGCCGCCGCCGCGCATCACATGGACCCGCACCTTCGACACCGGTACGCCGATCGTCGCGGCGATGTCCTCCCGCGCGGACGTGGGGGTCTGGGAGGAGAACCAGATCTCGGCCCGTTGTGACCGGACGTCCGCCACGGCCGTGAGGACCTCCATCGGAGCGTGGCTGACGAAGGCGAACTCGAACTCGGCCTCGGTCTGCGCCGATCCGCGCGGCGGGGTCCCCAGCTTCGGGACGGCGGCGCGCAGCCGGGAGCGGATCTGGGGGTCGGACAGGCTCGCCAGCGGTCCCGGCGCCCACTTGACGCGCAGGGCGTCGCGGGCCTGGAAGGCGTGGTGGAAGGTCTCCGCGACCACGGCGACACCGCCGCCGAACTGAACGACCGCGTGCACCCCGGGCATGGCACGGGCGGCCGCGGAGTCGACCGAGACGACCTTTCCGCCGAGGGTCGGCGGCCGGGCCACGACCGTCGGCTTCGCCCCGGCCACCGCCAGGTCCCCGGTGTACCTGGCTTTGCCGGTGACGATGTCGCGGGCGTCGATGCGGTTCGTCGGCCGGCCGATCACCCGGTGCTGGGACGCCGGTTTGGGCGTGGTCGGCACAGTGGGTCTGGTGATCGGGGCGGCGCTTCTGGTCAGCGATCCGAAGGTGGCCATGCGGCCGTCCGGTGCGATGACCCGGGTGCCCCGGGTGCGCAGGGTCCGCGCGGGGACGTGCCAGCGGCGGGCAGCCGCGGTCACCAGCTTGGCGCGGGCGGTGGCGGCCAGCTGCCGGGCCGGGCCGTACAGCGAACTGATCGAACTGGAGCCGCCGGTGTACTGGTTGCCCTGGTTGCGGGCCTCCGCGAGCGGGATCTCGACGTCGGCGAGCCGGGCGTCCAGTTCCTCGGCGATCATCATGGCGACGGCGGTGGTGACGCCCTGGCCGACCTCGACGCGCGGCAGCCGGACGACGACCTTGTTGGCCGGGGTGACCTCCAGGACCAGCATCTCCGAGTCGGTGCCGGTGACCAGGACGTCGGACGGGCGGCGTGCGCCGTCCGAGGCCTTCTCGGCGCCCTCGGCGGTCGAACCGTCGCAACCGAGGGGTGCCGCGACGGTCAGGGTGGTCGCCGCGAGCGAAAAGACCACGAACTGTCGACGGGACAACTGACGGGCCAACAGGTGCTCCTCTCCGCGAACCCGAGGTGGTTCGACCTCTATGAGGGGCCTGTGCACCTCGGGGTTGCGCCGGTTGGCCGGATCATCGATTTATGTTGCGGGCCGCCTCAGTTCGGTGCCCCACTCCAGGTCCCGGACGAGCTCGTCGTCGCCGGGCCCGGTCGGACCGGCGCCTCTGCCGCCGGGGCCCGACGGGGTGCGGGTGCCTCGGGAGATGTTGCCGCTGACGGTCACGTTGTGCTCCACGCGGGGGCGGCGCACTCGCTCGTAGAGGGACAGCGCGGCGTCCGTGTCCGGTGCGTCCCGCAGGGACTTGGCGAGTACGACGGCGTCCTCCAGCGCCATCGAGGCGCCTTGCCCGGTGGCGGGGGACGCCGCGTGGGCCGCGTCGCCGATGAGCAGGGTCTGGCCGGAGCGCCAGGGCGTGCCGGTGGGGAGTTCGGTGGCGTTGGTGACCATGAGGTCGTCGGAGGTGGCGGCGACGAGGTCCGCGGCCGGGGTGGTGTCCTTGCGCAGCAGCGGCAGCAGCAGGTCGCGCAGGCCCGCCGGGGTGGCCTGTTCGAGGTCCTCCGCGGCCAGGGGCTCGGCGGCGACGCGTGCGAACCAGTACGTCTCTGACTCGGGCGAGACCGCGTACCCGAAGGCGACGGCGCTGCCGCGGACCATGGTGATGGTGTCGGAGGGGGCTGCCTCGGGCGCTTGCCGGGTATAGCCGTAGAAGACCTGCTGTCCGGCGTAGGCCGACTGCCGGTCGGGGGCGGTGAGGCGGCGGACGGTGGAGTTCAGGCCGTCGGCGCCGATCAGGAGGTCGCCGGTCGCCGTGGTGCCGTCGTCGAAGTGGGCGGTGACGCCGTCGGGGCCGTCATCGACCGAGACCAGGCGCATGCCGTGCCGGATGGCGATGCCCCGGCGGGTGACCTCGCCCTGCAAGGCGGCGTTGAGGTCGCCGCGCCGCACGCATCGGTACCGCAGGTGCGGGATACCGGCCTCGCCGAGCGGGACTTGGGCGACCTCGGCGCCCGTGTCGTCCAGGACGCGCATCGAGGTCAGCGGGAAGCCGATCGCGGTGACCGCCGCCGAGGCGTCGAGCTCCGCCAGGGCGCGCATGCCGTTGCTCGCGAGGGTGAGGAACGCGCCGATGTCCTCGGCGGAGTCGGGGTGCGCCTCGTACACGGCGACGTCGCATCCTGCCTTGTGCAGCGCCAGAGCCGCGCCCGTGCCGGCGATTCCGCCCCCTACGACCAGTAACCGCGTCACATCGCCCCCTGATAGGCCTTCGGTGTCTGCCCGTCGCGGCCCTTGATCGCCGCAGTCCTTCGTTGAACGTCCCAGGTCCGGCCCGGGTTCCCGGGCGGGCCGCCGATCGCCGCGAAGTTCCGGACGGTCGAGCTCCGCAATCGTGCAACCATTCGGCCAAGACGGTTGTCTCCCCTAATATCAGGCACATCACCTCTCGGGGGACACAATGGGACGAAACAGAATCGCCTGGGCGTCGGCAGCCGCGCTCATGGTCGCCACGCTGGGTGTGGCGGCGGTCCCGGCCCAAGCCACCGCAACCACCACCGCAACCACCACGGCCTGCCCCACCGGCTGGGGCAGCCAGGCCGAGACCCGCTCCGCGGCCACGTCGGACTCGGTGACGAACATCAGGACCGGTCGGCACGCATGCTTCGACCGCATGGTCGTCGACGTCCCCGGCGCGAGCACCCGTGAACTCGGCTACTCCGTCCGGTACGTCAGCCGTCTCTACCAGGACGGCTCGGGGCGGCACATCGCCGTCGGCGGCGGAGCCGTCATCGAGGTGCGCGTGGCAGCGCCCGCCTACGACCCCGCCACCGGAAAGCCCACGTATCCCGCGAAGGCCGGCCAGCGTCTGACGGGCGTGAACCTCACGGGGTACCGCACGTTCAGGGACGCGCGGTTCGTCGGCAGCTTCGAGGGGGACACGCAGATCGGGCTCGGCGTGCGGGCACGGCTGCCGTTCCGGGTGTGGGTGGCGGCCGATCGTGTCGTCGTCGACGTCGCGCACAACTGGACCGGGGCCCGCTGAGGCCCTCGGAGGTCCGGGGCGCTCAGGGCCTGGGCCCGGTCAGAGCGTCCCGGCCCTGGTACTCCCGCAGTTTGCGGTAGAGGGTGGCGCGGGCGATCCCCAACGCCGCCGCGGCGCGCGCCTTGTTGCCGCCGTGGCTGCGCAGCGCCTCCAGGATCGCGGACCGTTCGGCCAGCTCCATCGGGCTGAGGGTCCGCCCCGCCGGGCCTTCGCGGACGGGATCGGGCAGTTCGCCGCGCCGCACCGGCCCGAAGAGTCGCCGCTGGCCGGCCAACGCCCTGACGAGATGCGCGAGTTCCGTGACGTTCCCGGGCCAAGGATGCTGCTCCAGCGCCCGCAGCGCGTCCAGGGTCCAGGTCAGCGGCGGGCTGCCTGGGGCGGGCCCGGGGGCGAGGGCGGGCAGCAACTCCCGGATGTCCTCGGGGCGTTCCCGCAGTGCGGGCAGGGTCACCGAGCGGGCGGCGAGGGTGTCGAGGAGGCGCTGGAGGCAGGGGCCCGGCGAGGTTCCGGGTGTGTAGGTGACGACCACGCGGGCGTCGGGGCGCTCCTCCAGGAGGGAGTTGAGTGCGGCCACATCCGGCTGGGACAGGCGTTCGGCGTGCCGCAGCAGCAGGGGGCGGTCGCCGGCCCTCCCCCAGCCTCCGGCCGGGGAAGCCCCCATCTCGCTGCGCTCGCCGCCCTTGAGCCCGAGTTCGGGTGATTCGGCGGCGTCCACGGCCAACGGGGCCGTCCCGTCGAGCAGTTCGAGGGCCAGGGCGGTCTTGCCCGTGCCCCGCTCCCCCGTCACCAGCACGGGTCCCGCCGTACGGAACAGCCGCGACGCCCGCGTGACCGCGTGCCGCCAGGGCACCGAACCTCCCACCAGCGCGCCCGCCGGACTCGGCGGCGGCGCCGGCTCCACGGGACGTGGGGCGAGCACGGCGACCAGGCCGAGGGCGCGGCCCTCGTGCCGTACCGGAGTGATCTCGGCGGTGCAGCCGGCGTCCTCGGGAAGCGGGATGTCGTACGACTCGCCGCTCCCCCTGCCGCCCCAGGCCCGCGCGCCGCGCTCCAGCGCCTCCAGCACCTGCGGGGAGGCGAGGCCCGCCGCCGCCTCGCTGATCAGGCGGCTGCGGCCGTCCAGTGCGACCACCGCCCGCTCGCGTCCCCGCGCGGCCCGCTCGTAGGCGTCGAGCAGCGCCCGCCCCGCGGTACGCGCGCGTGCCCGCAGTTCCGCCTCCACCGCGGCGGCGGCCGCCTCGGCGAGCGCGGCGCCGGGATGCGGCCGGCAGCCCGCCCACAGGCCGCAGGCCACCGTCACCGTGCCGAGCACCTGACCGGTCTCCGGGGAGAGCAGCGGCACGCTGACCGCCGAGACGTCCTGCCACACGTCGAGGAAGTGCTCGGGGCCGTGCACCTCGGCCCGGCGGCGGGTGCGCAGGGCGAGCGCGGCACTGTTGTGACCGACCTCCCGCTCGGACAGGTCGGCGCAGGTGTCGTCGCCGGGCGCGCTGCCGGTCGACCACAGCACCCTCAGCCGTTCGTCGGTGAGCACGAGTGCCGAGCGCCCGGCGTCGAGGGCCGGCGCGATCCGGGTGAGCGCGGGGCGCGCCGCCTCCAGCAGGGGCGAGTCGTCGAGGTCGGCCGACTCCCGCAGCGGACCGTCGAGATCGGGCCGTACACCGAAGAAGCGGGCGCGCCGCCAGGCCGCCACGACGTCGTCCGGTACGCCGTCCGGCAGGGGACGCCCCGTCAGGAACCTTTCGCGGGCCTGGCGTAGCGGGGCGAGGGCAGGGGAATGTTCCGCGGTGGTCATGGCGTCCCTCACCGTATCCGGGGCGTCGCACGGATGGCGAGGGCGGGTTGCCCCGCTTCACCGCACGTCGGTGACCGGCGGGTTGTCTCGTAATGAGACACCCACGACAGGCCGCTTCGCTCCATGATCTTGAAGGGTCGGGGTCTGTTCTCATCTCCTGGAGCGTTCTGTCGTGCACACCGTCGTCGAGACCGATGTACTGATCGTGGGCAGCGGCCCGGCGGGCGCGTCGGCCGCGCTCGCGCTGAGCACCTACGGCGTGCGCAACATGGTCGTCACGCGATACGCGCGCCTCGCCGACACGCCCCGCGCGCACATCACCAACCAGCGCACCATGGAGGTGCTGCGCGATCTGGGCGTCGAGCAGGACGTGATCGCCCGGGCGACGCCCCAGCATCTGATGGGCGACACGACGTTCTGCACCAGCCTGGCCGGCGAGGAGCTCGGCCGGGTGCGCTCCTGGGGCAACGACCCGCTCGTGCAGGCCGCGCACGAACTCGCCAGCCCCACCCGCATGTGCGACATGCCGCAGCACCTGATGGAGCCGGTGCTGGTGAACGCGGCGATCGCCCGCGGCACCGACTTCCGGTTCAGCACGGTCTACAAGTCCTTCGTCCAGGACGACTCCGGCGTCACGGTCACCGTCGAGGACCGGCTGCGCGGCGACGAGTACACCATCCGCGCCCAGTACCTGATCGGCGCCGACGGCGGCCGCTCCAAGGTCGCCGAGGACGCCGGGCTGCCGATGGGCGGTCAGATGGGTGTCGCGGGCAGCATCAACATCGTCTTCGACGCGGACCTGAGCAAGTACACCGCCCACCGCCCCTCGACCCTGTACTGGGTGCTCGCGCCCGGCGCCACCGTCGGCGGCATCGGCGCGGGCCTGGTGCGCTGCGTACGGCCCTGGAACGAGTGGCTGATCGTGTGGGGCTACGACGTGAGCGCGGGCGCCCCCGACCTCACCGAGGAGTACGCCCTGTCCGTCGTACACCAGTTGGTCGGCGACGACGAGATCCCGGTGACGATCAAGTCGTCCTCGGCGTGGACGGTCAACGAGATGTACGCGCAGACATACGCCAACGGCCGTGTCTTCTGCGCCGGTGACGCCGTGCACCGCCACCCGCCGTCCAACGGGCTCGGATCCAACACCTCCATCCAGGACTCCTACAACCTGGCCTGGAAGCTGAAGCTCGTCCTGGACGGCGTCGCCTCCGCGAAGCTCCTCGACACCTATGACGCCGAGCGCGCTCCGGTCGGCCGGCAGGTCGTGACCCGCGCCAACAAGTCCATCGCCGAGACCGCACCGATCTTCGAGGCGCTCGACGGTCTCTCGCCGCAGACGCCCGAGCAGCTGTGGGCCAACATCGCCGCCCGCAAGGAGGCCACCGAGGCGGCCGCGGAGCAGCGGGCCGCGCTGCGTGAGGCCATCGCCTTCAAGGTGTACGAGTTCAACGCGCACGGCGTCGACCTCAACCAGCGCTATCCCGCCGAAAGCTCTGCCGCGATCGTCCCCGACGGCACCCCCGACCCCGGCTTCACCCGCGACCCCGAGCTGCACCACCAGCCCACGTCCCGCCCGGGCGCCAAGCTCCCGCATGCCTGGATCACCTCCGGGACGCGGACCGTGTCCACCCTCGACACCGTCGGCAAGGGCCGTTTCACGCTGCTCACCGGCATCGGGGGCGAGGCGTGGCTGCGGGCCGCCGAGGCGCAGCCCCTCGACATCGCCACGGTCGTCGTCGGACCGGGCCAGGACTACGAGGACCCTTACGGCGACTGGGCGGGCCTCAGCGGGATCCGTGACGCGGGCGCCCTGCTCGTACGGCCCGACGGGTATGTGGCGTTCCGGCACGCGGGCGCGGCCGAGGACGCCGAACGGTTGCTCACGGACGCGCTGCGGCGGATCCTCGGGCACGGTTGAGAGGGGCACGGCCGAGATGGGCGCGCGGGAGGACGGAGAGGGAGCGGGCATGGCGGACGAGCCGACGGTCACCGACGAGGTCGTGGCCGGTCTGCGGGGCACGGACGACCCGCGGCTGCGGGAGCTGCTCACCGGGCTGGTGCGGTATCTGCACGACTTCGCGCGCGAGACGCGGCTGACGCAGGAGGAGTGGGAGCGGGCGATCGGGTTCCTGACAGTGACCGGGCAGACGTGCACGGACACCCGGCAGGAGTTCATCCTGCTGTCGGACGTGCTCGGCCTGTCGATGCTGGTGGAGACGATCAACGGCCACCACGGCCCCGGCGCCACCGAGTCGACGGTCCTGGGCCCGTTCCACATGACGCGGTCGCCGGTGCGTGAGCTCGGCGCGAGCATCGACCTGGTGGGCGGCGGCGAGCCGTGCGTGGTGAGCGGACGGGTGCTGTCCCGGGACGGCGCGCCGCTGCCGGGCGCGGTCGTGGACGTGTGGCAGGCCGACGGCAACGGCTTCTACGACGTGCAGCAGCCGGACGTACAGCCTTCGGGCAACGGCCGCGGGCTCTTCACCGCGGACGGCGAGGGGCGGTTCTGGTTCCGTACGTGCGTGCCGAGCCCGTATCCGATCCCGACGGACGGCCCGGTCGGCGCTCTGCTGCGGGCCACTGGACGGCACCCCTACCGGCCCGCGCACATCCACTTCATCGCCTCGGCCGCGGGGCACACCCCGGTGACCACGCACATCTTCGTGGCGGGCAGTGACTACCTGGACTCGGACGCGGTGTTCGCCGTGAAGCCGGGCCTGGTCACGGACTTCGCCCCGGTCGACGATCCGGCCGCGGCACGGGAGTTCGGCGTCGCGAACCCCTTCCGGCAGGCACGCTTCGACCTCGTCCTGGAGCGGTCGTGACGGACTCCCTCGACTTCTCCTACGAGAGCCGGCCCGTGCGGGTCGTCTTCCGGGCCGGCGCCGCGGTGTCGGCGACGCCCGGCGAGGTGGAGCGGCTCGGGCTGCGGCGGGTGCTGGTGGTCTGCGGGGCGCGGGGCGCGGACACCGCGCGGGCGGTCGCGGACGCGCTCGGTCCGGCGTGTGTCGGACTGCACGACCGGGCCCGGATGCACGTTCCCGCCGAGGTCGCCGGCACGGCCGTCGAGGCGGCACGCGCGGCGGGCGCCGACGGGTGCGTGGCCGTGGGCGGCGGCTCGTCGATCGGCCTCGGCAAGGCCATCGCGCTGCGCACCGGCCTGCCGCTGATCGCCGTGCCCTCCACGTACTCCGGCTCGGAGATGACCCCGGTGTGGGGACTGACCGAAGCCGGCGTCAAACGCACCGGCCGCGATGCGAAGGTGCTGCCCCGCAGCGTCGTCTACGACCCCGGGCTCACCCTCTCGCTGCCCGTACCGCTGTCGGTGACCAGCGGCGTCAACGCGATCGCGCACGCCGTCGAGGCCCTGTACGCCCCCGACACCTCGCCGCTGGTCGCGCTGATGGCCGAGGAGGGCGTACGGGCGATGGCGCGGGCGCTCCCGGCGGTGGCAGCGGAACCCGCGTCGCCGCAGGCCCGCGGGCGTGCCCTGTACGGGGCCTGGCTGTGCGGGTCCTGTCTGGGCGCGACCACCATGGGCCTGCATCACAAGCTGTGCCATGTCCTGGGCGGCACCTTCTCGCTGCCGCACGCCGAGACGCACACGGTGGTGCTGCCGTACGTCCTGGCCCACAACGCCCCAGCCGCCCCGGACGCGGCCGCCGCCGTGGCCCGCGCCCTGGACACGGCCGACGCGCCGACGGCCCTGTGGGAGCTGGCCGGACAACTCGGCGCGCCCCGCTCGCTCGCCGAACTGGGCCTCGCCGAAGCCGACCTGGCGGTGGCCGCCGCGCAGACCGCGGGCCAGGCGTACGCCAACCCCCGCCCGGTGACGGCCGCCGGCGTGCTCGCCCTGCTGCGGGCGGCGTACGAAGGCGCCCCGCCGGCCACGGTCGCCCACTGACAGCCATCCCCCACACGCTCGAAGGTCCCCCCACCGGAAGAAAAAGGTGATCAGCATGCCCCTCGGTCTGCTCAGGAGGCGGCGCTCCCGAGAAACCCCGGGTGTCCCCTTGCCCGTGCCGCCCGGCGCCGGCGTCGTGGGCCGCGAGGTCGTGGACCCGATGGGGCTGCCGATGCGCGGCGCCGAGGTGAGGGTGACCGCGCTGGACTCGCACGAGGTCGTGGCGTCCGGGACGACGGACCCGTACGGCCTCTTCCTCGCCGTGCTGCCTCCGGGCCGCTACAGCCTCATGATCACGGCCGAGGGTCTGAGCCCGCACCGCGAGCCCCTGGACGTCGTCGCCGGTCCGCCGCAGCCCGCCGTCCGGGTCCAGCTGGCGTCGGCCCGCCAGCTCGAACTGCCGGTACCCGGCACCTGGCTGTTCGACCCGCCGCACACGGCGATCCGGTTCATCGCCAAGCACGTCGGCATGGCCCATGTGCACGGCCGCTTCGAGCGGTTCACGGGCGGCATCCGGGTGGCTCCGGACATGGCCGATTCGCAGGTGTCCGTGCGTATCGAAGCCGCCAGCATCACGACGGGCAACAACACCCGGGACGCCCATTTGCGTTCCGCGGACTTCCTGCACGTCGAGCGCTACCCGTACATCGACTTCGCCAGCACCCGCTTCGCCTACCGGGGCGGCACCAAGTGGACGCTGCACGGTTCGCTCACCATGCACGGCGTCAGCCGCTCGGTGGAGCTGGACACCACCTACCTGGGGTCGGTGAACGGCGGCTACGGCGAGGAGCTGCGGTGCGCGGCGCTGGCCAGGGCCGAGCTGCACCGGGAGGACTTCACCCTGAACTGGCGCAGCATGCTGGCCCGCGGCATCGCGGTGGTCGGGCCCACGGTCCAGCTGGAGCTCGACGTACAGGCGATGTACCGGACGCACGACACCCCGACGCCTCCCGACTAGGCCGAAATGGCTGAGAGGTTCCTCACGCCCCGGTTACGAATCGCTCAACCTCTGGTTGCGACGTGGTGATCGAGCGACTATGGAGGCATGACACTGGCCCAACGCGCCATGGAACAGCTGGAAACCTGGCCCGACCTCAGCTCGGGCCGGGCCAGTTGTGGCGTCGGGCGGGCTCTGCGCTCCGTCCGCAGCGAGATCGTTCACTTCCACTCGGAGCGGGACGTGGACCTGCACCTGACGGTCCCGGCCATCGGACGGTTCCATGACGATCTCCGCGACTCGACCGCGATCCGGCTGGTCCCCGGCTCCGGCTGGGTGACCGTCCATCTGGACTGCGACACGGACGTCGATCTGCTGATGAGCCTGGTCAGCGCCGCCCTCAAGGCACATCAGAACCACCCCTCCCCTGCCGGGCACCCGGCAGGGGACGAGTGCAACTTCCGTCGCGTCACGGTGCTGCCCCGCGGCTAGGGCCTGTCCGGGACGACGGTCAGCGCTCGAGTTCGGAGTCGTCCTCGCCCGCCTCCAGCAGGCCGGCGGCGGCACCGACGATGCGAGGGTCGGCGGTGCCGACGACCTCCTCGTCCTTGTTGTCGTAGTCGAAGCGGGCGAGCACGCTGCGCATGGCCTCGACGCGGGCCCGCTTCTTGTCGTTGCTCTTCACCACCGTCCAGGGGGCGTGCTCGGTGTCCGTCTCGCGGAACATCGCGACCTTGGCGGCGGTGTAGTCCCCCCAGCGGTCCAGCGAGGCCAGGTCCATGGGGCTGAGCTTCCACTGCCGTACGGGGTCGACCTGGCGGATGGTGAACCGGGTGCGCTGTTCGCCCTGGGACACCGAGAACCAGAACTTGATCAGGTCGACGCCGTCGTCCACCAGCATCCGCTCGAAGGCCGGGGCCTGCCGCATGAAGCGCCGGTACTCGTCGTCGCTGCAGAAGTCCATCACGCGCTCGACGCCGGCCCGGTTGTACCAGGACCGGTCGAACAGCACGATCTCGCCGGCGGTCGGCAGATGCTCGACGTACCGCTGGAAGTACCACTGCCCGCGCTCACGCTCGGTCGGCTTCTCCAGCGCGACCACCCGGGCGCCGCGGGGGTTCAGGTGCTCGGTGAAACGCTTGATCGTGCCGCCCTTGCCGGCCGCGTCCCGGCCCTCGAACACGATGACCAGACGCCGGCCGGACACCTTGATCCAGCTCTGCAGCTTCAGCAGCTCGATCTGCTGGAGCCGCTTGTGCCACTCGTACTCCGGACGCTCCATGCGTTTGTCGTACGGGTAGTTCTCACGAAAGGTGTCCACCAGGCTGCCGTCCGGCCGGATCAGTACGGGGTCGTCCTGGTCGGTGTAGTCGACGCGCAGCCCTGCCAGCAGTTCGGTGTCCATACTTCCGCATGGAAGCGAGCGCTTTCGTACGCCCGGCCAACCCCAGGCAAATATCACGTAACCGCCGGGTCAGGTGTAGGTGATGTCCGACACGCGGTAACGGCGGAAGGTCAGCGGGCCGGGGACTCGACGAGCCGGGCGAGGCCGGCCAGGGCCATGCGGGTGCCCGTCTCGTTGTCCGCGGCGGGCACGACGTCGGGGATCCCCTCGTGCACGATCGTGACGTCCGTGCCGCCGCCGTCGGCGTCGGTGAGGGTGGTGGTCATGGTCATCGTGCCGCGCAGGGCGGGGTCGTCGGTCTCGAACTCGACCTCCTCGACCACCTGCTCGTCCGCCACGAGACGCACGAATCGACCGTGGTACGTGTCGGTCTGCTCGTCCGACTTGCCGGTGCCGGTCGGCAGGTCATAGGTGAGCGAGACGCGGAACGCCCCGCCCTCCCGGCCGTCGAACGCGTGTACCCGCGCGGTCATGCCGTCCGGCACCCGCCACTGCGCGACGGCGTCCGCGTCCAGCAGGGCCCGGTAGACGGCGGCGCGTGGGGCGTTCACATGCCCGGAGACTCGCGTCGAGTACATGGGTTCACGATAGGGGCGGGGACACGGCACAGCGGCCGGGCTCGCCTCATGGGGACTCCCAGTGGGCCAGTGTGCGCATCGCCGCGGCCGTCCGTGTGAACCCGTCCTCGCCGAGCAGCGCCCGCGCCTCGGCGTTGAAGCGGTCGACCTCCGGCTGCGCGGCGTCGAGCGCGGCGGCCCCGCCGTCGGTCAACTCCAGCACCACCGCACGGTGTTCACGTGGATGCGCCCGCTTCACGACCAGACCGGCCGCGGTGAGCCGGCCGACCAGCCCGGTGACGGCGGATTCGCGCAGCCCCAGGGCGTGGGCCAGCCGCTGCTGGGTGATGCCCGGCTCGTCACGGACCGCGTACAGGGCGCCGAGCTGGGCCGTGGTGATCCCGGCGGTGGCCAGCAGGCGCCGGTCGGAGGCGGTGCGCAGCTGGTGCGCCGCGCGCTGGAGCAGGAAGTACAGACGCTGGTCGGGCTCGGACATGGACCGATGTTGACAGACCCCGCGAGGCGGCGCCATGCTCACTTCACTAGTGAAGTGAGGTGTTCGCGCCGTGACCGAGACCCTCGACCTGGCCGTCGCCCGCAAGGTCCTTGCGGCCCAGCCCTTCAGCGTTCTGCTGGGTGCCAGACTGACGGCCTTCGGTGACGGCGAGGCGACCCTGGAACTGGACCTGCGCGGCGAACTGCTGAACCAGAACGGCTCCGTGCACGGCGGCGTCCTCGGCTACGCGGCCGAGAACGCGGCGGCCTTCGCCGCGGGCAGTGCGCTCGGCGTCGGCCTGGTGACCGCCGGTTTCACCATCGACTTCCTGCGCCCGGCCCTCGGCGAGACCCTGCGCTCCCACGCCCGGGTGATCCGGGCGGGCCGGACCCGTGCGGTGTGCCGCTGCGACCTGACGACGGTCGACGCCGACGGCACCTCCACCCTGTGCGCCGTGGCCCAGGGCACCATGGCGATCACCGAACCCACCCGGGGCGCCGGGCACGACGCTCCCTGACCGCGCCCGGAGAGGCCGAGCCCATGCCCGTCATCGACGCCTGGATGCAGCACCCGACGCCGCGCCACGCCAACCACGAGATGTTCGAGTCGCTGCTCCGCTGGACCGGCATGGAGCGGCTCGACAAGCCGCTGCCCGTCGAGGTCACGGTGGCGGCGCTCAAGGCCGCGGACGTGGAGATCGGCCTCGCGGCCGCCTGGTACGGCCCGCAGGGCCCGCTGATCGACAACGACGAGGTGGCCGCCTTCGTCGCACAGTCGGGCGGGCGGCTGCGCGGGGTCGCGGGCGCCGATCTCGCCCGGCCCATGGCGGCGGTGCGGGAGCTGCGGCGTGCCGTCGAGGAGCTCGGCTTCGTGGCGCTGCGCGTGGTGCCGTGGCTGTGGGGGCTGGCGCCCACCGACCGGCTGTACTACCCGCTGTACGCGGCCTGCGTCGACCTCGGTGTGCCGTTCTGCACCCAGGTCGGGCACACCGGCCCGCTGCGGCCGTCGGAGACCGGGCGGCCCATCCCGTACATCGACCAGGTGGCGCTGGACTTCCCCGAGCTGACGATCGTGTGCGGGCACATCGGCTACCCGTGGACGACGGAGATGATCGCGGTCGCCGACAAGCACGCGAACGTCTTCATCGACACCAGTGCCTACACCGTCCGCCGCTATCCGCAGGAGCTGGTGGAGTATCTGCGCGGCCGGGGCCGCGGCAAGGTGCTGTTCGGCTCCAACTACCCCATGATCACGCCGGGTCGGGCGCTGGAGCACCTGGACGCGCTCGACCTGGACGAGGAGACGCGGGAGCTGTTCCTGCACGGGAACGCCCGCCGCGTCTTCGCCCTCTGAAGGCCGCTGACGCGCCCGCAGTCGGCACTCAGCGCACGAGGCAGGGCCGCTTCGCGTCGAACGTCCAGCCCTCGACCAGATACCGCATGCCCACGGCGTCGTCCCGGCCCGACAGCGCGTTGTCGCGGTACAGCTCGTGCGCCGCGAGGAGCCGGTCCATGTCCACCCGGATCCCGAGTCCGGGCGTGTCCGGTACGGCGACCTCCCCGCCGGTGATCCTCGGCGGCTCGACGGTGAGCCGCTCCAGCCCCTCCTGCCAGATCCAGTGCGTGTCCAGGGCGTTGTACTCGCCGGGGGCGGCGGCTCCGCAGTGGGCCATCATCGCCAGGGAGATGTCGAAGTGGTTGTTCGAGTGGCAGCCCCAGGTCAGCCCCATGGCGTTGCACAGCTGGGCGACCCGTACCGAGCCCTGCATGGTCCAGAAGTGCGGGTCGGCGAGCGGGATGGACACCGACTGCAGGGCCAGGGCGTGGGTCAGCTGACGCCAGTCCGTGGCGATCATGTTGGTCGCCGTGGGCAGGCCGGTGGCCCGGCGGAACTCCGCGAGGATCTCCCGGCCCGAGTAGCCGCCCTCCGCCCCACAGGGGTCCTCGGCGTAGGCGAGGGTGCCGAGCAGGGGGCGGCACAGTTCGACGGCCTCGCGCAGCGACCAGGCGCCGTTGGGGTCGAGGGTGATCCGCGCCTCGGGGAAGCGGTCCTTGAGGGCCCGTACGGCCTTGACCTCCTCGGCGCCCGGCAGGACGCCGCCCTTGAGCTTGAAGTCACGGAAGCCGTAGTGGTCGTAGGTCGCCTCGGCCTGGCGCACGATCGCCTCGGGGGTCAGCGCCTCCTCGTGCCGGACGCGGTACCACTCGACGGCCGCGTCGGGTGCCCGGACGTAGTCCAGGTCGGTGCGGTCGCGGTCGCCGACGTAGAAGAGGTAGCCGAGCACCCGTACGGTGTCGCGCTGCTTGCCGTCGCCCAGCAGGGCGGCGACCGGCACCTCCAGGTGCTGCCCGAGCAGGTCGAGCAGCGCGGACTCGACGGCGGTGACCGCGTGCACCGCCGTGCGCAGGTCGAAGGTCTGCGCGCCGCGCCCGCCCGCGTCACGATCGGCGAAGGTGGCCCCGATCGAGCGCAGCACGTTCTTGTAGTCGCCCACTCGGGCGCCGACGACCAGGGGTTCGGCGTCCCGCAGGGTCCGCGTGATCTGCTCCCCGCCGGGTACCTCGCCGAGACCCGTACGGCCCTCGGAGTCCTCCAGGACGACGACGTTGCGGGTGAAGTACGGGGCGTGGGCCCCGGAGAGGTTGAGGAGCATGGAGTCGCGGCCGGCGACCGGATACACGGAGAAGCGGGTGACGACGGGTTGGCTCATGGCGGGAGGTGCCGTTCTCGTGAGGGCTGGCGGTGGGTCAGACGGAGAGGGAGTCGAGGACCTGTTCCAGGACCAGTACGCCACCGAGGCCGAGGATCGCGAGCACCGTCGTGTAGGTGGTGCGCGCCTTGATGGCGTCGAGGACGGACAGGTTGAAGTACTCCTTGAACATCCAAAAGCCCGGGTCGTTGACGTGGGAGAGGGCGATCGAGCCGCAGGAGACGGCGAGCACCATCACCTCGGGGTGGACGCCGCTGCCCGCGAGCAGGGGCAGCGCCACGCCGGAGGCGGTGACGACGGCTACGGTCGCGGAGCCGAGGGCCACGCGCAGGATGGCCGCGATCAGCCAGGCCAGGATGATCGGGGAGATGGACCAGCCGTCGGTGGCGTCCTTGATGTAGTCGGATATCCCGCCCTCCACGAGGACGTTCTTGAACGCCCCGCCCGCGCCGATCACGAGCAGGATCATCGCCATCGCCTGGGCGGCCTCCTTGCACGAGGCGCTGACCTCGGCGAGGCTGCGGCCGATACGCGGACCGAACGCCCAGATCGCCACGAGCAGGGTGAGCAGCAGGGCGATCGGGGCGGAGCCGATGAAGGCCACGAAGTGCATCGGGCCGCTGTCGTCGGCCCCGGCCAGGTCCGCCACGGCCGCCCCGGCGATCAGTACGACGGGCAGCAGGGCGACGGACAGCGACCAGCCCGTGCCGGGCATCTCGTCGTCCTCGAAGACCCGCTCGCTGACCAGGCCCTTGGGGATGGTGGGGTTCATGGCCCGCACGAACGGCAGGCGCGGCCACAGCAGGGCTATGAACGCGCCGATGGGCACGGCGATGAACAGGCCGTAGAACAGGGTGAGTCCGACGGACGCGTGGAAGGTGGCGGCCACGGCGGTGGGGCCGGGGTGGGGCGGCAGGAAGCTGTGCATGGTGGACAGGGCGATCGACATGGGCAGCCCCACCCACAGCAGGTTCGCCCGGGTGACCCGGACGAGGGTGAACGCTACGGGGACGATGATGACGAAGGCCACCTCGTAGAACATCGTCACGCCGATGAGCATGGCCGTGAGCACCATGGCGACCTGCACCCAGCGTGGCCCGCACAGGTTGAGGAGCCGGCCGGCTATTCGCTGGGCGGCGCCGGAGTCGCCCAGCACCCGGCCGACCATGGCGCCGAGCCCGATGGTGAGCATCGTGTCGCCGATCTGGCCGCCGATGCCCTCGGCGAGGACGTCCGGGATCTTCTCCAGTGCGATGCCCTGGACCAGGGCGACGCCGACCGCCACCAGGAGCAGGGCCGCGAAGCCGTTCAGTTTGAGCCTGGTCATCAGGACGAGCAGGACCAGGACGCTGATCCCGACCACCACGAGCGGCATATGTCAGTTCTCCTTTGAACGCCGGCCGCTTACGTTCACCCCACTGAATGGGGTCCTCACATGAAGACGTCGTCTACATATGAGGACGGAGATTATGTTCGTGGATGGTCAAGGTCAATGGGTCTGCGGTCGTGGATTAACGAGCCCGTGCGCTCACTCGGCGCCCGGCACCGCCCGCCAGCCGCTCCAGTGCAGGACGGTGATCACAATCACGGCCCCGTCCGGGGGCTCCTGCCGGTACTGGGGGTACTTCTGCCGCAGCAACTCCACGGCCTCGGCGTACTCGGCGCGCGCGGCCTGCTCCGCCGCGCCGGGCTGCAGGATCCGGGCGCCGCCGTCCGCCCTGACCCACCACAGCCGGTCCCAGTCGGCGTCGTACTCGTCCGCCAGCAGGCAGACGGCCGGGCGCACGGCGATGTTGTGCAGCCGCTTGAGCCCCTTCGAGCGCTTCGGCTTGGCGTCCACAGCGGTCACGATCTCGTCGCCGTGCGACGCGAACACGACCGGCACCAGATGCGGCCGGCCCTCCGGGTCGACCGTCGCCAGCCGTACGACGGGCGCCGCGGCGAACCGCCGGCGTGCTTCGTCCTGCTCCATGTCCGGCATGTCGGCTCCTTCGGCCTCGGCGGTACGCCGTGTCCCGTCCCGGGTACTCCTGTCCGTGTAGCAGTCCTCGGGGACGACTCGCGGATCAGGTGGTGCCGATGGTCGGCGACACGGACGATGACATCCAGGCGCGGCGGCTCGGCGAGAGCGGCCATCGGGCCGTGCCGCACACGGCCGACGTACGGATCGAGGCGTGGGGGGTGAGTCGCGAGCGGTGTCTGGTGGAGGCCGCGCTGGGGATGGTGGAGTGCTTCGCCGACGTCACCACGGTACGGCCCACCTCGGTGGAGCGGGTGCGGCTCGCCGAGGACAGCGACGAGGGGCTGCTGGCCGCGCTCCTCGACGAGGTCGCCCTGCGGCTCGACGTGGACGGCCGGGTGCCGGTCGATCTGGAGGCCGACGCCACGGAGGGCGACATCGACGTGCGGCTCGCCCTCGCCGACCTGGCCGACGTGGAGGTCACCGGCGCCAGTCCCAAGGACGTCTCCTGGCACGGCATGCGGATCGGACCGGATCCGTACGGGTGGTCCTGCGCGGTGACCGTCGACATGTGAGGCCCACGGGCGGGCGGGTGGCGCCTCCGTAGGGGCCCGGCGCTCGGTACGGCACGGGGGCTCGTACCGTGGAGGCATGAGCGGCGGCAAGGTGACGCTGTTCGTCTGCGGCGACGTGATGCTCGGACGCGGTGTCGACCAGATCCTGGCCCGGCCCGGCGACCCGGTGCTGCGGGAGGGGTACATGACGGACGCCCGCGCCTACGTGAGCATGGCGGAGTCGGTGAGCGGACCGATCCCGGTGCCCGTCGATCCGTCCTGGCCGTGGGGCGAGGCGCTGCGGCTGCTGGAGGCGAACGGCCCCGACGTGCGGATCGTCAACCTGGAGACGTCCGTGACGCGCAGTGCCGCGTTCGAGCCCGGCAAGGCGGTCCACTACCGCATGCATCCGGCCAACCTGCCCGCCCTCACGGTGGCCCGGCCCGACGTCTGCGTCCTGGCCAACAACCATGTGGCCGACTTCGGCCGCGCCGGCCTGAAGGAGACGCTCGACGTCCTGCACGGGGCGGGTCTGCGGACGGCGGGCGCGGGGCGTGGCGCCGAGGAGGCGTACGCGCCCGTGGCGCTGCCGCTCCCCCAGGGCGGCCGGGTGCTCGTCTTCGCCCTGGGCGTCGCCGACAGCGGCATCCCGGCGGGCTGGGCGGCGACGCAGGACCTGCCCGGTGTCGCCTACGTGCCCGAGCTGACGCCGGCCACGGCCGCCGCGGCGGTGCGGCGCATACGGCGGGTGAAGCGGCCCGGCGACCTCGTGGTCGTGTCCGTGCACTGGGGCTCCAACTGGGGCTACCTCGTGCCCCGCGAACAGCGCCGCTTCGCACACGCCCTGGTGGACGGCGGCACCGACGTCGTCCACGGCCACTCCTCGCACCACCCACGCGCCGTCGAGGTCTACCGGGACCGGCTGATCCTGCACGGCTGCGGCGACTTCATCGACGACTACGAAGGCATCCCCGGCTACGAGCAGTACCGCGACGACCTCCGCATCGCCTACTTCGTGACGCTGACCGCGGACACGGGCGAACTCGCCGACCTGCGCATGGAGCCCCTGCTGGCCCGCCGGATGCGTCTGGAGCCGGCACCGGAGGAGGACCGCGGCTGGCTGCGCACGACCCTCGACCGCAACGGCTACGGCGTCCATGTCACCCAGGGCCCGGACGGCGCGCTCGCCCTCACCAAGCCCGCCATCCTGCGGTGAGGCTCACTCGCCCCGCAGGGCCTCCAGCACATCGTCGTCGGTGAGCTGACCGAAGTCCTCGTACCACTCGCCGACCGCGCTGAACAGCCGAGGCTCGTACAGGCAGACGAAGTCGTCCACCTCCCGGCGCAGTGCCTCGGCCGCCTCCGGAGCGCAGACGGGTACGGCGAGGACCAGCCGCTCGGGTGAGTGGTTGCGTACGGCGCGCAGGGCGACGCGTGCGGTGGAGCCGGTCGCCACCCCGTCGTCGACGACGACCGCGGTACGGCCGCCCAGTTGTGGCGCCGGGCGGCCCTGCCGGTAGCGCTCCTCGCGTCGCCGCAGCTCCCCCCGCTCCCGCTCCACGACCGGCGCCAGGTCGGCCTCGCTCAGCCCCAGCCGGTACAGGGTCTGCTCGTCGAAGAGAGGCGGGTCCTCGCCGGCGAGCGCGCCGACCCCGAACTCCTCGTGGAACGGCGCCCCGATCTTGCGTACGACGAGCACGTCCAGTGGGGCCTGAAGCGCCCGGGCGATCTCCCGGGCGACCGCGACGCCGCCGCGTGGCAGGGCGAGGACGACGGGATGCGGAAGGTCGCCCTTGTCCTGCCGGATGCGCAGCTGCTCCGCCAGCTCCCGCCCGGCCTCCGCACGGTCACGGAACTGCATGGGTCTCCCCTTCCGTCCGTCGCCGCGTACCCCGCCCACCGGTATCGGACACCCCACCGCAACCGCCCGTCACCTCACGGCCGACAGACCGCTACTGGATGCTCCAGCCGACGCTGCCGACGCCCGAGCTGTAGATCGCACAGACGCCCGAGGACTCCCCGTACTGGCCCGGCGCCAGCGTCACCCACTGGCCGGAGACGTCCGGGGCCCAGCCGCAGACGACCTCGGCGCGGAAGGTGATGGTGCGGTCGGTGTTGTTCTGGCAGCCGGCGATGCCGTGGTCCGGGTTGTTGTTGTGCACCCAGCCGTCGCAGTCGACGGTGCCCGCCATGGTGGCGACGGCTCCCGGCGCCGCCTGCGCGGGGGCGGCCAGGCCGCCGACGGTGAGGGCCAGGGCGGACAGAGTGGTGGTCAGGCCGGCCGCGACGATGCTCTTCCTGCGGTTCATGTGTGTCCCCGTGAAGTAGTGGTCCGTTCGGACTTGCCGCCTTCAGTGAACGGCGGCGGCTCTTCTCGGGGAACCTCGGACTTACCAGGGTGGGGGCCCGCCCGTCACCCCTTCGCCCTGTCGGCCGGGCCCGGGCTGTTCCAGTCGTACGGTCCGCCGCCGCGCCACTCGATCAGCTCGGGGTCGTCGACGGCCCGGTCCTCGGCGGGCAGGCCGGCGCGGTGCACCAGGTCCATGACGTCGAACAGGCTGTAGGCGGTGCCCGTCGGCTCGCCACGGATCGTCACCTGACGCCCGCCGTCCGGCGCCGGCGGCTCCACCACCACGGGGGGACGCGTGCTCATGCCACCACCATGCGCTCTGCGCGGCCCGAACGCAGCCCGGCGTGTGTCTTGACCGGCCGCGACGGGGGGTGCTCCGTTTCGCCGGGCGCGGCGCCGGGCACTCGGCCGCTGCGCCGTCCTGGAGGGAGGACTGCCATGCCATTCAGCGACCGTACCCACGCCGGACAGGAGCTCGCCCTGCGGCTGGTCGAGTGGGCCGGCTCCGGCGATCCGCTCGATGTGCTCTTGCTGGCCCTGCCGCCGGGCGGCGTGCCCGTCGCCGCGGAGGTGGCCCGTGCGCTGCGTGCCCCGCTGGACGTGCTGGTCGCCCGCGAGATCAGCACGCCGATCCGGCCGGAGACGGCGATCGGCGCGGTCGTCGCGGACGATCCCCCGCTGTACGACCGGCGGAGCCTGGCGATGATGCACCTGTCCGAGGACCGGCTCGGCGACGTCGTCGTGGGCGAACGCAACGAGCTGCACCGTCTTGAGTACCTCTATCGCGGCCGCCGGCCGCTCCCGTCCGTCGACGGCCGCACCGTCGTCCTCGTCGACGACGGTCTGGCCACCGGCCTGACCACCAGGGCGGCGCTGCGCTTCCTGCGCCGCCACGGCCCGGCGCGACTGGTCCTGGCGGTCCCCGTCGGCAACCCGCGAACCGTCGCCTCCATCCGCCCCGAGTGCGACGACCTCGTGTGCCTGGAACAGCCGCGCACCCTGCACGTGGTCGGCGAGTGGTACGAGGACTTCGGCCAGGTCTCCGACACCGAGGCCGCGCGGACGCTGCACGCATTCCACGCGACGGCGTGACGCGGCCCCTCCGCTCGCCGATCACCCCGCACCGGGAAGGACGCCGTGACATCGTGGTGCCATGGCCATAGAAGTCCGCCCGGCATCCGTCTTCGAGGACGTCCGTGCGGTGCTCGGCCCGAAGTCGCCGACGGCGAACGTCTGTTGGTGCCTGAGCTACCGCATCCCGTCGAAGCTGAACAACGAGCTGCGCGGACCGGCCCGGGGTGAGTACGTCGCCGAGCTGTGCCGCGCCGATCCCCCTCCGGGGGTGCTCGCCTACGACGGTGACGAACCGGTCGGCTGGGCCGCGGTGGCACCGCGCTCGGCCACGTCCTTCGCCCGCAACCGCAAGATCCCGCACGTCGACGACCTGCCGGTGTGGTCGCTGTGGTGCATCCGGGTCCGCCCGGGCCATCGCAAGCAGGGGATCAGCCACGCCCTGATCGCCGGAGCGGTCGAGTTCGCCCGCGACCGCGGCGCTCCGGTGATCGAGGCGTACCCGCTCGACAACGGCGACGCCCGGGTCGACCTGACGATGGCGTACGCCGGGCTCCGTAGGAACTTCGAGCGCGCGGGGTTCGTCCATGTCGCCGACACGACGTCTGTGCTGTCCGGTCATCCCCGGATCCTGATGCGGCTCGACCTGCGCTGAGGGACCGGTCGGCGAGGGCTCAGTGCACGGAGAATCCTCCATCGACGAAGATCGACTGTCCGGTGACGTAGGCGGATGCGCGGCTCGCGAGGAACACCGCCGCGCCGGCGAAGTCCTCCGCGAGTCCGTTGCGCCCGACCATCGTGCGGGCGGCGAGCGCCGCGACCTTCTCCGGGTCGGCGGAGAGGCGCTCGTTGAGGGGCGTCATGACGAACCCGGGCACCAGCGTGTTGCAGGTGACGCCGTACGACGACCACGCCTCCGCCTGTGAGCGGGCCAGCGATTCCAGCGCCCCCTTGGAGACGCCGTAGGCGCCGCTCTGGACGAACGCCCGGTGTGCCTGCTGCGAGGTGACGTGGATGATCCGCCCGAAGCCGCGCTCGGCCATGCCGGGCCCGAATCGCTGCCCCAGCAGGTAGGGCGCGTCCAGGTTCACGGCCATGGTGGTGTCCCACACGTCCTCGCCCAGCTCTCCCATGGGCGGCCGCAGATTGATCCCGGCGCAGTTGACGAGGATGTCGGGCTCCCCGAACGCCTCGACCGCGTCCTCGGCCGCCGCGCGCACACCGTCCCGCGTGCCCAGGTCCGCGCTCACCCAGGCCGCCCGGCAGCCGTGGGCGTCCAACTCGCCGACCGTCGCGGCCAACTCGGCCTTCCTGCGCGCCACGACCACGACAGCGGCTCCCGCTCGGGCGAGGGCCTCGGTGATGGCGCGTCCGATACCGGAACTGCCACCGGTGACGACGGCCACGCGGCCTTCCAGGGAGAACAGTTCGGACAGGTAGGGGCTCGAGATCATGCCCGCACCCTACTCAGGCCGCGCGGCAGCGCTCACGCGGCGGTGTAGCCGAGCTGGCGCCGCATGTAGGGCGTCATGAGGTTCCTCGCCTTGGCCACGGTCGTGGTGCGGCTGCCGAGGACCGCCGTCTCGCCGCCCGGTACGGGCAGGACCGTCACGCCGTCGGCCGGGCCGAACGGGACGATGAGCGGGGTGCGGTGGATCGGCCGGTAGAAGCGGGGCTGCTTGCGGTGCTTTCCGGCGCTGTGGAGGTAGGCGCGGATGTTGTGGGCCGCCAGGTCGGCCTGGGCGAGCGCGGCCGGGGTGATCTTGAGGTCGGTCGCGTCGTTCACGTCACCGACCGCGAACACCTCCAGCCACCCGCGCAGGCGCAGCGCCTCGTCGACCTTGACGTGCCCCGTGCCGTTCAGCCAGTCCCCGTGGCCGGCCAGCCGTAGCCAGAGCGTGTTGGGTGTGGTGCCGGTCGCCCAGAAGGAGCGGTCGGCCTCGACGATGTTGCCGCGGGCATCGCGGTAGGTGCCGAAGTCGTTGCCGGGGGACATGAAGGCGTCCAGCCGCACCTCCACTCCATGGGACTGAAGCCACTCCCGTGCCTTGCGCCCGGCCCGCGCGCTCCCCGTGGAATGCAGCAGCTCCGGCCCGGAGTGCGCGAGCGTGACCCGGGCGTCCGGCCGGACGAGACGTATCTCGGCGCTGAGCTCGACGCCGGAGGGGCCGCCGCCGACGACGAGGACGTGCTCGGCCGTCGCGATGTGCTGCTGGTGGGTGACGAAGGACTTCACCGCCTCCTCGGTGGTGGTGCCGCTGAAGCGGGCCGGCTCGGGGTAGTCGGCGCCGGTGGCGATCACCAGGACGTCGTACGGGAGCCGCTCGCCCGTGCCGAGGACCACCTGTCGCTCGGTGGTGTCGATGCGGACCGCCTTGCCCACGGCCACGCGGCCGTTGCGCAGCAGCCGGTCGTAGGGGATGAAGGGGCTGTGCGACCAGTCCGGCCGTACTCCGGCGCGCAGGGAGGCGATGCGGTGGAAGAAGACCTCCTTGCGGTCCACCAGCGTGACCCTCGCGGTCGTGTCGAGTCGCTTTGCCAGACGGACGCCGGCATAGCCGCCGCCGATCACCACTACGTCGCCGTCGAGCACGCCGAGTCTCCTGTGCAGGTGGGGGGATGCTGGAGTGAGTGGCGCGGCAGGTGGGCCGCCCTTGGCCACTCCCCTGTTTCCGCGACACTATCGCTTGAAACATAAATAATTGATGGGGCTCGGTGTGCGTTCTGTGAAAGGTGGGGCCCCTGAGGCACCGGTAGGCAAAAGAAAACGTCCAGGCCGACCCCTGCGGGCCTGCCTGGACGTCTTACTGCGGACGGATCAGACGAGGTCGAACCGGTCCAGGTTCATGACCTTGACCCACGCCTCGACGAAGTCCTTGACGAACTTCTCCTTCGCGTCGTCGCTCGCGTAGACCTCGGCGAGGGCGCGCAGCTCGGAGTTGGAGCCGAAGACGAGGTCGGCACGGGTGCCGGTCCACTTGACCTCGCCGGAGGCGTCACGGCCCTCGAACGTGGTCTGGTCCCCGGAGGTGGACTTCCAGGTCGTGCCCAGGTCGAGCAGGTTGACGAAGAAGTCGTTCGTCAGCTTGCCCGGCGTCTCGGTGAGAACGCCGTGCTTGGACCCGTTCTGGTTGGCGCCCAGGACGCGCAGGCCGCCGACCAGGGCGGTCATCTCGGGGGCGCTCAGCGCGAGCAGGTTGGCGCGGTCCAGCAGCAGGTACTCGGCCGGCAGGCGGTTGCCCTTGCCGAGGTAGTTGCGGAACCCGTCGTACGACGGCTCGAGCGCCGCGAACGACTCGGGGTCGGTGTGCTCCTCGGTCGCGTCGACACGGCCCGCGGCGAACGGGACCTCGACCGCGACACCGGCGTCCGCCGCGGCCTTCTCGACGGCGGCGGAGCCACCGAGGACGATCAGGTCGGCCAGGGAGACCTTCTTGGCGCCGGAGTTGAACTCGCCCTGGATGCTCTCCAGGGTGCGCAGGACCTGCGCGAGCTCGTCCGGGTCGTTGACCTCCCAGCCGCGCTGCGGCTCCAGGCGGATGCGGCCGCCGTTGGCACCGCCGCGCTTGTCGCTGGCGCGGTGCGTGGCGGCGGACGCCCACGCGGCCTTGACCAGCTGCGGGACGGTCAGACCGGAGTCGAGGATCTTGGCCTTGAGCGCCGTCACGTCGGCGGCGTCGATGGCCTCGCCCTCGGCCGCGGGCAGCGGGTCCTGCCACAGCAGGGTCTCCGCCGGGACCTCCGGGCCGAGGTACAGGGACTTCGGGCCCAGGTCACGGTGGGTCAGCTTGTACCAGGCGCGGGCGAAGGCGTCCGCGAACTCGGCCGGGTTCTCGTGGAAGCGCTTCGAGATCGGGCCGTAGATCGGGTCGAAGCGCAGCGAGAGGTCGGTGGTGAGCATCGTCGGGAGCTTCTTCTTCGACGCGTCGTGCGCGTCGGGGATGATCTCCGCGGCGTCCTTGGCCACCCACTGGTTGGCGCCGGCCGGGGACTGGGTCAGCTCCCACTCGTAGCCGAAGAGGATGTCGAAGAAGTCGTTGCTCCACTGGGTGGGCTTGGTGGTCCAGGTGACCTCGAGACCGGAGGTGATGGCGTCGCCGCCCTTGCCGGTGCCGTGGGTGGACTTCCAGCCCAGGCCCTGCTGCTCCATGGAGGCGGCCTCGGGGTCGTCGCCGACATTCTCCGCGGGGCCGGCGCCGTGGGTCTTGCCGAAGGTGTGACCACCGGCGATGAGGGCGACGGTCTCCTCGTCGTTCATCGCCATGCGGCGGAACGTCTCGCGGATGTCGCGGGCCGCGGCGATCGGGTCCGGGTTGCCGTTCGGGCCCTCGGGGTTGACGTAGATGAGGCCCATCTGGACGGCGCCGAGCGGGTTCTCCAGCTCACGGTCGCCGGAGTAGCGCTGGTCGTCGAGCCAGGTGGTCTCGGGACCCCAGTACACGTCCTCGTCGGCCTCCCAGACGTCGGCGCGGCCGCCGCCGAAGCCGAAGGTCGTAAAGCCCATCGTCTCCAGGGCGACATTGCCGGTGAGGATCATGAGGTCGGCCCAGGAGATGGACTGGCCGTACTTCTTCTTGACCGGCCACAGCAGACGGCGGGCCTTGTCCAGGTTGCCGTTGTCCGGCCAGCTGTTCAGCGGGGCGAAGCGCTGCTGACCGCGGCCGCCACCGCCGCGGCCGTCGCTGATGCGGTAGGTGCCGGCGCTGTGCCAGGCCATCCGGATCATCAGCGGGCCGTAGTTGCCGAAGTCGGCGGGCCACCAGTCCTGCGAGGTGGTCAGCACCTCGGCGATGTCCCGTTTCACGGCCGCCAGGTCGAGGGCCTGGAACGCCTCGGCGTAGTCGAAGTCGGCGCCGAGCGGGTTCGCGACGACCGGGTCCTTGGCGAGGATCTTCAGGTTGAGCCGCTCCGGCCACCACTGACGGTTGCCGCCGCCCTGCGTCGGGTGCGCGGCGCGACCGTGCGCGACGGGGCAGCCACCGGTGCCCTCATCCTTCGCGTCAGTGACGATCGCATCGGGGTTCTCAGCCATGGGAAACCTTCCGAACTAGGTGGATCACAGTGCTCGGGGTGCACTGTTGGCGGTGGAACAGTCGGGGCACAGGCCCCAGTAGATGACCTCGGCCTCGTCGATGGAGAAGCCGTGGTCGTCGGACGCGGTCAGGCAGGGCGCCTCGCCGACCTCGCAGTCGACGTCTGCGACGACACCGCACGAACGGCACACGATGTGGTGGTGGTTGTCGCCGACCCGCCCCTCGAACCGGGCGGGGCTGCCGGCCGGCTCGATACGACGTATGAGTCCCGCCGCGGTGAGCGCGTGAAGGCCCTCGTACACGGCTTGAAGGGAGACATGACCTACGCGATCACGCACCCCGGAGGCGATGGCCTCGACACCGAGATGGTCACCGGCCCGGACGGACTCGAGCAGCGCGACACGCGCCGCCGTCACCCTCAGGCCGGCACCGCGGAGCTCCTCGGCGGGGGTCGGAGTCTGGGATGCGGTCATGTGGACAACCTACCTCCGTAAACACGAACGATTCAAGAAAACGAATGATGAAACTCTGGTGATCCTCCCGCTGGCGTACAGGGCGGCCAACGGCGCCCCCCAAAGCGCGAAAAATCATCTTTTCTGACATTGACTCATGTCTTTGTGTCAAGGCCTCCATCTGGTCGGAATCCCACGCGTACTCGATGGAGGTACATCGCATGCTCCGCAGACATACGGCGGCCGGTCGCCGCGCCGCCCTGACCGCTCTCGGCGTCCTCGCCCTCACCGGCGTCACCACGGCCGCCACGGCGGCGCCGCCTCCGCCGGCGCCCGCGTCCACGGCCGCGCAGACGCTCGGTGCCGACCGGCCGCCGGCCGCGGTGGTGCGTGCCATGGAGCGTGACCTGAAGCTGAAGCCGGGGCAGGCTGCCGAGCGGCTGGTCAACGAGGCGGAGGCGGGGGTCCGTGCGGGACGCCTGCGCAACTCGCTGGGCAAGCGCTTCGCGGGCGCCTGGCTGCGGGGCGCGACCTCTGCCGAGCTCGCCGTCGCGACCACGCACTCCAATGACGTGTCCGCCATTCAGGCGCAGGGCGCGAAGGCCATCGTCGTCAAGCATCCGCTGGCCGAGCTCCAGGCCGTCAAGGACAAGCTGGACAAGGCCGCGACCAGCGCCAACACGCGCGACACACCGGTCTGGTACGTCGACGTGCCGACCAACCGCGTGGTCGTCCAGGCAGTCAAGCAGTCGGCCGCCACCGCGTTCATCAAGACGGCCGGCGTCCAGGACGAGGGCGTGGCCGTCACCGTGTCCGCGCAGCGGCCGCGGCCGCTGGCGGACCTCGTCGGCGGCGACGCTTATTACATCGAGGGCTCCGCCCGCTGCTCCATCGGGTTCTCCATCACCAAGGACACCCAGCAGGGCTTCGCCTCGGCGGGCCACTGCGGCAACGCCAAGGACTCGACCACCGGGTCCAACATGGCCGCGCAGGGCACTTTCCAGGCCTCCACCTTCCCCGGCAAGGACATGTCCTGGGTATCCACCAACAGCACCTGGACCGCCACGGCCGACGTGGAGAGCGAGGGCGGCCAGCGCACGCAGGTCACCGGCTCGGTCCAGGCGCTCGTCGGCTCGTCGATCTGCCGCTCCGGCTCCACCACCGGCTGGCACTGCGGGACCATCGAGCAGCACGACACGAGTGTCAGCTACTCCGAGGGCACCGTGGACGGCGTCACCGAGACCACCGTGTGCGCCGAGCCGGGTGACTCCGGCGGCCCGTACATCTCCGGCTCCCAGGCACAGGGCGTGACCTCCGGCGGCTCGGGTGACTGCACGGACGGCGGGACCACCTTCTACCAGCCGATCAACCCGATCCTCAGCGACTTCGGCCTCGTCCTGAAGACCGCGACCGCACAGGCAGGCTCCCCCGCACCGAAGGACAACGGGACGGCCACCACATGGTCCGCGGGCCGCGTCTACGAGGCCGGCAGCACGGTGAACCACGCGGGCCTGCGCTACCAGTGCCTGCAGAGCCACCAGGCGCAGGGCAAGTGGTCGCCGGGCGCCACCCCGGCCCTGTGGCAACGGATGTAGGCGGACGCAGGAGTCGTACGGCTCACGGTGCGGGGCGCGGGCCCCGCACCGTAAGCCGCTCCGCGGGGCTCGCCCCGTCACTCGTCCGCCAGGAACGCGTACGCGGTCGCGATGAAGGCGTCGCGGGCGCGGAAACGGCGGGTGCACAGCGCGGCCAGGGCGGTGCCCGTGTCCGGCCGAAAGCCGAGGAAGGCCTGCTGGCCGAGGGTCGCGCCGCTGTGGAAGTACATCGGTCCGCCGTCCGTGGGGTGCCGGAACCACGCCATCGTGTGCACGTGCCGGCGCCCGAGGCCGCGCCGCAGCACGGGAGTGCGGACCGCCCGCAGGGCCCCGGCCGGCGGGCCGGCCGGGTCGAGGTGGGCCTCCAGGAACGTGAGCAGGTCGTGCGGAGTCGCGCGGACGGCACCGGCCGCCTCGAATCCTCCGGCGTCGAAGGGGAGGGTGGGTGTGCGTCCGTCCTTGCCGTGCCCGAGGGCGTCGGTCTTGCGGTCCTGCGGCCGTAGGGCGGTGCCGCTCAGCCCGAGCGGACGCAGTACGTGCGCGCCTAGCAGTGCCTCCCACGCCGTGCCGGACGCGGTGGCGAGCGCGTGGCCGAGTACGGCGACGCCGAAGTTGGAGTACTGCCACCGGGTGCCGGGGCGATGCCGTGGGCGGTGGCGCAGGAAGGCCTCGGTCACCCGCTCGGCCGGGTAGCGGCCGTAGGGGTTGGTGCGCCAGGCGGGCAGCGCGCGGGGGTAGAAGTCGCCGGGCAGGGTGGGCAGGCCGGCCGTGTGGGTGATGAGGTGCGCGAGTGTCACCGGGGCCGCGTCGGCCCGGCGGTCCGGGTCGAGCAGGGCGGCGGCCGGCTCGCCGCCGGTCAGCACTCCCCGCTGGATGAGCTGGGCCAGCAGCAGTCCGGTGAACGCCTTCGAGGCGGAACCGATCTCGTACCGCAGGTCCTGTCGCGGAACGGGAGGGTGCGGGGCGGTGCCGCCGCAGTACAGGGTGCGCCGGCCGAACCGGGAGACGGCGAAGACGACGTCGGGTGCGTCGACGGCTTCGACGGCACGCGCGAGCCGATCCCGCAGGGTGTCGTCGTCGCTGCCGACGGGGACACCCGAAGGGGGCTGGTCCGGCCGGGCGTTGCCCAGAGGGCCGCCGGTGCGCGGCGGTTGGGGCTCGCCCCTTCCGTGGGCGCCGCCCCGGAGGATGCGACCCGCCGGAGGGGCCTGATCCCCGGCAGCCCGCTGCTCGTCGTCGCCGATGCCCGGCCAGGGCGCGAGACGGAGCGTCATGGCGTGGCGTGGGTCAGTTCGGTGAGGGCTCGGGAGGTGGCCAGCACCGAGGCGAACGCGGCGACCAGGGTGGGGTGGTAGATCATGTCGAACAGCTCGTCCGGCTCGCCCTCCGGCATCGTCCGTACGGCGGGCATGGCGCCGTCGGGCTGCTGGGCGGCGGCGAAGCCCTCCCAGGCGCGCTCGTCCAGGGTGGGGCGTGGCAGGCAGGCGTCGACGACGAGGAGTTCGCCGAGCAGGTCCCAGCGCTTCAGATCCAGCCAGTCGTCGATCCAGACCGGCAGCCAGGTGGCGAGGTAGTCGGCGATGTCCGGCGGCAGGGCCTCGGGGTGCTCGCCCCAGTCGGTGAGGTGGAACACCGTGTGGGTGACGTCGTAGGCGATGTGCCCGCTGACCGTCCAGGGTTCGGGCGTGCGGGCCAGCCAGGTCGGAGCGACGAGGGCCGCCTCGGGCGGGCGGGGCGTGAGGCCGAAGCGGCGCTGGAACGCGGCCAGTCCCAGGCGCCGGGTCGGGTCGAGTTCGAGGGCCGACCAGCTTTCGAGCCGGTGGTAGAGGACGGTGGCGCGCTCCACCTCGGGCTCGCTGTAGCCGAGTTCCTTGTAGGGGAGGTACACCTCGAAGGGGATCGGTGACATCGGCTCGATGCGCTGGCCGCGCGCCAGCATCCGACCGCCGTCCAGCGTGTCGCGCCAGGTGTGGTCCAGGAGCCGGCGTGCCAGGTCGGCCTGCCGGGATCCGGCGACGCCCTCGCGGAACAGCACCCGGCAGATCAGGGCGAGTTCGCCGACGGGCTTGAAGCGTTCCAGGAAGCCCACCTCGGGATCGACGTCGGGCTCCAGGCGGAATCCGTCGCGGTGGGCCCACAGCCACTCCAGGGCGCGCACGCCGACGGTGTGCATCAGACGGGTGTCGGTCATCCGGGCACTCCTTGTGCGCCGTGGCGGGTCTGCGTACGGCCCGCGCGCGATCGGTGACCGTCACCGCCCGCGTCGATGTCGTCGTCGCCCTTGCCGGTGAGGCGCTTGACGGTCTGCGCCGCCGCGAAGGCGGCCATCAGGGTGGAGTGGTAGCAGTGCAGGAAGTCCGGCTCCGGACCCGCCGCGCCCTCGCCCCCGGGGTCCTCCTGCGGCAGCGCGCCGCAGTCGTGCTGCGCCCGCGCGATCCGGGTCCAGGCGGCCTGGAAGGTCGGGAGGTCGGGTGGCTGCGGCAGGCTCGCGGCCACGACCAGCAGTTCGCAGCTCAGGTCCCACATCCCGGCGTCCAGGCAGGTGTCGAGCCAGGACGGCAGCCAGTGGGCCAGGTAGGCGGCGAGGTCCGCGGGGACGCCCATGGGGGTGCGTCCCCAGTCGGTGAGGTGGAAGACGACGTGGGTGAGCGCGTACCCCGAGGAGCGCTCGAACGTCCAGGGTTCCGGCAGTCCGCCCAGCCAGGTGCGCCGCAGCACCTGCGCGGACTCGTCCGGCCGGTCGATGCCGCTGCGCCGCTCGGCCTTCAACACGCCGAGCCTGCGGGTGGGTTCCTGTTCGGTGAGCCGCCAGCCCCGGGTGCGGGCCGTCGTCGCGGCGGCGGCCTCGTACCCGGGGTGCCGCAGCCCGGCCGCGGCGAACACGGAGTAGACCTCAAGGGGGTAGGTCGCGAAGGGCTCCAACCGCTGGAGGCGGAGGAAGAGTTCACCCCGGCCGGTCTGCTGCCAGGCGAACCGGAGCAGGTCCGACGCGCACCCGTGCAGCGGGTCCGACGGCGGCAGGTGCGTCCGTACGCTCTGGCAGGTCTGGGCCAGTTCCCCGAGCGGCTTCCAGGTGACGTCGACGTGGCCGTCCTCGGTGAACGCGTCCTCGTCCAGGGCGAAGTCGCCGCGGTGCGCGGACAGCCAGGCGAACGCGGCGGCGCCCACCTCGCGGATCTCCCTGACGCCCATGGCGGTCGTGGTCATACGAGCGCTCCGGCGGCCCGCATCACCCGTGCCGCCTGTACCTGGAGGGCCACCCGGGGATCGGCGCCGCCCATCAACTCCACGAAGTCCAGGCCGGTTTCGAGACCCAGCGTGTCCGGCACCCCGTCGAGCAGGGTCAGCCAGCGGCCCGCTCCGGCCGCCTGTTGCCAGTCCCTGCGGCGCACCGCCCGTACGAAGCCACGGGCCACGTCGACCGGACGCCCCCGGGCCACCCGGGCCACGGCGCAGTCCTCGCCGGGTACGGCGAGGGGGGCCAGGACCGCGAGTTGGTGGGTCAGTTGTTGCCAGGACGCCTCGTCGAGCCAGTCGGCGTCGGGTTCCGTGTCCTCCTCGCCGGCGGGTGCGCCGGTCAGGGGTGGGTCGAGCCGCCGCAGCGTGCGGCGCATGGCCCAGTGGCTCCACAGGACGGTGGGTGCCGCGTCGGGGCGCGGCGGGAAGGCCTCCACCGTCCGGCGGAACACCTCAAGTGCCTCCGGGGCGGGTGGAGTCGGGAAGAGGGTGTGGGGCAGCAGCAGATCCGCTCCCACCACGCGCACGGCCGCAAGGGCCAGGCTCCCCTCGACATCGCTCATCGCCCCCGTGCCGGACATGCGCACGTGGTCTCCGCCCCGAAGGGCGGAGACCACATCGGACGCAATGTCCTGCACCGAGCCCTGCAAGAGGGCCGAAGTGCCTGACTGCTCCATTCAGATGCTCCCGTCGGTTCCGCTAGCCCTTCTTCGGGCGAGGGGTCGGCGGGGACAGCAGCAGCTTGGTGTCCGCGGAGAGCAGCGCCAGCGCTGCGCACTCGCGGCTGTCGCGGTACACGCCGTCAGGTTCTGCCGGGTCGAGTGCCGCTTCGAGGTCGGTCCGCACTTCGGTCGTTTCCTCGATCGCCTTGTCGATGGAAGGCATATCACCATCTCCTCTGGGGTCAGCCATAGCCTCCACAACCAAGAGCACCACACGGCCACAAAGCGCGCATCTTTTCGCACACGGTGCGTTACGTCCGTTGTTCAACATTCCGGACGTCGGCCGGTGCGGCCGTGCGCCGTTCGCGTATCGGCCGGGGAATTGGAATCGAAGTCAACTGAAGGGGAGTCAGGATTCCGTCGTCGATCCGGTTGGATTCGTTTTTACTCCGCTGGGTACAGATGATGCCCAACTGCGGCCCACTGAACGGGAATCAACTGCTCACCCGAGTTACCGGCCAGTTTCCCGCAGATGACTCGGCGATGGAGGGTACCGATCCAAGTACCCGGCCTGATCAGCCCGGTTGACGAGCAGGGAACGGTCGAGAGGCCGCAGCGGGATTCAACCAACGCGCCTCTGCCGGTGCCACTCACTTATCAACGCGTGTTGATTCCTCAGTAACCTCAAAAAAAGCTCAGGGATCCCCGGGTAAACCTGTAATGGGGCTGCGTGGCTCGCTAATGTCCGATTCGAAGGAGCAGGTCACCGGCTGTCATCAGACGAGAGGTGCGCATGCGACCCCCCACCGCCCCCCACCTGGTCCGTGCCGCGACCCCCCAGGGTCGCCCATGACCACCACCCCCGCCTTCGTCCCCGCTCAACTCGTCGGCCGCCAGGCCGTGCTCGACGCCCTCGACGGGCTCGTGCGACGCCTGGAGGACGGTGTCTCGGACATCGCGGTCGTCTCCGGCCCCGTGGGCTCCGGCCGCAGCGCCGTCCTCGAACGGGCGGTCGACCGTGCCCGGGCCTCGGGCCTCGCCGTCGGCGTCGCCCGCTGTTCACCACGCGAGTCCCAGATCCCGTACGGCGCCATCACCCAGCTGCTCGGCACGCTGTGCCGGCCGTCCCGGATCGGTGCCCTCGCCTCCGGCATCGGCCCCACCAGCCGCCCGACGGACACCGTCGCCCGGATGTGCGACACACTCCTGGCGCTGTCGGCCGGCAGGCCCGTGCTGCTGGCCGTGGACGACCTGCATCTCGCCGACCCCCATTCGCTGCGCCGGCTGGTCGACGTGATCCACCGCGCCCGGCAGGGCGCCATCCTCGGCGTCGTCACCTCCCCCGTGCCGGTCCGTCAGGTCCTCGACGCCGCGGGTGCCCACCCCGAGGCGCCCTGCCCGGTGCACACCCTGCGCCTCGACGCGTTCACCACCGCCGAGGCACGCAGTGTGGTCGAGGCCCGGGTCGGCCGCCCCGTGCCGCGGTCCGTACTGACGGCGGCCGGCGTCGCCGGCTGGTCCCCCGCCGTCCTGCACGCCGTAGCCGACCGGATCTCCGCCCTCGGCCGCCCCCTGGACACCGACGCCGTACCGCAGCTCATCGCCGCCGCCCGCACCGCCTGGTCCACCCGTGCCTTCACCACCCTGCACGGCCTGCCCAAGAACGTCGTCGCCCTGCTGCGGGCCACGGCCGCGGGCGGGCACCAGTTGGAGCCGGCCCGGCTCGCGGCCCTCGCCGGGCTCGACGCCACCGCCTTCGCCGACGCCGTGGACGCCCTGCGGGCCTGCGGACTGCTCGCCGACACCGACATACCCCGGCTGCGCCACCCCTGGTTCGCCGATGACGTCCTGGCGGGCATGACCGGGCCCGAACGCGACCGGCTGCACCGTCGCGCCGCGTCACTGCACGGGCAGGAGGGCTCCCGCCTCGGCACCGTCGCCGAGCTGCTCGGTGACGTCACCTCGCTCGTGCGCCCCTGGACGGCGTCGGAGGCGGTCGCCTCCTCCCGGCCGCGGCACGCCGCCGACCTCACGACCGCCACGCTGCGGCACTCGCTGTGCGAGCCGGTGACCGAGACGGAGCGGGCCCGGCGCCTGATCCGGCTGGCCGCCGCCGAGGCCGTCACCGCCCCGCAGGCCGCGGACGGACGGCTGCGGCAGGTGATGCTGCGCCACCTCAGCCGCGAGACCTGGCCGGACGTGCTCAACGCCGCCGACCTGCTGCTCAGCCGCGGCGACGCCGAGACCGCCCGCTGGGTGATCGCCGACGTGCACCAGCGGGCGCTGACCAAGATCCCCGACGACGACCTGCGTCCGCTGCGTGCCCTCGGCCGGCTCGCCCACAAAGAGAAGGGAGGCCTGCCGCTCGTCGCCCCACCGCCCATCCACTCCGACCGCCTGGGCCACCCCGCGCAGTCCGCCGTGCTCGCCTGGACCCTCGCCACCCGCGGCGACGACCGGGCCCGGGTTCTCGAACTCGCCCGTGCGGCGCTGGAGGAGCCCGCGTCCGTGCCGTTCATGTGCCGCATCGCCGCGGCCCGGGCCCTGCTGTGCGCGGACGACGTGCCCACCGGCCTCGACCGCCTGGACGCCGTCGCGGCGGACGCCCGCCGGGGCGACGCCCTCGCGGCGGCCGCCCAGGCCCTGCTCAGCCGCGCCGAGGAACAGGTGCGCCTCGGCCGCGGTGAGGACGCGCTGCGCGAGCTGGCCGCCGCCACACGGGCCCTCCCGCCCGCGTCGTGGCACAGCCTCCTGGCTCCCCGGCTCGCCGCCGCCGAGATCCTCGCCCTGATCCGCTGCGGCCGCGTGGACGAGGCCCGGGCGGTCTCGGAGCGTGCCCGGAGCCGGCCCGAGGGCCACAGCGTCACCACGGCGTTCCTGCTGTACGCCCGCGCCGAGATCGCGCTCATCGACGGGGACGCCGCCCGGGCGCTGCTGCTGCTCGAGGAGTGCGGCCGCATGCTGCGCGCCAAGCGCTGGCGCAACCCCATGCTCATACCGTGGCGCAGCGCCGCGGCCGTCGCCCACCATCACCTCGGCGCCTCTGCCACCGCGGAGGACCTGCTCGTCAAGGAGCGCGATGTCGCCGAGCGCTGGGGGACGCCGAGCGCGTTCACGGCGTTGCGCACCCGCACCCACGAGACCCTGGCGTGCAACGGCGTCGAGGTCCCCTGGACGTCCAGTCCGTCCGCCCCGGATCTGCCCGCCGAGGTACCCGACGGGACCGCCCCGGAGCGGGACCCGCTCACCCCGTCCGAGCGCGACGTGGCCGGCCTCGTCGTGGCCGGTCTGGCCAATCGTGAGATCGCCCGCCAACTGGGCCTGGCCACCCGCACCGTGGAGCTGCGGCTCACGAACACCTACCGCAAGCTCGGCGTCAAGGGGCGCGCCGCCCTCGTCGCCCACCTGCGAGCCCGGCAGGAGGACGCCTGAACCATGCTGCTGGAGCGCGAGCAGGAGCTGGCCGTACTGGACGAGGCGGTGGCCCACGTCCGGGCGGGCACCGGTGTGCTCGTCGTCATCGAGGGCGGCTCCGGCACCGGCACGACGGCCCTGCTGAACCGGCTGGCCGAGCGGGCGACCGCAGCCGGCGCCCTGGTGCTGCGCTCCGGCGGCACGCCCGCCGAACGCACCGTCCCCTTCGGTGTGCTCCGCCGGCTGGTGCTCCCGCTGGTCGCCGAACGCGACCTGCCCGCGCCCCTGCTCACCGCGGCGGCGCCCATCGCCCCCGCCATGGGCCCGTCCGCCCCGGACGGCGAGGCCGACGCCGCCGTGCGCGCCGACACGCTGCACTGGCTGCACATCCTGTTCGCCGGCCTCAGCGCCGAGCGGACCGTGGTGCTCGCCGTCGACGACCTGGGCTGGGTCGACGACGACTCCCTGGGAGCCCTGGCCCACCTCACGGCCCGCCTCGACGGCCTGCGCATGCTGCTGGCCGTGGTCCGCAAGGACGGCCTCGGCACCCGCGACCCGCTCGTCGGCGAGATCTCCGCGGCCGCCACCCACCGCGTCCGGGCCCGCGGACTGACCCGCCGGGGTACGGCGGCGCTGGTGGCCCGCCACTTCGGGGCCGGCTGCCCCGAGGACTTCGGCCGGACCTGTCACGACGTCACCGGGGGCCGCCCGAAGGACCTGAAGGTGCTGTGCGACCGGGCCCGGCTGCGACGCCTCGGCGCACCCCACTGGCACACGCAGCGCCTGCGCGGGCTCGGCGAGTCGCTGCGCCGCGAGCGGCTGCTGTCGCTGCTGCGGCGCGAACCCGTCCTCGACGCCTACCTCAAGGCGACGGCCGTGCTCGCCGACCACGCCACGGACGACCTCGTCGCACAGCTCGCGGGGCTGACCCGGCAGCAGTGCGGGTACGCCCGTGAGGTCCTCACGCACGCGTGGCCGTCCACCGCCGACCAGGGCGAGGCCGCCCACACGCGCGCCGCCTGCGCCGTCGTCCTGCGGGCCATGGGGGACGAGGAGAGCTCACGCCGCCACCGGCAGGCGTCGGCCCTGCTCGACGCGTGCGGCGCCGGGCCGGAGGAGGTCGCGGCGCCACTGCTGCACGTCGACCGGCTCGGCGACCCGTGGGAGATCCATCAGTTGCGCGCCGCGGCGGCGGCCGCCCGCCGCCGGGGCGCGCCGGAGACGGCCGTGCGCTATCTCGGCCGCGCCCTCGTCGACGTAGCCGCCACCAGCCATGTCCGCGCCGAGTTGCTGTACGAACTCGGGGTCACCGAGCTGGACCTGAGGTCCCCGGTGGCGGGCCGCCACTTCGTGCAGGCCGCGCGGCTCATGCCCCGGCTGCGACGCCGCGCCGAGGTCGTCTCCAGCACCCCGCTGGACATCGTGCGCAGCGACCCCGAGGTCGCCGCCCTCGTCCGGGAGACGGCCGCCGGCCTCGGTACTCCGCGGGAGGGCGACCGCCAGGGCGGGTACCTCGCGATGCGGCTGGAGGCCCGGGCACGGTACGCCGACCTGGAGGATCCCGGGCTGGTGACATCGGCGGCGCGCCGGCTGCTCGACCTCGACGAGCAGCGCCACGGCGCCTCGGCGGCCGAACGCGAACTGCGCACCGTGCTCGTGTTCTCGGCGGCCATGGGCGGGCAGTCCGACCACCGCACCGTGGCCCGGATGGCCCGGCAGGTCCTGGAGGAGGAGCCGGCGCACACCGCCCTGAGCGGCCTCGCACTCGAACTGCTGCCGCCGGTGCTCTACTGCACGGACAGCCCGCACGTCGCCGCCTCCTGGCTGGACGCGGCGCGTCTGCACGCCGCGCAGGAGGGCAACCGCGCCACCCTGGCCCGGATCGAGGCGGTGCACGGTCTGGCCCTGCTGGCGCGGGGCGAGGTCG
Organism: Streptomyces sp. NBC_01092; assembly: GCF_045039535.1. Lineage (NCBI taxonomy): Bacteria > Bacillati > Actinomycetota > Actinomycetes > Kitasatosporales > Streptomycetaceae > Streptomyces > Streptomyces sp. NBC_01092. The sequence goes on along the minus strand of NZ_CP108659.1, from coordinate 10,049,540 downwards.
GTGCGGCCCGGGAATGCGGGATGCGCGCCCTCGCACTGGCCGAGGGCGGAACATACAGGGACCGGGTGCACGCCACTCTGGTTCTCGGGCAGGTGGCTCTCGAACTGGGCGACGCCGAACTCGGCGCGCGGCTCCTGGATCCCGCCGAACCGCCCGCCGACCTACGGATGGTCGCCATGTTCGGGGCGCTCTACGGGATGCTCGCGGAACACCGGGGGAACCTTCCGCAGGCGCTGGCGCACTATCTGGACTGCGGGCGGGTCCTGGAACGAGCCGGATGGGTGAACCCGGCGTTCGCGCACTGGCAGATCCGGGTCGCCCTGATCCACCACCGCGCGGGCCGGACCGCCGAGGCCTTCGCCGCCGCCCGGACGCATCACGAACGCGCCCTGGACTGGGGCGCGCCGACCATGCTGAGCCGGGCGCTGCGCCTGCTCGGCAGCATCACCGAGGGCGCGGCGGGCATCGAGTTGCTGCGGCAGGCCGTCGACACCGTCGAAACAGAGGGCAGCCGACTGGAGTTGGCCCGTGCCCTCACCGAATTGGGCCGACGTCTGCAACGTCAGTCGGCTCCGCAGGGCGACCGGCTCTTCCGGCGCGGCCGCGGACTGGCCGCCGAATTGCTCAACGCGCCGTCCGACGCCGAACCCGGCAGCGTTCGCCCTGCCCAGGCGCTCGCGGCCGGGCTCACCCCGGCCGAGACGAGGGTGGCGGAACGCGCGGCACGCGGTCTGAGCAATAGGGAGATCGCGAAGGAACTCGATACGAGTCTCCGGGCCGTGGAAAGACACCTCACGAGCTCGTACCGCAAATTCTGCATTACCGGCCGGGAACAACTGGCCCACGCCATGGGAATGGACGAAACCCGCTAACCTGCCCGGCACGGCTTTGATCTATACCACCGACCTGCGCGGAGTTTTGTTCATTGTGTTCATGGCATCCACGGAACGCACAGCCGTCGCTTTTCCCCCACCTTCGCTACTGCAACTCAGGCGGCATGACCCATGTCCGGACAATCGCTCTGACGTGCACAAGTCCTCACTTGAGCGTTACTTGAGCGTTGCGTTCGCAGGTTACCGAACGGTACTCAAAAGACGTCCGCATACGGGACCGCAATGCGCACCGAACCACCGCCGGCGGGCACCGCAGTCTTAGGCTTGAATAGGGCCCTGTGAACCCTGTATGCCTTGACATGTATTTTCATTCGATGGCAATGTCATGGGTGAAGGAACACTCCCCGCTGCGGGATGCACCACTGGTCATGAGCGCTGAGAGAGAGTGGCCCACCCCCCATGAAAAACGCCGGCCTAGACTCCGCAGAGATCCTGTCCGACGCACCGCGGAACTGGTCTCCGGAACCGTATCGCGACAATTATTTGGCGCTTTTCGAGCAGTCCCTCGTCTGCATCGCCAACCTCGATCTGGAATTCCGGATAATGGAGGCCAACCGGTCCTTCGCCCGCCAATTCGACTGGACCCCCGGGCAGGGAACGGGAAGGGACTTCTGTGAACTCCTGCATCCCAGTGTGCAGGGCAAGCTGAAGAACGAGTTGATCCGTCTGGCGGACGGTCAAAGTCCCCGGTTTGCCGACCACTTGGTCGCGCTGGGTGCGAAGGAGGCTGTTTTCCGGGGTGAGATGACCGGAATCGCCGTGCGGAGCGGTATCGGCCGGGTGGACCGAATTCTGGTGCTGGTCGACCCGGAGCAGTCCGAGACCGGTCCGCAGATCGCCAACGCCCGGCGCAAACTGTTCAGCCCGATGCATGCCCGCATACTGGAGGGAGTGGCTTCGGGCGAGTCGACGGTGCAGCTCGCCACGAAACTCTTCCTCAGCCGCGGCGGAGTGGAGTATCACGTCTCCTCTCTGCTGCGGAAGATGAAGGTGACCAACCGGCCGGCGCTGATATCGAAGAGCTATTCCCTCGGTGTCTTCGCCGTCGGTCAGTGGCCGCCGCGGGTGCGCCCGGAGTTCGTGTCCGACTGACCGCGACCTTCTTTCCAGGCTTCGAGGGCCCCGCCGTTTCCCCCCGGCGGGGCCTTCGGGGGTTTCAGGGCCCGGCCGTGCGGGCGGTTTCGAGCTCCGTCAGGATCTCGGCGTACACCTCGTTCAGGTGGCCCGTGAGGAAGAAGTGGCCGCCGGAGAAGACCCGCACACGGAAGGCGCCCTCGGTGTGGTCGCGCCAGGACTCCGCCTCCGCCAGGGTCGTGCGCGGGTCGGCGTCGCCCGTGAGGACGGTCAGCGCGCCGCGCATCCGGCGTCCGGGCGGACAGGTGTAGGTCTCGATGGCGCGGTAGTCGCCCCGGATCGCGGGCAGCGCCATCCGCAGCAGCTCGTCGTTGCCGAACACGGCCGCGTCGGTGCCGTTGAGCAGCCGCAGCTCCGTGATCACCCCCGCGTCGTCCTGCTGGTGCACCCGCTCGTCCCGGTGGGAGGACGGGGCGCGCCGGCCCGAGGCGATGACGGCGCGCGGCGGATTGGCGCCGAGTTCCTCCAGCCGCAGCGCCGTCTCGAAGGCCAGGACGGCGCCCATGCTGTGGCCGAAGAACACGGTGGGCTTCTCGCTCAGCTCGCGGATCTCCTCGCACAGCAGGTCCGCGAGCTTGCCGATGTCCTCGACGCAACTCTCGGTGCGCCGGTCCTGGCGTCCCGGGTACTGCAGCGCGACCACCTCGACGTCCGGCGAGAAGCGCACCGACACCGGGTGGAAGAAGCTGGCCGAACCACCCGCGTGCGGAAAGCAGACCAGCCGTACGGCGCTGCCCGCACTGGGGTGGTAGCGGCGGATCCACGCCGTGGTGGCGTCGTCGGCGATACGCGACATGGGCGTCCCTTTCCAGAGGTTTCGTCGGTACGACAGCGGCAACCGGCCCGCCGTCGCCGCCCATTGAACGCGGCGCGCCACCCGCAAAACCCTAAACTTCCGGTTCGAGGGGTCGTTGCCCGGCGGCCGCACGCTCAGCCGACGGGTCTGCGCTCGGCGGCGAGGACGGCCGCGAGTTCGCCCCGGCCTCGGATGCCGAGCTTGCGGTACACGCTCGTGAGGTGGAACTCCACCGTGCGCATGGTGAGGAACAGGGCCTCGGCGATCTCGCGGTTGGTGGCTCCGGCGGCGGCCCGGTCGGCGACCTGCCGTTCGCTTCCGCTCAGTGCGTCGGTCGGTGACTCGGTGCCGTGCCGCAGCCGTCCGCCGGCCGCCCCGAGGGCGGGCACGGCCTGGTCGAGGAGCTGCCGGTCCCCGCACAGCACGGCGATGTCGATGGCCCGCCGCAGCCGTTCGCGCGCCCCCTCCAAGTCACCGCGCTCCAGCAGCCGTCGGCCCAGCAGATACTCGGCGCGTGCGTGCTCCAGGCGGCCCGGGCTGCCGTCGAGGAGACGGGCGGCCTCGGTCAGCTCGTCGATGCCGGTGTCGCCGGGGGTGAGGACACCGCGGGCGAAGGCGAGCATGCCCTGGGCGCGGGGCGTGCCCCAGCGCCGCACGGACGGCGCCACGCGTTCGACGACGTCCCGTCCCTCACCGTGCCGGCCGAGGTCGGCGAGCAGTTGTGCGGCGTCGTACCACCAGGGGGCCAGGACGGGGTTGCCGATGCCTGCCTCGGCGAGGCTGTCACCGCACCGCATGAGATGGCCGAGGGCGCCCTCCGGGTCGCCGAGCGCGGCACGCGTCCGGGCCCGGCTCATCATGTAGGTGTGCGACTCCAGTGCGAACTGGTCCAGGCGGGGCCTGCGCACCAGATCGAGGAGTTCCTCGGCGCGCCGGGCGTCGCCCCGCAGGACCAGGACGTCCGCGAGGGTGCATTGCGGTCCGACAGCCCTCTTCACCCGCAGGTCGCGGTGGACGAGGTCGAAGGCGAGCTGTGCGTCCGCCAGCGCCTGCGCGATGTTGCCGGCCCACAGGTGCACCTGGGCGCGGGTGGTGGAGACGAGGGCGCTGTTCCAGGCCTGGCCCCGCTTCTGGGCGTGTTCGAGCAGGGTGGTGAGCACGAACTCGACGGGCTTGATCTCGTCGGCGAGGTACAGGGTGAGGCTGGCGCCGAGGGCGCCCCAACCGCCCAGCAGTACGTCCCCGACCCGCAGGACCCGCTCGGCGGCCGGGACCAGTTCGGCGGCGGGGCGGCCCTCCAGGGTGCCCAGCGCACACAGCATGCCGAGCAGCAGGCGCTCCTCGGCGGTCTCGCCGGGCGGCAGGGTGTGGTCGCGGAAGCGCTCGCTGACGCTGCGCACGGTGGACACCTCGTCGAGCCCGGAGACCAGCGCCATCGCCTCCACGAGGGTGCGCAGCGCCTGTTCGTCCGGGGCGTCGCCGAGGGCGGACTCGACCATGGGCAGTGTCTCGCCGACCAGTTCGAAGGCCCGCAGCGAGTTCTGGGCGCCGAGGGAGGTGATGACGTACTGAAGGACGAGACGGCAGCGCAGGCGCGGGTCGGTGGCGAGGGACAGCGCGTGTTCCAGCCGACTGAGCGCGGTGGGGTGGTCGGAGTGGGCGAGGACCCGGGCCGAGGCGGACAGCAGCTCGATGTCGTCGAGGTCGTGCCGCAGGGCGCGGGAGAGGTACTCGCCGGCGGTGGCGGGGGCGCCGCGCTGCTCGGCGCCGAGTGCGGCGGACCGCAGGACGGTGACCATCCAGGGCTCGGGCACCTCGGGCAGGTGCATCAGCTGGACGGCGACCTGGTCGCTGGGGTGCCCGGAGTCGTTGAGCAGGCGTGCGGCGCGCTCGCGCAGCGCGAGGCGCTCGTCGGCCGGCGTCTCGTCCAGGACGGCCTGGCGCATGAGGTCGTGGCGGTAGGCGAGGGAGTCGGGGCGCAGCAGGCCGGCGGCGCGCAGGGCGTCGACCGCGCGGGCGGCCGGGCCCGGGGTGGTGCCGGCGAGGGCGGCGACGGTTTCGACGTCGTCGGATTCCAGGACCGCGAGCGCCTTGGCCACGGCGAGCCGTTCGGGGGTGAGCCGGTCGAGGTGGAAGCGGGCCACGGTGCCGTGCCCGAGACCGTCGCGGAGTGCGTCGGCGTCGAGTCCGGCGTCCGGGGCGCGTTCCCTCAGCTCGCGGACGAGGAGCTGGACCAGGAACGGGGTGCCGCCGGTGAGCTCCATGCAGCGTGAGACGACGGCGGCGTCGGGCGTGACGGCGAGGGATGCGGCGAGCATCTCGCGTACGGCGTCGTCGGTGAGCGGCTCGACGTCGACGGTGAGGCAGGAGGCGGCGTCGGCCATCTCGTCCAGCACGTCGGGCAGCGCGGGCTCGACCTCGGTGCGCAGCGTGAGGAGCAGGGCGACCGGCAGGCCCTCGGCCCGCCGCAGCAGGAAGCCCAGCCAGCGCAGCGACGCCTCGTCGCACCACTGAACGTCGTCGACGGCGAGGACCAGGGGCCGCTCGGCGGCGAGCGAGGCGGTGAGCCAGTACAGGCCGTGCATGACGCCGTACATGTCGGCGGGCTCGCCGTCGGGGGCGCCGTCCGCGGTGAGGGCGGGCAGGGCGAGCGCGGCGCTGCCCGCCAGCGCGGCACTTCCGGCGAGCAGCGGATGCCGCGCGGGGTCGCCGTCGGTGAGGCTCAGCGGTGCGAACAGTCCGCGCACCGCCTCGTAGGCGGCGCCGCCGCTCTCCTGGCACTTGACGGTGAGGACACGGGCGTCGGCGTCCGGCTCGGCCAGCGCCGCGTGCATGAGCCGGGTCTTGCCGATGCCGGCTGCTCCCCGCAGCAGGACCGCACGTCCGTCGCCCGAACCGTGCAAGTGCTCGCGGATCAGGGCGAGTTCCAGGTCTCGACCGACGAGCGTAGGCTCGTCTTCCGCCTTCAGGCCGGAGGTTAAAGCCACCGCGTCTCCTGTATTGCTCCGCCACACAGAGGAGTTGGCGGAAAGTACGAACCGAACGACCCTTTTCTCGTCCGATCATACGCACGAGCAGGGGTGTTCTTGGCCCGTGCGCGATGCGGTCGCACGCCCGCCGCAGCGGCATTCACTCATTCACGATCGCCAACACAGGACCGACCCGGGGCGCCCTGCCGCCGGTCAGGGGGTGGACCGGAGCAACTGGGTCCGGTTCAGTGGAGGTCCGCGGCGCGGAAGATGAGCGGGATTCACATCTGAGTGTGGCGCACCACACATGAGTAGTGTCGCGGGACGACGCCCCGAACTCTCGGGAATTAATCAGTCCGGGGGCGCCACGCTCGGTCCCATGCCGCACACACCCCGCTTACCCGTACTCGACACCGACTCGCGCCCCGTCTTCGCCGCCGGCCCGCTGCGGGCGCTGCGGGACGAGGCAGCCGTCCGCCGCGTGCGGACCCCGGCCGGCGACGAGGCCTGGCTCGTCACCCGGCACGCCGAGACGAAGGCACTCCTCCACGACCAGCGGCTGGGCCGTTTCCATCCCAGCCCCGCCACCGCACCCAAGTACGTCGACAGCCCGCTCGTCGAGATGCTGATCATCGACGACGCCGACACGGCCCGCGAGATGCACCGCCAGGTCCGTGCCCTCCTCGGCCCGCAGTTCGCGGCGCGCCGCATGCAGGAGCTGAGGCCCCGCGTCGCCGCCGCCGCGCGGGCGCTCGCCGCGGACTTCGCGGACCGTGAGCAACCCGCCGATCTGCACGGGCACTTCGCCCTGCCGTACTCCCTGAGCATCCTGCACGAGCTGATCGGTGTGCCCGCCGAGCAGCGCGAACGCGCCGCGCAACTGCTCGCCGACATCGGCCGGGTCGGCAAGGACGGGCAGGCCGCGCCGGGCCCGGGACCGCTGTTCGCCCTGTTCGGCGCGCTCGCCGAGGCCAAGCGGGCCGAACCGCTGGACGACGTCCTGTCCCGGCTCGTCGCCGCCGACGTCCCCACCGAGCAGGCCGCCGCGCTCGCCGCGACGCTGCTGATGGCGGGCCTGGAGAGCGTGGCGAGTTTCATCACCCTCGGCGTCGCACTGCTCACCCGCCACCCCGAGCGGCAGCGGACGGCGCTCGGCGACCCGGAGGCGATGTCCGCGCTGGTGGAGGAGATTCTGCGCAACGGCAAGCAGTCCGGCTCCGTCCTGCCCCGCTACGCCGCCGCCGACATCGAGATCGCCGGGGTGACCATCCGGGCCGGCGACCTGGTGCTGCTGGACTTCGCGCTGGCCAACCACGACGAGCGCGTCTTCGAGGAGGCCGGGGAGTTCGACCCGCGCCGTGCGCCCAACCCGCATCTGTCGTTCGGGCACGGCATCTGGCACTGCCTCGGCGCCTCACTGGCCCGTATCGAGCTGGCGGAGGCATTCACCGCACTGTTCGAGCGCATGCCGGGGCTGCGTCCGACGGTCGCGCACGAGGAGCTCATGACCAGTGCCGGGCGCCTCGTCGGCGGACCTGCGGAGCTGCCGGTGCGGTGGTAGCGCGGCGTTGCCGGCACATCCCCGTTTCGCCTGCCGGAGCTTCGGTCCCGGCACAACCCCGCACCGCCTGCCGGGACCGCCTCCTGGGACTTCGGATCCCGTGCCAGGACTAGGGATTTGCCCGCCGTGGGCGGCCCATCCTTCCTCTCGCATCGGGGTCACGAAGTCCCGGTGCACCGCCCGGTGAGAGGGGACGGCACGTGACAGCGACAGACATGAAGGACGACGCCGCACGGCAGGTCGACTTCCCGTTCCGCCGGCCCGGCGAACCCTTCCCCCCGCCCGGCTACGCCGAGTTGCGGGGGCGCGACGGGCTGGCGTGGTCCATGATGCCGGGCGGCCAGCGGGTCTGGCTGCTGACCCGGTTCGAGGACGTGCGCGAGGCCCTGCTCCACCCGCATCTCAGCTCGGACTCCCGCAACGAGGGGTTCCCCACCCCAGGACGTACGGGCGGGCCGCCCGCGCAGACCCAGATCCCCGGCTGGTTCGCCACCCTCGACCCGCCCGAGCACGACCGCTACCGCAAGATCCTCATGCAGGACTTCACCGCACGGCGGATGAAGGAACTGCGCCCCCGCATCGAGAAGGTCGTCGAGGACTGCGTGGAGTCGCTGGTCGCCAAGGGCAGTCCGGCCGACCTGGTCGCGGACTACGCGGTGCCGATTCCGTCGCTGGTGATCTGCGAGCTGCTGGGCGTGCCCAATGCCGACCGGGCGTTCTTCGAGTCCCGTATCTCGGTACTGGTCACCCTGTCCGCCACCGACGAGGAGCGGGACCAGGCGACCACGGAACTCCTGCGCTATCTGGGCCGGATGGTCACCATCAAGCGGCACCGGCCCGGTGAGGACATGATCAGCACGATGATCGCCTCCGGGGACCTGGCCCCGATGGAGGTCGGCGGAGCCGCCCTGCTGCTGCTCATCGCCGGCCAGGAGACCACCGCCAACAACATCGCCCTGGGCGCCGTACCCCTCATGACGCACCCGGAGTGGATCGGCGACCCGGGCATCGTGGACGAACTGCTGCGGTTCTACTCCGTCGCCGACCTGGTGCCGTTGCGGGTGGCCGTGGCGGACGTGGAGATCGGCGGCCAGCTGATCAGGGCGGGCGAGGGCGTGGCACCGCTGGTGGCCGCCGCCAACTTCGACGACGGCAGGTTCGCCTGCCCGCACGCCTTCGACCCGGGCCGCTCGGCGCAGGGCCACGTCGCCTTCGGGCACGGCCGGCACAAGTGCCTCGGCCAGCATCTCGTGCGCGTCGAGATGGAACTGGCCTACCGCGTCCTCTTCGAGCGGCTGCCCGGCATCCGGCTCGACTGCGCCGTCGAGGACCTGCGCCACAAGGACTACGGCGTGCTGTACGGGCTCGCCGAACTCCCGGTGCGCTGGTGACCGGCCGGCCGCTGCACCGCTTTGCCGACCCGAACCCACAGAACCAGGATTCCGCATGCCCGCAGACCTGACCCGGCTTCCCGCCTCCGCACCGGTGTCCGACGTCACCGCCGTCCTGGAACGCGACGGCGGTGTGATCGTCGAGAACCTCGTCGACGAGACGACCCTGAAGGGGCTGTGGGGCGACCTCGGTCCCGCGCTCGACGCCGTCGGCTACGGGGACAGCTCGTTCACCGGACAGCGCACCAAGCGGCTCAGCTCACTGTTCGCCCGTTCCCGGCACATGGAGCGGATCGCGCTCGACCCGCTGTACCTGGGCACCGCCCGGGACCTGATCGAACGTCCCTCGACGAACTGGTTCGGCCGGCAGCGCACCGATCTCGCCCCGAACGTCCAGGTCAGCATCACCCAGGTGATCCAGATCTGGCCCGGCGAGACCGCGCAGCCGCCGCACCGCGACGACATCGCGCACCTGCTGCCCAGCCCCGGCCCGACGAACCGGGTGCAGCTCATGCTGGCGATGAGCGAGTTCACCGAGGAGAACGGCGCCACGATGGTCTACCCGGGCAGCCATCTGTGGGAGGCGGAGCGTGCGCCGCGCCCGGAGGAGGCCGTGCAGGCGGAGATGGACCCGGGGTCCTGCCTGATCTGGGTCGGCGGTCTGTTCCACGGCGGTGGCGCGAACCTCGCCGACGACGCTCGCACGGGCCTCACGCTCGCGCTGGTGCGCGGCAATCTGCGCCAGGAGGAGAACCAGTATCTGGCCGTGCCGCGGGAGATCGTCCGTGAGTATCCCGAGGAGCTCCAGCGGCTGCTGGGCTGGGGCCTGTGCCCGCCGTTCCTCGGCTGGTACGAGCAGGAGGACCCGATCCGCCTGCTCGACGACTGACCGGGCACACCCGGGTCTGCCGGTCGAACGCCGAGGGCCGCCGCGCACACCGCGTGGCGGCCCTCGGCGTGTTCAGCGCTCCAGCAGCCAGGCGTGCACGGCGCGAGCCGTGGTGTCGACGTCGCGGTCCAGCAGGCTGACGTGGGTGCCGGGTACCTCCACCGCCTCGTGCGGCAGCGGCCAGGTCGGCCGGTCGGCGCCCAGCAGCAGGGCGGGGTCGTGTTCGGCGGCGGCCACGAACAGGGTGCTCGGCGTGTCGGCGGCCGGCGCGGGCCGCCAGCGGTCGAACAGGCGGCCGTAGTGGGCGGTCGCGGTGAGCTGGTCGGCGTCGACCGGGACGTCGGGGAAGTCGCGCATGAGCCGGCAGGAGGTGGCGACCATGGCGAGCGCGAGGTTCTCGTCGGGCGTCTCCGGCGAGTCGAGCAGCACCACGGCCCGCGGCGCCGCGCCCGCCTCGGCCAGCACTGCGGCCAGGAGGTGGGCCTGCCAGCCGCCGGAGGAGTAGCCGACGAGGGTGAGCGGCTTGTCCCCGAAGGCGTCGAGGACGGCCTCCGCCTGCCGGGCGGCGGCGGCTTCAGGGCTGTCGGGCAGGGGCTCGCCGGGCGCGTAGCCCGGCGCGGGCAGCACCCAGACGTCGCGGGTGCCGTGCAGGGCGGCGGCGAACCGGGAGTACTGATACGCGGTGGCGGGTGCGACCAGGGACGGCAGACACAGCAGGGCCTCGCCCTCGGTGCCGGTGGCGAGCCGGACCGGCCGGGGTCCGGGGGCCGTCGCGCCGGGCCGCGCGTCCGGGCCGACCGCCCGGCCGGACGAGGTGTCCGGCAGGCCGAACCCCGGCCGCATCGCGGCCGCGAGGTGCAGCACGTCCAGCCCCTTGTCGTACTGCTCCCGCTCGAAGGCGTACCGCACCAGCGCGGTCACCGAGTCGGTGGGTACGGCCGACTGCCCCTGCCCGACGGCCAGTTCATCCACGAGGTGGGCGGCGAGGGCGCGTGCTGTGGCGTGCTCGTAGAGGGCGGAGGTCGGCAGCCGCACACCGCCGGCGCGGCTGACACGGTTGCCGAGGTCGGCGAGCGACAGGGATGTGAAGCCGAGTTCGAGGAACCGCTGCGTCCCGCCGACCTCATCGGTGTCGGTGTGCCCGAGGACCTGGGCCACCTGGGCGAGGACGAGCTCAAGGACGGCGCTCTCGCGCTCGGCCGGGGGCATCCGGCGGAGGCGGTCGGCGGGCGAGGAGAGGGACGACGCCTCGGGTTCGAAGGTGGACAGGGACTCGGGACCGGCGGGCGAGGCCGCCTCCCGCGGGGCCTCAGGGATGCCGAGGAAGCTCATCGCGCCGTTCTCACCGGCACGGTCGGGCAGCCAGTAACGCCGGCGCCGGAAGGCGTACGTCGGCAGGTCCACCCGGCGCGCGCCGGTCCCGGCGAACACGGCCCCCCAGTCCACGTCCGTGCCGTGGACGAAGATCTCGGCGAGGGCGGTGAGCAGCGCTGCGACCTCCGCCCGGTCGCGGCGCAACACGCTCACTGCGACGGTGGCCTCGACCGGCGCCTGAGCGCTGAGGACCGGATCCGGGCCGATCTCCAACAGCCGACCGACCCCTTGGCCGGCGGTGGCGGTGGTGATCGCGTCATGGAAGCGCACGGGCTTGACGATCTGGTCCGTCCAATAGCGCGCGGTGGTCCAGTCACCGTCCCGCAGCGCCTGCCCGGTGACGGTGCTGACGGCGGGCACGGTCGCCGTGCGGTAGGCGATGCCGTCGGCCACGGAGGCGAAGTCGTCCAGGACCGGCTTCATCAGGGGCGAGTGGAAGGCATGGCTGACGCGGAGCCGTTTCGTACGGCAGCCACGGTCGTGGAACGTGGCGAGCACGGCTTCGACGGCGCTTTCCGCACCCGACACCACGACTGACCGCGGCCCGTTCACGGCGGCGATCGCCACCTCCCCGCCCAACACCGGGGCGACTTCCTCCTCGGCGGCCTCGATCGCGGCCATCGCGCCACCCTCGGGAAGGGCCTGCATCAACCGCGCCCGAGCCGCCACCAGCCGTACCGCATCAGGGAGTTCGAAGACCCCGGCCGCATACGCAGCCGCAAACTCGCCCACCGAGTGGCCGACGACGCAGTCGGGCTCGGTCCCCCAGGAGCGCAGCAGCTCCACCAGGGACACCTGTACGGCGAAGAGTGCCGCCTGCGCATAGCCCGTACGGTCCAGCAGCGCGGCCTGCGTCGAGTCCTCCGGCGCGAAGACCGCGGCCCGTACGCCCGTGGTGAAGCCGGCGGCACCGTCGAACTCCCCGTCGAGGTGCGCGCACACCTCGTCGAAGGTCCTGGCGAACACGGGGAACCGGGCGTACAACTCCCTTCCCATTCCCGGGCGTTGACTGCCCTGGCCGGTGAACAACCACGCCGTGCCACCCTCGGTGACGGTGCCGCTGATGATGTCCGGGGTCGGCGTCCCGGCGCTGAAAGAGGTGAGGGCGGCGGCCAGCGTTCGGGTGTCGGGGCCGAGGGCAACGGCTCGGTGGGTCAGGTCGGCACGGGTGGTGGCCAGCGAGTAGCCGATGTCCTGTGCCGAGTGGTCATCGGTGAGCGCTGCGGCGAGGCGGGCGGCCTGCTGGGTCAGCGACTCGGGTCGGTGGGCGGACAGCACCCAGGGGACCGGCCGGAGCGAGGAGTCGGATGCGGGCAGCTCCGACTGCTCCGGCTCAGGGGCTTCTTCGAGGATGACGTGGGCGTTGGTTCCGCTGATCCCGAACGCCGAGACACCCGCCCGCCTCGGCCGCTCCCCACGCGGCCACACCCGCGACTCCGTCAGCAGACGGACCTGCCCCGCGTCCCAGTCCACGTGCGAGGAAGGCCGGTCCACGTGGAGCGTGGCGGGCAGGGACTCCCGCTGCATCGCCAGCACCATCTTCATCACCCCGGCAACACCGGCCGCAGCCTGCGTGTGCCCGAGATTCGACTTCACCGACCCCAGCCACAACGGCCCGTCCGTGCGTTCCTGACCGTAGGTGGCGAGCAAGGCCTGCGCCTCGATCGGGTCGCCGAGCGCCGTACCCGTGCCGTGCGCCTCGACAACGTCGACGTCGGCGGCGGAGATTCGGGCGGTCTTCAATGCCTGGCGGATGACGCGCTGCTGGGAAGGGCCATTCGGCGCCGTCAGCCCATTCGACGCACCATCCTGGTTGACGGCCGAACCCCGCACCACCGCCAACACCGAATGCCCATTGCGGCGCGCATCGGAAAGCCGCTCCAGAACCAGAATCCCGGCGCCCTCACCCCACACCGTCCCATCCGCACCCTCACCGAACGCCTTGCACCGACCATCCACCGCAAGACCACGCTGACGCGAAAACTCAACAAACGCAGCAGGCGACGACATCACCGTCACCCCACCCGCCAACGCCACCCCACACTCACCCGAACGCAACGCACCCACCGCCAGATGAAGCGCCACCAACGCCGACGAACACGCCGTGTCCACCGTCACCGCCGGACCCTCCAACCCCAACGCATACGCCACCCGCCCCGACATCACACTCGCCGCAGACCCCGTCCCCACAAACCCCTCAACCCCACCAAAACCACCCCCCGACGCCAACAAATAATCCTGACCATTCGTCCCCACAAACACACCCGACACCGACCCCCGCACCGACACCGGATCCACACCAGCCCGCTCCAACGCCTCCCACGACACCTCCAACAACAACCGCTGCTGCGGATCCATCGCCAACGCCTCACGCGGCGAAATACCAAACAACCCCGCATCAAAATCCGCCACACCCGACACAAACCCACCCGCATTCACATAGGAAGTCCCGGAATGCTCGGGGTCGGGGTGGTAAAGGCGCTCGATGTCCCAGCCACGGTCCTCGGGAAACGAGGACACACCGTCACGGCCGGCCGCGAGCATCTCCCACAGCTCCTCCGGAGACGACACACCACCGGGGAAACGACAGGCCATCCCCACAATCGCGACGGCGTCGTCGTCGAGGGCGTCTGCGGTGTCGGAGCCCGGGGCGGTCTCGTGCGACGCGATGTCTGCGTCGTCGCCGGGGAGTTGGGCGCGGAGGTGGGCCGCGAGGGCGGCGGGGGTCGGGTGGTCGTAGACGAGGGTGGCGGGCAGCCGCAGCCTGGTCGCGGCGCCGAGGCGATTGCGCAGTTCCACCGAGGTGAGGGAGTCGAAGCCCAGGTCGTTGAAGGGGCGGTCGGCGGCGATCGCGGCGGCGGAGCTGTGCCCGAGGACCTCGGCGACGGTGGCCCGTACGTGGGCGAGGACGAGCCGTTCCCGTTCCGCGGGCGCGCGGCCGTGCAGGGCGGTGGCGAGTTCGCCGCCGCCTGCCGTGGCGTGCTCGGGGCCCTGGGCGGCGCGGGCGTTCTGCTGGGCGGGCGCGGTGAGTTCGCGCAGGAGTGAGCCGTGGCGGGCGTAGGCGGTGGTCTCGGCGAAGCGGGCCCAGTCGGCGTCGAGGACGGTGGCGCAGGTGCGGTCGTCGTCGAGGATGCGGGCGAGCGCGTCGAGGGCGGTATCGGGGGTGAGCGGGCGGATGCCGAGTCGGGCCAGGTGTGTGGTGACAACGGGGTCGGCGGCCATGCCGTCGCCCGCCCAGGGGCCCCAGGCGACGGACGTGGCCGGCAGGCCGAGAGCCCGGCGGTGCTGGGCGAGCGCGTCGAGGTGGGCGTTGGCGGCGGCGTAGGCGGCCTGGCCCGCGTTGCCGGTGACGCCGGCCGTGGACGAGAACAGGACGAAGGCGTCGAGGTCGCGGTCGGCAGTGAGTTCGTGCAGGTGCCGGGCGGCACCGGCCTTCGCGGCGAGGACACGCGCCAGCCGCTCGGGGGTGAGGTCGGCGGCGAGGCCGTCGTCGAGGATGCCCGCGGCGTGGACGACGACGGTGGGCGGGTGGGCGTCCAGGAGGCCGGCGAGGGCGGTGCGGTCGGCCACGTCGCAGGCGGCGAGCGTGACGTCGGCGTCACGTGCGCTCAGCTCATCACGCAGTTCCCCGGCGCCGGGGGCGTCGGCGCCGCGCCGCGAGACCAGGACGACGTGCTCGATGCCCTGGTCGACGAGCCAGTGGGCGATATGGCGGCCGAGCGCGCCGGTGCCTCCGGTGACGAGGGCTGTGCCGTGGAAGCGGGTGCTGTGCGGTTGTCCGCCCGGTGTGGCGGGCTGTCCGCTCGCGCTGGTGTCGCGTACGAGGCGTGCCGCGAGGATTCCGGTGGGGCGCAGGGCGAGTTGGTCCTCGTCGCCGGGCGCGGCCAGCAGCCGCGCGAGGCGCTGCGGCTCGTCGTCGTGCGGTTGCGCGGACAGGTCGAGCAGGCCGCCCCAGCGGTCGGGCTGTTCGAGGGCGAGCGTGCGGCCCAGGCCCCAGACGGCGGCCTCGTCGGGCCGGGCCGGGGTGTCTCCCGCGCCCACCGACTGCGCGGACCGAGTGGCGCACCACAGGCGGGCGGCCGGGGCGCTGTCCGAGAGGGCCTGCCACAGGGCGAGCACGGCACCCGGCGACGGCACCAGGACCAGGGCATGGGTGGGCTCGTGTCCGGTGGCGCGGATACGGTCCGCGAGGTCGGCACGGGTGTCGGTGGCGGCGACGTTGATCAGGTCGGCCTCGGCGCCGGCCTGGCGCAGGGCTGCCGCGATGTCCTCACCGGCCGGGTCGGCCGTGGCCACCAGCCAGCGGCCCGGCAGGGCGGCCGGGTCGGCGTCGAGGCGGGCGGGCCGCCAGCGGACGCGGTAGCGGCGGGCCGCCTGTTCCAGGTCCCGGCGGCCTTGCCGGCGCCAGGCGGACAGCGCGGGGACGAGGGTGTCGAGGGCTTCGTCGCCGGACACGCCCAGCCGCTCGGCGAGTGCGTCGGCCTCGCCCCGCTCCACGAGATCCCAGAAGCGTGCCTCGACTCCGTCGGGGCCGGTTTCCGTGCCCCTCTCCGCTACGGCGTGGTCGGGCAGCCAGTACCGCTCGCGGCTGAACGCGTAGGTGGGCAGGTCCACCCGCCGCGCGCCCGTGCCCTCGAAGAGCGGGGCCCAACGGACGTCGGCGCCACGGACGTACAGGTCGGCGACGGCGGTCAGGAGGGCCTGCGGCTCCGGCTGTCCACCGCGCAGGGTGGCCACCGCGGCGTGTCCGGCCTCCCGGGCGAGCGCGGTGAGGACGGGGTCGGGGCCGATCTCCAGGAGCCGGACGGCTCCCTGGGGGCCGGTGACGGTGGTGAGCGCGTCGTGGAACCGTACGGGCCGGCGGACCTGTTCGATCCAGTACGTCGGAGTCGTCCAGTCCACGTCCCCGAGGACCGCGCCGGTGAGGGTGCTGACGGCGGGCACGGTCGGCGTGCGGTAGGTGACACCGGCCGCCACGGTGGTGTACTCGGCGAGCATCGGTTCCATCAGGGGCGAGTGGAAGGCGTGGCTGACCCGCAGTCGCTTCGTACGGCAGCCACGGTCGTGGAACGTGGCGAGCACGGCTTCGACGGCGCTTTCCGCACCCGACACCACGACGGACCGCGGCCCGTTCACGGCGGCGATCGCCACGTCCCCGTCCAGCACCCGGGCGACTTCCTCCTCGGAGGCCTCGATCGCGGCCATCGCGCCGCCCTCGGGAAGGGCCTGCATCAACCTCGCCCGAGCCGCCACCAGCCGTACCGCATCGGGGAGTTCGAAGACCCCGGCCGCATACGCAGCCGCGAACTCGCCGACCGAGTGGCCCAGCACGCAGTCCGGTCGCATGCCCCAGGACCGCAGGAGGGCGATGAGGGCCACTTGCAGGGCGAACAGGGCGGGTTGGGCGTGGCCGGTGCGGGCCAGGGTCTCCGGTTCACCGGTGAACATGATCTCGCGCAGGGGAAGGTGGCCGGGTTCGTCCGCGCCGAGCTCGGCGTCCAGGAGGTCGCAGACCTCGTCCAGCGCGCGACGGAACTCCGGGAACCGGTCGTGGAGTTCGCGCCCCATGCCCGGGCGCTGGCTGCCCTGCCCGGTGAACGCCCATGCCGTACGCCCCTTGAGGGCCTGCCCGGTGACGACCGCCGGGTGCTGCTCGCCATCCGCCAGGGCACGGACGCCTCGGCTCAGCTCGTCGAGGCCGGGTCCGAGGACGACGGCTCGGTAGGGCAGCACGGCACGGGTGGTGGCGAGCGAGCGGCCGAGGTCGGCCGGGGATGCCGGGGATGCCGGGTTCGCGAGCAGGTGCGCGGCGAGGCGGCCCGCCTGCGCGCGAAGACTGTCGGCGTCACGTCCGGACAACAGCCAGGGGACGAGCGGGAGCTGAGCATCGGATGCGGGCTTCGCGGCTTCTTCAGCCGGGGCTTCTTCGAGGATGACGTGGGCGTTGGTTCCACTGATCCCGAACGCCGAGACACCCGCCCGCCGCGCGCGCTCCCCACGCAGCCACACCCGCGACTCCGTCAGCAGACGGACCTGCCCCGCGTCCCAGTCCACATGCGACGAAGGCCGATCCACATACAACGTCGCCGGCAACGACTCCCGCTGCATCGCCAGCACCATCTTCATCACCCCGGCAACACCGGCCGCAGCCTGCGTGTGCCCGAGATTCGACTTCACCGACCCCAGCCACAACGGCCCGTCGGCGCGTTCCCGACCATAGGTGGCTAGCAGCGCCTGCGCCTCGATCGGATCCCCCAGCGCCGTGCCCGTGCCATGCGCCTCGACCACATCCACATCCGCGGCCGAAACTCCGGCATTTCGGAGGGCCTGGCGGATGACGCGCTGCTGGGAAGGGCCATTCGGCGCGGTCAGCCCATTCGACGCACCATCCTGATTGACCGCACTCCCCCGCACCACCGCCAACACCGAATGCCCATTGCGGCGCGCATCGGAAAGCCGCTCCAGAACCAGAATCCCGGCGCCCTCACCCCACACCGTCCCATCCGCACCCTCACCGAACGCCTTGCACCGACCATCCACCGCAAGACCACGCTGACGCGAAAACTCAACAAACGCAGCAGGCGACGACATCACCGTCACCCCACCCGCCAACGCCACCCCACACTCACCCGAACGCAACGCACCCACCGCCAGATGAAGCGCCACCAACGCCGACGAACACGCCGTGTCCACCGTCACCGCCGGACCCTCCAACCCCAACGCATACGCCACCCGCCCCGACATCACACTCGCCGCAGACCCCGTCCCCACAAACCCCTCAACCCCACCAAAACCACCCCCCGACGCCAACAAATAATCCTGACCATTCGTCCCCACAAACACACCCGACACCGACCCCCGCACCGACACCGGATCCACACCAGCCCGCTCCAACGCCTCCCACGACACCTCCAACAACAACCGCTGCTGCGGATCCATCGCCAACGCCTCACGCGGCGAAATACCAAACAACCCCGCATCAAAATCCGCCACACCCGACACAAACCCACCCGCGTTCGCGTAAGTACGGCCCGGCTTTCCGGGAACGGGGTCGTAAAGGTCGTCGATGTCCCAGCCACGGTCGTCGGGGAAGGGGGACACACCGTCACGGCCGGCCGCGAGCATCTCCCACAGCTCCTCCGGAGACGACACAGCACCGGGGAAACGGCAGGCCATCCCCACGATCGCGATGGGTTCGCGGGAGGCCGCGACGAGTTGGCGGTTGCGCTTCTTCAGCGTCTCGGTCTCCTCCAGGGACTTCCTCAGGGCCTGGACGACCTTTTCGTACGGTGCGCTCATCGATGCCTCTGTCAGTCTCGTGGGTCGGAGTCGAAGCCGAAGTCGTCGTCGGCCGCGGGGTCGGCTGCGTCGGTGGCGTCGGTCGTGTCGCCGAGTGCCAGGTTCACGAGGTCGTCGACGGCGAGGTCGGCGATGACGGTGTCCTCGTCGGGGGTGTCGCCGGACCAGATGGCGCCCTCGTCCTCGGCTCGCCGTTCCGCTTCCTCGGCCTCCGTGAGCAGGGTGCGCAGGCCGGGCAGGAGACCGGCGTCCCGCAGCCGGCTGAGCGGGGCTGCCGCGAGCAGGCGGCGCAGGCGTGCCTCGTCGAGGTCGGTCAGGTCCTGCGGGGAGGTGTCCGCGGTGTCGTCCGGGAACAGTTCGGTGTGGAAGTGGCGGGCGAGGGCGGCCGGGGTGGGGTGGTCGAAGACGAGGGTCGTCGCGAGGCGGAGCCCGGTCGCGGCCATCAGCTGGTTGCGCAGGTCGACGGCCGTGAGCGAGTCGAAGCCGAAGTCCTTGAAGGCACGGTCGGCGTCGATGGCGGCGGGCGTCTCGTGGCCGAGCACCGCGGCGACCCGGGACTGGACGAAGTCGCCCAGGGCGCGCTCGCGTTCGCCGGGCGGCAGGGCGCGCAGCCGTGCGACAAGTTCGCCGGCCTCGGAGGCCGTCGTACCGGTGCCGTTGCGCGTGGCGGTCGTCGCGTCGGGGAGGTCGGCGAGCAGGGCGCTGGGCCGGGCCAGGGCGAACGCGGTCGCGAAGCGGTCCCAGGCGACGTCCAGTACGGCGGTGCAGGGGCGGTCGTCGGCGAGGATCTGGTCGAGGGCAGTGAGTGCGCGCTCGGGCGGCAGGGGACGCAGCCCGGAGCGGCGGATGCGTTCCTCGGCGGCCCGGTCGGCCGCCATGCCGTCGCCCGCCCAGGGGCCCCATGCCACGGACGTGCCCGGCAGGCCGAGGGCCCGGCGGTGTTGCGCGAGCGCGTCGAGGTGGGCGTTGGCGGCGGCGTAGGCGGCCTGGCCGGCGTTGCCGAGGACGCCGGTCACGGAGGCGAACAGGACGAAGAGCCCGAGGTCCTGGTCGGCGGTCAGTTCGTGGAGCAGGTCGGCCGCGCGGGCCTTGGCGGCGAGGGCGTCGGCGAGGTGGCGTGGGGTGAGGTCGGCGAGGACGCCGCCTGCGGGGATGCCTGCCGCGTGCACGATGCCGGTCAGCGGGGTGTCCTCGGGGACCTCGTCGATCAACGCACGGATCCCGTCGGGGTCGGTGAGGTCGCAGGCGGCCAGGGTGACGCGGGCGCCGAGCGCGGCGAGTTCGTCGCGCAGTTCGGTGGCGCCGGGGGCGTCGGCGCCGCGCCGGGAGGCGAGCAGCAGATGCCGGGCGCCCCGTTCGGCGAGCCGTCGGGCGACCTGCCGGCCGAGGGCTCCGGTGCCGCCGGTGATCAGTACGGTGCCGTTCAGGCCGTTCACCGGGGGCTCGTCGGGGTGGACGGTGCCGGGGTTCTCGTCCCGTACGAAGCGTGCGGCGAAGACGCCGCCCGCGCGGACGGCGAGCTGGTCCTCGGACCAGGTGGTGGAGCGGCCGTGGGCGAGGAGCTGGGCGAGCCGGGTCAGGTCCCGGTGCCCCGGCCGGACCGGCAGGTCGGCCAACCCGCCCCAGATGTCGGGGTGTTCGAGGGCGAGGCTGCGGCCGAGCCCCCACACCTGTGCCTGGGCGGGGTGCTGGAGGGCGTCTCCGGTGCCGACGGACACCGCGGACCGGGTCGCGCACCACAGCGGCGCACCGGTCCCGGCGGCGTCGGCCCACGCCTGGGCGAGCAGCAGGGTCAGCCCGGTCGCGGCGGGCGGCTGCCCGTCGCCCCCGGACCGCCGCGCCTGGTGGCCGTCCGCCGAGGGCTGGTTCTCCGCCCAGGCGAGGAGGGAGAGCGCGCCGTCCGGGGCCAGTTCGCGGATCCGGGCGGCGAGCGCCGTGCGGCTGTCGTGGCTGCCGAGGGTCAGGACGGTGATCCGGGCGCCGGCGTCCCGCAGGGCCTGCGCGCATTGCTCGACGAAGCCGTCCTGGTCGGCCGTCGTCTGCTCGGGGGCGACGACCAGCCAGTTGCCGGTGAGCGTGGCGGCCGGTACGCCGACCGGCTTCCAGGTGACCGTGTAGCGCCAGGCGGCGAGTTCGGACGCCTCGCTCTGCCGTCGGCGCCAGTCGGACAGCACCGGCAGCAGGGAGCCGAGGGATGTGTCCGCGCTGACGCCGAGCCGGTCGGCGAGCGCGGCGGGGTCGCCGCCGTCGACGAGGCTCCAGAATCCGGCGTCGGTGCCGTGCTGCCGGACGGCGGCCGGTCGCTGTGCCCGGCGGTCGCGCAGCCAGTAGCGGCGGCGCTGGAAGGCGTAGGTGGGCAGCTCGACGCGTGCGGCGGCCCCGTCGTCGGTGGGGTCGGCGGCTGCCGTGACGGCGGCCCAGTCGGTCCGCATGCCGCGGACGAAGAGGTCGGCCACGGCCGTGAGCAGGGTCTCGGCCTCGGGACGGCCGGACCGCAGGGCGGCCGCCGCGGTGACGCGCCCGTCGGAGGCGGATCGCGCGAGCGCGGTGAGGACCGGGTCGGGGCCGAGCTCCAGGAGCCGGGTCGCGCCGAACTCACCCGTGGCGAGGGCGAGGGCGTCGTGGAAGCGCACCGGGCGGCGCACCTGG
Source organism: Streptomyces sp. NBC_01092 (assembly GCF_045039535.1). Lineage (NCBI taxonomy): Bacteria > Bacillati > Actinomycetota > Actinomycetes > Kitasatosporales > Streptomycetaceae > Streptomyces > Streptomyces sp. NBC_01092. The sequence continues at coordinate 10,028,585 of NZ_CP108659.1, read as the reverse complement.
TCCACCCAGTACGCGGCGGACGCCCACTGCGTCGTGACGGACTCGCCCGTGGCGGTGCTCACGACGGGGGTCGTCGGCCGACGGTAGGCGATCGTCTCGGCGACGGTGGCGAATTCGGCGAGCATCGGGTCCATCAGCGGTGAGTGGAAGGCGTGGCTGACCCGCAGCCGGGACACCCTGCGCCCCTGTCCGCGCGCCACGTCCATCGCCTCGACGACGAGTTCCGCGTCACCGGACACCACCACGGACGAGGGCCCGTTGACGACGGCGACGGCGATCTGGCCGCTGCCGGTCAGCTCCTTCAGCAGCTCCGTCACCTCGGCCTCGCCGCCCTCCACGGCGGCCATCGCCCCGCCTTCCGGCAGGGCCTGCATCAGGCGCGCCCGGGCGGCGACCAGCCGTACCGCGTCCGGGAGTTCGAAGACCCCGGCGGCGTACGCGGCCGCCAGCTCGCCCACCGAATGCCCGAGCACGAGATCCGGACGGACGCCCCAGGACCTGAGCAGTTCGACGAGGGCCACTTGCAGGGCGAAGAGTGCCGACTGCGCGTATCCGGTGGCGTCGAGCGGGTTCGTGTCGTCCTGCCGCTCGTCGGGTTCGGCGAGCAGCATCTCCCGCAGCGGATGCGTGAACCCGGCTTCCGGCCCGAGTTCGGCTTCGAGCAGCTCGCACACGGCATCCAGGGCCTGCGCGAACACCGGGTAGGCGGCATGGAGTTCCCGCCCCATGCCGGCGCGCTGGCTGCCCTGCCCGGTGAACATCCACGCCGTACGACCCTCACCGACGGAGCCGGTCACGACCGTGGCACGGCCGCCCGCGGGGACGCGGTCGGCAGCCAACGCGTCCAGGCCGGACCGCAGTCGGTCGAGGTCGGCGCCGAGTACGACGGCACGGTGGTCCAGTACGGCACGGGTCGTCGCGAGCGCGTGCGCCACGTCGCCGGGGGCCGGCTCGTCCGAGGAGGCGAGGACGCCCGACAGCCGGGCCGCCTGGGCCCGGGTCGCCCGGTCGGTACGGCCGGACACCACCCAGGGCACGAGCACGGAACCGGGAGCGTCTCCCCCGGCCCCGGCGCCCCGCGTGCCGCCCGGCACCCGTCCGCTCACGCTCTCGCCCTCGGGGGCCTCTTCGAGGATGACGTGCGCGTTCGTCCCGCTGATGCCGAAGGAGGACACACCGGCCCGGCGCGGATGTCCGCCGGCCTCCCAGTCCCGGGGCTCGGTGAGCAGCCGTACCGCTCCGGACTCCCAGTCGATGTGCTCGGAGGGCCGGTCGACGTGCAGGGTCCGCGGCAGGTGGCGCCGCTGGAGCGCCATGACCATCTTGATGACGCTCGCCGCGGCCGCCCCCGCCTGGGCATGCCCGATGTTCGACTTGACCGACCCGAGCCACAGCGGCTCGTCGTCGGTCCGCGCCTGACCGTACGTCGCCAGCAGGGCCTGCGCCTCGATGGGGTCGCCGAGCCGGGTGCCGGTGCCGTGCGCCTCGACCACGTCGACCTCGGAGGGCGCGACACGGGCCGCCTTCAGCGCCTGGCGGATCACCCGCTGCTGCGACGGTCCGTTGGGCGCGGTGAGCCCGTTGGAGGCCCCGTCCTGATTGACGGCACTGCCCCGCACCACCGCCAGCACCGGATGGTTGTTGCGGCGGGCGTCGGACAGCCGCTCCAGGACGAGCATGCCGCCGCCCTCGCTCCAGCCGGTCCCGTCGGCGCTGTCGGCGAAGGACTTGCAGCGCCCGTCCCCGGCCAGCCCGCCCTGCCGCGCGAACTCCAGGAACATGCCCGGCGTCGCCATCACCGTCGCTCCACCGGCCAGGGCCATGTCGCACTCGCCGGCCCGCAGGGCCTGGGCGGCCAGATGCAGGGCGACCAGGGCCGACGAGCAGGCCGTGTCCACCGACACGGCGGGCCCCTCCAGCCCGAACACATACGACAGACGGCCCGACGCCACACTCGGCGTGCTGCCGGTCAGCAGATAGCCGTCGGTCTCCGGGTCCGCGTCGTCGTCCTCCTGACCGCTGGCGTACCCGTTCGCGGACACGCCCGCGTACACACCGGTCGCCGAACCCTGCAGGGACAGCGGGTCGATGCCGGCGCGCTCCAGGGCCTCCCAGGCGGTCTCCAGGAGCAGCCGCTGCTGGGGGTCCATGGCGAGGGCCTCACGCGGTGAGATCCCGAACAGTTCGGCGTCGAACTCCGTCGCACCGTCGACGAATCCGCCGACCGCCGCCACACCCTCCAGCGTCCTCATGTTCCAGCCGCGGTCGAGCGGGAACGGCGTGATGCCGTCGCCGCCCGCCGCCACCAACTCCCAGAGCGCTTCGGGGGACTCCACGCCGCCGGGGTAGCGGCAGCCCATGCCGATCACGGCGATGGGCTCGTCGGCAGGTACGCCGCCACGGTCCGCCGTCCGGTCGACGCTCCCGTCGTCCGACGTACCGACGAGCTGCTCCCGCAGGGACGCGGCCAGCCCGGCCGGCGTCGGGTGGTCGAAGATGACGGTCACCGGAAGCGTGATGCCGGTGGCGGAGCCGAGGCGGTTGCGCAGGTCGACCGCGGTCAGCGAGTCGAACCCGAGGTCCTTGAAGGCGCGGGAGGCATCGATCGACCCCGCGGACGCATGCCCGAGCACCGCGGCCACCTGAGTCTGCACCAGGTCCAGCAGCTCACGCTCCTGCTCCTCTACGGACAGTTCCCGCAGCCGTCCGGCCAGGGCACCGCCGGTCGCGGTCAGCCCGGCGGCACGGCGTCGACGCTCGGCGGCCGGCACGACACCTTGGAGGATGCCGGGAAGGCTGTCACGCACGGCTGCCAGGGCGGCGGTACGCAGGGCTACGGGGACGGCGTTCGGCTCGTTCACGACCAGCGCGGTATCCAGCAACGCCAAACCCTCCGCCGTCTCCAGCGGCGGGAAGCCCTGCCGCGCGAGCCGCTCAAGCTCCGGTCCGCCCAGCGTGCCGCCCATACCGTCGGCGGTCGCCCACATACCCCAGGCCAGCGATACGGCGGGGAGTCCCTGGGCTCGGCGGGTGGTGGCGAGGGCGTCGAGGATGTTGTTCGCGGCGGAGTAGGCGGCCTGTCCGGCGTTGCCCACGACACCCGCGAACGAAGAAAAGAGAACGAAGGCCGACAGATCACGATCCGCCGTCAACTCATGCAGATGCAGCGCCGATTCGGCCTTCGCGGCCATCACACCCGCCAACCGCTCCGGGCTCAGATCGGCGACCAGGCCGTCGTCGAGGACGCCCGCTGCGTGCACCACACCGGACAGGTCGACGCCGTCGAGCACGGCGCCCAGCGCCGCACGGTCAGCCACATCACACGCCCGCACCTGGATGCGGGCACCCAACTCCTGGAGTTCTGCTGCGAGTTCGGGGGCGCCCGGAGCATCGGGGCCGCGCCGGGAGACGAGAAGCAGGTCCCGTACCCCGTGCTCGATGACCAGATGCCGAGCGACCTCCGCACCCAGCCCACCGGTCCCGCCCGTGATCAGCACCGTGCCCTCGGAGCCCCACGGCGACGGCACCCGCAGCACCACCTTGCCGACGTGCTTGGCCTGCCCCAGCAGGCGGAACGCCTCCGGGGCACGTGAGATCCCGTACGCGGTGACCGGGACGGGCCGCAGGGCGCCGTCCTCGAACAGGTTCAGCAGCGCCGCGAACATCTCGGCGATGCGGTCGGGGCCGGCGTCGATGAGGTCGAAGGCGGTGTAGTCGATGCCGTGCTCGGCCCGCACCTCCTCGGCATCGCGGATGTCGGTCTTGCCCATCTCCACGAACCGGCCACCCGGCCGCACGAGCCGCAACGACGCATCCACGAACTCACCGGCCAGCGAGTCCAGGACCACATCCACGCCCGGCTGGAACCGCTCTTCGAACTCGGTCGTGCGGGAGGAGGCGATCCGCTCATCCGGGATCCCGAGGTCGCGCACGACCGGCCACTTCGGCTCACTCGCCGTTCCGTACACCTCGGCACCCAGGTGCCGGGCGAGTTGTACGGCCGCCGTCCCGACGCCACCGGCGGCGGAGTGGATCAGCACCGACTCCCCCGCCTCCAGACCGGCGAGATCCACCAGGGCGTAGTAGGCCGTCAGGAACACAATCGGCACAGACGCCGCCTGCTCGAACGACCATCCCTCCGGCACCCTCGTCAGCAACCGGGCGTCGGTGACAGCCGTCGGCGCGAACGCCCCGTCCAGCAAGCCCATCACCCGGTCACCGACCACCAGATCGGTGACCTCCTCGCCGACCTCGACGACGACACCGGCACCTTCGTGGCCGAGTCGACCGGCGTCGCCCGGATACATCCCGAGGACGTTCAGTACGTCACGGAAGTTGACGCCGGCGGCCCGGACACCGACACGGACCTCGCCGGGGCCGAGGGCTCGCGCCCCTTCGGGAACCAGCCCGACGCCGTCCAGCCGTCCCTGAGCCACCACGTCCATGCGCCACTGGGCGCCCACACCCATCGGCGGTACCAGCACCCCGCCCGACGTCATCCGCACCATCCGCGGCACCCACACCTGGCCGTTCCGCAGGGCGACCTGGTGGTCGTCGATGCCGGTGGCGGCCAGGCGGTAGGACGCGGGGGCGTCGTCGACGTCGACGAGGGCGAAGCGGCCGGGGTGCTCGTTCATGGCGGAGCGCACCAGTCCCCAGACGCCGGCGCCGCCCACATCGGGGGTCTCGCCGTCCCGTACGGCCACGGCTCCGTTGGTCACGACCACCAGGCGTGCGCCGGCGAATCGCTCCTCGGCGGTCCACTCCCGGACGGCCGCCAGGACCTCGGTCACCCCGGCGGGCCCCGCCCCTCGGCAGACCGGGAGCAGGACGGTCCCGGGGACGTCGCCGCCGCAGGGGGCGAGGGCGAGTCCGGCCTCGTGCCAGGCCTCGGTGTCGTCCGGCACTCGCAGGACGGTCACCGGGCCGGCGATGCCGGCGGGAGCCTCGACGGTGGTGGGCACGGCCGGGGCCGGCGTCCACTCCACGCGGTAGAGATGCTCCGCGCCGGTGGCGGCAGCGCCGGCTGCGAACTGGGCCGGCGACGCCGGGCGCAGCAGCAGTGACTCGACGGCGGCGACGGGTGCGCCCGTGGCGTCGGCGACGTGGAGGGCGTAGGTGCCGGAGCCGCGCGGGACGATCCGGACGCGTACGAGGCTCGCGCCGACGGCGTGGCAGGACACTCCGGTCCAGGCGAACGGCAACAGGGCACCCTGCTGTTCGTCCGTGCGCAGAGCGAGGGCGTGCAGCACCGAGTCAAGCAGCGCCGGGTGCAGTCCGAAGGCGGTCGCGTCACTCGCCGCCCCTTCGGGCAGCGCGGCCTCGACGTACAGTTCCTCGCCCCGGGCCCATACCTGCCGCAGGCCGCGGAATGCGCTGCCGTAGCGCAGGCCCGTCTCGGCCAGCCGGTCGTACAGCCCGGTCATGTCGACCGGTGCGGCATCCGTGGGAGGCCAGGTCCGCAACTCCACGGACTGGACGGGTGCCTTGCCGCCGCTCACCGTGCCCTCGGCGTGCAGGGTCCAGGTGGAGTCGTCCTCGGTGCGGTCCGGACGGGCGTACAGGCGCAGCGGGCGGGCGCCCATGTCGTCGGGGGCGTCGAGGGCGATCTGTATCTGGACGGCGCCCTGCTCGGGGAGGACCAGCGGGGCCTGGAGGGTCAGTTCGTCCACGCGGTCACAGTCGACGCGGTCGGCCGCCGCCAGGGCAAGTTCGACCAGTGCCGTGCCCGGTACGACGACGGCCTCGCCCACGACGTGGTCCGCGAGCCACGGTGCGGCGGCCGTCGACAGCCGCGCCGTCAGCAGGACCGCGTCCGACCCGGCCACGGGGACGGCCGCGCCGAGCAACGGGTGGTCGGCGGCCTTGAGCCCGAGGCCACGCGCATCTCCGCCCGAGCCCGCGTCGCGCAGCCAGTACCGCTCACGCTGGAACGCGTACGTCGGCAGCGCCGTCCGTACGGCACCGCTGCCCTCGAACACGGCCGGCCAGTGGACGGCGGTGCCCCGGACGTACAACTCGGCGACGGCACGCAGTACGGTCTCCGCCTCGGGCAGGTTCCTGCGCAGCGCGGACAGCGCGAACGCCGGTTCCACCAGGGCGGACAGCACGGGGTCGGGGCCGACTTCGAGCAGGCGTACGGCGCCGAGGTCGTCGATGGCCGTGCGAGCCGCGTCCTGGAAGCGGACGGCCTCGCGCACCTGGCGCACCCAGTAGCCGGGGGTGGTCCAGTCACCGTCGGCGAGCGCCGCGCCGGTCAGGGTGCTGACGGCGGGCAGCGTCGGTCGACGGTAGGTGATCTGCTCGGCGACCGCGGTGAACTCGTCGAGCATCGGCTCCATGAGCGGGGAGTGGAAGGCGTGGGACACGCGCAGGCGGGTGACCCGGCGACCGCGTTCACGCACGGCCGCCATGACCCGCTCGACGCCTTCCTCGGTGCCGGAAACGACCACGGCGGCCGGTCCGTTGACGGCGGCGATCGTCACGTCGTCGGTGGTGAGCAGGTCGGCGAGCTCTGCCTCGTCCGCCTCGACGGCGGCCATCGCACCGCCCTCCGGCAGGGCCTGCATCAACCGCGCCCGGGCCGCCACCAACCGGACCGCGTCAGCGAGTTCGAAGACACCAGCCGTGAAGGCAGCCGCGTATTCGCCGATGGAGTGACCCAGCACCACGTCGGGGCGCAGCCCCCAGGAGTCCAGCAGTGCCACGAGCGCGGTCTCGACGGCGAAGAGGGCCGCCTGTGCGTAGCCGGTGCGGTCGAGGAGGGCGGCCGCCTCGGAGCCGTCGGCGGCGAAGAGAACGGATCGCAGGGGGACGGGGAAGCCGTCGGCGTCGGCGAGTTCCGCTTCCAGCAGGGCTGCGGTCTCGTCGAAGGTGCGGGCGAACTGCGGGTAGACGGCGTGCAGTTCGCGTCCCATGCCGAGCCGCTGGCTGCCCTGGCCCGTGAACATCCACGCGGTACGGCCCTCGGTGACCACGCCGGTCACAGTCGGCCCGGCGAGCCCCGACCGCAGCGCGTCGAGGTCGGGGCCCAGGACAACGGCCCGGTGCTCAAGCGCCGCACGGGACGTGGCCAGGGACAACCCCACGTCGAGCGGGGACAGTTCGGGCCGCTCGGCCAGGAAGGCGGTCAGCCTTTCGGCCTGTGCGTCCAAGGCTTGCTGACTGCGGCCCGACAGCACCCAGGGAACGACCGGCAGCTGGGTCGGGGACTCAGGCCGACGCGGGGAGGGCACCGTCGGGGCTTCTTCGAGGATGACGTGGGCGTTCGTGCCGCTGATGCCGAAGGACGACACACCCGCCCGGCGCGGACGCTCACCCTGCGGCCAGGCCCGCTCCTCACGCAGCAGCTCCACCGCACCCGCCGACCAGTCCACGTGCGAGGACGGCTCATCGACGTGCAGCGTCCGCGGCAGACGTTCACGGCGCAGCGCCATGACCATCTTGACGACGCTTGCCACACCGGCCGCCGCCTGCGCGTGCCCGATGTTCGACTTGATCGAGCCGAGCCACAGCGGCTCGTCATCGGCATGCGCCTGGCCGTACGTCGCCAGCAGCGCCTGCGCCTCGATCGGGTCACCCAGCCGGGTGCCCGTGCCATGCGCTTCGACCGCGTCGACCTCGGAGGCGTCGACTCCCGCGGCGGTCAACGCCTGCCGGATGACGCGCTGTTGCGACGGACCGTTCGGCGCGGTCAGCCCATTGGACGCACCGTCCTGATTGACCGCACTGCCCCGCACGACCGCCAGAACCGAGTGCTTGTTGCGCCGGGCATCGGACAGCCGCTCCAGAACGAGGATGCCCCCGCCCTCGGCCCAGCCCGTCCCATCCGCACCCTCGGCGAACGACTTGCACCGCCCATCATCCGCCAGCCCGCCCTGCCGTGCGAACTCCAGGAAGATGCCCGGCGTCGCCATGACGGTGGCGCCGCCGGCCAGGGCCATGTCGCACTCACCCGAGCGCAACGCCTGGCAGGCCAGATGCAGGGCGACCAGGGCCGACGAGCAAGCCGTGTCCACCGACACCGCGGGCCCCTCCAGCCCGAACACGTACGACAGACGCCCCGACGCCACACTGGGCGTACTGCCGGTCAGCAGATAGCCACCGGTCTCGCCCTGCGGGCTCTGCATGTTCCCGCCGTAGCCGCTCCCGGAGACACCGGCGTAGACGCCTGTCGCGGTACCGCGCAACGATGCCGGATCGATCCCCGCGTCCTCCAACGCCTCCCACGCCGTCTCCAACAGCAACCGCTGCTGCGGATCCATCGCCAACGCCTCACGCGGCGAAATCCCGAACAACTCCGCATCGAACAGCGCCGCACCGTCCACGAAGCCACCGACGGTGGCCAGCCCCTCCAACAACCCAGGGTCCCAACCACGATCCGTCGGCAACCCGGACAACCCGTCCCGGCCCTCCGCGACCAGCTCCCACAACCCCTGAGCGGAATCCGCACCACCCGGGAAACGGCACCCCATCCCCACGATCGCAACCGGCTCGTCAACAGCCGTGCGTGTGCGGCCGCCGACGGCGTCGGCGGCGGACGTGGTGTCCGCCACGCCCAGCAGTTGGGTCTTGAGGAAGCCGGCGAGGGCGGTGGGTGTCGGGTGGTCGAAGACGAGGGTGGCGGGGAGTGTGCTGCCGGTCGCGGAGCCGAGGCGGTTGCGCAGGTCGACGGCGGTCAGCGAGTCGAACCCGAGGTCCTTGAAGGCGCGGGAGGCATCGATCGACCCCGCGGACGCATGCCCGAGCACCGCGGCGACCTGACTCTGCACCAGGTCCAGCAACTGGCGATCCTGCTCCGCTGGCTGGAGCTCGGCCAGCTTGCGAGCGAGGCCCGTGGCAGCCGCTGCCCCCACTTGCCCGGCGGCACGGCGCCGGCGGTCGGCGGCGGGCACGAGACCTTGCAGGATGCCGGGCAGGCTGTCGCGTACGGCCGCCAGGGCGGAGGCGCGCAGGGCGACGGGGACGGTGATCGGCTCGTTCACCAGCAGAGCGGCATCGAGGAGGGCCAGCCCCTCGCCCGTCTCCAACGCCGGGAAACCCTGCCGAGCCATCCGCTCCAGCTCCGCCTCACCCAGCGTCCCGCCCATACCATCGGCGTTCGCCCACATCCCCCACGCCAACGACACGGCGGGGAGTCCCTGGGCTCGGCGGGCGGTGGCGAGGGCGTCGAGGATGTTGTTCGCCGCGGAGTAGGCGGCCTGCCCCGTGTTGCCCACGACACCTGCGAACGACGAGAACAGAACGAAGCCGGACAGGTCACGATCAGCCGTCAACTCATGCAGATGCAAGGCTGATTCGGCCTTGGCGGCCACCACCCGGGAGACACGCTCAACCGACAGATCGGCGATCAGACCGTCATCGAGAACACCGGCCGCATGCACCACGGCACCGAGCTGAACCCCGTCCAGCACGCCGGAAAGCGCCGCACGGTCCGTCACATCACACGCCCGCACCTGGACGCGAGCGCCCAACTCCTCTACCTCAGCCGCGAGTTCGAGGGCGCCCGGAGCATCGGGACCGCGCCGGGAGACGAGAAGCAAGTCCCGTACCCCATGCTCGATCACCAGATGCCGAGCCACCTCCGCACCCAGCCCACCGGTCCCGCCCGTGATCAACACCGTCCCGTCGGAACCCCACGGCGACGGCACCCGCAGCACGACCTTGCCGACGTGCTTGGCCTGACCCAGCAGCCGTAGCGCCTCCGGCGCCCTGGAGATGTCGTACGAGGTCACCTTCACCGGCCGCAGAGCGCCCCGCTCGAACAGCTCCAGCAGGGCGGTCCACATCTCGGCGATGCGGTCGGGGCCGGCGTCCATCAGGTCGAACGAGCGGTACGACACCCCATGTTCGGCCCGCACCTCGTCGGCATCGCGGATGTCGGTCTTACCCATCTCCACGAACCGGCCACTCGGCCGCACGAGCCGCAGCGACGCATCCACGAACTCACCCGCAAGCGAGTCCAGGACCACATCCACACCCGACCGGAACCGCTCCTCGAACTCCGTCGTCCGCGACGAAGCGATCCGCTCATCCGCCACACCCAGCTCACGCACGACCGGCCACTTCGGCTCACTCGCCGTCCCGTACACCTCGCCGCCCAAGTGCTGGGCCAACTGCACGGCCGCCATCCCCACGCCACCGGCAGCGGAGTGGATCAGCACCGACTCCCCCGCCTCCAGACCGGCGAGGTCCACCAAGGCGTAATAGGCAGTCAGGAACACGATCGGCACGGACGCCGCCTGCTCGAACGACCACCCCTCCGGCACCCGCGTCAGCAGTCGCGCGTCGGTGGTAGCCATCGGGCCGAACGCCCCGTCCAGCAAGCCCATCACCCGGTCGCCGACGGCAAGTCCCGTCACGTCCGGCGCGACCTCGACGACCACACCCGCACCCTCGTGCCCGAGCCGGCCGGCGTCTCCCGGATACATCCCGAGGACGTTCAGTACGTCACGGAAGTTGACCCCGGCGGCCCGCACCGCGACCCGCACCTCACCGGCCCGCAACGCACGCGGCTCCTCAGGAACCAACGCCACACCATCCAGCCGGCCCTGAGCCACCACATCCATACGCCAATCGACGCCCACACCCACCGGCGGCACCAGCACCCCGCCCGACGCCATCCGCACCATCCGCGGAACCCACACCCGGCCGTCCCGGAGGGCGACTTGGTCCGTGTCGTCGGTGAGCTGGGCGGCGAGGGTCAGCTTGTCGTCGTCGATGTCGACGAGGGCGAAGCGGCCCGGGTGCTCGTTCATGGCCGAGCGGAGCAGGCCCCAGACGCCGGCGGCGGTCGGGGCGGGGGTCTCCTGGGGTGTCACGGCGACGCCGCCCGCGGTCACGATCACCAGGCGGGAGTCGGCGAACTTCGGCTCGGCGAGCCACTGTTGCACCGCGGTCAGCGTCCCGGCGAGAACGTCCGCGACGGGTCCGTCGGCGATGGGCAGCAGGACTCGGCGCGGGGTGTCGGCCCCGGCGTCGAGGGCGGTGAGCAGGGCGTCCAGGTCGGGGTGGATCGCAGCGGCGTCGAGACCGTGCCGCGAGTCGCCGATGACAGCGATGTCGGCGATGTCGGTCGTCCGGCCGTCAGTGGTGATCGTGTCGCCGGCGGACCACTCCACGCGGTACAGGTGCTCGGGGCCCTGCGGCGTCCGCTGGGCGGCGAGTTCCGTGGTCGAGACGGGGCGCAGCAGGAGGGAGTCGACCGTGGCGACGGGCTCGCCGGTCGCGTCGGCGATCCGCAGGCCGATCTCGCCCTCGCCGCGCATGCGCAGCCGGGCCCGGACCGACGAAGCGCCGACCGCTGTGAGCGTGACGCCGGACCACAGGAACGGCAGGAGTGCGGTCCGGTCGTCGTCGTCGCCGCGCAGGGCGAGGGCGTGCAGGACGGTGTCGAGGAGGGCGGGGTGGAGGCCGAAGGAGGCGGCGTCGTCGGCGACGGGTTCGGGGAGGTTGGCCTCGACGAACCAGTCGTCGGCGGCCCGCCAGACTCGGGTGATGCCGCGGAAGGCGGGGCCGTACTGGAGGCCGACGTCGGTGAGGCGGTCGTAGAGGGCGGCGAGGTCGGCGGGTTCGGCGTCGGCGGGCGGCCAGGCGCGCAGGTTCCAGGGGCCGTCGGTCGTGGCGCGGGCGCTGTCGCTGACCGTGCCGGTGGCGTGCAGGGTCCAGGCCTGTTCGACCTCGGCGTCCTCGGCGCGGGAGTAGAGGCGCACGGTGCGGCGGTCGTCGTCGGTTGCGGCGTCGATGACGATCTGGACCTGGGCGGCGCCCTGCTCGGGGAGGACGAGCGGGGCCTGGAGGGTGAGTTCGTCGAGGCGGTCGCAGTCGACGCGCAGGCCTGCCTGGACGGCGAGTTCGACGAGGGCGGTGCCGGGGACGACGGCGAGTCCGCCGACGAGGTGGTCGGCCAGCCAAGGCGTCGTGGTGAGGGACAGGCGGGCGGTGAGCAGGACGTTGTCCGAGCCGGCCACGGCGACGGCGGCACCCAGCAGCGGGTGCCCGGCGACACCGAGGCCGAGGCCGCGGGCGTCGGTGGCGGGCCGGGTGACGTCGAGCCAGTAGCGGTGGTGCTGGAAGGCGTAGGTGGGCAGGTCGGTGCGGCGGGCGCCGGTGCCGGTGAACACCGCGGCCCAGTCTGCGGCGGCGCCCCGTACGAACATCTCGGCGAGGGCGGTCAGCACCGAGGCGCTCTCGTCGCGGCCCTCGCGCAGGGTGGCCACGGCGGTGGTGTCGGGGTCGGCGCTCTGGACCAGGCCGGTGAGGACGGGGTCCGCGCCGATCTCCAGGAAGCGGGTGACGCCGAGTTCGGTGGTGGCGGTGCGGACGGCGGCGTGGAAGCGTACGGCGTCGCGGACCTGTCGCACCCAGTAGCCGGGGCTCGCCCAGTCGTCGCCGTCGGCGGCCCGTCCGGTGAGGGTGCTGACGGCGGGGACGATCGGGCGGCGGTGGCCGATGTCCGCGACGGTCTCGGCGAACTCGTCGGTCATGGGCGCCATGAGCGGGGAGTGGAAGGCGTGGCTGACGCGCAGGCGGGTGACGCGCAGTTCGCGTTCGCGGGCGGCTTCCATGACCCGTACGACGGCTTGTTCGGTGCCGGAGACGACGACGGCGCGCGGTCCGTTGACGGCGGCGATGACGGCGCCCGGTGCGAGGAGTGCGGTGGCCTCGGTCTCGTCGGCCTCGATCGCGGCCATCGCGCCGCCGTCCGGGAGCGCCTGCATCAGCCGCGCGCGGGCCGCCACCAGCCGTACGGCGTCGGGGAGTTCGAGGGCGCCCGCGGCCTGGGCGGCGACGATCTCGCCGATGGAGTGGCCGATGACGACGTCGGGTTCGGCGCCCCAGCTTCGCAGTAGGGCGACGAGGGCGGCTTCGACGGCGAAGATGGCTGTCTGGGCGTATCCGGTGCGGTCCAGGAGGGCGGCCTGGGGTGTGCCGGGCTCGGCGAGGCACACATCCCGCACGGGCGCGTCGAAGCCGGGGGCGTCGGCGAGTTCGGCGTCGAGCAGGGCGCAGATCTCGTCGAAGGCGCGGGCGTACACGGGATGCGCGGCGTGCAGTTCGCGGCCCATGCCCGGGCGCTGGCTGCCCTGGCCGGTGAACAGCCAGGCGGTACGGCCTTCGGTGACCGTGCCCTTGACGGCGGTCGCGGTGCCGGCGATGGCGGTGACGTCGTCGAGGGCGGCGCGCAGGGCGTCGCGGTCGGGGCCGAGGACGACGGCCCGGTGGTCGAGGACGGCGCGGCCGGTGGCCAGACTGTGGCCGATGTCGAGCGCGGAGGCGTGGGTTCCGGTGACGTGGGCGACGAGGCGTTCGGCCTGGGCGTCCAGGGCGGTGGCGCTGCGCGCGGTCAGGACCCAGGGGATGTGGGGCAGGCCGTGGGGCGCCTGGACGGCGTCGCCGGTGCGGGCTTCGGAGGGGCTTTCGGGAACTTCGGGGCCTTCGGGGCCTTCGAGGGCTTCGGCGACTTCGAGGGCTTCGGCGGCTTCTTCGAGGACGACATGGGCGTTGGTGCCGCTGATGCCGAAGGAGGACACGGCGGCCCTGCGGGGGCGCTCGGTGTCGGGCCAGGGGCGGGACTCGGAGAGGAGGCGTACGGCGCCGGCCGACCAGTCGACGTGGGAGCTGGGCCGGTCCGCGTGCAGGGTCGGCGGCAGATGGCGGGCGCGCATGGCCATGACCATCTTGATGATCCCGGCGACGCCGGCCGCCGCCTGGGTGTGCCCGATGTTGGACTTCACGGAGCCGAGCCAGACGGGGTTCTTCTCGTCCCGTCCCTTGCCGTAGGTGGCGAGCAGGGCCTGCGCCTCGATGGGGTCGCCGAGCCGGGTGCCGGTGCCGTGTGCCTCGACCACGTCCACCTCGGCGGTGGTGAGCCGGGCGGCTTCCAGGGCTCGGCGGATGACGCGCTGCTGTGCGGGGCCGTTGGGCGCGCTGAGGCCGTTGGACGCACCGTCCTGGTTGACGGCGCTGCCCCGGATCACGGCGAGGACCGGGTGGCCGAGGCGCCGGGCCTCGGAGAGGCGCTCCAGGACGAGGACGCCGGCGCCCTCCGCCCAGCCGGTGCCGTCGGCGTCGTCGGCGAACGCCTTGCACCTGCCGTCGCCGGCGAGGCCGCCCTGCCGGGAGAACTCGACGAACGTCGTCGGCGCGGCCATCACCGTCACACCGCCCGCGAGTGCGGTCGCGCACTCTCCGGAGCGCAGCGACTGGCAGGCGAGGTGCAGCGCGACGAGGGACGAGGAGCAGGCGGTGTCGATGGTGACGGCGGGGCCCTCGAAGCCGAAGACGTAGGCGATGCGCCCGGAGAAGACGCTGCCGGCGTTGCCGTTGGCGAGGAACCCGGCGACGTCCTTCGGCACCTCCTGAAGGCGGGAGGCGTAGTCGTGGTACATCAGCCCGGCGAAGACGCCGGTCGCCGAGCCGCGCAGGGACAGCGGGTCGATGCCGGCGCGCTCCAGGGCCTCCCACGACGTCTCCAGCAGCAGCCGCTGCTGCGGGTCCATCGCCAGCGCCTCGCGGGGGCTGATGCCGAACGCCTCCGCGTCGAACTCCGCGGCCTCGTGCAGGAAGCCGCCCTCCCGGGTGGCGGAGGTACCGGCCGCGCGCTCCGCGTCGGCGGCGAAGAGGGCGTCCAGGTCCCAGCCGCGGTCGGTGGGGAACTGCGAGATGCCGTCCCCGCCGCCGCTCACCAGGCCCCACAGGTCCTCCGGCGAGGCGACTGCGCCGGGGTAGCGGCAGCCCATCCCGACGATGGCGATCGGCTCGTGGTCCTTCGCCTCGGCCTCACGCAGGCGAAGGTGGGCGTCCTGGGCGTCGGCGATCGCACGCTTGAGGTATTCGCGGAGCTTTTCCTCGTTCGCCATCTGTTCCTTGTCCTTCGAAAGAGCGCGGAGAGCCGAATCAGGGGGCTTGGAGCGGCGGTGGGGCAGGGGCTTGGAGTGGTGCCACGTCAGGGAGCGTGGACTGGGCATGGCGCCAGGTCAGGGGGCTCGGCGTGCCACCTGGTCGCCTGGACGGGGCCGTCATTCGGCGACCCAGGGCTTGTCGTCGAGCAGTGCGAAGAGCTCGTCGTCGGTGGCGTCGTCGATGGCGACGCGGTTGCCCTGGTCCGCCTCCTGTCCGCCGCCTCCGACAGCACCCGCCGACCATGTGGCGAGCAGTTGCTGGAGCCGGTCGCCGATCGCCGCGCGCACATCGTCGTCCGCGGCCGGCGCGGTCTCGACGAGGACCGTGCGGAGCTTGTCCAGCTCGCCCATGAGGAAGGCGGTGTCACCGTCGTCCGCGGGGGCGAGCTCCGCGCCGAGGTGGTCGCGCAGGGACAGGATGGTGGGGTGGTCGAAGACGAGGGTGGCGGGGAGCTGCAACCCGGTCACGCTGTTCAGCCGGTTACGGAGATCCACGGCCGTCAGCGAGTCGAAGCCCAGCTCCTTGAACGCCCGCGACGCGTCGACGGATCCGGCCGAGGCATGCCCCAGCACGCCGGCCACCTCGGCCAGCACCGCGTCCAGCAGCACACGGTCCCGCTCCACCGAGCCGAGCCCGCGCAGCCGCTCCACGAGGCCACCACCGCCGACGGCTCCGCCCGACGCGGCCGTCTCCCAGCGCCGCCGCCCCGCCGTCGGCACCAAGTCCCGCAGCACGAACGGCACTTGAGCGCCCGAGAGCGCCGAGGTGCGCAGGGCAACGGGGACGGCGTTCGGCTCGTTCACGACCAGCGCGGCATCCAGCAACGCCAACGCCTCACCCGCGGCCAACGGCGGCAGTCCCCCACGCCGCAACCGCGCCACGTCCGCCTGCGGCAACCGCCCACCCATACCGGCCTCCCACATACCCCAGGCCAGCGACACGGCCGGAAGTCCCTGGGTACGGCGGGTGACGGCAAGGGCGTCGAGGACGTTGTTCGCGGCGGAGTAGGCGGCCTGTCCGGCGTTGCCCACGACACCCGCGAACGAGGAGAAGAGCACGAAGGCGGACAGGTCACGGTCAGCCGTCAACTCATGTAGATGCAGTGCCGATTCGACCTTCGAAGCCATGACACCCGACAACCGCTCCGGGCTCAGATCGGCGACCAGGCCGTCGTCGAGGACGCCCGCTGCGTGCACCACACCGGACAGGTCGACGCCGTCGAGCACGGCGCCCAGCGCCGCACGGTCAGCCACATCGCACGCCCGCACCTGAACGCGGGCACCCAACTTCTCCAGCTCAGCTACGAGTTCGAGAGCGCCCGGAGCCTCGGGACCGCGCCGGGACACGAGGAGCAGATCCCGTACCCCGTGCTCGATGACAAGATGCCGGGCAACTTCCGCCCCCAGGCCGCCGGTCCCACCGGTGATCAGCACGGTCCCCTCGCCACTCCACGGCGACGGCACCCGCAGCACGACCTTGCCCACGTGCTTGGCCTGCCCCAGCAGGCGTAGCGCCTCCGGCGCCCTGGCGAGGTCGTACGAGGTCACCGTCACCGGCCGCAGCGCGCCCCGCTCGAACAGCTCCAGCAGCGCGGTCCACATCTCCGCGGTCAGGTCCGGCCCCGCGTCGAACGTATCGAACGCCCGATAATTGACCCCCGGGTGAGCAGCCACCACCTTCTCCGGATCGCGGATGTCGGCCTTGCCCATCTCCACGAACCGGCCACCGGACCGCACCAGCCGCAGCGACGCATCCACGAACTCGCCCGCGAGCGCGTCCAGTACGACATCCACACCCGACTGGAACCGCTCCTCGAACTCGGTCGTGCGGGAGGAGGCGATCCGCTCGTCGGGGATCCCGAGGTCGCGCACGACCGGCCACTTGGGCTCACTCGCCGTGGCATACACATCAGCGCCCAGATGCTGGGCCAACTGCACCGCGGCCATACCGACACCACCGGCCGCGGCATGGATCAGCACGGACTCGCTCGCCTTGAGCCCGGCCAGCTCCACCAACGCGTAATAGGCGGTCAGGAACACGATCGGCACCGACGCCGCCTGCTCGAACGACCACCCCTCCGGAATCCGGGCAACCAACCGGGCATCAGTGACAGCCACCGGACCGAACGACCCGTCCAACAGACCCATCACCCGATCACCGACCACCAAGCCGGCAACCTCCGGGCCCACCTCCACCACCACACCCGCACCCTCATGCCCCAGCCGACCCGCATCCCCGGGATACGTGCCCAACACATTCAGCACATCCCGGAAGTTCACACCCGCAGCCCGCACAGCAACCCGCACCTCACCAGGCCGCAACGTCCGCGCGTCCTCGGTGATCACCGCCACGCCGTCCAGGCGGCCCTGCCGGTCGACCTCCACGCGCCACGTCGTGCCCGGCGCCACGGCCGGCGGTACGAGGACGTCTCCGGAGGCCATCCGCGCCAGGCGCGGTACCCATGCATCGCCCTGGCGGAGGGCGAGTTGGGGCTCGTCGAGGGGGGAGAGCCGTGCGGCGAGGGCGCGGTACGAGGCCGCGGTGCCGTCCACGTCGGCGATGGCGAGGCGGCCCGGGTGCTCGCTGATCGCGGACCGGACCAGGCCCCAGGCGCCGGCGCCGGACAGGTCCGGGGTGTCGGTGCCGGAAGCAGGGTGCGCGGCGACCGCACCGGTGGTCAGTGCCACCAGGGGCGTGTTCGCCCATCGCTCTTGTGCGAGCCAGGTCCGCATGGCACCCAGGAGATCAGCAACCGGACTTAGGACATCACCAGAGTTGGCCGCGACGGCCAGTCCGACGGCCGACGGTGCCGGCTCGCCCGCTTCCATGGCGGCGATGAGGGCGTCCAGGTCCGCGTAGTGCCTCGTGGGCACCCCGGACTCGCGCCATACGGCCGTGTCGCGGTCGCCGACGACGGCCCAGTGCCCGGTGCGGGCGGCCTCGGTGCGGTCAGCGGGCGCCGGTACCCAGTTGAGCCGGAACAGGTCGTCCGGGCCGGTGGCCGCCCGGGCCAGGTCGGCCGCGGAGACGGGACGCAGTACCAGCGAGTCGACCACGGCGACGGGGGCACCCGCCGCGTCGGCGACATGCAGCGTGTACGTGTCGGGCGCGCGCTGGGTGAGCCGGGCCCGTACGACGCTCGCGCCGACGGTGTAGAAGGACGCGCCCGACCACAGGAACGGCAGCAGTGCCCCCTGCTCCTCGCCTGCGCGCAGGGCGAGGGCGTGCAGCACGGTGTCGAGGAGCGCCGGGTGGAGCCCGAAGGCCGTCGCCTCGTCGGTGGCCGGCTCGGGCAGGGCCGCTTCGACGAGCAGGTCGTCGCCTGAGGCCCAGGCACGGGCCAGGCCGCGGAAGGTGGAGCCGTAGGAGAGGCCGGCCTCGTGGAGCCGCTCGTAGAGGCCGTCGAGGGCGAGTTCCCGGGCTCTGGCGGGCGGCCAGGTGCGCAGTTCGGGTGCCGCCGAAGGGGTGACGGCCGCGTCGTCGACGACGCCGGTGGCGTGCAGGGTCCACGGCTGGTCGGGACCCGCGTCGTCGGGCCGGGCATACACGTGCAGGGCCCTGGCTTCCCCGCCGTCCACCGCCGGGGGCTCGACGGTGATCTGGACAGTGACGGCTCCGTCGGGCGGCAGGACGAGCGGCGCCTGAAGGGTGAGTTCGGCCAGCCGTCCGCGGTCGGCGCGGTCGCCGGCCTGGAGGGCGAGTTCGACGAACGCCGTGCCCGGTACGACGACAGTGCCGGCCACGACGTGATCGGCAAGCCACGGATGCGTACGGATCGACAGGCGGGACGTGAGCAGCAGCGTCTCGGAACCGGCCACGGTGACGGCCGCGCCGAGCAGCGGATGTTCCGCGGCGACGAGACCGAGCCCGCGCGCATCAGCGGCGGAGCGGGCCGGCTCCAGCCAGTACCGCTGCCGCTGGAAGGCGTACGTCGGCAGCGGCACCCGCCGTGCAACGCTGCCCTGGAACAGGGCAGCCCAGTCGACACGAGTACCCCGGACGAACAGCTCGGCCACTGCCGTGAGCAGCGTCTCGGCCTCGGGGCGCCCCTTGCGCAGCACGGAGAAGGACGGCGCGGCCGCCGGGTCGACGAGCCCGCTCAGCACCGGGTCGGGACCGATCTCCAGCAACCGTCCGGCGGACAGCGATCCGGTGGCGGTGGCCAGGGCGTCGCGGAAGAGGACGGGACGGCGCACCTGCTGGACCCAGTAGGAGGGGGTGGTCCAGTCGGACTCGCCCACGGTCTCACCGGTGACCGACGAAGCCGCCGCGACAACGGGGGGACGGTAGGTGATCTGCTCGGCGACCGCGGTGAACTCGTCGAGCATCGGCTCCATGAGCGGGGAGTGGAAGGCGTGGGACACGCGCAGGCGGGCGACCCGGCGCCCGCGTTCACGCACGGCCGCCATGACCCGCTCGACGCCTTCCTCGGTGCCGGAAACGACCACGGCGGTCGGTCCGTTGACGGCGGCGATCGTCACGTCGTCGGTGGTGAGCAGGTCGGCGAGCTCTGCCTCGTCCGCCTCGACGGCGGCCATCGCACCGCCCTCCGGCAGGGCCTGCATCAGGCGGGCACGGGCTGCCACCAGCCGTACCGCGTCGGGGAGTTCGAAGACACCAGCCGTGTAGGCGGCGGCGTATTCGCCGATGGAGTGACCCAGCACGACGTCCGGCGCGACGTCCCATGACCGCAGCAGTTCCACCGACGCGACCTGGACCGCGAAGAGGGCCGCCTGTGCGTAGCCGGTGCGGTCGAGGAGGGCGGCGGCTTCGGAGCCTTCCTCCGCGAACAGCACATCGCGCAACGGAAGCGGGAAGCCAGCCGCACCGACCAGCTCGGCCTCCAGCAACCCAGCAGCCTCGTCGAAGGCACGGGCGAACTGCGGATAGACGGCGTGCAGTTCACGCCCCATACCGAGCCGCTGACTGCCCTGCCCCGTGAACATCCACGCCGTACGACCCTCCGCCACGACACCCGTCACGGCAGGCCCGGCGAGCCCCGACCGCAGCGCGTCAGCGTCACGCCCGAGGACCACCGCCCGGTGCTCCAGGGCCGCACGCGTCGTCGCCAGGGAAAGCCCGACCGCCGCCGGGTCGAGGTCATCGGCCTCAACGTGCGCCGCCAGCCGTCCTGTTGCGGCGCGCAGGGCATCAGCGGTGCGGGCCGATACGACCCACGGAGTCACCGGAAGGTCGGCTGCGGATTCGGGCTTGCGGGGAGACGGGGTCGTCGGGGCTTCTTCGAGGATGACATGGACGTTGGTACCGCTGATGCCGAAGGACGACACACCCGCACGGCGCGGACGCTCACCCTGCGGCCAGGCCCGCTCCTCCCGCAGCAGCTCCACCGCACCCGCCGACCAGTCCACGTGCGAGGACGGCTCATCGACGTGCAGCGTCCGCGGCAAGGTCTGCTCCCGCAGCGCCATGACCATCTTGACGACGCTCGCCACACCGGCCGCCGCCTGCGCGTGCCCGATGTTCGACTTGATCGAGCCGAGCCACAGCGGCTCGTCATCGGCATGCGCCTGGCCGTACGTCGCCAGCAGCGCCTGCGCCTCGATCGGGTCACCCAGCCGGGTGCCCGTGCCATGCGCCTCGACCGCATCCACCTCGGAGGCATCCAGCTGAGCGGCGGCCAACGCCTGCCGGATCACCCGCTGCTGCGACGGACCGTTCGGCGCGGTCAGCCCATTGGACGCACCGTCCTGATTGACCGCACTGCCCCGCACGACCGCCAGCACCGGGTGGTTGTTGCGCCGGGCATCGGCCAGCCGCTCCAGAACGAGGATGCCCCCGCCCTCGGCCCAACCCGTCCCATCCGCACCCTCGGCGAACGACTTGCACCGCCCGTCACCCGCCAGCCCACCTTGCCGTGCAAACTCAAGGAAGATCGTCGGCGTCGCCATGACGGTCGCACCGCCCGCCAGGGCGAGGTCGCACTCACCCGAACGCAACGCCTGACAGGACAGATGCAGAGCGACCAGGGCCGACGAGCACGCCGTGTCCACCGACATCGCCGGACCCTCCAACCCCAGGGAGTAGGCGAGGCGACCGGACGCGACGCTGGGTGTGCTGCCCGTCAGCAGGTACCCCTCGGTGTTGCCCTGCGGATCGTCGACCGTGCCGCTGCCGTAACCGTTGGCGGAGACGCCGGCGTAGACACCCGTCGGCGTGCCGCGCAGCGATGCCGGATCGATCCCCGCGTCCTCCAACGCCTCCCACGCCGTCTCCAACAGCAACCGCTGCTGCGGATCCATCGCCAACGCCTCCCGCGGCGAAATCCCGAACAACTCCGCATCAAACAGCGCCGCACCATCCACGAAGCCACCGACGGTGGCCAGCCCCTCCAACAACCCAGGGTCCCAACCACGATCCGTCGGCAACCCGGACAACCCGTCCCGGCCCTCCGCGACCAGCTCCCACAACCCCTGAGCCGAATCCGCACCACCCGGGAAACGACACCCCATCCCCACGATCGCAACCGGCTCGTCGAAGGCCGTCGCCACCTGGGCACGCGGTCGCGAGGGCGCCTGCGCAGTGATCTCGCCGAGGACCTGTTCGAGGAGGAAGTCGGTGAGTGAGTTCGGGTTCGGGTGGTCGAAGACAAGGGTGGCCGGGAGTGCGATGCCGGTCGCGGAGCCGAGGCGGTTGCGCAGGTCGACGGCGGTCAGCGAGTCGAACCCCAGGTCCTTGAAGCTGCGGGTCTCGTCCACGGACGCAGCCGACGCATGGCCGAGGGCGACGGCGACCTGCGCCTGAACCAACTCCAGCAGGGCCCTGCGCTGTTCGACAGGTGCCAGCCCCGCGAGGCGGCGAACCAGCTCGCCGTCGGCTGCCGTGGCAGCGCCGGCAGTGCGCCGACGGGCCCGAAGCGGTACGAGGTCGTGCAGGACTGGGGACAGGGCGCCTTGGCCCGCCTCGCCGAGTGCCGAGGTGCGCAGGGCGACGGGGACGGTGATCGGCTCGTTCACCAGCAGAGCGGCATCGAGCAGGGCCAGACCCTCGCCCGTCTCCAACGCCGGGAAACCCTGCCGAGCCATCCGCTCCAGCTCCGCCTCACCCAGCGTCCCGCCCATACCATCGGCGTTCGCCCACATACCCCACGCCAACGACACACCAGGCAGACCCTGAGCCCGCCGCATCACCGCCAGCGCATCCAGCACATTGTTCGCCGCCGAATACGCCGCCTGACCGGCATTACCCACGACACCAGCGAACGACGAGAACAACACAAACGCCGACAGCTCACGACCCGCCGTCAACTCATGCAAGAGCAGCGCCGATTCAGCCTTGGCCGCCACCACCCTGCCCACCCGCTCAACCGACAGGTCAGCGATCAGACCATCGTCAAGAACCCCCGCCGCATGCACCACAGCACCGAGCCGGACCCCGTCCAGCACGCCGGAAAGCGCCGCACGGTCCGTCACATCACACGCCCGCACCTGAACGCGGGCACCCAACTGCTCCAGCTCAGCCACGAGTTGACCCGCACCGGGAGCAGCCGAACCGCGCCGGGACACCAGCAACAGATCCCGCACCCCGTGCACACCCACGAGGTGCCGGGCGACCTCCGCACCCAACCCCCCAGTGCCACCCGTGATCAGCACCGTGCCCTCGCCACTCCACGGCGACGGCACCCGCAGCACGACCTTGCCGACATGCTTGGCCTGACCCAGCAGCCGTAGCGCCGCCGGCGCCCGCCCCATGTCGAAAGCCGTCACGGGGTTCGGCCGCAGCACACTCTGCTCGAACAGTTCCAGCAGTGCGGTCCACATCTCGGCGATGCGATCGGGACCCGCGTCGATCAAGTCGAAGGCGGTGTAGTCGATGCCGTGCTCGGCCCGCACCTGCTCCGCGTCACGGATGTCGGTCTTACCCATCTCCACGAACCGGCCACCCGGCCGCACCAACCGCAACGAGGCATCCACGAACTCACCCGCAAGCGAGTCCAACACCACATCCACACCCGACCGGAACCGCTCCTCGAACTCGGTCGTGCGGGAGGAGGCGATCCGCTCATCCGGGATCCCGAGGTCGCGCACGACCGGCCACTTCGACTCACTCGCCGTCCCGTACACCTCGCCGCCCAAGTGCTGGGCCAACTGCACGGCCGCCATCCCCACACCACCAGCAGCGGAGTGGATCAGCACCGACTCCCCCGCCTCCAGACCGGCAAGGTCGACCAGGGCGTAATAGGCAGTCAGGAACACAATCGGCACAGACGCCGCCTGCTCGAACGACCACCCCTCCGGCACCCGCGCCAGCAACCGCGCATCGGTCACGGCAGTCGGAGCGAACGCCCCGTCCAGCAGTCCCATCACCCGGTCACCGACCACCATGCCGGTCACCCCAGGGCCCACCTCCACGACCACACCGGCGCCCTCATGCCCCAGCCGTCCCGCATCCCCGGGATACATGCCGAGGACGTTCAGTACGTCACGGAAGTTGACCCCGGCGGCCCGCACCGCGACCCGCACCTCACCGGCCCGCAACGCATACGGCTCCTCAGGAACCAACGCCACACCATCCAGCCGGCCCTGAGCCACCACATCCATACGCCAATCGACGCCCACACCCACCGGCGGCAGGAGCACATCCCCGCCGGTCATGCGGGCAAGGCGCGGTACGCGGGCCCTTCCTCGGCGGATCAGGACTTCGCTCACCGTCTCCGGGACGCTCGCGAGCCTCTCCCAGGAGGCGGAGTCGAGGTCGAGGTCGGCGAGGGCGAGGCGGCCCGGGTGTTCGGTCGCGGCCGTGCGGACCAGGCCACGGACGGCGGCCGCGGCCGGCTCGGTGCGGGGCTCCTCGTCGTCGGCCGGGCCCGAAAGCAGGATCAGCAGGCGGGAGTCGGTGAGGCGCGGCTCCCGCAGCCACTCCTGGATCGTGCCGAGGATCTCGGTGACGGTCTCCCGGAGGGCGCCTGCGGCGGCGACCGGCAGGGCCACGGTGCTCGGCGGTTGCGTGCCTGCGTCGAGTGCCGTGCGCAGTGCGTCGAGGTCCGGGTACGAAGTGCCGAACCGGGCTGTATGTCCGTCCGGGAGTTCGCCCAGGACGGCCAGGTCGGCAGTCCGGGCGTCTCCCGTGTCGGTGAGGGGGCGCCAGTCGACCCGGAACAGCGCGTCCCGGACGAAGGACCCGCTGGTGTCCAGATCCGTGAGGGTGACTGGGCGCAGTACGAGGCTGTCGATCGTGGCGACGGGTTCGCCGGACGCGTCGGCGACCCGGAGTTCGACCGTGTCCTCGCCGCGCGGCGTCACGCGCACGCGGACCGTGGACGCGCCCACGGCGGACAGTTCCACGCCCGACCACAGGAACGGCAAACGGGCGCCGTCCCGCTCCCAGAGGCCGAGGACGTGGAGCACCGTGTCCAGCAGCGCCGGGTGCACGCCGAATCCCTCGCCGCCGCCTGTGGCCGCGTCGGGCAGGGCGGCCTGGACGAACCAGTCCTCTCCGGAGCGCCATACGGCTTCCAGGCCACGGAAGGCCGGGCCGTACGACAGGCCCGCAGTCCCCAACCTCTCGTAGAGGCCGTCGAATTCGACCTGCTCCGCTCCCTGCGGCGGCCATACGCGCAGGTCCCAGGTCTCTCCCGCCGACGCGGTCGCGGCGATGGTGCCTGACGCGTGCAGCGTCCAGGTCAGTTCGTCCGTCGTGTCGTGCGGGCGGGCGTGGATGCGTAGGTCTCGGTGTCCG
Organism: Streptomyces sp. NBC_01092; assembly: GCF_045039535.1. Taxonomy (NCBI): domain Bacteria; kingdom Bacillati; phylum Actinomycetota; class Actinomycetes; order Kitasatosporales; family Streptomycetaceae; genus Streptomyces; species Streptomyces sp. NBC_01092. Next base: position 10,003,985 of record NZ_CP108659.1, on the reverse strand, counting down.
GCGGCGTCCGGCGATTCCACGCCCACCTGGAGTTCGACGGCCTGGTCCGCCGGGAGGGCGAGTGGGGCGTGGAGGGTGAGTTCGTCGATGCGGTCACAGCCGGCCCGCTCCCCGGCGGCCAGGGCCAGTTCCAGCAGTGCGGTGCCGGGGACGATCACCGTGCCCGCCACGACGTGGTCCGCGAGCCAGGGCTGGTCGGCGACGGACAGCCGGGCCGTCAGCAGCACGGTGTCGGTGTCGGCGACGGACACGGCGGCACCGAGCAGCGGGTGGCGGACGGGGCGCAGGCCCAGGCCGGCGGCGTCGACGGTGGTACGCGGCGCTTCGAGCCAGTAGCGGCGGCGCTGGAAGGTGTACGTCGGCAGGGGCACCTCACGTGCGCCCGTGCCCGCGAAGACGGCCGCCCAGTCGACCGGGGTGCCGCGCACGAAGAGTTCGGCGACGGCTGCGAGGGCCGTCTCGCGTTCGTCCCGGTCACGGCGCAGCACGCACGCGGCGGGGGCGGTGTCGACGAGTGCGGACAGGACCGGGTCGGGGCCGAGTTCGAGGAAGCGGGCGACGCCGAGTTCGTCCACGGCCGTGCGGGCGGCGTCGTGGAAGCGTACGGCCTCCCGCACCTGCCGTACCCAGTACTCCGGGGTCGTCCAGTCGTCGCTGTCGAGCACGGCGCCGGTGAGGGTGCTGACGGCGTGCAGCGTCGGGCGGTGGTAGGTCACCTGGGCGGCGATGCCGGCGAACTCCGTCAGCATCGGTTCCATGAGCGGGGAGTGGAAAGCGTGCGAGACGTGCAGGCGCGTGGCCCGGCGGCCCTGTTGGCGTGCCGTGTCGAGCAGGTGTCGTACGGCGTCCTCGTGGCCGGAGACGACGACGGACGTGGCGCTGTTCACGGCGGCGATGACCGCGCCGTCCGCGAGGAGTGCGCCGACCTCCGTCTCGGTTCCCTCGACGGCGGCCATGGCGCCGCCCTCGGGCAGGGCCCGCATGAGGCGTGCTCGGGCGGCCACCAGCCTTACGGTGTCGGGGAGTTCGAGGACGCCGGCCGCGTGGGCGGCGGCGAACTCGCCCACCGAGTGGCCCAGCACGACCTCGGGTCGCGTGCCCCAGGAGCGCAGCAGCCGGATGAGGGCGACTTGCAGGGCGAAGAGCGCGGACTGGGCGTATCCGGTGTCCTGGAGGGTCTGTTCGTCGTCGCCGAAGAAGACGGTGCGCAGGGGCTGGGCGAAGCGGAGTTCGGCGTCGAGGAGTTCGCAGACCTCGTCGAGTGCGGTGGCGAACTCGGGGAAGGTGGCGGCGAGTTCTCGTCCCATGCCGGGTCGCTGGCTGCCCTGGCCGGTGAACATCCACGCGGTACGGCCCTCGGTCACGGCACCCTTGATCATGGGTGCGGTGAGCTGGGCGCGGAGGTCGGCCAGGTCGCGGCCGAGGACGACGGCGCGGTGGTCGAGCGCCGCCCGGGTGGCAGCGAGGGAGAACCCGGTGTCCAGGGGGTCGGCGTCGACCGGGGCGAGCCGTTCGATCTGGGCGCGCAGGGCGTCGGCACCGCGCGCGGACACGACCCAGGGGATCACGGGCAGATCGACCGTCGGGGTCGGGGTGGCCGGTTCGTCGACCTCCTCGACGGAGGGCTCGGCGGGGGCCGGTACGTCGTCGGTGGGAGGCTCGGCGAGTACGAGGGCCGGGGCGGAGACGGGGGCGGAGACGGAGGCGGGGGCCTCCTCGATGACGACGTGGGCGTTCGTGCCGCTGATGCCGAAGGACGACACACCGGCCCGACGGGGACGCTCGCCCTGCGGCCAGGCCCGTTCCTCGGTCAGCAGCCGTACCGCGCCCGACTCCCACTCCACGTGGGAGGACGGCCGGTCGGCGTGCAGGGTGCGCGGGAGGCGTTCCGCGCCGAGCGCCATCACCATCTTCATCACGCCGGCCACACCCGCGGCGGCCTGCGTGTGCCCGAGGTTGGACTTGACGGATCCCAGCCACACCGGCTCGCCGTCGCCGTCGCGTGCCTGCCCGTAGGTGGCGAGGAGGGCCTGGGCCTCGATGGGGTCGCCGAGCCGGGTGCCGGTGCCGTGCGCCTCGACGACGTCCACCTCGGCCGGAGACAGACCGGCGTTCGCGAGGGCCTGGCGGATCACCCGCTGCTGGGACGGCCCGTTGGGCGCGGTGAGCCCGTTCGAGGCGCCGTCCTGGTTGACGGCCGTACCCCGCACGACAGCCAGCACCGGCCGCCCCTGCCGACGCGCCTCGCTCAGCCGCATCAGCACCAGCACACCGGCGCCCTCGGACCAGCCCGTGCCGTCCGCCGACTCCGCGAAAGCCTTGCAGCGGCCGTCGGACGCCAGCCCACCCTGCCGGGAGAACTCGACAAAGGTCGCCGGGGTCGCCATGACGGTGACGCCGGCGGCGAGGGCCGTGTCGCACTCCCCCGACCTGAGCGACTGGCACGCCAGATGCAGCGCCACCAGGGACGACGAACACGCCGTGTCCACCGTCACCGCCGGGCCCTCGAACCCGAACACATACGCCACGCGCCCCGAGAAGACGCTGCCCGCGTTCCCGTTGGCGAGCAGGCCCTCGACCTCGTCCGGCGTGGCCGGCAGACGCGAGGCGTAGTCGTGGTACATCAGCCCCGCGAACACGCCCGTGCGCGAGCCGCGCAGCGACAGCGGGTCGACCCCGGCGCGCTCCAGCGCCTCCCACGAGGTCTCCAGCAGCAGCCTCTGCTGCGGGTCCATCGCCAGCGCCTCACGCGGGGAGATCCCGAACAGCTCCGCGTCGAACTCGGCGCCGTCGTGCAGGAATCCGCCCTGCCGCGACGACGACTGGCCCGGTCCGTCCCCGAACAGGCCCGTCAGGTCCCAGCCGCGATCCACCGGGAAGCCCGACACACCCTCGCCGCCGGACGCCACGAGGTCCCAGAGCGCGTCCGGCGAGTCCACCCCGCCGGGAAAGCGGCACCCCATCCCCACGATCGCGATCGGCTCGTGGTCCCTGGCCTCGACCTCGCGCAGCCGCTGACGGGTCTGGCGAAGGTCGGTGGTGAGCCGCTTGAGATACGTCAGAGTCTTCTCGTCAGTGGGCACGCGAATCCTGTCCCTTTGTCACTGAGGGGCACGCCAAGGCCCGGCGTCAGCCCTCGAGTTCCCGATCGATGATCGCGAACATCGAGTCCAGCGAGGCGGAGTCGATGTCGTCGTTGTCCTGCTCGGTTGCTGCTGTGTTCGGTTCGTCGTCGAGGCGCGCCGTCATGGCCCGCAGTCGGTCGCGCAGTTCCTTGCGCACGGTCCCGTCCTGTTCGGCCATCGCGAGGACGGCCGCCTCCAGTCGGTCCAGATCGGACAGGCTCGGCGCGGCGCCGCCCTCGGCGCGATCGAACTCGGTGCGCAGATGGGCGGCGAGGTCCGCCACGGTCGGGTGGTCGAAGATGAGGGTGGCGGGCAGCTGCAACCCGGTCACGCTGTTCAGCCGGTTACGGAGATCCACGGCCGTCAGCGAGTCGAAGCCCAGCTCCTTGAACGCCCGTGACGCGTCGACGGATCCGGCCGAGGCATGCCCCAGCACGCCGGCCACCTCGGCCAGCACGGCTTCCAGGACCATACGGTCCCGCTCCACCGAGCCGAGCCCGCGCAGCCGCAGCACGAGCCCACCGTCGCCGGCGGCGCCCGAAGCGGCCGTCCCCCAACCCCGCCCCTTCGTCGACACCAAGTCCCGCAAAATGAACGGCGCTTGAGTGCCCGAGAGGGCCGAGGTGCGCAGGGCAACGGGGACGGCGTTCGGCTCGTTCACGACCAGCGCAGCATCCAGCAACGCCAGGCCCTCGCTCGTCTCCAGCGCCGGGAAGCCCTGCCGTGCGAGCCGCTCCACATCGGCCTCGGCCAGCGTGCCGCCCATGCCCTCGGCGTTCGCCCACATGCCCCAGGCCAGCGACACGGCCGGGAGTCCGTGAGTGCGGCGAGTGACGGCGAGGGCGTCGAGGATGTTGTTCGCGGCGGAGTAGGCGGCCTGACCGGCGTTGCCCACGACTCCCGCGAACGAGGAGAACAGAACGAAGGCGGACAGGTCCCGGTCAGCCGTCAGCTCATGCAGATGCAGCGCCGATTCGACCTTCGCGGCCATCACACCCGCCAACCGCTCCGGCGTAAGACCGGCGACCAGGCCGTCGTCCAGGACACCGGCCGCATGCACGACACCGGACAGGTCAACGCCGTCGATCGCGGCGGCGAGCGCCTCACGGTCGGACACATCACACGCCCGCACCAGCACACGGGCACCCAACTCCTCCAGCTCAGCTACGAGTTCGGGGGCGCCCGGAGCCTCGGGACCGCGCCGGGACACGAGAAGCAAGTCCCGTACCCCATGTCGGACGACCAGATGCCGGGCAACCTCCGCACCCAGCCCACCGGTCCCGCCCGTGATCAGCACCGCGCCCTCGCCACTCCACGGCGACGGCACCCGCAGCACCACCTTGCCCACATGCTTGGCCTGCCCCAGCAGACGCAACGCCTCCGGCAGCCTGGCGACGTCGTACGACGTCACCGTCACCGGCCGCAGCGCGCCCCGCTCGAACAGCTCCAGCAGCGCCGCCCACATCTCAGCGATCCGGTCCCGCCCCGCGTCCATGACGTCGAAGGCGGCGTAGTCGATGCCGTACTCGGCCCGCACCCGATCCGCGTCACGGATGTCCGCCTTGCCCATCTCGACGAACCGGCCACCCGGCCGCACCAACCGCAGCGAGGCATCCACGAACTCACCCGCAAGCGCGTCCAGCACCACATCCACACCCGGCCGGAACCGCTCCGCGAACTCGGTCGTGCGCGAGGAAGCGATCCGCTCGTCCGGAATCCCGAGGTCCCGCAGGACCGGCCACTTGGGCTCACTCGCCGTGGCATACACCTCAGCGCCCAGATGCTGGGCCAGCTGCACGGCCGCCATACCGACACCACCGGCAGCCGCATGAACCAGCACCGACTCGCTCTCCTTGAGCGCTGCAAGCTCCACCAACGCGTAATACGCCGTCAGGAACACGATCGGCACAGACGCCGCCTGCTCGAACGACCACCCCTCCGGCACCCGCGCCACCAACCGGGCGTCGCTGACAGACATCGGACCGAACGCCCCGTCCAGCAGACCCATCACCCGGTCACCAACCACCAGATCGAAGACCTCAGAGCCCACTTCCACCACCACGCCCGCACCCTCGTGCCCGAGCCGGCCCGCGTCACCGGGGTAGGTACCCAGCACGTTCAGCACATCCCGGAAGTTCACACCCGCGGCCCGCACCGCGACTCGCACCTCACCGGGCCGCAGCGTTCGCGCCTTCTCGGTGATCACCGCCACGCCGTCCAGGCGGCCACGCCGCCCGACCTCGACGCGCCACGGCGTCTCCGGGTCCAGGGCCGGTGGTACCAGCAGTCCGTCGGCGGCCATCGGCGTCAGGCGGGGGAGCCAGATCCGCCCTTCGCGGACGGCGAGTTGGGGTTCCTCGCCGTGAGCGATGTGGTGGGCCAGGGTCCGGTGGGAGGCGGGGTCGCCGTCCAGGTCGGCGAGGAGGAACCGGTCGGGGTGCTCGCTGATCGCCGACCGGACCAGGCCCCAGGCACCGGCGCCGGTCAGGTCTGTGCCGTCCGGGCTGGGAGCAGCTCCGGCCGGGACCGCGTCGTGGGTCGTGACGACCAGACGCGTTCCGGTCAGGCGCTCGTCCGCCAGGCAGGTCCGCATGGTCCCCAGGAGATCAGCGATCGGACTTAGGACTTCACCAGAGTTGGCGGCGAGCTTCGGCCGGGAGGCGGTGCCGTCGGGCCGGATGCCCGGTATCGGCAGGATCAGTACGTCGGGCGCCTCGGTGCCCGTGTCGAGGGCGGTGATCAGGGCGTCCAGGTCACGGTGACGGCTGATCGGGACGCCGGCGGCGGCCCACGGTTCCTCGGCGCGTGCGTCCGACGAGAGCAGTACCCGGCGTTGGCCATGGGCGAGTTCGTCGCCGTCCGGTGTGTGGGCGGCGGGCGTCCACGCCAGGCGGTACAGGTGGTCGACGCCCGCCGGTGTCCGCAGGTCGGCGGCGGACACCGGGCGCAGCACCAGCGACTGTACGGCGGCCACGGGGGCGCCGACGGCGTCGGCCACGCGCAGGGAGACTTCACCGTCGCCGACCGAGTGGAGGTGGGCGCGCAGGGTCGTGGCCCCGGCGGCCGTGACGGACACCCCCGACCAGAGGAACGGCAGCAGGGCCTCACCGTCGTCCTGGCCGGGCAGGGCGAGCGCGTGCAGAACGCTGTCCAGCAGCGCCGGGTGCACCGCGTAGGCGACGGCCTCGGCGGCGCCGGGCTCGGGCAGGGCGGCCTCCACGTAGAGGTCGTCGCCGTGCCGCCAGGCGCGGCTCAGTCCGCGGAAGGTGGGGCCGTAGTCGAGTCCGGCCGCGGCCAGTCGCTCGTGGAGGCCGTCCAGCGGGAGGGGTTCGGCGTCGGCCGGCGGCCACGCGCGCAGGTCCCAGTCGGGTTCGGCCGAGCGGGTGGCGAGGGTGGCGGTGGCGTGCAGGGTCCAGGGCGCGTCGGCGGGTGCGTCCTCGGGACGGGCGTGGACGCGCAGGGCGTGGGTCTCGGCGTCGGGCGATTCCACGGAGATCTGCACCTGTGCGGCGCCGCCGTCGGCGAGAACGAGCGGCGCGTGCAGGGTGAGGTCGGCGACGTGGTCGCGGCCGACCCGGTCTCCGGCTTGGACGGCGAGTTCGAGCAGCGCCGTGCCGGGGACGACGACGCGTCCGGCGACCACGTGCTCGGCCAGCCAGGGGTGGCTGTCGGCGGACAGTCGTGAGGTGAGCAGCAGGGTGTCCGACCCGGCGACGGGCAGCGCCGCGCCGAGCAGCGGATGCCCGGGGTTGCCGAGGCCGAGGCTGTCGGCGGCGGCGTTGGAGCGACTGGGCCGCAGCCAGTACCGCTGCCGCTGGAAGGCGTACGTCGGCAGCGGGACGTTGCGGGCTCCGGACCCGGTGAGGACGGCGGCCCAGTCGACGTCGGCGCCCCGGACGAACAGTTCGGCCACCGCACCGAGGAACGTCTCGGCCTCGGGCCTGCCCTTGCGCAGCACGGACACCGCGGTGCGCTCGGCGCCGTCGTCGACGAGGCTGCTCAGCACCGTGTCGGGGCCGATCTCCAGCAGCCGGACGGCGCCTTGTGCGGTGACCGCCTCGGTGACGGCCTCGTGGAAGCGGACCGGCTGCCGGATCTGGCGCACCCAGTAGTCGGCGCAGGTCCAGTCGCCGTCGCCGAGCTGGGCGCCGCTGACTGTGCTGAGGGCCGTGCACCGAGGGGTGCCGTAGTCGATCCGTTCGGCAATGGCGGCGAAGTCGTCGAGCATCGGCTCCATGAGCGGGGAGTGGAAGGCGTGGGACACGCGGAGGCGGGTGACCCGGCGACCGCGGTCCCGCACGGCCGCCATGACCCGCTCGACGCCCTCCTCACTCCCCGAGATCACCACGGCGGCCGGACCGTTGACGACGGCGATCGACACGTCGCCGGTGGTCAGCAGCTCGGCGAGCTCAGCCTCGTCCGCCTGGACGGCGGCCATCGCACCGCCCTCCGGCAGGGCCTGCATCAGGCGGGCACGGGCTCCCACCAGCCGTACCGCGTCGGGGAGTTCGAAGACACCAGCCGTGTAGGCGGCGGCGTATTCGCCGATGGAGTGACCCAGCACGACGTCCGGCGCGACGTCCCATGACCGCAGCAGTTCCACCGACGCGACCTGGACCGCGAAGAGGGCCGCCTGTGCGTAGCCGGTGCGGTCGAGGAGGGCGGCCGCCTCGGAGCCGTCCTCCGCGAACAGCACATCGCGCAACGGAAGCGGGAAGCCCTCCGCGCCGACCAGCTCGGCCTCCAGCAACCCAGCAGCCTCGTCGAAGGCACGGGCGAACTGCGGGTAGACGGCGTGCAGTTCACGCCCCATACCGAGCCGCTGACTGCCCTGCCCCGTGAACATCCACGCCGTACGACCCTCCGCCACGACACCCGTCACGGCAGGCCCGGCGAGCCCCGACCGCAGCGCGTCAGCGTCACGCCCCAGGACCACCGCCCGGTGCTCCAAGGCCGCACGCGTCGTCGCGAGGGACAACCCGACGTCCACCGGGTCGAGGTCGCGTGCGTCGAGGGCCTGCGAGAGGCGTGCGAGCTGGGCGTGCAGAGCCTGCGTGCCACGGGCGGACACGGGCCATGCGACGACCGGCGCAGGCGTCACCGTGCCGCGCCGCTCCGGCTGTTGGACGTCGGGGGCCTCTTCGAGGATGACGTGGGCGTTCGTGCCGCTGATGCCGAAGGACGACACACCCGCCCGACGTTGCCGTTGACCGCGCGGCCAGTCCCGCTCCTCGGTCAGCAGCCGTACAGCCCCGGAGCCCCAGTCGACATGTGTCGAGGGCTCCTCGGCGTGCAGGGTGCGCGGCAGGGTCTCCGCGCCCAGCGCCATCACCATCTTCACCACGCTCGCCACGCCGGCCGCGGCTTGCGGGTGGCTGATGTTGGACTTGATCGAGCCGAGCCACAGCGGATCCTCGTCGGTGCGCGCCTGACCGTACGTCGCGAGCAGCGCCTGCGCCTCGATCGGGTCGCCGAGCCGGGTGCCCGTACCGTGCGCCTCGACGGCGTCGACATCGGCAGGGCCGAGGCCCGCTGCGGCCAGGGCCTGCCGGATCACCCGCTGCTGGGACGGGCCGTTCGGCGCGGTGAGCCCGTTGGACGCGCCGTCCTGATTGATCGCGCTGCCGCGTACCACGGCGAGGACAGGGTGGCCGAGTCGCTGGGCGTCGGAGAGGCGTTCCACGACGATGATGCCCGCGCCCTCGGACCAGCCGGTGCCGTCGGCGTCGTCGGCGAAGGACTTGCAGCGCCCGTCCCCGGCCAGCCCGCCCTGTCGCGCGAACTCCAGGAACATGCCCGGGTTGGCCATGACGGTGGCGCCGCCCGCGAGGGCCATGTCGCACTCGCCGGACCGCAGCGCCTGGCAGGCCAGGTGCAGGGCGACGAGCGCCGAGGAGCAGGCGGTGTCCACGGAGACGGCCGGACCCTCCAGGCCGAGCAGATACGACAGGCGGCCGGAGGCGACGCTGGGGGTGCTGCCGGTGAGCAGGTAGCCCTCGGTCTCGGCGGTCGTCTCGTGGAGGTGTCCGCCGTAGCCGTTGGCGGAGACGCCCGCGTACACGCCGGTCGCCGTGCCGCGCAGCGACGTCGGGTCGATGCCCGCTCGCTCCAGGGCCTCCCACGCCGTCTCCAGCAGCAGCCGCTGCTGCGGGTCCATCGCGAGCGCCTCGCGCGGGGAGATGCCGAACAGCTCGGCGTCGAAGTCACCGGCGTCCGCGACGAATCCGCCGACGGCCGCGACGCGGTCGAGCGCGCGGGTGTCCCAGCCCCGGTCCGACGGGATCGGAGTGATCGCGTCCTTGCCCTTGACGACCAGGTCCCACAGGGCTTCGGGCGAGTCCGCACCGCCCGGAAAGCGGCAGCCGAGTCCCACAATCGCGATCGGGTCGTCGGCGTTGGCGTGCGTGGTGGCGCGGGGCGTGCCGGCCGCGTCGGTCGTGTCGTCGTCGCCCAGCAGGTGGGTGAGGAGGTGGGCCACGAGGGCGCTGGGCGTGGGGTGGTCGAAGACGAGGGTGGCAGACAGGGCGATGCCGGTGGCGGTGCGCAGCCGGTTGCGCAGGTCGACGGCGGTGAGCGAGTCGAAGCCGAGGTCCTTGAAAGCGCGGTCCGGCTCGACGACGGCCGGGGAGGCGTGGCCGAGGACCGCCGCGACCTGGGCGCGCACCGTGTCGAGCAGCAGCCTCTCCTGCTCGTCGGGGCGCAACCCGCGCACCCGGTCGGCGAGTTCGCCGCCTCCGGTGCCTAGCTGCCGACGGGCACCGCGTCGGCGCCGGGCGGCGGGGACGAGGTCGTGCAGGACCCCGGGCAGGGTGTCGTGACCGGCCTCGGCGAGCGCGGCGACGCGCAGGGCTACGGGGACGGCGGTCGGCGCGTCGAGCAGCAGCGCGGCATCGAGCAGGGCGAGGCCGTGGCCCGTTTCCAGCGCGGGGTAACCCTGCCGGGCCATACGGTCCAGTTCGGCCGCGTCCAGTGTGCCGCCCATGCCGCTGGCGGTCGCCCACATGCCCCAGGCCAGCGACACCGCGAGCAGTCCCTCGGCGCGGCGGGCGGCCGCAAGGGCGTCCAGGGCGTTGTTCGCGGCGGCGTAGGCCGCCTGGCCCGGGTTGCCGACCACGCCGGCGAACGACGAGAACAGCACGAACGCGGAGAGCCGCTGATCGCGCGTCAACTCGTGCAGATGCCGGGCCGAGTCGGCCTTGGCGGCCAGAACGCGGGCCAGCCGTTCCGGAGTCAGGTCGGTGACCAGCGCGTCATCGAGCACACCGGCCGTGTGCACCACACCGCTCAGCTCGACACCGTCGAGCACGGCGGCCAGCGCCTCACGGTCGGACACATCACACGCCCGCACATCGGCGCGCGCACCCAACTCAGCGAGTTCCGCCTGGAGTTCGGCCGCACCGGGAGCGTCGGGCCCACGCCGGGAGACGAGCAGCAGATCCCGTACCCCGTGCTCGGTGACCAGATGCCGGGCGACCTCCGCACCCAGACCGCCGGTCCCGCCCGTGATCAGCACCGCCCCCTCGCCACTCCACGGCGACGGCACCCGCAGCACGACCTTGCCGACGTGCTTGGCCTGACCCAGCAGGCGCAGGGCCTCCGGCGCCCGGGAGATCCCGTAGGCGGTGACCGGCGCGGGCCGCACGCAGCCCTGCTCGAACAGCTCCAGCAGTGCCGCGAACATCTCGGCGATGCGGTCGGGGCCGGCGTCCATCAAGTCGAAGGAGCGGTACGACACCCCGTATTCGGCCCGCACCTGCTCCGCGTCACGGATATCGGTCTTACCCATCTCCACGAACCGGCCACCCGGCCGCACCAACCGCAGCGACGCATCCACGAACTCACCCGCAAGCGAGTCCAGCACCACATCCACACCCGACCGGAACCGCTCCTCGAACTCCGTCGTCCGCGACGAAGCGATCCGCTCATCCGGGATCCCGAGGTCGCGCACGACCGGCCACTTCGGCTCGCTCGCCGTCCCGTATACCTCGCCGCCCAAGTGCTGGGCCAACTGCACGGCCGCCATCCCCACGCCACCGGCAGCGGAGTGGATCAGCACCGACTCCCCCGCCTCCAGACCGGCAAGGTCCACCAAGGCGTAGTAAGCCGTCAGGAACACGATCGGCACGGACGCCGCCTGCTCCAACGACCACCCCTCCGGCACCCGCGTCAGCAACCGCGCATCGGTGACGGCCAGTGGGCCGAACGCCCCGTCCAGCAGACCCATCACCCGGTCACCGACGGCGAGACCGGTCATGTCCGGCGCGACCTCGACCACCACACCCGCACCCTCGTGCCCGAGCCGGCCGGCGTCTCCCGGATACATCCCGAGGACGTTCAGTACGTCACGGAAGTTGACCCCGGCGGCCCGCACCGCGACCCGCACCTCGCCGGATTCCAGGGGCCGTTGTGCTTCCGGGACGAGCGCGACGCCGTTGAGGCGGCCTTGGGCGACGACGTCCATCCGCCATCCGTCGCTCGATCCGGCGGGCGGCAGCAGCACGTCCTCGGTGACCGCACGGACGAGGCGCGGGACGCGCACGGCGCCCTGACGGACGAGCAGTTCGGCTTGGTCGGGGCAGCCGGCGAGGGCCCGGTAGGACTCCGCCGAGCCGTCGAGGTCGGCCAGCCGGAAGCGGCCCGGGTGCTCGCCGGCCGCCGAGCGCACCAGGCCCCAGACGGTCGCGCCGGCGAGGTCCGTGACGTCGTCGCCTACGGCTCGGGAGGTGACGAACACCAGGCGGGAGCCCGCGAGGCGGGGTTCGGCGAGCCAGCCCTGCACGAGCTCCAGGGTGGCGGAGGCCACCTCGGTGAGGGAGCGGTCGTTCGTGGCGACGGGTGCGTGGACGGTTCGCGGCGGCGCGTCCCCGGCGTCGAGTGCCGAGGTGAGGGCGGCGAGGTCGGCGTGGACGCGGGCGGGGGTGTCGGGCAGCGGATCAGGGTTGCCGAGCACGGTCCAGGTCGCGGTCGTGGCGGGAGCGGTGTCGGGCAGGGGCTGCCAGTCGAGACGGAACAGGCTGTCGCGGAAGGCGTTGTCGGTGGTGGTTAGCGCGCCGAGCGTCAGGGGGCGCAGGGTCAGGGCGTCGGCGCTCGCGACCGGTTCGCCGGTCGAGTCGGCCACGTGCAGTGCGACGGTGTCGTCGCCGCGGCGCGAGATCCGGACGCGGAGCGCGCCGGCGCCCACGGCCGTCAGTTCGACACCGGACCACAGGAAAGGCAGCAGGGCGCTCGCGTCCTCGCGCTCCCACAGCCCCAGCGTGTGCAGGACGGCGTCCAGCAGGGCGGGGTGGACCCCGTACCCGTCGGCGCCGCCCGCCACGGACTCCGGCAGCGCAGCCTGGACGAACCAGTCGTCGCCGGCGCGCCAGACCTGTTCCAGGCCACGAAAGGCCGGGCCGTACGCCAGTCCGGCCGTTCCCAGCGTCTCGTACAGGCCGTCGAGTTCCACGGGTTCGGCGCCCGGTGGGGGCCAGGCCCGCAGGTCCCACTCCTCGTCCGAGGGCTCGCCCGCCGCCAGGACACCGGAGGCGTGCACCGTCCAGGGGTCGTCGGTGGCGGTCTCGGGGCGGCCGTAGACGTACAGCTGTCGGCGGCCGTCGGTGCCGGGCGCCTCGACGCCGAGCTGGAGCTGTATCGCGCCCGTGTCGGGGAGGACGAGGGGGGCGTGGAGGGTGAGTTCGTCGACGCGGTCGAGGCCGACGCGGTCTCCGGCGGCCAGCGCCAGTTCGAGTAGGGCCGTGCCCGGCAGGATCACCGAGCCCGCCACGGCGTGGTCGGCGAGCCATGGCTGGTCGGCCACGGAGAGCCGGGCCGTGAGCAGGACGGCGTCCGATCCGGCGACGGGCACGGCGGCGCCGAGCAGCGGGTGCCCGGTGGCGCCGAGGCCGAGGTCACCGGCGGCCACGGTGGAGCGCGGTGCGTCGAGCCAGTAGCGGCTGCGCTGGAAGGCGTACGTCGGCAGGGGCACTTCGCGTGCGCCGGTGCCCGCGAAGACGGCCGCCCAGTCGACCGGGGTGCCGCGTACGAAGAGTTCGGCGACGGCCTGCAGCAGGGTCTCGGCTTCGGGACGGTCCCTGCGCAGCGTGGCGGCGGCGGGTGCGTCACCGGCGAGTGCGGTCAGGACGGGGTCGGGGCCGATCTCCAGGAAGCGGCCGGCGCCCTGGGTGCGGGCGGCGGTGAAGGCGTCGTGGAAGCGGACGGGGCGGACGATCTGGTCGGCCCAGTAGCCGGGGGTGGTCCAGCCGTCGTCGAGCGGGGCGCCGGTCACGCTGCTGACGGCGGCGACCTGCGGTGTGCGGTAGGTGATCCGGGCGGCGACTTCGGTGAACTCGGCGAGGACGGGCTCCATCAGCGGCGAGTGGAAGGCGTGCGACACGCGCAGACGGGTCGCGCGGCGGCCTTCGTCGCGGGCCCGCTCGACCACCGCGTCGACGGCGGTCTCGGTGCCCGAAACGACCACCGACGTGGGCCCGTTGACGGCGGCGAGCACCGCGCCGTCCGGGAGCCGTCCGGAGATGTCCGCCTCGGTCGCCTCCACGGCCGCCATCGCGCCGCCTTCGGGCAGTGCCTGCATCAGGCGGGCACGCGCGGCCACCAGCCGTGCGGCGTCCGGCAGTTCGAGGACTCCGGCGGTGTGCGCGGCGGCGAACTCGCCCACCGAGTGACCCAGTACGCCCTGCGGGGCCATCCCCCACGACCGCAGGAGGGCGACCAGCGCCACTTGCACCGCGAACAGCGCCGGCTGCGCGTATCCGGTGCTGTCCAGCAGGCCGGTGTCGTCCGCGAACATCGCGTCCTTGAGGGGCCGGTCGAAGCCGAGATGCGCGTCGAGCAGCCCGCACACCTCGTCCAGCGCGGCAGCAAAGGCCGAGTGGGTGTCGTACAACTCCCGTCCCATGCCCGCTCGTTGGCTTCCCTGGCCGGTGAACATCCAGGCTGTGCGGCCGTCGGTGACGGACCCGGTGATGCCGGGCTCGGCGAGCTGCGCGCGCAGGGCGTCCAGGTCGGGGCCCAGCAGGACGGCACGGTGTTCCAGTTCCGCCCGTGTCGTGGCGAGGGACAGGCCGGTGTCCAGCGGGTCCGCGTCCACGTCCGCCAGCCGCGCGAGCTGGGCGCGCAGTGCCTCGGCCGAGCGTGCCGAGACGACCCACGGCACCGTCGGCAGCCGGTGCTCCGGCTCGGCGGAGGGGGCGAGGCGCGAGGTGGGGGCCTCCTCGATGACGACGTGGGCGTTCGTGCCGCTGATGCCGAAGGACGACACACCGGCCCGACGGGGACGTCCGCCCTGCGGCCAGGCGCGCTCCTCGTGCAGCAGCCGCACCGCGCCCGACTCCCACTCCACGTGGGAGGACGGCCGGTCGGCGTGCAGGGTGCGCGGCAGGCGTTCGGCACGCAGCGCCATCACCATCTTGATGACCCCGGCGGCACCTGCGGCGGCCTGCGTGTGTCCGATGTTGGACTTCACGGCGCCCAGCCAGAGCGGCTCGTCGCGGTCCTGTCCGTAGGTAGCGAGGAGGGCCTGCGCCTCGATGGGGTCGCCGAGCCGGGTGCCGGTGCCGTGCGCCTCGACCGCGTCCACGTCGGCCGCCGCCACGCCGGCGTTCGTGAGGGCCTGGCGGATCACCCGCTGCTGGGACGGCCCGTTGGGCGCGGTGAGCCCGTTGGACGCGCCGTCCTGATTGACGGCGCTGCCCCGTACGACGGCCAGCACCGGGCGGCCGAGACGGCGTGCCTCGCTCAGCCGCATCAGCACGAGCACACCCGCGCCCTCGGCCCAGCCCGTGCCGTCCGCCGTGTCGGCGAAGGCCTTGCAGCGGCCGTCGGCGGCAAGTCCGCCCTGCCGGGAGAACTCCACGAACGTGGTCGGCGACGCCATGACGGTGACGCCGCCGGCGAGGGCCGTGTCGCACTCCCCGGATCTGAGCGACTGGCACGCCAGGTGCAGTGCCACCAGGGACGACGAGCAGGCCGTGTCCACGGTCACCGCGGGGCCCTCGAAGCCGAAGACGTAGGACACGCGACCGGAGAAGACGCTGCCCGCGTTGCCGTTGGCGAGCAGGCCCTCCACCTCACTGGGCACGGTGTGCAGGCGGGCGTGGTAGTCGTGGTACATCAGGCCCGCGAACACGCCCGTGCGTGAACCGCGCAGCGACAGCGGGTCGACTCCCGCCCGCTCCAGTGCCTCCCACGAGGTCTCCAGCAGCAGCCTTTGCTGCGGGTCCATCGCGAGCGCTTCACGCGGGGAGATCCCGAACAGCTCCGCGTCGAACTCGGCCGCGTCGTGCAGGAAGCCGCCCTCTCGGGTGGCGGAACTGCCGGGGCCCTCGCCGTGCAGGGCCGTCAGGTCCCAGCCGCGGTCGGCCGGGAAGTCCGACACTCCGTCGGCGCCGGACGCCACGAGGTCCCAGAGCGTCTCCGGTGAGTCCACCCCGCCGGGGAATCGGCATCCCATCCCCACGATCGCGATCGGCTCGTCGGTGCCGATGGTGGTGCGGGCGGCCGTGGCCGGGAGGTCGGCCGCGCCGAGGAGTTCCGTGCGGAGGTGGGCGGTGAGGGCGAGCGGGCTGGGGTGGTCGAAGACGAGGGTGGCGGGGAGTTGGAGGCCGGTGACGGTCTTGAGGCGGTTGCGCAGGTCTACGGCGGTCAGGGAGTCGAAGCCGATGTCCTTGAAGGCGCGGGCGGGTTCTACGGCCGCCGTGCCGGTGTGGCCGAGGACTGCGGCGACCGCGCTCTGGACGAGGTCGAGCAGCAGCCGGTGCTGTTCGTCGCCGGGCAGCGTGAGCAGGCGGCGGACCAGGGCGTTGCCGGTGTCGGTGCCGACGGCGGCCTGGCGGCGGGCCGTGGGCAGCAGACCGTGCAGGACGGCGGGGGCGCTCTCGCGGTGTGCGGCGAGGGCCGTGGTGTCGAGCGCGAAGGGCAGCGCGAGGGGGTGTTCGGTGCGCAGTGCGGCGTCGAAGAGGGCGAGGGCCTGGTCGGTGGGCAGCGGCGGGAAGCCGTGGCGGCGCAGGCGTGCGACGTCGGCCTCGGCGGTGCGGCCGCCCATGCCGTCGGCCGTCTCCCACATGCCCCACGCGAGGGACAGTGCGGGCAGTTCCTGGGTGTGGCGGGCGGTGGCGAGGGTGTCGAGCACGGTGTTGGCGGCGGCGTAGGCGGCCTGGCCGGGGTTGCCGAAGACGCCGGCGACGGAGGAGAACAGCACGAAGGCGTGCAGGTTCTGATCAGCCGTCAGTTCGTGCAGGTTGAGGGCTGCGGTGGCCTTGGCGTCGAGGACGCGGGTGAGCCGGTCGGGGGTGAGGTCGGTGAGCAGGCCGTCGTCGAGCACGCCGGCCGCGTGGATCACTGCGCTGAGCGGTACGCCGTCCAGGGCGGCGGCCAGCGCGGTCCGGTCGGCGGCGTCGCAGGCGACGGCACGGGCGCGGGCGCCGGCCGCGGTGAGTTCGGCGACGAGGGCCTCGGCTCCCGGTGCCGCGGGGCCGCGGCGGGACATGAGCAGCAGGTCGCGCACGCCGTGCTCGGCGACCAGGTGCCGGGCGAGGAGCGCGCCCAGGCCGCCGGTGCCGCCGGTGACGAGGACGGTCCCGGTCTCCGGCCAGGGGGTGGGCGCGGTGGCCGCCGGTTCGGTGGTGCGGGTGACGCGCGGGAGCAGTACCTGCTCGCCGCGGACGACGAGTTGGTCGGTGTCGAGGGCGGTCAGCGCGGCGCGGAGGGTGCGCAGGGCCTCGGGGGTGCCGTCGGTGTCGGCGACGGCGAAGCGGCCGGGGTGTTCGCTCGCGGCGGTGCGCAGCAGGCCCCATACGGCGGCGGCCGCGGGGTCGGTGGCGTCGTCACCGGCCGCTCGGGTGGTGACCGGCACGAGGCGGGCGTGCGCGAAGCGGTCGTCGGCGAGCCAGGCGTGCACGACGGCCAGGACGTCGGCGGCCAGGCCATCGGTGGTCGTTCCGGAGCCGACCGGGAGGAGGACCGTCGCCGGGTCGGTCGCGGCGAGGACGTCGAGGGTCGTGCCGTGGACGATCGCCGGGTCGGCGGCGGTCCACGGGGACGGGTCGTCGGTCAGTACGGCCGGGGCGGGTTCGGTGTCCTCCCCGCTGCCGGACGACGGGAGGGCGACCGGTGTCCACTCCAGCCGGAAGAGGCTGCCCGCGCGCGGGGTGTCGTCGCTCAGGGCGGACAGGGGCCGCAGGACGAGGCCCTCGACGTCGGCGACGGGTGCGCCGGTCTCGTCGGCGACATACAGGGCGACGGTGTCGTCGGTGTGCCGGGTGATCCGGACGCGCAGGGTGGCGGCGCCCACGGCGTGCAGGCGGACGCCGCTCCACAGGAACGGCAGCCGGGCCCCGTCGGAGGTGTCCTGCGGCAGTGCGAGGGCGTGGAGGGCCGCGTCGAGCACGGCCGGGTGCAGGCCGAAGGCCGTGGCGTCGCCGGCGCCGTCCGGGAGGGCGGCCTCCACGAGGAGGTCGTCGCCGTCGCGCCATGCGGCGGTGAGGCCGCGGAACGCGGGGCCGTAGTCGAGCCCGGCCGCGGCCAGCCGGTCGTGCAGGCCCTCCAGCGGGAGCGGTTCGGCTCCGGCGGGCGGCCAGGCCCGCAGATCCCAGGAAGGGGCCGGACCTGCGGGGGCGAGGGTGCCGGCGGCGTGCAGCGTCCAGGGGGCGTCGGCGGGCGCGCCGCCCTGGCGTGCGTGGACGCGCACGGCGCGGGTGCCGTCGGCGTCGGCGGGTTCGACGGCGATCTGGAGGTGTGCGGTGCCGTGTTCGGGCAGCACGAGCGGGCTGTGCAGGGCGAGTTCGGTGAGGGTGCCGCAGCCCGCCTGGTCGCTTGCCTGCACGGCGAGTTCGACGAGGGCGGTGCCGGGGACGACGACGCGTCCGGCGACCGTGTGGTCGGCGAGCCAGGGGTGGGCGTCCGCCGACAGGGCGGCGGTGAGCAGGACGGTGTCGGTGCCGGCGGGGCGCAGGGTCGCGCCGAGCAGGGGGTGACCGACGCTGCCGAGGCCGAGGCCGCCGGCGTCGGTGACGGTGCGGGTGGGCCGTAGCCAGAAACGCCGGTGGTGGAAGGCGTACGTCGGCAGATCGACGCGGCGGGCGCCGGTGCCGTCGAACAGGGCGGCCCAGCCGACGGCCGCACCGTGGACGTAGATCTCGGCCAGCGCGGTGAGCAGCGACTCGGGCTCCTGTATGCCCTTGCGCAGCACGGACGCGGCGGGTGTGTCGCCGGCCGTGCGGGCGAGGCCGGTGAGGACCGGATCGGGGCCGATCTCCAGCAGGCGGCTCGCGGACTGGCGGCCGGTGGCGGTGGTGAGGGCGTCGTGGAAGCGGACGGGGCGGACGATCTGGTCGGCCCAGTAGCCGGGGGTGGACCAGTCGGCAGCGGTGACCGGGGCCCCGGTGACGGTGCTGACGGCGGCGAGCGTCGGCGGGCGGAAGGTCACGGTCTCGGCGACGCGGGTGAACTCGGCGACGGCGGGCGCCATGTGGGGCGAGTGGAAGGCGTGCGAGACGCGCAGCCGGGTGACGCGCCGTCCCTGCTCGCGTGCGGCGGCCATGACCCGCTCGACGGCGTCCTCGGCGCCGGACACAACGACCGCCTGGGGCCCGTTGACGGCGGCGATCCAGACCTGGGCGGCGTCGAGCCCGTCCCGCGCGGCGGCGTCGAGCAGCTCGGCGACCTCGGTCTCGTCGGCCTCCACGGCAGCCATGGCGCCGCCCTCGGGCAGGGCCTGCATCACGCGGGCGCGGGCGGCGACCAGGCGTGCCGCGTCGGCGAGGTCGAACACGCCGGCGACGTAGGCGGCGGCGTACTCGCCGATGGAGTGGCCGAGGACGACGTCGGGCCGGGTGTCCCAGGAGCGGAGCAGCTCGGCGGTGGCGCTCTGCAGGGCGAACAGGGCGCTCTGGGCGTAGCCGGTGCGGTCGAGGAGTGCCGCTTCGGGGCTTCCCTCTGCGGCGAACATCACGTCGCGGACGGGGAGTTCGAATCCGGGTGCGCCCGCGAGGGCGGCGTCGAGCGATGCGCAGACGACGTCGAGGACGGCCGCGAACACGGGGTGGGTGTCGTACAACTCCCGGCCCATTCCCGGCCGTTGGCTTCCCTGTCCGGTGAACATCCATGCCGTGCGGCCGTCGATGACCGTACCCGTGATGGTGCCCGGGGTGCCGTCGGCGAGGGCCGCGGTGCGCTCGCGCAGGACGTCGGGGCCGGTGCCGAGGACGACGGCGCGGTGGTCGAGGCGGGCGCGGCTGGTGACGAGCGACAGGCCGGTCTCGGTGTGGTCGGCGTCGTGTGCTGCGAGGCGCGCGGCCTGGGCGGTCAGCGCGTCGTGGCTGCGGGCCGACAGTACCCAGGGCACGACCGGCGGCGCGGTGACGGCGCGCTCCTCCGGCTCTTCGGCAGCCGGGGCTTCCTCGACGATGACGTGGGCGTTCGTACCGCTGATGCCGAAGGCGGAGACGCCGGCCCGGCGGGGGCGCTCTGCGCGCGGCCAGGGGCGGGACTCGGTGAGCAGGCGGACGTCGCCCTCGGTCCAGTCCACCCGGGTGGAGCGGGTCTCGGAGTGCAGGGAGCGGGGCAGCAGTTCGGCGCGCAGCGACAAGATGGTCTTGATGAGGCCGGCGACGCCCGCGGCGGACTGGGTGTGGCCGATGTTGGACTTCACGGAGCCGAGCCACAGGGGTTCGGTGCGGTCCTGGCCGTAGGTGGCCATGAGGGCCTGGGCCTCGATGGGGTCGCCGAGCCGGGTGCCCGTGCCGTGTGCCTCGACTGTGTCGACGTCGGCAGGAGTGAGGGCGGCGGCGTCGAGGGCGGCGCGGATGACGCGTTGCTGGGAGGGGCCGTTGGGGGCGGTGAGCCCGTTGGAGGCGCCGTCCTGGTTGACGGCGCTGCCGCGGATCACGGCGAGGACCGGGTGGCCGAGTCGCTGGGCGTCGGAGAGGCGTTCGAGGACGAGGACGCCGGCGCCCTCGGACCAGCCGGTGCCGTCGGCCTCGTCGGCGAAGGACTTGCAGCGCCCGTCCCCGGCGAGGCCGCCCTGGCGGGCGAACTCCAGGAACATGCCCGGGTTGGCCATGACGGTGGCGCCGCCGGCGAGGGCCGTGTCGCACTCGCCGGAGCGCAGCGCCTGGCAGGCGAGGTGCAGGGCGACCAGGGCGGAGGAGCAGGCGGTGTCGACGGTGACCGCGGGGCCTTCGAGGCCGAGCGTGTAGGCGATGCGGCCGGAGGCGACGCTGGGGATGCTGCCGGTGAGGAGGTAGCCCTCGGTCTCGGGGGTGGCTTCGTGGAGGTGGCCGCCGTAGCCGTTGCCGGAGACTCCGGTGAACACGCCGGTGCGGGAGCCGCGCAGCGAGGTGGGGGCGAGGCCCGCCCGCTCCAGGGCCTCCCACGCCGTCTCCAGCAGCAGCCGCTGCTGCGGGTCCATGGCGAGGGCTTCGCGCGGGCTGATGCCGAAGAGGTCCGGGTCGAACAGCGGCGCGTCGTGGAGGAATCCGCCGCCCACGGTGGTGTCGCCGAGGGCGCTCAGGTCCCAGCCGCGGTCCTCGGGGACGGGCGTGATGCCGTCCCCCTCGGCGGCGACGAGCTCCCACAGGGCCTCGGGCGTGGTGGCGCCGCCGGGGAAGCGGCAGCCCATGCCGACGATCGCGACGGGCTCCCGGGACGCCGTGACGAGGTCCTGGTAGCGCTGCCAGAGCCGGTCGTTCTCCTTGAGGGACTCGCGCAGGGCTTCGACGAGCTCTTCGGAGGATGCAGTCATGTCCTTCTCCACGGTCGCGGTGAGCAAGCTGGGCGTGAGCGCCGGTGCCGGCCGGCACCGGCGTTCACGCCGGTCGCTGCACTCGCTTCAGGGCCAGCTGGACGAGGCTGTCGGCGCCCATCGCGTCCAGGGATTCGGGCTGTCGGGGCTGTTCGGCGGGGGCGGCGGGCCGCACGTCGTCGGGGCCCGTGCCGGCGGGCCGGTCGGCGAGCCGGCGCAGCATGTCGAGCACGCCGGACTCGCGGAGCCGGGCCATCGGGATCGTGGTCAGCAGGTCACGTACCTGCGGGTCGATGCCGTCGTCGGCCGAGGCGTCCGGCGCGGGCGCGGCCGTGTCGGCGAGGAGCCGGTCGCGCAGCAGCCGTACCAGGTCCTCCGGGGTGGGGTGGTCGAAGACCAGCGTGGCCGGGAGGGCGAGCGCGGTGGCGGCGCCGATCCGGTTGCGCAGGTCGACGGCGGTGAGGGAGTCGAAGCCGATGTCCTTGAAGGCGCGGGTGGGTTCGACGGAGGCGGGCGAGGAGTGGCCGAGTACGGCGGCCACCTGGGCGCGGACCAGGTCCAGCAGCAGCTGGTCCTGTTCGGGAACGGTCAGGGCGGCGAGCCGCGCGGTGAGGTTCTCGGCGGTGCCGGACGCGTCGCGTGCGGCGGCCTTGCGCCTGCGGGCGGCGGGGACGAGGTCACGCAGGACGCCGGCCAGGTGGTCGGCGTGTTCGGCGAGCGCGGCCGGGCGCAATGCGACGGGGACCGCGACGGGTTCGTTGACGCGCAGGGCGGCGTCGAGCAGGGCGAGGGCCTGGTCGCCGGGCAGGGCGGGGAAGCCCTGGCGGCGCATGCGGGCGAGTTCGGCCCGCGACAGGGTGCCGCCCATGCCCGCCTCGGTCTCCCACATGCCCCAGGCGAGGGACACCGCGGGCAGCCCTTGGGCGCGGCGGGCGGTGGCCAGCGCGTCGAGGGCGGCGTTGGCGGCGGCGTACGCGGCCTGTCCGGCGGAGCCGATGACTCCGGCGACGGACGAGTACAGCACGAAAGCGTCCAGGTGGTGACCGGCGGTCAGCTCGTGCAGATGCCGGGCCGCGTCGGTCTTGGCGGCCAGGACGCGGGTGAGCCGCTCGCCGGTGAGGCCGGTGAGGATGCCGTCGTCGAGGACGCCGGCCGTGTGCACGACCGCGCTCAGCGGGACGCCGTCGAGGACGGCGGCGAGCTGCTCGCGGTCGCTCACGTCGCAGGCGACGACGTCGGCCCGTGCTCCCGACTCGGCGAGCGCGGCGCGCAGTTCGGCGGCGCCGGGTGCCTCGGGTCCGCGCCGGGACAGCAGCAGCAGGTCGCGGACGCCGTGCCGTTCGACGAGGTGCCGGGCGAGTAGCGCGCCGAGGCCGCCGGTGCCGCCGGTGATCAGCACGGTGCCCGGCCTGGACCAGGGCGCGGGCACGGTCAGGACGACCTTGCCGACGTGCTTGGCCTGCTGGAGCAGCCGCAGTGCCTCGGGGGCGCGGGCGATGTCGAAGGCGGTCACCGGGATCGGTCGCAGCGCGCCCTGCTCGAACAGGTCCAGCAGAGCGGCGAGAATCTCGCCGACGCGGTCGGGTCCGGCCTCCACCAGGTCGAAGGCCTGATACGACACCCCGTGCTCGGCGGCGACCACTCCCGCGTCGCGGATGTCGGTCTTGCCCATCTCGACGAACCGTCCGCCGGGCCGCAGCAGCCGCAGCGAGGCGTCCACGAACTCCCCGGCGAGCGAGTCGAGGACGACGTCGACGCCGTCCGCCCGGAAGCGGTCCTCGAACTCGGTCGTACGGGAGGAGGCGACGCGGTCGGCGGGGACGCCGAGCTCCCGCACGGCGGGCCACTTGGCCTCGCTCGCCGTCGCGTACACCTCGGCCCCGAGATGCCGGGCGAGCTGCACGGCGGCCATGCCGACGCCACCCGCGGCGGCGTGGATCAGCACGGACTCGCCCGACTTGAGCCCGGCGAGGTCGACCAGGGCGTAGTAGGCGGTGAGGAACACGATCGGCACGGACGCGGCCTGTTCGTACGTCCAGCCCTGCGGGATCGGCGCGAGCTGCCGGGCGTCGGCCACGGCGGTGGGGCCGAAGGCGGCGTCGAGCATGCCCATCACCCGGTCCCCGACGGCCAGGCGGTCCACGCCGGGCCCGGTCTCGACGACGACGCCCGCGCCTTCCAGGCCCATCCGCCCGGCGTCCCCGGGGTACATGCCCAGGACGTTCAGCACATCGCGGAAGTTGACACCGGCCGCGCGCATCGCGACGCGGACCTCACCGGGGCCGAGCGGGCGCCGCTCCTCGGGGACGAGGGCGATGCCGTCGAGGCGGCCCTGATCGACGATGTCCATGCGCCATGCGTCACCGGCGCCGGACGGCGGGGCGAGTACCCCGTCGGCGGCCATCCGGACGAGACGCGGCAACCACACCCGGCCCGCGCGTACCGCGAACTGCGTCTCGTCGGTGGCGCGCAGGACCTTGGCGAGCGCGTCCAGGGAGGCAGGGTCGTCATCGGCGTCGGCGAGGGCGAACCGGCCGGGGTTCTCGCTGATCGCGCTGCGCACCAGCCCCCACACACCGGCCGCGGCGACATCCGGCGCCCCGTCCCCGGCGCTCTCGACCCGTACGGCTCCGGTCGTCAGCACGACGAGGCGGGACGCGGCGCATCGCTCGTCGGCCAGCCACTCCTGCAGCCGGGTCAGGACGCCCGCCACCGTGTCGGCGACGTCCGCTCCGTCGGCACGGCCGACCGGCAGCAGCACCGTGCCGGGCACGTCGCCGGCCGCGGCCAGCGCGTCGAGGTCGGGGTGCAGGGTGGCGGGGACACCGGCCGGCGGGGTGGGGCCGACGACCGTCCACACCGCGAGCTCCGGTTCGCCGCCCACCTCCTGCGCCGGGGTCCAGTACGGCCGGTACAGGTCGTCAGGTCCGCTGGTGGCGGCGAGGCGGCCCGGGGACAGGGTGCGCAGGACGAGCGAGTCGATCTCGGCGACCGGTTCACCCGTCGCGTCCGCGATGCGCAGGGCGATGTCCCCGGCGCCGCGCGGGGTGAGGCAGGCCCGGACGGTACCGGCGCCCACGGCGGTCAGGCGCACGCCGGACCACAGGAAGGGCAGCGAGCCGTCGGTGGTCTCCTCGTGCAGGCCGAGGCCGTGCAGGACGGTGTCCAGCAGCGCCGGGTGCAGGCCGTAGGACGGGGCGTCCCCGGCCACGGGCTCGGGCAGTTCGGCCTCCACGTACAGCCGGCCCTCGTGCCGCCAGACCCGACGCAGGCCACGGAAGGCGGGGCCGTATCCGAGGCCGGCCGCGGTGAGCCGGTCGTACAGATCGCCGAACTCCACGGGCTCGGCGTCGGCGGGCGGCCACACCCTCAAGTCCCAGTCGGGGGCGGGCGGTTCGGCGTCCAGGGTGCCCGAGGCGTGCAGCGTCCAGGGCTCGTCGGGTCCGGCCTCCTGCGGACGGGCGTAGACGTGGAGCGTGCGGCCACCGTCCGGCGCGTCCTCGGCCTCCTCGGTTCCCTCGGCCCCCACGGCGATCTGGAGCTGTACGGCGCCGCGCTCTGGCAGCACGATCGGGGCGCGCAGAGCCAGTTCGGCCACCTGCCCGGCGCCCACGCCCTCTCCGGCCTGAAGCGCGAGCTCCACGAGGACCGTGCCCGGCACCACGACGGAACCGGACACGGCGTGATCGGCCAGCCAGGGGTGCGTCCGCACCGACAGGCTCGACGTGAGCAGCACGGTGTCCGAACCGGCCACCGGCACGGCGGCACCCAGCAGCGGGTGGTCCGTCCGGGCCAGGCCCAGCCCGTCGGCGTCCGTGGCGGCGGGCGGGGCGTCGAGCCAGTACCGCTGGCGTTGGAAGGGGTAGGTGGGCAGGTCGACGCGGCGGGCGCCAGTTCCCTCGAAGAGGGCGGACCAGTCGATGTCGGCGCCTCGGACGAAGAGTTCGGCGACGGCCGTGAGCAGCGTCTCCGGTTCGGGGCGGTCCTTGCGCAGGGTCGACACGGCGGATACGTCACCGGCGAGCGCGGTCAGCACCGGATCCGGGCCGATCTCCAGGAAGCGGGCGGCGCCCTGAACTCGCGCCGAGTCCAACGCCTCATGGAACAGGACCGGCTTGACGATCTGCTCGGCCCAGTAGGCGGCGCTCGTCCAGTCACCGTCGGCGACCGGGGCGCCCGTGCGCGTGCTGACAGCCGCCACTGCCGGCCGGTCGAAGCAGACCTGTTCGGCCACAGCCGTGAACTCGGCCAGCATCGGCTCCATCAACGGCGAGTGGAAGGCGTGGGACACCTGCAGTCGCCTGGCCCGCCGTCCCTCGTCCCGTGCCCGCTCGGCAACGGCCTGGACGGCAGCCTCGGTACCAGACACCACCACAGCCGTCGGTGAGTTGACGGCCGCGATCACCGCACCGTCCACCAGCCACCCGGCGACCTCGACTTCGGATGCCTCGATCGCGGCCATGGCGCCGCCCTCGGGCAGCGCCTGCATCAGCCGGGCACGAGCGCCCACCAGCCGTGCGGCATCGGAGAGCGTGAACACCCCTGCCGCGTAGGCGGCGGCGAACTCGCCCACCGAATGCCCCAACACCAGCTCCGGCCGCATGCCCCACGACCGCAGCAGCTCAACCAACGACACCTGCAGCGCGAACAACGCCGACTGCGCATATCCAGTCCCGTCCTCCGCCTCCTCGGCGAACAACACCTCCCGCAACGGCCGCTCGAAACCGAGCTCGGCATCCAACAGCCCGCACACCTCATCCAGCGCCCCCGCGAACACCGGGAACGCCTCATACAACTCCCGGCCCATACCGGGCCGTTGACTCCCCTGCCCCGTGAACATCCACGCCGTACGGCCCTCGATGACCGATCCCGTGATCGGCGTCTCGGTCACACCGAGTACCGCCCGGTGTTCGAGCTTCGCCCGGGTCGTGGCCAGGGAGAGGCCGATGTCGAGCGGGTCGCCGGTCGCGGAGGCCAAGCGCTCGGTCTGGGCGCGCAGGGCGTCGGCCGTGCGGGCGGAGACGGTCCAGGGGATGAGCGGGAGCCGGACCGCAGGGGTGGTGTCGGGGGCCCGGCCCGCGGCCGGGGGCTCCTCGACGACGACATGGGCGTTGGTGCCGCTGATGCCGAACGAGGACACGCCGGCCCGGCGCGGGCGTTCGCCGCGTGGCCACTCGTGCTCGTCGGTGAGGAGACGTACCGCGCCCGCCTCCCAGTCGACGTGCGAGGACGGCTCGTCCACGTGCAGAGTGCGCGGCAGGCGCTCGGCGTGCAGCGCCATCACCATCTTGATGACACCGGCGACACCGGCCGCGGCCTGCGTGTGCCCGATGTTGGACTTGATCGACCCGAGGTACAGGGGCTCGTCGCGGTCCTGACCGTAGGCCGCGAGCAGGGCCTGTGCCTCGATCGGGTCGCCCAGACGGGTGCCCGTGCCGTGGGCCTCCACCGCGTCCACGTCGCCGGGAGTGAGCCCGGCGGCGCTCAGGGCCTGGTGGATCACGCGCTGCTGGGAGGGACCGTTGGGAGCGGTCAGACCGTTCGAGGCGCCGTCCTGGTTGACGGCGGTGCCGCGGATCACGCCGAGCACCCGGTGTCCCCGGCGGCGGGCCTCGGACAGGCGCATGAGCACCAGGACGCCGGCGCCCTCGGCCCAGCCCGTGCCGTCGGCGCCGTCGGCGAACGACTTGCAGCGCCCGTCGGCGGCCAGGCCGCGCTGGCGAGAGAACTCCACGAAGGTCTGCGGGGTGGCCATCACGGTCACGCCACCGGCCAGCGCCGTACCGCACTCGCCGGAGCGCAGGGCCTGGCAGGCCAGGTGCAGGGCGACCAGGGAGGACGAGCAGGCGGTGTCGACGGTGACTGCGGGGCCCTCGAAGCCGAACACGTAGGCGATGCGGCCGGAGAAGACGCTGCCCGCGTTGCCGTTGCCGAGGTAGCCCTCGACCTCGTCGGGCACGGTGTGCAGACGGGCCGCGTAGTCGTGGTACATGAGGCCCGCGTAGACGCCGGTGTCGGTGCTGCGCAGGGAGGTCGGGTCGATGCCCGCCCGCTCCAGCGCCTCCCACGCCGTCTCCAGCAGCAGCCGCTGCTGCGGGTCCATCGCGAGGGCCTCGCGCGGGGAGATGCCGAACAGCTCGGCGTCGAACTCGGCGGCGTCGTGCAGGAATCCGCCTTCGCGGACGTACGCGGTGCCGGGCCGGTCGGGGTCCGGGTCGTAGAGCCCGTCGAGGTCCCAGCCGCGGTCGGTCGGGAAGCCGGTGATGCCGTCGCCGCCGTCGGCGACCAGGCGCCACAGGTCCTCGGGGGAGGTGATGCCGCCGGGGTAGCGGCAGCCCATGCCGACGATCGCGACGGGTTCATCGCTGCCGGACGGCCGTGCGGTCGCGGCGGCGGGCTCGTGCGCCGGGTCCTCGCCGAGGAGTTCGCGGTGCACGAACGCGGCGAGGGCGCTCGGGCTGGGGTGGTCGAAGACCAGGGTCGCCGGGAGGCGCAGCCCGGTCGCGGTGCCGAGGTGGTTGCGCAGGTCCACGGCGGTGAGGGAGTCGAAGCCGATGTCCTTGAAGGCCCGGGAGGGGTCCACGGCAGCGGCGTCGACATGGCCGAGCACGGCGGCGACCTGTGTCTGCACCAGGTCGAGCAGGGCGCGGTCCTGCTCGGCGCGGGGCAGGCCGCGCAGTCGGGCGGCGAGCGGGACGTCCGCGCCGCCCGCGGTCCGGCTGGCCGAGCGCCTGCGGCGCGCTGCGGGCACCAGGCCCTGCAGTACGGCGGGCAGCGCGTCGCCTCGTGCGGCCAGCGCGGCGGTGTCGAGGGCGGCGGGCACGAGGGCCGGTTCGCCGCTGCGCAGCGCGTCGTCGAGGAGGGCGAGCGCGTCGTCGGTGGCCAGCGCCGGGTAGCCGAGGCGGCGCATACGGGCCACGTCGGCGTCGGTGAGACGGCCGCCCATGCCTGCGGCGTGCTCCCACATGCCCCAGGCCAGGGACGTGGCCGGCAGGCCGCGCGCGTGGCGGCGGGCGGCGAGGGCGTCGAGCGCGGCGTTGGCGGCGGCGTAGGCACCCTGCCCGGCGGAGCCGACGACTCCGGCGACGGCGGAGAACAGCACGAACGCGCTCAGCTCGCGGTCGGCCGTCAACTCCTCCAGAAGCAGGGCGGATTCGGCCTTTGCCGCGAGAACCCGCGCCAGTCGTTCGGGGGTGAGGTCCGTGAGTACACCGTCGTCGAGCACGCCCGCCGTGTGCACCACGGCACTCAGCGGCACGCCGGACAGGGCCGATTCGAGCGCCGCACGGTCGGCGACGTCACAGGCGGCGACGGCGACCCTGGCCCCGTGGGCGGTGAGCTCGCGGACCAGTTCGTCGGCGCCGGGAGCTTCCGGGCCGCTGCGCGAGAGCAGCAGCAGATCGCGTACGCCGTGGGCGGTGACGAGGTGCCGCGCGACCAGGGCGCCCAGCCCGCCGGTGCCACCGGTGATCAGGACGGTGCCGTCGCCCGGCCGGCCCGGGTCGCCGGTCGCCGCGTCCGTCACCCGGGTGAGGCGGGGCTGGAGCACCTGGCCGTCGTGGAAGGCGAGTTGGGTCGCTCCCCCGTCGACCAGGGCGCCGAGCTGTTCGGTCAGCGTCCGCCACGACTCGGGCGCCTCGTCGGTGTCGGCCAGCGCGAACCGGTCGGGGTGCTCGCTGATCGCCGTGCGGACGAGACCCCATACGGCGGCGGCTGCCGGGTCGGTGCGGACTCCGGTGGTGACCACGACCAGACGGCCGGCGGTCGGGCCGGGTTCGGCCAGCCACCCCTGGAGTGCGGTGAGCACACCGGACGCCGCCTCGGCCGGGGCCTGCCCCGCGGGTACGGTCAGCAGGACGGTCGTAGGAGCCGTCTCGGCGGCCGAGAGCGCCGCGAGGTCGGGGAGGACGGTGACCCCGGAATCGGCCGGGAGGGACGCGGCGTCGCCGAGCACGGCGAGGCCCGTGGCCGTCCCTGCCGACGACGCGGGCACCGGCATCCACTGCATCCGGTACAAATGCCGGGCACTACTGGCACCGACCTCGCCGGCCGCCACCGGACGCAGCACCAACTGACCGATCTCGGCGACCGGTTCACCCGCGGCGTCGGCGATCCGCAGAGCGACCTCGCCAGGCGCACGGACGGTCAGCCGGGCCCGGACGGCTGAGGCTCCGACGGCCGACGGGTGAACGCCGGACCACAGGAAGGGCAGCAGCGCCTTCCGACGCCCCTCCCCCGCCTCCCCGTCGGCCTCGGTGTCGTCGATGCCGAGCGCGTGCAGCACGGCGTCGAGGAGAGCGGGGTGCAGGGCGAAACCGGCAGCCTCATCGGCCGTGTGCTCGGGCAGCTCGGCCTCGACGAACAGCTCGCCGCCCGCACGCCAGAGGGAACGCAGCCCCTGGAACGCCGGCCCGTACACCATGCCCGTCTCGGCAAGACGCGCGTACAGGTCGTCGACCGCGACGGGCTCGGCACCGGCGGGCGGCCAGACCCGCAGGTCCCAGTCGGGCACGGCGGACCGGGCCGCGCCAAGGGTGCCCGTGGCGTGCAGCGTCCAGGGCTCGTCGTCGGGCGCGCCGTCCGGTCGGGCGTGGATGCGCACGGGACGACTTCCGTCGCCCTCGGCCGGGTCGACCGACGTCTGCACCTGTACGGCACTGTCGTGCGCCAGCACCAGCGGGGCGCGCAGCGTCAGGTCGTCCACGCCGTACAGGCCTACGTGATCGGCTGCCTGCACGGCGAGTTCGAGCAGCGCGGTGCCGGGGACGACGACCGTGCCGTCGACCGTGTGGTCCCCGAGCCACGGGTGGGTGCGCACGGAAAGCCGCGACGTGAGGACAGCCGTGTCGGAACCGGCCAGCCGTACGGCGGCACCGAGCATCGGATGCCGCGTGACACCGAGTCCGAGCCCGCCGGCGTCGAGGACGGGGCGGGTGGGTTCGAGCCAGTACCGCTGGCGTTGGAAGGGGTAGGTGGGCAGGTCGACGCGGCGGGCGCCGGTGCCTTCGAAGAGGGCGGACCAGTCGATGTCGGTGCCTCGGACGAAGAGTTCGGCGACGGCAGTGAGCAGCGTCTCCGGTTCGGGGCGGTCCTTGCGCAGGGTCGCGGCGGCCGATACGTCGCCGGCCAGCGCGGTCAGTACGGGATCGGGGCCGATCTCCAGGAAGCGCGCGGCACCGTGCGCGCGGGCCGCGTCCAACGCGTCGTAGAAGCGCACGGGCTTGACGATCTGCTCGCCCCAGTAGGCAGCGCTCGTCCAGTCTCCGTCGGACAGCGGGGCGCCCGTGAGGGTGCTGATCGCCACGACGGTCGGCCGGTGGTAGGTCACCTGCTCGGCCACCGTCGTGAACTCGGCCAGCACCGGTTCCATCAGCGGCGAGTGGAACGCGTGCGAGACGTTCAGGCGGGTCGTCCGCCGCCCCTCGCCCCTGGCCCGCTCGGCGACGGTCTGGACGGCGGGCTCGGTGCCGGACACCACGATGGCCGTAGGCGAGTTGACGGCCGCGATCACCGCACCGTCCACCAGCCACTCCGCGACCTCGACTTCCGAGGCCTCGATCGCTGCCATGGCGCCACCTTCGGGCAGCGCCTGCATCAGCCGGGCACGAGCCCCCACCAGCCGCACCGCATCAGCCAGTTCAAACACACCGGCCGCATACGCGGCGCCGAACTCGCCCACCGAATGCCCCAGCACCACACCCGGCGCCACCCCCCACGACCGCAGCAACGCCACCAGCGCCACCTGCAACGCGAACAACGCGGACTGCGCATACCCGGTCCCGTGCTCTGCCTCCTCGGAGAACAGCACGTCCCGCAACGGCCGCTCGAAACCGAGCTCGGCATCCAACAGCCCGCACACCTCATCCAGCGCCCCCGCGAACACCGGGAAAGCCTCATACAACTCCCGGCCCATACCGGGCCGTTGACTCCCCTGCCCCGTGAACATCCACGCCGTACGGCCCTCGATGACCGATCCCGTGATCGGCGTCTCGGTCACACCGAGTACCGCCCGGTGTTCGAGCGTGGCGCGGCCGGTGGCCAGGGACAGGCCGATGTGGAGCGGGTC
Organism: Streptomyces sp. NBC_01092; assembly: GCF_045039535.1. Taxonomy (NCBI): domain Bacteria; kingdom Bacillati; phylum Actinomycetota; class Actinomycetes; order Kitasatosporales; family Streptomycetaceae; genus Streptomyces; species Streptomyces sp. NBC_01092. Next base: position 9,973,057 of record NZ_CP108659.1, on the reverse strand, counting down.
GGCGTCGAGCTGGGTCAGTCGTTCGAGCTGGGCCTGGAGGGCCGTGGCCGTGCGTGCGGACGCGACCCACGGCACCACGGGCGGCGTGCCGTGCCGTTCCTCCGGCTCCGTCACCGGGGCGGTCGGGGCCTCTTCGAGGATGACGTGGGCGTTCGTACCGCTGATGCCGAACGACGACACACCCGCGCGGCGCGGGCGTTCGCCGCGTGGCCAGTCGTGCTCGTCGGTGAGGAGACGTACCGCGCCGGCGGTCCAGTCGACATGGGAGGACGGGGCGTCGACGTGCAGCGTGCGCGGCAGGCGCTCGGCGGCCAGGGCCATGACCATTTTGATGATGCCGGCGACACCCGCGGCGGACTGGGTATGTCCGATGTTGGACTTGATCGACCCGAGGTACAGGGGCTCGTCGCGGTCCTGACCGTAGGCCGCGAGCAGGGCCTGCGCCTCGATCGGGTCGCCCAGACGGGTGCCCGTGCCGTGTGCCTCGACCGCGTCCACGTCGCCGGGACGAAGAGCGGCCGCGGCGAGCGCCTGGCGGATCACGCGCTGCTGGGAGGGCCCGTTGGGGGCGGTCAGACCGTTCGAGGCGCCGTCCTGGTTGACGGCCGACCCCCGTACGAGGGCCAGGACCCGGTGGCCGCGCCGTTCGGCCTCGGAGCGGCGCATGAGGACCAGGACGCCGGCGCCCTCGGACCAGCCCGTGCCGTCGGCCGCCTCGGCGAACGGCTTGCAGTGGCCGTCAGGGGCGAGGCCGCGCTGGCGGGAGAACTCCACGAAGGCCGTCGGGTTGGCCATGACGGTGGCGCCGCCCGCGAGGGCCGTGTCGCACTCGCCGGAGCGCAGGGCCTGGCAGGCGAGGTGCAGGGCGACCAGGGCGGAGGAGCAGGCGGTGTCGACGGAGACGGCCGGGCCTTCGAGGCCGAGGACGTAGGAGAGGCGGCCGGAGGCGACGCTGGGGGTGCTTCCGGTGAGCAGGTAGCCGGCGGAGTCGCCGTCGGCCTCGTGCACGGAGCCGCCGTAGCCGTTGGCGGAGACACCCGCGTATACGCCCGTCGCCGTGCCGCGCAGGGAGGTCGGGGCGATGCCCGCGCGCTCCAGGGCCTCCCACGCCGTCTCCAGCAGCAGCCGCTGCTGCGGGTCCATCGCGAGCGCCTCGCGCGGGGAGATGCCGAACAGCTCGGCGTCGAAGCCCGCGACGTCCGGGATGAAGCCGCCGCGTCCGGCGAAGGGGGCGCCGAGGGCCGCCGAGGTGGACTCCAGCAGGCCGGGGACGTCCCAGCCGCGGTCGTCCGGGAACGGCGACATGCGGTGCTCGCCGGCCGTCAGCATGTCCCAGAGGTCTTCCGGGGACTGGATGCCGCCGGGGAAGCGGCAGCCCATGCCGATGACGGCGATGGGCTCGTCGTCGGCCACGCGGGCGACCGCGGCCACGGCTTCCACGCCGCCGCCGAGGAGGCGGTCGCGCAGGTGGGTGGTGAGGGCGGCCGGGGTCGGGTGGTCGAAGACGAGCGTGGTCGGCAGGGCGAGTTCGGTGCTCGCGGCGAGCCGGTTGCGCAGGTCGACGGCCGTGAGGGAGTCGAACCCGAGGTCCTTGAAGGCGCGTTGCGGGTCGATGACGGCCGGGGAGGCGTGGCCGAGGACGGCGGCGACCTGGGACTGTACGACGTGCAGGAGCGTGCGGTCCTGTTCGGCCGGCGGCAAGGCGCGCAGGGTGCGGGCGAGTTCGCCCTCGGGAGTGTCGGATGCGTCGCGTGCGTCGGTCGTGGCGGCCTGGGCGGCGATGACGTCGGGCAGGTCGGCGATGAGCGGGCTGGGGCGGGTGAAGGTGAAGGTGGGGGCGAAGCGTTCCCAGTCCACGTCCGCGACGGTCACACAGGTGCGGTCGGCGAGGAGTGCCTGCTCCAGTGCGGTGAGGGCGCTGTCCGGCGTGAGGAGGGCGAGGCCCCGGCCGGTGAGATGCTCGGCGACTCCCTCGTCGGCGGCCATTCCGCCGCCGCCCCACGGGCCCCAGGCGACGGAGGTCGCGGGCAGGCCGGTGGCGCGGCGGTGCTGGGCGAGCGCGTCGAGGTAGGCGTTGCCGGCGGCGTAGGCGGCCTGTCCGCCGCTGCCCCAGACGGCGGCGACGGACGAGAACAGCACGAACAGGTCGAGGTCGAGGCCGGCGGTCAGCTCGTGGAGGTGCCTCGCCCCGGTGGCCTTGGCGGAGACCACCTGGGCGAGGCTGTTCGGGGTGGTGTCGGTGAGCGGGGTGTTCTGGGGGAGCCCGGCGGTGTGGATGACGCCGGTCAGGGGTGTCTCGGCCGGGATCGCGGCGATCAGTGCGGCCAGTGCGTCGCGGTCGCCGACGTCGCAGGCGGCGAGGGTGACATGGGCGCCGCGGACGGTCAGTTCGTCGCGCAGGGCGTCGGCGCCGGGTGCGTGGGCGCCGCTGCGGGAGACCAGCAGCAGGTGTTCGGCGCCGAGGTCGGCGAGGCGTCGGGCGACGTGGGCGCCGAGTGCGCCCGTGCCGCCGGTGATCAGTACGGTGCCGCGCGGGGCCGGCAGTGCGGGGGCCGCGGTGGGGCTGGGGACGTCGTGGGCGAGGCGGGCGGCGTGGACGCCGGAGGCGCGGACGGCCAGCTGGTCCTCCGGGCCGGGGGCGGCGAGGACGGCGGCGAGGCGCTGCCAGGCGCCCGGGCCGGCGTCGTCCGGGAGGTCGACGAGGCCGCCCCAGCGCTGCGGCTGTTCGAGGGCGGCGGTGCGGCCGAAGCCCCAGATCTGCGCCTGGTCGGGGTGGGTGAGGGCTTCCCCGGCCGTGACGGCGACGGCGGACCGGGTCACGGCCCACACGGGGGTCTCCAGTCCGGCGGCGGCCAGGGCGTGCAGGAGGTTCAGATGGGGCGTCGGGAGGGCAGCGCCGCTGTCCGGAAGGACGACGATGCCGTCCGGGCCGTATGCGCGGATGTGTGCGGCGAGTTCCTCGGCGTCCGGCGCCACGGGCAGGGCGAGGAGTTCGGCGTCGGCGCCCGCTGCGCGCAGTGCGTCGAGGCAGGCGTCGGGGTCCTGTGCGCCGGCCGGGGCGGCGATCAGCCAGCGGCCGGTGAGGCGGGCGGTGCGCGGTATCGGCACCGGCTTCCACACCACGCGGTAGCGCCGGCGGTCCTGCGCGGTGCGCTCCTCGTGCCGTCGCCGCCACTGGGTGAGGGCCGGAAGCAGCGCGTCCAGCGAGGCGCGCTCGGGCAGGCCCAGTTCCTGGGCCACCGCGGCGGGGTCGGCGGTGTCGACGAGCTGCCAGAACTCGTCCTCGGAGCCTCGGCCGGCGGGCTGGTGGGCTGCGCGGTCCGGGAGCCAGAAGCGCTCGCGCTGGAAGGCGTAGGTGGGCAGGTCGGTCAGCCGGGCGTCCGTGTCGCGCAGGACCTCCGCCCAGTCGACTCGGGTGCCGCGTACGAACAGTTCGCCCACGGCGGTGAGCAGGGCGGCGGGCTCTGCACGGCCGGCGCGCAGGGCGGCGACCGCCACGGTCAGGTCGGGGGCGGTGCGCTGGGCGAGGGCGGCGAGGACCGGGTCGGGGCCGAGTTCCAGCAGACGGGTGGCGCCGAGTTCGGCGGTGACCGTGCGGACGGCGTCGTGGAAGAGGACGGGCCGGCGCACCTGGCGTACCCAGTAGTCGGCGCTCGCCCAGTCGTCGGCGGCGAGGGGCCCGCCGGTGACGGTGCTGACGGCCGGTATGCGGGGCCGCCGGTAGGTGAGGTCGCCCGCGACGGCGGCGAACTCGGCCAGCATGGGTTCCATCAGCGGCGAGTGGAAGGCGTGCGACACCTTGAGCCGGGTGACGCGCCGGCGCTGCTCGCGCGCGAGGGTCAGCACGGCGTCGACGGCGGCCTCCGTGCCGGAGACCACCACAGCGGCGGGTCCGTTGACGGCGGCGACGACCGCGCCGTCGGTCAGCCAGGGCGCGACCTCCTCGGGGTCCGCCTCGACCGCCGCCATCGCGCCGCCCTCGGGCAGGGCCTGCATCAGCCGGGCGCGGGCGGCCACCAGCCGTACGGCGTCGGGGAGTTCGAGGACGCCCGCGGTGTGGGCGGCGGCCAGCTCGCCGATGGAGTGGCCGACCAGCGCGTCGGGGGCGAGTCCCCAGGAGCGCAGCAGTTCGGCGAGTGCGACCTGGAGGGCGAACAGTGCGGCCTGTGCGTAGCCGGTGCGGCCCAGCAGGGCGGCCTCGGAGGTGTCCGGCGCGGCGAACATCACGGTGCGCAGGGGTGTGTCGAAGCCGGGCTCGGCGTCCAGCAGTGCGCACACCTCGTCCAGCGCGGCGGCGAACGCCGGGAACGCCTCGTACAACTCGCGGCCCATTCCCGGCCGTTGGCTGCCCTGCCCGGTGAAGGCCCACACCGTGCGGCCCTCGCCCGCCACCGAGGTGACCGGCGTGGTCGTGTCGCCGTCGGCGAGCGCGGCGGCGGCCGCGGTCAGGGTGTCGGTGTCGGCACCGATCAGGACGGCGCGGTGGTCGAGGGCGGCGCGGGCGGTGGCCAGGGTGCGGCCGACGTCCGCCGGGGCGAGGCCGGGCCGGTCGGCGAGGTGGGCGACCAGGCGGGCGGCCTGGTCGCGCAGGGCCTGGCGGGTCCGGCCGGAGAGGATCCAGGGCACGGTGCCGGTCGAGCGAGCCGGGGCGGCGGCCTCGGCGGCGGGCGGCTCCTCCAGGATGATGTGGGCGTTGGTGCCGCTGATGCCGAAGGCGGAGACACCGGCCCGGCGCGGTTGTTCCCCGCGCGGCCAGGGCTGTGCCTCGGTGAGCAGGCGTACGGCACCGGAGCCCCAGTCGACGCGGCTGGACGGGGCGTCGACGTGCAGGGTGGGCGGCAGCTGCCCGGCGCGCAGGGCCAGCACCATCTTCATGACGCCGGCCGCTCCCGCCGCGGCCTGGGTGTGGCCGATGTTGGACTTCACCGAGCCCAGCCACAGGGGCTCGTCGCGGTCCTGGCCGTAGGTGGCGAGCAGGGCCTGTGCCTCGATCGGGTCCCCGAGGCCGGTGCCGGTGCCGTGCGCCTCGACCGCGTCGACGTCGCCGGGTCGCAGTCCGGCCGCCGTCAGCGCCTGCCGGATCACCCGCTGCTGCGAGGGACCGTTGGGGGCGGTCAGACCGTTGGAGGCGCCGTCCTGGTTGACGGCGGAGCCGCGCAGCACGGCGAGCACGGGGTGGCCGGCGCGACGCGCGTCGGAGAGGCGTTCCAGTACGAGGACGGCGGCGCCCTCGGACCAGCCGGTGCCGTCGGCGCCCTCGGCGAAGGCCTTGCAGCGGCCGTCGGCGGACAGGGCACGCTGACGGGAGAACTCGACGAAGATGCCCGGCGTCGCCATCACGGTGACACCGCCGGCCAGCGCGGTGCGGCACTCGCCCTGGCGGATGGCCTGCGCGGCGAGGTGGAGCGCGACCAGCGCGGAGGAGCAGGCGGTGTCGACGGTGAGGGCGGGGCCCTCCAGGCCGAGGGTGTAGCTGAGGCGGCCGGACAGGACGCTGGCGGCGGAGCCGGTGGCGACGTAGCCCTCGACGTCCTCGCCCCGGGTGTGGGCGGTCTCGCGGTAGTCCTGGCCGTTGGTGCCGGCGAACACGCCGGTGGCCGATCCGCGCAGGGACAGCGGGTCGATGCCCGCGCGCTCCAGCGCCTCCCATGCCGTCTCCAGCAGCAGGCGCTGTTGCGGGTCCATGGCGAGGGCCTCGCGCGGGCTGATGCCGAACAGTTCGGCGTCGAAGTCGGCGGCGTCGTGCAGGAATCCGCCGACGCGCGCGTAGGTGGTGCCGGAGTGGCCGGGGTCCGGGTGGTAGAGGCGCTCGACGTCCCAGCCGCGGTCCGCGGGGAACGGGGTTAGGCCGTCCGAGCCGGAGGCGAGCAGGTCCCACAGCTGGTCGGGGGTGGTCACACCGCCGGGGAAGCGGCAGCCCATGCCGACGATGACGACCGGGTCGTCGTCGGCGCCGACGGGTGCGAGGGCGGGGCCGCCGCGCTCGATCTCGTCCGTGGTGACGCCGAGGACCTGCGTGCGCAGGAACGCGGCGAGCGCGGTCGGGGTGGGGTGGTCGAAGACGAGGGTGGCGGGCAGGGACAGCCCGGTGGTGGCGGCGAGCCGGTGGCGCAGGGCGACGCCGGTCAGCGAGTCGAAGCCGAGGTCCTTGAAGGCGCGGCCTGCGTCCACGGCGGTCCGGTCGGCGTGCCCGAGGACGGCGGCGACCTGGTCGAGGACGAGGTCGAGCAGCAGCCGGTCCTGCTCCGCGGGGGTACGGCCCGCCAGTTCGGCGCCGAGGGTGCCCGCGGCCGGTGCGGCCGGTGCGGCCGGTACGCCATCGGCGCCGGCTGGCGCGGCTTCGGGCAGGTCGGCGAGCAGCGGGCGCGGGGTGTACGCGGCGGCGGCGAAGCGCTGCCAGTCGACGTCGACGACGGTCGTGCAGGTGACGTCCTCGTCGAGGGCGCGCCGCAGTGCGTCGAGGGCTCGGGACGGCTGCAGGGGCCGTATGCCCTGGCGGCGGAAGTGCTCGGCGACGGTCTCGTCGGCCGCCATGCCGCCACCGCCCCACGGCCCCCAGGCGACCGAGGTCGCGGGCAGGCCGGTGGCGCGGCGGTGCTGGGCGAGCGCGTCGAGGCGGGCGTTGGCGGCGGCGTAGGCGGCCTGCCCGGCGTTGCCCAGCACTCCGGTGATGGACGAGAACAGGACGAAGGCGTCCAGCTCCCGCTCCCGCGTCAGCTCGTGCAGGTGCTGGGCGGCCTCGGCCTTCACGGCCAGGACGCGGGCCAGTCGCTCGGGGGTGAGGTCGGCGGCGAGCCCGTCGTCGAGGACGCCCGCGGCGTGCACGACGGCCGTCGGCGCGTAGGTGTCCAGGACGGATGCCACGGTCTCGCGGTCGGCGACGTCGCCCGCGACGAAGGTGACGGCGACACCCGACTCACCGAGTTCCGCGGCGAGTTCGGCGGCACCGGGGGCGTCGGCTCCGCGCCGCGACACGAGGACGAGGTGCTCCGCACCGCCGGTCGCCAGCCATCGGGTGAGGTGCCCGCCCAGGGCACCGGTCGCGCCCGTGACCAGGACGGTACCGCTCGGCTGCCAGGACCGCGCGGTCCGTGCCGAGCGGTCGCGCACCAGCCGGGCGGCGTGCAGGCCCGTCGCGCGCACGGCGAGTTGGTCCTCCCCCGCTCCCCCGGCGGCGAGCACGGCCACGACCCGCTGCCAGAGCCGGGGTTGCGGATCGTCCGGCAGGTCGAGCAGCCCGCCCCACCGGTCCGGCTGCTCCAGCGCCACGACCCGGCCAAGACCCCACACCGCGGCCTGTTCGGGACGCGAGGGGCCCTCGTCGCCGGACACGGCCACGGCCCCGAAGGTCACGCACCACAGCCGGCTCTCCGGGTACGCCTGCGTCAGCGCCAGCACGTGCCCGGGGTCGGCCAGCAGGGACACCACGCCCGCGTACGACGTCTCCGGGTCGGCGGCCGTTCCGGTCCCGACCGTCACCTCGGCGCCGGCGGCCCGCAGCGCACCGGCGGCCCCGTCAACCAGCTCGGCCGGAGTGTCCTCGTCGACCGCGAGCAGCCAGGCACCGTCGAGGCCGCTCGGGGCCGGCGTCCGGACGGGCCGCCAGGTGATCCGGTACCGCAGCCCGGCCAGCAGCGACTCCTCCCGGCGCTTACGACGCCAGTCGGCAAGCACCGGCAGGACGGCGTCCAGCGGGGCACCGCTGTCCACGCCGAGCTCTCCGGCGAGCGAGTCGGCGTCTCCCTGGTCGACGAGGTCCCAGAAGCCCCCGTCGGCGACGCCGTCCTGGGCCTCGGCAGGGCGCGCAGGACGGGCGTGGTCGGGCAGCCAGAACCGCTGGCGTTGGAAGGGGTAGGTGGGCAGGTCGACGCGGCGGGCGCCGGTTCCCTCGAAGAGGGCGGACCAGTCGATGTCGGCGCCTCGGACGAAGAGTTCGGCGACGGCAGTGAGGAGGGTCTCGGGTTCGGGGCGGTCCTTGCGCAGGGTCGACACGGCGGATACGTCACCGGCCAGCGCGGTCAGCACCGGATCCGGGCCGATCTCCAGGAAACGGGCGGCGCCCTGGGCACGGGCCGAGTCCAACGCGTCATGGAACAGGACCGGCTTGACGATCTGCTCGGCCCAGTAGGCGGCGCTCGTCCAGTCACCGTCGGCGACCGGGGCGCCCGTGAGCGTACTGATCGCCGCCACCGTCGCCCGGTGGTAGCTCACCTGCTCGGCCACGGCCGCGAACTCCGCCAGCATCGGCTCCATCAACGGCGAGTGGAACGCATGCGAGACCTTCAGACGGGTCGTCCGCCGCCCCGCATCCCGCGCCCGCTCGACAACGGCCTCGACTGCCGCCTCGGTACCGGACACCACCCGGGCCGAAGACGAGTTGACGGCCGCGATCACCGCGCCGTCCACCAGCCACCCGGCGACCTCGACTTCGGAGGCCTCGATCGCGGCCATGGCGCCACCTTCGGGCAGCGCCTGCATCAGCCGGGCACGAGCCCCCACCAGCCGTACAGCATCCGTGAGTTCGAGGACACCGGCCGCATACGCGGCGGCGAACTCCCCCACCGAATGCCCCAACACCAGCTCCGGCCGCATACCCCACGACCGCAGGAGCTCAACCAACGACACCTGCAACGCGAACAACGCCGACTGCGCATACCCGGTGCCGTCCTCCGCCTCCTCGGCGAACAGGACGTCCCTCAACGGCCGTTCAAAGCCGAGCTCGGCGTCGAACAGCGCGCACGCCTCGTCCAGCGCGGCCGCGAACACCGGGAACGCCTCGTACAACTCCCGGCCCATACCGGGTCGCTGACTCCCCTGCCCCGTGAACATCCAAGCCGTACGCCCCTCCGACACCGCGCCGGTGACGACGGGCCCGGGGTGAAGGGCGACGGCACGGTGGTCGAGGACGGCACGGGTGGTGGCCAGGGACAGGCCGATGTCGAGCGGGTTCGCGTCGAGTGCGGTCAGGCGTTCCAGCTGGTCCCGCAGTGCCTGCTCACCGCGCGCCGACACGGCCCACGGCACCACGGGCAGAGGTGTGACCGCTTCCTCGGCCGACTCCTCGATGGCGGGAGCCTCTTCGAGGACCAGGTGGGCGTTCGTACCGCTGATGCCGAACGACGACACACCCGCGCGGCGCGGGCGTTCGCCGCGCGGCCAGGGGCGTTCCTCCTGGAGCAGTCGCAGCGTGCCGTACGACCAGTCGATGTGGGAGGACGGCTCGTCGGCGTGGAGGGTGCGCGGGAGGCGTTCCTCGCGCAGGGCCATGACCATCTTGATGACACCGGCGACTCCGGCGGCGGCCTGCGTGTGGCCGATGTTGGACTTCACCGAGCCCAGCCACAGGGGTTCCTCGCGCTCCTGGCCGTAGGCGGCGGTGAGGGCGTGTGCCTCGATGGGGTCGCCGAGCCGGGTGCCCGTACCGTGGGCTTCGACGGCGTCCACGTCGGCGGGCTCCAGGCCGGCGTCGGCGAGGGCCTGGCGGACGACGCGCTGCTGGGCGGGGCCGCTGGGGGCGGTCAGGCCGTTGGAGGCGCCGTCCTGGTTGATGGCGCTGCCGCGGATCACCGCGAGGACCTCGCGGCCCTGGCGCCGGGCCTCGGACAGCGGCATCAGGACGAGCATGCCGGCGCCCTCACTGAGCGAGAACCCGTCGGCCGTCGCGGAGAAGGCCTTGCAGCGGCCGTCGGGGGCGAGGGCCCGCTGCCGGGAGAACTCGGCGAACATCTCCAGGCTCGGCAGGACGGTCGCGCCGCCTGCGAGGGCGATGGTCGCGGCTCCGGAGCGCAGGGCCTGGCAAGCGAGGTGCAGGGCGACCAGGGAGGAGGAGCAGGCGGTGTCGACGGTGAGGGCGGGGCCCTCCAGGCCGAGGGTGTAGGAGATGCGGCCGGAGGCGACGCTGACGGCGTTGCCGGTCAGGACGTGACCGGCGACGTCGGTGGAGGCGTTGGCGGCGGCGCGGTCGTAGTCGACCGTCATGAGGCCGAGGTAGACGCCGGTGGCCGACCCGCGCAGGGACAGCGGGTCGATGCCCGCCCGCTCCAGCGCCTCCCAGGTCGTCTCAAGGAGCAGCCGCTGCTGCGGGTCCATCGCGAGGGCCTCGCGCGGGCTGATGCCGAAGAAGGCGGCGTCGAAGTCGGCGGCGGCGCGCAGGAATCCGCCCTCGCGCTGGAGGAAGCCGCCGGGTGCGGTGCCGCTGGGGTCGTAGCGTCCCTCGATGTCCCAGCCGCGGTCGTCCGGCAGGGGGGTGACGGCGTCGGTGCCGTCCAGGATGAGCTGCCACAGGGCCTCGGGCGAGTCGGCGTCGCCGGCGAAGCGGCAGGCCATGCCGACGACGGCGACGGGTTCGTCGGAGTGCGCGTGCCGGGTGGTGGTGGCCGGGGTGGGGGCGGTGGCGCCGTAGAGCTGCTCGTGCAGGTGGTGGCCGAGGGCCGCGGGGGTCGGGTAGTCGAAGGCGGCGGTCGGGGCGAGGGGCAGTCCGGTCGCGGCGCGCAGGCGGTCGCGCAGGGCGACGGCGGTGGCCGACTCGACGCCCTGGTCGCGGAAGGAGACGTGCGCGGGTGCGCCGCCGGGCAGTTCGAGCAGGTCGGCGACCTGGGTGCGGACGAGGTCGACGAGGGCGCTGCGCCGGTCGGGTTCGGGCAGGTCGGCGAGGCGGTCGCGGAGGGCGGCGGCCTGGACGCCGAGGGGCGTGCCGCTGGTGTCGGGGTCCTCGACGGCGGCCGCGTCGGCGAGTTCGGCGGGCAGGTCGGCCGGGTCGGTGGCGAGGTCGTGCAGGGCGGCCCAGTCGGGGTCGCCGCCGGTGGTCCAGTACTCGGCGACCGCGCGCTGGAAGCGGTCGGCGCCTCCGGCGCCGCGGCGCAGGGTGGTGTGGACGGTGCCGGTGACGCCGGCCCGGGTGAGGACGGTCTCCAGGCCGGGGGTGAGCAGGGGGTGCGGGCTGATCTCCAGGAAGTGGCGGTGGCCGGCGTCGAGTGCGGTGCCGACGGCGGCGACGAACTCGACGCTGTCGCGCAGCGCGGCGGTCCAGTGGTCGGCGTCGAGGGTGACGCCGTCGAGGGCTGTGCCGGCCGAGGACGCGTAGAGGGGGACGCGGGCCGCGCGGGGGGTGAGGGCGGCGAGGTCGGCGCGGATGCGGTCGGTGATGGCGTCGATGTGCGGCGAGTGGGCGGCGACGCCGTAGTCGACGGTGCGGGCGCGGACGCCTTCGGCGGTGAGTTCGGCGAGGAGTTCGGCCGCGGCGTCGGCGTCGCCGGAGACGACGCCGTTGTCGGGGCCGTTGACGGCCGCGAGGTGGAGCCTGCCGTGCCAGGGCGCGAGGCGTTCCCGCAGCCGCTCGACGGGCATCAGCACGGACACCATCTCGCCACGCCCTTGCAGGGTGCGCTGTGCGGTCCCCCAGCTCGCGGCGACGCGGGCCGCGTCGTCGAGGGTGAGGGCGCCGGCGACGCAGGCCGCGGCGATCTCGCCGAGGCTGTGACCGACGACCGCCGCGGGCCGTACGCCGACGCTCTCCCAGAGGGCGGCCAGCGACACCATGACGGCGAAGAGGGCGGGCTGGGCGACGTCGGGCGTGGTCAGCGGGTGCGCACCGCGCAGGGTGTCGACCGGGTTGTGGTCCAGGTGTGGGGCGAGCGCGTCGGCGCACTCCGCCATGCGGTGGGCGAACACCGGTGAGGTGTCGAGGAGTTCGCTGGTCATGCCGGGCCAGTGCGAACCGTGGCCGGGGAAGACGAAGACGGGTCCGCTGTCGCGGGCGGTGGGCCGGCCCTCCGTGACGTGTTCGGTGGGGGTGCCGTCGGCCAGCGCGTCCAGGGCCGCGGCGAGGTCGTCGGGGGTGGTCGCGGTGAGGGCGGCGCGACAGGGGTGGGCGGGGTCGGCACTGTGCAGCAGGGCCGCCGCGATGCGCTCCGGTGCCGCGTCGTGTGCGAGGGTCCGCAGGATGCGGGCCTGCTCCCGTACTGCCCGTGTGCCCCGTCCGGTGAGGAGCCAGGGGCGTGGGGTGCCCGCGAAGGGGCGGGTGGCCGAGGTGGAGCGAGCTTGATCGGACACGTTCTCTCCCGCGGATGACTCGTCGCCACGTCTTCGGATACTGGACCGGACCTGTGGGGGGCGTCGGGCGCGAGGTGGCCGGGAATGTGGGGGTGTGGCCTGATCCGTTCGCGCTTCTGGTTCGATTATTCGGACAGTCGACTGGGGGAATCACGAGGACTGGTCCGTGCGCCGGGATCATGACGGCGCCGACGGGCCACTGGGGCCGCGTCGGCGCGGGTGTCCGGGAAGGGGCTCGTCACCTGACGGCCAGGCGCTCCAGGTGGGTTACGGCGGCGTCGATACCCGGCAGGGCGAGCATCTCCTTCTGGGCGCGTCGCGCCTCGTCGGCGACGCTCTCGTCGGCCAGCAGCCGGCGGCAGGTGCGGAGCATGGGTTCGGCTCCTCGGGTCGCGATGTGCTCGCCGAGGCCGAGGTCGGCGACGCGCAGCGCGTTGTACTGCTGGTCGCCGAACATGGGCCGTACGGCCATGGGGACGCCGGCGCGCACGGCCTCGCGGATGCTGTTGTAGCCGCCGTGGGTGACGAACAACGCGGCGTGTTCGAGGAGGAGTTGCTGCGGGAAGCGGTCGACGACGCGGACGTGGGGCGCTGCCTTGGTGGTGTCCACGGGCATGCCGAGCGTGGAGACGACGGCGGCGCAGTCCAGCTCGGAGAGGGCCTCGACGACGGTGTCGAGGGGTTCGGCGGGGTCGTAGACGGGGATGGGGGCGCCGAACTCGCGTGCCTTGTCGAGGAATTCGAGGACGGTGCCGGGCAGTCCGGTGCCGAGGGAGGCGAGTACGAGGGGCTTGTCGGCGGGCAGTTCGGCGAACCAGTCGGGCAGGCTCTCGCCTCGGGTGACGGTGCGGGGCTGGCGGTAGGCGACGGCTTCGGGGGCGAGGGGGCGGGCGAAGGTGTAGGGCGCGGGCAGGCAGTCGAGTCGCCCGTGCCGGTAGACGGCGGCCGGGTCGTCGGTCTCGGGCAGGCCGAGTTCGCGGCGCCGGTCGTTCAGCAGCGGGAGCAGCAGCTGCGGGTCGAGGAACTGGCCCGAGCCGGAGGGCGCGGGCACGTGGGGCACGCCGAGGGTCTCGGCGACGAGGAGCGCTGCGAACTCGTAGCCGTCGCGCAGGATCACGTCCGGGCGGAACTCGCGGGCGAGCGGCAGCAGCAGGCCGTAGGCGTCGGCGAGTTGGGGGCCGGCGCCGAGGGTGGCCCACAGCTCGTGGGCGAAGCGGCTGAACTCCTTGGGGATGGGGAGCTTGCCCTCGAACAGCAGCCGCATGCCCTGGGCGGTGATGTCGGGGTAGACGCCCTCGACGCGGGCGCGCTCGCCGGCGAGGACGGGGGCGAGTTTGTCGGCCGTGACGACGAGGACGTCGTGTCCGGCCTCGCCGAGGGCGCGCACGAGCGGCAGGCAGGCGCGCGCGTGGGAGGGCGAGCCGGTGATGCTGCACAGCACCCGCATGGTGACGGACCTTTCTGAGCGGCTCTACAGGTCTATACGGCGGTCAGGGCGGGCTCGACCGGGCTGGTGCCGGTGCCGTGCCAGGCGAGGCCCGCGGCGCTGAGGGCGGCCGGGTCGAGGTGGTTGCGGGTGTCGACGACGACCGGCTGGTGCAGGTCGGCGGCGATCCGGGGCCAGTCGAGTGCGCGGTAGTGCCGCCACTCGGTGCACAGGACCAGCCCGGAGGCGCCCTTGGCTGCCTGGTGGGGGTCGTCGACGACGGTGATGTCGGCGGGGAGTTCGCTGTGCCGGGTGGCCGGAACGGCCGGGTCGTGGGCGGTGATGTCCGCGCCACGGCGGGCGAGTTCGGCGGCGAGGGCGAGCGCCGGCGAGTCGCGCAGGTCGTCGGTGCCGGCTTTGAAGGTGAGGCCGAGCAGCCCGATCCGCACCCCGGCGAGGGAGCCGTCGCCGTCGCCGCACAGGCGGGCGATCTTGTCGGCGATCCGGGTCCGCTGGTGGGCGTTGGTGTCGATGGCCGCCCGCACGAGCGGGAAGTCGACGCCGAGGGCGTCGGCCGTGCCGAGCAGGGCGCGGGTGTCCTTGGGCAGGCAGGAGCCGCCCCAGCCGGGGCCGGGGCGCAGGAACGCGCCGCCGATGCGGTGGTCCTGGCCGAGGGCGGTGGTGACCCGGCCGATGTCGGCGCCGACCTCCTCGCACAGCTCGGCGAGGGTGTTGACGTAGGACAGCTTGACGGCGAGGAAGCAGTTCGCGGCGTACTTGACGACCTCGGCGCTGGCCGCGTCGGCGATGACGACGGGCGCGTCGACCCCGGCGTACAACTCGGCGACCTGGGCGGCGGCCCAGGGGCTGTCGGAGCCGATCACGACCCGGTCGGGCTGGAGGAAGTCGGCGACGGAGGTGCCCTCGCGCAGGAACTCCGGGTTGCTGACGACGCCGACGTCGGGCCGGCCGAGGGCGGCGGTCACGCGGGCGGCGGTGCCGACCGGCACGGTCGACTTGGTGACCAGCACACTGTCGGGTTCCAGCAGGGTGCGGATCTCCTCGACGACCGCGTCGACGGCGGTCAGGTCGGCGCGTCCGTCGGGCCCGGTGGGGGTGCCGACGCAGATGAAGACGGTGCGCGCGCCACGTACGGCGTCGGCGGCGCCGACGACGAAACGCAGCCGGCCCGCGTCGAGCCCCGCGCGCACGAGCTCGGGCAGGCCCTCCTCCAGGATGCGCACGTGGCCGCGGTTGAGCTCCGCGACCTTGACCGGGTCCAGGTCGGCGCAGACCACCCGGTGCCCGAGCTGTGCCAGGCAGGCACCGGCGGTGAGTCCGACATAGCCGGTGCCGATGACGGCGATGGTGTGGCGGTGCACGGCAGCCACCTCGATTCTCCGTTGCTTCGCTGCGGTCAGACGCCGATGAGGCCCGCGCTGATGGACGCCGCGGCCCGGACGGCCAGGGCGACGCTGTACAGCGTCGGGTTGACGGCGGTGGCGGTCGGGATGACCCCGTTGCCGCCGACGTAGAGGTTGTCGAAGCCCCAGACGCGGCTGTCGGTGTCGCACACCGAGGTGCCGTCGTCGACGGGGCCCATGCGCACGGTGCCCTGGTAGTGCTTGGAGCTGCCGGCGGGGAACAGTTCGGGCCGCTCCAGGAACTCGCCGCCGAGGGCCTCGGCGACGGCCTCCTGGTCCGCGCGGGCCTGTTCGGCGCCCGCGAGGTCGCGTGCGGTGAGGTCGTAGTGGACGGTCATGTTGGGCATGCCGTAGGCGTCGGCCTCACTGGTGGAGAACTCGATGCGGTCCTCGGCGCTGATCTCCTTGGCGCCGTACCAGACCATGCCGACGAACAGCGCCGGGTCGACGCCTTCCAGCGGTGAGGTGTCGATGGTCATGACCTGGCCGTGGTTGCGGCGGCCGGGGTCGGAGAACGGCACCCAGAAGCGCCCGGTCTCCAGGTCTCGGATGTCGCCGCCGAAGTCGACCGTGCCGCGGGCCGCGAGGCCGGCGGTCGGGCCGTCCTTGACGTGGACGGAACTGACGGTCTTGGGCTGGTCGTTGAGGTGGCGGCCGAGGGCGTCGGGGCGGATGCCGGAGGCCCACAGCAGCTGCGGGGTGCGCAGCGCGTCGGCGCAGACGGCGACCGCGGAGGCCCGTACGGCGAACTCGGTGCCGGTCGGGAGGTGTTCGAGGAGCGCGCCGGTGACCTTGCGCCCGGTGAACAGCAGTCGCCGGCACATGGTCTCGTCGGCGATGCGGAAACGTCCGTCGCCGGCGGTGGCGCGGGCGTCGGCGAGCGGGCCGAGGACGGTGTCGGGTCCGGCCCACTGCGGCCGGCGGCCCGGGCGGGGGGTGCAGGCGAGCGGCATGGTGCCGACGCCCTGGCCGACCGGGTAGTCGCCGTCGAAGAGCTGCCCGAGCGTCTTGAGCACGAGGTCGCCGGCTTCGGTGGCCGGGTAGGCGTCGCGGGTGACGTGCAGCAGGTGCTCGGCGACGGACAGGGCGGCGTCGAGGTCGTCGCCGGGCAGGAACGGCAGCCGTTCGGTGTCCAGCGGGCGGGGGGCGGTGCAGGCCCAGTGCACGCCCATCCCGCCGATGTTGCTGGACATGACCGCGGCCGGCATGCCGAACTGCTCGGGCTCGTCGTCGCGGCGGGCCCGCAGCAGATGGGTGCCGCGGTCCGCGTACTTCTTCACCAGGGCGCCGTCCTCACCGGGCGCGGTCTCGGGATCGCGCCCCTGGGAACGGGCCTGGGCCGCGGCCCGTTCCGGTGCGGGCAGGTTGCCGAGGTGCAGCCCGGCCGGCCCGGTCAGGCGCGGCCCGAGATCGGCCATCAGGATCCGGGCGTGCGGTACGGCGTCATACACGCGGCGGGCGACGGCCGACCCCACGGGGCCGCTTCCGACGACGAGCAGGTCGACCGTCGGCGGAAGTTCGGGACAGCTCATGGTGACGCGACTCTCCTTCTGTGTGGTGCTGTGGGGGGTGGCGTAGGCGCGCGTCCGGTCAGTGAGCGGCGCGGCTCGCGGCGTAGTACTGGCGGACCTGCTGGGCGAAGGCCGGGTTCATCTGGGCCTTGGCGAGGATCTCGGCGGGCGGGGTGAACTCGTCGTCGAGGGCGTCGGCGAACTTGGCGAATCCTGCGCGCAGTTGGGCCTCGATGACGGCGGGCCAGGCGTTGGGGATCCGCCACTCGTCCTCGTAGCCGGTGGCGAGCAGGTGGGTGACGGCGGTCTCGACGACGTCGGTGCGGCTGTGGGGCTGGGTGGGCCTGCGCACGGGCTGGAACACGGACAGGTCGTGGCGGGTGTCCTCGCCGAGGATGCGGCGGGCCATCTCGTCGGCGAGCAGCGGCGACAGGTGCAGGCCGTCGCGGTAGGTGCCGGTCATCATCCACAGGCCGTCGACGCCGGCGCTGCCGACGAGCGGGAAGCCGTCGAAGGCGACGGGCCGGTTGCCGACCTGGATCTTCTCGATGCCGGCGGTGTCGAGGTCGCGGCGCAGCTGGCGCAGGGCGCAGCCGAGCAGGAAGGTGGCGTCGCGGATGGACGGCACGTCGGCGGGCTCGGGCTCGATGGCGTTGGTGGCGCCGAGGTAGACGTGGCCCTGGCCGCGCGGCACGAGGTGCAGACCGCAGGCGAAGGCGCGGTTGGGGGTGCGCAGCACGCTGGTGGGGCCGGGCACGTCGGGGTTGACGCGGGCGACGACGGAGACGCCGACGCCGGCGCACAGCCGCGGGATGCTGCCGCTGAGGGCGGGCACGGTGTCGAGGAGGGTCTGGGAGGCGGCGCCGGCGGCGAGGACGACCTGGCCGGCGGTGAGGGTGTCGCCGCTGGTGAGGTTGACGCCGGTGATGCGCTCGCCCTCGGTGACCAGGCTCTCGCCGAAGCCGTCGAGGAGGGTGCCGCCGGCCTTCAGCAGCGCGGTCTGCAGCCGGGCCAGCAGTCGGCCGGAGTCGACGGCGTGCTCGCCGGGGATGAACATGCCCATCAGGGGCCGGGCGAGCGGGTCGGGGTCGAGCCAGCCGAGCTCGGCCGGGTCGATGTCCTCGTACGGCTCCTTGTACTCGTCGAGGGTCTTGCGGATGGCGGTGTAGTTGGCGGAGTCGATGCCGGGCACGCCCATCGAGTTCAGCAGCATCACGGTGCCGTCGGCGCAGCGCAGGTCGTCGTGCTCGCCGGTCTCCTCGGACAGCTGGTCCAGCCAGTCGTCCCACAGGCGGGTGGCCTGGACGCCGAGGTCGAGCTTGGCGCGGCCCTGCTCGCTGGCTATGAGGGTGGAGGTGACCTCGCCGAAGGTGCCGAGCATGGCGCCGGCGGCGGTGGAGGCGGCCCAGGGCCGGTCGGTGCGGCCGAGGACGGCCACCTTGGTGCCACGGCGGGCGAGGGTCAGGCCCAGGGACAGGCCGAGCACACCGTTGCCGACGACGAGGACCTCGAAGGTCCGGCCGGCCGGGTTGTCGCTGGTCATCGCTTTCGTTCCCATCCTGTGAACCGCCGCGCCGGGCGCGGGGTGTGCGAAGTCGGTGTCGGGTTTCGGTGCAGTGGTGCCGGGTTCCGGCCGGCGTCAGGCGGCCGGGGCGGTGCCCTTGCGGGGCAGTTCCGTCAGGACCTTGGCGACCGCGGTCGCGACGTCGTCGACGTCCTGGCGGGTGCCGAGCAGGGCCTGGTGCGGGATCAGTACGCCGTCGCGACCGACGCGTTCGGCGTTGGGGCAGCGCTCGGCGAGTTCCTCGGGCCGGATGTCGCGGGTGGTGCCGGTCCAGAAGGCGTCGGTGCGGTGCAGGGGCTGGTGGCTGCCGAAGGCGGGGATGCCCTCCATCAGCAGCGCGAGGGCGACGGTGTCGCGGTCGAGCCCGCCGAGCTCGTCCTGGTCGAGGGCGAACGTCGTCATGTAGTGCGGGGTGCCGGTGCAGCGCGGGTCGCGGCCCTGGAGGCGGATGCCGGGGATCTCGGCGAGCGCGGCGGCCAGTTCGGTGTGGCGGGCGGCGCGGCGGGCGTTCTGGTCGGCGAACCGGGCCAGTTGGGCGCGCAGCAGGGCGGCGGTGAGTTCGGAGATGCGGAAGTTGGAGGAGGCGGTGGCGAGGTGGAGTTCGCGGGTGCGGCCGCAGTTGTGCCGTACCCAGGCGTTCTCGTAGGTGTCCTCGTCGGGCAGGAGCAGAGCGCCGCCCTCGCCGGCGGTGATCACCTTGGTGCTCTGGAAGGAGAAGGTGGCGATCGAGCCGAGGGCGCCGAGGCCCTTGCCGCGCCAGGTGGCGCCGTGGGCCTGGGCCGCGTCCTGGATGACGGTGACACCACGCGCCCGCGCCCAGGTGGTGATGGCATCCATGTCGGCGACGTGGCCGCCGATGTGGACGGGGATCACCGCGCGGGTGCGGTCGGTGGTGGCGTCGTCGAGGGCGTCGGGGTCGAGGCAGAAGGTGTCCGGGGTGACGTCGACGGGCACGGGGACGCCGCCGCGCCGCTGGACGGCGGTGGAGGTGGCGACGAAGGTGTACGCGGGGACGATCACCTCGTCGCCGGGCTCGATCCCGGCGAGTTCCAGGGCGAGTTCGAGGGCGTGGGAGCCGTTGGTGACGGCGAGCGCGGCGGGCGCCTGGCCGAACTCGGCGAACTCGCGCTCGAACGCCTGGACCTCCTTGCCGCCGTGCCGCCCCCATTCGCCCTGCTGGAGGGCGCGGGCGAGCGCGAGGCTCTCGGTCTCGTCGTACTCGGGCCAGCGCGGGAAGGGCTGTGTCCGCACCTTGGGCCCGCCGTTCAGGGCCAGCATGGCCTCTCCTTCCGGGGGTTCGCCGCTGGGGCTCGGGGTCAGCCGGGGTAGGTGCCGAAGGCGGTGCGGGTGCCGTACGGGTCGAGCTCCATGGCGAGCCCGCACTCGTCCTCCCAGCGCTTGGTGATCTGCACGCCCTCGGAGCGGTTGACGTCGTCGAGCATCACGCTCGCGCCGGGCGCGAGGTGGTCCTTGAGGGCGGGTACGGCCGGGTAGCGGGCCATCTTGTTGCCCTGTTCCCAGCCGGGCGGGCCGTCGACGAGCAGCAGGTCGATCTTGCCGTGCTTGTCGGTGAAGGCGCCGACCTCGTCCTCGACGGTCCCGGGCTCGTACCACTCGACGCGCTTGACGGCGGCCGGGTGCTCGGCGAGCGGGGCGTGCACGACGCGGGCGACCTCGCTCAGGCCCTCCTGCGCCAGCTGGTTGTTCACCCAGCGGGCCCACTTCTCGTCGTGCTCCAGGGAGAGCACGTTGCCGTAGCCGCGCTGGGCGAGGTAGCGGGCGAAGACGATCGTGGAGGTGCCGCTGCCGCACTCGACGAGGACCTTGCGGTCGCCCAGGGCGATGTCGTCGAGCAGCTTGATCAGGGCGCCGGGTCGCAGCGACCACGCGGAGAACGGCAGGTAGGGGCCGTTCAGCAGCGGGGTGAGCCGGATCCACGAGGCCAGGTCGTAGAACGCCCGGAGGAACTGCGTGTCCATCTTCCTGCTCCTGTCTGGATGTCCGGTTCAGTGGCCGGCGAGGGCGACGAGGTGGTCGACGGCGGCGGTGACCTGGGGCAGCGCGAGCATGTGGCGCTGCGCGGTGCGGGCCGCGTGGGTGTGAGCGGGGTCGGCGAGCAGCCGGTTGACGGTGTCGGCGACGTCGTCGGCTGCGGCGCTGGGCACGCGCAGCCCGAGCCCGAGTTCCGTGACGCGGCTCGCGTTGTGCGCCTGGTCGCTGAGTTCGGGCAGGACGGCCATGGGGACGCCGGCGCGGACGGCCTCGCGGACGCTGTTGTAGCCGCCGTGGGTGAAGAGGAGTTGGGCGGTCTCCAGCAGCAGCGGCTGCGGGATGCTGTCGAAGAGGTGCACGTTGTCGCCGATGGCGGCCGGGTCGACGGGCATGCCGCGGGTGGCGACGACGGCCGTGCAGTCCACCTGGGACAGGCCCTTGACGATGGTGGTGAGCGGGTTGGCCTCGCCGGGCATCAACGCGCCCACGACCAGCGCCGGGTCGGCCTCGATGTCCAGGCCCTCGAAGAGGTGTCCGGCGACCACGCCGTCGAAGAACAGGTCGAGGATGCGCGGGAAGACGGCGTGGTGCATCAGGGAGGCGAACACGTTGGTGCTGGAGACGACCACGAGCGGCTTGTCGCCGGGGAGGTCGCGCAGCCACTCGGGGCCGGTCTCGGTGCGCACGATGGCGGACGGCTGCTGGTAGGCGAAGGTGTCGACGGCCTCGTGCGCGGTGAACGCGTAGTCGGCCGGCATGCAGTCGAAGCGGCCGTGCGCGTGGATGGCCTCGGCCGAGTCGTTCTCGGGCAGGCCCAGTTCGGCGCGGCGCAGCTTCAGTTCGGCCAGGGTCAGCTTCGCGTCGAGGTACTGGCCGCCGCCGGAGGGCGCGGTGACGTGCGGGACGCCGAGGGTCTCGGCGACCAGGTAGCCGGCGAACTCGACGCCGCTGCGCAGGATCACGTCCGGCTTGAACTCCTGTGCCACGTCGAGTAGTTGGCGGTAGGCGTCGGTGACGTGCGGGCCGCACGCGGTGGCGAGGAGGGTCTGCGGCGAGAACGGGTCGGAGGGGGCGAACTCGATGCGCTTTTGCTGCAGCAGGCTGAGCACGATCTCGGCCATGTCGGTGAACAGCGGCAGGACGCGGATGTTCTCGCCCTCGAAGACACCGGCCATCTCCGGCGGGGAGACCACGGTGACCTCGTGGCCGGCCTGCGCCGCGGCGCGGGCCAGCGGCAGCAGGGCACGTGCGTTGGAGGGCGACAGCGCGAGGCTGCAGAGAATGCGCACAACCATTCCTTTCCATACGGAAGCGGCGTTCGGCCACGACATGATGTGCCGTCGTTCTCGGTGTTTTCCCGAGTCTTCGGTGCGCTTTCCACGCCGCTCGGATCCGAAGTTATGCGATGGGCGTGCCCTTACCCAGTTGGGTATTTCCATCGGCGGGTAACCGGAATTGCCGCGGATCGTGTCAGGCGGTCAGCCGGGCCGCCGTATTCTCGGTCCAGGACTCGGCGCGGCGCCTGCGGTCCTCGCGCACCGTGCGGGGCACCAGCGCGTCGACCGCCTCGCGGGTGGCCGGGTGCCGGAAGGCGTAGCGCAGGGCGCCGGTGGCGGAGGGGTGCCGGGAGCGGCGCAGGAAGTCCCGGCGTTCCAGGTGGTCGAGCCAGTGCGCGGCCTCGGCGCGGTCCACCCCGCCGACGGCGGAGACCCCGTCGGCGCAGCACACGCCGCCCAGGGCCGAGGCGCACACGAGGACGGCCTTGGCGAGCGGCGGCAGCGTGTCGAGATGGGCGGCGACGACCTGACGCACATGGCGGGGCATCGCCGGCGGGCCCGCCGGCCGGCCGGACCCGGTCAGCTCCCGTGCGTATTCCACGGCGTAGAGGGGGTTGCCGCCGACGCGGGCGAGGACGTCGCGCCGCAGGTCGGGGGGCAGCGCGCAGCCGCCGTCCGTGAGGAGGGCGTCGAGCAGTTGGGCCGAGGAGGGCTCGTCGAGCGGGTCGAGGGTGAGGGCGAGCGCGTCACGCCGTCCGCCGCCCCAGGTGGGCCTGCGGTCGAGGAGTTCGGGACGTGCGGTGACGGCCAGCAGCAGGGGTACGGGTCCGGCGGCGTCGGCGAGTTCGGTGACGAGGTCCAGTACCGGGTCGGGCGCGGTGTGCAGGTCCTCCAGGACGAGCAGCAGGGGGCGTTCGGCGGCGAGGCCGGTGAGCAGGAGCCGCCAGGCGGTGGCGAGGTCGGGCCAGTCGGCGGGGGCGGGCTGGTCGTCGCGCAGGAGCGGGCCGAGCCGGTCGAGCAGCCAGGCGCCGCGGTCGCCGGTGCCGAACAGGGCGTGGACCATGCGGGCGAGGGCGTCGCGGGCGCAGTCCTCGGCGCCGGTGGCCGAGGCCAGGGTGCGCTCCAGCAGGGCGAGCGGCCGGTCGCGGTCGCTCCAGGAGCTGTGGCCGGTGACGACCCGGTATCCGTGCGGGGAGCGGCGGGCGAGCCGGGCCAGTTCCGTCGTGAGCCGGGTCTTGCCGGCGCCGGGTTCGCCGAGCGTGGTGAGCAGGCAGGGGCGCTGGCGCCGGGCCACGTCGCCGAGCGCTCCGCCCAGTTGCTCGACCTCGCGTTCCCGGCCGACGAGGGGAGGCGGCGGGTCCGTGCAGGCGGTGCGGGCTCCGAGCGGCTCGGACGCGCCGTCGGGGCCCGCGGGGCCGTAGACGAGGGTGCGTTCGGTGCCGGAGCGGGTCGTGGCGCACACGCGGATGCCGCCGGGCGGCACGGTCTGAAGGAGGTCGGCGCAGCTCTGGGGTACGGCGCCGTTCACGATCGGCACGGCTCCCGTGCCGTCGGCGGCGCAGGTGACGACGACGTCGCCGGTGGCGACGGCCACGCGGGGCGCGGAGCCGCCGTGCACGGGGACGGGGCCGCCCGCGCCGTACTGGCGCAGTCTGCGCAGGATCGACCGGCCGGCCCGGACCGCGCGTTCGGCGTCGTCCTCGCGGGTGCGGACGACGCCGAACAGGGCGAAGGTGACCGGTCCGAGTACGCCGGAGACCTTTCCGCCGTGCCGGGCGACCTCGTCGCGGATGGCGACGGCCAGTTCACCGGAGAGCCGGGCGGCGTCCTCGGGGTCGCCGCCGAGTCCCTTGCCGAGGGTGGTCCGCACGAGCAGCATCGACAGCTGCTTGTGCTGCTCGGTGAGGACGCCGGCGGGCGCTGCGGGATACGGAAAGGCGGCGACGGGCGGCGGGGCCGGGAGCGCCGGCGGGGCCGGGGGCCTGGGCGCCGGGCGGGTGTCGAAGCCGACGAGGACGGCCGGGGCGACGGCGGCCGGGCGGGGCGCGACCGGCAGGTCGGCGGGCCGGGGGCGGCGCGCTTCGCCGTCGAGGGCCATGATGGCGAGCGCGTCGGGCTGGCCGAGGACGGGGTCGTGGTCGAGGACGGCGCGTTCCACGGCGCGCAGCACCCGGCCGGGTTCCAGGCCGAGCCGGGAGGCGAGCGCGGTCCTGGTGCGGCGGTAGGCGTCGAGGGCGTCGGCCTGTCCGCCGCGGCGGTAGAGGGCGAGCATCAGCTGCGCGCACAGCCGCTCGCTCGCCGGTTCGCGCTGGGCGTGGGTCTGCAGGTCCTCCAGGACCTCGTGGTGCCGTCCGCAGGCGAGTTCGGCCTCGTAGAGGTCCTCGCGGGTGGCCGAGCGGGCCTGGGCGAGGGTGCGCAGCTCGGGCCAGTCGGTGCCCGACTCGGCGAGGTCGGCGAGGACGGGCCCGCGCCACAGGTCGAGGGCGGCGCGCAGGGTGCGGGCGGCGGGGGTCCAGGCGCCGGCGGCGAGGTCGGCGCGGCCGCGGTCGGCGAGGGCCCGGTAGGTGGTGAGGTCCAGGTCGTCGCCGTCGACGCGCAGCAGATAGCCGGGGGCGTGAGTGAGGAGGACGGGGCCGCCGCGGGTGTCCTCGGCGGCGAGGAGTCCGCGCAGGGCGGAGACCGCGTTCTGAAGCATCTTCCGGGCGGTGGGCGGCGGTTCGCCGGCCCACAGGGCCCGCATCAGGGCGCTGGTCGCGACGACTTCGTTGGCGTGCAGCAGCAGATGGCCGAGGGTGGCCCGCTGTTTGACGCCGCTGAGCATGATGGGGCCGCTGTCGCCGTGGACCGTCAGTGGGCCCAGCACCTGGAATTTCATTTTCCCGTCCGGTTTTCCCGAATGCGCCGAGCTGATTTCCGGTGCCACCCCTGCCATTCTCCGAGGTGTTATTCGATGAATCCGAACGGCCGTTCTCCGGTCTCGCACCAGGCCCGGAGAACGGCCGCTGGACATTCACCCTCTGGATCCGGAAAGGATGCTATCGGCGTCCCGGCGGGGCGGTCACTGGGGAAAACACTGGACCTGGACCGGCGTCAGGAGGCCCGCCAGCGCAGCGCCCGGTCGGCGATCCACAGCGACGCCACCGACGCGACGGCGAGGATGGCCACGTCGAGGGCGAACATGCCGTCGATGTCCCCGGTGACGCTGTGCCGGATGGCGTCGGCGCCGTAGCTGGTCGGCATGACGTAGCTGATGACGCGCAGCGCGAGCGGCAGGGACTCCATCGGGATGAGCAGCGGGGCGCCCAGCAGCAGCAGGAAGTTGAGCATGTAGGTGACGATGGAGATGAGTTCGATCTTGTCGATGAGGCTGCCGATGACGAGGCCGAGCGCGGCGAGCGGCAGGGCGGTCAGCGGATACACGAACAGCAGCGTCGGCGACAGCGTGAGCTCGATGTCGTAGAGCGCCTCCACGGCGAGCAGGGAGGTGACGAGGCCGGGCGCGATGAGCAGGAGGCGGGCGGCGACGAACGCCGTCACGAACGCCACTTTGCTGATGGGCAGCGAGGCGTAGTACATCATCGAGCCCTCGGCCTTGATGGCGCCGATGCGTTGGGCGATGGCCGTGGTGCCGAGCGCGGCGATGGAGAACACTCCGGAGCCGCTGGCGATGTACAGCAGGCTGTCCTGGTCGGTGAGCCCGCTGCCGATGCGGGAGAAGCCGAACACCATCGTCAGCGGCATGAAGATGCCGAAGACCATGTGGACGTGCCAGGACGTGCGCACGATCAGCATGTGCTCGAACCACAGGTACTTGAAGGACGTGCCGAAGGTGGCCAGCCGTGACCCGAGGGTGCGCCGTGGGACCCGGGTGGGGGCCGTGGCGGGCGGTCCCGAGCGGGGAGTGCGGGCGGCGGGCAGCGGTGAGCGCCGGGTAGGGACAGCGTTCGCCGCGGGTGCGGCGGCGTCGGGCTCGGCTCCGGGGGCGCCGACCGCCGCGAGTTCCTTGACGGGGGGCTGCGGTTCGGGCGATGGGGTGGCCTCGGGCTCCGGCTCGGCCGGCTCCTCCGGTTGGCCGACGGGTTCGGGCTTGAGGCTGAGGTAGACGTCCTCCAGCGTGGGCCGGGCGAAGCGGAAGTCGTCCACGCGGGTCACGCCGACGTCGGTGACGAGGACCTCCAGCAGGGGCTGGATCCGGTCGGGCGGCGCGGTGACGAGGTAGCTGCCGTTGCGGTCGCCGGGTGTGACGACGCCGATCCGGCCGAGCCGGGCGGCCTCCGCCTCGGTGAGGCTGCCGCCGTCGCGGACGAACAGCTCCAGGCGCGCCTGGGCGCCGGTCTGCTCCTTGAGTTCGCCCGGGGTGCCCATGGCGGTGATACGGCCGCCGTGCATGACGGCGACGCGGTGGACCGCCTTCTCCGCCTCCAGCACGTTGTGGGTGACCAGGACGATGGTGGTGCCGTCCTCGGCGGCCCGGCGCTGCACGATGTCCCAGATCAACCGCCGGTTGTGCGGGTCGAGTTCGTTGGTGGGCTCGTCCAGCACGATGAGCTCGGGCCGCCCCATCAGGGTCATCCCGAAGTTCACCAGCCGCATCAGACCGCCGCTGAGCCGTTCCACCTGCCGGTCCGCGTACGGCCCGAGGCCCAGCTCCTCGATCAGTTCGTCGGTCTGACGCCGGGCGTCCGCCTCGCTCTGGCCGCGCAGCCGGCCCGTGTAGTGCAGGGCCCGGCGGGCCTCGATCAGCCGCATCGACAGACCGCGCTGCGGCAGGAAGCCGACGGTGGACTTCACCAGCTCGGGGTGGCGCACCACGTCGATGCCGTTGACGGTGATGGAGCCTGATGTGGGGCGCACCAGCCCCAGCATCTGCAGGACCAGGGTCGTCTTGCCGGCGCCGTTGGCACCGAACAGGCCGAACACCTGCCCGCGCGGCACGTTGAAGGTCAACCCGTCGTTGGCCTTGATGAGTTCACCGCCCCGGCCGCGATAGGCGCGTACCAGATCACGTACCTCGATGGCCGGACCGTCGTCCGTCTTGACCATGCCCACGTCTCATCGCCTCTTAGGCTCAGGGACCCGGCCGCGCCGCTGGTCCGCCGTTCGTGTACCGGTTCGCCCACGCTAGGCGGGGCGCGGCAGGGGACATCAGTGGAAGCTCTCCACCCCTCGGTCACCCATTGCCGAGTTCGTCGTCGAGGAAGGCGAACATCTCGTCGTCCGACAGGTTGTCCACGTCGAACTCCGCCGCCTTCTCGGGGTCGTGCACCTCCGCGTCCGGTGCTGCGGTCGCCGATGCGGCGAGCGCCGACCAGCGCGTGCGCAGGACGTCGAGCCGTCCCGCGATCTGCCGGTGCGCCGCGCCGTCGGCGGCGGGCTCCGGCAGTGCCGCGATCATCTGCTCGACGCGCTCCAGGACCGCCAGCAGGCCGTCCGCCCCGGTCCGCTCGGTCTCGGGGGCGAGCAGCGTGTAGAGGTGTCCGGCGACCGCCTCCGGTGTCGGGTGGTCCAGGGCCAGCGTGGCGGGCAGCCGCAGACCGGTGGCGGTGCTCAACGCGTTGCGCAGCTCCACCGACATCAGCGAGTCGAATCCGAGGTCGCGGAAGGCTCGCGCCGGTCCCACCTCCGCCGTACCGCCGGGCCGGTGGCCGAGGACACGGGCGGCCTGCTCGCGCACCAACTCCAGTACGGCCGTGCGCCCTTCGGACGCGTCCAGTGTCGCGAGCCGCGCCACCAGTCCCGGGTCGGTGGACCTGGCCGCCGACCTGCGGACCGGGACGAGACCGTGCAGCAGCGCGGGTACGTCGTCGCGGGCGCGCAGGGCGGCCGCGTCGATCCGCACCGCCAGCAGGACGGGTTCATCAAGGCAAGCGGTCCGGTCGAAGAGGGCCAGGCCCTCTTCGGTGCGCAGTGGCGGGAACCCGGCCGCACGCATCCGCTCGACGTCGCGCGCGCTCAGCGCGCCGGCCATGCCCTCCGACTGCTGCCATGGTCCCCAGGCCAGGGACCGGCCCGGCAGACCGATCCGGTGACGGTGCCGTACGAGCGCGTCGAGGAAGGCGTTCGCGGCGGCGTACGCGCCCTGTCCGGCGTTGCCGAAGGTGCCGGCCGCCGAGGAGAACACCGTGAACGAGCGGACCTCCGGCAGCAGTTCGTGCAGATGCCACGCGGCGTCGGCCTTGGGCCGCAGGACGGCGGCGACCCGCTCGGGCGTCAGGTGCGCGACGGTGGCGTCGTCGAGGACACCGGCCGCGTGCACGACATGGCCGACGTGGTGTCCGGCAAGGGCGGCACCGAGCGCGTCCCGGTCCGAGGCGTCGCAGGCCACGGCTTCGACGCGGGCCCCCTGCCCGGTCAGCTCGGCGACGAGCTCCGCGGCGCCGCGCGCGTCGGCCCCGCGCCGCGACAGCAGGAGCAGGTCCCGTACGCCGTGCCGCGTGACGAGGTGCCGGGCGAGAACGGCACCGAGTCCTCCGGTGCCGCCGGTGACGAGTACGGCTCCCCCGTCGCCGAAGGGGACGCTCTCGCCGGAGTCGCCGGCCGGCGTCGGCGGTCCGTCGCCGCTCACGCGCTCCAGCCGCGGCACCAGTGACTCGCCGCCCACCAGGGCCACTTCGGGTTCGGTCAACTCCAACGCGCCCGCCAGGCCACGGGCTTCACCGGGCACGTCGAGCAGAGCGATACGGCCGGGGTGCTCGCTCTGCGCCGAGCGCAGCAGCCCCCAGGCAGCCGCGGCACCGGGATCCGCCCCGGTCGTGGCCCCACGGCCCAGGACGACGAGCCGCGCCCCCGCGAACCGTTCATCGCCCAGCCAGGTCCGGGCGAGGGAGAGCGCCGCACGGGCGTGGGCATGGGCGCAGGCGGAGGGGTCCGGTTCGGCCACGGTCTCCGGCAGCGGCGCCAGCACCAGGCGGTGGTGTCCGGCCACGGCGGCAAGTCCGTCGTACGACACAGCCTTGACGTCGGCAGAGATCAGCTCCCCGGCGAGATCCTCGGGCAGCTCCCCGAGTACGGCGATCTCGGCGGGCGCGTCGGCGGGGAGGTCGCCGAGCGGCAGCCACGCGGTCCGCAACAACGCGTCCGGAGCGGCGCCGGACCCGGCACCGGCCAACTGGTCGTCGTCGACGGGTCGTACGGTGAGCCCGCCGACGGTGAGGACGGCCCCGCCCTCGGTGTCGGCGACCGCGATGCGCACGGTCCGCTCGCCCGTCCGCTCCAGCCGGGCACGCACGGTCCTGGCACCCGAGGCGAAGAGGGACACGTCCTCCCACGAGAAGGGCAGCGCCGTCCCGCCGTCGCCGCCCGCCCCCGTGAAACCGGCCGCGTGCAGCACCGCGTCGAGGAGGGCCGGGTGGACGCCGTATCCGTCGGCGTCCGTGGCTGCGTCCAAGGACACCTCCGCGAACACCTCGTCGCCCCGCCGCCAGGCGCGCCGCAGTGCCCGCAAGGACGGGCCGTAGTCGAAGCCGGCGTCCGCCAACGTGTCGTAGTGCGCGTCGAGTTCGATGATCTCGGCGCCCGCGGGAGGCCACACGTCCGCGTCGAGAACCGCCGCCTCGGCAGGGGCGTGGGTGAGGACGCCGTGCGCGTACGCCGTCCAGGGGGCGTCGGTGCCGTCCCGCTCGGGCCGTCCGTGCAGCGCGAAGGTGCGCCGCCCGTCGTCGGCGTCGCCGATCCGCAACTGGAGGCCGACGGGGCCGCCGTCGTCGGGCAGTACGAGCGGGGCGCCCGTGGTCAGTTCCTCGACATGTCCAACGCCGAGTTCGTCACCGGCCCGAATCACCAGCTCGACCAGGGCCGCGCCGGGCACCAGGGTCCGGCCGAGCACCGTGTGGTCGGCGAGCCAGGGCTGTGCCTGAGGCGAGAGCAGGCCCGTGAACACCGTGCCGTCGCCGTCCGCGAGGAGCATCGCCGTGCCGAGCACAGGATGCCCGGCCGGCCCGAGCCCGACGGAACCCACGCCACCGGCGCCTGGGCCGATCCGGGGCTCCGGCCAGTAGCGCTGCCGCTGGAAGGGGTAGGTGGGGAGGGTGTCGGTGAGCCGGGCGCCGGTACCGGCGAAGTAGGCCGCCCAGTCGACAGGCACACCGTGCACGAAGAGTTGGCCGAGCGCGCCGGCCAACGCCTCCTCCTCGGAACGGTTCCTGCGGAGCCCGGCGACCGCGACGGCGTCCTCGGGGGCGAGCTGCTCGATGAGAGCGGTGAGGGTGCTGTCGGGGCCGAGTTCGAGGAAGCGGGTGACGCCCTGGTCGGTGAGGGTGCGGATGCCGTCGGCGAAACGGACGGTGCCGCGGACATGGTGGACCCAGTAGTCGGGTGTGTGGGGGGCGTCTGCGGTGAGGTTCGAGATGAGGGGGATGCGGGGCTCGGCGAAGTGCAGGTCGCGGATCGCGGTGCGGAAGTCCTCCAGCATCGGGTTCATGAGCGGGGAGTGGAAGGCGTGCGAGACCCGCAGCCGGGTCGTGCGGCGGCCGGGCAGGGTGGCGGCCACCGCGAGAACGGCCTCTTCCGTACCGGAGAGCACCAGGGAGGTGGGGCCGTTGATCGCCGCGATGCTCACCTCGTCGGTGAGGTGCGGGGTGACCTCGGCTTCCGTGGCCTCGACCGCAAGCATCAGTCCGCCCTCGGGCAGGGCCTGCATCAGCCGGGCCCGCGCCGACACCAGCGTGCACGCGTCCGCGAGGGAGAGCACGCCCGCGACGTGCGCGGCCGCGATCTCCCCGACGGAGTGCCCGGCCACGAAATCCGGCCGCACGCCAAAGGATTCGGCGAGCCGGTACAGCGCCACCTCGATGGCGAAGAGCGCGGGCTGAGCAAACTCCGTACGGTTCAGGGCGGGTTCCTCGTCGCCCCAGATCACGTCGCGCAGACGTGGGTCCAGTTCGGCCAGGGTCTCGTCGAGGGCTCGGGCGAACACCGGGAAGCGGGCATACAACTCCCGGCCCATGCCCAGGCGTTGGGCGCCCTGTCCGGAGAACACGAACGCCGTCGGCCCCTCGGCCGCCACTCCCCTGGCCGCCTCCACCACCCCTGCCGCGGACGCCAACAGAACCGCACGGTGGGCGAAGGCGGCCCGGCCGGTCGCCGCGGTGAAGCCAACGTGCACCGACGGCTCGTACGGCTGGAGTTGCCGTACCTGCGCGTCCAGGGCCTGCTCCGAACGTGCCGTGACGATCAGCGGGACGATGGACTCGCTCTCGTCGGCGATGGGCTCTTCGTCGGGACCGGCTTCGAGGATGACATGGGCGTTGGTGCCGCTCAGGCCGAAGGAGGAGACGGCGGCCCGGCGGGGGCGGTCGCTGTCCGGCCATGGCATCGGTTCTCGGACCAGCTCCACGGCACCCGCCGACCAGTCGACATGGGACGACGGCTCATCGACATGCAGGGTGCGCGGGACGGTGCCGTGTCGCATCGCCAGCACGCTCTTGATGACACCGGCGACACCGGCGGCGGCCTGGGTGTGGCCGAGGTTGGACTTCACCGAGCCCAGCAGCAGCGGCCGTTCACGATCCTGGCCGTAGGTGGCGAGGAGCGCCTGCGCCTCGATCGGATCGCCGAGTGTGGTGCCGGTGCCGTGTGCCTCGACGGCATCCACCTCGGCAGCCGACAGCCCCGCCGCCGCGAGCGCCTGCCGGATCACCCGCTGCTGCGAGGGACCGTTCGGAGCCGTCAGGCCATTCGAGGCGCCGTCCTGATTCACCGCGCTACCGCGCACCACGGCGAGAACACGGTGGCCGTTGCGTAGCGCGTCCGACTGCCGCTCCAGCAGCAGTACGCCGACGCCCTCGGCCCAGCCCACTCCATCGGCGGCGTCCGAGAACGCCTTGCAGCGCCCGTCGGGTGCCAGCCCGCCCTGCCGGGAGAACTCCACGAACGTCGTCGGCGTCGACATCACCGTCACACCACCGGCGACCGCCAGCGAGCACTCCCCACCCCGCAGCGCCTGCGCAGCCAAATGCAGGGCCACGAGGGACGACGAGCAAGCGGTGTCGATCGTGACCGTCGGGCCTTCGAGGCCGAGTGCGTAGGCGACGCGGCCCGAAGCGATGCTCGGGGCACTGCCGTTGCCCCGGAACGCCTCGAACTCCTCCCCCGGCAACAACTCCCGATAGTCGTTGTACATCACACCCGCGAAGACACCGGTCTGGCTGCCGCGCAGCGACGTCGGGTCGATACCGGCCCGTTCTATCGCCTCCCACACCGACTCCAACAGCAACCGCTGCTGCGCATCCGTCGCCAACGCCTCCCGCGGACTCATCCCGAAGAACTCGGGATCGAACCCGCCGACGTCGGCCAGGAAGCCACCGGCCCGGGTCGAGGACGTGCCGGGGTGGTCGGGATCGGGGTGATAGAGCCGGTCGAGGTCCCAGCCGCGGTCGGCCGGGACCTCGCCCACCGCGTCCACGCCCTCCGACACCAGCCGCCACAGGTCCTCCGGCGACCTGACCCCACCCGGGTAGCGGCACGCCATGCCCACGATCACCACGGGATCGTCGGTCGAGG
The DNA here is from genome assembly GCF_045039535.1 of Streptomyces sp. NBC_01092. NCBI lineage: Bacteria > Bacillati > Actinomycetota > Actinomycetes > Kitasatosporales > Streptomycetaceae > Streptomyces > Streptomyces sp. NBC_01092. The sequence goes on along the minus strand of NZ_CP108659.1, from coordinate 9,941,312 downwards.
GCATCGCGGTCGGTGGCGCCTGCGGGACCGTCGCCGTGCCGGCCAGCCGATCGCGCAGGTGGGCCGCCAGCGTCTCGGCCGACGGATGGTCGAAGACCAGGGTGGCGGGCAGGCGGATCCCCGTCGCCGCGGCGAGCGCGTTGCGCAGTTCCACGGCCGTCAGCGAGTCGAAGCCCAGGTCCCGGAAGGGGCGTCGGGGTTCGACGGCCGCGGCGTCGTCGTGGCCGAGGACGGCTGCGGCGCGGGCGCGCACCAGGTCGAGGAGCAGGGCTCGCTGTTCCTGCGCGGTCTTCCCGGCGAGGCGGCGCGGGAGGTCGGCCGCGCCGGCAGTGGTCGTACGGCTCCGGAACAGGCCCCGGAGCAGCGGCGGAACCTCGGCCCGCGAGCGCAGCGCCGCATGGTCGAGCCGGACGGGCACGAGAACCGGGGCTTGACCGGCCGTTGCCGTGTCGAACAGGGCCAGGGCCTCCTCGACGGTGAGGGGGCGGAAGCCGGAGCGCGCAAGGCGTTCACGGTCGGTGCGGTCGAGTTCGCCGGTCATGCCGTCGTTCATCGCCCACGGGCCGTAGGCGAGGGAGGTCGCGGGGAGACCGCGGGCGTGGCGGTGCGCAGCAAGGCCGTCGAGGTAGGCGTTGGCGGCGGCGTAGTTCGCCTGGCCCGTGCCGCCGAAGGTGCCGGCCGCGGAGGAGAGCAGGACGAACGCCCGGACGTCCGGGAGGAGTTCGTGCAGATGCCGGGCGGCGTCGGCCTTGGGGGCAAGGACTGCGGAGAGGCGTTCGGCGGTGAGGGCCGTGAGGACGCCGTCGTCGAGGACGCCGGCCGTGTGGACGACGGCGCCGATGGTGCGGCCGGTGAGCAGCTGCGCCAGTGCGTCGCGGTCGGCCACGTCGCAGGCGGCGACCTCCACTTGGGCGCCGAACTCCGTGAGTTCGGCGCGTAGTTCGGCCGTTCCAGGGGCGTCCGTCCCGCGCCGGGACACGAGCAGGAGGTCGCGTGCGCCGTGCCGGGTGACGAGGTGGCGTGCCAAGGCCGCGCCGATGCCACCCGTGCCACCCGTGATGAGCACGCTGCCCTGGCCCGTCCAGATGTCTCGGATGTCGTCCGGCGGGCCGGGCTCGTGACGGGTCAGACGGGGCGCAAGCAGGTCCCTGCCGCGTACCGCGATCTCCGTCTCGCCCGACTCGTAGGCGCCGAAAAGCTGTGCCGGGGAGGGGAGTTGAGGTGTGTTCGGGTCGCGGGTGAGCAGGGCCAGGCGGCCGGGGTGTTCATTCGCCGCCGAGCGGACCAGGCCCCGTACGGCCTCTAGGACCGGGGTGTCCTCGTCGGACGTCACGACGACCAAGCGGGACGTCGCGTATGGCGTGGCGGCGAGCCATGTGTGGAGTAGGTCCAGGGTGGCGCGGAGCGTGGAGTGCAGTTCCTCGGCGGCGATCTCGGTGAGGACGAGGTCCGGTGCGGGTGTGGTGTCGTCGAGGGCGCCGAGGGCATCGAGGCCAGGCAGGATCTCGGCGTCCTGTGGTGCCCAGGCAGGGACGGACGTCGTGGTGAGTACGGCCGGACGAGGAGTCGGCGACGCTTCCGGGTGCGCCACCGGCGCCCAGGTGCGCCGGAACAGTGCGTTGGGGACCGCCGTAGGGGTCTCGGACGGCGGCCTGGTGACGAGGGAGCCCACGGAGGCCACCGGTGTGCCCGAGGGGTCCGTGACGGTGAGGCGCACGGCGTCCCCACCCGCAGCCGTGTCCACATCCGTGTCCGGGTCCGCGTCCGCGTTCCGCACGATGTGGGCACGCAGCGTCCGTGCGCCCGTGCCGCCGTGCAGCGCCAGGTCCTGCCAGGCGAACGGCAGGCCCGGCGTGCCGCCCGTGAAGGCGGCGGCGTGCAGCAGAGAGTCGAACAGGGCGGGGTGCAGGGCGAAGCCGTCGGTGTCCGTGTCGTCCGGGAGGGCGGCCTCGGCGAACACCTCGGCACCGCGCCGCCAGACGGCGGTGAGCGCCCCGAACGGTGGGCCGTAGGTCAGGCCCGTGTCGGCCAGTTCGGCGTAGAAGGTGTCGAGGTCGACCGGCTCCGCGTCGGCCGGCGGCCACGAGTCGATCGGCGCGGACCCGGGCCGGGCGGTGTCGGCGGCGAGGAGGCCGACGGCGTGGCGCAGCCAGGGCGCGTCGGGGTCGCCGTCGTGCCGGGAGGAGACGGTGACGGGGCGCAGGCCGGCGTCGTCGGGTTCGGCGACGGACACCTGAAGGGTCACGGCGTCGCTGTCGGGCAGGACCAGCGGCTGCGCGAGGGTCAGTTCGGTGACGTGTCCGTGGCCGAGTTCGGCGCCGGCCCGGGCGACGAGGTCGGCGAGCGCGGTGCCCGGCAGGACGACCTGGCCGGCGACGCGATGGCCCGTCGTCCAGGGGTGGGCCGTCGTCGAGACGCGGCCGGTGAACAGGGCGGCGTCGGTGTCGGCGAGGCGTACCGCCGCTCCCAGCAGCGGATGGTGCACGGCGGTCAGCCCGGAGCCGCGGACGTCAGCGCGAGCGGCTCCGGCGGGCGGCCAGTAGCGACGGTGCTGGAACGGGTAGCCGGGCAGCCGCGTACGGCGGGCCCCGGTTCCCGTGAACAGCACGGGCCAGTCCACGGGCACGCCGGTCGTGAACAGCCGGGCCAGCGCGGTGACCAGCGTCTCCTCCTCGGGGCGGTTCTTGCGCAGCGCGGCGACTGCGACGGCGCCCTGGGGGGCGATCTGTTCGATGAGGGCGGTGAGGGTGCCGTCGGGGCCGAGTTCGAGAAAGCGGGTGACGCCCTGGTCGGTGAGGGTGCGGATGCCGTCGGCGAAGCGGACGGTGCCGCGGACGTGTTGGACCCAGTAGTCGGGCGTGTGCGCGGTGGCGAGGTCTCCGGTGAGGTTCGAGACGAGGGGGATGCGCGGCTCGGCGAAGTGCAGGCCGCAGATCGCGGTCCGGAAGTCCTCCAGCATCGGGTCCATGAGAGGTGAGTGGAAGGCGTGGGAGACCCGCAGGCGGGTCGTGCGGCGGCCGGGCAGGTCGGCGGCGACCGCGAGAACGGCTTCCTGCGTGCCGGAGATCACCAGCGATGTCGGGCCGTTGATCGCCGCGATACTTACCAAGTCGGTGAGGTGCGGGGTGACCTCGTCCTCGGTGGCCTCGACCGCGAGCATCAGTCCGCCCTCGGGCAGGGCCTGCATCAGCCGGGCCCGCGCCGACACCAGCGTGCACGCGTCCGGCAGCGACAGCACACCCGCGACATGGGCGGCGGCGATCTCCCCGACGGAGTGCCCGGCCACGAAGTCCGGCCGCACACCCAGCGATTCGGCAAGACGGTACAGCGCCACCTCGATGGCGAAGAGCGCGGGCTGGGTGAACTCCGTACGGCTCAGGGCCTCCTCGTCCTCGCCCCGGATCACCTCGCGCAGACACGGGTCCAGCTCGGCCAACGTCTCGTCCAGGGCCTGGGCGAACACCGGGAAGCGGGCACTCAACTCCCGGCCCATGCCCAGACGCTGGGCACCCTGACCGGAGAACACGAACGCCGTCGGCCCCTCGGCCGCCACTCCCCTCGCGGCCTTCGTCATCCCTTCCTCGGACGCCAACAGCACCGCGCGGTGCGGGAAGGCGGTGCGCCCGGTGGCGGCCAAGGTGAAGCCGACGTCCAGGATGCCGTCGCGGTGGGCGAGTCGGGCCTTACGGGCGTCGAGAGCGGCGGCGGTGCGGGCCGACATCACCCACGGAACCACGGCCGGTGTCACGGCGGCCGGCTCCCGCTCGGCCTCCTGCGGCTGAGGCGGGACGGCTTCGAGGATGACGTGGGCGTTGGTGCCGCTGACGCCGAAGGAGGAGACGGCGGCCCGGCGCGGGCGGTCCGTGTCCGGCCACACGGTGTCCTCACGCACCGGGCGTACCGCGCCCGACTCCCAGTCCACGTGCGTGGACGGCGTGTCGGCGTGCAGGGTGCGCGGCACGATCCCGTGCCGCATGGCCAGCACCGTCTTGATGACGCCGGCGACTCCGGCGGCGGCCTGGGTGTGCCCGATGTTGGACTTCACCGACCCCAGGAGCAGCGGCTGCGCTCGGTCCTGTCCGTACGTCGCGAGCAGGGCCTGCGCCTCGATGGGGTCGCCGAGCCGGGTACCGGTGCCGTGGCCCTCGACTGCGTCCACGTCGGCCGGGGAGAGCCCGGCGACCGCCAGCGCCTGGCGGATGACGCGCTGCTGGGCGGGTCCGTTGGGGGCGGTCAGGCCGTTGGAGGCGCCGTCCTGGTTGACGGCGGAGCCGCGCAGGACCGCCAGCACGCGGTGCCCGCTGCGGCGGGCGTCGGACAGCCGCTCCAGCACGACCAGGCCGACGCCCTCGCCCCATCCGACGCCGTCGGCCGCATCGGAGTACGCCTTGCAGCGGCCGTCGGCGGCGAGGCCGCCCTGGCGGTCGAACTCGGCGTAGGTCGAGGGGGTCGCCATCACCGTCACTCCGCCGGCCAGGGCAAGGGTGCACTCGCCGCCGTGCAGCGCCTGGGCGGCCAGGTGCATCGCCACGAGCGAGGAGGAGCAGGCGGTGTCGACGGTGACGGCCGGCCCTTCCAGGCCGAGGGTGTACGCGACCCGGCCGGAGGCCACGCTGTGGGCACTGCCGGCGCCGCGCAGGCCCGCGTACCGCTCGTCGGTGAGGAGAGTGCCGTAGTCGCCGTACATGACGCCGGCGAAGACTCCGGTGCGGCTGCCGCGCAGCGTCACCGGATCGATGCCCGCGTCCTCGACCGCCTGCCAGGAGACCTCCAGGAGCAGCCGCTGCTGTGCGTCCGTGGCGAGTGCCTCGCGCGGGCTCATCCCGAAGAAGTCGGCGTCGAAGTCGCCCGCCCGGCCCAGGAATCCGCCGCGCCTGGCCTCCTCCCAGCCGCGCTCGGCGGGAACGTCACCGATGGCGTCGACGCCGTCCGTCACCAGTCGCCACAGGTCGTCGGGGGTCCCGACATCGCCGGGGAAGCGGCAGGCCATGCCCACGATCGCCACAAGGTCGTCGTCGGTGGCGGCCCGCCGGGTGTCCGCTTCGGTCGCGTCCCCGGCAGGGACCTGGCCGCCGGTCAGCCGCTCGTGCAGATGCGTGGCGAGGTCGGCGGCGGTCGGGTGGTCGAAGACGAGGGTCGCGGACAGTCGCAGGCCGGTGGTGGCGGCGATGCCGTTGCGCAGTTCGACGGCCGTGAGCGAGTCGAACCCCAGCTCGCGGAAGGGCCTCCGGGGCTCGACGGCGTCGGCACGGCGGTGCCCGAGCACGCGGGCGACCTGACCGCGCACCAGGCCGAGCAGCTCACGTTCCTGCTCATCGGGCCCGAGCCGCCTCAGTGCCGCCGCGAGCCCCGCATCACCCGAGGTGAGCGACGCGGCGGAACGTCGCCTGTCGACCCGGTGTCGCACGAGTCCGCGAAGTACGGCCGGTGCGTCGGGCCCAGCCTCGGCCAGTGCCTGCGTGTCGAGGCTCAGGGGCAGCACGACCGGTTCGTCGTGGGACAGGGCGGCGTCGAAGAGGGCGAGCGCGGTCGCCGTGGGCAGGGGCAGCAGCCCGGTGCGCGCCATACGCGCCCGGTCGGCGTCGGTGAGCTGCCGGGTCATTCCGGCGGCGGCCTCCCAGGGGCCCCAGGCCAGCGACAGCCCCGGCAGTCCCGCGGCACGCCGCTCGCGCATGAGCGCGTCCAGGCCGGCGTTGGCGGCGGCGTAGTTGCCCTGACCGGCACTTCCGAGTACTCCGGCGGCCGACGAGAACACCACGAACGGCACATCGGCGTCGACGAGTTCATGCAGATGCCGTGCGGCCTCCGCCTTCGGGCGCAGTACGGCCGCCACCCGGTCCTCGGTCAGCGCGGTGACCACGCCGTCGTCGAGGATCCCGGCCGTGTGCACCACACCGCCGACGGTCCGCCGGGCCAGCAGCCCCGCCAGTGCGTCACGGTCGGCCACGTCACAGGCCGCGACCTCGGCATGGGCGCCGGCCTCCGCCAGCTCGGCGACCAGTTCGGCGGCACCCGGCGCATCCGGACCTCGGCGCGAGACCAGCAGCAGATCCCGCACGCCGTGTCGCGCGACGAGATGCCGCGCCACGGCAGCACCGAGGCCGCCCGTGCCACCGGTGACCAGGACACTCCCCCGGTCCCACACCGGTGCCCGGCCTTCGCCGTCCGGCCCTCGCAGCCGCTCCAGCCGGGGCACCAGAACCTCCCCGCTCCGCACGGCGACCTCGGGCTCGGCGCCGTGCAGCAGCAGCCCAAGTGCGTTGCGCAGCGCCCGCGGTGCCGGATCGGTGACGGTGAGGACGGCCACTCGGCCGGGATGCTCGGCGGCGGCGGACCTGAGCAGCCCGCGCACGGCAGCCCCCGCGGGACCGTCACCGTCCCGCGTGACCAGGACCAGCCGGCGCTCGGGCTCCTCGGCCAGGGCATCCTGCAACACCGCCAAGGCGTCCGCCACGGAGGACCGCACGTCCGACGCGGGCGGCGGCAGGACCAGGACCTCCGCCTCCGCCTCCGCCTCCGCCTCCGCACCGTCTTCGACCAGCACGAGGCCCGCCTCCCGCAACGCCGCGGTGAGCGTGCCGTCGCCGTCCCCGGAGACGTTCAGCGTGCCGGGGTCGCGGGCCACGTCTGCGGCCGGCACCCACTCGACGCGGTACAGCGGTCCGGCGGCGCCCGCCGCCTCCAACTGCCCCGCAGTGATGGCACGGACGGCCAGCGCGTCGGCACCGGCCACGGGCCGTCCCGTCGGGTCGGCGAGGGCCACCCGGACGCGGTCCGGCGCGACGAGCGACAGCCGGGCCCGTACCGCCGAGGCCCCTTCGGCGTGCAGCGCGACACCCTCCCAGGAGAAGGGCACCACCCCGTCCCCCACCAGCAGCGAAGTACCTTGCAGAGCCGCGTCGAACAGGGCGGGGTGCAGAACGAAATCCCCCGGCTCGGTGCCTTCGGGCAACTCCGCCTCGACGAAGACCTCGTCACCACGCCGCCAGGCGGCACGCAGCCCCTGGAAGGCCGGGCCGTACCCGAACCCGGTCAACGCCCGGTCGGCGTAGAAGCTGTCGAGTGCGACGGGCTCGGCATCGACCGGCGGCCAGACCGCCAACTCCGGTTCAGCAGCGGGCGTTTGCTCCTCACCCTCCAGCAGACCGGACGCGTGGACGGTCCACGGCGCTTCCGCATCCCCTTCCGGACGGGACTGCACGGTCACCGTCCGCCGCCCGTCCGCGTCAGCCGGGCCGACGGTGACCTGAAGACGTACGCCACCCTCATTGGGCGCCACCAGCGGCGTGCCCAGGGTCAGTTCGGCGAGGCGCCGGCAGCCGTACTCCTCGCCGGCACGCAGGGCCAGTTCGGCCAGTGCGGCGCCGGGCAGCAGGGAACGGCCGTGCACCCTGTGGTCGCCGAGCCAGGGGTGCGAGGCGAGCGACAGCCGGCCGGTCAGGACGGTCCCGTCGGACCCGGCCAGGGGTACGGCCGCGCCGAGGAGCGGATGGCCGACGGCGTCCACGCCCATGGCCACGGCGTCCTTCACGGACAGGGACGGTTCCGGCCAGAAGCGCCGACGTCGGAAGGGATACGTCGGCACCTCGACGGGGCGAACCGCGGTGCCGGTGAAGAGGGCCTCCCAGGCGACGGGGACGCCGTGTACGAAGAGCTGGGCGAGGGCCGTGAGTGCGGCTGTCTCCTCGGGGCGGTTCCTGCGCAGTGCAGGGACGACCACGGCGTCTTCGGGAGCGGTCTGCTCGATGAGCCCGGTGAGGGTGCCGTCGGGGCCCAGCTCCAGGAAGCGGGTGACACCCAGGTCGCCAAGGGTGCGGATGCCGTCGGCGAAACGGACTGTCCCGCGGATGTGCTCCACCCAGTAGTCCGGGGTGGCGACATCCCCGGGGAGGTTCGAGACGAGCCGGATGTCCGGCTCGTGGAAGTGCAGACCGGCGATCGCCGCGCGGAACTCGTCCAGCATCGGCTCCATCAGGGGCGAGTGGAAGGCGTGCGAGACGCGGAGGCGGGTGGTACGGCGGCCCGGCAGGGCGGCGGCGACCGCGAGGACGGCCTCCTCCACCCCGGACAGCACCAGTGAGGTGGGTCCGTTGACCGCCGCGATGGACACCTCGTCGGTGAGGTGCGGGGTGGCTTCGTCCTCGGTGGCCTCGATCGCCAGCATCAGCCCGCCTTCGGGCAGTGCCTGCATCAGCCGTGCTCGCGCCGACACCAACGCACACGCGTCCGCCGACGACAGAACTCCCGCGACATGAGCGGCAGCGATCTCGCCGACGGAGTGACCGGCCAGGAAGTCCGGCCGCACGCCCAGCGATTCGACCAGCCGGAACAGCGCCACCTCGATCGCGAACAGTGCGGGCTGGGTGAACTCGGTCCGGTTCAGGGCCTCCTCGTCCCCGCCCCAGACGACGTCGCGCAGGCGCGGATCGAGCTCGGCCAGGATCTCGTCCAGGGCTTGGGCGAACACCGGGAATCTTCCGTACAACTCCCGCCCCATGCCGAGCCGTTGAGCGCCCTGTCCGGAGAACACGAACGCCAACGGCCCGTCGACGGCCACTCCGCGGACCACTTCGCCGCCCACCAGCACCGCCCGGTACGGGAACCGGGCCCGGCCGGTCGCAAGTGCGTGCCCGACGTCCTGAGCCGAGCCTTCGATGCCTGCCCGAAGGCGGTCGAGTTGCGCGTCGAGGGCGGACGCCGACTTGCCGGACACCACCCAGGGGACGTCCCCGGACGGTTCCGCCGGCTGCTCGGACTCCGGCTCCACAGGACCTTGTTCAAGGATCACGTGTGCGTTCGTGCCGCTCACGCCGAAGGAGGACACGCCGACGCGGCGCGGACGATCGTGGTCCGGCCACGGAACCGGCTCCCGGACCAGTTCCACCGCCCCGGCCGACCAGTCCACGTGGGAGGACGGCGCGTCGACGTGCAGGGTGCGCGGGACGACGCCGTGCCGCATCGCCAGCACGCTCTTGATGACACCGGCGACACCGGCGGCGGCCTGGGTGTGGCCGAGGTTGGACTTCACCGAGCCCAGCAGCAGGGGCCGTTCACGGTCCTGGCCGTACGTCGCCAGCAGGGCCTGCGCCTCGATCGGATCGCCCAACGTTGTGCCCGTACCGTGCGCCTCCACCGCGTCGACCTCAGCCGTCGACAGCCCGGCGGACGCAAGTGCCTGCCGAATCACCCGCTGCTGCGAGGGACCGTTCGGAGCCGTCAGCCCGTTCGAAGCACCGTCCTGATTGACGGCACTGCCCCGGACGACCGCCAGAATCCGATGCCCGTTCCGCACCGCATCCGACTGCCGCTCCAGCAGCAGCACACCCACACCCTCGGCCCAGCCCACCCCGTCAGCCGCGTCCGAGAACGCCTTGCACCGCCCGTCCGGCGCCAGCCCGCCCTGCCGGGAGAACTCCACGAACGTCGTCGGCGTCGACATCACCGTCACGCCACCGGCGACCGCCAACGAACACTCCCCACCACGCAACGCCTGCGCAGCCAAATGCACCGCCACCAGCGACGACGAACACGCCGTGTCAACGGATACCGCAGGCCCTTCGAAGCCCAGCGCGTAGGCGACACGGCCCGAAGCGATGCTCGGGGCACTGCCATTGCCCCGGAACGCCTCGAACTCCTCCCCCGGCAACAACTCCCGATAGTCGTTGTACATCACACCCGCGAAGACACCGGTCTGGCTGCCGCGCAGGGACATCGGGTCGATACCGGCCCGTTCTATCGCCTCCCACACCGACTCCAACAGCAACCGCTGCTGCGCATCCGTCGCCAACGCCTCCCGCGGACTCATCCCGAAGAAGTCCGCGTCGAAGTCGCCGGCGTCGTGCAGGAAGCCACCGGCCCGGGTCGAGGACGTGCCGGGGTTGTCGGGGTCGGGGTGGAAGAGCCGGTCGAGGTCCCAGCCGCGGTCGGCCGGGAACTCGCCCACGGCGTCCACGCCGTCCGACACCAGCCGCCACAGATCCTCCGGCGACCGGACCCCACCCGGGTAGCGGCACGCCATCCCGACGACCACCACCGGGTCGTCGGCGAGGGTCGTCGAGGATGGCGTTACCTGTGCGGTCGTGCCCGTGGCGGTGTCCGGGAACAGGTTCGACAGCAGGTGCTCGGCCAGCGCCCGGGGTGTGGGGTGGTCGAAGATCAGGGTGGCGGGCAGGCGCAGGCCGGTCGACGTGCCGAGGGCGTTGCGGAGTTCCACCGCCGTGAGGGAGTCGAAGCCCAGGTCCCGGAAGGCCCGGCTGGGCTCGACGCGTTGGGCGTCCTGGTGTCCGAGGACGGCGGCCACCTCTTCGCGGACCAGGTCGAGGAGTGCCCCTCTGCGGTCGGCGGGGTCGAGCCGTTGCGCGAGGCCGGCCGTCTGAGTCGCGCCGGACGCGACCGCCCTGGTCAGGGTCGTTCGAACTGTCGTGGAGCGTCGGGCCAGGCCGCTGAGGGGCCCGGGGACGTCGTCTCGGGCGCGCAGCGCGGCGAGGTCGATCCGGATGGGGAGGACGGTGCTGTGTCCGGTGGCCGGGGCGGCGTCGAGGAGGGCCAGGCCGTCCTCGGGGGTGAGGAAGGGGAACCCGGAGCGGGCGAGGCGTGCCCGGTCGATGTCGGTGAGGTCGCCGGTCATGGCGCTGCCCGCGACGTCCCAGGGTCCCCAGGCGAGGGAGAGCGCGGGCAGGCCGAGGGTGTGGCGGTGTGCGGCGAGGGCGTCGAGGAAGGCGTTGGCGGCGGCGTAGTTGGCCTGGCCGGCGCCGCCCAGGGTGCCGGCCGCGGAGGAGAACAGGGCGAACGTGCCGACGTCGGGGGCGAGTTCGTGCAGGTGCCAGGCGGCGTCGGCCTTGGGCCGCAGCACGCTGTCGAGGCGGTCGGCGGTGAGGGCTCCGACGACGCCGTCGTCGACGGTGCCGGCGATGTGGACGACGGCCGTGAGGTGCTCGCCGTCGAGGAGCCGGGCGAGGGCGTCGCGGTCGCCGATGTCGCAGGCGGTGACGCGGACGCGGGCGCCGAGTTCGGTCAGGTCGGTGGTGAGCCGGTCGGCGCCGGGGGCGTCGGGGCCTCGGCGGGAGACGAGCAGGAGGTCGCGGGCGCCGTGCCGGGTGACGAGGTGGCGGGCGACGAGGGCGCCGAGGCCGCCGGTTCCGCCGGTGACCAGGACGGTGCCGGAGACGTCCCAGGGCCGGGCGGGCGTTTCCTGGCCGGTGCGCGGGGCTCGGGTGAGCCGGGGCGCGTGCAGACCGGCCGCGTCGACGCGCACTTCGGGCTCGGGTGTGGTCAGGGCGCGGCGCAGCGTCTCGCCGTCGGCCGGGCCGTCGAGGTGGAGGACGGTGACGCGGCCGGGGTTCTCCGTCTGGGCGGTGCGCAGGAGACCGCGGGCTGCCGCGGCCGGGAGGTCGCCGGTGGCGGGGGTGACCACGACGAGGCGGGAGTCGGCGAAGCGGGGTTCCGCCAGCCATGACTGGACGAGGCTCAGGGCGCGCTCGGTGGTGACGCGCAGGGCGCCGGGCATGGTGGAGGTGTCGCCGGTGATGCGGGTGAGGACGACGGGGGGTACGGCGTCGAGTGCGGCCAGGTCGGGGGCGACGGTGACGGTGGCGTCGGCCGCGCGCAGGGCGTCGGCCAGGTCGTCGGTGTCGGGGCCGATCACGGCGACCGGGAGGTCCGCGGCCGCGGCCGTGCTGTCGCCGAGGAGCGGCCAGTCGACGGTGAACAGGGCGTCGGGTGCGGTGCGGGTGGTCGCCGCCGCGGGGCGGGTGACCAGCGCGTCCACCGTCAGGACCGGGTTGCCCGCGGGATCCGTGGCCGTGAGGGTGACGGTGTCGTCGTCCAGGCGGGCGATGCGGGTGCGCAGGGTCGTGCCGCAGGTGGCGTGCAGGCGTACGCCCTCCCAGGAGAAGGGCAGGCCGCCTTCGCTGAGGGTGCCGAGGTCGCCGTAGGTGGCTGCGTGCTGGGCGGCGTCGGCCAGGGCCGGGTGGAGCAGGAAGGCCGTGGCGTCGGGGTGGGCCTCGTTTGGCAGCGTGGCTTCGGTGAACAGTTCGGTTCCGCGTTTCCATGCGGCGCGCAGGCCGCGGAAGACGGGGCCGAAGGCGAAGCCGAGCCGGGCCAGGTCGTCGTAGCAGTCGGTGAGGTCGACCGGCTCGGCATCGGGTGGTGGCCACGCGGTGTCGGGTGACGGGTGGGCGGGGGTGCCTGTGGCGGCGTCGAGTCGACCGGCGGCGTGGACGGTCCACAGGGCACCGGAGTCGGCGGTGTCGGGGCGGGAGTGGACGCTGACGGGGCGGCGGCCGTCGGCCGTGGGTGGGCCGACCCGGACCTGGAGTTGGACGGCTTCGCGTTCGGCGATCTCCAGCGGGGCCGTGAGGGTGAGGTCGTGGACGCGGTCGCAGCCCACCTCGTCACCGGCCCGCAGGGCGAGCTCCAGGAAGGCGGTGCCGGGCAGCAGGACACGGCCGTGGACGACGTGGTCGGCGAGCCAGGGTTGCCGGGCGGGGGTCAGCCGTCCGGTGAGGACGACGCCCTCGCCGTCGGCCAGGTCGACGGTGGCGGCCAGCAGCGGGTGGCCGGACGCGCCGAGGCCGAGGCCTGCGGCGTCCCGGGTACGGCCGGTGCCGGTGGGCCAGTAGGGCTGCCGCTCGAAGGCGGTGGTGGGCAGGTCGACGCGGCGGGCACCGGTGTCCCGGTAGAGGGCGGCCCAGTCGACGGTTCCGGCGGCGCTGGCGGTGTGCAGCCGGGCGAGGCCGGTGATCAGGGACAGTTCCTCGGGGCGGCCCGAGCGCAGGACCGGTACGGCGATGGTCTCCGGGTCCGCGAGGGTCTCGTCGACGAGCGGGCTGAGCACACCGTCGGGGCCCAACTCCAGGTGGGCGCGCACGCCCTGGGCGGCGAGGGTGCGTACGGCGTCGGCGAATCGTACGGTGGCGACGGTGTGCCGGGTCCAGTGCTCGGGGTCGCGCAGTTCCCGGGCGGTGGCGGTGCGGCCGGTGACCGTCGAGACGACGGGCAGCAGCGGGTCGTTGAAGGTGAGGCCGGCGACGACGGCACGGAAGTCGTCGAGGACGGGCGTCATCAGCGGTGAGTGGAAGGCGTGCGAGACGGTGAGCCGGTGGGTGCGGTGGCCGGCGTCACGGAGCCGTTCGGCGGCCGCGAGTACGGCGTCCTGGGCGCCGGACAGGACCACGGAGGCCGGTCCGTTGACGGCGGCGAGCGCCACGTCGTCACCGAGCAGCGGGCGCACCGCGTCCTCGGACGCCGCGACGGCGACCATGGCGCCGCCCTCGGGCAGGGCCTGCATGAGGCGGCCGCGGGCGGTGACGAGGGCGCAGGCGTCCTCGGCTGAGAGCACGCCTGCGACGTGTGCGGCGGTGATCTCGCCGATGGAGTGCCCGGCGACGAAGCCGGGGCGCACACCCAGCGATTCGGCGAGCCGGTAGAGGGCTGCCTCGACGGCGAAGAGGGCGGGCTGGGCGTGTTCGGTGCGGCCCAGCGCGGCCTCGTCGTCGCCCCACATCACGTCGCGCAAGGCGGGGTCCAGGTGGGCGAGCAACTCGTCGAGCGCTTCGGCGAACGCGGGGAAGCGGTCGTACAACTCGCGTCCCATGCCGAGGCGTTGGCTGCCCTGACCGGTGAAGAGGACGGCGAGGCCACCCTCTCCGGCCGTGCCGCGCGCCACCTCGCGCGGGCCGTCCTCGTGCGGCAGGAGCACGGCGCGGTGTTCCAGGTGGCCGCGTCCTGTGGCGAGGGAGTGGCCGACGTCCATGGCGGGCAGGCGGGAGGCGGCGGCCGTGACCCGGTGGATCTGGGTGTCGAGGGCGGTGGCGGTGCGGGCGGACACCGGCCAGGGCGTCAGGGCCGGGGTGAAGCGGGCCTCTGGTTCCTCGGCGGGCGGGGCCTGTTCGAGGACGACGTGGGCGTTGGTGCCGCTGATGCCGAAGGAGGAGACGCCGGCGCGGCGCGGGGCCCCGGTCTGCGGCCAGGGCGTGTTGGCGGTCAGCAACCGCACCGAACCCGCTGTCCAGTCGACGTCGGGTGTCGGCTGCTCGGCGTGCAGGCTGCGCGGGAGCAGGCCGGCCCGCAGCGCCATGACGGTCTTGATGATGCCGGCGACTCCGGCGGCGCCCTGGGTGTGGCCGATGTTGGACTTCACCGAGCCCAGCAGCAGGGGCCGTTCGCGGTCCTGGCCGTAGGCGGCGAGCAGGGCCTGGGCCTCGATGGGGTCGCCGAGGGTCGTGCCGGTGCCGTGCGCCTCGACGGCGTCGATCTGGTCGGGGGTGAGGCCGGCGTTGTCGAGGGCGGCGCGGATGACGCGTTGCTGCGCGGGTCCGTTGGGGGCGCTGATGCCGTTGGAGGCGCCGTCCTGGTTGAGGGCGGTGCCACGGATCACGGCGAGCACGGGGTGGCCGCCCCGCTGGGCGTCGCTGAGGCGTTCCAGTACGAGGACACCGGCGCCCTCGCTCCAGCCGACGCCGTCGGCGGCGGCCGAGAAGGGCTTGCAGCGGCCGTCGGCGGCGAGGCCGCCCTGCGCGGTGAAGGAGACGAAGGTGCCCGGGGTGCACATGACGGTGGCGCCGCAGGCGAGGGCGAGCGTGGACTCGCCGGTGCGCAGCGACTGCACGGCCCAGTGCAGGGCGACGAGGGAGGAGGAGCAGCCGGTGTCGACGGTGACGGCGGGCCCCTCCAGGCCGAGGACGTAGGAGACGCGTCCGGAGATCACACCGGCGGCGTGGCCGGTGGTGGCGTAGACGTCCATGTTCTCGCGGGCTTCGGCGACGACCTTGCCGTAGTCCTGGATGGTGGTGCCCGCGAAGACGCCGGTGCGGCTGCCGCGCAGTGCGGTGGGGGCGATTCCGGCGCGTTCGAGGGCCTCCCAGGCGGTCTCCAGGAGCAGCCGCTGCTGGGGGTCCATGGCGAGCGCCTCGCGTGGGGCGATCCCGAAGAACGCCGGGTCGAACTCGGTCATCGCGTCGAGGAAGCCGCCTTCGCGCGCGCGACTGCGGCCGGGGCCGTCGCCCGTGAGGCGGGCCAGGTCCCAGCCGCGGTCGGCGGGGAACGGGCCGATGGCGTCCCGTCCGGCGGCGACGAGCTCCCACAGGTCCTCCGGGGAGGCGACGCCGCCGGGGTAGCGGCAGCCCATGCCGACGACGGCGATCGGCTCGACGGACGCCGAGATCAGCTGCTGGTTGTGCCGTCGCAGCCGCTCGTTCTCCTTCAGGGAGGTCCGCAGCGCCTCGACGTAGGGGTTGGGTGTGTTCAAGGCGGGCTCTCTCAAGTCGGGCGGGGCGTCAGTCCGAGGTGGTCTCGGCCGCGAGCCGCAGCAGGCTCTCGCCGTCGAGGGCGTCCAGGTCGTGCTGTGCGTGCGGGTCGCCGTCGCCGGTCGGAGTGCCGGTGGTGACGGGGTCGCCGTCGGCGAGTTGCAGGATCAGGTCCAGCAGTCCGGCCTTGCGCAGCCGCGCGGGCGGGATCGCGGCGAGGGCCGCGCGGACCGCGGCGTCCGGGTCGTCGCCGTCGGTGGTGCCCGCGGCGTCCGGGAAGAGCTCGCTGCGCAGGTGGGCGGCGACGGCCGCCGCGTTGGGGTGGTCGAAGACGAGGGAGGCGGGCAGCGCGAGGCCGGTGACGGTCTTGAGCCGGTTACGCAGGTCGACGGCGCTGACGGAGTCGAAGCCGAGGTCGCGCAGGGCGCGTTCGGCGGGCACGGCGTCGGCGCCGGAGTGGCCCAGGGTGGCTGCGGCCTCGGTGCGGACGAGGTCGAGGAGCAGCCGGGTGCGTTCGACGTCCGGCAGATCGGCGAGCCGGTCGCGCAGGCCGCCGGGGCCGTCCTCGGGTTCGGCGTCGTCGGTGGGCCCGGGTTCGGCGGCCGGCGCCAGTTCGGTCAGCAGCGGGCTGGGCCGGGCGGCGGTGAAGGCGGGCAGGAACGCCGCCCAGTCCGTGGCGGTGACGGTCAGGCCGGTCACGTCCTCGTCGAGGGCGCGCTGCAGGGCGGCGAGCGCGGTGTCGGGGTCCATGGGGTGGACGCCGCGGCGCGCGAGTTCGGCGGCGAGGCCGGGTTCGGTGGCCATGCCGGTCTCGCCCCAGGCGCCCCAGGCGACGGAGGTGGCGGGCAGGCCGGTGGCGCGGCGGTGGGCGGCGAGCGCGTCGAGGTAGGCGTTGGCGGCGGCGTAGGCGGGCTGGCCTCCGCTGCCCCAGGAGGCGGCGCCGGAGGAGAACAGGACGAACGCGTCGAGGTCGTGGTCCGCGGTGAGTTCGTGGAGGTGGCGGGCGCCGAGCAGTTTGGCGCCGAGCAGCGTCTGCAGGGTGTCCGGGGTGAGGGCGGTGGTCTCGCTGTCTCCGTCGGAGACGCCGGCGGCGTGGATGACGGTGGTGAGCGGATGCTCGGCGGGCAGGGCGTCGAGGTGGGCGGCGAGCGCGGCACGGTCGGCGGTGTCGCAGGCGGCGACGGTGACGCGGGCGCCGAGCTCGGTGAGCTGCTTGGTGAGGGTGTCGGCGCCGGGGGCGTCCGCGCCGCGCCGGCTCAGGAGCAGCACGTGGGCGGCGCCCCGGGAGACGACCCAGTGGGCGAGGCGGCTGCCCAGGGCACCGGTGCCGCCCGTGACGAGGACGGTGCCGCCGGTGCGCCAGGGCTGCGGCGCGAGGGGCTCCGCGGCCGGGCCTGGACGGCGGGCATCGGTGCCGTTGTCGCCCGTGGCCACGGGCGTGCGGTCGCTGCGCCAGGACTGCGGCGCGGCGGGTTCCCCGGCCGGGACTGGACGACCGGCATGGCTGCCTGTGCCGCTGGTGCGCCAAGGCTGCAGCGCGGCAGGCGTCCCGGCCGGGACGAGCCGGCGGGCGTGGGCTCCGGAGGGGCGCAGGGCCAGCTGGTCCTCGGGGGCGTCGGCGGTGAGCAGCGCGGCGAGCAGGGCGCCGGAGCGGGGGTCGAGGGTGTCCGGCAGGTCGGCCAGGCCGCCCCACAGCGCGGGGTGTTCCAGGGCGGCGACCCGGCCGAGTCCCCACAGGGTGCCCTGGACCGGGTGGCGGACGAGGTCGCCGGGCACGGCGGCGACGGCGTCACGGGTCAGGCACCACAGCCGGGCCCCGGTGGGCCGGTCGGCGAGCGCCTGGAGCAGGGCGACGGTGGCGGCGAGGCCGGCGGGTACCGCCGGGTGGCGGGCGTCGCCCGGTTCCTCGGCGAGGCCCAACAGGGATATCACGATCGGGAGTTGGGCGGGCAGCGCCGAGGCGAGGGTGGTGCGGTCGGCGGTGGCGGGGTCGATGTCCAGGCGGGCGGTGCCGGGTCCCAGGGCGGTGACGACGGCGGCCACCCAGGGGTCGTCGGTGTGCGTGGCCGGGATGACGACGAGGCGCTCGGCGGGCGCCGGCGCGGCGGGAGTGCGCACCGGCTGCCACACCTCGCGGTAGCTCCAGGACGCGGCGAGCGCCCGGCGCCGGGATCGCTGCCGCCAGTCGGCGAGGGCGGGCAGGACGGCGGCCAGCTCGGGCTCACCGGCGCCGGTCTCGGCCGCGAGCCGGGCGGTGTCGGCGTCGTCGACGAGGTCCCAGAAGGCGCTGTCCTCCCCGGCGGCGGCGGCCACCGGGTCGGCTGCGGCGGTGGGCCAGTACCGACGCCGCTGGAAGGGGTAGGTGGGCAGTTCGACCGGGGGTGCGGTGCGGGCGGTGGAGGGGAAGCAGGGCCGCCAGTCGACGGGGAGGCCCGCCGCCCAGCCGGCGGCCGCCGACAGCAGGAAGGCACGGGCGTCGCCGGCCTGACGGCGCACCGATCCGAGGACTACGGCGTCCTCGGCGCCCGCCGCCTCACAGGTCTCACCGATCGCGCCGGCCAGGACCGGGTGCGGGCTGCTCTCGACGAAGACTCGGTGCCCGGCCGCCAGCAGGGCGCGGGTGGCCGCCTCCATGCGCACGGTCCGGCGCAGGTTGCGGTACCAGTAGCCGGCGTCCAGCTCGGTGGTGTCGAGGCGGCCGCCGGTCACCGTGGAGTAGAAGGGGACGCGGGCCGGGCGCGGGCTCAACGGACCCAGGGCGGCGAGGAGTTGATCCTTGACGGTCTCGGTCTGGGGGCCGTGTCCGGCGATGTCGGACTTGACGTCCTTGGTGCGCAGGTTCATGCGGGCGCACAGGTCGCGGAGCTCGTCGAGGGCGCCGGTCTCTCCGGAGACGACGACCGTGGAGGGGCCGTTGAGCACGGCCACGCCGAGCCGTCCGGGCCACGCGTCGAGCAGCGGCTCGACCCGGTCGACGGGCGCGAACACCGTCATCAGCCCACCCAGGCCGCCGAGTTCGAGCATGGTCCGGCCGCGTAGCGCCACCAGCCGGGCCGCCTCTTCCAGGGTGAAGGCGCCGGCCACGTGGGCGGCGGCGATCTCACCCTGCGAGTGGCCGACGACGGCGCCGGGTTCGACGCCGAGGGAGCGCCACAGGGCGGCGAGCGCGACCATCGTCGAGAACAGAGCGGGCTGCACGACATCGGCCCTGTGCAGCGCGTCGGGGTCGTCGCCCTCGCCGCGCAGCAGGTCGACGGGCGAGAAGTCGACGTGGGGGGCGAGGGCGTCGGCGCAGTCGTCGACGCGGGCTCGGAACACCGGTGAGGTGTCGTACAGTTCGCGGCCCATGCCCCACCACTGGGAGCCCTGGCCGGGGAAGACGAACACCGGCCCGGTGGCGCTGTCGGCAGTCGTGCCGCGTACGACGGCGGGGTCCGCGGTTCCGGCGGCCAGGGCGTCCAGGGAGTCGAGGAGCCGGGTGCGGTCGTGGCCGACGAGGACGGCCCGGTGTTCGTGGGCGGCGCGGGTGGTGGCGAGCGACCAGCCGGCCGCCGCGGGCTCGGTCTCGGGCCGCGAGCGCAGGAACGCGCCGGTGCGGGCGGCCTGTTCGGCCAGTGCGGGCGCGGTCCGGGCGGACAGGAGGAGGGGCACGTCGCGGGTGTCGAGCGGCGGTGTCACACCGGCGGCTGCCTCTGCGGCGGGCTGCGCGGACGTGGAGTCGGTCACCGCGGCGGCGCTGCTCGCCTGCTCCAGTACGAGGTGGGCGTTGGTGCCGCTGATGCCGAACGCGGACACGGCGGCGCGGCGCGGGCGTCCGGTGTCGGGCCACTCCTGGGCGGAACGCAGGAGTTCTACGGCGCCCGTGGTCCAGTCGACGCGCGTGGAGGGCGTGTCGGCGTGCAGGGTGCGGGGCAGGCGGCCGTGTTCGAGGGCCAGCACCGTCTTGATGACGCCGACCGCGCCGGCCGCTGCCTGGGTGTGGCCGAGGTTGGACTTCACCGACCCCAGCAGCAGCGGGTGGCCGCGGCTTGGGCCGTAGGCGGCGAGGAGGGCCTCGGCCTCGATGGGGTCGCCGAGCCGGGTGCCGGTGCCGTGCGCCTCGACGGCGTCCACGTCGGCCGGGGTGAGCCCGGCGTCGGCCAGGGCCTCGCGGATGACGCGCTGCTGGGCGGGGCCGTTGGGGGCGGTGAGCCCGTTGGAGGCGCCGTCCTGGTTCACGGCCGACCCGCGGATCACGGCCCGTACCCGATGGCCCCGGCGGCGGGCCTCGCTGAGGCGCTCGACGACGAGGAGGGCGGCGCCCTCGGAGTAGCCGGTGCCGTCGGCGTCCTCGGAGAACGCCTTGGAGCGGCCGTCGCGGGCGATGGCGCCCAGCCGCTGGATGCGGGCGAAGCTCGCCGAGTCGGTCATCACGGTGACGCCGCCGGCGAGGGCGAGCGCGCATTCGCCCGCGCGGACCGCGCGCACCGCCTGGTGCAGGGCGACCAGGGAGGAGGAGCATGCGGTGTCGACGGTGACCGCGGGGCCGTTCAGGCCGAGGGTGTAGGAGACGCGGCCGGACAGGGCGCTGGCGGCGAGGCCGGTGGCGGCGTGACTCTCGGTGCGCTCGGCGGAGCCGCTGACGACATGGGCGTAGTCCTGGCCGTTGCTGCCGACGAACACGCCGGTGCGGGTGCCGCGCAGGGTGTGCGGGTCGATGCCGGCCCGTTCCACGGCCTCCCAGGCGGTCTCCAGCAGCAGCCGCTGCTGCGGGTCCATGGTGACGGCCTCGCGCGGGGAGATCCCGAAGAAGGCGGCGTCGAAGTCGTGGGCGTCGTACAGGAATCCGCCTTCCAGCCGCCCTTCATCCGCGAACTCCGTCAGGTCCCAGCCGCGGTCCCCGGGGAAGGGTCCGATGGCGTCCCGTTCCTCGGCGAGGAGGTCCCACAGCAGCTGCGGGGAGTCGGCGCCGCCGGGCAGTCGGCAGGCCATGCCGACGATGACGACCGGGTCGTCGGCGTCGCTCCGCAGTCCGGGAGCGGCTTCGCGCAGTTCCTCGGCGGTGCCGGTCAGGGCGGCCAGCACGTGGTCGGCGAGTGCGCGGGGCGTCGGGTGGTCGAAGACGACTGCTGCGGTGAGCGGCAGGCCGGTCGCCGAGACGAGCCGGTTGCGCAGCTCGACGGCGGTGAGCGAGTCGAAGCCGGAGGCCCGGAACGCCCGGTCGGGCGGGACGTCGGCGGCCCGACGGTGACCGAGGGCGGCGGCGGCCTCGGCGCGCACCGTGTCCAGGACGAGCGTGGCGTGTTCGGCGGGTGGTGCCGTACGCAGCCGGTCGGCCAGGGCTGTGGTGGCCCCATCCGATGAGCGGTCCGATGCCGGTACGGCGGGGTGGCCGTCGAGGACCGGGCTGCGGCGCGGACCCGCCCGCAGTGCGGCGGCCAGCGGGACGAGGTCGGCGACCAGGAGGGTGGCGTGGGGCTCGGTGGTGGCTTCCAGCAGGGCGGTCAGGGCCAGTTCGGGGTCGAGGCCGCCCAGGCCCGACCGTCGGCCCTGGGCGTCGTCGAGACCTGCGGCCATACCGGCGCCGCGCCAGGCCGCCCAGGCGATCGACACGGCGGGCAGCCCCTCGGCGCGGCGGCGGGCGGCGAGGGCGTCGAGCACGGTGTTGGCCGCCGCGTAGTTGGCCTGGCCCGGGTTGCCGAGGGCTCCGGACACCGACGAGAACAGCACGAACGCCGACAGGTCGTGGCCTCGGGTCAGTTCGTCGAGGTGCAGCGCGGCGGTGGTCTTGGCGCGGAACACGGCGGCGAACCTGGCCGGGGTGAGCCGGTCCAGCACGCCGTCGTCGAGGACTCCGGCGGCGTGCACGACAGCGGTCAGCGGCCGCTCGGCGGGGATCGCGGCGAGGAGGGCGGCGAGCGCGTCCCGGTCGGCGACGTCGCAGGCGGCGATCTCCACCTCGCAGCCGGCTTGGGCCAGTTCACGTCTCAGGTCGTCCGCGCCCGGCGCTTCGGGGCCGCGACGCGAGACCAGCAGCAGACGCTCGGCACCCTCCGCGGCCAGACGGTGCGCGACTTGCGCGCCGAGACCGCCGGTGCCGCCCGTGACGAGGGTGGTGCCGGCCGGACGCCACCCGGTGGGCGCCTCGGGCTCCCGTCGGGGCGCCGGCACGAGCCGCCTGACGAGGGCTCCGGTGGCGCGTACGGCCACCTCGTCCTCGCCGTGCGGGGCCGTGAGGGCGGCCAGCGCGAGGGCGACGGTGTGCGCGGCCGGGTCGTCGGCGGGCAGGTCGAGGAGGCCGCCCCAGCGGTCGGGGATCTCACGGGCGGCGACCCGGCCGAGCCCCCGGACGGCGGACCGTGCGAGGCCGCGGACCCGGTCGCCCTCGGCGGCGGCCACGGCATCGCGGGTCGCACACCACACGGGTGCCCGCAGCCCCGCGTCGCCGGTGGCCTGAAGGACCGTCAGCGCGCCGAGGAGCCCGGCCGGCACGTCCGCGGCGTCGCAGTCCCCGAGCGCGGTGAGGCACAGGACGCCTGCCGGCTCGGTGTCACGCGCCGCGTCCCGCAGCAGGCCGGCGAGCGTGGCGCGGTCGGTGCCGGCGGGGCATCGGACCGGCACGGCCGCCGTGCCGAGGGCGGCGGCCAGTGCGCCGGCCCAGGGGTCGTCGTACTCGGGAAGCAGGAGCAGCCAGGGGCCCGTCGGCTCAGCGGGCGGCGCGAAGGTGTGGGGCTGCCAGTGCTCGCGGTGGCGCAGGGCGTCCAGGGCGGCCCGGCTGCGGTGCCGGGACCGCCAGGACAGCAGGGCGGGTACGACGGACCGGACGGCGTCCTCCGTGACGCCGAGGCGGCCGGCGAGCGCGGCCGGTTCGGTGCGGCCGAGCGCCGACCACAGGTCCGTGCCGTCCGTGTCCCGGGCGGTGTGACGGAAGGGGAAGCGGTCGCGGCGGAAGGGATAGGTGGGCAACGCGACCCGTTCGGCCCCGGTCCCGGCGAACAGGGCCGTGAAGTCGACGGGGACGCCGTGGACGTACAGCCTGGACAGGGCCGTGACGGCGGAGTGCTCCTCGTCGCGGCCGCCGTGCAGCAGGGGTGTGACGACGGCGCCGGGCGGCAGGGTCTCCTGGGCCAGGGCCGCGAGGACACCGCCGGGCCCCACCTCCAGCCAGGCGCCGACACCGTGGCCCGCCAGGGTGCGCACACCGTCGGCGAAGCGGACGGTCTCGCGCAGATGGCGTACCCAGTAGTCGGGGGTGGTCAGTTCGCCGGGTGCCGCGAGCCGTCCGGTGACGTTGGAGACGACGGGCAGGGCGGGTTCGGCGAAGGACAGCTGCGCGACGGCCGTGCGGAACGGGTCGAGGGCGGGATCCATCAGCGGTGAGTGGAAGGCGTGCGAGACCCGCAGGCGTGCGGTGCGGTGCCCGGCCTCGGTCAGCCGGGCCGCGACGGCGTCCACCGCCTCCTCGGGTCCGGAGAGGACCACGGACCGCGGCCCGTTGACCGCACCGAGGACGACACCGTCGGTGAGCAGCGGGCGGACCTCGTCCTCGGCGGCGGCCACGGCGACCATCGCGCCGCCGGCCGGCAGGTCCTGCATCAGGCGGGCCCGTGCGGACACCAGGCGGCAGGCGTCGGGCAGGGACAGCACGCCGGCGACGTGGGCGGCGGCTATCTCGCCGACGGAGTGGCCCATGACGTACTCGGGGCGTACGCCCCAGGAGAGCACGAGCCGGTACAGGGCGACCTCGACGGCGAACAGCGCGGGCTGCGCGAACTCCGTGCGGTGCAGGGTCTCCTCGTCCTCGCCCCACATCGCCGACCGCACGCGGTGATCGAACTCGGCGAGGACCTCGTCCAGAGCGGCGGCGAACACCGGGAAACGTGCGGCGAGTTCGCGTCCCATGCCGGGGCGCTGGCTGCCCTGCCCGGAGAACAGTACGGCGACGGGCGGCTCCACGCCCTCGCCCGCGACCGCCTCGGCGAGCGGCGGGGCGCCCTCGCCGGAGCCGAGCAGGACGGCCCGGTGCTCGAACGAGGACCGTCCGGTGGCGAGCGAGTGGCCGACGTCGAGCGGGTCCCGCCCGGCGGCTGCCTCCCGCACACGAGCCACCTGGTCCGCGAGGGCGTCGGCGTCGCGGGCGGACAGCGGCCAGGGAACCGCGCCCATGGGCAACGGGCTGTCCTGGGCCGCCGGTTGCGATGCGAGGGCATCGGCCGCTTCCAGGACGACGTGGGCGTTGGTGCCACTGATGCCGAACGCGGACACGGCGGCCCGTCGGGGGCGGCCGGTGCGCGGCCAGTCGGCGGGCTCCCGCAGCAGTTCGACGCGGCCGGCGGTCCACTCGACGGCGCCGGTCGGCTCGTCGGCGTGCAGGGTGCGCGGCAGCCTGCCGTGCCGCATCGCCAGCACCGTCTTGATGACCCCGGCGACGCCCGCGGCGGCCTGGGTGTGCCCGATGTTGGACTTCAACGAGCCGAGCAGCAGGGGCCGTTCGCGGTCCTGGCCGTAGGTGGCGAGCAGTGCGGACGCCTCGACGGGGTCGCCGAGCCGGGTGCCGGTGCCGTGCGCCTCGACGGCGTCCACGTCGGCCGGGGTGAGCCCGGCGGCGGCGAGGGCCTGCAGGATGACCTGCTGCTGGGCCCGGCCGCTGGGCGCGGTCAGGCCGTTGGAGGCGCCGTCGGAGTTGACGGCGGTGCCCCGTACGAGCGCCAGGACCGGGTGCCCGTGGCGGCGGGCGTCGGACAGGCGCTCCACGACGAGGACGGCGACGCCCTCGGACCAGCCGGTGCCGTCGGCGTCCGCGGAGAACGCCTTGCAGCGGCCGTCGGGAGCGAGGCCGCCCTGTCTGCTGAACTCGGTGAAGACGGCCGGGTCGGACAGCACGGTGACGCCGCCGACGACGGCGAGTTCGCTCTCGCCGGTCCGCAGGGCCTGCACGGCGGTGTGCAGGGCGACCAGCGAGGAGGAGCAGGCCGTGTCGACGGTCAGGGCCGGGCCTTCGAGGCCGAGGACGTAGGCGAGTCGGCCGGACAGGACGCTCGCGGCGGTGCCGGTCATGACATGGCCCGCGCCGTCACCGGGGCCGGGCCGGCCCGAGTCCCACTGGTAGGTGCCCGCGTACACGCCGGTGCGGCTGCCGCGCAGGGACTGCGGGTCGATGCCGGCGTTCTCCAGGGCCTCCCAGGCGACTTCGAGGAACAGCCGCTGCTGCGGGTCCATCGTGGCCGCCTCGCGGGGCGAGATACCGAAGAACTCCGCGTCGAAGGCGTCGGCCCCGCCGAGGAACCCCCCGCCGCGCGCGGCGGACTCGGCGAGCAGCGCCGTCAGGTCCCAGCCGCGGTCGGCGGGGAAGCCGGTGACGGCGTCCGTGCCGGTGTCGACGAGCCGCCACAGGTCGTCCGGCGAGGTGATGTCCCCGGGCAGGCGGCAGCCCATGCCGACCACGGCGACGGGGTCGTCGGCGGGTGCTCCGGGGGCGCGGTCGGTCTCGAGTTCCTCGATGCGCCGGTGGGCACGGCGCAGCTCGGCCGTGACCCGTCGGAGGTAGTCGACGACCGTGTCCTGCTGCTCTTCCTGCACGGGATGTCCCATCGCGTCGGCGGGCGTTCGTGGCCTGCGGTGAGGGGTGGGCGCCGGTCAGCGGACCGGGAACTCCTTGTCGATGAGGTCCAGGAGCCGGTCGACGGGGGCGGCGGCGATGTCGGTGGCGTCCGCCGTGCCGTTGGTGCCGTTCACGTGGCGTCCCGGTACGTCACCGAGGTCGGCCAGCAGTGCCTGAAGGCGGTGGACCGCCCGGCGCCTGGCGGGGTGGTCGTCGGGCAGTTCGCGCAGGGCCTGTTCGAAGCCGGTGGGCCACTCGGGCAGGGCGCGCGGTGTCTCGTCCAGGTGCTCGGCGAGCCGGGCGGCGAGCGCGGCCGGGGTGGGCTGGTCGTAGAACAGGGTGGTGGGCAGGTCGAGGCCGGTGGCGCGGCCGAGGCGGATCCGCAGCTCGGTCTCGGCGTAGGAGTCGAGGCCCAGGGAGCGCAGGGCGACGCGGGGTTCGACGCGTCCGGGGTTCGCGTGCCCGAGGACGGCGGCGGCCTCGGCGCGCACCAGGGTGAGCAGCGCGCGGACCCGGCGCGGGCCGGTGAGGGCCCGCAGCGCGGCCGGTTCGGCGGCGCGCCGGTCGTCGTCCCTGGCCGGGGCGGGCGGGTACGGCGCCGGGTGCGCGGGGGTGGGCCAGTGACGTTCGCGCTGGAAGGGGTACGTGGGCAGTTCGGTGCGGCGGGCTCCGGTGCCCGTGAACAGGGCGGGCCAGTGCACGTCGCTGCCGGTGACGTGGAGCCGGGCGAGCGCGGTGAGCAGGGCCGTCTCCGGGTCGGTGCCGGAGCGCTGGGCGGCGACGGTCACCACGCCGGTCCACGCGAGCAGTTCGACGGTGCTCGCGGTGAGGGTGGCGTCGGTGCCCACTTCGAGGAACGTGTGGACGCCCGCGTCGCGCAGGGCGGTGACGACGTCGGCGAACCGTACGGTGTCGCTGACGTGCCGGCTCCAGTGGGCGGGCGAGGCGAGGTCGGTGCCGGTGACGCGGGCGCCGGTGAGGGCGGACACGACCGGGATGCGCAGGGTGCGCGGTTCGAGTCCGGCCAGTTCGCTGCGGAACTCCGCCAGGGCGTCGGCCACGAGCGGGGAGTGCAGTCCGTGCGGGGCGGGGAGCGCGGTGGTGGCGCGGCCCTCGGCCGCGAAGGCGTCGGCGATGCGGGTGACTTCGTCGGCTTCGCCCGAGAGCACGATGCGGTCGGGGCCGTCCACGGCGGCGATGGCGACGTGCGCGGTGAGCAGCGGTGCCACTTCGGCCTCGGTGGCGCGTACGGCGACGGTGGCGGCGGGCTTGAGCCGCTCGGCCAGCCGGACCCGGGCGGCCACGACACGGCAGGCCTCGGTGAGGGACAGCGCGCCCGCGACATGGGCGGCGGCCACCTCGCCGAGCCCGTGTCCGGCGACGTAGGCGGGCGTCCGGCCGACGGACTCCAGGAGCCGGAAGAGGGCGATCTCGTGGGCGAACAGCAGGGGTTCGGCGCTGTGGCCCGAGTCGAGCTCGGGCAGCAGCCGGTCGAAGGCGTCACGTACGGCGTCGAAGGCGCGCGCGAACACCGGGAACCGCTCGGCGAGGGCGCGGGTCCGTGCGGCGTGCGGGCCGCTCCGTCCGGCGAACAGCACGGCGGACAGGCCGGGTTCGGCGACGCAGCGGGCCACGGTGGGTGTGCCGTCGGCGCAGGCCAGCAGGACGGTGCGGTGCGGCAGCGCGGTGGCGCGGCCGGTGGCCAGCGAGTGGGCGATGTCGGCCCGCGCCCGGTCGTCGGCGGGCTCCAGACGGCGCAGCCGGGCGACCGCCGCGTCCAGGGCGTTCGCGGACCGCGCGGAGACCACCCAGGGCACGATGTGCGGACTGCCGGCGGGTTCCTCGGCCGGGGCGGGGGCGGGCGGTGCCTGTTCGAGGACGACATGGGCGTTGCTGCCGCCGATGCCGAAGGAGGAGACGGCGGCGCGGCGCGGCCTGCCGGTGGCGGGCCAGTCGGTGGTCTCGCGCAGCAGCAGCGCCGAGCCGGCGGACCAGTCGACGGCCGGAGTGGGCTCGGACAGGTGCGGGGTGGCGGGCAGGACCGCGTGCCGCAGTGCGAGAACGGTTTTGATGAGGCCGGCGATGCCGGCGGCGGCCTGGGCGTGCCCGATGTTGGCCTTCACGGAGCCGATGAGCAGCGGGTGTTCACGCTCACGCCCGTAGGTGGCGAGGAGGGCCTCGGCCTCGACGGGGTCGCCGACGCGGGTTCCGGTGCCGTGCGCCTCCACGGCGTCGACGTCGCCGGGGCCGAGCCCCGCGTCGCCCAGGGCCAGGGTGATCAGCTCGCGCTGGGCGGCGCCGCTCGGCTCGGTCAGCCGGTCGGTGGCGCCGTCGGCGTTGACGGCGGTGCCGCGGATGAGGGCGAGGACGGGGTGGCCGTTCAGCCTGGCGTCGGAGAGGCGCTCCAGGACGAGGACGCCGACGCCCTCGGCCCAGGCGGTGCCGTCGGCGTCGGCGGAGAACGGCTTGCAGCGGCCGTCGGGGGCGAGGCCGCCCTGCCGGGCGTAGCCGACGAGGCTGCGCGGCGTGGACAGCACGTTGGCCCCGCCGGCCAGGGCGAGCGTGCACTCCCCCGCGCGCAGGGCACGGACCGCGCAGTGCAGCGCGGTCAGCGAGGAGGAGGACGCGGTGTCGAGGGTGAGCGCGGGGCCGCGCAGCCCGAGGACATGGGCGAGGCGGCCGGAGGCGACGCCGGGGGCGGTGCCGGTGACGGCGTTCGCGGCGGCGTCCTCGGCGGCGCGTGCGGTGACCAGGGCGTAGTCCTCGCCGCTGACGCCGACGTAGACGCCGGTGCGGGTGCCGTGCAGCGACAGCGGGTCGATGCCGGCCCGCTCCACGGCCTCCCAGGCGGTCTCCAGGAGCAGCCGCTGCTGGGGGTCGGTGGCGACGGCCTCGCGGGGCGAGAGTCCGAAGAAGCCGGCGTCGAAGTCGGCGACGCCGTCGAGGAATCCGCCGCGCCGGGGCACGGCGCCCGGGTCGGGGCCGTCGAGGGCGTCCGGGTCCCAGCCCCGGTCGGCGGGCAGCGGGCCGGTGGCGTCACCGGCCCCGAGGAGCAGCTCCCACAGCCCCTCGGGGTCGGTGATCCCGCCGGGCAGTCGGCAGGCCATGGCGACGACCGCGACCGGCTCGGCGGCGACCGGGTCGTGCAGGTCGAAGAACTCCAGTCCGGACAGGATGGTCATGCCGCACCGCCTCCGATGGTCCAAAACACTCAACGAGACTGTTGTGGAAGGTAGGTCGGGGCGGTCTCGGTTTTCCTTAGACCTGCCCCGCCCCGGATGCGCCGCCGTTCAGTGCCCCTCGGACTCCAGGGTCCGCAGCCACTCGTCCATGAGCCGGGCGGTCTCGTGGGACTGCTCGGCGATGAGGGTCTGGTGGGTGGCGTCGATCATGCGGGTGGTGTGGGCGGGCACGGGCGGGGCCTCGTCGCCGCGGTCGACCGCGGGCATGGAGGCCGTGCAGCGGATCAGCAGGCTCGGCACGCCGGTCTTGTAGCGTTCCGCGCCGCCCGTCGTCATCCGCAGGAACCACTGGGCCATCGCGGACAGCCGGGCGCTGTCGACCTTGACCGCCGGCTTGTCCATGTCGGCGAGGTAGTTCTCGTGGAAGAGGTCCCAGTCGACGCCCTCCCCCGCCCTGTATTCGAGGCTGAGCGTGTCGAGCATGATGACGCCCTCGGGCCGGATGCCCCAGGTCTCCTCCAGTACGCCCGCCGCGCGGTAGGCGAAGGTGCCGCCCATGGAGTAGCCGACGAGGACGAACGGCTCGCCCTCGCTGGCCAGCAGGGCACTCTCGGCGATGAGCCGTACGGCTGCCTCGCTGTCCGCGGGCAGTGCCTCGCCCTCGGCGAAGCCGAGCAGGGGCAGGGCGCTGACATGCCGGCTGCCGCGGAAGGGGGCCGCCATGCGGGCGTACTGGTGCACACCGCCGGTGGCGCCGGGCGCGCTGACGCAGATCAGCCGGGGCAGCGCGGCTCCTTCGGCCAGGGCGACGGGCTGCGGCAGCTCCGGCACCTCGGCGGTCAGTCCGACCTGGGGCCGGGTCGCCGCGACGGCCATCAGCAGCCGCATGGCCTCCAGGGTCTTGCCGTTCCTGACGGTGTCGAAGAACAGGTTGACCACCGAGTCGGGGGCGCTCTCGCGGGTGTTCGCGGTGAGCGTGCCGGGGCCGGTCGCCGCGCGGTTGCCGAGGGCGGCCAACTGGCCCTGGAGCCACTGGGCGAGCCGGGCGGGGGTGCGGTGGTCGAAGACGGCGGACGTCGGCACGCGCAGGCCGAGGGCCTCGCCGAGCTGGTTGCGCAGTTCCAGGGCGATGAGCGAGTCGAAGCCCAGGGTGAGGAATTCGCGGTTCGGGTCCAGGGGCCCTTCCTCGCGCCGGCCGAGCAGCACCGCGGAGGTCTCCACGATCAGGTCGGTCAGCGCCTTGTGCTGTTCGGCGGTGTCGAGCCGGGCGAGCCGGTCGCGGAGCGTGGCGAAGGACCGGGTCGCGGTGGCGGCGGTGCGCCGGGCTCCGCCCAGCAGGCCGCGCAGCAGGGGCGGTACGTCGCCGCCGGCGCGGGTCCGGTCGATCCGCAGCGGCACGAGGTGGGCGTCGTCGCGGGTGAGCGCGGCGTCGAACAGGGCGAGTCCGAGGTCGAGGCCGAGCGGTGGGGTGCCGGAGCGTTCCATGCGCTGTAGGTCGGTCTCGGTGAGCTGCGCGGTCATGCCGGTGCGGCGGGCCCAGAATCCCCAGGACAGGGAGGTGGCGGGCAGGCCGTGTGCGCGGCGGTGGACGGCGAGGGCGTCGAGGTAGGCGTTGGCGGCGCAGTAGCCGGCCTGGGCCTGGCTGCCGAGGACGCCGGAGACCGAGGAGTACAGGACGAACGCGGCGAGGTCCCTGTCGCGGGTGGCGCGGTGCAGGTGCCAGGCGCCGTCGGCCTTGGGGCGCAGGACGGCGGAGACCCGCTCGGGGGTGAGGGAGGGCAGGACGCCGTCGTCGAGGGCGCCCGCGGTGTGCACGACGGCGGTCAGCGGGTGCTCCGCGGGCACGGCGGCGAGCAGCGCGTCGACGGCGTCGGCGTCGGCGACGTCGCAGGCCGCGACGGTGACCGAGGCGCCGGCGGCGGTGAGTTCGGCGCGCAGGGCGTCGGCGTCGGGCGCTGCCTCGCCGGCGCGGGACGCCAGCAGCAGGTGGCGGATGCCGTGCCGGGTCACCAGGTGCCGGGCGAGTTCGCCGCCGAGGCCGCCGGTGCCGCCGGTGATGAGGACGGTGCCGTCCGGGTTCCAGTCGGCGATACCGCGGGTGCCGGCGGCGGGCTTGTCCGCGGCGGCCCGGGCGAGCCTGGGCACGCGTGGCCGGCCGTCGCGGACCGCCCACTGTTCCTCCTCGGCCACGAGCAGGGCGGGCAGGGCCGTGGCGGACGTCTCCGCCTCGTCGAGGTCGACCAGGACGAAGCGGCCCGGGTTCTCCGACTGGGCGGAGCGGACGAGGCCCCAGACGGCGGCCGCGGCCGGGTCGGTCACGTCGCCGCCGTCGGGGGCGACGGCGCCACGGGTGACGAGGAGGAGCCGCGAGCGGTCGAGGCGTTCGTCGTCGAGCCATTCCTGAAGCAGCGTCAGGGTCCGGGCGACGGTGTCGTGCACCGCGTCGGGTGCCGCGCCGCCGGTGACGCTGACGAGGAAGCCGTGCGGGACGGGGCCGTTGTCGCCGTCCTCGCCGATGGCGGCGGCGAAGGTCTCGGCGTAGGCGACGACGCTCTCCCCCGCCAGGGCCAGGGCCTGGCCGAGGCCGTGGGCGTCGTCGCCGACGACGGCCCAGCGGGCGCCCGAGGGTGCGGCCAGGTCGGCCGGCCCGGGTTCCCACGCGAGGTGCAGCAGGGCGTCGTGCGGGTCGTCGGCCGGGCCGGCGGTGGGCCGGTCGGTGCCGGCGCGCAGGGTGAGGGTGCCGACGGTGACGACGGGGTCGCCCTCGACGTCGGTCGCGGCGAGGGCGAGGGTGTCGGGTCCGGTGCGGACGATGCGGGCGCGCAGCACGGTGGCGCCGGAGGCGTGCAGGGTGACGTCCTGCCAGCTGAACGGCAGCGTCCGCTCGTGGTTCTCCTCGCCCGCGTGGACACCGGCGTGCAGTACGGCGTCCAGGAGCGCCGGGTGCAGCCCGAGGCCCGGGGTGGCGCCGGCCGGGTCGGGCAGGACGACCTCGGCGTAGGCGTCGTCGTCGAGCCGCCACACGCCGCGCAGCCCCTGGAAGGCGGGCCCGTAGTCGAGTCCGGCGCGGGCGTAACGCTCGTAGATGTCGCTCACGTCGACCTCGGTGGCGCCGGCGGGCGGCCATTCGGTGGTGTCGAGCGGGGCCGGGGTGGCCGGGTCGCGGGAGAGGGCGCCGGTGGCGTGCAGCTGCCAGGGTGCGTCGCCGCGGGCCGGCCGGGAGTGGAACCGTAGGCCGCGCCGGCCCTCCTCGTCGGCCGCGTCGACCCGGACCTGCACCTGGACGGCTCCGCTTTCGGGCAGGACGAGCGGTGCGGCGATGGTGAGTTCGTCGACCCGGCCGCAGCCGGCGGCGTCACCGGCGCGGACGGCGAGTTCGAGGAATCCGGTGCCGGGGAAGAACACGGCGCCGGACACGCGGTGTTGTCCGAGCCAGGGTTGTGCGGACAGGGACAGGGTGCCGGTGAGGACCAGGTCGCCGGAGTCGGCGACGGTGACGGCGGCGCCGAGCAGCGGGTGCCCGGTCGCGTCGAGCCCGGCGCCCGACACGTCGGTGGTCATAGCCGCGGCGGTGGGCCAGTACCGCTGCCGCTGGAAGGCGTACGTGGGCAGGTCTACGGCCCGTGAACGGCCGGTACCGGTCGCTGCCGTCCAGTTCACGGGGACGCCGCGCACGAAGGCCTCGGCGAGGGAGGTGAGCACCCGGTCCGTGCCGTCCTCGCCGCGCCGCAGGGTGCCGACGGCGACGGCGTCGGTGCCCACCGACTCGGCACAGGACTGGACGGCGCCGGTCAGCACGGGGTGCGGTCCGGACTCGACGAACCGTGTGAAGCCCTGGTCGAGCAGCGTGCGCACCGCGTCCGCGAACCGCACGGTCTGCCGCAGGTTGCGGTACCAGTACTCGGCGTCCATGGCTGCGGTGTCAAGGCGTTCGACGGTGACCGTGGACAGCAGCGGGATCCGCGGGGCGCGGGGGGTGAGGGGCGCGAGGTCGGTGAGCAGGTCGGCGTGCAGGTCCGCGACGTGGGCGGAGTGCGAGGCGTAGTCGACGGCGATGCGCTTGACGCGGATGCCTTCGTCGGTGAGCCGGCCGAAGAACTCGTCGAGGGATGCGGCGTCGCCGCTGACGACGACGGCGTCGGGGGCGTTGACCGCGGCGAGGGACAGCCGCCCGTCCCAGGCGGTGAGGCGGGGTTCGACGTCGGCGGCGGGCAGCGGGACCGCGATCATGCCACCGCGTCCGGCGAGCCGGCGGGCGATGGCCCGGCTGCGCAGGGCCACGACGCGGGCGCCGTCGGACAGGGACAGGGCCCCGGCGACGACGGCCGCGGCGATCTCGCCCTGGGAGTGTCCGAGGACCGCGTCGGGGGTGACGCCGTGCGCTTCCCAGAGCGCGGCGAGCGCGACCATGACCGCCCAGGTGGCGGGCTGTACGACGTCCACGCGCTCCAGTGCGGGGGCGCCGTCGGCGCCGCGCAGGACGTCGGTGAGCGACCAGTCGGTGAACTCGGCGAGGGCGGCGGCGCATTCGGCGATGCGCGCGGCGAACACCGGGGACTCCTCCAGCAGCCGGGCGCCCATGCCGGCCCACTGGGCGCCCTGCCCGGGGAAGACGAGGACGGTACGGCCCTCGCCGTCGGCGGCGCCGCGCACCACGGGGGCGGTCACCGTGTCGCCCGCGGCGAGCGCGCCCAGCCCGGCGAGGAGGGCGTCACGTCCGGTGCCGACGACGACCGCGCGGTGCTCGAAGACGGCCCGGGTGGCGGCGAGGGCGTGGGCCATGTCCGTGAGGTCCACGGCGGGGTGGTGGGCGATGCCGTCGGCGAGCGCGGCGGCCTGGCCGCGCAGTGCGGCGGGGGTACGGGCGGACAGCACCCACGGCAGCTGCCGGTCGGCGGGTGCGGCGGCGCCGGTGTCGTCCGTGGTCGATGGGGCGGGGTCGGCGGCCTGTTCGAGGACGACGTGCGCGTTGGTGCCGCTGATGCCGAAGGAGGACACGCCGGCCCGGCGGGGCCGACCCGTGACCGGCCAGGGCAGGGCGCGGTCGAGCAGCGCCACCGGGCCCGTCGACCAGTCGACGTGCGACGACGGCGTCTCGACGTGCAGGGTGGGCGCCAGGGCGCTGTGGCGCAGGGCCATGACGGTCTTGATGACGCCGGCGACTCCGGCGGCGGCCTGGGTGTGGCCGATGTTGGACTTCACCGAGCCGAGGAGCAGCGGGTGCGGGCGCTCGTGCCCGCCGAACACCGCCATCAGGGCCTCGGCCTCGATCGGGTCGCCGAGCGTCGTGCCGGTGCCGTGCGCCTCGACGGCGTCGATGTCGGCGGGCGTGAGTCCGGCGGCGCCCAGGGCCTGGCGGATGACGCGCTGCTGGGAGGGGCCGTTGGGGGCGCTGAGTCCGTTGGAGGCGCCGTCCTGGTTGACGGCGGAGCCGCGGACCACGGCGAGGACACGGTGCCCGTGCCGTTCGGCGTCGGAGAGCCGCTCCACGACGAGGACACCGACGCCCTCGGACCAGCCGGTGCCGTCGGCCGCGTCGGAGAACGCCTTGCAGCGGCCGTCCCCGGCGAGGCCGCCCATGGCGGTGAAGCCGGAGAAGCTGGAGGAACTGGTCATCACGGTGACGCCGCCGGCCAGGGCGAGTTCGCACTCGCCGCCGCGCAGCGCCTGCCCGGCCAGGTGCAGGGAGACCAGGGAGGAGGAGCAGGCGGTGTCGATGGTGGCCGCGGGCCCCTCCAGGCCGAACACGTAGGCGATACGGCCGGACATGACGCTGGCCGCGAGGCCGGTGCCGAGGTGGGTCTCCATGTTCTCGGCGGACCGGGCGACGAGTTCGGCGTAGTCCTGGCCGTTGGTGCCGACGAAGACGCCGGTGCGGCTGCCGCCCAGCGTGTGCGGGTCGATGCCGGCCCGTTCGAAGGCCTCCCAGGTCGTCTCCAGCAGGACGCGCTGCTGCGGGTCCATCGCGAGGGCCTCGCGGGGGCTGATGCCGAAGAACTCGGGGTCGAAGTCGGCGACGTCGCGCAGGAATCCGCCCTCGGTGGTGGCGCTGTGCCCGCGGCCCGCCCCGGCGAGGACGTCGAGGTCCCAGCCTCGGTCGGTGGGGAAGGCGCCGATGGCGTCCCGGCCGCCCGAGACCAGCTCCCACAGGTCTTCGGGGGACCGGACGTCGCCGGGGAAGCGGCAGGCCATGCCGACGATGGCGAGGGGTTCGTCGGTGGCGGTGCGCCCGGCCGGCGGCGGCGTGGGCGCGGGGCCCGGCTCGCCGAGCAGCGTGTCGAGGAGGTGCTCGGCGAGGGTGCGGGGCCGTGGGTGGTCGAAGAGCAGGCCGGCGGGAAGCGGCAGGCCGGTGACGCGGGCCAGCCGGGTGCGCAGTTCCATCGAGGTCAGCGAGTCGAAGCCGAGGTCCTGGAAGGGCTTGTCGGGTCGGATCGCGGCGGGGTCGGGGTGGGCGAGTACGGCGGCGGCCTGGGTGCGCACCAGGTCGAGCAGGAGCGGCAGCCGCTCGCCGGGGACGGTCGCGTGCACCCGGTCCCGCAGCGCGCGGCGGGCCTCTTCTCCGGCGGAGCGGGAGGTGCGGGCCGTGCGCAGCGCCTCCCGGACGGCGGGGAGCGCGGCCAGGG
Source organism: Streptomyces sp. NBC_01092 (assembly GCF_045039535.1). Lineage (NCBI taxonomy): Bacteria > Bacillati > Actinomycetota > Actinomycetes > Kitasatosporales > Streptomycetaceae > Streptomyces > Streptomyces sp. NBC_01092. Next base: position 9,906,682 of record NZ_CP108659.1, on the reverse strand, counting down.
CGGGCGACGGGCGGAGGCTGAACAGCGCCTGGAGGAACGGCGGATGCTGCAGGTCGGCGATCACGGTGACGGGGTGCGGTTCGGCGACGAGTTCGGCGAGCGCGGTGAGCGCGGCGGCGGGGTCGAGGAGCGCGGCCCCGGAGGCCCGTTCCGTGTCCTGGACTCCGGCGGCCATGCCACCGCCGCCCCAGGCGCCCCAGGCGACGGAGGTGGCGGGCAGGCCCTCGGCCCGGCGCCGCTGGGCGAGTGCGTCCAACACGGTGTTGGCGGCAGCGTAGTTGCCCTGTCCCGGGTTGCCGACCGCGCCGGCCACGGAGGAGAACAGCACGAACGCCGACAGGTCGTGCTCGCGCGTCAACTCGTCGAGCAGCAGCGCGGGTTGAACCTTCGCGTGGAACACGTCCGTGAACCTGTCAGGCGTGAGCCCGTCCAGCACGGCGTCGTCGAGGACACCGGCGGCATGCACCACGGCGGTCAGCGGCACGTCCGCCGGGATCGCCTCCAGGGCCGCCGTGAGCTCCGCGCGGTTGGCCGTGTCACACGCGGCGACGGTTACCCGCGCGCCCAGCCCGGCCAGCTCGGCCTCCAACTCCTCGGCCCCGGGCGCCTGTCGGCCACGCCGGCTGAGCAGCAGCAGATGCCCGGCGCCGTGCTGCGCCGCCCAGCGGGCCACATGAGCGCCCAGCGCACCCGTACCACCCGTGATCAGCACCGTGCCGGACGGCTCCCACACCGGGGCCCCTTCCACACCCGGCACCGGCACGAATCGGCGACCGAGGACACCGGCGCCCCGCACGGCGACCTCGTCCTCGTCAACGGGAGCGGCGAGGAAGGCGGTGAGCCGGCGCAGTGCGGCGTCGTCCAGGTCCCCGGGCAGGTCGATCAGGCCGCCCCACCGGTCCGGGTACTCCAGAGCGGCGACCCGGCCCAGCCCCCATAGGGCCGCCTGCGCCGGATCGGCGGGGGCCTCACCGGGGCCGGTGGCGACGGCGCCGCTGGTCACGGACCACACCGGTGCCGTGAGACCGGCGTCGTCGAGGGCTTGGAGGAGCAGGGCCGTCGCGGGCACGCCGGCAGCGACGCCGCCGGGGAGCACGGTGGTGTCGGCGGCCAGCAGGGAGACGACGCGGGTGACGTGCGGTTCGGCGGCGTCGCCCGGCACGAACTGCCTTAGCCGCTCCGCGAGTTCGGCCCGGTCGGACGTGTCCACGACCAGCAGCGCGCTGTCCGTGCCGAGCGCGTCGGACACGGCGCCGGCCCAAGGCGCGGCGGCCGACTCGGCGGGTAGGACCACGAGCCGGACGCCGTCGCGGCGGCCGGATGTCGTGGCGGTCAGCGGCTGCCAGGTCTCGCGGTGACGCCAGGAGTCGACGGTCGTCCGGACCCGGCTGCGGCTTCGCCAGGAGGACAGCGCGGGGACGATCCGGTCGAGCGCGTCCGGGGCCACGTCGAGGCGCCCGGCGAGGGCGTGGATGTCCGCGCGCTCCACGGCGGCCCAGAACTCGGCGTCCGCACCGGAGCCCTGCGGTGCCGCTTCGGCGGCCTCGGGCCAGTAGCGGGCCCGCTGGAAGGCGTAGGTGGGCAGGTCGACGCGGCGGGCACCGGTGCCGGCGAAGAAGGCGGGCCAGTCGACGGGGACGCCGCCGGCGTGGAGCCGGGCGAGCGCGGTCACGGCGGCCGTCTCCTCGTCCTGGTCCCGGCGCAGCAGCGGGACGGCATGCTCGACCAGGGGCGTGAGGACGGCGTCCGGTCCGATCTCCAGATAGTGCCGCACACCCGCGTCGGCCAGGGCACTCAGACCGTCGGCGAACCGCACGGTCTCCCGGACATGCCGCACCCAGTGCTCGACGGAACGCCCGTCACCGCCGGACAGGTTGGACACCAGACGCAGGGTGGGCTCGCCGAACGTCAGACCGGCCAGTGCGGCACGGAAGTCGTCCAGCATCGGGTCCATCAGCGGCGAGTGGAACGCATGGCTGACGGAGAGACGCGTGTGCCGCCGCTCCCCCAGCGCCGCCAGCACTCGCTCGACGCCGTCCTCGGCGCCGGAAAGCACCACGGCACGCGGCCCGTTGACCGCAGCCAACGCCACGTCATCGCCGAGATACGGCAGCACCTCGTCCTCGGCCGCTTCGACGGCGGCCATCGCGCCGCCCTCCGGCAATGCCTCCATCAACCGCGCCCGCGCCGACACCAGCACACACGCATCCCGCAGCGACAACACCCCAGCCACATGCGCGGCCGTAATCTCACCGACCGAATGACCGGCGACGTACTTGGGCGCGACCCCCAGCGACTCGACGAGGCGATACAGAGCGACCTCGACCGTGAACAACGCCGGTTGCGCCACACCCGTACGCTCGAGCGCGGCCGGGTCGTCGCCCCACATCACCTCCCGCACTCCGGGATCGAGTTCGTCGAGTACGGCGTCCAGGGCTTCGGCGAACACCTGGAAGCGGCCGTACAACTCCCGTCCCATGCCCAGCCGTTGGGCACCCTGGCCGGAGAACAGGACGGCGAGCGGGCCGGGCTCGGCGACCGTTCTCGCGGCCTCGGTGAGTCCGTCGGGGGTGGCGAGCAGGACGGCCCGGTGGGGGAAGGCGGAGCGGCCGACGGCCAGGGAGTGGCCGACGTCCACGGGCGCCCGGTCCTCGGCGTGGGCGCGGAGCCGGTCGAGCTGGGCGTCCAGCGCGGCCTCGCCGGTGGCGGTGACGGGCCACGGCACCACGCGCGGGGTGACGGTGACCGTCTCCGGCTCCTCGGCCTCGACCTGCGGGGCCTGTTCCAGGAGGAGGTGGGCGTTGGTGCCGCTGATGCCGAAGGACGACACGCCCATGCGGCGCGGGCGGCCGGTGTCGGGCCAGTCGGTGGTGGCGGTGGCGAGTTCGACGGCCCCCACGGACCAGTCGACGTGGGACGAGGGCACGTCGGCGTGCAGGGTGCGCGGGACGACGCCGTTTCGCAGCGCCATGACGGCCTTGATGAGTCCGGCGGCTCCGGCGGCGGCCTGGGTGTGCCCGATGTTGGACTTCACCGAGCCCAGCAGCAGCGGCCGTTCACGATCCTGACCGTAGGTCGCCAGCAGCGCCTGCGCCTCGATCGGGTCACCGAGTCGAGTGCCGGTGCCATGCGCCTCCACCGCGTCCACCTCGGCGGGCTTCAGCCCCGCCGACGCCAACGCCTGCCGGATCACCCGCTGCTGCGACGGACCATTCGGCGCCGTCAACCCGTTCGACGCACCGTCCTGGTTGACCGCCGAGCCGCGCACGGTGGCGAGGACCGGATGCCCGTGGCGCACCGCGTCCGACAGCCGTTCCAGTACGACCATGCCGACGCCCTCGGACCAGCCGGTGCCGTCGGCGTCGTCACCGAAGGCCTTGCAGCGGCCGTCGTCGGCGAGGCCGCCGTGGTGGCGGAAGCCCGCGAAGGCGGCGGAGGTGGTCATCACGGTGACGCCACCGGCCAGGGCGAGGGAGCACTCGCCGCTGCGCAGCGCCTGCGCCGCCAGATGCAGCGACACCAGCGACGACGAACACGCCGTGTCCACGGTGACCGCCGGGCCCTCCAGGCCGAAGACGTAGGCGAGCCGGCCGGAGATGACGCTGGCCGCCAGCATGACGCCTCGGCCCTCCATGTCCTTGGCGCGGGCGATGAGGTGGTGGTAGTCGACGCCGTTGCTGCCGACGAACACACCGGTGCGGCTGCCGCGCAGACCCTGCGGATCGATACCGGCCCGTTCGAAGGCCTCCCAGCCTGTCTCCAGCAGCAGCCGCTGCTGCGGATCCATGGCGACCGCCTCGCGCGGGCTGATGCCGAAGAACTCGGGGTCGAAGTCGGCGGCGTCGTGCAGGAAGCCGCCCTGTCCCTGGATCTCCCAGCCGCGGTCGGTGGGGAAGGCGGTGATGGCGTCGCCGCCGGCCGCGACCAGCTCCCACAGCTGCTCCGGGGTGTGCACCCCGCCGGGGAAACGGCAGGCCATGCCGACCACGACGACCGGGTCCTCGGCGGTGTCGGCAGGCTCGGCGGCGAGCAGCGGGCCGTCCGACTCGTCCTGGCTGCCGAGGAGTTCGGCGGCGAGGTGCTCGGCGAGGGTGCGGGGCCGGGTGAAGTCGAAGAGCAGGCTGGCGGGCAGGGCGAGGCCGGTGGCGCGAGCGAGCTGGTTGCGCAGCTCCATCGACGTCAGCGAGTCGAAGCCGATGTCGTGGAAGGCGCGTTCGGCGTCCACGGCCTCCGGTGCGGCGTGGCCGAGGACGCCGGCGGCGTGTGTGCGGACGAGTTCGAGCAGGAGCGGGACGCGCTCGTCCTCGGGGGCGGCGTACACCTTGCGGCGCAGCACGGAGGCGGCGGAGCGTGTGTCGTCGCGAAGCCTGCGGGCCGCGCCGCGGGCCTCCTCGGCGGTGGGCAGGGCGCTGAGGGCGGCGCAGGGGCGGATGCTGAACAGCATCCGCAGGGTGTCCTGCTGCTGGAGGTCGGCGACGACGGTCACGGGGGCGGTGTCGACGGCGAGTTCGGCGAGCACGCCGAGGGCGAGCCCGGGTTCGAGGGCGGTGGTGCCGGTTTCGCGCAGCGCCTCGGAGAGCGCGGCGGCCATGCCTCCGCCGTCCCAGGCGCCCCAGGCGACGGAGGTGGCGGGCAGGCCCTCGGCCCGGCGCCGCTGGGCGAGTGCGTCCAACACGGTGTTGGCGGCAGCGTAGTTGCCCTGTCCCGGGTTGCCGACCGCGCCGGCCACGGAGGAGAACAGCACGAACGCCGACAGGTCGTGCTCCCGAGTGAGCTCGTCCAGCAGCAGCGCGGGGCTGACCTTGGCGCGGAACACGGCGCCGAAGCGCTGCGGGGTGAGGCCGTTGAGCACGGCGTCGTCGAGGACACCGGCGGCATGTACTACGGCGGTGAGGGGGGCGTCGGCCGGGATCGCGTCCAGCGCGGCCGTGAGTTCGGCGCGGATCGCCGTGTCACACGCGGCGATGGTGACCCGCGCGCCGAGCGCGGTCAGCTCGGCCTCCAGTTCGTCGGCGCCGGGCGTCTGCCGGCCTCGGCGGCTGAGCAACAGCAGATGCTGCGCACCGTGCTGCGCGGCCCACCGGGCCACATGACCGCCCAGCGCACCGGTACCGCCGGTGATCAGCACCGTGCCGGACGGCTCCCACACCGGCGCCCCCTCCGCACCCGGCGCCGGCACGAGACGACGTCCGAAGACACCGGCGCCGCGTACGGCGACCTCGTCCTCCTCGCCTGCGCCGGACAGGTGGGCGGTGAGCCGGCGCAGTGCGGCGGCGTCCGGCTCTCCCGGCAGGTCGATCAACCCGCCCCAGCGGTCCGGATACTCCAGCGCGGCGACCCGGCCCAGACCCCACAGGGCGGCCTGGAGGGGCTGGACGGTGTCGTCGGGCGAGACGGAGACCGCGCCACGGGTCGCTGCCCAGATCCGGGTGCGGATCCCGGCGTCGTCCATGGCCTGGAGCAGGACGGCGGTGTCGACGAGGCCGACCGGGACGCTGGTCCAGCGGGTGGCGTCGGTGCCGGCGAGCAGGGAGAGGACCCCGGTGAAGCGGGTGCCGTCGGCGGTGAGCCGGGACAGTTCCTCGGCGAGTTCACCGCGCGCGGGCCGCTTGCCGAGCCGGACGGACACGGTGTCCGGACCGAGGGCACCGGTCACGGCGTCGAGCCAGGCGCTGTCGGTGTCGGGCCCTTCGGCGGGCAGCACGACCAGCCAGGTGCCGGACGATGCGGCTAGGGATGCCGCGGGCAGCGGTTGCCAGGTCTCGCGGAAGCGCAGCGCGTCGGCCTGCGACCGGGCGCGCCGTCGGCTGCGCCAGGCCGACAGCGCGGGGACGACGCCGCCGAGCGCCTCGGTACCGATGTCCAGGCGTGCGGCGAGCGCCGCCAGGTCCTCGCGTTCGACGGCGGCCCAGAAGTCGCCGTCCACGCCGTCACCGGACGCGGCCACGGCATCGGCATCGGCGGGCTCGGGCCAGTAACGCTCGTGCTGGAAGGGGTAGGTGGGCAGGTCGACCGTGCGGGCACCGGTGCCGGCGAGGAGGGCGGGCCAGTCCACCGGGACGCCGGAGGCATAAAGCCGGGCGAGCGCGGTCACAGCGGCCGTCTCCTCGTCCCGGTCCCGGCGCAGCAGCGGGACGGCATGCTCGACCAGGGGCGTGAGGACGGCGTCCGGTCCGATCTCCAGATAGTGCCGCACACCGGCGTCGGCCAGGGCACTCAGACCGTCGGCGAACCGCACGGTCTCCCGGACATGCCGCACCCAGTGCTCGACGGAACGCCCGTCACCGCCGGACAGTTGAGAGACGAAACGCAAGCCGGGCTCACCGAAGGCAACCCCGGCGAGTGCCGTGCGGAACTCGTCGAGCATCGGGTCCATCAGCGGCGAGTGGAACGCCTGGCTGACGGAGAGACGCGTGCGCCGCCGCTCCCCCAGCGCCGCCAGCACCCGCTCGACACCGTCCTCGGCGCCGGAAAGCACCACGGCACGCGGCCCGTTGACCGCAGCCAACGCCACGTCATCGCCGAGATACGGCAGCACCTCGTCCTCAGCCGCCTCCACCGCGACCATCGCACCGCCCTCCGGCAATGCCTCCATCAACCGCGCCCGCGCCGACACCAGCACACACGCATCCCGCAGCGACAACACCCCAGCCACATGCGCGGCGGCGATCTCACCCACCGAATGACCGGCAACGTACTCGGGCGCGACGCCGAGCGACTCGACGAGGCGATACAGAGCGACCTCGACCGCGAACAACGCCGGTTGCGCCACACCCGTACGCTCCAGCGCGGCCTGGTCGTCGCCCCACATCACCTCCCGTACGCCGGGCGGCAGTTCGGCGAGTACCTCGTCGAGGGCCTGCGTGAACGCCGGGAAGCGGCCGTACAACTCTCGCCCCATGCCCAGCCGTTGGGCACCCTGGCCGGAGAACAGCACCGCCAGTGGCCCGGTCCGGGCCTCGCCCCGGGCCACTTCGACCGGCTGCTCCCCCGTGGCGAGCAGCACCGCGCGGTGGTCGAAGGTCGAGCGGGCGGCGGCCAGGGTGTGGCCGATGTCCACCGCCGGGTGGCCCGCCGCCTGCGCACGGATCCGGTCGAGCTGTTCGTCCAGCGCGGCCTCGGTGCAGGCGGAGACCGGCCAGCCGACGACACCGGGGGTGACCGTGGGCGGTTCCGGTGCGTCGGCGGCGGCCGGGGTGTGCTGCTCGACGATGACGTGGGCGTTGGTGCCGCTGATGCCGAAGGACGACACACCGACGCGGCGCGGGTGCCCGGTGTCGGGCCAGTCGGTGGTGGAGGTGAGGAGTTCTACGGCGCCCTCGCTCCAGTCGACATGGCCGGAGGGGTGGGTGACGTGCAGGGTGGGCGGCAGGACTCCGTGCCGTAGGGCCATGACGGCTTTGATGAGTCCGGCGGCTCCGGCAGCGGCCTGGGTGTGACCGATGTTGGACTTCACCGAGCCCAGCAGCAGCGGCCGTTCACGGTCCTGACCGTAGGTCGCCAGCAGCGCCTGCGCCTCGATCGGGTCACCGAGTCGAGTGCCGGTGCCATGCGCCTCCACCGCGTCCACCTCGGCGGGCTTCAGCCCCGCCGACGCCAACGCCTGCCGGATCACCCGCTGCTGCGACGGCCCGTTCGGCGCCGTCAACCCGTTCGACGCACCGTCCTGGTTGACCGCCGAGCCCTTCACGACGGCCAGGATGCGGCGGCCGTTGCGTAGCGCGTCGGAGAGTTTCTCCAGTACGACGACACCGATGCCCTCCGACCAGGTGGTGCCGTCGGCGTCGTCGGAGAACGCCTTGCAGCGGCCGTCGGACGCGAGGCCGCCCTGGACGTCGAAGCCGGCGAAGGCGGCCGGGGTCGTCATCACGGTGACGCCACCGGCCAGGGTCAGGGAGCACTCGCCGCTGCGCAGCGCCTGCGCCGCCAGATGCAGCGACACCAGCGACGACGAACACGCCGTGTCCACGGTGACCGCCGGGCCGACCAGACCGAGGACGTAGGCGACGCGGCCGGATATGACGCTGGCGGCGAGGCCCGTTCCGGCGTGCCCGGACAGGTCCTCCTTCGCGGTGTGCACGAGGCGGACGTAGTCCTGGCCGTTGGTGCCGACGAAGACGCCGGTCCGGCTGCCGCGCAGGCTCTGCGGGTCGATGCCGGTCCGCTCGAACGCCTCCCACGTCGTCTCAAGGAGCAGCCGCTGCTGCGGGTCCATCGCGAGGGCCTCGCGCGGGCTGATGCCGAAGAAGCCCGCGTCGAAGCCGCCGGCGTCGTCCAGGAAGCCGCCGCGGCCCTGGAGGTCCCAGCCGCGGTCCGCGGGGAACGCGGTGATGGCGTCGGTGCCGTTGGCGACCAGCTCCCACAGCTGCTCCGGGCTGTGCACCCCGCCGGGAAAACGGCAGGCCATGCCGACCACGGCGACCGGCTCGTGGCGCCCCGACTCGGCCTCGTCGAGACGCCGCCGGGTCTCGTGCAGGTCAGCGGTGACGTACCTGAGGTACTCGACGAGTTTTGCTTCGTCCGGCATGGTCAATGCCCTTTCCTCGGTGGGAGACCGGTGGGGAGATGTGACCCGTTCAGCGGTCGGTGGGTCGGCCGATCTCGCTGTCGATGAAGGCGATGAGGTCGTCGGCGCCGGCGGCGTCGAGGCGCTTGCGCACGTCGTCGTCCGGGCCCTGCCGTTCGCCGCCGTCGTCGGTGATCCGGGCGAGCAGGGCCCGCAGCCGGGCGGCGGTGCCGGTCCGGGCGGCGGGGTCGAGGCCGTCGGCGTCGAGCGCGCCGGCCAGGGCCGTGTCCAGGCGGTCGAGTTCGGCGTGCAGTGCGTCGGCTGGTGCTGTCGGGCCGCGGCCGAGTCGCCGGGCGAGGTGCTCGGCGACGGCCAGCGGGGTGGGGTGGTCGAAGACGAGGGTGGCGGGGATGCGCAGGCCGGTGACGGTGCCGAGCCGGTTGCGCAGCTCCACGGAGGTCAGGGAGTCGAAGCCGAGGGCGGCGAACTCGTCCTCGGCGCCGATCTGTTCGGGTGTGTCGTGGCCGAGCACGGTCGCGGCCTCGGTGCGCACCAGGTCGGTGAGGTGCCGGGTGCGGTCCTGGGGGCGCAGTCCGTCGAGGCGGGCGGCGAGTTCTGCGGCGCGATTGCGGCCGGCGGCGGTGCGGCGTCCGCCGATCAGCCCGCGCAGGACGGGGGGCACCGGTCCGGCGAAGGGCAGCGCCGCGCCGGTGCGGGCGGCGGTGCGCATCAGCACGGGGCGGGCGTCGGCGCGGGCAGTGGCCGCGTCGAACAGGGCGAGTCCCAGTTCGGGTTCGAGGGGCGGGGTGCCGGAGCGGTTCATGCGCCGGATGTGGTCCTCGCTGAGCCCGCCGGTCATGCCGGAGCTGTGCGCCCAGGGGCCCCAGGCCAGCGAGTGGCCGGGGCGTCCGGTCGCGGCGCGGTGCTGGGCGAGGGCGTCGAGGAAGGCGTTGGCGGCGGCGTAGTTGGCCTGGCCGGGGCTGCCGACGACGCCGGCGGTGGACGAGTAGGTGACGAACGCGTCCAGGTCCAGATGGCCGGTGGCCCGGTGCAGATGCCAGGCGGCGTCGGCCTTGGGCCGCAGGACGGCGTCGAACCGGTCGGGGGTGAGGGCGTCCAGGACGCCGTCGTCGAGGATGCCGGCGGTGTGCACGACCGCGGTGAGCGGGTGCTCGGCCGGGATGCCCGCGATCAGGGCGGCCACGTCGGCCGGGTCGGCGACGTCGGCGGCGGCCAGGGTGACGCGGGCGCCGTGGGCTTCGAGCTCCTCGCGCAGTTCGGCGGAGCCGGGGGCGTCGGGGCCGCGCCGGCCGGCGAGCAGCAGGTGGCGCATGCCGTGGGCGGTGACCAGGTGCCGGGCGAGGATGCGGGCCAGGCCTCCGGTGCCGCCGGTGATGAGCACGGTGCCGTCGGTGCGCCAGCGGGCCGGACCGGCGTCGGTCGTGGCGGCGGCGTCGGGCACGCGGGCGAGCCGCGCCACGCGCAGGCATCCGTCGCGCACCATGAACTGCTCCTCGTCCGTGTCCGGCAGGGCGGGCAGCACGGCCGCCGAGGACGTGCCGCCGTCGACGTCGACGAGGAGGAACCGGCCGGGGTGTTCCATCTGGGCGGACCGCACCAGGCCCCAGACCGCCGCGGCGGCCGGGTCGGTGACGTCGTCGCCGTGCGGTGCGACCGCGCCGCGGGTGACGAACACCGCGCGGGTGCGGGCGAACCGGTCCTCGGCGAGGAACTCCTGCATCAGCGTCAGTGCGCGGTGCGTCAGTTCGTGGACCGCTCCGGCGGTGTCGTCGGGGTGGCCCGTGAGCGGGACGGCGAGCAGCCGCACCGGCGCGTCGTCACTTTCTCGCAGTTCGGCTAGGGACTTCACTGGTTCCGCGAGCGCGCCGAGGCCGAGGGCCGGGTCGGTGCCGTCGGTCGCGAGGACGTACCAGGGAGCCGGCTCGGTGGGGGTGGCCGGGATGGGCCGCTCCTCCCAGTCCAGGCGGAACAGGGAGGTGCGCAGGTCGGGTCCGGCGGCGGGGGCGTCGGCTCGGCGCTGCGCCGGGCGCAGGACGACGGCGCGGGCGGTGAGGACGGGCGCGCCGGAGGGGTCGGCGGCGACGAGGTCGCGGGTGTCGCCGCTGCCGGTCAGCCGTATCCGCAGCTCGGTGGCGGACACGGCGTGCAGGGAGACCTCGCGCCACTCGGCGGCGAGCAGCCGCTCGGGCTCGGCCTGATCGGCCGCGGTGACGAGGTGCGCGGCGTGCAGGGCGGCGTCGAGGAGCACCGGGTGCAGTCCGAACCCGGCGTGTTCGCCGGTCTCCTTGGGCAGCGCGATCTCGGCGTACAGGTGGTCGCCGTGCCGCCAGGCGGCGCGCAGGGCGCGGGCGGCGGGGCCGTAGGTCACACCGGCGTCGGCGAGTCGGTCGTACAGGTCGTCCAGGGCGAGTTCGGTGGCCTCGGGCGGGGGCCACTGGCCGGCGGCGAACCGGGTGGTGTCGGGTGCCGGGGCCGGTGGCTCGGCGGTGAGCCGGCCATGGGCGTGCCCGGTCCAGTCGGCGTCGGGTTCGTGGGCGGGCCGGGTGTGGCACCACACCGGCCGGCCGCCGTCGTCGCCGGGGGCGCCGATACGGAGCTGGAGTTGGAGGGCGCCCTGGTCGGGCACGGTCATGGGCTCGGTGAGGGCGAGTTCGGCGACGTGCGGCGTGTCGACCTGGTCTCCGGCGCGTACGGCTGCCTCCACCAGGGCGGCGCCGGGCAGCCGGACCGCGCCGTCCACGGCCGAGCCCTCCAGCCAGGGGTGCAGAGTGCGCGACAGGGTGCCGGTGAGCACCAGGTCCCCGGCCCCGGCGACCCGCAGTGCGGCGCCCAGCAGGGGGTGGTCGGTGGCGGCGAGGCCGAGTCCGGTCGCGTCGGCGGAGCGCAAGGAGGCGGTGGGCCACAGCCGGCGGCGCTGGAACGGATAGGTCGGCAGGTCGGGCAGGCGCCGGGCGCCCGTGCCTTCGTACAGAGCGGTCCAGTCGACCGTGATGCCCTCGACGTGCAGGGCGGCGAGCGCGGTCACCGCCGACGCCTCCTCAGGGCGGTCGCGGCGCAGCAGCGGTACGGCGACGGCGGCGTCGGGCGCGAGGTCGGCGACGAGGGAGGTGAGGCCGCCGTCGGGGCCGATCTCCAGGAAGGCGTCGGCGCCGGTGCCGGCGAGGGTGCGGACGGCGTCGGCGAAGCGGACGGGCTCGCGCAGGTGGCGCACCCAGTACTCGGGCGAGGCGAGGTCCTCGCCGGCCGCGGCGCCGGTCGTCGCGGACACGAACGGGATGTGGGGCCTGTGGTGGGTCAGCGTGGCGGTGACGGCCCGGAAGTCGTCGAGCATCGGGTCCATCAGCGGGGAGTGGAAGGCGTGGGACACCTCCAGCTTGCGCGTGCGGCGGTCGCCGAGCCGGGCGAGGACGGCCTCGACGGCGGGCTCGGCACCGGACAGCACCAGCGCGCCCGGGCCGTTGACGGCGCCGATGGCGACCTCTGCGGTGAGGAGGGGCAGCACCTCGTCCTCGGCGGCGGCGACGGCCACCATGACGCCGCCGGGCGGCAGTTCGCCCATCAGCCGGGCGCGGGCGGCGACCAGGGCGCAGGCGTCGTCGAGGGTGAGGATGCCCGCGACATGGGCGGCGGCGATCTCGCCGACCGAGTGTCCGGTGACGTACTGCGGCGTGACGCCCAGGGACACGACGAGGCGGTACAGCGCGACCTGGAGGGCGAACAGGGCGGGCTGCGCGTGCTCGGTGCGGCGTAGTGCCCCGGGGTCGTCGCCCCAGACGATGTCCCGCAGACCGGGCGGGAGGTGGCCCAGCACTTCATCGAAGGCGTCGGCGAACACCGGGAACCGGTCGTACAACTCCCGTCCCATGCGCAGGCGTTGTGCGCCCTGCCCGGAGAACACCAGGGCCGGGCGGCGTTCGGCGGCGGTGCCGCGCACGGATTCGCCGTCGGCGAGGAGAACCGCACGGTGGGCGAAGTGCGAGCGGGCGGCGAGGGAGCGGCCCACGTCGAGCGGGTCACGGCCGTGGGCCCAGGCGGTCAGCGCGCCGATCCGGGCGTCGAGGGCCTCCTCGGTGCGGGCGGACACCGGCCACGGCGCGAGGGCGGGTGTCGCGGCAGCCGTATCCGAAGGCGTCGACTCGGCGCCCTCGATGATGACGTGCGCGTTCGTGCCGCTGATCCCGAACGCGGACACGGCGATGCGGGGCGGCCTGCCCGTCTCCGGCCACTCGGTGGTGTCGGTCAGGAGCGACAGCGCGCCCGAGGACCAGTCGATACGGCTGGAGGGGGTGTCGGCGTACAGGGTGCGGGGCAGCCGGCCGTGGCGCAGCGCGAGCACCGACTTGATGACGCCGGCGACTCCGGCGGCGGCCTGGGTGTGACCGATGTTGGTCTTCACCGAGCCGAGCAGCAGGGGTCGTTCGCGGTCACGGCCGTAGGTGGCGAGGAGCGCCTGTGCCTCGATCGGGTCGCCGAGCCGGGTGCCGGTGCCATGCGCCTCCACGGCGTCGACGTCGGCCGGGGTGAGGCGGGCGCTCGCGAGGGCCTGGCGGATGACGCGCTGCTGGGAGGGGCCGTTGGGGGCGCTGAGCCCGTTGGAGGCGCCGTCCTGGTTGACGGCCGAGCCCCGGAGGACCGCGAGAACCTCGTGCCCCTTGCGTACGGCGTCCGACAGCCGCTCGACGACCAGCATGCCGATGCCTTCGGACCACACGGTGCCGTCGGCGTCGTCGGAGAACGCCTTGCAGCGGCCGTCCGTCGCCAGGCCGCCCTGGATGCTGAAGCCGACGAAGCTGACCGAGGTCGTCATCACGGTGACGCCGCCGGCCAGGGCGAGTTCGCACTCGCCGCCCCGCAGCGCCTGGGCGGCGAGGTGCAGCGACACCAGGGAGGAGGAGCAGGCCGTGTCCACGGTCATGGCCGGTCCCTCCAGCCCGAACACGTACGCCAGCCGGCCGGAGATCACGCTGGCGGCGAGGCCGGTGCCGAGGTGGCCGCCGATGTCCTCGCGGGCGCGGGTGGCGAGGTGGACGTAGTCCTGGCCGTTGGTGCCGACGAAGACGCCGGTACGGCTGCCGCGCAGGGACTCGGGGTCGAGTCCGGCGCGCTCGAACGCCTCCCACGACGTCTCAAGGAGCAGCCGCTGCTGCGGGTCCATCGCGAGGGCCTCGCGCGGGCTGATGCCGAAGAAGCCCGGGTCGAAGTCGGCGACGTCGTACAGGAATCCGCCGCGGGTGGTGGCGCTGGCGCCGGGGCCGGCGCCATGCAGGGTGTCGAGGTCCCAGCCGCGGTCGTCCGGGAAGGGGCCGGTGCCGTCACGGCCGGAGAGCATCAGCTCCCAGAACTGTTCGGGGGTGCTGACATCGCCGGGGAAGCGGCAGGCCATGCCGACGATGGCCAGCGGCTCGTCCTGGGCGACCGGGCGCGTCGACGGTTCGGCGATCTGGTCGGCCGCGCCGTCGTCGAGCAGTTCGGTGAGGAGGTGGGCGGCGAGTCGGCGGGGGCTCGGGTAGTCGTAGACCAGGGTGGCCGGCAGCTGGAGTCCGGTGCCGGCGGACAGGCGTCTGCCCAGCTCGACGGCGGTGAGCGAGTCCATGCCGAGCCTGCCGAACTCGTGGTCGGGGTCGATCTCGTCGCCGCCGCGGTGGCCGAGCACGACGGCCGTCTCGGTGCGCACCAGCCCCAGCAGATGCCGTTTGCGCATCTCCGGGCCGAGGGCGGTGAGCCGCGCGACGAGCCCGGCCCGGGAAGCGGTGCCGTCGGTGGCGGATTCGGTGCGGGGGGTGGGCGGGGCGACGGGGCCGCCGTCGGGCCAGTACCGCTCCCGCTGGAAGGCGTACGTCGGCAGCTCCACGCGGCGCGCTCCGGTGCCCGTGCCGACGGCGCGCCAGTCGACGGGGACGCCCGCGACATGGAGCGTGGCCAGGGCGCCGATCACGGTCTCCTCCTCGCCCCGGTCGCGGCGCAGCAGCGGGGCGGCGACGCCGTCCCGTGGCCCGCCGGCCAGGACGATGCCGCTGAGCACGCCGGTCGGGCCGGCCTCCAGGAAGGCGCCGGCGCCCGCCGCGCGCAGGGCGTCCACCGCGTCGGCGAACCGCACGGTCTCGCGGGCGTGCCGCACCCAGTACTGCGTCGAGCACAGCTCCTCGGGCCCGGCGATCCGGCCGGTGAGGGCCGATGCGACCGTGAGCCGGGGCGGGTGGAACTCCAGTCCGGCCAGGGCCTGTCGGAAGTCGTCCAGCATCGGCTCCATGAGCGGCGAGTGGAAGGCGTGGCTGACGGCGAGCCGGGTGTGCCGCCGCTCGCCGAGGGCGGCCACGACGGCGGTGACCTCGTCCTCGGCGCCCGAGACGACCACGGCGGTGGGGCCGTTGACCGCCGCCAGGGACACCCCCTCGGTGAGCAGCGGCCGTACCTCGTCCTCGGTCGCCTCGACGGCGACCATCACGCCGCCCGGCGGCAGCGCGGCCATCAGCCGGCCACGGGCCGCCACCAGCGCGCAGGCGTCCGCGAGGGAGAGGACACCCGCGACGTGGGCGGCGGCCACCTCGCCTACGGAGTGCCCGGTGACGTGTCCCGCGGTGACGCCCCACGACTCCAGCAGCCGGAACAGCGCGACCTCTACGGCGAACACCGCGCACTGCGCGTGGTCGGTGCGGTTGAGAAGCGCCTCGTCGCTGCCCCACATGGCGTCCCGGACGGCGGCGTCGAAGTGGCCGAGGACCTCGTCGAGAGCGGCGGCGAACTCCGGGAAACGGGCGTGCAGTTCACGGCCCATGCCGAGCCGCTGGCTGCCCTGGCCGGGGAAGACGACGGCGAGGGGGCGGTCGGCGGCCAGGCCGCGGGCGAGCTCCGTCGTGCCGTCGGCGCGCAGGACGGCGCGGTGTTCGAGGGCGGCGCGGCCGGCCAGCGTCCAGGCGATGTCGCGGGCGTCGAGTCCGTCGGCGGCCGACCGGATCCGCTCGATCTGCGCGTCGAGGGCGGTCTCGGTGCGGGCGGAGATCACCCACGGCAGCAGGACGGTGCCCGCGGCGCGGTCGGGTGTCGGTGTGGTGGCGCCGCCGGACGGGGAGCGGTCGGGGCCCGGAGTGGTGACGTCGCCGACCGACGCACGGGTCGCCCCCGGCGCGATGACCGGGGCGTGGTCCGACCCCGGCGCGCCGACCGAGCCGCCCTCCAACCCCGGCGGGCTGGGCGGCTGTTCGAGCAGGACGTGGGCGTTGGTGCCGCTGATGCCGAACGAGGACACGCCGGCCCGGCGGGGGCGGCCGGTGTCCGGCCAGGGGAGGTTCTCGGTGAGCAGCCGCACGGCCCCGCTCGACCAGTCGACGTGCCGGGAGGGCGGGTCGGCGTGCAGGGTGCGGGGCAGGACGCCGTGCCGCATCGCCATCACGGTCTTGATGAGCCCGGCGGCGCCCGCGGCGGCCTGGGTGTGGCCGAGGTTGGACTTCACCGAGCCGAGCAGCAGCGGGTGTTCGCGGTCCTGGCCGTAGGTGGCGAGCAGGGCCTGGGCCTCGATCGGGTCGCCGAGCGAGGTGCCGGTGCCGTGCGCTTCGACGGCGTCCACGTCGGCCGGCGTGAGCCCGGCGCCCGCCAGGGCCTGGCGGATGACCTGCTGCTGGGAGGGGCCGTTGGGCGCGGTGAGCCCGTTGGAGGCGCCGTCCTGGTTCACGGCCGAGCCCCGGACCACGGCGAGGACCTCGTGCCCGTTGCGTACCGCGTCCGACAGCCGCTCCACGACGAGGACGGCGACGCCCTCGGACCACCCGGTCCCGTCGGCGCCGTCACCGAAGGCCTTGCAGCGGCCGTCGGTGGCGAGGCCGCCCATGCGGGAGAACCCGGCGAATCCCACCGGCGTGGACATGACGGTGACCGCTCCGACCAGGGCGAGCCCGCACTCGCCGCCGCGCAGCGCCTGTCCGGCGAGGTGCAGGGCGACGAGGGAGGAGGAGCAGGCGGTGTCGACGGTCAGCGCCGGGCCCTGAAGACCGAACACATACGCCAGCCGGCCGGAGGCGACGCTGGTGTTCAGGCCGGTGGTGGCGTGGGCCTCCACGTCGACGGAGGACTGCATGACGAGGGTGCCGTAGTCCTGGCCGCTGAGGCCGACGAAGACGCCGGTGCGGCTGCCGCGCAGGCTGTGCGGGTCGAGGTCGGCCCGTTCGAGGGCCTCCCAGGCGGTCTCAAGGAGCAGCCGCTGCTGCGGGTCCGTCGCCACGGCCTCGCGCGGGGAGATCTCGAAGAACGCGGCATCGAACTCGCTCGCGCCGCGCAGGAATCCGCCCGCGATCCCGTCGGCGGAGGCGACGCCGGTGTGCTTCTCCCAGCCCCGGTCGTCGGGCATGCCGGAGATGGCGTCCCCGCCGGCCGCCACGAACGCCCACAGCTCTTCGGGCGAGGTGATGCCGCCGGGGTAGCGGCAGGCCATGCCCACGATGGCGAGGGGGTCGTCCGTGGCAGCGGTGCTGGGCGTGGGAGCGTCGCCGACGACGCCCTCCTCGACGAGTTCGCCGAGCAGATGGACGGCGAGGCGGCGTGGTGTGGGGTAGTCGAAGACCAGCGTGGCGGGCAGTTGGAGGCCGGTCGCGCCGACCAGCCGGTTGCGGAGCTCGATCGCGGTCAGTGAGTCCACGCCGAGCCTGCGGAACTCGTGGTCGGCGTCGACCGCCTCGCTCGTGCCGTGGCCCAGCACGCCCGCGGCCTCGGCCCGCACCAGCTCGACGAGGTGGCGGCGCCGCTCGTCGGGCCGCAGTCCTGCGAGCCGGTCGACGAGCGCGCCACGCGTGACGGTCCCGCTGCCTGCGGTACGTCGTCCGGCGCGCACCAGGCCACGCAGCAGAGCGGGGACGGGGACGCCAGGGGGCAGGGGCGCGCCTCCCACGGGCAGCGGCGCGAGGGCCGCCGCGTCGGTGGCGAGCGCGGCGTCGAAGAGGGCCAGGCCCTGCTCCGCGGTCAGCGGCGGCAGCCCGAGCGTCGAGATGCGCCGCTGGTCACGGTCGGACAGCGCCGCGGTCATTCCGCCGCCGTCCTGCTCCCAGCCGGGCCAGCGCAGCGACAGCGCGGGCAGCCCGTGCGCGCGGCGGTGCTCGGCGAGCGCGTCGAGGAAGGCATTGGCGGCGGCGTAGTTGGCCTGGCCGGGGCTGCCCATCAGGCCGGCGGTGGAGGAGTAAAGCACGAACGCGGCCAGATCCAGGTCGCGGGTCTGCTCGTGCAGTTGCCAGGCCACGTCGGCCTTGGGCAGCAGCACGGTGTCGAGCCGGTCCGGGGTGAGGGCGTCCAGCACGCCGTCGTCGAGGACGCCCGCCGTGTGGACGACGGCCGTCAGCGGGTGCTCGTCGGGGACGGCGTTCAGCAGGGCCCGTACGGCGCCGGGCGCGGTGAGGTCGCAGGCGACGAGGCCCACCTCGGCGCCGTGCGCGACGAGTTCCTCGATCAGTTCGCGGGCGCCGGGCGCGTCGGGTCCGCGGCGGCCGGCGAGCAGCAGGTGCCGTACGCCGTGCCGGGTGACGAGGTGGCGGGCGAGGAGGCTGCCGAGGCCGCCGGTGCCGCCGGTGATCAGGACCGTGCCGTCGGGGTCCAGGGCGGGCGGCAGGGAGAGGGCGAGTTTCCCGGTGTGCCGGGCGAGGCTCATGAAGCGGAACGCGTCGGCGGCCCGCCGCACGTCCCAGGTGCGCACCGGCAGGGGCCGCAGGGCGCCGTCGGCGAACAGCGCGTCCAGTGCCGTCAGCATCCGCCGGATGCCGTCGGGGTCCACCCAGCCCAGGTCGAAGGGCTCGTAGCGGATCCCGTCGGGGATGGTGTCCGCGTCGCGCAGATCGGTCTTGCCCATCTCCAGGAAGCGGCCGCCGGGCCCGAGCAGACGCAGTGAGGCGTCGACGAACTCGCCGGACAGCGCGTTGAGGACGACATCGAAGCCCACCGCAGCGAACCGGTCGGCGAAGCCGGTGTCGCGGGAGGAGGCGATGTGGTCGTCCGCCACGCCGAGTTCGCGCAGCGCGGGCCACTTCGGCTCGCTCGCGGTGGCGAAGACCTCCGCGCCGAGGTGCCGTGCGAGCTGGATCGCGGCCATGCCGACGCCGCCGGCGCCCGCGTGCACGAGGACCTTCTCGCCGGGCCTGACGTCGCCGAGTTCGACGAGCGCCCGGTAGGCGGTGAGGAACACCAGCGGCACCGAACCGGCCGTCTCCCAGGACCAGTCGGCGGGCACGGCGGTCAGCTGGCGTTCGTCGACGACGACGCTCGGCGCGAAGCCTCCGGCGACCATGCCCATGACGCGGTCGCCCGGCCGCCGGAGCTCGGCCTCGGGCCCCGTCTCGACGACGACGCCGGCGGCCTCGGAGCCCAGCAGCCCGGCCTCGCCCGGGTACATGCCGAGCGCGCTGAGCACATCCCGGAAGTTGATGCCTGCCGCCCGCACCGCCACCCGCACCTGGCGCCCCGTCAGCTCCTCGTGCGCACAGGGCGTCAGGGCGAGCCCGTCCAGGCTCCCGCGGTCGGTCACGTCCAGCCGCCACGGTCCGGTCCCGGGGGGCACGAGCGCGGCGCCCGCGCCCCGGGCCAGGCGCCCGACCCGCAGTTCCCCGTCGCGCAGGACGGCCTGCGGTTCGCCGTCGTCGAGCAGGGCCGGCAGGGTGGGCAGCAGTGCGGCGGAGGCGTCGTCGGTGTCCACCAGCAGCAGCCGGCCGGGGTGTTCGGCCTGCGCGGACCGGGCCAGTCCCCATACGGCGGCGGCGCCCAGGTCGGTCACGTCCTCGGCGTCGCTCGCGGCGACGGCGCCCCGGGTGACCAGCAGCAGGCGGGAGCGGCGGGGGCGCTCGTCGGCGAGGAAGTCCTGCAGCAGGGCGAGCGCTTGGCGGGTGGCGGCGCGGGCCGCCTCGGCACCGTCACCGGGCCCGGTGACGGACACCACGAGGTGGCGCGGTGCCCGCTCGCCCGCGAGCGCGTCCAGCGCCGGAACACGGGCGGCGCCGTCCAGCCGGGCCGCGAGCCCGAACGGGTCCTCGCCGACCACGGCCCAGGCGCCCTGCGCGACGGCCGGCACCTCGTGGTTCTGCCACTCCAGGCGGAACAGCGACCCGGCGTCGGGCAGGGCAGGGGTGGCGTCGGCGTCGGGCGCGGCGCGCAGGGTGAGGCCGGCGATCGAGACGACCGGGGCGCCCTGCGCGTCGGCGGCGTCGACCACGACGGTGTCCGCCGCGGTGCGCAGCAGGCGGGCGCGCAGCAGTCCGGCTCCGGAGGCGTGCAGGGTCACGTCACGCCACTCGAACGGCAACAGGCGTTCGGAGTCGTGGTCCAGGGCGGCCGCGTGCAGAACGGAGTCCAGCAGGCCGGGGTGGACGCCGTACTCGCCGGTGTCACGGACCGAGGCGTCCAGGGCGATCTCCGCGAACAGCTCCTCGCCGCGCCGCCACAGGGCGCGCAGCCCGCGGAAAGCGGGGCCGTACTCCAGGCCTGAGGCGGCGTAGCGGTCGTAGCGGTCGGTGAGGTCGACGGGGCGCGCGTCGCGCGGCGGCCACTCGGCGGCGTCGAACCCTGCCGGTTCGGCGGCGTCGGGGGCGAGCCGGCCGGTGGCGTGCAGGGTCCAGGGCGCTTCGGGCCGGTCGGCCGGGCGGGAGTGGAACCACAGCTCACGACGTCCGGTCTCGTCCGGTCCGCCGACCTTCAGCTGCACCTGGACGCCGCCCTGGTCGGGCAGCACGAGCGGCACGGCGAGGGTGAGTTCGGCGACGCGTGCGCAGCCGACCTGGTCCCCGGCGCGGATCGCCAGTTCCAGGAAGCCGGTGCCGGGGAAGAAGATCATGCCGCCGACGCGGTGGTCGGCGAGCCATGGCTGTACGGCGGTGGAGAGCACGCCGGTGAGCACGAGTTCGTCGGAGCCGGCCACGACCATCGCGGCGCCGAGCAGCGGATGCCCCACCGCTTCGAGCCCGGCGCCGGTCACCTCCAGGGTGCGGGCACCGCCCGCCGGCCAGTACCGCTCGCGCTGGAAGGCGTACGTCGGCAGGTCCACGCGGCGGGCGCCCGTGCCGGCGAAGAACGCGGCCCAGTCGACGGTGACGCCGTGGACGTGCAGTGCGGCGAGGCCGGTGACGAGCGCGCTCTCCTCGGGCCGGTCCCGGCGCAACAGCGGCTGTACGACGGCCCGTTCGGGCAGGCAGGCGCGGGCGGCGGCAGCGAGCACGGCGTCCGGGCCGACCTCCAGGAAGGCGGTGGCCCCGGCCTCCGCGAGGGCGGACGCGCAGTCGGCGAAGCGCACGGTCTCGCGGACGTGCCGTACCCAGTACCGCGCCGAGCACAGCTCCTCCGGCTCGGCGATCCGGCCGGTCAGCCCGGAGACGACGGCGAGCTGCGGGGTGTGCCAGGTCAGTCCTTCCGCGACCTTGCGGAAGTCGTCCAGGATCGGGTCCATCAGCGGCGAGTGGAAGGCGTGGCTCACCGCGAGCCGGGTGTGCCGCCGCTCCCCCAGCGCCGCGAGCAGGCGCTCCACCTCCGCCTCGGAGCCTGAGAGGACCAGGGCGCGGGGCCCGTTGACCGCGGCGACCGCCACGCCGGGTGTCAGCAGCGGCCGTACCTCGTCCTCGCTCGCCTCGACGGCGACCATGGCACCGCCCGCCGGGAGGGCCGCCATGAGCCGGCCGCGCGCCGTCACCAAGGCGCAGGCGTCCGCGAGGGACAGCACGCCCGCCACATGGGCTGCGGCGATCTCGCCGACCGAGTGCCCGGCGACGAACTCGGCGCGCACGCCCCAGGACTCCAGCAGCCGGTACAGCGCGACCTCTACGGCGAACAGCGCGGCCTGGGTGTGGTCCGTACGGTTCAGCGGCGCGTCGTCCGTGCCCCACATCACCTCGCACAGTCCGGGTTCGAAGCAGGCCAGCGTCTCGTCCAGCGCGGCGGCGAACACCGGGAAGCGGGCGTGCAGTTCACGGCCCATGCCGAGCCGCTGGCTGCCTTGCCCGGAGAACAGCAGGGCGAGCCTGGGGCGGCCGGTGACGTGGCCGTGGAGGGTGCCGGGGCCGGTGAGGTCGGCGAGGGCGGCAGGCGTGTGGTCGACCGCGGCGGTGCGGTGGTCGTGGGCGGCGCGGGTGACGGCGAGGGAGTAGGCGATGTCGAGGGGGCGCAGATCACTGTCGCCGGCGAGGCGTTCACGCAGCCGCTCGGCCTGGTCGCGCAGGGCGGCCGGGGTGGCGGCGGACAGCAGCCAGGGCAGGGCACCGGGTGTGCGGGCGGGCGCCGTCGGCTCGGGCTCCGGCGGGGCGGGCGGGGCCTGTTCGAGGATGACGTGGGTGTTGGTGCCGGTCACGCCGAAGGAGGAGACGCCGGCGCGGCGCGGGTGGCCGCTGTCCGGCCAGGGCCGCTCGGTGCCGAGGACCTCGACCGCGCCGGACGTCCAGTCGACGAGGCGGGTGGGGGGGTCGGCGTGCAGGGTGCGGGGTGCGATGCCGTGCCGGATCGCCATGACGGTCTTGATGACGCCGGCGACTCCGGAGGCGGCCTGCGCGTGGCCGAAGTTGGACTTCACCGACCCCAGCAGCAGGGGCCGTTCGCGGTCCTGGCCGTAGGTGGCGAGGAGGCTCTGTGCCTCGATGGGGTCGCCGAGCGGGGTGCCGGTGCCGTGGGCCTCGACGACGTCGACGTCGGCGGGGGTGAGGCGGGCGGCGGCGAGGGCGGCGCGGATGACGCGCTGCTGGGACGGGCCGTTGGGGGCGGTGAAGCCGTTGGACGCGCCGTCCTGGTTGACGGCGGAGCCGCGGACGACGGCCAGCACCTCGTGGCCGTGCCGTTCGGCGTCGGAGAGCCGCTCCAACAGCAGCACTCCGGCGCCCTCGGCCCACCCGGTGCCGTCGGCGCCGTCGCCGAAGGCCTTGCAGCGGCCGTCCCGAGCGAGCCCGCCCTGGCGGCTGAACTCGACGAGCGGTCCCGGGGTCGCCATCACGTTGACACCGCCGGCCAGCGCCAGAGTGCTCTCGCCGCCCCGCAGCGACTGGCAGGCCAGGTGCAGGGCGACCAGGGAAGAGGAACACGCCGTGTCGACGGTCAGCGCGGGCCCTTCCAGGCCCAGCGTGTAGGAGAGCCGCCCGGACAGGGCGCCGGCCCCGATGCCGCTGCCGACCTCCCCGTCGGCGTCGGCCAGGGAGCGCAGCACGAGGTGGGCGTAGTCCTGGCCGTTGGTGCCCATGAAGACGCCGGTGCGGCTGCCGCGCAGGGCGGCGGCGTCGAGGCCGGTGCGTTCGATCGCCTCCCAGGAGATCTCCAGCAGCAGGCGCTGCTGGGGGTCCATGCGCTGTGCCTCGCGCGGGGAGATGCCGAAGAAGGCGGCGTCGAAGTCGGTGACGCCGTCGAGGAAGCCGCCGCGGGTGCTGAGTTCGTGTCCGTGCTCGTCGACTCCGGCGGAGCCGAGCGCGCCGAGGTCCCAGCCGCGGTCGGCGGGCAGCGCGGACATCGCGTCGGTGCCGTCGGCGACGAGCCGCCACAGGTCCTCGGCCGAGCGCACGCCGCCCGGGTACCGGCAGCCGATGCCGACGACGGCGATCGGCTCCGCTGCGGCGGCGGCCAGTTGCCGGTTCTTCCTGCGCAGACGGTCGACGTCCTTCATGGCGGCCCGCAAGGCCTGGACGACCTGCTCGCTGGGCATCGTGGTCATGGCTGGCTCCGTCACTCGGCGGACTCGTCGGCCGGGCCGGCCGAGTCATCGGGTTCGGTGGGGTCGTCGGGGCCGGCTCCGTGCCCCGTGAGTGCGGCGCGAACGAGGTCGTCGAGCGCCATGGCGTCGATGTCGGCGTCGGGTTCGGGGTCGGCCGGGGGCGCGGTGGCGCCGTTGTCGGTGCCCAGCGCGAGGAGTTCGTCGAGCAGGCCGCTCTCGCGCAGCCGGTCCAGGGGCAGCCGGGCGAGTGCCGAGCGGATCCTGGCGTCCTCCGGGGTCCCGTCGGGCGAGACGGGAGTGTCGGGCGCCTCGGGGGCGAGGTGTCCGGTCAGGTGCTGGGCGAGCGCCAGCGGCGTGGGGTGGTCGAAGGCGAGGGTGGCGGCCAGCGGCAGACCGGTGGCGGCGGTGAGCTGGTTGCGCAGTTCGACCGCGCCGAGGGAGTCGACGCCGAGGTCGCGGAAGAGGCGTTCGGCGCCGATGGCGGAGGCGTCGCGGTGGCCGAGGACGGCCGCGGACCGGGCCAGCACCAGGTCGAGGACGGTGTCGGTGCGGCGGGCCGGGGGCAGTTTGGCAAGCCGTTCGCGCAGGTCGGTGACCGGTTCGGCGGCCCGCTCGGCGGTGTCTTGCGGCCGGTCGTGGCCGGGCAGGCCGCGCAGCAGGGCGCGGGGACGTCCGGCGGCGGGTCCGGCGAACGCGCCCGACGCCAGGCCCGCGACGAGGGCGGTCGGGTGGGGTTCCGTGACGAGCCGGCACAGCATTTCGGCGGCGAGCTCGGGGTCCATGGGCTCGATGCCGACCCGCCGCATGGCCTCCTCGGCGGCGGCGCCTCCGGCCATGCCGCCGCCTCCCCACACGCCCCAGGCGATGGAGGTGGCGGGCAGGCCCTCGGCGCGGCGTCGTTCGGCGAGCGCGTCGAGGACGGCGTTGGCGGCGGCGTAGTTCGCCTGGCCGGGGTTGCCGACGAGGGCGGTCGCCGAGGAGAACAGGGCGAACACCTCCAGGCCGCTGTCGCGGGTGAGTTCGTCGAGGAGCAGGGCGGAGGCCGCCTTGGCGCGGAAGACCCTGCCGAACCGCTCGGGGGTGAGCCGCTCCAGGACGCCGTCGTCGACGACGCCCGCGGTGTGCACGACGGCCGTCAGCGGCAGGTCCTGCGGTATCCCGGCGAGGAGTTCGGTGAGCTGCCCCCGGTCGGCGACGTCGCATGCGGCGAGGGTGACGCGGGCGCCGAGGCCGGTCAGCTCGTCGCGCAGCGCGGCGGCTCCCGGCGCGTCGGGGCCGCGCCGCCCGGCGAGTACGAGATGCGGGGCGCCGGCCTTGGCGAGGCGCCGGGCCACATGGGCGGCCAGGGCTCCCGTGCCGCCCGTGATCAGGGTGGTGCCGGAGGGCTGCCAGGCGGCCGCGTCGGCGTCACGGCCATCGGCGGGCGCCGGGACGATACGGCCCGCGAAGGCGGCGGCGCCACGGACGGCGACCTGGTCCTCGCCGTCGTGCCCGGCCAGGACTGCGCCGAGGGCGTCGAGTTCACGGGCGCCGGGCACGGCGGACGGGAGGTCGACGAGGCCGCCCCAGCGGTCGGGGTACTCCAGCGCGGCGACCCGGCCGAGGCCCCAGACGGCGGCCTGCCGCGGAGCCGGGGCCGCGTCCGCCGCCCCGACCGCCACCGCGCCGCGCGTGACGCACCACAGGGGCGCGGTCAGCCCCGCGTCGCCGAGCGCCTGGACGAGGGCGGCCGTGCCGACGGTTCCCGCCGGCGCCGCGTCGTCGTCCGTGCGGTCGTCGAGTGCGAGCAGCGACAGCACGCCGTCGAATCCGCTGCCGAACGTCCGTACACGAGCGGCGAGTTCGGCCCGCTCCGTGCTCTCGGCGCGCATCCGCACGACGCTCGTACCAAGCCCGTCCAGGACCGCGTCGGTCCAGGCGTCGTCGGCGCCGGACGCGGGCAGCACCGCGAGCCAGGTGCCGGTGGCGCGGCGGGCCGGGAGGCCGGACAGCGGCTGCCACGCCACGCGGTAGCGCCAGCCGTCCATCCGGGTCTCGGTGTCCCGGCCGCGCCGCCAGTCGAGCAGCGCGGGCAGCACCTTGGCCAGGGCGTCGTCATCGACGTCGAGGCGGGCGCCGAGCTCGGCGAAGTCCTCCTTCTCGACGGCCGTCCAGAAGTCGCCGTCCCCGCCCTGCGCGGCCCTGCGGGCGGTGTGCTCGGGCCAGAACCGCTCGTGCTGGAAGGGGTACGTCGGCACATCGACGCGGCGCGCGCCCGTGCCGGCGAAGTACGCGTCCCAGTCCACGCCGAGCCCGGCGAGCCGCAACCGTGCCACGGCCGTGGCCACCGACTCGGCCTCCGCGTGGTCCCGGCGCAGCATGGGCACGGCGAGCGCGGACGCGGCCTGACCGGATCCGGCCATGCCGAGCAGCACGCCGCCCGGTCCGACCTCCACGAGCACCGACACCTGACGTTCGCTCAGAGCCTCGACGCCGTCGGCGAACCGGACCGCCTCGCGCACATGCCGCACCCAGTACTCGGGCGAGCCGAAGCCGTCGTCGGCACCGGCGAGGCGTCCGGTCACGTTGGAGACGACCGGGACGGCGGGCGCCGTGACGGTGAGGCCGGTGAGCTCCGCGCGGAAGTCGGCCAGCATCGGTTCCATGTGCGGGGAGTGGAAGGCGTGGCTGACGCGCAGGCGGCCGGTGCGGCGGCCCAGGTCGGCGAAGTGCCCAGCGATGCGCAGCACTTCGTCCTCGTCGCCGGAGACGACCACCGCGTCGGGCCCGTTGACGGCCGCCAGTGACACCCGGTCGGTGAGCAGCGGACGGACCTCGTCCTCGGTGGCCTGCACCGCGCTCATGGCGCCGCCCTCGGGCAGCCGGCCCATCAGCCGGGCCCGGGCGGCGACGAGCCGGCAGGCGTCGGCGAGCGTGAGCGCGCCCGCGACGTGGGCGGCGGCGATCTCGCCGACGGAGTGGCCGACGACGTAGTCCGGGGTGATCCCCCAGTGCTCCAGGAGCCGGAACAGCGCGACCTCGACGGCGAACAGCGCGGGCTGCGCCGTGCCGGTGTGGTCGAGGGCGGCCTCGTCCTCGCCCCACATCACGCCTCGCACGGCCGGGTCGAAGTGGCCGAGCACCTCGTCCAGCGCGGCACGGAAGGCCGGGTGGGTGTCGTACAGCTCCCGGCCCATGCCGAGGCGCTGGCTGCCCTGGCCGGGGAAGAGGAAGGCGACCCGGCCGGGGCGGGGTGCGTCCGCGCGCAGGACGCCGGGGGCGTCGGCGGTGCCGGTCGGGTCGGCGAGGGCCGCGAGGCCCGCGGTGAGGCCGTAGTGGCCGGTGACGGTGAGCGCGGCACGGTGCTCGAACAGGGCGCGGCCGGTGGCCAGCGTGTACACCAGGTCGGCCACGGCCGGGCGCGGTTCGGCGGTGACCCGGTCGAGCAGTCGGCGGGCCTGGTCGCGCAGGGCGGCGGGGGTGCGGGCGGAGAGCACGACGGGCAGCGGGTGCCGTACGTCCCGCGTGGGCTCGTCACTCGGCACCACGGGTGCCTGCTCCAGGACGACGTGGGCGTTGGTGCCGCTCGCGCCGAAGGAGGACACGCCCGCGCGGCGCGGCCGGCCGGTCTGCGGCCAGTCGGTCGCCTCGGTCAGCAGCCGTACGGCGCCGGAGGCCCAGTCGATGTACGGGGAGGGTGTGTCGGCGTGCAGGGTGCGCGGCAGCAGACCGCTGTGCATGGCCTGCACCATCTTGATCACGCCGGCGACACCGGACGCGGCCTGGGTGTGTCCGATGTTGGACTTCACCGAGCCGAGCAGCAGCGGGTGTTCGCGGTCCTGGCCGTAGGTGGCGAGCAGGGCCTGTGCCTCGATCGGGTCGCCGAGGCTGGTGCCGGTGCCGTGCGCCTCGACGGCGTCGACATCGGCCGGGGTCAGTCCGGCGCCCGCCAGGGCCCGGCGGATGACGCGCTGCTGTGCGGGCCCGTTGGGTGCGGTGAGGCCGTTGGAGGCGCCGTCCTGGTTGATGGCCGTACCGCGGACGACGGCGAGCACGGGGTGCCCGAGCCGCTCGGCGTCCGACAGCCGTTCCACCACCAGCATGCCGACGCCCTCGGCCCAGCCGGTGCCGTCCGCGGCGGCGGAGAAGGCCTTGCAGCGGCCGTCGGCGGACAGCGCTCCCTGCGCGGTGAACTCGACGAAGCCGACCGGCGTCGACATCACGGTCACACCGCCGGCCAGCGCCACGGTGCACTCCCCCGCACGCAGCGCCTGCACGGCGAGGTGCAGCGCCACCAGCGAGGAGGAACAGGCCGTGTCGACGGAGACCGTGGGGCCCTGCAGCCCCAGGGCGTAGGCGACGCGGCCGGAGAGCAGGGCGCCGGACTGCGCGGTCTCCCAGCGGCCGAGGTCGTCCGGGAGCCGGTAGTCGCCGCTGGTACCGCCCACGAACACGCCCGCGTCGCCGCCGCGCAGCCCCGTCGGGTCGATGCCCGCCCGCTCCAGCGCCTCCCAGGCGGCCTCCAGGACGAGCCGCTGCTGCGGGTCCATCACGAGGGCCTCGTTGGGCGAGATACCGAAGAAGCCGGGGTCGAAGTCGGCGGCGTCGGCGAGGAATCCGCCGCGCCGGGTGACACTGCCGCCGGGGCCCCCGGACAGCAGCCGGTCGAAGTCCCAGCCGCGGTCGAGCGGCATGTCGCCGGTGGCGTCGACCCCGGCGACGACGAGGTCCCACAGGTCCTGCGGGGACCGTACGCCGCCGGGGTAGCGGCAGCTCATGCCGACGATGACGATCGGGTCGTCGCTCGCCCCGGCGGGGACGGTCGTCTCCTCGACCGCCGACTGACCGGTGGTGCCGAGGAGTTCGGTGAGCAGGTGGCGGGCGAGTTCGTCCGGGGTGGGGTGGTCGAACACGGCCGTGGCGGGCACCGTCAGACCGGTGGCGCGGGCCAGCTGGTCGCGCAGATCGACGGCGGCCAGCGAGTCGAAGCCGAGGTCACGGAAGGGGCGGTCGGCTTCGATGGCGTCGGCTGCCGCCGTGCCGTGGCCGTGCCCGAGGACGAGGGCGCTCTTCTCCCGCACGAGACGCAGGAGTCGGTCGGCGCGTTCCGTCCCGGGAAGGGCGCGGAGCTCTTCGCGCAGGTGCGCGGCCGGGTCGTCGCCGGGCTCGGTGCCGGTCGCGGCGGACAGCGCGTCGCGGGCCTCGGGCAGGGCGGCGAACAGGGCGGTCGAGGCGCCGCTCGCGGTGTGCGCGGGCGCGAACGTCGTCCAGTCGACACCGGCGACGGTGACGGCGGGCAGGCCGAGCCCGACGGCCCGGTCGAGGGCGGCGAGTGCGGTGTCCGGGTCGAGGGCCGGAATCCCGCTGAGCCTCAAGTGCCCGGCGAGGGACGGTTCGACGGTGCCGGCCCAGGCGTTCCAGGCGATGGCCACGGCGGCCCGGCCCTGCTCCCGGGCACGTTCGGCCAGGGCCTCCAGGGCGGCGCCGACACGGGCCTGCGCGGCCCGGCCACGGGCACCCCAGGTGGCGGCGACGGAGCCGAACAGCACGAAGGCGTCCAGGTCGCGGTCGGCGAGGAGGTCGTCGAGGGCGAGTACGCCGGCGAGGGCGTCGTCGAGAGTGGTCTCCGAGGGCTGCTGGGCAGGCGCGACGGCGGGGGCGTTCGGCCCCTTGTCGCGACCGAGTTCTCCGGCGCGGGCATCGTCGAGGGTGGTCCCCGGGGGTTCCTCGGCATGCACGACGGCGGTGAGCGCGGCGGCGTCCGGGCCGTCGAGCAGCGCGGTCAGGGCGGTGCGGTCGGCGATGTCGCAGGTGTGGACCGTGAGCGGGGCCGCCGCTTCGGTGCCGGCGAGGACGCGGTCGGCGGTGTCGGGGGCGGGCGCGCGGCCGACGAGCAGGACGCGGTCGGCGCCCCCGAGGGCGGCCCGGCGGGCGACGGCCCTGCCCATGGGGCCGGAGCCGACGACGAGCACGGTGCCGCGCGGCGTCCAGTCGGCACCGCCGGCGTCGGCGCGGGCGCGGACGATACGGCGAGCCCGCACACCGTCGGCGCGCAGGGCCAGTTCGCGTTCGGCGGACGCCAGGGCGAGGAGGGCGCCGAGCCGCTCGTCGGGGGCGGTGTCCAGGTCGAGCAGTCCGCCCCACCGCTGGCCGCTCTCCAGGGCGGCGACGCGTCCGGCACCCCAGGCCGCGGCGGACTCCAGGTCCGGAGCGGGGTCGACGGGGCCGATCCTGACGCCCTGGTGGGTGACGCACCACAGCCGTGCCGTGATGCCCGCCCGCTCCAGCCGGAGCAGCAGCCCGTCCGGGCCGTGGGCGCGCACCGCGCCGGGCAGGGCCAGCACGCCGACCGCCTCGGCGGCGTCATCGGCGGGCGCCCCCAGGTCGGCCCGCCGCATCCGGTCGGCTCCCAGGACCGCGACAGCGGCATCGGCCCATGCCTCGTCCCCGTCCCCGGTCAGCAGCAGCCAGTGTCCGCTGCCGTCGGACGCGTCGGGCAGCGGGACCGGCACCCACTCGGCCCGGTAGAGGAGTTCGTCCGTGGCCGCCCGCGCCCGGCGCCCACGCCGCCAGGTCGCCAGAGCGGCCGTCGCCTCGGAGCCGAGGTCGGTGCCCAGGGCGGCGGCGAGCGCCGCGGGGTCGGCCGCCTCGACGGCCTGCCAGAACTCGGCCTCCACGGGGTCGACCTGGGCCATCGGCGCGGTCTCGGG
Source organism: Streptomyces sp. NBC_01092 (assembly GCF_045039535.1). Lineage (NCBI taxonomy): Bacteria > Bacillati > Actinomycetota > Actinomycetes > Kitasatosporales > Streptomycetaceae > Streptomyces > Streptomyces sp. NBC_01092. The sequence goes on along the minus strand of NZ_CP108659.1, from coordinate 9,876,825 downwards.
CCAGTAGCGGCGGTGCTGGAAGGCGTAGGTGGGCAGGTCGACGAGGCGGGCGCCGGTTCCGGCGAAGAAGTTCGCCCAGTCCACCGGGACGCCGTCGGCGTGCAGCCGGGCGAGGGCGGTCAGCGCGGCGGTCGCCTCGTCGCCGTCCCGGCGCAGCAGCGGCACGACGGGCGTGGCGTCGTCGAGTTGGGAGCGTACGGCGCCGGACAGCACGGCGTCCGGACCGGCCTCGACGATCGCGCCGACGCCGGCGTCCCGCAGCGCGGCGACGCAGTCGGCGAACCGCACGGTCTCGCGGACGTGCCGCACCCAGTAGTCGGGGTTGCCGAGTTCGCCGTCCGTGGCGGGGCGGCCGGTGAGGTTGGAGACGACGGTGAGCGTCGGCGGGTGGAATGCGAGACGGCTCAGCGCGGCCCGGAACTCGTCGAGCATGGGCTCCATCAGCGGCGAGTGGAAGGCGTGGCTGACCCGCAGCCGGGTGACCTGCGCGGCGTCGAGCCGGTCGAGGACAGCGTTCAGCGCGCTCTCCTCGCCGGACAGCACCACCGCGTCGGGCGAGTTGACGGCAGCGACGGCGACGGTGTCGGTGTCGGGTTCGGTGTCGCCGAGCAGCTGCCGTACGTCCTCCTCGCGGGCGCGTACGGCGGCCATCGCGCCGCCGGGCGGCAGGGCGTCCATCAGCCGGGCCCGGGCCGCGACCAGGGCACAGGCGTCGTCGAGGGTCAGGACACCGGCGACATGGGCGGCCGCGATCTCGCCGACGGAGTGCCCGGCGACGTACTCGGGCGTGACACCCCAGGACTCCAGCAGGCGGTACAGGGCGACCTCGACGGCGAACAGGGCGGGCTGGGCCGTGCCGGTGCGGTCGAGGGTGGTCGTGTCGTCGCCCCACATCAGCGGCCGCAGCGGTCGGCCGAGTTCCAGGTCGAGGCGGGCCAGTACGGCGTCGAGGGCGTCGGCGAACACCGGGAAGCGGGCGTGTAGTTCCCGCCCCATGCCGAGGCGCTGGCTGCCCTGTCCGGAGAACAGGACGGCGAGCGGGCCGCGGCTGCCACGGGCCCGGCCTCGGGCGGCCTCGGGCGTGCCGGCGGGTCCGGCGAGCAGCACCGCGCGGTGCGGGAGGGCGGCGCGGGCGGTGGCCAGGGTGAGGGCCACGTCGGCGGCGGTCCCGGTCAGGTCGGCGGTCCGCAGCCGGTCGAGCTGGGCGTCGAGGGCGGCGGAGGTGCGGGCGGAGACGATCCACGGCCACGGGGCCTCGGTCTCGGCGCCGGTTCGGGTGCCGGCGCCGGTCGCCCGTGTCTCGGCGGGTTCCCCGGTCGGCTGCGTCGCGGCCCGTTCCTCGGGGGCCTGTTCCACGATGACGTGCGCGTTGGTGCCGCTCATGCCGAACGCGGAGACACCGGCGATGAGCGGGCCGTGACCGGCGGGCCATTCGGTCGGCTCGGTGAGCAGGGTGAGGCCGCCGGGGGTCCAGCCGATGTGCGGGGAGGGCTCCTCCGCGTGCAGGGTGCGCGGCAGGACGCCGTGGCGCATGGCGAGGAGCATCTTGATGACGCCGGCGACACCGGCGGCGGCCTGGGTGTGGCCGAGGTTGGACTTCACCGTGCCGAGCAGCAGGGGCCGTTCGCGCTCCCGTCCGTAGGCGGCGAGCAGCGCCTCGGCCTCGATCGGGTCGCCGAGGGTCGTGCCGGTGCCGTGCGCCTCGATCGCCTGGACGTCGGCGGGCCGCAGTCCGGCGTCGGCGAGGGCGTGGCGGATGACGCGCTGCTGGGAGGGGCCGTTGGGGGCGGTGAGCCCGTTGGAGGCGCCGTCCTGGTTGACGGCGGAGCCACGGATCAGGCCGAGCACGTGGTGTCCGTGGCGGCGGGCATCGGAGAGCCGTTCGAGGACGAGCATGCCGACGCCTTCGGACCAGGAGGTGCCGTCGGCCGCGGCGGAGAACGCCTTGCAGCGACCGTCGGAGGCGAGTCCGCCCTGGGCGCTGAACTCGACGAAGGCGTCCGGCGCCGACATCACCGACACGCCGCCGGCCAGGGCGAGTCCGCAGTCTCCGTCGCGCAGCGCCCGCACGGCCCAGTGCAGGGCGACGAGCGAGGCGGAGCAGGCGGTGTCGACGGTGACGGCCGGCCCCTCCAGGCCGAGGACGTAGGACAGTCGGCCGGAGAGCACGCTGGCCGTGTTGCCGGTGGCGGCGTAGCCCTGGACGTCGGAGGTGCCGCGCCGCAGGACGGTGGCGTAGTCCTGGCCGTTGGTGCCGACGAACACGCCGGTGGGGGTGGCGCGCAGGCCGGTCGGGTCGATACCGGCGCGTTCCAGCGCCTCCCAGGAGGTTTCGAGCAGGAGTCGCTGCTGCGGGTCCATGGCGAGGGCCTCGCGCGGGGAGATGCCGAAGAAGTCGGCGTCGAAGTCGGCGACGCCGTCGAGGAATCCGCCCTCGCGGGTGGTGGAGGCGCCGTCGGCGAGCGCGGCCAGGTCCCAGCCGCGGTCCTCGGGGAACGGGCCGATGGCGTCGCGGCCGTCGGCGAGCAGCCTCCACAGGTCGTCGGGGCCGGTGACGCCGCCGGGGAAGCGGCAGCCGATGCCGACGACGGCGATGGGGTCGTCGGCGACGCCACGGGCCTGCGGCACCACGGCGTCGGGCGTGGACTCCCGGAGATCCCCGAGGAGTTCGCCGAGCAGGAAGTCGGCCAGGTGCTGCGGGGTGGGGTGGTCGTAGATCAGGGAGGCGGGCAGGGTGAGGCCGGTGGCGGCGGCGATGCCGTTGCGCAGTTCGAGGGTGGTCAACGAGTCGAAGCCGAGGTCGCGGAAGGTCCAGTCGGCCTCGACGGTCCGCTGGTCGGCGTGGCCGAGGACGGCGGCGATGCGGGTGCGCAGCAGGTCGAGCAGGGTCCGGCCGCGTTCGGCGGGCGCCAGCGCGGCCAGTCGGGACCGCAGGTCGTCCTCGCCGGAGTCGGCCGACACATCGTCGGCCGGTGCGGGCCCGGCGAGTGCGGTGAGTTCGGTGAGGAGTGCGGCCGAGGCGGGCTGCAGGGCGGCGAGGCGTGACCAGTCGATGTCGGCGACGGTGACGGCCGTCTCGCCGTGGGCGACCGCGTCCAGCAGGGCGTCGACGCCGAGTTCGGGGTCGAGCGGGGTGAGTCCGGCCCGGCGCAGCCGGCGGTCGATGTCCTCCCCGGCCGCCATGCCAGATCCTGCCCAGGGGCCCCAGGCGATGGCGGTGGCGGGCAGTCCGTCGGCGCGGCGGCGGGCGGCGAGTGCGTCGAGCCGGGCGTTGGCGGCGGCGTAGTTGCCCTGTCCGGCGGCGCCGAGGACACCGGCGGTCGAGCAGTACAGCACGAACGCGGTCAGTGGCAGGTCGCGCGTGAGCGCGTCGAGGTTCTCCGCCGCGGTGACCTTGGCACGCAGTACGGCCGTGAAGTCGTCCGGGGTGAGGGCGTCGATGACGCGGTCCTCGACGATCCCGGCCGTGTGCAGTACGGCGGTGAGCGGCGCGTCGGCGGGCAGGTCGGCGAGGACGGCGGCGAGCGCGTCGCGGTCGGCCGCGTCGCAGGCGGCCAGGGTGACGCGGGCGCCCAGCGCGGTCAGTTCGTCCCGCAGCTCGGCGGCGCCGGGCGCGTCGGGGCCGCGGCGGCTGAGCAGGAGCAGGTGCCCGGCGCCCTCGCGGGCGAGGCGGCGGGCGGCGTGGGCGCCGAGGGCGCCGGTGCCGCCCGTGATGAGGACCGTGCCGTCCGGGTCGGCGAGGCCATGGGCCGACGTCTCCGGGGTCTCGCGGTGCGGGGCCCGGACGAGCCTGCGGACGTACACGCCGGAGTCCCGTACGGCGGTCTCGGCGTCGCCGCCTGCCAGTACGGCCCGCAGCCGGCGTGCGGCAGCGGCGTCGACCCGGTCGGGCAGGTCCACCAATCCGCCCAGGCGGCCGGGGTGTTCGAGGGCGACGACCCGGCCCAGTCCCCACACCCCGGCCTGGGCGGGGTCGCGCACGGGCTCTCCGGCGCCGAGGACGGAGACGGCGCCACGGGTGACGCACCACAGGGGCGCGTCGAGTTCGGCGTCGCCGAGTGCCTGACAGGCGGTGGCGGTGAGCGCGGGGGCGTCCTCGCCGGCGAGCGCGAGCAAGGACAGGACGCCGGTGAACGGACCGTCGAGGTCCCGGAGTTGGGCAGACGTACGCCCGCGATCGCCACCGACGGTGACGCTCACGACTGGCGCGCCGAGCGCGGCGAGGATGTCCTCGGCCCACTCGGGGTCGACCGTGCCCTCGGGCAGCAGCGCCAGCCAGGTGCCGGTGAGAGCTGGCGTGGCGCCTTGGGCGGGCCGCCAGACGACGTGGTGGCGCAGGGCGTCGAGGCGGGCCCGGTCGTGGCGGCGCCGGCGCCAGGCGGCGAGGGCGGGCGTGAGCGACCGGGCGGCGTCCGTGTCGAGGCCGAGCTGTGCGGCGAGGGCGGTGGTGTCCTCGCGTTCGACGGCGGACCAGAAGGCGGCGTCGGCGGGGTCGGCGGCGACCGCCGCTGCGCCGGCGCCGGGCTCGGGCCAGTAGCGCTGCCGCTGGAAGGCGTAGGTGGGCAGGTCGAGGTGATCGTCGGTCACGTCCGCGGCGGCGAGGAAGGCGGCCCAGTCCACGGTGACGCCGTGCACATGGGCGCCCGCGACGGCGGTGGTGAGCTGCGGGATCTCGGCGCGGTCGCGGCGCAGCAGCGGTACGACGGCGGCCGACGCGCCCGTGGCGGGGTCGTCGTCGAGGACGGCCCGGGCCATGCCGCTGAGGACGGCGTCGGGGCCGATCTCCAGGAACGTCCGCACACCACGGCCGGTGAGGGCCGTCACGGCGTCGGCGAACCGCACGGTGTCGCGCAGGTGCCGGACCCAGTGGCCGGGAGCGGCGAGCTCGTCGTCGGTGATGACGTCGCCGGTGCGGGTGGAGACGAGCGGGCGCACGGCGGGAGCCGGCCGGATGCCGGCGGCGGCCTCGGCGAACGCGTCGAGTACGGCGTCCATGCGGGGCGAGTGGAAGGCGTGGCTGACGCGCAGGCGCCGGGTGCGGTGGCCGCGTGCGGCGAGCGTGGCGGCGACGGCCTCGACGGCGTCCTCGTCGCCGGACAGGACCAGCGAGGCGGGGCCGTTGACGGCGGCGACGCAGACCCGCTCGTCGAGCAGCGGGGTCACCTCGTCCTCGGCCGCGGCCACGGACATCATCGCGCCGCCCTCGGGCAGCTGGGCCATGAGCCGGGCGCGGGCGGCCACCAGGGCGCAGGCGTCGGCCAGTTCGAGCACTCCGGCCGCGTGGGCCGCGGCGATCTCGCCGACGGAGTGCCCGGCGACGTAGTCGGGTGCGATGCCCCAGGACTCGACGAGGCGGTACAGCGCGACCTCGAAGGCGAAGAGGGCGGGCTGGGTGTAGCCGGTGTGGTCCAACAGCGCGGCCTCGGGGGTGCCCTCGGGCGCGAACATCACGTCCCTCAGCGGCACGTCGAGCCCGGTGTCCAGGTGGGCGAGCGCGGCGTCGAGAGCGTCGGCGAACACCGGGTGGCGGTCGTAGAGTTCCCGGCCCATGCCGAGGCGCTGGCCGCCCTGTCCGGTGAAGAGGAACGCGACGCGTCCGCGGCCGGCGCCGGGCGCGGCCGGCTGGACCACGGCGGGGTCGGGCTGGCCGTCGCGCAGGGCGCGCAGGCCCCGCAGCAGCTCGTCCCGGTCGTGCGCGACCACTGCGGCCCGGCGCTCGAAGGCCGAGCGGTGCAGGGCGAGAGCGGCGGCGAGGCGGTCGGCCGGGAGGTCGGTCCGCTGCTCGGCGAAGGCGAGAAGGCGGGTGGCCTGAGCGCGGAGGGCGTCGTCGGTGCGGGCGGAGAGGAGGACCGGAAGCGGGCCGACGGGTTCCAGGTCCTGGGGCGCATCGGCCTGCTCCGGAGCCTGTTCCAGCACCGTGTGGACGTTGGTCCCGCTGATCCCGAAGGAGGACACGGCGGCCCGCCGCGGCCGTCCCGTCTCCGGCCACTCGGTCGGCTCCGTGAGCAGCCGCACCTCACCCGCGGACCAGTCGACGTGCGAGGAAGGCGTGTCGGCGTGCAGGGTCGGCGGCAGCACCCCCTGCCGCAGCGCGGTGACCATCTTGATGACACCGGCGATGCCCGACGCGGCCTGGCTGTGCCCGATGTTGGACTTCACCGAGCCGAGCAGCAACGGGTGTTCGCGGTCCTGGCCGTAGGTGGCGAGCAGCGCCTGTGCCTCGATCGGGTCGCCGAGGGCGGTGCCGGTGCCGTGGCCCTCCACGGCGTCGACGTCGCCCGGCTCCAGGCGGGCCCCGGCGAGGGCGGCGCGGATGACGCGCTGCTGGGCGGGCCCGTTGGGCGCGGTGAGGCCGTTGGAGGCGCCGTCCTGGTTGACGGCGCAGCCGCGGACCACGGCGAGCACCGGGTGCCCGTTGCGTACGGCGTCGGAGAGCCGTTCGACGAGGACCATGCCGACGCCCTCGGCGAGCGCCATACCGTCGGCGCCGTCGCCGTACGCCTTGCAGCGGCCGTCGGGAGCGAGGGCGCGCTGGCTGCTGAAGCCGATGAAGGTGTTCGGGGTGGCCATGAGGCTGACGCCGCCCGCGAGCGCGAGGTCGCTCTCGCCGCCCCGCAGCGACTGGCAGGCGAGGTGCAGCGCGGTGAGTGAGGAGGAGCAGGCGGTGTCGAGGGTGACGGCCGGTCCCTCCAGGCCGAGCAGGTAGGCGACCCGGCCGGACAGGACGCTGGTGAGCGAGCCGGTCACGGCATGCCCGTCGGCGCTCTCGCCGTGGGCGGCCGGGTAGTCGTGGTAACTGGCGCCGACGAAGGCGCCGGTACGGCTGCCGCGGATCGTCTCGGGCACGATCCCGGCCCGCTCGAAGGCCTCCCAGGACGTCTCCAGGAGCAGGCGCTGCTGCGGGTCCATGGTGAGGGCCTCGCGGGGCGAGATACCGAAGAACACCGGGTCGAAGTCGGCGGCGGCGCGCAGGAATCCGCCCTGGACGGCGTAGGTGCGGCCGGGGCTGTCGGGGTCGGGGTCGTACAGCGCGTCGACGGGCCAGCCGCGGTCGGCGGGGAAGCCGCTGATGGCGTCGGTGCCGGACATGACGAGGTCCCACAGGGCCTCGGGCGAGTCGACGCCGCCGGGGTAGCGGCAGCTCATGCCGACGATGGCGATCGGTTCGTCGGCGGTGACGGCGACGGGCGCGGCGGGTCCGGCTGCCGCGGTGCCGGTGTCGTCGAGGAGGGTCCGCAGGAACGCGGCGAGCGCGGCGGGCGTGGGGTGGTCGAAGACGAGGGTGGCGGGCAGGGTGAGCCCGGTGGCCGAGGCGATGCGGTTGCGCAGGTCGACGGCGGTGATCGAGTCGAAGCCGGCATCGCGGAACGCCCGGCGCTCGGACAGGTCGTCGGGTCCGGCGAGGCCGAGGACGGCGGCGGCCTGCCCGCGCACGGTGTCCAGCAGCAGCCGGTCGCGTTCGGCGGCGGGCAGCGCGGCCAGCCGGGCCTCGAACTCGCCGTCGGCGGACGCCTGTTGCCGCTCGGCGGTCTCGACGGCCCGCCGGGTCTCGGGCACATCGTCGAACAGCCGGGTCTCGCGGACGGACGTGAAAACGGGGTAGTAGCGGTCCCAGTCGACGTCGGCGACGGCGAGGACCGCCTCGTCGTCGTCCAGGGCTCGGCGCATTCCGGCGAGCGCGAGGTCGGCGTTCATGAACACCAGGCCCGTGCGGCGCACTTGGTCGGGGGCGACCCGGCCGACGCCGAGTTCGTTGGCCCAGATGCCCCAGTGCACGGAGGTCGCCTTCAGACCCCGGGCCCGGCGCTCGGCGGCGATCGCGCCGAGGTGGGCGTTGCCCGCGACGTACGCGGCGTGCTGGCCGCTGCCCCACAATCCGGCGACGGAGGAGAACAGCACGAACGCGTCGAGGTCGTCGTCGCCGAGCAGTGCGTCGAGGTTGCGGGCGCCGTCGACCTTGGCGTGCAGGACGCGGGAGACGGCGGCGAGGTCGGTGTCGGCGAGGGTGTGCAGCTCGATGACGGCGGCGGCGTGGATCACCGTGCGCAGGGTGTGCCCGTCGGCGCGCAGCCGCTCCAGGAGTGCGGCGAGGGCGGCGCGGTCGGTGATGTCGCAGGCGGCGACGGTGACCTCGGTGCCCGACTCGGCGAGTTCGGCGACGAGTTCGGGCGCGCCGGGTGCCTCTGGGCCGCGCCTGCTGACCAGTACGATCCGCTCGGCGCCTTGCGCGGACAGCCAGCGGGCCACGTGCGGGCCCAGGGTGCCGGTGCCGCCGGTGACGAGGACGGTACCGCGCGGGGTCCAGCCGACGGTGAGCTCTTCGCCGGCTGTGTCGATTTGCGGCTCCGCCGCTGGGGCGCCATGTGTCGTCATTGAACTGCTGCGCCGTCGTGGCTGGTCGCGCAGTTCCCCGCGCCCCTTCAGGGCGCTGCCGGGCCGTTGCCCATCCTGCTGGGCCATGCGGACGACGCGGCGGGCGAACACCCCGGAGGCACGCAGCGCTAGTTGGTCCTCGGCCGTGTGCGCGCCGCCCGCCAGGAGCGCGGCGAGCCTGCGTGCGGCCCGCTCGTCGAGGGTGTCGGGCAGATCGACGGTGCCGCCCCAGAAGCGGGGGTGTTCCAGTGCCGTGGTCCAGCCGATGCCCGTCGACTGCGCCTGCACGGGCCGGGTGACCCGGTCGGCGCGCCCGGTGGCGGCGGCGCCACGCGTCAGCAGCCACAGCGGGCAGTCGGCTTCGAGGTCGCCGAGGGCCTGGACGAGGACGACGTTGAGGGCGGTGCCGAGGGCGGCGCCCGGATGGCCGGGGCAGTCCTGTTCGGCTTCGGCGAGCAGGGAGACGATGCCGGCGATGGGGGTCGTATCGCCGTCGGACTCCCCGTGGCCCGCGTCCCGCAGCAGCGCGGCGAGGGCCTCGCGGTCGAGGTGGGTGTCGTCGAGCACGAGCCGCACCGGCTCTGCGCCGTGCGCGGAGAGCACCTCCGCGACATCCGGACCGTCGTGGCCGTCGGCAGTGACGACGAGCCACCGCCCGCCGGCCGCACCGGTGGGCACGGGCAGCGGCACCCAACGCACCTTGTACCGCCAGTCGTCCAGCGTGGACTGCTCGCTGCGGCGCCTGCGCCAGGCGGTGAGGCCGGGCAGTACCGCGGCCAGCGCGTCCTCGGTGACGTCGAGGTCGCGGGCGAGCCCCGGCAGGTCGGACTCCTCCACGGCGTCCCAGAAGGCGGCGTCCTCCGTGCCGGCCGCGTCCGGGCCCGTGCCGGGGGTCACGGGCGGCACCCAGAGCCGCTGGTGCTGGAAGCGGTAGGTGGGCAGGTCCACCCGGCGCCGGGCGCCGCCGCCGTACGCGGCGCTCCAGTCGACGTGCACACCCCGCACGAACGCCTCGGCGAGCGAGGCCAGTACGCGTCGCGCGTCGTCCTCGCCGCGCCGCAGCGTGCCGCCGACGTACGCGGCGACGCCCGCCTCGTCGACGGAGCCCTGGATCCCGAGGGTGAGCACGGGATGGGCGCTGATCTCGATGAACGCCCGGTGCTGAGTGCCGAGGAGCCGTTCCACGGCTGGCCCGAAGCGGACGGTCTGCCGCAGGTTGCGGTACCAGTACGCGGCATCCGTGCCGCCGCCGTCCGCGGCCGGGTCGCCGAGCCACTCCCCCGTCACCGTGGACAGCATCGGGATGCGCGGCTCGCGCGGGGTCACGGGGGCGAGCACGTCGAGGAGTTCGTCGTGCAGGTCGGTCACGTGCGCGGAGTGCGAGGCGTAGTCCACGGGGATCTTGCGGGCCCGTACCCCGTCGGCGGTGAGCGCGTCGTGCAGGGCGTCCAGCGCCTCGGGGTCACCGCAGACCACGACCGCGCCGGGCCCGTTGACCGCGGCGACGGTCAGCCGGTCCTCCCACGGCTCCATGCGGGCGGTGGCCTCGGCGACGGGGAGCGGCACCGACATCATGCCGCCGCGTCCCGCGAGGGTGCGGCCGATGGCCTGGCTGCGCAGCGCCACGACCCGGGCGCCGTCCTCCAGGGAGAGCGCCCCCGCGACGACGGCCGCGGCGATCTCACCCTGCGAGTGGCCGATCACGGCGTCGGCGCGGACGCCGTACGCCTCCCACACTGCGGCCAGGGACACCATCACGGCCCAGGTGACGGGCTGGACGACGTCCACGCGGTCGAGTCCGGGCGCGCCGGGTTCCTGGCGGAGTACGGCGGTCAGCGACCAGTCGACGAACGGGTCGAGGGCGAGCGCGCAGGAGGCGATGCGCTCGGCGAACACCGGCGACAGGTCGAGCAGGCGCGCGCCCATGCCGTCCCACTGGGTGCCCTGGCCGGGGAAGACGAACACGGTACGGCCGTCGACGTCGGCCTCGCCGTGCACGACGGGCGCGGCGGGCTCCTGCCCGGCGAACGCGCCCAGTGCGGCGGCGAGTTCGGCGGGGTCGGCGCCGAGGGCGACGGCACGGTGGTCGAGGAGCGAGCGGGTGGTGAGGAGGGCGTGGCCGGTGTCGGCCGGGTCGTCGGCGGGTCGTGCCGTGACCTGCGCGGCGAGCGCGGTGGCCTGGTCGCGCAGGGCGCCGCGGGCGCGGGCGGACAGCACCCAGGGCAGCGCGCCGGTCACCGGGGCCGTTGTGGTCAACTCGGGCGCGGGCTCGGGCTCCTGAGCCGGCGCCTCTTCCAGTACCGCGTGCGCATTGGTGCCGCTGATGCCGAAGGAGGACACGGCGCACCGGCGGGGACGCCCGTTCGCGGGCCACTGCCGCTCCTCGTCGAGCAGCCGCAGCACACCGGACGACCAGTCGATGTGCCGGGACGGCGTGTCGACGTGCAGCGTGGGCGGCAGGACGCCGTGCCGCAGCGCCAGCACCATCTTCATGATGCCGGCGACACCGGCGGCGGACTGGGCGTGCCCGATGTTGGACTTCACCGAGCCGAGCCACACCGGCCGCTCCGGGTCCCGGTCCCGCCCGTAGGTCGCGACCAGCGCCTGCGCCTCGATCGGGTCGCCGAGCGCGGTGCCGGTGCCGTGCGCCTCCACGGCGTCGATGTCGTCCGGGGTGACATGCGCGTTGGCGAGGGCCTGCCGGATGACGCGCTGCTGGGAGGGCCCGTTGGGCGCGGTCAGGCCGTTGGAGGCGCCGTCCTGGTTGACGGCGGAGCCGCGGATCACGGCGAGCACCGGGTGCCCGCCCCGCACGGCGTCGGAGAGCCGCTCCACGAGCAGCAGCCCGACGCCCTCGCCGAGGGTCATACCGTCGGCACCGTCCCCGAATGCCTTGCAGCGTCCGTCGGCGGCGAGCGCCCGCTGCCTACTGAACGCCACGAACGAGTCCGGCGTCGTCATGACCGTCGCACCGCCGGCCAGCGCCAGCGTGCTCTCGCCGCCCCGCAGCGACTGGCAGGCCAGATGCAGGGCGACGAGGGAGGAGGAGCAGGCGGTGTCGACGGTGACGGCGGGCCCTTCGAGACCGAGGACGTACGACAGCCGGCCCGACAGCACGCTCGGGCTTGACCCGGTGACCATGTGGCCCTCGCTGCCCTCCCCCGCGCCGCGCCCGTAGTCCTGGTAGCTGGAGCCGATGAACGCGCCCGTGCGGCTGGCGCGCAGCGCGCCCGGGTCGATCCCGGCGCGCTCGACGGCCTCCCACGCGGTCTCCAGCAGCAGCCGCTGCTGCGGATCCATCACCAGCGCCTCACGCGGCGAGATCCCGAAGAACGCGGGGTCGAACTCGCCCGCCCCGTCGAGGAATCCGCCCTGCGTCGAGTACGTCGTCCCGCTGCGGTCGGCGTCCGGGTCGTACAGCCCGGAGGCGTCCCACCCGCGGTCGGCGGGGAACTCCCCGATGGCGTCCGTACCGGAGGCGATCAGCTCCCAGAAGGCTTCCGGGGAGTCGACGCCGCCGGGGAAGCGGCAGCTCATGCCGATGATGGCGATCGGCTCGTCGGACACGTCGGCGGCGGTGGCGACGACGTCGACTCCGTCGCCCTCGGCGAGTATCTCCCCGAGCAGGTGCCGGGCCAGGGCGAGCGGCGTCGGATGGTCGAAGACCATGGTGGCCGGCAGCGGCAGGCCGACGGCCGCGGTGAGCCGCTTGCGCAGTTCGACGGCCATGAGCGAGTCGAAGCCGTGCTCCTGGAAGGCCCGTTCGGGCTTGACGGCGTCCGGCCCGGGATGCCCGAGCACGGCCGCCGCGTGGGTGCGGACGACGTCGAGCACATACGGCAACCGGTCGCCCTCACGGCCCGCCAGCAGCCGCGTGCGCAACTCGGCCGCGGCGCCGGCGCGTTCCTGCCGCGCCTGCTGGGCGGCGGCCGCGATCTGCCGGGCGCCGGGCAGCGAGGTGAGGGACGCGGAGTGCCGCAGCGCGAGCATGCCTTCCAGCAGCTCGGGGTCGGAGAGATCGGCGACGACCGTGTCCGGCGCGCTCTCCGCGACCAGTTCGGCCATGGCCGTCAGTGCCAGCTCCGGTTCCAGGGAACGTCCGGAGGCGTGCCGCCCGAGCCGTCCCTCGGCGGCCATACCGGACCCGCTCCACGCGCCCCAGGCGAGGGAGGTGGCCGGGAGCCCGGCCGCGACTCGTCGGCGGGCCAGCGCGTCCAACGCGGCGTTCGCGGCGGCGTAGTTGGCCTGGCCCGGGTTGCCGACGGCACCCGCGAGAGACGAGAACAGCACGAAGGCGTCCAGTTCCCGGTCCCGGGTCAGCTCGTCGAGGACCTCGGCGGCGGTCACCTTGGCCCGGAACACCGCGTCGAACCGCTCCGGAGTCAGGCTGTGCAGCACGCCGTCGTCCAGGACACCGGCCGTGTGTACGACAGCGGTGAGCGGCGCTTCGTCCGGGATGGCGGCCAGCAGCTCGCCGAGCCCCGCCCTGTCGGCGATGTCGCACGCGGCGACGGTGACGTCGACACCGAGCGCCGTCAGCTCCTCCTCCAGCGCCGCCGCACCGGGCGCCTCCGGTCCACGCCGGCTCACGAGCAGCAGCCGCTCGGCCCCGCTCGCGGCGAGCCGGCGGGCGACGTGGGCGCCGAGGGCGCCGGTGCCGCCGGTCACGAGGACGGTGCCGGAGGGCTGCCAGGAGGTGGGGTGCTCGTCGGACCGCTCAGGGGCCGACGCGGCGACGAGCCGTCGCCCGTACGTACCCGACTCCCGTACGGCGACCTGGTCCTCGCCGTCGGTGCGCGCGAGCACGCTCAGGAACCGGCCCAGCGACTGCTCGCTGGGCTCCTCCGGCAGATCGACGAGCCCGCCCCAACGCTCGGGATGCTCCAGCGCGATGACCCGGCCGAGCCCCCACACGGCGGCCGCCGCCGGTTCGGGCAGTCCAGGTGCGGCGTCCTCCGCGACCGGCACAGTCACGGCACCGCAGGTCACCGCCCACACCCGGGCGTCGAGGCCGGCCTCCTCCAGGGCCTGCATGAGCGTGGCCGTACCGGTCACCGACACGGGGACTCCGGAGTCCCGTACGTCGGTGGCGGCGGCGAGCAGCGACACCACGCCGGCGACAGCGCCACCCTCGTCGAGACCGGCCACGATCTCCCGCACCCGCCCCGCGAGGTCGTCCCGCTCGTCGTCGGCCCCGACTTCGAGGAGCACGGTCTGTTCCCCGAGCGCCGCCACGACGGACCGCGCCCAGGCGCCCTCGCCATGCCCCTCCGGTACGACGGCCAGCCAGGGCCCACCGTCACGTACTCCCACCGCGACGGCGTCCCCGAGCGCCTGCCACGTCTCCCGGAACCGCAGCGCGTCCATGGCCGACCGCATCAGCCGACGGCCACGCCAGGCCGACAGCGCGGGCACCACGTCACTCAACGCCTCGACGTCGACATGCAGTTGAGTCGCGAGACCGTCCACGTCGGCGTCGTCCACGGCCGCCCAGAACTCCGCCTCGGCGGGATCGGCGAGGCTGCCGACGGTGGCGGACAGGGCGGTGGCCGCTCCGGACTCGGGCCAGTAGTTCTGGCGTTGGAAGGGGTAGGTGGGGGCGTCGGTGAGGCGGGCGCCGGTGAAGAGTGAGGGCCAGTCGACGCTCACGCCGTGGGTGAAGAGGCGGGCGAGGGCCGTGAGGGCGGCGGCTTCTTCGGGGCGGTTCTTGCGCAGGAGGGGGGCTACGACGACGGCGTCTTCGGACGCTGCTTCCTCGATCAGGGCGGTGAGAATGCCGTCGGGGCCGATCTCCAGGAACCGGGTGACGCCCTGCTCGGTGAGGGCGCGGATGCCGTCGGCGAAACGGACGGTCTCGCGGACGTGGCGGACCCAGTAGTCGGCCGAGTCCGGGGCGACGAGGGTGCCGGTGAGGTTGGACACGAGCGGGATACGCGGCGCGTGGAAACACAGAGCCGAGATCGCCGCGCGGAACTCGTCGAGCATCGGCTCCATCAACGGCGAGTGGAAGGCATGCGAGACCCGCAGACGGGTCGTGCGGCGGCCCTCGGGCAACGCGGCAGCGACCGCGAGAACAGCCTCCTCCACACCGGACAGCACGATCGAAGACGGGCCATTGACCGCCGCGACAGACACCTCGTCGGTGAGATGCGGGACGACCTCGGCTTCCGTGGCCTCGACCGCCAGCATCAGCCCGCCCTCCGGCAGCGCTTGCATCAGACGCGCCCGCGCCGACACCAACGCACACGCATCCGCCAGCGACAGCACGCCTGCGACATGTGCTGCCGCGATCTCCCCGACGGAGTGACCCGCGAGGAACTTCGGGGTGACCCCGAGCGAGGTCACCAGTCGATACAGAGCCACCTCGATCGCGAAGAGTGCGGGCTGGGTGAACTCCGTGCGGTTGAGGGCATCCTCGTCCTCGCCCCAGATCACGTCACGCAAGGCAGGGTCAAGCCCGGCCAGGACCTCGTCCAGGGCTTGGGCGAACACCGGGAAGCGGGCGTACAACTCCCGCCCCATGCCGAGACGTTGAGCACCCTGACCGGAGAACACGAACGCCAGCGGCCCCTCGGCCGACACTCCCCTGGCCGCCTCGGTGACGCCCTCCGCAGACGCCAGCAGCACCGCCCGGTGCGCGAACCGTGCACGACCGCCCGCCAGCGTGTAAGCGAGGTCCACCGACGGCTCTGCCGTCCGCAGTTGCTGGGTCTGCGCGTCCAGCGCCTGCTCCGACCGCCCCGACACCACCAACGGCAGTACGGGCGGAGCCGGCACGTCAGTCGCCGGCTCGGCGTCCCGCCACTGCTCCAGGATGACGTGGGCGTTGGTGCCGCTGAGCCCGAAGGAGGACACACCGACGCGGCGCGGGCGGTCGCTGTCCGGCCACGGAACCGGCTCCCGGACCAGCTCCACCGCACCCGCCGACCAGTCCACATGGGACGACGGCGCATCCACGTGCAGGGTCGGCGCGACTGTCCCGTGCTGCATCGAGAGGATCGACTTGATCAGACCGGCGGCGCCGGCGGCCGCCTGGGTGTGGCCTAGGTTGGACTTCACCGAGCCGAGCAGCAGGGGCCGTTCGCGGTCCTGACCGTAGGTCGCCAGGAGCGCCTGCGCCTCGATCGGGTCGCCGAGGGTCGTACCGGTGCCGTGGGCCTCCACCACATCGACGTCGCCGGCGTTCAGCGCCGCCGACGCGAGCGCCTGCCGGATCACGCGCTGCTGCGAGGGCCCGTTCGGCGCGGTCAGCCCGTTCGACGCACCGTCCTGGTTCACCGCGCTGCCCCGCACCACGGCGAGAATGCGGTGACCGTTGCGCACGGCATCCGACTGCCGCTCCAGCAGCAGTACGCCGACGCCCTCGGCCCAGCCGACACCGTCAGCGGATTCGGAGAACGCCTTGCAGCGCCCGTCCGGCGCCAGCCCGCCCTGCCGGGAGAACTCCACGAACGTCGTCGGCGTCGACATCACCGTCACACCACCGGCGACCGCCAACGAACACTCACCACCACGCAGCGCCTGCGCAGCCAAGTGCACCGCCACCAGCGACGACGAACACGCCGTGTCGATCGAGACGGACGGGCCCTCCAGGCCGAGGGTGTACGCGACGCGCCCGGAAACGACGCTCGGGGAACTGGCGTTGCCGCGGAAGCCCTCGAATTCCGGGCCCGCGAGCAAGTGGGCGTAGTCGCTGTACATGACGCCCGCGAAGACGCCGGTCTGGCTGCCGCGAAGCGACGTCGGGTCGATACCGGCCCGTTCTACCGCCTCCCACACCGACTCCAACAGCAACCGCTGCTGCGCGTCCGTCGCCAACGCCTCCCGCGGACTCATCCCGAAGAACTCGGGATCGAAACCGCCGACGCCGTTCAGGAAGCCGCCCTCACGGGCGGAGGAGGTTCCGCTGTGCTCCGGGTCCGGGTGGTAGAGCCGCTCCAGGTCCCAGCCACGGTCCTCCGGGAAGCCGGAGACCGCGTCCCCGCCCCGGGCCACCAGCCGCCACAGATCCTCCGGAGACGACACGTCGCCCGGGAACCGGCAGGCCATGCCCACGACCACCACCGGGTCATCGGCCACAGCCGCCACCGCCGACGCCACCGGAGTCGCCGCACGCGACCCGAGCACCTCGTCCAGCAGGAAACCGGCGAGCACGCTCACCGTCGGATAGTCGAACACCAGCGTCGCCGGCAGGCGCAACCCCGTCACCGACTGCAGACCATTGCGCAGTTCGACGGCCAGCAGCGAGTCGAAGCCCAGGTCGCGGAAGGACCGCGAGTCGTCGAGACCGGCCGGGCTCTCGTGGCCCAGGACCAGCGCCACCTGCCCCCGCACGAGGTCCAGCAGCACCTCACGCCGCTCCACCTCGTCCAGACCGGTGAGCCGCTGCAGCAGACCGCCCGCCGCGACCACCCGACGGCGCGACCGCACCAGCCCGCGCAGCATGGCGGGTACGTCACCGCGGTCGCGGATCGTGCGCAGGTCTAGCGGGATGGGGAGGACGACCGCCGCGTCATGGGCCAGGGCGGCATCGAAGAGCGCGAGCCCCTGCTCGGGGGTCACCGCGGGGAAGCCGGTGCGGGCGAGGCGTTCGCGTTCGGCGGGGGCGAGGTCGCCCGTCATGCCGGTGCCGTCGAGGTCCCACGGTCCCCACACGAGGGACGTGGCGGGCAGGCCGAGGGTGCGTCGGTGCTCGGCGAGGTCGTCGAGGAAGGCGTTGGCGGCGGCGTAGTTGGCCTGTCCGGTGCCGCCGAAGGTGCCGGCGGCGGAGGAGACGAGGACGAAGGCCCGGACGTCCGGCAGGAGTTCGTGCAGGTGCCAGGCCGCGTCGGCCTTGGGACGCAGGACGGAGTGCAGTCGCTCGGGGGTCAGCCCGCCGACGAGCCCGTCGTCGAGTACGCCCGCGGCGTGGACGACGGCCGAGATACGCCGCCCGGCCAGGGCGTCGGCCAGCGCGTCACGGTCCGAGACGTCGCAGGCCAAGGCGTCGACCCGGTCCGCCCCCAACTCCTCCAATTCGGCGGTGAGTTCGGAAGCGCCCGGCGCGTCCGCGCCCCGCCGCGACAGCAGCACCAGCTCGCGCACGCCGTGCGCGCGCACGAGGTGCCGGGCCAGGACCGCGCCGAGACCTCCGGTACCGCCGGTCACCAGGACCGGGCCGCTGTCCGTCCATGGGCCGGTCGAGTCGGCGGGCGCGGTGGCGCGTACGACCCTGGGGGCCGCCAACCGGCCTTCGCGTACGGCTGTTTCGGGCTCGTCGAGGGCCAGGGCGCGGCGCAGCAGGTCGGCGTCGGCGTCGGCCTCGCCTCCGGCATCTCCGGCCGGCAAGGACAACAGGCCGACACGCCCGGGGTGCTCGTTCTGCACCGTGCGCAGCAGACCGCGTACGGCACCGAGGACCGGTTCGGTCATGCCTGTGGTGGTCACGACGAGGCGGGCGTCGGGGTGCCTCTCCTGGTCGAGCCACTCCTGAACGAGCCGCAGGACATGGGCCGTTGTGTCGTGCAGGGCGGTGACGACGTCGGCAACCGTGGTCTCGGACTCGGACTCGGACTCGGCCGGGACGAGGGCGACGACGGCACCGGGGAACGAATCGGCGAGGGAGGCGAGATCGGCGTATGCGGTGGCGCCCGATGTCTCGGCGGCGAGCCGTGCGGCTTCCTCGCCGCCCAGGACGGCGAGAGGGCCGTCGTAGGGCTCGGTCGCGGAGACCTGCGTCCATGCGATCCGGTACAGGTCGCTGCTCGCCCGGCCCGCCGAGAGACGGTCGTCGGCCGGGCGGACGGCCAGCCGGCTCACCGACGCGACGGGGTTGCCGTCCTCGTCGGCCACGGTCACGGCGATGCTGCCGGTTCCGGTGCGCATGAGTTTGGCCCGCACGGCGGAGGCGCCGGTCGCGTGCAGGGACACGCCCTCCCAGGCGAACGGGAGCAGGCTGCCGGCCTCCTCGGCCTCGCCTCCGGCGAAGGCGGCGGCGTGGAGCACGGCGTCCAGGAGAGCCGGGTGCAACCCGAATCCGCCGGTCGGAACGTGCTCGGGCAACTCGGCCTCGACGAACACCTCATCGCCTCGGCGCCATACGGCGCGCAGGCCCTGGAACACCGGCCCGTACGCGAACCCGTCCTCCGCCCGCGTCTCGTAGAAGCCGTCGAGTTCCACGGGGCGCGATGCGGCGGGCGGCCACGCCGACACGTCGAGCGTGTGCGGGGCGTCCTCCTGCGCGGCAAGCGTGCCGGAGGCGTGCTGGGTCCAGGGCAGGTCCTCGTCGGCCGTGTCGGGGCGGGAGTGCACGCCGACGGAGCGACGGCCGTCCTCGTCCGGTGCACCCACGGCGATCTGAATCCGTACGGCGGCACGCGGGCCGAGGATCAGGGGCACGCCGAGGGACAGTTCCTCGACCCGGCCGCATCCGACCTCGTCACCCGCGCACAGCACCAGGTCGAGGAAGGCGGTGGCCGGCAGCAGGACGTTGCCGTGCACTTCGTGGTCGGCGAGCCAGGTCTGCGTACCCGCCGACAGACGTCCGGCGAGAACCACCCCGTCGGACTCCACCAACGGCACGACCGCCCCGAGCAGGGGGTGCCCGACGGGTTCCAGACCCAGGGCCACGGCGTCCTGAAGCGATGCGGTGACGGCGGGCCAGTAGTTCTGGCGTTGGAAGGGGTAGGTGGGGGCGTCGGTGAGGCGGGCGCCGGTGAAGAGTGAGGGCCAGTCGACACTCACGCCGTGGGTGAAGAGGCGGGCGAGGGCCGTGAGGGCAGCCGCCTCTTCGGGGCGGTTCTTGCGCAGGAGGGGGGCTACGACGACGTCTTCGGACGCTGCTTCCTCGATCAGGGCGGTGAGAATGCCGTCGGGGCCGATCTCCAGGAACCGGGTGACGCCCTGCTCGGTGAGGGCGCGGATGCCGTCGTCGAAACGGACGGTCTCACGGACATGGCGGACCCAGTAATCGGCCGAGTCCGGAGCGGCCAAGGCGCCGGTGAGGTTGGACACGAGCGGGATACGCGGCGCGTGGAAACACAGAGCCGAGATCGCCGCGCGGAACTCGTCGAGCATCGGCTCCATCAACGGCGAGTGGAAGGCATGCGAGACCCGAAGGCGGGTCGTGCGGCGGCCCTCGGGCAACGCGGCAGCGACCGCGAGAACAGCCTCCTCCACACCGGACAGCACGATCGAAGACGGGCCATTGACCGCCGCGACGGACACCTCGTCGGTGAGGTGAGGCGTGATGTCATCCTCGGTGGCCTCGACCGCCAGCATCAGCCCGCCCTCGGGCAGCGCCTGCATCAGCCGAGCCCGCGCCGACACCAACTCACACGCATCCGCCAGCGACAACACGCCCGCGACATGCGCGGCCACGATCTCCCCGACGGAATGGCCGGCCACGAAGTCCGGCCGTACGCCAAGGAACTCGGCGAGGCGGAAGAGGGCGACCTCGATCGCGAAGAGTGCGGGCTGGGTGAACTCCGTACGGTTGAGGGCCTCCTCGTCCTCGCCCCAGATCACGTCACGCAAGGCAGGGTCGAGCCCGGCCAGGACCTCGTCCAGGGCTTGAGTGAACACCGGGAAGCGGGCGTACAACTCCCGTCCCATGCCGAGACGTTGAGCACCCTGGCCCGAGAACACGAACGCCAGCGGCTCCTCGACCGCCACTCCCCTGCCGGCCTCGGTGACACCCTCCGCCGACGCCAACAGCACCGCCCGGTGCCGGAAGCGCGTACGCCCGGCGGCCAGCGTGTACGCCACGTCCATCGACGACTCGCCCGCGTTCAGCTGCTCGATCTGCGCGTCCAGCGCCAGCTCCGACCGCGCCGACACCACCAACGGCACCACGGGCGGACGATGGACGGTGCTGGGCGCCGACGCGTCCACGGGCAGTTCGAGAATCACGTGGGCGTTGGTGCCGCTCAGGCCGAAGGAAGAGACGGCGGCTCGGCGCGGACGGTCACTGTCCGGCCATGGCA
The DNA here is from genome assembly GCF_045039535.1 of Streptomyces sp. NBC_01092. Classification (NCBI taxonomy): domain Bacteria; kingdom Bacillati; phylum Actinomycetota; class Actinomycetes; order Kitasatosporales; family Streptomycetaceae; genus Streptomyces; species Streptomyces sp. NBC_01092. The sequence continues at coordinate 9,856,489 of NZ_CP108659.1, read as the reverse complement.
CCGGCTCACGCACCAGCTCCACGGCACCCGCAGTCCAGTCGACATGGGATGACGGCTCATCGACGTGCAGGGTGCGCGGGACGGTGCCGTTGCGCATCGCCAGCACGCTCTTGATCACACCAGCCACGCCTGCGGCAGCCTGGGTGTGGCCGAGGTTGGACTTCACCGACCCCAGCAGCAGCGGCCGTTCACGATCCTGGCCATACGTCGCCAACAGGGCCTGCGCCTCGATCGGATCACCGAGAGTCGTACCGGTGCCGTGCGCCTCGACCACATCCACATCAAGGGCCGACAGCCCCGCCGACGCGAGCGCCTGCCGGATCACCCGCTGCTGCGAGGGACCGTTGGGAGCCGTCAGGCCATTCGAGGCACCGTCCTGGTTCACGGCACTGCCGCGCACGACCGCCAGAATCCGATGCCCGTTGCGCACCGCATCCGACTGCCGCTCCAGCAGCAGCACACCGACACCCTCGGCCCAGCCCACTCCATCGGCGGCGTCCGCGAACGCCTTGCACCGCCCGTCCGGCGCCAGCCCACCCTGCCGGGAGAACTCCACAAACGTCGTCGGCGTCGACATCACCGTCACACCACCGGCCAACGCCAACGAACACTCACCGCCGCGCAATGCCTGCGCAGCCAGATGCAGGGCCACGAGGGACGACGAGCAAGCGGTGTCGATCGTCACCGTCGGGCCTTCGAGGCCCAACGCATAGGCGACACGGCCGGACGCGATGCTCGGGGAGCTGCCGCTTCCTCGGAAGCCCTCGAACTCATCGCCGGAGAGCAGGACGCCGTAGTCGTTGTACATGAGGCCGGCGAAGACGCCGGTCTGGCTGCCGTGCAGGGACGTCGGGTCGATACCGGCCCGTTCTATCGCCTCCCACGCGGACTCCAGCAGCAACCGCTGCTGTGCGTCCGTCGCCATGGCCTCGCGTGGACTCATCCCGAAGAACTCGGGGTCGAACCCGCCGACTTCGGCAAGGAACCCGCCGGCACGAGCGGACGACGTACCGGTGTGCTCCGGGTCCGGGTGGTAGAGCCGCTCCAGGTCCCAGCCACGGTCCTCCGGGAAGCCGGAGGTCGCGTCCACGCCGTCGCTCACCAGCCGCCACAGATCCTCCGGCGACGACACACCACCCGGGTACCGGCAGGCCATGCCCACGATCACCACGGGGTCGTCGGCGACCGCCGCCACCGGAGCGACCGGAGCCGCGGCGCGCGATCCGAGCACCTCGTCCAGCAGGAACCCGGCGAGCACGCTCACGGTCGGATAGTCGAACACCAGCGTCGCGGGCAGACGCAGCCCGGTGACCGACTGCAACCCATTGCGCAGCTCAACAGCCAGCAGCGAATCGAAGCCCAGATCGCGGAAGGACCGCGAGTCGTCGACACCCGAGGCGCTCTCATGGCCCAGCACCAGCGCCACCTGCCCCCGCACGAGGTCCAGCAGCACCTCACGGCGCTCCACCTCGTCCAGACCGGTGAGCCGCTGCAGCAGTCCGCCTGCCGCGACCACTCGACGACGCGAACGCACCAACTCACGGAAGACGGGCGGAACTTCACCAAGGCCGCGCACGGCGCGCAGGTCGAGCGGCACGGGCAGGACGACCCGCTCGCCCGTCCGCAGCGCCGCGTCGAACAGTGCCAGGCCCTGGTCGACCGTGATCGCGGGAATGCCGGTACGGGCCATCCGCTGCGGGTCGGCCGTCATGCCTCCGGCGTGCTGCTCCCACGGGCCCCATACGAGGGACACCGCCGGCAGCCCCATGTCCCGGCGCAGGGTCACCAGGGCGTCGAGGAAGGCGTTGGCCGACGCGTAGGCCGCCTGGCCGACGCTGCCGAGCACACCGGCGACGGAGGAGAAGACGATGAACGGCGTGTCGTCGGGGAGGAGTTCGTGCAGGTGCCAGGCGGCGTCGGCCTTCGGGCGCAGAACGGACTCCAGGCGGGCCGGAGTCAGAGTTCCGACGAGTCCGTCGTCCAGGACTCCCGCGGCATGCACCACACCCCGTACCGACCGCCCCGCCAGCACACCCGCCAGCGCGTCACGATCCGCCACATCACACGCGACAGCATCGACCTGTGCGCCCAACTCCCCCAGCTCGGCGATGAGTTCACGCGCACCCGGCGCGTCCACCCCCCGCCGCGAGAGCAACACCAACTCCCGCACCCCGTGCTCCCGCACCAGATGCCGAGCCACCACCGCACCCAGACCACCCGTACCACCGGTCACCACCACGGCACCCGGACCGGCCCACTCCACCCCCACCTCACCCGACGACCGACCGGCACGCACCAGGCGAGGGGCGACGACGGCATCACCGCGCACGGCGACATCGACCTCGTCGACAGCCAACGCACGCAGGGCGGCGCCGAGTTGATCCGGTCCGGCGTCCGTGGCGTCCAGTGCCGCGAACCGGCCCGGATACTCGGCCGCAGCCGACCGCACGAGCCCGCGTACAGCGGCGGAGACCACCGCCGAGCACTGTGTCAGCACGACCAGCCGCGCACCGCGGAACCGTTCCTCGGCGACCCACGCCTGCACCAGGTCCAGCACCCGCGCCACGACGGCGTGGGTCTGACCGGCCACGTCCACCGCCGTGTCGGCGCCCACCCCTACGGCGGCCACGACCAGCCCCGGAACCGGCCGGTCGGCGTCGGCGGCCAGCTCGTCCAGGTCGGGGTAACTCCGGACGTCGGCCACCGCGTCCCGCACCGAGCCACCCAGCGCCTCGTCGGCGCCGATCAGCGCCACGGCGGAGAGCTCAGCCGCCGTCTGCGGCACTTCGGTCCAGTCGACCCGGTACAGCGCCGCGTCCGCTACCGCACTCGCCCCGCCGAGCTGTTCGCTCGTGACCGGCCGAACCACCAGCGCGGCCACATGCGCCACCGGGCGTCCCTCGGCGTCGGCGAGATCGACGGCGACGGCATCCCGGTCGTCCCGCCGGACCAGCCGGGCCCGCACCTCGGTCGCGCCGGACGCCAGCAGCGAGACGCCCTCCCAGGCGAAAGGCAGGGCGGGGTCACCGGTTCCGCCGGCAGCGGCGAGGGCGTGCAGGGCGGCGTCGAGCAGTGCCGGGTGCAGGCCGAACCCGCCGGCATCGGTGCCGGTCGGCAGTGCGACCTCGGCGAACACCTCGCCGCCGCGCCGCCAGACACCCCGCACCCCCTGGAAGAGCGGGCCGTACATGAGTCCGGCGTCGGCCAGGTCGTCGTACAGCTCACCCGTCTCCACGGGCTGCGCACCGACCGGCGGCCACTGGGCGGCATCGGACGACTCGGACCACTCGGACCACTCGGACCGCGTCGGTTCGTCGGAGAGGACACCTACGGCGTGCTGCGTCCAGGGAGCGTCTGCGACCGCGTGGTCGGGACGCGCGTGCACCGTCACCGAGCGGCGACCGGCTTCGTCGGTCTCCGCGACCCGCACCTGAATCTGCACGGCGCTCGTGTCCGGGACCAGGAGAGGGGTGGACAGGGTGAGCTCGTCGAGGGTGCCGAAGCCGACCTCGTCGCCGGCCCGCACCGCCAGTTCGACGAAGGCCGTGCCCGGAACGACCACCCGCCCGAGCACGACATGATCGGCCAGCCACGGGTGCGTGGCCATCGACAGCCGCCCGGACAGCACCACGTCGTCGGAGTCGGCGAGCGATACCGCGGCCCTGAGCAGCGGATGGTCGGCGGCCGCGAGACCCGCGGCCCGCACATCCCCGGAACCGGTGACGTACCCGCCGACCGGCCAGTAGTCCTGGCGCTGGAAGGGATAGGTCGGGACGTCGACGAGTCGTGCGCTCATCCCGCTGAAGAGCGCGGACCAGTCCACCGGCACACCGTGCGTGAAGAGTTGCGCGAGGGCCGCGAGCGCCGCGCCCTCCTCGGGCCGGTCCTTGCGCAACACGGGTACGACGACCGTCTCGTCCACGACGGACTGCCGTACCAGCGCGGACAGCACGCCGTCCGGACCGATCTCCAGGAACCGGGTGACGCCCTGCTCGGTGAGGGCGCGGATGCCGTCAGCGAAACGGACTGTCTCGCGGACGTGACGGACCCAGTGGTCGGCCGAGTCCGGGGCGACGAGGGTGCCGGTGAGGTTGGAGACGAGCGGGATGCGCGGCGCGTGGAAGGTGATGCCGGACAGGGCCTCCTCAAAGTCCGCCAGCATCGGGTCCATCAGCGGCGAGTGGAAGGCGTGCGAGACCCGCAGCCGTGTCGTGCGCCGGTCCGGCAGAGCGGCGGCCACCGCGAGAACGGCCTCCTCGGTCCCCGAGAGCACCACGGAGGAGGGTCCGTTGACCGCCGCGACGGACACCTCGTCGGTGAGATGCGGCGTGACGTCATTCTCGCCGGCCTCGACCGCCAGCATCAGCCCGCCCTCGGGCAGCGCCTGCATCAACCGAGCCCGCGCCGACACCAACGCACACGCGTCCGCCAGCGACAGCACCCCCGCGACGTGCGCGGCCGCGATCTCCCCGACGGAGTGTCCCGCGAGGAACTTCGGGGTGACCCCGAGCGAGGTCACCAGTCGATACAGAGCCACCTCTATCGCGAAGAGCGCGGGCTGGGTGAACTCCGTACGGTTGAGGGCCTCCTCGTCCTCGCCCCAGATCACGTCACGCAGGGCCGGGTCGAGCCCGGCCAGCGCCTCGTCCAGGGCCCGCGCGAACACCGGGAAGCGGGCGCACAACTCCCGCCCCATCCCCAGACGTTGGGCACCTTGACCGGAGAACACGAACGCAAGCGGCCCCTCGACCGCCACTCCCCTGGCCGCCTCGGTGACGCCCTCCGCAGACGCCAGCAACACCGCGCGATGCCCGAACCGGGCCCGGCCCGCTGCCAACGTGTAGGCGACGTCCACCGAGGGCTCTGCCGCCCGCAGTTGCTCGATCTGCGCGTCCAGCGCCTGCTCCGACCGAGCCGACACCACCAAGGGCAGTACCCCGAACTCGCCTGCCACCGGCGTCGGTTCGGCATCCGGCCCTGCCTCCAGGATGACGTGGGCGTTGGTGCCGCTGAGCCCGAAGGAGGACACACCGACGCGCCGGGGCCGGTCAGTGTCCGGCCACGCCATGGGCTCACGCACCAGCTCCACCGCACCCGCAGACCAGTCCACGTGGGACGACGGCTCATCCACATGCAGAGTGCGCGGGACGACACCGTGTCGCATCGCGAGGATCGACTTGATGACACCGGCGACACCGGCGGCGGCCTGGGTGTGGCCGAGGTTGGACTTCACCGACCCCAGCAGCAGCGGCCGTTCGCGGTCCTGGCCATACGTCGCCAGCAGCGCCTGCGCCTCGATCGGGTCACCGAGCGTCGTACCCGTACCGTGCGCCTCCACCGCATCCACATCGGAGGCCGACAGCCCGGCGGACGCCAGCGCCTGCCGGATCACCCGCTGTTGCGAGGGCCCGTTCGGCGCAGTCAAGCCATTCGACGCACCGTCCTGATTGACGGCACTTCCCCGGACGACCGCCAGAATCCGATGCCCGTTGCGCACCGCATCCGACTGCCGCTCCAGCAGCAGCACACCGATACCCTCGGCCCAGCCCACTCCATCGGCGGCGTCTGAGAACGCCTTGCAGCGCCCGTCGGGCGAGAGCCCGCCCTGCCGGGAGAACTCCACGAACGTCGTCGGCGTCGACATCACGGTCACACCACCGGCGACCGCCAACGAGCACTCCCCACCCCGCAACGCCTGCGCAGCCAGGTGCACCGCCACCAGCGACGACGAACACGCCGTATCGATGGACACCGTCGGCCCCTCGAAGCCGAACGTGTACGCAACACGGCCGGAGGCGATGCTCATCGCGCTCCCGTTGCCACGCAGGCCCTCGAACTCGCGGCCGTCGAGGAGGAGTCCGTAGTCGTTGTACATGACGCCCGCGAATACGCCGGTCTGGCTGCCGCGCAGGGACGTCGGGTCGATACCGGCCCGTTCTATCGCCTCCCACGCGGACTCCAGCAGCAACCGCTGCTGCGCGTCCGTCGCCAACGCCTCCCGGGGACTCATCCCGAAGAAGTCCGCATCAAAGCCACTGGCATCCCGAAGGAAGCCACCGGCGCGGGTGGACGAGGTGCCGATGTGCTCCGGGTCGGGGTGGTAGAGCCGCTCCAGGTCCCAGCCACGGTCGGACGGGAACTCGCCGACCGCGTCCCCGCCGTCCGACACCAGCCGCCACAGGTCCTCCGGCGACGACACACCACCCGGGTACCGGCACGCCATCCCGACGACCACCACTGGATCGTCATCAGCCACCGCACCCAACGGCACCACTGGGGCCGCGCCCTGCGCCCCCAGCACCTCGCCCAGCAGGAACCCGGCGAGCACGCTCACGGTCGGATAGTCGAACACCAGCGTCGCCGGCAGCCGCAACCCCGTCACCGACTGCAGCCCATTGCGCAGCTCGACAGCCAGCAGCGAGTCGAAGCCCAGATCGCGGAACGACCGCGACGCATCGACGCCCAGCGCACCCTCGTGCCCCAGGACCAGCGCCACCTGTCCCCGCACCAGATCGACCAGCACCTCGCGCCGCTCCACCTCGTCGAGCGGGGCGAGCCTGCGGACCAGGTCGGGTGTGCCGGTGCCGCTGCTCGCGGTGCGACGGCGGGGGCGTACGAGTCCGCGCAGGAGTGCCGGGATCTCGGTGCGGGCCCGTGCCGCCCGCAGGTCCAGCGGGACAGGGAGTACTACCTCGGCACCGGTTGCGAGGGCCGCGTCGAAGAGGTTCAGTCCCTCGTCGGCGGACACCGGGCGGATGAGCGAGGTCTCGTCCGGCGCTTCCGTGGGCTGCCCGACCGCCATGCCCGCGCCGTCGAGCCGCCACAGCCCCCAGGCCAGGGAGACCGCGTGCAGCCCCTGGGCACGGCGGTGGGCGGCGAGTGCGTCGAGGTAGGCGTTGGCGGCGGCGTAGGCGGTCTGGCCGACGGGGCCGAAGGTGCCGGCGGCGGACGAGATGAGGACGAAGGCCTGGACATCGGGGAGGAGTTCGTGCAGGTGCCAGGCGGCGTCGGCTTTCGGGCGCAGTACGGACTCCAGGCGGGCCGGAGCCAGAGTCCCGACGAGACCGTCATCGAGAACACCGGCGGCATGCACCACACCCCGTACCGAGCGACCCGCGAGCACGCCCGCCAGCGCGTCACGATCCGCCACATCACACGCGACAGCATCGACCTGCGCGCCCAACTCCCCCAACTCAGCGACGAGTTCACGCGCACCCGGCGCGTCCACCCCTCGCCGCGACAACAGCACCAGCTCCCGCACCCCGTGCACCCGCACCAGATGCCGAGCCACCACCGCACCCAGTCCACCCGTACCACCGGTCACCACCACAGCGCCCGGACCGGCCCACTCCACCCCCACCTCACCCGACGACCGACCGGCACGCGCGAGACGGGGAACGGTGACGCGGCCGTCCGTGAGTGCGGTCTCCCGTTCGCCTGTGGCGAGGGCCTGGCGCAGCAGTGTCCCGTCCACTGGGTGGGTGCCGAGAATCAACAGGCCGATGCCGCCGGGGTGTTCGGACTCGGCGGCGCGCAGCAGGCCGCGGACGGCGGCCGTCGCGGGGCGGTCGTCGCGTAGGGCGATGACCAGGCGGGTGGCGCGCAGGCGCTCGTCGTGCTGCCACTGGCGGACCAGGTCGAGGGCGCGGGTGGTGAGGGTGTGGAGTTCGGTGACGGGGTCGCCCCCGGCAGGGTCGGCCATGAGGGGGGCGAGGATCACGTCGGGCAGGGGTGCCGCGTCCGCGAGTTCGGTGAGGTCGGCGTGGACGGGTACGCGGGCGCCACCGAGAGCGTCGCCGAACTCCTCGGCGATCAAGGCGTCGGCAGGGTCGGCAGGGTCGGCGAGCAGGGCTAGAGGCCCCTGGTAGGAGGCCGGCGCGGCTGCGTGTTCGGTCGGTATCCAGTCGACTCGGTACAGGGCATCCGCGGCCGTCCCGGCGCCAGGGCGAGCGGCGTCGAGCGGGCGCGTGGTGAGGGCGTCCACGGTCAGGACGGGTGCCCCCATGGTGTCCACGACGTCGATCTCGACGGTGTCCTCGCCCTGCGCGGCGATGCGGGCGCGCACCTTGGTGGCGCCGGTGGCGTGCAGGCCGACGCCTTCCCAGGCGAACGGCACGCCGAGGCGGCCGTCGCCGGCGTGGGCGAGGGCGTGCAGGAGGGTGTCCAGCAGGACGGGGTGGAGGGCGAAGCCGGCGGTGCGGTTGCCGGCGGGGAGTTCGGCCTCGACGTAGAGGTCACCACCGCGGCGCCACAGGGAGCGCAGGCCGCGGAAGGCGGCGCCGTAGGAGAAGCCGTGGTCGGCGAGGGCGTCGTAGGCCCCGTCGAGGGGGACGGGTTCGGCGCCGGCCGGGGGCCATTGGGTGGTGTCCAGGGCCGCGGGTGTGTCGGTTTCCGTGCCGGGGCTGAGGCGGCCGGTGGCGTGGGCGGTCCAGGGGTGGTCGTCGGGGCCGTCGGGGCGAGCGTAGATGGTGACGGGGCGGTGGCCGGAGGCGTCGGGGCCGCCGACGAAGGTCTGGATCTGGACGGCGCCTTGCTCGGGCAGTTCGAGCGGGGCCGGGAGGGCGAGTTCGGCCACGCGGTCGCAGCCGAACTCGTCGCCGGCGCGCAGGGCGAGTTCGACGAAGGCGGCGCCGGGGAGCAGGACGCGGCCGTCGATGCGGTGGTCGGCCAGCCAGCGGTGGGTGGCGAAGGACAGGCGGCCGGAGAGCAGGGCGCCGTCGGAGTCGGCCAGGGACACGGCAGCCCCGAGGAGGCCGTGTTCGGCGGGGGCGAGACCGATGGCGCGGACGTCCCCGGCGCCGCCGACGCCCGCGGCGGGCCAGTGCCGGCTGCGCTGGAAGGCGTAGGTGGGGAGGTCGACGGGGTGGGCGGGAGTGTCGGCGAAGTAGTGCTGCCAGTCGACGTGGGCGCCGGTGGTGTACAGGGCGGCGAGGGCCGTGGGGAGGGCGGTGGCCTCGGGGGTGTCCTTGCGCAGGGTGGCGAGCGCGACGCTGTCGTCGGGTGCCGACTCGGCGACCGGGCCCGTGAGAACGGCGTCGGGTCCGAGTTCGAGGAAGGTGCGTACGCCCTGCTCGGTGAGGGTGCGGATGCCGTCGGCGAAGCGAACGGTCTCGCGGACGTGGCGGACCCAGTAGTCGGCCGTGTCCGGGGCGACGAGGGTGCCGGTGAGGTTGGAGACGAGCGGGATGCGCGGCGCATGGAAGCGCAAAGTCGAGATCGCCGCGCGGAACTCGTCGAGCATCGGCTCCATCAACGGCGAGTGGAAGGCGTGCGAGACCCGCAGCGGTGTGGTGCGGTGGCCGTCGGCGGTGAGGCGTTCGGTGATATCGGCTACGGCGTCGGCCGGGCCGGAGAGCACCACAGAGGCGGGGCCGTTGACGGCGGCCACGGCGACGTCGGCGGTGAGGTACGGGCGCACCTGCTCCTCGGATGCGCGTACGGCGGTCATGGCGCCGCCCTCGGGGAGGCCGGCCATCAGCGAGGCGCGGGCGGTGACGAGGGTGCAGGCGTCGGCGAGGGACAGCACTCCGGCGGCGTGCGCGGCGGCGATCTCGCCGATGGAGTGTCCGGCGACGAAGTCGGGCCGTACGCCCCAGGATTCGAGGAGGCGGAAGAGCGCCATCTCAAGGGCGAAGAGGGCGGGCTGGGCGATGCCGGTGTGGTTCAGCGCGGATGCGTCGGTGCCCCACATGGCGTCCCGCACTCCGAGCGGCAGCAGGGCGAGCGTCTCGTCGAGGGCGGTGCGGAACACCGGGTGGTGGTCGTACAACTCGCGGCCCGCGCCGAGGCGTTGGGCGCCCTGGCCGGAGAAGAGGAACGCGGTGGGGGCGTCGGTCGCGGTGTGCCGGAGCAGACCGGGCGCGGGGGTGCCGTCGGCCAGGGCGGTCAGGGCGGCCTCGACGACTGCGGGGTCGGCGGCGACGAGTGCGGCGCGGTGCTCGAAGGCGGTGCGGGTGGTGGCGAGGGCGCGGGCGAGGACGTCGAGGCGCGGTGCATCGCCGGAGCGGTCCAGTGCGGTGCGCAGGCGGGCGGCCTGGGCGGCGAGGGCCTGCGGGGTGCGGCCGGACAGCACGAGCGGTACGGGGGTGGGAGGTACGGGTGCCGGGTCGGGGGCGTCGTCGGCGGGGGCCTGTTCGATGACGGCGTGGGCGTTGGTGCCGCTGATGCCGAAGGAGGAGACCGCGGCGCGGCGGGGCTGTCCTGTGTCGGGCCAGGGGGTGTTGCCGGTGACGAGGCGTACGGTGCCGTCCGACCAGTCGACGTGGGTGTTGGGCTCGTCGACGTGCAGGGTGCGGGGCACGATGCCGTGCCGGATGGCCTGCACCATCTTGATGACGCCGGCCACGCCCGCCGCGGCCTGAGTGTGGCTGAGGTTGGACTTCACCGAGCCGAGCAGCAGCGGGTGTTCGGCGGTGCGGGCGCGGCCGTAGGTGGCGAGGAGGGCCTGGGCCTCGACGGGGTCGCCGAGGGTGGTGGCGGTGCCGTGGGCCTCGACGGCGTCGATCTGGTCGGCGGACAGGCGGGCGTTGATCAGGGCCTGCTCGATGACGCGTTGCTGGGAGGGGCCGTTGGGTGCGGTGAGGCCGTTGCTGGCGCCGTCCTGGTTGACGGCGGAGCCGCGGACGACGGCGAGGACGCGGTGGCCGCTGCGGCGGGCGTCGGACAGACGCTCCAGCAGCAGCACGCCGACGCCCTCGGACCAGCCGGTGCCGTCGGCGGAGTCGGCGAAGGAGCGGCACAGTCCGTCGGCGGAGAGTCCACCTTGGCGGCCGAACTCCAGGTGGGTGGAGGGGGTGGACATGACGGTGACGCCGCCCGCGAGGGCGAGGGTGCACTCGCCGGTGCGCAGCGCGTGCGCGGCGAGGTGGAGGGCGACGAGGGAGGAGGAGCAGGCGGTGTCGACGGTGAGGGCCGGGCCGGTCAGGCCGAGGGTGTAGGCGATACGGCCGGACAGGACGCTGCCGGCGTTGCCGGTCAGGTGCAGACCGCGGGCGCCGTCCTCCGCTCCGGCGCGGTACTCCTGGGCCATGGCGCCCATGAACACGGCGGTCTCGCTGCCACGCAGGGCGGTGGGGTCGAGCTGCGCGGACTCGATGGCCTCCCACGTGGATTCGAGCACGATCCGCTGCTGGGGGTCCATGGCGACCGCTTCGCGCGCGGAGATCCCGAAGAACTCGGCGTCGAAGTCGGTGGCGTCATGCAGGAAGCCGCCCCCGGAGGCGGCGGCTGAGACCGCGTCGAGGTCCCAGCCGCGGTCGTCGGGGAAGGGCCCGATGCCGTGTCTGCCGTCGACGAGCAGGTCCCAGAGGCCGTCGGGGTCGCTCACCCCGCCCGGGTAGCGGCAGGCCATCCCGATGATGGCGATGGGCTCGTGGGCGGCGGCCTCGAGTTCCTGGACGCGCTGCCGACTGTGCCGCAGGTCGGTGGTGGCCCGCTTCAGGTAGTCCCTGAGCTTGTGTTCGTTGTCCATCTCAAGTCACCTCGACAGCGGTTACCGATGCGGGATGTCGTCGGCCGGGCCAGGGCCGGTGGGGTCACGGACCGGGCGTCCGCCCGGCTCGGCGGCACAGGCGCGGGTACGCGAGTGCACGCAGAGGGCGGCCGCCCCGGGGGATGGGCGGCCGCCCCGTCGGATCGACCCGGGCCGGGACCCGGGTCGGGACGCCGGGGCGTCGGCTCAGGTCAGACGGCGTGTTCTGCGGGTTCTCTGGGATGCGGCACGGCGAAAGTCTCGGTCCGGGGGGACGGGAAAAACCCTAGTAACCGCGCGGTGACGGACGGCTGTTGAGGCGCACCGGGCGGCGCAACGCCGGGGCGGGTGCGGGGCACGGGGGACGCGGCGGAAGCAGAAAGCCCCGCCCGCGAGAGAGTTCACGCGGGCGAGGCTGGTTCTAAAGGGGTGGAGTGGGCGCTGCACACGCTGCTCAACCTGGACATGATCGGCGGCGGCCCGGTGGGCAACGGCCGGCTCGCCGAGGCCCACGGCCTCTCGGCGTCCTATCTCAACAAGCAGTTGCAGCAGCTCGCCCGCGCCGGACTCGTGGTCTCGGTATCCGGGCCGCGCGGCGGGTTCAGCCTGGCCAAGCCGCTCGAGTCCATCACCCTGCTGGACGTGGTGGAGGCCATCGAGGGCGACGCGCACCTCTTCCACTGCGCGGAGATCCGCTGCTGCGGGAAGATCGGCGACCTGTCGCCCGCGCCCACGGGTCCGTGCGCCGTCAACTCGGCGATGCGCAAGACGGAGGAGGCCTGGCACCAGGCTCTGGCCGCGCAGAATCTCGCCGAGATCAGGGCGGAGCTGGACCGGACCCCGGCGGTGCGGCGCATCGTGCGCTCGGCCCTTGAGGGCGGGTGACCCCACCGCGCCCTCATCGGCCGGGCCACCAGTGGGTCAGCTGCCGTTCTCCGGCCGGTGTGCGGCAGCGGTGTCGTCGTCGAGGCCGGCGACCAGGCCGCGCAACAGGGGGCCGTACTCGGGGTGGGCGAGAGCGGACGCCATCTGGGCGACCAGGTAGTCGGCCGGGTTGCCCGTGTCGTACCAGCGGCCCTTGATGACCTGCCCGTACACCGCGCGGGTGGCGGCGTAGGCGTTGATGGCGTCGGTCAGATACACCTCGCCGGTCCGGTGCTCGTACCAGCGGCGGGTCTGTTCGCGCAGCTCGTCGATGATGCCGGGGGTGACGACGTAGCCGCCGATGGCCGCGTACGACGACGGGGCGGAGGCGGGCTCGGGCTTCTCGACGAGACCGGTGATGCGCAGCTGGCCGCCGCCGAGGTCCTCCTTGACGATCGGGACGCCGTAGCGCTGCGACTCGGTGGGGTCCATCGGCAACAGGGCCAGCACCGGGCAGCCGGTCTGCTCGTAGGCCCGGATCAGCTGCTGGGCGCGCGGGACCTCGGCCACGAAGACGTCGTCGGGCCACAGAACGAGCACGGGCTCGTCGCCGAAGGAGCGGGCGGCGTTCAGTACCGGGGTGCCGTTGCCGTACGGGCCGTACTGGTCGAGGTAGGTGATGTGGCCCTTGCGGGCCAGCTCCGCGACCTCCTCGACGGCGTCGGCGTAGGCCGCCTTGCCGTCCTCGCGGAGCTGCTCGACGAGGGCGGGGTTGGGGCGGAAGTGCTCCTGGATGAGGCTCTTGCCGCCGGAGACCACGATGGTGATGTCGGTGATGCCGGAGTCCACCAGCTCGCGCACGGTGTGCTCGATGACCGGCTTGTCGCCGACCGGGAGCATCTCCTTCGGTGTCGCCTTCGTCAGGGGCAGCAGACGGGAGCCGAGTCCGGCGGCGGGGATGACAGCCCTGCGAATCGTCGGGGACATCGCATCTCTCTCGGTCGATCGGGCGCACCGCACCGGCAGGCGCGGCGTGGTCGACGCTACCAACGCCTGTCGTGGCCCTGCCGAGCGACCGCCGGTCACGGCAGCACGTGATCTCCACCGCCGTCGAACCCACTGTCACAGACGAGCCACCTGCCTTGTCTTTCTCTACATGCTCCCTTTGCTGTCCGATGTCACCGTTGACGCTCCGCGCCCGGAGCCACAGGACGCCTACGAGGTCAGTGCCGAGTTCTACGACATCCTTCAGGCGGACTGGGACAGGGCCCGCGTGCGCCGGTTCTACGGCCGTGACGTGCGCACCGCCCGCCGGGGTGTGCTGGACGTCGGCGCCGGGACGGGGCGGGTCACGCTCATGAGCCTCGCCGAATCGCGGGTTCCGGTGCACGCCGTCGAGCCCACGCGTTCCATGCGGTGCCTTCTGATGACGCGCCTGGCGGCGCTGCCCGTGGACGTGAGGACCCGCGTCACCGTGCACCCCCAGGGACTCGACGAGGCCGGGCTGCGCGAGGTGGCCGACGTGGCGATATGCCACAACACCATCGGCTGTCTCCCGCCGGCCGGGCGCCGAGCCCTGTGGCCCGCCGTCGCCGGCGCGCTCGTGCCCGGCGGGGTGCTCCTCGTCCACCTCCCGCCCGACCGCCTCCCCCACGACGAGGCCACGCATGTCCTCCCGGCCCAGAAGGTCGGCCAGCACGTGTACGGAGGGCGCATGGTGATGTCGGCCGACGCGGACCGGATCCGGACGCGCTTCGACTACTGGGTGCGGGGTGCGAGGGGTGTGCTGCGCGAGTACACCGAGACGTTCTGGATGTGGCCGGCCTCCCGCGCGGAGGTGATCGGGGAGCTGGCGAGGTCCGGGTTCGTTCCGCTGCCCGAGCGGGCCGATCCCGCGGTGCTGGCGGTGCGGCTCGAGCGGCCTCGACGGGCGCCGGGCGAAGGTGAATCCGGGCCCGCGACCGGCGGCGCCCACTTGTGACCTGCTCGTCCAGGACATGGAGGACATGAAGGATATGGAGGACATGGAGGAGTCCATGCGCGCCGAGGACGGCACCGACTCCCTCGACGGGGCAGCCCAGCAGTTCATGGCGGCGCGCCCTCAGCTGTTCGGCATCGCCTACCGCGTCCTCGGCAGTGCCGTGGAAGCCGAGGACATCGTCCAGGAGGCGTGGCTGCGGTGGCAGAAGACCGACCGCGACGAGATCCGGGAGCCGGCGGCGTTCCTGGCGACCGTCACCGCCCGGCTGGCGATCAACCTCGCCCAGTCCGCCAGGATGCGGCGTGAGTCGTACACCGGGCCCTGGCTTCCGGAGCCGGTCGACACCAGTGCGGATCCGCAGCTGGGTGCGGAACGGGCCGAGGCACTCGACCTGGCGGTGCTTCTCCTGCTGGAGAAGCTCAACCCCGTGGAACGGGCCGCCTACGTGCTGCGGGAGGCCTTCGACTACCCGTACCAGCGGATCGCGGAGATCCTCGAGACGAACGAGGCCAACACGCGCCAGCTGGTGAGCCGGGCCAGGAAGCACCTGGCGGCGGAACGCAAGGAGCCGGTCAGCTCCACCGCTCACCGGCGCCTGCTGGAGGTCTTTCTCGACGCGGCCCGGACCGGCAGCCTGTCGGGGCTGGAGAACGTCCTCGCAGCGGACGTGGTCAGCTACTCCGACGGCGGAGGGATCCGCGGGGCGTCCAAGATCCCGGTCGTCGGACGTACGCGCGTCTCCAAGTACCTCGCCGCGTTCGCCCCGCGACTCTGGCCGGGGGCGGAGTTCCGCTGGGTCGAGGCCAACGGCAGACCGGCCGTCCTTGTGTCGCCCGAGGGGCTCCCGGCGGTCCTGCTCTGCATCGACGTATCCGCACAGGGAATCGAACGCGTCATGTGGGTCATGAATCCAGCCAAGCTCGATCCCTACGTGGCGTCGCTGACCGGCTGAGGCGGGCCGCGCGCCGCTTCCGTGCCCGGGTAGCGGCCAGGTCGGCGACTGTCCACGGCCGTCGGTGACTGACGGCGGCCTTCGGCGACTGACGGCGAGTGCCGACGGCCTTCGGCGGGTGTCACAGGTTCGGTGACTTGTCGGTCAACCAGCTGTCCCGGACGGCCTGGGAGCAGCTCGACGAGGCAGGTGCATCGGATATGGCATGCGGAGTGATCGGCTCGGCGGTCCCGTCGTACGGCTGGGCGGGAGGTGCCCGATGAGCGAGCCGTTCCGGTTGCCCGACCTGTCCACCGAGAAGGACTACGTCGGAGAGTCCTTCGCCCCCATCTACACCACCACGGTGACGGTGAACGGTGGGCCGGCCAGTCACGGGCGCGCCTCGGGCAGGGCGCGCTCGGCCGACGGAGTCCTCGACATCGACCTGCGTATGCCTGCCGAACTGGGCGGAGACGGCCGGGGGACGAACCCCGAGCAGCTGTTCGCGGCCGGGTTCGCCGCGTGTTTCCACGGTGCCCTGAGCCTGGTGGCACGCCAGGAGGAACTCGACCCCGCCCCGATCTGCGTCGAGGCGACCGTGGCCTTCGGGCGGGATCCGGACGACGGCGGCTACCTGCTGCACATCGACCTGGTGGTCAGGTGGCCGGACATCGACCCGGAGATCGCCGCTCCGCTCCTGCAGAAGGCCGACTCGCTGTGCCCGTACGCGCGGATGGCCTGGCAGGGCACACCGACGACCATCACGCTCGCGCCCTGACGGGCGACGCCGGGGACGTGTCACAGAACGGCCCGCAGCCCGGTCGTAACGAGTGACACCCCCCTGATCGGAGACGACCGTGGCTCTCACCGAACAACGTCTGTCCACCATGGTGCTGGTGATCGGCACCGGCGGTGCCGGTCTGCGCGCGGCGATCGAACTGGCCGAGGCCGGTGTCGACGTCCTCGCGGTCGGCAAGCGCCCCAAGGACGACGCCCATACGGCACTCGCCGCCGGAGGCATCAACGCGGCCCTGGCCACCATGGATCCCGAGGACAGCTGGCAGCAGCACGCGGCGGACACGATCAAGGAGAGCTATCTGCTCGCCGACCCCCGCACGGTCGAGATCGTCACCCAGGGCGCCGCCCGGGGCATCGACGACCTGGAGCGCTACGGGATGGCCTTCGCCCGGGAGGAGGACGGCCGTATCTCCCAGCGGTTCTTCGGCGCGCACAGGTTCCGGCGGACCGCCTTCGCCGGCGACTACACCGGTCTGGAGATCCAGCGCACGCTCGTCCGGCGCGCCCAGCAGCTCGACATTCCGGTGCTCGACGGTGTCTACATCACGCGCCTGCTGGTGCATGACGGCGCCGTGTTCGGTGCCTACGGCTTCGACCTCGCGAGTGGCAGGCGCTATCTGATCCACGCGGACGCGGTCATCCTCGCCGCGGGCGGCCACACCCGGATCTGGCGGCGCACCTCCTCACGCCGCGACGAGAACACCGGCGACTCCTTCCGTCTGGCTGTGGACGCCGGGGCCCGGCTGCGTGACGCCGAGCTGGTCCAGTTCCATCCCTCCGGGATCATCGAGCCGGAGAACGCGGCCGGCACGCTGGTCAGCGAGGCCGCCCGCGGCGAGGGCGGGATTCTGCGCAACGCCCTCGGGGAACGGTTCATGGCCCGCTACGACCCCGACCGCATGGAGCTGTCCACCCGCGACCGGGTGGCCCTGGCCTCCTACACGGAGATCAAGGAAGGGCGGGGCACCCCCAAGGGCGGCGTCTGGCTCGATGTCTCCCATCTGCCCCGGCAGACGATCATGACGCGGCTCCCCCGCGTCTACCAGACGATGCTCGACCTCCAGATGCTCGACATCACCCGCGAACCGATCGAGATCGCGCCCACCGCGCACTACTCGATGGGCGGTGTGTGGGTGCGGCCGGAGGACCACAGCACCGATGTGGCGGGGCTGTACGCCATCGGTGAGGCGTCGAGCGGTCTGCACGGGGCCAACCGCCTCGGCGGGAACAGCCTCATCGAGCTGCTGGTCTTCGGCCGCATCACGGGGCAGGCGGCAGCGGCCTACTCGCAGTCCCTCACGGTGCAGCGCCGCTCGGCGTCGGCCGTCGCCGAGGCCCGTGCCGAGATCGACGATCTGCTCACGGCGGACGGGCCGGAGAACGTGCGCGCGCTGCAACGCGCCATCCGCAACACCATGACGGAGCACGCGGGCGTCGTACGCGACGAGGAGGGCCTGCGTGCGGGGCTGGCGGAGCTCGCCGTGATCGAGAAGCGGATGGCGGACGTCGGTGTGCACCCGGACATCGCCGGCTATCAGGACCTCGCGCACGCCTTCGATCTCAAGTCGGCCGCACTGGCCGCGCGGGCCACGCTCGAATCGGCGTTGGAGCGTCGCGAGACGCGCGGCTGTCACAACCGCAGCGACCACCCGGACCAGGATCCCGCCCTGCGCGTGAATCTCGTGTGGTCCCCGACGACCGGTGTCACCCACGAGAGCATTCCGGACGTCCCGGACGAGATTTCCTCTCTGATGCAGGACGTCTCTACCGAGGGAAAACTCGTCGAATGAAGTCACAAGCAGAACCGCTGCCCGGTCTCTTCTAGTGCAGACCGAATACAGCGAATGCAGCGAATGCAACGAATGCAACCTCGCATGCAGATCGAAATTCTCTCCGAGAGGAATCCGTCATGAAGGTCGTAGTGATCGGTGGAACCGGGCTCATCGGCTCGAAGCTGGTCGGCAAGCTCGAAGAGCACGGGCACGAGGCGGTCGCGGCCGCGCCCAACACCGGCGTCAACACTCTGACGGGTGAGGGTCTCGCCGAGGTCCTCAAGGGCGCGTCGGTCGTGGTCGACGTGTCCAACTCCCCCTCGTGGGAGGACGACGCCGTCATGAACTTCTTCCGGACCTCCACGACCAACCTCCTCAAGGCGGAGGCCGAGGCCGGCGTGACGCACCACGTCGCGCTGTCCGTGGTCGGCACCGACCGCCTCCAGGACAGCGGGTACTTCCGTGCCAAGCAGGCGCAGGAAGAGCTGATCAAGGCGTCCGGCATGCCCTACTCCATCGTCCACGCCACCCAGTTCTTCGAGTTCATCAAGGGGATCGCCGACATCTCGACCGATGGCGACACCGTGCGCCTGCCCGCCGCCAAGTTCCAGCCCATGTACTCCGACGACGTGGCCGCGGCCGTCGGCCGCACCGCGGTCGGCACGCCGGTCAACGGCGTGGTGGAGAACGCCGGCCCCGACGTCTTCCAGCTCGACGAGCTGATCCGCAAGACGCTCGCCGCCGAGAACGACCCCCGCACGGTCGTCACGGACCCGCACGCCCCGTACTCCGGCGCCGAGCTCCAGGAGACCACTCTCCTGCCGGGGCCGGACGCACAGATCGCGCCGACCAAGCTGTCGGACTGGCTCGCGCGACAGCAGTAGAACGCGGCGAAGTGGCCCCTGCCGGCAGGCGGGGGCCACTTCGCTCATGAATTCCCCACGTGCCCGTGCCCGGTCAGAACCGCTTCCAAGTGCGCGAGGTCCCCGTATTCGGCCGCCGCGAGAAAGGCCTGCACGAGCCGCCGGTGCGCGACAGCGTCCACGGGCTGCCTGGGACGGTGCGCCGCGAGACGCTCCTGCGCCCGCGAGACCTGCTGCCTCGTGTTGGCGACGCCGATGCCCAGGAGCTCGGAGATCCGGCCGTACGGATAGCCGAACCCCTCCCGCAGCACGTACGCCGCACGCTGCTTCGGCGTCAGCGTCGCCATCAGCAGCAGAACCGCTCCGTCGGCGGCGTCGTGCCGCTCGGCCACGGCTTCCGGTGTGGCGTCGGTGTCCGTCGACTCCGGGAGCCAGGGGCTGGCACAGGATTCCCGGCGCTTCCAGGCGGACTGGACGAGGTTGATGGCCAGCCGGACGGTGGTCTTCCTGAGCAGCGCCGACGGGTTGCGGACGACCGTGCGGTCCGCCCGCTGCCAGCGCAGCCATGCTTCCTGGATGACGTCCTCCGCCTCGCCCGTGTCCCCCACGATCCGGTTGGCGATCTTGAGCAGCCCCGGTCTGGCCTGGACGAACAGCGACGTCGCCTCGTCCGGTACGGCAATCGCCCGTACGGCCGTCGGGCCCGCCCACTCCCGGCCCGCCCCGGCTTCGACCAGATGCGTGTCCACGCCCGGCTCCTCCGCTCGGTGGGTCAGCGGCATGAAAAGCGGCTGACTCCAACATCCCGCCGTGAGCGACCGACCGCACCTCGCGAAGGTCGGCGACGGACAACGTGGCTGATCACACAGCGCCCTCTTCCCGATCAATGAGGGTCGCGCCGGATGCCAGGGCGCAGGCGGCGTCGATGAAGTACTGCTCGTCGGCACCGTGCACGAGGCCGAGGATGACGCCCTGTGCAAGACCGACGAACAGTGCTCTGAGCGCGGCGACCAGACGTTGCGCCTGATACGACGTCACAACGCTCCCGTTGTGTGATCTGCCGGTGAACAGCGCGATCAGGTGGCTCTCCTGGGCCCGGACGGATGCGGCGAGCTGAGAACCGAGCTCACGGTCGTGCCGAGCCATGTCCAGCAGCGTGATCTGCAACGACATGCCGGACAGCGCATCCGGGGCGTCACAGCTGCGCCGGTAGTACCGGGCGAAGGCCTCAACCGACTCCAGGAGATCCAGCTCAGCGGGAATCACCTGCTCGATCTCTTCGTAGTGCGGCCGCAGGTAGTCGGTGACCAGGGCCGCCACCAAGCCGCCCTTGCTACCGAACAACGAGTAGACAGCGCCGGTCGTCAGGCCGGCCCGCTCGGCGATCTCGTCGAGCTTGGCACGGTGCCCCTCCCGGGAGACGACTTGGAAGGCAGCGTCCAGCAAGGCCCGGCGGTTGCGGTCCTTGAGCTCCGCTCTCGTCATTCTCATAATCCCATTATTGTAGTAACGAAGTTACGGAACAGAGGTAGGACGGGGAGGACGCTCATGACGCAGGCTCAGGCTCAGACTCAGGCCGTGGCACCGTCGGCGACGCGCCTGTACAGAGGGGTCATCGCCGACGGCGTATTCAAGGTGATGCTCGGTGCCGCCTTCATCGGCGGTGCTGCCCGGCTCGGCGATCTGCTGGGCGTGAGCGCCTGGCTGATGATCGCCTCCGGGGTTGCCCTGCTGATCGGCGGCGGGATCGAGATCAGGTATGTGCGGAGCCGCGCGATGGGTACCTACATGCGGCTCATGGTTGCCTACGACAGCGGCTGGGTGCTGACGGCGCTTGTCGGCGTACTGATCGCATGGCGGAGCGGCACCGCCGGGGGTGAGGTGTGGATCGGGTACCAGACGGCCGCTCCCCTTGCACTTGCCGCACTGCTGATCGCTGGAATGCCCGTGCGGCCGACGCACGTGTGAGAAACAGGCCGATGTCACAGGATCCGGGCCTGGCCGGTCTCACCAGTTGTCCTGTGAAGCTGCGCGCGAGGGAGGTCGGGCTGTGGCGGGCGCGGACGATGCGGTGTCGTTGGTGGAGTTGCTGGATGAGCGACGGCATCTGGTGGACGTGGCGTTCTGGATGTTGGGCCGTGAGCGTGAGGCCGAGCGCGTGATCGACGAGGCGTATCGGCAGTGGTTCGGGCTGTCGGATGCGGAACGGGCCCGGATCGTGGACCCGCGGTCGTGGCTGGCGCGGGTGGTGGGGGGTATCTGTCTGTCCCGGTTGGCGTCGCCCGGTCGGGACAGGGCCCGCGTGACGTCGGACGCGGGCGATGCGGTGGGGCGGGGGGTGCTCGCGGAGGAGGTCAGCGGGGTGTTGCTGGAGGCGTTGGATTCATTGCCTCCGGCGGAGCGGGCCGCGTTCGTGCTGAACGATGTGTTCGCCTGCGCGCCGGGGGCGGTCGCGGACATCCTCCGGCAGAGCGAGCCAGTGTGCGTGGAGCTGGCGGACCGGGCGCGAAAGAGTCTGCGGGCGCAGCGCCGGCTGCCGACGTCGGTGGCGGAGCACGACGCGGTGGTGGGGGCGGTGCGTGCGGCGTGCGTGAGTGAGGACGAAGGGGTGCTCGCGTCGTTGCTCGCGGTGGATGCGACGGCGTTCTTCGACGGCGGCGGGAAGGTGCGTGCGCTGGTCAAGCCGGTGCACGGGGGTGCGCAGGTGGCGCGGACTCTGTTGACGTTGCTGGCGCGGCATCCGCGGACCACTCTGGACACACACGCTGTCAACGGGCGGACCGGGCTGGTGGTGCAGTACGGGCGCCAGGTCGCCGCGGTGATCAGCCTTGATGTCGCCGGGCCGCATGTCGTGCAGGTCTGGGTCACCGTCAACCCCGACAAGCTCCGCACCTGGAACCACGCCGGCGGTCTTCTCTGACACGGCAGGCCTGTCACAGCACGGGGAGCCGTCCGGTCAGTGAGGCAGACGCGTCGGGAAGAGCCGTGAAGCTCAAGGACCGCCACCGGGCACCGGTACCCGGAGGAACGGAGACCGCAGGATCATGCATCTCAAGACGTCCCCCACGGAAAACGACCTGGACGACGCCGTTTCCGTCTTCGTGGAACTCCGCCCGCGGCTCTTCGGTATCGCCTATCGCGTGCTGGGAAGTGCGGCCGAGGCCGAGGATGTGGTGCAGGAGGCCTGGATGCGGTGGCAGAAGACCGACCGCTCCGTGGTGATCAGCCCGGCGGCCTTTCTGTCGAGCACCACCACCCGGCTGGCCATCAACGTCGCGCATTCGGCCCGCGTCCGCCGCGAGACCTATATCGGCCCCTGGCTGCCCGAGCCCGTCGACACGAGCCACGATCCCCAGGTGGGCGCCGAACGGGCCGAAGCCCTGGAATTCGCTCTCCTCCTCGTACTGGAGAAACTGAATCCCACGGAACGGGCCGCCTATGTCCTGAGGGAGGCGTTCGACTACGCCTACTCCGACATCGCGGAAATACTCGGGCTCAGCATCGTCAACGTACGCAAGATCGTGAGCCGGGCCCGCAAGCATCTGGAGACCGACCAGCGGGAGACGGTGGACGCGGTGGCCCATCGACAGCTGCTCGATGCCTTCGTCTCGGCCGCGCGGAACGGAGATGTCGCCTCGCTGGAGGCCGTCCTCACGCCGGATGCCGTCAGCCTGTCCGACGGCAACGGCATCCGGGGCGCCGCTCGCGTCCCTGTACTGGGCCGTGCGCGGGTGGCGAACCTGGCGACCGCCACTCGACGGTTCTGGGGTGGGGTGGAGGTCCGCCACGTCGAGGCCAACGGACGCGGCGGCGTGCTGCTCTACCGGGACGGCCGGCCCTCGACGTTCATGACGATGGCGGCCTCGCGCGAGGGCATTCACCAGCTGATGTGGGTGTTCAATCCGAGCAAGATCGCCGCGTTCATCGACTCGGGCTTCCGCAACACCAGGGCACTCGCCGTCTGAGGAGCACGAGGCCGGGCCCGGACGCCAGGAGGCGCTTGCTCAGCCCCGTTCCCGCGTGCGGAAGGCCCCTTCCCGCGTGCGGAAAGCCCCCGGTGTGCCGCCGGTCTCGCGGGTGAAGAACTTGCCGAAGTTGGTCGGTTCGGTGAAGCCGAGGCGGCGGCCGATGGCTGCCACCGGCAGGGTGGTGTGGGCGAGGAGCCGCTTGGCCTCCAGGACGACACGTGCGTCGATGAGGGTCTTGGCGGTGCGACCGGTCGCGGCCTGGCAGACGCGGTTCAGGGTGCGCGGGGAGTAGCCGATGCGGGCGGCGTAGTCCGCGGTATTACGAGTGTCCGTGAAAGAGCCTTCCAACTCGTGCAGGAAGCGGCGGTAGGCGTCGTCACCGGCACCGCCGGTACCGCCCGTGTCGCCGTCGTCCGGTCCTTCGGGGCCGGGCAGCCGGGCGATGCGCAGCAGCAGTGCGCCGAGGAGTTGCCGGAGCAGGTCGATGGTCGGGCCGGCGGCCTCCGCCTCCTCGACGGCGCGTCGGTACTCCACGGCCAGTTCGTCCAACGCGTGGGAGATACCGGCGCGTTCGCCCTCGGGAACGGTCCGGGCGGCCGGCCCGAGCGGGTGGCCGAGCAGCGGGGCGATCCGCTCCAGGTGGGACGGGAAGGCGCCCGTGAACAGAACGATGGCTGCTTCGAGGGCGCCGGAGTCGTCGGGAGCGCCGCGTCTGTCGGACCCGTCGGGCAGGGGCCGCGGGATGCGCTGGACCTGCCCCGGCCGGACGTGCAGCAGCGTCCCGGCCGCACACGGGTACTCGACGAAATCGACCATGGCGACTCCCCGGCCGCCGGTCACCAGGGTCAGGTGGTGGAAGTCCGGCCGGTGCGGCCTGCCCAACTCCTCCAGGGACAGTCGGCTCGTCAGCTCGCTGTGCGTGAGGGTTTCCACGCCCAGCTGAGGCCGGGCGGGGTTGTTGTAGCCCACCGTCGCGAGCGCGGACCCGTCAGGAGCCTGTCCACTTCTGACCATGATGGTTCCAGATGCTACCTCGCTCGCCGGGCAGGCGCCGCCCAGGATGAAGGGGAGGCCGCGGGCACCGGAGCACCGCCGCCACCGCAACAGAACGGAACGCGTCATGAGCAACAAGGACCTGGTCGTCGAAGCCGCCGGCGAGCTGTTCGGCAAGAAGGACCCCTCCGCGGTGGACCGCTGGGTCGCCCCCGGTTACGTCCAGCACAGCTCGCTCGCGGCCGACGGCCCCGAGGCCCTGCGCGCCCTGGTCTCCTCGCTGCCGGACGGCTTCCGCTACGAGGGCGCCCGGGTCATCGCCGACGGCGACCTGGTGGCGCTGCACGGCACCTACCACGGCTTCGGCCCCGTCCCGCTGGTCGCCTTCGACCTGTTCCGCGTCGAGAACGGCAGGCTCGCGGAGCACTGGGACGCCCTGACGCCGGTAGTCGAGGACACCGTCAGCGGACGTACCCAGACCGACGGCCCGACCCGGGCCACCGACCTCGACAGGACCGAGGCCAACCGCGCCCTGGTCACCGAGTTCGCGGAGAAGGTCCTCAAGGGCGCCGACTACTCGGTGCTCACCGACTACATCTCCACCGAGACCTACGACCAGCACAACCCCGAGGCCGGCGACGGCCTGGACGGCTTCGGCGCCGCCGCCGGCAAGTGGGCCGAGCAGGGCAAGAACCTGGTCTTCAAGACCGTCCACAAGGTCGTGGCCGAGGGCGACTTCGTACTGCTGCAGTCGGAGGGCGAGTTCGGCGTCCCGGTCGCCTACTGGGACCTCTTCCGGGTGGCCGACGGCAAGATCGTCGAGCACTGGGATGTCATCGCCCCCATCCCCGCCGAACTCCCGCACAGCAACGGCCTGTTCTGACCTGCCCACACCCTGGCACGGACACTGCCAGGTGATGGAACTGGGGTGAGTGCTCGCGTGAGGCTGCGGACTCGGCTCAGCTGTCCGACTCGAGGGCGATGCTCGCCAGGAGAGCTGCGAGTTCCACCGGCTTCGACAGGAACGGCGAGTGGCTGCCCTCGATCCGGTGGACCGCGCCGGACCTTGCCGCCATGATCTGCTGGCTCTGCGCAGGCAGGGCCTGATCGTCCTCGCAGAGGACGTACGTCGACGGGACGGTGTGCCACCCCGCCGCGGTCAGGGCCTCATTGAAGGACCTCGCGCTCTGCGGCACCAGTCGCTTCGCGGCCTCGTCGGCCTCGGACTGGAGCGCGTCGCCGTAGAACAGCGCGACGGGATTGTCGGGTACGGCCACGAAACCACCCGGCTCCGGTGAGACCGGCGCGCCGTGGAACCCCAGGAGACTCTCACCGGCTTCCAGCTGGTACGCCGCCAGATAGACGATGCGCGACACGTTCCCCGCCTCGGCAACGGCCTGGCTGACCGGTATGCCGCCGTACGAGTGCGCGACGACCACGACCGGGCCGTCGATGGTCTCCAACTCCCGGAGGACCGCCTGCGCGTCGTCCTGCACGCCGGCCTGCTCACCGGCGCTCGGCAGGTCGATCGCCCGAGTCCGCCACCCGTCGGCCTCCAGCACCGACCTCAGCTTCTCCCAGCACCATGCGCCGTGCCATGCCCCGTGCACCAGGAGCAGAGCCGGACGGGAATCCCCATCAGTCACAGCAGTCCACTTTCAGATCGGTCGGGAACGCCAAGAGCGCCCAGCGGCGCTGACGCAGCGAGCCTAAAGGTCATCGGACACACTGTCCAACGTACTGTCCAACAAACTGCCCAGGAGGGACCTTTCGACCGGACCGATGCAAGGGCCTTCCAGGAGGCCCGAGTTCACCACGCACACGGCCCCGACCAGCAGGAGCAGCGCGTGCACCAGCTAGTCGACGGCCGGTTCGGGGGCGCGGCGGAACACGCCATACCAGTAACCCTTTGCCAGCTCACGTGCGACCGTCACGTCGTCCTCGTCGCTGCCGTGCACCTGCTGGGCGATGACCTGGCCGCCGCCCTGGACGATGATCCTGGCGGCAAGCCCGGGGTCGATGTCTGCGGGCGTCCGCCCGGCCCGCTGCTCCTCCTTCAGTACCGTCACCATGTTGTCGATGAAACGGTCCTGATCCGCCGTCCATGCGTCCCGCACCGCCGGGTCGTACGCGGCCACTTCGTTGATCGCCGACAACAGAGCCGCATGCTCGCGGTAGTGCCGAAGGATCAGCTCGTAGGTATGCGCCAGACCGTCCAGCCCGCCGCCCGGACCACAGGGCTGCCAGGATGACGCGATCGCGTAGCTCTCGGTCTTGAGTGACCCGCTCAGCCGGAGCAGAACATCCACCTTGTCGCGGAAGTACAGATAGAACGTGGAGCGCGAGATGCCCGCCGCGTTGGCGATCTGCTCCACGCTCAGCTCGGTGTAGGTCACACCATCGCGCAGCAGCTCCTCGATCACGGAGAGGATCCGCTTTTCGAGTGCGGACCGCCGGTCAGCCGCGCTGGAGCGTCGTCGAGTGGTGGAAGCCATGGGGTCATATTAAGGAACCGTCGGAATGCACCGCCTGCGCCGATCAGGTGTCAGGCCCAAGAGGTCACCGGCGTGAACGAGCTGTCCTGCCGGAACTGATCCGTGCCGTCCGTCCGGTCCACCCGCAGTTGGTAGTTGTAGTGCCGCAGGTAGTACCCGGGGTAGTTGTACGACTCGAAGCGGATCGAGCCGCTCGACGAACCCGTGCGGGCGACGAACGTGGCGTCCTTGGCGAATGTCGACGTGCCGTCGTTGGTGTCGAAGCGGGCGCGGAAGTCGTAGTGGCGCAGGTACTTGCCGGAGGAGTCGCGCAGGGAGTAGCCGTTCGCGTCGGCGAGGCCTGCCACGACCGTGAAGGTCGCCGCCTGCTTCTCGGCGGTGGTGCTGGAGGCGCTGACCACCGGGAGGTTGAGCAGGGAGGACTGGACCTGCCAGTAGCGGGTGGAGAAGTTGGCGGACTGGAAGGAGCGGGTGACGTTCTTCGCCAGGGTCGGGCCGCCCGAGACGGTCTCCTTGATGACCGTGAAGTGGCGGGCCGTGCCCGAGACGGCCGGCAGGGCGGCCGGGGCGGACCAGGTCGCGAAGGTGTCGTAGCTGTCGCTGTAGTAGTACGTGCCGTCGCCGTAGCCGTCGAAGAACAGACGCCAGCCGCCGTTGTCGAGCTGGATGAGCGCGGGGCCCTCGCGGTAGCTGCCCCAGCCGGCCCAGTCGCCGGTGCGGGAGATCGTGTAGGGGCCGGTGAGGCTGGAGGCCGTCGCGTACTCGATGTACTTCGTCGTCTCGTTCTTGGTGAAGGCATGGTAGGTGGAGCCGATCTTCACGAGGAACGTGTCGATGTGGTTCTCGCCGATGCCGGAGAGCGCGACGGGTGAACTCCACGCCGTCAGCGCGGAGTTCGTGGCCTTCAGCAGATACGGCGTGAAGATCCACTCGTCGTCGGTGGTGGAGCAGGACACGATGACGTTCACGCTGCCGTCGCTGTCGACGAACCATTCCGGTGCCCAGGCCCGGGAGAGGCTCGCGATCGGGACCGTGTAGTCGTACAGGAACGTCCAGTTGACCCGGTCGGTGCTGCGCGCGAAGCCGATGGTGGTGCTGGTGTCCTGCCAGGTGTGGGTCGTGTAGGTGATGTAGTAGGAGCCGTTGGTGTGCTTGAGGATGCTCGCGTCGCGGATGCGGTTGCTCGGCGGCGTGTAGGCGGAGGCCTTGGCCAGACGGAAGTCGGTGGCATCGTCCGACTGATAGACGTTCACGGTCCCGTCGTTGCTGTTGAGGAACGGCACGATCGTGTAGCGGGTGGCCGAGCCGCTGGGCGGTGCGGCCGCCAGCGCCGTGCCGAGCAGGCCGGGGGCCTCGCCCAGGACCAGCGCCGAGGCGGGCAGGACGGCCATCGCGCGCAGCAGGGTACGGCGGGACGGGGTGGTGTGGGGGCGTCTGGTCACGAGCGGCTCTCCCTACGGCTCAAGGGACGACTCCGAACCATCACGTTCGTAATTTCGAACACGGTTCGGGAATTCGATCAGAAGGTAGGGGTGAGGTCCGGGCGCGTCAATGGTTTGCACACGCGGAAGCGGGACCTGGGAGAAACCTGTGGTGAACCTCGGAGCCGCACCGGGCGAAAACGTTCCGCCGCCGGCCCGACTGACGTTACCGTTCGGTAGACAACGTCGTCCCGGAGGTGCCCCGTATGACACCCGACCGTGCCGTAGGCCTCGCCGAGTCCGCCCGTGCGCTGGCCGACGGGGAGGTGACGTCGCGGGCCCTCGTCGCGGAGGCGCTCGCACGGATCGAGGCGACGCAGGAGTCCCTCAACGCCTTCCGCGTGGTGCGGGCCGAGGCCGCGCTCGCCGAGGCCGACGCCGCGGACAAGGAGCTCGCCGCCGGAGTACGCCGGCCGCTGCTCGGCGTTCCGGTCGCGGTCAAGGACGACATGAACGTGGCGGGCGAGCCGACCGCGTTCGGGTGCGCGGGAGAGTTCCCGCCCCTCGCCGAGGACGGTGAGGCGGTACGTCGACTGCGCGCGGCCGGGGCCGTGATCGTCGGCAAGACCAACACCTGTGAGCTGGGGCAGTGGCCGTTCACCGAGGGCCCCGCCTTCGGCGCGACGCGCAATCCGTGGGATCAGAACCACACGCCGGGCGGCTCGTCCGGCGGTTCGGCGGCCGCCGTGGCCGCCGGTCTGGTGCCCGCCGCACTCGGCTCGGACGGAGCCGGCTCGGTGCGGATCCCGGCCTCGTGGACGAACCTGATCGGCATCAAGCCGCAGCGCGGCCGGGTCTCCACCTGGCCGCGCGGCGAGTCCTTCAAGGGCATCACCGTCAACGGCACCCTCGCCCGTACGGTGGCCGACGCGGCTCTGCTGCTGGACGCCGCCGCCGGCAACCACGAACGCGACCCGCACCGGCCGCCCGCCATCGACGCCTCCGAGGCCGTCGGACGCGACCCCGGCCGGCTGCGCATCGCGCTCTCCCTCAAGCCGCCGTTCACCGCCCTGCCCGCCCGGCTGCAACCGGAGGTGCGGGCCAGGATCGTCGAACTCGCCGAGCGGCTCAGCGCGTTGGGACACCATGTCGAGGAGGCCGATCCGCCGTACGGCCAGATCGGGCTGACGTTCATCCCGCGCGCGACGGCCGGTATCGCCGAGTGGGCCGACGAGGTGCCCTTCCCCGCGCTGCTCGACCCGCGCACCCGCAGCGCCGCCCGCTTGGGCCGGCTCCTCGGCGGGGCCCCGCTGCGGGCGGCCCGGCGGGCGGAGGCGGTCCTGCACCGCCGTATCGGCAGGTTCTACGAGTCGTACGACGTCGTCCTCGCACCCACGACAGCCGCGGCCCCGCCCCGGATCGGCGCGATGCTCGGCCTCGGCGGTTTCGCCACCGACCGGGCGATGATCGCCGCCTGCCCCTACGCCTGGCCGTGGAACGTGCTGGGCTGGCCCGGGGTCAACGTCCCCGCCGGATTCGTGGGCGGGCTGCCCGTCGGCGGCCAGCTGCTCGGGCCGGCGAACAGCGAGCCGCTGCTGATCTCGCTGGCCGCGCAGCTGGAGGCGGAGCTGCGGTGGCACGAGCTGTGGCCGCCGCAGCAGGGCGAGACGGCGCCCAGTGCGGTTGCCTGATCCACACCAACTCCGGGGCGCAGGCCCTACGCTGTGACCATGGACGACGCGTCGATGGTCGGGCTCATGGGGCGGGTCACGGGGACGATCGGGCCGGGACTCGTCGGCGAGGTGATCGTGCGGGTGCGCGGCGGCGCCGAGCACTTCCTCGCCTATCCCGCCACCGGGACGGAGCGGATCGAGCGCGGCACCGTCGTGATGGTGGTGGAGTACCAGCCGCCGCGCACGGTCTACGTCCAGGCGGCGTACGACAGTTGAGCTCGCTTCGTCGCAGGTGAGAGACCCGTGTGTCAAGGTTGCGACAAGGATCCGTCAACGTCTGTACCTGCGCCCGGCACAGGCGCACACTCCCATTCGTTCGGTGCCGTAAGGGCACCATGCAAAGGGGGCGTATGCCGATGGTTGTCGGCGTCGTGGCGGGGGTGGCGGTAGCCGCCGTCCTCGTTCTGATCGGTCTGTTCAAGATGATGTGGCGGGTCGCCGAACCCAACGAGGCACTGGTCATCTCCGGCTCCAAGCACCGCATGGAGGGGCTGGAGGAGGGGATGGGCTTTCGCATCGTCACCGGGCGGGGCACGCTCGTGCTGCCCGGTGTGCAGGCGGTGCGCAAGCTGTCGCTCGACCTGAACGAGACCGAACTGCAAGTGGACTGCGTGACCCACCAGGGCATTCCCCTGAGAGTGCGGGGCGTGGTCATCTTCAAGGTGGGCGACGACTTCGTGTCGATCGCCAACGCGGCCCGCCGTTTCCTGGACCAGCAGAAGCTGATGTCCGAGCGGGTGCACAACGTCTTCGCCGGTCATCTGCGGTCCATCGTCGGCGGGTTGACGGTCGAGGACATGATCCGCGACCGGGAGAAGCTCACCGGGCAGACGCGGGCGGCGTGCGGTACGGAGATGGAGAAGCTCGGCCTCATCGTCGACTCGCTCCAGATCCACGAGATCGAGGACCCGACCGGGTACATCAAGAACCTGGCCGCCCCGCACGCGGCGGCCGTGCAGCGCGACGCGCGCATCGCGCAGGCCGAGTCGAACCGGCTCGCCACCGAGGCGGAGCAGCAGAGTTACGCGCGGATGGCCGAGGCGACCCGGGATAGCGAGATCCTCCAGGCCGGGTACCAAGCCGAGCGCGACAAGGCGGGTGCCAAGGCCCGGCAGGCCGGGCCGCTCGCCGACGCGGCCGCCCGGCAGGAGGTCGTCGTCCAGGAGACGCGGGTCGCCGAGCTGGAGGCGCACCGGCGTGAGCAGCAGCTCCAGGCCGATGTCCGCAAGCCCGCCGACGCGCAGGCCTACGAGAAGCGGACGCTGGCCGAGGCCGAGCGTGACGCGCGTATCTCGGCGGCCGAGGCCAAGGCGAAGGAGACGGAGCTGGCGGCCGCCGCCGAGGCGACCCAGGTCAAGACGGCCGCGGGCGCCGAGGCCGAGGCGACGAAGACGCGCGGCGCGGCCACGGCTGCGGCGACTCGGGCCACCGGTGAGGCCGAGGCCGCCGCGGCCCAGGCCAAGGGGCTCGCGAACGCGGAGGCGACCAAGGCCAAGGGGCTCGCGGAGGCGGAGGCCATCAAGGCCCGTGCCGCGGCGCTCGCCGAGAACCAGGAAGCGGTCGTCGCCCAGCAACTCGCCGAGAACTGGCCGGAGATCGTACGGGCCGGCGCGTCCGCGTTCGGCAACGTCGACAACATGGTGGTGCTCAACGGCGCCGACGGCATGGCGGACATGTTCGCCAAGGCGCTCACCATGGGCGGTACGGGGCTGGGTCTGGCGCGTCAGCTG
This sequence comes from Streptomyces sp. NBC_01092, assembly GCF_045039535.1. Classification (NCBI taxonomy): domain Bacteria; kingdom Bacillati; phylum Actinomycetota; class Actinomycetes; order Kitasatosporales; family Streptomycetaceae; genus Streptomyces; species Streptomyces sp. NBC_01092. Next base: position 9,825,470 of record NZ_CP108659.1, on the reverse strand, counting down.
CTCTCGTCGATGCAGCAGAACGGTCAGGCGCCGAAGGATGCCTCGCCGCTGGGCGGGCTCGCCCAGAACCAGAAGGTGCCGATGGACGAGAAGTGACCTTCACGCGTAACTAGTGACCCTTCACGCGTGACTAGTGACCCTTCACGCGTAACTCACGGGGACAGCCCCTAGGGTGCCCCCGTGAGCACGTATACCGACGAGAACGTTCCGGGCCGCTCCGGCCCCACCGCCACGACCGAGGCCGACCCGCGCGCGGTCGGCAAGGTGCGCACCGAGTACTCCCCCGCGCACGACGGCGACCCCGACCCCGGCGAGATCGTCTGGACCTGGGTCCCCTACGAGGAGAACGACGGACGGGGCAAGGACCGCCCGGTGCTGGTCGTCGCGCGGGAGCACGGCGGGACCCTCCTCGCCGTGCAGCTCTCCAGCAAGCGGCACGACGGGGACCGTGAGTGGGTGGCGATCGGCAGCGGGCCGTGGGACCGGTCGGGCCGCGACTCCTGGGTGGACGTGGACCGCATCCTGCGGCTGCACGAGCAGGGCATGCGCCGGGAGGCGTGCGCCCTGGACCGGGGGCGGTTCAACCTGGTCAGGCAGCGTCTGCACGAGCGCTACGGCTGGACCTGACGCTCCGGGAACGCCTGGGCGAACGCCGCTCGCACCTGGCTGTCCGGCGTGCGGTCGAGGATCCCGAACACCACGTGCTCGAAGGCCCCGGCGAACCGCCCGCCGGGCCCGAGCAGCGTGCGGAACGCGCCCGCCACCTGCGCGGGCTCGTTCTGGAACACCCCGCAGCCCCAGGCGCCCAGCACGAGGCGCCGGTACCCGTGCGCGGCGGCCGTCTCCAGCACCCGCTCGGCGCGGGTCCCGAGTGCGCGGGGCAGCTCGGCCGTGCGCTCGGGAGTCGTACGCCGGACGACGCCCGCGTTCGGGGCCGCGGCAGTCAGGAACGCGGTCGTGTACGGGTCGTCGAGCAGGCGGCCGCGGTCGTCGCGGAAGACGGGCACGCCGGGTGAGTGGATGACACGGTCCGTGTAGAACGGGTCGCGGTGGGCGCGGTGGTGGTCGTAGAACTCGCGGGCCCCGAGCAGGCAGGTGTACAGCGCCGAGGCGCGGCACAGGGCCTCTTCCTGGGCCTGGGCGCCGTTCAGGAAACCGCCGCCGGGATTGCGGGCCGAGGCGAAGTTCAGTACGGCCGTGTCGCCGCCGAGCCGGTGGGCGGCCTCCAGGCTGCTCTCGCCGGTGACCTCGAAGGAGGTATCGACGGTGGAGAAGGACGGCACCGGCACAGGACCCGGCCCGTACATCCGCGTGCCCGCCCGCGCCCCTTCGATCGCCGCCGCGACGGACACCTCGCGGCCGTTCGGCGCGCGGTACGTCCCCGCCGCCACGATCTGCTCCGTCTGCTGCGCGATGCCGCGCAGGCGCGCGTTCATGGCGCGACCCCCGTGCGCGCCATGCCCGTGTCCGCCGTCCCCGTACGCCCCATGATCACGCGACCGCTCGGGCCGCCCGTGATCTCCCCCGTCGTGCTCATGCGTACATCGTGAGCGATGCTGGTCATGCGGTGCAACAGAAATTCCGGGCCCGCAGCCGACCGGGAACGCGCGGGAAAGCCCCTGCTAACGGCCCGGAGAGCAAAGATTACGTACCCGGAACGTGCCAGTACGCACCCTTGTGCGAGGCGTCGAGAAGGTCTTGGGTAGGACGAGTGTGCCGGCCCGCCCACAAGATCCGGGCCGGGCGGCATCGTGGACTCTCAGGAGGATCCAAGACATGTCAGATTCGGTGAGCGACTGTACGGAGCAGCCGCGCTCCGCAGTCACCGAAGCCGAGGTGGAGGCCCTGGTCCGGGGCATCTGCTTCAAGACCGGCCCGCCACGCACCCTCGGGGTCGAAGTGGAATGGCTCGTCCATGAGCTGCACAGCCCGCAGCTCCCCGTGACACCCGAACGACTCGAAGCGGCCTACGCCGCACTACGGACCGTGCCCCTGAGGTCGGCGCTCACCGTCGAACCCGGCGGTCAGCTGGAGCTGAGCTCCCCGCCCGCCACCTCGCTCATGGAGTGCATCGGTACCGTCTCCGCCGACCTCGACACCGCCCGCGCGGTCCTGCGCGAGCACGATCTCGGTCTGGTCGGAATGGGCAACGATCCCTGGCACACGCCTCGGCGCTTCCTGCGCCAGCCGCGCTATGACGCCATGGAGAAGTACCTCGACCGCGCCGGCCCGGCCGGCCGCGCCATGATGTGCACCTCCGCCTCGGTACAGGTGTGTCTGGACGCCGGCTACGAGGAGCCCGGACCGCTCGGGCACGTCCGGCGCTGGTGGCTGGCGCACCAGCTGGGCCCGGTTCTGGTCGCCGCCTTCGCGAACTCCCCGCTGGCCGGGAACGAACCCACCGGCTGGCACTCCACCCGGCAGCTGCTGTGGATGGAGATCGGCGCGGAGCGCGCGGGCGCTCCCCCGCTGGACGGCGATCCACGGGCCGCCTGGGCGCGGCACGTCGTGGACGCGCCGGTGATGTGCGTACGGCAGGACAGCGGGCCGTGGGACGTACCGGAAGGGCTGTCGTTCCGGGAGTGGACCAGATCGGGGGCGCCCAGGCCGCCGACGCGCGAGGATCTCGACTACCACCTCACGACGCTGTTCCCGCCGGTCAGACCCCGTGGCCACCTGGAGTTGCGCATGATCGACGCGCAGCCCGGCGAGGACGGCTGGATCGTGCCGCTGGCTGTGACGACCGCGCTCTTCGACGACCCGGAGGCGGCCGAGACCGCCTATCGGGCCGTGAAGCCGCTGGCCGAGCGCGCCCTGTCGCAGCCCGCACCGCACAATCCGCTGTGGCTCGACGCGGCACGCTCGGGTCTGGCCGATCCCGAGTTGCGGGAGGTGGCGGTCATGTGTTTCACGGCGGCGCTGGAGGCCCTGCCCCGGCTGGGCGCCACGACCGAGGTCACGGACGCGGTGGCGGCGTACCGCGACCGCTATGTCGTGCGGGGCCGCTGCCCCGCCGACGACCTGTTGGACGAGCTCTATGGCACGGACCGCATTCTGCACGGGAAGGACGACCGAACATGACCGACCCCGCCGACGCCGACACGCTCCGCGAGCGGGCACTGACCACCCTCACCACCGCCCGTGCCCGGACGACCCTGTTGACCAGCTGCGTCGAGGACCCCGACCTGACAGCCCAGCACTCGCCGCTGATGTCCCCGCTGGTGTGGGACCTCGCGCACATCAGCAACCAGGAGGAGCAGTGGCTGCTCCGGACGGTCGCCGGACGGGAGGCGATACGGCCCGAGATCGACGGCATCTACGACGCCTTCGAGCACCCGCGCGCCGCACGCCCGTCGCTGCCGCTGCTGCCTCCGAGCGAGGCCCGGAACTACGCGGCCGAGGTGCGGGGCAGGGTCATGGACATCCTGGAGAGCACCGCGTTCCACGGGACGCGGCTGACCGAGGCGGGCTTCGCCTTCGGGATGATCGCGCAGCACGAGCAGCAGCACGACGAGACGATGCTGATCACGCATCAGCTGCGCAAGGGCCCGCAGGCCCTGACCGCGCCGGACCCGGACCCGGTGCCCCTGTTCACGGGGCCGTCCGAAGTCCTGGTCCCGGGCGGGCCGTTCACGATGGGTACCTCGACCGAGCCGTGGGCGCTGGACAACGAACGCCCGGCGCACCGGCGGGAGGTCCCGGCGTTCTACATGGATGTCACGCCGGTGACGAACGCCGCGTACCAGGCGTTCATCGCGGACGGCGGCTATGACACCGAACGCTGGTGGACGCCGGAGGGCTGGGCGCACATCCGGCAGCACTCCATCCACGCGCCGCTGTTCTGGCGCCGGGACGGCAAGCAGTGGCTCAGGCGCCGCTTCGGCGTCACCGAGGTCGTCCCGCCCGACGAGCCGGTGCTGCACGTGTGCTGGTACGAGGCCGACGCCTACGCCCGCTGGGCCGGGCGCCGGCTGCCCACCGAGGCCGAGTGGGAGAAGGCGGCCCGGCACGACCCGGCCGGGGACCGCTCCACGCGCTACCCGTGGGGCGACGCCGATCCCGCGCCGGAGCACGCCAACCTCGGCCAGCGGCATCTGCGGCCCGCGCCCGCCGGGAGCTACCCGGAGGGTGAATCGCCGCTCGGTGTACGGCAGTTGATCGGTGACGTGTGGGAGTGGACGGCGAGCGACTTCCTGCCGTATCCGGGTTTCCAGGCGTTCCCGTACAAGGAGTACTCGGAGGTGTTCTTCGGGCCGGAGCACAAGGTGCTGCGCGGCGGTGCGTTCGCCGTGGACGCGGTGGCCTGCCGGGGCACCTTCCGCAACTGGGACTATCCGATCCGGCGGCAGATCTTCTCCGGCTTCCGCACGGCCCGCTCCGCGGCGGACGCCTGATGTGCCGTCATCTGGCGTACGTCGGCCCCGAGGAGCCGCTCGGCCTGCTCCTCGCGGAGCCCCCGCACGGCCTGTACCGCCAGTCGTGGGCACCTCGGCGGCAGCGGTACGGGACGGTCAACGCCGATGGTTTCGGGGTCGGTTGGTACGCGGAGGGTGATCCGGTACCGGCCCGCTACCGCCGGGCCGGGCCGATCTGGGCCGACCCGTCCTTCGGCGATCTCGCGCGCGTCGTACGCAGCGGCGCGCTGCTCGCGGCCGTACGGGACGCGACGGTGCCGGGCGCCGACCAGGAGGCCGCGGCGGCTCCGTTCGCCGCCGGTACCTGGCTGTTCAGCCACAACGGCGCCGTGAAGGGCTGGCCGGGCTCGCTCGCACCGCTCGTCCCGACCGTGCCCGCGGTGGATCTGCTGTCGCTGGAGGCCCGCAACGACTCCGCGTTCGTGTGGGCGCTGGTCCTCGCGCGGCTGCGCGGCGGCGACGAGTTGGGGCAGGCGCTGGCCGACACGGTCGTGGAGGTCGCGGAGGCGGCCCCCGGGTCCCGGCTGAACCTGCTGCTCACCAACGGCGAGACCGTCGCGGCGACCGCCTGGGGCGACACGCTCTGGTATCTCACCCGGCCCGGCGGCGGCACCGTCGTGGCCTCCGAGCCCTACGACGACGATCCGCACTGGCAGGAGGTCCCGGACCGGACCCTCCTCGCGGCGAGCCGCACCGATGTTCTCCTCACCCCGCTCAAGGAACCCGGCGACCCCCTGGTCCCCGCACCACCCAAGGAGCCCAGCACGTGAGTCCGTTCCTGCTGACCCGCACCCTGCCCGAGGACGCCACCGACGCCGCCCTGCGCGCGGACGTCCTCGACGGCCTGACCGGCACGCCCAAGACGCTGCCGCCGAAGTGGTTCTACGACGCTCAGGGCAGCGAGCTCTTCGAGAAGATCACCGAGCTGCCCGAGTACTACCCGACGCGCGCCGAGCGGGAGATCCTGGTCGACCGGGCCGGGGAGATCGCCGCCGCCACCGGCGCCCGCACGCTCGTCGAGCTGGGCTCCGGGTCCTCGGAGAAGACGCGGCACCTGATCGACGCGCTGACCGGGCTGCACACGTACGTGCCCGTCGACGTCAGCGAGAGCGCGCTCGCCCTGGCCGGGCAGGCGCTCGTCGAGGAGCGGCCGGGGCTGAACGTCCATGCCCTGATCGCCGACTTCACCGGCGGGATGGACCTGCCGGACACGCCGGGTCCCCGGCTGGTGGCGTTCCTCGGCGGCACGATCGGCAATCTGCTGCCGCACGAGCGGGCGGCGTTCCTCGCCTCGGTGCGGGCCCTGCTCTCCCCCGGTGACGCGCTGCTGCTCGGCACGGACCTGGTCAAGGACGAGAGGGTCCTGGTCGCTGCCTACGACGACGCGGCCGGGGTGACGGCCGCGTTCAACAAGAACGTCCTGACGGTGATCGACCGCGAGTTGGGCGCCGACTTCGATCCGGGTGCCTTCGAGCACGTGGCGCGCTGGGACCCGGACCACGAGTGGATCGAGATGCGGCTGCGTGCCCGTACGGCGCAGACGGTGAAGGTGCCCGCACTGGACCTCGCCGTGGAGTTCGCGGCGGGCGAGGAGATGCGCACCGAGGTGTCGGCGAAGTTCCGGAAGGAGGGTGTACGCGCGGAACTTCTCGCGGCCGGGCTGGAGCTGGCGCACTGGTGGACGGACAGCGAGGGCCGCTTCGCGCTGTCACTGAGCGTGGCACGCTGACGGACGGCTCGCGCGATGCCCCGCCTTGGGGCACGGTGGAGTGACGCGTGTGAGAGGAGCACCCACATGTCGAACCACACCTACCGGGTCACGGACATCGTCGGCACCTCGCCCGACGGCGTGGACCAGGCGATCCGCAACGGCATCACGCGCGCCTCGCAGACGCTGCGCAATCTGGACTGGTTCGAGGTGGTCGAGGTCCGTGGCCAGCTCGACGGCGGTGACATCGCGCACTGGCAGGTGACCATGAAGGTCGGATTCCGCCTCGACGAATCCGAGTAGCACAGGTCCCTGTCGTCAGGTCCGCCCCTCCCGCTCCTGCGCCACCTTCAGCGCGGCGGAAGGGGCGGTCCAGCGCGCCCGTACGACGGTGAAACCGGCCCGTTCTGCGTCCTCGCACACCAGCTCGTCGTCGTCCACCAGCACCCGGATCTCGTGGGTGCGGGCGAGGCGGCGCAGGATCTCCAGCTTGGTGCGCCGGGCGGGCCTGCGGTCGTCGTTGCGTCGCATGTACACGCGCCCTTCCGGCAGCCCGTGCTCCGCGAGCCAGTCGAGCGTGTCGCGCCGGCAGCGCTCGGGGCGCCCGGTCAGATAGCGGACCTCGCACTCCTCGGCGCTCTCGCGCGCCAGCGCGACACCCTCCTCGAGGGGCGGGTCCTGCGGGGCCGCCGCGAAGAAGGCGGCCCAGTCGCGCGGTTTGCGCTCCAGGAAGTGCTGCCGGTGCGCCGTGTCGGCGAGGGTGTTGTCCAGGTCGAAGACGGCGAGCGGGCGCTCGTTGCTGTCGGTCACACCACTCACCCTAGAGGGGCTCCGCCTCCGGCCCTGGCCGCGACCGCTGGAACCCGGGTTCTGAATTGAGACAGTCCGACGGAAAAAAATGGTCCGGACTAATTCCCTTAAGTACCTTTTCCGCAGCCCGGCAAGATCGGGTGGCAATTCAGCCAGGTGGTTGATTGCCCAATGAGAGCGCTGTCATAATCCGGCTTCCGGCTTTCGCCGCCCCGCCACCCGTCCCCCCATCAGGCCCGCACTCCCCAGTGTGTTCGGCATGACGCAGCGAAGAAGGTGCGCCTGTGCCCGAGTTTTCACCACGGCACGACAATTCCCTCACATACGGTTCGCCGAATAGAGAACCGGCACCGGCCAAACGTATATCCGAAGATCCCGAATTCCGCTCCCTGCGCCGCGCCCAGCGCAGGTTCGGCGTCCGCGCGACACTCTTGTCCGTCGGCGGATTCCTGTTGTACGTGCTGCTGTCGCACACCGTCCCCGGCCTGATGAACGAGCGCCTGACCGGCAACCTCACGCTCGGCCTGGCCCTGGGGCTCGGGCAGTTCGTCGTGATGGGCCTGACGGCCTGGTGGTACGTACGGCACATGCGCACCCGGGTCGACCCGCTCGCCCGCGGCCTCAGCTCACGCCTGCACCAGCACGAGTCGGGCCCGCTGCGCGCACCCGCCCAGCCCGGCTCCAGGGGGTACCGCACGTGGTGACCCTGTCCGAAGGCATCGTCGACCGGTTCAGCCTGCAACTGACGTTCGTGCTGTTCCTGTCGGTGGTCGTGGTCACGCTGTTCATAGCGCTGCTGACGGCCCCTCATCGCGACGAGATCAGCGAGTTCTACCTCGGCAACCGCACCATGTCCCCGCTGCGCAACGGCCTCGCGATGTGCGGCGACTACCTGTCGGCCGCGACACTCCTCGGCAGCACCGGGCTGGTCGCCCTCAACGGCTACGACGGACTGCTGTACCTCGGCGGCACCGTCGTCGCCTGGATGATGGTGCTGCTGCTGATCGCCGAACCCCTGCGCCGTGCGGGCAGGTTCACCCTCGGCGACACACTGGCCCTGCGCCTGACCCGGCTGCAGCGCCCGGCGCGGCTCGCCCTAACCGTGTGCACGCTGGCCATCACGACCCTGTACCTGGTCGCCCAGCTCGTCGGCAGCATCGCCCTGCTGACCCAGTTCACGGGCGAGCCCAGCGCCGCGACCCGCACCTTGTGCGTGGTCGTCATCGGCACGATCGTCATCGTCTACGCCGCCATCGGGGGCGCGCCCGGCGCCACGGTCATCCAGATCATCAAGGCCGTGATGCTGGTGGCGGGCGTGACGATCACCGCGGTCATGGTGCTGCACCGCTACGACTGGAACCCGAACAACCTGCTGTCCGCCGCCGCCGACCACAGCGGCGTCGGCGCCCAGTTCCTCGAACCCGGACTGCGCTACGGCGTCAGCACCACCAGCAAGCTCGACTTCTTCAGCCTGGAACTGGCGATCGTCCTCGGCCTCGCCGCGCTCCCCCACGTCCTGATGCGTCTGCTCGCCCCGCGCAAGGTCGACGTCCTGCGCTCCTCCGTCGTATGGGCCGTCGGCCTCGTCGGCCTGGTCTGTCTCGCGGCCGGTGTCCTCGGCCTCGGCGCCACCGCCATCGTCGGCCGGGACACCATCGCGGAGACGGACCACAAGGGCGACTCCGCGGTCCTGCTCCTCGCGGGCCACCTGGGCGGCGGCATCCTCACGGCCCTGCTGTCCTGCCTCGCTTTCGTCACCCTGCTCGCCGTCGCCGCCGGCCTCACGCTGGCCGCCGCGTCCTCGCTCGCCCACGACCTGTACGGGGAGGTGATCCGCAAGGGGCGGGCGAGCGAGACCGAGGAGCTGATGGTCGCGCGGCTGTCCGCGGTCGTCATCGGTGTGCTCGCGATGCTGCTCGCGCTCGTCTCCTGGGGCGCCAACACGGCGACGCTCGCGTTCCTCGCCTTCGCCATCGCGGCGTCCGCGATCCTGCCGACGATCGTGTACACCCTGTTCTGGCGCCGCTTCACCGGCGAGGGAGCGCTGCTCAGTCTTTGGGGCGGCCTGGTCTGCTCGGTCCTGCTGGTGCTGTTCTCCCCCGTGGTGTCCGCCACACCGGGCTCGTTCTACCCGGACTCCGACTTCGCCTGGTTCCCGCTCCAGAACCCGGGCATCGTCTCCATCCCGGCGGGCTTCCTGCTCGGATGGCTCGGCACGGTACTGGGCCAGCGCCGGCGGCCCCAGGACGACGCCGCCTACGAGGAGTTCGAGGTGCGGATGCTGGTGGGCGCCAAGGAGTGAGCGAGCGGCGCCCACCAGCATCCGCGGCACCTGGTCAGGGCCTACGAGGAGAGGCGAGGTCAAAAGCCCGGCCGGCGATCGCTTCGGCGAGCGCGGCGGGCTGCGACAGGAAGGGCGAGTGGGAGGAGTCGAGTTCGGTGACGGCGGTCGGGGAAGCCGACACGGCGTCGATCTCCTTGATGAAGCGGTGCTGCAGCGCCAGGGGGATGGCGTTGTCCCGGGCACAGGTCACGTAAGCGTGCGGGACGCTGCCGTAGCGCTGCGCGGTGACGGTCAGTTCCTCTGCGGGGATCCCCACCGGACCGTCCGGACTGAGCAGGGCGATCGCGGCATCCGCGGTGCGGTCGTCGACGTCGTTGTAGAAGGCCTCCTTGACCAGGTCGTGCCGGTCCGGGTCGCCGAAGTCGATGCGCGCCGCGCCGACCACCGCCGGGTCGGCTCCCAGCAGTCGGAGCAGCTTCTCGCCGGCGTTCTCCGGGCATGTGCTGTAGAAGGCCGCCGGCACGCCGTTCACCGGTGCGAGCGCGGATACGTAGACCAGCCCGCCCACGAGTTCCGGAGCGAGTTCCGCCAGCGCGGTGGCCACCACACCACCCATGCTGTGCGCGACCACGAGACACGGCCGACCGGCGCCGATCGTGCGTATGCGCTCGGCGAGGGAAGCGGCCGCGGACGATGCGGTGACGGCCCCGACCGGTGAGGGTTCGGTGGCGAATGCCGCCGCGTCGAACGGCCGCGCCCAGCGGGCGCGCAGCGCGGGGCCGCGCAGTCCGTGTCCGTCGAGGTCGACCGCGACCGAGTGGATCCCGCGGCCGGCCAGCTGCTCGGCCACCGGGTTCCAACACCAGCTGCCGTGCCAGAAGCCGTGCACCAGGACGACAGGCAGGGAGTCGTTCATGCTGTTCCTCACGCGTTCATGCTGTTCCTCACGCGTTCGTTGGGCGCGGACCCGGCGTGTGACGCATGCGGGTCCGCGGACAAGGCGGGATCCGTGGTGGAGATGCCCCACCCGTAACGACGCACGATGACCTTGGGCCGTTGCCCGACTCCCCGGCGCCCGGGCCGCCTATTCTGGTGAGGGGCCGGGCCTGCTCGCAGAGCGCGAGAAGGGAGCCGCGAGTGACCGAACGGACGATCGACAGGGCGGCCGCGGACACCTTGCGGCGGGCCAGGGACGCCGCCGCGCGTGAGGCGTGGGCCGAGGCGTACCGGCTGCTGGACGGCCTGGACACCGCCTTGCTCACGCCCGACGACTGCGCCGCGTTCGCCGACGCCGCCTGGTGGACGAGCCGGATCGAGGAGTCGATCGTCCAGCGGATGCGGGCCTACTCCGGGTATGTCGCGGCCGGTGCGGCCCGGCAGGCGGGGCACATGGCCTGGCTGCTGTTCTACGAGCACCAGCTGGCCGGGCGCGCGGCCGTGGCCGCCGGCTGGCTGCGCCGGGCGCGACGACTGCTGCGCGACGAGCCGGAGTGCGTCGAGCAGTGCTACCTGGCCTGGGTCGACACGGAGGACGCCCAGCGGCGCGGCGCGTTCGACGAGGCGATGACGGCGGCCCGGCACATGGCAGCGATCGCCCGCCGTGGCGGCAGCCCCGATCTGCTCGCCATGGGCCTGCAGGCACAGGCGGGCGTGCTCGTGGCCCAGGAGCGGGTCGGCGAAGGGCTCGACCTCCTGGACGAGTCCATGTGCGCGGCCATGGCGGGTGAGCTCAGCTCCTTCTTCACCGGGTGGGTCTACTGCCTGGGGCTGCAGCAGTCCATGGCCTGCGTCGATCTGGAACGCGCCGCCGAGTGGACCGACGCGGCCATGCGGTGGTGCGCGGCCATGCCGGCCGAGAACAACTTCCGCGGGCTGTGCCGGGTGCACCGTGTGCAGGTGCTGGAGCTGCGCGGCGGCTGGCCGGAGGCGCTGACCGAGGCCGAGCTGACCTGCGCGGAGCTGCTGCCGTACGAGCGGCGGTCGGCGGCCGAGGCGGTCTATCTGGTCGGCCAGATCCAGCGGCGGCGCGGAGAGCTCACGGCGGCCGAGGAGTCGTACGACCGCACTCACGAGCTCGGCCGTGACCCGCAGCCCGGCCTCGCCCTGCTGCGGCTGGCCCAGGGCAAGGCCGATGCCTCGGCCACGGCCCTGCGGCTCGCGCTGACCGAAGCCCCCGAAGCAGGCCGACTCGATCGGTGCGCACTGCTCGCGGCCCAGGTGGAGGTCTCCCTCGCGCTGTGCCGCACGGCCGAGGCACGCGCGGCCGCCGAGCAGCTCCAGGCCCTCGCCGGGGACTGGCAGCGGCGGTGCGGCTCGGAGTCGACGCCGCTGCACGCGAGTGCCGCGGCGGCCGGCGGCGCGGTGGCCTTCGCCGCGCGCGACCTCGACCGCGCGCTGCCCCTGCTGCGCCGGGCGCTGACGCTGTGGCTGGAGCTGCGAGTGCCGTACGAGGCGGCCCAGGTGCGGATGACGCTGGCCGCCGCCGACCGGGCGGCCGGGGACGCCGAGGGGGCCCGGATGGAGCTGCGGGCCGCCGAACAGGAGTTCCGCCGGCTCGGCGCCGTACCCGACGCGCGGCGGGCGGCGGCGCTGCTCGCCGATGTGCGCCGGCCGCGGCCGGGCGGGCTCACCGAGCGGGAGATCCAGGTGCTGCGGCTGGTCGCGGCGGGCCGTACGAACCGGGCCGTCGCCACGGAGCTGGTGATCAGCGAGCACACCGTCGCCCGGCATCTGAACAACATCTTCGCCAAGCTCGACGTGTCCTCGCGGGCGGCGGCGACGGCGTACGCGTACCGGCACGGCCTCGCCTGACGCCGCCCATGGGCCGTATCGCCCATGCCGGTCCGCCGGCGATGGGCGATTGCGGCGATGTGCCCGCCGCCGCTGCGGCGTAGACCGGAGAGGTACCCCTTCCCGACCCCGGAGCGGAAAGCAGGTGGGGTCATGGCCACCCACACACCGACCCCCTCCACACCTACGCTCGACGACCGGCTCCTGGACCGGCTGCGCGGTGCCGTGCGCGGGACCATCGTGGAGCCGGGCGATCCGGTCTACGACGAGGCCCGCAAGGTCTTCAACGCGATGCACGACAGGCGGCCGGCGATCATCGTGCGGGCCGTCGACGCGGGCGACGTCATCGCCACGGTCGACTTCGCCCGTGAACAGGACCTGCCGCTCGCCGTGCGCGGCGGCAGCCACAGCGTCCCCGGCTACGGGACCTGCGACGGCGGGGTCGTCCTCGACCTCGGCCTGATGCGCGGGATCCGCGTCGATCCCGACACCCGCACGGCGTGGGTCGAGGGCGGCTGCACCTGGGCGGACGTCAACCACGCCACGCACGCGTTCGGGCTGGCCACCACCGGCGGCATCGTCTCCACGACCGGCGTGGGCGGCCTGACGACGGGCGGCGGCATGGGTCATCTGGCCCGGCGCTGCGGTCTGGCCTGCGACAACCTGGTCTCGGTGGACCTGGTGACGGCCGACGGATCCTTCGTGACCTGCACCGACGAGCAGCACAGCGAACTGATGTGGGCGGTGCGCGGGGGCGGCGGCAACTTCGGCGTCGTCACCTCGTTCGCGTACCGGCTGCACCCCGTCGCGGACATCCTCGGCGGACCGACGTTCTTCCCGCTCGACGCCGATGTGATCCGCCGGTACCGGGAGCTGGTCGCCGAGGCCGACGAACGGCTCGGGGCCGTCTTCCTCGTCGGGCTCGGACCGCCGGTGCCGTTCCTGCCGGAGCGCTGGCACGGGCGACCGGTGTGCGGCATGGTCGCCTGCTGGACCGGGCCGCAGGACGAGGACGACCGGATCCGGGACCGGGTCGCCGCGCTGGGGCCGGTACTGGGCCGCCATCTGGAACGCATGCCCTACCCCGTGATCAACACCCTCTTCGACGAGCTGGTGCCCGCCGGCCTGTACCACTACTGGAAGGGCTCCTTCACCCAGGGCCTGCCCGACGGGACCATTGACGCCCTGGTCGAGTACGGCCCCACCACGCCGTCCATCCAGAGCGTGACGGTCGTCTTCCCCATCGACGGTGCCTGCCACCGGATCGGACCGGAGGAGACCGCGTTCTCCTACCGGGACGCCGACTACTCGATCGCGCTCAGCCCGACGCTCACCACCCGGGAGGACTGCGAGGCCCAGAAGGAATGGGTGCGCGCCTTCCACCGGGAGCTGGAACCGCACGCCATGCGCGGCGCCTACGTGAACTTCATGGACGCCGACGACCAGGACCGCGTACGGGACAACTACCGCACGAACTACGACCGTCTCCGCGAGCTCAAACGGCGCTACGACCCGGGCAACCTGTTCCGGCTCAACCACAACATCGCGCCCTGAGGACCGGTGAGGAATCCCCCGGGCTCCCAGGTGTTGAACCCTGTATGAGCTCCGTGATCGCCGCGACCCGCTTCTCCGTCCTCGACCGCTCCCGCACCCGGGAGGGCCATACGAACGGAGAGGCGCTGCGGGACACCGTACGGCTGGCCCGGGAGATCGAGGACCTCGGCTATCACCGGTTCTGGGTCTCGGAGCACCACGGCGTACCGGGCGTCGCCGGCTCCGCGCCGACCGTGCTGGCCGCCGCCGTGGCCGGCGCGACACGGACCATCCGGGTCGGCACCGGCGGGGTGATGCTGCCCAACCACCAACCGCTGGTCGTGGCCGAGCAGTTCGGGGTGCTGGAGTCGCTCTTCCCGGGGCGTGTCGACATGGGGCTCGGGCGGTCCGTCGGATTCACCGACGGCGTGCGCAGGGCGCTGGGCCGGGACAAGGGGGACGCGGAGGACTTCGCGGCGCAGATCCAGGAGCTGCTCGGCTGGTTCCGCGGCACCTCGCCGACCGGGGTGCACGCGCGGCCCGCCGAGGGCCTGGCCGTGCCGCCGTTCGTGCTGGCCATGGGTGAGGGCGCGGACATCGCGGCCCGCGCGGGGCTGCCGATGGTCATCGGTGACCTGCGCAGCGGGGAGAAGATGCGGCGCGGGATCGATCACTACCGCGAGCACTTCCGGCCCTCCCTCTGGGCGAGTGAGCCGTACGTCGTGATCTCCGGCACGATCGCGGTGGCCGGCACGCCCGAGGAGGCCCGGCGGTTGCTCGTGCCGGAGGCCTGGGCGATGGCCTACTCGCGCACCCACGGCACCTTCCCGCCGCTGACGCCCGCCGAGCGCGTCGAGGCCCTGACCATGACCGACAAGGAGCGCGGCTTCTACGAGGGCGGCCTCGCCGGGCACATCGCGGGTACCGAGGAGCAGGTCGCGCACGAGCTGGAGACGGTGCTGAAGGAGACGGGGGCGCAGGAGGTGCTGGTCACGACCAGTACGTACGACCGTGAAGCACTGGTGGACTCCTACCGGCGGCTCGCCCGGATCGCCGAGGCGTGATCCGGGCGGGCCGCCGGACGTGCGTCAGTCCGTGTCGCGCGGGTCGAAGAACTTGGTGTCGATCGTCAGCGGCTTCGGGAACGCGCCGGCCACCGAATCCCAGCGCGTGAACTTGAAGTTGGTGCCCTCCCGGTCCCCGTCCGCCGGCGCCGCCTCACCGTCGTGGGTGACCAGCAGGCCCTTGGGGAAGGACCGTCCCAGCGGGACGTTCACCACGGTCGCGCCGTCGGAGTGCTGCACACCGTCGGTGGCGGCGCTGTCCGTGACGGCGAAGGAGCCGAGGTAGGCATTGCGGCCCTGGCGCTCGTACACGGCGAACGTGTTGTCGCCCTGGCTGGAGGCGAGCAGGTAGCCCTTGCCGTCGGCAGCGTGGTAGATCGCGGCGCCCTCGGCGTCGGCGCTGAGGTGGTCACCGCCGAAGCCGGGGTCGCCCGCGGTGTCGATGACGCACTCCTCCTCCTCGGCGTCATACGTCCACGGGGTGCCGTACTCCCGCACCCGGTCGATCAGCTTGGGCTGCTCGAACTCCTCGTCGTCGAGCGCGACCCGCCACAGCCCGACGTCCTCCTGGGCCGCGTACAGGACGTGCTTCTCCTGGTCGACGACCATGCCCTCGACCTGTGCGTGATCGCCGGGGTCGGCGCACGGCGTCCAGCTCTTGCCGTTCGGCAGGGTGAAGGAGCCGGGCAGGTCGAGGGTGTCCTCGGTCTTGTAGCCGACGCGCCCGCCGCGGTCCTGAAGCTGCAGCAGCCGTACGCGGGTCTCCGAGCGGCGCGACACCACGACGTAGGCGTTGTCGTCGTCGCTGAAGGCGGCCAGGCCGTAGGCGGTGCGCTGGTCGTCGACCTCGGTCTCGCTCGCGGAGAAGACGGGTGCGGCGTTCGCCGCCGTGACGTCGCGCAGCGGGGGCCGGCCCGCGGCCACGGCGGCCGGGTCGATCGCGTAGGCGCGGACGCGGTCCCGGCCTCGGTCGCTGACGACGGCCAAGTCGGTCTTCTTGCCGCCCAGTTCGAAGCCGTAGACGACGTCGACGTTGTTGAAGCGGCCCGGCGCGGCGTCCTCGCCCGGCGCGGCGGGGGCGGCGATGTGCTGCAGGCGCGTGCCGTCGAGGCCGTAGACGTCGAGCCCGGCCTCCTTCAGGGTGCCGATCACGAGACTGCGCCCCGGGTTGTGGGGGTCGACCCAGACGGCCGGGTCGTCGGCGTCGGCGTTGCCGCCCGCCTCGTCGTCGTACACGGCGGGGGTCTCCACGCTGGCGGAGACGGAGACCGGCTGCGGGGCGGATGCGCCCGTGACCATCAGCAGCGCGGCGGTGAGAGTGCTCAGAGCGGAAGCGCTCACGATACTCCTCGGTAGGAAGAGAGACTGGCGAGACGCTATGGGCGAGGGGTGTGGGTGAGCCGAAGGCCCCGTGAACAGCAGGTGGCTCATGCGGACGCCGCGTCTGGTTCGCATAGAATCGCGGGGTTTGCACCCGACCCCACGCGCATCTCCCGGAGCCCTCGCCCCATGCACTCCCCGCACGACCCGTACGTCCGTGTCCGCGGCGCCCGTGAGCACAACCTCAAGGGTGTGGACGTCGACATTCCGCGCGATGTCCTGACCGTGTTCACGGGGGTGTCCGGGTCCGGGAAGTCGTCGCTGGCCTTCGGCACGATCTACGCCGAGGCCCAGCGCCGGTACTTCGAGTCGGTAGCACCGTACGCGCGCAGGCTGATCCACCAGGTCGGCGCGCCGAAGGTCGGCGAGATCAGCGGGCTCCCGCCCGCGGTGTCCCTCCAGCAGCGCCGCTCGGCGCCGACGTCGCGCTCCTCGGTCGGCACGGTCACCAACCTGTCCAACTCCCTGCGGATGCTGTACTCCCGCGCCGGCGACTACCCGCCCGGCGCCGAGCGGCTCGATTCGGACTCCTTCTCGCCGAACACGGCGGCCGGGGCGTGCCCGGCGTGCCACGGGCTCGGCCAAGTGCACCGTACGACCGAGGAGTTGCTGGTCCCCGAGTCCGAGCTGTCGATCCGTCAGGGTGCGATCGCCGCGTGGCCGGGTGCCTGGCAGGGCAAGAACCTGCGGGACATCCTCGACGCGCTCGGGTACGACGTGGACCGGCCCTGGCGCGAGCTGCCCGCCGGGCAGCGGGAGTGGATCCTGTTCACCGACGAGCAGCCGGTCGTCACCGTCCACCCGGTGCGCGACGCCGACCGCATCCAACGGCCGTACCAGGGCACGTACATGAGCGCCCGGCGGTACGTCATGAAGACCTTCTCGGATTCCAAGAGCGCGACTCTGAGGGCCAAGGCGGAGCGGTTCCTCGCTGCCGCGCCCTGCCCGTCGTGCGGTGGCCGCAGGCTGCGGCCCGAGGCGCTGGCGGTGACCTTCGCGGGGCGCACGATCGCCGAGCTGGCGGCGCTGCCGCTCATCGAGCTGGCGGGCACGCTGGAGGGCAGCGCCTCGGAGACGGCGCGTGTCCTGACCGAGGACCTCAAGTCCCGCATCGCACCGGTCGTCGAGCTCGGCCTCGGCTACCTCAGTCTCGACCGGGCCACCCCCACCCTCTCGGTGGGCGAGCTCCAGCGCCTGCGCCTGGCGACCCAGCTCAGGTCCGGGCTGTTCGGTGTCGTGTACGTCCTCGACGAGCCGTCCGCGGGACTGCACCCGGCGGACACCGAGGCGCTGCTCACGGTGCTGGCGCGACTGAAGGCGGCCGGGAACACGGTGTTCGTGGTCGAGCACCACCTCGACGTCATGCGCGGCGCCGACTGGCTGGTCGACGTGGGGCCGCAGGCGGGTGAGCACGGCGGGCGGGTGCTGCACAGCGGGCCGGTGGCGGAGCTGGCCTCGGTCGCGGAGTCGGCGACGGCGCGCTTCCTGTTCGACGGCTCCCCCGCCGCCGTACGCCAAGTGCGGGCCCCGCACGGCCGGTTGAAGGTCGGCCCGGTCACCCGGCACAACCTGCGCGGGGTGACCGCCGAGTTCCCGCTCGGCGTCTTCACGGCCGTCACCGGGGTCTCGGGGTCGGGCAAGTCCACGCTGATCGGCGAGATCACCGAGGAGCCGGCGGGCGTGGGCCGCCTGGTCTCGGTCGACCAGAAGCCGATCGGCCGCACCCCGCGCTCCAATCTCGCCACCTACACCGGACTCTTCGACGTCGTACGCAAGGAGTTCGCGGCCACCGACGAGGCGCGGGCACGTGGTTACGGCGTCGGGCGGTTCTCCTTCAACGTCGCGGGCGGGCGCTGCGAGACCTGTCAGGGCGAGGGGTTCGTCAGCGTCGAGCTGCTGTTCCTGCCGAGCACGTACGCACCGTGCCCGGACTGCGGCGGGGCGCGCTACAACCCCGAGACGCTCCAAGTGGCGTACCGGGGGCGGAACATCGCGCAGGTGCTGGACCTCACGGTCGAGGCGGCGGCGGACTTCTTCGCGGACACGGCGACGGTCGCCCGCAGCCTGTCCACCCTCCTCGACGTGGGCCTCGGCTACCTCCGTCTGGGGCAGCCCGCCACCGAGCTGTCCGGCGGCGAGGCCCAGCGCATCAAGCTGGCGAGCGAGTTGCAGCGCGGCCGTCGCGGCCACACGCTCTACCTCCTCGACGAACCGACGACCGGACTGCACCCGGCCGATGTCGAGGTGCTGATGCGCCAGTTGCACGGCCTCGTCGACGCCGGACACACCGTCGTGGTGGTCGAGCACGACATGTCCGTCGTCGCGGGCGCGGACTGGGTGATCGACCTGGGGCCAGGGGGCGGTGACGCGGGCGGACGCATCGTGGCGGCGGGCTCACCCGCGCAGGTGGCACGAGCGACAGGGAGCGCGACGGCGCCGTATCTCGCCCGCGTCATGCCGTGAGGGGCTCGCGCGACGGGGCCATCGGCTGCTCACGGCCGACAGCGGCACAGGGAGCCTGATCGACTGGCACCCGGGCGGCCGGGACGCGAGGGACAGGGAGCGTGATGGCGCCCTGTCCCGCCCGCGTCATGCCGTGAGGGGCTCGCGCGACGGGGCCATCGGCTGCTCACGGCCGACAGCGGGCACAGGGAACGTAATCGACTGGCACCCGGGCGGCCGGGACGCGGGCGGACGCATCGTGGCGGCGGGTCCGCCCGCTTGGGTGGCCATGAGGGGCAGGGAGCGCGAGGGCGCCCTGCCCCGCCCGCGTCATGCCGTGAGGGGCTCGCGCGACGGGGACGGCGACGACCGCTGTTCCGACCCCGAGGCGGGCCCGCCGGTCGCCGCGCGCTGCGGCCTGGGAATCCGGACCGGACGTTCGTCCGGCAGCGCGGACGCCTCGGCCGCGTCGGCCAGGGAGCGGCGATCGGGGCGGCTGCCCGGCATGATCGGCTCCCGCACCTCCGCCTCCGCGACCAGTTCGCGTACCCTCACCACCCGCCACACCGACGCCAGCAGCGAGTCCTGGCCGACGAAGGCGGCCGCCGTGGTGGGCGAGCCCGCGACGACGCGGTAGCTCAGGCGCACCGGCTGCACGGGGACGCCCGCGTCGAGGGCGGCCTGGAAGGCGGCCCGGCGGAAGTGGCCCTGGGCCCGGCCGCACCACGTGCTGCCCTCGGGGAAGACGGTCACCGCCTCACCGGCGCGCAGGGCCTCGGCTATCCGGGCCACCGTGACGGGCAGGGCGCGGATCCGGTCCCGGTCGATGAACAGCGCGCCGCTGCGCGCGGTCATCCACCCGGCGACCGGCCAGTCACGGATCTCCGACTTGGCGAGCATCCGGGCCGGGCGCACGGCGGCGAGCAGCGGGATGTCCAGCCAGGAGACGTGGTTGGCGACGAGCAGCAGCCCGCCGTCCGGCGCGGTGCCGCCGGCGATCCGTACCCGGACCCCCGCGGCCCGTACGACCCAGCGGCTCCAGCGGCGGACCAGTCCCGCGGGGATCCGCCCGCCGAGCGGAGTCGCCGCGAACCCGAGGACCAGCAGGAGCAGGACCGCGGCGATCCGCAGGACGGCCAGGGGCATGGCTCTGGCCGGTCCTGTGGCGTCGATGCAGTTGCGCGGGGTGCAGGGAGCGCTGGGCCGCCAGAGGGTTCCCGCGTCGGCCGGGTGGCTCGTGCCGCCCACGGCCGGGGTACCGGCCGTGGGAGCGATCGCCGGGGGGACCTGCACGGCACCGAGGGAGGAGGTGCTCATGGCCGCCACGTCCGTCACGCCGGGACGAGCGAGAGGAAGTGCTTCAGATAGCGCGAGTTCACCCGGCGCATCGACAGCAGCACGTACAGGTCGGCGACCCCGAACTCCGGGTCGTGCGCGGGCTCGCCGCACACGAAGGCGCCCAGGCGGATGTAGCCGCGCAGCAGGGCCGGGAGCTCGGTGCGGGTGGCCGGGACGGGCGCCGTGGGCTCCCAGGGCCGCAGCGGCCGTACGCGGTACTCCTCCGGGGCCAGGTGCTTGGCCTGCACCCGGTCCCAGGTCCCCGCGGCGAGGGCGCCGCCGTCCGCCAGCGGGATCGAGCAGCAGCCGGCCAGCCACTCGTGGCCGCGGTCGACCATGTAGCGGGCGATGCCGGCCCAGATGAGGCTGATCACGGCGCCGTCGCGGTGGTCGGGGTGGACGCAGGACCGGCCGACCTCGACCAGATTCGGACGAAGGGAGTCGATCCGGGAGAGGTCGAACTCGCCCTCGGAGTAGAGTCGGCCCGCGACAGCGGCCCGCTCCGGCGGCAGCAGCCGGTAGGTGCCGACGACCTGTCCGGACACCTCCTCGCGGACGAGCAGGTGGTCGCAGTACGCGTCGAAGGCGTCGATGTCGTGACCCGGCTGCGGGGTGGACAGCAGGGCCCCCATCTCGCCGGCGAAGACGTCGTGCCGCAGCCGCTGGGCGGCGCGCACGTCCTCCTCGTTGCGGGCGAGACCCACGGTGTACCGGATGGGTGCCGTGGGGTGCGGGGGACGGTCGACGGTCAGTACGCCGGTCATGGCTTACTCCTGGTCACGGGCCGGGGACGGCGAGCGGAGCTCGGTTGGAGCGATGCGATGTGCCGCCCCTGTTCTTCCTATGCCGGTTGGCGTACGCGTGACATGTGCCAGGAGAGCGGATGTGCGGATGTTGAACGGCGCGAACTCGTACCGGTCGTCCACATTCCGGTGCCCGATCGGTCAGCCGGGCAGTCCAGTGCTGTTCACTTGGCAGGTGCAGAAAAGGCGAGACGGGGCCGGGGAGCACCACTCCCGGCCCCGCCCGTCCGCACGTCTCGGCGAACGTCTGCTGTGCGGCAACCGCTACCGCTTCACCTTCCGCGTGGCCCGCAGCCACTCCTTGTTCATGCCCGTGATGGACATGAGCGGGATGCCCTTGGGGCACGCGGTGGCGCACTCGCCGGTCAGCGTGCACCCTCCGAACCCCTCCTCGTCCATCTGCGCCACCATGTCCAGCACCCGCGTCTCGCGCTCGGGCGCCCCCTGCGGCAGCACGTTCAGATGGTTGATCTTGGCGGAAGTGAACAGCATCGCCGCCCCGTTGGGGCAGGCCGCCACGCACGCCCCGCACCCGATGCACTCGGCGTGCTCGAAGGCGAGGTCGGCGTCCGGTTTCGGCACCGGCGTCGCGTGTGCCTCGGGAGCCGCGCCCGTCGGGGCCGTGATGTAGCCGCCGGCCTGGATGATCCGGTCGAACGCGGACCGGTCCACGACGAGGTCCTTGATCACCGGGAACGCGGAGGCCCGCCACGGCTCGATGTCGATCGTGTCGCCGTCCTTGAACGACCGCATGTGCAACTGGCAGGTCGTCGTCCGCTCGGGCCCGTGCGCGTCGCCGTTGATGACGAGCGAACACGCGCCGCAGATGCCCTCGCGGCAGTCGTGGTCGAAGGCGACCGGGTCCTCGCCCTTGAGGATGAGCTCCTCGTTGAGGGTGTCGAGCATCTCCAGGAAGGACATGTCGGCGGAGATGCCGTCCACCTCGTAGGTGGACATGGTGCCGTCGGCGTCGGCGTTGCGCTGCCGCCAGACGCGCAGGGTGAGCTTCATGCGTAGCTCCGCTGGGTGGGGTGGACGTACTCGAAGACGAGGTCTTCCTTGTGCAGCACGGGAGCGGCGCCCGTGTCGGTGAACTCCCAGGCCGCCGCGTAGGCGAACTCGTCGTCCTTGCGGGCCGCCTCGCCGTCCGGCGTCTGCGACTCCTCGCGGAAGTGGCCGCCGCAGGACTCGCTGCGGTGCAGTGCGTCGAGGCACATGAGCTCGGCGAGCTCCAGGTAGTCGACGACGCGGTTGGCCTTCTCCAGCGACTGGTTGAACTCCTCGCCGGTGCCCGGGACCTTGATCCGCCGCCAGAACTCGTCGCGGATCTGCCCAATGCGCTCCAGCGCCTTGCGCAGCCCGGTCTCCGTGCGGGCCATCCCGCAGAACTCCCACATCAGCTCGCCGACCTCGCGGTGGAAGGAGTCCGGGGTCCGGTCGCCGTCCACGGCGAGCAGGAGGTTCAGCCGGTCCTGGGTCTCGGCCAGCACCTCCTGGACGACGGGGTGTTCGTCGGTGACCTGCTCGTGGTGCGGGTTGCGGGCGAGGTAGTCGTTGATGGTGGCCGGGAGGACGAAGTACCCGTCGGCCAGGCCCTGCATCAGGGCACTCGCCCCCAGCCGGTTCGCGCCGTGGTCGGAGAAGTTGGCCTCACCGATGGCGAACAGGCCGGGGACGGTGGTCTGGAGGTCGTAGTCGACCCACAGGCCGCCCATCGTGTAGTGGACGGCCGGGTAGATCCGCATCGGCACCTCGTACGGATCCTCGTCGGTGATCCGCTGGTACATGTCGAAGAGGTTGCCGTACTTGGCCTCGACGGCCTTGCGGCCCATACGCCGAATCGCATCCGCGAAGTCGAGGTAGACGCCCTGTCCGCCGGGACCGACGCCCCTGCCCTCGTCGCAGACGTTCTTCGCGGCGCGCGAGGCGATGTCGCGGGGCACGAGGTTGCCGAAGGAGGGGTAGATGCGCTCCAGGTAGTAGTCGCGCTCGTCCTCGGGGATCTTGTTCGCGGGACGGTCGTCGCCCTTGGCCTTCGGCACCCAGATCCGGCCGTCGTTGCGCAGCGACTCGCTCATCAGCGTCAGCTTGGACTGGTGCTCGCCGGTACGCGGGATGCACGTCGGGTGGATCTGCGTGAAGCAGGGGTTGGCGAAGTAGGCGCCGCGCCGGTGGGCCCGCCAGATGGCGGTGGCGTTGGAGTTCATGGCGTTCGTCGACAGGTAGAAGACGTTGCCGTAGCCGCCGCTGGCGAGGACGACGGCGTCCGCGAAGTAGGTGTCGATCCTGCCGGTGATCAGGTCCCGGGCCACGATGCCGCGCGCTTTGCCGTCGATGACGATCAGGTCGAGCATCTCGGTACGCGGGTGCATCTCGACGTTCCCCGCGGCGATCTGCCGGCTCAGCGCCTGATACGCGCCGAGGAGCAGTTGCTGGCCCGTCTGGCCGCGGGCGTAGAAGGTCCGCGAGACCTGGACGCCGCCGAAGGAGCGCGTGTCGAGCAGTCCGCCGTACTCGCGGGCGAACGGCACGCCCTGGGCCACGCACTGGTCGATGATCTCGACGGAGATCTGCGCGAGCCGGTGCACGTTCGACTCACGGGCGCGGAAGTCGCCGCCCTTGACGGTGTCGTAGAAGAGGCGGTGGATGGAGTCGCCGTCGTTGCGGTAGTTCTTCGCCGCGTTGATGCCGCCCTGCGCGGCGATGGAGTGGGCGCGGCGCGGGGAGTCCTGGTAGCAGAACTGGACGACGTGGTAGCCCTGTTCGGCGAGGGTGGCACCGGCGGAGCCGCCGGCCAGGCCTGTCCCGACCACGATCACCGTGTGTTTGCGCCGGTTGGCGGGGTTGACGAGTTTGGCCTCGAAGCGGCGTATGTCCCAGCGCTCGCCCACGGGGCCGGAGGGAGCTTTGGTGTCGAGGACCGGTTCGCCGGTCGGGTAGTCGGCGTAGGTAGACATGTCAGCTCACCAATCCGGTCATGACGCCCACGGGTACGGCGATGAACCCGGCCGTGAGCAGCAGCGCGAGGATGTTGGCCGTGGCCTTCAGGGCGCGGTCGCGGGTGCGGCTGCCGGCGCCGAGGGTCTGGGCGGCGCTCCAGAAGCCGTGCCGGATGTGCAGGCCGAGCGCGAGCATCGCGACGATGTAGATGACGTTGCCGTACCAGGTGGAGAAGGTGTCCACGACGTTCTGGTACGGGTGGCCCTCCTGGAAGCCGCCGGAGTGCACGGTGCCGGTCGTCAGGTCGAGGATGTGCCAGACGATGAACAGGCCGAGGATGATGCCGCCCCAGCGCATGGTGCGCGTGGCGTAGCTGGCCCGCGGCTTCTTGTGCACGTACTTGCTGGGGCGCGCCTTGATGTCGCGGCGACTGATCTGGTACGCCGACGTGGCATGGGCGACGACGGCGACGACCAGCACGACGCGGACGAGCCAGAGCGTCCACTCGTAGTGCATGAACGGCTCGCCGACGGTGCGCAGCCAGTGTGCGTAGTGGTTGAACTCGCCCGCCCCGAAGAAGATCTTCAGGTTTCCGATCATGTGGACGACCAGGTACGCCAGCATGATCAGCCCGCTGACCGCCATCACGGTCTTCTTGCCGATGTTGGAGTCCCACACCGTGCGTGCCATGGACGGCCGTCTGTCCGTCCGCGTTGCCAGAGCCATGGAACAGGACGCTACGTCCGGGCCACCTCATCGGTCCAAGACATGATCGAGCTCGTTTCGATAGGCAGGCCCTATGCTTGCAGGATGCAGTTCCAGCAGCTCCAGTACTTCGTGGCGGTCGCCGAGACCCGGCACTTCACCCGGGCCGCCGACCTGGTGCATGTCGCGCAGCCCTCGCTGTCGCAGCAGATCAAGTCGCTGGAGCGGGAGTTGGGCGCGGACCTGTTCCTGCGGGCGCGCGGCAACATCACGCTGACGGACGCCGGGGAGGCCCTGCTGCCGCTGGCCCGGCGCATCCTGGCCGATGCGGACACCGCGCGGCACGAGGTGCAGGAGCTGGTGCAGCTGCGCCGGGGCCGGGTCCGCCTCGGCGCGACGCCGAGCCTGTGCACGGGCCTTCTCCCGGACGTGCTGCGTGCCTTCCACGACCGCTATCCCGGCATCCAGCTGCTGATCGAGGAGGGCGGCTCGCACGATCTCGTACGGCTGCTCGCGCGCGGCGCCCTGGACCTGGCCCTGGTCGTGCTGCCCCTGCCGAGCCCGTCCCCGGCGCTGACCACGGTGGAGCTGCTGCGCGAGGACCTGGTGATCGTCTCCTCCCCCGAGGCTCCCCGCCCCGGCGGCGGCCGGCGCACGGTGCGCATCGCCGATCTGGAGGGCGAGCGCCTGGTGATGTTCCGGCACGGCTACGACCTGCGGGAACTGACCGTCGCCGCGTGCCGTGCGGAGGGCTTCGAGCCGGACTTCGCGGTCGAGGGCGGCGAGATGGACGCGGTGCTGGGGTTCGTGCGGGCCGGGCTGGGCCTGGCCGTCGTACCGCGCATGGTGGCGGCGCGGTCGGGCCGGGGGCTGCGGGTCACCCCGCTGGCCCGGCCCGGGCTGTACCGGACGATCGCGCTGGCCCACCGCAGCGATGTGGCGCCGCCGCGGGCCGCGCGGGAGTTGCAGCGGATGCTGCTGGAGCGGTGAGCGTCAGCCGGCGGTGCGCGGAGCCAGGAGGTCCGTCATGCCGATGCGCTCGTAGAACTCCGTACGGACACCGTCGGCAAGGTCGCTGACCCGCTCCGAGCCGTCGTCGGCCGGGTCGATGGTGACGCGGAACGGGCGCTCGCCCTTCGGGGTGTCGACGACGCGGACGATGGCGTCGGCGACTTCCCGGACATCGGCGTCGGCCGGCGCCAGGGCGGCCAGTGCCTTGCCGACGTCGTCCGTCAGACCGGCGTAGAAGACGTCGTACGCCTGCGCGGTGGCCGTGTCCTGCGGGTGCATCGCGTGGGCGAAGTGGTTGGTGCCCGAGGTGAAGGAGCCGGGGATCACGATCGACGTGTCGATGCCGAAGCGGCTCAGCTCCACGGCGTAGCTCTTGGCGAGGTGGTCCATCGCGGCCTTGGCGCCGAAGTACGGGCCGAGGTAGGGCGGGGTGCCGCCGTAGGTGCTGGACGACCCCACCCACAGCAGCAGTCCGTCGCGCCGGTCGCGCATCTGCGGCAGGACCGCACGGTTGACGCGCTGGGTGGACAGCACGTTGGTGTCGTAGATCTCGGCGATCTGCTCCGGGGTGAAGGACTCGGTCGGACCGAGCACCATGTGCCCGGCGTTGTGGACGACGACGTCGATCCGGCCGGCTTCGGCCGTGACCGACGCGACCGCGGCGTCCACGGACTCCTGGCCGGAGACGTCGAGTTCGACGGTGCGCAGCGCGACACCGTGCTCGTCGGCGTAGGTCCGCGCGTCGGCGACGGCCGGGGCGCCTCGGCCAGTGGTCTGCCGTATGCCGGCGTAGACGGTGTGGCCGGCGTCGGCGAGGGCGCGGGCGGTCAGGGCGCCGAAGCCGCTGGAGGCACCGGTGACGAGGACGACGGAGGGCATGCCTGTCTCCTTGGTGGGGCTTGCGCGAGGGTGCGGGGGCGGTCGGTCAGGCGAAGGTGATCACGCTGCGGCCGTGGGCGGTTCCGGCTGCGATCGCGTCGAGGGCGGCCGGCGCCTGCTCCAGAGTGATCGGCGTGACCTCGGGGATGATCCCGTGGGCCGCGGAGAAGGCGAGGGTGTCGCGCAGGTCGTGCGGGGAGCCGGACGGGGAGGCGACCACGTGGAGACGGTTGAGGATCATGGGCGGGGTGGGCAGCGTGAGCGGCTCGCTGCCGTAGCCGAGGAGCAGCAGGGTGCCGTCGGGGGCGAGACCGCCCAGGGTGGCGGCGGCCGCGGCGGTGGACGGGGCGGCGTTCAGCACGACGTCCGCGCCGCCGTCCCACGCCTTGAGGGCGTCGGCCGGGTCGGAGTCGTCGGTGGCGACGAACAGCTCCGCGCCCAGCGCCTTGGCCTGGTCCTCACCGCGCCGGGAGCGGCCCACCACGGCGAGCCGGGCGCCCATGGCGGTGGCGTAGCGCGCGGCCAGGGCACCGACTCCGCCGAGGCCGACGACGGCGACCCGGGAACCGGCCGTCGCGCCGGCCTGCCGCAGACCGTTGAAGGCGGTGAGGCCGGCGCACATCAGCGGCGCCGCCGCGACGGGGTCCAGGCCGTCCGGCAGCGGGGTGACGAAGTCGGCCTTGAACAGGGCGTATTCGGCGTAGCCGCCGTCGGCCACGACGCCGGTGATCCGCTTGCGGGGACACAGGATCTGGTCGCCGCGCACGCAGTAGTCGCAGTGCCCGCAGGAGTCGTACAGGAACTGCGCGCCCACCACGGTGCCGACCTCGGGGAAGGTCACGCCCTCGCCGACGGCGGTCACCACTCCGGTGACCTCGTGGCCGGGGACGACCGGGTACCGGGCGAAGGGGTAGTGGCCGCGCAGCAGGTTCAGGTCGGAGAAGCACACTCCGCAGGCGGTGACCTTGACGACGACCTCTCCGGCGGCGGGCTGGGGGACGTCGAGGTTGTCGAGGGCGAGCGGGAGGTTCGGGCCGGTGGCGACAGCAGCACGCATCGCGGGCTCCCATGGGGTGGTGGTCGGGGAGGTTCTCGGTTGAGTTCCTGGTCCTTCCGAGTCTCCGAGCCCGCTGTGGTCGCGTCCAATGCCGGTTACGGCCCGATTGATGCCCAGGCTGCATCATCGCAGGTCTACGCCGTGCCTCTGGCCCGCGCGGCGGCGTGGACCGTCTCGACGAAGCTCGTCACCAGGTGCGAGGGGCGCTTGCCGTTCCAGGCCAGGGACACCTGCCCCGGCGCCGCGTCGGCGACCGGGACGTAGGCGATGTCCGACCGGGGGAACGCGGCGGCGACGGAGCCGGGCACGAAGGCGATGCCGCGCCCGCCCCTGACGTAGCCCAGCAGTTCCTCCATGTCGTGGAAGGCGGGGCCGTGGCCGGGCCGGCTGCCGTCGGGGCGTGGATCGGCGTTCCATACGGCCGACCAGGCCTCGGTCGCCTCCGCGTACTCCAGGACGGGATCGTCGGTCAGGGCCGTGAGGGCGACCTTGGCGTCGCGTGCCCGCGGATGATCGACGGGCAGCACGGCGGCGATGTGCTCGGTGTACAGGGGCAGGAGATCCACCCCTTCGGCTTCCAGGGGCGGCCGTACGAACCCGACGTCGACGCTGCCGTCCAGCAGGGCCCGCGCCTGGCTCCACCAGCGCAGGCGGACCAGCTCGATGGACACGCGCGGAAAGCGCGCGGAGAACGCGTTCAGCGCGAGGCCGACGTCGGTGCCGAGCATGAACCCGACGATCAGCGCGTCGTTCCCGGCATCGATGCGCCGGGCCCGCTCCTGGGCGGCCTCGGCGGCGGCGAGCAGTGCCTTGGCGTCGCGCAGGAACTGCTCGCCGGCCGGGGTGAGCGCGACGTCGCGGGTGCTGCGGGTGAACAGCTCGACCCGCAGTTCGTGCTCCAGTTGCCGCACCTGCCGGGACAGCGCGGGCTGGGTGACGTGCAGGGCGACGGCCGCCTGCCCGAAGTGCCGGCGCTCGGCCACGGCCACGAAGTAGCGCAGCTTGCGCAGATCCAGATCGATCGGCCTGTCGGGCATGGCGGGTCCTGCCTTTCCGCTGACCGACCGGGGGGTGCGGTACCGCCGTCGACACTCCTCACGCTAACCGACGGGCGCGAAGCCGCACGGGAGGGGCGGCCGTCCGCCCCGCGTCCCGTACGGCCCCGGTGGCTCAGCCCGTCGCGTCCACCAGCGCCAGCTCGTGCAGCCGCTCCGGCGGGCCAGGGCGGGCGTAGTACCAGCCCTGGGCCGTGTCGCAGCCGAGAATCCGCAGCTGCTCGGCCTGGGCGCCGGTCTCCACGCCCTCCACCGTCACCGTGAGGTTCAGGCCGTGGGCCAGGGAGACGATCCCCTCGACGATCTTGAGGTCGACGGGGTCGGCCGGGAACCGCTGCATGCTCTGCGTGAAGGAGCGGTCCAACTTGAGGATGCTCACCGGCAGCCGGCGCAGGTTGGCGAGGTTGGAATAGCCGGTGCCGAAGTCGTCCAGCGCGATGTCGACGCCCATCTCGGCCAGCCGGCGCAGGGGCTTGAGCAGGTCGGCGTCGGCGCCGATGAGGGCCGACTCGGTGACCTCCAGGCAGAGGGCGTCGGGTGCCATGCCGGCGCGCTCCAGGATGTCGACGGTGTCCTGGACGAGTCCGGGGTGGCCGAGCTGGCACGGCGAGAGGTTGACGTTGATGCGGAAGGGCCCTGCGTCGTCGTGGCGTTCCCGCCATGCGCGGGCCTGGCGCACCGACTGCTCCAGGACCCAGCGGCCGAGCGGCACGATGAGTCCCGTGTGCTCGGCGAGCGGGATGAACCGGTCCGGGCCGAGGACGCCGTGCTGCGGATGCAGCCACCGCACCAGGGCCTCCGCGCCGCGCACGCTGCCGTCGCCGAGGTGGACCAGCGGCTGGTACTCGATGAAGAACTCGCCCCGGTCCAGGGCCGTCGGCAGCGCCGTGGTCAGCCCGTGCCGGGTGATGGCGCGGGCGTCGGCCTCCGGGTCGGCGAGCTCGAAGCGGTTGCCGCCGGCCGACTTGGCCCGGTACATCGTGATGTCCGCGCTGCGCAGCACCTCCGCCGGACCGCGCTCCCCCGCCGGGCCCTCGACGATGCCGATGCTGCCGCGCACGGTCAGCTCGCGTCCGTCGACGCTGATCGGGGCGACCAGCACGTTCATGATCCGGGTGGCGAGCTCGTCGACCTCGCGCTCGGTGTCGGGGCCGGTGGTCAGCGCCACGAACTCGTCGCCGCCGAGCCGGGCGACCATCTCGCCGGGCGCGGTGGCGCACGACTGGAGGCGGTCGGCGACCTCGACGAGCAGCCGGTCGCCGGCCGCGTGGCCGAGGCTGTCGTTCACAGTCTTGAAGCCGTCCAGGTCGAGGTAGCAAAGCCCGAACCGCTGGCCCTCTCCGGCGCCCAGTGCCTTCTCCAGGCGCTCGAAGAAGAAGGTGCGGTTGGGCAGGCCGGTGAGCGCGTCGTGCGTGGCCTCGTAGCGCAGCCGCAGGTTGAGCAGCCGCCGCTCGGTGGTGTCCTCCATCAGGGCCAGCTGGTACTGCGGTTCACCGTCGGCGTCGCGCAGCAGGGAGACCGTGAGGTTGGTCCACAGGACCGTTCCGTCGGGGCGGTAGAAGGCCTTTTCGACGTGGTAGTGCTCGCGCTCGCCGCGGACGAGCTCGTCGTAGAGCGTCCAGGTCTGCGGCGCGTCCTCGGGGTGGGTCCACTCCTTGACGTTTCGGCTGCGGATGGCCTGTTCGGAGACGCCGAACATGCGCAGCAGCGCGCCGTTGACCTGCAGTATGTTGCCCGTCAGATCGGAGATGCCGATTCCTATGGCCGCGCCCTCGAACACCGCGCGGAAACGGGCCTCGGTGTCGTGCAGCGCCTGGGCGACCACGCCCTGCGCCTTGAGCGCGGCCGAGGAGATCGCCTCCTGCTCGGCCAGCGTCCGCTCGCGCAGCGCCTGGGCGAACCCGGCGGCCATGGCGTGCTGGAGCCGCGAGGAGCGCGCCCGCAGGTCCTCCTGGTCTCCGCCGTCGCCGCAGTACAGCACCAGATAGGCGTCGACGCAGTCCAGCGAGCGGCTGAGCGCCTCGGGGTCGGTGCAGTGCGCGGTGACGAGGGCGGCGCCGACGGCCCTGCCCTCGTCCGCGTCGAACGTCCTGGCCTTGAGTGCCTTGCTCAACCGCCGGGCGAGCGGCAGCAGTTGCTCCTCGAACTCCGGCCGGGTCGACGACGTCGAGGTCACCGGGAAGACCGCCCGGCTCCAGATCGTCGCGAACCGGCGGAGTCTGTCCTCCGGCCCGTCCGGCCCCGCGCTCACGCCGTACGTCCCACGCCGGCGAAGCCGGAGAAGGCAAACGGATCCTCGTCCTCCGGTGCGGTGTCCGGTCGCCAGAGCGGCATCGGCACCAGTCCGGGTTCCACCATGTCGTACCCCTCGAAGAACCGCGCGATGGCCTCGCGCGAGCGCATGATCAGCGGGTTGCGAATGTCCTTGTATACGTCGACCGTGCCCTTGGCCCGTTCCTCGGGCAGCGGGATTCCCTCGTACGAGGCATGCGTGAGCACCAGCAGACTGCCGGGCGCGAGCGCGTCGCGCAGCTGGGCCACCGCCTCGTAGGGTTCGTCCTCGTCCTCCACGAAGTGCAGTATGGCAACGAGCAGCAGCGCCACTGGCCGGTTCAGGTCGATCAGGCGCTCGACCTCGGAACTGCGCAGGATCTCCTGGGGCTTGCGCAGATCCGCAGCGACGATGTCGGTGTCGTCGTGGCCCGCCAGAACCGCCTGGCTGTGCGCGACGGCGACCGGGTCGTGGTCGACGTACACCACGCGTGCGCCGGGGCTGGCGGCCTGGGCCACCTCGTGGACGTTGCCGAACGTCGGTATCCCGGAGCCGATGTCCAGGAACTGGGTGATGCCCTCGTCGACCGCGAAGCGCACCGCGCGCCGCATGAACGCCCGGTTGGCCTGCATGATCTTGGGGAGGCCCGGCATGAAGTCCATGGCCTTGCGGGCCGCTTCCCGGTCGACCTCGAAGTTGTGCGAACCGCCCAGGTAGTAGTCGTAGATCCGGGAGACGCTCGGCACCGAGATGTCGATGCTCCGTGGGGCCCAGGCGGGACGCTCCATCTATCTCTCCAAGGCGTAGGCGATCCGGTGTTCGAGCTGAGGCTACTGATCGCCCGCCAAAGGAGCGAGCGGAAACGGAAATTGACCATCCGTTCCCGGTCACTGCCAGTGGCACGTGCCGAATTGCCGCCCCGCGCACCCTCTGCGAAAAGCATCCGAAGCATTCCACAGTGCTGCGAACCATGGTGAAAGAGGGCGAAGAACAGCAGTGAATGCAGACAAACCGGTCCGCCCCCTGCGCGTGGAGCTCAGGGGGCGGACCGGAGGTGTGATCTCTGCTGCTGCTACGCGCCGACCGGCTTGCCGTCGGGGCGGATGGCGAACCAAGTGCCGCCGACGCCCTGACCGTTGGTGTCACCGGGCTTCTTGTCGCCGGCGAAGGTGTAGATCGGCACACAGTCGATGGTCTGCTGCTTGATTCCGTCGGGCCGGTCGAAGACCACGTAGCCCTGGCCCCTGGGACCGGACCCCTTCAGGTCGATGCCCTCGGTGTCCTCGGCGTCGACCGGCGCGATGACCGGCCACTTCTCCAGGCACTCGCCGGTGCAGGCCGTCTTCATCGGCCAGGGCGAGTCCTTCATGAAGCGGTAGACCGTGTGGCCGTTCTTGTCGATGACGATCTCGCCGAGCTTGGAGTCCTGGCGCGTGGACAGACCGGGCAGGTCGCCCGCCTCGGTTCCGCCCTGCGCCTTCTTGCCCGTGGGGGCGAGCGCGTACCAAGTGCCGCCGACGCCCTGGCCGTTGACGTCACCGGCCTTGGTGTCCTTCGCGAAGCGGTACGCCGGCCAGCCGTCGATCGTCAGCTGCTTGGTGCCGTCGGTCCGGGTGACCGAGCCGAGCTTGTTCTTGTCGATGCCCACGCCGGCCGTGGCGTCGTCCGCGGGGACCGGCGGCCACTTGGTGGCGCACTCGCCGTCGCAGTTCGACTTGGGCGGCTCGGCGACGTCCTTGTCGAAGCGGTAGAGGGTCATCCCGGCGCCGTCGGTCAGCACCTCGCCGAGTTCGGCGTTGGTGGACACCGCCAGTTCACCGGCCGCGGCGGCCTGCGTGGCGGCGCTCTCCTGGCCCGCCGCGCCCGTGTCGTAACCGGATCCGAGACCGGTACCGCTCCCGTAGTCGCCGGCCGCGGCCGTGGCACCCACGTTCTGGCTGCTCGCCGGCGGGGCGGTTTCCGAGCCGCATGCCGTCGTCAGCGCCGCCACTGCCACGGCGCTCACCACGAGCGAGGCGCTCCGCCACGAGGTCTTCATCGTCAACTCCCCATATTCACCAGGGTGTTGCAGCGCCCTGCTGCGCCGCCGCACGACAAGAGGTACGTGTGAGAGCCACTCTCGTGTTCAACCGGCGCACAAATTTCTTTCCGGAAGCTAGGCGCCGCACGCGCATGCCCCGGCGGTTACGCCCACGCCCCCTGATCAAACCTTTCGAGGGCCATCCTTCCCTCGTTCGGGGCATTTCGGCCGCTCTCCGGCATACACGGGCGCGCGATGGCCTCAGGATCTTCGTCGTGCATGGACTCGAACCGACCCAATCCACCCTGACCGCAAGGGTGTTGACGGTGGCGACGTTGACGTGGCTGCTGGTGTCGGCGCCGGCCGGGGCGGCCGGGGCGACGGTCTGCGCCTACGCCGACACCGGCCCGGACGGCGCACAGGCGGTCGCGGTCGTCGGAAGCCTCACCTGGCCGACTCCCCCGCAGTGCCCGACGCCGACCCCGACTCCCACCCCTACCCCGACGCCCACAGCCACGCCTCCGCCGAAGACGACGCCCCCACCGGACCCCACACCGACTCCCCCGCCGCCGAAACCGACGCCCACCGCGAAACCCGAGCCGCCGTCTCCGCCGCCTCCCCCGGCCCCGGCGCCGCCGGCTCCGCAGCCCGCGCCGCCACGCCCGCGGCCGGTCCCGACGCCGGCACCCACCCCGACGCCCACGCCGAAGCCGTCGGCCAGGCACGCCCCGCGTCCGTCCGCGACCCCCGTGCACTACCCGCCCTACCGGGCCGCCCGGCACAAGCGGGCGGCGCATGACGCCGCCCCCGCTCCGCTCACCTTCGTCCTGCTCATCGCGGTGCCCGCCATCGCCGCCGTCGCCGCGCTCCGTCCGCGTTGATCCTGGAGGTTCCTCTTGCCGGAATGGCTTGTTCTCACCCTCGCGATGCTGGCCGCCTGCTCCGTGGTGGTCATCATCACCCTCGTACGGCACCGCACGGCGCCCGACGACGAGGATCCCTCCGAGACCCCCGACGTCATCGAGTACATGACGATGTGGATCGGCGTGGTGTACGCCATCGTGCTGGGCCTGGCCATCGCCGGCGTGTGGGAGGCCCGCAGCGCCGCCCAGGACCATGTCGAGGCGGAGGCAGTGGCGCTGCACGAGGTCTCGGAGCGGGTCCGGGTGTATCCGGCCGACGTCCGCGACCGCATTCGGGACGATGTCAACGCCTATGTCGGACACGTCGTCACCATCGAGTGGAAGACGATGATGGATCACGGCGCCGTCACCGACCGCGGCAAGGAGCTCCTTCAGCGCGTGCGCGAGGACGTGACGGACTACGAGCCAAGGAACGACTTCGAGGCGCAGGCCTACCAGCCGGTCCTCGACCAGGTGACCGCGGCCGACCAGGCGCGCAACGCCCGCGCGAACTCGACCGGGGACACCATGCCCGGCGTGGTGTGGTTCGGACTCCTGGCCGGCGGTGTCGTCACCATCGGGATGGTGTTCGCCCTGCAGATCCGGCGCACGGCCCGTGAGCTGATCCTCGCCGGGCTGTTCTCCGCGCTGATCGCCTTCCTGCTCTTCCTCATCTGGGACTTCGACGATCCCTACAGCCGTGGCGTCACGGCGTCGACGGAACCGTTCCTCGCGCTGTTCCCCCACACCGGGGGCTGACGGGCACTCACTCCGGCGGCGGCGACGGCCACGGCGGCACTCGATGCGAACCCGCCACGCCGCCGCCGTCCCCCGGTCGACGGAATGCCGTCCCCTGAGCGGCCCACACGCTTGCCCCATTCGTACGACACCGATCGCGTGGGTGTGCGCACCTTCCTAGCGTTTCGATCACCGAGGTGCATTTCTGGCGCAAGCGGAAAAGGTCCGCGACTGCTCCTCGGGGAGCGGGAGACACACCATGCGTGCGATACGCGTCGCTTCTGCAGCACTGCTGGGCGTCAGCGCCCTCGCCGTGACCGCGCCCGCCGCGCAGGCGCAGGGCGACAACTCCGATTTCTGGGCCAGTGTCCGGCCCACCACCGTCGATCCGGGCGAACACGTCCGGCTGCGCGCGACCGGGTGCGAGCAGAGTGTGACCGTCTCGTCGGGGGTCTTCGACACGGTCACCATCCGCCGGGGGCGGACGACGGCCTGGGCCAGGGTCGACCGGGACGCCAGACGTGGCACCGTCCATGAGGTGTCGTTCTACTGCGGCACCTTCTGGCAGAGCGTCGACCTCACCATCGCCGGCGGCCGGCCGGACCGGCCCGATCTTCCGGAGCACGGCGCGCACGCCGGTGAGGGCGGCACCTTCGCCGGACTGGACCTGAAGGAGATCGGCCTGGGCGCCGCGCTCATCACGGCCGCGCTCGGCACCGCGTACCACCTCTCCCGGCGCGGCGACGGCGAGGACGGCGCCTGACACACCGGCAGCCGCACACACGCAGACCTTCGCCCCGGATCCCCATGAGGGGGGCCGGGGCGAAGGTCTGCGTGTGTGCGGCCTGTCTCCCGTGGTCGGCGGTTCACGCCGGACAGCGCGTCAGATCCGCTTCTCCGCCCGCCGCCGCATCCAGAACACCCCGCTGCCGACGACGGCCACGGCGATCAGTCCGCCTCCGATCGCCATGTCGGTCGGCGTCGCGCCCGTGGACGTGCTGCCGCCGAGGCCGCCGCGGACGCCGCCGATGACGGAGAAGGCGTTGGGGTGGGTCAGGGGCCGGCCCGCCCCTCTGCAGGTGACCGTGATGCTGTGGGAGCCCGGCCTCGCGTTCCGGTCGATCGTCGCGGTGCCCTTGGCCGTGCTGCCGCCGACCGGGGTCAACGTCGTGGGCCGGAAGGCGTCCGAGGTCGCGGTGCCGCCCTGCGGGCAGCCGTCGACGGTGATGGTCAGCTGCCCGCCGCGGGCGATGACGCTGGGCAGGGCGACAATGTTGCTCGGGCCGACGGGCATGCCGTCGCGTGCCGCGGCCACCGGGGCGGCCAGACCGAGGGCGGCGACCGCGGTGGCGGCGGCCGCCAGGGTACGAGTGCTTCGCATGTGATCCTCCGCGGAAGACGCCCCGGGTACCGTCCCCGGTATCGATCGGCGAGAAAGCGCCTCCCAGAAAGACCCTCAGTTGCGGTGCCCGAGGCCGCATTTCGGCGATGGTCCGTCCTGGTGAGACGACACGCCGGAGGACAACCCCACAATCGGAATTGTCGCAGGTCACGGACCGTCAGAATTTTCCGGCCGGTGGCAACTCGGATGGCGCACCGAATCAGTTCGGGCCACCCGTTCGTCTCTGCCCCGTCGCCGGTTTCGCCTGCGGGACTTAGCGTTTTCGTATGCGCGAATGACGTGGCGACGGCCGCGTCGAGAGGGGAAGTCGAATGTCCGGTTTCGAGCTGGCCGAAGAAGAGGAGGAGCGACGGAGGAAGCGTGCTCCCTGGGGCGTGATAGCGCTTGTCCTGCTGACCGGTCTCGCGCTCGTCCGCAACGGATCCGGGGAGTTCGACGAGGGCCCGCCGCAGCCCGCCTCCGCAGCCGCCGCGGACCGGCAGCTGCCCCGCGCGGTGTTCGCCCGGGCGGCGCGGCCGCTGCCGTTCGCCCTGCCGGACCGGGTGCGCATCCCCGCCATCCACGTCGACGCGCCGGCGATCCCGGTCGGCCTGGACCTGGACGGCTGGGTCGGCGCGCCGCCCCCGGAGGACCCCAATCTGTCGGGCTGGTTCACCGGCTCCGTCTCGCCCGGCGAGAAGGGCACCGCGGTCGTCGTCGGCCATGTCGACAACCTTCAGGGGCCCGCCGTCTTCTACGGTCTCGGCTCGCTGGCGAAGGGACATCGCGTCGAGGTCCTCCGCAAGGACGGAAAGACGGCCGTGTTCGAGATCTACGGCGTCGAGGTGTTCCAGAAGGACGACTTCCCCGGAGACCGGGTCTACGCCTCCAAGGGAACCGCGGAATTGCGGGTCATCACCTGCGGTGGCGGTTTCTCCAAGCAGAACGGATATGACGGGAACGTCGTCGTTTTCGCCAGCCTGGTCGAGGTCCGCTGAGCTCTCCGAGCTTTCCGAGCCTTCCGTGCTTTCCTCGACCGGGCGGCGAAAGCCGTCACGCGTAATGCCGTCGGGGGACGGTGACGTGATATCCGGCGTCCAGCAGCTGCGGCAGATAGGTGCGCAGGGCGCGGACGCTCTGGGAGCGGTCGCCCCCGGCGTCGTGCGAGAGCACCACGACGCCGGGGGCGGCGCCGTCCTCGACCCGGCCGACGATGGTGCGGGTGCCGGGGGTGGTCCAGTCGAGGGTGTCGACGGTCCAGGCCAGCGGTTCCATGCCCAGTTCGGCGCCGAGTTGGAAGGTGGCGCGGTTCCAGGCGCCGTAGGGGGCGCGGAACCAGGCCGGGCGCTCACCGTACGACTCCTCGATGATGTCGCAGGTGCGCTCCATCTCCTTGCGGATCCGTCCGCGGCCGAGCCGGGTGAGCAGCGGGTGGGACCAGGTGTGGTTGCCGACGACATGGCCCTCGTCGGCCATCCTGGCCACGAGGTCCTTGTTGTCGGCGACCATCTCGCCGCAGACGAAGAACATCGCGCGGACGTCGTACTCGCGCAGGGTGTCCAGGATGCGCGGGGTGTAGCGGGCGTCGGGGCCGTCGTCGAAGCTCAGCACCATGGTGCGGCCGCGTGCGGACACCTGGAGCATGGGTTCACGGCGTACGAGGGTGCGGCGGGGGGCCGCCTTGGGCGGGCCGTACCCCGTCAGGGGCTGGAGACGGTACGAGGAGGGCTTGAGCGCGCTGCGCTTCTGGGGGCCCTGGGCCGGGGCCGGGGCGGCCCGGTGCACGGTCTCGTCGCCCGTGAACGTCGTGAACAGGCCCGCGGTGCCGGCGGCTCCGACGGCGGCGGCGGCGCCGGCGAGCAGCGCGCGGCGTCGGGTGAGCAGACGCGGGGGCAGCTGATCCTTCGTCATGTCTGATGAGTCGCCCGGCGAGAGACCGACGCACCAGTGCGACACCGGAACGGCTGAGCGAATACACCCGCGCGGACCAGCTGTCGCCAGGCGGTCAGCGGCGGCGCACCAGGGGGAACGGCAGGGTCTCCCGGATCGTCAGGCCGGTGAGGAACATGACCAGCCGGTCGACGCCGATGCCGAGACCGCCGGTGGGCGGCATGGCGTATTCGAGGGCGTCGAGGAAGTCCTCGTCGAGCTCCATGGCCTCGGGGTCTCCCCCGGCGGCGAGCAGGGACTGGGCGGTGAGGCGGCGGCGCTGTTCGACGGGGTCGGTGAGCTCGGAGTAGGCGGTGCCGAGCTCGGTGCCGAAGGCGACGAGGTCCCAGCGCTCGGCGAGCCGGGGGTCCAGGCGGTGCTGGCGGGTGAGCGGGGAGACGTCGGTCGGGAAGTCCTTGTAAAAGGTGGGCAGCTGGGTCTTCTCCTCGACGAGCCGCTCGTACATCTCCAGGACGACGTCGCCATGGCCGTCGTCGGCGACGTACGGCACGCCGACGCGGTCGCAGTACCGGTGCAGCCGGAGCAGCTCGGTGTCGGGGTCGATCTCCTCGCCGAGGGCCTCGGAGATCGCGCCGTACACGGTCTTGACCGGCCACTGGCCCGAGATGTCGTACTCCTTGCCGTCCTTGTGGGCGATCGGCGATCCGAAGGCGGCGCTCGCGCAGCCCTGGATCAGTTCGCGGACGAGGTCGAGCATCACGTCGTAGTCGGCGTACGCCTGGTAGGCCTCCAGGATCGTGAACTCGGGGTTGTGCTTGTAGTCGACACCCTCGTTGCGGAAGGTGCGGCCGAGCTCGAAGACCCGCTCCACGCCGCCGACGCACAGCCGCTTGAGGTACAGCTCGGGGGCGATGCGCAGGTAGAGGTTGAGGTCGTAGGCGTTGATGTGGGTGGTGAAGGGGCGGGCGTTGGCGCCGCCGTGGATCTGCTGGAGCACCGGCGTCTCGACCTCCAGGTAGCCGCGCTGCAGCAGGCCCTGGCGCAGCGCCTGGACGGCGGTGGAGCGGGCGCGGACCGTGTCGCGGGCGGCGGGGCTGGAGACCAGGTCGAGATAGCGCATGCGGACCTTGGCCTCGGGGTCGGCGAGGCCGCGGCGTTTGTCGGGCAGGGGGCGCAGGCACTTGGCCGTCAGCTGCCAGGAGGTGACGAAGACGGTCGGTTCGCCCTTGTCGCTGACGCCCGCCAGGCCGGTGGCGCAGATGAGGTCGCCGATGTCGGTGTCGGCGGTGAAGCGGTCGAGGGCGGCGCCGGAGTCCTTGCGGGTGAGGGCGAGTTGGTGGTCGCCGGACCAGTCGCGCAGCACGGCGAAGACGAGGCCGCCGAAGTCGCGGACCAGCATGACCCGGCCGGCGACGGTGACCTGCTCGCCCGCACGGACCTCGGCGAGGGCGTGGGTGCGGGCCGGGATGCCCACCGGGTAGGGGTCGATGCCCTCGGCGCGCAGCCGGTCGAGGGTGTGGTGCCGGACACGGACCTGCTCGGGCAGGCCCGTATCCGGCCCGGCCGCCCCGGCCTCGTCCCCTCCTTCGAGGCCGAGCGCCGCCAGCGAGGGCAGTCCCTCGGTGGTGGCGGGGCGCGGTCCGTTCCTCGGGTGCCCATTTCTGCGGAGCTTGTGCAGGGACGGTACGGAGACGAAGCCCTCGGCGATGCCGGACGCGAGGCTGATCCGGGCGAGGGAGGCGGCCTCGCCGTAGCAGATGAAGCGGGGGTACCACTGCGGCTGGTACTTCGCGTTGGAGCGGTAGAGGGCCTCCAGCTGCCACCACTTGGAGAAGAACAGCAGCAGGCGCCGCCACAGCCGCAGCACGGGTCCCGCGCCGATGCGGGCGCCCTCCTCGAAGACCGAGCGGAAGACCGCGAAGTTCAGGGAGATCTGACGGATGCCGAGCTTGGGTGCGACGGCGCACACTTCGGCGACCATGAACTCCATGACGCCGTTGGGGGCGCCGCGGTCCCGGCGCATCAGGTCCAGGGAGATGCCGTCCCTGCCCCAGGGCACGAAGGAGAGCAGGGCGAGCAGCTGACCGTCCTCGCCGAGTGCCTCCACGAGGAGGCAGTCGCCGTCGGCCGGGTCGCCGAGGCGGTCCAGGGCCATGGAGAAGCCGCGTTCGGTCTCGGTGTCGCGCCAGGCGTCGGCCTTGCGGACCACCTCCTCCATCTCCGCCTCACCGAGGGTGGAGTGGCGGCGGACACGGCAGTGGGCGCCGGTGCGCCGGACGCGGTGGACGGCCTGCCGGGTCACCCGCATGTCGCGGCCGTCGAGGTCGAAGTCCTGCACCCGCAGGACCGCCTCGTCGCCGAGTTGGAGGGCGCCGAGTCCGGCGCGGGCGTAGGCGGTGGCGCCGTCCTCGGAGGCGCCCATCGCGGCGGGCACCCAGGCGTGGCGGCGGGCCGCGGCCAGCCAGACGGCGATGGCGTGTGGCCAGGCCTCCCGGTCGCCGACCGGGTCCCCGCTGGCGAGGCAGACGCCGGCCTCGACGCGGTAGGTGACGGCGGCCTTGCCGCTGGGCGAGAAGACGACGGCCTTGTCGCGCCGGGTGGCGAAGTAGCCGAGGGAGTCCCTCTCGCCGTAGGCCTTGAGGAGGGCGCGGATGCGGGCCTCCTCGTCGTCGTGCAGGGCGGCCTCCATGCGCTGCGAGCGGAAGAGGGTCGCGGCGGCGTTGAGGAGGGCGAGCGCGCCGAAGAGGCCGAGCAGGAAGTACAGGGGCCTGGGCGGCCGTCCGTCGTAGGTGGTGCCGGAGACCAGGCCGCCGCAGACCCGGTCGGCAGCCCACGCCAACCGCTGGCTCTGGGGCAGTGTGCCGGGGAACAGCTCGACGAGTCCCCAGCCGACCAGGATGCCGATGACGAGCCCGACGAGCAGGACGCCGAGAGCTCTTCGTACGGCCGCTCTGCGGGAGGCGGCGTAGAACTCCCCCCGGGCGACGATCAGCAGGGCGAGGGCGAGGCCGCACACGATGAGGGACGGGACGGAGTCGGAATAGTCGCCGACGACCGTGCCGAGGATGTCGGACAGGACGAGCAGGCCCAGATAGATGACGACCAGCCACCAGGCGATCTTTTTGCGGGCGGCTGTCGCGGCGGCGAGCAGGAAGAGGAAGACGGCGTAGGCGAGGTTGGCGCTGACGGGGACGATGATCTGGTCCAGGGCACGCACGACCGGGCGCAGCGCGACCCGTAGCGGCGGGATGAGGGCGAGCAGGACGCAGAGCAGTCCGAGGGCGCCGAAGAAGGTCGCGAAACCTTCCGGCACCCTGCTCATCCAGCCGTGTCCGGGCGGCCGTGTCGGGCCCGTGACGTCCTTGTCCCGCGCGGCCTCCACGGTGGCACTCATGTTCCGACTGTAGGAAGCCCCCGGCCTCCTCGCCCGTCGAGCGTCCCGGCCGGCGGCGGGACCTGCGGCTTCCGATAGCCTCCTGCCGTGACGGAACAGCACTCGCACCAGTTCGAGCGGGGCACGGACGGGCCCAAGGTCATCGTGGTCGGCGTGGACGGCTCCGACTCCTCGATGCGCGC
Source organism: Streptomyces sp. NBC_01092 (assembly GCF_045039535.1). NCBI lineage: Bacteria > Bacillati > Actinomycetota > Actinomycetes > Kitasatosporales > Streptomycetaceae > Streptomyces > Streptomyces sp. NBC_01092. The sequence continues at coordinate 9,784,477 of NZ_CP108659.1, read as the reverse complement.
GGCCTCCTACGCGGGAGGCCTCGCCCGGCGGCAGAACGCCCTGCTCGCCATTGTGTACGTGCAGCCGGTGATGACGGCGGGCGCGGCGCTCGGGGCCCCGGTCGCGGACACGACCAGCGAGATCGCCGAGGATCTGATCGCCCAGATCCGGGACGCGGCCGAGCGGCTGAAGGGGATATTCGATGTCCGCTGGGAGTTCCACACCTTCCAGGGCGACCCCTACAACGGCCTGGTGACGGCGGCTGACGACCTCAAGGCGGACGCAGTGGTGGTGGGCGCCTCGGAGCAGGCCGGGCACCGGATCATCGGTTCGGTCGCGATTCGGCTGGTCAAGGCGGGGCGGTGGCCGGTGACGGTGGTGCCGTAGCTCGCGTCCCCGGCGCACGAGCTGCGACACCACCAAGTAGAGGCGACAGGTGTCGCCGGGAATCACAGGGTCCGCAGGAAGTCGAGCAGGATCTTGTTGAAGACCTCCGGCTTCTCCAGGTTCGGGTAGTGGCCGACCCCGTCGACGACCTCGGAGCGGCCGTCGCGGACGGTGGCGGCGAGCCGCTCGGCCGCGGCGAGCATGTCGGCGGGTTCCAGGCCGCCGTTGAGGGTGAGCAGCGGGGCGGTGATGTCCGCCGCGCGCGCGAAGGTGTCCGCCACGGGCACGAACCAGTCCTTCTCGCCCGGCGTGTGCTTCGACAGCGTGCCGCGGGCCATGTCCCGGATCAGGCGCAGGCTGTCCTGGTCGACGTCGTCGACGGTCCGCCCCGGACCGGGCAGGACCTGCTCGAAGGCCTCTAGCCAGCCCTCGATGTCCCCAGCGGCCAGGGCGCGCGCCATCTCCGCCTGTATGCCTCGGGTCCAGGGGTCCGTGTACTGGAATTCCCCGGTCGCGGCACCGCAGGTGACGACGGCGGTGACGAGGTCCGGGTACTCCAGCACGGTGTTGGTGACGATCAGCCCGCCCATGGACAGGCCGATCAGGACCGCGGGGCCCGCGTCGAGGTGGCGCAGCAGGCCGGCCACGTCGTCGGCCCAGCGGAAGGGCTTGCTCGCGTTGGCGGAGGAGCCGTGGCCGCGTACGTCCAGGGCGATCACGCGGTGCCCGGCGGCGAGGGCCGGGATCTGGGCGTGCCAGAGCCGGTGGTCGACGAACCCGGAGTGGACGAGGACCACGAGGTCCCCGGAGCCGGTGTCGAGGTAGGCGAGGTCGCCGTCGGCGGAGGGAAAGAAGCGCAGATCCGAAGCGTTCGTCACTGTCGTCATGACAACCAAGGTGTCATCTTCGGGGCAGTTTGGCAACCAAGGTGTCATGATGGCCCAGTGACCGACTCCGACAAGCCCCTCTCCCCCGATGAACTCGGCCACCGGATCAGCGAGGTGTTCGACCTGATCGGCGCGCTCTACCGGCGCGGGCTGCGCAAGCTCGAACAGGGCGAAGAGGTCGAGGGGGTGTCCGTCGGCGTGCGCTCCGTGCTGGTCCTGCTGCACAGGTACGGGCCCATGACGGTGCCTCAGATGGGCCGGGTCATGGCGCTGACCCGGCAGTTCGTGCAGCGCATGGTCAACGACACGGTGGCCAGGGGCTGGGCGGAGGCCACGCCCAACCCCGCGCACCAGCGGTCCTCGCTGATCCGGATCACGGCCGAGGGCGAGACCGTCATCACCGCGATCCTCGCGCGCGAGCACGCCCTGAACCGGCAGGTCGGCGGTGATCTGACCGAAGCCGAGCTCCAGGCGTGCGCGCGCGTACTGAAGCAGATGCTGAAGACCTTCGACCACGGCGGGGACGTGGACTGACCTACTCCCCCATGACGAGCCCGTCCTCGCCCGCGCCCCGGCTCAGCACCACGTCCCGGATCTTGTCGCGCACTCCGCTCAGTTCGGCACCCTTGGCGATGGCCTGGTTGAGATTGAGCACCCGGCCGGCGTCGATGTCGAACAGCTGCGGGACGTACTCCGCCTTCGCCACCTCCCACCGGCCGCCGACCCGGGCGGGCGGCTCGAAGGTGAAGCGGGCGAGGGTGGACTCGTTGCCGCGTGGGTCCTGTACGCCCTGATGGTTGTACATCGCGCCGGCGACCTGGTCACCCATGCCGTAGACCACCCAGGTGCCGTTCACCTTCTCGTAGGCCTGTGGCACATGGGCGTGGGTGCCGAGGATCAGGTCGATGTCGGGGCGCTCGCCCGAGCGGGCGGCGGTGAGCTCACGGGCCAGGGTCAACTGGTCCTCGTCGGGGTCGTCCTGCCATTCGGTGCCCCAGTGCATCGACACGACGACCACGTCGGCACCTCCCTTCCGGGCGGCGCGGGCGTCGGCCAGGATCTTCTCCCGGTCGATCAGGTTGACCGCCCAGGGCTGCCCGGGCGGGAGCGGGAAGTCGTTGACGCCGTAGGTGTAGGCCAGGTGCGCGACCTTGGCCTGGCCGGCGCGCAGGACGGTCACGTGGCGCGCCTCTCCCGAGGTGCGGGCCGTGCCCGCGTGCCGCACCTTCGCCTGGTCGAGGGCGTTCAGGGTGCGCAGGATGCCGGCGGCGCCGTCGTCGAGGCTGTGGTTGGAGGCGGTGGAGCAGCCGTCGTAGCCGGCCGAGGCGATGCCCCGGGCCACCTCCGGCGGGGACTTGAAGAGGGGGTACCCGGTGTAGTCCCCGTTCTCGCCGTAGACGGTCTCCATATGACACAGCGCCAGATCGGCGCGGGAGACCACGGATCGCACGCCTGCGAACATCGGGCGAAAGTCGTACCCCTTGCCGCCCGCATCGAAGCGCGCGCGATCGTTGATGGCGGTGTGCGGGAGGACGTCGCCGGAGGCGACGAGGGTGAAGCCGCGGGGGCCGGCGGAGGGGGCCGGGCGCCCCGAGGCCTCGCGGTTGTGGGCCTGGCAGGCGGCACCTGCGGCAAGCACGGCCGTGACGGCGATGGCCACAAGCCGACTGCGTGCGATCATCAGCTCACCCCTCGTGGTCGTATATACGCACCAAAATAGGTACGAAATATGGCACTCTCGCAAACAATCCGACCGTTTCCATTAGCCCGTCCGGCTCGCCCCGCCTTGCGGAAGGAACCGTTCGTCGAACCGTTCGCCGACGCGATCGACCGTCCGCCGCAGATCCGTGTGTGTTCCCTGTCCGAGAGCTGCCACCTGCGATGCCATACGGCCATGACGGCCGGAATCACCCTCACGAACGGGACGACCGCCGAGCACGAGCTCGCCGCACTGCAGCGCGAGCACGGCCGGCCCCTCTTCGCGCTCCTGCTCCGGCTCTGTGACGGCGACCGGCAGCGTGCCGAGGACCTGGTGCAGGAGACGCTGGTGCGCGCCTGGCAGCATCCCGAGGCCCTGCGCGCCGACGACTTCGACTCGGTGCGGCCCTGGCTGCTGACCGTCGGGCGGCGGCTCGCGATCGACGCGCGGCGGGCTCGGCAGGCGCGGCCGCCGGAGGTCGGGGACGCGATCCTGGAGAACGCGCGCGTGATCTCCGACCACGCCGAGCGGGCCGCCGAGATGCTCGACGTCCGCGAGGCTGTGAAGACTCTCACTCCGGAGCACCGTGAAGTCCTGGTGCTCGTGTACTTCCGAGGGGCGAGTGTTGCGGAGGCCGCGGAAACACTTGGAATTCCGCCCGGTACGGTGAAGTCCCGCGCGTACTATGCGCTGCGCGCCCTGCGCCGGGTGCTTCCGGGGTACGCAGCCGACCTGCAGTGAAACCGAAGGCTGAGTCAAACCTCCGTAAAGCGCCTTGCTGAATACCCCGGTTGAGTAATCGGCTGTCCTCATCCGTGTTCCGGATTGGGCAAGGGCCCAGGGCCCCGGGGTAGGGCGACGCACTCACCGGAGGAAGGCAGGAAGGGATGCTGCACAGAGGTCAGGAGAGCACGGACGGCACCGGTGGCGGTGAACTGACCGTCCCCATGGCGTGGTTGTACGCCGAGTACATCGCCGACGAGCTGCTGCGCACGGGCGATCTCATGCCGCCCACGTCCTTCGAGTTCCGCGCCGGGCGTGACGCCCTGGCGCTGACCATCTTCCTGTCCGACACCGACGGCGAGCTCTCCGGCATCCGGGTGGTCACCCAGCTGGAGACCTGGCTGTCGCTGACGGCCTACGACCAGCCGTGGCAGGACTGGGTGCGCGAGCGCATGGCGAGCCTCGCGAAGGAGGCGGCCGAGTCCGGCGGGCCCGCGCCCGACCTGGAGCTGGCCGAGGCGGCCTGGCGCTGGCTGCAGGAGACCGAGCTGCTCGCGCCCGATCTGAACGCCGTGCCGGGCGGCGGTGCGCTGGTCGGTGAGGACGAGGGACCGAAGGTGTGGACGCCGGCGTGGCAGCTCGGACTGCCGCTCGGACACCTCGCCATCCACCTTTTTTGAGTTCTTTCCTTCTCGGACCAATCCTCGACGCCGACCGCTCCGAATCCCTTGGTTGCGATTCTGTATAGGCCTTGAGTGATTCGACTGTCTGGTGCGTACCAGTGGGCGCAAGGAGTAACACACCCCACACCCAACGGCACGAGGATTCGGCATGAGGTCCCTGGAGAGGCATCGCGACGTCGCCGCGTACGCGCTCGGCGTGCTGAACGAGGCGGAGGCATTCCGCTTCGAGGACCACCTCATGGAGTGCCCCCGCTGTGCGGCACACGTGACCGAGTTCGGGCCCATCACCCGCCAGTTGATGCTGTACCGGCGGTCCACGCCCCAGTTCGTGCACCCCATGGCCAAGCCGGGCCCGCAGATGCTGAACCGGCTGCTCGAAGCGGTGGCGATCCGCCACCGCGCCCGTCGCCGGCGCACGCTGTACGCCGTGGCCGCCTCGGTGGTGATCGCCCTCGCCGCACCCGGCGTCGCGATCATGGCGGGCGGCGACGACGGATCCGTTCAGGTCGTCGAGGCGACCGACGATCGGTCCGGGGTGTGGGCGCAGGTCACGACCGAGAACGAGATGTACGGCAGCCAGGTGGAGCTGAAGGTGAAGGACGGTGCGGGCCCCCGCCCCTGCCATCTCGTCGCCATCGGCCGGGACGGCTCCGAGGAGACCGTGACCAGCTGGTCCGTGGCCCACCACGACGCCCGCGAGAACACCATGAAGGGCGCGTCCGCGATGCACTCCGACGAGATCGTGCGCTATGAGGTGCGCACGGCCGGCGGGGAGCATCTGGTGACGCTCAAACCCCGTTAGCGCCCTGCCGGATCCGGCTACCTGAGCAGCCGCGACATCCTGCGGTCCGCCAGCGGCTTGCCGCCCGTCTGGCAGGTCGGGCAGTACTGGAGCGAGGAATCGCTGAAGGAGACCTCGCGGATGGTGTCGCCGCAGACCGGGCAGGGTTCGCCGGTGCGGCCGTGGACCCGCAGGCCGCTCTTCTTCTCGGCCTTGAGACGGCCGGCCGCCAGCCCGCGCGAGCGCTCGACCGCCTCGGTCAGGGTCGTCCGCAGCGCCTCGTACAGCCGTCGCGTCTCGTCGGGGGTCAGTGACGCCGCCAGCTTGAACGGCGACATCCTGGCCGCGTGCAGGATCTCGTCGCTGTAGGCGTTCCCGACTCCGGCGATGAGGCTCTGGTCGCGCAGGGCGCCCTTGAGCCGGCGGCGCTCGTCCTTCAGCAGCGCCGCGAAGCGCGCCTCGTCGAAGCCGTCGGCCAGCGGGTCCGGGCCCAGCCGGGCCACGCCCGGGACCTGCTGCGGGTCCTGGACGACGTACACCGCGAGGCGCTTTTGCGTGCCCGCCTCCGTCAGGTCGAAGCCGGCGCCGGTCTCCAGGGCGACGCGCAGCGCCAGTGGACCCTTGCCGGGGCGGGGCATACCGCTCGGGAGCCGGTCCTTCCAGTGGAGCCAGCCCGCGCGGGCCAGATGGGTCACCAGATGCGGGCCGTCGGCCGTCTCCAGGTCCAGGAACTTGCCGTAGCGGCGTACGGCGGTGACCTCGTGGCCCTCGACGGCGGTGACCGGCGGGTCGTACGTCTTGAGGACGCTGATCGCGACGGGCAGCACCCGCACGATCTCGTGCCCGACCAGGTTCTCGGTCAGGAAGTCCTTGAGCGCTTCCACCTCGGGGAGTTCCGGCATACGTCCAGAGTGCCATCCGGCGCCGACAGTGCCGGCCGGGTTCGCGGACGTGCCGCGTCGGTACGGCGGTCAGGGCCGCTGCTCCGGCACGACGAACTCGCACCACACGGCCTTGCCGCCGCCCCGCGCCTCCACGCCCCACACGTCCGTGAGCAGGTCGACCAGGAGCAGACCGCGGCCGGAGACGCCCGACTCCCCCGCGTCACGGCGGCGCGGCAGGGCGCTGGAGGAGTCCTCGACCTCGACCCGCAGCCGGCGTTCGGAGCCGGCGAGGACCCGCAGGGTCACCACGGCGGAGCCCTCGGTGTGCATCAGGGCGTTGGTGATCAGCTCGTCGGCGACCAGTTCGATCTCGTCGGCGCGGTCGGCGGCGCCCCAGGCGCGCACGGCGGCGCGGATCATGTGCCGGGCCGCGGTGAGGGCCTCGGGGTCGCCGGGCGCGACGTGCTGCTGGAGACGGCCGCCGGCCTGCGGGGCGTCCAGGACGCGGCGGCGCATCAGGAGCAGGGCCACGTCGTCGTCGCCGCCGCGTTCCTCGGCCACGTCGATGAGGCGGTCGGCGAGGTCACGGACGTCGTCCGGGCCGGACGCGATGAGCGCGGTGAGGGTCTGCATGCCGTCGTCCAGGTCGGCGCCGGGCTGTTCGACCAGGCCGTCGGTGCACAGCACCAGGGTGTGGTCGGAGTCCAGCTCGATCGTGCCGACCGGGTACTCGAGCTGCCCGAACTCCGCGGACAGGCCGAGCGGCAGCCCGCCCTCGACGGAGACCCGACGGCAGGCTCCGCCGGGCTCACGGACCAGCGCGTCGATATGGCCGGCCCGCACCACCTGCATGACACCGGTGGACAGATCGGCCTCGGCGTACAGGCAGGTCGCGAAACGGTCGGTGTCCAGCTCGTGCAGGAACACCGAGGCGCGGGCCATCACGGTGGCCGGGGTGTGCCCCTCGGCGGCGTAGGCGCGCAGGACGATGCGGAGCTGGCCCATGACGGCGGCGGCATGGGTGTCGTGGCCCTGGACGTCGCCGATGACGGCGCCGACCCGGCCGCCCGGCAGCGGGATCAGGTCGTACCAGTCGCCGCCGATGTCCCGGCCGAGGGAGCCGGAGCGGTAGCGCACGGCGACGTCGGCGCCGGGCACGCTGGGGATGGTGCGGGGCAGCATGGCCTGCTGGAGGCCGGTGGCGAGGTCCTTCTCCTGCTCGTAGAACATGGCCCGCTGAAGGCTCTGGGCGATGCTGCTGCCGAGGGCGAGGAGCACGTTGCGGTCCTCGGCGGAGAAGCCGTGCCGGTCGTTGTAGAGCAGGCCTATCGCGCCGATGGGCCTGGCCTGGGCTATCAGCGGCATGTAGGCGGCGGATGTGATGTGCAGGTCGGTGATGTGCGGCCACAGGACCGGGTAGCTGTCCGCGAACTCCTCGGGCGACTCGATGAACCGCGGGCTGAGGGTCCGTACGACCTCGCTCATCGGGTACTGCTCGTCTATCCGGGTGACCAGGGTGCCGGGCACGAAGCTGCCGGAGGGGCCCTCGGCGACCAGCCGGATGCGGCCGGCCTCGACCAGGCCCATGACGAGGCTGGTGGCGCCGAGGTGGGTCAGGCCGTGGGTGTCCTTGAGGATGTCGATGACGTCCTGGATGGTGCGGGCGTGGGCGAGGGCGGCCGTGGTCAGCTGGACGACGCTGGTCTGCTGGCGCCGGGCCTCGTCCTCGGCCGCCTGCTCGGGCCGCTCCTCGCGCTCGGCGAGTTCGTCGGTGGCGTCCCGGACGACGCCGACGATGCGCCGGGGACGGCCGGTCTCGTCGCGGCGGATGTAGCCCTGGGTGTGGGTCCAGCGCAGGGTGCCGTCGCGGCAGCGGATGCGGAAGTAGGCGCCGTAGTTCTCGCTGCCGTCCTTCATGGCCTGGGAGACCAGGCCGTCCAGCCGGTAGCCCTCCGGCCGCGGTACCCGGATCGCCAGGGTCATGGGGTTGCCGTCGTATTCGTCGGGGCGCAGGTCGAAGACCTCGTGGGCCTGGGCATCCATGTGGAACACACCGTTGTCCAGGTCCCAGTCGAACGTGCCCATGCGATTGAGCGCCAGGATCGGGTCCGGGTGGGCGGGCCAGTCGTCCGGGAGTGACAGGGCGCTCGCTCCCCGATCAGCCATGGGGCCACCTTGCCAGGATTTGCCGGATTCTTCGACTGGGGCGACCGAACCTTCCTCGCTCACCGTCCGGACCGCGCCCCGGCGTCGGTCAGCCGTCGAAGACGTCGGTGGGGCTACCGAAGATGCTGTCGGTCGCGCCCGGGTCGTCGGGGATCAGCCCACCGCCGTCGGGTGCGTCCGGGCTGTCCGGGACGGCCTCGGGGCCGACCTCCTGCGAGGAGCCCGGGGAGGTCTGCGGGGGCGGCGCCGTGGCGGTGGCCGTGGGCGGCTTCTGCGGGGAGGCGCTCTCAGAGGACGGGGAGGTGCCTTCGCCCGACGGGGAGGTGCTGTCGCCCGACGGGGGCGCGCTCTCGTGGGTGGGCGTCCCGCTGTCCTGTCCGGGCAGGTCGCCGGAGGGGCTGTCGTGCGGGTGCGGCACCCGGGGCGACGGCACCGGCTTCGCCGGCGGTACGACATGGTCGTGGTCGTGGCCCCGATGGCCGACCGGCCGCTCGATCCAGGTGTTGTCGGAGACGTTGATGATCGTGATGTCGTTGATCACCTGGGTCGCCGGCGCCACCACGACCACCCGGCCGGGCCGGTACCCGGACCAGCCCCGGCCGCTGACACCGGCCTCGGCGTGCGTCCCGACGGGCGGGGCGAGCGGGTTGCCGCAGGCGCAGCGCACGCGCGGCACTCCGTGGTGGTCGACGAGGACGGCGGTGCCCGCCTGGAGGACGGACTGGTAGCCGGTCCCCATCCCGTCGCGGAACCCGTGGTTGGTGACCCGGGTGTCCGCCCGCAGCACGACCGAGGTCAGCCCGCGCAGATAGCCGGGTATCGACGCCTGGGAGACGCCCGCGCTCTGCGCGAACACGCGGCCCCTGGCCCGGTCGGAGGCCAGCGCCTCGATCTGCCGCCGGACGTCGCAGCTCCCGGCCCCGCGGGTGCCGCCGTACAGGCCGGGCGTCTCGCCGGACAGCAACTGGGGTCCGGTCCGCGCCGACTGTGCCGGCTGCGGCGTTCGGGCGAGGGGCGAGGCGGCGGCCCTGGCGGTCGCCGTGGAGTCCGTGAAGGGATCCGGACCCCGGTCGGCCGCGGGCTGGAGGAAGACCTCGCCGCTCGATGCCGTGCTCGCGTCGCTGCCGCCGCCACACCCGGCGACGAGGAGCGCCGCCGCGAGCGCGCAGGCCGTGACCATGGTTCGGGTGGGTGTCCGCACCACGTCCTCCCGCCGGTCGTCGGGAAATTCGTCACCATTGTCTGCTTCACTCACATGGGTTACGCAAGCGGAGAAGTGGTATACGGAGAGTCACCCGGGGCAAGGGGCGCGGGCGCGTGGGGGCGCGACAATGAGGAAAGGAGGCGTACGGCCGTGGACTGGTTCGTCGCACCGGACTACTGGACGAGCCGGCTGGTCTTCCAGCGGGCTCTGGCCGGCGTGTACCTCGTCGCGTTCCTGACGGCGGCCCTTCAGTTCAGGGCGCTGATGGGCGAGCGCGGGATGCTGCCCGTGCCGCGCTTCGTCGCCCAGGTGCGCTTCAGGGCCGCGCCGAGCCTGTTCCAACTCCACTACTCGGACCGGTTCTTCGCGCTGTGCGCCTGGTCGGGCTGCGCGGTGTCGGCGGCGCTGCTGGCCGGGCTGGACTCGGTGGTGCCCCTGTGGGGCGCCATGCTGCTGTGGCTGGTCCCGTGGGCGCTGTATCTGTCGATCGTGAACGTGGGCCAGACCTGGTACTCGTTCGGCTGGGAGTCACTGCTGCTGGAGGTCGGCTTCCTGGCCGTCCTGCTGGGCAACGACGAGGTGGCGCCGCCGATCGTGGTGCTGTTCCTGCTGCGCTGGATCCTGTTCCGCGTCGAGTTCGGGGCGGGCCTGATCAAGATGCGCGGCGACGCCTGCTGGCGCAAGCTGACCTGCCTGGATCACCACCACGAGACCCAGCCGATGCCGGGCCCGCTGAGCTGGTTCTTCCACCATCTGCCGAAGCCGGTGCACCGGGTCGAGGTGGCCGCCAACCACTTCACGCAACTCGTCGTGCCCGTCCTGCTCTTCACCCCGCAGCCGATCGCGACGGGCGCCGCGGCCCTGATGATCGTCACCCAGCTGTGGCTGGTCCTGTCGGGCAACTTCTCCTGGCTGAACTGGATCACCATCGTGCTGGCCCTGTCGGCGCTGGGGCTCCCGAGCGATCCGCCGTCGCTGCCGGACGCGCCGCTGTGGTACGAGGTCGTGGTCCTGACGGTCGCCGCGCTGCTGCTGTTCCTCAGCTACCACCCGGTCGCGAACATGATCTCCCGCCGTCAGATCATGAACCGCTCCTTCGACCCGCTCCACCTGGTCAACACCTACGGAGCGTTCGGCAGCGTGAGCAGGATCCGCTACGAGGTGGTGATCGAGGGCACCGCCGACGACAGGCCGCGTGAGGACTCGGACTGGCTGGAGTACGAGTTCAAGGGCAAGCCCGGCGATCCCCGGCGCTGGCCCCGGCAGTTCGCGCCGTACCATCTGCGGCTGGACTGGCTGATGTGGTTCGCGGCGCTGTCGCCCTCCTACGCCGGGTCGTGGTTCGGCGCCCTGGTGGAGCGGCTCCTGGAGAACGACCGCGACACGCTGAGGCTGCTGCGCCGCTCGCCGTTCCCGCCCGACGAGCCGCCGCGCTATGTCCGCGCCCGTCTCTTCCGCTACCGGTACACGACCTGGCGGGAGCTGCGGGAGACGGGCGCCTGCTGGCAGCGGACGTATGTGCGGGAGTATCTGCCGCCGACGCGGTTGGCGGGGGTGGCTCAGAGGTCGTAGACGCGGGTGGCGGTGGTTTCGAAGATCTGCGTGCGCTCGGCCGGTGCGGTCAACTCCTGTGCCACGGCGAGCACTTGCTCGTACGAGGCCGCGAGCGTGCACACCGGCCAGTCCGAACCGAACATCGACCGGTCCGGCCCGAAGGCGTCCAGGACCACGTCGGCGTACGGACGCAGGTCGTCGGGCGTCCAGCTCGCCGGATCTGCCTCGGTGACCATGCCGGAGAGCTTGCAGACGGTGTTGGGGAGGGCGGCGAGGGCACGGAGGTCGGACGCCCAGGGTTCGCGGGAGCCGGAGGCGATCGGCGGCTTGCCCAAGTGGTCCAGGACGAAGGTGAGTTCGGGCAGGCCGGCCGCCGCCTCGGCGCAGGCGGGCAGCTGGTGCGGCAGTACGACCAGGTCGTAGACCAGCCCGGCATCGGCCACGGCGGCCAGTCCACGCCGCACGTCCGCGCGCAGCAGCCACTGCGGGTCGGGCTCGCCCTGGACCTGGTGGCGGATGCCCTTGAGATACCGCCCGCCGGGCAGCTCCCGCAGCCGGGCCAGCTCCTCGGCGACGTCCGGGCGGGTGAGGTCGGTCCAGCCGACGACGCCCGCGATCAGCTTGTGCTCGGCGGCAAGGGCCAGGAACTCGGGGGTCTCCTCGGCGACCGTGACCGTCTGGACGAGCACGGTACGACCGACTCCGGCCGCCTCCGCGTCGGGGGCGAGGTCGTCGACGGAGAAGTTCCTTCTCAGCGGCTGGAGTTCGGGACCGGTGATCCAGTCCTGGTCCCGTACGGACAGGTCCCAGACGTGGTGGTGGGCGTCGACGATCGTCACGGCAGCTCCCATACGACGGGCAGACCGGCCCCCGCGCCCCCGTCGGAGTAGTCGTGCACGACGTCGAGAAGCTCGGCCATGCGGGCCTGCCAGGCCACGTTGACCGGCAGTTTCTCCAGCTCGGCGAGCAGGCGGCCGTAGTCCTCGCACTCCAGGACGTGGAAGAGGTCGGTGCCGCTGCACCAGATCGTCCAGGAGGTGGCGCCGGCGGCGCGTATCGCGTCCGTGAGCTCGGCCGGCACCTCCCGGTGGGCGGCCTCGTACTCGGCGACGCGGTCCGCGCGGACCTTGGTGTGCAGGGCGACTCTCATCGCGGCTCCTCCGTGGCCAGGAGTCCGGTGTCCCGCAGCTCCTGCCAGAAGGCGGCGGGAACCGGCGCGGCGAACTGATCGACGCAGTCGTGGACTTCATCGGCCGAGCGGGCGCCGACCAGAACGCTCGCCACCGCCGGGTGCGCCATGCAGAAGGCCAGCGCGGCGGCTCGCAAGGTGATGCCGTGATGCCGCGCGATCTCCTTCATGCGCAGGGCCTTGTCCAGCAACTCGGTCGGCGCCTCTGTGTAGTTGTACGTCGCCCCCGGCTTGGGATCCGCGAGCAGACCCGAGTTGAAGGCACCGCCGATCACCACGGAAACCCCTCGCTCAACGGCGGCGGGCAGCAGTTCCGTGAGCGCGCTCTGGTCGAGCAGCGTGTAGCGGCCCGCGCACAGCACCACGTCGACGTCCGTGTCGCGGACGAAGCGGGTGAGCATCTCCGCCTGGTTCATGCCGGCGCCGATCGCGCCGACCGCTCCCTCCGAGCGGAGCTTCTCCAGGGCCGGGTAGCCCTCCCGGAAGGCCTGCTCGGCGTGGTCGTCGGGGTCGTGGAGGTAGACGATGTCGACGCGGTCGAGGCCGAGACGTTCCAAGCTGGCGTCCAGGGTGCGTCGTACGCCGTCCGCGGTGAAGTCCCAGACGCGGCGGTGCGTGGCGGGGACGGCGAAGCCGTGTGCCAGGTCGTCGCCGCCGTCGGCCTGTGGTTCCAGACTGCGGCCCACCTTGGTCGAGACCGTGTACTCCTCGCGCGGGTGCTCGCGCAGGGCCGCGCCGAGGCGGCGTTCGGACAGTCCGAGGCCGTAGTGGGGCGCCGTGTCGTAGTAGCGGATGCCGCGCTGCCAGGCGGCGGACACCGTCTCGTGCGCCTGCTCGTCGGTGACCTCGGTGTAGAGGCTGCCGATGACGGCGGCTCCGAAGCCGAGTCCCCGGGGGATGCTCACTGGCCCACCGGCCGCAGGCGCAGGCCCTGCATGCCGCCGTCGACGGCGAGGGCGGTTCCGGTGGTGGCGCCGGAGAGCGGGCTGGCCAGGTAGGCGACGGCGCCGGCGACTTCGGCCGCCGAGACGAGACGGCCGGTGGGCTGGCGGGCCTCCAGCGCGGCGCGTTCGGCGCCCGGGTCGGCCGCGGCGTCGAGGAGGCGGCCGACCCAGGGGGTGTCCACCGTGCCGGGGTTGACGCAGTTGACGCGGATGCCCTCACGGACGTGGTCGGCGGCCATGGCGAGGGTGAGCGAGTACACGGCGCCCTTGGTCGCGCTGTACAGCGCCCGCTGCGGGAGTCCGGCCGTGGCGGCGATGGAGCAGGTGTTCACGATCGCCGCGTGCGAGGAGCGGCGCAGGTGGGGCAGGGCGGCGCGGGCCACCCGGACCATGCCGACGACATTGACGTCCATGACCCGGTGCCACTCGGCGTCGTCGTTGTCCTCGACGGTGCCCTGGGCGCCGATGCCGGCGTTGTTGACCAGCACGTCCAGTCCGCCGAGGTCGGCCACGGCGGCGGCCACGGCCTCGCGTACGGAGGTGTCGTCGGTGACGTCGGCGCGGAAGGCGAGCAGCGGCTTGTCGACGCAGGACGGGTCCAGGTCCAGTACGGCGACCTGGGCGCCGCGCGCGGCGAGCAGTTCGGCCGTGGCCCGGCCGATGCCGGAGGCGCCTCCCGTCACCAGCGCCTTGAGACCGTCGAAGTCGCTCATGCCGCGTGCCCCTTCTTCTGCGTCTGGAGGTCGGCGGCCCAGAAGGCGCCGTCCGGGAAGGTGTACCGCGCGATCGACTCGGGCCGCATGGCGGCGGAGAAGCCCGGCGCGGCGGGTGCCGTGTAGTGACCTTCCCTGATCACCACCGGGTCGAGGAAGTGGTCGTGCAGATGGTCGACGTACTCGATGACGCGGTCCTCGGTGGTGCCGGTGACCGCCACGTAGTCGTACATCGACAGGTGCTGGACGAGTTCGCACAGGCCGACGCCGCCCGCGTGCGGGCAGACCGGGACGCCGAACTTGGCGGCGAGCAGCAGGATGGCGAGGTTCTCGTTGACGCCGCCGACGCGGGCCGCGTCGATCTGGACGACGTCGAGGGCACCGGCCTGGAGGAGCTGCTTGAAGACGACCCTGTTCTGGACGTGTTCGCCGGTGGCCACCTTCACCGGGGCGACGGCCTCGCGGATGGCGGCGTGACCGAGGACGTCGTCGGGGCTGGTGGGCTCCTCGATCCAGTACGGGTCGAACTCCGCGAGGGCCTCGGTCCAGCGGATCGCCTCGGTCACGTCCCAGCGCTGGTTGGCGTCGATCGCCATGCGGATGTCAGGGCCGACGACCGAGCGGGCGACGCGGCAGCGCCGTACGTCGTCCTCCAGGTCGGCGCCGACCTTCAACTTGATCTGCCGGAAGCCGTCGGCGACGGCCTCGGCGGCGAGCCGCGTGAGCTTGTCGTCGTCGTAGCCGAGCCAGCCGGCGGAGGTGGTGTAGGCCGGGTAGCCGCGCTCCAGCAGCCGGGCCGTGCGTTCGTCCGTGCCCTCCCGGCCCCGGCGCAGGATCGCCAGCGCTTCCTCGGGGGTGAGCGCGTCGGTGAGGTACCGGAAGTCGATCTGGCGGACGATCCACTCCGGGGCGGCGTCGGCGAGCAGCCGCCACAGCGGCTTGTCGGCGCGTTTGGCGGCCAGGTCCCACACGGCGTTCATGACCGCGCCGATTGCCATGTGCATCACGCCCTTCTCGGGGCCGAGCCAGCGCAGCTGGCTGTCGCCGATCAGGTCGCGGTTGAGGGTCCCCGGGTCGGCGCACAGCTCGTCGACGGACCGGCCGACGACATGGCCGCGCAGCGCCTCGATCGCGGCGACCTGGATCTCGTTGCCCCGCCCGATGGTGAAGGTGAATCCGTGCCCCTCGTGCCCGTCGGCCCCGTCGGTGCGCAGCACGACGTAGGCGGCCGAGTAGTCCGGGTCCGGGTTCATCGCGTCGGAGCCGTCGAGCTCGCGCGAGGTGGGGAAACGGATGTCGTAGGTGTCGACCGCGGTGATACGGGCGGGGGTCGGGGACACAGAGGGCCTTTCGGTCGGTGGTGGGCACGGCGCCGGGTCAGTCCTGCGCACGGCCCGTCGTCACGCGGGCGATCATGAGGGCGATCATGATGATTCCGCCGTAGATGGCCTGGATCCAGAAGGAAGGGACCTGGGCGAGGGTGAGGAGGTTCTGGACGACGCCCAGAAGGAGTACGCCGGTCAGGGCGCCGAACATGGTGCCCTTGCCGCCGTCCAGGCTGATACCGCCGATCACCGCGGCCGCGAACACCGTGAAGATCATGTTGTTGCCCTGGTTGGCGCTGATCGCGCCGACGTACCCGGTCTGGATGATCCCGCCGACGGCCGCGAGAGTGCCCGCGACGACGAACACGCCGAGCATGACGCGCTCGACCCGGATGCCGGCCGCGCGGGCGGCATCCGCGTTGCCGCCGATGGCGTACAGGGCGCGTCCGATGCGGTGGTACTTCAGCACGAACCCGGTGATCGCGAAGGCGGCCGCCGCGAGCCACACCGACATGGGGATGCGCATGAAGGTCGTGGTGGCGAGGGAGTAGAAGCTGTCGGGCATCCCGAACAGGGTCTTGCCCTTGGTCGCGCCGACCAGCAGTCCGCGCAGGACGATCAGCATCGCCAGCGTCACGATGAACGCGTTGAGCTTGAACTTCACGACGAGGATGCCGTTGAAGGCGCCCACGGCCGCGCCGGCCACGAGGACCGCCAACAGGGAGAGGACGGCGGGCAGTTCGGTGCCCCAGCCGGACTGGGCGGCGGGCAGTACGAGCAGCGCCCCGACGGCGGGCGCGATGCCGACGACCGATTCGAGGGACAGGTCGAACTTGCCGGTGATCAGGACCAGCGACTCGGCCAGCACGACCATCGCGAGTGCGGCGGAGGCGCCGAGGATCGAGATCAGGTTGCGCTCGGTGAGGAACGAGTCGTTGACGACCGCACCGAGCACCAGGAGCAGCAACAGGGCCGGGACGAGGGCGAGTTCGCGGGCTCGGCGGAGCAGGACCGTCCTGGCGGCACGGGCGTCCGGCACCTTCACGGGCAGGGCCGGTGGGGCCTTGGTGTCAGCCATGGTTGTCCACTCCTTCGATGGAGGCGATCAGCTCGTGGTCGCGCCAGCCCGCCGGGTGCTCGGCGACGACACGGCCGTGGAACAGGACGAGGACGCGGTCGCAGCGGCGCAGGTCGTCGAGTTCGTCGGAGACGACGAGCACCGCGATGCCGTCCTCGCGGGCGCTGTCCACGCGGGCCAGCAGGGACTCCTTGGACTTCACGTCGACGCCGGCGGTGGGGTTGATCAGCACCAGCAGCCGCGGGTCGGAGGCGAGGGCGCGGGCCATGACGACCTTCTGCGCGTTGCCGCCGGACAGGTCGGAGACGGGCTGGTCGGGGCCCTCGGTGTGGATGTCGAGGCGTTCGATGAGGGCGGTGGCGAAGCCGCGTTTGCGTTCGGTGCCGACGAACCCGAAGCGGCCGAGCCGGTCCAGGACGCTCATGGTGGCGTTGTCACCGATGGTCATGCCGGCGACGAGGCCCTGCTCGTGCCGGTCGCGGGGCACACAGGCGACGCCGGCCTTGAGGGCGGCCTGCACATTCCCGAACGGCAGGCGCTCACCGTCCAGTTGGGCGATTCCGCTCGTCGGCGTGTGCAGGCCCGCGAAGGACTCGGCGAGCTCCACCTTGCCGCTGCCGCTGATCCCGGCGAGCCCGACGACCTCGCCGCGGCGGACGGTGAGATCGATGTCCCTGTACGCCGGCGAGGTGAGTCCGCGGGCGTCGAGCAGGACGGGGGCGTCGTGGTCGACGTCCCTGGGGTCCACGGCCTGCTCGGCGATGGCCTCCAGGGACTCCCCCGCCATGGCCTCCACCAGGGCCCGGCGCGGGAGTTCGGCGACCGGGGCGGTGGTGATCCAGCGGGCGTCGCGCAGGACCGTGACGGTCTGGCAGACCTCGTACACCTCCTGGAGATGGTGCGAGATGAACAGGAACGTGACGCCGGAGTCCTGGAGCGTCCGCATGCGTGTGAACAGCCGCTCGATCTCGCGCTTGTCGAGCTGGGCGGTCGGTTCGTCGAGGATGATGAAGCGGGCGCCGAAGCTGAGCGCCCTCGCGATCTCCACCATTTGGCGGTCCTCGACCTTGAGGTCGGCGGTGCGGGCCTCGGGGTCGACGTGGACGTCCCAGGTGGCGAGGAGTTCGGCGGCCTCGGTGCGCAGCTTGCGCCAGCTGATGAATCCGCGCTGCAGCGGCTGGCGGTTGATGAACAGGTTCTCGGCGACCGTCAACTCGGGGACGACGGTGGGCTTCTGGTAGACGCAGGCCACCTTGCGGCGCCAGGCGTCCCGGTCGGCCAGCGCGGGCGCCGGCTCGCCGTCGAAGCGGACCTCGCCCTCGTCGGCGGCCTGGAGTCCGGTGAGGATCTGGACCAGGGTCGACTTGCCGGCGCCGTTGCGGCCGACGAGGGCGTGCGATTCGCCGGGCAGGACGGTGAGCCGTCCGTCGGCGAGGGCGGTGGTGGGGCCGTAGCGCTTGACGATGTCCCGCGCCTGGGCGAGTGGCGTCGTCATTTGACCGTGTTGCCCCAGAGCTTGGGGTCGTCGACGTTGTCCTTGGTGACCAGCGGGGCGGGCAGCTGGTCCTCCAGGATGCCGCCGGGGAGCTTGACGATCGTGGAGTCGTGGTCCGTCGGGCCCGGCTGGAACGTCTTCCCCTCCATCGCCGCCTTGATGTAGTACATGCCGTACTTGGCGTACAGGTCGGCGGGCTGGGAGACGGTCGCGTCGATCTCGCCCTTGCGGATCGCGTCGTACTCCTGCGGGATGCCGTCGTTGGAGACGATGGCGATGTGCCCGGCCTCCCCGGCCTTCTTCAGCATTCCCTTGGACTTCAGGGTCTGCAGGGTCGGCGCGAGGTAGACGCCGCCGGCCTGCATGTAGATGCCCTTGATGTCGGGGTTGGCGTTCAGGAGGGTGTCGAGCTTGGAGGCCGCGGTGTCGGACTCCCACTTGGCCGGGATCTCCAGGACCTTCAGCTTGGGGAAGTTCTTCTTCACGCAGGCCCGGAAGGCTTCGGAGCGGTCGCGGCCGTTGACCGAGGCGAGGTCGCCCATGATCTGCACGACCTTGCCGCTGGTGATGTTCTTGCCGAGGTAGTCGCAGGCCTTCTCGCCGTACGCCACGTTGTCGGCGCGCACCACCATCGCGACCTTGCCCTTGTCGGGCGCCACGTCGACGGCGACGACCGGCACGCCCTTGCGCTCGGCCTGGTCGAGGCCGGCCTCGATGGCCGCACTGTCGAGCGGGGCGACGACCAGGCCCTTGACGCCCTGGTTGAGCTGGTTGTTGATGTCGGTGATCTGCTGGGAGGGGTCGCTGTTGGAGTTGACCGTCTTGAGGGCGTCGACGCCTTCGGAGTCGGCCATCTTCGGCACGTAGTCGTTGTACGACTGCCAGAACGGCGAGGTCAGCAGGGGCAGGATCACCCCGACCTTGCCGGTGCCACCGCCTCCGGCGCTGCCGGAGCCGCCGGTGTCCTTGGTGCTGCCGCACGCGGCGAGCGCGAGCGAGACACTCGCCGCCGCGGCGACCACCGAAACCATCCGAAACCTGTTGCGCTTCCCCACTGTCCTGCCGGGCATCTGGCGGCTCCTCGTTGAGCGTCTTCGAGCAGATGCCCGCATACTTATCAGACCACTCACCCGGAGGAACACCCTCCAGCGGCAGATTTTCACGGATTCCGGCCGTAGTGGTCCGACCACCTTGGCGGTTAGACTGCGGCGCACCCGGTGAGTGGAGGAACGGCGTGGACGAGACAGCCCCGCAGAAGGGCACCGTGACGCAGCGCGCCATCGAGCAGATCAAGGCGTTGATCGCCGAGGGTCGCCTGGAGCCGGGCGAGCGGCTGCCGACCGAGCGTGATCTTGCCGTCCAGCTGGGCATCTCCCGCAGCTCGATGCGCGAGGCGATCCGCGCGCTGACGGTGCTCGGCGTGCTGGAGGCCCGGCACGGCTCCGGCATCTACGTCACCCAGCTGGAGGCCGGCGACCTGCTGGAGACCTTCGGCGTCGTGGCCGACCTGTCGCGGGGCCCGCGCCTGGTGGAACTGCTTGAGGTGCGCCGCATCCTGGAGTCGACGGCGACCGCGCTGGCGGCGGCCCGTATCACCCCGGACCAACTGGCCGAGGTCGAGAAGCACTTGACCGCGATGAACGCCACCGACGACCCCGAGGAGATCCTCGCCCACGACCTCGCCTTCCACCGCGAGATCGCGACGGCCGCGGGCAGCGACACCATGGCGGCCATCCTGGACGGCCTGTCCTCCCGCACCTTCCGCGCCCGCGTCTGGCGCGGCTACCAGGAGGAGGGCGCGTTCGCCCGTACCCGCCGCGAGCACGCCGCGATCCACCGGGCCCTGGTGGCCCGCGATCCGGAGGCGGCCCGGGCCGCGGCGGCGGCGCATGTGGGCGAGGTGGAGGAGTGGCTGCGGGCGCAGCTGGGCGGCTGATCGCCGCCCAGCCCCACAGCGCCGTTCGCTACGGCTTCACTGTGAAGCCGTGCTCCCGGCCGAGCTTCTCCAGTGACGCCTGGCCGGGAATGCCGTTGGCGTCGTCGCCCGTGAATCCGCAGCGGCGCTGCCAGGCGGCGTAGGCCTTGACGGTCGTCGTGCCGAAGTGGCCGTCGGCGAACTTCGATTCGAGGAGGCCCTCCGCGACGAGGGCCTTCTCCACGGTCTTGACGCCCGCGTACGACACGGGCGTGCCTGGCTTTGCCGGGTCGTGCAGGGCCGCGGCGACCACCTTCGACACATCGACGACCGGTCCCGGTGCGGGATCGGGCGTCGAACCACCGGGACGCGGCGCGCCCTTCTCCACCCATGCGTACAGGTGCTTGCCCGGGCACGCCGTGGCGAAGCCGTCCCGGTGCCCCTTGATCTCCTTGCCCGCGCCGTGGCGGCGCAGCAGCTCGATGCCGTCGCGGATCGCGCCGAGCATCGCGTCCGTCGGCTTGGTGAGCCCCTTGTCGCCGACCAGGCCGACGATCGCGTAGTGGGCGCGGTTGAGTTCCTGGTTGCCGTTGGCCCCGGTGCGTTTGCCGAGGCCACGGCCCTCCAGGAGGTAACCGTGCGGACAGGCGGCGTAGTTGTAGGCGACGTCCGAGTAGTTCTCCTGCTCGTTGTTCAGATGGTCGACCCGGATCCTCTTCCACTCGGCGATGCAGAGATCGTGGTCGTCGAGGAGTTCGACGCTGACGGTTGTGCCTTCGTAGTGGACCTTCACGCCCTTGGCAGAGGTCTGCGTGGGTGCGGCGGATGCGGGCCAGCCGAGCTGGGCTCGCGTGACAAGCTTCAACGGTGCCTCCAAGGCGCGAGTGTGACGCCAACCTCCTTGATTGTCCGGCCAGTTGCCGCCGCCTTCACGAGGGCGCGCCGCCGTTCGCTGAGAGTTGAATCAGGCTCGGCGCAGCCGCAGCGTCACCAGTTCGAACGGGCGCAGGCGCAGCGCGATCCCACGGCCGTCGTACGACGGCTCATCCGGCAGCGCACGCTCCAGCAGATCCGTCGCCGTCACGTCCGTGACCTCGAAGTCCGCTGTCAGCGTGGCCCGTACCCGGCCGCCGTGGGCCTCGTGGAGGCGCACCACCACGTCCCCGCTGCCGTCGTCGGCCAGCTTCACGGCCGTGATCACGACGGCGTCCCGGTCCACGGTCACCAGCGGAGCCACCTCCCCGGCACCAGTGATCCGTCGCTCCGGCAGGTTGATCCGCCAGCCCTCGCGCACCGCGTCCCCGATGTCCGCGCCCGGCACCAGGGCGTGCTGGAAGCGGTGCACGCCCTGGTCGGTCTCCGGGTCCGGGAAGCGCGGGGCGCGCAGCAGCGAGACGCGGACGGTGGTGGTCGTACCGCGGTCGCCGTCGGTGCGCACGGTCCGGGTCACGTCGTGGCCGTACGTCGAGTCGTTGACGACGGCGACGCCCCAGCCCGGCTCCGCCACCTGGACGAAGCGGTGGTTGCAGGCCTCGAACTTGGCTGCCTCCCAGCTGGTGTTGGTGTGCGTGGGCCGGTGGAAGTGCCCGAACTGGGTCTCCGAGGCGTACCGTTCGGCGTGGACGTCGAGGGGGAAGGCCAGCTTCAGGAACTTCTCCGTCTCGTGCCAGTCGACCTCCGTGTCGAGCAGCAACCGCCGCTCCCCCGGCGCGAGGGACAGGATCTGGGTGACGCGGGAGTCGCCGAAGGTCCGGGCGATCCGCACCGACGCCCCGTCGTCGCCGGGGGCGATCTCGTCCAGGTCGGTCAGGTCGGTGACCGTGTGCCGGTAGAACTTGTCGACGTCCCAGGCGTCCCACATGTTCGGGAAGTCGGGGTGGAGCTGAAGCAGGCCCGCGGCCGCGCCCGGCGCGATCGTCTCGCGGTCGCCCTCGATGTCGTACGCCGATACGACGAGGCCCCGGGCGTCGATCTCGACCCGCAGCAGGCCGTTGTCGAGGACGAAGCCGCCGTCGGGGCGCGGTGCGAGTGCCGTCCGGCTCTCGGTCGCCGGGGTCCGTGCCCCGCCCGCCGGTACGCCCTCGCGGGGGTGCGGGGCGGCGTTGAAGACCAGCTCGGTCGTGCCCTCGCCCGCCAGGGCGCGCTGGGCCGCGTCGATGATCGCGTTCAGCTCGCCGGCGAGGCGGTCGTACGTGGCGCGGGCCTCGCGGTGCACCCACGCGATGGACGAGCCGGGCAGGATGTCGTGGAACTGGTGCAGCAGCACCGTCTTCCAGATCCGGTCCAACTCCTCGTACGGGTAGGGGAATCCGGCGCGTACCGCGGCCGTAGCGGCCCAGAGCTCGGCCTCGCGCAGCAGGTGTTCGCTGCGGCGGTTGCCCTGCTTGGTCTTGGCCTGACTGGTGAGGGTGGCGCGGTGCAGTTCGAGGTAGAGCTCGCCGACCCAGACGGGGGCGTCGGGGTACTCGGCCTCGGCCTTGCGGAAGAAGGCCTCCGGGGTCTCCCAGCCGACGGTGGCCGAACCCTCCAGGTCACGCAGCCGGGCCGCCTTGGCGATCATCTCGCGGGTCGTGCCGCCGCCTCCGTCGCCCCAGCCGGTGGGGGCGAGGGAGTGCCGGGCCGCTCCCTTGTCCTTGAAGTTGCGGGCCGCGTGGGCGATCTCGCTGCCCTTCATGGAGCAGTTGTAGGTGTCGACGGGCGGGAAGTGCGTGAAGATCCGGGTGCCGTCGATGCCCTCCCACTGGAAGGTGTGGTGCGGGAACTTGTTGGTCTGGCTCCAGGAGATCTTCTGCGTCAGCAGCCACTTGGAGCCCGCCGCCTTGATGATCTGCGGCAGTCCGGCGGCGAAACCGAAGGTGTCGGGCAGCCAGGCCTCCTCGTTCTCGACGCCGAACTCGTCGAGGAAGAACCGCTTGCCGTGCACGAACTGCCGGGCCATCGCCTCCGAGCCTGGCATGTTGGTGTCCGACTCCACCCACATGCCGCCGGCCGGCACGAACCGCCCGTCCGCCACCGCCTTCTTCACCCGGGCCCACACCTCGGGCCGGTGCTCCTTCACCCAGGCCCACTGCTGGGCCTGCGACATGGCGAAGACGAAGTTGGGTTCGTCCTCGATGAGCGCGGTCATGTTGGAGGTCGTGCGGGCCACCTTGCGCACCGTCTCGCGCAGCGGCCACAGCCACGCCGAGTCGATGTGCGCGTGCCCGACGGCGCTGATGCGGTGGGCGGACGGCACGGCGGGGACGGCGAGCACCTCGGCGAGCTGCTCCCGGGCCCGGGCCGCCGTGCCGTTGACGTCCTGGAGGTCGATCGCGTCGAGCGCCCGGTCGACCGCCCGCAGGATGTCCCAGCGCCGCGCGGACTCCACCGGCAGCTCGGCCATCAGCTCGCCGAGCACCTCCAGGTCGATGACCAGCTGCCAGACGGTCTCGTCGAGGACGGCGAGGTCCATGCGGGTCAAGGTGTATTGGGGTGCGCTGCCGGCTGTCTCCTTGTCGCCCAGCTGCGTGGGCAGGAAGGGGTGGTAGTCGAGGATGACCGGGTTGGAGGCCGCCTCGATGTGCAGCCGTACTTCCTCGCCGCCCTCCACCGGGGCACCGACCCGCACCCACTGGTTGCGCGGGTTGAGGCCCTTCACCGGGGTCCCGTCGGGCCGGTAGACCAGGCCCTCGCACTGGAAGCCGGGCATGTTCTCGTCGAAGCCGAGGTCCAGCAGGGCCTCGACGGTCCTCCCGGCCCACGCCTCGGGCACGGTCCCGGTGACCCGGAACCAGCTGGTGCCCCACGGAGCACCCCAGCGGGCGCCCACCTCGATCGGCTCGGGTTCGGCCGCGAGTCCCTCGGCGACGGGCACCGGCTCGCCGGGCGCGTGCCACACCGCCACGTCCAGCGGCACTGACTCGGGGTACACGGCGGGGCGGATGCGCTCGTCGAGGACACGCCTCAGGCGGGCTTCGACCAGGTTGCGGTCGTCATGCATGCGGGGTGCTCCGTAGGTCGTCCGGGCGGGGGGTTACCAGCGGTGGGTGACGGTCACGGGGGCCGACGTGGTGTAGAGCTCCCCTACGGCACGCAGTTCGAACCGTGCCTCCTGCTCGCCCTGTTCGGGCCGCAGGCCGCCGACGAAGTACGCGCTCTGGCAGGTGCCGCCGAGGAAGCGCCGGGTGCCGTCGGGCAGGAGGCGGTGAAGGGTGTGGTGGCGTACGGAGCCGGGTGCCGGGTTCCAGGCGAAGCGCAGGTCTCCGCCGTCGGCACCGGTGATCCGCAGCGCGGTGGGCGCGACGGGCGTCTCGGTCGCGTTCCGCACCGCGATACCGCCCAGCCGCCATCGCACGGGCCCGTCGCCGGCGGTGAGCCGGACGCCGATCGCGTGCACGGTGCCGGTCAGGCCGGTGAGCCGTACGGTCGAGGTCTGCCAGTCGTCGGTCAAGCTCATGGGGAAGTAGGTGTACGGCGGTGTGGCCCCGGGCGTGGTGGGCTCGGCGGTGGCGACGGCCAGTTCGACCTGCGCGCCGCCCGCGTCGGTCCGGTGGGTCAGCTCGACGACCGTGTCACCGGTGACCGGCAGCCGTGTCGCATACACGTCCAGCACCGCCGGCCGGTCCAGGGCCCCGTCGACGAGCACACTGCTCCCGCCGCGCCACGCGTCCGCGAAGTCGAAGGTCACCGCGGGCCGTTGCCCGTCCGTGTGCACGACCCAGCGCCGGGAGGGCAGCCGGTCCTGCAGGCCCAGGTGGTTCCAGGGCGCGTCCGACGTCACCTGCCCGTCCTCGTACCACCGCAGCCCGTGCCCGGTGTTGAACACGCTCGCGAACGGCAGCGAGGTGACCGTCGACCGGTCGGCGACGGAGACGGCCGGCGCCCGCCAGCTGTCGGTGCCGTCCGGCTTCGACGGATCCAGTGACCGTCCGGTCCAGAACCGGTCGTCGGCGGCATGGAAGTCCCCGGGTGTCCTGCCGTCCGCGGGCAGGTGGTTGCGGGTCCACTCGGGCCGGTAGAAGCCGACCGACACGACATGCGCCTTGTCGCGCGGCACGAACGCGTCCCAGTTCACGGACGAGTTCCAGCCGTTCGCCTCGACGTCGACACCCGCCCACAACTCGTAGCGGCTGCGGCCGAGTTGACCTGCCCGCTCCCCGGACGAGGTCAGCTTGGCCGCCGTCCACCGGAAGTCGACGAACATGTCGTCGGCGGCCTGGAAGAACGCCTCGTTCTGCGAGTTGAGCGCCCCCTGCCAGCTCACACTTCCGTTCACGGTCATCGAGTCGTACCAGGTGACCCGCTGGCCCTTGGCCTTCGCGAGCGTCTTCAACTCGCGCAGGAAGCCCAGCATGTCCGCGCCCAGCGCGGCGTTCCCGCCGCTCGTCTCGGCGTTGACGAACCACCCGTCGAAGCCGTACGCCGCCGCGACCGCGACCAGCCGCTCGGCCAGCGGATACCGCCCGGCCGCGTCCTTCTGGGCCAGGTCACGCGTCCACTGCAACTGCCCGCCGTAGGCGACGGGCGGCAGGAAGATGTTGCCGAGGACGGGCACGCCGTGGCGGTGGGCGGCGTCCACGATCGGCGCGTTCGGCGCGAGGATCAGCCCCTCGCCGGAGGAGCCGCCCCAGAACACCAGCTCGTCGATGTACGCCCAGTGGGTCAGGGCGTAGTAGTCGGCGGTGGCCGAGCCCTGGGAGGGGTTGGACGCGGTGGGCCCGAAGGACACCAGGGACTGGATACGGGCCTGGCCCGCGCGGGCGGTCGAGTTGGCCGGAGTCGGGGTGAAGCGCGGCGCGAGCGGCACGGTCGACGCGTTGAAGGCGAGGTCCACGTCGTCGGCGGCGCGCCAGGACTTCAGGCTGCGCCAGGTGATGCCGGTGCCCGGGGTGCCGGACGGCAGCGAGTCCGGGTACCAGTAGGAGGCGTACGGCTGGAGCGCCGCGGCCTTGGGCTTGGGGGCTGCCGTCGCCGGGAGCGACGGCAGGAGCGCGGCCGTGGCGCCGGCGATCAGGACGGTGCGTCTGGTGGGGTTCACGAGCGGGTGCCTCCTTGTGGGGTGGGGAGTACCTGGTCGGATGGGACGACTTGGGTGATGCCGCGCGCCGCGAGGTGGCCGGCGTCGGCGGCTCGGGTGTCCAGGACGGTGGTCGGACGGGCTCCGTCGGCGACCAGCCGGAAGAAGGCGTCGTAGACGGGGCCGCCCGGTGCGCAGAGCGAGCGGGCGGCGGGCTCGGCCGGGACGACGAGGGCGGTGGTGCGGGGCGCGGGCGGGGGCGCCGGATCACTCACCGCGCGGGCCAGGACCAGGGCCGCGTCCTTGGGCTTACGGTCGTTGGTCAACAGGCCGAGCCCGTATTCGAGTTCGGGGAAGTCGGCCAGTTCCCGGGACACGTCGTGGGAGCACCACCAGGTGATGCCCCACAGGTTGGGGCAGTCCAGCGCGTTCGCGACGGTCGCTTCGGTGAAGGCAGCGGCGTGCTCGGGCGGGACCAGGGGCGCGGGCGCGCCGACCTCCTGGAGCCAGACGGGGCGGTGCGGGTCGTCGGCCCACGCCTTGCTCAGCTCGACGAGGTAGGCGGCGTGGTGCTCGGCCGGGACGGAGGTACGGCCGTGACGCTGGGCGGTGCCGTTGAAGACCCAGGAGTGCACGGCCGTCAGAGCGCCGTGCCGGGCGGCCTGGGCCGGCGTGAACGGCTGGTCGTCCTGGTACCAGGTGGCGTCGTACTCCGCGTGCAGGTGCAGCCGCCCCGGGGCGCCCTCCTCGCAGGCGGCGAGCATGCGCGTGAGCCAGCGGTCGATCTCGTCCTCGGTGGCCCGGTCGGGGTCGGGGTGCGGGCCCGCCGAGAACTGGTTGACCTCGTTGCCGAGGGTCATGCCGAGGAAGTTCGGCCGGTCGGCGAGGGCGGCGGCGAGGGTGCGCAGGTAGGCGGCCTGGCCGTCGAGGACGTCCGGGTCGGTGAAGAGGTTGCGGCGGTGCCAGGTCCGGGTCCAGGCCGGGAGGAAGTCGAAGCTGCTCAAGTGCCCCTGCAGGCCGTCCACATTGACGTCCAGGCCGCGCTCGGCGGCGGCGTCGACGAGCTGGACCAGCTGCTCGACGGCTCGCCCCCGGATCAGGGTGCGGTTCGGCTGGAAGTACGGCCACAGCGGGAAGACCCGCACGTGGTCGAGACCCAGCGCCGCGATGGAGTCGAGGTCGGCGCGTACGGAGTCGAGGTCGAAGTCGAGCCAGTGGTGGAACCACCCGACGCTCGGGGTGTAGTTGACGCCGAAGCGCACGGCAGAAGGCATGCGGTGTCCTTGCACTCGGTGGGGGAGGTTCAGCCCTTCACCGCGCCCTCGCCGACGCCGCGGAAGAAGTACCGCTGGAGACAGGCGAAGAGGGCGATCAGCGGCGCGACGGCGATGATCGT
The DNA here is from genome assembly GCF_045039535.1 of Streptomyces sp. NBC_01092. NCBI lineage: Bacteria > Bacillati > Actinomycetota > Actinomycetes > Kitasatosporales > Streptomycetaceae > Streptomyces > Streptomyces sp. NBC_01092. Next base: position 9,757,479 of record NZ_CP108659.1, on the reverse strand, counting down.
GCCGGCGGCGACGAGGCGTTCGTCGTTGGCGAAGGTGCCGTGCAGATAGTTGAGGCCTATGGTCAGCGTGAACTTGGACGGGTCGCTCAGCACGATGAGGGGCCACAGGAAGTCGTCCCAGGCGCCCATGAACGCGAAGATCGCGACGACGGCGAGGGTGCCCTTCACGGACGGCAGCGCGATGCGCAGGAACCGCTGCCAGACGTTGGCACCGTCGACGTAGGCCGCCTCCTCGATCTCGTACGGCAGGTTGAGGAAGGCGTTGCGCATCAGCAGGACGTTCAGGGCGCTGATCGAGCCGGGCAGGACGACGCCGATGAGCGTGTTGTTGAGGCCGAGCTCCCGCATCGTCGTGAACTGGGCGATGATGATGCCTTCCACGGGCACGAGCATCGCCAGGATGAAGGCGAGCGTGGCGACCCGGCGGCCCCGGTAGCGCAGCCGGGCGAGGGCGTAGCCCGCGAGTGCCGCGCCGACGCAGTTGGTGACGACGTTGGCGGTGGCGACCTTCAGCGAGTTGAGGGCGTAGTCCCAGACGGGGATGGTGTCGGCGACCCGCTGGTAGTTGTGGACGGTGGGGTCGCCGGGCAGGAACTTCGGCGGGGAGCTGAAGATGTCCTCGGTGGGGCCCTTGAGCGAGGTCGACAGCTGCCAGAGGAACGGGCCGACGGTGAGGGCCAGCACCGCGAGCAGGAGCAGGTAGCGCAGGGCGAGTTCCCAGACGCGGACGCGGCGGCCGTGTTCGTCGGTGACGCGGGGTTCGCGGGTGACGGCCGGCTTCTCGGCAGTGGGCCGTACCTTCTCCATGACGCTCATGACTCGTCCCTCCGGTCGGCGCGCAGCACGAGCAGCATCAGGGCGACGGTGACGACGAACACGACGACCGAGATGGCCGAGGCGTAGCCGACCCGGCCGGTCAGGCCGGTGCCGGTGCGCTGGACGAGCATGACGAGGGTGGTGTCCTCACCGGCCGGGCCGCCGCTCGGGCCGGCCATCAGATACACCTCGGAGAACACCTTGAAGGCGGCGACCGAGGAGAGCGCGCCGACCAGGACCATGGTGGAGCGGACGGCGGGCACGGTGACCGTGAGGAAGCGGCGGATCGCTCCGGCTCCGTCCACGGCCGCCGCCTCGTGCAGCTCGCGGGGCACGTTGGCGAGCGCGGCCAGGTAAATGATCATGTAGTAGCCGAGGCCCTTCCAGACCGTCACGGCCATGGCGCTCAGCAGAAGCAGCCACTGGTCGCTGAGGAAGCCGACCCGGCCGACGCCGATGGTCTCCAACAGGGAGTTCACCAGGCCGCGCTCGTCGAGCAGCCACACCCAGATCAGCCCGACCACCACGATCGAGGCGACGACCGGGGTGTAGAAGGCGGACCGGAAGAAGGTGATGCCGGGGATGTTCTTCTGCACGAGCAGCGCGAGCAGCAGGGGCAGGACGACGAGGGCGGGGACGACACCGACGACGTACAGCGTGCTGTTGCGCAGGCCGATCCAGAACATGTCGTCGCCGAGCAGCTCGCGGAAGTTGGCGAGACCCACGAACTCGCCCGGGATCAGGGTGCGGCGGTCGGTGAAGGCGTTGACCAGCGTGGAGAGGAACGGGTACAGGATGAAGGCGCCGGTGATCAGCAGGCCCGGGGCGGCGAACAGCCAAGGGCTGGCGGGCAGTTGGCGCCGCACCCGGGAGACGGTCGAGAGGGCCATCGCGTACTACCCCTGCTGCTGGAGCAGCGTGTCGCAGGCCTTGACAGCGTTGTCGAGAGCTTCCTTGGGGCTCTCCTTGCCCTGCAACGCCTTGGCCACCTCGTTGCGCAGCGCGGTCTTCATCTGCTCGCTGAACAGCACGGGCGTGTAGTTGACCGCGTTCTTCAGCGACTTGGCGGCGGCGACCCGTACGCGCGTCTCGTCGGTGCCGTCCTCCTTGGTGAAGTACGGGTCGTCGAGCGAGCCGGCGGTGCTGGGGAAGATTGCGACCTGCTTGGCGAACGACATCTGGTGCGCGGCGTCGGTGACGTAGTGCGCGAAGGCGACCGCGGCCGGTGTGCGCTTGGTCTGCGCGTTGACCATCACGCCCATCACGTACATGTTGACGTGGCCGGTGCTGGTGATCTGGTCGGTGATGCCGATGTTCTTGTACAGGTTCGGCGCCTGCTTCTTGAAGTTGCCGAGGTCCAGCGCGCTGCCCGGGTTCATGGAGACGGCGCCGGTGAGGAACTTCTTGCCGGACGACTCGGGGGTGGCGGTCAGTGCCTGCGGGTCGAGGGCCTTGGCGTCGTACAGCTCCTTGTACTTGGTGAGGAGCTCGACTCCCTTGGCGTCGTTGAAGCTGAAGGCGGTGCCCTCCTTGTTCATGAGCTCGACGCCGTAGCGGCCGAAGTCCTCGACGGTGGGGACGTTGGCGAGGGTGGCGACCTTGCCGTCCGTCTCCTTCGCCATCTTCAGGGCGGCGTCGAAGACCTCGTCGTACGTCTTCGGCGGCTGCTCCGCGTCGAGGCCGGCCTCCTTGAAGAGGGTCTTGTTGTAGAAGAGCGGGCCGGTGTTGAGGTACCAGGGGAAGGCGTACGTGCCCTGCGTGCCCGGTATCCGATGGCTGGCCCACGCCCCCTCCAGATACTCCTTCTTGTACTGCGACGCGGCCTTGTCGAGGTCGAGGGCGAGGCCCGCCTTGGCGAGCGGGGCGACCAGGTCGGGCGAGACGTTGACGACGTCCGGGAGGGTGCCGCCGGCCGCGTCGGCGCTGATCTTGTCGGCGTAGCCCTCGGCGGGCTGGTCGATCCACTTGACGTCGGTGCCGGGGTACTTCTTCTCGAAGTCGGCGATCAGGCCCTCGAAGTAGTCCTTGAAATTGGCGCGCAGGTTCCAGGTCTGGAAGGTGATGTCGCCCTCGACCTTGCCGGAGGCGTCGGCGGCGGCGCTGTCGCCTCCTGACGAACCGCAGGCGCTGAGCGGCAGGGCGATGCAGACGGCGAATGCGGCAGCGAGGGCTCTACGGGATATGGGCACCGTGAACCGGCCTCCTTTGCGGACGGGTTGGTCGACGAGGCAGACCCTGCATGCCGCTCCACGGGCCCGTCAATGGCTCTCGCGCAGCTAATTTCTTTAGTGACTAATGCGCATTAGGATCACCGAACTGAACCGCATTAGGTTCCCGGACCTGAACCGCATTAGTGCATACTGCTGCGGAATGTGTCGGCGGAATGGGGAATCACCATGTCAGGCAAGCGGTCACCGGCCCGTCGGCCGACGATGAAGGACATAGCGCGGCACGCCGGGGTCTCCCAGAGCGCGGTGTCCTTCGCACTGAACGGCCGGCCCGGCGTGTCCGAGGACACCCGTGACCGGGTGCGGCGGGTCGCCGAGGACCTGGGCTGGCGGCCGAGTACGGCGGCGCGCGCACTGTCCGGGGAGGGCGCGGCGACCGTCGGGTTCGTGCTGGCCCGCCCCGCGGACACCCTCGGCGTGGACTCCTTCTTCCTCCAACTCGTCTCCGGCATCCAGGAGGTGCTGGCCGAACGCCATCTCGGCCTGCTGTTCCAGGTGGTGGAGGACGTCGCCGACGAGTGCGCGGTGTACCGGCGCTGGTGGGCCGAGCACCGGGTGGACGGCGTCCTGGTCGTCGACCCGCGCACCGACGATCCCCGCCCCGACCTCCTGGACGAACTGGGCCTACCCGCCGTGGTGATCGGCGGCGCGCCGGACGACCGGCACCCCGGCCTGTCGACCGTCTGGGCCGACGACGCGGGCGCGATGGCCTCGGTCGTGGACGGCCTGTACGCCCTCGGCCACCGGCGGATCGTGCACATCGCCGGCCTGCCGGGGCTCGCCCACACCGAGCGCCGTATCCGTACGCTGCGCGCCGAGGCGGGGCGGCGGGGTCTGACCGAGGTGAAGTCGGTGACCACCGACTACTCCGACGCCGAGGGCGCGGCGGTGACCCGCCGGGTGCTGGAGGGTGCGGCCGGGCCGACCGCGCTGATCTACGACAACGACGTGATGGCCGTCGCCGGTGCCGCCACGGCGGCCGAACTCGGTTTCTCCGTACCGGCGGACGTCTCGGTGGTGTCCTGGGAGGACTCTGCACTGTGCCGCATGGTCAAGCCATGGCTGTCGGCGCTGTCCCGGGACAGCGTGGAGTTCGGCCGCACGGCGGCACGCGAACTGACCGCGCTGCTGGACGGGGGGTCGGCGCGGGCGGTACGGGTGCCGGTGCCGCGGCTGATCGAGCGCGGGAGTACGGGGGTGGCGCGGGGCGCGTGACGGGCTCGCGCGCCACCCACGTCGTACGGCCCTAGACGCGCAGCCCCTGAAGCCCCTCGTAGGCGGCCGTCACGATCTCCATCCCCCGGGTGTCCTCGGCGGGCTCGCGCATCTGCTGCGTCACGTAGGCCACGACCATCCGGCTGTCGGGCTCGATCATCACCAGGGATCCGCCCCAGCCGCCCCAGCCGTACGTGGTGCCGAAGAGGCCGTAGCCCAGGCCCCACCGCATCGGCATGCCGAGGACACGGTCGTCGCCGTTGAACTGCTCCTCCCACGCCCGGTCGCAGCCCGCCCGGGACAGCAGCCGCACCCCGCCGACCTCTCCCCCGCAGGCCATGAGGGACTGCACGAGGGCCACCGAGCGGGCGTTGCCGAAGCCGCTGGCCGCGGGGATCTGGGCGCGGCGCCAGGCCGGGCTGTTCCCGTCCCGCACGCGCACGCCGTTGCCCGCCTCGGAGCCCTCCGGGTTGCCCGGCGCACTGGCCGCGTAGTCCTCGCCCTGCCCGGTCGGCGGAATCGAGGGCGCGACCCGGTGGTCGTGCTCGGCGGCCAGCCCGATGTGGAAGTCCGCGCCCAGCGGCCCGGTCACCTCCTCGGCGAGGAACTCGCCCACGCTGCGGCCGCTGACCCGGCGCACCACCTCGCCGACCAGGAATCCCTGGGTGAGCGAGTGGTATCCGGCCGCGGTGCCCGGCTCCCACCGGGGCTCGCGCGCGGCGAGCCGTGCCGTGGCGGACGGCCAGTCGTAGAGGTCCTCGGCCTGCCCGTCCCAGTCGGGCAGGCCGGCGGTGTGCGACAGCAGGTGCTGTACCAGCACCTTCTCCTTGCCCGCCGCCGCGAACTCCGGCCAGTAGCGGGAGACCGGGGCGTCCGGGTCGAGTGCGCCGCGGTCGGCCAGGACGAGGGCGCACAGGGCCGTCATCGTCTTGGTCACGGACCAGACGTTGACGATCGTGTCGCGCTCCCACGGGACGGTGCGGTCGGCGTCCGCGAAGCCGCCCCAGACGTCCACGACCGGTTCGCCGTCCACGAAGACCGCGACGGAGCCGCCCGCGTCCCCCGCGTCCAGCATGGCGGCCAGCGCGTTCGGCACGGCGATGAACAGGTTGTCGTACGAGCCCTGAATGTCGGCCATGTGCTCCATCCAGCCCGCACGGCCCGGCCCCGGTCAACCGAATTTCAGACCTGCGAGCGGTACAGCCCGAACTCCACGAGCCGTGCCGCCGCGCGCGAGCCGGTGACGCGGACCCGCCACCGCCGCGCCCGCACCGGCGCCGCCAGCAGCATGATCCGGCTCGCGCCGATCGCTCCGGCCCTGGTCACCTCCGTCCAGGCGCCGTCGCGCCGCGCCTCGACGACGAAGCTCTCGACCTGCTGCCCATGCCGGATGTCCTCCGCCAGCCGGATCCGGTCCACCTCCCGTTCCCGGCCGAGGTCGACGGTGACACAGCCCGGTGCGGCGGTCGTACGGGCGTCGCGGGCCAGGTCCCGCGGGAGCTCGCGGTCCACGCGCTCGCGGAACTCCCGCAGCCGTGCCACGTCGGCGGCGGGCAGCAGGCCGTCCGTGTCGGGCGGGATGTTGAGCAGCAGCACCGAGTTGCGGCCCACGGACCGGAAGTAGATGTCCGTCAACTGCTCGACGCTCTTGGGCTGTTGGTCGGCGTGATAGAACCAGCCGTCCCGGATCGACACATCGCACTCCGCCGGCCACCACTGGAGATGGTCGGCGACGGGCCTGGCCTTGACGAGGGCGTCACGGCTGCCCATGTCGGGAGCGTCGTAGGCGAGGGCGTAGTCGGTCCGGCCGTGGTCCTTCTCCTGGACCGGTACGACGCTCCACTCGTCCTCCCGGGCCAGCCCGCCCTCGTTGCCGACCCAGCGCACATCGGGGCCGGACACGGCGATCACGGCGTCGGGCGCGAGCGAGCGGACGAGGGTGTACCAGCTGTCCCAGTCGTACTTCTCCACCTTGTCCGGCGGGATACGGCCCTGGGCCCCGTCGAACCACACCTCGTCGATCGGCCCGTACTCGGTGAGGACCTCGTAGAGCTGGTTGAGCATGTGGGCGCCGTAGTCGGTGCCCGGCAGGGTGTACGACCGTGGCGGTGTGCGGTCGTCGCCCTCGACGAGGGTGGGGATGGTGCGGTCGGTGCGAGCGCTGCCGTTCGCGTAGACGCCGTGGAGATACTGGTTCTCGTCGGCGGGTGAGATGTAGACGCCGACCTTGATGCCGTGGCGGCGCATGGAGTCGGCGAAGGAGCGCAGGACGTCGCCCCGGCCGTCGCTCCAACTGCTGGATGCCACCGAGTGGTTGGTGTAGCGGGTCTGGTGGAGCACGAAGCCGTCGTGGTGCTTGACGGTGAGGATGGCGAGCTTGAAGCCGCCGTCGCGCAGGGCGCGGGCCCACTGGTCGGTGTCGAGGCCGGCCGGCTGGAACACGTCCGGGTCCTCGTCGCCGGTGCCCCATTCGAGGCCGGTGAAGGTGTTCACGCCGAAGTGCAGGAAGGCGGTCCGTTCCAGGCGCTGCCAGGCGATCTGCCGTGCGGTGGGGCGGACTTGGGAGGCCTTGCGGACCAGGTCGGCCTCGGTGTCGTCGGGGCTGACGGGGATGCGGTAGCGCGGGTCCTCCGTGCGGGCGGTGGCTGCCGCGAGGGCGGGTCCGGTGGCGCCGGTCGCGGCGAGGGCTGCGGCTGTCGCGACGAAGACGCGTCGGGAAACGGCCATGGGAAGGCTCCTCGGGTCAGGTCATCGGGTCAGCTGCCACAGGGCGGGGGTGCGCTGGTCCGGCGGGTACTGCACGAGCCGGCCGTCGTCCGTCAGGCTCACCGTCATCCGGGTGATGGCGTTGACGAGCCGGTAGCCGCCGTCGGCGGGCTCCAACTGCCAGCGCTGGAGGGTGTTCCCGGTGTCGCACGACTGTGGGCTCGCCGCCACCCCGGGCTGGAGCGGCACGTTGAGCGTGAGCTTTCCGCCGCGGATCTCCAGGCAGCCGTCGGCCGTGCGCACGGGTGCATAGCCGTCGGCGGTGCGGGCCACCTCGGCGTCGAAGGACCGGCCCTGCGTACGGAAGGTGTACGAGCCGTCGGCCACCCGCACCCGGGTCAGGTCCCGCCGGCCCGGTGCGTGCCCGACGGCCGCGCCGCGCGCGGTGAACCCTGTGTAGGTGGCGTCGGGGTGCGGATCGCCCCAGGTGGCCTGGGCGAGGTGCCGCAGCGCGGGCCACAGGGCGACGGCGACCTCGTTCTCGGTCTCGCCCCGGCCGTTGTCGGGCCAGAGGCTGATCTTGGCGCCGGTGATGCCCTCGGCGGTGGCCAGCTTCTCGCCCTCGAAGCTGCGCGGGTCCCAGCTCTGCTCGTACAGCCCCTGGGTGTCGCTGTGGAAGCCGCCGCGGACGAGGTAGAGGGCATAGGCCGCGTTCATCAACGGATAGCCCTGGGAGCGGAGTTGGCTCGGCTTCGTCGCCACGTTCAGCCAGTGTTCGACCGTCGTCCCGGCCGCCACCGGGACCGTGTTGGCGCCGGTCAGCCCGTCGTTCCAGATGCGCAGCTTCCTGCCTTTGTCCGCCGCGTGGGCGTGGACACGGTTGACGAAGTCGATGAACGCGTCCTGGGGTGTGGCGCCGGGACCGTACCTGTCCTGGGCGTACTTCAGGATCTGCGGGTACTTGGCGAAGTCGGAGCCGAGCATGTACTCGTCGGCTCCCATGTGCCAGGACGTCGAGGTGAAGACCTGGGCGTACTCGTCGACGAGGCTCGTGTAGTAGGCGAGGGCCTGCGGCCTCGTGATGTCGAGGCGCGAGGGCTGCTTGTTGCCGTCGGAGTCGGTCAGCTGGAGATCGGGGCGGTTCTCGATCCACGGGTCCATGTGGCCCGGGGAGTTGATCTCGGGGATGATCTCGACGTGGTACCGCTTGCCGAGGGCGACCAGGCCGCGGATCTCGTCCTTGGTGTAGTAGCCCCAGGTGTTGGCCTCGGGGTGGGCGTCGCTCTTCACCTTCAGTTCGAGGAGCAGCTGGTTGAGCTTGTGGTACGCCATCTCGCGGACCAGGTTCTCCAGCCAGGGCAGGGAGACGTGGATGTAGCAGGCGCAGACGCCGACGCCGCGTTCCTTGTAGCGCGGTACGTCGAGCGTGCGTCCTGCGGGGATCCGGTCGCCCTGGGCGAGCAGCTGGAGGAGGGTGCGGGTGCCGTAGAAGGCGCCGGTCTCCGTCGCCGCGGTCACCGACAGCCGCTTGCCGGCGGTGAGCTCGTAGCCCTCCGCGCCCAGGGAGGTCCGGGCGGGCCGGACGTCGATGACGATGTCGCCGGTCCGGGCGGCGCCGCGCACCACGGGCACGGTGCCGTGGCCCGCGTCGCGCAGGTCGTCGGCGAGGGTGCCCGCGACGCGCCGTTCGCTCGCGCCGTCGGCCACCAGACGAGTGGAGCGCCCGTAGCCGTAAACCCCGGATGCCGGTGTCCAGTCGGTCAGGGCGGGCACCGTGACCGGCGCCGCCGGCTCCTCCTGGGCGAGCGCCGGCAGTGGCGCCGTGAGCAGGAGCGTCAGCGCCGCGAGGACTCCGGCCGATCTCCAGCGTCTCCTCATAGGACATCCCCATTCATCGGATGTCTGATGATTGAGCCGGCCCCAAGGGCTGTCAATGGAAGCCGAAAGCAGCCGAGTTGACTCATTGATCGGATGAGGCGCAGGTCAACGAGGCGGCAAAGAAGAGGGGCGCCGCGAAAAGTCCAACAACACCCACGCGAATATCCAAGCCCGGCACCCTCTCGACGGCAGGCTCGCCGAGCGGCAGAGTGCGTCCTACATACTCGCGAGTAAGCCTTGAGGAGCGCCCGTGACCAGCTGGGTCGGTCGGACCGCCGCCGAGATCGCCGCCGCCGTCCGCGAGAAGCGGGCCACGCCCCGGGAGGTGGTGGCCGAGCACCTGGCGCGGATCGCGCGGCTCGACGGCGGCGTCGGCGCGTTCCGGGTGGTGCGGGCCGAGGCGGCGCTCGCCGAGGCCGACGAGGTGGCCTCGCGCGGCGACCTCGCCGAACTGCCGCTGGCGGGTGTGCCGGTGGCCGTCAAGGACAACCTCGCGGTGCGCGGCGAGTCCAAGCGGATCGGTTCCGCGGCGACACCGGACACGCCGGCCGACGACGACCATGTGACGGTGGCCCGGCTGCGTGCCGCCGGTGCGGTGGTCGTGGGGCTGACGAACGTCCCCGAGCTGTGTGTCTTCGGCACCACGGAGGGCGTGCACGGCACCGCCCGCAACCCGTGGGACCCCTCGCGCACGGCGGGCGGCTCGTCCGGCGGCAGCGCGGCCGCCGTCGCCGCGGGCATGGTGCCGATCGCCCTCGGCAACGACGGCATGGGCTCCCTGCGCATACCGGCGGCCAACTGCGGCCTGGTCACCATCAAGCCCGGCACCGGTGTGGTCCCGGCCGGCGTCAGCGACGGCGACTGGTTCGGCATGTCGGAGAACGGCCCGCTGGCCACCACGGTCGAGGACGCGCGCCTGATGCTGTCGGTCCTCGCCGACACCGAGGTGATACGCCCGGACACGCCGAGTACGTACAGGATCGCCGTGTCCCTGCGCAGCCCGATAGCCGGGGTCGCCCTCAGCAAGCCGTACGCGACCGCCGCCCGCGAGGCCGCGGGGCTGCTGATCAAGGCCGGTCACCAGGTGCGACGCGCCGACCCGCCGTATCCGATGTCGCTGGGCGTCACCTCGCTGACCCACTGGACCGCGGGCACTGCCGTGGACGCCAAGGACCTGGACCCGCAGCGGCTGACCCGCCGGACCCGGGTCCACGCCACCGTCGGCAAGCGGTTCGTGAACCGGGTGCGCGTCGGTGAGAGCCGGGAGGAGCTGCGCCGGCGCCTGGAACCGTTCTTCGCCGAGTACGACGTGCTGCTCACCCCGGCGCTCGCCCGCCGCTCCCCCCGGTCCGAGCCCTGGCACGAGCGGGGCTGGCTGCGCAACGTCATGGCCAACACCAACTACTCGCCGTTCACCCCGCCGTGGAACCTCACCGGCTGGCCCGCGATGGCGATCCCGTTCGGCACGCTGCCGTCCGGCGCCCCGACCGCCGTACAACTGGTCGGGCGCCCCGGCTCGGAGGCGGAGCTGCTGGCGCTGGCGGAGCGCATCGAGGAGCTGGGCCCGTGGCGGCGGACGGCGCCGCTGGAGTAGGGCCTGTGCGCGCCTGACTTCTACGTCGTCGCCGCGAACGGCCCGTCCGCGCTGAACGCGAGCCGTGCGAAGCGTTCACCGATGCGGCGGTGGGTGGCGGCGTCGGGGTGGAGGTCGTCGGGCAGCGGCAGCTCCGCAAAGTCGGTCTCGCCGTAGAGCTCGCGGCCGTCGAGGTGGTGCAGGTTCGGGTCGTCCGCCGCCCGCTGCCGCGCGATGCGGGTCAGCTCGTCCCGGATGACTCCCAGCGTCAGCTTCCCGCTCGCGCGTTCCGCGGGATCGCCGAGGGCGACGAACCGCAGCCGGCCGTTGCTCATGCCGCTGAAGTCCGGCGCGCAGGGGCCCGGCGTGTCCTCGTGGATGGGGCACAGGATGGGCGACACGACGAGCAGGGGCGTCGTCGGGTGTCCGTCCCGGATGGTGTCGAGGAACCCGTGGACCGCGGGACCGAAGGCGCGCAGCCGCATCAGGTCCATGTTGACCACGTTGATGCCGATCTTGACGCTGATGAAATCGGCGGGGGTGTCGCGCAGGGCGCGGGCGGTGAACGGGTCGAGCAGGGCACTGCCGGCCAGTCCCAGGTTGATCAGCTCCACACCCCCGAGTGAGGCGGCGAGCGCGGGCCAAGTGCCGGTGGGGCTCGCGGCGTCGGAGCCGTGGCTGATCGAACTGCCGTGGTGCAGCCACACCTTGCGGCCCGGTTCCCGCGCGGGCTCGACGGGGGCGTCGGCGCGCAGGGCGACCAGTTCGGTGGTCTCGTTGTGCGGCAGCCAGATCTCGACGTCCTTGTCGCCTGCGGGGAGCCCGGCGAAGCGGACGGTGCCGACGCGGCCGGGCCGGTGCTCGGCGGTCCCGGCCATCATGTCGATGACCACGACGTTGCCGTCGGTCACGGTGCCCTGTCCGGCGGGGCGGCCGTCGACGAGCAGGTCGTACAGGCCGTCCGGGCGGGGCGGGGCGCCCACATAGGTGCGCTTGGTGGGCAGCGTGTCCAGTTCGACGGCGGTGGCGCGGGTCCGGAAGGCCAGCCGTACGCCCGAGGGCTGCGACTCGGCCATGGCCAGCTGCCCGTCCGTGTTCTGGGCGCGGGCCCGGGCGGGCAGCCGGTGCGGCAGTACGCCGTGCTCGGTGCGCTCGACGTCGAGGGCACCGCGCAGCAGGTCGGCCGTGATGGGCGTGGTGATCCAGTCGTACTCGGTGTCCATGTCCTCCGCCTGTCGATCAAGGGGTGGGCTCGGTGGGCCAGTTGCGCAGCAGGGCGTCGAGGGCGTCGAGGATCCGGGTCCAGGTCTCCTGGGAGTCGGGCGCGCTGTGGCTGAAGCCGCCCGCCAGCTCCAGGCTCGCGTAGCCGTGGAAGACACTGCCCAGCAGCCGTACGGCGTGGGTCGCCTCCGGCTCCGCCAGGTCGTAGCCGCGCAGGATCGCGCGGGTCATCTGCGCGTGCCGGACGCCGGCGCTCGCCGCCGCGGTCTCGGGGTCGAGCGTCATCCGCGCGGCGGCGGCGCGGCCGGGGTGTTGGAGCCCGTAGTCGCGGTAGACGTCGGCGAAGGCGACCAGTGCGTCCTTGCCGGCCCGTCCGGCCACGGCGTCGGCGGCCCGGTCGGCCAGCTCCTCCAGCGCGAACAGGGCGATACGCGTCTTGAGGTCCTGGGAGTTCTTCACGTGCGAGTACAGACTCGCGACCTTGACGTCGAAGCGCCGGGCGAGCTCCGACGCGGTCACCTTCTCGAAGCCGATCTCGTCGGCGAGCTCCGCCCCGGCCCGGACCAGACGTTCCGTGGTCAGCCCTACGCGTGCCATAGCCATCCTCTCGCTTACCGAAAGCGAGTATGCATCTGCCTAAAGCATTTAGGCAAACGAGGATGACATTGAGGGACGAGGGGCAGACCTTCAGAGGTCCCCGCACAGGTCCCTGTACATGATGTGCAGCCCCACCCGGCCGTGCCGTGGATGGTCGTACGCGTCCGGCACCGTGCCGAGGATCGTGAAGCCGAGGGAGGTCCACAGGCGCACGGCCGGGTTGGTCTCGACGACGGCGTTGAACACCATGCCCCGGTAGCCGTCGGCCTTGGCCGCGGTCAGGAGGTGCTCGGCGAGGGCGCGGCCGATGCCGCGCCCGCCGTGATCGGGGTCGACCATGAAGCCGGCGTTGGCGATCCGGGCGGCCGGGCCGCCGTAGTTGGGGGTGACGAAGGCGGAGGCGACGAGGGATCCGGCGTCGTCCTCGACGACGTAGACACGTTTGGCCGGGTTCATCCACAGCGCCCGGGCGGCGTCCTCAGAGGTGTCCGGATCCCATGCGTAGGTCTCGCCGGCGGCGACGATCCGGTGCCAGAAAGGCCAAATCCGCGGCCAGTCGTCGGCCGCGGCTTCTCTGATCAGCATGGGCGTGAGTCTCGCACGCCCATGCGATCGGCGATCGCGAGGGTTCTGCCCCCGTCAGTCGACGCTGGGCAGGATGTGGGGCTCGGCGAGGTCGTCCTCGTACCCCGCCAGACGGATGGGGGCGGACCTGGCCCACACATCGAGACTGCCGATCTCCTTCGACCGGCCCGCGCGCTCCGTGCGTTCCTTGGGGCGCTGCTCGCGATTCGTCTTCTCAGGTGTCACCGCGCACTCCTTTTGTGTCGGATCACCCTCGGGGCGGGCCGGACCAGTCTGCGGTCCGGCACCTGACGCCCGCTCGGGTCTTACTCGAAGTCGGCTCGGACGCGGTGGCGCCGGATAACTGGTGCGAGAGCAGGCCGTTGTGCACCGGCTTGTCCCGGGACGGACCATGGGTGTGGGTTGGGACCCTGTATTGCTGTCCGTCCGCTACAGATTAACCAAATGAGCGGGTACCCGCTCGATGGGGCTGCAAACAACGTGTAACTATCCGGAGTCGACCGGTTTTCATCTGCCCGTTATCCACTGTTTCCTTCTGTAATGTGTCGTTTACCAATCACTCGTTCGGCTCAGCGGCTGCTCGCCGCCCGGCACCGGACCGATGGACGCAGCGCAGTTCAAGTCCCGTTGGCCGATTCGCAAGGCGGCCATGATCTGCTGACGGACGGCAACGGCTTGTCCGGCGGGAGGACTGACGCATGGAGCTGCGCAGTGTCGAAGAGCTGATGGATCTGCTGTACGCCTGCCGGGGCACCCGGGACGCCCCGGCCCTCGGAAGCGCCCGAGTCGATCTCCACCAACACGCACTACAGACGGCCGCCCTTTTGCGCCGTGCCCGCCCCGCCGACAAGGAACTCCAGGTCGCGGGGCTCGTTCATGCCATCGGCCCGCTGCTGCGCCCGGGCGATGTCACCCGCCACTCCGACAGCGCGGCGGACGCGGTGCGGCCCCTGCTCGGCGAACGGGTCTCCCACCTCGTCCGCGACCACTGCCGGGCCCGCGAGATCGCCGACGACGACCTGCTGCGCCTGCACCAGGCCGACGAGGAGGGCCGCAGCGTGGAGTTCGACGCCGGGGTGCTGGAGGACTGGCGCGCGGTACTGGAGCTGGTGGCTTCCAGGAACTCGCCGCTCGGGGCTGCCAACTGACGACCCGTCATGAGACGGTACGGCGATGACGTCGCCGTACCGTCTCCAGGGCAGGGCCGCCATCGTCACCGGCGCCACACGCGGCATCGGGCACGCCGTCGCCCGGGAGCTGACGGCGGCCGGGGCGCGGGTGTGCGTGAGCGCGCGAGACGCGGACGAGGTACGGCGGACGGCTGACGAGCTGGGCGGCGTCGGGGTGGCCGGCAGCGTGGCCGACGCCGGTCATCCGCGGGCGGTGGTGGACGCCGCCCTGCGCGAGTTCGGCCGGATCGACATCGTCGTCAACAACGCGGCGACGAACCTGCCCTACGGCCCCCTCATGGACGTCGATCCCCTGGCGTGGCGCGAGGCGTTCACGGTGAACGTCGAGGCGCCGCTGCGGCTCGTGCAGTGCGCCTGGCACGGCTGGATGGGCGAACACGGCGGCGCGGTGGTCAACGTCTGCACGGAGGGCGCCGCCCATGTCGGCCCCCGCATCGGGGCCTACGGCACCAGCAAGGCGGCCCTCCTCCATCTGACCCGCCAGCTCGCCGGCGAACTGGGCCCGAGGGTGCGGGTCAACTCCGTCTCGCCCGGACTGATCCGCACCGAGATGGCCCGGTTCGTGTGGGAACCGGGCGAGGAGGAGGTCGCCGCCGGGCTGCCGCTCGGCCGGATCGGGGAGCCGGAGGACGTGGCGCGGGCGGTGGTGTGGCTGGCGTCGGACGCGGCGGAGTGGGTGACCGGAGCGGATCTGTTGGTGGACGGCGGGACACGGGTGCGTTCCGCCGGACCGGCCACAGCGTTCGCGGTTCATGAACGCCTGCGTGCGCACCGGCCCGCCTAGGGCCTGTCGTTTGGATCAGGCCGGCTGAAAGAGGCTGCGCCTTTCAGCCGACCCGAGCGGGGCCTGGTGCGTGCAGCTGCAAGGCGGAGGAGGGCAGCGACGCGGAGCGTCGGCAACCGACGACAACGCCGCAGATGTGCGTGCCAGGCCCCGCGACGCCGGGATGATCCAAACGACAGGCCCTAGGGGCGCGGGGAACTGCGCGACCAGCCAGACTCAGCCCGCGGACGCACGACCGAACCCGCCTACCACTTGCCCGGCTCGTAGTCCTTCAGAAAGACGCCGTACACATCCTCGCCCGCCTCGCCCCGCACGACCGGGTCATAGACCCTAGCCGCGCCGTCGATCAGGTCCAGCGGCGCGTGGAAGCCCTCCTCGGCGAGGCGCAGCTTGTCGAAGTGCGGCCGCTCGTCGGTGATCCACCCGGTGTCGACCGAGGTCATGAGAATCCCGTCGCTCTGGAACATCTCCTGCGCACTGGTCCGGGTCACCATGTTCATGGCGGCCTTGGCGGCGTTGGTGTTCGGATGCCCCGCGCCCTTGTAGCCGCGGCCGAAGACGCCCTCCATCGCCGAGACGTTCACGACGTACGCGCGCCCGCTCGACGCCTTCCTCGCGGCGTCGGCCATGGCCGGCCGCAGCGCGCTGATCAGGATGAAGGGCGACGTGTAGTTGCAGAGCTGGGTCTCCAGCAGCTCCACCGGCGAGATCTGGTCGATGGTCTGCACCCAGGTGTTGGAGTCGACGACATCGGGGACCAGCCCGCCCGCGTCGATGGCGGTGCCGTCCAGGTGCCGGGCGACGCTGGCGTTGCCCGCGACGAGCGCGAGGTCGGCGACCTTCTGGGCGTCGAGGCCGCTGGTACCGAGCGGCAGCGCGGCGAGGCCGTCGACGGCGCCGGAGTTGAAGGCGCCGATGACGTGGTGGGCGGGGAGTTCCCCGGCGGGCAGCGGGGCGCTCTCGCCGTCGACCAGGGCGGCGTAGGCGGAGGGCAGCCGGCGTACGGTCTGCGTCGCGTTGTTGACGAGGATGTCGAGCGGGCCCGCCTCGGCGACCTGCTCGGCGAGGGCCACGGACTGGGCCGGGTCACGCAGGTCGATGCCGACGACCTCCAGGCGGTGGATCCAGTCCGCGGAGTCGTCCATGGCCTTGAAGCGGCGGATGGCGTCCTTGGGGAAGCGCGTGGTGATCGTGGTGTGCGCGCCGTCGCGCAGCAGCCGGAGCGCGATGTACATGCCGATCTTGGCGCGGCCGCCGGTGAGCAGGGCGCGCTTGCCGGTGAGGTCGGCGCGGGCGTCGCGCTTGTCGCGGTTCAGGCCGGCGCAGTCCGGACAGAGCTGGTGGTAGAAGTAGTCGACTTCCACGTACCGGGTCTTGCAGGTGTAGCAGGAGCGCGGGCGCTGGAGTATCCCGGCGATCCTGCCCTCCTGCGTCGCCGACGACGGCAGCAGACCCTCGGTCTCGTCGTCGATGCGCTGCGCGGAGCCGGTCGCCGTGGCCTCCGTGACCGCCTTGTCGTGGGCGGTCTTGGCGGCCCGGCGCTCCTGGCGGCGGCGCTGCTTCACGGTGCGGTAGATGGCGGCGGTGGCCCGGCGCACGGCGATGGCGTCGGGGTGGTCGACCTCCAGCTTGTCGAGCTCGTCGAGCACGCTGAGGCACACGGCGAGCCGTTCGGGGTCGATGCCGGGGCCGTACACGACGTCGTCACCCGGCTCGTACACGACCTCGTCCGTGATCGCCGAGCCTTCCTCTGTCACCGTCATCGCGCTGCCGTTTCCCTGATCACCCGAGCGGCGCTCCGATCGCGCCCGCTTTCGAACGGGGAATTGTACGGAGCGCCGGGCCGGACCTCCAAAATCCGGCGAAGCGGGCCCGGGGAAGAGGGGCTCAGGGACCGCAGGCGGTGATCAGCTCCGCCACCTCCTCGGACACGGCCCGCGCGAGCACATCGAGGTCGGGCACGGCCTCGGCGTCGGCGACGAGGCCGTAGTGGACGCGTCCGCGGTACGTCGAGATCGCGATCGCCAGGGACTGGCCGCGGGCCAGCGGGGCGAACGGGAAGACCTCGGTGACCTGGTGGCCGCCCAGCTTCAGGGCGATGCCGGGCAGCGGCACGCTGGTGACAAGGATGTCGAACCAGAGCCGGGCGGCCCCGCCGACCAGCGGTCCGCCGATGCGGTGCCCGAGCGCCGGGACGTGGTCGGCGAGCAGGGCGACGGCGCCCGCGCCCCGGTTCGGGCCCAGGTCCTTGTTGCGGTCCATGGCGGTGCGGACCGTGGCGAGGCGGCGCAGCGGCTCGGGGTCGTCCACCGGGAGCCGTATCAAGTAGCCGGAGAGCCGGTTGCCCTGCGGGTGTGCGGTCCGCGGGCGGCGCTTGGAGACGGGGATCAGGGCGCGCGGCGCGACTCCCTCGCTGCCGTCGCCGCGCTCGTCGAGCCAGCGGCGCAGGGCGCCAGCGACGACCGCGATGAGGACGTCGTTGACGGTGCCGCCGACGGCCTTGCGGATCACGTGCACATCGTCGATGTCGACGACGACCCCGGCGGTACGGCGAGTGCCGCTCGACTCGGCGGTCAGCGCGTCCGACGAGCGCATCCCCAGCGTCGACACGGCGACGGAGGCGCCGATGTCGAGGGCACGGCCCACGTCGGACAGGGCGCCGCGCACCAGTCCCGGCAGCCTGCGCACATCCGGGAGGCGACGGCCCCGGGGCTCCTCCGGGCGGGGCTTGCGTGCGGGCATGTCCATCGGGTCCAGGACGGCGGCGGCGAGCGTCAGCGCCCGCAGTCCGTCGGCGAGGGCGTGGTGGAACTTGAACAGCACCGCGAACGACACCCCGTCCTCGCCCGGCAGCACATGCGCCTCCCACGGCGGCCGGCCGCGCTCCAGCGGGCGCTCCATGAGCCGGCCCGCCACCGCCTGGAAGTCGGCGGTCGGGGCGTGCAGCCGGACGTGGTCGAGCGGGTCGAAGTCCGGGGCGGGCTCACGGGTGGCGCCGCCGAAGGAGAACGGCTGGAGGAGGGCGCGCGGCTGCCAGGCGTCCCGGATGCGCATCCGCAGTCCCGGCACGGCCGCGGCACGGGCGGCGAGCAGGTCGGCCGCGTGGGCGCCGGCGGTGGGCGAGTGCGCCGCGAAGACGCCGAGGGCGCCCAGGTGCATGGGGTGTTCGGCGGACTCGATGTTCCAGAACGCCAGGTCGAGGGGTGCGAGCAGGTCAGAGGTCAAGGCTTGCCTCGCGTCGACGAAGGGTGGACCAGCAGTCAATCGCCCTCTGGCGATTACAGTCAAGTACGATCAAGCTACGCTCAGTTAACGACAGATTAAGTCCCGCCCCTCGTGAAAGGGGCGGGACTCATGGTGCATATGAGGTCACTCCACCACGGGTAGCGGCACCGGGCATCCCGAGGGCGTCACCCGGGAGGCGTCACGGATCAGCGCCTCGTGAGCGGCCCTCAGCCGTGCCGCGTCCGGCTTGAGCACGGCACGGTCGTAGGTCAGCAGCCCGTTCAGCTCGCCCTCGACGTCCGTGATCTGGGTGTACACGGCGCCGTTGCTGCCCTTGCAGACCAGAGCCCGCACCTCGTCGAGCTTGGCCAGATAGTCGTCCGTGTAGGTCGCCGGGTCGACGTCGACGTACGACTGCTGCACCGACCAGGCGTGACCGGGCACCGCGAGGCCGAGGCCGCCGTACTCGCCGCTGACCAGGGCCCGCTCGCCGTCGGGGCGCGGCGGCAGGGCCGGGCTCGGATAGCCGTGCTCGTCCATGATGTCGCCGGCATTGCCGTCGGCCCCGAGGTTCAGCCCGGACTGGTTGTTGACCAGGCGGGTGGGGTCCCAGGCCTTCGCCTGTTCGGCTATCCGGCCGACGTCGTACTGGCCCCAGCCCTCGTTGAAGGTGACCCACATGACCACCGACGGGCTGCTGATGTGCTCGTCGATCATCTGCTTCATCTCGCGCTCGTACTGCGCGCGAGCCTCCGCACCCGGGTTCACCCCCGCGGTCATCGCTGGCATGTCCTGCCACACCAGCAGACCGAGCCGGTCGGCCCAGTAGAACCACCGGTCCGGCTCGACCTTGATGTGTTTGCGCACGGAGTTGAAGCCCAGCTGCTTGTGCGCCTGCAGGTCGTAGGCGAGGGCGTCGTCCGTCGGGGCGGTGTGCAGGCCGTCGGGCCAAAATCCCTGGTCGAGGGTGGCCATCATGAAGATCGGCTCGCCGTTGAGGACCGTGCGCGGGACGCCGTTGATCTTCTCCACGGCGATGGAGCGCATGCCGAAGTAGCTGCCGACGCGGTCGGCGCCGACGGTCACCTTCAGGTCGTACAGGAACGGATCGTCGGGCGACCACAGGTGCGGATCGCGGATGGTCAGGGTCAGCGGCCCGCCGGTGCGGCCGCTCGCGGTGGCGACCTTGCGCCGTCCGTCGTACGCGGTCGCCGTGACGGGTAGGCCGTCGCGCACGCCCTGCGGCTCGACGGTCAGGGTGCCCCCGTCGACGTCGGGGGTGAGCTTCAGCCCGTCCGCGTGGTCGGGGGCGACCGGCTCCATCCACACCGTCTGCCAGATGCCGGAGGACGGGGTGTACCAGATGCCGCTGGGGTCCAGGCGCTGCTTGCCGAGCGGCGGGTTCTCGCCGTTCGCCGCGTCGGTCGGGTCGTACACGCCGACGATCAGCTCCTGGGTGCGGCCGGGCTTCAGCGCGTCGGTGATGTCGGCGCTGAACTTGTCGTAGCCGCCGGTGTGCTCGGTGACCTTGGTGCCGTTGACGTACACCTCGGACCGCCAGTCGACGCCGCCGAAGTTGAGGCTCAGGCGCTTGCCGGAGCCGATGCGCCAGTCGGCCGGGACGGTGAAGGTGCGGCGGTACCACATGCGGTCCTCGTGGCGTTCGAGGCCGGAGAGCTGGGACTCGACCGGGTAGGGGACGAGGATCTTCTCGGCGAGGTCCCTGCCGACCGGGGGCCGCTCCCCCGCCTCGGCCGCCGCGAACTGCCAGCTGCCGTTGAGGTTGCGCCAGGCGTCCCGGGTCAGCTGCGGGCGCGGGTATTCGGGGTGGGCGTTGCCCGGGCCCACCTCGTCGGCCCACTTCGTCCGCAGCTGATGCGTCGAGCGGTTGGGGCCGCTGCTCATGAACGCCTTGACAACGTTGCCGTCGGTGTCGGCCAGGCCGCCTGCTCCGTCGTAGCGGACATCGGCGATGCCACGCGCCGTCCCGGTCTTGTTGCCGACCACGGGCTCCTTCAGCCCGACGAGGAGGGCCTTCGGGTCGGCCGGATCGACCTTGGCGCTCGCGAGCGGCCAGGTGGCTCCGCCGATCACCGCGTTGAGGTGGTCGGTGACGCCGGCCGGGGGTGCGGAGAGGCCGCGGGCGAAGTCGAGCTTGAGCGTGCGGCCGTCGCCGAGGACGGTGGCCGCGATGGCTCCGTCGTAGTCGAAGCCGTCGGGCAGGCGGAACGCGGACTGCGGGACGGGCTCCTTGCTGCCGCCGGGCTCGGTCCAGCGCAGATGGAGGTTGGAGCCGCCGTAGTGCTCGAAGTACTCGACCTTGATGTCGTAGGCGGTGCCCGCGGTCAACTCGACGGGCGCGGCCGTCTGTTCACGGTCCCAGTCGTCGACCCAGTGGTCGATGGCGAGCTTTCCGTCCACCCAGAGGCGGAAGCCGTTGTCGCCGATGATCGAGAAGGTGTGGGGGCCGGTCCGCTCCGGCACGATCTTTCCGGTCCAGCGGACGCTGACGTCGTCCGAACGGCCGGCGGTGAAGGCCAGACGCGGCTCCAGGTTGTCGAAGTCGAGTGTGGGGTCGAAGGCGGTCGCCTTGAGCTCGTGGAAGTCGAAGGCGCCGGGGGCGGACTGGGTGTAGTACTCGCCCTTCAGGCCATGGATCTCCACGGGGTCGTCGGCGGCGGCGGGGGCGGGTGTCGCGGTCAGGCCCGCCAGGCCGAGGGCGCAGACGAGAAGCAGCACGAGTCGGTTTCTGAGGCGTTTTGTGCGCACGGAGCCTCCATAACAACGTTGTCATGGACAGTAGTTGGCATAACAACACGGATTCCGTCGCCCGTCCAGGTACATGACAAGTCTGGATCACCGATCCGATCGATCAATTGGCGCCACCAGAAGCTCAATTGACGGTTCATCAATTGCCGAATCAAGTACAACTTTACGAGTTCTTGGTGTAGCTCGGCCGTCGATTGCGTGAGCCTCGTGGGCACCACGCGGTGACTGTGAGCCCAGGGCCAACAACGGGCCATGTCGCCGTCCCCCCATGTACGGCGAGAGGCAACACCCATGACGAGGAACCGCGCATCGCGGTACGGCGGCCGCACGTTGGTGCTGGCCGCGACGGCCTTCGGGATGATCGCGGCGGCCGTGCCCGCCGCGGCCGAGGAGCAGCCCACCGCGGAGCAGATCATGGCCGACTGCGCTTCCGGGGAGGGCAAGTGCGGCTTCAACTCCCCGGAGATCGGCCAGGCTTACCTCGGTGAGCCCCGTCAGGTCTCGGAACTGCTCTACAACTGCACCGCCTCGCCCGCCTCCCAGTCGATGTCGTGGGCCGACACCGTGGGCTCCTCCCACTCGGTGGGAGGCTCGGTCACCGTCGGCGGGGGCATCGAAGGGATCATCACCGCCAGTGTGACCGCGACGTACAACTACACCTGGCAGAGCTCGCACACGGAGACGAGCACCTTCACCGTGAACGTCCAGCCGGGCGAAGTGGGCTGGATCTCCCGCGCCCAGGTGATGCAGCGGATCACCGGCACCTGGCAGACCCACTACGACGACCCCAAGTGGGGCCACTACTACTGGTTCGTACCCGACGTGATCACCGGCCCCGCCCCGAACGGCACGGACGGCAGGCACAACGCGGTCGTGGTCAAGTCCCGCAAGATGACGGCCGACGAGAAGAAGCTCTGCTCCACCGGTTCCAAGCGGGGCGAGGTCTTCACGCGCGGCGGCTGAGCGGAGGGGAATGGGGGCCGTCGAAGAGGCGGCCCCCAGTCCGCGACCGGACGACCGCTACGACACCTGCTGCCCCTTGCCCAGCGCGATCACGCCGCCCTTGGAGACGGTGTAGAGATCCGAGTCCCGCTCCGGATTGACGCCGATCGTCGCGCCCGGGGGAACGTCGACGTTCTTGTCGAGCACCGCGCCCCGCACCACCGCGCCCCGCCCTATGTGCACGTTGTCGTGCAGCACCGACCCCTGCACCACCGCCCCGGGGTCGACCACGACGCCCGGCGAGAGCACGGACCGCGTGACCTGGCCGCGGATCAGGCACCCGGCACTGATGATGGACTCGCTCGCCATGCCGCCCGCGTTGAAGCGTGCCGGGGAGAGCTGGCCCGAGTGGGTGTAGATGGGCCAGCTGCGGTTGTACAGGTTGAAGGCGGGGCGCTCGGCGATCAGGTCCATGTGGGCGTCGTAGTACGCGTCCAGCGTGCCCACGTCCCGCCAGTAGCCCTGGTCGCGGGTGGTCTCACCCGGCACGTGGTTGGCGCTGAAGTCGTACAGCTGGGCCTCGCCCCGGTCGGTGAGCTGCGGCAGGATCGAACCGCCCATGTCGTGCACGGAGTTCCGGTCCTCGGCGTCCCGCTGGAGCGCCTCGACGAGGGTCTTGGTGGTGAAGATGTAGTTGCCCATCGAGGCGTAGACGCACTCCGGGTCGTCCGGGAGGCCCGGCGGGTCGGCGGGCTTCTCCAGGAACCGCTCCACCGTCTGCCCGTCCGAGCCTGGGCTGATCACGCCGAACGACGACGACTCGATACGCGGCACGCGTATGCCCGCCACGGTGACGCCGGCGCCGCCCTCGATGTGCTGGGCGAGCATCTGGCGCGGGTCCATGCGGTACACGTGGTCGGCGCCGAACACCGCGACGTACTCGGGCCGTTCGTCGTAGATGAGGTTCAGTGACTGCAGGATCGCGTCCGCGCTGCCCAGGAACCAGCGCGGGCCGAGCCGCTGCTGGGCGGGGACCGGGGTGACGTAGTTGCCGAGCAGGCTCGACATGCGCCAGGTCGTGGTGACGTGCCGGTCCAGGGAGTGCGACTTGTACTGCGTGAGGACGCAGATGCGCAGGATGTCGGCGTTGACGAGGTTCGAGAGGACGAAGTCGACGAGGCGGTAGGTACCGCCGAAGGTGACCGCTGGTTTCGCGCGGTCCGCGGTCAGGGGCATCAGGCGCTTGCCTTCTCCGCCCGCCAGTACGATTCCGAGCACCGAAGGTCCGCCACGACGCATGGCCGCTCCCCTCACCGTGGTTGATGCCAGCCTGCCCCTGAGTCGCGCGCGCTAAGCCTGTTTGAGGATCTCCCGGTAGAGCCCTGCGGTCCGGCGTGCCACGGCGTCCCAGCCGAACTCCCCCACCGCGCGCTCCCGTCCGGCCTCGCCCATCCGCCGGGCGGTCTCCGGGTCGCCGATGACGGAGTCCAGCGCCCGCGCGAGGCCCGCCTCGAAGTCGTCGTCCAGCGGGACGAGGAGCCCGGTCTTGCCGTCGTCGACGACCTCGGGGATGCCGCCGACCTGCGAGGCCACCACGGGAGTTCCGCAGGCCATCGCCTCCAGGTTGACGATACCGAGGGGTTCGTACACCGAGGGGCAGACGAACACGGCGGCGTGCGTGAGGAGTTGGATCACTTCCGGGCGGGGCAGCATCTGCGGGATCCAGTGCACGCCCTCGCGGACCCGGCTCAGCTCCTGGTAGAGGTCGCGGAACTCCTGGTCGATCTCGGGGGTGTCGGGTGCGCCGGCACACAGCACGACCTGTGCGGCCGGGTCGATGTGCCGAATCGCGCGCAGCAGATGGGGCACGCCCTTCTGGCGGGTGATGCGGCCGACGAACAGCACGTACGGGCGGTCGGCGTCGAGGCCGAAGCGGGTGAGGACGTCGGTGCGGTGGTCGGGCCGGTACAGGGTGGTGTCGATGCCGTTGTGCACGATGTGGACCCTGGCCGGGTCCAGCGCCGGATAGCAGCCGAGGATGTCCTCGCGCATGGCCCCGGAGACGGCGATCACCGCGTCGGCGGCCTCGATCGCGGTGCGCTCGGCCCAGCTGGACAGGGCGTATCCGCCGCCGAGTTGCTCGGCCTTCCAGGGGCGCAGCGGCTCCAGGGAGTGGGCGGTCATCACATGCGGGATGCCGTACAGGAGCTTGGCGAGGTGGCCGCCGAGGTTGGCGTACCAGGTGTGGGAGTGAACGAGTTCGCGGCCTTCGAGGCCGGCGGCCATGGCGAGGTCCACGGAGAAGGTGCGCAGCGCGTCGTTGGTGGTGTCGAGGGCGGACCAGGGGCGGTGGCGCAGCACGCCCACCGCGCGGCCCTCGCCCCAGCAGTGCACTTCCAGGTCGACCAGGTCCCGCAACTCCCGGGCGAGGAACTCGACATGGACACCCGCGCCGCCGTACACGTCCGGCGGGTACTCCCGGGTCAGCAGTCCCACTCGCACCCGGAACCCCCTGTTCTCAGCGGCTTGTTGCCCTTTCATGGTCACCCAGATGGGGCGCGTGGGGAAGAGCGCGGGGCTCGTGTGAAGCAACAGTCACCGCACACTCCGCCGCCCGGCACCCGGTAGTAGAGGCAGCAGCTGCGGCGCCGGAAAGCGGTTCCGTGGAGGGTGCCGGTGCCGGCGAGGAGGGGATGGGTGAAGAGCTGGACGGTCAGGGCGTGGGCGCGTGCGGCGACGTCCGTGCGGCCGTGGGCGCGCGCCCACTGGTCGAGCTGCCGGGCGGCGCCCGCGAGCGCGGATCCCGCGTTGCCCCACAGCAGGCCGTCGGCGACGCGGTACCTGGAGCGCAGGGCGGCGGTCAGCGGTTCGAGGTGGCCGTGCAGGACGACGTCCGTGACGGTCGACGCGTCCGCGGGGCGTGGGCGTACCTCGGCGAGCCACAGGTCGTCGGGGGCGCCGGCGTCGGGGTCCCAGCGCAGCAGGCGGGGGTCGAGGTCGGGGACGGCACCGTACAGGGCGGCGCAGCCGAGGGTCACCGACCACAGCCGGGCGGCCAGGCCCTGCTGGGCCACGGAGGCGGCGATCCGCGGCTCGGGGGCACGCAGGGCGTCCGCGACCTTCCGCACCCGGAAGGCAAGGGGATCCCTGGGTTCCGCCGGCCCGGGTTCCGCGTAGGCCTGCGCCAGCGTCGCGGCTGGTCGAGGAGCTTCCCCGGCCGCGCTTAGGACGAAGAAGCCGCCGAGCGGCCGGAGCGCGGCGAGATCGGGGTCGAGATCCACGAAGAGCAGTAGTACCAGGGGCCGTCGGGGTCTTCACCTGGGGGTCTCCCCCAGGGGTCACCCGTCTTGGGGATGACTCCGGCGCCGTAGTACTCCATCGGCAGTACGACACAGTGCGTGCTCTGGTACGACGACGGGAAGAGGATTTCGAGGCATCGTGTTGATTATGAAAGCCGACCGTTCGCCGCGCCGGGGTCCCCGCCCCCGCTTCACGCAGAGGAGCAGCTCATGAGTGCCCTCGCGTTGTCCGTGCTTCTGTCGCTGGTCTCCGCGGTCGCGTACGCGGGCGGGGCGATCGTGCAGGAGCGTGTCGCGGTGTCCTCCCCGGGGCAGCAGTTCGCGCCGATGCGCCGGCCGGACTGGTGGGCGGCGGTCGCGCTGAACGGCCTGGGAGGTCTGCTGCACGTGGTGGCGCTGGCTTTCGGTCCGCTGAGTCTGGTGCAGCCGCTGGGTGCCCTGACGATCGTGTTCGCGCTGCCGATGGCCGCGCTCTTCGTGGGCCGCAAGGCCGGGTCGACGGCCTGGCGGGGCGCCATCATGGCGACGGTCGGACTCGCCGGGCTGTTGTCCCTGGTCGGCACCTCCGAGGCGCAGTCCCTTGACACCGCGGAGCGGGTGGCCGTGGCACTGGTGACCGGCGGCATCGTCGTGACGCTGATGGTCGCGGGCCGGGCGGCGCACCGGCATCCGGCGGTGCGGAGCATGCTGCTCGCGACCGCGTCCGGCATCGCCTTCGGCATGTCCTCGGTGTTCACGAAGATCGTCGCGGTGGACTGGAGCGGCGGGGTGTCGGCGGCCGACCTGCCCGCCCTGGCCACGATAGGCGTCTTCGCCACGTCCGGTCTGCTGCTGTCCCAGGCCGCCTACCGCGGTGCGGGTCTGGCGGCGCCGCTGGCCACGCTGACGGTCGTGAACCCGGTGGTGGCGGCCGCGGTCGGCATCACGATGTTCGGCGAAACCTTCCGCTACGGCACGACCGGCACGGTGCTCGCCCTGGGCTGCGGCGTGGTGGCGGCGGGTGGCCTGATCCTGCTGACGACCGAGCGGATCGCACGCACCGAGACGGCCGCCTCCGATGCGACGCTCGCCGAGCCGGCACCGACCGCGATGCCCGCGGCGGAACTGCTCGATGGCCTGCCGGAACCGGCCGGGACGGCGGCGCACGAGGAGATCCTCGTGCCGGACGGGATCGAGGGCATCCTCATCCCGGCGCAGGTCGCGCAGGGGCCGTACGAGGAGTCGGAGCCGCGTCCCGACAACCAGGAGTCCCCGAACCTCTACGGCCCCTTCTACGGCGGCCCGTACGTCCCGCATGTCCCGCTGCCTGTCCTGAACCGGCACCGCATGCGCGTCAAATCCTGACGCCACCGGACCTGAGGTACGCCACCGGGTCGACGTCGGAACCGAAGCCGGGCCCGGTCCGCACCTCGAAGTGCAGGTGCGGGCCCGTGCTGTTGCCCGTGGACCCAGACCGGCCGATGCGCTGCCCCGGCCCCACCGACTGCCCGTCCTTCACGGAGATCGCCGAGAGATGGGCGTACTGGGTGTAGCGGCCGTCGGCGTGCCGGATCACCACCTGGTAGCCGAAGGAGCCCTCCCACCCGGCGCTCACGATCTGCCCGGCCCCGACGGACTTCACGGACGTGCCGGTCGGCACGGCGAAGTCGACGCCGGTGTGGTAGCCCTTCGACCAGGACGAACCCGCCTTGCGGTACGGCGTGCCGGTGGCCGCGCTCACCGGGGCGACCAGCGAGCGACTGCTCGTCGTGGCCTGCTCCTGCGGCTCGGACGAGGTCTTCTTCGGGGTGGACTTGGTGGTGGGCGCCGGCTCCGTGGTGGTGGCCGCCTTGCCGCGCAGGGCGAGCCGCTGTCCCGGCAGGATCAGGTCGGGGTCCGACCCGATGGCTTTGCGGTTCGCGGCATACAGGCCCCGCCAACCGCCTTTGACCTCCTGCGCGTCGGCGATCTCCGAGAGGGTGTCGCCGTGGACCACGGTGTACATCTCGGCCTTGCCCGCCCGTGACTGGGGGGTGGTCTGCGGCTGGACGTCCTGGACCGAGGTCTTCGGGGTCTTCTTTGCGGACTTCTGCGTGGTGCCGGCCGGCTGGATGTCGGGGGTGTCGCCGCCCCGGGTCAGTCCGGCCCGGACCGAGCACAGCGGCCAGGCGCCGGGGCCCTGCCCGTCCAGCACCTTCTCCGCCACGGCTATCTGCTGGTCCTTGGTGGCCAGATCCGCGCGCGCCGCGTACCGCGTGCCGCCGTAGGCCTCCCACGTCGACTGGGCGAACTGCAGGCCGCCGTAGAAGCCGTTGCCGGTGTTGACGTGCCACCGGTTGGTCGACTCGCACGCGGCGACCTTGTTCCAGGTGTCCACGTCGGCCGCGTGTGCGACGCCGGTGCCGATGAGGGGGAGCGCCATTCCGGCGCCGCCCGCGGTGACGGTGAGTGAGGCGCGGTTGATCCTGTTCGGCTGGTACCGGCGGTGCCGGCCGCGTACGGCCATGAAGGAGCCCCCCATTGACATGCGTCAGGAGGGGCAAAAGTAAGCGCTGCGAACAGGCCATGACAAGACAGCAAATCAGCCGCCTGTTCACGCCAAGTGGCGTGGAAGGGGCGCATGTTGTCCGAGCACCCGGAACAGCTGAGTGCGCCGGGGCGTTTCGTGCGTAAGAGGCTGCGACATCGCGCCACCCGGATGTGCGCTCGGAGTACGGGCACGTCAGGATGGACGATGGGGCAATACTGGCGGGCAGGACCGGCACCGCTGATATATCGAGGGCACTAGGAGCCAACGCATGAGCACTTCGGCGCAGATCGGCGTCACGGGTCTCGCGGTCATGGGCCGCAACCTCGCCCGGAACTTCGCCCGCAACGGCTATACGGTCGCGGTGCACAACCGGACGCCGGCGCGTACGCGGGCGCTGGTGGAGGGGTTCGGCAGCGAGGGCGATTTCATCGCGGCCGAGACCGCCAAGGAGTTCGTGGCGGCGCTGGAGCGACCGCGGCGACTGGTGATCATGGTCAAGGCCGGCGATCCGACCGACGCGGTGATCCAGGAGTTCGCGCCGCTGCTGGAGCCCGGCGACATGATCATCGACGGTGGCAACGCGCACTTCGCCGACACCCGGCGCCGCGAGCGTGACCTGCGCGAGCAGGGCATCCACTTCGTCGGCATGGGCGTCTCCGGCGGCGAGGAGGGCGCGCTGCACGGCCCGAGCATCATGCCGGGCGGCCCGAAGGAGTCGTACGACTCGCTGGGCCCGATGCTGGAGAAGATCTCCGCGAAGGCGAAGGACGGCGCGCCCTGCGTGACACACGTCGGTCCGGACGGCGCCGGGCACTTCGTGAAGATGGTGCACAACGGCATCGAGTACGCCGACATGCAGCTCATCGGCGAGGCGTACCAGCTGCTGCGGGATGTCGCCGGGTACGAGCCCGCGCAGATCGCGGAGATCTTCCGCACCTGGAACCAGGGTCGGCTGGATTCGTACCTGATCGAGATCACCGCCGAGGTGCTGTCCCACGTGGACGAGGCGACCGGCAAGCCGTTCGTGGACGTGGTGGTCGACCAGGCGGAGCAGAAGGGCACGGGGCGCTGGACCGTGCAGATCGCGCTCGACCTGGGCGTGCCGGTGTCCGGGATCGCGGAGGCGGTCTTCGCCCGCTCGCTGTCCGGGCACGCGGCGCTGCGCGAGGCCTCGCACGGGCTGGCCGGTCCGAAGGCGACGCCGCTCGGCGAGGCCGAGGCCGCAGCCTTCGCCGACCGGGTCGAGCAGGCGCTGTACGCGTCGAAGATCGTGTCGTACACGCAGGGCTTCCACGAGATCGACGCGGCGCGCGGCGAGTACGACTGGGACATCGACCTGGGCGCCGTCTCCGCGATCTGGCGTGGCGGCTGCATCATCCGCGCGGCCTTCCTGGACCGCATCCGCGCCGCGTACGACACCCGGGCCGACCTGCCGAGCCTGCTGTCGGACGACACGTTCGCCCAGGAGATCGCCGCCGCGCAGGACGACTGGCGTGAGGTCCTGGTCGCCGCGACCCGGCAGGGTGTGCCGACGCCGGGCTTCGCCGCCGCCCTCGCGTACTACGACGCGCTGCGTGCCGAGCGGCTCCCCGCGGCGCTCACGCAGGGGCAGCGGGACTTCTTCGGTGCGCACACGTACCGGCGCACGGACCGGGACGGCTCGTTCCACACGCTGTGGGGCGGGGACCGGTCGGAGGTGTCCGCCTAGGACCTGTCCGGTCCGTCATCCGACCGCCCCGTGCCCGGGTCTCTGCTTCGGGCACGGGGCGGACCCCTGTCCGGGTGAGGCCGACTGCTCCGAGTGGCGCCCACCAGTGGTGGACGTCTGTCCCCGCGCTCAGGCTGGCGTACGCCGTGCCCGCCCGCGTCTCGTGGTGGCGGGCGGCGCTCACGCGGCGTCGTCGACGTCGCCGCCGCGGCCGGGACGTCGGAGAATCGGGATCACATGGCGGGACAGGGCATCAGAGCGGGCGGCCTGCCGTCCGGTCACGGGAGCGGCAGGTTCGTACGACGGCGGACGCGGTACCGGTCCGCACGACGACGCGTCCGGGAGGCGCGCACCGGGGCGGCGTTCCTCGCGGCCGGCCTGGCCTTCCTGGCCGTGCTCGCCCCGACGCCGAGCGGTGCCGTGCCGGCGCCCTTCGGCGAGCCGCGGCCGGTTGCTCCGACACGGTTCGTGCCCGGTCCCTGCCCTGACACGCCCGAGCCGATTCCGGGGCGGTGCGGGGTCCTCGAGGTCCCCGAGAACCGGGCCCGCCGCAATGGGCGGACCATCCGGCTGACCGTCGCGATCATCCGAGCCGCCTCGGCGAGGCCGGCCGCGGATCCGGTGGTGTTCATGACGGGCGGTCCCGGCGGCGATGCGATCGGGGACATTCCCTTCTTGATCGACTCGGGCCTCAACCGGAACCGCGATCTGATCGTCATGGCCCAGCGCGGAACGCTGCACGCCCAGCCGAACCTCGCCTGCCCGGAGATCGACCGCTTCTACGCGGACGCCGTGGGGCTGCGCTACGACGCGCCGTCGACCGGGCGGCTCCTCGTGCGCGCGACCAAGGAGTGCCGGCACCGCCTCACCCGTGTCACGGCCCGCGGAGTCGCGCTGAGCGCCTACAACACCACCGAGAACGCCGCGGACTTCGCCGATCTGCGCAGGGCGCTCGGCATCGACCGGTGGAACGTCTACGGGTACTCGTACGGCACCGACCTGGCCCTCACCTATCTGCGCCGGCACCCCGGGGGGATCCGCTCGGTCGCGATCGACTCCGTCGTGCCGCCGCAGATCGTCAGCCTGCCGTGGACGTGGGACAGCGCCCGTGAGGGGATCAACACGATCTTCGCGGCGTGTGCGGCCCAGCCGCGCTGCAAGAGCCGCTACCCGAACCTCCCGCGCGTGCTGACGCAGCAGGTCCGGCGGCTGGAGGCGCATCCCCTGACGCTGACGGCGCGGCCGCCTGCGGGCGGCGAGCCGGTGAAGGTCGTCCTCGACGGGGGCGCGTTGGTCAATCTGCTGGTCGCCAACGCCGTCCCGGCGGTCGACGTCCCTGCGGCGCTCGACGAACTCGCCCGCGGACGTCCGGAGCGCTTCGCGCGGGCCCGCGCCGCCGGGGCCACGCCCGTGATCGGTGAGTTCGCGCACGGCCTCACGCAGTCGGTGGCCTGCGGCGAGTGGGTGCCGGGCCATTCGCCGTCCGACCTGTTGCGGGCGGGGCGGCGGGCCTTCCCCGGGTGGCCGGAGACGGTCCTGGCCCAGGCGCCGCAGCTTCCCTTCGAGCACGAGGTGTGCCGGGTCTGGAGCGTCCCGGACCGTACGGCCGTGCAGCGGGTGACGACCGTCAGCACTGTGCCGACGCTCGTGGTCTCCGGGACCTTCGACGCGAAGACCGGCGCGCGCTGGGGTGCGTACGCGGCCCGCACGCTGCCCCGCTCGACCACGGTGCGGATTCCCGGAATCGGCCACTGGGTGGTGCCTCAGTCGCCCTGCGCGCAGAACGTACTGGCCTCCTTCCTCGCGCGGCCGACCGCGCCCGACACCCGCTGCGTGGCGGGTCTGTCGCCGAAACCGTTCACCATCACGCCGACCCCGGAGACCGCATGATGTCCGTCCGCCCGCCCCACCACCGGCTCACCGCGCGACGGCTCCCGGCCACGCTCGCCGCGGCCACGGCCGGTCTCCTCGTCGCCGGCCTCGCCGTGACACCCGCCCGCGCCGAGAGCGGCCATGACGCACCGCTCGGCACGGTCGCCCGGACGGTGGGCCACGCCCGCTTCGTGCCGGGCCCCTGCCCGAGGACCGCTGACCCGATCCCCGCTCTCGAAGGGGCCCGCTGCGGCACGCTGACCGTGCCCGAGAAGCATGACCGGCCCAAGGGGCGAAAGATCACCCTCGGAATCGCGATCGTGGGGGCGGCCACCAGCAGACGGAAGGCCGATCCGATCGTGTGGTTCGCCGGCGGTCCGGGCGACGACGCGGTCTCCGAGGCCCAGTTGGCGATCGACGGCGGCCTGAACCGGGACCGGGACGTGATCTTCATGTCCCAGCGCGGGACCTACTCGGCCGATCCGGTGCTGACCTGCCCGAACATCGACGAGTTCAACGCCAACTCCCTCGGCCTCGTCTACGGCGCCCCGTCCACCGGGCGCCTGCACGTCCGGGCGACGCGGGCCTGCCGCGAACAGCTCAAGCGCCACGGGGCCGCCCTCAGCGCCTACAACACCGGCGAGAGCGCCGCCGACTACGCCGCCCTGCGCGTCGCGCTGGGCATCAGGCAATGGAACGTGTTCGGCATCTCCTACGGCACCGACCTGGCCCTCACCTACATGCGCAAATTTCCGCAGGGCATCCGGTCGGTCGGCATCGACGGCGTCCTCCCGCCGTCCCTCGCCGGGGCGAGTCTGACCTGGAGTGCCGCACGCCAGGGCTTCGACGGCCTGTTCAAGGCCTGCGCGCAGCAGTCCTCCTGCAACCGCCGCTACCCGAATCTGTCGCGCACCTTCGAGCGCCTGGTCCGTCGACTCGAAGCCCGCCCGATCGTCACCACCGTCACGGTCCCGGACCGCCCGACGCCGGTGCGGGTCGTGCTGGACGGCGGCGTCCTGGTGAACTGGCTGACCTCAGCCACTCACCTGGCGGCCGGAGTACCCCGCTCCATCGACGAGCTGGCGCACGGCAACCCGCAGCGCATCGCCGAGCAGTGGGCCGGAGGAAAACTCAGCCCCCAGGCCATCGGCAGACTCGCCCACGGGCTCGCCTACGGCGTCTTCTGTTCCGAGTGGACCCCCTTCGAGACCGAGGCCGACGTGATCCGGGCAGGACGGCGCGCGTTCCCGTCGTTCCCCCGCTCGGTCCTGGCCAACGCACCGCAGCTCCCCTTCCTTCACGCGGACTGCCGTGCCTGGAGCGTTCCCCCGGCCCCACTCTCGATCAGAAACGTGACGCGCAGCGACATTCCGACGCTCGTCATGTCGGCCGGGTTCGACGCCCAGACCGGCGCGAGCAACGGCGCCTACGCCGCCCGCACGCTGAGCCGGTCCACCGCCGTCACGGTCCCCTACGTCGCCCATGTCGCCTTCGCCGAATCAGCGTGCGCGCGAGCGATCACCGTCTCGTTCTTCAACTCCCCGACCGCACCGAACAGGTCCTGCCTGGCGGGCCTGCAGCCGCCTCGGTTCGAGATCGGCCCGTAGGAACGACGGGCCGACCGATTCGGGTTGGGCGGTCACGGTTGGCCCTTGTGGGCCTAGAGGCTTGCGGTGGGCGGCGCTATCACGTCGCCCGCCGCGCACACGCGGAGCAGCCGCTCCAGTACCCGGTCGCGCTCGCGGATCATCAAGTCGTCCGTGGTGTAGTTACGGTGGCCGTTGATCGGCGGGAAGACCGGGTGCCGCTCCGAGCGCCGCGCCATCACGCCTCTGACGCCCTGCCAGTCCTCGGCGTCGTCGGGCCACTGGCGGTCGACGCATTCGATGCCGACCGGTCCACCCAGCGGGTCGGTGTCCCGCCAGACGTTGGTCCAGGCACCGAGTTTCGCGCGGGCCCCGCAGGGTGCCAGCCAGCGGATCGAGTCGCCGCAGATGAACCCGGGGTACTGGCGGCTGAAGTACATCCCCACCGGGCAGCCCGACGTGAGCAGCCCGATGCGCTCCCGTTCGCGTGCCTCCAGCTGCCAGACCGCCGCCAGGGCGAGCACCGACCCCATCGACGAGGCCCGGATCAGGACGAGCCGGTGCTCGTCGCGCAACAGGAACTGAAGACGGCGCACCAGTTCGGGCACCGCCCGCGTCGTCCATGACGGCGGCGCGAACGGATGCACCGCCCTCGGCCAGAACGCGCCGAACGCCCAGGCCAGACCCGCGTTCTGACGCATCTCCGGGCGCAGCGCCAGGGTGCGGAAGGCGAACAGCATGAGCGCGGCGAGGGCCGCGAGCAGCGGCACACTGGCGGCGCCCAGCAGGTCGTAGATCAGGCTGCGCGCCCCCTCCTCGGGCTTGCGCAGGCCCTTGAGCTGGTCGAACAGGACGATCCAGACCACGATCGCGAGCGCGCTGAACCCGATCAGCCAGTTCAGCTCACGCAGCAGGTAGGTGTGTCGGCGACGGGCGGCCGTCAGCAGGTTCAGATGACGTTGGTCGTCCTTGGTCAGGTCGGCATCGGACCGGTCCGGGTTCGCGGGACGGGGCACGTCGGGGGCCGGGACGGGCAGCAGGCGTACGACGGCCCACATCACCGCCGCGGCCAGCGCCACGGTCACCAGAACGGGCAGCAGGATCATGCCCATGCGGTGGACGGGCTCGGTGACCACCGGCCCGGCCCGGTCCTCGGCCAGCCACGCGCTCGTCCACTGGGCCAGCGCCACGGTGTAGAGCCAGCCCAGGAAACAGGCCAGCACCGCCACGGCCGCGCCGGCGTGACCGAACAGTGCCATGCCGCGCCGGGTGCCCTTGCGCGGCAGGAGCACGGCCGAGATCAGGAGCAGCGCCACGCCCACGCCCTGGGCCAGTAAGAGTGCCGTGGACTGCACCTGGATTCCGGGCAGTTGGCCCTCCACGCGCCACTGCCGGTCCGGCCAGAGGCAGTACAGCAGGGCCGCCGCGTTGACGATGGCGCAGCAGATCCCGGCGGGAAGGGGGTAGCGCGTCGGCCAGAGCGGCAGCAGCGTCACCGTGCCGGTCTCGCGCTCGATCTTGATCGGCTTGGTGGACAGGTACCACGTCTTCGCCACGAGCCTGGCCCGCAACGAGTGCTCCGGGAGCCGGATGCCGAACTTGCGGTACAGCGCGGGCACCGACACCACCACGACCAGTGCCACGGCCGAGATCACGGCGAACAAGGCGATCCCGATGGTCTTCGCGGTGCTCCCGGCCGGATCCTGGTGCATCGGCGTCCAGGTGAGGAGCGCCGCGGTGGTGAGCAGGCCGGCCCACACGTGTTGGGCGGCTATGCCGGGGTCGCGGCGGTTGTGCTCCCAGAAGCCCGCGAGTTCCAGGGGCAGGCCGTCGGCGTCGCGCAGGCGCCGTGCGGCCTCCGCCTCGTCCGCGGTGACGGTCGGCAGCACCGGCAGATACTCCTGCTTCGCGTCCCGGGCCACCCGCAACAGCACGAAGGCGACACCGGCCGGCACGAGCGCTGCCATCGCCAGTCCCCACTGCGGGCCGGGCAGACCGGCCAGCGCCTCGCCGGCCTGGTCGCCGCACACCCGCCTCTCCACGGCGGGATGGCACTGCCAGGCGAACTGGTCCATGGCCACCTGGCCGAAGGTGCCGACCACCAGCACCGTGAGCGAGAGGGCGAGCAGCCGGGCCGCGAACTCGTAGACCGCGCCAGCCAGTTTGGTCCCGCGCCCGTCCACGCCGGACGGCCAGCGCGGCTGCATCCAGGCCACCAGGTTGATCAGCAGGAACGGCATCAGGAACAGCCACAGCGCCCGGGAGGCGCCGCCGATGGTGAGCCGGGTCCAGTCGTAGATCTCGCGGACGAGCCGCTGATCCTCGGTGCCCGGTACGACGCCCGGGTCGCGGTCGGCGGACCGGTAGAACCCGGCTTTGTCGTCCCCGGTCTCCCGGCCACGCCCGCGGGGGCGCAGCATCCGGTCCCGGTCCACCGGGCCGAGTCCCGGCACCAGAAGTTCGACGACCTCGACTCCCCCGGTCCCCGGAACCCGTGCGCCGTTCGCCCGCTTCTTGTCGATCTCGATCTTCGCGACGTCCCCCATCGCGGGACCCCCGTCCCCCGTACCCGTTCTCAGGTGACCCAGGGTGACAGCGACCGCACCGTCACGCAACGGAGTTACGTGATGAGAAAATCTCACCCTCCGTGAGTTTCGCGCTCAGGTGAGCGGCGGCCCGGGCTCGGGGTTCGGCACCGGTTCCGGTCCCGGCGGGATCGGCGACGGGGAGGGGCCCGGCGGCGGGGGCGAGGGCGGGCCCGGGGGTGCCGGCGGAGGCGGTGTCGGTCCCGGGGCGGGCGGGGGACCCGGGGTCGGTGACGGTCCGGGCGGGGGCGGCTCGGGAGCCGGCGAGGGCTCCGGCGGCGGGACCGGATGCGGCTCCGGGTGCGGCGGCTCCGGGCTCGGAGGCGGTCCTGGATGGACCGGGTCGGGAAACGGGTTGGTCATGGCGTCCTCCAGCCAGTCCGTGACATCGGCTCTGGACTACTCCCCCGCGTACCCGACGGCCGCGCCACCAGTCACTCACCCGCGTCAATGAGGGCGCCCAAGTGGGCCCCGTCGGGGACGGTCGGAGGCGGCGCCGACTCAAAACCCCCCGACGCCACAACCGCCCATCGACGCAGCCGCCCCCCGTCAGAACCGCTCGGGATGCTCCCGCAGCCACTCCATCGCCGCCTCCAGCAGCGCCGGGTCGGCGGCCGGGGCCTCGTCCGGGTGGCGTTCGGCCCACTTCACGACGTAGGGGCACAACGGCGCCACGACGACTCCCTCGCGCGCCGCGATGCCGTACAGCTCACGTGCCAGGGAGCCCGCGATGCCCTTCCCCTCGTGGGCCGGTTCCACGATGGTGTGGACGGGGACGAGGGCGCGCGCCGGGGATTCGAGGACGAAGTACTCGATGTGGCCGGTGACTTCGTCGCCCTGGAGGGCCTCCAGGCGGCCCGTCGCCCGGTCGTCGCGGATCTCGATGTCGCTCATGACACGCTCCCTGGTCCGTCTTCCGTCTGACGTGTGGCGTCTGGCGTCGAGCAGCGCGGCCGTCAGGCCACCGGCACGGCCTGCGGGCTGCGCTCCTGGTCCGAGCCCGGCACCGGCTCGGACGGATCGGCGCCCAGCGCCACGATCCGGTTGGCCCCGTCCACATGCACGACCCTCGGCTCGAACTCCCGTGCCTCGGCGTCGGTCATCTGAGCGTAGCTGATGATGATCACGAGGTCGCCGGGGTGGACGAGATGGGCGGCGGCGCCGTTGATCCCGACGACGCCCGAGCCGCGCTCGCCCTCGATGACGTAGGTCTCCAGGCGGGCGCCGTTGGTGATGTCGACGATGTGCACGAGCTCGCCGGGCAGCAGGTCGGCGGCGTCGAGCAGGTCCGCGTCGATGGTCACCGATCCCACGTAGTGCAGGTCGGCCTGGGTGACGGTGGCGCGGTGGATCTTGGACTTGAAGAGAGTACGCAGCATTTGGGGCGCTCCTGCTGATCGGCTCCCTGCCTGCTCTTGCAGGTCAAGGGCGGTTTCACCCTACATCGGCCAACTTCGCGCCGATCTGCCACCTGTTGTTCAGGTCAACAGGCGGGACCAGGGTACGGAACGGCACTCCGGGCCGCACTGAGAGCCCGGTCACGTGAGGATGCGCTCCCTTTCCCGGACCCCCTACGGCCGGCCGCGGTTGGGCCCTCCCGCAGGCCAGACCGCCTGCTGCGCCTCGCCCGCAACGCGCACACGGACATGTGCACGTTGCGGGCCACGGCACCGGGCGCGCGAGTGGACACCGCGCAGGGTGCCGGTAAAGCGGCCGGACCGCGGGACTGATCGACTCAGCCGCCGCTCTTACGCCTGAACGACCGCTGGCTCGCGGCCGGGCCGTGCGCCGCACGCACCTTCGACGCATCCGGGTTGGCGGCAACATCGGCCGCGTCCGCCTGCGCACCGCGCTTGCGCGCCAGGGCTTCACGGAACTTGCGCTTGAGGTCGTAGTTGCCGTCGCTGTCCGGCGCCAGAGGTGACGTCTCGGGCGTCTCGGGGGTAGCCGACTCCGAACCTTCAGTAGTTTCGGGCTCTGCGGTCATGGTGACCTCCTGGGTTCGGGAGTGGGCCAGCACAGCTTGTCATGCCGGGCGCAGTGCGGGGCGCCGGCAACATCATGCTGCTTCGCTGACAGAGCAACGGCTCTCAGCCGTTGCGACGCACGAGGGCGGCCTTGCGGGCCTCGGCGAGCTTGCGGGCCTCGCCGGCCTTTCGGGACTTGCCGCCGGCGCCGCGGGTGGTGTCCTTGCTGGTGCCGAGGCCGCGGAAGGGAGCGTTGTGGTTCTTGGGTCGGGGGACGGCGGGCCCGCCGTCGAGCGGGGTGCCGGAGGGAGCCTTGGCGCCGGTGATCCGGCTCAGCTCCGCCTCGCCCGAGCGCACCTTGGTGACGGTCGG
This sequence comes from Streptomyces sp. NBC_01092, assembly GCF_045039535.1. Lineage (NCBI taxonomy): Bacteria > Bacillati > Actinomycetota > Actinomycetes > Kitasatosporales > Streptomycetaceae > Streptomyces > Streptomyces sp. NBC_01092. The sequence goes on along the minus strand of NZ_CP108659.1, from coordinate 9,719,852 downwards.
CTCGATGCCGGCCTCGGCCATCATGCGGCTCGTCTCGCGGCGCTGGCCCGCCAGCACGAGTGTGACCACGCTGCCGGACTCACCGGCGCGGGCGGTGCGGCCGGCCCGGTGCACGTAGTCCTTGGGGTCGGTGGGCGGGTCGACGTTGACCACGAGATCGAGGTCGTCGACGTGCAGGCCACGGGCCGCGACATTGGTCGCCACCAGAACGGTGATCTGGCCGTTCTTGAACTGCGCCAGGGTCCGTGTGCGCTGTGGCTGGGACTTGCCGCTGTGCAGGGCCCCGGCGTGCACCCCACTGGCCCGCAGATGCCGGGTGAGCTGATCGACGGCGTGCTTGGTGTCGAGGAACAGCAGGACGCGGCCGTCGCGGGCGGCGATCTCCGTGGTGACGGCGTAGCGGTCAGGGCCGTGGACGACCAGAACGTGGTGCTCCATCGTCGAGACGGCGCCCGCGGACGGGTCGACCGAGTGGACGACGGGGTCGTGGAGGTAGCGGCGGACCAGCTGATCGACATCGCGATCCAGAGTGGCCGAGAAGAGCATCCGCTGACCGTCGGGGTGCACCTGGTCGAGCACGTCGGCGACCTGCGGCAGAAAGCCCAAGTCGCACATCTGGTCGGCCTCGTCCAGCACGGTGATCCTGACCCGTCCCAGGCGGCAGGCCTTGCGCTCGATCAGGTCGTGCAGGCGTCCGGGGGTGGCGACGACCACCTCGGCTCCCTCGCGCAGCGCGGCGACCTGCCGGCCGATCGACATGCCGCCGACGACCGTGGCCATCCGCAGCCGCAGTGCCTCGGCGTACGGCGCCAGCTCCTGGACGACCTGTTGGGCCAGCTCCCGGGTGGGCACGAGGATCAGGGCGAGGGGCTGCTTCGGTTCGGCGCGCCGCCCGGCCGTACGTGTCAGCAGCGGCAGGCCGAAGGCGAGCGTCTTGCCCGATCCGGTGCGCCCGCGCCCCAGGACGTCGCGCCCCTCCAGGGCATCAGGCAGTGTGGCGGCCTGGATCGGAAAGGGTTCGCGCACCCCGAGTCCGCTCAGTGTCCGCAGCACCTCCACCGGCAGTTCCAAGCCGGCGAAGGAGACGGCCGGGGGCAGCGCCGGAGTCGTGGTCTCTGACTGGACGGGACCGCCGTGAGCGATGCCGGCGTCGTCGGGGTGCTTCATGAACAGCCTTCCGCAGGGGGACGTACCGAGGAAGGCCCGGCAGGATGGAACAGCCCACGCACAAGCAGAACCGAACAGGCAGAATCGCCCACCGCGACGACCACGCAAAAGCGTCACACTAACACGTCCAACGCCCCGGCCTTCCCACCAGCCCACACCTGCCCCTTGTCCGCGAGCACCTGCTGGCTGTCGCTGGCCAGACCTGGCGAATCAGACGTCGGCGGGGCTTTCGGGTTCGGCGGGGACGTCGCCGGTGCCTTCGGCATTGTCCTCGCCGGTCACCAGCGTCAGACCGAAGAAGTCGAGCGTTTCCTGGACCGGCTGGAAGCTGGTCACGGTGCCGGCGGAGCCGCACTCTCCGGCGCCGCTGACATGGGTGCCCACGGCCGTGGTGCCCGAGACGTAGGCACCCCCGGAGTCTCCGCCGGCGGAGCAGGCGTCGGTCTCGGTGAGACCGCCCACCACCGTCTGGCGGCCATCGAGGCCTTGGAAGGTGAGGGTCCGGTCAACGAACTGGACGGTGCCGCAGCGGAACCCGGTCGTCTGGCCGGACCGGCACACGGACTCGCCCACCAGCGCCTCGCCCACGTCGGAAACCGTCACGTTGGCCGCCTGGCCGTAGGCGTTGACGGCCGACGTGAGCCTGAAGTCCGCGTTGACATCGACCTTGCCGAAGTCACCGTCGACCCCGTTGACACTGCCGTTGACGACGCCGATCTCGGATCCGTCGCCGGCGAATGCCGTCTCGCCCGTGTCGTTTGTGCAGTGGCCGGCGGTCAGGAAGTGCCGGCTGCCGTCCGCCCCTGTGGCAGCGAACCCTATGGAGCAATTGGACTCGTCGCCGGGCGTCCATGCGTCACCGCCGCGCACCTCCCCTTCTCCCTCTTGCTGACGCTGCCCGACTGCCCCCTCCACGACGCGCACAGAACGGTCGAGTGCGCGGGCTCGGGTCAGGAACGGGTCGGCTTCGTTCTGTCCGTTGGCCACGGTGATGACCACGCTGTTGGTGCGCGGATCCGCTCCCCAGCCGGTCACCGCGGCAGGCGGCTCACCGGCCGCCCCGCTGTCGAGCTGGTCCACGACGCCTGTGAGTTCGGCCTGGCTGCGGGAGACCACAGTGGGCACAGCACCCAGGGCCTCGGCCTGCCGCGCGGCGGCTTTGCTGGTGACGGCGACCGCGAGCCGCCCCTTCTCGGCATCGAACCAGGCTCCCGCCCAGCTCGCTCCCGAGGCCCGCCGCACTGACGCGACCTTGCCCGAAGCGTCGGCTTCCTGAGCCAGCCGGGTGTGTGCCTCCTTCGTGGTCAGGCCCAGGTCACGCTGTATCGCGGCGAGCATCCGGGGCGATCCGGCCAAGGGCGAAGCCTCCGGCCGGGTCTTCGTCGGGGTATCCGCGTTGGCGAAGAAGAATGTGGTCAGGGTGGCGGACAGCGCCACGCCTGCGGCAACTGCCAACGCCGTGCGCTTGCCGCGCGCACGCCTGGCGTGTGAATGCGTCACGATCGGTCCTTCGTACGGAGGGATGGAGAGACGGAGATCCGGAGGCTCGGAGATTCCGATGGGAAACGGATCATTCGGTGGTGCTGCCCGGCAGCGAACCGAAGAGGGAGAGCCGGATGATCGCCCGGTCCCCATCGACACTGATGAGGTCGACCACAAGATCGTTGATCGTCGACCGGCCCGGGGCGGTCTGGCTGGCGGTGGACTGCTGAGCGCCGTTGCCGGACGAGCCCGTGAGGGTCAGTGTGTTGTCGGCGACGCTGTCGATACTGAGTTCGTCGACGCCCGCCGTACCGTCGAGCTGGATCGTGTCTCCGCCCGTCACCTCGACCTCGCAGGCGTTGTCGAAGCAGGCGTCGAGATCCGTACCGTCAACCGCCTGTCCGGTCCCGGCAGGTGTGGACGGACGCCAGGTGTCCGGCAAGTTCGGGCCGGCCTCGGGGTCCGACCGGTGCCACGGCTCGGGGACGTGGTTGCCTCCGGCCCCTCCGGCCGACGACGAGGCGGGGGCTGTGAGAGGCGTTGGCATGGGAGGTTCCTCCCCCGCCATGGCCACGCCGGCGATGCCGGCGGCGCCTAAGAGCGTGGTGCCGAGGACGGCGGCCACGAGTATGCGTCCGCGGTGGGATTTTCGATGCGTTTGGTTCACTTGGTCCTTTCCGATGCACGGGATTCGGGCATGCCGAACACCGGCATGTCTGAAGGGGATTGGCCGACTGCAGGCCACCCGGTGCGGCATCGTGCGGCCCCGGATGCAGCGGAGACTGCGGCGTTGCAACGAACTTAGGCTCGAAGGACCGGAGTTACCTATCCGTGACGGCACATCACGGGTACGTACATAACTGCGCGGCCTACGGATGAGGGAGTCGGAGGGGGATGGGGGAGGCCGCGCTCACCTGTCCCGCTCGCCGCCGCGGACCGTCCCCGCCAGTTCGAGCCGGGAGACCGCGCCCAACTTCTTGAGGGCGCGCGCGACATGCTGCTCCACCGTTCGCGGGGACAGATGCAGAGTGGCCGCGATCTCGCGGTTGCTCAGACCGGCCCCGGCGAGCTCCGCCACCTCCTGCTCGCGCGGCGAGAGCTGCTCACCGTACCGGGGACGGCCCACAGGGCGCCGCTCGGCACCGGGGTGGGCGCGCAGCTTCGCCCGTACCCGGGCCAGGTCCCAGGTCGCCCCGAGGCGCTCCAACTCCTCGGCCGCTGTGGTCAGTTCGGCGATTCCCGCGGTTGTTTCCCCCGGGCTCCCGGCCAGAGCGCAGCGTCCGGCGGCCTCCGCGGCGAGGGCCGCCTCGTAGGGGCGGGGAAGTTCCCGGTAACAGGCACGGGCGTGCCGGAAGCCGTCGGCTGCCTCCGGGAACGCCCGGTCCGCCTCGGCGAGCAGGGCCCGGCACCAGATGAGGGCCACCGTGGCGGCGGGCGCCTGTCGGCTCTCGATGCCTGCCGCGAACTCGTCGACCATGTCCCGCGCGAGATCCAGCCGGCCGGCCCCGATGGTTGCCTCGACAGCCCAGGGGGCCAGCTCGGCCGCCCAGACCCACACGCCCTTCGCCTTGAGCCTGGCCCACGCGTCGGCCGCCTCCCGGGCGGCACCCTCCAGGTCCTCGCGAGCCTGGGCCGGCCTGATCCGGCTGCCCGCGGCCACCGCGGCCACCGGCACGGGACAGTCGTCCCCGGCCAGGAACCCGAAGTGCCAGTCCCCGAGCCGGCTCCAGTTGCCCTTGGCCACGGCGAGCAGGCCGAGCACGATCAGGCCGTCGCAGGCGACGTACGGCATCTCGCCCGCGTCCGCCACGAGCGCGCGGGCCCGCGCGTTCAGACCCGCCCAGTTGCCGGTCACCATGTCCAGCCGCAGCGCGGTTCCCCGGCTCCCCTGTTCCATGTAGGCGTCCCCGTTGCGGGCGGCCAGCTCCGACCCCTCGGCCAGAAGTTCACGCGCACGCGCGTACTCGCCCAACCAGACCGCCGAATCGGCGGCATTGAACAGACCGCGTGCCGCGTGATGGAGAATCCGCGGGTCGTCGCTCTCCCGGGGCAGCTCCGCCAGTTCCCGCCATCCGTCCGGATCACCCACGCTGAGCAGCACCGTCACCCGGTTCGCCGCGACCGCCGCCTGTACCGCCGCGACCCCGCTCTCGGCCGCCGTCGTCTCCGCACGCGCCAGCCACGCGAGGTTCTCCGCCAGCGGGCCGGTCGGCCAGTAGGGCGGCGCGAGCGCAGCCATGGCCCGCGCCGCCAGCGCCCGTTGGGCACCCAACTCCCGTACGGCTCTGATGAGTTCGGCACGTCCCTCCTGCGGCCGCCCGACCTGGTTGCCGATGAGCAGCCCGAGGTCGAGCCGGATCTCGCCGCGTACGGCGGCGGGCAGCTCGGGGTCGTCGACCAGCCGTCGCAGGACCTCCACTGTCTGGTCCGACCGCAGCCCGTTGTATGCGCTGCGGGCGAGCATCAGCGTCAGCCGGACCCGGTCGGGCTGCCGGACCACCGGATGGGCCAGCACGTCCTCCAGCAAGGAGATCGCCAGCTGGTGGTCCCCGGCCTCGACGGCGTCGACGGCGGCTTTCTCCACGCTCTCCAGCCACTCGGGGATCCGGCCGGCCGCGAACTGATGGCGGGCCAGCCGCGCCCAGGGCGCCGGGCGCCGGACCGCCAGCGTCTCGGCCGCGCGGCCGTGCAGCTCACGGCGCACGGGGCCGGGCAGCAGCGGATACACGGCCGCGGCCTCCATGGGCATACGAAACCCGTACCGGCCGAGCCCGAGTTCATGCAGCACCGCCTCGGAGAGCGCGGCCGTGAGCGCGGTGCGGCCGTGCTCCGCCGACAGAGCGGCGACCGAGGCCAACTCGTCCTCCGTCCCGAGGTCGTCGAGCACGGCGGCCGCCCACACCAGGCGCCGGGTCTGATCGTCCAGCGCCGCCATACGGCCGACCACCAGCTCGGTGAGCCGGACCGGCACCGGGGCCTCGTCCACATGCCGGGCGGTGAGCCGGGCCGGGCCGGGCGCCGTGGGCTTGTCGTCCGGGAGCGCGACGGCCGCCTTCAGCTCGGTCAGCAGATCGGCCACGGCCTGGGCGATGCCGCCCGCGCGCTCATGCAGCCGGGTGACGAACGGGGCCGAACAGCGCTCCTCGCCCAGTGCCTCCACCGCCATCGCGCGGACCTCCGCCTCGTCGAGCGGCCCGAGCCGCAGCCGTACGAGGCTCATCTCGGCGGGATAGCCCACGGGCGCGCCCAGCACCAGCCCGGGGCGTGCCAGTTCCTCGGGGCGATACGTCAGCACCGCGCGCAGTCCCGCCGGAGGGTGGGCCAGGAGGGTGCGTAACGCGTGTGCGTCCTCCTCGTCCGCGCGGTGCACGTTCTCGGCCACCAGCAGCACCGGGCCACCGGAGTCGAGCGAGGCCGCCAGTTCTCCGAGGGAGGAGGTCGCGAGTGCGGCCTGTCTCGGCTGCCCCAGGGCCATGGGCCGGGTGCCTGCGGGGCGACGTAGGGAGCCGTTCCTCGGCACCGGTGACGCGGGCCCTTTCAAGGGTGCCTGCTCCTGGAGGGCAACGGCGCCCGAGGGGGAGAACGTCACCTTCAGGCGGGGCATCGAGCTGAACTCACGTAGCGCCAGAAGCCACTTCACGAAGCGGGTCTTGCCCGTCCCCGCCGCCCCGTCGACGAGCACGAGCGTCGTCGCGTCCGGCGGCGCCGACGCCAGTGGCTCGCGTACCGCCGTCTCCCACTCCCGCTCACGTATCACGGGTCCCCCTGTGTTGTTCCGCGCTTGGCAGGACGCTGTCCAACCACGGCTGATTCAACACCTTGGCCATTTCGCAGCCCTGCGATCTCATCGAAGCAGAGGCGGGGGTCACCTCGTGCGTACTCAGCGTTATTACGTATAGGTAAGGTCCGCTCCCCTGCTTGTCCCGGCGGTACGACGGCGGCCACGGTCGGAGCAGTGCCCTGCACACAGCACACCAGCGACCACTCCGGGAGAAACTGGCATGGCCCTCATCGACGGCCTTCGCCCTGCCACCACCGACTGCCCGCGGCCGTTATCGGCAGCGCGGCGCGGACCGACACGACTGCGCACCCTGTGCATCGCCAGGGCGATGCCCGAAACCGTGCCGGAGCTACGTCACTTCGCGCGCCGTACCGCCCAGCAGTGGGCCCTTCCCGACGACGCGAGCGAGACGCTGTCGCTCGTCGTCAGCGAACTGGCGACGAACGCCGTGCTGCACAGCGGCAGCGCGGAGGTCACGACCCTCATCGTCTTCGACGGCGTCGCGCTGACCGTCGAGGTCACCGACTCCGGCCGTTGGCTGACGCGCGAGGCCGACCGCCGTGTGGCGGAGGACGAGGACGCCGCGTTCGGCCGGGGACTGGACCTGGTCGGGGCCTGCACCAGCTGGTGCACGATCCACCCCTCCCCCGCAGGCACCCGCGTCGTGGCCCGTCTCCCCGTCGTCGAGTCCCGAGCCGATCGGTGAAGGGCAGACCGTAGGGCCCGGGTGCCACCGACCACATCGTCAACCGAGTGGCCCGGTCCGTCGGTCACCTGCTCGGCTTGAGCGAGAGCGATGTCGCCCCGCCGGCCTCCCCAGCCCGGATCGACGTGCGGGAAGCCTGCTGGGCGTGCGCACCGACCAGCTGGGGATCGCTGAGTGCCGCCGCTACCGCCCCATGTTCGGCGCCGCCTCACGCCATGGTGAATGGGCCCTGCTCGCACCTGAGTTGAGGGTCCCGGCTGGGTGAGCCGCACCGACCAGTGCTGGCGTCACCCGTGCGGCCTGGCTCGCGGGCGCATCCGCGGGGTATCACCGGTCCCTCGGTCGTCACCGGCCCGATGATGCGGTACTGGTGCCGAAGGAATGGAGTTCGATGCACTTCGGCCGATACCTGGGGCAGTGGGCGACCACGTGGACAGGGTGCACGCCGTCGACGGGGGTGATGGGCACCGACACATCGGTCACGGAACCGTCGGCGCTGGGCGCGATCCGGGCCAGCGGGACCTCGGCGAGGGAGTCGACCCTCAGCTCGATCCAGGCGCCTGCCACCGCGGGGCCTGCGAGTTCGACGTGGGCGGTGGTGTCCTCGGCCGAGAAGCGGACCCGGTCGTACCGTAGCGAGGACATGGATCCGAGGAGGCGGGTGCCGGGGGTGGCGCCGGTGACGGTTTCCTGCTGTGAGGAGTACTGGTCGGCCCGGACTCCGTTCCGTGCCGAAAGGGTGGGTGAGGGGGAATTCCGTGGCGGCTCCTGCTGCGCGCCGGACGGCTGGTTGCAAGCCGTCAGCAGGAGCAAGCCCGTACCGATGCCGATGAGGAAGCCCGTCACAGCGGCAGCGGTTCGGGAATGGCTGACGAGTACAGGGGGCAAGGAGTGCAGCCGGGATGAGCGCCTCCTTCCGGTGCCGCGTACTCGTTTCGTGCGTGGGGCGGCCCGGCGTGCGCGCGTGCGTTCCGTGGAAGTGTCGGTGGGGGGTTGCCTCAGCAGCCTTGCCAGGAACGGCGGATCGTCCAGCGGTATGGAGATGGCGGCCTTGGCTCGCAGATACTCCCGCCCGGTCCACCACCCCAGCAGGCGGGCCGGCAGTTGTGCTTCAAGTTGTGCGTCGAGTTGGGTGAGGTCTTCGTAGACGCTCATACAGGCCGCACACGCGAGCAGATGGGCCGCGTCGTTCGTAGCGGGTGGCGCACCCTGCCGCGCAGCCAGCCGCTGGATCGCGTCCCTGCAGTCCGGGAGTTCCAGCCGCTCCAGATACAGGTCCGTCCGGGCCTGGCGCAGCGCCCTTCTGGCGTCGTCGCTCCCGCTCCGCACCGCGCGTGAAGGCAGTCCTGTGATACGGGCCGTCAATGCTGGGGCGTCTTGCTCGACCAGTGAATGCCACAGCAGGCATTGCGTGAGGGAAGGGAGTCTCTCGAACGCGACGCCCAGTTGACCGTCCTCGCCCCAAGGCCACCTCGCGCCCGCCTCGACCCAACTGCGGAAGTCCGGCCGCAGGGACTCGCGCTCTTGGTGCCAGTATGCGATTGCGGTGGTGCGGACGTGTCCGAGTAGTTGAACGCGCAGAATGCCGGGATGACGGCGTTCGACAAACGCCTCCCCGGCCTGCATCCGTTGCAACAGCACTTCGAAGACGCGCGAGGTCACCTCCTGTGCGGCAAGCGGGCCTGCCACGCACTGGGAGGCATAGGCCTGCACAGCGGAATAGTGGCGGCGGTACAGAAGCCGGAAGAACTCAAGTTGTCCTTTGCGCGCCCCGAGTATCAAGGCCGCGTCGGCGGGCGGCTGCTGCAGTGGGCGCGGACCGAGGAGTAATTGCATACGAGCCTTTCCACTTGTTGTCAGTTCGGCGGGGTGACGGCCGTGCTCGGAGGCGCGCTCGGTGCAGGTGCCCGGCCTTCGGCGAGGTAGTGGAGTCGTACGGCGTTGTAGTAGTGGTAGGTGAGCACGACCGGCGCGTTCCGCTCCGGAGGTGGCGTGGCGTCTGCCCCGTCCCACCAGTCGAGCATCCCGAGCTGCATCTCGTTCCAGGGCTTCGCGGCGTCGAGTTCGGCACGCAAGAGGTAGCTGCTTTCGCCGCTCGTGCCCGTGAAGGGGTCGAAGCGGAACAGCTGTCCTTCCGCCGTGTAGCGGCACGGGCGCATGGCGACTTCGATGTCGACCGCGTTCCCGTGCAAACGCTGAACGCCTAAGTGGTAGTCGATGCACTCACCGCTGGCTGCGTTGCGCAGGTAGGAGTAGCCCGGCTTCGCCTTGAACGACACAGCCTCCCAGACCTGGGCGCTCCTGCCGTTGCACGGGTTCTGGACAACGCCCGTGCCCGCGGGCTCGACGCACTGGGCGCTGACTCCCGCGTTGCGGAGTGCGCCCGACCAGGTGACCGGTCCGAGTGGAGGTCTCTGGGCCGCCGTGGGTCTCTGGGCCGCTGCCGTGACCGATGCCACGGGCGTCGGTGAGGCTCGGTGCGGTGATGCTGTGGGGGACGGCTTTGGCGTAGGGCCGCTGAGCGTGGGCAGAGGGACGTCGAACCGTGGTGGCGTCCACTCCCCCGGCTCCACCTGCGAAGCCGCCGCCGAGGGTGCTTCGTCCTGACCGTGGACGATCTCCGGCAGGGTGAGGATGGCGAGCCCGAGGACGGTGACGAGGCCACAGGCGACCATCCCGGAGCGAAGCGGTGAGCCGGCCCATGGCCGCTGGTCGATTCGGTCGTCCACCAGGGCGTGGTCGTCAGGCTGTGCAGGAGTCCCGTCGTCGGTGCTCCGGCAGGTCTCGACCATCCGGTGCACGGCATAGACCGGGCCTCCCCACAGCAGGACCCCCATCGGCAGGATGAAACCGAGCTGCTCGTCGATCGCGGTGAGCTCGATCTGCGCCCTGTGGCAGCGGTGGCACTGCGCATGATGCCGGTCCAGGCCCTCAACCGCGCCGTCCTCCGTCTGGCGCGCGGCGATGCTGAGCATGGCGGCGTAAGTGCGGCATGCGTCCGTGGCGGAGTTCCGCTCGTGCGCGGTCAGGTAGGCATCCCGCAGCCCTCGCGCGGCTCGTGACAGGAGCGGACCGACTCCGCTCTCGTCCATGCCGAGCAAGTGACCTACGGAAGCGGCCGGTTCCCGTTCCACCTCGGTGTGCCACAGAACGGCCTGCCAGAGGTCGGGCAGGGAACGGAACGCCGTAAGAACGGCGCTGTCGTCCTCACGGCGGCGTAGGCGGTCCTGAATGCTCTCGGGCTCCGTGCCGTCGGCCGTGCTCGTCTGCGAGTCGGTCAGCCATTGCTGGAAGTCGGAGGACAGCTCGGCACGCCGGGCGGTGTCCGCCCAGTCGGCAGCGGTGCGGCGGACGAGGGTGAGCAGATAGGGGCGCCAGGCGACCGTGGGAGCGCTGCCGGCCCCGGCATCTCTCAGCGCGCGGGTGAATGCCTCCGAGGTGAGATCGTCGGCGCTCTGCGGATCACGGCAGCAGGTGTAGGCGTACGAGAGCACCTGGTCACGATGTTTCCGGTACAACTCCCCCAGCGTGATGTCGAATTCATGGCTCCGCGAAGCGACGGCGTGGACCTCGGTATCAGTGGGTGTTTCATCCTGCTTGTCGAGCATGGAGCAGCAATGCCTTCCAGGTTCCATGAGAGAGGGGTCGGTGATGCGGGCGACGCGCATGATTCATGCGCCGGTATGAGGCAGCCGCCCGGGCTCGCGACCGGTCACGGGGATATGCGCCGTTACTCGGGTACCGGCCGTGGTGCATTCGATCGTGTGCCAGTCGGCGCACGCTCTGACCAGGTCGAGTCCTAGCCCGAAGGAGGCGCGCTGCTCCATGGCGGGGAATCCGGCGTCATCCTCCAGCCTCTGTCCGTTGTCGATGACTTCGACGGTCAGGGCGAAGTTGTCGAAGGTGATCAGCAGAGCGACGTCCGGACTTCCGCTGTGCAGCACGACATTCGTGACCAATTCGCTGACGACGAGCGCGAGCGAGTGGCACGGCCCCTCGGGGATCGCCCATTGCTGGGCTGTATGGCGCGCAAGGCGTCGTAGCTCTCGCACGGTGGCGGGCGTCGACCGAGCGATGCGGAACACCAGACTTGGCACCGGAGCAGGCGCCTTGGCGGGGTGAGGGAATTCGGTGGTGGCCATATCGGACTCCGTTGGAGTGCCCGTTGACAGGCATCGGGGGATCGAGAGATCACTCCGACCGTGGCTGCCACCCGACCGACGGCACAAGCGGGGCACCCGAAATACGGATACGCCATATTCAAGGCGTTTACCCCGCCGGGAGGTGCCGTGGCGGCGCCGGACGCGAGCCCGGGAACCCTGGGAGCCCCGGGAGCCCCGGGAGCCCTCAATGTAACGAGTTGGTGACGCCGCGGGACGTAGTCGCTGAGTCTCGCTCTTCATCGGGCAAGAAGTTCCGCCCCGTCACAGCCAACAGCCTTGGCAGCTGACGGACAGCGGATACCGGACGGACCGGCCCGACCAGCCGGCTCCCGACGGAAGCTCAAGTGCGAGGAACGAAGTAGGGGGACTGCAGTGCGTGAGAGTGAGTGGGAGAAGGCAGTTCGCGGGCCGCTGACGTCGGCAGCGCCGGGCACGTCCGCACTGGTGCTGGTCGAGGGCGAGGCCGGGACGGGCAAGACCAGATTCGTGCAGTGGCTGCTGGCCCTCTCCCAACCCGGCCAGGCCGCACGCCTGATGGTGACCTTCGAGGCGTCGGGTGCTCCCGTCGTCGACGGACCATGCCACCCGAATGACAACGTGTCGGTGAGACCGGAGGCGAGGTCGGGACATCGTCCCGGCGCCACGCAGACCGACGCCCCGGCCGCGTCCCCGTGGTCAGGTCGGCTGTCGGCATCATCTCTGGGGGCGCTGGTGGCGGCCTCGGGCGGCGCCGGTTCCCCCGTGCTTCTGGTGGCCGAGGACGTGCACCGCGCGGATGAGCAGGCCGCTCACGCGCTGCGAACCCTGCTGGCCGATCCCCCGGCCGGACTGCGCGTCGCGATGACCTACCGCCCCGAGGAGCTGGCCCGTCCCGGGCTGGTGCTGGGTGCGCCGGTGGGGTACCCGGCCGAACTGCCGGTGATCCATCTGCGGCTCGGGCCGCTCAGCGCGGCCGACGTGCGGCCGATGGCGGTGGACGCCTTGGGCGATGACCGCTGCTCGGCTCCGTTCCTGACCCGGCTCCACGAGCGGACGGGTGGGATCGCGCAGGTCGTGACCGATGTGCTGGAGGAGCTGAGGGCGGCCGCTCCGCCGCCGGGCCCGAGATCCTCAGGGGCCGTCGGCCGGAGCCGGCTCACTGCCAGGGACGTGGACGAGGCCGAGGTGCCGCTGCGTCTCGCCGAGTCGGTGGCCGGTCGCTTGGCAGCGCTGGACGAGGTGCCGCGGAGCCTGGTGTGGGCGGCGGCAGTTCTCGACGGAACGGCGAGCGAGGACGAATTGGCAGCGGTGGCCGGACTGTCGACGGAGAACGGCCGCGCTTCTCTGGTGACGGCGCTGTGCGCAGGGGTGTTGCACGAGTGGGGGCCTGATCAGTACGGTCTGCGCTCACCGATGGAGGCCGCGGCCGTGTATCGGCTGGTGCCGAGTCCGGTGCGGAGCGAGCTGCACGGTCGCGCCGCGGAGGCCCTGGAAGCCCGCCGTCCGGCGCCATGGGCCCGATTGGCGCGTCATCAGCTCGCGACCGGTCGCACCACGGACTGGATCGAGAGCGTGGGGAATGCCGCGCAGGAAGCGGTCGCGGCGGGCGACCACCAGCTGGCGATCTCGCTGCTCGAGGACGCGCTGGTGCACCCTGAGGCAGTGGAGTCGGACCGGCCTCGGCTGGCCTTGATACTCGCACGCAGCGCGACCATCGGGCTGGGCTCCGGTCAGACGGTGGAACTCCTGCGCCGGATGGTCGAGGACCGGGCGCTGCCCGAGACGGTGCGGGGCGAGATCCGCCTCCACCTCGGACTCTTCCTGGGCAACCAGGCCGGACGGGGCCGCGAAGGGCGGGTGGAACTGCTCAGGTCGGTCGAGGAGTTGAAGAGCTGCCCGGTACTGGCAGCGCGGGCCATGTCGGCCCTGGCGCTGCCCTATTGGTCTTCCGGCCCGCTGAAGGACAACCTCGCCTGGCTGGCGCGGGCCGGGACGACAGCGGCTGAGAGCGAGGATGCCGAGGTCCAGGCGGCGGTCGCGGCGAACCGGGCGACCGTGCTCCTCAGCGTCGGTGACCCGCTCGGGTGGCGCTACTTGGAACAACTGCCCCGGGACAGCGACGATTCGCGGGTCGTCCGGCACACTGCACGTGGCTTGGCCAACGCCGCGGACGCGGCTGTCTGGCTGGGCGAGTACGTGCGGGCACGCGAACTGCTGTCCGAGGCGCCTCAGTTGGCCGCCCGCAGCGGAGCGCCGTATACGCAACGGAACGCGCATTGCACCTCCCTGCTCCTGGACATGTTGACCGGCCGCTGGTCCGGCCTGGCCGGCCGGGCGCGGGCACTGACCCGGGATGTGGACGCCGGATCGGCCCCTGACGGCGATGCCGCCCTGGTGCACGCACAGCTCGCCCTGGCGAAGGGCGAGTGGACCGACGTGGGCAGTTGGCTCTCCAGCACCAATCTGTCCGGGGACGATGGCGCGGTCCCGCTGGTGGCGGCGGCCTCAGGAGTACGCATCAGGCTTGCGCTGGCTCGTCAGGACCCCGCGGCCGCGGCACGCGAAGCAGGCGAGGCATGGGCCAGGCTGCGGGAGAAGGCCGTATGGGTATGGGCGGCCGAGTTGGCCCCATGGGCGGTGGAGGGGACGATCCGGGCCGGGGGGCTGGGCGTCGCGCGAGGGATGGCCGACGAATTCGCCGTTGGCATAGGAGGCAAACGGGCCCCCAGCGCCGTGGCCGCACTGACGTGGTGCCGAGCGTTACTGGCCGAGGCGAGCGGCGAACTCCAAGCGGCAGTGGAGTACTTCCAGCGTGCTCGTACGTGCTACAGCGTGCTGCCCCGGCCCTATGAGGCGGCCCTCGTCGCGGAGGCCGGTGGACGATGCGCTCTGGCAGGCGGCCTGGAGACCGCCGCGGGAATCCAGCAACTGTCCGAAGCCGTACGCGAATTCGAGGTGCTCGGCGCGACGTGGGATGCCGCACGCGTGGGAGCGGAGTTACGGGCCCATCCGGGTACCCATCGGCGGCGTCCCCCCGGCCGCCCCAGCTACGACGGGCGGTTGTCGCCGCGCGAGCAGGAGGTCGCGCAACTCGCCGGTGCCGGCCTGAGCAACCGAGAGATCGCGGCCACGCTGCATCTGTCCCCGCGGACGGTGGAGCAGCATGTGGCGCGCGCCTTGCGGAAGGTGGGTGCGCTTTCTCGGCATGACCTCGCGCGTATGGCCCGCAGCAGCGAGTCGGCCGGATGAACAATCCTCATGTTTTCCCAAGGGCCACAAGGGTGAAGAGAGCAGAAGCCATTCGGAATTCTTGGGTATAGGTAGTCGCGTATCACCGTCTTGCCGATAGGGACCGCAGGGGCAAGATTGGTCGGGAATGTCGTTCCACCTCGTAGTCGGCACAAGAAAGGCCTGTCTCACGCATGTCCGTTGACAGCGAAGTCGCCGCGTCGGACGCCGAACTCGCCCGAAAGGTAAGGGAGCTGGGCTCGGACGCAGCGGTGGAGGAGCTGTACCGACGACATCGGTCGGCGACACTCGCGTACGCCCGCATGTGCTGTCGTGATGCGCACACCGCCGAGGACCTTGCCTCGGAGGCCTTTGCCCGGACGCTGCAAGCCGTACGGCGTGGTGGTGGTCCAGAGGCCGCCTGGCGCCCCTACCTCCTCACGGTTGTCCGCCGCATCGCCGCCGAATGGGCCACTACGGCTCGCCACATCGAGCTGGCGCCCGACTTCGAGCAGTGGCTCGCGAACCTGCCCGAGAACGGCAAGGCGGAAAGCAGTGAGGAGCGGATACTGCGCCTGGAAGACAGCAGCCTCGTGATGAAGGCGTTTCGTTCGCTGCCCGAGCGCTGGCAGGCCGTTCTGTGGCACTCCGTCGTCGAGAACGAGCCGGCCTCAAGGGTCGGCATTCTCCTCGGTGTGGGCGCGAGTGGCGTCGGGTCGCTGGCATCTCGGGCGCGGGAGGGGCTGCGCGAGGCCTATCTTGTCGCGCACGCCGAGAGCGCTTCCTCCAGCGGGGAGTGCCGCCGCTTCACCGGGCTGCTCGGTGCCGCTGTGCGCCGCACCGGCCGCCGCAGGAGCAAGGACCTCGAGCGGCATCTCGCACAGTGCGACCGTTGCCGGGCCGCGCTGATGGAACTTGCCGATCTGAACGCGCGGTTGGGTGCGGCGCTGCCGGTCGGGGTGCTGCTGTGGGGCGGGTCGGGGTATGTGGCGGCCCATTTGGCCGAGGGAGGAGCCGGCACCGCCGGTGGGGCGCTGTTTTCCGGCACACCGGACGGTGGTGCGGGGTGGTGGTCCTGGGTCACGCGCACTCCGCTGCGCTCGGGCGGTCTCGCCGGGGGTGCGGTTCTCGCCGTAGGACTCGCCGTCCTCGTCCTGCCCGCGCCACTCGATGACGACGGCAATGGGTTTCCGCCCGCCCAGTCGACGTCCGGGCCGACCGTTGCCGGCCCGGAGGGCCGAGAGCCCGTGGCACACGAGCCCACACCCTCAACGGACGCCTCCTCCACTGCTGCTCCCCCGACTGAGACCAGCCCCACGCCTGAGGGGCGTCCTTCTTCACCTTCGGTCACCCCGTCAACGACGCCGAAGCCCTCGCCTTCACCTTCGTGGAACGGCATCTACCGGGTGACCAACGTCGGTTCGGGCAAGGTCCTGAACGTTCCGAACGCTTCCCGGGACTGGGGCACGCAGCTCGACCAGCGGTCTTCGGCCGCCGTCGACCATCAGAACTGGCGGTTCACGCCCAATGCCGACGGGACGTACGAGATCGTCAACGCTGCATCCGGCCTGGCGATGAACGTGACGGAGAGTCGGATGAGCAGCGGCACGCCGGTCATCCAATATCCGCTCGACGGTGCGGACAATTCCAAGTGGATCGTGACCGGTGACGGCAGGATCCTCGCCAAGCACAGCCGTCTGTCGCTCACTGTCGCCGGACCGAGCGACGGGGACGTCATTACTCAGGCGGACGACACCGGATCGAAGTACCAGCGCTGGACGATCGGCTGACGGGGCGTTCAGCGGAAATGCCGGTAGCGATTATCGCGGCCAGCATTTCGGTGTTGCCTGAACCGCACGGACGGGTTCCGGTTCGAGGCGGCGCAGGAGTTGGATCGTGAGCAGGTAGCAGATGAGCGTAGTGGCCAGCAGTACTCCTGTGTCGATCAGCCACTGGCCGAGCGTGTGTTGCCAAAGAGGGTCAGTGGCGAGGGGGCGTGTCGTTCCGTCCTGCGGACGGAGTACCTGCTCAAGATCGAGCGTCGCGCCAAGTGCCGCGACGGCCCAGCGTGAGGGCGCCAGCCAGGCCGCCTGCTCGACACCGGGGCTACCGGCGAGTCTGAACGCGATGCCGGAGAACATGTATTGAGCGACAGAGAAGAGAGCCAGCAGTGGCATGGTTCTCTCGGCGGTCTTCACCAGTGACGATGTGACCAGGCCGCACATCATCGATGTGAACCCGAGCAGCATGATGACCAACGTCATCTCGACGGCCGGGGTGCCCTTGATGACGACGCCTTCGGACGGAAGGTCGCGAGGGGCGAGGCTGATTGCGCACAGCACGATTCCCTGCGCGCCCGTGATCAGCCCGAGTACGACGATCTTCGACGCCAAGTAGGCGGATCTGGAAAGACCTGCGGCCCGTTCCCTCTCGTAGATCGCCCGTTCCTTGACCAGTTCGCGGACGGAGTTCGTAGCACCGACGAAGCACATGCTGATGGCGAGAGAAGCGATGATCGTGCCGGCTTCGACGTTCGATGTTCCGTCGGGCGGTTTTCGGAGGCCGAAATCGGCAGGTATGAGGGTGTTGGCCAAACCGAGGACAAGGGGCAGCAGGGTCATCAGGCCGATGAACCCCCTGTCGGAGGCCAGTACGGCCAGGTATCGGCTGACCAGGGTGGACAACTGGGTCGTCCACCGCGGTGGCTTCGGCGGGGCGGCGATCTGCCGGGCCGTGGAGACTTGCGTGTCCGGCGTCCGCAGGGCGGCCGCCAGGGCCATGTACTGGGGCGACTCACGCCACCGACCGGCCCAGTCGTGGCCACTGTGCGCCTCGAAGGCGGAGAAGACATCGGCCCATGTGTCCTGCCCGAAGAACTCCAGTGCCTCCTCCGGGGGACCGAAGTACGCCACGGACCCGCCCGGGGCCAGGACCAGCACCTTGTCGCACAACTCCAGCTCCCGGACAGAGTGTGTGACCACCAGGACGGTCCTGCCGCCGTCGGCGAGTCCCCGCAGTAGGCGCATGACATCACGGTCCATGCCCGCGTCCAGGCCGGAGGTGGGCTCGTCCAAGAGCAAGAGCGAGGGCCTGGTCAGGAGTTCCTGGGCGACTGAAACACGCTTGCGTTGCCCGCCCGAGAGCGTGGTGACGGTTTGGTCGGCGTGGAGGTCGAGTTTGAGGTCACTGAGAACCTCGTCGACCCGGCGGTCGCGCTCCGCGGCGTCGGTCTCGCGGGGGAAACGCAGCGTTGCGGTGTGACGGAGCGCGGTCCGTACCGTGAGCTGTGGATGGAGAACGTCCTGCTGGGGGACGATACCGATCTGGTGACGCAACTGGGCGAAACTCCCAGGGAGGTTATGCCCCTCATAGCGCACCTTGCCCTTGGCGTTCCGCTGGTGACCGGTCAAGGCCCGCAGCAGGACGGACTTTCCGGAACCGGACGGTCCGATCACCGCCGTCATGGATTTCGGGGGCGCCTCGAAGCTGACTCTGTCCAGCAGCCTTCTTGAGCCCCTGCCGCATTTGACCTTGACGGTGAGTTGCCGGGCGATCAACGACGACGCCTCGTTCGCGTCGCCGCGGACCTCGGCGGCGCCTGCGAAGCGCAGTTGCACACCGTCGGCGGCGTCCCCGACGGTGAACACTGCACCGTCGGTGATCGTGGCCAGCGTGATGCGCCGGCCCTGGGCGTATGTGCCGTTGGTGCTGTCCAGATCCTGCAGGACCCAGGTCTTGCCGTCCCAGTGGATCTGAGCGTGCCGCCAGGAGATGAACGCCTCCTGGCATGGAATGTCCGCATGCGGATCCCGACCCAACACGTATGTCTTCGCAGTGTCGAGTGCTTCGGTGATCCCATTGAATTCCATCACGAACTCTGGAATTCCGTTCCTCACGAATGTTGTCTCCCGGCCGGTCAGCCCAACGGCGATGACACTCTTGACTGGTGTGCGTGCATGGAGCCGCCCGGTGTCGTCACGCCGGGGGAGGTCGTTTCGACACCGGGCGGGTGTGTCTCGCGCCTGGCTCGCGGGGCGGGGGACACATCGCGGGACGCGCCGGGCATGTTCCCGCACACGCGACGACGACTCGCTCCCGTCGTCACCGCGCCGAGTTCGGGACGGCGCGCCTGGGCGATGCAACGAACCTAGGCTCGGCGCACAGCAGTTGCCCATCCGTGACGGTGAATCACGGCTACGCAATTAACCGACGCAGCGACCCTGCCGGCGAGCGATGGCCCGGCCGGGTCGTCTCCCTGCTCAGCCGATCGTCAGTATCCGGGCCTTGCTCGGCACTCCCTGAGCGTCGAGCGCGAACAGCATGTACGTCCCCGGCAGGGCTATGCCCGGGTCGGCCGGGATGTCGACCTCGTACGAGGTAGCGCCCGTGGCCCGGAATCGCAGAGGCACGCGTCGCTGGTCGTTGTCGGTGGAGTGAGTCGCGGCGCCGGCACGTACGAGGGCGAAGGACGCGACAGCCTTGTCCGTGGTGACCGACAACTGGCTGCCGTTTCCCGCCCGGGCGGGCACCTCACCGGTGATGGCGGGACGGGGCTTCTCGCTGCCGTCCGCGTTGAGCAGGTAGGGCGGGGTGAAGATCGCGCCGTCCAGGTGGTTCGTGGCGCAGTCCCCGCACAGTCCCCCGCCGCCGGAGAAGATCCGGCCGTCCGGAAGGAGATTGGCGACGCTGTGGTAGTTGCGCGGCAGGGCCATCGACGCAGCGGGCGTGAACTTCCCGGTGGCCGGATCCCAGATTTCCGGGGTCATGACGGACGTCGCGTCGCTGAACGGTACCGGGTAGGACTGTCCGCCGAACACCGCGACCTTCCCGTCCGGCATGACCACGCTGTTGCTGAACGCGCGCGCGAAGCGCATGTCCCCGGTGCGGGCGCTCACCGGCGCTCCGCTGCCGCTCGCGTCGACGGTATGGGCACGGTTCGTGGCTTTGACGTTGTCGTATGCGGTGGCGCCGCCCAGGGTGAGCAGTTTGTCGATGTCGTAGGCGACCGCGTTGCCGTTCATGGCGTCCTGGCTGTCGGCACGGGTCCCGGCCGGGGTGATGGTCCCGGTGCCGGTCGTGGTGATCCAGTTCATCTGCTTGCTCGGGCCGAGTTGCAGCACCCGGCCGCCCGAAGTGGCGTGCAGCCACTGGTGGTTGTCCGCCCGGTAGGGACCCGCCGGGTCGGCCGTCATGGTCGAGGTGACGGGAACACCGGGCAGGGTGCGCCACGTTCCCGTGGCGGGAGACCACACCTCGGCGTTCTTGCCGCCCGCGCCGCCGCTCCAGGACCCGCCCAGGACGAAGGCCTCGCCGTTGGACAGCAGGGTCATCGCCTGGTAGCCGCGGGGTATGTGCATGTCCGCGGTCGACGTCCAGGCGTCCGTCGCCGGGTTGTAAATGCTGGCGCGTTCCGCGTTGCTGCCGCCGGTGACCAGGACGCGACCGTCGGACAGGATGGCGATCCCCGGGCAGAACATGTCGTGTCCGGTGTTGTCGATGCGCCGCTGTGTGACCTGGCCGGTCGTCAGGTCCAGGATGGCGGTCTGGGTGTAGCCATTGCTGCCGCCGAACCGATCGACCCCGTAGGCCGACCAAGCGAGCAGTTTGTTGTTCGGCAGGACGGCGGTGGCCACCGGGACCAGCGGGAAGCCCTTCACCGGACCCCACGCACCCGCGAGGGCGGGATCCGCCGGGCCGGCCAGCCGGACTTCGGCCGCCGAGGACCAGGGGCCGCGGCCGCCCGCCTCCGTGGTGGCGGTCAGCCGCACATACCGGGCCGTCACCGGCCGGATGAACGAGGCGCCCTTGATCGTGTCGCTGTCCGCCCAGGTACCGGAGGCCACCGGAGCACCGAAGGAGGCACCATCCGTGCTGGTGGTGACGGTGAAGGCGCCGATCCGGCCGTTCACGCCCACCTGACGCGGCTGATAGGTGAGCTGGGAGACGGTGTGGGGTGTCTTCATGTCGATGGTGATGCTGTGCGGCAACGGAGCGGGCGTTCCCGACCACTTGCTGTGCCAGATGGTGGAGGCATCCCCGTCCAGCACGTGGGCGGCGCGTCCGTTCTCCGCGGCGCTCTCCTCGTCGCCGGCCGTGGCGGTCCAACCCTCGCGCGACAGGTCGACGACACCGGCGGTGGTACCGGGATCGCCGAGCAGGTCGAGTTCCGACGCGGACGTCCACGGACCCCGTCCGCCCGCTTCGCTCAGAGCCGTCAGCCGCACATACCGGGTGCCCTGCGCCGCGAAGGACAGCGTCTTGACCGTGGCGTCGTCCGCGAGAGTGCCGGTGGCCACCGGTGCGCCCCACGTCCGGCCGTCGTCGCTCAACCGGATCTCGTACCTGCCGATACGGCCGTTGGGGCTGCCGGCCCGCGGCCGGTAGACGATCGCCGACACCACGGCGGTGCTGTGCATGTCGATGGTGATGCTGTGCGGCAACGGAGCGGGCGTTCCCGACCACTTGCTGTGCCAGATGGTGGAGGCATCCCCGTCCAGCACGTTGGCGGCGCGTCCGTTCTCCGCGGCGCTCTCCTCGTCGCCGGCGGTCGCCGTCCACCTGTCCCGTGACAGCACAGGTGCGGCGGGTTGCATCGCGGCAGCGGGCGCCACCCCGTGGTGCGGGGCGAATCCCGCACCAGCAGGGCCGGGCACCCTTGAACTGTCGGCCTCGGCGTCACGCTGGCCAAGGCCGACCAGAGGGAGCAGGGCAGCGGCCACGGCCAGCACCGCGACGAGGGTGAGAGTGCGGGAACCTAACAGGGAACGCCATGGCTGACGGGATGAGCCGGATCTTCGACCACGCGGTATGCGCACGATGATGTTCTCCGAAGGTGAGAAGGCGCCATCGGGGCGCGCTTGCACTGCGAATGTGGACGTGCCGCTGACAAGCCGTACGAGTCAGCGTGACGAGCTTGTCCACCGCAACCCACGAAGACAATCAGGAGACGGTCACCACGGATACGCAATGATCGCGAGCATGCCGTGCATGACTACTCTGGTCCGCATAGGCAGGCTCTCCCCCCTCACGCAAGCCCCTTGCGCTTGAGGTACCGGGCGCGCCCGTGGCGGCCGATGCGCTCCATGAGGGGAATGGCACGGTTCGACAGGCCGGGCGAGAGCGCCATCGTCCTCGTGACGATGCTGTCGGTGTACGGCAGGAAGACCTCCAGTCGTCGGGTGCGCAATGCGCGCGCGTAGCCGCGTACGACATGGTCGATGGAGAGGACCTTGCTGACGAAGTTGAGGGTGCTGCCCCCGTCGAGGGTCTCGCGCTGGAGCATGCGGGTGTCCACACCGCTGGGGTAGATGCCGCTCACGGCGACACCGGTGCCGCGCAGTTCGGCGGAGAGCGCGCTGAGGAAGGCCCGCAGTCCGGACTTGCCGGCCGAGTAGACGGCGGAACCGGGCAGCGCCAGTACGCCGCCCATGGACACGGTCGCCAGCACATGGCCCCGGCCGCGTCGCCTCATCCCCTCCACGGTCGCGGCGATCAGTTGGACCGGGCTCTTCAGCAGCACCGAGAGCTGTGTGTCGAGGTCCTGGTGCGTGGCGTCGGCGACATCGCCGGGCACGATGACACCGGCGTTGCAGACCAGCACGTCCAGCCGGTCGGACCACTCCTCGCGGACACGCGTGCACAGCGCGGCGACCTGATCGCGGTCGGAGAGATCGCACCCCACCGGGATGGCGCCCTCGTGGATGGCACGCGCCGCTGCCACGGCCGCGCTCTCATCGATCTCGACGGCGATGACGCGGTACCCGCGGTCGGTGAGCAGACGCGACACCCCGAGCCCGATACCGCCACCCGCACCGGTGACCAGGGCGAGAGGCGTGGATTCAGCCGCGGACATGGAGGGACCCCTTCCGGCCGGGAGCAGTGCGTACGGCGTCGAACATCCCGGGCGTCAACGGCGCCCAGCCCATCCGCCTGGACAGCGAGCGGAGGTACTTCTTGTACGCCCGCACCTCGACGTAGGCCGCGTGCCGGTCGGACCCGACGAACTTGATCCCGCCCGACAGGTCGGGGAGGTCCTCACGGATGAGTCGCTCGAAATCCCCAGCGCGTCCCGGCCGTTGGATCTGGTCGTCCAGGTGCTGGGCGATGACATGGGAGATGCGGTCGAACAGCGTGTACGCGCTGGAGTTGACCTCCAGGTAGCCGAGCCCGAAGAGACCACGCCGCTCCCGGCTGAAGGCGTTGAGGTACATCTGTGGCCGGCCGCCCTTCCAGCGGAAGTAGTCGACGGGTACGTACGGGATGCTCGTGTCGTAGCCGGTGGCACACACGACGAGGTCGACCCGCTCGCGGGAACCGTCGGTGAACACCACCTCGCCGCCGTCGAGATGTGCGACGCCCGGCTTGGCCGTGATGTCGCCGTGCTGGAGATGGTGCAGCAGCTGGGTGTTGAGCAGCGGATGCGACTCGAACAGACGGTGGTCGGGGCGGGGCAGGCCCCAGCGGGTCACGTCGCCGATCATCACCCGGCGGACGATCCCGTAGACCAGGCGCCCGGCCCAGAGCGGCGCCCACTCGTCGGTGTGGTCGGAGGGCTTGCCGAACATGTGCTTGGGGATGAAGTGGTAGCCGCGCCGTGTGCTGATGAAGGCGGCGTCGGCGTTCGCTGCGGCGTCGCAGGCTATGTCGGCACCCGAGTTGCCGAGCCCGACGATCAGCACGCGCCGCCCGCGGAACACCGACGGGTCGACGTACCCGACGGAGTGCATGACCTGCCCGTCGAACTCCCCCGGCAGCTCGGGCATCCTGGGGTCCCACGTCACCCCGGAGCAGCAGACGACCGCCCGCGCCCGCGTCGCGCCGGTCGCGGTCTGAACCGTCCAGGCGCCGTCCTCGCGCTGCTCCACCGACTCGACGGCGGTGTTGAAGCGGATCGCCTCACGCAGCCCGAACTCGTCGGCGAACGAGTGTGTATAGCGCAGGATCTGGTCGTGCGAAGGGTAGTCGGCGAACTCCTGCGGCATCGGATGGTCGAAGAAACCCGACTTGTCGCGGGACGAGATGAAGTGCGCCGAGCGGTACATGGGCGTACCGGGGTTGTCGAGGTCCCAGATGCCGCCGACATCGGAGTGCCGTTCGAACTGGACGTATGGCGTTCCGAGCCGCTTGAGCGCCCGCGCCATGGACAGCCCCGCGGGGCCGGCGCCGATGATCGCGACGGGCAGATCGGCATGGACCGGGCTCGAGTGTGCGCGTGTGGTCACTGTGGCCACCTCTCCGTCAGAGCGTGCCAATGAGAGTATCTGGCCACTTGGCCAAGTCAAGAGACCAACAAATACATGGCCTATGACCAGGTGATTTATCTTGGCCAAGTGGCCAAGTCGTACGGCATGAAATGATGGGCGGCATGCCAAGCACCCGTTCCCCTCGGCGTCGGCCCGACGACGCCCGCCGTACCGAGTTGCTCAACGCCGCGCGCGCCGTGATCGCCCGGGAGGGAGTGGCGGCGACCACGACTCGGCGCATCACACAGGAGGCCGGCCTGCCGCACGGCATGTTCCACTACTGGTTCTCGGGCAAGGAGGAACTCTTCGAAGCGCTCATCGCGGAAGTCATCGAGGAGCTGCGGGAGAACGCCGCGGCCCCGGCACCGCGGGTCGGCTCCGAGGAGAGCGCCGGGGTGGCGGACAGGCTGCGGGCCGCCTTCGCGGTGGCGCGGCGCGACCAGGAGAAGCAGCCGGGCCGCCAACTGGCGTTCTACGAGCTGACCGCGCTGGCCCTGCGTACGCCCGCGTTGCGAGACCTGGCCCGGCGGCAGTACACGGCGTACCGCGAGATGTCCACCGAGGCGGCCGCGGACTGGCTGGCCGAGGAGGGCGTGGATCTTCCCGGTGGCAGCCAGGCGCTGGGAGAACTCCTCACCGTACTCATGGACGGCATGACCCTGGCCTGGCTCGCCGACCCCGAGGGCAGCAACCCCGAGCAGGTCTTCGCGCTGCTGGAGACGTTGCTCATGCGGGCCTCCGAGACGCAACGCCGAGAGGGGAAACGCCTTGCGCATGAGGGCAGTTGACGGCAGTTGACAGCAATTGTTCCTGATGTACTCCGCATGCACTCCGCTATGCTCAAACCCGTCCGAACGGAAGCAAGCGGGGCGGGAGAGAGCGCGTGATTTCCGGAGACAGCGATCAGGAAGCGACGCCTTCGGAACGCGGCTCGGGGAGACTGATCGCCCATAGGTATCAGCTCCACGACATCCTCGGCCGAGGCGGCATGGGTACGGTGTGGCGCGCCCACGACGAGTTGCTGGACCGCCCGGTGGCCGTCAAGGAACTGCACATCATCCACCAGGGCGACGAGGAGCACCGCATCCGGCTGCGCCGCGCCGTCCGTGAGGCCCGCGCGGTCGCCCGAGTGCCGCACCCCCATGTGGTCGGCGTCCACGACCTGGTCGAGTCGGAGGACCGGTTGTGGATCGTCATGGAGCTCGTGGAGGGGCCCTCGCTCGCCGACCGGATCGCCGAGACCGGACCGCTCACACCGCAGCACACGGCCGCCCTCGGTCTGCAACTCCTCGACGCGCTGACGGCCGTGCACGCGGCCGGCACCCTGCACCGCGACGTCAAACCCGCCAACGTCCTGCTGCGCCCCGACGGCAGCGCCGTCCTCACCGACTTCGGCATCGCCGCCCTGGACGACGGCGAGTCCCTGACGACCACCGGCGAACTGGTCGGCTCCCTGGAGTACATGGCGCCCGAGCGGGTGATGGGCTCGCAGACCGGTCCCGCCTCCGACCTGTGGTCGCTGGGCGCGACGTTCGCCACGGTCTGCTGCGGCAAGTCCCCCTTCCGCCGGCCCGCGCGTCCGGCGACGCTGCACGCGGTGGCGTACGAAGAACCCGTACTGACGGAGCAACTCGGCCCGCTGCGACCGATCGTGGAGGCGCTGCTGCGCAAGTCCCCCGAGGAGCGCCCCTCGGCGGCCGTCGTGCGCGACGCGCTCCACCGCGTCGCGGCGGGAGAGACAGGCGAGGCGGAGCCGCTGCCGTCGGCGACCGTGCACGTGCCAGGGCCTTCGGTCCCGCTGGCCGACGCGGACACGCTGACCGGCGGCCGGCAGCGAACCGTATCGACCGGGCAGACCACGCCGACGGCACGGCACACCACATCGCTCGGGCCCGCGAGCCACTCAGCCGGCCGCCCGAGGAAGCGGCTGCTGTGGGGGCTGGCCGGTACGGCACTGCTGGCGGGGGCCGTGGTGGGCGGTCTCTTCCTCACCGGGACGCTTCCACCCAAGGACGAGACCGGGACGCTCCCGCCCAAGGACGAGCCGAAAACGACGACCGTCAGCCAGGTCGTCAAGTCGACCGCCGGATGGCAGTCGGTGCCAGGGGTGTCCGTCACGCGCGGAGACCAGGTCGTCATCCGGTACCTCTCCGGCTCATGGACGGCCGACCAGCGGAACATGCCCTTGTCCGGACCGGCCGGATACGACGCGAACACCGACAAGTTGCTGGAGGGAGCGAAGTCCTGCAAGGTCAGGCCCGCCTCGCCCTTCGGGACCCTGGTGGCACGCCTCAAGGGCAACCGGGACTTCCCGGTCCACGCCGTCCGCAAGAACCTGGAGTTCCGCGCGGCCGGGGACGGCACCCTCCAACTGGGCATGAACGACGCCGCCGGAGCCTGCTCCCAGGACAACAGGGGCATCATGTCGGTGCAGGTGAGTGTGACGCGCCCGAGTTGAGCGGAATCCCGGGCGCGTCGCGTCACTCCACCGCCGTCGGCCTCCGGGACGCCGCCATCGCCTCACGCACGTCGGTCAGCGGGCGCAGCCGGTAGGTGTAGGAGTAGTCGCGGTTCGCGAACAGCTTGTATTGGTCGTGGGTGTGGGCGCCCCAGCTGTTGTCGCCGCCCAGGCCCATCTGGCGGTGGTTCACCCGCAGGACCACCTCGTCGCGCGGGGCCAGCTGATAGTCGTGGCGGACCCCGGACGACAGGTCCTCCGGGGTGAAGTGCGAGGCGTTGACCTCCAGCAGCGGCTCCCCGGAGACGAGGAGACCGGTGCCGTCGGCGTCGGTCAGCGCGATCCAGCGGACGTCGGTCTTGTTGCCGTTCTCCTGCGGGCGGATGTAAGGCGTCCACTGCTCGGACACCTTGCCGGAGTACACGCCCACGTCCGTGCCGTCGTTGCGGTCGACGTAGTTCTCCTCGGGCCCGCGGCCGTAGTAGCGCAGCCGATCGAAACGCCCGGGCAGGCACAGCAGCGTGCCGACCTCCGGGATGTACGGCAGCGACGCGGCCCCCGGGTGCAGGGTGTTGTCGACCTTGATCTCGCCATTGCCGAACACGGTGTAGGTCGTGGTGTACGTCGACTCGGTCGTCGTCGGGAGGGTGCCGGTGACCTTGATCTCAACCGCCTTGTCCTGCAGGGGGCGCACCATCAGATCCGTCACCTTGCGGTTCTTGCCCGCGTCGCGCCAGATCTGGTTACGGGTGTGCTGGCCGTTGCCGCGGTCGTTCTCGGTCGGCGCGCGCCAGAAGTTGGGCACGGGACCGGAGTCGATGAGCCGGGTGCCGTCGGCCTCGTAGGCCGTGATGGCCCCCGTGCTCTTGTCGACGGTGACGGTGAACGTCTTGCCCTTCACCGTCACGGCCTTGTCGTCGTCCTCGTACGTCAGACCCGGCACGCTCGCCAGTGGGACCGGCGTCACGGCCACTACGTCCACGTCGAGGGACAGTTGCTGCTTGGCCACCTCGAATCCGGCCTTCGCCCAAGGGGTGGATTCCTTGGTGGTGAAGGAGAGTTGGAGGTGGTACTCGGTGCCGGGGGCCGGGTCGTCAGGCAGTGTCACCGGCACGGTGATGTCCTTGGTGCCGAGCGGCGGGACGTCCAGCTGAGCGCGGCTGAGCCTTCCCCTGCGTACGATCTCGCCGTCCGCCATGAGGGACCAACTGCCGTCGAACTCAAGGAGGTTGGTGAACAGGTACTCGTTGGTCAGGGTGATCGCCGAGCCGGGGGCCAGGGAGCCGCCCGATGCCGGTGTCGCGTGGATCGCCTGGTAGATCCGCTTGATCTCGGCCGCCTTGCCGGTGTGGCGGCGGTCGGCGGTGACGATGCCGTCGGCGTTGGAGGTGCCGTCGTTGGGGTTGTCGCCCCAGTCGCCGCCGTAGGGGAAGAAGGTCTTCTGGCGGGGCCGCTTCTCGGTGACGGCGACCGTGGCCGCGTCGAACCAGAACCGTACGCCGTCGTCACCCGGTCCGCGCCCGTCGGAGCCGAGTTCGGCGGCGCTCAGCGCACGCGCGTACACGCGTGCCCGGCGGATCGTGCCGCTGAACTCCCGGGTGGGGTTGTCGACATCGGTGGCGAGCGCGAGGGGCGCGGTGTTGGAGGCCGGCTTGCGCGTGGTCGTCCGGGTGGCCCTCGCCTCGCCGTCGACGTAGAGCGTCAGCGTGCCCGCGTCCGCGTCGAAGACTCCGGCGATGTGGTGCTCGGCGCCGGTCCAGTCGGCCGGGAGCGCCCAGCTCGCGGTGATCCACTGGCCGCCGCCGTAGATGAAGAACTCAAGGTTCCCGTTCGTCTGCTTGAGGGCGTACTGCGTGTCGCCCTTCGCGAGGATCGGCTGGTCGTAGCCGGTGTAGTGCTGGGTGACCCAGGCTTCCAGGGTGAGCGAGCCCGTGAGGTCGAGGCGCTCGTCGCGGGGGAAGACGGTGGCGCCGGATACGCCCTTGGCGCGGTCGAAGGTGCCGCTCGCGGTGAGGATCTCGCCGCGCAGGCCGCCGCCCGGCCCGGACTCGGTGAGGAACTTACGGGTGGGCACGGGCCAGTTCAGCGACTGGTCGACGAAGTCCCAGATCCAGCCGCCCTGGAGGATGCCGTAGCGGCGGACGATGTCCCAGTACTCCTTGAAGTTGCCGTTGGAGTTCCCCATCGCGTGCGCGTACTCGATCATGACGTACGGCCGGGTGTCGGCGGTGTCCTTCGCGCGCTGCTCGACGCGGGAGGGACTGTCGTACATCTCGGAGCGGATGTCGCTGATGGCCGGCCGGTCGTCGCCCTCGTACTGGATCACGCGCGTCGGGTCGTAGGACTTGATCCAGTCGTGCATCGCGACGAAGGTGCTGCCGCCGCCCGCCTCGTTGCCGAGTGACCAGATGACCACCGAGGGGTGGTTCTTGTCGCGGTGGACCATGCTCTGGGCGCGGGCCACACAGGCCTTGGTCCAGTCGGCGTGGTTGCCGGGGTACTCGCCGCGGATGCCGTGGGTTTCGAGGTTGGTCTCGTCGACGAGGTAGAGGCCGTACTCGTCCGCGAGTTCGTACCAGATCGGGTTGTTGGGGTAGTGCGAGGTGCGGACGGAGTTCATGTTCATCCGCTTGATGATCTCGATGTCCCGGACCATGTGCGCGCGGGTGAGCGCCATGCCGCTGTCGGGGTGCATCTCGTGCCGGTTGGTCCCGCGGAAGGAGACGGGCCGGCCGTTGATCCGCATCAGCCCGTCCTTGAGCGCGAACTCGCGCAGGCCGACGCGGTGCGACAGGGTCTCGATCACCTCTCCGGCCGGGTCGCGCAGCCGCAGCACGGCGGTGTAGAGGTTCGGGTGCTCTGCGGACCACAGCTTGGGCGCGGGCACGGCTCTGCTCGCCGTTACGGTCACGTCCTCACCGGCGGGGGCGGAGCCGAGGTCGACCGCCTGCTGGAGCGGCCTGGGCCAGACGGCGTGACCGCCGGCGTCGTACAGCTGCGTCTCGACCGAGTAGCCGCCCGCCCCCGGTCCTCCGTAGGAGCGCACGCTCGCCGTGACGGACAACTCGGCGGCCGTGTAGTCGGCGTTGAGCGGGGTGTCCAGCTTGAAGTCGCGCAGGTGGACGGCCGGCGTGGAGTAGAGGTAGACCGAGCGGAAGATCCCGCTCAGCCGGATCATGTCCTGGTCCTCCAGCCAGTCCCCGTCGGAGAAGCGGTACACCTCGACGGCGATCTGGTTGGTGCCGGGCTTGAGGTGCGGGGTGATGTCGTACTCGGCCGGAGTGAAGGAGTCCTCGGCGTATCCCACCAACTCCCCGTTGATCCACACATAGTGCGCGGACTTGACGCCTTCGAAGTGCAGGAAGGTCCGTCGCCCCGCCCAGCCGCGCGGCACCGTGAAGGTACGGCGATACTGCCCGACCGGGTTGAAGCGGGTGGGCGCGGCCGGGGGCTGGGCCTCCTCGCCGAGGCCGTTCGGTCCCCACCAGGGGTAGGTGATGTTGACGAAGATCGGGCGGTCGTAGCCGTGCATCTGCCAGACGGAGGGGACGGGGATGGTGTCCCAGTCGCTGTCGTCGAGGTCGGTGCGGTGGAAGTCGACGTCCCGGTCGTCGGGCCGCTCGACGTGGGCGAACTTCCATTTCCCGTCCAGGCTGAACCGGTACGGCGAGCGGGTGCGGTCGGCGTCCAGCGCCTGACTGACGTCCGCGTAGGGCATGAGCGTGGTGTGCGGTGGCTGGGTGCCGATGCGGAAGACGTCGATGTGGCCGTTCCACTCCGCGGTGCCCGCCGCCGTCCCGGTCCCGTCGGCCGCGTGCACCGTGGCGGACGATCCGGAGACGGCGAGCGCACCGAGCACGGCGGCTCCCCCCTCCAGCAGACGGCGGCGGCTGACCGGCACGCCCTGCGAACGGGACGGGCCGGCGGGGGACGCGGGAGAAAACGGCATCGACGGTGGCCTTCCTCGGCACGACAGTGCGCGCCACGGCTTGAGGGGCGTCAGATCGTGTGCGGTGCTGTTGGGAAACCCAACGCACACTAGGCCGTGGCCACAGGGGAAGCAATGATGCTGTCGTTGTTTGTGTGTTCCTGATGGGTACGGCCGTCGACCTTGGCCGAATCCAGTTGCTTGAACTGGGTTCGGTGCAACTCGGCGTAGCGCCCGTCGGCCGCCAGCAACTCCTCGTGCGTGCCGCGTTCGACGATCTGGCCGGCCTCGACCACCAGGATCAGGTCCGCCGCCCGCACTGTCGAGAGCCGGTGTGCGATCACGACCGCCGTCCTGCCCGCCAGTGCCTCGGTGAGCGCCTCCTGGACGGCGGCTTCGGAGGTGTTGTCGAGGTGGGCGGTGGCCTCGTCGAGGATGACGACGCGCTGGCGGGCCAGCAGCAGCCGGGCGATGGTCATGCGTTGGCGTTCGCCGCCGGAGAGCCGGTAGCCGCGCTCGCCGACGACGGTGTCGAGGCCGTCGGGCAGGGACCGCACGAGTTCGTCGAGGCGGGAGCGGTGCAGGGCGTCCCAGAGTTCGGCGTCGCTCGCCGAGGGCCGGGCGAGCAGCAGGTTGGCGCGGACGGTGTCGTGGAAGAGGTGGCCGTCCTGGGTGACCATGCCGAGCGTGCCGCGCAGGGAACCGGCGCTCAGGTCACGGACGTCGACGCCGCCGACACGCACGGCGCCCTCGTCGACGTCGTACAGCCGCGGCAGCAGTTGGGCGACCGTCGACTTGCCCGCGCCGGACGAGCCGACCAGGGCGACGGTCTGCCCGGGTTCGGCGCGGAAGGAGATGCCGTGCAGGACCTCGGCGCCGCCGCGTGTGTCGAGGGTGGCCACCTCCTCCAGGGAGGCGAGGGAGACCTTGTCGGCGGAGGGGTAGCCGAAGCGGACGTTGTCGAACTCCACCGACACCGGGCCCTCGGGGACCTCCCTCGCGTCCGGCTTCTCCTCGATCAGCGGCTTGAGGTCGAGCACCTCGAAGACGCGCTCGAAGCTGACCAGGGCGCTCATGACCTCGACGCGGGCACCGGCGAGCGCGGTGAGCGGCGCGTACATACGGGTCAGGAGCAGCGCCAACGCGACGACGGCGCCCGGCTCCAGGGTGCCGCGCAGGGCGAACCAGCCGCCGAGGCCGTAGACCAGGGCCAGGGCGAGGGCGGAGACCAGGGTGAGCGCGGTGATGAACACCGACTGGGCGGTGGCCGTCCGGACGCCGATGTCCGCGACCCGGCGGGCCCGGGACGCGAACTCCTCCGACTCCTCCTCCGGACGCCCGAAGAGCTTGACCAGCGTGGCGCCGGGGGCCGAGAAACGCTCGGTCATGCGGGTGCCCATCGCCGCGTTGAGCGTGGCCGCCTCCCGCTGCATCCCGGCCATGCGGTGCCCCATGCGCCGGGCCGGGATCACGAACACCGGGAGCAGGACGAGGGCGAGCAGGGTGATCTGCCAGGACAGCGTGAGCATGACGGCGAGGGTGAGCAGCAGCGTGACGAGGTTGCTGACCACTCCGGACAGGGTGTTGCTGAAGGCGCGCTGGGCGCCGATGACGTCGTTGTTGAGACGGGAGACGAGCGCCCCCGTACGAGTGCGTGTGAAGAACGCGACCGGCATGCGCTGCACATGATCGAACACAGCCGTCCGCAGATCGAGGATGAGGCCCTCGCCGAGAGCCGCCGACAGGCGCCGCGCGAGGATCCCGAGCCCCGCCTCCGCGACCGCGATCAGGGCGATCAGCAGGGCGAGGCGGACGACGGTGCCCTCGCTGCCGCCCGTCACGATCGCGTCGACGACGCGTCCGGCGAGGACGGGGGTCGCGACGGCGAGCAGCGCGGTCAGCACCCCGAGCACGACGAAGAGCGCGATCCTGCGGCGGTGCGGGCGGGCGAACGCGGTGATGCGGCGCAGCGTGGCGCGGGCGAACGGGCGGCGCTCCCGCTCGGCGTTCATGACGCTGTGCAGCTGGGTCCAGGCTGTGGTCTCCATACTCATGGGAGGGAACGTAGGACCTCAAGCGACCTTGAGGTCAATATCGGCGACTTCGCGAAGATCGGTGTCCGTCCGCAGCCGGTCCGTAAGACGCCGTCTGCGCATCCGCAACCCGCCGTTGTCGCGACGCGGAAAACCTCTCCCAGTGTGACCGCCGTACGACTCCACGCGGGGCGCCTGCTCCGGCGCATCCCGATCCGCCAGATACTGGTCCTGCTGCCGCTCGCCCTCGTCATCCTGGTCGCGGTGCAGCACCGGGCCGTGCTCGCCGAGGGCATCGGCCATCTGGCGACGGCCAAGTGGCCCTGGCTGCTCGCCGCTGCCGGTGCCACCTGTCTGACGTGGGTGGCGGCGGCGGTGACCCGGCAGGGTGCCGTGGTCGACCGGCTGCCCAAGCTGCGGCTGCTCGTCACGCAATTCGCCGCGGGCTCGGCCAACCATCTGCTGCCCACCGGGCTCGGCGCGAGCGCGGTCAACCTGCGCTTCATGACGGTGTGCGGGCTGCCGCTCGCGCGTTCCTCGGCGGCGCTGGCCCTGTATCTGATGGCGGAAAGCGTGGCGCGGGTCGGCCTGCTGGCCGCGCTGCTCATCGCCTTCCCGCACGCGCTGCAGCTCGGCCCGCTCCTTCCGCAGGGGGCGTGGGGTCCGCTGCTGCTGATCATCGGGGCCGCCGCTGTCGTGGTCGCCCTCGTCTTCGCACTCGTACGCAGGCTGCGCACCGCCGTGATGTCCTTCCTGCGCACCGCGCTCGGCGAGGCGCGCTCGGTGCACACCCGTCCGTCCCGGGCGCTGGCGCTGTGGGGCGGCTCGATCGCCTTCCCCGCGCTTCAGGCGGCGGGACTGGTGCTGGTCGGGCTGGCCCTGGGGCTGGATGTGCCGCCGGCCCACATGGCGCTCGCGTATCTGGCGGCGACCTGCGCCGTCGCCCTCATACCGACGCCCGGCGGGCTCGGTTCGGTGGAGGCGGCGCTGATAGTGGCCCTGGTGGCGGCGGGCGGTTCCGTGGCGGTGGCCACGGCGGTGGTCCTGGCGTACCGGATCATCACGGTGTGGGTGCCGCTGCTGC
Source organism: Streptomyces sp. NBC_01092 (assembly GCF_045039535.1). Taxonomy (NCBI): domain Bacteria; kingdom Bacillati; phylum Actinomycetota; class Actinomycetes; order Kitasatosporales; family Streptomycetaceae; genus Streptomyces; species Streptomyces sp. NBC_01092. Next base: position 9,686,601 of record NZ_CP108659.1, on the reverse strand, counting down.
CGGGAGCGTTGACGCTGGGGGCGCTGGTGCGCCTCAAGGTCATATGAGCGCTCGGTTCGCTGGAAGGTCATGCGACGGCTCGGTTCCGGTGGAAGGTCATGTGACCGGTCAGTAACGTACGGGGTCCGACCCACGGAAAGGACCCTCGCCATGCCGGTCCGCATCGAGCGCCAGGGACACGTCACCACCGTCGTCCTCTCCCGCCCCGAGGTCCGCAACGCGGTCGACGGCCCGACCGCCGCCGAGCTCGTCGCCGCCTTCCGGGAGTTCGAGGCCGATGCCGATGCGCGAGTGGCGGTGCTGTGGGGCGAGGGCGGCACCTTCTGCGCGGGCGCCGACCTCAAGGCGCTCGGCACCGAGCGAAGCAACCGGGTCGCCGAGGAGGGCGACGGGCCGATGGGGCCGACGCGGCTGCGGCTGTCCAAGCCGGTGATCGCCGCCGTGGCCGGTCATGCCGTGGCCGGCGGCCTTGAACTGGCCTTGTGGTGCGATCTGCGGGTGGCCGAGGAGGACGCCGTCTTCGGCGTCTTCTGCCGCCGCTGGGGCGTGCCCCTGATCGACGGCGGCACGGTACGGCTGCCCCGGCTGATCGGCACGAGCCGCGCGATGGACATGATCCTGACCGGACGGCCGGTCCCGGCGCGCGAGGCCTACGACATGGGGCTCGCCAACCGCCTGGTGCCGACCGGACGTGCCCGCGCCGAGGCCGAGGAGCTGGCCGCCACGATCGCGCGGTTCCCGCAGGCGTGCCTGCGCGGCGACCGGGCCTCGGTGCTCGACCAGGACGGGCTGGAGGAGCGGGAGGCGATGCGGGGTGAACTCCGGTACGGCATGGGTGTGCTGGCGGAGAGCATGGAGGGCGCGGCCCGCTTTGCCTCGGGCGCGGGCCGGCACGGGTCGTTCACGGAACTCTGAAGCCTCTCGTGCGCCCCTCAACTCTGAAGCCTCGCGTGCGCCCCTCGCGCATCAAGCGAGCCCCCGAGCGCGGCCGTTCGGCCCTCGGACGCAGCGGGAAGTCCGAGGGAGAATGCCCGAGGAATGCCCGAAAAGCGACCGATGAGGCCGTCCCGTCGACGCTCCCGTCACGAACACGTGTACCCGATACGGCAGGATGAGCCCTCGTGCCGGTCACGGGGGACGGGGTGACCGGCACGACGGCACATCGCGGAAATCGAGCAGGTGACAACGTGACGAGACTTCACATCCGGCCGTCGGCGAAGGGATTCGCCGCAGCTTCTCTCCTCGGGGGTGACCGGTGAAGCGAGCGCTCACTGTGGACGACCTGGTCATCGCCGGGATCGCGGTGGCGGCAGGACTGCTCGCCGCGTTCCTGCTGCGGATGCTGCTGCGCTGGCTGGGCAAGCACGCCGACCGCACCCGCTGGAGCGGCGACGACCTCATCGTGGACACGCTGCGGACCGTGGTGCCGTGGGCGGCGTTCCTCGGGGGCGCGGCCTCCGCGGGCGCGGCGCTGCCGCTGACGAAGACGGTCCAGCACAACGTCAACCAGACCCTGACCGTGCTGCTCATCTTCGTCGTGACGCTGGCCACGGCCCGCGGGATCGCCGGCGTGATGCGGACGGTCACGCAGTCCCGCCCCGGCGTCGCAGGATCCGCCACGATCTTCGTCAACATCACCCGGATCCTGATCCTGGCCATCGGCTTCCTGGTGGTGCTCCAGACGCTGGGCATCTCCATAGCACCCCTGCTCACCGCCCTCGGCGTCGGCGGTCTGGCGGTCGCACTCGCCCTTCAGGACACGCTCGCCAACCTCTTCGCGGGCATCCACATCCTCGCCTCCAAGACCGTCCAGCCCGGTGACTACATCCGGCTGGCCAGCGGTGAGGAGGGCTACGTCGAGGACATCAACTGGCGTCAGACGACCGTGCGGGCGCTCTCCAACAACCTGATCGTCATCCCCAACGGGGAGCTCGCCAAGACGAACATGACGAACTTCATGCGTCCCGAGCAGGAGTTGACGATCCTGCTCCAGGTCGGTGTCGCCTACGACAGCGACCTCGACCACGTCGAGCGGGTGACCAACGAGGTCATCGCCGAGGTGATGACGCAGGTCGAGGGCGCCCTGCCGGACCACGAGCCGATCATCCGATTCCACACGTTCGGCGACTCGCGCATCGGGTTCACCGTCATCCTGGGCGTCGGCGAGTTCAGCGACCAGTACCGGATCAAGCACGAGTTCATCAAGCGCCTGCACCGGCGCTACCGCAAGGAGGGCATCAGCATCCCGGCGCCCACGCGCACGGTCGCGATCCAGCAGGGCACGGTCGGCATACCGCAGCAGCGCATGCCCGAGGAGGCGGACGAGGTGGCCCCCGTCCGCCTCGACTGAGCTAGCCCAACGCCCCTACAGGGTGGCCGAGTTGTCGTGGGACCGGCTGCCCCTACGGCTGTGCGGCGCGGCGAGGGACGGGTTCACCGGGGTGACCGTCCAGTCCGGATGCCCCGGCATCCGCGGTGTCTTCGTGCCGTACAGCCAGTCCCGCAGGAAACCCGTCAGATCCTGGCCGGAGATCTCCGAGGCGACGGCGATGAAGTCCTGCGTCGACGCCGAGGAGTTGCGGTACCGGGCGAGGAAGGCCCGCTCAAGGGCGGTGAAGGCGTCCTCGCCGACGAGGTTGCGCAGCGCGTACAGGACCAGCACGCCGCCCAGGTAGCGCTGGCCCTCGAACAGGTTCACCGCGTTCGGCGCCGCGACCGGCCCCCAGTCATGGCGCCACTGGTCGCCCTGCGCGTAGGTGTTCTTCATCCGGGCTTCCAGGGTCGTCAGGCCCAGGGAGTCCGGCCAGCCGCGCTCATAGCGGTAGAGCAGGCCGTAGAAGTCGGCGTGGCCCTCGTTGATCCACAGGTCGGCCCAGGTGGCGGGGCTGACGCTGTTGCCGAAGTAGGAGTGGACCAGCTCGTGCATCATGTGCGAGCCGATCTTCTTCTCCTCCTGGAGCAGATAGTTCGGCCGGTAGATGGTGAGGGTCTGGGTCTCCAGGCCCGTGAAGCCGAAGGGCTCCGGGACGTCGGAGTTGCAGGGCAGCAGACCGTACGTCTCGAAGGGGTACGCCCCGAGGCGGGCCTCCAGCCACTCCACCAGCTTCGGCGTCAGCGCGAGCGCCGGTTCCAGCGCCTCGGCACGCGCGGCCGGGACGACGTCCCGCAGCGGGAGGCCGTGCGGGCCCTGCCGGTCCTTGATCACGTAGTCGCCGACCGTGATCTGCACCAGCTCGGTCGCCATGGGCTCGCGGGAGCGGTACGTGTACGCCGTACGGCCGCCGGAGAGGCTCTCGGTGCGCACGAGCAGGCCGGTGGCCACGCCGCGCAGGCCGCTGGGGACGGTGAGGCGGAACGAGAAGTCGGCCTTGTCGGACGGGTGGTCGTTGCAGGGAAAGACGGTGTGCGCCGAGTCCGCCTGGCAGGCCACCGCGAACCCGTCCAACGTGTCGACCCAGCCGGTGTGCGGCAGGGTGCGGCGCGGGTCCGCCGAGTACTCGACGCAGACGGTGACCTGGCACTTGGCCGGCAGGGTCCGTGCGGGCGTGATGCGCAGCTTCTCGTCAACCTGCTCGAAGGTCGCCCCCCGGCCGTCGACGCGGACGGAGCGGATGTCGAGGCCGAGGGAGTCGAGCGAGAAGCGGCTCAGGGCCTGCGTGGCGCGGATCTTCAGGGTCGCGGTGGCGTCGACCAGCCGCGTCGTGGCGTCGTAGGAGAAGTCGAGGTGGTAGGCCGAGACGCGGTAGCCGTCATTGCCGAGGGCCGGGTAGACGGTGTCGCCGAGGGTCTCGGGGCCCGGGGTGCCGGAGGTCTTCGCGGCCGACGTCCCCGTGCGCGTCGGTGCCGCGTGGGCGGAGGGGGCGACGGTCAGGGCCGCCGCGGTGCCGATCAGGGCGGCCGCGGGGGCCGTCACTCTGGTGCGATATCTCATGGTCCGCCTTCGCTGAGGCGGCCGGGTGGTCAGGACCGGCCGCCGGATCGGTGATCTCCCTACATGACTGTGGGATCAACTGATCCGGTTGCACGGAGGTGGTGGATCCGTTTGCGCGGATTCGAGATCTCGGCACGCATCCCGCGCCGGTGTGCGGACCCCTGTCGAGTACGGGTCGATCACGAGATATCTTGATGTCGAGCAATGTTGCAGACGTGGAGCGGAGCACCCGGTGACTGACTCGACCATCATCTATACGCACACTGACGAGGCCCCGGCCCTGGCAACGTATTCCTTCCTGCCGGTGGTCCAGGCCTACGCCTCGCAGGCGGGTGTCGCCGTTCAGACGCGGGACATCTCGCTGGCCGGCCGCATCATCGCGGTGTTCCCGGAGTACCTGACCGAGGACCAGCGCATCCCGGACGCCCTGGCCGAGCTCGGTGAGCTCGCGAAGACGCCCGAGGCCAACATCATCAAGCTGCCGAACGTCTCGGCGTCGATCCCGCAGCTGAAGGCCGCCGTCGCCGAGCTCCAGGGCCAGGGCTACGCGCTGCCGAACTACCCGGACGACCCGAAGACCGACGAGGAGCGGGACATCCAGGCCCGCTACGACAAGATCAAGGGTTCCGCCGTGAACCCGGTCCTGCGTGAGGGCAACTCCGACCGCCGCGCCCCCGCCTCGGTCAAGAACTACGCCAAGACCCACCCGCACCGCATGGGCGCCTGGACCTCCGAGTCCAAGACGAACGTGGCGACCATGGGCGAGAACGACTTCCGCTCCACCGAGAAGTCCGTCGTGATCTCCGAGGCCGGCTCGCTGAAGATCGAGCTGGTCGCCGGGGACGGCTCCACCACCGTGCTGCGCGAGTCCGTACCGGTCCTCGCCGGTGAGGTCGTGGACGCCTCCGTGATGCACGTGGCCAGGCTGCGCGAGTTCCTCACCGCGCAGATCGCCAAGGCCAAGGCGGAGGACGTGCTGTTCTCCGTGCACCTCAAGGCCACGATGATGAAGGTCTCCGACCCGATCGTCTTCGGCCACGTGGTGCGCGCCTTCTTCCCGAAGACCTTCGAGCAGTACGGCGCGGCCCTCGCCGCCGCCGGCCTGTCCCCGAACGACGGTCTGGGCGGCATCCTCAAGGGCCTGGACGCGCTGGCGAACGGCGCCGAGATCAAGGCGTCCTTCGACGCGGAGCTCGCCGAGGGCCCGGCGCTGGCCATGGTCGACTCCGACAAGGGCATCACCAACCTGCACGTGCCGTCCGACGTGATCGTCGACGCCTCGATGCCGGCCATGATCCGCACCTCCGGCCACATGTGGGGCCCGGACGGCCAGGAGGCCGACACCCTCGCGGTGCTGCCGGACTCCTCCTACGCGGGCGTCTACCAGGCCGTGATCGAGGACTGCCGCGCCCACGGCGCCTACGACCCGTCGACGATGGGCTCGGTCCCGAACGTCGGCCTCATGGCGCAGAAGGCCGAGGAGTACGGCTCCCACGACAAGACCTTCGAGATCAAGGCGGCCGGCACGGTCCGCCTGGTCGACCAGGCCGGAAACGTGCTCATCGAGCAGCCGGTCGCCGAGGGCGACATCTTCCGCGCCTGCCAGACCAAGGACGCGCCGATCAAGGACTGGGTGAAGCTGGCCGTCACCCGCGCCCGCGCCACCGGCGACCCGGCCGTCTTCTGGCTGGACGAGACCCGCGCGCACGACGCCAACCTGATCGCCAAGATCAACGCCTACCTGCCGGAGCACGACACCGAGGGCCTGGACATCCGTATCCTCGCCCCGGTCGACGCCACCAAGCTGTCGGTGGAGCGCATCCGCCGCGGCGAGGACACCATCTCGGTGACCGGCAACGTGCTGCGTGACTACCTGACCGACCTCTTCCCGATCCTGGAGCTGGGCACCAGCGCCAAGATGCTGTCGGTCGTCCCGCTGATGGCGGGCGGCGGCCTGTTCGAGACGGGCGCCGGCGGTTCCGCGCCGAAGCACGTCCAGCAGCTGATCAAGGAGAACTACCTGCGCTGGGACTCCCTTGGTGAGTTCTTCGCGCTGGTGCCGTCCCTGGAGCAGTACGCGACCGCCACCGGCAACACCCGCGCCAAGGTTCTCGCCGACACGCTGGACCGCGCCACGGCGACCTTCCTCAACGAGGACAAGTCCCCGACCCGTCGCGTCGGCGGCATCGACAACCGCGGCAGCCACTTCTTCCTGTCCCTGTACTGGGCGCAGGAGCTGGCCAAGCAGACCGACGACGCCGAGCTGGCGAAGGCCTTCGCCCCGTTCGCCGAGACGCTCGCGACGAACGAGCAGAAGATCGTCGACGAGCTGAACGCCGTCCAGGGCAAGCCGGCCGAGATCGGCGGCTACTACCAGCCCGACCCGGCCAAGGCCGCCGCGGTGATGCGCCCGTCGGCCACCTGGAACGAGGCGCTCGCGTCCCTGTGACGCGAGCGTCCCCGACAGGGACCGAGAGGCCCGACAGGGCCGCCTGAGCGAACCGCCCCGGCCGAGCACCGCCCGGCCGGGGCGGAGCCGTGTCCAGGGCTGATTCTCCCTTCGGTCCGCCCCTACTCCGGCCGTGCGAGCTCCAGATCCAGGCCGCGCGCCAGGTCCTCGATCTCGCGGCCGACCTCCTCCCGCACGCCGTCGCCGAACTCCTCGTCCTCGTGGATCGCGTCGACTCTGAGCACTCCGGCCTTGCGGTCCGCCGTGGCGTCGAGCTTGCCCACCAGGCGGTCGCCGTACAGGATCGGCAGCGCGAAGTACCCCCAGCGGCGCCCCGCGGCCGGCTTGTACATCTCCAGCTGGTAGTCGAAGCCGAACAGCTCGGTGGTCCGCCTGCGGTCGTGGATCAGCCGGTCGAAGGGCGAGAGCAGGGCGGCACGCCCGGCGAACGGCTGCCCGAGCTGGGCCGGGTCCACCCGCCATCTGCCCCGCACACCCTCGACGACGGCCGGCTCACCCGCCTCCCCCACGTCCGCCGGCTCGACCTGGCACTCCGGACCCCGCGCGCGGGCGATGCCCAGGGCCCGCAGCCGGCGCTCGTCCCGGATGCGCAGCGCCTGCGCCACGGGGACCGCGGGCGTGTCGGGGTAGACCCGCTCGGCCAGGTCCCACAGCCGGTCGCCGCCGCCGCGTCCCGCCACGGCGACCTCGCCGCGCTGCACCATGAGCTCCAGCAGCTTGGTCACGTTGCGGTTGTTGCTCCACCCGCTCGACCGCCACGGCAGCGCGCAGGTGTCGGGCAGTTCACGGGACGGCAGCGGCCCCGCCGCACCGAGCCGGTCGAGGATGTCCAGGCGGCAGGCGTCGTTGGCGGCCACCCACATGCCGTGGTACTCCCGCCAGGACGACGGCGTACCCCGCTGCGGCCACTCGGCCATCTCGGCGCGGTACAGCGCGAGATCCTCGGCGGGCCGGATCATGGCGCGCAGCTCCAGCAGTGTCCGGTCCGCCAGGGCGTCGGTCAGGTCGGCCGGTGAGTACCCCGAGGAGCCGAGCCGGCTCCACGCCACGAGGTCGGCGCTGGGCGCGACGGCGGCGGTGGGGTCGATCTGGAGCAGGGTCAGCCGCCGTACGACATCCAGCAGCCCGTCCGGCCGCGGGGCGCCGTCCAGCAGCTGTGCGCGCACCGCGATCCGGCGGGCGTCGGCCCGGGAGAGCTCGTGGACGGTCATCGGGGTCACCAGTCCCGGGTGGCGATCAGCTCTTCCACGTCGGCGTCCGCGAAGCCGTACGCCTGGGCGACGAACCAGAACTCCTCGGCTATCTCCTCGCGGGCGACGGTCTCGATGTCGAAGTCGTCGTCCTGCAGGCCGTTGAACTCGTCGGTGGCCGCGTGGGTCAGCACGTACAGCGCGGCCAGGTCCGCGGGCCGCTCGGCCTCGATGCGCGCACACAGGCGAAGCAGGATCTCCTTGCCCTGGTCCACCGCGTCGTCGGGGTAGTAGTCGTCCCCGTAGAGCGCCTTGAGGAACGGGTGTGCGCTCACCTGCTCGTTGCTGATGTCCATGCTCTGATGGTGCACGACACCACTGACAACGCCACGGGAGCAGCCGGATGCCCTCTTTCGACCTGTTGCCCGGTGCCGAGGGATCGCCGGTGATCCTGCATGTGCCGCACTCGGCGCGGGAGATACCGCCCGAGGTGCGGGCGGGGATCACGCTGGACGACCGCGCGCTGGAGCGGGAGCTGAACCACATCGTCGACGCGCACACCGCGGAGCTCGCCGAGGCGGCGGCCTCGTCGGCCGGCGTCACCCCCTGGCGGTTCGTGAACCGGCTCTCCCGGCTGGTCGTCGACCCGGAGCGGTTCCCGGACGAGCGGGAGGAGATGCTCGCCGTGGGCATGGGCGCCGTCTACACCCGGACCACGCACCTCGCGGAGCTACGGCCCGCCGACACCGACCCGAAGCCGCTCGTCGAGCGGTACTTCCGGCCGTACGCGAAGGCCATGACGCACGCCGTCGCCGACCGGCTCGCCGCCACGGGACGGGCGGTGATCATCGACGTCCACTCCTACCCGACCGCCCGGCTCCCCTACGAGCTGCACGGCGAGGGCCCACGGCCGCCGGTCTGTCTGGGCACCGACTCCTTCCACACGCCGCCCGAGCTGCTCGCGGCGGCGCGGGAGGCGTTCGCGCCGTGCGGGGAGGCGGGGCTGGACAGCCCCTTCAGCGGCACGTACGTACCGCTGGACTTCTACGGCGTCGAGGCCCGGGTCGCCGCGCTGATGATCGAGATCCGCAGGGACACGTACATGGCGGAGCCGGGCGGTCCGGCAGGTCCCGGACTCACCCGGCTCTCGCGGGCGTTGGCGGCGCTGGTGGATGCCGCCTCGCGCTGAGGCCGTGCCTCAGGCCCGCAGCCACTCCGTGACCACGACCTCCCCGCCGGTCCGCAGCCGCAGGGCGAACGGGCCGTTGGGCGGGGCGTCGCTGGTGAAGCGGCCCATGCCGTCGGCTTCGACCGGTGTGGCCGTCTGGGGGCCGCCGAGCACCTCGATCCGCGCCTGCTGCGGGGGCAGCACCTGCCCCATCAGACCCTGCGCGGTCACTTCCACGTCGACGGTCACCTCGCCCGCGCGGAAGGTCAGCATCCGCGGCACATCCGTCGCCCCCCTGACCGGAATGGCGTCTTCCACCGAGTCGAAGGTCAGCTCGGCGATCCGGGCGTCGAGGTCGTGCAGCGCGAACGCCTCGACGGCGAGCTGGCGCAGCTGGGCCGGTACGGGGTCCAGGATGGCGGCGGCCTGGCGGAGTTCCTCCTCCAGCAGCTCGATGTCGAAACCGTCGTCGCCGGGGGCCCCTTCGCCCGTCACGTCGTCGTGCATGTCGTCGTTCACTGCGCCCCCCGCGCGTCGAGTCGGGCCCTGAGCCGGCGCAGACAGCGCTGCCGCAGCGGACCGATGCTGCCCACGGCGATGCCCAGTGCGGCGGACACCTCCTGGTAGCTGGGCGGCGGCGAGGCCATCAGCACCCGCAGCAACTGGCGGCAGCGGTCGCCGAGTTCCTCGAACTCCTGCCACATCCAGCGGATGCGTTCGGACTCGGCGGCGGCCTCCTCCGAGTCCAGGACCGACTGTTCGGGCGTACGGTCCTCGCTGACCCGGTCGAGCAGCTGCGGATCGTTCGTCACGGTCAGTCGCCTTAAGCTCTTGAGCACCTTCAGGCACTCGTGCCGTGCGGTGCTCGCGAGCCATGACCCGGCCTTCTCGGGTTCCCGGATGCGCCCCAGGTGCTGGGCGAAACGGAACCAGACGGTCTGGTACACCTCATGGGCGTCGGCGTCACCCAGCCGGTGGGCGCGCACCACCGACCACACCAGTGGGCTCAGCCCTTCCACCAGCGCCTTCCAGGCCGCCGCGTCACCGTCGACGGCGGACTGGACCAAGGCGCCGACATCTGCACGGTCCACAGCCCCACCCCTCGTGTACGGCAAGTCATCGTACGCCGCGGAGGGGAGGGTTCCGACCCTCATGAGCGAGGAGCCGGCGGCAGAACGGGCACAGGACGCCAGGTCGAGGGGCGCAGCGCCGGTACGTGCGCCCCCCGCACCTCCGCGTAGCCGGAGTTCGCGGCGAGCATCTTGTACCGCGCGACCCGAGGGTCGGACTCCTGCTGCCCGCTCATGTGGGAGGCGATCAGGCCCGCGACGAGGGGGGTTGCGAACGAGGTGCCGCTCCAGTGCGCGAGCCCCTCGAACATCACCTGGTCGGGCTTGGTGCCGCTGCTGGTGCCCGCCTCGCTCAACACGCCGGTGTGGCGCGGGGACACACAGGTGCAGGAGTAGCCGAAGCCGTACCGGCAGGTCTCGTAGGTGGAGTGCTGGTAGATGTACGGCACGGGCGCGTCGAAGCCGGTGAGGACGCTGGTGAGGCGCTCGCCGGGCGCGTACACCTTCACCCAGGGGCCGTGGTTGCTGAAGCAGGCGCCGAACTCGCCGTCGCCGCGCAGGGCGCCGACCGACAGCACGACGTCCTGGTAGTCGGGCAGGTCGGCGTAGGCGGCGGGCCAGAACGGCGTGGCGCTGCCGTTGTTGCCGGCCGCCGCGACGAGCAGCGTGCGCTGTTCGCGCAGTTCCCGCATGAAGGCCTCGACGCCGAGCAGGCCGTCGGTGCGGCCGTTGGAGGTGCCGGCGGAGAGGCTGAGGATGTCGGGCCAGCCGCCCGCGTCGACGGCCTCGAAGAGCTTCTCGCCGAACTCGGACTCCAGGATGGCGCCCGCGTCGTTGAGGGAGTTGCGCACGACGACGTCCGTGTTGGGCGCGACTGCGGCGACGAGACCGGCGATGAACGTGCCGTGGCCGACGTACTGCTGGAGGACGCCGTCGTCGTCGCACTCCTTGATCTGCGCGTCGCCGTCGGTGTGGGCCAGCAGCGGGGAGGACCGGAAGTCGCCCATGAGCCCGGTGTCGACGACCAGGACGCCGATGGCGCTGTCCGCGTCGTAGGTGCCTTCGGCGAGCGCGGGGTTGAGTCCCTCGGCCTGCGTGACGGGCCCGGGTTCGTCGCCGGGGCAGGAGTTGACGGCGATCGACACCAGGTGGTTGCGGCTCACCAGCCGCCGGCCGGCCCGGCCCTCCGACTCCCGCAGGGCGCGCAGGGCGTGCGCGACGGGGCGGTCGCCGCTGGGGTCACCCTCGCCGGGGTCGCCGACCTGGATGCGGGTGATGCCCGAACGGTTGGTCTGCGGGCCCGCGCGGCGCACGTGGTCCTGCACCAGGTCGGGCTCGGCGGTGAAGTGGGCGCGCACGGTGTCCTCGACGACGCGGGCGTCCTCGCCGTCACGGACCAGGACGTAGCCCTTCTCGTAGATGAACTCGGCGGAGTCGTCCGGTCCCATCGCGAGGGGGACGTCGGGCATGGAGCGCTGGATCTGGTCGAACTGCTCGTGGAATCGCTGTGGTGCCATGGCGTGTCCTCCCACTGAAGCGACGGTCGTCAAATTGAGCCACGTGGTCGCTGATTGATACAGCGCCAAACCCGTGTGGCACGGTTCCGGGGCAACTACCATCCGTGGAGTGACCGCGGGAAGCGAATCGGTTCTCGAACTGCTGCCGATGGTGTTCGCCGCCCCGAACGACGCGCTGGCGAGGGCGGAGGGGCTGCTCGACGCCGATCCCTCGCCCTTGCACGCCTCCGTCGCCCACCAGGTGATCGGCATCTGGCAGCGGGACTGGGGCGACATGCGCATCGCCCTCCAACACCTGCGGCGCGCCCGGGATCTCGCGGCACGCGCGGATTCCGCCGACCGGGAGGCGGACGTGCTGGCGGCGCTCGGGGTCGCGTTGGTGCACGCAGGGCGCACTCAGCAGGGGCTGGCCGCGCTGGAGCGCGGGATCGAGCGCGGCAGCGGACACACGCGCGCGCGGGTGCTGTTCCGCCGCGCCTACGCCCGCTGGGTGCTCGGCCACCATCGGGAAGCACTGGAGGACGTGCGCCGGGCGATTCCGGTGCTGCGGCAGGTGGACGACGTCATCTGGACGGCTCGGGCGCTGACGCTGCGCGCGACCGTGCATCTGGCGCTCGGCGCGGTGGACCGGGCGGACGCCGACTTCACGGCGGCCGAGGCGCTGTGGGACACCACGGGCCAGGAGCACGACAAGGCCGACGCGGTGGAGAGCCGGGGCCTCGCGGCGTTCCGGTCGGGCGACATCCCGGCGGCGCTGCGGCTGCTCGACGAGGCCGAGGAGCGCTACTCCAAGCTCGGCACGCCGACGTTCATGCTGAACATCCGCCGCTGCGAGGTGCTGATGGCGGCCGGGCTGGCTCCTGAGGCGCTGGCCGAGGCCGATGCGGCGATCGCCGTGCTCGACGGCATCGGCGGCCAGTCCACCCGCAAGGCGGAGCTGCTGCTGGTCGCCGCGCGGGCCGCCCGGCTGGCGGGCGACGCGCACACCGCGATAGCTCGCGCCGACATGGCCGTACGGCTGTTCGCGGGGCAGCGGCGCAGCTGGTGGGAGACGCATGCGCGGCTGGTGCTGATCGAGGCGCGGGTGACCGCCGGGCGCAGTTCGGGGCGGCTGGTGGCCGACACGGCGGCGGTCGCCGACCGGCTGGCCTCCTTCGGCGCGCCGGCCGCGCCGGAGGCCTCGCTGCTCGCGGGCCGGATCGCGCTCGGGCTGGGCTGGCGGGCCGACGCCGAGCGGCATCTGGGCGTCGCCGCCCGCAGCCGGCGCAGCGGGCCGCCGCTGGCGCGGATGACGGGCTGGGCGGCGCAGGCGCTGCGGGCGCAGGCGGCCGGGTCGGGGCGCGGTGTCCTGGAGGCCTGCCGGCGCGGACTGGATGTGCTCGACGCCCACCGGATGACGCTGGGCGCCTCGGAGCTCAGGGCCCGCGCCACCGCGCAGGGCGCCGAGCTCGCCGCGCTGGCCCAGCAGGCCAGCCTCGACTCCGGCAGTCCGCGCCGGCTGCTGGTGTGGAGCGAGCGCTGGCGGGCCACGGCGCTGTCGACGCCGCCGACCCGGCCGCCGGCCGACCCGGAGCTGCTGAGCGACCTGACCGCGTTCCGGGAGATCGCGGCGCGTGCCGAGGAGGCGCGCCGCGACGCCCGTCCGGTTCCGGCGCTGGAACGCGAACAGCGGCGCCTGGAGCGGGAGATCCGGTCCCGGACGCTGCACCTGCGCGGCGGCACGCCCGGCTACGGCGACCGCTTCGACCCGGGCCGGCTGCTTCAGCGGCTGGGCGACGACGTACGACTGGTCGAACTCGCCGTGCTGGACGGGCGGGTTCAGGTGCTGCTGTGCGGGCAGGGGCGGGTGCGTCGGTACGAGGCCGGGCTGCTGGCCGAGGCGGAGACCGAGGCCGAGCATGTGCAGGCCGGGCTGCGGCGGCTGGCCCATCCGGGTGCGGAGGGGCGGCTGCCGGTGGTGGAGGCCGCGGGGCGGCGGCTGGAGGAGCTGCTGCTCGGTCCGGCCGCGGCACATCTCGGTGACGGCCCCGTGGTGGTCGTGCCGCCGGCCCGGCTGCACCGGGTGCCGTGGGCGCTGTTGCCGTCGCTGCGGGAGCGGGTGCTCAGCGTGTCGCCGTCGGCGAGCGGCTGGCTGCGCGCCCGGGAGACCGAGCCGCCGCCGGGCGGCCGTCAGGTGCTGGTGCGCGGGCCGGGCCTCGCGACCGGTGGCGCTGAGGTGCCGCATCTGGCGGGCCGGTACGGCGGCGCCGTCGTCCTGGAGCACGCCGACGCGCGGGCGGCGCGCGTGCTGGAGGAGCTCGACGGCGCCGCGCTGGCCCATATCGCCGCGCATGGCACGTTCCGTGCGGACGGCCCCCTGTTCTCGTCGTTGCGGATGGCCGACGGGCCGCTGATCGTGCACGACTTCGAGCGACTGGACCGCAGCCCGTACCGGATCATCCTGTCCTGCTGCGACACCGCCCGGTTCGCTTCCGTCGGCGCCGACGAACTCCTCGGCCTGGTCACCGCGTTGCTGCCGCTGGGCACGGCCGGGGTGGTGGCCTGCACGGCGCCCGTCAACGACGCGGCGGTGGTGCCGCTGATGCTCGCGCTGCACAAGGGGCTGAGCGAGGGGCTCTCCCTGGCGGAGGCGCTGCGGGACGCGCGGGCGGCGCTGCCGGGGGATGCGCTGCATCGGGCTACGGGGTGGGCGTTCTCGGCCTTCGGAGCGGCGTGAGGCTTTCATCGGCGGCAGGCGGTCTATTTGCTTACGCCGGCTGCGCGTCCGGCAGTTCCACCAGCCACGGCAGTGCGCCGCGGTCGCTGGCGCCCAGGCGGGCGTACGCGCTGTAGAGGTGGTTGCCTACCGTGCGGACGGACAGGGTGAGTTTCTCGGCGATCTGGCGGTTGCTCAGGCCCGTGGCGGCCAGGGTGACGATCTGGCGTTGCCGGGCGGTCAGTTCGCCGAGGACCAGCCCGGACAGGGCCGGGGTGCGGGCGCCCTGGCAGCGGCGGGCCAGGGCGACGGCACGCGTGCGTGAGGTGCGCACGGCACGCGGGTCGCGGTGCGCCCGTACGGCCTGGGCGTGCGCCTCGGCCGCATAGAGCAGGAAGCCGCGCTCCCGGAGCTGTTCGGCCACTTGGTCCAGCGCGGGGCCGTCGGCGCGCGCGAGCGCGTCGGCGTGCTCGGCGAAGACGCCGCTCAGGCGGCCCGCGGCGCGGTCTGGGTCGCCGAGGCGGACGGCGTCGTACGCGTCGCCGTCGATCGCCTCGACCGCCCCGGCGGCGCCGCGGGTCGCCGTCGGCCGGGTGGCCGCCCCACCCCCGTGAGGGCGGCCACCCAGGATCTCGTGCGCGGCGGTCGCGTCGCCCGACTGCGCTGCGGCGAGGGCGAGTTCGCGACGGCAGGCCGGATCGTCACCGCCGTCCCGCTGCCCCTCCCGCGCCCACGCCGCCGCCTCCCGCAGCTCACCGCGCAGTCGCGCGAACCGGGCGCGTGCGGCCGCGTATCCGGCCGGCACAGGCGCGCCCTCCGCGACCAGCCACTCCCCCACGGGCGCCGCCGCGGCCCGTACGTCCGCCCGCTCGATACGGCGGCTCAGCGCGGCCCGCTCGGCGTCGAGGGCGGGGCCGCACTGTTCGGGCGTACGCGACAGCCGCCTCGCCCGCAGCCGGCCGGCCGCGGCCCGCAGCACCGGGCCGTGCAGGGGGTGGGCGAGGCGGACGGCTCCCTGGTCGTCGACGTGGACCAGCGCGTCGGCCTCCAGGTGTTCCAGGGTGCGCAGATCGAGCCGGTCCGCCTCCAGGTCCAGGGGCAACGGCTCGGCGAAGGCGAGGCGTTCGAGGATTTCGCGCTGTTCGGTGCTGGTGCGGTCGAGGACGTGGGCGGTGCGCTCGCGCACGGTCGTGGTCATCGGGACCGGGCCGCGCCACGCCCACTCGTCCGTCTCCGGGACGCGGGTGAGCAGACCGCTCTCGCGCGCCGCGCCCGCCAGGTCGCGCATCAGCCGCAGGTCGCCCTGGCACAGGCGGTGCAGCCGGTTGACGGTGAGCGGTTCGAGGCCGGCGCCCGCCGCTTCGGCGGCCAGCAGCCGGGCCGTGTCCTCGCGGGGCAGCGGCTCCAGGGTGAGACGGGGCAGGAGTTCGCCGGTCCACAGCCGGGAGATCGCGCCGGGGGCCGGGGCGCCGTCGGTGGTGACGACCAGGAGGCGGGTGCGGCCGTGCACGGCGAGCTGGTGGACGAGGGCGGCCGAGGCGTCGTCGAGGAGGTGGGCGTCGTCGACCAGGAGCAGCCGTACGGCGGACAGATGCTGGAACGCGCCGTGCAGGGAGGCCGTCTCGGGGACGAGGTGCGCGAACGCGGCGAAGCGGATACGGCGGGTCTCGGGGGTGCCGGCCACCCGGGCGCACTGGGTGCCGCGGGCCGCCTCGGTGACGAGCCGGGTCTTGCCGCTGCCGGCCGGGCCGGTGACCACGATGCCGTGCCGGCCGGCGGTCAAGGCCCCGCGGACCAGTTCCAGTTCGTCCTCCCGGCCGGTGAACGGCCAGGGCAGTTCCAGGGTCTTCGCGTCGCGTACGTAGGTCGTCACGGCAATAGGAGCGCGGTGACTCACCTCTGATACACGGGTACTTGAGTAGCCCCCGACTCAGGCGCCGATGGCAGGCCCACGGCAGGCTGTCCGCATGACCGCTCGCTACTGCTCCCTCGCGCAGCAGTCGGCGCCAGCCTTCGCACCGGGCCTGGCCGCCGAGCGGCTCAGTGCGCTCATCGGCGGACACCGGATGTGGGTCAACGGCACGGTGCTGCACTACCACTTCTTCGACCGGGACTCCGACGGATCCGCGATCCCGGACCCGGAGACAGGCGAGACCCGGCACGTCTCGTGGGTCGGCAGCAAGGAGCAGCGGGACGTCGTACGCGAGTGCTTCCAGGAGTGGCAGGGGCTCGGCATCGGGCTGTCGTTCGTGGAGGTGGACGACCGGTCGGAGGCCGAACTGCGGATCGGGTTCCAGCTCGGCGACGGCTCCTGGTCGACGGTGGGCAAGGACGCGCTCCAGCTCGGCCTGAACGAGCGCACCATGAACTTCGGCTGGGACCTGACCGTGGCCGGGGAGCGCGGGACGGCGCTGCACGAGATCGGGCACGCGCTCGGCATGCTGCACGAGCACCAGAGCCCGTTCGCCGGGATCCACTGGGACGACGAGGCCGTGTACGCCGATCTGGCGGGCCCGCCGAACTTCTGGAGCCGGGACAAGACGTTCTTCAACATCCTGCGCAAGCTCGACGCGAACGAGGTCAACGGTTCCGCCTGGGACTCGCAGTCGATCATGGAGTACCCCTTCTCGGCCGGGCTGATCCTGGAGCCGGAGCAGTTCCGCGCGGGCCTGAACCCGCCGGGCGTGCTGTCCGGGGCGGACCAGGAGTTCGTGCGCCGCTGGTACCCGCCGGCCGAGACGCCGGGGCCGCGCGAGCTGGTGCCCTTCCGTTCGGTGCCGCTGCGGCTCGGCCCGGCCGAGCAGGCCGACTTCGTCGTCGAGCCGCCGGAGACCCGTGAGTACACGGTGGGCACCTTCGGCGACAGCGACACCGTCGTCGTGGTCTTCGAGGAACGCGACGGGGAACCTCGCTACCTCGCCGCCCAGGACGACGGCGGCACCCCGCACAACGCCACGCTCAAGGCGCGCCTCGTCAAGGGCCGCCGCTACTTCGTCCGGGTACGCCTCTATGCCGGCTGGGGGTCGGGGGAGACAGCGGTCATGTGCTGGTGACAGCACAAATCCGCTGACGTGCACGGACGTGACAGTCCACAGTCCGGCGCCGGGGAAAGTGGGCGGGACGCCACCTTCGGGGGAGGGTGACGTCCCGCCCACGCCGACGCCCACAGCTGTCCGCCGCTAGGGCCTGCGTTGCCACTCCTGCGCCAGGAGTTCGTACGAGCGCACCCGGTCCTCGTGGGCGTGGGTGAGGGTGGTGATCAGCAACTCGTCGGCGCCCGTGGCCTCCTGGAGCTGTTCGAGTTGGTCGGCGACCCGGCTCGGTGATCCCACGAACCGGGTGTCGAGGCGGTCCTGGACCAGCGCTCGGTCCTTGTCGTGCCAGGCGTGGGTGCGGGCCTCCTCCGGTGTGGGGTAGGGGATGGCGCCCTCGGCGGTGCGGATGCTGCGGACCCACAGGCCGTAGCCGGTGGCGAGTTCACGGGCGGTCGCGTCGTCCTCGGCGACGACCACGTCGGCGGAGACGGTGACGTACGGCTTGTCGAGGGATTCGGAGGGCTGGAAGAAGGACCGGTAGCCCTCGACCGCTTCCAGCACTGTGGCGGGGCTGACGTGGTAGTTCGCGGCGAAGCGCAGGCCCCGGGCGCCCGCCGTCTCGGCGCTCTGGCCGCCGCTGCTGCCCAGGATCCACACCTCGACGTCGGCGCCCTCGCCGGGCACGACGTGCGCCTCGATGCCCTCCGGGGTGCGGTAGGTGCCGGCCAGCAGGGCGAGGATGTCGTCGATCTGCTCGGCGTAGTCCTGTGGCTCGGCGTTCGGCGGCAGGAGCAGCTTGCGTTGCAGGGCGACGCGGGGTGAGCCGAGCAGGTGCTCGAAGGAGAAGCGGGGCGGGATCAGCAGTCCGTTGGGGGCGCGGCCGTCGACGACCGGGGTCGCCGTCGCGATCGTCGCCTTCTCCCCCGGTGGGCTGCCGCCCGAGCGGCCGAGGCCCAGGTCGAGGCGGCCGGGGTGCAGGGCGCCGATCAGGCCGAACTCCTCGACCGTGGACAGCGCGGTCCGGTGACCGAGCTGTACGGCCCCGGAGCCGAGGCGGATGGTGGAGGTGGCCGCGGCGGTCAGGGCCAGGACGACCGCGGGAGACGTGCCCGCCACGCCGGGGTTGAGATGGTGTTCGGCGAACCAGTAGCGGGCGTAGCCGAAGCGTTCGGTCTGCCGGGCGAGATCGATGGAGTTCCGCAGGGCGTCCGCAGCCGTCGAGCCGGAGGAGATCGGTACCAGGTCCAGGACGCCTAGGGGGATGTCAGACATGGACTCGCTCCTGCGCGGTCGGTGCTGCCGGAGACACCGGAGCCCATGCGAACGGCGGGTCCGGGATGTCCTTGCGCAGCACGGGTGCCACCGCCGACTGGAACAGCTCCAGCGAGTCCCGGTGCTGGGTGTCGGTGCGGCCGCTCGCGTCCGCGTGCAGGTGGAGGGCCGTGTGGCCGAACTGCTCGTGGTAACGGTGCACCTTGTCGACGACCTGCTGCGGGCTGCCGATCAGGGCGGAGCTGCGCTCGACGAAGTCCTCCAGGGTCTCGAACACGACGGGCAGCCCCGCCTGCCGGTAGAAGGCCAGGTTGGCCTCGAAGACCGGCCGGTAGGCGGCCAGCGCCTGCTGGGACGTCGGGGCCACGTGGATGCCCGCCGAGCCGGCCCCGATCGCGATGTCGGCCGGGTCGTGGCCGTAGTGCTCCCAGCGCTCGCGGTAGTGGCGGATCAACTCGGCGTACGGCTCGATGGGATGGGTGACGTTGGCGGAGAACAGCGGGTCGCCGTAGCGGGCGGCCAGGTCGACCGACTCCTTGCTGGTGGCGCTGCCGTGCCAGACCCGGACGGGCTGCTGGTAGGGCCGCGGCCACACCTCGGCGTCCGTGAGCGGCGGGCGGAAGCGGGTCGCCGCGCTCACCTTGTCCTGCCGCCAGATCCGCCGGAAGACCTCGTAGCTCTCGGCGTTGCGGTCCCACTGGTCCTCGGGCGTGACCTGGAACAGCTCGCGCTGGGCTGCGCCGTTGCCCTTGCCGATGATCAGGTCGAGGCGCCCCTCGGAGAGGTGGTCGAGGGTGGCGTAGTCCTCGTAGGCGCGCACCGGGTCGAGCAGGCTGAGCGTCGTCACGGCCGTGAAGAGCCGTATCCGCCTCGTCAGGGCGGCGACGTGGCTGAGGACGACCGTCGGGGACGAGGAGATGAACGGCCGCTCGTGCCGCTCCCCCACGCCGAACCCGTCGAAGCCCAGCTCCTCGGCGAGCAGGGCGTTGTCGAGGACCTCGCGGAACCGGTCGTGCGTCGGCTTCAGGACCCCGGTGACGGGGTCCGGGCGGTGCACGATCAAGGTGATGGCGAGGAACTTCACGACGCCGCCCGCTCGTCGCGGATCCGGGCGTCGTCGGGGTGGGCCAGCCCGAGGTGGTCGCGCAGGGTCGTGCCCTCGTACTCGGTGCGGAACACGCCCTGTTCCTGGAGCAGCGGCACCACCTTGTCGGCGAACTCGTCGAGGCCGGTCGGGGTGATGTGCGGGACGAGGATGAAGCCGTCGCTCGCGTCGGCCTGCACGAAGTCGTTGATGGTCTTGGCGAGGGTGGCCGGGGAGCCGACGAAGTTCTGCCGGTTACCGGTGTTGATGACGAGGTCGCGGATGGACCACTTGTTGGCCTCGGCCAGCTCGCGCCACTCGCGTGCGGTGGCCAGCGGGTCCCGGTACATGCGGACCTGGGCGCGGCCCTTGGAGATGTGGTGGTCGCTGACGTCCGGGTCGATGTCGGGAAGGGGGCCTTCCGGGTCGTACGCAGAGAGGTCCCGGTTCCAGACGAACTCCAGGTGCTTGAGCGCGGTGGCCCCGCTGACCTGCTGGCGGCGCACCTCGCGGGCGAGTTCCTCTGCGTCGGCGTCGGTGTCGGCGAGGGCGAAGGTCGCGGCGGGCAGGATGAGCAACTGGTCGGGGCGGCGGCCGTACTTGGCCAGCCGGGACTTCACGTCGGTGTAGAAGGACCGGCCGCCCTCCAGGGTGCCGTACCGGCTGAAGATGGCGTCCGCCTCGGCGGCGGCGAACTCGCGGCCCTCTTCGGAGTCACCGGCCTGGAAGATGACGGGGCGGCCCTGGGGCGAACGCGGGACGTTGAACTGCCCGTGGATGTCGAAGTGCTGCCCGGTGTGCACGAAGGCGCCTGCCTTGGCGTCCCGCAGGAACGTGCCGGTCTCCTGGTCGGCGAGGATCTCGTCGCCGTGCCAGGAGTCGAACAGCTCGTTCGCCGTGGCGAGGAACTCCTTGGCGCGGGAGTAGCGCTCCTCCTGCGGCAGGAAGCCGCCGCGGCGGAAGTTCTCGCCGGTGAAGGCGTCCCAGGAGGTGACGACGTTCCAGGCGGCGCGGCCGCCGGAGAGGTGGTCGAGGCTGGCGAACTGGCGGGCCACCTCGTAGGGCTCGTTGAAGGTGGAGTTGATGGTGCCGGTCAGGCCGAGGTGCTCGGTGACGGCGGCGAGCGCGGCAAGGATCGTGAAGGTGTCGGGGCGGCCGACGACGTCCAGGTCGTAGATCGTCCCGCCCTGTTCGCGGAGCCTGAGCCCCTCGGCGAGGAACAGGAAGTCGAACCTGGCCCGTTCCGCGGTCCGCGCGAAGTGCGCGAAGGAGCTGAACTCGATGTGGCTGCCGGCCTTGGGGTCGCTCCACACGGTGGTGTTGTTGACGCCAGGGAAGTGCGCGGCCAGATGGATCTGCTTGAGCGGCTTGGTCATGTCGGTGCGGTCCTTCCGGCTCAGGCGGCTGCGTAGCGGTTGGCGGGGCGGTCCAGGCCCAGGAGGCCGCGCAGGGTGTCGGCCTCGTAGGCGCGGCGGAAGACGCCGCGACGCTGGAGCTCGGGGACCAGTCCCCGGGTGATCGCCGGGAGGTCGTGGCCGACGACGGCGGGACGCAGCCGGAAGCCGGACAGTCCGGCGTCCTGCAACTCCTGGAGCAGGTCCGCCAGTTGGGAGGGAGTGCCGGTGAAGATCAGGGCGTCACTGGTGTACGGCTGTCCCGCGAGCGCGTCGAGCCGTTCCCGGCGTGCGGTCGCGGCGGCCGGGTCGTCGTCCAGGAAGACCACCAGGTCGCCGAAGACGTGAAGGGGTTCGGCCGCCCTCCCTGCCGTGCTCTGCTCGGCGCGGATCTGGGCGACGACGGCGCGGGCCTCGTCGGCGTCGTACGGGGTGACATAGCCGATGTCGGCGGCGCGGGCCACGAGCCGGTAGGGGACGGTGTCGTGGGCGAGGGCGGTGACGAGCGGCTGGCCCTGCGGCGGGCGGGGTGTGATGGAGGGGCCCTTGACGCTGAAGTGGCCGCCCTCGAAGTCGATGTAGTGCAGCTTCTCGCGGTCGATGAAGCGCCCGGTGGCGGTGTCCCGGATCTCGGCGTCGTCCTCCCAGCTGTCCCAGAGGCGCCGCACCACCTCGACGTGGTCGGCGGCCTCGTCGAAGAGGTCGGTCACCACCTCGCGGGCGGCCGGGCTGTCGTAGGCCTCGATGCGCGCGATGGTGCGGCGGCCGAAGTGCGCGGCCTCGTTCGGGCGGGCGGTGATCTGTACCCGCAGTCCGGCGCGGCCGGAGCTGATGTAGTCGAGGGTGGCGATGGCCTTGGAGATGTGGAACGGCTCCGTGTGGGTGGACACCACTGTCGGCACCAGACCTATATGGCTGGTCAACGGGGCCACACGGGAGGCGATGAGGACGGCGTCGAGGCGGCCGCGGACCTGGTCGGTGCGCTCGTCCGGGTCCAGGAAGTGGGAGGACTGCGGGCCGAGGCCGTCCTCGATGGTCACGAAGTCGAGCAGGCCGCGCTCGGCCTCGGTGACCAGGTCGGCCCAGTAGGCGGCGGTGAACAGGTCCCGGGGGCGGGCCACCGGCTCGCGCCAGGAGGCGGGATGCCAGCCGGTGCCGTCCAGGGCGACGGCGAGGTGCAGGGAGGAAGAGGGTGCTGAGGACACGGGTCGGTGCCTTCCTGGAAGTCCGTACGAGAACGCCGGCCCTCGCTCAAGGGGGGCACGGCGGGTGAGGGAACGTCAGGAACAACAGAGCGCGCCGGACACGCGCTGGAGGTCGATGTGGGGCCGGGAGTGGAGGTGGACGGCGTGGAATATGTACGTCACGTCCGCCACCTCCGTCCTCCGGGTCGCGCGCTTTCGCGCCTCGCACATCTCGTCATGAGTCACAACGCGCCGACCTCGGCAGGTGTTCCCGTCAGGAGTTGTCCAACGGCAGGCCGGGCGGGTTGACCTCCGACTTGGACACGGCCTCGTTGGACAGGTTCCAGGCGGCGAGCCACTTCGCGTACTGGCCGTTGTCGATCAGGTGGTTGATCGCGTCGACAAGGGGCTGGGCGAGGCCGCTGTTCTTCTTGGCGGTCGCGGCGATCAGGCCCTGGAGCGTCGCCCCGGCGCCGGAGAACTGGCCCGCGATCCTCGTCGGGCTGGGCGTGCTCTTCGTCTGGGTGACGTGGTAGGAGAGGTTGGGGCTGGGACCGAAGTAGGCGTCGATCTTGCCGCTGTTGAGGGCCAGGTAGGTGCTGTTGTTGTCCTGGAAGTACTTGACGGTCAGCTTCTTACCCTCCTTCTCCAGCCTGTCCTTCCACTCCAGCAGGATCCGCTCCTGGTTGGTGCCGGCGCCGACGGACACGGTCTTGCCGGTGAGGGCCTCGTAGTCGCCGTCGAAGCTGAACTTCGAGTCCTTGAGGGCCTCGAAGGCGAGGTCGTCCTTGCGGTAGGAGGCGAACTCGTACTTCTGCTTGCGCTCCTCGGTGTCGGTGATGTTCGAGAAGCCGACGTTCACCTTGCCGCCGTCGATGCCGACGAAGAGGTTCTCCCAGGTGAACCGCTTGACCTCGGGTTCCAGGCCGAGGACGGCCGCGACCAGCCGGGCGAGGTCGATCTCGGAGCCGGTGAGGGTCTTCTGGTCACTGCCCACGAAGCCCAGCGGCGGGGCCCCGGAGGGCAGGGTGCCGGAGCCGATGACCAGCTTGCCGCTCTTCTTGAGGGCGTCGGGCAGCTTCGCGCTGATGGACTTCACCTCGGACACCTTCAGGGTGGTCTCCTTGGCGGCGCCGTTGGAGAGCTGTCCGACGGTGACGGTGCCCGCGCTGTCGTTCGTCCTGGTGGCGGCGTCGCTGTCCCCACCGCAGGCGGCGAGCCCGGTGGCGAGGGTGGCGACCGCGGTCGCCGCGGTGATGCCGCGTATCAGGCTGCGTCGGGAGATGTGGGTGGTGGGCATGGCCGTCCTTGGTGTTCGAGGAGGGTGGTGAGGGTGGGGCGGTGACGCGTGGGGGAGTTCGTGGGGAGCGGTGGGCTCAGAGGACCTTGCTGAGGAAGTCCCTGGTCCGCTCGTGCCGCGGCTTGTCGAGGACCTCGGAGGGCGGGCCCTGCTCGACGATCCTGCCGCCGTCGATGAAGACGACCCGGTCGGCGATCTCGCGGGCGAAGCCGATCTCGTGGGTGACGATGACGAGGGTGGTGCCGCTGGTCGCCAAGTCCTTGATGACGGACAGGACTTCACCGACGAGCTCCGGGTCGAGCGCGGAGGTCGGTTCGTCGAAGAGGATGACGCCCGGGCGCAGGGCGAGGGCGCGGGCGATGGCCACGCGCTGCTGCTGACCACCCGACAACTGGCGTGGATAGGCGCCGGCCTTGTCGGCGAGTCCGACACGGCCGAGGAGGTCGCGGGCGAGCTCCAGGGCTTCGGCCTTGGCGAGCTTGCCGGTCGCCACCGGGGCGGCGGCCACGTTGTCGAGGACCGTCAGATGCGGGAAGAGGTTGAAGTTCTGGAAGACGAAGCCGATCCTGCCGCGCTGCGTGAGGATGGCCCGCTCGCTCAGTTCCTTCAGCCGGTCGCCGTGCCGCCGTACGCCGATCAGCTCGCCGTTGAGGCTGACGTGGCCGATCTCGGGCTTCTCCAGGTGGTTGATGACCCTGAGCAGGGTGGACTTGCCGGAGCCGGACGGGCCGATGATCACGGTGACCTCGCCGGGGCGCACGGTCAGGTCGACGCCGTTCAGCACCCGGTGGGCGCCGTACCACTTGTGCACGTCGTGCACCTCCACGGTGGCGGGCGCGTTGTCGAGGAGGGTCTGGGCCTCGGCGGTCATACGGCGGCCTCCCTGCGGACGCGGGCCCTCAGGTCGGTGAACCCGGTCCGCAGTTTCTGCAACGGGGTCGGCGGCAGGGAGCGCGTGGCGCCCCGGGCGTAGTACCGCTCGACGTAGAACTGGACGACGGACACGACGCTGGTGAGGACCAGGTACCAGACGGTGGCGACCATCAGCAGCGGCACGATGTCGCCGGGGTAGGTGGAGCCCATGGACTGCGCGGAGCCGAACAGGTCGAGCAGGGAGACGTAGAAGACCAGCGAGGTGCCCTTGATCAGGCCGATGAGCTGGTTGACGTAGTTCGGCACGATGGAGCGCAGCGCCTGCGGGAACACGATCCTGCGGAACTGGTAGCCCTTGGGCAGGCCGAGCGCGGCGGATGCCTCGTGCTGGCCCTGGTCGACGGAGAGGACGCCGCCGCGGACGACTTCGGCGGCGTACGCGGACTCGTGCAAGCTGATGCCGACGACGGCGATGACCATGTCGGTGGCGAGCTTCGACTCGTCGAAGGAGAAGAAGGCGGGTCCGAAGGGGATGCCCACGCTCAGCGTCTTGTACAGGGCGCTGAAGTTGTAGAGGAACAGCAGCACCACGATCAGCGGGACGGAGCGGAACGCCCAGACGTAGACCCAACTGACCGCGCGCAGCACCGGGCTCTTCGAGAGCCGGGCCAGTGCCAGCAGGACACCGCCGAGGAGGCCCAACACCGCGCTGTAGGCGGTGACTTCGAGGGTGATCAGGAGCCCGTCGAGGATGGTGGGCCGTAGGAACCAGTAGCCGAAACGGTCCCACTGGTAGAAGGGGTTGGTCACCAGGCCGTGGACGAACTGGGCCGCCAGGACCAGGACCACCGCGGTGGCGATCCAGCGGCCGGGCCGCCTCAGCGGCAGCACGCGCTGGGCCGCGAGCTGTTTGGGCGGGGCTTCGGCGGGCGGCGGTGCCTCGGCGAGGGAGACGGCGGCGCCTGGGGGTTCACTCATGGAGGGCTCCGGCAGGAGTCGGATGTCCCCGGAACACGGCGCACGGCGCGGCGACGACAGCCGCACTGCGGCTGCGGCTCGTCAGGACGCGGGAGGACGCACGGTCACCGGGGGGTGGGCGGACGACAGCACACCGCCGAGGCGGTGTTCGTCAGGGAGTGCGGGGCCGCGGGCGGGAGAAAGTCAGCCGCGGCTGCGGGCACAGCCCGGTGCGGTACACAGTGCGCTGTTGACGCGGAGCAGATCGACGGCCCGGTCGGCGACGAACAGGGTCGCGTACGCCAGGACGCGGCTCTGGGGGCGGCGTACGGCCGTCCTGGGAGCTGCGTCCATGGTGTCACTCACTCTTCCGGCCCCTTTGGGGCCTTCGCGCTTACCGAAAGTCATCCGGTCCGGTCGTCACCTGGGGCACCCCACCGCGATGCGAGGGTTGCCGGTCAGCGAGCCAGGGCTTGTCGCTGACGCTCATGACCGTTCTGTGCCGTAAGTAAGACAGTTGCCCGAACGAATGTCAACGCCGGTCCACGGTGCGGACGGGCTCATGGCCGCTCGACCTGCACTCGCGCCCCGGTCCCGGCCGCCGCGTGGGCCGCCCAGTCCAGGATCTGGACGGCCGCTCCGGCGTCCTCCAGGCCCCGGCAACGGGCGTGGTGGCGGCGGGAGATGGCGTCCAGGTCGAGATGCGCGCCGAAGGCCGGGTGCGCGGCGAGCCGGCGGGCGTAGGCCCACAGGGTGTCGTGCGCGGCGACGCGCTGCACCGCGGCGGCGTCCAGGTGGTGCCGGTGAACGGTGTCGAGTTGGACGAGGGTGACCCACAACTCGACGTCGGCGGCGGTGATCTGATCACGGATCAGGTACTCGCGCCCGTCCAGCCACCGGTCCAGCGCGCCCAGCGCACGCAGCAGTGTCCCGAGCGCCTCGTCCCGCTCCGCCCGTTCGGCGCCGGCCGCCCCCGCGCCCTGCGCGGCCTCCTCGATGTCCTGCGCGCACATCCGCTCGACGGCCTCGATCTCCGACTCCGCGCCGCACGGGTACAGCTCCAGTCGGCAGCCGCCGAAGCGCCGGGCCAGGTCGCGGGTGATGTCGGGGGCGTGCGTGCTCACGATGCGCCCGGACCAGTCGTCGCTGAGGACCGGCGCGAGGGCCGGTCCGGCGTACCGGTGGGCGCTGGCGTCGTACAGCGGGCGCAGCACGGCGTGCCCGCCGTCGGGGCAGTCGGGGATCGCGGGCAGGAACGTCGTCGGGCAGATGGTGTCGAGGCCCAGCAGGCTGTGGGCGACGGCGATGCGCAGGCCGTCCGGACAGGCGGTCGTCAGGTGGAGGCGGTAGCGGCGCGGCACGACGTAGTGGCCGCTGCGCGCGTCCCGGCCGATCCGGCCCCGGAAGGCGGGAGCGGTCGGTGCGGACGGGTGGGCGGCCAGCGGTGTGACGGACATGACTCTCCCCGGGGCAGGCGTGTGGACGTACGCGTACGGAAGCGACGTGGGGGGCTCGGCTCAGGGGGTCAGATCGCGCTGCAGACGCGGAGCAGATCGATGTGACGGCGGGACGTGAGAAGGGGCGTACGGCTCACTCGACCGGTGACCGACTCAAGACGCCCCATGCTTCCCTACCAATTCACTAGGAAACTTGATGAGAGTGTCGTTCCGTACGCGGCCCACGTCAAGACGGCGTCCGCGGATTGAGCGGCGTCCGGCACTTCGTGGTCGGCGGGGTGGATGCCCGCCGTTTCACCGCCCGCCCGCCGCCCGTCGGGCCGGGCGTACCGACAGGGCGTGGTGGAAGACGTCGCGGGGGTCCCACTTCGCCTTGGCGCGCTGGAGGCGGCGGTAGTTGTCGCCGAAGTACAGGGTCTGCCACGGGGCACCGGAGTTCCGGGCGGAATCGGCCAGGTCGGTGTCCGGGTAGTTGATGAACGCGCCGTCGGCGGCGGCCGGGGCGCCTCCGGTGTCGGTGTACAGGTCCTCGTAGACCTCACGCAGCCAGCCGATGTGCCGGGCGTCGTCCCGGAGGTCCTCCCAGCCGTTGACGTAGAACATCTTGATGCTCGCCCCGCGGTGCGGGGTCGCCGTCGCGTCGGGGGCCACGGTGTTGACCTTGCCGCCGTGGGTGTAGAGGCTCACGCTGCCGCCGGGGTGGTCGTAGTCGGTCCGGGTCAGGTGGTGGTGCAGGGCCTCGATCTGGCGGTCGGTGAAACGCCTGCGCAGATAGCCCGACTTGACCTTCAGCCGGTAGACGGGGCCGGGGTCGCCCGGCGAGCCGGCCAGGGCCGCGGCCAGCCAGGCCTGGTTCCGCACCGTGCGGACGGGTTGGACCGGTACGCCCCGGCTGAGCGCCGCGACGTGCTCGTCCAGCATCCGCTCGGCACCGGAGTCCGCGGCCACCTGCCCGATCATGAAGACGGTGCCGGACGGGCGGCGGGTCAGGGCGAGTTCGCTGTACAGGGCGAGATACGGCGAGTCGGCGGCGCTGTGTTTCTCCGCCCACTCGCCGTGGTTGCGGACGAGCCGGGCGAACGACGTCCTGTCCAGCTTCTCCCAGTCCCAGGAGACCTGGAAGCTCAGCACCGAGGACGGCGGTGCGGGCAGCAGGCCGGACGGGTCGTCGCCGACGGCGCCGGGGGTGCGGAACCAGTAGCGGGTGACGATGCCGAAGGTACCGGCCCCGCCGCCCGTGTGCGCCCACCACAAGTCCCGGTGGAGATCGGAGGGTTCGCGGGTGGCCACCACTGTGCGCGCCCTGCCCAGCCGGTCCACGACGACCACCTCGACCGCGTACAGATGGTCGACGGACAGACCCATCAGCCGCGACAGCGGACCGTAGCCACCGCCGAGGATGTGGCCGCCGACGGCGACGTCGGCGCACCAGCCGGCCGGGATCGTCACTCCCCAGCCCAGATACAGACGCCGGTACACCTCGCCCAGCAGGGCGCCGGCCTCGACAGCGAAGGCACGGCGGCCCGGGTCGTAGGAGACGCCCGTCATGGCGGACATGTCGACGACCACCTCCACGGCCGGGTCGGCGACGAAGTTCTCGAAGCCGTGGCCACCGCTTCGGACGGTGATCCGCCGGCCGCTGTCGACGGCCTGCTGCACGGCCCGTACGACATCCGCGGTCGTGCCGACCACCCAGACGTGCTCCGGGCTGCCCACGAACCGGCGGTTGTAGCCCCGGGTCGCCAGCGACCGGAACCGCGGATCGCCGCGCCCGACCATGGCGGGTCCGGGCGGCGAAGGACAGGCCGTACCGTCCGGGGCCGCCGCCGCGACCCCCGCGCCCAGCCCGGGCGCCACGACCCCCGCCGTCGTGGCGACCAGACCGCCGCGCAGCACGTTCCTCCTGCTCAATGCGCTCATGACGTCTCCTAGGACTGCCTTGGGACTCTTCGCTTTCCCTCGGTCACGACGCTAGGCGGCGATGGTGCCGAGGACAGTCGTCCCAGCCCCCGGCCCACGGTGGTGCCAACACCCGAATCGACCGCACGCGAAATTCACGTGCCTCGGCGCGGCGGCCGCAGTACGGTCCCGGCGTGATCGATGACGACGGCTATTTCGGAGAGAACATCGCGGCCGGGTACGACGATTCGTCGGCGGACATGTTCCGCGCCGACGTGGTGGACCCGGCGGTCGACCTGCTGGCCGAACTCGCCGGCGACGGCTCGGCGCTGGAACTCGGCATCGGCACCGGCCGGATCGCGCTGCCGCTGGCCGGCCGCGGGGTCCCGGTGCACGGCATCGACATGTCCCGCGCGATGGTGGAGCGGCTGCGGGCGAAACCCGGCGGTGACGCCGTCGGGGTGACGATCGGGGACTTCGCGACGACCCGGGTGGCGGGCGAGTTCACGCTCGCCTATCTCGTCTTCAACACGATCGGCAATCTGACCACCCAGGACGCCCAGGTCGACTGCTTCCGCAACGCCGCCGCCCATCTGCGGCCCGGTGGCTGCTTCGTGGTCGAGGTGGGCGTGCCCGATCTGCGCCGGCTGCCTCCCGGGCAGAGCGCCGTACCGTTCCACATCAGCGACACACGCTGGGCGTTCGACACCTACGACGTCGCCACGCAGGCCATGAGCTCCAACTACGTCACCATCGTCGACGGCCGCGCCGAGCACTGGTCCATCCCGTTCCGGTACGTGTGGCCGGCCGAGCTGGATCTGATGGCCCGGCTGGCCGGTCTGAGGCTGCGCGACCGCTGGGAGGACTTCACGCGCGAGCCGTTCACCAGTGAGAGCGGCAAGCACGTGTCGGTGTGGGAGAAGCCGGCCGACTGAGGGGCGCCGGTCAGGGGTTCGTCCACGCGTCGGGGTCGTCCGCGAGGCTCAGTACGTCGTCGGGCAGCTTGGCCGCGGCCACGTGGGCCAGGGTGACCTCGCCGAGGATCTTGCGGACGTTGGCGCGTACGGCGATCCACAGCGGCAGCAGCGACTCGGCGGGGCCGATGTAGGAGAGGTCGGGCGGGCGTACGCCGCGCACCGAGACAAGGGGGCCGTCCGCCACCCGGATCACCTCGGCGATGGCGATGGTGTCCGCCGGTCGGGCGAGCCGGTAGCCGCCCTTGCCGCCGCGCTGGCTGACGACGAGGCCGCCCCGGCGCAGGTCGCCGAGGATACCCTCCAGGAACTTGTGCGGAATGCCCTGTGCCTCGGCGATGGCCTCGGCCTTCAGTGAGGTGTCTTCGCCTGCCGCGGCCAGCTCCAAAGCCGCCCGCACCGCATAGTCCGCTCTGGCCGAGATCCGCATGCCGTGATTATCCCTCACCGCGGTCCCGGTCCTCACGGACGACCCCTCGGTCAGGCGGGAAGGCTGAACGGAGGATGCGCGCCGTTGAGGAAGTAGTCCCCGACCTCGCGCAGCCGGTGGGCGACCGGCTCCCGCAGGGTGTGCGTGCGCGTGTCGCGCCAGAAGCGGTCCAGGCCGTGCCGGGCGAAGGCGGCGGTCGCGCCGACGGCCTCCAGCGCGCGGGTGGTGATCTCCTGCGCGGCCCGCGCCGCGGCGGCCTCGGCCGCGCTCGCGAGGACGGCGATCTCCGCGCCCTCCTCGTCGTCGAGGTCCTCCCCCCGTTCGAGACCACGGGTGAGAGCGTCCCCCGCCTGGTCGGCGAGGGCGGACGCGGCGCGGGCGGCGACGGCGAGTTCGCCGTAGGCGGTGAGCACGTACGGATCCTGCGGCGGGCCGCCCGACCAGGGCTGGGGCGAGAAGGGGTGCCAGGGTGACGCCACCGTCCGGCCGTGCTCGCGGACTTCACCGAGCAGCCCCTCGGCGACGCCGAGACAGAACTGGGCGGAGACCAGCCGAGCGGTCGGCGCGGCGAGTCCGGCGAAGGGGGACAGGGCGCCGTCGTCGGAGGAGAGGGAGCCGAGCACGTCGTCGCGCGTGACCGGCACGGAGTCGAACGACACGCCGCCCGCGGCGGCCAGCCGCTGCCCGAAGGTGTCGCCGGTGCCGCCGCTCACCACGCCCGGCTGGGCGGTGTCGACGAGGACGGCGACGGGCTCGCCGGTGCCGGGCACGGCGGCGCGGACCAGCAGCCGGTCGGCGACGCCGACTCCGGAGCCGTATCGCTGATGGCCGTCCAGCAGATAGCCGTTCGCGGTGGGGGTCAGGATGAGCGGCGGTTCCTGGGTGGCGATGCCGCCGCCCCAGTACCACTGCCCCGCCGCGAACGTGCGCTCGATGCGTGCGGCACGGTCGGGGCCGGCGAAGAACCGGGCGCAATAGGACAGGAAGTAGTGGCTGCCCAGCAAGTGCCCGACGGCTCCGTCGGCCGCGGCGACGGTCCGTACGACGGTGTGGGCGGTGCGCCAGTAGGCACCGCCGCCGCCGCGTTCGGCCGGGACGAGCAGGGTCAGCAGGCCCGACTCGCGCAGCCGCGCGACCTCGTCGAGCGGGAGCTTGCCGGCCTGCTCGCGCTCGACCGCGTCCGTGGCGAGGTCGTCCGCGAGCTCACGGGCGATGTGCGGCCAGTCCTCCCGTGGAGTGCCCCACTGTGTCGCCCCGTCCGCCGACGTCACGGGTGCGCCCCGGTCGGAGTCACCGAACGGAGCGGCCGGGGCCGGTGGGGCGATCGTCATGGCGTCATCCTCACTCGCTCCACCGACGGGGGTCAACACTTCCCTAGTATTTCGATAGGAAATCTAGGGAATGGGTGTGCGGTGTGGCCGATTCCCGCTCCCGACCGGCCGGTTCGCGAGGCCGGACACGGTCGGGCACGGTGAAGTCACCCCCGGCTGCCGGCCCCCGCGAAGGGAATCTGGGCCACGGCCGGTGCGGCCGCCGCGCCGCGGAACGGATGCGTCCACAGCCCACGCCCCTCCAACCGCGGCAGCACGCCCTCGCCGAACCAGTACGCCTCCTCCAGGTGCGGGTACCCGGAGAGCACGAACTCGTCGATCCCCAGCCGGTGGTACTCGGCGATCCGCTCGGCGACCTCGTCGTGACTGCCGACCAGTGCCGTGCCCGCGCCGCCCCGCACCAGCCCGATGCCGGCCCACAGGTTCGGGTGGATCTCCAGGTCGTCGGAGCTGCCGCCGTGCAGCGCGAGCATGCGCTGCTGCCCCTCGGACTCGCTGCGGGCGAGACCGGCCTGTACGGCCCGTACGGTCTCCGTGTCGAACCCGGCCAGCAGCCGGCGGGCCTCCGCCCAGGCCTGCTCGGCCGTGTCCCGCGTGATGACGTGCAGCCGGATGCCGAAGCGGACGCTGCGGCCCTCCTTCTCGGCCAGTGCCCGGATCCAGGCGATCTTCTCCGCGACGGCGGCCGGCGGCTCGCCCCAGGTGAGATAGACGTCGACATGGCGGGCGGCGATCTCCCCGGCGATGGGCGAGGAACCGCCGAAGTACACCTCGGGGACCGGGTCGGGCACCCGGGCCAGCTTCGCGTCCTCGACCTGGAGGTGCTCGCCGACCAGGTCGACGGTCCTGCCCTCCCACAGCCCCCGC
The DNA here is from genome assembly GCF_045039535.1 of Streptomyces sp. NBC_01092. NCBI lineage: Bacteria > Bacillati > Actinomycetota > Actinomycetes > Kitasatosporales > Streptomycetaceae > Streptomyces > Streptomyces sp. NBC_01092. The sequence continues at coordinate 9,654,503 of NZ_CP108659.1, read as the reverse complement.
ACGATCTGGAGGAATTCACCGGTACGGCGGTAACGGTCGTCCTTGTCGAGGAAGTCGCCGTAGGCCCGCTGCTCGTGCCCCTCCCCGCCCGTCACCACGTTCAGCAGCAGCCGTCCGCCGGTCTGCCGCTGGAAGGTGGACGCCATCTGCGCGGCGAGCGTCGGCGAGACGAAGCCGGGCCGGAAGGCGACCAGGAACTTCAGCCGCTCGGTGTGCTGGGCGACCATCGCCGTGGTCAGCCACGCGTCCTCGCACCAGGCGCCCGTCGGAGTGAGGGCGCCGACGAAGCCCAGGTCCTCGGCGGCACGGGCGATCTGGCTGAGGTAGGCGACCGTCGGCGGCCGGTCACGGCCGGACACCGTGGCGGGGGTGCCGTGACCGCCGCCGACGACATCGCGGCTGTCGCCGTTGGTGGGCAGGAACCAGTGGAAGGTGAGGGACATGGGGGCTCTCCGTTCGGGGTCGTTCGTCACAGCAGTCCGTGCCGGGGCGGCTTGACGCCGCGCAGCACGTAGCGGCCGATGTGCTGGACCTTCCAGCGCGCCGGGTCGTGCAGGGTGTGGGTGCGTGCGTCGCGCCAATGGCGGTGCAGGCCCAGGGAGTCGAGCGCGGACCGGGTGCCGGCGACCTCGAAGAGGGCGCTGCCGATCTCGACGGCCGTCTGGGCCGCGGTCACCTTGGCGGCGGCCACGGCGATCGAGGCCTCGGCGGCCGAGTCGTCGGTCAGGTCGGCGCGGGCGGCGTCGACGGACCGCGCCGCGGCGGCGAGCAGGGAGTCGGCGGCCCGTACCCGGATCGCCAGTTCACCGAACCGCTGGATCAGCAGGGGGTCCTCGGCGGCGGTCGCGTGTCCTTCACCGACGCTCTCGAACCAGGGACGGCTCCTGCTGCGAACGAACTCCACGGCCTCGGCCAACGCGCCGGAGGCGATCCCCGCGTCGATGGCGGCGTGCAGCAACTGAGCTACGGCGCCGTGGAGTTGAGGTCCCTGGAAGGTGAGGTGGTGCGGCACCACCCGGTCAGCGGGCACGGGCACCGACTCCAGGCGGACGGTTCCGCTGGCGGTGGTGCGCTGCCCCATGCCGTCCCAGTCGTCCACGACCGTCACGCCGGGCGCGTCTCGCGGTACGTACGCCACGTGCAGGTTGTCGTCGTCCGCGCGGGCGAGGACGGGGATCCAGTCGGCGAACAGGGCGCCGGTCGAGTAGTGCTTGACGCCGTTCAGGACGTACGACCCGTCCGGGCGCAGCGCGAGCCGTGTGCGGATGTCCTGGACGTGGCTGGTCCCGGCCTCAGACTGGGCGTTGCCGAACCGCTTGCCCGCGAGCACCTCACCGAAGAAGAACCCCCGCTGCTCCCGCGTCCCCTGCCGGCGCAACACGCCCACGTACACGAAGTGGCTCTGCGGGATCTGGGCGAGGCTCGCGTCGGCCGAGGCCAGCAGCCGGAAGATCTCGGCGAGTGTCTCCGTACCGACGTCCGCGCCGCCGAACTCCGCCGGCACCGTCACCCCGAGCAGCCCGGAGGCGGACAGCCGCTGGAGTTCCGTGTGCGGCAGTCGGCGCTGAGCGTCCCGCTCGGCGGCGTCCTTGCGGAACTCCGCGGCCAGTTCGATGGCGACGGCGAGGGCCTCGGCGTCGTCGGCGATCACCGTCGCGGCGCTCATCCGGTGGCCGCCAGCAGGGTCGGGCGCCCCCCGAGGGCGATCGAGAACTGGTCGGTGACATGGGCCAGGGCCTCGGCGGCGGCCGGTGCGACGGTCAGGGTGCCGTCGTCGCCCACACTGATGTCCTTGTCGAGGGTGAACCAGCCCGGCGTGATGTGGGCGGGGCCCATGGAGTTCAGCACCGGGCGCAGGGCGTAGTCGATGGCCAGGACGTGGGCGTTGGTGCCGCCGGTGGCCAGCGGAAGGACGGTCTTGCCCGCGAGCGCGTACTGCGGGAGCAGGTCCAGCAGCGACTTCAGCAGGCCGGAGTAGGCGGCCTTGTAGACGGGCGTGCCGATCACGACCCCGTCGGCGCGCTCGACCAGGGCGGTGGCCTCGACGATCGCCGGGTGGCCGAAGTCCGCGTGGAGCAGGGCCTCGGGCGGGAGCGTGCGGACGTCGAGCGGGATCACGTCGTGGCCCTGGGCGGCGAGCCGGTCGTCCAGGTGGCGCAGCAGCCGGGCGGTGCGGGAGGTGGCGGAGGGACTTCCGGAGACGGAGAGGACGGTGGCCATGGTGAGGACCTTTCGGGGCGTGTCGGATGCGGGTGGCTGAGCGTGGGTCAGGCTCGGGCGGCGATCGGCTCGGACTCGGCGGCCCGGGCCTCCAGTTCGCGGACGAGCGGCAGCACCCGCTTGCCGAAGTACTCGACCTCCTCCAGGTAGTGCAGGAAGCCGAGGAGGAAGAGGTCGACGCCGAGGCGCTTGTAGGCGACGATCCGCTCGGCGATCTGCTCGGGGGTGCCGATCAGGCCGGTGCGGAAGCCGTCGTTGTACTGGACCAGGTCGTCGAAACTGGAGTCCTGCCACATGCCCTTGCCGTCGGCGGTGGACGGGCCCGCCTGCTGGACGGCGTCGCGGAAGCCGTGGACGGCCGGCGTGTCGGCCTTGGCGACGATCTCGCGGAGCGTGTCGCGGGCCTCGGCCTCGGTGTCCCGGGCGATGAGGAAGCCGTTGAGGCCGAACTTCGGTGCGCTGCGGCCCACTTGGGCGGCGGACGCGCGGACGTCGGCGATCTGCTCGGTGACGCCGTCGAAGTCCTTGCCGTTGCTGAAGTACCAGTCGGAGACACGGCCCGCCATGGCGCGGGCGGCGGTGGAGTTGCCGCCCTGGAAGATCTCCGGGTGCGGTCGCTCGGGGGTGTTGAGCGTCTTGGGCTTGAGGGAGAAGTCGCGCAACCGGTAGAAGTCACCGGCGAGTTCGGTGTGGTCCTGGTCCAGATCTGGCGCAGGGCGTGGATGAACTCCTCCGAGCGGCGGATGGGGGTACCCCCTGTTCGAGCGAAGCCGAGAACTTGGGGGAGTTCGTCGTGCTCCAGCCAGGGCTCGCCGAGGGCGGTGAACTCGCCCTTGAACCAGCCGCTGACGACGTTGACGGCGAAGCGGCCGTTCGACAGGTGGTCGGCGGTGGCGCCGAGTTTGGCGAGGACGCCCGGGTGCCACAGACCGGGGTGGACGGCGGCGATGACCTTGAGCCGCTGGGTGGCGAGGAGCAGGGCGAGGCTGAAGCCGGTCGACTCGTGCTGGAACTCGGCGCCGTAGCCGGCCATGTAGCGGACCTGGCTGAGGGCGTAGTCGAAGCCGTTGTTCTCGGCGAGGACGGCCAGTTCGCGGTTGTAGTCGTAGCCCGAGTCGGTGCGCTGCTCGATGGTGCTGGTGACCAGGCCGCCGCTGACGTTCGGCACCCAGTAGGCGAAGCGGACGGGGTCGGATCCGGGCGGTACGGGCATGGGGAACTCCTGGCAGGACTGCGCACGCACAGAAAGGGCACGTGCGTGACAGGGAAACGTGTTCAGTGATCGGGATTCGGACGTGCGGGGACGACGTTCCCGGGAAAGCCGAAATCACCGTGGAAAACGGCCGGCAGTGGAATTCGCGAGGGGAGAACGGCGCGAGTGCGAGGGTTTCCCTCGGGTGCGCTCAGATCCGACAGCGACAGCAGGAACTGGAGACACGCGCGAGGTCGACGTGGCGTCGCCGCGTGAGGTCCTGTCGCTTCATGCCTTCGATCAAAGCAGCGGGGAGTCCGACCGGTCAAGAATGCCCGGAGGGGATTCCACATGCTGAGCGTCGGTATTCACGAGGTTGTGACAGGGATTCCCTTGAACCCGGCGCTCGGCGGGCAGCAGTCTCCTGTCGTGCGTATTGAACAGCTCGAATACATCGCCGCCGTCACCCGGTTGGGATCGCTGCGGCGGGCCGCCGAGGAACTGCATCTGTCCCAGCCCGCGCTCAGCGAGACCGTGCGCAACCTGGAGCGCGAGCTCGGTGTGGACCTGCTGGAGCGCAAGCGGTCCGGGGCGAAGATCAGCGACGAGGGCCGGGAGCTGCTGCCGCACATCATGAGCGTGCTGGACGCGGTCGACCGGCTGCGGGGCGCGGCCGGTGACCAGCACCGCATCAGCCGCATGGTCCGGCTCGGCACGGTCAACACGGCCACCGTGCCCCTGGTCATCCCGACGGTGCGGGAGTTCCGGGGCTCGCACCCGCTCACCCAGGTCGAGCTGGTCGGCGCCCAGCAGTCGGAGATCCATCGCGGGCTGCTGGAGGGCGCGTTCGATCTGGGGCTGGTGAACTACCTCGGGGGCGACGACCTGCCGCCCGGCTTCGAGACGACCGAGCTGCTGCGCGGCCGGCCGGTGGTGTGCGTGCGCTCCGACAGTCCGTTGGCGGCCCTGGACATGGTGGACGCGGACAGCCTGCTGGCCGAGCCGCTGGTCGTGATGCGATCCGGCTATGTCATGCACCGCTTCCTGCACCGGCTGCTGGGCGGCCGTACGCCATCCTTCTCGTACTCCACCGACGGCGCCGAGATGGGCAAGCTGATGGTCGCCGAGGGACTCGGGGCCACGGTGCTGCCCGACTTCAGCGTCCTCGGCGACCCTCCCCCAGCCTTCGGCCGGGGGACCCCCATTCGCTGCGCTCGCGGCGGGGCGCGATCACCGTGCGGCCGCTCGCGGGGGACGCGACCGAGGTGCTGCTGGTCCTCCAGCGCCGGGACTCCGGCTCCGTCCCCCGGGCGGTACGCGATCTGCACGAGCTGTTCGTGCGCAACGCCCGTGCGTACGACGCCCCTTCGGGCAGCGAGGATGCCTGATCAGACCACGGTCACCGGATGCCGCACCACCGCGTCGAAGAGATAGCCCTGCGTGTTGGGCACGGAGACGTCCGGCTGGCGGCGGCCGGCGGTGTCGGTGGCGCGGGCGAGGAGGTGGGTGGTGCCGGGTGTCGCGGGCTTCCAGGGGATGGACCAGCGGGTCCAGGTGTCGGCACGGGGCCGGTCGTGCAGCCGGGCCCTGCGCCAGCTCGCGCCGCCGTCGGTGCTGACGTCGACCCGTGCGACGGCGCCCGCGCCCGACCAGGACCGGCCGTGCAGCACCTGGCCCTCCCCCACCGGGAACGTGGCGCCGCTCGCCAGCTCGAAGGCGCTCTTGAGCGTCTGCCGGGTCAGCGGAGCGCTGCCCTCCTGCGGGTAGGAGGGGCCGTACAGCCGGTAGAAGGTGGTGTTCCACGGTGAGAACAGCGGCTGCGCGGACACCTCGATGTCGCCGACCCACTTGATCGACGAGATCCCCACCCACGAGGGCACCACCATCCGCACCGGGTACCCGTGGTCGTACGGCAGCGGCTCGCCGTTCATCTCGTACGCGAGCAGCACGTCGTCCAGCGCCTTGGCCAGCGGTAGCGGACGCCGCACCCGGCCGAGGCTCTCCCCGCCGCTGACGTACTCGGCGTCCAGGCCACGCGGCTGCACGTCCACGGCGTACGGGGACAGTCCCGCCCTGCGCAGGACGTCGGCCAGGCGCACCCCGCGCCAGCGGGCGACGCCGATCGCGCCCAGCGTCCAGGCGGTGCCGGTGACCGTCTCGCCCTGCTGGGTCGTGTAGTGGCTACGGCCGTTTCCGGCGCACTCGACGAACGCGGTCCGGGTGACGGAGGGCAGGGCGCGCAGATCGTCGTATCCGAACTCCACCGGCTTGTCCTCGCCGGGGGCGCCGCGCAGCCCGCTGCCCCACAGCCGCAGTCGCCAGTCGGCGGCGTCCAGCACGGGGGTGGTGGTGTGGTTGCGGACGAAGAACAGCTCGTTGGGCGTGTGGTGGCCCGTTCCGCGCAGGGCCTCCCAGCGGGTCTCGGCGTTGGTGCCGCGCTGGATGAACCACTCGGGCGGCAGCGGCTTGACGATCGGGGTGTCCGCGGCACGGGCGGGGCCGGGTGCGGGGAGCGCGGTCGCGGCCGCCGTGGCGGCGAGCAGGGTGAGCAACCGGCGCCGGCTGACCCCGTCCGCTCTGGCATCCCCGGCGAGCCACTGTCGCAGCCGGCGGCGGTCGTAGGCGCTCTCGTCGACGCGGGTCGTGGGACGGGTGGAAGGCGCTGCGGATGCGGTCATGACGGGTCCTCGTCGTCGGGGTGGGGCCGGGCCTGGGCAGAGAGGTCAACAGTGTGAGCCGGGCTGTGGTCACAACGGCGCGAGACGGTCGGGCTGTTGACCGAAATCCACTGCCGACTCGCTCGGTCGCCCGGTCAGAGAACCTTCGACAGGAAGGCGCGGGTTCGCTCCTGGCGCGGGTTGTCCAGGACGGCAGCCGGTGGTCCCTGTTCCACGACGACACCGTCGTCCATGAACACCACCGTGTCGGCGACCTCGCGCGCGAAGCCGATCTCATGGGTCACGACGATCATGGTGGTGCCCGTGCCGGCCAAGTCCTTGATGACATCGAGGACTTCACCGACCAGCTCCGGGTCCAGCGCCGAGGTGGGCTCGTCGAAGAGCAGCACCTTCGGTGCCAGGGCGAGCGCGCGGGCGATGGCCACGCGCTGCTGCTGGCCGCCGGAGAGCTGCCGTGGATAGGCGTCCGCCTTGTCGGAGAGGCCGACCCGGTCGAGGAGCCGGCGGGCCGTCTCCTCCGCCTCCCTGCGCGGTTGGCGCAGCGCGGAGACGGGGGCCTCGACGAGGTTGTCCAGCACGGTCAGATGCGGGAAGAGGTTGAAGTTCTGGAAGACGAACCCGATGTGGGTGCGCTGCCGCAGAACCTCCTTCTCCTTCAGCTCGTGCAGCTTGTTCCCCACGCGGCGGTAGCCGATGAGTTCGCCGTCGATGCTGATCCAGCCGCGGTTGACCTTCTCCAGGTGGTTGATGGTGCGCAGCAGCGTGGACTTCCCGGAGCCGGAGGGGCCGAGGATCACGGTGACCTCGCCGGCCCGGACCTGCAGGTCGACGCCGCGCAGCACCTCCAGCGAGCCGAAGCTCTTGTGGGCGCCGTGGACGTCGACCATGACGTCGGCCATGACGTCGCTCATGTGTGCTCGGGCGGGTTGATCCGCGACGCGTCGATCGCGGAGAGGTCGGTGCCCCACTTCTTCAGGATCCGAGCGTAGGTGCCGTCCTCGATCAGCTCGTTGACGGCCGCCTGGAACGCCTTGGTGAGCGGCGAGCCCTTCTTGAAGGCGAAGCCGACGTCGAGGCGGTGGAACTCGCCCAGGAACGCCGTCTGGGAGGCGGGCTGCGCGGCCTGGTACCGCAGGCCGTTGATGGTCGACATGATCACGTCAATACGGCCCTGCTGGAGCGCGGTGAGGGTGGCCGCGTTCTCCGAGTAGACCTTCACGTCGTACGGCTTCTTGCCCGCCTTCGCGCACACGCCCTTCTGCGCGCTGAGGGTCGCCTCGAAGGTGGTGCCGGCGCCGGTGCCGATGGTCAGCCCGCACAGCTGGGTGAGGTCGGTGACCTTCCCCTTCAGCTCGGTGTTGCCCTTCTTCACCGCGAAGCCCTGGCCGTCGTTGACGTAGGTGACGAAGTCGATGGTCTTGAGGCGCTCGCTCGTGACGCCGAAGTTGCCGGTGCCGAAGTCGTACTTGCCGCTGCCGAGCGCGGGCAGGATCGTCTCGAAGGAGGCGTCCTGGCGCTCCAGCTTCACGCCCAGCACCTTGGCGACGGCGTCGGCGAGGTCGATGTCCTGTCCGGCGGGCGCCTTGTCCGTGCCTCCCGGGTAATACGCCCCGGGCGGGAACCCGATCGAACTGCCGACGCGCAGCGTGCCCGCCTTGCGTACGTCGGCGGGGAGCAGGGCGGCGGCGGAGTCGACCTTGCGCACGGAGGCGACCGGGTCGTCGGTCGGCGCGGGTGAGGCCTGGGCGCCCACCGCCGCCGTACCGTCGGTGTCGCCGGAGCCGCAGGCGGTCAGGGCCAGCAGCGGGAGCAGCGCAAGGGCGGCGGTGGCGCGCAGACGGGTTCTGATCATGCGGATGTTCACTGGTCGGGGGCCTTTCCCGTGTGTCCCCGCGCTGCGAGGTGCTTCTCGAAGGGCAGCGGGCCGATCGTCTCCGGGTCGGCCTCCGTGTCGAACAGCGCCGTGTAGCCGGTGGCGAGATACAGGCCGCGGGCCTCGGGCTGGCGCGGCCCGGTGGTGAGGTAGACGCGCCGGTAGCCGCGGGTGCCCGCCTCGCGCTCCAGCTCGGCTACGACACGGCGGGCGAGGCCGCGTCGGCGGTGGGCGGAGTGGGTCCAGATCCGCTTCAGTTCGGCCGTGTCGGCGTCGTAGCGGCGGAAGGCGCCGCCCGCCACCGGCTCGCCGTGCTCCAGCAGCAGCAGGAGCAGGCCGCCGTGCGCTTCGGTGAACTCCTCGTCGGGGTAGCGGGAGATCTCGGCGTGCGCGTCCTTGCCGTAGCGCGTGGAGTACTCGTGGCCCAGTTCGCTCAGCAGGGGTCTGACACGTGGGTCGGCGACGGGGACGTGAATGACCGTCAACTCGGGCGCGGAGGTCATCCGTTCACCGCCGCGAGCGTCTGCGTCCCGCGTGCGGCCCGCTCGGCGTCGCGCTTGGCGACCTCCTCGCGGACGATCGGGATCACGTACCGGCCGAAGTCGACGGCGTCGTCCAGCAGGTCGTAGCCGCGCGCGGAGAGGATGTCGACGCCGAGGTCGTAGTAGTCGAGGAGCGCCTGGGCGACCGTCTCCGGGGTGCCGACCAGGGCGTTGGAGTTGCCCGCGCCACCGGTTGCGGCGGCGGTCGGGGTCCACAGGGCGCGGTCGTAGCGCTCGCCGGCCTCGGCGATGGCGATGAGCCGCTGCGAGCCGGTGTTCTGGGGCTGCACGTGCCCGTTGTGGCGCTTGGTGATCGCCTCGCCCCGCTCCCTGCGCGCCTTGATCGCGCCGACCGTGCGGTGGGCCTTCTCCCAGGCCAGCTCCTCCGTCGGGGCGATGATCGGGCGGAAGGCGACCTGGATGCGAGGGACGTCGGTGCGGCCCGCGGCCTTCGCGGCGGCCTTCACGTTCTCGATCTGCTCGGCGGTCTTCGCGAGCGGCTCGCCCCACAGGCAGCAGATGTCGGCCTCGGCGCCTCCGGCGGCGTACGCGGCGGGCGAGGATCCGCCGAACGACACGCCGGGGCGGGGCTGTTGGACGGGGAAGACGTCGCTGACGAAGTCGTGGAAGCGGTAGTGCTCGCCCTCGTGGTCGAAGGGCTCGTGGGTGGTCCAGATCTTCTTGACGATGCGGATGTACTCGAGGGTGCGGGCGTAGCGCTCGTCCTTGGTGAGGGTGTCGCCCTCGCGGCCCTGCTCGTGGTCGTTGCCGCCGGTGATGAAGTGCACCGTCAGCCGGCCTTCGCTGATCTGGTCGAGGGTGGCGAAGGTCTTGGCGGCGAAGGTGGGGTAGGAGACGTTGGGCCGGTGGGCGAGCAGGATCTGGAGGTGGTCCAGCCTGCTCGCGATGTACGCGGCGGCCGGTGCGGGGTCCGGCGATCCGGAGCCGTAGGCGAACAGCACCCGGTCCCAGCCGTGGTCCTCGTGCGCCCGGGCGAGCCGGAGCGTGTAGTCCTTGTTGAAGGCGGCGCCGGAACGCGGCGTGGTTTCGGAGCCGTCGCTGGTGGCGGCGATGCCGAGGAACTCCACGGGCATGGAGGTGACCTTTCGGGCAGTGCGGCGCGTGGGCGGGCATGACTCAACCGCCCTGCGCACAGGCAGGAATGACGGTCCATCAGATGCGTGATGACGCCAGGCGTCGGAAGACGGTGCTTACGGCAGCGCACGAAGGGAGGACTCGGCCCGCGACGGGGTCACCGAGGGAGGGAAGGGCCGGTCAGAGGGCCCGCTGCCGAGTCAGGCGCAACACGCGGCGGAGCACACTCGACAGAAGTCGATGTGATCGCGCGTGACCAAGCGCTGCTGGGCATTCATGGGACCAATTGAGCAGGACATCACGCGTCCCGTCAAGCAGCGCCCGGATCCCGGACCGGCTCGAACAGGACCGCGCAGCGCGCTGTTGACACGTGGCTGCCATGGGCACATACGATCGACGGCGGACCGGCTCCGCGTTGTGCGGCTGCCTCTCCGGCCGCGTTGAGGGACGCGGCGAGCGTGACGACGCCGAACCCCGGCCGCACCGAGTGCCACTGGGGTCACCCACGCCTGCGTTCCCTCCCCCGGAGAGCCTCCCCATGGTCACGTCGCCCGACCTCACGTCCAGCCGTGCAACGAAGAGTCCCCCCGTACGCGCCACCGACCCACCGCGGATCGTGCCGCGCCGGCACGCCGGACGGTGGCTGACCGGCGCCGTCGCCCTGCTGGTCTTCGCGATGGTGCTCAACTCGGTGATCCGCAACGACGCCTTCCAGTGGGGCGTGGTGGGCCGGTACTTCACCACCTCCGCCGTGCTCGACGGACTGCTGCTGTCGCTGTGGCTGACCGCCGTGGTGATGGTGCTCGGCTTTCTGCTCGGCACCCTGCTCGCGGTCATGCGGCTGTCCGCCAACCCGGTGCTGCGCACGCTGAGTTGGGGCTATGTGTGGATCTTCCGGTCCACTCCGCTGCTGGTGCAGCTGCTGTTCTGGTTCAACATCGGCGCCCTGTATCCGACGCTCGGCCTCGGCATCCCCTTCGGCCCGCAGTTCCTCACCGTCAAGACGGTCAACCTGCTCGGTCCGACCCTCACCGCCGTCATCGGCCTGACCCTGCACGAGTCCGCCTACGCCGCCGAGGTGGTGCGCGGCGGCATCCTCTCCGTGGACTCCGGGCAGACCGAGGCGGCCCAGGCACTGGGCCTGAGCAGACGCCGCACCCTGCGCCGGATCGTGGTCCCCCAGGCGATGCGCTCCATCGTGCCGACGGCCGGGAACATGCTGATCGGCACCCTCAAGGGCACCAGCATCGTCAGCGTGCTGGCCGTGCACGACCTGCTGTACTCGGTGCAGCTGATCTACAACCAGACCTACCAGATCATCCCGCTGCTGATGGTCGCCACCCTGTGGTACATCGCGGTCACCACGGTGCTGAGCGCCGGCCAGTTCTACGTCGAGCGGTACTACGCGCGCGGCAACTCCCGTGCCCTGCCGCCCACTCCGCTCCAGCGGCTGCGCGGCCACCTCACCGCCGTACGCCTCCGGCTGAGCGCGGCGACGGCGTCCGACGCCCGCCCGGCGATCGGCGGTGACCGGTGAGCGGCACCCCTGGCACGGCCGTCCTGGTCGTCGTCGGCGCGGGTCCGCGTGCCACGGGTCTCCTGGAGCGCATCGCCGCCAATGCTCCCGAACTGTGGGACGGGGCAAGGGAGTTGCGGATCCACCTGATCGACCCGCACCCGCCCGGCCCGGGACGGATCTGGCGCCAGGAGCAGTCGGCGCTGCTGCGGATGAACTCGATGGCCGAGGACGTCACCATGTTCACCGACGAGTCGTCGACCATCGAGGGACCGGTACGGCCGGGACCCTCGCTCGCCGAGTGGTCCGCGCAGTTCTCCGGCACGGGCCCGCGCCACGCCCCGTACGCCGAGCCCGCCGACCCGGACGTGCTCGCCGAGCTGCGCTCGCTGGCCGGGAGCGACTTCCCCACCCGGCGTGCCCAGAGCGCCTATCTGGACTGGGTGTTCCGCAGGGCGCTGGCCGAGCTGCCGCCCACCGTCACGGTCGAGTGGCACCGCGCCACCGCGACCGCGCTCACCGGTCCGCCGGACGGCCCGCAACAGGTGCACCTCGCCGACCGCGCCACCCCGCTCACCGCGGACCTGGTGGTGCTCGCCCAGGGGCACCTCGGCTCCACCCCCGCCGCCGAGCACCTTGAGCACGCCGCCTTCGCCCGCCGGCACGGCCGCTTCCACCTCCCGCCGGAGTTCTCGGCGGACACCGACCTGGCGGCCCTGCGCCCCGGAGAGCCGGTCGTCCTGCGCGGATTCGGGCTCGCCTTCATCGACCTGATGGCGATGCTCACCGAGGGCCGCGGCGGCGCCTTCCGCACCGAGGCCGACGGCACCCTGACCTACCTCCCGTCCGGCCGCGAGCCCGTCCTGCACGTCGGATCGCGGCGGGGAGTGCCGTACCACTCCAAGACCCGCTATCAACTCCAGGGCCCCCGGCCACCGTTGCCGCGCCACTTCGGGCCCGAGGCGGTCGACGCGCTGCTCGCCGAGGGGCGCGCGCTGGATCTGCGGCGCGATGTGTGGCCGCTGATGGCGAAGGAGATCGGGTTCGGGCACTACCACGAGCTCTTCCACGCCCATCCCGAGCGCACCGCCCTCCCCTGGCCGGACTTCGTGGCCGCGTACGACCGTCTCGACTGGTACGCCGAGGAGATGGCCGGGCTCGTCGCCACGGCCGTACCGGATCCGGCGGACCGTCTGGACTTCGAGGCCCTGGACCATCCGCTGGACGGCCTCGCCTTCCCGACGCCGGAGGCGTTCCAGGATCACCTGCAGGAGCACATCGCCCAGGATGTCGCCCGCCGCGAGGACCCGGAGTTCAGCGCCGACCTGGGGGCTTTCCTCGCCCTGCTCTCCGTCTACGGGCAGCTGCCCCGGCTGGTCGCGGCGGGCCTGCTGACCGCGCGGTCCGTCGCCGAGCAGCTCGACGGCTGGTGGCACGGGTTCTTCAGCTTCCTGGCCTCCGGCCCGCCCGGCTTCCGGCTGCGCCAGCTGCTGGCCCTGTCCCGGGCCGGGATCGTCCGCTTCCTGGGCGCCGGCGTCCGGATCGGCACCGACGAGGACACCGGCACCTTCACCGCGACCGGTCCCACGGTGCCCGGGCACACCGTCCACGCCACCGCCCTGATCGAGGCGTATCTGCCCGGCGCCTCCCTCGACCGCACGGAGGATCCGCTCCTGCGTGACCTGCACCGGGCCGGCGCCCTCACCGAGGAGATCATCGCCGACCCCACCCACACGCACCGCTCCGGTCTGCTCGCCGTCTCCCCCACCGACGGCCACGTCGTCGACCCGTCGCTGGGCGGCGCCCATCCCCGCCGTATCGCCCTCGGCGCCCCGACCAACAGCCGGGCCGTCGCCGCGTTCGCGCGCCCGCGGACCAACGCGCCCGCCTTCCGGCAGAACGACGCGGTGGCGCGTGCACTGCTGCATGCCCTGACCTCGCGCGTCCCAAATAATAAGATGACACTGTCCACTATGTGATCAGCCCCTTGGGGTGGGCGCAACCTTCTGCCACGATCCCCATCAACCAGGTAGGAAAACTAGGAATCTGTGGGGTGGGGTGGCCATGAGAACGCGCGACCACGCAGATCTGTCGCTGCCTCTTCTGACGTCACGCCGCCACATCGACCTCGGCCGTACGTCCAGCGCCATCTGTCGCCTCGTCTGAGCCTCTGCGCGCAAACCCCCCACGCATCCCCCCACACCGCTGCGCTCCCCTGCCGCCCCATCCGGACGGCGGGCGAGTGGTGTGCCGGTGCACACCGACGGGCTCCACGCTCCGTCGCCGCATCTCCCTGATCACCTTCCCTGAGAGGACACCTCCGTGTCTGCCGCAAGACCGCTCACCGCCCTGCGTACCTTCGCCGTCGTAGCGGCGCTCCCCCTGCTGCTGACCGCCTGCGGCTACGGCGCCGAGTCCACCGACGACGGCAAGCAGGCCGAGGTCGCGGCGGACGCCAAGAAGCTGTCCGCCGACGAGGTGAAGATCGGCTACTTCCCCAACCTCACGCACGCCACCGCCCTGGTGGGCGTACAGGAGGGCCTGCTCCAGAAGGAGCTCGGCGGCACCACGATCAAGCCCTCCACCTTCAACGCGGGTCCGTCGGAGATCGAGGCGCTCAACTCGGGCTCCATCGACATCGGCTGGATCGGCCCGTCCCCCTCGATCAACGGCTACACCAAGGCGGCCGGCAAGAACCTGCGCATCATCTCCGGCTCGGCCTCGGGCGGTGTGAAGCTCGTCGTCAACCCGGAGAAGATCAAGTCCGTCAAGGACGTCAAGGGCAAGAAGATCGCCACGCCGCAGCTCGGCAACACCCAGGATGTGGCGCTGCTCAACTGGATCTCCGAGCAGGGCTGGAAGGTCGACGCCGAGAGCGGCAAGGGTGACGTGTCCGTCGTCCGCACCGACAACAAGATCACGCCGGACGCCTACAAGTCCGGCTCGATCGACGGTGCCTGGGTGCCCGAGCCGACCGCCTCCAAGCTGGTCGCCGAGGGCGGCAAGGTGCTGCTCGACGAGGGCGACCTGTGGCCGGACAAGAAGTTCGTGATCACGAACATCATCGTGTCGCAGAGCTTCCTGAAGGATCACCCGGACGTCGTCGAGGCCGTGCTGCGCGGTTCGGTGAAGACCAACGAGTGGATCAACGCCAACCCGGACAAGGCCAAGGCCTCGGCCAACGAGGCGCTGAAGGCGGAGTCTGGCAAGGCCCTGCCCGCCGAGGTCATCGACCCGGCCTGGAAGTCGATCACCTTCCTGGACGACCCGCTGGCCGCCACCCTCGACACCGAGGCGGAGCACGCGGTGAAGGCCGGGCTGCTGGAGGAGCCCGACCTGAAGGGCATCTACGACCTCGCGCCGCTGAACAAGGTCCTCAAGGCCGAGGGCAAGGACGAGGTCGACGACGCCGGTCTCGGCGTCAAGTAACGGATCCACCGCACCCGCCCAGTTCCCAGGAGGTGACGACCATGGCCACCACGACGGCCACGACCACCGAGGTCGCCAAGGACGCCACGGCGGCGCCGTACGCCGCCCGTATCGAGCACGTCTCGAAGTCCTTCGCCGGCCCCGCCGGGCAGCAGCTCGTGCTGGACGACATCACGCTCGATGTCGCACCGGGCGAGTTCGTCACCCTCCTGGGGGCCTCGGGCTGCGGCAAGTCCACCCTGCTCAACCTGGTCGCGGGGCTGGACCTGCCGTCCGCCGGCTCGATCGGCACGGACGGCCGGCCCGCCCTGATGTTCCAGGAGCACGCCCTGTTCCCGTGGCTGACCGCGGGCAAGAACATCGAGCTCGCGCTGAAACTGCGCGGGGTCGCGAAGGCGGAGCGCCGCGAGGAGGCGGAGCGGCTGCTCGAACTCGTCCGGCTGAAGGGCTCGTACGGCAAGCGGGTGCACGAACTGTCGGGCGGTATGCGCCAGCGGGTCGCGCTGGCGCGGGCGCTCGCCCAGGACAGCCAGCTGCTGCTGATGGACGAGCCGTTCGCCGCGCTGGACGCGATCACGCGCGATGTGCTGCACGACGAACTCACCCGTATCTGGCGGGAGACGGGCGTGTCGGTGCTGTTCGTGACGCACAACGTGCGCGAGGCGGTGCGCCTCGCCCAGCGCGTCGTCCTGCTGTCCTCGCGCCCGGGCCGTATCGCCCGGGAATGGACGGTCGGCATACCGCAGCCGCGTCGCATCGAGGACGCCGCGGTCGCCGAACTGTCCGCCGAGATCACCGAAGAACTGCGTGGGGAGATCCGCCGCCATGGCCGGCACTGACAACAGCGTCGACGTCGAGAACGACGTCAAGGTCGCCACCAAGAAGAACGGCGCCGAAGACCTCGCCGGACTGGAGGCCGGGCTCGACGCGCTGGACTCCGTACAGGTCCGCCGTACGTCACTGCGCGAGGCCCTGACCCGCAAGGTGTTGCCGCCCGTCACGGCCGTCGCCCTGGTGCTGGTGGTCTGGCAGCTGCTGGTGTGGGCCGAGGTGGTCCCCGAGTACAAGCTGCCCTCGCCGTCCGACGTGTGGGGCGAGGTGCGCGAGGCCTGGCTCCAGGGCACGCTGCTCGACTACATCTGGACATCCGTCTCACGCGGGCTGCTCGGCTTCCTGCTGGCGCTGGCGATCGGTACCCCGCTGGGCCTGCTGGTGGCGCGCGTGAAGTTCGTGCGGGCGGCGATCGGACCGATCCTGTCCGGTCTCCAGTCCCTGCCTTCGGTGGCCTGGGTGCCGCCCGCCGTGCTGTGGCTGGGCCTGAACAACTCGATGATGTACGCCGTGATCCTGCTCGGCGCGGTCCCGTCCATCGCCAACGGCCTCGTCGCCGGCATCGACCAGATCCCGCCGCTGTTCCTGCGCGCCGGGCGCACCCTGGGCGCGACCGGTCTGAGCGAGGCGCGGCACGTGGTGATGCCGGCGGCGCTTCCCGGCTATCTGGCGGGTCTGAAGCAGGGCTGGGCGTTCTCCTGGCGTTCGCTGATGGCGGCGGAGATCATCGCCTCCTCGCCCGATCTCGGCGTCGGTCTCGGCCAGTTGCTGGAGAACGGCCGCAACAACAGCAGCATGGCCCAGGTCTTCCTGGCCATCTTCCTGATCCTGCTCGTCGGCATCGCCATCGACCTGCTGATCTTCAGCCCGCTGGAGCGGCGGGTGCTGCGCAGCCGGGGTCTGCTGGTCACGCGCTGAGGTACGGGACCACGACCGGCCGAGGGCTGGGCGCCCAGCGGGTCTGCGGTCGGCGGCAGACCCGCTGGGCACAACCGTCGGCACGACAGGATGTGAACCGGGGCCGGCGGGTCACGGCCGCTTCGGCGGCTGGATCCAGCCGAGCGACCGCTCGACGGCCCGCTGCCAGCACTCGTACTCCCAGTCCCGCCGTTCGGGCTCCATGTCGGGCAGCCACTGAGCGGCCCGGTGCCAGTTGCGCCGCAGGACCTGGAGGTCCGGCCAGTAGCCGGCCGCGAGGCCCGCGGCGTAGGCGGCGCCCAGGGACACCGTCTCGGCGACGAGGGGTCGTACGACGGGTACGTCGAGGACATCGGCCAGGATCTGCATCAGCAGATGGTCGGACGTCATGCCGCCGTCGACCTTGAGCTGCTTCAGGGCGAGCGCGGAGTCGGCGTTCATGGCGTCGACGACCTCCCGGGTCTGCCAGCCGGTGGCCTCCAGGACAGCGCGAGCCAGATGGCCCTTCGTGATGTACGAAGTGAGGCCGACGATCACACCGCGGGCGTCGCTGCGCCAGTGCGGTGCGAACAGGCCGGAGAACGCGGGGACGATGTAGCAGCCGCCGTTGTCCTCGACGGTGCGGGCCAGCGTCTCGATCTCGGGGGCGCTGTGGATCAGGCCCAGCCGGTCGCGGAACCACTGGACCAGCGATCCGGTGACGGCGATCGGGCCCTCCAGCGCGTAGACCGTGGGCTGGTCACCGATCTTGTACGCGACCGTCGTCAGCAGCCCGTGCTCGGACCGGACGAGGTCGGTCCCGGTGTTCATCACCAGGAAGCTGCCGGTGCCGTAGGTGCACTTCGCCTCGCCCGGCGAGAAGCAGGTCTGGCCGAACAGAGCCGCCTGCTGGTCGCCGAGGGCCGCCGTGATGCGCACGCCGGGGAGCAGGGCACGTGCCTCGCCGTAGTTCTCCGCCGAGGACCGGATCTCCGGCAGCATCGCGCGTGGCACGCCGAAGAAGTCCATGAGCTCCGCGTCCCAGGTCAGCGTGCGGATGTCCATGAGCATGGTGCGGCTGGCGTTGGTGGCGTCGGTCATGTGCAGGCCGCCGTCGGTGCCTCCGGTGAGGTTCCAGATCAGCCAGCTCTCGATGGTGCCGAACAGCACCTCGCCGCTCTGTGCCCGCTGCTCCAGCCCGTCGACGTTGTCGAACAGCCAGCGGATCCGGGGCGCGGAGAAGTACGTCGACGGGGGCAGGCGGCAGCGGTCGAGGAAGAAGTCGTCCCCGGGGTCCCTCCTGAGCTCGTCGACGAGCGGGGCGGTGCGGGTGTCCTGCCAGACGATCGCCCGGACCAGTGGGACCCCGGTCCGCGGATCCCAGAGCACGGTCGTCTCACGCTGGTTGGCGATCCCGATGGCCGCGATCTGGCTCGCGTCGATCCCGGCATTCGACAGGGCCTCGGGGACGACGCGCTGGAGGTTGCGCCAGATCTCGACGGCGTCGTGCTCCACCCAGCCGGGCCGCGGGAAGAACTGCTGGTGTTCCCGCTGGGCGACCGACACCAGCCGCCCGCCGTGGTCGAACAGGATGCAGCGGGTGGACGTGGTGCCCTGGTCGATGGACATCACATACCGTTCAACCATGATCGGCCCTGCCTTCCGATGTGTCGCGGAGGTGCTGGGGGCCTACCAGCGAGCCGCGCCCAGGTCTCTGGAGATCGCGCGTGCCGCCTCCCGCAACACGGTGATCAGGGCCGCTTGAGGCCGGCCTTTGGTGTCGCAGATCCGCTCGACGGCGCCGGACACTCCGATCGCGCCCACCACGAGTCCGCCCTGCCCCCGGATCGGCGCGGCGATTCCGGCTTCGCCCATGCTCATCTCCTGCACCTCGGCGCCCCACCCGAGTTCCCGTATCTCGCCGAGCGCCCGGTTCAGCTCGCCCGGGTGGACCAGGGTGTGCCGGGTGTACGACTCCGGTTCGTGCTCCAGCAGCGGCTCGACGGGCGTCGCTCCGTAGGCCAGCAGGACCTTGCCGAGCGAGGAGGCGTGCAGGGGCAGCAGGGCGCCGACGTCCAGGGTCTGGAGGGTGTCGTCGGGCCGGAAGACGTGGTGGATGACGAGCACCCTGCCCTCCAGGGGTGTGCCGAGCCGGACGGCCTCCCCGCTGCGGGCGGCCAGGGCGTCGGCCCAGTTGATGGAGCGCGAACGCAGTTCGTTGACGTCGAGGTAGCTGGTGCCCAGGTGCAGCAGGGCGGCCCCGAGCTGGTACTTTCCGGTCGCCGGATCCTGCTCGACGAAGTCCACGTGTTGCAGGGTGCGTAGGATTCCGTGGGCGGTGCCCTTGGCGAGCCCCAGCGATGAGGCCACTTCCCCGAGTCCCAGCCGACGGGATCCACCGGCGAGCAGTCGCAGGATCGCCGCCGCCCGCTCGATGGACTGGACTGGGCCGGCCATGATGCGATGGTAGTCCCGGTTTTTCCGCTTTGGGACCCTCGTTCGGTAATGCCGACCCATGTTCGTTGACCGATGGTATTTCCGTCTTTAACGTTCCTTCGTCGGCGGCCGGTAGGCATGGGCTTCCCCAAGGAGGAGGACGGATGACAACAGCGCAGCTCGACGCCGCGCCTCGCGGGGAGGTCGAACACGTCTTTTCCCTGCCGCACGTCCCGGGGGCCGTCGCCGGCATACGTCGACGGGTACGTACGGTCCTGTCCGAATGGAACCTGACCGCGGAGCGCGCCGGGGACGTCCTGCTCGTGGTCTCGGAGCTGCTCACCAACGCCATCGTCCACGCCCTGCCCCCGGCCACGCTGACGCTCTCGCGGAGCCGGCTGGACGGATGCGGAACCGTACGCGTCGAGGTGACCGACCTCGGACCTTCGGCACCGGCCGGGCCGGCGGATCCCACGGTCGACCCGGACGAGCACGGCCGCGGCCTCGACATCGTCGACGCGCTGGCGGCACAGTGCGGTGTCCATGTGCACTCGGGCGGAACCTGCCACTGGGCGGAACTCCCGCTCGGCCGGGACTGAGACCGCCGCCCTCTGGAAGTCCGGTTCAGGCGAGCACTTGACAATGAAGTCAAGCAGTCGCTTGAGTTCTGTCGTGAAGCCAGAGAAGACGGACCTTCGCCGCGAGGCCGGTCAGCGAACGCGGGACGATCTGCTGGCGGCCGCCCTCGAACTGCTCGCACAGCGCGGACAGGAGGGGGTGACCCTCCGAGAGATCACCCAGAAGGCCAATGCCAACGTCGCCGCGGTGAGCTACCACTTCGGATCACTGAGGGCGCTGTGCGAGGTGGCGATCGAGCACGCGCTGGAGCGCTACCTGGACGCGCAGATCCGGGAGCTCGACGCTCTGGCCGGGAACGCGGCGCTGAGTGAGCTGGCCGAGGCGTTCGCCCGGCCGATGCTGACCGCACTCGCAGCCGGGGGGCGGGATCTGGCCGTGATACGAACCGTGGCGCGGGTCGGAATCGATCCGCCCGAGGGGTGGGAGAGGCTGACCGGGAAGTTCGAGCAGGCCCGACGGCAGGCCGTGCGGGTACTGGCGGCGAACCTTCCGGAGGTCGACGAGCCAGAGCTCGTCTTCCGTGTCCGCTGTGCGGCCGGGATGCTGAACTGGCTCGCCCTGGCACCCATCGGGGCCGAGCTGGCCGCCGAGCCCGCGGAACGGGTGGAGCGGATGCTCATCCCCGTGGTCGCCGGGGCCTTTCGGGGAGTCCGGTAGGCGAGTCCGGTAGGCGCCTGACATCGACGTATGGGCCGCACCTGCCCGACGTCATGATGAAGTCAATCATTTGCTTGACAAGGCGCCCACCCAGGTTCACGATGTCAATCAAGGGTTTGAATGGATTCTCTCAGCGCGAGCAACCCCCGCACGACGCTGCACCACGAAGAGGCAGGCCAACCATGCCCACCATCGGCATCATCCTCGGCAGCACCCGGCCCAACCGCGTCGGAGACCAGGTGGCGCGCTGGGTTCTCGAACACGCCTCGCGCAGGACCGACGCCGGCTTCGAGCTACTCGATCTGCGCGACCACCCCCTCCCCCACCTCGACGAGCCCATGCCGCCCTCCCTCGGCCAGTACCGGAACGAGCACACCCGACGCTGGGCCGAGACCATCGCCGCGTACGACGGATTCGTCATCGTCACCCCCGAGTACAACCACGGCGTCCCCGGTGTTCTGAAGAACGCCCTGGACTACCTCTACGCCGAGTGGAACAACAAGGCCCTCGGCCTGGTCTCCTACGGCGTCGCGGGCGGCGCACGGTCCACCGAACAGCTGCGCCTGGTCGCCGCCGAGCTCCAAATGGCCGACGTACGCCAGCAAGTCACGCTCTCCCTGTTCCACGACTTCAAGGACTTCAGCGTCTTCGAACCCGGCGACCACAGCCTGCACGCTCTGGGCTCCATGCTCGACCAGGTCATCGCCTGGACCTCGGCTCTCGCGCCGCTGCGCACAGCCCCTGCCGTCGTGACCTGACCGACCATCCCCACACGAACGGACTCACCATGGCCGGATCCCCCGCCGATCTGATGCGAGTCAACCTGCTCATGGTGTTCAACGAGCCCGACCCGGACCGCCGAGCCGAGGTCATCGCCGAGAACTACGCCGAAGACGTGGTGTGGCACGAACCGGACCGCATCAACCACGGGCGCACGGAACTCGCGCGCCGCGCCGCGGAGTTGCGCGCCGAGGACCCGGACTGGGTCTTCCGCCCCGCAGGCGCCGCGTCCGGGCTCGACGACGTCGGCCACCTCGGTTTCGAGTACGGCCCGGCCGACGGTCAACCCCCGAGGGTCATGGGCATGGACATCGCCCGCACCAAGGACGGCGCCATCATCGAGCTCTACACAATCGTCACGGAGATCCGTCAGCCGTCCTAGGCGGAACACGTCAGTGGCCAGGGCCGGCGGCAAGCATCCCCTCGGAGAGCGTCCACAGGCGCCGGGCCCCGGCCGGGTCGACGGCGTAGCGGGCCACGCCGAGCAGCGGGGCACCGCGGCGGTCGAGGACCTCGGCGTCGTTGCAGTCCGCGAAGTAGCGGCCGCCGATGCCCTCCAGCAGCGGCGAGGTGGCCACGAGGACGGCGGTGGCGGCGCCTTGCCCGACCGTCTTGATGAGTTCGGCCGGGACGCTGCCACTGCCGCGACCGCCGTCCGTGTGCCGCTGGAGGTTGGTGTAGACGGCGCCGGGCATCACGGCGTTGGCGGTGATGTTGTCGTCGGCCCAGCGGCGGGTGGCCTCCACCGCGAAGAGGACGTTGGCGGTCTTGGACTGGCCGTAGGCGAGCCACGGGTCGTAGGGGCGGAAGGCGAAGTGGATGTCGTCCCACACGATCGGGGACAGCTGGTGTCCGCTGGATCTGACGGCGACGACGCGGGCGGCGCCGTCGGCGGCAAGGGCGGCGTGCAGGCCGGTGGTGAGGGCGAAGTGGCCGAGGTGATTGGTGGCGAACTGCCGCTCCCAGCCCTGTTCGGTGTACTGCTCGGGGCACGCCATGACGCCCGCGTTGTTGACCAGGATGTGCAGCGGGCCTCGCCAGGCGGTGGTGAAGTCGGCGATGGACTCCGGATCGGCCAGGTCGAGGCGGGCCACCCGCAGGTCCCGGTTTCCGGTCGCTTCGGCGATTTCCGTGGCCACGCGCTCGCCCGCGGCGACGTCGCGGACGGCCAGCGTGACGGCCGCTCCGGTTCCGGCCAGGACGCGGGCCGTTTCCGTGCCGAGTCCGGAGGAGGCGCCGGTGACGATCGCACGGCGGCCCGCGAGGTCGATGCCCTGCGCGACGTCGGTGGCGGTGCTGGAGAAGCCGTAGGGGGTGGTGATGGTCGTGGTCATGGGTGAACTCCGTTGTGCGGCAGGGGAAACGGATCCGGTTCATCCGGTTCATCCGGTTCAGGGGGTGAGCATGCGGTCCTGTTCCACTGGAGGCGTGCCGCCGCACCAGTCCAGTGCCTTGCCGAAGCGGATCAGCTCGCCGTACAGGGCCGGGTCGACGTGCTCGGCGAGGACGAGGTCGAGTACCGCCCTGGCGGCCTCGGCGGGGGACTGGGCCTGGCCGTAGTCGCTGAACCAGGGCCGGGAGGTCGCGGTGTCGACCATGCCGGGGCACACCGCTGCGATCAGGGTGTCGGTCGCCAGGTCGCGGTCACGGCGTGTGGCGGCGAGTGCGCGGACGGCGGCAACCTGAGCCACCTTGGACGGTACGTTCAGCCAGCGCGGCCAGCCCGCCTCCGCGGCGGTGTTGTGGTGGACCGCGGTGCGCCAGGACTCGACGGCGTACTCGACCTGGCCGAGACTCGCCCCGTCGAACAGGTGATGCAGACGGTGATCCAAGTGGCCGAGAGTGCCCAGGCTGCTGGCCACGACGAGCAGTCGGCCGCCGGGGCGCAGGACAGGGCCGAACGAACGCAGGACCGCGTGGGTGGCGGTGTTGGACACGTCGATGAACTCGTCGGCCCGCTCGGCCTGTGAGTCCTGCGGCAGCAGGCGGGCGACGGCGTTGGAGATCACGACGTCGACGCCTCCGTGCAGGGCTGCGAGTTCGTCGGCGAGCCGTTCGATCGCGTCGGTGTCGGTGACGTCGAGGACCCGGCCCTGGACCTGGGCCCGGGTGCCGGGCCGCTGCGCCACCTCACGGGCGGCGTCGGCGACGCGCCGTTCGTCGCGTCCGGTGAGCAGAACCAGGTCATCCTCTTCCATGCGGGCAGCGAGGCCCTCGACGAGCGCCCGGCCCAGGCCCTGGTTGGCGCCGGTGACGAGGGCGATGCGGGGTGTCTTCATGCCTGCAACGGTAGGAACGCTCCCGTGCATGAGTCCAACGAAAGTTACGCACGCGTGGTATGCGTATTCCTCATGGACTTCACCGACGTGTCCCTGACCGCGCTGCGGGTCCTGCGCGCGGTGGCCGAGCAGGGGACCTTCACCGCCGCCGCGGCGTCACTGGGGTACACGCAGTCGGCGGTGTCCCGGCAGATCGCCTCGATCGAGCGGTCCGCGGGCGCGGAGTTGCTGGAGCGTCGGCGTGACGGCGTACGGCTGACCCCGGCCGGACGGGTCGTGATGCGCCGCGCGACGGTCGTACTGGACGAGATCGATGCCGCCGCCCGCGAGCTGTCGGGCCTGCCGGGACCGGGCGGCACCGTGCGCCTGGGCTGGCTGCCCAGTGCCGGTACGACACTGGTGCCGTCCGCCCTGGCCGCGCTGCGGCGCAGCGATCCCCACGTGCACGTCATCAGCCGCGAAGGCACCACCCCGGCGCTGGCCCGGGCCCTGCGGGCGGGCAGCATCGATCTCGCGCTGCTGGCGTCGGCGCCGCCCTTCCGCGCGCCGGACGACGAATCGCCCGCACTGGCGTTGGAGACGCTGACGGAGCGCGCCCTGTGTCTGGCGGTGCCGACGGCGCATCCGCTGGCCCGCGGGGACTTCGTCGACGTGGCCGACCTGCACGGACAGCAGTGGATCGCCGGATCGGCCACCGGGGCGGACCGGCTGCTGGGGGTGTGGCCGGGCCTGGACGAACGCCCCGAGATCGTGCACACGGCCCGGGACTGGCTGGCGAAGCTCCATCTGGTGGCCGCCGGCTGCGGGCTGACGACCGTGCCCCCGGCGCTGGCCGCCGCGGCACCGCCGGGCGTGCGCGTCCTGCCGGTGCGCGGCGGACCGCAGGAGCAGCGACGCCTGCTCCTGGCCCGGCTCCCCCACCCCCCGACCGAACCCGTCGTACGCCTTGCCGCCGCCCTACGGGCCGCGGCCCTCGACACCACCCCCGATCCGTAGCCGGCGGCCGGCGAACGTCCGGTCGGGATCCGATGTTCCCGTGACCGGGAACAGAGGCGAACTCTGTCATCAAGGCCGTCCGTTTCAGGAGGTGATTCGGGTCCTGCGCGCAAGGACCGGTCAGGACGTGCCCGGAAACGGTGAGCGGAGCTGTTCGGAGATCCAGGATTCCGCGAGCTTCGTCCAGGTGGCGGCATCGCCGGCATCCTCGGCGAGACCGAGACTGTGCGGGCCGTGGGCGAAGACGTGCACGGTGTGCGGTACCTCGTGCGCGGCCAGTGCCGAGGCGAGCAGATAGGTGTGCTCCGGCGGTACGTAGATGTCCTCGGCCGTGTGCCAGAGGAAGAAGGGCACAGACGCCGTGGTCACCAGCGCGTCGAGGGTGGTCCGGCGGCGCAGGTGCGGTGGTGCGTCCTCGCCGAGCAGGATCAGCCGCGCGGGTCGGTAGGTCTCGGTCTCCATCGAGGTGATCGCGTAGCCGAGTACGGCGAACTGGACGGACTCGCGTTGATCGTCGCCGGGTGCGAGTGCGGCCAGGCCCGCGAGATGTCCGCCGGCCGAGAAGCCGATCAACCCGATGCGGTCCGCCCCCTGTTCGCGCCTGCGGCGGATCTCGGCCCGCAGAGCCAGGAGGGGTTCGGGATGCCGCACCTGGAGCGGGTAGCGGAAGACGCTCGCCGACAGGCCCAGTGCGGAGAGCCACGCGACGATCGGCTCCGCCTCGTGTGGGGCATGCGAGGCATAGCCCCCGCCCGGCAGGACGATCAGATGCGTCGTCGCGGGGTGCACCCGCACGCCACGTCCACGAGGCGCTGGTGCCGTCTCGAATGCATTGCTCATGCCATTCCAACCTCCTCGCCTCCGCGCCTGCTCACGGACGCCGCAAGCGGCCCTGGCCACAGCGCCGTACCCGGGTTGTCACCGGCTGCTAGAACCAGCCGCCCACCGAGGCGGCGACAGGGTCGGCACCCGGCTCGCGCAGGGCGTAGATCGTCTTCGCGCCGACCCACAGGAGGGTCCTGCCGTAGGGGAGATCGGGGTGCCGGTCGACCATCGTGTGGAAGAACTCGGTCGCGGAGGAGCACTCCTCCAGCGCAACCTCGGCGTCGTCGAGGTATTGGCGGGTCTCGGCGATGACGCGGGTGGCGTCGTCGTCGAGGTCCTTGTTCTTGTGGCCGGCGACGATGTGGCGGGGCGCCAGGGCCTCGACGGTACTGATGGCGTCGCGCCAGGCGTTCAGGCCGCCTCCGGCCGACTCGCCGATGTACATGTGGGCGCCGTTGTAGAGCGCGTCGCCGGCGACCACGAGGCCGAGGTCGGGGACGTGCAGGACGCTGGTCTGCTCGGTGTCGGTGTGGCCGACCTCGACGAGGTGCAGGTCATGCCCTTCGAGGGTGAGGGTGTTGTCGGGGACGGTGACGGCGGTGACCGGGGTGTCGGGGATCAGCCCGGGCCAGAGTTTGTCCCAGGCGAACGGCCGGGCTTCCACGTTGCCGTGCATGACGGCGATGGTGCCGGCGGTGGCCACGACGGGCGCATCGAACCGCTTGGCGAACTCGTTGTCGCCGAACCAGTGATCGCCGTGGCCGTGGGTGGCGACGATGGCGATGATGTTCTTCCCGCGGGCGGCCACCCATGCGGCGACCTCCTCGATCTGACCCGCGGTGAACGGCGGGTCGATGAGGACGGCGTCCCGCTCGCCGTGAACGAGGGTGGTCGAGATCGGCTGGAACGTGCGCTCTTCGCCGTTGGGCAGGGGTTCGGTGACGCTGATCGGCATCGGGTCGGAGACGTGTACGGCGTAGCCGAGAGACTGCGTAACCATGGGTGCTGACCCTTCTGATGGGTGGCGTGGCGCGGTGCGGTCCGGGTGGCCGGCTCGGGCTGTCACGGGGCCGCCGCGGGCGGGTGTCCCGGGGGTGATCAGGCGAAGGAGATGGTCGCGGTGCCGGCGAAGCAGCCCAGCTGGAGGGTCGTCCACGGCGTCCCGAGCGTGTGGTCGGCGAACGAGTCCCGCGGTCGGTCCAGTTCCTCGAGCACCTCGCCCTCGGTGGTCTCGATGGCCACGCGTTGCGGCGTGAAGGCGCTGCGCGGGCCGGGGGCGCCGAACGGGTAGTGAGACACACGCTCCTCCGTCATCGCTCCTTCTCCCTGCCGCCCCTGTGGGGAGGGCTTCGCCGGATGCGGCTACCGCTGATCGGTGAGGAACGCTTCGACGTCGGCGGCGAACTCGGCGTGGTGCTGGAACAGGAACCCGTGGGCCGAGTCGGGGTAGATCTTCTGCCGTGCCTGCGGGATCAGACCGGCGAGCAGGTGGGAGTAGTGGGGCAGGATCATCGGGTCGCTGTCGCCGTTGGCCACGAACACCGGCAGCCTGAGGCAACCGAGCCGCTGGAGCAGGCCGTGGTCGGGGATGCCCCACGTGCAGACCGCGTCGTACTGCGCTTCCCGGGTCGCCCAGGAGGTGGGTGCGTCCCGGTCCACGGTCCTGGTGAAGATGCGCTGCAGGGACTGTTGCCCGGCCTTCCGGCTCGCCGGGGACGGGGTGTAAAAGACTTCGAGCACTCCTTCGGCGCCGGTCTCGGGAGCGCCGATGGCCCCGATGACCTCCGGTGCCCAGCCGTGCATCCCGGCCGCGCCCTGCGGTGCTGACGAGGCCAGGACCAGGCGCCTGACGATGTTCGGCCTGGTCAGAGCGACCTGCTGGGCGACGAAGCTGCCGAGGGAGAAGCCCAGGACGTCGACCAGGTCCAGGTCCAACGCGTCCAGGAAGGCGATGGCGTCGTGGGCCATCTGCTCCACGGTGTTCGGCGTGCTGCCACTGGAGCCGCCGACCCCGGTGGAGTCGAAGGCGATCACGCGCCTCGTCGAGGCGAGCGCGTCGACGAGTGCGGGATCCCAGTTGTCCAGGTTCCCGCGAAAGTGCTGGAGCAGGACCAGCGGGGCGCCGGTACTGCTCCCGCCCGTGTCCCGGTAGGCGTAGTCGATGCCGTTCGCGGCGGTGACCATCTTGTTCGGCAGGGTGGCGTACGAGTTGTCCTGCCCGGTGCCGGCGCTGCTCTCGGTGGTGCCCGTAGCCATGTGGATGCTTCGATGGGATGTCTTGCGACCACTGATCCGGGAGGGATTGGTGAAGGTGACCCGTGGCCACCTCCCAAGTCGATCTCGGGGATACGGGGACACTGTCGCACCCGGCAGGTCCGCGGTCTCTCACCCAAACACGTGAGGGAGCTCGCGCCGCTCAGGCCGCACGGTTCGAACACGACGAGGAGCCGTATGGCGCCTTGGGGAGCCCAGGCGTGCGAAGGGTTATCGCCAAGCTCTGCGCGTTAACATGGGTGCATGAGCGCAGAGGCGTCCCCGCGGCGCCGGACGGGCGGGCGCAGCGCCATGGTGCTGGCCTCGATCCGGAAGGCGGTCGAGGAACTGGTCGCCGATAGGGGCGCCGACGCCGTGACCATCCCGATGGTCGCGGAGCGGGCGGGAGTGAACCATTCCAGCATCTACCGCAGGTGGGGAGATGCCAGAACCATGATCAACGACCTGGCGACCTACCGGCTCGATCCGGAGCGCCCCCTCCCCGAAACCGGGGATCTGCGCGCTGACATCACCAGCTGGGCGCAGGAACTGGTGCGTCACTACGGCACCCCGGTGAACGCCGCCCTCCTGCGGGGCGGGGCCGCCGCGGCCGGCGAGAGCGAGTCGGACTGTCTGCGCGACCGTCGAGCGGAAGCAGCCTCCTTCGCCGCCCGCCCCGGCGCCGCGTTCAGCGGTGACGACGTGATCGACCGCGTCGTCGCCCCCATCGTCTACCGGGTGATCTTCCTGCCCTGGACGCTGCCCGGCGTGGATATCCCCGCTCTCGTGGACAGTCTCCGCGAACGAGAACGCGGAGGCTGAGTCGCTCGGCGAGGTCGACGACCCGTCAGAACCCAGATCGTCCGGCCGAGCCGCCGCCCATCGTGCGAGCAAGGAGTGGTACGAATGCAGCCCCGACCGCTACGCGGCCGCAGCGAGCCGATGGAACGCGCGTTGGCCGTGGTACGCGCCGCGAACCGCCACGGTTCCGGTGGAGTGGTGCTCGTCAGTGGCACAGCGGGCATCGGGAAGAGCGCGCTCCTTGCGGAGGTGTGTCGACAGGCGGAGCGGATGCAGATCCAGCCGGCCCTCGGCGTCTGCGATCCGATCGACCAGGTCAGCCCCGGCGCGCCGGTGATCACAGCGCTGAGGACCGGTGGTGAACCGCTGGTCGGTGCCGAGCAGTACGAGCACGTCGTGGACGCGCTTCATGAACCGCTGCTGCTGGTCGAGCGCATCGCCTCCGCTCTGGAGAGCGTCTCGGCGAAGAAGCCTGTCCTGATCGCGATCGACGATGTCCAGTGGGCCGACCGCGTCAGCAAGTTCCTCATCCGCATGCTGCTCACCCGCCTGCTCGGCCTGCCCGTGGTGTGGCTCCTGGCCACCCGCGACCACGACGCCGACATCCTCGGCTCCGTACGCACGCACCTCGAACACATCCGCCTCACCCCCCTGACGAGCGCCGATCTGGCCGACATCGCGCAGGACCGCCTCGGACACCCACCGGATGAGCGCACGCGCCGATTCCTTGACGCCTCGGCCGGCAACCCGCTCCTCGCCCTCGACGTCCTCGACAACCTCGTGAGTGCGGCAGCGCACGGCAAGCCCGACACGGTTCCGGAGGAATTCGGCACCGCGATCGCCCGCCGGCTTGCCGAACTGCCCGACGCCTCACGCGCCCTCATCGAAGTGGTGGCGGTCAGCGGGCGCGCGGTATCCGTGCAGGAGGCACTGCGGCTGGTGGCGGAACCCGCCGGCTCAGGACGCGGCGGGCCGCTCGCGGCGGCGCTCGACTCCGGACTGATCACCGTCACCGAGCAGAACGTGACGGCCCGTCACGACCTGGTGCGCGAGGCGGTGCTCGCGGCCATGCCCGACGACACCGTGCGCACCCTGCATCGCCGCTTCGCGGAGCACCACCTGGGCGCCGGGCAGGCACTGCTGGCCGCACCGCACGCCCGCGCGGCAGCGACCCGTGGAGACGTCGCCGGCGCGCTGATCCTGATCGCGGCCGCGGAGCAGTTGGGCACCGCCAGCCCCCAGGACGCGGGCGACCTGGCCGCCCTCGCGTTCCGCACCGTGCTGCCGGAGCAGACCGAATGGCTTGACGTCGGCCGACGCTGTCTGTCCGTGCTCTGCCAGACCCAGCGAGCCCGGGAAGCGGTCGCCGTCGCCGATGTCCTCCTGGCCCACGTGGATGACGCCGATCTGGTCGGCGCGGTGGAGAGCGAGGCCGCACGCGCACTCTGGCTCGGCGGCAGGCTGGGCGAACTTCTGACACGCGTCGAACCGGTGCTCACCGCGGACTCGCTCACCCCCGCAGTGGGTGCTCGCCTCACCGCCGCACGCGCCCTGGCCAACACCAGGCTGATGGCCGGCGAGCCCGCGGCGCGCGAGGCCACAGCCGCGCTCGAGTGCGCCAGGGCATGTCGGGACAAGGACGCCCTCGTCCTGGCCCTGCACGCCGTCGGCGAGGCCGCTCGCAACGAGGGCCGCCACCAGGACGCCCTGAAGAGCTTCCGGGAACTGCGCACTCTCGTCGGGCCCCTCCGGCTCGCCGAAGAGATCACCTCTCTGCAGTTCCTGGACCGGTACGACCACGCGCAACTTCTGCTGGAAGAGGTCAGATCCGACAGCAGGAACAGCACCCGCTCCATCCTCCCGGCGCTGCACTGCGCCCAGATGTGGCAGGACTTCAACCTCGGCCACAGCGACGACGCCGAGTCCACCGCGCGGACCTTGGTCGAACTCGGCCAGCAACTCGGCAGCGAGGTGTACGCACTCGACGCGCTCATCGTGCAGATCTCCGTCGAGCTGCTGCGCGGAAACACCCGTTCCGCTGCGGCTCTCCTGGCCCAGACCGATCAACTCGTCGATACCGATGACGGCGTGCGCAATCCCGGTCTCACCGTGATGCGCGGCTGGCTCTCGGCCGGTCAGGGCGATATCGGCCAGGCGATCGAGGTCCTGGGTCCGGTGGCCCTGGGAGCCGTCAGTTCATGCAGCTACTGGCCGCTGTGGCCCTGCTGGATGGGCCTGTTCTTCGAGATCGGCACCGCGGGGGCGAACGGAGCCTTCTCAGAGGTCGTGGTCCAGATCGCCGAACTCGCCGCGACGCGCAACCCAGGCGTGGCGAGCTTCGAGGGAGTCGCGCTGAGCCTTCGGGGGCGCGCGAAAGGTGACCTGCCCATGATCGCCGAGAGCGCCAGGGTCCTCGCGCGGAGTCCCCGCCCGATCCTGCGCGCCTACGGTGCGGACGTCTACGGACGAGCACTGCTGGCCGACGGACAGCGCGACCAGGCCCTCGAACTGCTCGACCGAGCCTGGGACGACTACCACCGGATGGACGCCCGGGTCTACCGCGACGTCGTGCAACAAGCGATGCGCCAGGCCGGCGCCCGACGATCCAAGTGGTCGACGGCCGCCACCCGACCCGAATCCGGGTGGGCCTCCCTGACCGCCGCGGAACGACGAGTCGCCCTGCTGATCGCAGACGGGCACTCCAACCGCTCCGCCGCCGGCGAGCTCGGCGTATCGGTCAACACGGTCGGCACACACCTGCGGATGGTCTTCAGCAAGCTGGGCGTCCAGTCACGCGTCCAACTGGCCAACGCGGTGAACCGTGACGAGACGACAGCGACGCGCAGGTAGCCCTCTCCAGCTCCACCATGGCTCCCGACGCACGCGAGGCCGTCCTCTCACTCATGACATCGCGTGGTCCCCAACTGGTCCCGAAATCCCGTGCACCGGCACTCAGGGACCCCGATTCCGAAGCACCCATCCAGCCATCTGTCTGATCAGCGGCTGCGTCTGACGATCACTGCCGCCATCCCCCGCGACGCCGGCGACACATGGCGGACGGTGGACCCCGCACTCGTGACGATCTACGCCTCTGCTTCGTCGGCCGGCTGGACAACTACCTGAACCCCGGTTCAGCCGGTGGCTGCCGGACTCCCCGCCCCACGGAAGGGTGGAGTCCGATTTGCGGGGACGATCAAGTGAAAATGGGCTCTCCATCAACAGCGCGTTTCCACTGACGGTGCGTCAGTGGCGCCCTCGACTGGACTCGACCCTGCGGCCAAGCGCCTGGAGGGCGCTTGGCGTGCCCGCTGGGTGTTCTTCGGTTGGCGGCGAGGTACATCGCGCCATCGCCGATAGCGGGCCGGGACTCGCGTACCGCCGCGGCGAACAAGCAGTGGTCGCCCGCCCGGACATGGCCGCAAGGGAGGAGCGCCACCGCCGGTCAGGCGCTCCACCACCCGGCCGGCGGCAATTGACCTGCGGATTGAACAGGGCGGCGCATTGCGCCCAGGGCTATGAGCTCGTCGCGGGATCCGGGCTCGACGATGCGACCGCTCTCGAGACGGGGTCCCGACGGCGACGGCCTCGGATTGCGAGACGGCCGCCCGCATATCTTGCCCGTCGGCGTGCCCGTCGATGTCGCCACTGGACGAGGTCGATTTCCATCAGCAAACGTAATTGGAAAGCCGTCGGCATCCTTGCGGGCGGACGTGCGGCCCAGGCACGGTGTGCCCGGTCGCTGGGGGTCGGTGGGCCGCGCTCGGAGGCGTGGCGGAGGTCTGTGCCGACGCAGCAGCGGGCGAAGGCGAGGTTGCCCGGCAGGGGCAGGGAAGCGGGCCCACCTCGGCGCCGGACCCCGATCACAGCAACCCATTGGTGCAGAACACACGGACTATGAGACGGAGTTGGGCATCGGACCCAAGCAGCCCGAGCCCTCCGGGTAACCCCGGCCTCGGCGAGTGCCGATCCGTCAGAGGGTGGACCCGGGGCGGCGACAGTCCGAGTGGATCACGGAGACCTCGGGCATGGTGCACCGCTGTCACGACCGCCCCGATTTGCGCCCGAAGGGACCGCTGCGATCTTGAATCCGCCTTGATCGGTTCGCCATGAAGTTGCTTGCGGGATTGATCAACCCCGGTATACGTTTCGCGGCGCAGCGATTCATTGAAAACGGGGGGGCTCGTGGATCGAAGATCTGAGGCGTGCGCGAAAACTGCCTCTGCCCAGTGCCATGTGGTGGTCATCCACCGGTGGCGGGCGGAGTACGTCGACTACGCGGCCGTGCTCGACCACACGGTCAACCGCGTCACATACATCACGACCGAGGTCGGTCGCACCCGGGTCCCGGATCTGGCCGCCGGTGTCGAGATCGTCGCGAACACCGACGACCTGGTGGCAGTGCGCCGGGCGGTGTCGGCGCTCGCGGAGCGGCACGGGCCCCCTCGGCGGATCATCGCGCTGAAGGAGGACGACCTGCTGACGGCCGCGACGCTCCGGGCCGAGTGGGGATGCGAGGGGACGAAGCCTGATCAGGCACTTCGGTTCCTCGACAAGCTCGTGATGGCCGAGATCGTTGCCGCCCGCGGTCTTCCGGTGCCTGCGCTCACGGCGGTCGACAGTGCCGACGATGTCCGCGCCTTCGCGGCCGAGCACGGCTGGCCCGTCATAGTCAAGCCGCGTATCGGCAGCTCCAGCGACGGCGTCGCGCGGTTACGAGGGCCGTCCGACGCGGACGAGATCGACTTCACCGAGCGGCCGATGCTCGCCCAGGTCTACAACCCGCACCCGATCTACCACGTGGACGGCGTGTATTTGAACGGACGCCTCGCCGCCTTCCGCGCTTCCCGGTACGTCAACAGCTGCCTGGACTTCCGAACCGGCGACTACCTGGGATCGGTCGAAGAGGACAACCCGGCGATCGTGTCGGCGATCGGCGCCGCCGCGGAGCGATTCGTCGGCGCCTTCGACACCGATCCCCTGGTGTTCCACCTCGAGCTGTTCGTCGCGCCGGCAGCTGCCACGGGCGAGCCGGAGTGCACATTCCTCGAGGTCGGAGCTCGTGTGGGGGGCAGTGAGATCCCGTTCCTGTGGCGGGAGGTCCACGGGTACGACCTGATGGCGGCGGCCCTCAAGCTGCAGCTGGGCGAGCCCTTGGACTCGCCGGTGCTGAAGAACGACGACATTGCCGGCTGGCTGCTGGTGCCGTCGCCGGCACGGCGGCCCTGCCGTATCACCGAAGTCACCCCGCTGAGCGGGCGGGTCCCCGGCTTGTACGCCGAGGCGCTGTTGGGCCAGGGCGAAGTGCTGCCGCTGGCCGACGCCTACTACGAGCACGTGGGCGGCCGGTTCCGGTTCCGGGGTACCACGAGCCGGACGGTCGAGGAGGCCATCCAAGTTGCCGCCGCTGACTTCCGTATCAGCGCCGAGCCGGTGGGAGACATCGCATGAAGCATGTTGTATTGGTCGATCCGTACGCGCCGGCCCGGGGATTGCCGCCCGCGTTTCTGGAGGCGGGTTATCCCTGCGTTCGCCTGCAGAGCACCGCGGAGGTCCCGGAGGTGTACCGCGGTCCGCTGGATCTCAGCGACTACGTCACGAATGTGGTGCACCGGGGCGATGTCGAGGACACCGTCCGGCAACTGTCCGCCTACCAGCCGGTGGCCGTCATCACCGGCAGCGAACTGGGCGTCGAACTCGCTGATGAGATAAGCGAGTTGATGGGTCTGGACACCAACGGCGCCAAGTTGAGCGCCACCAGGCGGGACAAGTTCCAGATGATCGAGCAGGTGGCGGCGGCCGGACTGCGGACGCCGCGTCAGGTGCACGTGACCGACGGCGCGGAGCTACGCGCGTGGCACCAGGAAGTCGGCGGCCGGATTGTGGTCAAGCCGCTGCGCAGTGCCGCCGGCGACGGCGTCACGTTCTGCGACGGTCCCGACCAGTCCGAGGCGGCACTTGCGGCGATCATGGGGCGGGAGAACATCTTCTCGCTGCCGAATCTCGGTGTGGTGGCACAGGAATATCTCCTGGGCGCGGAATACATCGTCAACACGGTGAGCCGAGCGGGTCGACACCACGTCACCGACATTTGGGGATCCGGTCGGCTGTCTGTGAACGGGATCACAGATCTGCTGGTGGAAAGCGTCCTGTTGGAGCCGGGCGCTCCCGGTCTTGACGCGTTGACCGCGTATGCGTTCGCCGTATTGGACGCCCTCGGGATTCAATTCGGTCCGGCCCACCTGGAGATCAAGATGACTCCGGACGGCCCTTGTCTCGTCGAGATCGGCGCACGCATTTCGGGCGGCGAACTGCCCTACTTCGCGGCCGAGGCGATCGGTGAATCCCAGCTCGATTGGACCGTCGACTGCTACGTCCGGCCGGAACGCTTCGATGCGCGCTGCGGCACGCCGTACCGGCTCAAGCACTATTTTGCCTGGTCGGCGCTGGCTTCGCCGTACCGAGGGACGCTCGTCTCCTACCGGGGGCTCGAGCAGATCGAGGCCTTGCCGAGCTTCCGCGCGGCGCGGACTCTCGTCGCGCCGGGCAGTGCGATACAGCCCACCGTGAACGATCTGACCTATCCGCTCACCGTCACGCTGCACCACGAGTCCGATGGTGTCCTGCAACGGGATCTGAACACGATCAGGTATCTCGACGGTGCTGGCTTCTACAACGTAGATCACTACCAGCAGAACGGCTGACAAATGCGTATTGTCGACCTGACCCACGGATTTTCCGAGGGCATGCCTTCGTATCCGGCGGACTGGTTCCCGCGCTTCTCATTCGACCGGGCGATGACGCCGCAGACGGATCCGTACGGCACGAACCGCACGTTCTCCACGCTGCACATCTTTCCCCACAACGGCACGCACATCGAATACAAGCTGCACTTCTATCCGGGGACCGAGGGCATCGAGGATGTCCCGCTGGAGACCCTGATCGGCCGTGCGTGCGTGGCGGATCTGTCGCACAAGGGCGACTTGGAGCCGGTGACGGCTGAAGACCTGGACAAGGCCGTGGGCGACCTGTGGACGCCCGGGGACCGCCTCCTCATCCGCACCGACTACCTGCGCCACAACTGGGGTGCCGCGGACTACTGGGACCGTCCGCCGTACATGACGCCGTCGGCCGCGCAGTGGGCCATCGACAACGGCGCCGTCCTCGTCGGATTCGACTGCCTGACCGAGCGTCCCGGTGATGCCGAATCGCCGGTACACCACGCACTGCTGGCCGCCGACATTCCGATCTTGGAGTACGTGGCCAACCTGCACGATCTGGAGCAGCCGGTGGTGCAGCTGTTCGCCCTGCCGATCAAGGTGGCCGGCGTGGAGGCCGCACCGGCCCGAGTGGTGGCGGTGGAGTACGCCGACGCGGCCGTGCCCACGGCGGGTCGCTGACGTGGCCACCACCGTGGAGTCGCCCGCATTCCTGCGCAGCGGGTTAAATCCCGGCGATATCGTGCACCGGCACGAGTTGCGCGGACCCGATGTCGACGCGGTCGACGCGGCGGCCGCACTGCGCGGCTCGGACCGGATCATGCTGAGCTGCCGGGCTTCGGAGGCGGAACCGGTCGTGCTGCTCGCGGTCGGCACGCTGGCGGTCGCCCGTCGGGTGGGGCCGGAGCGCGATCTGTCGGCGCCCGCTCCGGTCACGGCGGCGATCGACTTTCTGGCGGGCCTCGAGTTCGCGTCCGGCGCGGCGCTCGACGAACGCAGCTGGTACGGATGCATCGGGTACGACGCGGTCACCGACTTCGAGCGGCTGTCGCTGCAGTCGACGAGCCTGCCGACCTACGACCTGTTCCTGCCGGAGGTGTTGATCCGTTTCGACCGGACCGGGACCACGGTGGTCGGCCGGGGCGCCTCGGCCTCAGCGGCCCGGAGCGCCGCTGAGCGGGTCGAGCGGGTGCTCCGGCGGGCTGAGGAGTTCCCGGAGCCGCCGGCACGGGTCGGCGCGGGCGCCTTCGGACACGGGGTGGACGAGTACCTGGAGGCTGTGCGCAGGGCGAAGGAGTACATCCTGGCCGGCGACATCTTCCAGGTCGTGCTGTCGACCCGGTATTCGGCGCCCGCCGAGGCGGACGGCCTGACGGTGTACCGGCGACTGGCGGAATTCAACCGCTCGCCGTACCACTTCTACTACCACAGCGACGAGTTCGAGGTCGTCGGTGCGTCGCCCGAGCCGTGCGTCACCCTCACCGACGGTGACGTTCTCATCCGGCCGCTGGCCGGAACGCGCCCCCGGGGAGCCGATCGCGCTGCGGACCTCATGGCTGAGCACGACCTCGTCTCGTCCGAGAAGGAGCTGGCCGAGCACCGGATGCTCGTCGACCTGGCCCGCAACGACCTCGGGCGTGTCTGTGCGCCGAGGACCGTACGGGTGCCGCGCCTGATGGAGGTCGAGCGCTACTCGCATGTCATGCATCTGACATCCGATGTGCGCGGTCGGCTTCGCCCTGGCTGCCGCACCGACGATCTCATTCGGGCGAGCTTCCCCGCCGGCACCATGACCGGTGCTCCGAAGGTGCGGGCGATCGAGATCATCGACGAACTCGAACCGGTCGGGCGCGGCTTGTATTCAGGCGCGGTCGGATCGTTCGGCGTGAGCCATGCCGACCTGTACCTGACCATTCGCGCGCTCGTCATGCACCACGGCGAGATACATCTGCAGGCCGGCGGCGGGATCGTCTACGACTCCGATCCCCGCGCCGAACGGGATGAGTGTGTGGCGAAGCTTCGGGCCGCCGCCCGCGCTGTCGCCGTCAGTCTCGGATCAGAGGTTCAAGCGTGATCGTCATCATCGACAACTACGACTCCTTCGTCTACAACCTTGCGCAGTACATCGGCCAACTCGGGCACGAGTGCCGCGTCGTGCGGAACAACGCAGTGACGGTGGACGAGATCGCCTCGCTCGACCCGAGCCTGATCCTCATCTCGCCCGGCCCGGGCGGGCCGCAGGACGCGGGCATCTCGCTGGAACTGATCCGTGACCTCGGCCGTCGTGTGCCGATCCTCGGGGTGTGCCTCGGACACCAGTGCATCGCGGAGGCATTCGGCGCGCGCGTGGTCCGGGCGGCACTGCCGATGCACGGCAAGCTCAGCCCCGTCTTCCATCAGGGAACAGGCGCCTTCGCCGGGCTGCCGAGCCCGCTGAACGTGACGCGGTACCACTCGTTGACCGTCGACCCGAAGTCTGTGCCGGATGAGCTCGTCGTGACGGCCTGGACCGATACCGGCGAGGTCATGGGAGTGCGACACCGCGACCTGCCGATCGAGGGCGTGCAGTTCCATCCGGAATCCCTGTTCACCGAGAAGGGTCTCGACATGGTGGCGAACGCGCTGAAGGCAGCCGAGCGGGTGACGGCATGACCGGCTACGGAGACAAGGACATGACCAGCCATCTTCAGGACACCCTCCAGTGGCACTTCAGCCCTGAGACCGGGTCGCCGTTCTGGCTGAAGCGAAAGGAAAGCCTCGGCTTCGACCCCCTCCGCGACGTCAACGAGTTCGCTGATCTACGGAAGTTTCCCGATCTGAGCGACGAGCTGCGTACCGTCCCGGTCGACGACCTGATGCCGGCCGGCTCGGCCGACAGCCCGTTCGAGGTGTACGAGTCGGGCGGCACGCTCGGCGTGCCGAAGCGCGTCGTAGAGCACCGGTCCCGGCTGGAGGGCGTGGACTGGGTCGAGACCATGCTGCCCACGTTCGGCGGTGCCGGCCACTGGCTGCACATCGGGCCGACAGGGCCGCACATCGTCGGCCGCTCCGTGCGCCGGCTGGCGCAACTGCGCCAGTCCATGTTCTTCACGGTGGACTTCGATCCGCGCTGGGTGAAGCTGCTGATCCGGACCGATCGGCGCCCCTTGGCCGACGAGTACATCCAGCATGTCCTCGACCAGGTCGAGACCATCGCCGAGTCGCAGGACATACGGGTCCTGTTCATCACGCCCCCCGTACTGGAGGCGCTGTGTGCGCGCCCGAAGCTCTACGGCATTCTGGCCGATCGCGTCACCGGCATCATCTGGAGCGGAACCAGCATCAACAGCACGTCTCTGCGTTTGCTCCAGACCGAGTTCTTCCCGCGCGCCGAGGTGCGCGGAATCTACGGCAACAGCCTCATGGGCATCGCGCCGCAGCGGTCTCCCGAGCCCGGCGATGCGCATCCGTGCGTCTTCCGGACCTTCCAGCCCCGGTCGGTCGTCGAGGTGGTGGACCCGGACACGGGTGACCGGGTGGCGCCCGGCGAGCGTGGCCGCGTCCTCGTGCACCTGCTGACGAAGGATCTGTTCCTGCCCAACATGATGGAGCGCGACACCGCGATCCGGATCGCCTCGGGTCGGCCGGGCGACGGCGACGACCTTGCCGACGTGCAGCCCTTCCGCCCGGCATCCGGTGCGAAGGTGATCGAGGGCGTGTACTAGATGAGCCCTACGATTCTGCAGCCGCTGGTCGGCGGCGAGGCATTCGCCTGCGACGAAACCGCTGATCTGCCCGGCGTCGACGGTGGGTTGGTGGCCCGTGTCGGAGTGGCTCCGCCGCTCCTGCTCCAACTGGCCCTGCGGCGCCTGCGTGGCGCGGCCGTCCCGTCGGCGGTGTTCAGCCGGGCAGGTGAGCTTTTCGCCGAGGCCGAGCCGGCCGGCGAGTCGGCCGACGAGTACCGCCGCCGTGTGGTGGCCGCCACGGGCCTGCCGCACCGGGTCGTGAGCGACGGCCTGCGCAGCGTCCGCGACGGGCTGGCCCAGCTGGAGGAGAGCAACGCGCGGCAGCTGCCGGCGCCGGCGGCCCGGGTCCGCTGGGTGCCGCGCGGACAGAGCCTCGGGATTGTGACCCCGTCGAACCATGTCGACCCGCATCTGACATGGGCCCGGGCGCTGTCGCTCGGCTACGGCGTGATCGTGCGGCCGGGGACGCGCGACCCGTTCACACCGTTCCGGCTCGCGGCCGCTCTCCTGGCGGCCGGGCTGCCGAAGCACTGCCTGTCCGTCCTGCCCGGTTCCCACGATCTGGGTGAGCGGCTCCTTGCCAAGTCCGACCTGGGCATCGTGTACGGCGGGCCGACCGCCGTGGGCCGATGGGCGGACGACCCCCGAGTGCTGACGCGAGGGCCCGGCCGCAGTGCCGTACTGCTGGACAAGCCGTTGTCGCCGGACATCGTCGACGCGCTGGCCCGCTCCGTCGCCGCGGACGCGGGCGTCCGCTGCACCAACACGTCGGTGATCCGCACCAGCGGGGATCCGGCGGAGGTGGCCGACGCCCTGGCGGCCCGTCTGGACGCGCTGCCGACCCTTCCGGCGGCTCATCCCGACGCCGTGCTGCCGACGGTCTCCGCGGAACAGGCCGCGCAGATGCGTCAAACGGTCGCCGGGCTGGAACAGGCAGGCTTCCGGCGCCACTCGGCCGACGGTGGTCCGGTCGCGTTGCCCGACGGCTCGTACGCCGCGCGCCCGGTCGTGCTCAGCACGTCCGACCCTCGGCATCCGTCCATCGGCACCGAGCTGCCGTTCCCCTTCGTCGTCATCACGCCGTGGTCGGCCGCCGACGGTCTGGAACCGTTCGGCCCAACGCTCGCCTTGTCGGTCTTCAGCGATGACCTCGGCCTTCCCTCAGCCGCCCTCGCGGAGCCGCGGATCCGACGAGTCGTGGTCGGCGGGATGGCCCCCTGGACGAACGGGCCGGAGCTTCCGCACGACGGCAGTCTGACCGGCTTTCTGCTGGAGCCCAAGGCGTTGCTCTCGGACAAGGAGCCGACCGGATGAAGCACGTGGTGGTCACCGGAGCGTCCGGAGACATCGGCACCGCTGTCGTGGCCCGTGCCCTGGCCTCGGGAGCGGAGGTCCTCGCCCAGTTCCACACGCGGCCCCCGGCCGTTTCGCACCCGTCGCTCTCGTCGGTCCGGGTGGATCTGACCCGCGACGACGGTCCCGCCGAGCTCGTCGCGGCGCTGCCGTGGGAAAGCGTGGATCTGCTGGTCAACTGCATCGGCGGGGCGAGGTCGACGCGGTACGCCGACCTGAGCACCGCGGCGTGGCGGGACTGCATGCAACTGAACGTCGAGGTGCCGTTCGCGGTGACGCGGGAGCTGCTGGGTCCGTTGTCCGCGGCGGCCGGTGCGGTCGTGAACCTGTCGAGCGTCGCGGCGTTCACGGGCGGAGCGTTCGGTCCGCACTATGCCGCCGCCAAGGCGGCCGTGGTCGGCCTGACCCGGTCGGCCGCACGGGAGCTCGGCGACCGGGGGATCCGGGTCAACTGCGTCGCGCCGGGGCCGGTCGCATCGTCGATGACCGACTCGCTCCCCGACGACGTCCTCGCCGGCCTCCTGGCCGCCACCGCGTTGCAGCGGGTGGTGACGCTGGAGGAGGTGGCCGACTCGGTGTTCGGGATCGCCGCCGCCACCGGCGTCACCGGACAGACGTTGGTCGTCGACGGCGGCCGGTTCCTGCACTGAGCTTGTTCGAACACACATCAGGTGTCCCACCTCTGAAAGGAGTCCCGGTGCTGCTTGTCTGCAGGGCTGCCGACGAAGAAGCGGTGCGCGAGCGAATACAGGCCCGCGTTCCGGCCGCGCACGGCACGACCATGTGCCGGATCGGTGATGAGCTGCTGGTGTACGTGCCGGGCGATCAGCTCGCGCCGGCCGAGGTGCTGCACGAGTCCGGTCTGGTGCAGCGGGTGGTGACCGACCACTCGGACGCGCCGTTGACCGACCGGGCGGCCGCTCCTCTCGGGTCCGTCGTCACCCTCGGCGGGTCGGCGACGGTTGGCGGTGTCGACTTCGCGTTGATCGCGGGACCCTGCGCGGTCGAGAGCTATGAGCAGATGTCCGCCTCAGCGGCGATGGCGAAGGCCGGCGGCGCCGTCGCGCTGCGCGGTGGCGCCTACAAGCCGCGGAGTTCCCCCTACAGTTTCCAGGGGCTCGAGGACGAGGGCCTGCGGATCATGGCCAAGGTCAGCACAGAGTCCGGCCTGCCCGTCGTGACCGAAGTCGTCGACG
Organism: Streptomyces sp. NBC_01092; assembly: GCF_045039535.1. NCBI lineage: Bacteria > Bacillati > Actinomycetota > Actinomycetes > Kitasatosporales > Streptomycetaceae > Streptomyces > Streptomyces sp. NBC_01092. The sequence continues at coordinate 9,613,574 of NZ_CP108659.1, read as the reverse complement.
CGGAGACGGTCGACCTGGTCGCCGAGCATGCCGACGTGCTCCAGATCGGCACCCGCAACGCACAGAACTTCACCCTGCTCAGGGCCGTCGGCCAGGCCGGGCGGCCGGTACTGCTCAAGCGCGGGTTCGGGTGCACCGTGAGCGAGTGGCTGCAGGCAGCCGAGTACGTGCTCGCCGCCGGGAACCCCAACGTCGTGCTGTGCGAGCGGGGGATCCGGAGCTTCGAGCCGGCGACACGGTTCACCCTGGACCTGAGCGCGGTGGCGGTGGTCAAGCACATCAGCCATCTCCCCGTCATCGTCGACCCCAGCCACGGAGTCGGTCACCGCCACCTGGTCAAGCCGCTCGCGCTGGCCGCCGCGGCCGTCGGAGCCGACGGGTTGCTCCTCGACATCCACCCCGACCCACCCTCCGCGCTCTGCGACGGCGCTCAGGCGCTCGATCGGGAGCGCTGGTTCGACCTCGCCGACGCGCTGCGCGACGTTCTCACCAGCGTGGGGCGGGGCCTGACGCTGCGTGAGCCGGAACCGGCCGGGCACGCCGCATGACCGGGCGTCCGGATGTCGCCGTCATCGGCGGCGGAGTCATCGGCCTCGCTGTGGCGTGGCGCTGCGCTCAGCGCGGGCTCGACGTACAGGTTTTCCACGACGAGATCCCCGGCACGGCCTCCGCGGTCGCGCCCGGCATGCTGGCGCCGGTGAGCGAGGCGGACTTCCCCGATCCCGCCCTGCTGACATTCGCCCACGAGGCCCGTCACGGTTGGCCCGCGTTCGCGGCGGAGCTCGCCGCCGAGAGCGGGATCGACCTCGGGTACGCGGACAGCGGTCTGCTGCTCGTCGCCCACGCCGAGGAGGACCGAGCCCGGCTGGCCGCGATGTACAGCTTCCGGGAGGGCTTCGACGCCCCGTGCAAGAGTCTGGACGCCGACGAACTGCGGGCCCGGGAGCCGCTGCTCTCGGCCGAGTGCCGAGGTGGCGGGTTCGCCACCGAGGACCACCACGTCGACGCGCAGCGGGTCCGGGAGGCGTTGCGTGCCGCCGGGCAGGCGCTCGGAGTCCGCTATGTCGACCGGCGGGTCCGCTCACTCGGCGAGGTCTCGGCCGGCTCGGTGCTCGTCGCCACCGGGGCGTGGTCGCCCACGCTGCACGAGTGGCCGGTCACGCCGGTGCGCGGCCAGGTGGTGCTGCTGCGGGATCCGACCGGCGGCCCCGGGCTCCGGCACGGTATCCGGGGCGTGGTGCGGGGAGAGCCCGTCTACCTGGCCGGCCGGGACGGCCACGAGACGATCGTCGCCGCCACCCTGGACCACGCGGGCTTTGACGTGCGGCCCTCGGCACAGGCCACTGATTCGTTGCTGCGCAAAGCGGTTGCGCTCGTGCCGGCGCTGGCCGGCCACGAGGTGGCGGCGACGCGGGTGGGCCTGCGGCCCGACACCCCCGACCATCTGCCGATCATGGGACGCATCCCGGGCCGCTCCGACGCCTACGTCTGCACCGGGCACTACCGGCACGGCTTCCTGCTCGCACCGGTCGCGGCGGACCTGATGACCGCGTTGATGGTCGGCGCCGCCGACGGGATTCCGGCGGCATTCGCACCTCAACGGTTCCGATCAACGAAGGAAAGCGCGTCGCGATGACAACTCCATCTGTGGAAACGAGCCCGCCGACGAAACGCAGGCCGGTGACGGGATGGCTCGACCCGGCACGTCTGCTGAACGTCGCCTGGCCCGTCTACATCGAGCTCATGGCGGGTGTCATCGCCAGCATCATCACGGTCGTCTGGATCGCGAAGCTCGGGGGGCCGGCGCTCGCCGCCGTGACCATGGCCGCCACGCTCGAGAACGTGCTCATGGCTGTCATCCTGGCGGTCAGCGGCGGCACGACGATCGTGCTGTCGCGCGCCGTTGGCGCGAGCGAGTACGGGCAGCTGCGCTCGTTGCTGCGCGCCGCGTTCCGCATCACCCTCGCCGTCACCACAGTGATCTGCGTGGTGCTCTTCGTCTTGAGGGAACCTCTGGCGAAACTGATCCTCGGTTCGGACGAGGCGTCGGCGATCCGGCTGTCGGTCGACTACCTCACCATCGCGGTGCCGGGCATAGCGGTCTTCTACGGCCAGCACCTGGTGGACAGCACGTTCAAGGCCAACGGTGACACGCGTACGCCGATGCGCATGGCCGTCCTGTCGAACGTGATCCTCGTCGTCGCCGACCCCATCCTCATCTACGGGTGGCTGGGCGCCCCGGAGCTCGGTGTCACGGGCGCGGCACTGGCACTGGTCGCGTCGCGAGCGGTCACGCTGGCCGTGACCTGGTGGCTCTACCGGCGGTCTCCGCTGGTGCGCGAGATGGGCGCCGCTCAGGACGTGCCAGCGGCCTCCGGACCCGGTCCTGTCCGCGAGATCCTCCGGGCCGGCCTGCCGCTGGGAGTGGACTTCCTGGTACGGATGGCCGCCGGCATGCTGATCGTCGGAGTGGTGGCCCGTTTCGGAACGGACGAGGTCGCCGCGTACGGGACCGTCACACGGACGCTGCTGTTCCTCACGATGGCGGCGTACGCCATGCGCCAGGCTGCCACCATCGTCGCGGCCCGGGCGAACGGCGCCGACGACGACGCGCTGCTCGCGGCGAGCCGCTCGTCGTCGGTGCGGCTCGGCATCGCCTGGTCCCTTCTCGGCGGTCTGTCGGTGCTGCTCCTCGGCGGATTCGCGGTGGACGCGCTCACGGGCGAGGCGGCGATCCGTTCCGCGGCCTACGGCCAGATCCCGTGGCTCGCGGTCTACATCGCTCTGCTGCTCTGCAACGTCACCCTGAGCGGCATCTTCCTGGGCGGCGGGCAGGGCAAGGCGCTGGCCACCTCCACCACGGTCGGTGCGGCCCTGCAGCTCTGCCTGGCACCACTGCTCGTCCTCACGCCACTTGGGCTGACGGGAGCGTGGATCGCCATGATCATCAATGCCGGTACGCAGACGACGGTTCTCCTCGTGCTGGCGGCCCGACAGACCAACGAAACCAAGGAAGTTACGGCATGAACGCGCCCGTGGCACTCGGAATCGCGTCCCTCGCCCACGTTCTGGGTGAGCCCTGCGACGTCGCCGAGACGGCCCACTCCTACGTCGACGACCCCGACCGGGTGATCCGTTGGGGGTACCGCACCTTCCATCGGGCAGCACCGGGCATCGGGCAGACCCGTATGGCGGCGGACGCCGCCCGCCAGGCCCTCGACGCCGCCGGCCTCTCGGCGTCGGACATCGACTACCTGGTGGTCGCGGACAGCGGAGTCCCGGAGTACCTCAACTGGGACGCCTCCGCGGCAGTCGCCCGCGAGCTCGAACTGGGTACGACGCCGACCCTGCTCGCCACCCAGGGGTGCGCGTCCGCGGTGACCGCACTTCAGCAGATCGCCGGGCTGATGGCGGTCCGGGACGACATCCAGCGCGTCCTGCTGGTCGCGGTGCACCGGGTCAGCGAGACCCACATCAACCGGATGCGCAACAACACCTGCCTCGGCAGCGACGGGGCCGCCGCCGCGGTGGTCCAGCGCGGACACGAGCGGCTGCAATGGCTGGCGACGGACCAGATCGTGGACCCGCGCTACGTGGACTTCTTCCGGGTCGAATACGGGGGCAGCGCCGCTCCGGCCGGCGAGAACCTCGAGGTGGATCAGATGGCTCTGGTCCACCAGCACTTCCGTCGCGAACCCGAGCAGCTCGCCCAGTTCGTCAAGGACGTCGACCACCAGGTGGCCGCCGTCGTGGAGCGTGCCTGCGAGCGGGCCGGCGTGTCGTCTTCGGAGATCAAGCGCCTGATCTATCTGAACGACAACCAACATTCGCTGGCCGGCGTCGCCAAGGCCACCGGGGTTCCGCTGGAGAGGACGAACGCGGCGCTCGCCGCCGAGCTGAGCCACGTCGGCTGCGCCGACCAGCTGATGTGCCTGAGCATCTACGACTCCCGGGACGAGCTGGCACCCGGCGACCTCGTAGCTCTTGCCGGCCTGTCCGGGGGCATGCAGTGGTTCTGCAGCCTCGTACGGGTCTGAGGCGGGGGTGACCATGACCGACAACACTGCCCCTGATCGCACCGACGACCTGTCGTTGGCCGACGGCCGCACCGCGGTACTGCGGCTACCGAGCGAGATCCCGCCCGGCCGGGACGTCCCGGCGGTTGTGCTGCTGCACCCGTTCGGCGCCTGGGACCGGGACGCATTCCTTCCCGCCGAGGCGTCCGGGAACGGCCCGGTCCGCCTGTTCGACGATGTGGGTGCCGCCCTGGTCCGGGCCGGAATCGCCGCGGCCGCGTTCGACACCCGCTTCCTGAGCGAGGACCGCCGCGACGGCGCGGGCTCACCTCGGTTCACGTTCACCGGCCTTGTCGACGACGCGGTCCGGGTGGTCGAACAGACACGGGCCCACCCCGACGTGGACAGCGGCCGCGTGCTGCTGCTGGGCGTCTCGATGGGTGCCGAAGTGGCGTTGGCCGCGGCGGAGCGCCTCGGCGGCGACAGCCACCTGGCGGTCGTCGCCCCGAGCGCCGAGGCGCGCCCTGTGTTCCAGCGGTGGATGGGCCTGGACCGTCGTCTGGAATGGCTGAGCGCGGGCGGATTCGCCGACGCCGACGGCACCGTCGACCTCGCCGCGGCGAAAGCTGACGAAAAGGGGCGCAGCGGCTGGTGGGAGGAGTTCGACCTGGTCGACCGCTTCGGCCCGACCGTTGACCTCGAACTGCTCCGCGCCGAACTCGCGTGGGAGTACGACACCTGGGAGCAGCAGGCGCTGGTGAACGGCGACGAGTCGGCGCCCGCCTCCTTCTGGCGCGACTGGTTCGCGCAGCCTGCTCCGTACCGCCGACTGGCCGGGATCACCGGCCGGATGACGATCCATGTGGGCGGCGAGGACTGGACGACGCCGCCCCGCCAGGCTCACCTCCTGCACCACGCGGCGCTCGCGCAGGGCCTGCGGTCCGAGCTGACGATCCATCCGCGGCTCGGGCACCTGATGTCAGCCCGCTCGGCGGAGGGCTGGCGCACCTACGGGCCGTTCGACCCCGCCTTCCTGCGGGCCCTCGTCGAATCGGTCGACGCGGTGCTCCGCCCCGGCCCCTCCCTCTGAACCAACCACCTGAACGAAAGGCCTCCCGATGGAGAAGCTCACTCTCGAAGCGCTGATCGAACTGCTCAACGAATGCAACGACTTCGAGGATCCGGTCGAGCCGACGCCTGACGTCCTCGACCTCACCTTCGACGCACTCGGATATGACTCACTGACGCTGCTCAACGCGATCTCGAAGTTGGAGCGCCAGTACGAGATAGAGCTCCCCGAGTCCATCACCTCCGACGCGAAGACGCCGCGTGAGCTCCTCGCGGTCGTCGACACCCGCCTCGCCTAGCCCCGATCCGAAACGGAGAACACACGACGTGTGCGGAATCACCGGATGGTTCGACCGTCATCGCGGGCTCGAACGCGATCACGAGCTCGTACGGAAGATGACCCAGACCATGGAATGCCGCGGTCCGGACGAGGAGGGAATGTGGATCTCCGGTCCGATCGCGCTGGGACACCGGCGGCTGTCGATCATCGACCTCGAAGGCGGCAAGCAGCCGATGGTCGCCGATCACGACGGTGATCGCCCGCTCGCGGCCCTCACCTTCTGCGGCGAGGTCTACAACTACCGTGAGCTCCGCGCGGAGCTCATCACGCACGGCCACACGTTCCGGACGAACAGCGACACCGAGGTCGTCCTGCGGGCCTACCTCCAATGGGGGGTGGACTTCGCCCGCCACCTCAACGGCATGTTCGCCATCGGCATCTGGGACGCGGTGCGCCAGGAGCTCGTCCTCGTCCGGGACCGGATGGGCGTGAAGCCGCTCTACTACTACCCCACCCCGGGCGGGCTCCTGTTCGGTTCGGAGCCCAAGGCGATCCTGGCGAACCCGCAGGCGCGCCGAACCGTCGACCGGGTCGGCCTGTGCGAGGCCCTGGACATGGTGAAGACCCCCGGGGCCGCCGTGTTCAGCGGCATGCACGAGGTCCTTCCGGGCGAGGTCATCCGAGTCGACGCGACGGGCGTCAAGAAGTCCCGTTACTGGGCGCTCGAAGCGGCCCCGCACGCCGACACCCGCGAGCAGACCATCTCGAACGTCCGGGACCTGCTTGAGGACATCGTCGGCCGGCAGCTGATCTCGGACGTGCCGGTGTGCACCCTGCTCTCCGGCGGACTGGACTCCTCGACGATCACGGCGATCGCCGCCCAGGTCCTGGAGCGAGAAGGCCACGGACGCGTGAACTCGTTCTCCGTGGACTTCAAGGGCTCGACGGACAGCTTCGAGCCCGACGCGGTGCGCGGCGCTGCCGACGCGCCGTTCGTGCGCGACCTGTCCGCGCACGTCGGCACCGATCACCGGGAGATCCTGCTGGACAGCCGCGAGCTGTCCGATCCGGCGGTCCGGGCGGCCGTGCTCCGAGCCACCGACGTACCGCCGGCGTTCTGGGGCGACATGTGGCCGTCGCTCTACCTCCTGTTCCGGGCGGTCCGCCAACACTCGACGGTGGCGCTCTCGGGCGAGTCCGCCGACGAACTGTTCGGCGGTTACCTCTGGTTCCACCGCCCGGAGGCGGTCGACGCGACCACGTTCCCGTGGCTCACCTCCGGATCCGCGCGGTACTTCGGCGGCACGTCCCTGCTCGACGGCGGCTTGCGGGAGAAGCTCGACATACCCGGGTACCGGGCCGACCGGTACGCCGACGCCGTGGCCGAGGTGCCTGTGCTGCCGGGCGAGAGCGACGTCGACCGGCGGATGCGCAAGGTGTCGTACCTCAACCTGACGCGGTTCGTGCAGACCCTCCTCGATCGCAAGGACCGCATGAGCATGGCGGTCGGTCTGGAGGTCCGCGTGCCGTTCTGCGACCACCGCCTGGTCGAGTACGTGTTCAACACGCCATGGGAGATGAAGACGTTCGACGGCCAGGAGAAGAGCCTGCTGCGCGCGGCGGCCCGGGACCTGCTGCCGACGTCGATCCTGGAGCGGAAGAAGACGCCGTATCCGGCGACGCAGGATCCGGGATACGAAGCCGCGCTGCGGGCCGAGATGGCCGAGGTGCTCGCCGACCCGAACGCGCCGGTCCACCCGCTCCTGGACCGGGCCAAGATCGACAAGGTCATGGACCGGTCGCTGAGCACGACGAGCCTCCCCTACAGCCGCGGCGGGCTGGAGATGGCGCTCTGGCTCAACCGCTGGCTGTCGGCCTACGACGTGACCCTCGACATCTGAAGGAGGACGGCAAGACCATGGATTTCAGTCTGTTCTACTTCGCCAACGAGCAGGAGGCGGAGGCCGACTCGACGGACCGGTACGGTCTGCTTCTCGAGGGGGCGAAGTTCGCCGACACTCACGGCTTCACCGCGGTGTGGACACCGGAGCGGCACTTCCACGAGTTCGGCGGCATCTACCCGAATCCGTCCGTGCTGGGGGCGGCCGTCGCGGTCGCCACCGAGCGCGTCGCCATCCGCGCGGGGAGCGTGGTGGCACCGCTGCACCATCCGGTCCGCATCGCCGAGGAGTGGTCGGTGGTCGACAACCTCTCCGGCGGCCGGGTCGGCGTGTCGTTCGCCTCCGGATGGCATCCGCAGGACTTCGCACTGCGTCCGGAGAACTTCACGGACCGCAAGGCGAAGCTGGAGACGATCGTCGAGGAGGTGCGCGAGCTGTGGCGCGGCGGCTCGGTGTCCGTCGTCGACGGCGCGGGCGAACCGCAGCGTGTGCGGTCCTACCCGCGTCCCGTACAAGCCGAACTGCCGGTCTGGATCACGAGTTCGGGTGGTCCCGAGACGTTCCGGGCAGCGGGTCGCGCACGGGCAGGACTGCTGACCCACCTCGTCGGGCAGAGCCTGGACGAGCTGTCCGACAAGGTCGCGCTCTACCGCGAGGAGTACGCGGCCCAGTCCGGTTCGGACCAGGACCGCGGGCACGTCGTCCTCATGCTCCACGCGTACCTGCACGAGGACGAGGCCGTCGCCAAGGAGACGGTCCGGGCGCCCTTGTCCGCCTACCTCCGCAGCTTCGCCGGGCTGACCATGAGCTCCGGCCCGAAGGGCCGACGGATCGACCCCGCAACGCTCAGCCCCCGGCACTTCGACGCCATGGTCGAGCGCTCCTTCGAGCGGTACTTCGACGAAGGCGGTCTTCTCGGCACCGTCGAGAAGGCCATCGACGTCGTCGAACGGGTCCGGAAGGCCGATGTCGACGAGATCGCCTGCCTCATCGATTTCGGGGTGACCCGGGACAAGGTCGTCGCGGGTTTCAATCTCCTCGGCTCCCTCCGGGCGGCCGCCTCGGAAGACAGCCGATGACCCGCATCGAGAGCGCCGACCGCGTGCGGCTGCCGGAACACCCCTCCAGTGAGTTCCGGCGGTCGGCCGGCCGATTTCCCACCGGGGTGACCGTGCTGACCTGCGTCCGGGACGAGGAACTGCACGGCATGACGGTGAATGCGTTCGCCACCGTGTCGCTCGACCCGCTGCTGGTCCTGGCGGTGCTCGGGACCGGCTCCCGGACGACCGGTCAGGTGTTGTCCGGCGACGGGTTCGCGGTGACCGTGTTGAGCGCTCTCCAGGAGCCGACGGCCCGGTCGTTCGCGGACCCGGTCCGGACCCGGGGCAGCGCCGCGTTCTCCGACGTCGCCCACGCGCCTGCCCCGTGCACCGGTTCGCCGGTGCTGCTCGGCGGCATCGCCTACTTCGACTGTCTGGTCGAATCCACCTATCCGGCCGGCGACCACACCATCCTCGTCGGCGCTGTCCAGACATTCGGCCCGCTGTCGGAGGAGCCCGCACTGCTGTTCAGCCGAAGCCGCCTCGGTGCGGAACCGGATCTGTGGCTGCCATGAGGGGTTGGGAGTAGCCGTGGACGCATGGGATCTCGGACTGCTGACGATCGCCGCCACAGGAGCGGGTGCCGTCAACGCGGTGGTGGGCTCGGGTTCGCTGATCACGTTCCCCGCGCTCATCGCGATGGGCTACCCGCCGATCCTGGCGACCGTGTCCAACAATGTCGGGCTCGTACCAGGTATGGGCAGCGCGGTGTACGGCTACCGCCGGGAGCTCACCGGACAGCGCCCGCTCCTCTTGCGGCTCGCGGCGGCTGCCGGAATCGGCGCGCTGATCGGCAGCCTCCTGCTGCTCAGCCTGCCGTCCGCCTGGTTTCAGAAGATCGTGCCGATCCTGATCGGTACGGCCTGCGCACTGGTGATCCTGCAGCCCGTCCTGGCCCGACGCCTGGCCGCCGAACGCCGCCGCGGCGGTGCGGGGCTCGGGCTCGGCGTGTTCGGCACCGGCATCTACGGCGGCTACTTCGGGGCCGCTCAGGGCGTGGTCCTCATCGGGCTGCTCGGCGCACTGACGACGGAGGACCTACAGCGCCTGAACGCCGTGAAGAACGCTCTGGCGCTGACGGTGAACCTGGTGGCGGCGATCGTCTTCGTCAGCGTCACCACCGTCGATTGGTACGTCGCCGGGATCGTCGCGGCGGGGTCGACGGTCGGGGGCCTGCTCGGATCCCGGTACGGCCGATTGCTGTCGCCGGTTGCCCTGCGGGGCACGATCGCCGCGGTCGGACTGCTCGCCATGGCCGACTTGATCGCCAGATCCTGGTGAATCACTCAGCCCGCACGAGGGTTCGACCGCATGGTGCCGCGGTCGTCGATGGCAGCCGGATCATTCCCCTCCCTCTGGGAGGGCTTGCAGTGGATGAGCGCGTCCGCTCTTGCGCCCGCCGCGCCATGGACGGGCTCGGCGTACCGCCGCAGCCCGTTCTACCCGGTGAGACCGGCCGCAGACCGGACGTGCGACCACGCTGCGACCACCATGGCTCCGGACGTACAAAAAGGCCATCCTCTCGTTAGTGAGAGAACGGCCTCCGACCTGCATCAATGCTGGTCGGGACGACAGGATTTGAACCTGCGACCCCTTGACCCCCAGTCAAGTGCGCTACCAAGCTGCGCCACGTCCCGGTGCCTCTCACGCGGTGAACCGCGTGATCACGCAGGTCAACACTACCTCATACACACACCCACCCCGACGCGTCCTGTCTCTTGACCCATAATTGTCGCCACCTATAATTGCCTATCTCAACAGAGTCACGCCGCAGTGGGCAGGCCCCACGGGCCGCGACCGATCGGAGCCGTATGTCTCTCCTGGCCCGGCCCCCGGTGGCCGCCCGTGTCGCCAAGGTGATGCAGCGCGTGACCGTGATGGCGGAACGCCGCGCCGCCGGCCGCGGGTCCGCCTCTTCCTGGCACGCCCGGTTTCCCGAATACCCGCGCAAGGTACGCGAGTTGACGATCCCCACGTCGATCGCGCCCGCCCGGGCCACGGTGTATCTGCCGCCGAACGACGAGGCCGCCGCACCGGTGCACGTCAACTTCCACGGCGGCGGCTATGTCATGACGCTCACCGAGGTCGACGACCCGCTGTGCCGACTCATCGCCGTCGAGGCCGGGACAGTCGTGATCAACGTGGACTACGCCGTCGCCCCACAGCATCCGTTCCCGGCGCCGCCCCGGCAGGCGTACGAGGTCGTGCGGTGGGTCGCGGAGCACGGCGCCGAAGAGGGCTGGGACGGCGAGCGGCTCACCGTGGGCGGGCAGAGCGCCGGCGGTGGGCTCGCGGCGGCCGCGGCCCGGCAGGCGCTCGAAGAAGGCGGGCCCTCGATCGCGCTTCAGGCGCTGCACTATCCCCCGCTCGACCTGGCGACGGACGCCCGGGACAAGCGCGCCGCCATCGCCAAGCCGATGCTGCGGCCCTGGATGGCCGACGTCTTCGACACCTCGTACGTCCCGGACGTGCGGCAGCGTGTGGACCGTCTCGTCTCCCCGGCGCACCCCTCGGACACCGCCGATCTGTTGGGCATCGCACCGGCGCTGCTGATCACCGCCGAGTACGACCTGCTGCGGGCCGAGGGCGAGCGGTACGCCGAGCGGCTGCGCGGGGCGGGAGCCCTGGTCGAGCACCATGACGTGGCCGGTGCCGATCACGGGTACGACGGCACCGACGACGCGAAGGCACGCGAGGTCTACACGCTCATCGCCCGGCATGTGCGGGAGGCCACGGGCGGGCGCCTCACCTGAGGGCCCGGTCCGCGCCCGCGGTCGGCGCCGGGGCGTCCCAGTCGTCCGGGCCCGCGCAGCCCACGTTCGCCGAGACCGGCGGGACGGGCACGCCCCTGTCGTCCGGAGGCACGGTCGGCTGCACCGCCGGGCCGGACGTCGTGGTGCTTCTGACCCCTCGGCTCGGGCTCCCCGACACCCCCGCGGCGAATCCCGCCGTCAGCAGGGCCACGGTCGCGACCACCCACCACGGCAGACCGGCACTGGCCATGTATCCGATGACGGCCACCACTGCGAGAAGTGCCACCACGTCCCCCGTCCCCCTTCAAGTTTCAACTCACTTGCCCCCGACGTCCCGAGAGCCGCCACGCGTCACAGCGGGCATATGACGCAACAATACGCGAGACCGTCGTATAACCCAGTTCGGACCATCAGTACATATGACGGGCCAGTTGATATGACGGACGCCGCTCTCCCCCCTGAGGTCGGCGCCCGTCGGTCAGTGCGCGCCGATCAGTTGCTGTTCGGTGCCGCTGGAGGCCGTCCGTTTCGAGCCCCGCAACGCGGCGATCCCGATGAAGACCATGGACGACAGGCCCGCCAGGGCGAAGGCCGTGAAGCCCCAGTCGCCCTTGTTCGCGGCGAGCAACTGGCCGCCGCGCCACGGCCCGAAGACGGCACCGAAGCGGCCCGTGCCCGAGGTCCAGCCGACGGCGGTGGCCCGGTTCTCGGGGCGGGAGCGGATCGAGACCGTCGCGTAGATCATGGTTTGCGCGCTGTTGAGGAACACCCCGGTCAGGAACACCACCGTGAAGGTGAGTGCCAGCGGCATGTGGACGCTGAGCAGGAAGACTCCGACGGCGGTCAGCGCGAACCAGATCGCCGAGATCCGCGGGGCGCCGAAACGGTCGGCAGCGCGTCCGGCGATCAGCATGCCGACGATGCCGCCGAGGTTGAACAGGACCACGAAGGTCAGCGCCGAGCCGAGGTTGTAGCCCTCGCTGCGCATCAGGGTGGGCAGCCAGGTGGCGACGCCGTAGACGAGCAGCAGTCCGCCGAAGGAGGCCGGCCAGTACAGGACGGTCTGGGTCCACTCGCCGCCCCGGAAGAGGCCCGCCAGCGCGTTCCAGCGGTCGCCGGCGGCCTGCTTGTCGGCCGGGGCGGCGGGCTGTTCGACCTCGTAGCGGCCGGCGAGCTCACGCGCCTCGTCGGCGCGGCCCTTGGCGACCAGGAAGCTCAGCGACTCGGGCAGGAACCGGATGAGCACCGGCACGAAGAGCAGCGGGAGCACACAGAACCAGAACGCGGCCCGCCAGCCGAGGGGTTCGACGACCCACAGGGCGACGTAGGCGGAGAGTATGCCGCCCGCGTGGTGGGCGGTCATCAGCATGCCGATGGTGAGGGCGCCGCGGCCGCGCGGGGCGTAGTCGGAGACCATGCTGATCGCGGTCGGCAGCAGGCCGCCGAGCCCGATGCCGGCGAGGGTGCGGCCGAGGCCGAACACCGCGACGCTTCCTGCCATCGCGCACAGCCCGGAGGCCAGCGAGAAGAGTACGACGCAGGCCACCATCAGCTTTCTGCGCCCGATCCGGTCGGCGACCGTGCCCGCGGTCAGGGCGCCGACCAGCATCCCGAAGGTGGCGTAACTGCCCAGGTCACCGGCCTGGTCGGGGGTGAGGCCAAGGGCCTTCTCGGCCAGCATGTGGGGCAGTACCGAGCCGTAGATGAACATGTCCAGGCCGTCAAAGAGGACGGCCAGCCAGCACAGGCCGACGGCGACCACGGCCAGTCTGCCGACGCGAGCGGTCGGGGCGGGGGAGGACGCCATCCTTGTTTTCCTCTCGCGCGTTGTGCGCCAGACGCTAAGCAGCCACCCCAAGACAGTCAACTATTTTGTCAACAATCTCAGCGACAATTCAGTACCGTCGGTGAGTGACGTCTGGCAGGGGCCCAGCCTCAGGCGACCGGCGGTGTCCCGTGGGTGTGGAAGGACTCGATCGTCTTCAGGCCCCACGCCTGCCCCTTGGCCCGCTCGGCCTCGGTCCAGGTGATCAGCGGCCAGTCCGGGGCCAGCACCAGCCGGGTGAGCGGGTTGCACAGCTCGATGCGGTTGCCGCCGGGCTCGTAGACGTACAGGAAGAACGTCTGCTGGATGGCGTGCTTGTGCGGGCCCGTCTCGATGAACACGCCCGTGTCGATGGCGAGGTCGGCGGCGCGCAGGACGTCCTCGCGGGTGTCGGTCGCGAAGGCGATGTGGTGCAGCCGGCCGGTGGAGCTGGTCCAGTCCGAGGTGTAGACGACGTCGTACGACTTGTTCGTGTACGTCAGCCAACGCGCCGCGATGCGGCCGGAGTCGAGCCGGATCTGCTCCGTGGGCCGGGCGCCCAGCACCCGTTCCTGGAACTCGGCGTTGGCGAGCACGTCGGCGGCCAGGAAATTGACGTGGTCCAGGCGGCGTACCCCGACGCCCCGGTTGGGTTTGGCCTGGGGCTGGTTCTTCAGGGCCGGCCGCAGCTCCTCGGGGGCCCGGTAGTACTCGCTCTCCCAGTACAGGGCGTGTTCGTGTCCGTCGGGGTCGGTGGTGAGGTACAGCCTGCCGAGGCCGGGCTCGTCCTCGACCCACTTGCCGCTGCCGCCCGCCGCCTCGACGGCCTCGATACGGCGGTGCAGTGCCTCCTCGCCGGCGGTGCGCAGGGCGAGACGGCCGAGGCCGGGCTGTTCGCGGGCGGTGAGGACCAGGCTGTGGTGCTCGTAGTCGTCGTAGGTCCGCAGGTAGACGGTGTCGCCCTGCTGTCCGCTGACGGTGAGTCCCAGATAGTCGGTGAAGAAGGCGACGCTGGCGTCCAGGTCCGGGGTGAAGAGCTGGGCGTGGCCGATGTGGGCGATGTCGCCGAGCGGCGGGGTCATCGGTGACCTCCTCGGGGTGGTGCGGCGGGCCTGGGGAAGATGGTGCCGTCGAAGATCTTGCGGGCCGTGCGCACCACGGCGGTGCGGCGGGCGGTGGCCAGGCCTCGGGGCGTGGTGCCGAGGCTGCTCTCGATGTCCAGGAATCCGGTGGGGTGTTCGATGCGGACACGGTCGCTGTCGGGGGGCAGTTCGGCCAGCTCCGCGCCCACGCCGCCGTCGATCCGCAGCCCGGCGGCCACGCTCGCGGCGCCGAGGACCCCGATCGAGGTGTGGCAGCGCACCGGTATGAAGGTGCGGGTGCTGACCGTGCCGCCCTCCCGGGGCGGAGCGAGCAGGGTGAGCTTGGGGACGGTCGCGTCGGACACGTCGCCGAGCCCCATCAGGCGGCCCGCCTCCAAGCGGATCTCCCGCAGGCGGTCGGCGAGCGCGACGTCCTCCTCCAGGTCCTTGGGTGTCTCGTACCCCGTGACCAAGAGGTCGGCGGCGGCGATCAGCACGGTCGGCATGCCGTTGTCCACGCAGGTCACCCGGACCCCGTCGACGACGTCACGGACCTTGCCGGTGGGCAGCAACTCCCCGGCACCCGGCGGGAATTCGATCACGACGGGAGCGGCCGTGCCCGGCACGCCGGAGATCTCGGCGTCACCGGTGTAGTCGACCCGCCCGCCCGGCGTGCGGAAGGTCGCCGTGGCGAGGTCGCCCGAGTTGACCATGCGGATGCGGACGCGGGTACGCTTCTCCCCCGCCGGGACCAGTCCGCGCTCGACGGCGAAGGGGCCGACGCCCGCGAGGATGTTCCCGCAGTTCTGACGGTCGGTCACTTCGGGTCTGTCGACGGCGACTTGGAGGAACAGGTAGTCGACGTCGGCGTCCGGGTGGGACGAGGGAGAGACCACGGCCACCTTGCTGGTGAGCGGATGGGCGCCGCCCAGGCCGTCGATCTGGCGTTCGTCGGGGCTGCCCATGATGCGCAGGAGCAGCTCGTCGCGGGCGGCCGGGTCGGCGGGGAGGTCGTCGGCCAGGAAGTAGGCGCCCTTGGAGGTGCCGCCGCGCATGAGCAGACAGCGCACCTGAGTGGGCACGGTGGTCACGACGACTCCCCCGCGTACTCCTCGTGGGTCTGGTACTGGACGCCGAGGTTCTTGAGGGTCTCGCGCAACCCGTAGCGGTCCAGGCCGAGTTGGCCGTCGAGGAAGGCGGCCCGGGTGGCGGTCTCTTTGGCCTCACGGGCCTCGGACTTCTCGGCCGTCTCCCGGGCGCGTTCGCGTGGGACGACCACGACTCCGTCGTCGTCGGCGAGGATCACGTCGCCGGGGCGGATCACCTGGCCGTCGATGGCGATCGGCACGTTGACCGACCCGCCGGTGGCCTTGACGGTGCCCTGCGAGGAGACCGCGCGGGACCAGGCGGCGAAGCCCATTTCCCGCAGCTCCTGGGTGTCACGGATGCCGGTGTTGAGGACGACGCCGCGCACGCCGCGCTGCTTCAGGGCGGTCGCGAACAGCTCGCCGAACAGGCCGTCGGTGCAGGGCGAGGTGGTGGTGACGACGAGGATGTCGCCCTCGCCGCACTGCTCGACGGCGGCATGGATCATGAGGTTGTCGCCGGGCCAGCTCAGCACGGTGACGGCCGTGCCGGCGACCCGTACGCCCTGCTGGACCGGGCGAATGTCCGTACCCAGCAGGCCCGTTCGCCCCATGGCCTCGCTCACCGTCGCCACCCCGAAGCCGGCCAGCGCGTCGACGTCCCTGAGCTCCGCCTTCGGCGGGTCGATGACGATCACGCCGCTCATGCCAGCTCCTTCGCGATCTGCGGGTAGGGGCGCATGTACGCCTCGGCCATCGTCTTGTGGGCCAGGCCCAGGTTGGGGCCCGCGTTGCGCTTGAGCTGGACGCCGCGGCGGACGGCGAGGTCGGTGTAGTAGTCCCACAGGTGCTGCTGGGCGCCGAGGCACTCCATGGCGGCCCGCTTCGTCTCCCACACCTCGGTGATGTCGAGCAGGACCTCGGGCCTGAAGCCGCTCATCTCGGGCTGGTGCGGCTCGAAGTAGAAGACGGGCGGGGCGCCGATGATGTCGCCGTCGCCGGGGTAGCCGACGGCCTGGGCGAGAATCCGGGCCCCGACGGCCATGCGGTTGGCTGCCGGGTGGTCGCCGTTGTACGGGTCCTCGGTCGGGTGGGTGAGGACGACGTCGGGCTGGGTGTCGCGGTAGACGGCGACGAGTTGGTCGGTCAGCTCGGGGGTCGGGATCAGCGGATAGTCGCCGGCGTCGAAGAAGCGGACCTCGGCGCCGAGGGTGGCGGCGGCACGCTCGGCCTCGTCGCGGCGTATCGCCTTGATCTCCTCCAGCTTCCTCCCCTCGCGCCAGGCCCTGGCGGACTCGCCGCGCTCACCGAAGGTCAGGCAGGCGACGGTGACCCGCTCGCGCCGGGAGGCGGCCAGGGCGATGGCTCCGCCGGCCCGCCACACGAAGTCGCCGGCGTGCGCGGTGATGACGAGGGTCGAGCGTGGCGGCGATGAGGCTCCCCCCTGCTCGGGCGAGGTCGGGGGCTGGGGGGAGGGCGCAACGGCGTGCGTCATGACTGCTTCTCCTTGAGTGACAGGTGTGCGCCCGCCTCCGGCACAGAGTCACGCGGCCGTCCGAGACATCCGGCTACTCGCGCGGCCGACTCGTGCGGCTCACTCGCGCAGCGCCTCGATCACGCTGGTGAGGTGGGCGCGGACGGCCGCCTCGGCCGCCTGCGGGTCCCTGGCCCGGATCGCCTCGATCATGGCCAGGTGCTCGCTCAGGGAGTGCTGCGGGCGACCGGGCCTGAGCGCCAACTGGAAGCGGTGGCGCACCAGTTGTGCGTTGAGCCGCTCCAGCAGCTCTACGGCCGTCTGCTGGCCGGAGAACTCCCGGATCCTGGCGTGCAGTTCCTGGTTCACCTCGGAGTACGTCATCGGCTCGCCGTCGGTCACGGCCTTGGTCATGGCCGTACCCAGATCCGTCAGCTGCGTCAGCTGCTCGTCGCTGGCGGCGACGGCCGCCTTGGCCGCGCAGAGCCCTTCCAGCACCATGCGGCACTCGGTGATGGCGACCGCTTCCTCCACGGTCACCACCCGCACCCGTGAGCCACGGTTGCGGATCCGCTCGACCAGTCCCTGAGCCTCCAGATCGATGAGCGCCGCGCGGATGCTGGCCCGTGTCACACCGAACTGCTCGGCGAGTTCGTTCTCCACCAGCCGCTGGGCCGGTGCCATCTCGCCGTGCAGGATCGCCTGCCGCAGCTGCGCGAGCGCATGCTGTTTGGCCTGCTCTCCGGTGCCCGGACGGGCTTCGTTCGGCATGTGCCCTCCCTGAGTGAGTGCCTGTCGAACGTAAATCTAGCCAAACAGAATTGTCAACAATTTTGTCCGCCGTATTGGGCACAGGTGATCGGGGGGCCATGCATGCGGCGGGGCGCCCATGGTCACGACGGAGTGTCCGGCCGCCCCGTCCGACACCCCACACTCTGTCGAGGCCGCTCCCACTCTCACCCCGGTTAGGGTCGCCGCATGACGCACAGCTTCGTACTGCACATCCCCGACGCCGAACTCGAACCCGAGCCCCTCGCCCGGGAGCAGATCGTCTCCGGGACACCCGAGGTGACCGGCAAGGTGGTCTGGGAGTCGGAGGACGGGCGTCAGGTGCGGGGCATCTGGCAGATCACGCCCGGCGTGGTCACCGACACCGAGGCCGACGAACTGTTCGTCGTGATCAGCGGGTCGGCCACGATCGAGGTCGAGGGCGGAGCGACGCTGCGGGTCGGGCCCGGCGACATGGCCGTGCTGCGCGAGGGCGACCGCACGACGTGGACGGTGCACGAGACGCTGCGCAAGGCGTACGCGATCAATCTGTGAGCGCCGCGACGGCCACGGTCGCGAGGGTGATCCGGGTGATGTCGGCGAGGTAGTCGTAGTCGAGCGTCGCCGGAGTGTCGGACGTCCGGTGGTAGTGCGGGTTCCCCTCGCCCTCGTAGGCGCCGATGGTCACATCGCTGTGCGCCTCGAACGGCATGTAGTCGCTGGCGTAGATCGGACCGAGCCTGACCGGCAGTGCGGTGTGGTCGGCGGCCGCCTGTGCCATGACCGCGCCGAGAGCCTGCGAGGCGGCGTCGTTACCCGGTACGGCGTTTCCCAGATCGCGCTCCACCGTCACGGAGCCGTCCGCCGGCGGTCTCCCCACCATGTCCAGGTTCAGCACGCGGTAGGCCTCGGTTCCCGTGGCGTGGAGCGCCGCGGCATACGCGGCGGATCCCCACAGTCCCTGTTCCTCGCCGGAGAACGCCACGAACTGCACCGTGGACGACAGCGCGACCGGGGCCAGCACCCGGGCGGCCTCCAGTATCGCGGCCACCCCGCTGGCGTTGTCGTCGGCGCCCGGGGCACGCGCCGTGGCGTTGTTCGCGTCCTCCATGCGGCTGTCGTAGTGGGCACAGAGGATGATGACGGGCTTGTCGGCGGACGTACCGGGTTTGGTGCAGATCACGTTGTCGGCGCTGTGACCGCCGTTGGCCCAGCCGCGTCTGACCACGTCCGAGTACCCCGCCGCGGCCAGCCGCGTGACGATCTCGTCGGCGGCCGGCCCGATCAGGGGCGAGAACGTGTGCCGGGTGTGAAAGGCCGACAGCGCCTCGACCGTGCTCCGCAGGGAGTCGGCCGACACCGACTCGACGAGTGCGGCGGCGAGTTCGTCCGGCGGTGTACGCCTGTCCTCGCGCTTCTTCGTCGCGACCCGGGTTGCCGGGCTGGGCGGGTGCCGCTTGTCGGGGTGAGTGAGGGGCTGGTCCTCGAGCGGGGTGTCGTAGGGCATCACGGGCCGCCTTCAGCCTGTGTTCAGGGCAGGTTGGCAGTACGCGCAGCCGTTGTATCCGCGGGCCAGCGCGTCCTGAGCCCGCAGGAACGGCACCTTGCTGTCCGCGCCGAGCCTCGACCAGTACGGGCAGGTGGAGACGTGCAGTTCACCGCTGTGCGGGTTGCCGAAGAAGAAGTCCTCCAGTTCCCTCACCGCAGTGATCTGGATCGTCAGACGCCCGGCGATGACACCGTCCTGATACTGCGTCGCCACGAAGGGATACAGGCGCAGATGCTCGGCGTTGTGGGAGAAGTCGATGGTGATGTCGGCCGCCACCTGTTCGTTCGGGTCCAGCTTGAACCCCTCCACGACCGCCTTGTCGCCACCGTTCATTTCCAGGGTGCTGCGCACCGGACCGGACTCGGTCACCGCGATGTCGGTCAGCGCGGCATCCCGGGCGAGGCGGCTCAGCGTACGGATCGAGATCCGGGTGTCCTCGGGCAGCGCGGTCGCGTCCAGGTGCCAGGCACCCTGCGTGGTGGTCAGCGCGCCCCGCAGGGTGATCGTCATGTGCGTCTTGCCGCCCGGCGTGGCCATCTGCGGAGCGACGTTGCGCTGCCCCACGTTGTTGTCGAACCGGACGATCCGGTCGTGCTGCACCGGCCCGTTGAGCGTGGCGGTGATGGCGGGGTCGGGTGCCCCGTGCACCACGGCGACCAGACATTCGTGATCCACGATCTGCGGGGTCCACACGAACGGTCCGACCCGCACCGCGCCGCCCGCGGGAATCGCCTGGTTGATCACGAGCGTGCCCAGGGACTGGAAGTGCGTCGGCCAGATCATGCCCGTGCCCGGGTCGCAGCGGAACGCCTCGACCTGGAACGCCCCACTCGTGGCCGCTTGGGTCCCCCGATTGTGCACACGGACGTAGAGATAGTTGGGCTTGTTGTTGATGGGCGGCTCGTGACCGAGTTCGGGGTTGTCGCCGGCGCTGATGTCGTTGTTGCGCACCCAGAGGTCGGGGGATGTCCAGTAGGGCAGGCCGCTCGGCTGCGCGCCGATGTCGGCGGGGTTGTCCGCGATGTAGAGGTCCACCGCCCGCGGCGCCCACAGTCCCTGGTTCACGAAGGCCTCGTCCATCACCTTGCTGTAGAGACCACCGGTGAGCGCCGAGTCCGCCGTGATGCAGCCCTGGGCCATGCTCACCGCATGCGCGGCGCCGATGGAGGTGTCGTCCGGGGTGACGATCAGCATCTCGAGGAGCGTCCTGATCATCGCGTCGGCCGCCGCGATCCGCACACCGGGATCGGTCGAGTCGCCGCCCATGCCGAGGTAACACCGCCACAGCGCCGTACCGAGCATCGAGTTGCGCAGGTCGCTGCCGTAGCCGCCGAAGCCCGCGTCGTCGAACCGCTGGAGAAGGTCCAGCCGGCGCTCGGTGCTCCACTGGTCGGTGGCGTTGTTGTCGAAGGGGAACGTCTCGGTACGCCGGTGCCCGCCCGGGTTGAACCGGTCACGGTAGATCGCGGGGACGGCGTCGCAGACGCTGTGCTCGTACGACAACGATCCGCCGTGGTTGGCTTCGAGCCAGTCGAACACGCCATGGACGTACTCATGGATGATGACTCCGAGATCGCCGGCGTCGGGCGCGCCGCCCTCCCCGAACCGGATCCGCGGAGGCGTCAGCGTCCCGTGCCATTCGCTCTGGTCGGCGTTGTTGTACGCCTGCGCGTCGACCTCGACCTTGACCATGTTGGCGTTGAGCGTCGTGTTTCCCAGGGTGCGCAGGTAGCGCGCGAAGTTGTCGAGCCAGTAGTAGACGTTCGCGCTCAGGAAGGCGCGGTTCGCCGGGTAGCTGGCGTAGGAGAAGACCGGTGACGGCTCCACGGGCTGTGCGAACGCGGGCGGGTCCCAGTCGAGGCAGCGGAACCAGTCCCCGTCGAGCCGGAACGTGCCCCCGCCGTCGGCGGGAGCGACCTCGGCGGTGACGTCGTGACGGAAGGCGTTGAGCGTGGCCGCGCTGGAACCACCGTGGATGGTGGGGTCGTTCGACTCGGTCACCGGATCGGGCATGAAGGCTTTGAGAGTGGCCGTCACATATTTTCCGGCGAGTGCGATCCAGAGAAGTTTTCCGGAGACGGCGTCCACGACGACACGGAAATGCTCGAATGGCCCGCCGGTCTCGACGAGCAGATCGCGTACGAGGTGCAGCGCGCCGTCAGGCCTGCTCCCCTTCTTCAGCAACTCGATCGTGGCGGTGGGGTAGTTGCTGCCCGGCAAGGTGGGCCGTTCCGTGAACCGCACATAGGCGAGTTCGTCCTCGATGATTTCGGCGGTTTCGAAATCATCCCGGAACGGTGCCAGGGCAGCCTTGTCGAGATCCTCGCGGGCGCGGGCGGTATCGGGTTCGGGAGCGTCCGAGACGTCGACCTCCGCGGAGTGATCGACCTGGATGACGGCGGCCTGTTTGACGTCGGCGACCGCCTGAATGGTGGCGCCCCTGATCGGAAGGTCGTTGTGGAACTGCTGGTAGCGCACCCTCAGCGTGGCCGCACCCTCGACCGAATCCACCTCGCGCAGGTCGACCTCGCCCGCCTTGAGCTCATCGGCGCGCGCCCTCATGAAGCCGTCGATGGCCTTTCGTGCGGTCGGCGCACGAGAAAGCGTCGCACCGGGATCCACGTACTTGCGCAACACCCCGTCGGAATCCTTGCGTTCACCGACCTGCGGGACCATCCGCAACGGTTTGTCGACCTCCGGGCCCGGCATGTTCCTCTGCTGGTCGCCATAACCCTGAACCATGATGGCCTCCTCCAACAGGAGTGGAGGGTAAGAAAGAACGCTCGATCGGAGCGGATGGATCCCCGGGCCCACACAGGAATGCTCAGAAAAAGTCTAACGCTGTGCGCAGCACCCTGCTACACGAAAAGTCCTTGAAAGCTGACAGGTTGAGGATTCGACGGTATTCATCAACCCCACGACGGAAGCTTCCTGAGGTTGTTTCACTCACCCTCACCGGGCGGGCCGGTCGTCCCCCGGATCTCCAGCGTCGGGGCCGCCAGATGGATCTCGCCCGCTCCCCGGATGCCCTCGAACCGGTCGAGCAGGCAGCGGGCCGCGCGGCGGCCCACCTCGTGGCTGGCGTTGTCGACGGTGGTGAGCCAGACGTGGCGCAGGCGGGCGATGCTCGTGTTGTCGTAGCCGACGACGGAGAGGTCGCGCGGGACCCGTAGCCCCGACTCCTCGGCCGCCGACAGCGCACCGATCGCGGCGATGTCGTTGACCGCGAAGACGGCCGTCGGCCGGTCCGTGCGGCTCAGCAGCCGGACCGTCGTGCGGTAGCCGCCCTCCTCGGTCATGTCGCTCGCCTCGACGACCGCCTCGTCCGCGAGGCCGTGCGCCCGCATCGTCGCCTCGAAGCTGCGCCGGCGCAGCTCGCCGACGGCCCCGTAGCCCGCGATGTGCGCGATGCGCCGGTGACCGAGGCCGATGAGGTGCTCGGTGACCAGGCGGGCGCCCCGCTCGTCGTCGTTGGCGACGACGTGCACGCCGGGCAGCGCCGGCTCACGCGCGCCCGCGACCACCACAGGGAGCCGCTCGGCCACCGTCCCGAGGGCGGCAGGGTCGGGCAGTGTGCCGACCACGATCAGGCCGTCGACCCGCAGGTCGAGGAAGGGGCCGGCGGGATCCTGGCCGGTGCGGCGGTTGAGGCGGGCGTCGGCCAGGAGCATGTGCAGGCCGTTGTCGTGGAGGAGGGAGTTGAGGCCCTCCAGCATGTCCACGAACCACGGGTTGCGCAGGTCGTTCAGGAGGACGCCGACGGTGCGGGTGCGCTGTTCGCTGAGGCTGCGCGCGGCGGCGTTCGGGCGGTAGCCGAGTTCACGGACGGCCCGCAGGACGGCTTCCCGCTTCTCCGGGCGCACCTGCTCCGAGCCGCGCAGCACGAGCGAGACCAGCGACTTGGAGACGCCGGCCCGGTCGGCCACGTCACGGATCGTCGGCGGTCTCATGGACATGGACCGTTCCATGAGCTGCGTCGTCTTGTCAAAGGGAAGGGAAGGCCGGGGAAAGGGTTGACACCGGTCACGGCGGAGTCCCAAGGTGGCCTGGACAGAAAATGGACCGGTCCAAAGAGGGGCTGCAATGGTGGACACGCTCGGCGTCGCCGTCGTCGGATTCGGCTGGATGGGGCGGGTGCACACCCAGTCGTACGCCCGTATCCCGCACCACTTCCCGCACCTGTCCCTGCGCCCGCAGCTCGTGACCGTCGCCGAGGAGGTGCCCGGCCGGGCCGAGGAGGCCGCCGCGCAGTTCGGGTTCGCCTCGACGACCCGGGACTGGCGTGACATCGCGGCCGACCCGCGCGTCCAGGCCGTCAGCATCACCGCCCCGAACTTCCTGCACCGCGAGATCGGTGTGGCGATGGCCGAGGCCGGCAAGCACCTCTGGATCGAGAAGCCGGTCGGCCTGACCGCCGAGGACGCCCGCGCGGTGGCCGACGCGGCGGCCAAGGCCGGCGTGCAGAGCGCCGTCGGCTTCAACTACCGCAACGCGCCCGCCGTCGAGGCCGCCCGCGAGCTGATCGCCTCCGGTGAGATCGGCACCGTCACACATGTCCGCGTGCGCCTCTTCAGCGACTACGCCGCCCACCCCCAGGGCGCCCTGACCTGGCGCTACGAGCGTGAGCGCGGCGGCAGCGGGGTGCTCGGCGACCTCGCCTCGCACGGCGCCGACCTGGCCCGCTTCCTGCTCGGTGACATCGCCTCGCTGTCCGCCGACACCGCGATCTTCGTACCCGAGCGGGCCCGCCCGACCGGCGCCACCGCCGGGCACACCCTCGCCACCGGCGAGCTCGGCCCGGTCGAGAACGAGGACTACGTCAGCTGCCTGCTGCGCTTCGCCTCCGGCGCCCGCGGGGTGCTGGAGGCCTGCCGGGTCTCGGTCGGCGAGCAGAACAACTACGGCTTCGAGGTGCACGGCACCAAGGGCGCGGTCTTCTGGGACTTCCGCCGCATGGGCGAGCTCGGCATCAGCCGGGGCACCACCTATCAGGACCAGCCGGTCAGCACGCTGTACGTGGGCCCGGCGCAGGGTGAGTACGGCGCGTTCCAGCCGGGTGCCGCGACGAGCATGGGCTACGACGACCTGAAGGTGATCGAGGCCTACCGCTTCCTGCGCTCGATCGCCGAGGGCACCCCGCACGGCGCCACCCTCGCGGACGCCGTGCACAGCGCCACCGTCCTGGACGCCATGTCCCGCTCCGCCGAGAGCGGTTCCTGGGTGGACGTGGAGGTGCCGGCATGACGGTGCGGGTGGGTGTGATCGGCGCCGGGGTGATCGCGGATCCCGCCGTGATCCGGCATCGACTTCCCCGGCGAGTAACGCCCCGCAAGGGGCGCGGGGCTGCGCCGCGATGGAGGTCCCCTCTGCTTGAGCGAAGCCAAGAGCTTGAGGGAGCGACCAGCCACAACGGACCCGCAGCCGCCGGACTGCCTAAGAGGGCATGTTGTACGGCGTAACCACCTGGATCGCCGAAGGCCCCGTCGCTCCCGCCGGCGGCAGGGCCCCGTGCGCCCGCATCACGACGTGGCACACCTCCCGCATGTCGTGGCGCAGGTCGTGATGCAGCACGGCGGACAGGCGGTGCTCGCGCAGCAGGCGGGTGTTGTCGTGGTCGAGGTCGTGCGCGACGAACACGGCGCATGCGCGGCCCGCGTCCTCGAAGGCCCGCAGCGTGGCGATGTTGCCGCCGCCGATCGAGTAGACGGCACGGATGTCCGGGTCGCGTTCCAGCGCGGCCCGGACGAGTTCGTACTGCGTGGCGTCCAGGCCCTGCCCCTCGGCGATCTCGACGAGCGTGCGGTCGGGGTGGAGGGTCCGCATGGCGCTGCGGAAGCCCATCTCGCGCTCCTCCTCGTTGCGGAAGAAGCCGCTGCTGAGGCTGGTCAGCACATTGCCGGGACGCTCGCCCAGCCACTGGCCCATGAGGTAGGCCGCGGTGGCGCCCGCGGCCCGGTTGTCGATGCCGACGTAGGCGAGGCGCGCGGTGGAGGGCAGGTCCGTCACCAGGGTCACCACCGGGATGCCGGCTTCCGCGAGCCGGGCGACGGCCGCGGTGACCTCGGGGACGTCCGGTGCCTTGAGGATGACGCCCTGCGAGCCGCGGCGCGCGATCCGGTCCAGCGTCCGGGTCAGCTCGTCCACCGGCCCGGTCTCCCGGAAGTGGAAGCGGGAGCGCACGACCGCCGGGTGCAGGGACGGCAGCTCGGTCTCCAGGGCGGCGCGTACGGCGGTGGTGAACCGCTCGGGTGCCTGCGCCACCACGTCGATCATGAAGGTACGGCCCTGCAGCCGCACCTGGGTGCGCTGCCGGTCCAGGTCGGCTATCGCCTGCTGGACCTCCCGCGTGGTGCTCTCGCGGACCCCTCCCCTGCCGTTGAGGACCCGGTCGACCGTCGCCTCGCTCAGGCCCGCCTGAC
This sequence comes from Streptomyces sp. NBC_01092, assembly GCF_045039535.1. Classification (NCBI taxonomy): domain Bacteria; kingdom Bacillati; phylum Actinomycetota; class Actinomycetes; order Kitasatosporales; family Streptomycetaceae; genus Streptomyces; species Streptomyces sp. NBC_01092. The sequence continues at coordinate 9,588,275 of NZ_CP108659.1, read as the reverse complement.
GTGCGATCTCCCGGATCGGGAAGGGGTGGCCCATGCGACGGCTCCTTGAGGGGTTTTTGATGGTCGCCTGCTGGTTGTTCGAGGGGATTGTCATGACAAGAATGGCAGCGCTGAGCCGCCCCTGTCACCGAGAGGACGCCGATGTCCTTCACCTCCGTACACCGCCGGTCCTGGCTGTCCGAGGCCGACTGCGATCTCGGTGAGTTCCGTGAGCTCGTGGAGCGGACCACCGACCTGGCGGACTATCCGTACGCCTCGGCCGTGGAGCGCAATGTCCTGGTCTACGACAGCGACCGCCTCCGCAGGGCCGAGGACGACCGTGCGCTGCGGGCCGAACTGGTCCGTGCCCTCGCCGACGGGCCGGGCATCGTGGTCCTCCAAGGTGCCTTCACGGACCCGGCGGTCGTCGACCGGCTCAGTGCCGTGTTCGACGCCCTGATCGCCGAGCAGCGCGCCTCGGGAGCGAACGCCGGGGACCATTTCGCCAGGCCCGGCGCCAACGACCGCGTCTGGAACGCGCTGGAGAAGGCGGCCCTCTACGACCCCGAGGCCTTCGCCGACTACTACGCCAACGACATCCTGGCGCTGGTCTCCTCCGCGTGGCTCGGGCCCGGCTACCAGGTGACCTCGCAGGTCAACGTGGTCAACCCGGGCGGCGCGGCGCAGACCGTGCACCGCGACTACCACCTGGGCTTCCTCTCCAACGAGGTCGCGGCGGCCTACCCGGCCCACGTCCACCGCCTCTCCCCCGTACTCACCCTCCAGGGCGCCGTCGCGCACTGCGACATGCCGGTGGAGTCCGGGCCGACGATGTACCTGCCGTACTCGCAGACGTACGAGCCCGGCTACCTCGCGTGGCGGCTGCCCGAGTTCCAGGAGTACTTCGAGGCGCACCACGTCCAACTGCCCCTCGCCAAGGGCGACGCGGCCTTCTTCAACCCGGCGCTGTTCCACGCGGCAGGCACCAACCGGTCGGCGGGCATCCGGCGCATGGCGAACCTGCTCCAGGTGTCCTCCGCGTTCGGACGGGCGATGGAGACGGTGGACCGGGAGGCGGTCGCGAACGCCGTGTTCCCCGTGCTGCTGAAGCGTGCGAGCGAGGGCGCGGACGAGGCGTGGACGGCGAACGTGATCGCCGCGAGCGCCGAGGGCTACCCCTTCCCGACCAACCTCGACAGCGACCCGCCGGTCGACGGCCTCGCCCCGCCCTCCCAGGCGGACGTCGTACGCCGCGCGCTGCGCGAGGCATGGACTCCCGAGGCTCTGCGAGGCGAGCTACGGGCCGGCGCCGAGCGGCGCCAGAGCTGACCAGAGCCGAGCACAGCTGAAAGGACCCGGAAAGACATGGGACTTCTCGACGACAAGGTCGTCCTCGTCAACGGCGGCAGCCAGGGCGTCGGTGCCGCCATCGCGCGGGCTGCCGTGCGCGAGGGGGCGGTCGTGGCCGTCACCGGGCGCCGCCCGGAATCCGGTGAGGCCCTGGTGGCCGAGCTGGCCGCCGACGGGGGCAAAGCCATGTTCGTGCAGGCCGACCTGTCGGACGCCGAGCAGGCGAAGGCGTCCGTCGCCGAGGTCGTCGACGCGTACGGGCGGATCGACTGCCTGGTCAACTCGGCGGGGCTCACGTCCCGGGGCACGCTCCTCGACACCACCCCCGAGCTGTTCGACCAGCACATCGCGATCAACCTCAGGGCGCCGTTCTTCGCGATGCAGGCCGCCGTCACGGACATGGTCGCGCGCAAGGCACCCGGCACGATCGTCAACATCATCACGTCCTCGGCGCACGGCGGGCAGCCGTTCCTCGCGCCGTACGTCTCCGCCAAGGCCGGCCTCATCGGGCTGACCCGCAACGCCGCGCACGCCCACCGCTGGGACCGGGTCCGGATCAACGGCCTGAACATCGGCTGGACGGCGACGGAGGGCGAGGACGCGACGCAGAGGGCCTTCCACGGTGCCGACGACGGCTGGCGCGAGTCGGCTGCCGCCGGGCTGCCGATGGGGAAGCTCGGGCAGCCGGACGAGATCGCCGACTTCGTGGTGTTCCTGCTGTCGGAGCGATCCGGGGTGGTCACCGGGTCGGTGATCGACTGGGACCAGAACGTTCTGGGCGGCCTGGACTGATTCAGCCCGTCCGGCGATTGAGGACGAGCCCGAAGGGCGACCGGGGTCCGGGGCGGGGTCCCGGCAACGAACAGCAACCACACACCAAGAAAGCAGCGGAGCTCATGCGTATCGGAATCCTCGGCCTCGGCCGCATCGGCGCCTTCCACGCCGAGACCCTCTCCGGACTCGACGCGGTCGACTCCCTCGTCGTCACCGACCCGTTCGCGGGCGCCGCCAAGGCCGCCGCCGAGCGCTTCGGCGCCGAGGTCGTCGACTCGCCGGAGGCCCTGCTGGCGGCCGGCGTGGACGGCATCGTCGTCGCGGCGGCGACCGACGCCCACCCCGCGCTGATCCTGGCGGGCGTCGAGGCCGGCGTCCCCGTCTTCTGCGAGAAGCCCGTCGCCAAGACCATGGCCGAGGGCGTCGAGGTACTGAAGGCCGTCCAGGGCTCGGACGTGCCGATCCAGATCGGCTACAACCGTCGCTTCGACACCGGGTTCGTCAACGCCCGCGCCGCCGTGCGGAGCGGTGAGCTCGGCAAGCTGCACACGGTCCGCTCGACCACGCTGGACCCGGCGCCGCCGCCCGCCGCGTACATCGCCGCCTCCGGCGGCATCTTCCGGGACTGCTCGGTGCACGACTTCGACATCATCCGCTGGGTGACCGGCCGGGAGGTGACCGAGGTGTACGCCGTCGGCGGCAACAGGGGCGCCGACTTCATCAAGGAGGCGGGCGACGCCGACACCACCGGCGCGATCCTCACCCTGGACGACGGCACGATCGCGGTGGTCTCCAACTCCCGCCACAACGCCCGGGGTTACGACGTCCGCATGGAGATCCACGGCTTCACGGACTCCATCGCGGTCGGCCTGGAGGACAAGCTGCCGCTGCGGTCGGTCGAGCCCGGCGTGACGTTCCCGGCGGGCACCCCGCACGACTTCTTCATGGACCGGTTCACCGAGGCCTACCGCGCCGAACTCACCGCGTTCACCGAGGTCGTGGCGGGTTCCCGGCCCTCGCCCTGCACGATCGAGGACGCCCTGGAGGCGGGCTGGATCGCCGACGCCTGCACCCTGTCGCTGCACGCGCACCGTCCGGTGACGATCGAGGAGGTACGGCAGGGATGAACGACTCGGGCCGGGAGCCGCTGCGCATCGGAGTACTGGGCGCGGCACGCATCACCGAGCTCTCCCTCGTCGGTCCGGCCCGGACGACCGGTCACCGCCTCGTGGCGGTGGCCGCGCGCGACCGGTCCCGTGCCGAGGCGTTCGCCGACGAGCACGATGTGGAGCGGGTGGTGGACTCCTACGCCGACCTGCTCGCCGACCCCGAGGTCGAGGTCGTCTACAACCCTCCCCCAGACTCCGTCCGGGGGTACCCCCATCTCGCTTCGCTCGCCAACGGGCTGCACGGGCCGTGGAACCTCGCCGCGCTCGCGGCCGGCAAGCACGTCCTGTCGGAGAAGCCGTCGGCGAGCAACGCCCAGGAGGCGGCCGAGGTGCGGGAGGCGGTCGCCAAGTCCGGCAGCGTCTTCATGGAGGCCTTCCACTACCTCTTCCACCCGGTCACGCGGCGCCTGCACGAGATCCTGGCGAGCGGTGAACTCGGCGAGCTGCAACGGGTGGAGACGCTGGTGGCGATACCGGCACCCGGCGACAGCGACCCGCGCTGGTCGCTGGCGCTCGCGGGCGGCGCAGTGATGGACCTCGGCTGCTACAGCCTGCACGCGGTGCGGATGCTCGCGCCCTGGGCGGGCGGTGCGCCACGGCTGGTCTCGGCGCGAGGCGGGGAGCGGGCGGGCGCGCCGGGCGTCGACGAGTGGCTCGACGCCGACCTGGAGTTCCCGGGCGGCGCGACCGCCTCCGCACGCTGCCACATGGCGTACGGCGAGGTGGAGATGAGCTGCCGGGTCGTCGGCTCGCGGGGCGAGGCGCTGGCGCCGAACTTCGTGCTGCCGCACCTGGACGACCGGATCGTGGTGCGTACGGCCGAGGGTGAGCGCACCGAGCGGCTCGGCACGCGCTCGTCGTACACCTACCAACTGGAGGCGTTCGCCGCGCACATACGCCGGGACGCGCCGCTCGCGCTCGACGCCGAGGACGCGCTGGCGACGATGTCGCTGATCGACGCGTCCTACCGGGCGGCGGGGTTCGAGCCACGGCCGCGCACGACAGTGGGTTGACGCCCGGACCGCGGAATTCCACCGTGCCCGGACGGGCCGGCTTCCGAAGCATGCGCTCGGCAGCCGTCCCGTCCGCCGTCGTCTCCGGCAAGCCTGGGGAATTCACGCCCTAGGACAAAGCGCCGCCCGTGCGGGCCACGGCACTCGGCCGCCTCCCAGCGGCACCACGGAACCGACGTCGGCGTGGTGGGTGGGGAGGAAGGTGTTCAGCCGCGCGATGGTGTCGCCGTGCGCCGAGGGCGCCGCCGGGCCGACGGTGAGCCCGATCAGGCAGAGTGCGAGGAAGACGGCTTTCGGACCGTCCATGGCTCCTCCTCCTGAGCGCGGGAACGGTGCGGGCGGAGAAGGTTGAGCGGGCGACGGCCCTCGGAACGCGGCGTCGGCCGGGACCACGGTCACGGCACCGTGGCCGGTGCCCGCTCACGCACGAACGAGCACGACAGCTCAGCTCTCCCGCTCATGCGGGATCGAACGCACGATATGGGCGAGCGGTTAAGGTGCCGCAAACGCCGGATAAAGCAGACGCGGTGCGGGGCCGGACATGGCGAGAGCACGCCATGGCCGGTCGGCGGTTCGGCCCGGCACCGCGGGACGTCGCCGACCGGCCGGCCCTGACGGTCAGTGGACGGACGGGGTCATCCCGGAGGCCTGGAGCCGATCGGGGTCAGCCCGCAGGATGGCCTCCTGGGCGAGCCGCAGTGCCGGCCCCGGTTCGACCCCGAGTTCCTCCTTGAGCACCCGCCGCGCGCGGCGGTACACCTGCAGTGCGTCTCCCTGGCGGCCCGCCCGGTACAGGGCGACCATCAGCTGACGGTAGAAGGGCTCCCGCAGGGGATGCTGCACGAGCAGGCCCTTCAGCTGCTCGCACACCTCATGGTGCCGGTCGAGTGCCAGCGAGGAGTCGATGCTCAGCTCGGTGCAGTTCAGCCGCTTCTCCTCCTGCACGGCCGCGAACGATTCGATGTCCAGCGACCCCGGAATGCCCCCCAGAACAGGTCCTCGCCACAGGGACAGTGCCCTGTGCAGGAGGTCGGATGCGTGCTGGAAATCGGCCGCGAAGTACCGTTCCCGGCCTCGACCGTAGAGCGTTTCGAATTCATGAGAATCGGTCACCGCACCGCTTACATCGAGAATGTACCCGGGCGGGGTCGTGACGATCGGGGAGGCTTGTTGATCGCCATTCAGCAATTTTCGCAGCTGTGAGACGTACACGCGCAGGCTCGTGGACGCGCAGCGCGGCGGCTCCCGCTCCCACAGTTCCGCCATCAGCTTTTCCCCCGGCACCGTCTCACCCGCCCTGACCAGCAGAAGGGCGAGGAGTTTGGCGAGCTTGGGCGGCTCGGGTGTGAGATCGGCGTCGCCGCGGGACACCCGCAGCCGCCCCAGTAGCGCATAGTGCAGAGTTTGGTCAGCCACTAAAGGGGACAGGGACACGACAACCCCCCGAATGCATCGAACGCATTCAACTAAATTTCGGATCCCCCGTCCGCCCCTGGTCTGGGGGCGACAAACGATAAGCGATTTCCTCGCTATGACGTGCAGCATATGCGAGCTTGTTCTTCGATACCAGTCTCGCTCGTTACACGGTCATTAAGGAGAATGAAATTCGGCGGTCCGACGGGAGGCAACCGGAAAGAAATCGGCCGCCTCCCACGAACCGCCGGGTGGCTCTGAGCCGAGCAGCCCGGCCCGCGGGGAGCGGGCCGGGCTGCTTCGGCCTGGATGTGCCGCGGACCGGCCGCCGCCGGTCAGGCCGCCGCTGGCCGGTCCGCCCCGAGAGTCTCCAGCAGCCATGAGAAGAGCCGGTCGTGGAACAGGCGCATGGCACCGGAGTGGCAGTGCGCCCCGCCGCCCTCGTCGGTCGTGAAGACGTGCAGCGTCTTGGGCGAGTTCAGGCCCGTGTACACCTTCTTCGCGTGCTCCAGCCCCGTGAAGAACAGGTCTTCCTCCGCGTCGAGGACGAGCACGGGACAGCGCACCTGGCCGATCACGTCGGCCAGGGCGAACGCCGGTAACCGGCGCAGCAGTTGGGCCGGGGTGTCGGCGTCGAAGGTCCACATGGCTTGCCGCAGCATCCAGCGGGTGAAGGTCTGCTGCGCGGCGATTCCCCACATCACCGGGTTGGCGAAGTCGTCGTGGCCCTGCTCGACCCACTCCAGCACGACCGGCGGCAGCGCCACGACATCGCCCAGCTGCCAGACCGCGTCGTGGGCGACACAGCCGGCCAGCCGGTGTTCGAACGCGGCGGCACGCACGGCGAGCAGGCCGCCCAGGCTGGTCCCGACCAGCACCAGGCGGTCGGGGTCCACACCCGGCAGGGACAGCGCGTGGTCCACGACCGGCGTGACCACGTTCTCCCAGTCGGGCCTGAAGGCCAGCCCTTGATCGCGAAGGACCGAGCCCTGCCCCGGCCCTTCGAAGCACAGACAGTCGTAGCCGTGGGCGAGTGCCGCGGCCGCCACGAAGAAGTAGCCCTCCTCGAGGGTGGAGTCGAGGCCGCCGTGGTGGATGATCATCGGCCGCGGCTCGTCGGAGTCATCCGCCCGGTACAGGTAGCCGGGCAGTGAGGTGTCCTCATAGGGGATGCGCACGAACTCCGGTGGCCGATCCATGAGTTCGGCGGCGTCGGCGAAGGTCTCCCGGGACAGCCGCATCAGCCGCAGGGCCTCCGGGCCCCGTGGGTCGTCGCGCTGGAAGAACTCGGCGGTCCGGTAGTAGTTGTGTGCCCGCAGCAGTGCGGCGCGCGCGTCGTCGCGGCGGCTCTCGCCCCGGGCGGCCGTGCCCAGCCGGTGGGCGCGTTCGGCGAGGGAGGCCCATTCGTGCCGCCAGGCTTCGGTGTCGCCGTTCGGGATGCGCGAGGCGACCGCGACGACCTCGCCCAGCTGCGCACCGCCGTAATCGGCGTAACCGGCGGTGCGCAGCGCCTGGTAGTCGAAGGCGGGGTCGTCGAAGAGGAATTTCATGACTGCGGCTCCTGTGGTGGTGGGGAGTGCTCCGGTGCTGTGCCGGGTCCCGCTCCGGCACAGGTCGTGCGGGTTCCGTTCAGGAACGTGTCGACGATCGACTCGGCGAACGCACTGGATTCCACAGCGCGTTGACGCAGAATCAGACGGGCGGCCATCGGTCCGGTGAGGATCTCGACCGCATCCTCCAGATCGAGGTCGGCGCGCAGCTCACCGCTGTCGACGCCGTCGCGCAGCGCCGCCAGCAGGGCCTCGTGCCGGGCGGCGGTGACGGTCTGCTCGAATCGCTCCACCAGGTGCGGGCGGCGCACCGCCTCACCGAGCAGGCTTCCGATCAGCCGGTGCAGCGGGGTGTCCTGGCCACGGTGGCGCAGCTGGTCCACGAGGGTCACCAGTTTGTCCCGCAGGCTGAGCCCGGTCAGCGGCGGCACGGGAAGGTCAAGGGTGCTCAGCGCGGCGAGCACCAGTTCCTCCTTGTTGCGCCAGCGGCGGTAGATGGTGGCGCGGGCCACCCCGGCTCGCTGGGCGACCAGGTCCATGGACAGGTCGCCGAAGCTGCACCCTTCGCTGAGCAGGGCGAGGGTGCCGTTCAGGATCGCCCGGTCGGCGGCGGGATCGCGCTGGCGGCCGCCCCGGGCCGTGCGTCCCGGGGCGGCTGCCGATCGGTCGAGGTGTGGCGGCATACGGGTTCAGACCTCCGCGGTGTGGGGTTCTTCGGCGGTCGCCTCCTCGGCGCCGGGCGTGCCGACGGCCGTACGGGAGGGCAGGAGCAGCAGGGCGGCGAGGGCACCGAGGAAGGTGACGGCCGCGGCGACGAGGGACGTGAGGTGCATCGCCGAGACGAACGCGTCGACCGCGCGGTCCTCGATGGCGGCGCCGCCCGGGCCCAGTTCCCGCGCGGCGGTGAGGGTGGCGGCGACGGACTCCTGCGCCGGGCCGCTCATCGCGGCGGGCAGCGGCGCCAGGTGGTCCTCGATCCGGGAGCGGTAGGCCACGGAGAGCACCGAGCCCAGGACCGCGACGCCGAGGGCGCCGCCCACCTGCCGAAAGGTGGTGCTGACCGCCGCTCCGGTGCCGGACCGGCCCGGGCCGACGGCGGACATGGCGGCGGAGGTCGCCGGGGGCATCACACAGGCGATGCCGACGCCCATCACGAACAGGACGCACTCCAGGACCCAGACCTCGGTCCCCTCGTCGACGGTGGCCACCGCGAGGAAGCCGAGCGAGGTGAGCAGCATCCCGCCGGCGCACACCGGCCGGACCCCGATCCGCTTGGCGGCGAGCGTCGCGGCCGGTGCGAACGTCAGCTGGGCCACCGCCAGGGGCAGCAGCAGGAGCCCGGCCTCCAGCGGGGTCCAGCCGCGCACGCTCTGGAGGTAGAAGACCAGGAAGAAGGTGGCGCCGAGCAGGCTGAAGAAGACCAGCCCGATGACGGCCACGGCGGCGCTGAAACGACGGTCGGTGAACAGGGCGAGGTCCAGCGCGGGACACCGACTGTGGTGTTCCCAGACGACGAACAGGCCCAGGACGGCGAGGCCGCAGAGCATCGGCCCCCAGACGGCGGTGTCCGCCCAGTCGTCGGACTCGCCCCCCTTGATCACGCCGTACACCAGGGCGGTCAGGCCGGCGACGGACAGGGCGACGCCGAGCGGGTCGAGGCCGCCGCGCCCGGGATCGCGGGACTCGGGTACGACGAACAGCGCGGCTACGGCGCCGATCAGCACGATGGGCAGGTTGATCAGGAACACCGAGCCCCACCAGAAGTGCTCCAGCAGCACGCCACCGGTGACGGGGCCCAGCGCCACGGCGAGTCCGGCAGCGCCTGCCCAGACACCGATGGCCTTGGCCCGTTCGGCGGGTGGGAAGACGGCCATGATGATCGCCAGAGTGGCGGGCAGCACGAGCGCGCCGCCGACGCCCAGCCCCGCCCGGGCGACGACGAGTTCACCGGCGCTGTGCGCGTGGGCGGACCACAGGGAACAGCCACCGAAGACGACGAGCCCGGTCAGCAGCGTCCGCTTGCGTCCCCAGCGGTCGGCGAGCACACCGGTGGTGAAGAGCAGGGCGGCGAAGACGAGCGTGTAGGAGTCGATCGACCATTGCAACTCGCTCTGCGTGGCCCCCAGGCCGACGGGTGCCGGCTCGGCGAGGGTCTTCAGGGCCACGTTCAGGATCGAGGTGTCCAGGACGACGAGCAGGAGGCTGACCAGCAGGACCGCGAGCACGCGCCACCTGTGCGGGTGCGCGGCCGACGGGGTTTGCTCGGCAAGCCTGAGGTGAGGCTGAGAAGTCACGGATTCCGCTCCTCGGAAAGAGGGGGGTCGTGAGCTGAGTGCCGTTCTCGTGCCGTGTACGGCCGACGGTAGACCTGGCGACCAATCGAGTCAACGGTGTATCGAAACAACCTTGACTCGGTTCCCGATTGCTCCACACCCACCCGAACTCGGCTTGACGAAAGGGCGGTTACAGACCGTCAGGACCCAGGGCCCCGGCAACGAGGTACCGCCCCGCCACACGGTCGCAGCGCAGTCGCCAGCCCGGCGCCGCCTCAAGAGACCACCAGGCGTCGCCGTGCGGTCCGGGGCGCGGGCGCAGTCGTGCGAAGTCCCGCGCCAGCCCGACGCCGTGCGCCTTCGTATAAGCCTCCTTGAGCGTCCACAGACGCACCAGTCTCTGATTCCGCTCGGCCGCCGGCAGCCCGGACAGCTCCACCAGCTCCCGCGGATGACAGAACCTCTCGGCCAGTCCGGGCGTCAGCAGCGGGCGGTCCGACGCCTCCACGTCCACTCCGATCAGGCGGCCGCGGGCGGCCCCGACCACCAGCATTCCGTCCGTGTGGCTGATGGCCACGTCCAGCCCGGGGGGCTCGTGGAGGACCGGCCGCCCACGGCCGTCGCGGCCCAGCACGACCCGGTCCGGCTCCGCCCCGGCCACAGCGGCCACGGTGTGGCGCAGCAGCAGTCGCGAGCCCAGCAGCCGCGCCCGAACGTGGGGGTCGCGTGCCGCGCAGTACCGCGACCAGTCAGGCCCGAGCAGTTCGCGCGCGCCGGGGCCGGGCTGTCGCCCCCAGTCCACCGGCCGGCCGTGGCAGACCGCGTAGCCGTGCCGCCGCGCGGCCTCCTGAACCGCACGCCACCCCACCGCGGGCAGCGGACCGACAGGGAGGGGTTCATCTCCCACGAGAAGAGCATCCGGTTCGACCATGACAACCCCTTCCGCGACCGTTGACCGGCACCCCGTGCCAGCACTGACAGTGCCGATCCGCGCACACACCGTTGTACAGGCTCCCGCGAGCGCCGTCCGGCGAACCGCAAACCCATGACGTGCACGCCAATTTCGGCTTTACGCCGCCTTTTCACGGCACATCGAGGCTGAGAGGCACCGGATGGCACTCGGTGCCTCCCGGACGTTCCACACCGCACCGGTCACCGACCGCGGAAAGGACAGCCTGTGGCGCACCAGCTTCAGCACCGAACCTTGACGGACGCCGTACGCACCGGCGTGGACCGCCATCCCGAACGTGCCGCCTTCGTGTATCTGCACGAAGACGGCCCGGCCATGCGACCCGAGGAGATCGGCTACGCGGAACTGGACCGGCGGGCGCGCCTCGTCGCCATCCGGCTGCACCACGAGTCCAAGGGCGATCCCTCGCGCCCGGTCCTGTTGCTCTATCCGCCGACGCTGGACTTCGTGACGGCCTTCCTCGGCTGCTTCTACGCCGGGCGTACGGCGATTCCCGCGCCCCTGCCCGACGAGCCGGGCGAGCGGCTGGCCCGGGTCAGCGGCATCCTGCGGGACGCCGGGGTCGGGGCGGTGCTGACGCTCCCCGAGTACCGGCAGGCCATCGGGGCCTGGCTGGCCGCCGCCGGAGAGCGGGACGTGGTGTGCCTGTCGACCGGCCCGCACGACCAGGACGGAGCCGATCCGGACCTGTGGGTACCGCCCGTCGTGCGCGACACCGACGTGGCCTTCCTCCAGTACAGCTCGGGCTCCACCAGCGAACCCAAGGGCGTCATGGTCACGCACGCCAACCTGGCCGCCAACGAGGAGGCCATCCGCACCGCGATGCGGACCCAGGAGGGTGTCGTGGCGGGCAGCTGGCTGCCGCTCTATCACGACATGGGGCTCATCGGGATGACTCTCCAGCCACTGTGGGTGGGCGGCACCAGCGTGCAGATGTCACCGGTCTCCTTCATCAAGCAACCGCACCGCTGGCTTCGCATGATCCACGACTACCGCGTCGAGGGCACCGCCTCGCCCAACTTCGGCTACGACCTGTGCGTCCGGCGCGTCACCGAGGAGCAGTCGGCGGGGCTGGACCTGTCCAGCCTGCGGGTGGCGCTGAACGGGGCCGAGCCGGTGCGCGCCGACACCCTGCGCGCCTTCGTTCGGCGCTTCGCCGGCAACGGACTGCGTGCCGAGTCCCTGCTGCCCTGCTACGGCCTGGCCGAAAACACCCTGCTGGTCTCCGGCGGCGACACCGAGGCGCCGCACCTCGAACTCACCGTCGACGCCGTCGCGTTGGAACAGGACGAGCTGCGGCCCGTGCGCAGCGACCGCCCGGCCCGGACCCTCGTGGGCTGCGGCCGGCCGAAGGACACCGAGGTCCTGATCGCGGACCCGATGACCCGTCAGGAGCTGCCCGGCGGCCGGATCGGCGAGATCTGGCTGCGCGGCCCCTCGGTGGCCGCCGGCTACTGGAACCGGCGCGAGCTCACCACCGAGACGTTCCAGGCGGTCACGGCCGACGGCCGGGCCGGTTACTTCCGCACCGGCGACCTCGGCGCCCTGCTCGACGAGGAGCTCTACGTCACCGGCCGGATCAAGGAGATGCTCATCCAGCACGGCCGCAATCTCTACCCGCAGGACATCGAGCAGGCTGTCCAGGAGTCCGGGGAGGCGTTCCGGCGCGGCGGCGGCGCGGTGTTCACCGTCGCCGACGAGGCGTCCGACCGCTCGCACGTGGTCGTGGTGCAGGAGCTCAAGGCCCGCGCGGGCGGCAGCGAGGAGCACCTGGCCCGCCTCGCAGCCGACGTCCAGGCGCTGCTCAGCCGGCAGTTCCAGCTGCCCGGCGTAAGCCTGGTGCTCGTTCGCCCCGGGGTGATCCGCAAGACGACCAGCGGGAAGACGCAGCGCACGCTCATGCGGCAGTTGTTCCTCGACGGCGGCCTGCCCGTGCTGCACCAGCGCCTCCAGGAACCGGTCGCCGCCCTGCTCCCCGCCCCGGACCCGGCGTCCGAGCCCACCGCAGCCGTGTCCTCCCGCAGCTGAGATCCGGAAGAGAGAAGCACGCCATGAGCATCACCGACCAGTCCGCCGCCCCCGTCGGCACCGCCCCCGTGGACCAGCCGTCGCCGCACCCCGGCGCGTCGGACATCGAAGGGTGGCTCACCGAGCGGGTGGCCTTCCTTCTGCGCCGGACCCCCGGGGAGATCGACCCGGACACCCCGCTCGCCGACTACGGCATCGACTCGGTCGCGGCGATCAGCATCTGCGGCGAGATCGAGGCGCACGTCCGGCTCGCGGTCTCCCCCACCATCGCCTACGACTTCCCGACCGTCCACGCGATCAGTGAGCATCTCGCCGAGCGCCTGGCCTCCGGTGACCCGTCATGACCGAGCGCGAACCGATCGCCGTCGTCGGCCTGGACTGCCGCTTCCCCGGCGCCCGCGACGCCCGGGAATACTGGTCGCTCCTCATGGACGGACGCGACGGCACCGACCGGGTTCCCAGCCAGCGCTGGGACGCCGACCGCTACCACGCCGCCTCGTCGACCGCGCCGCAGAGCGCCTCCGAAGCCCGGCCGCCGGGCCGCAGCAACACCGTGCGCGGCGGGTTCATCCAGGACCCCGACGCGTTCGACCCGGACTTCTTCGGGATCTCTCCGCGGGAGGCCGCCGCCATGGACCCGCAGCAGCGGCTGCTGCTGCAGTGCTCGTGGCGGGCCATCGAGGACGCAGCCGTCGCCCCGCAGGACCTGGCCGGCACCGACACCGGTGTGTTCGTCGGGGTGATGGCCAACGAGTGGGCGTATCTCCAGCTCGCCGACTACGACAGGATCACCGCCCGGTACGGCTCCGGCAACGGCTACTTCATGGGCGCGAACCGGGTCTCGTACCACCTCGACCTCAAGGGCCCCAGTCTGGCCGTGGACACCGCCTGCTCCTCCTCGCTCTTCGCCGTTCACCTCGCGATGGGCTCACTGCGCTCCGGTGAGTGCGACTACGCGCTGGCGGCCGGGACCAACCTGATCATGACGCCGGTCATCAACATCTTCTACACCCAGGCCGGCCTCTCGGCGCCCGACGGTCGCTGCAAGCCGTTCAGCGCCTCGGCCGACGGCATCGGACGGTCCGAGGGCGTGGCGGTGCTGATGCTGCGCAGGCTCAGCGACGCCCTGGCGGACCGTCAGCCGGTGTACGCCGTGCTCAAGGAAACCGGGATCAACCAGGACGGGCGCAGCAACGGCATCACCGCGCCCAACCGCTGGGCGCAGCAACGGCTGATCGAGTCCGTCTGGCAGCGGGCCGGCGTCACCGCCGACGACATCCGGTTCGTCGAGGCGCACGGCACCGGCACCCTGCTGGGCGACTTCATCGAGGCGCAGGCGCTCGGCGAGCTGACCAGCGGCCGCAGCGGCGGCAGCGTCGGACTGGGCTCGGTCAAGAGCAACTTCGGGCACGCCGAGGGAGCGGCCGGGATCGCCGGGCTGATCAAGGCCGTGCTGGCGCTCCACCACCGCACGGTGCCGCCCAGCCGGTTCGCGGCCGACGCGAACCCCAGGCTGGACCTGCCCGGGCGCCGGCTCTCCCTGCTCAAGGCGCCGCTCAGGCTGCCGTCCGGCACCGTGCACGCCGCGGTCAGCAGCTTCGGTATGGGCGGCAGCAACGCCCACGCGGTGCTCGCCTCCGCCCCCCGAGCGGTGCACCGCGGCCGCGACCGGGCGCCCGGAGTGTTCACGGTCTCCGCCCGCTCCCCCGAGCGGCTGCGCGCCAATCTGCTGGCGCAGTCCGACGCCCTGTCCCGCCGCTCGGAGAACCAACTGGCGCAGCTGTGCTGGACCAGCAATCGCGTCAAGTCCCGCCTGCCGTACCGGGCGGCCGTCGCCGCCGCCGATCTGCCCACGCTGGCCGCCGAGTTGCGCAAGGCAGCGGAGCACGCCGAGGAGGCCGCCCGGGTGGACGGCGGGCGGCGCGCGGCGACGTCGGTGGCGTTCGCCTTCACCGGGCAGGGCGCCCAGCACCCCCGTATGGCCGCGTCCTGGTACCGGTCGTGGCCCGCCTACGCACGGCACTTCGACGAGATCGACAAAGTGCTCGCCCCGCACACCGGACGGTCGGTGCGCGACCTGGTCCTCGACGGCGATCCGGAGGTCCACCGGACGCGCTGGGCCCAGCCGGCGCTGTTCGCCGTGGGGTACGCGATGGCCGCCGCCCTCGTCGAGTGCGGGATCGCGCCGTCGTACGTCCTCGGGCACAGCATCGGCGAGTTCGCCGCCGCCTGCCTGGCCGGTGCGCTGGACGTGGCGGACGCCGCCCGGCTGGTCGCCCGGCGCGGGGCGCTGATGGAGGCGCTGCCCGGGAACGGCGGGATGCTCGCGGTGAGCCAGGGTGCCGCGGAGGTCGAGCCGCTGCTGGTGGGGCGGGAGCGGCTCGGCCTGGCCGCCGTCAACGGACCGCGCAGCACGGTGGTCGCCGGCGACCTCGGTGAACTGGCCGCGCTCCAAGCCGAGTTGGCCGAGCGCGAAGTGGCCACCCGGCGGCTCACCGTCTCCCACGCCTTCCACTCACCGCTCATGGAGTCCGTCGTCGAGGAGTTCCGCCGGGAATGCGCGGGCGTGCCCGACCGGCGGCCGACGCTCTCGCTCTTCTCGACCGTGCACGGCCGTGAGCTGACCGGCGGGGAAACCCTGGACGCCGGCTACTGGGCACGGCAGATCACCGCGCCGGTGCGGTTCGCCGATGCCGCGAGCGCGCTGCTGGCCGCGGGCGTGACCCACGTGGTGGAGATCGGCCCGCATGCGGTGCTCACCCCGCTGCTGGCCCGGCTGAAGTCGGACGCCGGTCACCCGGTGAGCCTGCACGCCGCCCACCCGGGCCAGCACGCCCCGGACCACCGGCCCCAGCAGCTGTTCGGTGAGCTGTGGTGCGCCGGGCTCGCGCCGAAATGGGACGCGCTGTACGCCGAGGCCGACCGGGTGCCCCGCCGACTGCCGCCGTACGTGTTCGACGACTCGTTCCGCGCCTGGCGCACCGGCACCGCCCCGGGCCTCCCGGAACTGTCCGCGCCCTCCGTCCCTCCTGGCGCGGACACCGCGGTCCGTAGGGGTGCGGACCGCGGGGAATCGTGCCCGCCGGCCCCGGCGGGTGACCTGCCGGACACTCTCGCCGTCCTGACACGCCAACTGGTGTGCCGGGTCGGCGGGCACGACCCCGAGCGCGTGCACGACCACGACCGGCTGCAGGAGGACCTGGGTTTCGACTCGATCCGGGTGATGGAGCTCAAGGCCCGGATCGAGGACGCGCTCCCGCGACTCGGCACGCTCCCGATCGAGGACCTGCTGGCCGGCCTGCGCACCGTGGGTGACCTGGTCGGATTCCTGCGCGAGAGGCACGTCGCCGACGGCGCCGCGGCTCCTGTACCCACAACCCCGGAAGGAACCCGCTGATGACCCCACCCACCGTCCATCTGGCCTCGGTCGGCACCTGTCTGCCCGGTGACCCCGTGGACAACGCGACCCTGGCCAAACTCGTCGGCGTCGACGAGACCTGGGCCGAGATGTTCATCGGCAACGCGACCCGGCACTTCACCGTCGACCTTCCGACCGGTGAGGTACGGCACACGCTGGCCGACATCGCCGCGACCGCCGCCGACCGGGCGCTGACCCAGGCCGGTCTGGAGCCGTACGACATCGACTGCGTCGTCATGGGCACGGCCACGCCGGACCAGCTGATGCCCGCCACGGTGAACCTGGTGGCGGACCGGCTCGGCATCGACAACGTCCCCACCTATCAGCTGCAGTCCGGCTGCGCCGGCGCCGTGCAGGCCCTCGACGTGGCCCGCACCATGCTGCTCGCCGAGCGCTGCGGCACGGTACTGGTGATCGGCGGCGACGTGTGCGCCAAGCACCTGGAAACGGACTTCGCCCCGGGGTCGCGCACATCGGCCGAGCTGGTCAACTACGTGCTCTTCGGCGACGGCGCCGGCGCGGCCGTGCTCAGCAACGAGGCGCTCGGGCACCGCGTCGTGATCCGCCAGGTGCTCAACCGGCTGGTGGGACTGGGCCGGGAGCCGGGCCAGGTCATCGACTGGTTCGGGCTCGGCGACCGGCACACCGACCGCACCGCCGTCTTCGAGGACTACAAGGCGATCGAGGAGGCGGTGCCCGCGCTGGCCCAGCAGACGTTCTGGGAACTCATGGAGGACGTGGGCTGGGGCACGCACGAGCTGGACTTCCTGCTGCCCCCGCAGCTGTCCGGCCGGATGAGCGACCGCATCTCCGACGGCATGCCCGCCCCGGACGCCCGCCGCGTCAACGTGGTGCGCCACGTCGGCAACAACGGCAACGCGCTGCCGTTCCTCCAGCTGGAGGAGCTGCTGCGGCAGTGGGACGGCCCCGGGCGCGCCCTCGCCGTCGCCATCGAGTCCAGCAAGTGGATCAAGTCCGGTGTCGCGCTGGAGCGTTCATGACGGCGACCAGGAACCGCAGCACACCGGACCCGGCGGCCACCTGGCACGACCCCGAGGCGTTGAGCGCGCTGCGCGCCCTTCACCGCGCGGGCAGGCTCCCGGCGGAGTACGGCTCGGTACGGTCCCTGCTGTCGCGCATGCCGGCGGCCGACCTCCCGGCCGCAGGCCAGCTGCTGGCCCGGCTCGATCCCAAGGAGGTGTGCCGCCACGCGGAGGTGCCGGTGGTCACCGTCACCGTCACCGGCCACTCGACCGTGGCTGGGTTGGTGGCTCCCCTCACCGCCGAACTGGCCCGGCACGGGCTGCTGCTGGAGGCGAAGGTCTCGCCGTACGGCGCCTACCTCCCGGATCTGATGCGCCCGGCCACGGCCGACGAGGAACAGCCACAGCTCACGCTCTGCCTGCTCGACGCGCACACCGTCTTCGACGACGTCACGGTGCCGTGGCGAGCCGAGGACGTGGAGGCCGCCGCACGGGCCAGGCTCTCGCTCCTGACCGGCGCCGTGCGCACCCACCAGCAGGCCGGCCGGGGCCTGCTCGTTCTGAACACCGTGCCGCTGCACCGCCGTTACACCCACCAGCTGGTCGACCTGCGCTCGCGGGCCCGGCTCGGCGCGGTGTGGCGGGAGTTCAACAGCGGGCTGCTGTCCCTGGCCGAGCAGTACCCGGGCGTGGTCACCGTGGATCTCGATCCGCTGGTCGCCGAGGGTGTACCGGCGTGCGAGCCGCGCACCGCGCAGTACGCCCGGGCCCGGATCTCCGACGCGCTGCTGGCCGCCTACGCCCGGGAGACCGCCCACGTCGTACGCGCCCGCCTCGGCCGCACCCGCAAGTGCCTGGTGCTGGACCTGGACGGCACGCTGTGGGGCGGGGTGCTCGGCGAGGCCGGGCCCGGTGGCATCGAGCTCGGCGCGGGGCTGCGCGGTGAGGCCTTCCAGGAGTTCCAGCGGACGGTGCGACAGCTCGGCGCGCAGGGCGTGCTGCTCGCGGTCAGCAGCAAGAACGACACCGAGCTGGTCCGCTCCACGCTGCGCACCCACCCGGGCATGCTGCTGCGCGAGGACGACTTCGTCCGCGTCAACGCCAACTGGAAGGCCAAGCACGACAATCTCCGCGACATCGCGGACAGGCTCGGGCTCGGCCTGGACAGCTTCGTCTTCGTCGACGACAGCACCTTCGAGTGCGGGCTGGTCGGCGAGCAGCTGCCCGAGGTCGCCGTGGTCCGGGTCGACGAGGAGCCCGCGCTGCATCCCGCGGCGCTGCTGGCCGACGGCTGGTTCGACCTGTTCGAGCTGACCGAGGCCGACCTGGAGCGGGCCGGCCGCTACCGCACCGAGACGCTGCGGCAGGAGTTCCGTGAGGACGTCGGCTCCTACGAGGACTATCTCGACGGGCTCGGCCTGGAGGTCGACCTGCGGCCGCCGGACGAGTCCGAGATCGCCCGGGTCTCCCAGCTCACGCTGCGCACCAACCAGTTCCACCTGGCCACCGAACGTCTGCAGGCGGCCCAGGTGTCGGCGCAGGTGGACCGCCCGGGGCACCACGTGCTCGCCGTGCGCGCACGCGACCGGTTCGGCGACCACGGCCTGGTCGGCGCGCTGTTCCTGCGGCGTGAGGGAGAGGTGCTGCGCATCGACAACTTCGTCCTGAGCTGCCGGGTGTTCTCCCGGGGCATCGAGAGCGCCTGTGTGGCGGCGGTGCTGCGGTTCGCCCGGGACACCGGAGCGAGCAACGTGACGGGCCGCTATCTTCCCTCGCCCCGCAACGCGGCCTTTGCCTCCTTCTACGCCGGCCACGGCTTCGCCCCGGTCGGCACCGACCCGGACGATCCCGAGGCCGTCTTCTTCCGGCACGACCTGACCGACCTCGCCCCCGCCCCCGCCCATCTGCGGCTGCACGCCGCGTTCGGGCCGTTCGACGGAGACCCGACATGACCACCGCCCTCTCCGACATCGCGGAGTTCCGCCTGCTCCTGGAGGAGGAACTCGGCCTGCACGTCCGGGCCGACGACCTCGATCGCCCGCTGGACGACTTCCCCGAGTGGGACTCGGTGCTGCTGCTCAGGCTCGTGACCGTCGTGGAGGACGTCGTCGATCGGCGCGTCCCGGTGGCCGACGTGCTCCAGGCACGCACGTTCCGCCAGATGTACCAGGTGGTGGCGGGCCCGTGACCATCCCCCGACCCGACGCCGCGCCCGACGTCCCCGACGCCTGCGTGCACTTCCACGCCTTGTTCCTCGACACCCAGCTCGACGTGTTCCTCTCCCCTGGCCTCGGCAGGCGGGTGCGAGCCGGTCTCGCCCGCCTCGTCACCGGCCGCGGGAACGGCCGGGCGGCCGACGGTACGCCCGATGCCCCGGAACGGATCCCGGAAGAGAAGGGAGCGGCCCGATGATTCCCCTCGCGGAGCTGCGGAGGTTCGCCCTCCCCCACGCGCACGCCCAGGGCATCCCCGCGGATGTCATCCACCGGGTGATGCGGACCCTCAGCACGGACGTCAAGGACGAGGACCCCGGTGCCTGGGTGCACGAGTGGTCGTCGCTCGGCGTGGCGGCCGAGGCACGCGGCCGCGACCTGGACGCCGTCCGCTGCTACGCGATGGCCCGCTTCCCCTACGTCGACGGGCCGTTCCGGCAGGCGGCGCAGAGCGCCTGCGTCGAGGCCTTCGACCGCTGGCGCAAACGCGTCCGCGGCATCTCCCGGCTCGATCTGCCGTACGGGGAGAACGGCTTCGCCTGCTGGGCCGCCGGCCTGTCCACCCGGAACAGGCTCCCGCTCATCATCGTCCTGGGCGGCATCACCGGCACCAAGGAGCAGTGGGCCCCGGTGCTCGCCGGAGCCGACCGGCTCGGCGCGGCCGTCGTGGTCACGGAACTGCCCGGCGTCGGCGAGAACACCCTCACCTACGGAACGGACAGCACCCACATGCTCACCTACCTCCTCGACCTGCTCGGCCGCGCCGCCGACGCCTCCCGCACCTGTGTCGTGGGCCTGAGCTTCGGCGGGCATCTCGCGCTGCGCCAGGCCCTGGAGGACGACCGCATCCGGGGGCTGGCCACCGTCGGGGCGCCGGTACGCGAGTTCTTCGTCCGCGCCGCGGACCACACACCGCTGCCGCACCTGGTGAACCTGACCCTCTCCCACGTCATGCGCACACCGGTGGACCTGCTTCCGGCCGCCCTGGCGGACTGGGTGCTGGACGAGGAGCGGCTCACCCGGCTGCGCACGCCGGTCGCCTACGCGGCGAGCCGCGACGACGAGATCGCGCCCCCCTCGGACGTCGAGCTGCTGGAGCGGACCGTGCCGCACCTGCGGCTGGTGGAGAACGATGTCCTCGGCGGCCGGCCCGACCGGGCGGCCGAGACCCGGCTGTGGCTGCTGTCGCAGGCGCTGCGTATGACCGGCACGGCGGGTACCGTACGCCGGGCCGCCTCGGCCCGCGCCCGCGTCCTGCGCGCCCGCCACCGCCTCGCCCGTACGTCAGCCGGGGACCCCGCATGACGACGAGTGCCCCGGCCTCCTGCCTGAGCCGGGCGCCCCGTCCGGACGCCCGGCTGCGGCTGTTCTGCTTTCACCACGCCGGCGGCGGGGCCTCGTTCTTCAGTTCGTGGGCCCGGCGCGTGCCGTCGGACGTCGACGTCCTGCCGGTGCAGCTGCCGGGCCGCGAGGCGCGCTACCGCGAGCCGCGGTACCAGGACGCCGGGGAGGTGGTCGCGGCCCTCGGGCGCGACCTCGCTCCCTGGCTCGATGAGGGACCGTGGGCCGCGTACGGGCACAGCATGGGCGCCCTGCTGTCCTTCGCGCTGGCGGCGGCCCGGCTGCGCGCCGGCGGCCGCGGTCCCGAGGCGCTGTTCCTGGGGGCTTACGCGGCCCCGCACCGTACGCCCACGCTGCCGCCGCCCGACCGGTACCAGGACGGTGAACTTGCCCGCCTGCTCGTGGACTTCGGCGGGCTGGACCCGCGGTTCCTGGGGCGGGAGGACTGGCTGCGGGTGCTGCTGCCGATCCTCCGCGACGACCTGCGGATCTGCGCGAGCCACCAGCGGGCGGGGCTGCCGGACCCGGACGACGAGCGGGCCCGGCTGCCGCTGACCGTCGAGGGGTTCGCCGGCACCGACGACCCGCTCGTCGACCCGGCCGGGGTGCGGGCCTGGGGGCAGTATGTGCGCCGCTTCCGCCTGACTCCGGTCCCCGGCGGCCACTTCTTCCCGCGTGAGGCGCCCGACGCGTTCTTCGACCGGCTCAACCGTTCGCTGGCCCGGCTTCTCGCGGAGCAGGGGGCACCACCCGCGGCACCCGGCTGATCCGCCGCCGGATGTCCTCGGCGTTCTTCTCGTACAGCGTGTGCTGCTCCTGGATGCCGGGCATGACCCACAGCGGCCGCGCCGAGGCGTCGGCGAACGCGAGGCCGTGGTCGTCGGGCCGCAGTCCGGTCAGGGTGAGCTCGAACGGCTCCAGGTAGTCGATGTCGCCGGCCACGGTGAGCCGGAACGGCCGGTCGTGGCCCGGATAGATCAGATCGGACACCGTCAGGACCCGCTCGATGCTGTGGGCGGCCTGGTCGGCGTCCCAGAACACCAGGGGGTTGCGCCTGGTGCGGGCGACGTACGCGAAGTGCAGGGCGTCACCGGTGATGGCGGCGCGGCCGTGCTCGGTCTGCACGATCACGCCGATGCTGCCGGGCGAGTGGCCGGGCAGGCCGATGACGCCGACCCCCGGGATGATCTCCTCCCCGTCCGTGACCTCGCGGACGGGGAGCTGTTCCAACAGCAGCCCCGTCCAGGCGGGCGTGGCCCAGTCGTTGGCGTGCGGGAGGTGCGCGTACCGGCGTTCGTCGGGGTGCAGGACGAGGGTGGCCCGTGGGAAGAGGTCGATGTTCTGGACGTGGTCCCAGTGGGCGTGGGTGAGGACGACGGTGTCGATGTCCGCGGCGGTGAGGCCGTGTCGGGCGAGCGCGTCCCGGAGGAAGGGGCGGCGGCCGACGTGGGCGGCGTCGACGATGATGTTCCTCTCCCGTCCGGCCGCGTCCGGACCGCGGACCAGGAACACCCCGCAGAAGGCGGGATAGCCCTGGTCCGTGTCGATGGCGAAGCCGGGCAGGAGGATGTCGATCGTCGGCATGGAACTCCCTTGTGTGGTGGGCGTGTTGGAGCTGTGGATGTCTCGTCCGCATGCATGAGTGCCGGGGCGGGTCGCCCGCCTGCACGGGTCCTGCCTTCACTGCTCGTGCAGGGCGGCACGGATCGCGTCGAGGCAGGCCGGGTTGACGAGCGTGGACAGGTCACCGGGTGCCTCGCCGGTGACGAGACCGCGGACGAGTCGCCGCATCACCTTGCCGTTGCGGGTCCGGGGCAGCTCCGGCACGGCGACCACCCGAGCGGGGCGGAACGCGGCGCCGAGCGAACCGGCCACCCGCTCACGGATCCGCTCGGCCTCCGTCTCGCCCAGCGACCGGCCGTCGGCCGGGACCGCGAAGCACCACAGGGCCTCCCCCTTGACGGGGTGCGGGATGCCGACCGCGGCCGCCTCGGCGACAGCCGGATCGCCGACGACGGCGTCCTCGACCTCGGTGGGCCCGAGCCGTTTGCCTGCCAGCTTGATGACATCGTCGAGCCGCCCGTGGACGAACCACTCGTCGCCGGTGCGGGAGACGAGGTCGCCGTGGGACCAACGGCCCGGCCTGCGGACGAAGTAGGTCTGGGCGAAGCGTTCGCGCGCCCGCCACAGCCCCCGGGTCATGCCCGGCCAAGAGCGCTTGACGACCAGCTCGCCGAGCTGCCCCTCGGGCGGCTGCGCGCCGGAGTCGTCCTCGACGACCGCGGCGATGCCCAGGCAGGGGCCCGCGAACCCGCACGGCGACTGGGGCAGGGTGGGCGCGGAGGCGAGCAGGGACCCGCCGACCTCGGTGCCGCCGCAGATATTGATCACCGGGCAGCGTTTGCCGCCGAACTCGGCGAAGTACCAACGCCAGGCGTCCTCGGTCCACGGCTCCCCGGTCGAGCCGAGCACCCGTAGCCGGGAGGGCACGACCGGGTCGCGCGGCTCACGGCCCATCAGCATGCGGGACAGACTGGGCGAACTGCCGAAGACGGTGACCTCGTGGTCGTCGAGCAGGCGCCACAGGCGGGTGACGTCCGGGTGGTCGATCGCGCCCTCGTACGCCAGGACGCAGGCGCCTGCGAGAGTGCCGCCCACGGCGATGAGCGGGAACATGACCCAGCCGGGGTCGGTCACCCAGAAGACCACGTCGTCCGGCCGCAGGTCGAGGTTGTACCGGGTCTCGCTGCCCACCTGTGCCGGGAAGCCGCCGTGGGTGTGGACCGCCCCTTTCGGGCGGCCGGTGGTGCCGGAGGTGTGCAGCAGGAGGAAGGGGGCAGTGACGGGCACCGAGACGACCGGGACGGGGTCGGGGGCGGCCAGTCGGTGCCAGTCCGTGGTCGCGAGCCCGACGCGTTCGTGGCCGCCGGTCCCTGAAGGCGCCGTTCGTCCCTTCGAGGAGTGCCGTGGCGCGCTCGGCTCCCGGACGACGACGAGATGGCGTACGCACGTGGCGCTCTCCAGTGACGTGCGGGCCACCGCCTCCATGTCCTGTCGACGCCCCCGCCGGACGGCGCTCGCGGCGGTCACCAGGACCCGGACGCCGGCATCGACGAGCCGGACGGCGATGGCCTCGGCGCCGAACCCCGAGAACAGCGGCACCAGTACGGCACCGATGCGCGCGCAGGCGAAGAGCAGGACGAACGCCTCGGGACCGGGGGGCAGGTAGCCGGCCACGCGGTCCCCGGACACGACACCGAGCTCGCGCAGCCCGCCCGCCACCCGGGCGCTGTACGCGGCCGCTTCGCCGTAGGTCAGCACCCCGTGCGTGCCGTCCTCCCGCTCCCAGCGCAGTGCGGGAGCCTGCCCGCTCCCCTGCCGCACCCGGCGCTCCAGGCAGGAGTCCACGAGGTTGGTGTACGCGCCCGGGAACCAGCGCGTGAACGCGATGCCTCCGGAGTCGTCGCAGACGCGCAGCGGCGGCTGGTGCCAGACGATGCCGATGTCCTGCACAGCCCGCTCCCAGAACCACTCGGGGTCGGCCGCGGACCTGGCCTGGAGCGTGCGGTAGCCGCCGTCGACTCCGTGCCTGCGGCAGAACGCCGTGATGTTGCTCCGCTCGGTGAACTCCTGCGTCGGATACCAGGCGTACGCGCTCATCGGGCCGCGCTCGGATTCTCGATCAGTGCGGCGATGCCCTGGCCGCCGCCGATGCACAGGGCGACCACGGCCAGCCGGCCGCCGGTGCGGCGCAGTTCGTGCGCCGCCTTGAGCAGCAGGACGCATCCGGTGGCGCCGATGGGATGGCCCAGGGCGATCGCCCCACCGTTCGGGTTGACCCGGTCCGGTTCGAGCTTGAGGTGGTCCATGACGGCCAGGACCTGGGCTGCGAACGCCTCGTTGAGTTCGATCACGTCGATCTCGTCCAGGGTGAGGTCGTTGCGGCGCAGCAGGGTGCGGATCGTCTCCGCGGGGGCGACGCCCATGATCTCCGGCTCCAGCGCCGTGACGGCGGCGTCACGCAGTCGGCACAGCGGTGTGGTGCCGGAGTCGACGTCGGCCGCGCGCATCAGGAGCACGGCGGCGCCGCCGTCGTTGATACCGGCGGAGTTCCCGGCGGTGATCGTGCCGTTCTCCGCGAAGACGGGGCGCAGGCCCGCGAGTTTCTCCTCCGTCGTACCGGGCCGGGGGTGTTCGTCCCGCTCGACGATGCCGTGCGCGGTGGCCACGGGCACGATCTGGTCCTGGAACCGTCCCTCCTCCACAGCGATGGCGGCGCGCCGCTGGCTCTCGGCGGCCCATCGGTCCTGGCGCCGCCGAGAGATGCCGTACCGATCGGCCACCGCCTCGCCCGTCATGCCCATGGGGTAGTCCCCGAAGGGATCGGTGACCAGGGAGAGGGTGCCGTCGATGGTCGTTCCTTCGGTCAGCTCGTCAGGGGCCCGTTCGCCGTAGTCGAGCAGCGGCTGACGGGTCATCGACTCGTTGCCGCCCGCCACGACGACATCGGTCGCACCGAGGGTGAGGCTCTGCGCGGCCGACCAGACCGCCTGGAGACCTGATCCGCACAGCCGGTTGACGTTGTACGCGGTGGTCCGCACGGGCAGCCCGGCACGCAATGCCGCGCGCCGGGCGTTGAACGCGTCGGGGCCGACCAGGCCGACACAGCCCAGGACGACTTCGTCCACGGCGTCGGGTTCCAGTCCGCCGCGCAGGACCGCCTCCCGGATCACGACGGCACCCAGCCGGTGGGCGGGCACCGCGCTCAGTGCGCCTTTGTACCGGCCGATCGGGGTGCGGGCCCCGTGGACGACGGCGATGTCTACGGGCATCGGGCTCACTCCTTCGCTGAGGGCTCCGCATCCGTGCCGGACACGGGGGACGTCACGGGGCGTTCGGGCAGCAGGGCGAGGGCGTCCCGGTCCGGACGGATCAGGAACGCGGAGAGGACGGCACCGGTGATCAGCAGGCCGGCGGTCAGGTCGAAGGCCCGGCCGTAGCCGACGGACTCGGTGGGCGCGGCGTCGATGATCCGCCCGGTGACATAGGGGGCGAGCAGGCTGGAGAGGGCGGCGAGGGCGTAGGACACTCCCAGGGCCGCACTGCGTCGTCCGGGCGGGCAGATGTCCGCGATCGCCGCGTTGGTCAGCGGGGTCTGTCCGTTGCCGGCGGAGAACGCGAGGACGAGCAGCGGCAGCAGGACTGCGGGGCCGGCCCGGGTCGTCAGGAGCAGGCAGACGCCGGCGACGAGCGGAAGTGACGCGCCCACCAGCCCCTGCGCGACCCGGGCGCTCCCCCCTCGCCCCAGCAACCGGTGCGCGACGGCTCCCGCGGTGAGGACGAGGACGGCCATCGACAGGGCGGGCAGGCCGACGATCCCGCTTACCTCCGCGTCGCTGAACCCGGCCTGTTCCTCCAGGAACAGCGGGAGCCAGGCGAAGCCCAGGGCGAGCGTCCACATGACCGCGAACGCCGAGAACGTCGCCCCGAGCCAGGTGCCGGTGGTGACGACGCGCCAGAGCGGCACGGATGGCTGCTCCCCTGCCGCCCTGGACGGTTCGTCCTGTGCGGGGCCGAGGCGTGCGGTGTACGGGCCGCCGCCGCCGAGCCTGAGCCAGACGACGGCCCACACCGCGCCGGCGGCCCCGAGCAGGCCGAACGCGGCCCGCCAGCCGAGGCTGTTACTGACCAGGACGACCAGCGGGGCGGCCAGGACGGTGCCGCCGGCGGCACCCGCGACCACGACGGCCGAGGGCAGGGCGCGCCGCTTCTCCGGGAACCATGTGAAGGCCGTGTAGTTGGCCAGGGGGTACCCCGGCCCCTCACCCGCGCCGAGCACCACCCGGGTGGCGACGAGCGCTGCGAATCCTGTGGCGGGGAAGAGGATCGGCAGCTGGGCCGCTGCCCAGACCAGGGCGAGCACGGCGAGCAGGGGCCGGGGGCAGATGCGGTCGCCGAGGAAGCCGACGGAGACCGCCGAGAGGCTGAACAACAAGTAGAAGCTGCTGGCGATGGTGCCGAACTCGGTGGCCGTGAGATCGAGATCGTCCTTGATGGGGCCCGCGGTCAGACCGAGCACGGCCTTGTCGGCAGCATTGATCACGATGAACAGCGCGAGCAGGGTCAGTACGGTGCGACTGCGGCGCCGGGTGTCGTCCGCGGCGTCCGGCCGTGTGTCCGCGTCGACGGTCATGCCGGGGACAGCCGTTCGTCGAGCCAGTCGAACGCACGCTGGTGGAAGCGGAGCGCCGCACCTTCCTGGCAGTGTTCGCCGGCCCCTTCGGCGTCGGTGAACACCATCAGCTCCTTCGGGCAGCGCAGGGCGTCGTGCACGCGCCGGGCCTCACCGTGGCAGATCACGTCGTTCTCCGCGTCGAGGACCAGGGTCGGGCAGGTGACGTGCTCGACCGTGCCGTCGAGGTTGTACGGGGCGCAGGCGCGCAGCGCCTCGGGGGGCGTCTTGGCCCCGAAGACCCACATGCCGTGCCGCAGGAACCAGCGCACTCGCGTGCTCTGCACCATGCTGACGTCCAGCGCGGGCCCGGCCACGTCGTCGCGGCCCTCCGCCACCCACTCGGCGAGGTAGGGCGGGATGCCGCGGAGCGGGAGTTCGTAGAAGTCGTAGATCCCGTTGTGCAGGACGCACGCGGCGAGGCGGTCCTCGAACGCTGCCGCGCGGGCGGCCAGCAGCCCGCCGAAGCTGGTGCCCCACAACACGAGCCTCTCAGGGTCCACCTCCGGACGGGTCAGGGCGTGGTCGACCACAGGGCCGACCACGTGTTCCCAGTCCGGCCGGAAGACGAGTCCCCGCTCCCGGCGGACGGACTGCTGGCCGGGGCCTTCGAAGGCGAGCACGTGGTAGCCGCGGCGCAACGCGCCGCCCGCCACCATGAAGTACAGCTCCTCCAGGGTCGAGTCGTAGCCGCCGTGGTGGATCACGGTGGGCAGTCGGCGGGCCGCATCGCCGGCTCCGTCGGCGCGGAACAGGTATCCCGGCAGGGTGGTGTTCTCGTAAGGGATCTCCAGGCGCAGCGCGGGCACGTCGAAGAGTTCGGCCGCCCGTGCGAAGGTCTGCCGCGAGCACCGGGCGAGCCGGTCCGACTCGGCGTCCGCGTCGCGGTTGTCGACGCGGAAGAAGTCCGCGGTCCGGTAGTAGTTCGAGGCCCGCAGCAGGGCCTCGCGGGCGCTGACCCGGTGGCCTGAGGCGAGCACCTCGTCGCCGATGCGGTGGAGGCGTTCGGCGAGAGCGGTCCACTCCCGGTACCAGGCCTGCTCGTCGCCGTCCGGGATGTTCCGGCAGGTGACGAGGACCTCGCCGAGGTCCGCGCCGGCGTAGGCGGCGTGCCCGGCGGTGCGCAGAGCCTGGAAGGAGAACGCCACATCGTCGAAGAGGAACTTCATCGTGACCTCCTTTCCCGGACTTCTCCGGGGCGGAACGGAACGGACCCGTTCCGTCTCGCCGCGGAACGTACACCCGGCCTCGACGGAACGCAACCGTTCCGTTCGGTGTTAATGTCGCGCGGTGGACTCCACCAGCAGGAACACGTTCGACCGCAGGCCCAGCGGCTCGGCGGTGCTACGGGAATCCGTGACCGAGACGATCAGGCGGGCGGTCTTCGAGGAACTGGCCGAGACCGGATACGCCCGGATGTCCATGGAGGCCGTGACCCGCCGGGCCCGTGTCGGCAAGGCGGCCCTCTACCGCCGCTGGCCCGCCAAGGAGGTCATGGTGGTGGAGCTGGTCTCGGAGGCCGCCGCCGCACATCTGCCCGCGACGGCCGACTCCGGGTCGCTGCACGACGACGTCGAGCGCTTCATCCGGCACACCATGGCCGACCTGCGGCATCCCCTGGCCGGCCGGATCATCCCCGACCTGGTGGCCGAGTCGGCCCGCAACCCTTCCCTGCGCGACGCGCTGTACCAGGCGGTCCTTGGTCCCCGGCGCGCGGCTGTGGCGACGCTCCTGCGCCAGGCGGTGGACCGCGGCGAGTTGCCCGGCGACATCGACATGGGCTTGGCCGTCGACATTTTCGGAGCCCCGCTGTACTTCAGGATGCTCGCGGTCGGCGGCCCCACCGACGATGCCTACGTCACCCGCCTCACCCACGCCGTCCTCGCGGCGCTCGCCGCCACCCGCTGAACGCTCGTGCGCCGCGGCGTGCCCAGCCGCTGAACGTCGGCGTGCCGCGGCGTGCCCGACGCACTCCCGTGCGGCTCCGGACGCGGGCAGATCGTCGACTGATCGCTTGAGGCACGCCGAGTGCGGACTCGCCCACAGCCTCGTCGGCCCGTCCGCTCACGGGGAGCGGACGGGCCGACGAGGAGAGAAAACCGCACGTGCGTCATGAGCCCGGAGGGACTTCGCCCACCAGCGGCGGCTCAACACGCTCGGTGCAACGGTCACCCCTGTCCTGAGCGCACGGGACGCTCGCCATAGGTGACACGTTCACCTCTCACCGGTACAGCACGGGCCTGTCGACGAGTTCCACAGCGATCCGCCCGCCCTCCTCCAGCGCCCGTATGCCCGCCTCGCACACCGCGGCCACGGCGTAGCCGTCCCACGCGCTCGGGCCGACGACCTCGCCGCGCCGGGTGGCGTCCACCCAGGCCTGGACCTCACGGTCGTAGGCGTCGGCGAACCGCTCGATGTAGTCCTGCGCGATGATGCCGCCCCAGCGGCCGGCGGCGTTGGTGACCATGGCGTGGCCGTCGCCGACGCGGGCGGTGCCGCGTTCGCAGACGACCTCGGCCTGGACCTGGTAGCCGAAGCCGCAGTTGACGTAGATCTCGACGTCGACGATGGCCCCGCCGTCCGTCTCGAACACGACGAACTGGGGGTCGCGGATGCCGTCCGGCGCGTTGCCCGACGGCGTCGGGGCGAGCACGGTGACGGCCGTGATCTCGTGGCCGAGCAGCCAGCGGGTCACGTCCATCTCGTGCGTCACCGAGTCGTTGATGAGCATCTCGGACGTCCAGCCGGGCGGGCTGGCGACATTGCGGTGCCGGTTGTGCAGCATCAGCGGACGGCCCAGCTGGCCCGTCTCCAGGACGGCCTTGAGCTTCATGTACTCGGCGTCGTAGCGCCGCATGAAGCCCACCTGGACCCTGCGGTGCCCGAGCTTCTGCTCGGCCTCCAGCACCCGCAGCGCGGAGGCCGCGTCGGGCGTGAGCGGCTTCTCGCACAGCACCGGCAGATCGTGCTCGAAGGCCGCGAGAAGCGCCGCCTCGTGGGCGGGTCCCGGCGAGGCGATGATCACCGCGTCGACGTCGGCCGACGCCATCGCGGCGGCCGGGTCGGTATGGACGGTGCAGCCGTCGACACGGGCGGCCACCGATTTGGCGCGTTCCGCGTCGACGTCCACGACGGCGGTCACCCGTGCCCCGCTGGTGACCTCCTGAATGCGGCGCACATGGTCCGCGCCCATTTTTCCGGTACCGATGACTGCGACTGCGAGCGTGTGCGGACGCTGAGTCATGGCGATCGGCCGTCCTTTCGGGTCGTCAGGCGCCGCAGGACCTCAGGAACTTGCGGGTACGGACCGCGATGGGCAGCGGCTTGTCCGGCTCGCAGGGGTACATGTCCTGCTCGACGATCGCGAACAGGTCCACGTTCAGCTTCTGCGCGGCCGTGAGGACGGGACCCAACTCCGGTACGCCGGCCGGGGGTTCGCACATCACGCCGCGCTGGACGGCGGGGCCGAACGGGATCTCGTTCTTCACCACGTCCGCGAGGATCTCGGGGTCCACCTGCTTGAGGTGCAGATAGCCGATGCGCTCGCCGTAGGTCTCGATCAGCTTGACGCTGTCGCCGCCGCAGTAGGCGTAGTGACCGGTGTCCAGGCAGAGGTTGACCAGGTCGGAGTCGGTCGAATCGAGGAAGCGCTCGACGTGGGCCTCGGTGTCGATGTGGGTGTCGGCGTGCGGGTGCACGACGATGTCGAGGCCGAACTGCTCCCGCACCTCGTGCCCCAGCCGCTCCATGCCCTTGGTCAGGTGGGCCCACTGCTCACCGGTGAGCTCCGGCGGCTCCAGGATCTCGGCGGTCTTGTCGTCCCGCCAGAAGGACGGGATGACGACAAGGTGCTTCGCGCCCATGGCCTGGGTGAGCGCGGCGACCTCGCTGACGTGCTCCCAGGTGGACTCCCAGACGGAGGGGCCACGGTGCAGTCCGGTGAAGATCGTGCCCGCCGAGACCTTGAGGTTGCGCTTGTTGATCTCGTGGGTCAGGCGCGCCGGGTCGGTCGGCAGATAGCCGTACGGGCCCAGCTCGATCCAGTCGTAGCCGGCCTCGGCGACCTCGTCGAGGAAGCGTTCCCAGGGCACCTGGACAGGGTCGTCGGGGAACCAGACGCCCCAGGAGTCGGGGGCCGAGCCGACCCGGATGCGGTCCAGCAGGGGGGCCATGTCAGGACTTCCCTTCCGAGGATGCCACGGGTGCGGTGAGGTCTGCCGCCTCGGGCAGTTCTTCGACGTCGACTCCGCGGACCTGGGACAACTCGTGCTTGAGGGCGGCGAGTTCGGTGCCGCCGGCCATGTGGTTGGTGAGCTCTTCCAGGCTCACTTCGTCGCGGGAGGCGTTGAGTTCCATGGTGCCCAGGCGCAGGACGCTGAAGTGGTCGCCGACCATGTAGGCGTGGTGCGGGTTGTGGGTGATGAAGATGACGCCGAGGCCTCGGTCGCGGGCGGCGGCGATGTACTTCAGCACCACACCGGACTGCTTGACGCCGAGCGCGGCGGTCGGCTCGTCCAGGATCAGCACGCGGGCGCCGAAGTAGACGGCGCGGGCGATGGCCACGCACTGGCGCTGGCCGCCGGAGAGGGTGCCGATGGGCTGTTCGAGGTCGTCGAGGATGATGCCCATGTTGCGCAGTTCCTCGTCGGCGGTCTTCTTCATCTTGTCGATGTCGAGACGGCGCACGGGCCAGCGGCCCTTGGTCATCTCGGAGCCGAGGAAGAAGTTCCGCCACACCGGCATCAGCGGGACGACGGCGAGGTCCTGGTAGACCGTGGCGATGCCCTTGTCGAGGGCCTCGCGCGGGGTGGAGAACCGTACGGGTTGGCCGTCGACGAGGAACTCGCCCTCGGTGTGCTGGTGCAGACCCGAGATGATCTTGATGAGGGTGGACTTGCCCGCGCCGTTGTCGCCCAGCACGCAGGTGACCTGGCTGGGGAACACCTTCAGATCGACGCCGTGCAGGGCGCGGATGTTGCCGTACGACTTGCCCGCCGCTCGCAGTTCGACGACCGGGGCGTCCTTGTCGGGGGCCTTGTCTTCGAGGATGGCGCCGTGGGTGCCGGTTTCTTTGCTGGTCATTCGGGTCACCTCCGGGTCGCCGTGCGCTGGACCCACAGATTGATGAGGACGGCGCCGAGGAGCATCACGCCGAGGAACGCCTTGAACCAGTCGGGGTTCCAGCCGGCGTAGACGATGCCCTGCTGGACCATGCCGAACATGAAGGCACCGAAGACCGGGCCGATCGCGGAACCCGCACCACCGGTCAGCAGACAGCCGCCGATGACGGCCGCGGCGATGTAGATGAGCTCCTGGCCCACACCCTCGCCCGACTGCACGGTGTTGAACGAGAACAGCTGGTGCATACCGACGAACCAGGCGCCGAAGCCGACCAGCATGAACAGCGAGATCTTCGTGAACGTCACCGGCACACCGACCGCGCGGGCGGACTGCTGGTTGCCGCCGACCGCGAAGATCCAGTTGCCGTACTTCGTACGCAGCAGCACCCAGGTGGCGATGGCGGCGAAGACCAGCCACCACACGACGGTGATCTTCACGTTGACGCCGCCGATGTCGAAGGACGACGCGAAGACGGCCTTGGCCTGCTCGAAGCCGTCCATGTCGCTGATGTCGTCGGTCGCGACGTTGCCGGTGACCAGCTTGGTCACCGCCAGGTTCACACCCTGCAGGATCAGAAAGGTGCCCAGGGTGACGAGGAAGCTCGGCAGCCCGGTCTTGACCAGCAGCCACCCGTTGAACAGACCGACCGCGAGGGACACGATCAGGGCGACGATCACACCGACCCAGACGTTCATGGTCAGTTGGTAGCTGACCATGCTCGCGGTCAGGGCCGAGGTGATCACGGCGACACCGGCGGACAGGTCGAACTCGCCGCCGATCATCAGCAGCGCGACCGGCAGGGCCATGATCCCGATGGTCGACGACTGGTACAGGATGTTCGCCATCGAGCTGCCGTCACGCACGGCCGGAGCCGTGATGAGGAAGAAGACCAGCACCGCGACCGCACCGAGGAATACACCGACCTCGGGACGGGCGAGGAGGCGCAGCGCCAGAGGTCGCTGCCGGGTCCGCCCGTCGGATTCCTTGCCGGGGCCGGAGGCCGGCGGTGTGGTCACCGCCGGCTCAGCCTGTCGGGTCATGCTCATCACCGGGTGCCCTTCGAGGCGAACGCGTCGATCTTCTCGACGTTCGTCTTGTCGACGAAGGCCGGACCGGTCAGCACCGGGGCCTCGCCGCCGCCCATGTAGTTGCCGTTGTTCTTGTAGAGCCACAGGGAGTCGATCGCCAGGTAGCCCTGGAGGTAGGGCTGCTGGTCGACGGCGAACTCGATGTCGCCCTTGCTGATCGCTCCGGTCAGTTCCTTGTTCAGGTCGAAGGTCGCGACCTTCGCCTTGCTGCCCGCCTCGTCCACCGACTGGGCGGCCGTCAGCGCGAACGGGGCGCCGAGGGCGACGACGTAGTCGATGTCGCTGTCCTGCTTGAGCTTGGCGGTGATCGTGGACTTCACGGACGGCATGTCCGTGCCGTTGACGTTCAGGGTCTCGGTCGTGCCCTCGAACGTCTTCTTCACGCCGTCACAGCGCTGCGTGAGGCCGATGTTGCCCTGTTCCTGGATGACACAGACGGCCTTCTTGGCACCGGCCTCGTTCAGGCGCTTGCCGAGCGCCTCGCCGGCCACCGTCTCGTCCTGGCCGAAGAACTCCATCAGGCCGAGCTTCTGCCATTCGCTGACGCCGGAGTTGAGGCCGACGACCGGGATGCCGGCCTTGTTCGCCTTGCCGACGACATCCTTCAGGGCGTCCGGCTTGGCGAGGGTGATCGCGATGCCGTCGACCTTCTGGTCGATCGCGTTCTGGACCAGGTTGGCCTGGTTGCCCGCGTTCGGGTCGGCGGAGTAGATCAGCTCGATGTTGTCCTTGGCGGCGGCCGCCTCGGCGCCCTTGCGGACGATGTCCCAGAACGTGTCACCGGGCGACTGGTGGGTCACCAGGGCGACCTTCATCCGGGGAGTGTTGGCCTTGCCCGCGGAGGCGCCTTCCGCGCTCTCCTCGGATTCCTTGCCACCAGAGCTGCTGGAGCAGCCTGCGAGGGTCAACGCGGCCGCGGCGGCCATGGCCACCAAGGGGACCAGCTTGCGGGAGCGGGGGTAAGAGCGGTCCATCTTTCCAGCACCTCACTGTGCGACGGGTGTGCGACGGGGGAAAGGGTGGTGATCAGTGACGATCACTTGGATCCAGGCCCGGACCTGTGCGCTGTCCGGGCCGTTTGTGCCGTGGAACACGGCGGCTTCGCTGGGACGGGATCCAATCCCTAGATGCGCCCGCTGTCAATACTTTGTTAAGACATCATTTCACACTCAGGTCCGAATGTAAGTACAAAGTATTGACAGCGTCGGCCTTCACGTCCTACACCTGGGAGGCGGCAGTCCCCTGGGGACCTGCAACCCCTGTCCAGCTCTAGGAGCGTCACGCATGGCCGAGTCAGCCAAGTCCTTCGACTTGATCACGATGGGAAGAATAGGAGTCGACCTCTACCCCTTGCAGTCCGGCCTCCCTCTGACGCAGGTGGAGACGTTCGGCAAATTCCTCGGAGGCTCCGCCGCGAACGTCGCCGTCGCCGCCGCCCGGCTCGGTCGCACCACCGCCGTGATCACGCGCACCGGCGACGATCCCTTCGGCGCCTACCTGCACGAAGCCCTCAAGGACTTCGGCGTCGACGACCGCTGGGTGACGCCGGTCGCCGCGTATCCGACGCCGGTGACGTTCTGCGAGATCTTCCCGCCGGACGACTTCCCGCTGTACTTCTACCGGCAGCCTAAGGCGCCTGACCTGGAGATACACTCCGACGAACTGGACTACTGGGCGATCCGCGCGGCCCGTGTCTTCTGGATCACCGGCACCGGCCTGAGCGAGGAACCGAGCCGCTCCGCCACCCTCGCCGCCCTCAAGGCACGCGACAAGGCGGGCACCACGGTCTTCGACCTCGACTGGCGCCCCATGTTCTGGCGCGACCCGGACCAGGCCCGCCCGTACTACACCGAGGCGCTGCGGCACGCCACGGTCGCCGTCGGCAACCTCGACGAGTGCGAGGTCGCCACCGGGGTCCGTGAGCCGCGTGCCTGCGCCGAGGCGCTCCTGGCGGCCGGCGTGGAGCTGGCGGTCGTCAAGCAGGGCCCCAAGGGCGTGCTGGCAGTGCACCGGGACGGCACGGAGGCCGAGGTGCCGCCGGTTCCGGTCGAGGTCGCCAACGGGCTCGGCGCGGGCGACGCCTTCGGCGGCTCACTGGTCCACGGGCTGCTGTCCGGCTGGGATCTGGCCGAAACCATGCGGTACGCCAACGCCGCCGGCGCGCTCGTCGCCTCCCGCCTCGCCTGCTCCTCCGCGATGCCCACCGAGTCCGAGGTCGAGGACCTCCTCGCGCGGGCGTCATGACGGCCGGCCGAGCCACCCCTGAAACGGAGCTTCCTTTGAGCATCACCATCCCCGACCTCACCGCGATCAGAGCCCGGCACCCCGAGGCGATCGCCGAGGCCGCGGCCCGCCGGGTGCGCCGCCCGCTGATCGGCGACAGCGGCCGCCTGATGATCGTGGCGGCCGACCACCCGGCCCGCGGCGCCCTCGGCGTCGGCGACCGGCGCCTGGCCATGGCCGACCGGACCGATCTGCTGGAACGCCTGTGCACGGCGCTGTCCCGGCCCGGCGTGGACGGAGTGCTGGCCACCGCCGACATACTGGAGGACCTGCTGCTCCTCGGCGTGCTGGACGACAAGGTTGTCATGGGCTCCATGAACCGCGGGGGCCTGGCCGGCGCGTGCTTCGAGATGGACGACCGCTTCACCGGCCACCGCGCCGAGGACATCGCGAGGCTCCGCTTCGACGCGGGCAAGCTGCTGGTCCGGATCGACTACGACGACCCGGGCTCGCTGACCACCCTGGAGTCCACGGCCCGCGCCATCGACGCCATGGCGGCGCTGCGGCTGCCGCTGTTCGTCGAGCCGTTCCTCTCCCGGCGGATCGACGGCAAGGTGCGCAACGACCTGTCCGCGGAGGCCGTCACCAAGTCGATCGCCATCGCGTCGGGGCTCGGCGGCACCTCGGCCTACACCTGGCTGAAACTGCCCGTCACCGACGACCCCGACGACATGGCCGAGGTCCTGGAGACGTCCACGCTCCCCGTCGTCCTGCTGGGCGGCGAGGTGGGGGGCTCCGCCGAAGAACAAGCGGGGGCGTACGAGCGCTGGCGCAAGGCGCTCAGGCTGCCCACCGTCCAGGGCATGGTCGTCGGCCGCTCGCTGCTCTACCCGGCCGAGGGCAGTGTGGAGACGGCGGTGGACACGGCCGTCGGTCTGCTGTGACCCGCCTGTTGTGACCTACCTGTTGTGACCCACCTCTTGTGACCTGCCTGTCGTGACCCGGAGGAACACGATGACGTATCACCTTCCCGCGGGAAAGGCGCTCGGCGGCCCGTACGTCGTGGACGTCACGCCCGAGAAGGCCGGCTGGGGCTACTCCAGCCTGAAGGTCCTGGAGCTGCCGCCCGGCGGCTCGCACAGCTTCGACACCGGTGACAGCGAGTGGATCGTGCTGCCGCTGAAGGGCGGCTGCACGGTCGAGGCCACCGACGATTTCGGCCATGACACGTTTCAACTCACCGGCCGCGACAGCGTGTTCAGCGCGGTCAGCGACTTCGCCTACGTGCCGCGGGACGCCCGTACGACCGTCTCGTCGCCCGGCGGCGGACGGTTCGCGCTGACCGGCGCGCGCTGCTCGCGCCGGCTGCCCGCCCGCTACGGACCGGCGTCGTCGGTGCCGGTGGAGCTGCGCGGCACGGGCAGCAGCAGCCGCCAGGTGAACAACTTCGGTGCGGCTGCCCGCGCCGGAGGCGCTGATGGACAGGGTTTCGAGTGCGACAAACTCATCGCGGTCGAGGTCATCACGCCGGGCGGCAACTGGTCGTCCTTCCCGCCGCACAAGCACGACGAGCACCGCCCCGGAGAGGAGTCGGTCCTCGAAGAGATCTACTACTTCGAGTTCGCCGACCACGAAGGCACCCCCGGCCTCGGATACCAGCGTGTCTCCCCGTCCGGCCACGGCCGGAACACCGACGTCCTGGCCGAGGTCCGCGGCGGCGACGTCGTGCTGATCCCCGACGGCTGGCACGGGCCCTCCATGGCGGTGCCCGGCCACCACATGTACTACCTCAACGTCATGGCGGGCCCCGAGGCCGAGCGCGCCTGGCTGATCTGCGACCACCCCGATCACGCCTGGATCCGCGGCACCTGGCCGGACCAGCCCGTCGACCCCCGTCTGCCCCTCTACACCGCTCCGTCCCAGTGAGGTCCCCGATGAGCCCATCCACCGTCCGCCTGACCGTCGCCCAGGCGCTGGTGCGGTTCCTGTCCGCCCAGTACACCGAGCGCGACGGCGTACGGCACCGGCTGGTCGCCGGCACCTGGGGCATCTTCGGCCACGGCAACGTGGCCGGCATCGGCCAGGCCCTCCTCCAGGCCGGCGAGGACGTCATGCCGTACCACCAGGGCCGCAACGAGCAGTCCATGGTGCACGCGGCCGTCGGCTACGCCCGCCAGCTCAACCGGCTCTCCGCGCAGGCGGTGACGACGTCGATCGGTCCGGGCGCGACGAACCTGGTGACCGGTGCGGCCCTGGCGACGATCAACCGTCTCCCGGTCCTCCTGCTCCCCGGCGACTACTTCGCCTCGCACGCCCCCGACCCGCTGCTCCAGCAGCTGGAGCACCCGACCGAGGCGGACGTGTCGGTCAACGACACCCTCCGGCCGGTGTCGAAGTACTTCGACCGGATCACCCGCCCCGAGGCCCTGATCCCGTCCGCGCTGAACGCCATGCGCGTGCTCGCCGACCCGGCCGAGACCGGCGCGGTGACGCTGGCCCTCCCCCAGGACGTGCAGGCGGAGGCATACGACTGGCCTCAGGAGTTCTTCGCCGAGCGCGTCTGGTACGTACGGCGTCCCGCGCCGGACCCGGTCGAGCTGGCGGCGGCCGTCGAGGCGATCCGGGCCGCCGAGCGCCCCCTGATCGTCGCGGGCGGCGGCGTCCACCACAGCGAGGCCGAGGACGCGTTGAAGGCGTTCGTCGAGGCCACCGGCATCCCGGTCGCCTCCACCCAGGCGGGCAAGGGCTCGCTGCGGTACGACCACCGCGCCGACCTCGGCGGCATCGGCCACACCGGCACGTCGGTCAGCGACGACATCGCGCGCACCGCCGACCTGGTGATCGGCTTGGGGACGAGGTACACGGACTTCACGACCGCGTCCGGCACGCTCTTCCAGAAGCCGGGCGTGCGTTTCCTCAACCTCAACATCACCGGCTTCGACGCGCACAAGCTGGCCGCCCGGACGCTGGTCTGCGACGCGCGGGCCGGGCTCACGGCCTTGACGGGGGCGCTTTCCGGCCATCGCGTGGACGCCGCATACGAGGCCGAGTACCGCACCGGCAAGGAGCGTTGGGACGCGGTCGTCGAGGCCGCCTACCGCGCCGACGACGACACGGCCGTACCGACGCAGACCCAGGTGCTGGGCGCGCTGGACGCGGTCGTCGGCGACGACGACGTGGTGATCAACGCGGCCGGATCGCTCCCGGGCGACCTGCACAAACTGTGGCGGTCCCGCTCGCCGCGCCAGTACCACCTGGAGTACGGCTACTCCTGCATGGGCTACGAGATCCCGGCCGGGATCGGCATCCAGCAGGCGGCCCCGGACACGGCGGTGTGGTCGCTGGTCGGCGACGGCACCTATCTGATGATGCCGACCGAGATCGTGACCGCGGTCCAGGAGGGACTGCCGGTCAACATCGTCCTGATCCAGAACCACGGTTACGCCTCCATCGGCGGACTGTCGGCCGAGACCGGCGGCGAGCGCTTCGGCACCGACTACCGCTACCGCGCCGCCGACGGCACCTTCAGCGGCGCCCCGCTCCCCGTCGACCTCGCCGCCAACGCGGCCAGCCTCGGCATGGACGTCCTGCGCGCCAAGACGGTGGGCGAGCTGCGCGAGGCGCTGGCCACGGCCCGCGCCTCCGACCGGCCGACCTGCGTGTACGTCGAGACGGACATCATGAACCCGGGCTCGCCGGGCGCCGAGGCCTGGTGGGACGTGCCCGTGGCCGAGGTCGCCTCGCGTGAGGCCGCCGTCGAGGCCCGCGAACGCTATGACCGGCACGTCACCGGACGCCGCCACCATCTGTGATCGCCGTCGCCACCTGTGATCGCCGTCGCCACCTCTGAACTCCCCCTCCGAACGCCCTCATGAAAGGCCCTTGCGCACCATGAAGACCATCACCCACTGGATAGACGGCAAGCCCGTCGAGGGCGGCTCCGGCCGCTTCGCCCCCGTCTACAACCCGGCCACCGGCGCCCAGGAGAAGCAGGTCGCCTTCGCGACCGTGGACGAGGTGGACGCCGCCGTCGCCTCCGCCAAGGCCGCGTTCGAGAGCTGGGGCCAGTCCTCCCTGGCCAAGCGCACGGCGATCCTCTTCAAGTACCGCGAGCTGCTGGACGCGCACCGCGACGAGATCGCGGAGCTGATCACCGCCGAGCACGGCAAGGTGCACTCCGACGCGCTCGGCGAGGTCGCACGCGGCATGGAGATCGTGGAGCTGGCCTGCGGGATCAGCGTGCAGTTGAAGGGCGAGCTGTCGACGCAGGTGTCGTCCCGGGTGGACGTGGCCTCGATCCGCCAGCCGCTGGGCGTGGTCGCCGGCATCACGCCGTTCAACTTCCCCGCCATGGTGCCGATGTGGATGTTCCCGCTGGCCATCGCGTGCGGCAACACCTTCGTGCTGAAGCCGAGCGAGAAGGACCCGTCGGCGTCGTACCGGCTGGCCGAGCTGGCCTCCGAGGCGGGCCTGCCGGACGGTGTGCTGAACGTCGTCCAGGGCGACAAGGTCGCCGTGGACCGGCTCCTTGAGCACCCGGACATCGAGGCGGTGTCCTTCGTCGGCTCGACGCCGATCGCGAAGTACATCCAGCTCAAGGCGGTCGAGCACGGCAAGCGCGTGCAGGCCCTGGGCGGCGCCAAGAACCACATGCTCGTGCTCCCCGACGCCGATCTGGACTTCGCCGCCGACCAGGCGATCAACGCCGCCTACGGCTCGGCCGGCGAGCGCTGCATGGCCGTGTCGGTCGTGGTCGCGGTCGGTGACACGGGCGACGAGCTGGTCGGCAAGATCGCCGAGCGCGCGAAGAGCCTGAAGATCGGCCCCGGCAATGACCCGGCCTCCGAGATGGGCCCGCTGATCACGCGCGAGCACCGCGACAAGGTGGCGTCGTACGTGTCGTCGGCCGCCGAGCAGGGCGCCGAGGTCGTCGTCGACGGCACCGGTTACAGCGTTGAGGGCCACGAGGACGGCTTCTTCCTCGGCGTCTCCCTCCTCGACCGGGTGCCGCTGACGGCGGACGCGTACCGGGACGAGATCTTCGGTCCGGTGCTGGCGGTGGTGCGTGCGGAGACGTACGAGGAGGCCATCAAGCTGATCAACGCCTCCCGTTGGGGCAACGGCACCGCGATCTTCACCCGGGACGGCGGCGCCGCCCGCCGCTTCCAGCTGGAGGTCAAGGCGGGCATGGTGGGCGTGAACGTGCCGATCCCGGTGCCCGTCGGCTACCACTCCTTCGGTGGCTGGAAGGACTCGCTCTTCGGCGACCTGCACGTCTACGGCAACGACGGCATCGCCTTCTACACCCAGGGGAAGGTGATCACCACGCGCTGGCCGGACCCGTCCGACGGCGGCATCAACCTCGGTTTCCCCAGCAACTCCTAGCAACCCCTGAGCAGTCCCTGATCCCTGACCGGGAGGTCGTCCCATGGCGAAGACCCGCGGCTCCGCACGTGCCGGCTCCGCCTCCGCGCTGGACTCACTGGACTTCGCCCTGGACCGGGGCAGTCCCGTACCGCTGTACTACCAGCTCGCCCAGCAGCTGGAGGCGGCGATCGAGCACGGGGCCCTCGCCCCGGGCAACCTCCTGGGCAACGAGGTCGACCTGTCGGTGCGGCTGGGCCTGTCCCGGCCCACCGTCCGGCAGGCCATCCAGTCCCTCGTCGACAAGGGGCTGCTGGTGCGGCGGCGCGGGGTGGGCACCCAGGTGGTGCACAGCCAGGTGAAGCGCCCGCTGGAGCTGAGCAGTCTCTACGACGACCTGGAGGCGGCGGGGCAGGGTCCGACCACGCAGGTCGTCCGCAACGAGCTTGTCCCGGCGGCCGCCGACGTCGCGGCCGCGCTCGGCCTCGCGGAGGGCGCGGAGGTCACGGTGCTGGAGCGGCTGCGCTGCACACATGGCCAGCCCGTGGCCATCCTCTGCAACTACCTGCCCGCGAGCCTGCTCGACCTCGACACGGCCCGGCTGGAGTCGACCGGCCTGTACCGGATGATGCGGGCCGTCGGCATCACCCTGCACAGCGCCCGCCAGACCATCGGCGCCCGCTGCGCCACCGCCGAGGAGGCGCAGCGGCTCGACGAGAAGGAGGGCGCCGCGCTGCTCACCATGCAGCGCACGGCGTACGACGACACGGGGCGGCCGGTCGAGTACGGGACACACATCTACCGCGCGTCCCGGTACGCGTTCGACTTCCAGCTGCTGGTCAGGCCTTGAGGCTCGCGGTGAACGGCGTGACCGGCCGCTGTAGCCGTTCGCCGTCCAAGCGGATGTCGACGGCCTCGTTGTAGAAGGCCAGGAGCCCCTTGACGGGGCCCACCGCGGACAGCGGCTCGGCGTAGCTCCACAGGATGTTCGGCGGGACCTCGCCCTCGCCGCTCCAGGTCCAGTACTGGGCGGTGCCCTTGTACGGGCACCCGGTGCTGTGGTCGGTGGGCTCGAACAGGTCGAGGCGGATGTCCTCGCGGGGCATGTAGTACCGGGTCGGCAGACCGGTCTCGAACAGCAGCACCGGACGGTGGGTGTCCGCGACGACCGTGCCGCCGACCTCGACCTGGACATGACGGCTGCTGGCCATGGCGTCCACCCGTTTGTGCGGATCGCGCGGGTGGATGAAGATCTCTTCCTCTTCCTCGTACCAGTGGTCGAGGCCGCTCCCCCACCGCCAGAACCACTCGAAGGCGATGTGCCCGGCGAGGTCGGCGGCGGGGAAGGTCCACGCCGCGTTCTCCACCGGCTCGCCGTCGGTTTCGAGGTCGTAGAAGATCTGCGACCCGGTGTGCTTGCCCGGCGTCGGGTTCTTGGCCGGGCGGAGGAGGTCCGTGCGGACCTCCTCCCGCGGGAACGCGTAGCACGGGACGGGGAGATCGGGTTCCCAGACCAGGAGGGGGTGCCGGCTGTCGACGACGGTGACGTCGCCCTTCAGGCCGCGCACCCAGCGCTCGCTGGGTTCCCAGAGGAGGCCTTCAGGGGTCGTACGGACATTGCGCTCGTTGGGGAACAGAGGCATGGCCCACTCTCCTTCGGCTCCTTTTCGGAGCGTACTCCGGGCGCGGTCGGCGGGCCGTGTGGAGCCGGGCCTTGACCTTACGGTCAATATGGGGCAAACATGTATATGTACGTCGTAAACATATGGCGTCGACTCTGCCGCAACCGGCCCGCCCGGAGATGCAAGCACCATGAACGCTTCCCATCTGACAGAACCCAGCACCCTCGCTCCACCGTCCCGCAACGGCGCCGCCCCTCAGCCCCCGGCCCGCAGGTCCACGGACCGGCCCGCCCACCCCCTGCGCCGCGCGGAGGACCGCCCCCCGCCCCGGGCCACTGTCAGCCTGGTCGTGCCCGCTCGTAACGAGGCGCGCAACATCCCCTGGGTCTTCGAACAGATCCCGGACTGCGTCGACGAAGTCATCCTGGTCGACGGCGACTCCAGCGACGCCACGGTGCACATGGCCAGGCACTGCCTGCCGACCGTCCGCCACGTCGAACAGAGCGGCCCTGGCAAGGGGAACGCGCTGCGCACCGGTTTCCTCGCCGCGGTCGGCGACTACATCGTGATGATCGACGCGGACGGCAGCATGCTGCCCGAGGAGATCCCGCACTACCTGCACTTCCTGGACAACGGCTTCGACTTCGTGAAGGGGTCGCGCTTCATCGCGGGCGGCGGATCACTCGACATCACGCGCATCCGGCGCTGGGGCAACCATGCGCTGCTGGCGACGGTGAACCACCTGTACCACGCCTCGCTGACCGATCTCTGCTACGGGTTCTGCGCCTTCCGCCGCAGTTTCCTGGACGATCTCGACCTGCACTCCACCGGGTTCGAGATCGAGACCGAGATGATCGCGCATGCGTTGCGCTCGGGTCTGCGGATCGCGGAGGTTCCGAGCCTTGAGCTGCCGCGCCGCAGCGGCCGGTCCAACCTGCACGCCATATCGGACGGCCAGCGGGTGTTGCGCACACTGCTCTCAGAGCGGCCGAACAGTCGCTCGGCACCCGCCGCCGAGAGAACCCGGCCGAGCACTGCGAGTTGAGCCGACCCGGCATCCCGAGCCCCGCCGGCTCTGCCGAGTGGCTGTTGCGGACCGATCATGGTGGACTGGGAGTTGAAGCCACCGCCGGTGTCCGCGGAATGCCAGCGCTTCTGACACATCACGCCTGCGGGCAGGGGTTCCCCTCGTTGTCCCGCATCGCCGTTTCGCCGCGGAGGACTGTTCATGCGTGCGCGTGCCTTCATCACGTCGTTCGAGCGAGCGCTTCTGTCCTCAGCGGACACGTCCGGCCGGAGCCGTCAGTGAGCGGTCGGCATCATCCCGAGGGCCTCGGAAAGGCCCCGGCGGGGGATGATGCCACTGCGCCGCGTGCCGGACCCAGCACCTGGTGGAACACCCGGCTCGCGCCATCCCCCCGGGCTCCCGCGCCCGCCTGGTTCCCGCTGCGACAAGCCGGGCCCGGCGTCCGCACGGCAGTCTGCGTGCTGCCTGCCGTGCTGGCCCTGTGGTTGCTGTCGCTCCGCGATGTGCACCTCGACCAGATGGACGACCTCGGGCTGCTACAGGTGCTTCCCGCGACGTTCTGGGCCGCGCTCGCCCTCCTCGCCCTCGGTTTCTGTGCGGCGCTGACCGACCGGCGGACCCCTCACGGTTGCTACGCGGCGTATGTGCTCGCCCTGATCGGCCTGATCCACGCCACGCCACCACTGCTCTATTCGGAGCTGCGGTATGCCTGGGCCTGGAAGCACGTGGCCGTCATCGACGCGATGATCCGGCACAACGGCGAGGTACCCGACGCCGCAGGCCTCGGCATCTACAACCAGTGGCCCGGTTTCTTCCAGTTCAACGCGATGCTCCTGAGAGCCGCCGGACTGGAGTCCCCCCTGGGGTACGCCCTGTGGGCCCAGGTGCTCGTCAACGTGGCGATGCTCGGTCCTCTCCTGCTGATCTACCGGTCGGTGACCACCAACCGGAGGCTGATCTGGGGAGCCGTCTGGATCTACTACTCCTGCTCATGGGTGGGGCAGGACTACTTCGCACCGCAGGCCTTCACCTTTCTTCTCTACGCGACCGTGATCGGCCTCGTCCTCAGGCAACTGCCCTCGTCCGCGATCCCCCATCGGGGGGCGTCACCCCGGGGC
The DNA here is from genome assembly GCF_045039535.1 of Streptomyces sp. NBC_01092. Taxonomy (NCBI): domain Bacteria; kingdom Bacillati; phylum Actinomycetota; class Actinomycetes; order Kitasatosporales; family Streptomycetaceae; genus Streptomyces; species Streptomyces sp. NBC_01092. The sequence goes on along the minus strand of NZ_CP108659.1, from coordinate 9,544,006 downwards.
TGGCCGCCGGGTCGGTTCATCCTCCTGCTGGTGATCGAAGCCGCGATCGTCACGTCCCACCAGCTGACCCCCCTCATGCTGATCAGTGCTTTGCTGCTGCTCTCCCTGCCCCGGCGCAACCGGCAAGTGGTCCTGCCGGCGCTGGCCGGTGCCTTCACACTCAATCTGGCCTGGTACGCGAGTGTGGCGAGACCGTACGTGTCCAAGCACCTCGGCGACTTCGTCAGCGCGATCACCCGTCCCGAGGCCAACGTCTGGTCCGGTCTGAACAGGCTCGCCGAAGCCGCCCCGAGCCAGGTCGTGGTCGCCTGGATCGACCGAGGCCTGTCGGGGGGCATCTTCCTGTCGGCCGCGGTCGCCTGCGTAGTACACAGCTGGACCCGGCGCACCCCACTGCCCCTGCTCGTGGTCTCTCCCCTACCGCTGGCGCTGATCAACGCCTACGGCGGGGAGATGGTCTTTCGGGCCTACATGTTCGCGCTACCGGCCGCCGCCTTCTTGGTCGCGGCGCTGTTGGTGCCGCCGGTCGGACACCTGCGCGCTCGGACCCCGGTGGTCTACGTCGCGCTGCTGGCCATGCTCGGAGGGCTGGTGTTCGGCTACTACAGCAAGGAAGCGATGAACCGCTTCTCCTCCGGGGAGGTCGCGGCCACCCGGTATGTGACGACCCGGACGCCGACCGGCTCGTTGATCATTTCTGTTACGTTCGCGGCTCCCGGGCTCGAGATGCACTACGACCGGCACGAACGTGCGGAGATCACAGAAGAGAGCCTGGCGACGAAACAGCTGTTGGCGAAGGACCCACTGGCCGGGCTCCAGCCGCTCCTGCGGAGGGCGGGGGACAAGCCGGCGTACGTCCTCCTCACCCGGGCGCAGAACGCGGACATCCAGCTGAATGGCGCCATGCCCCCCGACTTCATGAGGCGACTGAACTCCGCGCTGTCGAAGGCGCCCGGTTTCACTCCGGTCTATCGCAATGCGGACGCGATCGTGTACCGGTTCCGTCCTCCGCCGGAAGGGAATTCCGGATGACCTGGCTGCGATGGAGTGTGGGGCTGTCCGGATGGGTGGCCCTTGCCATGACGGCCCTCCCGGACGCGTCTGCGGTGCGAGTGGCGACCACGGTGATCTTCCTCCTCGTCTGTCCGGGACTGGCCGCAACGCTGCTGGTGACCGGACGTGCATTCACGCCCCGAGCCGGACGGACGGGCCTCCTCGAATCCGTGGCCCTCACAGGAGCGGTCAGCGTTGCCGTCTCGGCTCTGGTCGCCGAGGTCCTTTTCGTGGGCCAGGTGTTCACCCCCACCCGCGCTCTGCTCGCTCTGGCGGTTCTCACCTCGGCCTCGGTACTGGCGTCAGGTCTCCGAGTGTCGAAGAGCCGCGCCCGCGCGCCACAGCGCTAGACCACACCTCGACACCGACAGTCCCGTTTCGCCGACGAAGACCTATAAGCCCCGGTTAATTGACGTACAACACCAGCCGCTTATTATGTATCTATACATCGTAAACGCGGCAATCCATCGGTCCTGGAGAATCCATGGCCACCCAGGCTTCCGGCGAACACCGTCACCCGGCCCCCGGCGCAGCGATATCCGCCCAGGGAGCAGACGGCCGAACCCCCTTCACCGGTTCGCGAGGCCTCCCACGGCCGACGACGCAGACGACGATCACGCCGTCCCCGCGCGCCGCCGAACGCCCCTTCGCCGCAGGTGCCCGCGCCAGAATCGCCGCAGTGCTGCCGCGCGAACCCCTGCTCCGCAACGGGCATCTCCTCGTGATGAGCTCCCTCGTCAACGCCGGGCTGGGAGCGGTGTTCTGGGTGCTCGCCACACGCTGGTACGACGACAGCACGGTGGGCATCAACTACGCCACCGTCTCCGCCGCGACCCTGCTGTCCACCATCGGCCAGCTCAATCTCTCCGACTTCCTCGTGCGCTTCGTACCGTCCGCCGGGCGTCACACACGCACCCTGATCCTGGCCTGCTATCTCGCCAGCGTCGTCTGCAGCGTGCTGGTCTCCATCGGCTTCCTCTTCCTGGTGCCGACGATCAGTCCCCGCCTGGACTTCCTCCTCTCCCCGCTGACGGCCTTCTTCTTCGTCACGTATACGGCCGCCTATGCGATCTTCGCCCTCCAGGACGGCGCCCTGACGGGAGTGCGGCACCCGGGCTGGGTAGCGACCGAGAACGCGATCTTCGCGGTAGTGAAGATCGTTCTGCTGGCAGCCACGGCCCTCCTGACTCTCTTTGCAGGCATCCTGATCTCCTGGGCCGGCGCTCTGGTCGTGGCAATCCTCGTGGCCAATGCCTTCCTGCTGCGACGCGCAGTGCCTCGTCACGAGAGAGCTGCTCCAGAAGCGACACGACCGCCGCCCCGCATGCTCGGATACGCGACCGCGGACTACCTCGGTTCGCTGTTCCGGATGGCCGCCTACACGCTGGTGCCCCTTCTGGTGCTGAACACTCTGGGACCAGCGCAAAGCGCCTACTACTCGCTCGCCTGGATCGTCGGCTACATCCCCTACCTCCTCGCGACCAACATGGGCAGTTCCTTGATCGTCGAGGCGGCGCACGACCCCGACCGGCTGGCCGAGCATGCGTTTCGCGTGCTGCGTCACTCGGCGATGCTGATGTCCGCAGGGGCCGCCGTGATGATCGTCATCGCACCGCGTCTCCTCGCCTTCTTCGGGCCGGAGTACGAGGAGCACGGCACCACACTGCTGCGGCTGATGGCTCTCTCCGCGCTGCCGAACCTCCTGGTGAGCATGGCCGTCGACGTGGCCCGGATGCGTCGACGCCTCCGCCTGGTCGTAGGCCTGCAGCTGGCCCTCTGTGTACTCGTGCTGGGCCTGTCCCTGATCCTCCTGCCCACACTCGGCCTGGCCGGAGGAGGTCTCGCCTGGCTCGTGGCCCTCTCTCTGATCGCCCTTTACCTCGTCGTCCGGCGCTCGCAGTGGCTGCCCCGTCGGCCGGCGGACTCGTCATCGACGTCCGCACCGGAAGGGTCTCGGCCCTCAGGCTTCGCGCCTCTCTCGGACAAGGAGAAGTAACGTGCCCCGTACAGATGTCTCCGTGGTGATCTGCGCATACACCGAGGACCGGTGGGAGGACACCCTCGCCGCTGTGGAATCGGTACGCGAACAGTCCCTGCCCGCTCTGGAGACGCTGCTGGTCGTCGACCACAACCCCGCGCTGCTCGACCGGCTCCGCGACGAGTACGACAAGGACCCGGGCACCGGATACCGCGGACCGGCGGTCCGGGTGCTCCCCAACGCGGGCCCGCAGGGCCTGTCCGCGGGGCGTAACACCGGCATCGCCCTGGCCCTGGGCACGGTCATCGCCTTCCTCGACGACGACGCGGTGGCCGAACGGGACTGGCTGCGGCACATGGCGGCCCCGTACACCGATCCACGGGTGATGGCCGTGGGCGGCCGTACGGTCCCGGCATGGGCGTCGGGTCGCCGCCCCAGCTGGTTCCCCGCGGAGTTCGACTGGGTCGTCGGCTGCTCCTACAAGGGGCTCCCGGAAGGACGGATACGGGTCCGCAACGTGCTGGGAGGGAATGCCTCCTTCCGACGTACGGCCTTCGAGGCGGTGGGCGGCTTCGCCATCGGCATCGGCCGCGACGGGGACAAGCGCCCGCTGGGCTGCGAGGAGACCGAGCTGTGCATCCGGCTGACGCAAGCCGTACCGGAGGCGGTTCTCCTCATCGACGATCGCGCGGTCATCCACCACAAGGTCCCCGACGCTCGGAAGCGTTTCGGCTACTTCCGCCGCCGCACCTACGCCGAGGGGCTTTCCAAGGCCCAGGTCACCCACCACGTGGGGGCGCGCAAGGGCCTGGAGTCCGAGCGCCGCTACACCACACGCGTGTTGCCGGCCGGGGTGGCCCGCGGGTTGCGTGACACCCTGCTGGGGCGCCGTGGAGGGGCGGGGCGTGCGGGAGCGATCGTGGCCGGAGTGGTGACCGCCGCGACGGGATACACGGTCGGCATGTTGCGTGCCCACAGGGGCGGTTCGCCCTCCTGGGTGGTGCAAGCACCGTCTCCGGCCGGGATGGACGTCGTAGCGCCACGACGACCTTCCGCAGAGGTCCAGGGCATGCCCGACCGCAGGCATCGTGATCCACCGCCGCGAGGGAGCTTCCGGTGACTCAACCCGTACCCATCTTGATGTACCACGCGATCGGGCACGCACCGGCGGCGTCGATCCGTGCATTCTCCGTCTCGCCGGAGATGTTCGCCGATCAGATGTCACTGCTCGCGGAACGCGGGTTCACCCCCGTGTCCACGACCTGCCTTGCGGCAGCCTGGCGTGACGGATCACCGCTGCCTCACCATCCCGTGCTGATCACCTTCGACGACGGGTACGAGGGCGTGCGTCAGCATGCTCTGCCCGTGCTCCACCAACACGGATTCACCACCACGGTCTTCGTCACCACAGGCTGGCTGCGTGGCCCGTACGAGATCGACGGCGCCGCCCTGGACACCATGCTCGACTGGGACCAGGTGCACGAACTCGTCGCTGAGGGCGCCGAGATCGGCGGGCACAGCCACACCCACCCGCAGTTGGACCAGCTCCCCGACGACCTGTTGCAGTACGAGGTGGAGCACTGCAGAGAGCTCGTCACCGAGCAACTCGGCGTCCCTCCCGTCTCCTTCGCCTACCCGTACGGCTACTCCAACCGCCGGGTGCGGCGGGCCGTGCGCGCTGCCGGATACGCCCAGTCCCTGGCAGTGGGCAACGCGCTGGCCGATCCATGCCAAGGCCCCTATGCACTACGGAGAATCACCGTGCGACGGGGCACCAGTACTGCGGAGTTCGCACGCCTGGTGGAGGGGCGGGCCGTTGCCCGCACGTTCGCCGTGGACCGGGCACTGACCAAGGGCTACGCGCTGCTGCGCGGATCCCGACGGTTCGTTCGAAAGGCGGCTCGGGCGCGTGTCTGAGCCAGGTCAGGACATGAGGCCCCGAGCGTGGCGGATCAGCGCAGTCGTCGCGGCGGTGGCGACACTCGCGCTCGTTGTCGCGCTGTGCGTCACGCTTCCCGGCAACGGCGGGGCAACGTCCGCGGTGGCCGATTCCTCGCTCGGCTGGGGCATCACGCACACCCAGTACAGCGCCGAGGACGGGGACCCCGCCGCCGTGCGGACCGCGCGCGGGGCACTCTCCGCTCAGTCACTGCCGCAGAACCAGCACATCATGGGCTGGGGCGCCGACAACCCCGAGCCGTCCCCGGGCCGCTACGACTTCGCGACCCTGGACGAACGGATCGACCTCATCAGGGAGACCCACGGAACGCCCGTCATCACCTTGTGCTGCGCACCGGACTGGATGAAGGGCGGCAAGCCGGGTCACACCGACTGGTCCCGGCGGTCCCTGGAGACGGCCCCGAGCCCCGATCACTACGACGACTTCGCCGACCTCGCCGCGACCGTCGCCACTCGCTATCCGGACGTGCGGCATTTCATCGTCTGGAACGAGTTCAAGGGTTTCTTCGACGACGCGAAAGAGCGCTGGGACCACGAGGGGTACACCGCGTTCTACAACCAGGTCTACAGCGCGCTGAAGAAGGTGAACAAGGAGAACCTGGTGGGCGGGCCGTACCTGAACATGGACAGTTTCGGGCCCCGGCACACAAGGTACGGCTCCAGCCTCAAGGGCCCATGGGGCAGCGTCGACCGGCGCGTCCTCGAGGCCTTCGACTACTGGAACCTGCACAAGGCCGGAGCCGATTTCGTGGTCGTCGACGGCGCCAGCTACACCCGCGACGGTGAGGCGCTGCCGGACGAGTTCCGGGCAACCGACAAGTTCACCGCAATCGGCCGGTGGATCCGGGACCGCACCTCCGTTCCGCTGTGGTGGACCGAGTACTACATCGAACCGTCGGACGACGACGGTTCCGGTGAGCGCCGGCACGAGGCGCGGCACTTCGCCGTCCAGGTCGCCGCAATGATGGCCATCGCCGAGGGCGGCGCCACCACCGCCTTCTACTGGAATCCGCAGAGACGGGGCGAGCGGTGCACCGACTGCCTCTGGCACAGCTCCGGAGTCACCGGCAATGCCTCCGATGGCGCGCTGCCGATGATGGACCTGATCCGCCGTTTCGACACGGAGTTCCCGCCCGGTTCGGCGTTTCGACCGGTTGATATGGCGGGCGACGACGCAGAGACCGTGCGCGTGCTCGCCGACGACAAGGCAATGCTGATGGTCAACACCCTGGACCGGCCCGTTCACGTGAACGTCGACGGCCGATCGGTCGACCTGGACGCCTATCAGGTGCGCTGGCTCAGCAGCATTTAGGAATCCCATGACCAGAGAAACTGCCGACATACCTTTCGAGGCCGACCGCGAAGTGCCAGGTCTCATCGTGAAGTTCGGCGACTATCCACTCCATCACGGCGGCGTGGGCGCGATCCGCACCCTGGGGCGTCTGGGTGTCCCGATGTATGCGATCACCGAGGACCGCTACACACCTGCGGCCGCCTCCCGCTACCTTCGCCACGCCTTCGTGTGGCCGACCACCGGCGCGGAGGATCACGCGCAGCTCGTCGAAGGGCTGGTGCGCATCGCAGGGCGCATCGGCCGCCCGGCAGTCCTCGTCCCGACCGACGAAGAGGCCGCGGTGCTCATCGCCCAGCACCAGGATGTGCTGCGGGACTGCTTCCTCTTCCCCCGCGTCGATCCGCTCCTCCCGAACCGCGTCGCCAGCAAGCAGGGGCTGCACGAACTGTGCCTCGAACACGGCGTCCCCAGCCCTGCGACTGTTTCCCCGCAGTCGTACCAGGAGATCGAGGAGTTCACCGAGAAGGCGTCCTTCCCGGTGGTGGCCAAGAACCGTGAGGCGTTCGTCCGCCGCAGGCAGCCGGTGGTGAACGGTACGACGCGGATCGCCACCCGGGAGGGGCTGCTCAGCCTCGCCCGTGACTGGGGCGAGCGGCCCGGGGTGATCCTTCAGGAGTACCTGCCGAGGGAGGACGCCGAGGACTGGATCGTGCACGCCTACTTCGACGCGGACTCCACCCCGCTCGCCCTGTTCACCGGCGTGAAGGTCCGCTCCTGGCCGCCGCACGCGGGGATGACGGCCTGCGCCTACATCGTCGACAACCCGGAACTCGCCGACCTCGCCGCACGCTTCGTCAAGCAGATCGGCTTCAGCGGCATCATCGACCTGGACCTGCGCTTCGACCGGCGCGACAGCCGGTACAAGCTGCTCGACTTCAACCCGCGCATGGGCGCCCAGTTCCGCCTGTTCGAGAACGAGTCCGCCATGGACGTCGTACGCGCCATGCATCTGGACCTGACCGGCCGCGCCGTACCGAAAGGCGAACAGTGCACCGGCCGCCGCTACATCGTGGAGAACATCGACCTGCCGGCCCTGCTCGCCTACCGCCGCAGCGGCTACACCACGCCACACGCGCCGACCCACGCGAACGGGACGGAACTGGGCTGGTTCGCGAGTGACGACCCGCTGCCGTTCCTCACGATGATCGCGCGCCTCGTGCGGCCGGGTGTGAAACACCTGTACCAGCTGTGGCGCACCAACCGCCGGGCAGCCCGTCCGGCCCGGGCACCTGTGCCGCCCCCGTGTCGGCCTGCCCATTGACGAAATCCGCCAACGTCCTCGGGAGGAACACCATGCATCTTCCGGTAGCAGTCATCGGTGCCGGGCCGTTCGGCCTCTCCACCGCCGCTCATCTGCGGGCACTCGGCATTCCGGTACGAGTGTTCGGCGACCCCATGGTGAGCTGGCGCGACCACATGCCCGCCGGCATGCTCCTCAAGTCGACCCCCGCCGCCACCAACATCGACGCGCCCCAGCGCGGACACACCCTCGTCGACTTCTGCGACGCGGCCGGGATACCCCGGCTGGTGAAGGACGATGACATCATCCCGATCGAGACGTTCATCGCCTACGGGGACTGGTTCCAGCAAAGGCTCGTACCGGAGTTGGAGCGGGTGCGGGTGGTCTCCGTGGACCGGCGCGGCAGTGTCGGGCCCGGGTCCGCGTCCGTGGGTTTCGAACTGAAGCTGTCCTCGGGCGAGTTGTTCACCGCACGAGCCGTCGTCGTGGCGACCGGCCTGTCGGGCCTCGCCCACCTCCCGCCGGAACTCGCCGGCGCCGCACCGGACGGTCCGTCGCCGGTGGGCCCCGTCTCGCACGCCTCCCAGCACCATGACCTCAGCCGGTTCTCCGGCAAGGACCTGATGGTCGTAGGTGCCGGTCAGTCCGCCCTGGAGACGGCGGCGCTGGCGACGGAGGCGGGAGCGCGAGTGCGTGTGGTGGTTCGCGGGCGCGGCAGCGTCGGGTTCGGTACGCCTCCGTGGGAGCAGCCGAGGTTCCGCCCCCAGTCACCCTTCGGCCGGGCGTGGTCCCTGTGGGCGCTCTGCTACTACCCGCATCCCTACCGCTACCTCCCTGCCCAACTCCGTCATTACCTGGTCCGCCATGTGCTCGGCCCTCTCGGAGCGTGGTGGCTGCGCGACCGGTTCGAGGGCAAGGCCGAGATCACCGAAGTCGCCCGGATCATCCGTGCGGACGCGCCCGACCGACGTCCGGTACTGACCGTCCGGACCGACGACGGCCGTACCCGCCAACTGTCCGCCGACCACGTCATCGCGGGAACCGGATACCGGGTCGACATCGCCGCGATGGACTTCCTCAGCCCTGAGCTGTGCACGGAACTGGCGGTCAGCAGGGGGACGCCGAAACTGGGCGCCGGATACTGCTCGTCGGTACCGGGGCTGTACTTCACCGGGCTTCCCGCTGCGGCTTCGTACGGCCCCGTCATGCGGTTCGTGTGCGGGACGCAGTTCGCTTCCCCGCGGTTGGCGCGGCACTTGGCAGCGTCGGACCTCTAGTGCGCCGCGTCCAGTCGGGCCCGCTGCTCCCGGCTCAACTCCAAGTCCACAGCCGCCAGGCTCTCCTCCAGCTGCGCCACGGACGACGCCCCGACCAGCGGGACGATGGGCAGTTCGGCTCCGATCTGCCAGGCCAGGACGACCTGGTTGACGGTGGCGCCCGTCTCCCGGGCGACCTCGCGCAGCACCTTCAGGCGGGACGCGGTGCCCGGGTGGTCGAAGTCGGCGGGCAGCGCGACATCCGGGCGGGTGTAGGCGCCCTTCAGCAGCGGTGAGTAGGCGACCAGGGTCAGGCCGGGTTCGGCGCGCAGGTAGCTCAGGAGTTCCGGGCCCGCGTGGCCCAGGCTGCCATCGGGGAACAGGCCGTCGGGGACGTCGAGGCGGGGCCGCAGGTGGCTGTGGGCGTACTGGAGCACCTCGTAGCCGGGCAGGCCGGCCGCCGCGGCGAGGGCGCGGGCCCGTTCCACCCGCCAGATCGCGTGGTTGCTGACGCCGAGGAGGCCGACCGTGCCCTCGCGCACCAGCTCGGCGAATCCCTCGACGGTCTCCTGGAGCGGGACCCTCCGGTCCTCGATGTGGGCGTAGAGCAGGTCCAGCCTGGCCACGCCGAGCCGGTCGCGGCTGCGCTCGGCGGACTCGCGGATCACCTTCGCCGACAGGCCCTCCGGGTTGTCGACGAAGCCGGTGCCGGGGGCCAGCGGGCGGGCGCCGAGCTTGGTGGCGATCACGATCTCGTCGCCGACGCCGCGGCTGCGCCGCCACCGGCCGAGCAGTTCCTCGCTCTGTCCGCCCTGGCCGGCGTCCTCCCAGAAGGCGTAGTTGTCGGACGTGTCGATGAAGGTCCCGCCGGCCTCGACATAGCGGTCGAGCACGGCGAAGGAGGTCGCCTCGTCGGTCCGTGAGCCGAACAGCATCGCGCCGAGCGCGAGGACGCTGACCTCGCGGCGAGTGCCGGAGTCGGTGCCGATGGTGCGGTACTTCATGGTGGTCCCTCCCGTTCGTGCCCGCGGTCGGGGCACGTGCCGGGAGTCTTCAGCTTGAAGTGCTCTTCAAGTCAAGCGTTCACGCGCGACCGGGCGCCTTGACTCCACGGGACCAATGTTGCAAAGTGTACATATACACCGTAAATATACGGTGCATTCGATGCTGTCAGCAGGAGTGTCCTGCCATGGCGAGCAGTGCAGACGAAGGAAGTGAAGCTCCGTGGACGCCGTCGACCGTTCTGGTCACCGGCGGGGCCGGCTTCATCGGCAGTCATGCCTGCGTGGAACTCCTGGAGCACGGCTACGAGGTGATCGTGGTCGACGACTACTCCAACAGCACCTCGCAGGTCTTCGCCCGCATGGAACGGATCGCCGGCCGCTTCGTCGGTGCCGTCTACGAGCTGGACATCCGTGATCGACATGCCCTGTCGGCCGTCTTCGACCGCCACTCCGTGGACGCCGTTGTGCACTTTGCCGCGCACAAGGCCGCGGGCAGGTCGACACGGATGCCCATCGAGTACTACGACATCAACGTCGGCGGTACGACCGCCCTGCTGGCGGCCATGCACGAGCACGGGGTGCACCGGCTCGTGTACCCGTCGTCCGGTGCGGTCTACGGCGACGCCGGCCGAGGCCCGCTCGACGAGTCGACCCCGGCCCGCCCCACCAACCCCTACGCGGCCTCCAAGTGGATCTGCGAGCAGATCCTCGCGGACGTCTGCCGCCGCCACCCCGAGTACACGGTGCTGTGCCTGCGGTACACCACCACGGCCGGGGCCCACCCCAGCGGACTGCTCGGCGAGGACGCCCGCTCCGCGTCCGATCACCTGCTGCCCCATCTTGCCCAGGTGGCCGATGGCCGACGTGAGCGGCTGGAGGTCTTCGGGAGCGACTACCCGACCCGCGACGGGACCGCGATCCGCGACTATCTCCACGTCATGGACGCGATCGACGCGCACCGCGTCGCGCTCGACCACTTCGCCGACGGGCCGGGCATGCATGTGTACAACGTGGGCGTCGGAAAGGGCAGCTCCGTCCTGGACGTCGTCGCCGCGTTCGCCACGGAGTGCGGCAGGCCCGTCCCGTACGACAGCGGGCCCCGCCGTCCCGGAGACGTCGCCGAACTCGTCGTCGACCCGACCGCGGTGACGCGGGCCTGGGGCTGGCACCCCACCAGGGACCTCACCGACCTGTGCCGGGACGCGTGGCGCTTCCAGCGGCTCAACCCGCACGGCTACGCCGACTCCACCTGGCGACCGGACCCGAAGGAGTAGTGCCGGTGTCGCCCTCGGCAGTCCCCGAGCCCCCTGAGGCGGGCCGACCGCGGCGCCTGCCACGGTCACCGCCGGGAGGCCTCACGACGCTGCTCGCGAGCCGGGCGACAAGATGCAGCGGGGCAGCCGCCGTGCCTACGATCAATACAGGAAGCCCAAGTTGGCACAGTCCGCGCAGCGCGGTGTCCTCCGATCCGGGGAGGCGCTTGACCTTGCTGCTGGCCCACCGGCTGATGGCCGCCCTCATCGTGCTGGTCGGGGCCATCACCGGCCTGTACATGACCGTCCCGGACCTGCGTACGCCGCTGTGGGCCGTGATCGGGATGACCGGTGCCGGGGCGATGCTCGTCGGCGTGCACGTACACCGGCCCGCGCACCGGTGGCCGTGGTGGGTGCTCACCGCCGGGCTGCTGGCCTTCGCCGCGGGCGACACCTACTACAACGTGCAGGAGTCGTATTTCGCCGCGTCCAATCCGTTCCCGTCCCCGGCGGACGCCTGCTATCTCGCCGTGTATCCGCTGTTCGCCGCGGGCCTGTTCGGTCTGGTGCGCTACCGCTGGGTGGGCCACGACCTGCCCAGCCTGCTGGACGCGCTGATCGTCACCGCGGGGCTCGCCCTGCCGGTCTGGGTGTATCTGGTGCAGCCGCTCGCCCAACTGGAGGGCCTCACCTGGCAGCAGCGCGCGATCAGCATCGCCTACCCGCTCGGGGACATCCTGGTGCTGGCCCTGCTCGCGCGGCTGCTCGCCCCCAGCCCCGTGTCCGGCTCCAACCGCGCCGTCCAACTCCTCGTGCTGGGCACGCTCACACTGCTCTGCTTCGACATCGCCTACGGGATCCTCCAGCTCAACGACACATGGCAGACCGGCACGTTGCTGGACTCGGGCTGGATCATCTTCTACACGGCGTGGGGACTGGCCGCGCTGCACCCCTCGATGGCGGAGCTGACCGCCTCGCAGTCCCAGCCGCAGTCCCTGCTGCCGCCCTGGCGCCGGCTCGCGCTGCTCACGGTGGCCACGCTGATCACGCCCGCGGTCCTGATGTACGAGGAGCTCGCGGGCAGGGTGCGCGACGCGGCGGTACTGGGCGCATTCTCCTGTCTGTTGTTCCTGCTGGTGATCCTGCGTCTGGCGGTGATGGTCGTGGCGCACCGCAAGGCCATGGCGCGGGAGCAGGCGCTGCGCACCGCCGCCGCCTCGCTGGTGGGAGCGACCTGGCCGAAGGAGGTCGCCCGGGCCTGCGACAGGGCGATCGCCACACTGTTCGGGCCGAAGGCCCCGCACGTGGCCATGCTCCTGTCGGCCCGGGACGCCCAGCAGCTGTACATACGTCTCGCGCGGTCCCCCGTACGGATCGGCGGACGGTGGATCACGGACCGTGCCGAGCCCGCACGGAGCAGGCCGGCCGATCCCGCCCGCCACCGCACCCTCGTTCTTCCCGGCACCGCGCTGGGGCCGGTCATCGCCGCCCGGCTCGGGGATCTGCCGACGGCCCTGGTCTGCCCGATGGTCCAGCCCGACCGCCCGGCCGGCGGCGAGCTTCCGGGCGCGATGCTGGCAGCCGGCCCCGAACGACAACTCGCCGAGATCCGGGGTTCATTGGAGATCCTCGCCTCGCACGCGGGACTGGCGATGGAGCGCATCGCGCTGCGGCGGGAGATCATCCGCACGGAGAGCGAGGCGTACTTCCGCACGCTGGTGCACAACGCCACGGACGTCATCCTGATCGTCAACGACGACACCACCGTCCGCTACGCGACTCCCTCCGCGCAGGCCGTGTTCGGCGGCAGCGTCGAGCTGACCGGGCGGCAGCTGCCGGAACTGCTGGATCCGCAGGACCGGGGCCGGGTGATCCGGACGCTCGCGACCCTGCGGAACAGGGGGCGGGAGGAGGCGCACGACCACTGGTGGGTGGTGCGCGAGGAGGACCGTATCGAGGTGGAGGTGCGCTGCCGTGACCTGCGGCAGGACCGGACCGTGGGTGGTCTGGTCGTGACGCTGCGGGACGTCACCGAGCAGCGTCAGCTGGAGCACGAGCTGACCCAACGGGCCTTTCACGACTCGCTGACCGGCCTGCCCAACCGGACCCTGCTGCTGGAGCGTACGGAGCGCGCTCTGCTGCGCAGTCGCCGTGAGTCGACGATCACCTGTCTGCTCTTCATCGACCTGGACGACTTCAAGATCGTCAATGACACGCTGGGCCACACCGTCGGCGACCGGCTGCTGCGCGCCGTGGGCGAGCGGCTGTCGGCGACGCTGCGCCGGACCGACACGGCGGCCCGGCTCGGCGGCGACGAATTCGCCGTGCTGATGGAGGACGCGAAACAGCCCCTCGACGCCGAGCTGCTGGCCGCTCAGGTGATCCAGACGCTCAACCGGCCGTTCCAGCTGGCCGACGAATCGGTGAGCGTCTCCGCCAGCGTGGGGGTCGCCACGGCCAGGGACACCACGGACGCCGAGGAACTGCTGGCCCTCGCCGATCTGGCTCTGTACGCGGCGAAGACCTCCGGGAAGCGCCAGTGGCGACGCTTCGAGCCGCGGCAACGCGCCCGCGTGACGGAACGCCACGACCTCCGGGCGCGCCTCGACGGTGCGATCGCCCGCCAGGAGTTCACGCTGCTCTACCAGCCCGTCGTGGACATCGTCGCGGGCGAGATCGTGGGCTTCGAGGCACTGGCACGCTGGCCGCGCCTAGGAACCGATCCGGTGCCACCGGGGCAGTTCATCCCCCTCGCCGAGGAGACCGGCAACATCTCGGTGCTCGGCAGCTGGGTGCTGCACCACGCCACGGCCGACATCGCCCGGCTCCAGCAGCACAGGACCAGACCGCCGTACCTCAGCGTCAACGTCTCCGCGCGGCAATGGCGGGACACGGGTTTCCTCAACGAGGTGTGCAGGGCCCTGGACACCGCTCGTATGGACCCGGAAACGCTGCTGCTGGAGCTCACCGAGTCGGTGCTGATGCAGCGGACCGAGCAGATCGACACGCTCATCCGGGCGCTGAAGGACCTGGGTGTCCGCATCGCGGTGGACGACTTCGGCACCGGATACTCCTCGCTGCGCTATCTCCGGGACTTCCCCATCGACGTACTCAAGATCGACAAGACGTTCATCGACGACATTCCCAAGGACCCCCGACAGGTCGCTCTGGTCGAGGGCATCATCCACCTCGCCGACACGCTCGGGCTTCAGGTGATCGCCGAGGGCATCGAGGAGCAGCGGCAGAGGGAACTGCTGGCGGACATCGGCTGCGGGTACGGGCAGGGCTACCTGTTCGCACGGCCGATGACCGTGGAGCAGGGCGAGGCCGTGCTCCGCCGGCACGGCGGCGTCCGGCCGTCTCCGCAGGCCTGAAACCAAGGGAGCACACCATGCGCGCAATCGACGGCGACATAGCACCCCCGGGAAGCCGGGCCGACCCGCGGTTGAACCACCTCGACCACCTGCGACGGACGAGCCCCATGAGCGACGCCGTCCTGGACGAGGTGCGCGGGCGGCACATCCGCAGCGGCAGCCACTGGCTGATCGACTTCGCATCCTGCAACTACCTGGGCTTCGACTGGGACCCCGAGATCATCGACGAGATCGAACCGGCCGTACGGCGGTGGGGGACGCACCCCAGCTGGTCGCGGCTGCTGGGCAGCCCCCGGCTCTACACGGACATCGAGGAGCGGCTCGCCGCCCTGCTCGGCGCACCGGACACGCTGCTGCTGCCCACCGCCACCCTGATCCACGGCTCGGTGATCCCGGTCCTGGCCGGGGCGGGCCATGTCTTCGTCGAGGCCAGGGCCCACAAAACCGTGTACGACGGCTGTGTGTCGGCCCGGGGCCGGGGCGCACGGCTGCACCGCTTCCGCGCCGACCGGCCCGCCGAACTGAACGCCCTGCTGCGGGCCCTGCCGTCCGACGGGCCCCGGCTGGTCTGCCTGGACGGTGTCGACAGCATGAGCGGGAACATCCCCGACCTGCCGGTGCTGGCCGGGATCTGCCGGGACCGGGGCGCGACGCTGTACGTGGACGACACCCACGGTTTCGGTGTCATCGGGGAGCGGACGGCAGCGGAGCCCTGCCCGTACGGATCGCGTGGCAACAGCGTGGTCCGGCACACGGGCGAGAGCTACGACGGCATCGTCCTCGTCGGCGGTTTCTCCAAGGCGTACTCCTCCCTGCTGGCCTTCCTCGCCCTGCCCTCGCGGCTCAAGGACCACCTGAAGACCGCCGCCGGCCCCTATCTCTACTCCGGTCCCTCGCCGACGGCGTCCCTGGCCACGGCGCTCGCCGGGCTGGCGGTGAACGACCGCCGCGGGGACGCGATCCGTGCCGACCTGTACCGCAAGACCGTACGGGTCCTGCGGCACGTCCGCGGCCTCGGCCTGGACACGCCGGGCGTCCGCGAGTTCCCGATCGTGGAGATCCCGCTCGCCGACGCCGCCGATCTGGACGCGGTCGCCCAGTTCCTGTGGAAGAGCGGCATCTACGTGACCCTGGCGGCCTATCCCCTCATCCCCCGCGACCGGGTCGGCTTCCGGATCCAGATCACGGCGCTCAACTCCGACGAGGACATCGACCGGCTCAACGACACGCTGAGCCGGCTGGCCGAGCAGCGCGTCCTGGGGCTGCGGGGGTGAGTGCGGCATGGTCACGTCCGAGGCCCCCGACGCCGTTCCGATCCGCAACGACGACGTGGACTGGGACAGCTGGCCCGTCCAGGACTACCTCGCCGAGAACTACCGTGAGCTGCACCCGTCCGACGCCGCGGTCATCGCCCACCACGCCCGGCTGTACCGGGAGTTGACGCCCGGCGGCATCGCACGGTCCGTCGAGTTCGGCGCCGGGCCCAATCTGTACCCGCTCATGCTGGCGGCCTCCGTCAGCCGCCGCATCGACGCCGTGGAGGCGGGTACGGCCAACGTCCGCTATCTGACCGGGCAGTTCCGCGACGGCCCCGATGCCTGCTGGCAACCCTTCTACGCGCTGTGCCGGCGACAAGTCCCGAGTCTGCCGGAGACCCTCGGGGAGGCGCTGGCGCGGGTACGGGTCGTGCACGGCGACGTCCGGGCCCTGCCCGCCGGCGCCTACGGTCTCGCGTCGATGCACTTCGTCGCCGAGGGCGCGACCGAGGACTTCACGGAGTTCACCGAGTTCTGCCGTCTGTTCGCCCGGTGCGTCGGCCCGGGCGGGTACCTGGTGGCCGCGTTCATGGAGAACATGCCGACGTACCGCATCGGACGCGCCTCACGCTGGCCGGGCTGCCCCGTGGACGTGGACGCGGTCCGGGAGGTGTTCGCGCCGCTGACCGAGCGACTCTCGGTAACCCGGATCAACGCCGACCCGACCCTCCCCGACTACGGCGACTCGGGGATGGTGCTGATGACAGGGCGAACGCCGTCTCCACCAGAGCGATATGGCTGAACGCCTGCGGCGCGTTGCCCAGTTGACGGCCCGCGTCCGGGTCCCACTGCTCGGCGAGCAGACCGACGTCGTTGCGGATGGCTAGGGCCCGTTCGAAGACCTCCCGGGCCTGACCGGGATGCCCGGTGGCGGCGAGGGCGTCGGCGTACCACAGGGTGCACGCCACGAAGGTGCCCTCGGGGCCGCGTATGCCGTCCACGTCGTGCACAGCGTCGCCCGAGGGGCCGTACCGCCGGACGAACCCGCCGTGCTTCAGCCGCTGTACGGCCCGGACGGTGCCGCGCACCCGCTCGTCCCGGGCGGGCAGGAAGCCCAGCCTGGGGATCAGCAGGGCCGAGGCGTCCAGGGACGAGGAGCCGTAGGACTGCACGAACGAGTCCTGTCGCGCGTCCCACCCCTCCCGGCAGACTTCCCGGTGCACCTCGTCGCGCAGCGCCCGCCACCGGCCGGAGGATCCGTTGCGGCCGAGCAGCTCCCCCATGCTCAGCGCCCGGTCGGCGGCCACCCAGGCCATGACCTTGGAATGGACGAACTGCCGCCCCGGACCACGCACCTGCCACAGCCCCTGATCGGGTTCACGCCAGTGCCGGATCAGATCGCTCATCAGCGCCTCCACCACACTCCACACCCGGGCCGGCATGGGTATCCCCGCCCGTAGCGACAGACACAGGGCGTCCAGGACCTCGCCGTACACGTCGAGCTGGAACTGGTTCTCCGCCGAGTTGCCGAACCGGACCGGCCGTGATCGCTCATAGCCGGGCAGCCAGGGTGCCTCGGTCTCGTGCAGGAGCCGCTGTCCCCCGACGCCGTACACGGTCTGGAGATGGGCGGGGTCGCCCGCGATGGCTCGCATCAGCCAGTTCAGCCATGCCGTGGCCTCGTCGCGGTAGCCGCTGCGCAGCAAGCAGGACAGGGTCAGGGTGGAGTCGCGCAGCCAGCAGAACCGGTGGTCCCAGTTGCGTTCCCCACCGATGCACCCGGGGAGCGAGGCGGTCGGTGCCGCGACGATGCCGCCCGTCGGGGCGTAGGTGAGCGCCTTGAGGGTGATGAGGGACCGCACCACCGCGTCCCGCCAGGGTCCCTCGTAACGGCAGCGGGCGGTCCAGCGCCGCCAGAAGTCACTGGTCTCCTTCAGCGCCGTCTCGGCCGGGACGGACAGCGGAGCGGGTGCCTCGGGCAGGTGCGACGGCGACCATACGAGCGTCACAGCCAGCCGCTGACCGGCCGAGACCGTGAAGTCGAGCGTGGTGGGATCCTGCCGGTCGGGCACGCCGACCGGCCCGTCGGCGTGCAGCCAGACGGCGTCCGGCCCGGCGACCGCGAGCGTGCCGGACTCGGTGTCCCGGACCCACGGCACGACCCGGCCCTGGTGGAACCGCAGCCGCAGTTCGCTGCGCATGGGGACGGAACCCGACACGCCCTCGACGACGCGGACCACGCACGGCGACTGTGTGCGCGGCGGCATGAAGTCCGTGACCCGGACCGTGTCGCCGCCGCTGCGCCACTCGGTTTCCAGGGCCAGCGTGTCGTGCCGGTAGGCCCGGCGCGTACAGCGCCCGCCCGCGCGCGGAGCCACTCGCCAGAAGCCGTTGTCCGCAGTGCCCAGCAGCGCGGCCAGGCAGGCGGGAGAGTCGAATCGAGGCAGGCACAACCAGTTGATGGACCCGTCCATGCCGACCATTGCGGCGGTTTCCAGGTCACTGAGAAGGGCGTAGTCCTCGATGGGTGAACTCATGATCGGGAGTACGCCGTCGTGCACTTTGCCGCGCTTCCAGGGTACCTCTCCTGTACGTTTACGTCGTATAGGGAAGGAGAAGGCGTATGGCGAAGGACCCGGAGGCAGGCCCGGCCCGGCGTGCGAGTGACCGTGGGCGGCACGGCAGGCTCAGTCGGGAGCGGGTGCTGGCCGCCGCCCTGGAGCTGGTCGATCGCGAAGGTCTCTCCGCGCTGAGCATGCGCCGTCTGGGATCCGAACTCGGCGTCGAGGCCATGGCCCTGTACCGCTACGCGGCCGGCAAGGACGCGCTGCTGGACGGGCTGGTCGAGGCCCTCTACCTGGAACTGGAGGACCGTCTCGCCGAGGGCCCCGCTCCCGGGCCTTCCGAGTGGCGGGCCGACCTGCACCGCATCGCCCTGATCACTTACGAGGTCTGCCTGGCCCACCCTCAGGTGGTGCCGCTGATCGCCACGCGCATGATGGCGGTTCCGCTGGCCCGCAGGGCTCCGGCGGTCCTGCGGGACCATGAGCGGGTGCTCGCGCTGCTGCGCGGGGCAGGGCTGGACGAGGAACGGACCGCTGCCGTGTTCCACGGCTACACCGCGTGGGTCCTCGGATACGTCTCCGTGGAACTGCGGGCCATGGTCGACAACCCCGACGAGCCGGATCCCGCCTTCCGTCTCGGCCTGCACCGCATGCCGTCCCAGGAGCTGCCCACGCTCCGAGCGATCGCCCCGGCCCTCGCCGAGCGGGGCGGGCCGCAGGGTCTGGCCGCGGGGGTGGACGCGGTGGTCGACCGTTTCGTCGGCGAGGGCTGAGACAGCGGGGCCGTTCGGCGGGAGAGGCTTCAGCGGGCGAACGGCCCTTCCAGCGCCGCCCATTGGAGCAGCATGATGGTCTTGGCGTCGGCGATCTCGCCGGTGCGGATCATCTCCAGGGCCCGGCGGAAGGGCAGTTCGAGGATCTCGATGTCCTCGCCCTCCTCGTCCAGGCCGCCGCCCTCGTGGGTGCGGGTCGAGGGGCCGTAGGCGGCGGCGTAGAAGCTGACGCGTTCGGTGACCGAGCCCGGGCTCATGTAGATGTCGAAGACGTGCTGGACGTCGCCGATGGTGTGCCCGGTCTCCTCCACGACCTCGCGCCGCACGGCGATCTCCGGGTGCTCGTCATCGTCGTCGAGCACCCCGCCCGGCGTCTCGATCAGCATGCCGTCGGGGTGACCGTTGACGTACACCGGGAAGCGGAACTGCCTGGTCAGCAGGACGGTTTCGCGCTCGGCGTCGTACAGCAGCATGGTCGCGCCGTTGCCGCGGTCGTGGGTCTCGCGCTGCTGGGTGCTCCAGGTGCCGTCGGCGTGCTGGAGGTCGAAGGTGGTGGCGCGCTCGACGTACCAGTGGCTGGACAGCAGTTCCACGTCCCGCACCTTGACGCGGGGATTGCCGGTCAGGTCCCGGCCCGCCCGGTCGAGTCCGGTGCGGCCGCGGCGGTCGGGGGTGTCGATGCCGGCGGTCATCGGGCACCGGCCGGAGGGATGAGCGAGTTGGTCATGGCCCGCTTCTACCATCCGGGCGCGGTCTGCGGGATGCGGTCCGGGTGACGGGCGGGGGACGTCCGGGCGTCATCACGCGGATGGCCGGGCGGTCGCGCGGGCGGGCGGGCCCAGGTGGTCGGGCGGTTTCAATCGCCTTGGAGCTTGACCGCAGCACAGAGCATCAGAAGCACTGGCGCCGCAAGGTCGCCTCTCTCACGGCCTAGGCCATCGGCCCGTACCGTGAGGCCTTCGAGACCGACAACATCACCGTGGCCGTGGTGGTGCCGACGAGCGCCCGTCGAGAACAGCTCTCGGACTGGACGCGCCAGGAGCTTGAAGCCACCGGCCACTCGGATCTCGCTGACGTCTTCCTCCTCACCCAGGCCTCCCCCGTGACCACGCCACCCAAGACGTTCTTCTTCGGGCCGCTTTGGTATCCGGTAGGACAACAAGATGCCGTGAGTCTGCTCGATGTTCCGCAGTCTGATGAGGAGGTGAGTGTCAACGCCCCGCCTGTCCCTGCGTTCAACTACGACCTGTCGCAGCCGGTGCAGCGCGAGTTCGAATGACGCTCTTCCCTGCCCACCAGCCACGCATCCCGCTCGGCACCTACTGGAACTGGTTCTTTCCTCGGACGCTGTACTTGCCGCTTGAGGCCGCCCGCACTCATATGCATGTATTGGGCAAGACCGGCTCCGGCAAGAGCTACTTCCTCGCGTCCCTCTTCCTCTCGCTGTACCTGGCTGGTCAGCCCGTCACTTTGATCGATCCACACGGCGACCTGGCCCAACTGGTGCTTGCTCACCTCGTCGCCCTCGGGCAGCTCGACACCCAGGAGCAGCGACAGCGGCTGATCTACATGGACATTCCGGCAGCTGCCGCAGAGGGCCGCTACCTTCCGTTCAATTTCCTCGCCCAGCCCTACGACGACCACGCGATGGCCGAGCACGTCACCGAGGCAGCCAGGCGAGCCTGGCCGGAGCTGGCCCACGGTGCACCGACGTTCGAGAACATCCTGAAGCACTCGGTTGTGGCCCTGCGGGAGGCAGATCTCCCCCTCACGCGCCTCTCAGATCTTCTCACCGACACGGCCTTCCGCAACGAGCTGCTGCGCACCCGTGTCCGTGACCCCCAAGTCATCCGCTTCTTCCGGCTGCGCATGGATCAGTGGGGACGAGACGCGCCCGTGATGAAGGAGTCCACGCTCAACCGGGCGGATCTCCTGACCCTCTCCCCCATCCTTCGCTACGCCCTCGGCCATCAGGACAACGTCCTGGACTTCCGACGGCTCATCGACTCGGGTACGTCCCTGATCGTCAATCTGTCGGTGGCGTTCCCTGACACGCGCCGGCTCTTTGGGTGTCTGCTCACCGTCGGCATGGAGACCGCAGCTCTGAGCCGAGCCAACCTCCGGGCAGCAGGCCGACGACTCCGCACGCCGCATGTCCTGATGATCGATGAGTTCTCGCAGTTCATGGCGCAAAGCGAGGAGAGCCTCACGCGCATGCTCTCTGAGACCCGCAAGTACAAGCTGTACTGCGTCATGGCGCACCAGAACTGGAGCCAGGCCTCAGACCGCCTCAAGGGAGCGCTTCAAAACGTTGGCATCGAAGCCATCTTCAAGGCAGGCCGACCTGACGCGGAGTACTCGGCCCGGCTGTTCGGGACGGTCGATACCGAGGCTGTCAAGCACGTGGTCTCAGACGAGGCAGCCGAGAAGCGGACGCATCCGACGTACTACCCGCTCCCCGAGCAGTGGGAGCACACGACCCAGCAGATCCAGCAGCTCGACGTCGGCGAAGCCTTCATCCGTCTTCCGGACGACCGCCTCCAGCGCGTTCATACACCGAGGCTTTCCGAGCTTCCGCCCGTTCTTCGCAGCCTGGACGAGATCGAGCGGTACTACCTCGATCACTACTTCGAGCCAGCTCCTCCCATAGAGACCGCGGTGGCCCCAATTGTGCAGGCTCCTTCCGTCCTTGGCCGACGACCACGGACTCAGAGTCGAAAGCTCTCCCCGACTGCCGGAACCGTCTTCTCGACCAACTCTCGCCAGAAAAGCCGACGTTGACTTTCGATCATGAAATTTGCTATAAGCAGGATATATGTTGCAAACGTCTTTACACATAGAACATTCGGAGCGGCTGCGACGCGAGGTGCATGCTCCGATTACCTCTCGCCAGAAGCCACGGGAAACCGCCGGTGATGCATTGCTGCGGTTGGCGAAGCTCGGTAAAGACCTGAAGGTCACGGGGCCAGCAGATCTATCGTCCCGCCTCGACGACTACCTATATGGAGGGGAGTAGCCGCAGAATCATCATCGCTGACACCAGCGGACTGGTATCCCTCTTCCACCCTTCGGATTCGAATCACGCGAGGGCTGTCGAAGCCGCCAAGCGTCTCCGCGATAGCGACGTCACAATCCTTGTCCCTGTTGCGGTCTATCTGGAGCTACTCAACATTCTCGGGCGAATCATGGGACACGATACTGCGGTCCGCGTCGCCGAAGAGATGACAGATCACTTCCTCATCCTCAACAACATCAGCTCCTGGTCGCTCAAAGCCTCGTTGCAACTCTTTGCCGAAGCATCTGAGGGCGTTAGCCACACGGACTGTGTTGTGATGGTGTCCTGCGATGAGTACCAGACGCGCGAGATCTTTGGCTTCGATAAGGCGTTCGCTCGGCTTGGCTACCACATCGTTGCGTGACTGACTATCTTTCCCTCCCTCCCTTAATTGACGGCCTCTTGCGGTCAAGGAACGGCGGAGCCGGCGTGCGAAGTCCTTGACGCGCAGGGAAGCCGCGGCATCCTTTCGTCATTAGGAGGAAGGGAAAGTTAAGACTCAAGGCTAACCATTTACACCCATCTAGGTCTATTAATTCACTCGTATGTGTTGCTCTATGCAATGTTCAGCACCTCTGGGTTTAGCTATTTGAGCAGACGCTAGAGCGACCCAGGAGGAAGTGTGTTGATCGTTGATTATGTCCCTGCATGGCAGCAGGGGCTTGTTTTTGGATTTGCTGCACTTGGCTTGATTGGGATGGCATCTGCCGCACTTATGCTGCACAAACAAGGACTTACTAGTCGAGATGAGCTAAAGATCAACTTAGTAGGTGGTGCAGGTACTGCATTTGCCAGTGGTGCCATCATTGGAATTGTCTTTCTCTTCGTCCAGGAATCGCTTCACCAAGCGCAGGAGGAAGCTGCAGAAGTTACTCGTAAGGCGCAGGCGAGAGATACATGGCTTCAGAGTTTGGCCCTTGCTTCCGAGTTAAGAGGGTTTGATCCTGGTTCACATCCCGTGAAGGGCGTAGTGTTTAGTGGGAAAAACTTGAAGAATGCTATGTTTCTGAACAAAGATTTGCGAGGATCCTACTTCAACGAGGCGCATCTAGAAGATGCAGTATTTCAGGGTGCGGATCTCACGGGAGCCAACTTTATTGGGGCCAACCTCGCGCGAGCGACGTTTCGGGGAGCTGACCTATCGCGAGCTGATCTACGTGCCGCAAGCCTTGGTAGAGCACTCGAACTTACTCACGTACGGTCGCTTCATAAAGCAAAGGTCAGCGTGAATACTTGCTGGCCGGAGCGATTTATGAAGTCTAGCACCTTCAAGAAAGCTGAATTCGAAGTGACTGCCGCTTATGTCGAAGGTGCGCTCAAGACTGGATCTGGTAGTGAGTATCCTGCCTGCGGCTTCCCACCCAGCTCATAGTTTCAACTTGCCATTGATTTTCATGTCGCACAATAGAAGTCTGGCGACGGGGTTTTGAGGTTGTTAAGTGGTGTAGCGCTAGATCGATGACCTATAGCTGTTCGAGTCAGCTTTGGGGGATGTTGGATGGACCACTGAGTGAGCCATGCTTTGGTTGGACGCTATTTGGTCCCGTAGTGGGTAAGCTTACGGCTTCCTACTGTGCGCTGACTGGTGCCCATGCGCTGCCATTCCAGATGTATGCCCGCTGCTCGCTCGTCAGGGCCAGCCAGACTGCGCCGAGGGAGAACCAGTGAGCTTCAAACGGAGTATTGAGCTCATCGAACCTGATATTTCCGAGAGCTGCGAATCCTGCTGGTGAGGTAGCTCGGTCAATTCGCACGTTGGAGTTGTTTTCGTCCTCAAATTTTAAGGTAACACTTTCAAGGCACCACTCTGGTGCGTCTTCCGGCAGTGCCAGCTTGCGCTTTAGTACGGCTTCACATTTTGCGAATGGATCCCCCGTCGCCAGTTCTCGACGTTTACTCTGAAGGTATTCAAAGAAACTGCGACCAAGCTCATCGAAGAACCCAGCCGCAATCGGGCCGACACACGAAATGGCGACGCCGGCCGCCACTGTTCCTGGATTCAGCTGAACTTCGCCAAGGGTGAAGGCGCCAAGGGTGAGGACTACGGGAAGTGCGGAACCCTGGAGCTCCAAAACCTTTCCACGAGACAATTCATTCAGTCGATCTAAGGTCTGACTGAATGACTCTTCAGTTATGCCTTCCAGTCGTAACTTCCCGTAGCCATGGCTTCCAAACTCCCTTGGGAACTCAGGGCTCGTCTCCAGCTCCGACCATGTTGAGAGTCCGAAAAGCTCCCCCTGCATTTCTGCTTGCGCTTTCTCAGACTTGGTAGGCTCAACTATTGAGATAATCTCTTCTTTGGAGCGCTTGGTAGTTGTGATTTGTCGATCTTTGTGGGGGACCTTGTGCGGTGATTCAGGAGACGTTCCACTGGTCTCTTTGTCACCTTTAGGGAAACGGCTCTCTTTTGGCACCTTGTGTACCTCCTGAACCATTGCAGGCGGCCCATGGTAGTCAGCCTCAGGCTCTCAAAATACTGCTTGGCGAGGTTGGCATGGGCGGGTTCGCGGAGATCTGTTCGTAGGGATACTTAATAATCCACCATTTAATTGCGGCCTCAACCAAATGGCCCTGAGGCTTTACCCACCTCCCTCGTGTCGGGGCCCTACGCAGGAAGACCTGATCGGGCACTTGAGGCAGCTGCGGTGCTGCCCGACTTCACAAGCGTGCGGTCTCCCTGCTTCCCGACACGAGGCAGGCCACCGGCCAAACCCCTCAGGGCAATGGGGCCGGTTTGCTGGAGTGGTGTCGTTAAAGCGGTAGCCGTTTCGTGAAATCGACGAAGTGTGTCCAGCTGGCTGGCCGGAGGTCCATACGTCCGTACTCTCGATGCTTCGTGTCCCGGATTCTGACCACAGTGGGGTCGTTGTCGGCGACCTCTACGCAGTTGTCGTTGGATGTGTACGAGCTGGTTCGCCAGTTCGGTTGGTTCTTCAAGGTCGTTGTCTCCTAGTCGGTTGGCATCCGGTCGAAGTGTTGGATCGCAGTGAAGATGAGGTCTCGGACGGCCGTTCCGTAGACCGCTGACTGCTGCAAGAGGGCAAACGCCTTGGCGTACAGCTCGATTTCGCGCGGTTGTGTGACGGAGAACTCTGCGGAGTACGTCTCAACGAGGACGAGCTTGTCATCGAACATCGAGAATGAGTTGCCTGGCCAGATATGTACGGGTGCAGACCTCGGGATGATGCCCAGGCTCAGTCGGGCAAGTCTCATCACGGCCAACAGTCGGTCGAGCTGGCCCTTCATCACCTCTGGGCCGCCAAAGTTCGTATAGAGGGCCTGCTCGGCGAGCAGCACATTGAAGATCCGATCGCCCTGGTACAGGTATTGCTGCCGTTCAAGCCGCTTGGCTGTGGCAGCTTCCGTATCGTCGGGAATGTCGAAGAAGTCCACAACCTGTCTGAAGGTTGCTGCGGCGTACTCCGAGGTTTGGACCGTTCCCCATACGAGGGTCGGATGCCAGATGCGGAAGACCTTGGTCTTGGCGTAGACGGGTATGGCTTTGCTTTGCCGCTTCTCTGCTCCACCCTGGAACTGGCGCCGCCATTCAAGCCACAGCTCGTCAATATGGCGCACAGTCGCGATCAGATCATCGATCTGATCCTGTTTGTTGGTGGCGATGCACCAAGTTCGGATGTCTTCCTCGCTGGCGTTTTGCTTCCCGTTCTCAATGCGAGAGACCTTGGACTCTGCCCATCTTGTGGCAAGGGCGAATGCCCGACCGCTCGCGAACCCCGCATCCTTACGGAACCCGCGAAGCCGGGCACCCAGCGCCTCTCGTGCTTCTTGTGCTTGGTTGCTCACTGATGGGTCAGGGCTTGTACTCGGTGTGTGGGATGGCGATGGTCCAGAGGAGGTCTCGCAGGCGGACACACTCAGCCACGGCGCCAGGATCCTCAACCAGCTCTGATCCCAGTACCCGCCCCTCGGGGTCGAAATGGCCGACAGCAAGTAGCCGATCGTCGTAGAGCCACCAGTCGTTCCCCTCCACCGGGAACGTGATGCCCTCGGGCAGCTGGTGCCTCGGTAGCCACCGGATGTCCTCGCCGGCCTCAATGTTGAGACGGGTCAGCGAGTGCTCCCAAGTGACGTACTCGGAGTGCGGCTCACTGATCACCCGGACACGACGCACGGTTTTGCCCTCGCCCGTGACCCGCTTCATGAGTGTCATCCAGGGGTCGAGCCAGGAGTAGTCATCAGGCTCACCCCGCTGCCAGCGGGCGTACGGCGTGTCCTCTACCGGCGAGCCGTAGTCGTCCCTCAGCTCCAGATGGAACGCGTCGCGTTCGAAGCTGCTGAACAGTTCGTCACGCGCAGCGGGGGTGATCAGGTCCACTGTTCTCCTCCAGTAGGGCCGTGATCGAGGATTTGCGGACCTCGATGCAATCTTCGTAGTCAGGCAAACGCATCTGGCTCAGGGCCTCGGCGTCACGCATCATCGGACCCTGCACGATGCACGTGCCCTGTTCGGTGACAAGCATGATCGGGGCTTCGAACTTCTTGATCTCGCCGGACGTCAGACCGTCCTTGGTCAGGTGCTCGAAGAGTTCCGTCGGCACCTCGACGGCCGTCTGACCTTCCGGCACATCCAGCTGCATGAGCAAGTCTTGGGCATAGATCTTCCAGCCTTGGACGACGTAGCTGTCCTTATCGCTGGCGTACAGGGTGGGGCTGTCTCCAGGAGTGGAGTTCTTACCAAGGAACCGTAGCTTCATGGTTGCTCTCCCGTCCGCTGCCTTGCATCGGTTTGCGCGACACGTTGATGGTCGGTGACACGTTCGAGACCGTCAAACGGCTTGCTGCAAACTCGCGCAATCTTCTTGGGACTTGGGTGGCGACCGCTCTACGTTCGTGGCCGGACCTAAGCAACCGAGGATGTCGCAGCCTCCGTTGACTGTGGGTCACACACAGCGGAGGGAGAAGCGTGGTGACGAGCGTGACTGAGGGAAACCGCACGACCGGCATCGACGGCTCGTCTCTCGAAGTTGACTGGTTCAGGGACACCATCACCGTCGTTCAGCTCATGGAGCTGAGCAGGTCAACCCGAGCGGACATCGACGCGAGGACCAATGACCTCATCAGTCACCTGAGAGAGCTACTTGCCGTGGACCTGGGAGCCGACCAGGACGACGACGTGATGAAGGTGTACCGCCAGGCGTACAGGAAGCTTGAGCTGTCCAACCGCCCTATGCCGGCCACGTCTGCCTATGACGCCTTTGCGTTCATGGACGAGCTGGCAACCATCACCTTTGCCCTGTTGAGGATCTACGTGGCGAAGAACGAGGCGCAGACCCAATGAGTGTCAGGTCAGTCTTCCGCTTCGTGGACTACAAGATCAACCGGGACCCCATTGGGGAAGTGACCTGGGCTGCGGTCTGCGTGTCGGGCGAAGAGGAGGAGTGCGGCGCGTCCTCAGGCGACCTGGGCGCCGAGAAGGCGGCGAACCTTTGGATGGCCGTACATCGCGCCGGTACAGGACACAACCGCTTCAAGCGCAGCGTCACCGACTACGTGCTTGTGGAGCCGAAGTCATGAGGCGCAGGCCGTTAGTCACCGGCTGGTGTCTCCTCTGTCGCCGAGGCGATCGGATGGTGGTCTGGATAGGCCCCGTCGAGCATGGCGGCGAGACGGCCCCGGCCTTCGCGTGCGAGGGCTGCTGTGACTTCGTCCGTCAGTACATCCACCAGTACCAACAGCAGTGGGACGCACGTCCCGCCTCATAGCTCCCCGTCCGTCCGCCGTTCCCCCGTGGCGGATGGGCGGGGCCTGCTCGCCCCGGTTGGAACAAGGTCCAGGACAGCCCGAGCGCCCGCCGGGGCGAGCGCACCACCCCGTGGGTCAAGGCCGCGGGTCAATCCGTTCACTCAGCGAGAGGTGTACGCCAGTGACAACCCTCGTACAAGCGGCGGCGGCAGAAACACAGCTTGCCGTCCCCGAGCTTCTGTGGCTGGACCTGACGCGCAAGTGTCAGCTTCAGTGCGTGCAGTGCTACAACGCGTCGGGGCCGGAAGGCTCCCACGGCACCATGAGCCGCGAAGACTGGACCAGCGTTCTGGAACAAGCCGCCACTTGCGGCGTGCGCCGTATCCAGTACATCGGCGGAGAGCCGACCATGCACCCCGACTTCCCCGACCTGGTCAACCGTGCGCTGAACCTCGGCCTGAACGTCGAGGTGTACAGCAACTTGGTACACGTCTCGGCCGAGTGCTGGGAGCTGTTCCAGCGGGACGGGCTCACCCTCGCTACGTCGTACTACTCCGACGATCCGGCACAGCACAACGCAATGACCGGCCGTCCCAGCCACGCCCGAACGCGAGCGAACATCGTTGCAGCCGTGCAGCGCGGTATCCCGGTGCGCGTCGGCGTCATCGCGGGCAGCGAGGCTCAGCGTGTCAACGAAGCTCGGCAAGAGCTTGAGGCCCTGGGAGTGGCACACGTCCGCGTGGACCACGTCCGGCCCTTCGGTCGTGGCGCGAATGGTCAGGCGCCGGATGCGAGCAACCTGTGCGGCCGGTGCGGCTCTGGCAGGGCAGCAATCAGCCCCACGGGCGACGTCTCCCCCTGCGTCTTCTCCGGGTGGCTGAGCGTCGGCAACGTCAAGGAAACCCCGCTGGCCGATATCCTCAGCGGTCCCGTCATGGTGGGGGCCAATGCCTCTATCCGCAACGCGCGCGGCCCCGGCTCGCTTGAGAACGGGAAGGCATGCACACCGGACACAGACGACGAGTGCTCGCCGGGCACACCGGGGAGCGAGTGCACTCCGAAGAACTGAGGGACGTATGAGCACCCCCCTTCCCGCATCAGAGATTCGGGCCCTGATCCGTCCGTACGTGGGCGACGTGTCCAGCATCGAGCGGACCGCGCGCGGATTCAGCTCCGACGTCACGGCCTTGGTCGACAGCGAGAAGGGGGTGTTCTTCATCAAGGCCGTTCGTAACCGGCCTGGGGGCCGGCTGGACTCCATCACGCGCGAGATGTTGATCAATCCATTCGTCCGCCCCCTCTCCCCTGCCCTGCGTTGGTACGCGGAAGACGAACACTGGGTGGCCCTGGGCTTGGAGGCTGTCGACGGGCGCCTGTCGGACTTCGCGCCGAACTCCTCAGATCTACCCAGGGCCGCCGAATTGGTAGGCAGCCTTGGGGAATTGGATCTGCCTGAGGTGGCTCGGGACTGGCCCGAGACCCGATGGGACCGGTTCGCTCGGGACGAGCACGAAGCCGAGCTGTTCAAGGGTGATGCTCTGCTTCACACCGACGTCAACCCGAGTAACTTGCTCGTCGGCGTCCGGGGTATGTGGGCCGTGGATTGGGCCTGGCCAACCCGGGGAGCGGCGTTCATCGATCCGGCCATGTTCGTCGTTCAGCTCGTCGCCGCAGGACACAGCCCGGAGTCTGCCGAATCGTGGGCGTCCCACAGTCCGTCATGGACCAACGCGGACCCGAGGGCGGTCGACGCGTTCGCAGCTGCCTTCGTGCGTATGTACCGGACGTTCGCTGCCCGGAAGCCTGATGCGTCCTGGCTCGGGGCCATGGCTGAGGCCGCTCAGTCTTGGGCGGTGCACCGTGGCGTAACGGTGGCCTGAGGCTGCTTCCTCGTTACGCTTTGGGTTTCGTTGGTGAACTAGACTAAAAACCGCCCCGCCTGTGTGTCCCCCGCCGTGGCCGCATGGGCGGGGCTTTTCGACGTCCTCGCGGCGTGGATCACGAAACGAGGCCGCCCTGACCCATGGAATTGCCCCAACTTTATTGCCATATTGACAAATTGCGTCAACTTTGCCATATTCATTAGTAGTTACGCGATATGGACATCAATGCAATTGTCAAACATTTCGGTCTGACCGAACACCCTTTTATCACGAGCCCAGATCCGCGGTTCCTGTACTTCTCCGCGCAGGTTCGCGAGGCCTTGGCCAAGTGTGAATTTATGGCCCGTGATCAGATAGGCCCCATTTACATGTATGGCCCGATCGGCTCGGGTAAGACTTCCCTCGTCCGTCGACTTCACGAGAAGCTCAGCCAGGACGAGCGTTTTAATGTCAAGCTGCTCATTTCTCCCAATCTTAAAAGCAGCAATGCGTTCCTCCGTCTGGTCATGGAGAGTTTCGATGTGAAGACCGAGCGCTCTTATGCTGCCTCTTTGGGTAACTTCGAGGCGTTTCTGTTGCAGCAGTTTGAAGACGGCAAGATCCCCGTACTCTTGGTCGATGAAGCCCAGTACATGACCCGCGAGCAACTCAAGCTCGTTCATTACTTGCTGAACTTCGAGACCAACAAGACCAAGCTCCTACAGATCGTCTTGGTTGGCCAGGAGGAACTAGGAACCAAGATCGTGAACTACCGCGAGCTTGCCTCTCGCATGTTCCCCATTGCCATGAACGCGATGTCCCTGGAAGACCTGCGCGACATGGTGCAGTTCCGTCTTACGGTCGCCGGCCGTCGTGATTCACTTTTTGACGACGCGGACGCCGAGGAGGCATATCACCTCCTTTACGCCTACACCAAGGGACTCCCCCGGGATGCCATCAAGGTGTGCTTTGAATTGCTGATCGAGCTTGCCGTACAGGGCCGCACGCACGCGACACCTTTGCAGGTCGAAGAGATTGCCAAAGCGCAGAACTTACGCATCTAAGACCATGGGAAGATTCGACAAACTAACCGAACTAGCAAGAGAGCCGTTGTCACCTATTGTTCCCCTGACAGTCAACACCAGCCCCAAAACAAACATCACAGCGCTCCCCAATTCTAACCCCGTACCCCCCGTACGGGACGTACGCCCCGTACTACCCGTACTCCCTAATGAAGCACCTCGTAAGCGTGTTATGAAGCAGCGCCACCCCTTTGATATTTACCAGGATCAGTACGAGACCCTTCAACAACTGGCTCTTGAAGAACGTCGACAAGGTGGAGTTGGCAGTATGTCTGCCATTGTTCGAGAGGCCATCGACAAGGCCATCGCTGAACGCCGCAGGTAGACCTCACTCACGACACGACTCTTCTTTTCCATTTCGTTCTTATAGGAGGGGTTTTGCGGTCTTCCCTTTCGGGTCAAGGAACGGCGGTAGCCGGCGTGCGAAGTCCTTGATGCGCAGGGAAGCCGCAGGAGAATTCCTCTATAGAAGGAAAGGGAAACCATTGATAAATGCTGGAGAGGTTTTTCCCGTACTCCCCGTACCCCTAGTACCCCGTACGGGGAGTACCCCTGGTACGGGACGAACCGTACGGGATGTACGGGTCGTATGCCCCGTACGGAACTAGGCAAGTACTCATTAGATTTGTTTCACTCATAACTAGAGCAGACAAGGCAGCCGCCGTCTCCCCCATTTTGGGGTTTGCGACTAAAGATGGACTAGCCTGCCGTGATCGAGTGACCGAGTAACCGAAGCAACGGGATCAATCCATTATGTAATGGATCGATCTAGGACGCTGGGTATCACCAGTTGATCTGAGTTACCTCATCGACGTCTGCTGATGCGTAAGGCTTTCTTGAAAAGCGACGCGTCAGCGTCGATAGGAAGGCGAAGGGAAACGAGGGAGCGAAGAGAGCGGGGAATAGGGGAGCCTCCAAGGGGGATCTAAGGGGGTTTCATTGTCGTGCCCTAAAACGGCATCGAGGCCCAGCGGTGAACTCTGCTCACGGCCGAGCGAATGATTTTGTATCAACCCATGTGTGTAGTCGGGTACAGAAGTTGATCGCAAAAGGTGATCGAGTAGCTTTCGTACTCGTATCGGTTGGTTGTCGGGTGTCGTACCGGTTCAGGCCGGTACATCAGCCGGTACGAGTACCAGGGTTGTTCGAGGAACCTGATTGAACATCTGTAGCTGGAAGGAACGGCACGCTGACCAGCGTGTTCGAGGGTGCCACAACGGGGGGAGTCAGCCCCACCACAGGGGTCAAAATCCAGCTCCCGTGCGGTCGGTGGCGCGGCTGACTCCCCCCGTCCTCTCCACCACCACACAAGGTCTACGACCCAGATCCCTTCGGGTGTGTGATGGTTCCGAGTCCACCCCCCAAGGGGGGCCACAGTGGCAACCGACGGCATTCCTTCCAGACCTTCCTTCCGTCGGGTGGCAATAAGCCGCTAATGCGGTAGAACGGATCGCGGTGCGATCACCGGATTGGTCGCTTCGCGAGAGCCGAGCCGGACTCGGTACCCGAGTAGGGGACTGATGGATTGGAGCCTGCCGGCGGAGCGTACGAGGCGTTCTCGCCTTCTGTCGGTGATATGTCGAGCCCCGGTAAAAAGAGGCGGAAGGGCGAGGGCGCAAAAATCTTGCCCCTTGTATCCTCTTTCGCCCGATATTCCTTGGGTTTTGGTGGCTGGTCAGATAAAATAGAGGTAACAGGCTGACCCTCTTCTTGTGCAGCCGAGCATCCTCATATCTCCACCAACGGTCTGTTGGGAATGTTCGCCATCGCCGCTCTCGGCGGCTCGGGCGCCGAGGAGTGATCACCTTGCAACCCACTCTTGATGAGATTCGCTCGTGGGCAGCCACGGTTGATGTGTGTCAGGCCGCTTTGGCCTTGGGGATCTCCAAGTCGCATCTGTACGAGTTGATCAAGCGGAAAGAGGTGCCGTTTCGGGTTGTGGCGTTTGGCAGCCGCTACCGGGTACTGACGGCTTCCTTGATCCGGTACCTCGAAGCTCTCTAAGGGGTTTGGGAGCCTGTTGTATTTGTCCCGCGTCAGGCTCACACTCTGAGCACCGCCTTGGGAGGTTAACCGACAAGCAGGTGACACGGTGGGTGACCCAATCAAGAAGATCACGCTGGCGGACGGCACGGTGCGGTATCGCTTCGTGACGGATGGACCTCGCAAAGCCGACGGGAAGCGTCGGCAGGTTACTAAGACCTTTGATACCAAGACGGAAGCCCGCAACGAGCTTGCCCGCATCCGTCACCAGTCCAAAACAGGCGAGTACGTCGCCCCGACCAAGCTGACTGTCAACGAGCTGTTGGACATCTGGCTTCGGGCAGCAACGCGGGATGTTGAGGAGGCGACGACCTCTAATTACGACAATGCGGTCCGCCCGGTTCGCAACCACCTCGGGTACAAGCGGGTGCAGCAGCTGACCGAGGAGGATGTTGAGGAATTCGTCGACTGGCTTGTCACCATTGGACGCCGACGCGGTGGGAAGCCGGGCACCGGTTTGGGTGCCCGCTCAGTTCAGCTGACGCTCGGCCGTTTTCGCTCGGCTTTGAACTTGGCCGTGCGCCGGGGATGGGTGGTCCGAAACGTCGCCGAGCACGTCCGAATATCCCGGGAGGCTCGCACCCGCGCGGCCCAGAACGCGCCTGAGCGATGTCCATGGGACGAGGAGGAGGTGAAGGCCTTCATCGAGGCGAGCAAGGAAAATCGGCTGTTTGGCCCCATGCTCCTCACCCTTATCGCCGAGCGTCCCGCAGAAGTATGCGGTGCCCGCTGGAAAGAGGATGTCGACCTTGAAGGCTCGGGGACTATTGCCGTAGGCAATACCCGAACCATCGTCTACGACCGAAGCCAAGAGCTGGGGCTACGAAACAAGGTTGTTGAGAAAAAGCCCAAGACTCTCAACGGCGAGCGGACCTTGCCGCTGCCCAAGCCTGTTCATAGCGCGCTTGTGGTGCTCCGCGTCCTTCAGGACAAGGAGAAGGAGCACGCGGGCGAGGCCTATGAGGACTCAGGCTATGTGGTCGTCGATGAGCTGGGGAGACCGTTTAAGACGGACAAGCTTCGTCGCGAGGCGCAGAAGCTGATGGAGGCAGCAGGCGCACGCAGGGTTCGTCTCTACGACGCGCGCCACGCCTGTTTGTCCTGGATGGCCAACAACGGCGTGCCCGACAGGGTGGTCTCGGCCTGGGCCGGACACAGCGATCTATCCTTCACCAAACGGGTCTACGTCCACCCGGATCCGCAGAGCCTCAAGGCCGGCTCGGAGAAGCTGGGCGAGCTGCTCGGCTAGGGCGCATCGTCTACGACCTTATTGCTTGGTTGGCCGCCCGTGATCATTCCGAACGGCCAACCCGATACCGCAGCAGCTTTTAGAGTGCGCCTTAGAAGGCGCTGTTGTTGCAGCCCATGGTGGAGCCCTGGTGGGTCTTCTGCGCACCCGCGTCGCCCTCGCCGTTGAGCGCGTTGCCCAGCAGGCCGTTGAGGATGCCGACCTGGCCGAGGATGTTGAGGTTCAGGTCGTGCGACTTGCAGTTGGAGCTCTGCAGGACGCTGTAGTGACCTCCGCCTTTGCCGCCGTGATCGTCGTTGCCGTGGGCCGCGGCGGTGCCGGTGCTCAGCAGTCCGGCACTTCCGAGCGCGACAACCACGACGGCAGCCTTGCGAAGCTTGTGCATGTTCATCTCCGGTGGAACGAAGGGGGGGTGCGATCGGTGAGAGATCGACTTCGTGCGATGACCGGAGATTAATACGAAAAGATCCAATATGTTCTAGCGGCGCGCCGGGAGCGGTGAGCGAGTCCGCCTTTACGGCGCACGGCATGCTTGCCTGTCATGGATGGCCAACAGCGGGGTGTCCGACACCGTTGTCTTAGCCTGGGCCGGGCACAGCGAGCTGCTCGGCTGAGGATCTCGTATCGGTAGTCGTCCGGTGCGCGCACCTGGCGGATAGCTCGTAGGTTGGAGATGAAAGCGGTCGCGCTCGTAAAGATCGGCAGGGTACGCGCGTGACGACAGCGGAGATCGATTTCGAGGAGCTGTTCGACGCCGCACCGAACCCGTATCTGGTGCTGGACGCCGACCTGGTGATCCGTTACGCCAACCGGGCCTACCTCCAGGTCACCGGCAGAACCCGCGACGAACTGGCCGGGCAGAACATCCTGGAGGCGTTCCCGGACACTCCTGCAGCGCCGGACGCGGCGCGTGACTTCGGCGCCTCACTCCAGCGCGTGCTGAACTCCCGCGAACCCGATGTGGTGGCACCAAAGCGATTCGACATTCCCGTTGCCGACCGCCCAGGTGAACTCGAGGAGCGGTGGTGGTGCGGAATGTCCAGCCCCGTCCTGGGGTCGGACGGCACGGTGAAGTGGATCATCGCGCGGGCCGACGACGTCACCGAGTTCATGCACTCCCCGGTCATCCGTGAGCTCACCCCACCGCTGAGCACGCAAGCAACACGGATCGCTGCCCAGGTGTATGCCCGGTCGCACGATCTGGAACTGCTGAATGAGCAGCTACGCCGTGCGCATGCCCGCGAGCGCGAAATCGCCGTCGCCCTGCAGGAGGTCATGCTCCGCTCGCCCGACTTGGCCAGGCACCGGGACATCGCCGTGCGCTACCTGCCGGCCCTCGGATCACTCAACGTGTGCGGCGACTGGTACGACGTGGTCGACCTGCCGCCCGACCGCTACGCCATCGCCGTTGGGGACGTTGTCGGCCACGGCCTTGAGGCCGCCGCCGTCATGGGCATGCTGCGCAGCGCCTTGAGCGCAGCCATTCGGGCCGTTCCCAGCCCCGCACAGGCCCTGGAGGTACTGGGCCTGTACGCCCGGGCCGTCGACGGCGCACTGGCCACCACCGTGGCCAAAGTGCTCATCGACCCGCGCACCCGACTGATTATCTACAGCAACGCCGGCCACCCACCGCCGGTGCTGCTCCGTCCAGACGGCAGTTGGCAGTTGCTGGACCAGGCCACTGACCCGCCGCTGGGCGTCCGGCAAGATCACGTCCCGCGCCCTCAGGCTGGCCTGTCCTATACACGGGGGGACACCCTCGTGCTCTACACCGACGGGCTCATCGAACGCCGCGGCGAAGACATTGATATCGGCCTGGCCCGGCTGACCGACGCCCTCGCCCAATACAGCACCCTCCCAGTGGAAGAGCTTGCCGAGAGGCTGCTGGCACACCTGGGCGTCACCGGCGGCAGTCGGGATGACATCGCGCTGGTCATCGTTCGCCTTTGACCGTTTCCATGGGGTGCCAGCCATACATGCTTAGCTTGTGTCGGAGGCTTACGCGTTCCGGGGCATGAGGCTCATCCGTGGGTGAAAAATTGTGAGACGAGAGCCCCGGAAACGATCAAGGGCCCCGTCCCACCGAAGTGGAACAAGGCCCTGACCTGCGACTACGGAGCGGACTCCAGTCGGGACGACAGGATTTGAACCTGCGACCCCTTGACCCCCAGTCAAGTGCGCTACCAAGCTGCGCCACGTCCCGGTGCCTCTCACGCGGTGAACCGCGTGATCACGCGAAGAGAACTTTACCTCACGTCGACCACGGGGCCGAAGTGGGCGTCCGCCGAGGAACGGGGCGATGGACAATCGGGGGTATGGGGAGCACATCGTCAAGGCGGCAGGCGGCGGCACGGGACCGGGACAGCGAAGGTCGGGCACGCAGCGCCCGGCCCCGGGACGGCCTCGGACGTCCCCTGCCGTACGGCGCGGACGGCGTCGCCCGCCAGCCCGAGGGCGTCGTACGCACGCCGCAGGAGACCGTCGTACAGGCACAGGAGCTGCTGGACGCGGGGAAGCCGTTCCATGCGCACGAGGTCTTCGAGGACGCGTGGAAGACGGGGCCGCAGGAGGAGCGGGCCCTGTGGCGCGGGCTGGCACAGCTGGCGGTGGGGCTCACGCACTCGGCGCGCGGGAATGTGACGGGTGGCGCGAGGCTGCTGCGGCGCGGGGCCGGGGCCGTGGAGGGGTGGGCGGCCGGTGGTGGAGGGCCGCGGCCGTACGGGATGGATCTCGCGGGGGTGGCAGCCTGGGCGCGGGAGCTGGCGGATGTCGTCGAGGACGGCGGCGAGCCGGTGGACGCGCGGGAGCGGGCACCGAGGCTGCGGGGGCGGGCGTAGGGAGCCGTCGGCGCACGGCCGGTTTCCGCAGGCCGGCGCCGGCTACGTGGACTCGGTGGTCGTGTTGTCAGTGGCGTGGGGCAGACTCGGTGCGTGCGAAAGATTCATGTCATCGGGATCGGGGCGGGCGACCCCGAGCAGCTGACGCTTCAGGCGGTCAGGGCGCTGCGGAGTACGGACGTGTTCTTCATCCTCGAAAAGGGCGAGGTGAAGTCGGACCTCACGCGGCTGCGCCGGGACATGCTCGACGCGCACATACCGGAGGGGACGTACCGGGTCGTCGAGGCGCGGGACCCGGAGCGGGACCGGTCGGCCGGGGGCTCTTCCTACTCCCCCGCCGTCGGGGACTGGCGCAGTGCGCGCGCCGGGATCTACGAGCGGCTGATCGCCGAGGAACTGGGCGAGGGCGAGACCGGCGCGTTCCTGGTGTGGGGTGATCCCGCGCTGTACGACAGCACGCTCGGGATCCTGGAGGAGGTGCTGGACAAGGGCGCCGTCGACTTCGAGTACGACGTCGTGCCCGGCATCAGCAGCGTCTCCGCGCTGGTCGCCCGGCATCGGACGGGGCTCAACCGGGTCGCCCGGCCGGTGCAGATCACCACGGGGCGGCGGCTGGCCGAGGGCTTCCCGGACGGCGTGGACGACGTGGTCGTGATGCTCGACGCCCACCAGACCTTTAGGCAGTACGCGGAGCAGGACATCGAGATCTACTGGGGCGCCTACATCGGCACCCCGGACGAGATCCTCGCCTCCGGGCCGATCGCCGAGGCCGCGCCCCGCATCGAGCGGCTGCGCGCGGAGGCGCGGGAGCGCAAGGGCTGGATCATGGACACGTATCTGCTGCGCCGGAATCCGAAGGAGCAGTAGGGAGCAGTACGGGGACGCAAGGCCGCCCAGCGTGGCCGCCCGGCGTGGGCGGCCCTGGCGGCACCCGAGCGGACCCGTCCCGCATGCGTCGCAGGTCGGCCGCTGTGATCGTGGCCCCGTGACGCTCGCCGAGGAATCCGCCCCGCCGGCCGCCTCCCAGCCACCCGTGCTGGACAAGCGCCGCCGGAACGTCGTCTTCGTGACGATCATGCTGGGGATGCTCCTCGCGGCCCTCGACCAGACGATCGTGGGCACCGCTCTGCCGACGATCGTGTCGGATCTCGGCGGGGCCGAGCACATGTCCTGGGTCGTCACGTCGTATCTGCTGGCGGAGACCGTGGCGACGGTCCTGGTCGGCAAGTTCGGCGACCAGTTCGGCCGGAAGCTGGTCTTCCAGGTCTCGGCGATCGTGTTCATCACGGGCTCGTTCCTGTGCGGTCTGGCCTCGAACATGACGCTGCTGATCCTGTGGCGGGCGATGCAGGGAGTCGGGGCCGGCGGGCTGATGGTGACGGCGATGGCGCTGATCGCGGACGTCATCCCGCTGCGCGAACGCGGCAAGTACCAGGGCGCGATCGGTGCGGTGTTCGGCGTGGCGACGGTGATCGGACCGCTGCTGGGCGGGCTGTTCACCGACCATCTCACCTGGCGCTGGGCCTTCTACGTGAACGTCCCGATCGCGATCGTCGTCGTCATCGCGGCTGCCCGGACCATCCCGGTGGTCAAGTCGGCCTCCCGGCCGATCATCGACTACCTGGGCATCGGGCTCGTCGCGGTCGGCGCCAGCGCGCTGATCCTGGCGACGAGCTGGGGCGGCAACCAGTACGCGTGGGGCTCCGGCGTCATCATCGCGCTGTTCGTCGGGGGTGCGGTCGCGCTGGGTCTGTTCTGTTGGGCGGAGACGCGGGCGGCGGAGCCGATGCTGCCCATGCGGCTGTTCGGCAACCCGGTCTTCTCGGTGTGCTCCGTCCTCAGCTTCATCGTCGGCTTCGCGATGCTCGGCGCGCTGACGTATCTGCCGACGTATCTCCAGTACGTCGACGGTGACTCGGCCACCGTCTCCGGTGTGCGGACGCTGCCGATGGTGGCCGGGCTGCTCATCGCGTCGGTGTTCAGCGGCAACGTGGTCAGCAAGACCGGGAAGTACCGGATCTTCCCGATCGTCGGCTCCCTGGTGATGGGCGTCGGGCTGTTCCTGATGTCGCTGATGGGGCCGTCGACCGGTGCCTGGCTGGAATCGATGTACATGTTCGTGCTCGGCACCGGTATCGGGCTGTGCATGCAGGTCCTGACGATCGCCGTGCAGAACACCGTCGACTACGCCGACCTCGGCACCGCGACCTCCGGTGTCACGTTCTTCCGGACGCTGGGCAGCTCGTTCGGCACGGCCGTCTTCGGCACGATCTACACGAACACGCTCACGCCCAGGCTCGCCGACGGGGTCGAGGCCGCCGCGAGAACCGGCTCCGGGCTCGATCCGGCCGTCATCAGCCGGGCCGCGACCAGCCCGGAGGGCCTGAACGGGCTGCCGTCGGCGGTCGCCGCGCCGATCGTCGACGCGTACGCCGAGACGATCCAGACCGTGTTCCTGTGGGCGGTGCCGGTCGCGGCTCTCGGCTTCGTCATCGCGCTGTTCCTCAAGCAGGTTCCGCTGCGCGACAGTGCGCGCATGGCGTCCACCGACCTGGGCGACGGGTTCGCGTCCCCGCACGACCCCAATGCCCAGCGGGTGCTGGAGACGTCCGTCGGGCAGATCATCGGCGGCATGAGCCCCGACACCGCCCGCCGGATCATCGGGGCCTCCGAAACCCGCCTCGACGTGGCCGGCGCCTGGGCGGTGATGCAGGTCGAGATCCTGACGGTCCTGGTCGGCCACGCGAGCCTGAGCCTGATCGCGGCCCGCCGCCACCTGCCTCCCGAGGTACTGCTCCCCGTCTTCGACCGCATGGTCGACGAGGGCTACCTGACCCGCGACGGCGGCTCCCTCCTCTCGCCCACCCCCGCGGGCACGCGGGAGGCCCAGATCATCGGCACCGCCTGGGCGACCTGGCTGGAGGAGCGCCTCCAGGACGACATCG
This sequence comes from Streptomyces sp. NBC_01092, assembly GCF_045039535.1. Lineage (NCBI taxonomy): Bacteria > Bacillati > Actinomycetota > Actinomycetes > Kitasatosporales > Streptomycetaceae > Streptomyces > Streptomyces sp. NBC_01092. The sequence goes on along the minus strand of NZ_CP108659.1, from coordinate 9,504,166 downwards.
GCCGCCCCCCGGGCACGGACCTGCGCGCCGCCGTCCACACCATCGCCAAGCGCCTCCTGGTGGAGGACCTCGACGCGGGCCTCACCGGCCGCGTACAGGAGCCGGCGTTGAGCAAGTCCCGCTGAGAATCCGGGTGCGGCTGGTGACGGCCCTCCGTGATACTTCCGGCATGTCTGCCGCGCCGGTGCGATTCCGCGATCCCCTCACCACGGTCTACGAGTTCAGCGACTCGATCCTGGTGCGCTGCCCGCGCTGTGAGGCACTCGCTCACTACGACCGCCGACCCGCGGTCGCACCGGACGGGCACGGCGCGTCGTACCCGCACCGGCGTCTGATCTGTCGGTCCTGCGGGCTGGCGCGGAGCTCACAGAGCGGCGACGGGCGGTGCCACCCGGCTCTCTGGTTGCAGACCGGGACCAGGCACGGCGTCGTGTGGGCCTACAACCTCGAACAACTCGACCTGCTCGGACGATTCGTCGCCGCACCGCTGCGGGAGCGACCGCCGTGGTACGAGCACGGCCGGAAGATGACGTACGTCGCACGGCTGCCCGCGTGGATCAAACGCGCCAGGAACCGTGACGAAGTCCTCCGGGCCCTCGACCGCCTCCGCGCCTCGGTCACCCCGCGCTGAGGCCGAGCCGCTCCAGCACACCCGCCGTATCCGGCACAGCGTCCGCGCCCTCCGGCAGTGGGGGGCGGCGTACGAGCACGACCGGGAGGGCGCGGACGCGGGCGGCCGTGAGTTTGGCGGAGGTGGCGTGTGCGCCGCTGTCCTTGGTCACCAGGACGTCGATGCGATGCTCCCGCAGCAGGGCCGTTTCGGCGGCCGGGGTGAAGGGGCCGCGGGCCAGGAGCACCTCGGTGTGCGGGGGCATGGGCGGCTCGGGTGGTTCGACGGAGCGTACGACGAAGTGCAGGTCCGTCAGGTGGGCGAAGGCCGCGAGGCCCAGGCGGCCGGTGGTCAGGAGCACGCGGTGTCCGAGGCCCGGCAGCAGAGCGGCGGCCTCTTCGAGGGATCCCGCGTCGTGCCAGCGGTCGCCGGGGCCGGCGTGCCAGCCGGGGCGGCGCAGGACCACCGCCGGGACGGCGGTCGACCTCGCGGCGCGGACCGCGTTCGCCGTGATCGACTCGGCGAAGGGGTGCGTGGCGTCGACGAGGAAGTCGACGTGCTCGGCGCGCAGCCAGTCCGCCAGGCCCTGCGCGCCGCCGAAGCCCCCGACGCGCACCTCCCCCTCGACCGCGCCCGGCCGTGACACCCGCCCCGCGAGCGAGGTGGTGACCCGGACGCCGGGATGCGCCGCGAGCGCGGCGGCGAGTTCGCGGGCCTCGGTGGTGCCGCCGAGGATCAGGATGTGGCGGGGGGACATGGGGCGAGCGTACGAGGTGCGGCGGGGGCGCGGGACTCGGAGGTCGGGTGCTCGCCGGGACTGTCGTTCCTCGAAGGCCGGTGCCCGCACGGGCACGCTCCCTGCCTGGACGCGTCAGTTCCGGTGCCCGCGGGCGACCGCACCGCTGCCCATGCCCGTTCGACCCTGCGAACACTATGAACACAAACGAGCAGACCGTGGTTCCTCGCCCCGTCGCTCCCTAGCATCACGGCGCACGGCTCGAAGACGTGCCGACGAGAACGAGGAGCAGCGTCTTGGACTGGACGAGAACGCACGCAGTGATCCGCAGGTCTGTTCCGTCATCGGCACAGCGGCGTACGACGCTGGCCGCCGTGCTGGCCGGTGCCCTCGCCGTCGGCATCCTCGTCGGCGCCTCGAACGCCCGGGGCGACAGCGCGGAACCGGCCCCCGCGCAGTGCCCGGCGGCCCTCGTCGACAAGGCCGACTGCTACACCGGCCAGGACGCGAACGGCGCCTACTACGCGATCGCCATACCCCACGAGTGGAACCGCTCCCTCGTCGTGCACGCCCACGGCGGCCCCGACCTCGGCGCGGAGTCCGACCCCGCCCGCAGCCTCGACGACCTGGGCCGCTGGTCGGTGATGGTGAAGGAGGGCTACGCCTGGGCGGGTTCGTCCTACCGCCGGGGCGGCTACGGGACGCGGATGGCCGCCGCCGACACGGAGAGCGTGCGCCGGCTGTTCGTCGAGGAGTTCGGCAAGCCGCGACGGACGTATGTGCACGGCCAGTCGTGGGGCGGGAACGTCGCCGCGAAGGTCGTGGAGACCTACGGCAGCCAGAAGGGCGCGTACGACGGGGCGCTGCTCACCAACGGAGTCCTGGGCGGCGGCTCGCGCGGCTACGACTACCGCGTCGACCTGCGCGTCGTCTACCAGTACTACTGCGGGAACCACCCCCGCCCGACCGAGCCGCAGTACCCGCTGTGGCAGGGGCTGCGCGCCGGCTCGACCATGACGTCGGCCGGGCTGCGCGCCCGCCTCCAGGAGTGCACCGGGTTCGCGTCGCCGGCGGCGGAGCGGACCGCGCTCCAGCAGCGCAACCTCGACGACATCCTCGCGGTCACGCGGATCCCCGAGCGCACCCTGGAGTCGCATCTGCGGTTCGCGACCTTCACGTTCCGCGACATCGTGCACGAGCGCCTCGGGGACCGGAACCCCTTCGGCAACGAGGGCGTTCGCTACTCCGGGTCGCACGACGACGAGGCGCTGAACGCCGGTGTCGAGCGGTTCGCCCCCGACCCCACGGCCGTACGGGATCTGTCCTACGACAGCGATCTCACCGGCAAGGTCTCAATGCCGGTGCTGACGCTGCACGCCATCGACGACCCGACGGCGTTCGTGGAGCACGAGGCGGCCTACCGGGCCACGCTCCAGGGGGCCCGGCGCGACGCTCACCTGGTGCAGACGTTCACCCGGGAGCACGAGCACAGTGAGCTGAGCGACGCCGAGTACGCCACGTCCATCGCCGCCCTCGACACCTGGGTGCGCAAGGGGAAGAAGCCCACGCCGAAGTCGGTCGTGGCGTCGTGCGGCGCGTTCGACGAGACGTACGGCACGGGCTGCCTCTACGACCCCGCCTTCCGTCCGCAGCCGTACGCCTCGCGCGTCGAGCCGCGACCGGGCGGGCTGCGGTGGCCGGCCATGACGGCCGGTCAGGAGCGGGCGTGGAGCGACATCGAGGGTGTCGGTATCGCTCCCTGAGCGGGGTCGGCCGGGGCGCTCGCTATCGTCCTGGCATGGGATCCGTACGGGCCGTTCTCATCGACATCGACGGAGTCCTCACCGTCTCGTGGCAGCCGCTGCCCGGGACGGTCGAGGCGTTGCGGGAGATCCGCGCGGCCGGGCTGCGTGTCGCGCTGGTCACCAACACGACCTCGCGGACACGGGCGTCGATCGCGCACACGCTTGCGGACGCCGGGTTCCCGGTGTCCGCCGACGACATCCTGACGGCGCCCGCCGTCACCGCCGCCCATCTCGCCGAGCACTTCCCGGGTGCGCGCTGTGTGCTGCTGAACAGCGGGGACATCGCACAGGACCTGGGTGGAGTCACCCTCATCGGCGAGGACGAGGGAGGGGAGAGCACGCCGGACGTCGTGGTCGTCGGCGGTGCCGGGCCCGAGTTCGGGTACGCGGCGCTCGACCGGGCCTTCGGGTATCTCCAGCGCGGGGCGTGGCTGGTGGCCATGCACCGGAATCTGTACTGGCGTACGGACCAGGGGCTGCGGCTCGACACCGGCGCTTTCCTGGCCGGTCTCGAGAAGGCAGCGCGGGTCGAGGCGGAGATCACGGGGAAGCCGTCGGCCGCGTTCTTCGCGGCGGCGCTGGCGCATGTCGGGGTCGGTGCGGACGAGGCGGTGATGGTGGGGGACGACATCGAGTCCGATGTGCTGGCCGCGCAGCGGGCCGGTGTCACGGGTGTGCTGGTGCGGACCGGGAAGTATCTGCCGCAGACGCATCGGGACGCGAGCGGTAGGCCGGACCATGTGATCGACTCGTTCGCCGATCTGCCCGCCCTGCTGACGGATCTGCGGGGCTCAGCGCAGCAGCAGCTGTAGGCCGCCCACGACCGTCGCCGCGATCACGAGCTGCTCGAACAGCCGCTGGTTGATGCGGTCCACGGCCCATTTGCCGAGCACCGCGCCGGGCACGACGAAGATCACCAGCGCGGCGTCGAGCAGCAGCGAGGAGCCGTCGATCAGGCCGAGTCCGGCGCTGAAGGGCACCTTGGAGACGTTGACGATCAGGAAGAAGAAGGCGGACGTTCCCAGGAAGCCGAGCTTGCGGAAGCCGGCCGACAACAAGTACATCGACATCACGGGGCCGCCCGCGTTGGCGACCATCGTGGTGAAGCCGCCGAGGACGCCGTACGAGCGGGCCTTGACCCGGCCGGCCCGGGTGGTGACCGAGTCCGGCTCGGCCTCCTTGTCCGCCGTACGGCGGCGCCAGACCGTCACGCCCGCCATCAGCAGCAGGATCGCGCCGATCGACGTACGGACGATCTCGTCGTCCGCCCACACCAGGAACAGCGTGCCGAAGACCACGCCGGCGGCGACCGCGGGGAACAGCCGCCACAGGGTGGGCCAGTGGGCGTGCCGCCGGTAGGTGAGCACGGCGAGCACGTCGCCGGCGATCAGGATCGGCAGCAGGATGCCGGTGGAGGCGCGGGCAGGCAGTACGGCGGCGAAGACCGCCAGGCTGATCGTGTTGGCCCCGCTCACGGCGGTCTTCGAGAAGCCGACGAGCAGGGCCGCGAAAGCGAGCGCGGCGAACTCCCAGCCTGTTATGTGCCAAAGCGTCATCGTGTCCATGCGGAGACCGATGGTATGTGCATTCAACAGGTACGGGTAAGGACCGTCTCGCCAGTCGGGAGATTGCTAGTGCCGCTCCACCAGCACCGCGCTGCCCTGCCCCACGCCCACGCACATGGTGGCCAGCCCCCGCTCCGCCCCCGTCCGCCGCATCCGGTGCAGCAGCGTCGTGAGGATCCGTGCGCCCGAGCAGCCCAGCGGATGGCCCAGCGCGATGGCGCCGCCACTGGCGTTCACCAGGTCGGGGTCGATCCCGAGCTGGTCCACGCACGCGAGCGCCTGGGCGGCGAACGCCTCGTTGAACTCGGCCTCCTGGACGTCGGCGACCGTCCAGTCGGCGCGGGCCAGGGCCTTGCGGGTGGCGGGGACCGGGCCGATGCCCATCACGTCGGGGTGCACGCCCGCGGAGGCGCCCGCGACGTAGCGGCCGAGGGACTCCAGGCCCAGTTCGTTCAGGGCCTCCTCGCTGACCAGGAGCAGGCCGGCGGCGCCGTCGTTCATCGGAGAGGCGTTACCCGCGGTGACCGTGCCGCCCTCCCGGAAGACGGCCTTCAGCCGGGACAGCTTCTCGTACGAGGTGTCCTCGCGGATGCACTCGTCGCTGTCGACCAGCACGCCGTCGGGGCGCGTCACCGGCAGGAGTTCGTCGTCGAAGTGGCCGTTCTTGCGGGCCTCGGCGGCCCGTTGGTGGCTGCGCAGCGCGAACTCGTCCTGTCGCTCGCGCGGGACGCCGTAGCGCCCGGCGACCTCCTCGGCCGTCTCGCCCATGGACAGCAGGCCGTGGAGCTCCTTCATCGCCGGGTTGACCAGGCGCCAGCCCAGCCGGGTGTCGTAGGTCTCGATGCCGTGGGGCAGGGCCTCGTCGGGGCGGGGCAGGACGAAGGGGGCGCGGCTCATGGACTCGGAGCCGCCGGCGAGCACGATGTCGGCCTCGCCGGCCGCGATGGTGCGGGCGGCCGTCGTCACCGCCTCCAGGCCGGAGGCGCACAGGCGGTTGACCGTGGCGCCCGGCACGGACTCCGGGAGGCCGGCGAGCAGCGCGGCCATCCGCGCGACGTTGCGGTTGTCCTCGCCGGCCTGGTTGGCTGCGCCCCAGTAGACGTCGTCGATGCGCGCCGGATCGAGTGCGGGGACGTCGGCGACGAGGCCCCTGATCACGGTCGCGGCGAGATCGTCGGGCCGTACGGACGACAGTGCTCCGCGCAGTTTGCCGATGGGGGTGCGGCGGGCGGCAGCGAAGTGGACGGGACGCACGACAGGACTCCTGACCGGGCAGTATGGATCGGCACCCTGTTAATTAGCACCGCTAGTTTTTGACTATAGACCGACCTGGCGCACCCTGGGAAGATCCCCGGGAAGCTTCAGCGACGGAGCCGGAAGCAGCCGAACGCAGCCGGAGGAGCAATGGCCGACACTCGCGAGCATGCCCTCGACGGAAGCCGTGGATCGATCGCCGTACGCGAATGGCCGAATCCTCGGCCTCGTCACGTCGCGCTCGTGCTCCACGGCTACGGCGAGCACATGGGCCGATACGCCGAGGTGGCGGACGTGCTGGTCAGGCATGGCGCGGCCGTGTTCGGGCCGGATCACGTCGGTCACGGGAGGTCGGCGGGCGAGCGCGTGGTGATCGAGGACTTCGAAGACGTGGTCGCCGATGTGCACGCCGTCGCCACTCTGGCCCGGGCCGCGCATCCGGATGTGCCGGTCGTCCTGGTCGGGCACTCGATGGGCGGACTCGTGGCGGCACGGTACGCGCAGCTGCACGGCGACGAGCTGGCCGCCCTGGTGCTGTCCGGGCCCGTGATCGGCGACTGGGAGCTGCCCCGGCGGCTGCTCGCCCACGCCGAGATCCCCGACACCCCCATCAGCCCGGCCGCCCTCTCGCGCGATCCGGAGGTGGGCGTCGCGTACACGAAGGATCCGCTGGTCTGGCACGGGCCGATGAAGCGGCCGACGGTGGAGGCGTTCGTGCGGATGCTGGACACCGTGTCCAAGAGCGGTGGCATCGGGCGGCTGCCGCTGCTGTGGCTGCACGGCGACGACGACCGGCTCGTCCCGCTCGCCGGGAGCCGCGTCGGGATCGAGGAGCTGCGCGGGAACGACGCGACCGAGCGTGTCTACGCCGGGGCCCGGCACGAGGTGTTCCACGAGACGAACAAGGAGCAGGTCTTCGCGGACCTCATCCACTTCCTGGACGGTGTGTTCGCACGCTGAGACACGTCGCGTTTGCACTCGTTCGGGCCTGGGCACCCGCGCCGGCATGGAGTGGTCGCAGTGGACCCCAGTGGTCGGACGCCGCACGCTCCATGTCGGCCTGGATCAAGCCAGAAGGAGGAGCCCGGAATGCCTGTGGTCAACAGCACGCTGCCCGAACCGGCTCGCCGAGTCGCCGGGGACGCCCTGCAGAGCACGCTCGTCGATCTTCTCGGAATCTCGCTGATCGGGAAGCAGGCGCACTGGAACATCGTGGGCCCGCGCTTCCGGTCGATCCATCTCCAGCTCGACGAGGTGGTCTCGACGGCACGCACGTACGCGGACACGGTCGCCGAACGCTCCGCGGCGCTCGGCCTGCCGCCCGACGGCCGGCCGGAGACGATCGCCGCGGCCTACACGCTGCCCGGCCCGAAGGAAGGCTGGGTGCGCGACACGGAGGTCGTCCAGATGGTCGTGGACACCCTGGCGGGAGCCATCGAACGACTGCGCGCCCGCATCACCGCCACCGCCGAGCCGGACCCGGTGACCCAGGACCTGCTGATCGGCATCACGAGCGAGCTGGAGAAGCAGCGGTGGATGTTCGACGCCGAGAACTGGCCGCGCGCCGAGTGACACCACGCGCCGCACACGACTGCCTTACCCGAAAGACAAGGGGCACACCGTGACCGACGCCCTCGAACTCGACGCACTGTGGGCGGACTTCCACCGCGTGGTGAACATGACCTCGCAGGAGCTGGCCGGCTGGCTGCGGGTCAGGGACGCGCAGGAGGAGAGCGAGCCGCTGCCGGACCGGGCCGGCCCGCCGACCGGGCAGCACGTCCTCGCGATCCTCCAGAAGCGTCGCACGGACCTCACGGACGACGACATCCAGGTGATGTACGACGTCGTGGACACCGTCACCGAGGAAGCGGACCTAGAGAACGAACCCGAGCCGGAGCAGACGCGCCGGCGGCATCAGCTGATGACGATCGGCCACGATCCGCTGAGGCCATGAGCGACGACCGGCGCGTCGCAGAGCCGGTCTAGGAGCCATCCAACTCGACGCGAGGTGGCCGAAGACAGCCTCCGTCCGGCCTCATGATCGTGACAGACTGCTCGGACACACCGTCGTCGAACACAGGAGTGTCGCGTGACCGGGTCCGAGCCGGCCATATCGAGGATCGACACGAGCAGGCCGCATCCGGCCCGGGTCTATGACTGGTTCCTCGGCGGCAAGGACAACTACCCCGTCGACGAGGAACTCGGCCGGCGGATCACCGCGATGCAGGGCGACGCTCCACGGCACGCCCGCGCCAACCGCCGCTTCATGGAACGGGCCACGCGGGCGATCGTCCAGGAAACGGGGATCAGCCAGTTCCTGGACATCGGCTCCGGCATCCCGACCGAGCCCAACCTGCACCAGATCGCCCAGTCCGTCGTCCCGCACGCCCGGGTGGTGTACGTCGACAACGACCCGATCGTCCTCGCGCACGCGGACGCCCTGCTCCGCGGCACCCCGGAGGGTGTGACCGAGTATGCGCAGGCCGACGCGCGGGAACCGGAGCGGATCCTCGAACAGGCCGCCTCCGCCCTCGACTTCGACCGGCCGGTCGCCCTGTCGCTGGTCGCGCTGCTGCACTTCATCGCGGACGACGACGGCGCCCACGAGCTCGTGGACACGTTGGTCGGCGCGCTGGCGCCGGGCAGCTGTCTGGTGCTGTCGGCGATGACGGCGGACTACGAGCCGGAGAACGTCCGTCGGGGTATCGCGGCCTACCAGGCGAGCGGGGTGACGCTCGTGGCCCGCTCGCACGCCGAGATGGGCCGCCTCTTCAAGGGACTTGAACTGCTGGAGCCGGGCATCGTCTCCCTGTCGGACTGGCGGCCCGGCGAGGGCGAGGACGGGGAGCGCGGCGAGCCCGTGTCCCTGTACGGAGCGGTCGGCCTCAAGCGCTGACCCGCCGCGCCGGCGGCCACCCTTTCAGCCCAGCAACCACCCTCCGTCCACGGCGAGTTCGACGGCGTTGACCGACCGGTTGCGGAGCAGGAAGTCCACCGCGTCCACGACGTCCGCCATCGTGGCGAGCCGTCCGCCGGGCGTCCTGGCGCGCACCCCCGCCAGCACCTCCTCGGGTTTGCCCGCCCAGTACGGGCTGTCCCCGACAACCCCGGGATGCACGGCGTTGACCCGCACCGGCGCCAGCTCCACGGCGAGGGTGTTCACCAGACCGCGCACGCCCGCGTTGACGGTCGCCACCGTCGTCGCCCCCGCATAGGGCCGCTCCTTGGCCTGACCGCCGAACAGCACGATGGCGCCGTCCTCGTGCAGCCGTGGGCCGAGGGCGTGCACGACCTCGGTGTAGCCGACGAGTTTGAGCGTGACGAGACGCAGCGCCGCCTCGATGTCGTAGTCGGCGACCCGGTTCTCGTCCCGCGAGACGCCCGCGATCACCAGATGGTCCACGCGCCCGACCCCGGCCAGCGCGGCGGCGATCTCCCGCGGCCGGGAGAGGTCGAGGGCCAGGCCCTGGCCAGCCCCGATCTCCTTGGCCACCGTGCCGGCACGGTGGGCGTCCCGGCCGGTGACGACCACCTCGTCGCCCCGCCCCGCGCGCAAGCGGGCGAACGCGCTGCCGATCCCGGACGTACCGCCCACGACAAGGACACTGCTCATCAGCCCAGGGCCTCCCTCAGATACTCCCAGTCCCGCGTGAACCGGTACGAGTGCCGCGACGGCGGCTGCGGTGCCTGTGTCTCCAGCCAACGCAGCGGCCCCTGACCCGCATTGGAGAACCCGTGCACACAACCGGCGCCCGCCCACGCCACGTCACCCGGGCCCAGCCGGTACCGCTCGCCGTCGAAGGTGGCGTCCACGACCCCCTCCAGGAACAGGTACGTCTCCTCGAAGGGATGGTCGTGCGGGCCGGCCACCCCGTCCGGCGCGTACTGCACCATGAACATCGTCGAGGCGACCGCGCCGAGATCGCTGTCGACCATCATCTTCACCGTGATCCCGCTGTACACGAGCAGCGCGGTCCGCATGCTCGCCGACACCGCGAGCAGGTCCTGGGACTGTTTGCCGGGGTCCATCTGCGCGGGCTCGAAGTGGCCGAGGGACCGGGTGCGCGGGTCGCGGACGTCGATGCGGACGGGGTCGCGCTCCGGCAGCGCGGGGACGGTCTGGGTGTCGTGGCCGTAGCGGGCCCGCGGCACCGGGGCGAGCATGTCGGCCCAGCGCCCGCCGGTGTCCCCGGCGCCGCGCCAGGCGTGCGGGACGCCGGTCGGGAGGAGGCCGTAGTCGCCCTCTTCGAGGAGGTACGAGCCCTCGGGCACGTCGAGGACCACGGCCCCGTCGAGCACGTGGAAGCTCTCCTCGTAGGAGTGCATATGGGCGGCGACCCGGCCGTCGGGCCGTATCTCGCACAGGCCGAAGCCGGTGTGCACGCTGCCGTCCTCCTCGCCCACCAACTCCCGCCGCCGGTACCCGAGTTCGCTGTACGGCGGCTCCTGAAGGTCCGCGGCGCGGCGCACCAGGTGTCGGGTCATGCCGCGCTCTTCGCCTCCTTCGCGGCCAAGAGCCGGTCGCGGGACTCCTGGACCAGCCGCCGGGCCCGGTCGACGTCGGCGACGAGCCGGCCGTCGCGCTTGTGGACCACTCCGTCGACGATGACCGTGTCGACGTTGGAGACGTCCGCCGACAGGGTCACCGCGGCGGCCGCGTCGTGCACCGGGGCGACGTTCAGGGCGGTGGCGTCGATGGCGACGACGTCGGCACGCTTGCCGGGGGTGAGTGAGCCGGTGCGGTGTTCGAGGCCGGCGACGTGGGCGCCGTTGCGTGTGGCCATCTCCAGCAACTGACGTGCCGTCAACATGCTGTCGGGGACCGGCATGTTGGCCTTCCAGCAGTCGGCGTTGACGCGGGCGCGCTCGGCGCCGAAGGCCGCGCGGATCTGGGTGAACATGTCGCCGGGCACGGTGGTGACGACGTCGATGCTCAGGGAGGGCCGCAGCCCGTACTCGACGGCCTTCATCACGGGCGGCCAGCCGTGCCCCATCTGCACCTCGACCTGCGGCGCGATCGAGACCGTACCGCCGCTGTCGGCGACCATCTGCCACTCGTCCTCGTGGAGGTAGCAGCAGTGGATGTAGGTGGTGTCGGGACCGAGGAGCCCCAGGTCGCTCAGTTGCCTGACCATCCCGAAGCGGCCCGCGAGGCGGCCCATCGCCACATGCACCGTGATCGGGATGTTCAGCTCGCGGGCGAGCGCCCACTCGGCGTTGACGACGTCGTTGACGCAGAAGCCGGGGCCGCGGGTGGCGAGCGCCATGGTGAGCAGGCCGTCGTCGGAGGCGAAGTACTTCCCGCGGATCCGCCGGACGTCATCGCCGGGTATCGCGATCTTGCTCTCGAACCAGTAGTCGGCCATTGAGGTGTTGGCACTGCCATACGCGTACTGGGCGCGGATCCCGGTCTCCTTGAGGGCCTGGATTGCGGCGTCCGGGTGGGCGGGCGTGTTGTTGATGTGGGACCAGTCGACGAGCGTGGTGATGCCGGCGTTCAGACACTCCAGCGAGCCCGCGAGGTTGGCCGCGTACACGTCCTCGGGGGTGTACAGCGGGGCGAAGGTGTCGAGGATGTCGACGAAGTAGTCGTCCAGGGTGGCGTCCGGGGCGACATTGCGGATGGACGCCTCCCAGGTGTGGCGGTGGGTGTCCACGAAGCCGGGGATCACGATCCGGCCGGCCATGTCGAGCACTTCCGCGTCGGCGCTGATGTCCCGCTGCACCGCCACGATCTGTCCGTCCTCGACGAGGACGTCCCCCTCGGGCAGGTCCCCGATTCCGGGATCCATCGGCAGTACGTGACCGCCTCGCAGGAGTATCCGATTGCTCATCGCCCTTCCTCCCATGGGATGTTCAGTAGGCGGCGAGGTTGCGTACGGCCGCCACGACCTTGTCTACGGTGGGGATCACCCGCTCCTCCAGCGCGTCGGCGAACGGCAGCGGGACGCACTCCCCCGCCACCCGTCTGACCGGCGCGTCCAGCAGAGCGAACCCCTCGTCCGCGACGACCGAGACGAGGGTCGCGCCCCAGCCGCCCTGGTACGGGTTCTCCTCGACGGTGACGAGCCGCGAGGTCCGCCCGAGCGAGGCCAGCACGGTGCTCATGTCCAGGGGCACCAGGCAGCGCAGGTCGACGACCTCGGCCTCGATGCCCTCGCCGGACAGCAATTCGGCGGCCTTCAGCGCGAGCGGCACCATCGAGGCGAGGGCGACGAGGGTGACATCGGCGCCTTCACGGACGACGGCGGCGCGGCCCAGCTCGACGAGGTGGTCCGGCGGCGCGGGTGCGCCCTTGGACGCGAGGAGTCCCTTGTGTTCGAAGAAGACGACCGGGTCGTCGCTGCGGATCGCCGCCGCCATCATGCCGATCACGTCGGCGGGGGTCGCCGGTGCGGCGATCTTCAGTCCGGGCACGGTGAGCGCCCAGTTCTCGGTGGCCTGGGAGTGCTGGGCGCCGAAGCCGAGCCCGCCGCCGTTGGCGGTGCGCACGACCAGCGGAACGGTGACCTGACCGCCCGTCATGTACCGGACCTTGGGGATCTCGTTGGCGAGGTAGTCCCAGCAGCAGGCCAGGAAGTCGGAGAACATGATCTCGGCGACCGGCCGCATCCCGGTCATCGCGGCGCCCATGGCGGCCCCCACGATGGCCTGCTCGGAGATGGGCGTGTCCCACACCCGCTCCGGCCCGAACTCCTTGAACAGCCCGACGGTCGTCTTGAACACGCCACCGGCCTCGCCGATGTCCTCGCCCAGACAGACGACGGACGCATCGCGCCGCATCTCCCGCGCGATGCCCTCGGCGACCGCCTCCCGGTAGCTGATCACGTCCGCCACGCCGCACCTCCGTCGGCCCATACGTCGGTCAGCGCCTGGTCCGGATCGGGCGGCGGGGCAGCCTTGGCGGCCTCAACTGCCTTCCGCACCAGGGTCATTGCGCGCTCGTCCGCCGCGCCGACGACCGCCTCGGGCACCCCCATCCTGACCAGCCGCCCGCGCGCCAGGTCCAGCGGGTCGTGCTTGAGCCAGCGTTCGACCTCCTCGGCGGGACGGTAGGTGCCCGGGTCGGCGCGGCTGTGCCCGAAGTGCCGGTAGGTCTGCGCCTCCAGCAGTGCGGGCCCGTCTCCCGCCCGGGCCCGCGCCGCGAGGCGGGTCACCGCCTCCTGAACGGCGATCACGTCATTGCCGTCCACGACCTCGCCGGGGATGCCGTAGGCGGGCGCCCGGTCGGCGGCCGGCCGGGCCACCGCCGTGACGTCGGCGATCGGCGTGTACTCCATGTACAGGTTGTTCTCGCAGACGAACAGCACCGGCAGCTTCCATACGGCGGCCAGGTTGAGCGCCTCGTGGAAGGCGCCGATGTTGGTCGCGCCGTCGCCGAAGAAGGCCACCGCGATCTGGTCGGTACCCCGCAGCCGGGCCGACCAGGCGGCGCCGGCCGCCATCGGGAGGTGGGCGCCGACGATGGCGTAGGAGCCGAGCATGCCGGTGGACGCCTTCGTCAGATGCATGGAGCCGCCCTTGGCCTTGCACAGGCCCGTTGCCCGGCTCATGAGTTCGGCGAGGCACTCCTCGGGGGTGGCGCCCCGGGCCATCGCGTGATGGTGGCCGCGGTAGGTGGCGAAGACGTAGTCGTCGGGGCGCAGGGCGGCGCTCGCACCGACGGCGATGGCCTCGTGTCCGGCGGCGAGGTGGGTGGTGCCCTTGACCAGGCCCTGGAGGAACAGGTCGTGGGCGGCCTTCTCCGTACGGCGGATGACGGCCATCTGCTCGTAGGCGGCGAGGAGTTCGGCCGGTTCCATCAGCGCGTCCCGTTGCCGTGGGGGGTGTTGAGGTGGGACTGCGCCTCGCGCCGGGTGTTGAGCTCGCCGCCCACCGTCCAGTACTTGCGGCCCGCGACCAGCAGGTCCTCCGCCGGGAACTTGGTGATGACCTCGCAGCCGTCGGCGGTGACGACCACTTCCTCCTCGATGCGGGCGGCGGACCAGCCGTCGGCGGCCGGCCAGTAGGTCTCCAGGGCGAACACCATGCCCTCTTCGAGGACTTCCGGGTGGTCGAGGGAGACCAGTCGGCTGAAGATCGGCTTCTCCCAGATCGACAGGCCGACGCCATGGCCGTACTGCAACGCGAACGCGGCCGTCTCGTCGGCGAAGCCGAACTCCTCGGCGCGCGGCCAGACCTGCACGATGTCGGCGGTGGTGGCGCCGGGCCGGACGAGGGCGATGGCCCGGTCCATGTACTCACGGCAGCGGACGTACGCGTCGCGCTGGGCGCCGGAGGCGCTGCCGACGGCGAAGGTGCGGTAGTAGCAGGTGCGGTAGCCGAGGTGGCTGTGCAGGATGTCGAAGAAGGCGGGGTCACCGGGCCGGATCAGGCGGTCGCTGTAGACGTGCGGGTGGGGTGAACAGCGCTCGCCGGAGATCGCGTTGACGCCCTCGACGTACTCGCTGCCGAGGTCGTACAGCACCTTGCTGACCACGCCGACGCACTCGTTCTCGCGCACACCGGGGCGCAGATAGCCGTACAGCTCCTCGTACGCGGCATCCACCATCGCGCAGGCCTGGGTGAGCAGGGAGATCTCGTCCGGGGTCTTGATGCGGCGGGCCTCCAGGAAGACCTGCTGTCCGTCGACGACGTCGATGCCCTCGGCGCGCAGGGCGGTGAGGACCGGCATCTCGGCGACGTCGATGCCGAGCGGTTCGCCGGCCAGGCCGTGTTCGCGCAGCTCGGTGGCGATCTTCCGGGCGACGTCCTCGGCTATCCCGGCGTCCGGGTGGAAGGCGCCACGGAGGGTGGAGATGCCTGCGCGGGCGCCGGTGGGCGGGCCGTCCTTGCCATCGCTGTAGTCGAGCCACGGGTTGTAGAGCTGGTGGTGGCGGGCGGCGGAGCCGAAGTCCCAGACGATGGGTTCGCCGCCGCGCACCAGCAGGGCGAAGCGGATCAGCTTGTCCATCGCCCAGGTGCCGATGTGCGTGGCGGTCATGTAGCGGATGTTGGCGAAGTCGAAGCTGAGCACCGCGCCCAGCTCGGAGCGGTTCAGGCTCTCGCCCAGGCGGGCCAGCCGCTGTCTGCGCAGCCGGTCGAGATCGACGCGCTCTTCCCAGTCGACGGCATTGGGTCCGAATGTGCGGATCGCCATGGCGACCACCCCCACTTCGGAGTGAACGACCGTCCAGGACGGGTGTCAAGTGTCACTGAACAATGTCGGTGGACACGAACCAGGTACCGATGGCCGGTACCTCTCCATCGTTGCGGTAGCGGTGCGGGGTCGTCGACTCGAAGCAGACGGCGTCGCCCGGGCGCAGCGTGTACTCGTCGAAACCGAGGGTGAGGATCAGTTCGCCCGAGGTCAGATACCCGTACTCGGTGCCGGCGTGGCGCATGAGGCCGCCCGAGCTGGAGGAGGCTCCGCCGGGCCGGTAGGTCACCTGAAGGAAGTCGACGTGGGTGCCGGGAACGTGCCCGAGGCGCTCCCACACCACGCCGGAGTCCAGCTCCAGCACCTCCCGGTCGTCCGGCGTGACCAGCGGGCCGATGCGGCGGCCGGGGTCGGCGGCGAAGGCGGCGAGGGCGTGCAGGACGGTGCCGGGGGCTGCCGCCACGGGGGACGCCATCACGGACTCTCCCGCGTCGAAGAGCGCCTCGATGGAGATGCCGAGGGCGGTCGTGATGGCGTAGAGGGTGCTGACCGAGGGCTGGCTCTTGCCGTTCTCGATCTGCGAGACGAGGCTCGCCGACACGCCGATCTCCCGGGCGAGCGCCCGCAGGCTCGTCCCGCGTGCGAGGCGCGCCTGCCGGATGCGGGTGCCTACCGGCGGGATGGCGGCGGGGGGCATGGGGCGGCTCCTCTCGGCGTACCGGGGACGGACACCGTTCGCTCTCATTGAACAGCGCAGGGCGCCCGAAGGGTATCGGTACCGGAAACCGATGGCGTCAGGCCTTCCCCTCCGGGAACACCGCCCGCACCTCCCAGCCCGCGCCGGCCCGAGGCCCGGCGCGCAGTTCGCCGCCGAGTGCGGTGACCCGCTCCGTCAGGCCGACGAGGCCGAAGCCGCCGCCGTGGGCCGCCGCCGGGAGCTGGGTGCCGCCCCGGCCGTCGTCCGCGACCGACACCTCCAGCCGGCCGGCGTCGCCGCGCAGGCGGACCTCTATGTGCGTGGCGTCGGCCGCGTGCCGGCGGATGTTGGTGAGCGCCTCCTGCACGACCCGGAAGGCAGCGGCCTGCACCTCGTGGGGCAGGACGTCGGACACGGCGGGATCGCGGCGCAGGGTGATCCGCTGGACCGGGCTCGCGAAGCCGTCCGTCAGATCGGCGAGGCCCGCCAGGTCGCCGACCGGGCGGCGGTCGGTCGCCTCGTCCCCGGCGTCGCGCAGCACTCCGACCGTGCGGCGCATCGAGGCGAGGGCCTCGGTGGCGGCGCGTTCGATACCGGCCAGCACCGGGTCGAGCTCCTGCGGCCGGGTCTGCGCCATCATGCGGGCCACCTGCGTCTGCACGAGGATCCCGGTGACATGGTGGGCGACGAAGTCGTGCAGGTCGGCGGCGATGGCGAGGCGTTCGGAGCGCCGGGTCTCGCTGACGGCGAGCGTCCGCCGGTAGTCCATGGTGCGCAGATACACGGCGAGCCCGGCGACGCCGCCGATCAGGACCAGGCCGGCCACCACCAGGCCCAGCACGGCGGCGTCCCACGGCCCGAGGTTGCGAATCGACACCAGCAGCAGCGCGCCCGCGTCGAGGGCGCCGCAGCCCCAGGCCCAGCGCGGCGGGCAGTGCCGTACCGCGAGGAACAGCAGGCACAGCAGGATCAGGACCTCGGCGGGGCCGAAGACGTTCGCCTTCTGGGTCGCCAGCGAGCCCAGTGAGTACAGGGCCGAGACGAGGGCCGGGACCGCGGTGCGCACCTGGGGTGTGAGCCATGCGGGCCGCCGCCCCTGCGGCCACAACACCGCGGCCAGGCCCACCAGCAGCACGGCCAGGGTCGGCCAGACGGGGCTCGCCGTCGGCAGGACGCTCGTGCCGTCGGAACCCGCGTAGAGCACGTCGACGACACACGCGGCGATCAGGACGCCGACGGCGAAACCCCGGGCACAGCCACGGGGGGAAACGGACCTCATGGCGATCACGGTAGGCGAGCGCCCGCACGGCCGGATCGGCCGATCGGCCGAGGGCTCGCGGCCGGCGCCGGCCTTTTGGCCGAGGCGCGCGGGCGCGTGGGCGCGTGGGCGCGTGTCGACCGGTGCGCTGGACGGGACCGGGACGACATCCCTGGGCGCCGACCGCGCCCCGACCGCCCATAGCCCGTATCCATTCAGGCATTCAGGCATGCTCGAGCCATGACCACCCCATCCCCGTCCGGGGCGCCCATCCGCGTCCTCATCGCCGACGACCAGGAGATGGTCCGCACGGGCTTCCGCTTCTTCCTCGACGCCCAGCCCGACATCACCGTGGTCGCCGAGGCCGCCGACGGTGAGGCGGCGGTGGCGCTGGCCCGGCGGGAGCGCCCGGACGTGTGCCTGCTGGACATCCGGATGCCGAAGCTGGACGGCCTGGCGGCGACGCGGCTGCTGGCGGGGCCGGACGTGGCCGACCCGATGCGGGTGGTCGTGGTGACGACCTTCGACCTGGACGAGTACGTGTACGGGGCCCTGCGCGACGGCGCGTGCGGGTTCCTGCTCAAGGACTCGGGGCCCACCCTGCTCGCGGAGGCGGTCCGGGCCGCCGCGGCCGGCGACTCGCTGGTCTCGCCGTCGGTGACGGTCCGTCTGCTCAAGCACCTCACCGCCCCGCAGACCAGCGCCGCCGCCCCGGCGAGGCCCGCCGCGCCCGCGGAGCCTCTCACCGACCGCGAACTCGACGTCGTCCGCCTGGTCGCCCTCGGCCGTACGAACGCCGAGATCGCCGCCAAGCTGTACGTCTCCCTGTCCACGGTCAAGACGCACCTGTCCAGCGTCCAGTTGAGGCTCTCCGCCCGCAATCGCGTCGAGATCGCGGCCTGGGCCTGGCAGCACGGGTACGGGCAGCCCGGCGGGTGACTCGACGGTCCCTCCCGTGGCGCTCACTCGAACGGTCCGGCGCCGCTGGTGGGCCGTCAGAACCGGTGGTGCGCTGGGGACACCCGTCACGTCCACAGGAGGCACCCCAGATGATCCGTCGCCCGTCCCGTCCTGTCCGTGTACTCTCCTCGGCCCTGGCGGTCGGGGCGTTGCTGACCACCGCGGCCTGCTCGGACGACAGCGGCGAGGACGTCTCCCAGGCCGGTGCGGTCGCCCGGCAGACGTCCACTGCCTCCCCGACCACCACCCTCACCGAGGACGGTGCCCGCACCGCGCTGATCACCGCGGCGGACATCGAGGACGACTGGACGCAGGTGAAGGACTCGGAGGTCGCCGGCTGGCACGACAGCCTGCTCATCGGCCAGGCCGACGTCGACGACTTCCTCACCGGGAAGACGGACGCCGCCGACTGCCAGCGGCTCCTCGACGGCCTGTACACCGACGAGTTGCTGGGCAAGCCGTCCGGCGCGTCGGCGCTGCGCGGCTTCCAGCAGGGCGACTCGCGTCTGCTGTACCAGGTGGCCGCCTATGAGCGGACCGACCCGCAGGAGGCGCTGGCCTGGCTGAAGACCCTGCCGCAGGAGTGCGACGAGTTCACCGTCACCGGCAACGGCGGCGGGGACCGCACGGTCCAGGTCATCGAGACGACGCTGCCCAAGGAGGGCGACGACCGCGTCGGCCTGCGCGTCACCATCAAGGGCACCGCGGACGGCGAGCCGACCACGCTCACCGAGGACGTCGCCGCCGTACGGGTCGGCACCGACGCGATCACCGTCACGGCGGGCGGCCTCGACGGGGGCCAGCAGGACTCCGTCAACCTCGCCGTGAAGCTCGGCACCCAGCGCCTGAACGACGTCCTGGCCGGAAAGTCGCCCGCGCCGACCCCCAGCGAGTTCGACTACTAGCCCGGCCCGCCCGAGGCTCTCTCCCCGCACGCACGCCAACGGCCGTGCCTGCTCTGCCGATTCCCGGGACAGCGTGATCAACGGAGCGGCACAATGGCGACGATGACCGGTTTCGGTCGTTCGTGCGAGGAGAGGACGAGTCGTGAGTGATGGCCACACCCCGTCGGGCGGGTCGGCGAGGCTGAACACCGGTGTGGCGCACAACGCGCGCGTGTGGAACTACTGGATCGGCGGCAAGGACAACTACGAGGTCGACCAGCAGGTCGGCGAGCAGGTCGCCGGGATGTTCCCGATCATCCGTGACATCGCCCGCGCGGACCGCGACTTCCTCGGCCGCGCCGTGCGCTTCGTGGCCGAGGAGCGGGGCATACGGCAGTTCCTGGACATCGGCACGGGGCTGCCGACGGCGGACAACACCCACGAGATCGCCCAGCGCGTCGCGCCCGACTCGCGGATCGTGTACGTCGACAACGACCCGATCGTTCTCGTGCACGCCCGCACGCTGCTGACCGGCACCCACGAGGGCGTCACCGCCTACATCGACGCCGATGTGCACGACCCCGACGCCATCGTCGAACGGGCCGCGCAGACCCTGGACTTCGGCAAGCCGGTCGCGGTGATGATGCTCGGCATCCTCAACTTCGTCCTGGACTACGACAAGGCCCGCGAGATCGTGCGGCGCGTCCTGGCCGCCGTCCCCTCCGGCAGCCTCCTGGTCCTGACCCACCCGACCTTCGACTCCGAACTCGGCGGGGAGGGCCAGATCCCGGCGATGAAGTTCTGGAACGAGAACGCCACGCCGCCGATCACCGCCCGCAGCGGCGCGGACATCGCCGCCTTCTTCGAGGGCCTGGAGCTGCTGGAGCCGGGCCTGGTGTCCTGCTCGCAGTGGCGCGCCCCCGACTCTCCCGCCGCGGTGCCGCAGTACGGCGCGGTGGCCGTGAAACCCTGACGCCGACAGGGACCGCACGAAGCGAAACGAACCGGCATGATCCGGCCCCGTTCGCCGAGGAGACCGTATGACCACCCTTGCCGACCCCGCTCCGGGCGGGCGTCCCGGTGACGTCGAGCGGGCCACCGCGCTGAGCGGCGAGCTGGCCGGGCGGGGTGTGCACGGGATCGTCCTGGCCTACGTCGACACGGCGGGCATCGCCCGGGTGAAGACCATCCCGACGGCGAAGCTGGCCTCGGCGGCGGCCTGGGGCGTCGGGATGTCGCCGGTGTTCGACACGTTCCTGGCGAACGACTCCATCGTCACGACCGACGTCCTCGGCTCCCCTGACGGCGATCTGCGCCTGTACCCCGACCTGGACCAACTGGTGGAGCTCGCCGGGCAGCCCGGCTGGGCGTGGGCGCCGGTCGACCGGATCACCCAGGAGGGCGAGCGGCATCCCGGCTGCGGCCGTTCCTTCCTGCGTCGCACGGTCCGCGAGGCGGCCGAGCGCGACGGCCTCACCTTCAAGGCGGCCATCGAGATCGAGTGGGCCTTCGGACGGCCGCCCGGTGCCGACGGCGCGTTCGTGCCGGCGGTCACGGGTCCGGCGTACGGCGCCACCCGCCAGGTCGAGTTGAGCGACTGCGCCGCCGATCTGCTCGCGGCGCTCGCGCGGCAGGGCGTGGAGGTCGACCAGTTCCATCCCGAGTACGCGGCCGGGCAGTTCGAGCTGTCGGTGGCGGCGCTGGACCCGGTGGCCGCGGCCGACCGCAGCGTGCTGGTGCGGCAGACGATCCGGGCGGTGGCGCAGCGCCACGGCCTCGCGGTGTCGTTCGCCCCGGCGGTCCTCGGGCAGGGCGTCGGCAACGGCGGCCATGTCCACCTCTCCGCCTGGCGCGACGGGGTCAACCTGCACGCGGGCGGTGACCGTCGGCACGGCATGCGGCCCGAGGCCGAGTCCTTCACGGCCGGCGTCCTCGCCCATCTCCCCGCCCTGACAGCGGTGACCGCGCCGAGCCCGGCCAGCTATCTGCGGCTCAAACCCTCGCAGTGGGCCGGGGTGTTCACGGCATGGGGCCGGGAGACACGGGAGGCGGGCCTGCGCGTGGTCACCGGCACGGCGGGCCACCGCGACCAGGCGGCCAACCTGGAGGTGAAGCCGGTGGACCTGGCCGCCAACCCGTATCTCGCCCTGGGCTGCCTGATCGCCGCCGGTCTGGACGGACTGGCGTCGGGCGCGCGGCTCCCCGAGGAGATCACCGGCGACCCGGCACAGCTCGGCGCGGAGGAGGCCGCCGCGCGCGGGGTGCGCAGGCTGCCGGCCTCGCTGGCCGAGGCCGTCGAGGAGTTCCGCGCCGGCGCGCTGCTGCGGGCCGCGCTGGGCCCGTTGCTCGCCGACGCCGTGATCGCCGTACGACAGGGCGAGATCGAAGCGGTCGCCGGGTTCGACGAGGACCAGGTGGCCGCGGCGTACCGGTGGAAGTACTGACATGAGCGCCACAGGGCCGGTCCACGAGGCGCTCGCGGCGCTGCCGCTGGTGGACCATCACTGCCACGGGATCGTCACCGCCGACCTGGACGGCGCCGGCTTCGAGTCCCTGCTCACCGAGGGTGAGCCCTGGCCCGGCATCTCCACCTTCGACACCCCGCTCGGCCTCGCCGTACGCCGCCACTGCGCACCCCTGCTGGACCTGCCGCGCCACGCCCCGGCCGACGCCTATCTGGCCCGGCGTGCGGAGCTGGGTGCGGGCGAGGTGAACCGACGGTTCCTGACCGCCGCCGCAACCGAGGTGTTCTGCGTCGACACGGGATACACGCCCCACCCGATCACCACACCCGAGGAGCTGGCGCAGAGCGCCGGCGCTGCCGCGTACGAGGTCGTACGGCTGGAGTCGGTGGCCGAGGCGGTCGCGGCCGCCGGAGTCGAACCGGACGCGTACCCCGGCGCGTTCCGCACGGCCGCCGAGGAGGCCGTACGGCGTCCGGGCGTGGTGGCCGTGAAGTCGGTGGCCGCCTACCGCACCGGCTTCGACCTGGACCCGGCGCGCCCCTCGGACGCGCTCGTCGCCGCGGCGGCCCGCCAGTGGCTGGCGGACGGCGGACGGCTGGCCGACCCGGTCCTGGTACGGCATCTGCTGTGGACCGCGGTCGACCTGGGGCTCCCGCTCCAGTTGCACACCGGTTTCGGCGACAACGACATCCGCCTGCACCGGGTGGACCCCACCCACCTCACGGACTGGCTGCATCTGACGAAGGGCACGATCCCGGTCCTGCTGCTGCACTGCTGGCCGTACCAGCGCCAGGCCGCCTATCTGGCGGCGGTCTTCGAGCAGGTGTACCTGGACGTGGGCCTCACCCTGCACCATGTCGGCCCGGCCCGCTCCCGGGCGATCCTGGCCGAAGCCCTGGAGATCACCCCGTTCCGCAAACTGCTGTACAGCTCCGACGCCTATGGTCTGGCCGAGTCGTACCGGCTCGGCGCACTGGCGTTCCGTCGCGGCCTGGGCGAACTGCTCCAGGAACGGGTGGACGCCGACGAGCTGAGCCTGCCGGACGCGCTGCGCATCGCGGCGTGGACGGCCGGCGACAACGCCCGCCGCCTCTACGGACTTCCCTGAACCCGTCCCCCGTCCCCCGTCCCCCTCGCGACCGAGCGTTCGCAATTCCCGGAAAGTATGATCAAGCAATGTCTGACATGACCGAAACCACGCCCGGCTGGCTGAGCAGCGACGAGCTGGAGCATGCACGCGCCAACATGCCCATCCTGTACGTCGAGGCCGTGCCCGTGCGCGTCGACGACAGCGGTGAGGTCACCAGCATCGGCCTCCTGCTGCGCATCGGACCGGACGGTACGGTCAGCCGGACCCTGGTCTCCGGCCGCGTGCTGCACCACGAGCGCGTCCGTGACGCCCTCCTGCGCCACCTGGAGAAGGACCTCGGCCCGGTGGCGCTCCCCCGGGTGCCGACGTCCCTGCAGCCGTTCACGGTCGCGGAGTACTTCCCGACGCACGGCGTCACGCCGTACCACGACCCGCGTCAGCACGCGGTCTCCCTCGCCTACGTCGTCCCGGTCACCGGCGACTGCCGGCCCCGCCAGGACGCCCTCGACCTGGTCTGGTTCAGTCCGCAGGAGGCCCTGTCGCCGGCGGTGCAGAGCGAGATGCCGGGCGGGCACGGGGTGCTGCTGAAGCAGGCGCTGGCGCACGTGGGCTGCGTGATCTGACCGCCCGACTCGCCTCGGCGCGCGACGTCGGAAACGACGAAGGCAAGGAGCTCATCGACTCCTTGCCACTCTCAACTTATAGCGCACCGGGGGGCTTGCGGCAAGGCCCCCCTCGTGCAGCACAATCGCCCACCGAAGCCAGGACCTGCGGAAACGGGGATTGTGATGATCGACGTGATCGTTGTCGGCGGTGGACCGACCGGTCTGATGCTGGCATGCGAGCTGCGGCTGCACGACGTGCACGTGGTCGTGCTGGAGAAGCTGACCGAGCCGACCCCGCAGTCCCGCGGTCAGGGCCTGCACGCGCGCGGCGTCGAGATGATGGACCAGCGCGGCCTGCTGGACCGGTTTGCCGCGGTCAGTAAGAAGTTCCAGGTCGGTGGGCTCTTCGGTGGCATCATGAAGCCGTGGCCGGACCGGTTGGACACGGCCCACCCGTACGGCCTCGCGCATCCGCAGCCGGTCACGGAGCGGCTGCTGGGCGAGCGTGCCCTCGAACTCGGCGCCGAGATCCGGCGCGGCTGCGAGGTGGCCGGGCTGAGCCAGGACGAGGACGGGGTGAGCGTCGAGCTGGCGGACGGCACACGGCTTCGCTCCCGCTACCTCGCCGGCTGTGACGGCGGCCGCAGCCTGGTGCGCAAGCAGCTCGGTGTGGCCTTCACCGGCGAGGCCGCGACGGTCGAGACGCTGCTGGGCCAGATGGAGCTGACGGAGGATCCGGAGACGATCGCCGCCGTAACGGCCGAAGTCCACAGGACCCAGCTACGGTTCGGCGCCGCCGCCGATGCGAACGGGGTGTACCGCGTCGTGGTGCCCGCCGACGGTGTGGCCGAGGACCGTGCGAGCGAGCCGACCCTTGAGGAGTTCAAGCGGCAGATGCGGGCCACCTCGGGCACCGACTTCGGTGCGCACTCGCCGCGCTGGCTCTCCCGGTTCGGCGACGCCACCCGGCAGGCCGAGCAGTACCGGGTCGGCCGGGTGCTGCTGGCCGGCGACGCGGCGCACATCCACCCGCCGACCGGCGGGCAGGGGCTCAACCTCGGTGTCCAGGACGCCTTCAACCTCGGCTGGAAGCTGGCCGCGGCGGTCCGGGGCTGGGCACCGGAGGGCCTGCTGGACACGTATCACACCGAACGGCACCCGGTGGGCGCCGCCGTCCTGAACAACACGCGGGCGCAGATCACCCTGCTGGGCGCAGAACCGGGCCCGACCGCGCTGCGGGAGCTGTTCTCGAAGCTGATGGACTTCGAAGAGGTGAACCGGTACATCACCGGGATGATCACCGCGGTCGACGTCCGCTACGACTTCGGCGAGGGCCACGACCTGCTCGGCCGGCGCATGCGGGACGTGCCCCTGAAGCGGGGCCGCCTCTACGAGTTGATGCACGACGGCCGCGGACTGCTGCTCGATGGGACCGGCCGCCTTTCGGTGGAGGGCTGGGCGGACCGGGTCGACCATGTCGTCGACGTCAGCGAGGACCTGGACGTGCCCGCGGTGCTGCTGCGGCCGGACGGCCATGTGGCGTGGGTCGGTGAGGACCAGGAGGAGTTCCTCGAACAGCTGCGCCGGTGGTTCGGGTACGCCGACTGAGCCCGCGACACCCGGCGGGGCGTCACTCCCCCGCGTCGGCCGGTGCCTTCGAGGTGCCGGCCGGCCTGCCGTACAGCAGCCGCGTCCCGATGGCCAGCAGCCACCAGTACTTGGCGAGGTCCGGCGAGTAGAAGGCCACCGGGATCGAGCTGGCGAAGACGAGGACCAGCAGGACGCCGTGGCGGATCTCCCCCTTCAGTGCCGTGCGAGAGGTGTGCGGCGCCGCCGAGGAGGGGTTCACGAGCAGGCGCACGTACATGCCGCACATCAGGGCCACGGCCAGGGCGATCGCCGCCGCATAGCAGGCGGTCGCCGTGGTCGTCTCGCCGTACTCGCTGATCAGCCGGGTCGGGAAGGGCAGCGCGGCGACCAGCGCCAGGAGCGTGAAGTAGAGGAAGAGCAGCCAGCGGTCGAGCGTCGCGATCAGGCGGAACAGGCCGTGCTGGACCAGCCAGAGCGTGCCGATGACGGCGAAGCTGAGCAGATAGGCGCCGATGGTGGGCACGGCATCCGCCACGGCCCCGGCGACCTCGGTCTCGGGCAGGCCGTCCGGGACGGTGATGTCGAGCGCGAGCAGTGTCATCGCGATGGAGAACACGGCGTCACCGAGGGCGAGGAGGCGTTCGGGACCCACGGCCACGTGACGGCGGCGCAGGCCGGTGGGGCGGTTCGTCATATCGGTGCCACCAGGCGGATCGTCGACGGACTGGTACGGCGGCGGGGCCGGGAAGGCAAGAAGTACCACGTGCCGCGGCGGGACTCCGGGAGGCGACTCGGCCCGTTCCGAGCGGGGCCGCAACTGATTGTTGCCAATGCTTACTTCACGTCTTGACGAAAGTGGTCCATACCTTTAGGTTCACGGGTCAACCAGACCACCACGTGACGCACTCACCGTTCAGAAGGTGAACGCGGCCCCGGTTGCTCACCCCCCACGAAGGGCTTCCGCGCACATGCCCAAAACTCTCCCCGCGGCCATATCCCTCGCCACGCTCTCCCTCACCACCGGCCTGCTCTCCACTCCCCCCGCACAGGCCGCACCCGACGACCCGGCCGCCCTCGCCGCACCGATGGCGGTGGCGCCCTACCTCTACAACGGCTGGGGCAGCCCGCCGAACCCCACCACGATCAGCAACGCCACCGGCGTCAAGTACTTCACGCTCGCCTTCGTCCTCAGCAACGGCTACTGCAACCCGCAGTGGGACGGCGGCCGGGCGCTGACCGGCGGTGTCGACCAGCAGACGATCAACACCGTGCGGGGAGGCGGCGGTGACGTCGTCCCGTCGTTCGGCGGGTGGAGCGGCAACAAGCTGGAGAGCTCCTGCTCCAGTGCCGGCGAACTGGCCGCCGCCTACCAGAAGGTCATCAGCGCCTTCGGCCTCAAGGCCATCGACATCGACCTCGAAGCCGACGCCTACGACAGCCCGACCGTGCAGCAGCGCACGGTCGACGCCCTGAAGAAGGTCAAGGCCGACAACCCCGGTCTGAAGGTGTACGTCACCATCGGCACCGGGCAGAACGGGCCCGACACCAGCCTGATCAACCGGGCCGCGGGCGCCGGTCTGACCGTGGACGCCTGGACGATCATGCCGTTCAACTTCGGCGGCAACGGACAGAACATGGGCGACCTGTCCGTGCGGGCCGCAGAAGGGCTCAAGAACTCGCTGAAGTCGGCGTACGGCTACAGCGATGACCAGGCCTACCGGTCCATGGGCATCTCGTCGATGAACGGGATCACCGACCAGAACGAGACCGTGACGGTCAATGACTTCCGGACGATGCTCGCCTACGCCCAGCAACACCACCTGGCGCGGCTGACCTTCTGGTCCGTCAACCGCGACCGCCCCTGCACCGGCGGCCCCGCCGACAGCTGTTCCGGCGTGAACCAGTCCGACTGGGACTTCACGCGCGTGTTCGCCGGATACACCGGCTGATCCAGCCACCTCAACCGTCGACCGACTCTCCCCCGGCCGCCTTTCGGCCGGGGGACCCGTCTCGCTTCGCTCGGCAAGGAGAATCCGTGCTCAGCTCGTTGCGACCCGCGCTCACGCGCCTTCGCAGATCCACCGCCGTCACGGTCGTCACCGTGGCAGCCGCCTCCCTGCTCACCTCGGCTCCCGCGCCCGCCGGCGCCGCGGAGAGCGCGGCCGCCGCGCTGCCCGCGGACTTCGCGACCATCATGAACGCCGCGAGCGGCAGATGTCTGGACGCCAGGGCGGCCGCCACCGCCAACGGCACCGTCGTGCAGCAGTACGCGTGCAACGGCTCCACGGCCCAGAACTGGAACTTCACGTCCACCAGTGACGGCTACGTGCGCATCAACAACCGCAACAACACCGGCCAGGTCGTGGACGTCGCCGACGTCTCCACCGCCGACAACGCGCCGGTCCACCTGTGGGCCTACGGCGGCGGCGCCAACCAGCAGTGGCTGCCCGTCGACGAGGGCGGCGGCGTCTACCGCTTCGTCAACCGGGGCAGCGGCAAGTGCCTGGACGACCCGGGCGCCTCGCTCGCCGACAGCGTGCAGTTCGTGCAGTACACGTGCAACGGCAGCGCCGCCCAGCGGTTCCAGGTGGTGCCGGTGAACCAGTCGACCGCGAACCCGGATCTCGGCCCGAACGTCGTCGTGTTCGACCCGTCCATGTCGTCCTCGACGATCCAGGGCAGGCTCAACACCATCTTCCAGCAGCAGGAGACGAACCAGTTCGGCTCCCAGCGCTACGCCGTCCTGTTCAAGCCGGGTTCCTACAGCGCGGACGTCAACGTCGGCTTCTACACGCAGGTCGCAGGTCTCGGTCTGTCCCCGGACGCGGTCACGATCAACGGCGCGGTGCACGCCGAGGCCGACTGGTTCCCGCCGCAGAACGCCACCCAGAACTTCTGGCGCGGCGCCGAGAACCTGTCCGTCAACCCGACGGGCGGCAGCGACCGTTGGGCGGTCTCGCAGGCCTCGGCTTACCGCCGGATGCATCTGCGCGGCAACCTCGCCCTGGACGACGGCGGCTGGTCCAGCGGCGGCCTGTTCGCCGACACCAAGGTCGACGGCCAGGTCAACTCCGGCACCCAGCAGCAGTGGCTGACCCGCAACTCCCAACTCGGCAGCTGGACCGGCTCCAACTGGAACATGGTCTTCGTCGGCAGCCAGGGCGTCCCGGGCACCAGCTTCCCCAATCCGCCGTACACCACGGTCGCGCAGAGCCCGGTCAGCCGGGAGAAGCCGTTCCTGTACGTCGACGGGGACGGCACGTACAAGGTGTTCGTGCCGTCGGTGCGGTCCAACTCCACGGGGACCAGCTGGGCCGGCGGATCCGCATCCGGCAGCTCGCTCGCGATGGACAGCTTCTACATCGTGAAGCCGGGGGCAACCGCCGCCGACATCAACGCGGCGCTGGCGGCAGGCAAGAACCTCCTGGTCACCCCGGGCGTCTACCACCTGAACCAGACGTTGCAGGTGAACCGAGCCGACACGGTCGTCCTCGGTCTGGGCCTGGCGACGTTCATCCCGGACAACGGCGTCACCGCGATGAAGGTGGCCGACGTCGACGGCGTGAAGGTCGCGGGCGTCCTCTTCGACGCGGGCACCACCAACTCGCCCACGCTGATGGAGGTCGGCCCGACGGGCTCCTCCGCCTCGCACTCCGCCAACCCGACGTCCCTGCACGACGTGTACTTCCGCGTCGGCGGCGCCGCCGTCGGCAAGGCGACCACCAGCCTCGTCATCAACAGCGACAACGTCATCGGCGACCACATGTGGATCTGGCGCGCCGACCACGGCGACGGTGTCGGCTGGAACACCAACACCGGCGACACCGGCCTGATCGTCAACGGCGACAACGTCACCGCGTACGGCCTGTTCGTCGAGCACTACCAGAAGTATCAGACCATCTGGAACGGCAACGGCGGCCGGACGTACTTCTACCAGAACGAGATGCCCTACGACCCGCCGAACCAGGCGGCGTGGATGAACGGCTCCACGCAGGGCTACGCCGCCTACAAGGTCGCCGACTCCGTCACCAGCCACCAGGCCTACGGCCTCGGCAGCTACTGCTTCTTCAACGTCAACTCGAGCGTGGCCGCCGAGCGCGCCATCGAGGCGCCGAACAACGCGGGAGTGCGGTTCACCAGCATGGTGACCGTCTCGCTCGGCGGCACGGGCACCATCCGGCACGTCGTCAACAACACGGGTGGCCCGTCCAACTCCACGACCAACGTGGCCAATCTGACGAGCTACCCGTAACGCGTCACTGAGCTCCGCCGTCGGCCGCGCCTCCGAACGAGGGGCGGCCGACCCACCCCCGACACCTCAAGGAGCGTCCTCGACCATGTCCATGACCCAGCTCAGACCCCGGCTCGCGATCTTCGCGGTGCTCGCCGCCGTCCTCACCGCCCTGCTCACCGTGACCCCCGCCCGGGCCGCCGACGGCACGATCACCGGCCTCGCCGGCAAGTGCGTCGACGTGGCGGGCGCGAGCAACGCCAACGGCACGGCCGTACAGCTCTACGACTGCAACGGGACCGGCGCGCAGATCTGGTCCAACTCCGGCGACGGCACCCTGCGTGCACTCGGCAAGTGTCTGGACGTCGCCGAGCGCAGCACGGCGGACGGCGCGGCGGTCCAGCTGTGGGACTGCTCGGGCGGTGCCAACCAGCAGTGGGTGGTCTCCGGCGCGCGCGACATCGTGAACCCGGCCGCGAACAAGTGCCTGGACGTCCGGGACAACAACAGCGCCAACGGCACCCGGCTGCAGATCTGGACCTGCAGCGGCGGAGCCAACCAGAAGTGGAACGCGCCCGCGAGCGGGGGCGGCGGCAACCCGTCCGGCTTCGTCGTCAGCGAGGCGCAGTTCAACCAGATGTTCCCGAGCCGGAATTCGTTCTACACGTACAGCGGCCTGACCGCCGCGCTGAGCGCCTACCCGGGCTTCGCGACCACCGGCAGTGACACGGTGAAGAAGCAGGAGGCGGCCGCCTTCCTCGCCAACGTCAACCACGAGACCGGCGGGCTCGTGCACATCGTCGAGCAGAACACCGCCAACTACCCCCACTACTGCGACTGGAACCAGCCCTACGGCTGCCCCGCGGGCCAGGCCGCCTACTACGGGCGCGGACCGATCCAGCTGTCCTGGAACTTCAACTACAAGGCCGCGGGCGACGCGCTCGGCCTGGACCTGCTGGGCAACCCCTGGCTGGTGCAGAACGACTCCGCCGTGGCGTGGAAGACGGGCCTTTGGTACTGGAACACGCAGTCCGGGCCGGGCACGATGACCCCGCACAACGCCATGGTCAACCAGGCCGGCTTCGGCCAGACCATCCGCAGCATCAACGGCTCCCTGGAGTGCGACGGGAAGAACCCGGCCCAGGTGCAGAGCCGCGTCGACGCCTACAACAGGTTCACCTCGATCCTCGGCGTCTCGCCGGGCGGCAACCTCTACTGCTGACGAAGCCGCTCAACAAGGAGACGCAATGCGCAAGTTGAGATCCCTCGCCCAGGCCGTCCTCGGCACCCTCGGTGCGATGACACTCGTCGTGGCCCTCCCGGCGAGTGCCCACGCGAACGTCCTGACCCTGCTGCCGCAGAATGCCGACGGCCTGGAGCAGACGTTCTCCCCGGCCTACGACTACGACGGTGACGGCTGCTACGCCACGGCCGCCATCGGCGCCGACGGCACCCTGAACCCGGGCCTGGGGCTCGGCGGCGACGTCAACGGCAAGTGCCACGACTACGCCCAGCTGGCCAACGCCAACACCTACTCGCGCGCTAAGTGCAACAACGGCTGGTGCGCGGTGATGTACGCCAGCTACTTCGAGAAGGACCAGATCACCCTCGGTCCGGCGGCCCTCGGGCACACGCACGACTGGGAGCACGTCATCGTGTGGACCAAGGACAACCAGGTCGAGTACGTGGCTGTGTCCCAGCACAACACCTACCAGCTGGCGGCCCGTTCGGCGATCCGCTTCGACGGCACCCATCCGAAGATCGTCTACCACAAGGACGGCGTCTCCAGTCACTGCTTCCGCTTCGCCAACACCAACGACGAACCGGCGGAGAACGGCAGCGGCAACTGGTTCTTCCCGCGCCTGGTCGGCTGGAACGGCTATCCGGCCGGATACCGCGACAAGCTCATGAGCGCCGACTTCGGCTCGGCCACCATCAAGATCGACGACGGCGACTTCCAGTGGGCTCTGGACTACGCCGGCCCGGACGGAATCCCCTTCGACCCATACGCCTGATGCCCGGCTGCAAGGTGGGACGAGAACGGCCCCGCAGGCGCCGGCCTGCGGGGCCTTTCCCATGTCCGCGGTCCTACACCTTGTTCGCGGTCCTACACCTTGTTCGCGCTCACCGGCCCACGAGCCTCGCGTGCCGCGCGGGCAAGGTCCATGTCCGTGGTCTCCGGGGCCAGGAACTGCGAGACCAGGCCGCCGAGCGCGAGCACCCCGGCGCCGATCAGCAGCACGAACTCCGCGCCGAACCGGTCCAGCCCCATCGGCAGCAGGAAGGTGCCGATGGCCGCGCCGACCCGGCTCATCGCGGTGGCGAAGCCGACGCCCGTGGTGCGCAGCGAAGTCGGGAAGACCTCCAGCGGGTAGATGGCGGTGAGCGCGCTGGAGGCGGCGTTGAGGAAGATGAAGAACAGGAAGCCGCCGACGATGACCGGGGTGGACGACGGCCACACGGCGACCAGCGCCAGACAGCCGGCGGTGATCCAGAACGGCGGGATGAGCAGCCTGCGCCGGCCGATCTTGTCCACGACGAGGCAGCCCGCCGTCACGCCGGCCACGGCGGTGAAGGAGTAGACGAGCAGCGCCGCGACCGCGTTGTCGCCCATGTTCAGGGCCTCGAAGACCTGCGTCCAGAACGTGCCGATGGCGAAGTACGGCAGGACGAGCGCGGCCCAGAAGACGCTGGCGAACACGGTGCTGCGCAGGTGCCGCTTGTTGAACAGCGCCCGGAAGCCCTCCCTCGCCGGTGCGTCGGACTCGTCGAGCTCGGCGTCGACGTCGACCTCGATGCCGTACTTCTCGATCAGCGCCTCGGCCTCCTCGCGGCGCCCCCTGCTCAGCAGCCAGCGGGCCGACTCCGGGATGCCGCCGCGCAGCGCGACGCACACCACGGCGATGACCGCGCTGCTGGCCAGGGACCACCGCCAGCCGCCGTCGACGTCCGCGAACAGGGCGCCGACGACCGTGGCCAGCGCATATCCGACGTACCAGCTGATCTCCAGGCTGGCCAGGAGGCGGCCGCGGCCCTGCCGGGGCGCGTACTCGGACAGCAGCGGCGCGCCGATGGCGTACTCGCCGCCGATCGCCACGCCCATCAGCAGGCGGATGAGGAAGAGCTGGGTGCCGTCGATGACGAAGAACTGCAGAACCGAGCCGATCAGGAAGATCAGCATGTCGACGAGGAACACCGGGCGGCGGCCGAAGCGGTCGGCGAGCCGGCCGAAGAGGGGGCCTCCGATGAAGATGCCGATCAGCGGGGAGGCGCCGACCAGTCCCTGCATGAAGGTGGAGAGGTGGAGGTCGGTGGTGAGCGCGGCCATGGCCATGCCGATGCCGCCGATGATGTAGCCGTCGATGCCCTGACCTATCTGCGTGGCGAGCTTCAACTTGGTGTGCAGACGGCGGCGTTCGCGGGTGTGGTCGGGGACTTCAGGCGTGCTGGGCTGATGCTGGGTCGCAGGCGTCATTGCCATGGGCGTTCCTTGTCATGAGCGGCGTGAGCGGAAGAGGGGTGCGGGGAAGGTCAGTTGGGCCAGTCCAGGGCGATGTACTGCGTCTCCAGGAAGGCTTCGATGCCTTCGCGGCCGCCCTCCCTGCCCAGGCCGGACTGCTTGACGCCGCCGAAGGGGGCGGCCGGGTCGGACAGCAGGCCGCGGTTGACGCCGACCATGCCGGCCTCCAGGCGTTCGGCGATGCGCAGGGCGCGGCCGACGTCGCGGGAGTAGACGTAGGAAGCCAGGCCGTGGACGGTGGCGTTGGCGCGGGCGAGCATCTCGTCCTCGTCGGTGAAGGTGGTGAGCGGCGCTACCGGTCCGAAGACCTCCTCGTGCAGGATCCGGGCGTCGTCGGGGACGTCGACGAGGACGGTCGCCGGGTGGAAGTGGCCGGGCCCGTCGGGCGTCGTGCCCTGTGCGGCGATCCGTGCGCCGCGGGCGAGGGCGTCGTCGACGAGGGAGCGGATCTTGTCGACGGCCGCCTGGTTGATCATCGGCCCGAGGGTGACACCGTCCTCCATGCCGGGTCCGACGCGAACGGCGGCCATGGCGGCGCCGAACTTCTCGGTGAACTCGGCCGCGACATCGGCGTGGACGTAGAACCGGTTGGCGGCGATGCAGACTTCGCCGCCGCCGCGCATCTTCGCGTCCATCGCGCCGCGCACGGCCGCGTCGACGTCGGCGTCCGCGCAGACAACGAAGGGGGCGTTGCCGCCCAGCTCCATCGTGACGTTGACGACGTTCGCCGCGGCCTGCTCCAGGAGCACCTTGCCGGTGGCGGTGGAGCCGGTGAAGGAGAACTTGCGCACCCGGTCGTCGCCGAGCCAGGCCGAGACGACCTCGGGGGCGCGGTCGGTCGGCAGGACGTTCAGCAGGCCGTCGGGCAGGCCGGCTTCGGCGAGCAGCGCGGCGATCGCGAGAGCGGTGAGCGGGGTCTCGGGGGCAGGCTTGAGCAGGACCGGGCAGCCCGCGGCGAGCGCCGGGGCGATCTTGCGGGTGGCCATGGCGGCCGGGAAGTTCCAGGGGGTGACGAAGGCGGTGACGCCGACGGGATGCTTGCGCACGACATGCCGGTAGCCGCCGGCCGGGGCGTCCCCGAAGGAGGAGCCGACGCGGACCGCCTCCTCGGCGAACCAGCGGAAGAACTCGGCGGCGTACCCGACTTCGGCCGCCGCGTCCCGGTGGGCCTTGCCGTTCTCCAGCACGATGAGCCGGGCGAGGGTGTCGGTGTGCTCGCGCATCAGCGCGAAGGTGTCGTGGAGGATCTCCGAACGGCGCCGGGCCGGTGTCGTGCGCCAGCCGGCCGCCGCCGACTGTGCCGCCTCGATCGCCGCGCGGGCGTCCTGAGCCCCCGCCGCGCCGACGTGGCGGATCAGCTCGCCGGTGGCCGGGTCGTGGACCGGGTAGGTCCGTCCGTCGGCGGCCGGGAGCCAGCGGCCGCCGAGGAACACATCGCCTTCCGCGAGCGGCGCCTTGGCCAGGAGGTCGATGCCGGCGAGGTTCATGAGCTGCTCTTTTCTCCGTTTCGGACGGGGCTCGTCCGATGCGCGGTGAATTTACGAGCGCGTCATACGGCCGACAAGGCCACTCCGACGGATCGAAACGGGGGTTGCTCTGAGGGCAACTCGCCGATCATGCCCGGCAGTACGGGGAGCCGTACGGCCGTCAGGTCAGCCGGGCCCGCAGCAGCGGAGTGCGGCGCGGTTCCCAGCCCAGCAGCGACGACACCCGTCCCGCCGCCCGGGCCGTCGTACGCCCCGCCTCGTCGAGACGCTCGCCGAGGCGGGCCTTGGGGGCGGAGATGTTGATCGCCGCGACGACCCGGCCCCGGAAGTCGCGCACCGGTGCCGACACGCCGACGAGCCCCTCCTCGAACTCCTCGCTCACCTGCGCGTAGCCCCGCCGCTTGGCGTCCTGGATGAGGGTCCACAGGTCCTGCACCGGCATCTCGCCGCTCGTGCCGAAGCGGACGTACAGCTCGTCGGGCGTGGCGTCGGCGAGCAGGACACGCCCCGCGGACAGCCGCCAGGCGGGCACCCCTCGTCCCTCCCAGCCGTGGACGCGGAAGGAGTGCCCGGAGACCGACAGCAGGGTGAGGACGTCGCGGTCGCTGAGCACGCACAGGTGGCTGGTCTCCTCCAGGTCCGCCGACAGGGTGTGCATGACCGGTTCGGCCACCCGCACCAGTCGGCTCTCGGAGGTGCGGGCCACCAGGGAGAACAGCCGCCAGCCGAGGCGATACTCCAGGGTGTCGGGGTCGCGCTCGACGATGCCCTCGGCGGCGAGGGCCTTCAGGGCCCGGGAGACCTGGGTCTTCTCGCGGCCGACCAGCTGCGCGAGGCGTACGACGCCGAGGCCACCGGCGTTCTGCGCCTCGTCGGAGGCGAGCGCCTCCAGCAGGTCGATGTCACGGCGCAGGCCGTGTCCGCGGGAGGCCGAGGAGGAGTCGGTCACGGGGTCATCGTATGCGTGCCCGTCGGCGAGGGAACCCCCAGGTCAGGCCGGAAGTTGTCAGGAGAGCAACGGGCATTTCGATTCCCGCGAGCGCCTTGCGAGGGGGTGGCGGCGGACCTAGATTCGCCGCATCGGGCCGGTGAACTGCGAGGTATGCGAGCTTTGCGCACACCTCGGCGGCTCGCCCGGTCCGGCGCCGCTTCCCGCTCCCGGAGATCCAGGAGATTCCATGCCTTCGCCCTTTGCCCCGACCGCGCTCATCGGCGAGTCCTTCGTCGGTGAGGGCGCCAACGCCGCCCACACGAACATCGTGATCGGACGCAAGGGCGGCCCCGTCGAGACCGCCTGGGCGACGGCTTTGGCCACCCCGAGCGCCGGGCACGTGCCGTTCATGACGGTCGTACGGCCGTCCGTGCCGGTGAAGCCGCTGACCCTGTTCGTGAACAAGGCCGCCGCCGGGGGCGAGCTGCACCAGCGCGCCACCTGGGGCTCCGCGCAGGCCGGCCTCGCGCAGGGGGTCGCGGACGCGGTCGACGACGGGCTGATCCCGGCCGAGGACGCCGACGACCTGCTGATCATCGCCGCGGTGTGGGTCAACCCGGCGGTCGACGACCTGGACGTCTCCTTCCGCAACCAGCGCACCGCCGCGTACGGCGCGGTGCGGGCCGCCGTGACCGGCACGCCCACCGTCTCCGACGTGCAGGCCGCCGCCAAGGAGGGCCCGGCCAACCCGTTCTACACGCCGACCGCCGAGGTGCTCGCCCGATGAAGATCACCGACATCACCCTGGACCGGCTGCGCCTGGAGCTGGACCCGCCGTTCCGCGCCGCCTGGGACCCGGAGCCGCGCCGGACCTTCGACGCGACGATCGTCCGCGTCCACACCGACGAGGGCGTCACCGGCATCGGCTCCGGCGACCTCATGGACGGCTTCGAGACGTACAAGCACCTGTTCGTGGGCGAGGACCCGCTCGACATCAACCGGCACGTCCGCGCGATCGAGACCGCCAACTTCCACGGCGCGCACTACTGGCCGCTGGAGGCCGCGCTGTGGGACGTCATCGGCAAGGTGCACGGCCGCCCCGTGTCGGAGCTCTTCGGCAACACGGCGAAGAAGCTGCCCGCGTACGCCTCCTCCGGCGAGCTCAAGTCCCCCGAGGAGCGGGTCGCCACCGCCCTGAAGGTGCGCGAGGCCGGATTCCGGGCCATGAAGATCCGGATCGACCGCAACCGCGTCGACGAGGGCATCGCGGCCGTACGCGCCGTACGCGAGGAGCTCGGGGCCGACTTCGAGATCATGGTCGACTTGAACCAGTCCTGGCGGATGGCGGGC
Source organism: Streptomyces sp. NBC_01092 (assembly GCF_045039535.1). Lineage (NCBI taxonomy): Bacteria > Bacillati > Actinomycetota > Actinomycetes > Kitasatosporales > Streptomycetaceae > Streptomyces > Streptomyces sp. NBC_01092. Next base: position 9,467,989 of record NZ_CP108659.1, on the reverse strand, counting down.
GACACGGCGAACGCCTCCGACCTCGCCAAGACCCGCAAGACCATCGCCCGCCTCGCCGAGCTGGACGTCTTCTGGGTCGAGGAGCCGCTGCCGTACGCCGACCTCGACGGCTTCAAGCGGCTGCGCGCGGAGAACCCGGGGGTGCGGATCGCGGCCGGCGAGATGCACCACTCCCCCACCGAGCTGCTGCGCTACCTCGAAGAGGACGCCCTCGACATCTACCAGATGGACGTGGTCCTCGCGATCGGCATGCAGCGCGCCCGTACTCTGGCCGAGCTGGCGCACCTCAAGCACCGTCAGTTCACCCCGCACAGCTGGACCAACGGCATCGGCGTGCTCGCCAACCTGCATGTCGCGGCGGGCGTCGGCGGCGGCCCCTACTTCGAGTTCCCCTACGACCCGCCCGGCTGGACCCCCGAGCGCCGCGACTTCATGCTCGCCGAACCGGTCCGGGTGAACGCCGAGGGCGACCTGGAGATCCCGAACAGGCCCGGTCTCGGTGTCGAGCTGGACGAGGACGCGATCGACCGCTGGAGGATCAAGTGACGTACACGATCGACGAGTTGCTGGCCCGCTCGTACGACGAGTGGCTGGCCGCGGCGGGCAAGCTCACCTTCGAGACGCGCCTGTTCATCGACGGCTCCTTCACCGACGCCACCTCGGGCGACAGCTTCACCAGCGTCTCGCCGCGCGACGGTGCGGTGCTGGCCGAGGTGCAGGCCGCCGGGGCCGAGGACGTCGACCGGGCGGTACGGTCCGCGCGTGCCGCCTTCGAGGACGGCCGCTGGCGCGACCTCGCGCCGAAGGAGCGCAAGCGGATCCTGCTGCGCTGGGCCGAGCTGATCCGGGCGAACGCCGAGGAACTGGCGCTGCTCGACACGCTGGAGATGGGCAAGCCCATCACCGAGTCGGTGCGCATCGACGTCGACAAGGCCGCCGAGACCATCGCCTGGTACGCCGAGACCATCGACAAGACGTACGACGAGGTGGCGCCGACGCCCGGTGACGCGCTCGCGCTGATCACCCGGGAGCCGTTGGGAGTCATCGGCGCGGTTGTGCCGTGGAACTACGCGCTGCTGATCGCCAGTTGGAAGCTGGGCCCGGCGCTGGCCACCGGCAACAGCGTCGTCCTCAAGCCCGCCGAGCAGACCTCGCTCGCCGCGCTCAGGCTGGCGGCGCTCGCCTCCGAGGCGGGGCTGCCCGACGGTGTGTTCAATGTGGTCCCAGGGCGGGGCGAGGTCGCGGGGCAGGCCCTCGGCCGGCACTCCGAGGTCGACAAGATCGCCTTCACCGGCTCGGCGGAGGTGGCCCGGCTCTTCCAGGTGTACGCGGGCGAGTCCAACGGCAAGCAGGTCGCCGTGGAGGCGGGCGGCAAGTCGCCGCAGCTGGTGCTGGCCGACGCCGACATCGAGGCCGCCGCGTCCGCCGTGGCGTGGGGGATCTTCTACAACGCGGGGCAGACCTGCAACGCGGGCTCGCGGATCGTGGTCCACGCGTCGGTGAAGGACCGACTCCTCGATGCCGTACGGCAGATCACCGCGGACACTTTCCGGGTCGGCGACCCGCTCGACCCGGCCACCGTGATGGGGCCCATCGTCGACGAGGGCCAACTGGCCAAGATCCTGGGCTACATCGAGCGCGGCAAGGAGGACGGCGCGCGGGTCCTGCTGGGCGGCGGACGCACGCTCACCGAGTCCGGCGGCACCTTCGTCGAGCCGACCGTGCTCGACGGCGTCGTCAACACGTCCGTGGTCGGCCAGGAGGAGATCTTCGGCCCGGTCCTGGCCGTGGTGTCCTACGACGGCGACGTCGACGAGGGCGTACGGCTGGCGAACCAGAGCGACTTCGGGCTCGTCGCCTCCGTCTGGACCCGGGACGTGAAGGTCGCCCACCGCACCGCGAGGCGGCTGCGGGCCGGCACGGTGTGGATCAACACCTTCGACGCCAGCGACGTCATCACCCCCTTCGGCGGCTTCAAGGCCACCGGCGCGGGCCGCGACAAGTCCCTGCACGCGCTCGACGCGTACACGGCACTCAAGACCACCTGGATCGACCTGGCCTGAACGGCCATCGCCCGTCTCACCCGTACCCCGTCTCACCCGTACCCCGTCTCACCCGTACCCCATTTCACCTGTACTCCATTTCACCTGCACATAGCGAGGACATCGATGAGGATCGGTTTCATCGGCCTGGGCAACATGGGAAGCCACATGGCCCGCCACCTGATCCACGCGGGACACCTGGTCACCGTGTACGACACCCGGCCCGAGGCCGCCGTCGAGCATCTGGCGCTCGGCGCGCGCTGGGCCGACACGCCCGCGGCGTGCGCGACCGACGCCGAGCTGTTGATCACGATGCTGCCGAACCCGCGCGTCGTCGAGGCGGTACTGCTGCACGGCGGCGCCGCCGAGGCGCTGCCCGAGGGCGCCCTGTGGATCGACATGTCGACCTCCACCCCGGCCGCCGCGGAGCGGATAGCCACGGAGGTGCTGGACCGGCGCGGGGTGCGCCGCCTCGACGCCCCCGTCAGCGGCATGGCCCACGGCGCCGAGGCGGGGCGGCTGCAGATATTCGTCGGCGGGGCGGCGGACGACTTCCGGATGTGCCTGCCCGTCTTCGAGACCCTGGGCGACCCCGACAAGGTCCTGCACGTGGGCCCGCTCGGTGCCGGCTACACGGTCAAGCTGATGATCAACCTGCTGTGGTTCACGCATCTCGTCGCCACGTCCGAGGTGCTGGCCATGGGCACCAAGGCGGGCGTGGACCTGGGTGTGCTGCGCAGTTCGCTGCTTGCCAGCCCGGCCGCCTCGCACTTCCTGGAGCACGACGTGCTCTCCGTGCTGGTCGACGGCGACTACGACGACTCGTTCGCGATGGCCCTCGCCTGCAAGGACCTCGGACTGGCCGTCGACCTCGGCCGCGACGTGGGCGTCGCCACGGAGCTGTCCGCACTCGTGGAGCAGATCTACCGCCGCTCCCGGGCCCACCACGGCGACCTGGCCGGGGAGATGAGCCCGGTCCGCCTCTACGAGGCTCTGTCCGGACGGGAGTTCCGCCTGCCGAATCCGACCACCGCCCACGACGACGCGGCGCTGAGCCCCGTCTGATTCCGTTCCGTCGTGTCCGCCGAGCCGGTCAGTGCCGGCCCGGCGGACCCCCAGCCCCCTTCCCCGCCGCGTTTCCAGGAGCCGTACGCCATGGGCGAGTCCACCATCGACCAGCTGACCATCGACCCGACCTGCCGCATCGAGTTCGGCCCCGGCCGCGTCGCGGCCCTCCCGGAGCTGGTCTCTTCCCTCGGCATGAGCCGCGCGTTCGTGGTCACCGACCGCGGTCTGCGGGCCGCCGGCATCGTCGACCAGGTACTCAAGGCCCTGGACGCGGCGGGCGTGGAGCACGGCGTGTACGACGGTGTCGGCGCCAACCCGTCCACCGGCAACGTCGACGAGGGCGCCGCCCGGGCGCGCGCCTTCGGCCCGGCGGTCGTCGTCGCCCTGGGCGGCGGCTCGGTCCTCGACGCCGCGAAGGGCATCTCGCTGCTGGTCGGCAACGCGGATGCGGCGGCGGCCGACGCGGACGCCCTGTGGGAGGCGCTCGACGGCCTGCCGCTGATCGCGATCCCGACCACCTCGGGCACGGGCGCGGAGACCAACGGCTTCGGCGTCATCGAGGACACCGCCGCCTGCCGCAAGGTGTACCTCGGCCACCCCTCGGTCAAGCCGCGGATCGCGCTCCTGGACCCGGAACTGACGCTCGGCCTGCCCGCCCGGATCACGGCCGCCACCGGCATCGACGCCCTCGTGCACGGCATCGAGTCCCTCGCCTCGCGCGGCGCGAACCCGGTCTCGGCGGCATACGCGACACAGGCGGTGACCATGGTGGGGCGCTGGCTCCCGATCGCCTTCGACGACGGCTCCAACCTGGAAGCCCGCGCGCAGCTGATGCTCGGGGCGCACCTGGCGGGCCAGGCGCTGACCATCTCCGGCCTGGGCCTCGTCCACGGCATCGGCCACGCCCTGACCGCCCACACCGGCACCCCGCACGGCGTCGCCCTCGCCGCCGTCCTGGAGGAGGTCCTGGAGTTCAGCGCCCCGGCCGCGCAGGACGCCTACGAGCAGACCGCCCGCGCGCTGCGCCTCGACCCGCCCGCCGACGGCGACTGGGCCCGCGCCGCGATCGACGCCGTCCGCGAGATCTCCGGTGCCCTCGGCATCAAGCAGCCCCTGCGCGAACTCGGCGTCCGCCCGGACCTGTTGGGTCCCCTCGCCTCCGGCGCCCTCGCGGACGCCGTGACCCGGAACGCGCCGCGACAGCCCACGGAGCAGGACATCCTCGGGATCCTCGAAGCGGCCTACTAGCGCGCAGTCAGCGCCCGGTCCACACCGGCCGTCGCTTCTCCGTGAAGGCGCGGGCGCCTTCCTCGGCATCCTTCGAGTCGAGGACCGCACGATAGGCCGGCGTACCGGAGCCGCGCATCGTGGCGAACGCATCCTCCACCCGCCGGCCTTCCGTCATACGCGTGATCTCCTTGATCGCCGAGACGGCCAGCGGGGCGCCCCGGCTGATCCGGCTGGCCAGGGACAGCGCGGACGCGAGAAGCCTGTCGCCCGGCACCACCTGGTTGACGAGTCCCCAGCGAGCCGCTTCGGGGGCGGCCATCCGGCGCCCCGTGAGCAGCATCTCGGCGGCGATCGCCGCAGGGAGGCGCCGCGGCAGCCGCAGGACGCCCCCGGAGTCCGGGACCAGACCCAGCGTGACCTCGGTGAGGGCGAACTCCGCATGCTCGGCGGCCACGATCAGGTCGGCGGCGAGGGCGAGTTCGAAGCCGCCGCCGAGGGCGAGGCCGTTGACGGCGGCGATGACGGGCTTGTCCAGAGTGAAGAACTCGGTCAGTCCCGCGAAGCCGCCCGGCCCGTGATCGGCGTCGACCGCCTCTCCCGCCGCGGCGGCCTTGAGGTCCCAGCCGGCGCAGAAGAACCGCTCGCCGGCGCCGGTGACGATCCCGACCCGCAGCCCCGGATCGGTGCGCAGCCGCTCGAACGCGGCGTACAGCGCGCGGCTGGTGGCGACGTCCACGGCGTTGGCCTTCGGCCGGTCGAGGGTGACGACGAGGATTCCGTCGTCGGTGGTGAGCCGTACCGCGGAGTCGGTGACGGCGTCGGGCTCAGTCATGGGGCCGGTCCTCCTGCGCGGGACGGGTGAGTCGGATCAGTACGTCGGCGGCGTAGGCTCCGCGCCCCTCGGGGAGTACCAGCAGGGGATTGACGTCCAGTTCGGTGAGGTCGGCCGCGTGCTCGCGTGCGTAGGCGGCGACGGCGGTCACGGCCTCGACGACCGCTTCGGTGTCGGCCCTGGGCCGTCCCCGGTAGCCGTCGAGGAGCGGCCAGGTCCGCAGGGAGCGGAGCGCGGCGCGGATCTCGTCGGGCGTGGCGGGGAGGAGCACGGTGGCCGTGTCACGGAGCAGTTCCACGAGGACTCCGCCCGCGCCGACGGTCAGGGCGACGCCGAACTGGGGGTCGCGGTGCACGCCGACGATCAGCTCGGCCAGTTGGTCGCGCACCATCCGCTCGACGAGGAAGCGGCCCGGCAGGCCGTGGCGGAGCATGTCGTGAGCCGCCTGACGTACCTGTCCGGCATCCGCGAGGTCCAGGCGTACGGCTCCTGCCTCGGTCTTGTGCGTGAGGGTGGCCGAGACGGCCTTGAGGACGACGGGAAAGCCGAGCTCCCGGGCACGAAGGGCCGCTTCGTCGGGGCCGGCGGCGAGGGCCCCCTCGGGGATGGGCAGGCCGCCGGCGGCGAGGGCCCGTTTGCCCTGCCACTCGTCGAGGGTGCGGGACGTGCCGGTGTGCGGCGGCGGGTGGGCGGTGAGCGGCTGGATGTGGTCGGCACCGGCCCGCGCGGCACCCATGGCTGCTGCGGCGGCAATGGCGTCCAGGCATTCCGGGAGTCCCTGCATGGGGGCGATGCCCTCGTCGAGCAGCCGCGCTCCGGTCGACTGGGGCAGCCCTTCGGGGAGCGAGCTGACCAGACAGGTGGCGGACCGGACGGCCCGGTGCGCGGTGATCAGTGCTTCCACCGCCGTGTCCCAGGCCGCCGTGCCCCCGGTGCCCGGCCTGGGCAGGTCCAGGACGAGCAGCCGGGCGTCGACGTCGGCGTCAAGGACGGCCTCGTAGCACTCGGTCAGCGCCGTGCGGTCGCCCCAGATGTACGTGTGGTAGTCGAGGGGGTTGGCGACAGTGACGCGCTCGCCGAGCAGCGAGCTCAGCCGCTCCGCCGTCCGGTTCGCGAACCCCGGCAGCGTCACGCCGCGCGGCTGGGCGAGGTCGGCCACCAGGGAGGCCTCGCCGCCGGAGCAGCTCATCGAGGCGATCCGCGTGCCCTGCAGCGCCCCGTGCACGGTGAGGAACTTCAGCGTCTCCAGCAGCCCGGGCAGGTCGCGGACCCTGGCCACTCCGACGCGCCGGAACAGGGCATCGTAGAGCGCGTCCGATCCGGACAGGGAGCTGGTGTGGCTGAGGGCGGTCCGCGCGCCGAGCGGTGAGCTGCCGGCCTTCAACGCGACCAGGGGGACGCCCTGCCGCAGGGCCTTCAGGGCAGTCCGGGAGAATCCCGCCACGTCCTCCAGACCCTCGATGTGGAGTCCGATGGCCGTCACCCGGGGGTCGTCGAGCAGTCCCTCGACGAGCTCGTGCAGCCGCAGGCCCGCGCCGTTGCCGACAGCGATCAGGTACGACAGCGGGAGCGAGCGCCGGTGCATGGTCAGGTTGAGGCCGATGTTGCCGCTCTGGGTGATGATCGCGGGCCCGCGGGTGACCCTCGCGCCGCCGTGCCGGTCCGGCCAGAGGGCCGCGCCGTCGAGGTAGTTGAGGATGCCGTAGCAGTTGGGGCCGACGACGGCCATGTCCCCGGCCGCCGCCACCAGGCGCTGCTCCAGTTCGGTGCCGGCGCCACCGCTCTCGGCGAAGCCGGACGCGTAGCACACCGCCCCGCCGGCGCCGCGCCGGGCGAGAGCCGCGACGACGTCGACGGTCGGCTCGCGCGGTACGCCGACGAAGGCCGCGTCGGGTGCCTCGGGCAGGGCGTCCACGTCGGGGTGGCAGCGCAGCCCTTCCAGCGTGCGCCGCGTCGGATGCACGGGCCACAGGGCACCGTCGTAGCCGACGCTCCGGCACTGGCGGATCACCTCCGCCGCGTGCCGCCCGCCGAACACCGCGATGTGCCGGGGCGCCAGGAGGCGCTGGAGATTGCCGGCGCGGGCGGGCCGGGACGTGTCGAGGGAGGGCGATGCCATCCCTCGCTCCTCAGGCCCCGTGCGGGCGCAGCAGGGCCCGCGAGATGATGTGCCGCTGGATCTCGCTGGTGCCGTCCCAGATGCGTTCCACGCGGGCGTCCCGCCAGTGGCGTTCCACTGCCGTCTCCTGCATCAGACCCATACCGCCGAAGATCTGGACCGCATGGTCGGTGACCCTGCCGAGCGCCTCCGAGGCGTGCAGCTTGGCCATCGCCGCGTCCTGGTCGGTCATCCGGCCGTGGCTGAGCTTCCAGGCGGCCGAGAGGGTCAGCAGCTCGGCCGCCGCCAGATCGGTCGCCATGTCGGCGAGTTTGAAGCCGGTGCCCTGGAAGCGGCCGATGGGCTGCCCGAACTGCTCGCGTTCGGCGGCCCAGCGCACGGCCGCCTCCAGCACGCGCTGTCCTCGGCCGACGCTGGTCGCCGCCACGGTGAGGCGGCTTGCGCTCAGCCACTGCCCCATCAGCTCGAAGCCCTTGCCCTCCTCGCCCAGCAACTGCCCCGCCGGTATGCGGCAGTCGGTGAAGGTCAGTTCGCACTGGTGGTAGCCGCGGTGCGAGACACAGGCCGAGCCGCGGCGCACCTCGAAACCGGGGATGCCCTTGTCGACGAGGAACGCGCTGATCAGGTTGCGCTCGCCGCGTGCCGTGCGCTCCACGCCGGTGGCGGCGAAGACGATGACGTAGTCGGCGGTGTCGGCGTGGCTGATGAAGTGCTTGGTGCCGTTCAGCACCCAGTCGCCGTCGACCCGCCGGGCGCGGGTGCGCATCGAGCGGACGTCGGAGCCGGCGCCGGGTTCGGTCATGGCGAGGCAGTCGTGGCGTTCCCCGCGGATCGTCGGCAGGAGGTAGGTCTCGATCTGGTCGCCCGTGCAGCCCTGGAGGATGTTGCTGGGGCGGGAGACCAGCATCTGCAACGCGTAGGAGGCGCGGCCGAGTTCGCGTTCGGCGAGGGTGAACGCGACGGGGTCCAGGCCGCCGCCGCCGAGTTCCTCCGGCATGTTGGGGGCGTACAGACCGGCGTCGAGGGCCTTCTTCCTGATCTGCCCGGCGAGTTCGGCGGGAATGTCGTCCAGGCGCTCGACCTCGTCCTCGTGGGGGTAGAGCTCGGCCTCGACGAAGGCGCGGACGGTGTGGACGACGAGGTGCTGTTCGGGGGTGAGCCCGAAGTCCATGGAGCCTCCTGTGGGTCAGGGTCCTGACGGGGTGGTTCGGCAACGCCCCAAAGGGGCGCGGGGCTGTATCAATGTGCGGCTCCGCCGCGTGGGCGCGACCGGCCACGACGCCGCCGCAGACGAACGACGGCACATCACGGCACATCCAGCGGAGCGCTACCGCGGGATGCCCATCACATGGCCCACCGCCTCGGGCACGGGCAGGCGGGAGTGCACCGCGCGGATGGCGGTCAGCCGCTCGACGAGGAAGCCGGCGAAGGGCGCGACGCGCCCGGCCTCGGTATCGACGTGCAGCAGCATCTGTTCGGCGGTGGCGAGCAGCGCGCCGGAGTCCTCGTGGTACATGGCGTGGAAGAGGTGGAGCCGCTTGTCGTCGACGTCGAGGATCTGCAGGGTGAGCCGCAGCGGGTCGCCTTCGCTCGCCTCGCCGAGGTGGTGCAGGTGTGTCTCGGCGGTGTAGAGGGAGTGGCCTGCCGCGCGATAGGCCTCGTCCACACCCACCCAGCGGAAGAAGGAGTCGGAGCTGTCGCCGAAGACGAGCAGGAAGCAGGACTCGCTGAGGTGGCGGTTGTAGTCCACCCAGGTCTTGGAGACGGTGGCTCGGTGCAGGGCCAGCGGGGCGGGGATCGGTGTGTTGGGGTCCCAACCGCCGTGCCCCCGGCCCTCGTAGGGGGTGACGATCCCGTGGCTCATGGGCAGACCTCCTCGGCGATGGCGGGCAGCGCCAGATAGCACAGGTCGCGGTACTGGCGGTCGGCCCAGGCGTCCCCGTGCGGCCAGGCCGACGTCTTGACGACGACCACGCGCCGGGCCCGGTCGACGTACACGAACTGGCCGCGCATGCCGTCGGCGGTGACACTGCGGCCGCTGCGGTCCAGGGGCCACCAGTGGTGGCCGAAGCCCGCGTGGGTGGTGATGGTGCTGGGCAGCCGGCCCGGTTCGAGGAACGGCTGCGACGGGCGGCTCGAATCCTCCACCCAGTCGTACGGAACCAGCTGTCGCCCTCCCTGGCTGCCGTCGATCTGAAGCCGGCCCAGCCGGGCCCAGTCGCGGGCCGTCGCGGCGAGTGCACCGCCGGCCATGGCGACGCCGTGTGCGTCGAGGCCGACGACGGCCGGACGTTCGGCGCCCAGGGACTGCCAGAGGCGGGAGAGGTGGGTGGCGAAGTCGAGGCCGGTGGCGCGTTCGCGCACCCAGTCGAGAACGACGGAGTCGGCGGTGCAGTAGGTGAAGCAGCTGCCCGGTTCGCCGCCGGGCGGGATGCCGAGCACCTGCTTGCGCAGGCCGCCCGTACCCTCGCGGACGCAGGCGACGAGCCGGGACGCCGGTGAGGTGGGGTCGCGGTGGTCCTCCGTCCAGTCCACCCCGGTTGTCATCGTGAGAAGTTGACGTACCGTCACCTGCTCGTATCCGCTCCCTGCGAGCTCCGGAACGTAGTCGGTCGCGGGTGCGTCCACGTCCAGGTCCGTCGCCTGGCCGACCAGCAGCGCGAGCGCCGACTTGGTGGCCGAGTTGCCGAGCAGACGGTCGTCGGGGCTGACGCCGGGGGCGTACCACTCGTGGACGAGGGTGTCGTCCACGACCACGACGAGTGCGGTGGTGTGGGTGAACGACAGGAACTCGGCCAGGTCCATGGTGCGTCCGGCGCCGGTGATGCGGGGCGTCAGAGACCTTACGGCGGTGGGCCAGGGAGCGGGTGTCGCGGCGGCCGCGATCTCCGTGGAGAAGGGGTACCAGCGCTGTGGTTCGAGCAGGCTGTCCACACTCACGCGCCCTCCCCGACGGGCTCGTCCGCCCGCCCCGGCGTGTCCCGCAGCAACTGCTGTGTGTAGGCGGCCGACGGCCGGTCCAGTACGTCGGCCGTCGGCCCCTCCTCCACGATCAGTCCGTCGGACAGCACGGCCACCCGGGTCGCGAGGGAGCGGACCAGGGCGAGGTTGTGGGTGACGAACAGCATCGACAGGCCGCGACTCGCCCGCAGTTCCTCCAGCAGGCTCACGATCGCGGCCTGGACGGAGACGTCGAGGGCGGAGGTCACCTCGTCGCAGATCAGCAGCTCGGGCTCGCAGGCCAGCGCGCGAGCGATGGCGACGCGCTGGCGCTCACCGCCCGAGAGCCGGTCCGGCCGCAGGTCGTACACCGCGGGCGAGAGCATCACCTGGCCGAGCAGTTCATGTACGCGCCGGGTGGCGTCCGCGCCGCGGGCGAGGCCGAACAGCTCCAGTGGACGGCGGACGATCCGCCCCACCGTCATGCGGGGGTTGAGGGCGAGATACGGGTTCTGGAAGACGTACTGGACCGCCTTGCGCAGTTCACGGCTGCGGCTGCGCGCACCCGGCGGCAGCGGTGTGCCCTGGAAGGACACGGTCCCGTTCCACTCCTCGTGGAGCCCCCCGATGGCGCGGGAGAGAGTCGACTTGCCGCTGCCGGACTGCCCTACGACGGCCACGCACTCGTTGCGGCCCACCTCCACATCGATGCCGTGCAGGATGGGCCGATTCCCGTAGCGGGCCGTCAGGCCGCGCACGGTGAGCACGGGTTCGGGGCGGCCGGTGCCGACGGGTGCGGCCACGGTGAACTCCAGTGGCTGGGCGCGCACATGGTCGGCTCGGCGGCAGCGCATGAGCACGGGAAGGTCGCCGGTTGCGGTGAGTACAGGAACTTCGCCGGTTGCGGTGAGTACGGGAACGTCGCCGGTCGCGGCGGGTCCGGCGTCATCGGTGCGGTCCGGCGCCCCGGACGTCCCACTCCGGACCGCGGTCAACTCCGGCTCGTGCTCGGCGCACTCCGCCTCCGCGAACGCGCACCGGTCGTGGAAGCGGCAGCCGGAGGGCCGGCGGCCTGGTGACGGCGCGCTGCCGGGTATGCCTTCGAGGACCCGGGGTTCCGTGACGCTCGGGACGGCCACCAGCAGTGCCCGGGTGTAGGGATGCGCCGGCGCCGCGAAGATCCGCTCGCGCGGGCCGATCTCGACGATCCGGCCCGCGTACATCACCGCGACCCGGTGGGCGAGCTCGCCGACCACCGCGAGATCATGGGTGACGTACACCGCCGCCACCGAGTGCCGGGCGCACAACTCCCGTACGGTGGCGAGGACATGGGCCTGAGTGGTGACGTCGAGGCCGGTCGTCGGTTCGTCCAGGACCAGCACCCGGGGGCGTAGCGTGAACGCCATCGCGATGGCCACCCGCTGGAGCTGTCCGCCGGAGAGCTGGTGCGGATAACGGCGCAGGAACGCGTCGTCGCCGGGCAGGGCGACCTCGGCGAGGACCTCACGGACCCGCGCGTCACGCTCGGCAGGGGTGCCGGCGTGATGCACGTCGAGCACCTCACGGATCTGGCGGCCGATCCTCATCACGGGGTTGAGGGAGGCCGCGGGGTCCTGGGGCACGTACGCGACCTCGGAGCCGCGGCGCCCCCGCGCCTCGCGGGGTGGGGCGGCGAGCAGGTCGCGGCCGTCGAGGCGGACGGTTCCGGCGTCGATACGGGCGCCGCGCCGGGTGTGGGCGAGCAGGGCGGTGGCAATGGTGGTCTTGCCGCTGCCGGACTCGCCGACCAGCGCGAGGATCTCGCCCTCGGCGACGTCGAAGGCGATGTCGTCGACGACATCCGGCCCACCGCGCCCGAGCACGACCCGCAGCCCGGAGACGGAACAGGAGGGGGCGTTCGTGGACCTGGTCGGGGTGCTCATGAGCTCGCTCCCTTGCTGAGGTCGGCCCCGGCGGCCGAGCGGGCGATGCCGTCGGCGATGAGGTTGGTGCCGAGGGCGAGGACCGCGATGGCGAGGACGGGGGCGAGGATCGCCCAGGGCTGGACGGCGAGGGCGAGGCGGTTCTCGTTGATCATCAGGCCCCAGTCGGCGGCGCTGGGATCGGAGGCGAAGCCGAGGAAGCCGATCGAGGCGACCAGGCCCACCGAGTACGTCAGGCGCAGCCCGAGTTCGGCCAGCAGCGGCGCCGTCATGTTGGGCAGGAGTTCGGCGAACAGGATCCGGGACCGCTTCTCACCGAGCGCCTCGGCGGACTGGACGAACTCGCGGGTGGCGAGGCCGGTCGTCATGCCCCGGGTCAGCCGGGCGACGCGGGGCGCGTGCGAGACGCCCACGACCACGACGACCAGCCATCGCTCGGGGCCCGCCACCGACAGCAGCACCAGGACGAGCACGATCTGCGGGAAGGCGAGGACGACGTCGCAGACCCGCATGACGACCTCGTCCACCCAGCCGCGCGCGTACCCGGCGACGAGTCCGGCCGCCACGCCGAGGACCATGCCGAGCAGGGTGGCGAGCACCGCGGTGACGACGACCCAGTTGCCGCCGGCGAGCAGGCGGCTCCATACGTCCTGCCCCAGGTAGTCGGTACCGAGCAGCGCACCTGGCGCGGAGTCCGAGTACGGCGCCCCGACGATGTCGTTCTCGCCGTGCGGGGAGAGGAAGGGGCCGAGGAAGGCGATCGCCGTCACCAGCGCGGTGAGCAGGATGCCGACCCAGGTACGGACGGAGGCCAGGGCTCCGCGCAGGCGCGGGCGTCGAGCGCGGACCGGTACGTCGAGCGCAGCGGTGGTCATCACCGCACCCCCGTTCGCAGCTTCGGTGTCACGAGGATGGTCAGGACGTCGGCGATCAGGTTCACCACGACGTACACGGCCGCGATGAGCAGGGCCAGCGCCTGGATCACCGGTACGTCGCGGTTGCGTACCGCGTCGACCAGCGCGGTGCCGATCCCCGGGTAGAGGAAGAGGCTCTCGACCACGACGACTCCCCCGGCGAGCCAGGCCAGTTGGAGTGCCATGACCTGGATGGCGGGGACGACGGCGTTGCCGAGGGCGTGCCGGCCGACGGCCCTGCGCTCGGGCACGCCCTTGAGGCGGGCCATCTCCACGTAGTCGCTCTCCAGGACCTCGATCAGGCTCGCGCGCAGGATGCGGGCGACGTACGGGACGACGGCCAGGGTCAGCGTGGCGACGGGCAGGATCATGACGACCGGGTCCGTCCAGGGGCTGCCCGTCCAGGACACGGCCACGGAGGGCAGCCAGGTGAGGACGACCGTGGAGAAGAGGGTGACCAGGAGGATGCCGATCACGAACTCCGGCAGCGCGGCCGTGGTCAGCAGGAGGACCTGGACGACGTGGTCGGCGGCCGTGTCGCGGCGGCGCGCGGTGTACAGGGCGATCAGGGCGGACAGCGGGGCGATGATCACCGCGGACACCAGGACCAGCACCGTGCTGTTGACGATCTTGCCGCCGAGGAGGGTGGACACCGGTCCCTGAGTGGCGAGCGAGGTGCCGAAGTCACCGGTGAGGACGCCACCGAGCCAGGAGAAGTACTGGTGGACGACGGAAGTGTCGAGGCCGAGCCGGTCGCGCAGGGCGGCGAGGCGCTCGGGGGTGGCGGTGCGGCCGAGGATGGCCTGGGCGGGGTCGCCGAGCAGATGGGTGGCGGTGAAGACGAGCAGCGAGATCAGCCAGAGGGTGAGCAGTGCCAGACCGATACGGCGCAGCAGCCAGAGGGTCCAGGTGCGGGCGGCGGAGGAGGCGTCGTCGCGACGGATGGACCGGGCTGTCGCGGGAATCGCCGCGGCCTCAGCCGCTGACCGAGACATTGCGGAACTCGTAGTTGGAGAGCGGGAGATTGCGGTTCGGCGTGAAGCCGGTGACGTTGGCCCCGTAGGCGTCGACCTGGTTCTTGAACCCCCAGATGATGTGCCCGCCCCGTTCGTACTCGATCCTCTGGGCGGATCTCAGGAGTTCGTTGCGTTTGCTCGTGTCGAATTCGCGGCGGGCCCGGTCCATGAGGGTGTTGAACTCCGCATCGTTCCAGTGGGTCTCGTTGTACGGGGAGGTCAGAAGAGACCCGGCGTCCACCTGGGGCAGGTAGTTGCGGGTGAACCAGTAGTCCTGGGCGAAGGGCCAGCTCAGATAGCGGTCGCCGTAGAAGGTGGCGGAGTCGGCGATCCGGACCTTGACCTTCACTCCGGCGCCCTTGGCCTGCTGGGCGAAGAGCTGGGCCGCCTCGATGGCGCCCGAGCCGATTCCGGGAGAGGTGACGAGCTCCACGGTGAGGTCCTCGCGTCCGGCTGCCTTCAGCAGTGACCTGGCACGGCCCAGGTCCTGGTGGCGCTGTGGCAGTTCCTTGTCGTGGGCGGCGTCGAAGGGGGCGTAGAGGTCGTTGCCGATCCGGCCCTGCCCGCCGAGGACCTGCTCCACCATCTGGGGCCGGTCGACGATCAGCCGGAAGGCCTGGCGCACTCGCACGTCGTCGAAGGGCGCGGTGTCGACGCGCATCGTGATCGGGGTCCAGGACCCGGTCTGGGAGACGAGCACCTGACCGCCCTGCTTCTTGATCATGTCGATGTAGGCGGGCGGGAGGTTGTCGATGGCGTCGATCTGGGTGCTCAGCAGGGCGTTGATCTTCGCGGTGTCGTCGGGGAAGTCGAGGATGTGCAGCTCGTCGAGGTAGGCCGGGCGCCGCCAGTGCCCCGCGAACCGGCGGAAGGTCGACCGGTCGCCGGGACTGAACGAGCCGTACACGAACGGCCCGGTGCCGACGGGTCGCTTCAGGTCGAAGTCCTCGGGGACGATCCCGAGGCTGTACTGCGCGAGCAGGTCCTCCAGCAGGGCGTACGGGTACTTCAGCGGAATGCGTACGGTGGTGGCGTCGACGCGCTGCAGGGCCTTCGCGTCGATCACCGAGAGGCTGGTCGCGCCGGCCGTGGGCGCCTTGGGGTCGACGATGCGGCGCAGGGTCGCGATGACGTCGCGGGCGTCGAGGGTTTTGCCGTTGTGGAACTCGACGCCGGGGCGCAGTTTCAACAGCCAGGTCCGTCCGTCCTTCGACGGCTCGACGGACTCGGCGAGGAAGGGCTTCAGGCGGTAGTCGGCGTCGTGGGTGAACAGCGGTTCGTACAGGTTCACCACCCGCGCCTGGTCCGGGTAGGACAGCGGATTGTGCGGGTCGAGGGTGTCCTTGGCGCCGCCACCGCTGACGCCGACGCGCAGGGCGCCGCCGCGCACCGGCCTGCCGTTCGAGGGGGCGACGCTCTTCGCGGTGCAGGCGGTCAGTGCGCCGGCGGCCGGCAGGGAGGCGGCGAGGAGGGCACCGCTCCGGAGGAGATCTCTGCGCGTCATCGCGCGGGGAGGAGAATGGGTGTCGGGCATGGCTGGCCTCGCCTTCAGATCACAAGACGTTCATATGACGCGACGGCCGCACGGATGATGAGAAGATAGGGACGACGGCCAAGCGGGTCAAGGGGTAACGTCCGACACCCCGGCCGCGGATCCTGGCCGGGCGCGGCCCCGGAACCACCCGCCGTCCGCACGTCAACCGTCAAGTGCTGAGCACACGCCATCCGTCCAGAGCCGAGAAAGGGACGCGCATGTCAAAGGCCGAGCCCACCGCCGTCACCAACGACTCCACCCCGGCCGCCGAGGGCGGCGGCCCGTCGGGCAGAGTCCAGTCTCTGGAGCGGGCGATCATCCTGCTGCAGGCGACGGCCGACAGCGCGCCGGACGGCGACACGGCCTCCAACCTGGCCGCACGGTGCGACCTCAACCGCGCCACGGCCTGGCGCCTGCTGTCCACGCTGGAGCAGTTCGGCCTGGTGGAGCGCAGCCCCGTCACCAACCGCTACACGATCGGCTTCACGGTGGCCCGGATGGCCTCGGCGGCGGGCTTCGACGGCCTGATCCGGCGCGCGCACGGCACGCTGAGCCGGGTCAGCGAGCAGACGGGAGAGACCGCCAACCTGGCCGTGGTGCAGCAGCTCGGGCTGACGTACATCGACGAGGTGACCCCGCCGGTCGTGCTGAGCGCCAAGTGGCTGGGCCGCCAGGTGCCACTGCATGCCACGTCGACCGGCAAGGCGCTGCTGGCCTGGCTGCCCGAGGCCGAGGCGGACGCGCTGCTCGCCGGCCGGCTGGAGGCCTACACCGACACCACGGTCACGGACCGGGCGCGGCTGCGGGCGGAACTGGAGCAGACACGGGAGCGCGGATACAGCGTCTGCGTCGGCGAGATGGAGCGGAACCTCTACGGCGTTTCGGCGCCGGTGCTCGGCGGCCGCGACCGGCCGTTCGCGGTGGTCAGCATCTGGGGACCGCAGGACCGGGTGCCCGAGTCCCGGTTCACGACGCTCGGGCCGCTGGCGCGGGCGGCGGCGGACGAGATCACGCGGGCGGCGCAGACGCTCTGACAGCACCTCTCGGTGTTCATAATGCGCGACGACTGCACGCATCATGAAACCTGGGTCTTGATGCTTCGGCCTGTGCACGGTTACGGTCGTGGGGCCTTCGTCGCCTGCCTCCGTCCCGAGAGGAACCGTCGCGACCATGAACCAGGACGTCATCATCACCTGCGCCCTCACCGGCGCCGGTGACACCGTGCGCAAGAGCCCGCATGTTCCCGTCACCCCCGAGCAGATCGCCGCCTCGGCGGTGCAGGCCGCCGAGGCCGGTGCCGCCGCGGTCCACATCCACGTACGCGATCCCGAGACCGGAGCGCCTTCCCGCGACCCGCGCCTGTACCGCGAGGTCGTCGAGCGCATCAAGGAGACCGGGACCGACGTCATCATCAACCTCACCGCGGGCATGGGCGGCGACCTGGTCATCGACCCGGAGGAGCCGCTGAAGCAGCTGCCCGGCACCGACCTGGTCGGCGGCCTGGAACGGCTGCCGCACGTCGAGGACCTGCTGCCCGACATCTGCACTCTGGACTGCGGCTCGCTCAACTTCGGCGACGGGTCGAACCTCTACGTCTCCACACCCGACATGCTGCGCACCGGCGCCAAGCGCATCCAGGAGCTGGGCGTGCGGCCGGAGTTGGAGATCTTCGACACCGGACACCTGTGGTTCGCCAAGCAGCTGCTCGCCGAGGGGCTGCTCGACGATCCGACCGTCTTCCAGCTGTGCATGGGCATCCCGTGGGGCGCGCCGGCCGATCCCGGTGTGCTGCAGTCGATGGTCAACTTCCTGCCGGAGGGCGCCCAGTGGGCCAGCTTCGCGCTGGGCCGGATGCAGATGCCGTGGGTCGCCCAGTCGATCCTGCTCGGCGGGCATGTGCGGGTCGGCCTGGAGGACAACCTGTATCTGGGCAAGGGCGTCAAGGCGACCAACGCCCAGCTGGTGGAGCGTGCCGTGACGATCGTCGAGGCTCTGGGGGCGCGGGTCGCGACTCCCGACGAGGCTCGCCTCAAGCTCGGTCTCAAGCCACGCGGCTGAGCCGCACCTGACCCCTCTCCACTTCAAGGAGCCCTGGATGACGGAGACTCCCGCACCTGAGCACGTCCGACGCGTGGCCTGCGTGGGTGCCGGTGTGATCGGCGGCGGCTGGGTCGCCCACTTTCTGGCCCGTGGCTACGACGTCACGGCCTGGGACCCGGCCCCCGACGCCGAGCCCCGGCTACGACGGCTCGTCGACGCCGCGTGGCCCGCGCTCGAACAACTCGGTCTCGCGCCCGGCGCGAGCAGGGATCGCCTCACCGTGACGGACACCCTCGAAGAGGCCGTCGCCGAGGCGCAGTTCGTGCAGGAGAGCGCGCCGGAGAAGCTCGGCCTCAAGCGCGAACTGCTGGCCAAGCTGGATGCCGCGACGCCCGCGGGAGTGGTCATCGCCTCCTCCACCTCCGGCTACCCGATGACCGACATGCAGACCGAGGCGGACACCCCGGGCCGGCTCGTCGTGGGCCACCCCTTCAACCCGCCGTATCTCATCCCGCTGGTGGAGGTCGTCGGCGGGGAGCGGACCGACCCGGAGGCGGTGCGGTGGGCGTCGCGTTTCTACGACGTGGCCGGCAAGTCGGTCATCACCATGGACCGCGAGGTGCCCGGCTTCATCGCCAACCGCCTCCAGGAGGCGCTGTGGCGCGAGGCCCTGCACATGGTCGCAGGCGGTGAGGCGACGGTCCGCGACATCGACCTGTCCATCACCGAGGGTCCAGGTCTGCGTTGGGCGATCATGGGCCCGATGCTCACCTTCGCACTCGCAGGCGGCGAGGGCGGAATGGCTCATATGCTCGACCACTTCGGCCCGTCCCTGAAGTCCCCGTGGACGCGGCTGGAGGCCCCGGAACTGGACAAGTCGCTGTACGACGCGGTCGTCGCCGGCTGCGACGACGCCGCCGACGGCCGTACGATCGCCGACCTGGTCGCCGAGCGCGACCGGGGCGTGATCGCCATACTGCGCGCCACCGGCCGACTGCCCGGGTCCGGCACCGAGTGAGCACGCCGCGACTGCCGCTGTTCCACGAGACCGTGCGCCCGGAGTGGATCGACTACAACGGCCATCTGAGCGAGGCGTACTACGTCCTCGTCTTCGGCTTCGCGACGGACGCGCTGATGGAGCACACGGGCATGGACGCCGAGTACCGCAAGAGCACCGGTTGCTCGATGTACACGGTCGAGTCCCACGTCCGCTATCTGCGGGACGTGCCGGATCGCGCCCAACTCGTCGTCGTCACAAGGGTGTTGGGTGCGGCCGGGAAGAAAGCGCGGTTCACTCACGAGATGTACGTCGGGACGGAGATACACGTCGGGACGGAGCAGGAGGCCGATGCCGGCCCCGTCGCCACCATCGAACTGCTCGCTCTCCACGTCGACCAGAAGGCCGGCCGTGCGACTCCGTTCCCGGGAGCCGTCCGCGAGCGTCTGGCGGCGCTGGTGGAACAGCCCCCTGAGTGGGCTGGACGCTCCATCGCGCAGCCCTGAAGCCGTCTGCGTCCATAAACGACCGGAGGCCGTATCGGTGTGTTCCGATACGGCCTCCGACTTGCTGCTCAACAAGTCGGGACGACAGGATTTGAACCTGCGACCCCTTGACCCCCAGTCAAGTGCGCTACCAAGCTGCGCCACGTCCCGATGCCCGCCTGACCTGGGGTTTCCCCTGGCCGAACGCACATGGAAACAATACCGCACTCGGGTCGGTGGTCGCGCACCCGTTTATGCGCACCCGTCCGCTTCAGTGCGGCTCGGGCCGCACGCGTTCGTCCGCCGTCACCGGCGCCGACCGCGCCGCTGCCGGGGCGTCCGCCCGCACCAGGCTCCGGATCGACCGCACCGAGAGCAGCGCGCCCGCGACGACGAGGCTCATCCCTCCGGCGACCAGGAGCACATGACCGGCGCCGAGAGTCGCGGCGGCCGGTCCGGCGATGGCCTGGCCGACCGGCATCATCGCCAGGGAGCCCGCGACGTCGTACGCGTGGATGCGGTTGAGGACATCGGCCGGGACCTGTGTCTGGACGCTCGTCGCCCACATCACGCTCCAGAAGGCCATGCCGGCACCGGCGACGGCCGCTCCCGCGGCCATGGCGGGTACGCCGAGACCGGCACCGACAGTCACCGGGAAGCCGGCGAAGGCGAAGAGCCCTATCGCGCCGGCGCGGAGCATGCGGCGAGGTCGCAGCCGCAGCGCGAGCAGGCCGCCGGCGACGGTGCCCGCGCCGAGGGCGGAGTTGATCAGGCCGTAGGAGCGAGGACCGTGCTGCTGGACCACCTCTGTCGCCACGAGCGGGACGGTCGGGCCCCACACGGTGATCATGTAGAGGCACCAGACCGCTATGACGCCCCAGAGCCAGGTACGGGCTCTGAACTCCCGCCAGCCCTCTACGAGATCGGCGCGGAAGGCCCGGGTTCCTCGATCGACTCGGGCGTCGCCCGGCGAGCGGGTCTGCGCGGGCAGGCGCAGCAGGAGGAGGCACAGGGCGCTGACGGCGTACGTGGTCGCGTGGGCCGTGAACACGCCGCCGGGTGACGCGAAGCCGACGAGCACTCCCGCGCATGCAGGTCCGGCCAGCTGGGCCACCGCCTCGGCGATCCGCATGGTGCCGTTCGCGCCCTGGACGTCGGTGGCGAGCCGGCGGACCGTGCCGGGGACGCCGGGCTGGAACACGGCGCCCGCGACGCCGTTGACGAAACCGATCGCGCAGATCTGCCACAGGACCACATGCCCGGAGAAGAAGAGCACTGCGGCCAGGGACTGGGTGCACAGACGGACCAGGTCGGCGCCGATCATCAGTCTGCGGGTGCTGAAGCGGTCGGCGATGACGCCGCCGAAGATGATGAGCCCGGCGAAGGCGGCGGACGTCGAGGCCAGGGCGAGACCGACCGCGCCGGCGCCGTACCCGTGCTGGAGGAGCCCGGCGGCGAGGGCCACGGGCAACATGGTGTCCCCGAGCTGGGCGACGGCGCGGGCGACGAAGAACAGCGCGAAGTCCCGCGACCACACCGGCCGCGCCCCGGCCTCCTTGCCCGTCTTCATCCCCCTCATGTCCGTCATGCCCCTCCCCGGCCGAACCGCCGCCCGCGCCGTCGCCACCCGAGCCCCCGTGGTAGCCGAGGCCCCCTCCGCCCCGGCTCCCACTCCTGCCCTCGGGTCATGACACGGGGCACTGACAATGCCTCACGGGTTTCAGTCCCCCGTCGCCAGCCCCAACTCCGGATAGGCCTCCAACAGGCGGGGCGGCGCCGCCTGGCGCCAGGAGTCGGCGAGGATGTCGCGCAGTTCGTCCTCGTCCTCGAGCGCGGCAAGCCGGGCCCGCACCCAGGCGAACTGTGCCTCGTGATCGGCGATCCAGAACTTCCCCGGCTCGGCCCGGACCAGTTCGTCGCGCTCCTCCTTGGGGCAGCGCACCGCGAGGGAGGTCTCCTCCTCGGGCAAGGTGGCGAACATCTTGCCCGAGACCCGGAACGTGGGCATGCTCCAGGCGATCTTCTCCGTCGTATCCGGCAGGGACAGGGCGATACGGCGTACGTCTTCGGCATCCGGCATGAGACGCACGGTAGCGCCCACCACCGACAATCACCTGGTGAGGGGGGCGGCCCCGCCCGAGGGGGCGCGCTCTAGAAGCTGAAGTTCATGAACGCCCCGTTGCCGCGCTCGGCCGCCGCGGCAAAGAACGCGACCAGTTCGTCGTAGGCGTGCTTGAGCCAGTCCAGCTCGCCCTCGGGGTCGAACCTCCACACGTTGGGGTACACGTCCTTCTCCGTCATCCGCACCGCGTCGTAGTGAGCCGCCAACTGCTCCCAGGGGGTCGCCCCCAGCTGCCGAGCCAGGCCCTCTATTTGCTCGGCGGTCCATCCGAACAGGGTTCCGTCCTCCTCGATCATGAACCCGTCCATCAGGAACTCAGGGCCGACCTCCGCCTCGTCGAACAGGAACTGCAGGCCGCCCCATGCCTTCTCCGGCCCGGCGTCGGGGCGGTCCTGCGACGGGTAGACGTCGCTGTCGTACAGCGAGTCGAGGAATTCCCGGGCCCAACTCGGGTCCTTCTCCGCCCTGTCCAGCTCCTCCGTCGTCGCGCTGATGAACGAGATCGTCACACTCATGTCAGGCAATCCCCCTTGATGCAGGGCCCGTTCGGCGCCCTCTGCTTGATCAACGACGGCGAGTGTTCCATGCGGCACTGACAACGGCACCGGCACGGGGGCGTCCGGGGTCACACGAGCTTGTAGTAGATCGTCGTGGGCCGCAGCTCTCCGGCCGGGCTCGCCGCGTAGTCGGGGATCACCCCGGCCCGGGTCCAGCCGGCCGAGTCGTAGAGGCGCTCGGCGGGACTGTCGGTCTCGGTGTCCAGGTGGAGGAGGGTGACGCCCGCGCCGGCGGCTGCCGCTTCCGCGGTCGTCAGCAGCCTGCGGCCAAGGCCGTGTCCCCGCGCCTCCCGGTGCACCATCAGCTTGACCAGCTCGGCCCGGTGACCGCTGTTGGGCTTGTCGGCGAAGGCAAGGCCGACCGTGCCGACGGTTCGCCCGGCCCGGCACGCCACCCACACCGCCAGCCGCCCGGCGCCGACGGCGGCCGCGCGCTCCTTCCACCAGGCCATGGCCGCCGTACGGTCGAGGGACGCGAGGAACCCGACGGAGGCGCCGTCTGCCACCGTGTCCACCAGCAGGTCGGCCAAGTCATCGGCCCGGTCGAGCAGTTGGGCCTCGTCCAGTCGCGTCACGATCACGGCAGCACCACCGCCAGCAGATACCGCACCGTCCCAGGCCCCGCGCACCGGAACCGCGTCGGCCCCCACACCCGCATCCGCAGACAGTCCCCGGCACCGACACGGTGCTCGACGTCCTGAACCGTCACGTCGAGCGCCCCTTCCAGCACCCAGATGTGCTGCTCCAACCCCGGTACGGGCGGCCGGTCGTACGCGATGTCGGCGCCCGCGGTGAGGCGCCCCTCGACGAGTTCGGCGCGCAGTCCGGCGTGCGGCGGCGACACGGATCGCCGTACGAACCCGGCGGAACGGTCCTCCCACACCGGCTGCTCGGCCGCCCGCACCAGCAGCGCGGGCTCAGTCTCGACCTCGCTGAGCAGCTGGGACATGGTGCGGCCGTAGACATGGCAGAGGCGGTTCAGCAGCGCGGCCGTGGGGCTGATCTCCGCTCGCTCGGCCCTGGACAGGGTCGAGCGGCTGATGCCGCTGCGTTCCGCCAACTCACCCAGGGACCAGCCGCGTTCGGCCCGTAGCTCGGCCAGGCGGGCGCCGAGGCGGATGTCGACCGTGTCCGGGGCGTCGCCAGCGCCCGCTTCGCGCACTTCCTGTTTCATATTCGGGACGCTATCCCAGATGTGAAACGGTGATGTTACGGCAGGCTCACTCCCCCGCCGCCTCCCCGAGCGCCTCCAGCACCGGCCGGATCAGGGGGTGCTCCTCGGCTCCTCGCCGTACGGCCGCGAAGACCCGGCGCGTTGGCGCCACCCCGTCGACGGGCCGTACGACGACCCCGGTGAGGTCCATGCCGCGCAGCGCCGAGCGCGGCACGAGCGCCACTCCGGCGTCGGCCGAGGCGAGGGCGACGACCGCGCGGAAGTCGTCCGAGGAGTGTGCGAGGCGGGGCTGGAAGCCGGCGTTCTCGCAGGCCAGGACGACCACGTCATGGCAGGGGTTGCCGGGGTAGGGGCCGATCCAGGTGTCCTTGGCCAGCTCCGCGAGGGGGACCTCGGACTTGTCCGCCAGCCGGTGGCGGACCGGGACGACCGCGTCGAAGGGCTCGGCGTACAGCGGTACGTGAGCGAGGCGGGGATCGTCGGCGGGCGGCGCCCCGCGGTACTCGACGGCCACGGCTATGTCGACCTGCCGGTCCAGCACCATCGGCAGGCTGGCGTCGCCCTCGGCGTCCTGGACACGGATGCGGATGCCGGGGGACGTCCCGGCGAGGCGGGCCACCGCCGGCGCGACGACCTGGGCGATGCCGGTCGCGAAGGAGGCGACCGTGACCGTGCCGGCGGCACCCGAGCTGTACGCCGCGAGCTCGGCCTCCGCCCGCTCCAGCTGGGCGAGGACGGCGTTGGTGTGGCTGAGGAGGATCTCGCCGGCCGGGGTCAGCCGTACGCCCTTGGCGCCGCGCTCCACCAGGCGGTGGCCCGTCTCCTGCTCCAGGGCCGCGAGCTGCTGGGAGACCGCGGAGGGCGTGAGATACAGCGCGGCGGCAGCCGCCGTCACGGTGCGGTGGTCGGCCACCGCACGGAGGATGTGGAGCCGCCGCGCTTCGATCATGAGATCGATTATCGCAATATGTCCGGGCCGTCCGGACCTCAGGCCTCCAGTTCCGCCCGGGCGGCGATGAAGGCGTCCACGGCACGGTTGACGTCGTCCGTCGAGTGCGCGGCGGACAGCTGGACGCGGATGCGGGCCTTGCCCTGCGGCACCACCGGGTACGAGAAGCCGATCACGTACACACCGCGCTCCAGCAACAGCTCGGCCAGCCGGGCGGCCTTCGCCGCGTCGCCGATCATCACGGGCGCGATGGCGTGGTCGCCGGGAAGGATCTCGAAGCCCGCCTCCGTCATACGGTGGCGGAACAGGGCGGTGTTCTCCGCGAGCCGGACGCGCAGGTCGTCGGCCGACTCCAGCAGGTCGATGACCTTAAGCGAGGCTGCCGCGATCACCGGGGCGAGGGTGTTCGAGAAGAGGTACGGCCGGGAGCGCTGGCGCAGCAGGGCGACGATCTCGGCGCGGGCCGCCACATAGCCGCCGGAGGCGCCGCCGAGCGCCTTGCCGAGGGTGCCGGTGATGATGTCGACGCGGTCCATGACGCCGTGCAGCTCGGGGGTGCCGCGGCCGCCGGGGCCGACGAAGCCGACGGCGTGCGAGTCGTCGACCATGACCATGGCGTCGTAGCGGTCGGCGAGGTCGCAGATCTCGCGCAGCGGCGCCACATAGCCGTCCATGGAGAAGACGCCGTCGGTGACGATCAGCCGGCGCCGGGCGTCCGACGCGTCCTTCAGCTGCCGCTCGAGATCGGCCATGTCGCGGTTGGCGTACCGGAAGCGGCGGGCCTTGGACAGCCGGATGCCGTCGATGATCGACGCGTGGTTGAGGGCGTCGGAGATCACCGCGTCCTCGGGGCCGAGCAGCGTCTCGAACACGCCGCCGTTGGCGTCGAAGCAGGAGGAGTACAGAATCGTGTCCTCCTGGCCGAGGAACGCCGACAGCCTGGCCTCCAGCTCCTTGTGCACCTCCTGCGTGCCGCAGATGAAGCGGACCGAGGCCATGCCGTAGCCCCAGCGGTCGAGCGCCTCGTGGGCGGCGGCGATCACCTGGGGGTGGTCGGCGAGGCCGAGGTAGTTGTTGGCGCAGAAGTTGAGGACCTCGCCGGGGCGGCCGCCCGCGCTGACGTTGACGGTCGCGGACTGCGGGGTGTCGATGACGCGCTCGGGCTTGTGCAGGCCGGCGGCGCGGATCTCGTCGAGGGTGGCACGCAGGTCGTCGCGCACGGAGTCGAACATGAGAAGGCTCCTGAAGGTGCTGGCGATTGAGGGGGGTTACGCGGTCCAGTCGAGGATGACCTTGCCGCCGCGGCCGCTCGCCGCGTCGGCGAACGCCGCCTCGAAGTCGCGGTAGCCGTACCGGCCGGTGATCACGGGCGCGAGGTCGAGGCCGCCTTCCAGCAGCACGGACATCGCGTACCAGGTCTCGAACATCTCGCGGCCGTAGATGCCCTTGATCGTGATCATCGAGGTCACGATCCGGGCCCAGTCGACCGGGAACTCCTGGGCCGGCAGGCCCAGCATGGCGATACGGCCGCCGTGCGTCATGTTGGCGATCATGTCGCGCATGGCTTCGGGGCGGCCGGACATCTCCAGGCCGATGTCGAAGCCCTCGCGCAGGCCGAGTGCGCGCTGGCCCTCGGCGATGCTCGCCTCGGACACGTTCAGCGCGAGGCTCACACCGATCTTGCGGGCGAGTTCCAGCCGCTCCTCGCTGACGTCGGTGATCATGACGTGGCGCGCGCCCGCGTGCCGGGCCACGGCCGCCGCCATGAGGCCGATCGGGCCGGCGCCGGTGATCAGGACGTCCTCGCCGACCAGCGGGAACGACAGCGCGGTGTGCACGGCGTTGCCGAACGGGTCGAAGATCGCGGCGACATCGAGGTCGACGGGCACACGGTGCACCCACACATTGGCGGCGGGCAGCGCGACGTACTCGGCGAAGGCGCCGTCCCGTCCGACGCCGAGGCCGACCGTGGCGCGGCACAGGTGACGGCGGCCGGCCAGACAGTTACGGCACTTGCCGCAGACCAGGTGGCCCTCGCCGCTGACCCGGTCACCGGGGTTGATGTCGGCCACGTCCCGGCCGGTCTCGACGACCTCGCCGACGAACTCGTGCCCGACCACGAGCGGGGTACGGATCGACTGCTGCGCCCAGCCGTCCCAGGACCGGATGTGCAGATCGGTGCCGCAGATCCCGGTGCGCAGCACCTTGATCAGTACGTCGCCGGGGCCGACGGCCGGCTCCGGGACGTCCGCGAGCCACAGCCCGGGCTCCGCCTTCTCCTTGACCAGCGCCTTCAACGCTACGGCTCCTGTGCGTGAGGTCCCGGCCGCGGGCATGCCGATGGCGCCCGCAGCCAGGGAGGGGGGGTGGAATCGCGTAGCAATCTGCCGTACTGCGGCGCCGCGGTCCATCGAGGATTTCTTAAGCGGCGCCACAGCTTTCCTTCACGCCCTGCTTCTGGCTGCCGGCGAGGACGGGCCTAGTCGAGGCGGGAGACCTGGTAGTGGCTGATGTACCAGTCGTCCTCGACGAGGGTCACGAGGACCGCGAGCTTGACGTCCAGCGCAGGCCGGTCCGTGAACGAGAACCGGACGTCCAGGTAGCCGAGGACGAGGCCGTCGGCAGGCTGCCTGGTCTCGAGGATGCGGTATGTGGCCCGCATACCCAGTGGCTGGGAGGCGTAGTACTCGGCCACACCTGGCCGGCCGACGGTGTAGGGGTGCAGCCCCTGGAAGATGGCGTCCTCGGTGAAGCGGGCGGCGACACGCTCGGGTTGGTGCCCGTCGATGCCGGCCTTCCACTGGTCGAGGACGCTGCTCAGGATCGCCTTCGCGTCCTTCGTGGCGGTCATGCTCACTCCTTGGTCGTTCCCTGTGACGTTTCCCGGGTCGTGGCTCGGACGGGCCGTCAGTGTCCGGCGCTCATACCGCCGTCGACGTGCAGGATCTCGCCGGTGACGAAGGGAGCCGTCTCCAGATAGAGCACGGCGTCGACGATGTCGCTCACTTCACCCATCCGCCCCACCGGGTGCAGGGCGGCGAGGAACTCGTGGTTCTCCTCCGGATGCATGGGGGTCTTGATGGTGCCGGGCGACACGGCGTTGACGCGGATGCCGCGGGTCGCGTACTCGATGGCGAGGGACTTGGTGGCGGACTGCACCCCGCCCTTGGTCAACGAGGCGAGGACGGACGGGACGTTGGAGTCCGCGTTGTCGACCAGGCTGGTGGTGATTGCGACCATGTGCCCGCCGCCCTGGGCGAGCAGGTGCGGCACGGCCCGCTGGGTGAGGTGGAAGACGCCGGACAGGTTGATCCCGATCACGGCGGCGTAGTCCTCGGCCGTGTACTCGGTGAACGGCTTCGCGACGAAGATGCCCGCGTTGTTGACCACGGTGTCGATCCGGCCGAACCGCTCGACGGCCGCGGCGACGACCCGCTCCGCGGTGGCGGGATCGGCGATGTCGCCCTGCACGGTGAGGACGTCGGCGTCGTCGACGGGTGCGATGGTGCGCGAGGTCGCGACGACGGCGTATCCGAGCTTGCGGTAGCCCTCGACGAGGGCGGCGCCTATGCCCTGCGAGGCGCCGGTGATGATCGCGACCTTCTGGTTCCGAGTGCTCATGATGACCTTCCTCGAAGCTGATGACCGGTTACTAGCCGACCGGTCGACTATTTGGAAGGTAGGTCGGGGCTCGCGGCAACGTCAAAGGTCAGAAGGGGTTTACGCGGGACCCGTTTCCTCCCGTGTGGGAGGCACCGGCTCTCAGTGCAGGTCAGCGCCCGGGTGCGTACGGGTCGTCCGAGGGCAGCCAGGCGTCCGGGGTGCGTATTCCCAGGTCCCCGACGTCGTCGCACAGGGCGTCGACGACGGCCAGGACGCCGGTGCGCAGTTCGCTCTCACGCCGGACGAGGGACCAGGTCCAGTACACCTTCGGCGCGTCGACCTCCCGGCGCACCAGGTCGGGCGGCAGTGGAGTGGTCTGCCCCTTGGGCGAGTTGAGGACCGGGCGGGTGCAGCGGCGGACGTGGTCGAAGAAGGCGGGCCCGGTGATGGCTCCGTCGGAGATGCGTACGGCCTTGGCGCCGGTGTCCCGCGCCAGTTCCTCGGCGTATTCGTTCCAGGACGCCCAGGAGGTGATGTCGTCGTCGATGAGCACGTCCATGTCCCGCGCAGCGACGTCACCGGTGTCCGTGCCCTTGGCCACGGCGTAGAGCCGGTCGGCGCCGATGAGCCGGGCCCGCAGCCCGAGCCGCTTCAGGTCCTCGGTCCGCACCCAGCACACGGCGAGGTCCAGGCTGCCGTCGGCGACCCGGGCGGCCTGGGTGTGGGAGGGCGCGACCCATGCGTCGACATGCACCCGGGCCACCGAGGCGGTGCGTGAAGTCAGGTCCGCGGGAAGCCAGTTGACGTAGCCGAGCCGTACCGACTCCGAGCCCGACAGTCGGCCGGCCCGGCGCTTCAGGTCGTCGGCCCGTTCCAGCAGGGACCGGGTGTGCGGGAGCAGGGCGGCACCGGCCGGGGTGAGGGAGACCGAGCGGCGGTCGCGGTCGAAGAGCCGCACCCCCAGATCCCGTTCGAGCGCCTTGATCTGCTGGGAGAGCGAGGGCCCGGCGATGAGCAACCGCTCGGCGGCCCGGCCGAAGTTCAGTTCCTCGGCGACGGCGACGAAGTACCGCAGTTGACGCAGCTCCACGCCGGTCATGCTACGCGCGCTGGGAGGCTGCGCCTATCAGCAGCGAGCAAGCCGGTCCTGGCATCCGCGCAGGTGACGGGTGCACGGTGGGGGCAGCGCGGCCGCCGGCACCACAGCGCGGCCCGACCCCTGAGGAGAGAGGCCATGCGCGAGTTCCTGGTCGAGATCACCACCACCGTCCCCGAGGGCACCGGGCAGGAGGAGGTCGACCGGCGGCGCTCCGCCGAGGCCGCCCGCGCCGCGGAACTGGCCGCCACCGGCAACCTCGCCCGCCTGTGGCGCCCCGTGGGCGAACTCCGCAGCATCGGTGTGTGGCGGGCCACCGACGAGGAGGAACTCCACGAGAAGGTCCTCGGCACACTGCCGTTGCGCCCCTGGATGACACTGACCGTCACCCCGCTGGAGTCCCACCCCAACGACCCGGGCCTGCGCGACGCCTCCCGGTGACCGCCCCGTCCCCCCGACCCTGCTCCTGACCAGCCTTGTGGGCCTCGGCCGCCGCCGCGCTGAGAATGGTGTGCGCGCACCACATGCTGGTAGTACGCCACACAGTGCCCGAACGGCAGCGAGAATCGACGTAGTACGCCCGGAGCACCGAGGCATGCCGATACCCGCCCCGCACTCGGCCGACTGACCAGGAGCCGCACATGAACACCGCACGGGACCTCGCGATCGTCGCTCTGGACATGGCGCCGGACCACACTGTGGAACAAGGCGATCTGTCGCTCGCGCTCGCGGCGGCGGAGGTGTTCGACCTCATCGACGCCCAGGCCCTCGTCCTGGACGGCGACCTCATCACACCCAGCGCGCAGGCGCCGACGGGCGACCGCCTGCTGGACGAGGCCGCCTCGTCACTCGTACGGCAGGACCCGTACGAGTCGGTCGAGGACTGGCTGTGGCGCCGGGGCCGGGGACTGTCCGCGGCCTACGTCCAGGATCTGGAGCGCGTGGGGCTCACCGCCCGGCCGCGCAGCCGCCGGATTTCGCTGCGGGCCACACGGACGGCGCCGGTCGACTCGGCGGCCCGGAGCCAGGCGGAGGAGCGCTGGACGTCGGGCGAGCCGGTCCTCGCCGCCCTTGCCAGCGCCGCGGGGATGAACGAGGAGTCGGTCGACGCCACGGAGGGCCTGACGGACGAGGCGGTCACGACCGTGCTGGCCGCCGTCGGCAACGCGGTGATGGAACTGGAGGCCGTACGGCAGCGGCGGGCCATCGAGGACGCCGCGTTCGACAACGTGTGGCGCGGCTTCTAGGGATTGATGCGGGGCCGAGGGTCAGCGGGCGCCGAGGAGCGCCAGGCAGTTGTCCCACAGCGGGTTCAGGCGCTCCGTGCTGTTGTAGAGCTTCGCGAACATCACCTGGCCCTCGATCTGCGCCACCACGGCCCGCGCCGCCTGGCGCGGGTCCGGCACGCTGACGTCGCCGCGCTCCCGGGCCTCGGTGACGACCGTCTCGACCATGTCGACCTGCGCGTCGAAAATCTCCTGCAATCGCCGGCGCACCGCCTCGGTCTGGTTGCTCAACTCCAGCGTGAGGTTGCCGAACAGGCAGCCCGACACGGTGCCGCAGCCCTCTTGGACGGCGCGCTGGCCCGCCTGAGTCTCCTCGAACAGTCGCCGCAACCGCTGCAGCGGCTCCCCGTCACCGCCCAGGACGCGCGCCCAGTCGCGCCGCTGGGCCGCCCAGTGCTCGTCGACGACCGCGAGCGCGAGCGACTCCTTCGACTCGAAGAAGTAGTAGAAGCTGCCCTTCGGTACCCCGGCCGCCTTGCAGATCTCGGCCACGCCCAACGCCGAGTAGCCGCGCCCCTCGATCAGCGAGCGCGCGGCACCGAGGATCTTCTGCCTGGCGTCACTGGTGCGTCCCACGGCTCCAGTGTACGGAAGTACTAGACCGGTCGGCTAGGAGTTCGGGGCCACAGGGTCCGCCGCCCCTTCAGAGCAGCGGGAGCCCGTCCGCCTCCCGTCGCTCCAGGCGGGTCACCAGGTCCGCGGCCGACGCCTTGATGGTCTCCAGCCCGGCCCTCCCCCAGGGCCGCGGCTCCACGTCCACGACACACACCGTGCCGAGCGCCATACCCGTACTGTCGATGAGCGGCGCGCCCATGTAGGAGCGGATACCGAACTCGTCGACTATCGGATTCCCGGCGAACCGCGGATAGTCGCAGACGTCCTCCAGAACCAGTGCCTTGCGTCGCACGACCACATGGGGGCAGAACCCATGGTCGCGCTCCATATGGCGGCCCAGCTCCGGCTTGGCTTCGTCGGCCCGTGCGAGTGTCACCCTCTGCCGTGCGTGCAGCCCGGCGAAGAACTGCCGGTTCTCGTCGATGAAGTTGACCATGGCGTACGGCGCCCCGGTGAGCTCGGCGAGATGGTCCGCGAAGACGTCGAGGGCCGGGTCGGCATGGTCCCCCAGCCCCAGCCGGAACAGCCGCTGGGCGCGGGCGGGGGCCTCCTTGTCCTCGGGGGTCAGCAGCAGGCGAGCGACCGGATGGGGTGGGCCGTAGCTCATGGGCGGTTTCCGTCCCTGTGGGCGTACGTCATATGCGGCTCCGTGCGGGTGTGTGCGGCTGTCACATGTGGGCGCCATGGCTTGGCGTGGGTGCCGGGGTGTGGGCGATGAGGTGCCGTACCAGGGTCAGCAGCGTCTGGACGCCGGAGCTGGAGATGCGGGCGTCGCAGCGGACGACGGGGATCTCCGGGTGGAGGTCGATGGCGGCACGGACCTCCTCCGGGTCGTAGCGGTGGCCGCCGTCGAACTCGTTGATCGCCACGATGAAGCCGAGGCCTCGCTGCTCGAAGAAGTCGACCGCGGCGAAGCAGTCCTCCAATCGTCGGGTGTCGGCGAGGATGACCGCACCGAGCGCACCCTCCGAGAGTTCGTCCCACATGAACCAGAACCGTTCCTGTCCGGGTGTGCCGAACAGGTACAGGACGTGTTCCGGATCGAGCGTGATGCGGCCGAAGTCCATGGCCACCGTCGTCTCGACCTTGTTCTCGACGCCTTCGAGGCTGTCGGTCGCGGCGCTGACCGTGGTGAGCAGTTCCTCCGTACTGAGTGGTGCGATCTCGCTGACCGCGCCCACGAAGGTCGTCTTGCCTACCCCGAACCCTCCCGCCACCAAGATCTTCAGTGCGGTGGGGAAGGGGTCAGAGCTGTCGTCGTAGTCCATCGAGCACTGCCTCCAGAAGGGCCCGGTCTGTCGGGTTGTGGTGGAACTCGGGGGGCTTGGTGGTGAGCGCCCCGCAGTCGACGAGGTCCGACAGCAGCACCTTGGTGACCGCGGCCGGCAGCTTCAGGTGGGCAGCCACCTCGGCGACCGAGACGGGAGCGCGGCACAGGTCGAGCGCCTGCTCGTGCTCGGGGCCGAGATAGCCGAGGGGGGTCGCCCCGGTGGCCATCACCTGCGACATGAGGTCGAGCGCGACGGTGGGCCTGGTACGGCCGTTGCTGACCGTGAAAGGGCGCACCAGCCGTCCGGCCGCGTCGTCGAGCCAGGGCCCGTCGCCGGCCGCCGTCATGTTCAAGGCCTCAACGCCGAGGGTTCGACGGAGTGCTGCCGGGGGGCGGTGACCAGGTACGGACGGACGCTCTTGACCAGCATGGCCATCTCGTAGCCCAGCACCGCCGCGTCGGCCTCGCGGCCGGCCAGCACGGCGAGACAGGTGCCGGATCCGGCGGTGGTCACGAAGAGCAGGGTCGAGTCGAGCTCCACGACGACCTGACGCACCTCTCCTCCGTCGCCGAAGCGGACTCCGGCGCTGCGGCCGAGGGAGTACAGGCCGGAGGCCAGGGCGGCCATGTGGTCGGCGCTGTCCGGGTCGAGGCCGTGGACCGACTTCACGAGCCCGTCGCAGGAGAGGAGGACCGCGCTGCTGGTGTGGGGTACGCGCTGGACGAGGCCGCTCATCAGCCAGTCGAGATCGGAGACATGGGCGGTCGGCGCTTCGCTCGCCATGGGGGATCGACTCCTTGAGGTACGAAGGTCTGCGGGAGCGCTGGGGTTGGGGGTGGACTCCCAGGCGGACTTCGAGCTGGTCACGGTCGTGGTCATCCGGCTGGTGCGCTCCCGTCAGGCCAGGTGTTGTGGTCGGTACCGGGCGCGGGCCCGGGGTGCGGCTCGGTCATATGGGCCGGGTCCATGGGCGAGACGTCCATGGGCGGCCGCGTGGTCATGGCGGTCACATCCACGTGGAGTGCATCCAGGGACGTCGGGCGCAGACGTGTGGGCTGCGGGCAAGCTGTGTCGAGGCTCGTCTGCTCCAGTCGGCTGGGCGCCGGGCGTACGGACTCCAGGCGGGTGGGCTGGGAGACCGTGGGTTCCGGACGGGTCGACTCCGGGGTGAGTGACGTGGTGTCGGTCGTGGTGTGCGGTGAGGGGGTGTAGGCGGGGGTGATCCCGTGGGTGGTGGGGGTGTGCGCCGAGTCCATGTGGCCCGCGCTCGTGTGGCCGCCGTTCATGCTCGTGTGGCCGGTGGCCATGTGGTCTGCGCCCATGTGGTCTGGGCCCAGGTACCCCGCATCCACATGCTCGGCATCCCCCCGCACCGACTCCATGTGCTGCTGCGTCTCGGCCAGCCCGATCCCCCGCTGGAAGGCCGCCATCAGCCCCGGGTCGTGCCCGGCGAGAGAGTCGGACTCCTGTCGTGGTGCGGGACCACCACGGAGTTGGGGTGCGATGTGTTCCTGGGCGCGGCGGCGCGGGAGTTGGGGCTTGCCCATGGTGCCGCGGACGGTGCTGACGCGTGGGGTCGGCGGTGCGCCGGTGTTCTCCGCGACGCGCCGGCGATCGTCGGGCCTGATGCCGGGCACGGCCTCAGCCGGGTTGGCCCGTTCCTGCTGGCCCCGCACGGGCAGCGGTGCCGGTGCGGTGCCGTTCGTGCTCGGGGTCTCGCCCCTTCCGCCGCCCTGCGGCTCGTGCCGACGCGGCGCGGCCTGCGACACCGGCGACGCCTGTGACGTCTCGGTCATGCCGCGCTGTCCACCGCTGTGCGCTCCGACCGACGCGGCCGCCGCGACCGACCCGGCAGACGTAGCGTGCCGACGCTGCTGAGGCGGCACGGGCGGCTGCTGCTGACGCGCCTGCGGCGAGGACTGTGAAGAGGCCTGTGGAGGAGCCTGCGGCGGCATGGCCGTACCGGCCGTCCCTTGCGGCTCCTGCCCTCGGGCCGCACCCGCCCGCGCTCCCGGTTCAGTCCCCAACAAACCCTGCGGCACCACCAGTACGGCCTGTACACCGCCGTAGATGTTGGTCTGGAGGCGCACATGGATGCCATGCCGCTTCGCGAGTTGCGACACGACGAACAGCCCGATGCGTCCGTCCGCCAGCAGGCTGGCGACATTGACCTGGTCGGGGTCGGTGAGCAGAGCGTTCATGCGGTTCTGCTCACCTACGGGCATGCCGAGCCCGCGGTCCTCGACCTCGACGGCGAGCCCCGAGGTCACGAGGTTGGCCCGGAGCAGCACCTGGGTGTGCGGGGCGGAGAACACCGTGGCGTTCTCGACCAGTTCGGCGAGCAGGTGGATGACGTCGGCGACGGCGTGCCCGCGCAGGGTGCCGTCGATCGGCGGCACGAGCTTGACGCGCGAGTACTGCTCGACCTCGGCGATGGCCGAGCGCAGCACCTCGGTCATGGAGACCGGGTTGCTCCACTGCCGGCGGGAGACGGCGCCGCCGAGGACGGCGAGGTTCTCCGCGTGGCGGCGGATGCGGGTGGCGAGGTGGTCGACGTGGAAGAGCCCCTTGAGCAGGTCGGGGTCCTCGATCTCGTTCTCCAGCTCGTCGAGGATGGAGATCTCCCGGTGCACCAGCGACTGAAGGCGCCGGGCGAGATTGACGAAGACCTCCAGCTTCTGCTCGCTGCCCGCCTGGCTGGAGAGCTGGGCGGCCTGGACGACGGCGGTGACGGCGCCGTCGTGGGCACGGGCCAGGTCGGCTGCGAGCAGTTCGAAGTCGTCGGCACCCTCGGGCGGTCCGCTGCGGGACTTGCGCTTCGGCGGCCCGTCGCCGCGCCGCAGTGTCTCGACGAGAGTCCGCAGATCGGCCTCGCTGCGCGCGCTGCTGCGGCGCAGTGCGCGGATGCGGTCGGTCACGGACTTGGCGGTGCGGTTGGCGGCCACGGCGGCGATCAGGATGCCCGCCAGGGTCACCGAGACCGCGCCGGCGAGCACGGCCCACAGGGTGAGGCTCGGCCGCACGCCCGTGGAGCGCACCACGAACAGCACGGCCGCGCAGGCGCTGAGGGTGACCGCGACGGGTGGCAGCACCGCCAGCCGCAGCAGTTGGGGCCGTATATGGGTCTCGGGCAGCGCGGGTGCGGTGCGGGCAGCCGGGCGCCCGTGCCGCCCGCCCTCACGGCGGTCTGCGCGTGTGGCCGGGGCGCGTAGATGAGACATCGGGGTCCTCAGTACTGGTCCGTCGGTCGGGGGCCTGGGTGTGCGCGCGCTCTGCGCGGCCCGGGGCGTGCGCCATCGCGATGTCGGTCGACAGAGCCGACGAATTCGGCTCCGCGTCGCCCGACGGACACTGACAGTAGTCGCCTTCGCATCAAGTGCGGTGGGCAGTTGACAAACTCCCGCAGGCAGCGTCCCGCTCTGGTATGAGGTCTCGTACGACAGACCGATAACCCGTTCCACCGTTCGCCCACAAGGAGCATTCGAACGATCGGACCTGGTCAGAAGTGGTCACGGAAAAAGTCGAGGGGCGGGGCACTTTCCGTGCCCCGCCCCTCGACGACGTCTCGACCTCTCGCCCGCAACCACCCCGGCCGGGACGTTTCCGCACCCCTCGCGCCCGGTTCTCCTACCCCCAGAACGTCACCGGCAGTAGCGGCGCGCAGTTCCACTCGGGCGCCCCCACGCCCACTCACACGCCCCGCAGAAATCGCCGTACCGGGGCGCAAGGAGCGACTCGCCGCGCCCCCAACGGTGCGTCGCGCTAGGAAACTGCCGTTTCGTCCGGCGTCGCAGCCACCGGCGGCCATGCCTGCCACCCCTCGGCGGGCGTCTCGGCGACATCTCGCCACCACGGCGTCACCTGCGCCACCGAGGCCGGCTCGAAGGGCTCACCGCAGGGCGGAGCCGCCATCGTGACCCCGGCCTTGTGCGTGGCCCGCATCATCCACTCGCCCGGCTCCGCCCAAGGATGCGGCGCCAGGTTGAAGGTGCCCCAGTGGATCGGCAGCATGACGCCGGCCGCAGGATCGCCGCCCTGAAGGTCGAGGTGGGCCCGGACGCCCTCGTCCGGCGTCATGTGGATGTCGGGCCAGAAGTCCGAGTAGGCGCCGACCTGGATCATCGTGGCGTCGAACGGGCCGTGCTCGGCGCCGATGTCCTTGAAGCCGTCGAAATAGCCGGTGTCACCGCTGTGGTAGATCCGGTGCTCGTCCGAGGCGACGACCCAGGACGCCCAGAGCGTGTGCTGGGTGTTGCGCAGTCCGCGCCCGCAGAAGTGGCGGGCCGGGCTGGCCGTCAGGGTGAGCCCGCCGACCTTGGTCGTCTCGTGCCAGTCCAGCTCGCGGAGCCGGTCGGCGGACACTCCCCACTGTTCGAGGTGGCCGCCGACGCCGAGCGGCACGGCGAAGAGCGTGTCGGTGCCGGCCAACGCCTTGATCGTGGGCATGTCGAGGTGGTCGTAGTGATCGTGCGAGATCACGACGACGTCGACCGGCCCGAGCGCGGCCAGCGGCAGCGGCACGGGGTGCAGCCGCTTCGGCCCGGCGAAGGGGAACGGGGAGCACCGCTCGCCCCACACCGGGTCGAAGAGGACGCGATGCCCGTCGATCTCCGCGAGGATGCTGGAGTGCCCCATCCAGGTCAGGCGCAGTCCCGTGGCGGGCGGCTTGGCCAGGTCGGCAAAGGTGGTGGGGTGCACCGGCACGGTGCCCTTCGGGGCCCGGTGGGGCCGGGCTTCCTTGTCGAAGTAGACCTTGGCGAACTCCAGCATCGACCCCGAGGGCCGGGTCCGGGCGAGTCCCCCGGGGTTCTGGAAGACCCCGTCCTCGAAGTGCGGCGATCTACGGATCCGCGCCATGCGCTCACCGCTCGGATCCACGCCGAAGGCCTCGGGCCGCAGGGCGCGCAGCCCGGAGCTCGGGAATCGGAAACCGGCCACGGTACCTCCAGGTGGATGCGGTGAGGAGTTCCATTATGGTCGGCGCCTCCGACAGTCTCGGATCCCCCCTGGTCCGACGGGCTCCGGCGCCCTCCCCGCCGCCCCGCCACGGACGGCCCACAGAGATCCACCCGCTACGTTGACATGTCCCCACCCTGCTCTGATACTGACTCATCGTTCAGTAGCCGAGCCGCGGCCCGTTGGCCCGGAAGCCGGCCCCCGACCCCGGAGACCCCATGACCACCCCCAGCACGCCCCTGCTGTCGCTCACCTGGACCGACGACGTCACCGGTCGCCAGGGCTTCCTGGTCATCGACCGGCTGGTGCGCGGTGTGGCCAGCGGCGGGCTGCGGATGCGGCCGGGCTGCACGCTCGACGAGGTCACCGGACTCGCCCGAGGCATGAGCATGAAGGAGGCGCTGCACTACGACCCCGAGTCGCGGTACGTCCCCCTGGGCGGCGCCAAGGGCGGCATCGACTGCGATCCCCAGGATCCGGAGGCGTACGGCCTGCTGGTGCGCTACCTGCGTGCCATGCGGCCGTACATCGAGAGCTTCTGGACCACGGGCGAGGACCTCGGGCTCACCCAGGACGTCGTCGACCGTGCGGCCGCCGAGGCAGGGCTGGTGTCGTCCGTCCAGGCCGTGTATCCGCTGCTCGACGACGAGGCGGGCGCTCGGCGGCGGCTCGCGGAGGCGTTCACCGTCGAGGTCGACGGCATCGGGCTCGACGAGCTGGTCGGCGGCTGCGGGGTCGCGGAGGCGGTGCTGACCGCTCTGGACCGGGCCGGTGTGCCGTACTGGAGGACGCGCGTCGCCTTGCAGGGTCTGGGGACCATGGGCGGGGCCACGGCACGCTTCCTCACGCGCGCGGGGCTCACCGTAGTGGCCGTCGCCGACATCAAGGGCACCATCGCCAACCCGGCCGGCCTCGACATCGAGAGCCTGCTGGCGGCACGGGACGCCTACGGCACCATCGACCGCGCCTCGCTGCGCCCCGGCGACCGCGAACTGCCGGGCGACGCCTGGCTGTCGGTCGAGGCGGAGGTGCTGGTTCCGGCGGCTGTGTCGTACGCGATCGACGCCTCGAACCAGGGCCGTGTCACCGCGCGTTGGATCGCCGAGGCCGCCAACATGCCGGTACGACCCGACGCGGAGGAACTGCTGGCCGTACGGGGCGTCACCGTGCTGCCGGACGTCGTGGTCAACTCGGCGACGAACGCCTGGTGGTGGTGGACGCTGTTCGGGGACATCGGCCCGGACGCAGACGAGGCGTTCGACCACACACGGCGCTCGATGCGTGCCCTGACCGACCTCACGCTGGCCCGCGCCGAGGCGGACGGCACGGCGCCGCGAGTCGCCGCGCACGCCATCGCGGCGGACCGGCTGCCGGTGATCACCGAGCGGTTCGGACGGTACCGGTGACGGCGGTCGCGGGAGCCTCGTCCGACCGGGCCCGGGTCCGGCCGGTGACGAGGCTTTAGGGTGACGGTGTGGCAAGAGTGCGGTTGAGCGTGGCGGAGCGGCGTGAGGAGTTGCTGCAAGCCGCCGTCGAGCAGATAGAGGCGCGGGGCGTGGCGGCGGTCAGGATCGCCGACGTGGCCTCGGTGCTCGGTGTGAGCAACGCGCTGGTGCTCTATCACTTCGCCACCAAGGAGAAGCTGGTCGCGGCCGCGTTCACTCATGCGGCCCAAGGCGACCTGGCCCACCTGCGCCGGCTCCTCGGGCGACGTACGACGGCGCTGCGGCGGCTGCGGGCGGCCGTGCGCTGGTATGCGCCGACCGGCCAGGCCAAGGGCTGGCGGCTGTGGATCGAGGGCTGGGCGGCGGCGCTGCGCGAGCCCGCGCTCAAGGAGGTCACGCGGGACCTCGACCGGCAGTGGAAGGGGGCGATCACCGAGGTGATCGCCGAGGGCGTGGCCGCCCAGGAGTTCCACTGCCCCGACCCGCACGGCGCGGCCCTGCGCCTGACGGCCCTGCTCGACGGGCTCGCCGTACAGCTGACGTCGTATCCGGGTGCGATCTCACGCGCGCGTGCCCAGGAGTGGGCGGACGAGGCGCTCGCCCGGGAACTCGGGCTGGAGCGGAAGGCGTTGACGGCGTCGACGCGCTGATGGCGACGGGGGTTCGGGGCGAGCACCCGTCCGGGCCGTACCGATCAGGCAGGCATCGGCAGGCCCGGACGTATCGGTCGCTCGTGAACCGCTCTCAAGCCACCGATCGGATCCGCATCTTGATGTCGTCCGGGGACAGCGCGCCCTTGGCCGTCACATGGTCCCCCGACGACTCGCCGCGCAGTCGTCGGCCGATCCACGGCACCAGGTACTCGCGCGCCCAGTGGACGTCGTCCCGACGGACCTCGAGCGTGCCGCGCGGCGGGAGCGGCGGCCAGGGCTGGTCCGGGTCGGCGGGGATCTCCAGGCCGAGGACCTGGCCCGCGCGAAGCGCCACGCGCGTGTGCCCCTCGGGAGACAGGTGGAGCCGGTCGTCGTCCCAGGCCCGGCGGTCCTGAACGGCCTTGAGGGACCACAGGTCGAGCACCGGGCAGCCGTGCCGGTCGGCGATGGCCCGCACATGTCCGTTG
Source organism: Streptomyces sp. NBC_01092 (assembly GCF_045039535.1). Classification (NCBI taxonomy): domain Bacteria; kingdom Bacillati; phylum Actinomycetota; class Actinomycetes; order Kitasatosporales; family Streptomycetaceae; genus Streptomyces; species Streptomyces sp. NBC_01092. Next base: position 9,428,656 of record NZ_CP108659.1, on the reverse strand, counting down.
TACGTGGCGATCTTGCCGCGCAGATGCTTCAGCACGGGCACGCCACGGGTGTCGAAGCCGGTCGTCACCATGACGGTGCCGACGGCGGAGGTGAGCCGGGTGATCGCCCGCTCGAAGCGCTCGGCGACCTCGTCGGGGTCGGTTCCGGGTCGGATGATGTCATTGCCGCCCGCAGAGAACGAGACCAGGTCCGGGGCCAGTTCGGCGGCCTTCGGAAGCTGTTCCTCGATGATCTGGTCGAGCAGTCTGCCGCGCACGGCGAGGTTGGTGTAGTTGAAGTCGCCCTCGGGGCGCCGGTCCGCGAGCAGGACCGCGAACCGGTCGGCCCAGCCGACGAACGCCCCGTCGGGGCCGGGGTCGCCGACGCCCTCGGTGAAGCTGTCCCCCACCGCAACGTACGACCCGATCACTGATCTGCTGTCACTCTTCGAATCGTCTGCCACATCGGGACATGATTCACCTTTGAATGTGACCTACGCGACCGTAGGAAAGGGTTGACGAGCGGTGAGATAAGCCACTCCTAAAGTGTTCGCCAAGCGAGGAATATCCCTCTGATCAGGGGTGTTGACGCGCGCAACCGCCAGTCCCGGAACATGCCGAAGGCCGGACCCGGGGATCGGGGTCCGGCCTTCGGCCGCGTGTCAGGCAGGTGGTTCTCGCGTCAGCCGATGGAGACGCCCTTGGAGGCCAGGTAGGCGACCGGGTCCACGTCCGAGCCGTAGTCCGGCGTGGTGCGGATCTCGAAGTGCAGGTGCGGGCCGGTGACATTGCCGGTCGCGCCGGAGAGGCCGATCTGCTGGCCCGCGGTCACGCTCTGGCCGCTGGAGACCGAGAGCGAGGACAGGTGGGCGTACTGGGCGTAGTAGCCGTCGGCGAGCTGGATGACGACCTGGTTGCCGTACGCACCGCCCCAGCCGGCCGAGACGACGGTGCCCGCGCCGACCGCCTTCAGTGAGGTGCCGGTGGCGGCGGCGAAGTCGACGCCGGTGTGATAGCCGCTGGACCACATGCTGCCCGCGACCTTGTAGGCGGTGCCGAGGGAAGCGCCGTCCAGCGGGGCGGAGAAGCCGTTGACGGTGCTGGTCGTCTCGGCGGCCGTGGTCGCCTTCTGCGCCTTCTTCGGCGTGGCGGACTTCGCGGCGGACGAGTCCTTCGAGGACGACTTGGACGCCGAAGACGGCTTGGAGGACGACGACTTGGGGGCGGTCGCCGGGGCCTTCTTGCCGCCGATCGTCAGCTTCAGACCGGGATGGATCAGCGACGGGTCGGCGCCGACGGCCTCACGGTTGTCGGCGTAGAGCTTCTTCCAGCCACCGCCGACGTTCTGCTCGTTGGCGATCTTCGAAAGGTAATCGCCGACCTTCACCGAATAGGTCCGCACGTCCGTCTTCTTGGCGGACTTCTTCTCAGCAGCCTTCTGGCCGGCGGCCGGAAGGGACGAGACGGCCTTTTCCGAAACGGTCTGCGAGGGAGCGGCGTGGGCGCCGGTGGCTCCCATGAGCGGAAGAGCGAGAGCGGCGCCACCGGTTCCGGCGACGGCGATGGAGCGGGTGAAGCGCAGGGACTTCGGACGGCGGTGCTTACCCTTCGCGGGCATGGCGAATTCCTCTCCGGCGCCTGCGAGGTGAGCTGTCGGGTGCGGGCTGGAGATGCCCGGCCGCGCCGAGGCGCGACTTGACCCCAAGCCGTTCCGGAGACCGGAACAGGCGGTTGTACCTGTGGGTCCCCCGCTCCTGCCGTGTACGGGTGAGTTAGCGCGGGATCCAGGCGGCGGCAGGATTAGGCGTCCGTCCGGATTGGTGGCGAACGTAAGCGAGGAAGACGCAAAGGAACAAGTGAGAGGTTCCGTCCGAATGCGTTCCTGTTGATCCCTTGTGGGAATTAGCCGTCACCGTGCGTGAAATATGGGGGTGCCGCCCGACTCAAAGCCCCATGAAAAGCACATGAATTACGTGGACATGACGGGCGACGCACCGTCACGGATATGACGCTCCTCACGTGACGCTGCTCCAGCTTTCTTTATTGCAGAGCGAGTTGGAATGAAGGCGCCAATTCGGACAGAACACCTAGATGCGACGGAGCCGAATAACTGCCGCATCCAGGTCGCCCTTCAGGCCGGTAGGTAGTCCGTGATGTACCAGTACGGCCCCTCGGTGTATTTCGCCCGTTTCAAGGCATTCATACGACACTGTCGGATCCAGGCCGTGCAGCCGCAGCGCCGGAAGGGGCTCGCCGTAGCTCTGCGCCTGGAGCCAGGCGAGGACGACCGCGTCGCCCCCGAGCACGTACTGCACCGCACTCAGCCCGCCACGCGGAGGCCGCAGCCGGTAGAGGTCGCCGCGCTGCACCAGGGGCCGGATCTCCTTGTAGAGCGCCACCCACTCCCGGGCCTCGGCGAGCTCCTCCTCGGTCCACTGCGCGAGGTCACCGCCGACCCCGAGCACCCCGGCCATGGCGCTCACGAACCGGAAGCGCAGCGAGCTGGCGCGGTGGTTGAGCATGGCGTTCGGGCTGTCCGTGACCCAGGCGGCCATGGCCCGGGCCGGGTGGATCTGGCTGAAGCCGTGCTGGATGGCGAGCCGGTCGAGGGGGTCGGTGTTGTCCGAGGTCCACACCTGGTCCGTACGGCTCAGCACGCCGAGGTCGATCCGTCCGCCGCCGCCCGAGCAGGACTCGAAGGCGACGCCGGGATGAGTGGCGCGCAGCCGGTCCAGCAGGGCGTACAGGGCGCGCACATGGTCGACCCACAGGCGCTGCGGATACGGCTCGCCGGGCCAGCCGGCGTCGGAGAAGCAGCGGTTGAAGTCCCACTTCACATAGTCGATCGGGGCGCTGGAGAGGAGCCCGTCGAGCTGTTCCCAGAGGTACTCCTGGACATCGTCGCGGGCGAGGTTCAGTACGAGTTGATTACGGAAGTCCGTACGCTTTCGTCCCGTTTGGTACTGCACCCAGTCCGGGTGGGCGCGATACAGCTCGCTGTCCGGATTGACCATTTCCGGTTCGACCCAGATGCCGAACTGCATGCCGAGCGTGTGCACGTGCTCGGCGAGCGGCTTGAGGCCGGACGGGAAGCGGTCGGGGTTGGGCGTCCAGTCGCCGAGCCCGGCGCGGTCGCTGGTGCGCGTGCCGAACCAGCCGTCGTCGACGACGAACAGCTCGACGCCCATGGCCGCGGCCCGCCGCGCGAGCAGGCTCTGCTGTTTCTCGGAGATGTCGAACTCCGTCGCCTCCCAGGAGTTGAACAGCACGGGCCGGTCCTGGTCGGCGTCCGGGACCACATACGCGCGCTGGTACGCATGCCAGGCGCGGCTGGCCCCGCCGAAGCCGCCGTCGCTCCAGAGGCCTGCGAAGACGGGTGTCGTGAAGGACTCCCCCGCCGCCAGGCGCAGCAGACCCGAGTCGTCGTACCCGGCTCCGCCGGTGATCTGCACGCGCGCGTCCGGGAGTTGGGCCACGCCGATGCGCCAGGACCCGGACCAGCCGAGCGCGCAGCCGTAGACCTCGCCGCGCTCCTCGGTGGCGTCCGTGTCGAGCGCGACCCACGGCAGGTGCTGGTGCCCGGTGTGTCCGCGACGGCTGCCGATGACCTTCTCACCGTAGGTGAGCGGGGCCTGTGCCAGCCGGGACTCGGCACCCCAGCGGCCGTGCAGCTGGGACAGCCGCCAGTCCTCCCGGTCCGGCAGCGTCCAGGTCGCCGAGTCGGCCCGCAGCAGCTCCAGGGCGGGCCCCTCGTTGTCCAGAGTCACCCAGCGCTCCACGACGTCCTGGCGCATCCGGTAGTGCAGGGTGACCTTCAGCCCGCCGTCACGAAAGCGCAACCGCAGCTCGTCACCCTCGGTCTCGTGGCGCTCGAAACCCCACTCGGTGCCGCGCCGCTCGTCGGTGCGCACGGACAGGGCGGGCCGTACGAAGCGGGGGCCGCCCTCGACCGGGTACTCCTCGCGGCCGTCGAGCGGGGACTCGAAGGGCCAGTACTCCGGCAGCGGGCGGACAGCGAGGGCCTCGGCGTCGGCGAGCTCGATCCGCGGCCCCCAGTGCAGGTGCAGCAGTTCGTCGCCGTCGGTCAGATGGACGGCGTAGCTGCTGGTCGGCCCGGAAAGGAGCCACGTACGGCCGTTGTCGGAGATCTCCAGCATCAAGCCCCCACAGAGACGAACAGGTGCGATCAAGTACCAACATCATCAAGGGTCGAGCGGCCCCGGGGCAACGCCTGTGGATAACTCATTGGGCCAGGAATCCATGTCGTATGGTCGAGAGCGCACCCCGTCGGCCGCATCGCCGAGCCGCGCCGTCGGGGCTGACTGGGAGGAGCCCCCGTGACGCAGCAGATCCCGTCGACCGAGCCCGAACTGGCCGGGGTTCGTAACTTCCGTGATGTGGGCGGCCTGCCGACAGTGGACGGACGACGGGTGCGGCACGGAGTGCTGTTCCGCAGCGGCCATCTCGCGCACGCGACCGCACAGGACGCCGACTTCCTCGACTCCCTCGGGCTGCACACGATCTTCGACTTCCGAAACGCGGCCGACCAGAAGCTCGAAGGCCCGGACGTCGAGCTGCCGGGCGTGCGCAATGTGAACCTGCCGCTGTCCGACCCCGCGGACGGCGCGGAGTTCTGGAAGATGGTCCGGGACGGCGATCTGGACCAGCTGCGCGGGATCCTCGCGGACGGCAAGGGCGCGAACCGGATGATCGCGTCCTACCGCTCGATCATCAAGGAGCGCACCGACGAGCACTCCCGGGTGCTGCACGCCCTCGCCGAGGACAGCGTCCCGGCCCTGATGCACTGCGCGGCCGGCAAGGACCGCGCGGGCCTGTCCATCGCCGTGACACTGCTCGCCGTCGGCGTGGAGCGCGAGGCGATCGTCGCCGACTACCTGGAATCCAACGCGAAGCACCGCCGCTACAAGGTGCGCCGCAGCGGCAGCGACTCCGCCGCCTACTCCCCCGAGATCATGGAGCTGCTCAGCCCGCTGTTCGACGCACGGGCCGAGTATCTGACGGCGGCCTTCGAGACGATCGATGAGACATGGGGCGGCGTCGACATCTACCTGGAGCAGGGCCTGCGGATCACCCCGGAGACCCGGGAGCGTCTGCGGGAGCGCTTGCTCGACTGATCCCCGGCGCCCACCCGCCCCGCGCGCCTACTGCTTCGCCCCCAGCTCGAACAGCAGGTAGATGAAGGCGGCGAAGACGTGCCCCACCGCGATGTAGATGATGAGCCGCACCCACATGGCGCGCGGGAACTTCTCCTCCATGTCACTCATGGCGTCTCTCCAGGGATGGGGCCCAGGCACAGGGTGGCCGTGGGGCTCTGCAACAGGGTGTGGACGAACAGGAGCTCGACCCCGCCTTCGTCCTGGGCGGCGATGCGGTGCGGGGTGAGCGAGTCGAAGTGCGCGCTGTCGCCGGGGGCGAGGCGGTGCGTGGTGTCGCCGAGGCGCAGCCGCAGCCGCCCTTCGAGGACGTACAGCCACTCCTCGCCGGGATGCACCCGCACGATGTCGCCCTGTGAGCCGTACGGCACATGGACCCGCAGGGCCTGCATCCCACGCCCGGGCGCGCCCGCCTGCCAGTACGTCCAGCCGCCCGCGGCGGTCGACTCCATGTCGGTGGCGCGCACGACGGCATCCCGGTCGGCGACCGTCTCCCCGAGCAGCTCGGAGACCGTCGTACCGTAGATACGCGCGAGCGCGAGCAGCATCGGCAGCGAGGGCTGGCGTTGCCCGGTCTCCAGCCGGGAGAGATGGGCGGGCGACAGCCCGGCGGCGCGGGCCGCGGCCTCCAGGGTGAGGGAGGAGCGCCTGCGCAGCGCGCGGAGCTGGGGCGCGACGACGGGCAGGGTTTCGGCCGGCCCCGTCGCATCGGCCTCGGCCTCGGCCCGGGCCGCGGGCTCCGGCTCGGTCTCGGGAGAGCTCATGCTCTCCATTCAGCCGGAAGCTTGCCTCTGCGGCAAGTTTCTTGCCTCAGAGGCAAAATAGCCCAAGGACCGCCCCAAAGGCCGCCCCGAGGGCCGCCCCATCGACGGCCCCGGACCTCACCGGTTGGCGACCGCCTGCTTGATCAGCGTCTTTCCGAAGTCCCACATCAGCCCGCCACCGCTGTGCGCGTCGTCCATCACATCGGTGAAGGCGTCGACGAACCGCTCCACCTCCCGCTCCCCGATGACAAGCGGCGGGATCAGCTTGATCACCTCCAGGTGATCGCCGGACACCTGGGTGAGGATCCGGTGCCGCCGCAGCAGCGGAACGACGACCATCTGCGCGAACAGGCCCTTGCGCGCGGCCTGGAGCATGGTCCAGCGGCCGCGCAGCTTCAGCGAGTCGGGCCTGCCGAACTCGATGCCGATCATCAGTCCCCGGCCGCGGACGTCGGCGAGCAGCTCGTACTTGTCGGTCAGCGCCGCGAGCCGGGCCTTCAGCTGCTCCCCGGTCGCCCGCGCGTTCGCGACGATCTGCTCGTTCTCCATGACGGACAGGACGGCGAGCCCGGCCGCCATGGCCTGCGCGTTGGACCCGAAGCTCGCCGAGTGGACCAGCACACGGTCCATGGACGAGTAGACCTTCTTGAAGATCCAGTCCTTGCCGAGCGTGGCGCCCACCGGTACATAGCCCCCGGAGAGCGCCTTGGCCACGCACACAAGGTCCGGCTCGACACCGTCCTCGTGCTGGTAGGCGTAGAAGTCACCGGTCCGGCCAAGTCCCGTCTGCACCTCGTCGGCGATGAGCAGCGCCTTGTGCTTGTGCAGCAGCTCCTGGGCGGCCCGCAGATAGCCGGGCGGGGCCTCGTGCACGCCCTTGCCCTGGATCGGCTCGACGATCAGGGCGGCCACGTCGCCCTTCTTCAGCTCTCGCGCCAGCGCGTCGAGATCACCGAGCGGTACGGCCGTGTCGGGCAGCAGCGGGGCGAAGCCGTCCCGGAAGCCGGACTCGCCGTTCACCGACAGCGAGCCCGTGGTCAGCCCGTGAAAGGCATGGTCGCAGTACAGGACGCGCGGCTTCCCGGTGACGAACCGCGCGAACTTCAGCGCCGTCTCCACCGCCTCCGTACCGCTGTTCCCGAAGAACACCCGGTCCAGGTGCGGGCTGTGCGCCAGCAGCTTCTCCGCCAGCAGCCCGGGCAGCGGCTGGCAGTCGAAGCGGGTGAGGTCGGCGAGGCCGGCGTCGAGGACGTCGTGCAGCGCCTTGCGGACGACGGGGTGGTGGCGCCCCAGGCCCATCACCCCGAACCCGGCGAGCATGTCCAGGTAGTCGTCGCCGTCCGCGTCCCAGAAGTACGCGCCCTCGGCCCGCTCGTAGACCTTGTCGAAGCCGATGGTGTGCAGCATGCGCGGGAGCTGGTGGTTGAGGTACTTCGTGTGCAGCTCGTACCGCTCGGCTCCGCGCTCGGCCAGGAGGCGGCCGAGGTCGAACTCCGTGGTCATTCGGCTTTCTCCTTGACTGACGCGACCTTACGACCGTCACGGCTGCCGGTACGCCCGTCACGGCTGCCGGTACGCCCGTCACGGCTGCCGCTACGCCCATCACGGCTGCCGCTACGCCCGTCGCGGCTGCCGCCGGCCTGCTCCGGGCCGGCCAGGCTCCCCTCGGCCTCCTTCAGGGCGAGGCTCGCGCTGATCCGTCCGGCGACCTCCACGGGTGTGAGCCCGATGTCGGCCAGCACCTCGCCCCGCTTGGCGTGCGCGAGGAACTGCTCCGGGATGCCGAACCGCCTCACGGGCACGTCGACGTCGGCATCGCACAGCGCCAGCGCGACGGCCGCACCGACTCCCGACGAGCGGCTGTTGTCCTCGACGACGGCCACCATCCGGTGCTGTGCGGCGAGGGGCGCGAGCGCGGGGTCGACGGGCTTGACCCATCTCGGGTCGACGACCGTGCAGTTGATCCCGCGGGCCTGGAGCAGCTCGGCCGCCTGGAGGCACACCGGGGCCATCACGCCGACGGCGACGAGCAGGACGTCCGGCTCACCGGCGTCGCGGTGCAGCACGTCGAGCCCGCCCACCCGGTCGACCGCCGGGATCGTCGGCCCGACCGACTCCTTCGGGAACCGTACGAGCGTCGGAGCGTCGTCGCAGGCCACGGCCTCGCGCAGCTGCGCCCGCAGCTGGTCGGCGTCGCGCGGGGCGGCGATCCGGAGGCCGGGGACGACCTGGAGGATCGACATGTCCCACATGCCGTTGTGGGACGCTCCGTCGGCGCCGGTGACGCCGGCCCGGTCCAGCACGAACGTCACTCCGCAGCGGTGCAGCGCGATGTCCATCAGCAGCTGGTCGAAGGCACGGTTGAGGAACGTGGCGTAGATGGCCACGACCGGATGCAGCCCGCCCGTCGCGAGCCCCGCCGCCGACACGGCCGCGTGCTGCTCGGCGATCCCCACGTCCCAGACCCGGTCGGGGAACCGTTCCGCGAACTTGCCGAGCCCGACCGGGTGCAGCATGGCCGCCGTGATCGCCACGACGTCCTCCCGCTCCTCCCCGATCCGCACGATCTCGTCGCCGAACACCGACGTCCAGGACGGCCCGCCCGACGGCGCGAGCGGCTCGCAGGTCAGCGGGTCCATCACACCGACGGTGTGGAAGTGGTCCTCCTCATGGGCAAGGGCGGGTTCGTAGCCGCGCCCCTTCTCCGTGAGGCAGTGGATCAGTACGGGCCCGTGGAAGCGCTTGGCCCGCCGCAGCGCGGACTCGACGGCCCCGATGTCGTGCCCGTCGATCGGACCGACGTACTTCAGCCCCAGATCCTCGAAGAGCCCCTGCGGCGCGAACGCGTCCTTGAAGCCCTTCTTCGCTCCGTGCAGGGCCTCGTAGACGGTGTTGCCGACGACGGGCGTGTGCTGGAGTACGTCCTTCCCCCAGGCCAGAATCCGCTCGTAGCTGTCGGTCGTGCGCAGGGTGGCCAGGTGGTTGGCGAGGCCGCCGATGGTCGGCGCGTACGACCGCTCGTTGTCGTTGACGACGATGATCAGCGGCCGGTCCTTGGCCGCCGCGATGTTGTTGAGCGCCTCCCAGGCCATGCCGCCGGTCAGCGCCCCGTCGCCGATCACCGCGACGACGTGTCCCTTCTCCCCCTGCACCTGACGGGCCTTGGCGAGCCCGTCGGCCCAGCCCAGCGCCGTGGAGGCGTGGCTGTTCTCGACGATGTCGTGCTCGGACTCCTCGCGCGAGGGGTAGCCGGACAGGCCGCCCTTGCCGCGCAGCTTGGAGAAGTCCTGCCGCCCCGTCAGCAGCTTGTGCACGTAGCTCTGGTGACCGGTGTCCCAGACGATGCGGTCGACCGGTGACTCGAAGACCCGGTGGAGCGCGATGGACAGTTCCACCACCCCCAGGTTGGGCCCGAGATGGCCGCCGGTCCTGGCGACCGCGTGCACCAGGAACTCCCGGATCTCGTCGGACAGTTCACCGAGTTCCGCCTCGGACAGCGCCTTCAGGTCGCGTGGTCCACGGATGCTCTCCAGAATCGTCACGCTCGGGCCCCCTCTCGGTCCGTGCCTTGCTTCAACTCACAGTCACTGCCGGTTTCCCCGCGACGGTGGGGGCGCCCGATGCGGCCCCGTCCTGCTCCATCTGCTCGGCGATCTTCATCGCCTCTTCGATCAGCGTCTCGACGATCTTCGACTCGGGGACGGTCTTGATGACCTCGCCCTTGACGAAGATCTGTCCCTTGCCGTTGCCGGAGGCGACCCCGAGGTCGGCCTCCCGTGCCTCGCCGGGGCCGTTGACCACACAGCCCATGACGGCCACCCGCAACGGCACTTCCATGCCTTCCAGGCCGGCGGTGACCTCGTCGGCCAGCTTGTAGACGTCGACCTGGGCCCGCCCGCACGACGGGCAGGAGACGATCTCCAGGCGCCGCTGCTTGAGATTCAGCGACTCCAGGATCTGGATGCCGACCTTGACCTCCTCTGCGGGCGGAGCGCTCAGCGACACCCGGATCGTGTCGCCGATGCCCTGCGAGAGCAGCGCCCCGAAGGCGACGGCCGACTTGATCGTGCCCTGGAAGGCGGGGCCCGCCTCGGTCACGCCGAGGTGCAGCGGGTAGTCGCTCTGGGCCGCGAGCTGGCGGTACGCCTCGATCATCACGACCGGGTCGTTGTGCTTCACCGAGATCTTGATGTCCCGGAAGTCGTGCTCCTCGAACAGCGACGCCTCCCACAGCGCGCTCTCCACGAGCGCCTCCGGCGTGGCCTTGCCGTACTTCTGCAGCAGCCGCTTGTCGAGCGACCCCGCGTTGACGCCGATGCGGATCGGAGTGCCGTGGTCCTTGGCGGCCCGCGCGATCTCCTTGACCTTGTCGTCGAACTGCTTGATGTTCCCCGGATTGACGCGTACGGCCGCACAGCCCGCCTCGATCGCCGCGAACACGTACTTCGGCTGGAAGTGAATGTCCGCGATCACCGGGATCTGGGACTTGCGGGCGATGGTCGCGAGCGCGTCCGCGTCGTCCTGCGTCGGGCAGGCGACCCGCACGATCTGGCAGCCGGACGCCGTCAGCTCCGCGATCTGCTGCAAGGTGGCGCCGATGTCGGACGTACGGGTCGTCGTCATCGACTGCACCGACACCGGGGCACCGCCCCCGACCGCCACCGGGCCGACCTGGATCTGCCGCGACACACGTCGCTCGGCGACCGGCCGGACCGGTACCTCGGGGACGCCCAAGGAGATGGCGGTCATGGCGTCACTCCCGGTTTCCGGAGACCGTCTCGCGCATGGCGCGCAGCGACTCCTTGAGCGATCCCATCGTGGCGAGGACGGCGGTGGGCTCGTAGCCGCAGTGCGCCATGCAGTTGGCGCAGCGCGGGTCCTTGCCGCGGCCGTACTTGTCCCAGTCGGTCTCCTCGATGAGCTCGCGGTACGTCGGGACGTAGCCGTCGCTCATCAGGTAGCAGGGGCGCTGCCAGCCGAACAGGGAGTAGTTCGGGATCGCCCACGCGGTGCACGGGAAGTCGACCTTGCCCTCGAGGAAGTCGAGGAACAGCGGCGAGTGGTTGAGCCGCCACTTGCGGCGGTTGCCGCCCGCGAAGGCCTTCTTGAACAGCTCGCGGGTCTGCTCGACGCCGAGGAAGTGCTCCTGGTCGGGGGCCTTCTCGTAGGCGTAGGCGGGCGAGATCATCATCTCGTCGACCTTGAGGTCGTCGTTGAGGAAGTTGAGCACCTCGATGATGGTCTGCGGGGTGTCGGTGTTGAAGAAGGTCGAGTTGGTGGTGACCCGGAAGCCGCGCCGCTTGGCCTCCTTCATCGCCTCGACCGCCTCGTCGAACACGCCCTCCTTGGCCACGGACTCGTCGTGGCGCTCGCGCAGGCCGTCGATGTGCACGGCGAAGGCGAAGTAGGGCGAGGGCTTGAACTTGTCCATCTTCTTGCGCATCAGCAGGGCGTTGGTGCACAGGAAGACGTACTTCCGCTTGGCCACCAGCTGCCGCACGATCTCGTCGATCTGCGGGTGCATCAGCGGCTCACCGCCGGCGATGGAGACCATCGGCGCACCGGATTCGAGCACCGCACCCACGGCCTGGGCCACCGGCATGCGCTGCTTCAGGACTCCGGCCGGGTGCTGGATCTTGCCGCAGCCCTCGCACTTGAGGTTGCACGCGAAGAGCGGTTCCAGCTCGACGATCAGCGGGAACTTGTCCCGCCTGCGGAGCTTCTGTTCGGCCAAGTAAGTAGCGACCTTGATGGACTGACGCAGCGGCATGGCCATCTGGCTCACCTCCTGGGGAGCAACAAAGAACGGTGCCATTCGTAGAATGCAGGTAGAACGGTACGAAGGACGTGGAAAGCTGATATTCCACCGCGCAACGTGCCGATCCGGACGAGTTCATGTTCTGGAGCGTCCACGACCACCCGGACGGCCGCAACCGGGCGCTCGCCCGTGCGCACGGCGCTCAGGAGCGTGACCGCGGACTCCATGTCGACCGCGATTGCGCCGGTCGCGAGCAGATCGGACCGTTCCTGACCTCGGACGACATGATCCGAGCCGGTGAGCGGTCCGGTGTGGACGGTGCGGCCCGGGACGGTCCGCACGAGTTCTTTGACGAGTAGGTCGGTTCCCACGCACGGAACGGTTCCCGCCGGATCCCGGGTCTCCTCGGCGACCACCAGATCGCCGGGGTGCATTCCGGGGGCGAGCCCCGCGCAGAAGCCGGTGGCGAGCACGGCGGCCCCGCTGAGGGCCGGATCGGCCAGCACCCGGGTGACGGAGCGCTCGGCGGCCTTCGGCCCCATGCCCGTACGGAGCACGGTGACCGGCCCGCCCGCCCCGCCGCGCTCGCTCGTGCGCAGGGCGAACTGCTCGATGCCGAGCGCGCAGGCGATCAGCAGCGGGGCCGGGGCGGGCTGTGGGCTCATCAGCTCACCCTGGCCTCGACGAGAGGTGCCTGGGGCTTCTCCGCGAAGGGCTCGCCGTGGACGTACCGGCCGAGCGCGGTCAGTGGGAAGACCTGGCGGTAGAGGTGGTAGTTGATGGAGAAGTCCCACGGGAACCCGGTGCCGGTGAAGTACGGCTCGTCCCAGGAGCCGTCCTCCAGCTGGGTGGCCGCGAGCCACTCGACGCCCCGCTCGACGGCCTTGGAGTCCTTCTCCCCCGCGGCCAGCAGCGCCATCAGCGCCCACGCGGTCTGCGAGGCGGTCGAGGCGCCCTTGCCGCTCCACTCCTTGACGTACCTGTAGGAGCGCAGGTCCTCGCCCCAGCCGCCGTCGTCGTTCTGGACGGACTCCAGCCAGCTCACGGCGCGGCGGATCGCGGGGTGCGAGCCCGGCATGCCGGCGGCCACCAGCGCCGGGACGACCGACCCGGTGCCGTAGACGTAGTTCACGCCCCAGCGCCCGAACCACGAGCCGTCCGGTTCCTGCTCGGCGAGCAGCCAGCGGATGCCGCGCCGGGTGCGGGGGTCGTGGGCGAGGCCCTCGACCGCGAGCATCTCGACGACGTGCGCGGTGACGTCCGCCGACGGCGGGTCGATGACCTCGCCGAAGTCGCAGAACGGCAGCCGGTTGGGGAACGGGCTGGTGTTGTCGACGTCGAAGGCGCCCCACGCCCCGTTCCTCGACTGCATCCCGAGGTTCCAGCGCACCCCGCGGCCGATCGCCTTCTCCACCCGCTCCGGGTCGTGATGCCTGACCCGGCGCAGCGCGAGGACCACCTCGGCGGTGTCGTCGATGTCGGGGTAGTTGTCGTTGTGGAACTCGAACGCCCAGCCGCCCGGGGGCAGTTGGGGCCGCTTGACCGCCCAGTCACCGGGCCGGACGATCTCCTCGCCCAGCATCCAGTCGGCCGCCTTGACGAGCTGCGGATGATCGGCGGGCACTCCGGCGTCCACGAGCGCGATGGTGGCGAGGCAGGTGTCCCAGACCGGCGACTGGCAGGCCTCGATCATCCGGGCCCCGTCCTCGCGCCAGATGGCGAAACGGTCCAGCGATGCCAACCCCTCGCGCATCACGGGGTGTTCGAGGTCGTAGCCGAGCAGGTGCAGCGCGATGATCGAGTACACCGCCGGGGGCTGGATGCCGCCCCAGCAGCCGTCGTTCTCCTGCCGCTCGATGATCCAGCGCGCGGCGCTGTTCATGGCCGCTCTACGCAGGCCGCGCGGCGCGACCTTGCGCAGCCGGTGCAGCGCCTTGTCGAGCCGTTGGAAGGCGCCGTCCCAACTCGCCGCCGGGGCAAGGGGCTTGAGGGGATTGGGGCGGGCCGGGTCGGTGTGCAGTTCGTCGAGCGGGAAGGGCGCGGGACGAACGGGGCGCTTGGCGGAGACGATCGTCAGCGGGACGATGGTCTGCCGGGCCCAGCAGCCGAAGTCGTAGATGTTGAGCGGGACCCACTTGGGGAAGTAGATGAGCTCCGGCGGGAGTTCGGGCAGGTCCTCCCACTTCCACCAGCCGAACAGGGCCAGCCAGATCCGGGTGAAGACCCGGGCGGCGGCGATGCCGCCCTGCTCGCGGATCCAGGCGGAGGCCTTGGCCATGTGCGGGTCGTCGGGCGCGTCGCCGGCCAGGCGGAGGGCGACGTACGCCTCGATGGTGGCGGAGAGCTCGCCGGGCGCGCCGTAGAAGGTGCCCCAGGTGCCGTCCTCGCGCTGCTCGCCACGGATGAAGAGCGCGGCGGCCCGGGTGGTCTTCTCGTCGCGGATGCCCAGGAACTGACGGAGCAGCAGGTCCTCGGCGTCCATGGTGACGTTCGTCTCGAGGTCGCCCTTCCACCAGCCCTGGGCGTCCTGCTTCGCCAGCAGGAAGTCGGTGGCGCGCCGGACCGCGCCTGCGGCGGCTCGGTGCACCCCGGCCGCCACGGGGATCTCGCTGTCGGTGTCGCTGGCCGCGGCTGCCCGGGGCGGCAGCGCCCCGGTGCTTCCGTCGGTCGTCGCTGTCATGGCTTCCCCTTCGTGCAGTGCTACTGGGTAGTGCGTCTGCTGCGGGTCCGCCGTCGGCCGGTGCGCTCCTTCCAGCTGCACCGACCGGCGACTACGCGAGGGCTATTCGACCGATACTGATCATCTCTTTTCGCCCGGTGGTGATCATCTCTTTCGTACGACGACGAAGTCGGCGAGCGCCGTGAACTGTGCCCGCACCCGGTCGGGCATGTCGACGGCGTCGAGGGCCTCGACGGCGACGGCGTGCTGGCGACGCGCCTCCCCGGCGGTCCACTCACGGCCGCCCGCCTCCTCGATGAGGGCGGCGCGGGCGGCGAACTCCTCCTCGGAGAAGTTCTCGAAGTCGCTGCTCTTGGCGTCGGCGGCGAGGATCTCGCCGAGCCGCTCGGAGGCGGAACCGCCCGCCGCGAGCGCGGCCACGACCGGCAGGGACTTCTTGCGCTGGCGCAGGTCGCTCCAGGTCTGCTTGCCGGTGGAGACCGGGTCGCCCCAGATGCCGAGCAGGTCGTCGACGGCCTGGAAGGCGAGGCCCAGGTGGTAGCCGTACTTCTCCAGGGTGTCGGCGGTGTGGTCGTCCGCGTCAGCGAGCACCGCGCCGATGGAGCTGGCACTGGCGATCAGGGCGCCGGTCTTGTTGCCCTCCATCTCCAGGCACTCCTCGACGCTGACGCGGTCGCGGTGCTCGTAGGAGATGTCCTGGGCCTGGCCGTCGATGAGGGCGCGGGTGGCGGTGGCCAGACGGCGCGTGGCGCGGCCGGCCGCGACGGTGCCGAGCTCCAGCAGCACCTCGTTGGCCAGCGCGAACATGGCGTCGCCGACGAGGATGGCCTGGGCGGGGCCGTGCACCTTCCACACCGTGTCGCGGTGCCGGCGCTGCTCGTCGCCGTCCATGAGGTCGTCGTGCAGCAGCGAGAAGTTGTGCACCAGCTCGACGGCGACGGCGCCCGGGATGCCGACCTCGGGCGCGGCGCCGGTGACCTCGGCGGACAGGAGCGCGAGGGCGGGGCGTACGGCCTTGCCGCCGTCGCCGGCCGTGGGCCTGCCGTCGGCGTCGATCCAGCCGAAGTGGTAGGCGGAAACGGTGTCCATGGGAGGAGCCAGGCGGTCGACGGCCGCCCGCAGGACCGGTGTGGTCAGGGTCCTACCGCGCTCCAGGAGCGCGGCCACGTCCACCGCGGTCTCTCGAGCGGCCTTCGAGGCCGGGGGCACAGTGGGCACAGTCTCTCCTCTTGTTGCGGTACCGGGGGTGCGGGAGCCTGCCTCCGAGCGCTGGTTCAGCATCACGCCGCCTCCTCTACGTCGAAGAGGTGGCTGGGGCGGGGCCGGCCCAGGGCGCTCAGCGCGGCTTCGGCCGCACTCACGCCGCTGCGGACCGCACTCTCCATGGTCGCGGGCCACCCTGTGGCGGTCCACGCTCCGGCCAGGTACAGGCCGGATGCCTTGGTACGGGCGCCGGGCCGCAGCCGTCCGACACCGGGGGTGGGAGCGAACGTCGCGGTGCGCTCCCGGGTCACGAAGAAGTCCTTCACTTCGGCGCCGCGCGCCCTGGGCAACAGCCGCTCCAGTTCGGGCAGATACCGCTCCCGCAGGGCCGCGACGGGTTCGTCGATCTCGTCCTGCGCGGCCGACTGGGACAGGGCGAGGTACTGCCCCTCCCTGAGCCCGGAGGCGTCGGTGCGGTCGAACACCCACTGGACCGGGCTGCCGAGGGCCGTGAAGAACGGCCTGCTGAGCACTTTCCGGTCGTACACCACATGCACGTTGAGGATCGGGGCGGTGCCGATCTCCAGCAGCTGTTCGGGGGCGTCGAGGGCGCCCTCGGGCAGCAGGTCGTACGCCTCGCGCTGGGCGACGGCGAGCACGACCGCGTCGGCCTTGAGCGTCTCGCCGGGAACCTGAACGCTCCAACGTCCGTTCTCGTCAGTAGAGATGGAGGTGACTCGTGTTCGGACTTCGGTGCGGACGCCCGCGGAGTCGAGCGCCTTGCGGGCCAGCCGGTCATGCAGTTCGCCCAGCGGGACGCGCGCCCATCCGATGTCGGCCGCGCCCGGGTCGGACAGCAGACCGGTCTTGAACACCATCGCGGCGAGCCCCAGCGAGGCGTCGCCCGCGACCGCGTTGAGGGTGGCGACCCCGACCAGGTCCCACAGGGCCTCGATGGCACGCGCCGACTGACCGTGCGCGGTCAGCCAGCTGCCGAAGTCCTGGGTGTCCAGGGTCGGATCGGCGAGGTCGAGCCCCTTGAGCGCGAGCGCGGCACGCCCGACCTTGGCGCGTTCGGCGAGAGACAGATGCGGATAGGTCGCGAGGCTCCGGCCCAGGTGCAGGGGTACGGGCAGCGCGTCGCGCCGCAGCCTGCCGAGCCGTCGGCCCTCGGGCCGCGCCAGGTCGAGCACGGGCACGTCCAGCCGGTCCTGCAGCGGCGCCAGCGCCGTCCCCTCGATCCGGTCGAGGAACCAGCGGTAGGCGGTGCAGCAGCGCAGGTACACGTGCTGTCCGTTGTCGACGGTCAGGTCGCCGCGCTGGAAGGAGAAGGCCAGGCCACCCAGCCTCGGCCTGCCCTCGACCAGGGTGACGCGCACTCCGGCGTCGGCGAGCGCGAGCGCGGTGGTGATTCCGGCGAGCCCGCCGCCGATCACGACGGCGTCCCGCCCGGAGCGTTTCGGGATGTCCGCGAGCGACTCTCCCGGCCGCGTGCCGTCGGTCATCGTGCACCCTCCCCTGCACGACCGCCGTGCCGGTGCTTGAACGGTGCACGGCCGGTCGTCTCAGTCAGGGACGCCGCCGGGCCGCGGAGGGTTGCCTGCCACTTTTCTCCGATGGCATCACCTTGGGCCGAAATGTCCATCAGGCGCGCCTCCTGACGGTTCGGGTGACATGCCGGGCGTCCAGACCGGACAGGCCGCGCACCGCGACGTACGCCTTCTCACGCCCGGGCAGGGAGACCCGGCCACGCAGCACGGCCTCCGGGTCGCGCTCGATGCGGTCCAGGAGGCGGCGGTAGATGCCGGCCATGGCGGCGACACACGCGCCGCTGCGCCGGTCGAGCATGGGGAGCAGCCGGTAGCCCTCGGCGAAAAGGGCGCGGGCCCGTCGCACTTCGAAGTGCACGAGGCCCGCGAAGTCGGAGCCCTCCGGTGGGGTCGGCCCGCTGAAGCCGGCCGAGCAGCCGAATTTGGCGAGGTCGTCGGAGGGCAGATAGGTACGCCCGCCCTCGGCGTCCTCGCGGACGTCACGCAGGATGTTGGTGAGTTGCAGCGCCAGCCCGAGCGTGTCCGCGTACTCGGGCGCGCGCTCGGCGCCGCGCGCACCCGGGTTGGTACCGAAGACGCCGAGCGACAGCCGCCCGATGGCGCCGGCCACACAGCGGCAGTAGACCTTCAGGTCGTCCCAGGTCTCGTAGGTCTCGCCGCGCACGTCCATCAGGACGCCGTCGATCAGCTCGTCCAGTCCGTCGAGCGGGATCGGGAAGGCGTCGGCGGCATGGGCGAGGGCGACGGCCACGGGGTCGGTGTCGTCCTCGTCGACCGCGCGGTCACGGATCCGGGTCAGCAGCTCCCGGGTGCCCTCGAGCCTGGCGGCCTTGACGTCGACGCTCAGGGCGCCGTCACCGATGTCGTCGACGCGCCGCGAGAACGCGTACAACGCCGACATGGCCCGGCGCTTGGGCGTGGGCAGCAGTCTGATGCCGTAGGCGAAGTTCCGTGCCTGCTGTCCGGTGACGGCCTCGCAGTAGCTGTAGGCGGCGAGTACCGGTGCGGACGCGAGTGGTGCAGACTCCACGGTCCGGATCACCCCTCTCCTCGCAGAGTCACGCCCACCTCACGCAGCAGCTGGAGCTTGCTGGCCTTGGGCGGGCCGGGCAGTACGTCGTATTCGGCGGCGGCGATCGCTCGGATCGCCGCCCTTCCCCCCGCCACGAAACCCGCGAGCAGCAGCTTGAGCCTGCCGTGGACGCTACCCACCAGAGGGGTGCCTTCATTCAGGAGGGTTTGGGCACGTTCGGCTTCGTATGCAACCAGTGCGCGCACCGATGCGCCCGCCGTTTTCGCCTTCAGGTCGGTTTCCTGGACGTGGAAGCGCTTCATGTCCTCGGCGGGCAGATAGATCCGGTCACGGCCGAGGTCCTCGGCGACGTCCTGGAGGTGCTCGACGATCTGCAGCGCCGTGCACACCGCGTCGGAGAGGCGGATCCGCTCGGGCGTACCGGTGCCGGTGACGGCGAGGACGAGTCGGCCGACCGGGTTGGCGGACAGTTCGCAGTAGGCAAGGAGATCGTCGTAGGTCTCGTAGCGCTGCACGATCTGGTCCTGGCGGTTGGCGGCGATCAGGCCGAGGAAGGGCTCGGGGGTCAGCGAGCGGCGGCGGACGGTCGGCTGGAGGCCGCGCAGCAGGGGGTGGCGGGGGGTGCCGTCGAAGACGCGGTGCAGGTCGGCCTCGAAGGCGTCGAGCAGGACCATGCGGTCCTCGGCGTCGGCGGCCGACACGCCGAGCAGTCGGGCGTCGGCGCCACCGGGGGCGAGATCGCCGTCGCCGATGTCGTCGACGAGGCGGGCGAAGCCGTAGACGGCCATGAGGTCTGCCCGCCAGGCCCTGGGCAGGAAGAACGGCGCCACGGGGAAGTTCTCCGCGGCGGCCTTGTCGAGCGTGCCGCGCGCCGTATCGTCGGCGCGCGCGCCGGTTCCCGTCACCGTGGACTGCCCGGGGTGGGGACGGCACAGGCAGATGCGTTGAGCTGGGGAGTTTCCGTAGCCATTGCCGTCACATCTCCCGTTCTACACCGCCGACCCAATGCACACTATTTCGGACACGCCGCCCGGCCGTCCGCGCCGCAGCCCGGAGAGAGGGGTGTCGCGCCTTATCGCCCCACTTGCCGCGTTTCGGTACCGGTACAGCTTACGTTGTACAACGCAGCGTGGCCCGTGGGGGTGTCCTGCACATCACAACAACACACCGATTGACGTCAAGATTCCTGGAGCCAGCCGGAGTTGACGTTTCCTTTGCAGACGCGGGCCCCACCGGCGCAGTTCCGGCGGGGCCGTGGGAAGCCGTCTGGGCCGCACGGCCCATGTCCGTGTGGACTACTTGCCCGTGAACTTCTCGTACTCCTTGAGGACCTCGTCCGTCGGGCCGTCCATGCGGAGCTCGCCGCGTTCCAGCCAGAGCACGCGGTTGCAGGTGTCGCGGATCGACTTGTTGTTGTGGCTGACGAGGAAGACGGTGCCGGCTTCCTTGCGCAGCTCGCGGATGCGGTCCTCGGAGCGCTTTTGGAACTTGCGGTCGCCGGTGGCCAGCGCCTCGTCGATCATGAGGACGTCGTGGTCCTTGGCGGCCGCGATGGAGAAGCGCAGCCGGGCCGCCATGCCGGAGGAGTAGGTGCGCATCGGGAGCGTGATGAAGTCGCCCTTCTCGTTGATGCCGGAGAAGTCGACGATCTGCTGGTAGCGCTCCTTGATCTGCTCGCGGGTCATGCCCATCGCGAGCCCGCCCAATATGACGTTGCGCTCGCCGGTCAGGTCGTTCATCAGAGCCGCGTTCACGCCGAGCAGCGAGGGCTGGCCGTCGGTGTAGACCTTGCCGCTCTCCGGCGGGAGCAGGCCGGCGATGGCGCGCAGCAGCGTGGACTTGCCCGAGCCGTTGGAGCCGATCAGGCCGATGGCCTCGCCTCGGTAGGCGACGAAGGAGACGCCCCGTACGGCGTGCACCTTGCGCACACCGCGGTCCTCGCCGCGCTTGACGATACGACTGAGGGCGGCGGTGGCGCTGCCCTTGCCGCTCTTGGCGCCGTTGACGCGGTAGACGATGTGCAGCTCGTCCGCGATGACGGTGGGGATGTGCGAGTCGGTGTTCTGCTCAGCCACGGCCGTACCTCTCCTCCGCCTTCCAGAAGTACACGAAACCACCGACCGCGAACAGCACGGCCCAGCCGGCCGCGGCCGCCCAGACGTGGTCGGGCAGGTTGGAGGAGCCGTAGCCGTCGATGAGGGCGAAGCGCATCAGGTCCATGTAGACCGCGGCCGGGTTCCACTGCAGGACGGTGGCGATCCACTCCGGCTTGTTCTTCAGCATGACCGGGATGGAGAACATCACGCCGGACGCGTACATCCACGTACGCATCACGAACGGCATGAGCTGCGCCAGGTCCGGCGTCTTGGAGCCGGCGCGGGCCATGATCAGGGCGAGGCCGGTGTTGAAGAGGAACTGCAGGGCGAGCACCGGGAGGATCAGCACCCAGCTCATCTTCGGGTAGCTGCCGAAGCCGATCGCCACGACGAACAGCACGATCATCGAGTACAGCAGCTGCTGGAGCTGCTGGAGCGCGAAGGAGATCGGCAGCGAGGCGCGCGGGAAGTGCAGGGCGCGCACGAGGCCCAGGTTGCCGGAGATCGCGCGTACGCCCGCCATCACCGAGCTCTGGGTGAAGGTGAACACGAAGACGCCCGTGACCAGGAACGGGATGTACACCTCGCGCGGCATGCCCCGGTCGGCCTCGAGGATCACGCCGAAGATGAAGAAGTACACGGCCGCGTTCAGCAGCGGGGTGGCCACCTGCCAGAGCTGGCCGAGCTTCGCCTGGCTGTACTGGGCGGTCAGCTTCGCCCGCGAGAACGCGAGGATGAAGTGCCGCCGGTCCCAGAGCTGGCGGACGTACTCGAACAGCGAGGGTCGGGCGCCGCTCACGGCCAGCCCGTACTTCTCGGCGAGCTGGGTCGCCGTCAGTCCCTCGTCGGGCGACGGCGGCGCGCTCACCGCGACCGTGCCGTCCTGCGTTGTCTCACTCACCGGTTGAAACTTTCGTCTTCGAGATGCTCAGCCTGTGCGGGCATGGCATGAACCTGAGGCCGGGGTAACGGCCTGGTCGCTCTCAGGGTCGAGCTTGTCAGATGACGGGAGGTCGGCCCAGTCGAGTCAGCCGCCACACCGTACGCCACTTCATGGGCCTGCGGGGACCGCACGGGGTGGTCCAGCCTTCCCGGAATCCGCCGAACCATGCCCGCAGGGCGGGGCGGGAGGGGCGCCGGGCCAGCGTGAGCAGCATCCAGACGCCGAGATAGACCGGGACAAGGGGGGCGGGGAGGTTGCGGCGGGCGAGCCAGACGCGGTTGCGGGCGACCATGCGGTGGTAGACCGCGTGCCGCGAGGGCGCGGTCGTCGGGTGGTACAGCACCATGTCGGACCGGTAGTCGATCATCCAGCCCGCGTCGAGGGCCCGCCATGCCAGGTCGGTTTCCTCGTGGGCGTAGAAGAATTCGTCCGGCAGCCCGCCGACTTCCGCGAAGACCTGGGTACGGACGGCATTGGCGCCGCCGAGGAAGGTGGTGACCCGGGAGGAGCGCATCGGGTCGGAGGCCCGCAGCCGGGGGACGTGCCGGCGCTGGGTGACGCCGTTGTCCGGGTCGGCGATGCGGAAGCTGACGATGCCGAGCTTCGGGTCGGCCGTGAAGGCCTCTCGGCACAGTTCGGCGGTGTCGTGGTGGGCGAGGAGGCCGTCGTCGTCGAGGAAGAGCAATATGTCGACATCGCGGCCGCTGGGGCCGAAGGCCTCGATGCCGACGTTGCGGCCACCGGGGATGCCGAGGTTCTCGGGCAGCTCGACGGTGCGTACGCCTTCGGGGACGTCGGGCACCGGGGAGCCGTTGCCGACCACGACCACGTCGACCGTGTCGCCGTCCTGCTTGGCGACCGAGTCGAGAAGGGCGCGCAGTTCGTCGGGGCGGTTGCCCATGGTGATGATGACCGCGCCGACCTTCATGCCGTTCACTTCAGCCTGCTCGAAGCGAGGATGGACACGAGGTGCAGCAGGGTCTGGACCAGCGCGATGCCGGCCAGCACCGCGACGCCGAGCCGGGTGAAGAACAGGTCGCCGCGGACCTGGTCGACGATCGCCAGAACCAGGATCAGCAGCGAGGCCTCGATGCCGAGGACCAGACGGTGGAAGTTGAGGGCGGCGGCGGCCTTGCGGGCCAACGCCATGCCGGAGGAGCGCATCTCGGAGGCGGTCTCCTGGACCGGCGGCTTGCCGGCCTGGTGCCGGGCGACACCGACGAGGTCGGTCTCGGCCTTGATCAGGATGGCGCCGAGGGCGGCCAGGGTGCCGAGGAAGGCCCACAGCCAGTCGATACGGCCGCTGCCCCACGGGTCGGCGGCGCGCAGGCCGAAGCCGACGAGCACGGCGGCATCGGTGAGGTAGGCGCCGACGCGGTCCAGGTAGACGCCGTTCAGCGAGTACTGCTTCTTCCAGCGCGCGATCTCGCCGTCGACGCAGTCCAGCAGCAGGTACATCTGGACGCACACCACGCCGAGCACGGCGCCCGGGATCCCCGGCACCAGAAGCGCCGGGGCCGCGAGCACACCGAAGACGGTCATCAGGTACGTGAGCTGGTTGGGCGTGACCCTGGTGTTCACCAGGTAGCGGTCGACCCGCAGGGACACCTCACGCATGTAGAGGCGTCCCATCCAGTGCTCACCGCTGCGCCGGTCCTTCACCCCCGCGGGGTGAACGACGGGGCGGAGTTCAGCTACCGATGGCCTTGACATAGTCGGCGTAGATGTCCTTGATCTGGTCGGTGGTCAGGTCGAGGTGTTCGAGGATCGTGTAGCGGCCCGGCCGGGTCTGGGGGGCGTACTCCACGACGCGGACGAACTCGTCGTCCGTGAAGCCGATCTCCTCCGGCAGTACCGGCAGCCCGTGCCGACGCAGCACCTCGGCCATGTAGGCCGACTCCTCGTGGGCTCCGCGCAGGTACATCGCGAAGGCCGCGCCCAGTCCGCACTGCTCGCCGTGGGCGGCGGCACGCCTCGGGAACAGCAGGTCGAAGGCGTGGTTGATCTCGTGGCACGCACCGGAGGACGGGCGGGAGTCGCCCGACACCGACATGGCGATGCCGCTGAGCACCAGCGCCTCGGCCAGTACCTGGAGGAAGTCGGTGTCCCCGATGCCTCCGGGGTGGCGCAGCACCGCCTCGCCGGCCTGCCGGGCGATGGCCGCCGCAAGGCCGTCGATCTTCTCGCCCTTGACGCGGTGGGCCAGCTCCCAGTCGGCGATGGCCGAGATGTTGGAGACGGCGTCGCCGATGCCGGCCCGGACGAAGCGGACCGGGGCCTCGCGGATGACGTCGAGGTCGATGACGACCGCGATCGGGTTCGGCACACCGTAGGAACCGCGCCCGGCGTCGTTGTCGAGGGTGGCGACCGGCGAGCACAGACCGTCGTGCGCGAGGTTCGTCGGTACGGCGACCAGCGGCAGGCCGACGCGCGCCGCGGCGAACTTGGCGCAGTCGATGATCTTGCCGCCGCCGAGCCCGACGACGGCGTCGTAGTGGCCGGACTTTATGTCACCGGCAAGGCGGACCGCGTCGTCGAGGGTGCCGCCGCCGACCTCGTACCAGGTGGCGCCGGGCAGCGCGGGAGCGAGCCGCTCCTTCAGCCGGGCACCGGAGCCGTTGCTGACGGCGACGGCCAGCTTGCCGGAGTGCGAGATGCGTTCGTCGGCGAGCACACCGCCCAGGTCGTCGAGGGCACCCGGGCGGATGTCGACGACGAGCGGCGAGGGGATCAGTCGGGTCAGTACTGGCACGCGATCTCCCGTCCACGGGCGAGATCGTCGTGGTTGTCGATCTCCACCCACTTGACGTCGCCGATCGGCGCCACGTCGATGCGGAAGCCGCGGTTCACGAGCTCCTGGTAGCCGTGCTCGTAGAACTGCTGCGGGTCCGTCTCCCACACCGCCTTGAGGGCGTCGGCCAGCTCGGGGGCGGCGTCGCCCTCGATGAGGGTGACGCCGATGTACTCGCCGGTGGCCTCGGCGGGGTCCATCAGCTTGGTGATCTTCGTCATGCCCTTCTCGGGGTCGACGACGACCTTCATCTCCTCGTCGGCGAGGCTCTTCACCGTGTCCAGGGCGAGGATGATCTTCTTGCCGTCGCCGCGGGCGGCGAGCAGGGTCTTCTCGATGGAGACCGGGTGCACGGTGTCGCCGTTGGCGAGGATCACGCCGTCCTTGAGGGCGTCACGACCGCACCACAGGGAGTAGGCGTTGTTCCACTCCTCGGCCTTGTCGTTGTCGATGAGGGTGAGCTTGAGGCCGTACTTCGCCTCCAGCGCCGCCTTGCGCTCGTACACGGCTTCCTTGCGGTAGCCGACGATGATCGCGACCTCGGTCAGGCCGATCTCGGCGAAATTGCCGAGGGTGAGGTCGAGAACCGTGGGTTCGCCCTCTATACCCGCAGGCCCCACCGGCACGAGAGCCTTGGGAAGGCTGTCGGTGTAGGGGCGCAGACGCCGTCCGGCGCCGGCCGCCAGCACGAGGCCGATCATGCGGGTTCTCCTTCATCGTGTACGGCGGGCGCCCCGGAGGACACCCAGAAGCGGATGCTCTCGACGAGCACCACGAGGGCCACGGCCACGGCGAGCACCGTGAGCGCGACACTGAACTGCGAGGCGGAGAGCACCGCGGCGAGGACGGTGACGAGCAGCGTCCGTCCTTCGTGCCCCCCGATGGCGCGCACCAGCCAGGCCGGGGGCGCGCCGGCGTTGCCGCGGATGCGGTACACCGTGTCGTAGTGATGGTAGGCGACAGCGGCCACCAGGCCGAAAGCCGCAGGAAGGGCTCCGTTCACCTCCGCTTTGGCTGCGAGCAGCAGAACGGTGCCGTACTCGGCCGCCCGGAAGAAGGGCGGGACCAGCCAGTCCAGGGCGCCCTTGAGGGGGCGGGCGACCGCAAGGCCCGAGGTGACGGCGTACACCACGGCGCCGACGACCGCCCACGGTCCGCCGAAGCCCGGCTGCGCGGCCAGGCCGAGGAGCACGAGGGCGCCGAGCAGGGCCACCACGGGTGCGGCGAAGCCGGGCAGCCCCCGTGCGGGGTTCTTGAGCGCCTCGGCGAGGCCCTGAGCGAGCGGCCCTGAGTCCGCGAGGTCCGCCAGCGCCTGTGCGGCCCGGTCGGTGCGACGGGCCCTGCGGGTCAGCGAGCGCAGCACTCGGCCGGCCGTCGTGTAGGTGGCGGCGAAGGCGCAGCCGATGAGCAGCGCGTAGAAGGTGATGCGCGGGGTCGTGGCCGCCGTGAGGATCGCGATCATCGCCCAGCGCTCGCCGATCGGCAGGACGATCATCCGGCGCACCCAGACCGTCCAGCCGACGCTGTCGAGCTTGTCGGAGAGGGCGGCCGTGGGGCTGGTGTTGGCGGTGGCGTCGTGGTTGGCCTCGTTGAAGGAGAAGTCCACGACGTGCCGGCAGGTCTGCAGGATCATCGCGCCGAGGGCGAGGGCCCACACGTCGTCGCCGCCGCGGGCCGCGCCGAGGGCGAGGCCGGCGTAGTAGGCGTACTCCTTGGCCCGGTCGAAGGTGGCGTCGAGCCAGGCGCCGAGCGTGGAGTACTGAAGGGAGTAGCGGGCGAGCTGGCCGTCGGTGCAGTCCAGGACGAACGAGAAGATCAGCAGCAGGCCGGCCGCGATGAAACCGCCCCTGGTGCCGGTGGCCGCGCAGCCCGCCGCGATGAGCGCGGTGATCAGGGAGGCGGTGGTGACCTGGTTGGGGGTCAGGCCCCGGCGGGCGCACCAGCGGGCGATGTAGCGGGAGTAGGGGCTGATGCAGTAGGTCGTGAAGAAGCCGTCGCGTGCCTTCACCGCCGACTTCAGGCGTACGGCCTCGTCGTCGACGGCGGCGACGGCCTGCCGTGCCTCGTTGCGGGCCTGCGGGTCGGCCGGTACGGCGGCGACCAGGCTGCCGAGCTCGGGGCGGTGGACGTCGGTGCCGTCGTCGTCGAGGGCGGTGACGACGCGGTCGGCGAGGTTGTCGACAGCGACCGCCGCTCCGCCGCCGGCGGAGGTCTCGCGGGCCATCGCACGGGTCAGGGCCCGACGGCCGGCCGCCTGGGCGGTCACGGCGCCCGGGATCGCGGCGATCGGGAAGCGGGGGTCGGTCAGGCCGAGGCGCAGCGCGTGCAGGTGGCCGACGAAGCGGGCGTCGACCAGGGCGACGCGCTGGTCACCGGGTACCTGGGCGAGGAGCGTCTCGGCGTCGGCCGGGTCGTCGGCGACCCGCACGTCGTAGCCGAGGGACCGCAGATCGCCCTCGATCGACGATCCGGGGACCGGCTGACCGGTGAGGATGGCGGTCGACAACCGAACTCACTCCCTGGGGTGCCGGCGTGTCCGCGCCGGTCGTGTACATGATCGCGGCGCCCCTGGCCGGGGCCCCTGTCGTCAGGCTGACGTCGTCCGCCCGAATGGCGGACCGGGCGGCGTGTCGGCAGAGGCTATCGGATGATTGGAAGCTAACGTTCACCGGCCGTTTGACGAAGCGATCAACGGGGTTTGCCCGTACCTCCGCCGCGATCATCATCAGGGATCCCGGGGTCCGCCCACAAACTCGTGCTCCCAGGCCGGGGCATCGGCGACATTGCGTACCGGGTCGAAGTCGCGACATAGGGTGGGCGACCATGACATGGCTGATCACAGGCGGAGCCGGCTACATCGGGGCACATGTGGCGCGGGCCATGACCGGTGCCGGGGAACGTGTGCTCGTACTGGACGACCTCTCGGCCGGGTTTCCCGCGCGGCTCCCTGCGGACGTCCCGCTGGTCGAGGGCTCCTCGCTGGACGGCGACCTGCTCAAGCGGGTGTTCGCCGAGCACGCGGTGACCGGTGTGGTGCATCTCGCGGCGCGCAAGCAGGTCGGCGAGTCAGTGGCGCAGCCCACCCGTTACTACCGGGAGAACGTGGGCGGTCTCACCACGCTGCTGGACGCGGTCGCGGAGGCGGGGATCGAGCGCTTGCTGTTCTCCTCGTCCGCCGCCGTCTACGGCAACCCGGATGTGGATCTCATCACGGAGGACACCGCGTGCGCGCCGGTGAACCCGTACGGCGAGACCAAGCTCACCGGGGAGTGGCTGGTGCGGGCGGCGGGCCGGGCGCACAACATCTCCACCGTATGTCTGCGCTACTTCAACGTCGCGGGCGCCGCCTCGCCCGAGCTGGCCGACAC
Source organism: Streptomyces sp. NBC_01092 (assembly GCF_045039535.1). Taxonomy (NCBI): domain Bacteria; kingdom Bacillati; phylum Actinomycetota; class Actinomycetes; order Kitasatosporales; family Streptomycetaceae; genus Streptomyces; species Streptomyces sp. NBC_01092. The sequence continues at coordinate 9,401,317 of NZ_CP108659.1, read as the reverse complement.
GGGCGTCTTCAACATCGTCCCCATGGTCTTCGACCGGCTCACCCGCGGCGAGGCCCCGCGGATCTTCGGCGACGACTATCCGACGCCGGACGGCACCTGCGTCCGTGACTACATCCATGTCGCCGATCTCGCCGAGGCGCACCTGGCGGCGGCCCGGCACCTCTCCGAGCCGGACACGAGCGGTGATCTGACGGTCAACATCGGCAGCGGCGAGGGCGTCTCCGTGCGCGAGCTGATCACCGTCATCGGCGAGGTGACCGGCGACCGGCGCCCCGCCGTCGTCGAGGCCCGGCGTCCCGGGGACGCGCCGCGCGCGGTCGCCTCGGCCGCGCTGGCCGCCGAGACGCTCGACTGGAGGGCCCGGCGCGGGGTACGCGAGATGGTCGAGTCGGCATGGCGGGGCTGGCAGCTGCACCACGGCCGCTGAGCAGCGCCGTGGATCATGCGCAGGACCCTGACCTGCGGATCGTTTCCGCAGGTCAGGGCACATGACAACGGTGTTCAGTGCCGCGTTGCCGGATACCCCCCACCCGTAGTTCACTGTGATCCCGGGACGGAAATTCCGATCGTCCGACGGACACAGAAGGGCGGCATTTCATGGGGGCTGGGCACGATCACGGGCATTCGCACGCGCCCACGACCGGTACGGCGGCGGCCGCGTACCGCGGGAGGCTGCGCGTCGCGCTGTCGATCACGCTCGCCGTCATGGTGGTCGAGATCGTCGGCGGGGTGGCCGCGGACTCGCTCGCGCTGATCGCGGACGCGGCACACATGGCGACGGACGCGCTGGGCCTGGGCATGGCCCTGCTCGCGATCCACTTCGCGAACCGTCCGCCGAGCACGAAGCGCACCTTCGGCTTTGCCCGCGCGGAGATCCTCGCCGCCCTCGCCAACTGTCTGCTCCTGCTGGGCGTCGGCGGCTACGTGCTGTACGAGGCGATCCAGCGGTTCTTCACGCCCGCCCACACCGAGGGCGGCCTGATGATCGTGTTCGGCGCGATCGGCCTGGTCGCGAACATGATCTCGCTCACGTTGCTGATGCGGGGCCAGAAGGAAAGCCTCAATGTGCGCGGGGCGTTCCTGGAGGTCGCCGCGGACGCGCTGGGGTCCCTCGCGGTGCTGATCTCGGCGGCGGTGATCCTGCTCACCGGCTGGCAGACCGCCGACCCGATCGCCTCGCTGGTCATCGGCCTGATGATCGTGCCGCGTACCTTCAAGCTGCTGCGCGAGACCCTCGACGTACTGCTGGAGTCGGCCCCCAAGGACGTCGACATGGCGCAGGTGCGGGCCCACATGCTCGCCCTGGACGGTGTGGAGGACGTCCATGACCTGCACGCCTGGACCATCACATCGGGCATGCCGGTGCTGTCGGCCCATGTGGTGGTGCGCTCGGACGCCTTGAACGCGATCGGCCACGAGAAGATGCTGCACGAACTCCAGGGCTGCCTCGGCGACCACTTCGACGTGGAGCACTGCACCTTCCAGCTGGAGCCGATCGGGCACGCCGAGCACGAGGCCAGACTCTGCCACTGAAACATCCGTACGGTCCTATAAAACGCCAGTACGGACGGAATGCAGCGATCCGGTGGCCGGTCGCGTCCTCATGCTCACAGCGGCCCGCAGGGGGTTCCGTACCCGCCGCGCCGGGCACGATCAACTGCCGGGAGTGCCGGATTCGTACGGCACACTTGGGGCGCAAGACCGATGTGAAGGATGGGTATGTCGATCACACCTGCCACCACGACGCACAGTTCGTCGAAAGGCACCGCTGACGCGATTTTGTTGGAACTCGTCGACGAGAACGGTGTGACAATCGGCACCGCGGAGAAGCTCGCCGCGCATCAGCCGCCGGGACAACTGCACCGCGCCTTCTCGGTGTTCCTCTTCGACGAGCAGGGCCGGCTGCTGCTCCAGCAGCGCGCGCTCAGCAAATACCACTCCCCCGGCGTCTGGTCCAACACCTGCTGCAGCCACCCCTACCCCGGCGAGGCGCCCTTCGCGGCCGCGGCCCGGCGGACGTACGAGGAACTCGGCGTCTCCCCGTCGCTGCTCGCCGAGGCGGGCACCGTCCGCTACAACCACCCGGACCCGGCCTCGGGCCTGGTGGAGCAGGAGTACAACCACCTCTTCGTCGGCATGGTGCAGTCGCCGCTGCGCCCGGACCCGGAGGAGGTCGGTACGACGGCCTTCGTGACGCCGGCCGAGCTGGCCGAGCGGCACGCGAAGGACACCTTCTCGGCCTGGTTCATGACGGTGCTCGACGCGGCCCGTCCCGCCATCCGCGAGTTGACGGGTCCGTCGGCCGGCTGGTGAACGATCCGGGACGTGTCCTGCGGACGCCGGGCGATCCGCAGCACACGCCCTAGGTCTAAATCCGAAGAGTTCTACCGCCTCCTGGAGGGACAGGTCATCGACGACGTCAACCTGTTCAACATCAAGCTTCAGGAGTGGGAGGACTACTACAACTACGATCGCCCTCACGGCGCGCTCACCGGCCAAACACCCTACGAACGACTCCGGCAGAAAGCCCAGAACCCACTGTCATAGGCCTCCGTCAGTTGCACACCTAGGGCACCTGCACGGGCTTGAGCGGTACTGCGGCCCAGATCACCTTGCCTCCGCTCGCCGTGTGCTCGACGTCGCACACCCCGCCCGCCTCCTTGGCCACCTCGCGCACCAGGAGCAGCCCCCGGCCGCCGGTCTGACCGTGGTCGGCCTCCAGTGCGGTCGGGCGGTAGGGGTGGTTGTCCTCCACGGACACCCGCAGCCACTCGGAGCCGACGGCGACCTCCACGGCGAGCATCGGCGACAGCAGCGCCGCGTGCCGGACGGCGTTCGTGACCAGCTCCGAGACGATCAGCAGCAGACCCTGGACCAGGTCGTCCGAGACCGGCACACCCTGCCGGTACAGCAGGTCCCGGACGGCGTGCCGGGCCTGCGGGACCGAGGCGTCCACGGCGGGGGCGGTGAACCGCCAGACGCCCTCGTAAGGCAGTGGATTCGGCGGCCGCGGATCGAGGGGCTCGTTCGCACCGCCTGCTGGGCGTGGGCCGGACCCGCGCCCGTGGTTCTCCATCGTCCGGTCGCCACCCTCGCGCTCGATTGTCACCACATGTCGAGTGTTGGTAACGCACAGGTCCGGGCCGTGGAACTGAACAGAAGTCAGCAGGTATCGAGCGTTTCTGACCGTTGGCTTATGACACGGTCAGTTGTGGGACCGCTCCTGTGCCGCTCGTGCCGACTTGGCGAACTATTCGGGTTGTACGGGTTTGGTGGCGCCCTTGCCCGATCCGTGCCCGGAGCCCCCTTCGTCCGCACGCTCAGTGACCATGCCGACCACCCGGCGGCCGCCGAAGCCCGTCGCCAGCAGGCCGAGGCCGTCGAAGAGCAGGGCGAGCGAGAAGAGCGTGCCGATGACGTATCGGCTGCTGGGCCATGTGCTCAGCACCAGGATGCCGAGGAACAGGTCGAAGACACCCTGCAGCAGGGTCCAGCCCATCTGCGGACCGCGCACGACCAGGCTGCCGACCAGCCGGAACAACCCGCCCGTGAGGAACAGCAGCGCGGCGAACATGGCCAGCGCCTCGGCCGCCGCCTCCGGTCTGCGGATCACCACCACGCCGGCGGCGATGTTCAGGGCCGCGACCACCACACCGAGCCAGAAGAAATTGGTGCCGCGCGCCTGGACCGCGTGCAGCAGGCCGACGAAGCCGCCGATCAGCAGCAGCCAGCCGAACAGCAGCATCGAGGTCAGCGTCGCGAATGCGGTGTAGATCAGCCCGACCAGCCCGCCGAGGACCAGCAGCACACCGAGGGCGGCAAGCCAGCCGATGCCGCGCCGCAGTTTCGCCGCGTCTCCCGTTGGCTTGGTGGACCTGGCCATCGGCGCCTCCCGGATCGGTCGTCTCCTTCTGCCCCTCCTTTCGAACCCTGGGACGTGATCGGCCGTCGGACCCTTCCTGATCGGCCGTTCGGCGCAAGCGGATAGCATCCGCCGCATGGAGCCCCAGCTGCTGCACCGCGTCGCCGACTCGGTCGCCACCGTCGTCGTCCACCATCCGGCCAAGCGCAACGCGATGACGGCCCCGATGTGGCGCGCGCTGCCGCCGCTGCTCGACACGCTGGCCGCCGATCCGGCCGTACGGGTGCTGGTGCTGACCGGCGAGGGCGGCACGTTCTGCGCGGGCGCCGACATCTCCACGCTCCAGGGGTCGCCGCAGGAGGCGCAGGAGCTGGCCGTGGCCGCCGAGGAGGCGCTGGCCGCCTTCCCCAAGCCGACGCTGGCGGCGATCCGGGGGCACTGTGTGGGCGGCGGATCGCAGCTCGCGGCGGCTTGTGATCTGCGGTTCGCCGCGGAAGGGTCGCTGTTCGGGGTGACGCCGGCGAAGCTCGGGATCGTGTATCCGGCGTCCTCCACCCGGCGGCTGGTGTCGCTGGTGGGGCCGGCCGCCGCCAAGTACCTGCTGTTCTCGGGCGAGTTGATCGACACGGCGCGGGCGCTGCGCACGGGCCTGGTCGACGAGGTCCTGCCCGAGGGCGAACTCGACAAGCGGGTCGCGGAGTTCACCCGGATCCTCGCGTCGCGCTCGCAGCTGACGCAGGCCGCGGCGAAGGAGTTCGCGAACGGGCGCACCGACCGTAACGCCCACTGGGCGGAGCAGGCGCGCGGCAGCGGCGACACCGCGGAGGGGGTCGCCGCCTTCCTGGAGCGCAGGCAGCCGCGCTTCGGCTGGAACGTGCCTACGCCAGGCTGAACCGGCTGTTCGTGCGGAACTCCTCGACGAGGTGCGCGGGCGCCTTCTGCGGGGAGCCGGCGTCGTAGGGCGGCTGCGGGTCGTACTCGGTCAGCAGCTGTACGGCCTGGGCGTGTTCGTCGCCGGCGATCTTCCCGACCAGGGTCAGACCCATGTCGATGCCGGCGGAGACGCCGGCCGCGGTGACGTACTTGCCGTCCGGCACGACCCGCTCGCCCGTGGGCTCGGCGCCGTACTGCGACAGGAAGTCGAGCGTGAGCCAGTGGGTCGTGGCGCGGCGGCCCTCGAGGAGGCCCGCGGCGGCCAGGAGCAGCGAGCCGCTGCAGACCGAGGTCGTCCAGGTGCTCGTGATGTCGGCGGTCCTCAGCCAGTCCAGGAGCGTCTCGTTCTCGATCTGGTCGAAGGTGCCCGGGCCGCCGGGCACCACGACGATGTCGGGGTGCGGCACCTCGGCCAGGGCCTTGTCGGCCGTGAGGGCCAGGAACCCGGTGTCGGCACGCACGGGCCCCGCGGTCTCGGCGACGAAGTCCACCTGCGCGTCCGGGATCCGGCTCAGTGCCTCGTAGGGCCCGACGATGTCGAGGGCGGTGAAGCGGTCGTAGAGGACCATCGCGATCTGCATGGGTGGGTCTGCCTTTCGGTCTCGGTTCCCTGTGTCGGGTCGGTTCGTGGGTTCAGTGGGCCGGTGCGGGGCGGAACCGGCGGCGGTACTCGGCCGGGGCCGCCCCGAGGGCCTTGACGAAGGCCCGGCGCATGGCCTCCGGGGTGCCGTAGCCGCTTGCCCGGGAGATCTCCTCGATGCCGTCGGTGGTGTCCTCCAGGAGGCGGCGGGCGTGTTCGAGGCGGACCAGGTCGACGTAGCGGCCGGGGGTCATGCCGGTCTCGGTCTGGAAGGCGCGGGCGAAGTGGCGTGGTGAGAGGCTCGCGCGGGCGGCGAGCGACTCGACGGTCAGGTCGGCGTCGGGGTGCTCGGTGATCCAGCTCTGGACCTCCCTGAGGGGCTCACGCCGGGCGGTCTGGGCGGCGAGCTGGGCGCTGAACTGGGCCTGATTGCCGGGCCGTCGCAGGAAGACGACCAGGTGGCGCGCGATGTCCAGGGCCACCTCCCGGCCCAGGTCCTCCTCGACCAGGGCGAGGGCGAGGTCGATGCCCGAGGTCACACCCGCGGAGGTGGCGACATGTCCGTCGCGCACATAGATGGGGTCCGGGTCGACCTCGACGGCCGGGTGGTCGCGAGCCAGCTTGTCGCAGTACGCCCAGTGGGTCGTGGCGCGGCGGCCGTCCAGCAGGCCCGCGGCGGCGAGCAGGACCGCGCCCGTGCAGACGGAGACCAGGCGCTCGGCGCGGGGGCCGTGCTCGCGCAGCCACCCGACCAGGCCGGGGTCCGGGGTGCGGGTGCCCTCGCCGCCGGGGACGACGAGGGTGTGCGCGTCGAGCCGGTTGCCGAGAGCCTGGTCCGGTGCGACGGTCAAGCCGCTGGAGGTGCGTACGGGAGCGCCGTCCAGGGAGGCCGTGCGGATGCGGTACGTGCCCGGACTGTGCTTCTCGGCCCCCGCGAAGACCTCCAGCGGCCCGGTGACATCGAGGCTCTGCACTGCGTCGAAGAGGACGAAGAGAACGGTGTGCTGCGCCATGACATCGATTCTTCGGGGCCGACGGGGTGGCCGCAATGACGAGGTCCCCACCTTTCCTGCCATGATGCGCGCGGGCAGGGGCGACGTACCAAGCGGTTGGTAACCTGCCGGGCATGACTACTGCCGCCCTTGAGCCCCGTGCCGGCCGCCGCTGCCACAACATGCTCAACTCCCTGCACGCGACGTCGTACTTCGCTCCCGAGCTGGGCAGGGAACTGGCCGCTCTCGGGATCACGCATCCCAGGGCCGTCAACTTCGCGGTGCGCGCTGCCGCGCTGGGTCCGGTGGGTGCGGGTGCGGTGACGGCGACGTTCTACAACTACAAGCACGAGCTGGTCGCCCGGCACGTCCCCGCGGTCTGGGCGATCGCCTCGCCCGAGGACGTGCTGGCGGCACGCGCGCGTGCGGTCGACAGCGCGCTGCGGCGGCTGCTCGGCGAGGAGGCGCCGGCGTCCGCGGAGATGGCGGAGGCCGCGCGGCTCGCGCTGCGGGCGACCGAGGCCTGTTCGCGCAGCGCCCGGCCGCTGTACTCGGCGCACGCGGACCTGCCGGTGCCCGAGGAGCCGCATCTGGCGTTCTTCCACGCCACGACGCTGCTGCGCGAGCACCGCGGTGACGGGCATCTCGGTGTGCTGATGTCCGCCGGGCTCGACGGTCTGGAGGCGGTGGTCACCCACACGGCGACCGGCAAGGGCATGACGCCGAAGTGGGTGTTCTCCACGCGGGGCTGGACGCAGGAGGACTGGGACGCGGCGTGTGAGCGGCTGCGGGGGCGCGGGGTGTTGGACGGTGCGGGTGAGCTGACGGCGGAGGGGGTTGCCCTGCGTGCGGAGATCGAGTCCGAGACGGACCGGCTGGATCGGGCGCCGTACGAGCATCTCGGGGCGGAGGGGGTTGCTCGGCTGACCGAGCTCGGTGCGGGGTTTGCCGGGGCGGTGGTGGCTGCGGGGGCGTTTCCGGCGGATCTGCTCGGCAAGGGGTGAGCCCCGACGGGTTTCGCCCCCGCCGCCCCTACCCGTCCCATCCTGAAGGGGCTTCGCCCCTTCGACCCCACCAGGGGGCTCCGCCCCCTGGACCCCCGTCGGCCTGAACGGCCTCGTCCTCAACCGCCGGACGGGCTGAGGGGCGGCGCGACCGGCCGGGTTGGTGCCCTGATCCCCGGTTGTCGGTGTCACCTGCCACAATTGCCGCGCAACCTCAGTGAGAAGGCGGGACGGGATCGTGACGACACCCCTCGTAGGGTCCATCGAAGGCAGGATCGCCGCGGAGCTCGGCGTACGGGAGCGGCAGGTGAAGGCTGCCGTGGAGCTGCTCGACGGCGGTTCGACGGTGCCTTTCATCGCCCGCTACCGCAAGGAAGCGACCGAGATGCTCGACGACGCGCAGCTGCGCACGCTCGAGGAGCGGCTGCGCTATCTGCGCGAGCTGGAGGAGCGGCGCACGGCGATCCTCGACTCGGTGCGCGAGCAGGGCAAGCTGACCGAGGAGCTGGAGGCCCAGATCCGCGGCGCGGAGACGAAGGCGCGGCTGGAGGACATCTATCTCCCGTACAAGCCCAAGCGCAGGACCAAGGCGCAGATCGCCCGGGAGGCCGGGCTGGAGCCGCTGGCCGAGGGACTGCTCGGGGACGCGACGGTCGAGCCGCTGGCCGCCGCCGCGGCGTTCGTGGACGCCGACAAGGGCGTGGCCGATCCGCAGGCCGCCCTGGATGGCGCCCGGGCGATCCTCACGGAGCGGTTCTCGGAGGACGCCGACCTGATCGGTGAGCTGCGTGAGCGCATGTGGGTGCGGGGACGGCTGGCCGCCAAGGTGCGGGACGGCAAGGAGGAGGCCGGCGCGAAGTTCGCCGACTACTTCGACTTCGCAGAGCCGTTCACCGAGCTGCCCTCGCACCGGATCCTGGCGATGCTGCGCGGCGAGAAGGAGGAGGTCCTCGATCTCGTCCTGGAGCCCGAGGAGCCGACCGAGGGTCCGTCGTCGTACGAAGGGATCGTGGCTCACAAGTTCGCGATCGCCGACCGCGGGCGTCCGGCCGACAAGTGGCTGACGGACACCGTCCGCTGGGCCTGGCGGACCCGGCTCCTGGTGCACCTCGGCATCGACCTCAGGCTGCGGCTGCGCACCGCCGCGGAGGACGAGGCGGTCGACGTGTTCGCGAAGAACCTGCGCGACCTGCTGCTCGCCGCACCGGCCGGCACCCGCTCGACGCTGGGCCTGGACCCCGGTTTCCGTACGGGCGTGAAGGTCGCCGTGGTCGACGCGACCGGCAAGGTCGTCGCGACGGACGTCATTTACCCGCACGTCCCGGCGAACAAGTGGGACGAGGCGATCGCCAAGCTGGCGCGCCTGACGAAGGAGCACGCGGTCGAGCTGATCGCGATCGGCAACGGCACGGCGTCCCGCGAGACCGACAAGCTCGCCGGTGAACTCATCACCAAGCACCCGGAGTTGAAGCTCACCAAGGTGATGGTGTCCGAGGCCGGCGCCTCGGTGTACTCGGCCTCCGCCTTCGCGTCCCAGGAACTGCCCGACATGGACGTCTCGCTGCGCGGCGCGGTCTCCATCGCGCGCCGGCTCCAGGACCCGCTCGCCGAGCTGGTGAAGATCGACCCGAAGTCGATCGGCGTCGGCCAGTACCAGCACGACCTGTCCGAGGTGAAGCTGTCGCGTTCGCTGGACGCGGTGGTGGAGGACTGTGTGAACGGCGTCGGGGTCGACGTCAACACCGCCTCCGCGCCGCTGCTCTCCCGCGTCTCCGGCATCACCTCCGGGCTCGCCGAGAACATCGTGACCCACCGGGACTCCAACGGCCCGTTCACGTCCCGCTCGCAGCTGAAGAACGTGGCGCGGCTCGGCCCGAAGGCGTACGAGCAGTGCGCGGGCTTCCTGCGCATCCGTGGCGGCGACGACCCGCTGGACTCCTCCAGCGTGCACCCCGAGTCGTATCCGGTCGTGCGGCGGATGGTGAAGACGTCGGGTCAGGAGGTGGCCTCGCTCATCGGCAACACGGGCGTGCTGCGCTCGCTGAAGCCGAACGACTTCGTGGACGAGACCTTCGGTCTGCCGACCGTCTCGGACATCCTCAAGGAGCTGGAGAAGCCCGGCCGCGACCCGCGTCCCGCCTTCAAGACGGCCACCTTCAAGGAGGGCGTGGAGAAGATCTCCGACCTGGCGTCCGGGATGGTCCTGGAGGGCGTCGTGACGAACGTCGCGGCGTTCGGGGCGTTCATCGACATCGGCGTCCACCAGGACGGTCTCGCGCATGTCTCCGCGCTGTCGAAGACCTTCGTCAAGGACCCGCGGGACGTGGTGAAGCCCGGTGACATCGTCAAGGTGAAGATCCTCGACGTCGACATCCCGCGCAAGCGGATCTCCCTCACTCTCAGGCTCGACGACGAGGCGGCTGCGCAGGGCCAGCAGGGCGGGGGCGGCGGCGAGCGCCGGCAGCGGGGCGGGCGTCCGCCGCAGCAGCGGCAGGGTCGCACCGGTGGCGGCGGTGGCGGTGGTGGTGGCGGTTCGCGTCAGGCGCCGCCGCCGGCCAACAGCGCCATGGCCGACGCACTGCGCCGCGCGGGTCTGCTCGACCCGAAGAAGGGCAAGCGCTGAGCCGGCACGCGGGTCCGGACTCTCCGGTACGACACGGAGGGTCCGGGCCGGTTCGCCCGTAGGGTGACGCCATGCCGACGTCGCACGTCATCACCTGGGAAGTGTCGGGGAGCAAGGGCGTCGAGACCGCCTGGATCGAGCTCGGCGCCGACACCCTCCGGGCGCGTGGCAGAGCGGTCGGCACGGTTCCGGAGCCGTACTGGATCTCGTACGAACTCGACACGGCCGACGCCTTCGTGACACGTCGGCTGCATGTCACCGCCGAGTCGGCGGACGGCGTGCGCACGCTCGACCTGCGGCACGACGGGGCGGGCCGGTGGACGGCGAACGGTGAGCACCGGGCCGACATCGACGGCGCACTCGACTGCGACCTCGGCCTGTGCCCGCTCACCAACACGATGCCGGTGCTGCGGCACGGGCTCCATCGGACGCCCGGGGAGCAGGAGTTGCTGATGGCGTGGGTGTCGGTGCCGAATCTGACCCCGGTCGCCTCCCGGCAGACGTACACACACCTGGGGCCGGGCCGGACCCGCTTCGTCTCCGGCGACTTCCGCAGGGACATCCGGTTCGACGACGACGGCTTCGTCGTCGACTATCCGGGGCTGGCCACGCGGCTCGGCTGAGCCGCGGGGCGCGGGCCGTTGCGCCATGTGCAGTAGCACGCGGGGCTGATCGGCTCCGGGCGGGCACATGTGGACAGGCGGACCCCCAGGTCCGCGTGCCCGCCGCCGCTCCGGGAGAGCCGATGCCGACCGCCCCCTCGCCCCGCCGCCGTCCCCCGCTCGTGCCCCGTACGCGGGCGTCCTGCCTCGTCGCCCTCTGCCTGATCCTGTTGTCCCCGGCCGTCGCGGGCGCCACCACGCAGCCCCGGCCGCACCCTTATGACTCACTCCAGCAGCAGCTGGAGCAACTGGTCCGCGCGCCTGGCGGCCCACCCGGTGTCATCGCCGTCCTGCAGGACGGCCGGAGCAGCCGGGTCGTCCGGGCCGGTGTCGCGGAACTGGGCACCGCCCGCCGGCCCGAGCCGCACGACCACATGCGCGTCGCCAGTACGGCCAAGGCGTTCAGCGGGGCGGTGGCGCTGTCCCTCGTGGACCGGCGCTACCTGCGGCTCGACGACACCCTGCGCGAGCGGCTGCCCAGGCTGCCGCGGGCCTGGGGTTCCGTGACGCTGCGCCAGCTGCTGAACCACACGAGCGGCCTGCCCGACTACACCGAGGACCCGACATTCCTGGCGACGCTCAGCGCGAACCCCCGGCACCACTTCGACTCCCGTCGGCTGCTCGACTACGTCGCCGACCGGCCGCTGCGGTTCCGGGCCGGCACCCGGTACCAGTACTCCAACTCCGACAACATCGCCGTCGCCCTGATGGCGGAGGCCGCCACCCGCGTGCCGTACGAGCGGCTGCTGGACGAGCTGGTGTACCGGCCGCTGGACCTGCGCCGGACCAGCCTGCCGCAGGGCTACCGGCTGCCGGTGCCCTATCTGCACGGCTACGAAGTGACCCCGCCCGCACCGCCGGAGGACATCAGTGAGGCCCTCAGCATGTCCGGCGTGTGGGCCTCGGGCGGCATCGTCTCCACGCCCGCCGACATGACCCGTTTCGTGCGCGGCTACGCCGGGGGCCGGCTGTACGGCCACCGTGTCGTACGGGAGCAGCGGCGGTGGATCCCCGGGGGCGCGTCCGAGCCGGCCGGGCCGGGCCGCAACGACGCCGGGCTCGGCATCTTCCGGTACACGACCCGGTGCGGGGTGGTGCTGGGGCACACCGGCAACACACCGGGCTACACGCAGCTGATCGCGGCCACGCCGGACGGGCGCCGGTCGCTGACCTTCTCCACCACCACCCAGATCAACCGGACCATGAAGCCCGGATTGCTGGCCCGCCTGCGGGTCGTGCAGGAGAACTTCGTCTGCGCCCTGCTGCGCTGACCGGGGTCCGGTGTTCGGGTCCGGGGCTGACGGATCCGTCCTAGCGTTCCGTCACCTTGCCGTCGGCGACCTCCAGGCGGCGGGTGACGTGGACCGCGTCGAGCATGCGCCGGTCGTGGGTGACCAGGAGCAGGGTGCCCTCGTAGGCGTCCAGGGCCGACTCCAGTTGCTCGATGGCCGGCAGGTCGAGGTGGTTGGTGGGCTCGTCGAGGACCAGGAGGTTGACGCCACTGCCCTGGAGGAGGGAGAGGGCGGCGCGGGTCCGTTCGCCCGGGGAGAGGGTGGCGGCGGAGCGCAGGACGTGATCGCGCTTCAGGCCGAACTTGGCCAGGAGGGTGCGCACTTCGACCGGTTCGGTGTCCGGGACGGCCGCGCAGAAGGCGTCCAGCAGGGACTCCTCGCCGTGGAACAGCTTGCGGGCCTGGTCGACCTCACCGATCAGCACACCGGAGCCGAGCGACGCCTGGCCCGCGGTCAGCGGGACGCGGCCCAGCAGGGCGGCCAGCAGTGTCGACTTGCCCGCGCCGTTGGCACCGGTGACTGCCACCCGGTCCGCCCAGTCGATCTGGAGGGACACCGGCCCGAGGGTGAAGTCGCCGCGGCGCAGCTCGGCGTCCCGCAGGGTCGCGACCACGGCTCCCGAGCGAGGGGCCGAGGCGATCTCCATGCGCAGTTCCCACTCCTTGCGCGGCTCGTCGACGACATCCAGGCGCTCGATCATGCGCTGGGTCTGGCGGGCCTTCGCGGCCTGCTTCTCGCTGGCTTCGCTGCGGAACTTGCGGCCGATCTTGTCGTTGTCGTTGTTCGCCTTGCGCCGGGCGTTCTTGACGCCCTTGTCCATCCAGGAGCGCTGCATCTGCGCCCGGTCCTGGAGGGCGGACTTCTTGTCGGCGTACTCCTCGAAGTCGTCGCGGGCGTGCCGGCGGGCCACCTCGCGCTCCTCCAGGTAGGCCTCGTAGCCGCCGCCGTAGAGGTTGATCTGCTGCTGGGCGAGGTCGAGTTCGAGGACCTTGGTGACCGTCCGGGTGAGGAACTCGCGGTCGTGGCTGACGACGACCGTGCCGGCGCGCAGGCCCGAGACGAACCCTTCGAGGCGTTCCAGGCCGTCCAGGTCGAGGTCGTTCGTCGGCTCGTCCAGCAGGAAGACGTCGTAGCGCGACAGCAGCAGCGAGGCCAGTCCCGCGCGGGCCGCCTGGCCGCCGGACAGGGACGTCATCGGCTGGTCCAGGTCCACGGCGAGGCCCAGCGAGTCGGCGACCTCCTCCGCCCGCTCGTCGAGGTCGGCGCCGCCCAGGTCCAGCCAGCGCTCCAGGCTCGTCGCGTAGGCGTCGTCCGCGCCGGGCGCCCCGTCGACCAGGGCCTGCGTCGCCTCGTCCATGGTCCGCTGGGCCTCGGCGACTGAGGTGCGGCGGGCCAGGAACTGCCGTACGGTCTCGCCGGGGCGCCGCTCCGGCTCCTGCGGGAGGTGACCGACGGTCGCCGTCGGCGGGGACAGCCGCAGCTCGCCCTCCTCCGGAGCGGTGAGCCCGGCGAGCAGTCGGAGCAGCGTGGACTTGCCCGCGCCGTTGGCTCCGACCAGGCCGATCACGTCTCCGGGCGCGACGACGAGGTCGAGCCCGCTGAACAGGGAGCGGTCACCGTGGCCGGCGGCGAGGTTCTTGACGACGAGGGTGGCAGTCACAGGGAGCGATCCTAGTAGCCGCGCGGCGGCGGCGTCGGGCCGGACGCTAGGCGCCCCCTCAAGGGGCGCGGGGAACTGCGCGACCAGCCACGACGAGGCCGCAGACGACCGACGGCATACCGCGGCACCCAGCGGAGCGCTACCGAGCCATCGCCTCCACCAGCACGCTGCCCGACGTCCGCGCCACCACGAACGACTCCCCCTTCACCGCCTTCGCGTCCAGCGCGATGCGGTGGCGGCCCGCTTCCAGGATGCCGTCGAAGACCTCGTGGGTGTGGGTGCGGTACAGACGGTCGAGGCGGTACGCGGTGAGGCGTACCCGGCAGGGGGAGGTGACCTCGACGCCCGCCTCGCCGTCGGCGGCCACCAGGCGGGTCAGGCGGCGCTGTTCGACCGGGCTGCGGTCCAGGGCGTGTTCGATCTGCGCGACCAGCAGCGGCACGATCGGCGCGAGGCCGTCGACGTACGCCACCTCCACCGAGGCGTCCGTGAAGGCGCGGCGTACGGCGGCGCGCTGCTCCTGGGCAACCGCGCGGCCGAAGGCGACGGCGCCGTAGGTGCGCAGTTCGTCGGCGGGCACGCCGCTCAGGTCATGGGTGATCTCGGCGCCGATGCCGATGGTGCGCAGGGCGGCGGCGAGCTTGGCGAGGAGGGCGACCCGGGCGCCGATGAGGAGCACCCTGCGGCGGGGTGGCTCGGCGGACTGGTCGAGCAGGGAGCCGAGCGCCGCGCGGTACTCGGCGGCCTGGAAGCGGAAGGGCCCGATGCCGTGGTAGCCGTTGAGCTCCAGGTCGGCGTGATCGTCGGTCTGCCAGGCGAAGTCCCGCCAGATGTAGTCGTCACCCTCCTTGTCGATGACCGCGGTGACGGCGCCGCAGGCGAGGTCCGCGCATTCGGGGCAGCCGTATATGACGTACCGGCCGCCTGGAAGCGGGGGTTCCGCCTCCAGCAGCAGGCCGCGTACCTGTGCGGTGAAGATGGCGGGCGGGACGTCGGAGGCGAGCGGGGAGACGGCGTCGAGGTCGGAGAGCTGGAACAGCAGCGGGCGTCCGTCGACGATGAAGTCCACGAAGTCCCGGTGCACCTGGAAGCCACCGTTGGCGAGGACGCCACCGGCACGCATCGCCGGTGCCAGGCCGAAGGTCGCGTACTCGGCAGACATGCTGTGAGTATCCCCAGAGCGAGACCGATATGAGCGCGGCATGACATATTCCGCTACGTCCCGGCATGAGAAACGAACAGATTGCCGGGACGCGTGCGTGCGTACGCCACTCAGCCGTGGTCGTGCCCCAGCGGGTCTCCCTCCGCCTCGGTCCCCGGGCCCGGACCGACCTTGATCTCGAATTCGCCGTCGTAGATCTTGTGACCCGCGATCACCGCGAGCTCGACGGCCTCGGAGCCCATCTCGCCGCGCACGATGACCGGGTCGCGGCGCAGATCGCGCATGAGGGCGAAGCACATGCCGATCATCACGAGGACGAAGGGCGCGGCCGCCAGGATCGTGAGGTTCTGCAGACCCGTGAGCGCGTCCCCCTGCCCGCTGCCGACGAGCAGCATGATGGCGGCGACGGCGCCGGTCACCACACCCCAGAACACGATGACGAAGCGGCCGGGTTCGAGCGCGCCCTTCTGGGAGAGCGTGCCCATCACGATCGACGCGGCGTCGGCTCCGGAGACGAAGAAGATGCCGACCAGGATCATCACGAGCAGGCTGCTGGCGGTCGCGACGGGGAACTCCTGCAGGAGGCCGAAGAGTTGGCCCTCGGGGGTCTCCTCGCCGCCGAGCCCGCCGCCCTCCTTCAGCTTCATGGCCGTACCACCGAAGATCGCGAACCAGACGAGGCTGACGGTGCTGGGCACCAGGATGACGCCGCCGACGAACTGCCGGATGGTGCGGCCGCGGCTGATGCGGGCGATGAACATGCCGACGAAGGGCGTCCAGGAGATCCACCAGGCCCAGTAGAAGACGGTCCAGCTGCCGAGCCAGTCGGCGACGCCCTCGCCTCCGCTGGCCTCGGTGCGGCCGGCGAGCTGGGGCAGGTCGCCGAGGTAGGAGAAGATCGAGGTCGGCACCAGGTCGAGCACGATGATCGTCGGGCCCGCGATGAAGACGAACACCGCGAGGATCAGGGCGAGCACCATGTTGATGTTGGACAGCCACTGGATGCCCCGCTCGATGCCGGAGACCGCCGAGGCGACGAAGGCCAGGGTCAGTACGGCGATGATGGCGACGAGCAGGCCCTCGCTCACGTCGTCCATCCAGTCCAGCTCCTGGAAGCCGGAGCCGATCTGCAGCGCGCCGAGGCCCAGGGAGGCCGCGGAGCCGAAGACCGTGGCGATGATCGCGAGGATGTCGATCACCCGTCCCGCGGCGCCGTTGGCGTGCTTCTCCCCGATCAGCGGGGTGAACACCGCGCTGATGGTCTGGCGCCGGCGTTTGCGGAAGGTGCTGTAGGCGATGGCGAGTCCGACCACCGCGTAGATCGCCCAGGGGTGCAGCGTCCAGTGGAAGAGGGTGGTCGCCATCGCCGTCTCCATGCGTTCCCCGGGGTTCGTGGGGTTCGTGCCCGGCGGCGGGGTCGTGTAGTGCGCGAGCGGCTCGCTGACGCCGTAGAACATCAGACCGATGCCCATGCCGGCGCTGAACATCATCGCGACCCAGGAGACGGTGCGGAACTCGGGCTCCTCGCCCTCGGCGCCCAGGTGGATACGGCCGTAGCGGCTGATCGCGAGCCAGAGCGCGAAGACCACGAAGCCGGAGGCGGCCAGCATGAAGGCCCAGCCGCCGTTGTGGATCAGGCCGTTGAGCATCTTCGTGGACACGCTCTCCAGCGAGTCCGTGGCCGCCCAGCCCCAGATCACGAACGCCACGGTGATGGCGGCGGTCACCCCGAACACCACTGGGTCGGTGGGGCGGCCGGAAACGTCGGCAGGACCTTCCCGGCCGCCACCCCTCTGCTTCAGATCGTCAGTCATCTGCGGCACCTTCCCCTGAAAACGGTGGGTACGCCGGTATCCACGTCGTTTCCCAGGACCTACCACAGATCCCGCAGATCACAGCCGCTTCAGCAGTCGGTGTCGGGCTCCGCGATCGTGAGGTGGTACGGGGCGCGCTCGTCGAGAAGCAGCGGCACGAGGGCGCGCAGGGACTGGCGGAGCGGGACGTAGGTGCCGTGTGTCCGCACTCCGTGCAGGGCGAGTTCGTCCTTCACCAGCGCGTACTGCTCCGGGGTGAGCCGGTAGCCGCAGGGCGGGTCCTGGATCACCTCGGCCGGTTCGGGCGGGTCGTTGTCGGCGCCGCCGACGTGCACGGGGCCGGTGTCGGCGTAGCCCGTGAGGCGGGCCAGGCCGGTCGCCGCCTCGATCCGTCCTCGACGGTCGTCGGTGAAGTCGAACAGCCCCCCGAGCGCCGCGAGTTGGGAGTGCACCCGGCGCCGGTTGTTCAGGGCCGCGTCCGCCTTCTCCGCCTCGGTGAGCGGATCGACACGGCTCTCGATGAGCAGGCCGACCGAGTGCTTGACGCCGGACATGTTCCGCAGGATGCGCTCCTGCCCGTCACCGGCGACCTGCTTGATCGGATCGCCCGTCCCGGGGTCGGTCCAGATGCCGTACGTGCCGGTCGAGTAGCCGCCGTCCCCGGCGGCCGGGCGCACGTAGGACTGCGACAGGGTCTGTGCCTCGTCGTGGACGTGCGCGTCGGTGTTGAGGTTGCGCGGCCACAGGTCGAACAGGTCCTTGTCGTAGTACGGGGGTGTGGCGCCGTACTCGTGCAGGTCGTAGATGACGTCCGGGCGCTGGTCGCGGACGACCGCGGCCATGGCGCGCCCCTCGGCGGTCTGGAGCGCGATGTGGTCGCGGTTGATGTCCACCCCGTCGCTGTTGCCGCGCGTGTCGGCGGCCCGGCCGTCCGGGTTGGCCGTGGGCACGACCAGCAGGGTGGTGCGCTCCAGGAAGCGCCGGGTCTGGCGGTCCTTGGCGTACGCCAGGTCACGGACGGTGGACAGGCAGGCCTCGCGGCCGGAGGGTTCGTCGCCGTGCTGGCTGCACACGAGCAACACCTTGTTCGGCGCGGGGCGTTCACCGATCCGGACCAGCTGGAGCGGCCGGCCCTGCTTCGTCGTCCCGATCCGGGCCACCGACACCCGGTCGCTCGCCTTGTCGACGGCGGCCAGGAAGGTCTGTTCCTCGGGCTGGCTGGTCCAGCGGGCGCCGTTCGATTCCTCGAAGCCGGTGCGGGGCGGCGAGTCGGCTGCCTGGGCCGGTACGGCCACGAGGGACGCGGCGATGGCCGCCGCGGTCACGGTGAGGGTTCGTATACGGGTCACTGGCCTCCCTCCGGGATGCGGTGGACGGGGCGCGGCGCGCTCGTCACACCGTCGAGGCGCTTCGCCTCGGGCGTGGCGGTCGGTGTGCCGGCGGTGGCGCGGGCGTAGGCGGGGGCGCCGCCGACCAGCGGAACGCGGGCCTTCGTGCGGGAGAGGTCGAGGGTGAGCGTCGGCTTGGTCGACGGAGGGTCGATCAGGTCCTTGTCCGTGCCCGCGACGATCAGGGCGAGGCGGTGACCGGCCGGGACGACATGGTCGGTGGCCGCGAGGTCGAGGGTGATCGTGTACGCCTTGCCCGGGGTGAGCGGCACGCCCTTGCGGTCGGAGGCGTAGTTGCCCAGGTCGGCCCAACCCCTGCTGACGACCGTGTAGTCGACGTCGGCGGTCTTGGCCTTGGTCTCCTTGAAGCAGGCGCTGTCGCCGGAGGTGCTCGCGCCCCAGCAGGTGCGGTCGGTGAGCGTGCTGATGCCCTCGCCGCTGGCCGCGTAGTCGCGGATGGTGTCGGGTCCGAGGTCGACGAGGACGGCGGACAGGTGGGCCGTCGAGGTGCTCGGGGTGGCGGTGACGGTGACCTCGGAGGAGCCGGACAGACGCAGGTCGCGGGTGAGCGGCTTCGTCACGAAGCCCGCCTTGTCGGGGGTGGCCCGGTCGATGTGCGCGGCCCAGTCGGTCTCGCTGTGCTGCGGGTCGTCGGTGAAGGTCTCGGTGCCGTTGCCCTTGTTCAGGCCGAGGGTGCCGACGCCCGCCTCGGCGCCCTTGGCGGGGCGCAGGGTGGTGGTGTCGGTGCCGCGCGGCGGCCATGCCTGGGAGGTGACCCACTGGTCGGGGTGGCGCTCGATGTCGGCCATCGGCTCGCGGTCGATGCCGTTGTCGTAGCCGAGGAGTTCGTGGTCGAACCAGCGGTGCAGGGTCTTCACCCAGTCGGCGCGACGGAAGTCGAAGGGGTCGACGTGGCCGGTCTGGGAGAGCCAGATCTTGCGCTCGACGCCGTTTTTGGCGAGGGCGTCCCACCACTGGCCGACGTGCTTCATACGGACGTTGAGGTCCTGCATGCCGTGGATCAGGAACACGCTCGCCTTCACCTTGCGCGCGTCCTTGACGTAGTCGCGCTCGGTCCACAGCGGCGTCCAGTCACCGGTGCGCGGCGCGCCGTCGACGAGCGTCTGCTGGACGGCGGCGCACTTGGCGCGGGCATCGGGGCTGTCGACGTAGTCGGAGAGCCAGTCCGGGCCGGAGTCGTACAGCGGGGCGCCCTGCTGGAAGTAGTAGTCGTACCAGGAGGAGATGGCGCTGATCGGGACGATGGTCTTCAGTCCCTCGACGCCGGTCGCGGCGACGCCGTTGGCGATGGTGCCGTCCCAGCTCTTGCCGATCATGCCGGTGCGGCCGTTGGTCCAGGTCGCCTTGGCCTTGGTGGCGCCGGTGCGGGTCGTGTAGGCCTTGCCGCGTCCGTTCAGCCAGTCGACGACGGCCTTCGCGGAGAGGATGTCGGAACGTCCGCCGACGTCCACGCAGCCGTCGGAGCGGTTGGTTCCGGCGAGGTCGACGCCGACGAAGGCGTAGCCGCGGGGTACGAAGTAGTTGTCGTAGAACAGCGGCATCTGGACGACTTCGCCGTCGGCGTCGTACGTCTTCTTCTGGCTCTCGTTGCCGCGTCCGCAGCAGGAGTAGTACGGGCTGGCGTCCATGATGACGGGCACCTTGCGGCCTTGCGCGGCCGCCTCGCGGGGCCGGACGATGTCGACGGCGACGCGGTCGTGCTTCCCGTCGCGGTCGAGGTCGAGTCCGGTGTCCACCCAAACGGCCTCGCGGACGGCGTTGTCGTAGGAGTAGACGGGTGTGCTCTCCCGCGGGCCGGCCTGTGCCGTTGTGGGCACGAGGAACGCGGCCATCAGGGCGGCCGCGGCCGCCGTCGCGAGCGGTCTCCAGATCATGAAGCGCATGCGTTTGGGCATGCGCGGACGGTACATCGGTCAACTCCTGTGCAGAAGAGGGCGACTGACGCCGCATGAGGCCACAGATGGCCGATAAACACCCTTGTGGCGGATCCGCTCATGTCGGCCGAATGGCGATCGTGTGACACGGGTGGTCATGGACACGCAGGGGGCACAGGTACTCAATAGGCTCCGAAAAGACTTCGGCCCCTACGACTTGGAGCTTTCGTGCACCGCAGAATCATGGCGCCGGGCGCACTGGCAGCGGCCTCCCTGATGCTGGCGATCCCGGCGTCGGCGGCGAGCCACTCCCCCGGCACTCCGGGCATCGGCGACCCCTACTACCCGGCCTACGGCAACGGCGGCTACGACGTCTCCCACTACGACCTCCGGCTGAAGTACCAGCCGGCCACCGACGTGCTGGAGGGTACGGCGACCCTGCTGGCGAAGACCACGCAGGACCTGTCCCGTTTCAACCTGGACTTCCTGCTGGACGTCAGCGAGGTGCGGGTGAATGGCGTGAAGGCGTCGTTCGCGACCTCGGGCGAGCACGAGTTGGAGATCACGCCGAAGAAGCCGCTGGCCAAGGGCTCGGACGTCACCGTGGTCGTGCGCTATCGCGGGGTGCCGTCGACGAAGGAGGCGTACGGCTTCAACGCGTGGCTGCGCACGGCGGACGGCGGGGTCGCCGCGGGTGAGCCCGAGGGGTCCTGGTGGTGGTACCCGAGCAATGACCACCCGCGCGACAAGGCGACGTTCGACGTGTCGGTGCAGGTGCCGAACGGCACGCAGTTCCTCTCCAACGGAACGCTCCAGTCGACGAGTTCGCGGGCCGGCTGGACCCGCTACAACTGGCGTTCGAACAAGCCGCAGGCCACCTATCTGGCCACGTTCGCGGCGGGGAAGTTCGACGTCACCACGGGGACGTCCGAGAGTGGAATTCCGGTCATCAATGCTTACAGCAAGGACCTCGGCGACAAGGCGGGGGCCGCACGGGCGAGCATCGAGCGGACCGGGGAGATCGCGGACTGGCTGAGCGAGTACTTCGGACCGTATCCGTACAACGCGCTCGGCGGGTATGTGCCGAACACCAACACCGGGTACGCGCTGGAGACACAGACCCGGCCGTTCTACAGCCCGGCGAACTTCGCCAACGGGTCCAACACCTCCGTCGTCGTCCATGAGCTGGCCCATCAGTGGTGGGGCGACCTGGTGTCCGTCAAGGGCTGGAAGGACATCTGGATCAACGAGGGCTTCGCGCGGTACGCGCAGTGGCTGTGGTCGGAGCACGAGGGCGAGGGGACGGCGCAGGAGATCGCCGACTACGTGTACGCCTCGCGCGCGGCCGACGATCCGTTCTGGACGGTCGAGCCCGGTGACCCCGGGCCGGAGAACCAGTTCCACATCGCCGTGTACGACCGGGGTGCGCTGACCCTGCAGGCGCTGCGCAACGAGATCGGGGACGAGGCCTTCTTCGCCATCCTGAAGGGGTGGCCGCAGAAGTACGCCCACGGCAACGCCTCGGTGGCCGACTTCGTGCGGTACGCCGAGGAGGTGTCCGGGAAGCCGCTGGCTGCGGTGTTCGACACGTGGCTGTTCCAGGCGTCGAAGCCGGCGGCGGCCACGGCGCGGGCGGCTTCGATCGCGAAGGTGTCCGGAGTTCCTGCGCAGCCGAAGTCGTGGAAGAAGATCGCCGCGACGAATGGCGTGCACGAGCACTGAGTGCGCCATTGGGTCTGCCACGACATGCTGTCGGGCGGCTGCGGGTGCGCCGTGGTTGATCGCGCAGTTCCCCGCGCCCCTTAGGGCGTTGCGGCTCGCCCGATCAATTGGTTCAGGCCTATCGCGTCCGTTTCCGTCGATGGCACCGTGCACGCGTGGGCGCCGGCGATCGTGCCGTACAGGGCGCTGCGTCGGGGTGTCTCCCGGTTCAGCCAGGCGTAGAGGAACGCGGCGGCGAAGGCGTCGCCCGCGCCGTTGGAGTCCACCACCGGCGCGGGCGGCGTCACGGCGGGCAGGCGGGTCAGCTCGTCGTCGGACAGTACGTACGCGCCCTTCGCGCCTGCCGTGGCCACGACCACCTCGGCCCGGCCCCGATCGGTGATCCGGCGCATCGTCCGCTCGGGGTCGGCCAGGGCGGTGGTGGACAGGAAGACGACGTCCGCCGCGTACGCGAACGGCTCGTGGTACGGATTCTCGCCGTCCCAGTCGTGCAGGTCGGTGGAGAGCGTCGCGCCCGACTCGCGCAGCACTGGCAGGGAATGGACGCAGGGTTGGGTGATGGTGACGTGGACGTGGCGGCTCGCGCCGGCCAGTTCACGCACCATGGCTTCCGGGAAGCGGTCGTCGGGGTGGGTGCGGCTGGTGTCGTACAGCGACAGTCGTCTGCCGTCGGGGCCGACGAGGTTGACCGCACGCTTCGTCCCGGCGGGCTGCGGGATCGCCGTGAGCGCGATGCCCTTCTCCCGGTGCAGGGCGCGGACCAGGACGCCCTCGGGGTCGTCGCCGAGCATGTCGAGGTGGTGGACCCGCAGGCCGAGGGCGCCCAGGCCCAGGGCGACGAAGTCGCCGGTCTGCCCGGCGCGGGTACGGATTCCCGAGTCGATCATGTAGCTGTCGGCGTACGGCAACGGCAGCTGCGGCACGTACACGATGGTGTCGACGCCCGCGCCGCCCAGCACGAGCACGTCGATGTCGCGGCTCAACTTCCGCCCTCCCCATGGTCGTAGACCATGACGGCGATCCCCCGCTTCACCAGCCGCTCGGTTATCAGCGGCTCGACACGGGACCACTTGCCGCCGGCCAGGCCGCAGCCTATCCGGGGCATGTGCACGGACGCGCCGAGGTCGGCCGCCTTGTCGCCCAGCCGTTCCAGCGCCGCGCCGATTGCCTCGTAGCGCACGGGAACACCCTTGCTGCCCGTGCGGATGCCGCGCTGGCCGACCATGTTGGCCACCCAGAGGTAGCGCTCGACCTGGACGAACTGGACCGCGCCCAGCCCGAAGTCGTTCGAGGCGCGCTCCCGGTGCCATGTCCGGTAGGACTTCTCCGGCTCCGGCCAACGGCGGGACACGGCCAGGACGAAGCCCTTTCCCCATCCCCCGATGTCATTGCAGACATGGGCGATCACCTTGACGCCCTTCACCGAAGGGACAGTGGCGTCACCCCGGACGTAAGTGATCTCCGACATGACGCCACCGTAGAGGCCGCCACTGACAACGGCCTCGGAACTACTTCGTGAGCTCGGTCAGCTCCTGGTCCTCCGTGCGGTTGACCCGGCGGCGGATCGCGTACCAGCCGGCGATCAGCATCAGGGCGATGACCGGGATGAGGAGGAGGGTCTTGCGGCCGACCTCGGGGTCGTTCCACATCATGGCGAGGCAGGCCAGCAGGAAGACGACCGTGGCGATCTCCGTGACCGGGCTGCCGGGGAGGCGGAAGGAGGGGCGGTCCAGCAGTCCCGCCTTGGCCCGGCGGACGAAGACCAGGTGGCAGACCATGATGATCACCCAGGTCGAGATGATGCCGAGCGAGGCCACGTTCAGCACGATCTCGAAGGCCTGGCTGGGCATGAGGTAGTTCAGGCCGACGCCGAGCACGCACACCGCGCAGGTGAGCAGGATGCCGCCGTAGGGGACCTGGCTGCGGTTCATGCGGGCCGTGAACTTCGGGGCCGAGCCCGCCATGGCCATGGAGCGCAGGATGCGGCCCGTGGAGTAGAGGCCGGAGTTGAGGGAGGACATCGCGGCCGTGAGGACGACCAGGTTCATCACGTCGCCCGCCGCAGGGACGCCGATCTTCGACAGGACCGTGACGAAGGGGCTCTGGTCGGCCGAGTAGACCGAGCCGGGGAGGAGGAGGGCGAGGAGGACGACGGAGCCGACGTAGAAGAGGCCGACGCGCCACATGATCGAGTTCACCGCGCGCGGGACGACCTTCTCCGGCTCCGCGGTCTCACCCGCGGCGACGCCGACCAGCTCCAGGGCGGCGTACGCGAAGATCACGCCCTGCATGACCAGGACGACGGGCATCAGGCCGTGCGGGAAGACACCGCCGTTGTCGCTGATCACGCTCAGGCCGGGCGTCGTGCCGCCCACCTCGTGCTGAGTGGCCAGCAGGAAGATGCCGACGAACATGAAGGCCACCAGCGTGGCGACCTTGATGATCGCGAACCAGAACTCCATCTCGCCGAAGATCTTCACCGAGATCAGGTTCACCGCCAGCACGACCGCCAGCGCGATCAGGGCCAGCACCCACTGCGGGATGTCGGTGAACAGACTCCAGTAGTGCGTGTAGAGCGCGATCGCGGTGATGTCGGCGATGCCGGTCGTCGACCAGTTCAGGAAGTACATCCATCCGGCGACGTACGCGCCCTTCTCGCCGAGGAACTCGCGCGCGTACGACACGAAGGAGCCGGAGGACGGGCGGTACAAGACGAGCTCGCCCAACGCCCGCACTACGAAGAAGGCGAATACACCGCAGACCAGGTAGGCGATCGCCAGCGCCGGGCCCGCGTTGTGGAGGCGACCGCCGGCGCCGAGGAAGAGGCCGGTGCCGATCGCACCGCCGATGGCGATCATGTTGACGTGGCGGGCCTTGAGGTCCTTGCTGTAACCGGCGTCGCCCGCGTCCGCGGGCACCTGGGCCGCGTCGGTGCGGGATGCGGCCACTGCCGTGTTCACGGCGTCCTTGCTCACGGGTGGTACCACTCTCTGGTGCGCCCGAGCGGGTCGCGCTCGGGTGTCCGGACGAACGTATGGCCTGCGCCTTCCGTAAAAGGCACAGACCAAGGGGCCACCTTCCCCCACGGAACGCGACTCACGCGGTGGCGTATGTCACAGAGCGTTACTTCTCACACGGCGGTCCCACCCTCGCCAGGTCGGTCGCAAGTGGTGTCACAGCAGTGGTGAGACAGCGATACTGCTGCACATGACGACCGGCACCGAGGAACCCACCCTCACGATCGACGAACTGGCCGCGCGGGCGGGTATGACGGTCCGCACGGTGCGGTTCTACGGCACCAAGGGGCTACTGCCGCCTCCGGTGATCGGACCGCGCCGGGTGGGGCACTACGGGCGGGAGCATCTGGCCCGGCTGGCGCTGATCGATGAGCTTCAGCAGCAGGGCATGACGCTGGCGGCCATCGAGCGCTATCTGCAGCAGCTGCCGCCGGATCTGGACGCCCATGACCTCGCCCTTCACCGGGCGGTCGTGGCCTCCTGGGCGCCGGATGCCATCGAGACGGTCACCAGGGCGGAACTGGAGCGGCGGGCCGGGCGGGCACTCGGCGACGACGACGTGGAGCGGCTGGTCGCGATGGGAGTGATCGGGGCGGCCGGCGACGACGGATACCGCGTCGACCTCGGGCTGCTGCGGCTCGGCGTCGGCCTGCTGGACGTGCCGCTCTCGCAGGAGGCGATCCTGGCGGCGCGCACGGTCCTCGTCGAACACTCGCGTGCCGCCGCGCACGAGCTGTCGCAGCTCTTCCGCGGCGAGGTGTCGGAACGCGCCGCTCAGGACGTGAAGTCGCTGTCCGCCTACATGCAACCCGTGATCGTTCAGGCCCTGTTGACGACCTTTCAGCGGTCGTTGCGCGCGGAACTTCGGGAGTGGCTGGGCGGCACCGCAGCAGAACGCGGATCTGCCTGACAGGGCCACCTCGCCCTCGCCGCGCAGGATGTCCAGCACGGCGAGGGCGGGGCGGGACCCTGCGTCAGTCGCCGAAGGTCTCCCCCTTCTGGGCCTTCTCCACCAGCAGGGCGGGCGGCGCGAACCGCTCCCCGTACGTCTCGGCCAGCTCACGCGCGCGTGCCACGAACCCGGCGACGCCGCCGTCGTAGCCGTTGATGTACTGCAGGACACCGCCGGTCCAGCCGGGGAAGCCGATGCCGAGGATGGAGCCGATGTTGGCGTCGGCGACCGACGTCAGCACCCCCTCCTCCAGGAGCCGGACCGTGTCCAGGGCCTCGGAGAAGAGCATGCGTTCCTGCATGTCCCGGAAGGGGATCTCCGCGCCCTCACGGGTGAAGTGCTCGCGCAGGCCCGGCCACAGGGCCGCCCGCTTGCCGTTCTCGTCGTAGTCGTAGAAGCCGGCTCCCCCGCTGCGCCCGGGGCGGTCGAACTCGTCGACCATGCGGTCGATGACGACCTCGGCGGGGTGGGCCGTCCAGGTGCCGCCCGCCTCTTCGACGGCCCGCTTGGACTCGCCCCGGATCTTGCGCGGCAGCGTGAGCGTCAACTCGTCCATCAGGGACAGGACCTTGGCCGGGTAGCCGGCCTGCGCCGCCGCCTGCTCCACCGACGCGGGCTCGATGCCCTCGCCGACCATCGCCACGCCCTCATTGATGAAGTTGCCGATGACACGGGAGGTGAAGAAGCCGCGGGAGTCGTTGACGACGATCGGCGTCTTGTTGATCTGCCGGACCAGGTCGAACGCGCGGGCCAGCGCCTCCTCACCGGTCCGCTCGCCCTTGATGATCTCGACGAGCGGCATCTTGTCGACGGGCGAGAAGAAGTGCAGTCCGATGAAGTCGGCCTGGCGCTCCACGCCTTCGGCGAGGACGGTGATCGGCAGCGTCGAGGTGTTGGAGCACAGCAGCGCGTCCGGCTCCACGATCCCCTGGATCTCCTGGAAGACCTTGTGCTTGAGCTCGGGGTTCTCGAAGACGGCCTCGATGACCGCGTCGCAGCCCGCCACGTCCTGCGGGTCGCCGGTGGGTGTGATGCGGGCGAGCAGCGCGTCGGCCTTCTCCTGCGTCGTACGGCCCCGGGAGACCGCCTTGGCGCACAGCTTCTCCGAGTAGGCCTTGCCCTTGGCGGCGGCCTCCGCCGACACGTCCTTCAGGACGACGTCGATGCCCGCGCGGGCGCACGAGTAGGCGATGCCGGCGCCCATCATCCCGGCGCCCAGGACGGCGACCTTGCGGACCTTGCGCGGCTCGATGCCCTTGGGGCGGTTCGCGCCGGAGTTGACGGCCTGGAGGTCGAAGAAGAACGCCTGGATCATGTTCTTGGAGGTCTGGCCCGCGGCCAGCTCCACGAAGTAGCGGGCCTCGATGACCTGAGCGGTCTCGAAGTCGACCTGGGAGCCCTCGACGGCGGCCGCGAGGATGTTACGCGGCGCCGGGTAGGGCGCGCCGCCCGTCTGCTTGCGCAGGCTGGCCGGGAAGGCGGGCAGGTTCGCCGCGAACTTGGGGTTGGCGGGCGTGCCGCCGGGGATGCGGTAGCCCGGCTTGTCCCAGGGCTGCTGCGACTCGGGGTGGGCCTCGATGAACGCGCGTGCCTTGGCGAGCAGTTCGTCCTGTGTGGTGGCCACGTCGTCGATCAGGCCGTTCTGCAGGGCGCGCTGCGGGTTGTACTGGGTGCCCTGGAGGAGGACCTTCAGCAGGGCGTCGGCGATGCCGAGGAGGCGGACGGTGCGGACGACGCCGCCTCCGCCCGGCAGCAGGCCGAGGGTGACCTCGGGGCAGCCGATCTTGGAGCCGGGCGCGTCGAGGGCGATGCGGTGGTGGCAGGCGAGCGCGATCTCGTAACCGCCGCCCAGGGCGGCGCCGTTCATCGCGGCGACGACCGGCTTGCCCAGGGTCTCGATGCGCCGCAGCTGGCGCTTGATCGCCATGCCGCCCTCGAAGAGGTCCTGCGCGGTCTCCGGGGTGACCCGGATCAGGTCGCGCAGGTCGCCGCCCGCGAAGAAGGTCTTCTTGGCGGAGGTGATGATGACACCGCGGATGGTGTCCTTCTCCGCCTCCAGGCGGTCGACGACCACGGCGAGCGAGTCGCGGAACGCCTGGTTCATGGTGTTCGCGGACTGGTTGGGGTCGTCGAGGACGAGCGTGACGACGCCTTCGCGGTCCTGTTCCCAGCGGATGGTGGTGGATTCAGTGCTCATGGGGAGGTGCTCCGTGTGATCCGTCGGGAGGGGGTCAGATGCGCTCGACGATGGTGGCGATGCCCATGCCGCCGCCCACGCACAGCGTGGCGAGGCCGTACCGCTTGTCCTGGCGCTCCAGTTCGTCGACGAGCGAGCCGAGGATCATCGCGCCGGTCGCGCCGAGGGGGTGGCCGAGGGCGATGGCGCC
This sequence comes from Streptomyces sp. NBC_01092, assembly GCF_045039535.1. NCBI lineage: Bacteria > Bacillati > Actinomycetota > Actinomycetes > Kitasatosporales > Streptomycetaceae > Streptomyces > Streptomyces sp. NBC_01092. The sequence continues at coordinate 9,373,372 of NZ_CP108659.1, read as the reverse complement.
GCCGTTGACGTTGACCTTGTCCAGGGACAGGCCCATGTCCCGTACGAAGCGCAGGACGACCGCCGCGAACGCCTCGTTGATCTCGACGAGGTCGATGTCGTCGATGGTCAGCCCGGCCTTGGCGAGCGCCTTGCGGGTCGCGGGCGCGGGGCCGGTGAGCATGATGGTGGGCTCGGAGCCGGAGACGGCGGCGGCGATGATGCGGGCGCGCGGGGTGAGGCCGTAGCGCTCGCCGACCTCCTTGTTGCCGATCGCGACGAGCGAGGCACCGTCGACGATGCCGGAGGAGTTGCCCGCGTGGTGGACGTGGTCGATCTTCTCGACCCAGTGGTACTTCTGCAGGGCGACGGCGTCGAAGCCGCCCAGGTCGCCGATGTCCGCGAAGGACGCCTTCAGCTTGGCGAGGGAGTCGGCGGTGGTGCCGGGGCGCATGTGCTCGTCGTGGTCGAGGACGACGAGGCCGCTGCGGTCCTTGACCGGGACGACGGAGCGGTCGAAGCGGCCCTCCTTCCAGGCCGTCGCCGCCCGCTCCTGCGAGAGCGCCGCGTACTCGTCGACGTCCCGGCGCGAGAAGCCCTCGATGGTGGCGATGAGGTCGGCGCCGATGCCCTGCGGCACGAAGTTGACGGAGAGGTTGGTCATCGGGTCGTTGAACCAGGCGCCGCCGTCCGAGGCCATCGGCACCCGGGACATGGACTCGACGCCGCCCGCGAGGACGAGGTCCTCGAAGCCCGAACGGACCTTGGCGGCGGCCATGTTCACGGCCTCCAGACCCGACGCACAGAAGCGGTTCTCCTGGACGCCCGCGACCGTGTCCGGCAGCCCGGCGGCGATCGCGGCGATGCGGGCGATGTCGGAGCCCTGGTCGCCGACCGGGCCGACGACGCCGAGCACGATGTCGTCGATGGCGGCCGGGTCGAGGGCCGGGAAGCGGCCCTGGATCTCGTGAATGAGGCCGACGACCAGGTCGATGGGCTTGGTGCCGTGCAGGGCGCCGTTCGCCTTGCCGCGGCCGCGCGGGGTGCGGATCGCGTCGTACACGTACGCTTCGGTGCTCACTGGTAAGCCTTTCGAGGGTGAGGGTCAGCCCAGCAGGGAACGGCCGATGATCTCCTTCATGATCTCGGTCGTCCCGCCGTAGATGGTCTGGATACGGCCGTCGGTGAAGGCACGGGCGACCGGGTATTCGCTCATGTAGCCGTAGCCGCCGTGCAGTTGCAGGCAGCGGTCGGCGACCCGCTTCTGGAGTTCGGTCGCCCACCACTTGGCCATGGAGGCGTGGACGGCGTCGAGCTCTCCGTTCGAGTGATCCTCGATGCAGCGGTCGAGGAACGTGCGGGTGACGGCGCACTCCGTGGCCATCTCGGCTATCTCGAACCGGATGTGCTGCTTGGTGGCGAGGGCCCGGCCGAAGGCCTCGCGTTCCTTGACGTACTCGGTGGTGATCTCCAGCAGGTGTTCGGCGGCGGCGATCGCGGAGACGGCGATGCTCAGGCGCTCCTGCGCGAGGTTCGTCATCAGGTGGATAAACGCGCCGTTGAGCTCGCCGAGGAGGTTCTCCTTGGGCACCTGGACGTCGTTGAAGAACAGCTCGGCCGTGTCCTGCGACTTCTGGCCGATCTTGTCGAGGTTGCGGCCGCGCTCGAAGCCGTCCATGCCGCGCTCGACAACGAGCAGCGACAGCCCGTGCGCGCCGCCCTCGGGGGTCGTCTTCGCGACCACGATCACCAGGTCGGCGAGGATGCCGTTGGAGATGAACGTCTTCGAGCCGTTCAGGACCCAGTGATCGCCGCGGTCCTCGGCGTGGGTGCGGATGCCCTGGAGGTCGGAGCCGGCGCCCGGTTCGGTCATGGCGATGGCCGTGATCAGCGAGCCGTCGCAGAAGCCCGGCAGCCAGCGGCGCTTCTGCTCGTCGGTGGCGAGCGAGGTGAGGTACGGGCCGATGATGTCGTTGTGCAGGCCGAGGGCGAGTCCCGGGGCGCCCGCACGCGTGAACTCCTCGGCGAGGACCGCGCTGTAGCGGAAGTCGTCGGTGCCGCCGCCTCCGTACTCCTCGGACACGGCCATGCCGAGCAGACCGTGCTTGCCGGCCGCGCGCCAGGCGTCGCGGGAGACGATGCCGTCCTTCTCCCACTGCTCGTAGTACGGCAGCACCTCCTTGTCCAGGAAGCTGCGCACGGTCGCGCGGAACGCGTCGTGCTCGGGGGCGAAGATCTGCCGCTTCATGCGAGGCCCTTCATGTCAGCGTCCTTCGCGTCGAGGCTCTTCGTCGCGGGGCCGTCCGTGTCCAGGCCCTTCAGGAGATCGGGTACGTCCCAGTCGCGGGCCACGCCCGCGGTGTCGGCGCCGGGTTGTGCCGGGCCGGTGCGTACGGCGGTGGGGGTCGCCGAGAACCGGGGCGCCGGGGCGGGCTGGGTGATGCCGCCGTGGTCGGTGAAGGTGCCCCGGGCGGCGAGGTGCGGGTGCTGCGGCGCCTCGCGCAGGGACAGGACGGGGGCCACACAGGCGTCGGAGCCCTCGAAGACGGCCGTCCACTCGTCCCTCGTACGGGACTTGAAGCGGGCCGCGACCACCTCTCGCAGCTCGCCCCAGCGCGCGATGTCCTTGCGGGCGGAGGCGAAGTCCTCGACGCCGAGGAGTCGCAGGAACTCGTCGTAGAACTGGGGTTCAAGGGCGCCGACCGCCATGTACTGGCCGTCTGCCGTCTCGTAGGTGCCGTAGTACGGGCAGCCGCCGTCCAGGAGGTTCGCACCGCGCCGGTCCTGCCAGCCGCCGGCCGCGAGCATGCCGTGGATCATCGCGGAGAGGTGGGAGGTGCCGTCCACGATGGCGGCGTCGACGACCTGGCCGGTGCCGGTCGCGCGCGCGTGATGGAGGGCGGCGAGGATGCCGACGACGAGGTAGAGCGAGCCGCCCGCGTAGTCGCCGACCAGGTTGGCGGGGACGGCGGGCGGTTCGTCGGGGCCGCCGATCATGCCGAGGGTGCCGGTGACCGCGATGTAGGCGATGTCGTGCCCGGCACGGTGGGCCAGCGGCCCCTCCTGGCCCCAGCCCGTCATGCGGCCGTAGACCAGCTTCGGGTTGCGGGCGTGGCAGGCTTCGGGGCCGACGCCGAGGCGCTCGGCGACGCCGGGGCGGTAGCCCTCGATGAGGATGTCGGCGCGGGCGGCGAGGTCGAGTACGCGCGCGGGGCCGTCGGGGGACTTCAGGTCGACGATCACCGAGCGCTTGTTGCGGTTGGTGATGTCGAACCGGGTGTTGACGGCCAGCCCCGTGCCGCCGGGCCGGTCCACGCGCACCACGTCGGCGCCCAGGTCGGCGAGGAGCATGGCGGCGAACGGGCCGGGCCCGATTCCGGCCAGCTCGACCACGCGCACGCCGGTGAGCGGGCCCTGTCCTGGCATCGTCGCCATCCTGCCCCCAGGGGTATGACACTACTGCTGTAACACCAGTGATGCTAAGAAGATGCGCCGACGGACACAAGAGCAAGCGCTTAGGAAGTTACCCGCCGGAAGTCGGACCGCGAACCCGCCCCGTCGCAATCAGCGCGCGTCGAGCTCCGCTATCAGCCGCTTCGGCGCGATCGTGCGGTAGCTCTCCTCCACCCAGTCGCACAGCAGCTCCGCCGTCGGGGCGTCCTTCTGCTCCAGCGGGATGCTGACCCAGCCGGCCTTCCCGAGGCCGTATCCGGCGGGCTCGGCGCCCGGACAGGTCAGGGCGTGGGCGTGGGCCGACTCGTCCTTGAGCTTCACGGTGACGCCCATCGGATAGCTGCCGTCGTCGACGCCCAGGAAGACGAACACCTTCTTGTTGACCTTCGCGACCGTCTCACCCCAGGGGAACTCCTCGACGGCGCCAGGCATCCCGAGGGCGAACTCACGTACTTTTTCCCACTTCTTCAGGGCAGTTCTGGGCACGGCCACCGCATACCTCCGGGCTCGTCGTCGGGCTCCGCACACCTCACGCTAGCCTCGGCCACCGACAACGGCGCGTGGTGCGGGACCGAGGGGTGTCATGAGCAGGTTGAGCAGGACGGACCGTCCGTACGACATCGTTCTCTTCGGAGCGACGGGGTTCGTCGGGGTACTCACCGCGGAGTATCTCGCCGAGAACGCGCCCGAGGGGCTGCGCTGGGCGATCGCGGGCCGCAGCAGGGAGAAGCTGGAGCGGCTGCGCGAGTCGCTGCCGGGCGGCGAGGGGATCGGGGTGCTGGAGGCGGACGTCGCCGATCCGGCCTCGATGCGCCGGCTCGCCGAGCACGCGCGCGTGGTGGCGTCCACGGTGGGGCCCTACGTGAAGTACGGCGAGGACCTGGTGGCGGCCTGCGCGGACACCGGCGCCGACTATCTCGACCTCTCCGGTGAGCCGGAGTTCGTGGACCTGACGTACGTCCGGCACGACGCACGCGCGCGTGAGACGGGCGCGCGGCTGGTGCACGCCTGCGGCTTCGACTCGATCCCGCACGACCTGGGCGCGTATTTCACGGTCCAGCAGCTGCCGGAGGACGTGCCGCTGTCGGTGGACGGTTTCGTGACGGCCGACGCCACCTTCTCGGGCGGTACGTTCGCTTCGGCGCTCAACCAGTTCGCGCGCGGCCCCCAGATGATCGCCGCCGCACGCGACCGGGCCCGCCATGAACCGCGGCTGATGGGGCGCCGGGCGATGGCACCCACGGGCGTGCCCCGGTTCGCGGGGGAAGTCGGAGCGTGGGCGGTGCCCTTGCCGACGATCGACCCGCAGATCGTGAAGCGGTCCGCGAGGGCCCTGGACCGCTACGGCCCCGACTTCCGCTACCGCCACTACGCCGCCGTAAAGCACCTCCCCGTCGTGCTCGGCGGCGTCGCGGCGATGGGCGGGCTCTTCACGGCCGCCCAACTGCCGCCCGCCCGGCGCTGGTTGTCCGACCGACTCAAGCCGGGCGAGGGTCCCGGCCCCGAGAAGCGCGCGAAGAGCTGGTTCTCCGTCCGCTTCGTGGGCGAGGGCGGCGGCCGCCGGGTCTTCACGGAGGTGGCCGGAGGCGACCCCGGCTACGGCGAGACGGCGAAGATGTTCGCCGAGTCGGCCCTCTCCCTGGCCTTCGACGAACTGCCGCCGACAGCCGGCCAGGTCACCACGGCGGTCGCGATGGGAGACGCCCTGATCGAGCGCCTGCGCACGGCGGGCATCACCTTCCGGGTGGCCGCCGTCCGCTGAACCGCCTGCCCTACAGCGGCCACCCCGCGATGGTGTAGATCATCCCGACGATCCACCCCAGCCCGGCCAAGGTGGCCAGAACCAGCGCAACCGTCACGGCACGCTCGACGGGACGGTCGGGGTTGGCGAGGGGCTTCGGGGAGCGGTGCGTCGTCATGCGTCCCAGCCTGCCGATCACGGCATGGCTGGGGCATCCGTACGGGTACTCAGTCGGCGTACTCAGTCCGCTCGTTGAGACATGCCGTCGGATCTAGCCGGTGGCCACTCCCCCAGCGCCTCGGCGATCCGGTCCCGTGCGGCAGGGTCGTGGCTGATCCCGGCGAGCCGGACGGCGAGAGGCCCGACCTGCCAGCCCGCATCGTGGTCGAAGAACGGCGGCGGAGCGGCCGCGTTGTGGGCGAGCTTGGCGACCAGTTCGGCGAGGCGGCCGAGCGCGCACCGTTCCTCGGCGAGCCCCTCCCCCTCGGCGACTGCGCGCCCCCGGACCTGGTCGAACACCCCGCGCCCCAGGCTCCAACGGTCACAGTCGGCCGCCAGTGCCAGGGCCGCTTCGATCTCCGGTGTGCGCCCCGAGCGCCCGGCCGCCGCTTCGAGCACTCGACCGGCCCAGGTCACCGGATCGGCCTGGCGCTCGAACAGAGCTCTCCCCCACGTACGGGTCGGGTCTGCCGCCGCTCGGTCCGCGAGCTCCTTCCTCGGAGCGGTCGCCTCCTTCAGCGCCCGGCGACACAGCGAGTCCGCGTGCCGGGTCGTTTCCGGGAGTCGGTATTCGGGGGCCAGTGCAAGCGTGTGGGCACAGGCGTTGGTCAGGCTCGTGCGGTGGCCCACCGAGACGAACACCGGCTTGACGGAGTCGCGGGTGCGCAGGGCGCGGCCGACCTCCTCGTCGGAGGCCATGAGCGGGGTGGAGGAGCCGCGTGGCGTGGCGGGGGCGTCGTAGGTGAAGGTGAACGGGTTCTTGGCGACGCCGATCGTGGGCAGGCCGGTGAGGACGCCGAGGTGGCTGGCGAGGCCGAAGCGGCGGGGGTGGGCTCGGCCGTAGCCGTCGCAGACGACCAGGCCGGGCGGGCAGGGCAGGGCGTCGAGGGCGGCCAGCACCGTGGGGATCTCGCGGAAGGCGAGGAGGCCGGGGACGTACGGGAAGGAGATCCGGCCTACGGCCGTGGCCTCGGCCACGACCTCCAGGGTCGCCGCGTCGAGGACGACCGCCGCGGCGGCGACCACGTCCCGATCGTCGTCGTAGGCCACGTCCACGCCGGTCACGTGCCCGGACCCGGGCGGTGGCCCCGGCTCGTCGAGCACCACTCGCTCCCGCAGCTCGTCCTGGACGGCGCGGGCCTCCTCCTCGGTCGCGGGCCAGCCCGCGGGAATGCGTACGGTCGTCATGGTGGGCACGAGCGTACGGGCCCGGCGGTAGGGTCGCGATCATGTTCGTACTGGAGCTGACCTACACCGCACCGATCGAGGACGTCGACGCCGTGCTGGAGGCCCATGTGGCGTGGCTCGACGAGCAGTACGAGCAGGGGGTCTTCCTCGCGTCCGGGCGCAAGAACCCCCGCGACGGTGGCGTCATCCTGGCTGTCGCCGAGGACCGTGCGCGGATCGAGGGGATCGCCGCGACCGATCCGTTCGTCGGCGCCGGCGTCTGCGCCTACCGCATCACCGAGTTCGTCGCCACGAAGACCGCGCCGGCCCTGGAGCGGTACCGCGAGACGCTCGGCTGAGGGCCCGCTCGGTCACTTCCCCAGCGCACGCTTGAGTTGGCCCTTGTTCATATCCGAACGCCCGTGGATGTTGCGCTGCTTGGCCTCCTGGTACAGCTGGTCGTAAGTGGGGCCCTGGGAGCCCTTGCCCGAGCGCAGGCCGCCCCGCCTGCCGGAGGACATGTCTTCGGTGGACGTGCGGCCGGCGGTCTTCGACTCGCCGGACCGGGCGCGCTCCTTGTTCACCGTCCGCGCCGCGATCTCCTCGGCGCGCGAGACGCTCTCGCCCCGGTCCCGGGCGCTTTTCTTGATGTGCTCGTACTGGCGTTCCCGCTTCGGGCTCGAACCGGCCGGCATGTGCGTCACTCCTCTCGCGGACTGCTCACGCGGTCGGCGTCCGAGTACCCGCAATCCGCCGGTCACCTCTCCAGCCGCGCGACCCGCCCCTTCTCCCCCGCGGCCCAGCAGCTCAGGTCGGGCGTGCAGTCCACCGTGTCGTAGGAACCGCTGTCGACCGTCCGCCAGGTGCGCCCGGCGTCGGTCGTCAGGTCCGTGCCCGTGGGGCCGACCGCGAGGGCGGCGGTGCGGCTGTGCGGGAGCCAGGCGACGCCGGAGCGGTAGGCGGGCGGCGGCGTCTCGGCGGACGTCCAGCCGCGCCCGGCGTCGGCCGTGCGGGCCGCCGCCTGCGGGGAGGCCTGCTCGGGGCGGTAGTCGCCGCCGACCGCGAGCCCGTGGGTACGGTCGCGGAAGGCGAGGGCGAAGACACCCCGGGCCGGGTCGCCGGCCGGGATCGGCGTGTCGGTGGCCGTCCAGGTCAGCCCTCGGTCGGCGGAGTGCAGGACACGCGCGTGTGCCGCCCCGCCGGTGGCCAGCCAGACGTCCTTCGGTCCGGAGCCGACCAGGCACTGCCCGCTCGCCGCGAACCCGGCCTCGCCCTCCAGCGCGGCGGGCATCCCGGCGCTCGGCAGCACCTTCCAGGAGCGGCCGCCGTCGCTCGTCGACAGGATGCGGAACCTGCCGTCGACCGGGTCGCTCATCGCCAGGCCGTGCCGGCGGTCGAGGAAGGTGAGGCAGTCGTAGAAGGCCCGCGTGTCGGTGTTGCGGAAGGACTCGGTCCAGGTCGCGCCGCCGTCGTCCGTGCGGTACACCCGCGACGCCTCGCCCTCCCCGATGGCCAGCACCACGGCACGCCGCGCGTCGAACGCCTCGATGTCCCGGAACTGGAGCTCGGCCGCGCCCGGCGGCGAGACGTTCCGCCAGGTGGCGCCGCCGTCGGTGGTACGCAGGACGGTGCCCGCGGTCCCGGCCAGCCATGCCGTGCTGCGGCTGACCGCGGACAGGCCCCGGAAGCGCACCTCGGGCGTCCCGCTGTCCTTGAGCTCCCAGTGCGGCGCGTGCCCCTGCGGCTCGTGCGCCTGCGCGGGTACGGCCGTCAGCGCGGCCAGCGCCGCCCCGCACGCCATCCCGGCGGACATTGTCCGAAACGTACGCCCCACCCGTCGCGTGCTCCCCGAACGTCTCATGGCGGGCGAAGCTAGTGCACCGCACCGGCGCCGTCCAGATGTCCGCACCTGCCACAGCAGACCATCCGGTCACAGGAGGACGAACGCCCCACTCCCGTGCATGAAGGCGGTGACAGAGGTCACTCGCCATCGGGGTGCACGGATTGGCCGATTCCATCGTCTCTACGAGTGCCCGGTCTCGTCCACCCGGATGTTCGTCCAGCCGTCACAAGGGAGCAAGGCGTTGTCCACTGTCATCGAGCAGCCCGTCGAGGCCCGTCTTGTCGCCGCCGCGCCGCGGATGCAGAGCATTCCCGCGACCCTTCACTACGACCGGAGCGACCCGTTCGCCGTCTGTATGACCTTCCCCGCCCCGGCCACCCTGGAGGGTGTCGAGGTCTGCTGGACCTTCAGCCGGGAGCTGCTCCTGGCCGGGCTCGAGGGTCCCGAGGGCGACGGCGACGTCCGGGTGCGGCCGTACGGCTTCGACCGGACCGTCCTGGAGTTCCACGCCCCCGAGGGCACCGCGGTCGTGCACATCCGCACGGGCGAGGTGCGCCGTTTCCTCCAGGCCACGAGCGACCTGGTGCCCCTCGGCCTGGAGCACCTGCAGCTCGACCTGGACCGCGACCTGGCGGAACTGATGCGGGACGCCTGCTGAGGCCTCCCGCCGGGCGCCCTTGACGGGGCCGGCCGCCGGGCCTCCCCGGCCGGGCGAGCCGTAGGGCCCTCTCGCTGCGGTTCCCGCATCGGGCCCTAATTGCGTTGACACCGTCGCAGCCCCAACCTACGGTGTATAGCGGTCCTGTTGCCGTCGATTGGAGAAGGACGTTGCTCGTCTGAGGTCTGAGACACCGCGTCACACCTGAGGTGTGTGCGCAGCGTGCGACCTCGGCGTTCGAGCCGTCCTCACGGAACAGGGCTTTTCTCATGCCCCGGGCCTCCCGCCGCCCGATGGTCGCCGGTGTCTCGATACGCGTTTGCCCCTGATCGTTTCGAGCAACCGCGGAGGCGCCCCCATGCCTACATCCATCAGCATTACTTCCCTGTCCTTCACCTGGCCCGGCGCCGGCACCGTCTTCGAGGGCCTGGACGTCGCGTTCGGTCCCGGCAGGACCGGGCTCGTCGGCGTCAACGGGTCCGGAAAATCAACCCTGTTGAAGCTCATCGCCGGTGAACTCGCTCCGTCCGACGGCGCCGTGCGCGTCGCGGGCGAGTTCGGTTACCTCCCGCAGAACGTCACACTCGACACCCGCCTCAAGGTCGACGAGGCCCTCGGTATCGCCGCCAAGCGGGCCGCGCTGCACGCCATCGAGGAGGGCGACGTGGCCGAGGAGCACTTCGAGACCCTCGGCGACGACTGGGACGTGGAGGAGCGCGCCCTCGCCATCCTCGGCGAACTCGGGCTCGGGCACGTCGAGTTGGACCGCACGATCGGCGAGGTGTCCGGCGGCGAGTCGGTGCTGCTGCGCCTGGCCGCGCTGCTGCTGCGCCGCCCGGACGTCCTGCTGCTGGACGAGCCCACCAACAACCTCGACCTGTACGCACGCAGGCGGCTGTACGCGGCCGTCGAGTCCTGGCCAGGGGTGATGGTGGTGGTCAGCCACGACCGCGAACTCCTGGACCTCGTCGACCAGATCGCCGATCTGCGCTCCGGTGAGATCAGCTGGTACGGCGGCAACTACTCGGCGTACGAGGAGGCGCTCGCCACGGAACAGGAGGCCGCCGAGCGCATGGTGCGGGTCGCCGAGGCCGATCTGAAGAAGCAGAAGCGCGAACTGGTCGACGCCCAGCTCAAGTTGGCCCGCCGCAAGCGGTACGGGCAGAAGATGTGGGACCAAAAGCGCGAGCCGAAGATCGTCATGGGTGCGCGCAAGCGGGCGGCGCAGGAGTCCGCGGGCAAGCACCGGATCATGCACGAGGAGAAGCTCGCCGAGGCCAAGGAACGGCTCGACGACGCGGTGGTGGCCGTGCGGGACGACGACGAGATCCGCGTCGACCTGCCGTACACGGCCGTACCGCAGGGCCGCAGCGTGCTCACGCTGCGCGACCTGGAGCTGGCGTACGGCGCACGCGTGGCCACAGGCTTCGATCTGCACGGTCCGGAGCGGATCGCGCTGATCGGGCGCAACGGCTCGGGCAAGACGACGCTGCTGCGCACGATCGCCGGTGAGCTGGAGCCGGTGGCGGGCGAGGCGACGGCGCATGTCCCGCTGCGCTTCCTGCCGCAGCGGCTGGACGTCCTCGACGACGAGCTGTCGGTCGCCGAGAACGTGGCCCGCTTCGCGCCGGGCGCCACCAACAACCGGATCCGGGCGCGGCTGGCCCGCTTCCTGTTCCGGGGCGCCCGCGCCGACCAGAAGGCGGCGACGCTGTCCGGCGGCGAACGTTTCCGTGCGGCGCTGGCCGCACTGATGCTGGCCGAGCCCGCGCCACAGCTGCTGATGCTGGACGAGCCGACGAACAACCTGGACATGGCGAGCGTGCAGCAGCTCACCTCGGCCCTGGAGTCGTACGAGGGGGCGCTGATCGTGGCCAGCCACGACCTGCCGTTCCTGGAGTCGATCGGCATCACGCGCTGGCTGATGGTGAAAGAAGGAGAGCTGAAGGAAATCACGCCAGAAACTGTCGGAGATCCCGCCTAGCTCGCACCGGAGCCAGGCAGAACAACCCCAAGGACGGTGGTCGCGGGAGCTTCGAGGGAACGCCACGGAAGCTCCTCGAAGTCCGCGACTCCTTCACCGCGGCGCATCTCAGGAGGGCTACAGCCTGACCGCGGGGGTGTTGTCCGGGCGGACCGGCCCTGCATGATGGCGGATCGGTGCCCCATGCATCATGGGCACCGAATCCAGCCATCGACCCGGAGATCCCGTCGTGCCCAGCAAGAAGGCCCTCATCCGCCGCCCGAGCCCGCGCCTCGCCGAAGGGCTGCTCACGCACATCGAGCGCGAGAAGGTCGACCTCGATCTCGCGGTCGAGCAGTGGGAGACGTACACGGAGGCCCTGCGCACCCATGGCTGGGAGACCATCGAGGTGGACCCGGCCGACGACTGCCCCGACTCGGTGTTCGTCGAGGACACCGTCGTCATGTACCGCAACGTCGCGCTGATCACCCGGCCCGGCGCCGAGTCCCGGCGGGACGAGATCGAGGGCGTCGAGGAGGCCGTCGCCTCGCTCGGCTGCTCGGTGAACTGGATCTGGGAGCCGGGCACGCTGGACGGCGGCGACGTCCTGAAGGTCGGCGACACGATCTACGTCGGCCGCGGCGGGCGGACCAATGCGGCCGGCGTCCAGCAGCTGCGCGCCGCGTTCGAGCCGCTGGGCGCGCGAGTCGTCGCCGTCCCCGTGAGCAAGGTGCTGCACCTGAAGTCGGCGATCACCGCGCTGCCCGACGGAACGATCCTGGGCCGTATCCCCCAGCTGGACGCCCCGTCGCTGTTCCCGCGCTTCCTGCCGGTGCCGGAGGAGTCCGGGGCACATGTGGTGCTGCTCGGCGGCGACAAGCTCCTCATGGCGGCGAGCGCGCCCAAGACGGCGGAGCTGCTCGCCGACCTCGGCCACGAGCCCGTACTGGTCGACATCAGCGAGTTCGAGAAGCTCGAAGGGTGTGTGACATGTCTCTCGGTGAGGATGCGTGATCTGTACGCCTGACCGGCTGAACGGATCCCCTTTTCAGCCCCGGGACCTGCGCCTCCTGGGGCATTTCGCAAACCCGCGAACTCCCGGCGGAACGGCAGCTGATCAGCGGTCTTTACACCCCTCTTAACCTACGGCTTCGTAACCTACGGGTTCGTAGCCTACGATCCCGTAGGTTCCGGCAACCGCTCGCCGGTCACCCTTCCTGTCTTGTGCGTCCCCCTGGAGTTCCCGTGACGATCACTTCCCCTCATCTCGGCAGCCCTTCCGTCTGGACCGACGCCAAGCTGCTGTACGCGTTGGAGGAAGTCGTCGAGAAGGAACTCAACCGGCATCTGAAGGTCACCAAGGACTGGATGCCGCACGAGTACGTGCCGTGGAGCGACGGCCGTAACTTCCCCGGCTTCTTCGAGGACGGCGAGGCCTGGGAGAAGGGGCAGTCCAAGGTCACCGAGCTCGGCCGGATCGCCCTCGTGGTGAATCTGCTCACCGAGGACAACCTCCCCAGCTACCACCACGAGATCGCCTCGCTCTTCGGCCGGGACGGCGCCTGGGGCACCTGGGTGCATCGCTGGACCGCCGAGGAGGGCCGCCACGGCATCGTGATGCGTGACTACCTGCTCGCCTCGCGCGCGGTGGACCCGGACAAGCTGGAGCAGTTCCGGATGGCCCACATGAGCGAGGGCTTCGAGTCGGACAACCGCCACTCGATGCTGCACTCGGTGGCCTACGTCTCCTTCCAGGAGCTGGCGACCCGTGTCTCGCACCGCAACACCGGCCACCAGTCGGGCGACCCGGTCTGCGACCGCATGCTGGCGCGCATCGCGACCGACGAGAACCTGCACATGGTCTTCTACCGCAACCTGCTGAAGGCCGCCTTCGAGCTCGCGCCCGACCTGACGATGATGGCAGTGCGCGACGTGATCGTGAACTTCCGAATGCCCGGCCACGGCATGCCCGGCTTCGAGCGGGCCGCTGCGCAGATGGCGATCGGCGAGGTCTACAACATGCGCATCCACCACGACGACGTGATCCAGCCCGTCCTGCGCTTCCTGAAGGTCCTGGAGATCGACGGCCTCGGCCCCGAGGGGCTGAAGGCGCAGGAGGAGCTGGGGCTGTTCATGAACGGCCTGGACGCGGAGGCCCTGAAGTTCGACGAGAAGCTGGCGGCGCGCAAGGCCCGCCTGGCGGCCCGGGCGGCCGGCTGACCGCCGCCCCCAAGGTCTTCGTCGGCCGGTCCGCCAGTGCGCGGGCCGGCCGTCGCATTTTCCGGTGCGCGCGCTCCTGCGTGAGCCGTCGTCCGTGACGCTGCGGATCCTGGAGAACGACGATCCGGAACTCAACGCTGTGGCGTGGCACTACATCGGCACGCACGCTTCGCGCATCGCGCGCCTGAGGCGGGCATCATCGACGGCCCGGCGCGGTACGCGACCCGCCGGTTCAGCGTGCCGTACGCCTGAGCTCCAGGCGCTCCTTCTCCGAGAGGCCACCCCAGACGCCGAATCGCTCGTCGTTGTCCAGGGCGTAGTCCAGGCAGGCGGAGCGGATCGGGCACATGCCGCAGATCCGCTTCGCCTCGCGCACGGAACTGCCCGGCTCGGGGAAGAAGAAGTCCGCCCCTGTCTGTGCGCACAACGCCTCCTCCTGCCAGGCCAGGTCGGGCGAGGTGATCATCGTGATCGTGTCGATGTGCATGCGCAGGATCGTGCCGGGCGGCGAAAAACGTTCGATCAACGCGGGATCAACGCCGCGCCCCAGGGCCTCCGGCCGACTCGATGGTCCCCCTCGCCACGCCGCGGCGCACGGCGGCGCGCGGGACCGGACGAAAACAGGGAGAAGCCCACGCGTCACTGACGGTGACCATGGCGAGCACCCCAGCAGACGGCGGCGTTCCGGCAGCGATTGTCAGTGGGCGGTGCAAGACTCGGCAGTGCAGACAGCGGGACCTTTCCGAGGAGGGCGATGATGCTCACCACCCGTTTCGTCACCGGCGCGCCGAACTGGATCGACGTCGGCACACCCGACATCGAGGGCGCCGGTTCCTTCTACGGCGGCCTGTTCGGCTGGCGGTTCCAGCCGGGCGGACCCGAGACCGGCGGTTACGGCCTCTTCCAGCTCGACGGGAAGACGGTGGCCGGGGGTATGCAGACCACCGAGGAGCAGGGCCCGCCCTCCTGGACGGTGTACTTCCAGACCCCGGACACGGACGCCACCGCGAAGTCGGCCGAGCAGGCGCACGGCTCGGTGCTGGTGCAGCCGATGGACGTCATGGACCTGGGACGCATGGCCATCCTCGCCGACAAGGCGGGCGTGTCCTTCGGCCTGTGGCAGCCCGGCACCAACAAGGGCCTCGACCTCGTCCAGGAGCCCGGCTCGCTGTGCTGGTTGGAGCTGTACACGACGGACGTGCCGGCCGCGGCGGGGTTCTACAACGCGACGCTCGGCATGGAGACCTTCGCCCTCGACTTCTACGGCGGCACGTACACGACGTTCAGCCCCGGGGGTCAGGGGGAGGACGCCATGTTCGGCGGTGTCGTCGACAAGGCCGACGACCCGGCCGAGGCGCAGGCCTCCGCGTACTGGCTGCCGTACTTCGAGGTCACCGACACGGACGCCACGGTCGCCAAGGCCGAGGAGCTGGGCGGCGCGGTCCGCATGCCCGCCACGGACCTGCCCGACGTCGGCCGCATCGCCAAACTCACCGACCCGTACGGCGCCCGCTTCGCCGTGATCAAGAGCGCACCCGTACAGAGCTGACAGGACGCGAACCGAGCCTAGGCGGACGCCCGCCGTACCAGCGTGGTCGGCAGCACCACGCTGGACGGCGCGGCGCCGATGCCCTGGTCGGCGGCGTTCCTCTCGAGTCCGCGCAGCAGCAGCCGGGCCATCAGCCGGCCCATCTCCTCGATGTCCTGACGGATCGTCGTGAGCGGCGGTTCGCTCCGCTCCGTCACCGGCAGCATGTCGTCGAAGCCGACCACGGCGACATCGTCCGGCACCCGCCGCCCGGCCTCACGCAGCACCCGCAGCGCCCCGGCCGCGGTGAGGTCGTTGGCGGCGAACACCGCGTCCAGGTCCGGGCAGCGGTCGAGAAGCTCACGCATCGCCCGCTCCCCGCCGGCCGGCGTGAAGTCGCCCTCGACGATCAGCCGGGGATCGGCGTCGACCATGACATCCCGGTATCCGTCGAGCCGGTCCACCGCCGAGGTCTGGTCGAGGGCGCCGGTGATGTGCGCGATCCGGGTGCGGCCGAGTCCGGCGAGGTGCCGTACGGCGTCGCGGGCACCGCCGCGGTTGTCCACGTCGACGTAGACCACACCGCGGCGGTCGCCGCTCCAGCCGGGCCGTCCGCCGAACACGGTGGGCACTCCGGCGCGCTGGATCAGCTCGGGCAGCGGGTCGTCGAGGTGCAGCGAGAAGACGAGCGCCCCGTCGACATGCCCGCCGGCGAGGTAGCGGCCGACGCGCGCATGGTCGTCCCGGCCCTCCGTGAGCAGCAGCACGAGCTGGTTGTCGTGGGCGGTCAACTCCTTGCTGATGCCGCGGAGTTGCAGCGCGAAGAACGGGTCGGCGAAGACGCGGGCCTCGGGTTCGGCGACGACGACGGCCACGGCGTCGTGCCGCCGGGTCACCAGGCTGCGGGCGGCCTGGTTCGGTACGTATCCGAGTTCCTCCACGGCCTTGCGAACCCGCTCGACGAGCGGTTCCCGGACCCCGTCCCCGCCGTTGACCACCCGTGACACGGTGGCCCGCGAGACCCCGGCCCGCGCGGCGACGGCCTCAAGGGTGGGGCGCGGGGCGGTCTCGGTCACTGCGCGGCTCCTCGTCGACGGTTGCGGATCAGGATAGCCCCGTGGCGAGCGGCACGTGAGAGCGCTCTCGCGTCGGCGAAAGTCCCTTACGCGCGGCGACCAACGACCGTAACCGGCATCCGGCATCCGGCATCCGGCAATGTCACCCCAGCAGATCCACCCGCCGCCCCAACCCCTCCCGCTCCGCCGCCCGATAGGCCGCCCAGCTCAGCGCCAGGTCCTGCCAGGGGAGGCCGACCGGCGCGTAGACGGTACGGCTCTCGGTACTCGCACGTCCCGGGTGGTCGCCCCGCAGCACGTCCGCCAGGGTGGCATCGGCGGCGGACGCCGGAAGTTCCGCAGCCGCCAACACCCCCATGCTTGCGGCGAGTTCACGGTCGTCCACGACGAGCAGCGCGGCGCGCAGCAGATCGGCGGACAGCTCCTGCTTGCCGGGTTCGTCCGCGCCCAGGCTCGTGAAGTGCTGGCCCTCCCGCGTGTCCGACAGCCCCAGCAGCGGCGAACGGGCCCACGTCGCCAGCAGTACCGTGTCCGCGGCCGCCGCGACCTCCGTCGCCGAGGCCACGGCCCGGCCCGCGTGCCGCGCGGCGAACGCCTCGGCCCGCCCGGCGTCCGTGTCATGGACGACGAGCTCGCGATACGGCCGCAGCTGCGCCAGCCCCCGCACCATCAGCTCGGCCTGGGCGCCCGCGCCGACCACCCCGAGGACGTCTCCCGGCCCGGCCAGTGCATGCGTCCCCAACGCCGCCGCCAGCCCCGTACGCCATGCCGTGACCGTGGCGGAGTCGAGCAGCGCCAGCAGTTCCCCGTCCCGACCGCTGTGCAGACAGATCACCCCGCGCAGCGCGGGCCGGGCGCCCGGGAACTTGGCGTTGACCTTCACGGTGTACGCCTCGATGCCGGGCAGCACGCCGGGGATCAGCGCGGTGGCGGTGCCGGGGAAGGGCAGGTCGGTCCGCACCCGTTGCCCCGCGACCGCCGCGTCCCGCGCTCGCAGGAAGCCGTCCCGCAGCACCTCCAGACAGGCCCCGGGCGCCAGCACCGCTTCCAGATCACTACGCGTGAGAACGAGAGTCACCCGTCCATGATCCCTCAGTGTTCGTGCGCGGTCCCCGAGGCCGCCTCATGACCGTGCTCATGCGGCTCGTAACCGGGAATCGTGCCGTCCGCCTTCTTCACCAGGAACAGCCCGACCATCCCCATGTCGGAGTGGCTCTGCACATGGCAGTGATACATCCACGCACCGGCCCCGACGCCCTCACCGGCGATCACCTGGAAGCCGAAGGAGTCCGCCGGGCCCACGATCTTGTTGTCGACGACCTGGCTGGGGTCGTCCGGGCCGGTGAGCATGCCGGTGCGGTTGTCCGCCCAGCGGTGACCGTGCATGTGGAAGGTGTGGTAGTACTCACCGTGCGTGATCATCACGAACTCGACGCGATCGCCCACCGTGGCCTCGAAGTTGGGGCCGCTGTGCGCGGGCTTGTTGTTGATGAGCATGTCGTTGAAGACGATCGTGTGGGTCGCGTCCGGGAGGACATCGCCCTTGCGCCGCACGATCACCGGCCCGTACAGCCCCTTGCGGATGCCGCCCGTGCCGTGCTCCGTGCCGACCACGTGGTCGTGGTAGTGCCAGTAACCGGCGCTGCCCGCCCGCCAGGTGCCGTCCCCCCGACGACCGGGGGCGTGGGTGCGCCAGGTGTAGGTGCGGGTGCCGCCGGGCTCGACGTCGCTCTTGTTGAGCTTCGTGCCGTCGCTGGTGATCTCGTAGTCGAGGCCGTGGACGTGCAGGCTCACCGGCACGTCCATCGCGTTCTCGAACTCGACGTGCAGCGTGTCGCCCTCGTTGAGCTCGATCAGCGGGCCGGGGATGGTCGCCTTGCCCTTCTCCAGGCCGTAGCCCATCTGCCCGTCGGCGAGCTTCTCGGCGTACAGCTTCATGCGTCTGACCTCGCCGCCGGCCGGGGCGGTCCTCGGTGGTGTGTCAGCGCCCACGGCCTCGGGTACCGATGCCAGCGACAACGATGTCGCGACGGTGGCGCCGCCCAGCAGTACGCGTCTGTTGAAGCTACGTCGGTCAAAGCTGCGTCTGTCCATGCCGAACTCCCCACGGCGGTACGGAAATTACGGGGATGAACCGCTGAGACGGTACCGGCCACTCTCCCGTTTTTCCACACTGAGGACAAAGTTCGTCCCAGTGCGGTCATAGGTATTGGCGAGTCGTTCAAAGGGGTCTAGCTTCCTTTTCGCTGTTGCTGTGACCATGGAGGTGCCCATGCACTTACGAGGGTTGAGCACGAGAAGACAGACTTGGGTGGCCACCGTGACGGCAGGGATCGTCGCCGCCGGGCTGATGGCAGCCCCGGCGGCCGACGCGCGCCCTGCCCCGGAGCCGCCCCTGACAACGATGTCCATCAAGTCGCCACCGGGCGGCGCCAATGTGCGGGTGCTGGTCTTCTACGGGTCGGCCGCCGGCGGCGACGAGTCGCCCGTGGTGAACGCCGGCATCGAGGCGATCGAGAAGATCGGCCTGTCGGGCCCGACCGATCAGCGCTTCAGCACCGAGGCCACGAACGACGCCTCGGTGTTCACCAATGAGACCAGGTTGGGCCGTTTCCACACGATCGTCTTCCTCACCGGTGGCGGCGACGTCCTGGATCCGGAGCAGGAGGCGGGCCTGGAGGCCTACATGGAGGCGGGCGGCGGTTTCGTCGGCGTCCATGACGCGGCCCGCGCCGAGCCGTACTCGGACTGGTTCACCGGCCTCGTCGGCGCCCGCCCGGCGGCCGGCGGACCGACGAATGCCCAGCGAGCGGTCGTCGAGGTCGGCGACCGGCGGCATCCGGCCACCAAGGATCTGCCGGTTCAGTGGAAGCGGCCGGACAAGTGGCTGAACTGGGTGAAGAACCCGTCGGGTGCGGTACACACCGTCGCCCGGGTGCGGGAGTCGAGCTACCAGCCGGGGTCGGGAGCCAACGGCTGGGATCACCCGGTGAGTTGGTGCCGCGACTACGACGGCGGCCGTTCCTTCTACACGGGCATGGGCGGCACGGCGTCGTCGTACGACGAGACCGACTTCCGTGCGCATCTGCGCGGCGCCCTGCTGTGGACGACCCGGCTGGTCCAGGCCGACTGCAAGGCCACCATCACCGGCAACTACAAGGCCGAGCGGCTCACCCAGGCCAACCAGCCCGGCCAGAACGACCAGATCGGCGAACCGCACGGCCTGGTCACCGCCCCCGACGGCCGTGTGCTCTACATCGGCCGGGGCGGCGCCGACTCCTCCCAGCCCGTGGTCACCGACTGGAACAACCCGGACATCGGCAAGGGCAAGGGCGAGATCCATGTCTACGACCCGAAGACCAAGAAGGTCACCCTGGCCGGGGCGTTGACGGTCTTCGGCAACAAGGGCGGCGGCGACGAGCTGATCAAGGTCGAGGAAGGGCTCCTCGGCATCGAGCTCGACCCGCGCTTCGAGGAGAACGGCTGGGTGTATCTGCACTACACCCCGCACTCGCAGGTCAACCGCGACACGAGGATGGCCGAGCGGCGCGTCTCCCGCTTCACGCTCGATCTCGCCACCGACAAGCTGGACCTGGGCAGTGAGAAGGTGCTGCTCAAGTGGCCGGTGCAGGTGCACAGTTGCTGCCACTCGGGCGGCGGGATGACCTGGGACTCCAAGGGCAACCTGTACATCGCGACCGGCGACAACAACTCCAGTGGGTTCAGCGGCGGTTACTCGGGCAACAACCCCGAGCCCAACTACAAGGGCGTGTCCTTCGCCGACGCGCGCCGCACCGCCGGCAACACCAACAACCTCAACGGCAAGATCCTGCGCATCCACCCGGAGCCGGACGGCACGTACACGCTCCCGGACGGCAACCTCTTCACGGGCCGGGAGACCGACGAGGGCGGCGGCAAGACGCGCGGCGAGATCTATGTGATGGGCGTCAGGAATCCGGCGCGCATCTTCGTCGACCGGCAGACCGACACCCTGTACGCGGGCTGGGTCGGCCCCGACGCGGGCGCGCCCTCGACGACCTGGGGTCCGGCCAAGTACGACACGTTCGCCGTCATCACCAAGGCGGGCAACCGGGGTTGGCCGTACTGCATGGGCAACAAGCAGCCCTACCGCGACCGCAATCTGCCGGACCCGAGCAAGCCGCTGGGCTGGTACGACTGCAACCACCCGAAGAACGAGTCGCCGAACAACGACGGCCTCGTCAACCTCCCGCCGGTCACCGGCAACAACATCTGGTACTCGCCCCAGGGCGGCGCCCCGGACTTCCCGCGCGACGCGAACGGTGTGCCGTCGTACAAGCAGGAGGAGGCCACGTACGGGCTGCCTTGGCTCAAGGGCGGTGGGCAGGCCGCGATGAACGGGCCGGTCTACCGGTACGACGCGGCGAGCGCGAGTGGGACCAAGTGGCTGGCCTACTGGGACGGCAAGTGGTTCGTCGGTGACTTCTACGACGCCGACCAGCCGCGCAACGCGGTGATCACCGACCCCAAGACACACGGGGACGGCGGTCTTCCGGTCCACTCCGAGTCGCTGAAGAAGATCGTGCCGATCGGCAACGACGGCATCAAGAACCTCATGGACTGGAAGTTCGGTCCGGACGGCGCGCTGTACGTGCTCGACTACGGCCGGGGCTTCTTCACCTCGGACGCCAAGTCTGCGCTGTGGCGCGTCACCTACACGGGCGGCGGCCCGACGCCGGCCGCCGACCAGCTGGCGAAGGGGGCGCAGTGACACGGCAACGAAGAATGTGGGCGGCCCTGCTGGCCGCACTGCTGGTGGTGCTGGGGCTGCAGGCACTGCCCGCGACCGGGCAGCCGCAACCACAGCCGGAGGCGGCCGCCGCACAGGTCCTCACCTGGACGGCCGGCGACGACATCACGAAGTACGCCTCGGCCCCCGCCACGGCCGTGGCGGGCGCGACGACGATCGTCTTCGAGAACAGCACGGCGACCGGCAACACCACCGGAATGCCGCACACGTTGACGTTCGACACCTCGGACCCCGAGTACAACAACGACGTCCAGCTGAACATCCTCGCCAACCCGAACGACGACCAGGGCGGCAAGCACACCGCCGAGGTCACGCTCACCCCCGGCCGCTACCGCTACTACTGCACGATTCCCGGGCACGGGCAGATGCAGGGCATCCTGGTGGTGACCGAGGGCAGCGGCGAGGACACCACGGCGCCCGAGGCGTCGGCGCACGTGAGCGGGACGCAGAACTCGCAGGGCCAGTACGTCGGTTCGGCGAGCGTGGCGCTCCATGCCACCGACAACGAGGGCGGCTCCGGGGTCGACCGCGTCGAGTACGCGGTCGGTGACGCGGGCGCCTGGACGCCGTACACCACCCCGGTCGTCGTCGACCAGGTCGGCGACCACAAGATCCGCTACCGCGCCTTCGACAAGGCGGGGAACGTCTCGGCGGAGAAGAACGCCACGTTCACGGTCGTAGCGCCGCCGACCGATGACACGACCGCGCCGGAGACTTCGGCGACGGTCAGCGGCGAGCAGAACCCAGACGGGACGTACATCGACATGGCGACCGTCACCGTGACCGCCTCCGACACCGGTTCCGGCGTCAACACCATCGAGTACGCCATCGGCACCGGGGCATGGCAGCCGTACACCGCGCCGGTGATGGTGCACGAGGTCGGGGCTCACACGGTGCGTTACCGGGCCACCGACAAGGCGGGGAACGTCGCCGCCGAGAAGAGTGTGCAGTTCACGGTCGTGGCGGCGCCCCAGCCGGACACGACCGCGCCGGTGACGGGCGTGACCGTCGACGGCACGAAGAACTCGTCCGGGGCCTACGTCGGCAACGCCAAGGTGACCGTCACGGCGACCGACGAGCACCACGGCTCGGGCGTCGACCGGATCGAGTACTCGATCGACGGCGGGCCGTACCTCGCGTACGGCGCCCCGCTGGTCGTCGACCGTGCGGGCACGCACACACTCGCCTACCGGGCGACGGACAAGGCGGGCAACACCTCCGCGGCCCGTACGGTGACCTTCACCGTGGTGACCGGCCAGGTCCCGGCGCCCAACTGCCCGGAGTTCGACGAGCGGTTGACGGTGATCGTCGGCACGGTCGACTCGGGGGTCCCGAACCGGCTCACCAACAGCCGGTGCCGGATCAACGAGTTGATCGAGGACGAGAAGGAGTGGACGTCCCAGGCGCTGTTCCTCAAGCATGTGAAGACGGTCCTGGACCAGCTCCTGAAGGACGGGGTCGTCGACCAGCGCGAGTACGACGCCGTCCGCAAGGCCGCCCGCGAGTCCGGGATCGGCACGCCCGGGCAGACCGAGGGCTACCGGACGATCCTCGACGGCAGCGCGGGGTCGTTCGCCAAGTGGCAGCAGGTGGGCGGCGGTTCGTTCGCGCAGAACGCCGATGGCTCGATCACGAGCGGCACCAGCAAGGCCGGCCTGGGCATGCTGTGGTTCCCCGAGCGCAAGTACGGCGACTTCTCCCTCAAGCTCCAGTGGCGTGACGACGCCCCGGGCACCGGCAACGCCAACTCCGGTGTGTTCGTGCGGTTCCCCTGGGTGCACGACCACCCCGAGGAGACGCGGCCGGAGTGGGTCGCCATCAAGTACGGGCACGAGGTGCAGGTGCTCGACCGGCCCGACGGCGACATGTACAAGACCGGTTCGATCTACGGCTTCGACCGGGTGGGGCTGGCCGGTGCCGGCGTCACCCAGAAGGGGACGTGGAACGACTACGAGATCCGGGTGGTCGACCAGCACTACTCGGTCTACCGCAACGGCGTGCTGATCAACGAGTTCGACAACACCGGTGGCCAGGACTTCGTCCCGCCGCGCTCGGACGACCCGGGCACGGACGGGCGGCGGTTCGCCTCCGGCTACGTCGGGCTCCAGGTGCACGGCACGACGGACGTGGTCTCCTACCGGGACATCCGGATCAAGGAGTTGTAGGTCCCTCTTTGCGGGCCCTGCTCGGCTGTACCCGCTTGGGTTCCCCCGGCATCTTCGGATACTCGGGCGGGTACGGCAGATCGCCGAGCCCGTGATCGCGCTCGTCCTTGTTGGCCAGCTCCAGCAGCGCGTCCAGCGAGAAGCGGTGGTCGTCCATGCCCGCGTGCACATCGCCGAGTTCGGCGAAGCGCGCGGGCATGGTCGCGATGTCGAAGTCCTGGGGATGCGCGACGCCGACCTCGTCCCAGCTCAGGGGGGCGGAGACCGGGGCGTGCGGGCGGGGCCGTACGGAGTACGCCGAGGCGATGGTCCGGTCCCGGGCCGTCTGGTTGTAGTCGACGAAGATGCGCTCGCCGCGCTCCTCCTTCCACCACTTGATCGTCACCTGGTCCGGCATCCGGCGTTCCAGCTCGCGTCCGACGGCGATCGCGGCCCGTCTGACCTGGGTGAAGGTCCAGCGCGGCTCGATCGGCACGAAGACGTGCAGTCCGCGGCCGCCGGACGTCTTGGGCCAGCCCTGCAGGCCGCCGAACTCCTCCAGGACGGCACGCAGTTCGTGGGCGGCGCGCACGGCGTCGTCGAAGTCGGTGCCGGGCTGCGGGTCGAGGTCGATGCGCAGTTCGTCGGGGCTGTCGACGTCGTCGCGGCGGACCGGCCAGGGGTGGAAGGTGAGCGTGCCGTACTGGGCGGCCCACAGGACTGCGGCCTCCTCGGTGGGGCACATCTCGTCGGCGCTGCGGCCGCTGGGGAAGGTGATGTGGGCGGTGGGGATCCAGTCGGGCATGTTCTTGGGCGCCCGCTTCTGGAAGAAGTTCTCGCCGGTCACGCCGTCCGGGTAGCGCTCCAGGGTGGTGGGGCGGTCGCGCAGGGCGCGCAGGATGCCGGGGCCGACGGCGATGTAGTACTGGGCGAGGTCCAGCTTGGTGAAGCCCCGCTCCGGGAAGAAGATCTTGCCGGGACTGGACAGGCGTACCTTCCGGCCGCCCGCCTCCAGCTCCACCGCTTCACCCATGCGAGCCACGGTAGGCCCACTGTCCACCCCGCGCACACTGGGCGGCGGCCGCCTTATGCGCGCAGAATCGGACCATGGACCTTCCGGTGATGCCGCCCGTGAAGCCGATGCTCGCCAAGTCGGTGGCGAAGATCCCGCCGGGCATGCAGTACGAGGCGAAGTGGGACGGGTTCCGGGCGATCGTGTTCCGCGACGGCGACGAGGTCGAGCTCGGCAGCCGTACCACGAAGTCGCTGACCAGGTACTTTCCCGAGCTGGTGGCGGGGCTGAAGGAGCGGCTGCCGAAGCGGTGCGTGCTGGACGGGGAGATCGTGATCGCGCGGGAGGGCCGGCTGGACTTCGACGCGCTCACCGAGCGCATCCACCCGGCCGACTCCCGGGTGCGGATGCTGGCCGAGCGGACCCCGGCGTCGTTCGTGGCCTTCGACCTGCTCGCGCTGGCGGACGAGTCCCTGGTGGAGACTCCGCTCGCGGACCGGCGGGCGCTGCTCACCATGGCGCTGTCCGGGGTGACGGAGCCGGTGCATGTGGCGCCGGCGACGACCGACGTCGCGACGGCCCAGGGGTGGTTCGAGCAGTACGAGGGGGCCGGTCTTGACGGGGTGATCGCCAAGCCGCTGACGCTGCGCTACCTCCAGGACGAGCGCGCCATGTTCAAGATCAAGCACGAGCGCACGGCGGACGTCGTCGTCGCGGGCTACCGCCTGCACAAGAGCGGACCGATCGTGGGTTCCCTGCTGCTGGGCCTCTACGACGACCGGGGCACCCTCCAGCACGTGGGCGTGTCGGCCGCGTTCTCGATGAAGCGGCGCGCCGAGCTGATCGACGAGCTGGAGCCGCTGCGTATGGCGGAGACCGCCGGGCATCCCTGGGCGGCGTGGTCCGACGAGGCGGCGCACGAGTCGGCCCGGCTGCCGGGCGCGCCGAGCCGTTGGTCGGGCAAGAAGGACCTGTCCTGGGTGCCGCTCCGACCGGAGTGGGTGGCCGAGGTGGCGTACGACCACATGGAGAACGGCGCGCGCTTCCGGCACACGGCCCGCTTCCGCCGCTGGCGCCCGGACCGGACCCCCGACAGCTGCACGTACGCCCAGCTGGAGGAGCCGGTGCGCTACGACCTCGCGGCGATCTTCGGACCGCAGGCCTG
Organism: Streptomyces sp. NBC_01092; assembly: GCF_045039535.1. Classification (NCBI taxonomy): domain Bacteria; kingdom Bacillati; phylum Actinomycetota; class Actinomycetes; order Kitasatosporales; family Streptomycetaceae; genus Streptomyces; species Streptomyces sp. NBC_01092. The sequence continues at coordinate 9,348,416 of NZ_CP108659.1, read as the reverse complement.
ACCGACGGCGCGTCTCGCGCGGGCGCGGGTCAGGGCTTCATCAACACCTTCACCGCGCCGTCCTGCTTGTGCTGGAACATCTCGTACGCGTGCGGGGCGTCGTTGAGGGACAGGCGGTGCGTGGCGAAGTCGTCCACGCCGAGCGGGTCCTCGTCCGTCAGATACGGCAGGATGTCGTCGCTCCAGCGGCGTACGTTGGCCTGCCCCATCCGGATCTGGATCTGCTTGTCGAAGAGGGTGAGCAGCGGAACCGGGTCCGCGGTGCCGCCGTAGACACCGGACAGCGAGATCGTGCCGCCGCGCCGCACCAGGTCGATGGCGGTGTGCAGGGCGGCGAGCCGGTCGAAGGTGAGGCGTTCGGCGAGGGGGGCGCTCAGCCTTCGGGGCAGCATCGCCGCGGCCTGTTGCGCCAGCCGGGCGGCGGCGCTGCCGTGGGCCTCGGTACCGACCGCGTCGACCACGGCGTCGGGGCCGCGTCCGGCGGTCCGGTCGCGGATGGCGGCGACGAGTTCCTTCTCGTGGTCGAAGCTCCTCAGGTCGAAGGTCTCGACGCCCCGCTCGCGCGCCCGCTTCAGCCGCTCGGTCACCAGGTCCACTCCGAACACCTGCCCGGCGCCCCGCACTTGGGCGACGCGGCAGGCCATGTCGCCGATGGGGCCGAGGCCGAGCACGGCGATGCTGCCACCCTCGGGGACCTCGGCGTACTGGACCGCCTGCCAGGCGGTGGGCAGCACGTCGGAGAGGTACACGAACCGGTCGTCGGGCGGCCCCTCGGGGATCTTGATCGGTCCGAACTGCGCCTGCGGGACCCGCAGGTACTCGGCCTGGGCGCCCGGCACCGAGCCGTACAGGCGGGTGTAGCCGAATAGGGCGGCGCCCATGCCCTCGCCGGTGACCTGGGTGGTCTCGCACTGCGTGGGCAGCCCGGTCAGGCACATCCAGCAGTTGCCGCAGGCGATCTGGAACGGCACCACGACCCGGTCCCCCGCCTGAAGGTCCGGCACCCCGGCACCGACCTCCTCGACGATGCCGATCGGCTCGTGGCCGAGGATGTCCCCCGGCGTCATGAACGGGGTGAGCACCTCGTACAGATGCAGGTCGGAGCCGCACAGCGCGGTGGAGGTGATGCGGACGACCGCGTCCGTCGGCTCCTGGATCCCGGGATCGGGCACGTTCTCCACCCGTACGTCCCGCTTGCCCTGCCAGGTCACTGCCCTCATCGCCCGCGCTCCCTCCGGTCGCCCGCGCATGGCGCTCGTACGGTGGGCCCCGGGTACCCCTGCGCTCCCCCGCCGAATCGCCGGGACGGACGGTGCGCGGTGTGGGCCGACCGGTTGTCGGCGCCAGGGCCGATCGACGGATTCGCGAGGAGCACCGGAACCGACCGGGTATGTGCACCTATGAACAGATAAGCGCACAATTGATGACATGAACTGGGCGGGTGGCTGCGGGTGACGACGGTGGGCAGACGACGAGCGGCGCGCACAAGGCGCGCCACGACCATGACCGGACTGCTGGCCGCCGTGGTGGCGGCCGCCCTGGCCGCGGGCTGCACGACGTCCGACGGCGCCAGCGACGACGGCCGCGGCCAGGGGCGTTCGTCGGCGCCCGGCGACGGCGAGAGCCGGGCGAAGGGCGCGGTGCTCGCCGTGAAGATCGACAACTCCCGCCCCGCACGGCCCCACACCGGCCTGAACGAGGCGGACATCGTGTACGTCGAGCAGGTCGAGGGCGGGCTCAGCCGCCTGATGGCGGTGTACGCGCAGAAGCTGCCCAAGGTCGTCGGCCCGGTGCGCAGCGCACGCGAGACCGATCTGGAGCTGCTACGCCAGTTCGACCGGCCGGTGCTCGCCTTCTCGGGGGCGCAGGGCAAGCTCCTGCCGCTGATCGACAAGGCTCCGTTGCAGGCGGCGCCGCCGGAGAAGGAGCAGGACGCGTACTTCCGCGGCAATTTCCGGCCCGCGCCGCACAACCTCTATCTGCGGCCCCAGCGACTGATGGCCACCGCGCCGGGCACGTCCGTCCTGACGACGGGCTTCCGCTTCGGCGCCGCCCCGGCGGGCGGGAAGACCACGGCCGTACAGTCGGTGCGCTTCAAGGCGGCCCAGTACTCGTTCACCTGGTCCAAGAGCCGGGACCGCTGGATGGTCGGCATGGACGGCAAGGCCGCCGCGACGACGGACGGCAAGCGGGTCATGGCCGGCACGGTCGTCGTGCAGTACGTGAAGGTGCGCAAGTCCCCGTTCCACGACAAGCTCGGCAACTACACGCCGTACACCGAGACGGTGGGCTCCGGGAAGGCGCGGGTGCTGCGGGACGGGCGCGCCTACGACGTCAGGTGGAAGCGTCCGAAGGCCGCGGACGGCACGACGTTCACGACGAGCAACGGCAAGCGGATGAACTTCCAGCACGGCCAGGTGTGGGTGGTGTTCGCGACGGCGCGCTGAGCTTCGCGCAGAGCGCCGGGATCAGGACTGTGCGACGAGGGGTTCCGCCGGGTTGCGCAGCCCCTCGGCCGCGTCCGCGACACGCCGGATCAGGTCGAAGAACAGCGTCTGCTCCTCGGCGGAGAGCGGGGCCAGGAAGACCTGGTTCATCCGGGCCGTGCGCACGGTCAGCTTCTTGTGGGTGCGCAGGCCCTCGTCCGTGAGGCGCAGCAGGAAGCGGCGGCCGTCCTGGGGGTCGCGGACCTTGTCGAGGAGCCCGCGCCGGCCCAGCCGGCTGATCACCTCGGCGATGGTGGACCGGTCGAGCCCGACCCGCTCCCCCACCGTCCGCTGATCCAGGCCCGGCTCGGCCACCAGGGTGTTGAGCACGGCGAACTGGGGCGAGGTGATCTCCTCGGAGACCATCGTGTTCCACAGCAGGTAGTGCGCCTGCTGGAGCCGCCGGGCCAGGTGCCCGGGGTGGGTGGTGAGGTCCACGGCGGCCATGCGCGCTCCCCTGGTCGTTTTCGTCGGTGCACTGAACAATACCTGACCTGACCATGACTGTCTGCGGCACTTCCGACCCTGACGGCCTCACATTTACCGAGGTCTTGACGGTTTCCCGCTCCAGTGACAGCGTGAGGGAGAACCTCGCGGAAATAATCAGTGCCCTGACTAATTCGGGTGCTGGGAGCTCGGAAGAGATGGGGCTTCTCGGATGGACAAGGTGGTCGCCACGGCCCTGGAGGCGGTGGCCGATGTCGGCGACGGCGTATCGCTCGCGGTCGGTGGCTTCGGGCTGAGCGGTGTGCCGAACGTACTGATCCAGGCGTTGTACGAGCGTGGCGTGTCCGGGCTGTCGGTCGTCTCGAACAACTGCGGGGCGATGGAGTCCGGCCTGGCGGTGCTGCTGTCGGCGGGGCGGATCGCCCGGGTGACCGGCTCCTACATCGGCGCGAACAAGGAGTTCGCCCGCCAGTACCTGGCCGGTGAGCTGGAGGTCGAGATGATCCCGCAGGGCACGCTGGCCGAGCGGCTGCGGGCCGGCGGGGCGGGGATCCCCGCGTTCTACACGCCGGCCGGGGTGGGCACCCAGGTCGCCGAGGGCGGGCTGCCCTGGCGCTACGACGGCTCCGGCGGGGTCGCGCTGGCCTCCCCGCCGAAGGAGGTGCGGGAGTTCGACGGCACCGAGTACGTGCTGGAGCGCGGGATCCGGACCGACTTCGCGCTGGTGCGGGCCGCGAAGGGCGACCGGCACGGGAACCTGGTGTTCAACAAGTCCACCCGGAACTTCAACCCGCTGGCCGCGATGGCCGGGCGGGTGACGATCGCCGAGGTCGAGGAACTCGTGGAGCCCGGCGCGATCGACCCGGACGCCGTACACCTGCCGGGCATCTTCGTCCAGCGGGTCGTGGCGCTCACCCCCGAGCAGGCCGCGGACAAGGGCATCGAGCAACGCACGATTTCCGTGCCTGCAGCACGAGGGACGGAGAGCTGACATGGCGTGGACGCGGGAAGAGATGGCGGCGCGGGCCGCACGCGAGCTTCAGGACGGCCAGTACGTCAATCTCGGGATCGGTCTGCCGACGCTGATCCCGAACTATCTCCCCAAGGGCGTGGAGGTGATCCTGGAGTCCGAGAACGGCATCCTGGGCACCGGCCCCTACCCCACCGAGGACCAGGTCGACCCCGACCTGATCAACGCGGGCAAGGAGACCGTGACGGTCCTGCCCGGCGCCTCCTTCTTCGACTCGGCGCTGTCGTTCTCGATGATCCGCGGCGGGCACATCGACGTCGCCGTGCTCGGCGCCATGCAGGTCTCGGCGACGGGCGACCTGGCGAACTGGGCGATCCCCGGCAAGATGATCACCGGGATCGGCGGGGCGATGGACCTGGTGCACGGGGCCCGCACGGTCATCGTCGTGATGACCCACACCGCCAAGGACGGCTCGGCGAAGATCCGCACCGAGTGCGCGCTGCCCCTCACCGGGAAGGCATGCGTGGACCGGATCATCACCGACCTGGGCGTGCTGGACGTGACGTCCGAAGGGCTGGTGCTGACCGAGACCGCACCCGGTGTGAGCGTCGACGAGATCGTCGCCAGGACCGACGCCAAGCTGACCGTCGCGGAGGGACTGCTGTGAGAGACGTATACGTCGTCGACGCCGTGCGCACCCCGGTCGGCCGCTACAACGGCGGCCTGGCGAGCGTGCGCCCGGACGACCTGGCCGCCCACGCCATCCGCGAACTGATGGGCCGTACGCCCGACTTGGACCCGTCCCGGATCGAGGACGTCTACTTCGGCAACGCCAACGGGGCGGGCGAGGAGAATCGTAACGTCGGCCGCATGGCCGCCCTCCTCGCCGGTCTGCCCACCTCCGTGCCCGGCGTGACGGTCAACCGGCTGTGCGCCTCCGGCCTCGAAGCGGTGATCCAGGCGGCCCGTGCGATCGCCGTCGGGGACGCCTCCATCGCCGTGGCCGGTGGTGTGGAGTCGATGACGCGGGCGCCGTACGTGCTGCCCAAGTCCGACAAGCCGTTCCCCGCAGCCCACACGGAGCTGTACTCCACCACGCTCGGCTGGCGCATGGTCAACCCGAGGATGGAGCCTCAGTGGACGGTCCCGCTGGGTGAGTCGGCCGAGCTGATCGCCGAGAAGCACAAGATCGGCCGGGAGCAGCAGGACGAGTACGCGCTGGCCTCCCACCACAAGGCCGCCGCCGCCCAGCAGGCCGGGCTGTTCGGCGCCGAGCTCGCGCCCGTGTCGATCCCGCAGCGGGGGGGGCGACCCGGTCGTCCTCGCCGCCGACGAGAGCGTACGCCCCGACGCCTCCCTCGCCGCGATGGCGAGGCTCAAGCCGTCGTTCCGCACCGAGAACGGCACGGTCACCGCGGGCAACGCCTCCCCGCTCAACGACGGCGCCGCCGCCCTGCTGCTGACCGACGAGGAGGGCCTGAGGGCCACCGGCCGAGAGCCGCTCGCCCGGATCTCCGCCACCGGCGTCTCCGCCCTCGACCCGCACTACTTCGGCCTCGCGCCCGTCGAGGCCGTCAACCGGGCGCTCGCCAAGGCGGGCAAGGGATTCGGCGACCTGGACGTGCTCGAACTCAACGAGGCCTTCGCCGCCCAGGTGCTGGGCTGCGTGGCCGAATGGCCCGAGTTCGACCCGGCGATCCTCAACCCGCAGGGCGGCGCCATCGCCCTCGGCCACCCGCTGGGCGCCTCCGGTGCCCGCCTCGCCGGTACGGTCGCCCACCAACTGGCCCGCAGTGGCGGCGGAGTCGGCGTCGCCACCCTCTGCATCGGCGTCGGCCAGGGCCTCGCCCTCGTCCTGGAGCGTTAGGAACCCCGAGGAACTCCCATGACTCTCACCCAGCACGACATCGACCAGGAGATCGCGGCCGAGCACGCCGCGTACGAGAAGCGGATCGCCGACGGCGCCCCCGTCGAGCACCACCCGCGGCGCGGCTATGCCCCGTACCGCTCCTCCGCCCTGCGTCACCCGAAGCAGCCGCCGATCACCATCGACGTCAGCAAGGACCCGGAGCTGGTGGAGCTGCACTCCCCCGCCTTCGGCGAGCGCGACATCACCGAGATCGACAACGACCTCACCCGGCAGCACACCGGTGAGCCGATCGGCGAGCGCATCACCGTCGAGGGCCGCCTCCTCGACCGCGACGGGCGCCCGATCCGCGGCCAGCTGATCGAGATCTGGCAGGCGAACTCGGCCGGCCGCTACGCCCACCAGCGCGAGCAGCACGACGCCCCGCTGGACCCGAACTTCACGGGGGTGGGCCGCACGCTGAGCGACGACAGCGGCTTCTACCGCTTCACCACCGTCCAGCCGGGCCCGTACCCGTGGCGCCAGCACGTCAACGCCTGGCGCCCGGCCCACATCCACTTCTCGCTGTTCGGAACGGCGTTCACCCAGCGACTGGTGACGCAGATGTACTTCCCCAGCGACCCGCTCTTCCCGTACGACCCGATCATCCAGTCGGTGACGGACGACGCGGCCCGCCAACGCCTGGTCGCGACGTACGACCACGACCTGTCGGTGCCGGAGTTCTCGATGGGCTACCACTGGGACATCGTGCTGGACGGACCCCACGCCACCTGGATCGAAGAGGGACGCTGACCTGCCATGACGAAGATCGACACGAGCCGTCCGGAAACCGTGCTCCCGACCCCGTCGCACACGGTCGGCCCCTTCTACGGCCACGCCCTGCCCTTCCCCGGCGGCGGCGACATCGCGCCGGTCGGCCACCCGGACACGATCGCGCTCCAGGGCCACGTCCTCGACGGCGAGGGCAACCCGCTCCCGGACGCCTTCTTCGAGCTGTGGGGCGCCGACCCCGACGGCCGGGTCCCGCAGGTCGACGGATCGATGCGGCGCGACCCGGCGAGCGGCGGCTTCCTGGGCCGGGGCGGCGTGGAGTTCACCGGCTGGGGGCGCGTCCAGACGGACGCGAGCGGCTACTGGACCGCACGGACGCTGCGGCCCGGGGCGCGTGGGCGCAGCGCGCCGTACCTGAGCGTGTGCGTGTTCGCGCGCGGGCTGCTGATGCACCTGTTCACCCGGATCTATCTGCCGGGCGACGACGCGGCTCTGGCCGCCGACCCGCTGCTCGCCGGGCTGGACGAGGCGCGACGCGACACGCTGATCGCAAAGGACCAGGGCCGGGGCACATACCGTTTCGACATCCGCCTTCAGGGCGAAGGCGAGACGGTCTTCCTGGAGTTCCAGTGACTTCTGTCGATTCCGACGACACCGGCCTGCTCGCCCCCGGGTGGGCAGGCTCCCCCGCCGCCTGCGCGACCGGCGACACGGCCTGGCTCCAGGCCCTGCTCGACGCGGAGGCCGCCCTCACCCGCGCCCAGGCCGCCCTGGACCTCGCCCCGGCCGAGGCCGGGGTGGCGGTGACCGAGGCGGCGGACGCCGGACGCTTCGACGTACGGTCCCTCGCCGAACGCGCCCGCGCCGGCGGCAACCCGGTCATCCCGCTGGCCGGCGACCTGACGAAGGCCGTCGGCGAGGAGTACGGCCCCTACGTCCACCGGGGCGCGACCAGCCAGGACATCATGGACACGGCGACGATGCTGGTCGCCTCGCGCACGCTCGACCTGATCCTCGGCGACCTCGACCGCACCGAGCGGGCCCTCGCGCGGCTGGCCGCCGAGCACCGCGACACCGCGATGCCGGGGCGGACGCTCACCCAGCACGCCGTACCGACGACGTTCGGGCTGAAGGCGGCCGGGTGGCGGGCGCTGGTCCTCGACGCGCGGGACCGGCTACGGGCCGTACGGGACTCGCTTCCGGCCCAACTCGGGGGTGCGGCGGGGACGTTGGCGGCCTTCGCGGCGTACGGCGCCGCCGAACCGACCGCTCTGCCGGCGGCGTACGCCCGCGAGCTCGGCCTCCGGGCGCCCGACCTGCCCTGGCACACCCTGCGCACACCCGTCGCCGATCTCGCCGGGTGCCTCGCCTTCACGGCGGGCGCCCTCGGCAAGGCCGCCGTGGACGTCCTCACCCTTTCCCGGACCGAGATCGCCGAGGTCGCGGAGGGCAGCGGCGGCGGCTCCTCCGCCATGCCGCACAAGTCGAATCCCGTACGGTCCACGCTCATCGCCTCCGCCGCACGGCGGGCGCCTCAGCTCGCGGCGACGCTGTACGGGTCGCTGGCGGCCGAGGACGAGCGGCCGGCCGGTGCCTGGCACGCCGAGTGGGAGCCGCTGAGGGATCTGCTGCGGCTGGTCGGCGGGGCCGCCCGGGACGCCGTGGAACTGGCCGAGGGGCTGCGGGTCAGGGCCGATGTCATGCGCGAACACCTCGATCTCACCCATGGGTTGATCGTCTCCGAGCGGCTGTCGGCCGAGCTGGCCCCGGTGCTGGGCCGGGCCCGCGCCAAGGAGTTGCTGACTCGGCTCGCCGCCGAGGGGTGTCCGCTCGCCGAGGCGCCGGAGCTGGCCGACGTCGACCTCGATCCCACCCACTACACCGGCTCCGCCGGAGCCCTCACCGACCGCGCTCTGGAGCGACGTTGAAACTCCTCGACCACTGTGCCGAAGGGCCCGCCTCGGCGCCCCCGCTGCTGCTCGGACCCTCGCTCGGCACGTCGTACGCCCTGTGGGACAAGGTCGCGCCCGAGCTGTCGATCACCCATCGGGTGGTCCGCTGGAATCTGCCGGGTCACGGCGGTTCGGCCGCCGATCTCATCGGGGCGGGCGCGACCGTCGGTGACCTCGCCGGTCTGGTGCTGGCGCTCGCGGACTCGCTCGGCATCGAGCGGTTCGCGTACGCGGGTGTCTCGCTCGGCGGTGCGGTGGGCCTGCATCTGGCCGTGCACCATCCCCAGCGGGTCGGCTCCCTGGCCGTGATCTGTTCGTCGGCGCACTTCAACGGCTCGAAGCCTTGGGAGGAGCGGGCCGCGCTGGTGCGGCGCGAAGGGCTTGCGGGGCTTGCCGAGAGCGCGAACAGCCGCTGGTTCACGCCCGGGTTCACCGTGCCGGAGCTGGTGCGCGACCACCGCGACGCCGACCCGGGCTCCTACGCCGCCTGCTGCGATGCCCTCGCCGCCTTCGACCTGCGTGACCGGCTGGCCGAGATCTCCTCCCCGACCCTGCTGATCGCCGGGCGCGAGGACCCCGCGACCCCGCCGGTCCACCTGCGCGAGATCGCGGACGCCGTGCCCGGTGCCGCGCTCGTGGAGATCCCGGGGGCCTCGCACCTGGCGCCGGCACAGTGCCCGCAGGCCGTGCTCACGGCACTGCGGGCGCATTTCGACGGGGGCGCGAGGCGCGGCATGGAGGTGCGGCGCGAGGTCCTCGGCGACGCGCACGTGGACCGGGCGCAGGCCCGGCAGACGCCGTTCACCGCGCGCTTCCAGGACTTCATCTCGCGCTACGCCTGGGGCGAGATCTGGACCGACCCGACGCTCACCCGCCGCGAGCGCAGCATGATCACCCTGACGGCGCTGGTCGCGCACGGCCACTACGACGAGCTGGCCATGCACGTCCGGGCGGCCCGGCGGAACGGGCTGACGCCGGAGGAGATCGGCGCCGTACTGCTCCAGACGGCCGTGTACTGCGGGGTCCCGGCGGCGAACGCGGCGTTCGCGACGGCCCAGCGGGTGCTCGCCGAGGAAGCCGGGCCGGACGCAGGCGCCCGAGGGTGACCCTGGCGGTCGTAGGTTCAGCAGCGCCTCGCACATGCCTCCACCCCGTGCCTACGGTGGAGGTATGTCCACGATTCTGATCACCGGCGCCACCTCGGGTCTCGGCCGTCACGTCGCCTTCGAGCTGGTCCGTTCGGGGCATCGCGTCCTCGCGCACGGGCGGGACGCGGGCCGTACGGAGGCGCTCGTCGAGGAGCTGCGGGGCGAGGGCGAGGCCGAGGGGTTCGTGGCGGACCTGGCCTCGCTCGGGCAGGTGCGGGAGCTGGCGGCGCATGTCGCCGGGGAGCATCCCGAGCTGGACGTGCTGATCAACAATGCGGGGGTGGGCTTCGGTTCGCCCGGCACGGGCCGTGAGCTCAGCGTCGACGGGCACGAACTGCGCCTCGCGGTGAACTACTTGGCGCCGGTCGCGCTGACCCGCGCTCTGCTGCCCGTGCTGCGTGCGAACGCGCCCGCCCGGATCGTGAACGTGGGCTCGGCCGGTCAGGAACCGCTCGACTTCGACGACCCGGAGCTGACCCGCGGCTACACCGGTGCCTCGGCGTACTGGCGCAGCAAGTTCGCGCTCGCGGCCCATACGTTCACCCTCGCGGAGGAGCTGGCGGGCACCGGGGTCGCGGTCAATGTGCTGCACCCGGCGACGTACATGGACACGGGCATGGTCCGCGAGGGCGGCATCACGCCGTGGAACACGGTCGCCGACGGCGCCCCGGGCGTCCTGGCCCTCGCGACACAGGACCTGGGCACGGGCAGGTACTTCGACGGCACGAGCCCGTCCCGGGCGCACGAGGGGACGTACGACGCGGGCGTCCAGCGGCGACTGGCTGCGGTCACCGATCAACTCCTCAAGCTCTGACGCGCCCCATAGGGGCGCGGGGCTGTATCGATGTGCGGCTCCGCCGCGTGGGCGCGACCAGCCCCAACGGCGCCGCAGCCGAAAAACGACCCCGCCCGGCCCCCTAGCGGAGCGCCAACGCCGCCTCCGCCTGGAGCACGAGCCCGTCCGCACCGCACGACCGGGCCAGCGTGATCCCGCGCCGCAGCTCCGCCGACGAGCGGGCGGCGATGCCGTACTCGACCCGGGCCGCCGCGTGTTCGTACAGGCAGGGCGAGGCCTCCAGGTAGGCGACGGCCTGTTCGGCGAGGCGCACCGCGCGCTGGCCGGTCTCCAGGAGCGCAGCGCACCGCAGGGCCTCGCCGATCGCGGTGTCCGTGCCGAGGCGCTCGGCCTGCCGGCGGACCTCGGTGGCCAGCCGGGCGGCGCGCGCCGGGTCCTCGCTCGCGAGGACCCGGGCCAGGTCGACGGCCCAGGGGACGAGCACCGTGTTGTGGTGGCCGCGTACGTCCGCCGCCTTCTCCGCGGCCTCCAGTTCGTTGATGCCGTCCTTGGTGCGGCCGACGGCGAGGAGCAGGCGGCCGCGGACCGAGCGCGGGTCCGGCAGGACGATCGTCGACGGGTAGGGCGGGGCGAAGCCGTACTCTTCGGCGATCTCCCAGGCCTCCTGGACATGGCCGCGGGCGAGCAGCGTGTCGACGAGGTTGCAGGTGGCGGACCAGTGCAGGGGCAGCCTGCGGCCGACGCGCTCGGCGAGCGCCAGCGACTTGCGCAGCGACGCCTCCGCCTCGCGCAGCCGTCCGCGCCTGCGCAGGCCGAGTCCGACGTAGGCGTGTGCCAGGGAGAGATGGCCGCCGCTCCAGCCGGCGGACTCGTACGCGCGCAGCGCCTCGTTGTAGAGGGCCTCGGCCCGGTCGAGCCGGTCGGTGTAGGCGTAAGCGCTGGCCAGCATCATCGGCAATTCGATGCCCCACTGCGGGTCGGTCCAGCCGAGTCCGGGGGCAAGGCGGCCGTTGACGAGGGCGCGGTCGCACAGTTCGGCGACCTCCTCGGCGTTCTCGCCGCGGGCCATGGCGTCGAAGCCGCGCAGGATCAGCAGGGCCCGCTCGGGGTTGTCGCGGCCGGTGCAGGTCCTGGCGAGTTCGGCGAGGCGCGTGGAGCGTCCGGGCGAGGCGGCCTCGCCCGCGTGGATGCCCTCCCACATGAACTGCACCGCCTGGAGCCGCAGCCTGGCCGGTCCGGCCGGGTGCCGGGCGGCCTCCGCCTCGACGGTGCGGACGGCCTCCTCCACCTGGTTGTTGTGGAGGAGGGCCTGGGAGAGGCGGCAGACGGCGTCGACGCGTTCGTCGCCTTCGAGGCCGGGCATGGCCAGGGCGGTCTGGAGGTGGTCGATGGTCCTGGCGGGCGCGGTCAGGAGGGTGGCGCACCCGAGTTCGTGGAGCACGTGCGCGTGGACCGCGGGCAGGGGCGGCTCCAGCAGGGCGCGCTCCAGACAGCGGCGGGCCGCGTCGGGGGCGCCGACGGCGAGGTGCTCGCGGGCGGCCTCGCGCAGCTGCTCGACGAGTTCCTCGTCGTCGTCCGGGTGGACTTCCAGGAGGTGGCGGGCGGCGACCGCGGCGCCGTGGCCGTTGTCGGTGACGACGCGGGCGGCGATGCCGTGCATCGCGGTGCGCAGGGCGTCCGGGATGGAGTTGTAGACGGCGCTGGCGATCAGCGGGTGCACGAACTGGAGCTCGCCGTCGTCCGGTTGGACACCCGCCGGGTCGGGCTCGGTAAGGATGCGGGCGGTGCGCAGGAGCGCGGCGCAGCGCACGGCCTCGTCCGGGCTCATGGTGGCGAGTTCGGCGACCAGGTCGACGCTGATGCCGGTGCCGAGGATCGCGGCCGCCCAGGCGAACCGGGTGGCGTCGATGCCGAGCGTCTCCAGCCGGGCCACGAGGCCGCCGCCGCGTGCTTCGCGGTTCAGGGCGCGCAGCTCGCCGGCCGCGGACTCGGTCGGCTCGAACTCGCTGTCCTGCACCTTGGCGAGGAGCTCGACGGTCTCGTACGGGTTGCCGCCGGTGACGGCCCAGACCTCGCGGCAGAACGGGGCGTCGGCGTGCACGCCCAGGGTGGCGCGGGTGAGCCCTGCGGTGGCGTCCGGGGTGAGGGCGCTCAGGGTGGCGACGGAGGAGCCCGCCGCGGCGACGGTGTCGAGGTGGCGGGCGCTGTCGCCGCCGATCTCGCCGGGGCGGCGGGCGACGAGGACCAGCACGTTCTGTTCGCCGACGTGCTCGGAGAACGCGGCGAGCCAGCGCAGGGTCTCCTGGTCGGCCCAGTGCGCGTCGTCGATCAGCAGGACCAGCGGCCAGTCGCGCCGGGCCAGTCTGCGGACGGCGGCGACTAGGCCGTCGCACACGCCCTGCGGGTCGGCCTGGCGCTCGCCGGGGTCCGTTATGCCGAGGGCGGGTCCGGCGATGTCGTACCAGTCGCCGAGGTACTCGCGCGCCTCTTCCGGCATCAGCGACAGCAGCGCGGGCTGGAGCAGCTGCCGTACGACGTTGAAAGGGACCGAGCTCAGGGTCTCGCTGCCGCGGGCGGACCAGACCGTGCAGCCGCGGGACTCTGCGATGCGGCGGGTTTCGGCCAGCAGCGCCGTCTTGCCGAGCCCCGCCTCGCCCCGGAGCACCAGGAGGCTGCCCGAGGAGGAGTTGTCGGCGCACAGTGTGTCGAGGGCCCCCTCGACCGCGGCGAGTTCCTCGTCGCGCTCCCACAGGGAAGCCGAGGCGGCCAGTGTGGGCCGTACCTGCGTCATCCCGCTACCTCCCCAGTGTCGCCCTGCCGACGTACAGACATCGAGCGTAGTCCTCCGGCTGCCTAAGTGGAGGCCGGTCCGGGCAGCTGTTGCCGTGATGGGTGACAGTGGGTGCGGGCAGGCGACGCGAAGGGCCCGCCACCTGCCCCTGGAAAACTGACCGACAGTCAAAAACCGACGGCCGAACCGACATTCACTCGACATCCGGTCGATGTCCCCTCGATGTCCTGTCGGCCTTCGGACGACCAGCGAAGGCGCGGGGTTGACGTTGACCATCCACGAGCGAAGCACGGTCCGGTCCCGCAAGGCCCTGGTCGCGGGGTCGGTGGGCAACTTCATCGAGTGGTACGAGTTCGGTGTCTACGGCTACTTCGCGACGATCATCGCGGCGCGCTTCTTCACCCCGGAGGGCGGCGGCGAGGTCGAGGCGCTGGTGAAGACGTACGCCTCGTTCGCGCTGGCGTTCTTCTTCCGGCCGGTCGGGGCGGCCCTGTTCGGCCGGCTCGGCGACCGGATCGGCAGGCGGCCGGTGCTGATCCTGGTGATCACGCTGATGACGGTGGCGACGACGCTGATCGGCGCGCTGCCGACGTACGCCACGGTCGGCGCCCTCGCGCCGTGGCTGCTGACGTTCCTGCGGGTGCTGCAAGGGCTGTCGGCGGGCGGGGAGTTCGGGGGCGCGGTGGCGGTGATGACCGAGTTCGCGCCACCCGGGCGGCGCGGGCTGTACGGCTCGTGGCAGTCGTTCACGGTCGCGCTGGGGCTGCTGGGAGGTGCGGGGGTGGCGGCGCTGCTCGCCACTGTGCTGACCGAGGAGCAACTCGGCTCCTGGGGATGGCGGTTGCCGTTCCTGCTGACGTTGCCGCTGGGTCTTGGCGCGCTGTGGTTGCGGCTGCGGCTGGAGGAGACGCCGGCGTTCCGGGAGGAGCGGCAGGACGAGCGGCCGCCCGCGCGGGAGGTCGCGGGCGCGATCGCGCTGGGTGCCGGGCGGATCATGGGGTGGGCGGCGGCCGGATACACCTTCCTGGTCGTGCTGCCGTCGTATCTCCAGTCCACGCTGGACGCGACCTTCCAGCAGGCGCTGATCGCCACGGTGCTGGCCAACTTCGGGTTCGCGGTGACGATCGTGCCGGCGGGATGGCTGAGCGACCGGTTCGGGCGGCGGCCGGTGATGCTGACGGGTGCGGTGCTCGTGGTGGTGCTCGCGGTGCCGCTGCTCAACCTTCTTCAGGACCCGGGCGTTTCCCTCAGCGTGAAGGGTGCGGCAGTGTGGGGCGCGGGTGCCGTGGTGGGGCTGATGGCGGGACCGGGTCCGGCGATGCTGGCGGAGCTGTTCCCGACCCATGTGCGCTACACGGGGCTGGGACTCGCCTACGCGTTGTCCAATGCGCTGTTCTCGGGGTGCGCCGGGCTCATCATCACGGAGACGATCGAGCGGACGGGGAGCGTGGACATCCCCGCGTACTACGCGGCGGCGACATGCGCGGTGAGCGTCCTGGCGCTGGCCTGGAGGCCGCGGCGGAAGCAAGTGGGGGTCATGGAGGGTGAGTTGAGCTGATGCGGGTGATCGGCCTGATGTCGGGCACGTCCTACGACGCCATCGACGCCGGCGCCGTCGACCTGAGCCTCGACGGCGACAGCCTTGTCCTCGAGCCGCTGGGGCTGGTGAGCGAGGCGTACGACGAGGCACTGCGGGAGGCGCTCACGGCCGCGCTGCCGCCGGGGGCGACCTCGATGGCCGAGGTGTGCCGGCTCGACACGCGGATCGGGCAGGCCTTCGCGGCGGCGGCCGTGCGGGCGGTGCGTGAACTGTGCGACGGACGGGCGGAGTTGATCGCCTCGCACGGGCAGACCGTGTACCACTGGGCCGAGGACGGCCGGGTGTACGGCACGCTCCAGCTCGGGCAGCCCGGGTGGATCGCCGAGGCGACCGGGCTGCCTGTGGTCGCCGACTTCCGGTCGCGCGACATCGCCGCCGGTGGCCAGGGAGCGCCGCTGGTCAGCCTGGTCGACCTGCTGTGGCTGCGGGGCCGGCCGGGCACTCCCGTCGCCCTGAACCTCGGCGGCATCGCCAACCTCACCGCACCCGACGGCACGGCCTTCGACACCGGGCCGGGGTGCGCGCTGATCGACGCGGCGGCGCGGGGGTTCAGCGGCGGGCGGCTGTCGTACGACGTGGACGGGGCGCTGGCCGGTCGCGGCGGCGTCCATGAGCCGCTGCTGCGCAGGCTGCTGGAGGAGCCGTACTACGCGCTGCCCGCGCCGAAGACGACCGGCAAGGAGCTGTTCCACCTGGGCCATCTGCGGGACGCGCTGTCCGGTGTCGGCACCCTGCCCGCCGAGGACGTCGTCGCCACGCTGACCATGCTCACGGCACGGACGGTCGCCGACGCCGTGCGCACGCTGGGCGCCACCGAGGTCATCGCCTCGGGGGGCGGGACTCGTAACCCGACGCTGATGAGGATGCTCGGGCAGCGGCTGCCCGGGGTGGCGCTGCGCACCTCCGACGGGCTGGGTCTGCCGTCGGCGGCGAAGGAGGCGTACGCCTTCGCCGTCCTGGGGTTCCTGACCGCGCACGGGCTGCCCGGCACCGAGCCGTCGGCCACCGGCGCCCGGCAGGCGCGCGTACTCGGTTCGATCACACCGGGCCGGGAGGGGTTGCGGCTTCCGCCACCTGCCGGGGAGCGGCCGAGGCGGCTCGTCCTGGAGTGACCTTCCGGGGTGGCACGGCTGCGGGATGCGGGCGTGCCAGGGTCCCGAAGCCTGGGCCTCTCATCCCGCTTTCACCGACGCCTCATACGGTGGACCCATGACGCAGGCGACTCCTCCCGGCTGGTACCCCGATCCCGGCCGGCAAAGTGACGGTCCGCCCACCGAGCGCTGGTGGGACGGCAAGGCATGGACGGACCAGGTCCGGCCCGCGGGTGGGGCCGACGCGTGGAGTCCGCCGGAGCAGCAGCCGGCGGGCGGGGACGCCTCGGCCCACCCTGCATATCCCGGGTATCCGGTGCACCCGGGTTATCCCGGCCAGGTGCAGTCGGGCGGGCGGCGCGGTCTGCGCACCGGCATAGCCGTGGGAGTGGCGGTGGTCGTCCTGGCGAGCATCGGCGTGGGCGTGTACGCGCTGACCGCGAACGACAGCTCGGACGGCGGCGCCAACTCCCAGCAACAGGGACAGGGCGGCCCCGGCGGCGGTCAGGGCGGCCCCTTCGGGGACTCCGGCGGCGGGAACGGCGGATCCGGCGGGGGCGATGGCGGGTCCGGTGGGGGCAATGGCGGGTCCGGTGGGCAGTCGCCCTCCCCCGACGAGTCCGAGGCGCCGAAGGTGGACAGCGGTTCGGTGACCGACCCGGTGAGCGGCATCAGCATCCCCATCCCGGACGGCTGGTACGGCCAGCAGATCAACTGGGGCGCGCACGTGGCGTCGGACGAGACGTACAAGTGCCCCTCCGAGACCTCGCAGACCTGCCAGAAGGGCGGCGCCTACTCGGCTCCAGCGCTGGCGCTCGGCACCAAGGGCGACACGGCCGAGGCGGTCGCGAAGGCGGACATCGCGGCGAACGCCGAGGAGTCGTACGGCAAGGGGTACGGCGAGATCACCTCGCACGAGGTGCTGGCCTCGAAGGCGGTGACCGTGGCCGGGCAGAAGGGCTACCTGGTCCGCTGGAAGGCGGTCACGAGCAAGGGCGCCGACGGCTACGTCGAGTCGCTCGCCTTCCCCTCGCCGGTCAGTGCGCGGCAGATGGTGGTGGTCCGTACCGGTGTCGACGTCGAGGAGGGGCAGTCGGTCCTCGACGAGATCGCCAAGGGCATCAAGGCGTCCACCGGCGGCGGCAACGGCCAGGACGTCTGACCCGTCGCAGACACGAAAGCGGCCGGGCGGGGCTCCCCTCCGCTCAAGAGGAGCCCCACCCGGCCGGGGGGTGCGCGCCGCCCCCGTCCCCACGGGTCGGCGCGGAACAGGTCACCGTCCAGTCATCCCGTGGACGGCGGCCTGAGTCTCAGGTGAGGCCGAGCGTCGGCAGCACGGCGGCCTCCACGAACCGGACGATGTACTCCGGGTCGGCGTCCTCGCCCTCCAGCACGGGACGGGCGCGCAGCACGCCGAAGATCTGGGCGGGGATGTACTCAAGCGCCGGATGGTCGGCGGCCACCTCCCCCCGCTCGACACCGCGCCGCAGGATCTGCCGCAGCGCGTCGATCTCGGGGTCGATGAGCGCCTCGCGCAGCGCCTTCTTGAGTTCCGGGTCCTCCATGACGGCGTGGCCGAGGGCCTGCAACAGCCGGGTGTCCTTGGCCGACCATGCCCCCGCAGCCCGGGCGGCCTCTCTCAGGTCGTCCGCGAGCGTGCCGGTGTCGATGCCGTCGAAGCGGGTCTGCCGGCTGGCGCGCAGGGCGGCCGCCACGAACTGCGGCTTCGTCTTCCACTGCCGGTAGAGCGTGGCCTTGCTGCAGCGCGTGCTGGCGGCGACGCCCTCCATGGTGACGGAGTCGTAGCCACAGGCGCGGACCTGTTCGAGCACGGCGTCGAAGAACTCCTGCTCACGCTCGGGCGTGATCTTGGAGCGGCGCGAGGCGGCGACCGTCTCCGGTCCGTCCGCGGCCTGCGACGTCATGTGCTCGTCTCCTCGCTCGGGTGCCACGCCCCGCTGTCCGCGGAGGCTCGGTGTCCAGTGTGGCGCACGTCTATCGAAACGTCACTGTACCGGAACGCTGGCGTATCGGTACAGTGTCGTATCGGTACAGTGGCGTTTCGGTACGTCGCCGTATCGATGACTTTGCCGAGCCCGTGGAGTCAACAGCTCGACAAGCTCAGCCAGCACCACCCACGTGAACGAAAGGGCCGGGGGAATGAATGCCCGCACCGAGCCTGCAGAGGCGGAGACCGCGATAGCGCGGCCTCCGCTCGTCCGGGAGCTCCTGCTCGTCGCAGGGCTCTTCCTCGTCTACAAGTTCGGCCGGCAGCTGGCCACGGGCCACACCGGCGAGGCCTTCCGCAACGCGGACCGCGTGTGGGACCTGGAACGGGCGGTCCGTCTGCCCGGCGAGGGCTCGGTGCAAAGCCTGCTGATGCACGGCGACACACTCATACACACCGCGAACACCTACTACGCGACCGTCCACTTCCCGGCCACCGCGGCCTTCCTGGTCTGGCTGTATCTGCGGCGCCCCACGCACTACGTATGGGCCCGCCGCGTCCTCGCCGCCGTCACCGCCGGCGCCCTGGTGGTGCATCTGACGTTCCCGCTCGCCCCGCCGCGGATGCTGGCCGCGACCGGGCTGGTCGACACCGCGCAGGTGTACGGCCCCTCCGTGTACGGCTCGCCCCAGACGGACCATCTGTCGAACCAGTTCGCGGCGATGCCGTCCCTGCACTTCGGCTGGGCCCTGATGGTCGCGATCGGCCTGATCGTGGCGACCCGGTCGCGTTGGCGCTGGCTGTGGCTGCTGCACCCGCTGCTGACCCTGGTCGTCATCGTGGGCACGGCCAACCACTACTGGCTCGACGCGATCGTGGCGACGGCCATGCTCGGCATCGCGCTCGCGTCGATGCGCCTGCAGCAGCGCACGGCGACGACGGCCGGTCGCGGCGCCGGGAAGCTCGTACCCGAGGCCCGGAGCCCGGAAGCCGTCCAAGAGGACGCCGTACTCGTGGGAGCGGGCCGATGAACGCCACCGTCGTCGCCGTCGTCCTGTCGCTGTTCTCCGCCGTCGCCTATGCCGCCGCGGCCGTCGCCCAGGAGCGGCTGGCCTCCCGCGCCTCGGGCTCGGGCCTGCTGCGGCTGCTGGGCTCCGGCGCCTGGTGGGGGTCGGTCCTGCTCAACGGCTCGGGTGCGCTGCTGCACGTCGTGGCCCTGAAGTACGGTCCGCTGACCGTGGTGCAGCCGCTCGGCGCGCTCACCCTCGTGGCCGCGGTGCCGCTGGGCGCGCGGCTCGCGGGGCGGCGGGTCAGCGGGGTCGAGTGGCGCGGTACGGCGCTGACCCTGGCCGGACTGGGCGCGATCCTCGTGACGGCGTCCGGGCCGGCGCCCGACGACGTGCTGAGCACGTCCGAGGCGGTGGCGGTCGCGGCGGTGACGGTGGCCCTGATCGGCATGCTGTCGCGGCCGGGTGCCCGGCCGGGGCTGCGGCACGCGACCGCGTCCGGCTTCGCCTCCGGGGTGGCCTCGGCGCTCACGCAGACGGTGACGGTGGCCGCGACGGACCACTCGGCGCCGCTGCTCAGCCTTCAGGTGATCGGGGTGGCCTTGCTGGTCGCGGCCCTCGCGGCGAGCGGCCTGCTGCTGTCGCAGACCGCCTACCGTGGCGGCCTCGGCGCCCCGCTCGCGATGGTGACGCTGGCGAACCCGATGGCGGCCGCGGTGATCGGGCTCGTCCTGCTCGGCGAGCGCCTCCAGGGCGGCGCGGCGGGCATCCTCCTCGCGCTGGCCGGAGCGGGCCTGGCCTCCTGGGGTGTGGTGCTGCTGAGCCGGGCCACGCCGAAGCCCGCCCCCGAGGCGGAGCACGCCGTTGCGGCACCGGCCGACGAGCACCCCGTGGCCGCCGTACTGGCCCTGGAGCCCGAGTCGGCGGCGCCGGAACCCGCGTTGGTGCCCCGGCAGCCGGAGCCGGGGCACCTCACAGCACTCTGAGCGTTACTCGGAGCAGCGCTCGGAGCGTTCCGATCCGCACTACTCCATGACGATCGCCGGGTCGCTCACGCCCGGCCGCCCGTTCTCGACGTGCCCGGCGAAGCGCCGCAGGAACGCCGAGTCGGCGTCGGAGGTGACCGTCAGGTCGTACCAGCGACGGCTCGCCGCGAGGTCGACGCAGTGCCGCACGGTGGCGCCGGGCCGTACCGTCACTGTCGCGGGGCGGCCGCCGTACCCGTTGGCGATCTTCAGGCGGGCGCTCGCCGTTCCCTTGTTGGTGAAGGTCAGCTCGATGTCGTCGCCCTTGTGGCGGGCGGTGACCTCGGGGCCGGCCGTCTTGTTCGAGCCCTTGAAGTAGCGCACGAAACCGGCCGGGCCGTGCACGGTCAGGTCGTACGAGCCGCCCGAGTACGCCGAGTTCCAGGTGTCCGCGATGCCCTTGCCGGCCTCGGTGGTGTACATCCACGGGCCGTCCGTGCGGTTGCCGGACGTGATGTGGAAGGCGGCACCGGCCTTGGCGCCGGAGGCGAAGGACAGCGTGAACTTGCCGGCCACCGCGTCCACCGAACCGTCCACGTGCGGGGCGTACTTCAGCGGGCGGGCGGGACGCAGACCGCGCTCCTGCTTCGGCATGGCGACATCGGCCGGCGGCGTCGGCTTGTAGTCGGGGTGACGCTCGCGGTCCTGCGGCTCGTACTCGTCAGTCTCCGGCAGGTCAGCCGGACGGCTGACCTTGCGGGAGAAGTCGAACGCCGAGGTCAGGTCGCCACAGATGGCTCGGCGCCAGGGGGAGATGTTCGTCTCCTTGACGCCGAAGCGGCGCTCCATGAACTGCAGGATCGAGGTGTGGTCGAGCGTCTCGGAGCAGACGTAGCCGCCCGTGCTCCACGGCGAGACGACCAGCATCGGCACCCGCGGGCCGAGGCCGTAGGAGCCGGCCGGGCGCTTGCTGTCGCCCTTGTAGAGGTCGAGCGAGACGTCGACGGTGGACTTGCCCTGGGAGGCGTCCTTCGGCGGCAGCGGCGGCACGACGTGGTCGAAGAAGCCGTCGTTCTCGTCGAAGGTGATGAACAGGGCCGTCTTGGACCAGACCTCCGGGTTGGAGGTGAGGGCGTCCAGGACCTGGGCGATGTACCAGGCGCCGTAGTTCGAGGGCCAGTTGGAGTGCTCGGAGAAGGCCTCGGGGGCGGCTATCCAGGAGATCTGGGGCAGCTTGCCGGCCTTGACGTCGGCCTTCAGCCGGTCGAAGTAGCCGTCGCCGTTCTTGACGTCGGTGCCGGTGCGGGCCTTGTCGAACCAGGGGTCGCCGGGCTTGGCCTCGCGGTACTTGTTGAAGTACAGCAGCGAGTTGTCGCCGTAGTTGCCCCGGTAGGCGTCGTCGATCCAGCCCCAGGAACCGGCCGCGTCCAGGCCGTCGCCGATGTCCTGGTAGATCTTCCAGGAGATACCGGCCTGCTCCAGGCGCTCGGGGTAGGTCGTCCAGCCGTAGCCGAGCTCGTCGTTGCCGAGGACCGGGCCGCCGCCCTGGCCGTCGTTGCCCGTGTAACCCGTCCACATGTAGTAGCGGTTCGGGTCGGTGGAGCCGATGAACGAGCAGTGGTAGGCGTCGCAAATGGTGAAGGCGTCGGCGAGCGCGTAGTGGAAGGGGATGTCCTCGCGGTTCAGGTACGCCATCGTCGTGGTGCCCTTGGCGGGGATCCACTTGTCGTACTTGCCACGGTTGTAGGCCTGCTGGCCGTCGGTCCAGCCGTGCGGGAGGCCCTCCAGGAACTGCATGCCCAGGTCGTCGGCGTCCGGGTGGAACGGCAGGATGTCCTTGGTGCCGTTCGACTGGTGCCAGATCGACTTGCCGTTGTCGTGCGCCACCGGGCGCGGGTCGCCGAAGCCGCGGACGCCGCGCAGCTTGCCGAAGTAGTGGTCGAAAGAACGGTTCTCCTGCATCAGGACGACGATGTGCTCGACGTCCTCGATCGACCCGGTGCGGTAGTTCGCCGGGATGGCGGCGGCCCGCTGGATGCTGCTCGACAGAGCAGTGAACGCCGTGGTCGCGCCCGCGACTTGGAGGAACCTGCGGCGATTGACTTCGGGCATGAGTGAGGGACCTCTTCCCATTAGGGGTGATTTGACCGAACGGCATGTGACGGAATGCGCGCGGAAGGAGTGTTCCAGGAGCACCAAACGTCAGGGAAGGGTCCGGTGGCGCTCGTGTGAAAGTCGTGGGTACGTGAGGTGTGCCGGGGCCGGGGCGGGGGCGGTCGCGATCACGACAGAGACGACGCGCACGGATTCCCCGCCGAGTTCACGGCCCGTACGCCGGCTCGTCGCCGCGCGCCGCCACTGACATCAGCTGACCTGCAGCCGGGAACATCCGCGCGACTACGCCTGGCCTCCCGGGCCGAGACGCGGGCAGCAGCAGAGCAGGCGAGTTCGGCCACGCAAGCCGGGAAGGCCCTCCGGGCAGCAGCAGCCCGTGGGGGATCCCACACACGGACCACCCCGCTGGCGCGTGGACGCCGAGGGGGTTATGGTCGATAGGTAGAATGACCGGTAACCCTACCTCGTAGGGGCGTCTCGGCCTTCCCGGCGGGACTGCCAACCAGGCAAGCAACTGCCAGTGGGTCCCGGTGCACGTCGAACAGAGATGACAAGCTTCATGAAGCCAATCCGCGCCCCGGCATGCCGGGGGTTCAACAGAGTGCCGGTGCTTCGCGCGGCCTCGGTGAGGTCAGCCTCCCGACCGGATCAGCCGGACCGCGTCCAGCAGGGTCTTGTGGGCGGCCGTCGAGTCGTCCAGGTAGCCGGCTGCCATCGCACCGTCGTACAGCATCAGCAGTGCACCGGCGGCCGACTCCGGTTCGGTGTGGCCGAGCCGGGTGAGCAGGTCCTGGAAGAGGGTGCGGATCCAGTCCCGGTGGGACGTCACCAGGCCGCGGACCGGATGGTCGGCGTCCGGGTACTCGGCGGCCGCGTTCAGGAACGGCGATCCGCGAAAGCCACGCTCGCGGGCGTGCTCGGCGATCGCCTCGAAGATCAGGTCGATCGCCTCCGCCGGCGGGTGCCCGGCGGCCAGCGGTTCGGCCACCTCCTTGTAGTAGGCGTCCTTGGTCAGCAGATAGGCCACGACCAGGTCGTCCTTGGAGGCGAAGTGCCGGTAGAAGGTCACCTTCGTCACCCCGGCCTCGGAGATCAGCCGCTCCACTCCGACCGCGCGTACGCCCTCGTAATAGAACAGCCGCGACGCGGCCTGCACCAGGCGTTCGCGAGGCGGGAGGTCTGCCACGGTCTTGGTCCCCTGATGTCCGGCGTCGGCGGTCTTCTTCCCAGTGATGCTCACTTCCCCATTGTGCCCTCGGCCCGGCCTTGAGCGGCCTGCACCCCCGTACGGCCCCACCGGCAGGGCCGCATCCCCCTTATCCCGCACGGCTCGCAGCAAGGTGGCCGTGCCGCGTATCGAAAGGCTTGAACGATGACTCGTCGTCTTGAAGGAACCGTCGCCCTGGTCACCGGAGCATCCAGCGGCATCGGCCACGCCACCGCCCTGGAGCTTGCCCGCGAGGGTGCCTCCGTGGCCTTGGTCGGCCGACGTGAGGACCGGCTCACCGACCTCGCCGCGGAGATCTCCAACTCCGGCGGCAAGGCCCTGGTCGTGCCCGCCGACATCACCACCGCCGAGGCCGCCGCGGAAGCGGTCGAGCGGACTGTCAACGGCCTCGGCCGCCTGGACACGCTGGTCAACAACGCCGGCCTCATGCTGCTCGGGCCCGCCCCCGGTGCGGACCTGAACGACTGGCGGCGCATGATCGACATCAACCTCATGGCCCTGATGTACACGGCCCACGCGGCCGTCCCCCACCTGGTCAAGGCCGCCGCCGAGGAGCCGCGTCGGGTCGCCGACATCGTCAACGTCGGCTCGCTCGCCGGCCGCAACGCCTACGCCATGTCCGCCGTGTACAGCGCCACCAAGTTCGGCGTCGGTGCCTTCAGCGAGGCGCTGCGCCAGGAACTGTCACGCCAGCACGTCCGTGTGTCGGTCATCGAGCCGGGCAGCGTCGACACCGAACTGCGCACGCACAACCCCGACGTCATCCAGCAGCACATCGTCGCCGCCCTCGGCGACATCGAGCGGCTGCAGAGCCAGGACATCGCCGACACCGTCGGCTACATCGTCACCCGCCCGCGGCACGTGGCCGTCGCCGAACTGCTCGTACGCCCCACCGAGCAGGCCTGAACACCAGGTCCGGGCCAACTCCGAGACGAGCAAGGAGCGTTGATGGCGGCCGGCACCCCTGTGACAGCAGCCAACACCATCGTCCGTGTCAGCCTGCTGCTGGCCGCCGCCATCGCGCTCGGAGACGGCCTGCAGCAACTGGCGCAGGGAGGCCCGGCGGGCACAGCGGACGCGGACAACGCGCACGGCTTCCTGGCGGGTGTGTACGTAGGCTGGGCTCCCCTGTTCGCCTGGGCGGCGGCAACGATCCGATGGCAGGGAGTACTCGTCTACTTCCTGGCCGTCCCGATCTTCCTCGGTGGCGTCGGGCGGCTGGTCTCCTTCGCCCGGGACGGCATGCCCAGCCCGGCGGGAGTCTTCCTCGCCTCCGCCCTCCTGGAGTTCATCCTCCCGGTCGTCATCGTCTGGGCACACTCCACCGCACTCAGGTCCAGACGAGTGCCGGCCGCCGCCTGAGGCAGCGATCCCGGGCGGCAGACCGGCAGGCAGGCGGCACGCTGCGTCGAGTTGAACCCGGCGTTGCTAGGTCGGCTCCCAGATTCTCGCCGCGGCCAGAAGGTGCTCCCGGACGAGTGTCACGTGCGGGTTGGTGGAGCTGCCCGGGCGTTGCACCAAGTAGGCGGTGTTGATCGGCGGGTCCTCCGGCTGGTGCAGCAACCGGAGGGCGCCGGAGGTGAGTTCGCTCAGGCACAGATAGCTGGGCAGGACGCTCCAGCCGGCGCCGGCGGTGACGGCGGTGAGGACGCTGCGCAGGTCGGGGACGGTGATGGCGGCCTGGGCGTGCAGGCGGCGGTCGAATACATGGCGCCAGTAGCGGCGGGCGATGGGCAGGTCCTCGGCATAGGTGATCAGGGGGAGGCTCTCCAGCGCGGTGGGCAGCCCCTGCCCCTTGAGCCGTTCGGCCCATGCGGGAGCGGCGACCAGGACGAATTCCTCGTCGGCGAGGAGTTCGAAGTGCAGCGAACGGCCGCGGGGCCGCCGGGTGGCGACGACGAGGTCGTGGCGTCCGGCCCGCAGTTCTTCGAGCAGCGGTTCGGCCAGACCGATGGCCACCCGCAGCCGAACGCCTTGCGCGATCAGCGGGGCCAGCACCTTCAGGCCTGCCACGCTCATGAACTCCGCGGGTCCCGCCAGATGCACCGGTGCCACGGCACTGCTCGGCTCCTCGCCGGTGATGACGGCCAACTGATCGAGGGGGGCCGACAGCCGGGTGGCGAGTTCGTCCGCGTGGGGCAGCGGGGTGACCCCTTGCGCCCGGCGCTCGAACAGCTCGCGGCCCAGGCGGTTCTCCAGTGCCCGGATCTGCGTGGTGACGGTGGACTGCGACAGGCCCAGCCGGCGTGCAGCGGCGGTGAAGGAGCCCAGGCGGTGCACCGCGAGGAAGGTTCGCAGCAGGTTCAGGTCCAGCGCGCCGGACCCACGAGTGTCGTGATCGCTCACGGCCCCGAGCCTACGAGATACGTGTGACAGCCACATGCCACCCGTCCACGGGGACGGGTCATCGGGTCACCGATACCAGGCATCGGTCTCTTCATTGGCGCGGATACTTCAGCAGCTTTAGTTTTGAAACCTCAGAGCACTGGGTTCTATAGGAGACGTGTGAAAAGTGAGACAGAAAAAGATTTTGGCGGTCGTGACCAATCAGGCCACCTATGGGGCGAGCGAGCATCGCACCGGCCTATGGCTGGGTGAACTCGTCCATTTCTACGACAAGGCCGTCAGGGACGGCCACACTGTGGATGTGGTCAGCCCGGCGGGCGGCGAGGTGCCCCTCGACCCCCGAAGCCTCGGCCGGTTGTTCGCCGACCAGACGGTTCGCAATTATCGAGCCGACCCGGACTTCATGGCCTCCCTGAAGTCCACCGCTTCCATTGCCGACGCAGATCCGGACGACTACTCCACGATCTTCTTCACGGGTGGGCACGGCACCATGTGGGACTTTCCCGACAGTGCCGACCTGCGGGAAACAGCCGAGGCCATCTACGCCGGGGGCGGCATCGTCTCCTCGGTCTGCCACGGCGCCTGCGCCCTCATCAACCTCCATGACACCGACGGGAGTCCGCTCGTACAGAACCGCACTGTCACAGGCTTCGCGACGGTCGAGGAAAGACTGGCGGGCGTGAAGGGCAGGGTGCCGTTCCTCCTGGAGGACGAACTGCGCGCGAAGGGAGCCAAGTATGTGCGCTCCACTGTCCCGATGACGCCGCATGCCGTGCGTGACGGCCGCCTGATCACGGGCCAGAACCCGGTGTCCACCAAAGCCGTCAGCGACTTGATTCTCGCTGCCTTGGCCGAGACCGAATAACCGGTACAGAAACCTGGGGCGCCCACTTCTGCGGGACGCACCCGATAAACCGAACTCTAGGAAACCGCACCATGTCGAAGATCCTCTTTGTGATGACCGGCGCCGGCCACTGGACGCTGGCGGACGGCACCAAGCACCCGACCGGCTTCTGGGCCGAGGAGGCCGTCACCCCGTACCAGGCATTCACGGCCGCCGGCCACGAGATCGTCATCGCCACGCCGGGCGGCGTCGTGCCACCCCTGGACCAGGTCAGCCTGGCGCCGCAGTTCAACGGCGGCGAGGAGGGCGCGAAGACGATGGCGGACGCCCTCGCCTCGATCAGCGAGATCCAGCACCCCATCAAGCTGGAGGACGTCGACCTCGCCGACTACGCCGCCGTCTTCTACCCCGGCGGCCACGGCCCGATGGAGGACCTGGCCGTCCACGCCACCTCCGGCAAGCTCCTCATCGACGCCCTCGCCTCGGGCAAACCGCTCGGCGTGGTCTGCCACGCTCCGGCCGCCCTGCTGGCCGCCACCGAGGGCGACGGCGGCAACGCCTTCGCCGGTTACCGGCTCACCGGCTTCAGCAACGCCGAGGAGACCCAGTCCGGCCTGGCGGCCATCGCCAAGTGGCTGCTCCAGGACCGCCTGGTCGAGATCGGCGCCGACTACCAGGAGGGCGAGCCGTGGGCCCCGAACGTGGTCGTGGACCGCAACCTGGTCACCGGTCAGAACCCCGCCTCCGCCGGTCCGGCCGCAGCCGAAATGCTCAAGAAGCTGGCCTGACCCACGAATCCAGACCGGAGCAGTGTGGTCCCTGGCTGCGCTGACCGCCGCCCGCGTTGGCATGCGCTTCCGTCTCCGTACGGAAGGTATCGGTGTAGCCAACGACGTCGAGATGTCCATCCTCGGCTTCGGCACCCACCAGATGCCGTCAGAGCAGACAAAGCACCGTTGAGGTGTTCTGCATTTCGCCTGACCCCCTGCGTTGCAACTACTACGGGGCCTCCGTCGCCGTAGGACTTGCGTCTCGTAGGCGATCCCTCGTTCGTCCTTGTCTGTACGTTCTGCGCGACATGGACGTCCCACTCATCTCCTTGAAATCCCTCTTCAGCAGGGGTGCGCCCCCGACCCGTCAGGTGCTCGGAAAGGAAAGACATGAAAGCAATCTCGATCAAGGAACCCGGGGGCCCGGAAGTCCTGGAGTGGATCGAAGTCGAGGACCCGTCCCCGGCTGCGGGCGAGGTCATCGTCGACGTGGTGGCCGGTGCGGTCAACCGAGCGGATGTCGCACAGCGGATGGGCTGGTACCCGGTCCCGCCGGGAGCATCGCCCTACCCGGGACTGGAGGTCTCCGGCCGGATCAGCGCCATCGGCGAGGGCGTGACCCAGTGGCAGCCGGGTGACGAAGTATGCGCGTTGCTTGCCGGGGGCGGGTAC
Organism: Streptomyces sp. NBC_01092; assembly: GCF_045039535.1. Lineage (NCBI taxonomy): Bacteria > Bacillati > Actinomycetota > Actinomycetes > Kitasatosporales > Streptomycetaceae > Streptomyces > Streptomyces sp. NBC_01092. The sequence goes on along the minus strand of NZ_CP108659.1, from coordinate 9,320,602 downwards.
GCGCAGAAGGTCGCCGTCCCTGCCGGGCAGCTGCTCAGGGTGCCCAAGGGCATCAGTCTTGTCGAAGCTGCGGCCCTGCCCGAAGCCGCCGCCACGGTGTGGTCGAACGTCTTCATGACCGGTGTTCTGAAGGCGGGCGAGACCTTCCTCATGCACGGTGGAGGCGGCGGCGTCGGCACGATGGCCGTCCAGCTCGCCAAGGCCCGCGGCGCCCGCGTCGTCACCACGGTCGGTGGCCCCGACCAGGCCGCCAGAGTGCGAGCCCTCGGCGCCGACCTCGCGATCAACTACCGCACCGAGGACTTCGCCGAGCACGGCCCGTACGACGTGATCCTCGACGTCATCGGCGGCCACTACCTCCAGCGCAACGTCCACTCCCTGGCCCCCGACGGACGACTGGTCGTCATCGGTCTGCAGAACGGCCTGGAGGGCGAACTCAACCTCGCCGAACTCCTCTTCAAGCGCGCGTCCGTACACGGGACCACTCTGCGTTCCCGCCCGACCGGGCAGAAAGCCGCCATCGTGGCCGAGGTCCAGGACCACGTGTGGCCACTGATCGAGGACGGATCCGTACAGCCGGTCATCGACCGGACCCTGCCCATGACCGAGGCTGCCGAGGCTGCCGAGGCGCACCGGATCCTGGACTCCCACCACATCGGCAAGATCGTTCTGATCAACCCCGACATCGCGTAACGCCGACGCGCTGTCCCGCTGTCGCGCACGAAGCCGCAGGCTGGGTTGTCGTGCGCGCCGGAAGGCGGGCCGAGGAGCGTGGCCGGACGGCGCGCCCCCGAAGACGCCGGCGAGCAAGTTGGCCGGCAGCGGTGCGCCGACGTCGTGGTCAGCTCGGTGGCCTGGATTCTGGGGGCAAACGACCACGGCGACCAGCAGCCCGGTCCCGACCGCCTCGTCAGCGACCGGGCCCTCGCTCACGGGCACCGCGAATGTGGTCCGAGGGTGCTCGCCGTCAGCGGGAGATCACCATCGCGACCCCAAGTGGCGTCGCGCCCGCCCTTGTTCAAGGGGTTCACGTGCGGGGTCTACGTGCGTGAAGGACGAAGGCCGGGGGTGTGTTGCGCCATATGGTGCGGCTGGGGACGACTTCCTCGAAGCGGTCGGCCAGCAGGTCGCGGAACCGGCGGGCGGGGGTGAGGGGAACGGCGTGGAGGTAGGTGAACGCGGTGAAGGCACCCGCCGGGGCGAGCACCGCGGCTGTCGCGTCCATGAGCTGGTGCCGGGTGGGGGTGGGAAAGAGGGCCCAGGGCAGGCCGCTGACCACCACGTCGGCGCTCTCGATGCCACGCTCATCCAGCAGATGGCGCAGATGCACGGCGTCCCGCTGGATCACCTCCGCACCCGGGTGGCGGTGGCGCAGGCGCTGGGCGAGGACTGGATCGATCTCGACGGCCAGGTGGCGGCCGCGTCCGCCGAGCCGGCGCTGGATCTCGGCGGTGAACGGCCCGGTGCCGGCACCCAGTTCCACCACGACGGGCTCACCGCGTTCGGGCACCGGGGCGCAGACCGCCTCGGCCAGGTGCCGCGAGCTGGGCGCGATGGCTCCCATGCGGGCTGGTGAGCGCACCCACTGCCGCAGGAACAGGGTGTATTCGTTCGGCACCTGCGAGGGCCGGCAGAGACGGCACTGCCGGGCTGTGCGGCGCGCGGTGCTGGTGGTCATGTCGATGCCCTCGCTGTTTCATCCCTGTTCGACGCGCACCGGGAACCCCGTGGCAGCCGTCCGCCCGGAGGCGTTCCCGCCGGACGGACTGCCCGCCCCTCACGGGTAGAATGACCGGTAACTCTACTGACGCTTGACGATAGCTCATCCCGGCGGCCTGACGCCAGCACTCGGGGCCCGATTGAGGCATCCCCCACCCGTCCACCACCGACATGGCAGACCTCCTGATGCTGCACGAACCCGAAGATCAGCGAGGTGCTGCCGCGGAGGTCGACGGCGTCCATGCGTGAGCCGACGGCATCCACCTCAACGTCCGCCTGGAAGAGGCCAGAGCCTGCGTACTCGTCCTTGTCGGCGTACATGCGGACTAGCGCCAGGAGCTATTCGCGCTCGAGGACGGCTACCACGAGTCGGGCGGGTCCAGACGTTCATCCAGCTCTGCAACGCGAAGTACCCAAGGTGGTCAAGAAGATCACTGACGACGAGGGCGAGCTGCTGGTGTTCTACGACTTCCCCGCCGAACACTGGATCCAGCTGCGGACGACCAAGCCCGCTGAGTCCACCTTCGCCACAGTCCGCCTCGACCCGAGCATCGTCAGTCGACGATTGCGCGACACCGAGCCTCGCGGATCAACGCCGGCATCTCTTCGGCTTCGGCTCGCCGTGCATGCCGGCGAAAGGCGCCCGGAACTGCGAGTGACCGTCATCGGGTACGGACGCCGTACACGTCCCGGCACTCACCGCCGCGCGTCTGGCGGCGTCGCTTCCCAACCGGGCGATCTCGACCCAGGTGTTCGAATTGCGACTGGCGAGGGTGCGGCGATCAGTCAGAACATGCCGGCAACGCGTCCCCCGCCATCGGTCCGCCGATGCGGCCGGCGCCACCACCGCCGCGACCCGGACGGAGACGAGGGCCAAGGGATGAGAACCGTCCTCGCCTCCGCCACCCCACGGACGCGAGCCATCCGACGCACAGGTCTCGACTATTCAGCCACCGCTCGGCCGCTCGACGGAACGGCACCTGCGCACATCAGCGCGGGAATACGACCGTCAGCAGGCGGAAGAGCTCGGCGCGGTCCTCGTCGGACAGCTTGTCCAGGCCGGTCTGCGTCTGCTCCATCTGCTCGCGGATCGTGTCGATCGCCTTCTGGCCCGCCTCGGTGAGGGCGACGTTCTTCACGCGGCGGTCGGTGGTGCTGACTTCGCGGTGGACCAGGTCGCGCTTTTCGAGTCGGTCGATGATCCCGGTCATGTTCGAAGCGTCACAGGCGAGGGTGTGCGCGAGCGAGCGCATCGAGGCGGGCGCGCGGCGCAGCACCGTGAGGGTCTTCGCCTGACTGGAAGTGAGGCTCATCTCGGTGGCGGCGGCCGTGAAGTCGGCGTAGTGCGTACTGACCGAATGGGCGAGCAGCTCCATGAGCTGTGCCTTGGACGGGGTGGGTGGCATGCGTCGAGAGTACCGCCAAAAGCTTGAGCATCTCAACCTTTGACATCTACCGGCGTCATATTGTTTGATGTCCTCAAGCATCGAGTACCTCAATGGTTTGACTCCTCGACCATCGATGCTCTCGCCCTTCGGGCAACCACAACCTTCCACCGGAAAGAAGACCGTGAAGTCCTCCCTTGCCACCGCGCCGGAGCGCCGCACCGGCAGCCTCAGCCTCGTCCTGGTTCTGGGCCTCGCCGCCATGGTCGTGTCGATGATGCAGACCCTGGTCATCCCGATCCTGGGCATCATCCAGAACGACCTCGGCGCCACAACGGCCCAGGTCAGCTGGGTCACCACCGCCACGCTGCTGTCGGCCGCCGTCTTCACGCCACTCCTGGGCCGCCTCGGCGACCAGCACGGCACGAAGCCGACCCTGCTGGGCGTGCTGGTGGTGATGGTCGCCGGATCCGTGCTCGCCGCGACCACGAGCTCGATGCTGTGGCTCATCGTGGCTCGCGTGATGCAGGGCGCCGCCACCGCGATCTTCCCGCTCGCGCTGTCCGTGCTGCGCCAGGAGGTCGCACCCGCGCGGCTGCCCGGCGCCATGGCCCTGGTCAGCGGGACGCTCGGGTTCGGCAGCGGCCTCGCCCTGGTGAGCGCCGGCCTGCTGACCACGGGTGCCAACCCCGACTATCACCTCGTCTTCTGGCTGGCCGCCGCGCTCGCCACCGCCGCGCTGATCGCGGTTGCGGTCGCCGTCCCCGCGCCCCGCACCCGGACGGGCGGGCGCACCGACTGGCTCGGCGCCGCCGGTCTCGCCCTGCTGCTCGTGCTGTTCCTGCTGCCCATCTCGCAGGGGCACAGCTGGGGCTGGACCTCGGCCCGCACGCTAGGCCTGTTCGCCGGTGCCGCCGTCACGACGGTCCTCTGGGTCTTCGTCGAACGCAAGGTCCGCGACCCGCTGGTCGACATGAAGATGTTCGTCCACCGGCCGGTCCTGTTCACCAACGTCGCCGGACTGCTCGTCGGATTCGCCATGTTCGCGCAGTTCATCGGCGTCTCCTACCTCGTCCAGACGCCCTCTGAGATCGCCGGCTACGGCTTCGGCGCCTCCGTCCTGCGCGCCTCCGTCCTCTACCTGCTGCCCTCCGCCCTCGTCTCACTCGTGGCCGCCCAGTTCGGAGGCGTGCTGGTGCGCCGCATCGGTGCGCGTTTCACCCTCGCCGTCGGTGCCGTCTTCGGCGTCGTCGGGTTCGCCTGGCTGACCCTCGCCCACGACACCACCGCGTCGGTGATCCTGGCCGGCATGGTCGTCGGCGTTGCCATCAGCTTCGGCTACGCCGCTATGCCCGCCCTGATCGTGGCCGGCGTTCCCCACCACCAGACCGGCATCGCCAACGGCATCAACTCCATCTCCCGCTCCACCGGCAGCGCGATCGGCAGCGCGGTCATCACCTCGCTGCTCGCCTCCAACACGCTCGACAACCTGCCCGCCGGAGTCCCCGCGCTGCCCGCCGAGAGCCAGTACACCCTCAGCTTCGCCCTCGCCGGCATGGCGTTCGTGCTGGTCATCGGCGTGGCCATGGTCGGCCTGGCGATCCGCCGCGGATCCCCCTCGCCCGCCACCGGCACGCTCGCCCCGTCAGACGAGAGCGAGACCACGCCGGCCGTGTCGGGCGACAGCGAAGCCGTACCCGCCCCGTCCGGCGACGGCGAAGCCACACCGGCCCCGTCCGGCGACGGCGAAGCCACGACCGCACGCACGACCGCCACGGTCTGACCGCACCACCTGCACGGCCGCGACTTCCCTTCCCCCGGATGCCGACCGGCTTTCCCTCCCTCAACCCAACAGGACACGACTGTGACCGACACCAAGGCAGCCTTCACCCTCGACGACACTTTCACCGCCGCCGAAGCCAGCGCGCTGGTGAACCGGCTGCGCGCCACCTTCCGCACCGGCCGAACCAAGCCCCTGGCCTGGCGGCGGGAACAGCTGACCCGCCTGCGCGACCTGCTCACCGACAACCGCGCGGCGATAGCCGACGCCCTCTACGCCGACCTGCGCAAGAACCGCGCCGAGGCCGACGCCATGGAGATCGACACCACGATCGTCGAGATCGACGACTACCTGGAGCACCTGGAGGAGTGGACCGCCCCGCAGCCCGTCCCCGTGACGGTCCGCGGAGTCCCCGGGAGCACCGCCCGCACCGTGCTCGACCCCCTGGGTGTCGCCCTGGTCATCTCGGCGTGGAACTACCCGATCAATCTGCTGCTGGTGCCCGTCGCGGGCGCGCTCGCCGCCGGGAACGCGGTCGTCATCAAGCCCGCCGAATACGCCGCCCACACCTCGGCACTGCTGGCCGAGCTGCTGCCCGCGTATCTCGACACCGACGCGACCGCGGTCGTCGAAGGCGGCGCGCCGGAGACCACGGTGCTCCTGGAGCAGCACTTCGACCACATCTTCTACACCGGCAACGGCACGGTCGGCCGCATCGTGATGACCGCCGCCGCGAAGAACCTCACCCCCGTCGCCCTCGAACTCGGCGGCAAGTCACCGGTGTTCGTGGACCGGGACGCCGACATCACCACGGTCGCGCAGCGCCTGGCGCGGACGAAGTTCGCCAACGCCGGACAGACCTGCGTCGCCCCCGACTACGTCCTGACCGACCCGGACACCGCGACCGAACTGCAGGCCGCGCTCGTCGTCGCGATCAAGGGGCTGTTCGGTGAGGACCCGCAGACCTCCGATGCCTACGGACGGATCATCAACCAGCGGCACTTCGACCGGCTGTCCGCGCTGCTGCGCTCCGGCCGCACCGTCACCGGCGGGCAGACCGACCGCGCGGACACGTACATCGCCCCTACCGTCCTGGCCGATGTCCGGCCCGACGAGCCCGTGATGCAGGAGGAGATCTTCGGCCCCATCCTGCCGATCGTGACCGTGGCGGACCTGGACGAGGCGATCGCGTTCATCAACGACCGCGACAAGCCGCTCGCCCTGTACGCCTTCACCGAGAACAACACCACCAAGCGCCGCCTCGCCGCCGAGACCTCCTCGGGCGGCCTCAACTTCGGCCTGCCGATGCGCCACCTCTCCGTGCCGACGCTTCCCTTCGGCGGTGTCGGCGAAAGCGGCATGGGCAACTACCACGGCCGCTACTCCATCGAGACGTTCAGCCACCGCAAGGCGGTCCTCGACGTCCCGCTGAGCTGAAGGAACGGAATCGCACCATGGACGACACGCTGCTGGAGCGGCTCGCCGCCGGCAAGTACATGCTGATCACCAGCTACCGCAAGAACGGCACCCCGGTCGCCACCCCGGTATGGGTGGTGCGCGACGGAGACACGCTGGGCGTGCGAACCCCGGCCGATTCCTGGAAGGTCAAGCGGATCCAGGCCCGCGGCGACATCCTCGTCGGCCCCTGCGACCTGCGCGGCAACCCGACGGGCGACCCGGTCCCGGCCACCGCCGAGGTCACCGACGCGGCGACCGGCGCCCGCTACCGCTCACTCATCGCCCGCAAGTACGGCATCGTCGGCCGCCTCATGATCTTCGACAGCTGGCTGCGGGGAGCGAACCGGACGCTGGGCATCCGCGTGCGGCTCACCCCGTGACGATGTGACGCACCGTCTACTCCCGCATCAGGGGCCGAGCGAGCGATCAAGGGGGTCGGATTATGGAGACAGCGCAGAGTCAGCAGCTGGCGGCACCCGGCACCTTCACCGCCTTCACCCGCTTCGTACTCTTCGGCGGCGGAGTGGGGCTCGCCTCCAGCTTCGCCGTGGCGGCCCTCGCCTCCTGGATTTACTGGGGCCTGGCCAACGCTCTGATCACCGCGGCTTCCACGCTCCTCGCCACCGAGTTGCATGCCCGCTTCACCTTCGGCGCAGGCGGGCGCGCGACCTGGCGCCAGCATGCGCAGTCGGCCGGTTCCGCGGCGGCCGCGTATGCGGTGACCTCCGCGGCGATGCTTGTCCTGCGGCAACTGGCGGCGGCACCCGGTGTGGTGCTCGAGCAGGTCGTCTACCTGTCCGCCTCCGCACTCGCCGGTGTCGCGCGGTTCGCGGTGCTGCGCCTCGTTGTCTTTGCGCGGAGCCGCTCGCAGGTCGCGGCCACCGTCCGCACCGCCCGTCCCGTGCACGCGACGGCGGCCCGCGCCGCGGCATCCGCCGGGCCAGTGGTGCTGGGCCGCGCCGCCTGACCGTTCCGCCGGGCCGGGCCACTACGCGGGACGGGCAGCCTCGCCGTGGACCGACGTCCCCATCACGCCCAGCGGCGGGGCCGGTTCCCCGGGGGGGACCTCAACTCTTGACGGCCTCTGCGATCAGTAGGGCGGCCTGGGCGGGCGTGAGATGAGTGGTGTCGATGACCTCGGCCTCGTCGTGCAGCCAGGTGCGGGCCGCCTCGGCGTAGGGCTCAAGGTATTTGAGGCGAAATGGGGAGGGGCCAAGAAGAGTGTCTCCCTCGATGCGCCCTCGCAGGGTGTCCTGGTCGGCGTGGAGGACGAAGTGCCGTACCGGGATGGCATGGTGGGCGAGGCCCGTGCTGATCTCGCGCCAGTACTGCTCGACCAGGACGGTCATGGGCATCACCAGAGTGCCGCCGGTGTAGTCGAGTACGTGGCGAGCGGTCTCGACGACGAGCGGCCGCCACGGCGGCCAGTGCTGGAAGTTGTCCGCCCCGGGCAGCCCCGGCGTGATGTCCATGAGCGTCTCGCCGACCTTCTCGGCGTCGAACACCCGTGAATCCGGGATCAGTTGCTGCACGAGTGCACTGGTCGTTGTCTTGCCTGCGCCGTGGGTGCCGTTGAGCCATACGATCACGGGACCGATGCTAACGCTGTGCGGGCGTGGGAACGGGCACGGTGAAATCCGGTACGGCTTCGGCGTTTCTCATGCCCCTGTCCGGTGGATCATGCCTGGGATGCGGTGATCTGGCACGCCCATCTGCGGCGGTGTCGTCTGGTGAGGGAGGAGAATTTGCGGCATGACCATGGTGAAGGACATCGATGTCCGCGGTATGCAGCACTGCGAGACGACGGCGCTGGGCGTGCCGCTGCGGCATGAGGGACTCGACTTGTCCGAGCCCATGCTGTTCGGGCTCGGCTCCGGGCTGTCCTTCATCTACCGGGGCCGCAAAGGCATGGGCTTTCCCTTTCTGGGAGGCCGGGTCAAGCCGTTCGAGCTCACCAGGAACCTGGCCGCCGTACTCGGGCTTGAGCTGCTGGTCGGGGAGACCACCTCCGCGCGCAAGGCATGGCAGAACGTGGCGGCGCCCATCGACGCCGGTCGGCCTTCAGCTCGACAGCTACCACCTGGACTACTTCAGCACCAAGGTGCACTTCGGCGGGCACATCGTGGCCATGTACGGCTACGACGAACAGGACGCCTACCTGGTGGACACCGACCCGCAGGGCGGAGCCGTCTCGACCACCCTCGCCGGCCTGGCCAGGGCCAGAGCCGAGCGGCCGACGACGGTCTGACAGGGTGGTGACCATGACCTCCGACGGCCGTACCCCCGAGCGCGCCTCACTCGGCACCTGGCCCACCCCGCTCGAACCCGCACCGCGCCTTGCCCGTGCGCTCGGTCTCGGCCCGGACGACCTGTGGATCAAGCGGGACGATCTCACCGGACTGGGCGGCGGCGGGAACAAGATCCGCAAGCTGGAGTGGCTGTGCGGCGCGGCCCTGGCCGACGGCGCGACGACCCTCGTGACCACGGGCGCGCCACAGAGCAACCACGCGCGACTGACAGCCGCGGCCGCGGCCCGACTGGGGCTGCGGGCCGTGCTCGTGCTCGCCGGCACACCCGGATCGTCGGCAACCTCCGCTCCCGGCAACCTCGCGCTGGACGGGCTCTTCGGCGCCAGGGTCGTCTGGGCGGGTTCCGCCGGTGGCGATGCGCTCGTCGCCGCGGCGGCTCAGGAGGCGGAGCGGCTACGGGGTCAGGGCGAGGTCCCGGCGCTGATCCCCTTCGGTGGTTCGAGCGTGACCGGTGCGCGCGGCTATGAGGAGTGCGGGCGTGAACTCCTCACGCAGGCCCCGGACTTGACCACCGTCGTCGTCGCGCTGGGCTCCGGCGGGACGATGGCCGGCCTGGTCGGCGCACTGGGTGCCGGGCGCGTCCTCGGCGTCCACTGCGGGGCCGTCCCCGACCCTGCCGGATCGGTGTCCAAGCTCGTCTCCGGACTGTCCGACGCACATCAGGGCGCCCCGGACGCACTGCGCCTGAGGCTCGACCAGGTGGGCGACGGATACGGCGCTCTGACCGAGCCGGTCATGTCCGCCCTGACCCTCACCGCCCGTACCGAAGGCATCGTGCTCGACCCCGTCTACACGGGGCGTGCGATGGCCGGCCTCGCCGCGGCGGTGGAGGACGGCGACATCCGCCCCGGGCAGCGCACCGTCTTCCTGCACTCGGGCGGCCTGCCGGGGCTGTTCGGTCACCAGGCCACACTGACGAGAGCTCAGGCCGCACTCATCTCCGAGGACTGACGAGACGGAGCGAGGCGTCAGTCCTATGGTCGGGGCATGGAGATCTCCGAAGAGACCCTCGTCCCGGCCGACCCCGACCACACCTGGCGGCTCGTCACCGATCCTCGGTACGTCCAGCAGTGGTACGCATTCGGCGGCGCGGACATCGAGTTGGCGCCCGGCGGCGCGATGCTCCTGCGCTGGGACGAGCACGGAGCGTTTCCCGCGAGGGTGGAGGCCGTGGACCCCGGCCACCGCTTCGCCTTCCGGTGGCTGCCGGAACCGGGCGACCTCGTCGAGATCACCCTCTCGGCTCAAGACGCCGGAACGTTGGTACGGATCACCGAGAGCGGCGCGCTGGAAGACGCCGCCACCAGCGCGATGGCCTGGAGGAACTCCCTCTCGCTGCTCAGCGAGCTCGCCCAGGCCCAACAGCGGTGATCGCGCCGTCACCGCCGCCGGGGCCACCGGGCCGGCCGCCGGGCCCAGGTCCACAGGACCGGCGTGTGGCCCCCGAGCCTCAGTGGCCGGCGGCGGCTTTGACCAGAGCGACAGCCACTCCGATCGCCGCGTCGACGGCGCCCGCCAGCAGGGCGACCGTGGTGCCGTTGCCCATCCGGATGCCGCCGTAGCAGCCCCAGCCGAACAGGCCGGCCACGCTGACCCCGGCCGCGGCGAACAGCGCGGTCTCCAAGTCCATCACGTCCAGGGCCGCGGAGCCGATGAGGACGAGCGGGCCGACCGCTGAAAGCAGCAGCGGGCTGCTGACCCACAGCATCCGGCGCAGCTCCGAGCCCGTGGCGACCCTGCCGTGCACCGTGCGGTGGGCCTGCTCGTCGGCGACGAGCGTCGCCAGCCAGAGCCCGACCGCCGCGGTCGCCACACTGACCGCTGCCCCGGCGGGGGTGGGGTGCTCGGCCGCCGAGACGCCGATCACCACGGAGATCATGGTGATGGTCGCGTACAGCCGCTCCTTGAGCCAGTTCAGCCAATCGGCCGTGGTCCGCGGGTCGTTGCCGGCTACGGCCGCGGGCCCGCCGGCCGGGAGGGGCGGGCGCCCGGCGCCCTCGGAGTCGTCGTGGCCCATGGGGTGAGCGTAGGTGTTCGGTGGGGGAGGTCTGACGCCACGTCAGGGCGTGTTGCCGACCGCCTGCCGACCCGACCGAGGGCGCGGTACCGAGCCGGCGTCATCGAGCACCGGGCGGTTCGGCAAAGTACCAGTCGGGATGTCTGGGGGCCGCGTAGTCCGCGTCCAGCAGCACCTTGTCGACCCTCTTCTTGACCGCTGTCGCGCTCCTCCTCGCATGGCCGAGTTCCCCTGCGGCGGTGACGAAGAGGTCGAGGTTCTGCTCGTCCAGGGCCTTCTGGCAGTCCTGGCTGCCCTTGGACGCCTGGGCGCCGAACTGCTGCCAGAGCAGCCGAGCCTGCGGATCGGGGATCCGGAAGTAGGAGCCGTTCGCCCACCGCGCGACGTTGCTCAGGTTGGTGCAGGTGGGGCGGACCCGGCGCAGGGAGGTCATGCTCGCGTCCTTGGCAGCCGCGATGGCCCGCAGCTGGGTGACGAGGTAGGTGGAGTGGGCATTGGCGTGCCAGATCAGGTAATGCCCACCGAGGCGGTACCAGGCGTACACCTGTCGCGCTCGTGTGTCGGCGGGCACCGGCGCATCGGCGACCCCTCCCCACTGCTGCGTGGATCGTTGTGCGGCCACCGGGGTGACGACCCGGACCTTCTGCCGCGCCTGCCTGACGGTGTCCGTCGCGGCGATCCCCACCGCCGCCACGCAGAGCACGCTCACGCCGATCCGCAGAGCGCGAACCGCCCGCGGGTCATTCCTGAGGGGAGGGGATGTCCGTGCCGACCGCCGTGGCGGGGACGGCCGTAGGCGCCGGCAGATTGATCCGACAGCGGCCACGAGCACGGCCAGGACGGCAGCGAGTAGCAGTGTGCCGTTCACCAAGGTCAGGAACGCCGACCCCAGCAGCTGCCAGGCAGGTGTCCAAGTACAGCCGGACTCAAGGGTGTTCAGCGGCCCAACGCAACCGTCCGAAGAGACGAGCAGAAGCAGCCCCGCGAGTCCCACCAGGGCCGCCGTCTCAGCTGCGATCAGCGTGCCGAGCAGCCGGTGGGGACCGCTTCTCGCTGCTGCCGCGCCGGCCGCGATCACCGTCGCGAACACCAGGGCCACGAACAGCCAAGCCAGATAGCTCCACACGAAAATGCCCCCGCGCTGCTGGGGGCCGGGCTGCCAGGTGTGCATGTACGCCTGCACACCCACGACGGCGATCCAGGCGACGACCCCACCCACCATTCCCGCCCGCAGCACCCGCCCCAGCGGCGGAAGGCCTTCCCCGGACGGCTGCACGAGGACGCCGGTGTCGGGCAGGGCGCCTTCGGCCCAGCGGGGCGTGGCCGTGCTCGGCCCGATCGCCCAGGCCAGCAGTGGCACCACCCAGAACACCGCGACCGCGGCGGGGAGCAGGGGTGGACCCAGCGCGTTCAGGACCGGCGGCAGCACCGCGGTGATCGCGGACAACATGGCCGGGTGCCCTGTGAACGAGCCGGGGAAGTCGTACTGCAGGGCCGCGTGCACCCCGGCGGCAGAGAACGAGAATCCGCTCGCGTACGGCGCCCCGGCCTGCCCCCACCAGGCAAGCCAGCAGCACAGCACCAAGGCGCCGGCCGCCAGGTTGAGCAGCAGCACCGGGCGCAGCGTCCGCCCCCGCCAGGTTCTGGTCCACAGGCGGGCGCACTGGGTGACCCACCAGGCGTATGCCACGCCGGCGCATACGACGAGCAGCAGGAACTGCGGCCGGCTGGGAAACCACTCGGCGCCCGAGCCGAACCCGGTGATCAGGTTGCCGGCCGCCATCCCGGCGCCGAGCCACAGCCCCGCCCGCACTCCCGAGGGCGGTCGGCCCGCCGTCAGGGCGGCGTGCACCACCGCCCGCCACAGCGCGATCCCGGCCACCCCGGTGACGAGGACTGCCGAGGCCAGGAACACCGCCTGGTTCAGCCACCCGCCGGCCAGGTAGTACGGCGACAGGTAGCTCAGCACATAGGAGTGGATCAGTGTCGCCGCGGTCCCGGTCAGGAACATCGACAGCGCGCGGATGCCGAACAGCGGCGAGAGATCGGCCAGGACGTCACGGCGCAGTTCCCATCGCGGGTGGGTACGCCACACGTCCAGGAACGACGCGAAAGCCCGCCGCAGCGCGCTGTCCGTCGGCGCCGGCTCCGGCTCCGTGACGGCCCAGCCTTTCGGGTCCGCGCCCCAGCGGACGGCCGCCAGGTCGGCGTAGACCTCCCGGCTGTGGAGCACGTCCGATCGAGCGAGGTACACCAGCGCCACCATCACGACGGGAAGCAGCACACCCCGCGTCGTCGCCGGCAGGCCGCTGAGCCAGTCCGACGCCCCGAACTCGAAGTAGGTCCCGTAGATCACGTCGCCCTCCCAGACCAGGTAGGGCACGAGCACCATGGCGAGGAACACCCGCCACAAGCAGATGGTGACGTAGGTGAGGGTCACGTCCCGGTTGGCGATGTGCGCGAGTTCATGCAGCAGCACCGCCCGGAAGCGCTGGGCCTCGACGCTTCTTCGGGCGAGGAGACCGCCGTGCAGACACACGATCGGACGGCCGTTGCGTCCGAACACCACCGCGCCGGTGGAAGCGGCTGCCGGGTCGACGACAGCCCGCGGCGTACGGGCCAGGCCGGCCGTCGCCGCCAAGTCGTCGAGCAGGCGGCCGAGTTCGCCGTCATGGTCGACCGACTCCAGGGGCACGAGCCGGCCGCGTCTGCCCTTCCAGGCCGGAAGGACGAGGAACAGCACGCCTGCCGCGCCGGACAGCAGGACCGGCCACCCGGCGATCCCCCACCATGGGGGCGGTGGAGCGTACTCGGCCATACAGGCTATGTACGGGACGGCCTGGCTGAGGGCACTGACCAGGGCGGGTCCGTTGCCGATGTTGGCGGGATCCACCCCGGCCGCGAGATTGCAGTTCAGGGTGTTCGCACTCTGGAACGCCTGGAGGACGGGCAGGATCATCGCGCCGCTGGCCGTCAGCAACAGGATCACCAGCATCGCGAACCGAACTGTCGTGCCCACGCCAATCACCCGCTCGGCAAGCGGCGCCCGGGGATCCGGCGTAGCCATCGCTCAGTCCTGGCCCGGGGTGCTGCCGCCGGCCGGGTTGTCCGGCTGCTGCGGTGGGTCGCCCGCCTCTGCCAGCACCAGCCGGGCCACCACGGCGTCGGCGATCTCCTTGGCGCGCCGCTCGGACAGGCCCCGTTCCGTGGCAGCCTGCAGCACCTGCTCGCGCACCTGCCCGAGCTGCTCGCGGGTGAGCGGCGGGACGACGACGGGAGCGGGGCGACGGCGCAGAACGCCGCGCAGGCCGGCCATGATTCGCTGCACCACTCCCTCGGCGATCACGTCGCTGAATCGCCTGGCCGCTTGGTCCACCGTGAGCCAGACGACCGGTGTCACCAGGATCGCGATCTCACCCCAGCCGAACCCCAGCGGTTCCCGTCGACGACCCCGTCCCCTCAGCCGCCGTACGACCGTGCCGTCATCGAACTGGAACAGCCCGTCCACGAGCGGAAGTTCGTCGGACGCCACGTCCCCGACCACCTCACGTACGACGTCGCGCACACTCCTGCCGACCGGCGCGGTCATCCCAGAACCCATGTCCGTCCCCCGAAAGCTCGCTACCCATCAAGTCGGCCAAGTCGCGCGCGAATGCAAACTCTGGCACGGAATCCGAAGAATCAGCACGGATTCACGCGATCACAACCGGCACAAATGAGCCATCCACGATCACCGAGATGAGCAACACCACCTCTTCACCCCTCTGACCAGGCTCCCTCCCACCAGCCTTCCGGGAGACGGAAGCGGTATTGCGCCCCCGTTCAGCCCGTCCCGACGATGTCCCCACCACCCAAAGACGGGAGCCGCCCCCATGCCGCACACCACCGCCTTCGCCAGGAACCAGTGGTACGTCGCCGCCTACAGCCACGAGGTCGGGCGGGAGTTGCTCGGTCGGACCATTCTCGGGGAGACCCTCGTCCTCTACCGCACCGAGGAGGAGGGGACACCCGTCGTGCTGCACGACCGCTGTGTGCACCGGCGCTACCCGCTCTCCGAGGCGCCGACCCGGCTCGACGGTGACCGGATCGTGTGCGGGTACCACGGGTTCACGTACGACACGACCGGTACGTGCGTGTACGTGCCGGGGCAAAAACGCGTCCCGCGGACGGCGCGCGTGGCCTCGTACCCGGTCGTCGAGCAGGACTCCCTGATCTGGGTGTGGATCGGCGACCCGGCGCTCGCCGACCCGCAGGGCATCCCGCGGGCCAGGCACCTCGACTCCCCCGGCTGGGTCACCGTGCGCGGCATGGAGCCCATCGACTGCGACTACGGGCTCCTCGTCGACAACCTGCTCGACCTCTCCCACGAGACCTACCTCCACGGCGGCTACATCGGCACCCCCGAGGTCGCCGAGACGCCGATCACCACGGAGGTCGACGAAGGCGCCGGGATCGTCCGGGTGAGCCGGCACATGGACGACGCCGAGTGCCCGCCGTTCTACGCCAGGTCGACCGGTATCGAGGGCCGGATCACCCGCTGGCAGGACATCGAGTACCACGCCCCCTGTCTGTATCTGCTGCACAGCCGCGTCGCGCCCGTCGGCGTGGTGCCCGAGCCGGACGGCAGCGACCCCGGCGGCTTCCACACCGAGGTCACCTACGCCATCACTCCGTCCGGCGACGGCAAGGTGTACGACTTCTGGGCGGTCTCGCGGGACTGGGCGACGGACGACGACGAGGTCACCGAGTTCCTGCGCGGCAACAACCACACGGTCGTCATGCAGGACGTCACCGCCCTCAACCTGCTCCAGAAGACCCTCGGCACCGAGCGCCACGGCTACCAGGAGCTGAGCATCAACATCGACACCGGCGGCCTGGCCGCCCGCCGTATCCTCGCCCGCCTGGTCGAGGAGGGCGACAAGCCCGTGGAGAAGGTCCTGTGAGCGCCGGTCCCACCGGCGAGATCTACCGCATCGACTGGCTGCCGGGCACCGACGTCCTGCACGGCACCTGCCACTGCGGCCGCGAGCACACCGCGCAGGACCCGGTGGAGATGTGGGAGTGGATGCTCGCCCACCCCCAGGGGCACCAGCCCCAGGGACAGCAGCCGCAAGGACGCGAGCCACAAGGGAACAGTTCATGAGCGACGTGTACGAAGCCGAACTCGTCGTCCACCGCCGGGAGTTCGCGGCCGACGGCGTCCTCGCCCTCACCCTGCGCCACCCGCTGGGCGAGCAGCTTCCCGCCTGGGAACCCGGCGCTCACATCGACGTCCTGCTCGGGCCGGTGCTGGAGCGCCAGTACTCGCTGTGCGGTGATCCGGCGGACCGTGACGCCTGGCGGATCGCCGTGCTGCGGGAGCCGGACGGGCGCGGCGGATCCGCCCATGTGCACGAGCGGTTGGGGCAGGGCGACAAGGTCCGGGTGCGCGGCCCGCGCAATCACTTCCGGCTGGAGCCCGCTCCCCGCTACCGCTTCATCGCCGGTGGCATCGGCATCACCCCGATCCTGCCGATGCTCGCCGCGGCCGAGGCGGCGGGCGCCGAGTGGACGCTGCTGTACGGCGGTCGCAACCGTCAATCGATGGCGTTCACCGGGGAGTTGGGGCAGTACGGCGATCGGGTCGCGATCGCTCCGCAGGACGAGTCGGGACTGCTGGACCTCGCCTCGGTGCTGGACGAGGTGCCCGACGGCACGCTCGTCTACTGCTGCGGGCCCGGTCCCTTGCTGGACGCGGTCGAGGAACGGTGCCCGGCCGGGCTGCTGCACGTGGAGCGGTTCGCACCGAAGGAGCAGGAAGGCGACGAGAACACGGAGTTCGAGGTCGAGCTGGCGCGGAGCGGGCTGACCCTGACCGTCACCCCAAGTGTCTCCGTACTGGACACCGTCCGGGCCGCCGGCATCGAGGTGCTCTACTCCTGCACCGAGGGCACCTGTGGGACCTGCGAGACCGACGTCCTCGACGGCGCCCCGGACCACCGGGACTCCGTGCTCACTCGGGAGGAGCAGGAGTGCGGCGAGACGATGATGATCTGTGTGTCCCGGTGCCGGGGGCAGCGGCTGGTCCTGGATCTGTGATCCGCAGGTCGGCCTCGATGCCGCCGACCGTCGCCAGCAGGTGCGGCAGCAGGTCGCGGCGTACGGAGTCCATCGAGTTGCGGCCGGCGTGCACGGCGATGTTGACGGCCGCCACCACGTCGCCGCCGCGATCCCGCACCGGGGCGGCGACCGACCGCAGCCCCTCCTCCAACTCCTGGTCGACGACGGCGTAACCCTGCCGTCGGACGCGGCGCAGTTCCGCCCGCAGGGCGTCCGCAGTGGTGAGGGTGCGGGCGGTCAAGGGCTTCAACTCGGCGCGCTCCAGATGGACTTCGGCTTCCGCCTCCGGTAGGTGGGCCAGGATCACCCGGCCCACCGAGGTCACATACGCCGGGAAACGGGTGCCCACGGTGATGGACGCCGTCATGATGCGGCGCGTGGCGACCCGGGCGACGTACACGATGTCGTCGCCGTCGAGGACGCACAGCGACGACGACTCCCTTACCTGCGCGACGAGTTGCTCCAGATGCGGCTCGACGATCTGCGGCAGCGTGTAACCGGCGAGGTAGGAGTAGCCGAGTTCCAGTACGCGCGGGGTGAGCCGGAAGAGGCGGCCGTCCTGGTGGACGTAGCCGAGGTCGGCGAGGGTCAGCAGCAGGCGGCGCGCGGCGGCGCGGGTCAGGTCGCAGGTGTGGGCGACGTCGCTGAGCGTGCGGGCGGGATGGTCGGCGTCGAAGCAGCGGATGACGGCCAGGCCGCGCTCGAAGGACCTCACGAAGTGCGGTGCGCGGGCTTCGGCGGACATCGCCACCTCCAGAAGTGTCAACAATGTTGTCGGCGAACCTTGGTGAACCCATTGACCGGATGCGATTGAGGCTTCTACCTTCCCGCTGAGCAACCCCGCGCACTACTGTGCGCGTTGCGCACAACCTGTCGGAACACCGTTGCACGTTGTCTGTACAGGAGGAGCCATGCGTCGTCTGTCCGCCGGTCTCGCCGCCGGCGCCCTGCTGCTCGTCGGGACGGCCTGTGGCTCGTCCGACGGCGACTCGCCGGACGCGGGAGCGTCGTCCGGCGGGGTCACCACCGTCAAGCTCGGGCTGATTCCGATCGTCGATGTCGCGCCGCTGTATCTCGGCCAGAAGAAGGGCTTGTTCGAAAAGCAGGGCCTGAAGCTGGAGTTCACCACCGCTCAGGGCGGTGCCGCGATCGTGCCGGGTGTGACGAGCGGTCAGTTCCAGTTCGGCTTCAGCAATGTGACGTCCCTGATGGTGGCCCAGTCCAACGGTGTGCCCGTGAAGGCCGTCGCCAACGGCATCGCGTCGACCGGCGTGCGGGGCAAGGACTTCAACGGCCTCATGGTCAAGAAGAACAGCCCCGTCAAGTCGGCGAAGGACCTGGAGGGCAAGAAGGTCGCCATCAACACGCTGAAGAACATCAACGAGACCGCCGTCCGGCAGGCGGTGCGCGAAGCGGGCGGTGACCCGGACAAGGTGCAGCTCGTCGAGATGGCCTTCGACCAGATGCCCGCCGCTCTCGACCAGGGCCAGATCGACGCCGCGTGCGTGGTCGAACCGGCGACCGCCACCATCCGCAGCCAGGGCGGCCGGGAGATCGCCTCGCCGTTGATCGACATCGCCCCCGAGCTCACCGTCGCGATGTACTTCACGTCGGCGCAGTACGCGCAGCAACACCCGGACCTGGTCGAGAAGTTCCAGGCCGCCACCGCCGAGTCCCTCGCCTACGCCGAGGCCCACCCGGACGAGGCCCGGCAGATCGTCACCACGTACACCAAGATCCCGCAGGCGGTGCTGGACCAGGTGATCCTGCCGAAGTGGCCGGCCGAGCCGAACCGCGCCTCCATCGAGGCCCTCATGAAGCTCGGCGAGGAGGACGGCCTGTTCAAGAAGACGCCCGACCTGGACGCGCTCCTCCCGTGAGGAACGTCGCGCTGGGTGCGGCCGGGCTCGCGGCCTTCCTCGCCCTGGGCGAGGCGGTGCCGCGGCTCGGTCTGGTCAAGGAGGCGTACTTCCCGCCGACCAGCCGGATCGCCGCGGCCCTGGGGGACGAACTCTCCGACGACGCCTTCTGGCAGGCGCTCGGCGACACCCTCACCGGCTGGGCGCTGGGCCTCGCGATCGCGGTCTGCGCCGGCGTCGTCGCGGGCGTGGTCGTCTCCGTCGTGCCGTATCTGCGCGCGGCGACGGCCTCGACGATCGAGTTCCTGCGCCCGATCCCGTCGGTGGCGCTGATCCCGCTGGCGGTGCTGCTCTACGGCACCGAACTGCGGTCGGTGCTCCTGCTGGTGGTGTACGCGTCCTTCTGGCAGGTGCTCATCCAGACCCTGTACGGCGTCCAGGACGTCGACCCGGTCGCCGAGGAGACGGCGCGTTCGTACGGTCTCGGCACCTGGGCGCGGATCCGCCATGTGCTGTGGCCGACGGCCCTGCCGTACGTCATGACCGGTGTGCGGCTGGCCGCCGCGGTGGCGCTGATCCTCGCGATCACCGCCGAACTCGTCATCGGAGCACCGGGGTTGGGGCAGCAGATCGCGGTGGCGCAGACCTCACAGGCGGTGCCGGAGATGTACGCGCTCATCGTCGTCGCGGGGGTGCTCGGGCTGCTCATCAACGTCGGCGCGCGCACGGTGGAGCGGTGGGCGCTGGCCTGGCACCAGTCGGTGCGCGGGGAGGTGGCGGTGTGATCGGGCGCCTGCTGCTGCGGCTGCTCTTCGTCGTCGCGCTGCCCGTGGTGCTGGTCGCCGTGTGGTGGGCGGCGTCGGCAGGCAGCACGGATCCCTTCTGGCCGCCGCTGCGCACGATCCTCAACACGTTCCCGGACGTCTGGACGGCTGAGCGGCTGCGGACGGACGTCGTGCCGAGCCTCCTGCGGCTGCTCGCGGGCTTTGCGACGGCGGCCGTGGTCGGCGTCGCGCTGGGCACGGTCATCGGCTCCTACCGCGCGGTGCGCGCGGTGTGCGAACCCGTCCTGGAGTTCCTGCGGGCGGTGCCGCCGCCCGTGCTGGTCCCGGTCATCATGCTGTTCGCGGGCATCGGCGACACGATGAAGATCGTCGTGATCGCGAGCGGCTGCGTCTGGCCCATCCTGCTCAACACCGTGGAGGGTGTGCGCGCGGTCGACTCGGTGATGCTGGAGACGGCCCGCTCGTACGGCGTCACGGGCATCGCCCGGCTGCGTCATCTGGTGCTGCCGTCCGCGAGCCCGCAGATCTTCGCCGGGCTGCGTCAGGCGCTCTCGATCGGCATCATCCTGATGGTCATCAGCGAGATGTTCGCCGCCAACAACGGCATCGGCTTCACCGTCGTCCAGTTCCAGCGCAGCTTCGCGATTCCCGACATGTGGACCGGGATCCTCGTCCTCGGTCTGCTCGGTTTCCTGCTCTCCGTCGTGTTCCAGCTGGTCGAGCGCCGGGTGCTCGGCTGGTACCACGGTCTGCGCGCGACCACCCGGCGGTCCTGAGTGAACACCGTGAAGGGGCGGGTCATGCTCGACGTACGCGGCCTGAAGAAGGTCTACGAGGGTTCCGGGCGGCGTGTGGAGGCGGTCCGCGACCTCACCCTCACCGTCGACGCCGGGGAACTCGTCTGTCTCGTCGGGCCGTCGGGCTGCGGCAAGACGACCCTGCTGAAGTGCATGGGCGGGCTGCTCACGCCGACCAGCGGTGAGGTGCTCCTGGAGGGGCGGAGGGTGAGCGGGCCGCCGCCCGGGATGGCGTTCGTGTTCCAGGAGTACGGGCGCAGCCTCTTCCCCTGGATGAGGGTCGGCGAGAACGTCGAACTGCCGCTGAAGCAGAAGGACTTGGGCAGGGCCCGGCGTCGGGAGCTGGTGCGGGACGCGCTGGAGTCGGTGGGTCTTGCGGACGCCGTGGGGGCGTATCCGTGGCAGCTGTCCGGCGGTATGCAGCAGCGGGTCGCCATCGCCCGGGCGCTGGCCTACGAGCCCCGGGTGCTGCTGATGGACGAGCCGTTCGCGGCGGTGGACGCGCAGACGCGGGCCGATCTGGAGGACCTGGTCCGGGGGCTGTGGCGGGAGCGCGGCATCACCATCCTGTTCGTCACCCATGACATCGACGAGGCCGTGTACCTGGGCGAGCGGGTGATCGTGCTGTCCGCGTCCCCCACCGTCGTACGGGAGCAGCTCAAGGTCGATCTGCCCGCCGAGCGCGACCAGTTGCACACCCGCGTGGACCCGCGCTTCGCCGAACTGCGCACCCGTGTGTACGAGCAGATCCAGGCGGCGAAGCGCGGGGTTCCTCAGGACGCCGTCACTCAGGACGAGGTCACGAAGTCAGATACGCCTCCACCTCACTGAACTGACCCGCCGGCCAGCCGGTGTTGGCGCTGACCGACAGCCGCACGTAGCGCAGGTTGGTGCTGCCGGGCAGGGCGACGGTGACCGTGTTGCCGGTGGCCGGGTCGAAGCGGTAGCCGGTGGCGCCGACGACCGTCGAGAAGTTCGAGCCGTCCGTGCTGCCGAGAACCGTGACGGTCTGGGTGCGCGCGCCCCAGGCCGCGGACGGCGGCAGCTTCAGCACCAGTCGGCGCACCGCCTCGGACGAGCCGAGGTCGACCGTGAGGGACTGCGGGAAGGCGTTGTTGGCGGACTCCCAGTAGCTGTTCGCGTCACCGTCGACCGCCTTGCCGGGCGTGTAGACGTCCTGCGAGCCGGTGGCGGTGGCCGGGCGGCCCTTGGCGAGGTTGCGGACCGGGTCGGGGTCGGGGTTGCCCTGGCCGGGCTGCGGCCAGGTCGAGCAGTCGGACCAGGTGCTGCTCCAGCCGGAGTTGCCGCCGCCGTCGGTGAGGGCGAAGGTGCCGGAGTTGGCCGGGTAGGGGCAGTTGTAGATGCCGGCGGCGCCGACGCCGGTGGCGGTGACGTTGCGGAAGGTGGCGGCGCCCTGGGCCTCGGCCTGGACGACGACCGTGCCGGTGTTGCGGACGGTGGCGCCGTCGACGGTGATGTTCTTCGCCGCGAAGCCGCGCCCGCTGCCCGAGACGAACTCGAAGGCGCTGTACGGGCTGTCGGTGACGGTCGTGTTGGTGATCTTCACCTGTGCCTCGATGGCGCTGTCGTAGGAGTCGACCCGCAGCGCGCCCATCGGGTGGCTCCAGTTGGGGTTCATCGCACCCGTGCGCACCAGTGTGTTGCCGTCGACCGTGATGGTGCCGGACAACGGGTGGAAGGGGTCCAGGAACTTCTGGTTGGAGATCGCGATGCCACTGCCGAGGGCGTTGGTGTCGGAGACCAGGTTGTTCCTGACGGTGATGTCGGTGCCGCCGTAGATCGCGATGCCGTTGGCCAGGTTCGGCTGCGTGATCGTGTTGTTCTCGAAGCTGCTGTTGGTGTCCGGCGCGTACAGCGACCACATGGCGAGCGCGTCGTCGCCCTGGTTGCGCAGGAAGTTGCCCCGGACCTTCACCCCGCGCGCGTTGCCGTTGAGGTTGAGCCCGTCGGCGGTCATGTCGAGGAAGCGGCTGTTCTCGACGACCAGGTTGTCGTTGTTGCCCATCAGCCAGAGGCCGACCTTGAGGTGCTGGAGCCACATGCCGGAGACGGAACTGTTCGGCCCCAGCGAGCCGTTGACGAAGTTGTCGGGGTTGGAGTCGACGCGCTCGGTGACCTCGCCGATGACCGCGAAGTCCTTGATGTGGACGCCTCCGGAAGAGCTCGACTGGTCGATGAAGCGCGAGGTGCGCACGATCGAGTGCCAGCTGCCCGCGCCCTGGAGGGTGACGTTCTGTACCCCGCTGAGGGAGGACGTGAGCCGGTACTCACCCGGCGGGATCCACACGACGCCGCCCTGCGCCGAGGCGATGGCGTCCCGGAAGGCCTGCGTGGAGTCGCCCTGGCCGGTGGGGTCGGCCCCCTTGGACGTCACCGACACCGACCCGGCGGGCTGGCTCGCCGCCCCCGCGACCTGCTCGAAGTCGGCGACGTCGACGGTGACTTGGGCGTTCGTGGCCTCCAGGGCCACCTTGTCGCCGGCCTGCACGTTCTGCCCGAGCAACAGCCGGGCGTTGTCGTAGAAGTGGTGGGTCTTGGCGCCCGGGATCCAGCTGGTGTCGACGTACGAGTACTTGGACGTGACGGCGATGGTCTTGGCGAGCTTGGTGCCGTTGACGTACACGTTCAGCGAGCCGGTCTGACCGTCGGGGACGCTGTAGGCGACGTTGAGGGCGTTGGCCGCACTCGGTGCGGTGAACTCGACGCGCTGGCCGGAGGCGAGGCGTACGGCCTGACGCCCGGAGGCCTCCGACGCGAGGGTGCCCTGCGTGTAGTCGGGGCCGATCTTCGTGCCGGTCGTGGTGGCGGACTCGGCCTCGACCGAGGTGAACGGGAGGGTGGCGCCGGCGGCCGCGTGCGCGGTGGGGGCCGTCGTGGTGAGCAGGCCGGCGGCGAGGGCGACCGTCACCGCGGTTGGCATGATCCTGACATATCTGCGCGTGTACTGCATGTGCTGATCCCTTCGTGGTGGGGGTGCGGGGATAGCGGTCCGCGGTCAGGCGCGCAGCCAGGCCGCGGTGTCCTTCGGTAGCCGCCCGCCCGTGTCCAACGGGCCGCTGGCGAGGAGGAGTTCGGTGTGGTCGGGCAGGTCGGCGGGCGTGTCCGCCAGATTGACCAGGCAGGTCACGCCCGGCGCGCGGGTGAAGGAGAGCACGCCCTCGGGCGCGGGCAGCCAGGTGAGGGCGCCGTCGCCGAACTCCGTGCGGAGTTCGATCGCCCGGCGGTAGAGGGCGAGCATCGAGCCGGGGTCGGCTGCCTGCCGGTCGGCGGCGTACGCGGCCCAGTCGGCGGGCAGCGGAAGCCACGGCTCCTCGCGCGAGCCGAAGCCCGCATACGGCGACTCGGCCACCCAGGGCAAGGGCACCCGGCAGCCGTCCCGGCCCGGGTCGGTGCCGCCGGAGCGGGCGTGCATCGGATCCTGGATGCGGTCGAGGGGGAGGTCGGCCTCGGGCAGGCCGAGTTCCTCGCCCTGGTAGACGTAGACGGCGCCGGGCAGGGCGAGCGAGAGCAGGGCGGCCGCCCGCGCGCGTCGGGTGCCGAGCGCGAGGTCGGTCGGGGTGCCGAAGGCCTTGGCCGCGAAGTCGAAGCCGGTGTCCGCACGGCCGTAGCGGGTCACCGTGCGCGTCACGTCGTGGTTGCACAGGACCCAGGTGGCGGGGGCGCCGACGGGAGCGTGCTCGGCGAGGGTCGTGTCGATCGACGCCCGCAGCCGCCCGGCGTCCCAGGGGCACGACAGGAACGCGAAGTTGAAGGCGGTGTGCAGCTCGTCCGGGCGCAGATAGCGGGCGAAGCGCTCGGGGTCGGGGAGCCAGACCTCGCCGACGAAGACGCCGTCGTAGTCGTCGGCGACGGTCCGCCAGGAGCGGTAGATGTCGTGGAGTTCGTCGCGGTCGACGAAGGGGTGCGGGTGGGGCGCGTCGGCGAGGTCGGTCAGCGCGGGGTCCTTGGCGAGCAGCGCGGCCGAGTCGATGCGTACGCCGGCCACGCCCCGATCGAACCAGAAGCGCAGGATGTCCTCGTGTTCCTGGCGGACGGCGGGGTGGGCCCAGTTGAGGTCGGGCTGCTCGGGCGTGAACAGGTGGAGATACCACTCCCCGTCCGGCAGCCGGGTCCACACCGGCTCGGTGGAGCCGACGAACTGCGAAGGCCAGTCGTTGGGCGGAAGGTCGCCGTCCGGGCCGTGTCCGGGCCGGAAGTGGAACAGCTCGCGCTCGGGACTGCCGGGGCCGGCGGCGAGCGCGGCGCGGAACCACGGGTGCTGGTCGGACACGTGGTTGGGCACGATGTCGACGATGGTGCGGATGCCCAGCTCACGTGCCTCGGCGATGAGTTTCTCCGCCTCGGCCAGGGTGCCGAAGGCCGGGTCGATCGCGCGGTAGTCGGCGACGTCGTATCCGCCGTCCTTCAGCGGTGAGACGTACCAGGGCGTGAACCACAGGGCGTCCACGCCGAGTTCGGCGAGATACGGCAGCCGGGCGCGGACGCCCGCGAGGTCGCCGGTGCCGTCGCCGTCGCCGTCCGCGAAGCTGCGGACGTAGACCTGGTAGATGACGGCGGAGCGCCACCACTGTGCGGCGGCAGGACGGGACTGTGCCACGGTGCGGCCCTTTCTGTCGGAAGGAGGAGGGCGGCCGTCCGGAAGGCGGGGGCGTCAGCCCTTGGTGCTGCCCGCGCCGATCCCGGCGATGATGTGCCGCTGGAAGACCAGGAACATCGCGACCATGGGGATGCTGGCGATCACCATCGCGGCGATGAGCACGGTGAGCTGAATGTTCTGCGACAGCTGGACGAGTGCCACACTGATCGGCTGTTTGTCGGTGTCGGAGAAGACCATCAGCGGCCACAGGAAGTCCTGCCACACGGCCACCAGCGCGAAGATCGAGACCACGCCGAGGACCGGCCGGGACATCGGCAGCACGATCGACCACAGGGTGCGCAGCCTTCCGGCGCCGTCGATCTCGGCGGCCTCCAGGACATCGCCCGGGAGCTGGTCGAAGAACCGCTTCAGCAGATAGAGGTTGAAGGCGTTGGCGACGGCCGGCAGCCAGATGGCGAGCGGGTCGTTGAGCAGCCCCAGGTCGGCCACGGTCAGGTACTTCGGCACGACCAGCGCCTGGGCCGGGACCATCAGGGTGGCGAGGATGCCGCCGAGGAGCACCTTGCCGAAGACGGGCCGCAGCCTGGACAGCGCGTAGGCGGCGGCCGTGCAGAACACGATCTGGAACAGCCAGGCGCCGGTGGCCTGGACGACCGTGTTCCACAGGTGCGTCGGCAACTGCATCAGGTCCCAGGCGTCGGTGTAGCCGCTGAGATGCCACTGCTCGGGTACGACCGTGGGCGGGGTCCGCGCCACCTCGTCCGGTGACTTCACCGCGCCCGTCACCATCCAGTACACGGGGAAGAGGAAGGCGATCGTGAACAGCAGGACGGTGCCGGTGAAGACGGACCAGTAGGCGGCCTTGCCGCGCGGGCGGGCCAGGGTCGCCGGGGAGAGAAGGGTCCGGGTGGTCATGCGTCCTCCCCTTCGGTTCGGGTCAGTCGCAGATATACGGCGGAGAAGGCGCCGAGGAGCACGAGGAGCATGACGCTGAGGGCGCAGGCCCCGCCGAAGTCGTTGTAGAGGAAGGCGTACTTGTAGATCAGGTACAGGACGGTCACCGTGGCGTTCTCCGGGCCGCCGCCCGTGATGACGAACGGCTCGGTGAAGACCTGCATCGTGGCGATGATCTGAAGGAGCATCAGCATCAGGATCACGAAGCGGGTCTGCGGGATCGTGACGTGGCGGATGCGCTGGAGGAGGTTGGCACCGTCGAGTTCGGCCGCCTCGTACAGCTCGCCGGGGATGGACTGGAGGGCCGCGAGGTAGATGAGGACGGTGCCGCCCATGTTGGCCCAGGTGGC
The DNA here is from genome assembly GCF_045039535.1 of Streptomyces sp. NBC_01092. NCBI lineage: Bacteria > Bacillati > Actinomycetota > Actinomycetes > Kitasatosporales > Streptomycetaceae > Streptomyces > Streptomyces sp. NBC_01092. The sequence goes on along the minus strand of NZ_CP108659.1, from coordinate 9,294,472 downwards.
GACGATGACCAGGGAGAGGAGTGCGGTGTCGGCGCCGTTGGACCAGTTCGAGGTGGGCAGGTGCAGGAAGCGCAGCGCCTCGTTGGCGAGGCCGGTCCCTGGGTCGTAGAACCACTTCCACAGCAGGGCGCTGACCACCGGCGGGATCATCACCGGCAGATACACCACGACCCGGAAGAACGCCTTGGCGTGCCGCAACTCGTTGAGGACCAGAGCGAGTACGAAGGGGATCGCGAAGCCGATCAGGAGCGCGAGCAGCGTGAAGGTGAGGGTGTTGCGCCAGGCGGCGGCGAACTCCGGGTCGGCGAAAACGCGGGTGAAGTTGGCGGTGCCGACCCACTCGGGGTCGCTGCCGGGCGTGTACTTCTGGAAGGCGATCACGACCGCGCGGATCGCCGGGTACCAGGAGAACAGGGCGAAGCAGACGAGGCCGCCCACGAGGAAGCCGTACGCGCGGGCCTGGTCGGCGAGGCGGCGCCGCCTCCGGTCCCCTGCCGGGGGCGGCGCCTGCATCGGGCGGACCGCGACCTTCGCGACGGTCCGTCGCTGAGCCGTCCTGGTCATGGCCCGTCAGCCTCGGGCCAGGATGCCGTCGATCTTCCCCGAGGCGTCCTTCAGGAGCTGGTCGATGTCGGCGTCCTTCTTGGTGAGGACGGAGGAGACGACGCCGTCCAGGACGGAGTAGATCTGCTGGGCGCTGGGCGGCTCGATCTTCATGTCGAGGCTCTGGTTGCCGTCGAGGAAGGCCTGGTAGTTCTCCACCGGGACGTTGGCGTTGGCCTCCTTGACCTGCTGATCCTTGGCGTCGGCGGCGCCGGTGAACAGGCGGGGTTCGGGCAGTCCGACGGGGGCGTCGTTCTTCTTGGCGCGGGCGTAGTCGCCGAGGAAGCCGTCGCCGGGCGTGAGGAACATGTGGTCCAGCCACTTCAGGCCGGCGCGGATCTGCTCGGGGCTCGCCTTCTTGTTGAACATGTAGCCGTCGCCGCCGATGAGCGTGCCCTGGCCGCCGGGCATGGGGGCGAGCGCGAGGTCCTTGTAGTCGCCGCCCTTCTCCTTGACCAGGATCGGGATGTTGTCGGGGGCGGAGAGGTACATGCCGAGCTTGCCGGAGCCCATCATCTGCTGGACGTCGTTGATGACGAGGAGTTGCTTGCTGCCCATCGAGTTGTCGGTCCAGCGCATGTCGTGCAGGGTCTGGAGCACGGCGCGGCCCTCGGGGGTGTCGACGGTGGCCTTCTTGCCGTCGGCGCTCACGACGTCGCCGCCCTGCGAGTAGAGCTCGGCGGTGAAGTGCCAACCGCCCTGGTTCTGGGCGCTGTAGTCGGCGTAGCCGACGGTGCCGTTGCCGAGACCGGCGATCTTCTTGGCGGCGGCGCGCACCTCGTCCCAGGTGGCCGGGGGCTGTTCGGGGTCGAGGCCGGCCTTCTCGAACAGCGCCTTGTTGTAGATCAGGCCCATCGAGTAGCCGGTGCGCGGGATGCCGTAGATCTTGCCGTCGACGGTGTAGATGTCGCGCAACTGCTGCTGGATGGTCCCGTAGCTCTTCAACTCCTTGACGTACGGGGTGAGATCGGCCGCCTGGTTGATGTCGACGACGTGCCCCGCGTCGGTGAAGTACGTGTAGAAGACGTCCTCCATCTGCCCGCCGGCGAGTTTGGCGTCGAAGGTCTTCGGGTCCTGGCAGGGGAACGCGTCGTGCGCGACGACGTCGATGTCCGGGTTGGCCTTCTCGAAGGACGCGATGTCCTGCTCGAAGAACTGGCGGTCGACCTTGGCGCTCTTGGGCGGCATGCAGTTGACCGTGATACGGGTCTTTCCGCTCGCCGAGTCGTCACCGCCCGACCCGCAGGCGGAGACGGCCAGGGCGAGGGAGCAGACGCTCAGCGCGGCAAGGCTACGGCGGAACCCGGTGCTTCTCATCGGTGGACCCCTCTGGGCAGGAGCGGTGGGCGCCGCACACTCAAGCACCGGCGACATCGGTCCGCAAGATGTCGCGCGAAATTTGAAATTTTTGAACAGCTAGGTGGATCGAGGGGGTGAGCCGATGGATCTCAGGGGCGGGGCGCCTGGGCGGTGGACCCCCGCACCACCAGCTCCGGCTCGAAGAGCAGCTCCTCCGCCGGTACGGCGGTGCCGCCGATCTGCGCGTTCAGCAGCTCCACGGCCGCCCTCCCCATGGCCTCGATGGGCTGGCGGACGGTGGTCAGCGGGGGCTCGGTGCAGTTCATGAACGCCGAGTCGTCGTAGCCGACCACGGAGATCTCCGACGGAACGCGCAGCCCCTTGCGGCGGGCGGCTCTGATCGCCCCGAGCGCCAGCGGGTCGCTCGCGCAGATGATGCCGGTGACGCCACGGTCGATCAGCCGGGAGGCGGCGGCGTGACCGCCCTCGATCGAGAAGATGGCCCGCGCCACGCGCTCCTCGGGCAACTCCCCGGCGACGCTTCGCGCGGCGGCCAGCTTGCGCGCCGACGGCACGTGGTCGCCCGGCCCGAGCACAAGGCCGATGCGCTCGTGCCCCAGCGAGGCCAGGTGCCGCCAGGCCTGTTCGACGGCCACGGCGTCGTCGCAGGACACACCCGGGAAGCCGAGGTGCTCGATGGCCGCGTTGACCAGCACCACCGGGATGTTGCGGTCGGCGAGCTCCTTGTAGTGGTCGTGCGGTGCGTCGGCCTGGGCGTACAGACCGCCGGCGAACACGACCCCGGACACCTGCTGTTGCAGCAGCAGCGCGACGTAGTCGGCCTCGGACACCCCGCCCTTGGTCTGCGTGCACAGCACCGGCGTCAGTCCGAGCTGGGCGAGCGCGCCACCGATCACCTCGGCGAACGCCGGGAAGATCGGGTTCTGCAGCTCGGGCAGCACGAGGCCGACGAGCCGGGCGCGTTCGCCGCGCAGCTGCGTGGGCCGCTCGTAGCCGAGGACGTCCAGCGCGGACAGCACCGCCTGCCGGGTGGCCTCGGAGACACCGGGCTTGTCGTTGAGCACCCGGCTGACCGTGGCCTCGCTGACCCCGACCTTCTTCGCCACTTCAGCAAGTCGTCGCGTCATGCGCGCAAGAGTAGCGCAAGAAATGCAAGCGGCTTGCGTGGGATCCGCTGTTTGACCCTGACGCAGGGGCAACCCTCCAGCCTGGTGGGCATGACGACGAAATCCCACGCGCCCGGGGCCGCTGGACCGCGCAGGACGCATCTCGCCCCCGAGACGACGCAGCACTTCACGGTCCACCACGACGGCGTCACGATCCCCGTGTCCCGTGGCGGCCGGGGACATCCGCTGGTCCTTTGCCCCGGGCTGAACTCGACGCAGGCCGACCTGCACGAGCTGGCCGAACTCCTCAGGCTCGACCACGACGTGGTGACCTTCGATCTCAGGGGACACGGCCTCGCCCCGGCCGCCGACCGGTACTCCTTCGACGCGTTTCGATGCGACCTCGCCGTCGTGTTCGCGGAGCTCGACCTGCCTTCGGCACCCGTGCTCGTGGGCTACTCACTCGGCGCGGACCTGGCCGTCCATTTCGCCGCCGAGCGGCCTGACGCCGTCAGCGGGCTCGTGCTCATCGACAGGGCGAATCCGCTGCCCGAGCCGTTCATCACCGAGGCCGACCTGGCGGAGTTCCGCTCGATGGCGGACGAGCTGGCGCAACGACACGAAGCCGCGCGAGCCGAGGGCACCGCGCATCGGGTGCTGCTCACCGCACAGCACATCCATGACCTGAACGTCGAGATCGATGTGATCCGTTCCGCGATCCTCGACCGGTACCGAAGGATCGACCACCCCATCCACATGATCATGTCGACGTCCATGGCCGGCGGCAGCACCGAAGGGCGCGCGCCCCGGCACAACCGGCTCTGGCGCGCCGGCGTCGAGCGACTCGTCCGCGAACGGCCGCACATCTCCACGTCCTGGCTCGGCGCCGATCACCGGCTGGTCTTCACCCACGCCCGGGAGATCGCCGACATCATCCGCGGCGGACACCGCCCGGTCGCCGGGCCCACCTCCTGAGCACCTGCAGGAGACTGGTCCCATGCTGACCATCGGCGAGCTGGCGTCGTCCGCCGGGGTGACAGTGCGCGCGGTGCGGCACTACCACGCCAAGGGGCTGCTCCCGGAACCGGAGCGGGATCACTCCGGCTATCGGAGGTACGACGCCAGGGCAGTGGTCGAGCTGATCAGGATCCGCACCCTCGCCGAGGCCGGAGTCCCGTTGGCGCACGTACACGAGCTGTTGAGGGCCGACGAGGAAGAATTCGCCGCGGATCGCGGACATCGACGAACGGCTGCGGGCGGAGATCCGGGAGCGGCAGCGCCACCGTGAGCGCATCGCCCGCCTCGCTTCCGGGGACAACCTGGCGCTGCCGTCGGAGGTGGCCGAGTATCTCGACCGGCTGCGGGCCCTCGGCGTCGATGATCGGATCGTCCAAGCCGAGCACGACGGTTGGATCCCGCTGGCCGCGCACTCGCCCGAGCGTGTCCCTGAGTGGATGGCACGCAAGCGGAAGCAGCTCGCCGACCCCCGGCTCACCGGCTTCTACGTCGCCCTGAGCCGGGCACTGGACGGTGCCGACGACGACGCGCGGCTCGTCGAGCTGGCCGACGAACTCGCCGCCTGGCTCACGCGGCTGGCCGACGAACAGGGCGAGGAATACGTCGACGACACCGACCTCGAGCCACCGCTCATCCCCCTGATGGACGACTTGGCCTTCCACACCGTGCCCCCTGCCCGTCGACTGATCGAGCTCTTGAAGGAGCGAGGCTGGCGGGGCTGGACCAAGCTCGAGCGCGTGAACTCAGGTCTGCGACCGCCTACTTCGCTGCCCACAGCCCCCGGACGTGTCCGAGGTGGCGGGTCATGACCTCGCGTACGGCCTTCTCGTCGCGGGCGATCAGCGCGTCGAGGAGTTCCAGGTGCTCCTCGGCCGAAGCCAGGAGGCGGCCGGCCTCGACGAGTGCGGTGAGGCCGTAGAGGCGGGAGCGCTTGCGGAGGTCGCCGACGACCTCGACGAGGTGGGCGTTGCCGGCGAGGGCGAGCAGGCCGAGGTGGAAGCGGGTGTCGGCCTCGACGTACGCGATGAGGTCACCGGAGACGGCGGCCTGGACGATCTCCCGGGCGGCGGGGCGCAGCGCCTCCAGGGAGACCTTGTCGGCGGTGCGGGCCAGCTCGACCACCGTGGGGATCTCGATGAGCGCCCGGACGTGGGTGTACTCGTCGAGCTGCTTCTCGGAGACGGCGGTGACCCGGAAACCCTTGTTGGGGACCGTGTCGACCAGGCCCTCCTTGACCAGGTCGAGCATGGCCTCGCGCACCGGGGTCGCCGAGACGCCGAAGCGGGCGGCAAGCGTGGGAGCCGAGTACACCTCGCCGGGGCGCAGTTCCCCGGCGATCAGCGCGGCCCGCAGGGCGTCGGCGACCCGCTCCCGGTAGCTGCTCTTCTGGCCGCCCAGGCTGGGCAGCGCCGGGGCGGCTGCGGTGGACGGGGCGCCGGTGCGCTGGGCGGCCATGCGGTGTCTCCTAGTTGCAGTGCAATGTCACGCGGTACGCGTCATTATCCCCGGCTTCGTCGCCCCGCGGCCCGCCCTCTAGAGCACGAACCCTGAAGGGAACGGGTCCGACGGATCGAGCAGGTACTGCGCGGTTCCGGTGATCCAGGCGCGGCCGGTGAAGCTGGGCAGGACGGCGGGGCGGCCGGCGACCTCGGTGGTGCCGAGGAGCCGGCCGGTGAAGCGGGTGCCGATGAAGGACTCGTTCACGAACTCGGTGTGCAGCGGCAGTTCGCCTCGCGCGTGCAGTTGCGCCATGCGGGCGCTCGTGCCCGTACCGCAGGGCGAGCGGTCGAACCACCCGGGGTGGATGGCCATCGCGTGCCGGGAGTGACGGGCGGTGGCGCCGGGAGCGATCAGGTGGACGTGGTGGCAGCCGCGGATGGACGGGTCCTCCGGGTGGACGGGCTCTTCCTCGGCGTTGATTGCCGCCATGAGGGAGAGGCCGCCCTGGAGGATGTCGTCCTTGCGGGAGCGGTCGAAGGGCAGCCCGAACTGCTCCAGCGGCAGGATGGCGTAGAAGTTGCCGCCGTACGCCATGTCGTAGGTCACCGTGCGTCCGTCGGCCAGGGTGATCTTGCGGTCGAGGGCGACGGAGAAGGACGGCACGTTCTGGAGGGTGACCGCCTTCGCGGCGCCGTCCTCCACCGCGACCTCGGCGACGACCAGGCCCGCCGGGGTGTCGAGGCGGATGGTCGTGACCGGTTCGACCACCTCGACCATGCCGGTCTCGACGAGCACGGTCGCGACCCCGATCGTGCCGTGTCCGCACATCGGCAGATAGCCCGAGACCTCGATGTAGAGCACGCCCCAGTCGCAGTCGGGGCGGGTGGGCGGCTGGAGGATGGCGCCGCTCATCGCCGAGTGGCCGCGCGGCTCGTTCATCAGGAGCTGCTTGATGTCGTCGCGGTGCTCACGGAAGTACAGGCGCCGCTCGTTCATGGTCGCGCCGGGGACGGTCCCGATGCCGCCGGTGATCACCCGGGTGGGCATGCCCTCAGTGTGCGAGTCGACGGCGTGCAGGACGAGTTTGCTGCGCATGGGTCCAGCCTCCTTCACGCCAGTCCGGCTGCGACGGCCTTCTCGGTGGCCGCGCGGATCGCGGACTCCTGCTCCGGCAGCAGGGGCACCCGCGGTGGACGGCAGCTTCCCCCGTGTCGGCCCACGATGTCCATGGAGAGCTTGATCGCCTGCACGAACTCGACCTTGGAGTCCCAGCGCAGCAGCGGGTGCAGCTGCTCGTAGAGCTTCTTGGCGGTACCCAGGTCGCCGCCGACCGCCGCGCGGTACAGCTCCACGCTGGACCGGGGCAAGGCGTTCGGGTAGCCGGCCACCCAGCCCTTGGCGCCGGCGAGCGCGAGCTCCAGCAGGACGTCGTCGGCACCGATCAACAGGTCCAGTTCCGGGGCGAGTTCGGCGAGCTGGTAGGCGCGTCGGACGTCGCCGGAGAACTCCTTGACCGCGTGGATGTGGCCCTCGCCGTACAGCTTGGCAAGCAGTTCGGGGACGAGGTCGACCTTGGTGTCGATGGGGTTGTTGTACGCCACCGCCGGGATGCCGGCCTTGGCGACCTCCGCGTAGTGCGACAGCACCGACCGCTCATCGGCACGGTAGGCGTTGGGCGGCAGCAGCATCACGGACGTACAGCCCGCGTCACGGGCCTGCTCCGCCCAGCGCCGGGACTCGGCCGAACCGTAGGCGGCCACGCCGGGCATCACCCGCGAGCCGCCGATCGCGGCGACGGCGGTCTCCACGACCTTCGCCCGCTCCTCGGGGGTGAGCACCTGGTACTCCCCGAGGCTGCCGTTCGGCACGACACCGTCACAGCCGTTCTCGACGAGCCAGGAGCAGTGTTCGGCGTACTTGTCGTGGTCGACGCGGAGGTCGTCGTCGAGCGGGAGGGCGGTGGCGACGAGGACGCCGCGCCAAGGACGGTTCTCGGTGACGGTCATCTGGAGTTCCCTCTCAGTGGAGTGTGACATTGCATTGAGTAGGTGCCTGTGCGATGCGCCCGGCGGCTTCGGCGCTCAGTCGTCCCCGCTCTCCCCCGCCCGCGCGAGCACCCCGAGCGGCACGGGCCGGGCGAAGGGCCTGCGCGACGGCGTGAGCGCACACCCGGCGAGCCCCGCGACCGCCGGCCCGCACACCCGCCCCTGACACCACCCCATCCCGGCCCGGGTCAGCAGCTTCACGGTCCGCACGTCCCCGGCGCCCAGTTCGGAGACGGCCGTACGGATCGCACCGCCGGTGACCTCCTCGCAGCGGCAGACGACGGTGTCGTCGGTGACCTGCTCGGCCCAGTGGGCCGGCGGTGCGTACACGGAGTCGAGCGCGGCGAAGAAGGCGCGCAGCCGGGTACGGGTCCTCGCGGCCGCCATCCACTCGCCGGGGTCGGGCCGCACACCGCGCAAACGGGCGGCGGCCGACCGCCCGGCGATGTGTCCCTCGGCGAGCGAGAGCGCCGCGCCTCCGATGCCGGTCGTCTCCCCCGCGGCCCAGACGCCGGGCACGTCGGTGCGCTGCTCGTCGTCGACATGGACCGCGAGTCCGTCGAGGCGGCAGCCGAGGGGCTCGGCGAGATCGGTGTGCGGAAGCATCCCGTGGCCGACGGCGAGCGTGTCGCAGGGGATACGGCGCCCGGTGCCGGGCCTGACCCTCCCGTCGGCGTCGAGCGCCGCGACGGTCACCGCCTCCAGCCGCTCGGTGCCGTGCGCCTCGACGACGGTGTGCCGCGGGAGCACCCGCACACGGTGACGCAGCAACTGGGAGACATACTGCGCGCCTTCGACGACCTTGCCGGGTTGGGCCGCCAGCGCTCGGGTGCGCCGCACGAACGCCTTCGGGTCGGCGGACTCCACGAGCGCCGCCACCTCGACCCCGGCGGCGGCGAGCCCGGTCGCCACGGGGAGCAGCAGCGGCCCGGTCCCGGCGACGACCGCGGTGCGTCCGGAGACGGCGAGGGCGCCCTTGAGCATGGCCTGGGCACCGCCCGCCGTGACGACGCCGGGAAGGGTCCAGCCGGGGAACGGCAGCACCTTCTCGTAACCGCCGGTGGCGAGCAGCACGGCATCGGCGCGCACCTCGGCCGGGTCGTGCTGTTCGGGGCCGAGCAGGGCGTGCACGGTGAATCCGCCGTCGGGGCGGCGCTCGACGAACCAGACGTGATGATCCGTCAAATGTCGTACGCGGCCTGCCGCCACGTCGGCGGCCAGCCCGTCCCGCAGTCGCTCCCACGTCCGCCACTGATGGTGCAGGGCCTGCGGGCTGCGCGCCCGAAGCCCGGCGGCCGGCTGCCGGTAGAACTGGCCGCCCGCCTCCGCCGCCGAGTCGAGCAGGGTGACCCTGACCCCTCGGGCAGCGGCGGCGACGGCCGCGGCGAGCCCGGCGGGCCCCGCGCCGATCACGGCGAGGTGGGGGGCCGCCACCCGCTCACGGTCGCTGTCGCGGTCAGTCATCGTGCCCCGTCCCGTCCTGCGTCCGGATCGCGTCGCCGGGGTGCAATGGCACCAGACAGGCCCGTTGGTTCGGGCGGTCGTTGACGGTGATCAGGCAGTCGAAGCAGACGCCGATGCCGCAGAAGACGCCGCGCCGACGGCCCTCCCCCCGGGTGGTCCGCCAGGAGGTGACCCCGGCCGCCCACAGCGCGGCGGCGACCGTCTGGCCGGGCAGGGCCTGGATCTCACGGCCGTCGAGGGTGACCGTGAAGGCCGGGCCCGGGTGGGCGTCGGCGAGCTCCAGAGGGGTTCTCATGCGGCCTCCTGGGCGAAGCGGTCGGGGCGGAACGGCGTCAGGTCCAGGTCGGGCGTCTTCGCGGTCAGTGCCTGCGCGATCAAGTGGCCGGTGCCGGTGGCCAGTCCGATGCCGGCGCCCTCGTGGCCGCAGGCGTGGTGCAGTCCGGGCACGCGGGGGTCGGGGCCGATCGCGGGCAGGTGGTCGGGCATGTACGGGCGGAAGCCGAGGTAGGCGCGCATCGCGTGGACGTCGGCCAGGAACGGGAAGAGCCGGGTCGCGCCCGCCGCCAGCGCCCGGACTACGGGCAGCGAGAAGGTCCGGTCGAAGCCGACGCGTTCCCGGCTCGCGCCGATCAGGATCGGGCCCGCCGCGGTGCCCTCGACGACCGGGGAGGTCTGGAGCGCGGCCGAGTCGCTGGCGACGTCGGCCACATAGTCGGCGGCGTAGACCTTGTGACGCACCATGCGCGGGAGGGGTTCGGTGACCAGGACGTAGCCCCGGCGCGGGAGGACGGGGAGAGGGGCGCCCGCGAGTGCGGCGAGTTCACCGCCCCAGGTGCCGGCCGCGTTGACGACCGCCGGGGCGTGGATGTCGCCCCGGTCCGTGCGGACGCCGCGCACCGCGCCGTCCGGGGCGCGCAGGACGTCGGTCACCGTCCGGCCGGTGAACAGGCGGGCGCCCGAGCCGCGGACGAGGTGGGCGGCGGCCAGCGCGGGCATGACCTGGCAGTCCTGGGGGTAGTGGACGCCGCCCGGCAGGCCGGGTGCGAGGTGGGGTTCGAGGGCGTACAGGGCGTCGCCCGGGACCGGTTCGGCGACGACTCCGGCGGCGCGCTGCCCGTCGGCGAACCGCTCCAGCGCCGCGAGTCCGTCCGGGGACGAGGCCACGACGACACCGCCCTTCTCCTCGTACTCGACGGCCGTCCCGAACTCCCGCGCCAGTTCGCCCCAGAGCCGGCCGGACAGCAGGGCGAGATCCAGCTCGGGGCCCGGTTCCTTGTCGGAGACGAGGAGGTTGCCCTCGCCGGCGCCGGTGGTGCCGCCGGCCACCGGGCCACGGTCGACGAGGATCACGTCGAGGCCCGCCCGGGCCGCGTACAGCGCGCAGGCCGCGCCCACCATGCCGGCTCCGACGACCACGACGTCGCAGGTCAGTCGCTCGCTCACGCCAGTACTATGTCACACACCACCCTCGGACGGAATGACGCGACAGTGACCGCTTCACAGAAATACGACAGCGCGCTGACGGGGCGCCGCCGGCGACCTGAACGCCGACGGTGCCCCGTTCAGTTCTCGGTGACGGGCACGACGCGCAGATGGGCGGCGCCGCGGCGCGCCGTACGCGTCCGGGGCCGGTCTCGGCGCACCTCGCGCAGCACCAGCGTCAGCCGGGTGTAGCCCATCTCCTGAAGGGTCATGGGCGTCTCGTCGACGACGCGGCACTCGGTGGCGCCCCAGCGCGGGTCGGGGTGCAGCAGCGGACGTACGGCACCGTCCCGGGCGACGGCCTGCTCGCCGACCGCGCGGATCCAGTGCGGCAGGCCCTGCCGGTAGGCGGCCTCCATGATCGGATCCTGCGCGATCTCCCGGCGGATGGCCTGCAACCCGTGGTCATGGCCCTGCCGCTCCACGGCGGCGGCGAAGTGGGCCAGCATCGGCAGGCACCAGCTGGACTCGTGCTCGCCGAGGACGGTGCTCGCGTCCGGGTGGAAGAGGACGAATCTGAGGAAGTTGTCGCCGGGCATGGCCGTCGGATGCGGGCCCACGCCGCGGAAAAGTGACGCGAAAGCGGTGTTCGCCAGGACGACGTCCCAGCAGTGGTCGAGCACGACGGACGGGAAGGGCACGGCCTCCACGAGTGCGGCATAGTCCCGCAGATACGCCTGGGCCTCCGGCCTCTCGGGGACGGGTCGCGGTTCGGACCGCTGCCCACCTGCCTGATATGCCATCGGGAGGTCACCCCTCTTGCCTATGCGGCCTTCACGCGGCGCCCCGATCCTGCTGCCCGAGCCCGAGTCGTGTCAACTATCGTGGCATTTCGTGCCTGTTGACGGCTGAAATTGGCCACAGTTGTGGCGAGACCTGGATGTGAGTTCGAACTACCCGGTAATCTCCGTCAAGTTCACGGGAAGGGCTTGTGAGAAGCCTGTGAGAGACGTAGGAGATCTGCCGGTGACGGATGGCTTCGAGGGGTCGGGCGCCACGCCGACGGTAGCGCTGCCGGCCGTCGTCGCCCGTGTCACCGCGCTCGCCGACCGGCTCGGCGTGCCGCACACGGAGGTCCTCCACACCGGGCGGCTGTCCGTCGCCTGCGGCGTCACGGAACCCGTCGTCAGGGCCCTGCTGAGCGGCCGCCCCGCGGGTGAGCCCGACGTGCAGGCCCGCTTCCTCCAGCGGCTCGACCTGCTGCGCCGCACCCGCGTGAAGCCGAACGGCCGCAAGTACACCCAGCAGGAGATCGCCGACGGCGCGGGCATGTCACGGCAGCAGGCCGGCGCCCTGATCAACGGCGACCGGCGCCCCACCATGGAGCACTGCGACGCCATCCAGCGCTTCTTCCGGGTGCACGCCGGATTCCTCACGGCCGAGGACCCCGAGGCGCTGGCCGGCGCCCTCCAGCGCACCGAGCAGGACCTGCTCCAAAAGCTCGCGGAGCGCGAGGCCGCCCAGGCCGCCGAGGACCCGCTGGAGAAGCTCCTCCAGGACCACGGAGTGCGCGGCATCGCCTGGCGGGCCGCCCAACTGCCCACCGACCAGCACCGCGACAAGGTCGCGGAGTGGCTGGACATGCTCCTGGAGAGCGTCAAGCGACCCGAGTCGTGATCCGGGGAGAACGGGAGAGCAGTGGGCATCGGTAGGGAAATGCGCCGCCTGTGCGGCGAGTTGGTCGCGGAGCTGACGCTCCCCGCGCCCGCGGCCCCCGACAGGCTGTACGGCGCGCTGTGCGACGCGATGAGCAGACGCCGCGGCCGTCCCGTCCACTTCCGTACGGCCGCCTTCCCGGCCGACACCGCCAGCGGGCTGTGGCTCGACATGGCCGACCAGGACCTGGTCGTGATCGAGGAACGCACCGCGCCGGACCACCAGTTGGTGATCCTCGGTCACGAGCTGTGGCACATGAAGGCCGGTCACTGCACCCACAGCATCGAGGGCGCCACCGTGGCGGCCAGGCTGCTCAGCGACGACGCCGATCTGCGCTCGACGGTGCTGAAGGTCGCCGCCCGCAGCCGCTTCGACGAGGCCGAGGAGAAGGAGGCCGAGAGCTTCGGCCTGCTGCTGGCCAGCAAGTGCCGCACCTGGCTGGCGGACTCGTCGGTGCGGGGGCAGCGGGACCATCTGGCGGGGCGGATCGAGGCGTCACTGGGTTATCTGGGACCGCAGGGCTGATCGAGGGGCGTCGGGCGGTGTCCGGCTGCCCGGGGTCAGGTCGCGCTGCGCTCGCTCGCCTCCCGCAGCTCCCGTTCGACCTCGCGGGAACGGACCGTGTCCGGCTGCCCCGCCGCCGTGCCGGGCCGCCCCGCCCGCAGCATCTCGCGCCAGTTTTCGCGGCTCCAGTCGGCGGGGGCCGTGCCGCTGGTGAACTCCTCGACCAGCGCGACGAAACGGGCCGGGTCGGTGTGGAACGGGAAGTGCCCCGCCCCCTCGAAGATCTCCAGCCGGCTGCCGGGCATCGCCTCGTGCGCGCCGAGAGCGTGCCGCACCGGCACCACGCTGTCCCGGTCGCCCCACAGCAACATGGTCGGCATGCCCTCGGTCAGATAGCAGCGGTCCAGCATCGTGACCACCTGTCCGCGCCAGTCGACCACCGCCCGCAGGGTACGGATGAACGCGTTGCGCGAGGTCTCGTCGGGCAGCGCGTCGACGAGGGTCAGCAGTTCCGGCGCGTCCTGCCCGAGATCGGTGTCGAGGAGCCTCATCAGCCGTACCGCCAGCCCCACTTGCAGCTGCATTCCCGGCAGCCGCAGCGCCGACAGCATCAGGTGCGCGCCCGGCAGCGACACCAGCCGCAGCACCGGATTGACCTCGCGCCCCACCCCGCCCGCGCTGACCAGGATCAGCCGTTCGGTGCGCTCGGGGAACTGGTAGGCGAACTGCATCGCCACTCCCCCGCCCAGCGAGTGCCCGACCAGGGTCGCCGACTCGACGCCGAGCGTGGTGAGCAGGTCGCGCACGCCGTTCGCGTACGCGGCCACCGAGTAGTCGGCGCGCGGCTTGTCCGAGGCGCCGTGGCCGAGCAGGTCGGGGGCGATCACGGTATGCGTGCGCGCGAGGTCGGGGATCAGTTCGGCCCAGGTGTCGGAGGAGTCCCCGATGCCGTGGATCAGCACCAGGACCGGCCCCTCACCGGCCATGCGGAAGGCGCGCCGGTAGCCGTGCACGACGCGGTACTGCAACGCGAGCTCCCCGTCGCCCACCGAACGCAGCCGTACGGCGCGCGCAGGGCTCAGTCCCTGGACGTCGGCCACGCACCCACCTCCGTTCCTGCCGCGTTCCCCGGCCGCGAGCGGCGCGGCCAAAAGCCCCTCCCCTCAGCGTAGAACGCCTTTCCCACCAGGGATTTCGGGGAGGTTTCGGCTCCGCTAAGCGGACGAACGCAGATGTGGTCGGACCCGATTGTCAGTGGTGGACGGCAAGCTGGTGGTGCGCCCTCATGTGCGGGCGTGACGCGATGACGCCGACTTGGGGAGAGCCGACCGATGCCCACTGCCGTACTGACCGATCGCGAGCGCACCGCAGTCCAGGCGTACCTGCGGCTTTTGCACACCGTACGAGCCGCGTTCGACGGTCCACCCGGGAAGGGCCGGCCAACCGTGGTGCCGCCCGCCGTCCTCGCCGAGGCGGAACAGGCGCTGGCGGACGCGGGTCTGACGGGCAACGAGGAGGCGTTCTTCCGGCTGCTGACGAGCTGGTGCCCGGCGGAGCCCTAGCGGGCCGACCTGCGCCGGGAGGGGGCTCAGGGGTGCGGCACGCTGACGGCGGTCGCCACCAGCCCCCGCTGGACGGTCCACCGGCCCTCGAAGACGTCGATCCGGCGCTCGCCCACCCGCGGGCCCGGCACGAGGAGCCGGGCGTGCAGACCGCCGCTGTGCCGCTCACCGGCGTCGGCGAAGACGTCGATGTCGGCCTCGGCGAAGTCGAGCCACTTTCCGGTGAGGGGGAACCACGCCTTGTAGACGGACTCCTTGGCGCTGAACAGGAGCCGGTCCCAGTGGACATCGGGGTGGTCGCCGGCCAGCCGGCGCAGCCGCTCCTCCTCGGCGGGCAGGGCGACGGCGGGCAGCACTCCCTCCGGGAGCGTCTGGTGGGGTTCGGCGTCGATACCGAGGGAGGCCAGATCGGCGGCGCGAACCAGTGCGGCGGCGGCGTAGCCGTCGCAGTGGGTCATGCTGCCGACCAGACCGGCCGGCCAGCCGGGGGCGCCGCGTTCACCGGGCAGGATCGGCTGCGGGGGCACACCCAGCTTCTCCATGGCGCGGCGGGCGCAGGATCGTACGACGGCGAACTCCCGGCGGCGCTTGTCGACCGCCTTGGCGACGACGGCCTCCTCCTCGGGGTACAGGGCGGCGCCCGGGTGCTCGTCATGGCCGTACGCCTCGACGGTGACCACGGGGTCCGGCAGCAGTTCCTCGATCACCGGGCCGCACCCTCCTTCGGCAGAATGCGGCGCAGCCGGCCCGGCGGGTCCGGTCGCTTGCGCCATTCGCGGGGGTACCCCACCGAGACCTCCTCGAAGCGGACGCCCTCGTGATAGGTGGTCCGCGGGATGTGGAGGTGGCCGTAGACCATCGTCTCGACGCGGAACCTGCGGTGCCAGTCCGCGGTCAGCCGGGTGCCGCACCACATGGCGAACTCGGGGTACCACAGCACGTTCGTCGGATGCCGGTCCAGCGGGTAGTGGTTGACGAGGACGGTGGGCAGGTCCTCGGGCAGTGCGGCGAGCCGGCGCTCGGTCTCGGCGACCCGGGCCTCGCACCAGGCCTCGCGGGACGGGTAGGGGTCGGGGTGCAGCAGGTACTCGTCGTTGCACACGATCCCGGTGCCGTGCGCGTACTTCAGCCCCTCCTCCTTGGTGGTGCAGCCGGAGGGCAGGAAGGAGTAGTCGTACAGCAGGAACAGCGGCGCCACCGCGACCGGGCCGCCGGGTCCCTCCCAGACGGGGTAGGGGTCCTCGGGGGTCGTCACGCCGAGTTCCCGGCACACCTCGACCAGGTGCTCGTAGCGCTCGACGCCGCGCAGGGTGACCGAGTCCTTCGGGTGGGTCCACAGCTCGTGGTTGCCGGGGGCCCAGACGACCTTGCTGAAGCGGCCGGCGAGCGTCTTCAGGGCCCAGCGGATGTCGGCGACGGTCTCCGCCACGTCGCCGGCGACGAGCAGCCAGTCGTCGTCCGAGTCGGGGCGCATCTTCTCGACGAGGGCGCGGTTCTCCTCGTATCCGATGTGCAGGTCGCTGATGGCCAGCAGCTGTCCGGCACCGCGGGCCGTCGACGTCACCCTTCGCCCCTTCCGATCACACGGAACGATCACACGAACAGGACCACGAGATCACAGAGTGCCCCACCGGTACAAGGCCGGATCACGTCGTCGCCGGGAGGGGCGCCGGGGGTGTTCCTGACGGTCAGGAAGCATCCTCAATTCCGTAACACGTACGTTGCACGCGGCTCCCCTTGAAACCCGTATGATCGCCCCAACACCACGGCAATCAGCGTCCCCTCGCAAGGGGCGATTTGGTGTCCCTCCAACCACCCTGCCCGGGCACGGGCCTGCTTCGCCCTGCCCGCGAACCCCGAAAGGACGGCCCTGCATGGTCTCTCGCGTACGCGTCTGGCTCAACCGCACGTACGCGGAGAACGTGTTCTTCATGGATCAGCTGCGACGAAATCCCAGCGATCGGGCCGTGGAGATCCATGCGACGCACGGGGACGCCGACTCACCCGTGCTCGCCGCCGCCGACACCGCCGAGCTGGAGCCGGAGGGCCTGTCGCCGGCCGGGTACGTGGAGTACGCCCTCGCCCAGTGCAGGCGCCGCGGTATCGACGTGTTCGTGCCCCGGCTGCACCAGTCGGCGATCGTGGCGCACCGCGCGGAGTTCGAAGCGGTCGGTACGGCGCTGCTTGCGCCGCCGCCGGAGGCCGTGGCGGTCTTCCAGGACAAGGTGATCGCGTACGAGGCCGTGCAGGCCGTCGGGGTGCCGGTGCCGCCGTGGTGGCGGGTGCGCAACGCCGATGAACTCGTCGCCGCCGTGGAGGAGTTGGAGGCCGCCGGGCACAAGGCGTGCTTCAAGCCGGCGTCCGGTGCGGGCGGGGTGGGCTTCCGCATGATCACGCGCTCCCCCTTCTCGCTCCTGCACCTCAGCGGGTTCCCGACTCCGTATGTGCAGCTGGATCTGGTGCTGGACGCGTTGCGGCGGACCGACGAGCCGGTGGACTGGCTGGTGATGCCGCGGCTGGAGCAGCCGGAGGTGTCGGTGGACTGCCTGACCGGGCCGGACAACCGGGTGCGGCTGGCGATCGGCCGGATCAAGAACGGTCGCCGTCGTGGGTTCACGCTGCAGGAGCAGTGGCTGGAGCCGGCGCGACTGATCGCGGAGGGGTTCGGGCTGCACTATCTGTCGAACATCCAGTTCCGGATGTTCGGGGACACTCCGGTGCTGATGGATGTCAACACGCGGCCGGCCGGGGGCTTGCATCAGCTGTCGCTGTGCGGGGTCAACGTGCCTTGGCTGGCTGTGCAGTTGGCGCTCGGGGAGGACCCCGGGGTGGTGGTGCCGCCGTTCCTCGGCCAGGACTACACGATCGTGTCCGGGCCGCGGCCGGTGCGGGCGGTGTCCATTCCGCAGCAGCGGGCGGAAGTGGAAGAGCCGCTGCTGCCGGCGATGCCGGCGCCCGCGCCGGTCGACTCGGTCGGGAGTGGGGCGGCTCAGGTTCTGCCGCTCTAGGTTGTCGGCCCCATACGGGTTGCCGTCGGTCTGGACCAATCCCGGCATCAACGCTTGACAGCGGGGTTGGTCCATACCAATTTGGTTCGCGCACTTCTGCACCTCGTGCACTCCCGAACACCCCACTTTTCCCAGGGAGATCGCGTGCGCAAGCAACCCCTCAGACGCCTCAGGCGTCGATTCCTCGCTCTGCTCGGCTCCGCCGCTCTCGCGTTCACCGGAGCCGTCGCACTTCCCGGTACGGCCCAGGCGGCCAACGTCCTGTCCAACGCCGGCTTCGAGTCGGGCGGGCTCTCCCCGTGGTCCTGCACCGGCAGTCTCGGGTCCGTCGTCTCCTCCCCCGTGAACAGCGGGTCCAAGGCCCTTGCGGGGGCGGTCAGTTCGAGTGACATCGCCAAGTGCGGCCAGACCGTCTCGGTCCAGCCGAACACGACGTACACCCTCGGCGGCTGGGTGCGCGGGTCCTACGTCTACCTGGGTGTGGACGGCGGTGCCTCCACCTGGACGACGTCACCGTCGGCGTACAGCCGGCTGTCGCTGTCCTTCACGACCGGCGCCTCCCAGACCAGCGCCACCGTGTACGTCCACGGCTGGTACGCCCAGGGCACCTACTACGCCGACGACATCAGTCTCGACGGGCCCGGCGGCGGCTCGGACACCCAGGCGCCGAGCGTGCCGGGCAGCCTGCGGTCCACCGGCAAGACCTCGTCCAGTGTGTCGCTGGCCTGGAACGCCTCGACGGACAACGTCGGGGTGACGGGGTACGACATCTTCCGCGGCTCCAGCCAGGTGCTCAGCGTCTCCGGTACGAGTGCCACGGTCAGCGGACTGTCGCCCAGCACGGGCTACACCTTCACGGTGAAGGCACGGGACGCGGCCGGGAACGTGTCGGCGGCCTCCAACGCCGTCACCGTCACGACGGACACCGGCGGCGGTGGCGGTACCGGCTTCAAGCAGGCCGCGCCCTATCTGTACCTGGGCTGGGGCGATCCGCCGAGCGCTGCCTCGGTGATGAGCGCGACCGGCGTCAAGTGGTACACGATGGCGTTCATCCTCTCCTCCGGCGGCTGCAACCCCGCCTGGGACGGATCGCGACCGCTGACCGGCGGCAACGACCAGAGCGTCATCAACTCCATCCGGGCCGCCGGCGGTGACATCGTGCCGTCGATCGGCGGCTGGAGCGGCAACAAGCTCGGGCCGAACTGTTCGACGCCCGAGGCGCTCGCGGGTGCGTACCAGAGGGTCATCGACGCCTACGGGCTGAAGGCGATCGACGTCGACATCGAGAACACCGACGAATTCGAGAACGCCACCGTGCAGGACCGGATCCTGAACGCCCTGAAGATCGTCAAGGCGAACAACCCGGGCCTGCGGACCGTCCTCACCTTCGGCACCTCGACGACCGGGCCGACGTACTGGGGCAACCGGCTCATCGAGCAGGCCAAGGCGCTGAACGCGGACATCGACGTCTTCACGATCATGCCGTTCGACTTCGGCGGCGGCGCCGACATGTACGGCAACACCGTGAACGCCTCGGAGGGGCTGAAGAACAAGCTGAAGTCCACCTTCGGCTGGGACGACGCCACCGCCTACGCGCACATCGGCATCTCCGGCATGAACGGCCTGTCCGACCAACAGGAGCTCACCTCGCCCGCGACCTGGACCCAGATCCGCGACTGGGCGAACTCCCACCACATCGCCCGTCTCGCGTTCTGGTCGGTCAACCGCGACCGGCCGTGCCCGGGCGGCGGCGTGACGAGCAACTGCTCCGGGATCAGCCAGAGCAACTGGCAGTTCACGTCCATCACGGCCGGATTCACCGGCTGAGGTCGCCTTCGTCATCCCTCCCGGGAAATTTTTTCCCGGGAGGGTGTATCAGGGCGCCGACCGCGCGCTCATAAGGGTGAAAGGCAACGGGGGAACAACGGGGGACAGCACCACCACGGGGGAAGCACGGGGGATTTCGGGTCGGCCGACCGCTGTCGACGGGGGTGGCGGCCGACCGGCCCGAAGTAGTTCCCGCAGTCCCGGGTCAGAAGCGGCCCGATCCGCGGTACAGCTCCAGCTCCCCGTCCAACTCGACCGCGAGCACCGTGGCGTGCGGGTCGAGGTCCGCCCCGGTGGGCGGCTCGATCCAGAGCACCCCGGGCGTCTCGTGCAGACCGCCGGTGACGCGGTGCGCCAGTTCCCGCCCGCTGCCGAGCACCGTGACCCGGCGTACACCACCGAGCAGTCCACGTACGTTGATCTCGGCGCGCGGGGCGTCGAAGAGGATCAGGTACAGGGTGCGGCGGTCCTTGGAGAGGGTGCTCGGGCCGTAGTGGTGGCCGGCCGGGAGGCCGCGCTCGGTGCCGTACACCGCCTCCGCGTGCTTCGCGATCCAGTCGCCGAGTCCCTCCAGACGCTCGACGTGCTCCTGCGGGATGGTGCCGTCCTCGCGGGGGCCGACGCTGAGCAGCAGGTTGCCGCCCCCACCGATCGTCTCCGTGAAGTACCGGATCAGCTGGTCGACCGACTTGTGGTTGCGGTCGTGGTGCTGGTGGCCCCAGGAGTCGTTGACCGTCAGGCACAGCTCCCAGGGGCCCTCGGGCGGGACGACCGGGGCGCCCTGCTCGGGCGTCGCGTAGTCGCCCTCGCTGAGCATGCGGGCGTTGAAGACGACATCCGGCACCTCGGAGCGGATCAGCGCGGCCAGCTCGGGGATGCGCCACTGCTCCTCGCTGCGGTCCCACTCGCCGTCGAACCACAACAGGTCCGGCTTGTAACGGGACGTCAACTCCCGTATCTGACCGTCCCGGTAGACGAGGAAGCGTTCCCAGGCGTCCAAGTCCTCGTCCTCGGCCGCGACCTCGGAGTACCGGTTGTCCTCCAGCTCCGGCGGGCGGCCGGGCTTGCGCGTGGAGGCGTAGTCGGGGTGGCTCCAGTCCGAGTGGGAGTAGTAGAGGCCGACCTTGAGGCCCTGCTCGCGCAGGGCGTCCGCGTAGCCGCCGATCAGGTCGCGGCCCACGTTCAGGTCGCCGTGGGCCGTGTCCCACAGGGCCACGCCGTCGTGGTGGCGGCTGGTGAGGACGGCGTACTTGGCGCCGGCCCGCGCGAAGAGCTTCGCCCAGTCGCGCGGTTCGTAGCGGGCGGCGGTGAAGCGGTCGAACTGGGACATGTACCGGTCGTACGGGACGATGTCGTCGTAGAACGACCAGGACTCCTGGACGCCGTCGACGGCGTAGATGCCCCAGTGGATGAAGATCCCCAACTTGGCGTCGGTGAACCAGGGTTGCATCGCCATCAGCTCACCTCGGCGCGCTGGAGGCGAAGGGTCAGCACCTGGAACGGGCGCAGCGACACCGGCACCCCGCCGTCGATCTCGGCGGCCTCCAGCGGGCGCTCCAGGAGGTCGGTGATCTGCGCGCCGGCCAGCGGGAACCCGGTGCGCACGACGCCCTGTGCCCGGCCGCCCCGCGACTCGTAGAGCCGCACCACGACGTCGCCGGACTCGTCGTCGGCCAGCTTGACCGCCTCGACGGTCACGCCGTCCCCGTCCACGGAGACGACCGGCTCGGGCGCGCCCGCCGCGTCCGCCACCCGCAGGGGGAGGTTGAGGGAGTAGCCCTCGGCGACGGCGTCCTCGATGCTCGCGCCGGGGAGCAGGGAGTAGGTGAAGCGGTGCATGCCCTGGTCGGCCTCGGGGTCCGGGACGCGCGGGGCGCGGACCAGGCTGAGGCTGACCCTGGTCGTCGTACCGCCGTCCTCGCGGACCGTGCGCGAGACGTCATGGCCGTAGGTCGAGTCGTTGATGACCGCGACGCCGTAGCCGGGCTCGGCGATGTGCACCCAGCGGTGGCCGGAGACCTCGAAGCGGGCCGCCTCCCAGCTGGTGTTGGTGTGGGTGGGCCGCTGGATGTGGCCGAACTGGATCTCGGCGGAGGAGTGCGGGGCCCGGATGTCGACCGGGAAGCCCGCCTTGAGGATCTTCTCGGCCTCGTGCCAGTCGATCTCGGTCTCGAAGTCGATACGGGGGCTGCCGGCGCGGACCGTGATCGTCTGGGTGAGCTTCGAACCCTTGCCGAAGGAGCGGGTGACACGGATCGCGCCGACGAGGGGGTCCTCTTCGACGACGGTCAGCGACTCCGTCTCCAGCAGGTCCTTGTAGCGGTTCTTGTAGTGCTTGTCGATGTCCCAGGCGTCCCAGTAGTTCGGGAGGTCGGTGTGCAGGCGCAGCAAGTTGCCCTTGTCGGCGAGGACTTCGCGGCCGACGCGCAGATCCCGCACGGAGGCGAGCGTGCCGTCCTGCGCCACCTCGACGCGCACCAGCCCGTTGTCGAGGACCCGGCCCTCGACCTTCACCGGCTGCGCGGGCTCGGCGTCGGTCAGCGGCGCGCTGCCGCTCGCGGGCACCTCGACATACGCCGGTGCGCCCTCGGCCGTACGGACCACCTCGGCCCGCGCGTACGGGCTCGTGTTGAAGACGCGGGCCTCTCCCCCGCCCAGTGCCGCGACCGCCTCGGCCGTCAGCGCCTCCAACTCCTTTGCCACGCGGGCGTATTCGGCCTCGGCCTCGCGGTGCACCCAGGCGATCGAGGAGCCCGGCAGGATGTCGTGGAACTGGTGCAGCAGGACCGTCTTCCACAGTCGGTCCAGCTTCTCGTACGGGTAGGCGTATCCCGGCGCGTGCAGCGCGGCGGTCGTCGCCCACAGCTCGGCCTCGCGCAGCTTGTGTTCGCTGCGCCGGTTGCCCTGCTTGGTGCGGGCCTGGGAGGTGTAGGTGGCGCGGTGCAGCTCCAGGTAGAGCTCGCCGTTCCAGACCGGGGCGTCCTCGTACTCGGCGCGGGCCTTGGCGAAGAACTCGTCCGGGTGCTCGATGACGACCTTGGGCGAGCCCTCCAGGTCGGCGAGCCGGCGCGCCCGCTCCATGATCTCGCGGGTGGGGCCGCCACCGCCGTCGCCCCAGCCGAAGGGGGCGAGGGAGCGCGAACCGCCGCCCTTCTCGGAGTAGTTGCGGACCGCGCGGTCCATCTCCTCGCCGCTGAAGCGGGCGTTGTAGGTGTCGACCGGCGGGAAGTGGGTGAAGATGCGGGTGCCGTCGATGCCCTCCCACCAGAAGGTGTGGTGGGGGAACTTGTTGGTCTGGTTCCAGGAGATCTTCTGGGTCAGGAACCACTCGTTGCCGGCGAGCTTGGCGAGCTGCGGATAGGCGGCGGTGTAGCCGAAGGAGTCAGGCAGCCAGACGCCCTTGGTCTCGACGCCGAAGTGCTCGATGAAGAACCGCTTGCCGTGGATGAGCTGGCGGGCGATGGCCTCGCCGCCGGGCAGGTTGCCGTCGGCCTCGACCCACATGCCGCCGACCGGCGCCCACTGGCCCTTCTTCACGGACTCCTGGATCCGGGCCCACACGTGCGGGTAGTTGTCGCGCACCCACTCGTACTGCTGGGCCTGAGAGCAGGCGAAGATGAAGTCGTCGTACTCGTCGGCGAGCGACGTGACGTTCGAGAAGGTGCGGGACGTCTTGCGCTTGGTCTCGCGGATGGGCCACAGCCACGCGGAGTCGATGTGCGCGTGGCCGACGCCGGAGATCGTGTGCGCGCTGGCGTGCGCGGGCCTGGCCAGGACGGGGGCGAGTACCTCGCGTACGGCCGCCGCGCTGCCCGGGATGTCGTCCAGGTCGAGGACGTCCATGGCCCGGTCGAGGGTGTGCATGATCTCGTGGCGGCGGGGCTCGTGCTCGCCGAGGTGGACCATGAGCTCGCGCAGCACCTGGAGGTCCAGGTCGAGGTGCCAGACCTGCTCGTCGAGGATGGCGATGTCGGCGCGCTGGAAGGTGTAGAGGGGCTTGTCGCCCGCCGTCAGGACGTCGCCGAGCGGGGTCGGGGCCGCGAAGTCGTTCGCCAGGATGTCCGGGTTGGAGGCGGCCTCGACCAGGTAGTCGATCTCCTCGCCGCCCGCGACCGGGTTGCCGATCGGCACGTACTGGTTGAGCGGGTTGACCGCCTTCAGCGGGCGGCCGTCGGGCAGGTGCACCAGGGCCTCGGCCTGGTTGCCGGGCCAGTCCCCCACGAAGCCGAGGTCGATGACCGCCTCGACCCGCCGCCCGGCCCACTCGGCGGGCACCCGGCCGCGCATCCGGAACCAGGTCGTACCCCAGGGCGGACCCCACGGGGTGTCCATCGCGAAGGGCGTGTACCGGGCAGCCGCGGCCTCCTCGAAGGAGACCGGCTCACCCGGCGCCTGCCAGGCCTCGACCTCGAAGGGGACGGTGGCCGAGTAGACCGCGGGCTTGATGCGCTGGTTGTGGACGCGCTCGACGCGTTCCTCGATCCGGCGGCGTTCGTCGTGCATCAGGGTCTCCAGGGAGGGAGAGAACGGAGGGGAGGCGAGGGGCGGACAGGACCGGGGGAAAGCGCTTTCGGAAGACGAGCGCTACTTAAGGTACGCCAGCCCCGGATGGACGGAGGAGTACCCCTCCACCAGCCTGCGGGCGACGCCCACCGAGTCGACCAGCGGGTGCAGCGCGAAGGCCTTCACCGCCGTCGTACGCGAACCCGACTCGGCGGCGGCCAGCACCTCCCGCTCGACCGCCTTGACCGAGCAGACGAGCCCGTTGGCGTGGTCGGGCAGCGGGGCGACGGCGACCGGGTGGGCGCCGTTGGCGTCGACCAGGCAGGGCACCTCGATGACGGCGTCGGAGTCGAGCACCGACAGTGTGCTCCGGTTGCGGACGTTGAGGATCAGGGTGGTGCGCTCGTCACGGGCGATGGCCCGCATCAGCGCGAGCGCCACCTTCTCGTAGCCGCCGGAGAGGTCGTCGGCGTCGCGCTCGCCGGCGCCGGCCGTCTCCCGGTTCTCGGACATGTAGGTGGCCTCGCGCTCGGCGCGGGTGCGGTCCCAGGCCTGAAGCGCGGAGACGTCCGGGTCGCGCATCTGCTCGTAGAAGCCGGCCTGCTGGTCGCGCAGGAAGGCGCCGCGGGTCTTGTCGGCCTGCTGGTAGGCGCGGACGGCCTCGCGGTTGAAGTAGTAGTAGTGCAGATACTCGTTCGGGATCGCGCCGAGCGACTGGAGCCAGTCGACGCCGAAGAGCTTGCCCTCCTCGAAGGAGCCGAGCAGTTCGGGGTCGGCGAGCAGCCGCGGGAGTTCGTCGCGGCCGGCGACGCGCAGGCCGCGCACCCAGCCGAGGTGGTTGAGGCCGACGTAGTCGATCCATGCCTCACCGGGGTTCTTCACGCCGAGCACGCGGGCGATACGGCGGCCGAGGCCGACCGGCGAGTCGCAGATGCCGATGACGCGGTCGCCGAGGTGGCGGGACATGGCCTCGGTGACCAGGCCCGCCGGGTTGGTGAAGTTGATGACCCAGGCGTCCGGTGCGAGGCGTGCCACCCGCTGGGCGATGTCGACGGCTACCGGGACCGTGCGCAGGCCGTAGGCGATGCCGCCCGCGCCGACCGTCTCCTGGCCGAGGACGCCCTCGGCGAGCGCGACCCGCTCGTCGTTCGCCCTGCCCTCCAGGCCGCCGACGCGGATCGCCGAGAAGACGAAGTCGGCGCCGCGCAGGGCCTCGTCGAGGTCGGTCGTGGCGCTCACCGTGGGGGCATCCGGCACGCCGGCCGCCTGCTCGGCGAGCACGCGGGTCACCGCGGTGAGCCGCTGTCCGTCCACGTCGTGCAGCACGACGTGGGTGACCCGGCCCTCGGCGCGGTCCGTCAGGAGCGCCCCGTACACGAGCGGTACGCGGAATCCGCCGCCGCCCAGAATCGTCAGTTTCACCGGGTTGCTCCCATCGGGTAGGCTGCGCGCAACGCGTTGCGAGAACCAAGCACGCGCCAACTCCTTGAACTTGCTTCAAGATCCCGGGCTGGTTCCAACCCGGCTGGTGTTGAGGGCGTAGGACCTCGCTGTTCGCTTAGCGGTGAGGCGGCCTGAGCCAGGAATCCCTCCGCTCCGGCTGAGGGAGGGTTCAAGTCTGCACCTTTCCCGCCACGACGACCTCGACGCCTGCCTCCTGCAAAGAGGCCCGCGTCGCCGTGTCGACCGGCGCGTTCGTCACCACCACGTCCAGGTCCTCGGGACCGCAGACCTTCGCCATGCCGTGCCCGGGGAACTTCGCCGCGTCGGCGAGCAGGACGACCTTGTCGCTCGACTTGATCATGGCCCGCTTGACCGGCACCTCGACGACCGTGGTGTCCATGACCTGCCCGCCCGGCCGCACCCCGCTGGTCCCGAGGAACAGCCAGTCGGCGTGCAGCTGGCGCAGATTGTCCTCGGTGAGGAAGCCGACCAGGGAGCGGTACTCACGGCGGACCATGCCGCCGAGCAGCACCAGCTCGATGCCCTCGTCGTCGGCGAGCTCCTCGTAGACCACCAGGTTGCTGGTGATCACGGTGAGCCGGCGGCCGTGCAGCTGGCGGGCCAGCCGGAAGGCGGTGGTGCCGATGTCGAGCAGCACCGACTGACCGTCTTCGACCATGGCGGCGGCGTGCGCGGCTATGGCGTCCTTCTCGGCCACGCGCACCCCGGCGACCTCGGCGAAGGGCTGGTCGCCCTCCTCCACGACCGCGCCGCCGTGCACCCGCGTGAGCAGGCCGTCCTCCTCCAGTTTGAGCAGGTCACGCCTGATCGTGGCCGGGCTCACACCCAGCTGTTCGGAGAGATCGGTCACGGCCGCGGGGCCACCGGCGCGCAGGGCCCGCAGGATGAGTTGGTGTCGTCGTTCTGCCAGCACGGCGTGAACACTACTCGTCATCTTCAATCATTGCCATGCTCATTTCTGCTCGGGTATTGACCAATCCCGCGGAGCGGCGCACGATTCCGGTCACCGAAATGAAGAGTTTTGACGAGCTCTCCGAGCGGGTCCTGAGCGAGAGGACACTTCCGTGGACGACGACCGGCCTGATGTGCTGCTGACCGGGCTGCTCTTCTACGACCTCGTCCTCACCGGTCTCGGCAAGCCGCCGACACCGGGCGAGGAGATCTGGACCGGCGGCATGGGCTGCGGCCCCGGCGGCATCGCCAACCTGGCGGTGGCCGCCGCCCGCTTCGGTCTGCGGACCTCGCTGGCCACGGTGTTCGGCGACGACCTGTACGGCGAGTACTGCCGGGACATCCTGTGCGACCAGGAGGACATCGACCTCTCGCTCTCCCGGACCGCGGACGGCTGGCCCACCCCCGTCACCGTCTCGCTCGCCTACGGCCACGACCGGGCCCTCGTCACCCACGGCCAGGAGCCGCCGTACTCGCAGGACGCGCTGATGGGCGACCCGCCCGAGGCGCGCACGGCCCTCGTGCACATCGAGGCCGAACCCCGCGAGTGGCTGGCCAAGGCCGCCGCGAACGGCACCCACATCTACGCCGACGTCGGCTGGGACCCCACCCAGCGGTGGTCGACCGACCTGCTCGACCAGCTCGCCCTGTGCCATGCCTTCCTCCCCAACGAGACCGAGGCCATGGCCTACACCCGCACCGACAGCGCGGTCGCGGCACTCGGCACGCTCAGCGAGCTGGTGCCGGTGGCCGTGGTGACGCGCGGCGGTTCCGGCGCGCTCGCCGTCGACCAGACGACCGGCGAGTACGCGGACGTGCCCGCCCTGGACGTCGACGTCCTCGACGCGACGGGCGCCGGCGACGTCTTCGGGGCGAGCTTCGTCGCGGCCTCGCTCGGCGGCTGGCCCCTGGAGGAACGGCTGCGGTTCGCCGTCCTCGCCGCCGGGCTGTCGGTCGGGCAGCACGGCGGAGCCCTGGCCGCCCCCGGCTGGTACGGCGTCGACCGCTGGTGGCGCTCCCTGGCCGACCCCGAACTGAAGCGGGCGTACGGCTTCCTGGCGGACCGGCTTCCGACGGATCCCGGTCCCCCGGTCGCGTACGCCCCCGTCACCCCACCCGCACGGCAGCACTGATCCCCCCACGCCCCTCTCATGCGAAGTCCCGAAAAGATCCGAAAGGCGGTGGGAGCTGTGCGGCTCTCACGAAGAGGCCTGCTCCGCGCGGGCCTGGCCGGTACGGCCGCCACGGCGCTCAGCGGCCTGGCGTCCGGCTGTGCCGTACCGTCCGGCTCGACCGGCCGGAACATGGTCCTGTGGTACTGGGACGGCGGCCTCGGTGACACGGCCGTCGACAAGGCCAAGGCCCGCTACGCGAGCAGCGTGGACCTCCAGGCCATCAAGATCGGCGGCTACTACCGGTCCAAGCTGATCACCACGATGACCGGCAACGCCCACGTCCCCGACATCGCGGGCCTCAAGGGCGAGGACATGGCGTCCTACCTGCCCAACGCCGACCAGTTCGTCGACCTCAGGACACTGGGCGCCGACAAGTACAAGAGCCAGTACCTGGACTGGAAGTGGGACCAGGGCATCGCCGACGACGGCACGATGATCGGCTTCCCGATCGACTGCGGCCCGGTCGCGCACTTCTACCAGTACGAGGTGTTCCGCGAGGCCGGGCTGCCGTACGAGCCCGCCGACGTCTCCAAGGAGCTGAACACCTGGGAGAAGTTCTTCGATGCGGGTGAGCAGCTGAAGAAGCGGATCCCCGGGACCTCGCTGCTCACCGACGTCACCAGCGTCTACGACAACGCGGTCCAGCAGGGCAGCAAGCGCTACGTCGACAAGGACCGGCGCTTCATCGGGGACCAGGAGCACATACGGGACGCCTGGGCGCTCGCCGTGGAGGCCAAGCGGCGCGGGATCGTCTCGAACCTCGTCACCGGCACCCCGGACCAGATATCCGCGGTCGACTCCGGCAAGCTCCCGAGCCAGCTCGGCGCCTCCTGGGCGACGTACGACATCAAGAACGGCAACCCGAAGACCAAGGGCAAGTGGCGGATCGCCGACATGCCGGTGCGGCCGTCCAACAACGGCGGTTCGTTCCTGTCGATCACCAAGGCGTGCCGGGAGCCCGAGCGGGCCTTCGAGATCATCGCCTGGATGCTGAACGCGTCCAACCAGGCCTCGGGCTATGTCGACGCGGGCCTCTTCCCCTCGACGCCCGCCGCGTACGGCCTGAAGCAGCTGCGCGACCCCGACCCCTTCTTCGGGGGCCAGGTGACCACGGACGTCTTCGGGCCGGCCGCGCAGAAGATCGCGGTCGCCTACAACAGCCCGTTCGACGTGGCGCTCGGGCAGCCGGTCAAGGACGAGATCAAGAACGTCGGCGTCCTCGGCAAGGACCCGAAGAAGGCCTGGAGTGACGCCATGAGCAAGTGCCGGCGGATCGCGAAGCACCTGGGGGTGAGCTACTGATGGCCACCGCGTTGGAAAAGCCGCCCGTCATGGCGGAGCAGGCATCGACTGCCGGGCCCCGCTCGGGTTTCCGTAAGTACTGGCACCTCTACGCCGCGATCTCCCCCTTCTACCTCCTCTTCCTCGCCTTCGGCCTGATCCCCGTCGGCTTCTCGCTCTATCTCTCCTTCCACCGCTGGGACGGCCTCGGCTCGATGGAGTGGGCGGGGCTCTCGCAGTACCAGTACCTGCTCAGCGACAGCGACTTCTGGAGCTCGATCGGCACCACGCTGATCATCTGGGCGCTGGCCACCT
This sequence comes from Streptomyces sp. NBC_01092, assembly GCF_045039535.1. NCBI lineage: Bacteria > Bacillati > Actinomycetota > Actinomycetes > Kitasatosporales > Streptomycetaceae > Streptomyces > Streptomyces sp. NBC_01092. Next base: position 9,265,749 of record NZ_CP108659.1, on the reverse strand, counting down.
TCCCCATGATCTTCCTGGCGATGATCACGGCCGTGATGCTGAACTCCGCGGTCCGCTTCAAGAACGTCTACCGGTTCGCGTACTTCCTGCCGAACGTCACCTCGGTCGTCGCCATCGCCATCGTCTTCGGCTCGGTCTTCTCCACCAACTTCGGCCTGGTGAACGCCCTGTTGCAGGCCGTGGGGCTGGACCAGGTGGCGTGGCTGAACACCCCCTGGGGCATCAAGGTCGCCATCGCGACGCTGATGACCTGGCAGTGGACCGGCTACAACGCGATCATCTTCCTCGCCGGCCTGCAGACGATCCCGAGCGAGCTGTACGAGGCGGCGCGGGTGGATGGCGCCGGTCCCGTGCAGACCTTCTTCCGGATCACGCTGCCGATGCTGCGGCCGACGCTGCTGTTCGTGCTGGTGGTCTCGACGGTCACCGGCCTGCAGAGCTTCACCGAGGCGCAGGTGCTGCTGCAGAACACCTCGAACGACTCGACGTTCTCCGGTGGCCCGGATCACGCGGGCCGGACGATGGTCCTCTACTTCTTCCAGCAGACCTTCGACAACAACGACTTCGGCTACGGCGCCGCCGTGGCGTGGGGGATCTTCCTCGTCGTCGTCATCTTCTCGATCATCAACTGGCGCCTTGTGCAGCGCCGGGGCGAAGACTAGGGAGGCCTGACCACCATGGCATCCATTCAAGGAACACGCAGGCGGGGCATCGCGCTGCACGCCGTACTCGTCATCGGACTGCTGCTGTCGGCCTTCCCGTTCTACTGGGCCGTCATCATGTCGACGCACACGGCGACCGAGATCTTCTCGTACCCGCCGAAGCTGCTGCCCGGCTCGCACTTCCTTCAGAACGTCCGCAGCCTCTTCGACAACATCGACTTCTTCGGCTCCATGCTCAACTCGCTGCTGGTGGCGTCGGCGGTGACCTTCCTGGTCCTGTTCTTCGACTCGCTGGCCGCGTTCGTGTTCGCCAAGTTCGAGTTCCCGGGGCGCAGGCTGCTCTTCACGCTGCTGATGATCATCTTCATGGTGCCGACGCAGCTGGCGATCATCCCGCAGTTCGTGATGATGGCGAACATCGGCTGGATCGGCTCGATGACGGCGCTGATCGTGCCGGCGGCGGCGAACGCCTTCGGCATCTTCTGGATGCGCCAGTACATGAAGAGCGCCATCCACGACGAACTGCTGGACGCCTCGAAGATCGACGGCGCGAACTTCCTGCGCCAGTACTGGCACGTGGCCCTCCCGGTCGTCCGGCCGGGCCTGGCCTTCCTCGGCATCTTCACGTTCATGGCCCAGTGGAACGACTACGCCTGGCCCCTGATCGCCCTCACCAACCCGGACAACGTCACCCTCCAGGTCGCGTTGTCCCAGCTCAACGGCGTCCACGGCACCACGGACTACGGCATGGTGATGACCGGCGCGCTGCTCGCCCTCATCCCCCTGCTGATCGTCTTCGCCATCGGCGCCAAGCAGATCATCGGCGACCTCGGCAAGGGAGCCATCCGCTGATGGACCCGCTGCTGCGGCTGCGCCCCTGGGAGGCACCCGAGGTGACCTCCTGGGGGCGACTGCCCATGAACGCCGTCGACCGGCGCTCCGGAGGACTCCCCTTGGACGGCGACTGGCGCTTCCAGTTGCTGCCGACTCCGGACGCGCCGGTCGGCGGTGCCTGGTCGACGTCGCGGGTGCCCGGCGTCTGGACCCTGCAGGGCACGGACGACCTGCCGCAGTACACCAACGTGCGGATGCCGTTCCCCGACTTCCCGCCCCACTCGCCCGCCGCCAACCCGACGGGCGTGTACGAGCGTGAGGTGGACGTGCCCGCCGACTGGGCCGGCCGCCGGATCGTGCTCCAGGTCGGGGCCGCCGAGAGCGTGCTGCTGGTTCATGTGGACGGGCGGCCCGTCGGCATCTCCAAGGACTCGCACCTGGCTGCTGAGTTCGACCTCACGGGCCTGGTGCGCGCCGGGCAGCGGACCACCGTACGCCTGACGGTCGTGAAGTGGTCGGACGCCTCGCACATCGAGGACCAGGACCAGTGGTGGCACGGCGGGATCACCCGCTCGGTGCTGCTGTACACGACGGACCCGCTGTATCTCGCGGACGTGACCGTGCGGGCTGCCTTCAGTGGGGAGCTGCGGGTGGACTGCCGGGTGCGGGACGCGGGCGGTGCGCTGCCCGAGGGGTGGTACGTCAGCGGGGGGCTGGACGGTCAACTCCTCGCTCAGGACCGGGAGTTCGACCGTTTCAACGCCGAGGACGAGCGCGTCTCCGACTTTCTCGGCGAGGCCCGCATACGGACGGCCGTCGAGGACGTGCGCACCTGGAACGCGGAGACGCCCGAGCTGTACGACCTGACCGTCCGCCTGCACCGCGCCGACGGCACGATCGCCGACACCTCCCGCCACCGGATCGGCTTCCGGGACGTCGAGGTCACCGGCCGTGACCTGCTCGTCAACGGGGAGCGGGTGTTCATCCGGGGCGTCAACCGGCACGACTTCCACCCGTTGACCGGGCGGACGGTGTCGTACGACGAGATGCGCGCCGATCTCGTCCTGCTCAAGCGGTTCGGCTTCAACGCGATCCGCACCGCGCACTACCCGAACGACCCCGCCCTGTACGACCTCGCCGACGAGCTCGGCTTCTACGTCGTCGACGAGGCGGACATCGAGTCCCACGACCACGCCCATGAGATCGCCGACGACCCGCGCTATCTGAACGCCTTCGTGGACCGCGTCTCGCGCATGGCGCTGCGCGACAAGAACCACCCGTCGGTCATCATCTGGTCGCTCGGCAACGAGTCGGACTACGGCGCGAACCACGACGCGGCGGCCGGCTGGCTGCGTCGGCACGACCCGACACGGCCGGTCCAGTACGAGGGCGCGGCCAAGCTCGACTGGGCGGCGACCGACGACGCCTCCGACCTCGCCTGTCCCATGTACGCACCCATCGAGGACTGCGTCGCCCACGCGCTGTCGGGCCTGCAGACCAAGCCGCTCATCCAGTGCGAGTACTCGCACGCGATGGGCAACAGCAACGGCACGCTGGCCGACCACTGGGCTGCCATCGAGGCCACCCCGGGTCTTCAGGGCGGGTTCATCTGGGAGTTCTGGGACCACGGAATTCTGCAACGCGTGAGCGATGGCAGACCTGCCGGGCGCGCGGGCGCCGGGCTCTACGACAACGGTGTCACCGCGCCCGGGTACCGCTGGGCGTACGGCGGCGACTTCGGCGAGACCCTCCACGACGGCGCGTTCATCGCGGACGGCGTGGTCTTCCCGGACCGCACGCCCAAGCCCGCGATGTACGAGCACCGGGAGATCGCGGCACCACTGCGGATCGAGTGCGTACGGATCGAGTGCTACAAGCACGAGGGCATCGTGCTCGGCAACCACCAGCACTTCCGCGGCCTGGACTGGCTCGCCGGCGAGTGGCGGCTGCACCTCGCCGACGGCACGACGCTGACCGGCCCGGCGCAGCTGCCCAAGCTGTGCCCCGGCGAGACGGCCGCCGTACCGCTGCCCTTCGAGGTGCCGCGCGACGGTGGCGAGGCCTGGCTGACACTGCGGGTGACGGTGGCCGAGGACCAGCCGTGGGCGCCGCGCGGCACCGAGGTGTGCGTGCCGCAGGTGCGGCTGCGCGGGCCCGCCGTGGCCCCGGATGTTCCGGTGGACCGGCAGATCGAGGTCGACGGCGAGGGACTCCTCGTCCACCCGCTGCTGACGGCCGCGCCCACCCTCTCGCTGTGGCGGGCGCCCACCGACAACGACCAGCTCGGCGGCATGGCTGAGCGCTGGCGGAGCTGGGGGCTGGACGCGCTGGTCCGCAAGGTCGTGTCGGTGCGCGAGGGCGGCGAGCGAAGCGAGATGGGGGTCCCCCCGGCCGAAGGCTGGGGGAGCGTGACCGTGGAGGCGGAGTACGCGGGCACGACCGGTGTCGTACGGCACCGGCAGGTGCTCACGCCCGTCGAGGGCGGCGTCCGGGTCGACGAGGAGGCCGAGCTGCCGGCGGCGTTCGACGACGTGGCCCGGGTCGGCACGGTCTTCGAGACGGTCGACGGGCTCGATCTGCTGGACTGGTTCGGGCAGGGGCCGTGGGAGTCGTATCCCGACCGCAGCACGGGCGCGCCCGTCGGCCATCACCGCGTACCGGTCGACGAGTTGTTCACCCCTTATCTGCGGCCCCAGGAGAGCGGTGGGCGGCACGGCGTACGGCGGTTCACGCTGTCGGCGCCGGATGCCACCGGGCTCTCGGTCGCCCTGGACGAACCCCGCCAGGTGTCGGTGACCCGCTACCGCGCCGAGGACCTCGCCTCGGCCGGCCACCACGACGAGCTGGTCGCGCGGCCCGGCTGCGTGGTGCACATCGACGCCGCGCACCGCGGTCTGGGCACCGCCTCCTGCGGGCCCGACACCTCATCTTCGTATCTCGTCGCACCGGGCATCCATCGCTGGAGCTGGACCCTGCGCGTTCTCTGAACTCCCCCCACGCCCTTCGCTGTCACCTCTTCTCACGGAGCACACGTGTGTACTTCGCATGATCATGCCCAGGGCGAGGCCGAGCAGGCCGGTGCCGGAAGACGCGGTTTCCTGCGCGCGACCGCGCTGCTCGGCGCCGCGGCCACGGCCGGGGTCGCCCTGCCGACCGTGGCCGAGGCGTCCACGGCGGCCACGCCCGCCGGTTGGCGTCCGAACGCCGACAGCCGACGCTTCACGCTGGCCGTGATGCCCGACACCCAGTACCTCTTCGACGGCCCGAGCATCAACCCGGCGCCCATCGAGGCGTCCCTGCGCTATCTCCTGGAGCACGGCCGGGACGAGAACATCGTCTTCCTGTCCCACCTCGGCGACCTCACCGAGAACGGCGCGAAGGAGGAGTTCGCCGCGATCGGCAAAGCCTTCGAGCTGCTCGACCGGCGTGGCGTCGGCTACAGCGTCCTCGCCGGCAACCACGACGTGAAGTCGTCCACGAACGACCAGCGCGGCGCCACGCCGTACCTGGACACGTTCGGCCCGCGGCGGTTCCAGGGCAAGTCCACCTTCGGGGGCGCCTCTTCGGACGGCTACAACAGCTACCACCTCTTCAAGGCGGCCGGCCGCGAGTGGATGGTGCTCGCGCTGGACTGGCGGCTGTCTGCGCAGGGCTACGCCTGGGCGAAGGACGTCCTCGCCCGGCACCCGAAGACGCCCGTCATCCTCACCACGCACGAACTGGTCGTCGACGACGACGCGTTGTCGTCGTACGGCCAGCAGCTGTGGGACCAGCTGATCAAGGACCACGACCAGATCTTCCTCACCCTCAACGGCCACTACTGGCCGGCGGGCCGGGCCGTGCGCCAAAACGCGGCGGGCAACGACGTCCACCTGCATCTGACGAACTACCAGAACCGCTACTTCGGCGGCGCGGCGATGATCCGCCTCTACCACTTCGACCTGGACCGCGACGTCATCGACGTCGAGACGGTCTCCCCGTGGATCCTGGGCCGCGCCGCGAAGGGCCTGGGCGAGCTGGAGCGGCAGGAGATCGAGCTGAGCGGTGACGCCGACCGGTTCTCGGTCGACATCGACTTCGCGGACCGCTTCTCCGGCTTCTCCCCGCTGCCGGCCCGCCCGGCGCGCCCCGCGTCGAAGATGCTGATCCGGGGCACGGCCGCCTACTGGCGCTTCGACTCCCCCGTCTCCGGCACCGTCCGCGACCTGTCCGGCCGCGGCAACGACCTCACCGTGGTCTCCGTCGGCGGCGGCACCCTCGGCTGGTCCGCCGACCACCACCCCGACCAGCCCGGCCACGGCAGCCTGGAGTTCACCGGCTTCAAGTCGCCGCTGAGGGGCGCGTACCTGCGCACGGTCGACGGCGCCCCGCTGAACTCGGCGACGTTCAGGAACGGCTACACGATCGAGGCCTTCTACCGTGTTCCCGCGGACTGGGACGCCTCGCACAACGCCTGGGGCGGCCTGATCAGCCGTACGGGCACGGGCGGCGCGGCCGGCAAGACCGAGGGCGACCCCGACGAGCCGCTGGCCACGCTCTCCCTCTCCGACGGTCCCGGCCCGCAGTGGGCGGTCCGGCCGCTGAACCAGGAGGGCATCGCCACCAACTGGGGCGACGAGACCGCGCGGGAGACCTGGTGGCACGTCGCCGTCGTCAACGACGGCCGGCACACCACGCTGTACGTCCAGGGCTGCCCCGTCGCCCGCAACCCGCACGCCACCGCGATCGGCCTCACCTCGGTCGGCCTGCCCTGGCTGCTCGGCGGCTACGAGTACGGCGGCAGGATCGACCAGATCCACTACGGCCGCCTCGGCGACGTCCGCGTCGTCGAACGGGCGCTGCCCGTCACGTCCTTCATGAACCACTGACGCCTGCCGAGGATGACCATGACTGAGCAGCAGCTGCCCACCTGGGCCGACCCGTCCGTCTCCCCCGCCGCCCTCGACCCGCAGGGCGTCTCCAGACGCGGACTCCTGCACCGCGCGGGCCTGTTCGGCGCCGCGTTCGCGCTGGGCTCGACGGCCGTCCCCGCGATGGCGTCTTCGGGCGACCGTCGTCTGGGCGGCGAGGACCCCCGCCTCGCCTACCTCGTCGGCGATCACCACATCCACACCGTCTACAGCCACGACGCCAAGTACACGTTCTCCCAGCTGGCCGCCGCGGGCGCCAAGTACGGCCTGGACTGGATGGTGTTCACCGAGCACTCCAACTTCGGGCACGCCAACTACGGCGCCGCGCTGGAGCACAAGGAGATCCTCGAAGCACGCGCCGAGAACCCGCGCCAGCTGATCTTCCAGGGCCTGGAGTGGTACATCCCGGCCGCCGAGCACTGCACGGTCTTCGCGGCGCCCGGCCGGCACGAGGTGGACCTGCTCACGCAGTTCGAGAGCGCCTACGACGGCAAGCTGCTCGGCTACACCGAGGGAGCCCCGGGGGCCGCGGACACGGCCCGCAACGAGGCCCACGCGGTCAAGGCCCTCAAGTGGCTCGCCGAACAGCGCCGTACGGGCTACGTGGACGACGTCCTCGTCCTCGCCAACCACCCGCTGCGCCTCGGCATCGACTCCCCGCACGAGATGCGGGGCTGGCGGGACGCGGCCCCCGAGATCATGATCGGCATGGAGGGCGCGCCCGGCGCCCAGGGCGCGGCGATCCCCGGCTGGCGCGGTGCGACGTCGATGCGCGGCGAGTACGAGAACAAGCCGTCCGCGCAGTCCTGGCCGGGCTATCCGGCTGGGGCGTACCTCACGTACGGCGGCTTCGACTGGGCGACCGCGACGGTGGGCGGCCTGTGGGACTCGATGCTGGCGGAAGGCCGTCTGTTCTCGATCACCACGAACTCCGACGCCCACCGCATCGTCTTCGACACCTGGCGCAACGGCGACTGGCCGGCGGGCCAGAACTTCGACAACACCGGCAAGCTGCCCGACCCGGTGAACACCGACACCCCGCAGCCGGGCAGCGACTTCTGGCCGGGCCAGTTCAGCCGCACCCACGTCGGCGTGACCCGCTACGGCTACCGCGCCGTGATGGCGGGCCTGCGCGCGGGCCGGGTCTGGCTCGACCACGGCCACCTCCTCGACGGCCTCGACGTCCGCCTCAAACGGGACTGCGACCACGGCCGGGGCGTGACGCTGGGCGGCCGGCTGCGTGTCCGCAAGGGCGAGAAGCTCACGCTGACCATCACGGTCACGACGGCCTCCCGCCCCAACCCGCACGGAATCCTGCCGGAGTTGGCGCACGTGGACGTCATCCGGGGCGCGGTGCGCGGCCCGGTCGCCGACCGGGACACCTGGCAGGCGCCGGACACCAAGGTCGTGGCGACGAAGGACGTGTCCGGCCGCAAGGGGACGTACACCCTGCGGATCCCGCTGACCGCCGGGAACGAGCCCTTCTACGTCCGCCTGCGCGGCAGCGACGGCAACCGGGGCGGCGCCGGCTACCTCGGCGCGTCGGTCGACCCGCACGGGCCGATCCCGCACACGCCCGGAGACGGTGACCCGTGGACGGATACGTGGTTCTATTCGAACCCCGTGTTCGTCGACGTGGCAGGAGCCTGATGAGACGTCATCTCGTCACCCCGGTTTGCTTAGTGGGTGCCCTCGCGCTCGGCGCGGGCACCGCCTCGGCCGCCGGTGACCCGCACTGGACCGAGACCGGCACGGCGTCCACCGACACCCTGGGCGGCGGGCAGGGGCTCGCCACCCGGGCGGACGGCTCGCTCCTGTACCGGGGCCTGGTGGACATCCCGCTGGGCCTGCGGATCAAGGGCTGGAACCACGTGGGCGACCCGGACATCGCGAACGGGTACGTGTTCGACGCCTACCAGGGCCCGGACACGGCCACGTCCAAGATGTACGCGGTGACGACACCGGCCGGGAAGCGCTACGAGTACGTCCACCAGCTCAACCCGGGCGAGAAGCTCAACAACTCCTTCGCCACGGTCTCGCCCGACGGGCAGTGGCTGGTGTCGGGCGAGTGGGGAGAGCAGCGCAGACTCCAGGTCTTCCCGGCTCCCCTGCTGAACCCGGCCACGTCCCCGACGGGCGGCGGCCTGAACGAGGCCTGGCAGATCACCCTGGACAAGCCGGTACGCGACATCCAGGGCTGCGACTTCGTCACGGACACCCGCCTGCTGTGCGCCTCGAACGACGCCACGGGCACGCTCTTCCCCGAACCCCGCCCACTCCTCCAGGTGGACCTGCCCCGCAAGGTGGACGGTCAGCCGATCACCGCCGCGGTGAAGTCCCTGCTCGCACTGCCGCAACGCAGCGTGTGCACGGGGGCGTTCGAGACGGAGGGCGTGGACTACGACGCGAACAGCGGGACGCTGCGGGCGGAGATGATTCCGCCCGGGGTGTGCGCGGTGGCCACGGCTGTGTACTCGTACCGGCAGGTCGCGGGCTGATCCACGAGTGGCGCAGAGGCGGCGACGACCGAAGGGACCGCCGCCCTCTGCGTCCTCTAGCCGCACCGGTCACACCGCCGGTGGCTCCAGGTCCCGATGGATGCGCTTGCCCTCGCGGACGCTCACCGTGTGCGGATGGTCCACGCCCAGCATCCGGGCGAACTCGGCATGGCTGCTCTCCTGAAGCTGTTCAGCCTCGGGAGAGCGGCCCAGAGCCCGCAGGGTCACGGCCAGGTTGGCGCGCGAGACGATGGTGTCCGGATGCTCGTGGCCGAGGGTCGACTGGAAGCCGGCGACGGCCAGCCGCTCCAGTTCCTCCGCCTGGCGCAACTCGTCCAGCTCCGCAAGCACATTGGCGAGGTTGACGGCACCGGCGAGCGTGTAGGGGTGCCGGTCGCCGAGCGCCTCCCGCAGGGTGTCGAGGTTCTTCTCCAGCAGCGCCCGCGCCCGGCTGACCTCGCCGGAACCGCGTAGGAAGATCCCGAGGTTGTTGACGGCGGCAAGGGTGGCCGGATGCCGCTCGCCGGGTGCCGTGCGGTACTGCCGCACGATGTCCTGCGCCAGGGTCAGAGCCTCCTCGCGCGCCCCGGTGACGTACAGGTCGGTCGCGTAGTTCAGGGTGCAGTCCAGCACGTCCGGGGTGGACGCGGGGGTCTCGCGCAGCCGGTAGAGCTCCCGGGTCCGGTGGGTGAGCGCCCGCGCCTCGTCCACCCGCCCCGCCTTGCGCAGCGACACCGCCAGGCTCTTGGCGCTCCGCTGGGTCTCGGGGTAGGCCTCGCCGAACAGTCGCCCGTACGACTCGTAGCTGCTGCTCAGCAGCGAGATGGACGCCTCATAGTCGCCCGTCTCGCGCAGGTCGCGGCCCAGGTTGGTGATGCTGGTCAGGGTGTGCGCGTGCGCGGCGCCGAGGTCGTTGCGCCGCAGATCGTAGATCTCCTGATCGACCTCCAGAGCCTCGCTGAAGCGGCCGAGAAGTCTGAGGCACACAGCACGGTTGTTGTTGGCGCTGAGGGTGCGGGGATGGTCCTCGCCGAAGGTCTCCTTGAAGCCGTGGTACGCCTCGGTCGCCAGCTCCAGCGCCTCCTCGAACCGGCCGATGCTGCCCAGGTCGATGGCGAGGCCGCTGGCCGTCATCAGGATGTGCGGATGGCCGGGCATCAGCAGGCCACGCTGTTGGGTGAGGGTGTCGGAACCCAGCTCCTCCGCCTCCACGTACTTGCCCAGCGAGCGCAGCACGTTGGCGATGTGAAACCGAAGGTGCAGCAGCTGGGTCTGGAGTTCCGTCGCGTAGCGGCGCTCCTCGGCGAGCGTGCGCGGGGCTCGCGGGTTGCCCAGGCCGGCCGGCTCGGGCGCCGGTGCCCGCTCGGCCGGCTCCTGCCTCTCGAGGTCGGCGATCCGGAAACGGCTGACCGTCAACTGTTGCTCCCACAGCTGCCGCAGGCCGTGGGTGAAGGAGAGCGCGGCGTTCAGGTCGCTGCGCTTCCACAGGTAGCGGACGCGGTCCATGAGCAGCTGCCGGGTCTTCGGGTCGTCGCAGGCGCCGGCCTCGGAGGCCTCCAGATGCGGCCAGATCGCGGCGAAGGCGGGCTGATTCTCCGGGCCGTCGATGGGCTCCTCACCCACCGGGCGAGCGCCGGCCAGGATGCGGTGCACGACGTGCTGGGCGTCCTCCTGCTCCTGGGGAGTGAGCTGGGACCGGATGACCGCCTGCACCAGCCGGTGCACCTCGATCGATTCGGTGGCCCGGTCCACCTTGGCGAGGGCGAACCGGCAAACCTCCCGGATCACCCGACCGAGCACCATCCTCTCCTGGAGCGACGGGTCCAGCGTGGCCAGGACGCTCGTCATCTCGTCGCCGTACAACAGCTCCATCGAGATGGGTTCGGCAGCGAAGAAGGCGCACAGTTGGAGCAGCCTCACCGCGGCCGGGGAGCGTTCCTTCAGCCGCTCGATGGAGACGTTCCAGGTGGCGGCGACCGGCTCGGGGTAGTTGGCGGGCCGGCTGAGCGACAGCACCCGCTCCGCCTGGTGTTCCAGCTCGGCGAGGTAGGTGTCGACGGGCGTGCCGGTCTCGTCCAGCCAGGCGCCGGCCTGGTCGAGGGCGAGGGGCAGGTCACCCACGGCGGAGGCAACCCGGTCGGCGTCCTCCGTGGTGAGGTCCGCGGCCCGGCGTAGCAGGTGCTCGACGCTCTCCTCGCGCAGGAACGGGTCGATCTCCAGGGCCTCGCCGAACTGGAGCCAGGTCTGGTTGCGGGAGGTGACCAGCACATGGCCGGCGCCACCGGGGAAGTGCTTGCTCACCTCCGCGGGCTCGTCGGCGTTGTCGAACACCAGCAGCCAGCGCAGCGTGGCGGACGACTGGCGCAGATGGTCGCGGACCTCCTGCGCGGTCCGCGCGGCGTCGTCGCCGACCCGCAGGCCCAGCCTGTGCCCGAGGTCGGCGAGAGAGGAGACCACGAGCTCGTTCTGCTGGGAGGGTATCCACCACACCAGTTCGTAGTCGGCGGCGAAGCGGTGCACATATTCCAGCGCGATCTGCGTCTTGCCGACACCGCCCAGCCCATGCAGGGCGTACGGCGCCCCGGAGCCGCCCGAGTTGCTGCTCCCGAGCCCGTCGCGGAGCCTCTCCAGGAGTGCGCCGCGGCCGGTGAAGGCGGAGTTGCGGGGCGAGATGTTCCAGAACTTGGGCATCGTGTCGGGGAAGCGGGCGTCCCAGCGCGCTGCCTCGTCGGTCAGGTCGGCCGGAAGCGGCGGCCTGCCGAGCGCCCGCAAGAGGGCGGAGGAGGCGATCCGCTCGCTGGTACGCACCAGGTCGATCGAGGGCACATCTCCGAACGCGGGCCCCGGACGCAGATCACCGACCCGGACGGGGAGCACCTGACGGCTGCCCGAGAGGTCACCGCCGGTGGCCGCGTCCCACACCTGACGGGCCCTCGGTGAGCGCTGGAAAGCCGAGGAGAGGACGAAGACGGTCCGGTCGGCGGGCTTCTCGGCACCGTCCCCTTCGTCACCCACGCACCGGCGCGACACCTTGAACCCCGCCCGGGACAACAGGAAGCTGATCCAGTCGGCCCACATGCGATCCTCTGACACATAGCTGAGGTGCAGGTCGGAGGGGAGCGCCGGCCGACGGCGGGTGAACTGCGCCGTGACCCTCGCGCGCACGTCCTCGGGCATGCGCGGCAGGCCGATCACGGCCTGGTCGCTGATCACACCGGTGAGCCGCTCGAAGGCGGACAACAGAGACGTCGCGTTACCGGCCTCGTCGCCGAACGTGGCCAGGGTCTCCTCGTAGGCGTAGTAAGGCCGGTAGGGAACCTCCACCGACCCCCAGTAGCTGGTGAGTTCGTCCTCGGTCATACCGGAGGGGAACCCGTCGAACTTGGCACGGGCCAGCGCACGCCCGGCGTCCGCCTTCTCCTTCTCGCCCTCGTCGATACGCATGGGGACGGGCAGGATGCGGATACGGCGGCGTCGGAACCGGTCGTGGATGTCATGAGCGACGGACGCGGCGCCGTCGATGCTCTGGCTGCTGAGGGTGAAGCAGTCGACCAGGACGTCGGGCAGGTGGGCGGTACATATGTCGGCGATGTCGGACAGGCCGGTGCGGCTGTCGATGAGGACGTAGTCGTAGTTCTGGCGCATGTTCTCGCGCAGCGCGTCGAAGAAGAGTCCGCCACCGAGATCGTCGTAGAAGTGGTCCCAGTCGAACGTGCTCACGAGGGCCGAGTAGTCGCGGTCCTGTCGTCCCGCGGAAACCATGTCGAGGGTGCCGGGCTCGGGGAACGGCCAGTCCAGGGAGACGGCGTGGCGCTGGATTCGGGCGTAGTCCAGATGCCAGTCCGGCGGCCGCTCGTCGATGCCGTCGAATCCGTCGCCGACGGCCGCCCAGGCGTACTCCTTGAGCATGTCAATGACGCCGGTGGTGGCGCCGAGGGTGGCGGGATCGAGGAACGGGTGGAAGAAGCGGTGCAGGCCCGGTGCCTCCAGGTCCCAGTCCACCGCGAGCACCCGCTTGCCGTTGGCGGCGAGGATCCAGGCGACGTTGGCCAACGCCATCGTGCGTCCCGTACCGCCCTTGTACGAGTAGAAGGTGACAATGCGCCCGTCACGGTCATCGGTCATCGCCGCTCCCCGCCATGCCGTGTCGGACCCGTACCGTGGCCGCTTCGGGTGTAGCGCGCCGACTCCTCCAGACTAGCCGTCGGGGCGGCTATCTGCTTCCGTCCAGGGGCAGTTGGCCTCAGCGGGGCTTATCCTCGCAGCGGGCGGCAGACCCAGGGGGACGGGGCATGAAGATCTTTCTGAGCTGGTCCGGAGGCGCCTCTCAAAAGTGCGCCGAACTACTCGCCGAATGGCTGCCGTTCTTCAGTGACGAGATCGAGCCCTTCGTCTCCTCGGACAGCATCAGGAAGGGAGCACGTGGCCTGGACGAGCTGAAGGAACAGCTCGACAAGAGTTCCTTCGGTATCGCCTGCATCACCCACTCCAACCTTGACGCCCCATGGATCACTTTCGAATCGGGAGCCCTGTCGAAGGAGGTCAATGAGCACGAGGGAAGAGTCGTGCCTTTCCTCCTCGAAGGCAGCCACGCCGATCTGGAGGCCGCGAGCAGTCCGCTCCGCCAGTTCCAGTCGACTCGGGCACACGACAAAGAGGATGTACTGAGGCTGGTGCGGACCATCAACGAGGTCCTCTGCAGGTCCGCGGGACGCCATCCCGACGACACTCGACTCACGAAACGGTTCGACAAAGCGTGGCCCGATCTGAGCGATGCCCTGGCTGCGATCGACCTGACGGCGGACGGCGACGGGTACGGGCCACCACGTCGGTCGCAGACGGAGATCCTGGAGGATTTGGCTTCGCTGCTGAAGGAACAGATCAGCCGTATCACCGACTTGGAACGAGCGGTCGACGCCCTCCGCAACGGTCATGGCACGTCCCCCAGGAAGCTGACCAGATTCGTGGGTGTCTACGACGAGCCCGTCGGCCCGGTCGCTGCCACGGCGGAGACCTCTGACCAGGACGAGGCGGGATGAGCCCGGGGCTCGGGCACCGGCTGCGGACCCTGTTCGGCACGCGTCTCGGGCTGTCGACGGCCGGACGGGCGTGCGCTGTGCAGTTCGGCGTGCTGTCGGGTGCCGCCCAGCTGTATTTGACGTTCTGGCCGGACAGCCGCTTACCGCGCGGTACGACGTTCCTTGTCCTGGCGGGTGTGGCGCTGGCCGGAGGCATTGTGCACTCCTGGCCCCGGAACAGAGTCAGCCACGAGTTCACCCATCCGGGATTCGGCGTGACCGTGACGGTCGGCGACCTTTTCGACCAGCCGTGTCATCTCGTCATCGGATTCAACGACGTGTTCGACACCGACACCACCGACGATCTGGTGATCGCGCGGCGCAGTGTGCAGGGCCAGTTCCTGCATCGGGTCTATGCCGGGGAGGTCGACCGGCTGGACGGTGAACTCGCGGTCGCACTGGCAGGGAAGCAGCCCGTCGGAGTGGAGGAACGGGCGGCGAAGCGGGCCGGCAAGCTGTCCCGCTATCCGGTCGGTACGGTCGCCGTCCTGGGCCTCTCCGCCCGGCGCTATTTCCTGAGCGCCTACGGCACCATGCGCGGCGACCTGACGGTCGGCTCGGGGCCTGACGAGATCTGGCACAGTCTGGGCGAGTTGTGGCGGGCGGTGCATGTGCACGCCCGGCGCGAGACGGTGGCCATGCCGGTCATCGGCTCGGACCTGGCCCGCATCGACAGCTTGGACCACGCCGGCCTGATCAAGCTGATCCTGCTGTCCTTCGTCACCGGATCACGGCAGTCGGTCATCTGCAAAGAGCTGACGATCGTCGTCCGTCCGGAGGAGTATGAGCGCGTCGACATGTTGGAGCTGGCCGCGTTCCTGCGGACGCTCTGACCATCGGACCCGTGAGGAGGACTTCGCGTGGAGCAGAAACGGAGCGGGGCGGATTCGACCGGGCCCTACTTCTTTCTGAGCTACGCGCACACTCCGCGCCTCGACTTCAACGACGCCCCTGATCCTGACATGTGGGTGCACCGGCTGTTCCGAGACCTGTGCGAGTACGTCATGTATATGACGGACTCCCCCGTTGGCGTGCAAATCGGTTTCATGGATCGTGAGACGAGAGCCGGTGAGATCTGGAGCCACCGGAGGTCCGAGGCACTCGCCACCTGCCGGGTGTTCGTCCCTCTGTACTCGCCCCGTTACTTCATCAACGACACATGCGGCCGCGAGTGGTCGGCCTTTTCCCAACGCCAGGCAGACCACAGCATGTCGTCGCCGGGACTCCCGGTCATCGTGCCGGCGCTCTGGGCCCCCGTACCGGCCCACAACCTCCCCCACGCCGCGCAGAGCCTGCCGTACGACCACGAGCGGTTCGGCCGCGAATACGCCACCTTCGGCCTCTACGGCCTGATGAAGCTGCGGTCGTTCCGCCAGCAGTACGAGAAGATCACCTTCCTGCTGGCTCAGACGATCGCCGCCACCGCGCAGGTGAACCCCCTCCCTGTCGGACGCCCCCTGGACTTCGCACAGCTGCCCAGCGCCTTCGAACAACGCACCAGCGCGCGTCGGATTCTTCGCATCGTGGTGGCCGCGCCCAGCCGCCAGGAGCTGCCGCCTGGGCGCCCCGAACAGTGCTACGGCCCCTCCGCCCTCGACTGGAATCCCTACCGCGAGAGCGACACGGACACCACCCGGCCACTCGCTGAGATCGCCGCGACGATCGCCGAACGGCTCGACTACCGATACACGGTCGAATCACTCGACGAGGCGGTCGGCGGTCTGCTCACCGAGCGGCGACCGGACGGTCCGACACTGATGCTGCTGGACCAATGGGCCCTCTCCGACCCGAAGCGGCAGGCGCTGCTGGCCCGCATGGACGAGGCGGCGCCGCCGTGGCTCGGGGTGATCGTGCCGTCGAATCCGGCTGACTCGGACGACAAGACCGGACTCGAGTTGCAGACGGCCCTGAAGCAGACGCTGCCCCGAACCGTCAGGCGGGTCCGGAGTGTCCCGCGGGCGGCGATGGCCGGAGTTCCGTCGTTGGCCGAGTTCGACGCCCTCCTGCCCCATGTGATCCAGTGGGCAGCCGCCCAGTTCCTCCGGTTCACCCCGAGCCATCCGCCCCCGGGTTCCACGACCCGCCGGTTCCGGCTGGGAGGACCCGTCGAGGAGGCATCCGATGACCGCCGACCTTGACGGACAGATCATCACCTTCTACTCCCAGAAGGGCGGCACCGGACGGACCATGGCACTGGCCAATGTGGCCTGGATCCTCGCTTCCAACGGCTACCGCGTCCTGGCGTCGGACTGGGACATCGAGGCGCCCGGCCTGCACCGCTATTTCCACCCGTTCCTCGACGCCGCGACCTCCGGCGCGACGACGGGAGTGCTCAATCTCTTCGCGGACTATGTGGTGGACCGGGGCAGCGGCACCGAACCGGAGGCGGACGTGATACGCCGTCATGCCAGCGTGCTGCCGCACTCCGTTTCGGTCGATTGGACCTTCCCTGGCGGCGGAACCCTCGACTACATGCCCGCGGGGCGACGGGACGCGGAGTACCTGACGCATCTGATGGGCTTCAGCTGGGGAAACTTCACCGAGTTCCTCGGTGGCGTGCGGTTCCTTGAGGCGTTGCGCAGCGACATGAGGAGCAGTTACGACTACACCCTCATCGACAGCCGTTGCGGGGTCAGTGACCTGGTCGCCCTGTGCACCATGGACCTGCCGGACGTGGTGGTGAACTGCTTCACGCTCAGTTCGCAGAGCATCTCGGGCGCGGCGGCCATGGCCCGGACCATCCGGCGGAACGCAAGACCGCGCGACGTCCAGGTGTTGCCCGTGGCCATGCGGGTCGCCGAGGGGCGAGGTGAACGGCTTACCGCGGCGCGGGAGCTGGTTCGCGTCTCCTTCCCCGGCCGGCCGGCCGGCAACCGGGCCTGCTTGGAGATCCCGCATCGGCAGGACTACGCCTACGAGGAGATACTCGCCGTGTTCGGCGACGCGCCCGGCGCCCCCGACAGCCTGCTGACGGCACTCGAACGCCTGACGGGCCAGATCACCGCCGGGCGCGTGGGAAGCTTCCCGCCCCTCGATGACGACCTCCGCAGACGTCACCTCACCTCGTACGTACGACCGCTGTCACCCATCGCGACGCCCCTCATGCTGTGGCACGCGCCGGAGGACAGGATGTGGGCCGACTGGGTCCGCTGGGTACTCACCCGCTCGGGCTTCGAAGTGCTCGCCCCGGATGCCGATGCCGAGCCGACACCCACAGGCACGAGCCCGCGCACGGTGGCGTTGCTGTCCTCAGCCTTTCTGCGCTCGACGCGGTCCCGGACCCTGTGGCAGCGCCTCGACCCGCCCGGACCCGGCTCGCGCGGGCAGTTGGTCCCGTTCCGTATCGAGCCAATCACCCTCGCGCCGCCGTTCAGCGACCACGGTCCGGTCGACCTGACCTCGCTCAACGAGTCGCACACCGCGCAGACCGTCCTGCGCAGCGTCGGTCTCTCCGGCGAGGCGACCCTGCGACCGCTGGAGTCGGCCCGGCCCCGGTTTCCCGGCCGCACGCCCGCCGTATGGCAGGCCCCGCCACGCAATCCGTTCTTCGTGGGCCGCGACAGGCATCTGGACCAGTTGCACGCCATCCTCGACGTCAGCCGTCGTCAGGCCGCCATACTGCCCCGCCAAGGCCTCAGCGCCTGCGGGCGCACACAGCTCGCCGTGGAGTACGCCCATCGGTTTCAGGCGGCATACGACCTGGTGTGGTGGGTGCGGGCGCAGAGCCCGGAGTCGACATTGCTGTCGCTGGCACGGCTGGCCGATCGCCTTGGGCTGCGTCACGGCGACAGCGTGCCCGAAGCCGCTCGTCGGACCCTTGACGAGTTGGGCTCGGGCACACCGTATGACCGATGGCTGTTGGTCTACGACAACGCCGGCGGCCCGCAGAGTCTCGACGGGCTACTGCCCTCCGGCGCACATGGGCACGTGCTGGTCACCTCCCGCGACCGCCGCTGGACCGGGACGATGGACACCGTGGAGGTCGACGCCTTCACCCGGGAACAGAGCGTCGAGCTGCTGCGTCGGCGGGTGCCGGTGCTGGCTCCCAACGACGCCAACCGGATCGCCACGGCCGTGGAGGACATGCCGCTCGCGGTGGCGCAGGCGTCGTCGTGGCTGGCGCAGACACCACAAGTGGAGCACTACCTCCTACAACTCGCCGAGCAGCGGCACTCACCACCGTCGACCCCGCCCGGCGGTGCGGTCGCGGCCACTACCCGGCTGGCTCTGGCCACCTTGCGCGAGCGTGCTCCCGCGGCGCTGCGGCTGCTCGTGCTGTGCTCCCATCTCGCCCCATTGCCAGTGCCGTTGGCGCCGTTGTACACCGACACGACCTTGCGTCTTCTGCGCCCTCACGACCCCGGCGTGCACGAGCGGCTGCTGGTGAGCAAGGCGGTGCAGGAACTCAGCCGGCTCGGCCTGACCGAGGTGGACCAGGCCGGTCACACGCTGAGAGTGCACCGCGTGGTGCAGGCCCTGGTACGCGGCGCGGTGCCCGAGTCCGAGGACGAAGAAGTCCGCCACGAGGCACACCTGTTGCTGGGCGCCGCCGGACCGCGCCGCGACGGGTCCGGCGCCGACGGCGACGACGCTACGTCCGAGGAGTTGTGGCCGCACCTCGATCAGACGCGGGCCGATGAGTGCGGGGACGACGACATCCGCGACATGCTCATCGAGCGACTGGGCAGCACCGTACGACTCGGCTTGCCGGACCGCGCGTTGGAACTGGGGCGTCGACTCGACCAGTGCTGGAGTCGGGGCGGCGGAGAAGCCGAACACCAGGTACTTCGTCTGCGCACCCATCAGGCGGCCGCGCTGCGGAGCCTGGGCGCTTATGCGGAGGCATCCGGTCTCGACGCCGACACGCTGGGCCGTCAGCGCGAGCTGCTGCCGCCGGGCCACGTGCACGCGCTGATGACCGCCGCGGGCCTGGCGGAGGATCTGCGGGCGCTGGGCCGCGTCAGCGAGGCCCTGCGACTGGCCCGTGAGGTGTCGGCCGGGTTCCAGGATTCCTTCGGTGAGGAACACCCGCAGGCACTGTCCGCGTCCGAGGCGTTCGCCAGGTCGTTGTCCCTGACGGGCGCCTACGCGGCCGCCCGGGAGAAGAGTCTGGCCGCGCTGCAGCGCAGGCGCGAGGTACTGGGCAACGGTCATCCGTCGGCCCTGGTGTCCACACTCGGGCTCGGCCGGGACTTGCGCGAAGTGGGTGACTACGCCGGTTCCGTGGCCGTACTGCGGCCGGCTCTGAACGAGTTGCGCGGACACAACACGCGCAGCGCGCTGCGTGCGACCGTCAGCCTCTCGGTTTCACTTCGCCGCACGGGCGAGCTGAAGGAGGCCGAGGCACTCGCCTCCGCGGCCGACCAGGAGTACAACTCCGGGTGGGACAGGGATGATCCCGATCGACTGGCCTGTGGGCTCAATCTGGCCGTTCTGGCAGCCGACGTCGGGGACCTGGCCGCCGCACGCACCGCGATCAGCCTCCTCCAGCACCGTTTCCTCCGGCTCCGCGGCCCCGAGCACCCCGACCTCGCGGTGTGCGACCACAATCTCGCGGTCTGCCTCCGCGCGGCCGGGGAGGCCAACGAAGCACTGGCGACAGCCGATCGGACGGTGCGGTCCCTCGGCGCGTGCCTCGGCGACACTCATCCGTACACCCTCTGCGCCAGACTCACGCTCGCCAACGTGCTGGGTGACTTGGAGCAGTTCGACAAGGCCGAAGAAGTGTCACGCTCCTGTGCGGCGACTCTGCAGGACTGCCTCGGGGCCAACCATCCCGACAGTCTGATCGCCGACCTCGACCTGGCGGTCACGCTGCGCTCGGTGGGCCGAATCCCGGAGGCCACACGGCTGCGGGACGGGGTGGTGGACTGTTTCGCCCGCCGGCTGGGAGCCGGCCACCCCTGGACGAAGGCGGCACGGAACTGGCAACGGATCGACCGCGACCTCGAACCGCTGTTGCCCGCGTAGCCGTCTCGAAGGGGGCTTCCGGCTCAGGCGTAGAACCGCGACAGGCTCTGCAACACCGCGGCCGGCTTCGTCCCGCCCTCGATCTCGATCGTTCCGTCCACCCTGATCTGCGCCCCGCCCGGAACCTCCTCGACCTCGGCCAGCTTCCCGACCAGCCGAATGCGCGAGCCGACCTTCACTGGCGACGGGAAACGCACCTTGTTCAGGCCGTAGTTGACCTTCGTGGTGACGCCCTGGACGTCCAGCAGCTCGGTGAAGAGGGGGATGAAGAGGGAGAGGGTGAGGTAGCCATGGGCGATAGGCGCGCCGAAGGGCCCCTCAGCCGCCCTCTCCGGGTCGACGTGGATCCACTGGTGGTCCCCCGTCGCGTCGGCGAACGTGTTGATGCGGTCCTGGGTGACCTCGATCCACTCGCTGGTGCCGAGGTCGCTGCCGGACAGCTTCTTCAGTTCGGCGAGGCCGTTCACGGTGATGGTCATGCGGTTCCTTCACTCTTGCCGTACCGGGTACGGACGCGGGACTTGAGGAGCTTTCCGGAGGCCGTGCGCGGGAGTTCGTCCGCGAGGACCACCGACTTCGGGATCTTGTACTTGGCGAGGCGGCCGGACAGGGAGGCCAACACCTCGTCGGGGTCGACGGTGGCCCCCTCGCGGGGGACGACGACCGCGCGCGGGACCTCGCCCCACTTGTCGTCGGGGACGCCGATGACCGCGCATTCGACGATGTCGGGGTGGGCGAGGAGGAGGTCCTCGATCTCGGCGGGGTAGATGTTCTCGCCGCCGGAGATGATCATGTCCTTGATGCGGTCGACGATGAAGACGTAGCCGTCCTCGTCGATACGGGCCGCGTCCCCGCTGCGGAACCAGCCCTCGGCGAAGGACGCGGCGGTCTCGTCGGGCAGGCCCCAGTAACCGGGCATGACGTGCGGGCCGCGGACGACGATCTCGCCGGTCTCGCCCACGTCGACGGGCGCGAGATCGGGCCGTACGACGCGCACATCGCTGAAGAAGTGCGGTACGCCCGCCGAGCCGGCCTTGCTCACCGCGTGCTCCGCGTCCAGGAAGAGTGCCCCCGGGGCCGCCTCCGTCATGCCGTAGCCCTGGAGGAAGGTCAGGCCCCGCTCCTGGTAGGCGGCGATCAGCGGCGTCGGGACCGGGGAGCCGCCGCAGGTCAGGATGCGCAGGGACGACAGGTCCGCCTCCGGCCAGCGGGGGTGGCGGGCCAACTGGTCGAACATGGTCGGTACGCCGAGCATGAAGGTGATGCGGTGACGGGCGATCAGGTCGAAGGTGGCGTTCGGGTCGAAGGCCTCGACCAGGACGCAGGTGCCGCCCTTGAGCAGGACCGGGAGCGTCAGCATGTTCAGGCCCGCCGTGTGGAACAACGGGGCCGAGACCAGGGCGTGTTCGTCGGCGATGAGGTCGATGTCGACGAGGACGTTGAGGGCGTTCCAGGTGATGTTGCCGTGGGTGAGCATCGCGCCCTTGGGGCGGCCTGTCGTGCCCGAGGTGTACATGATGATGCAGGTGTCGTCGGGGGTGACGGGGGCGTCGATCGGTTCGTCGGACGCCGACGCCAGGGCCGCCTCGTATTCGGGGCCCACTTCGACGTAGGTACGGATGTCGGTGCTGCCCGGGAGTCCCGCGACCAGACCGGCGTGTGACGGGCCGTAGAGCAGGGCCTTGGCTCCGGAGTCGGACAGTTGGTAGGCGATCTCGGGGCCGGCCAGGCGGGTGTTGAGGGGGACGAAGACCGCGCCGAGCGTGCCGGCGGCGAAGAGGGCTTCCAGGTAGGACGGGTGGTTCGGGCCCAGGTACCCGATGCGGTCGCCGCGGCGGACGCCACGGTCGCGCAGGGCGTGGGCCAGGCGGGTGGTGCGGTCGTGCAGGGTGGCGTACGACGTCGGTGTCCCGCCGTGGATCAGGGCGGTGCGGTGGGGGGTCTTGCGGGCCCGGCGTGCGGGCCACGACCCCAGTCCCTCGTTGCGCATGTCACGCCCCTTACGGTTTCGTCAGCCCGAGCAGTCGGGCGGCGTTCTCCTTGAGGATCCTCGGCCTGACCTCGTCCTTGATCGACAGCTTCGCGAAGTCGGCGAGCCAGCGGTCGGGGGTGAGGACGGGGAAGTCGGAACCGAAGAGGACCTTGTCCTTCAGCAGGGTGTTGGCGTACTGCACCAACTGCGGCGGGAAGTACTTCGGCGACCAGCCGGACAGGTCGATGTGCACGCCCGGCTTGTGGGTCGCGACCGCGAGGGCCTCGTCCTGCCAGGGGAAGGACGGGTGCGCCAGGATGATCTTCAGGTGCGGGAAGTCGGCCGCCACGTCGTCCACGTGGAGCGGGTTGGAGTATTTGAGGCGGATGCCGCCGCCTCCCGGGACTCCCGCACCGATGCCCGTCTGGCCCGTGTGGAACAGGGCGATGGTGCCCGTCTCCTCGATCACCTCGTAGAGGGCGTACGCCACCGAGCGGTCGTTGGGGAAGAAGCCCTGGATGCTGGGGTGGAACTTGAAGCCCCGCACGCCGTACTCCTCGACCAGGCGGCGGGCCTGCTTCACGCCCGCCTTGCCCCGGAAGGGGTCGATGGAGGCGAAGGGGATGAGGACGTCGGCGTTGGCGGCGGCCGCCTCGGCGACCTCCTCGTTCGGGACGGGTGGCGTGCCCGTCGCGGACTCGGCGTCGACCGTGAAGATCACCGCTGCCATCTTCCGCTCGCGGTAGTAGGCGGCGGTCTCCTCCAGGGTCGGCTTGCGCTTGCCCTCGACCTTGAAGTAGGCGGAGGAGGCGTCATGGAGGTCGTCGTCCAGGGAGGAGCGGCCGTTGGAGGAGACCTCCGCGTGGGTGTGGACGTCGATCGCGACCAGCTCGTCGGGGTTCATGGAGGGGGGCACGGAGGTGGCCATCACGCCTCCGGGAACTTGGGGGCCGGAATGCCGACCGACTGGAGTTCGGCGCCGACCGAGGTGGGCCAGACGTCGGCCAGGGTGTCGGGGGTCCAGCCGCCGTCCGCGAAGGCCGCCGAAATCTCCTGCGGATGCGACCAGAGTGCCACCTTGTCACCGCCGATGCCGATGGCCTGGCCGGTGATGCCGCGGGCGGCCTGGGAGGCGAGGAAGGGGACGAGGGCGGCGCAGTCCTCGGGGGTGCCGAAGCCCTCGCCCTTGCGCAGGAAGTCCGGCAGCGGCTCGCCGTTCTTCATCGCCTCGACGTACGGGGCGAAGGCGGGGATGGTCTCGGTCATCGCGGTCGCGGCGACCGGCACGATCGCGTTGACGGTGATGTTCGCGCGGCCCAGCTCCATCGACCAGGTGCGGGCGAAGGCGGCGATACCGGCCTTGGCGGCGGCGTAGTTCGTCTGCCCGAAGTTGCCGCGCTGCCCGGCCGGGGAGCCGACCAGGATCAGGGTGCCGCCCTCGCCCTGCTCGCGCATGCGGACCGCGGCGGCGCGGGCGCAGGTGAAGGTGCCCTTGAGGTGGGTGGTGAGCACCGCGTCGAAGTCGTCGTCGGTCATCTTCCACAGGACCTTGTCGCGCAGGATGCCCGCGTTGGTGACGAGGATGTCCAGTCGGCCGAACTCTTCGACGGCCCTGCTGATCAGGCGGTCCGCTGCCTCGCTCGTTCCGACCGGGACGACCTCGGCCACGGCGGTGCCGCCCGCCTCGCTGATGGACTTCACGGCCGCCTCGGCCACGGCCTCGTCGACGTCGTTGACGACCACGCGGGCGCCGTGGGCGGCCAGGGCATGGGCGTAGGCGAGGCCGAGGCCCCGGCCGCTGCCGGTGACGACGGCGGCCTTGCCGGTGAGATCGATGCTGGGCACGGGCGGGTCCCTTCGGATGGGGGTTCGAGTGGGGTGCGAGTCGATGTAGGAGCGGTGCGAGATCGAAGGTAAGAACAATAGTTGTTGACGTCAATAGTTGTTGCTGACTCGTCCTTGCGTCATGCTGGGGCGGTACGTCCGCACGCCCCACCCGGGGCCTCGACCAGGGAGCCCGCCATCGCCAGCCGGCAGACCACGAACCCCGCACCGATCGACGCCGACGAGCCGTGGATGCGCGGACTGCACGCGGACACGGGCTATCTGCTGTACCGCCTCGGCCTGCGCTCCGGTCAGCTGTTCAACTCCTTCCTCCAGGAGTCCGGCCTTCGCCTGCGCCACTACGCGCTGCTGCGGTTCCTCGCCACCACCCCGGGCGCGCTCCAGCGCGAGCTGAGCGCGTCCCTCGGCTACGACCCGAGCGCGATCGTCGGCCTGGTCGACGACCTGGAGAAGCTGGGCTTCGCCGAGCGGCGTCCCGCCCCCGACGACCGGCGCAGCCGGATCATCGTGCTGACCGAGGGCGGCCGGGCGTTCCTGCGGGACACCGACGAGGCCGGGCAGCGCGTCACCAACGAGCTGGTCGGGCCGCTCGACGCCGACGAGCGCGAGCAGCTGCACACGCTGCTGCAGAGAGTCGCCGAGTCCGGGCTGGGGTGACGGGATGCCGATACCGGCCAGGCATGCGCGCTCCGCGCCGGACCGGCTGTTGTCCGTGCTCGGGGCCTTCGATCTGGAGCACCCGGCGCTGTGCCTGACGGACATCAGCCGCCGCGCCGGGCTGAGCCTGAGCACCGCGCACCGGCTCGTGGCCGCGCTCACCGAGTGGGGCGCTCTGGAGCGGGACGACTCCGGGCTCTACCACGTGGGGCTACGGCTGTGGGAGCTCGCGGCCCTGGCGCCGCGCGGGCTGGCGCTGCGGCAGATCGCGCTGCCGTATCTGGAGGACCTGTACGAGGCGACGCACGAGAACGTGCAGTTGGCGGTCCAGGACGGGCCCGAGGTCGTCTACATCGAGTGGCTTTCGGGGCGCTCGGCGGTCGGGGTGCACATCCGCGTCGGGGCGCGCTGGCCGCTGCACGCCACGGGGGTCGGGCTCGCGCTGCTCGCACACAGCGACGCGGACTCACAGGAGGCGTACTGCGGCGGCGGGCCGCTCACCTCCTTCACGCCGTACACCGTCACCGATCCGGCCCGGCTGCGCCGCATCCTGGCCGACGTCCGGCGCACGGGGGTGGCGGTGAGCAGCCGACAGGTCACCGACGACGCGCTGTCCGTCGCCGCCCCGGTGCGCGGTCCGGGCGGGGCGGTCGTCGCCGCCGTGTCGGTCGTCGTACCCCAGGCGGACGCCCAGGTGCCGGTGCTGGTGCCTGCGGTGCGGCTGGCGGCCCGGGGGATATCGCGGGGGCTGGGGTGGCAGCCGGAGAAGCGGGCGTAGACAGCGGCCCGGCCATGCGGATATCCCTCTCACCGGTGAGGACGAGCCCCGAGTGGCCTGGCGATACTGAAAGAGCCCTTGCCCCGAGGAGCCGCCCGTGTCCGCCCGTTCCTGGATCGCCCCCGTGGTCGAACGCCTGCGCACGGCCAACCCCTACGCCGTCGACTCGGCGCTCGCCGCGCTGGTGCTGTTCGCCGTCTCGCTCCAGTGGATCTTCCCCGACGACGGCGACGTTCGGCTGACCTGGCAGGGCTGGCTGATCGGCGCCGCGACCGCGGTGCCGCTGGTGTGGCGGCGCAGGGCGCCGTTCGCGACCGCGTGGGCGGTGTCCGTCGCCACCCCCGCGCAGGCCGTCTACCACGCGCCGCCGCCGGACGTGATGTACGGCGGCATGGTCGTCCTGTACACGATGGCCACCCTGGGCAAGCCCTGGCAGCGGCGGGTGATGCTGGTCGGCTGGCTGGTCGGCGTATCGCTGACGATGCTGCACAAGGAGGACCCCCGGCCCTTCGAGTACGCCTTCCATCTGCTCAGCGTGGTGTGCGCGTACGGCTTCGGCGTGCTCGCCCGGGTGCAGCGGGCCTACACCGCCGAGCTGGAGGACCGGGCCCGGCGCCTGGAGCGGGAGCGGGCCGCCGACACCGCGCGGGCCATCGCCCAGGAGCGCTCCCGGATCGCCCGGGACATGCACGACATCCTCGCCCACGCGGTAAGCCTGATGGTGGTGCAGGCCGAGGCCGGACCGGTGGTGGTGCGCAGTGATCCGGCGCGCGCGGAGGCCGCGTTCGACGCAATCGCGGCAGCGGGGCGGGACGCGATGGCCCAGCTGCGCCGGATCCTCGGCGTGCTCAAGGAGCCGCAGGGCAAGGGCGGTTCGTGGCGGTTGCCGCAGCCGGGCGTCGCCGAGCTGCCCGGTCTGGTCCGCCAGGTCGGCGAGTCCACCGGTCTGCGCGTACAGCTGCGCACCTCCGGCACGCCCCGCCCGCTGCCCCCGGACACCGAGGTCGCCGCCTTCCGGGTGGTCCAGGAGGCTCTGACCAACACCGTCAAGCACGCGCACGCCACCTCCGCTACCGTCGAACTCGACTGGACGGAGGACGAGTTGACGCTGACGATCACGGACGACGGACGGGGACCGGGGTCCGGTCAGGGCGGGCACGGTCTGATCGGCATCCGGGAGCGGGCCGCCGCCTGCGGGGGCAGCGCGCGGGTCGGGCGCGGGCCGGAGGGCGGCTTCCGGGTCGTCGTACGGCTGCCGGCGGCCGGCGATCGTCAGGCGGCTCTGGGATGAGCATCCGGGTGGTCGTCGCCGACGACCAGGAACTGGTGCGGGCCGGGTTCAGCATGATCCTGGAGGCGCAGCCGGACATCGAGGTGGTCGCCGAGGCCGGGGACGGCGCCGAGGCGGTCGCGGCGGTGCAGCGGCACACGCCCGACGTGCTGCTGCTCGACATCCGCATGCCGGTCATGGACGGCCTGGACGCGGCCCGGCGGGTGTGCGGGCAGTCGAGCTGCAAGGTGGTCATGCTGACCACGTTCGACCTGGACGAGTACGTGTACGAGGCGCTGTGCGCGGGCGCGAGCGGCTTCCTGCTGAAGGACGTGCGGCGCGACGACCTCGTGCACGCCGTGCGGGTCGTCGCGGCCGGTGACTCGCTGCTCGCGCCGACGGTGACCCGGCGGCTGGTCGCGGACATCGTGCGCCGGCGCCGCGAGGAGGCCGCGGCCGAGGTCACCCCGCAGCGCCTGGACGTGCTGACGGCGCGCGAGGTGGAGACCCTGCGGCTGCTGGCGCGCGGGCTGTCCAACGCGGAGATCGCCACCACCCTGTTCGTCAGCGAGCACACGGTGAAGACCCATGTCAGCAACGTGCTGAGCAAGCTCGCTCTCAGGGACCGGGTACAGGCGGTGATCTGCGCCTACGAGACGGGGCTCGTCGCTCCGGGATCCCCCTAGCGAGGGAGTTGCCGGCGCCTCTCCCCCGTGCGACGGAGGCCCGCAAACCGCTCCCACCGGCGATTCCGGTGACCACCCCCGCGGCGCGAGTCTGAGGGCGATCGCAACCGACCGTCCTGCCGGGAGGGACCGTGCTCTCCACACTCGCCCGGGCGGCGACCCGCCGCCCGCTCACCGTCATCGCTCTGTGGGTGCTCTTCCTGCTGCTCGGCTTCGGGCTCGGGACGGGCGTCTTCAGCCGCCTCTCGGACAACGTGGCCGACATCCCGGGCACCGAGTCCGAGGCCGCCGCGCAGTATCTGGCCCGCGCCGACCCCGCCGGGGAGTCGATCACCGGCGTCGTCGAGGGCACCGCCGTCTCCGCCCCCGCCCTGCGGGCCCAGGTCGAGCGGGCCGTCGCCGATGTGCGGGCCGTCGACGGGGTGGCTGCCGTACCCGACCCGTACGCCACCCGTGGCCTGACCGCCGAGGACGGGCGGGCCCTGATCATCCCCGTCACCCTCGAAGGCGGCCTCGACGACGCCGCCGAGGAGGACGCCGTGGACGCGGCTGCCGAGCGGATCCGGCAGATCGACGCGCCCGAAGTCCATGTCAGTGGCGGCCCGTTGCTCGGCACGCAGATCGCCGAGCGGGCCCAGGAGGACGTACGGAACGCGGAGCTGATCTCGCTGCCGGTCGTCCTCGCCCTGCTGTTGGTGGTGTTCGGCGGGCTGCGTGCGGCGGCGCTGCCGCTGGTGATCGCGGTGAGCGGGATCGCGGGGGCGTTCCTCGCGCTGTTCCTGTTCAGCGAGGTCACCGACATCTCGGTGTACGCGATCCAGGTGACCACCATGCTGGGGCTCGGACTCGCCGTGGACTACGCCCTGTTGATGGTGGTCCGCTTCCGTGAGGAACGCCGGAACACCGAGGACGTGACGGAAGCCGTGCACCGTACGGTCGCGGCGGCCGGCCGCACCGTGCTGTTCTCCGGGGTCACGGTGGCCGTCAGTCTGACCGGGCTGCTGGTGTTCCCGAGTGTCTTCCTGCGCAGCATGGGCCTGGCCGTCGCCGCCGTGGTGGTCGTCGACATGCTGGCCGCGCTCACGCTGCTGCCCGCCCTGCTCGCCAGGTTCGGCGGGAAGATCCCGCCGGCGAAGGTCCGGCCGGACGGCGAGGAGGGCCGTGTCTTCGCGCGCCTGGCCCGCTTCTCGGCCCGTCGCCGGGTCGCCGTCGTGGCCACCGTCGTCCCGGTCCTGCTGGTGCTGGCGCTGCCCGTCACCGGCATGACGATCAACCTCGGCGACGCCAAGCAGCTGCCCGCGAGCACCGAGGCACGGCAGTTGTACGACACCGTCGACGCGCACTTCCCGCCCGGCACCGGCGTCTCCCCGATCACCGTCGTGATGAAGCCTGGGACGGACACCGCGACCGCCGAGCGCATCCGGGCCCTGTCGCCGACGGCCGAGTCCCACGAGCTGCCCGGCGGCGCCACCGTCGTCCGCGTCCAACCGCCGGGCAGCGTCGACGGCGCGGAGGCCACCGCCCTGGTCGAGCGGATACGGGACGTGCGCGGCGACCAGCCGGTCGAGGTCACCGGAGCTGCAGCGCGGCTGGTGGACTTCCGGGAGATGCTCGCCGAGCGGGCGCCCTGGGCGGCGATCACCGTCCTGGCCGGCATCTTCGCCCTGCTCTTCGCCTTCACGGGCTCGCTGCTGATCCCGCTGCGCACGATCCTCACCACGCTGCTCAGCCTGGGTGCCGCGCTCGGCGTGGTGGTGTGGGTCTTCCAGGACGGGCACCTGGCCGGGCTGCTGGGCGGCGAGGGCCTGGACGCGCTGAGCCTGACCGCGCCGCCGCTGATCGTGGCGATCGCCTTCGGGCTCGCGATGGACTACGAGCTGTTCATCCTGGCCCGGATGCGCGAGGCCCGGCAGCTCTCCGGGGACGACCAGGAGGCCGTGGTCACGGGTCTGCGCCGCTCCGGCCGTGTGGTCACCTGTGCGGCGCTGCTCCTCGCGGTGGTGTTCGGCGCCTTCATGACGGGTGGCTTCGCGCCCATCCTCCAGATCGGTCTGGGGCTGACCCTGGCGGTGCTGATCGACGCGACGGTCGTACGGATGCTGCTGGTCCCGGCGACGATGGCGCTGCTCGGCCGGCGTGCCTGGTGGGCGCCGAAGCCGCTGCGCCGGGCGCACGACCGGTTCGGGCTGCACGAGCAGGCCCCCGCGCCCGCGCCCCCGGTGACGACGAAGGCCTGACGCCTGCGCAGTGCGTCGCTCTAGAGGCGGACGGTCATCCTCACGGTCACCTCGTCACCGGACCCGAGACCCTGCGGCCCCCGCACCGCGTTCTTGAGCGGCAGCAGATAGCCGCCGTCCTTGGGGAAGAGCGAGGTCGCGAAGGCGACCTCGCCGACCGTCGCCTCGACCGGGATCACGCCCCAGCCGTAGGTGGCCATCGCGGCCACCTCCCGGATGTCGGCGCACTCCTGGTCCGGGACCGGGACGAAGTAGTACGGCGCCGGTCCGCGCCATTCGATCACCGAGCCGGTGAAGGCGAGTTCCATACGGTCCGGGCTCCTTCTGTCCGCCGAGTCGTCCCTCACAAAAATCTCAGACTGCCCTGCCTGGTTTCAAAGGATCGCCCCAGGAAGAAAACGCACGATGCACGCGTACCGCAACAGAACTCATGAAGGCGTGCCGTGGGCGTCCCGCACATATCGAACCCGTCCGAGCCGCAGCCGGGACGGTGGTCCCGGCGGGGCGTGCTCGCGGTCCTCGGGGTGGTGCCGGCCGCGGTACTGACCGGGTGCGGTGGGTCGGCGGACGCGGCATCCCCGGACAACTCGGCGGACGCGAAACCGGCCTCGTCCGCGCCGGAGCCGTCGATCTCGGTCACCCCCGCCGACGGCACCGAGAAGGCCGACTTCACCAGTCCCGTGGAGGTCACCGTGACCGACGGCACGCTCACCTCCGTCAAGGTCACCGGGAGCGACGGCTCCGCACTCGACGGGGCCTTCAACGAGACCCGTACGAAGTGGACTTCGGCGACGAACCCGTACTCCGGCACCAAGTACACCGTCACGGCCCGGGCGAAGGGCACGGACGCGCGGACGACGACCTTCACCACCGACTCCCCCGCCGACACCTTCGTCGGCTACTTCACCCCCGAGGCCGACTCCACCTCCGGCGTCGGCATGCCCGTGTCGATCGACTTCACGCACGCCGTCGCCGACAAGGCTGCCGTCGAGAAAGCGATCACGGTGACCGCCGAGCCCGCGGTCGAGGTCGTCGGGCACTGGTTCGGCGACACCCGGCTGGACTTCCGGCCGGAGTCGTACTGGGCGGCGGGGACCACGGTCAGCCTGCGGCTGAAGGACGTCGAGGGTTCGGACGAGGTCTACGGCGTGCAGTCCAAGGACGTCACCTTCCACATCGGCCGCGAGCAGATCAGCACGGTAGACCTCGCGGCCAAGGAGATGACGGTCGTCCGGGACGGCGCGGCCGTCGCCACCTACCCGGTCAGCGGCGGCGACGCCGAGCACACCACCTGGTCCGGGATCATGGTGATCAGCGAGCGGTTCGAGCAGACGCGGATGGAGTCCTCCACGGTCGGTCTCGGCGACGAGTACGACATCTCCGACGTCCCGCACGCCCAGCGGCTGACCACGTCCGGCACCTTCGTCCACGGCAACTACTGGGCGTCCGCCTCGGTGTTCGGCAACGAGAACACCAGCCATGGCTGTGTGGGCCTGCACGACGCGAAGGGCGCGAGCGACGCATCGGCCGACGGCTACAGGTTCTACGAGAGCTCCATGCTCGGCGACGTGGTCGTCGTCGAGAACTCGGGCGAGCGGACCGTCGATCCGGCGGGCGGGCTGAACGGCTGGAACCTGTCCTGGGCGCAGTGGAAGGCGGGCAGCGCGCTCCAGGACCTGTCCGCCTTCACAGAGTGAACTTCCTTGTGATGCAAGGGATTTCTCTGCTTCACCTCTTGACGACCGGAGTGCCGGGGAGCACATTGGCGACACTTTGAGAGCGCTCTCAGAACCGTCTCCAAGCGCCCTCGACAGCGCACTCACCCACTCCCCACTCCGTACACCGAGAGGCAGCACCCCCATGAGTGACCCCTCCGGCATACACCTCAGACGCCGCTCCCCAAGGCGCGCGCTCCTCGCCGTGCTCGGCACGCTCGGCCTGGTGGCGGCCGCCGCCACCGTCGCCGTCCCGTCCGCCAACGCCTCCGCGCCCACGCCCCCGTCGGGCTGGACGCAGGTCTTCCTGGACGACTTCGACGGCGCCGCGGGCTCCGGCGTGAACACCTCCAACTGGCAGTACGCGACCGGCAAGGGCTATCCCGGCGGCCCCTCCAACTGGGGCACCGGCGAGATCGAGACGATGACGAACAGCACGGACAACGTCTCGCTCGACGGCAGCGGCAACCTCCGCATCACCCCGCGCCGGGACGGCTCCGGCAACTGGACCTCCGGTCGTATCGAGACCAACCGCACCGACTTCCAGCCCCCGGCGGGCGGCAAGCTGCGGGTCCAGTCCCGCATCCAGATGCCGAACGTCACCGGCGCGGCCGCACGCGGCTACTGGCCGGCGTTCTGGATGCTGGGCGCGCCCTACCGCGGCAACTACTGGAACTGGCCGAGCGTCGGCGAGCTGGACATCATGGAGAACGTCCAGGGCCTCAACACCGTGTGGTCGACGATGCACTGCGGCACGAGCCCCGGCGGGCCGTGCAACGAGACGACGGGCATCGGCGGTTCCCGCGCCTGTCCCGGCAGCACCTGCCAGGCGGGCTTCCACACCTACGCGGTGGAATGGGACCGCTCGACGAGCCCGGAGCAGATCCGCTTCTACGTCGACGACATCAACTACCACACCGTGCGGGCCGATCAGGTCGACGCGACGACCTGGAACAACGCCACCAACCACGGCTTCTACATCATCCTGAACGTGGCGATGGGCGGCGGTTTCGTCGACGCGTTCGGCGGCGGCCCGGACGGCGCGACCGTGCCCGGCCACTCCATGGTCGTCGACTACGTCCAGGTGCTGTCCAGCGGGGGCGGTACGACTCCCCCGCCGACGGGCAACCGTGACGCCTACAGCGCCATCCAGGCCGAGTCCTACGACAGCCAGGGCGGGGTGAGCACCGAGTCCACCTCCGACTCGGGCGGCGGCCAGAACCTCGGGGCTCTCGCGGGCGGCGACTGGGCGCTGTACCGGGGCGTCAACTTCGGTTCCTCGGCGGCCACTCAGTTCGTCGGCCGGGTGGCGAGCGGTGCGGCGGGCGGCGTCAGCGGACTGGTGGAGGTGCGCCTGGACAGCCGCAGCAATGCGCCCGTCGGCAGTTTCGCGGTGGGCAACACAGGTGGCTGGCAGTCGTGGCGGACGGTCCCGGCGAACATCAGCGGGGTGAGCGGCACGCACGACGTCTATCTCACCTTCACCAGCGGCCAGCCGGCGGACTTCGTGAACGTCAACTGGTTCAACTTCGGCCACTGACGGCCGTGTCGGCCGGTGCCCCGCGAGGGAGGTCCTCGCGGGGCACCGGTGCGCTCAGTGCCTGCGTCGCAGCGCGCGGACGACCTTCGGCAGGGCCGTGCCGAGGAGGAGAGCGGTCAGGGGAAGGACGACGTCGCTCCAGGGGTCCCGGATCGGTTTGTACGTGGCGACGCCACCGCGCATCTCGATGTAGCCGAGGGGCCTGGCCTCGGCCCCTCCCCCGCCGCCTCCACCGTCCCCGGTCCTGCCGGCCTCGACCGCCCGCCCCGCACCGCCGCCGAAGCCGAAAGAGACCTTGGCGACCGGGATGACGGTGACGCCGTCGACGGTGACGGGCTTGCCGTAGACGGCGGCGACCGCCTCGGAGGCTCGACCACCGAGCTTGTCGGCCAGGCGTTCCAGGAGGGTGGCGGAGGCGTCGGCCGCCGGGGCGTCCGGATGCGGCAGGGACACGGAAGTGGAGTCCGGATTGTCTTCTTTATCGGCTGTCATACAGGTTTCGTAGGCACACGGGATTCCCCTGTCAAGGGACCTCGCCGCAACTCCGAGGTCATGTCAACGAAGCTCCGCCCGGAACGCCGCCGGTGTCATCTCCGTGTGCTGATGGAAGAACTTGGAGAAGTTCGCGGCGTCCGGAAACCCGACCGCCACTCCGACCCGGCCGATCGGCATGTCCGTGTGGGCCAGAAGCCGCTTCGCCTCCAGGATCACCCGCTTGTCGATGAACCCCTTGGGTGTCTCGCCGGTCGCGGCGCGGACGGCGCGCACCAGGGTGCGCCGGGAGTAACCGAGCTGATCGGCATACGCGCTGACGCTGTGGTTGGTGGCGAAGCCCTGCTCCACCGCGTCCCGGAAGAGGGTGAACGTCGTGTCGCCCTGATGGCGCGCCGCCTCCGCCGAGCTCGCGGCGAGATGGGCCAGGCGCAGCAAGAACGCCGTCAGCGAGTGCCGTAGGACTGCGGTGTGCAGGCTCAGCGGAAGGGTCGTCGTGTCCTCGTATTCACGTTGGAGCTGGGCGAGCGCCGAGCGCAGGGCGGTGAGCTGGCCTTCCTCGGGGTGAAGCAGGGGCGGGAGGTCGTAGCGGTAGAGGCCGGTGGCCTCGACGGTGGCGCGGGGCAGGAAGCCGGGCTGCATGGTCAGGACGGTGCCCCGGTAGGCGCCGGTTCCGGAGAAGCGGTGGACCTGGCCGGGGCGGATCCACAGCAGGTCGCCGGCCCGCGCCTCGTACTCGGCGAAGTCGATCATGTGGCGTACGGGGCCCTCGCTGAAGAGCATCACGACGTGGAAGTCGATGCGGTGGACGCGTTCCAGCGGTGCGTCGGCGGCGTGCCAGGTGCGGCCGGCGCCCATCGGGCCGACCTGCATGCCGACGCCGAGGACGCTCAGATCGACCGGGAACGGAAACGTCCGTATCGCATCGCCGCGTTGAACCCTCGCGTCCGCCATATCCGCCATGCCCGCCATGTCCGTCTCGTGCCGTCTCACTCGTGCGTGGCTCCCGCTCAGGCGTGCGCGGCGCTCGTCGCGGTGTCCCACTTTCACCACAGCCTGACACACGGCGACCTTCCCTCGTAAAAGTCAGACTTTTACTTTTGAACGCGTTGGACCAGCTACTTCGCTCCGATCGAGGACTTTTTGAAGATGAGCACGCAGACTCCGGACAGTTTCGAATGGACCGAACTCGACCGGCGTGCCGTCGACACGGCCCGTCTTCTCGCGGCCGATGCCGTGCAGCGGGTCGGTAACGGCCACCCGGGCACCGCCATGAGCCTCGCGCCCGCCGCGTACACGATCTTTCAGAAGGTGATGCGGCACGATCCCGCCGACCCCGAGTGGACCGGGCGGGATCGCTTCGTCCTCTCCCCCGGGCACACCTCGCTGACCCTCTACACCCAGCTGTTCCTCGCCGGGTACGAGCTGGAGCTCGACGACCTCCAGGCGTTCAGGACCCATGGTTCGAAGACGCCGGGTCACCCCGAGTACGGCCACACGGCAGGGGTCGAGACGACGACCGGGCCGCTGGGGCAGGGTGTCGCCAACGCCGTCGGCATGGCGATGGCCGCCCGCTACGAGCGCGGTCTGTTCGACCCGGAGGCTCCCGAGGGCGAGTCCCCGTTCGACCACACCATCTGGGCGATCGTCTCCGACGGTGACCTGCAGGAGGGCGTCTCCGCCGAGGCGTCCTCGCTGGCCGGCCATCAAAAGCTCGGCAACCTCGTCTTCCTCTACGACGACAACCACATCTCCATCGAGGGCGACACCGCGACCGCGTTCTCCGAGGACGTGCTGGGGCGCTACGAGGCCTACGGCTGGCATGTGCAGCGGATCGAGCCGGAGCTCGGCGGCGACATCGACGTCCACGCGCTGTACGCGTCGCTCAAGGCCGCGCAGGCCGAGACCGAGCGCCCCTCGATCATCGCGATGCGCACGATCATCGCCTGGCCCGCCCCCAATGCGCAGAACACCGAGGCCTCGCACGGCTCCGCGCTCGGCGCCGACGAGATCGCCGCCACGAAGCGCATCCTCGGCTTCGACCCGGAGCAGTCCTTCGAGGTCGCGGGCGAAGTCCTCGCCCACTCCCGCCGCGCCCTCGACCGGGGCGCCGAGGCGCACGCGGCCTGGGACAAGCAGCTCGGCACCTGGCGCACCGCCCACCCCGAGCGCGCCCTGCTGTTCGACCGGATCGTCGCCGGTCAGCTGCCCGAGGGCTGGGAGTCCTCCCTCCCGGTCTTCGAGGAGGGCAAGTCGGTCGCCACCCGCGCCGCCTCCGGCAAGGTGCTCCAGGCCCTGGGCAGGGTCCTCCCCGAGCTGTGGGGCGGCTCCGCCGACCTCGCCGGGTCGAACAACACCACCATCGACAAGGCGAGTTCGTTCCTGCCGAAGGGCAACCCGCTGCCCGAGGCCGACCCTTACGGCCGCACCGTCCACTTCGGCATCCGAGAGTTCTCGATGGCCGCCGAGATGAACGGCATCGCGCTGCACGGCAACACCCGTGTCTACGGCGGCACGTTCCTCGTGTTCTCCGACTACATGCGCAACGCCGTGCGCATGTCCGCGCTGATGCAGCTGCCGGTGACGTACGTCTGGACGCACGACTCCATCGGCCTCGGCGAGGACGGCCCGACGCACCAGCCGGTCGAGCACCTGGCCGCGCTGCGCGCCATCCCGGGCCTGAACATCGTCCGCCCGGCCGACGCCAACGAGACCGCGATCGTCTGGGCCGAGATCCTGCGTCGGCACTCCACCGACCCGGCCCCGCACGGCCTCGCGCTGACCCGCCAGGGTGTTCCGACGTACGCGCCCGACTCCGAGGCGGCGAAGGGCGGCTACGTGCTTCAGGACTCGTCCACCGAGGCCCCCGAGGTCGTCCTCATCGCGACCGGCTCCGAGGTCCACCTCGCCGTCGCCGCGCGCGAGCGGTTGGAGGCCGACGGGATCGGTACCCGGGTGGTGTCGATGCCGTCCGTGGAGTGGTTCGAGCAGCAGCCGCGCGAGTACCGCGAGAGCGTTCTGCCGCCGGCCGTGAAGGCGCGGGTCGCCGTCGAGGCCGGGATCGGACTCACCTGGTACCGCTTCGTGGGCGACGCCGGACGCATCGTCTCCCTGGAGCACTTCGGCGCCTCCGCCGACGCCGGGACCCTGTTCGCCGAGTACGGCTTCACCCCTGAGAACGTCGCCGCCGCCGCCAGGGAATCGCTGGCCGCCGCGCGTGGTTGATCCGACCGCCAGAAAGAAGATGATCACTGTGAGCACCGAAGCGACCGCGACCGCGGGAGCCCTGAAGCGCCTCTCCGACGAGGGCGTCTCGATCTGGCTGGACGACCTGTCGCGCAAGCGGATCGAGTCCGGCAACCTCGCCGAGCTGATCGCGCACAAGAACGTCGTCGGCGTCACCACCAACCCGTCCATCTTCCAGGCCGCGATCGGCTCCGGTGAGGGCTATGAGGAGCAGCTCGCCGACCTCGCGGTGCGGGGCGTCACGGTCGACGAGGCCGTGCGCATGATGACGACGGCCGACGTCCGTGCCGCCGCCGACATCCTGCGGCCCGTGTTCGACGCCACCGGCGGCCGGGACGGCCGGGTCTCCATCGAGGTCGACCCCCGCCTCGCCCACGACACGGCGGCCACCATCGCCGAGGCCAAGCAGCTCGCCTGGCTCGTCGACCGCCCGAACGTGATGATCAAGATCCCGGCGACCAGGGCCGGCCTCCCCGCGATCACCGAGGTCATCGGCTTCGGCATCAGCGTCAACGTCACGCTGATCTTCTCCCTGGAGCGCTACCGCGAGGTCATGGACGCCTACCTGGCCGGTCTGGAGAAGGCCGCCGCGCACGGCCTCGACCTGTCCGGCATCCACTCCGTGGCGTCCTTCTTCGTCTCCCGCGTCGACGCCGACATCGACAAGCGGC
The DNA here is from genome assembly GCF_045039535.1 of Streptomyces sp. NBC_01092. Taxonomy (NCBI): domain Bacteria; kingdom Bacillati; phylum Actinomycetota; class Actinomycetes; order Kitasatosporales; family Streptomycetaceae; genus Streptomyces; species Streptomyces sp. NBC_01092. The sequence goes on along the minus strand of NZ_CP108659.1, from coordinate 9,228,688 downwards.
TGACGGCGATCGGCACGGACGAGGCGCTCACGCTCAGGGGCCGGTCGGCGCTCGCCAACGCGCGCCTCGCCTACGAGGCGTACGAGGATGTGTTCGGCTCTGCCGACAGCTCGACACGGGGCGGTGACCGCTGGATCGCGCTCACCGGCGCCAGGGCCAACAAGCAGCGCCCCCTGTGGGCCTCGACCGGCGTGAAGGACCCGGCGTACAAGAAGACCCTGTACGTCGACGAGCTGGTGGCGCCCGGCACCGTCAACACGATGCCCGAGGCCACCCTCGACGCCACCGCCGACGGCGGCGAGATCACCGGCGACACGGTGACGAGCGGCTACGCGCAGGCCCGCGCCGACCTGGCCGCCGTCGACGCGCTCGGGATCTCGTACGACGACGTCGTCACCCGGTTGGAGGACGAGGGCGTCGCCAAGTTCGAGGTGGCGTGGCAGGACCTGTTGGACGCCGTCAAGAAGTCGCTCGGCAGCAAGGGAGCTGACGCGGAATGACCTCCGACCAGGACACCCCCGACTGGGACAACCCCCTGCGCGACGCACGCGACCGCCGTCTGCCCCGGATCGCGGGCCCGTCCGGGCTCGTCATCTTCGGGGTGACGGGCGACCTGTCCCGCAAGAAGCTGATGCCGGCCGTGTACGACCTCGCCAACCGCGGCATGCTGCCGCCGGGCTTCTCGCTGGTCGGGTTCGCCCGCCGGGACTGGGAGGACGAGGACTTCGCGCAGATCGTGCACGACTCGGTGCGCGAGCACGCCCGTACCGAGTTCCGTGAGGAGGTGTGGCACCAGCTCGCCGAGGGGATGCGGTTCATCCCGGGCGACTTCGACGACGACGCGGCGTTCGACCAGCTGCGTGGGACCGTCGAGGAGCTGGACAAGGCGCGCGGCACCAGCGGCAACTACGCCTTCTACCTCTCCGTACCGCCGAAGCTCTTCCCGAAGGTCGTGCAGCAGCTGAAGAAGCACGGCCTCGCGGACGCCCCCGAAGGGTCCTGGCGGCGGGCGGTCATCGAGAAGCCGTTCGGCCGCGACCTCGGAAGCGCCCATGAGCTGAACGCGATCGTGCACGACGTGTTCGACCCGGAGCAGGTCTTCCGGATCGACCACTACCTCGGCAAGGAGACCGTCCAGAACATCCTGGCGCTGCGGTTCGCGAACCAGATGTTCGAGCCGATCTGGAACCGGTCGTACGTCGACCATGTGCAGATCACGATGGCCGAGGACATCGGCATCGGCGGCCGTGCGGGCTACTACGACGGCATCGGGTCGGCCCGTGACGTCATCCAGAACCACCTGCTCCAGCTGATGGCGCTGACCGCCATGGAGGAGCCGGCCGCCTTCGACGCGGCCTCGCTGCTCACCGAGAAGCTGAAGGTGCTCAGGGCGGTGAAGCTGCCGGAGGACCTGGGCAGGCACACCGTGCGCGGGCAGTACGCAGGCGCCTGGCAGGGCGGCGAGAAGGTGCCCGGCTACCTCGACGAGGACGGGATCGACGCGAAGTCGAAGACCGACACCTACGCCGCCGTCCGGCTCAACGTCGACAACCGGCGCTGGGCGGGCGTGCCGTTCTATCTGCGCACCGGCAAGCGGCTCGGGCGTCGGGTGACGGAGATCGCGGTCGTGTTCCAGCGGGCGCCGCACTCCCCGTTCGACTCCACCGCCACGGAGGAGCTCGGCCAGAACGCGATCGTCATCCGCGTCCAGCCGGACGAGGGCGTGACCGTGCGGTTCGGCTCCAAGGTGCCGGGCACCTCGATGGAGATCCGGGACGTGACGATGGACTTCGCGTACGGCGAGTCGTTCACGGAGTCCAGCCCCGAGGCGTACGAGCGGCTCATCCTGGATGTCCTCCTCGGGGACGCCAATTTGTTCCCCCGTCACCAGGAAGTGGAAGAGTCCTGGAAGATCCTCGACCCGATCGAGGAGTACTGGGACACGCACGGCAGGCCGGCGCGATACGCGTCCGGGAGCTGGGGACCCGAGGAAGCCGACGAGATGCTCGCACGAGACGGACGGAGCTGGCGCAGGCCATGAAGATCGACCTGAGCGACACCACGGCAAGCAAGATCAACAAGGCGCTGGTGCAGGGCCGCCGCGCGATCGGTACGCCGGCCGTGGGCATGGTCCTGACGATGGTGATCGTCACGGACGAGGAGAACGCCTACGACTCGATCAAGGCCGCCGAGGAGGCCTCGCACGAGCACCCCGCGCGCACCCTGGTCGTGATCAAGCGGCACGCCCGCACGCCGCGCGACCGCACCCGGTCCCACCTGGACGCCGAGGTCCGGGTGGGCGCCGACGCCGGCACCGGCGAGACGGTCGTGCTGCGGCTGTACGGCGAGGTGTCCGACCACGCCGACTCGGTGGTGCTGCCGCTGCTGCTGCCGGACGCGCCGGTCGTCGTGTGGTGGCCGGTGGACGCGCCGGAGAACCCCTCCAAGGACCCGCTGGGCGCGCTCGCCCAGCGCCGGATCACCGATCTGTACACCACCGAGACGCCGCTGTCGGACCTGGAGGTGCGCGCCCGCTCCTACGCGCCGGGCGACACCGACCTCGCCTGGACCCGGCTCACGCCCTGGCGTTCCATGCTCGCCGCGGCCCTGGACCAGGCACGGGTGCCGATCATCTCGGCGACCGTGGAGGCCGAGGCCGACAACCCGGCCGCCGAGCTGCTGGCCCGCTGGCTGGAGGCTCGCCTCCACGTCATCGCCGAGCGCGTCGTCACCGCCGGACCGGTCGTCACCGGCGTGCGTCTGGGCACCGAGAACGGCGAGATCGTCATCGACCGTCCCGAGGGCCCGCTGGCCACGCTGACCCTGCCGGACCAGCCGCCGCGCACCCTCGCGCTGAAGGTCCGCACCACCTCCGAACTCATCGCCGAGGAGCTCAGGCGCCTCGACGCGGACGAGATGTACGCCATCGCCCTGCGGGGCGAGGCCACCAAGGAGACGTCCTCTCATGTCTGAGACCCCCAAGCTCATCCGGCGTCCCGAGTGGGCGGCCCTGGAGGACCACCGCGCGGACGTCCTGCAGCGGCCCCGGCTGCGTGAGCTGTTCGCCGCGGATCCGTCCCGTGCGCAGCGGTACGTCGTGCGCGTGGGCGATCTGCGCATCGACTACTCCAAGCACCTGCTCAACGACGAGACCCTCGCCATGCTGCGCGAACTGGCCGCCGTCACCGACGTGTTCGGGCTGCGTGACGCGATGTTCCGCGGCGAGAAGATCAATGTCACCGAGGACCGGGCGGTGCTGCACACCGCGCTGCGGGCACCGCGGGACGCGGTCGTCGAGGTGGACGGCGAGAACGTGGTGCCGAAGGTGCACGCCGTTCTCGACAAGATGGGCGCCTTCGCCGACCGTGTCCGCTCCGGTGAGTGGACCGGCCACACCGGCCGCCGTATCCGCAACGTCGTCAACATCGGGATCGGCGGCTCCGACCTCGGTCCCGCCATGGCGTACGACGCGCTGCGCCCCTTCACGGCACGGGAGTTGACGTTCCGGTTCGTCTCGAACGTCGACGGCGCCGACCTGCACGAGGCGGTGCGGGACCTGGACCCGGCCGAGACGCTGTTCATCGTCGCGTCGAAGACGTTCACCACGATCGAGACGATCACCAACGCCACCTCGGCCCGGTCCTGGCTGCTGGCCGGGCTCGGAGATGGGGGTCCCTCCCGCTCGAGCGAAGCCGAGAGTGGGGGAGACAAGGCGGTGGCCCGGCACTTCGTCGCGCTGTCGACCAACGCCGAGAAGGTGACGGACTTCGGCATCGACCCGGACAACATGTTCGAGTTCTGGGACTGGGTCGGCGGGCGCTACTCGTACGACTCGGCGATCGGCCTGTCCCTGATGATCGCCATCGGCCCGGAGCGCTTCCGGGAGATGCTCGACGGCTTCCGCATCGTCGACGAGCACTTCAGGAGCGCTCCCGCCGAGGCCAACGCCCCGCTGATCCTGGGCTTGTTGGGCATCTGGTACGGCAACTTCTTCGGCGCCGAGTCGCACGCGGTGCTGCCGTACAGCCACTACCTGTCGAAGTTCACGGCGTATCTGCAGCAGCTCGACATGGAGTCCAACGGCAAGTCGGTGGACCGCGACGGACACACCGTGGGCTGGGAGACCGGGCCGGTGGTGTGGGGCACGCCCGGTACCAACGGGCAGCACGCCTACTACCAGCTGATCCACCAGGGCACCCGGCTGATCCCCGCCGACCTGATCGGCTTCGCCCGGCCGGTCGCCGAGCTGAGCGACGAACTCAAGGCGCAGCACGACCTGTTGATGGCGAACCTCTTCGCCCAGGGCCAGGCGCTCGCGTTCGGCAAGACCGCGGACGAGGTGCGCGCGGAGGGCGTGCCCGAGGAGCAGGTCCCGCACCGCACGTTCCTCGGCAACCACCCCACCACCACGATCCTCGCCCGTGAGCTGACCCCGTCGGTCCTCGGCCAGCTGGTCGCCCTCTACGAGCACAAGGTGTTCGTCCAGGGCGCGATCTGGAACATCGACTCCTTCGACCAGTGGGGCGTGGAGCTCGGCAAGGTCCTCGCCAAGCGGGTCGAGCCCGCCCTCACCGAGGGCGCCGACGTCCCCGGTCTCGATGCCTCCACCGCCGCCCTCGTGGCCGCCTACCGTGAACTCAAGGAAGTGAACTGACATGCAGCTCGGTCTCATCGGTCTCGGCAAGATGGGCGGCAACATGCGCGAGCGGATCCGCCGCGCCGGCCACACCGTCATCGGCTACGACCGCAATCCCGACGTCTCCGACGTCAAGAGCCTCGAAGAGCTGGTCCAGCAGCTCGACGGGCCGCGCATCATCTGGGTGATGGTCCCGGCCGGTACCGCCACCCAGACCGTCATCGACGAGCTCAAGGACCTGCTGTCCCCGGGCGACACGGTGGTCGACGGCGGCAACTCGCGCTGGACGGACGACGAGAAGCACGCGGCCGAGCTCGGCATCAAGGGCATCGGCTTCGTCGACGCGGGTGTCTCCGGCGGCGTGTGGGGCCTGCAGAACGGCTACGCGCTGATGGTCGGCGGCGACAAGGCGCACGTGGAGCCGCTGAAGCCGATCTTCGAGGCGCTCAAGCCGGAGGGGCCGTACGGCTATGTCCACGCCGGCCGGGTCGGCGCCGGGCACTTCTCGAAGATGGTCCACAACGGCATCGAGTACGCCATGATGCAGGCCTACTCCGAGGGCTGGGAGCTCCTTGAGAAGGTCAACTCGGTGGACAACGTCCGCGAGGTGTTCCGCTCCTGGCAGGAGGGCACGGTCATCCGGTCCTGGCTGCTGGACCTCGCGGTGAACGCCCTGGACGAGGACGAGCACCTGCTGAAGCTGAAGGGCTTCGCGCAGGACTCCGGTGAGGGCCGGTGGACCGTCGAGGCCGCCATCGACAACGCGGTGCCGCTGCCCGCGATCACCGCCTCCCTGTTCGCGCGGTTCGCCTCCCGCCAGGACGACTCCCCGCAGATGAAGATGATCGCGGCGCTGCGCAACCAGTTCGGCGGGCACGCCGTCGAGTCGAAGGAGTAGCGAGCCGTGGGGGATCTCCTACTGGTTCGCCACGGTGAGACGCGGTGGAGCAGGTCGGGACAGCACACCGGCTTCACCGACCTGCCCCTCACCCAGGACGGCGAGGAACAGGCCAAGTCGCTGGCTCCGCTGCTGTCCGGCCGGACCTTCTCGATGGCGCTGACCAGCCCGCTGCGCCGCGCGGTCCGCACGGCCGAACTGGCGGGCGTGACGGGGGCCGTACCGGACCCCGATCTGCACGAGTGGGACTACGGCGGCTACGAGGGCGTCACCACCGTCGAGATACATCGCACCCGCCCCGACTGGTACCTGTGGACCGACGGAGTGGCACCCGGACCGGACGCTCACCCGGGTGAGTCGCCGGCCGAGGTGGGAGCGCGTGCCGACCGGGTGCTGTCCCGGGTGGCGGCGGCACTGCCGGACGGCGATGTGGTCCTCGTGGCGCACGGCCACTTCCTGCGCGTCGTCACGGCCCGCCGACTGGGGCTGGCCCCGGCGGACGGGCGGCTGTTCCAGCTGGCGACGGGCACGGTGAGCCGCCTGTCGACCGAACACGGCCGACCCGTGATCGCGGAGTGGAACACCAGGCCCTGAACGACGGCGTCCCCCGGCCACTGCGGATGCGGCCGGGTGGGGTTGCTGGGATGCTGGGGTGTGGCGGGACCGGCAACCGGTGCCCGCCCGCCTCCGCGCCATCGCCTGACATGCCCAAGTACCGCTCTCCACATGATGGTTCACATCGGGAACATGCGGGAGCACATCGGCGCGAACCTTCGCTGCGGGTGCCGTGGGCCGTCGGTAGCGTGCTGGCCCCCGTACCCGTACGGATCCGTACGCAGTCGTACGAAGGAAGACCTCCGATGGCCGAGTCAGGGCAGCACGAGCAGCGCTACGAACGGTACGAAGGCGGCAGTCCTCGGGCGGAACGGCTGGTGTTCGAGCGGCTGGCCCGTGAGCTGATGGCGGTACAGGTCAGGAATCGGCGGGCCGGGGGCGGCGAGGTCGCCCGGGCCTTCCACGCCAAGGCGCCGGTGGCCGTGGAGAACGCGCGGCTGCGTTTCCACGACGACCTCCCGGCGGCCCTGCGCGTCGGCTTCGCCCAGCCGGGCGCCGAGTATCCGGCGACCGTCCGGCTGTCCAACGCGAGCGGGATCCGGCAGGGCGACGGCTCGCCCGATCTGCGCGGGGCGGCCGTCAGGGTGCGGGTGGCGCAGGAGGAGAGCCACGATCTGCTGGCGACCAGCCATCCGGTCTCGCACGCAGCCGACGCCCGGGAGTTCGTGGCCTTCGCCAAGGCGATGGCGGGCGCCCGCAGTCCGTTGCAGAAGGCGTTCGGACTGTTCGTGAAGCTGCCGCTGGCCGTGGGGCTGCGGACGGCGGACCGCATGCGGCGCAATGTGCGGGCGGCGACGCGGCACACCGTCGACTCCCTCGCCGACGAGACGTATTGGAGCCGGGGCGCGATCCTGTGGGGGGCGGCCGGGCCGGTGCGGTTCCTGCTGCGCCCGGCGCCCGGCAGCCCGCCCGCGCCGACGCCGGACCGCGGCGACGCGGATTTCCTGCACGGTGAGTTCGCGCGCCGGCTGGCGCGGAGCGACGTCGCGTACGACCTGTGCGTGCAGCGGTTCGTCGACGAGCGGCGCACTCCCGTCGAGGACACCTCGGTGGAGTGGAAGGACGGTGTGTCGCCCGCGATCGCGATCGCCCGGCTGACCATCCCCAGCCAGGACCTGGACAGCGCCGAGGCACACGCGACCGCCCGCCGGATCGAGGACCTCGCCTTCAACCCCTGGTACACGACCGAGGACTTCCGCCCGCTCGGCCATCTCAACCGGGCCCGCAAGACCGCCTACCAGGCGTCGAGCGCCCACCGGCTCGGGCTGCGGTTCGTCACCGAGGAGCCGGCCCGGGGCAGGGTGCTGGGCCGCCCGGTGCAGGCGGCGTTCGCGCTGCTGAACCGGTATGTGCCCTGGCACCGGCTGCCGGTGCAACTCAGCCTGCTGAACCTGGTGTTCCTGCGCAGGGTGCTGCGCAGGCTGAACCTGATCGACACCGAGCCGCGCGAGGCGCCGCCGCGCGCCCAGCGGGTGCCTGAGCCGATCCCGGAGCGACTGCGCGGCGAGCGGTCGTACGACGGCACGTACAACGATCTGTCCGACCCGCGGATGGGTGCCGTCGGCTCGGCCTTCGGCCGCAATCTGAGGCCCGACCACCGGCCCGACCTCTTCGACACCCCGAACCCGGTGACGGTGAGCCGACGGCTCCTGTACCGCGAGAGCTTCCTGCCCGCGACCTCGCTGAACGTGCTGGCCGCGGCCTGGATCCAGTTCCAGGTGCACGACTGGGTCAACCACCGCCGCCACAAGCCCGGCGAGCTCAGCGTCGAGGTGCCGTTGCCGCCCGGCAGCCGGCCGTGGCACAACACGCCGGGCGGGCCGGGCGAGCGGGTGATGCGGTTCGCGGAGAACGAGGGCATCGAGGTGCCGGGCCGGCCGCCGATCCTCTTCGGCAACACCGCCTCGCACTGGTGGGACGGCTCGGAGGTGTACGGCGCCGACGAGGAGACCGCCCGCTTGCTGCGCGAGGCCGAGGGGCGCGCCGAACTCCGGCTGGAGGACGGGCACTTGCCGTCCGGGGCCAACGGCGGGATCCCGCTGACGGGCTTCAGCGACAGCTGGTGGATGGGGCTGAGCGCCATGCACACGTTGTTCGCGCGGGAGCACAACGCCGTGTGCGCCGCGCTGCGCGCCGAGTATCCGACGATGGGCGAGGAGCGGATCTACCAGACGGCCCGCCTGGTCGTCTCGGCGCTGATCGCGAAGATCCACACGGTGGAATGGACCCCGGCGATCCTCGCGACCGAGGCGATCGACATCGCCCTGCACACCAACTGGCAGGGCCCGCCGAGGAACTGGCTGAACCAGCTGGGCCTGTGGCTGTTCGAGGCCCACTCGCTCACCGGCATCCCGAAGACGCTGCCGGACCACCACACGGCGCCGTACTCCCTCACCGAGGACTTCGTCACCGTCTACCGCATGCACCCGCTCATCCCCGACGAGTTCGAGCTGCGCGAGCACCACTTCGGGCAGCGCCTGGAGACGGTCGGCTTCCTGGACATCCAGGGCGGCGCGGCCGAGGCACGAATCCGCAAGACGGGGCTGGCGAACACGCTGTACTCGTTCGGCATCGCCCACCCCGGCGCGATCACCCTGCACAACTTCCCGCGCTCGCTCCAGCAGTTCGAGCGCGAGGGCGAGATCATCGACCTCTCGGTGGTGGACCTGGTGCGGACGCGGCGGCGTGGCGTGCCCCGCTACAACGACTTCCGCGAAGGGCTGCACCAGCCGCGCATCCGCTCCTTCGAGGAGCTGACGGAGAACGCGCAGACGCTGGCCGGGCTGAAGGAGGTCTACCGCTCGGTCGACGAGATCGACACCGTCGTGGGGCTGCTCGGGGAGAACCCGCCGGCCGGGTTCGGCTTCAGCGACACCGCGTTCCGGGTGTTCATCCTGATGGCGAGCCGGCGTCTGCAGTCCGACCGGTTCCTCACCGTCGACTACCGGCCCGAGGTGTACACGCCGCTGGGCATCGACTGGGTGGAGCGGGGCGGCATGAACTCCGTGATCCAGCGGCACTGCCCGGAGCTGGCGGCGCTGCTGCCGCGCGGGGCGAGCGCGTTCGCGCCCTGGCGGGCGGTGCGGCCGACGAACGGTCCTTCCTGAACCGTCAGAGGTGAGTTGACAGGTCGGGCGGCCGGCGACAGAGTCCCGGCTGATGGAGATCAACGAGCTGACGGCGGCCGAAGCCGAGGTGTGGCAGGCGTTTCCCCGGGGCGCGGCCGTGGACTTCCGCACGACGCAGGACGAGACCGCCGCGCTGGGCACCGACTGGGGAGACCAACGCACGGTCAGAGCCGCGGTGTTGAAGGCTCTGCTGCTCGACGGACCAGAGGTGAGCGGTGAGGTGGCCGCCCTCAAGGTGGCGGGCGCGCGGATCACCGGCGTGCTGGACCTGCGGTACGCGACGGTCGAGAGCGTCGTACGCCTGAGTCACTGCCACTTCGACGAAGTTCCCGATCTCTCCGGGGCGTCGCTGAAGTACCTCAATCTGACCGGGTCCCGGCTGCCCGGGCTGGCGTCCGCGCGAGTCCGGGTCGACGGCGGACTGCGGCTGACGGACTGCCGGTTCACCGGACCGGTGAGGCTCGGTGGGGCGCAGATCGCCGGGGCGCTGTATCTGGAGCGCGCCGAGGTCACCGCGCCCGAGGGAACCGAGCGTCCGGCCCTCCAACTGCACCAGGTGACCGTCGGGGAGGACCTGTGCGCCTCGCGGCTGCGCACCCAGGGCGAGGTCCGCCTCAACGGCGCCTCCGTCAGCGGCTCGCTGCGGCTGGAGGACGCCGAGCTGCGCCACCCCGGCGCCTTCGTCCTCAACGCCGAGGCTCTCGAAGTGGGCGCCAACGTCCTCGGCAGACGCCTCGCCGCGCACGGCCGCATCGACCTGCGCGGCGCCCGCATACCCGGCCGGCTGGACCTGCTGTACAGCAGGCTGTCCAACCCCGACGGCACCGCGCTGCGGGCGAGCAGCTGTGTCATCGGCGAGGTGTGGCTGCGCGGGGGCGAGCCGATGCGGGGCAGGCTCAACCTTCGCCGCTCGCAGATAGAACACCTCAACCTGGACCCGGAGATGCTCCCGGATCAGGTCCGCCTCCTCGACCTCACCTACACGTCCCTGACCCCGCATGTGCCACCCGGGCTTCGGCTGCCGATGCTGGAGCGCGACGAGGACACGTTCGACCCGCACGGGTACGAGCAGCTGACCGCCGCCTACCGCCGTACCGGCGACGACGACGCCGCCCGCCGGGTCCAGCTCGCCAAGCAGCGCCACCACCGCACGACACTTCCCTGGTACGGCCGCCTTTGGGGCCACGTCCAGGACGCGACCGTCGGCTACGGCTTCCGGCCGATGCGTGCGCTCGGCTGGCTGCTGTCGCTGCTCGCCGTCGGCTCGGTCGCGTTCGCGCTGCACACGCCGCCGGCGCTCAAGGCGGACGAGGCCCCGCAGTTCAACCCGTTCTTCTACACCCTGGACCTGCTGTTGCCGGTGATCTCCTTCGGACAGGAACCGGCGTTCGCCCCGCAAGGCTGGCAGCAGGCCCTGGCGTACACGCTCGTCCTCATCGGCTGGATCCTGGCCACCACGGTCGTCGCAGGTGTGACCCGCACCGTCAGCCGCCAGTGACCGCCCGCGCGGTGTGCTGCGCGGCCAGCCGCACCGGCGCGTTCTGCGCGCCATAGCCCCGGTAGCCGTCCCGCTGCACGAGTTCGAAGAAGACGCGGCCGACGGTCATGGTGTAGCAGTGCCGGAACTCGCCGTGCGCGTCACGGTCGTAGAGGATGCCGAGCTCGCGGTACGTCTCCAGCTCGCCGTCGGCGAACTCGTGCCGTGCCGCCAGGTCGTCGTAGTAGTTGGCGGGGATCCGCAGCAGCCGTCCGCCCGCCCGGAGGAAGCGGCGGGCCGTGGCGACGACGTCGTCCGTGGCCAGCGCGATGTGCTGGGCGTGCACGGTGTCGTCCGTCGGTGCGGCGCCCACGCCGAGGGCGATGCGGACGCTGCCGTCGGCGTTGGTGACGGCCCGGCTGCGCATCAGGCCGTACGGGTCGGCGACGTCCACGCTCTCCTGGGCGTGCAGCCCGAGGACGCTGCGGTGGAAGAGGGTCGCCTCGTCGTAGTGGTGCCAGGGCTGGGTGAGGGCGAGGTGGTCGATGCGGTGGACGCCCGCGGCCGCGGGTTCGTGGGCGGCGTCCACGAAGTCGGCACGCCAGTTGGGCTGTTGGGGGCGGTCCGTCGTGCAGAAGAACAGTTCCGTGCCGTCGGGTGCGGCGACCGCGTCGAGCGGGGCGTCCTCGGCGGTGCGCCGGCGCGGCAGGACGGGCGCGAGGAGCGCCTCGGCGCGGCGGGCGGCTCCGGTCGGGTCCGGTGATTCGAGGCCGATCGCGGCGAGTCCGATGCCGTCGGTGGGGGTCCCCCCGCTCGAGCGAAGCCGAGAGTGGGGGAGGGCGGCGCCCGCGGTGTTGACCAGGACGCGGGCCTCGCCCTGCTGCCAGAGGTCGACCGGCTTGGTCCGGTGGCGTGCGGTGCGGGCGAAGCCGAGGGCGCCGAGTACGGCGGCGACCGGTTCGGCGTCGGGCGTGAGAAGTTCGGCGAAGGCGACGCCGGTGGGGACGACGGGCGCGGGCGGGGTGGCGACGCCGACCGTCTCCTGGAGCACGAGCAGCGAGCGGTGGGCGTCGACGGCTGTCGGGCCGGCGTCGGACTGGCGGAAGACGTCGTTGAAGACCTCAAGGGAGAGCGGGCCGTCGTATCCCGTGTGCAGGACGTGGCGGACGAGTCCGGCGACGTCGAAGCCGCCCTGCCCGGGGAAGCAGCGGTAGTGGCGGCTCCACTGGAGGACGTCCATCGCGAGCAGCGGGGCGTCGGCGAGCTGGAGGAAGAAGATCTTCTCGCCGGGGATCTCCTGGATGCCCTTGGGGTCGGATCCCCGGGAGAGGATGTGGAAGCTGTCCAGGCAGGTGCCGAGCGCGGGATGGTCGGCGGCCTCGACGATGCGCCAGGCGTGGGCGTACGTGTTGACGTGCCGCCCCCAGGCCAGCGCCTCGTAGGCCACCCGGATGCCGAACTCCTGCGCCAGGTCGGCGAGTTGACGCAGGTGGTACGCGGCGAGCGCGTCGTCGTCCACGGCGAGCGGATGGACGCTGGAGCAGACGAGGACGGTGTCGGCGCCGAGCCTGCGCATCAGCTCGAACTTGTGCCGGGCGCGCCGCAGATTGCGGGCGAACTCCTCGGCGGGCACGGCCTCGATGTCCCGCATCGGCTGGTAGAGGTCGATGCTCAGGCCGAGGTCGGCGCAGCGCGCCCGGATCTCCTCGGGCGCGAGAGGGCTCGCGAGCAGGTCGTTCTCAAAGATCTCGACCCCGTCGAACCCGGCCCGGGAGGCAGCCGTGAGCTTCTCGGTGAGGGATCCACTGAGGGAGACGGTGGCGATGGATGTACGCATGGACCTGCTCCTTCAAGACGCCGGGCACTACAGCGCCCCGTCAGGGGGCGCGGGCCTGTATCGATATGCGGCTCCGCCGCGATGGGGGTCCCCCCTGCTCGAGCGAAGCCGAGAGCTTGGGGGAGCGACCAGCCACAGACGGCCGGCAGCTGTCAGACGGCCTTGCCCACCGAGCTCTCGACAACGCCGGCCATGTCCGCGAGCATCCGCACAGTGTCCGGCTCACGCCCCGTGAACAGCCGAAACGCGTCCGCGGCCTGAAACACGGCCATCCCACCCCCGTCCAAAGCGGCGCAGCCAACCGCACGAGCGGCCCGCAGCAACTCCGTCTCCAGCGGCCGATAGACCACTTCGGCGACCCACAACCCGGCGTGCAGCAACTCCGCGGGAAAGGGCAGGCCAGGGTGCGCGGCCATCCCCGTCGGCGTGGCGTGCACGACACCGTCCGCGCCGGCCAGCAGCCGAGCCAACTGATCCGGCGCCGCCACGGCGGCCCGCCCCGCACCGAAATGCCGATTCAACGCCCCCGCGAGGCCCGCGGCCCGGTCGCCCAGCGCGTCGACGACGGTGACCCGCTCGGCGCCCAGCGTCAGCATGGCGTGCGCGACGGCCGCGCCCGCGCCTCCGGCGCCCAGCTGCACGACCCGTTCCAGCGGCACGTCGGGCAGCCCGCGCGCGAAGGAGGCGGCGAATCCGGTGACGTCCGTGTTGTGGCCGACGGCCCGGCCGCCGGCGAAGACGACGGTGTTCACCGCGCCCAGCGCCTCGGCCTGCGGGGCGAGCGCGTCCAGGTGCTCGATGACGAGCTGCTTGCACGGATGCGTGATGTTGAGCCCGTCGAAGCCCAGGTCACGGGCGGCCCGCAGCAGATCGCCCACCGCTTCCGGCGGGACTCCCAGCGCGTCGATGTCGATGAGCCGGTACAGATAACGCAGGCCCTGCCGGTCGGCCTCCCGCTCGTGCAGCGCCGGGCTGAGCGAGGGACCGATGCCGGAACCGATCAACCCGACGAGATACGAGTCCTTGGCGTCCTTGGCCACCGGGGGACCTCCTGAGCGGCTCACTAATGTACGAACTGGTGAGTTAGTAATAGCAGGCGCACCGGAGCTTGTGAAGGCCTGTCCCGGCACACGAAGCGAGCGGGCTTCTAGAATCACCGGCACGCGGGTGGGCCACGGGGGCGCACTCGCCCCTCGCCGAAGGAAGCCGATGACCAGCGTCGAAGAGCCGGCACGCACGAACGGGCGGATCCGTGACGCCGCCCGCACCCAGGCCGAGATCCTCGACGTCGCCACGCAGGAGTTCGCCCGCGCCGGATACGACGGCGCCCGCGTGGACGAGATCGCCGCCCGCACCCGCACCACGAAGCGGATGATCTACTACTACTTCGGCGGCAAGGAGCAGCTGTTCACGGCCGTGCTGGAGCGGGCGTACAGCGCGATCCGGGAGGCCGAGCAGCAGCTCGACGTCGAGCATCTGGACCCGGTCGCCGCGATCCGCCGGCTGGCCGAGCTGACCTTCGACCACCACGAGGCACACCCCGACTTCATCCGCCTGGTCAGCATCGAGAACATCCACGGGGCCGAGCACATCGCCGCCTCCGAGAAGCTGGGCAGGATCGGCTCGCCCGCCCTGGACGTGATCCGCCGGATCCTGGAGTCGGGGCAGGAGTCAGGGCTGTTCACCGCCGACGTCGACGCCGTCGACCTGCACGCGATGATCAGCTCCTACTGCTTCTTCCGGGTCTCCAACCGGCACACCTTCGGCGCCCTGTTCGGCCGCGACCTGGTGGATCCGGCCCGGCGCGAGCACTACCGCACGATGCTCGGCGACATGGTGATCGCCTACCTCACCGCGGAGCGCGCCGCGGACTGAAGCGGCCGAACCAAGTCGTACGGCGACACCTCTTGACACCCGGGAAACGTGGGCGCAACATCCCTAGCCATCGCCACTAACTACCCAGTGAGTTAATTAGCCGATCCAGCACCCCGGGATCCGGCCCGCTCACGCTCCCCTCGTTCCCGCTCACTCCGCTTACGTTGGAGTCCCCTCGAAGGAGCCGCCGTGTCCGTCCCCGTCCCCGACACCCCCGTCGGACAGCCGAAGAAGGCGGCCACGGCCGCCTGGATCGGCAGCGCCCTGGAGTACTACGACTTCTTCATCTACGGCAGCGCGGCCGCGCTGATCTTCCCGGAGGTCTTCTTCGACGAGTCCGACCCGGCGACGGCCACCCTGCTGTCGCTGGCCACGTTCGGCGTGGCCTACGCCGCCCGGCCGGTCGGCGCGCTGTTCCTCGGTCACTTCGGCGACCGGATGGGCCGTAAGAAGATCATGGTCTTCACGCTGATCCTGATGGGCGTGTCGACGTTCCTGATCGGCTGTCTGCCCACCCGCGACCAGGTCGGCACCCTCGCACCGGTCCTGCTGGTGCTGTGCCGGGTGCTCCAGGGCATCTCGGCGGCCGGCGAGCAGGCCAGCGCCAACTCGATGACCCTGGAACACGCGCCACCGCATCGGCGCGGCTTCTTCACCAGCTTCACGCTGAGCGGCACACAGGGCGGGCAGCTGCTGGCCACGCTGGTCTTCATCCCGATCGCGGCGCTGCCCGAGGAGCAGCTGATGTCGTGGGGCTGGCGGGTCCCGTTCTGGATGAGCGTCGCGGTCGCCGTCGTCGGCTATGTCATCCGCCGCACACTCGACGAGACGCCGGCCTTCGAGCAGCAGGCCGCCACCGAGGGCGTCGTCAAGCTGCCGCTCGCGGTGCTGATGCGCGAGCACTGGGCGGACGTGCTGCGGGTGATCGCGGGTGCGCTGGTCGCCTCGGTCAGCACGATCTTCACGGTGTGGGCGCTGTCGTACGCCACGAGCGACGCGGTCGGGATGGACAGGTCCGCCATGCTGTGGGTGGGCGCCCTCGCCAACCTGGTCGCGCTCGGCGCGATCCCGCTGTGGGCCACGCTGTCGGACCGGATCGGCCGGCGCCCGGTGTATCTGATCGGTGCGGCGGGCAGCGCGGTGATGATGTGCGGGTACCTGTGGGCGATCTCCACCGGCTCCTACCCGCTGATCCTGCTGCTGGGCATCGTCACGTTCGGTGTGGTCTACAGCGCGGCGAACGGCGTCTGGCCGTCCTTCTACGGCGAGATGTTCTCCACCCGGGTCCGGCTGTCCGGCATGGCCATCGGCACGCAGATCGGTTTCGCGGTCGCCGGTTTCGCGGTCACGTTCGCCGCGCAGATCGCGGGCCCGAACGGCGACGACTGGTCGGCGGTGGCTCTGTTCACGGCGGCCCTGTGCGTGCCGCCGGTCGTGGCCGCGCTGTCCGCCCGCGAGACGGCGAAGGTCCCGACGGAGCAGCTCGGCGAGCGGGCGGCCGGGCAGGCCCCGCAGCCGGCGAAGGTCGCGGCCTGACCGACACCGGTCCCCGGACGCCATGACGGCTCCGGGGACCGGGCACCGAACAACCAGCCGCGGTGGCGCGCCCCTTTCAGGGGCGCGGGGAACTGCGCGATCAGCCCCCACCGGCCCGCGCGAGAGTCACTACCCTCCCGCCGGCGCGCACAACAACTCCGTCCAGGTCCCAGCCACCCGATCCAGCGAGAACCCCTCCCTCACCTGCGCCCGAGCCAGCTCCCCGGCCGCACGCCAGTCCTCCTCCTCAAGGACGGCGATCGCCTCCGCCATCGCCTCAGGGCTGTCATGGATCCACCGCCCGTCATAGATCTCGTCCGCGCCGGGCCACGGCAGCAGCGAAGGCACCGCACCGGAGGCCATGCCCTCGGCGGGCGCGAGGTGGAAGCTCTCGTCGTCGCTGGTGGACAGCACATGCCCGACCCGGCGCAGCCAGCCCGCCACGTCCGGCCCGAACGAGTCGAAGACGACGGCTCCTTCGAGCAGCGGTGAGGTCTGCATCCGGCGCAGCACTTCCTCGTAGTGCGCGCGCTCCTCGGGCTTGTTCCAGATCCACCAGTACTCCCAGGGCGGCTTGGACTTGACCGACAGATGCCAGCGCCGGTCGTGGGCGCGCAGCGCCTCCAGTACGTCCAGGCCGAGGTCGAGGCGTTTGCGGCTGGGCGCGATGCCGATCATGCCGAGGCGGTGGTGCGCGCCCGGCGCCTTCGGCCGGTCGAGCTGGTCGGTGTCGACCCAGTTGGGCACGACCACGACCTTCGAGGCGGGCCAGCCGGTGAGCCGGCGGGTGCGGCGGGCGTAGTACGGGCTGACGCACACCACCCGGTCGACGGCGTCGATGTCGACCTGCCGGGGCCACCCCGCGTCCAGCTCGAAGCGGTGCAGCCGTACGATCAGCCGGCTGCCGCGCCGCTTGTGGCGGCTGTACCAGACGGCGGCCGGGCCGCACCACTCCACGACCACCACGTCCGCCCAGTCGGCGAGTTCACGGCTGACGTCCGGGTCGTGGCGGGCGAGCGCCGGCCAGGCGTCGACCCGTACCTCCAGGCCGGGCAGTGAACGGAAGTGGTCGAGCAGCCGGGTGAGGAACTTCAGGTCGTGCCCGGCGACGCCCACGCGCAGGGGCCGCCGGCGGTCCGTCACTCCGGTGGGTGCGGCGGGGAAGGCCCGGTCGAGGTGGGCGCGCCAGCGGGCGGACGCTCCGTCCAGGGTGTACTCGCGGGCGGCCGCACGGCAGCGCTCGGCGGCCAGCCGCCGTGACTGCGGCTCGCGGACGACGCGTGCCACGGCTTCGGCGGCGTCGTCCGGCCCGGCACGTCCGGGCACGAACAGCGGGTAGTCGGTGCCGAGCAGCGCCTCGTGCGCCGGGGTGCGGTTGAGGACCACGGGCAGGCCCAGCGCCCCGAACTCCAGGACCTTGGTGGACAGTTCGAGGCTGGAGTCGAGGACCGGGTCGCGCCAGCCGAGGCCGACGTCGCAGTCCGCGGCGATGCGCATGGCCTCCTCGCGCGACTGTCCGCCGTGGTGCTGGACGCCGGGAGTGCCGGCCAGGGCCCGCGCCATGTCGGCCTGGAAGTCGGGGTGGCCCGGGTCGTCGTGGATCTTGTCGCCGACGGTGTGCAGTTCGGCGGGGACGCCCCGCTCGGCGAGCAGCTGCGGCAGCCGGGTCATGGGCAGGGTGTTCCAGCGGGGTGCGAACTTGCCGGTGTAGACGAGCCGCAGCGGCTTGTGCGGCCCGTCCCGGTCGGGCACCGGGAAGCCGGGCTCGGGCACGGCGGGCGGGCTGAGCACGGACTTGCCGCACGCCTCGGGCACCCAGGTCTCCAGGAAGCAGCGCAACTCCTCGGTCTGGCACAGCAGTCGGTGCGAGGCCTCGGCGATGCGGACGAGGTCCGCGCGGGCCGCCTCGGTCATCTCGGCGGCCGACTGCGGGATGTCGGTGAGGTAGGCCCAGATCCGCCCGTCGAACATCCCGTCGGTGACGATCCGGGTGACCAGCCGCCGGCCGCGCAGCACCAGCAGGTCGCAGGGCTCCTCCTCGTCGAGCCGGGCGAGCACCGACGCGGCCTGCACCGGCGACATGGGCCGGTCGGCGAGCCCCGGCAGCAGCCGCTCCTCGTGCGGGGACACCAGGCCCACCCGGGGCAGCTCGGCCAGCGGATCGGTCAGCCGGCCGGTGCGGACGGGGGCCTTGAGGACGAGGCGGCTCTCGCAGCCCGCCCGGGACAGCGCCTGCACCGTCGACTGGGCCCAGACGGCGGAGCCGTCGATGAGGTTGAGGTCCACGTCGCCGTAGACGAGCGCCCGCAGCGTGCGGCTCATGACGGCTCCTTCCCGCGTACGGCGAACAGTCGGTGTCCTCGGCCCGCCCAGCTGTCCGGCGACGTACCGGACAGGTGCAGCGACCGGCGTGCCAGCAGCGGCCGCAGCGACGGTACGAAGACGTAGTCGTCGGCGGTCGGCGTGTGGCCCACCGCGTCGGCGCCGGACCACTCCTGGGCGCACATCAGGTCGAGCAGCAGGGTGTCCGGCCGCTCCTCGGTGAGGTCCGTCCAGTCGGTGACCCAGGGCGCCAGGGGCTGTCCCCGGCGTACCGTCACCCCGGCGGCGGTGAGTTCGTCGAGGCCCGCCGGATCGGGTACGACGACCTCGACCGGCCGGTGCAGCTGGCCGAGCACCTGGCCGACGAGCCGGGCGATGTCGGTACGGTCCCGGGGCGCGGCCAGCACGGCGACGCGCCGCTCGTCCAGCGGGTCCGGGGCGCCGGTCAGCCGCGCGAGCTGCGACAGCCGTACGCGTGTGCTGTCGGCGCGGAAGACCTCGCGCAGCCGTTCCCTGCCCTCGGCGGCCGGGTCGAGCCGGGTGAGCCGTACGCCGGTGTCGGCGTCGACGACGGCGTCCCAGGCGAGCCGGACGAGGCCGGGTGCGGCGCCGGCGGGGCCGTCCCGCCACAGCACGGCCGAGCGGCCCGACACCCGTTGCTCGGCGATGAGTTCGGCGAGGGTGCGGTCCAGGTCGGGGGCGAGTCCGGTGCCGGTGAGCCACCAGGGTCCGTCGCCGGTGCAGGCGCTGAGCTGCACGACGAGCACGTCGGGGTCGGTGCGCTCCACGAGCAGCCGTCCGTCGTGCGGCAGCAGCCGGTTGACCACCACGTCCGCCGCGAAGTCCGCGGCGGTGTCGGGGGTGAGCACCCCGGCGACGACGAGCCGGTCGCGGGGCGCCGCGGTCAGGGCGCGATGGGCGAGGTGCTGGCGGCCGTCGACGGGGGCCTCCGGCTCGGCCTGGGGTTTCGGCGCTCCATCGGGCGCCCGCCCGGCGGCCTGCCGGCGTCCGCGCCACAGTCCGTACAACTCCCCGGGCAGCCGGGCCGCGCCCCGCTTCGGCGAGCGCGCGGCCGTGACCAGCGCCTTGCCCACTCGCAGCGAGGTCGACCCCTCCAGCATGGCCACGCGCGCCTGCAGCACCTCGACCCGGTCCCGGGCGGCCCTGAGCGCGGCGGCGATCTGTTCCTTCTCCCGTACGGCGGCGCCGAGCCGGTCGGCGAGGCCGTCCTGCCCGGTCGCCTCCCGGGTGCGTTCCGCCTCCTCGGCGGCCGTTTCGAGGTCAAGGAGCCGGGCGCGCAGGGAGCGGGAGGCGAGGTCGGCGAAGACGTACTCGTCGGCGATCCGCAGCGCGGTGACATAGCCGTCGGACGGGACGGGCCGGCCGAAGAAGTCGTGCGGCGGCAGGAGTTCGTCGGTGCGGGCGATGACCGCGCCCGCATGCAGATGGACGTAGTCGAGGGGGGCGGCGCGCAGGACCTGGCAGCGGTGGGCGACCAGATGGTCGAGGAGCCGGTGGTAGGGGAGTTCGGATCCGCCGTGCCCGAACACGATCAGCCCGCGCGCACCGGGCCGCATCCGGGCCAGTACGGCGCGACAGGCGTCCTCGCTGCCGTGCAGAGCGGCGTGGGGTCCGTAGGAGAGGAGGGCCAACTCGCCCTCAGAGATGGGGCTTTCGTCGTCGTCGCGCAGGGTGACGCCCGGCGGCAGGTGCAGGTAGGGCTCCAGACGCAGGCCGCCGCCGGTCGCGTCCACCACCGTCGTGACGTGGTCGAGGTGCGGATGGAGCAGATCGGTCAGGCGCATCAGCGGGTCCTCGTGAAGACGTGGAAGCCGACCCGGTTCTCCCGGAAGCCGTACGGCCTGGAGAGGGTGTGCCGCAGACCGAGCGGCTCCAGTTCGGCGCGGTAGGCGGTGAGCGGGCGGTGCACGATGTAGGCGCCGCGGGGTGTGCGGTGGGCGGTGTCCTCGTCGGTGACGATCAGTCGGCCGGCGACGCGGACGAGGGAGGCGAGATTGCGCAGCCCGGCCGCCCAGTCCTGGTCGTCGAGCAGGTGGAACAGGACGTCCACGCAAGAGACGATGTCGTACGGCCATGCGGTTCGCCACTCGTCGAGCGTGGCGACGGCGTAGCGCGGGCCGCCGCCCTCGGCGCGGGCGTGGTCGACGGCCGTGCGGCTGGCGTCGAAGGCGTCGACCCGGTGGCCGCAGCGGGCCAGGGCCCGGGCGAAGTAGCCCTTGCCGCAGCCGGCGTCCAGCACGAACAGCGGGGCGGCGGGGCTGGAGAGGTCGCCGACGAGGGTGAGCAGCGTGCCGAGCCGCTGGGCGTAGAAGAGTTCGTTGCCGGGGCGGTCGAGCCCGATGTGTCCGCCGGAGGCGAGCTCGTCGTGCTCGGCGTGGCGGGCCTCCCAGTACGCCCTGGGGGTGCGCTCGCCGACCCGGATCCGGGTGCCGTCAGCCATGGCGCTCCAGCCACGTGGTGATCACGCGGGCGATCCTGACGCCTGCCCGGCCGTCCCACAGGGGCGGTCCCTCGGCGGGCGCCGCTCCCCCGCCGTCCAGCAGCTTGCGCAGCGCGGGCACCAGTTCTCCGTGCCGCACGAGCCGGTTGGTGCCGTGGGTGACGGTGACCGGGCGTTCGGTGGTGGTGCGCAGGGTCAGACACGGGACGCCGAGGACGGTCGTCTCCTCCTGTACGCCGCCCGAGTCGGTGATCACGGCGGCGGCTCCGCGCACCAGACTCATGAACTCGACGTAGCCGAGCGGGTCGAGGAGGTGGATGCCGGGCGCGTCCGCGAGGCCCGCGGCCTCCAGCGCCGCCCGGCCGCGCGGGTGCAGTGGTACGGCGAGGTCGAGATGGCGGGCGGACTCGGCCAGGACGCGGGCGGCGGCCGCGGCGGCCTCCGGATCGTCCACGTTGGCGGGCCGGTGCAGGGTGACGACGCCGTAGCGCTCGGGCAGTCCGAGTGACTTCCTGGCACTCGCCGGGTCGAACTGGTCCACATGGGTGAGCAGGGTGTCGATCATCGGGTTGCCGACCAGGTGCACCCGCTCGGCGGCGACTCCCTCGCGGGCGAGGTGGCCGACCGCCTCGGGGCTGGTGGCGAACAGCAGCTGCGCGAGCTGGTCGACCAGACGCCGGTTGACCTCCTCCGGCATCGTCATGTCGAAGCTGCGCAGGCCGGCCTCGACGTGCGCCACGGGGATGCCGAGTTTGGCGGCGACGAGCGCTGCCGCAAGCGTCGAGTTCACGTCGCCGTACACCGTGACGAGGGCAGGTGCGCGGGCGGTCAGTTCACCCTCCAGGGCCACCAGGAGGTCGGCGGTCTGCCGGGCGTGGCTGCCGGAGCCGACGCCGAGGTCGGTGTCGGGTTCGGGCAGGCCCAGTTGCCGGAAGAAGATGTCCGACATCCGCTCGTCGTAGTGCTGTCCGGTGTGGACGAGCACCTGCTGGCAGCCCGCCGCGCCGAGAGCGGTGACGACCGGCGCGGCCTTGACGAAGTTCGGCCGGGTGCCGACCACATGGAGTACGCAGCCGTTCATGGTTGCCTCCGGTGCCGTGGGGACAGTGGCCGCCCGCGGGCCATTGCTCGACGGTCGGGAATATCGTGGCGATATGTCCCGAAAAGTCCTACTTGCCCTCAGTCTGGCTGCCTCGGTGGCCGTTGGCGAACTGCGCCAGGATCCGCTGCGGGCCGCGCTGCTCGCCGTACGCCTGCTGCCGGGGCCCGCCCGGCGTGGATTGCGGCCGCTGGAGGAGCGGCTGGCGGTGCGCGCCCGGAGTGCGGGGCCGGTGGCGGTGCCTTCCGCCGCTCGGGTGCCCGCGCCGGCCGGCCTGCCGTATCGACCCGTGCCCGGACGCGTGCTTCATCTGGTCACCAACGGGCTGCCGTTCCGGCACGCCGGCTACACCGTGCGCACGCAGAAGCTCGCCGAGGCCCAGCTGGCGGCCGGCCTCGACCCGCACGTCGTGACCCGGATCGGCTTCCCGGTGACGGGTGGGGTGCTGGACGCCCGCCCCAAGCAGCACGTGGGCGGGGTGCCGCAGCACCGGCTGCTGCCGCCGTGGCTGCCGTACGGACAGGCCGCCGCGCTGGCCTGCAACGCCGAACTGGCCGCCCGCCTGGTGGACCGGCTGCGGCCCGCGGTGCTGCATGCCGCGAGCGACCACGGCAACGGGCGCGTGGCACTCGCCCTGCGGGAGACCTACGGGCTGCCGGTGGTCTACGAGGTGCGCGGCTTCCTGGAGGAGACGTGGCTGACCCAGGCGCCGGGCCGCGGCCGGGACGACGAGACGTACCGGACGCGACGCGCCCTGGAGACGCACTGCATGCGCGAGGCCGATCTGGTGCTGACGCTGGGTGAGGCGATGAAGGCGGAGATCGTGGGCCGTGGGGTGCCGCGGGAGCGGGTGCTGATCGTGCCGAACGCCGTGGACGACGCCTTCCTGGCTCCGCCGCCGGACGGGGCGCCGATGCGGGCCCGGCTCGGCATCGCTCCGGAGGAGTTCGTCGTCGGCACGATCGGCACCCTCGCACCGCACGAGGGCATCGAAACATTGCTCCATGCGGGTGAAGAGCTGCGCCGGCGTGGTGTGCCGCTGCGACTGTTGATCGTCGGCGACGGGCCGCAGCGCCCGGCGCTGGAGCGGCTGGCCGCCCGGCTCGGCCTCGCCGACGACGGGGCCGTCCTGTTCACCGGCCGCGTGCCGCATTCACAAGTCCGGGATTTTCACGCCGTGTTGGACGTGTTCGCGGTGCCGCGCACCGACGAGCGGGTGTGCCATCTGGTGACTCCGCTGAAGCCGGTCGAGGCGATGGCGAGCGGTGTTCCGGTGGTCGCGAGCGATCTCCCCGCGCTCAGAGAACTGGTCGAACCGGAGGTGAACGGGAGGCTAATCCAGCCTGAATCACCACATTCCTGGGCTGATGAGCTGGAAATACTCCTTTACAGTCGAAACCGGCGTGCTGAGTGGGGAGCAGCCGCCCGCGCGAGAGTCGCGCGTGACCGCACCTGGAAGCGGGTCGCCGCCACAACCCGTGAGGCGTACCGCGCCCTTGGCAGCCTTGATGCGGGGTGAGTCCCTATGCAGGCCGAACAGACCGGACAGACCGGACAGCTCGGGGAAGCGAGCGAAGCGCTCGGGGAAAGACCACCGCTCCGGGAGAGTGCACCGCTCGGAGAGCCAGAACGGGCCGACCACGTGGAACTCGCGGTGATCGGGCTCGGCTATGTCGGACTGCCGCTGGCGCGTGAGGCCGCGTCGATCGGCCTGCGAGTCCTGGGCCTTGACCGCGACCCACGGGTCGTGGAGGCGCTCAACACCGGGCACTCCCATGTCGACGACGTCTCCGACGAGGACGTCCGCCGGATGCGGTCGGCCGGGTTCGTGGCGTCCACGGACGACGCGGGCCTGGCCCGTGCACAGGCGATCGTCATCTGTGTGCCGACGCCGCTCGGCAAGGACGGTGGGCCCGACCTCGGCGCGGTCACCTCGGCCACGAAGTCGGTCGCGCGCCGGCTGCGGCCCGGACAGCTGGTCGTCCTGGAGTCGACCACGTACCCCGGGACGACCGAGGAGGTCGTACGCCCGCTCCTGGAGGAGTCGGGGCTGCGGGCCGGCGTGGACTTCGCGCTGGCGTTCTCACCCGAGCGCATCGACCCCGGCAACACCGCCCACGGCCTGCGCACCACACCGAAGGTCGTCGGCGGCTGCACCCCGTCGTGCGCGGCGCGCGCGGTCGCCTTCTACGGCAAGCTCGTCGACACCGTCGTCCAGGCGAAGGGCACCCGCGAGGCCGAGATGGCCAAGCTGCTGGAGAACACCTACCGGCACGTGAACATCGCCCTGGTCAACGAACTGGCCGTGATCAGCCACGAGTTGCATGTCGACCTGTGGGACGCGATCCGCTGCGCCGGCACCAAGCCGTTCGGTTTCCAGGCGTTCCGGCCCTCCCCCGGCGTCGGCGGGCACTGCATCCCGATCGACCCCAACTACCTGTCGTACAAGGTGCGTTCGTCCCTCGGATACGAGTTCCGGTTCGTGGAGCTCGCCCAGGAGATCAACCGGCGGATGCCGGAGTACGTGGTGCGTCGCGCTCAGGATCTCCTCAACCACGCCGGGCGGCCGCTGCACGGGTCGCGGGTGCTGCTGCTCGGGGTCACCTACAAGCCGGACGTCGCGGACCAGCGGGAGTCGCCGGCGGTGCCGGTGGCGCGGCTGCTGCGGGAGCGGGAGGCCGAGGTCTCCTTCCACGATCCGCATGTGCGGCTGTGGTCCGTGGACGGGGAGAGCATCCCGCGTGTCACCGACGTCATGGCGGCAGTGCGCGAGCACGACCTGACGGTCCTGCTCCAGGACCACTCGGCCTACGACCTGCCGGCCCTGGGCGACGCGGCCCGGCTCCTGTTCGACACCCGCGGGCGGATCTTCCGTCCCGGGGTCGAGGTCCTTTGACGTCCTGGTCGTTGTTCTCCATCGCTCTCGGGGCAGTCGAAAGGTGCGTGCTCTGATGCGGATACTCGTCGTCACCGTCGTCCACCACCCCGAGGACGCGCGGATCCTGCACCGGCAGATCGCCGCCCTGCGCGAGCACGGCCACCGGATCGTGTACGCCGCACCCTTCGCGGCACGGGAGGCGTCACCGCGGCCGTACGTCGAGGGAGTCGACCTGCCCCGGGCGGCCGGCCGGGACCGCAGGCTGGCGCTGCGCGCGGCCCGCGCCGTGCTCGCCGAGCGCGGACCCCAGGCCGACGTCGTCCTGCTGCACGACCCCGAGCTGCTGCTCGCCCTGCCCGGCACACTGCGCCGTTGGCGGCGCGAGGGACGTGTTCCGGTCACCGTCTGGGACGTGCACGAGGACACGGCGGCGGCGCTGGTGATGAAGCGCTGGCTGCCCCGGCCGCTGCGGCCGCCGCTGCGGCTTGCCGTACGGGCTGCGGAGCGGCTGGCGGAGCGGCATCTGCGGCTGCTCCTCGCCGAGGACGCCTACCAGCGGCGATTCCGCCGGGCGCATCCCGTCGTGGCCAATCTCGCGACGGTGCCGCCGGAGCCGCCCGAGCCGCCGGGCGACGACCGGGTCGTCTACCTCGGCCATCTGTCGCGGGCGCGGGGTGCGCTCGAACTGATCGAAACGGCACGGCTGCTGGCGCCCGACATCCACGTCGAGGTGATCGGCGCGGCGGACCCCGACATGCGGGGGCCGCTGACCGAGGCCGACCGGGACGGCGTACTGCGCTGGCACGGGTATCTGCCCAACGACCATGCCCTCGGCCTGCTCTCCGGCAGCCTGGCCGGTCTCTCCCTGCTGCGGGACCAGCCCAACTACCGTCATTCACGGCCCACCAAGGCGGTGGAGTACATGGCGCACGGCGTCCCCGTGGTCACCACACCCACCCCGCTCGCCGCCGAGCTGGTCGAACGCTACGGCTGCGGTCTCGTCGTCCCCTACGAGGATCCGGCCACGGCCGCCATGGCCGTACGGCACCTGCGCAGCGACCGGGTCATGCGCCGTCGCGCGGCCGCCCGGGGCTGGGAGGCGGCGATGTCCGACCTCAACTGGGCCGACCATGCCACCGAGTTCGTGATGTGCCTGGAGTCCTGGGTGAAGGAGGCGACCGCGACGCGGAACGGCGACCCGGCCACCCCGCTCGCGGGTGACAGGGCCTAGATCGCGCAGCCCTCCGGGCCGGGCAGGCCGTCGATCCAGTTGCTGCTGTTCTCGATGTAGTAGCTGGACATGATCCCGTACTGGGACCAGCCTCGCGGCGCGACCATCACCCAGTACGGGTTGCCGCCGACATTCTGGCCCGGGATCTGGCAGTACACGAACACCTCGTCCCAGGAGTTGATCTGGCCGACGACGGCAGGGCAGTTCGAGGTGCTCGGTGAGGTCGCGCAGTTGCCCTGGTTCATGTCGCGGACGTTGACGCCGTCCGCCCACACCCCGTACCAACCGCGGCCGTGCCCGGCGGCAGCGGCGCTCTGCGAGGTGGTGGCCACGAGGGCGAGTGCCCCGGCAGCGGCGAGTGCCGCGGTCCTCTTGCGCATGACGTTCCTTTCGATGCCTTGGCGGGTCGGCCGGCGGGAAGGGGTCCCGCACTCATCGCCTCGCACCCTAGGCAAGCCCGAAAGGCCCTGGTCCCTGACAGATGTCAGGGACCAGGGCCTTTACTCATCAGCCATCGAGTGCCGATCACCGGCCTAGGCGTTGGACCAACCGCGCCTGCACAGCACCAGCCGGTACCCGTCCGGGTCCTCGATCGTGACGCCCCACTCGTTCCAGTACGGGTTGGGCGACCGGACCCGCTTGCCGCCGTGTTCCTCCAGCCGGGCCACCAGGTCGTCCGGCACGGGGCCGTCGACGTAGATGACGAGGAGGTCCTCCTCGGTCGGCCGGGGCTCGACGGGGTGGGCGGGTTCGTGGACCAGTTCCAGGTGCCAGTCGGCGTCGGGCCGGCCGAGCATCAGCAGGTCGTGCTCGCCGGGTTCCGGGCCGCCCACCGCCCGCCATACGACGGCGAGTCCGAGGCCCTCGGCCCAGAAGCGCTCCGCCGCGGCGAGGTCGCGGGACGGGCGGGCGATGCGGATGTGACTGCGGCCGTCGACCGGCATGGTGACCCTCCGTGTGGCGTCCTGATCGGCGTTGATCCACTCGGCAGCCTAGGCAGCCCACGTCCGTCGTGACCATCGGTCATGAGCCCTGCGACCCGCGGCCTAGGCCCTTGTCGCACACCAAGGCTCACCCTCGGCCGGCGCTCTTCGGGATGCCGTACGCCCGCTCCACCCGCAGCCGCAGCACGAGCCGCCCGTCGCGGACCATAGCGGCGCGGTAGTCGTCCCAGTCGGGGTGCTCGCCCTGGACGTCCCGGTAGAGGCGGACGAGTTCCTCGACCGTGGCGTCGTAGGGATCGCGTGCGACCGGCGACAGGTCGGCCGTGCCCTCGGCGACCGCGTAGGCCCAGCGGTCGGGGGTCGTGACGTGGTACGACGCCCTCGGGTCGCGGCGCAGATTGCGGGTCTTGGCGCGGTCGTCGGTGATCGAGACGCGGATGATCCGCTCGTCGGGGTAGTAGGCGTGGCTGACGTTCGACAGCTGCGGCCGGCCGTCGCGCTTCAGGGTGACCAGCACCCCGCCGTGGCTCTGGGCGAGGAGCGCGAGCAGTGCGTTGTGGGTGGCGTCCTGAGTCATGTCTGCATCAACCCTGGCGAGCATGCCTGGCATTCCCTCGTAGACAGTGTCTACGTCAGCCTGGTAGACAGTGTCTATGCACGCATCGAGGCAATCCGACCCGGGACTGCGCACCCGGCTGGTCGACGTCGGCGTCGATCTCGTGGCGCGGGAGGGCGTCCAGGCGCTCACCCTGCGCGAGATCGCCCGCCGGGCCGGCGTCTCGCACGGCGCGCCGCGCCGCTACTTCCCCACTCACCTGGAGCTCCTCTCGGCCATCGCACGCCGCGGCTTCGACGATCTGGGGGCGCGGGCGGCGCTGGTCGGCGACGCGCGTCCGCGGGCGCAGCTCGCCGAGTTGGGGCGCGTGTACCTGGAGTTCGCGCTGGGCAATCGCGGGATGTACGAGCTGATGTTCCGTCATGATCTGCTGGAGAGCGGCCACTTGGGGTTGCGGGACACCAGCCTTCCGCTCTTCGGCCGTCTGGTGGAACTGGTGGGCCGAGTACGCCCGGACGCTGACGCGCGTCTGGTCGCGGGCGGGCTGTGGGCGGGCCTGCACGGCATCGCCCAGCTGTGGGGCTGGGGCAGCCTCCAACTCGCCACGGGCACCGACGACTTCGCGCCCGTGCTGCGTTCGGTCCTGGACGCCCACCTCGGTCCGGAGGGCGAGTGAACCCGCGTCTCACCCTCGCGAGCAGCGTCGTCGGAGCGGTGATCGTCGCGCTCGACGGCACCGTGCTGACCGTCGCCCAGCCCAGCGTGCAACGCGACCTCGGCGCCTCGTTCGCCCAGGTCCAGTGGACCAGCACCGGTTATCTCATCGCGGTGGCGAGCCTGTTGGTGTTCGCCGGACGGCTCGGCGACCGGCACGGCCACCACCGTCTCTTCGGCATCGGCATGCTCGGCTTCGGAGCCGTGTCGGCGGGGATCGCCCTGGCGCCCGGTGTCGGCTGGGTGATCGGGCTGAGGGTGGTGCAGGGGGTGTTCGGGGCGCTGCTGCAACCGGCCACGCTCGGGATGCTGCGGGCCGCGTTCCCGCCCGACCGGCTGCGGACGCCGATCGCGATACGGACGGCGGCGATCGGTGTGTCGGCCGCGGTCGGACCCGTGCTCGGCGGTGCGCTGGTGGCGGGGCCTGGCTGGCGGGTGGTGTTCCTGCTGAACGTCGTCCCCGCGCTCGTCCTCGGTGGGCTCGCCCTCACCCTACGGCCCCCGCGCCCGGCCTCACCCGTCCCCCTCGACCTGCCCGGAGCGCTCCTGCTCGCGATCACCCTGGCCTGCCTGGTGCACGCCCTCGTCGCACTGCCGGGCTGGGGCTGGACCGCCGCGACGGCCACGGTCACCGGCGCCGCCTTCGTCCGGCACGAGCGCCGCACCGCGAGCCCGCTGCTGCCGCCGGGCGTGATCGGATCCGCTGCCGTCGGCTCGGCGCTCGGCATGCTGGTGGCCGCTTCGGCGGCGCTGTCGGGCGCGCTGTTCACCGGCACGTTCCTGTTGCAGGACACCCTCGCTCTGGACCCGTTCCGCAGTGCTCTGGTCAGCCTGCCGCTGGCCGCGCTGATGGTGGCGGCGGCACCGACGTGCGCGGTGCTGCTGCGCCGGGTCGGTGCCCGGCGTACGACCGTGACGGCGATGACACTCCTCGCGCTCGGCATCCTCACCCTGTCCCGCACGTCGTCCGTCCCGCTCCTGTGCATGGCGTTCGCGCTGGTGGGGGCCGGGTTCGGCACGGTGATGGTGGCGACGACGCATGTGGTCGTACGGGAGGCCGCCGTCGAGTCGGCCGGAGTGGCGGGCGGGCTCCAGCAGACCGCGATGAACGTCGGACCGGTGCTGGGCGTGGCCGCCGCGACCGCACTCCTGGAGACCGGCGGTGGCCCTGGGCTGCCGCTGGCCGTACTGGCGGCCCTCGCGCTGGCGGGGGCGGCGGCGGGCCGTGCGCTGCCGGGGCGGCAGGACGCGACCATGAACGATCATGGCCATTCGAAGGACCGTACACGTGTTCCTGCGCAACGATGAGATCAGAGGCCGTTCCTGCGGGGTATGCCGGAGCGCACCCTCGTCGTATGCATGCGGAGGAGAGCCATGGCACTGCTGACACAAGAGGTCGACCCGGGTGAGGTCGGGCTGGACGCGAAGGCGCTGGACCGCCTCGACCAGTACCTCGCCCACTACGTCGACGAGGGGCGGCTGCCCGGCTACCTGGTGGCCGTCGCCCGCGGTGGACGCGTCGCCCACCTCACCACGCACGGCCACCGGGACCGCGCGGCCGGGCTGCCCGTCGAGCCCGACACGCTGTGGCGGATCTACTCCATGACCAAGCCGGTCACGTCGGTCGCCGCGCTGCTGCTGGTCGAGGAGGGCAAGCTGTCCCTCGACGACCCGGTCGGCCGCCACCTGCCGGGCTTCGCCGAGCCCCGGGTGTACGTCAGCGGATCCGGCGCCGACCTGGTGACGCGCCCCGCCGACGGGCCGATAACCGTCCGGCATCTGATGACCCACACCGCCGGGCTGACCTTCGCCTTCTACCGCGCACACCCCGTCGACGCCCTGTACCGCGACGCCAACCTGGATTCGGCGGTGCTGCCGGGCTCCGACCTGGCCGGCACGGTCGACGTGTACGCGAGCCTGCCGCTCCAGTACGAGCCGGGCACGCAGTGGAACTACTCGGTGGCCACCAACGTCCTGGGCCGGGTCATCGAGGTGGTGTCCGGGCAGCCGCTCGACGAGTTCTTCGCCGAGCGGATCTGCGGCCCGCTCGGGATGACCGACGCCGGGTTCCAGGTGAGCGACGAACAGGCGGTCCGGCTCGCCGAGTTGTACGGGGAGACCGAGGCCGGCGGCATCGAGCCGATCCCCGGCCTCCCGCTGCGCGGCCGCCCCCGCTTCCTGTCCGGCAGCGGCGGTCTGGCGGCCTCCGCGCACGACGTCCATCGCTTCATGGAGCTGCTGCGCCGCCGCGGCGAACTCGACGGCACCCGGCTGCTGGCGCCCGAGACCGTGGACCTGATGACGTCCAACCAGCTCCCGGGCGGCGCCGACCTGCGCTCCTTCGGCAGCCGCCCCGCCCACGACGAGCCCGGCAACGACGGCATCGGCTTCGGCCTGGGCGTCTCCGTCGTGATCGACCCGGCCCGCACGAAGGCCCCCACCGTGCTCGGCGCCTACGGCTGGACCGGCGCGGCGACCACCACGTTCTGGGTCGACCCGCGCCACGACCTGACGGTGCAGTTCATGACGCAGGTGCGGCCCAAGACCTCGCACACGATGTTCCAGGACCTCAAGCGGCTGGTGAACGAGGCTCGCACGGAGGCCTAGCCCGTCAGCAGTCCACGCGCAGGGTGAACTCCACTCCCTCCAGTGCGAGTTCACGCAGCCACTCCTCCGAGCGGGCCGCCGTCTCGGCGGCCCGGTTCAGGCCCGCCGGCAAGGAGCCGTCCAGGATGTGGCGGACGCCGAGGGCGAGGGGGCGCGAGACACAGCGGGCCATCGCGCTCTCCTCCTCGTCCCCCACCAGGTCGAGCAGATAGCTGCCGGACCACGACTGCCCCGAGGCGCCGTGCACGTCCAGCGACACGGCGAGGACGACGCGGTCACGGTCGGCGTCCGTGGTCGGGTGGGCCGCCGCCAGCTCCCCGGCCAGGGCGGCGATCCGGGCGTCGTCGCCGTCCTTCAGCTCCTCGAACACGGCGTCCCAGGCACGCAGCCAGCCGTTCAGACGCAGGGTGCCGCGCACGAAGGTCAGGGGCTTCCAGGCGGCCGGCAGCCCGTACTGCTCGACGAACGGGACGCTGTCGCGGTTGGGGTAGACCTCGAACACCTCCCCGTCGACGATGTGCCGCCGCGTCGCCTCCCACGGCCGCTCGGCCACGGTCTCGGCACCCTCGTCGAGGTAACGGGCCGGCGAGCGCAGGGCGTTGAGGACTCCGGCGGGCGCCCAGCTGAAGCGGTACCTGAAGTCGTTCGGGACGGCGGGGACACCGCCGCAGTAGGAGGTGAGGCTGTACGAGGCCCCGGTGTCGTCGCCGACGGCCTCCCGGGCGCGGCCGATCAGGCAGTGGGCGAAGAGGTGGTCGATGCCGGGGTCGAGCCCGGCCTCGGTGAGCACGACGAGCCCGGCCGCGGTGGCCGCGGGCACCTGGTCGAGGACCTCGTCCGACACATAGCTGGAGCAGGCGAAGTGGGCTTGTCGCCCGACGCAGGCCGCCAGGATTCCGGCATGCTCCGGCGCGGGCAGCATCGACACGACGACGTCGCCGGGCGCCAGTTCGGCCGTGAGCGCGTCGAGCGTGTAGGCGCGCGGCTCGGCCCGCCCGGTGAGCCCGAGCCGGGCCAGGGCGTCGGCGGCGCGGTCCCGGGTACGGTGCCACAGCCGTACACCGTCGGCCGTGTCGCACAGCCGGGCCAGCCCGCTGCCGGTGGACAGCCCGGCGCCGACCCAGTGGACGGTGCCGCTCGCGGGCACGCGTGCGGATCTGTCAGACATGACGGAACTCCCCTTCGCCGATGCCGAGTTCACGGCATGCCTGGTGGAACCGGTCCTTGCAGCGCCCCCACGGCCCGCCCGTCTCGAACTGAAGCAGCTGCGGCAGCAGCGCCGAGGAGAAGTCGGCGCTGGACTCGCGGGGCAGCAGGGAGGGCAGGTTGTCGATGGCGATGAGGTCGAGCGGAGGTTCCTTGCGCAGCCGGCGTACCGGATCGGTCCAGTCGGTGGTGCGGTCGTAGATCGGCAGGACGTTCAGGGGCGAGCCCACGTCGACGGTGACGTCGCACAGGGTGCGCAGCCGGCGGGCGGGGTCGTCGAGGTCGGCCTCGCGCAGGAACGGCGGGCCGGGTGTGGTGGCGAGGACCGCGTTGACCAGCACGTCGTGTGCCAGCAGGGCCCCGCGGTCCAGCGCGCTGGTCTCGGCGAGGTCCCAGGGCGTCGCCTCGACCCCGGCGGTCAGGAACCCGAGCCGCGCGCCCCGTCCGCTGCGCCCCAGGGCGCCGATCACCAGCGCGGTGAACTCCTCGTCACCCGCGGCCGGTCGCAGGAGTGCGTCGAGCTCGTCCTTCGCCATGGGCGTCAGGGGCGCGGCGAGCCGTCCGCGGTGCTGCAGGACGGCCAGGGCGGCACCGAGATAGCCGGCCCAGAAGCCGAAGGCGGCGAGGCGGCGGCCGTCGTCGTCCACCAGGTACTCCAGGTCGAGCAGCGTCCCGCCCCCGGCCGCGAAGCGCCTGAGCAGGGTCTCGGCGCCGGGCTGGCGCTTGTAGGCGTGCCCGAAGAAGACGTGGCGGTGCGTCAGCTCGCCCGGCCGGTCCGGGAGTTCCTTCAGCCCGATCACCACGGCCGTCGCGGGCGCCGACACCCATGACCCGGCGGGCGCGGTGCGGCAGCCGGCCGCCTCGTACTCCTCGACGGGGAAGATCCGCTGCGCGGACTCCTCGACGGTCAGTGTCACCCCGCGCTCGACGAGCCGGCGGGCGTCCGACGGCACGATCGGCGTGCGTCGCTCGGTGGAACGGACCTCGTGGCGCAGCCACAGATGGAGCTCGGTCATACGCGGTTGACCTCCGGGCGCGGGGCGTCGGCCGCGAACCGGCCGGCGCTCAAGGGGCTGACGTCGACGAAGGGTACGCGGCCGAGGTACAGGTCACGGACGACCTCGCCGACGGCCGGCCCCTGGAGGAAGCCGTGGCCGGAGAAGCCGGTCGCGTAGAGGAAACGGGACACGGAAGTCGCCTCGCCGATCAGCGCGTTGTGGTCCGGCGTGACCTCGTACAGGCCCGCCCAGCCTCCGGTGCGGCGCAGGTCGAGCAGGGCGGGGGCGCGGCGCTCCATGGCCTCGGTCAGGCGGGGGATCCAGCGGTCGTGGGTGTCGGTGGCGAAGCCGGGCCGCTCGTCGGGGTCGGACATGCCGAGCAGGAGCCCCGGGCCCTCGGAGTGGAAGTAGAGGCTGGAGGTGAAGTCGATGGTCATGGGCAGGTGCGGCGGCAGTCCGTGGACGGCTTCGGTGACCGCGACCTGGCGGCGCAGCGGCACCACCGGCAGGTCCACGCCGACCATCGCCCCGATCGCCCGCGACCAGGGGCCGGCCGCGCAGATCACCGTGTCGGTGGTGATCCGGCCTATGGTCGTCGCCACGGCGGTGATGCGGTCGCCGTGCAGTTCGATGCCGGTGACTTGGTTGTGGCGTAAGATCCGCGCCCCGTACGCGCGGGCCGCGGCCGCGTAGCCGTGGACGACGGATTCGGGGGTGCAGTGGCCGTCGTCGGGGGAGAACGCGGCCGCCAGCAGTCCGTCGGTGGTGATCAGCGGGGACAGCCGCTGGGCCTCGGCGGGGTCGATCATCCGGCTCGGCACGCCGAGGGAGTTCTGGAGCCGGACGCCCGCCTCGAAGCCAGCGACCTCCTGCGGGGTCGACAGCAGGAACAGATAGCCGACCCGGTGCAGCCCGATGTCGTACCCGGTCTCCATCGCGAACCGGGCGAACGCCTGGAGGCTGCGCGCCCCCAGTTGGATGTTGAGCTCGTCGGAGAACTGTGCGCGCACTCCGCCGGCCGCTTTCGAGGTGGAGCCGGAGGCCAGTTCGTCCCGCTCGACGAGGACGACGTCCCGTACGCCCGCGCGGGCCAGGTGGTAGGCGATGCTGGTGCCCATCACACCGCCTCCGATGACGACGACGTTCGCGTGCGTGTTCACGGGCGGCCTCCCACGGTCGTGGCTCCTGTCGTCGCGCGCACTGTCACCGGCCCGCCTTCCTGGCCGCCTCGAACACGGCCCAGGCGGCTGCCGCGTCCTGGATGCCGAGGCCGACGGTGTTGTAGTAGACGATGTCCTCGGGTCCGGATCTCGGGAAGCTCTGCCCGGTGAGTACGGCGCCCAACCCGACCAGGTCCTCGGGGGCCAACACCCCTGCCCGCAGGGCGTCCACCACGGGCCCGGCGTGCTCGGCCGCGGTGGCCGGCTCGTCGACGACGACGCTCGCGGCGCGCAGCAGCACCTGCGCGTCCACCTCCCGGCGCCCGGGCTCGAACGACCCGACGCTGACCACCGTGCACCCGGGGGCAAGCCACTCCCCCCGCACGACGGGTGTTGTGCTGAGCGTGCAGGCGACGACCAGCGACGCCCCCGTCACGGCCTCCTGCGCGGTGCCGACGGCCTGGACGGCAAGGCCCAGTTCGGCCGTGAGCTGCTCCGCGGCACGGAGACGATTGCGTGCGGTCGGGCTCCACAGCCGTACGGACTTCAGCTCGCGCACCCTGGCGACGGCCCGGGCGTGGGCGAGGGCCTGGGTGCCGGAGCCGAGGAGGGCGAGGTCCGCGCTGCCGGGGGTGGACAGGGCGTCGATCGCCACGGCGCTCGCGGCCGCGGTGCGCAGGGTCGTGATCGCCGTGCCGTCCATGACGGCGGCCAGACGGCCCGTCACCGGGTCGAGCACGGTGATGACCGCGTGGACGGTCGGCAGGCCGGATGCCGCGTTGCCCGGGTTGACGCTGCCGATCTTCGCGACGGCCCCGGTGTCCGCGGACAGCCGGGAGACATACGCGAAGACGACGCTGTCGTCGAAGCGGCTCGGGTGCATGATCTTCCCGGGCAGGTCGGCCGCGTCGGCGCCGAGCGCCGTGAAGGCCGCGCGCTGCGAGGCGATCGCCGCGTCGAGGTCGAGCAGGCGCGAGACCTGTTCTCCGGTCAGGAAGAGGACGTCGTCGGTCATTCCCTCTTCCTGTCCGGACGGGCCTTGCGGCAATCAGGACAGGTGCGCGACCGCGTCCAGATGGGGCAGGTGGTGGTCGAGACGCTCCCGCTTGGTGCGCAGATAGGTGATGTTGTCCTCGCAGGGCGGGATCAGCAGCGGGACCTGCTCGGCCACCTGGATGCCGTGCCGCAGCAGCGCCTCGCGCTTGCGCGGGTTGTTCGACAGCAGGCGTACGCTCGCCACGCCCAGGTCGTGCAGGATCCCGGCGGCGACGCCGTAGTCGCGGGCGTCCACCGGCAGGCCGAGTGCGAGGTTGGCCTCGACGGTGTCCAGGCCCTCCGCCTGGAGGGCCATCGCGCGCAGTTTGGCGAGCAGGCCGATCCCACGGCCCTCGTGGCCGCGCAGATAGACGACGATGCCCGAGCCCGCCGCGACGACGGCGCGCAGCGCGGAGGCCAGCTGGTCGCCGCACTCGCAGTGCTGGGAGCCGAACGCGTCGCCGGTCAGGCACTCGGAGTGCAGCCGGGTGAGGACGTCGTCGGTGCCGATCTCGCCGTAAACCAGGGCCACTTGCTCGTCGCCGCGGTCGTGGTCCATGTATCCGATCGCGCGGAATTCCCCGTACACGGTGGGCAGCGGGGCATTCACCACGCGTTCCACACCGGAACGCTGAGTCCGCTGCGCGGACTTCTTGCCGAGGACGCCAATTTTTTCTGTCATGATTCTTCAGATCCTAAGCAGAGACGAAAGGCCGTGAAAAGATGAGTGGTTCGCAAACGCGGCCGGCGGCACACTCGCTGGTGCCGACGGACACCACCGAAGACGTACGGACGCGAGGAGCGGACGTCTCACGACAGGTGGCGGTCCTGCCCGTCGGAAGCTTCGAGCAGCACGGTCCGTTCCTTCCGCTGGCGACCGACACGCTCGTGGCCTGCGCCATCGCGCGCGAGATCGCCGCCGCGTACCCGGTGCACCTCCTTCCGCCGGTGACGATCTCCTGCTCGCACGAACACGCGGCCTGGCCGGGGACCGTGAGCATCTCCTCCGTGACCCTTCATGCGGTGATACGGGACATTGCGGCTTCGCTTCGCCGGTCGGGCGTCGACGCCCTGGTGCTGGTCAACGGACACGGCGGAAACTACGTACTGGGCAACGTCGTTCAGGAGTCCTCCGCGCGTGGTGAGCGGATGGCGCTGTTCCCGGCCCCGGAGGACTGGGAGGCGGCGCGGGAGCGAGCCGGGGTGGAGACCTCTCTGCTCACCGACATGCACGCGGGGGAAATCGAGACCTCCATCCTTCTGCACGCTCATCCCGAATTTCTCCGACCCGGTTATGAGACTTCCGATTTCGTGGCGGACGACCGACGTCATCTGTTGACCCTCGGTATGTCCGGCTATACCGATTCGGGGGTCATTGGCCGTCCTTCGCTGGGTTCCGCGGAAAAGGGGAAGCGGCTGCTGGCGAGCCTCGCGGATTCCTTCGGCGCGTATGTGTCACTGCTGACCTCCGCGGACGATTCCGTAGCGGACACGGGAGACGCACGAAAATAGCCGCTGGGTTCCGGGTCCGCCATGGTCCCGGCGGATCCGGAACCGCGCAGGCCGGTGTACCAGCGGGCGACGAGGACGACGAGGCCGGGCGCAGCGGCCACGAAGCTGAGCACGCCGTACACGACGGAGACCGTGAATCCGGTGGTCGCGCCCAGTCCCGCGGCGCCGAACGCCCAGGCGGTGACTCCCTCTCGGGGGCCCCAGCCGCCGACGTTGAGGGGCAGTCCCATCGCGAGCAGCGCGAGGACGGCGAGCGGCAGCAGGGCGGCCACGGAGGCGTCGGACCCGGCGACCCGGGCGGCGAGCACGAACATCCCGAGGTGCCCGGCCAGCACGACGACCGAGGAGACGGCGACGCCGGGGCCGTTACGCCGGGACAGCAGGGCTTCCCTGGCCTCGTCGAGGGTCGTGCGCAGCGCCGTCGGGCGGGTCCGGTCGCGACGCGACGGCGCCCGGTTCATGCGTACGGCGGCCACGACGGCGAGTGCGCCCACCCCGGCGAACAGGATGAGCGGGGTGATGTCGCGGGCCTGGTCCAGCACCGGCGACGGCATGGTCAGCAGCACGACGGCGCCGACGCCGGCGAGGGCGACCTGGCCGGCCGTGCGCTCCAGCACGACCGCGCGGACCGCACGCCCCATGTCTCCGGCGCTCTGCCCGTGCCGCACGGCCCGGTGCACATCGCCGAGGACGCCGCCGGGGAGGGCGGCGTTGAGGAACAGGGCACGGTAGTAGTCGGCGACGGCGGGCCACAGCGGCAGCCGGATCCCCAGGCCCCGCGCCACCAACTGCCAACGCCAGGCGCTGAAGACGGTGGTGACGACCCCGATCGCGAGCCCCGCGGCCAGCGCCGCCCCGTCGATGCGCCGCAGCCCGTCGAGGAACACTCCGGTGCCGAGCCGCCAGAACAGCACGCCGAGGATGACGACGCCGACGGCCGTGCCCAGGTGGGTACGCACGGCCGGGGAGTTGAGGAGGGCGAGGAGGGCCCGGAAGGTGCCCCGGGGGCGGGCCGGCTCGGTGTCGGCCGCCGCGGGGCGCTGCTCGGTGACGGTCACGCCGGTGCGGGCCGGGGAGACGGAGGCGTCCCGGCGTACCGTCGGGACGGGCACGGTCGATCGCAGCGCCGTGGCCCCTGTTCCCTCGGCTCCGGTCAGGCCCGCGCGCTCCGCGATTCCGTTCCGCTCGCCCCGTGCGGCCGCCTCGCCCTTGCGGTCGGCTCGACGGCTGCGCGGCTTGAGGCCCCGGCGCTCGGCGCGGGCCCGCGCCACCGTCTCCACGCTCATGACGCGCCGCCCGTCGGCCGGCTCAGCGCGAGCAGGTCGCTGTGGTGGACCACGACGCGCAGTTCGCCGGCCTGGCAGGCGGCGAGGCGTTCGCTGAGGTAGCGGTCGGCGCGCTCACGCAGTTCGGGACGGTGCTCGACCGCCGCGCCGACCCAGCCGCGCAGCCACTGGGCGGTGAGCGCGGACTCGCCGGGGCCGAGCCGCCAGGGGCTCGGGTGGACCTGCACGGTCGCGCCGTGCTCGGAGAAGGCCTCCGCCGCCGCGGTGATCGAGTCCGGGCCGAGCAGACCCGAGCGCCGCTGGTGGGCGTTGAACGCCTCGGCGATCTCGGCGTCCAGCGGGTCGGAGGGGGTGAGTTCGACGCGGCCCGCGACGGACAGCGTCAGCAGCGCCGGGCAGCCCGCGCCCGTGCAGGCGGCGGCGAGGGTGTCGATCTCCTCGCGAGTGAGGACGTCGAGCAGGGCGGACGCCGTCACCAGCGAGGCGCCTTGGAGGGCGTCCGGGGTGAGCCGGCCTATGTCGCCGCGGCGCGTCTCGACGGTGACCCGGCTGCCGTCGGCGGAGGAGCGCGGGGAGGCGACGGCCGCGAAGTGCAGGAGGTAGGGGTCGCGGTCGTGCAGGACCCAGTGCTGGGCGCCGTCCAGGTGGGGCGCGAGCCAGCGGCCCATGGAGCCGGTGCCGCAGCCCACGTCGTGGATGACCAGTCCGCCGGCCCGTCCCGGCAGGTTGGCGAGCCGGATCCGCAGCGGGTCGAGCAGGTCGTGCGCCCGCGCGGCGGCATCGGCGCCCTCGCGCAGTTCGAGCCACTCGGGCGCGTAGCGCGGCGGGTCGTCCGGCCCGGCGTCCCGCAGTCGCACGGTGGCTCGCTCACCGGGCCGAAGCGTGGGGCCGGCCCCGAGGATCACGGCGTCGGCATCGGCCGCCGACGGTACGGACGCGCCACCCATGTCAACCTCCGCCGAAACGATTTCGCTGTGCGGCCCCGGCTGGGTCGGAATCGGCCCGCCGCTCTGTGCCGTCGCCGTCTTCCTCATGCCGCCCTCCGGGGTTCGTTCGGCAGTCGGCCCAGTACCGTGGCCAGGCTGCGGGCCGTGCCGGCCCAGCCGTTCAGGGCGGCCCGGCGTCCGCGGGCCGCCGCCTTCAGCCGGCGTCGTACGTCCGCCTCGCCGAACCAGCCGCGCAGTTCGACGGCGATCGCGGCCGGGTTCTCCGGCGGGACGAGGATGCCGGGGACACCGCCGTCGGGCGCCCGGCCCACCGCCTCCGGCAGTCCGCCGACGTCCGTCGCCAGCACCGGGATACCGCGCGCCAGCGCCTCGGTCACCGCCATGCCGTACGTCTCGGCGTAGGAGGTGAGCACCATGAGGTCGGCGGTGTTGTAGCTGGCGTCCAGCTCGGCGCCGGCCTGTGGGCCCGCCAGGATCAGCCGGTCCTGAAGGCCGTGCTTCGCTATCAGGGACCGCAGTTCGGCGACGTACTCGGGGTCCTGGTTCAACCCGCCGACGCACACGCAGCTCCACGGCAGGTCGGTGACCGCCGCCAGCGCCTCGACCAGCCGGTGCTGTCCCTTGCGGGGTGTCACGGCGGCCACGCACAGCAGGCGGGACACACCGTCGGTACCCGCCGCGAGGGGCGCGATGTCGGCGCCGGGGGCGGCGACATGGACACGCTCGGGGGCGAGGCCGTGGTGGGAGACGAGGCGGCGCACCGCCCAGTCGCTGGTGGCGATCACCGCGTCGACCGCCCGCAGCACCGTGCGTTCCAGGGCGTCCAGCTCCGCCGCCGCGGCGGGCTCAAGACCCGTCTCGTCGCCGAGCGGGAGGTGGACCAGGACCGCGAGCCGCAGCCGCTCCGCCTCCGGCACGATGATCTCGGGCACGCCGCACGCGACCAGCCCGTCCAGCAGGACGACCGTCCCGTCCGGGAACTCCCGCAGCGTACGGGCGAGTTCCGCACGGGCCTCGGCGCCGGGGCGGGGCCAGCTGCCGTCCACGGTGTGCTTGTGCACCTGCCAGCCGAAGCCGGGCAGGTCCAGACACACCCGCCGGTCGTAGGCGTTGCCGCCGCTCGGCGCGGCCAGGTCGTCGACGCCGCCCGGCATGACGAAGTGCACGGAGCGCAGGGACATGGGGATGATCTCGGCGTTCTTCAGGACGGAGTGCTGCACGGGCACATAGCCGAGCGTGAACTTTTCCGGGTTCGGCGGGGTCATGTTCTTTTCCAGCGTCACGTCGGTCACAGCGCACGCTCATAACTCGCCCACGCGACATGCGACTCGTGCAGCGTGACGGTGAGACCCGCCAGACCCTTGGCGCCTTCGCCCAGCGCACCCTTCTCGATCCGCTCGGCGAGCCGGTCGGCGATGACCTTGGCGAGGAACTCGGTGGAGGTGTTGATCCCGGCGAAGTCGGGTTCGTTGTCGAGGTTTCTGTAGTTCAGGTCACCGACGACGGCACCCAGTTCCCGTGTGGCCAGACCGATGTCGACGACGATGTTGTCGTCGTCCAGCTGCTCGCGCCGGAACGTTGCGTCCACCAGGAACGTCGCTCCATGCAGGCGCTGCGCGGGTCCGAAGACGTCGCCGCGGAAGCTGTGGGCGATCATGATGTGATCGCGGACGGTGATGCTGAACAACGGACGACCCTCCAGGTGCGGTGCACTCCTCATCCCCCGCTGATCGCTGCCGGGGATGTCGTGTAGTACGGCTCTTGGCTTCCCCGTGTTCAGCCGCCTCTCACTCTTTTCTCAGGTCAGGCGCTCTTGTCGTGGAGGCAATGCACGAGTCCCTCAGGGGGTGTCCGCGTACCTGACACGGTGGCACAGGGCCGGGATCTCCCCGGAGGCGAGTTTCGGCATCACCTCGGGCAGCTCCTCGAAAGCGCTCTCCCCCGTGACGAGGGCGTCGAGGGCGGGGTCGGCGAGCAGGTCGAGGGCGAGGGCGAGCCGGTCGGCATAGGTACGGCTGGCGCGGCGGGCCGGGGAGACGGTGCCGACCTGGCTGCTGCGGATGACGAGCCGCCGGGAATGGAAGGCCTCGCCGAGCGGGAGGCCGATCTGCCGGTCGCCGTACCAGCTGAGTTCGAGGACCGTGCCCTCGTCCTTGAGCAGTTCGAGCGAGCGGGCGAGGCCCTGCTCGGTGGCGCTGGCGTGGACGACCAGGTCGCACTCGCCGAGCGCGTCCCCGGGCGCGGCGAATCCGACGCCGAGGGCCTCGGCGACCGCGGCCCGGCCGGGATCGGCGTCCACCAACTGGAGCCGTACGCCGGGGAAGCGGGCGAGCAGGGCGGCCACCGAGCAGCCGATCATGCCGCCGCCGACCACGGCGATCCGGTCGCCGACCAGGGGCGCCGCGTCCCAGAGGGCGTTGACGGCGGTCTCGACGGTGCCGGCGAGGACGGCCCGCGCGGCGGGCACGGTATCGGGTACGACGGTGACGGCGCTCGCGGGGACGACGTAGCGGCTCTGGTGCGGGTACAGGCAGAAGACCGTACGCCCGACCAGTGCCGTCGGCCCTGCCTCGACCATGCCGACGCTGAGATAGCCGTACTTCACCGGGGCGGGGAAATCGCCCTCCTGGAACGGCGCCCGCATGGCCGCGTGCTGGCTCTGCGGGACCCCGCCGCGGAACACGAGTGTCTCCGTGCCCCGGCTGACTCCCGAGTAGAGCGACCGCACCAGTACGTCGCCCTCGCCCGGCTCCGGAAGGGTGGCTTCCCGGATCTCTCCTTCACCCGGAGAGCGGAGCCAGAACGCACGAGCGGCGCGGTTCATCGGGATCCTCCTGAACGATCGTGAAGCTGTGCACGTACGGAGGTGTGCACAGGTCGCGCACAGTACGCGGCCTTGATCGACTCTGTCATCTGGCCGGAGGAATGCGCGGTGGCCCTGAACAACACTTACGACGCGAGGCTGGTCCAGCAGGAGACCGCTGTGGGAGCGGGCGTGCAGATCCTGTTGCTGGCCCTGCTCGGCTCGGCGATCGGCCTCGGGCCGGCGGGCTGGCTGACCGGCCTCGTCTTCGCCGTCGCCACCTGGGCGCTGCTCTCGCTGGCCCTGCACCGGTCGGGGCTGCGCTCCTTCGGCCCGGCCAACCGGGTCACCCTCGGACGCGCGACGCTGGTGGGCGGCGTCACGGCTCTCGTGGCCGACTCCTTCGAGAGTTCGCCGCCCGTCACGCTCTTCGTCGGTCTGACGGCGGTGGCCCTGATCCTGGACGGCGTGGACGGCAAGGTGGCCCGCCGCACGGGCACGTCGACGGCCCTGGGCGCACGCTTCGACATGGAGGTCGACGCGTTCCTGATCCTGGTGCTGAGCGTGTACGTCTCGATGTCGCTGGGCCCCTGGGTCCTCCTCATCGGCGCCATGCGCTACGGCTTCGTCGCCGCCGCCCGCGTCTGGCCCTGGCTGAACGCCCCGCTCCCGCCGAGCACGGCCCGCAAGACGGTCGCCGCCCTGCAGGGCGTGTTCCTGCTGCTGGCCGCGTCCGGCTACTTCCCGTACGCGGCGACGTTCGCGGTCACCGGGGCGGCTCTCGCGGCCCTGGTCTGGTCGTTCGGCCGGGACATCGCGTGGCTGTACCGGAATCGGCCGTCGCGCGTGCGGCAGGCGCGGGTGGCGGAGGTGCGGGAGTTGGTCGCGTCCTGAGCGCGGTCGGCCGTCGAGCGGTATCCGACAGACGGCGGTGGCCCGGTCCGGCGAGGTGAGATCGACAGTTCGCGCGGCTTCGTCGATGTCGCGCTCCGGTGCGAGAGCGAGTGCCGCGATTGGCCGTCGATCGGCTGCGGCACCGTCGTGGCTGGTGGCGCCCACGCGGCGGAGCCGCACATTGATACAGCCCCGCGCCCCTTCAGGGCGCCC
This sequence comes from Streptomyces sp. NBC_01092, assembly GCF_045039535.1. Classification (NCBI taxonomy): domain Bacteria; kingdom Bacillati; phylum Actinomycetota; class Actinomycetes; order Kitasatosporales; family Streptomycetaceae; genus Streptomyces; species Streptomyces sp. NBC_01092. The sequence continues at coordinate 9,185,820 of NZ_CP108659.1, read as the reverse complement.
ACCGCACCCCTACCTGCGCGGCAGCGCCCCGATCGCCGCCAGGGGTACGGCCGCCAGCACCAGCCAGGGGACTGCGGCGGGCAGGCCGGTGTCGAGCAGGGTGCCGGTCGCCGAGCTGCCGATGAGGACGATCAGCCCGGAGATCGAGGACAACGCGCCGGTGTAGAGGCCGAGTCGGCCCTCCTCGGCGAGGTCGGGGACCCAGGCGCGGGCGACCGGGACGACGAGCATCTGGCCCAGGGTGAGCAGGACGACGAAGCCGGCCGCGGGCAGCAGGCCCGCCGTGCCCGTCCGGTCGGCCGGGCGTGCCGCGGCCACGACCGCGAAGCCCGCCGCGATGAGCAGCAGACCGGCCACCATGGACCGGCGCAGGGTGAGCCGCTCCCCCACCCAGCGGGTGACGGGCAGCTGGGCGATCACCACCAGCAGCGAGGACAGGGCGAACAGCCAGGCCAGCGCGGCCTGGGACCCCGTGGCGCGCTCCACCTCGTCGGGGAGTGCGAGGTAGAGCTGGTTGTAGGCGAGCAGATAGGCGCCGTACGCGCAGCACAGGGCGAGGAAGCGGCGGTTGCGCAGCAGCTTCCCCAGGCCGCCGCGCAGCCGGACACCGCCCTGCCCGGGTATGTGCTGCGGCAGCAGCCACGCGTGCCCGGCGAGGACGAGGACGAAGATCCCGGCGCCGGCGAGGCAGACCGTGCGGAAGTCCACCGACAGCAGCAGCGCGCCGAGCAGCGGTCCGACGAACGCGCCCGCCTGTCCGGCCACCGTCAGCAGCGCGAGTACCCGGGTGCGGGAGCCGCCGCCCGACTCCTCCCACAGCACGGCCTGGCGGGCGACCTCGGACTCCACGGCCGGCGAGAACAGCGCGGCGGCGAACCCGATCAGCAGCACCGCCCCGACGACCGCCGCCGTCTCCCGCGCGTACCCCAGCCAGACGAACCCGGCGATCCGCAGCACGCACCCCGTGAGCACGACCGGCCGGATGCCGTACCGATCGGCCAGCGCCCCGCCCACCACGAACAGCCCCTGCTGGCTGAACGTCCGCAGCCCCAGCACTAACCCGACCAGCCATCCCGCCATGCCGACGGCCTGTCCCAGGTGCCCGGCGAGGAAGGGCAGGACGATGAAGAACCCGACGTTGAAGGCGAGTTGGGTGAGGATGAGGAGGCGGAGCAGCGGGGAGAGGCGCGGCCGGTCGGGAGCCGCCCTGCGGAGACCCGGCACCGGCGGACGCGTCATCGGGTGGCCACCAACTGCCTTGGTTCCGGCTGCCGTTCGGGCACCGGAACGACCGGCTCGGTCCTGCGCGTACGACGCCGCACACCCCCGGCCACCGTCACCGCCAGCGCGCCCAGCAGGGCGAGTACGGCGGCGGGGGCGAGGACCGCCCAGGGGGCGCGCTCGGCGTAGGGCTGGTTCTCGGCGAGGAGCAGACCCCACTCCGGGGAGGGCGGCTGGGCGCCCAGGCCGAGGAAGGCGAGCGACGCGAGCGCGAGGGCGATGCCGGGCAGGCGGAGCAAGGCGTGCCGGGTGACGGGCGGCACGACGGCGGGCAGCAGTTCGTGGCGCAGCAGGTACCAGGGGCCGGCGCCCAGGGCGCGGGTCGCGGTCAGGTGGAGCGCGGCGCGTTCCTGCCGTAGCAGCGCGGAGGTGTGGGCGGCGAGCGGCGTCCAGGCGACGGCGGCCACGGCGAGTGCGGGCGTGGCGGTTCCACTGCCGACGGTCGCGGTGACGAGCAGGGCGACGAGGACCGGCGGCAGCGCCGTGACGGTGTCGACGAGCGGCCCGGACAGCCGCGGCAGCAGGCCGAGCGCCAGCCCGGTGAGCAGGGTGACGATGGTGATCGTGAGGGCGAGCAGCAGCGTGTCGAGGGCGCCGTGCGCGACCCGGGCGAGGACGTCCCGGCCGAGGGCGTCGGTGCCGAACGGGTGGGCCGGGGAAGGCGCCGCGAGTCGTTCGGCCGTGTCGAGGGACAGCGGGTCGCGGGGCAGGCCGAGGGCGATGACGGCGACGAGCAGACCGCCGTACACGAAGGGCAGGATCCCGCGGGCGGGCGGTGTCGGCCGGTGCAGGGACGGCAGCGCGCCGTCGCGCAGAGCTGGGCCGATCAGCAGGCGGGTGAGGAGGTGGGCCCCGCCGGCGGCGAGGGCGGCGAGCAGGACGAGGGCGAGCGTGCCGGCCTGGAGGACGGGCAGGTCCTGGGCGAGGGCGGCCTGGAGGGTGGTGCGGCCGAGGCCGGGGATGTCGAAGATCTGCTCGACGGTGACCGCGCCGCCGGTGATGCCCACGACGAACAGGCCGGTGTTGGGCAGCAGTCCGGGCAGGCAGCGGCGCAGGGCCTGCCGGGCGAGGGTGCGGCCGGGCAGTCCGCGTGCGGTGCCCGCCAGTGCCCAGGGCTCGGCGAAGGCGCCGGGCAGCAGGTCGTCGAGGAGCCGGCCGAGGACGGCCCCGGCGGGCAGACCGAGGGCGAGGGCGGGCAGGACCGTCCACCGGAAGCCGTACCAGCCGAGCGCGGGCAGCCAGCCGAGCTGCACGCCGACGACGGTGGCAAGGACGGACGCGGTGAGGAACTCGGGCAGTGCGGCCAGGACGGCGGAGCCACTGCCTCCCGCCCGCCGCCCGTCGAGCCGCCGGTGCGCCCCGAGCCACAGGGTGCGGGCGCAGATCAGCGCGGCGGTGACGGCGGCGACCGCGACGGCCACCGCCATCAGCAGCAGGGACACCCCGAGGGCTTGGAGCACGACGGGCGTGACCTCGCTGCCGGAGATCCACGACCGGCCGGCGTCCCCGCGCCACAGCCCGCCCAGCCAGTCCCCGAGCAGAGGGAACGGGCCCTGGTCCAGGCCGAGTTGGGCACGGATGTCGGCCAGCACCTCGGGCGTGGGGTCCCGGTCCGCGGAGCGGGCCTTGAGGACGGTCAGCGCCGGGTCGGTGTGCGACAGCCAGGGCAGTACGCCGATGGCGGTGATGAGGGCGACGGCGATCCCGGCCCGCCACAGCAACGTGGCCGCGCTGTGCCGCACGGATCAGCGCCGGGTGCCGATGCCGACGAGGGTGCGCTCGTACGGGTCGAGGAGCGCGCCGCTGACGGCGGTGCCGACGCCGGTGATGATGCGCTGGTGGACCAGCGGTACGACGGCGTCGGTGCCCAGGATGCGGGCCTCTGCGGCCATCGCGGCGTCCTGCCGCCCGGCGGTGTCGGTCGTGCGCTCGGCCTTGGCCACGGCACGGTCGACGTCCTTGTCGCACAGCCGGGCGATGTTGTAGCCGCCGTCGCAGGTGTAGTCGCTGGCGAGGACGGAGACGGGGTCGCCGGTGTCGACGAGGGTGTTGCGGGCGAGCACGAACGCGTCGAACTTGCCGGCCAGCGCGTCGCTCTCCAGCCGCGAGTACTCGCGCACCTCCAGCGTCACGTCGAACCCGGCCTTGTCCAGCTGCTGCTTCAGCACCTGGGCGACTTCGGGGAGTTCGGGCCGGTTGTCGTACGTGGCGAGGGTGATGCGCGCGCCGTCGGGCTTCCCCGCCCCGGCCCGCCCGACCGGCCCGGTCCGCTTGCCCGCGGCCCAGGTGACGGCGGGCCCGTAGATGCCGGCGCCCGCGTCGGCGTACCCCTCGTAGACGTCCTTGGCGAGCGCGGAGGCGTCGACGGCCTGGCGGGCGGCGGCCCGCAGCGCGGCGTCCTTGAAGGGGCCCTTGCCGCTGTTGAGGAGCAGGCTCGTGGTGCGGGTCGTGGCGGTCGCCTCGCGGGTGGCCTTGTCGAGGGTGGCGGCCTGGGCGACGGGGATCGCCTCGGCGAGGTCGACCTGGTCGGTGCGCAGGGCGCTCGCGCGTGCGGTGCCGTCGGCGACGAACTTCACGTCGATGCCGGTGGCCTGGGCGCGCCCGCCCCAGTAGTCGTCGTAGCGGTCGAGGGTGGCGGCGGTGGCGCCCATGACCTTGGTGAGTTCGTAGGGTCCGGTGGCGGTGCCGACCGGATCGACGTCGCCCTTCTCCTCGTACGCCTTCGCGGAGAGGACGGCGAGGGAGGGGCTGGACAGCCGCAGCGGCAGGATCGGGTCGGGGGCGCCGGTCGTGATCCGTACGCCGCCCGCGCCCTGGGCCTTCGCGGTGAGGGTGACGCCGGCGAGGGCTGCCGGTGCGGGCTTGGCCTGCGCGGCGTGGGCGAGGGCGGCGGCGACGGCGGCCGGGGTGACCTTCGAGCCGTCCTGGAAGGTGGCCTCGCGCAGGGTGAACAGCCAGGTGCGGTCGTCCTCCTGGCGCCAGGAGGCGGCGAGGGCAGGGGTGGCGGTGCCGTTGGCGTCCAGCGCGGTCAGGCCCTCGGTGACGCCGAGGCGGCTGAGGATGGTGGAGTCGGCGCCGTACGGCGAGAGGTTCTCGGCGGGCGGGAAGGCGAGGGCGACGCGCAGGCGGGAACCGTCGTCGGTGCCGGTTTCACTTCCACCGTTGGAGGCGAAGCAGCCGGCGAGGACGGGTGCCAGTGCGAGGGCGACGAGCGGGCGGAGTCGGGGTCGCACGGTCTATCGCTCCATCGGTATCTCGAAGTGGACGACGCCGTTGCCGCCGCCCGGTTCCTCACGTTCGTCGTGCACTACCTTGCCGAGCGAGCGCCAGAAGCTCTCGGCGCCGGGCACGGCCGGGTCGGTGTGCAGATAGACGGCCCGGTAGCCGCCGTCGGCCGCCGCGAAGGCGAGCAGCTCCGCGACGAGCCGCCGGGCGAGGCCGCGCCGACGGTGCTCGGCACGGACATAGACGCGGCGCAGCTGCGCAGTCGCGCCGGAGGGATAGCGCTCGGCGAGGTCACGCGGGTTCGGCGGGTGGGCAGGGCCGCGCGAGTCGAGGGCGGCGGTGGCGACGACACCGTTGTCGCGCGGGTCGAGCGCGACGAGGAGGGTGTGGCGGGCCGGGGCGAGGTAGGCGGCGGCAGGGTCGATGATGTCCGCGTGCCAGCGGGGCACATAGCCGGTGCCGAAGTCCTGGTAGACGGTGTCGAGCATCAGGGCTCGCGCACCGTCGAGGTCGTTCGGGCCCGCCGCCCTGATGCTGTAGTCGTGCACTTGCACATCATATGCATTAAGCACAAGCACTGATCACGACGCCCCCCTGGAGCTCCCCGGGACCCCCGCAACCCCCGTACAGCTCAAGCAATTTGACAGCGATCGCAAGCCGAGGTGAACCTGGCCACATGGCATCCATTTTCAACAAGGGTACCGTTGCCCTGGAAACCGGCCGCTGATGCGTATCGCGTTCGTCGGCAAGGGCGGCAGCGGCAAGACGACGCTGTCCGCGCTCTTCGCCCGCCATCTGGCCCGCTCCGGTGCGCCCGTGCTGGCCATCGACGGCGACATCAACCAGCACCTAGCCGAGGCCCTGGGCCACACCGGCCCCACCCTGGACGTCCCGCCGCTGGGCGCCCACGTGCGGGACATCAAGGAACTCCTGCGCGGCACGAACCCGCGGATCCCCTCCGCCGACACCATGATCAAGACCACCCCGCCGGGCCGCGGCTCCCGCCTCCTGACCCTCCTCGGCGACGACGAGCTGCACGCACGGCACGTCCATCGCGTGGGCGAGGTGCCGCTGATGGTGACGGGCGAGTTCGACGAGAGCGACCTCGGGGTCGCCTGCTATCACTCCAAGCTCGCCGGGGTCGAGCTCTACCTCGGCCACCTCGTCGACGGCCCCGGCGAGTATGTGGTGGTCGACATGACGGCGGGCGCGGACGCCTTCGCGTCGGGCCTGTTCACCCGCTTCGACATAACGTTCCTGGTGGCGGAGCCCACGCGCAAGGGCGTCTCGGTGTACCGCCAGTACCGCGACCACGCCCGCGAGTTCGGCATCCGCGTCGCGGTGGTCGGCAACAAGGTGACCGGCGAGGACGACCTGCTCTTCCTCAAGGAGAAGGTCGGCGACGACCTCCTCACCCACCTGCACCACTCCTCCTGGATCCGCGCGGCCGAACAGGGCCGGGAACAGGGCGAGTTGGAGTCCCCCAACGTCCACGCCCTGAACGTCCTGCGCGAGGCGGTCGACGCCCACCCCAAGGACTGGCCGACGGCCCACCGCCACGCGGTCGAGTTCCACCTGCGCAACGCCCGCGCCTGGGCGGACGCCAGGACGGGCCAGGACATGGCCGCCCAGGTGGACCCGGACTTCGTACCGGGGCCGGCGGCACTGGCCTGACGCACGGCAGGCCGAGGGAGAGCCCGGGCCGTCCCGGTGCGGTGGGCGTGGGCTCCCGCCCCCACGCCCACCGCGGTCGGCGTCAGGCGGCCCGGCGTGCCTGGCTTCGATGGGCTCGGACGATGTCCGCGTAGCGGCGCCCCGTGCCCTTGATCGTCCGCACCTGCGTGTCGTAGTCGACATGGACCAGCCCGAACCGCTTCGCATAGCCGTACGCCCACTCGAAGTTGTCGAGCAGCGACCAGGCGAAGTACCCGGCCAGCGGGGCGCCCTTGCGGGCGGCGGAGGCGCAGGCCGCCAGGTGCTGGACCAGGTAGTCCTGGCGCTCCGGGTCGTCGACCGTGCCGTCGGGGCGTACGACGTCCGGGAAGGCGGAGCCGTTCTCGGTGACGTAGATCTTGCGCGCGCCGTACTCGTCCGTCAGGCGCAGCAGCAGCGTCTCGATGCCGCTCGCGTCGATCTCCCAGTCCATGCCGGTGCGCGGTACGTCCGGGCGGCGGATCGCGCGGGCGTGGGGCGCCGGGCCCTCGGGGTCGTCGACTACGTACGCCGGGAAGTAGTAGTTCAGGCCGAGCCAGTCCAGCGGGGCCGCGATGGTCTCCAGGTCGCCGTCGCGCTCGGGGAGGTCGACGCCGTATGTCTCGACCATGTCGGCCGGGAAGCCGCGGCCGTGCACCGGGTCGAGCCACCAGCGGTTGACGTGGCCGTCCTGGCGGCGCGCGGCGGCCTCGTCCTCGAGGCGGTCGCCGGCCGCGTACACCGTCGACAGGTTGTTGACGATGCCGACCTCGGCGCCGGGCGCGGCCGCGCGGATCGCCTGTGTGGCGAGGCCGTGGCCGAGGAGGAGGTGGTAGGAGGCGCGGACGGCGGCCGTGAGGTCGGTCAGGCCGGGCGCCATCTTGCCTTCCAGGTGGCCGATCCAGGCCGAGCAGGACGGCTCGTTGAGCGTGGCGAACTGGGTGACGCGATCGCCGAGCCGGGCGGCGACCGCCGAGGCGTACTGCGCGAAGTGCTCGGCGGTCTCGCGTTCGGGCCAGCCGCCCCGGTCCTGGAGCGCCTGCGGGAGGTCCCAGTGGTAGAGGGTGACGGACGGGGTGATGCCCGCCTCCAGCAGGCCGTCGACCAGCTCGTCGTAGAAGGCGAGGCCCTTGGGGTTGACCGGTCCGTCGCCGCCCGGCACCACCCGCGGCCACGCGACCGACAACCGGTAGGCGTTCGTGCCCAGTTGGCGCATCAACCCGATGTCCTCGCGCCAGCGATGGTAGTGGTCGCAGGCGACGTCGCCGTTGTCGCCGCCCGCGATCTTGCCGGGCGTGTGCGAGAAGGTGTCCCAGATCGACGGGGAACGGCCGTCCTGCGCCACCGCTCCCTCGATCTGGTACGCCGCTGTGGCCGTGCCCCACAGGAAGTCGTTCGGGAGTGCGGCGAGGTCGATACGGTCGGACACAGAAATCCCTTCGGAATGGGGGGTGTTGGTCACTGGAAGGCGGCCCGTCACTTCACGGCGCCCGCCGTCAGGCCGGCGACCAGATAGCGCTGGAGCAGGAGGAAGCCCGCCACCACGGGCACGCTGACGACGAGCGAGGCGGCCATGATCTGGTTCCAGTACACGTCGTTGAGCGTGGAGTAGCCCTGGAGGCCCACCGCGAGGGTGCGGGTGGTGTCGTTGGTCATGACGGATGCGAAGAGCACTTCGCCCCAGGCCGTCATGAAGGCGTAGACGGCGACCGCGACGATGCCGGGGATCGCGGCCGGCACAACCACCCGGAACAGCGCCCCGAGCGGTCCGCAGCCGTCGACCAGCGCCGCCTCGTCCAGGTCGCGCGGCACCGAGTCGAAGTACCCGATCAGCATCCAGATCGAGAACGGCAGCGAGAAGGTCAGGTACGTCAGGATCAGGCCGCCGCGTGAGCCGAACAGGGCGATGCCGGTGGCGTTGCCGATGTTGACGTAGATGAGGAACAGCGGGAGCAGGAAGAGGATGCCCGGGAACATCTGCGTGGACAGGACGGTGACGGTGAAGACGCGCTTGCCGCGGAAGTTGTAGCGGCTGACCGCGTACGCCGCGAAGACCGCGATCACCACCGAGCAGACCGTCGCCGCGCCCGCCACGATCAGCGAGTTCACGAAGTACCTCGCGAGCGGGACCGTCGACCAGATGTCGATGTACGGCCGGATGGTCAGGCTGCTGGGCAGCCAGCGGAACTTGCCCGTGACGTCCGCGAGCGGCTTGAGCGAGCTGGAGATCATGACGTACACGGGCACCAGCACGAAGCCCGTGAGCAGGGTGAGGAAGATGCGCCGGGACCACAGGAAGGAACGCGGCGGCGCCATGGGCGAGTTGCGCGGTGGCGCCATGGACGGGTCAGGCATCTGCGGTCCTCCGTCCGCGCGAGGTGAGCCAGAGGTACACGCCCGTCACGACGAGCAGGAACAGCAGCAGGAGCACGGACATGGCGGAGCCGGAGCCGAAGTTCCAGGTGACGAAGCTGGCCTGGTAGATGTGCACGGAGATGAGATCCGCGGCCTCCGGGGCGGTCTTGCCGAACAGGACATACGGCGTGTTGAAGTCGTTGAACGTCCACAGGAACAGCACCAGGACGAGGACCTGGTTGACCGGGCGCAGCGACGGCAGGGTGATGCGGCGGATCTGCTGCCACATGCCGGCGCCGTCGAGCGCGGCGGCCTCGTACAGCTCCTTCGGGATGTTCTGCAGGCCCGCCATGACGATGAGGAAGGCGAACGGCCAGCCCTTCCACACCGACACCGTGAGCAGCGCGATGAAGCTGTTGTCGCCGATGAGCCAGAAGGAGGGCTTGTCGGTGAGGCCGAGCTGGTCGTGCAGGACGTGGTTCACCAGGCCGTTGTCGTGCTGGAACATGAAGACCCAAGTGATGACGGCCGTGTAGACGGGCAGTGCGTACGGCACCAGGAACAGCGCGCGCAGCAGACCCCGGCCGCGGAAGGTGTCCTGCATGTAGATCGCCGCGGCCGTGCCGATCAGCCAGCACAGGCCGACCGACAGCAGCGTGAAGGCGACCGTGACCAGGAACGAGTGGAGCAGGGCCTCCCCGACGGGGGCGTTGAAGTCCACCGACATCTTGTAGTTGTCGATGCCGTTCCAGGGCGCGGTGGTCCAGTCGCGGATGTAGAACTGCGTGAGCTCCTTGAAGCTCATCACGATGCCGATCACCATCGGCACCAGGTGGACCAGGAGTTCGAGGAGCAGGGCGGGCAGGAGGAGCAGGTAAGGCAGTCCGATGCGGCGGATCCGCCCGGGGCGGCGGCGCGGACCGCTCGCCGTCCCGGGGGAGGTCTTCCGCACGGCGGCCTCCGGCGGCACCGTGGTCGTCATCGTGCTCACTTCGTCGGCATCTGCTGCTGGGCCTTCTCCAGGGCCGCCTTCACCGAGTCGGTGGTCACCGGGCGTCCGGCGGCGGCGTCGGCCCACAGCTCCTTGATGGCCGTACCGACCGCCGTCTCGAACTGGGACTCGTCGGCGACCTGCGGGGCGGCGATGGCGCTGCCCGCGAGGGTGTCCTTGAGTACCGCGTTCGCGGGGGTGTTGAAGGACTGCTCCGACTGCGCGCCCTTGACCGGTGGGATCGAGCTGTAGGCCTCGTTGAGGATCTTCTGCTCGTCGTCGCTCGTCAGGAACTTCACGAACTTCGTGGCGCCGTCGATGTTGTCGGTGTTCTTGAAGACGGCCAGGTTGATGCCCATGACCATGGAGTTGACGCTCGTGCCGGTGCCGGGGGTGCCGGACTGCACGGGCACGGGGGCGATGCCGTAGGCGTCCTCGCTCATCCCCTGCGACTTGAGGTTGGCGGAGGCGGACTGCCACAGCAGCATCGCCGTCTTGCCCTTGGCGAAGTCGCTGACGGACTGGTTCTGCGCGTACTCGGCGTTGCCCGGGGCGATGATCTTGTCGTTGGCCATCAGGTCGACGAACTGCTTGACGCCCTCGACGGCCTTGTCGGAGGTGAAGTCGGGCTTGCCGTCGGCCGTGAAGAAGTCGGCGCCGTGCTGCTTGGCGAAGACGACGGCGTGGTGGATGTTCTCGGAAGGGTTCGAGCCCTCCACGCCCAGGCCCCACTTGCCGCCCTTGGACAGCTTCTTGCCGTCGGCGACGAGCTCGTCCCAGGTGGCCGGCGGCTTGGAGATGCCCGCGTCGGCGAACATCTTCTTGTTGTAGTAGAGCGCGTACGACATCGAGTACAGCGGCACCGCGGCGGGGTCCTGGCCCTCGGCGCCGGTCGAGCCGAGCGCGGAGTCGACGAACCGGTCCTTGCCGCCGATCTTGTCGAAGTTCCCGGCGTCCCACGGCAGCAGTGCCCCGGTGGCCTGGAGGGAGGCGCTCCAGGTGTTGCCGATGTTGAGGACGTCGGGGCCCTGGCCGGAGGTGGTCGCGGTCAGGATCCGGTTGAGCAGATCCGACCAGGGCACAACCTCCAGCTTCACCTCGATGCCGGTCTGCTTCTCGAACTTGTCGAGCTCGGGCTGGAGGACCTTCTTGTCGACCTCGATACTGGCGCCCTGGTTGGAGGCCCAATAGGTGAGGGTCTTCGGCGACTCGTTGGACCCCCCGCCATCGGTCGACGAACCGCCTCCGCAGGCCGTTGCGGCCAGGGCGAGAGACATGGTGACGGCAGCTACGGCCGCGGCTCGCGTTGTGCGCATGGCTCCTGGTGTCCCTTCCGGGAGTACTCCTGCTTAATTTAGAGCGTGAGTTAAGCCCTAAGGAGCGTCCGCGTCAAGGCTTTTGACACAGTCACCGGACTCTGGTCCTAACTCTTGACTCCTTCGTTTTACAGCTGAACCATTCACCGGCGAGAGAGCGCTCCCAAACCCCACCATGTTCACTTCCTGAACAAGGAGAGCCGCCCCATGCCTGCTTCCTCCCCGCACTCCCGGCCGCCCTCGATCGGCCGCCGTACGCTGCTGGGCGCCGCGGCCGCGGCCACACCGGCCGTCCTCGGCGTGGCCACGCCGTCCGCTGCGGCTCCGTCCGCCCGCAGGAAGCCGCGCGCCCTGCCCGGCGGCGGCGACCTCGGCCCGAACGTCCTCGTCTTCGACCCGTCGACCCCGGGCATCCAGGCCCGGCTCGACGAGGTGTTCCGCCAGCAGGAGTCCGCCCAGTTCGGCACCGGCCGCTACGCGCTGCTGTTCAAGCCCGGCACCTACAACGGCCTCAACGCCCAGCTCGGCTTCTACACCTCGATCATGGGCCTGGGCCTGTCCCCCGACGACACCACGATCAACGGCGACGTCACGGTCGACGCGGGCTGGTTCAACGGCAACGCCACGCAGAACTTCTGGCGTTCGGCGGAGAACCTGGCCCTGGTCCCGGCCAACGGCACCAACCGGTGGGCCGTCGCGCAGGCGGCGCCGTTCCGCCGGATGCATGTCCGCGGCGGCCTCAACCTCTCCCCCACCGGCTACGGCTGGGCCAGCGGCGGCTACATCGCCGACAGCCGCATCGACGGCCAGGTCGGGCCGTACTCGCAGCAGCAGTGGTACACCCGCGACAGCGCGATCGGCAGCTGGCTCAACGGCGTGTGGAACATGGTGTTCTCCGGCGTCGAGGGCGCCCCCGCGCAGAGCTTCCCCAACCCGCCGTACACCACGCTCGACACCACAGCGGTCTCGCGCGAGAAGCCGTTCCTGTACGTCCAGGGAAGCGAGTTCCGGGTCTTCCTCCCGGAGAAGCGGACCAACGCCCGCGGCGTCACCTGGGGCAACGGCACCCCGAGAGGCACCTCGCTGCCGCTGTCGCAGTTCTACGTCGCCCGGCCCGGCGTCTCGGCGGCCACGCTGAACGAGGCACTCGCGCAGGGACTGCACCTCCTGCTCACCCCGGGGATCTACCACGTCGACCGGCCGATCCAGGTCGACCGGCCCGACGCCGTGGTCCTGGGCCTCGGCTACGCCACGCTCATCCCGGACAACGGCGTCACGGCCGTGAAGGTCGCCGACGTCGACGGCGTGCGGCTGGCCGGGTTCCTGGTCGACGCCGGACCGGTCAACTCCGCGACGCTGCTGGAGATCGGGCCGCAGGGCGCGTCCAGGGACCACTCCGCCAACCCGACCACGGTCCAGGACGTGTTCGTCCGCATCGGCGGCGCCGGCGCGGGCAAGGCGACCACCAGCATGGTGATCAACAGCCGGCACACCGTCGTCGACCACACGTGGGTGTGGCGTGCCGACCACGGCGAGGGCGTCGGCTGGGAGACCAACAGGGCCGACTACGGCGTCGTCGTCAACGGCGACGACGTCCTGGCGACGGGCCTGTTCGTGGAGCACTTCAACAAGTACGACGTGCAGTGGAACGGCGAGCGCGGCCGCACGGTCTTCTTCCAGAACGAGAAGGCCTACGACGCCCCGAACCAGGCCGCCATCCAGAACGGCTCGATGAAGGGCTACGCCGCCTACAAGGTGGGCGACGGCGTGACGTCGCACGAGGGCTGGGGACTGGGCAGCTACTGCTACTACAACGTCGACCCCACGATCGTGCAGCACCACGGCTTCGCCGCCCCGGTGCGGCCCGGGGTGCGCTTCCACAACCTGCTCGTCGTCTCGCTGGGCGGCAACGGACAGTACGAGTGCGTCATCAACGACACGGGGGCACCGACGTCGGGGACCTCGACGGTGCCGTCCACGGTCGTGTCGTACCCGTGACGGCGCAGGGGCCGGCGCCGGCGGGCGCTCATCCGACCTGGTCGCTGCGTCCCAGGAAGCGGAACGCCTTCCCCTTCGCCTGGAACAGGAAGTAGTACGGCGGCCCCTGCTCCAGGGTCCTGTTGCCGTCGGTGGTGAAGCGGAGGGTCTTGGCGAGTCCCCGGTAGGGCGCGTCGAACAGGTGCCCGGCCACGGCCCCCGGTTCGATGCCGGCCGCGCCGCCCAGCCTCTCCAGGGTGCGCGCGACCAGCCCCACGGCGTCGTACGCCTCGGGGGACCAGCGGCCGGGTGCCGTGCCGTATCTCGCGCGATGGGCGGCCCCGAAGGTGCGGGACACACTGCCGGGGTCGGTGAAGGGCGTGCCGAACAGCCAGTCCTGGCCCGCGGTTCCCGCCTGCTGGAGGAAGGCCGGGCGCATGATGTGCCAGGTGCCCAGGCGCGGTCCGGTGAAGCCCGCGTCGGCGGAGTGCGGATCCCGCAGCCGGTCGAACAACTCCGTGCGGGTTCATCCCTTGGCGCCCTTGGCGGAGACGGCGAGGGTGAACTGGCCGATGCGGGTCTGTTCCCAGATGTAGGGGTGGGGGCCGCCGACGTCGGATGCCGTGTAGGCGCCGAGTTCGGTGAGGGTGTCGTCGGCGTAGTCGTTGCCGGAGTCACCGAGGGAGTTCGGGACGTCGTTCAGGGAGGTGATGGTCTCGTCCGCGCGCAGCCGTTGCGCGGGGCAGCGCATCATCTCCTCCAGGACCTCGGCGTTCTCCCAGTCGGCCTGCTCCGGCGTGCGGTGCACCGTGACGACGGCGCTCAGCCGGACCGGGCCCTTGGCGCCGCTCGCCGGTATCTCGTAGAAGCGGGTCAAGGTCGCGAGGACGCCCTTCGGCAGCGGCTGCTGCTGCCAGACACAGTCGTCACCGAGGACCGCCCAGCGGCGCGGGTCGCTCTCGTACGGGGTCGGGCGGACGGTACCCGGTCCGAAAGCCGTGGGGTCCGGGATGATCTCGCGGATCAGCGCGGTGGCCCGGGCGGCGGTCCTCGGCAGTGCGGCGGGGTCGCTGTCCACGACAGCCGTCGGCGTGGGGGGGGCGGTCGGTGTGGCCCCGGCCTTCCTGTCCGGTGTGGCTCCGGATGGCTCGTCACCACCGGAGGAACAGCCGGCCAGGGCCAGACCACACACCACGACGGCACAAGTGAGGCGTAGCGCCCCCCTGATCACGACCACAAGTCCCCCGGAATCACCAGCTCACCATGTGTCCGCCGCGATGCTACGCCGTAACTGCCGGGAAACTAGAAGTAGTTGGGGATCATGTGGCACAGCCGTGGCTCAGTTGTCACACAGGTGGGATGGCGCGGAGGGTGACGGTCGCCATTCGTTCACCCGGGGCGGCCCCGCCTCGTGTTGAGGAGGGGCCGCCCGGGGGCTCGCGGGTGCGACGCCCCCCGCCCGCGGCCGGGGGCGTCGACGAGAGGCCGTCAGGCCGAGGGGCCTCTCGTCGACGTGGACGTGCTACCGCGTCACCGCCGGCGCCGGAGTCGGTGCAGGCGCCGGGGCGTACCCGGTCGGTCGGGCCGTGAACGTGCCGCGGCCCTGCGTACGGCTGCGCAACCGCGTCGCGTAGCCGAAGAGTTCGGCCAGCGGCACGGTCGCCGTGACGACCGCCGCGCCCGCCCGCGCGACCGAGCCGGAGACCCGGCCGCGCCGCGCCGCCAGATCGCCGAGGACTCCGCCCACGGCGTCCTCGGGCACGGTGACCGTGACCTCGACGACCGGCTCCAGGAGAACCATCGCGCAGGAGCGCAGGGCGTCACGGAGACCGAGTCGGCCGGCCGTACGGAACGCCGTGTCGGACGAGTCCTTCACATGGGTCGCCCCGTCGGTGAGCGTGACGCGCAGTCCCGTCACCGGGTGGCCGCCCAGCGGGCCCTCGGCGAGGGCGTCCCGGCAGCCGGCCTCCACGGCACGGACGTACTCCTGCGGCACGCGACCGCCGACGACGGAGGAGCGGAACTCGAAGCCGGTCGCACCCTCTTCGGCCGCGAGCGGCTCGACGTCGAGGACGACATGCGCGAACTGCCCTGACCCGCCGTCCTGTTTGACGTGCCGGAAGACGAAGCCGGTCACCCCTCGGCCGACGGTCTCTCGGTAGGACACCCTGGGGCGGCCGACGTTGACCTCCAGCCCGGCATCCCGCCGGATCTTCTCCACCGCCACCTCCAGATGCAGTTCGCCCATGCCGGACAGCACCGTCTGCCCGGTCTCGGCATCGGTCCGTACGACCAGCGAAGGGTCCTCCTCCACCAGCCGCGCCAGGGCCGAGGCCAGCCGGTCGGTGTCGAGGGAGCTGCGCGCCTCGACCGCCACGGACACCACCGGGTCGGCGACACCGGGCGGTTCGAGGACGAGCGGGGCGCCCGGTGCGCACAGGGTGGAGCCCGGGCGTGCCGACTTCAGGCCGACCACGGCCACGATGTCCCCGGCGACGGCCCGGTCGACCTGCTCATGCCGGTCGGCCTGGACCCGCAGGATCCGCCCGATCCGCTCGGTGCGCCGCGCGCCCGCGTCGAGCACGGTGCCTCCCTTCTCGATCGTTCCCGAATACACGCGCAGGTAGGTGAGCCGCCCCGTCGAAGTGGCGCTCACCTTGAACGCCAGCGCCGCGAACGGCGCCGACGGGTCGGCGGGCCGCTCTTCCTCGGCGTCGCCCTGCAGGCCGCGTACGGCAGGCACGTCGAGCGGCGACGGCAGATACGCCACCACCGCGTCGAGCAACGGCTCGACGCCGCGGTTGCGGTAGGCCGACCCGCACAGCACGACCACGCCCTCGCCGCCGCGGGTCAGCTCCCGCAGGGCACGGACCAGCGTCTGCGCCGTGAGGGCCGACCGGGCGCAGAACTCCTCCAGCGCGTCGGCATGCAGTTCGGCCACGGCTTCCTCCAGCAGCCGCCGACGCCGGTGGGCCTCCTCGCGCAGTTCCTCCGGCACCGGCTCTTCCACGGCCGTGTCGGCGCCGTCGGCCCACACCAGCGCGCGCATGCGTACGAGGTCCACGACGCCGCGGAACCCGTCCTCGGCGCCGATGGGCAACTGCACGACCAGCGGCGCCGGATGCAGCCGTTCCCGGATGGACGCGACGGCCGTGTCGAGGTCCGCGCCCGCCCGGTCCATCTTGTTGACGAAGGCGATCCTCGGTACGCCGTGCCGGTCGGCCTGCCGCCACACCGACTCGCTCTGCGGCTCGACCCCGGCAACGGCGTCGAACACCGCGACCGCGCCGTCGAGCACACGCAGCGAACGCTCCACCTCGTCGGCGAAGTCGACGTGCCCGGGGGTGTCGATGAGGTTGATCCGGTGACCGTCCCAGGCGCAGCTGACCGCCGCCGCGAAAATGGTGATCCCGCGGTCGCGCTCCTGCGAGTCGAAGTCGGTGACAGTGGTGCCGTCGTGGACCTCGCCACGCTTGTGCGTGGTCCCGGTGGTGTACAGGATCCGCTCGGTGACGGTGGTCTTGCCCGCGTCGACGTGGGCGAGGATGCCGAGGTTGCGGACGACGGCGAGGGTGTTGAGGTTGGTGCGCACGGCCCATGGCCTTTCGGATGATCCGGACGATCCGGATACGAAAAGGGGTCAGCGCGATTTCCGGACGAGCGCAGGCGCCCACGCGAGCACGGCCTGCCGCCCCGTCAGGACGGGGGAACGGCAGGGGCGTTGACGTGCGTACTGCTCGGGCGCTCTCAGGTGTTCGTCACGGGCATCCGGTGCCGGCCGCGCAGCGGGCACCGGGCGGACGAGGACACCAGGATCACCTCGTACCGGGAGGGGGAGACGACGACAGCGGTGCGGTCACGCACGGCCCGACTCCCCTCGACTGGTCACGACTACGCGCCGACGTGTACGGGGCGGCGCGTGATTGCGTGCTGAGTCTAGGGAGCCGGGCGAGGTCGGGGCACGTGATTTTCCGGTCCGTGGGACCGGGTGCCGCTATGCGTCGTCGTCGATGGTGATGGCGGCCGCGGGGCAGACGGCGGCTGCCTCGCGGGCGGCGGCGTGCAGGTCCGGCGCCGGCGTGGGGTCGAGCAGGGTGACGATGCCGTCGTCGTCACGTTGGTCGAAGACATCGGGTGCGAGCAGCACGCACTGCCCGGCGCCGCAGCAGCGGTCCTGATCCACAGTGACTTTCACGGCAGTTGCCCTTCCTGATCGGTGCGGCAGCCGTCACCACCGCACCGGCACCGTCTGCAGCCCGCCGACGAGGAGGCCCTCCACTCGCCGCAACTCCCCGACGGACACGTCCAGTCGAAGGGTCGACAGCCTGCGGAGAAGAACGTCGAGGGTGACCTGGAGTTCGGTGCGCGCGAGGCTCTGCCCGAGGCAGGAGTGCGGTCCGGCGCCGAACGTCAGATGGGGGTTCGGGGACCGGGACAGCACCATGTCGTCGGCGTCGGTGAAGACCCGCTCGTCCCGGTTGGCCGCGGGCATGCTGCACACGACGGTCGTGCCGCTCGGCAGCAGCCCCCCGCCGACCTCGACGTCCTCGGTGAGATAACGCCGGATGCCGAAGCCGAGGTTGGCGTCGAAGCGCAGCGCCTCGTCGACCGCGGTGCGCACGAGGGTGGGGTCGGCCAGCAGCAGCTCCCACCGGGTGCGGTCGGCGAGCAGCATGGCGACCATCTTGCCGATCATGTTGGCGGTCGTCTCGTGCCCGGCGACCAGCAGCCCCATGGCGGTGCCGAGCAACTCGTCGTCGGTCAGCCCCTCGCCCTCGCCCTCGCTCTCCCTGATCACCATGCTGATCAGGTCCTCGCCGGGCTCGGCGCGCGTCGCCGCGATGCGCGCCGACATGTACTCGGCGAACTCGTCGTAGGCCGCCCGGGTCTGCTCGCCGGTGAAGCGGCTGACGTTGAGGAAGGCGTCGGACCAGTGCGAGAACCGGTCCCGATCGGCTGCGGGGACTCCAAGGATGTCGCAGATGACGTAGACGGGCAGCGGGAAGCCGAGGGCGGCCTTGAGATCGGCGGGCTGTCCCTGCCGGATCATGTCGTCGACGAGGCCCTCGGCGGTGCGCACCATGCCGGGGCGCAGGGCGGTCATGCGTTTGGCGGTGAAGTACTTGCCGACCTGCCGTCGCCAACGCAGGTGCGGCTCCCCGCGGTCGGGCAGTGCCAGGGGCGTGCTCCCGTCGGCGGCGGGACCGCCGGCTCCTTCGGGGGCGATCCGGGCGGCGCCGTCCTCGGCGGTCGGCCGGGCGAAACGGGGGTCGGCCAGCAGGGCTTTGACGTGGTCGTGGCGGGTCAGATAGGCCGCCTTGTCACCGCTGGGGAGTTCGACGGTGGCCACCGGGCACTGACGGCGCAGCCGCTCCCAATCGGCGGGCGGCTCCAAGGGGTTGTCACTGGGCAGCGGCAGCCGCAGAAGGTCGTCCTCGCGCATCCTTCATCACCTTGAGTGGGGGGCTGGGGGGAGGTGGGTGAGCGACGCGAAAGCATTCACAGCACGGCACGCTACGCACGTGGTGCATCATGCATCAAGAGTGCATGATGCACTTTCGATGTATGGCGCAATGTCACCGTAGGGTGAGGGCTCAGGGAACCGGGAAGGAGATCGGCATGGAGGCCCGAGAGGCCGCGGAGCGCATCGAGCGGGAGCTGCTGATCCTCACCCGCCACAAGGAGATGCGGGCACCCCGGGGCCCGCGCGGCGGGGACCCGCTGGACCAGAGCGCCTACGTCATCCTCAACCGACTCCAGGCACAGGGCCCGATGTCCATCCCGGACTTCGTCGAGGCCTTCGGACTCGCGGCGTCGACGTTCACCCGCCAGACCTCGGCCCTCCTGCGCAACGGCCTGGTGGAGCGGACCCTCGACCCGGCCGGCGGGGTGGCCCGCAAGTTCCGCATCACCGAGGAGGGCCTCAGGCTCCTCACGCAGCAGCGCGACGGAATCGTCACGGGCCTGTCCACGGTCGTGGCCGACTGGACCCCCGAGCGACTCGGGCGGTTCATCGCCGACCTGCGGCAGTTCAACACGGACATCGAGCGGATCACCGGGCGCCCCTGGCCGAGAGGCGGAGACGACTCGGACGACTCGGACACGAAAACCCGTCGGCCTTGAGCGCGTTGACGGCCGACCACGACTGACGTAAGCGACACCCTCGCGGCCCCCGCGCCACCCGCAGCGCCTTCGACGCTCCTGCGAGGCGTGCGATCCGTACAGGCGGACCGTGTGAATCTCACACTCTTCCGGTGACAGACGATCGATGTTCGCTGTCACCTGTTCTGTCATCGTGAGAGGTGACAGGCGCTGGTCACGCGGCCCGAGAGCAGCAGGGACCGCCCGTTCGCCACCCCGCCCCGTCGCGCGGCGAGGCACCTCTGAGCAGGACAGCAGCCCCCGACTGGAGGCTTTCCGTGGACAAGCGGTACGAGGTCTACTGCCTCACTCACCCGCATTTCTACGACACGCCGTCCCGTGGCCGAACGCAGGGCCAGTTCCATCAGACCCGGCGCACGCCTCCCGCCTCCTGGTCGCGCGAGGAACTCGGCGACTGGGTGGTCTGCCGCCCCGTCGACGCGGAGCTCCCGAAGCAGGGCTGGAAGATCCACGTCTCGGCGTGCCCGGACAACGCGCAGACGACCCTGGACGCGGTGTGGGACTACTGCGTCCCGCGCCGTATCGCCTTCAAGTTCCTGCCCGGCCTGGACACCCTGTTCCTCGCCAACGCGAAGTACGCGCACCGCGGGTCCAGCGGAAAGTTCGTGACCGTCTACCCGGTGGACGAGGCCCAGTGCGAGCGTGTCCTCACCGAGCTCGGAGCCGCCCTCGACGGCCGGCAGGGGCCGTACATTCTCAGCGACCTGCGCTGGGGCGACGGTCCGCTGTACGTCAGGTACGGCGCCTTCGCCGACCGGTACTGCGTCTCGGCCGACGGTGTGCTGGAGCAGGCGGTGGAGGACCCCTCCGGACGTCTGGTGCCGGATGTGCGAGGTCCCACCTTCCACGTTCCCGAGTGGGTGCCACTGCCCGGCTTCCTCGAAGCGCAGCTCGCCGAGAGCCGCCGTACCACCGTCGCCGATCTGCCCTACCGGTTCGACAGGGCGCTGCACTTCTCCAACGGCGGCGGACTGTACGCCGGGGTCGACACCCGCACCGAGGAACGTGTCGTCCTCAAGGAGGCCCGGCCGCACGCGGGACTCACCGCCGACGGCGCGGACGCCGTCACCCGGCTGGAGCGCGAGCGGACGGCCCTGGAACGGCTGCGCGGCCTGTCCTGCGTACCCGAGCTCCGGGATCACTTCGAGCTGGGCGGCCACCACTTCCTCGTCGAGGAGTTCATCGAGGGACGGCCCCTGCACGAGGTGTTCGTCGATCGCTATCCGCCGACCGACCTGGAGGCCGACGCGTCGGCCTTCGCCGACTACGCGTCCTGGGCCCTCGACCTGCACCGGCAAGTGGAGGAAGCGGTCGCCGCGGTCCATGAGCGGGGCATCGTGATCGGCGACGTGCACACGTACAACGTCCTGGTCCGCCCCGACGGCCGGGTGGTACTGATCGACTTCGAAGGCGCCTCGGACGTGGCAGAGGCCGGGCACCAGGTCCTCGCGGCCCCGGGTTTCATCGCCCCCAGCGGGGCAACCGGCTTCGACATCGACCGCTACGCGCTGGCCTGCCTGAGGATCTTCCTCTTCATGCCGCTGACGGGCCTCATCGAGCTGGACGGCGGCAAGGCCGGGCAGCTCGCCAGGGAGGCCGCCCGGCTGTTCCCGGTGCCCCGGCGGTTCCTCGACGAGGCCGTCCGCACACTCACCGGCAACGGCGGGATGGCCGCCGGGGCGGACGAAGGGCCTCGTCTGCGGCCCGACCACGCCGGCTGGCTGCGTGCCCGCGCCTCGATGGCCGACGCCGTCCTGGCCGCCGCCACGCCCGAGCGCCGCGACCGGCTCTTCCCGGGCGACATCGAGCAGTTCGGCGTCCCGGGCGGCGGCCTCGCGGTGGCGCACGGCGCGGCGGGCGTACTGTACGCGCTGGACGTGACCGGCGCCGGGCGCCACCCCGACCACGAGGACTGGCTGATCCGGCACGCACTGCATCCGGAGCCCGGAACCCGCCTCGGCTTCTACGACGGCTTGCACGGCGTCGCGTACGTCCTCGAACACCTCGGGCACCACGAGGAGGCCGTCAAGGTCCTCGACATGTGCCTGGACGAGCACTGGGAAGCCCTGGCACTGGACCTCAGGGGCGGACTGTCCGGCATCGGGCTCAACGCGCTGCACTTCGCGACCACTCTCGGCGACGCCGCCTGCCGTGACGCCGCCCTGCACGTGGCGCAGGCCGTCGCCGACCGTATCGGCCCGGCCGACGGCGTGCCCGAGACCAGTGGCGGAGCCCATCCGAGAGCGGGGCTGATGTTCGGCTCGTCCGGGCCCGCGCTGCTGTTCCTGCGCCTGTACGAGCACAGCGGCGAACCGGCGCTGCTCGACCTGGCCGCCACCGCGCTGCGTCAGGACCTGCGCCGCTGCCTGGTGCGCGCGGACGGTTCGATGGAGGTCAACGAGGGCTGGCGCACCATGCCGTATCTCGCCGACGGCAGCGTGGGCATCGGCATGGTGCTCGACGAGTACCTGGCCCACCGCGCGGACGAGGAGTTCTCGACGGCCGCCGACCGGATCCGCAAGGCCGCGAGGGCGTCGTTCTACATCGAACCCGGGCTCTTCGACGGCGTGGCGGGCATGATCCTCCACCTCAGCCGCGCGCACCCGCCCGGCACGGCCGCCGCGCACGACCCCGTGATCGCGGACCACGTACGCCACCTGGACCGTCACGCCTGCCTGCTCGACGGCCGACTCGCCTTCCCCGGCGAGCAGTTGCTGCGGCTTTCCATGGACCTTGCCACCGGCACCGCGGGCGTCCTGCTGGCCCTGGGCGCCGCCTTCCACTCCAGTCCGGCCGGGCTGCCGTTCCTGACACCCGGCTTGTCGGCTGATGACCAACCCGTCCCCACGCGAGTACACGAGAGAAGGTGAAGACATATGTCGCTCCTCGAACTGCAGGGACTGACCATCGAGTCGGAGACCGGTTACCGTCCGCCGCCAGGCAGCCGGGCAAGCAAGGGATGCGGTGGAGGCAGCTTCCTCAGCCTGCTGCTCTGCTAGTCCTCACGACGAGTCCTCACCCACACTGCGGGGGCACTCCGAGTGCCCCCGCCCTTCGCTGGAAACGCAGGAACCGTACGACGACGGGAGCGGCCCGTGGACCGACGCGCGGCGGACCGTCTGCTGTTCGAAACGGTCCGGCGGGGCGGTGTGTGGGGCGGCGTCCAGGCCGCCGCGTCACTGCTGCTGGCAGGGGTCTACGTGCTCCTGCCCGCCGTCATGGGCCGCACGGTCGACGCGGTGCTCGGACGCGGCGACACCGCCCTGTGGCTGACCCTGTCCGCCGTCACCGTCGCGCTGCTGGTGGTGTGCGACACCGTGGACGACTACGCGGGCGCCGTGGCCAACGCCCGCTGCACGGCATGGCTGCGGCACACCCTGCTCGGCCATGTCCTCGACCTGGGCGCCCCCGCCACCCGCCGGCACACTCAGGGCGATCTGGTGGCGCGTCTGGTGGGCAACACGGCCCGGGCCGGCAACGCCCCGTCGAGCCTGGTGTGGGCGGTGACCGAACTGGTCCCTCCGGTCGGGGCCGTGGTGGCCCTGGCCCTCATCGACCCCTGGCTGTGCCTCACCTTCCTCGCCGGACTGCCCCTGGTCGTCCTCATGGTCCGGGCCTTCGTCCGCGACGTCTCCGACCTCAACGACCGCTACTTCGCCACGCAGGGCCACATCGCCACCCGACTCGTCGACGCCCTGACCGGCATCCGCACCATCACGGCCGCCGGGACCGCGGCCCGCGAGTCCGAGCGGATACTGCAGCCGCTGCCCGAACTGCACCGCCACGGCCTGGGCATGTGGCGCGCGTTCGCCCGGGTCTCCGCACGGGACGCCGCGATCGTGCCCCTGCTGGAGGTCGCCGTGCTGGCCGTGGCCGGACTGGGGCTCGCCCGAGGACGCATCACACCGGGTCAGATGCTTGCCGCGAGCGGGTACGTGCTCCTGGCCACCGGCGTGAGTTCGCTGGTGGCCTCGGTCAACCGGCTGGCCTTCGCACGCGCCACCGCCGGACGGGTCGCCGAGGTGCTGGGCGAACCCACGGTCGCCCACGGCAGCGCACACCTGCCCTCCGGGGGCGGCGGGCGACTGGAGTTCCGCGGGGTCACGGTGCGCACCGCCGAGGGCGACGCCACGCTGGGCGGCATCGATCTGGAGCTGCCGCCGGGCGCGCTGGCCGCCGTCGTAGGGCGCTCGGGATCCGGCAAGTCCCTGCTGGCCGCGCTGGCCGGACGGCTGGTGGACCCGGACGAGGGCGAGGTACTGCTCGACGGGACGCCGCTGCGCGCTGTGGACCGCGCGGAGCTGCGGCGGGCCGTCGCCTACGGCTTCGAACGACCGGTGCTGCTGGGCGAGACCTTCGCGGACGCGATCGGATTCGGGCCACGCACACCCGGGGGCGGGGAGATGCGTGCGGGGGCCACCGCGGCACGCGCCGACGCCTTCGTCCGGACCATGCCCGAGGGGTACGGCACCCCGCTCACCGATGCCCCGCTGTCCGGCGGCGAGTCCCAACGCATCGGCCTGGCGCGCGCGTTCGTCCAGTCCGCGCCTGAAGGCCGCCTCCTGGTGCTGGACGACGTGGCGGCAAGCCTCGACACCGTCACCGAGCACCACATCGGCCAGGCCCTGACCAGCACCGGTCCACTCGCCCACCGCACCCGGCTCGTCGTGACCCACCGCGCCTCCACGGCGGCCCGCGCGGACGTCGTCGTCTGGCTCGACGCGGGACGGGTGCGGGGCCTGGGCACGCATCGGGAGCTGTGGACACGGGAGGGCTATCGGGCGGTGTTCCGCCCGGAGTCCGGGGATGACGCAGGGGCGCGCCGGTGAACCCGGCACCGGGCGCCCTGCTGCGCTCCACGCTGCGCACACGGCGCCGGGAGTTCGTACGGCTCACCTGGTGGTCGCTGGTCGAGGCCGTGCCCGCGTTGCTCTCCGGCTGGCTGGTCGCCCGTGCCGTCGACGACGGCTTCCTCGCGGGCCGCAGCGCCGCGGGCCTCGGCTGGCTCGGTCTCCTGGCCGCCGCCGTCCTCGTCGGCGCCTGGGGCACCCGGCACGCCACGCTCCAACTGGCCGCAGTCGTCGAGCCGTTCCGCGACGAACTGGTCACCCTGGCCACCACCGGCACGCTGCACCGCTCCTCTCTCCACGCCGGGCGACCCGCCGACACGGCGGGCGTCGCACGGCTGACCGAGCAGGTGGAGATCGCCCGCGAGTCGTACGGAGCGGTCGTGATGTTCGTGCAGAGCTTCGCGGTCACGACGGTGAGCGTGCTGCTCGGGCTCGCCGCGCTGGATCCGGCCCTCCTGCTGTTCGTCGTACCGCCCCTCCTGGCCGGGCTCACGCTCTTCCTGCTGGCCCTGCGGGCGATGGCGGCCCGGCAGCGGGCGGTCGTCCTCGCCGACGAGGCCATCGCCGAGCAGGTGAGCACGGTGGCCGGCGGGCTGCGGGACGTGACGGCGTGCGGCGCCGAGGACGTCGTACGCCGTCGGGTCGGCGCCCGTATCGACGAGGCGGCCAGCGCGGCCCGCGCCCTGGCCCGGCTCACCGCGTTGCGCACCGCCGCCCTGGGTGTCGGCGGCTGGCTGCCGATCGTGCTCATCCTGGCCGGGGCACCCTGGCTGGTGCGCAGCGGAGTGACGGCCGGCGCGATCCTGGGCGCGCTGACCTACGTCGCGCAAGGCCTCCAACCGGCCCTGCGCGGCTTCGTCCAGGGACTCGGCGGCAGCGGGCTGTGGCTACTGGTCACACTGGGCCGGATCTTGGAGGCGGCCGAGGTGAGGGGTGCGGGGCGGGAGGGGCCGGCGGCGGGGTGGGGAGCGTCGACAGCGCCGGACCCGGCGGCGGCATCGAGATCGCCGGAGGCGTCGGGACATGCGGGACCCCGGCCCAAGGACGGCCGTGTCGCTGCCGAGGTGGGTGGTGCGGGGCAGGAGGGGCCTGCGGCGGCGTGGGGAGCATCGACGGCGCCGGACCCGGCCGCGGCAGCGACACCGGCGGCATCGAGATCGCCGGAGGCGTCGGGACATGCGGGACCCCGGCCCAAGGACGGCCGTGTCGAACTGCGCGGTGTCACCTTCGGCTACGCCCCCTCCGCCGAACCGGTCCTCCAGTCCCTCGACCTCTCCCTCGCGCCCGGCACCCATCTGGCCGTCGTCGGACCCAGTGGCGCGGGCAAGTCCACGCTCGCCGCGCTCATCGCCGGGGTGCTCGAACCGCAGGTCGGCCAGGTACGCCTGGGCGGAGTCCCGGTACGGACCCTGGACCCCGGCCGACTCGGCCGGTCCCGTGTGCTGATCCCGCAGGAGGCTTACGTCTTCGCCGACACCCTGCGCGAGAACCTCACCTACCTGCTGCCCACGGCCACCCGGCCCACCCTCGACGCGGCGGTCCACGCCATCGGCGCCGACCCGCTCGTCGAACGCCTCGGCGGCTACGACGCTCCCGTGAACCCGGCCCTGCTGTCCGCCGGTGAGCGCCAGCTGATCGCACTCGTCCGCGCCCTGCTGCCGCCGGCCCCGCTGGTCCTGCTGGACGAGGCCACGTGCCACCTCGACCCGGCCGCCGAGGCGGTCGCCGAACGGGCCTTCGCCAGCCGCCGTTCCACCCTGATCGTCTGCGCCCACCGGATCAGCTCCGCCCTGCGCGCCGACCTCGTCCTCGTCATGGACGGCCCGCGCTGCACCCTCGGCACACACGACCAGTTGCTGGCCGACTGCGCTCTCTACCGCGACCTGATCGGCCACTGGGACCAGGCGACGGCCGACGTCCGGCGCGGATGACCGACGCGGGACGACGCCCGAGCCGGGTTGGGGCGGGGAAGCGGTGCCGGTGCGGCCGCCGCGGAGCCGCATCGGACCACGATCCGCCGCCCGGGTGCGGCCACTCGCCCCGGCCTACAACCAGCCCGACTCGCGGGCGATCCGGATCGCGTCGATGCGGTTGCGCGCCCCGGTTTTCCTGGAGACCGCGTTCAGGTGATTGCGGACTGTCCCGACGCACAGCGAGAGCCGGTCGGCGATCTCACGCGTGGGCGTGCCGTCCGCCGCCAACCGCAGTACCTCGATCTCCCTCTCGGTCAGCGGGTTCTCCACCGACGAGAGCGCCAGCAGCGCCAGTCCGGGGTCGATGAACCGCTCGCCCGCGGCCACCTTGCGGACCCCTTGGGGCAGGATGTCGCAGGGGCTGTTCCTGCCGATGAGACCCGCGACGCGACGTGCCAGCGCCCGCCGGAGATAGTCCGGCGTCGTCGAGCCGACCACGAGCAGGGCCCGGCACTCGGGCAGCCGCGCGGCCAGCTCCTGGCAGGTACCGAGGGCACAGTCCTCATCGCCGTCGCTGTCGATGACCACCACGTCGGGCCGGTACGACAACGCGTGCGGGACCGTCTGACTGCGCTCCGGTGACGCCGCGACCACTTCGATGTCCCTCTCACGTGTGAGCAGGGCGGCGAGTGCCCCACGCACCAGGTCTGCCTCCTCGACGAGAAGAACACGGATCAACATCGCTCCTGCCCGGCCGGACGCGGCCTCCATGACGCGACGCGCCCCGGACACTCCGACGACGCCCTACGAAGTATCTCCGCCTGCACACGCAATTGCCGGGAGCCGCCCCAGTCGCGCTCCGGAAACAGCTCATGCGGGCCGAGGAAACCCTCGACCCGCATGAGCTGGAAAGAATCTGTGTCCGAGGGGGGACTTGAACCCCCACGCCCGATAAAGGGCACTAGCACCTCAAGCTAGCGCGTCTGCCATTCCGCCACCCGGACTAGGTGTCTGTCGCCTTGCCGGGGGTGTTCCCCTCGGCGACGTGGACAACAATACCAAGGTTTCGGAGTGCCTTTCACCTGCGTTTCCTTCCACATGGCGGGGGTCCGGGACCCCGCGCTCCGATGCATCTAGGGTCCAAGCCATGAGTGACTGGCTGGTTACGCAGAGCCCTCCCGCACGCCGTCGCCCGCGTGTGCTGTCGCCCCTCAGGGAGCATCTGCGGGACACATTCTGGTTCGCCCCGACCGCCGCGATGGTGGGTGTCTTCGTGGTCTGGTTGGCGGCGCAGGCGCTCGACACGGCCATCGTGGACGCGCTGCGGGAAGACGGCGACTACGAGACGCTCGACGAGCTGCTGCGGTTCGCACAGGATGCGAAGACCGTGGTGAGCGCGGTCGGGTCGGCGATGATGACCTTCATCGGCGTGGTCTTCAGCATCTCGCTGGTGGCTGTGCAGATGGCGAGCGGGCAGTTCACCCCGCGTGTGGTGCGGCTCTTCGTCCGCAGCCGGATCACCAAGGCCACCTTCTCGGTCTTCCTGGCCACCTTCGTGTTGACCCTGCTGGTGCTGACCGCCTTCGACACCGCCGACGACCCCCGAAAGGTGACGACCCTGCCGCTGGTGCAGTCGATCCTTACGCTCTGCATGGTCGCGCTGAGCCTCCTGCTCTTCGTGCTGTACGTGAACACCACCCTGCGGCTGATGCGGATCAGTCACGTAATCGCGCGAATCGCCAAGGAGTCCTTCCGGGCAATCGCTTCGATGCCCCCGCCCACGGGCGGACCGGCCCCGCCCGAACTAGGCTCCACGACGGCGTGGGTGCCGCACGAGGGCCGGGCGGGGGTGTTGCGGGACGTGCACATCGCACGGCTGGTGCGGGTGGCCCGCAGGCACGACGTCGTGCTGCGGCTGATCCCGCGGATCGGGGACTTCGTGGTTCCCGGCACGCCCCTGCTCGCGGTCCACGGCGGGGCGGCCCCGCCGCTCGGCGCACTGCGCTACACCACTTACGTCGGGGTGGAGCGGACCTACCACCAGGATCTCGGTTTCGGGCTGCGGCAGTTGTGCGACATCGCGCTGCGTGCCCTGTCGCCCGCGATCAACGATCCGACGACGGCCGTGCAGGCGCTGGACCGCGTCGTGCAGTTCCTGGCGGCGCTGACCCGGCAACCGCTGGACGTCGCACTGCACCAGGACCGGGGCGGGACCGTGAGGCTGGTGCAGTCCGTGCCGGGGTGGACCGAGCTGGTGGATCTCGGGTTCACCGAGGTGCGCAGGTGTGCCCTCGGGAGCCCGCAGGTGTCACGCCGCATGCTGGCCGGTCTGGACGACCTGCTGTTGCTCGCACATCCGGATCGGCGCGAGCCGCTGCTGCGGCACCGCGAACTGCTCCAGCAGGCGGTCGACGAGACCGCCCCGAACGCGACGGACCGCGCGTTCGCGCTCCGCCCGGACCGGCAGGGCATCGGCTGACCGGTTCGCCGGCCGGCCGATGCCCCGGCGGTCTCTGCTCACGGAAGAAGCTGGTACTCCGGGAAGTTCCCGGGCAGCCTCTCCCCCGACGGCCCCTGCGTCACCGCGCGCACCAGCAGCTCGCCGCCGACGAACGCCCCGCGCCAGGACGCGCCGAACCCGCCGAACAACTCGTCGCGGTCCCCGCGTGAGCGCGGTTTGCCGTGGCCGACCTTGAACGCGCGGATCTGCGGGGCGAGCCGCTCGTACGTCGCCCGGTCGTCCGTGGACAGCGTGGCGACCAGCGCGCCGTTCGAGGCGTTCATGGCCGCCAGCAGCTCCGCCTCCGTGTCGACCAGGACGATCGTGTCGACCGGGCCGAACGGCTCCGCGTGGTGGAGCGGGGAGGAGGGCGGTGGGTTCAGCAGCGTGACCGGCTGGACATAGGCCGAGGTGTCCTGGCCGGGCAGGAAGTGGGCGTCGGACGGGTTCCCGCGGTGCAGGGGGACGGCGCCGCGGTCGATGGCCTCGGCGACCTGATCGCCCAGCTCCTTGGCCTTGGCCGCGTTGATCACCGGCCCGAAGTCCAGCTGCGGGTACGGGTCGTCCGGCTGCTCGACCGCCAGGGGGTGGCCGACCCTGAGCGTGCGCACCGCCGGGAGGTACGCCGCCAGAAACTCGTCGAACAGCTCACGCTGGACGACGAAGCGCGGGTACGCCGTGCAGCGTTGTTTGCCGTAGTCGAAGAGCTTGGGGATGACCGCGGTGAGCGCGTCCCAGTCCGTGTGGTTCCAGATGCCCCAGGTGTTCAGTCCCTCCTGTTCGAGTACGTGTCGTTTGCCGAGGTCGGCGACGGCCGTGGCCACTGCGGCGCCGGTGTCGCGGCCGCCGACGAAGGAGACGCAGCCGATCTCGGGCGCCCGCACCAGCGCCTGGGACAGCTCGCCTCCGCTGCCGCTGACGAGGGTGACGGGAATTCCCTCACGGGCGGCGAGCGCGCAGGCCAGGGTCAGACACGCGACACCGCCATCGGTCGGGGTCTTGGCGATGACCGCGTTGCCTGCCAATGCCTGTACCAACACTGCGTGAACGAGCACGCTCATCGGGTAGTTCCAGCTCGCGATGTTGGAAACCGGGCCGTTCAGTGGGGCCCGGCCGGCGACCATCGGCTCGATGCCGTCGACGTACCAGCGCACGCCGTCGATGGCCCGGTCGACGTCGGCCCGGGCGAGCCGCCACGGCTTGCCGATCTCCCAGACGAGGAGCAGGGCGAGCAGGTCCCGGTGCTGGGTCAGGGCGTCGAGGGTGGCCGCGACACGCGCCCGGCGTTCGTCCAGCGGGATGTGCCGCCACGCGCGGTGCTGGTCGAGCGAGGCGCGTACGGCCTGGTGGGCGGTGTCCCGGTCCAGGCGCGGCGGGCCGGCGATCGGGCTGCCGTCGACAGGGCTGGTGGCGGGCAGGGCGCGACCGTCGGCCTGCCAGGTGGAGTTCCAGAGGTTGAGGACACGGTCGTCCCGGAAGGCCTCCGGGGCGACCGTGAGGCAGCGTTGCCAGGCGTCGGTCCAGGAGGTGTCGGATTTGATGGTGAGGGTGGTTGCCATTCGGTTCTCCGCTCTCGGTGCACAATCGGGGGCGGTCGTACATGGCTACGGCGGACGCTAGCGGGGCACGGAGACTCCGGTAAGCGACCTCGCGTCGACTATGAGTGGCGTCACGCGTTCGCGCCGAGGCGCTCCAGCACCAGGCGCGCGGTCTCGGTGGGCGTGCTGCCGACCCCCACCCCCACCGCTTCCAGCGCCTCCTCCTTCGCCGCCGCCGTACCGGAGGAGCCGGACACGATCGCGCCCGCGTGCCCCATGGTCTTGCCCTCGGGTGCGGTGAAGCCGGCGATGTAGCCGACGACCGGCTTGGTGACGTGGTCGCGGATGTAGGCGGCCGCGCGTTCCTCGGCGTCGCCGCCGATCTCGCCGATGAGGACGATCAACTCGGTGTCGGGGTCGTCCTGGAAGGCGGCCAGGCAGTCGATGTGGGTCGTGCCGACGACCGGGTCGCCGCCGATACCGACGCAGGTGGAGAACCCGATGTCGCGCAGCTCGTACATCAGTTGGTAGGTGAGCGTGCCGGACTTGGAGACCAGGCCGATACGGCCGGGCTTGGTGATGTCGGCCGGGATGATGCCCGCGTTGGACTGGCCGGGGGTGATCAGGCCGGGGCAGTTGGGGCCGATGATGCGGGTGCCCTTGGCCTTCGCGTACGCGGTGAAGACGACCGAGTCGTGGACCGGGATGCCCTCCGTGATCACGACGGCGAGTCCGATGCCGGCGTCGGCGGCTTCGATGACGGCCGCCTTGGTGAAGGCGGGCGGCACGAAGACGACGGTCACGTCGGCGCCGGTCGCGCGCATGCCGTCGGCGACCGAGCCGAACACCGGGACGGCGATGGGGGTACCTCCCAGGCCCTTGAGGCACTGGGGGACGTCGAAGTCGACGGTGCGGCCCGCCTTGCGCGGGTTGACGCCGCCGACGACGTTCGTGCCGGCGGCGAGCATGCGCCGGGTGTGCTTCATGCCCTCGCCGCCGGTCATGCCCTGGACGAGGACCTTGCTCTCCTTGGTGAGGTAGATGGCCATGTCGTCATGTCTCCTCAGGCTGTGGCGGCGGCGAGTTGGGCGGCGCGCTGCGCGGCGCCGTCCATGGTGGTGGCCTGCTGGACCAGGGGGTGGGCGCGTCCGTCGAGGATGGCGCGGCCACGGGCGGCGTTGTTGCCGTCGAGGCGCACGACGAGCGGCTTGGTCAACTGGACGGAGTCCAGGGCCTGCACGATGCCGTCGGCGACCGCGTCGCACGCGGTGATCCCGCCGAAGACGTTGACGAAGACCGACTTCACGGCCGGGTCGGAGAGGATGACGGAGAGCCCGTCGGCCATGATCTGGGCCGATGCGCCGCCGCCGATGTCGAGGAAGTTGGCGGGGCGGGCGCCGCAGCCCGCGACGACGTCGAGGGTGGACATGACCAGCCCGGCGCCGTTGCCGATGATGCCGACCTCGCCGTCGAGCTTGACGTAGTTGAGGCCCTTGGCCGCGGCCGCCGCCTCCAGCGCGTCGTCGTGCTCGACGCCGTCGGCGCCCCAGCGTGCCTGGCGGAAGCGGGCGTTGTCGTCCAGGGTGACCTTGCCGTCGAGGGCGAGGATCTGTCCCTGCCCCGTGCGTACGAGCGGGTTGACCTCGACGAGGAGGGCGTCCTCGCGGACCAGTACCTCCCACAGCCGCACGAGCACGTCGACGGTCTGGGGTGGCAGGCCTGCCGCTTCGACGATCTCACCGGCCTTCGCCGAGGTGACGCCCTCGGCCGGGTCGATGGGGATACGGGCCACGGCCTCGGGCCGGGTGGCGGCGACCTCCTCGATGTCCATGCCGCCCTCGGCCGAGGCGATGGCGAGGAAGCCGCCGGCTGCGCGGTCGAGTACGTAGGACACATAGAACTCGGTCTCGATGTCGACGGGTTGGGCCAGCATCACCTTGCCGACCGTGTGGCCCTTGATGTCCATGCCGAGGATCTGGCGGGCCGTGATCTCGGCGGCGGCCGGATCCGCGGCGACCTTCACACCGCCGGCCTTGCCCCGGCCACCCGTCTTCACCTGCGCCTTGACCACGACCCGGCCGCCGAGCCGGCGTGCGATCCCGCGGGCTTCCTTGGGTGAGTCCGTCACCTCCGCCCGTGGCACCAAGATGCCGTGTTCTTCGAAGAGTTCCCTTGCCTGGTGTTCGTACAGGTCCATTCCGGCTCCTGACTCAAAAGTGCCGCACGCCCCCTGGACACCACCCACCGGATGCGGGATAACAAGGTTCATACAGTATTCGTCGACTGTATGCAATGTACCGCGAGAGCCGTTCCACCCCCCTACGAAGGGACAGGACTTCGCCATGCCCGACGACACCCAGGACGTCATTTCCGGTGGTCATCTCGTTGCCAAGGCGCTGAAGGCCGAGGGGGTCGACCGCATCTACACCTTGTGCGGCGGCCACATCATCGACATCTACGACGGCTGCGTCGACGAGGGCATCGAGGTCGTCGACGTCCGTCACGAGCAGGTCGCCGCACACGCCGCCGACGGTTACGCCCGCATCACCGGCAAGCCCGGCTGCGCGGTCGTCACCGCGGGTCCCGGCACCACCGACGCCGTCACCGGAGTCGCCAACGCCTTCCGCGCCGAGTCACCGATGCTGCTCATCGGCGGCCAAGGCGCCCTCACCCAGCACAAGATGGGGTCCCTCCAGGACCTTCCGCACGTCGACATGATGACGCCGATCACCAAGTTCGCGGCGGCCGTGCCGGACACGGCACGCGCGGCGGACATGGTGTCCATGGCGTTTCGCGAGTGCTACCACGGTGCTCCCGGGCCCTCCTTCCTGGAGATCCCGCGCGACGTCCTCGACGCCAAGGTGCCGGTGAGCAAGGCGCGTGTGCCGAAGGAGGGCGCCTACCGTGCCTCCACCCGCTCGGCCGGCGACCCCGAGGCCATCGAGAAGCTCGCCGACCTGCTGGTCCACGCCGAGAAGCCGGCCATTCTGCTCGGCAGCCAGGTGTGGACGACGCGCGGCACCGAGGCGGCCATCGAACTCGTACGCACCCTCAACATCCCGGCCTACATGAACGGGGCCGGTCGCGGCACCCTCCCGCCCGGCGACCCGCACCACTTCCAGCTGTCGCGGCGGTACGCCTTCTCCAACGCCGATGTCATCGTGATCGTCGGCACGCCCTTCGACTTCCGCATGGGCTACGGCAAGCGGCTGTCCCCGGACGCGACCGTCGTGCAGATCGACCTCGACTACCGCACCGTCGGCAAGAACCGCGACATCGACCTCGGCATCGTGGGCGACGCCGGACTGGTGCTGAAGTCGGTCACCGAGGCCGCTTCCGGACGCGTCAACGGTGGCGCGTCCAAGCGCAAGGAGTGGCTCGACGAGCTGCGCGCGGCCGAGCAGACCGCTCTGGAGAAGCGGCTGCCGAGCCTGAAGTCGGACGCCTCACCGATCCACCCGTACCGGCTGGTCAGCGAGATCAACGACTTCCTCACCGAGGACTCGATCTACATCGGCGACGGCGGCGACATCGTCACCTTCTCCGGTCAGGTCGTGCAGCCCAAGTCGCCCGGTCACTGGATGGACCCGGGCCCGCTGGGCACGCTCGGCGTCGGGGTGCCGTTCGTGCTCGCGGCCAAGCAGGCGCGGCCCGACAAGGAGGTCGTCGCACTCTTCGGCGACGGCGCGTTCTCCCTCACCGGCTGGGACTTCGAAACCCTCGTCCGCTACAACCTCCCCTTCGTCGGCATCGTCGGCAACAACTCCTCCATGAACCAGATCCGCTACGGCCAGGCCCAGAAGTACGGCCTGGAGCGCGAGCGGGTCGGCAACACCCTCGGCGACGTCCACTACGACAAGTTCGCGCAGATGCTGGGCGGTTACGGCGAGGAGGTCCGTGACCCCGCCGACATCGGCCCCGCGCTGCGGCGCGCCCGCGAGTCCGGGAAGCCGTCGCTGATCAACGTCTGGGTCGACCCGGACGCGTACGCCCCCGGAACCATGAACCAGACCATGTACAAGTGAGGTGGCCTCCATGACTGGCACGCCTACCAAGGCTCTCGAAGGCATCCGCGTCCTGGACATGACCCACGTCCAGTCCGGGCCCTCCGCGACGCAGCTGCTCGCCTGGCTCGGCGCGGACGTCGTCAAGCTGGAGGCGCCGACCGGAGACATCACGCGCAAGCAGTTGCGTGACCTCCCGGACGTCGACTCCCTCTACTTCACGATGCTCAACTGCAACAAGCGGAGCATCACTCTCAACACCAAGACCGAGCGCGGCAAGGAGATCCTCACCGAGCTGATCAGGCGCTCCGACGTCATGGTCGAGAACTTCGGACCGGGCGCGGTCGACCGGATGGGCTTCACCTGGGACCGCATCCAGGAGATCAATCCGCGTATCGTCTATGCCTCCATCAAGGGGTTCGGCGAAGGCCCGTACACCAACTTCAAGGCGTACGAGGTCGTCGCTCAGGCCATGGGCGGGTCGATGTCGACCACCGGTTTCGAGGACGGGCCGCCGCTGGCGACCGGAGCCCAGATCGGGGACTCGGGGACGGGTGTGCACGCCGTCGCGGGGATTCTCGCGGCGCTGTTCCAGCGCGAGAACACCGGGCGTGGGCAGCGGGTCAACGTGGCCATGCAGCACGCTGTACTCAACCTGTGCCGGGTGAAGCTGAGGGATCAGCAACGCCTGGCACATGGGCCGCTCGCTGAATATCCGAACGAGGACTTCGGCACGGAAGTTCCCCGCTCGGGAAACGCCTCCGGCGGCGGTCAGCCCGGCTGGGCGGTCAAGTGCGCGCCGGGCGGCCCGAACGACTACGTGTACGTCATCGTGCAGCCCGTCGGCTGGCAGCCGCTCAGTGAGCTCATCGGCCGGCCCGAACTCGCAGGTGACCCCGAGTGGGCGACACCGGAGGCCCGGCTGCCCAAGCTCAGCAAGATGTTCCAGCTGATCGAGGAGTGGTCCTCGACCCTGCCCAAGTGGGAAGTGCTGGAGAAGCTCAACGCCCACAACATCCCGTGCGGGCCGATCCTGTCGACGAAGGAGATCATCGAGGACGCCTCGCTGGTCGACAACGAGATGGTCGTCACCGTGCCGCACCCCGAGCGGGGCGAGTTCGTGACCGTGGGCAGCCCGCTGAAGCTCTCCGACTCCCCCGTCGAGGTGAGCAGTTCGCCGCTGCTCGGACAGCACAACGCAGAGGTCTACATCGGCGAGCTCGGCCTCGGTGACGAGGAGCTGCGCCTGCTCAAGTCGAACGGAGTGATCTGACGTGATGGCCGAAGACCGCGAGCTCAGGGTGCGGACGCTTCTCGACTCCGTGCGGGCCGAGGGACGGACCGCGCTGACCGCGCCCGAGGGCAAGGTGATCGCCGACGCGTACGGGATCGCCGTACCGGGCGAGGAGCTCGCGACGGACGTCGACGAGGCGGTGGCGTACGCCGCTCGCTTCGGCGGGCCCGTGGTGATGAAGATCGTCTCGCCGGACATCCTCCACAAGACCGACGCGGGCGGCGTGATCGTCGGCGTCGAGGGCGCGACGGACGTACGGGCGGCGTTTCACAGGATCGTCGACAACGCGCGCGCGTACAACGCGGACGCCCGGATCGAGGGCGTGCAGGTGCAGGAGCTGCTGCCGCAGGGGCAGGAGGTCATCGTCGGCGCGGTCACCGACCCGACGTTCGGGAAGGTGGTCGCCTTCGGGCTCGGCGGAGTGCTCGTCGAGGTCCTCAAGGACGTCACCTTCCGGCTCGCACCCGTGTCCGCCGACGAGGCGCTGTCCATGCTGGACTCGATCCGGGCGGCGGAGATCCTGCGCGGCGTGCGCGGCCAGGCGGCCGTGGACCGGTGGGCCGTCGCCGAGCAGATCCGCCGCGTGTCGCAACTGGTCGCGGACTTCCCGGAGATCGCCGAGGTCGACCTCAACCCGGTGATCGCCACCGCCGAGGGCGCGGTCGCCGCCGACATCCGCGTGATCCTCTCCGAGGCTCCGGCCAAGCCCAGGCGTCGTTACACGCGCGAGGAGATCCTCACCTCGATGCGCCGCCTGATGCAGCCGTCGTCGGTCGCCGTGATCGGGGCTTCCAACGAGCAGGGCAAGATCGGCAATTCGGTCATGCGCAACCTCATCGACGGTGGTTACGCCGGGGACATCCACCCGGTGAACCCCAAGGCCGATGACATTCTGGGCCGCAAGGCGTACAAGAGTGTCACGGACGTTCCCGGTGAGGTGGATGTGGCGGTCTTCGCTATCCCCGCCAAGTTCGTGGCCTCGGCCCTGGAGGAGGTGGGACGCAAGGGGATCCCCAACGCCGTACTGATCCCCTCCGGGTTCGCGGAGACCGGTGAGCACGAGCTCCAGGACGAGATCGTGGACATCGCCGAGCGGCACGGCATCCGGCTGCTGGGACCGAACATCTACGGCTACTACTCGACGTGGCAGGACCTGTGCGCCACGTTCTGCACGCCGTACGACGTCAAGGGCGGGGTGGCGCTGACCTCGCAGTCCGGCGGCATCGGGATGGCCATCCTGGGCTTCGCGCGGACCACGAAGACGGGCGTGTCGGCGATCGTGGGCCTCGGCAACAAGTCCGACCTGGACGAGGACGACCTGCTGACCTGGTTCGGCGAGGACCCGCACACCGAGTGCATCGCGATGCACCTGGAGGACCTCAAGGACGGGCGCGCCTTCGTCGAGGCCGCGCAGGCGACCGTACCGAAGAAGCCGGTCATCGTCCTCAAGGCGGGGCGTACGGCCGCGGGCGCCAAGGCCGCCGGCTCGCACACCGGAGCCCTCGCCGGCGACGACGCCGTGTACGAGGACATCCTGAAGCAGGCCGGTGTCATCCGGGCGCCCGGGCTGAACGACATGCTGGAGTACGCGCGCGGGCTGCCGGTACTGCCCGCCCCCAAGGGCGACAACATCGTGATCATCACCGGGGCCGGCGGCAGCGGCGTACTGCTGTCGGACGCGGTGACCGACAACGGCCTGTCCCTGATGGAGATCCCGCCGGACCTGGACGAGGCCTTCAGGAAGTTCATCCCGCCCTTCGGGGCCGCGGGCAACCCGGTGGACATCACGGGCGGCGAGCCGCCGTCGACGTACGAGGCGACGATCCGGCTCGGCCTGGAGGATCCGCGCATCCACGCGTTGGTCCTGGGCTACTGGCACACGATCGTCACTCCCCCGATGGTCTTCGCGGAGCTCACCGCGCGCGTGGTCGCCGAATTCCGGGAGCGCGGCAT
This sequence comes from Streptomyces sp. NBC_01092, assembly GCF_045039535.1. Classification (NCBI taxonomy): domain Bacteria; kingdom Bacillati; phylum Actinomycetota; class Actinomycetes; order Kitasatosporales; family Streptomycetaceae; genus Streptomyces; species Streptomyces sp. NBC_01092. The sequence continues at coordinate 9,148,769 of NZ_CP108659.1, read as the reverse complement.
AGAGAAGCCTGTCGTCGCCTCGCTCGCGGGTGACGTGGAGGTCGAGGAGGCCTGCCAGTACCTGTACGAGCGGGGGGTCGTGGCGTACCCGTACACGACCGAGAAGCCGGTGGCCGTGCTGGGCGCCAAGTACCGCTGGGCGCGGGCGGCGGGACTGTTGGGGGGCGGCTCATGAGGTGAGGCAGCGGGGGGCCGGCCGACGGTGCGCGTCGGCCGGCCCCGGGACCCGCGCGCGCACGAAAGGCATTGGACAGGGGGCGCTGGCCAGAACTTTCGACGCAAGGGGTGCAATCAACGTGACTACCACTGACGTTACGCGAGTCGCCACCTATCGGGAGGTGACCGACAAGAACGGACGCGTCTACCGCGTCGGCGAGTCCGACATCGACATCATGGGGCGCAAACGCAAGTGGATGGTGATCCTGCCCTGGATCGGCATGATGGGCATCTCCTCCGCCGAGTACGCGTTCGCGTCCGCCGAGGACACGCTCCACACCGCGCACCACTGGGCCAGTGCGCACATCTTCTGGATGATGACGGTCTGGGTGTTCTTCCAGGCCGCGGTGGCCTTCCCGGCCGGCAAGCTGCGCGAGTCCGGCAAACTGCCGGCCCGTTTCGCCATGATGCTGGGTGCGGCGGGCACACTGCTGGGCTATCTCTCGCTGGCCTACGCACCACATGTCGTCGTCGCCTACATCGGCTTCAGCATGTTCAGCGGCATGGGTGCCGGCATGGTCTACGCCACCTGCGTCAACATGGTCGGCAAGTGGTATCCGGAGCGTAAGGGCGGCAAGACCGGATTCGTCAACGGCGGCTTCGCCTACGGCTCGGTGCCCTTCGTCTTCCTCTTCACCGGCTACATGGACCTGACCAACTTCCGCTGGGTGCTGGTCTCGGTCGGTCTCTTCCTCGCCCTGATGGTGGGGGTGGCCGGCTTCTTCTTCAAGGACCCGCCGATGAACTGGTGGCCCGCGGAGATCGACCCCCTCAACCCTCCGAAGGACCCGCGCGCGGCCCGCTCGATGCGGATGAACCCGCCCGCGGTGCGCCAGTACACCCCCATCGAGGCATGGAAGACCGGCCGGGTCGCCCTGATGTGGTTCTGTCTGGCGTGCACGTCCGGCGTGAACATCTTCGGTATCGCATTCCAGGTGGACATCGGCGAGGAGGCAGGATTCGCGGGCGGGATCGTGGCCACGGCCATGTCCCTCAAGGCGGTCGTCAACGGCACCGGCCGCGGCGTGATCGGCTGGCTGTCCGACCTCTACGGCCGCAAGAGGTGCCTGCTCGCCGTCTGCGTCATCCTGGGTCTCGCCCAGTACGGCATCCTCTGGTCGGCCGAGAGCAAGCACCTGACGTTCTTCCTGATCTTCTCGGCGATCTCCGGCTTCGGCGGCGGCGCCATCTTCCCGATGTTCGCGGCACTCACCGCCGACTACTTCGGCGAGAACAACAACGCGTCCAACTACGGCATGGTCTACAGCGCCAAGCTCGTCTCAGGTCTGGGCGCGGGCATGGGTGCCGTGGTCGTCAGCGCGTGGGGACACTCCGGTGCCTTCATTTTGGCCGGCTCCATCTCGCTCTTCGCCGGCTGCGTGGCACTGTTCCTCAGCCCACCGGGACGCGACAAGAACACGCGCGGTATCGCCCCCAACCCCCAACCTCTCGGCGAGGACATGGCCTGACATGACGGCAGATCCGTACGCAGCAAAGAGCTCGTCCGCACCATCCGACGCCGCACACCGTCCCTACCGCGAGGTGGCCGACGCGCGAGGTCGCGTCTACCGCATCGGCGAGACCGACCGCGACATCCTCGGCCACTCCCGCAAACTCATGGTGTATCTCCCGTGGATCGCCATGATGGCCATCAGCGTCTTCGAATACGCGTACGGCTCCGCGGAGGACACCCTGTCCCACGCGCACGGCTGGACGCAGAGCAACACCTTCTGGATCCTCAGCGTCTGGGTGTTCTTCCAGGCCGGCATCGCCTTCCCGGCGGGCTGGCTGCGCGAGAAGGGCATCCTGACGGCCCGCACCGCGATGTACATCGGATCCGGCATGTGCCTGCTGGGGTTCCTCTCACTGTCGCACCTGAGCGATGTCCGGCTCGCGATCCTCGGATTCGGTGTCATCGGCGGCATCGGCGCCGGCCTGATCTACGCGACCTGCATCAACATGGTCGGCAAGTGGTTCCCCGAGCGGCGTGGCGCCCGGACCGGGTTCGTCAATGGCGGGTTCGCGTACGGATCGCTGCCGTTCATCTTCATCTTCAACTACGGGTTCGACACCGCGAACTACCACCGGGTGCTGGACCTGATCGGCTGCTACATCATGATCGTCGTCTTCGGATGCGCGTTCTTCTTCAAGGACCCGCCGAAGAACTGGTGGCCCGCGGACATCGATCCGCTCTCGTACGCGGGCAGTCAGAAGAGCGCGGTGAGCCTGGCCAAGAACCCTCCGGCGGTGAAGCAGTACACGCCGCGGGAGGCCATCAGGACGGGCATGCTGCCACTGATGTGGCTGTCCGTGGTGCTGACCGCCGGGGTGTCGATCTTCGGGATCTCCTTCCAGGTCGACTACGCGAAGGACGTGGGCTTCGGCCCGCTGGTCGCGGCGTCGTCCATGGGTGTGATGGCGGTCATCAACGGCGTCGGCCGCGGTGTCGTGGGCTGGCTGTCGGACCGGTGGGGCCGTAAGCCGACCCTGGTGTTCGTGATCGTCGTGCTGGGTCTCTCCCAGTTCGGTGTGATCTGGGCCGGAGACCTCAGGAGCGAGTGGCTGTTCCTGTTCTTCGCGTTCCTCTCCGGCTTCGGCGGCGGCGCCTTCTACCCGCTCTTCGCGGCGCTCACCCCCGACTACTTCGGGGAGAACTACAACGCGACCAACTACGGCCTCGTCTACAGCGGCAAGCTGGTCAGCGGCCTGTTCGGCGGCGGTCTCGGCTCCATGGTCGTCGCGGCCTGGGGTTACGACGGCGCCTACGCCCTGGCCGGCGGCGTGTCGATCGTGGCGGCGGCGATCGCGTTGCTGCTGCGGCAGCCGGGGAGGACGGCGGTGCCGAGTCCCGCAGGCTGACGAGTACCGCACATGAGGAGGCCCTCCCGGTTTCCGGGGAGGGCCTCCTCATCGTGGTACGGCCGTCAGCACTTCTCCCGCAGCGAGTGCAGGTGCTCGCTCGACCGACGGGCGAACGTGAAGGACTCGGTCGGGTTGTCGTGCTCGGCCTGCCAGTGGTGGGCGGAGCGCTGCCCGCGCAGCCGCGTCACGGCGGAGATGAACTTCTTGTAGTCGATGTCGCCGTCGCCGACGTCGACCATGCGGTAGCCGTACGTGTCGGACGGGTCGCTCACGCCATCCTTGACGTGGAAGAGCGGGTAACGGTGGGGCTGCTTCAGGACGTAGTCGAGCGGCTCGAAGGGGGCGGGTGAGCCGTCGGGGCGCTTGGAGAAGCGGAACTGGCCCGAGTAGGCCCAGTAGATGTCCATCTCCAGGAAGACGAGGTCGGGGTCGGTCTCGGCGAGCAGCACGTCGTAGAGACGGACCTTGGGGTTGTCGGTGGCGAAGGAGAACTCTTCGGAGTGGTTGTGCTGGTAGAACTTCATGCCGCGCGCTCTGGCCGCCGCACCGTAGGTGTTGAACTCCTCGGCGGCGCGCTTCCAGGCGTCGACGGTGGAGCCGTAGCGGAAGGGTCCGGACGCGGTGCCTATGTGCTTCAGGCCGAGGGCCTGGGCGTCGTCCAGGACCTTGGTGAGGTTCTGGGCGAAGGTGTAGGCGCCCGGGTCGTTGGAGTAGTAGCCGACGTGGCTGCCGATCGGGTTGAGGCCGTGGTTCCTCGCGAGCCGCTTGAGCTGGGCGAGGGTGATCGGGCCGGCCGAGCCCTGGGTGTATCCGGCGAACTCCACCTCGTCGTAGCCGTACTTCTCCAGTTCGGCGAAGACGGGCGCGAAGCCGAGGGTGGAGACCTTGTCGCGCAGGCTGTAGAGCTGGATGCCGAGACGGCCGGGCGGAAGGACGGGACGGCCGCGGCCGCCGCCGTGGGAGGCCGCGCCGGGAGCGGGGGCGGCGGTCGCGGGGGTGGTGGCGGCGCCCACAAGAGCGGCGGCCGTGGCGCCCGCCGCGACGCCGAGCATGCCTCGTCTGCTGAGGCGGTGGGTGAGTTCGGGGTCCGTCTGGGAAAAGCGGCTCATGCCTGGAACTCCTTGAGATCGAAGGCCGTTGTCAGTGGTGAGTGCTTCACTGGGGACCAGTCGGAAGCGACGGGCCGGTGGGACCGGCTAGTTGGTGCGTGCCGGTCGTGACCGGTCAGCCGAGACCGGCGAGTTGGAGCAGGAGTGACTTCACGTCGGTGGCCGCTACGCGGTCGCCGACAGCGCGGGGGGTGGAGCAGATGAGGAGCGGACCGTCGTCGTCGCTCTCTGGGAGGCGGCCGTGGCTGCCGCGAATAGGTGACGGATCCAGGGGCACGACCGCCATGCGGTAGCGCATGCCGAGTTTCTTGCGGGCGAGCGCGGTCGCGGCCTTGACCTTGACGTAGGGGTCGAGGGGATCCATGAAGAGTTCGACCGGGTCGTAGCCGGGTTTGCGGTGGATCTCGACGAGTCGCGCGAAGTCGGGTGCGCGGGCGTCGTCGAGCCAGTAGTAGTACGTGAACCAGGCGTCCGGCTCCGCGACGGCGACGAGTTCGCCGGAGCGCGGATGGTCGAGATGGTGGGCCTTCTTGCCCTCGTCGTCGAGGAGTTGCTCGATGCCGGGCAGTCCGTCGAGCGCGTCTCGGGTCGCGTCGAGATCCTCCGGCCTGCGTACGTAGACGTGGGCGATCTGGTGGTCGGCGACGGCGAAGGCGCGTGACGCCATCGGGTCGAGGTACTCCATGCCGTCCTGGGTGTGCACTTCCAGCAGTCCCGCGCGGCGCAGGGCGCGGTTGATGTCGACGGGTCGGTCCGCGCGGGTGATGCCGTATTCGGAGAGCACCACGACGGTACGGTCCTGCGCCCTGGCGTCGTCCAGGAGCGGGGCCATGGCCGCGTCCAGGTCGGCGGCCGCCTTCAGCGAGCGCGGGTCGTCGGGGCCGAAGCGCTGCAAGTCGTAGTCGAGATGCGGGAGGTAACAGAGCGTCAGGTCGGGGTGCCGGGTGCGGATGATGTGGCGGGTCGCGTCGATGATCCAGCGGCTGGAGACGAGGTCCGCGCCGGGGCCCCAGAAGTGGAAGAGCGGGAAGGTGCCGAGTTTGTCGGTGAGTTCGTCGTGCAGGGCGGGTGGTCGCGTGTAGCAGTCGGGTTCCTTGCGGCCGTCGGAGTAGTAGATCGGACGGGGGGTGACGGTGATGTCGGTGTCGGCGCCCATGGCGTACCACCAGCAGATATTGGCGACGGTGTAGCCGGGGTGGGCGCGGCGGGCCGCGTCCCAGAGTTTGTCGCCGGCGACCAGGCCGTTGTGCTGGCGCCACAGGAGTACGTCGCCGAGGTCGCGGAAGTACCAGCCGTTGCCGACGATGCCGTGCTCCGAGGGGTGGGCGCCGGTGAGGAACGTCGACTGGGCGGCGCAGGTGACGGCGGGCAGGACGGTGCCGAGTGTCGCCCGTGAACCGGACTGGGCGAGCGTCTTGAGGTGGGGCATGTGGTCGAGGAGACGGGGGGTGAGGCCGACGACGTCGAGGACGAGGAGCGGGGTGGGCCGGCCGGCGGCGGTGGCGTCCGGTCGGGGCGCCGGGTGGGTGGCCGGGACTGCCGGGACCGCCGGGTCGGGTGGCTCGGTCATGGCAGCTCCTTCAGGCCGAGGTCGGTCAACAGGTCGCGGGCGAGGGTGAGTTCGGCGGCGATGCCCTCGGTGAGCTGACTGCGGGCGCGGGGCCGCAGTTCGGCCGGCAGGGCCTGCCAGGTGTATGTCTCGACCTCCAGGTGCCGGGTGAGCGGACGCGGGCCGCCGACGAGTCGGGCCAGCGCGGCCTTCAGGACATCGAGCGTGGAGGTGAGAGGTGCGGCGGGGGCCGCGTGGAGCGGGACATGGAAGTGGGCGCGCCACGGGGAGGCGTCGGGGAGGGCCTCACCGCTGAGGGCCTGGCCGAGGTCGTCCGTGCCGCGCAGGCCCGCCGCGGTGGCCGTGCGGGTCTGGTGCAGGAAGCGGGGTTCGTCGAAGGCGGCGAGGGCCTCGCGGACATCGGGGAGGTGCGGGTGTTCGGCATGCAGTGCGGCCGACAGTTGGGACTTGACGACAGGGACACGCGCTTCGGTGAGCGCGTCCAGCGCGGAGAGCGGATCTTCGAAGGAGGTGGCGAGGTGACAGGTGTCGACGCAGATGCCGATGCGGTCGTGTCCGATCGCGGTGAGCGGGGCGATGGCGTCGCCGGTGGTCTCGACGGTGCAGCCGGGTTCGGGTTCGAGGCCGACGCGGATGTCGCGCCCGGTCAACTCCTGGAGGGCATCGAGGCGTTCGGCGAGCGTGCGCAGGGCGGTGCGGGCGGTTTCGGCGCGGCCGTCGTCATAGGCGGTGCGCCAGGCGAGGGGCAGCGTGGAGATGCTGCCCTCGGTGACGTCGTCGGGGAGGAGACCGGCGAGGACACGGGCCAGGGCGGTGGTGTGGTCGAGGCGCTCGGGGTCGGCCCAGTCAGGCTTGTAAACGCGGTACTTGACCTCCTCGGCGCCGAAGCCCTCATAGGGGAAGCCGTTGAGGGTGACGACCTCGAGACCGCGCCGGTCGAGTTCCGTGCGCAGACCACGCAGGGCGGACGGGTCGGTGACGAGGGCGTGGGCGGCGTCCTTGGCGAGCCACAGGCCGATCCCGAGGCGGTCGCGCCCGAGCCGTCGGCGGACGGGTTCGCAGTGGTCACGGAGTTGGGCGAGGACGCCGTCGAGGGTCTCGGCCGGGTGCACGTTGGTGCAGTAGGCGAGGTGGACGGTCGAGCCGTCGGGGTGACGGAAGCGCATGGGTCACGCTCCCGGGGCCGGGGCGGCAGCCGGGTCGTTCCGCTCTCCCGGTGCGCCGACGGGTCCGTTTTCCGCATCCTTTGGAGCCCCGCGGAGGATGGAGTTGCCCTCGTGGGTCGCGTCCGGGGTCGCTATGTCGAGGTTGAGGCGACCGCTGAGTCCGTAGAAGGCGACGGGGTTGCGCCACAGCACCAGGTCGACGTCGTCCTCGCCGAAGCCTTCGGCGAGCATCAGGTCGGCGACCTTGCGGGTCTTCAGGGGATCGCTTCTGCCCCAGTCGGCCGCGGAGTTCACCAGCACCTGCTCGGGCCCGTACTCGCGGAGGATCGCGACCATCCGCTCCTCGTCCATCTTGGTGTCGGGATAGACGGAGAAGCCGAGCCAGCAGCCGCTGTCCTTGGCCTCCTTGACGGTGGTCTCGTTGAGGTGGTCGACCAGGACACGGTCCGGGGGCAGTGCGGACTCCCGGACGACGTCGAGGGTGCGGCGCAAGCCCTCCAGCTTGTCGCGGTGCGGGGTGTGGACGAGCGCCGGCAACTCGTGGGCCGCGGCCAGTTGGAGCTGGGCGGCGAGGGCGGCGTCCTCGGCGGGGGTCATCGAGTCATAGCCGATCTCACCGACGGCGACGACCTGGTCCTTCAGGAGATAGCGGGGCAGTTCCTCGAGCACGGGGACGCAGCGGGGGTCGTTCGCCTCCTTGGGGTTGAGGGCGAGCGTGCAGTGGTGGGCGATGCCGTACTGGGCGGCGCGGAAGGGCTCCCAGCCGAGGAGAGAGTCGAAGTAGTCGAGGAAGGAGGCGGGAGAGGTGCGGGGCTGGCCGAGCCAGAAGGAGGGCTCGACGACGGCACGGACGCCAGCGGCGTGCATCGCCTCGTAGTCGTCGGTGGTGCGCGACGTCATGTGGATGTGGGGGTCGAAGAGGCGCATCAGGACTCCTTGCCGTCGGTGCCGCGGCTGCCGGGATCGGCGGCGGGCGCGGGTGGGGTGGCCGTGGGGTCGGTCAAGGTCAGGACGCGGTGCAGGTCGTCGGGCACGGAACGGCCCGCGGCGGTGCGTTCGGCGGCGTAGTCGCCGAGCATGCGGGCGAGTTCGGTGTCGCGGTGGGCGCGGCGGTCCAGGTCGGCCACCGTGTCGACGTGGACACCGGTGAACAGGCACTTCAGGACGGCGTGCCGCCACTGGTGGGAGTCGAGGTGCCGGGCGGCGTAAGGGCCGACGGCGGCGGCGAGGAGCCGGGTGTCGTTGGTGCGCAGGGCGTCCTCGACGAGCGGGAGGGCCTGCGGCCCGGGTACGAGGTGGGGCAACGCGTGCAGGACGGCGCGGCGTTCGGCCGCGGTGCCCTGGAAGTAGACCCGGGTGAGGGCGTCCGCGTCGGCTCGGGCGGCGTGCAGGATCAGGACGCGGGCGGCGTCGGCGTGCTCCGGACCGCAGCGGCGCCCGGCCTCGGCGATGCGCAGCTCCCAGGCGGAGATGGGGCCATGGGTGCCGGGGTTGGCCGCGGCCTCGTCGAGGGCTCGATGAAGCCAGTTGCGGGCGGCTGTGTCGAGGCGGGTGGTGAGGTGGGCGCGCAGGTCGGTGGGCGGGGTGAGGGCGAGGGGGGTGCTTCGGAGGTCCGCCGGGTGCGGGGCGTCCGGCGGGTGCGGGGCGTCCGGCGGGGCCTCGGTGTCCGTTTGGGCCTGGGCTTGGGCTTGCGCCTGGGCGTCGGCGTCCGGCTGAGCGTCGGCGTTCGGCTGAGCGTCGGCGTCCGTGCGGGCCTCGGCCTCTGGCTGAGTCCCGGCACGCGGGGGGCTCTCGGCGTCAGGCACGGCCTCGCTGCCCGTCCCGCTCTTGGTGTGCGGGTGGTGGCCCTCGGTGTCCGCGCCCGGGGTGGCCGGGCTGCTGCGGGGGTGGGTCATGTGGTGCTCCCTTCGGGGGTGGCGGAGGGATCGCCATGGGGTGGGACGAGTACGGGTGATCGGGTGGCCGTGGCCTCGGCGCTGCGGAGGAAGGGGAGGGAGAGTTCGGCGAAGTGGGGGCCCGCGTGGGAGTGGCGGGGCAGTTCGACGACGGTCAGCCCCTGGTAGCCGGTGGCGGAGAGGGCGGCGAGGACGTGCGGGAAGTCGATCTCGCCGTCACCGAAAGGGAGGTGTTCATGGATGCCGCGGCGCATGTCCTCGATCTGGACGTGGCGCAGCCAAGGGGCGGCGGCGCGTATGCAGTCCGCCGGCGAGAGGGGTTCGAGGCACTGGCAGTGGCCGATGTCGAGGGTGAGACCGAGGGGTTCCGGGTCGCCGAGCATGCGGCGGAGCTGGTGGAAGTCGGCGAGGGTGGCGAGGAGGTGGCCGGGTTCGGGTTCGACGGCGAGAGGGACGCCGGCGGTGGTGGCGGCGTCCAGGACCGGGGTGAGCGCGTCGGTCAGGCGGTGCCAGGCCGTGTCGGTGTCCGTTCCCGGCGGTGTGATTCCGCTGAAGCAGTGCACGGCGTGAGCCCCGAGGTCGGCGGCCACCCGGACGGCACGGATGAGCAGGTCGACGCGGCGGGCGCGGTCGTCCGGGTCGGGGTCGAGCAGGGAGGGGCCGTGCTTGCGGCGGGGGTCGAGCACATAGCGGGCGCCCGTTTCCACCGTGACGTCCAGACCGAGCGCGTCCAGCCGCTGCGCGAGGCGGTGGGTGCGGGCTGCGAGGTCCGGGGCGAGCGGGTCGAGGTGCATGTGGTCGAGGGTCAGGCCGACGCCGTCGTAACCGAGGTCGGCGAGCAGGGCCAGGGCGTCGTCGAGACGGAGGTCGGCGAGGCCGTTGGTGCCGTAGCCGAAGCGGAGGGGGGTCACGGCGGGCACCTGAGAGACGGGGGCGTTGGTGGCGTGCTCGGCGCTGGTGCCGTGAAGGTCGTCGTCGGCTTCCGATGCCCCGGCAGAGCGGCCCGGTTCGGTCGTCGCGTGGCTCATGTGATGCTCACCTTCCTTCCGAACCGGCGGCCCAAGGGGGCCAGTCCCGCGATGAACAGGGCGGTGAGGCCGGCTCCGGATCGGGCGGACAGAGCGGCCTGGAGCGGGATCGTGGCGCGGATGCCGCCACCGACGGCTCGTTGGGTGAGCGGAGGTGAAGGGTTGAGGGTGGCGTGGAAGTAAGGGCGGGCGGCGGTCGCGGCGTAGGTGGCAGCCAGGGCTGTGGTCAGGGCGCGGGCGGGCGGCCAGGCCCAGGTGGTCGGCCTGGCCTGGCCGGGACTCGGTCGTCGGTGCCGGGCGGTCGCAACTGCGGCGGTGGCAGTGAGAGAGGCTGGCGGACGGTGGGCGACTGCCTCCCGGCGGGCGCCTCCCGGGCCGGTTCCCGAGAGTCGGTCTGCCTCGGAGTGGGTGGGGCGGTGGGCGAGGACGCGGCTCAGGAAGGCCGTCGTGGTCAGGGCCGCGAGGGGCGCCAAGGGTGAACCGCCCTTCGTCTCCTGGCGGGACACCACGGTGACCGCGAGCGTGTGGGTGCCGAGCAGGGCGGCTGATGGGAGTGCCGCGCGGGTGTGGCCGGTGGTGGCCGCGGCGCCGAGGAGGAGGTCCAGGGCACGGGCCGTCGCCATGGCTGCGGGACCGAACGGGGTGTGCTTGAGGGCGAGGTCGTAGGCCCAGACGGTGGCCGCGAGGGGTGCGGCGATCGTGAGGGCCGGGCGGCCGGCGCGGGCCGCGAGGGCCAGGCCGGCGCCGGTCAGGGCGCAGGCCGCGGTGAAGGCAGCGGCGGGGTGGACGCGGCCGGACGGGAGAGGGCGGTGGGGGCGTTCCTCGGCGTCCTCCGCTCGGTCCGCCCAGTCGTTGAGGGCCATGCCGGCCTCGTAGAGACAGAGGGAGGAGCCGATAGCGAGCAGGGTGCGCGGGGTGGGGCGGGCTCCGGCGGCGACGGCACCGCTCAGGGCGTCGCCGGGGACGGTGAACAGGGCGGGGAGCCGCAGCAGTTCGGCCCAGGCCCGGCTACGGCTCACCGCCGCTCCCCTGCAGCGGGCTCGCGCCGATCGGCACCCTGGACGGCGGCCTCATCGGCGGACTCCTGGTGACCGACGCCCCGCGCGGCAGCCTCCTCCACGGCCCCACCCCGACCCCCACCCGGAGCCGTCGCCCCGTTCCCGTCCCCGTCCCCGTTCGCCGGACGGAGCCGCTCCCCCAGTCCCGTCAGCGCCGCGTACTGCTCCCCCAGGCTCGCGGGCCCGTCCCCCACCGGGTCCTTGAAGTAGAAGCCGAGTTCGGCGAGCGGGCCGGTCAGGCCGGTCTCGTGGGCGCGGGCGGTGAGGCGGGCCAGGTCCAGTACCAGGGGGGCCGCGAGGGCCGAGTCGCAGCCCTGCCAGATGGTCTGGAGGATCATGCGGGTGCCGAGGAAGCCGTCGAAGGCGATGTGGTCCCAGGCGGTCTTCCAGTCGCCGAGGGCCGGGACGTCGTCGATGTGCACCTCGCCCTCGGGGACGGTGCCGAGGGTGTCGGCGAGGACGCGTTCCTTGCCGGCGTTCTTCGCGGCCGCGGCGGCCGGGTCGGCGAGGGCGGCGCCGTCGCCGCCGCCGAGCAGGTTCGTTCCGGACCAGGCCCGGACGCTCAGCGCCCGCTGCGCGAACATCGGGCCGAGCACGGCCCGCAGCAGTGTCTGTCCGGTCTTGCCGTCCCGGCCGGCGTAGGGCAGGCCGCTGCGCTCGGCCTCGCGGGCGGCGACGGGGTGGTGCATGCCCTCGGACGGGGTGAAGTTGACGTAGGGGCAGCCCGCGCGCAGGGCCGCCAGTGCGTACAAGGTGCTGGCAGGGAGCGGCGAGTCGGGGCCCTGGGACGCGGGTTCCGTCGAAGCGACGTTCACCACCACCGCCCGATCCAGCTCGTGGCGGTGCACGAAGTCGCGTATGTCGTCGGCGAAGGCCGTGATCAGTTCGGCCTCGCTCCTGGTGTCCCCGCGGGTGGGGCCGCCTGGCCTGATCTCCCGGTCCGCGGCGGCGAGTTCGGCGGTGACGGCGTTGGCGACGCCCGGCGGGAGGACGCCGCCGGCGGTCAGGGTCTCGGCGCGTTTGGGCAGGGGGCAGTCGAGGGTGTCGTGGCCGCCGAAGACGAGGTCGGACAGCGCGGGCAGGCCGCTGCCGGCGAAGATTGCGCTCTCGGTCACCATGCCGGTGGGCGGATGCAGCCCCGCGGTGATGGCGGCGCACCCCGTGACGACGGTGGTGGCGACGGAGCCTCGGGCTCCGATCAGCCACACTCCCACACGCGGTCGGGAGAGGGACGCGGACATGGCAGCCTCCTTGTCGTGCGGGGACCCCGGGGGGAGGGACAAAGACGGCGGGCGGGGGTCCGGCGTCCCCCGCCCGCCGCCGCTCAGCCGCCCGTGGTGGGCAGTTCCTTCAACTGGATGTTGCGGAAGGAGACCTGGTCGTCGGCGCCGTGGTTCTGGAGGCCGATGTGACCGTCGGTCAGGCTCCGCTCGGGGTCCTTGTTGGTGAAGTCGTTGATCTTGACTCCGTTGAGGAACACCTGGAGGCGTTCGCCCTGGACCTTGATCTCGTAGGAGTTCCACTGGCCGGGCGGCCGCAGAACCCGGTCACGGGCCTTGATGTCGGCCGACTTGAACGAGTAGACGGAGCCCGTGGTGCGGTCGGGCGCGTCTGTTGCGTCGATCTGAATCTCGTAGCCCTTGTTCACCGCGGACCAGGGGTCGTCGGAGGCCGGGAAGCCCACGAAGATCCCGGAGTTGTCGTCGCCCTGCATCTTCCAGTCGAGCTTGAGCGAGTACGACTTCAGGTCCTTGGCCTGGTACCAGAGCAGGCCCATGCCGCCCTCGGTCTCCAGGGTGCCGTCCTTGACGTTGAACTGGCCGGGGCCGGCCTGCTTCCAGCCCTCCAGGGTCTGGCCGTTGAAGATCTTCCGGTAGTCCTTGCTCGGCTTGCAGTCCGCCTTCACCTGGCCGGTGGCGTACTGCAGACCGCCGAGCAGATGGGCCCGGAAGGCCTCTTCGGCGTAGGACTCCTTGGTGTGGCCGCCGCCGGTGTAGAAGGACCGGCCGCCGCCGTAGCTCTGGCACCAGGCGATCGGGTGGTCGCCCTTCATGGTGCCGCCCTGGTAGGTGGTCTCGTCCAGGGTGGCGAGGACCTTGGCCTGCTGGCGCGGGTTGGTGCGGTAGTTGTACCACTCGTCGGTGCGCTCCCAGGCGTCGCCGAGGTGAGCGGTCGACGGGTGGTCGTGGTCCTCGACGCGGACCGTGGCCTTCTGGATGGCCGGGTGCGAGTCGAAGTAGGCGCCGACGAGACCGCCGTAGAACGCCCAGTCGTACTCGGTGTCGGCCGCGGCGTGGATGCCCATGTAACCGCCGCCGCCCGCCACGTAGTCCTCGAACGCCTTCTGCTGCTCGGCGTTGAGCACATCACCGGTGGTGGACAGGAACGCCACCGCGTCGTACTTGGCGAGGTTGGTCGTGGTGAACTGCCGGGCCTCCTCGGTCGCGTCGACCGTGATGCCGGCCGGGGCGCCGAGCTCCTTCAGGGCGGCGATGCCGGCCGGGATGGAGTCGTGCCGGAAGCCGGCGGTCTTGGAGAAGACGAGGACCTTCTTGCCGCCCCTGAACGGCTCCTTGGAGAACTCGAAGTCGTCCACGTCGTACAGCGCGCCCTCGCCGCCCTTGAAGACCAGGTAGATCTCCGTGGTGCCCTTGGGCAGCGCGCGCAGCGGCACGTCGACGTTCTGGAAGGTCTCCCAGCTGCCGGTCGGCGGGATGTACGCCGAGCCGTGCAGCGGTCCGTCGGGCGAGCCGGTGCGCAGCTCGATGAAGCCGCCCGCGCCGCCGGAGGAGGCCCGCACGGTCATCTTCTTCTGTCCGTCGAAGCGGTAGGGGGTGAAGGCGATCCAGTCGCCGTCGTTGATGTCGCCGACGGTCTTGCCGCCGTTGGCGCCGGTCTTGTCGTAGACCTTCACGCCCGACTGGGTGCCGAAGTGCTCGGCCTGGCGGTGCAGCGGCTGGAGCACGGCGCGGGCGGTGCCGGTCAGCGCCTCCTGGCCGTTCGCCCCGCCGTCGGTGTAACTGGCGCCGACGACACCGTAGATGTTGGCGTTGGGGTCGTGACCGCCGTCACCGGCCGGCGGTGTCAGGGTGCCCGCGCAGCCCATCTCGCTGGTCAGCTCGTGGGCGTGGGAGTCGTGGCCGAGGCTGTAGGCGACCTTGACCTTGGAGCAGTCGACCGTCTCCTCGGGGTCGGTGACGGTCACCTTGAACGGGACGGGCTTGCCGAACTCGGCCATGGTGCCGTTGCCCGGGATGTCGATCCGCACCTTGGGCTCGGTGTTGCCGACCACGATCCGGGTGCTGGCGTTGCCCGTGTTGCCCTCGGGGTCCTTGGCGGTGAAGGTGGCGGTGTAGGTGCCGACCTTCTTGTACTGGTGGGTGGGGTTGAGGCCCTCGCCCTTGGTGCCGTCGCCGAAGTCCCAGCTGTAGGTGAGGTCCGGGGAGTCGGCGTCCTTGGCCGTGCCGGTGAACTTGACCTTCAGGCCGGCCGCGCCGGACGTCTTGTCGGCGCTGACCTCGGCGATCGGCGAGAAGCCGTCCTCGGCGTTCTCGATCCGGTACAGCGCGGAGTGCTCGTCGCCCTGGAACCAGGAGATGCCGTAGTCGAGGACGTAGAGCGCGCCGTCGGGGCCGAACTCCATGTCCATGATCTGGGTGCCGGTCCACGGGAAGTCGTTGATCCTCGCGACGGAACCGTCGTCGTTCTGCTCGATCCGCTTGATCCAGCGGCGGCCGAACTCACCGGCGAAGAAGTCACCGTCGTAGGCCTCGGGGAACTTCACCTTGGAGTCGAGGTCGGGGTCGTAGCGGTAGACCGGGCCGCCCATCGGGGACTCGGAGCCGGTGCCGAACTCGGGCACGGAGCCGCCGTCGTACGGGATCCAGGCGGCCTGCGCGGGCGGCAGGTCGGTGAGGCCCGTGTAGTACGGCGAGGTGTTCTTCGGGGCGGCGCAGTCGAACTTCGCGCCGGAGGTGCCGGTGGCGAAGTCGTAGTCGACGTAGGCGTCGTTGTTGCCGGTGCAGAAGGGCCAGCCGAAGTTGGCGGCCTTCGTGACCTTGGCGAACTCGACCTGGCCTGCCGGGCCGCGCGTCGCCGAAGCGGCACCCGCGTCAGGGCCGTAGTCACCGACGTAGACGATGCCGGTCTTGTCGTCGACGCTCATCCGGAACGGGTTGCGGAAGCCCATCGCGTAGATCTCGGGACGGGTCTTGTCCGTGCCCGGGGCGAAGAGGTTGCCTTCCGGGATGGTGTACGAGCCGTCCTCGGCGACCTTGATCCGCAGGAGCTTGCCGCGCAGGTCGTTGGTGTTGCCGGCGCTGCGGCGGGCGTCGAAGGCGGGGTTGCGGCCCTCGCGGACGTCGATCGGCGTGTAGCCGTCGGAGGCGAAGGGGTTGGTGTCGTCGCCGGTCGACAGGTAGAGGTTGCCGGCCGCGTCGAAGTCGATGTCGCCGCCGACGTGGCAGCAGGTGCCGCGGGAGGCCGCGACGTCGATGACCTTCTTCTCGCTGGCCGTGTTGAGCGTGCCGTTGGCGTTCAGGACGAAGCGGGAGAGGCGGTTGACGCCGTCGAACTTCTTGAACTCCTCGGCGGTGCCGGCCTCCGGGGCGTCGCCCGCGGGGGTGTCCAGCGGCGGGGCGTAGTAGAGGTAGATCGCCCGGTTGTTCTTGAAGTCCGGGTCGATGCCGACGCCCTGGAGGCCCTCCTCGTCGTGGCTGTAGACGGGGATCTTGCCGGCGATCTTGGTGACGCCGCCCTGGTCGGTGAGGCGCAGTGTGCCGTCGCGCGAGGTGTGCAGGACGCTGCGGTCCGGGAGCACGGCGAGCGACATCGGCTCGCCCATCTCGGGTTCGCCCTTGGCGAGCGGAACCTGCTGGAACTGCCCTTCGGCGGCGGCCGGTTCGTCGTGCTCCGGGTGGCCGGGGTGGGCACCGGCGACGGTGGCCGGGGCGCCCACGGCCAGGAGCAGGCCGGTGAACAGGGCGAGGGAGGTGCGAAGCCTGGAACGCCTCGGGGTGCGGGTGCTTCTGAGTCTCGTTCTGTGCACGAAGTCCCTCCGGGAACGGGTGGGCCGTACTGGGTGGGTGCGTAGACGTGCCGTGCGGGCGCCGGGGTGCGCCGTCACCCCGGAGGGGGCTGTGCCGTAAGCAATTCCGTGTGTCCTGAACACTTCGGTATGTCCTGAACACTTCGGTGCGTCCTGGACACTTCCGTGTGTCCTGAACACTTCGGTGCGCCTTGAACACTTCTGTGTGTGTCCTGAACACTTCAGGGACGGTAACCGCGTCCGTCCGGGGCGAACACCCCTTGCGTCAGGATCGGTTGAACTTTTTCCCATCGCAGGACAAAGCGGGATCCGTGCAGGTCGGAGGGGGGACCGGCGGTGCTTCCGGTCCCCGTCCCCGACCTGCGCCGGGTGCGTGGTTCAGCTGTTGAACGCGGCGTCGAAGGACGCGCTGGGCGGCTCGAAGTCGAAGGCCTTGAGCCGGGTCAGCGCCTCGGGGGCGCCCTGGAGCCGGTCCATGCCGGCGTCCTCCCACTCCACGGAGATGGGCCCCTTGTAGTCGATGGACCGCAGCATCCGGAAGACGTCCTCCCAGGGCACGTCACCGTGCCCGGCCGACACGAAGTCCCAGCCCCGGCGCGGGTCGCCCCACGGCAGATGGGAGCCGAGGCGCCCGTTGCGGCCGTCGAGGCGCTTGCGGGCCTCCTTGCAGTCGACGTGGTAGATGCGGTCGCGGAAGTCCCACAGGAACCCGACCGGGTCGAGGTCCTGCCACACGAAGTGCGAGGGGTCGAAGTTCAGGCCGAAGGCGGGGCGGCCCCCGACGGCCTCCAGGGCCCGCCAGGTCGTCCAGTAGTCGTAGGCGATCTCGCTGGGATGGACCTCGTGCGCGAACCGGACGCCCTCCTCGTCGAAGACGTCGAGGATGGGGTTCCAGCGCGTCGCGAAGTCCTCGTAGCCGCGTTCGATCATCGACTCGGGCGCCGGCGGGAACATGGCGACCAGATGCCAGATCGCGGAGCCGGTGAAGCCGATCACCGTGTCGACGCCGAGGGCGGCCGCGGCACGCGCGGTGTCCTTCATACGGGCCGCGGCGCGCTGCCGCACACCCTCCGGATCCCCGTCTCCCCACACCTCGCCCGGCAGAATCCCCTGATGGCGCTCGTCGATGATGGCGTCACAGACGGCCTGGCCGACCAGATGGTTGGAGATCGCCCAGCACTTGAGGCCGTACTTGTCGAGCAGGGCCTTCCTGGAGTCGATGTACGACGGGTCCGCGAGGGCCTTGTCAACCTCGAAGTGGTCGCCCCAACAGGCGAGTTCGAGCCCGTCGTAGCCGAAGTCGCGGGCCAGCCGACAGACTTCCTCCAGCGGCAGGTCGGCCCACTGGCCGGTGAACAGCGTGAACGTACGCGGCATTGCGCGTCAGCCTCCTCAGGCCGCTATCGGGGTGATTCAGACGGCGATCGGGGTGTAGACGGAGTTCTTCTCGGCGCTCTCCTCCACCGCCGCGAGCACGCGCTGCACCTGCAGCCCGTCGGCGAAGGAGGGCTCGGGCTGCCGACCCTCGGCGATGGCGTGGACCAGGTCGCGGGCCTGGTGGACAAAGGTGTGCTCATAGCCCAGGCCGTGGCCCGGCGGCCACCAGGCGTCCAGGTAGGGGTGGTCGGGTTCGGTGACGAGGATGCGGCGGAAACCGGCGTGCGCGCCCGGTTCCCTGCCGTCGTGATAGGAGAGCTCGTTGAGCCGCTCAAGGTCGAAGGCGACCGAGCCCTCTGAGCCGTTCAGCTCGATGCGCAGGGCGTTCTTGCGGCCGGTGGCGTAGCGGGTCGCCTCGAAGGAGGCGAGGGCGCCGGAGGGGAAGCGGCCGGTGAACAGGGCGGCGTCGTCGACGGTGACCTGGCCGGCCCCGTTCGCGGAGACGGCGGACAGACCGCTCGTGGGGCCGCCCGGCAGCGGGCGTTCCTTCACGAAGGTCTCCGTCAGGGCGGACACCCCGCCGAGGCGCTCCCCGGCCAGGTACTGCGCCAGGTCGATGATGTGTGCGCCCAGGTCGCCGAGCGCGCCCGAACCGGCCAACTCCTTGCGCAGCCGCCAGGTCAGCGGGAACTCGGGGTCCACGAGCCAGTCCTGAAGATACGTCACCCTCACATGGCGCAGGTTGCCCAGGCGGCCCTCGGCGACCATTCTGCGGGCCAGGGCGGTGGCGGGCACACGGCGGTAGTTGAAGCCGACCATCGCCAACTGACCGCGCCCGTAAGCCTCTTCGGCCGCTGCGGCCATCGCCTGGGCCTCCTCGACGGTGTTCGCGAGGGGCTTCTCGCACAGGACGTGCTTGCCGGCGGCCAGCGCGGCGAGCGCGATCTCGGCGTGGCTGTCGCCCGGGGTGCAGATGTCGACGAGGTCGATGTCGTCCCGCGCGATGAGCTCTCGCCAGTCGGTCTCCGCCGTCTCCCAGCCGTGCCGTTCCGCGGCGGCCTGCACGGCCGTCGCGTCCCGCCCGCAGATCGCGGCCATCACCGGAGTCCGAGGGAGGTCGAAGACCCGGCCCGCGGTGCGCCAGCCCTGCGAGTGGGCGGCGCCCATGAAGGCATAGCCGACCATACCGACGCGCAGTGGTGGCTTGCGGGCCCCCGTGACCTGCACTCCCCCTTCGGAGTGCGTGGCCGGTGCCTGCGCCTCGTCGGGCTGCTGCGGCTGTCCCATGCGATGGTCCTCCTCGTCGTCGTACCGCGGTGGGGGGTTGGGGAGCGCCTTGCGGACCTCGCCGGCCGTCGCCTTGCGGACCTTGCCTGCCGTCGCGCGGATCCGAGCGGTGCCGTACGGGCCTGACCACGTGCCGTACGGGCCTGACCGCATGCCATACGGACCTGACCGCATCCCATAGGGACCTGACGGCATGCCGTACAGACCTGACCGCATGCCGTACAGACCGACCGCATCCCGTACGAACTCCACGAGCTCCCGAAACCCCCGAGCTCCCAGCACCCCCGCAGCCCAGGCCGGCTCGATCCACAGAACGCTCCCGGCCCTGCCCGACGGACCCCTCGGCCGCGTCGGGCAGGGTGCGCCTCACTTGAAGCCGGTGGGCATGTACTGGTCGACATTGGCCTTGTCGACGACCGCCGAGTACAGCGTGATCGAGGCGGGGATCTCGAACTCGGCCATGCCGCCGACGCCCTTGCCCTGGCCCAGCGCACGGGCCAGGTCGATGGCGGAGGCGGCCATGGTCGGCGGGTACAGGACCGTGGCCTTGAGGACGCCGTCGTCCTGCTTGATCGACTGGAACGCGGACAGCGCGCCCGCGCCGCCGACCATCAGGAAGTCGTCGCGCCCGGCCTGCTCGATCGCGCGCAGGGCGCCTACGCCCTGGTCGTCGTCGTGGTTCCACAGGGCGTCGAACTTCGACTGGGCCTGGAGGAGTTGGGCCATCTTGGCCTGGCCTGACTCGACCGTGAACTCGGCGGCCTGGCGGGCCACCTTCTTGATGTTGGGGTAGTTCTTCAGGGCGTCGTCGAAGCCCTGGGTGCGCTGCTTGGTCAGTTCCAGGTTGTCCAGGCCCGCGAGCTCGATGACCTTGGCGTCGGACTTGTCCTTGAGCTTCTCGCCGATGTAGTGCCCGGCGTTGAGGCCCATGCCGTAGTTGTCGCCGCCGATCCAGCAGCGGTACGCCTGCGGGGTGTTGAAGATCCGGTCGAGGTTGATGACCGGGATGCCGGCCCGCATCGCCTTCAGACCGACCTGGGTGAGCGCCTTGCCGTCGGCCGGCAGCACCACCAGCACGTCGACCTTCTTGTTGATCAGGGTCTCGATCTGGCCGATCTGCGCGGCCGTGTCATTCGACCCCTCGGTGATCTCCAGGGTGACGTCGGAGTACTTCTTCGCCCGGCTCTTGGCGTTGTCGTTGATCGCGTTGAGCCAGCCGTGGTCGGCCTGCGGACCGGCGAAGCCGATCGTGACCTCCTTGCCGGGCTTGTCGTCGGCGGCCGGCTGGTCGTTCGCGGCCGGCTCGTCGTCGGACTCATTGCTCGTGCAACCTACGAGGAGGGCACCGGCACCTATGGCGGCGGTTCCGAACAGCAGCCCTCTGCGACTGGTGAGCTCTGGCATGGCGGTGAAGCCTTTCCTCAGGTCGTGCTTGCGGTACGGCGCTGGACCAGCACGGCGGCGACGATGATCGCGCCCTTGGCGATCTGCTGGACGTCGCTCTGCAGGTTGTTCAGGGCGAAGATGTTGGTGATCGTGGTGAAGATCAGGACGCCGAGCACGGAGCCGACGATGGTGCCGCGGCCCCCGCTGAGCAGCGTGCCGCCGATGATCGCGGCGGCGATGGCGTCGAGTTCGTAGAGGTTGCCGTTGGTGTTCTGGCCGGAGCCGGACAGGATGATCAGCAGGAAGGCGGCGATGCCGCAGCACAGCCCGGACAGCAGGTAGAGGTAGAGCCGCTGGCGGCGTACGTCGATGCCGGCGAGGCGGGCCGCCTCCGCGTTGCCGCCGACGGCGACCGTGCGCCGTCCGAAGGTGGTCCGGTTCAGGATCAGCCAGCCGATGATCGTCACGACCGCGAACACCATGACCAGGGGCGGGATGCCGAGGACGTATGCGTCGCGCTCGCCGAGGTCGAGCACCGAGGGAATGGTGACGATCTGCGTCTTGCCGTCGGTGATCTGGAGTGCCAGGCCGCGTGCGGACGCCAGCATGGCGAGCGTCGCGATGAAGGGCACCATGGCGCCGTACGCGATCAGCACTCCGTTGACCAGCCCGCATCCCACGCCGACGATCACCGCGGTGAAGAGGATGCCGGCGAAGCCGTACTCCTGGGTCGCGACCGTGGTCGCCCACACCGAGGCCAGCGCGACGATCGCACCGACGGAGAGGTCGATGCCGCCGGAGACGATGACGAAGGTCATGCCGACGGTGACGACGCCGATGACGGAGGCCTGGGTGAGGACGAGCTGGAGGTTGCGGGTGTCCAGGAACTCGTCCGGCTTGGTGATGCCGCCGATGACGATGAGCGCGGCGAGAACGCCGAGCAGGGAGAGCGTGCGCACGTCGGCGCGGGCCATCAGGCCCCGCCAGGCGGGCGCGGCACCGGCCGACGGCACCTTGCCGGTGCTGTCCCGGGGCGGGGAGGCATGCTGCGTCATGACGCCGGGCTTCCTTCCATGACGAGGTCGAGGACACGGTGTTCGTCGAGTTCGCGCGCGGGTGCGGTGTGTACGACACGGCCCTCGCGCAGCACCAGGACGCGATCGGCGAGGCCCAGTACTTCGGGCACTTCACTGGAGACCAGGAGCACGGCGAGGCCTTCGTCGGCCAGTCGCCGGACCACGGCGTACAGCTCGGCGCGGGCGCCGACGTCGACGCCGCGGGTGGGTTCGTCGAGCAGCAGGACACGGCAGCCGCGCAGCAGCCAGCGGGCCAGGACGGCCTTTTGCTGGTTGCCGCCGGAGAGGGTGCGCACGGGCACCGACGGGTTGTCGGGCCGCAGTGACAGCTCCCGGGTGGCGGCCCGCGCCGCGCCCAGTTCGGCGGCCCGGTCGATCCAGCCGCCGCGCGAGAAGCGGGACATGGACGACACCGACACATTCCGGGTGACGGACTCCAGCATCAGCAGGGCCTGCGCCTTGCGCTCCTCGGGGGCGAGCCCGAGCCCCGCGCGCACGGCGGCCCGTACGCTGCCGGCCCGCAACGCCCGTCCGTCCACGAGGACTTGACCAGCGGTGGGCTTCCTGGCCCCGTAGATCGTCTCCAGGATCTCCGAGCGCCCCGAGCCCACCAGCCCGGCGAGCCCGACGATCTCTCCGGGCCGCAGGGTCAGGTCGAGGGGCTCGAACTCGCCGTCCCGGGCAAGGCCCCGGACCTCCAGCAGCGGCTGCCCGACGGTCGTGTCCTTCGTCGGCCGCTCGGGGAAGACGTACTCGACGTTGCGTCCCGTCATCATCGCCACGACGTCACGCGTCGGCGTCGACTTCGCCGGGAGCCCGCCGGCCACGGCCCGCCCGTCCTTGAGCACGGTCACCCGGTCGCCGATCCGGCGGATCTCCTCCAGGCGGTGCGAGATGTAGACGACGGCGACTCCGGCTCCGGTGAGGTCGCCGACGATACGGAAGAGGTTGTCGACCTCGTCCGGGTCGAGGGCGGCGGACGGCTCGTCCATCACGATCAGCCGTACGTCGTGGGAGAGGGCCCGGGCCATCGACACGATCTGCTGCTGAGCCGCCGACAACTCCCCCACCAGGCGTGCCGGATCGATCTCCGGGTGCCCAAGTCGCTTGAGCAGCTGGGCCGTTGAGGCGCGCGCGACCTTTCCCCGTACGACGAAGCCGGCGGCCGTGGGCTCGTGGCCGAGGTGGACGTTCTCGGCGACCGACAGGTGCTCGACCAGGTCGAGTTCCTGGTAGATGGTGGCGATGCCGAGGCGCATCGCGGCGATCGGCGAGCGGAGGGTGACCTCCTCGCCGCGCCAGCGGATGATGCCGGTGTCGGGCTGGTGGGCGCCGGCCAGGACCTTGATGAGGGTGGACTTGCCGGCGCCGTTCTGGCCGAGCAGGCAGTGCACTTCACCGGCCTGGACGTCGAGGTCGACGCCGTCGAGTGCGCGGACTCCGGGGAACGACTTGGTGATGCCGGACATGCTGAGCAGCGGTGGTTCTGGTGCCATGAGGTCCCCTTGGCGGGCGTGCGGGCCGGTTTCAGGGCGGGGCGAGGCAGAGCAGGGCGAAGCTGAGCGCTGTGCGAGGTGCGGTGCTGGTGAGCCGTACGGAGAAGGTGGCTTACGCGGGTGAGAACAGGTGGTCGCTGATGAGCCGGGCCGCGCCGATGACTCCGGCGGTGGGGCCCAACTCCCCCAGCACGATGGGGAGGTTGCCGGTCGCGAGGGGCAGCGACTGGCGGTAGACCTGGGTGCGGATGGCGGCGAGCAGGTTGTGGCCGAGGCCGGTCACCCCGCCGCCGATCACCACCAGGCCCGGGTTGAAGAAGCTGACGAGTCCGGCGATGACCTGGCCGACGCGGTTGCCGCCCTCGCGGATCAGGTCGAGTGCGGTGGCGTCGCCCGCGGCGGCCGCGGCGGCGACGTCCACGGCGGTCAGGGTGCCGTTCGCCTCCAGCCGCGAGGCGAGTTCCTCCGACAGCCCCTGCTGGGCCGCGTCCACGGCGTCCCGGGCGAGGGCCGCCCCGCTGAAGTGGGCCTCCAGACAGCCCCGGTTGCCGCAGGCGCAGGGGCGGCCGTCGGGCACGGCCTGGATGTGCCCGATGTCGCCCGCGCTGCCGGTGACACCGCGGTGGACGTCACCGCCCGCGACGATGCCGCAGCCGATGCCGGTGCCGATCTTGACGCAGAGGAAGTCGCCCACGGAGCGTGCGACGCCCGCGTGCTGCTCCCCCATCGCCATGAGGTTCACGTCGTTGTCGACCATGACCGGGCAGCCGAGTTCCTGGCTGAGCGCCTCCCGCACGGGGAAGCCGTCCCAGCCCGGCATGATCGGCGGAGCCACCGGGACGCCCTCGGGGAAGCGGACCGGTCCCGGGACGCCGATGCCGGCGCCGTCGAAACCTTCCGCGAGCCCGGAGGCCCGCAACTTCGCGGCCATGGACAGGACTTGCTCGAAGACCGCGACGGGGCCCTCGCGTACGTCCATGGGCTGGTTGAGGTGTCCGAGGATCTCCAGCTCGGCGTTGGTGACGGCGACGTCGACCGAGGTCGCGCCGATGTCGACGCCGAGGAAGCGCAGGTCGGGGTTGAGCCGGATGTTGTGGGACCGGCGGCCACCGCGCGAGGCGGCGAGTCCGTCGGCCACGACCAGTCCCGTCTCCAGCAGGCGCTCCACCTCCACGGCCAGCTTGGACCGCGAGAGGTCGATCTGATCGCCGAGCTGGGCCCGGGAGTTGGGCCCGCCGTCGCGCAGCAGCCTGAGCAACTTGGCCTGATGACCGTTAGCGGGTCGCGCCGTCATACGTCTCACGAGCCCCTCCCCGCCTCAATCGGCCTGAGCGCGCCGGGTTTCAGCCACGTCCGCGGCTGCTTTCGAGGGGAACGTAGCAGTGGCTGCCGGGAGTGGGAAGGACTTGCGCGCAGATTGCCGTCAACTTTCTCCACTCACAGGACAAAGGCAAGCCCCGGACTCCGGGGAACGACACCATCGGGCGGGTTCGGGGGCACCCCAGCTGATCGGCGATCTGCGCCAAGAGACCTGCAACGGGCTGTGGTTGGCTACTCTTTCCCTGCCAACAGCAGGTGCTTTGGGGGGAGCGCGGATGGCTCAGGAATCCTCGACCGACGAACCGACGACGACGCCCCGGTCCGGCGGCTCACCCGAAGCCGGCCCCGGCTACGCGATGCGCTTGGCGAACGGCTCGTACGACTGGTACCACGGCGCCGCCGTCAGAGCGCGCCGCAACTTCCGTCTCTCCGAGACCCTGCTGCTGATCATCTCGGCCGCGATCCCGGTCTCGGCGGTCCTGTGGTCCAGGAACGCCGAGGTCCCCGCGGTCCTGGGCGGCATCGTCGTAGTGATCACCGGTCTGCGCTCGACCTTCCACTGGCAGGACGACTACCTGCGCTTCAGCCAGGCCCGCGAGGCAGTCGAGGCGGAACGCCGCCTCTACTGCACGGGGGCGGAACAGTACGCCGCCCCCGAGACCCGCGACCAGGCACTCGCCGCCGCCGTCACCCGCATCGAGCAGCGGGAGATGGGCACCTGGGTCCAGCTGGCCGCCCCCCGCACGGAGCCCACGGGGACCAATGCGCTGCCATGACCGTGGAACGGCGCGCTCCTGAACACCGCGCCCGGGCACCACGGCGACTACGACAGCTCGGCCCGGGTCAGGAGTTGCCCCGTGCGTGATACGACCGGCGCGTGTGCTCCGTGTGCTCGCGCATCAGCTGGGTGGCGCCGGCCTCGTCGCGGTCGGTGATCGCCGCGATCATTGCGCGGTGTTCGATCCAGGACTGGTGGCCGCGCTGACGGGCGACCGGCGTGTAGTACCAGCGGACGCGGCGGTCGACCTGGGCGGCGAGCTCGGCGAGGACCGCGTTGCCAGCGAGTTCCATGATCTTCGCGTGGAAGCGGGCGTTGAGGGCGACGGCGGTGTCGACGTCGTCCGCGGCGACGGCCTTCTCGCCCTCCGCGCACAGCTGTTCCAGGGCCTTGATGCCGGCGCTGTCCGCGTGGGCAGCGGCGAGCCGCGCCGCCTCGGCCTCCAGGAGGGTGCGGACGGTGAGGAGCTGGTCGGCCTCCTCCTCCGTCGGCTCGTGCACGAACGCGCCCTGTGCGGGCCGCAGATCCACCCAGCCCTCGGTGTTCAGCCGCTGCAGCGCCTCCCGCACCGGCTGGCGCGACACGCCCAGGTGACCTGCCAGTTCGCTCTCGACCAGGTGCTGGCCGGGCTGGAGGGCGCGGGTCGTGATGAGTTCGAGCAGCGCCTCGTAGACGCGGTCGCGCAGCGGGCCGGGCCGTTCGAGCTTGGGCACCGCACCCTGCGGCAGTCCTGTCGACAACATCGGTTCCCCTCCTGGGCGAACGCCGGGCGACTGCATCCCGTAGCCGATCGTCACTGAAAGCCAGTATTGATTGTCTTTCGTCTACAGTCTACGGCGCACAAAGGCCAGGGAAACGGGGAGTTGGTCACATCACACGCGCGTCAGGGACAACGGACGACCTGTCCGGCGTACGACAGGTTCCCGCCGAACCCGAACAGCAGCACCGGGTCCCCGGTGGAGATCCTCCCCTGCTCCACCAGCTTGGACAGGGCCAGCGGGATGCTCGCCGCCGAGGTGTTCCCGGACTCGGCGACATCCCGGGCGACCACGGCGTTGACCGCGCCGAGCTTCTCGGCGAGGGGCTCGATGATGCGCAGGTTGGCCTGGTGCAGGACGACGCCGGCGAGGTCCTCCGGCGCGAGGCCGGCCCGCTCGCAGGCCCGGCGGGCGATGGCCGGCAGCTGCGTCGTCGCCCAGCGGTAGACGCTCTGCCCCTCCTGCGCGAACCGTGCGGGCTGGCCCTCGATACGCACCGCGTGCCCCATCTCGGGCACCGAGCCCCACAGCACCGGCCCGACGCCGGCCTGCTCGGACGCCTCGACGACGGCCGCGCCGGCCCCGTCCCCGACCAGCACACAGGTCGTGCGGTCGCTCCAGTCGGTCACGTCGGACATCTTGTCGGCGCCGATCACCAGCGCCCGGACCGCGGCCCCCGCCCGCACGGCGTGGTCGGCGGTGGCCAGGGCGTGGGTGAAGCCGGCGCAGACGACGTTGACGTCCATCGCCGCGGGCGACGGGATGCCGAGCCGGGCGGCGACCCGCGCGGCCATGTTCGGGGAGCGGTCGATGGCGGTGGAGGTGGCGACCAGGACCAGGTCGATGTCGCCGGGCGCGAGGCCCGCCGTCGCGAGCGCCTTGGCGGCGGCGTGGGCGGCGAGCTCGTCGACCGGCTCGTCGGGCCCGGCGATGTGTCGCGTGCGGATGCCGACCCGGGACGTGATCCACTCGTCACTGGTGTCGACCATGCCCGCCAGCTCCTCGTTGGTGAGCACCCTGGCGGGCTGGTAGTGCCCGACTGCGGCGATGCGCGAGCCGTTCATCGTTGGTGATCCCCTCGAACTTCGGGTAGCGGGATTCACCAGTCTGATCAGTGACTCACCGGTACGACGGCACGTGATGCCACAGGAAACGGGCGCCCGCGTTGTCAGCTTCCCTCAGACCCTCGGACGCCCGAACAACTCCCGAACAGCTACCCGGTGAACAGCTGCGTCGCCTTCTGCACGAGTTCGTAGAGCCCGTACGCGAGCGGCGCCCCCACCCATACCCAGGCGAAGGCGATGAGCCCCCGGCGGTCAGGCGGACTCTGACTGCTGTCGCTGGACATCCACGGCCTCCTTCTCCTTCTGTGCCGGGACGGGGATGTGATGGCGCGGGTCGACGGGCCGCACGAGTTCATTGGCGACGAACCCGACGGCCAGCAGCCCGATCATGATGAACAGGGACATCGTGTACAGGGACGAGCCGTCCTTGCCCGCCTCCTCCTGCCGGTCGGCGATCCAGTTCACGATCAGCGGCCCGAGGACGCCGGCCGTGGACCAGGCGGTGAGCAGCCGCCCGTGGATGGCGCCGACCTGGTAGGTGCCGAAGAGGTCCTTCAGATAGGCGGGGATCGTCGCGAATCCGCCGCCGTAGAAGGAGAGGATCACGAGTGCGCACAGAATGAACAGCGGCTTCGAGGAGTCGCCGGCCACCGCGATCAGGCCGTACATCAGCGCGCCCGCGCCCAGGTACAGCCGGTAGATGTTCTTGCGCCCGATCAGGTCGGAGGTCGACGACCAGCCGATCCGGCCGGCCATGTTGGCGGCGGACAGCAGGGCGACGAAGCCGGCCGCGGCCGAGACCGACACCGGTGTGGAGGTGTTCGCGAAGAAGTCCGTGATCATCGGCGCGGCCTTCTCCAGGATGCCGATGCCCGCGGTCACGTTCATGCAGAGCACGATCCACAGACACCAGAACTGCGGTGTGCGCACGGCGCTGCGGGCGGACACCTGCGGCCCGTCGAAGGCGCTGGGCCCGTCGCCGACCGGCTTCTCGGTGCGCGGCACCCGCACCAGCAGCACGCCCAGCAGCATGAAGACGGAGTACGACAGCCCGTGCACCAGGAACGCCAGCGCGATCCCGGAGCTGTCGCTGCCGAAGGACTCCAGCATCTGGGCCGACCACGGCGAGGCGATGAGTGCGCCGCCGCCGAAGCCCATGATCGCGATGCCGGTGGCCATGCCGGGCCGGTCGGGGAACCACTTGATCAGGGTGGAGACCGGCGAGATGTAGCCGATGCCCAGGCCGATGCCGCCGACGAAGCCGTAGCCGAAGACGATCAGCCAGTACTGCTCGGTGGCCGCGCCGAGGGCGCTCAGCAGGAAGCCGGACGAGAAGCAGATCAGGGCGACGGTCATGGCCCAGCGCGGGCCGTTGCGCTCCACCAGCGTGCCGCCGAACGCGGCCGACAGCCCGAGCATGACGATGCCGAGCTGGAACGGGAGCGCACTCTGTGTGCCGCTGAGCCCGAGCGCGGATTCGAGCGGGGGCTTGAACACGCTCCAGGCGTAGGCCTGGCCGATGGACAGATGAACCGAGAGAGCGGCGGGCGGAACCAGCCAGCGGCTCCATCCCGGGGGCGCGAGCGGTGGACTCATGATCCCGAACGGTAGGGATGAGCAAGTCCGTTGAAAAGGCGGCACGTCGACTGTATGCGGTGAGCGGTATGCGGGGCGCGACGAACGGTCGAACGCCGTCCGGAAACCCGTGGCGAAGGGCGTGCGCGACCCCTTGCTGAGCCCCTATCCATACTGTAGACAATATTCCGTCGACAGGATTCGGCCGCTCTCCGGCCGGTCCGACAGCTTCCCAGTCACCTCCGCGGTACTCCCTCGACCGAACGGAGCGTTCCGAAGTGAAAGTTGCAGTCCTCGGCGCCGGTGCCATCGGCGCCTACGTCGGAGCCGCGCTGCATCGCGCGGGTGCCGACGTGCACCTGATCGCCCGTGGACCGCATCTCGCGGCCATGAGGCAGCACGGAGTGCGGGTGCTCAGTCCGCGCGGCGACTTCACCGCCCGCGCCCACGCCACCGACGACCCGGCCGAGATCGGCCCGGTCGACTACGTCTTCCTGGGTCTGAAGGCCAACTCGTACGCGGCGTGCGGGCCGCTGATCGAGCCTCTTCTGCACGACACCACGGCCGTCGTGGCAGCCCAGAACGGCATCCCCTGGTGGTACTTCCACCGCCATGGCGGCCCCCACGACGGCCACCGCGTCGAGAGCGTGGACCCGGACGGCACGGTCAGTGCGGTGCTCGCGCCCGAACGGGCCGTCGGCTGCGTGGTCTACGCCGCGACCGAACTCGAAGGCCCGGGTGTCGTACGGCACCTGGAAGGCACCCGGTTCTCCATCGGCGAGCCCGACCGCAGCGTGTCCAAGCGCTGTCTGGACCTCGGCGAGGCCATGATCGCCGGCGGCCTCAAGTGCCCGGTCGAACCCGACCTGCGCAACGACATCTGGCTCAAGCTGCTCGGCAACATCTCCTTCAACCCGATCAGCGCGCTGGCCCGGGCCACCATGCGGCAGATGTGTCTGCACGGCGGCACCCGCAAGGTCATCGAGATCATGATGACCGAGACGCTCTCGGTCGCCGAGGCCCTCGGCTGCGAGGTCGGCGTCTCCATCGAGCGCCGGCTCGCGGGCGCCGAGAAGGTCGGCGACCACCGCACCTCCACGCTCCAGGACCTGGAGCGGGGCAAGCCGCTCGAACTCGACGTACTCCTCGCGGCGGTCGTCGAGTTGGCGGAGATCACCGGCGTGGAGGTGCCCACCCTGCGCACCGTGCACGCCATCTCGGACCTGCTCGCGCTGAGGAGCGCCGCATGAGGAGCGCCGTATGAGGAAACGGGACCGTACTCCGAAGAACTACACCCGGCTCACCCACCCCCTCGTCCGGGACTCCCGCGACGAGCCCTTCCGGCCGGCGAGCTGGGAGGAGGCCCTCGACCGCGCGGCCGCCGGACTGGCCCGTAACCGGGACGCGTTCGGCATGTTCTCCTGCGCCCGGGCCACGAACGAGATGAACTACGTGGCGCAGAAGTTCGCCCGGGTCGTCATGGGCACCAACAACGTCGACTCCTGCAACCGCACCTGCCACGCGCCAAGCGTCGCGGGCCTGTCGGCGGCCTTCGGCTCGGGCGGCGGCACCTCCTCCTACGAGGAGATCGAGCACACCGACGTCATCGTGATGTGGGGTTCCAACGCCCGCTTCGCGCACCCGATCTTCTTCCAGCACGTGCTGAAGGGGATCAGGAACGGCGCCCGGATGTACGCGGTCGACCCGCGCCGCACCTCCACGGCCGAGTGGGCGGAGAGCTGGATGGGGCTCAACGTCGGCACCGACATCCCGATGGCGCACGCGATCGGCCGCGAGATCATCCACGCGGGCCTCGCGAACGAGGCGTTCATCGCGCGGGCGACCAGCGGCTTCGAGGAGTACAAGGCACTCGTCGAGCCGTGGACGCTGTCGCTGGCCGAGAAGGTGACGGGCGTACCGGCCGCCGCCATCAAGGAGTTGGCCCACGCCTACGCCCGCGCCGAGCGCGCCCAGCTGTGCTGGACCCTCGGTATCACCGAGCACCACAACGGCACCGACAACGTCCGCGCGCTGATCAACCTGTCCCTGCTGACCGGGCACGTCGGCCGCTACGGCAGCGGGCTCCAGCCCCTGCGCGGCCAGAACAACGTGCAGGGCGGCGGCGACATGGGGGCGATCCCCAACCGGCTGCCCGGCTTCCAGGACATCCTCGACCCCGACAGCCGGCTGAAGTTCGAGTCGGCCTGGGACACCGTGATCCAGCCCCACTACGGCCTCAACCTCACCGAGATGTTCGAGGCCATGGAGGAGGGCACGCTCAAGGCCGTCTACTGCATCGGCGAGAACCCGGCGCAGTCGGAGGCGGACAGCGAGCAGGCCGTACGGCGCATGCGGGAGCTGGACTTCCTCGTCGTCCAGGACATCTTCCTGACGAAGACGGCGGAGTTGGCGGACGTCATCCTCCCGGCCACCGCCGGCTGGGCCGAGACCGACGGCACAACGACCAACAGCGAGCGGCGAGTTCAGCGTGTGCGGCGTGCGGTCACCCCGCCCGGCGAGGCGCGCGAGGACATCGACATCATCTGCGAGCTCGCGGCCCGGCTCGGCCACGAGTGGAAGTACGCCGACGCCGAGGCGGTCTGGAACGAGCTCCGGTCGGTGTCGCCGGACCACTACGGGATGACGTACGCACGCCTGGAGGAGGAGCAGGGCATCCAGTGGCCCTGCCCGAGCACCGAGCAGGTCGAACCGACCTATCTGCACGGCCGGTTGTGGGAGACCGACCCGGCCAGGCGCGGCATGGCGGCGCCGTTCGGAATCGTCCAGCACGATCCGCCGGTCGACCTCACCGACGAGGAGTACCCGGTCCGGCTCACCACCGGGCGACGGCTCGACTCGTACAACACCGGGGTGCAGAGCGGGAGTTTCGCCTCCCCGCTGCGGCGCGGCGAGTACGTCGAGATCAGCCCGGAGGACGCCGAGCGGTACGGGGTCGTCGTCGGCGAGGAGGTCCAGGTGTCCTCGCGGCGCGGTTCGGTCGTCGCGCCGGTGTGGGTCGACCCCGCGCTGCGGCCCGGGCTCGCCTTCATGACCATGCACTTTCCCGACGAGGTGGACACCAACCAGCTGACGATCGAGGCGAACTGCCCGATCGCGGGGACGGCGGAGTTCAAGGCGTCGGCGATCCGGATCGAGAAGCTCCCCGTCGCGACCATCGTGAGGTGACGTCAAGTGGACCTGCACTTCGGTGACAGCAAACCGTCGGACGACGAACGGGTCGCCGTCGACGCCCTGTTGGGCCCGCCGGAGTCCTCCTGGGAGGGCGCCGCCCGCTCCGACGCCGACCTGCGGTGGGCACGGGGCGGGCGCGCGGCCCGGGACCGCCGCGACCTGCTGTTGCCGGGGCTGCACGCGATCAACGACCGGATCGGCTGGATCAGCGAGGGCGCCCTCGACTACCTGTGCCGGCGGCTGACGGTGCCGCCGTCGGAGGCGTACGGGGTCGCCACCTTCTACGCCATGTTCTCGGTCAAGCCCCGCCCCGCGACCGTGCTCCACGTCTGCACGGACCTGGCCTGCGCGGCGGCGGGCGCGGCCGACCTGTGCGCGGGCGTCGAGGCGAGCCTCGGCCCCGGCGTCCACGTCGAGCGCAGCCCGTGCCTCGGCCTGTGCGAACGGGCTCCGGCGGCGCTCGCGATCAAGGCCGGGGATCCGGTGCGTACGGCGGTCTCGGCGCCGGCGACCGTGCACGACGCCGTCCTCGCCGCGAGCGCGCCGGACTCGGCGCCCGAGGAGCCGGCGGCGGCGATGGCAGTGCCGCAGGCGGGGAGCGACGATCTGGTCCTGCTGCGGCGCATCGGGGTCGTCGACCCGACCTCGCTGGACGACTACCGCGCCCACGGCGGCTACGCCGCACTGCGCCGGGCCTTCGAGCTCGGTCCCGCCGGAGTCATCCGCGAGGTCGGCGACTCCGGCCTGGTCGGGCGTGGCGGCGCCGCCTTCCCCACCGGCCGCAAATGGCAGGCCACGGCGTCGCAGCCCGACCACCCCCACTACCTCGTCTGCAACGCCGACGAATCCGAGCCGGGCACCTTCAAGGACCGCGTCCTCATGGAGGGCGACCCGTACGCGCTGGTCGAGGCGATGACGATCGCGGCGTACGCGACCGGCGCCCACAAGGGCTACCTGTATCTGCGCGGCGAATATCCGCGCGCCCTGCAGCGCCTGGAGCACGCCATCGCGCAGGCACGCGCGCGTGGATTCCTCGGCGACGACGTCCTCGGCCAGGGCTACGCCTTCGACATCGAGATCCGGCGGGGCGCGGGGGCGTACATCTGCGGCGAGGAAACAGCGCTCTTCAACTCCATCGAGGGCTACCGGGGCGAACCGCGCTCGAAGCCGCCGTTCCCCGTGGAGAAGGGCCTGTTCGGCAAGCCGACGGTGGAGAACAACGTCGAGACGCTGGTCAACGTCCTGCCGATCCTGACCATGGGCGCACCGGCGTACGCGGCGATCGGCACGGCGAGGTCGACCGGGCCGAAGCTGTTCTGCGTGTCCGGGAGTGTCGAGCGGCCCGGCATCTACGAGCTGCCGTTCGGCGCGACGCTCGGCGAGCTGCTGGAGCTGGCCGGGGTCCGGGACGGGTTGCGGGCGGTGCTGCTGGGCGGCGCGGCCGGCGGCTTCGTACGGCCGGACGAGCTCGGCATCCCGCTCACGTTCGAAGGCACGCGGGAGGCGGGCACGACGCTCGGCTCGGGTGTCGTCATGGCCTTCGACGACACCGTCCCGCTGCCGCGGCTGCTGCTGCGGATCGCCGAGTTCTTCCGCGACGAGTCGTGCGGGCAGTGCGTGCCGTGCCGGGTCGGGACCGTACGTCAGGAGGAAGCGCTGCACCGGATCGTCGAGCGGACGGGTGCGGCGGCCGCCGATGACATCGCCCTGCTCAGAGAGGTCGGCCGCGCCATGCGGGACGCCTCGATCTGCGGTCTGGGGCAGACCGCGTGGAACGCCGTGGAATCCGCCATCGACCGACTGGGGGCGTACGAATGACCGTGACACCGCTGGGGATTCCGCGCCGTCTGCTGGAGTTCACGATCGACGGGGAGCCGGTGCGCACACCCGAGGGGTCGACGATCCTCGACGCCTGCCGGGCGGCCGGGAAGGACATCCCGACGCTGTGCGAGGGGGACACGCTGCGGCCGAAGAACGCCTGCCGCGTGTGTGTGGTGGAGGTCGAGGGGGCCAGGACCCTGGTCCCGGCCTGCTCGCGCAAGGCCGAGCCGGGCATGGAGGTCCGCACCGACACCGAGCGCGCCCGGCACAGCCGCAAGATCGTCCTTGAGCTGCTCGCCTCCTCGGTCGATTTGTCGACGACTCCGCGGGTCGCCGAGTGGATCAAGGAGTACGAGGCCAAGCCGGACCGCTTCGGCCCGGACGCGGCCCGGCTGAACGAGGAGCCGAAGGTCGACAACGACCTGTATGTGCGCGACTACGACAAGTGCATCCTCTGCTACAAGTGCGTGGACGCGTGCGGGGACCAGTGGCAGAACAGCTTCGCGATCTCGGTCGCCGGGCGGGGGTTCGACGCCCGGATCGCCGTGGAACACGACGCCCCGCTGACCGACTCGGCATGCGTGTACTGCGGCAACTGCATCGAGGTCTGCCCCACGGGCGCCCTGTCGTTCAAGTCGGAGTTCGACATGCGGGCGGCGGGTACGTGGGACGAGACGAAGCAGTCCGAGACGACGACCGTGTGCGCGTACTGCGGAGTGGGCTGCAACCTCACCCTGCACGTGCAGGACAATGAGATCGTGAAGGTCACCTCGCCGCACGACAACCCGGTGACCCACGGCAACCTCTGCATCAAGGGCCGTTTCGGCTACCAGCACGTACAGAACCGGGACTGAGGCACACATGGGACGAGTCACGGAACGACGCAAGGTCATCCGGATCCGGGACGGGGCGGTCTCCAGCCGCCCGGACACGCTCGTGGCCGAGGAACCGCTGGAGATCCGCCTCAACGGCAAGCCGCTCGCGATCACCATGCGCACCCCCGGCGACGACTTCGCGCTGGCGGCCGGTTTCCTGGTGAGCGAGGGCGTGCTGGCCGAGGGGTCCGACCTGCAGAACATCGTCTACTGCGCGGGTGCCACGGCGGACGGCTCGAACACGTACAACGTGGTGGACGTGCGGACCTCGCCAGGGGTGACCATCCCCGACATCACCCTCGAACGGAACGTGTACACGACGTCGTCCTGCGGGCTGTGCGGCAAGGCGTCGCTGGACGCCGTCCGTACGACGGCCCGCTGGCCGATAGCCGACACTCCCCCGGTCCGGGTCGAACCCGAACTGCTCGCGAGCCTCCCCGACCGGCTGCGCGCGGCCCAACGGGTCTTCGACCGGACCGGGGGCCTGCACGCGGCGGCCCTGTTCACCGAGGACGGCGAGCTGCTGGACATCCGGGAGGACGTGGGCCGGCACAACGCGGTCGACAAACTGGTCGGCCGCGCCCTGCAGAACGACGGCCTGCCGCTGTCCCGGACGATCCTGCTGGTCTCGGGCCGGGCCTCCTTCGAGCTGGCGCAGAAGGCGGTCATGGCGGGGATCCCGGTCCTGGCGGCGGTCTCGGCGCCGTCGTCGCTGGCCGTGGACCTGGCCGCGGAGACGGGCCTGACCCTGGTGGGCTTCCTGCGGGGCAGCTCCATGAACGTGTACGCGGGCGAGGACCGCATCGCCCTGCGGACCGCGGCCGCCCAGGGGTGACCGGGCTCCCCGCGGCACGGCGGCGGGACCCCGACGGCGGGGAGCGCCCCCTGCGCCGAGGGGTCCCGCCTCAGTCTCGGCCCTGCGCGGCTGCCACGAACTGCGCGATCAGCGGGGACCTGCGGCCGGCGTCCCAGGCGAGCAGCACCTCGTCGGGAGCGGCGTCGATGACGGGCACGTAGGTGATGTCCGGGCGCGAGTACTGCTCGGCGACCGAGACCGGTACGAGGGTGATGCCGGTGCCGGCGGCCACGCGCTCGAACTTCTCCTCGATGGTGCGGATCGGCACGTCGTCCGGCCGGGGATCGATGTAGCGCAGCCAGGTCTCGCCGTCCAGGTCGGCGCGCAGGAGTTCCTGCTTGCCGGCCAGCCGGTGCTCGGCGGGCAGCATCGCCACCCTGGCCTCGGTGTACAGGGGCAGCAGCTGAAGGCCCTGCTCGCGGATCGGGTGCCGTAGGTACGCGACGTCGACGGTCCCATCCAGGATCAGGCGCTCCTGGTCGTCCCTCCCCCACTCTCGGCTACGCTCGAGCGGGAGGTGCCCCCATCACCCGGCGGGCCATGACGTCGACGTCGGGGTGGGCGGCGCCGAAGGCGCGCACGGCGGGTGTGACGACGACGCCTGCGCGAAACCCCACGACGAACCGGCGCGGACCTTGCGCGGCGCCCCGCACCCTGCGCCGGGTCGCGTCGGCCGAGGTCAGCAACTGACGTGCGTCGTCGAGCAGTTGAGTGCCTGCCGCAGTCAACGTCACGCCATGGCTGTCCCGGACGAACAGCTCGGCGCCCAAGTCCTTCTCCAGCGCCCGGATCTGACGGCTCAGCACCGGCTGGGCGATGTGCAGCTGCTCGGCCGCCCGCCCGAAGTGCAGCAGTTCGGCCACCGCCACGAAGTAGCGCACTTTCCGCAGGTCGAGGTCCATGGCAGCCCCTTTTGTCGGTGATGCCTTCAGGGTATCGCCACCGCCGAAAGAGGTCTTGGACGCCGGGACGGGGGCGACCGCAGGCTGGACGGCACAAGGCAGTCACGAGTCGAGCAGTACGGAAGGGACACCCCATGAGCCTGCGAGGACAGCGGATCGTCGTCATCGGCGGTACGGCGGGTATCGGACTGGCGGTCGCGCAGGCCGCCGCGGGCGAGGGCGCGGAGGTCGTTGTCGCCTCGCGTCGGCAGGAGAGCGTGGACGCCGCGCTGAAGCGACTGCCCGAGGGCGCGGAGGGACACGTCCTGGACGCGACCGACGAGGAAGCGGTGCGGGCGTTCTTCGGAAAGGTCGGCGCCTTCGACCACCTGGTCTTCACGGCGGGTGAGTCGCTGCTGATGGAGAGCCTGGCCGAGTCGGACCTGGGCCGGGCCCGGCGCTTCCTGGACACGAGGCTGTGGGGCGCGTACACGGCCGTCAAGCACGGCGCCGGGTCGATCCGGCCGGGCGGCTCGGTGGTGCTCACGACCGGCACGGCCGCCCGGCGTCCGATGCCGGGCACGAGCGTCGCGGCGAGCCTGTGCGGGGCGATGGAGTCGCTGACCCGTGCCCTCGCCCTGGAGCTCGCCCCGGTCCGCGTCAACGTGGTCTCCCCTGGCGTGGTCCGCACCGAGCTGTGGCGGGAACTGCCGGAGGCGGAGCGCGAGGGCCTGTACACCTCGTCCGCCGCGTCGCTGCCCGTCGGCCGCGTCGGCGCGCCCGAGGATGTCGCCGAGGCCTATCTGTACCTGATGCGCGGCGGCTACAGCACCGGTTCGGTCGTGGTGGTGGACGGCGGCGGAACGCTGGTCTGAGGCTCAGCCGCGCGTACCGGAGATCCGGATCAACAGGTCCATGAACTGGTCGCGTTCGGCCGCCGAGAGCGGGGCGAGGAGCGCGTCGTTGGCCTCGCGGGCCGCCTTCTCGCAGCGCCCCAGCAGCGTGCGCCCTCGTCCGTGAGGGAGACCGCGTTCTTACGGCGGTCCCTGGGGTCCGGCTCGCGGACGACCAGGCCGGCGGACTGAAGGCCGTTGAGGATCCCCACCAGGTCCTTGGGGTCGAGCTGGACGCCGCGGCCGAGATCCGCCTGGGCGACGGGAGCCAGGTCGCGGACGGCGGAGAGCACCACGTGGTGCCACATCTTCATGCCCTGCGCCTCGAGTGCCTCGGTCACCAGCGCACGACCCCGGGCCGCCGCACGGCCGAGCAGCCGGCTGGGGAGGGAGCGGATCGCGGGGAGCGGAGCGTCGGGCATGCGCCCGTCCCGGAGCCGGGCCCCGGCGAGCTGCTCGTCCGCTGTGAGGCGATCGGCGTCACGCTTCCCGTCGTCCGCAAGGTCACCGAGGCCGCCGAGCCCGTTCCGCTGGGCGGCGAGATCGCGGGCGAGGTCGTGGCCGTGGGCGCCGGAGTCGGCCGTTTCCGCGTCGGCAAACCGGTGACCGGGCTGCGCTTCGGGCACGGATACGCCGACTACGCGCTGCTGGGCGAGGCCATGGCCTCGCCGATTCCCGACACGGCCACGGCCGTCGACGCCGTCGCCCTGGTGCGCAGCGGTCTCGTCGCGCTCGGCGCGCTGGAGGCCGCCCGGCCCGAGCGGGGAGAGGCCGCGCTGGTCACGGCTGCGGCGAGCGGGGTCGGGCATCTCGCCGTGCAGCTCGCACGGGCACGCGGCGCGGGGCGGGTCGTGGGCGCGGTGCCCGATCCGGCCAAGGCGGACTTCGTGCGCTCCGTCGGCGGCGACATTTTCCGACCCGCCCTCGCGGCGCTCACGCCGGGTGGGCGTCTCGTGGCATACAGTTCGGGCGGTGGGACGATTCGGGCATATGACCTTCTTGTCGGCGCCAAGGCCGTCATCGGGTTCCAGATGGCTCGGATCGCTCGCGGTGAGCCCGAGTTGTACGAGCGATGGCGGCGAGAGCTGTGGAGGCTGTTTGAAGTGGGGGCCGTCAAGCCTGTGGTGCATGGGGAGTTCGCGCTGGAAGATGCCTCTCAGGCGCATGCGGCGATCGAGTCGCGGGTCAACCGAGGGAAAGCAGTACTCCATCCGTGACATGACACGTGCACGGTTCTTGTGATGTATGCGATAGCCCAACTAACGTCTGTGATGCGCACTTTGGACGTGGGATGTCCGAATGTTCAGATGCCTGGACGCATGACCAGACGATGAAGGGCGGGCCGCACCATGCCGTCAAGAGTTCGCGCACGTCTTAGAGCTGCCCTCGTCGCGGCCGTCGCCCTCTCGGCGACGGCCGCGACGTTAGGTCCCGCAGAGTCCCAACCGGCGAAGACGGTCCCGTCGTTCGAGCAGCAGGTTCTGTTCAAGGCGTCCCAGGATCCCGGGTACGCCTGCTTCCGCATCCCCGCGATCGTGAAGAGCAAGGACGGCACGCTGCTGGCGTTCGCCGAGGGACGGGTGCTCAACTGCGGCGACGCCGCCGACATCGACCTCGTGCTCAAGCGGTCGACCGACGGCGGGCGCACCTGGGGACCGCTCCAGGTCGTCAACGAGGGCAACGGCAACACCCACGGAAACCCGGCGCCGATCGTGGACCGCGAGACCGGGCGCATCCTGCTGGCCGAGACGTACAACACGGGGCGCACCGACAGCGGCAGTTGCTCCGTGCCGTGTGACCGTACTCCCCATCTCCAGTACAGCGACGACGACGGCCGGACCTGGTCCCAGCCGCGCGATCTGAGCAGCCAAATACTGCCTGCGGACTGGAACTCCTGGTACGCCACCGGCCCCGTGCACGGCATCCAGCTCACCAAGGGCAAGCACGCCGGACGTCTGGTCTTCGGCGTCAACACCGAGACCTGGGACGGCAGTCGGGTCACCGACAACCACGCCGCGCTCATCATCAGCGACGACGGCGGCGAAAAGTGGCGGGTCGGCGCCACCGACTCCTGGCCCATCTCCGCCACCGACCGCACCTTCCGCCAGAAGCCGTCCGAGGTGACCCTCACCGAGCGCACCGACGGCAAGATCATCATCAGCGGCCGGGAACAGGACGGCACCGACCTCGGGCACCGCTCACAGACGTTCAGCAGCGACGGCGGCGAGACCTTCACCGGGCCGTTCGACGACCTTCCGGACCTCTACACGCCCCAAGTCCAGGGCGCCACAGTCCAGTTGGGCAACCGGATACTGCTGTCCGCCCCCGGCGACCCGGACCGCCGGCGGACCATGATGATCCGCAGCTCCTACGACGGCGGCGACACCTGGGACAGCGCGGACCGCGGCAAGGTCGTCACCACGGACTGGTCGGGGTACTCCGACATGGTGGACATCGACGCGTCCACGGTGGGCCTGATGTACGAGGGCGGTGCCGTCGACGCGCGGGACGAGATCCGCTTCGCCCGCTTCAACGAGGACTGGCTCGGCCCGCGCCGCGGACCCGACCCGACCACGGCCGACCTCGCCATCGGCGCACCCCGCGCGACCGTCCTGGGCGGCCCCGAGGTGACGGACGGCGTGCTCGGCAAGGGGGTGGAGTTCGACGGCCGCGACGATGCCATAAGGCTGCCGTACCGCTCCCAACTGCCGCTGGGCTCCGGCGAGTTCACCGTGTCGCTGTTCTTCCGCTACTCCGCGACGAGCGGCGAGCAGCCGTTCCTGTGGATGGGCGGGATCGGCAGCACCCAGCCGCAGGTCTGGCTGCGCGGCGAGCCCGACAACGACCGGGTGCGCGCCCTGATCACCACGCGTGAGGGGTTCGGGACCGTGCACACCTCGTCCGTGTGGGCCGGCGGTGCCGCCAACGACGGCCAGTGGCACCATCTCGCCCTGCGGCGCGGCGGCGGACGGCTGACGCTGTTCCTGGACGGCAGGTCGGTCAGCACCACGGACGTGCCCGGTTCGGTCAGCCGGAACTCGCCGTTCGGCGTGCACATCGGCCAGCGCATGGACAGCCGGGCCTTCCTCACCGGCACGCTCGACGACGTCCACGTGTGGAACCGGGCGCTGGGTGAGGAGGAGCTCACCGCCGCCGCGGCGCAGGCCGCATCCCGCAAGAAGGTGAACACTCTCGACACCGTCCTGTGGTTGCCCATGGACCACGTGGGCTGAGGCCACTAACGTCCCTGCCGTGCCCGACGACACACGAGCACGGCAGCGCACGGGAACCGGCCTCGGATTCCTGCTGGCCCTGGTTCTCGCGGCCGTGCTGCTCACCGCCCTCCCGGACGACGGCGAACGGGAGGGCGGTGGCGCGTGCGCACCGCACTCGGTCGCGTCCTGGTCGGCGGACGAGGGCCTGACCGCCGAGTTCGCCCGCTACGGCGACGACCCGACCCGCACCGACGACTGGACCGGCGGCGACGGCACGCACTCGGTGCGGCTGCCGGACGGCCGGATGCTGTGGCTGTTCTCGGACACCTACCTCGGGCAGGTGCACGCGCCGCCCAACCCGTTCGGCGAGTCCTACACCTGGCGGGAGGCGTCCGCTCCCCTGGTGCGCAACTCGGCGGTCGTCATGCGCGACGGGCGTCTGCAGAGCACGCTCCCGGCTCCGCTGTTCCCCGATCCCGCCCCGAACCAGTGGCGCTGGCCGGTCGCAGCCCGCGTCGAGCCCCGCTCCCCCGGCTCCTCGGAGCGGGTGCTGCGGGTGCTGCTGTGGGTGCGCACGGCCGGGCAGTCACCGTGGATCTACGGCGTGCCGACCGCCACCGAGGTGGCCACGCTCTCGCTGCCGGAGCTGCGGGTCGAGTCGGTCGTGAGGGTCCTCGACCAGCAACTGGTGCCCGATCCCGCACGGCGGGTCCTGTTCGGGACGACCCTGGTCGAGGAGGACGGCTGGAGTTACGTCTTCGGCGGCGACGACGGTCAGGCGGCCTCCCGTCCGGTCTCGCACGCCTACGTCGCGCGCGTGCCGGAAGGGCGGCTCGCCGAGCCGGGGGCCTGGCAGTACTGGAACGGCTCCGCGTGGGCGAAGCCGGGGAAGCGGTGGCGACCGGTGCTGGGGGACGGGCAGGGCACGGGGGTCGGCAGCGCGTTCTCGGTGGCGCGGGTGCGGGGGACGTACCTGCTGTTCACCATGGCCGCCGGCACCGACGGGCTGACGAGTGTGACCTCGTACTGGGCCTGCTCGCCCGTCGGCCCGTGGCGCGGGCCGACGAAGGACTTCAGCCCGTCGCTGCCGCCGGGCGGCCAGGTCGCCGCCTACAACCCGCAGGTGCACCCCGAACTGAGCGGCGACGGCGCTCTGGTGCTGAGCTACGACGTCAACTGGCTCGACACCGGCAGCGCGGCGGCCCAGCTCAACCGGAACGTGTCCCTGTACCGACCGCGGTTCGTGACTCTGCGGGCGATGCCGACACGGTGATCGTCTCCTGGGCGTCGTGGGCGCGGCGCTTGGCGATGACCGCGCAGACCATCAGCTGCATCTGGTGGAAGAGCATCAGCGGCAGCACGGCCAGCGAGGCGTGCGCGCCGAACAGGACGCTCGCCATGGGCAGTCCGGCGGCCAGCGACTTCTTCGAGCCGGCGAACTGGATCGCGATGCGGTCCTCGCGGTTGAAGCGCAGGGCCTTGGCGCCGTACCAGGTCAGGGCGAGCATCACGGCCAGCAGCACCGCCTCGACGGCGAGCAGGCCGCCGAGCCGCAGCGGGCTCACCTGGTGCCAGATGCCCTGGACCATGCCCTCGCTGAACGCGGTGTAGACGACCAGCAGGATCGAGCCGCGGTCGACGAGCCCGAGGGCCTTCTTGTGCCGGGCGACGAAGTCTCCGATCCAGCGGCGCAGCACCTGCCCGGCGACGAACGGCACCAGCAGTTGCAGCACGATCTCGACCACCGAGTCGGCCGAGAAGCCCGCGCTGCTGCCGAGCACGGCCGCCGCGAGGAGCGGGGTGACGACGATGCCGGCCAGGGAGGAGAACGAACCCGCGCAGATCGCGGCGGGCACGTTGCCGCGGGCCATCGAGGTGAAGGCGATGGACGACTGGATGGTCGACGGGACAAGGGTGAGGAAGAGCAGGCCCTGGTAGAGCGGCTGGGTCAACAGCACCGGGACGAAGCCGCGGGCGGCCAGACCGAGCAGGGGGAAGATCAGGAAGGTGCAGGCCAGGACGGTGGCATGGAGCCGCCAGTGCTTCAGGCCGTCCATCGCCTCACGGGTGGACAGCCGGGCGCCGTAGAGGAAGAAGAGGAAGGCGATCGCGGCCGTGGAGGCACCGGACGCCACGTCGGCTCCCGTCCCGCGCGCCGGGATCAGAGCCGCGAGGCCCACCGTCCCGAGCAACAGCAGGATGTACGGGTCGATCGGCATCCAACGCGGCCATTGCAGGCGTTTCACTGTGCTCCACTACGTCGCTGTCAGCGTCGCTGAACTTCCGGTTCCGGGCACGGACGTGCCCTCTCCATCGTCCTCCGGCGGTCAGCGATCGGGAATCCCGCATACCACTCTGACTGTCATCACGTTCCGCGATGACAAAGGGGTAGCCTGGCGGCGTGTACGACCCCTCCCACCTTCGTACGTTCCTCGCGGTGGCCCAGACGCTGAGCTTCACGCAGGCCGCCCGCCGGCTGGGCCTGCGCCAGTCGACGGTCAGCCAGCATGTGCGGCGCCTGGAGGACGCCACCGGGCGGCCGCTGTTCACCCGGGACACCCACTCGGTGGAACTGACCGAGGACGGCGAGGCGATGCTCGGTTTCGCCCGCCGGATCCTGGAGGTGCACGAGCAGGCCACGGCGTTCTTCACCGGTACCCGGCTGCGGGGCCGGCTGCGCTTCGGCGCGTCCGAGGACTTCGTGCTGACCCGGCTGCCGGAGATCCTGGAGGGCTTCCGGTACGAACACCCCGAGGTCGACCTGGAGCTGACGGTCGAGCTCTCGGGCACTCTGCACGAGCAGCTCGCCGCCGGGAAACTGGACCTGGTGCTCGCGAAACGACGCCCCGAGGATCCGCACGGCGAACTGGTCTGGCACGACCGGCTGGTGTGGATCGGCGCGGAACGGCTCCGCCTGGAGCCGGACCGCCCGGTGCCGCTGATCGTCTATCCGCCGCCGGGGATCACTCGGGCGCTGGCGTTGGAGGCGCTGGAGCGGCAGGGCCGGGAGTGGCGGATCGTGTGCACGAGCGGCAGCCTGAACGGGCTGATCGCGGCGGCGCGGGCCGGGCTCGGGGTGATGGCGCACTCTCGGGGGCTGATTCCGCCGGGGCTGGTGCGGGTGCCGGAACGGTCCGGGCTGCCGGGACTGGGGCGGGTGGACTTCGTGCTGGTGCACGGGCGGCGACGGACGGCGGCTCAAGGGGCCGCGGATGCGTTGGCGGCGGCGATCCTGGCGGGTGGGGATCGGCTGCACCGG
This sequence comes from Streptomyces sp. NBC_01092, assembly GCF_045039535.1. Taxonomy (NCBI): domain Bacteria; kingdom Bacillati; phylum Actinomycetota; class Actinomycetes; order Kitasatosporales; family Streptomycetaceae; genus Streptomyces; species Streptomyces sp. NBC_01092. Next base: position 9,105,709 of record NZ_CP108659.1, on the reverse strand, counting down.
CGGTGAGTGCTCCGGGCGCTTCAGCGCGGCGGGATCTGATACGTCAGCTGCTTCACGCGCCGTAGGAACACCGACGACTCCACGTGCTGCACCCCGTCCAGCTGCCCGAGCGGGCCGCTCAGGTACGCGTACAGGTCCGCCGTGTTCCGCACCACCGCCGTCGCCACGATGCTGCACGGGCCCGCGATCGCCGCGGCGTGGGCGATCTCGTCGTGGGCGGCGAGGGCCTTGCCGACCGCGCTCAGAGCGGCCGGTGTGGTGGTGATCCACAGGACGGCGGCGATCGGAAAGCCGATGGTCTCCGAGTGGTACTCCACGTCGACGTACACCGCCCCGGACGCCAGCAGCGCGGCGAGACGGCGCTTGACCGCGGACTCCGAGCGGCCGGTGGCGCGCTGGAGCTCCGGGTAGCCGGCGCGTCCGTCGCGTTCCAGGACGGCCACGAGAGGCTCGTCCTCCGGGTCGATGCGGGCCGGTCCCGCGGCGCCGGGGGCGGGCCGCAGCGCGGCCTTCTGCTCGTCGGTGAGCACCCGGAACTTGCTGAGCCAGCCCGACGGCCCGCCGTAGAAGCGGTGCAGGATCTGGTAGGCCCTGATCTCCAGGACGCGCGGCGTGCGCGGCAGTTTGCCGAGCAGGAGGTCGTCGCGGTCGCCCGGGCTGCGCGGACGGGTGCCGAAGATGACCTCGGTGCCGCCGGAGGCGATGCCGATCCAGCTGGTGTCGGGCCGCTTGGCGAGCGCGTCCGCGATGGCCTGGGCGCTGTCCGGGACGCAGCGCAGCCGCAGCGTCCACTGGTCCTGCCCGAGGCGCACGGCGTCGCGCACGGCGACCACCCTGAGGCCGCCCTCGGCGCACAGGCGGCGGTAGCGGCGAGCCACGGTCTGGTCGGAGACACCGAGCACCTCCGCGAGCCGGGCGAACGACGCCCGGGAGTTGACCTCCAGCGCGTCGAGCAGTTGCAGATCGAGCTCGTCGAAGACGTCGGATTCCATCCTCACGACGGCATCTCCTGTCGGGTTCCGGCGTTTGGACGCCTCATGCAACCGTATTCGGCCGCTCGCGGCCCATCGTACGGACGCATACACAACTCGCACAGGAGGGGACGAAGACATGCGCACATGGGGGCCGCTCACGGCCGTGTGCCTGAGCACGTTCATGTTGTTGCTGGACGTGACGATCGCGATCGTCGCGCTGCCGGACATGGCTCGGGCGCTGGACGCGTCGCTGAGTGATCTGCAGTGGGTGATGGACGGGTACGCGCTGGCGCTGGCCGCGCTGCTGCTCGGGGTGGGGGCCGCGGCCGACGTGCTGGGGCGGCGGCGTGTCCATGTCGTGGGCGTGGTGGTGTTCGCGCTGGCGTCGCTGCTGTGCGGCGTCGCGACCGGGCCGGGGATGCTGGTCGCCGCCCGGGGGCTCCAGGGGATCGGCGCGGCGGCCATGTTCGCCACGACGCTGCCGCTGCTGGCCTCCGTCTACCAGGGCAAGCGGCGCTCGATCGCGCTCGGCGTGTGGGGTGCGGTCAGCGGGGCGGCGGCCGCGGTCGGTCCGATCGCCGGCGGGCTGCTCACCGACGGGCCGGGCTGGCGGTGGATCTTCTACGTCAATCTGCCGGTGAGCGTCGTCGCGGTGTGGCTGACGCTGCGGGTGGTGCCGGAGTCGCGGGGCGCTCGGGGCCGTCGTATCGACTGGGCGGGCACGGTGACGTTCGCGGCGTTCGCGGGGGCCTTGACCTACGGAGCCGTGCGGGCCGGCAGCCATGGGTGGGGCGAGACCGGGACCCTCGCGTGGTTCGGCGGGGCGGCCTCGGCGCTGGTCTGCTTCGTCGTCGTCGAGCGGCGGGTCGCCGATCCGCTGCTGGATCCGCGGCTGTTCCTGCGGCCCGCGTTCTCGGGGGTGATGGCGGGTGGGCTCGCCTTCAACGCGGCGGCGTTCGGTGCCATGGCGTACACCTCGATCTGGTTGCAGACGCTCCTCGGGATGAGCCCGGTGCGCGGCGGTGCGGTGTTCCTGTGGCTGTCGCTGGCGTCGTTCGTGGTCGCGGCGGTCGGCGGGCGGCTGCTGCACGGGGTGCCGGCGCGGCTCACCATCGGGGGCGGGCTGCTGCTGATCGGCGCGGGCCAGTACTGCATGGCGGCCCTGGACGCCGGGTCGACGGCGAGCGCCCTGATACCGGGGCTGGTGCTGGTGGGCGTCGGTACGGGGCTGGTGTCGCCCGGCATCGCGGGGGCCGCGCTGGCCGCCGTACCGCCGGAGCGGGCGGGCATGGCGGGCGGTGCGGTGAACACCTTCCGGCAGCTCGGGTACGCGCTCGGCATCGCGCTCTACGGCACCGTGCTCACGTCCCGCATGCGGGACACGCTGCCCGAGGAGGCGGCCCATGCCCTCGCGGGCGGCGGCGCCGGTGCGCTGCGGGGCACCTTCGGCGAGGAGACGCTGCGCGCGGCCTTCGCCGACGGGCTGAACTCGGTCGCGGTGGCGGCGTGGGCGACGGCGGCCGTGGCCGGGGTGCTGGTGCTCGTCCTGGTCAGGAGGCCGGCCGTGACCAAGACCTCAGTGACGGGTTCGGCCACTCGTGCGCTTACAGAGGAGACGACGGCACGCCGGGGATGACATGATCGAAAGGACCCCTACCCGGTAATCGGGTCGTACAGATTCGGTGGAGATTACGGGTCCGAAACTTACTCAACCGTCAGTTTTCTGTCCGACCCTTCCCCATGTGAGCGCATTTTCCTGCGCTGACCTGTGCGTACCTGAGCCTCGCTCGGCTTCCTACCCCCTCCCGCCCTCACGGCGGGTGGGGTAGCTTTCACGGCGCTGAGCGGAGCTTTTCAGCCGAGGCATTCGGAGCGGGGAGCGGGGTTTGCGCGAGTTCACCAACCCTCCGTTGGCGTTGGCACCGCCGGTGGGCGGCCTGGCCGACGTCGTCTTCCAGCATGCCCAGGAGGACCCGCTGTATGTCGTCCTGGGCCGCAAGGACGAGGACGGCCACTGGCGGGACGTCACCGCCGCCGAGTTCCGCGACGAGGTCCTGGCCCTGGCCAAGGGCCTGCTGGCCCGGGGCATCCGGTTCGGCGACCGGGTCGCGATCATGGCCCGCACACGCTACGAGTGGACGCTCTTCGACTTCGCGCTGTGGACGATCGGCGCGCAGGTGGTGCCGATCTATCCCACCTCCTCGGCCGAGCAGTGCTTCTGGATGCTGTACGACGCCGAGTGCTCGGCCGCGATCGTCGAGCACGAGGACCACGCCATGACGATCGCGACCGTCATCGACCGGCTGCCTCAGCTGCACCAGCTGTGGCAGCTGGACTCGGGCGCGGTGCAGGAGCTGTACGACGCCGGCGCCCACCTCGATGACGACGTTGTCCACCGCCATCGGCAGGCCGTCACGCCGGACTCGACCGCCACCGTCATCTACACCTCCGGCACCACGGGGCGTCCCAAGGGCTGCGTCATCTCGCACGGCAACTTCATGTACGAGGCGGACACCGTCATCGAACGCTGGGAGCCGGTCTTCCACTCCAAGAAGGGCGACGAGGCGGCGACCCTGCTGTTCCTGCCGCTCGCGCACGTCTTCGGGCGGATGGTGCAGGTCGCGGCGATCCGCGGCCGGGTCCGTTTCGGCCACCAGCCGCAGATGAACGCGGCCGCCCTGCTGCCGGACCTCGCCGCGTTCAAGCCGACCTTCTTCCTCGCCGTGCCGTACATCTTCGAGAAGGTCTTCAACGCCGCCCGCCGCAAGGCCGAGAAGGAGGGGCGGTCCGGCCCCTTCGAGAAGGCCGTCGAGGTCGCCGTCAAGTACGCGGACGCCGTGGAGGCCAGGGCGTGGGGCATCGGGCCCGGCCCGTCGGCGGGCCTGCGCATGCAGCACCAGCTGTTCGACAAACTCGTCTACTCCAAGATGCGGGCGGCGATGGGCGGCCGCATCCGGCAGGCGATGTCCGGCGGTTCGGCGATGGACCGGCGCCTCGGGCTGTTCTTCGCGGGCGCGGGCGTGCACATCTACGAGGGCTACGGCCTCACCGAGTCCACGGCGGCGGCGACCGCGAACCCGCCCGGACGCACCCGCTACGGCACCGTCGGACAGCCCATCCCCGGCATGACCGTGCACATCGCGGACGACAGCGAGATCTGGCTGCACGGCGCCAACATCTTCCAGGGCTACCTCAACAACCCGAAGGCCACCGACCAGGCCCTGCACGACGGCTGGCTGGCCACCGGTGACCTGGGCTCCCTCGACGAGGACGGCTACCTCACCATCACCGGCCGCAAGAAGGAGATCCTGGTCACCTCCGGCGGCAAGAGCGTCTCGCCGGGAGTTCTGGAGGAGCGCGTCCGGGACCATCCGCTGGTCTCGCAGTGCATCGTCGTCGGCAACGACCGCCCGTACATCGCCGCCCTGGTCACGCTCGACCAGGAGGCCGTGGAGCACTGGCTGATGATGCGCGACAAGCCCCAGCTGACGCCGGCCCAGCTGGTGCGCGATCCCGACCTGGAGACCGAGGTGCGGCGCGCGGTCGTCGCCGCCAACACCCTGGTCTCCCAGGCCGAGTCGATCCGTACCTTCCGTATCCTCGCCCAGCCGTTCACCGAGGAGCACGGGCTGCTCACGCCGTCGCTGAAGCTGAAGCGCAAGGCGATCGAGAACGCGTACTCGGGCGAGGTCGAGGCGCTCTACCAGGCCTGAGCGAGCGCCGGGCCGGTCAGCCGATGGTCACGCGGAGGACCTTGTCCGAGCCGGCCGGCTCACCGCCGTTGTTGTCGCAGTTGGTCGTCGACAGCCACAGCTGGTCGGCGCCCGGCACCTTGCTGACCGTGCGCAGCCTGCCGTAGCTCCCGACGTAGTACGCGCTCGCCGCACCGACGTTCTCGGTGTCGCCGTCGATCGGGATGCGCCACAGGCGTTCGCCGCGCAGGGCGGCCATGTAGACGACGTTGCCGACGATGGCGATGCCGCTCGGGGACGCCTCGGAGACGGGCCAGGTCTTCTTCGGGTTGGTCATGCCGGTCACGGAGCAGGTGCCCTCGCAGGTGGGCCAGCCGTAGTTGGCGCCCGGCTTGACGAGGTTGAGCTCGTCGTAGGCGCTGTTGCCGAACTCCGCCTCCCACAGCCGGCCGCCCCGGTCGAAGGCGAGGCCCTGGGGGTTGCGGTGGCCCAGGGAGTAGACGTGGTTGCCGAAGGGGTTGCCGGGGGCGGGCGCGCCGTCGGTCGTCAGGCGCAGGATCTTGCCGTTGAGGGAGTTCCTGTCCTGGGCGAGTGCGGCGCTCTGGGCGTCGCCCGTGGAGGCGTAGAGGTAGCCGTCCGGGCCGAAGGCGAGGCGGCCGCCGTTGTGGTAGCGGTTCTTCTTGATGCCCTGGAGCAGGATCGTGTAGCCGCTCAGGCTGCTGCCGTCGTAGGTCATGCGCGCGATGCGGTTGCCCTCGGCGGCCGTGTGCATGAAGTACACGCGGTGGTTGGTGCCCCAGTCGGGGTCGACGGCCACGCCGAGCAGCCCGCCCTCACCGCCGGTGGTGACGACATTCGGCACACTGCCGACCTGGGTCCTGGTGCCCTCCTTGGTCAGCCTGAACACCTTGAAGGTGTCGCGCTCGGTGAGCAGGGCACTGGCGCCGTCGGGCATCCACTCCGTGCCCCAGGGGATGGTCCAGCCGGTCGACAGCGTGTCTATGGAGGAGGGCACGCCGCCGTCCGCGGCGCCGCTGCGGAGGTCGTACGCCGCGTCGGCGGCACGGGACGGCGGGGCTGCGGTGAGAAGGGACAACAGCAGGCCGGACAGGGCGGTGAGGAGTACGCCGGTGTGGGGACGGCGTCTGGCGGTGCTGAGGTACATGGGGGCCACCTCCAAGTGGTGGGGGGAGGTCGAGCGGGCAGGGCTCAGACGAGTTGGTAGCCGCGGAGGTTCCTGAGCAGCAGGTGGCAGTCCTGGAGGGAGCCCGAAGTGTCGCCGAGGCTGCGGTAGATGCCCCACTTGGGGCGCACCCGGTCGGCCAGGAAGGTGTCGACGCCGCTGCGCGACTTGTCGATCAGCGTGGTGCCGGCGCTCTTGAGGATCCAGCGCACCGAGCCGGACGAGCCGTCGCCGACCTTGATCTGGAAGTCGACGTCGGTCCAGGTGTCGTGCAGCGGGCCCAGGGAGGTGCGGCCGATGAGGGTGCCCGAGATGGGCAGTTGGAGTTCGATGGTCTGGGCGCCGTTCACCCGGCGCAGCGACTGCACGACGATCGGCGAGGAGCCGGTGCCGGGCTGCTTCATCTGCATGATGTGCGTGAAGGTGGTCGTGGCCTTCAGCGAGCTAGGGATGTACATGGAGTACGTCACCCGCCAGGTCTGGCCCGGCAGCCACTTCAGATAGCCGGAGGACGTGCGCAGTCCGGTGACCTCCTGGCGCTGGCGGTCGGTACTGGTGTCCCGGTCCACCGTGTGCATGGTGAAGCGCCAGTTGTCGCCGTCCGGGCGGATGTGCGGCTGCCCCGCAGGGTGCGAGTCGGCGCGGTCGTCCTCCAGCGTCTCGAAGGCGCGCAGGCCGTCGGAGCTCGCGGAGGGGGACCACTTCAGCTGCCAGGACGCGGCGCTCGCGGGGGTGGCGGGCAGACCGACGGTGGCGCCGACCGCGCCGCCGAGGGCCGCGCCGAGCAGGGTTCTACGGCTGCTGCTCAAGACTGCTCCTTCGGGGTGAGGGTGAGGGTGACGCGTTCACATCCGTGCACCAGGTTCATCAACACGTTCGTAGCGCGATACAGAGTCGCGGCATGACGGTCCACGGTCAATGGTCCGGACCGATGACGTCGGATGCGTTTCCGGCCAATCTCGCCGCACCGCAACTGATCCGCCGGTCAGTTGCAGGAGTTCCCGCGACGGATTCCACCGTCAGGAATGCATGGCGACCCGTGATCGTTGACGATGTGAGTACAACCTGACGACAACCGTAAGGATCAAGAGCTCGTGAGCAGCAAGGTCCCCCCGATCATCCTCAACAACGGCGTCGAGATGCCCCAGCTGGGCTTCGGCGTCTGGCAGGTGCCGGACGACGAGGCGGCGAAGGCGGTCGGCACCGCGCTCGAGGCCGGGTACCGCAGCATCGACACAGCGGCGATCTACGGCAACGAGGAGGGCACCGGCCAGGCCATCGCCGCCTCCGGCGTCCCCCGCGAGGACATCTTCGTCACCACCAAGCTCTGGAACGGCGACCAGGGTTACGACAGCACCCTGCGCGCCTTCGACGAGTCACTGGAGAAGCTGGGCCTCGACTACGTCGACCTGTACCTCATCCACTGGCCGCTGCCCTCGCGCGGCAAGGCCGTCGACACCTACAAGGCGTTCGAGAAGCTGCACGCCGAGGGCCGCGCCCGCGCGATCGGCGTCTCCAACTTCCTTCCGGAGCACCTGGAGCGGCTGATCGGCGAGACGTCGGTCATTCCGGCGGTCAACCAGATCGAGTTGCACCCGCACCTTCAGCAGCACGCCTCCCGTGAGGTCCACGCCGAGCAGGGCATCGCCACCGAGGCCTGGTCGCCGCTCGGCCAGGGCAAGGGCCTGCTGGAGGTCCCGGCGATCGTCGCCATCGCACAGAAGCACGGCCGCACCCCGGCCCAGATCGTGCTGCGCTGGCACCTCCAGATCGGCAACGTCGTGATCCCGAAGTCCGTGACGCCGTCGCGCATCAAGGAGAACATCGAGGTCTTCGACTTCAGCCTGGACGACGAGGACCTGGCGGCGATCAGCGCACTGAACGAGGACCGTCGGATCGGTCCGGACCCGGCGACGTTCGGCGGCTGAGGCCCGCGCGCCGGCGAGTCCCCCGCCACCGCACACCCGAACGCCCGCCGCTCGACCGAACGGCGGGCGGACGCGTACGTGGGGCCGCCCAGCAGGGGCCAACTCCCTTGCCGATACCGGCTTTTGGGGCCTCGGCCCGCCGCCCGCGCCCCGCGCCTCACTCGCCGCGCACGTCGGTGAAGACGACCTCGAACTCCTCCAGCCCGGTCACGGTCACATGCGCCTTGGCCGCGCCCTCGTGCCGGGCCGATGCCTGGGCCGAGCGGGACGCGGCCAGGGACGGCTGGTCGACGAAGATCACCCCGACCATGCCGCGCCCCCGCTCCCGGTCGACCAGCAGGGAGGCCCTGGCCAGACCTTGAAGGGTTTCGAGTCGGGGCACCACCGTCGCCCGGAACGTGTCGGCGAGCAGGTCGGTGTCCATGGGGTCGAACTCCAGCCTGGTGAGCCGCAGTCCGCCGCCCGCCTGCGGCTGCCGCGCCTGATGGAAGACCAGCGCCTCGAAGTTGTCGACCGACAGCGTCCCCGCGAACGGGTCGAGCATCGCCGCCCGCCGCTCCCGCAGCACCTCGTCGCTGTTGCGCCGGGCCCGCTCCGACTCCCACCAGCTGGCCGCGAGCAGTTTCCCGAGCGTGCGGTCCACGAAGACGCTCGCTCCGCGGTATCCCGGACGGTCCTCCAGCAGGTCCCGCCCCTCTGTGTTCATCGCCCTGATGGCCGTGTCGATCTTCGTGGGATCGCCGGTCGTGTAGATGGCCCGTACGAACATGGCACCTCCCGAAAACCCGGTCACGCATCCGACATCTTCGGCATGTCCAGTGTTCTACCGGCGTGATGGCGCCGCAATCAGCACCCGCGGACCCGAGGTCACGCGCCAGGTCTTGACGGGGTCACGTAAAGAGGGCCACCTTGTACGGCACCCGATAAGGAAACTTTCCTAACAGAAGAACTTCCTGACAGAAGGGTCCCCCACAGTGCGCATCCGAACACTGACCCTGGCCGCGGCCTCCGGCGCCGCACTGCTCGGCGCCGGTCTGCTCCCCACGACCGCCTCCGGCCACCCGCAACCGCCCTCGCTCCGGGAGGGGTCGGTCAGCGCGGCCGACCTGCTCGCGAAGGTGACGTCCTGCTCGCAGATCTCGAACGGCAAATACCGCACCGACGAGGAGACGTCGGCCACCATCCCGGTCTGCGGCAAGAACGGCGCCGTCTTCTGGAAGGCCGACATGGACATCGACTGCGACGGCCAGCGCACCGCCAAGTGCAACGAGGACACCGACCCCTGGTTCCTGCCCGACACCGCGTTCCACCAGTCCGACGGCAAACCCCTGCGCTCCGACACGCTGCCCTACGTCGTCGTCCCCAGCATCAGCGGCACCTGGAACTACTCGGCGGCCGGCATCAAGGGCGGCGGGGTCGTCGCAGTCATCCGCGGCAACCAGGTCCTGTACGCCGTTGTCGGCGACACCGGCCCCGAGAAGATCATCGGCGAGGCCTCCTACTCCGCCGCCGAGAGGCTCGGGATCGACCCCGACCCGGAGACCGGCGGCACCGACTCCGGCGTCACGTACATCCTCTTCAAGAACTCCAAGGTCTCGCCCATCGAGAACCACAGCGCGGCGGTCACGCTGGGCGAGCGGCTGGCGAAGGAGTTCATACAGAACAACTGAGGCCGGGCATGCGTCAGTTGGGCTGTCCGATCGGTCGTACGACGACGGTGTTCACATCCACGCCGTCGGGCTGCCGGACGGCCCACACGACCGAGTCGGCGATCTGGTCGGCGGTCAGCAGATGCCCCGGCGGGAGGCTGCCGTAGCTGTCCCAGAACGGCGTCTCCACCCGGCCGGGCGCGATATGGGTCACGCCCACACCCCAGTCGGTGACCTGCCGCCGGGTGTTCTCGGCGAGCCCGGTCACCGCCCACTTCGTCGCCCCGTAGATGTTGCCCGGCCCGGGCACGAACCCGGCGACACTGCCGACCAGGACGATCCGGCCGCGGGTCTCCTTCAGGGCGTCGATGGAGGCGCGGATCAGCAGGGCGGGACCGAGGACGTTGGTCAGCACCATCTCCTTCCACCCCTCGGGGTCGCCCTCGGCGACGGAGTCGTGGGTGGCGAACCCGGCGTTGGCGACGACCGTGTCCAGTCGGCCGAACGCCTTCAGCGTCGCGTCGACCGCCGCCTGTACGTCGGCGTACTCGGCGGCGTTCCCGACGACTGTCAACAGTCCTTCCGGTTCACCGAGCTGCTCGGCGAACGCCCGCAACCGCGCCTCGCCGCGGCCGGTGACGGTGACCCGGTGCCCGGCGTCCAGCAGTTGCCGTGCGACGGCGGCGCCGATGCCGCTGCCGCCGCCGGTGATGAGTGCGACCGGAGAGTCGGTCATGGTGATTCCCCCTGTGATGCGGTCTGTGAACCCGGTTCGGACGACAGGGAGTCCATCACTTGGAGAGCTCTCTAAGTCAAGCCCCGCCGCCGGCCCGCGTCCGCGCTGTCACCTCGTCCGGACCGCCGTGTACACCGTCTGCGCCGCCAGCACGAACAGGTCGGGGCGGTGGTGCACGCTCGCCTTGTCGTCCGGGTCGAGAAGGCGGTCGAGGGCCGCGCGGTCGTCGGCGTCGAGTTGGTCGCCGATGCCGTCGCGGGTTCGGGTGAGGGAGGCGGCGACGTAGGCGCGGGCGCGGTCCGTGGTCGGGGCGGGCAGGTCGAGGAGGAAGGTGCGGGTGCCGCTGGGCCTGAGGCCGGCGGCGGCGAGCAGCGCGGGCCAGTCCTCGGTCTCGGCGACGGAGCCGGGGAGCTCGGCCCTCATCCGCGCGAACCACTCCGCCTCCAGCACGTCGAGCCGCGCCTGCAGTCCCGGCCGCCCGAAGCCGATGTCCCGCGGCAGGAACCGCGCCGGCAGACCGCCCTCCTGGAGGGCCAGCGTGCCGCCGTAGGCCAGTCGCGCGGCGAACGCGGTGAGGCCGGCGCGCTGGTCGCCGAGGTGGTGCAGGCTGCGGCCGGCCCACAGCAGATCCACCGGATACTCCAACTCGTCGAGGACGCCGGGGAGTTCACCGGTCAGCGTGCCGAAGCGGTCGGCGACACCGAGCCGCTCGGCCCGTGTCTGGGCGCGCTCCAGGAGCGGCTCGGACCCGTCGACGGCGACGACACGGGCGCCGGGGAAGGTGTCGGCGAGCAGACAGGCGACGACGCCGGGGCCGCTGCCCGCGTCGACGATCAGCCCCGGCTCGGTCTGGCGCTTGCCCAGCCAGGCCATGGCGTGCTCGTACAGGGGCATGAACAGCTCCGCCTGCGCCTCCAGCAGCGGGCCCATCTCGCTCCAGTCGATGTCGGAGTGATCATGGGAGTGGGCGTGATGGTGGCCCTGCTGGTGGTCGTCCCGGTGGTGCCGGTGGTCCTCGTGCGCCATGGTGGTCAGCCTCTCGTCCGCTTGCCGCCAGCCTGCTCCCCCGCACCGCCCCGGGGCCACTGTCCTTGCCGTGGCGGCAAAAACGGGGCAAAGAAAATGGGATGCGGCGGCGGGCAACGGTCGCCCACCATGGCCCGATGGACGACGAGATGGTGGAGCGCTTCCTCGAGGACGGGTTCGTGAAGATCGAGGGCGCTTTTCCGCCACGCGTCGCCGAGCACTGCGCCCGGCTGCTGTGGCGGGAGACGGGGTACGACCCTCAGGACCCGGGGACCTGGAAGGACCCGGTGCACTGGGTGTACGACATGGCGCAGGGCCCGTTCGCGGCCGCCGTGAACACGCCCGTCCTGCACGAGGCCTTCGATGTGCTGGTGGGTGACGGCCGCTGGCAGTCGCGCTACTCGCTGGGCAGCTTCCCGTTGCGGTTCCCGCACGAGGAGGAGCCGGACGACGCGGGCTGGCACATCGAGGGCAGCTATGTGCCCGAGGGCGCCGAGCACCCGCACACGAATGTGCACTCGAAGGGCCGAGCGCTGCTGATGCTGTTCCTGTTCAGCGAGGTCACCGAGGACAACGCCCCGACCCGCATCCGGGCCGGCTCACATCTCGACGTACCCCCGGTCCTGGCCCCGTACGGCGAGGCCGGCGCCTCCTTCCTGGAGCTCGGCCCGAAGGTCGCCGAGGCCAGCGCCCACCGCCCACTCGCCTACGCCACCGGCCACCCCGGCGACGTCTACCTCTGCCACCCCTTCCTGGTCCACGCGGCCCAGCCCCACCACGGCACCCACCCACGCTTCATGGCCCAGCCGCCGCTGCACCCGGCGCAGCCGTTGGAGCTGGAGCGGGCCGACGGAAACTACTCGGCGGTGGAGTTCGCGATCCGCCGGGGCCTGGCCCAGGAGAACTGACCAGACCCCGGCGACTACCGCGCCCCTTCAGGGGCGCGGGGCTGCATCCATTTGCGGCTCCGCCGCGTGGGCGCGACCAGCCACGACGGACCCGCAGTCCCCATTCAAGGCACTACGACAACGGCGGGTAGGCGTTCTGCATCAACTGCTGGAACTGCGCCGAGAACCAGTGCCCCGACAGCGGAGCGCCCGGCAGCGCACCGGACAGGTTGTTGCCGTTGCGCGGGTTGCCCGTGTAGGTCGGGTCGCACATCCGGTCGAAGCCCTTGCCCTCGTCGTTCGGGATCGCGCTACTGGAACCGTCGGACTCCCCCGGCGGCTTCATCCAGACATACGCGTCGATCCCGGCCGCCGGACTGGCCTGCGGACGCTCACCGAGCCCGGCGCCGGACTGGTTGCACCAGTTGCCGACGTGGATACGACGGTCGTAACGGCCGCCGTTGACATACGTGTCGACGTCGGTCGTCGCGCCCGGACCGGCCGGCCGTGCGCTGCCGCCCCAGCCGTTCCTCGACGTGTCGATCAGCATGCCGATGCCCGAGTTGAACCCGGTCGTGACCAGCTGGCCGCGGAAGGCCTGCGCGAAGGACAGCTCGTCGGTGTACCGGTTCCAGTCGACCCACTTCGACTCGCGGACGGACTTGCCGCCGACGGAGTCGTTGATGGTGAAGTTGTTCTCCTTCAGGGCGCTGTAGTTGGCCGTGTTGGCGATGAAGCCGTGCACGTCGTTGACGGTGGCGCCCTCGGAGGTGGCGGCCTCCTTCATCACGGTGGCGCTGGCGGCGAAGTTGTCGTCCCAGCCGATCCAGCCGTGGTGCCCGGCGTCGATGTAGTTGTAGACGTTGGCCACGTCACCGAGCTTGCCCAGCGCGTAGCCGACGCCCTTCTGGTAATTGCCGTTGGCCTTCATCACATCGCACTGCGGGGTGGCCGTCGGACGGCTGCCGGTGTTGGTGACCAGGTTCGGCAGCGAGTCGATCTCGATCGTGGTGACGATCCGCAGCGAGGCGTACTTCGGGTCGGCGAGGATCGCGGCGATCGGGTCGATGTACTCGGTCTTGTACCGGCCGAGCTCCGTCGGACCGAGCTCACCGTTGGAGGCGAGGGCGGCGCAGTCGCGGCCCGGCAGGTTGTAGATGACCAGCTGGACCACCAGTTCGCCGGAGCCCTTCTGGGTCAGGGCCTCGTCGAGGTGGGCGCGCAGGCCCATACGGCCGTTCACGCCGTTGATGGTGGCGATCCGGTCGAGCCAGACACCGGTCGGCTGGCCCGCGATCCGGCTGCCGCCCGGCTCGGCGGCGGCCTTCGCGGACCACTCGGGGTTCACGTACACCTTGGCGCCGGAGTACGGGTTGTCTACCCGCGGGCCGGTCGGGTCCGGTGGGTCGGTGGGGCCGCCACCGTCGTCGACGTTGCAGGTCACACCGTCGAGCGTGAAGGTGGCCGGGAGGGCGTTGGTGCCGCTGTAGGAGCCCTGGAAGCCGAAGCTGACCGAACCGCCGGTCGCAAGCGTGCCGTTGTACGTCTCGTTGCCCGCCGTGACGTCGGCGCCGCTCTGGCTGATCTTCGCGTTCCAGCCGTTCGTGACCTTCTGGTTTCCGGCGTACGACCACTTCGCCGCCCAACTCGCCTTGGCGGCGCCCTGGTTGATCACGGTGACGGCGGCGGTGAAGCCGGTGTCCCACTGGTTCTGCACCTTGTAGTCGACGGTGCAGGGGACGGCGGCCGCGCCGATTCCGCCGGGGTCAGCGGCGAGCGCGGTACCGGAGGCCCCGGCGACCAGCGCCAGGGCGGCGAGCATCGCTGTTCTGGTACGACTCATGAGTGCGGGTTCCTTCTTGAGTGAGAGGAGTTATCCGTCGAGGGCGCGCAGATGGTCGCGCAGCCCGATGCCGTACGACGTGGGGGTTCCGTCGTAACCGGAGATCAGGGCCGGGCCCGAGGAGCAGTCCCAGGTGTTCCAGGTCCAGCCGAGATAGGACAGGTCCCGGTCGTCGAACCACTTCATGACCCGGTCCACGAAGGAGTGCGAGCAGGTGTTCTCCCCGATCTCCCCTGCCACCAGCGGCACTTGGGCCGCGACCGGGGCGAGCGTGGAGTTCCAGCAGCTCTCGTTCGCGCAGGTGTTGAAGTTGTAGACGTGCCAGGCGGCGGCGAGATTGCCGGCCGGGTCGGTGGGCTTGTACGTCAGCCACTGACTCAGGTCGTTCGCGTACGCGAGCCCGCCCAGCAGGATCGGGTTGCCGGCGCCCGTGGCCCGTACGGCGTCGACGAGATCCTGCATGCCGGCGACCTCGTACCCGATGCCGGGACAGGTGCCGCCGTCGCGCCAGCACTGCCACGCCTGGGTGGTCGTGGACGTCGCGCGGTCCGGGTAGGGCTCGTTGAACAGGTCGAAGACGACGGTCGGGTCGTCCTTGAAGGTGCTCGCGACCGACGCCCAGAAGGCAGGCGCGTACTGCATGTCGGGCATCGGCTTCTGGCAGCTGGCGTGCACGTCGGAGCAGCCCGCCGAGTTGCCGGTGTACTGGCCCCAGGACCAGTGGAGTTCGAGCATCGGCGTCATGCCGTGCGCCTTCACCCGGGCCACCAGGTCCTTGACGGCGGCCATGTAGTTCGCTCCGCCGTACTCGGGCTTGATGTTGGACAGGCCCAGCCAGCACTCCTCGTTCAGCGGAATGCGGACCGTGTTGGCGTTCCAGTCGGCGATCGCCTCGACGGCGGCGTCGTCGACCGGGCCGTCCCAGATGCCGTAGCCCTGGACGCACATGAACTCGCCGCCGGAACGGTTGACGCCGAGCAGTCGACGGGTGGCGCCGTCGGCGTCCACGAACTTGTTCCCGGAGACGTGCAGGGCGGGCACGGTCCCGTCACCGGGGTCCGGCGGATCGGTCGGATCGGTCGGCGACGGCTCGGCGTCGACATTGCAGGTCGTGCCGTTGAGCTTGAACGCGGTCGGTACGCCGTTGTTCCCCGACCAGGACGCGATGAACCCGGCGCCGACGCTCGCACCGGTGCCGAGCGCACCGTTCCAGCTCTCATTGGTCGCGGTCGCCGTCGTACCGGACTGGGACCACTTGGCGCTCCAGCCCTGGGTGACCTTCTGGCCGCTCGCGAAGTCGAAGCTCAGGCTCCAACTGTTCACGGGCGCCGAGTTGTTGGTGATCTCCACCGCACCCTGGAAGCCGCTGTCCCACTGACCGGTGACGGAGTACTCCACCGTGCACGCGGGTGTGGCTCCTTGTGCCGTGACCACTGGCACCGTCACGGCCGCGACGAGGGCGACCGCGCCGGTGACGGCTAAAAGTACTGAACGCGGGGGGTGTCGCATGAGCGACTCCTTGCAGATCGGGCCCGCCGTGGCGGACGCGCCGACTGATGGAATCGCTCCCACTGGTGTCCATGAAGCTAGCGCCGAGTGACGGTAAAGGACAGAGGAGTTACTGACTTTCGCTCAACGGAATTCGTCGAATCTTTTCGACTCTTCAAGCACCTTGACCCCTTGCACCCTCATCTCCACTATGGGAGCGCTCCCACTGCTCCCACTGGTTCAAGCCTTGACTTCTCCGAGCCGCAAGGAGGAACCAGCACATGCATCCCCCACGCAGACGCAGCACCGTACGACGGTTGTGGACGGCCGTCGCAGCGGCCCTGGCGCTCCCCTTGACCATGCTGAGCACGGGTTCAACACCCGTTCAGGCAGCGGCAGTTCAGTGCAGTGTCGATTACCGGACAAACGACTGGGGCTCCGGCTTCACCGCGGATCTGACCCTCAGCAACCGCGGCACTGACGTCATCGACGGCTGGACGCTCACGTACGGCTACTCGGGCAACCAGAAGCTGAGCAACGGCTGGAACGGCACCTGGTCCCAGTCCGGTCAGTCGATCACCGTGAAGGACGCCGGCTACAACGGGCGGATCGCCGCCGGAGCGGCGGTCACGACGGGCGCGCAGTTCACCTACAGCGGCAGCAACACCGCCCCGGCGAACTTCGCGATCAACGGCACGAGTTGCACCGGCGCCCACCAGCCCCCCATCACCGTGCTGACCAGCCCGGCGGCGGGCGCGATCTACTCGCAGGGCGACGCGGTCCCGCTGGCGGCCACGGCCGCCGCCGCGGACGGCGCGACGATCAGCAAGGTCGAGTTCTACGACGACACCACACTGCTGGGCACGGACACGACGGCGCCGTACTCGCTCTCGGTCTCAAGCTTGGCCGTGGGCGGTCACTCGCTTCTCGCGAAGGGGTACGACAGCCTGGGCGCGTCCGCGGAGTCCACGCCGGTCGGCATCACGGTCGCCTCGGGTCCCGCCGTGGTGGCCGCGCCGGCCCAACTCCCGGTCCAGCAAGGCAAGACGGCGACGTACGACGTCAAGCTGTCGACCCGGCCGTCGGCCGATGTCACCGTCACAACCGCCCGCACGAGCGGCAACTCCGGCCTGTCGGTGACCGGCGGCGCCTCGCTCACCTTCACGCCCTCGAACTGGAGCACCGCCCAGAAGGTGACCGTCACCGCCGACGCCTCCGGGACCGGCGCGGCGACCTTCGAGTCGACGGCCAACGGGCACGCGAAGGCGTCGGTCACGGTCACCCAGATCGGGGCGACGAAGGCGTACGACGCCCGCTTCCTGGAGCTGTACGGGAAGATCACCAACCCGGCGAACGGCTACTTCTCGCCCGAGGGCATCCCCTACCACTCGGTCGAGACGCTGATCGTCGAGGCGCCGGACCACGGGCATGAGACCACGTCGGAGGCCTACAGCTACCTTCTCTGGCTGCAGGCGATGTACGGCAAGGTCACGGGCGACTGGTCCAAGTTCAACGGGGCCTGGGACATCATGGAGAAGTACATGATCCCGACCCACGCCGACCAGCCGACGAACTCCTTCTACAACGCCTCGAAGCCGGCGACGTACGCGCCCGAGCTGGACACCCCGAACGAGTACCCGGCACGGCTCGACTCGTCGGTCCCGGTCGGTTCCGACCCGATCGCGGGTGAGCTGAAGAGCGCCTACGGCACGGACGACGTCTACGGCATGCACTGGCTGCAGGACGTCGACAACGTCTACGGCTACGGCAACTCGCCGGGCAAGTGCGAGGCCGGGCCGAGCGACACCGGGCCGTCGTACCTCAACACCTTCCAGCGCGGAGCGCAGGAGTCGGTGTGGGAGACGGTGCCGCAGCCGACCTGCGACGCGTTCAAGTACGGGGGGACGAACGGGTACTTGGACCTGTTCACCGGGGACGCGTCGTACGCGAAGCAGTGGAAGTTCACCAACGCCCCGGACGCCGACGCCCGTGCGGTGCAGGCCGCGTACTGGGCCGACAAGTGGGCCGACGCGCAGGGCAAGGGCGGCGAGATCTCCGCGACCGTGGGCAAGGCCGCGAAGATGGGCGACTATCTGCGCTACGCCATGTACGACAAGTACTTCAAGAAGGTCGGCAACTGTGTGGGCGCTTCCTCCTGCCCGGCCGGCACCGGCAAGGACGCCTCGCACTATCTGCTCTCCTGGTACTACGCCTGGGGCGGCGCCACCGACACCTCGGCGGGCTGGGCCTGGCGCATCGGCTCCAGCCATGCGCACGGCGGCTACCAGAACCCGATGGCCGCGTACGCCTTGGCGAGCTACGCCGATCTGTTGCCCAAGTCGGCGACGGGGCAGGCGGACTGGGCCAAGTCCCTGGAGCGGCAGGTCGAGTTCTATCGCTGGCTGCAGTCCAGCGAGGGCGCGATCGCGGGCGGGGCGACGAACAGCTGGGCGGGGCGGTATGCGACGCCGCCGGCCGGGAAGTCCACGTTCTACGGCATGTACTACGACCAGCAGCCCGTCTATCACGACCCGCCGTCCAACCAGTGGTTCGGCTTCCAGGCGTGGTCGATGGAGCGGGTCGCCGAGTACTACCAGCAGACGGGGAACGCGTCCGCGAAGGCCGTGCTCGACAAGTGGGTCGACTGGGCGCTGTCCGAGACGACCGTCAATCCGGACGGCACGTACCGGATCCCGTCGACGCTCCAGTGGTCGGGGCAGCCCGACACCTGGAACGCGTCAAGTCCCGGTGCCAACACCGGACTTCATGTCACCGTCGCCGACTACACGAACGACGTCGGTGTGGCGGCCGCGTATGCCAAGACCCTGACGTACTACGCCGACCGGTCCGGTGACACGGGGGCCGCGACGACGGCGAAGGCTCTGCTGGACGGCATGTGGGACAACCATCAGGACGCGCTGGGCATCGCTGTTCCGGAGACGCGGGCCGACTACAACCGCTTCGACGACGGCGTCTACGTGCCGAGCGGGTGGAGCGGCAGGATGCCGAACGGTGACGCGATCAGCTCGTCGTCGACGTTCGACTCGATCCGGTCGTTCTACGAGGACGATCCGGCCTGGTCGAAGGTCGAGGCGTATCTCGCGGGCGGGGCGGCGCCGTCGTTCACGTATCACCGGTTCTGGGCTCAGGCGGACATTGCGTTGGCCATGGGTTCGTATGCGGAGTTGCTCGAGTAGCGGTTCGCAGAGCGATTGGGGGGCGCGGGAGTACGGCGACTATCGGCTGGTTGTGGCTGGTCGCGCAGTTCCCCGCGCCCCTTCAGGGACGCTGTCGCCACCCTCTTCGAAGAAGGGACCCCCGTGCCCCTGAACTCACTCCGCCACGGCGGTAAGGATCAGGGTGTCGATCGCGCCCGCCCTGAGCTCGATGTCGAGGTCGCCGCCCACGAAGGCGCCCACCCGGCGCTTGGTGACGACGGTGTCGCCCGGGTGCGGAGCGAAGAGGGCGCTGTTGGGCAACTTCCTTGTCCTTTCGTGGAGTTGGCGCCTGCCATCATCGTCGTGTGCGCCCGCGGATCAGGGAGGCGGCCGCCGCCGCCAGGGACATCGCGATGGCCAGGGAGAAGACCACGACGAGGCCGTCGTGGAAGGGCTGTGAGATCAGATGGGGGAAGAACTCCCGTCCGGTCAGGTGCGCGGCGTTGGCGGGCGGGAGTCCGCCGAGGATGTTGCCGCCCAGCAGGTGCTGGATGGGGTTGTAGCCGAGGAACGCGGCGAACAGGACGCCGACGGGCGGGAGCCCGGCGACGGTGTGCGCGGCCCCGGCCGGGACGCCCTGTGCGGTCAGCCCGGAGGTGAGCGTCTGCGGCAGGGAGCCGGAGAGTCCGGCGACCATGAGCGAGAAGAAGACGCCCATGGACAGGACCATGCCCGCGTTCTGGAAGGTGGCCCGCATCCCGGAGGCGGCGCCGCGCGCCTCGGCGGGGACGCTGGACATGATGATCGACGTGTTGGGGGCGGCGAACAGACCGCCGCCGAGGCCGTTGAGGAAGACCAGCAGCGCGAACAGCCCGTAGCCGAAGTCGGTGGGCAGGGCGAGCAGTCCGGCGAAGGAGGCGGCCATCACCACGAATCCTGCGGCGGCGAACGGCCGCGCACCGTACTTGTCCGACAGATACCCCGAGACCGGTCCGGCGACCAGGAAGCCGACCGTCAGCGGCAGCATGTAGATGCCGGCCCACAGCGGGGTGTCGGCGTAGTCGTAGCCGTGCAGCGGCAGCCAGATGCCCTGGAGCCAGATGATGAGCATGAACTGCAGGCCGCCGCGCGCGATGGCGCCGAGCAGCGCGGCGAGGTTGCCGCCCGCGAAGGCCGCGTCGCGGAAGAGCCGCAGCGGGAACATCGGTTCGGCGACCCGCTGTTGATGGTGGCGAGCAGCATGCCGAGGGTGGTGTTGGTCAGCGCCACCCACTTGTAGCGGGGGTGGTCGGCGCCGATCCAGGCGGTGCGTCCGCGCTGCCGGGCGGGGTGGGTGCCGGCCTTGCGGTTGGTCGTCTCCTCGGTGGCCATGGCCTGCTTTCTCTGCTGCGTTCCGGGACCGGGCCGTCCGCTTCGGTCGGGCCGTGTCAGCGCTGAAGGTCGCCGGGGCGGGCGGGCTCGTGCAGCATCCGCCGGACGAGCGGCACGGCCGTCTCCATGGCCGCGCCCAGCGCTGCTCGCTCGTCCTCGGAGAGGGTGGCCAGCAGGCTCACCAGCCGTGCCTCCCGCTCCCGTCTGCGCTCGGCCAGCACCTGCCGCCCGAGGTCCGTGACGGCGACCAGGGTGACCCGTCCGTCGTCGGGGTCGCTGACCCGCGTGGCCAGCCCCTGGCTCTCCAGCCGCTGCACGAGCTGGGTCATCGACGGCTGCGCGACACCTTCCGCCGCCGCGAGCGCGGTCAGCCGGACGGGGCCTTCCCGCTCCAGCCGCCCCAGTGTGGAGGCGGTCGTGAAGCTCATGCCCCGCCGGTCCACGAGGCTGCGGATCACGCTGCCCGCGACTTCGGCCAGTGCCTGGGCGATCTCTTCCGGCTCCATCCGCTCCATGTCCAAATTCATATCACGTGCCTATATAGTTTCCCTATTAAAAATTGGGTAAGAGAGGCGGCCACCCGGGGCAGCACGATGCCCGGGGTGACCGCCTTTTCACCTGGTCAGGGCGTATATACGGCGGGCCTGGGCGCTGTGGCCATGCCGTTGCCGAGGAAGAAGCTCGGGTGCGGGGGCTGGTTGTAGGCGGTGTTCTGCCATGCAAGGCCCGTGCGGTACATCGTGTCGTGGAGCAGGGTCGTGATCTTCGTGTTCGTCTCGTACGGCGTCGAGTAGATCCGCAGCGCCGTGTTGCCGCTGGTGCGCCAGACGACCTCCTCGCGCCAGTCGCCGAGGATGTCGCCCGAGAGCACGGGTGTGGCCTTGGTGCCGTTGTTGGAGGAGACACCGGAGCCGGTCAGCAGGCGGGTGTCGGACGCCGTGCCGTACTTGTCGATGTGGGTGCCGTCGAGGAGTTCGCGGACGGTGTCGCCGTCCCACCAGGACAGGAAGTTGGCGGAGGACGGCTCGCGGCCCTTGGTGGCGCCCGCCTCGTCGCGGACCGAGGAGTCGGAGGCGGACCACATCTCGGCGCCGTCGTTGCCGGCCCAGATGTCCCCGGCGACTCCGCGACCGTTGTCGCAGCAGGCGGCGAGGGACCAGTTCACC
The DNA here is from genome assembly GCF_045039535.1 of Streptomyces sp. NBC_01092. Lineage (NCBI taxonomy): Bacteria > Bacillati > Actinomycetota > Actinomycetes > Kitasatosporales > Streptomycetaceae > Streptomyces > Streptomyces sp. NBC_01092. The sequence continues at coordinate 9,084,608 of NZ_CP108659.1, read as the reverse complement.
GTGCCGTTGGCCGGGTTGATGTACAGCTCGGCGGGCTGGGCAGTCGACTCCGAGACCTTGAAGTACTCAAGTCCCGCGTGCGAGGGGTCGAGGTCGCCGAGGTGCTGGGCGTCCCCGTGCCCGGTCTTCGTGGTCCACAGGCCGTTGCCGTTGTCGTCGACGGCCATCGCGCCGTAGACGATCTCGTCCTTGCCGTCGCCGTCCACGTCCCCGACGGACAGGCTGTGCGAACCCTGGCCGTCGAACCCCTTGCCGGTGTTGGTGGAGGAGTTGGTGTCGAAGGTCCGGCGGCGGGTGAAGGCACCGCCCCGCCAGTCCCAGGCGGCGATGACCGTACGGGTGTAATAGCCGCGGGCCATGATGAGCGAGGGTCGGGAGCCGTCCAAGTAGGCGGTACCGGCGAGGAATCGGTCGACGCGGTTGCCGTACGAGTCGCCCCAGGACGAGACCGTGCCCCGGGCCGGGACGTAGTCCACGGTCCCCATCGCCTTGCCGGTCTGCCCGTTGAACATGGTCAGGTACTCGGGTCCGGAGAGGACGTATCCGCTCGAATTCCGGTGGTCGACGGACGAGTTGCCGATCACGGCCCCCGTCCCGTCGACCGTGCCGTCGGCCGTCTTCATGGCGATCTCGGCCTTGCCGTCGCCGTCGTAGTCGTACACCTGGAACTGCGTGTAGTGCGCGCCGGAGCGGATGTTGCGGCCCAGGTCGATGCGCCACAGCCGGGTGCCGTCAAGCTTGATGCCGTCGACGATCGTGTTGCCGGTGTAGCCGGACTGGGAGTTGTCCTTGGCGTTGGTGGGTTGCCACTTCAGGACGAAGTCGAGGGCGCCGTCGCCGTCGAGATCGCCGACCGAGGCGTCGTTGGCCTCGTAGGTGTACGCGACTCCGTCGGGGGTCGTGCCGACGACGGGCGGGCTGATGGGGACGTCCTTGTAGCCCGGGCGGAACTGGACGGCGTGCACGGAGTCGGCCTGCTCGACGCCGCCCACGACGGCGCGGACGGTGTAGTCGGCCTGTTCGGGGGCGCCGGAATGGAAGTAGTTCGTGGAGCCGGTGACCGGGGTCGAGTTGACCTTTGTGCCAGCCCGATAGACGTTGAAGGAGACGTCGTTCGGGTCGGTGCCGAGCCAGCGCCAGCTAACCAGGTTTCCGCTCGCGGTGTGGACGCTGACCACACCCCGGTCGAGCTTCTCGACCTGCCGGGCGGTGGCGGCCTCGGCTGTTCCGGCGCCGTTCAGAGTGGTGAGTCCGGCGGCGATCAGGGCGGCGGTGGCGAGGGTCGCTGCGAGGGCGGCCCGGCGTCTACGGTGCTTGCGCGGGTGCTGCACGTGACGTACCTCCTCGGGAGGACGGACGGGTTCCGTTCCCTAAGTCGCCGCCGTGCGTGCGTAAGTTGCCGCGTTCGTCGGCCAGTTGGGCCGCGCTGCGGGCGGGCGCCGCCCGGGCCGGGCGGCGAAATCGTCGGCGAGCGCCCCGCCGGCCGCCAGGCGGCACATGACGAACCAGCCTCGGCGCAGGTCCGCCACCGTCCGGCGAGGACTGCGGCCCTGACCGTGACCGGTGAAACGGGCCCCGCCTGCCGGGACCAGGCAGCGGGGCGAGCGCGTACAACTACGCGACGACGCCCGCCAGTTGGACCGCCCTCCGGGCGAACATCACCCGGGCTTACGAAACGCCCGCAGCGTGAACACCGGGTCCGGCCGAGGACGGTCCTGATCCGGAAGCTCCGCCAGACGGGCCGCGAAACCGTCCGCGAGCGCACCGCCGGGCGGCACCGTGACGAACCAGCCCCGGCGCAGATCCGCCACCGTCCGGCGAGGACTGCGGCCCTGACCGTGACCGGTGAAACGGGCCCCGCCTAGCGGGACCAGGCAGCGGGGCGAGCGCGTACAACTACGCGACGACGCCCGCCAGTTGGACCGCCCTCCGGGCGAACATCACCCGGGCTTACGAAACGCCCGCAGCGTGAACACCGGGTCCGGCCGAGGACGGTCCTGATCCGGAAGCTCCGCCAGACGGGCCGCGAAACCGTCCGCGAGCGCACCGCCGGGCGGCACCGTGACGAACCAGCCCCGGCGCAGGTCCGCCACCGTCCGGCGGGGGCTGCGGCCCTGACCGTGACCGGTGAAACGGGTACCGCCCACCGGGACCAGGCCGTGGGAGAGGGCGTGCGACTCGACGAGCGCCGCCGTGTCCCGGGCCGGGCGGCGTGGGCGGGTGGCCATCACGGCATCGATGTCACTGCCCACGTTGTGGGCGGCGGCCTTGTCGACCGTGGTGACGTAGAACCCGCCGGGCCTCAGTACCCGGGCGCACTCGCCGACGATGGTCCGCACGTCCTCGGTGCACTGCGCGAGATGCAGCAGCCACACGCTGCTGACCGCGTCGAACCGGCCGTGCGGGAACGGCAGCCGGCGGCCGTCGGCGAGCACCACCGCGCCGGGCATGCGGGCGGCGGCCTGCCGGGCCATCGCGGGCGCGAGGTCGACGCCGGTCACGCACAGGCCGTCCCGCCCCGCGGCGAGCCGCCGCGTCACGATGCCGGTGCCGCAGGCGACGTCGAGCAGCCGCCGGGTGCCGTCCGGCAGAAAGCCCAGCACGGCCTGCGCGGCGGCCGCCGCCCGGGGCTCGCCGCCGCGCGAGGCGTCGTACCGCTCCGCTTCCTTGTCGTAGTCCAGCACGTGCGTCACTGTGCCCCGTGGCCGGGGGCGAGCTCCTCGATCCTGCGGGCTAGGGTGAAGTCCCGCTTGGTGACGGCGCCCACGGTGTGGGTGTTCACGGTGAGCGACACCGTGTTGTAGCCCAGGGTGAGGTCGGTGTGGTGGTCGAGCTCCTCCTGGACCTGGGCGATGTGCACGACCATCGCCGTGGCCGCGAAGTGCGAGGGGAGCCGGTAGGAGCGGGCGATGCGGTCGCCTTCCTGCGACCAGCCCGGCAGCTCCGCCAGCCGGTCCTCGATCTCCTTCTGCGACAGCGGTTCAAGGGGCATGGCCTCGCTCCTTCCTGCGCGGGAGGGCTACGGGATGGTTCGTCTTCAGCCTGCCACAGGCCGGGCGCGACGGCCCTGGTCAGACGCATGCCCCATGGTCAGCGGCGCACACTTTCGGCCGCCGGGTCGTCGGCGAGCGCGGCGATCCACTGCGCCCGCCGACTAGTACCCGGTGAGGTGACCGTGGGTGACCGTGGGTGATCTGGGCGGCACGCGCGGCACGGGCGGCCAGGGTGAAGGCCCACACGGGCGCGGTACACGGTCCCCCCACCAGGGACGACGCCCCAGCCCGGCCATTCCACCCGCTCCTCGACTACGGTCGTATTCATGACCATCGTCCCGTCCGGCAACGCCCAGCCCGTCATCGCCCCCTCCGGCCAGGGCGTCGGCCCGTTGCTGCGGGCCTGGCGGGAGCAACGGCGGGTCAGCCAGCTGGAGTTGGCGCTGCGGGCCGACTCCTCGGCACGGCACATCAGCTTCATCGAGACGGGCCGCTCCCGGCCCAGCGAGGAGATGGTGCTGCGGCTGGCCGAACACCTGGACGTGCCGGTGCGCGAGCGCAACGCGCTGCTGCTGGCCGCCGGCTACGCCCCGCGCTACCCGGAGACCCCCCTCGACGACCCGGCACTGGACGCGCTGCGCGCCGGCATGGAACAGCTGATCCAGGGCTACGAGCCGTACCCGGCGCTCGTGGTGGACGCGATGTACAACGTGCACGCGGCCAACCGGGGCATCCTCATGCTCCTCGACGACATCCCCGAGCACCTCCTTCAGCCCCCGCTCAACGCGATGCGCCTGACCCTGCACCCGGAGGGCCTCGCGCCGCGCATCCGCAACCTGCGCGAGTGGCGCGGCCATCTCCTCTCCCAGATGGAACGGCAGATCGCCCTGCACCGCTCCGAACCGCTGCGCGCGCTGTACGAGGAGGTCGCCGCGTACCCGGTGCCCGAGGAGACGCCGGGCTCGGAACCGGACGAGCCCGTCCCGTACTTCGCGCTGCCGATGCAGATCGAGCACGAGGGCCGCGTGCTGTCCTTCATCTCCTCCATCTCCACCTTCAACACGCCCATGGACGTGACCGTCGCCGAGCTGGCCATCGAGACACTGCTCCCGGCCGACCCGGCGACGGTCAAGTACCTTCAGTCGCTGCTGCCCTGACGAGCCTTCAGGGCGATCATCTGGACGATCGCGAACCCGGCGACCACCAGCGCCTGCAGAACCGTCCAGACGGCACCCGCCGCGGACGGCGACAACCAAAACGTGAGGGCGACGAGACTCAGCACCACCCAGGCGAGATTGGCCTCGATCACGCCACGCACCGGGAGGGCGGCGGGGCGGGGGCGGGAGGCAAGCGCGCCGACGGCAGCGGCGTACGCCACGAGGATCCCGCCGAGGGCCAGCAGCAGCCCCGAGTCGACACCGAGCAGACGCCCGAGCGGGCCGGACGCGACGAGATAGGCGAGCCCGTTCGCCCCGGTCACCACCGCGTCCAGGGCCAGGAAGCGGCGCAGCAGGGTCTGCGGGTCGGAGGTCCGGGCGAGCGAGGCGAGCGAGGTGGCGGACATGGTCGATCACCCTCCGTCGAGGTCGAGGTCGAGGTCGAGTTGCGATGCGGCCGGACCCGGGTTCCGGACCGGAGTGCGCCGGCCCGGAACCCGGTGACTCAAAGGTCTCGCGGAGAAGCGGGCCGGTCGATTACCCGCGGGGTAATGGCAACCCCCATGGGGAACCGGAACGTGGCACACTGCTCGACGTACTTCCGGCGCGTAGGGGAGGCGTGGCGTGAGTGAGCGGCGGCCCGCGCCCACCGTGGGCCAGGTGGTGCTCGGCAAACGCTTGCAGGAACTGCGAGAGGCGTCCGGGCTGGGACGCGACGAGGCCGCGCAGGTCCTGCGCGTGACCGCGGCGACGATACGCCGCATGGAGACGGCCGAGGTCGCCCTGAAGATCCCGTACGTGCAGGTGCTCCTGGAGACGTACGGCGTCCCGGACGACGAGGCGGCCGCGTTCGTCTCGCTGACCGAGGAGGCCAACCAGCCGGGCTGGTGGCAGCGGTTCCACGACGTGCTGCCGGACTGGTTCAGTCTGTATGTGAGCCTGGAGGGCGCGGCGCGGATCATCCGGTCCTACGAGCCGCACTTCGTGCCCGGCCTGCTCCAGACCGAGGAGTACGCCCGTGCCGTGATGCGGGCCGGGACGATCGGGCAGACCGGGCCGGAGACCGTGGAGCGGCATGTGTCCCTGCGCATGGAGCGCCAGCGGCTGCTGGAGCGCCCGGACCCGCCCCACCTGTGGGTGATCATGGACGAGACGGTGCTGCGGCGCCCGGTGAGCGGTGGTGGCGTGGTGATGCGCGACCAGGTGGACAGGCTTCTGGAGTTCGCCGAGCGCGACCGTGTCACGCTCCAGATCGCCGAGTTCGCCTTCGGCCCGCACCCGGGGACGTACGCGCCCTTCACCCTGTTCCGCTTCGGAGAGCCGGAGCTGCCCGACATGGTCTACACGGAGTATCTGAGCGGCGCCCTGTATCTGGACTCCCGCACGGAGGTCGCCGCGCATCTGGAGGTCCTGGACCACATGTCGACGGCTGCCGCGTCGGCGGAGCGCACGAAGAAGATCCTGCGGGAGTACCGCGAGACCTGTTGAGTACCGCCAGACCCGTTGAGTCCCGCGAGACCCGTTGAGGCACAGCACCGACAGAGCACCATCAGAGCACCACCAAGGCGATCGAGCCCCGAGGAGACCACACCGCATGACCGGATCCGAGTCCGCGCCCGCCCGCGTCGACACCAGCCGGCCGCATCCGGCGCGCGTCTACGACTGGTGGCTGGGCGGCAAGGACAACTACCCGGTGGACGAGGAGCTGGCCCGGAAGATCCTCGCCGTGGACGGCACGGTCCTGCGCGGTGCGCGCGCGAACCGCCGGTTCATGCACCGGGCCGTGCGCACGGCCGCCGAGGCCGGGGTGCGCCAGTTCCTGGACATCGGCACCGGCATCCCCACGGAGCCCAATCTGCACCAGGTCGCGCAGGGCGTCGCGCCGGAGTCCAGGGTCGTCTACGCCGACAACGACCCGATCGTGCTGCGGCACGCGGAGGCGCTGCTGCACGGGTCCGCCGAGGGCGGCACGGACTATGTGCACGCCGACGTCCGGGACGTGGACGCCCTGCTGAGCCGGGCCGGCGAGTCCCTGGACTTCGCCCGTCCGGTCGCGCTGTCGCTGGTGGCGCTGACCCACTACCTGGGCGAGGACCCCGACGGCGACGACGTGTACGGCCTGCTGGAGAGGTACGTCGACGCGCTGGCCCCGGGCAGCTACCTGATCCTGTCCCAGGTCACCCCGGACCTCAGCCCGCAGGCCATCGAGAACGCGGCGAACCACTTCCGGCGCAGCGGCACCCCGTTCTTCCCTCGCTCGCTCGCCGAGTTCTCGCGCTTCTTCGACGGCCTGGAGCTGCTCGGCCCGGGTGTCATCCCGGTCTACGGCTGGCGCCCGGAGCCGGCGGACGTGGCGGCCCAGGCGGAGGGCATCGTGCCCGTGTACGCGGGGGTCGCCCGCAAGCCCTGACCCGTACGGGCGCCGAGAACGGGTGCGCTCCCCGACCTCGCCCTAGGTTCGTGATCAGGGCAAGCAAGGGAGCGCGCCTGTGACCGACACCCGGATACCGCCCACCACGCCCACGCCCACGCCTACGCCCACGCCACCCGTCGAGCCGGGCGCGGCGCTGCTGAAGGCCGGCAGGTTCTTCCGGCCGGGCACGCCCGCGCGCGATCTGCACAGCGTGGCGCTGACCGGCGGGCGGGAGGCGGACGCGTTCTACCGGGACCGGTGGAGCCACGACAAGGTCGTGAACTCCACGCACGGCGTGAACTGCACGGGCTCCTGCCGCTGGAAGGTGTACGTCAAGGACGGCATCATCACCTGGGAGACCCAGCAGACGGACTATCCGAGCGTCGGCCCCGACCGCCCCGAGTACGAGCCCCGCGGCTGCCCGCGCGGCGCCGCCTTCTCCTGGTACACCTACTCCCCCACCCGGGTCCGCTACCCGTACATCAGGGGCGTCCTGCTGCAGATGTACCGGGAGGCGAAGGAACGCCTGCGGGACCCCGTCCTGGCCTGGGCGGACATCCAGCGCGACCCCGAGCGCCGCCGCCGCTACCAGCAGGCGCGCGGCAAGGGCGGCCTGGTGCGGGCGAGTTGGGACGAGGCGGTCGAGATGGTCGCGGCGGCGCACGTCCACACCATCAAGACTCATGGCCCCGACCGCATCGCCGGTTTCTCCCCCATCCCGGCGATGTCGATGGTGTCGCACGCGGCGGGCGCCCGCTTCCACTCCCTGATCGGCGCCCCGATGCTGTCGTTCTACGACTGGTACGCGGATCTGCCGGTCGCCTCCCCGCAGGTCTTCGGCGACCAGACCGACGTACCGGAGTCGGGCGACTGGTGGGACGCGGCGTATCTGATGATGTGGGGCTCGAACGTCCCGGTGACCCGCACGCCCGACGCGCACTGGATGGCGGAGGCCCGCTACCGGGGCCAGAAGGTCGTGGTGGTCGCCCCGGACTACGCCGACAACGCCAAGTTCGCCGACGAGTGGCTGCATCCGCATCCCGGCACGGACGGCGCGCTGGCCCTGGCCATGGGGCACGTCGTCCTGAAGGAGTTCTTCGTCGACCGGGAGACCCCGTTCTTCGCGGACTACGTACGGCAGTTCACCGATCTGCCCTTCCTGGTCACCCTGGAGGAGCGGGACGGCGCCTACGTCCCCGCGAAATTCCTGCGCGCCTCGGACCTGGGTCAGGAGGGCGAGGGCGCCGCGTGGAAGACGGTCGTGCTGGACGAGGTGTCGGGTCGCGCGGTCGCCCCGAACGGCTCCCTCGGCTTTCGCTGGACCGAGTCGGGCAAGGGCAGCTGGAACCTCGAACTCGGCGACATCCAGCCCCGGTTGAGCCTGTACGGCAGTGCGGTGTCCGCGGGTGTCGAGGTGCTGCTGCCCCGCTTCGACACCGAGGGTGGGCCGCACGGGCAGGGGCGCGGCGAGGTCATACGCCGTGGCGTCCCGGTGACCAAGCTCGGCGGCGCGAACGGCCCGCTGGTGACGACCGTCTTCGACCTGCTGCTCGCGCAGTACGGGGTGGCGCGGCCGGGTCTGCCGGGCCGCTGGCCCGCGTCGTACGACGACGCCGATTCACCCGGCACGCCCGCCTGGCAGGAGGCACACACCTCCGTCCCGGCGGCCAAGTGCGTACGGATCGCGAGGGAGTTCGCGGACACCGCCCAGCGGTCGAAGGGCCGCTGCATGATCCTGATGGGCGCCGGCACCAACCACTGGTTCCACTCCGAGACGATCTACCGCACCTTCCTCGCCCTGCTCCAGCTCACCGGCTGCCAGGGCCGCAACGGCGGTGGCTGGGCGCACTACGTCGGCCAGGAGAAGTGCCGCCCGGTGACCGGCTGGGCGACGCTCGCGGCCGCGTCGGACTGGTCGCGTCCGCCGCGCCAGATGATCGGCACGGCGTACTGGTTCCTCAACACCGACCAGTGGCGCTACGACCGCTTCACGGCCGACGTGCTCGCCTCGCCCTTGGGCACGGGGCGGTTCCGGGGGATGACGGGCGCGGACTGCCTGGCGCTGTCGGCGCGTGCGGGGTGGATGCCGTCGTATCCGACCTTCGACCGCAACCCGCTGGAGCTCGGCGGGGTGTTCGGCGATCCGGTGTCGCGGGTGGTGGCCGAACTGCGCGCGGGGACGCTGAAGTTCGCCTGCGAGGACCCGGACGCGCCGGAGAACTGGCCGCGCATAGTGACGCTGTGGCGGGCCAATCTGCTCGGCTCGTCGGCGAAGGGCGCGGAGTACTTCACCCGGCACCTGCTCGGCACGCACTCCTCGCTCCGGGCCGAGGAGGCGCCCGAGGACGTCCGGCCGAGTGAGGTGACCTGGCGCGACGAAGCACCCGAGGGCAAGCTCGACCTGCTGCTGTCGCTGGACTTCCGCCAGACGTCGTCCACACTGCTGTCGGACGTCGTCCTGCCCGCCGCCACCTGGTACGAGAAGCACGACCTGTCCAGCACGGACATGCACCCCTTCGTCCACTCCTTCACCCCGGCCGTCGATCCGCCGTGGCAGGCGCGCACCGACTTCGACGCGTTCAAGGCGCTGGCCGAGCGGCTCAGCGAGCTGGCCGTCGGCCATCTCGGCGTGCGCAAGGACCTGGTGGCCACCCCGCTCCAGCACGACACCCCGGGCGAGATCGCCCAGCCGGGCGGGGTCGTCCTGGACTGGAGGCGCGGGGAGTGCGATCCGGTGCCCGGGAAGACCCTGCCGAACCTGACCGTCGTGGAGCGGGACTACACGGCGATCGGCGCCAAGTTCGCCTCGCTCGGGCCGCTGGTGGAGCAGCTGGGGCTGCCCGCCAAGGGCATCACGCTGCGGCCGGACGAGGAGGTCGAGGACCTGCGCCGGCTGAACGGCGTGACGGGCGACGGCCGGCCCTGCGTCGACACGGCGGTGAAGGCGGCGAACACCATCCTCGCCCTCTCCGGCACCACCAACGGCCGCCTCGCCACCCAGGGCTTCCGCACGCTTGAGGCGCGCACCGGGCAGAAGATGGCGCACCTGGCGGCCGAGCACGAGGGCAAGCGGATCACGTACGCGGACACGCAGGCCGCGCCCGTGCCGGTGATCACCTCGCCGGAGTGGTCGGGCAGCGAGTCGGGCGGGCGGCGCTACACCGCCTTCACCCTCAACACCGAGCACCTCAAGCCCTGGCACACCCTCACCGGCCGCCAGCACTTCTTCCTCGACCACGACTGGATCCACGAGCTGGGCGAGGCACTTCCCGTCTACCGGCCGCCGCTGGACATGAACAAGCTGTTCGGCGAACCGCGTCTGGGACCGGACGGGCAGAAGGAGGTGACGGTCCGCTTCCTGACCCCGCACAACAAGTGGTCCATCCACTCCGAGTACCAGGACAACCTGTTCATGCTGGCCCTCTCCCGGGGCGGCCAGAACATCTGGATGTCCCCGCAGGACGCCGACGCGATCGGCGTCGTCGACAACGACTGGGTGGAGGCGGACAACCGCAACGGCGTGGTCGTCGCCCGGGCCGTCGTCTCCCACCGGATGCCGCCCGGCACCGTCTACATGCATCACGCGCAGGAGCGCACGTTCGCCGTCCCGAAGACGGAGGCCACCGGCAAGCGCGGCGGCATCCACAACTCGCTCACCCGGCTGATCCTCAAGCCGTCCCACCTCGTCGGCGGGTACGCCCAGCTCTCCTGGGCGTTCAACTACCTCGGCCCGACGGGCAACCAGCGCGACGAGGTGACGGTCATCCGCCGCCGCAGCCAGGAGGTCGAGTACTGATGCGTCCGATGGCCCAGATCGCGATGGTGATGAACCTCGACAAGTGCATCGGCTGTCACACCTGCTCGGTCACCTGCAAGCAGGCGTGGACCAACCGGCGCGGCATGGAGTACGCCTGGTTCAACAACGTCGAGACCCGCCCCGGCCAGGGCTACCCGCGCCGCTACGAGGACCAGGAGCGCTGGCGCGGCGGCTGGGAGCTGAACCGGCGCGGCGCGCTGAAGCTGAAGGCGGGCGGCCGCTTCCGCAAGCTCGCCGGGATCTTCTCCAACCCCGAACTGCCGGAGATCAAGGACTACTACGAGCCCTGGACCTACGACTACAAGAACCTCACCGACGCCCCACTGGGCGACGACTACCCGGTCGCGCGGCCGGTCTCCCAGCTCGACGGCAAGCCGATGAAGATCGAGTGGTCGGCGAACTGGGACGACAACCTCGCCGGCGCCCCCGCCTACGGCGACCTCGACCCGTTGGTCGAACAGGCCCGTCAGCAGGCCTCCGACAAGGTGCGGTTCGAGTTCGAGCAGAGCTTCATGTTCTATCTGCCGCGCATCTGCGAGCACTGCCTCAACCCGTCCTGTGTGGCGGCGTGCCCGTCGGGGGCGATGTACAAGCGGGCGGAGGACGGCATCGTCCTCGTCGACCAGGACCGGTGCCGGGGCTGGCGGATGTGCGTGACGGGATGCCCGTACAAGAAGGTGTACTTCAACCACGCCACCGGCAAGGCCGAGAAGTGCACGATGTGCTATCCGCGGGTCGAGGTCGGTCTGCCGACGGTCTGCTCGGAGACCTGCGTGGGCCGGCTGCGCTATCTCGGGGTGGTGCTCTACGACGCGGACAGGGTGACGGCCGCGGCCTCCGTCCCGCGCGAACGGGACCTGTACGAGGCGCAGTTGGGTGTCTTCCTCGACCCGGAGGACAGCGACGTGCGGCGGGCGTGCGAGGAGGCGGGAATCCCGTACGACTGGCTGGAGGCGGCCCGCCGCTCGCCCGTGCACGCGCTGATCAGCAAGTACCGGGTGGCGCTGCCGCTGCATCCGGAGTACCGGACGATGCCGATGGTCTGGTACATCCCGCCGTTGTCCCCGGTGGTGGACGCGCTGGCGGAGACCGGGCACGACGGCGAGGACGCGGGGAACCTGTTCGGCGCGATCGACTCTCTGCGCATTCCGCTGGAGTACCTGGCGGGGATGTTCACGGCCGGCGCCATCGGCCCGGTCCGCTCCTCGCTGGAGAAGCTCGCCGCGATGCGCTCCTACATGCGGGCGATCAACCTCGGGGAAGATCCGGATCCCTCGGTGCCGGCCGCGGTGGGCATGGCGGCCGGGGAGATCGAGGAGATGTACCGGCTGCTGGCGATCGCCAAGGCCGAGGACCGGTACGTCATTCCGACGGCGGCCGTCGGCGACGCCCGGCGCCTTGAGGAGTCGGCGCTCCCGCAGGGGTGCAGCCTCGACTTCGACGGCGGGCCCGGGATGGGCGGGGACGGGCCGGTCGGCCAGGACTCGGGCCGCAAGCTGCTGCCGCTGGTGACGGTGGAGAACTTCCATGCCCTGCGCCGACGTCAGACATCCGACAACACCGCCGAGGAGACCTGATGCCGTCCTTCGAGGTGCTCTACCAGGCGGCCGCGCTCTGCCTGACCTACCCCGACGACGACTTCCGCGCCCGGCTGCCCCTGCTGCGCGAGGCCGCCCCGCAGCTGCGGGAGTTCACCGACCACGCGGCGGTCACCGAGCCGCAGGAACTGGCCGCGCACTACGTCGAGGTCTTCGACTTCAAGAACCGCCACAGCCTGTATCTGACCTGGTGGCTCGACGGGGACACCCGGCGGCGCGGCATGTCGATGCTCCGCTTCAAGGACGTCTACCGCGCCCACGGCCTGGAGCTCACCGGCGAGGAACTGCCCGACTTCCTGCCCGCGGTCCTGGAGTTCGCGGCCCGCACCGGCGACACCGACCTCCTGCTGGAACACCGCGAGTGCCTGGAGCAGCTCCGAGCCCGGCTCACCGACTTCGGCACACCGTACGCGTCCGTCCTGGACGCCGTGTGCGCCACCCTGCCGACCGCACACCCGGGGGTGCGCCCATGACCACGCTGCTGTGGGGCGTCCTGCCCTACGTCACCTTCGCCCTGCTGGTCGCCGGCCTGGTCTGGCGCCACCGCTACGACCGCTTCGGCTGGACCACCCGCTCCTCCCAGGTCTACGAGTCGAGGTTGCTGAACATCGCCTCGCCCGCCTTCCACTACGGCATCCTGTTCGTGCTGGTCGGCCATCTGGTGGGGCTGTTCATCCCCGAGTCCTGGACGGACTCGCTCGGCGTGAGCGAGCACACGTACCACCTGTTTTCCCTCTACGGCGGTACGGCGGCGGGAGTGGTGACGGTCGCCGGGATCGTGCTGCTGCTGTACCGCCGGCGCACCAACGCACCGGTGTTCCGGGCGACGACGACCAACGACAAGCTCATGTACGTCGTGCTGGTGGCGGCGATCGTGATGGGCATGGTCGCCAAGCTGGCTCACTCCTCCGGCGACGGCTACAACTACCGCCAATCCATCGCCCCTTGGGCCCGCAGCCTGTTCACCCTCCAGCCGGACCTGGACCGGATGCAGGGCGTGCCGGTGCTGTACCAGATCCACGCGGTGATCGGCATGGCGCTGATCGCGCTGGTGCCGTACACCCGCCTTGTGCACATGTTCAGCGCGCCGGTGCAGTACCTGTTCCGGCCGTACCTGGTGTACCGCAGCCGCGACCCCGAGCAACTGGGGCCGCGGCCGGAGCGGCGGGGCTGGGAGAAGACCGGGTCCTAGGCGGCGGCCCTCACGCGGCCCCGCCCTTCTGGTCCTTCTCGTCGTCGACGATCTCCGCGTCCACCACGTCGTCGTCCTGCGGTGCGGTCTGCTCCGTGCCGTTGCCGGTGCCGGTGGCGCCGTCGCTCGGGGCCTGCTGGGCCTGGGCGTACATCGCCTGGCCCATCTGCTGGCTGACCGTGGCGAGTTTCTCGGTGCCGGTGCGCAGGACGTTCGTGTCGGCGTTCTGCTCCAGCTGCTGTTTCAGGTCCGTGATCGCCGACTCGACCTCGGTCCTGGTGTCCGCCGGGACCTTGTCCTCGTTGTCGCGGAGGAACTTCTCGGTCTGGTAGACGAGCTGCTCGGCCTGGTTGCGGGTCTCGGCGGCCTCGCGGCGGTTGCGGTCCTCGTCGGCGTACTGCTCGGCCTCCCGCATCATCCGGTCGATGTCGTCCTTCGGCAGTGCCGAGCCGCCGGTCACGGTCATCTTCTGCTCGCGGCCCGTCGCGAGGTCCTTCGCGGAGACGTGCATGATCCCGTTGGCGTCGATGTCGAAGGCGACCTCGATCTGCGGCACCCCGCGCGGGGCGGGCGGCAGGCCGGTGAGGTCGAAGACGCCGAGCTTCTTGTTGTAGGCCGCGATCTCGCGTTCGCCCTGGTAGACCTGGATGCCGACGGAGGGCTGGTTGTCGGCGGCGGTCGTGAAGATCTCCGAACGCCGGGTCGGGATCGTGGTGTTGCGCTCGATCAGCTTCGTCATGATGCCGCCCTTGGTCTCGATGCCCAGGGACAGCGGGGTGACGTCGAGCAGGAGGACGTCCTTGACGTCACCGCGGATGACGCCCGCCTGGAGGGCCGCGCCGACGGCCACGACCTCGTCGGGGTTGACGCCCTTGTGCGGGTCCTTGCCGGTGAGTTCCTTCACGAGGTCGGTGACGGCCGGCATGCGGGTGGAGCCGCCGACGAGGATGACGTGGTCGACCGCGGAGAGCTTGATGCCGGCGTCCTTGACGGCCTGGTGGAAGGGGGTCTTGCAGCGGTCGAGGAGGTCGGCGGTGAGCTCCTGGAACTGGGCGCGGGTCAGCTTCTCGTCGAGGTGGAGGGGGCCCTCGGCGGAGGCGGTGATGTAGGGCAGGTTGATCGTCGTCTCGGAGGAGCTGGACAGCTCGATCTTGGCCTTCTCGGCGCCCTCGCGCAGCCGCTGCAGCGCCATCTTGTCGTTGCCGAGATCGATGCCGTACTGCCCCTTGAACTTCTTCACCAGGTACTCGACGACCCGCTGGTCCCAGTCGTCGCCGCCCAGGTGCGTGTCGCCGTTGGTGGCCTTGACCTCGATGACGCCGTCGCCGATCTCCAGCAGCGAGACGTCGAAGGTGCCGCCGCCGAGGTCGAAGACCAGCACCGTCTGCTCCTCGCCCCGGTCCAGGCCGTAGGCGAGGGCGGCGGCCGTGGGCTCGTTGATGATCCTGAGCACCTTCAGGCCCGCGATCTCCCCGGCCTCCTTGGTGGCCTGCCGCTGGGCGTCGTCGAAGTACGCGGGGACGGTGATCACCGCGTCGGTGACGTCCTCGCCGAGATAGGACTCGGCGTCCCGCTTCAGCTTCTGCAGCACCCGGGCCGACAGCTCCTGGGCCCGGTAGCGGGAGCCGTCGATGTCGCCCTGCTCGGGGAAGCGCCAGTTCGCGTCGCCCATGTACCGCTTCATGGAGCGGGCGGTGCGCTCGACGTTCGTCACCGCCTGCCGTTTGGCCACCTCACCGACGAGTACCTCGCCGTTCTTGGCGAAGGCCACGACCGACGGTGTGGTCCTGGCCCCCTCCGCATTGGCGACGACAGTGGGTTCGCCGCCCTCCAAGACGGCGACCACCGAGTTCGTGGTCCCCAGATCGATCCCGACCGCGCGTGCCATCGTTGTCCCCTTCCGCCAGGGCACCTCTTGAACTCCAGCACAAAACTTGAGTGGGCTCTTGTCAATGGGGCGAGTGACCCGGGGGCGGGTGCCGAAACGAGGGCTGAGCGGGCGCTCAGCCCCGCAGGGCCAGGGCGCGGCGGGGCCGGTCGGTGATCAGGACGTCGACGCGCGGATCGGCCAGAAAGGCCCGCATCCGCCGGTCCTCGTTGACGGTCCACACCATGGTGAACAGTCCGTTGCGGGACGCCTCCCGCAACACGGTCGCACGCGCGAGGCGCTGGTGCACGGCGACACCGGTCGCACCGCAGGCGCGGATCCGCCGCATGGGCAACAGCTCGCTCAGCCGGATCCGGGCCAGCCGCGCCGGCCCGACCCCTCCTCGGTGCCGCCCCAGCGACAGGGCCGTGCGCACCCGGGGAAAGGCCCGCGAGATCGCGGCGACGGAACGGTCCTCCAGGGTCGTGGCGACGAACCCGTCCTCCCCGAGCAGCGCGACCGCCCGCTCGACGAGCTCACGCTCGTACCCGGTCTCCTTCAGATCGAGGTGCCCTTCGAGCTTCCCGGCGATGAGCTCCATGACGTCGTCGACGACGGGCACGACGTACCCGGCACGCTCGCACAGCTCGGCGTAGGTGATCCGGGCGAGGAGCGGCCCGATCCGTCCGACGCGGGCGTCGTGATGGACGACGAAGACACCGTCCGCGGTCCGCCGGATATCGAACTCGACGTACTCGGCCCCGCTGAGGAGCGCATCCTCATACGCCTGCCAGGTAGCAGCACCGGCACGCTCGGTCCCACCACGGTGAGCGGAGACGGCGGGGGGTGAGGGCATCTTCGGTCGACTTCCTGAGACGGGGGGCGGGGACCGCGCCCCCAAAGGGGCGCGGGGAACTGCGCGACCAGCCACGACGGCGCCGCAGACAACAGACGCCCCATCGCGGCTCCCCCAGCGGAGCGTTACGCCAACTTGGCGGACAGCGTGATGTTCGTGCCCTTCAGCGCCTGGCTCACCGGGCAGTTGGCCTTGGCATCCTCCGCGGCGGCGGCGAACGCCTCGTCGTCGATCCCCGGCACCGTCCCCTCGACCGTGAGGTGAATCCCCGTGATGCCCTCACCCGGCTGGAAGTTCACGTCGGCCGAGGTGACGAGCTTGGTGGGAGGCGTGCCCGCGCCGTTCAGGGCGTGCGACAGCGCCATGGAGAAGCAGCTGGAGTGCGCGGCGGCGATCAGCTCCTCCGGGCTGGTCTTGCCGTTCGCGTCCTGGGAGCGCGAGGCCCACGTGACCGGCTGCGCCGCGATGGCACCGGAAGAGTCGAAGTGGACGACACCGTTGCCCTCGAGCAGGCTGCCTTCCCAAACGGTGTGTGCGGAGCGCGTGGTAGCCACGATTCTTCCTTTCGCATGGGGGCCCGTTTCCTGGGTCCGTGCCCCCATCCGATCACACTCCGGCTCAACTCACCCGGAAGACCGGCCCACGCGGGGTGAACGGCAGGCGACGGCCTTGCGGAATGAGGTACGCGTGCTCGCGCCGCACCCGCAGCACATCGCACCAGCCGTCGGTGATGACGAGGACGGGCGCGCCCGGCGGGAAGTCGTCCGCGCGCTGCAGCAGGTCGATCCCGGGCTGCAGGACCGTACCGCCGCGCCCGTGCACCCGCACCCGCCCCGCGATGTCCGTCACCGGCACATAGCCGGCGTCGTGCGGAGCCGCGTCGCAGAACACGACCCGCGCGGCCGGTACGTCCCGGGCGGCGGCGTAGGAGGCGATGGCGCCCAGCGCCTTGCCGAGCAGCACGCTGCCCATGGACGCCGAGGTGTCCAGGACGACACCGAAGGTGCAGCGGGCGATCTCCTCGGGCGGGAAGTAGCGGCCGGCGCGCGGGATGTCGGGCGTCGACGCCTGACGGCGCGCGGGACGGGCGTACGTCCGCACCGGCTCGGGGCGTGGCACGAACTCGTCGAACCAGCGGGCGAGCCGGGCGTCCCAGGGCAGCGGCGGATGACTGAGCGCGCGGATCTCCTGGACGAGGCCCCCGGGCAGGAAGCCGCGCTCCTGCTGCTGGTGCAGATCGAGGCCGTGAGCGAGGCCGCGGCGGTAGAACTCGTCGAGGTCGCAGGCGTCACCGGGCGCGCCGAGCGGGGCGCCCAGCACATCGCCGACGCCCTTGCCGCGCAGGGTGGCCAGTCGGCGCATCCGGCGCAGGTCACCGGCGATCCGGTCGTACACCTCCTCGGCCGACAGGCCCGCCAACTCCTGGTCGTACAGCAGCCCTTGGGGCATCTCGCCGACCTGCATCTCGCGCAGCCAGCCGTTGATGACGTAGTCGCAGGCCACGTTGAAGAGGTAGGGGTCGCGGGCCCCGCAGCGGTCGCCGTGCCGCAGGGCGGCGTGCAGCATCTCGTGGGCGAGGATGAACCGCCATTCCTCGTCCTCGAAGTGGCGCAGCGGGTTGATGTAGATCTCGCCGGCCTCGGCGTTGACGGCGGCGACGGCGATGCCGTGCGCGCGGGCGAGTTCGGCGTCGGCGACCAGCTTGATGCCGGCCGCGATGCCGCCGAGCAGCGGGTAGGAGGTGATGAACCACTCCAGCGCCCACTGCCAGGGCCGCTTCTTGACGGGCTCGCCGTCCATGGAGTCGCGGCGGCCGCCCGCCAGGTCCATCGCGGTCGACACGGTCCGGGTCAGCGCGGTCGCGAACGCCAGCTGGTGGTCCGGGGGCGAGCCGAACCAGCCCGTCCACTCCACGAGCAGCAGGTCGGGCTCCGGGCCCGCCGTGCCGCAGCGCTCGTACGCGGCCGGTATGCCGTCGCGCCGCCAGCGCGCGGCGAGCTGTTCCTCGTCGCCGTCCGGGTAGGTCAGGGGCAGGTGGTCCGGGGCCGTGCCGACCGGGAAGCTGAGCAGGAAGCGGTTGACGACGACGCAGCGGGCGGCGAGGTCGGCGCGGTCGGGCTGTACGGGCGTGCCCTTCCTGGAAGGGACGTGGCCGAAACCGAGGTGCAGGACGGCGTGCGCGACGGCCCAGGCCCAGGTGGCGAGTTCGGCGGTGGGGGTGCCCCCGCGCGAGTCTGTTCGAGCGTGGGGGAGATCGGGGTGAACGTGCAGGTCGCCCTGGGAGTCGACGCGGACGAGGCCGTTGCTGGGCGCCTGTTCGCACTCCTCCTGGCGGCAGACGCTGAACTCGACGGCGGCGAGCGCCGGGTTGGCCCGCACGAGCCGAATGCCCTCGGCGAAGGCCTCCGCCGCGATGTCCCGCTTCTTCTTCCCTTTCCCCTTGTCGGGGGTGCGGCTCATCGCCGCGCCTCCACCAGCCGGGGCATGTCCCGGGCGGCCTCCACCAGGAACCAGGCCGGCAGGACGGGATTGCCGTCGGCGTCGGAGGCGATGACGCTCTGCGCGACCTCGACGGAGATCTCCGCGAGCTGCACCAGCAGCGACTTCGCGCGGTACGCGGTCTGCCGGCCGCTCGCCGACATGTGCTCCTTGCTGACCGGCAGTTCCTTGATCAGCCGGCCGCGGAAGGACTCGGCGAGGTAGTAGAGCAGGTCACGGTCCTGCATACGGTGCGGCCAGCGGGCGTCGCCCTTGATGATCGCCTCGATGCCGTACTGGCTGCGCACGATCTTGACGTATCCGCAGAACGCGGTGGCGTGCGTCGGCGTCAGCGTGCCGTGCGCCACGACCTTCAGGGTCTCCTCGTCGAGGTCGCGGCCGAAGGAGTGCAGCGCGTCGGAGAGCATGTGCCAGGAGCGGGGCGTGGAGAACGGCTCCTCGGTCTTCGGCGGCTTGGACCACAGGTGGTCGGGGCGGTCGGTGAGGTGGTCCAGGATCCACGGGTGGATGCCGTTGTTCGCGGCCCAGGTCAGCCAGTCCTTGGCGGACGCCTCCAGGTGGACGTGGGTGAGCCGGTTGACCAGCGCGGACGCGATGGGCCGGGCGAGCGCGTTGTCGGTGGCGCGGTTGCCTGCGCCTATGACGATGGAGCCCTTGGGCAGTTCGTAGTTGCCGATACGGCGGTCCAGGATCAGCGAGTAGAACGCCTTCTGCACGTCCGGCGTCGCCGCGTTCAGCTCGTCCAGGAACAGGCAGTACGGCTCGTCGCGGGCGATGGCCTCCGGCGGGCAGAACACCGAGCGTCCGTCACGGATCTGCGGCACGCCGATCAGGTCCTCCGGCGCCAGCTGGGTGCCGAGCAGGCTCACGCACTCCAGCCCCAGCGACTCGGCGAAGTCCCTGACGAGGGAGGACTTTCCGATGCCGGGAGCGCCCCAGATGAAGACCGGCCGCACGGTGGCGAGGCCGAGGAGGAGTTCGGGGATACGGGTGGGCGTGACGGTGACGGCTGCCTGCAAGGCAGGTGCTCCCCTCTTTGCGCCTGAACCGGCGCCGGTCTCGCGGATGTGGTTGCTCGCCGTCGAGGTTCTCAATTGACGGTTGCGGTCGTCATCCGATTTTCAGGCGGCCCGCTCCTGCGGCTCCGCCTCCACCGGCACCTGCGGCCCGTTCGCCTCACGCAGCCAGCGCCGCAGCACCCGGTGCACATGCTCGGCGCCGACGAGGTCCTCCCCGTCGTCGAGCGGCGCGGACAGGGCGAGCGGCGACAGCAGGAACGGTCTGCCCTGCGCGCCGCCGAGCCCGCCGTGCGAGCCGATCTGCTCCTCGAAGGCGAGGACCTCCCCGTCGGCCGGGTCGTACGCGGAGTTGACCATGATGTCGGCGGTGTTCGGGAAGGAGTGCGTACGACGCACGGCGTCGGCGGCGCCCGGCCCGAAGACCTCCAGCGGCCCCGGATCGTCGTCCAGCCGGTCCAGGGGGATCTCCGCCCCGTACGCACCGAGCACGACCCCGCCGTGCCGCTCGCTGCGCACCAGCAGGAAGCCGATGCCGGGGTGGTTGGCGAGCGTGGTGAGCAGGGCCGGGTGGCGGGCGTCGATCTCCTCCTTGGTCATGCGGTGCGGCACGTCCGGGAAGGAGACCAGGCCGAGGTTGCCGGAGGCCAGCACCAGCGGCTCGGAGCGGCGGCGCGAGGGGCGGTGCTGTTCGCCGCCCTCCTCGACGGGCCGGCGCAGCGCCGCCCGCACGGCCGCGCGGGCCTCGGCGCCGCTGTGGGTGCGCCGCGCACGGCGCGGCACCGGCAGCCCGCAGCCGGCCCGCACCAGGTCGCCGAGGCCGAGGCCGTAGCGGGCGCGGAAGGTCTCGCCGGGGCTCTGGCCGTGGTCCGACAGCACGACGATCCGGTACGGCCGGGGGGCGTGCTCGGCGGCCTTCTCGATCAACGCCAGCGCCCGGTCGAGCCGTTCGAGGACCTTCTCGGCGTCGCGGCCGAACGGCCCGGAGTGGTGCGCGACCTCGTCGTAGGCCACGAGGTCGGCGTAGACGGCGGTGCGGCCGGCGAACATGTCGCCCATGACCGCGGCGACGACGACGTCCCGCTCGACGACGGTCGCGAAGGCGCGGATGAGCGGGTAGAGGCCGCCGCGGGAGACCCTCGGCCGGGCCTTTCGGACGCGGGCCCTGGTGGACTGGCCGATCTCGCGGCCGACCTCGGCGACGAAGGACAGGGCGGTGCGGACGGCGTTTGCGGGGTCGG
This sequence comes from Streptomyces sp. NBC_01092, assembly GCF_045039535.1. Taxonomy (NCBI): domain Bacteria; kingdom Bacillati; phylum Actinomycetota; class Actinomycetes; order Kitasatosporales; family Streptomycetaceae; genus Streptomyces; species Streptomyces sp. NBC_01092. The sequence continues at coordinate 9,063,959 of NZ_CP108659.1, read as the reverse complement.
AGAAGTAGGCGAAGTAGCCCGCGCGGGAGCGGTTGCGGCGATCTCGCCGCCTGGTCGCGATGGACAGCACGAGTGCCTGTTCGTCGGCGCCGCCGCTGAAGAGGTTGCCGCGGCTGGCGCCGTCCGCGCTGAGCAGTCCGCCGTCGCCGGTGCGGTCGATGGCGCGGCGCTGGAGCTCGGCGGCGCTGGTGGGCCGGTTGCAGACCATCACCTCGCGGCCGGCCTTCTCGTACCAGCGGAACGCGGGGACGTCGTGGTTGCTGCCGTGCAGGATGCCGAGCTGGCTGGCGCCGGTCTGGCTGGACCAGTCGGTGCGCCACGGGGTGAGCCGGTGGGTGGTGCGCACACCGTGACCGGTGTCCTCCCCCAGCCAGCGGGCGACGGTGGGCATCAGGCCCTTGCCGACGGCGGCGAGGAGGAGGTCGTGGCCGACGCCGTCGAGCTGCATGAAGACGGTGCCGGGGCTGGAGGGGCCGGGTGGCAGGGCCCGGCGCCGGCGGTCGGCGAGGCGGTACAGCCGGCGCCGGTAGGCGTCGTCGTCGCGTACGGCCAGGGCACCGCCGGTGGCGGAGGCGACGGCGGACATCACGGCGGCGACGATGACGGCGGTCTCGGGGGCGGCCTCGCTGTCGCCGGAGGGCACCAGGCGCAGGGCGACGATGAGCAGCGAGCCGTTGAGGAAGAACACCAGCAGGCCGAGCACCAGCGCGGGCACGAGGAGCAGCAGCCGGACGAGGAGGGGCCAGACCAGCGCGGAGAGCAGACCGAAGGCACCGGCGCCGAGGGCCGCGGTGACGGCGATACGGGTGGCGCTGTCACCGTCCGCCGACTGCAGCTGGAAGTCCGGCAGGATCCCGGCGAGCACGAGCATGGTGACGGTGGAGACCGCCCACACGGTCACACTCCGCCCGACCTGACTGGCAACCCGCCGCCAACGCCCACGCACGCCCAGCCCACCTCACGTCCGAAACGGGCCTTACGCCCCCAGACTGACACAACGGCTCTGCACGGGCGCCGGTTCCCTTTGACGCCGCCAAGGGGCGCGGGGCTGTATTCATCTGCGGCTCCGCCGCGATGGGGGTCCCCCCTGCTCGAGCGAAGCCGAGAGCTTGGGGGAGCGACCAGCCACAACGGCGCCGCAGACAAAAGACGACCCAACCCGGCACCACCAGCGGAGCGCCTAGCGTCCGTCGTACCCCGCCGTCGGCATCGACAGCCTCCGATGCACCCGTGCCTTCATCTGCGCGTCGTAGAACGGCTCCGCGCGCCCCACCGTCTCCACCCGCACCCCGCGCCGGGCGCACTCCGCGGTGAACTCCTCCACCGACGACAACGCGCTCTCCAGCACGCGCCGGCTCGGCGCCACGAACAGGTCGAGGCCGGGGCGGACGCCCTCCCACAGGACGCTGTGGTCGGCGCGCAACCCGCGCACGAGCAGCTCGCGCGCCACGAAGTACCCGTGCTCGGCGGCCCAGCGCGTGCACATCGCGTGCTGGCTGCGGGAGTCCACCAGGAAGGGGTCGGCGTCCAGCTCTTCGAGCGGCGTCAGACTGGCGATCGCCGTGACGCGCACTATGGATGGCCCCATGGCGTCCCCCTCACCTCCGGGTTTCGCCGCCGACCCTACTCCAGCCCGTACGCTTCGGGGAGTCGCGCGAAGGAGGCAAAGAAGGTGCCGGTGGAGATCACCTGGTGGGGTCACGCCACCTGCACGATCGAGGACTCGAACGTGCGCATCCTCACCGATCCTCTGTTCGCGCGCCGGCTCGCACACCTGCACCGCCGCCGGGGCGCGCTACCGGCGCCCGACGCCCGGCGCGCTGACGTCGCCGTGGTCTCCCACCTCCACGCCGACCACCTGCACGTTCCGTCACTGGCCGGGCTGCCCCAGGACACCCGCCTGCTCGTGCCCCGGGGCGCGCCCGGCGCGGTACCGGGTCTGCGCCGGCTCTCCCATCTGCGGGTGACCGAGATGGCGCCGGGGGACATGACCACGGTCGGCGACGTGGCGGTACGGGCCGTTCCGGCGCGGCACGACGGGCGGCGGCTGCCCGTCGGGCGGCACCGCTCCCCCGCGCTCGGCTATGTCGTCGAGGGGGAGGGACGTACGTACTTCGCCGGGGACACCGGGCTGTTCGACGCCATGGCGAAGGAGGTCGGCCCGGTCGACGTGGCGCTGCTTCCGGTGGGCGGCTGGGGACCGTATCTCGGGGCGGGCCACCTGGACGCGGGGCGCGCGGCCGAGGCACTGGTCCGGCTGGCGCCGCGCAGTGCGGTGCCGGTGCACTACGGCACGTACTGGCCGATCGGCATGGACGCCGTGCGCCCTCATGAATTCCACGCGCCCGGGGACGAGTTCGCGCGTCTCGCGGCCGAGCGCGCGCCCGGCGTGTCGGTGCACCGGCTCGCGCACGGAGAGAGTGTGCGCCTGGAGGTGGCCCGGTGACCGTGCTGGCCGCCGCCGCGACGACGGTGCCGCACGAGTCGACGCAGCAGGCGATCGGTTATCCGTCGCTGTTCCTGCTGGTGCTGATCGGGGCGCTGGTGCCGATCGTGCCGACGGGGGCGCTGGTGAGTTCGGCGGCGGTGGTGGCGTTTCACCAGACGGCGCCGTTCTCGCTGGCGCTGGTCTTCGTGACGGCGTCCACGGCCGCGTTTCTGGGCGATGTGACGCTGTACTGGCTGGGGCGGCGTGGCATGGGCTCGAAGAACGGTTCGCGCTGGCTGGAGGCGATCCGCTCGCGGGCGCCGGAGGAGCGGCTCACGCAGGCGCAGGATCGGCTCGCCGCGCACGGGGTGGCGGTGCTGGTGCTGTCCCGGCTGGTGCCGGCGGGGCGGTTGCCGGTGATGTTGGCCTGTCTGCTGGCCGAATGGCCGATGCGGCGGTTTGCCCGGGGGAACTTTCCGGCCTGCCTGGCCTGGGCTGTGACGTATCAGTTGATCGGGATTCTGGGTGGATCACTGTTCGACGAGCCGTGGGAGGGGGTTGTGGCGGCGGTCGTGCTGACCGTGGTGATCAGCGCGGCGCCGAGTGTTTGGAAACGGGTTCGATCTGCCAAGTGATGTTTCGTCGCGAGGTGCGGGTTCGTTGTGGCTGGTCGCGCAGTTCCCCGCGCCCCTTGGTTGCCCCCATGACTGTCGGTTAGTTCAGTACTCGCGATCCTCCTACCGGCAGATCCCACAGGTCCTCCCGGTCCAGCCCCGCCTTCTCCCACGCCGCCCGCACCCGCGTGAGGGGCTCCAGGACCGGCTCCGCCGACAGCACGAACGTCGCCCAGTGCATCGGCGCCATCCGCCGCGCGCCCAGATCCTGGGCCGCCCGTACCGCCTCCTCCGGGTCGCAGTGGACGTCGCTGAGCCACCAGCGTGGGTCGTAGGCGCCGATGGGGAGCAGGGCGAGGTCGATGCCGGGGTAGCGCTCGCCGATGCGGGTGAACCAGTGGCCGTATCCGGTGTCGCCCGCGAAGTACACGCGCTGTCCGTCGGGGGCGGTGAGCACCCAGCCGCCCCACAGGCTGCGGCAGGTGTCGAGGAGGGTGCGCTTGGACCAGTGATGTGCGGGCACGAAGTCGAAGCGGACGCCGGACAGTTCGGCCGCCTCCCACCAGTCCAGCTCGGTGACCTGGGTGAACCGGCGGCGCCGGAACCAGGCGGCGAGGCCGGCCGGCACGAACACGGGGGTGTCGCGCGGGAGTCGGCGCAGGGTGGGGGCGTCCAGGTGGTCGTAGTGGTTGTGGCTGATGACGACCGCGTCCACGCGCGGCAGGGCGCTCCAGGCGACGCCGACGGGGGTGATGCGGGCCGGGGTGCCGATGATGCGGCGCGACCAGACCGGGTCGGTGAGCACGGTCAGTCCGCCGATCCGGACCACCCAACTGGCGTGGCCCGCCCAGGAGACGGCGATCGTGCGGGCGTCCACGCGGGGCAGCGGGCCCGGCTCGAAGGGCAGTCGCGGGATGTCGGCGAGGCCCTCCCTGCCCGGGCGTACGGCGCCCTCGCGGGCGAAGCGGGCGAGGGTCTTGATGCCGGGGAGCGGGGCGGTGAGGCGGTCATGGAAAGTGCGCGGCCACACCCTGCGTTCGCCCAGCGGGCGGGGTGCGGCGAGCGGCGGCAGCGGGGGCGGGGCCGCCGGCCGTGAGGTGGCCTTGCGCGTGGTGGGCGACTCGGACTGCTGCGTCATCGAGGAGGCTCCCATCGCTCGGCGTCGTCGCGGAGATCGTCGAAGACCGACTTCAAGTGGATCAACGCGCGGTGCACGTGTGGCAGTTCCAACGGCGAGGGTGAGCTGATGCATTCCGCGCGCTCCTCGTCGGTGCCCGTGAGCAGCGCGCCGGTGGACAGCCGCACGCGCAGCGCCCCGAGGTCGTCGCCGAAGCGGTGCCCGCCCGGTGCGGGCATGCCGAGCCGATCGGCGAGGAAGTCCTCCAGGTCCTGTGCGTCCCCCACGCCGTGCGCGGACAGCCCGGCGCGCAGCGGGCCGAGGTCGACATACAGGTGCCGTCCGGCCTGCGGGGGCCGTGCCAGTGCGCCGGCACCCACGGCGGCGGCGTGCGCGGCGGCGGCCACGCGCGCGTGCAGGCGTACGGCGGCGCCGATCCGCTCGGCGACCGGCTCGGGCTCGGCGAGCGCGTACCCGGCGGCGAGGGCGACCGGGCCGGCGACGCCGGCCCCCAGTGCGGTCAGCACGTCGAGCACGCGCGCGTGGAGGCCGTTTCCGGCGTCGTGCGCGGGGAACCGGGCGACCGCGGCCGGCCAGCCCGGCGGGAGGTGGGCGCCGGCCAGGTCGGTGACGACGGTGACCTGCTCGTGCAGCATCTCGGCGGGGCTGACCAGCACGGTGTCGTACGGGGTGTGCACGGTGTCGCGCCAGGTCTCGTCGCTGACCAGCTGCAGTCCCTCGCCGGTGGCGGCCTCCAGGGTCTCGTGGAGCAGTTCGGGCGGGGCGACGGTGGCGGTGGGGTCGTCGGCGACGGACAGCACGAGCAGCCGCGGGTCACCGCCCTCGTCACGGACCCGGCGGACGGTCTCCAGCAGGGCGTACGGGTCCGGGACACCGCCGCACTCAGCCGACGTCGCCACATGGAAGACGGGTCTGCCCAACAGGCGTGCGTACGGCGCCCACCAGGCCGCGCAGGGCCGCGGTACGAGGATGTCGCCGCCGATCGCGAAGGTCAGTCCCAGGAGCAGGGAAGGCGCGCCGGGGGCTGCCACTGCCTGTTGGGGCTCGGTCGGCAGTCCGCGCCGGCCCCAGTAGCCGCACGCCGCCTCCAGCAGGGCGGTGCCGCCGCCGATCGGCTCGCTCTCGGCCCGGCCCGCGGCCGCGGCGAGCACGGCGGCCAGTTCGGGCAGGACGGGCAGCCCGTCGTCCGGGAGCGGCGGCCCGTATCGGACGGGGCCGTGGCCTTCGGGGTCCGTCCGGCGCATCGTGCCTCCGCTGTGCCTGGTGCCGTGGTGGTTCGACGTCGTCGGGTGCTCCGTGCGGCTGATGCTGCGTGCTGGCTGCTGCGTGCTCTGTGGCTCCTGCGGTGCGGGGGCCGCAGGTGCGTCGCGCGCGCCCCGCGTACCTATGGTGGCGCAATTCCCGCGGGTGGCCGCCTGGGTTGCGCCGGGCACCGGAGCGGCCGTACCGATCAGTCCTGCGTCGTGGGCCTCCTACGGCGCAGCCGGTACACCGCGCCCCCGAACGCGCCCGCCATCAGCACGCCGCCGGCGACCAGGGCGGGAACGGAGTCGGTGAACGTACCGCCGGTACCGGCCTGCACACCCTGCTGGTCGCCCGCGCCGGCGCAGTCCTGGGCTCCGGACTCGCCCTTGCCGGAGTGAAGCCCGCTCTCGTCCTGGGAGGGCTCGGCCGCGTTCGCGTGGGGGTCGGGCTCGCCGGCGTCGGAGGTGTCCCACTCGGGCTCGATGCCACCGGTGCCGGTCCCGCCCGTGCCGGTCCCTCCGGCTCCGGACTCGTCGGCCCCGGACTCGGACTCGTCGGCCCCGGTCCCGGTCCCGCCGATGCCGGTTCCACCTGCCCCGGTTCCTTCGGCTTCGGTCCCGTCCCACTCGGGTTGGCGCTGGCCGGCCTCGGGCTTCTCGGCTCCGGTCCAGTCGGACGGGGGTTCGGTGCAGGTACGGCCGCCGCCCTCGGTTCCGCCCTGGCCGCCGGAGCCGCCCCAGCCGCTCTCCCCGCCGCCGCTGGTGCCGCTCTGGTGGCCACCGCCACTCTCTGAGCCCTTGCCGCCCTTGCCGCTCCCGCTCTCACCGGCCACCGTGAAGGTCGCGCTCCACTCCTTGCCCTCCCCGCCGCCCGCCGCCGGGCAGGTGCCGTCGACCGTCCAGGCCGACTCCGGTCCGGCCGCGTCCGGGTCGCCCTCGAAGTTCTCGGCCGGGGGAACGCGGGCGGTGCCGCGGTAGGCGGCCCCGGCGGCCTTCGCGTCGGTGCCGGAGACCCGCTTCAGTTCGACGGTGCCCTCCTCGAACGCCTGGGAGGTGGCCTCCAGGGTGGCGGGCGCGGCCCCGTCGAGGGCGTCGCAGGTGACCGAGACGGTGATGCTGCCGCCCGGCGAGACGCTGCCGGGGCTGACCTCCGCGGCCGGGTCCGCGAAGGCGGCCGAGGCGGGGGCGCCCACGACGGCACCGGCCAGAGCGGCGACGGACAGGGCACGGGCGGTGCGGCGCATGGGGTGAGCTCCTTCGGCCGACGACTGCGGGGGAACGGCGGTCGTGCCCCCGCAGCCATGACAGCCCGCCCGGCGCCCGGGCGCGCGCGGCCGGACACCATTCGCGGGACGGGGGACGGCCGAGTGGGTGACATCGCGCGGCCCGGCAAGCCGCCGCGGCCCCCGCCCCTCACGCCCGTCAGTTCAGCAGCGCCGCCAGGTCCCGCTCCAGCCCGCGCCCCCGCCTGCTGACGACGCCGGACGCGACGTCCGCCAGCTTGCGGTTGGTGCCCTGCGAGATGCGGCGCAGTACGCCGAACGCGGCGTCGGCGTCGCAGCCGAGGACGTGCATGACGATGCCGCACGCCTGGTCGACGACGGGCCGGGAGCGCAGGGCGGTGCCGAGGTGGTCGAGCTCGGTGAGCGCGGCGCGGTAGGAGCGGTCCCGGACGAGGCAGCTCGCGGCGAACTCCCCGAGGGCGTGCACGGGCCCGTGCGGAGCGTCCTCCAGGGCGCCCGGACGGAAGCTGTACAGGCTGAGCGTCACCGTCAGCCCGGACCGGCGGAACGGCAGCGTGACGCTGGACCGTACGCCCGAGTCGAGCGCCAGGACGCGGTACTGCGGCCAGCGCTCGTCGTGCAGCAGGTCGGCCGAGTCGACGGGCTCGCCGCGCTCCAGGGCGGCCGGAATGGGCCCGTCGCCGGAGCGGAGCTGCACGGCCACGAGTGCGGCCAGGTCGGGGTGGGTGACGGCGGCGGGCCGGTCGGCTCCCGCCTCGGCCACCGTGCTGCCGGCGCCGCAGCAGTCGGCGGTGCAGCGCAGGGCCTGTTCGGCCAGCGCGGACAACCGGCGCCCGGGAAGGGCGGCTTCGGCGGACTCGTCTCCCCAGTGACCCACATGGTCGCGAGCGGGCATCGTCAACTCCTTCCTCTTTCCTGCGCGTTCCCGGTCCCGGCCGGGGAAAACGACCGGAGAACAAGGAGGAACCGCTTGGCTCCCCGCCGCCCCGGAACACGTCACCGCGAGCTAGGTTCATGCCCATGGAGAAGACGGACGGATTCGGTGAAGAGCTCGCGGATTTCGTGCGCCGCGTCGCGGAACTCAAAGCGGCGCGATCCGTGTCCGAAGGGGACCTGCCGACGGTCCTGGACGCGGCCATCTTCGAACTCGACCATGTAGCCGACCAGTTGTGGCCATGGTACGAGCGGGTGTCCTCGGGCACGCTGCCCCGTACGGCGTCCGGCGACCGTCAGGAGCAGCATCTGCTGCGGGCGGTGTTCCAGCAGTTCCCGCTCCCGGTCGCGCTGGTGGACCGGGAGGCGGTGGTGCGCCGGCTGAATCTCTCGGCGACCTCGTTCACCGGCGTCCGCTCCGGCCATGCGACGGGCCGGCCGCTGACCGGCCTGCTGGCCCATGCCGACCGGGCGGCGTTCCGTTCCCAGGCCGCCGCCGTGGCCCGCGGCGAGGGTGACCGCAGCCTCACCGTGCATTTCCAGCAACGTCCGTCGGACCCGGTGCACGCGACCCTGACCGCCGTACGTCCGAGCGGCGAGCCGCACACCACGGTCCTGGTGGTGATGCAGCCCGGCGAGCTCGGCGCACTCCACACGGCGACCCGGCACGCTGTGCCCGCGACCCGGATCCCCGACCTCGCCGAGACGACCCGGCACGCGACCCTGATGGACCTGCTGGACGAGATGACCACGACCCTGCTCAGCGCACCGCGCGGCGACCGGGAGACGGTCCTGCGGCAGGCGGCCCAGGTCCTCCACGGCGCCTTCGCCGACTGGGTGATCGCCGACACCGTCGCCGGGGGGATGTCCCGTACGGCGGTGCTGGCCCCCTCGCCCGAGGAGGCGACGGCGCTCGCGGCACAGGACCCGGCCACCTGTCCCCTGGTCACGGAGACGGCACGCACCGGCTCCCCGTCCCTCCAGGTGCGCCCCGAGGACCCGGACGCCTTCGGCCAGGACGCGCAGGGCGCCCCCGTCCTCGTACAGGCGAACGTCACGTCACTTGTGTGCGTGCCGCTGGTAATCGGCGGCCCGGCACAAGGGGTCCTCACCCTGTTCAGATGCGGCCCGCGCCGGGCGTTCTCGATGGCGGAGGCGAAGACCTTGGACACGATGTCCCGCCACGTATCACTGGCGATCGCGGCAACGCCTTGAGACCGCTCCTCAAGCCACATCGCTCAGGACTTGCTCCCGCACCCGGCGGCAGCACCGGCTGATCAGCCGGGACACATGCATCTGCGAGATGCCCAGTTGCTCCGCGATCCGACTCTGTGTCATGTCCCGGAAGAACCGCATGTAGAGAATCGCCCGCTCCCGCTCGGGCAGCGCGGCGAGCCGCGGCTTGACGGCCTCGCGGTCGATGACCGTGTCCAGGGCGGGGTCGGCCGACCCCAGCATGTCGCTCAGCGAGTACCCGTCGTCGCTGCCGGGCAGCTCCGCGTCCAGCGACAGGGCGGTGAAACTCTCCAGCGCCTCAAGGCCGACCCGGACGTCGGCCTCGCTCATGTCCGCGTGCTCGGCGATCTCGGCGGCGGTCGGCATCCGGCCCGAGACGGTCTGGAGGTCGTGCACGGCGAACCGTACGCGGTTGCGCAGGTCCTGGACCCGGCGCGGCACGTGCAGCGTCCACATGTGGTCGCGGAAGTGCCGCTTGATCTCGCCGGTGATGGTGGGCACGGCGTAGCTCTCGAAGGCGTTGCCGAGCTCGGGGTCGTATCGGTCGACGGCCTTGAGCAGCCCGAGGGCGGCGACCTGCCGCAGATCATCGAGGCTCTCACCGCGGCTGCGGAAGCGTCCGGCGAGCCGGTCGGCCATGGGCAGCCATGCCTCGACGATCCGCGCGCGGAGGGTGTCACGCTGTTGGCCCTCGGGCAGGGCGGCCAGCCGGCGGAAGTCCTCGGCGGTGTCGGGGGCGTCGTCGTGCGGGTGGTGCTTCGCGCTCACTGGAGTGGGCATGGTGCGTCGCAACTCCCTTGGTTGTGCTCTGGCTTGGACGGTCACCGTGGGAGTGCGGGCGCGCACCGGAGGCGGACACACCCGTGGCGGAACTCGCCGCTCCCACGGACGTGCCTCCTGTCCGAAGCACTGTTCGTCCGCCTGCCCTCACTCACCGTCCTCAAACGCACACTCAGGTTTTCGGCCCCGCCCGCGGGTCCCTCGCAGCGGAGCCGCACAGCGGGCCCCATGACCGACCCCGCACCTCGCGACGCGCACGTGGACCGAACTCCCACAGATCGCCCGACGCAGCCGCCCTCGCCCCACTACCCTGAGTTCCTGCGCGGGAGGGGGCTCGGGGGATGGAGTACGGGGCGGACGCGGCGGTCGGGACGGGAAGGCCGCGGGTCTTCATCTCCTACGCCCATGACGACGACGGCCACGTCACCAAGGTCGAGACGCTCTACGAACTGCTGCGCACGCAGGGCGGTCTCGACGCGAAGGTCGATCTGTACGCGGGCGTGCAGCCCCAGGACTGGCCGCGCTGGATGATGCGGCAGTACGCCGACGCGGACTACGTCCTCGTCGTCGCGTCTCCCGCGTACAAGGTCCGCGGTGACCACGAGGAGCAGGACGGGGTGGGGCTCGGCGTCGCCTTCGAGGCCGGCCTGCTGGGCACCGAGCTCTACGGGAACTACAAGGCCTGGTTCCGCAAGGTCCTGCTGGTCGTCCTGCCCGGGCGCAGCGAGCGGGAACTGCCCGAGTTCCTGGGGGCCGTGCGGATCAGCCGCTTCCCGGTACCTTCGCTCGACGCGGCCGGCATCGAGCAGCTCGTGCGGTACATGACGGACCAACCCGAGCGCGTCGAGCCGGAGTTGGGGCCGATCCCGGTGTACCCCACCCGCCCGTCCCTGGTGCCGACGGCCCCGCCGTGCTCCGCCGGTGAGAGCCGGCCGACGCCCGCCGCGCCGGCCCCGGACGTGCCGTCGGGCGGGCTGGACGACGCCGCCTGGCGGGAGCTCGAAAGGCTGCTCGACGGTGTGCAGCCGGAGAGTTGGGCCGGGCAGGCGTACCAGTGGTCCTTCGGAGCCGCGGGGAGTCCGGACGGGGCGGCCGCGCCGTTCGGCACCCCGGACGGCGACCTGTACGCATGGGCCGAGGATCTCGGGAAGCGCCGTCACGCTCCGGGTGCGGTGCCCAAGCCGGTCGCCTTCGCGCACGCCCTCGCGGCCGGTTACGCCGCCGGGGAGAGCCCCGCCGACCAGCAGCGTGCCTCCGCGCTGGCCACGTGGGTGGGCCGGTTCCTGGACAGCCGGGAGCTGCAGAAGCTGGACGACGCCCCCGGCATCAAGCGCAGCGAGGCGACGCTGACCGTACGGCTGACGGAGCACCCCCAGCGGCGGGACCGGTTCTACGCGGAGATATGGCTGCGCACGACGGACGGGAGACAGCCCCGGCGCCTTCAGCCGCCCGAGGACGCCGGGTCGCTGGTGGTGGACATGGACGGGGCGCGCGGCCTCCTCCAGGAATGCATGCGCACTCTCCCCGATGCGCTCACCGGCGGCGAGCAGGGCCCGGCGGCGAAACTGGGGCGCATCGAATTCGCCGTCTTCGACGGCCTGTTGGAGGAGACGTTCGAGCAGTGGCCGCTGCAGCTGCGCAGGGTGACGCGTCCGCTCGGCAAGCTCTACGAGGTCGTGGTCCGCTGCCCGGACGAGCGCTGCGAGTTCGACCTGCCGCAGCTGTGGTCCCGCCGATGGGAGTGGCTGACCCGGTGCAACGGCCACGACGAGCGGGCGACGGCGTGGGTGGCGGACGAGGACGTCGCGTGCCTCGACGAGCACATCGGTGAGTGGCGCGGGAACGACCACCCGGTGTGCGTCGCGGTGTCGACGTCGCCGGCCCAGGAGGGTGTGTCCGCGGCGCTGGACGCCGGGATGCCCATCGTCGTCTGGCAGCGCGACAGCCACCGCGGCGACCCCGCCGTGCCGCCGTTGAACACGCTCCTGGACCTGGCCGACGTGGCCGAACTGCCCGGCGCGGTGGCGAAGTTGCGCCGGAGCACGCAGGTGCCCGAAGCGGCCCGGGCGAGCGTGGTCCTCCTCTGGGACGACCCGAACCACTCGCCGGCCGCGGACCCGCTGAGCGACGCGAACCTCATCGCGTGACAGACCGTCCGGCACGCTGCCGGAGACCGACCGGAGGTGCAGTGAAGGACTGGTGGATCTACAAGGGCGACCCGGCCGTGCCGACCGACCGGCACCTTGCCCGGCTCGCCGAACACCGGCCGCCCTGGCGGGTGTTCGAGGGCAAGGCCGACCCGGACCACACGGTGCCCTCCCTCGACGACGACCAGTACGCGGCGGACCGCGAACGCGGCGCGGGCTATCTCGCCGACGACAACGAGATCGACCTCGTCAACACGGCCCTCCTCCTGCGGCGCCCGTTACTGGTCACGGGAGTGCCGGGAGTGGGGAAGTCGACGCTGGCGTACAGCATCGCCCAGGACCTGGGACTCGGCCCGGTGCTGCGGTGGCCCATCACCAGCCGGGCCACACTGCGCGACGGCCTCTACCGGTACGACGCCCTGCGGCGACTGGAGGACGCCAACCTCACGCGCATGCGGACGGAGGAGAAGCCGGCCGCGCAGGAGGAAGGGCAGCCGACGGACCAGGGCTCCCCGACCGCCGACGGCATCGGGCGGTACCTCCGGCTGGGCCCCCTGGGCACCGCGTTCCTGCCCGCCGAGCGCCCTCGCGTCCTGCTCGTCGACGAGATCGACAAGTGCGACATCGATCTGCCGGGCGACCTGCTCACCGTCCTGGACGAAGGCCGCTTCGACATCCCGGAGCTGGCCCGTCTCGCCGATCACCAGCAGACGGTCGCCGTCGGCAATGACGATCCCGGCGGACGGGCCCGGATCACCGCGGGCCGGGTCCAGTGCCGGGCCTTCCCCGTGGTCGTCCTCACCAGCAACGGCGAGCGGGAGTTCCCGCCCGCCTTCCTGCGCCGCTGCATCCGGCTGACCATCGAGCGGCCCGGGGAGGACAAGCTGCGGCGCATCATCGAGCAGCGCATCGGGCCCGCCGCGGCAGCGGCCGCCACCGGTCCCGACGGGCTGATCGGCAAGTTCCTGGACCGACGCGAGCGCGGTGAACTGGGCACGGACCAGCTGCTCAACGCCGTACAGCTGCGTCTTGCGGGAGCGTGGACGGCGCCGGACGACATCGGGCAGCTGGCCGACGCGACCCTGCAACCGCTGAGCGGGCCGGCCGCGACGTGATCTCCCACCTCCTGGATCTCCTGCGGGAGGGCGGGGTCGAGGACCCCGGCCCCGAGGAACTGGCGGACATCCTCTGGCTCGCCCAGCACCTCCTGGAGGGCCGCTCGCCCGGCACCGAGGACGCGGCCGAAACGCCACCGCGGGCGCCCTCCGCCGAGCCGCCGGAGGCCACGGAGGAGCCGACACCGGCCCGTCAAGATCCCATCGAGGGCCCCGCCGCGGTCCGGCACGCCACCCTGCACATCCGTGGCCCGCGGCGGCCCGCGCGCGCCGACCGGCTCGCCGCTCCCGTGCACGTCCCGGCGGAGGCCGCCCTGCCGCACGGCCTGGCGCTGACAAGGGCGTTGCGGCCGCTCACCCGGAAAGCGCCGTCGCCGACCGCGTTCGAGCTGGACGAGGAGGCGACGGTCACGCGGCTCGTGGACGAGGACATCATGGTCCCCGTCCTGCGCCCCGAACCGGCCCGTCGGCTCTGTCTCACCCTGGTCGTCGACACCAGCCCCTCGATGGCTCTGTGGCACAACGAGGTCCGCGAGCTCCACCAGGGCCTGGCCCGGCTCGGCGCGTTCCGTGACATCCGCCGCTGGAACCTCTCCCCCGCCCTCGACGGCTCCGGGGTCGAGGTGCGCCCGCACCCGTCGGTGGGGCGCCCGGCCCGCCACCATCGCGAGATCCTGGACCCGACCGGGAACCAGCTCATCGTCGTCCTCAGCGACACCGTGGGTTCCATCTGGCACGACGCGACGGCGGAGCGTCTGCTGCTGGACTGGGCGCAGCGCTCCCACGTCAGCCTGATGCATCTCCTGCCCACCTCGCTGTGGAGCCGCTCGGGCACCGCGCCGGCACCGGTGTCGCTGCGGGTTCCGCAGCCGGGGGCGCCGAACACACGGTGGGGCCTCGCGCTTCCCCGCCGGTTCGTCTCGCGTCGACGGCCCGCCCTGGCGGTCCCGGTGGTCGAGCTGGAGCCCGGACCGCTGCGCGGCTGGGCCGAGATGACCGCCGGCAGTGGCCACTGGACACCGACGGCGGCGCTGCTGCTGCCGCACGGGACCCGCGGACGGCGCGGCGAGGGCCCGCCGTCCCGGTCCGGCGCAGCAACCGCGGCGACGGGCGCGGACGAGGCGATCCTGCGGTTCCGCAGATCGTCGTCGCCCCGGTCCTGGCAGCTGGCCGGACTGCTGTCCGCGCTGTCCACGGTCACCCTTCCGGTGGCCCGGGTGGTGCAGCAGGCCATGCTGCCCGGCTCGTCCCGCAGCGAACTGGCCGAGGTCTTCCTCGGCGGGATGCTGCACCGGGCCGAGGAGACGGCCGACGACACCGAACGCGGCGAGCCGCGCTTCGAGTTCACGCCCGATGTCCGCGACGCGCTCCTCAACGCCCAGTACCACAGTGACGTGAGCAGGGTCCTGGAGCTGCTGCGCACCGTGGCGGCCCATCTGGAACCCCGGATCGGGCATCCGCACACCTTCGACGCGGCCCTGGTGGGGGTGGGCCGCGAGCAGGCGACCGTGTCCGTGGCCGGGGCGGCGTTCGCCGCGCCCTCGGCCGCGGGGGTGACACGGTTCGGGCACGTCCTGTCGCCCGCCGGGGACGAGAGGCCGGACGGTATAGCGTCTGCGCGCGTCCTGATCAGCCATGCGAGCAGGGACCGCGCCTGGGCCGAGTGGGCCGGCTGGCATGTGCAGGACGCGGGCTACGAGGTGGTGCTGGACGAGTGGGGGCAGGAGCCGGGGCACGACCTGGTGGGCCGGCTGCGGCACGAGCTGGAGCGGCCGGGGACACGGGTGGTCGCCCTGTTCTCACGGCACTATGCCGGCCCTGACCGGCCGCACTTTCCGAAGGGCCTCGACTCTCTGACCCTGATCGGCGACGTGGTCCCGATCGGCCTCGACGACACCTCGTACCCTCCGCTCGGCCGGCCCCTGCCGACCCTGTCCGGAGTGGACGAGCGGGACGCCCGGGGGACCCTGCTGCAGGCGGTGCGAAGTCCGTTCGGCGGCCGGAGGCCCTTCCTCCCCTCCGCCCGGCCGGGCCGGCTGAAGCGGGCGGGGGACGGCGGGCCCCGGCTGCCCGGGACACCGCCGCGGGTGTCGAACCTGCCCGAGCGTGACTCCGCGTTCACCGGCCGGGAGAGCGAGCTCGCGGACGTCCGGGTACGGCTGGCCCACGAGGGACGGGTCGCCGTCATCGCCCTGCACGAAGGCGCGGGCGGCGGCAGGAGCCGGCTCGCCTTCGAGTACGCGCACCGCTTCAGCGGCGAGTACGACGTGGTCTGGTGGGTGTCGGCCGAGAACCTCGTACGGATCCCGGAACAGCTCGGGAAGCTGGCGCGGGCCATGGGCGTCGCCCGCGTCGGCACCTCTCCCGGGGCCGTCCTGCCCGCCCTGGCGGCCGAGCTGCGTTCCCGGCCGCGTTGGCTCCTCGTCTTCGACAGCGCCGACGACCCGGCCGTCGTGACCCACATTCCCGACGGGCCGGGGCACGTCCTGGTCACCTCCCGCGACCCGGACCTGCGGCTGAGCATCCCGGCCGTCTCCCTCGACGTGCTGTCCGTCCGGGCGTCCGTGGCGCTGCTGCGCAGCCGCCGTCCGAAACTGTCCCACGACGACGCCGTACGGCTGGCCGAGTCCCTGGGCCATCTCCCGCTGGCGTTGGAGATGGCCGGCGCCCTGCTCTCCACCATGAGCGTGGAGGTCTTTCTGCGGGGCCTGTCACGCGAGGTCGCCGGAGTGCCCGGGTGGACGCCGCCCGTGGTCGCCGTGATCCGGCAGAGCGCCCTGCGTCTGCGCCGGCAGGACCCCGCGGCGGCCGACCTGCTCGACGCCTGTGCGCTGTTGCCGGCCGCCGAGCCCTTCCCCCTGCACGCCTGCGTCCCCGCCGGGAAGAACGCCTCGCGTCTGGGGCGGGCGCTGGCCGACCTGCGGGCCCGGCACCGGATCCTGAAGGAGGTGAGCGAGGTCGGGCTGGCCCGGGTGTCCGACGGCACCCTGCAACTACACCAGCTCACCAAGGCCGTACTCCGGGGGGACCTCTGCGCCGAGGAGCGCCGGCGGGCCGCCGCGAACGCCGGTCGGCTGCTCACCTCGGCGTTCCCCAGTGGCGTGCCCGACCCCGCGATCAGGTCCCATTGGCCGGCGCTGCTGGCCCACCTGCTGGCCGTCGCACCCCGGGATCTCAGGACGTCGGCCGCCCGGCACGCCGCGGGCGAGGCCTGCCGCTATCTGTACGACCGGGACGAGACCGAGATCGTCCTGCGGCGCCTGCGGGAGCTCCACGAAGGCTGGACGGCCTCGCTCGGGCCCGATCATCCGGACACCCTGCGGGCCGCGTCCCACCTCAGCGTGGTCCTGGCCGAGGCGGGGCGCCTGGAGGAGTCACGGGCCGTGGCCGAGGACACCTACGAGCGGCGGCGCCGGACACAGGGCGCCGACCATCCGCGCACCCTCGGCGCGGCCTCGCATCTCGCCGACCGGCTGGCACGTCTCGGCCGGTCCGAGAGGGCGCTGCGCCTGACCGAGGACACCTACCGGCGGCGGCGCCGGACACTGGGCGACGATCACCCGGACACCCTGCGCACGGCGTCCGTCCTCGCCAGGCGCCTGATCGACAGCCTGCGGCTGGGGGAGGCACGGGGAGTGGCCGAGGAGACGTACGGGCGACAGCAACGGGTCCTCGGTGCCGAGCACCCCGACACTCGGCGTACCGAGTCCGTCCTTGCCGCGCTGAGGCATCGTGCGGCGGGCGACGGTCAGCCCGAGGCCTGATGGCGGACGGTGGGGGTCGGCGGTGTGACCGGTTCGAGGGGCTCGGCCTCGCGCGGCGGCAGCAGGAGATCCTCGTACCGCCCCAACGCCAGCACCACACCAAGCATCAGAAGCGGGAGAAGCACGGCGAGCAGTGCCATGGCTTTGTCCTCTTCGTCCTCGTCCCCGGATCGTTCGTGGGGGGTGCCGGTCCGAGTCTCCGTTCTTCCGCAGTGCAAACCCTGTGTCGGCCCTCTCTCATCGGGTACGCGGACCGCAACCCCGAAGATCTGGAGGGAGTCATGCAGCGAGGCAGTGACCGGCTGAGCGTTCACCGCGACGACGAGATGAAGCACGAACTCCAAGGGCTGCTGCGGTCCGGGCACCCCACGCGGACCGAGGAGTGGCACGATCCGGAGCCGTCCGCCGAGGACGATCCGCAGGTGGCGGGCGGTCCGGTGACGCCGGGGACGTCGGCGGCTTCCCTGCCGACGGTACGGCTGGAGCTGGCGCGGATCCTGGGTCGCAGCGCCTTCCCGGCGAGCCCCCGGGAGCTGATTGGTGAGCTACGGCGCGAGTACGCGCCCGATGCGCTGGTCGAGTCGTTGGAGCGGCTGCCGCGCTCGTCGCGCTATGCAAACGTCCAGGAGCTGGCCGAGGCCGTGACCGGGGGGCGGCGGTCGGCCGCGGAAGGACGTTGAGGCACCATGCGTATCGCTTTTCTGACCGCCCCCGAGGGCGTCGAACAGATCGAGCTCACCCGTCCCTGGCAGGCGGTGGTGGAAGCGGGACACGAGCCGGTGCTCGTGTCGACGAAGCCCGGCACGATCCAGGCCTTCCACCATCTCGACAAGGCGGAGAAATTCCCCGTGCAGGCGGTCGTGGGCGAGACGTCGGCCGACTCCTTCGGCGCGCTGGTCCTGCCGGGCGGGGTTGCCAACCCGGACTATCTGCGGATGAACCGCAAGGCCGTCGCCTTCGTGCGGGACTTCTTCGAGCAGGGCCGGCCGGTCGCCGCGATCTGCCATGCCGCGTGGACGCTGGTGGAGGCGGATGTCGTGCGGGGGCGGGTGCTGACCTCGTGGCCCAGCCTGCGGACCGATATCCGCAACGCCGGCGGCACCTGGGTCGACGAGCAGGTGCGGATCTGTGACCAGGGCCCCAACACACTGGTCACCAGCCGCAGGCCGGACGACCTGAAGGCGTTCTGCGAGACGTTCCTCGAGGTGTTCGCGAGGGAGTCCAAGAGGGAGACCGTCTGATTCACCCAGGTGGGGTGGCATGCGTCGGACAGCCCTGCGTCCGGTCGCGGGCGCCCTCCCGGGTTCGGCCCGCGGCCACCGTCCGGTGCGGATTGCGGCGAAGGTACTCGCCCTCCAGCTGCGCCATCCGATGGTTGTGGGCCCGTAGCGCGTCGTTCGAGCCGTACAGCAGCGTGTCGTGGCGCGTCCGGTGGATGTTCTCCAGCTCCTTCATGAGCTGCTGGTCATCCAGCCGGCTGGGGTCGACTCCGGTCATGGTGGTACCCCGCTCGTCGTGTCCGACCATGCGGTCCGCGTACCCACTCCCGAGCGGGTACGCGAGACAGCCATGGATCTCGCCTTTCTGCATCCACTGTACGAACAGGTCAGCGTGCCCGCTCCACCCTCCGCTCGTCCCACACCGGCTCCGGCGTCTCCCGTACCCGTCCGTCGCTGCCGAAGACGAGGTAGCGGTCGAAGGAGCGGGCGAACCAGCGGTCGTGGGTGACCGCCAGTACCGTGCCCTCGAAGGCCTCCAGCCCCTCCTGGAGGGCCTCGGCGGACTCCAGGTCGAGGTTGTCGGTCGGTTCGTCGAGGAGGAGGGCCGTGACGCCCTCCAGCTCCAGGAGGAGGATCTGGAAGCGGGCCTGCTGGCCGCCGGACAGGCGGTCGAAGGTCTGCTCGGCCTGGTGGGTGAGTTCGTAGCGGCGAAGGCGGGACATCGCGGCGCCCCGGTCCTGGGCGTGCTCCTTCCACAGGATGTCGAGGAGGGTGCGGCCCATCAGCTCGGGGTGTGCGTGCGTCTGGGCGAAGTGCCCGGGCACGACGCGCGCGCCCAGCTTCCACTGCCCCGTGTGCGCCACGTCGTCCCCGGCCAGCAGACGCAGGAAGTGCGACTTGCCGGAGCCGTTGGAGCCGAGGACGGCGACCCGCTCGCCGTAGAAGACCTCCAGCGAGAACGGCTTCATCAGACCCTTGAGCTCAAGGTTCTCGCAGGTCACAGCACGTACGCCGGTGCGTCCGCCCTTCAGCCGCATCCGGATGTCCTGCTCGCGCGGCGGCTCCGGCGGCGGCCCCGCCTCCTCGAACTTGCGCAGCCGGGTCTGGGCCGCACGGTAGCGGGAGGCCATGTCGGGGCTGTTCTCCGCCGCCTGCCGCAGGGCCAGTACGAGCTTCTTCAGCTGCGCGTGCTTCTCGTCCCAGCGTTTGCGCAGCTCCTCGAAGCGGGCGAACCGGGCCTGGCGGGCCTCGTGATACGTGCCGAAGCCACCGCCGTGCACCCAGGCATCCGCACCGGCCGGCGAGGGCTCGACGGAGACGATCTTCTCGGCGGCGCGAGAAAGGAGTTCGCGGTCGTGGGAGACGAAGAGCACCGTCTTGCGGGTCTCCTTCAGGCGCTCCTCCAGCCACCGCTTGCCGGGCACGTCGAGGTAGTTGTCGGGCTCGTCGAGCAGCAGCACCTGGTCGTTGCCGCGCAGCAGCGCCTCCAGGACCAGGCGTTTCTGCTCGCCTCCGGAGAGGGTCCGCACCTGGCGCCACTGCGCCTTGTCGTACGGCACCCCGAGCGCGGCCATGGTGCACATGTCCCACAGCGTCTCGGCCTCGTATCCGCGCACCTCGGCCCAGTCGGAGAGGGCCTGCGCGTACTTCAGCTGGGCGGCCTCGTCGTCGACGGTCATGATGGCGTGCTCGGCGATGTCGACGCCCTGCGCGGCCGTGCGGATACGGGGCGGCGCGACCGACACCAGCAGGTCGCGGACGGTCGTCTCGTCCCGTACGGATCCCACGAACTGCCGCATCACCCCGAGGCCGCCACTGACGGTGACGGTGCCGCCGTGCGGCTTCAGCTCCCCGGAGATCAGCCGCAGCAGGGTCGTCTTACCGGCACCGTTCGGTCCGACCAGCGCCACGGCGGCGCCTTCGCCCACCCGGAAGGACACGTCGCCGAGCAACGCCCTCCCGTCGGGGAGGTAGTACTCGAGGTGCGCGGCTTCCAGATGTCCCATGGAGCCGAATTGTGCGGGGCACCGCGGAGCCCGGGCAAACCGTTATCCGCGCAGGCGGGCGAGGGACGGGCCCTCGGGGTCCTTCAGCCGCTACGGGAGGTCCTCTTCCACAGCCTGCCCGGCCGGTCCGCTCTCCCCTGTCGGCGCCACGACCGCGCCCGCCCACGACAGCACCTTCCAGCCATCCGCGGGCGACCCCTCCAGGACCACCACACCGGTGTTGTCGAGCGGATGCGCGGCCGCGAAGGCGACATCGACGTTGGCCACCCGCGCCGCCGTCCACATGCGGATCGCGGCGCCATGGCTGACCAGGGCCACCGTCGCGGCCCCGCTCCCGGCGGCCTGAGCCACCACGGCGTCGAAGCGCCCCAGCGCCTCGGCACCGCTCTCGCCGCCCGGCATCCGCAGCTCCGTGTCGCCCGCCGCCCAGGCGAACACCGTCCTCATGTAGACGTGCCCGGCCTCGGTGTCGCCTGGCAGCATCTCCAGGTCACCCGCGAACACCTCGCGGATGCCGGCGCGGACGATCACGTCGAGGCCGAGGGCGGCGGCCAGCGGGGCGGCCGTGAGCTGGGTGCGGATCAGGGTGGAGACGTAGATCGCCTCGATGTCCTCGCCGGCCAGCGCGGCGGGCAGCGCGGCCGCCTGCCGTTCGCCGAGCTCGGTCAGACCGGGGCCCGGGACGGCCGTGTCCAGGAGGTAGTCCACGTTGGTCGGGGTCTGGCCGTGGCGGACGAGGAGCAGGCGCATCTACGGGTTCCTCCGTGTGTCGGTCGCCGCCGGCGGGACAGCAATCGGCCACTTCAGGGTACCCAGCCCTGTATGAGCCCAGACGTCGACCTCACCGTCCTCAAGCCCGGCCGGCACGCCCTGCGCGACCGGTTCCTCTCCCTCGACTCCCGGCTGTTCGAGTTCGCCGCCGATCAGCACTGGCCGTATGCCGAGCGGATCCTGCCGCGGCTGAGCCGGAGCGCGAACCACGGCCTGCTGTGGTTCGCGACGGGAGCCGTCATCGCCGCCAGCAGCACGCCGCGGGCCCGCCGGGCAGCGGTCCGGGGCCTCGCCTCGCTGAGCCTGGCCTCGCTGACCATCAACACGCTCGGCAAGCGGTCGGTGCGCCGCCCGCGCCCGGTGCTGGATCCCGTACCGCTGGTCCGGCAGCTGAAGCGGCAGCCGATCACCACCTCGTTCCCGTCCGGGCACGCCGCGTCGGCGGCCGCGTTCGCCACCGGTGTCGCCCTGGAGTCGCCCGCCTGGGGCCTGGTGGTGGCCCCGATCGCCTGGTCGGTCGCGCTGTCGCGGGTGTACACCGGCGTGCACTTCCCGAGCGACGTGCTGGCGGGCGCGGCGCTGGGGGCGGGGGCCGCGTTCGCCGTACGGGGCATGGTGCCGACGCGTGACCGGGTGGTCCCGCCGGCCCGGCCGCGTACGGACGTGCCGGCGCTGACGGAGGGGGAGGGCCTGGTCGTGGTGGCCAACATGGGGGCGGGCACCGTCGACCGGGTGCACACCCTGCTCGACCTGTTGCCGCGCGCCGAGCTCGTCGAGTGCGAACCGGCCGATGTCCGGGCCGAGTTGGGCAAGGCGGCGGCCCGCGCCCGGGTGCTCGGGGTGTGCGGCGGCGACGGCACGGTGAACACGGCCGCCGAGGTGGCGCTGCGGCACGGCCTGCCGCTGGCGGTGCTGCCCGGCGGCACGCTGAACCACTTCGCCTACGACCTCGGTGTGGAGAACGAACGGGATCTGAGCCGGGCCGTCCAGCGCGGCGAGGCGGTGCTCGTGGACGTGGGCCGGTTCAGCTCCGACGGACAGCAGGGGCTGTTCCTCAACACCTGCAGCCTCGGTGTGTATCCGGAGCTGGTGCGCGAGCGCGACCGGATCTCGCCCCGGGTCGGCGCCTGGCCCGCCGGAGTGCTCGCGGCGCTGCGCGTCCTGCGCAGCGAACGTCACCCGCTGCACGCCGAAGTCGCGGGCCGCAAGCACCCGTTGTGGCTGCTGTTCGCCGGGAACTGCACCTACCACCGGATGGGCCTGGCCCCCGCCCGCCGGCTGAATCTCGCGGACGGGGTGCTCGACGTACGGGTCGTGCACGGCGGCCGGCGGCCCGCGCTGCGCCTGCTCGCGGCGGCCGTCGCGGGCCCGCTGACCCGCTCCCCGGCCCACGCGGCGGTCCAGGTCGGCCGGCTGCACCTGACGGGGGTCACACCGGGGGCACTGCTCGCCTACGACGGTGAAGTCACCGAAGTGGGGGGCGAGGTGACGCTGGAGAAGCTGCCGGAGGCGCTGACGGTCTATCGCCCCCTGTCGGGCTCCTGATCACTCGTCAGTCCACATAATAAAACGCGGGTCTCACCATTCGACATGCGGGCGTACGGTGTCGAGTACCGCCCGGCGGGGTCGCGTGCCCAGTGAGCCGGTACGACGAGACGAGGGGACAGCCATGTCGAAGGCCCAGGAGACCGCCGTCTACACGCACGGGCACCATGAGTCCGTGCTGCGTTCGCACACCTGGCGCACCGCCGCCAACTCGGCGGCGTATCTGCTCGACTCGCTGAAGCCGCACATGAGGATCCTGGACGTCGGCTGCGGCCCGGGCACCATCACCGCGGACCTGGCGGCCCTGGTCCCGGACGGGCAGGTCACGGGCGTCGACCGGGAGCCCGGGATCCTGGAGCAGGCCCGGGCCACGGCCACCGGGCGGGGCGTGCGCAACGTCGACTTCGCGGTCGCGGACGTGCACGCCCTGGACTTCCCGGACGAGACGTTCTGCGTGATCCACGCCCACCAGGTGTTGCAGCATGTCGGCGATCCGGTGGGCGCGCTGCGCGAGATGGCACGGGTGACGAAGCCGGGCGGCCTCATCGCGGTCCGCGACTCGGACTACGCGGCGATGACCTGGTATCCGGCGTCCCAGGGCATGGACGACTGGCTGGACCTGTACCGCCGGGTCGCCCGCGCCAACGGCGGTGAGCCCGACGCCGGGCGCCGGCTGAAGTCCTGGGCGCTGCGGGCGGGGCTCACCGACGTCACGGCGACGTCCGGTACCTGGACCTTCTCGACCCAGGAGGAGCGCGCCTGGTGGAGCGGGCTGTGGGCGGAGCGCACGCTGGCCTCGGCGTATGCCGAGCGGGCCACGGAGGGCGGGCACGCGACCGCGGAGGAGTTGCGGGCCGTGTCGCAGGCCTGGCGGGAGTGGGGGCGGCGCGACGACGGCTGGTTCAGCGTCCTGCACGGGGAGATTCTGTGCCGTAAAGAAGCCTGAATCCCGAATTGCTGGAGACTCGTCGAGCAGGAGGTTGGACTATGATTCCTATTCTGCTCGTGCTGCTACTGGCTCTGATTCTCTTCGGCGCCGGATTCGCGTTGAAGGCCCTTTGGTGGATCGCCGTCGTGGTTCTCATCGTATGGCTTCTGGGATTCGTGATGCGTGGCACGACCACGGCGGGAGGCAGGGGACGCTGGTACCGATGGTGAGTTGATTCGACTCCCCGAGTCGATTTCACTCCCTGGGGAGTAGCGGTCCGAGCGGCCCGAGGTCCAGATTGAGGTCCTCGGGCCGCAGTCCGTAGCGCTCGCGCAGTTCGGTCATCCGGTCTTCCAGCAGCATCAGCGTCAGCCCGATCCGCTCCTCCTGCTCCTCGCTCAGGTCGCCCGTGTCGAAGCGGCGCAGCGCCTGGCGCTCCATGAGCTGGCGGAGCAACTCCACGACCGTCAGGACGAGTTTGACGAGGTCGCGTTCCACGGTGTCGGGATCGAGGTCCAGCCGGTCGCGACGGGTCGGACGCTCCGGATGGGACGTCATGTCAACTCTCCCCAGGGCGAAGGGACCTGCTCGTTGACAGAGCTGATCAGCGCGTTCAGGTCGATGCGTACGAGGTCCACGTCGGCGATGCGCAGGGTGATGTCCCCCGTGACGACGACGCCCCCGGCGAGCAGCCGGTCGAGCAGGTCCACGAGGGCGATCTCACGGCGTTCGACGACGGTCACCGCTCCACCTCCGGTTCCTCGGCGAACTCCCCGGTGAAGGAATACGCCGCCCAGGGCCCGGTGAGTTCGACGCGGATTCCGGGGGCGTCGTCCTTCTCCCGGTCCACCAGTTCCACGAATTCCTCGGAATCCGCGCGCGGCACCAGATAGGCGGCGTTCAGCACGTTCTGCCCGGACGCGCCGGAAAGCGTGGCACTCTGCGGGGCGTGCAGCCGGGCGTCCTCGGCGAAAGCGGAAAGCGTTTCGTGCAGTCGGCCGGCGAACTCGGCGGCCCGCTGCCACACGTCCTCGTGAGCGCGCGTCTGCAGACGGCGCCGGCGCAGATAGTCACGGCCCGACCCCGCCCCGTGCTCGGGCGGGCCGGGCTCCGAGGGCTCGGCGGCTTCCGTCGGCTCTCTCTCGACGTACACCTTGACGCCCCACTCCACCCGCCCCTGCAGCCGGTCGAGGACGCGCCGGAAGTCCTCCTCACGCGCCTCCATCATGGTCCGTACGCCGCTGTCGTCCCGGAAGACGGTGCCGAGCCGCAGCGGCAGCGGGGTGGTGACGGCGGTGAGCGCGTCGATAACCTGCTGATGGGCACGGGCGGTCACGGTGAGCCAGTCCAGGTCCTCCAGGTGGGCGCGCAGCGGCGCCTCGGCGAAGTCGGTCTCGGGCACCGTGCTGACGACGGCGACCAGGCCGTGGTGCGTCAGCTGTTTCGGCGGCGCCCCGGCGACCCCCGTGAGCTGGGCCTGGAGGGCGGAGCGAAAAGGGCGGCACACGGCATACACGTAGCGCAGTGCGGTCATGGGGCCTCCTCCTGTCCACGGGCCTGTCCACGGGCCTGACCAAGGGCGGGCTCCAGCTGGGCCAGGCGCTCGCGCAACTCGGCGTTCTCCCTGGCGAGTTCGTTTCGGTGGGCGCGGGAGGACAGCCCCGGGTCGTCCTCCCACCAGTCGATGCCCATCTCCTTCGCCTTGTCGACGGAGGCGACGATCAGCCGCAGCTTCACGGTGAGGAGCTCGATGTCGAGAAGGTTGATCCGGATGTCACCCGCGATGATGATGCCCTTGTCGAGCACCCTCTCCAGGATGTCGGCGAGGTTGGCGCCGCCGCCCTGGCTGTAGGGCTCGGGGAGCCTGCTGGACATCGTCATCGCCGGCTCCCGCCGCTCGCGTACTCGGCGTCGTCCTCGTACTCGGGCTCCTCCTCGTACGCGTCCTCGGGCTCCTCATCACCCTCGCCCTCCTCGTACTCGTCCTCCGGCTCGTCGTCCTCGGGGTACTCGCCGCTCTCGTCGCGCTCGCCATCGTCCTCGTTCTCTTGGTACTCCTCCTCGTCCTCCTCCGCGACCGCGTCCTCGTGGCTGCGGACGACCTCACCGTCGCGGATCTCCCCGCGCCAGGCGTCCTCGGCCTCTCCCTTGAAGGTGATGAAGCGGACGTAGTTCTTGAGGTCGAGCCGGGCCCGGCGGCCCTGGGCGCGCCAGATGTTGCCGGTCTTCTCGAACAGGCCCGACGGGTAGTACTCGATCACCAACAGGACGCGGGTGAGGCTGTCGCCGAGCTGGTGGAAGGACACGACACCCTTCGTGGTGCCCTTGCCACCCTCCGAAGTCCAGGCGATCCGGTCGTCCGGCACCTGCTCGGTGGTGTGCGCCTTCCAGCTGCGGTTGGACCAGAGGACCTTCAGCTGCCAGTCGGAGGTCGTGTCGTCGGCGCGGTTCGCGCTCTTCACGCCCTTCGCGAAGGTGCTGAAGTCCTGGTACTGGGTCCACTGGTCGTACGCCGTGCGCAGCGGGACGCCGACATCGACGTACTCCATGATGACGGTGGGCTTCTTGCCGGCTCGGCCCTTGTTCTTGCCCTTGCCGCCGCCGAGGTTCTTGAACGCGTTGACCACGTTGTCCTTGGCGCGGGAGGCGCCGAGTTCCAGGGCGCTGCGCAGCGGTCCCTTGCCCTCGGCGAGCTTGCGGCCGCCGCCGAGGGCGAGCTGGGCGAAGCCGGGGCTGCGGCCCTCGGCGATGTCGTTCAACCTGAGGGTGGTCTCGCCGAGTTTGCGACCGGCGCCGACCAGCATGCGCTGGGCCTGCGCGGCGAGGTACTCCTGGAGTTCGGCCTTGAACCGCTCCGCCGCCTCGCTGTTGGCCAGGCCGGACAGTGGTTCCTCGGCCGCGCCGCGGGCCGCGGAGCCCGCGGATCCGAGCGTCTGCGTCATGACCCGTCACCGCCCTCCGACCGGCGTGCCCCGGCCGTCTTCCTGGCCGCCGTCCTGGCGGCGCCCGTCCGCTGCGCCGGCGCCTTCTTCTTGGGCGCCGTCTTCTGCGCGGGGGCCTTCTTCGCCGCCTTCTTGGCGGTCTTCTTCGCCGGGTTCCTCTGGGCCGTCGCCTTCCGCGACGGCTCCTCGGGCTCCTCGGCTGCCTCCTCGGGTTCCTCGGCTGCCTCGTCGGGTTCCTCGGCTGCCTCGTCGGGGTCGTCGTCCTGCTCGTCGCGCGCGCCGGGATCCGGCGTCGGCACCGCGCCCGACAGCTGCTCGCGCACCTCGGCGGTGCGCCCGTGCAGCCGGTCGGCGAACGCGTCGAGCTGCCGCTCGACCATGGCGCCCGAGGCGGCCTGGCCGACGCCACGCAGATCCTCGCGCAGCTGGTCGCCGATCTCCTTGAACTGCGGGTTGTCACGCAGCTGCCCGGACACCAGGTCCGCGATCCCCTGCGGGCTCAGATGCAGCCGTTTGCCGGCCACCAGCGTGCCCACCGCGAAGGCGAGTTTCATCTTCTTCGTACGTCCGAGGACGTATCCGGCCCCTAGCGCGAGGCCCAGTCCCACTCGATTCATCATGCCGTCCTGTCACCGTTGCCGTACCCTGCGCGCAGGCCCGTCTCCAGCCGGTCGAGGAGTTCGTCCTCCCGGCGGTCGAATTCCTCCTCGTCGATCTCGCCCGCGGTCAACTGCTCCTCGAGTGCCGCCAGTTCGGCGCGTACCGCGCCGGGGTCGTAGTAGAGGCGTTCCGCTTCCTGCAACACCTGCTTGATCACCCATCCACTGCCGCGCACCGGGGCGAACGGCAGCAGGAAGACCTCTCCGATCAGTCCCACGACGTCACTCCTGCGCTCTCTCGGCGTCGCTCATGGTGCCTGCGGGCTCGGCCGGGCCGGGCTCGACGAAGCTGTAGGGCGGCAGCGGGCCGTTGACGCGCAGTTCGAGGTGCGGATGGCCCTTGCGCAGCTGTTCCACCGCGGTGAGGAAGGTCTCCGCCGAGTCGCGGCCCACCAGGAAGGACACGTTGGCGAGCCAGCCGCTGGAGTCGGGGCCGACGCTGACCGCGTCCGCCGCCGGTTCCAGGGTGTGCTGCACATCGGTCGCGTCCTCGGCCTCCTGGGCCCTGATCGCGGCGACCACCATCTCGCCGAGCTGGAGCCGCTGCTCGTAACTGCCGCCGCCGGACGTCCGGTTGGCCTCCGTCATGGCCCTGATCTCCGGGTTCGCGGACAGCACGCGGTGCAGCACGGCCTCTTCGGCGTGGCTGGCCTTGACGTTGTACTCGACCTTGCCGTCCAGGGCCGTCAGCCGCTCCCTGTAGTGCTCGGCGCGCTCGGCGAGGACGCCGGTGACGGTGTCGTCGTCGGGGGCGACACTGCCGAACCGCATGGGCAGTACGCAGCCGGCCGAGCCGGCCTCGGCGAGGACGTGGGAGTGGGCGAGCAGTTCCCTGCGCTTGGGGCGCAGCCCGTCCGGCGCGTCGCTGACGAGGGCGGCCAGTTCGCCCTCCTTCAGCACCCGCACCGAGCCGGGCGGGTCGCCGACGCCGCCCATGTCCTTGGGCAGCGCGGGATGGGAACTCGCCGTGATGCCGTACACATACGTACTCACTCCTGCTCCTCCTTCCCGCGCGCCGTGGTGGACTTGCGCGGACGCTGCCTGGGCCGTTCCTCGCCCTCCTCGCGTGCCTGGTTGAAGGCATCGGAGATGGTCTCGGCGGCACCGGACAGTGCGCCCTTGGACTTGCCGCGCGCACCGGACTCGGTGATCTCGCCGACCAGGTCGGGCAGGCCCGGGTCCTTGCGCGGCCCGGCCTCCAGGTCGAGCCGGTTGCACGCCTCGGCGAAGCGCAGGTAGGTGTCCACGCTGGCCACGACGACACGGATGTCGATCTTGAGGATCTCGATGCCGACCAGGGAGACCCGGATGAAGGCATCGATCACGAGTCCCCTGTCGAGTACGAGTTCCAGCACGTCGTAGAGGCCGCTGCTGCCGCCTCCGCCGCCGGACTGCTGTGCCGGGACAACGGTCATACGACCGTTCCTCCTTGTCTCGGGACGGTGTACCGGGCGAGGGCGGGCGGCCTAGCGACCACCCTGCCTGTGGGCGTCGGACCGCCCGCGCTCGTAGCGGCGCACGCGCCGGTACCCGGTGAGCTGTCCTTGAGGGTCGAGTTCGACCTGGTAGCTCGCCATCAGGCTCATCGTGTCGGGTACGCGCTCCAGTTCCAGGACCTCGATCTCGAGCGTCCAGCCGTCCTCCGTCTGTTCGAAGGACGTCACCTTCTCCGCGTCCGCGCCGGTGAGTTCGGCGAGCTGGGTCCGTGCCTGTCGCAGGACCTCGATGGGGGCCGGTCGTTCGTCCGCCCCGCCCGTCTGCCGTCTGGATGATTTGCGTGTGTTCTGTGAATCATTCATGGGCGCCTCCCGCGCCGAGTGGCCTGAGAGGCGCCGGTCAAACACGTGATTCCAACGGTCTTTCTTAAGGGCGGCGATGATGCGCCGGTCCGCGGCGGCCTGCCCGCACCTTCTTCGTGCCGACGCCGGTCACCGTACGACCGCCTCCTCCACCAGCAGCTTCCCCGCGGCGGCGATGGACGCGGCGTCGATGCCGGCGGCGTGCAACTGCTCGTCCGGGGACGCCGAACCCGGCATCCTGCGCACGGCGAGCCGCACCAGGCGCGGCACCGGGCGGCCGTCGAGGAAGGCGTCCAGGACGGCGTCGCCGAGGCCGCCCTCCTCGTGGTGGTCCTCGACGGTGAGCAGCAGGCCGGTCTCCTCGGCGGCCTGGCGCAGGGTGAAGTGGTCGACGGGCTTGACGGAGTACAGGTCGACGACCCTGATCCGGATGCCCTCGCGCTCCAGGACGTCGGCCGCGACGAGCGCCTCGTGCACGGTGACGCCGGCCGCGACGACGGTCAGCCGGTCGCCGTCACCGGCGCGCAGCACCTTGCTGCCGCCGACCGGGAACTCCTCGTCGGGGCCGTAGATCACCGGTCCGGGGCCGCGCGAGGTGCGCAGATAGCGGACGCCCTCCAGCCCGGCCATGGTGGTGACGAGTTTCGCGGTCTGGTTGGCGTCGCACGGGTACAGCACGGTCGATCCGTGCACGGCCCGCATCATCGCCAGGTCCTCCAGGCCCATCTGGCTCGGCCCGTCCTGCCCGATGGCGACGCCGGCGTGCGAGCCGACGAGGTTGACGCCGATGCCGCTGACCGACGCCATGCGCACGAAGTCGTAGGCGCGGGTGAGGAAGGCGGCGAAGGTGGACGCGTACGGCACCCGGCCGCGCGTGGCGAGCCCCACCGCGGCGGCGACCATCTGCTGCTCGGCGATGTAGCACTCGAAGAACCGGTCGGGGTGTTCCTTGGCGAAGAACTCGGCGCGGGTGGAGTCGCTGACCTCGCCGTCGAGGGCGACCACGTCGGAGCGGGCCGTGCCGAGGGCGGCGAGCGCCTGGCCGTAGGCGTCGCGGGTGGCGACCTTCTCCCCCCTTTCCCAGCGCGGGAGTTCGAGGTTTCCGGTGGGCACGGAGTGCAGCGCGCGGGTCGCGGGCGGCTCGTGGACGCGCACGCGCAGGTCGCGCGGTCCGCCGAGTTCGGCGATGGCCGCGTCGGCGTCCGGCAGCGGCTTGCCGTGCAGTCCCTCGCGGTCCTGGACGTCGTGGACGCCCTTGCCCTTGAGGGTGCGGGCGAGGATGACGGTGGGCTGCCCGATGGTGGACCGGGCCTCCCCGTACGCACGGTCCACGGCGTCCACGTCATGTCCGTCGACCTCGACGGTGTGCCAGCCGAAGGCCTGGAAGCGGTGCGCGTAGGCGTCGAGATGGTGCCCGTGCCGGGTCGGGCCGCGCTGGCCCAGCCGGTTCACGTCCACGATGGCGGTCAGATTGTCCAGGTGCTCGTACGCCGCGTGCTCGGCGGCCTCCCACACGGAACCCTCGGCGAGCTCGCTGTCCCCGCACAGCACCCACACCCGGTATCCGGCGCGGTCCAGCCGCTTCCCGGCCAGCGCGATGCCGACGCCGATCGGCAGTCCCTGTCCGAGTGAGCCGGTCGCGGTCTCCACCCAGGGCACGCGGCGCGGGGTGGGGTGCCCTTCGAGACGGCTGCCGATCCGGCGGAAGGTGAGCAGCTCGCCGTCCTCGATGGCGCCCACAGCCTTGTAGGCGGAGTACAGCAGGGGCGTGGCATGCCCCTTGGACAGCACGAACCGGTCGTTGCCCGGGTGTGCGGGGCGCTCGAAGTCGTACCGCAGATGCCGCGCGAGCAGCACGGCCATCAGATCGGCGGCGGACATCGACGACGTCGGATGCCCCGACCCCGCGGCGGCGGACGCCCTCACGCTGTCCACCCGCAACTGCTGGGCGAGCTCGGTGAGTTCGGCGGTGTTCATGAGTCCCCTTCCGGGAGGTTGCGGGACGCGGGTTCCGGCGCGGGAGCCGTGGGGATGTCGGGGCGGCGCTTGTGGACGGCCGGTGCGTCGGGAGAGGTGGCGCCGGCGTCTGCCTCAGTGGCATGGTCCGCTCGGGCGCCGGGCGACGGCTCGTGGCCCTCCGGGAGGTCCGGCTGCCTTACGGGACCGGGTGGTTCGGGGTGCCTCGCGGCATCGGGGTCCCGGATGAGGTCGGGCGTTTCCGGTCCCGCGTCGGCGTCCGACCGGCTGTCCTCACGGGAGTCCGCGGACGGCTCTGCCCGGCCCTTCTCCGGCCCACCGGGCACCCGGGCCAGCTCCGGCGACGCCGTGTCCAGCGGCACCGACCCGGACCGGACGAGGCCCAGCTGCACGGCCTGGCGGGGCAGTACGGCGTCCAGCAGCCAGTCGGCGGCCACGCGGACGCGGTTGCCGGGCAGCGCGGCGAGGTGGTAGCCGCGGGTGACGGCGCCCGCCGCCACGCCGGACAGGTTGACGCCGAGCGGGTTGGCGGCCGCCTTGACGCCGCCCAGGTCGACGACGAAGCCGAGGTCGCGGTGGCGGTAGGCGCGCCGCTCCCCCAGGCCCAGGGACGCGGCGACGTTGTGGGCCACGGCCTTGCCCTGCCGCCAGGCGTGCTGGGCGGTCATCGGCGTGTACGCGCCGGGCTTCTCCAGGTCGGGTACGGCGGCCGCGTCCCCGGCGGCGAACAGCCCCGGGCGGCCCGGCACCTGAAGGTACGGGTCGACGAGCAGACGGCCCTGTTCCAGGGGCAGTTCGAGCGACGCGGCGAGCGGATCGGGCCGTACGCCGACGCACCACACCAGCGAGCGGGTGCCGACGAACTCGCCGTCGGTCAGCAGCACCCCGCGGTGCGTGGCCTCCTTCACGGAGGTACCCATGCGCACCTCCACACCCCGCTGCCGCAGCACCTGATCGGCCGTGTGCGACAGCCTCTCGTTCAGTTCGGGAAGGACGCGCTCGGCGATGTCGACCAGCAGCCAGCGTGGCCGCAGGCCCGCCCGCAGGGGGTGCTTGCGGACCTGGGCATCGGCGAAGAGCTTGCCCTGCGCGGCCACCTCGGTTCCGGTGTATCCGGCGCCGACCACGACGAAGGTGCAGCGTGCCGAACAGGTCTCGGGGTCGTCGGCCGCGGCCGCCAGCTCCAGCTGGCGGGTCACGTGGTCCCGCAGGTACAGCGCCTCGGGCAGGCTGCGGAAGCCGTGCGCGTGCTCGGCGACGCCGGGGATGGGCAGCAGCTTGTTGACGCTGCCCGCGGCGAGGATCAGCCGGTCGAAGGACAGGGTCCCGCGGTCGCCCTCGGGGCCGACGTAGCGCACGGTGTGCCCGTCGAGGTCGACGGCGTCGGCCTCGCCCAGCACGAGCCGTACGCGGGGCAGGGTGCCGGAGAGCGAGACGGTCACCCGGCGTGGCTCCAGGATGCCCGCGGCGACCTGGGGCAGCAGGGGCAGATACAGGAAGTAGTCGGTCGGGTTGAGCAGGGTGATGTCGGCCTTGTGCCGGGTGATCCGGGACAGGGTGCGGGCCGCCCGGTACCCGGCGAATCCGGCGCCGACGATCACGATGCGGGGTCGACTCACGGTGCGCCTCCGACGCTGTCGCATACCTCGGGAGCCTTCCGCGTCCCCCGGGTCACGTCCGCCAAACGTCCGCCGGGGCGGCTCCGGATTTCCGGGCGAGCCTGCGGGTACGCGGAGGGCGACCCGTCTCTTGCCGCCGGCAGTACCGCGTCGCCCAGCGGCAGATTCCCCGGACCCACCCGGTCACCACGACGGCCCTGCCGGGTCCCGGCAGGGCCGCGTGTCAGGGTCCGCTTGCGCCGGGTCACGCCCGGTGGTGCGGCTGATCGGGGTCGATGGCGTCGGGGCGCGGTGTACGCGTCCCGGTCGTGTCCGGCAGGCCGGGCGGCATCGGCGGGTACGGCATGCCGAGCCCGCTCGGCGGGGTGCCGGGGGTGCCCTCCTGCGCGGCCCCGGTTGCCGGTCCCTTCCGCGCCGGCCGGGCCGCGCCGCGCAGCAGGTACGCCAGCACGCCGAGGATCACCGCGGTGATCAGCGCGGCGGCCCAGTCCGGCAGCCCGGCGGCGAGGCCGAGCCCCACGGCGAGCGCGAGGGCCGCGCCCGCGTACAGGGCGACGGCGCCGGACCCGGCGTAGAGCATGGCCCGGCGGCGCTGCCTGCGCGTCTGCTCGCGCAGCTCGTCGCGCACGGTCTCCCGCGCCACCTGCGCCAGCTCGTCGACCAGCTGCTTGTCCAGATGCTCAAGATGATCCAGGCGATCCATGGGCGCCGGGTACCCGTACCGGCATGCGGGTAACGGGGAGTGAGGGGATCGCGTGAAACGATCTCCCCGACCGGCCGGTCCCAACTAGGCTTTCCGCATGGACATTCTGGGAGCCACGCTGCGCGTATGCGTCGACGACCTGGAGACCGCGGTCCCCTTCTACGAACGCCTCGCGGGCGGCAGAGCGCTCCGCTTCGAACGCGGCGGCGTCCAGGTCGCCGCGGTCGGCTGCTTCCTGCTCATGAGCGGCCCCGAGGCCGAGCTGGAGGTGCTGCGCAAGGTCGCCGCGACGATCGCCGTCAAGGACGTCGACGAAGCCCACCAGGTGCTCAGCGAGCTGGGCGCGCGCATCATCGCCGGCCCGGTGCCGACACCCGTGGGCCGCAACCTGATCGCGATGCACCCGGACGGGGCGATCTACGAGTACGTGGACCGTCAGGCGTAGCATCGCGCGCGGCAATATTCCGGATGCGCGCTGCCCCCGCCGACGTAAGGTCGACCCTCCAGGCCGATGCGGGGAGCAGGAACGTGAGTGAGCAGCACACCTACCGGGTGATCGTCCGGGGTACCTGGGACGGCCTCACCGACGAGGCCCGGGCACGGCTGCTCGCCGAGGCCGGCGGGCACGGTCTGACCAGCATGCGGTTCACCGAGGAGGGGTCGCTGTCCTACGAGCCGTCCCCGCTCAAGCACTTCTCGATGCGCTATGTCGTGGTCTCCGACGCGGCGGACGGCGAGGAGATGGCCGGCGCGATCGCCGAGGACCGGGCCGAGAGCGCGCTGCGGGAGCTGGGCTACGGCTTCAGGGATCTGAAGTCGACGGTCACGGACCTCGACACGATGAAGATCAACCGGAAGCCCGCATCTCGGCGGTGATCGCCCACCGTTCGTGATCGCGCCAGGCCCCGTCGATGTAGAGCATGTTCGGCGAGAAGCCTTCGAGGCGGAAGCCGCAGGCGCGGGCGAGGGCGATGGAGGCGGTGTTGGCGGGCTGGACGTTGATCTCCAGCCGGTGCAGCCGCATCGGGCCGAAGGCGTGCCCCACCACCAGGTCGAGGCCCTGCCGCATCAGGCCGCGGCCGGCCGCGTGGGCGAAGGCGCCGTAGCCGAGGGCGCCGCTCTTGAAGGCGCCCTCGACGATGTTGTTGATGTTGACGAACCCGGCGATCCCCCCGCCGTCGTCCTTCGCGCAGACCAGGAACCCCGCCTTGGTCGGATCCTCGATCAGCCGCCCGGCGTAACCGGCGTACGCGGCTTCGCCGTCCGGCGGGAAGAGCCACGGATGGTGCAGTGCCTTGCTCTCCCGGGCACGCCCGATGAACTCGGCGGCGTCGTCGTGGCTGAAGTGACGTATGCCCACTCGGGGGCCTTCTGCGAGGTAGCGGGACGCGGGATGCGGCATTGCGCCAGCGTACGACCCGCTATCGGCGCCGTCGCATGAAATACGCCCCGAACAGCGCGCCGATGAGGGCCATGGCCAGCAGCGCCAGCCACAGCGGCATCGTCACCAGGGGGATCAGCAGCCGGATCTCGGTACTGTCGGTGTTCTCGAAGATGAAGATCAGGGCGAGGGCGGCGAGCACCAGCATGGTGATCCTGGCAGGGGTCATCGTCCCGGCCAGGCCACCCCGCTTCCCGCCGGCCTTCGTGCCGCTCTCCGACGTCTTCGTGGTCATACCACCAAGCATGCTCCCGAACACGCGATCACGCACGGTGAGCGGCCCGCCGGGAGGCGCTACCCGATCACCGGCAGCTGAAGCACCCCGGTGTCCTGGGGCTCACTGACCACGGTCACCGGCTTGATCCCCCGGTTCCCGAAGTACGCGTCGTCACTCGCCGCGATCACGAACCGCAGCCGGTGCCCCTTCTCGTACCGGTGCACGATCCCCGGCAGCGTCACGGTGAAGCTCTTGGTCACGTCGGGCACCCGCACCGGTGCGACGAGCCGGCGCACCAGCGTCCGCGTGCCGTCGGGGGCGATGTCGTACAGCTTGGCGAACAGGACGAGCTTGTCGGCGGCGTCCCCGGAGTGCTGGGTCCGCTCGGCCCTCGGGGAGACCACCTTCAGCGTGGCCCGGGGTGCGCCGACGACGTCGGTGGTGCGGGCGAGCGGCTCGCTGGTCCAGCCGAGGTAGGTGCCCGCGGTGTCGTACGGCGCCGGGTCCGGAAGGCCGATGAGTCCGGCGAGCGAGCTCTCCGAGTGGCTGGTGGGCACGAGCCAGTTCGTGTACGTACGGCTGCCGCGCGCCACCTTGCGGCGGTTGTCGACGAGCTTGCCGTCGCCGGAGAGGTAGAGCGTCCGGCTGAGCGCGGGGACGCGGTCGGCGGTGGCGTAGGTGTGGTCCGGGTCGGTGATCCAGTCGCGGTAGTAGGCGAAGGCCGGTCCGGTGTCGACGTGGTGGCCCCGCAGATAGCGGTCGAACCAGGCGAGGATGCGCCGGCCGACGTAGCTGGTCTCCAGGTTGCCCTGGCCGAGGTTGAGTTCGCCGGAGGCCGGGTCGGTGAGGCCGCCGCTGTGGCCCCAGGACTGCCAGATCATCTTGGTCGGGGTGCCCCGGGACTTGAGCGTCTTGTACGTCGCCGTCGCCTCGTTGAGGTTGAAGAGGCTGTCGGCCTGGCCCTGGACGAGGAGGGTGGGTGCCTTGACGCGGTTCAGGTAGGACACCGGGGAGACGCTGCGGGCGTAGGCGAGCAGGTCGGCGGTCTGCTTCGCCGGGTAGCGGCCGGAGTTGAGGGTGCGGATGGTGTCGCAGGCCTTGGTGACGAAGTGCAGGCAGGCCATGGAGTTGATGCGGGAGGGGTCGAGGTTCGCCTCCAGCAGGGGCTGGCCCTCGCCGATGAGGTAGAAGCCGTTGGCCCACTGCCATTTGAAGGCGCCGGGGACGCCGGCGGCGCCGACGGCGTTGTTCGGGTCGAGGGAGTAGGCGAGGTCGTTCCAGGTGATCATCGGCACCAGGGCGTCGAGGCGCCGGTCGACGGCGGCCGTGGCCAGCTGGACGGCGCCGCCGTAGGAGCCGCCGACCATGCCGACGCGCGGGTCGCCGGGGGCGTCGAGGGTGACGAAGTCGGCCTTGGTGCCGTCGTCGGCGGCGCGCCCGCCGCCCAGGAAGTCGATCAGCCCGGAGGCGGCGACGCCGTCGATGGTGGGGTCGTCGAGCGAGATCAGACAGCCGGACCTGCCGAAGCCGAGCCCGGAGTAGACAAGGGAGACGTATCCGCGCTGGGCGAAGGCCTCGCCGACGACGTTGGTCGAGCCGTCGGACTTGCTGCCGCCGAAGCCGTTGGTGGCGAGGACGGCGGGTGCGCGGTGGGCGCTGTCCACACCCGCGGGCCGGTACAGATCGGCGTCGACGGTGCAGCTGCGGCCGCCCGCCTGGACGGTGAACTTCAGGGCGGTGACGGTGAACTGGCCGGTCGCGGCGGCGGCCGGAGCGGTGAGCGCGAGGGGGGCGGTGAGTGTGGCGCCGAGAACGAGAGCGAGTGGGGCCCGGAATCTGGGCACACGACGGGACACGGAGACCTCCACACTGAGGCACGCTGGACAGCCCTGCATACCGACCAGTAAGTACTGGCCGGTTGTCATGGTGTGACACGTGTCAGGCGAGGTCAATCGCCGTGACGGAGGTTTCTTGACGGATATTCAGTGAACGGTGCTCAGCGCAGCGCGGGTTCGTCGAGGGTCAACGTCCCGGCCTCGGCGTCGAGTTCGGCACCCGCCCCGAACGGAATCGTCAGCGCACCCTCACAGTGCCCGAACCCGAACTCCTCCACAACCGGCACACCGAGGCCACCCAGTCGGTCCACTAGCAGCGCACGCACCCGCTCGTACGGCTCGCACTCCTGCCACGACCCGAGCAGCACCCCGCGCACGCCGTCGAAGAGACCGGCGCGCAGCAGCTGGGTGAGGTAGCGGTCGAGCCGGTACGTCTCCTCGCCCACGTCCTCCAGGCAGAGCAGACCACCGCGCGCGGAGGTCCGGGCATGCGGGGTGCCCATGTCGGCGGCGAGCAGGCAGAGGCAGCCGCCGAGCGTGACGCCCCGCGCCCGGCCCGGGACCAGTGCGGAGCCGGTGGAGGTGATCGTGCGCACCGACTCCGGCTCGAACAGCGTGGCCCTCAAGTGCTCCTGCGCCCGCGCGTTCTTGATGAAGTCGATGCCCGCCGCCATCGGTCCGTACAGCGTGGCGAGGCCCAGCCGGGTGGCGAAGGCCTCGTGCAGCACGGTGATGTCGCTGAAGCCGACGAAGACCTTCGGCCCGGCCGCGGCCATCGCGTCCCAGTCGAGCAGGTCGATCATCCGCTGCACGCCGTAGCCGCCCCGGGCGCACAGCACGGCGTCCACGGACGGGTCGCACCAGGCCCGCTGGAGGTCGGCGGCGCGGTCGGCGTCCGTGCCCGCGAGGTAGTCGAAGTCGCCGTGCCGGTCGAGCACATGGGGCGCCACCACCGGGTCGAGGTCCCAGCCGCGCAGCACGTCGAGCCCGGACTCCAGCCGGTCCTCGGGCACCGGTCCGCTGAGGGCGACGACGGCCACGCGGGCGCCGGGGGCGAGTCGGGACGGCCGCAGCAACGGCCTTATGGGCTCGGTCACTTGGCGAGCTCCAGCTTCGGGATCCCGGGCGGGTTGAGCCCGAAGACCTGGGCGTACAGGGAGAGTTCGGACTCCAGGACGCGGACCATCGTCTCCGCGCGCCGGAATCCGTGGCCCTCCCCCTCGAAGGCGATGTAGGCGTGCGGCACCCGGCGCCCCTCCATGCGGGCCAGGAACCGCTCGCACTGGGCAGGCGGGCAGATCACGTCGTCCAGGCCCTGGAGCAGCAGGAACGGCACCGTGAGGTGCTCGGCGTGCTCGGCGGGCGAGCGCTCCAGGTACCGTCCGGGCACCTCGGCGAGGGGTCCGACCAGGGACTCCAGGTACTGGGACTCGAAGTCATGGGTCTCGCCGGTGCCCCAGCCGGCCAGGTCGAGGATCGGGTACAGGATCGTGCCGCAGGCGTAGACGCCGGTCGTGGTGAGGGAGGCGGCCGTGGTCCAGCCGCCCGCGCTGCCGCCCCGGACGGCGAGCCGGTCGCGGTCGGCGGTGCCCTCGTCGGCGAGGGCGAGCGCGACGGCCGCGCAGTCCTCGACGTCGGTCACGCCCCACTGCTCGCGCAGCCGGTTGCGGTACTCCCTGCCGTAGCCGCTGGAGCCTCCGTAGTCGACCTCCGCGACGCCGATGCCCCGGGAGGTGAAGTAGGCGATGGCCAGGTCGAGCACGAGGGGCGCCCGCGAGGTGGGGCCGCCGTGCGCCCGGACGACGTACGGCGGCGGGGTGTCGCCGGGGGCCACGCAACCGGGGTTGTGCGGCGGGTAGATGTGCGCGTGGATGTCCTGTCCGGCGGGGCCGGTGAAGGTGCGGATCTGCGGCTCGGGGTAGTAGGCGGGGTCCACGGCGTCGTCGTGCGCGGCTCCGATCACCCGGGACCGGCCGGTCGTGGCGTCCAGCTCGACCACCTCGTAGGCGCTGCGCGGGCTGGCGCCGACGGCGACGATCCGCTCGCCGTACGCCGTGAGGGTGGGCGCGAACTCGGTCCAGGGGCCGGCCGCGTCGACGATCTCGCCGGTCTCCGGGTCGAGCACGCCCAGGGCCGTCGCCCCGCGGCCGTGCACGACCGCCACGAGCCCGCTCTCCAGCGGGGCGAACCAGCGCAGGCCGAGCTGCCACAGCGGTCCGCCGAACTCCTCCTCGCGCGGGCACAGGGGTTCGCCGTCGCGGTAGAGGTTCCACCAGCCGCTGCGGTCGCTGACGTACAGCAGCCGGCCGTCGGCCGACCAGTCGGCCTGGGCGATCGACTCCTCGGGGCCGCCCGCGACGGTCCGCGGGCGGCCGAGCGTGCCGTCGGCCCCGACGTCGGCGACCAGCAGTTCCGTGCCGTCCCACGGCATGCGCGGATGGTCCCAGGCGAGCCACGCGGCCCGCCGCCCGTCGGGCGAGATCCGCGCTCCGGTGACGAACCGGCGCCGGTCGTCGGTCAGTTCGCGTACGGCGCCGCGGTCCCCGGCCGCCGAGCCGTCGAGCGGTACGGCGGCCAGGACGCGCCGCACATCGGTGGGTCCGGAGCCGGTGAACTCCTCCAGCACGCACCACACCTCACCGAGGTCGAGCCGAAGCCGCGGCTCCACCCAGCGCAGTCCACCGCCCACGTCGGACACGGGGGTGAGCGGACGCGGCTCGCCGCCCTCCTCGTAGCGGTAGAGCCGCTGGTCGGCGAAGTTGACGAAGACGACGAGCGGCCGGCCGTCGGCCACGGCGCCGGCCCACGGCTGTCCGCCGTACTCGATGACCCGGCTGCGCACGTTCCACGGAGCAGGCAGCACCGACTCCTCGTGGCCGTCGGCCCGTCTGCGCACCAGCGTGCGCCGTCCGCCCTCCGTGGGCCGGGCCTCGGTCCACCACGCCTCCTCCCCCACGAACCCCACGAAGTCCGGCCGCCCCTCGTGCGCCGCGGCGACGGCCGCGTCGATGGGCGAGGGCCAGGAACCGTACGCCAGCGTCCGCACTGTCTCCCCCAAGTCGCCTAGGCCGTACGCAGAAAACGGTCGAGCACTCGGACGCCGAAGTGCAGCGCCTCGACGGGCACGCGTTCGTCGACGCCGTGGAACATGGCCCCGTAGTCGTAGCCCTCCGGCAGCTTCAGCGGCGAGAAGCCGTAGCCGGTGATGCCGAGCCGGGAGAACTGCTTGGCGTCGGTGCCGCCGGGCATGCAGTACGGCACGACGTGTCCCTCGGGCGCGAACTCCTCGACGGCCGCGCGCATACGGGCGTACGTCGGCGAGTCCACCGGCGACTGCAGGGCCACCTCGTGATGGTGGAACTCCCAGTCCACGTCGGGCCCGGTGAGCTCGTCGAGGGTGGTCCGGAACTCGTCCTCGAAGCCCGGGAGATAGCGGCCGTCGACGTAGGCCACGGCCTGCCCGGGGATGACGTTGACCTTGTAACCGGCCTCCAGCATCGTCGGGTTGGCGCTGTTGCGGACGGTCGCCTCGACCAGCCTGGCCGCCGGGCCGAGCTTCTGGAGCAGGCCGTCCACGTCGTCCAGGTCGGCGTCGAGGCCGTACAGCGCGGCGAGTTCGACGAGGGCGGCGCGGACGGTCGGGGTGAGCCTGAGCGGCCACTCGTGGGCGCCGATCCGGGTGACGGCCGCGGCGAGGCGGGTGACCGCGTTCTCCCGGTTGGGCCGGGAGCCGTGCGCGGCCCGCCCGCGTGCCGTGAGCTTCAGCCAGCCGGTACCGCGCTCCCCGGCCGCGAGGGGGTAGATCTGCCGGCCGCTGCCGTCGTGGACGGTGAACGCGCCGGACTCGCCGATGCCCTCGGTGCAGCCCTCGAACAGTGCGGCGTGCCGGTCCACGAGGAAGCCGGAGCCGTCCGCGGCGCTCGCCTCCTCGTCGGCGGTGAACGCGATCACCACGTCCCGGCGGGGCCGTACGCCCTCGCGGACCCAGGACCGCACGACGGCGAGGATCATCGCGTCCATGTTCTTCATGTCGACGGCGCCCCGGCCCCAGACGACGCCGTCGCGGATCTCCCCGGAGAAGGGGTGCACACTCCACTCGTCGGCCTGCGCGGGCACCACGTCCAGATGACCGTGGACGAGCAGCGCGTCCGCCGACGGGTCGCTGCCCTCGATACGGGCCACGACGTTCGTACGGCCCTTCGCGCGCTCCAGCAGCGCCGGTTCCAGACCCGCCTCGGTCAGCCGTGCGGCGGCGTACTCGGCGGCGGGGCGCTCCTGGCAGTCGCCGCCGCCGCGGTTGGTCGTGTCGATGCGGATGAGGTCGGAGGTGAACGTGACGACCTCGTCCAGTGCCTGCCCGTCAGCCATACTGCTCCTCCACCGCGGCCGAGGCGATCGTGGTGACCGCCTTGAAGGTACGGATTCCCTCGTACATTCGCTCGCTGGTGTACGCCACCTTGCGCTCGCCGATACGTTCGACGCCGGGGACGACGGTGACGGCCATCGCGAGGTGCTCGGCGTCGAACTCGACCGCGACGGTGAACGGGCCGCCCTGCACGGGTTCGTGACGGACCGCCAGCCCGGCGGCCTGACCGGCCGCGGCGCGGATGTCGGCGGCGGTCCTGGCCGGCGTACGGCACACGGCGGCGTACCGCGAGACATGGTCCTTCACGGCGACCTTCAGCGCCTCGGGCGCGTAGCCGAGCGCGTCCTCGCAGGCCAGGTCGTCGCCGGTGACGAGCACCACCGGTACGCCGTACTCGGCGACGACATGCGCGTTCAGCAGGCCCTCACTGGCCCGTACGTCGTTCAGCCACACCCCGGTGATGGAGTTCGGGAGGTAGGTGTGCGCGAAGACGCCCTCCATGCCGGCGCCCGTGTGGTAGCCGACGAAGGCGATGCCGTCGATGTCGCCGTGCTGCACGCCCTCGACCATGGAGAGCTCCTTGTGCCGGCCGGTGAGCATCTGGGCGCGCTCGTCGAGCCGTTCGAGCAGCAGATTGCGCATGGACCAGTGCGCCTCGTTGATGACGACGGCGTCGGCACCGCCGTCGAAGAAACCCAGCACGGCGGCATCGACGTCCGAGGTGAACATCCCCCGGCACCTTTCCCACTGCGGCGTCCCGGGAAGCACGTCGCCCGGCCAGGTCACACCGGTGGCGCCCTCCATGTCGGCGCTGATGAGGATCTTCATGCGGTCCGTTCCCTCGCAGGTCAGAGGCTTATCGTCCAGCTTACGACAGCAGTTTGCGACATCATGCGGTGAAACGTGCAGCGGTAACGGGGATCTTCATGCTGCTTCACCTTACGCGTCGACGCGGGAACTTCTTACGAGGCAGAGAGGGGGTCCACTCCTGAGACTCGGCACCTCAGAGAGCATGGACCTGAGGTCCCACATGCGTCCCGCAAGACTCCATTGAGAGGTAGAGCAAGCGCCTTCTAAGCGCTTGGCCGCAGGTTCGAGTCCTGCCGGGGGCGCCCAGTCTCCGCCCTCCCATCGGGAGGGCGTTTTTGCTGGTCACAGACCGTTTATCGGGCTCGGCGGAGCAGCTTCGTGGGTGCGGGTGGGCCCTCGGGCGGAGTCGGCGGGTGTCCGGCTGAAGACGATTTCGTCCGGCCTTCGGCGGGTGTTCTTCCCGAAGACTTCCCGAAGTTTCAGTGCGGTCTCTTGCCGTCGAACCGAGTGGGGGCGCCATGACCGTCCGCGTCATCCCGCCCGGCCGAAGCTCGGATTACCAGGCGTCGCCGCAGATGGCAGGGACACTGAAGCACATCTTCTTCGGGGATGTAGTAGTTGAACCGCTCCGGGTCTGATGGAGGCTCCGGACTGCCCCGAGTCGTGTGGAGTCGAGTTGCTTGGTTTCAGGCTACTGGCGGGGTGCAGAGTTCGTACTCCACCCATCCCGGAGCGGTTCATGGTCGTTCCTGCGTTGCCAACGTTGAATCAACCCGCCGACCCGGCAGTCAACGCGCCCCCGTAGCCGGATCGCTCCGCTGTAGGTCCGCACAAGCCTTGGCGACCTCCGACTCCGCACAATCGCTTGCCTCCTGGGCGCGGTCCGCCGCTCTTCTGCTCACGGCCAGGAAGCCAACAAGTGCTGCCACGAAACCGGCGAGCACGGCGCTGTAGTGGGCCGTGCGGGCGACCAGACGTGCCTGTCGCAGGTTCAAACGGGCGGCGGTCCGTCGCCCCTCCCGTCCTCGTCTGCCCGCCGAACCGGCCGCGTTCGCCGCGCCTGCGGCACAGAGTTCGGCGAGCACGGCGAGCGAGGATGCCAGGGGCACCAGACCGCCCAAGGCCAGACCAGCCGCCAGGGGGACCGAAATGACACGTTCCGATGTCGGATGCGTCGGCATGAACACGGTTGCCAGACCGTAGCCGGCCATGCCGAACAGCATGAAGGCGCCGAACGCGTTCCCGATCAGGGACTTGAGCGGCCCCGTCCTGCCTTCCTCGCCCGACGGCTCCTCATTGACAGGCGCCCTTCCGGCACGGCCCGGGCCTCC
Organism: Streptomyces sp. NBC_01092; assembly: GCF_045039535.1. NCBI lineage: Bacteria > Bacillati > Actinomycetota > Actinomycetes > Kitasatosporales > Streptomycetaceae > Streptomyces > Streptomyces sp. NBC_01092. Next base: position 9,021,147 of record NZ_CP108659.1, on the reverse strand, counting down.
GACCGACTCGTGCTCCTCGATGCGCGCGGTCTGGTGGAAGGTTGGCCGGGACGAAGCATGGTGATGCACGTCCCCGATGACATCACCCGCGATGAAGATTCCGGGACCGTGGTTGTGCTGGTCCCCCATGGTCGATGGTTCAGGTGTCTCTGCCATGCGCCGCACCGTGGTTGATGGTGAGCCCGCCGGCGACACTGCCGTTAATGAAGGTGCCCGAGCCGTGGTTGTGTTGGTTGATCACTGTGGTCGGCCCGTCCCTTTCAACAAGCGCCCGCAGTTCCTCGAAGGCCGCGCGGTCCGCGCGTACGAGTCCTTCCAAGCCCAGCGCCCACCCAGCGGCAGCCCGGCGTGCCGCCTCGTCCCGCTCGGGCGCGGAACGCTCCATCACACTCGCACGATCCTGGTCGAGGCGCTCCAACTCGGCTGCGGTGTCCGGCTGGTCGCCTCGTCGCAGCAAGCGCCGCAGGAGGTCCCGCGCCTTCGTGTAGGTGTCTTGTGATGCCTGGCTGAGAAGTGCCGCGAACACTGTCGTCACGGCGAAGGTCAGCTCGTCCACGTGTGTCTTCTCCCCCACTGGTCCCAGCACTGTATCCGCGCGCGCAGACGTCGGCAGCCGGAACGGTTCATCCCGGATCCCAGTGGCCGTTAGGGCGTCATTCTTTTCAACCCACCCACGACGAAAGGGCGTTGGCAAGCGCCTGCCCGCCCTGTTGGACGACGGTTCCAGCCACCAAAGCGGGCAGGGCTTGAGCGATCCCCCTCAAGGCGCCGGCCTGCGCCTGGGGGTCAGCCGCGGCCAGCGAGGTGTCGACGGAATCCGTCATGGCCCGCAACACTGCCGCGTTGGCAAGACCTGCCTCGTTCTGCTCCACGTCGGTGCGGAAAGAGGCGAGGAGTTCACGTAGGGTCTCGATGTCGACGGCGCCCTGCACGGAGGCGGACTGGTACACGTGGGAGATGCTCTGCCCCACGACGTTCTGGTTGGGGGCGTTGTTGTTGCCACCGATGCTGATGCCCGAACCTCGTCCATGCTCCTCTTCGCGGCGGCCGCGTCCGAAGTTCATCACTTGCCTCCCTGGGTACCGTTGCTCTGGCCCACGCCGCGGATGTCGCTGCCCGCGACGTTCTGGATGGGCGCGTTGTTGTCGCCGTAGACCTGAATGTTGGTGATGACCGCGGCAACCTGCCGCTCGTACGGGGCGGTGTCGACGCCCACTTCTTCGAGGTACTCGGAGACGGTCCGGAAGATGCAGGTCTGCATCAGCACGACGTGCCGCTTGGCATCGTCGCTCTGGTGCATGTCGGTGACTTCCTCGGTGGAGTACCGGTCGCGCAGGCTGACCGGGTCCTTCTCCTCGGCCCTGCCATCCTCACGCTGTCCGCCGAGCCCGAGCCGAGTCACGAACCGCCAAAGCGCGACCGGGCCCGCGGCCGCGTCCAATATCGATTGGGCCACGAGCCAGCCGAACAGACGGAGACCGCGCTTGGCGACCGGCGCGCCGGCGACCCGCAGTTCGTTGTACACGGGCGTGATCACCTGTGGCCGGATGGTCAGCCGCAGTTCCCCCGCTTCCAGCGCAGCGTGCACGAACACGCTGACCACCACGTGTCCGTCCCAGCTGACGCACTGCGCACGCAAGTACAGCCGGTCCGGCATGCTGGACGGGGACCGGCGCCCCCGTCCCCGCAGGTCCGGCATTTCCAGCTTGGCCGCGCGAGTGCGCTGGAGCCACAGCGCTGCCGGCAGAGCCTGCACCTCTTTTACCGTGAACCCGGGAAGCGGATCGGTGATCTCCCGGGCCCCGCGTCCCAGTTCTCGGAGAGCCGCGCCTATCCTGCGCAGGAGTTCCCACTCACCGAACGACTTGACCGACTCCTCCGGGTCCCTGGGCTTGAGCGGGATACCAATGTCTGCGGCACCCCATACGTCGCGCCCGGCTCCAACAAAACGCTCCGGATGGTCGTACGGCAGCTCCTGCCATGTCTGTTCCCGACCAATCTGTGCCATCCGACGCCCACCCTTCGCAGCTGCCCAAGGCAACCGGCCGGACGCCACTCCTTCGCGGATGATCCCGCCAAGGGCAGCCCGCGCCACGAGTCGATCCCCGCCACACACCAGCGCGGCCCCAGCCAACAACGCAAAGGGCAACAGCAGCAGGCCGACCCGCAGACCGACAAACTCGCCGTCGACCGGCTGAAACGGAACCACCGCGAGCACCCACGGCACGCACAGCACGAGGTACGCCGAGCGAGGAGAGGTCGCCAGACGCGACTTCTTCACCTTCCGCTGCGCACGCAGCGCAGCCCACCGCATCACCAAGGCCACCAGGAAGACCCCACCCCACACAGCCGCAGCCCGGGGTGTCGTATAGGTCACGCCCGCGGCCACGAGTAACAGGCCGACCCACCGGAGCCACCTTCGCCGCCGTGCACTCAGGCTGTGTGCGACCACCGGCATGAGGTCGAATCCGTACGACGGCACAGGTACGGGCGGCCCGTGCAGGACGTGATCCAAAACCCACTGCGCCATGGGCTCACCCAAGGGCGGGCAGTCGTCGCTGCCCTCCAGGTAGATGCGTCTGCGCGTGCTGCGGCGGGGTTTGGCCGGCGCCTTGTCCTTGCCGCGGAGCCTTTGCCACCACGCCTTGGCAGACTTGACCCGGTCAGGCCGCGCGTAAACGGCCTGACACAGCAACCCGGTCACCTCCGACGCGGTCGGATCCACCTCACCAGAGGCAGCAGGAGCGGGTTGAACCGGTACCGCAGGCCCCTGGACCACGTCCTCCGCCGCACGTGGCCGCACACGCAGGCCCCACCCGAATCCCATCCCGCCCCCCGTTCGCCGGTACGGCGGGCATCTTCACGGCGAAATCCAGGAACCGCCAGATCGCAAACGCGACAATGCACGCAACTGACTTGGCGAGTAGGAGTTGACCGAATTCTGCCCCTCAAGCCACTCGGCAGCAGCGACGGGAAACGGCTGCTCTCTTGACCAGCCCCGTCTTGCGCTCCGAGGCGTCGCGTCCAAAGGGTCAGTGCTGCGAGACTTCCACCAGTCACTCAGCGTGCTTACGCCAGCGCATCCGTTGAGCCGGCCTCGCCATCTCTGGGGAGAATCTGGGGAGTACGAACAGCGCTGGGGAGCGCGTGGGGAGAATCGACTGCGTAACCCGACAGGACGCTGAAAGATCCAGACAGACGGATCAGCCCAGGTCAGCGACAGTTTCGACGGCATCACCGCAGGTCAGGGCCTTCCGGTAGACAACTTCCTGGTCATCGCCTCTCCCACCCGGCTGGGGCGGCCGTCCTCGGTGGCACAGCACGTACTGGAAAGCATGGACGCAACGTACGGGTGCCGTTCACCTCGTCTGCCGCCTACCCGCACTCGGTGGGGTGCCTGGTGCACCGCAGGGTCCCCTCGGTCTCCACCGTGCTGGAGTTGGCGTCGCTGGCTACCGTCAGTTCTAGATCGTTCACTCTCTTGGTGTCGATGCCGTCACCGCGTGCGCCGGTCCAGATGCCGACGATTCGGGAGCTGTCGCCCTTGAGGAACTGGGTCTGGTCGGAGTCGACCCGCTCGATGACCGCCTGCTGCCAGCTGCCGGCGATGTGCCGGGCACGGTCCACCTTGTAGGGCGGGGGGCTTCCTGCGGTCGTCTTGAGGCGCTGCAGTACGCCCGAGCGCCATTCTTCGGCCCCCGACTCGGGCATGTCGTCGGCAATTCCGTCGTAGTGGCCAAGGCCGGCGGCACAACTTCTGGCCGGCCCGCTGTAGACGGAGCCCGTGGCCTGTGTGGAGACCGCGGCCAGGTGCGTTGCGCACCCGCGGACGTGCGCGGCTCGCAGGTCGGCGTACGCGGCGGGGTCTTCGGACACCGCGCGCATGACGTTGATGAGGTCGTCGAGGTGCGCGGACATGCGGACGGTCTTGCCGTCCTGCCACGGGGCGCTGTCCTCTCGGTGCGTGTACTCGCCGTTGACGCCGCTGAGTATCTCGTAGGTGTCCTGGGCGTAGTCCGCCAGTGTGGCTGCGAGTGGGGCGCGCAGGTCCGCGGGGATGGAGGGTTCGTGGCGTTGCTCAATGTCTTCGCTGACCACGGCCAGGGTGGCCTGCACGGTGCGGGCTTCTGGGAGCGTGTGCCGTCCGGGAGCTGATCCGGTCGCAGCGTCCTTTATGGCACGGCCCAGGGCGCCGCAGTCCATGTCCTCGCGATATGCGTCACCGAGGGAGCGCTGGAGGGTGGCGTCGGACAGCACGGTTTCACAGTCCGGCTTGTCCTCCCGCGCGACAAGGGTATAGCCGACCGCCCCACCGCCGACCAGGACGAGAGCGGTCGCTGCCGCGGCGAGGAGAAGTTTGCGGCGGGGGCGTGCCGTCTGGGGTGGAGTGTTGTTGTTCATCGGCCGATCGCGTCGTTGGCCAGCTTCTCGCCGGTGGTGTGGTCATTGCGCATGTCGAATTGCAGGTCGTTGACGGACGGGTCGTCCATTCCCGGCATGCCGCGCCCATTGGCCCACTCGTCGACGAGGAACTGCATCTCCCGCTGGGACTTGAGGCTTCGGTCGGCGACCTCGGCGGCTGCCGCGTCGTTGTTGTAGCCCTTTTCCTCATTGGAGACGTCGTAGGTCCAGGCGTCCAGCATGCGCTGCGCGGCGTCGCCGATCCCGGGGACCATGGTCACCGGAGTGCCGGCCACGTGGTAGATGGTCTTGGCCTTCCAGTCTTCCTGGGCGTTGGCGCTGTCCCGCTTGTCGTAGATGACGTCCTCGCGCACGGCGTCGTAGGCGCCGAGAGCGGAGCCGCCCTTGCGGACGGGGTCCCGGACGGAATCGGCAGTGTTGCCGCCGTTGTCCTCCATCTGCTTGGCGATGTACGCCGTTTCGGCCTTGTGCATGGTGCCGTAAGCCTCCGGGTCCTCGGAGATCCCGCGCATCATGCGGATCAGCTTGTCCGAGTTGGGGGCCATGTGGGCGTCGTTCTTGTCGCCGAACAGGCCGTCGCCGCCTCGCCCATGCTCCTGCGGGGCCTCGTGCGTGTACGAGCCCTGGACTCCCGAGAGGATTTCGTGGGTGTCGTTGGTGTAGTCGGCGAGGCAGTTCGCCAGCGGTTGACGCAGGTTGGGCTTGATCTCCTCGTGGCCGGGTGCGGTGTCCATCAACTCGACGGTGTCGCGCATGACGCGCGCCTGGCCGGCCGTGTGCGGGGGGCCCGCGTCTTCGCCAGTTGTCGCGGCTTCCAGGAAACTGCCGAGGCCGACGCGGGTGTTGGAGGCGTCGATGTGGTCGATGTCTCCGGTCGGCTCCTGCCCGCGGTAGACCTCCCGGACCTCCAGGTCGGGCCAGTCGCGCTTGTTGAGCAGGTACTCCAGGCGCTTGTTGCCTCCGTCATCGCCCGGGTCGAGGTACGCGGTGGCCGTGTCCGGATCACGACTCATGATGCCAAGCATGTCGTCCACCGGGTCGATGACGGGAACGGGGTCGACATCGGCGCCGGCGTTTGCCTGGTCGTACTTGTTCCACAGGTCCGGGTGCTTCTTCTCGGCCGCGATGATGTCGTCGGTCAGGCCCGTGGTGAGCCGTGGCGGATATTCGGCGGTGTCACCGTGCTTCAGCAGAGTGGTCAGCGTCTGGTAGCCATACATCTGGGCGCTGTCGGGAGTCCGCTCGGTACCGAGTGCACGCATGTCCTTGCGCCACTCGTCCGAGAACTCCTTGTCCTTGTTCGCGGTGGCGATGTTGTTGGCCAGGGCGTGCTGGATGTTGTTGTACTTGTCCTTGTTCGGGCCGTCACCGGCGCGCTCCTGCTCCAGGTCCTGTGCCAGGCGAAGGGTGCCCTCGGGGCCGAGGTTGTCCAGGACCATGCGGCTGAATTCCGGGTCCTTCTGGTTGTGGCTCATCAGACGGTTGAGCTCGTTGAGTTCGGCGGGGGAGAGCTTCTCGCCGCTCTCGTACTTCTTCAGGAGCTTCGAGGCGCGCTGGGACTCGTCCTGGTCGACGGACTTGACCGTCTTGTCGTTGAAGCCCTCGTCACCGCCCTTGCCGGTGTTGCGCTTCAGGGCAATGGCGGCGGACTGGTCCGCGTCCGCGGCAGCAGTGAGGATGAGGACGATGCGGGCCTGGACGTGCAGGATCCTTTCCTCGTTCTGCGACGGCAGTACGCCTCCGGGGCCTCGGCGCTGGTCGCCTGCCTCGTCAGGGTCGATCAGGCTGACTTCGCCCGTGCCGCTGATCCTCACGCCGTTGCGCTGGGCGTCGGCGGCCAGTTCGTGCAGGTCCGCCTTGTACTTGCGCAACTCCTCGTAGGCGTCCTCCAGGACGGCGCGTATGCCCTTAGCCTCGGTGACCGCGTCACCGAACTCCTTCTCAGCGGCCGCGACCTGGGCCCGGGCGAACACTGATGTCCCGTCGATGCTGGTCCAGCCGGCCTGGTCGAAGGGCTTGACGACGCCGTCACCGAACCCCTGGCCCCACTGCTGGTAGCGGCGGGCGACATCGCTCCACTGGTCGGCGGCGGCTTTCAGAGAGGCGACGTCGAGGTGGTAGAGCTGTTCGTAGGCAATGCTACTCATGGCAGGTCCCTGTCAGTCGAAGTCGGGCAGCGAGGCGTGGACGGCATTCATCTCGGACTCATTCGCCGACTCCGTACGGACGTGGTTGTGCGCGGTCGTGATGCATTTGTCGCCGATGTCACCGCAGGTGCGGGCCAAACGGCGCGCCTGCTTGTCCCAGCTCTCCAGCGTGCTCATCAGTGACACACCGAGATCGCCGCCCCACAGGTCCCCGCTGAGGGACCCCACAGCCGCCATCATCTCCGCGTCCTCGCCGACGTCCCCGTTGGAGTGCACCAGGCTGGCCAGCTGGTTGGAGTTCTCACCGGCACGGTTCAGCGCTGCCGGATCGTCGACCCCGCTGAACCCGGTGGTCTGCACACCACCGTCGCCGCCGCTCGACATCGCCTGGATTCCACCGCTCCCCGTCCCCGCGGAGTAGGAGCCGCGCGCGGGGTCGAGGTCACGCACATCGACGGGCTGATCGGGCCCGGCGATGGGCGAGCTCGCAGGGACTGAGCCCGAGGTGCCGGCTGCGGGCGCCGGCATGGTGCGTATGCCATCGGTGTAGAGGCCGCCCGGATCGGGGTTGGCGCCGGGAGCGGGGTCCATGTCCCGCACGTCCCTGCCTGTGTCCGGCGTCGGCATTTGGTACGCGGTACGCGGATCCGGGCCCGTGTTCGGTGCGGATACAGGACGTACGTCACCCGTGTCAGAACTCATCGCTTCCCCCGTGCAAGTGACGCGCCATCACGTAGGACTGCACGTCAACAAACCATGATCGACCCATCGCCACCTTAACGACCTTTGCATCCCGTTAGTCAAGGGAAGCGGTTGAGTATGGCCGGGCACCTGCCATCGCGGTCGCCGCTTCGCTGCTGCGTACCGTCCGATGACGGCCCACGTGCATGTGCTGCCCCGCTGCGGTACTCAGCGAAGGGGGGTGCCGCCGGTTCAGCCTTTCGTAGCGGGGCCCGGAGAGTCCTGAGTGTCGGGCCGGATGCGCGGGAGCCGATAGGAGCGCACGACCGCGATCACACAGACGGCGACCGGAGCACCGGGGCCAGCCGGCCAGATCACGAACGGGTCGTGCCCAGGTCGCCTCGGCTTCCCCACCCCGGCCACGCAGGGCGAACTGCGCACGGACGGCACCGACGGCCGCGAACCATGGCACGATGCAAAGGTGCCCCGCCGCGCGCCGTCCCGCTGGGATGTCGGCTGGGGCTGGAGCGCCGGGAAGCCTGGTCGGCATGGGAGATCGCCACATGCCGAAAGGGGGTCGGCCGTGTCCGCCATCCAGGTCGCGCTCAACAGGGCGATGCGCCTCGACGGAGCACTCGGCGTCGCCGTCGTCGACTACGTCAGCCGCATGCCGCTCGGTACCCAGAGCCGCAGCGAGGATCTCGACCTGGACCGGATCGCACACGGCGGCACCGATGTCGTACGCACCCACCTCTCCGCCCTCCCCCTGTTCGGCCACAAGCCGGACCAGCTCGAGGACATCCTGATCACCCTCAACGGCCACTACCACCTCCTGCGCCCCCTGACCCGCCGAACCCACGAGGGGCTCTTCCTCCTGCTCGTCCTCGACCGCGAGCACGCCGATCCGGACGCCGCGCGCCAGGAACTGCGCCGGATCGAGGACCTGTTGTGAGAACGGCGGCCGGAAGGCACCTCGTCGAGCCCCATCAGCGTCGCCGCCACGTGCCGCCCGCGTGCGGCGGCAGCCCGCGCCCCGCGCACGGCGGGTGAGAGCCGCTCAAAGCGAGCCATTTCACCCCGCCGCCTAGGATGAGCCTCACAGGCCGGACCTGGGCACTCGTCCGGACGGCCCCCGAAGGCGAGCCGCTGCAAGACACGCTCACGCCGAGAGAAGGGGGACAGCCATGGGCGCGCCACGCCTGAGCAGTACGCCGTTGCCGGGCATCGGAGTCCGCTACGACCTGACGACACGGGAGCACCGCCGGCTGTCGGTGGTCGCCCACCGCGACGGTCACCGAACCATCAGCGCCTACCGCAAGGACGACCCGGACGCGTGCGCCCTGTCCGCCCGGCTGACGGCCGAGGAAGCGGCGACCCTCATCGACGCGCTGATGCCCGCCCACCACACACCCAACCTGCTGTCCACCACGGACCTCGGCCTGGTGGCCGAGCGCATCGAGCTGGAATCCACGTCGCACTGGAACGGGCGGCTTCTGGGCGAGACCCGGATGCGTACCGACACCGGCGTCTCCATCGTGGCCGTACTGCGCCGGGCCGAGGCGATCCCCTCCCCCACGCCGGACTTCCGGCTCGCCGGCGGTGACACCCTCATCGTCATCGGAACGCGCGAAGGCGTGGAGGCGGCCGCCGCGATACTCGGGCGGGAGTGACCCGCCGTGCACTCCTCCGCTGTCTTCCTGATCGAGTTCGGCTGCATCATCCTGGGCCTCGGGCTGCTCGGGCGGTTCGCCGGGCGCTTCCACTTCTCCCCGATACCGCTGTATCTGCTGGCCGGCCTCGCCTTCGGCAACGGCGGGCTGCTGCCGCTGGGCTCCAGCGAGGAGTTCGTCGCTGTCGGTGCCGAGATCGGCGTCATCCTGTTGCTGCTCATGCTGGGCCTGGAGTACACCGCCAGCGATCTGGTCACCAACCTCAAGACCCACTACCCCGCCGGACTCGTCGACGCCGTCCTCAACGCCGTACCCGGCGCGGTGATGGCGCTGCTGCTGGGCTGGGGTCCGGTCGCCGCGGTCGTCCTGGCCGGCGTCACGTGGGTCTCCTCCTCCGGCGTCATCGCCAAGGTCCTCGGCGACCTGGGACGGCTCGGCAACCGCGAAACCCCGGCCATCCTGAGCATCCTCGTCCTCGAGGACCTCTCCATGGCCGTCTACCTGCCCATCGTCACCGCTCTGCTGGTCGGGGCCGGGCTCGCCGCCGGCAGTGTCACGCTCGCCATCGCCCTCGGCGCGGCCGTCCTCGTTCTGGTCCTCGCGGTCCGCTACGGGCGCCACATCTCCCGCTTCGTCTCCAGCGACGATCCCGAGAAGCTGCTGCTCGTCGTCCTCGGCTTCACTCTGGTGATCGCCGGGCTCGCCCAGCAGCTGAACGTGTCCGCCGCTGTGGGCGCCTTCCTGGTCGGCATCGCCCTGTCCGGCGAGGTGGCTGAGGGCGCCCACAGCCTCCTCGCCCCGCTACGAGACCTGTTCGCGGCCGTGTTCTTCGTCTTCTTCGGCCTGAACACCGATCCCGCCAGCATCCCGCCCGTCCTGCTGCCCGCCCTCGCCCTGGCCGCCGTCACCGCCGCCACGAAGATCGCCACCGGCTACTGGGCCGCCCGCCGCGCCGGAATCGGTACCAAGGGGCGCTGGCGGGCCGGCGGGGCCTTGGTCGCGCGCGGTGAGTTCTCCATCGTGATCGCCGGGCTCGCCGTCACGGCCGGCATCGAGCCCTCCCTCGGCCCGCTGGCCACGGCCTACGTCCTGATCCTCGTCGTCCTCGGTCCCCTGACCGCCCGCTACACCGAGCCCCTGGCCACCCGCCTGCTCGGCCGGCGTCGCCGCCCGTCGACCCCGGCGGCTGAGGAAGCCGCGCCGTTGCCGCCGGACACGTACGAGAGCATCGAGGACCAGGACGCCGTCGGTCACGCGTGATCGACCTCGCGAGGGCCATCACCCCGCGTCACCGCCTGGAGGCGGACAACAGGCACCTTCGCGACGTCCCCGGATACGCTGCCTTCAGGTGTGCCGGGAAGTCTGGTCGGCGAACCCACCCCGCCTGCCCCGGAGCCGCTGATGCGTATCTTCCGCTTCCGTCACCGGCGCCGGTCCGGGCCGCAGGCCCTGCCGGGTCATGAAGTGGTACGGCTGCACGGAGACCTGGACACCCGAAGCGCCAAGGCGACGGGCCAACGGCTCGTCCGGCTCATCGATGCCGGGCCGATTGTCCTGGAAGTGGACCTGACGGACGTCAAGCACCTCAGCCCTGACGGCTGCCAGGCGCTGTTCTCGGCCCTGCGCGCCGCACGAGCCCGCGGCACGCGGCTGGTCATCACGCATGCCAACGACCGTGCGCTGTCGATCCTTCGCGAGATCGGCCTCTCCCGTGCTCTGTCGAACGGGAACAGCGACGCCCGCTAAGCGGGCCGAGGCGGCACAGCATGCCGGAATCCGGCAATGTCCGCCGCTCCAGGATGCGCGCTAAGGACCTGTCAATGCCGCGTAAAGAACGTGTAGGGTTCCCCGCGGTGTGCCGGGAAGTCTGGTCGGCGGTCTTTGACAGAGGTGTCTTTGCCGATCGGGGGTCCGGGTCATGGTGCTCGTCGTGGTCTTCGGGGTGGCGCTGCTGATCGCGGTGCTGCTGTCCGGGCTCGCTGCCCGGACGGTCCTGTCCACGTCCTTCCTCTTCCTCGTCGGGGGCGCGCTCGTCAGTGACGGGTTCCTCGGGCTGATCCACATCACGCCGGACAGCGAGATCGTGTCCGTCACGGCCGACCTGGCGCTGTTCGCGGTGCTGTTCACCGACGGCATGCACGTCTCCTTCCCCAAGCTGCGGGAGAACTGGCGCAACCCGGCCCGCGCCCTCGGTCTCGGTATGCCGCTCGCGTTCGTCGGCATGGCGCTGATCACGCACTACCTGGTGGGCCTGGACTGGACGACGTCCTTCCTGGTCGGCGCCGTGCTGGCACCCACCGACCCGGTGTTCGCCTCCGCGATCGTCGGGCGCAAGGAAGTCCCGGCAAAGCTGCGACAGTTGTTGAACGTGGAGAGTGGCATCAACGACGGGCTCGCCCTGCCGGTCGTGCTCGTCCTGATCGCTGCGGCGGGGCCGACCTCCGCTCACTCCGAGGCCGACTTCGGGAAGATCGCGCTGGAGCTGCTCCTCGGGCTCGTCTTCGGAATCGTCCTGCCGTACGTGGTGATCGAGCTCGTAAGGTTCCGGCTGCTCGGTGCCGAGCCCAAGCTGCAGCCGCTGCTGCCGCTGGCGATCGGCGTGATCCTCTACGCGGTCTGTCATCTCACCCACGCCAACCCCTACCTCGCCGCGTTCTCGGCGGGTGCCGTGCTCACCGCTCGCTCGCTGGAGGCGAAGGAGGCGTTCGAGCCGCTGGGCGAGGCGCTGGCGGAGCTTGCCAAATTCGCCGCGCTGCTGGTGTTCGGCGCGCTGCTGACTCCTCAGCTGTTCGGTGACCTGCCCTTCGGCGGATACGTCGCGGTGGTGCTGGCCATTGTGCTGATCCGTCCGGCTTCGCTGCTGCTGTCACTGCTCGGCACACGCTTCACCCGACGGGAGAAGCTGGTGGCGGCCTGGTTCGGGCCGAAGGGCTTCGCCTCCGTGGTGTACGGGCTGCTCGTGCTGCAGGCCGGGATACCCCAGGGCGAGGAGGCGTTCACCCTGATCGCCGTGTGCATCGCCTTCTCGATCATCGCGCACAGCTCCACCGACGTACCGATCGCCCGCCTCTTCCACGTCGACGACCTCGCGGGTGTGGACGGCGGCACCCCAGCATCCCGTACCAGCAAGGAGACCGGCCATGTCAGCGCGTGACCTCGCCGAGCCCTACCCGTCCGTCTCCACAGACGACGACGCCACCGAAGCGGCCCGGCTGCTGGCCGAGTACAAACTGCCCGCGCTGCTGGTCGTCGACCCCGACGGCCAGCCGTACGCCATCGTGCCCGGCTCCCAGCTCATCGGGCAGCTCGTACCCGAGTACGCCCTGGAGGATCCGCTCCTGGGCGCCGTGATCGACGACCGGGACCTCGACGACGTACGCGAGAAGCTCACCGGGCTCACGGTGGCCGAGTGGCTCCCGCGCCGCAGGTTCCTCCCGCCGACCGTGGGACCGGACGCGAGCGTCATGCACATCGCGGCCCTCATGGCCCGCACGCACACCCCACTGGTCGCCGTCGTCGAAAGCGACGGCGACCAAACCCGGCTCGCGGGCGCCGTCTCGGCCGCTCGCCTGATGGAACAACTCGTCGGAGGACCGTGAACGGCTGGCAGAGCTGGGCGGCAATCGCCGTCTTCGTGATCACGTATGGCCTGATCATCAGCGAGAAGATCCACCGCGTCGGCGCGGCCCTGGGCGGCGCCGCACTGATGCTGGCGATCGGGGCGACCGACGACAAGTCGGCCTTCTTCTCCGAGCACTCCGGCATCGACTGGAACGTCATCTTCCTGCTCCTGGGCATGATGATGATCGTCGGCGTGCTCAAAAAGACGGGCATGTTCGAGTACCTGGCCATCTGGGCGGTCAAGCGGGCACGGGCCAAGCCCTTCCGCGTGATGGTCATGCTCATCGTGATCACGGCCGTGGCGTCCGCCCTCCTGGACAACGTCACGACCGTGCTGCTGATCGCCCCGGTGACGCTGCTGGTGTGCGAGCGTCTCGCGCTGCCCGCGGCCCCGTTCCTCATCGCCGAGGTGCTCGCCTCCAACATCGGCGGCACCGCCACCCTGGTCGGCGACCCGCCGAACATCATCATCGCCAGCCGGGCCGGACTGACCTTCAACGACTTCCTGGTGCACCTCGCCCCGCTGTCAGCGTTCCTGACAGTGGTGCTCGTCGTGATGTGCCGCTTCCTGTTCCGCAAGTCCTTCGTCTACGACGAGACGCGCGCCGAAGAGGTCATGGCGCTGGAAGAGCGCGAGGCCATCAAGGACCCCCGGCTGCTCGTCCAGGGCCTGGTCGTCCTCGCACTGGTCGTCATCGGGTTCGTACTCCACCCTGTCCTGCACTACGAGCCGAGCGTCGTCGCCCTGCTCGGCGCGGGTCTCCTGATCGCGATCTCGTCCGTGGAGACCGGCGAGGTACTGGGCGAGGTCGAGTGGCCCACCCTCGCCTTCTTCGCCGGACTGTTCATCATGATCGGCGGCCTGATCGAGACCGGCGTCATCGGCGAGATCTCCAATGCCCTCGCGGACGCGATCGGCGACAACGAACTCGGCGGCTCCATGCTGCTGCTCGGCGCCTCGGCCGTGCTGTCCGGCATCGTGGACAACATCCCCTACGTCGCCACGATGGCACCGATCACCGCCGACTTGGTGAACAACATGGGCGGCGACCCCGACCACGTCATGTGGTGGGCGCTTGCCCTCGGCGCCGACCTCGGCGGCAACGCCACCGCCATCGGTGCCAGCGCCAACGTCGTCGTCCTCGGCATCGCCGAACGCAACCGACAGCCCATCTCCTTCTGGCAGTTCACCAAGTACGGCCTCGTCGTCACCGCCGTCACCGTCGCGCTGTCCGCGCTGTACGTGTGGCTGCGCTACTTCGCCCTCGTCTGACCGGAAGGTGACAGGCATGGTCGTTCCGCCTCAGCCGACGCACGGGGTTCCCCGGTCCGGGCACATGATCGTGTGCGGTGACGACGCGTTGGCCGAGCGGCTGGCGGCCGAGCTGAGCGCGGTGTACCGGGAGCAGGTCACCCTTGTTGTGCCGCCCGGGCGGCGTACCGGTCCGGCCGCCGGGCGCGCACAGCGCGTCTCGGCTCTGCTCGGCCGCATGCAGGCCGCGATGAACCGCGCCGACGGCGATGCCAGCGCTCCTCGCCTGCTGGAGGCGGCGGAGCTCGACATGGCCGCCCTGTCCGACGCGGGCGTACGCGAGGCCGCCGCGCTCGCCCTGGTGTATGACGACGACGAGACCAACATCCACGCCGCGCTGGCCGCCCGCCGCCTCAACCCCCGGCTGCGGCTGGTCATCCGGCTCTACAACCGCAGGCTCGGCCAGCACCTGGAGGAACTCCTCGACCAGGCCGCCGCCCTCGCCGTCCCCGGCCTGGACCCGGAGGTGCTGGACACCTCCACCACCGTCCTGTCCGACGCGGACACCGCGGCACCGGCGCTCGCGGCCACGGCCATCGCCGGCACCAGCAAGGTCGTCCAGGCGGACGGGCTGCTGCTGCGCGCTGTCGAACGCACCCCGCCGAGGCGCGGCGAGGTCGCCGACCCCGGCCTCTGCACGCTGGCCCTGCTGTCGTCGACCACCAACGACCCGGCCGGCGCGGAGGGTTCGGACGCCAGCGGCCAGGAGGGGCCCGCGCTGCTGCCGGACGCGGAGACGGTGGCCGCTGCCACCGGGCGCGGCACGGTGGCGCTGGAGACGGTGACGCACACCGCCTCCGCTCCCCCACCGGGTCGACTGACGGGACGGGGCCTGCCCTTCGGCCGGCTCTTCTCGCGCCGGCTGCGCTGGTCGCTGGCCGGGCTCGCGGTCAGTGTCCTCGGCCTGGCCGTCGCGTCCTGGCTGACCACCGGTGACCACCCGCTGCACGCCGCCTACCTCACCCTGCTCGACCTGTTCGCGATCGGCGACCCCGCGATCGGCGAGCCCACCGCCCGCCAGGCGCTACAACTCCTGTCCGGACTGGCCGGGTTACTCCTCCTGCCCGTCCTGCTCGCGGCCGTCCTGGAGGCACTCGGCACCTTCCGCACCGCCTCCGCGCTGCGCCGCCCGCCGCGTGGGTTGTCCGGCCATGTCGTCCTGCTGGGACTCGGCAAGGTAGGCACCCGAGTGTTGTCCCGGCTGGCGGAACTCGGCATTCCGGTGGTGTGCGTGGAGGAGGACCCGGAGGCGCGCGGCATCTCGCTCGCCCGCCGCCTGCGCGTGCCGGTGGTCGTCGGGGACGTCACCCAGGAAGGCGTCCTGGAGGCGGCCAAGATCCACCGCGCGCATGCCCTGCTCGCCCTCACCAGCAGCGACACCACCAACCTCGAAGCCGCTCTGTACGCCCGCTCCGTCAAGCCCGACCTGCGCACGGTCCTGCGTCTGTACGACGACGACTTCGCCGCCGCCGTCTACCGCACCCTGCGCGCCGCCCACCCCCGAGCCCTCACGCGCAGCCGCAGCGTCTCCACGCTCGCGGCCCCCGCCTTCGCCGGCACGATGATGGGCCGCCAGATCCTGGGCGCGATCCCGGTCGAACGCCGCGTGCTGCTGTTCGCCGCCCTGGACGTCGCCGGTCACCCCCAGCTGGAGGGCCGCACGATCGCCGAGTCCTTCCGACCCGGTGCCTGGCGCGTCATCGCCTTGGACACCGCCGCGCCGGACGAGCGGCAGCCCGACCTCGCGGCCACCCCGGCCCCGGGCGACGCCGACCGCCCCGCCGGCCTCGTATGGGATCTCCATCCGGGCTATGTACTGCGCCCCGAGGACCGGGTGGTCCTCGCCGCCACGCGACAGGGCTTGGCCCAGTTACTCGGCCGGCGGCCACAGCTCGGGACGCGGTCCGCCGACGCGTAGATCATGTCGCCAGGGCACTCCAAGAGTGCCGGAACCGGGCAGTGACGCTCTTCAGGTGGCCATGGGACCGTCGTCGCGTGCGGTGGTCGACGGAGCCGCCGGGAGGCGGGCCCTCGGGTTCCGGCATCCGGCAGACAAGGAGTGCGCGCGTGTTCGACTTGCTCTGGATATGCGGTTGGTCTGCGCTTGCCCTGCCTCTCGCGATCGCCTTGATCCGGGGCTGGGCTCCTAAGCGGGTCCGGCGGCACACCACTCCGTGGGGCATCCGCGTTCGGGGAGTGGCACTGCTGGTGTTCTGGGCGAGCGGGATGGTCGTTCCTCTCGCCCGGTGGGGCGGGCTGGACTCCGAGGACGTCACGTTTCTCACGTTCCCCGCGCAGTTCGGACTGATGATGTTCGGGGCGGGGCTCATGTGCGGTTCACAGCTCGGTGAGCGGTTCCACCGCCAAGCCATGCGCTCCTGGGCCGAGGGTGAGTCGCGAGGCGGTGGTGGCAGTACGCAGGGCCCGCAGCCCGTCGGCTGACTCAGCCCGTCTTCCACCCCCACCGGGTATCGATCCGCTCCCACTCGGCGGCCCACTGCGCCATACGCCGTCGCTCCAACCCCAGACGGACGGCCCACACGGCGCACCACACCATGCCACCCGCCCCGGCACCCACCACCGCCCCGCCGGAAATCGCGTGCGCCCGGGCCTCTCCCTGGGTCAGGGGACCGTCCGTGATCCGGCCATTGCCGTCCGTCCACACGGTGACATGGTTCCCGGCCTCGGCCCTGACCGGCACCCTGGCCTCGTCCGTGTGCGTCGAGCCGTCCGCCGCGGTCCACCGCACCGTCGCCCACACCCGGAAATCGGTCGCACCCCGCGCGGGCACCCGGCCCTCCGCGTCCTCGACCAGCACGGCCGGGACGCGACGGCGCTCCATCCGCTGCCCCTCGGCGTCCCGCTCGATCGCGGCGGCCGTCGCCAGCCCTGCGATCAGCCCGCCCACCAGGACGAACACCCACCCGGCGAGCACGACCCACGCCTCGATGAGATCACTGGGGCGTTTGAGCGGATTCCGCCGCCACCGCCACAGCCGCACCTTCGCACACCGTGACGCAGCCATCGGCCGACACCCCCTCGGGCTCTTGTGAGCACCGACAGCACACTTCCAGTGTGCTCCCGCCGAGCCCGCCGCGTATGTTTCGCGTCAATGTCCTGGCCCGCGCACCACGGGTGTACGACGCTGAGTGCAGGGACGTTTCCAGCAGATGAGGAGCCCGCCGTGCGCGCGCGTGACCTGGCGGTTGAATACGAGTCGGTGAGCGTCGACAGCGACGCCCTGGACGCCGCCCGGCTGATGGCCGAGCACAAGCTGCCGGGCCTGCTGGTCCTCGACGAACAGGGTGAGCCGAGGGCGATCCTGCCCGCCTCCCAGATGGTCAAGGTGCTGGTGCCCGCCTACGTGATCGAGGACCCGACGCTCGCCGCGGTCGTCGACGAGAAGCACGCCGACCGGCTGTGCCAGGCCCTGGCGGGCCGCCGTGTAGGCGACTGCCTGCCCAGCAAGGCCATGCCACCCCCGATCGCCGACCCCGACGACACGGCGCTGGAGGTGGCCGCCCTGATGGCACGGGTGCGGAGCCCTCTGGTCGCCGTCGCGTCCAAGGACAAGGCCGGGACACACCTCCTGGGGGTGATCACCGCCTCGCACCTCCTGCATGAGCTGCTCGGTGCCGCAGGGGCGTCGAGCGCCGCCTGACCGGCCGTCGGCCCCGCGCGCACAGGGCTACTCCAAGCCGGAAGCCCGACGGATCCCGCGGCACGACTCCCTGTCGATCCGCCGCCCGAGGCGCTCCAGCACAGGCATGCCGCGCCGCAGCGTGCCCCGCTCCAGGGAACGCCGGGCGCCCTGTTCGAGGTGGTGCCAGAGCAGGGGGTTGGCGGCCAGGACCCTTGGGTCCAGCTCCAGCCGCCCGCCGGACTCGTCGCGCAGCACCAGCCGCTGCCCGACCCCCTCGGTCATCCGCACGACAACGAGACGGTCGGTTCGCACCCTGCGGTGCCTCAGCAGCCCGCGTGCGTCGAGTCCGCCGTCAACCGCGCTGACACGCGGCGGCGTCAGGATGACCGAGAGCAGGGCGGCGAGCGCCGCCCACCACATCAGCCGTACGGCGGTGAGCTCCGCGAGCCCCCAGTCGAGCAGCACCAACATCCCGAAGAGCAGCGCGCCGCAGAGAAGGGCACTGCGCAACTCGCGCGCCCAGTAGCGGTCGTGGACCACACATGACGTCTCCCCATGGCGCACTCTGTCCGCCGGGGAACGCCTTCCGGTGCGCTGTCGCATACGGGCCAGGGTAGGACCGCCGACCAGACATGTCTCCCACCACGACAGGTGGTCTGGGGACGTACGGTCCTGTGGTCAAGCGGCCTTCAACACCGCCGCCACGCAGGCGCGTCGACTCACTCCTCGCCCGGCCCTGGGAGCGGGCGGGCCGCGTGTCGGGCGGTCGGGTTCGCGACGAGGTGCCGCGGGTCGGCGGCACGACTGATCGCCGATTCCACGGCCGCGATCCGGTCGGCGAGCAGGCCCAGCGCGGCGACGGCTCGGATGAGAGGGTCGCTCTCGGGGCCACCCAGAGTCTGGGTGCGGACGTACGCCGCCTTCAACTCATGCCAGCGGCCAGCCTGTTCCGCGGTGAGCGTGCCGCGCAGCTCGGCCAGCTTCAGCAGGTTGGCCTCGGCGCCGGTGGTGAGTGTCTGGGCCTCGGCCGTGTAGTGGTCGTCGATGAGGGCTGACAGCTCGGCGTCATTCATGACGGGTTGGATGCGCTGGGCCAGCTTGTTCATGTTGCGGTAGGAGCCCTGGAGTTGGAAGGACGGCTCGGAGCGGGTGGCGTCCGTCTGAGCGGCGGAGGCGATGTAGGCGGCGTTCACCGCCAGGACCGTCCGGCGGGCGGTGAGCAGGTGCCGCAGTACGGCGAGGATCCGCTCCAGTTCCGCGGGTGCGTACGGGTGGGTCAGCCGGTCGGCGCGGGCCGTCGGATCGTCCTCGGCCAGCCGGATCAGCAGTTCCAGGTCAGCGCGGTCGCGGCCGGCGAGCGGGGCCAGCACCGGGTTCGCGGTGAGGGCGTTCTCCACGAAGCTGAGCGCGAAGGCGTCCTCCTTGCCGGTCAGCACGTCGCCGAGGTTCCACACGTCGGCGCGGTTGGCGAGCATGTCGGGCACGCGGAAGCGGCTGCCGGACTCGGTGTAGGGGTTGCCGGACATGCACACGGCGAAGCGCTTGGCGCGCAGGTCGTACGTGCGCGGTTCGCCGCCCCACACGCCCTCGATGCGGCGCGTGGCGTCGCACAGCGGGATGAACTTCTGCAGCAGCTCGGGCGAGGTGTGCTGGATGTCGTCGAGGTAGAGGAGGGTGTTGTTGCCGGCCTCCAGAGCGAAGTTGATCTTCTCGACCTCCTGGCGGGCCGTCGCGTTCGGAGCCTCCGCCGGGTCGAGCGAGGTGACCGCGTGGCCGAGCGCCGGGCCGTTGACCTTCACCAGGATCAATCCGAGCCGGTCGGCGACGTACTCCATGAGCGTCGTCTTGCCGTAGCCGGGTGGGGAGATGAGCAGCAGCAGACTGCCGGTGTCGGTGCGCTTGGCCTCCCCCGTGGTGCCGAGCTGCTTGGCGAGGCTGTCGCCGATGAGCGGGAGGTACACCTCGTCGATGAGCCGGTTGCGGACGAACGCGGACATGACCCGCGGCCGGTACTCGTCCAGGCGGAGCCGGGTGCGCTCGGCGACCACCAACGCCGTACGGCGACGGTGGTAGTCGCGATGGCCCGGGGCGTCGTGGGTGCGGAATCGCCGTGTGCGGGCGAGGAGTTCGTCGACGCGGACGGTGAGCGCACGGCCGGTGACGCGCGGGTGGGCGCCGAGGAGCCCCTCGACAGTCTCGGTGAGGGGTGCGTCGGATTCGTAGCGGGGCAGATCCGGGCAGAGCTCGGCGGCCACCGCCTCGGCCAGGTCGCCGGGGGTGAGATCCGTGCCGGTGGAGGTGGCGTACGACGACAGCCACGCCTCGACGAGTTGGCTGCGGGAGGCCAGGTCGTCGAGTGCGGTGAGGTCCTCGTCGTACGCCGACGTGCCCACCGTACGGCGGAACTTGTCGAGCAGCGTGCGCGCGCCGGCGCTGATGACGAAGCCGTGCGGCCCATAGGTCAGCTCCTCGAAGAGGTACGCGGCGGCGGCACCAGCGGCCTCCCCGGTGATCGCCTCCGCCAGCTCCGCCTCCAGGTCGGCGATCGCCGGCGCCAGGCCGAACGTGTCCCGGGCCCGGGCGAGAGACACCGCGCGCCGCGTCCAGCTCTGGCGCGCTTCGGCCGTCGTGCCGTGCGCCCAGAACGACTGGGCGGCGGCGCGGGCGGCCGGCTCGTGGCGCAGCAGGCCCGCTCCCTCGTACAGGCGCAGGAGGGCGGTGAGGATCAGGGTCGCGTCCTGGTCGTGGACTCCGCGCTCGTATCCCTCGTCGTACGCCGCCTCCGCGGCCTCTCGTACGAGGGCCCGTAGGTCGGCTTCCGCCAGGGACACCGGACCGTGCTCGGCCAGCAACCCAGCCGCGAGGTACTCGGCGCGGTAGACCTCGGGCGACTCCGACGGCAGCGGGCGGTCCCAGTACGGGCGGGTGGCCGCGAAGTCCGGGTCCGTCACCGGCGACCGGTAGTCCGTGCCGGTCAGGGCGAAGGCGAGGCCGTCGCCGTGCGGGACCAGCGTCAGGTCCAGGGGCTGGGTGCTGACGGCGAAACGGTGGGTGCCGAGGCGCAGGGTGCGGCCGTCGTCGGCGTACAGGTCGGTTCGGTCGCGCAGGGCGCGCAGTGCCTCCTGCCGGGCGGCCTTGAGTCGGCCGTCGAGTTCCTCCGCCCGGACCTGATCGCCGAGTACGCGCAGGTCGTCGGCGACGCGACGGACCTTGGCGGGCATCGGGTCGGAGGTGAAGTACGTGGCGACGGCGTCCGCGTCGGCGAGTGTGGCGGCACGGCGGGTGATGGTCTTCAGGACGCGTGTCGCCGAGTCGGTCAGTCGCTCGGCGCGGCGGGCGCGGGCGTCGGCGAGAGTCTGCTTGCGGGCGGAGAACGCCTCGTGGACCTCCTCGCGCTTGTCCGCCAGCTCGCCGAGGAAGTCGTCGAACTCGGCGAACCTCGACTCCAGGTTCTCCAGCTGCACCAGCATGCGGGCGAGTTGCTCGTCGCAGGCGTCCGGGCTGTCGGTAGCCGCGAGCGCGCCGGTGACCGCCTGACCGAGCAGCGCGAACTCGGCGGCGAACTCGGCCCGTCCCTCACGGTCGAGGAGTGTGCGTCGGTGGCCGTCGAGGGTGGCGCGGGCGCGATTGACACCGCCGAGGACCTCGGCGATGCGCTCCAGGATCGCCGTACGGACGGTGGCGTCGCCGATGTCGAGTGCGGCGACCACTTCGGTCACCGTGCGCAGCCCGTCGGCGAGTTCGTCGAGGCGGACGGCGATCGGTGCGGCCTCGGCGACGGTGGCGATCGCCTCGGCGTCGGCGACGAGCCGTTCGACGTCGGCGTGGTGGTCGGCGAAGGCGTCCTCGCGGGCCAGGTGGGCGACGGCCCGCCGGCCGAAGGTGGCGAGGTCGGTCTCGACGTCGGCGGCCAGCTCGTCGATGCGTGCGGGGTCCGCGTACCGCATCTCCTTGAGCGTGAGCAGGTGGCCCTGGGCGTGCCGGAGTTCGGTCAGGCCGGTGACCCAGTCGGCGGCGCTGCGAGGGGTCTCGCCCCGCAGGCGCCGTACGACGGTGGCGACGCGCTCGGCGGCTGCGGCGAGCGCGTCGGCGGCCTGGGCGGTGAGTGCCTGAACGGTCTCGAACTCGGCCAGCACCTGTTCGGCCGTCGCCCGCACCTGCATCAACGGCGTGTGGAGATCGCCGAGTTCGGGTTCGGCGAGCCAGTGGTGGAAATCCGCCGCTCGGACACAGGCGGCGGCCAGCGCCGCGTACACCTCACTCGTCGGGTTCGTCTCGGCGACGGCACGGGTGAGGGACAGGCAGTCGGAGATGCCGCGCACGAGGTCGGCGTTGCCCACGCGTGCGAGCGGGCCGGTTCCGACGGGCTGGGCGGCGGCGTGGGTGTCGGAGACGTACGGGGATTTCCACAGCTGCACGGGGTGGACGCGCTGCGGCTCGTCGCTGTCGGCTCGCAGGATCACGAGGCCACCGTCGTCGAAGAGAGCCGCGCCGTGGCAGGACAGGGGATTCGCGGCTTCCTTGCGGATCATGTTGTACGGCAGGAGGAGGCTGCGGCCCGTCACGCGCGCGTGGAAGGTGTACAGCACGTCCTCGCCGTTCGGGGAGCGGATCTCTCGCTCGAACTCCAGCTCGGCCGTGTCGAGTTCGTACGTCTTGTGCGTTCCCGCGGCCAGGCAGTAGCCGCCGGGGAAGACGATGCCCTGGTCGTCGGGGAGGCGGCGGCAGGCCCGGGCGATGCCGTCGAGGCGGACGACTGTCCTGGTGAGGGTGTTGAACACCAGGTGGCGGTCGGTGTCCTCCTTGTAGGGGCGGATGCGGAGCAGGATCAGGGCGCCCACGCGCGCGTACGCGATGTCCGCGTCCGCGAGGGCCTGCAGCGGCTCGTCGACCGGCTCCGCGTGGATGCCCTCCTCGGTCTCGGTGTCGTCCTCGACCTTGACCGTGAGGGTGCCGCCGACCGTGGAGACGAACACGTCGCCCCCGATGGAGACGTGCGGGTGGCGGCCCAGGACGTGGTCCTCGCGGGTCGCGACGGTCCACTCGACGTCGTGGGAGGGCGGGAGGACGTGGTCGCGGTCGCCTCGCGCGTCGAGGAAGGCGGCCCGGCCGTCGTCGGTCAGCGCCCAGCGCAGGACGCGGATGTCGTCGGCCTTCTCGCCGGTCCGGAAGACGGCGAGCAGCTTGCCGTCGACACGCCGGAGTTGGAGGAGGCGGGCCTGGCGGTAGTAGCGGTGCAGGGCGGCGAACTCGCGCACGAAGGCGGGATCGTCGAGCAGACCCGGTACGGCGTCGTCGGACAGCCGGTTCAGATCGCGGTCGTGCAGGGCCAGGACGTCACCCACGCGCGTGTCGGTCTCCCGGCCCGGGACGGTGTTGTAGCCGAAGAGCAGCACCTCGCCCACGGCGACGACGTCGCGGGGCACGCAGGCGTGCTCAGTGCGCAGCCGCTCGGTGCCGGCGAGTTCCAGCCGGGTCGAGCCGAACTCCTCGGTGCGGCGGGCGTTGAGCGCCTCGGCGCGGCGGGCGAGTTCGGCGGCCTGCGTGGTGAGGCGGTCGCGCAGCACCTCGTAGGTGCCGGTGTCGAGCGCGTCGTACGTGCCCGTGCCTGTGTCGAGCGCGCGGTACGCGCCGGTGTCCGGGCCGGTGGTCATGGGGTCCCTCTCAGGAAGTCCGGAGGCATGGCCGGGAGCTGCCGTCCCCTGCGCGGCAGCTCCCGGCCATGGGTCATCAGAGCTTGGCGCTGCCGTTCACCGCGGCGAGCGGAGTGTCCGCGAGACCCAGCTCGCCCGCCTTGTCCAGCAGTTGCTGGAGCTGTCCCGCGTTCGCGCCGCCGGTCTTCATCAGCCTCATCAGCAGCGCGGACACGGTCAGGTTCTGCACGTCGGCCGTGGAGACCGAGCCGAGGATCCGGCCGAGGTCGTCGGTGAAGCTCGCCGTACCGTCCAGCCAGGGCTTCGCCAGCGCCTGCGCGGTCTCGGAGTGCTGGACGAAGGCGTCGACGCCCTTGCCGAGCGCGATCGAGGACACCAGCCGGTCGAAGAAGACCGAGTCGCCGCCGACGATGTTGATGTCGGCGTTCTCCAGCCCGGTGGCGAGCACCGTGGCCTGCGCCTCGGCGACCTGCCGCTGCACGTCGAGCCCGGCGAGCCGGATGTCCTTCTCGGCCTCCAGCCGCAGCCGGTACTCCTCGTGCCCGCGAGAGGCGTCGTCCAGCGCGGCCATCGCCGCCGCCTTCTCGGTCAGGCCGGCCGCCTCCGCCTTGAGCTTCTCGCCGATGCCCTCGGCCTCGGCCAGCGCCTGCGCCCTGGCGCCCTCCGCCTGTGCCCGCATCCGCGCCTCGGCAGCCTCCGCCTCCGCGCGGCCGGCCTTCTCGATGACCTCGGCCTCCTTGTCGCGGACCTGGACCGCGGCCAGGCCCTCGGCGGCGGCCTCCGCCTGGATGCCCTCGGCGAGCCGCAGCTTGGCCTGTGCGTCGAGGTCGGCGCTCTTCAACCGGGCCTCGGCGAGGGTGAGTTCCTCGGCGGCACGGTGGACGGCGGCCTGCTCGGCGGCCTCCGCGGCCTTGATGTCCTTGACGAGGTTCTCCTGCGCCTCGGCCTCGGCGGCGATGACGACCGTCTGCCGCTGCCGCTCCGCCTCCTCCACGGCGCGCAGCTTCTTGATGGACTCCTCCTGCTCCGCGACCGTACGGTCCACGGCGACCCGCTCACGGATGACCTCGGCGATCTCCCGCTTCTCCGCCTCGACCTCCTTGGAGGCGGCGATCTTCGTCAGCTCGGTCTCCCGCTCCCGCGCGATGACTTCGAGGAGACGGTCCTTCTCGATGCGCTCGTTCTCGATCGAGATGACCCGCTCGCGGTTCTTCGCGGCGACGGCGACCTCGCGGGCCTGGTTCTCACGCTGGACGCCGAGCTTCTCCTCGGTGGCGAGGAACGCGGACTGCGCCCGCAGCCGCTCCTCCTCCACCACCCGCGCCGTCTCTGCCTCCTCGCGGGCGCGTACGGTGTCGATCTCCCGGCGCTGCTTGATCTCGGCGTCGGCCTGTCGGCGCTCCAGCTCCAGGATCGCCTCGCGGGCGTCGACGTTCTGCCGGGTGATCTCCTTCTCCTCGGTGCGCTGCGCCTCGTTGGTCCGCACATGCTCCACGGCCGTCAGCTCGGTGATCTTCCGGATGCCCTGGGCGTCGAGGACGTTCGCCGGGTCGAGCTGGGTCAGCGGCGTCTGCTCCAGGTAGTCGATCGCGGCGTCCTCCAGGTGGTAGCCGTTGAGGTCGACGCCGATGACCTCGATGATCCGGTACCGCAATTCCTCCCGCTTGGTGTACAGGTCGGTGAAGTCGAGTTGCTTGCCGACGGTCTTCAGCGCCTCGGAGAACTTCGCGTGGAACAGCTCCTGCAACGTGTCCCGGTCACTCGCCCGAGCGGTGCCAACCGCCTGGGCGACCTTGATGACGTCCTCGACCGTCTTGTTGACCTTCACGAAGAACGTGATCCGGATGTCGGCGCGTATGTTGTCCCGGCAGATCAGCCCGTCCTTGCCGGTCCGCGTGATCTCGATGGCCTTCACCGAGATGTCCATCACCTCGGCCTTGTGCAGCACCGGCAGCACAACCTGCCCGGTGAAGGTCACGTCGACCTTGCGCAGCTTGGAGACGATCAGCGCCTTGCCCTGCTCCACCTTGCGGAACAGCTGGGAGACGACGAGGACGGCGAGCACGGTGACGGCGACGAGCACGCCGACGCCCGCGATGATGACAGTCATGACATACGTCCTTGAGGCGTAAGGGAGTTGAGGCCCGTTGAATTGAGGGGCCGCTCAGGCGGCGTGGTCGTACACGCTCGGCCGTGCGGGACTGCGTTCGTCCGGGAAGAGGCGGTGCAACGGCCGTACGAACAGGCAGGTCAGCCACCAGGCGACGAGGAGCGCACCGACCTGTACGACCAGGCGCAGCAGTCCGGCGCCGGGCCCCGGCAGCGCGAGCGCGATCAGCGCGCACGTGGCTCCGACACTCAGGGACCAGGCCAGCAACGTCAGCAACGAGAAGGCGACCGCCACAGGAACGCCGCCCATCCCCCACGGCACCAGGTCCGCGTCCGCGTCGAAGCTGTCGGCCGCGGTGACGCCCACGGCAACCAGAAGCCAGAAGCACACGGCCACGACGAGTGCGGCGGTCGGCAGGATCGTGGGAAGTCCGGTGGCGGCTGTCAGGAACGTTCGCATGGTCCAGCCCCCCTCGCCCGCTCGCAGCGCAGATCACTCGTGTTCGGTGGGGCACGGTTCTTTGCACGGTTCTCGATGCCGGGCACCTGCCGGTGCCCGGCATCGAAACCCCCGTAGTGCTCCCCGCACGTCATGGTGCACGGCCGACTGCCCCGCCCGCATTGCCGGTTCCCGGCAGCATTCATTAGGGTCTGCATGCCGGTGAACCGCTAAGGAAGCGTCACCAACGCGTCAAAATCCGGGGGACCAGGTGACGGAACGCGAGATACCCGAGCAGTATCTGGACGGCTGTGCCGGGATCCTGGCCGAGGTTTCGGCCACCGGTCGACGCCTGACGCGGGAGGAGATCGCCTCCCGGCGCTCCCTGGGGGAACAGGCCGCGGACGCCGGATACGGGCTGCGTGCCCTGGTGAGCGCGCACTTGTCCGCCGCCCGCGCGGCCTGGCCGGGCACGGCCGGCTCGGCGGGCTCGGCCGACGGCGCACTCGCCGCCGCGCAGCAGATCATCGACGCCTTCGCCGAGGGATACGAACGCGCCCAGCGCTTGGCCGTGCGCCAGGAGGAGGCCGCCCGCCGGGAGTTCATCGACGACCTGCTCTACGGCCGCAGCGACCTGGGCCGCCTCGCCGAGCGCGCCGAACGCTTCGGCCTGCGCCTGTCCCAGGCCCACGCGGTCGCCGTCGCGCAGGGCCCGGCCGCGTACGAGGAGGGCGATCCGGTGCCCCGGCGGGTCGAGCAGGCGCTGATCACCCACTTCGGCAACCGCGACGTCCTGCTCACCACCAAGGACGGCCTGCTGCTGTGCGTCGCGCCCGGCCACGAGGACGGGATCCTGCCCTACTTCGCCAAGCAGGCCCACGCCGCCACCGACGGCGGCCGCGTCGCCATCGGCCGCCCCCAGCCCGGTCCCGGCGGGGTCGTCCAGTCGTACGAGGAAGCACTCAACGCACTCGAACTCGCCGAGCGTCTGGAACTGGACGACCCGGTGCTGCACGCCGCCGACCTGCTCGTCTACCCGGTCCTCACCCGCGACCGGCAGGCCATGTCCGAGCTCGTCCGCGACACCCTCGGGCCGCTCACCACCGCCCGCGGCGGCGCCCAGCCCCTCCTGGACACCCTCACCGCCTACTTCGACTCCGGCTGCGTCGCCGCCGAGGCCGCCCGCCGCCTCTCGCTGAGCGTGCGCGCCCTGACCTACCGCCTGGAACGCATCCACAAGCTCACCGGCGCCAACCCCGCCGACCCCGCACACCGTTACATGCTCCAGACCGCGGTGA
Organism: Streptomyces sp. NBC_01092; assembly: GCF_045039535.1. Classification (NCBI taxonomy): domain Bacteria; kingdom Bacillati; phylum Actinomycetota; class Actinomycetes; order Kitasatosporales; family Streptomycetaceae; genus Streptomyces; species Streptomyces sp. NBC_01092. The sequence goes on along the minus strand of NZ_CP108659.1, from coordinate 8,994,151 downwards.
TCGGCGCCCGGCTGCTGGACTGGCCCGCTGCGGAGTTCTGAGCCCGTCGGGGCCCGGACTGCCGTCAGGTGCGGGCGAGTGGGGCGGCGCCGAAGGACACGTCGAAGCGGTCGCACCAGATGCTGACGCTGGTGTAGCGGGACGGATCGACGTCGGCGGGCACGGTGTAGTTCTGGCTGCCCTTGTTGCCCTTGAGCTTGCCGAGGCTGACGTATTCGCCGTCGTCGAAGACGCGCCAGCCGGCCGTGCCCTCCTTCACCGGTGCGTCGGTCAGCCACACGCGCAGGTCCGGGCCGTTGCTGGTGTCGAGGTTCTCCAGTCGTACGACGTGGGTGCCGTCGGAGAGCCGTACGAGCTTCACCACGCCCGATGTGGCGTGCTCGTGGCTGATCAACTCGCCGCTCGACAGCGTCTGCGGCTCGGGCGCCGGGGAGGGCGACTGCGAGGGGGATGCGGAGGGCGCCGCCGCGGGAGGGGCGGATGCGGGAGGCGCCGGTGTGGTCACGGCACCGGGCAGGGCCTCCTCCACGGTCTCGTCCTGCCACAGCTTCCACGGCTGGAACCAGTACAGCCCCAGCCCGACGCCGGCCACCGCCATCACCAGCACCCCGATGGTCAGCGGCCTGCCCAGCGCCGTCCGCACACGTCCCATGCCTGCCTCGTTTCCTGAGAGCTTCCCGTCGCCCCCCATTCAACGGGCCAGGAGGGCGTCACGAACCCCGCGAGAGATGACGGAACGCTTACGTCGCCGTGGCCATGGCGATGGCCGAGACGTGCACATGCTCCAGTAGATGTCCGATGAACGGATCTCGGCCTCCGCATAACGGTCCGATCTCGCTCGCAGGCACTTTCGACGGTAACTGCAGGTTATGTGATCCACATCACTAAAGAGTGAGTAAAGACCGTGGTAGAACTGCGCAACTCCGCAGGTGGCACCACTCATCGCCACGGCGCGGAGCGGTCGGCATGCACCGGCAGCACGACCAGGGTGATCACGATCCGCATCCGCGGGCCGCCCGCCCAGTGTCGCCGATCGGACAACGACGTTCGCTCAGAGACCGCACTTCAGCCGGCGGCACTCCCCCGTGCCCCGGTCCCGCACCATCGAGGTAGCCAACGTGTCACTCGACTCTGTCACCCAGTCCGTCGACGAAGCCGTCAGCGAGTTCTTCGAACCCATAGCCAAGTGGCTCGGGGAATTCGTCTTCTACTCCGTTCCCGTCGGCGGAACTGATCTTCCCCTCATCGTCGCCTGGCTCGTCGTCGCCGGTCTGGTCTTCACCGGCTGGTTCGGGTTCGTGCAGTTCCGCAAGTTCAGACTCGCCGTCGACGTAGTGCGCGGGAAGTACGACGAGAAGGGGTCGGCCGGCGAGGTCAACCACTTCCAGGCGCTGACCGCCGCCGTCTCCGGCACAGTCGGCCTCGGCAACATCGCCGGTGTGGCCGTCGCCGTCTCCATCGGCGGTCCCGGCGCGACGTTCTGGATGATCCTGTGCGGCCTGCTCGGCATGGCCACCAAGTTCGTCGAGGTCACCCTCGGCGTGAAGTACCGCGAGGTCCACGCCGACGGCACCGTCTCCGGCGGGCCGATGCACTACCTGCCCAAGGGTCTCGCCGACCGCTTCGGCGCGAACGGCAAGAAGCTCGGCAAGGTCCTCGCGGTCCTCGCCTCCTTCATGATCCTGTTCTTCGGTCTCTTCGGCGGCAACCTCTTCCAGGTCAACCAGTCCTACGCGCAACTGGTCTCCGTCACCGGCGGCGAGGACGGCCTGATGGGCTCCTCCGCCGGCGCACTGCTCTTCGGCATCCTCATCGCCGCGCTCGTCGGCATCGTGCTACTCGGCGGCATCCGCTCCATCGCCAACGTCACCAGCAAGCTCGTGCCCGCCATGGCCGGCATCTACATCGCGGCCTGCCTCGTCGTCATCCTGGTGCACGTCACCGCCGTCCCGGCCGCGGTCGGCACGATCATCGAAGGCGCCTTCAACCCCGAGGGTGTCGCCGGCGGTGTGCTCGGCGCGCTGATCATCGGCTTCAAGCGGGCCGCGTTCTCCAACGAGGCGGGCCTGGGCTCCGCCCCGATCGCCCACTCCGCGGTGAAGACCAAGCACCCCGCCAGCGAGGGCCTCGTCGCCCTGCTGGAGCCGTTCATCGACACCGTCGTCATCTGCACGATGACCGCGCTGACCATCGTCATCGCCAACCCGGCCAGCTGGGCCGCAGCCCGAAACGACGATTCCATCGGCGGCGTCACGATCACCTCCGACGCCTTCGAGACGGTCCTGCCCTGGTTCCCGTACATCCTCACCGTCGCGGTGATGCTGTTCGCCATCTCCACCGTGCTGACGTGGGGTTACTACGGCCTCAAGGCGTGGACGCACCTCTTCGGACGCAGCAAGGCCAGCGAGCTGACGTACAAGGTCGTCTACACCCTGTTCGCGATCACCGGTTCGCTGCTGACGCTGCAGACCCTCATCGACATGGCCGACGCGGTGCTCTTCATGCTCGCCGTGATCAACATCATCGGCCTGTACCTCCTCGCCCCGGTCGTCAAGCGAGAGCTCAACTCCTTCCTGGAGTTCGTCCGCGCCCGCAACGCGGGTGAGATCACAGAGGACGACGATGACCAGGAGTCGGTGAAGACCACCGTCTGACCGCCCCCGCGGCCCGGCTCCTGAACGGGCTTGTGCTCACCTTGCGCCTTGGTGAGCACAAGCCCGTTCGCCATTCCATCGGGGGCTACGCCTCGCGGGCCGGCTGCCGTCCCGCTGCTGCCGCGCGCAACTGCTGGCGTACCTCGGCGTCGATGCCCTCAGCAAGCCTGCGCTGATGCCTCGCCGTCGAGTGCTGGTAGATCAGCTGGGCCCGTTCCGAGGACTGGCCGGCGCGGACCATGAGGTCCTTCAGCTTGGCGCCGGTGTCGGCGGCGAGGGTGTTGCCGGTGTGGCGCAGGTCGTAGAAGCGGAAGTTCTCCGGCATGCCGACCTTGGTGCGGGCCTTGCGCCACTTGCGACCGAAGGTCGAGCGACGGAAGGGTGCGCCCTTCTCGCCGACGAAGAGGAGGCCGTCCACCTCCTTCTCGGCGAACCACTGCAGGTGACGCCGCAACTCCGGGAGCATGAAGTCGGGCAGGTAGACGGTGCGCTTGCCCGCCCGGGTCTTCGGGTCGCCGGTGACGCGCCTGCCGTTGGTCAGCTCCGGGGACGCCTGCGTGACGCGCAGGGAGCATTCGTCGATATGCAGTACGTCGCCCGCCGCGTGCTGAACATGATCGGCGCACACGGGGTGCTCCGCGTGGACTTCCTGGCTGCGGCGAACGGTCGCATCACTCTCCTGGAGGCACACCCTGCCCGGCCTGTCCCGGCGGGGGAACCTGGCCACCATGGCGAAGGCATCCGGCATCCCCTACGCCGCACTGGTACAGCACGTCGTCATGACCGCGTTCACCAAACCCCCGTACCTGCCGTAGGCCAAACTAGGCGCCCATGACCGACTCCGCGATCACGCACCCCGTGCCGTACTACTCGCAGTACGAGTCCGCCGTTATGATCCCCGACCTGATCGCCGGGACCAGAACGGCGGGCGACGATCCACTGTGGCTCAAGTCCGGCGCGGACAGTCGTGAGGAATACGCGTTCTGGGCGCCGCGGATGTGCGGGGTGGCCTGTCTGCGCATGGCCCTGGACTACTGGGGCCACCCCGTGCCACCGTCCGTGCCGCTCGTCCGGGAACTGTGTGACGCCGGCGCTTACGTCCGCGACGGAGACACTGTCAAGGGCCTCATCTACCGACCGTTCGCCGAGCACACCCAAGCTCGCTGGGGAATCGCCGCTCAGGTGGAACCCGACCTGACCACCGAAGCGCTCCACCGTCATCTCGGGGGCGGCGGTCTCGCCCTGATCTCCGTGCACAAGACGATCCGCCATCCCGAAACCACGGAGCCGCCCTCGCGGGGCGGCCACCTCGTCCTCGCAGTCGGAGCCACTGAGGAGGCCCTGTTGATCCACAACCCGTCCGGACTGCCCGACTCCTCTCAGGAGTTCGCGCGCGTTCCCTGGGCTCGCCTTGCGGCGTTCTACGCCGGTCGAGGTGTGCTGCTCGGATGAACGACGACACCACCAAGGGGACGCGGCGGATCGCGGTCCTGGGCGAGATGCTCGAACTGGGCGACGAGGCAGCAAAGGCCCATTGGGACGTGGGCCGGATGGCGAGCGAGTACGGCGTCGACTTCGTGATCGCTGTGGGCGGGGACATGGCCAAGCAACTCGCCCTGGGCGCGGCCGACGCCGGTGTGGACAGCGCCATCGTCAACGACAACGAGACAGCGACCGCACTGCTTGAGAAGCTCTTGCAACCAGACGACGTCGTCCTCATCAAAGGCTCGCGCGGTGGCATGCGCTGGCAGATCGCGCAGTCCCTCACCGGGCAGCAGATCACCGGGATTCTCTCCTGACGCCGGCGAGGACAGCCCGACCGACGGCCGACCCCGTGCGGAGGCCACCCCGAACCCGTTGACGTGGCTCGTCGACGTCGACGCGGGCGAGACGGAGCCCGCGTCGGCGTCGTCCGGTGTCAGGCGGTTCGTGTGTCTGGCCCCTTGCGAAGGCTCGGTGCCGCTGTCCACAGCGTCTCGGTCACCGGCCGCCAAGTGGCGGAAGAGTCCGCCCGGCCACCAGAACAGGACGCCCAAGGCCCGCCATGCCATGCCCCTGGCAGCCCCAACGGCGGCGGCATGTCCCCCAAGGCGATCATGACCGAGATCGACAACAGCCTGCGCTGCCTCGGCACCGACTATGTCGGCGTCTACATGATCCACCGACTCGACAACGAGGCGCCGCTGGAGAAGGCCCTTGAGGCCCTGCACGGCGTGGTGAAGTCCGGCAAGGCCCGCTACCTCGGCGCGTCCTCCATGCACGCCTGGCAGTTCGCCACGGTTCTAAGATCAAGCCGGACGCCACGGCCTTCGCCGGTCACGGCGCCGAAGTCGCGGGCGTGCCCGGACCGGGCTGCTCTTCGCGCCCGCGCCTTTCCAGGCCAGCCGCGGGGCTGGACGTGGGTTCTCGACAAGGGCGGCATCGGGTCCGGCAATGCGCGGCGGCCCGGTCCAGGTAATCGGCGATGGTTTCCGCGACCGCCGGCTAGTCGACGACCAGAAGCCGGCCGCGGGTGCCGACGTACGACTGTTGCAGCCCTCCAGCCTCGCACCGGCCCGCTTCCGGGCCGCCTCCATCGGTTCCCGTCGCTCCGATGTCCGCGTTTCGTAAGGAGCACAGACCGATATGCCCGGCTTCCTTTCGTAGGGTGAGAGCCGTGACCACCGATCCGGATCACGGGAAGTTCGCGGCCCGGTCGGCCCGGTGCCGGGCGGCGAGGCGCCGATGAACACGCCGCCCACAGCCTGGGCAACCGCCGACCCCTACGCCACCGCCCTGCGCGCGGGCCGTGGCCCGCTGTTCCTGCGTCGCACCGACGGCTGGCTGCTGCCCCTCGACGTCGAACGCTGGTGCGGGCACGCCGACCCGGTCGATCTGGACGTACTGGACCGGTGTGAGGGCGCCGTGCTGGACGTCGGCTGCGGCCCCGGGCGCCTCGTCGCGGAACTCGCCGCCCGTGGCCGGACCGTCCTCGGCATCGACGTCAGCGAGACCGCCGTCCACAGCGCTGTGCGGCTGGGGGGCGAGGCACTGCGGCGCTCCGTCTTCGACCCCCTGCCCGGCGAGGGGCGCTGGGACACCGTCCTGCTCATGGACGGCAGCGTCGGCATCGGCGGCGATCCGCGCGCCCTGCTGGACCGGGTGGCCGGGCTCCTCTCCCCCGGCGGCCTGTTGATCGCCGAGACCGCAGCAGCGGACATCGACGAGCGCGTCGAAGTACAGGTCGTCGATGTCGTCGACAGTCCCACGTCCGACGGTGCGTTCCCCTGGGCTCGGCTCGGCACCCCGGCCCTGCTGCGACACGCTCGCCGCACACGGTGGAGTGCCGCCGGTCAGTGGGTGGCCGGCGGGCGCTGCTTCGTCGCCCTGCGCAGCCGCATCGCCAGCACCAGCGCCGAGCCGGCGAAGAGCACGGCGGTGATCAGCAGCCACCGGGCGAGGAAGCCGTCGGAAGACAGTCCGGTGCCCAGCCGGTAACGCCGCTCCACCTTCCCGCTGATCAGCGGGAACCACACGAGCAGGAGCAGGCCGGACAGCGCTGCGGGGACACGGACGTACATCACCCGCTCCCGGTGGCCTGCCGCGCCGAGCCCTCGCACGACGGACCGGTCCGCCACCGCGTACAGCGGCAGCAGGACGAGATCGTGCAGCAACGCCGCCCCCACGAACCACACCGCCACCGCAAACCAGTCGTCAGCGAGGAGGCGAACGCCCGCATAGCCGGCGAGGGCGAACGAGGCCGCGAGCAGCAGAATTTGGAAGGGACTACCGACAGGGATCCGCGGTGGGCGCATCAGAGGTCTCCGAACGTCATGCGGGCCACCCACTTGGTGTTCAGCACGCCGGGCGCCGCGGGCACGATGACCCGCGCCGGGAAGCCATGGTCGGGGGACAGGTCCTCGCCGTTGACGTACAGGGCGAGCAGGGAACGCGGGTCGGCGACCTGGTTGGCCCGCAGGGCGGCACGGCGGAAGGCTCCGCGCCGCTGCAGGGACTCGACGAGCAAGTCCGGTGGATCGTCGTCATACCCGACGAGCGCGGCGAAGTCGCTGAGCCGCACCCCGCGCCACCACTGGTCGGACGTCGACCAGCCCTCGACACAGGCGATGGGCAGCGCCGCGCTGTGCAGGGGAAGCCGGGCCAGCTGGGCACGGCTCAGGCGGACGGTGCCGGTGCGTCCGGTCACGACGAGTCGCCAGGCGTCGTCGGCCGTATCCGCCGCGTCGATTCCGGCGTATCGGGCCGTCTTGTTGATCTGGAAGCCGTTCGGGCCACTGCCGGGTTCGGCTCCACCGCGCGGAGCGAGCAGGGCGGTGCGCCGCAGCAGCCCGTCGAAGCTCTGCCCGACGGTCGTCGCGAACAACAGCAGCGAGCCGCCCCCGACGAACCACAGGGCACCGCGCCGGGAGACGGTCGGCGGATCCGGACGTGGGGAAACCAGATCGGATGATGGGACAGGATCGGACGGCCCCTCCTCCCCGAGCCGGCGCAGGTTCCGCAGCGCCGCAGGAATCTTCAGTACGGCGTGGGCGACGAACGCGGCGATGAAGACCCACGCCCCGTAGAAGTGCAGGGTGTAGAAGGACCCCGGAAAGATGTAGTCCAGCTGGATGTTGAGCACGCCTGTCACGAACTCGAACAGCGCGCCGCCGACCAGGAGCAGCAGGGAGATCCGCTCAAGGGCGTTCGCGAGTGAGCGGGCCGGCGGCAGCGCGAACAGCCTCGGGATCACCGACCACAGCTTGGCCAGCAGCACGGGGATCAGCGTGATGCCGAGGGTGACATGAACGCCCTGGTTGAGCCGGTACAGCCAGTGCGGGTCGGTGGGCCAGGGGAAAAGGTAGAAGCCCAGGATCCCCTTGTCCGGGGTCTGGTCGTTGACCCGTGCCAGGTTCGGGTTGTAGGCGGCGTAGGACACCAGCCCCGTCACGAACAGCACCGTGATCCCGCCGAGCAGCACCACGCCAAGCACGGACGTCAGCCACGGACCGCGCAGGGGACTGCGCCAGAAGCCCGGCGAGGAAGGAGACCGTGTCATAGCTCGACCGTAAGTCCGACACACCCACAAAGCGGGCCCGCGACCCGTGCCGAAACGCTGACATCCGGCCCGGACGGCCGTATCTTCCGCGCCGCCCGGCCTAGCGTACGGAGGTGACCCGCACCCTCCTCCGCGATCTGTACGCCGCCCTGGCCGCCGCTCTCCTCGTCACGGCGGCTGTCCTGGTCGGACGGCACATCCAGCACTCCCGCCACACTCTGTTCGTCAAGTGGCCGCCGGTGCTTGCCACTTGGGACCCACACGTCGGTCCCGGCACGCCGGCAGCCCTGGTCGTGGCGGCAGCCGGTGTCGCGTACGGCCTCACACTCGTCGCGCTGATCGGCGCGGCGGTACTACTGCTGGGTCGACGGAGTGAACGGGAACGGCCCGTGGCGTAGGCGGCGCTGGTCGCCGGTCTGGCCGTGGTACCCATGGCCTTCACCCTCGCCGGATTCGACTGGTGGGAGGCGTACCACCTCCTGGTCAGGCGCTACTACCAGAGTGTGGGCGGCATCCGCCCCTACGGCTACTGGGTGTGGGCGAACCTCGCCTGCGCTGTCCTGATCACGGGCCTGGCGACGGCAGCGGGGCTGCGGCGGACGGGTGCCGTGCTGGTTCGGCGGCGCACCGAACCTCCCGGCCATGTCGCCCTCGCCTTTCTCGTGTCCGCGGCCCTCTTGGCCCTCCTGGTCGCCGACCTGTCCGGCATGAGCAAGGCCGGGACCGAACGCATCTGGCTCCCGTTCGCGGTGTGGCTGCTGCCGGCCTGCGCGTTCCTCACCCGACCCCGCGCCTGGCTTACCGCCCAGGCAGTACTCGCCCTCCTCCTCAACCATCTGCTGCTCACCGGATGGTGACGCCGGGCGGGAGCGAGGAAGGTGGAGACATGACGATCGACGTGACGGCCGAGCGGGTCGTTCCGTTGCTTCGCGAGCAGGTGGCCACATACGCCATGACCTATGGGGGAAGACCCAGGGCATCCGTACGGCCAAGCTGACCCGGGAAGCGGACGGCGGGGGTTCGGCACGGGCCGATGCACGTCACGTACACCTTCGAACCCCACCCGGACGGCACCTCGCCCGCATCCGCGTCCGCGGCGGAGCCGGTGGCTTCTACCGCCTGGCCGCCCCGCTACTCGCATGCCAGGTGCGGGGCAACCGCGCCAAAGACCTTCGGGACCTGGAAGAACGCCTCGTGCGGTAAGGAACGTAGATCAGGGGTGAGACGTGGCCTACGACGAAGGACTCGCCGAGCGGATCCGGGAACGGCTGGGCGCAGACCCGGAGATCGGCGAGAAGCGCATGCTCGGCGGGCTGGCCCTTTCCACCGCGGCAACATGGCCGTTGGGGTCACCGGCGGCGACCTCATGCGGAGGACGAGGCGCTCGCCGCCTGGGTCGACGAGGGACGCTCCTTCGCGGCGGGCCTGCCACCCAAGTGAGGGCCATACCGACTGCTGAAGTTCGTTCCCCGCCTGGTCCTCGCATTCCGCGCTGTCTGTCGGTCCAGCGTTTGACATGGCTCGTCGACGTCGTCCGAGCCCAGGTGGCGGAAGAGGCCGCCCGGCCACCAGGACCAGCGGCTCAGGTCCAGGGCGAGGACAGGGACCAGGACCGTACGAACGAGAAAGGCGTCCAGTAGCACGCCGATGCCGACGAGCACGCCGGCCGCCTCCGTCCGGACATGGTCGGCTCGGTCGGTGCTGGTGACGATCTTCGCGGGGTCGGAGGCGCCCGACGGATAGTGCGCCTCCGATCCGCTCCTGTGCGACGACTGACTCGGGCTTGTCCTGGAACTTCTCGGCCTGCGTCAGCCCCAGGTGAAGCCGGCCGCGCTGAGGGCGAGGACGCCGGTGGCGGCGATGGACATCATTCAGGACCAGCGGGGGCACCGGGCTACAGCAGTGTTGCCAGCTGACGGTGGGCTGCTCGTTGTGGTGCGGGGGGGGTGCTCTGGTCATTGTGGTGGTTCGCACGCTCGGCGCGGACCAGGTCGTCGGGCCCGGCCGCGGCCACGCCGACCTGCCCGGGAAACTCCGCCCCTGGGCGCCGACCTCCGCGAGGTCACCCCATGACCGCCCGCACCCTGCGCTGGACCACCGGGGTGTCTGCCTGCCGGACTTGCGCACGGAATGCACGGGCCGACCGAGAGCTCTGGAAGCCTCACGGCGGTCCCTGGCGACAACCGAGGGTGGGCTCAATCGTCAGACGTCTGCGCCCGGCGCGGTACCTGAGGCGACTTCGCAGCCTCGGCCTCTGCCTTGGCATCGCTCACCGCGGCGGCGGCCTGCTTTCCGGCCTCGTCAGCAGCCGCCGCTGCGTCAAGAGAAGCGCTCCAGCCTGCATCGAGCTCCGGAGTCCGTCCTTCGGCCGGCGTGTCGTCGGCGGTGGCTGCTTCCTCTGGCTGCGCGGTTGGGGGTGGACCTGCCGTCGACTGATCACCGAACGCCCGGGTGACGGTCCGAACCGCCTCGGTCAGCTCCCCCGGGATCACCCAGAACGTATTGTTGTCGCTGCTCGCCAAGTGCGGGAGCGTCTCGAGGTACTTATAGGCCAGGATCTTCGGGTCGGCATTGTTGCGATGAACGGCCTGGAAGACGAGCTCCACTGCCTTGGCCTCGCCGTCCGCCCGCAAGATCATGGCTTGTTGCGTGCCTTGGGCCTCCAGAATGTCCTTCTGCTTCGTGCCTTCCGCTGTAAGGATCTTGGCCTGCCGCTCCCCTTCGGCGTGCAGGATGGCCGCGCGCTTGTCACGCTCGGCCCGCATCTGCTTCTCCATCGCTTCCTTGATGGTGTGCGGTGGATCGATGGCCTTGATCTCGACGCGGTTGACGCGGATACCCCATTTGCCGGTGGCATCGTCGAGGACGGCGCGAAGCCGAGAGTTGATCTCCTCACGCGAGGTGAGCGTCTCCTCCAGGTCCATGCTGCCGATGACGTTCCGTAGCGTGGTCACGGTGAGCTGATCGATCGCATGCAGGTAGTCAGCGACCTCGTAGGCCGCGGCCCGCGGGTCCGTGATCTGGTAGTAGAGCACGGTGTCGATGTTCACCACGAGGTTGTCCTCGGTGATCACTGGCCTGGGGTCGGATGAGTAGACCTGCTCACGCACGTCGAGTTTGGTGTTGACGCGGTCCGCCACCGGCAGGACCAGGTTCAGCCCGGGTTGCAGCGTCCTGCGATATCGGCCGAACCGCTCGATGTTGTAGCGGCGTGCCTGCGGGACGATCCGCACCGCGGAGGCCACGAGGAAGACAACGACAACGGCCGCCACAAGAATGGGAATGACAACTGGATCCACAGTGCCTCCGTTGCTATGTGCTCAGCCGTTCACGGAAGGAGTTCGCGGGGGTAGACGATGGCCGTGGCGCCTTCGATCTCCATCACATCCACCAGTGCTCCCACCGGGATCACAAGGCTCTCGTCGAGGGCACGGGCGGACCATTCCTCGCCGGAGAGTTTGATCAAGCCGCGGGTCGCGGTGACCTCCTGCATGACTTCGGCACGCTTGCCGATCAGCGCATCCGTGCCGTCGCGTGTGAGGGGTTGCTGGGTCATCTGCCGTAGCGCGACAGGACGGACGATGAAGAAGCCCGCTGCCGCTGCTGCCCCCAGGGCCAGGAGCTGGCCGAGAAGGCCGATTCCCACACCAGCGACTACGGCGGCAACCAATGCGGCGCCCGCGAGCAGACCGAAGACGAGTGTCAGGGTGAAGAACTCAGCGACCCCCAGTGCCGCGGCGGCGAGCAGCCATACGAACCACGGCATCGGATCGCCCTCCTTCAGGGGCCTTGTCCACCAAGCTACCTCCCGGACCGCCGGGCAGAACAGGCACGGCAACTGTGGTTCTTGGTCATTGGGCGCCTGACCCGGCCTCGGTCGGCGGCGCCGAGGGAGACGTCGAATCGGTCGCACCAGGTGCTGACCCCGGACGACGGCAGCCCGACGGGTGCCTTCGAGGCGGCCGCGGTCCCGGGCAACGCCTCCTGGACCGTCTCGTCCTGCCACAGCTTCCACGGCTGGAACCAGTACAGCCCGAAGCCGACCCCGACGACCGCCACCACCACCAGCACACCGACCACCCACGGCCTGGCCCACGCGGCTCCGAACCCGCCCCATACCGCCCAGCTCCGCCAGGGCGGGCCCGCCCGTCAACGGTGCTCGGGGTTGTCCGCGCCCGGGCGGCAGCCGGCGTCCCACTGCGAGCGCTGGTTGCCGTACGCGGGGACGCCGCCGGCGCGCTTCAACAGGGCGGCGAGGTGCATCAGGTTCCACGTCATGAAGCCGGTGTTGCGGTTGGTGAAGTCGTTCTCCGGGCCGCCCGAGCCGGGGTCGAGGTACGACGGCCCGGGACCGGCCGCGCCGATCCAGCCGGAGTCCGCCTGGGGCGGGATCGTGTAGCCGAGGTGCTGGAGGCTGTAGAGGACGTTCATCGCGCAGTGCTTCACCCCGTCCTCGTTACCGGTGATCAGACAGCCGCCGACGCGGCCGTAGTAGGCGTACTGCCCTTGTGAGTTGAGGAGGCTGGAGCAGGCGTAGAGGCGCTCGATCACCTTCTTCGTCACGGAGCCGTTGTCGCCCAGCCAGATCGGCCCGGCGATGACCAGGATGTCCGCGGCCATCACCCGCTCGTACAGTGCGGGCCACTCGTCGGTGGCGAAGCCGTGTTCGGTCATGTCCGGGTAGACGCCGGGTGCGATGTCGTGGTCGACGGCTCGGATCTCGGATGTGGTGACCCCGCGCGACATCATGATCTTCGCGCTCTTGTCGATCAGGCCCTGGGTGTGGCTGAGGTGCGGGGACGGTTTGAGGGTGCAGTTGATGTAGAGGGCGGTCAGGTCGTCGAAACGGTACGGGGCTTCGTCGGCGCCCTCGCTGGATGGTGAGGCTGTCATGGGGGCAGCGTCTCGCGTGAATTCCGTTTTGTCCCGGTTCGACGCACATCTCACGCCTTACGGAGCCACGGCATAAGGGCGCGCTCCCGATCCGCACCGGCGCCTGGCCAGTAGAGTTGCCTCGGTCTTGGGTCGGCTGCCTGCCGTGCCCGTTCCCATGGTGCGGGATGCCGTTCCGTGACCATCAGCCGTGTCGGGGCCGACGAAGCCTCCGGCGAAGACCGTAGTCCGCAGGAGAGCGTGCGCATGCCGTTCGCGGACTTCGTGACCGGCCGCCCCGGCCTTCCACGCCTTCCTGCGCGCCCGCTGTAATGCCGGGTGTGCCCGAGCACGACAGGTTCCCCTCGTCTTGTCTTCCTCCGCACTGTCCCCGGCCGCCTGGCTGCGCGGCTCCCGACGACCGTCCTGGCTGTCCGACCCGAAGGTGCTGCGCACGGAGGTGCTGGCCGGTCTCGTGGTCGCCCTGGCCCTAATCCCCGAGGCGATCTCGTTCTCGATCATCGCCGGGGTCGATCCGGCCATCGGGCTCTTCGCCTCGTTCACGATGGCCGTCACCATCGCCATCGTCGGTGGCCGCCCGGCCATGGTCTCCGCGGCCACCGGTGCCGTCGCCCTGGTCATCGCCCCGCTGAACCGCGAGCACGGCTTCGGCTACCTCGTCGCCGCCGTCATCCTTGCCGGCGTCTTCCAGATCGTCCTCGGCGCACTCGGAGTGGCCAAGCTGATGCGGTTCGTGCCTCGCAGCGTGATGGTCGGCTTCGTCAACTCCCTCGCCATCCTCATCTTCATGGCGCAGGTGCCGGAGATGACCGACGTACCGTGGGCCGTCTATCCGCTGATCGCCGCCGGTCTGGCCCTCACGGTGTTCTTCCCCAGGCTCACGACCGTGGTCCCGGCACCGCTGGTGTCGATCGTCATCCTCACCGTCATCACGGTCGCGGCCGGCATCGCGGTGCCGACCGTCGGCGACAAGGGCGACCTGCCGTCCTCCCTCCCCTTGCCCGGCCTGCCGGACGTGCCGTTCACCCTGGACACGCTCACCACCATCGCCCCGTACGCGCTCGCCATGGCGCTGGTCGGCCTAATGGAGTCGCTGATGACGGCCAAGCTGGTCGACGACATCACCGACACCCACTCCTCCAAGACCCGCGAGTCCGTCGGTCAGGGCATTGCCAACATCGTCACCGGCTTCTTCGGTGGCATGGGCGGCTGCGCGATGATCGGCCAGACGATGATCAACGTACAAGTCTCCGGCGCCCGCACCCGGCTCTCGACGTTCCTGGCGGGCGCGTTCCTGATGGTGCTGTGCATCGTCTTCGGGCCGGTCGTCTCCGACATCCCCATGGCCGTCCTCGTCGCCGTCATGGTCATGGTGTCCGTGGCCACCTTCGACTGGCACTCCATCGCCCCGAAGACGCTGAAGCGGATGCCTGCCGGAGAGATCACCGTCATGGTGATCACCGTCACCTGCGTCGTGGCCACCCACAACCTCGCCATCGGCGTCGTCGTCGGCTCGATCACCGCGATGGTCATCTTCGCCAAGCGCGTCGCCCACCTCGCCGAGGTCACAGCCGTCACCGACCCCGACAACAGCACCACCGTCTACCGGGTCACCGGTGAGCTGTTCTTCGCCTCCTCCAACGACCTCGTCGGCCGGTTCGACTACGCGGGCGACCCCGACAAGGTCGTCATCGACCTGTCCGCCGCCCACATCTGGGACGCCTCCTCCGTGGCCACCTTGGACGCCATCGAGACCAAGTACGTCCAGCGCGGCAAGACCGTCGAGATCATCGGGCTGAACGAGCCCAGCGCCCGGATCCACAAGACACTCAGCGGCGGGCTGACCGGCGGCCACTGACAAACGTGCCCGCGCCGGATCGCCGTACCCACCGCTGCGTGTGGTGCGGCAGGTCGCGCCGTCAGGATGGGCCCCTGCCGGACGGCCGGTTTCGAGGTGGGACGGACTTGTGCCGCCTCGCGCTCCGGCCGCCCTTCCAGCGCCGCCGGAGCGCGTAGAAGACGACCTGAGAAACGGCGGCCCAAACCGACCTGTTCGGACGCCGGCTGCCCGTCGAGCCTTGACGTGTGCCGCTGCAATGGAACCTCTCCGGCTGCCCATCGCTTCCAAGGATCAGATGGTGGTTGGCCGCCGGAGGGCTCTCCCATCGCTCCTGCCCAACGGCGTGCCCACAGCGTGCCCGTAAAGCCGGTAAACCACGGTCAACAACGGCGCGATCCTGCGCTCCCGGGCGCCACACCAGAGCACGTATGCCCAGGTCAGAAGCTATCCGGCTCTGCAAGCGCCGTCGCTTCCCAAGCTGAGAGCGCCAACTTGAACAGATCGCGGGCACGGCCAGATTCCATGAGCTGTCGGAGCAGTGCCAGACACCTCGGGCTCACTACGCCTGAGGATTCCCAACGGCCCTGCTTCCCGAGAACGCGGGAAATCTATCTGACAGCCTCACAGATCCACCTATCGAAGCAGGTCAGCGACCCCCCGTTCCGCCCCTGACCAGGCGCCTTCTAAGCGCTGGGCCCATCGCGACGTCCACCGAAAAGGGGCTGAAGTAATACATCCGCCAATTCATGGTCGTCACAAGGACCTTCGACACGCAGGTGATCTCTCGAAGAAGGTCCGCACCTCGCTGGCGGAGCACGCCGACCGGATCGAGCTGTAGTACCTCCTGCCCTCGCATGCGTCCAAGCTCAATCCGGACGAACTGATCAACGCCGATCTCAAGTCCAGCCCGGATCCGTGACCAGGCCCAACTCGCTGGGGAGACCAGCCGCTTCTTCCACCAACGCCAGCCCCAGCCGCATGTCGTGCGCGGCAACTTCGGCGGACCGCACGTGCGCTACCACCTCGAATCGAACCCAATCCGTTTCGGGATCAATACAACGCGGACTCCCTCCGGCCACGACCGGAGGGAGTCTCTGCACGCACAGAGCAAGACGCAAGTGCGCTGCGGCGGCCCAAGCTGCTAACTACCAAAAGTGACGGTGCCAGGGTACCGACATCAGTTCTGACATCTGCCGCCATGGGCGACAGTGGGTTTGAACGGTCATCAGTGGTCCGACGAACTGCCGTTCTCCGCCGGGCGCCCAAGGTCACGGCGACGATCCCAGGAGATGAGGATCTTCATGCGGGTCCGTTCCCTCACAGATCAGAGGCTTATCGTCCAGCTTACGACAGCAGTTTGCGACATCATGCGGTGAAACGTGCAGCGGTAACGGGGATCTTCATGCTGCTTCACGTTACGCGTCTGCAAGGGGGAGGGCAGGCACCTTCCATGCGCACCCTCGGCATGCGCAACAGCCATACGGCCAGCTCCGCTCACTCGAAGAGCGCGGACAGGCAACAGGACCGGGCTGCGGACGGCCAATCGCCGCGGCGTCAACGAGCCGGGGCGACACTACTCCTCGAGGGAGGCATGCCGTGCGAGGAACTCCTCGAACGCCGCCCTCTGTTTCGGATCCATGAAGCCCTGGCGGACGTTGCGCGCCTTCTCCCCAAGCCATTGTGCCTAAGGCGTGTCCGACGAGTCGCGTGACCGAGCGGTGCTGGTGTCGTTCCGGTCGGCGTGGGTCGAGGGGATCTGTCGGATCGGGAGTGGGCCAGGCTTGAGCCGCACTTGCCCAAGAACACTGGCCGGGGCGGGCGGTGGTCGTGTCACCGCAGAGTGATCAACGGGATCCTGTTTCGGCTGCGCACTGGCATTCCATGGCGGGACCTGCCGACACGGTTCGGGAAGTGGAAGACAGTTCATGACCGGCATCGCAGATGGTCAGCTGATGGCACGTGGGAGCGGATCCTGCGGGGTGTTCAGGCCATTGCCGATGCGGAGGGACGGATCGACTGGTCCATGGTCGGCGTCGATTCCACGTCCTGCCGCGCCCATCAGCATGCCGCCGGAGCCCACCACCGCCCGGCGCGGGTACCAGGCCGACGCGCGCGGCCTGCCCATCACCGGCCCGATGAGGCGATCGGCCGCTCGCGCGGCGGACTCACCACCAAGATTCACCTGGCGAGCGACGGCGGCCGCCGTCCGCTGGCCGTCCTGGTCACCCCTGGGCAGTGGGGTGACGCCCCGCAGATGATCCCGGTCCTGGACCGCATCCGTGTCCCGCGCCCGGAGGGCATCCGAGGACGCGCCCGGACTACGTCTGCGGCGACAAAGCGTACAGTTCCCGCCGCAACCGCCGTTACCTGCGACGACGGCAGATCCGGCACACGATCCCTGAACGCCGGGACCAGCGGGCCAACCGCCAACGGCGTAGAAGCCGCGGCGGCCGACCCACCGGCTTCGACCGGACCCGCTACGTCCGTAGGAACGAAGTCGAGCGATCCATCAACGCCCTCAAGGGTTTCCGGGCCGTAGCAACCAGATACGACAAGAGAGCATATGTCTTCCAGGGCACGGTCGTCCTTGCCTCGATCCGACTCTGGCTTCGCTGACGATCTACCAGATAGTCTCTGAGCCGAACTCGCCAACGATTAGCACCCGTTGTACGCCGAGTGGGACGAGCCGCAAGCGGCTCCTTCCAGTCTCTTGCAACTGCGGCCCGGTGACATGGGCCGGCGGGTGCGTCACCGCACGCGAGCGCACTCTTCCCAATAACCCTGGTTGGCGAATTCACGCATCATCGCCCCTACCGCGCGCAGCATGGTCAGGTGTGCCTGTGCCATCTCGATCTCCCGCGGATCTGGCTGAGGCTCCTGGACCACGCGGACGAGTTCGTGCGCCCTGGTGTGCTGCTCCGTTGCGTTGGCAGTCAAGTTCGCGTAGCACCGCTGCTGGGCGCCGTCCGCGGCATGGGCCGCCGGCGCCACCGCTCCAGCGACCGCGAGAGCCGCGATCATTCCGGCAACAGCGGTGCCGATCTTCGCTCGCTTCTGCATGGCACTTCACCTTCCTGTCTTTGCGGGTGCCGCGTCGCCCGGTGGGCTGTGCGGCCGACACGGGGATACTTGCCGCCCCAACTCCCGTCAGCCACCCGGAGTTTCATTGAATGGACCGCCGCGAGTGCTTCGGGACAGCGGCGTGACGAGCCCGTGACGCGCCTACGACATACCGCGACGAGGCCGCCACGAAGGGTGGGAACTGCGCGGTGCTCGGGTCACGGTGACGAGGCACCCCTGGTTTCATTGAGTGGACCCACCCGGCGCGAACCACAGGGGCTCGGCGTGAAAAGCTCGCACGACGGCAACGGCAGGAACGAGGAACACTCCCCCGTCCGGGGACGCCGTCCAGCCCACGGCGAACCCCTCCTGGACCGGGCCTTTCGCATGCTCGCCTGCTTCCGTCCGGACACACCGGCGCTGTCCCTGACCGCCCTCGCAGCACAGGCGGACCTGCCCAAGGCCACCGCGCTGCGCATCGCCCGCCAACTCGCCCAGCAGGGCGCGCTGGAACGCACCGAGTCCGGTCACTACACCATCGGCCTACGACTGCTGGAAATCGCCACCGTGGCACCACGCGGACACGGTCTGCGCACCATCGCCCTGCCCTACCTGCAAGACCTCTGGCACGCCACCCGCCAGCACGTACAACTGGTCGTGCGCGAGAGCCTGGAAGGCGTCCTGGTCGAGAGGCTGTCCGCACGAGATGCCCCGCGCGTGATGTACCGGGTCGGCGGCCGGCTCCCCCTGCACGCCACCGCTCCCGGGCTCGTCCTGCTGGCGTTCGCCCCCACCCAGGTCCAAGAAGACTTCCTCACCGCCGACCACCCAGCCGACGAGAACAACCCGAACGAAACGGCCGACGCGCTACGGCCCAGGCTCGCGGCCATCCGCCGCGACCGCTACGCGGTCTTCTCACGCCCCCAATGGGACACCCACATGACCGGCGTCGCCGCACCCATCCTCGACCGAAACGACACCACCATCGCCGCCATCTCGGTCATCACCCCGTCCGAGCAGAACCAACCGGAGACGCACATCCCCGCCGTCGTCGCCGTGGCACGCGCCATCACCCGAGCCATGGCCACCGAAACCATTCCGCCCCAGGGCCGGGAGTTGCGGTGATTTCAGGTCGCCCACTCAAGCACCTGGACGTCAGGTGACCCCAGCACCGCAGCAAAATCACCACGACGTTGAATCAGCCCTGGGCCCTGGCCGCTTCACTGAGGCACGACGACAAGTATGAACCACGCGCCAGACTGTCACCGGACCCATCGGACACGCCCTAGTCGGGAGGCAGCAGTTCGGCGACTACCTCGCCCCCCATGAGCGACCGCCGTGCGCCCTCCCACGCGCCGGCGGAAGAGCGTGAACGGACCGAATTCCTCCGGGTGCGCCAGTTCCGGCCTCTCCGTCTCTGCCCGGCCCTCGGAGCCGGCCTCCCTCATCGGGCAGGCGGTGGGCGCCCAGTGTTCCCAGAGCGCCAGCGTGCCCGCCGGCGCCAGCACGGCGCGCTCCGTCGGGCTGCCTCCCTCCCACAATCGTAAACAGCCGCCTACTGACAACTACTGCACGTGACCACTGCTCATGATCGGCTGGGCATCGTTGAGGAACGCGGCGGCGGTGGCATTGAGGTGGGTGAACTGGGCATCGCGGTCCGGATGGCTGATGCCCTCTGTTGTCTTCGCGGTTCCCTGCAGGCTGTAGCCCAGGGTGTGCAGCAGGTGTCCGACGGTTGAAGCGCTGACCGGGTGGCCCTGTGTGGTGAGGGTCGAGGCCAGGGCCCGTAACGACAGCGTGGTCCACCGCAACGGGGAGACGGGGTCGCCTCGGGTGTGCGGCTCGATCAGCGACTCCAGCGCGGGCAGCAGACCAGGGTCGGTGTCTGTCAGCCGCCTGCGGCCCGCACCTGGAGCCCGGACCCGCAGGGTCGGTGAGGGGCAACCGGCCAACTCGGCCATGCCTCGCGCGATGGTTGCCGTGCTGGTGCCGGAGGCGGCGGCGACCCGGACGATCCCGCCGCGGCCGAGAGCCGTCGCCTCACTGGCCAGGTACCACCGACGGCGGCGCTCATCGAGGTGCGGCAGGATCTGATCGAACTTGGCCCGCAGAACACGAGCGGCAACGCGGCCTGACAGACACGGGGTCATATCTCAGACTCCCACCAACACCCCTCTGCCGAGCACCAATTGAAATACGGGCCCCCGCGGTGCCGGTGTACTGCCGCTGGACTCCAACGGTGTAGGTGCCTTTCTTCACGTCGCCGGTCTCGTCGACCACCAGCACCGCCTCGTCGTCGTGCAGATGCTCCACCACGTAGTCACCCACCTCGTCGCGGACCTGGTCGGCATCCCACTTCGCCCTCCCGAGCAGGTGCTGCATGCCGTCCGGGTCCTGTCCCCGGCCCACTCGGCGATGGTCCAGCAGTTCTTGCGCGGCAGGTCCGACAACAGGCCGAGTACCAACTTCCGGGCCCGGCGTCGGGATTCGACCCGTGTGAAGCGTCCCGCTATCCGGCTCATCAGGCCCTCGAACGCCTCCTGCCAGCAGGCAGGGTCTACGCTGTGACCTGCGGCCACCGCATGATCGTTTGTCTTCACACACCGATGATCAACGGTGGCCGCACCGGTCTCCACACCGCGTCAGGTCGCGCAGCGTCTGCCTGCCGTCCTGTGTATCGGAGGGCTTGTGCAACGTGGCGAAGTCTGGTGGGTCCAGTTCGACGAGCGGAGGTTGGTCGTACTGCTGTCAGGAGACGACGCGTCCGGGTTCCAGGTGATGCAGGTCGTCGCTCCGGCGGGCCTCGACATCAGCGGTCTGGGCATCGAAGTGACGGTCGGCGCCGGTGAAGGGCTGCCGCTCGAAGGCGTGCTGCGGCTCGCGTTCCCGCGTCCAGGCTTCACCCCGTGCACGTGGCTGACCACCGTGTCCCGGGACGACCTGATAGAGCGGGCGGCCGTCCTGTCCTCCAGGAAGCTCAGCGAGATCGACGATGCCCTCCGACTCGCTGAACAAGCACAGGAGCGGACCCCGGCAACGACCGCGAAGCTCAGCGAGATAGGGGACGCCCTCCGTCGCGGTGAACTCGGGTAGACGGAGAAGGAGCCGACGCCCGCGACGGCATGGGCGATCTCGGGCGAGATGATCCACGCTGGACACCTGCCGCCTCGACGCCCCTCACCATCGAGATCACGATCTACGGCTGGAGTAAGGCGTTCGGTGGCCACACCCAGGGCGAGGTTCCGAACCTTGGCGCCGACAATGAAGGCCAGCACCGTTTCCGGCTGGAGAACCGCGTGTGACCTGCCTAAATGTGGCCGACAGCACACCGAAACGCAAACGGTCTGGTGGGTCGTCACAGTTTCGGCCTTCCGCCAAGTCCAAGTGGGTTCAGTGCCGCTGGGCACTGGGACTGACAGGCCCCGAAGGCTCGGCCCGCCCAGCGCCGGCGTGCGCGCTCGCCACTGCGCCCCTTTCGCCCCTCCATTCGACGGCCAATCCATGGGCAGTCGTGGTGCGAGCGGGTCGCGACGATCGAGGATGCGGCCGACGGGGATTCGACCGATTGCCCGACAATTTCCCCGCCCAGACGTTTTCGGGCTATCTCATCCACCATCACGGAAAGTCACGACCAATCGAGCGCCTCTTGGGTCACGTAGCCACTCACCCGATCCCGCCCTGGCCACTGCGAGCTCGAGGGTCGGCCAGCGCCACCTCCGTGTCCCGTTCTCGTGCAGTCGGACCTGCGTAGCCCGGTCACGTACCTCCGGGCGGCTCGGCCCCCCGCTCGACGACGGGTGAACAAGCGCGAAGCTCCTGGCAGAGACGGGCGATCTTGATCAAGTGCCCGTTGCCGCCAGGAGCATCACCTTTCCGTACTGCCTACCTGTGTGCCAACACCCTGACCACAGCGTCAGGCCAGAAGGGATTCACAGACTGGCGGTCGGACTGCAGGTCAGAGGGAGGCACTGACGCTGACGTGGCTGTACTGGCCGGCGGCGCCAAGAACCTCGTTCTTGACGGCGTCGAGCTGCGCCAGAACATCCGCGCTGCTGACCGCCGCGGGTCCGGCGACGAGGCTGGCGTGCGGGTTCAGGCCGCCGGAGACGTTGTCGAGCGCGGCGTCGGAGATCTCAACGGTCTGAACCTGGGGAGCGGATTTCATGATGAAACTTCCCTTTCGTATGGATGATCCACAAGGGGGGCGGCCCCGCTGGGGACAGATAGCGGGCCTCGGCCGCAGGGGGATGTGCGATGCCCGCTTCCGGGATTTTCGCGCGGCTCCCGCGGTGCAGAGGATCCAAGCACGGAGCGCACTGGGCGACCAATCAACCGGAGCACTCATCCGGAAAATTGGACGAACAGACTGCGCATCCGTGCAGACGTGCGCACGACTCGAGGGCAGCTTCTCCATATACCGCGCGGCACCGGGACCCGACCAGCACTGCGACCACGTTCTCGAACGGAACACTCCGCACCAACAGAGCATCATGGGGCACTCACTTATGCGGATCCCCCGCACACCGCGCCGAGGTTGCGCATTCGATGTGCAGATTCGACGAAGCCGGAGCACCTTCCCGCCTCGGACACCCGCCGTCACCGATCACTTGCAGACCGTGCCCATAGCTCAGGGCGACGTACGACGAGCGCAATGGCCTGCCCCGCGGCGACGGTGTGGACGACAGCTTTCGCCTTGCGATCAGTCGTCTTGCTGCTGTGGGACCGCCGTCCCCGGGCAGTCGGCACGTCTTCGCCAGCGTCGAGCTTGTCCAGCGCGTCGGCCCAACTTTCCAGCTTCGACACATACAACGCCAGGTCGATGCGGCCGGACATGAAAGGCGTCTTGACAACCTTCTCGGCGTCGAGTCCGGCCGCCCACCTGGGGTTACGTCCCAGAACGTTGGCGGTGATGTTGTTCCCCTCGTCGTCAGCAACGGAGATGAACTCCCTGGGAGGACTGTCCCCCATGGCTGCCCTTTCATCGGTGAGGACCGAGAGATCCTCGCCTGGTCGGAGGGCAGCGGCTCGAGGGTAGCCACCTTTGGGTGGATGCCCGGTCGATCTCCGGTTCGGTCACGCCGCCAGAACGACCGACACGGCCGCTGCGACGATCGTGACGGCAGCCAGCGTGACCATCACCGTCCGCGTCGCCATCACCGGTCGGCTTCGGCCGTACGCGCTTTCAGCCCCGGCGGCACCAACCGCCGTGCGAACGAGCGACGATCCTCAACTGCCGACACCTGACGTGCCCCTGCATCCGCTTCCCGCAGTTGCCCACACCACGCGCCGGTGTCGTCTTCAGGGGTAGCCAATCGGGACCCGAGTTCGCACGAATTGCGAGAACCTCCATAGCCGCTCAACGACCCGACTCCGGCAGGGCAGTCGACAGATCACCCCTTTGCCGCACTGCTCACGCGCCGCAAGGGCCTGGCACGACGACGGGGCCAGGCCCTCGGCGCGCCGGGGAGGCTCATGCACCATTGCATTGGACGGGATGGCTGGTCTGCGGGCGCGCGGACGTCCTTGCTCTGGTCCCTCCGCTGGCGGACGGCACCGTCCAGCCAGTGGCCGGACGTTGTCGGCTCGAACGCCGTCAGCGGCGTAGGTGACATCGCAGAGCACGCGATTGCCTGCGCCCAGGACGCAGGCCCGCACCATGGACCACCGAACGGTCTGCGGCAGCACCCGCACCAGCACAGTCCTGGGCAATGACACCCGGCCCGGCCGTGATCGAACCACTTCACCACGCCGCTCGACTCAGGCGCCCTTGCGACTTACTCATCTCGCTCGGGCTTCACGGCCATTTCAATCAGCACCAGTGCCAGCCGTGACAGCCGAACAGCCGTGGCGTCGGCTGACCCGCGCGGTATCGCCCAGCCAGCTCCTTGACCCGCCCCTACCGCGAGCCGGAGCGCCGGGAGGGCGCACCCTCGCGGGACCCGCTTGCCCCTCTGCACCCGCGCAGGCCCCTGCACCCGAGTGGAAGATCGCTACGCTGGATAGCGCAGCGTGAGCCGAGGGTGCCCATCCCGAACGGATCTGCCTGGTCTGGGCATCGTCGGCCCTCCAGTCGGCATGCGCACGGTGTTGCGGATCGCTCGGATCCACGAGGTCGACGGCAACGTGCGGGACCGGAGCTCCGGCCTCGTCGACGGAGGGGCGTGCGCCTGGTAGCCGTGCTGAACCATGCTGAACGCCGTCACGCCGCTCAGCATCCCGGCGCGGCTCGGGTGTTGAGAACTCCGACTCCGAGCAGCAGCGCGAGACGCAGGGCCATGGCGCCCGTCTTCGTCCCGCCGCTCGCACGCCCTTCCCGGTGTCCGGCGCCTGTACAGGCGCTGATGGTTGCCCTTGGCCGTGTCAGAGCGCTCATGTACAGACCCGGCAGACACGGCTCGTCCCACGACTCCGGTCCCGGCGGTCCCTGCTGGGTGAAGGTGTCCGGCTGGTCACGACAGCGCTGATCGCCCTGTTCCTCGTGCTGCACCTCACGGGCAGCGGGTTCGGACCCGGCATGCACTCGGGCAGCGGTGGCGATGGCGCCCGGCTCGCGCAAACTGGCCCTTGTGGAGCCGCGTGCCCTCTGCGTGCCCTGAGTCGATGTGAAACGGCTGCCGAGGCGGCCTTCAGGCTCGAACCAGGGCGAGGCGAAAGCTGTAGTGGAATGTGGCTACGGGTGGAGGGCGGCCTCGCCCACGACGCGGATGCCTGTCTCCTCCCCCGGGCGGATGGACAGGGGGCCGGCGACCCGGATGCCGACCGGCGTGTCGTGGCCCTGGACGGTCACGGTGAGCATGGCGTCGTGTCCGTAGTACGAGACGTCGGTCACCGTGCCTCTGACTGAGCCCTCGGAGTCCGTGTCGGTCAGGTGGAGTTGTTCCGGGCGGAGCAGGACCGTGCCGGTGCGCAGTCCTTCGGGCGGGGCGGCGAGGGGCACGGCGCCCAGTGCGGTCAGGGCCGTGCCGTCGCGTTCGACGGTGCCGGGGAGCAGGACGGCGTCGCCGACGAAGCCGGCGATCCAGGGATCCGCGGGGTGCCGGTAGAGGTCCTGCGGGGTGGCGCACTGGGCGACTCGGCCGTCCCGTACGACGGCGACGAGGTCGGCGGTGGACAGGGCCTCCTGCTGGTCGTGGGTGACGAGGATCGCTGTGGCACCGGTCGCCCGCAGCGCGGCCCGTACGTCCGCTCGCACTCCCGCCCGCAGTGCGCTGTCGAGGGCGTTGAACGGCTCGTCGAGCAGCACGAGCCCGGGTCGCGGCGCGAGCGCGCGGGCCAGGGCGATGCGCTGTTGCTGGCCGCCGGACAGCTCGTGCGGCATGCGGTCGCCGTATCCGGCGAGGCCGACCAGTTCGAGCATCTCCTCGGTTATGGCACGCCGTTCGGCGCGGTCGACGCCGGTCAGTCCGAAGGCGACGTTGCGGGCCACGCTCAGGTGCGGGAAGAGGGCGCCTTCTTGGGGCACGATGCCGATACGGCGCCGCTCCGGCGGGAGGTGGACGCCGGGCCCGCTCAGGAGCCGGTCGCCGAGGCGGACGGTGCCCGCGTCGGCGCGCAGGAAACCGGCGACTACCCGCAGCATGGTGGTCTTGCCGCAACCGGAGGGGCCAAGGACCGCCGCCAAAGTGCCTGCGGGGACAGTGAGTTCAAGGCCCCGCAGGACCGGCTCCCCGGCTCCGTAGGACTTGGTGAGTCCCTCGACGTGCAGTGCGTTCGTGTCGTTCATGTCCGGTGCCTGCCTAGGAGGTACGAGGGGACGGCGGCCAGCAGGATCAGCGCGGCGGCGTACGGGGCGGCGGCCGCGAAGGATCCGGCGCCGGTCTCGGTCCACAGGCGGGTGGCCAGGGTGTCCATGCCGGTGGGGCGCAGGAGGAGGGTCGCGGGCAGCTCCTTCATGCACACCACGAAGGTGAGCGCGGCCCCGGCAGCCACGCCGGGCGCGGCCAACGGCACGGTGACCTCCCGCAGCACCTGCCACGGCCGTCGCCCGAGCGAGCGGGCCACGTCCTCCAGGACCGGCGGCGCCTGGAGCACGGCCGCGCGGGTGGCGGCCACCGCGACCGGCAGGAACAGCACGGCGTAGGCACAGACCAGCAGCGGGAGTTGCTGGTACAGCGGGTAGGCGTAGCGCACGGCGAAGAACACCAGGGCGAGCGCCACCGTGATACCCGGCAGCGCGTGCCCCGCGTACGCCGCCTGCTCCAGCAGACGGACGCCGCGGCCCCGGTGCCGGGCGGCGATCACCCCGACCGGCAGGGCGAGGACCGTGGTCAGGCCGGCGCCCGCCGTCGCGACGCCGAGCGTCATCCAGGCCGTCTCCGCGAGTCCGCCGAGGTCCCAGGTGGCCGAGCTGCCGACGGCGAGCCAGTACCCGAGGGTGCCCAGCGGGAAGGCGACGGCCACGGTCACCACAGCCGCGCACCACAACAGGGCGAGCGGCCGCCACCGGCCGAGAGCGACCGGGACCGCCGGTCGGGCGGTGCCCGTACCGGTCCTGGCGTGCCCGGCCCGTCCGCGCGTACGGGCCTCGGCGGCCACCAGTGCGATGGTCATCACGACCAGCACCACGCTGAGGGCGGCGGCCGGGGTCCGGTCGAAGGAGGCTCGGTACGACGTGTGGATGGCCCGGGTGAAGGTGTCGTACCGCATGAGTGAGACCGCGCCGAAGTCGGAGAGCACGTACAGCGCGACGAGCAGCGCCCCACCCGCGGCCGCCGGCCGCAGCTGCGGGAGCGTGACCCTGGCGAACGTCCGCAGCGGCCCGTGCCCGAGGGAGCGGGCGGCCTCCTCCTGTGCCGCGTCGATGCCCCGCAGCGCGGCAGCGACCGGCAGATGGACGTAGGGGAAGCTGACCAACGTCAGGGCGAGTGCGGCGCCGCCGAACCCGGCCAGCTCCGGCTCCGCCGACAGCCAGGCGAACGCGGCGACGTAGCTGGGCACGGCCAGCGGCAGAGTGGCCAGCACCGACCATGCGCGGGCTGCGGGCAGCGCGGTGCGCACGGTCAGCCAGGCCAGCGAGATCCCCAGTACGAGGCTGGCGGCCACGACCACGACGGTGAGGCCGAGGCTGCGGCCGAGGAGATCCAGGGTGCGTTCGTCGGCGACGACGTCCCAGGCGTAGGCCGGGCCGCGTTCCAGGGCGCGGACGGCGAGGTAGCCGAGGGGCAGCAGGGCGAAGAGGGCTGCCACGCAGGCGGGGACGAGCAGCACCAGGGGTGGCCTGCGGTCGGCCGTACGCGCTCTGCGTGGCGTAAGCGTCCTTCCGCGCATGCGGAGTGAGCGGGCCGATCGGCCCGGGACTGCCTCGCGTTCGGGCCCTTCCGGGGCCGGTGCTCCGGAAGGGCGCGAGGTGGACGGCGATGTGCGCACGGTGGTCAGACCAGTCCGACGTCCTGGAGCATGGCCAGGGTCTCCTGGAGTGACTCCAGCTTGCCGAGGTCGATGTCAGGGGACTGGAGCGACTCGAACGGGGGCAGGCCCTCCACGGTGCTGGTGACGCCCGCGGCCAGCGGGTACTCCTTGGTGTTGTCCGCGAAGTAGGTCTGCGCGTCCTTCGACAGCAGGTAGTCCACGGCCTTCTGGGCGGTCGCGCTCTGTCCGCTGTCCTTGAGGATGCCCGCACCGGCGACGTTGATGAGTGCGCCGGGGTCCTTGCCGGGCAGGAAGTGCAGCTTGGAGTTGACCTTGTCCTCGCCCTTCTCGGCGACCCGCTCGTACCAGTAGTAGTGGTTGACCAGCCCGAGTTCGACCTCGCCGGCCTCGACGGCGTCCAGAGTGGCGAGGTTGTGGGCGTACGTCTTGGCGCCGTTCGCCTTCAGGTCCTTGAGCCACTGGCGGGTGGCGTCGTCGCCCTTCAGAACGCGCATGCCGCTGACGAAAGCCTGGAAGGAGGCGTTGGTCGGCGCGAAACCGATCTTGCCCTTCCAGTCCGGCTCGACCACGTCGAAGACACTGTCCGGGACTTCGTCCTCGGCGACCTTGTCCGGGTTGTACGCGATGACGCGGACGCGTCCCGAGAGGCCGACCCAGTCACCGTCGGATCCCCGGTACGCCTCGTCAACCTTGTCGAGGGTGGCCGTGGGCAACTCCTGCAGCATGCCCTCCCTGGACAGGGCGCCCAGCGCTCCGGCGTCCTGGGAGAAGAACAGCCCGGCCTTGGTGCGGTCGCCCTCCTCCAGGATCTGCGCGGCGAGTTCCGCGCTGTCGCCGTAGCGAACCTCGACGTCGGTACCGACGGCCTTCTCCAGCTTGTCCAGAAGTGGCTTGACCAGCTTCTCGTTGCGGCCGGAGTAGATGACGAGGGAGGAGCTGCCGCCCTCGCCTTCGGCGTCCTTGTCGTCGGAGCCGCACCCCGCGAGGGCGGGGAGCAGCAGAGCGGCCGCGACCAGCGCGGTCATCCGGCGAACCGAGGGGCGTCGCATGGTGTGTGCCTTCCTGCAGGGCTCGCCTTTACGCCGCCGGTCACGTCGTTGGAGAGCGAGGGACGAAGCGATCCTGTGGCTTTGCTGTGGCTTGATTATGACCATGTTATGAATAAGGTAAAGCTTACCTAAACGTCAAGGGCTCCGTGCTGAGCGGACATTGCCGCGGAAAGGGCGCGCCCCGTGCTTCACCCCTCCAAGTCCCTCCCGGCTTCGCCCCCTGTTCTCTCCTCCGTTCCGGCTCCCCCCACACGGGGCTCGCTCCGGCTGTCCGCCGTCCCGGACTCGCCTTCTGTGCCTCCGGTGAGGCCGAACGGCGTGCCGTTCGCGCGCGGACTCATGGCGTACGGCGACCGCGTCGCGCTCATCACGCCAACGGGAGAGCTGTCGTACCGCGAGCTGGCCGAGCGGGTGGCCGCGACTGCCCGGCGCCTCGGGCCCGCACGGCGGCTGGTGTTGCTGGCCGGGGCCAACCACACCGACGCGCTCGTCACGTATCTGGCCGCCCTGTCCGCCGGACACCCCGTCCTGCTCGTCCCCGGCGACAGCGAGGGCACGATCCGCTCGCTGACGGAGGCGTACGCGCCCGACGTCGTGGCCCGCCCGGAGGCCGACGGGACGTGGCCCCTGGCCGAAAAGCACCGCGACAGCGTCCACACCCTCCACCCGGACCTCGCCCTGCTGCTGAGCACCTCCGGCTCCACCGGCTCACCCAAGCTGGTGCGGCTCTCCCACGAGAACCTTCAGGCCAACGCCGAGTCCATCGCCGCATACCTCGGCATCGACGACACCGACCGGGCGGCCACCACACTGCCCATGCACTACTGCTACGGCCTGTCCGTCATCCACAGCCATCTACTGCGCGGCGCCGGGCTGATCCTCACCGAGCGGTCAGTGTCCGAGGCGGCCTTCTGGACGGAGTTCCGCGCCGGGCACGGCACCTCGCTGGCGGGAGTGCCATACACCTTCGACCTGCTCGACCGGATCGGCTTCGAGCACATGGAACTGCCGCACCTGCGCCGCGTCACCCAGGCCGGAGGCCGACTCGCGCCCGAACGCGTTGCCGACTACGCCGAGTTGGGGCGCCGCTCGGGCTGGCAGCTGTTCGTGATGTACGGCCAGACCGAGGCCACGGCCCGCATGGCCTACCTCCCGCCGCAGCTCGCCGCCGAGCGCCCCGAAGCCGTCGGCGTACCGATACCCGGCGGCTCGTTCCGGCTGCTGCCGGCCGACGGCCACGGCCCGGACGTAGGCGAACTGCTCTACTCGGGGCCGAACGTGATGCTCGGTTACGCCGAGAGCCCGGCCGACCTCGCCCTCGGCCGGACCGTGGAAGAACTGCACACCGGGGACCTCGCCCGGCGCGCCTCCGACGGACTGTACGAGATCGTGGGCCGCAGCAGCCGCTTCGCGAAGATCCTCGGGCTGCGCATCGACCCCCAGCGCGTCGAGTCGCTGCTGGAGAAACACGGAGTCAACGCCTATTGCGCGGCGGACGGGGAGGCGCTCGCGGTGGCCGCGCTCGGGCACGCCGGTGAGCAGGCACGGATCCGGCGGCTGGTCGCGGAGGAGTGCGGGCTCCCGTCCCGCGCCGTACGGGTCCGGATCCTCGACCGACTCCCCCACCTGGCCACGGGCAAGCCCGACTACGAGGCGGTACGGCTACTCACGCGCCCCGCGGAAGAAGCACCACCCGACCCCTGTCAGGATCTCCTCCGTCTCTACGCGGAGATCCTCGACCACGCCGACGTCACCGAGGACAGCAGCTTCGTCATTCTGGGCGGTGACTCACTGTGCTACGTCGAGATGTCGCTGCGCCTGGAGGAGGCCCTGGGCCACCTGCCCACCGACTGGCACAGGAGAACGATCCGCGAGCTGCGAGCCATGGCGGCGCCCGCGTCGGAGGGAACGGAAGGACCGGACGAGCGGCCCCAGCCGCGGCGGGCCCGCCCGGCGCCGGGACTGCGCAGGGCGCTGCACGCCTGGACCACCCCGGAGTCCTGGCGGACCCGCCGCACTCTGGAGACGGGCATCGCCCTGCGCGCCGTCGGGATCGTCCTCATCGTCGGCTCGCACGTCCAGGTCTTCGAGATCAAGGGCTTCGCCCACATCCTCATCTGCGTCGCCGGCTACAACTTCGCCCGCTTCCAACTGACCGACGCCGAACGCCGCGAGCGCGTGCGGCACATGGGGCGCAGCATCGCCCGCATCGCGGTACCGAGCATGGTGTGGATCACCGGCGCGGTGCTCCTGACCGACTTCTACGACCCGGCCAACGCCGTGCTGCTCAACAGCCTGCTCGACCAGGGGAACGACCGCTTCGACTGGGCGTACTGGTTCGTGGAGGCCCTGCTCTATTTCCTCGTCGTCCTCGCCGCCCTCATGGCCGTACCCCTGCTGGACCGGCTGGAGCGGCGGTACGCGTTCGGCGTGCCGCTGGCGCTCACGGCCGTCGGCCTCATCGGCCGCTACGACCTGCTGGGCCTGGCATCCGTTCGCCCGCAGCTGAGCCCCACAGTGGTCTTCTGGCTGTTCGCACTGGGGTGGGCGGCCGCTCGGGCCGGCACCGTACGGCAACGGGCGCTGCTGACGGTCGTGCTGCTGCTCACCGTGCCCGGCCTGTTCCAGGACCAGCCCCTGCGCACGACCATCGTGATCGTCGGGCTGGGGCTGCTGATCTGGGTACCGGCCCTACCCAGCCTCGGCCCACTCAGCGCGCTCGCGGGCATCCTGGCAAGCAGCTCCCTCTACATCTACCTGACGCACTACCAGGTCTACCCCTACCTCCAGGAGGACTTTCCTCTCACCGCCCTGTTCGCCTCGCTCCTGGTCGGCGTCGGCTACGCGACGGTCGTGACCCGGGTGACGCGGACGGTCCGGTGGCTGTGACCGCGCCCCTCGCCACGAGGCGCCCCACGGCCGCACCGGACTCCCGTCTACAGGGGCGGGTGAGCCAGGTCAGGACGTAGCCACGCACGTCCTGCGGCTTGGGAGAAGGTGGGCCTTCCGAAGCGGATGATCTGCCACGTGGCGGCGCCTTGGAAGCCTCAGAGCCACCGCCAAGTGGGGCCACTACTGATCCGTGAAGCCAGGCAGCATGGTGCGACAGCTGTCAATACAACGCGGACTCCCTCCGGCCACGACCGGAGGGAGTCTCTGCACGCACAGAGCAAGACGCAAGTGCGCTGCGTCGGCCCAAGCTGCTGGCTACCAAGAGTGACGGCGCCAGGGTCCCGACATCAGTTCTGACATCTGCCGCCATGGGCGACAGTGGGTTTGAACGGTCATCAGTGATCCGACGAACTGCCGTTCTCCGCCGGGCACCCAAGGTCACGGCGACGATCCCAGGAGATGAGGATCTTCATGCGGGTCCGTTCCCTCACAGGTCAGAGGCTTATCGCCCAACTGATGACAGCAGTTTGCGACATCATGCGGTGAAACGTGCAGCGGTAACGGGGATCTTCATGCTGCTTCACCTTACGCGTCGACGCGGGAACTTCTTACGAGGCAGAGAGGGGGTCCACTCCTGAGACTCGGCACCTCAGAGAGCATGGACCTGAGGTCCCACATGCGTCCCGCAAGACTCCATTGAGAGGTAGAGCAAGCGCCTTCTAAGCGCTTGGCCGCAGGTTCGAGTCCTGCCGGGGGCGCCCAGTCTCCGCCCTCCCCTTGGGAGGGCGTTTTTGCTGGTCACAGACCATTTATCGGGCTCGGCGGAGCTGCTTCGTGGGTGCGGGTGGGCCCTCGGGCGGAGTCGGCGGGTGTCCGGCTGGAGACGATTTCATCCGGCCCTCGGCGGGTGTTCTTCCCGAAAACTTCCCGAAGTTTCCGTGCGGTCTCTTGCCGTCGAACCGCTCACCCACGCCGCGGTCTGTGGTCAGCCATAAGCATCGCACTCGGCCCGCGCAAGGCGGGGCGCTCTGACCGTCCGCGTCATCCCACCCGGCCGAAACTCGGATTCCCAGGCGTCGCCGCAGATGGCAGGGACACTGAGGCACATGCTCATCGGGGATGCAGGCCATCGAAACACCCGCTCAAGAGACCCCGACGTCTGACGAGGCCCCCATGGGCGGGAAGGACGAGCGTGGGGTGAGTTGGTCATTGAGGCCGTTCCATCTTGAAGTTGCTGGTCACGGGGCTGGTGTGGGGCGGGAGTGAACGGCTCGTGCTGGTGGATGGGGTGATCCCGTGTGGTGATCGTCTGCCATGCCGGTTCAGCGGCTGATCGCAGTCCTCGTCAGGACGAGCAGGGCCCGTAGCAGTGCGGTCGCGTGTTTCGCGTTCAGGCGGAGCTTGGTGAGGATGCGCCTAGTTCTTGAGGTCGGCGAAGCCGTGCTCGCTGGCGGCGCGTTCGCGGGCAACGAGCTTGTTCGCTTCCTTCTGCGCCTTGGTGAGCCGACGGCCGCGGGCCGCACGGTAGCCGGTAATGACCACGGGACCCACCCTGCTGTCCGACCACTCCGTCCACACCGCCGAGTACGTCATCGTGCTCGCCCCCCGAAGCTCGCGGCCACGGCCACGGCCTCGGCACCCAGGCCACCGCCTCACCCTCGACTACGCGTTCCACATCACCAACCTCCGCCCGATCTCTCAAGTCCCTCGCCCCCAACAAGCCAGGCATCCGGGCCTACGAGAAAGCTGGCTTCCGCACCGCGGGCACCCTCCACGAAGCCGGGTATTGGCTCGGCCAGACCTGCGACGAACTCCTCATGGACGCCCTCGCCGCCGACTTCCCCGGCCCCTCTGTCGTCGCCTCCCTGCACTCGGCGCAGCCCACGGCAATAGGGCTTCGGGCCGTGGCCGGGCGGGGAGCACTTGTCGGCGATCACCGTGATCCCACCCGGCCCCCGGACGGGGCGTACGGCGTTCCGCGGGTGCAGGCCGAGCTGCGGTGGCTGGGACGTGTGTTTGTCGGCGGGCACCAAGTCACCACTCGCCTGAGTGCTCGCTAGGCGGGAAGAGGCCGAGTGACAAGCCGTGGGGACCGGGCCCTTAGGCTAAGAGGCCCGGTCCTCACGCTGACCGAATGGTGCCGTAGCTGGTTCAGTTGACGCTTTGCCCGCCGTCGACCATCAGTGTCTGACCGGTGATGTACGAGGAGAGGTCCGACAGCAGAAAGAGGGCCGCCTTGGCCACTTCTTCGGGCTCACCGAGCCGGCCCAGCGGGATCTTCTCGCCATGTGGGTGGTATTCGGTGCCGTCCTCGTTCCTGGTGATGCCGGCTTCGGTGAGGGGGGTGCGAATCACCGTCGGGTTGACACTGTTGACGCGGATGCCGTCGGGGCCGAGCTCGACGGCGGCGGCGCGGGCGAGTGCGGTGACACCGCCCTTGCTGGCGCTGTAGATCGAGATGCCCTCGATACCCAGCGCGGCGAAGACCGAACCGTTCATCACGATCGAGCCGCCTTCCTTCTGGCGCTTCATCTGCGCCGCCTCCGCCTGGAGGTAGAAGAACGTGCTCTTGAGGTTGCCGTCCACCAGGACGTCCCAGGTCTTCTCGTCCAGCTGGGTCAGCGGACCGGCCATGGCGGTACCGGCGTTGTTGAACGCTGCATCCAGCCGGCCGAAGCGGTCGACGGTCCGCCGGACCACGTCAGCGGCGCCGGCGATGTCGGTGGCGTCGGCCTGGATGAAGAGTGCCTCACCTCCCGCCTTGGTGATCTCGTCGGTCACCTCTTCGCCGGCTTCGGCGCGACGACCGGTGAAAGCCACCTTGGCGCCTTGCTCGGCGAACAGGAGGGCGGCTGCGCGGCCGATGCCCGAAGTGCCGCCGGTGACCAGCACCACTTTGTCGTTCAGCAGTCCCATGATTGTTCCCTTGGGGTGTCGGTTCGTTGCCCGCCTTCGCGGGGCGATGTCTGTGCGTATAGGCAATGCGGAGAACGCTCGCGCGGTCGCCAGGTGCGAGGAGGGTCAGGTGCGGGCGACCGCTCCGCCGTCCACGGTGAGGAGGGCGCCGGTGACGTAACTCGCGCGCGGGGAGGCCAGGAAGAGGATCGCCTCGGCGATCTCCTCGGGGCCGGCGAGCCGGCCAAGCGGCACCTCGGCGCCGATACGCGCGAAGGTCTCCTCGCCGATCATGCTGGTGACGTTCTCGGTGCGAGTGTGACCGGGTGCGACGGCGTTCACTCGCACCCCGCGGCCGCCGAACTCGACCGCCCAGGTGCGGGTCAGGGAGTCGACCGCGGCCTTCGCCGACCCGTAGGCGGCCGTGCCGGGAATGCCACGCTGTGCTGCAATTGTCGTGACATTGATGATGCTGCCGCCGCCTCGGGCCGCCATTTTCTCCGCCAGCGCCGCGGTGAGGAAGAACGGTCCCTGCACGTTCGTCTCGAACAGCTGCTGGAAGGTGTCCAGGCCCTGCTCCGTCGTCGGGGCGAACGGGAACGCGCCGGCGTTGTTCACCAGGATGTCCACGTCACCCACCTGGTCGACGAGCCTGCGCACCGACTCCGGGTCGCGCAGGTCGACCTGGAGGAAACGCGCCCGGCCGCCGTGCTCCCCGAGCACGCCGACGGCCTTGGCGCCGGTGCCTTTGCTCCGGCCGGCGATCACGACCTCGGCTCCCTCACGGGTCAGCAACCGTGCCGTCGCGAAGCCGATGCCGGTGGCGCCCCCCGTCACGAGTGCCTTCCGCCCGTGAAGCTCCATGATCCTGTCCTTCCGTCGTGACGTGGTGGTGGTGTGGCCACCGCGAGCTCACTCAACCAACAGGGCGGGCGGCGCCATGCCCTGCGTCCATTCGTCCTCGCACGCCCGCCCATCAGGAATCTTTATGGCCGCCTTTGTCCTGCAGGTCAGTGTGGTTTTGCGCAGCCTGCTTCCCATCAGCACCAGGACATGGGTGTGGCTTTTAAGTAGCTGTTGTCTTTCCGCGCGTGATCTATGGGTTTCCGCTGGTCAGGAACAGTGCGCGGGCTTTCGTGTCAGTGAGGTCTTTCAGCGTTGCCGCTCCAGGGTGAGGACCGCTGCTGCGATTGACGTCATTCGCTTCGGGCTGCACCGCGCTCCGCGGAAGATCCGCCAGGACTTCAGACGGGCAACTCCACCCTCGACCGGGGCCCGCGCCCTCGACAGCGCCCGGTTGACGGTCTGTTGGGTGAGCGACAGCTCGCCTCCCGCAGGCCGTCTGGTCGGTGTGGTCACCCACGCGCCGGCACCGATGTAAGCGCGATCGGCCAGGATCGGCACCCCCTGGCGCTCGCAGATCCTGATGATCCGATGGGTACGGGCCGCGGTCAGGTCATGGCAGCGCCCCGGCAGGGCCGGCGACAGCCACAGCACCTTGCCGTGAGGGTCCGTGACCACCTGCACGTTCACCCCATGGCGGCGGTGCTTGGCCGAGTAGTCGGCGCGGCCGTCGCCCAGGCGGTCGCACTCGGTCAGGGTGCCGTCGAGCAGGACGAACTCGGGGTCTGCCTCGCGCAGAGCGCGCAGCAGACCGGGCGCGCGGGCGGCCAGGAGATCGATGACCGCGGTGGTGTAGGCGTGCGCGGTGCCGACCGAGATGAGGCTCCTGCGCCGATGGGTTGAGACTTCGAACACCTCCCTCAACGGCACGGGAGCCTTGTGCGTTGTGGCCACGGTGCCTGTCACCCGATCGGTGGCCACCCTGAAAGACCTCAGTGCGCCCCAGTCACCGCCCTGCGCGACAAACCGCGGGTATCCGAGGCGCTTCATCAGCTCTGTCCAGGCATGTGCGATGCGCTCGGGGCCCCGGCCGGTCGTGGTCGGCTTGCCCGAGAACCCGTAACCGGGCATCGACGGAATCACCAGATGGAAAGCGTCCGAGGCATCCGCGTCTTATGTCGTGGGGTCGGTGAGCGGCTCGACGATCTTCAGTTGCTCGATGACCGGGCCTGGCCACCCGTGCGTGACGATCAGCGGCAAGGAATTCTCATGCTTCGAACGCGCGTGAATGAAATGGATGTCCAGCCCGTCGATCTCGGTGATGAATTTCGGCAGAGCGTTCAGTTTCGACTCGACCTTGCGCCAGTCGTAATCAGACGCCCAATAATGCGCGACTTCCTGAATCGTGGCGAGCCGGACGCCCTGCGACTGATCTTGGACGGTCTCCTTTTCGGGCCAGCGCGTGGCCGCAATGCGCGTACGCAGTGCCTCGAGCTCCGCCTCGGGTATCTCGACCGAGAACGGTCGGATGGCCGGCTCTTCGGAAGTGACAGACAACTCAGCGAATCCCCTTGCCGTCGTCCACTTCCGGGCTTCGCTGACCTTCCACTGTTGCACGGCCATGCGGGCGGCTGCCACATTCCCTTTGCTGCCGGCCGGATCGGCAGGAGCACCGGGAACCGCGCGGACCGACCGTGTCGGCTATGTGGTCGTGCGCTCCTGCTCGACCTGGGCACGGAACGCGGCCTCCTCCTTGCCCACCGTCACGGCTCCGTCGAGCACGGCGTCGATGTCGGGTTCGGGGATCACCACCGCGCCGGAGTCGTCGGCGAAGACGTACTGCCCTGGGTGCACGCCCACCTCCGCGACCACGACCGGCACGTTCGCCTGGTACGGCGTGATCACATCGCCGCCCCATCGCACGGCTTCCGCGGAACAGTAGGCCGCGAAGGGGTAGGACTGCAGCTGGGCGAAGTCTCGCAGACGTGCGTCGGTGAGCACACCGGCCAGGCCGTAGCGCGCCAGCAGGGAAGGCTTGGTGCCGCCGCCGATGGAGACGTCGCGGTGGCCGTTGCTCGCCAGTACCAGCACCTTGCCCCGGGCATCGTCGGGTTCGACGCCCACCGCCTGCCGGAACAGAGCGCCGAAGGTGTGGGTCTCAGGGTCCACCATCACCGAACAGGAGGGGAAGAAGGAGATCGTGACCGCCGGCCCGAACAGGACCCGGCCTGGTGTCGGAGTGACGAGGTCGTGAATGTGTGCGTGGTGCCGATGGATTCGTCCGAGGGCGTCGACGATGTCCGCGCACGCCTGCGACCGGGCCGCCCGAGCACGCCGCTCGGCCACCGCCTCTCGGTCATCGCCCGGCGGGGCGGGGGTCAGGGCAGCTCCAACACACGAATCGACATCAGGGTGAGCTGGAGCCGGCGTGGTCGGTCGACGAGCAGCACCTCGCACGCCGAGCACGCAGGACAGCGCACCACCATGCCTGGGCAGCGCAGATAGACCCTGGTCTCGGCGACGCGGTGCCGATCCCCGCACTCGGCACACTCCAGGACGATCGTGGTTGCGTCCCGGCCCAAGGCCAGCGACATCGCCCCGGCGACGGCGTTGCCGTCCACATAGCCGTCCTCCGGGGGCACCGAGAGGAGGTCTTCCTCTGCGTTCACTGCGGGCCTCCTATCCGAACCTCTCGGTCCTCAACGAGTCGGCGTCCAAGCCGGCGCCGATCAGTCCGCGGGCGGCTTCCTCGACGAAGGCGGTCGGGCCGCATACGTAAGCCCGCAGCAGCGGCTCGCGAACACCACCGGGACGAAGCAGCGCGCTCAGCTGCTCGGCTCTCAGCCGGCCGTGCTCGAACCCCGCCGCCCGTTCCCGGGTCAGATGGACGGTGCTCTCCGGCCCGTCGGGACCGCGCAGCTCGTCGGCGAAGATGACCCGGTCCGCGGTGCGCGCGGAGTACACCAGTCGCACCGGAGTGCCGTGAGCGCGGGCGGCCCGCCAGATGGCGCGCATCGGCGCGATGCCGGAGCCGCCGGCGACCAGGAGCAGCGGTACGTCGTCGCCGGGCCGCCACACGAAATAGCCCCCCACCGGTCCCATGATCTCCAGGGCATCACCGTCGGTGGCGACGTCGACCAGGTACGGAGACACCTCGCCGTCGTCCACGCGTTCCACGGTGATCTGCGGCGCCTCCCCGGGCGCGGAGGACAGCGAGAAGCTGCGGGTGGCCTGGTACCCGTCCTCGGCGGTGAGCCGGACGTCGATGTGCTGGCCGGCGATATGCCCCGGCCAGCCGGCGACGGCGAGCCGGATGCTGCGCGCGGAGGCGCTCTCACGCGCCGTTCCGGCGACGGTGGCGGCTCGCCAGCCGCAAACGGGGCGCACGCGCGGTGGCATGGCTGAACGGTCAGTCACCGTAGTAGCGCTGTTCGAGGAACGGGTCACCGCGGTGGTGGTAGCCGGCGTTTTCCCAGAACCCCAGCTCGTCCTCGCGCATCACCCGGATCCCGCGCAACCACTTGGCGGACTTCCACAGATACAGGTGCGGCACCAGCAGCCGAACCGGCCCGCCGTGCTCGGCGGGGATGGGACCACCCTCGTAGCCCACCGCGACCATCGCCTCGCGGTCGACCAGGTCCTGCACCGGAACATTCGTGGTGTAGCCGCCGTACGAGGACACCAGCGCGTAGGGCTCGTCGGCCACCCCGGCGTCCTCCAGCACGGCCGCCACCGGAACGCCCTGCCAGGTCGTCCCGAGCTTGGACCAGTGCGTGACGCAGTGAATGTCGGTGGTCAGGTCCACCACGCCCAGATCGCGCAGCGACGCCCACGCGTAGGTCCTCTCCGTGGTCCCGTCGGTGACCGTCAGCTCCCACGCGCGGGTCGGTACGTGCTGGGTCGGGCCCGCCGTGAGGACCGGGAAGTCACTGGTGACGAACTGCCCCGGCGGGACCGCGCCTTCCGTGCGTCGAGGACGTCCCGTGAAACCGCGCGTGACCATGTCTCGCTCACCACCCATCGTATCGACAGCGTAACCAACCGTGAGCGTTCTCGCCCTCCGCCACGATCGGCAGCCCGGGAAGCCGTCGACCGTGGCGTGCTCGCGCGTCCCGCAGAACTGTGCCCTCTTGATCCTGAGCGACATGGAGGAGTGGGCGGCCCACCTGGGATTCGGACGCGCAGAAGACGGACCGCCGCGACGTCGGCGAGACCAACCTGTGCGCATCAGACCTTCGACTTGGCGCACCCGTCAGGAAGGGGCAACATATCTCGCTGCGGGTGCGTTCGGCAGGAGGCGCTGGAGCACCTTGCACGATGGAATCCGCCACCTGATGGTCGCACCAACATCATCGTCGACACTGCCGGATCCTGAAGGCTCCACGCCCCCACATCAGTGACGCCCACAGCCCCCGCACCATGGCGGCCGTGTCAGCCCCACGAATCTCCGTTGAATGCCAGTGACCTTCTCAAGTCGCTCGCACGACGCGACCGCTTAGGCGCCCGCCATCAATCTCTCGCTAGCCACAGGCCGGATGCGTCGACATCGGCGACGGTATCCTCCGCAACTTTCCTCTGCTGGCGGTTCCTCGTCGTTGGATCGTGGATCTGGAAGAAAAACTCCAACAGCGTGCGGAAGTCGGTCTGGTCGGGACCGAATATGATCTCGAT
This sequence comes from Streptomyces sp. NBC_01092, assembly GCF_045039535.1. Taxonomy (NCBI): domain Bacteria; kingdom Bacillati; phylum Actinomycetota; class Actinomycetes; order Kitasatosporales; family Streptomycetaceae; genus Streptomyces; species Streptomyces sp. NBC_01092. Next base: position 8,954,947 of record NZ_CP108659.1, on the reverse strand, counting down.
CGCATCGACGCGAGTCGACGTCACTCCAGGCAGGCGGCGAATGAGGTCCTGCATGCCCAGAAATTCCCGCAGACTGCGAAAACCTCGTCCCCGAAAGGACCTTCCGCGGCATGCCGTGTCCAGGGTCGAGCGCTTCTCTACTGTTTCGCTTCAAACCAGAGCCGAGGCGGACAGCGGCTCCTCGGACACCACGTCCACGTAACGCCGGATTCCCTTTCATCTCAAGAGGCATTGGAAGGAATGCTCTATGTCTCACGTCTCTGATTCGCTTACGGATTCCGCGCATCGCAACGGGCTGGATGCCCCAGAGTATGACCTGGTGCCGCGCACATACCGGCACCGCACGTCCGCGCTGCCCGACCCCGCGCGGGAGTCCCGGGACGCCGGGCTGATCTGGACCGGCTGCTGGACTGACCGTCGGCATGACGACGGGTGTTTCGCCCTCTGGTCCGGGGTGGGGCTGTGGAGTCCCGTTCCGGGTGGCCGAGGCGGTGCAGGAGCGGCGGTTGGTCTGGCTCGGCCACCCCCAGGAGCTCGCCCGTCGTTACCGCGCACGGCGATTGCCCTGCCGTATCACTATGCGGTGGCCGCGGTGTTCCGGGGTGACCAGCTGACGCCGGCCGCGGAACCGGACCGAGGCCGGAGCCCCGCCTCGCTTGCACGAGCCCCTGCTCGCCGAACTGCGCAGAGCAGACCTGTCGGAGCGGCCGAGACGCGCCGGTTGATTCTTCGACCGGCCATAACACCATCCGATGGGGCAATGTGGGGCAGAACCCTTGCCTCGCCGACCGGCCGCCGGAGTCACGATGCCGTACGACAATCTGGTCATCGTTCTCGCGGTGGCCGCTGGCGTCCCGTTCCTCCTCGCCCTGGTGCCCCGCGTCCCTCTCCCGGGTCCCGTCCTCGAGATCGTGGCTGGCGTCGTTCTTGGCCCGGCGGTGCTGAATGTGGTACAGCCGGACGCCACCGTTCAGGCCTTGTCGATCATTGGACTGAGCTTCCTGCTGTTCCTTGCCGGGCTCGAAATCGACTTCCAGCAACTACGCGGGCCGCGGGCGAGGCTCGTCGGTATTGGTCTGGCCGGCACACTTGCGCTGGCCGCAACCGTCGGCTGGATGCTGCACATCGCCGGGTTGTTCGAGAGCCCGCTGCTCCTCGGCACCGCGCTGGTGGCCACGTCTCTGGGGCTTCTGGTCCCGATCCTCAAGGACGCCGACGCGGTCGACCGGCCAGTTGGCCAACTGACCATCGGTGGAGGCTCGGCAGGTGAGATCAGCGCTGTGGTGTTGCTGTCGCTGTTCTTCTCCGAGCGTGCATCGGGCCCGGCCTCCAGACTGCTTCTCCTGCTCGGCCTTGCTTGCCTGATGGTGCTCATCGTGGTGGCCTCAATACGCGCAGGACGCTCCATGTGGCTGTCCCAGACGGTAATGAACCTGGCGGATACGAGCGCTCAAGTCCGGGTCCGCTTGACAATGGTTCTGCTTGTTGGTCTATCCGCGGTCGCCCTGCATCTCGGATTCGAGGCCGTTCTGGGTGCCTTCATCGCAGGGGCCGTGCTACGGCTGGTCGACCCCGACTCCGAAGAGACGCACCCGCAGTTCCACGTCAAACTGGATGGCCTAGGCTATGGGTTTCTCATCCCGGTCTTCTTCGTGACGAGCGGCATCCAGTTCGACCTTGGCGCCCTGTTCGCGGACGCCGGAACGGCGCTGCGGGTACCGATGTTCCTTGCCGCACTCCTCCTCGTTCGTGGAGTGCCCGCATTGGCCTACCGCCGCGCCGGCCTCTCGCGCGCCGAGGTCATGGCCAGCGGACTCCTGCAGGCCACCTCGCTCCCGGTCATCGTGGCTGCGACGACGATCGGCTTGAAGTTGGATGCGATCCGACCGGCTAACGCCGCCGCGCTGGTGGCGGCAGGCCTGCTGTCAGTGGTCGTGTTTCCTCTGACGGCCTTGCCATTGCTGAACCGTTCACGAAGATCCGCAGGATCGGGACCCGAGAAGGAGGCGGACTGATTCGTCGCGACCGCCCACGCGCGGCGCGGGCACCTCCGGTTCCGGAAGAACGTCGACCAGGCGCAGGACCGTGCTCCGGCTCACGGACACCCCAAAGACGCGGGCCAGCCAGGCACCGGCCCGGCCCGCCAGGGCATGACCGACCGCAGCCAGGGCAGAGCACAACCGCTCCGCGAGGTGAACACGGCAAAGGACCAGGCCCCGGCGCCCTCGGGCACAAGGCCGTGAGCCACTGCCACATGCGAGGAAGCACTGGTCCGTCAGTGTGGAGTCGTGTGACTTGAGGCAGTCCCGGCCGCTGGGCATTCGACGGCGTCGATGCCGTCGCGCGCGGAATGTGCGTGGCAACGGGATGCGTGCAGGTCTTCGCGCGGAGGCCCCGATGCAGCGGGTTCTGACTGCCGTCCGCGGCCGAGGTGCCGCCGAACGGGGCGGCATGAAAGGTGGCTGCCAGCCTGCCCCGATCCTTCCCTCAGCTCAAGTGGGTAATCAACGTGAATGACACTGAGGTCTTTCAGGGTGGCCACCGATCGGGTGACAGGCACCGTGGCCACAACGCACAAGGCTCCCGTGCCGTTGAGGGAGGTGTTCGAAGTCTCAACCCATCGGCGCAGGAGCCTCATCTCGGTCGGCACCGCGCACGCCTACACCACCGCGGTCATCGATCTCCTGGCCGCCCGCGCGCCCGGTCTGCTGCGCGCTCTGCGCGAGGCAGACCCCGAGTTCGTCCTGCTCGACGGCACCCTGACCGAGTGCGACCGCCTGGGCGACGGCCGCGCCGACTACTCGGCCAAGCACCGCCGCCATGGGGTGAACGTGCAGGTGGTCACGGACCCTCACGGCAAGGTGCTGTGGCTGTCGCCGGCCCTGCCGGGGCGCTGCCATGACCTGACCGCGGCCCGTACCCATCGGATCATCAGGATCTGCGAGCGCCAGGGGGTGCCGATCCTGGCCGATCGCGCTTACATCGGTGCCGGCGCGTGGGTGACCACACCGACCAGACGGCCTGCGGGAGGCGAGCTGTCGCTCACCCAACAGACCGTCAACCGGGCGCTGTCGAGGGCGCGGGCCCCGGTCGAGGGTGGAGTTGCCCGTCTGAAGTCCTGGCGGATCTTCCGCGGAGCGCGGTGCAGCCCGAAGCGAATGACGTCAATCGCAGCAGCGGTCCTCACCCTGGAGCGGCAACGCTGAAAGACCTCACTGACGGTGCGTCGCGTCGTCGCGGTCGTGGAGGTGCCGGATGCCGTCGGTGATCGGGCTGTTGGAGGATGGGGAACGAGTGGCCGCCCGGCGGGTGGAGGTCCTGCGGGAGGAGACGGACCGGGTTCTGGCCGAGCTGCGGGAAGCCGAGCTCGACTGGGAGCAGTTCGTTGTCTTGCCGGAGACCGTGGTCGAGGTTCTCGCCGGTCCGGGCGGTGCGCCGGAGGCTGCCACCCTGGTGCCGGGGATCCTGAGCCGTCGCCGTCGCCGTCGCCGGAGTATCAGCGGATTCTGGGCATGCTGGGGGGCCGCGCACGACACGCCCTCCAAGTTGAACCCGCCCGCTTCGACCGCATACAACAGGGCCTCCCGGTGCGCGTTCGTTGTCTTCAGCAACTTCGAACTGCACCAGTGGCCTTGTTGTCCGCGTACGAGCTGATCTTGCCAGGGCCAGATGAGCCCGTATCTCGACACGTGTTCGTGCGCGGCTATCGCAGAGTCACTCGCCCCGAAGGCCACTGTCGATCACAACGCACTCAAGATCGATAAAGCTGCAGCTTCTGAACTTGATCCTTAACGTCTGGCGTTCTGTGTCATCGGAACCTTGATCGCTTGTCGTTGAGGCTTGACTGCCGGAAGAGGCCACTTACCTGCTGGATCTGGGCAGGTCCACGTGCAGAGCTCATCTCAGAGGTTCGCTCTTCAACGCGTGGGTGACCTCCTCGAAGAACGTCTCGCGTGAGCGCCTTACAGCCTGCTGGCTTTGATTCATCGTCTCCTGGGCCATGCTCCGGAGAGCCTCGTCCGTGAAGGCAGCCGCGGACTCGACCGTTGCGAGGCAAGAGTCCAGGTAGGAGCCGACATGGCGTGTCAACCTGCGCACTTCTGCGCGAACAGGCTCCGGTCCCTCTACGGCGGCTTTGGCGCCGAAGGGGCGCAAGGCATCAACAAGCTCCCGGGCCTGTCGCCTCTCCTCCGCCCTAGCGTCATCAGCCAGTTCCAGCACGACGCTCTCAACCGCTCCGGCTGGTCTCAGGTACGCGACGAGCAGTTTGGTGGCCTGCCCCCGAACGGGATCAATGGCGTCCACGGCCGCGTCGAGTGCTGCGGCGTAGGCCGTGTATACCTCGCGACGTGTCTGGGACCGCCACAAGTGATGCTGAGCACGAGCCTGCTGACGCGAGGCCCGGCCGGCGATCAGGGCCGCCAAAGTCGCCGTCGCACCACCGATCGCGGCGCCTACGAGTGCCGCCACCCCCTGGTCCACCGTGGCTCCCTTCCCGTCGGCAGATGCTGGCAGATGAACGACAGCCGTGTGCATGAACGTACTGATCATTAGTCTTCGATGGCAACGACCAGCCTTCGCCGCCATGGGACTTCTAGCTTGATCATCGACGTTCGACAGGTCGCTCGTTCGGGTGATTGCCGGACGTGGGTACGGCCTTCTCATGATCCTGAACTCTGCGACGAGGTCGGGGTGTTCACGAAGAAGGCCGTGGTGATGAGAGTGCTGGAACGGGTCGCGGAGCGAGACTCATTCGTGGAACTGTCACGCTTCCGGACCGATTTTTACGGGTGCTTGTCGGCGCGGGCGGACGCGTTCTTCGAGCTCACCGACGCATTGCTGTGTGCGGATGGGCCGGTGAAGACGCCCGTGGAGCTGTCTCTGACCGCCGAGCATCGTCGCGGCTATGGCTCGCTGTACGGCGCGATGAACCACGGCGGCCTGGACGTGGACCGGCTGCGGGATCTTCTGGTGTCGCTGCCGTTGCCGCGTTTCGACGGGCGGCTCGTGCTCACCGTGGACGTCTCCCCGTGGCTGCGGTCGGATGCCGCGTGCGCGCCGGAGCGGTTGTTCTGTCACGTCCACGGCCGGTCCCGCGCGGCCGCGCAGATCATCCCGGGCTGGCCGTACTCCTTCATCGCCGCCCTGACGCCGGACCGCACGTCGTGGACCGCCGTTCTGGACGCCGTCCGGCTCGGGCCCGCCGACGACGCCGCGGCCGTCACCGCCGACCAGCTCCGGCAGGTAACCGAACGCCTCATCACGGCCGGCCAGTGGCGGCCCGGAGACCGGGACATGCTGATCGTGATGGACGCTGGCTACGACGTGATGCGCCTGGCCTGGCTGCTGCGGGACCTGCCGATCGAACTGGTCGGCCGCCTGCGCTCGGACCGTAACCTGCGGCTCCCGGCCCCGCCCCGCGTCTACCAGCCCAAGGGCGGCCGACCGCCCAAACACGGCAAGGAGTTTCGCCTCGCGAAGCCGGAGACCTGGCCGGAGCCGCCCGCCGGTCGTGACGGTGAACGACACGCCCCGCTACGGCAAGGCCGAGGCTCGGGCATGGGACCGGCTCCACCCGGAACTCCAACAACGCTCCGCCTGGATCGACCACGACAGCGAACTCCCCATCATCGAGGGCACGCTGATCCGCCTCAAGGTCGATCACCTGCCGGGCGACCGCGACGCGCCACCGGTGTGGCTGTGGTCCTCTGCCACCGGGGCCAGCCCGGACGACATCGTTTTCGTCTGGTCGTGCTACCTGCGAAGATTCGACCTGGAGCACACATTCCGCCTGTTCAAACAGACGCTCGGCTGGACCCGGCCGCGGCTGCGTGACCCACAGGCGGCGGACCGCTGGACCTGGCTCGTCATCACCGCCCACACCCAACTCCGCCTCGCCGCCCCGCTCGCCGCCGACCAGCGTAAACCCTGGGAGAAGGTCACTCGCCCCGGCACGGTCCTCACGCCGACCCGCGTCCGGCGCGGGTTCCGACACCTCCGACCTCACTTGCCCTGCCCGGCCCGCGTGCCCAAACCCAGCCGTCCCGGCCCCGGACGCCCACCCGGCTCCAAGAACCGGCACCCCGCCACCCGCCACGACGTGGGCAAAACCGTCAAACGACCCAGCACCCTCTACGAACGAGATCAGGCCAAACGTTAAGGATCAAGCTGAAAGGAACCGGCCGCTGCTGGACAGGTCGGGTTGTGGAATCCATGACGGAACAGGAAGCGCTCCGGGAACAGCAGGCGCGTTTCGAAGAACTGGCGCACGTGGTGGCGGAACCGCTGCACCGGTATCTGCTGCGACGGACGAGCGCCGACACGGCCGAGGACGTCTTGTCGGAGACGATGCTGGTGCTGTGGCGTCGTATCGACGATGTGCCCGGGCTCAGACCAGGTTCCATGCCCGATCCCGACGACGTGCTGCCGTGGTGCTATGGGGTGGCACGGGGATGCCTGGCAAATGCACTTCGTGCTGACGGACGCAGGCTCCGTCTGGTGGAGCGGCTGATGCAGACACAGCAGCAGCCTCCGGCAGAGGCCGCCGATCACAGCGACGTACATGCCGCGCTCGATGCCCTCGGGACGCTGGACCGGGAGGTGGTGCGGCTGTGGGCGTGGGAGGGACTGGCGCCGCGTCAGATCGCGGAAGCGACCGGGCTGACCTCCAATGCGGTGAGCATCCGGCTCCACCGGGCCAAAAAGAAACTCGCCGCACAGCTGGGGCGAAAGAACACAGAACGGCCCGGACACAAGAGAGATGAAGGAAGGAGCAGTCAGTGAATGACGACGAGCTGCTAGCCCATCTGAAGGCTGCGGATCCGGCACTGACGCCAACAGCTCCGCTGCCCGACATCAACCGCCTTGTGGAGGCCACCTTGACCACCGACACCACGCCCCAGTCGGCGAACACCGCCGTTGACATCACGACTCACCCTGCGAAGGCCACCGCTGGACGGGGTCGCCGTCGTCTCTTCGGACTCGCGGCGGCCGCCGGTCTGCTCGTGCTCGGAGGCGGCGTCGCTGGAGGAATCATGGCCAACAGCGACAACGGTCACTCGACCTCGGCCGGCCCGCTGGCTCTCACCGTCGAGAGCGGCTCCGCCGGCCAGAAGTGTGGGGAACCCCTCCCCGACCAGCTGCGCGAGTACCCGACGCTCTTCGAAGGAACGGTCACTTCCGTCAAGGGCTCCTCGGTCACCTTCCGTGTCGATTACTGGCTGAGCGGTGATGGCACCGACACGGTGGTGCTCGACAGTGGCGCGGACCGGCCGGAGAGTCTGACGTTCGTGGACGGTGACCACTACATCGTGGCCGCCGACAAGCACGGCGTCGTCCCGCAGTGCGGCGCGAACTGGGCCACGGCCGAGACCATGAACAAGTTCCGCCAGGCATACGGAAAGTGACTGCACGGCCGGCCGCAATGCCGTGAATGCGACGGCAGGGCGGCTAGTGCTCCTCCCCCCGATCCCATCGCTGTGGCCGCCTGGCGTGGCTGCTGCGCTGCGATCGCGTCCAGGATGGCCCGGCGCTGGGCCAGGGAGCGGGTGGGGCGGAGGGACTCGGCCCGGCTCTCGGCGATCTGGTCGGCGATGAAGCGCATGAGCTCCGCGAGCAGGGCGCTGTGCGCCGCCGTGACCGCCGCGTGGAAGGGGCGGCCGCCCTCCACGCCGTGACCGTCCTCCTCGATCTCCCGCGCCATATGCGCGAGCGCCGAACGCATCGCCGCCGGGTCGTCCTCCGTGCGGCGCTCCGCAGCCAGTTCGGCGAGTTTCGTTCTCCAGCGCCTCCCGGGCGTCTAGCACGTCCGGGAGGCGCCGGCGGCGGAAGATTGGCGTACACCCCGGTCCCGGACGGGGGAAGTCCACCGGCATCGCCCGCCAGGAGATGCCGTGCTTCATCACGTAGAAGACCGCCTTCAGCATCACGCAGTGGCAGTAACCCTCCGGTCGGCCGCCCCGCCGCTCCATCTAGGCCGGGTCCGGCAGCAGCGGGCGGATCTCCTGCCAGGGCTCCAGGATGTTCCGCCCGGAGGCTTGGTGGCTCGGGGAGCTGTGAGGCTCCGGTGTCCGGAGGGGGCGGCGGCGGAGGCGGGTCATCCCGGGTGGCGGTTGTCCAGGGCTACGACGAAGTGGCCGAGGTCGCGGCGGTGTGACCCGGCCTGCCATACGGCCCAGGTGCGGCGTACCAGGGGGTCGCCGGCCAGGGGCTGCCAGACGACGTTTTCGGGCAGGGGGTGGGACCAGTGCGGTGGCGCCAGGGCGAACGCCGTTCCCGCGCTCACCGCGGCCAGCTTGACCTCGGCAAGGAGGACCTGCCCGCCGACGGCGGAAGTTTCGGTGTCGATGCCGTGACCGCGCAGGACCGCGGTCACCTCGTCGTGCCAGGCGGGGCTTCCGGAACGTGGAAAGCCGACCCACTGCAGCCCTGCGAGGTCGTCGAGGCGTACCCCGTCCGGGCCGGCCAGCGCGGCCACCCGATCGGCTGCCAGCAGCACGCCCAGTTTCTCTTCGATGACCCTGATCGCATCCAGGTCGGGGCCCAGCGGCCGTTCCCGAACCAGGGCGATGTCGAGTTCACCCGCGCGCAGGGCGGTCAGCTGCTCCGCGGTGGACATGTGCCTGGGTTCCACCCGGGTCTCGGGGTAGGCGCTGGCGAGCGCGGAGAGCGGGTGGGTCAGAAAGCCGGACGGCAGTTCGAGGGGGATGCCGAGCCGTAGCACTCCGCCGCCGGACGAGGCGTGCCGGGTTATGGCGGCGACGGCCTGGTCGTAGCGGGCGAGCACGCCGCGGGCCTCGGCGAGCAGGGTGGTGCCGGCCGCGGTGGGCTGGACGCCGGTCGAGCTGCGGATGAGCAGGTCGACTCCGAATTCCCGCTCCAGTGCGAGGACCATCTGGGAGAGCCGGGGCTGGCTCATATGGAGCCGGCGGGCCGCCGCGGACAAGGCGCCTTCCTCGACGATCGCCGCGAAGGCACGCATGTCCCGCAGTTCCATGGCCCCATGGCACCACAGCGACGGGCCGCGACACCACCGGGAGCCATAAACATCCCTGATGGGGGGTGCTTCCGAGGCGACTGGACGAACGCTACGAACCGGCTGGCTCCGGTGGTTGTGTGGAGAGGCGGCACCGGACGGCGCCGCGCGACACGAGGAGTCACCATGAGCAGTACAACCCCGGACTACTTCACCGCCTTCAAGAACATCGCCATGAGCCGTACGGACTCCGGCGTGCTGACCGTCCGCTTCCACACCGACGGCGGTCCGGCCACCTTCACGGGACAGCTGCACACCGACCTCCCGCGCGCCCTGTTCGAGATCGGCGAGGACCGCGACAACCGGGTCCTGGTGCTGACCGGCACCGGGGACCGGTTCATGACCGACATCGACGGCGCCAGCCTCGGGGACATCACCAAGCCCGCGCAGTGGGACCGCACCGTCGCCGAGGGCCGCCGGGTCATGCAGCGCCTGGTGGACCTGGAGATGCCGATCGTCGCCGCCGTCAACGGGCCGGCCTCCGTGCACAGCGAATACGCGCTGCTGGCCGACATCGTGGTGGCCGCGGACACCACCGTCTTCTCCGACTTCCCCCACCTGACCTTCGGCATCGTGCCCGGCGACGGCATCCAGATCGCCTGGGAGGAGGCCATCGGCGTCAACCGCACCCGCTACCTCACCCTCACCCAGGGCTCCTTCACCGCCGACCAGGCCGAACGGTGGGGCGCCGTCGCCGAGGTGCTGCCGCTGGAGCAGGTGCTGCCGCGGGCACAGGAACTCGCCGGGCAGCTCGCTGCCAAGCCCCAGCTGCTCACCCGCTATCTGGCCATCACCCTGCGGCAGCGGATCAGCCGCCGGATGGCGGAGGGCACTCAGCTGGGCATGGCGCTGGAGGGCCTGACCGCCGCCGACCTGCCGTACCGGAACGGGGACGCGGCGTGACCGCCGCCGACCGCTGGATCGGCGCACTGCACGACTCCTCCCGGCGGCTGAGGCAGGTCGTCGACGACCTGCCCGCCGACCGGCTCGCCGGGGCGTCGTTCGCCAAGGAGTGGACCATCGGACAGGTGCTGTCCCACCTGGGCAGCGGCGCGGAGATCTGCACCACGCTCGTGGAGAGGGGCCTCAAGGGCGACCTGCGGGGCCCGGTCCGCGAGGAGCTGGCGCCGGTGTGGGAGCGGTGGGACGCGCTGTCCCCCGTCGAACAGCGTGCCGCGTGGCGGGAGGCCGACGAGCGGCATCTGGCGCTCCTGGACTCGGTCGATGCCGCGGAGCACACGTCCGTCCGCGTGCCGTACTTCACCGGACCGCTCGATCTTTCCGCCTACGCCGGATACCGGCTGTCGGAACAGGTCGTGCACGCCTGGGACGTGGCCGTGACCCTGGACGCCCAGGCTGTCATCGCGGCTCCCGACGTGAGGCTGCTCTGGGGGCGGATCGACCTGGTTGCCGCCCGCTTCCGCGACACCGGCGCCCTCACCAGCCTCGCGCCGCAGTGCGTCCAGGTCGAGGTCACCGACCCCCAGCAGACGCTGCTCCTGGACATCGACGCCGAACTCCACCTCTACCCCGCCCGTCCCACCGGTGCCACCGGCTTCCTGACCGGCCCCGCGGAGTCGGTGCTGCGGCTCGTCTACGGCCGCAACCGGCCCCAGGACCCCGTGACGGCCACAGGTTCGATCACCCTGGACGACCTACGCGCCCTCTTCCCCGGTTTCTGACCGGATTCCCCTCAGCCGCCAACCGCCCAACACAGGGCCGCTTCGATCGACCTTAAGGATCACTTCCATGCCCAATCTCCCCCCAAATCGACCCCTCCACCGCCATCGGCAAGGCCGCCGCTCAGCTCGAAGCAACGGAGCAGGCACTGGGCTCCGTCCCGAACCTCTTCAAGGTGCTGGTGAACAGCCCCGCCGCCGTGAAGGGCTACCTCGCCATGAACGGTGCCCTCAGCTCCGGTGTTTTGCCCTTCCCGGTGCGTGAGCGGATCGCCATCCTCACGGCGGAGTTCAACAACTGCACCTACTGCTTGTCGGCCCGCGACGCGAAGTCCGTGGACCCGCACGTCCAGGCCGTCCTCACCCTCGCCCTGGCCGTCCTCCAGGACCGCGGACAGCGCGGCGACGCGGCGGTGCGGGCCGCCCACGACACAGGCGTCACGGATGCGGAGATCGCCGAGGTCGTCGCCAACGTGGCGCTGAACGTCCTGACGAACTACTTCAACGAGCTGGCGGGCACCGAACTGGACTTCCCCGAGGTCACGCCCCGCCGGGCATGAGCCGAGCGGATCGCCGCGTACAGAGGAACGATGGAATCATGAACACCTCATCGGAAAAAGCCACAAGCGGTACCTACGACGTGATCGTGCTCGGCGCGGGTCCGGTCGGCCAGAACGCCGCCGACCACGCCCGCGCGGCCGGCCTGACTGTCGCCGTGGTCGAGCGGGAGCTGGTGGGCGGAGAGTGCTCGTACTGGGCCTGCGTACCAAGCAAAGCTCTGCTGCGGCCAGTGATCGCGGTCGCGGACGCCCGCCGGGTGGACGGTGCCCGCCAGGCGGTCACCGGGCCCCTCGACACGGCGCGGGTCTTCGCCCGGCGCGATCATTACGTCACTGACTGGGACGACTCCGGGCAGGCCAACTGGGTCAAGTCCATCGGCGCCGACCTGTTCCGCGGACAGGGCCGGATCGACGGACCGCGCAAGGTGACCGTCACCTCCTCCGACGGTGCGCGCCGCGCCCTGACCGCGCGGCACGCGGTCGCCGTCGCCACCGGCAGCCGGCCCGTACTGCCCGACATACCTGGCATCGACGAAGCCCGCCCCTGGACCAACCGGCAGGGCACCGATTCGCACGCCGTGCCCGGCCGGCTGGCCATCGTCGGCGGCGGCGGAGTGGGCGTGGAGATGGCCACTCTCTGGCAGCGTCTCGGCGCCCAGGTCACCCTGCTGGCCCGCCGCCCGCTGCTGCCCCGGATGGAGCCGTTTGTCGGCGACATGGTCGCCCGAGGGCTCACCGAGGCAGGCGCGGACGTACGCATCGGCGTCTCGGTGACCGGGCTCAGCCGCCCCGACCCGGCTGGACCGGTCACACTGAGCCTGGACGACGGGACCCGCCTGGAGGCCGACGAGGTCATGTTCGCCACCGGGCGCGCGCCGCGCACCGACGACATCGGCCTGGACACCGTGGGCCTGACCCCCGGGTCGTGGCTGGACGTCGACGAGACCTGCCTGGTCCGCGAGGTGGGGGGCGCTTGGCTCTACGCCCTCGGCGACGTCAACCACCACGCGCTGCTCACCCACCAGGGCAAGTACCAGGCGCGGACCGCCGGCGACGCCATCGGTGCCCGCGCCAAGGGGCAGCCGCTGGACAACGGGCCCTGGGGCGACCACGCCACCACCGCCGACCAGCACGCCGTACCCCAGGTCTTCTTCTCCGACCCCGAGGCCGGAGCAGTGGGCCTGTCCGCCGAACAGGCAACCCGGGCCGGCCACCGGATCAAGGTGGTCGACGTCGACTTCACCCAGGCCCAGGGCGCCAACCTGTACGCCGACGGCTACCAGGGCCAGGCCCGCATGGTCGTCGACCTCGACCGCGAGATCCTCCTCGGAGTGACCTTCGTCGGCCCCGGCGTCAGTGAACTGCTGCACTCCGCAACCATCGCTGTCGCGGGCGAAGTCCCCCTCAAACGCCTCCGACACGCCATCGCCTGCTTCCCCACCGTCAGCGAGGTCTGGCTCTTCCTCCTGAAGGGCTACGAAGACTGAGGCCATTCTCTCTTGAAAGTCGCTGGTCACGGGGCTGGTGTCAGGTGGCTTCGGGGGCTCGTGCTGGTCGTGTTGATGATCGTCAGCAGGTGATCGTCTGCCGTTTTGCCGTTTTGCCGTTTTGCCGGATTCGCGTATCGCGGTCGGCCCGTGCTCGTACTGTCCGCCGGGGACGGGGAGTTCGCGGACGGAGGGATGTGGCGGATGGCCGAGGTGCTGACGTGGGTCATGCCGCGGCGCAGGGTGCTCGGGGAGCCTGCCGGGGCGCTGCGCAAGGAACAGATGGAGATCGAGACGGAGGTGGCCCGGCTGAAGGCCGCCGAACTCGTGATCGGTCAGTTCCTCGACGCCGAGGGTGCCGGCTAGGCCGACGATGCGGGGATGGACGTGGATTTCGAGCGCGTCACCACCGCACCCGGTGCGGGCGGGATGCTCCTGGTGCCGCACCGCGAGAACGTATGGAAGCGGAGGTGCTGCCCGAGGACTACCAGGAGATCATCCGTGTGGTGACAGAGGCGGTAAAACCGGTCAAGGCCGGTCAGGTGAGCGTAAAGCTGAGCCTGGGGACCCTGCCCGGCCAGGTCGAAGCGGTGCGCGCGAAGCTGAAGCGGCTCGCCGAGCGCGGCTGGCTGCACCGCACCCCCGCGGGCCGGTACTGCCTCGCGAGTGGTGACAGCAACGACAACTGACCGGACCTGCCGTTACAGACAGCCCCGGCGGGAGTCAGGGTGTCCATGCCGAAGAACATCCAGTCCGCCGAGAGCCTGGACCAGCTTGTCTACCAGTGCCGTCTGCCGCTGTCGAGTGCCACGTTGGACCTGGTCGCCGGCCTCATCCGCGGCCATCCGAAGAAGATCCGCTCCAGATGGCGCGAGCTTCCGCCGGGCCAGATCGGCCCTGATCGTCCTCGCTGTCCTGCGCCACGACCAGCGGCTCGCGGACATGGCCGCCGCCTACGAGGTCTCCGCCTCGACCGTGCGCCGCTGGCTTCTGGAGGTGATCCATCTTCTCGCCGCCCGTGCCGAGCGCCTCCAGCGGGCACTGAAGAGGATCACCCGGATCGGTGGCGTGGTCGTACTGATCGATGGCACCCTCATCCCCACCCGGCGCCGCACCGGCGATGCCGACCGCCCCAACTACTCGGGCAAACGCAAGATGCACGGCCTGCACGTACTCGCCCTGACCGACGAGCGCGGCAACCTCATATGGGTCTCGGCCGCCCGCAGCGGCCGCACCCACGACGTCACCGCAGCCCGGCACGACCACATCACCTCCCACCTGCGCACCGCCAACCTCGCCGCGATCTGCGACCTCGGCTTCCTCGGCCTGGACGACGACCCTGACCACCCCGTGGTCATTACCGGCTGCCGTGCGGCCCGTGGCCGTCGGCTCACCAAGGCGCAGAAGGAAGCGAACAAGCTCGTTGCCCGCGAACGCGCCGCCAGCGAGCACGGCTTCGCCGACCTCAAGAACTAGGCGCATCCTCACGAAGCTCCGCCTGAACGCGAAACACGCGACCGCACTGCTTCGGGCCCTGCTCGTCCTGACGAGGACTGCGATCAGCCGCTGAACCGGCATGGCAGACGATCACCACACGGGATCACCCCATCCACCAGCACGAGCCGTTCACTCCCGCCCCACACCAGCCCCGTGACCAGCAACTTCAAGATGGAACGGCCTCATTGGCTTATGGAGTCGCCGACTTGGGCGCGCTTCGGGTCGAAGACGGCTCGTACGGCAGCTTCATCGCCTTCGATGTCGACGAGCCCAAGGGTGTCGTTGAGGGTGAGCCCACCCGCTGCCAGCCCGACGACGATCGAGGCGTCAGCGCGCAGGACGGCATCGAGATCGCGACCATCATGCAGGCTCACTTCGATGCCCGAGCGCGTCGCCCGCACCTGGAGCAACTGGTCGTCGACCGCGATCCCCACCGTCGATGACCGGTGTGCGGTCGCCCTTCCGACGAGCAGGGCTCGGAGGGCGACGACAAGCCATTCGGCGTGGAAGCGGTCGCCGCCTGGCCCGCGCACCATGAGCGGCGTGGACCAGCGGATGAGGCCCTCAATCGGCTCCCGCAGCCCAGCGCCCCATGGGGTGAGCGCGTACACGACGGCGTTGCCCTCCGCGGCCAACCGCCGCCGGACCACAGACGCTGGCGAGCGGTGAGCTGATCAGCCACGAGCACACGACATCGGGCACCGTGAAACTCGTACGGCCGGCCGACGGCTCCCACGTCGTCCGGTTGGAGAACCTCGACACCAGCAACGGCCCCGACCTGCGCGTGTGGCTCACCGACGCACCGGTGAAGGAAGGGAAGACCGGCTGGCACGTCTTCGACGACGGGAAGTACGTCAGCCTCGGCAAGCTCAAGGGCAACAAGGGCAACAAGGGCAGCCAGAACTACGCCCTGCCCGAAGACGTCGACCCGGCCCGGTTCAGCAGCATCAGCATCTGGTGCGACCGGTTCGACGTCTCCTTCGGTGCGGCCGAACTCGCCCATGCCTGACAGGCCCTGACGGCACCAGCTCTGTTCGGGCTGCCTGCTTCAGGCCAGCGCGGCGAGGGCGGCGAGGATGTCGGCCGGTTCGGCGCGGGTGGTGTAGTCGGTGTTGACGAAGGCCCAGCGGATGGTGCCGGTGCGGTCGATGACGTAGGTGGCGGGCAGGGGGAGGGTGCGCGGGTGGCCGTCGTTGGTGCGCTGGAGGTCGAAGCCGAGCTTGTCGTAGACGGCGGCGAGGTCGTCGGGGAGGTCGAAGGCGAGGCGGTACTGCTTGGCGGTGTCGGAGCCGATGTCGCTGAGGACGTCGAAGGCGAGGTCGTGCTTCTCGGTCAGGGTCAGGGACTCGTCGGGGATCTGCGGGGATACGGCGATCAGGCGCGCGCCGCGTGCGGTGATGGTGTCGTGGTGCTGCTGGAGAGCGCGCAGGGCGAGGTTGCAGTACGGGCACCAGGCGCCGCGGTAGAAGGTCAGGACGACCGGGCCGGCGGCGAGGAGGTCGTCCAGGGACCGGGATTCGCCGGTAGCCGTGGGCAGAGTGAAGCGCGGGGCCCGGTCGCCGACGGCCAGGGCGCGGTCGGCCTGGCCGGAGTCGGCGAGTTCCTGTCCGGATCGCCGCATGATCTCCCGTACCTTGGCGGGGATCTGCTGCTGACGCGCTTCGTAGAAGGTGCGCAGCTCGGCGTTGAGGGTCATGGGGATGGACCTCCGGGGGTCAGGGTCGCTTAACTCGGAACGACCGTTCCGAGATGTGCGGCCCGAAGTATCCTGGAACCCTCGTTTCAAGTCGGCGGGTGAGGAATGCCGGACATCAAGCACTTCGACCCGGACGCGGCTCTGGAGGCGGTGGTCCGCCTGTTCTGGCGGCAGGGCATGGCCTCGACCGGGATCCAGGACGTCGTGACCGCGACCGGGCTCAACCGCTCCAGCCTGTACGCCACGTTCGGCGGCAAGCAGGAGCTCTACCTCGCCGCGCTGCGCCGCTACCTGGAGCACCGCTCCGTGCCGGTGTTCCGGCGCCTCGCGGAGGACGGGCGCGGACTGGCGGCCATCGCCGAGTTCTTCGCCGGCCTGATCGAGGCGCGTTGCTCCGGCGAGTACGCCCGCTGGGGCTGCATGATCTCCAACGCGCATGCGGGGGCCGAGAACAGTGACTCCGAGGTGCGCGCCCTCCTGGACCGGCATCACCAGGAGCTGCGGGACGCGATGTACGCGGCACTCGACACCGCCGATACTCAGGGGCAGCTCTCGCCTGGCTGCGCCCTCGGCGCTGCCGCCGACCTATTGGCACTGCTCGCGTACGGCGTCAACCTCCGCTCCCGCGCCGGAGCGGATGCACATGACCTGGGCAGGACGGTGACTGCCGCCCTGGCCGCGCTCGGCGGCCAGGCAGCGCCGAATCCCTGACGGGCCTACTGGTCAGGGCCAGGCCCTACGCTCCGCCTCCTCCTGGACGGCCGCGAGCGATCCGGCGACGGTCACCTGCCACCGGGCGGCCACCATGCGACCCCACCAGGCTCCGGCCCGCCACAGATCGGTGCCCAGCTCTCCCTCGTACACCAGGCGCGTCCCAGACCCGTGCTCGCTGAGCACGAAGGACTCGGTCACCTGCGGCACCGGGCCACGGACCAGCCGGAAGTCGACGCGCTCGGGCCGGGTGAAACGCACGGTCTCCACGGTGACCGCCGTCAGCCGCCCGCCCGCGACGGGGGTGAAATGCTCGGCCAGCACCAAGTCGCTGCCGCGTTCCAACACGTTCAGCTTTTCCCGCATCGCCCGCGGAGTGCGGCCCAGATACGGCTGGGCCACCACGTCGAAGACCACCTCCCGAGGTGCCGCGATATCCACGGTCTGCGGCCCCAGCGGGCGTACGCGCCGCCCCACACCCACGTCGACGGGCAGCGCCCCGGTCACCAGCCCCAGGTAGGCGGCGGCCAGTCCGCCGCCCACACCCGACGTCCATGCCGCGATCCGCACCAGACGGGCGGCGCCGGTCACGAGTGTTCCTCCGGCACGACTTCTTCGACCGAGACCCCGTTCCAGAAGGCGACGTGGTTGGTGATCCGCCTGGCGAGCGGGCTGGGATGCGGGTAGTACCAGGCTGCGTTCCGGTTGACCTGGCCGTCGACGGTGATCGTGTAGTAGCGGGCGAGCCCTTTCCAGAAGCACAGCGACCGCGTCCGGCTCTCCGTGAAGTACGCGCGGTCGAGCGACTCGGGTGGGAAGTAGTGGTTGCCTTCCACTACGACGGTGCGCTCCGCCTGAGCGAGTACCGCGCCGCGCCACACAGCGCGCATCATGAGCCTCCACCTCCGAACAGGTCGGGAGAGTTCATGTCTGCGACGTTAGCGCGGCACTTTCGGCCCCTTCGGTGACCTCGCTTACAGTGCGGAGCTGGTGTCGGCGCCGGCCGCAAACAGTCCACTGTTCCCTTGAGGTGCTGGCCCGATTCGGCCGCGCACTGGCCGATCCGATCCGCTGCCACATACGCGCACGCCGCTACGCCGACGCCTGCTCATGGCCTGCGTGGCGGCGTAAAGAGGCCCATAGGGTATCGAGCTCCTCCTGCCAGGTGCGCATGCCCCTCGCCTCCTGCTGCTAGGCCCGCCATGTTCTCAGTACGCCGGCGCTGCCTGCTGTGCGTGGGGTAGATCGACATGAGGTCGGGCAGCGTGGAGATGACCCTGCGCACGTCCGTGCGGAAGCCCATCCGCCGTTGCCATTGGTCAAGATGAGGCACTTGCCAGGCAGAGCAAGCCGTTGACCCACTGACGGACCCCGCCCAGCGCGCCGCGACGGACGACATCACGGTCGTTCGGCCGTCAGCATGTCCGCAAGTTCCCGCAGGTCCTGCGTGCTGTACCTGGGTGGGGTCACCGTCTGCGGATACAACGACACTCCGCGCCGCAGCCACGCACCCTCCAGTCCCGCTCGCTGGGCTCCGTCGATGTCCCAGGGATGCACGGCGACCATCAGTGCCTGGTCTGGCCGTACGCCGACCCGCTCGACGGCGTAGTGGTAGGCGGCCGGCGTTGGTTTCCAGCAGCGCGGGCCATGTACGTCCGACAGGGACTCGAAGCGGTCCAGCACTCCGGCCTTGTCCAGTAGCCGCTCGGTCATTGCGACGCTGCCGTTGGTCATCGCCGTCAGGCGATACCCCGCCTCGCTCAATTTCAGTACACCGTCCGGCACATCGGGGTGTAGGACTTCATCAAGCCGGACGCGACGCCCGCGCAGGAGACCCAGGTCTCCAAGCTGGTCTCCCCGCTGGTGAAGGTCGGTGCACTGGTCTTCGTCCTGACGATGGACAAGACGGTCGCGATCAACTTCCAGCTGCTGGGCGGCATCTGGATCCTGCAGACCTTCCCGGCCCTGGTCGGCGGCCTGTTCACCCGCTGGTCCCACCGCTGGGCCCTGCTGGCCGGCTGGGCGGTCGGCATGATCTACGGCACGGTCGCCGCGTACGGCGTCGCCTCCCCGACGCAGAAGCACCTCGGCGGCTCGGCGAAGGAGATCCCGGGCATCGGGGAGATCGGCTACATCGGCCTCACGGCATTCGTCCTGAATGTGGTCGTGACGGTCGTCCTCACCTTTGTCCTGAAGGCAGCCAAGGCCCCCGAGGGCATCGACGTCACGTCCCCCGGGGACTACACGGCGGATGCGGCAGAAGCGGAAGCGAAGGCGGCGCATGCCGTCCGTCCGGACACTTCACCTTCCCCCAACCCCAGTTGAGAGCCAGCCCCGCGCACGTCTATGCCGCCGCCCGGACGCCGATCGAGTCCAGGGCGGCGGTCACCGTCTTGCCCAGCGTCGCGGCATCCGCACCGGCACGGGAGCGCAGGTTGACGCCATAGGCGAGCAGCGCCAGCAGATCCGCGGAGGCTCCGGGGTCGGCGCCGGGGGCGAGCTGCCCGTCGCGGTCGGCGGTGACGAGGGCGGCGTACATTGCCTCGCGCAGCTCTTGGTGGTGCTGGTCCAGGACGGCGCGTACCTCGGGATCGCTGTTCTCGGCCCCGGCGTGCGCGTTGGAGACCATACAGCCCCAGCTCGCGTACTCACCCGAGCAGCGGGCCTTGATCAGGCCGCCGAAGAACTCGGAGATTGCGGGCAGGCCCCGCTCGTCCTCGGCCAGGCGCCGGAACATCGGCTGGGACCGCTGCTCCATGTAGCGGCGCAGCGCGGCGAGGTAGAGCTCCTGCTTACCGCCGAACGTGGCGTACAGGCTGGAACGGTTGAGTCCGGTCGCGGTCACCACGTCCTGGATCCCGGTCGAAGCCACGCCCTGCCGCCAGAACAGTCGCACCACGGTCTCCAAGGTGGCATCCGGATCGAAGTGCTTGATGTCCGGCATGTTTCACCCCGCCATCTTGAAATAGAGGTTCCAAGATACTCCCCGTTCAGCACGCCGCAAAGGTGCTGACAGACACAGAGGGGGCAGGTCGCCCACCAGCGCGAAGGCGTCCAGCTTCGTCCACGATCCGCCCGGTGGGCGCCCACGCGCCGCGACCATGCCCCCATGAATCGCATACCAGCCCTCTGGGCGGCCGCGTACGGGTCGCAGTCACCCCGCCTCCGCCGCTTCGTCGCCCGCCGTGTGGTCCATCTCGGCGCCTTCATCCGGGCTCTCGCCCTGACCGACCATCGCCCGTTCACCAGCCTCTGACGCATCGACAACTCCGCACGGCTGGCGTGGGACCACGCATAGCCTTATCTTGGAACGGTCGTTTCAAGATTTGCTCGCGGGTACCGCTCGGACGCTTCGTCGCGGCCGGTCCCGCTCCAGTCGCCAACCAGGAGGAACGAGCACCATGACCACCCTCAACACCGAACTTCGCACCTTCTACGAAGCGCGTCAGCAGCAGATCCCCGCCAAGGTACGGGAGATCATGCGGCGATCCGGACAGGAACTCGCCGACTCCGGCCAGGCCGACCGCGCCCTGGCCGTCGGCGACCGGGCCCCGCGCTTCACTCTGCCCACGGCTACCGGCGAATCCCGGTCCCTGGACGACCTCCTCGCCGCCGGCCCGGTCGTCCTGACCTTCTACCGCGGCGCCTGGTGCCCGTACTGCAACCTCGCCCTGCGCGCTCTCCAGCAGCACCACGACACCATCACCGCACGCGGCGCGCGCCTGATCGCCGTATCCCCGCAGATCCCCGACGAGTCCCTGACCCTGACCGAGAAGCACGACCTCGCCTTCGACGTCCTCAGCGACATCGGCTCCGACACCGCCAAGCAGTACCGCCTCGCCTTCGACCTCCCCGACGACCTCGCCGCCGTCTACGACAAGCTCGGCTTCGACCTCCAGCGCACCAACGACGGCCACCCGCGCACCCTCCCCCTGCCCGCCACCTACGTCATCGACCGCACCGGCACCATCCGCTGGGCCTTCGTCAACACCGACTACACCACCCGCGCCGAACCGGCCGACATCCTCGCCGCCCTCGCCGCCCTCGGCTGACCCACCAGGGCAGTGCCGCCTACTTGGGCGGCAGGGTTGCCGCGAAGGCGTGTCCCTCGTCGATCCACGCGCCAAGCGCGTCGTCCTCGGCGACAGCGGAGCCCGCGACCACGACCCAGCCACGCATCGGGCGGCCCGTCATGTCGAAGATCCGCGCCCCCGGCCGGGCGAGCGCCGCGTCGGTGGCGTCCGGGCCGACGCGGACCATGAGATCGTCGCCGGTCACGCCGACGGCCATGTTGCCCTGGTACAGGAAGGCGATCCCGCCGAACATGCGCTTCTCGGTGATATCGGGATCCGCGCCGAGCCGTTCGCGGATCCGCTCGGCCAGTCCCTCGTCGTACGCCATCAGGCACCTCCATGCTGCTCGCTGACCCTGCGTTCGAGATCGCGCAGGTCCTTGGTGAGGGAGGAGCGGACCTGGCGGGAGAACAGGGGTGCGGCCAGGCGGAGGAGGCCACCGGGTCCTCCCCGGACGCGGATGGCGGCGAGAGTACCGCGCGGGTGCGGCTCGAAGGAGTACGTGACATGCATCGGCATGGGAGCAACCACGGAGACCATGTCCAGCAGCCGCGGGGGCTCGTACGCGGCCACGCGCAGGACGTAGTCGATGCGCCGGCCGAGGAAACGAGCTGTGCGAGTGACCTCGGCGCCCGTCCCGAACCCGCCGTCGTCCGCCTGCCGGGTCAGCTCCGCCATACGGATGCCCTGCGTCCACTCCGCGTCGTGACGCCAGTCCATGGCATACCCGGCCACCCACTCGGGCGGCAGCGGAATCACGCGCCGCACCGTCACGTCGATCGTCATCGCCTTGCCGCCTTGCCGCCTCACGCTCGTACCCCAGATTCCGGTCTCGGCCGGTGCTGTGTCGCCTCCAGCATGGCCGTGAGCGTCGGGGGGCGCGCGTTGCCGAGTGTCCGGTCAGCGACGCGCGACGTGCCGCACGGCGACAACGGCCTGCATCGCGGCGGCCGGACGCAACAGTGCCGGCCGGGGCCTGTCGGGCATCTTGCCGCGGCGGATACCGACGGCGGTGACCGCGACCACGGGCACCATCCATGTCGCGAGGGCCACGCCCCGCACCGTGCGGCTGGGTTCGTGCCCCAGTACGAGCCAGGTCCAGAAGGCAGCGTCGGCCAGGGAGTCGGCGTAGTCGCCGAACGGGGACACGGTGCCCTGGCGGCGGGCCAGGCGGCCGTCGGCCAGGTCGAGGGCGATCGCCAGCAGGCCCGACCAGCGGCTCCGCCCGAGGGCGGTAGTGGGGAGATTGCCTCGCAACAGGGTGATCACATCGGCCCCGGAGAGCCGGTCGCGGGTCTCCAGCAGGCCCAGATGCAGGACGGTGAGAGTCCAACTGGTGGCTACCCACGTCCGGGCTCCGGGGCCTCGGGCGGACGTGAACAGTAGCCCGTGCAGGGCGCCGGCCTGCGTGAACGCACACGGATGCCGGGTCGCCTGCCGCAGTGACCGGTGAGCGGCCATGCGGAGGAAGCGCCCGACGGCGCCCGGTCTCCACCGACCGTTGCGGAGTGTCTCCAGCAGGGCGTCGGTCGCCGCACGGCTGTCGCTGAGCTCGTATACGGGTACGGACACGGCGCTTCGGTCCTTCCTCGTGCCCGAGGTGTGCTCGTCTCACCGTAGGCAGAAGTTGTCCTGAACCGGCAGGTTCGGTGAGCGCGCTTACAGTTCCCGGCCTCAATGTGGCCGTAGCGTCGTGAGCATGGTGCTACGGCTCGCACTGGGCGCGATCTACGCGGCGATGGGGATCGGTCAGCTCGCCTCCCTGGGCGAGATGCCGGCCATCCTCGGCGCGTACGGCCTGGTGCACCGTGCCGCCGCGATTGTGCCGGCTGTGATGCTGATCGCCGGGGAGCTGGTGTGTGGCATCTGGTTCCTGGCCCGGCCACGGTCGAAGGCTCTGGCGCCGGTGTGGGTGTACACGGGCGTGTCGGTGGTGTGGACACTGCTGGCCGTGCAGGCGTATGCCCGGGGTCTGGCGGTGGCCAACTGCGGCTGCTTCGGGACTTACCTCGCCCAGCGGCTGAGCTGGTTCGTCCTCCTCCAGGACGCCCTGACCCTGCTCTACGCCGGACTGCTGCTGCGCGCCGCACGCACGCCCCCCTTGCGGGAACCAGCCACGGAGTGGAGGTGGGGCGTGATGTCCGCATCCCGTGAACGCCCCGGGTTCGGCGGGGCTGCCGCGGTCGTGGGGGCGGGGCTCGGGCCCGCCTCCGCACCAATGCGAAGAGGACGGTCCGGGACGTGCCCTCCACTGACGGATACGACCGCCCCATGGGAAAGGAGTTCTTCGATGACCCAGGCGCCGGCGCCCCGCCGCAAAGTAGACCGGGACGAGGTGTTCGTGGAGTTCACCAAATCGATCTGCCCGATGTGCAAGACCCCGATCGACGCGCAGGTCAACATCCGCGACGGGAAGGTCTTCTTGCGCAAACGCTGCCGCGAGCACGGTGAGTTCGAGGCGCTGGTCTACGGGGACGCCGAGGAGTACCTGTCGTCCGCCCGGTTCAACAAGCCCGGCACCATCCCGCTCACCTTCCAGACCGAGGTGAAGGACGGCTGCCCGAGCGACTGCGGGCTGTGCCCTGAGCACAAGCAGCATGCCTGCCTGGGCATCATCGAGGTCAACACCGGCTGCAACCTGGACTGCCCGATCTGCTTCGCCGACTCCGGCCACCAGCCCGACGGCTACTCGATCACGCACGACCAGTGCACACGCATGCTGGACACCTTCGTGGCCTCCGAGGGCGAGGCGGAGGTGGTGATGTTCTCCGGCGGAGAGCCCACCATCCACAAGCACATCCTGGACTTCATCGACCTGGCCCAGGACCGCCCGATCAGGAACGTCACCCTCAACACCAACGGCATCCGCCTCGCCACCGATCACCACTTCGTCGCCGAACTGGGCAGGCGCAACCGGACGCCCGGCCGCTCAGTGAACGTCTACCTGCAGTTCGACGGCTTCGAGCAACGCACCCACCTGGCGATCCGCGGCCGGAACCTGCGCACGCTCAAGCAACGCGCGCTGGACAACTGCGCCGAGGCCGGACTGACCGTCACCCTGGTCGCCGCGGTCGAACGTGACCTGAACGAGCACGAGTTGGGCGACATCATCGAGTACGGCGTCGACCACCCGGCCGTGCGCTCGGTGGCGTTCCAGCCGGTCACGCACTCCGGGCGGCATGTGGAGTTCGACCCGCTCCAGCGACTCACTAACCCCGACGTGATCCGGCTCATCGGCGAGCAGCTGCCGGGCTGGTTCCAGAAGGGCGACTTCTTCCCCGTTCCCTGCTGCTTCCCCACCTGCCGCGCCATCACCTACCTCCTCGTGGACGGGGAACCGGGCAACCGTACCGTCGTCCCCATCCCGCGCCTGCTGAACGTGGAGGACTACCTCGACTACGTCACCAACCGGGTCCTGCCCGACACCGGTATCCGCGAAGCCCTGGAGAAGCTCTGGTCGGCGTCCGCGTTCATGGGTACGGCCACGACCGAGGAGAAGCTGCGTGCCACCGCCGAGGCCCTCGACTGCGCGGACGCTTGTGGCATCGATTTGCCATCCGCGGTAAGAGACTTGAACGACAAGGCATTCATGATCGTCGTACAGGACTTCCAGGACCCCTACACCCTCAATGTCAAGCAGCTGATGAAGTGCTGCGTCGAGGAGATCACGCCGGACGGCCGGCTCATCCCGTTCTGCGCTTACAACTCCGTCGGCTACCGGGAGCAGGTCCGCGCGGCGATGTCCGGCGTCTCCATCGCCGACGTCGCCCCCAACGCCCTGCCCCTCGCCGACCGCCTCACCGACACGCCGTACGGCTCGAAGACGGCGCGTGCCGAAGGGAGTTCAGGATGACCGCCGACGACAACCTCAAGGCGTGCTGCGCGGCGGCGTACTCCTCCGACGTGGTCGCCCTGCTCCTCGGCGACTCCTACCACCCCGGCGGCACCACCCTCACCCGCCGCCTCGCCGACGCGCTCAGCCTGACACCGCAGAGCCGGGTGTTGGACGTCGCCTCCGGCCGCGGCACCACCGCCCTGCTCCTCGCCGACGCCTACGGCGTACGGGTGGACGGCGTGGACTACTCCCCGGCCAACACCGCCCTTGCCAAAGGCGCCGCCGCTGCCACCGGTCTCACCGAGCAGGTCGCCTTCACCACCGGTGACGCCGAACAACTGCCTTACCCGGACGGCACATTCGACGCGGTGGTGTGTGAGTGCGCCCTGTGTACCTTCCCCGACAAGGCGAAGGCCGCCGCCGAGTTCGCCCGGGTCCTCAAACCCGGCGGCCGGGTCGGCATCACCGACGTCACCGCCGAACCAGGTCGGCTCCCGGCGGAGCTGTCCACGCTCGCCGCGCGGATCGCATGCATCGCCGATGCCCGCTCCCTGGCCGAGTACGCCGAGATCCTCACGGCCGCCGGACTCCGGACCCTCCGCACCGAACGCCACGACCAGGCGATGCTGCGCCTGATCGACCAGATCGAGGCCCGGCTGAACCTGCTCCGGCTGACCGCCGCGGACAGGCTCGCCGCCGCCGGCATGGACACGGCCGCGGCCCCGGCCGTCCTGAACGCGGCCCGCACGGCCGTTTCCGACGGTGCCCTTGGCTACGCCCTTCTCGTCGCCGAGAAGCCCCAAACAGCTCAGGAGCGCCCGCCTGCGCCGGTGCGGCCTACGGCTTGATGTCGTACAGGACGTTGAAGGGATCATCCGTCGTGGACCGGGCCACGGCGCTGAAGCCCGCCTCGGCACACAGACTGCGTACGACCGCCTCGGGCAGGCCGCACGTTCCCAGGGCTGCCCCGCCGCTCGCGAGGGACGTGGTCATGCAGTAGAACACGCTGAACCCGTAGAGCATCGAGGCAACGGGGCCCACGTTGTCCTCGGGGCGGTCTTCGCAGTTGATCTCCAGCATCAGGTAATCGCCGTCATCCTTGACCGCGGCCCTGACGGCGGCCAGCAGCCGCTTCGGTTCCGCCGCGTCGTGGATGACGTCGAAGGTGGTGACGAGGTCGTAGCGCCCGGGAAGTCCCTGGGCGGCATCGACCGTCTCGAAGGTCACGCGGTCGGCGACACCGGCCTTCTCCGCGTTCGCCCGGGCCCGTTCCACCTGGCCCGGGAAGTTGTCGAACCCGATGAAACGGGAGCGGGGAAACCTCTCGGCGAGCACGATCAAGGCACGGCCCGCACCGCATCCCACGTCCGCGACGTCGATGCCCCGCTCCAGCCTCTCGACGACGTGAGGAAAGGTGCTCAGCCAGTCGTCGACCATCACGCTCTCGAACCAGCTGCCGGTGAACCGGCTCATGCCGTCCCACAGGATGTCCGGGTAGTCGCTCTGCCGTACGCCTCCCCCACTCCGGAACGCCTCGACCAGTCGTTCGTACGGCGCGAAGGCGGCCGGCATCATCTGGTACACGCCGCCGAGGAACATAGGCCCGTTCTCGTCGGCCAGCGCGGGGGCGTGCTCGGCGGGAAGGGTGAAACGTCCGGGCTCCGGTTCCTCCAGATAGCCCGCGGCGGTCAGGCCCCGCAGCCACTCGCGTACGTAACGCTCGTTCAGGTCCAGGCGGTCCGCGAGCTCCCGGCTGCCGGCAGGGCCGTTGGCCGCGAGGTCCTTGAACAGGCCCAGCCGGTCGCCCAGGTGACACAGACCGATGATCATCGTCCCGCTGATGTCCCCGAGCGCCTTCTCCATGAAGGCGTCGACCTTTGCCTCATCCCATTCGTCCTGTGCCGCCACGGTGTCCTCCTGGCCGAGCGTGATCGCGGAGTGCGATCGGCCGCCCGGCAAGCGAAGCACCGGGCTGCTCCCTCGCGGCGCCGCCACGACGGAACGGGGCGGCTCCGGCCGGGTTGCCTCACCCAATCCGCGTATCTGACGCGCGCGCTGGTCGCTGACGGCCTCCGAAGCGGTCGCCGAAGCCCTTGCCGGACTCCTCAAGCCGTGTTCAAGTGACCACGATGTGCACGACCGACAAGCCCACCACCCGCCTTGTCGCGCTGCTCGACTCGGCGGCCGAGCAGCGCACCCGGGAGTACTGGGAGCGGTACATGAAGGGCACCGCCCGCTTCCGCGGCGTGCCCATGGCCGGAGTGCGGACGGCGGTGCGCACCGTGTGGCGGGAGCAGGAGCTCGTCTCCTGGACGACGCAGGACCTGCTCTCGCTGGCCCACCGGTGGTTCGCCCAGGAAATGAGCGAGGACAAGCTCGCCGCCATCCTGCTGATCACCGAACATCTCGGCCCCCGGCTCGGCCTCGGCGACGTCGAGGCCCTTGGCCGGCCGTTCACCGCCGGGCACATCACCGACTGGGGCATCTGCGACTGGTACGCCACCAAGGCGCTGCACGGCTTCATCACCGGCGAGGACACCGAACTCCGGCCCCGCGCCGAGGCCATCGCCGCCCTGGCCGGAACGTCCCGCGAGACCTGCACCAAGGTCCTGCACGACTTCGCCGACCGCGGCCTGCTCCGACTGGCCCGGGGCCGCATCTCCGTCCTGGACCCGGTCCGACTGCGCGACGAAGCCGGATAGCCGAGCGCTTCTCGTCCGAAGCGCTCGGCGTGGTCACGCCCGATCTCCGAACAGGCACTCCTCGGCATACGTAGCCATGCTGTGCAACGGGTGTCAGGCGTGGGCGAGTTCGGCAGCGCCGAAAGACACGTCGAAGCGGTCGCACCAGACACTGACGCTGGTGTAGCGAGCGGGGTCGGTGTCATCGGGCAGGGTGTAGTTCTGGCTTCCCTTGTTGCCCTTGAGCTTGCCGAGGCTGACGTACTCCCCGTCGTCGAAGACGTGCCAGCCCGCCCGCCCCTCCTTCACCGGCGCGTCGGTCAGCCACACCCGCAGGTCCGGGCCATTGCTCGTGTCGAGGTTCTCCAGCCGGACGACGTGGGTGCCGTCGGCGAGACGCACCAGCTTCACCGTGCCCGACGTGGCGTGTTCGTGACTCACCAGCTCGCCGCTCGCAAGCGTCTGCGGCCCGGGGGCCGGCGAGACAGCGGTGGCGGACGGCTGGGCCGCGGGGGTCCCGGAGGTCTCCACGACGCTGGGCAGCGCCTCGTCCACGGTCTCGTCCTGCCACAGTTTCCACGGCTGGAACCAGTACAGCCCGAACCCCGCCGCGACGACGACCACTACCAGCGCGCCCACGACCAGCCGTCTGCGCAGCGTCCTCCGCGTCCGTTCCATTCCCGCCTCGCATCCTGAGTGTCTCCTGTCGGTGCCTCATTCAACGGAACCGGCGGCCCTCATGGAGCAGGCGAGAGATAACGGAAGTCTTACGTCTGGGGCGAGTGGTCTCAGCGGTGCTCGGGGTTGTCCGCGCCCGCGCGGCAGCCGGCGTCCCACTGCGAGCGCTGGTTGCCGTGCGCGGGGACGCCGCCGGCGCGCTTCAGCAGGGCGGCGACGTGCATCAGGTTCCAGGTCATGAAGCTGGTGTTGCGGTTGGTGAAGTCGTTGTCCGGGCCGCCCGATCCGGGGTCGAGGTACGACGGTCCGGGGCCGGCCGCGCCGATCCATCCGGCGTCCGCCTGAGGCGGGATCGTGTAGCCGAGGTGCTGGAGGCTGTAGAGGACGTTCATCGCGCAGTGCTTCACGCCGTCCTCGTTGCCGGTGATCAGGCAGCCTCCGACGCGGCCGTAGTAGGCGTACTGGCCCTGCGAGTTGAGCAGTGAGGAGCAGGCGTAGAGCCGCTCGATGACCTTCTTGGTGACGGAGCTGTTGTCGCCGAGCCAGATCGGTCCGGCGAGCACCAGGATGTCGGCGGCCATCACCTGCTCGTACAGTGCGGGCCATTCGTCGGCCGCGAAGCCGTGCACGGTCATGTCCGGATTTACGCCGGGCGCGATGTCGTGGTCGACGGCCCGGATCTCGGATGTGGTGACCCCACGCTCCATCATGATCGCCGCGCTCTTGTCGATCAGACCCTGGGTGTGGCTGAGCTGCGGTGAGGGTTTGAGGGTGCAGTTGATGAAGAGGGCGGTGAGGTCGTCGAAGCGGTGCGAGTCGTTCGCGGAGGGGGAAGGCGACGTTGCCATGACGGTCTCCCTTGCCGAAGCTGACAGGCGCGAACGTCAGCGTCTCGCGTGCGTACCGATTTGTCCCCTTCCGACGCACCCTCTGGTCACCGGAGGCCGGCGATTTCCGTGGTTCACCGAAGGAGGCACAGAACAGGCACCCCGATGGCGTGCCCGATAACCTTCTGCCAGGTGTGCCGGGAAGCCTGGTCGGCGATCACCCGCCTGCTGCCCCGGAGCCCCGATGCGCCTCTTCCGATTGCGCCACCGCAAACAGTCCGGGCCCGAGGGCATGCGCGCGCACAAGGTGGTCCGGCTGCACGGCGACCTGGACGCCGGCAACGCCGACGCGACCGGTCGGCGCCTCGTCCGGTTGGTCGACGCGGGACCGGAGGTCCTGGAGGTCGACCTGGCTGACGTGAAGCACCTCAGCCCGGACGGCTGCGCGGCACTGTTCATGGCCCTGAGCGCCGCGAGGACACACGGCACGCGGCTGGTCATCACGCATGCGGGTGAACGGGCCCGATCCGTCATGCACCAGATCGGCCTTTCCCGTGCCCTGTCGGCCGAGGACGCTGACGGCTCGTAGCCGGGTCCCCGGGCTTGCCGGTATCCGGCAACATCCGGCGCGCCGGGCTGCGCGCCAAGGACCTGCCAACGTCGCGTCAAGAACGTGTAAGGTTCCCCGCGGTGTGCCGGGAAGCCTGGTCGGCGGTCTTTGACGGATGCGTCTTCGCTGATCGGGGGTCCGGGTCATGGTGCTCATCGTGGTCTTCGGGGTGGCACTGCTCATCGCGGTGCTGCTGTCGGGTCTTGCGGCCCGGACCGTGTTGTCGACGTCGTTTCTCTTCCTGGTCGGCGGCGCACTTGTCAGTGACGGCTTCCTGGGGCTGATCCACATCACGCCGGACAGCGAGATCGTGTCCGTCACGGCCGATCTGGCGCTGTTCGCGGTGCTGTTCACCGACGGCATGCACGTCTCCTTCCCGAAGCTGCGGGAGAACTGGCGTAACCCGGCCCGCGCGCTCGGCCTCGGCATGCCGCTCGCCTTCTTCGGCATGGCGCTGGTCACGCACTACCTGGTGGGCCTGGACTGGACGACCTCGCTGCTGGTCGGTGCCGTGCTGGCGCCGACCGACCCAGTGTTCGCCTCGGCGATCGTCGGGCGCAAGGAAGTCCCGGCGAAGCTGCGGCAGTTGCTGAACGTGGAGAGCGGCATCAACGACGGGCTCGCCCTGCCGGTCGTGCTCATCCTGATCGCCGCGGCCGGCCCGACGTCCGGGCACGCTGAGGCCGACTTCGGGAAGATCGCGCAGGAGCTGGTCCTCGGCCTGGTCTTCGGCATCGTCCTGCCGTTCGTGGTGATCGAACTCGTACGGTTCCGACTGCTGGGCGCCGAGCCGAAGCTGCAGCCCCTGCTGCCGCTGGCGATCGGCGTG
This sequence comes from Streptomyces sp. NBC_01092, assembly GCF_045039535.1. NCBI lineage: Bacteria > Bacillati > Actinomycetota > Actinomycetes > Kitasatosporales > Streptomycetaceae > Streptomyces > Streptomyces sp. NBC_01092. The sequence goes on along the minus strand of NZ_CP108659.1, from coordinate 8,924,750 downwards.
ATCCTCTACGCGGTCTGCCACCTCACCCACGCCAACCCCTACCTCGCCGCGTTCTCCGCGGGCGCCGTGCTCACCGCTCGCTCCCTGGAGGCCAAGCGGGCTTTCGAGCCGCTCGGGGAGGCGCTGGCGGAGCTGGCCAAGTTCGCGGCCCTGCTGGTGTTCGGCGCGCTGCTGACTCCGCAACTGTTCGGCGACCTGTCCTTCGGCGGATATGTCGCGGCCCTCCTGGCGATCGTGCTGATCCGCCCGACCTCGCTGCTGCTGTCGCTGCTCGGAACCCGTTTCACCCGCCAGGAGAAGCTGGTCGCGGCCTGGTTCGGGCCGAAGGGTTTCGCCTCGGTGGTCTACGGGCTGCTCGTTCTGCAGGCCGGGATACCGCAGGGCGAGGCGGCGTTCACTCTCATCGCCGTGTGCATCGTCTTCTCGATCATCGCGCACAGCTCCACCGACGTACCGATCGCCCGCCTCTTCCACGTCGACGAACTCGCCGGCGTGCGCACCCCCACACCCCGCACCACCAAGGAGGCCGGCCATGTCGGCGCGTGAACTCGCCGAGCCCTGCCCGTCGTTGTCCACCGACGACGACGCCACCGAAGCGGCCTGGCTGCCGGCGGAGTACAAGCTGCCCGCGCTGCTGGTCGTCGACCGCGAAGGGCAGCCCCGGCTCCCTGTCGCGATGGGGGTCCCCCCTGCTCGAACGGAGTTGAGAGCTTGGGGGAGGCTCCCGGGTCGCAGGTTCCGTCTGCCGACAGTCGGCCCGGACGCGAGCGTCATGCACATCGCCGCCCACATGGCCCGCACGCACACCCCGCTGGTCGCTGTCGTCGAACGCGAAGGCGACGAAACGGACTGGATCGCGGGCGCCGTCACGGTCACCCGTCTGATGGAACGACTCGTCGGAGCATCGTGAACGGCTGGCAGAGCTGGGCGGCGATCGCCGTCTTCGTGACCACGTACGGCCTGATCATCAGCGAGAAGATCCACCGCGTGGGAGCGGCCCTGGGCGGCGCCGCGCTGATGCTGGCGATCGGCGCCACCGACGACGAGTCGGCCTTCTTCTCCGAGCGCTCAGGGATCGACTGGAACGTCATCTTCCTGCTCCTGGGCATGATGATGATCGTCGGCGTGCTCAAGAAGACAGGCATGTTCGAGTACCTGGCCATCTGGGCGGTCAAGCGGGCACGGGCCAGACCCTTCCGGGTGATGGTGATGCTCGTCGTCATCACCGCGGTCGCTTCCGCGCTGCTGGACAACGTCACCACGGTCCTGCTGGTCGCCCCGGTCACCCTGCTGGTGTGCGAGCGGCTCGCGCTCCCCGCGGCCCCGTTCCTCATCGCCGAAGTGTTCGCCTCCAACATCGGCGGCACCGCGACGCTGGTCGGCGACCCTCCGAACATCATCATCGCCAGCCGCGCGGGCCTGTCCTTCAACGACTTCCTCGTCCATCTCGCCCCGCTGAGCGCCCTGCTGGTCCTGGTCCTTGTCGTGCTGTGCCGTGTGTTGTTCCGCAAGTCCTTCGTCTACGACGAGACACGCGCCGAAGAGGTCATGGCACTGGAGGAGCGCGAAGCCATCCGGGACCCCCGGCTGCTGGTCCAGGGCCTGATCGTGCTCGTCCTGGTGGTCGCCGGGTTCGTGCTGCACCCAGTGCTGCACTATGCGCCCAGCGTCGTCGCCCTGCTCGGCGCCGGCCTGCTCATCGCGATCTCGGCCGTGGAGACCGGCGAGGTGCTGGGCGAGGTCGAGTGGCCGACCCTCGCCTTCTTCGCCGGGCTGTTCATCATGATCGGCGGCCTGATCGAGACCGGGGTCATCGGCGAGGTCTCCAGGTCGCTGGCGGACGCCATCGGTGACAACGAACTCGGCGGCTCCATGCTGATGCTCAGCGCTTCGGCCGTGCTGTCCGGCGTCGTCGACAACATCCCCTATGTCGCGACCATGGCGCCGATCACCGCCGACCTGGTGCACACCATGGGCGGCGACCCCGACCACGTCATGTGGTGGGCACTGGCCCTCGGCGCGGACCTCGGCGGCAACGCCACCGCGATCGGCGCGAGCGCCAACGTCGTCGTCCTCGGCATCGCCGAACGCAACCGGCAGCCCATCACCTTCTGGCAGTTCACCAAGTACGGCCTCGTCGTCACGGTCATCACCGTCGCGCTCGCCGCCGGATACGTATGGCTGCGCTATTTCGCCCTCGCCTGACGAGGTACCTGCGGAAACGCGCCGCGTATGTTTCGCGTCAACGTCCTGGCTCCGGCGCCGCATGTGTACGACGCTGGGCACAGGGACGTTTCCTGCAGATGAGGAGCCCGCCGTGCGCGCGCGTGACCTGGCGGTCGAATACGAGACGGTGAGTGTCGACAGCGACGCGCTGGACGCGGCCCGGCTGATGGCCGAGCACAGGCTGCCGGGCCTGCTCGTACTGGACGAGCGCGGTGAGCCGAAGGCGATCCTGCCCGCTTCCCAGATGGTCAAGGTGCTGGTCCCCGCCTACGTGATCGAGGACCCGACCCTCGCCGCGGTCGTCGACGAGAAGCACGCCGACCGGCTGTGCGAGGCGCTGGCGGGCCGCCGCGTCGGAGACTGCCTGTCCAGCAAGGCCGAGCCTCCGCCGATCGCCGACCCCGACGACACCGCGCTGGAGGTGGCCGCTCTCATGGCGCGGGTACGCAGTCCGGTGGTGGCGGTGGCACAGAGGGACAAGGCCGGGCCGCGCGGGCGGGAGAAGGAGCGTACCCAGCTGCTGGGTGTGATCACGGCATCGCACCTGCTGCACGAACTGCTCGGCGCCGCCGGCACTAGGTGAGCGTGATGCCGTCGGCACCGCGTGCTTCCCCGGCTTGGCACGACCCCTTGAGTTCACGGGAGAAGCGGCGGTGCCGCCCTCGTACGACCATGCGGGTCACCAGCCACGCGGCGAGCAGCGCCCCGACCGGCACGGCCAGGCGCAGCAGTCCGACCGCGGGCCCCGAGGGCAGGTAGACGGCCAGTACGCTCGTCGCCCCCACGCTGAGCAGCCAAGAAGTGGCCGTCAGCAGTGGCAAGGCGACGGCCACGGGTATTCCGCCCAGGCCCCAGGAACCGAGGTCCACGTCCCGGTCGAAGCTGTCGAGCTCGGCGACACCCACGGCGACTAGGCCGTTTCTTTCCGATCATCGGATCGTTGGCCTGGTGTGCCGTTGACTGACGCGCAGTGGGCGCGGATAGAGCTGGCTGCAGGGGTGCAGCAGCGCTTGGTCTCGATCGCATGTGGGGATGTTCTGTGGCATGCCCCGATGGTCCAAAACGGCCTGGACAGCAAAGGTTTGTGCGACAGCCTCCTTAAGAATCAGGTGCCAGAGTTGTCGACGAACCCCACGATATCGAGATATTCGATTTTGGGCGGGACGCCATAAATCCCCGTCACCTTGTCGACGAGCTCTTCCGTGAAGAAGGCGCGGCCTTTCTCCTCGTCATCCCACACGTAGAAGTTCCTTGCCTGAACGCCGTCTTCGTCGAGCATGAAGCTCTTGAAGCGAAGGCCGGCCATGCCTTCGAACGGCCTTCGGAGTTCGCCGGCAATCTTTGCGATAGTTGCACGATCGAACTTGTCGGTCTGTGCGAAAGTCACGAGCACGCCGATCATCGGGCCTCCTATCGATCGAGTGATGCTAGCGGCGGATCCTAGTACACGCGGCCGGAAATTCTGGTCGTCAGGCCGCGAGTCGGAGGTGCGGCTCGCGGCCGGCGATGCGGGCCAGGAGCGCGTCGAGCTTTGCGTGCGTGAACGCCTGCTCGAACGGGCGGGCGATTCGGCGGTGCAAGGACACCTGTCTTCCCCCGCGCCCCGGCGGCCGGGCAATAGCCCTGCCTCCCGAGGGCTTGCTGATCCGGAAGAAGCGGCCTAGCCGCATGTCCCGGTCCCCCTTTGCCGACCGTGACGCATGAGTCGTGTCCGGCGGTGCGGGGTGCGCACGGGTTCCGGTACCGGGCGCCTGCCGGTGTCCGGCACCGGAACCATCCGTGGTGCTCCCCGCCACCGATAATGCCCGGCCGGAGCCGACCCGCGCATTGCCGCATCCCGGCAGAGTTCATTAGGGTCTGCATGCCGGTGGCCGTTAAGAAGGCGTCAACGGCACACGGAACATGCGGGGGGCAGGGTGAGCGAGCCGGACACGGCGACGCGGTATCTGGACGGGTACGCCGAGATCCTGGCAGCGGTCTCCACCACCGGCCGTCGCCTGACCCGAGACGAACTCGACGCGCGCCGCGCTATGGGCGAGCAGGCCGCGGAGGACGGACACAGCCTGCGCAGCCTCGTACGAGAACACCTCGCGGCCACGCGGGCCGACTGGCCCGGCGCCCCGGACTCCACCGACAGTGTCCTGGCCGCGGTGGAACAGGCCGTCGACGCCTTCGCCGAGGGATACGAACGGGCCCAGCGCCTGGCCGTACGGGAAGAGGAGGCCGCGCGGCGGGAGTTCATCGACGACCTGCTGTACGGCCGCAGCGACCTGGGCCGGCTGGCCGAACGGGCCGAACGTTTCGGCCTGGTGCTGTCCCGCGCGCACGCCGTCGCCGTGGCCGAGGGGCCGCAGGCGTACGACGACACCGCACCGGTCACCCGCCGCGTGGAGGCCGCGCTGATAGCGCGCTTCGGCGAGCGGCGCATCCTGCTCGCCACCAAGAACGGGCAGCTGGTCTGCATCGCGCCCGGCGACCAGGACGACGTCCTCACCTACTTCGCCAAGCAGGCGCACGCCGCCACGAACGGCAGCCGGGTGGCCATCGGTCGCCCCCAGCCCGGAGCCGGCGGTGTGGTGCACTCCTACGAGGAGGCGCTCGGCACCCTCGAACTCGCCGACCGCCTGGGCCTGGACGAGCCCGTGGTGCGCGCCGCCGACCTGCTGGTCTACCCGGTCCTCACCCGCGACCGGCAGGCCATGGCCGACCTGGTGCTCAGCGCGCTGGGGCCGTTGAAGAGCGCCCGCGGCGGTGCCGAGCCGCTGCTGCGGACGCTCCAGGTGTACTTCGAGTCGGGCTGCACCGCGGCCGAGGCGGCCCGCCGGCTGGCGCTCAGCGTGCGCGCCCTGACCTACCGGCTGGAGCGCATCCACCAGTTGACCGGCGCCGACCCGGCCGACCCCATGCACCGCTACACACTCCAGACCGCCGTCATCGGGGCGCGGCTCCTGGACTGGCCCGCACAGGAGATCTGAGAAACGGCACGGGCCCGCGCACCGGACGCACGGTGGGCGGGCCCGTGCCGTTCACCGGCACATCAGCCGGTGATCTCGACCTTCCCGTTGAGCTGCGCAGGCTGCTCCCCCGTCGCCGAGGCACGCTGCGTGACGCCCTTCAGCAACTCGGCGAGGTCGACGCCCGTGGTGGAGCCGAGGAGCTCCATGCCCTGGGCGACGTTGTCCGCGACCGCGCGCGGGATCCGGCCGGCACCGTCGGTGGAGATGACCGTCATCTTCTGCACCGCGCTCAGCGGCTCGGACGCCTTGGCCACGACCTGCGGCAACACCTCGACGAGCATCTGCAGGATGGCCGCGTCGCCGTACTGCCCGAACGCGTCCGCCTTCTTCCGCATCGCCTCGGCCTCGGCCGCGCCCTTCGCACCAATCGCCGCGGCGTCGGCCTCACCTTCCAGCCGTACGGCCTCCGCGATCGCAGCGCGCCGGGAACGTTCGGCCTCACCCTGCTTCAGGCCCTCGACGGCCTGCGCCTCGGCCAGCGCGCTGCGGCGCTGCTTCTCGCCCTCACCGGTCAGCCGGGCTCGCTCGGCCTCGGCCTGCGCGGCCGCGATGCCCGCCGACTTCTCCGCCTCGGCCTGCTTGACCCGGGCCACCCGCTTGGCCTCGGCCTCCTGCTCGGCGGCGTAGCGCTGGGCGTCGGCGGGCTTGCGGACCTGGGTGTCGAGCTGACGGTCGGTCAGGGCAGCTTGCCGTTCGGCGGCCTTCTCCTGCTCGGCGAGGATGTCCTGCTGCCGGGCGGCCTCGGCCAGCGGACCGGCAGCTGCAGCGCGGGCCGCGGCCTCGTCGGTCTCGGCCTTGATCTCGGCCTGCTTGAGGTAGAAGGTCCGCTGGGCGACAGCGATCTCCTCTTCCGCCTTCAGCCGTGCCTGCTCGGCGGCCCGCCGGGCGACGGCCTCGGCGATGTCGGCCTCCTGCTTGGCGCGGGCCGCCTCCGGCCGCCCGAGGTCCTCCAGGTAGGAGCCCTCGGTGGTGATGTCCTGGATCTGGAAGGCGTCCAGTACCAGGCCCTGCCCGGACAGGCTCGCCTCCGCCTCCTCCGCGACCTGGCCCGCGAAGGCGGCCCGGTCACGGATGACGTCCTCCACGGACATCCGCCCGACGATCGCCCGCAGCGCACCGGACAGCACCTCCTGAGTGAAGCCGACGATCCCGTCCTGCTGCATCAGGAACCGCTGGGCCGCTGCCCGTATCGAGTCCTCGGTGCCGCCGACCTTGACGATCGCGACGCCGTCCAGATTGGCCTTCACCCCACGCAGGGTGACCGCGCCGCGCACCGCGACCGGGATGTGCCGGGAGGACAGGTCGAGGGTGAACTTCTGCTGCACGAATGGCACGACGAAGACACCGCCGCCGACCACGACCTTCTGCCCACTGTTGTCGGTGAACACCCGGCCGGTCTCCGGATCGGTGGCCTTCTTGCCGCGCCGCCCGGTGACGATGAACGCCTCGCTCGGCCCCGCCACCTTGTAGCGGGTGATCACGACGAGTGCCAGCAGCACGAGGAGTACGACGACTCCCACGACCGCGACGACAACAGGACTCATGGCAGTGCCCCCGAATCACGTACGAGTAAAGAGAACTACAGGAAGAGACAGGAAGAGAAGAGAGGTCAGCGGTCCACCGGGCGGACCACGACCGACGTGGCGGACGACGCCGCTTCCACCCACACCTCGGCGCCCCGGGCCACCGGCCCAGCACTGCGAGCGGCGAACCTCACCCGCTGACCGGCGAGCCTGAGCAGCACCTCGCCGTACCCGTCCACCGGAATCGCCGTGACCACGTTGCCTGATGTGCCCACCAGGTCGTCCCCGGTCGGAGTGAGAGCCGTCTGATCACGCATCAACACGCGGCTGAAGCGGTACGTCAGCCAGGCTGTGCCCAGACCGCACAGCACGCCGATACCCGTGGCAGGCCCAGGTCCGAGACCTGCGGCGCCCATGGCGATGGTCCCGCCGAAACCGGTCATCGCCGCAAACCCGGCGACGACCGGCAACGACAGCCACCCGTCCAGGGCGCCATCCAGCGCACCGTCGAACGCGCCGTCCAGCACCCCGTCGAAGACCAGCGACAGGGCGAGCAGCACGACCCCCGTGATGCCCAGTCCCAGAAACCAGGCCATGCGCACCGTCCCCCTCTCGCCCGCCGCTGATCTCCGGCTTGACAGAATCCTCACACGCGACGGCGAGCCGTTTCATTGCCGTACTCCGGCAATCTTTACGCGCTTTTGATGCCGGATTGCAGTTGCCTGCCAAGAGACTGAGCACGGCAACGTACGCAGGCACAGCGTCCGTGCTCCACGTACTGATCGTGCAAAAGGCTTCCGGGGGACCGCAGGGCTCGGCTGAGCCGGCCCGGCGGCCGCCCAAAGACTGTCGGCGGTCTCCCAAAGGGTGGGTTCTGGATCACTTCGAAGGGTCGCTCACTGGACCGTCACACACCCAGCAGTAGTCGGGGCCAGTGGGACTGTTCCCGAAAATGCCGGAAAGGTCCCTGACAGCCGATCAGGACTACGCGTCAGGGCAGGTCAGAGGCGCAGCAGACGCGCCCAGGCCAGGCGCCTTCTAAGCGCTTGGCCGCAGGTTCGAGTCCTGCCGGGGGCGCCCAGTCTCCGCCCTCCCCTTGGGAGGGCGTTTTTGCTGGTCACAGACCATTTATCGGGCTCGGCGGAGCTGCTTCGTGGGTGCGGGTGGGCCCTCGGGCGGAGTCGGCGGGTGTCCGGCTGGAGACGATTTCATCCGGCCCTCGGCGGGTGTTCTTCCCGAAAACTTCCCGAAGTTTCCGTGCGGTCTCTTGCCGTCGAACCGCTCACCCACGCCGCGGTCTGTGGTCAGCCATAAGCATCGCACTCGGCCCGCGCAAGGCGGGGCGCTCTGACCGTCCGCGTCATCCCGTCCGGCGAGAAGCGGCACCGGTTCTACTGGCAAGCCGCCATGGCCGACTTCGACTTCGGGGTCAACCGTCTGGGACCCGGATACCGACAAGGTCTGGACACCCATCTGAAAGCTTTCCGTTCCGCGATGGCCGGCCTGCCTGCACCCGGGGCCCAAGAACAGGTGTCGCATCAAGACGTCACGTCAGCAGCCGGGCTGTCCGAGGAATCCCGTCTCACTCTGTGCGAGCGATTGCTGACAACTCCTCCGCGTCACGCCCATCACTTGCTGTGGCACGCCTTCACCAAGGCCCGGATCGCAGGCATGGTCCAAACGTTCGGCCCCATTACCTTGTACAACCGCGACTGGTTTCACGGGAACGCGGCCGGGGACGGCCCGTTCCGGGACCAACTGCCGACCGCGCCGGTGGAGGATTGTGCAAGAGACAGCGAGCATCGTTCTACGAGTTCTGCAGGTCACAGGGGTTGGATGGAGCCACGTAAGCGGGCTCAGTGATGGCATGAGCTGCATCGAGGAACGAAGGAGCACGCGAATGTCCGCAAAGCTGGAGTCGACCGTCGCGGTCGTCACAGGGGCCAGCAGTGGCATCGGCCGCGCTGCTGCCCTGCGTCTTGCCGAGGAAGGTGCCGCTGTGGCCCTCGTAGCCCGCCGACGGGAGCGGGTTGAGGAGCTGGCCAAAGCCATTGCGAACCAGGGTGGAGAAGCCCTGGTCGTCGCGGCGGACGTGACCCAAGCGGACGCTGCGGCGCAGCTCGTCCAGGACAGCGACGCCGCCGCGCTCGCGGATATCGAGAAGCTCCATCCCGAGCACATCGCCGACGCCATCGCCTACATCGCGACCAGTCCTCGGCGCCGTGCCATCAACGAGATCGTCATCCGTCCTACGGACCAGGCGTTCTGACCTGCCAGAGCCCTTCGTCTCGTCATCGCGGATGGGTGGTGCAATGCGTACGCGAATCGAACGCCGTTGCTTATGGCGCCCTGAGCGTGGGTCCCGTACCGGGCGTGTGGTGATGGGGCCGAGTTGTGCGCATCATGAGAGGCATGCGAATCGTCGAGATGGTGCGGCCACGGTGGGCGTGGCCGCCCAGCCCTCCGCCGACTGTGCCGCCTGCGGGACCGCCGACGTTCCATTGCCCCGGATGTCGTCGGCCGGTGGCGGACAGCGACAGCCGCTGCGGCGCGTGCGGGGCTCGCCTGGTCGACGACGACGGCTGACCATGTTGCGTCACCGGCCAGGACGTTCGTAACGGCGTGCAGGCGTCGGCAGCCGGCCAGGACACCGTCCTCTCGACCACCCAGCGGTGAAGTGGCAGCACATGACCTACACGCCAGACCTCACACCGACTCGGCCGGGATGGGCCGACAGGCCGGAAGCTGACGGTGAACCATGAAGGCAATAGCACTCGAACAGTAGGCTCCTCCGACGACCTGCGGCTGATTGACCTTCCCGATCCCAAGGTGGCGCCCGGCGAGGTCCTGGTCCGTGTGAAGGCGGCCGGGGTCAATCCGGTCGACTGGAAACTCGCCGCCGGACACCTGGATCCCATCATGGAAGTCCGCTTCCCACTGATCTCCGGCTGGGACGTCGCGGGCGTCGTGGAACGGGTCGGTTTCGACGCCGGAGAGTTCGCCGCTGGGGACGAGGTCTTCGGCTACGTGCGGAAGGACTGGGCACAGAACGGGGCGTACGCCGAGCTGGTCTCCGCCCCCGTTCGTACCCTGGCCAAGAAGCCCGCCGCGCTCAGCTGGCAGCAGGCCGCGGGTGTGCCACTCGCGGGGCTCACCGCCTACCAGAGCATCAAGCGGGTGGGCCTCGGCAAGGGCGAGACCGTGCTGATTCACGCCGCGGCGGGCGGTGTCGGCTCGTTCGGCGTGCAGCTCGCCGTCGCGCTCGGCGCCCGCGTGATCGGCACCGCGAGCGAGCGCAACCACGGCTTCCTCCACGAGCTCGGCGCGGAGCCGGTCACCTACGGGGACGGGCTCGCTGACCGCGTACGGGAACTGGCGCCCGACGGCGTGGACGCGGCCCTCGACTTCGTCGGCGACGGCGCGGTCGATGTGTCGCAGCAGCTGCTCAAGAGGCGCGACCGGGTCGCGTCGATCACAGATGGCGAGGCAGTGGCGAAGGGCGGACACTATGTGTGGGTCCGCCCGGACGCGGCCGACCTGGCGGCCCTCGCCGACCTGGCGGACGCGGGCAAGCTCACGGTTCCTGTTGAGCACGCGCTGCCGCTGGCCGAGGCGGCGGAAGCGTGGCGCCTCAGCCAGTCGGGCCGCACCCGCGGAAAGATCGTCCTGACCCTCTGACGTCGCCCTGCTGTGGTGGGCGGTGGGAAAGCGGGAGCCCAGCGCGACCCCGGCCCTGCTGAGCGTTGTTCATCGGCGCCGACCGTACTCCCCATCAAGCCGTAATCCCCATGAAGCGGCGAACCACAGATAGAGGTATGCCATGCCGGCAGCCAAGAACAAGATCCTCATCATTGTCACCAATGCCGACGAGTATCAGAAGGTCGGCCTGAGGACCGGACTCTGGCTCGGGGAGCTGACCCATTTCTGGGACTTCGCCGAGGAGCACGGGTTCACGATGGATATCGCGAGCCCATCGGGTGGCAAGGTCCCGCTCGACCCGGAGAGCCTGACGCGGCAGATGCTGGATGATCAGGGCACCGGCAAGCGCTACCTGGACCGGGACTTCATGAACCTCCTGACGGACACCATGAAGGTCTCCGACGCCAGTGTCGACGACTACGACGCCATCTACCTCACCGGCGGCCACGGGGTCATGTTCGACTTCCCTCAGAGCCCGGACCTGGAAAGCCTGATCGCCCGGTTCTACGAGACCGGCCGAGTGGTGGCGACCGTCTGCCACGGTGCGGCCGGCCTGCTCAACGTCACCCTGAGCAACGGGGAGCCTCTGGTCAAGGGCAGGAGGGTCACCGGTTTCTCGTGGCCCGAAGAGGAGCTGGCGAACCGGGCGGAGGCGGTCCCCTACAACGTCGAGGAAGAGCTGAAGAAGCTGGGTACCGACTACAGCACGGCCGCCCAGCCGTTCGCGTCGTATGTCGTTGAGGACGGGCTTCTGATCACCGGTCAGAATCCGTCCAGCGCCAGGGCAGTTGCCGAGGCAGTCGTCAGGCAGCTGGCCGGCGGGTGAGAGGTCCGCGTCCATGTTGATGATCGCGGAGTCTGCTGATGGGGTCGAGAGGTGTTCCGCCCGCAGCCCTCGTGTTCCAGCCGGTCAATCGTTGCCGCCGGCTGAGCGCGCCGTGAAGCGAACCGCGTCCTGACTGGGTGGCGCGCCGAAGAAGCGACGGTACTCTCGGCTGAACTGGGACGGGCTGTCGTATCCCACGAGGTTTGCGATGTGCGCGATGTCTTTCGGATGTGCCGCCAGAAGCAGCCGGGCCTCATGGAGTCGGATCCTTTTCTGAAATTGGATGGGACTCATTCGGGTGGCGGCCTGGAAGTTCCGATAGAAGGCGGAAGGGCTCATCCCGATCAGCTCCGCCAAGTCGTCCACCCGGAACGGCTCTCTGTAGTTTCCCCGAATCCACTGCACGGCTCTGGAGATATGGGAGAGGTTGCTGTCGGAGAGACCGATCTGACGAACCGTCGCGCCCTGCTCGCTGGTGATCAGGCGCCACAGGATCTCCCTTTTGACGAGGGGGGCGAGCATGCCCCTGTCGCGTGGTTGGTCGAGCAGGCGCAGCAGTCGCACGGCGGCGTCGAGGAGCTCGTCGGACGCGTCACTGACGGTGATGGCGGGTGGTGCGATGTCGTTCTGCGGAAACGCGCCGGGAGCGGCCTGCAGCATCATCTCGGCGATGTCCGAGGGCTGCAGTATCAGGCAGACGCCCAGCCCTGGCCGCTGCGGTGTGGCGTCCGTGAAGCGGCCGGTCACGGGCAGGGCGATGGATGTGACCAGGTACTGCCCCGCACCGTATTCGTATGTATGTTCACCAAGTGCGAGTCGTTTGGCGCCCTGGGCGATCAACACCATGGCCGTCCCGGTCAGACCGGCCGACGGCGAGTGCGACTCCTCACGGCCGATCAGCACGCTCTCGATGGCGCAGGTGCCGTCCGCTCGGGCATGACGGGCCAGCAGGGTGCTGATTTCATCCAGCAGCATGGACCGATTGAAGCATCACGAGCGAGGAGCGGTCCAGCAAACAAACCTTTACGGCTCATGCGAGATCACAAAGAGGATCGTGCAAGCCTCCGCCACTTTTGGGCAAAGCAAATCTCCAGCGGGCTGGTTGAATGTTTGGAGCCTCTGAGGCTCTGCTGTTCCGAGGATTCGTGCATTGCGGAAGGACAAGCGGCATGACGGACGGAACCCATAGCGAGATACATATTCGCGTCAACGGTCTGGCGCACCGCTTGAACGTCGACAATCGCAGCACACTGCTCGACACTCTCCGTGAGGACACCGGCCACACAGGCCCGAAAAAGGGCTGCGACCGCGGGCAGTGCGGCGCCTGCACGGTGCTCCTGGACGGCCGGCGTGTGGTGTCGTGCCTGACGCTGGCGGTCGCCGCCGACGGCTCGGACGTCACGACGGTCGAGGGCCTCGCGCCCGACGGTGAACTCCGCCCGCTGCAACAGGCGTTCATGCAGTTCGACGGTTTCCAGTGCGGCTACTGCACACCCGGGCAGCTCTGTTCCGCGGTCGGAATGCTGACCGAGCACGCGGCGGGCTGGCCCAGCGCGGTCACCGCCGATGTCTCACCCGACGGACCTGCACCGGAGTTGGACGCCGAGGAGGTGCGCGAGCGCCTGAGCGGCAACCTGTGCCGCTGCGGTGCGTACCCGTCGATCGTGCGCGCCGTGCTGGAGACGGCGTCCCGCGAGGGGGTGGCGGGATGAAGGAGTTCAGCTATCAGCGGCCGACGCAGGTCCGTGACGCCCTCGCCGCGGTCGCCGCGGAGGACGGCGCCCAGTTTCTCGGCGGTGGAACGAATCTCGTCGACCTGATGAAGGACGGCATCGAGACGCCCACCCGGCTGGTGGACGTGCGCCACCTGCCGCTGGACGGTGTCCGCGAGACCCCCGACGGCGGACTCGTCATCGGCGCGACGACCACCAACAGCGACGCGGCGGCCCATCCCGAGGTGCGTCGCCGGTATCCGGCACTCAGCCAGGCCGTACTGGCGGGCGCGTCGGGGCAGCTGCGCAACATGGCCACGGTGGGCGGCAACCTGCTGCAGCGCACCCGGTGCGGCTACTTCGCAGACCCCTCGCAGCCGTGCAACAAACGCAGCCCGGGCAGTGGCTGTTCCGCGATCGCCGGAGAGCACCACAACCATGCGATCCTCGGCTGGTCCGACCACTGTGTGGCCACCCATCCCTCGGACATGACCGTGGCGCTGGCCGCGTTCGACGCGGTCGTGCACTACGAGACCCTGGACGGGACCCACGAGATCCCGCTGAACGAGTTCTACCTGCCGGTCGGCGAGACTCCGCATCGGGAGACGGTGCTGCCGCCGGGCGCCCTGATCACCGCGATCACCCTGCCGGCCGCCGCGGCATCCCCGCGTTCGCTCTACCGCAAGGTCCGCGAGCGCGCGTCCTACGCCTTCGCCAACGTGTCCGTCGCTGCCGCGCTGGACGTCCAGGAGGGCATCGTCAAAGGCGCCCGCATCGCGTTCGGCGGCCTCGCCTCACGGCCCTGGCGTGCCCACGTCGCCGAGTCCGCCCTGCTGGACGCCCCCGCCACTGCCGACCGTTTCCGGGCCGCTGCCGACGCGGAACTGTCGGCGGCGCGGCCGCTGCGCGACAACGCCTACAAGGTCACGCTGGCCCGCAACCTCATCGAGGCCGTCCTGACCGAGCTCGCCCACCGGGCCGAGTGACGAACCGGTCCCGTCACAGGCCCTGAAGGAGATCCACGCATGAACGCGTTCTCGACCAGAACATCCCCGGCACCGGCAGTACGGCCCGTCTCGGACGACCTGCCCGGCACGACGGCCCCCGCCCCGGGCGCCGTCGGCATGGCGCGGCCCCGCATCGAGGGGACTGCCAAGGTCACCGGCCGCGTGCGCTACGCGGCGGATCAGCCAATGAGCGACCTGGCCCACGGCTGGGTCGTCACCTCCACGGTGTCCCGCGGACGCATCCGCGACATCGACACCTCCGCCACCCTGGCCATGCCCGGCGTGCTGGGCGTGATCGACCACCGCACCGCGCCCCGGCTCAACCCGCAGGCGGGGGTGTTGTTCGGTCCGGACGGCGGCCTTCAACTGCTGCAGGACGAGACGATCCCCCACGCCGGTCGGCCGATCGCGCTGGTGGTGGCCGAGACGCCGGAGCAGGCCCGGGCGGCGGCTCTGGCGCTTTCGGTGTCGTATGACGAGGAACCGCACGACACGGACTTCTCACTCGACCACCCAGGGTCCCAGCCGGCATTGCCGGCGTTCGGTGGGGACGCGAACGTCGGCGACGTGGACGCGGAACTGGCCGCGAGCGCGGTGGTCGTCGACGAGCGGTACCGCACGCCCGAGGAACACGGCAGCGCCATGGAACCCCACTCGGCGACGGCGTGGTGGGAGGACGGGCGCCTGCAGGTGATCGACTGCAACCAGGGCCCCTTCCTGATCGCCCGGACGCTGGCCACGCTGTTCTTCCTGGACCCGAAGCAGGTGCGTATCCGGGCCGAGCACGTCGGCGGCGGTTTCGGCTCCAAGACGAATTGCGGGCCCCACCTGATCCTGGCGGTGATGGCCGCGACGCTGTTCGAGCGGCCCGTCCGCGTCACCCTGACCCGCAGCCAGGTGTTCCAGACGATCTCGATGCGGCCGGCGACCGACCAACGCATCCGGATCGGGGCCGACGCGGACGGCCGGCTGCGGGCGATCGACCACGCACCGGCCTTCGAACTCTCGCGGATCGCCGTATTCCTCGAGCACTGCACCGAACTCACCAAGACGCTCTACTCGGCCCCTGCGATCCGTACCCGGCTCACCGCGGTCCCGCTCGACATCCTGCCGCCGTTCTCGGTGCGCGGACCAGGTGCGGTACCTGGTTCATTCGCGCTCGAATCCGCCATGGACGAGGTGGCGGAGCAGCTGGACATGGATCCGCTCGACCTCCGGCTGCGCAACGAGCCCGCCGTCGGCCCGGTGTCCGGCCTGCCCTTCAGCCGGCGCAACCTCGTCGCCTGTTTGCGCGAGGGCGCACGCAGGTTCGGCTGGGCCGCACGCGACCACCGCCCCAGGGCGCGCCGCGAGGGACATCTCCTTGTCGGCAGCGGGCTGGCGGCCACGTCGTTCATGGCGGGCGCGTTTCCCTCCTCGGCGTCCATCACCGCCGAGACGGACGGCACGTACACCGTGGCCATAAGCGCCTCCGACATCGGAACGGGCGCGCGCACCGCGCTGACGGCGGTGGCCGCCGAGGCCCTGCGGGTCGATCCCGGGCGGATCCGCATGCTGATCGCGGACAGCGACCTCGGCCCCGCGTGGAGCGCCGGCAGCTCCCGGGGAACAACCTCCTGGTCCTGGGCCATCACCGAGGCCGCGCACAAGCTGCTCGCCCAGTCCGACGATCCGACACGGCCGCTGACCGTCTCGGCCGAGACCAGCAAGTCGCTCGGCCAACTGCCGCCCAAGGAACGGCACTCCTACAGCGCCGTGTTCGCCGAGGCGACCGTCGACCCGGCCACCGGCGAGGTGCGCGTACGACGCCTGCTGGGCATGTTCGCCGTGGGCCGCGTCGTCAACCCGCTGCTGGCCCGCAGCCAGCTCGTCGGCGGCATGGTCACGGGCCTGTCCATGGCCCTGCACGAAGAGGGCGTACGGGATCGGGTCACCGGCCGCCACATCAACGGGGACTTCGCCGGCTACCACATCGCCGCACACGCCGACGTCCCTGACATCGAAGCCGACTTCGTGCCCGACTACGAACCCGACGACCCCTCCGGCATCAAGGGTGTCGGCGAGATCGGCGCCGTCGGCACCGCGGCCGCCATCGCGAACGCCGTCTGGCACGCCACCGGCCGACGCCAGCGGACCCTGCCCATCCGTCCGGACCGCGTGCTGGAAGAACGGCCCGAGCGCTGAGGTGGCGTCCCGCCAAGTGGTGTGGGCGGTCAGCCTTCGCGGCTTCGCAGGTCGCGGCCGGGTTGGGTCCGGCACCCCAGGACCGGGCGGCCCCCGGCCGTACTGACCGGCCCGCGCGGCGGCGCGGAGCTTCGGCCGGGCCGGCCGATCACAGGCCATCCGAACCGGCGTGGTCCGGATGGCTACACCTCTCGGCTCAATGCCACCAACGCTGAGCCGTCCGCGGGAAAGGGCTCCCGGGCCGATGCCGTCGCGGCCCCGGTCCGGGACCTGAACAGGAGATCACGTGCTTCGCGAAGTGTGGCCCTTCGTCGACGCCCACCACCGGGCAGGCCGACCCGTCGTACTGGCCCGCCTGATCGGCCGCGACGGCCCCGGATCACGACCGCTCGGGGCCACCATGGCCGTCTCCGGGGACGGTACGTGGCGTGGCTCGCTGTCGGGCGGCTGCGTCGAGGGCATCGTGCTGGACGCGGCCCGCGCCGTCCTGGCCGGCGCCGCACCCCACGTGACGGCCGTGGCGCCCGGTGAACACCTCATGCCCTGGGAGGACGCACCGGCCTGCGCCGGTGAACTGCGCGTCCTCATCACCCCCGCACCGCCCGAGCCGGTGCACTCCGCCATCACCGCGGCACTGGCCGAGGACCGTCCGCTCGCCGTGCGGGTCGGGTTGCACCCGCCGTACCCCTGGTCGACAGCCCCCACCGTCGGCCAACTGCCCGACGAGGAACCGGCTTTCACCGAGCAGCTGGCGGCTCGGCCACGGCTGGTGCTGGTGGGCGCGACGGACCTCGCCGCGGTCCTGGCCACCCTGGCCCAGCCATTGCACCGCAAAGTCACCGTCCTCGACCCGCGACCCGACCATGTCGCCTCCGGAGCCTTCCCCGACACCGCCGAAGTCGTCCGCGACTGGCCCGACGAGTGGATCACCCACCACCCGCTCGCCGCACGCGATGCGGTCGTCACACTCAGCCATGACCCGCGCATCGACGACCGCGCCCTCCGCGCCGCTCTGGCAGGCCCCGCCGCATACATAGCCGCGCTCGGCAGCCGGACCACCCACGCCGGGCGCCTGCAACGCCTGGCCGACGCCCCCGGACTGGACCGCCTCACCGGCCCCGCGGGCCTCGACCTCGGCGGCGCGTCCCTCGCCGAGAGCGCCCTGTCCGTCCTCGCCGAACTCATAGCAGTGGACAACGGACGCAGCGGGCGGCGCCTGCGCGACGGCAACTTGCCCATCCGGGCCGCCACGGTCGCAACGAACACCGCTCGGGCAGAGTCGGGAGTGGGCGAGCCGGGGTTAGCAGCTCCCTGAAGAGGGTGGGAATTCAGTCCCGGTGGGACGCCACCGGGCCGCGCAGTGCTCGGCGGCCCGTCCATGAACGGTGATCCGCGAAAGCCGCGCTCGCGTGCGTGCGTGAGCCGCCATCGCCTCGAAGATCAGGTCGATCGCTTCCGCGGGCGGGTGTGGCCGACGGCGAGCGGTTCGGCCACCTCCCGGTAGCAGGCATCCCTGGTCAGCAGCCAGCCAGGAGGCGCAGTTCCGTAGAAGGTGCCGCGTCCGCCACGGCCGACGTCGCCCTTCCAGTCCTTCCACCCTCAGCAGAACCCGGCCACCGCGCCACCAACGGGACCCCACAGCCCTCGCCCGCTCACGCCGACACGATCGCCCACCCGCACTCCCCGACAAAGGCATCGACATGACCATCAGCCCCGCGCCCCGTGCTGCCCGGCACTGCCGTCTCCACAGGCCCTCGCAGGAGCCGAACGACTACACCCTGTTCCTGCGGCAGTGGGTGCGCTCACCAGCCCGCATGGGGGCCATCGCCCCCAGCTCGCGGCACCTGGCCGAGGCGGTCTGCGCCCCGGTGCCCGAACGGGGCGAGCCCGTCGTGGTGGAACTGGGTGCCGGCACCGGACCGTTCACCGCCGAGATCCAACGCCGGCTCGGCGGACGCGGCCGCCACCTGGCCGTCGAGATCGATCCACTCCTCGCCCAGCGCCTGCGCCACCGCCACCCGGCGGCGGAGGTGATCCAGCGCGACGCCGTACACCTGCGCCATCTGCTGGACGAGCGCGGCATCGAGAGGGCCGACGTGGTGGTCAGCGGTCTTCCCTGGGCACTCTTTTCCCCAGCCACCCAACATCGGCTCTTGGACGCGACAGCCACGGTGCTCGCCCCTGCGGGTGCCTTCACCGCGTTCACCTACCTCCACGCCGTTCCTCTCAGCCCCGCCCGCCGGTTCCGCGACCTGCTGGCCGACCGCTTCGAAGAAGTCGTCTCCGGCCGCACCATATGGCGCAACACACCCCCGGCCTTCGTCCTCCACGCCCGCAGACCCCGTCCATAACCCCTTCTTCCGTCGTGGTCGGCGCCACCGCAGACCACTTTCGCGGTGCTCGCACGCGAGGGCCTGGTCGCTGCCGAGGCGGTCGGGACCGGGCCGGGCTGCTGGTCGCCGTGGCCGTCGGCCCCGGAACCCCGGTCACGGAGTTAACGCACGACGTCGGCGTACTGCCGCCGGCCAACCTGCTCGTCGGCGTCCTCGGACTGGCCGGTCTCGCCGACCGCGCTCCTTGTGCGGCTTTCCGGCGCGCACGACAACCCTGCCGTCAGCGACGCGAGCGACGGCGGGTCGCGTCATGCGGTGTCGGGGTTGGCCAGGACGATCTCGGACAGGAGGTCATGGAAGCCCTGAAGAAGGGCGCCGGGAACAGGAGCAGGCCGGGTCAAACGGGGCGGCCACGAGGAACAAAGCGGGCAGGGAGACGAGAACGATCCCGGACGGGAGGAACGACGACGCGTCCGGCGCAGACGTCGGGCCCGCCTGAAGCACGCCCTGCTCGGCAGGTCCCGGGGCGGGCTGACCTGCAAGGTCCACCTCGCCGCCGACCGCAAGTGCCGTCCACTGGCGATCGTGGTGACCGCTGGCCAGGCCGCCGACAGCCCGCAGTTCGTCCTGGTACTGCAGAAGGTCCGCGTCCGGCTGCCCGCCCTAAAGGTCTGGAGCGGCGCCTGCCCCACCTGTAACCGCGACATACCCGCGGCGATACCAACCTGCCCACGCTCCGACTGGGGCGTGCCTGTGAAGTGCTGGGCATGGCCCTCACCAACTTGTATCGAGTCATTGACACAAGATTCCACCGCGGGGCATCTTGTACTTACCACTCGATACAAGCAGGGCTTGCGGCAGGCAGGGTCCGCCACCGCCGGTGCAGGCCGCGCAGCCGTCATCACTTACTGGGGTCTTCATATGCTCGATACCGACCGGCCCGAATCCCGCCTCCGCGCCCGCGCCGACCACTACGCCCGCTGGGCCGGTCTGGCTGTGGGCGTCGTGGCCGCACCGCTATGGGCCACCGTAGACATCACCAACTACCCACTCAGCGCCTTCGACGCCGGCGTGCCCTTGGTGAGCTTCGTGACCGCTTTCGGCCTGTGCGCGGTGGGCGGCGTCCTGCTCGGCGACACCCTCACCCCCCACCCTCGAGACGCGGTACGCACCGCCAGTCTCACCCCACGGCGGGTCCGAGACCACGTGCCGCCCCGTATCACTCTCCTGCTTCTCCTCCAGGCGGTATCCCTCGTCGCGCTGGTGGGTGCGGGGGATGCCTTGGGCACCCAGGACGCCATGAACCGGGCGATCGGGGCGCATGACGGCTGTGACGGGACCGAACCCCCCGTCATTCTCTGGCCCGGCATGTTCCACGGCAGCCAGATCCTCGGTTCTCTCGCCTTCGGCACGGTCGCCTGCGTCTGGGCCCTGCGCCGTGTCGCCCGCCGTGCGGGCGACGACCAGCAGCGACGCGACCGCTCGTGGGCGATCATCGCAGCCTGGGGAGTGCTGGTCTCGACCCAGCTGTCGCTCGTCGTTCTGATGATCCAGACCTACCTGACGCAGAGTAACTGCGCAGGCATGATGATGGGCACCATCACCTCCTTGGCGATCTACCCCCTGGGCCTGCTGTCCCTGATCACCCTGGCATGGTCCCTGTTCACCGTAGTGGTGCCCCGCACCGCACGACGATGACTGCACTCGCCGTGCGCGTCGACACCACCAGCCCGGTACCGCCGTACGAGCAGATCCGCGCCCAGCTCGCCGCGCTGATCGTCACCGGCCGACTGGCCGAGGACGAGCGCCTGCCGACCGTGCGTCAGCTCGCCGCCGACCTGGGCCTTGCACCCGGCACCGTGGCCCGCGCCTACCGCGAGCTGGAGGCCGCCGAACTGATCCGCACCCGACGCGGCGCGGGCACCCGGGTCGCGGCGCCCCCGCCCGAACGGAAGCATGCCCACCCTGGCCAACTCGCCACGCTGGCACGGGACTTCACCTCAGCCGCCCGCGCTCTGGGCGCCGACACCGAAGCCATTCTGACCGCCGTCCGCAAGGCACTGAACTAGCCTCTGTCGGCAGTAGGTGCCACAGCCACTCGTCGAGTCACCTCGGGCATATCCCGCCACCGCACCCCGGTCCCACCCGAAGGAGCTGGCCTACACCCTGCGCGCCCGTGGACTTCTGACGGTCAGCCGGAGTGGCAGGGAGGTCCAGCGGCCTTCCCTACCGAGAAAAGAGTGCCGGTTGCGTACCAACCCGGTCCGACGAGATGGCGGGCGGAACTCGATCGACAGGAAGAACGGCCGGCTGAACGTGCCACACCGTCCGTGGGCCATAGCAGATGGCCTGATGGCACAACCAACGGCCAGTGTCCGCAGGTCGGCCGACGGCCTGAAGAGCCGAAGTCACAACGGCGGCATCCAGGTAGGGATCCACATCCGGTCGCGCCATGCCTCCACCGGGATGACCTGCCCGGTGTAGATCGGAAAGAAGTAGATGAAGTTCCACAGGATGAGCAGGACCAGCGTGCCCGCGCCGACCGCCCCGACCGTGCGTCGGCCCTCCGACGCGCCCGGCGGCCCGAGGAGGGCGCCGAGCAGCATCGCCACCGCCAGGCACAGGAACGGGACGAAAACCACCGCGTAGAAGTTGAAGATCGTGCGCTGCTGGTACTGGAACCACGGCAGGTATCCGGCCGCGGCACCGCACAGGATCGCCCCGCCCCGCCAGTCGCGGCGCAGCGCCCAGCGGTAGAGCAGATAGACCAGCGCGCAGCACGCAGTCCACCACAACATCGGAGTGCCCAACGCCAACATCTGGCGGGTGCATCCGCCCGACGCCGTACAGCCGCTCTGGCCGAACTCGGACGACTCGGCGAAGTACAACACCGGGCGGGACTGCACCAGCCAGCTCCACGGGGTCGACTGGTAGGGATGATCCTGCGTGAGGTGGACGTGGAAGTCGTAGACCTGGTGTTGGTAGTGCCACAGGCTGCGGAGCGGCGCCGGGATCCACGACCACGTACCGCCCCGGCCGTCGGCCCAGTGCCTGAAATAGCCGTTGCCGGTGGCGAACCAGCCTGACCAGGAGGCCACATAGGTCACGAACGCCACCGGGACCAGGGAGAGGAACGCGGGACCCGCGTCACGCCGCAGCATCGCGCGGTACGGGTGCCAGGCCCCGGCCACCCGCCGCCCGCCCACGTCCCACAGCACCGCCATGGTCCCGAACGCGGCCAGACAGAACATGCCGTTCCACTTGGTCGCGCAGGCCAGGCCCAGCAGTACCCCGGCCGCGATCCGCCACGGCCGCCATCCGAGCGGTGTCGTCGCGCCCGTATCCGCGTCAGGGCGACCACTCTCGGGCAACGCGTCGGCCAGGCGGGCGCGCGCCCTGTCCCGGTCGATCAGCAGGGCGCCGAACGCCGCCAGCACGAAGAACATGACGATCAGATCCAGCAGCGCGGTGCGGCTCATCACGAAGTGCAGCCCGTCCACCGCCATCAGCACGCCGGCCAGGCACCCCAGAGCCGTGGAACGGAACAGCCGCCGCCCGATACGGCACAGCATCAGCACCGACGCCGTGCCCAGCAACGCGACCATGAAGCGCCAGCCGATCGGATTGAGCCCGAAGGCGCACTCGCCGAGCGCGATGACCCACTTGCCCATCGGCGGATGGACCACGAACGACGGGTCGGTGCCCAGGGGGATCCGCTTCGGGTCCGCGAGGATCAGCTTGTCGATGGCGGCACGGTCGGCCGGCCAGGCGCCCTCATAGCCGTGCTGCAGCAGCGCCCAGGCGTCCTTGGCGTAATACGTCTCGTCGAATACGACCGCCCGCGGGCTGCCCAGCTCCCAATGGCGCAGCAGTCCGGCAACCAGGGCCACGAGCAGCGGGCCGGCCCACCCCGACCAGCGCGCCAGCCTGGCCGCCGCCACCGGGGACAGCCCGAGCGAGCGCCACAGCCGCGACCCGGGCTCGGGAAACGGCACCACCAGGCGGTCGCGGGTGGACGTACGCGGCCGCTCGACGTACCCGAAGCGGCGCAGCCGCCGCTCCCAGGAGGTCGGCCGGCAGTCCGCCGCCTTCGGCGGCACGGCGACGGACGCGGTCGCGTTCTCTCGGATCACGTGGTGAAGCCTTCAACTCGTGGAGAGCGGGACAAGCGGGAATCAGCTGCCGGTGGTCGGTGGTACTCGGGCCGGCTCAGGCCGCCCCGCCCATCGAGACTGCTTGAGCCTGGCCGAGGCGCTACCTGGAGGTTGCGGTGCGGGTCGGCATCGGCGCCGGTTCGGTGGGTGAGGGGCGAGTCGGCATCGGGACCGGCTCGGTAGGTGAGGGGCGAGTCGGCATCGGGACCGGCTCGGTAGGTGAGGGGCGAGTCGGCATCGGGACCGGCTCGGTAGGTGAGGGGCGGGCCGGCAGGGGCATCGGCTCGGTGGGTGAGGGGCGGGTCGGCATCGGCGCCGGCCGGGTAGTTGAGCCACAGGCCGGGGTCGGCACCGGCCCGGTGATTGGCGTGCAGGTCGGCATCGGCGCCTCCGTGGCACTGGAGACGGGGCGGGTCG
Organism: Streptomyces sp. NBC_01092; assembly: GCF_045039535.1. Taxonomy (NCBI): domain Bacteria; kingdom Bacillati; phylum Actinomycetota; class Actinomycetes; order Kitasatosporales; family Streptomycetaceae; genus Streptomyces; species Streptomyces sp. NBC_01092. The sequence goes on along the minus strand of NZ_CP108659.1, from coordinate 8,901,652 downwards.
TCGGCTGCGTCGGCACCGGCTCGGCAGAAGTGACGGTGCGGCGCTGAGGACCAGTGGGCCCGTCCTGAGCGAAGGAGCTCGGCAGGACCATCAGTCCGACTCCGAGTCCGGCGATGGTCAGCACGGATCCGGTGGTCATCCATGCCGTCCGAGCCCGCCGACGGGCGCGAACGCCGGCTTCCATTCGGTGTCGGTGCCGGTCTTCAAAGGCCGTGCCCTCCTGGCTGTCACGCATCATCCGCGCCAGCTCCTGCTCGAAGTGATCCATGACTCCTCCTTCACTCCACCGGCTCAACGGCCTCGCCCAGAAGCTGTCGCAGCCGTGCAACGCCGCGTGCCGTGAGCGAGCGGGCGGTACCGATCGGACACCCCAGCGCTTCCGCGACGTGCCGCTCGGACAGGTCCTGGTAATAGCGCAGCACCACCGCAGCCCGCTGCCGCGCCGGCAGCAGCGCCAGCGCTGCCTCCAACCGGGTCCGCTCGTCCACGGCGGCGGTCTCGTCTCCCACCTCGGGCGAGTCGGGCAGTCGGTCCACGGGGTGCTCACTCCACCAGCGACGCCGTGCCGAGCGAGCCGCCGCACGGGCCAGGATCCTGCGCACGTATGCCTCCGGCGCCTGCTCGGCCACCTTCGGCCAGGCGAACCACAGCTTGACCAGCGCTTCCTGCAGCAGATCCTCGGCCCGGTGCCGGTCTCCACCGGTGAGCAGCCGCGCCAGATGAAGCAACGACGACCCCCGAGCCGCCACGAACCGGTCGAACCCATCGGCCCGCAACTGCCCCATCAGCGTCGTCCCTCACCTCGACACGCCCCGCCCCCTACACCCTCACTAAAGACACTGGCTCCGACCCGGCTATGCACCCCCGCCATGTGGACTGGCTCACACGCATTCACCGCGCACCCGGAGACCCGCCACCTGTCGCGGCCCTCTCCCCGAAGTTGGGCCCGCACTACCGCCTCGACGGTGTCCGAGCAGGCCCGCGTTGCAGGAACCCCTCCTACCAACTCGTCAGCCGCTCAGCTTGGCAAGCACCGTCGCTTCCCAAGCTGAGAGCGCCAACTTGGACAGATCGTGGGCACGGTCAGAATCAATGAGCTGTCGGAGCGATGCCAGAGTTTTATCTGACAGCTGCACTTATCAATGCAGTTCAGAGGCCCCGCACGCCGCCCCTGAGCAGGCGCCTTCTAAGCACTGGGCCCATCGCGACGTCCACCGAAAAGGGGCTGAAGTAATACATCCGCCAATTCACGGTCGTCACAAGGACCTTCGACACGCAGGTGATCTCTCGAAGAAGGTCCGCACCTCGCTGGCGGAGCACGCCGACCGGATCGAGCTGTAGTACCTCCTGCCCTCGCATGCGTCCAAGCTCAATCCGGACGAACTGATCAACGCCGATCTCAAGTCCAGCCCGGATCCGTGACCAGGCCCAACTCGCTAGGGAGACCAGCCGCTTCTTCCACCAACGCCAGCCCCAACCGCATGTCGTGCGCGGCAACTTCGGCGGACCGCACGTGCGCTACCACTTCGAATCGAACCCAATCCGTTTCGGGATCAATACAAGGCGGACTCCCTCCGGCCACGACCGGAGGGAGTCTCTGCACGCACAGAGCAAGACGCAAGTGCGCTGCGGCGGCCCAAGCTGCTAACTACCAAAAGTGACGGTGCCAGGGTACCGACATCAGTTCTGACATCTGCCGCCATGGGCGACAGTGGGTTTGAACGGTCATCAGTGGTCCGACGAACTGCCGTTCTCCGCCGGGCACCCAAGGTCACGGCGACGATCCCAGGAGATGAGGATCTTCATGCTCCGTCACGTTACGCGCCCGCGCGTGAACCCGCCACGAAGCGGACGAACGCCGCTTTCACGCCCCCTGGGCGTGCTTGTCAGCCACCGTGTGCGGGCACTACTGTCACCACGCCTTGGTGAACGGGAAATCCGGTGTGATGCCGGTGCGGCCCTCGCCACTGTGAATCGGGAAGTCCGGCTCCAGCCCTCACGGGCAGCCACTGGGTTCTTAGGAACCCGGGAAGGCGGAGCACGGGCGGTGTCACCCGTCAGCCAGGAGACCGGCCAAGGCGCGTCAACCATCCACGAGGTGCTGGAGAGGGTCTGCTGAGCCATGCACATAGCCGAGGGTTTCCTCCCGCCGGCGCACGCCGTCGCCTGGGGCGTCGCGTCCGCGCCATTCGTCGTCCACGGAGTCCGGTCACTCACCCGTGAGGTCAGGGAGAATCCCGAGAGCACGCTGCTCCTCGGCGCCTCCGGGGCCTTCACGTTCGTCCTGTCCGCGCTGAAGCTGCCCTCGGTGACCGGCAGCTGCTCCCATCCCACCGGCACGGGCCTGGGCGCCATCCTGTTCCGGCCGCCGATCATGGCGGTCCTGGGCACGATCACGCTGCTCTTCCAGGCGCTGCTGCTCGCGCACGGCGGCCTGACCACGCTCGGCGCGAACGTCTTCTCGATGGCGATCGTCGGGCCCTGGGCCGGATACGCGATCTACAAGCTGCTGCGGCGCTACGACGTGCCGCTGATGGTCGCCGTGTTCTTCGGGGCGTTCGTCGCCGACCTGTCCACCTACTGCGTGACCAGCGTCCAGCTGGCGCTCGCCTTCCCCGACCCGGGCAGCGGATTCCTGGGCGCACTCGGCAAGTTCGGTTCCATCTTCGCCGTCACCCAGATCCCGCTCGCGGTGAGCGAGGGCCTGCTGACGGTGCTCGTGATGCGGCTGCTGGTGCAGTCCAGCAAGGGCGAACTGACCCGGCTGGGCGTGCTCCTCACGAAGAAGCAGTCCGCGAGCGAGACCGAAGCGGTGGCCCGATGAACAAGAACACGAAGATCAACATCCTGCTGCTGGCCGTCGTGGCCGCGCTCGCCGTGCTGCCGCTGGCCCTCGGCCTCGGTGACCACAAGGAGGAGCCGTTCACGGGCGCGGACGGCGAGGCGGAGACGGCGATCACCGAGATCGAGCCGGACTACGAGCCGTGGTTCTCGCCGCTGTACGAGCCGCCGTCCGGCGAGATCGAGTCGGCGCTCTTCTCCCTCCAGGCGGCCCTCGGCGCAGGTGTCCTCGCCTACTACTTCGGCCTGCGCCGGGGACGCAAGCAAGGTGAGCAGCGGGCGCTGGAGCGGGAGGCGGACAAGGTGCCGAGCGCCGGCGCTGGGAAGTCCCCCGCCGAACAGGACTGAGCCCGCGTGCTGCCGATCGACGCGGCGGCGCACAGCAGTCGCTGGCGCCGCCGTCATCCCGTGGACAAGGCCGTGCTCGGGCTCGGCCTCACCCTGCTCGCGATCTCCCTGCCGCCCTGGCCGGGTGCCGCGCTGGTCCTGGTCACCGCCCTCGCGGTGCTGCTGGGGCCGGCCGGTGTGCCGGGGCGGCGGCTGTGGCGTGCCTATCGTGTGCCGCTCGGCTTCTGTGTGACAGGTGCGGCCACGCTGCTCGTCCAGGTCGGCGGGCCTCAGGGCTTCGTGTCCCTCGCCGACGACGGTCCGCTGCGAGCCGGTGAGCTGCTGCTGCGTACGTCGGCCGCCTCCCTCGGGGTGCTGCTGTTCGCGTTCACCACACCGATGTCGGACCTGCTGCCCCGCCTGGTGAAGGCCGGGGTGCCCGCGCCCGTCGTGGACGTCGCGCTGGTGACGTACCGGATGAGCTTTCTGCTGCTCGACTCGGTGCGCCGGATCCGGGACGCGCAGGCCGCACGGCTCGGGCACACCAGCCGGGCCGCGGAGTGGCGTTCGCTGGCCGGGCTCGGCGCCACCGCGTTCGTGCGGTCCTTCGACCGGGCCACCCGGCTCCAGGCCGGGCTCGCCGGGCGCGGCTACGACGGCACCCTGCGCGTCCTGGTGCCCGAGGCGAAGGTCTCCACCCGCTTCACGGCCGCGAGTTGCGCGCTCCTCGTCACGCTGGCCTCTCTCACCCTCGTACTGGAAAGGGCCCTGCCATGAGCGAGCCCACTGCTCTCGTCGCCCTGCGCGGCGCGTCCTACGCCTACGAGGACGGCCCCGTCGTGCTCAGCGGCCTCGACTTCGACGTGCGCGAGGGGCGCGCGCTCGCGCTGCTGGGCCGTAACGGCAGCGGCAAGACCACGCTGATGCGGCTGCTCAGCGGCGGACTCAAGCCGCACGACGGCCGGTTGACGGTGGACGGCGCACCGGTCACGTACGACCGCAAGGGGCTGACCCGGCTGCGGACGACGGTCCAGTTGGTGGTGCAGGACCCCGACGACCAGCTGTTCGCCGCGTCCGTCGCCCAGGACGTCTCCTTCGGCCCGCTGAACCTCGGCCTGCCCGACCCCGAGGTGCGGGCGCGGGTCGACGAGGCGCTCGCCGCCCTGGACATCACCGCGCTGGCCGACCGCCCCACGCACCTGCTGTCGTACGGGCAGCGCAAGCGCACCGCCATCGCCGGCGCGGTCGCGATGCGGCCCCGTGTGCTGATCCTCGACGAGCCGACGGCCGGGCTCGACCCGGACGGCCAGGAACGTCTGCTCGCCACCCTCGACGGGCTCCGCGCGAGCGGCACGACGGTCGTCATGGCCACCCACGACGTCGACCTCGCCCTGCGCTGGGCCGACGACGCGGCGCTGCTGACCCCGTCCGGCGTACGGACCGGCCCGGCACCCGAGATGCTGGCCCGCACCGAGCTGCTCCGGCAGGCCGGTCTGCGGCTGCCCTGGGGTGTGGCGGCGACCCGGCTGCTGCGCGCGCAGGGGCTGCTGGACGACACGGCACCCGGGCCGCGCGACGCCGCCGAGCTGGCCGCGATGGCTGACGTGGGGCAGGGATCGGCACACGGGTGATACATCCCGCGACCGCCCGCCAAAGGCCCGGCGGGCCCCACGGCTGCCTGTTTCATGAGGTCACGCGCGACCGAAGTGAGGCAGCATGGCCGAAGGCACCATGGAAACCCGCCCGCCCGACGGGCTGAAGGCCAATGCGATCGGGTTCGTCGACGCACTCGTCATCGGTCTCAACGCCACCTCGCCCGCGTACTCGCTGGCCGCGGCCATCGGCCCGGTCGTGGCTCTCGTGGGCGTCTACGCCCCGGGCGTCATGGTCGCGTCGTTCGTGCCGATGCTGCTGATCGCCTCGGCGTTCTACTACCTCAACAAGGTCGACCAGGACTGCGGGACGACCTTCTCGTGGGTCACCCGGGCGATGGGCCCGTGGGCCGGCTGGCTCGGCGGCTGGGCCATCACGATGACCGGCGTCCTGGTGATCGGCTCGCTCGCGGACGTCGCGGTCACGTTCGCGCTGCTGGCCTTCGGGCTCGACAGCTGGGTCGACAACGAGTTCGTGCGCCAGCTGCTCACGGTGCTGCTCATCATCGTGATGACGGCGGTGTGCGTCATCGGCACCGAGGTGTCGGCCCGGGTGCAGAACGTCCTCATCCTCGCCCAGGTCGCCTGTCTGCTCGCGTTCGCCGTGGTGGCCCTCTACCGGGTCTACGCCGACACCGGCACGCTCGACTCCGTCGATCCGGCGTTCAGCTGGCTGAATCCCTTCGGCGCGGGAGGTGCCGAGCTGACGTCGGGTCTGCTGCTGGGCGTGTTCATCTACTGGGGGTGGGAGTCGGCGGTCAACCTCACCGAGGAGGTCGAGAACTCCGCCACCGCTCCCGGAGAAGCGGGCGTGTGGTCGACGGTCATCCTGCTGGTGACGTATGTGTCGGTCGCCTACGCGGTGGTGGCCTACGCCGGGCCGGCGTTCCTGTCCGAGAACGCGGCGGAGGAGGAGTTCATCTTCGCCCTGCTCGCCGACGAGGCGATGGGCAGCTGGGACTGGGTCGTGCTGCTCGCGGTCTCGACCTCGGGGCTGGCCTCGACACAGACAACGATCATCCCCGCCTCCCGCACGGCGCTGTCCATGGCACGCCGGCACGCGCTGCCGGACCATTTCGGGCACATCAACCCACGGTTCCGCACGCCCGACGTGAGCACCTGGTGGGTGGCGGGCATCGCCATCGCCTGGTACCTCGTCGTCCGCCAGATCAGCGAGAACGCCCTGTTCGACTCGCTCACCGCGCTGTCCCTGCTCATCGCGTTCTACTACGCGCTCACCGGCATCGCCTGCGCGGTCTACTACCGCCGTCATCTGACGGAGAGCGTGCACAACTTCCTGCTCATCGGCCTCGGCCCGCTGGTCGGCGCCGGACTCCTGGTCTGGCTGCTGGTCAAGTCGGTCGGCGACATGTCCGATCCCGCCAACTCCTACAGCGGCGTCTCGTGGTTCGGGCTCGGCCCGCCGCTGGTCATCGGCATCGGCATCACCCTCGCCGGGGTGGTCCTCATGGTCGTGTGGCGGCTGATGGCCCCCGCCTTCTGGTCGGAGCGCCCGGAGGTCGCCGACCCGGAACTCGTGCACGGCGACAAGGAGTCCTGAGATGACGGTCGTTCTCGGATACGACGAGTCCCCGGGCGCGGTCCGCGCGCTGCACGTCGCCGTCGAGGTGTCGGCCGCGTTCGACGAACCGCTCGTGCTGGTCTACGGCGCGGCGGCGCCCGGCGCCCTCGGCGAGGAGTACGCCGCTCACCGCGACGCCGTCCAGGAGGCCGGGCGCACCGCGCTCTCGCACGCCGTCCAGGTGGCCGACGAGGCCGGGGTGCGTACCACGGTGGAGGTCATCGACCGGAAGCCTGCGGAGGCTCTGATCGACGCCGCGACCCGCCATGCGGCGAGGGTCATCGTGGTCGGCAGCTGGGGTGAGAGCCCGCTGCGCGGGGCCCTGTTGGGCTCCACACCCCACAAACTGCTGCACCTGGCGCGCACTCCGGTGCTGTGCGTGCCCACCGAACCATGAGGCCGCCGCGGCCGCGGTCCGCGGCTCAGCTCGCGGTCGCCGCTGCCGCCGCCCGCCCCGCCGCGCGGCCGGAGAAGAGGCAGCCGCCGAGGAAGGTGCCCTCCAGCGAGCGGTAGCCATGGACGCCGCCTCCGCCGAAGCCGGCGACCTCACCGGCCGCGTACAGCCCGGAGATCGGGGTGCCGGAGGCGTCCAGGACACGGCCGGAGAGGTCGGTCTGGAGGCCGCCGAGGGTCTTGCGGGTGAGGATGTTGAGACGTACGGCGATGAGGGGGCCGGCGCCCGGGTCCAGGATCTTGTGGATGGCGGCGGTGCGGCTGAGCGTGTCGCCCGGGTAGGCGAGCGCGTTGCGGATGCCCATGACCTGGGCGTCCTTGGTGTAGGGGTTGTCGATCTCGCGGTCGCGGGCCTCGATCTGCCGCTGCAGGGCGGCGAGTTCGATCAGATTGTCACCGGTCAGCCTGTTCATGCCGGTGACCAGTTCCGGCAGGGTCTTGGCGACGACGAAGTCCTCGCCCTTCTCCTTGAACCGCTCGATCGGCTCCGGGGTCTGCCAGATGCGGGAGAGCAGCTTCCAGATGTTCTTCTCGGTGAGGTCGGGGTTCTGCTCGGAACCGGAGAGCGCGAACTCCTTCGCGATGATCTTCTGGGTGGTGACGAACCAGGAGTACTCGTATCCGCTGTCGCGGATCGACTTGAGGGTGTGCAGGGTGTCGTAGCCCGGAATGTCGGGGCTGGAGAAGCGTTTGCCGGTGGCGTCGAACCACATCGAGGACGGGCCGGGCAGGATGCGGATGCCGTGGCCGGGCCAGATCGGGTCGTAGTTCTTCAGGCCCTCGGTGTAGTGCCACATGCGGTCGGGGTTGACGATCCGTCCGCCCGCGCGCTCGGTGATCGCCAGCATGCGGCCGTCGACGTGCGCGGGCACGCCGGTGACCATGGACTTGGGCGGGGTGCCGAGCCGGGCGGGCCAGTTGGCGCGCACGAGATCGTGGTTGGCGCCGATGCCGCCGGAGGTGACGACCACCACGGGGGCCTTGAGTTCGAACTCGCCGAGGACGGTACGGGAGCTGGGCTTGCCGCGCGCCGCGCTGCTGGGCTCCAGGACGGCGCCGCGCACGCCGGTGACGGCACCGCCCGTGACGATCAACTCGTCCACCCGGTGCCGGAACTTGAAGATGACCAGCTTGTCCGCCACCGCCGCCCGCACCTTCTTCTCGAACGGCTCGACCACGGCCGGCCCGGTGCCCCAGGTGACGTGGAAGCGGGGCACCGAGTTGCCGTGCCCGTCCGCGAGCCCACCACCGCGCTCGGCCCAGCCGACGATCGGGAACCACTGCATGCCGAGCCCGGCCAGCCAGGCCCGCTTCTCCTCGGCGGCGAAGTCCACGTACGCCTCGGCCCACTTGTGGGCCCAGTGGTCCTGCCCGGCGGGGTCGTCGATGCCGCGGTCGAAGCCGGCCGTGCCCAGCCAGTCCTGCCACGCCAGCTCGTGGGAGTCCTTGACCCCCATCAGCCGCTGTTCGGCGGAGTCGACGAGGAACAGGCCGCCGAAGGACCAGAACGCCTGCCCGCCGAGACCGGTCTCCGGTTCCTGGTCCAGCAGCAGCACCTTGCGCCCGGCCGCCGCCAGTTCGGCCGTGGCGACCAGCCCGGCCAGACCGTGTCCGACGACGATGGCGTCCGCGTCCGAGGCGGCAGTGGCCGCGAAGGCCGGGACCGCGGCCTGCGCGAGCGCGGCACCGGCGAGCACGCCGCCGGCGACGGTCAGGGCGCGGCGGCGGGTGATCGCGGCAGGGGGCGACGAGTTCTCCATGGGCTGCCTTCCGGAGCGGTACGCAAGGGGCGGGAGACGCACGAGATGCCGCTGGGAGAGCGGGTGTTACCGACGGTAGCCCAGCGCGTCCCGGGGTCGCCAGATGCTGCAACCGTGAACTTTTCTCATGTTTGGTGGATGCGATCCACCAGGATGTCGATCACCAACGGCGTTCGGGGCCCGTACCCGAGGAGCACCCCGTCCTCCATCTCCACCACCCGGCGGTTCATCCCGGCCGGCGTCTGGCCGATGCCGGGAATCTGGACGAGGCCGTCGATGCCGCCGACGGAGTCCAGGCCCTTGGTCATCATGAGGATGACGTCCGGCTGGGCCCGCACCAGGGCCTCGCTGGTGATCGGCGTGAACGGCTTGTCCAGGCCGGCGTCCTTGCCCGCGTCCACCGCCCCGGCGGCCTCGATCAGGGAGTCGGCGCCAGACCCCTTGCCGCCGATGAGGTAGACGGCCGCGCTGCCGCGCATGTACAGGAAGGCGACCTTGGGCCTGCTGCCGTCGGGCACGGCGGCCCGGGCGGCGGCGAGTTCGTCGCTCATGCGCCGGTTGAGGGCCTTGCCCGCCGCGGGGACACCGAGAGCCTCGGCGACCCGGGCGGTCCGGGCGGTGACGTCGGCCAGTTCCGTGGCGGGGTCGAGGACGACGACGGGGACGCCGGCGTCGCGGATCTGGTCGATGGCCTCCTTCGGGCCGGTGTCGGTGTCGGCCAGCACGACCGTCGGCCGCAGCGAGAGCACGCTCTCCGCACTCACGTCGTGCGCCTTGGTGACCTGCGGAAGCTTCTTCGCCTCGGCGAAGGTGGCGGTGATGTCCCGGCCGACGACGCGTTTCCCGAGACCGAGCGTGAACACGATCTCCGCGACACCGCCGTTGAGCGGCAGGATGCGCGAGGCGTCCTCGACGGTCACCTCGCGCCCGTCCGAGGAGTCGACGGTGACCGGCAACCGCGGGGTGGGCGGCCCGCCTTCGAGCGGGACGAGGGTGTTCTTCGCGAGTTGCCGCCCGGCCGCCGCGGCCCGCTCGCTCGCGGAGGCCGGTGACGCGTCCGCCGTCGAGGAACCGCCGCCCCCGCAGGCGCCCGTCAGCAGCACCAGCGCCAGAGCGAGGGGCGTGAGGACCCTCGCTCGTTGGGGCATTCCGGCCAGTCGGCGGGGTCTTCCGGTCATTCGCATCGCGCGGCCCTCCGGCCTCTCGTCTCGCACCCTGTTGATCAATAGCTTAGGTTAGGTTTACCTTATTAACTCCTGGTGGGGGTGCGACGTGAAATCGCCATGTGGCCTGCGTGACAGGCGAGTTGGCCGTACGACCGGGCTGGCGGCCGCGGCCGCCGCCGTCCTCCTGACGCTGTGCACCGCCGCCCCGGCGGTCGCGGCGGGCGGTTCGGCGACCGGTCCGGAAGGCCAGAAACTCACGGTCTCCAAGACCTCCGGCCTCGCCCCGGACGGCGAGACGGTGACGGTGACCGGGTCCGGCTACAACACCGAGAAGGGCATCTACGTCGCCTTCTGCGTGGACAACGGCGCGGGCAGGACCCCGACGCCCTGCGTGGGCGGCGTGGACATGTCCGGCGAGTCCGGGGCGTCCGCGTGGATCTCCTCCAACCCCCCGTCGTACGGCGAGGGACTGGCGAAACCGTACGGGGGCAGCGGCCACAAGGGCTCCTTCAGCGTGCGGCTCAAGGTGCGGGCCAAGGACGCGAACACCGACTGCACCAAGTCCGGCGTGAAATGCGCCGTCATCACCCGCAACGACCACACGCGGGGCGGCGACCAGAGCCAGACGGTCCGCGTCCCGGTGACCTTCGGCGGCAGCGGCAGCGGCGCGGGTGACGGCGCCCCGGCGGCCCCGACCGCTGCGGCCGGCGCGAGCACGACCGGCGGCGGTACGGGCAGTTCGGCCGACGGCGGCGAGAAGGCGTCCGACGGTCCGCTCGCGAGCACCGGTTCCGTCGCCCTGACGGCGGGGGCGACGGCGGCGGGCCTCGTCGCGGCCGGCACCGGGGTGTGGTTCTGGGCGCGCAGGCGCCGTGCGTCGAACGCGGGCTGACCCCGCACCCGACCTCATATCCCAGAGGGAGACCTGAAGATGACGAAGAGACCCGGCGCCGCCGCCGTGACGGGCGGCGCCCTGCTGGCACTGCTGTGCCCGGCTGTGGGGTCGGCGGCCGCCCAGGACACGGAGGCATTCCCGCGCGCGGTGTCCGACGGGTACGCGACCTGGAACACGGCCGACGCCGAGCCGGCCGACCACGGCCTGTCGGTCGACGTCACCGAACCCGCCGTACGGGGATCCGCGGACCGCGCCTCGTTCCCGGCCACGAGCGGCAGCACGGACCTCGAAACCGGCGCTGTGGACGTCGAGTGGGGAGGTGCGGCCCGGTTCGTCCCGAAGGCCGGCCCGGTTCAGCCGTTGACGCTCGGCGCCCTGCGACTGCGGCTGACCGACGGCGACGACGGCACACTCCACGCCCGTACGGTCGTCGACGGCCGGGCACGGGTGCTGACGCTGGCAGACGTGACGGCGAGCGGCGGCGGACCTGCTCTACGGGCCGGCGGGGTGACGTGGACCGGTCTGCGGGCGTCCCTCACGGACGAGGGCGCGAAACTGCTGTCGGCGTGGAGCGGGGAGCCCTTCGCGCGGGGTGACGCACTGGGCCGGCTCGACGTGACGGTCGGCACCGGGAGCGCGACCCCGGCCGAGCCCACCGACTCGGCAACACCGTCGCCGAGCACCCCGGCCCCGCAGCAACCGAAACAGACCGCCCCCGACGCATCGCCCTCGGCCCGCGTGAGAGTCGAGGAGCTGACCGCGGGTGGCCAACAGACCGTCGACGGCACGGGATTCGAACCGGGCGAGATCATCCTCGTGGCGATCGACGGCGACACCCGCTACCAGGCGGTGGCCGACGAACAGGGCCGCGCCGCACGGACGTTCCCGGTGTACGACACCGCCGCCGAGGGCGTGCACACCGTCGCGCTGTACACGGTGACCGGCGGCCGCAGCGCCGTCGCGGAGTTCGCCGTGCGCCTCAACTCCGGTTCCTGAAGAGGACGTTGGCGCCTCTTTGCCTTCCATTGACAAACACCACCGATCGATACTTAGGTTAGCCTTACCTAAGTCGAACCGAGCTTGGGTTCCCTGCAGAAAGGTCCCGCTCCCCATGAGAGCCATCCCCGCCGCCCGCGCGGCCCTCACCGTCGTCGCCGCCGGTGCCCTGACCCTGGGCCTGGCCACGTCGGCGTCCGCCGCGACCTCGACCCGCACGGTCACCGACGGCGGCGCGACGTACAACCTGTCGCTCACCGCCCCCGCCACGGCCACCGCCGCGGGCCAGGTCATCACGGTCTCCGGCGCCGGCTACAACACGAGCCAGGGCATCTACGTCAGCCTGTGCGTGGTCGACGGGGCGCAGGGCGCGAACAAGCCCACCCCGTGCCTGGGCGGCCAGGACGAGAGCGGCGCCACCGGTGCCTCGCACTGGGTCAACAACACCTTCGGCGGCATGTTCGCCAACAGCTCCAAGTTCGCCGCCGGCGGCACCTTCAGCGTGCAGATCTTCGTCAAGGCCACCCTCGACGACGGCACCGTCTGCGGCGAGGACGTCGAGTGCGCGGTCGTGACGCGCGCGGACCACTTCGACAGCGGGGACCGCAAGTACGACGTCCACGTGCCGATCACCTTCCAGTGACCGGAGGAACCCCCATGCAGTACGGACGACCGGCGGCGCTCCTGGGCGCCGCCGCGCTCGTGGCCGCGTCGGTGGCCGCCTCCGTGGCCGTCGGCACGGCCGCACAGGCCTCCGACACACCGAAGACGGCCCTCGGCAAGGACGGCCAGAAACTCACCGTCTCCGCTTCCGCGAACCTCGACCCCGACGGCGAGACGCTCCGCGTCACCGGCTCCGGCTACGACGCCACGAAGGCCGTCTACGTCGCCCTGTGCAAGGACAACGGCGACAACCGCGTCCCCACTCCGTGCCTCGGCGGCGCCGACCAGAGCGGCACCGGGAGCTCCTCGCAGTGGATCGTCCCCGAGGGCGACGAGTACGCGGGCGACCCGGCCGTGACCTGGGGCACGGGCGGCACCTTCGACGTCGAGATCGCGGTCAAGGCCAAGGACGCGAGCCTCGACTGCGCCAAGGTCACCTGCTCGGTCGTCACCCGCGTCGACCACCGCAATCCCGGCGACCGCTCCCAGGACGTCCGCATCCCCGTCGGCTTCGAGGGCCAGGGCCCCGGCGACGGGGGCGACGGCGGTGACGGTGTGGACGTGCCCGCCGGCACGGTCAGCTATGTCAGGGCGGCCGAGTTCACGGCGGCCGGCGAGGTGAAGGACCTGCTGCTGCACCCCGACTCCGGGAAGCTGTACGCCGGTTCGGAGGACTACGTCGACACCGGCGACGTCAACGAGCGCGGCCTGTACGCCCTCGACGCCAAGGACGGCAAGGTCCTCACCCACGTCAGCCAGGCCCCCGGCACGGGCGGCGCCATGGCGGCCCGCAACGTCGCCCTGATCGCCGCGCCGCTCCCCGGTGACGGCGTCATCTTCCACTACCCGCTGCGCGGCATCGGCACCGCCAAGGACGGCGACACGACAGCGGCCGGCGTATGGCTGACGGGCGCCACGGTCACCGGAGCCGGTCCCGGCGCCGAGCCCGGCACCACCCTGGTCGCACAGGGCGCCGCGCTCTCCGAGATCACGACGGCCACGGGCGCCGCGGGCCGGACCCTCACGCTCGACGGCGGCTCCCAGCTCGGCGTCGACACCGCGCACGACGCGGCCTGGGTGGCATCGGCCGCGGGCGGACAGCTGCGCCGCGTTGACACGAAGACCTTCGCGGTCACCGCCGACGTCGAACTGCCCGCCGCCTCCGTCGGGTTCGTCGAGGCGGACCCGGCCACGGGCAACGTGTGGGTGGGCAGCGGCAGTTCCGTGCTCGTGTACGACAAGGACGCGAAGCTCCTGACGACGCTGAGCGGGCCGGACGAGACGACCGACGTGGCCTTCGACACGGGCACCGGGCGTGCCTTCGTGGTCCGTCAGGACAACGGCGACAGCGGCGACGACATCAGCTCGCTGGCGGTGTACGACACCAGGACCTTCGAGGAGGCCGCGAAGCCGACCGAGCTCGTGGGCAATCACTCCCAGCTCGGCGAGGCCGCGGCCACCGTCGCCCCCGGCGGCGCCTCCGTCTACGTCAGCAGCCCGGTCGAGGGCAAGATCGTCAAGCTGGACCGGCGGATGTCCCCGAAGGTCGTCCAGTCCCCCACGGACCAGTCGGTCGCGCCGGGCGACGAGGTCACCTTCGTCGCGGCGGCCGAGGGCGCTCCGCAGCCCACGGTCCGCTGGCAGGTGAGCGCCGACGCCGGCCAGACGTGGTCGGCCGTCGAGGGGGCGAGCGGCACCACGTACGCCTTCACCGCGAAGGCCGCGCACGACGGCCACCGCTATCGCGCCGAGTTCACCAACTCGGCGGGCACGACCCGCACTTCACCGATCACCCTCACGGTCACCGAGCCCGGTGACGGCGGCAATGGCGGCGGAGGCGACGGCGAGGACACCGAACCCTCGGGCACCAGGACGGTCACCGGCCCGGGCGGCCAGAAACTCACCGTCACCCCGGTCAACCACCTCGCCACCGAGGACCAGACCCTGAAGGTCACCGGCTCCGGCTACGACACGAAGAAGGGCATCTACGTCGCCCTGTGCGTCGACAACGGCGACGGCGAACTGCCCACCCCGTGCGTCGGCGGCGTCGACATGACCGGCGGCTCGCACTCCTCGGCGTGGATCTCCTCCAACCCGCCGGACTACGGCGAGGAGCTGGCGGTCCCGTACGGCGCGGGCGGCACGTTCGAGGTGGAGCTGACGGTGGCCGCCAAGGACGAGTACACCGACTGCTTCAAGGCCACGTGCGTCCTGGCAACACGGAACGACCACACCCTCTCCGGCGACCGCTCCCAGGACGTCAAGGTCCCGGTCAGCTTCGTCGGGCAGGACCCGGTGGACACGGACGACGACAGCGGCACCGGTGGCACGGGCGGCGACGACGGCTCGGGGACCGGCACGACGGGCGGCGCCACGAGCGACACGGGTACGGCTTCCGCAGCGGGTGGATCCGCCGGCGCCGGCACCTCCACCGCGGGCGGCAGTCTCGCCTCGACCGGCATGACCGTGCTAGGGGTCGCGGCACTCGCGGCCGCGCTGCTCGCCGCGGGCTGGGCGGCGTACCGCAAGGGCCGTACCGTGAACTGATCGGCGGACACGGCGAGTTGGCCCTCCAGGTGGCACGGACCACCGGGAGGGCCGTCTCGGCTACACCGTCCGGCCCGCCACCGCCCACTTCGACGGCAGTTCGATCCGGGTGCCGTCGGGCGCGTACTCCGTGGTGATCAGCGGCAGTTCACCGCTCGCGATGACCGTGAGACCGGCCGCGCGCAGATACTCGGGCACCGAGGCGTCGGCGACCTCGCCGGGCGCGATGCCGTGCCGGAAGATCGGCGCGAGCTTCGGCGGAGGTCCCGAAGGGCTCTGCGCGAGACCGACGAGGATCGGTTTGGCCGACTCGGAGAGTTCGACGAGGAAGACCCGGCCGCGCTCACCGATCAGCGTGGCGATCCCGTCCACCATCAGCTGCCGGTCGTCCGGCTCGGCCTGGTGCAGCACGCCCCGCATATAGATGTTGGCGTCACCGAGCTCGGCGTGCAGCGTCTGCGCCTCGGCCTTCTCCACGGCGTCGAACAACCGGTACGTCGCCTGCCCGGCGGGGTCGGCCAGCCGGGCGTGGTCGAGGGCGGCGGCGGACAGTTCGGCGCCGATCACGCGGGGGAAGCGGTCGGCGAGGAAACGGGTCTGGGTGCCGTTGCCGCAGCCCAGGTCGACCATCGGCAGGCCCGGATCGGTCAGGTGCGGCTCGAAGATGGCCACATGGCGTCCGGCGGTCAGGGACGGCTCCGCGTCCCAGAACACCGCCCCCTGTTCTGCCGGGGCTTCACGCCAGAAACCCTCCCATGCCTCCCGGTACCGACTCGTCACGCTCATGACCGACTCCCCAGGTAGCGACGGCGACCCGTCGTGAAGTGACGGGCGAGTACGGTCTATCGCGGCGGGGTTTCGGCCACAAGCGCGCGGCGCATACCTTCACCCGGCATTCGATACCGGTACGCCGTCGTACGCCCGCCCGGCGCGGGCGGTCAGCGGCGCGGGATCGTGAGTTCGAACCAGACGGTCTTGCCGGCGTTCGTCCGGCTCGCGCCCCACTCGCGCGCGAGGGTGCTCACCACCCGAAGCCCCCGCCCGTGGTCGTCGGCGGAGCCGGCGTGGAGCAGGGTCGGCAGCTCGTGATCGTCGTCGTCCACCTCGCACAGCAGCGTGTCGCCGCGCACGAGACGCAGTTCGACGGGGCGGCCGTGGGAGTGCCGTACGGCATTGGTGACCAGCTCGCTGACGAGCTGCTCGGCGGTGGACGCGAGGCGGGACAGGCCCCAGTCGTGCAGCTGCTCGCGGACGACGGCGCGGGCCCGGCCGACCTCCACCGGGTCCAGGGCGATGCGCCATGCGGCGACGTCCTCGGCACCGATGCCGTTCAGGCGGGCCAGCAGCAGGGCCACGTCGTCCTTGCGGCCGCCGCGGGTGTTGAGGGCGCGGATGATGGTGTCGCAGGCGTCGTCCATGGACGCGGCCGGGTGGGCGGCGGACTCGCACAGGGTCGCGAGCCCGACACCGATGTCTTCGCCCCGCACCTCGACCAGGCCGTCGGTGCACATCACCAACCGGTCGCCGGGCTCCACGCGCACGCGTACCGCTTCGAAGGGCACCCCGCCGACGCCGATCGGGGCACCCGTGGGCAGGTCGAGCAGCTCACTGCGCCCGTCGTCGGCGCGGACCAGGACGGGCGGGATGTGACCGGCGTTGGCGATGTGCAGTTCGCCCGCGATGGGGTCGTAGACGGCGTACAGGCAGGTCGCGAGGTAGGTGTCGCCGAGGCGCTGGGCGAGGTCGTCGAGATTGCGCAGGAGCTGGGCGGGCGGCAGGTCCAGGGCGGCCATGGTCTGCACGGCCGTACGCAACTGGCCCATCATGGCGGCGGAGTTGAGGCCGTGGCCCATGACGTCGCCGACGACGAGGGCGGTGCGGGCGCCGGGCAGTTTGACGGAGTCGAACCAGTCGCCGCCGACGCGGCCGAGCAGCGTGCCGGGGAGGTAGCGGGTGGCGATGTCGCAGCCCGCCATGCTCGGCGGGATGTGCGGCAGCATGCTGTCCTGGAGGGTCTCGGCGACGCTCTCCTGGTAGGTGTACATGCGCGCGTTGTCGAGCACGAGGCCCGCGCGGGCGGCGAGTTCGGCGCCGGTGACGCGGTCCATGTCGTTGAACTCGACGCGCTCGGGGTGGCGCAGCAGGATCATGAAGCCCAGCACGACGGTGCGCGCCTTCAGCGGCACGACCAGCATGGAACGGCCGGTGATGAGCGGCCGGATGTCCCGCTTCTCGAACTGCGAGGCGATGGCGTGGCCCATCTCCTCGCTGATCCGCGGCACGAGCACGGGTTCACCGCTGGTCATGCACTGGAAGAACGGGGTGTGCGCCGGAAAGGGCATGGCCTCGCCGACCGGCACGACGTCGTCCCAGCGGCCCGGTTCGTCGGTGTGCTCGACGGCGACCCGGTGCCACATGGTGGTCGTGTCCGGCGCGCCGTCGGGGAATCCCTCGCCGGCGACGACCTGTTCGCGCAGATAGGTGCCGGCGACGTCGGTGAAGCGGGGCACGACGGCTCTGCTGACCTCGATGATGGTCCGTGACAGATCGAGGGAGGTGCCGATGCAGCCGCTGACCTCGTTCAGGAACTCCAGGCGTTCACGGACGGCGACGTATTCGAGGTCCTCGCCCTCGTCGGAGTACTCCTGTGGGAGGGGTAAGCCGTGGGCGGCGGCCCGGGCGGCGCGCTCGCGGCGGGCCCTGCGCTCGACACGCCGGGGCACGCCCCAGTCGGGGGTGACGGGCACGCGGTCGTTCTGGCTGAACTCCAGCACGGGGTAGCCCAGTTCGAGGATCTGCCCGACGATGCGGGCGCTCTCCTCGACGCTCATGCTGGGGAGGATCTCGGGGAGCTTGTGCGCGAGTTCCTCGGCGCCGGGGAAGTCGGTGTGCAGGGCGAAGGCGGGCGCGACGCGCTCGAAGCCGGGGTCGTCGTCCGGGTCGTCCTGCCGGAGCCGGCCGACGTCGGCGCCGAGCACGAGCAGCCGCTCCGGTCCGGGGCCCACCAGCGGGTAGGCCCACCACAGCACGTCGACACGGTCCCTCTCGGGCACGGTGAGGCGGGCGCGGCCCGCGGCCGGGTAGTACAGGCGCCCGTCGAGGGAGGTTTCGAGATCGTGGCCGAGACCGTCGTACGCCCCGTAGGCGCCGTACGGGGAAGGGTCGTCGTCATCCGGCAGGGCGCCGGAGACCGGCAGCAGATCGACGGCGGGGCGGCCGAGTGCCTCCTCCTTGGCGGCGCCGAACAGACGGCGTGCGCCGGAGCTCCAGTGGGAGACCAGGCCTTCGCGGTCCACCACGACCACGGCCAGTGGGATGCGTCCGGACGCGGCGTGTTCCGTCACCGCGCCGTCCCTCTCGGTGCCACGGTCCATGGCCCAGGCCCTCTCTCCCCAAGGCTCCGCAAGATCTGCGCGCCCCCACCACCGTACGGCTCCGGCGCTCGACGGTGTGCCGCAATACGGGAATTGGTGCGCCGGGATCACCACGGGGACACGGGGTGGCGAGGTGTCCGCCCGTGCCGCGTCCGCGCAGGACAGGCCGGGTGCGGGGGCTCATGACTCAGTCCTCGTGTCCGAGCTGAAGATCACGTTCCGTTCGGCCTCCTCCGGCCACCTGGAGCACGGTGGCGACCGGCGGGTAACCCGCGGCGATGACGGTGTACTCGCCCGTGGCCAGGTCGACGAACCGGAACGTGCCGTCGGGGCCCGTGGTGAGGGTGTCCACGACATTGCCGGCCGCGTCCAGGAGCGTCACGCGCGCGTCCTCGACGGGCCTTCCGCCGCCCGCCCGCACGGTGCCGCTCAGCAGGGCGCCGCCGGCGAGTTCGATGTCCTGGCGGGTCTCGCGGGCCGCCTTGACGGTGACGGGGACGGCGGCCGGGCGGAAGGCGGGAGCGCTCGCGGCGAGGGTGTACTCGCCGGCGACCAGCTCGGTGATGACGTAGCCGCCCTCGCGCCCGGAGCGGGTGGTGGCGACGACCTCGCCCTGGACGTTGGTGAGGGTGACGGTGGCGTCCACGGTGGTGCCGTCCGGGGTGATCACGGTCCCGGCGAGACGTCCGGCGCCGCCCAGGACGATGTCCACTTCGACGGGGCGCTCGCCGACGGTCACGGTGACGGCCTGCGGCTGGTGGCCGCCGGCCGCGGCGATCATGACGTAGGCCCCGGCGCCCGGCGCCACCAGCGCGTACCGCCCGTCCTGACCGCTCGCGCCGCGTCCGACCTGCTGCCCGGCGACATCGATGAGCGTGAGCGCCGCGTGCGGTACGACGGTCCCGTCGGGGTGCTGCACGCCGCCGCACACGGGGATCGACGCGGCGTACGCCGAACGGGCCTGTGGGATCGGGGAGTTCGCCGGGGCGGGTGCCGCCTCGGGGGCGGGGGCGTCGTGGGACGCTGCGCTGTTCACGAGGGGGATCTCCTTGAGGAAACAGGCGATGAGCAGACCGAGCACGAGCACCGGCACGAGGTAGAGGAAGATCCTCGGCATGGCGTCGGCGTAGGCCTGGATGTAGGCGTCGCGCAGCGCCGGGGGCAGGGCGTGGACGAGCTGCGGGGTGATGGACTCCGGGTCGGGAAGGCCGGCGCCCGCGTGTGCGGGGAGTCGTTCGGCCAGGGCGTCGGCGAGCCGGTCGGCGAACAGGGTGCCGAAGATCGCCGCGCCGACACTGCCGCCGATCTGCCGGAAGTAGTTGTTGGCGCTGGTGGCGGTGCCGAGGTCGGCCGGGCGCACGGAGTTCTGCACGGCGAGGATGAGGACGGGCATCACCATGCCGATGCCGGCGCCGAGCACGGCCATCCAGATGCTGTAGTGCAGCCGGGGTGTGTCGATCTCCAGGCGGGACAGCAGCCACATGCCGAGGACCGACAGGGCGCTGCCGAGCACGGGGTAGATCCGGTAGTGCCCGGTGTGGCTGATGAGTTGGCCGCAGACGATCGAGGCGCCGACGATGCCGCCCATCATCGGCAGCATCAGCAGGCCCGACTCGGTGGCGGTCGCGCCGTCGACCATCTGCAGGAAGGTCGGCAGATAGCTGGCGGTGCCGAACAGGGCGACGCCGATCACGAGGCCCACCAGGCCGGTGATGTTGAAGACGGAGTCCCTGAACAGCCGCAGCGGGATGAGGGGTTCGGCGGCGAAGTGCTCGGCGACGAGGAAGAGGACGGTGGCGACGGCGGCGCCCGCGCCGAGGCCGAGGATGACGCGTGAGTTCCAGGCGTACTCGGTGCCGCCCCAGCTGGTCAGCAGGACCAGGCAGGTGGAGGCGGCGGCGAGCAACAGGGCGCCGAGGATGTCGAGCCGTGCCTTGGCCTCGGGCTTCGGCAGCTTGAGCACGACGGCGACGACGGCGAGGGTGAGCAGGCCGAAGGGGACGTTGATGTAGAAGCACCAGCGCCAGGTGAGGTGGTCGGTGAAGTAGCCGCCCAGCAGGGGCCCGGCGACGGAGGCGAGGCCGAACGCGGCGCCGATCAGGCCCATGAAGCGGCCTCGGTCGCGGGGCGGCACGATGTCCGCGATGATCGCCTGGACGCCGATCATGAGCCCGCCCGCGCCGACGCCCTGCACGGCGCGGTAGGCGATCAGCTGGTCCATGGTCTCGGCCCGGCCGGCGAGCGCGGAGCCGACGATGAAGACGACGATCGCGAACTGGAAGACGCCCTTGCGGCCGAGGAGGTCGCCGAGCTTGCCGTAGACCGGCAGGCCGATGGTCGCGGTGAGCAGGTAGGCGGTGATCGCCCAGGACATCCTGTCCAGGCCGTGCAGCTCGCCGACGATCTTCGGCAGCGCAGTGGCGACGATCATCTGCTCCAGCGCGGCCAGCAGCAGCGCGAGCATCAGCCCGATGAAGACCAACCGCACCCGGCGCGGGCTCAGTTGGGGCTCGACGCCTCGGGGCGGGGCCTGTGGAGGAGGTGCGGTGACGATTTCGTCCTGCACCAAGGTCGTGCCGCCCACGTACCGCTCCCCTCGCCGTACCTGCTCACATTTCCCGCATTAGGCGACAACTACGAGCAAGCACGGCGAGTTACGGCACTGCCCCGGACACGGCGGAGATCCACTCGATCCGGTGAGGAGGCCAAGGGCCCCCAGGCACCCGGGACTTAACCCTCGACCTCGGTGGCGAGCCTGGCGAGCTGCGCGTCGTAGATCCGGCCGAGGCCCTTGGGCGCGAAAGTCTTCTCGAAGAAGCCGCCGATGCCGCCGGCGCCCTGCCAGGTGGTGGTGACGACGACCCGGGACTTGCCCTCGCCGGCCGGGGTGACCCGCCAGGTGGTGACCATGGAGGAGTTGCGGTCCTTCTCGACGAGCTCGCCGTCGGTGGGCTCGCTGACCTCCAGGAGGCAGTCGCGCACGCGCTTGCTGGTGGCCTGGAGCTTCCAGTGGACGAGGGTGCCCTCGCCGTCGCCGCCCTCGCGCACCTCGTACTCGCTGAAGTGCTCCGTCAGCAGATTCTGCCGGGTGCCGGTGTAGTCGGCGAGGGCGTCGAACACCTTCTCCGCGTCCGCCGCGACGACCCGCTCAGTAGTGGCCTCGACCTGCGCCATTGACTTCCTCCAGGACCAGAATTCTCGGGGGTTGGAGCAAGCCAACCACCCCGCTCCCGGACCGCCCAAATCGGGGTCCCGAACCCGTCCCCGAAGCGGTCGCACAGTGATCGAAAACGAAGCCCGGGTATAGGTCGCACGATCAAGGGAACATGTGTTCTATTCTGTGGGCAGTGCTACCGAGGAGGCCTCATGCGCTGGGAGAACCTCACCCTGGAGTCCGACCACAGCCGTGCCGACTCCGCGCTGTTCGGCGCGGACGCGGTGGTCACCCGTACCTTCGACACGCCCGAATTCGCCGGGATCACGTTCCATGAGATCCGGGCCCGCTCGATCCTCAACCGGGTGCCGGGCGCCTCGCGCATGCCCTTCGAGTGGACGGTCAACCCCTATCGGGGCTGCTCGCACGCGTGCGTGTACTGCTTCGCCCGCAAGACCCACAGCTATCTGGACCTGGACACGGGCCTCGGCTTCGACTCCCAGATCGTGGTCAAGGTGAACGCGCCCGAGCTGCTGCGCCGCCAGCTCGGCTCGCGCCGCTGGCAGGGCGATCACATAGCGATGGGCACCAACGTCGACTGCTACCAGCGCGCGGAGGGCCGCTACCGCCTGATGCCGGGGATCCTCGCCGCCCTGCGCGACCACGCCAACCCCTACTCGATCCTCACCAAGGGCACCCTGATCCTGCGCGACCTGGAGCTGCTGAAGCAGTCCGCGCAGGTGACGGACGTCGGCGTCTGCGTCTCGGTCGGCTTCACCGACCCCGAGCTGTGGCGCACCGTGGAGCCGGGCACACCCGCCCCGGAGCGGCGCCTGGACGTCGTACGGACCCTGACCGAGCACGGGCTCGGATGCGGGGTGCTGATGGCGCCGGTGATTCCGTTCCTGAGCGACCACCCGGCCCAACTGCGGGCCACCGTGCGGGCGATCGCCGCCTCCGGGGCCACCTCCGTCACGCCCCTGGTGCTGCATCTGCGGCCCGGGGCGCGCGAGTGGTTCATGGCCTGGCTGGCCCGGGAGCACCCGTATCTGGTGCGCCGCTACGAGCGGCTGTACGCGGACGGCGCCTACGCGCCGAAGTGGTACCAGCGCCGGATCACCCGTCAGGTGCACGACCTGGCGCAGGAGTACGGCATCGGGCCCGCCCGGCCGGGGATGCCCCGGCGGATCCACGAGCCCGAGCCGGCCGAGCCCGCGATCACCGAGCCGACCCAACTCTCGCTCATCTGAGAGCAGCTCATCCGAGAGCATTGGAGGGCATCCCTCGACCCAATCGGGTCAAGTCTCGCCAGAACGAGTTCTTTCGGGCGCCCTCGCCGGGACGATGCGGCCAGGACCGTGACACCCGCGGTCCGCGACCCTCCGCCCCGGGAGGACCCCATGGGAAAACGCGCAGCCGTGCTGTGCGGCGCCGCCGTCCTCCTGGCCGCGGCCGTGACGGCCGTCCCCGCCCAGGCGCACGCCACGCCGCTGACCTGGAAGAAGTGCGGCACCGAGAAATACCCGACGCTCCAGTGCGCGTCCCTCGAGGTACCGCTCGATCACGCCGCTCCGCACGGGCGGCGGATCACCCTCGCGCTGTCCCGCGTCCCGCACACGGCGAAGACGTACCAGGGCCCCCTGCTCGTCAACCCCGGCGGCCCCGGAGGCAGCGGGCTCGCCCTCGCCGCCTTCGTCGCCTCCGCCCTGCCCAACGCGGTCGCGGCCCAGTACGACGTCATCGGCTTCGACCCGCGCGGGGTCGGCAGGAGCAGGCCCGCCCTCGACTGCAAGCCGGGCCACTTCGCCCCGGTACGCGCCGACACCGTGCCGAGCACCCCGCGAACAGAGCGTGCCAACCTCCGGCGCGCCCAGTCCTTCGCGCGGGCCTGCGCCAAGAAGTACGGCGACGTGCTGCCGTACATCGACACCGTCAGCGCCGTGCGGGACATGGACCGGATCCGTACGGCACTGGGCGCGAAGCAGATCAATTACTTCGGCTACTCGTACGGCACCTACCTCGGCGCGGTCTACGCCAAGCTCTTCCCGGAGCGGGTGCGCCGGGCGGCCCTGGACTCGGTCGTCGACCCGACCGGTGTCTGGTACGACGACAACCTCGCGCAGGACGTCGCCTTCGACGACCGCCACCGCGCCTTCCTGGCCTGGGTCGCCAAGCACCACGCGAGGTACCGGCTCGGCACCGACCCGGCGCGGGTCGAGGCCAAGTGGTACGCCATGCGGGCGGCGCTGGCCAAGAAGCCGGCCGGTGACAAGGTGGGCGCCACCGAGCTGGAGGACACCTTCCTCCCGGGCGGCTACTACAACGGCTACTGGCCCTACCTCGCCAAGGCGTTCGCGGCGTATGTGAACGACAGGAACGCCGACCCGCTGGTCGATGCGTACAAGAAATTCGGCGCGTCCGGCGCCTCCACCGACAACAGCTACAGCGTCTACGCCGCGGTGCAGTGCCGGGACGCGTCCTGGCCGCGTGACTGGCAGCGGTGGCGGGCCGACAACCGGGCCGTCCACGCGAAGGCGCCGTTCATGACCTGGAACAACGCCTGGTACAACGCGCCGTGCGCGTTCTGGCCCACGAGCTCGCTGCGCGCGGTGGACATCGCCAACAAGAAGCTGCCGCCGATGCTGCTGTTCCAGGCGACCGGCGACGCCGCCACCCCGTACCAGGGCGCCGTCACGGTCCACGAGCGGCTGGCCCGTTCCAGCCTCGTGGTCGAGCGGGGCGGCGGCAACCACGGCATCACGCTGGGCGGGAACACCTGCCTGGACAAGCACCTCGCGGCCTATCTGACCGACGGCACGGTGCCGCGCGGCAAGGGCACGGTCGACGCGGTGTGCAAGGCGCGGCCCGACCCGAAGCCGCTGCGCGCCAAGGCCGCGGCGTCGGCATCGCGCGGCGCCGAACTGCACGGGCTGCTCGGGTTCCGGCACTGAGCGACGGAGGTCCGCCCGGGGCGTTGTCAGACCCGTGGTCCAGGATGGACGCATGAGTGAGCTGACCAGGATTCCCGCCCCGGACGGGGTCGCCCCCGCCGCGCAGTACTCGCATGTCGTGCTCGGTACGGGCCGTTTCGTCGCCGTCTCCGGCCAGCTCGCCCTGGACGAGGACGGCCGGATCGTCGGCGAGGGCGACCCGGCGGCACAGGCCCGCCAGGTCTTCGAGAACCTGCGGCGCTGCCTCGCCGCGGCCGGGGCGGGTTTCGACGACGTCGTCAAACTCACCTACTTCGTCACGGACATGGCCCATATGCCCGCCATCCGTGCGGCCCGCGCCGAGCACATACCCGACGACCGGTTGCCGGCCGCTTCGGCGGTGCAGGTCGCCGGACTGGTACGTCCGGAGTTCCTGATGGAGGTGGAGGCGTTCGCGGTGCTCCCGGGTTGATGGAGCGCCTCCGCGGGCGGGCGGCATCTAGGGTCCCCTCATGGACGACGACGGCATACGGATCCGCCCCATGGCCCCGGCCGACTGCGACCGCGTCGCCGCGATCCGGATCGGCGGCTGGCGCAGCGCCTACCGGGGCCTGATACCGCAGTCGTACCTGGACGCCCTGGACGTGACACAGGACGCCGAACGCCGCCGCGGATACTTCGCGCAGGCCGACGGCACTGTGGTCGACCTGGTCGCCGAGCGGCACGGGGAGATCGCGGGCTGGGCCTGCCACGGGCCGTATCGCGACGGCGAAGTGCGCACCGAGGACGCCGAGTTGTACGCCATCTATGTCGACCCGGGTCGGTACGGCACGGGCGTGGGCCGCGCCCTGCTCCAGGAGTCGGTGCGGCTGTGCACGGCCGCCGGACACACGCGGATGCTCCTGTGGGTGCTGAAGGACAACACCCGGGCCCGCCGCTTCTACGAGCGGGCGGGCTTCCGGGCGGACGGCGCCGAGGAGCCCTTCGAGGCGGACGGGGTGGCGGTGCCGGAGGTGCGGTATGCGCGGGAGCTGGCGGCGCCCCGTTGAGCGACGCACCGTGGGTGGCTCAGCGCTGATGCGGGATCCGTGCCAGCGCGCGTACCGCCGCCTCCGCCAGGGTCGGGTGGGCCAGGGCCTCGTTCAGCACCTGTCTGGCCCGGGTGTCGCCCAGCGCGCCGAGGCCCTCCACGCAGGCGAGGGCCACGCGGCGGTAGGGGTCGTGCGGGCGCAGGCGTCGTTCCAGGGTGGTGATCAGGGCGGGCACGGCCTCGGGGGCGCGCAGTTCGACCAGGAGCCGGACGGGATGCAGGGCGTAGGCGACGCGGAGTTCGTTGGTGGCGAGGGCGGCGGCGGCGCGGGCCGTGCGCGGGTCGCCGAGGCGGGCGAGGGCGTGGGCGGCGCAGACACAGCGCTCCGGGTCGCGGTGGTTCAGCAACAGGACGAGCGACTCGAAGGCCCGCGGGTCCCGGGCGAGGCCCAGCCGGAACGCGGCCAACTCCCGTGCCCACAACGGCTGTCCGGGCGCGGTGAGCACGCCGGCCAGTTCGTCGAGGTCCTCGGTCGCCACCAGGCGGTCGTACGCGGCCGACGCTCCGGACTCCTGCCGTAAGCGCTCCGTGAGTGATCGCAACTCTTCGTCCATGAAGCCGAGCGTATGCAAGCGGCCCGCCGCGCGGGACCTACATCACAAACACGGGGGCTGGCGCGCTCGTTACCCACCGGTTAAGCTCATACGAGCGAGTCACCCACTCGCATTTCTGCTTGCAGCGGCCTGGTGACGCAGCCGCCGCGAGTGCTGGTCGGTTCGGTACTACGTGTACCTCAGTACGACTCGGTCCCGGGACAGGGCCGGTCGGATCCGCCGTTCCCCTGGGCGTGTGCGCGCCCTCGGCGACGGCACCGGGCGTGTGCGCCAGTAGCCCGGCAAAACACCCGCACTCACTCCATTCCGCACCCGGTGCGCTCACGGTTCGGCCTCAGTTGGCCGGGCTCCGGCGCACCCGGGCGCGCTCCCAGTCGTCACCCTCATTCCTGGAGTCCCGCGATGGCCACTCCCCTGTCCGACACCCCTCAGTCCCCGCTCAAGACCGTTGCCGTCGTCGGCCTCGGCACCATGGGCACCGGCATCGCCGAGGTCCTGGCCAAGGCCGGTCGCGAGGTCATCGGCATCGACATCAGCGAGGCCGCGACCGCCAAGGCCGTCGCCGCCCTGGAGTCCTCGACCGCCCGTGCCGTCGCACGCGGCAAGCTCACCGAGGACGAGCGCGCGGACGCCCTCGCCCGCGTCCGCACCTTCACCGACCTGCGGGCCGCGGCCGACGCGGACCTGGTCATCGAGGTGGCTCCGGAGTCGTACGAGGTCAAGCAGCAGATCTTCCGTGAGCTGGACGGGATCGTGCGCCCCGAGACGATCCTCGCGACCGGCACCAACGCCCTGTCGGTGACCCGCCTTGCCGCCGACTCGTCCCGCCCCGAGCGGGTGCTCGGTCTGCACTTCTTCAACCCGGCGCCGGCGATGCGGCTGGTCGAGGTCGTCTCCTCGGTGCTGACCGCGCCCACGGCCGTCTCCGCGGTCACCAACCTCGCCCTGGACCTCGGCAAGGAGCCCGTCGCGGTCGGCGACCGGCCCGGTTTCGTCGCCGACGGGCTGCTGTTCGGCTACCTCAACCAGGCGGCCGCGATGTACGAGGCGAAGTACGCCTCCCGTGAGGACATCGACGCCGCGATGCGGCTGGGCTGCGGACTGCCCATGGGCCCGCTGGCGCTGCTCGACCTGATCGGCATCGACACCGCGCGCCGGGTCCTGGAGGCCATGTACGCCGAGTCCCGCGATCGGCTGCACGCCCCCGCGCCGATCCTCAAGCAGCTCAGCGAGGCGGGCCTGACGGGCCGTAAGTCGGGCCGCGGCTTCTACACGTACGAGGGTCCCGGCAGCGACGCCGTCGTGCGGGACGCGCTGACGCCGCTGGCGGGCGCCGACACGGCTCCCGGCCGGACGGTCCGCTCCGTCGGTGTCGCGGGCTCCGGCACCATGGCGTCCGGCATCGCGGAGGTCTTCGCCAAGGCCGGGTACGAGGTCGTGCTGGCGGCCCGCAGCGAGGAGAAGGCGCAGGTCGCGAAGGCCCGTATCGGCAAGTCGCTCGCCCGCTCCGTCGACAAGGGCCGGATGACCGCCGAGGCCGCCGCGCAGACCCTGGACCGGATCGCCGCGGCGGGTACCTACGACGCGTTCGCCGACGTGGATCTGGCCGTCGAGGCCGTCGCCGAGGACCTGGAGATCAAGCAGCAGCTGTTCGCGACGCTGGACAAGGTCTGCAAGCCGGGCGCGGTGCTGGCCACCACCACCTCCTCGCTGCCCGTCGTCGCCTGTGCCCGCGCCACCTCGCGTCCGCAGGACGTGATCGGCATGCACTTCTTCAACCCGGCGCCGGCGATGAAGCTGGTCGAGGTCGTCCGCACGGTGCTGACCGGTGACGACGTCCACGCGACGGTCCGCGAGGTCTGCGGCAGGATCAAGAAGCATGCCGTGGACTGCGGTGACCGGGCCGGATTCATCGTGAACGCGCTGCTGTTCCCGTACCTGAACAACGCGATCAAGATGGTGCAGGAGCACTACGCGACGCTGGACGACATCGACGCGGCGATGAAGCTGGGCGGCGGCTACCCGATGGGCCCGTTCGAGCTCCTGGACGTCGTCGGGCTGGACGTGTCCCTCGCGATCGAGAAGGTCCTGCACCGCGAGTTCCGCGACCCGGGCCTGGCTCCGGCGCCGCTCCTGGAGCACCTGGTGGCCGCGGGCTGCCTCGGCCGCAAGACGGGCCGCGGCTTCCGCGAATATGCCCGGCCCTAAGGGGCGTCCCGGCGACTGGTTCACAGACGGTCAGGAGTGGGGCGGGCTGCTGGACCCCGGCGGCCCTCCTCCGGCCGTCCGGCGCGGCCCGACCGCACCCGCCGACCCCGGCACTCCCCCGCCCTCCGCAGGCGGGGGAAACCCTGTACATGCGCATCAAGCTGCGCACATGCAGTACGTTCGGGTCATGTCCCAGCCCGCCAAGTCCTCACGTACACCAGCCACGCCCGACGCGCCGGAAAGTGCCGCAGGCAGTCGCGCGGCCGCCCAGCGGCTCAAGATGCGCCGCGAGCTGGCGGCCGCGGCGATGGAGCTGTTCGCGACCAAGGGGTACGAGGCGACCACCGTCGACGAGATCGCGGCCGCGGCCGGGGTCGCGCGCCGTACGTTCTTCCGCCACTTCCGTTCCAAGGAAGAGGCGATCTTCCCGGACCACGACGACACGCTGATCCGCGCCGAGGCGGTCCTCAACGCCGCCCCCGCCCACGAGCACCCGCTCGACACGGTGTGCCGTGGCATCAAGGAGGTCATGCGGATGTACGCGGCGCGGCCGGAGATCTCGGTCGCCCGCTACAAGCTCACGCGCGAGGTGCCCACCCTGCGCGAGGCGGAGATCGCGTCGGTGGCCCGCTACGAGCGCCTGTTCACCCGCTATCTCCTCGGCCACTTCGACGAGCACGCCCACGACGACGACGCCAACGACGACCCGCTGCTGGCGGAGGTCGCGGCGTCGGCCGTGGTCACGGCGCACAACCACGTCCTGCGGCGCTGGCTGCGCGCGGGCGGGCAGGGCGATGTGGAGACGCAGCTCGACCATGCCTTCGCGATCGTGCGCAGGACGTTCGGGTCGGGGATCGGTGCGGGCCGTGAGACCGCGCCGCGTACGGCGCCGGCGTCCGTGGCCGCGCAGGGCGAGGTGCTGGTGACGGTGGCCAGGACGGACGCGCCGCTGGACGAGGTGATGCGGACGATCGAGCAGGCGCTGAAGGAGCGGGCCTGAACCTCGCCCCGGGAAACGTCGCCTGGGAAACGCCGCCCGGGAATCGTCGCCGTGGGACTTTCCGCGGGAACCTTCGCGTTGAGTGATCCGTCTTTCATTTCGAAGCTGGATCTTCAACAGTGCGCGACGGAAGCGAGTTGCCATGCAGGCGAACGACCCGACCAAGCTCGAAGCCACGCTGGCCGACGGGCGGCGCATGACCCTCTCCCTCCCGGCGACGGACGCCGCGTGGGCCGCCGACGGCATAAAGGGCCTGCGCGCCGTCCCGCCCACCCACACGGGCCGCGGCGAGGAGCCTCCGGCGCTCCCCGAGCAGCCCCCGCTGCAGCTGGAAGTGGCGGTGCTGGGGCTGGGGCTCTAGCGGCCCAGGGACCTTACGGTCGGGGGGCCCGGCCCCGATGCCGTACCGACCGACCCGGGGCGAACCTCGCCGCCAGCCCCGGGTCCGCGGCCCCCGTGAGCAGCCCCGCCACCAGCCGTCCCGTCGCCGGGGCCAGCATCAGGCCCAGCATGTTGTGGCCGGTGGCGAGCAGGACGCGGGGGCGGCCCGGCACCGGGCCGATCAGGGGCAGTCCGTCGGGGGTCATCGGGCGCGGGCCCATCCACTCCTGTTCCCGGCGCTCCCAGCCGGCCCCGGGCAGATAGGGCCGCGCGGCCGCCACGAGCGCTTCCACTCGGCCCTGCCGGAACCGGTCGGGGTCCCGGTCGAACTCCATCGTCCCGGCGACCCGCACCCCCTTGCCCATCGGCGCCAGCACCGCCTTCGCCGAGCCCAGGTGGACCAGGCGTTTCGGCGGCGACTCGGCCGGCACCGAGAAGCTGTAGCCCTTCCCGGCGGCCACCTCGACGCGTACGCCGAGCGAGGCGCACACCTCCCGGGACCAGACGCCCGCGGCGACCACGACGGCGTCCGCCTGGTAGGTCCCCGCGGTCGTACGGACCTCGACTCGATCGGCGCCCTCCCGCACCGCCGTCACCCGGGCGCCCTCCACCAGCTCGGCCCCGTCGCGCCGCAGCCGCTCGGCCAGCGTGTCCACGAACTGCCCGGGATCCACGGCCCATTGACGCTCCACCAGGAACCCGGCCCGTGCGGCGGGCCCGAGCGCGGGTTCCGCCTCCGCCAGCGCCGCGCCCCGCAGCACCCCCTCGGGCGCGAGCGGCGCGCCGAGCCGGCGGAAGCCCTCCAGCCCGTGCGCCGCGTCCTCGTACGAGGGGTACGCGAACAGGAAGCCGTCCTTCCCGGCCCCGCCGTCCACGCCGAGCGCCTCCAGCTCCTCGAACATCCCGAAGGTGTCGTCGGCCAGGGCGGCGAGGGCGGCGGCCCCGGCGCCGTGATGGCGTGCCGTGCTGCGCAGCCCGAGACCGGTGAGGAAGCGCAGCAGCGGCAGGCTCGGCACCGGGTTGATCCACAGTGGGCTGTCGGGGCGGAACACGCCGGTCAGCGCCTTGGCCGCCACGCCCGGTGCGCCGAGCGGTTCGACGAGGTCGGGGCAGATCTCGCCCGCGTTGCCGCGCGACGCCCCGCTGCCGAGCCGGTCCCGTTCCAGGACGGTGACCGTGAGGCCCGCCCGGCCGAGGTAGTGCGCGCAGGCCAGGCCCACGACACCACCGCCGACGACGAGAACCGAGGAGGGCGACGAACTCACGAAAGCTCCTTCACAGTGGGCAGATCGGCCGGCGGCACCTTCCCGTCACCACTCGCCTCGGCGAGGCTCTTCCCGCTGGTCTCCGGGGCGAGCCGGTACGACACCAGCCAGCCGAGCCCGCAGATCAGCGCTCCGAGGAACATGGCGAGGCGGGTGCTGTGGCCGAGGACGACCGGGGCGCCCCAGGTGCCGATGGCGGCGCCGATGCGGCTGGCGCCGGTGGCGAAGCCGTTGGCGGTGGCGCGTACGCCCGTCGGGAACAGCTCGGACGGGTAGATCGCCTGGAGGCACTGGCTGGAGAAGGACGCGAGGCCGAACACCGCGAACAGCGTGATGACGGCCGCCGGCCCCGGATCGGCGAGCACCGACAGCACCAGCAGCGGCACGGCGGACAGGGCGAAGCTCCACAACAGCAGTGGTCTGCGGCCCTTGTTGATGAAGAGGATCCCGGAGAGGGAGCCCAGGATGTAGAAGATCTGCAGCGCCACCGAGCCGAGGTAGGCGCTGTCGCCGTGTTCGAGTCCCAGCGAGGTCAGGATCGTCGGCTCGTACGTCGTGATGGCGTAGATCGGCAGCAACTGGCAGGCCCAGAAGGTGCCGACGAAGATCGTGCGGCGCAGATAGACGCCCTGGAAGATGTCGGCGTAGCGGGTGCGGGTCGTGGTCTCGGCCTCCAGATCGCCCAAGTCGGCGTCGGGACCGAGCATTTGGCGTACGACCTGGCGGGCCTCCTCGGCCCGGCCCTGGCTCATCAGCCAGCGTGGCGACTCGGGCGTGCCGAACCTGAGCAGCAGGATCAGCGCGGCCGGGATCGCGCTGCTCGCCAGCATCCAGCGCCAGTCGTCGAGGCCGGAGCGCAGCATCAGCCAGCCGACCACGTACGCCGTCGCCGCGCCCACCGACCACATGGTGACCATGACGACCAGCAGCGGACCGCGCGACTTGCGGGGCGCGAACTCGGAGGCGATGGTGCCGGCGATCGCGAAGTCGGCCCCGATGGCGATGCCCATCGCGAACCGCAGCAGGGTCAGCGTCCAGGCGTCCGGCGAGAAGTACTGCGCGACCGATAGCGCGATGAAGGCGGCGATGTCGAAGAGGTAGACCTTCTGCCGGCCGACGCGGTCGGTGACGTACCCGAAGACGAGCCCGCCGACGAACATGCCGATCAGCGTGGCCGAGCCGACGAGGCCGGACATGGTGGAGCCGAGGTCGAAGTCGCTGGTGATGAGCGGGAGGGCGACGCCGATGATGCTGAGGATGTAGCCGTCGCAGAACTCGCCGCCACCCGCGTACAGGGTGATGAGCCAATGTGTTCTGGTGGGCCGGGACTTCTCCAGTGATGGGGACATGCCCGAAGAAGGTAAGGACCCCGGCGTCAGGCGTCATCGTACGAAGTGCACGAGGACCCTCCCGAGTTCACGGTCGGCGCCTGTACCTTCCGTACATGGCAGCCGGTGACGTCCTCACGCCCGAACTGGCCCAGGAGATCGCCTGCGACATCGGGCGGATCACCGGCTTCAACGTGCTGATCACCGATCGCGAGGCGGTCGTCATCGGCTGCGGCGACACCGGCCGTCTGGGCACGGTCCACGAGGCGTCGTACGAGGTGCTGCGCACCCGGCGGGCCGCCACGCACACCACGGAGCAGGCCCGACGGATGCGCGGGGTGCTGTCGGGCATGAGCCTGCCGATCACCGTCGGCGCCGAGGCGGTGGGCACCGTCTGCCTGACCGGCGACCCGGACGAGGTGCGCCGCTTCGGGCTCGTCGTCCGGCGGCAGACCGAGATCCTGCTGGAGGAAGCGGCGCTGCTGCGCTCCCGGCTGCTGCACGAGCGGGCGGTCGACGACTGCGTACGGGACGTCGCGCTGTACGACCCGGAGGTCGTCGACGCCGAGACGGTGGAGGCGCGGATGGCCGAGCTGGGGGCCGATCCGCGGATCCCGCGCACGGCGGTGGTGCTGGACGTCCGGGCGGCCGGGGTGTCACGGCTGTCGCTGCTGCGGACCGTGCGGGAGGTCTTCGGCGGCGGCCAGGACGTGGCGGGCGAACTGGCCGCCGGGCGATACGCGGTGCTGCGGGCCGGCGCCGAGGGACTCACCGAGCGGTGCGCGGCGCTCGTCGAGCGTCTCGGTGAGCGGCACGCCGCCGAGGCGCGGGCCGGGATCGGCGAGCCGGGCCGAGGCGTCGCCGGGATGCACGACTCGTACCGGGACGCGGCGCTGGCACTGCGTGCCGGTCCCCGGCTGGAGCCGGACGGCCGTGTCTTCGCCGTGGCCGACCTGCGCGTGCCGCAGCTCGTGGCCTCGGTCGTCCGGCAGGAACGGGCCCGGTACGCGGCCGCGGTCCTCGCGGGACTGCGGGAACGGGAGGACTGGCCCGTGCTGCGGGAGACGCTGATCGCCTGGGCGGAGGGCGGCTTCCAGCTCGTGCGGACGGCGGAGCGGCTCGCCGTGCACCGGAACACGCTGCTCTACCGGCTGACGAAGATCGAGGAGCTGAGCGGGCGCGGGGTGCGCGAGCCCCGTACCGCGATGGCCATGTACCTGGCGTGTCTGGCCGATGCCCTGTAGGCGACCGATCGGTGACCGATAGCGCCCGATTAGCACCTACTCACGGGTAGCTTTGATCGATCATCGCTCATTTGTTACGTAAAGATTTCATCTGAGAGCAAGTTCTGGCACCCAGTGCCTTGCCGGATGACACGCGGTGCCATACGTTGAAGGAGTCCGGGCGGCCGGCGTGCAGAGACCATTCGTACGCCGGCTGTCCCCGCAAGTCCCTCCCGGGGCCTGCGCGCCCGGCGCCTGCGTCACAGGCAACCTCCCGCGCCACAAAGCGCTGCCGAACAGCACAACCGCCGAACCGACGGCAATCACCAAAAAACCCTCAGCAGCACCGACGTAACCCTCAGCACCCCTCCCTCAGGGTGCGCATCGCCGGAGGCAACACCGTGACCGTCAAGGACATTCTGGACGCGATCCAGTCGCCGGACTCCACGTCCGCCGACTTCGCCGCTCTGCCGCTCCCCGAGTCGTACCGCGCGATCACCGTGCACAAGGACGAGACGGAGATGTTCGCGGGTCTGGAGACGCGCGACAAGGACCCGCGCAAGTCGATCCACCTCGACGACGTGGCGCTGCCCGAGCTCGGCCCGGGCGAGGCCCTGGTGGCCGTCATGGCCTCCTCGGTCAACTACAACTCCGTGTGGACCTCGATCTTCGAGCCGCTGTCGACGTTCGGCTTCCTGGAGCGCTACGGCCGGCTCAGCGAGCTCACCAAGCGCCACGACCTGCCGTACCACATCATCGGCTCCGACCTCGCGGGCGTCGTCCTGCGCACCGGCCCGGGCGTCAACTCCTGGAAGCCCGGTGACGAGGTCGTCGCGCACTGCCTGTCCGTCGAGCTGGAGTCCTCCGACGGCCACAACGACACGATGCTCGACCCCGAGCAGCGCATCTGGGGCTTCGAGACCAACTTCGGCGGCCTCGCCGAGATCGCCCTGGTCAAGTCCAACCAGCTGATGCCGAAGCCCGGCCACCTGAGCTGGGAGGAGGCCGCCGCTCCGGGTCTGGTCAACTCCACCGCCTACCGCCAGCTGGTGTCCCGCAACGGCGCCGGCATGAAGCAGGGCGACAACGTCCTGATCTGGGGCGCGAGCGGTGGACTCGGGTCGTACGCCACGCAGTTCGCGCTGGCCGGTGGCGCCAACCCGATCTGTGTCGTGTCCAGTCCTCAGAAGGCGGACATCTGCCGGGCGATGGGCGCCGAGGCGATCATCGACCGCAACGCCGAGGGCTACCAGTTCTGGAAGGACGAGCACAACCAGGACCCCAAGGAGTGGAAGCGCTTCGGCAAGCGCATCCGCGAGCTCACCGGCGGCGAGGACGTCGACATCGTCTTCGAGCACCCCGGCCGCGAGACCTTCGGCGCCTCCGTCTACGTCACGCGCAAGGGCGGCACGATCGTCACCTGTGCCTCCACCTCGGGCTACAACCACGAGTACGACAACCGCTACCTGTGGATGTCGCTGAAGCGGATCATCGGTTCGCACTTCGCCAACTACCGCGAGGCCTGGGAGGCCAACCGGCTCATCGCGAAGGGCAAGATCCACCCCACCCTGTCGAGGGTCTACTCCCTGGAGGAGACCGGCCAGGCCGCGTTCGACGTGCACCGCAACCTCCACCAGGGCAAGGTCGGCGTCCTGTGCCTCGCCCCCGAGGAAG
The DNA here is from genome assembly GCF_045039535.1 of Streptomyces sp. NBC_01092. Taxonomy (NCBI): domain Bacteria; kingdom Bacillati; phylum Actinomycetota; class Actinomycetes; order Kitasatosporales; family Streptomycetaceae; genus Streptomyces; species Streptomyces sp. NBC_01092. The sequence goes on along the minus strand of NZ_CP108659.1, from coordinate 8,866,589 downwards.
GTCTCGGCGTGCGCGACGAGGAGATGCGCGCCAAGCACATCGACGCCATCAACCGCTTCCGCAACATCTGAGACACCCGAGGTCATAGATGACTGAGCGTCAGAACGCCGACGGGGCAAGGGAGAAGGACCGGCCGTGGCTCATGCGCACGTATGCCGGTCACTCCACGGCCGAGGCGTCCAACGAGCTGTACCGGCGCAACCTCGCCAAGGGCCAGACCGGCCTGTCGGTCGCGTTCGACCTGCCGACGCAGACCGGCTACGACTCCGACCACATCCTCGCCCGCGGCGAGGTCGGCCGGGTCGGCGTGCCGATCGCGCATCTCGGTGACATGCGCCGGCTGTTCCAGGACATCCCCCTGGAGCAGATGAACACCTCGATGACGATCAACGCCACCGCCATGTGGCTGCTGGCGCTCTATCAGGTCGTCGCCGAGGAGCAGGGCGCGGACATCACCAAGCTCCAGGGCACGACCCAGAACGACATCGTCAAGGAGTACCTGTCGCGGGGGACCCATGTCTTCCCGCCGGGGCCCTCACTCCGGCTGACGACGGACATGATCGCGTACACGGTCTCCCACATCCCGAAGTGGAACCCGATCAACATCTGCAGCTACCACCTGCAGGAGGCGGGCGCCACGCCGGTCCAGGAGATCGCGTACGCGATGTCCACCGCGATCGCGGTTCTCGATGCCGTACGCGACTCCGGGCAGGTCCCCGCCGAGAAGTTCGGGGACGTCGTGGCCCGTATCTCCTTCTTCGTGAACGCGGGCGTCCGCTTCATCGAGGAGATGTGCAAGATGCGGGCGTTCGGGCGGATCTGGGACAAGGTCACGCGCGAGCGGTACGGCATCGAGAACCCCAAGCAGCGCCGCTTCCGGTACGGCGTCCAGGTCAACTCCCTCGGTCTGACCGAGGCGCAGCCGGAGAACAACGTCCAGCGGATCGTCCTTGAGATGCTGGCCGTGACGCTGTCGAAGGACGCACGCGCGCGTGCCGTGCAGCTGCCCGCCTGGAACGAGGCCCTGGGCCTGCCCCGGCCGTGGGACCAGCAGTGGTCGCTGCGCATCCAGCAGGTGCTCGCCCATGAGAGCGATCTGCTGGAGTACGAGGACATCTTCGAGGGCTCGCACGTCATCGAGACGAAGGTCGCGAAGCTCGTCGAGGAGTCGCTCGCCGAGATCGACCGGATCCAGGAGATGGGCGGTGCGATGGCCGCCGTCGAGTCGGGCTACCTCAAGTCGCAGCTCGTCTCCTCGCACGCGGAGCGCCGCGGTCGTATCGAGTCCGGTCAAGAGAAGATCATCGGCGTCAACATCTTCGAGACGACCGAGCCGAACCCGCTGACCGCCGACCTCGACACGGCGATCCAGACGGTCGACCCGGCCGTCGAGGCCCGTGTCATCGCCTCGCTCCAGAACTGGCGGGACACCCGCTACCAGCCGCCCTTCAACCACCCGCGCCCGTGCAAGGCGCTGGAGCGGCTGAAGGAGGCCGCGAAGGGCACCGGCAACCTCATGGAGGCCACCTTGGAGTGCGCCCGCGCCGGAGTCACGACCGGCGAGTGGTCCGGGGCGCTGCGCGAGGTGTTCGGCGAGTTCCGGGCGCCGACGGGTGTCTCGTCGGCGCCGGTGGCGGTGCCGGCGGAGGAGGGCTCGGCGATGGCCGACGTCCGCCGCAAGGTCGACCTCACCGCGAAGGACCTCGGCGTCGGCAAGCTGCGCTTCCTGGTGGGCAAGCCGGGCCTGGACGGGCACTCCAACGGCGCCGAGCAGATCGCCGTGCGGGCGCGTGACGCCGGCTTCGAGGTGGTCTACCAGGGCATCCGGCTGACGCCGGAACAGATCGTGGACGCGTCCCTCGCCGAGGACGTGCACGCGGTCGGCCTGTCGATCCTGTCCGGTTCGCACGCCCAGCTGGTGCCGGACGTGCTGGAGCGGCTCCGTGTGGCCGGTGCCACAGATATACCCGTGATCGCCGGTGGCATCATCCCCAATGGTGACGCCGAGCAGCTCAGGGCCGCCGGTGTCGCCGCCGTCTTCACCCCGAAGGACTTCGACATCACCGGAATCATCGGCCGCATCGTCGACGAGATCCGGAAAGCGAACAAGCTCGACCCCCTGGAGGTCCCCGCATGACGACCGTCAACCGCCTTCGCCCGCGGCGCTCCTGCCTGGCTGTACCGGGCTCGAACCCGCGCTTCCTCGAAAAGGCGCAGGGTCTCCCGGCTGACCAGGTCTTCCTCGACCTTGAGGACGCGTGCGCCCCGCTCGCCAAGCCCGAGGCGCGGCACACCATCGTCAAGTTCCTCAACGAGGGCGACTGGACGGGCAAGACGAGGGTCGTGCGCGTCAACGACTGGACGACCGAGTGGACGTACCGCGACGTCGTCACGGTCGTCGAGGGCGCCGGCCAGAACCTCGACTGCATCATGCTGCCGAAGGTGCAGACGGCCCAGCAGGTCGTGGCCCTGGACCTCCTCCTCACCCAGATCGAGAAGACGATGGGCTTCGAGGTCGGCAAGATCGGCATCGAGGCGCAGATCGAGAACGCCCAGGGCCTGAACAACGTCAACGAGATCGCGACGGCGTCCCAGCGCGTCGAGACGATCATCTTCGGCCCGGCCGACTTCATGGCGTCGATCAACATGAAGTCGCTGGTCGTGGGAGAGCAGCCGCCCGGCTACCCGGCGGACGCCTACCACTACATCCTGATGAAGATCCTGATGGCCGCCCGCGCCAACAACCTCCAGGCGATCGACGGCCCCTACCTCCAGATCCGCAACGTCGACGGCTACCGCGAGGTCGCCCAGCGCGCCGCCGCGCTCGGCTTCGACGGCAAGTGGGTGCTGCACCCGGGCCAGGTCGAGGCGTCCAACGAGATCTTCTCGCCCTCGCAGGAGGACTACGACCACGCCGAGCTGATCCTGGACGCATACGACTACTACACGTCCGAGGCGGGCGGCATGAAGGGCTCCGCGATGATCGGCGACGAGATGATCGACGAGGCCAGCCGCAAGATGGCCCTGGTCATCTCCGGCAAGGGACGCGCCGCCGGTATGCAGCGCACGTCGAAGTTCGAGATCCCGGAGGCCTGAGCGCGATGCAGTTCGGACGCACCTACGAGGAGTTCGAGGTCGGGGCGACGTACAAGCACTGGCCGGGCAAGACGGTCACGGAGTACGACGACCACCTGTTCTGTCTCCTCACCATGAACCACCACCCGCTCCACATGGACACGAACTATGCGGAGAAGACGACGGACTTCGGCAAGAACGTCGTGGTCGGGAACTACATCTACTCGCTGCTGCTCGGCATGAGCGTGCCGGACATCTCCGGCAAGGCGATCGCCAACCTGGAGATCGAGTCGCTCAAGCACGTGGCACCAACGTTCCACGGCGACACGATCTACGGCCAGACGACCGTGCTGGACAAGTGGCCGTCGAAGTCGAAGAACGACCGCGGGATCGTCTACGTCGAGACCAAGGGCTACAAGCAGGACGGCACGCTGGTCTGCGTGTTCCGCCGCAAGGTGATGGTGCCGACCGAGACGTACATCAAGGAGCGCGGCGGCGAGCAGCCGGGCCGCCCCGAGCTCAAGGAGCAGGAGAAGTAGCCATGGCGCGACTCGCCCAGACCGCCGGTCTGACCGACATCCAGCAGGAGATCCTCTCCACCGTCCGCGACTTCGTGGACAAGGAGATCATCCCGGTCGCGACCGAGCTGGAACACCGCGACGAGTACCCGCAGCAGATCGTCGACGGCCTCAAGGAACTGGGCCTGTTCGGCCTGATGATCCCCGAGGAGTACGGCGGCCTGGGCGAGTCCCTCCTGACGTACGCCCTGTGCGTCGAGGAGATCGCGCGCGGCTGGATGTCGGTGTCCGGCATCATCAACACCCACTTCATCGTGGCGTACATGCTCAAGCAGCACGGCACGCAGGAGCAGAAGGACCACTTCCTGCCGCGCATGGCGGCCGGCGACATCCGCGGCGCCTTCTCGATGTCGGAGCCGGGCCTGGGTTCCGATGTGTCGGCCATCACGTCGAAGGCGGTGAAGGACGGCGAGGAGTACGTCCTGAACGGCCAGAAGATGTGGCTGACGAACGGCGGAACGTCAAACCTGGTCGCCGTGCTCGTCCGAAGTGACGAAGGACACCCCGAGGGCACCGCGCCCCACAAGTCGATGACGACCTTCCTCGTCGAGAAGGAGCCCGGCTTCGGAGAGGTCCGCCCCGGCCTCACCATCCCGGGCAAGATCGACAAGATGGGTTACAAGGGCGTCGACACGACCGAGCTCATCATGGACGGCCTGCGGATTCCGGCCAATCGGGTGCTCGGCGGCGTCACCGGGCGCGGCTTCTACCAGATGATGGACGGCGTCGAGGTCGGCCGCGTCAATGTGGCGGCGCGTGGCTGTGGCGTCGCTCAGCGTGCGTTCGAGCTCGGTGTCCGGTACGCCCAGCAGCGACACACCTTCGGCAAGCCGATCGCCCAGCACCAGGCCATCCAGTTCAAGCTGGCCGAGATGGCTACCAAGGTCGAGGCCGCGCATGCCATGATGGTGAACGCGGCACGCAAAAAGGACTCCGGGGAACGAAACGACCTTGAGGCTGGGATGGCGAAGTACCTCGCCTCCGAGTACTGCAAGGAGGTCGTGGAGGATGCATTCCGGATCCACGGCGGCTACGGCTTCTCCAAGGAGTACGAGATCGAGCGCCTCTACCGCGAGGCTCCGATGCTGCTGATCGGTGAAGGTACTGCCGAGATCCAAAAAATGATCATCGGTCGCAGGCTGCTCGAGGAGTATCGCTTCCAGGGCTGATTGTCCGGATACGGGGTGTTTTCTTGGAGAAGAAGATCACACCCCGTCATCACTCTTCGGCCGCCGACTCGGCTTCCTGGCTTGCCCAGTTGTGGCCACCGACCGGTACGATCCCGGGAAAGCCGCCGTCCCCTGATACCGCGCGGCATCATCCGCTACGAAGGTCATCCATGCCCCACAGCCAAACCTCTGCACCACGCGACAGCCAGGTCGGCGGCGTACGCCTCGCGCGCGGAGCATCGCCGTGGCTTCTCCCGACCGTCGCCACCGCAGCCGTCAGCCTGCTGCGCGCACGCCGCTCCGGCGTCGCCAAGGCCGTCGCCGTGCCCGCCACCGCTCTCGCGGCGGGCATGCTGTGGTTCTTCCGCGACCCCGAGCGCGAGATCGCCCAGGGCCGGGTCATTTCGCCCGCCGACGGTGTGGTGCAGAGCATCATGCCGTGGAAGGACGGCCGCACCCGCGTCGCGATCTTCATGAGCCCGCTGAACGTCCACGTCAACCGTGCGCCGCTCTCCGGCACGGTCACCTCCGTGGAGCACATCCCGGGCGGGTTCGTTCCGGCGTTCAACAAGGAGAGCGAGAACAACGAGCGCGTAGTCTGGCATTTCGACACCGAACTCGGTGACATCGAGATGATCCAGATCGCCGGCGCGGTGGCCCGCCGTATCGTCCCCTACATTCCGCAGGGCACGAAGGTCGAGCAGGGCGACCGTATCGGTCTGATCCGCTTCGGCTCGCGTGTCGACATCTACCTGCCCGAGGGCGTGGAGGTCGCGGTCGAGGTCGGGCAGAAGACCGTGGCTGGGGTGACTCGCATTGACCGTGATTGATCCTGAGACTCAGCCGGGCTGGGTGCCCGAGGCGGACGAGGTGGACGAAGAGGAGGAGATGCCTCTTTCTCTCCGCCTGTCGATAGCGGACACCCTCACTCTCGGTAACGCCACGTGCGGGTTCATGGCGGTGTACTTCACCACCACCGGGATCCTCATCCCGCACCTCACCGGTGACCAGGAGACCGGCATGGCCCGCCACAGCGCGGCCACGGCGGTCATCCTGATGCTGTGCGCGGCGGTCTTCGACCTGTTCGACGGCCTCGTCGCGCGCAAGCTGCGTTCCTCCCCGATGGGCGCGGAGCTGGACAACCTGTCCGACCTGATCAGCTTCGGTCTGGCGCCGGCGTACTTCGTCCTCGTCTACGGCATGGTCGCCGACGACGCCCACCAGCGGGTGGCTGCGGTCGGCGCGATCGTGGTGCTGCTGGCGGTGGTGCTGAGACTCGCGCGCTTCTCGTGCGTGACGCCGCCGAACGGCATGTTCCAGGGCATGCCCTCCCCATTCGGCGCGCTGACCGTGGTCTCGATCGTCCTGCTGGAGCTGCCCTTCGTGGCGACGCTGCTGGCGATCCTCGGTACGGCGTGGCTCATGGTCAGCCGGGTCGAGTACCCGAAGCCGCGGGGGCGCCTCGCGGTGGCGATGCTCGCCTGGATCGTGGTCAGCATGGGACTGCTCGCCGCCTGGGCCTTCGACGCCCCGAGCGGCCAGCTCCTCCTCCAGACGGGCTGCGCGCTCCAGCTGGTGATGGGCGCGGTGATCCCGCTGTTCGCCACGGCTCGCCGGGTGAACAACTTCCGCGACAACCGACGTGAGGCACGGGCTGCGCAGCTGCCGTAACGCTCAGGTGAGTGGGCCCCGGACCGGGTTGGTTCGGGGCCCTTCGCTTTGTCGCCCCCGCCGCCCCTACCCGTCCCGTCCCCGGGGGCTGCCGCCCCCGAACCCCCGCTTCAGCCCTGAAGGGGCCTCGTCCTCAAACGCCGGACGGGCTGAGATCAGCCCTTCCGGCGTTTTGAGGCGGGCGGGAAATGCCCGGGCTCAGACCAGGAAGTCCTGGGCGATCCGCTCCGCCACCCGCTCCAGGATCGGTCCCGCTTCCGCGATGCACTTCGCCACGTCCGGCTCGGCGTCCGTCAGGGGGTACGCGCGCCGGATGCCGGCCCGGCCCAGCGCCTCCGGTGCCAGCGCGAGGCGGCCGCACACCGCGACGACCTCCTTGCGCGCCGCGCGGGCAGCCGCGGCGACGCCGGCCGGGGCCTTGCCGTGCAGGGTCTGCTCGTCGAGGGAGCCCTCGCCGGTGATGACGAGGTCCGCCCGCTCCAGCGCGGGCGCGAAGCCGAGGACGTCGAGCATGACCTCGATGCCGGGGCGGAAGCGGGCACCGAGGAGGAGGGCGCCGTAGCCGATGCCACCCGCGGCGCCGGCGCCGGGTGCGGCGGCATGCTCGGCGGCCTTGGAGCCGACCGACTCCTCCAGCACCTTCGCGAAGTGCGCGAGCGCGCCGTCCAGCGTCCGCACGTCGTCCGGGGAGGCCCCCTTCTGCGGGCCGTACACCGCCGGCGCGCCCTTCGGGCCGGTCAGCGGGTTGTCGACGTCGCTGGCGAGCACCAGGTCCACGGAGGTCAGTCTCGGGTCCAGGCCCGACAGGTCGGCCGTGGCCAGGTCACCCAGGCCGCCGCCGCCCGGCGCCACCGGCTCGCCGTCCGCGTCGAGGAAACGCGCGCCCAGCGCGGTCAGCATTCCGGCGCCGCCGTCCGTGGTGGCGCTGCCGCCGACGCCGAACACGATGGTGCGGGCGCCCGCGTCCAGCGCGGCCCGCAGCAGCTCGCCCGAGCCGTACGTGGACGCCGTGAGCGACGCGAAGACACCCGCGGGCAGCCTCTGGAGTCCGCTCGCCTCGGCCATCTCCACGACCGCCGTGTCGCCGCGCAGCGCGAACGCCGCGCTCACCTCGTGCCCGAGGGGCCCGGCGACCCGTACCTCCCGCCGCTCGAAGCCGGCCGCGACCGCCGCGTCCACGGTCCCGTCGCCGCCGTCGGCCACGGGCATGGCCTCCACCTCGACGCCCGGGACGACCCGGCGCAGACCGGCCGTCACACGCTCGGCGACCTGCACGGCCGTCAGCGACCCCTTGAACTTGTCCGCGGCGATGAGCACGCGCTGTGTCACCAGTTTTCCCCTTGCTCTTCCGGGCCTCGCGCATGTCAAGGCCAGTCGCGCCGCTGCGACCTTAACCGGAGGAGGCCTGCGGCGTCATGCACCGACCGGACGTTGAGAACCTGCTACGCCCTCCCTGTACGGGCGCCCGGAATCGGGTAAACCGGTCCTATGACCCCTGTGGGCACTGAGCCAGAGCTCGCCGACCGCGTTCTCGGGGGCTGGCTCGGCCGGATCGCGGGCAACATGCTCGGCAAGCCGGTCGAGCAGGGCGACCTGTGGACGCGGGACCGTATCGACCGCTATCTGCGGCAGGCCGCCGCCCTGCCCCTCACCGACTATCTCCCCGAGCCGGCCGGCGAGGAGGACGGCTTCGAGCTGCGTCCCGAGTGGCGCCAGTGCGTGCGCGGCCGGATCCACGGCAGCTGCCGGGACGACGACGTCGACTACGCGATCCTCGGACTCGACCTGCTGGAGACCCACGGCTTCGGGTTCAGCACGGAGCAGGTCGGTGACCTGTGGCTGCTGCGGCTGCCGTATCTGCAGACCTTCACGGCGGAGCGGGCCGCGTACCGCAACCTCGCGAACGGTCTGAAACCGCCGCTCACCGCGACGTACGACAACCCCTACCAGGAGTGGATCGGCGCGCTCATCCGCGCCGACATCTACGGCTGGACCAGCCCCGGCGACCCGCGCCGCGCCGCCGCCCTCGCCCGCCGGGACGCCGTGCTGTCGCACAGCGGCAACGGGGTGTACGGCGCGATGTGGGCGGCGGCGCTGGTCGCGGCGGCGTTCACGGCGTCCACGATCCGCGGGGCGATCGACCAGGCGCTGGCGGTGATCCCGGCGAGCAGTCGCCTCGCGCGCACCGTACGCCGTGTCGTCTCGCTCCACGACACCCGGATGACCTGGGAGGACACGCTCACCACGGTCGCCGAGGAGACCGCCGGGCTCGGCTGGATCCACACCATCCCGAACGCGGCCGTGCTCACCGCCGGGCTGCTGTATGGCGACGGCGACTTCACCCGCAGCATCACCCTCACCGTGCGCGGCGGCCTGGACACCGACTCCAACGGGGCGACGGCCGGTTCGGTGGCCGGTGTGCTGACCGGGGCCGAGGCGATTCCGGAGCAGTGGACCGTGCCGCTGGAGGACACGGTCCGCAGTGCGGTGTTCGGGTTCGACGGGGCGCGGATCAGCGACCTGGCGGAGCGGACCGTACGGCTCGCGCAGGCGCAGGCGGAGGACTAGGGGGCGCGCTCGCGGTGGCCGAGCTCTGGGCAGAGGGCGTGGTTGCGTGGGCTGGTTACGCTTCCCCAATGACCACCACGCAAGACTTCGCCACGTACATCGCGGGTCTCCCCCGCGTACTCGCCGGTGCCGCCGCGCTGTTCCGGGACGCCGAGGGCCGGGTGCTGCTCGTGGAGCCCAACTACCGGGAGGGCTGGGCGCTTCCGGGCGGCACGATCGAGTCCGACGACGGCGAGACGCCCCGCCAGGGCGCGCGCCGGGAGACTCTCGAGGAGATCGGCCTGGACCGGGAGCTGGGCGCGCTGCTCGCGGTGGACTGGGTGCACGGGCCGGGGCGGCCGCCGCTGGTGGCGTATCTGTACGACGGCGGGGTCCTCGGCGAGGACGACTTCAAGGCGATCCGGTTGCAGGAGGAGGAGCTGCTGTCCTGGCGGCTGGTCGCGCGCGAGGAGATCGTCGCGCATCTGCCGGACGCCCTGGGCCGGCGTGTCCTGGCCGCGCTGGACGTCCTCGCGGACGGCGGCGGGACGGTGGAGCTGGAGAACGGGCACCGGGTGAACTCCTGCGCCGTGTGAGTCCACAGGGGCGTGCCGGGATTTCCCGGGCGCAGTGGTGTTTCCGCTACGGGCGGGAGTGGCCGAAAGAAGCCGAGGAATGGCGGCCTCGACCGCCCGTGGACCAATCGTGAATCTTTTCCCTTGACGCCCGCGTGGCGGGGTTTAATATGGCCGTCACTGGCTTACGAAGAGGCGTTCTCTTTTCTGGGAACGCACGGAGGCGGCGGACGGATCACTGCGAAATGCGTGTACCGGTCCCCGCCGTGCCTCACTCGTATCTCGGCTCCGGTCGGAGCATTTTGACACACGCCCTGGGAGGCGTTGTGACGTCATCGGACATGGAAGTCCAGGAAAAGCAGCGGATCGCGGACTCCCTTTCATTCATCGACAATCTGGAAATCACCGTTCCCGAACTGCGCTACGTGCCGCCGGGAATGGCTCTCCAGGAAGAGGAGTCGGCGGCCGTGGTGGCCGGCAGCGTGGTGGCCTTCACCGACGGGCTGAACGGGCGGCAGAAGTCCGACGTCCTCAACTCCACGCTGCTGGCGCAGCTAGCGGCGAACAAGAAGTTCGACCGCGACGAGGACCCGATCAACTGGTACAAGTTCTACCGCTCGGTGCTCGAACAGGTCGGCTGGGTCGTGCCCTCCTTCTCGTTCGCCCGGTTGTCGGTGGCCGGCTCCCGGTTCACCGTGGACCGTGCGGTGATCGCCCTGCTCCAGGTCATCGCCACCCCCGGCGAGATCGGCGTGGCCAAGGCCGCCATCGAGGCGCTGCGCAAGCTGCCGGAACGCGACCGCCGTGTCGTGCTGTTCGAGAGCAACGCGCACAGCGACACCTTCGGCAACTTCCAGATCTCGGCCTGCGGCGTCTCGCAGGGCGACACCGTGGTGATGAAGATCGGCGCCTTCCACTTCAGGACCACGGAGCGCGTGACCCGTGTGCTGTTCTTCAGCTTCCCGCGGTCGAGTACGCAGATGCAGCAGGCCCGTCAGACGCTGACGCTCAACGAGGACGTCTACGAGCAGGTCCGCGAGGCCGTCATCCGCAAGCTCGGCGACGCCGCGAACAAGTCCATCGACGAGCTGGAGATCTAGCGCCGGCCGCGCCGGGAGGGCCGAGATGAACGAATCCGAGCGCCCCGGCCGGGTGAACCTGGCGGCGTGGGACCTGGGGCCCGAGCCGGGCGGTGCGCCGACGCCGCCCGTCCCGCGCGGTGACGGCGGAGCCGTCGACGCCGGAAGCCTCGTCGTCCTCACCGCTGCCGTGTCCGAGGAACATCGCACGGACGTCGTTCACTCGGCTCTTCTGGCGCAGTTGGTGGCCGACCGCAAACACGACCGTCACAAGGATGCCGAGGCCTGGTATCCGGTGTACGGGGACACTCTGGAAAGAATCGGCTGGGTCGTGAAGCAGCATTCCGGGTTCGGTGTCCACCGGCCGCGCCGGATTCCGTGTCCGGTGGAGACGGTGGTGCTGGACACGCTCGAACCGGTGTCCGACGAGAAAAGCAGGGAACTGGTCGCCGCGGTGTGGAAATCCCTGGCGGCCCTGCCGGACGACGATCGGGCGGCCGTGATATTCGAGGAGAACGGAAAGGCGCGTACCGTCGGGAATTTCCAGGTCCTCGTCGTGGACGAGACGGCCGGCGATGTCGTCGTACGCCTCGGACGATTTCGTTTCCGCTCCGACCGCGATGTCCCGGGCTTGAGGAAAGCGAAGTTCTCGGCCCGTAGCACGGTCCAACGCGGCACCCAGATACTGCATCTCAATGAGCAGGTGTACGCACCGCTGCGTGACGACATCACCGCGAAACTCGCCTCACGGGTGGACGCCTTTGTCCGGCCGGTTCACATGCAGGGGGAATCATGCGCGTAATGGTTCAGTTGCGGCCCGAGCGCGATGTCGTCGCGGCCGTCGTCGATCCCGGGACCCCCACCCCGCAGGCCGCCGAGGTGGCCGGCGAGGTTCCCGGGCTGGTGCTGGATCCGGCGTTCGTACCGGTTCCGGTGCCCCTGCCGCGGCCCGCGGAGCCCGGCGGCGATCCGCTGTCGCTGGACCAGCCCCTCGTGTTCTCCCTGGCCCCCGAGGACGCGAGTGTGCTGGTCCGCGGCGAGATCCAGGACCGTGACCTGGCCGGCCGGCTGGCCCTGCTCGCCGCCGCGCGGCCCGACATCGTCGGTATCTCCTCCGATCCGGTGATCGCGACGAACCCGGTCTGCGGCGGCACTCCCCCCGTGGGCGACGCCGACGACGTCCGTCGCGCCGTCACCGACCCGCTCACCCAAGAAGGGCTCGACGGGCGGGGCGTCGCGCTCGCCGTCGTCGACACCGGCATCAACGCAGCGCACGTCAGCCACGCGCTGGGCGGCGCGGACGTCTCGGTCGAGGAGGAGCTCAGCTGGAAACCCGCCGGCGTCGACGGTGACTTCGGGCGGTTCCCGGTGGATCACGGCACGATGTGCGTCTTCGACGCGCTGATCGTCGCCGAGCGGGCGGACCTGCTGGACCTGCCCGTGCTGCTGTCCCGGCGGCCGGGCGCGACGGCTCTGGAGGGCCTGCTGTCCGACGCGGTCGCCGCCTTCGCGCATCTGCGGTCCCTGCTGGAGGCCGTTCCGCGTGCGCAGCGCGCGGCGCTCGTCGTCAGCAACAGCTGGGGTTCGTTCAGTCCGGCCTGGGACTTCCCGCCCGGGCATCCAGGCAACTACTCCGACAACCGCGCCCACCCCTTCAACCTGGCCGTGTCCGCGCTGGAGGAGGCCGGCGCCGACATCCTGTTCGCCGCGGGGAACTGCGGACGGGACTGTCCCGACGGCCGGTGCGCCTTCCCGAACCGGCCCATCACCGGGGCCAACTCGCATCCCCGGGTGCTCTCGGTGGCCGGCGTCGACGTGCACGGGAAGCGGGTCGGCTACTCCTCCCAAGGCCCGGGCCGGCTCACCTCGCGCAAGCCCGACCTGGCCGCCTGCACCCACTTCTCCGGCTCGGAGGCGTTCGGCGCGGGCAGCCCCGACTCGGGGACGTCGGCCGCCTGCCCGGTCGCGGCGGGCGTCGTCGCGGCGGTGCGCACCCGGCTCACGCCCCGGCAGCTCTCCCCCGCCGGGATGCGCACCCTGCTGCGGCGTACGGCCAATGACGCGGGAGTGGCCGGGTTCGACCACGACCACGGGTACGGCATCATCAGCACCACGTCGATCGTGGACGCACTGCGCCGACGCGCCAAGAACGGCGCCCGCGGCTAGGGCCTGTCCGGCGGATCAGGCCGGCTGCAAGGAACGGCATCTCATCAACGCAGGTGAGCGGGGCCTGGTGCGTCCAGCTGCAAGGCGGAGGAGGGCGTCGACGCGGAGCGTCGGCAACCGACGACAACGCCGCAGATGGGCGTGCCAGGCCCCGCGACGCCGGCATGATCCGCCGGACAGGCCCTAGGAGACCCATGGCTGCCGAGAGCCCCACTGTCCTTGTCGGCGTGACGCTCTGGCCGGGCGCCACGCTGCGGGACGCCGTGCGTCGGCTGCGGCTGGCGGACGACGAGGTGGACGCGGCGTACGGACTGGTCTGCGTGGATCCGGCCCGCCAGGTGTACGCCCTGCTGGTCACGGAGAGCGCCGGGGAACGGATCAGGGGGACTCCCGGGGGCGGCGGACCGTACGCCAATCCCCGTATCGAGACCTTCGGCCCGCCACAGCCGGACGACGACGAAGGCTGACCAGGGCCGATGAGGGTGCCGTGGCGGCGGAGGCCGCTCTCGGATATCCGTTCGCCGCCGCCACCGCGCCCGTCCTACGCTCGGTGCCATGACCAAGCCGCCCCTCGTCGCCCTCCTCAGCGGCGCCGGTATCAGCACGGACTCCGGGATCCCCGACTACCGCGGGCCGAACGGGCTGTGGCGCCGGGACCCGGAGGCCGAGAAGCTCGTGACGTACGAGTACTACATGGGCGATCCGGAGATCCGCCGCCGCTCGTGGCAGATGCGGCGGGGGAACCGCGCGCTCAGGGCCGAGCCGAACGCCGCGCACCGGGCGGTGGCCGAGCTGGAGCGGTCCGGGGTGCCGGTGCGGGTGATCACACAGAACGTGGACGGGCTGCACCAGCTCGCCGGGTTGCCCGCCCGCAAGGTGCTCGAACTGCACGGCAGCGCCCGCAGTGTGGTGTGCACGAAGTGCCATGCGCGCGGCCCGATGGAGGACGCCCTGGCCCGGGTCGAGGCCGGTGAGCCGGATCCGCCGTGCCTGGAGTGCGGCGGGATCCTGAAGTCGGCGACGGTCATGTTCGGCGAGCGGCTCGACCCGGTGGTCCTCGGCGAGGCGGTCGCCATCACCAAGGCCTGCCAGGTGTTCATCGCCGTCGGCACCAGCCTCCAGGTGCAGCCCGCCGCCGGCCTCGCGGGCATCGCCGCCGACCACGGCGCCCGGCTCGTCATCGTCAACGCCGAGCCGACACCGTACGACGAACTCGCCGACGAGGTGGTGCGCGAGCCCATCGGTTCGGCGCTGCCGAAGCTGTTGAGCGAGCTCGGCACGAGGAGCGGCCAAGTGGAGCGCGGTTAGGGGCGGATCCCGTCGCAGCCGATGTGCAGATGCCGGGGCCCGCGCAGCACGGCGTTCTGCCGGTACGGCGGCGGGTCCTGGAGCAGACGTGGGTTCTCCAGCCTGCGGGCCAGCTCCGCCAGGGCGAACTGAGCCTCCAGCCGGGCGAGCGGTGCGCCGAAGCAGCTGTGGATGCCGCTGCCGAGGCCGAGGTGCTGGATGTCGGGGCGGTCCGGGTCGAAGCGGTCCGGGTCCGCGAAGCGTTGGGGGTCGCGGTTGCCTGAGGCGAGGACCAGCCAGATGGGGGCGCCCTTGGGGATGGTGACGCCGCGGACCTCGATGTCGGCGAGGGTGGTGCGCTGCGGCAGCAGTTGCACCGGGGGCTCGAAGCGCAGCAGTTCCTCGACGATGGGCACGGCCAGCCGTGGATCGCCGCGCAGCCGCTGCAGGACGTCGGGATTGCGCAGCAGGGCCAGCATTCCGTTGGTGATGAGGTTGACCGTGGTCTCGTGACCCGCGATCAGCAGCAGTGCCGCGGTGCTCAGCAGTTCCATCGTCGACATCGGGCCGTCCTCGCCCTTGGCCGTCGCCAGCTGGGAGAGCATGTCGTCGCCGGGGTTCTTGCGGCGCTCCTCGATCAGGCCGGCCAGGTACATGCCGAGCTGCATACGGGCGTCATGGGCGCCCTTGCTGCGCGCGGCGGAATCCGCGTCCGGGTTGGGATCCAGGCTCGCGGCGAGGGTGTCCGCCCAGGTGTGGAAGCGCGCCTCGTCCTCGCGCGGCACGCCGAGCAGCCGGCAGATCACCGTCACCGGGAACGGGTACGAGAACTGGTCCACCAGGTCGATCCGGGCCGGGTCGCCGATGCCGTCGATGAGGCCGGCGACGATGTCGTGGAGTTCCGGGCGCATCCCGTCGACGCGGTGGGGGGAGTGCGGCGGGCCGAAGGGCCGGTTCGTCATGCGGCGCAGCCGGTCGTGTTCCGGCGGGTCGAGCTTCAGGAAGCCCGGCGGCAGGGCGCCCTCCTCATGGGGCGCCTCGGCCAGCGGGTCGGCGGTGTTCGAGGCGAGGTTGCGGGCGTCGGAGCTGATCCGGGGATCGTGCAGCAGGCTGCGGATCTCGTAGTAGGTGCTGACCACGTACGGGCCGTCGGCCTCGTGGTGGACCGGCGTCCTGCGCAGCTCCTCGTAGATCGGGTACGGATCGGCCCGGTTGGCGGGGTCCAGGATGCGGTGCAGCAGGGATTGCGTCATGGCAGGTCCTCGTGGCCGTGCGGGTCAGTGCGCGGGGATGAACGTCGTCCGGCGGTCGGCCGGCGAGTATCCGCTGAGGGTCACGGTGGGCCCGTGGGTGGGGACCGAGGGGTCGGGGAAGTCCGCGTCGACCGGCCGCTGTCCGTCCCGGTGCCGGTCGACCGTGGCGAACGGCGGCGGGAACGGCGCGCCGGTCTCGATCAGCTCCTGGTAGAACGGCAGCCACCGGGCGTGGTCGAAGGCGACGGCGCCGATGACGCGTCCCTGGTACCCGTAGACGCCGATGAACCGGCGACTGGCGAGTGAGCCCTGGGAGATGAGGATCTCGGTCCCCATCGACGGCACTCCCACCGACTTGATGTTGACTCCGAACTGCGCGGACCAGAAGGCCGGCACCTCCATGTGAGGTACGCGGTCGATGCTCTCGCTGAGCATGTTGTGCGCGGCGATCCCGGCCTGGGCGACGGCGTTGCCCCAGTGCTCCAGGGCCAGGAACTGGTAGCCGAACAGGGGGTGCGGGCAGCGGGCGACGTCGCCCGCCGCGTAGATGTCGTCGGTGACGATGCCGCGGATGTCGAAGGCGCGGCAGCCGGCGTCGCAGGCGATGCCGCGGGGGCCGTCCCCGAGTCCGGACCCGGCGAGCCATCCGGTGTTGCGGGTGGAGCCGAGCGAGACGATCACCACGTCGGTCTCCACGGTGGAGCCGTCGGACAGCTGCGCGGCGCGCACCCGTCCCGAGGCGTCGCCCTCCAGAGCGGTCACCATGACCCCGCACCGCAGGTCCACCCCGTGCTCGCGCTGCATCTCGGCCGCGACCGCTCCGACGACGCCGCCGAGGGCGCCGGCCAGGGGCGAGGCGGCGCGCTCGGCGACGGTGACGCGCAGGCCGCGTTCGCGGCAGGCGGAGGCGATCTCGGAGCCGGTGAACCCGGCCCCGATGACGAGGACCCTCTTGGGCCGTGCGTCGAGCCGCCGGGCGAGCGCGGCACTGTCGTCGCGGGTCCGCAAGCCGAAGACGCCGTCGAGTCCGGCCTCGGCCTCGTGCGGCCACGGTCGCGCGCTGACCCCGGTGGCGATCAGCAGCCGGTCGTACGGCACCTCGTCGCCGTCGGCCAGCCGTACCCGCCGGGCGGCCATGTCGAGGCCGGTGGCCGCGACGCCGAGCCGCCAGGTCGCGTCGACGGACCGGAGCCTGGGCAGTGCGGTGCGCTCGGCGCTCGCCCTGCCGAGCAGCACCTGCTTGGACAGCGGGGGTCGGTCGTACGGTTCGTGGGGCTCGTCGCCGATCATGGTCAGTGACCCGGCGAAGCCCTCGGCCCGCAGGGTCTCGGCGGCCCGCAGTCCGGCCAGCGAGGCGCCGACGACGACGATGCGGCCCTCGCGCCGGAGCCGTTCCAGGGATCCGTCAGGGGGCACCGGACACCGCCTCGGCCGGTACGTCCACGGCATCGACGAGGATGGCCTGGACGGGGCAGGCCGCGGCGGCCCGGGCCAGCTGCTCGCGCTGTGTCTCGTCGACCTCGGGGTCGTACAGCAGGGCCTCCTCGCCGTGCATGGCGAAGACCTCGGGGGCGAGGAACGCGCACTGCGCATACCCCTGACATCGGTTCAGATCGACGGCAATCCTTACCACGGGATCGGTCCTCTCCGACGGCCCGGTGAGCCTTCTGCGACCACTCTCGGCGGCCGGAGGGGTCGGGGCGACGAGGGGGAGACCGTTCGAGTGAGCGGTGCGGCCGTATCAGGTCGAAGCGGCGGGCCGCCGACCCCGAAGGATGTCCAGGCTGAGGATCAGCGCCCAGGCCGGGAAGACCAGTTCGGACCAAGGAACGTCCGATCCGATCACGAGCAGCGTCAGGCCCGCCAGATAGCCGAGGACGACGAGCGGGCGCGGGAAGGCGCCGAGCCGGCGGCCGATCGTGGAGGTCGTGATGATGAACACCGCCGCCATCCGCATGGCGTACGTGGTCAGCAGGGCGTAGGTGAAGTCGCGGCCGAATTCGGAGCTCTGCGGGCTCTCGCCGAGCACGGTCCCGGCCGCCGCGCCAGCGCCGAACAGGGTGGCCACGAAGACCAGGCCGCTGCCCAGGAACACGGTGGCGACGAACCGGTCCTCGCCCTCGCCGGCCTGCTCGCGCAGGGCGCCCATGAACCACAGGAACGCGATCCCGGCGAACGGGAGGAGCTCCAGCGCCGCCCGCACGGCGCTGCGCTGTCCGGAGTCGAGTGTGACGTCGTTGTCGGCGCCGCTGGGCAGAGCGAGACGCACCAGGACGATCGCCGCGGCCATCAGGATCGCGAACACCACCCCGGCCACCCCGGCGGCCCGGGGTGTCGACAGGCCCTTGTGCTTTCGCTCCATGGTCTCCCGCTCTCTGCCTGGTCCTCCTTCGTACCGCGTTGGTGCGCAAGCTGCTGCGCGGGCGCGGCGCGTGGCACAGAATGTGATCATGACCTCTGCGATACGCCATATGACGATCGACTCCGCCGACGCCTACCGACTGGCCGGCTTCTGGTCCCAGGTGCTCGGTCTGCCCGTGCACGAGGACGACGAGCCGGGGGACGAGGATGTGCTGATCGAGGGGGCGGGGCTGTTGTTCGTCACCGTCCCCGAGCCCAAGACCGTCAAGAACCGCGTGCACCTGGACCTTCAGCCGCAGGACCGCACCCGTGACGAGGAGGTCGAGCGGGTCCTCGCCCTCGGCGCCGCCCTGGTCGACGACCGCCGCAACCCGGACGGCACGGGCTGGGCGGTGCTCGCCGACCCGGAGGGCAACGAGTTCTGTGTGGAGCGCAGTGCGGCGGAGCGGGCCGGCGGGCCGGGGGCCTAGAACAGGGCGGTCCCGCCCTCGAAGTCCAGCAGCCGCTGCTTGCGGTCCAGGCCGCCGCCGTAGCCCGTGAGGCCGCCGTTCGCGCCGACGACGCGGTGGCAGGGGACGATGATGCCGACCGGGTTCTTGCCGTTGGCGAGGCCGACCGCGCGCGAGGCGCCGGAGTTGCCGAGGGCGTCGGCGAGTTGGCCGTAGGAGCGGGTCTCGCCGTACGGGATCCGGCGCAGCTGGTCCCAGACCCGGCGCTGGAACTCGCTGCCGTTCAGCCGCAGTTCGAGGGTGAACTCCTTCAACTCGCCCGCGAAGTACGCCTCCAGCTGGTCGATCGCCGCGCCGAACGGCGTCTCGTCCCGCTCGCCGAAGGTCTCCTCGGGTGGGCGGTGGCGTTGGCCGGTCATGTAGAGGCCGCACAGGACGCCGTCCTCGGCGACCAGGGTGAGCGGGCCGTACGGGCTGTCGATCACGGTGTGCTGTTTCACTGGTTTTCCTTACACGGGGAGGAAGTTGATCGGGTGGCTGTCCGTCGCCCACAGGTACTGGACGGCGTACGCCCGCCAGGGGCGCCAGGCCGCCGCCCGGGCCGTGAGGGCCGCGGGAGTGGACGGCAGGCCCAGCTCCTGTGCGGCGCGGCGGATACCGAGGTCGGTGGGGAGGAAGGCGTCGGGGTCGCCGAGGGCGCGCATCGCGATGACGTCGACCGTCCAGGGTCCGAAGCCGGGCAGGGCCAGAAGGCGGGCCCGGGTCTGCGGCCAGTCGCTGTCGGGTCCGAGGCGCACGTCGCCGTCGGCGAGTTGGCGGACCAGGGTGGTGAAGGTGGTCCGGCGGGTACGGGGCATCGCCAGGGACTCCGGGTCCACCGCGGCGAGTGCCTCGGGGGCCGGGAAGAGGTGGGTGAGAGCGCCCTCGGGGTCGTCGACCCGCTCGCCGTGGGCGGTGACCAGGCGGGCCGCGTGGGTGCGGGCGGCCGCTGTGGAGACCTGCTGGCCGAGTACGGCCCGGACGGCGAACTCGGCCTCGTCGACCGTGCGCGGCACCCGGCGGCCGGGAGCCTTGTCGACCAGGGGCGCGAGCAGCGGGTCCGTGCGCAACTGGTCGTCGATCGCGACCGGATCGGCGTCCAGGTCGAGCATCCGGCGGCACCGGCTGATCGCGACGGTCAGATCGCGCAGGTCGCCGAGGGTGAGGCGGCAGGCGATGTGGTCGGGCCGCGGGGTCAGCGTCACGATGCCGTGGCCGTACGGCAGCCTGAGCGTGCGCCGGTAGGAGCCGTCCCGCCACTCCTCGACGCCGGGTACGGCGGTCGCCGCGAGGTGCCCGAAGAGGTTGTCGGGGTTGAGGGGGGCGCGGAACGGCAGGCGCAGGGTGAGGGCGCCGGTGGTGGTCCCCGGGGTGGCGCGGGGTGCGCGGGTGCGCAGGTCGCTCGGTGAGAGGGCGAAGACCTCGCGGACGGTGTCGTTGAACGTGCGGATGGAGGCGAACCCGGCCGCGAAGGCGACGTCCGCCATGGGCAGCGGCGTCGTCTCGATGAGGAGGCGGGCCGCCTGGGCGCGCTGGGCGCGGGCCAGGGCGAGCGGTCCCGCGCCCAGTTCGGCGAGGAGCTGGCGTTCGATCTGCCGGGTGCTGTAGCCGAGCCGGGCGGCGAGGCCGGGCACACCCTCGCGGTCCACGACGCCGTCGGCGATCAGCCGCATCGCGCGGGCCACGAGGTCGGCACGCTGGTTCCACTCCGGGGAGCCGGGGCTGGTGTCCGGGCGGCAGCGCTTGCAGGCCCGGAACCCGGCCTGCTGGCAGGCGGCGGCGCTCGGGAAGAACCGCATGTTCTCCGGCTTGGGCGGGACCACCGGGCAGCTGGGCCGGCAGTAGATCCCGGTCGTGACGACCGCCGTGAAGAACCATCCGTCGAAGCGGGCGTCCTTGGACTGAACGGCGCGCACGCAGCGCTCCGTGTCGATGTGCATCCCCTTCTGCATACGTCCAGCATCGGCCACCGGGGCGGCGAGGGCTGGCGAGAATCCGACATCGACCTCGCCTGTCCTGGGAGGTGCCGGATCACATCAGGGGAG
The DNA here is from genome assembly GCF_045039535.1 of Streptomyces sp. NBC_01092. Taxonomy (NCBI): domain Bacteria; kingdom Bacillati; phylum Actinomycetota; class Actinomycetes; order Kitasatosporales; family Streptomycetaceae; genus Streptomyces; species Streptomyces sp. NBC_01092. The sequence goes on along the minus strand of NZ_CP108659.1, from coordinate 8,846,295 downwards.
CACATCAGGGAAGCGCAGCAGGATACATGAAGAATCGTTCATACATTCCTGTGCGGTGGGTAAGATACCCCTCATGGGTCATGGAGCCGTCACCGCCGCGCAGGACGCCCCCGAGCGCGTACGCCTGGACGCGGCCAACGCGGCCAAGGTGGCCACCACCCTCCAGGCCCTGTCCACCCCCTCCCGCCTGCTGATCCTGGCGCGGCTGCGCGAGGGGCCGCTGCCGGCCACGGAGTTGGCGGCCGAGGTGGGCATGGAGCAGTCCGCCTGCTCGCACCAGCTGCGGCTGCTGCGCAATCTGGGCCTGGTGGTCGGCGAGCGGCGCGGCCGGTCGGTGGTGTACGCCCTGCACGACCACCATGTCGCCGAGCTGCTCGATCAGGCCGTGTACCACGTGGAGCATCTGCGGCTGGGCATCAGCGACACGGCCGAGTGAGCCCGCGTCACGACACGCTCGGGCCCGGAGTCGGACCCACGCCCTGCAACTGCTGGATGTTTCCGCCCAGTTGGGGACGGAGCTGCTCCAGCAGCGCCGGTTTGGCGCTGACCACCCAGCGGGTGCCGACGAGGTATTTGCCGCCGTAGACGGCCGCCGCGTCCAGCCAGGTCAGCTTGTACTTCTCCGCAGGGAACGTCGTGATGAGGTAGTCGCCCTTCTTCGTGTGGCAGACCCCCTCGCGAAGCTCGTCCGCCTCGGTCCGGATCTTGACCTTGCACCCGGTCAGGTCGGCGATCACCTCGACCTTCGCAGGTGCCACGACCCCGGCCACGGTGGCGGCGACGTTCGACGGGCTGCTCTGCGCGGAGGTCTTCTCCTGACCGCCGGCGCCACACGCGGTGACGGTGGCGGTGAGCAGGAGAATCAGGACACCGGCCACCGCGGCGCGGCCGGTGCCCCCGCCGCCTCTGTTTCCTCTGTTTCCTCGCTGAAACTGCACGAGGAGTGGTACGGAACAACGCCCGCGGCCGTTCACCGCGCGGGTCACGTGGGCCCGGCCGGCAGCCAGCGCTCGACGTAAGCGCGCAGCCCGCCCAGTTCGGCGCCGCGCGTGACGTAGCCGACGTGGCCGTCGGGTCGCACGAGCCCCTGGGCGACGTCCGGCCAGGGGCTCCGGTCGCCCAGGCGGTGCACGGTGATCAGGTCGGCCCGGCCCGCCAGCACCGGGGCGAGTCGCTCGTCCGGCCACAGGTGCGCCGGGCCCGTCAGGAGCAGATGCCAGCCGGGGGCGGCGACCCGGGCCTGGAGCCCGCGGGGCAGGTCGGGCAGCCGGTCCCCGGCACGGGGACCGCGGCGGGGCGATCGTGTGCCCGTGGTCGAGGCGGGACTGCGGCGGTAGTGGATGCCCAGCTCGGAGACGGTACGGAAGACCCATCGCCGGGGCGCCGTCGCATGCCTGACCAGCGGGGCGAGGCGGGGCACCAGCCGGGCGCGGGCGAAGCGCAGGACGGGGTTCGGGCTGGTGGCGATGACGAGGGCGCGGTCGGTGAAGCGCCGTACGTCACGACCGACCGGCGCCCGCTCGGCTCCGTACGTCTCCAGCAGCTCCTCGGGCGCGGCGCCCCGGCACACCAGGGCCAGCTTCCAGCCCAGGTTGAGGGCGTCCTGGATGCCGGTGTTCATGCCCTGGGCTCCGGCCGGGCTGTGGATGTGGGCGGCGTCGCCGGCCAGGAAGAAGGGGCCGGAGCGGTAGTGGGCGGCGCCGCGGTTGTGGAGGCGGAAGTCCGTCATCCAGACGGGGTCCCGCAGGACCAGCCCTCGCGCGCCGTACCGTTCGGCGATCCCCTGCAGCAGCGGCAGGGTCACCTTGCTGTCGGGGACGTCGGACGGCCGCATCGCGAGCATGCGCCAAGGGGCGGGCGACCCGAGCGGGAAGAAGAACAGCATCCCGCCCCCGGTCATGTACGAGTGCACGGCGCCCGGCTCCAGCCCGTCCACCTCCAGGTCGGCGAGCAGATACGTCTGCGGATAGGCGTACCCCTCGAAGCCGATGCCCGCGCGGGCGCGCACCGTGCTGTGGGCGCCGTCGCAGCCCACGACGTAGCGTGCCGTCACGGTCTCCTCGGCGCCGTCCCGGCCGCGCAGCCGGCAGGCGACGAGCGGACCCTGCCGCTCCAGCCCGACGACCTCGGTGCCGCGCTCGATCGCCACGTCCCGCGCGGCCAGGTGCTCACCGAGCACGCGCTCCGTCTCGGCCTGGGCGAGGAACAGCAGGAAGGGGTACGGCGTGTCGGTCGCCCCGATGTCGAAGAGCGGCACCGACACCGCGCGCCGGGTCAGGTGCAGCCGCAGCCGCATCGCGGTGTTGCCCCGGTCCACGAGCTCCTCGGTCACCCCGAACCCCGCGAGCGCCTCCAGGGTGCGGGGCTGGATGCCGAGCGCCCGGGACTCGCGTACGCGGTCCAGGGAGCGGTCGACGATACGGAACCGCGTTCCGTAGGTACGCAGTTGAGCGGCGAGCGCGAGCCCGGTGGGCCCGGCGCCCACGACCAGCACGTCCAGCGGTGGCGTCATGGGTCAACGGTAGACAGCCCCACCCGGCTGCCCTCCTCCTGTCACCGCACGCTCGTGTCGATCAGCAGATGGGCCCGGGCGGTGGCGAACAGGTGCTTCTGGGCCGCCGGCCTCTCGCGGGTGGCGACGGTGTCGAAGAGCAGCTGGTAGACCTGGCCGGCCTTGCCCGCGACGAACACCTCGACGCGTTTGCGGGGTGCGGACTGGTCGGTGTAGTGGTAGTCGATCTCCAGAAGGAGGGCTTCCTTGCCGTTCTGCCGGGTGGGGTGGGTGGCGACTTTCAGGTCCGCCATCGAGGACTTCTGCGGGTCGCGGTACCACTGAAGCTGTCCGGCGACGGCGGCCTTCGGCGTCGGCCCGTACGAGGAGTCCCGCTTGAGGCTCATGGCGTGCTCCTCGTCCGGGGAGCTCCAGTTGCTCTGGGTGCCGCTGCCGAAGTCCTTGGTCCAGTCGTCGGGGAGGGCGAAGGTGGCCCTGAGATCCGGTGCACCGACGCGACGCCAGCCGCTCGGGACCGCGATGGACGGGAACGCCTCCGGTGTGGCCGACGCGTCAGGTGTGGCCGACCTGGCCGGTGCCGCCGCGCCGTCGACCACGGGCCGGCCCGGCGACGATCCCCCGATGAGCGGCACCCCGAACAACGCCAGCAGGAGGCCGACGACCGCAGTGGCCGCCGACACCAACGCTGCGATCTCCCCCGCACTCAACCGCCGTCTCGACCGCGTCCCGTCCCCCGCACCGCTCACGCCGCTCTCCTCCCCCGTGTCGCCGGCCCCGCTCGGCCGAGGCGCGTGACAGCGCCTCACTGCCGCCGGGCACCTGATCGTGTCTCGGGAGTTTTCCCAGGAATCAGCCCAACTCGCGTCGATAGTCGGCCAGTTGTCACGCCTTCCGCCACCGTGAACCTGCCTGGTTGCCCGGACATCACGGCACGTACGCTCGTCCCCATGGTTGAGCATCGGATGGTTGACGTGAACGGCGTTCGGCTGCACATCGCCGAGCAGGGAGACGGACCTCTGGTGGTGCTCCTGCACGGCTTCCCCGAGTCATGGCACTCCTGGCACCACCAGTTCGGCCCGCTGGCCGACGCGGGATTCCGGGTGGTCGCCCCCGACCAGCGCGGATACGGACGCAGCGACCGCCCCGACGCCGTCGACGCGTACACGATCCTGCATCTGGTGGGTGACGTCGTCGGCCTCATCCAGGCCCTGTGCGAGAAGAAGGCGTACGTCGTCGGCCACGACTGGGGCGCGCCGGTCGCCTGGCACACGGCCCTGCTGCGGCCGGACGTGGTGCGCGGTGTGGCCGGGCTGAGCGTGCCGCCGCCGTTCCGGGGGATCCATCCGCCGCTGGCCTCCATGGAGGAGCGGTTCGGCGGCCGGTTCTACTGGAACTACTTCGCCCGACCGGGTGTCGCGGACGCCGAGTTCGCGAAGGACACGCGCACCACCCTGCGGAAGTTCTTCTACTCGGCCTCCGGCGACGCTCCCCACGCGGGCGAGCTCAGGCAGCCTCTGGTCGACCCCGAGCGCGGCTGGCTCGCGGACATGCCGGACCCCGAGGTGCTGCCGGACTGGTTCACCGAGGCCGACCTCGACGCGCTCACCGAGAGCTTCTCCCAGGGCTTCACCGGGGCCCTCAACTGGTACCGCAACCTCGACCGCAACTGGGAGCTGACCGCGCCCTGGCACGGCGCCTTCGTCACCCCGCCCGCCCTGTACATCTACGGCGACCGCGACCTGGTCCCGGCGTTCCCCGGCACGCCCGAGTTCATCGAGCGGCTCCCCGCCCTGATGCCCAACCTGTGGCGCGAGCCCGTCAAGTTGGCGGGCTGCGGACACTGGACCCAGCAGGAACGGCCCGCCGAGGTGAACGCGGCGCTCGTCGAGTTCCTCACCCGGAGCCCGGCTCAGCCGGTCTAGCCGAAGCGGCCCTCCACGTAGTCCGCGGTGCGGGGGTCCGACGGGGCCGAGAACATCGCCGGAGTGGGGCCGTACTCGACGATGGCGCCGGGCGTGTTCTGCTCGGCCAGGAAGAAGGCGCACTGGTCGGAGACCCGGGCGGCCTGCTGCATGTTGTGGGTGACGATCACGATGGTGACCTCGTGCGCCAGCTCGCGGATCGTCTCCTCGATCCGGCGGGTCGAGGTCGGGTCGAGCGCCGAGCAGGGCTCGTCCATGAGCAGGACCTTGGGGCGCACCGCGAGCGAACGGGCGATGCACAGGCGCTGCTGCTGGCCGCCGGAGAGCGCGCCGCCGGGCTGGCGCAGCCGGTCGCGGACCTCCTTCCACAGGCCCGCCTTGGTCAGGCACTCCTCCACCAGGTCGTCCCTCGCGTCGCCGTTCATGCGGGTGCCGGTGAGCTTCAGACCGGACGTGACGTTGTCGTAGATCGACATCGCCGGGAAGGGGTTCGGCTTCTGGAACACCATGCCGATCGTCCGTCGCGCATCCGTCAGCCGCTGCCCGGCGGCGTAGACGTCCTGGCCGTCGACGAGGACCTCACCGGCCAGTGAGGCGGTCGGGACGAGTTCGTGCATGCGGTTGAGGATGCGCAGGAACGTCGACTTGCCGCAGCCGGACGGGCCGATGAGGGCGGAGACCTGGCCGGCCGGCATGGTCAGGGACACCCGGTCGAGGACCTTGTGGTCGCCGAACCAGGCCGAGATCCGGCGGGCCTGAAGCGTCGCGCCACTCGCGCCGGTCGCCGGGACCGGCGGGAGGGTCAGCGTGGTGTCGGTCTGGGTGCTCTGGTCGCTCACGGCTTGTCCTTCATCGACGTCGATCGGCTTCGGCAACGGGTGGTCACAGCAGGTTCGGCAGGAGCAGCAGCGTCTGGTCGGCGACCGCGAGGCCGAGCGCGCCGAGCAGCGGGACGCCGACGACCCAGGTGTGCCGTCTGCCCCAGCGGGCGCGCGCCCAGGCGAGGGCCGCGGCGGCCAGGGTGAGTCCCTGTCCCCACAGCACCAGCGGCAGCCAGGCCGACTGCTGGGTGGCCATCGGCTTCTCCTCCTCCGGCAGCGCGCCGGGCGCGACGGAGGAGGCGGGCGTGGGCTGGGCGGCCGATACCAGGTCGGCGTCCACGCGCAGGATGCCCCGGGGCATGAAGGGCGTGCCGTCGGCGGTGATCAGCGTCAGCCGCCCCTTGCCCTGCGCGGGCACCGCCGGCTGGGGGTCGCCCGCCCGGCGCGGTCCGATGACCCGGTAGGTGTGCTTGCCCTGCCCGGTGGTCACGGTGAAGGTGTCGCCCGTGCTGAGCTCGCCGAGGCGCCGGAAGGGGCCGCCGTAGGTCGCCTGGCGGCCCATGACGACGCTGACTCCGGACTGGCCGGGCAGGGGCGTGTCCCGCCGGTGGCCGGGTCCGTGGGACAGGTCGGCGGCGGTGGTGCCCTCGCGGACCACCTCGCGCACCCCGATCTCGGGGATCGCCAGGATCGCCACGGGCTCACCGGCCTCGGCCGCCCGGCCGCCGCCCACGGACTGCCCGACCGGGGCGGTCCCGTTGGCGAGGGCGGCACGGAAGGCGGCGTAGTCGACCTGCCGGTCCCGGGATTGGCGCAGGTCGCCGACCAGTCCCGCGTCGGCGACGAAGCCGAGGAGCAGCGCGGCCAGGATGCTCAACGCGGCGCTGGTGATGCGCAGTCCGGGACCGGCGGTCGGGCGTGCGGGCCGCGCCCGGCCGGGCCCGGGAGCCGACGCGGGGTCGGCTGCCACGGGCCCGGCAGGGGCGATGACGGGTGCCGTCATCCGATCCTCACCGCGGCGGAGGTGGCGGTGCCGCCCGCGAACCCGGCGCGCTTGGCCGTCACGGTCAGCGAGAGCAGGTGGCCGCGGTCCGCGCTGGTGGGGGTGTACGTCGAGCGGGTGGCGCCGGTGATCGCCCGGCCGTCGCGCTTCCAGACGTAGCTGTACGACTGGGCGGCGGGGGTCCAGGTGCCGGGCTTGGCGGTCTGCTTGTAGCCGACCTTGCGGGTGCCGGTGAACGACGGCTTGGTGCCGTTCTTCAGGGCGGGGCCGAGCGCCACGGTCACGGACGGGCTGGTCGAGGTCGTGCTGCCGGTGCTGTTGGTGGCCTTCGCCCGGCAGGCGATCTTGTGGGCGTGGTCGGCGGCGCCGAGCGCGCGGGTGCGCCCGGTCGCGCCGCTGAGCACCGCGCCGTCCCGCAGCCAGGAGTACGCCACGGAGCTCGCGCCGCTGAACGACACCGAGCAGGTCACCGTGGAGCCGACCCGGACGGTGCCGGTCACCTTCGCCGCCGAGACGATCGCCGGGGGCTTGATCTTGACCGTGTAGGAGAGCGACGCGGAGGTCGAGCCGCCGTACACCGCCGGGTCGGCCGGCGTGAACTGGGCCTTGAGCGCGTGGGTGCCGACGGTCAGGGAGCTGGTGGTCTTGGTGGCCACGCCGCCGGAGACGGTGACCGTGCTGCCGATCTGGGTCGTGCCGTCGAGGAAGCGGACCGTGCCGGTCGCGGCGGCCGGGGAGACGGTCGCCGTCAGCTTCACGGACGTGCCCTGGACGACGGGGCTTACCGGGCTCGCCGCCAGCTTCGTGGTCGTGGCGGTGACGGGCGCGGTGTTCTGGTAGGCGGTGTTGGAGGTGAACCAGATCGGCGCGGTGAAGTCGCCGTAGACGGCCGAGCCGAACGCGCCGCGGCAGGTGAGCGTGAAGTCGTAGCGGCCCTGGAGGGTGGTGAACCCGGCGGTGCTCGCGTAGTTGCGCATCGTGTCGGACAGCGGCACGACGATGCCGCCGTTCGGGGCGGTCGCGTAGGTGCTGGTCGGCGAGTTACCCACGACGATCTGGCCGTCGGCCGGGAAGCCCGCGCCCTGCACGCCGACGATGAGGTTGGTCGCGGGCTCCGGGCACGGCGCGGCCGTGGTCAGGGTGATGCCGCTGGTGTCCGTGCCGGTGGCCGGGGACACCTCCATCGAACCGAGGACGTCGGCCTCGGCGCCGGTGCCGGCGAGGACGAGTGCCCCGGCGGCCAGCGCGGTGACGAGGGTGGCCGCCAGGGGGCGGCGTACGGCCTTGACCTGCATGGTGTGTCGTCTCTTCCTGTGGGGTCCGGGCACGGATCAGGCGTTCGGGGTGTCGAGGGTGGGGAAGTCCTCGCGCGGGCGGGCCCGGCGGACGACGACGATGCCCGCGAGCACCAGCGCGGCGGACAGGGCGCCGAGCACGCCCGCGTTGACGCCGGTGGCCGCCATGGAGCCGCCGCCACCGCCCGAACCGCCGCCGGACGCACCGCCGTTGACCTCGGTGGCGATGTCCTGCGAGCCACCGCCCGTGGTGCCGCCGTCGGTGGTGCCGCCGTCGGCTGCCGCGGTGTCCGTCGGGGCGGCGGTGTCCGTGGGCAGCGCGGTGTCGGTGGGAAGGGCCGTGTCGGTCGGCGACTCGGTGTCCGTGGGCGTGTCGGTCGGCGTGGCCGTGTCCGTCGGGGTGCCCGTGTCGGTCGGGGTCGCGGTGGTGGTGTCCGTCGGCGTCGGGGTGTTGCCCGGTCCGGCCGGGTCGGTGTTCTGGTAGGCGGTGTTGGAGGTGAACCAGATCGGCGCGGTGAAGTCGCGCAGGCTCGTGCCGTTGAAGGCGGTGCGGCAGGTGAGGGTGAATTCGTAGCGGCCCTGGAGGGTGGTGAACCCGGCGGTGCTCGCGTAGTTGCGCATCGTGTCGGACAGCGGCACGACGACGCCGCCCTCCGGCGTGGTGCCGTAGGTCGCGATCGGGGAGTTGCCGACGACGTTCTGGCCGTCGGCCGGGAATCCCGCGCCCTTCACGTCCATGATCACGTTCGTCGCCTCGGCCGGGCAGGCCGCCGAGGTGGTCAGGCTCATGCCTTCGGTGTCCGTGCCGGTCGCGGGGGTCACGGACATGGCGGCGGGGGCCTCGGCGGCCGACGCCTGCACGACGGTGGCGGCGGTGACGAGCAGCCCGGCCGTGCCGCAGGCGGCGACGACCGAACCGACGCGGACCGCGGCCGTCCTGGACATCCGGAGTGTGCGGGGTGTGTGGGACACGGGGTTTCTCTCCCTGGGCAGTTGATTCGGTCGGTACGTGGTGTGGAGCGCGGTCACTCGCTCCGGGCCCGGCGGCCGCGCACCCAGAGGGCGACGCCCGTCGCGAGGGCCAGCAGGCAGACGCCGAATCCGGTCACGGACCAGGCGGTGAGCGCGGAGTCGGTCTCCTGGGCGACGGCTGCCTGAGCTCCGTTCGCCGGTACGGGTACGGCGCCGGGCGCGCCGGTGCCGCCCTGCTCGGTCGGCGCCGGTACGGGAAGTCCCTGCGAGGACTGCCCGGACTGTCCCGGTGCCGTCGGTGCGGTCCCGCCCGCGGTCACCGGGCTCGATGCGGCCGCCTTGGGCAGCGCGACCTCGGTCCCGTCCCGGTAGGCGCTCTTCTGCGCGAACCGCAGCGATCCCCTGAAGTCCCGCAGACCGGTCGTCTCGAAGGGCCCCTTGAGGCAACTGACGGTGAAGGTGTAGGTGCCGCTCAGGGTGGTGAACCCGGCGGTGCTGGCGTAGTCCCGCATGGTGTACGTCAGCGGGATGCTCGGCCCGGCTCCCGGCACCTTCCCGTACGTGGTGAGCGGCGCGTTGCCGACGACGATCTGGCCCCCGCGCGGGAAGCCCGCCCCGGTGACCCGGGCGATGACATTGGTGGTCTTCGCGGGGCAGGGCGCTTCGGCGGTGAGGGTGATGGGCTGGGTGTCGCTGCCCTTCGCCGGGGTGACCGCGAGCTTCCCCGCGTCCGCCGCCCGCGCGTCCACCGGCGTGCCCCCGACGACGGCTCCGGCGGCGAGCAGCGTCGCCGCCGCCAGGCCGACGGCCTGCTTCGGGCGGGACGCGGAACGCACGGGCACGCTGTCGGTCCTACGGCGCCTACGACGACGTATCAGAACGAAGGTGACGGCCGCCGCGGCGAGCACGAGCAGCAGGGTCAGGAACGCCCAGGGCACGGCGGTGAAGGCCTCGGTGCGGGTGACGCGGGGCAGGAGGCGGTGCTGGACGTCGCCGCGGACCGGCTCGGGGTCGATGGTGACGGACGTCGTGCCCCGGAAGGCGGGCAGAACGCCGGTGGCCTTCGCCGTGACGGCCACGGAGTCGCCCGGCAGCAGTTCGGGGAGGTCGCGGAGCTTGGCCACCTCGGCGGCGGCGCCCAACCCGTCGCGGACGCCGACCGTCTGATGGGCCGCCAGCCGGACGTTGCCTGTGTTGCGGACGGTGTACGTCACCGTCGCGGTGCCGGTGCCGAAGGGGTTGGCGGTGCCGTCGTAGACGGTGCGCAGATCCTCGACGGCGAGGCGAGGCGTGAGGGCGCCGGCCACCCGGAGGTAGACGCGTGCGCCGACCCGCTGGTCGAGGGCGACCTTGTTGCCCTTCTTGTCGGCGCCGGCGGCCGAGAGCGAGGCGACGATGCCGCCGGTGTGGTCGCCCGGGGTCGCCTTCGCCGGGACGGTCAGGGTGAAGGGGACGATGGCGCGGGAGCGGGCGGGGACCTTGACCTCGTTCTTGCGGAGCTTGATCCAGGAGCCGACGTCGGTCGGCCTGTGCTTGGCCGCGAAGAGGTCGAAGCCGCCGTCGGCGGTGGTGAGGGCGTCCTGTGCGTACACCCTCAACGTCAGTGGTTTCGTGCCGTAGTTGAAGACGGCGATGTGGTCCTTGACGACGGCGCCCGGGGTGGCGCCGTAGGAGAAGTTCGGCCGGGTGTCGGGCTTCTTCGCGGTCGAGGGCTGGGCACCGAACGTCGTGCGCCCGGAGCTCCCCTGTCCCCCGTCGGCCGACGCGTGGGTGGCCGGGAGGACGGCGAGGAGGCAGGCGGCCAGGACGGCGGCGATGCGGCGGGCCGATGTCGTGATCATGTCGGGGTCGTCCGTTCGGGCGCGGTACCGGGGCACGGGTCGATCGGGGGTTGGCCGGGACGGGCAGGAGGGCTGCCCGTCCCGGCCCGGGGCGGATCCGAGGGGGATGTGGAGGTCCGCCCCGTCAGCCATCCGCCCGGGTCAGATGGCCGTCAGGGTGAGAGTGGCGGTGTAGGTGCCGGCCACGGTCGAGGTCGGCACGTTCAGGGCCAGGTCGGCGCCGAGGTGGGCGGTGCCCAGACCGGTGCCGCCCGCGAGCGAGCGGGAGGACCTCAGGCCGGCCGAGCCCGCGTCGCCGGGTGCGACACCGGAGGCCGCGGCGACCGCCGCACCCGCGGTGACCGTCTGGGACGCGCCCTTGTCGATCACCTTCGGGTTCCAGCCCAGGTTCTGGCCGTTGATCCGGTGCGAGCCGCCGTCGGCGAAGTCCGTCACCTGGCCGCTGACGGTCCAGCCGGGGTTGCCGGCACGGGTGTCGGTCAGCGTGACCGGGTTGATCGCGCCCGCGGTGGTGAGCAGGTCACCGTTGGCGTTGAGCTGCGGGGAGGGCAGCGTGACGTGCGGGTTGTCGACGCTGATGACCAGGGCGCCGGACTCGACGGTGGTGGTGATGTCCTGCGAGGCCGTCACGCCCTCGAAGGCGCCGATGACGTACGGGACGTTGCCGGAGGACGAGCCGGTGTACGCACCGGAGTCCGCCGGGACGAACACGGCCGTGAAGGAGTGGTCGCCCTCGGCCAGGCTGCTGGTGCTGAAGGCCGCCTGACCGCCCGCGACCTGCACCGTGCCCAGCGTGGTCGTGGTGCCGCCCACGGTGTCCTGGAACTTCACGGAACCGGCCGCCGAGGCGGGCGACACCGACGCGGTCATGGAGACCGGGCTGAACTTGTCCGCCGTACCGGCCGGGGAGACGGCCAGCGCGGTGGTGGTCGGGGTCGCCGGGGCGGCCTGGACGGTCACCGCGACCGCGCTGGACGTGGAGCCGTTGTAGGCGGCGCTCGACGGGGTGAACACCGCGGTCAGCGAGTGGTTGCCGGCGCCGAGGCTGCTGGTGCTGAGCTGCGCCTGGCCGCCGGTGACGGCCACCGGGGCGCCGAGCGGAGCGCCGTTGTCGCGGAACTGGACCTCACCGGCCGCGCCCGCGGGGGCGACGGTCGCGGTCAGCGTCACCGGGCTGCCCGCGGTGACCGGGGAGGCCGGGGACACCGCGAGGGACGTGGTGGTGTCGGTCTTCACGGCCGGGTCGGTGTTCTGGTACGCCGTGTTGGACGTGAACCAGACCGAGGCCGGGAAGTCACCGAGGCTGGTGCCGTTGAACGCGGTCCGGCAGGTGATGGTGAAGGTGTACTTGCCGGTCAGAGTGGTGAAGCCGGCCGTCTGGGCGTAGCTGCGCATGGTGTCGGTCAGCGGGATGATCAGCCCGCCGTTCGCCGTCGTGTTGTAGACGCCGATCGCCGAGTTGCCGACCACGATCTGGCCGCCGGCCGGGAAGCCGGAGCCGGTCACCGAGGCGATGATGTTGGTGGCGTTCGCCGGGCAGGCACCCGAAGTGGTCAGCGACATCGGGGAGGTGTCGGCGCCCGTCGCCGGGGTGACCTCGGCCGTGCCGATCTCGGCGGCCTGCGCGGCCGGAGCCACGGCTATGCCGCCGGCCAGGATGGCGACCAGGCCCGCGACCGAGCCGGCCAGGGCCCGCAGATGAGTCTTCTTCAGCACTGTCGTGCTCTCCTTCTGGAGGAAGTTTTTCCGAAGATCCGGGAAGGGCGTCAGGGGGTCTGCTTGCTGGTGTCGCCGCAGTTCGGGTTGGTGGCGAACCCGTAGGTGTTGATCACCGGGGACTGCTGGCAGATCAGGGAGTTGCCGCCGACGAAGACGGTGCTCCAGGGCGCGGTGGCGACCTTGCTGGTCGGGATGACGTTGTAAACGTCGCGCTTCACACCGAAGTTGCTGTTCAGGACCGTCGGCGCGAGTCCGTCGACGGTGCCGAGGATCGCGCGGCCGCGGAGGTCGGCGATGGTCTGCGAGGCCTGCGAGTTGTACTGCGCGATGGAGAACGGGACGATCGACTTGTCGTCGAGGACGCGGCCGTCGTGCTCCTGGACCGGGCTGCCGTTCTTGGTGTCCTTGATGCACGGGTAGACACCGGCGACCACGTCGGCGTCGGTGATGCCCATCTGGGACTCCCAGAAGCTGCGGGTGCCCGAGCCGGCCTGCGGCAGGTACACCGTCAGGCTGTAGTTGGGGCCGGCGCCCACGTAGCCCGGGTCACAGTGGTAGATGGCCTTCAGGTCGGCCAGCGTGAGCTTGCGCGGCACCGTGCTGGTGGGCGTGATCGAGTAGCTGACGGCGTCCACGGCGAACGGGACGTAGGTCAGACCGGGGTTCGCGGCCGCCAGGTTGAGGCTGGAGGACCGGGAGAAGTCCAGGCAGCCGTTGCCCGCCTGCAGCGAGTTCGTCAGGGCGGTGCGGCCGGCGCCGGAGCCGTTGGGGCGGGCGATGGTGCAACCGGGGGTGGTCGCCGGGTCCTTGGTGGTGATCTGCGCCGAGCCGGTGGCGTCGTAGGAGCCGATGACCTTCTGACCGTTGATGGTGACGGCCTGCGCGAGGCCGTTCATCACGTCCTGCGTGGTGTCGGAACCCACGCCGGAGAGCGGACGGAAGGTGGGCGGGCCGGACGGGTCGGCGGCGGCCTGGGTGGCGCTGAGGGTGCCGGTGACGAGGCCGGCGAGACCCACGGCGGCGACGGCGGCCATTCTCTTGTTCACGTGCTGTACCTCTCGATTAGGCTGACGCCCGGGCGGTGGTGCCCGGCGCGGTGATTCGGACAGTTCGTTGGCGCGGACCTGTCGGTGTGTCGGGTGCGGGCATCACCTCCCTTCGCCTGCGGCCGACTTGCCCCTGGTCCGCCGGTCGGCGACGGCGGCGGCCAGTCGCGGCACGGCCCTCGGCAGGAGGGGGCCGCAGACGGCGGCGGCGAGACCGGTGACCAGGGCGATCAGCAGGGCGTAGCGCACGGCGCCGAGCGCCCACTCCGGGGTACGCAGCAGCGGACTGTCGGAGGCGGAGGCGGCGGCCGGTGCGGTGGACGGGGAGCCCGAGGGGGCGGCGCCACTCGCGGCGGCCGACGGGGAAGCCCCGGTGCCCCCGGCATCACCCGCACCGGCCTGTCCTGCGGACGCCCCGGCACCGCCGCTCAGGGCGGTACCGTCCGAGCCCCCGGCCAGGAGGCCACCCCCGTCACCGGAGCCCCCGGCGCCCGTGCCCGAACCGCCCACCGATCCCCCGCCGGCGGCCGAGCCCCCGGTCGTCGTACCCGGTGCCGGAGCACCGGCGCGGGAGGCGATGGCCTCGGCGGCTGCCCGGGTACGGCCCCGCACATCGGCCGGCAGCGCGGCGTAGCCCTCGGGCAGCGTGCCGGCCGCCACACCGGGCCGCTGCCCGTCGCCCGCCGCGTACTTCAGCAGGGCCGCGTAGTCCCGGCCCTCCTGCGCGGTGAGCTTCTCCGGCACGGTGGCGGCATAGGTCATCAGGGTCAGCGGATAGGCGTCCCGGCTCCTGGTGGCCGGGTCGGCGACCTCCACCCCACTGACACCGCTCGCCTTCATGGCCGCCTGCCCGGCGAGCAGTCCCCGGGTGTCGGGGGCGACGAAGCGGCCGGCGGCGTTCTGGAGCCTGGCCGTCACGAGCCCGTACCGCGCTGCGGTGGCCGTGTCGGTGAGCGCGAGGACGGCCCGCTTGCCGGCCGGCTGCGGCGGGTTCTTCTTGTAGCCCGGCGGAGTCGCGGTGTTGTCCCAGTTGGTGCGGGCCAGGGTGTCGCCGCGCGCGGCGGCACGGGCGGCGGCATGCAGGTCGGTGGCGAACGGGTGCTTGTCCTGAATGCACAGCGGGTGGTCGGGATGGTCCTGGAACTGCTGGCAGAACGGGTCGCTCTTCGGGAACTCCTCCCGCGGCAGCTCCATGTCCTTGTAGTGCGGGTTGACCTTCATCCCGGAGAAGGCGGCGTCCCCGTACCGCCCCGCGTTGTCGGCGGTACCGCTCAGGAACTCACGGGCGGCCGGGTCCTGGCGCACCCAGTTCCACAGCTCCCACGTGGCGTCGGCCAGCGCCTCCGGCACGAGCGCGTCACCGAGGCTGCCGCCGAAGCTGAGGTCCTTGTAGCCGGGGTTGTACTTGAGGAACTCGGGGTCGGTGCCCAGGTTGAACGGGTTGGCCTCGGTGCTCGGCGCGAGACGTGAATTGCCGTCCTGGTACGACTCGGTGAGCAGCTTGGCGACGAGACGCGGGGTCAGGTCGAGCGAGGTGAGACGTGCTCCGTCACGCGCCTTGACGGCAGCGGGCGCGTTGAACCCGGCCTGGCTCTCGATGAAGAACCCGAGCGTCAGACCCGAGAGGGCGACCGGCGCGTAGACGGGCCGCTGTCCGGCCGGGACCTGGTCGCCGGTGGCCGGACGCCCGAGGAAGACGAGCCCCGGCGCGCCGGAGACCAGCTTGGCGCGGGCGGTGTCATCGGTGACCTGGGCATACCCGTAAATGGTCTTGCTCGCGGACTGACACAGGGCCGGCTGCCACCGCGTGACGACCTCGGCGACGATCTCGTTCCCGAGCGTGCCCCGCTCGTCGGCACCGATCGGACAGAACCGCCCCATCGGCTCGAAGCCGAGCGGCACGACCAGCCGGTGCTTCCAGTTGCTCGCGCTCAGCGGCGAGGACTCCAACAGCCCACTGGAGCGGGCGGTGTACGGGGTTCCGTCGACCTCGCTCTCCCCGCGCGGCACGACGACCAGCCAGCACTTGCGCCCGGCCGTGGCCCCGGAGGCCCCGGCGGGCACCTCGCCACAGCCGAGGCCGGGCGCCTCAAGACCGGTCTGCGCCTCGAAGTACACCTCACCGGTGCCGTCGGGCCCGGTCCGGGCGTAGGGCACCTCGTTGGAGGTGTTCACGTCGTAGAACTCGTTCCAGTTCCCCTTCGGGATCACATCCCCGGTCACGGACCGGAACGGCACATAGGAGATCCCGGTCCCGGACGCCGGCGGCAACTCCTGCGCCGGGTCCTTCAGCCCGCCGTAGCTCAGCTGCCGGGTGTTGGTGTAGGCCCCCGCAGCCTGGCTACCGGCGCCGGCGCCAAGCGCGGAGGACCCTCCGAACTGGCACTGCTCAGGATCGGGCCCACCGCGCTCGTCGCCCCAACACTGCATGATCTGCAGGTAGTTGGCGGCGTAGGTGGTGTCGGAGACGGTAGGGGCACCGCCCTTCCAGGAGACCTTGACGACCTGATTGACGAGGTTCCGGGTCTGACTGACCGTCACCTTGAGGTCGGAGTAAGGCCCATCGCCGGAGACGGTGACATCGGACGACGAGTCGGCGGCCGAGGCGCTCTGGACGAGCACTCCAACGCCGATGACGGAGAGCAGGGCGAGAGCAACCGACAGGGAGGTGGCAAGGAACCTCCGCACAACGCCCTTAAGGGGCGCGGGGAACTGCGCGACCAGCCCCCACCGGGCGGCAGACGAACGACGACCCATCACAGCGAAGCGCCCCGCTTAAGTCGCCGACTGATCAGCGGAGGCCCCACGGTGATCGCAAGCAGCAGCACCCCGGCCAAGGCCATCAACGCCGTACGCGTACCCCCACTGATCCCCCGCGACGTACTGACGGGCTGAGCGAACGCATCCACCCCGGTCCCGCCGCCCGCAGGGCCCCCCGCCCCGATGACCTGCCCCGTGTCGGGGTCGACCGACGCACCCCCACTCGCGGCAGGCGTCCCGGAGGCGCCCCCCGTCCCGGCACCACCACCGGACGACCCCCCGGTCGCCCCGGCGCCACCGGTCCCGGCACCCGCGGTCCCGCCACCCGAAGCCGCAGCCCCGCCCGTCCCCCCGCCGGAACCCGAACCGGACCCCGAACCGCCGGACGCACCCCCACCGGAGCCGCCCCCCGAACCCCCACCCACCTGGGTCGGCGTCTTCGCCCCACCCGTACCGGTGGAGCACTGGGTCGCCCCCTTCTTGTCACAGGCGGGCGGATAAGGCGCGGTCTTGACCAGCGTGTTCGTGCCGTCCGACGAGAACGTCGGGTTGTTGCACTTCTTGATGTCGATGCTCTCGACATCCACACCCGGGATCCTGCGCACCTGCTTCAGCCCGGCCTGCACGAGGTTGATCGGCAGCGGCGAGTAGCCGAGGCTGTCGACCCGCTGCTGGCCCTGGCAGAGGAAGTAGTACGAGAAGGCGCCGAGCGTCTTGCCCTTCTGGGCGTTGAAGTTCGACTCCAGCTTGGTCGGGATGATCATGTAGCTGTAGCTGGAGAGCGGGTAGCTGCGCGCGTCCGCGTCGTTGTAGACACGGTCGAGCTTCTGCGTCAGGTACGCCGGGGACGCGGCGTTCTCCTCGATGTCCGCCTTGGTCAGCGCCACCGCCACGTTCTTCGCGGTCGGCTCGACGTAGTACCCGGCCCTGTTGAGCACCTTGGCGACCGGGAAGCCGGTCGTGTACACGGCGTACGAGTACTCGACATAGGTGATGGTGCCGACGTTGCCGGCCTGGGCGACATAGCCGGAGACGCCGTTGGAGCCCGACTGTCCGACGAAGCCGGCGCCCGACACGACCGGGTAGTTGGAGGTCGCCCCGCAGGGGGTGGTCCGGCCGGCCCTGCGGCAGTAGGCGTCCCACTGTGACGGGTACTGCCTGCTCAGCCAGGTGGTGAACTGGGCGGTCGTACCGGAGCCGTCGGAGCGCACCACCGGCACGACCCGGCGGGCGGGCAGCGCGGAGGCGAGCGCCGGGTTGTCGGCCTTGATGGCGGGGTCGTTCCAGGTCTTGATCTGCCCGGTGAACATCTTGGCGATGACCTCGCCGGACAGCCGCAGGTTGGTCACCCGGCGGCCGCCGATGGTGAGGTTGTACATGAACGACGTACCGCCGGCCACGATCGGCATGTAGGCGTACTTCCGGGACGGCGGCGAGTCGACGACGCCCGAGTCCTTGATGCCGTACGGGATTTCGGAGACGGCGTAGTCCACGGTGCCGTTGCGGAACTGGTTACGGCCGTCGGAGGAGCCCGTGCCGTTGTAGTTCACGGTCATGCCGTACTGCTTGACGTTGGCCCGCCACTGGTCGAGCGCGTTCTGGCTCCAGGTGGAGCCCGCGCCCGAGATCGGCACATAGGTCGCGGCGTCGGCGGGCACGGCGCCGACGAGCAGGGCTGCCAGGAGGACGAGGGCGGTCACGGCTCTCGTGCGCAGGCGTGCGAACGTGGCCGGAGGTGATCCGGGCATGACGAGGAACTCCAGGTCGGGGTCGGTGATGCGGCGGGTGTGGCCGAGTGGTGATGCGGGAGGGCTACTCGGGGTCCGGCCCCGAGGCGGTGTCTTCGGGTGGCGGGGAGCCGGAGGCCGGCTTGGCGTCGGCGGGTTGCCGCCCCCTGCTCTGCGCCCGCCTGCTCATGCGCGCGGCGTCGCGCCGCGAGGCGAGTACGCGCCGGTGCCGCTGGCCCCGGGTCAGCTCGCCGGGTCCGCGCCCGCCGATGACGCGGGCCAGCACGAACAGCAGCAGGACCAGGGCCATCAGCAGCGCGGCGGAGCCGAACCCGCGGGCGATGAAGGAGGGTTGGGGCGAGCGCACCAGGTCGAAGGTGGCCAGCGGCAGTGAGATCTGCGGCCCGCTGAGCGGGTCGGCGTTCAGTCCGGCGTTGACCCCGGAGGTGAGCAGCACCGGTGAGGTCTCGCCGATGCCGCGGGCGGTGCCCAGGATCACGGCGGTGGTCAGTCCCGAGCGCGCG
This sequence comes from Streptomyces sp. NBC_01092, assembly GCF_045039535.1. Classification (NCBI taxonomy): domain Bacteria; kingdom Bacillati; phylum Actinomycetota; class Actinomycetes; order Kitasatosporales; family Streptomycetaceae; genus Streptomyces; species Streptomyces sp. NBC_01092. The sequence goes on along the minus strand of NZ_CP108659.1, from coordinate 8,828,153 downwards.
GTGGGCAGGACGACCGTCCACACGGTGCGCCACTTGCTCGCGCCCAGGGCGTACGACGCCTCGCGCAGCGAGCCCGGCACCAGCCGGATCACCACGTCGGCGGCGCGGATGATGATCGGCAGCATCATCACGCTGAGCGCCAGCGCGGCGGCGATGCCGGACTTGTCGACGCCGAGGATGAGGATGACGGTGGCGTAGATGAACAGGCCGGCCACGATCGACGGCAGGGCCGTCATCGCCTCGACGATGGTGCGGACGAAACGCGCGTAGCGTCCGGGCACTTCGTTGAGGAACACCGCGCAGGCAAGGCCGAGCGGCACGGTGACGGCCAGCGAGATGGCGATCTGTTCCAGGGTGCCGACGATCGCGTGCACCACGCCGCCCTTGCTGAGCGGCTCCAGCGGGCCGGTGCCCGACATGTCCTCGGTGAAGAAGCCGATGTGCACGAGGGCGGACCGGCCGCGCCACAGGGTGTACCCGACGACCAGGGCCAGCGCGCCGAGCAGGCACAGGGCGAGGCTCTGCCACAGCACGGCAGTGACCTTGTCGCGTACGGCGACGGAGTTCTCGTCGAAGGAGACCAGCACGGCGTACAGCCCGAGGAAGAGCAGATACGCGACGACGACGAAGCCGAGGATCGTGTCGAACGGGGCGATCCAGACGAACAGCAGCGCGGTGAACGACACCCCTCCGGCGGCCGCGCCCGCGAGGGCGAGCAGGTCGGAGGTGTGCACGGAGGAGGTGTTCCGCCGTACCTCGGGACCGCTGTCGTGGTCCTCGGCGGCCGGTCGCACGGTCGCGGGTTCCTTGAGGAGCTCGGTGGTCATGCTCAGGCCTCCGTTCCGGCGCCGGAGCGGCTGCGGGCGGCGATCGAGGACGCGAAGAAGTTCACGACGAGGGTCAGCAGGAAGAGCGCGAGCCCGGCGGCCATCAGGGCCGACATGCCGAACTCGCTGGCGGAGCCGTAGCGCAGGGCGATCAGCGCGGAGACGGAGTTGGCGCCGTTCTGCAGGATGTGCCACTGCACGGAGAACACCGGCGAGATGATCATGTAGACGGCGATCGTCTCGCCCAGCGCCCGGCCCAGGCCCAGCATGGTGCCGCCGATGATGCCGCCCCGCCCGTACGGCAGGACGACCGCGCGGATCATCCCCCACCGGGTCGCACCCAGCGCCAGCGCGCCCTCGCGCTCACCGGACGGCGCCTGCGAGAAGGTCTCCCGCATCACCGAGCAGGCGATGGGCGTGACCATCAGCGCGACGACGATGCCCGCGATGAAGGTGGACGACGTGTACACGGTGGTCGTCTGGAGCGGGTCGCCCGGATCGACGCCGTCGACCTTGAAGAGCGGGATCCAGGAAAAGTAGGTGGCGATCCACCGGGAGAGCCCGACGACCTGCCCCTGGAGCAGGAAGAATCCCCACAGCCCGTACACGACGCTCGGCACCGCGGCCATGAGGTCCACCAGGCTGATCAGCGTCCGCTTGAGCTTTCGCGGTGCGTACTCCGAGATGTACAGCGCGGTGCCGAGGGCCAGCGGCACCGCGATGCAGATCGCGGTCACCCCGATGAGCACCGTGCCGGTGAGCACGGCCGCGATGCCGAAGTGGCGCGAGTCCGGCTCCCACGCGGAGGTGGTGAGGAACGACCACTTGGCGACGCCCAGCGCCTGGGAGGCGCGGTAGGTGAGGAAGACGCCGACCAGCAGCATGATCGCCAGGACGACGGCGCCACTGCCGCGGAGCACGCCCTGGAAGAGGCGGTCCGCGGGCTCGATCCGGCCGCGCGGCGCACGCCGGGCGTCGTCGTCACCACCGGTTTCCGGACCCGGTCCGGGTTCGGAGGGCTGCCCGAGTCTGGGCATGACAACACTCATCCGGCACGCGTCCCGGCCCGCTCGCGCCCGCCACCGCCGCCACCACCGCCATCGCCGCCGCCATTACCGCCGTCATCGTCGTCGGAGCGGCTGTGACGCGGGGCGCCCGGCTCCTTTCCGGGACCGCCGGGCCGGGTCGGACCGGCCGCTCTCGGAGGGCCGTACATCCGCCGCGCGCCGGCCCCTCGGGGCCAGGGCGGCGTCGGCTCGGCCAGCTCGGCCACCGTGACCGTGTTGAGGAACTGGCCGAAGTTGTACTGGCAGTCCCGTTGGCGCTGGTAGAGCCGCCCGGCGACCGCGACCGCCCGGCCGTCGATCTCCAGCCGCCAGCTCCAGCCGCCGGCCGCCTCCGTCGTGGTCAGCAGCACCCTGGCGTCCGAGATCCGCTCTCTGAGCCACAGCACAGCGGCCCGGCACTCCGTGAATCCCGCGAACGACTCGGCGCTACGCCCCAGTTCACGGTGATTGGACCCCACAAGCCGCCAGCCGACCGACTGTTCCTCCCCCACGGGTCTCTGCGGCGTCCCCCAAACCACATACAGGAACCGTGACGAAACCATGGAAACCACCCCCTCTCCCCTTCACCCGATGGGCTGTTTTTCGCCAGCGACGAAGAATCACCCAAAGCGCACTGAGAGTCGCGGATCTGTGTGCGTTCTGTGTTCACAGATGAGTGAAGGCCGAACGGAGGGCAAATGAACGGGAGAGGTGGCGGAGCCGGGGGTGGCGAGCGGGGCGGGACCCGTCAGCCGAGCTGCCGGGCGAAAGTGTCGTACGCCGCGGCGTCGAAGAGGACGAACCGCACCTCTTCGACGGAGGTCGGCGTGTTGCGTACCGTCTGCGTCGCGATGCGCGCCGCGTCGTCCATGGGCCACCGGTAGACGCCGGTGGAGACGGCCGGGAACGCGACCGTGCGGGCGCCCAGCTCATCGGCCACGCGGAGGGACTCCCGGTAGCAGGAGGCCAGCAGCTCCGAGCGGTCCTCGGAGGCCGACCAGACCGGGCCCACCGTGTGGATGACCCAGCGGGCGTGAAGTTCCCCCGCGGTCGTGGCGACCGCCTGTCCCGTGGGCAGGCCCTTGCCGTAGTGGGAGGCGCGCAGGTCGCGGCAGGCGGCGAGGATCGCGGGGCCGCCGCGGCGGTGGATGGCGCCGTCGACTCCTCCCCCGCCGAGGAGGGAGGAGTTCGCGGCGTTGACGATCGCGTCGACCGTCTCTCGTGTGATGTCGCCCTGCACGAGCCTGATGGTGGTCATGACTGCCTCTATAGCAGGGCAGTACCGCCACCGCAGGTTCACCGCCAGGCGACCGGCAGCGAGCGCACTCCATGGACGGTGCTGGTGGACAGGGCCAGCGTCTCGGGCGGCGTCGTCAAGTGCAGCATCGGGAGCCTGCGGAACAGGGTGGACAGGCCCAGGCGGAGTTCGGCGCGGGCCAGCGACTGGCCGAGGCACTGGTGCAGGCCGTGCCCGAAGGCGAGGTGGCCGGCCGCGTCGCGGTGGACGTCGAGGGCGTCGGGGTCGGAGTACGCCGACGGGTCGCGGTTCGCCGACTGCAGCGCCACCACGACGCCCTCGCCCGCCCGGATGCGGACCCCGGACAGCTCCACGTCCTCGGTGGCGACCCGCCGTATCCCGGAATGGATGACGGTCAGATGGCGCAGCAGCTCCTCCACCGCCGCCGGCCAGCGGGACTCGTCGACGCGCAGTGCGTCCAGCTGGGCCGGGTGGTGCAGCAGGGCGATCACGGCGAGCGGGAACATGTTCGCCGTCGTCTCGTGGCCCGCCAGCAGGAGCAGGCAGACCATGCCGGTGACCTCGTCGAGCGTGGCCTCGCCGGTCGCCACGCGTTCCGTGGCGAGCCGGGAGATCAGGTCGTCGGCGGGCTCCTGCGCGCGCCGCTCGATGAGGGCGCGCAGATAGCCGTAGAGCGCCATGCGGGCGTTCATCGCCTCGGCCGGGTCGCCGGCGACGCTGGTGAGGGCGTTGGACTTCGCGCGGAAGAAGCCGTGGTCCTCGTAGGGCACGCCGAGCAGTTCGCAGATGGCGAGGGTGGGCAGCGGCAGTGCGTACGACTCCACCAGGTCCGCTTCCGTCGCGCCGCCGAGCGTCATCGCGTCCAGCAGGTCGTCGCAGATGCGCCGGAGCGCGTCCTCCATCTGCTCGATGCGCCGGAAGGTGAAGTCGGGGATCAGCATGCGGCGCAGCCGGGTGTGGTCCGGCGGGTCCATCTGATGGAAGAGACCGGGGGCCTGGGGCGGGGCTCCGGGGCGGGTGTGGGGGAAGTTCGGGTGGTTCGCGTCCGCGCTGAAGCGGGGGTCCGCGAGGACCGTGCGGGCGTCCTCGTGACCGGTGATGAGCCACGGGCTGTTGTCGCCCCAGATCGTCACGCGGCGGATCGGCTCCTCGGACCGCCACTTGGCGTACTCGGGGGCCGGGTCGAGCAGGGGGCGGATCGTGGGGAGGGCCGGGTGGGTCGTCATCGCTCCGTTCCTTCCGTGTGCAGGCCCGCGAGGCCCAGCAGCAGGGACTTGACCTCCGTGGCCGCGTAGGACTCCCTCGCCCGGTCCGGCTGCGAGCACAGCAGTACGGGGCCGTCGGCGGGGTCGGCGGGCAGGCGGCCGTGGCTGCCGCGGACGGCGGACGGGTCGAGCGGGACCGTCTTGAGGCGGTAGCGCAAGCCCAGCTTCTTGCGGGCGACCTGGCCGACGGCGCGCAGCTTCACCGCGGGAACCGTCTCGTCGTAGAGGAGCTCGGCGGGGTCGTAGCCGGGCTTGCGGTGGATCTCGACCTGGCGGGCGAAGTCGGGGGCGCGCTCGTCGTCGAGCCAGTAGTAGTACGTGAACCAGGCGTCGGCGTCGGCGAGGGCGACGAGTTCGCCGGAGCGCTCGTGGTCCAGTCCGTGCGCGGCCTTGCCGTCGGCGTCCAGCACGCGCTCCACGCCGTCGAGTTCGGCGACGAGCTTCGCGACCGCCTCGATGTCGGCGGGGTCACGGACGTACACGTGGGCGACCTGGTGGTCGGCGACCGCGAAGGCGCGGGACGTCCACGGGTCGAGGTACTCCATGCCGTCCTGCGTGTACACCTCCAGCAGCCCTGCCCGGCGCAGGGCGCGGTTGATGTCGACGGGGCGGGAGGCGGGCGTGATGCCGTACTCGCTGAGCGCCACGACGGTCGCGCCCGCGCGCAGGTAGTGGTCGATCAACGGGCGCAGGGCGTCGTCGAGTCGGCGGGCCGCGGCGACGGTGGCGGGTGAGTCGGGGCCGGAGCGCTGGGGCTCGTAGTCCATCTGCGGGATGTAGACGAGCGTGAGGTCGGGGTGGTGCTCGTCGAAGATCTGGCGGGCGGCGGCCAGGATCCACTGGGTGGAGGGCATGCCCGCGTTCGGGCCCCAGTAGGTGAAGAGGGGAAACGGGCCGAGCCGGTCGGTGAGTTCGTCGTGCAGGGAGGGCGGCCAGGTGTAGCAGTCGGGTTCCTTGCGGCCGTCGGAGTAGTAGACGGGGCGCGGGGTGACCGTCCAGTCGACGTCGGCGCCCATCGCGTACCACCAGCAGATGTTGGCGACCTTGTAGTCGGGGTCGGCCCTGCGGGCCGTCTCCCAGATCTTCTCGCCGCCGACGAGGGCGTTGTGCTGGCGCCACAGCATGACTTCGCCGAGGTCGCGGAAGTACCAGCCGTTGGCCACCGCCCCGTGGGTGGACGGCGGTTCGCCGGTGAGGAGGGTCGACTGGACGGTGCAGGTCACGGCGGGGAGCACGGTGTCGAGCCGGGCCCGGAAGCCGCGTTCACCGAGGGCTGCGACGGCCGGCATGTGCTTCAGGAGTTTCGGGGTCAGGCCGACGATGTCGAGTACGACCACACGGTTCATGAGGGGTCCTCCTTGAGGCCGAGGCCGGTCAACCGGTCCCGGGCCCAGGCGAGTTCGGCGGCGATGCCACCGGGCAGGTCGGCGGGCGGTTCGGGCAGGACGGACCAGGTGTAGGTCTCGACCTCGATGTGGTCGCAGTCGGCCGAGGCGCCGCCCAGCAGCCCGGCGAGGACCAGGTCGAGCTGGGCGGAGGTCGTACGCAGCGGGGGTTCGGGCCGGGTGTGCAGCGGGGCGTGGAAGTGGACGCGCCACGGGCCGTCGGCGTCGGGAAGGCCGCCGTCGAGGGCGTCGGCGAGATCGTCCACACCGAGGACGTCGCCGTCGGTCACGGTGCGGGTCTGGTGCAGGAACCGGGGTTCGGCGAGCCGGTGCAGGGCCGCGCGGGCGGCGGGGTCGGCCGGCCGGGCGGCCTCCACGGCGCAGGACGCCTGGAGTTTGACGACGGGCATGCCGGCTTCCGTGAGCCGGCGCAGCGCGTGGGCCGGGTCCTCGAACTGGACGGCGAGATGGCAGGCGTCGAGGCAGATCCCGAGCCGGTCGGGGTCCAGTCCGCCCAGCTCACGTACCGCCTGGGTGGTGGTCTCGACGACACACCCCGGCTCCGGTTCGAAGCCGACGCGGATACGGCGGCCCGTCCACGATTCCAGCGCGGCGAGCCCCGTGGTCAGCCGGTCCAGGGCGTGCCGGGCCTCCTCGGCGCAGGCACGGGTCCAGGGGGTGCGCCATGCGAGGGGCAGGGTGGAGACGCTGCCGTGGTCGACGTCGTCCGGCAGGAGCGCGGCGAGGACGCGGGCGCAGTCCAGGGTGTAGTTCAGCCGGGCCTCGTCGGCCCAGTCGGGCAGGTACACGTCCTTCTTGACGACCTCGCGGTGGAAGCCGGCGTACGGGAAGGCGTTGAGCGTGACGGTCTCCAGTCCGCGCACCCGCAACTCGCTCCTCAGCCGCCCCAACGCGCCCTCGTCATCGGCGAGTTCGGTGACGACACCGCGTGCCAGCCACAGCCCGATGCCGAGCCGTCCGGTGCCGAGGCGCTCGCGCACGGGCTCCGCGTGATCCGCGAGCTGGGCGATCACACCTTCCAGGTCCTCCGCCTGGTGGACGTTGCTGCAGTAGCCGAGGTGGACGGTCGTACCGTCCGGATGCACGAAGCGCATGCGATCCTCACGCTCCCCCGCGGCGTATGGAGTTGCCCTGGAAGGTGGCCGCCTCGTCCGGCTTGGGCTCCTCCAGCTCCAGCCGCCCGCTCTGGCCGTAGAAGGCGACGGGGTTGCGCCACAGCACCTTGTCTACGTCGTCCTCGTCGAACCCGGCGGCGAGCATGGCGTCGGCGGTCTTCCGCGTCTTCAGCGGGTCCGAACGCCCCCAGTCGGCGGCCGAGTTGACGAGCACCCGCTCTGTCCCGTGCTCCTTGAGGATCTCGACCATCCGGTCCTCGCTCATCTTGGTCTTCGGGTAGATCGAGAACCCGGCCCAGCAGCCGCTGTCGAGGACCATGCCGACGGTGAGCTCGCCCAGGTGGTCGAGGACGACGAGTTCGGGGGCGATGCCCGACTCGCGGACGACGTCCAGGGTGCGCCGGGTGCCGGCGGCCTTGTCGCGGTGCGGGGTGTGCACGAGGGCGGGCAGCTCGTGCGCGAGGGCGAGCTGGAGCTGGCGGGCGAGCGCCTCGTCCTCCTGCGGCGTCATCGAGTCGTAGCCGATCTCGCCGACGGCGACGACCCGGTCCTTGGCGAGGTAGCGGTCCAGTTCGTCGAGGACCGGGAGGCAGCGCGGGTCGTTCGCCTCCTTCGGGTTGAGCGCGATCGTGCAGAAGTGCTGGATGCCGAACTGCGCGGCGCGGTACGGCTCCCAGCCGAGCAGCCCGTCGAAGTAGTCGTAGAAGCTCTCCGGCGAGGTGCGGGGCTGGCCCAGCCAGAAGGCGGGCTCGACGACGGCGCGCACCCCGGCGGCGTACATCGCCTCGTAGTCGTCGGTGGTCCGGGAGGTCATGTGGATATGGGGGTCGAAGATGCGCACGGTCAGCTCTTTTCCTTGAGGGCGTGCTGGAGTTCCTCGCCGATGACGTCCGGAAAGACCTGGAGGATGGGCCGGATGTCCTGGGGTACGTCCCGTCCCGCGACGATCCGCTCGTGGGCGAAGTCGGCGAGCATCCGGGCCAGTTCGCGGTCCGCGCGGGCGTCGAGTCCCGCCACGCGGTCCAGCGGGATCTCGCAGAAGACGCACTTCAGTACGGCCTGGCGGTACTCCGCGTCCGGGAGGTGCGCCGCGGCGTACGCGCCGAGGGCAGCCTCGATCAGAGTGGTGTCGTTGCCGCGCAGGGCCTCCCGTACGAGGGGGAGGGCGAGGTCGCCGAGGTCGAGAAGCGGCAGGGTCCGAAGGACCGCACGTTGTTCGGCAGGGTCGCCATGCCGATGGAGGCGGGTGACCTCGTCGGCGAGGGCCTGGCCGCGCAGGGGCAGTGCGGTGAGCAGGACGGCGCGGGCGGCCTCGTCGACGCTCCAGTGGCCGGAGAGGCGGCCGCGCCCGCAGCGCCTTCGGGCGGCGGGGAACAGACGCCGCACGGCGGGAGGTTCGGCGGCGACCTCGGCGGCGCCGCGGTCGAGCCAGGTGCGGGCCGTGTCGTCGAGTACGGCGGCCAGGGCGGGGCGGGGGTCCGGCGGAGCCGAGGGGGCAGCGGTGGGGACAGCCATGGGGGGCAACTTCCGGGAAGGGAAAGGGAGACGGCGGAGGGGGGAGGAGTTGGGCCGGATGGAGAGTGGAGGGGGGCGGCGGCTATGCGTCCGCGGCGGTCCGTTCGGCCGCGCGCAGGAACTCGATCGAGCGGCGGGCGACCTCGGGCGCGTCGAGCGAGCCGCCCTGGATCTCCACGGAGACCAGGCCGAGGTGCCCGAGCTCGCGCAGGGCGGCCAGCACGGGCGGGAAGTCGATCTCGCCGGCGCCGAATTCGAGGTGCTGGTGGACGCCGCGCCGCATGTCCTCGATCTGCACGTTGCGCACGAGCGACGCGGCCCGGCGCACACAGTCGAGCACGGGGCGTTCCTCCACGCAGTGCGCGTGGCCGACGTCCAGAGTGATCCCGAACAGCGGGTGTCCGTCGACGAGTTGAGCGAGCTGCAGGCACCGCTCCACGGTGTCGACGAACATGTACGGCTCCGGCTCGAAGGCCAGCGCCACCCCGTACTTCTCGGCGCTCTCCAGCACGGCCTCGATGCCCGCCGCGAGCCGCTTCCAGGCGTCCTGCTCGTCCAGCCCCTTCGGGGCGGGGCCGCTGCACAGGTGGACGGTGGGCGAGCCGAGGTCTGCCGCGATGCGCAGGGCGCGGCGCAGGAGGTCGATCCTGAGCTCGGAGCCGTCCGACATCAGCGTGGGCAGGTGCTTGCCCCAGGGGTCGAGGAAGTAGGGGGCGCCGGTCTCCACCGTGATGTCCAGACCGTGCCGGCCGAGTTGCCGGGCGAGGGCGGTGACGCGGCGGGGCAGGTCCTCGGCGTACGGGTCGAGGTGGTTGTGGTCCAGGGTGAGCGCGACGCCGTCGTAGCCGAGGTCGGCGAGGACGGTGAGGACGTCGGTCAGCCGGTGGTGGGTGAAGCCGTTGGTGCCGTAGCCGAATCTGAGAGGCGTGGGGGGAGGTCTCATGGTGCCGGTTCCTCACACGGAGGTGGGTGGGTCTCAGGTGGGCGATATGCGCCGGGCCAGCCGTCGCGCGAGGGGGTGAACGAGTCCGAGCACGGCGCCGACGACCGGCGCCCCGCCGCGCGCGGTCAACGCGGCCTGAAGAGGCACCAGCCCAACAATCCCGGCCCCGACGGCCCGCCGCACGTTCTCGGCCGAGGGCTCCTGCACGGCACGGGCCTGGGCGGTGCCATAGGTACCGAGGTAGGCGAGGGCACCGGCGACGGTGACGGCGGTGCGGAGCCTCATGGAAGAAGCGGCGCCGGCAACGCCCCTAAGGGGCGCGGGGCTGTGTCGATCTGCGGCTCCGCCGCGGGGCGCGACCAGCCACGACGGCGCGGCAGACGACACACAACCCTTCGCGGCACGTCCGTAGTCGGCCCAGGCAACCGGAACGGCCGCCGCAGCAAGCACCGTCGCCACCGACACACCCAGCGTCCGAACCGGAACCCGCACCGGCGCACCGCCGATCTCATGACGGCTGAGCGCCATCAACGTGCCGGTATGGGCGCCGACCAACGCGGCGGGCACTGCCGCGCCTCGCAGCGCGGTACCGACGGACGCGGCGCCGGGCCCCGGAACGACCGCCCCGGCCAGCACATCCAGCATCCGCGCCCCCGCCATGGCGAAGCCTCCCGCCGCGGTGGACTTCAGCTTCAGGTCGTACGCCCAGACCAGCCCGGCCAACGGCACGGCGACTCCGACGCTACGGCGGCCCCCCGCCACCGCCGCGAGACCGATCCCCGCCGCCGTGAGCCCCCCGGCCACGGCCAGCGCGGTACGCCGCGGAACCCGCCCCGACGGCACAGGTCGTTCGGGCCGCTCGACGGAGTCAACCGCCGCGTCGGCGTAGTCGTTGAGGGCCATACCGGCCCAGTAGAGACAGACGGAGGAACCGATCACCGAGAACGTACGGGCGCCCAGCGGCCGTCCGGCGGCGGCCGCTCCCGCGATCACGTCACCGGGAACACTCAGCGCGGCCGGCGCTCTGACGAGCAGGGCGAGGTCGGCGAGGCGCACGGCAGACCGGGATCCACAGCGGGCAACCGCTTTCCGATCTTTCATGGCGGCACCCTACTCGCGGCGGTTGGGCATGCAGCTACCTACCCCCCGGTAAGCGGAGTGACAAAGAAGACACAGGTTTTCCTTACCCTGCGGCCTCAACTACCGGTAAAAGTGGGTCGTTTGAGCAGCGGCCGTGCAACGGGCCTCACGGCTCCTGGCGCAGCCGCCGCCACACCGCCTTGGCCGCGTTGTGCCCCGACATGCCGTGCACGCCCGGTCCGGGCGGCGTCGCCGACGAGCAGATGAAGACCGCGGGGTGCGGGGTGGTGTAGGGGAACAGCGACAGCTTGGGACGCAGCAGGAGCTGGAGTCCGGAGGCGGCGCCGGAGCCGATGTCCCCGCCGACGTAGTTGGCGTTGCGGACGGCGAGTTCGGGCGGGCCGGCCGTCGCCCGGGCGAGGACGCGGTCACGGAAACCCGGGGCGAAGCGCTCCAGTTGGCGTTCGAGCGCGTCCGTGAGGTCTCCGGTCCAGCCGTTCGGGACATGACCGTAGGCCCAGAAGACGTGCTTGCCCTCGGGCGCACGGGTGGAGTCGACGACACTGGGCTGCACCGTGATCATGAACGGCTTGGCGGGCGCCCGGCCCTCCCGGGACGCGGCGCGCAGTGCGGCGTCGATCTCCGCGCTGTTCCCGCCGATCTGCACGGTGCCGGCCCGGCGGGCCTCCGGCGCGGTCCACGGCACCGGGCCGTCCAGGGCGTAGTCGATCTTGAAGACGCCTGGGCCGTAGCGATAGCCCTCGTAGTAGTTGCCGAAGCCGGCGATGCGGGCCAGGGCGGTGGGCGAGGTGTCGAAGACGTAGGCGCGCGCGGGCGGCAGGTCGTCGAGCCGCTTGACCTCGTAGTCGGTGTGGACGGTGCCGCCGAGGTCCTTGAGATACGCGGTGAGGGCGTCCGAGATGGACTGGGAGCCGCCGCGGGCCAGGGGCCAGCCGCGGGCGTGGGCGGCGAGGGCGAAGACCAGGCCGACGGCGCCGGTGGCGAAGCCGCCCAGCGGGGCCATGATGTGCGCGACGAGGCCGGAGAACAGGGTCCTGGCCTGCTCGTCCCTGAAGCGCCGCATCAGCCAGGTGGACGGCGGCAGCCCGACCAGGCCGAACCGGGCGAGCGTGACCGGGTCGCGGGGCAGCGCGGTGAGGGGCAGGGACATGAAGTCCCGGGCCAGGGTGTCCCACTTGGCCAGGAACGGCTCGACCAGCCTGCGGTACGTCCCCGCGTCGCGCGGCCCGAAGGAGGCCGCGGTCTCGGCGACGGACCGGGACAGCACGGCGGCGGTGCCGTCGGTGAAGGGGTGCGCCATCGGCAGGCCGGCGTGCAGCCACTCCAGGCCGTAGCGGTCGAGCGGCATGGCGCGGAACGCGGGTGAGTTGATGCCGAGGGGGTGTGCGGCGGCGCACGGGTCGTGCCGGAAGCCGGGGAGGGTCAGCTCCTCGGTGCGGGCTCCCCCGCCGACGGTGTCGCGTGCCTCGAACACGGCCACGGAGAAGCCGCGGCGGGCCAGCTCCACGGCAGCGGTCAGTCCGTTCGGCCCTGCACCCACCACGACGGCATCGAGCATCGACGGCACGTTCGGACTCCTTCGTCAGCCGATGGCCTTTGAAGGATCAGGATATGCCGGGCCACTGACACCATCAGTGTGCGGACGGCCTCGCCGAGTGCTCGGTCGCGATCGGTCGTGTCGCGACTGGGGGACGTGGGGGCCGGTCGCTCCCCCGAGTGTGGGTGCGTGATCACGCACCGTCGGCCAGCAGACCCACCACCCGCCGAGCCGTCGCCTCGTCCCGTGCCGTCGTGAACGGCAGCGCATTGCCGCCGGTGATACGGAACGGCTCGCCCGTGTGGGTCAGGTGCGTGCCGCCCGCCTCCTCGACCAGGAGGATGCCCGCGGCGTGATCCCAGGCGGCCTCCCAGCTGAACGCCGTCGCGTCCAACTCGCCCCGGGCGACGGCGAGATACTCAAGGCCCGCCGAACCGCAGGCGCGGGGCCGTACGCCCTCGCTCCACAGGCCGAGCAGCGCCTGCTTCTGCTCGTCGGTCGTGTAGTCGGGGTGGGATGTGGCCACGCGCAGGTCGGCGCCGGGCTCCGGCGCGCCGGAGCGCAGCCGTACGCCGTCGAGGTGGGCGCCCCGGCCCCGTATCGCCGTGGCCAGTTGGTCGCGGGCGGGGGCGTAGGTCCAGGAGGCGAGCAGGGTGCCTCGCTGGGCGAGCGCGACCAGGGTGCAGAAGCCGGTGTCGCCCTGCACGAACTGGCGGGTGCCGTCGACGGGGTCGACGATCCAGACCGGGGCGTCGCCGCGAATCGCGTCGTACGACGCCGGGTCTGCGTGCACCGCCTCCTCGCCGACCACGACCGAGCCGGGCAGGAGCGCGCTGAGCGCCTCGGTGAGGTACTGCTCCGCGAGCCGGTCGGCGTCGGTCACCAGGTCGTGCGGTCCGCTCTTCTGGTCGATCTCGTGCTCGGCGAGCTGCTGAAAGCGCGGCATGATCTCGGCCGCGGCCGCCTTGCGGACCGCTTCCTCCACGTCGGCCGAGTGCTGTGCGAGAAACTCTTCGATGGTTTCGTTGTATTCGATCACGCGTCAATAAGAACACGCTCCACTGACAAACCCCGCCCGCCGGGTAGCCGCCGGATGGCGTCGGCGTGAATATGAGGGGCGCGTATCGGCAGGTCAGGAGCCTGTCGTCAGAGACTCGTCAGCGCCCGACCGCGTATCCCTGCATCCCGCGCGGGTTCGCCGCGGCGGACAGGACGCCCGTCCGCGGGTCCCTCGCCACCGCGCACAGCCGGCCCTCCGACCAGGCGTCACCGACGGTCACGTCATGACCACGCCGCCGCAGCTCCTCGACCACCGCGGCGTCCATGCGGGACTCCACGGTCACGCTCCCCGGCCGCATCCCGCGCGGATAGAAGGAGCCGGGGAAGCTGTCGTTGTGCCAGTTCGGGGCGTCGATCGCGCCCTGGAGGTCGAGTCCGCCGCGGACCGGGCCGCGCAGGGCGACCGCGAGGAGGAAGTGCAGCTGCCACTGGTCCTGCTGGTCCCCGCCGGGCGTGCCGAAGGCCAGGACGGGCACGCCGTCGCGCAGGGCGATGGAGGGCGTCAGGGTGGTGCGGGGCCGTCGGCCCGGCGTCAGGGAGTTCGGCAGGCCCTCCTCCAGCCAGCTCATCTGGAGCCGGGTGCCGAGCGGGAAGCCCAGCTCGGGCACGACGGGGTTGGACTGGAGCCAGCCGCCGCTGGGGGTGGCCGCGATCATGTTGCCCCAGCGGTCGACGATGTCGAGGTGGCAGGTGTCGCCCCGGGTGCCGCCGTCGGCGGCGACATCGGGCTCGGCCGGCACCGGGGACGTGGAACGCTTGGCGACGGTCGGCTCCCCGGCGCCCAGGGCCTCTGAGCCGGGCCGTGCAGTGGCCGCCACGCGCGCGTGGGCGCACAGTCGCGGGGCGCGCCCGCCGGGGCTGCCGGGCCGCAGTTCGTGCGAGGCCTTCTCGCCGACGAGCTCCCGCCGGGGCGCGTTGTACTCGTCCGACAGCAGCTCGGCCAGCGGCACCCCGGCCGCGTCGCCGTACCAGGCCTCCCGGTCGGCCATGGCCAGCTTGCAGCCCTCGATCAGCAGATGGACGTACTCGGCGGACCCGTACCGGGGCAGCTCGGGCGGGAGCAGCGCGAGCTGCTGGAGGAGGACGGGGCCCTGGCTCCAGGGGCCCGCCTTGCACACGGTCCAGCCGTTCCAGTCGTACGTCGCCGGCGCCTCGTAGGTCGCGGACCAGCCGGCGAGGTCGGCGGCCGTGAGCGTGCCGGAGTGCCGCTCACCGCTCGTGTCCATGGTGGGCCGCTGAGCCTGCCGTACGAGGGCCTCGGCTATGAAGCCGGACCGCCACACCTCCCGCGCGGCCTCGATCTGCGCGACCCGGTCCCCGGGGCCCGAGACCTCGTCGAGCAGTCGCCTCCAGGTGGCGGCGAGGGCGGGATTGCGCAGCAGCTCACCGGGGCGGGGCGCCCTGTCGCCCGGCAGATACACCTCGGCCGACGAGGTCCACTCCGTCTCGAACAGTTCCCGCACGGTCTCGACGGTCTCGCCGACGCGTTCCACGGGCGCGTGCCCGTGTTCGGCGTACCCGATGGCGTATGCGAGCACCTCGGCGAGCGTCCGGGTCCCGTGGTCGCGCAGCAGCAGCATCCAGGCGTCGAAGGCGCCGGGCACGGCGGCGGCGAGCGGTCCCGTCCCGGGCACGAGGTCCAGCCCGAGCCCCCGGTAGTGCGCGACGCTCGCCCCGCCCGGGGCCACGCCCTGCCCGCACACCACCCGCACCTCGCCGCCCGCCGGGGCGATGAGGATCGGCACCTCACCGGCCGGACCGTTGAGATGCGGCTCGACCACATGCAGCACGAACGCGCCCGCCACGGCGGCGTCGTACGCGTTGCCGCCACGCTCCAGCACGGCCATCGCGGACTGCGAGGCGAGCCAGTGGGTGGAGGACACCATGCCGAAGGTGCCGCTCAGGGTCGGGCGGGTCGTGAATTGCATATATGACCTCGGTGTTTGTGTACGTCGGTGCACGTGTGCAGCAGCGAAACGGGCCGTGGGGAGAATCTGACCACCGCTGCCCCGGGGCCGACAAGCGCGCTCAGGCGGCCGGTTCGCCGGCCTCAAGGACGGCCTCGATGTCCACCACGACATCGACCATGGAGCTGACGACGACTCCGCCCCGCTCGACCACGTCGTTCCAACTCACCCCGAAGTCATGGCGATTGATGCGGGTGGTGGCCTTGAACCCGGCGCGTCGCCTGGGGCCCCGGTCCCGACCGTCCTCCCACCAGGGGGTGTCCCACTGTCCCAAGTAGGTGACGTCGAAGGCCACGGAGCGCGTGACGCCCCGCACGGTGAGATCTCCCGTGACCTCGAACTCGGTTGCGCTGAGCTGATGCACGGACGACCCGACGAATGTCCACGTCGGGTGGTGCTCGACGTCGAAGAAGTCGGCACTGCGCAGATGGGCGTCACGATCGGGCTGACCGGTGTACACCTGGGTCGCGTCGATGGTTGCGTTCACGCGGGCGTTCTCCGGCTCGTCGGGATCGACCTGCAGCCGGCCGTGCACGTTCTTGAGCTGCCCTCGCACGTAGGTGACCATCATGTGCCTGGCGCGGAACTCCGCGCCGGTATGGCCGGGCTCGAAGAACCATGTCGTCCAAGCCATGTCGGCTCCCCTGGCGTCATTCCCCTGGGGCGGTGGCCTGATCAGCGTCGCAGCTTGCGCCTGTGGCACCGAGGGCCGAGGGCGGTGGCCGCGGGTCCCCGGTGTCCGGTCAGGCCCTCGGCGATGAGGGAGAGGCCGATGCCCAGCATCCATACGTCCTTGGCCAGCACGGTTCCCTGCTCGGTGGGGCGCAGACTGCCTTCCTGACGCATGCCCGGCGTACGCAGGTACAGCCCGAGAGTGGCGCACGAGAACGCGGTGAGCGCGGCCCCGGCGACGGCGGCAGGGACGACCGGCACGAGCAGCGCGGCGGCGACGGCGATCTCCCCGGTGGAGAGCCGCCGGGTGAACGTCTGGGCGTCGAGCCTGCCCAGGGAGGGGTAGGTGGCGCTGGCGAACTGCTGGAGTCGCTCAGCGGTGGCCTGGTCCGCGTCGCGTTTCGACAGTCCGGAATTGAGGAAGAACGCGCCGACGGTGAGCCTGAGTGGCAGTTGCCGCGCTGCGGAACGCCATGCCGAACCGGATGCCACGCCGAGCCTCCCAACCCTGGCCCCCGCCTACCACGATGCCACCGCTCCGAACCGTGTCAAACGGGGAGTGATCGCTGCGCCGGGGTCCGAATCCTTGGGGCGCGCATCTCAGAGTGATGAGTTGTCGCGCCCGCACGCGTCACACCTACGACGGGACACGAAGAGACGGAAGGATGACGTGATGAGTGCGGACACGCGGCTGGAGGAGCTGGGCGTGAGCGGTCTGGGCGAGGTGGACGAGCCGGCGTTCTCGGGGCTGGCGGAGCGGCACCGGCGGGAGCTGCACGTGCACTGCTATCGGATGCTCGGGTCGTTCGAGGACGCCGAGGACACCGTGCAGGAGACGTTCCTGCGTGCCTGGCGGCGCCGGGAGACCTTCGAGGGGCGGTCGACGTTCCGGGCCTGGCTGTACCGGATCGCCACCAACGCCTGCCTGGACCTGCTGGCCAAGCGCCGCCCGGAGCCCGCGACCGGCGGCGAGGTGCTGTGGCTGCAGCCCTACCCGGACCGGCTGCTCGACGAGCTGCCCGCGGGCGAGGCCGACGAGCCGGAGTCCGTCGCCGTCGCGCGGGAGACGATCGAGCTGGCGTACCTGGTCGCGGTCCAGCACCTCGCGCCGCGCCCGCGGGCCGTGCTGATCCTGCGGGACGTGCTCGGCTGGCCGGCGAAGGACGTCGCGGAGGCCCTCGGGGACTCCGTCAACTCCGTGAACAGCGCGCTGCAGCGGGCCCGCGCAGGCATGCGGGAGCACCTGCCCGCCGAGCGGCAGGACTGGTCCGGCGGCGAGGAGGACGCGGGGACGCGCGAGCTGGTACGCCGCTTCACCGACGCCAGCGTGGCCACGGACATCCCGGCGCTCGCCTCGATGCTGCGGGACGACGTCCGCTCCTCGATGCCGCCCACGCCGGGCCTGTACGTCGGCCGCGACACGGTGGTGAATTACTGGGTCGAGAGCGGCTTCGAGGGCATGAAGGGCCTGCGCGCCGTCCAAACCTCCGTGAACCGGCAGCCGGCCCTCGCCTTCTACCTCTGGCAGAAGCAGGAGGGCGCGTACCTGCCGCTGACGATCGACGTCCTGCGCGTCACCGGCGGGGCGATCACCGAGATCATCACGTTCCACGACGACCAGTTCCCGCGGCTCGGGCTGCCGGAGCGCCTGCCGGCGGATGAAGGAACGCCATGACCAGCATGAATGACAACGGGGTCGTAGCAGGCCCGGAATCGGGCCGGACCAGCGCCTCCCACCGATTCCGCAGGCTCGCCGGCACCGGCTTCCTGGCCACGCTCGCAGCGATCGTGGCCACCACCCTCGTCGCTGCGTCTGCCCAGGCCGTCGGAGTCGACTTCGAGGTGCCCGATGGTGGCGAGACGATCCCGTTGTCCGGGTTCGCCGTGGTGACCGGCTTCTTCTCGGTCGTGGGCGTCGTCATTGCCGTCGCTCTTCTACGGTGGAGCGCTCGCCCCGCCGAGCGATTCGTGTGGACGGCAGTGGCACTGACCGCGATCTCGTTGGTCCCGCCCCTCCTCTCCGGGGCAGACACCGCCACCACCACCGCCCTCGTCGGGCTGCACCTCGTCCCCGCGACGGTGATGATTCCCACCCTGGCGCGGAGCCTGCGCGCCAGGACCGATTGACGATCCCGCGACGGGACAACGCACTCGGGCGTCAACCAGCCGGCTCCGACCGCTTCGGCGCGCTCAGCCTGGGCGGCGTGAAGGTGTAGAGGTCGAGCACGTCGGGACAGGGTGCGACGCCGGGTCCGCCGGCCCGTACCCAGTCGATGATGTCCTCGGTCGCGTCGGGGTCGTTGACGAGGCCGAGCCAGACCGGGCGGGCGCCGGTCCTGCGGGCTGCGGCGCTGGGCTGGACGACGATCACGTTGGCGTGTTCGCACACGTCGAGGCAGTCGGAGATGCGCATGGGCACCTGCTCGGCGAGGCGCGCGGTCTGCTGCGCGTGATCGACACCGGTCACCTTGGATGTGCCGCAGCAGCAGTCCCGGCACACGACCACGCGACAGGGTGCAGGTTCGGCGGACGGGCGCTCGGCGGGCAACTCAGGCCGCTGGTGGGACATCATGCCTCGGTTGGTCGGGGCTCGTACGCGGAGCCGGCCTACGGACGTCCTCCCCGCCGGGGCGGCGCGGAGGTGCCAGCAGGTCTTCGGACTCGGGTTCGTCCGGTCGGGGCGCCTTCCCGGTCTCCCAGTGGCGTTCTGTGCCCCGCCCGTCCCCCTCACCGCTGCGCGTCAGTTCCGGATTCGCACCGGATTCCCTGGCCTCGGATGTGGCTCGACTGGCCCGAGGAGGCTATCAACTCCGTACGGCTCTCAGGTCGTGCGCCCGGTCACGGGGTACGGCACGAACGTGCTGGTGTTCTGGTCGATGCGCAGGGTCCGCCCGAGGGGCGGTGCGGCCCGCTGGGGGCAGTCGAGGCGTTCGCAGACCCGGCAGCCCATGCCGATCGGGGTGGCGGCGGAGGGGCTGGTGAAGTCGAGGCCGTCGGAGTAGACGAGGCGGTGTGCGTGGCGGATCTCGCAGCCCAGTCCGATGGCGAAGGTCTTGCCGGGCTCGCCCCAGCCGCCGCGGTGCCGGGTGACCGCGCGGGCCATCCACAAGTACCGCTGCCCGTCCGGCATTTCGGCGATCTGGACATGGATCCTGCCGGGCGCGGCGAACGCCTCGTAGACGTTCCACAGCGGGCAGGTGCCGCCGGCCCGGGAGAAGTGGAACCCGGTCGCGGACTGCCGCTTGGACATGTTGCCGGCGCGGTCGACCCGCACGAAGGAGAAGGGAACTCCGCGCAGGCGGGGCCGTTGGAGCGTGCTGAGGCGGTGGCAGACGGTCTCGTAGCCGAGGCCGTAGCGGTCGGTGAGCCGCTCGATGTCGTAGCGGACCTCCTCGGCCGCCGCGTGGAAGGCGGTGTACGGCAGCACCAGCGCGGCGGCGAAGTAGTTGGCGACGCCGATGCGGGCCAGGGTGTGGGCGGGCGAGTCGGCGGGGAAGTCCTCGGCCGCCTGCCGGTCCAGTTCGTCCGCGTACTCCAGCAGGGCGAGTTGCGTCGCCATGCGGAAGGCGCGCTGGCCGGGGCGCAGGCGGGTCGACAGGTGGAGGGTGCGGGTCGGCTCGTCGTAGTGGTGCAGGTGGTCGCCGGAGCCGGTGGACAGGTGCTCCTCGGATCCGGTGGA
Source organism: Streptomyces sp. NBC_01092 (assembly GCF_045039535.1). Taxonomy (NCBI): domain Bacteria; kingdom Bacillati; phylum Actinomycetota; class Actinomycetes; order Kitasatosporales; family Streptomycetaceae; genus Streptomyces; species Streptomyces sp. NBC_01092. The sequence continues at coordinate 8,808,763 of NZ_CP108659.1, read as the reverse complement.
CAGGCGGATGCCGTGGGCGTCGGCGAGGCGTGCGGTCAGGGCCCGCATGACCTCGCCGGGCCGGATGCCGATCTCCCCGGCCAGCTGCTCGGCGGCGAGGTCGGTGTCGTGGAGGTAGTTCTGGCGGCGGTAGAAGAAGTCGCGGATCTCCTCGTGCGGGGAGCGGGGCGAGTGGGGCATCTCGTCGGCCGTGTCACGGCCGTCCGCCGCTCCCGCCAGCCGCTCGGACAGGAGTTGGTTGCGACGGCCCAGGTCGAGCAGGACCTGGGCGACCGCGGGCATCCGTGCGGCCAGTTCGCCCAGGTCGGTCGCGCAGACCCGGGCGGCGGCGATCTCGCCGGTCAGCGCCTCACGTAGATCGGCCACGAGCCGGGCGGTGTCGCGCTCGGAGAAGAATCCCGGGTCCACGCCGAAGGTCTCGGTGAGCCGGAGCAGGACGGGCACGGTGAGCGGGCGGGAGTCGTGCTCCATCTGGTTCAGGTAACTCGGGGAGATACCCAGGGCGCGGGCGAGTTCCGCCTGGCTCATCCGGCGTTCGTCGCGCAGCCGCCGCAGCCGCGCGCCCGCGTAGGTCTTGCTCACCTGGGCTCCTGTCGGATCCGGAACGGGACCTGGCCAGCGTAGGCGAACCGGCGTCGTTCGCACCCTTCGCAAGCTTGGCAATCGGCGGCGAGAAGATTCGCAGAACTTGGCAGACAGCCATGCTTGATGGCACTCAGTGCCAGTGCCAGAGTTTCAGTGCGGCCCGCAGGAAAGGCGACATTGCTCAGATTCGCCCTGCGGATCGCGGGCCGCATTTCCTTCAACGACACGCAGTGCCATTGCCTGCCGCGAGCGGCACAGGCTTGGCAGACGCAACAGACACCCCCTACCGAGGAGACGGTGACAGTCATGGCAGAGGCGAGCACGCAGGCGGCCGGGGAACTCGCGCGGCGCTGGGCCACCGACCCGAGGTGGCAGGGCATCGAGCGCACCTACACCGCCGAGGACGTCGTACGGCTCTCCGGCAGCGTCCGCGAGGAGCACACCCTGGCCCGGCGCGGCGCCGAGCGGCTGTGGCGCCAACTGCACGAGCGGGACTACGTCCACGCACTCGGCGCGCTCACCGGCGGCCAGGCCGTGCAGCAGGTCAAGGCGGGGCTCCAGGCCATCTACCTGTCCGGCTGGCAGGTCGCCGCCGACGCCAACCAGGCCGGGCACACCTACCCCGACCAGAGCCTGTACCCGGCCAACTCCGTTCCCCAGGTGGTCCGTCGGATCAACAACGCACTGCTGCGCGCCGACCAGATCGCCACCGCGGAGGGCGGCGAGGACCGCACCGACTGGCTCGCGCCGATCGTCGCCGACGCGGAGGCCGGGTTCGGCGGCCCGCTGAACGCCTTCGAGCTCACCAAGGCGATGATCGCGGCGGGGGCCTCCGGCATTCACTACGAGGACCAGCTCGCGTCGGAGAAGAAGTGCGGGCACCTTGGCGGCAAGGTCTTGGTGCCGACCTCGCAGCACATCCGCACCCTCAACGCGGCCCGGCTCGCCGCCGACATCGCCGATGTGCCGACCGTCGTCATCGCCCGCACCGACGCCCTCGCCGCCAACCTCCTCACCACGGACGTCGACGAGCGCGACGCCGCGTTCGTCACGGGCGAGCGCACGGCGGAGGGCTTCTACCGAGTCCGCAACGGCATGGCGCCGGTCATCGCACGCGGGCTCGCCTACGCCCCGTACGCCGACCTCATCTGGGTCGAGACCGGTACGCCGGATCTCGCGCAGGCACGGGAGTTCGCGGAGGCGATCCACGCCCGGTACCCGGATCAGATGCTCGCCTACAACTGCTCGCCGTCCTTCAACTGGAAGGCCGCGCTGGACGACGACCAGATCGCCAAGTTTCAGCGGGAGTTGGGGGCGATGGGCTATCGGTTCCAGTTCATCACGCTGGCCGGGTTCCACTCGCTGAACCACGGGATGTTCGACCTTGCGCGGGGTTATGCCGAGCAGGGGATGACGGCGTATGTCGACCTTCAGGAGCGGGAGTTCGCCGCCCAGCAGTACGGCTTCACCGCCGTCAAGCATCAGCGTGAGGTCGGGACGGGGTACTTCGACCTGGTGTCGACCGCCGTCAATCCTGCGTCTTCGACGACCGCGCTTGCCGGTTCCACGGAGGAAGAGCAGTTCCACTAGGTCCGGTTTGTTGTCTGCGGGTGCGTGGGGGCTGGTCGCGCAGTTCCCCGCGCCCCTTTGGGGCGATGCCCTGAACGGCCTCGACAAGGAGAGCCCGATGTCCATCATTGCAGTCACTCACCACGTCCGTATCCTGGGCGCCCCCGGCCACCGCCACGACGAGATCCTCACGCCCGCCGCTCTGGACTTCGTCGGCCGCCTGGCCGCGGAGTTCGGTGAGCGCCGTCAGGACCTGATGAAGGAACGCCGGCGACAGGCCCTCCGGCTCGCCGCGGGCTCTGCGCTCGACTTCCCCATGGTCACCTCAGCCATCCGCGCCGACCCGACCTGGCGTGTCGCACCGCCCGCACCCGGACTGGCCGACCGGCGCGTGGAGATCGCCGGGCCGCCCGATCGCCGTACGGCGTCCGACGCGCTCAACTCCGGTGCCCAGGTGTGGGTGGCCGACTTCGAGGACGCCACCTCGCCGACCTGGGGCAACCTCATCGACGGGCAGCTCACCCTGCTCGACGTCGGCGAGCGGCACACCACCCTCGTGGTCCGCCCCCGCGGCTGGCATCTGGACGAGGAGCACCTCGCGTACGACGGCCGGCCCGTGCCCGCCGCCCTCGTCGACTTCGGCCTGTACTTCTTCCACTGCGCCCAGCGCCAGATCGACGCGGGCCAGGGCCCGTACTTCTATCTCCCGAAGCTGGAGAACCGGTACGAGGCCCGCCTGTGGAACGACGTCTTCGTCCTCGCCCAGGAACTGCTCGGCATCCCCCGCGGCACGATCCGCGCCACCGTGCTCATCGAGACGATCACCGCCGCGTTCGAGATGGAGGAGATCCTCTACGAGCTGCGCGAGCACAGCTCCGGCCTCAACGCGGGCCGCTGGGACTACCTGTTCAGCCTGATCAAGACCTTCGGCCACCGGACGGACTTCCTGCTGCCGGACCGGGCACAGGTGACGATGACGGCCCCGTTCATGCGCTCCTACACCGAACTCCTCGTACGCACCTGCCACCGGCGCGGTGCCCACGCCATCGGCGCTATGGCCGCCCACGTGCCCGGCAAGGACCCGGCCGCGAAGGACGCCGCGCTGGCCAGGGTCCGGCTGGACAAGGAGCGGGAGGCGGAGGACGGGTTCGACGGGTCATGGGTGGCCCATCCCGGGCTCGTGCCGGTGTGCCGTGAGGTGTTCGACGGTGTCCTCGGCGAACGGCCGCACCAGATCGACCGTACGCGCGACGACGTGGAGGTCACCGCCGGCGACCTGCTGTCGGTGCGCCGGATCAGCGGCCCGCCGACCTCCGAGGGGGTGCGCACCAACATCGCTGTCGCGCTCAGGTACTTCGCGGCCTGGCTGCGCGGTCAGGGTGCGGTGGCGCTGGGCGGCCTGATGGAGGACGCGGCCACCGCGGAGATCGCTCGTGTGCAGATCTGGCAGTGGCTGCGGCACCGGGTGATCGACCGGGAGACGGTGCTGACGCTGCTCGACGACGAGGTCGTGGCGCTGGGCGCCGAGTACCCGTGGGCGCCGGTCGAGGAGATCCGCGCGCTGTTCGAACGGATGGCGCTGGCGGGCGAGTTGCCGCTGTTCTTCACCCCGGACGCCTACTCCCGTCATCTCGTGCGCCGGACGGAGGCCGGGGCATGAGCGGGGGCATCCGACGGGTCGGGGTGGTCGGCGGCGGGCAGATGGGGGCCGGGATCGCCGAGGTGTGCGCGCTGGCCGGGCTCGACACCGTGGTGTGCGAGGTGGACGCGGTCGCGGCCCGCGCCGCCCGGGAACGGGTGACGGCGTCGCTGGACCGCCGTGTGCGACGCGGCAAGCTGGAGCAGTCCGCCGCGCGGGATGCCCTCGCCGGTCTGGTGTTCACCGGCGGCCTGGAGGACCTGGCCGACCGGCAGCTCGTGGTCGAGGCGGTGGTGGAGAACCCGGACGCCAAGACCGAGGTGTTCGCCGCGCTCGACAAGATCGTCGAGGATCCGGCGGCCGTGCTGGCGACCAACACCTCCTCGCTGCCGATCATGCGGCTCGGCATGGCGACCGGCCGCGCGGACCGGGTCGTGGGCCTGCACTTCTTCAATCCGGTACCCGTGCTGCCGCTGGTGGAGGTCGTGCCCTCCCTGCACACCTCGGCCGAGACGATCGCCGCCGTCGAGGACTTCGCCGCCGGTGCGCTCGGCAGGACTGTGATCCGCTCCCGGGACCGGGCGGGCTTCGTCGTCAACGCGCTCCTCGTCCCGTACCTGTTGTCCGCGATCCGGATGGCGGAGTCCGGCTTCGCCACCGCCGCCGACATCGACACCGGCATGGAACTGGGCTGCGCCCACCCCATGGGCCCGCTCAGGCTCGCGGACCTGATCGGTCTGGACACCGTCGCCTCGATCGCCGAGTCCCTCTACGACGAGTTCAAGGAGCCCCTCTACGCCCCTCCCCCGCTGCTCCAGCGGATGGTCGAGGCGGGGCTGCTGGGCCGCAAGTCCGGACAGGGGTTCCACGTGTACGGCCAGGTCTGAGCTGTAGGCTGGCCGACGCAGCTGGTTCGCCCCGTCCGCCAGGCGGGATGCGTCGCAAGAGGGAACCCGGTGGGAATCCGGGACTGCCCCGCAGCGGTGAGCGGGAACGACCGCCGTCATACGCACTGGGTCCGACGTACCGGGCCTGGGAAGCGACGGCCAGTAGGTGTCCTCATGAGACGAGGACGTGCCCGCGAGTCCGAAGACCTGCCAACTGCCCGCGTACGAAGCACTCGTGCGCGGACCTCCCGGTGACCTCGAGGGCGGGTCGGCGAACATGACCGAGCGGACGGCCGTACGGCCGTCGCCGTCCGGTCCGTCACCCCTTCGCGCTCTCGTCCCGTCGCCGGGATCTCAGGGATTCATCTCGCGAAGGAGATCTCCGTGACCACCAAGTCCGCAGCCGCGGCAGCACGGGCCACCGTGTACGGCTACCCCCGCCAGGGCCCGAACCGGGAACTGAAGAAGGCGATCGAGGGCTACTGGAAGGGCCGCGTCACCGCCGACGCGCTGCGCTCCACCGCCGCCGAACTGCGTCGCGCCAACTGGCGGCAGCTCGCCGACGCCGGCATCCACGAGGTGCCGACCGGCGACTTCTCGTACTACGACCACGTCCTGGACACCACCGTCGCACTCGGCGCCATCCCCGAGCGCCACCGCGGCGCCGTCGAATCCGACGCCCTGGACGGCTACTTCGCCATGGCCCGTGGCACGCAGGACGTCGCACCGCTGGAGATGACCAAGTGGTTCGACACCAACTACCACTATCTCGTGCCGGAGTTGGGTCCGGACACGGTCTTCACGGCGGACTCGACCAAGCAGGTCGCCGAGCTGAAGGAGGCCCTGGCCCTGGGTCTCGCCGCCCGGCCGGTCCTGGTCGGCCCGATCACGTACCTCCTGCTCGCCAAGCCGGCGCCCGGAGTGGCAGCGGACTTCGAGCCGCTAACCCTCCTGGACCGGCTGCTTCCCGTGTACGCGCAGATCCTGGCCGACCTGCGCGCGGCCGGCGCCGAGTGGGTCCAGCTGGACGAGCCCGCCCTCGTCCAGGACCGCACCCCGGCCGAGCTGAACGCCACCGGGCGTGCCTACCGCGACCTCGGCGGCCGCACCGACCGGCCGAAGCTGCTTCTCGCCTCGTACTTCGACCGGCTCGGCGAGGCGCTGCCGGTGCTGGCCAAGGCGCCGGTCGAGGGGCTGGCGCTGGACTTCACGGAGTCAGCGGCCGCCAACCTGGAGGCGCTCGCCGCCGCCGGCGGGCTGCCCGGCAAGCGGCTGGTCGCCGGCGTCGTCAACGGCCGCAATGTCTGGGTCAACGACCTGTCGGCGTCGCTCACCACGCTGGGCACCCTGCTGGGATTGGCGGACCAGGTCGACGTCTCGGCCTCCTGCTCCCTGCTGCATGTGCCGCTCGACGCGTCGGCCGAGCGGGACATCGAGCCGCAGATCCTGCGCTGGCTGGCCTTCGCCAGGCAGAAGACCGCCGAGATCGTCACCCTGGCCAAGGGTCTCGCCCAGGGCACCGGCACGATCACCGCCGAACTCGCCGCGAACCGGGCCGACCTGGCCTCCCGCGCGGGCTCCCCGATCACCCGCGACGCGACCGTCCGGTCCCGTGCGGGGGCCGTCACCGAGGCGGACGCCCGCCGCTCGCAGCCGTACGCCGAGCGGGCCGCGGCCCAGCGCGCCCACCTCAGGCTGCCGTTGCTGCCGACCACCACGATCGGCTCCTTCCCGCAGACCGGCGAACTGCGCACCGCGCGCGCCGACCTGCGCGCGGGCCGGATCGACACGGCGGGCTACGAGGAGCGTGTCAAGGCCGAGATCCAGGAGGTCATCTCCTTCCAGGAGAAGACCGGCATCGACGTCCTGGTGCACGGCGAGCCCGAACGCAACGACATGGTCCAGTACTTCGCCGAGCGACTCACCGGCTACCTCGCCACACAGCACGGCTGGGTCCAGTCGTACGGCACCCGCCACGTCCGCCCGCCGATCCTGGCCGGCGACATCTCGCGGCCCGAACCGATGACGGTGCCCTGGACGACGTACGCCCAGTCCCTCACCGACCGGCCGGTCAAGGGCATGCTCACCGGCCCGGTCACCATGCTCGCCTGGTCCTTCGTCCGCGACGACCAGCCGCTCGGCGAGACGGCCCGACAGGTCGCCCTCGCCCTGCGCGACGAGGTGAACGACCTGGAGGCGAGCGGGACGTCCGTCATCCAGGTCGACGAGCCCGCCCTGCGGGAGACCCTGCCGCTGCGCGCCGCGGACCGCGACGCGTATCTCGCCTGGGCCACGGAGGCGTTCCGGCTCACCACCGCCGGGGTCCGGCCGGACACCCAGATCCACACGCACATGTGCTACGCCGAGTTCGGCGACATCGTCCAGGCCATCGACGACCTCGACGCCGACGTCATCAGCCTGGAGGCCGCCCGCTCGCACATGCAGGTCGCCCGTGAACTCGCCGCCCACGGCTACCCGCGCGAGGCCGGGCCGGGTGTCTACGACATCCACTCCCCGCGGGTGCCGAGCGCGAAGGAGGCGGCCGAGCTGCTGCGCACCGGCCTGCGGGCCATCCCCGCCGAACGGCTGTGGGTCAACCCCGACTGCGGTCTGAAGACCCGTGGCTGGCCGGAGACCCGGGCCTCGCTGGAGAACCTGGTGGCAGCGGCCCGTACGGTACGGAGCGAGCTGTCCGTGTCCTGACCCGGCCGACCGGCCAAGGGCCCTCACCGCTCACGTGGTGAGGGCCCCAGGGCAGCGAGGAGCACGTCATGACCCGGCAGGAGGAGCGAGCGCGTGACCAGCCGCGTCACCTTCATCTCACCCGCGATGAACGCGAGCCTGCGCCAGGCCCGCTTCGACGACGGCCGGACCCCGCTCGACGACAGCGGCACGGCACAGGCCCGCGCGGCCGCCGGGACCCTGCCCTCGGCCGCCGATGTGTTCACTTCGCCGAGCCTGCGCTGCCGGGAGACGGCCGAGGCGCTCGCTCTGCACGGATCTGCGGCGGGGGAGCTGACGGGGCTGGAGATGAGCCGCTGGCGGGGCCGCACGCTCGACGAGGTGAGCGCCGTCGAGCCGGAGTCGGTGAGCCGCTGGCTCACGGACCCGGGGTGCGCGCCGCACGGGGGCGAGTCGGTACGGGACTTCTGCGACCGGGTCGCCCAGTGGCTGACGGCCGCGCAGGACCTGGACGGCCGTACGCTCGCCGTGGTCGAGCCGGAGGTCGTTCGCGCCGCCGTCGTTCATGCGCTCGGCATGCCCGCGGCGGCCTTCTGGCGTCTTGACGTCGCCCCGCTGACGGCGACGGAGCTCAGTGGACGGACCGGGCGCTGGAACCTGCGGCTGGGGCGGGCCCTTGCCGCGCCGCACACCGGTTAGAGACGAGCGTCCGGGGTTCAGGATGCCGTGTCGCGGTGGCGACGCAGCAATGCCGCGATGGCGCAGCGCAGACAGCCCGTGTCGGTGTCCGTCCGCGTCACCGCATCGCCGGCGCACGCCGTGCCCGCCTGCTCCCGGCAGCGGGCGGGCGGCGCCGCGACCAGCGTCTCCAGGTCCTGCAGCAGCTGCTCGGTGCGCTTGACCTGCTGGCCCAGTACGCGCACCCGGGCGCTCTGGCCGCCGATCTGCCGTCGGCTGGCCATCAGTTGCTCGTACTCCTCCACGGTCAGCGCCACCGCCTCGTGGCCGCCGAGGGTGATGCGGCGCGGCTGTGGGTGTCTGGCCACTCGGCTCCTCCGCTCCTCGCCCGCGTGGTCGTCGGGTAATCGGCCGGTCGTCCGAGCCATGTCCCGTCCCGTCGACTCGGTGTCCGCAGAACGTGAGAGGGCCCCCGGATGGTTCCGCGGGCCCTCTCACGTGATCGCATTCCGGTCAGCTGGGGGCAGCCACCGCCGGGGCCGAAGCCGCGGCGGCCGGTCTGGGATTCAGCAGTCGCTCGGCCAGCTCGCCGAAGAGCAGCCCGAAGCCTGCCCAGAGCGTGGCCTGCATGGCCAGCGCGGAGATCCGGAACCTCCACAGCACGGCGGCCGGGAAGTCCGCGGGAACCTCGTTGACGACCGGCAGGAACGCGTACGCCAGGCCGATCACCACGGCGAACGCGGCCACCGCGGCGACGGTGGCGTACCAGGTGCCCAGCCTCGGGGCGAGGCGCTTGCCGAGGAGGGTCGCGGCCACCGCGAGGAGGACGCTGAGCACCATCATCAGGAAGTACAGGGTGGTCCGTTTGCCGATGGTGTCGGGGTCGCCGACGGCGGGCGGGTTGGCCGGATACTTCAGGAACGGCACGACGTAGACGGCGAGCAGTGCGCACCCGGACAGCAGCAGCGCGGTGGCCCGCGGGCTGAAGCGGCCGACGCGGCCGAGGGCGAAGCAGTAGGCGAGGGCGGCGATGCCGCCGAAGGCGACCCCGTAGATCAGCACACCGGTGGCGAGGCCCGCGGTGGACTGAAGGCTGCGGGAGACGAGTTCGACCTCGTGCTCGTGCCCGGAGGCGTGGGCCTCCTCGAAGCCGATCGCCTTGTCGACGCTCGGCTCACCGAGGAAGTAGGCCACGACGAGGGCGAGTACACCGGCGCCGAGGCCGGCGAGCATGCCCCGTACGAGCAGGTTTCTTACCGTTGCGGAGTTCATGAGTGTGCGGCGTCCCTCTGGTCAGTGGCAGGGGAAGCCGAGGAGGTGGCGGGCGTCGTGCACCCACTCGTGGACGTCCTCGCCGGAGACGACGGAGGTGGCGCCCTGTTCGGCGCCGACGAAGTACAGCAGGACCAGCATCAGGATGCCGAAGAAGACCGCCCAGGGGACGATCGCGCCGATCGGCAGTTTGGCGGGGAGAGCGGGGGTGGTGGCGGTCGGCTGAGCGACATGCTGCGCCATGGCAGGGCCTCCTTAAGGGAGTTCGCGTCCCATCTCGGTGGTGCACATGACGACGGCCACGGGTCTGACTCGCCACCCTTCCCAAGGGGCGGCATACAGTGGCGCGACCGTGCCGGATTCCCACCGGCTTCCGCTTCGCCGTCGTCGATATCGCACCGACCGTACTGCTCGACCAGGACATGACCAATGGCAGGCGGGCCTGCGGGACCCTCCTCTGACCGAACCTTTACCTGCGACGAAAGCCGCGGAACGCCCTTTCCCCGACCGCCTCATTCGATGCGGAGACCCAGGTCACAATGTGGGAGAGGGCAAGGTCACAGCCGTGCCCTCTGCTGCTCCTTTGATGATCTGACCTAGCATCCGAGCATGACGGTCCTGCCTGACGACGGGCTCTCGCTGGCCGCCGAGTTCCCTGACGCAACCCATGAGCAGTGGCAACACCTGGTGGAAGGTGTGCTGCGCAAGGCGGGCAAGGACGTCTCGGGCCCGGCCGCGGAAGAAGCCCTGTCCACTGCCCTGGAGGACGGGTTGCGCACCCGCCCTCTGTACACCGCGCGCGATGCCGCACCCGACACAGGTTTGCCCGGGTTCGCCCCCTTCGTCCGTGGCGGCCGTGCCGAGGGCAACACGGCCGGCGGCTGGGATGTGCGCCAGCGCCACACGGCGCTCAAGGACAGCGTGGTGCTCGCGGACCTGGAGAACGGCGTCACCTCACTGTGGCTGGTCCTCGGCGAGGGCGGCATCCCGGTTTCGGAACTCGGCCGCGCCCTGGAAGGCGTCTACCTCGACCTGGCCCCTGTCGTCCTCGACGCGGGCACCGAGGTGGAGCCCGCCGCGCGTGAGCTGCTGCGGCTGTACGAGGAGCGGGGCGTCGCCAAGGAGGCGGCGCGCGGCAACCTCGGCGCGGACCCGCTCGGCCATGAGGCCCGTACCGGACAGTCCTCGGAGTTCGCCGCCGTCGCCTCGCTGGCCCGGCTGTGCGCCGAGGAGTACCCGGGGCTGCGGGCGCTGACCGTGGACGCGCTGCCGTACCACGAGGCCGGTGGCTCGGCCGCGCAGGAACTGGGCTGCTCGCTGGCGACCGGTGTCGCCTATCTGCGGGAGCTGACCGAGGCCGGTCTGACGGTCGAACAGGCCGGTGCGCAGCTGGAGTTCCGGTACGCGGCCACCGCCGACCAGTTCCTGACCATCGCCAAGCTGCGGGCCGCGCGCCGGCTGTGGGCGCGGGTGAGCGAGGTGTGCGGGGCGCCGAGCGCGCAGGTGCAGCACGCCGTCACCTCGCCGGTGATGATGTCGCGCCGCGACCCCTGGGTGAACATGCTGCGCACGACGGTGGCCACGCTGGCCGCCGGCGTCGGCGGCGCCGACTCCGTGACCGTGCTGCCCTTCGACCATGCGCTCGGCCTGCCGGACGCTTTCGCGCGGCGCATCGCCCGCAACACCTCGACCATCCTCATCGAGGAGTCGCACCTGGCCCGGGTGATCGACCCGGCCGGCGGCTCCTGGTACGTGGAGCGGCTCACGGACGAACTCGCCGAGGCGGGCTGGGAGTTCTTCCAGCGCATCGAGGGTGCGGGCGGCCAGGCCGAGGCCCTGCGCTCCGGACGGCTCGGCCAGGACCTGGCCGAGACCTGGGCGGCGCGCACCGGCAAGCTCGTCAAGCGGCGCGAACCGATCACCGGCGTCAGCGAGTTCCCGAACCTCGCCGAGCAGCCGGTGGAGCGCGAGCCCGCTCCCGAGGTCCGGTCCGGCGGCCTCCCGCGCGTCCGCCGTGACGAGGCGTACGAGGCGCTGCGTGCCCGTTCCGACGCCCACCTCGCCGCCACCGGGTCCCGGCCGCGGATCTACCTGGCCGCACTCGGCCCGGCCGCCGCCCACACCGCGCGGCTCACCTTCGCGTCGAACCTGTTCCAGGCGGGCGGCATCGAGCCCGTCACCGAGGGCACCTTCGCCGAGAGCGGCGCCACCGAGGCGTGCCTGTGCTCCAGCGACGCGGTGTACGAGGAGCAGGCCCAGACCGTGGCCGCCGAGTTCAGGTCGGCGGGCGCCACGCACGTGTTCCTCGCGGGCCGCCCCGGGCAGTACACCGATGTCGACAGTTACGTCTTCGCGGGCTGTGACGCCGTCGCCGTGCTGTCCGCCACCCTCGACCGCATGGGAGTGTCCTGATGGGAATCCCCGACTTCTCCGGGATCGAGCTGGGGACCCCGACCGCCGCCGCCGGCGCCGACGAGTGGCGTACGGCCGTCAAGCAGGCCACGGGCGGGGACGAGCCACTGTGGGAGACCCCCGAGGGCATCGCGGTCAAGCCGCTGTACACCGGCCGTGACCTGGAGGGCCTGGACTTCCTGGGCACCTACCCGGGCATGGCGCCGTATCTGCGCGGCCCGTACCCGACGATGTACGTCAACCAGCCCTGGACGATCCGCCAGTACGCGGGCTTCTCCACCGCCGAGGAGTCCAACGCGTTCTACCGGCGCAACCTGGCGGCCGGCCAGAAGGGCCTGTCGGTCGCCTTCGACCTGCCCACGCACCGGGGTTACGACAGCGACCACCCGCGCGTGACGGGCGACGTCGGCATGGCGGGCGTCGCCATCGACTCGATCTACGACATGCGGCAGCTCTTCGACGGCATTCCGCTGGACAAGATGACCGTGTCGATGACGATGAACGGCGCCGTGCTGCCGGTGCTGGCGCTGTACATCGTGGCGGCGGAGGAACAGGGCGTACCGCCCGAGAAGTTGGCCGGGACCATCCAGAACGACATCCTCAAGGAGTTCATGGTCCGCAACACCTACATCTATCCGCCGAAGCCGTCGATGCGGATCATCTCCGACATCTTCGCCTTCACCTCGCAGCGGATGCCCCGCTACAACTCGATCTCCATCTCCGGCTACCACATCCAGGAGGCCGGTGCGACGGCCGATCTGGAGCTGGCGTACACGCTCGCGGACGGGGTCGAGTACATCCGCGCGGGCCGTGAGGCCGGCCTGGACGTGGACGCGTTCGCGCCTCGCCTCTCCTTCTTCTGGGCGATCGGCATGAACTTCTTCATGGAGGTCGCCAAGCTGCGGGCGGCGCGCCTGCTGTGGGCGAAGCTGGTGAAGCAGTTCGACCCGAAGAACTCCAAGTCGCTTTCCCTGCGCACCCATTCGCAGACCTCGGGCTGGTCGCTGACCGCGCAGGACGTGTTCAACAACGTCACGCGTACGTGCGTCGAGGCGATGGCCGCGACGCAGGGTCACACACAGTCGCTGCACACCAACGCCCTGGACGAGGCGCTCGCGCTGCCCACCGACTTCTCGGCCCGCATCGCGCGCAACACGCAGCTGATGATCCAGCAGGAGTCGGGCACGACCCGGGTCATCGACCCGTGGGGCGGCAGCGCCTACGTGGAGAAGCTGACGTACGACCTCGCGCGCCGGGCCTGGCAGCACATCCAGGAGGTCGAGCAGGCGGGCGGCATGGCGCAGGCCATCGACGCCGGCATCCCGAAGCTGCGCGTGGAGGAGGCCGCGGCCCGCACCCAGGCGCGCATCGACTCCGGACGTCAGCCGGTCATCGGCGTCAACAAGTACCGCGTCGACAGCGACGAGCAGATCGAGGTGCTCAAGGTCGACAACTCCTCCGTGCGCGCCCAGCAGATCGAGAAGCTGCGGCGGCTGCGGGCGGAGCGGGACGAGCAGGTCTGCCAGGACTCGCTGGACGCGCTCACCCGGGCCGCCGGGGGCGAGGGCAACCTGCTGGAGCTGGCGGTGAGCGCCGCCCGCGCGAAGGCCACCGTCGGGGAGATCTCGGACGCCCTGGAGAAGGTGTACGGCCGGCACGCGAGCCAGATCCGTACGATCACCGGCGTGTACCGCAACGAAGCCGGGGAGTCGCCGTCCGTGGACCGCACCCGCACCCTCGTGTCCGACTTCGAGGAGGCCGAGGGCCGCCGTCCGCGCATCCTGGTCGCCAAGATGGGCCAGGACGGCCACGACCGCGGCCAGAAGGTGATCGCCACCGCCTTCGCCGACCTCGGCTTCGACGTCGACGTCGGCCCGCTGTTCCAGACCCCGGCCGAGGTGGCCCGCCAGGCCGTCGAGGCGGACGTGCACATCGTCGGGGTGTCGTCGCTGGCCGCCGGTCACCTCACCCTCGTACCGGCGCTCAAGGAGGCGCTGGCCGAGGAGGGCCGCGAGGACATCATGATCGTGGTCGGCGGGGTGATCCCGCCGCAGGACGTACCGACGCTCCTTGAGATGGGCGCGGCGGCCGTCTTCCCGCCCGGGACGGTGATCCCGGACGCCGCGTACGACCTCGTACGGCGGCTGGGAGCCGATCTCGGGCACGAGCTGTGATCGATCTCGACGCGTATGTGAAGGGTGTGCTCGACGGGAAGCGTGCGATCGTCGCGCGCGCCATCACGCTCGTCGAGTCCACCCGGCCCCAGCACCGGGTGCTGGCACAGCAGTTGCTGACCGAGCTGCTCCCGCACAGCGGGAAGGCGCGGCGGATCGGCGTGAGCGGGGTGCCGGGGGTCGGGAAGTCGACGTTCATCGACGCGTTCGGCACGATGCTGACCGCGCTCGGGCACCGGGTCGCGGTGCTGGCCGTCGACCCCTCCTCCAGCCGGACGGGCGGATCGATCCTGGGCGACAAGACGCGGATGGAGCGGCTGGCGGTCGACCCGGCGGCGTTCATCCGCCCCTCCCCCACGGCCGGCACGCTGGGCGGGGTCGCCAAGGCCACCCGCGAGTCGATCGTGGTGATGGAGGCGGCCGGCTACGACGTGATCCTGGTGGAGACGGTCGGCGTCGGCCAGTCGGAGACCGCGGTCGCGAACATGGTGGACTCCTTTCTGCTGCTGACGCTGGCCCGCACGGGCGACCAGCTCCAGGGCATCAAGAAGGGCGTCCTGGAACTGGCCGACGTGCTCGCCGTCAACAAGGCGGACGGCCCGCACGAGCGCGACGCCCGCGCCGCCGCACGGGAGTTGGCGGGTGCTCTGCGTCTGATGCACGGCAGGGACGCCGCCTGGACGCCGCCGGTCCTGCACTGCAGCGGGCGCGAGTCGATCGGCCTGGACACCCTCTGGGACCGCCTCGAACAGCATCGGACGCTGCTGGAGTCCACCGGCCGACTCGCCGCCAAGCGCCGCGACCAGCAGATCGACTGGACGTGGACCATGGTCCGCGACGAACTCCTGGGCCGCCTGCACGCCGACCGGGCGGTGCGGGCCGTCGCGCCGGAGCTGGAACAGCGGGTCAGGGACGGCGAGTTGACGGCGACGCTGGCCGCCGAGCGAATCCTGGCGGCGTTCGAGGGCGAGCGCGGCCCCGGGGCTCAGGATGCCGACGAGTCCGCGCTTCGCGGCGCCACCAGCCCCGACTCGTAGGCGAACACCACGAGTTGGGCGCGGTCCCGCGCCCCCAGCTTGGTCATCGCCCTGCTGATGTGGGTCTTCGCCGTGAACGGGCTGATCACCATGTGCGCGGCGATCTCCTCGTTGGTCAGGCCGCGCGCCGCCAGCGCCGTGACCTCCCGCTCGCGGCGGGTCAGGCCCTCAAGGCCGGGTGCCGTGGCCCGGTCGGGCGGACGCGAGACAAACTCGCCGATGAGGGTGCGGGTCACGGCGGGCGACAGCAACGCCTCCCCGTGCGCCACCACCTCGATCGCCTGGAGCAGGTCGTCCGGCTCGGTGTCCTTCAGCAGGAAGCCGCTCGCGCCGGCCCGCAGCGCCTCGAAGACGTACTCGTCGTGGCCGTAGTTGGTGAGGATCACCACGCGCACGTCCGTCAGGGCCGGGTCCGCGGCAATACGGCGGGTCGCCTCGATGCCCGTCATCACCGGCATCTGTACGTCGATCAGCGCGATGTCGGGCACCTGCGCGCGGATCAGCGCCAGCCCCCGCTCGCCGTCCCCCGCCTCGCCGACCACCTCGATACCGTCCTCGGCGTCCAGCAGGGCCCGGAACCCCGCCCGCATCAACGCCTGATCGTCGACCAACGCCACCCTGATCACGCCACCGGTCCCCCCGCCTCTCCCAGCGGCAAGCACGCCCGCACCACGAATCCGCCCTCCTCGCGCGGGGCGGCGTCCAGCGTGCCGCCGAGGGCCGTGACGCGCTCGCGCATACCGGTCAGGCCGATGCCGGGAGCCGGCGCACGGGACGGGTCGGCGGTGCCGTCGTCCTCGACGCATATCGTCAAGTCATCCTCACCATAGGCGAGTTGGACGCTCACCTTCGCCGGTCCCGCGTGCCGTGCCGCGTTCGTGAGGGCCTCCTGGACGATGCGGTACATCGCCCGGTCGACCGTCGCCGTGAGCGGCCGCTCGTCCCCCGTCACGGTCAGGCCGACGGCCAGCCCGGCGGCCCGCGCCCGCTCCACGAGCAGGGCCGGCGTGCCGGTCGGTTCGTCGGTGCGCAGCACCTCCAGCGTGGCGCGCAGCTCGCGCATGGCCTCGCCGCTCGCCTCCTGAATGGCGGACAGGGCGGGCGGCACCTCCTCACCGCGCTTGCGGGCCAAGTGCGCGGCGACGCCTGCCTGGAGCTTGACGATCGAGATGCTGTGCGTGAGGGAGTCGTGCAACTCCCTGGCGATGCGCAGGCGTTCCTCGCCCGCTCTGCGCAACGCCGCCTCCTCGCGGGTGCGTTCTGCCTCCAGCGCGCGCTGCTCGGTCTGCCGTAGGTACGCCTGCCAGTTGCGGTCGGCAAGGCCCGTCACGACCGCGCACAGGAACCATCCGGCCAGCAGCAGTGTCTCGGTCACGACGTCCGAGGTCGCCGAGCCCGCCGCGACGTAGCCGCCGAGGAAGACGGCGGCCGCCGCGGCGGCCGTGCCCCGGTGTCCGGTCCGCGAGGCCGTGTGCACCGCGCCCACGACGGGGATGGCCAGGGTGGCGGCCGGCCCCGCGTGGAACACCTCGGCGAGCAGGCAGCCCGCGGTGATCGCGAGCACCGCGCGCGGGGCGGTGCGGTGGGCGGCCAGGGCCAGCGAACCGGCCGCGATCAGGGCCCAGTCGACGGGCCCCGCCCGGTCGTCCGCGACGGCGGCGAGCACGGTGATGGCGCCGACCACGACCGCGACGGCCGCGTCGGCGAACCGCTCGCGTGTGATGCGGTACCCGCTCATGCCCGCACACTAGACCGCCCCACCGACAGCGACGTCAGCCCTGTGGACGGCTCCCGGACTACTCCCGGCGTAGTAGTGCGGGGCGCCGGCCCGCCCCGCCGGCGCAGCGCGGACTCCCTTCGCCCGTACGACGACCCGCACCGCCCCGGCGGAGCACCCTGCTGACCATGCCCACACCCTTCCGATTCACCGAACCCCTCCCGCCCAGGTCGGCCGCCGGCACCGTCGCCGAGGTGTACGCGCAGATCGCCCTCGACTTCGGCATCGCCGAGCCCCCCACCTTCGTGGTCCTGTCCAGCGCACCTGAACTCCTCGCTCCCGCCTGGGCGTTGTTGCGCGAGTCGCTCATCGCCGGCGCGGGCAGCCGGACCGGCAAGGAGCTGGTGGCGCTCGGGGTGTCGCTCGCCAACAGGTGCCCGTTCTGCGTGGACGCGCACACCGTGCTGCTGCACGCCACCGGCGACCACGCGCTCGCCGAGCGGGTGGCGCGCGGGGAGTCGCCGCACAGCGAGGAGCACGCACGCCTGCTCGCCTGGGGGCGGCACACGCGCGTGCCCGGCGCCGACCTGGCGCCGTACCCCTTCCCGCGCGAACAGGCCGCCGCCCATCTCGGCACCGCGCTCACCTTTCACTTCATCAACCGGATCGCGTCGGCCCTGCTGACCGAGAACCTGCTCCCGGCGGGCGCCCAGCGCTTGCGGGCGGTACGGAGCATCGCGGGCCGCGCGCTCTCCCGGACCGTGCGCCGCCCCGCACGCCCCGGCCAGTCCCTCGCGCTGCTCGACGACATCGACCCGGGTGAGGCTCCCGCGTGGGCGCGCGGCACGCCCGTCGGCATCGCGTACGCGGCGCTGCTCAGGGCGGCCATGCGAGGGGCGGACCTCCTCGACGCCGACGACCACGACCTCGTGGAGGCGGCCCTGCAGGACTGGGACGGTACTCATCCGACGCTCGCCCTGGAGGGGTTCCCGGACCGCCGGGAGCGTCCCGGGGCGCGGCTGGCGCTGCTGGCCGCCCTCGCGCCGTACCGCATCACGGACGAGGACGTGGCGGCCTGGCGCCGGCCGGAGCACAGCGACCACTGTCTGGTGCACCTCGTCGCGTACGGCGCCTTCATCGCCGTGGACCGCATCGAAAGCGCCATTTCCGCCCAAATTACCCAGGAGGCCCTGTAACTCGCCCAGGACGCCACGTATTCGAGGCCCTTGCGTAATGGCGTCAGCACGGAGCGAGTTGGCACTTCCGCCTCACAGGGAGTCATGTGACACTGGCGTCCCGTCCGCAGTGCGGACTCCTTCCGCACCATCCCCCACGAGAAGTGCGCCGTGCGTTCTCTTCCCTTGCCGCTCGCCCTCACCGCGCGTCTGTCGCCCGTCGTCGTGCTCGCCGCGGCGGGCTGGGCGCTGTCCTCCGGCCCCGCCACGACGCCGGCCGCCGAGGACCGGACGGCGACGCAGAAGACGGATGAAGACTCGCCCTCGGCTCCCGCCACGGCGGCGGCGTCGAAGACGTACGCCGCCGCTCCCGCACCGTGCGACAGCCTGAGCTCGAAGTCGATCAAGGATCTCGTGCCCGGCGCCAAGGCGGCCGGCAAGGAGCTCCCGTCGACCGACTCCAAGGTGCGCCGCACCTGCTCGTGGAACGCGCTCGACGGTTACGAGTACCGCTGGCTGGACGTGTCCATCGAGGTCACGGCGTCGGACGAGGCGGCGGAGGAGTCCTACAAGGGCCGCGTCGCGGACAAGAGCGGCGGGGGCGCCGTCCCCGGGCTCGGCGACGCGGGGTACTCCGTCGTGAACCTCACGACGGAGGACAAGCAGCAGACCCGCGAGGGTGTGGTGCTGGTCCGCGCTTCCAACGCGCTGGTCTCCATCACCTACAGCGGAAGCGACTTCGAGTCGAAGAAGGCGCCCGACACCGACGAGATCAACAAGGGTGCCATCAAGGCGGCCAAGGAGGCGGTGGCTGCCTTGGAGGACGGCCGGCAGAGCTGACCGTCCTCCGGTCCCGCAAGAGTCCCGCAAGGTCCCGCAAGGTCCCGCAAGTGCGGGGTCAGGCCTCGGCGCGTTCCTTGCGCCCGCCCATCAGCACCACGTACAGCACCAGCGAGGTGGCCACGCCCACCGCCCAGCCGTAGTCGGCGAGCGGCTTGAGGAACGGGATCAGTCCGTCGGCCGGGAACGGCCCGGTCTTCGATCCGTCGGCGCCCACACCCGAGTACGAGCCGCCGACCGCGAGGACACCGCCGACGAGGAAGGCGACGATCGCGCGCCAGTTCCAGCCGTTCGTGTACCAGTAGCGCCCGCCGGGCGTGTACAGGTCGGCGAGGTGCAGGACCGTACGGCGGACGATCCAGTAGTCGGCGATCAGGATGCCCGCGACCGTGCCGAGCAGGCCGCCGACCACGCCGAGCCAGGTGAAGATGTAGAACTCCGGCGTGGAGATCAGCTCCCACGGGAAGATCAGGATGCCGACGACACCGGTGATCAGCGCGCCCGTACGGAAGTTGATGAGCTTCGGCGCCAGGTTCGCGAGGTCGTACGCCGGGGAGACCACGTTCGCCGCGATGTTCACGGAGATGGTGGCGACGAGGACGACGATCAGCGCGAACAGCAGCCCGAAGACGCTGTCGGTCTTGGCGGCCAGGGTGACCGGGTCCCAGATCGCCTCGCCGTAGACGGCCTCGGAGCCGGAGGTGACCAGCACGGCGAGGACCGCGAAGAGCGTCATGGTCGTGGGCAGGCCGAGGGACTGGCCCCAGGTCTGCGCCTTCTGACTGGCGCCGAAGCGGGTGAAGTCAGGGATGTTCAGGGACAGAGTCGCCCAGAAACCGATCATGCCCATCAGGGACGGGAAGAAGACCGGCCAGAAGTCGGGGCCCCAGCCGAGCTTCGAGGGCTGGTCGAGCAGCGCGCCGAACCCGTCCGCCTTGACGGCGATCCAGATCAGCAGCACCAGCGCACCGACGATCACGAAGGGCGCGGCCCAGTTCTCGAAGTGCCGCAGGAAGTCCATGCCGCGGTAGATGATCGCGATCTGCACGGCCCAGAACAGGATGAAGCAGAGCCACAGCGGCCAGGGGTTGCCCGCGATCTTGCCCGCGTTCTCCCAGTGGCCCCCGGTGAGCTTGGACCCGAGCGCGAAGATGCCGCTGCCGCCGATCCAGGTCTGGATGCCGAACCAGCCGCACGCCACGGCTGCCCGGATCATCGCCGGGATGTTGGCGCCGCGCAGCCCGAAGGAGGCCCGCGCCAGCACCGGGAAGGGTATGCCGTACTTGGGCCCGGCGTGCCCGGTGGCCAGCATCGGCAGTAGCACGATGACGTTGGCCAGCGCGATGGTGAAGACGGCCTGCTTCCAGTCCATGCCGAGGGCGACCAGGCCGGAGGCCAGGGTCCAGCTGGGGATGCAGTGGGCCATGGAGATCCACAGGGCCGCGAAGTTGTACGTCGTCCACTTGCGCTCGGAGACCGGGACGGGACGCAGATCCTCGTTGGCGAAGGGGCTGTCGGCGGGGAACGCCTCGGGGGCGAGCTCGATCCGGCCGCCGGCGTCGGCGGACTGCGGTATCGGTGACCCCTTGGGGACTGTGTTGGTCATGAGCAGGCCAATCGATCAGGCGGGAACGGGAGAGGCCGTGCGGGGGCCTTGGGCCCCTCCCCGGGGACGGCGGCGGGGAGGCCGGGGACCGGCGGGGAGGGAGACAAGAGGTGGGGGGTCGGGTGGAGCGATGATGCCGCGAGCTCGCCCGCGAGGGCTAGGGGTTGAGCGCGGGGATGACCGACGTGCCGTACGCGTCGATCACGGCTTCCTGCGCGTCGTGCATGTCGTAGACGGCGAACTGGTCGACGCCCAGCTCACGCAGGGCGTTCAGCTTCTCGATGTGCTTCTCGACCGGGCCGATGAGACAGAACCGGTCGACGATCTCGTCGGGCACGAACGCGGTGTCGGGGTTGTCGGCGCGTCCGTGGTGGGAGTAGTCGTACCCCTCACGGGCCTTGATGTACTCGGTGAGTTCGTCCGGTACGGCGGCGGAGTGCTGGCCGTACTTGCTGACCAGGTCGGCCACGTGGTTGCCGACCATTCCGCCGAACCACCGGCACTGCTCGCGCGCGTGGGCGAGCGCTTCGGGTGAGTCGTCCTCGGTGACGTACGCCGGGGCGGCCACGCAGATCTTCACCTCGGACGGGTCACGGCCGGCCGCGACCGCCGCGTCCTTCACGGCCTTGACCATGTACTCGGTCAGATAGAGGTCCGCGAGCTGGAGGATGAACCCGTCGGCCTCCTCGCCGGTCATCTTCAGGGCCTTCGGCCCGTACGCCGCCATCCACACGGGGAGTTCGGCGCCTTCCTTGATCCAGGGGAACCTGACGACCGTTCCCCCGCCGAGATCGGCCTCCCGGCCGCTGCCGAGCGCCCGGATGACCTTCATGGCCTCGCTGATCCGGGCCAGGGTGTTGGGCTTGCGGCCGGCGACGCGCATGGCCGAGTCACCGCGTCCGATGCCGCAGACCGTGCGGTTGCCGAACATGTCGTTGAGGGTGGCGAACGTGGAGGCGGTGACTTCCCAGGTGCGGGTGCCCGGGTTGGTCACCATCGGGCCGACCGTCAGCTTCTGCGTGTTGGCCAGGATCTGGCTGTAGATGACGAACGGTTCCTGCCACAGCACGGCCGAGTCGAAGGTCCAGCCGTAGCTGAAGCCGCTGCGCTCGGCGCGTTTCATCAGGCTGACGACCCGCGAGGCCGGCGGGTCGGTCTGCAGGACGAGTCCGAAGTCCATGTGCTCCGCTCCTAGTTGAGGTACTGACAGGTGGAGCGGGGCGTGTAGACACCATGCCCGGCGTGACCGGTGTACTCCCGCTCGGTGATGACGAGTTCGCCGCGCGAGAGGACCGTCTCGACCCGGCCGGTGGTCTGCTTGCCCTCGTAGGCCGAGTAGTCGACGTTCATGTGGTGCGTGTCGGCCGACATGACCTGCTGGGCCCCCGGGTCGTAGATCACGACGTCGGCGTCGGCGCCCGGCGCGATGGTGCCCTTCTTCGGGTACATGCCGAACATCCGGGCCGGGGTCGCGCAGGCGATCTCGATCCAGCGGCGGCGCGTGATGTGCCCGTCGACGACGGCCTGGTGGAGCAGGTCCATACGGTTCTCGACGCCCGGCAGACCGTTGGGGATCTTGGAGAAGTCGCCCCTGCCGAGCTCTTTCTGACCCACGAAGCAGAAGGGGCAGTGGTCGGTGGAGACGACCTGGAGGTCGTTCGTCCTGAGGCCCTTCCACAGCTGCGCCTGGTGCTCGCGCGGCCGAAGCGGCGTCGAGCACACGTACTTCGAGCCCTCGAAGTCCGGCTCGGCGAGGTTGTCGGTGGACAGGAACAGGTACTGCGGGCAGGTCTCGCCGAAGACATTCAGGCCCTCGTCCCGCGCGCGTGCCAGCTCGGCGACTGCCTCCATCGCCGAGACATGCACGACGTACAGCGGGGCGCCCGCGACCTGGGCGAGCTTTATGGCGCGGTGGGTGGCCTCGGCCTCCAACAGCGCCTTGCGCACCTCACCGTGGAAGCGGGGGTCGGTCTCACCCCTTGCCAGCGCCTGCTCCACCAGCACGTCGATCGCGATGCCGTTCTCGGCGTGCATCATGATCAGGCCGCCGTTCTCGGCGGAGCGCTGCATGGCGCGCAGGATCTGGCCGTCGTCGGAGTAGAAGACGCCGGGGTAGGCCATGAACTGCTTGAAGGAGGTGACACCTTCCTCGACGAGGTGGTCCATCTCCTTGAGCGTCCCCTCGTTCACATCGGAGACGATCATGTGGAAGCCGTAGTCGATGGCGCAGTTGCCCTCGGCCTTGGCGTGCCAGGTGTCGAGGCCCTCGCGCAGCGAGTGACCCTGGCTCTGCACGGCGAAGTCGACGATCGTGGTGGTACCGCCCCAGGCGGCGGCCCGGGTGCCGGTCTCGAAGGTGTCGGAGGCGAAGGTGCCGCCGAACGGCAGCTCCATATGGGTGTGGACGTCGACGCCGCCCGGGATGACGTACTTCCCGGTGGCCTCGATGGTCCGCTCGGCCGTCCAGGCCTCGGCGGCGGACGTTCCGGCGGCGGCGAGGGCGGCGATACGGCCGTCCTCGATAAGGACGTCGGCGTGCATCTCGTCGGACGCGGTGATGACGAGACCGCCGCGGATGACGGTACGGCTGGTCATGGTCCCTCTCCTCGCAGTGTGACTCGCGATGTGTTCGGTGCGGTCGATGCGATCAGGGTGCCGTCAGCGGCGTGTAGGCCCCCGGCGCCCGGTCGCGGTAGAACTGCCAGCGGTCGCGGACCTCGCGGAGCTTGGCCAGGTCCAGGTCGCGCACCACGAGTTCGGTCTCCTTGTCGCTCGCCACCTCCCCGACGAACTGGGCCTCCGGGTCCACGAAGTAGGTGGTGCCGTAGAAGTCGTTGTCGCCGAGGTCCTCCACGCCGACCCGGTTGATCGCGCCCACGAAGTACTCGTTGGCGACGGCCGCCGCCGGCTGCTCCAGCTGCCACAGGTAGCGGGAGAGCCCACGGGAGGTGGCCGAGGGGTTGAACACGATCTCGGCGCCGCCCAGGCCCAGTGCCCGCCAGCCCTCCGGGAAGTGACGGTCGTAGCAGATGTAGACGCCGATCTTCCCGACGGCCGTCTCGAAGATCGGCCAGCCGCTGTTCCCCGGACGGAAGTAGAACTTCTCCCAGAATCCCTCGACCTGGGGGATGTGGGTCTTGCGGTACTTGCCCAGGTAGGAGCCGTCCGCGTCGATCACGGCCGCGGTGTTGTACAGGACGCCCGGCTGCTCCTCCTCGTACATCGGCAGCACGAGGACTATGCCCAGTTCCTTTGCGAGCGCCTGGAAGCGGCGGACGGTCGGGCCCTCGGGGATCTGTTCGGCGTACTCGTAGAACGCCTTGTCCTGCACTTGGCAGAAGTAGGGCCCGTAGAACAGCTCCTGGAAACACAGCACTTGAGCACCTTGCGCGGCCGCGTCGCGGGCCGCCTGCTCGTGTACCTGGATCATCGATTCCTTGTCGCCCGTCCACGCGGTCTGGAAAAGGGCGGCACGGATCACTCGGCTCATCGGGACCTCCGGTCGCTCGGTGTGCGAGGAGCCTAAGAAGTCCGGAGCAGCGGTTTGAGTTGCACGGTGTCACGTCTGAGGGCGTGCGGCGTGTCACGGTGTCACCCTGTCGTGGTCCCATGTTTCACCGCCGTTTTCCCAGGTCGTGGCAGGTTTCAGGCTTGTTGCGCGTCGTGCGCGAGGAGTGCGATGTGTACGGATGCGGCCTGTTCGAAGTCGTCGAGGTCGACGCCGAGCCGCGTCTGTATCGCCTCCAGGCGGCGGTAGAGCGCGGGCCGCGAGACATGGTGGAGCTGGGCGGTGCGGGACTTGTTCCGGCCGGTCGCGAGGTAGGTGCGCAGCACGGACAGCATGTCCTCGTCGGCCGCGCACAGCAGCCCGTCCAACTCCCGCTCCGCGAACGCCTGGACATGCGGGTCGTCGCGCAACAGCCGGACCAGGCCGCGCAGATGGACGTCCCTGAGGCGTACGACGGCCGGGAGGTCGAGCACGGCCGAGGAGTCGGCGACGGCGTCGGCGACATGCTGCGCCTCGCGCAGTCCGGTGGGCACGTCGTCCCAGGCGGTGCGGGGGTCGGCGGCGGCCACGACGGTGCGGACGGCCTCCGAGTGCACCCGGGCCGCGAAGTTCGCCGTCAGCACCGAGGCGTCCTGGTCCCGGGCGAGGCTCAGCAGCACCGCCACGGCCCCTTCGGCCAGCTCGGCGACGAGCCCGGACAGCCCCACCATCCGCAGTACGCGGTCGAGTTGGTCGGGTTCGACGTCCCGCACGACCAGCGGGACGAACGTCCGCCGGTTGACGGGCAGCCCGGCCGCCCGCGCCCGCGGCAGCAGTTGCCGTGCCGGTACGACCCCGCTGACGAGGTCGGTCAGCAGGCTCTGCGCGGACTGCTCCTCCCAGGTGTGCGCGGAGTTCCCGCCGAGCATGCGGTGCAGGACGAGGGCCTCGGCGGCGCGGTCGGCCAGCAGCCGCCCGGTGGCGGTGTCGCCGCGGTACCCGCACAGCACGATCTGGCCCCAGCGCTCCCCGCGCCCGTCGAGTGCGGCGCGGATCCAGCCGTCGCCCTGGCTGCCGCCGGCCTGCCGGGAGATGCGCTCCCAGTCGCGCAGCACGTCGTCCACCGCCGGCCGCTCGCCGGCGGTGGCGAGGACGCGGTGGGCGAGGTTGGTGACGACGACGGGGCAGGCGCTGTGCGAGGCGACCTCGTCGAGCAGCCGTTGCAGCGGGGCGCCCGCGGTGATGAGTCCGGTCAGCGCGGTCCGTACCGCCTCCGAGAGGCTGACGGCGGCGAACTTGCGGCGCACGAGCCGGCACTGGACCTCTTCGGTCAGTTCGGCGAAGGGGAAGGGCCGGTGCAGGACGACCATGGGCAGCCCGCACCGCTCGGCCGCCCGACGCATCACGTCCGGCGGGGTGGGGAACGCCCGGCCGAGTCCGAGCACGACGGCCGCCGCCTCGGCCCGGTGCAGGGAGCGGATGTACTCGGCCTGCTTGTCCTCGTCCCCGGCCAGCAGCACCCCGGTGGTGAGCACCATCTCGCCGCCGGTGAGCATCACGCCGACGTCCGGCGCCTCGGCGACGTGCACCCAGCGCACCGGCCGGTCGAGCTGACCGGCGCCGGCCACCACCTCGGGCTCCCCGGCCAGCACCCGCTCCAGGGTGAGGACCTGCCGGACCGACAGAGCGGGTTCCAGGGTGTGCGTGGGCTCCGAGGTGGTGGTCATGGCGGCGTTCCTTACTCAGGCACCAGGTTCTCAGGTGGTTCCTGCTAGATGCTCCTCAGAGCGTGTCCGAGGATCGCGGCGCCTTCCTCGGCCTCCGCGACGGTGAGGGACAGGGGCGGGGCGATACGCAGGGACGTGGTGTTGTGGCCGCCGCCCTTGCCGATGAGGAGGCCGCCCTCGCGGGCCGCCTCCAGCACGGCGGACGCGGCGGCGGGGTCGGCCTCGTCGGTGCCGGGGCGGGTCAGCTCGATGCCCAGCATCAGGCCCCGGCCGCGCACCTCCCGTACGTGCGGCACCTGCGCGGCGACGGCCCGCAGTCGCTCCAGGAGCAGCCCGCCGACGCGCCGGGCGTTGCCCTGGAGGTCGTGTTCCAGCAGGTAGGAGAGGTTGGCGAGGCCGGCCGCCATGGTGATCTGGGTGCCGCCGAAGGTCGAGATGCTGTTGGAGTCGAGGCAGTTCATGATCTCGGCGCGGGCGACGACGCCGCCGATGGACATGCCGTTGCCGATGCCCTTGGCGAAGGTCAGTATGTCCGGCGGGCCGGAGCGCGCGTGCGCCTGCCAGCCCCAGAAGTGGTCGCCGGTGCGGCCCCAGCCGGTCTGCACCTCGTCGGCGATCCACAGGATGCCGCGCTCGGCGAGCACGTCACGGAAGGCGGCGTACAGCCCGTCCGGACCGGAGGTGAAGCCGCCGACGCCCTGGATGGGCTCGGCGATCAGCGCGGCCGGCGGGCGGGTGTGGCCGAGGAGGTCCTTGAGGTCCTCGACGCAGGCGGCGATGAAGTCGTCGTCGGAGAGATGGGCGTAGGGGCCCCGGGTGCGGACGCCGCCGTGGACGTACAGCGTCTGGAGCGGCGACAGCGAGGTCGGCGACCAGCCGCGGTTGCCGGTGATACCGACGGCGCTGAAGGAGCGGCCGTGGTAGCTGTTGCGCATCGCGAGGATCGAGTTGTTCTGCCGGTGGGTCGTCGCTAGCAGCAGGGCGGTGTCGTTGGCCTCGGTGCCGGAGGTGGTGAAGAAGACGCGGGCATCCGGGATGCCGCTCAACTGGGCGATGCGCTCGGCGAGTTCGACCATGGGCCGGTTGAGGTACAGGGTCGAGGAGTGGATGATCCGCCCGGCCTGCTCGCTCACCGCCTTGGTGACCTCGGGCAGCGCGTGCGCGGTCATCGTGGTGAGGATGCCGCCGAAGAAGTCGAGGTAGCGGTTGCCGGCGGCGTCCCACACGTGGCGGCCCTCGCCGTGGGTGATCTCCAGCGGCTCCTCGTAGTACAGGGCGAGCCAGTCCGGCATGACGGCTCGGTGGCGTCCCATCAGGTCCTTGGTCACGGCTGCACCAGTCCTTCGTACGCGTCGGGGCGGCGGTCGCGGTAGAAGGCCCACTGCTGCCGCACCTCGTCGATCAGGTCGAAGTCGAGGTCGCGCACGACGAGCTCCTCGCTCTTGTCGCTGGCGATCTCCCCGACAACCTGCCCACGCGGGTCGACGAAATAGCTCGTCCCGTAGAAGTCGTTGTCGCCGTACGGCTCCTGTCCCACCCGGTTGATCGCGGCGATGAAGTACTCGTTGGCGACGGCCGCCGCGGGCTGCTCCAACTGCCAGAGGTAGGAGGACAGCCCGCGCGAGGTGGCGGACGGGTTGTACACCAACTGGGCGCCGTTCAGACCGAGTTGCCGCCAGCCCTCCGGGAAGTGACGGTCGTAGCAGATATAGACGCCCACCTTCCCGACGGCGGTGTCGAAGACGGGCCAGCCGATGTTTCCCGGCTTGAAGTAGTACTTCTCCCAGAAGCCCTTGACCTGCGGGATGTGGTGCTTGCGGTACTTGCCGAGGAAGGTGCCGTCGGAGTCGATGACGGCGGCGGTGTTGTAGTAGAAGCCGGCCCCCTCGACTTCGAACACCGGTACGACGACGACCATCCCGGTCTCGCGGGCCAGCTCC
The DNA here is from genome assembly GCF_045039535.1 of Streptomyces sp. NBC_01092. Classification (NCBI taxonomy): domain Bacteria; kingdom Bacillati; phylum Actinomycetota; class Actinomycetes; order Kitasatosporales; family Streptomycetaceae; genus Streptomyces; species Streptomyces sp. NBC_01092. The sequence continues at coordinate 8,781,336 of NZ_CP108659.1, read as the reverse complement.
TGCATACGACGCACGGTCGGCCCGTCGGGGACGGGCTCGGCCCAGCTGTAGTGCTCGGGTTCCTGGACCTGGCAGAAGTACGGGGCGTTGAAGACTTCCTGGAAGCCAATGATCTTGGCGCCCTGCCGGGCCGCCTCGCGTGCGTGCTCCTCGTGTTTCGCCACCATGGACTCGGTGTCGCCGGTCCAGGTGGCCTGGACCAGAGCGGCGCGTACGACGTTGGCCATGAGCTGCTCCTTCGACGGGACGTCAGAGCCTCTACGCCCGTAGAGGGGGGCCGTAGAGGCTCGAAAGTAAGCCCCCGGAAGAGCCTTGCCAAGACCATCGTCGTTAACCCGCTGAGTCGATCAGGTTTCACCCTCCTGTGGGTGATGGATGGGGCCGGTGGGAGGGGTGTGACGCCGTGACACAAGGGGTCACGCGGTGAAGCCGGCCACCCTCAGGGCGTGCACGAGATCCCACTGGCACTCGTCGGAGACCCCCTGGGCGGCCTCCAGCAGGAGGGGGACGAGCGTCCTCGGGTCGGGCGCGACACTTCGGGCGGCCTCCTCCGGGGTGCGCACGCGGACGTACGCGTCGAGCAGCGCGCGGACCTCGCGGCGGCGCCCCTCGCCGGCCAGCCCCAGCACGGCCTGCCCGATCTCGGGCGCGGGCCGCGACACGCCCTGCCGCAGGATCTGCTCCCCGTCCTCGGCCCGCCCCGCCGCGGTCAGCGCGTCGGCGGCGGCGACCAGCCGCTCGGCGGGCAGCGAGGCGGCCTCCCACAGCAGCGTCGCCCAGTCGGCCCCGAGCCCGGCGCGCTGCATCTCCGCGGCGAGCAGCGGAAAGCGCCCGGCGGGCCAGTACGCGGCCTCGACGAGCAGCACATGCGCCTCGCCACTGCGCCCCTCACCCCGCAGCCGCACCAGCGCCCCCACGGTGGCGGCGACCTCCTGCCGGCCGACCGGGTCCATGGGTTCGGCCCACGACTCCGCCGACGCCGCGCTCCCCCCGTCCTCGGCCCCGGCGAACCGGGCCCCACGCGGGGTGCGTCCCGTACGGTCGGCCTGCGCGGGCAGGGTCGGCAGCACGGGCGCCTCGGCCGGGGGTACGACGACGGGGGCGGACTCCTCCTCGACCATCCCGGCGAACCGGGCACCGCCTCGGCGGCGTTTGCGCTGCTTGGAGGTGGGGGTCTCCGGCGGGGCGGGGTCGGGGTCGGGGTCGGCGAAGGTTGCGGGGGCAGGGGCGCTCCGGGCGTCCGGCCGGTCGGATGGCGCAGCAGCCCCCGCGGGACCGGTGCGACCCGTCGGATCCACGCCCGGACGGCGCTCGCCCCCACCGGCAGCCGGGCTGCCGCCGACCCCACCACCCCCGCCACCGCGGAAAGCGTCCTCACCGAGCTCCCCGCCCCCGGACCAGTCGCCCGCGGCCCCGCCGCCCTCGCCCCCGCCATGATCGTGGAAGCCGCCCCCATCCCCCACCCGATCCCGCAGCACCGCCTGCCCCCGTGCCCTCGCCGCCCGGTGGTCCAGGTCGGCCGCGCGGGTTCGGAGTTCGGCGCAGCGGGACGTCGCGCGTTCGTGGTCGTCGCGGGCCCAGGCGAGGTCGAGGCGGATGGCCTCGGCCTCCTCCCTGCTGGTGGCGGAGGCGAGCAATCGGCCCAGTTCCACCTGCCGTTCGGCGGCGTAGCGCTGTTCGCGGAGCATGACGTCGAGGCGGTCACCGAGGGCATCGCGCGCGCCGGGACGGGCGTCGTACGCGGCGAGGGCGGCGGTGTGCAGGGCGCGGGCGCGTTCCGCCTCGGGGTCGGCGCCGCCGGGGCCGTACTGGGCGGCGAGGTCGTGCAGCAGGGACTCGACCACGTCCCAGGGCGGCATCTCGCGGCCGTCGAGGCAGGCCCGCATGCCTTCCGGGTCACGCTGCCAGAACACCCCGCACCAACCGCCGCCCTGATCGAGGCGCGCCATCAGGCCGTCCAGGTAGTTCACGAACTCCCGAACCCGAGCCGGGAGTTGATCCACTGACATGCCAACTCCCACCAGACCGGAGCACTCCGGTCCGTTAGGCAACACCAGCCGTGTTACGGGCGCGCTACGGGGAGTTTTCCGACTGAACGCAGAGTACGCCGCAGCTGCCGGAACGTGACGTGCGTGCCGCTCAGGCGGCGGCCTCGACAACCGGCGCACACCGGCTGTGGAGTTCGTCCAGCGACAGCCCGAGGGCGTCCGCCAGCGCGGCCACGGTGAAGAAGGCGGGTGTCGGCGCCCGGCCGGTCTCGATCTTGCGCAGCGTCTCGGCGGAGACGCCGGCGCTCGCCGCGACGTCCGTCATGCTGCGGCCGCCGCGGGCCTCGCGGAGCAGCCGGCCGAGCCGCTCGCCGCGTTCACGCTCTTCGGGAGTGAGAGGGGTGCGCACCATGGCGCCCATTCTAATACCGGTATAGTAATTGGCATGGTGGAGCTGAAGACGGACACGTCGATCGAGGCGATGTACGCGGCAGGGCAGGTCGTGGGCCAGGCCCTCACTGCCGTACGCAAGGCGGCTGACGTGGGGGTTTCACTGCAGGAGCTGGACGAGGTGGCGCGCGAGGTGCTGCGCGGGGCCGGTGCGACGTCCCCGTTCCTCGGCTATCGCCCCTCCTTCGCGCCCGTCCCCTTCCCCGCCGTCATCTGCGCCTCGGTGAACGACGCGATCGTGCACGGCATCCCCACCGGCTACCGCCTGCGCGACGGCGACCTGGTCTCCATCGACTGCGGCGCCGAACTGGACGGCTGGGTGGGCGACTCGGCGATCAGCTTCACCGTGGGCAGGGCCCGCCCGGCCGACGTACGCCTCATCGAGACGGCGGAGCGGGCGCTGGCCGCGGGCATCGAGGCGGCCGTCGTCGGCAACCGCATCGGCGACATCGCGCATGCGATCGGCTCGGTGTGCCGCACGGCCGGGTACGGCGTCCCGGACGGTTTCGGCGGGCACGGCGTGGGCCGCAAGATGCACGAGGACCCCTCGGTGCCCAACGAGGGCCTCCCGGGCCAGGGCCTGCCACTGCGGCACGGCATGGTCCTCGCCGTCGAGCCGATGCTCGTGGCGAGCGGCAAGGACGGCTACCACGCGGCCGCCGACGGCTGGACCCTCGTCACGAACGACGGCTCCCGCGCGGCCCACACCGAGCACACGGTGGCGATCACCCGGTCGGGGCCGCGGATCCTGACGGCCCGCTGAGCCCGGGGCGCTGTGGGCCTGCGTGCCTCGTCCCCGGCCATCGCGGCTTCGGGACGGCAGGCGCGACGGAGGCGACGTAGACAGCCGCGTGCCGCACGCCTCGGCCCGGCCGCCGGCGCCCGCAGCCATGTCCGGCGCGCCGTCCGCCGCGACCGAGGCGACATCGACAGCCGCATGCCGCACGCCTCGGCCCGGCCGCCGACGCCCGCAGCCATGTCCGGCGCGCCGTCCGCCGCGACCGAGGCGACATCGACAGCCGCATGCCGCACGCCTCGGCCCGGCCGCCGACGCCCGCAGCCATGTCCGGCGCGCCGTCCGCCGCGACCGAGGCGACATCGACAGCCGCATGCCGCACGCCTCGGCCCGGCCGCCGACGCCCACAGCCATGTCCGGCGCGCCGTCCGCCCATCTGCACGTCGCTCCCGCAGACCGCCCTGCTCCAGGACCGCTGATCGAGCAGGAGCGGCGCGGTCGTCCCCCGGCGTTCCTTGAGGTGCCCCCGGCCACCGTTCGTGCGAAGGTGTTTTACGAACGCGGCCAGGTGTAACCGGCTTGCGCCCGGGTTACCCGACTCCGGCACGTCGATCAGCGAGGGCGACCCTGCCCGCGCAGGGACGCCGGATGGGAACGCCATGACCAGCGGCTTCAATGGTGGTCCGGAGGACTACGACCCCTTCGGAGAATTCCTCGCCCGCTTCTTCGGCGGACCGCGCCCCGGCCCCCGGCAGATCGACATCGGCCGCCTGCTCAGTCAGCCGGCCCGGGAACTGGTGCGGGGCGCCGCGCAGTACGCCGCCGAGCACGGCAGCCGCGACCTGGACACCCAGCACCTGCTGCGCGCCGCGCTGTCCGCCGAGCCGACCCGGAGTCTGCTCACCCGGGCGGGCGCGGACCCGGACTCGCTGGCGACGGAGATCGACGAGCGTTCCGGCCCGGTCCAGCACCCGCCGGGCGAGGCCCCGCCGCCGACTTCGCTGTCCCTGACCCCGGCCGCCAAGCGGGCCCTGCTGGACGCGCACGACCTGGCCAGGACGCGCGGAGCCGGTTACATCGGCCCGGAGCACGTGCTCAGCGCCCTCGCCGCGAACCCCGACTCGGCGGCCGGGCACATCCTGAACGCGGCCCGCTTCGCCCCGTCCGGCATGCCGCCCGAGGCCCCGGACGGGGCCCAGCCCAGGGCGGGCGTCGATCAGCGGCCACGCGTCGACACCGGTACGCCCACTCTCGACAAGTACGGCCGCGACCTCACCGAACTGGCCCGCCAGGGCCGTGTCGACCCGGTGATCGGGCGTGACGAGGAGATCGAGCAGACCGTCGAGGTGCTCTCCCGGCGCGGCAAGAACAACCCGGTGCTGATCGGCGACGCGGGCGTGGGCAAGACCGCGATCGTGGAGGGCCTGGCCCAGAGGATCACCGACGGCGACGTGCCCGACGTGCTCAGCGGCCGCCGGGTCATCGCGCTGGACCTGGCGGGCGTGGTCGCCGGCACCCGCTACCGGGGGGACTTCGAGGAGCGGCTCACCAACATCGTGGACGAGATCCGCGCGCACTCCGACCGGCTGATCGTGTTCATCGACGAGTTGCACACCGTCGTGGGCGCCGGAGGCGGCGGCGAGGGCGGGTCCATGGACGCCGGGAACATCCTCAAGCCGGCCCTCGCCCGCGGCGAACTGCACGTCGTGGGCGCGACCACGCTGGAGGAGTACCGCCGGATCGAGAAGGACGCGGCACTCTCCCGCCGCTTCCAGCCGATCCTGGTCCCCGAGCCGACGACCGCCGACGCGATCGAGATCCTGCGCGGCCTGCGCGACCGCTACGAGGCCCACCACCAGGTCCGCTACAGCGACGAGGCGCTCGTCGCCGCCGTGGAGCTGTCCGACCGCTACCTCACCGACCGGCGCCTGCCGGACAAGGCCATCGACCTGATCGACCAGGCGGGCGCCAGGGTACGACTGGGCGCCCGCTCCAAGGGCACGGACGTACGGGCCATGGAGCGCGAGGTCGAGCAGCTGACCCGGGACAAGGACCAGGCGGTCGCCGACGAGAGCTACGAGCAGGCGACCGGGCTGCGTGACCGGATCGTCGATCTGAAGCAGCGCATCGCGGACGCCTCCGGCGACGAGGAGGCCGACGAGGGCATCGACCTGACGGTCACCGCCGAGGCCATCGCGGAGGTCGTGTCCCGGCAGACCGGCATCCCGGTGAGCAGCCTCACCGAGGAGGAGAAGGACCGGCTGCTCGGCCTGGAGGAGCATCTGCACGAGCGGGTCGTCGGGCAGGACGAGGCGGTGCGCGTGGTCTCCGACGCGGTGCTGCGCTCCCGGGCCGGACTCGCCAGCCCCGACCGGCCGATCGGCAGTTTCCTGTTCCTCGGCCCGACCGGGGTCGGCAAGACCGAGCTGGCCCGGGCGCTCGCCGAGGCGCTGTTCGGCAGCGAGGAGCGCATGGTCCGCCTCGACATGAGCGAGTACCAGGAACGCCACACGGTCAGCCGGCTGATCGGCGCCCCGCCCGGCTACGTCGGCCACGAGGAGGCCGGCCAGCTCACCGAGGTGGTGCGCCGGCACCCGTACTCGCTGCTCCTGCTCGACGAGATCGAGAAGGCCCACCCGGACGTCTTCAACATCCTGCTCCAGGTGCTGGACGACGGGCGGCTGACCGACTCCCAGGGCCGCACCGTGGACTTCACCAACGCGGTCATCGTGATGACCAGCAATCTCGGCTCGGAGGCGATCGGCCGCGGCGGCGCCGGCATCGGGTTCGGCTCGGGCGACGAGGGGGCCGAGGAGGAGGCGCGCAGCGAACGGATCCTGCGGCCGCTGCGCCAGCAGTTCCGGCCCGAGTTCCTCAACCGCATCGACGAGATCGTCGTCTTCCGCCGGCTGACCCCCGAGCAGCTGGAGCGGATCACGAACCTGCTGCTGGACCGGACCCGCCGTCTGCTGCACGCCCAGGGCGTCGCGGTCGAGTTCACCGGCGCGGCCGTCGACTGGCTCTCCGAGCGCGGCTACCAGCCCGAGTACGGCGCCCGCCCGCTGCGCCGCACCATTCAGCGGGAGGTCGACAACCAGCTGTCCCGGCTGCTCCTGGACGGCCGGATCGGCGAGGGCGGCCGGGTCACGGTGGACGTGGCGGACGGGCGGCTCGCCTTCCGCACGGAAGACCTGCCGCCCGCCCCCGAGTTGTGAACCGGGTGGGCCAAGGCGCTACGACGCCGGGCGCACCACCATCGCCGAGCCGCCGCCGCGCCGTACCTTCTCGGCGGCGGCGAGCCACTGGCCGTTCGGCAGTCGCTGGACGCCGGTGGCCGCGCCGATCTCGGGGTTGAGCCGGAAGCCGTGCCCGATGGCCTCCAGCTGGGCCCTCAACGGACTGTTGTACAGGCCCGGTTCGAGCTCGGTGGTGGTCTGGTTGCGCTGGCTGGCGCGCGGCGCGGTGATCGCGTCGACCAGCGGCAGCCCCCGGTCGAGGAATCCGGTCAGCGACTGGAGCACGGTGGTGATGATCGTGGCCCCACCGGGCGAACCGAGCGCCACCACCGGCCTGTTGTGCTGGTCCAGGACGATCGTCGGGGACATCGAGGAGCGCGGACGCTTGCCCGGACCCGGCAGGTTCGGGTCGTGGACGGCCGGGCTGGCGGGGGTGAAGGAGAAGTCCGTCAGCTCGTTGTTGAGGAGGAAGCCGCGGCCCGGCACGGTGATGCCGCTGCCGCCGGTCTGCTCGATGGTGAGGGTGTAGGAGACGACGTTGCCCCACTTGTCGGCCACGGTGAGGTGGGTGGTGCTGTCACCCTCGTAGGTGGTCGGGGCCGCCGTACCGCGCGCGTCACAGGCCGCCGGATCGCGCGGGTCGCCCGGCGCGACCGGGCTCGTCAGCACCGCGTCGTCCTTGATCAGGCACGCCCGGGAGTCGGCGTAGCGCTGCGACAGCAGCTCCTTGGTCGGTACGTCCTCGAAGGCGGGGTCGCCGACCCAGCGCCCACGGTCGGCGAACGCGATGCGGCTGGCCTCGATGTAGCGGTGCAGGTACTGGGCCTCGCTCGCCTTAGAGAGGTCGGTGCTCTCCAGGATGTTGAGGGCCTCGCCGACGGTCGTGCCGCCGGAGGAGGAGGGCGCCATGGAGTAGACGCCGAGACCGTGGTACGAGGTCTTGGAGGGTGCCTGGGACTTGACCCGGTAGGCGGCCAGGTCCTTGGCGGTCACGTCGCCGCGGCGAGCGTTCCAGCCGGAGGCCGGGTCCACGGGCGGGTTGTCGACCGTGTCGACGATGTCCTCGGCGATGTCGCCCCGGTAGAGCGCGCCGACGCCCTCGCGTGCCAGCTCGGCGTAGGTGCGGGCGAGGTCGGGGTTCTTGAAGGTGGAGCCGACGACCGGGAGCGATCCGCCCGGCAGGAACAGCTTCGCGGTGTCCGGGAAATAGCGGAACCGGGTCTCGTTGGCCGCGGTCTGCGAGCGGAAGGTGTCGTCGACGGTGAAGCCGTCGCGGGCGAGGCGCTCGGCGGGCTTCAACACCGACCCGAGGCTCCTGCTCCCCCACTTGTCGAGCGCCTGCTGCCAGGTGGCGGGCGTGCCCGGGGTCCCGACGCTCAGACCGCTGCTGACGGCTTCGGCGAAGGGAATCGCGGTGCCGTTCTCCACGAACAGGTCGGCGTCGGCGCTCAGCGGCGCGGTCTCCCGGCCGTCGAGGGTGCGCACCGTACGGGACTTGGCGTCGTAGTAGACGAAGTAGCCGCCACCGCCGACGCCGGCGGAGTAGGGCTCGGTGACGCCGAGCGCGGCGGCCGTGGCGACGGCGGCGTCGACGGCGTTGCCGCCCTTGCGCAGGACCTCGATGCCGGCGGCCGAGGCGTCCGCGTCGACGCTGGAGACGGCGCCGCCGTATCCGACGGCCACGGGAACCTTTTCGACGGGGCTGCCGTGCGCTGTGGGCGGCGCAGCTCCCACCGACACCACAGCAGCCGAGATCGCCAGGACCGACAGTTTCCGCGCGACAGGGCGACGCATCCGCACCTCCAGCCAGGGACCGTCCGCGCAGCCTATTCGATCGGCATGCCCCCGTCAGCCCGCCCTCGGCAAGCTCTCATCGAACGCGGGTTTGCGTTGGCCCGCTAGCATGCGCGCCCATGAATGACGACGTGCGCAACATAGTCCTGGGCGTGGTCGCGGCGGCCGTCAGCGCCGGACTGGGCTGGCTCGCCCGTACCTATCTGTGGAAGCGCAAGCTGCGGCGCAAGCAGGCGTTCTTCGGGCTGCCCGACAATGCCGAGTCCTTGCTGGTGGTCAACCGCGGGGCGGGCGGGCCCGAGTTGACGGTGATGCGCTACGACGTGTTCGCGCTGCTGGAGCTCGCCGCCCTGATCAAGGACTGCAACGCCCACGCGCAGATCATCCCGCACGACGCGGCGCGCCAGGGCTTCGGTGAGCGCACCGAGTTCTGCGTGGGCGGCCCGGCGTCGAACCGCCGCATGATGGCGCACCTGGCGTCCCTGCTGCCCGGGGTCCGAGTGAACGTCGACGCCGACCCCGGCCCCGACCGGGGCGCCCTCCAGTTGGGCTCCGAGCGCTATCGGGTGGAGGTCGGCAAGGAGGAGTACGCGCTCCTCGCCCGGCTCACCGTCGGCGAGAGCCAGGGCCCGCGCCCCGTCTTCCTGTTCTGCGGGCAGACCGCGATCACCAACCAGGCCGCCACCCGTTACCTCGCCCGCAACCACGAGCGGCTGACCCGCAAGCACGGCACCGGCTCCTTCGTGCTGCTGCTGAAGGTGGTCAACTCGCAGGCGTACGGCCCGGATGTGGTGGAGCTGGTCGCGGACGTGACACGGGCGGCGCAGGCACCCCTGCCGACACCGGCGGCTCCGCGCAACGCACACCGAGCCTCCTGAGGTCCGTTACATTCCGGTAATCGTTACTGCCACGTAACTTACCGACGGGTTACTTACGGTAAGGGGCCGAGGTTACCGTCGGGTCACTTTGCATTGACACGAGTGAGGAGTGACCCGTGGGACTCCATCGCAAGGCCCTGCGTACGACCGCCGTGGGCGCCGTCTCCGCGACTCTGGTCGCCGGAAGCGCCCTCGGGCTCGCCCCCGCCGCCCAAGCCGCCCCGAACGGCGTGCGCTTCGTCGACATCACCGGCGACGGCGGCACGACCCTCAAGGCGAACGTCGTCACGCCGGCCGGCGCCGACGGCACGCGCAGCTACCCGCTGCTCGTCATGCCCACGAGCTGGGGCCTGCCCCAGGTCGAGTACTTCGCGCAGGCCCAGAAGCTCGCGAACTCGGGCTATGTCGTGGTCAGTTACAACGTGCGCGGCTTCTGGCAGTCGGGCGGCGAGATAGAAGTGGCCGGACCGCCCGACATAGCCGACGCGTCCAAGGTCATCGACTGGGCGCTCGCCAACACCCCGGCCGACGCGCGGCTCATCGGCATGGCGGGCGTCTCGTACGGCGCCGGCATCAGCCTGCTGACCGCCGCGCAAGACAAGCGGGTCAGGGCGGTCGCCGCCCTCAGCGGCTGGGCCGACCTCATCGGCTCGATCTACTCGGGCCGCACCCAGCACGTCCAGGCCGCCGGACTGCTCGACGGCGCGAGCCTGGTCACCGGCCGCCAGAGCGCCGAGATCCGGCAGGTCTTCAACGACTTCTACGCCTCCAACCTGTCCAAGGAACAGGACATCATCAACTGGGGGAAGAAACGTTCGGTCGCTACATACCTGGACCAACTCAACGACAGCGGCTCCGCGGTCATGATGGCCAACGCCTGGGGCGACACGATCTTCCCGCCCAACCAGTACGCGGACTTCTACGAGAAGCTCACCGGCCCCAAGCGGCTGGAGTTCCGCCCCGGCGACCACGCCACCGCCGAACTGACCGGGCTGTTCGGCCTGCCCAACGACGTATGGACGGACACCGAACGCTGGTTCGACCACTACCTCAAGGGCGAGGACAACGGCATCAACCGCGAGCTGCCGGTCCAGCTCAAGTCCCGCGCCGGCGGCGGCTACGAGGGCTACCCGGACTGGAAGTCGGTCGGCGCGACGAACCGGAAGATCGACCTCGCGGGCACGACCACGATCCGCACGAACGTCGACTCGGGCGCGAACGGCGGGGTCGTCTTCCTCTCCAGCATCCTCGACCAGGTGGCCCAACTGCCCCCGATGGCCTCGATCCCGCTGATCCCCCGGTTCTGGGCGGGCGTCTGGCAGTCGGGGAAGTACGCCACGGCCCAGCAGATACGCGGCACCGCGAAGTTGCACACCACCGTCACCCCGACCAAGGAGAGCGGCACCCTCGTCGCCTATCTCTACGACGTGGGCCCGCTCGGCCTCGGCAAGCTGGTCAGCAACGCGCCGTACACCTTCCACGGACGCACGCCCGGACAGCCGTTCGGCGTCGACCTGGAGCTGTACTCCACGGCCTACGACGTCCCGGCAGGCCACCGTCTCGCCCTGGTCGTCGACACGGTCGACCCGCTCTACATCGAGCACAACCCGTCCAGCGCGCGGCTGACCTTCTCCTCGCCGGCGAACGACCCGTCGTACGTGTCGATTCCACTGCGCGAACAGTGATCTCCGGCCGGCGCCGGACGGGTATGGCTCTGTGACTGCTGCCCCCTGCTGCCCCTGTCCCCAGGGGCCGTGGGGGGATCCCCACCCGGCAGCAGCGTCCCTGGGGACGGACGGAACATCGTAGTCGAGGTCGGACACGGCGAGGATTTCGGCGTAGCGATGGCCGCAAGCTACCCAGGCGAGAGCGGACTTAATACGCGACACGCACTTTTCGGACATAAGCCGTATTTACTCGGTTCTTATGTCATTCCATACGCCTGGAGCTCAGGCTTCCGAGACCTCCGCGTACAGCTGCGACAGCTCCGGCACCCCGCTCGCGGCCCACTCCCGCCCCGAGGTCACGACGTCGAACTCCCGTCCGGAGGCGAGCCGCACGACCGGCTGACCGTCCGGCCAGATCTCCCAGGCGGCTCCGGGTACGGTGCGCACGATGACCGTGCCGAGGTACAGCCCGGCGTCGTTGCCCAGCCAGGGCAGGCTCTCCTCGTCGTCCCGCCAGCGCGGCAGCAGCTGGTCGAGGGCCTCCAACGAGGCCACGGTGTCATCGAGTTGGATCCCCGCCCGGGACGCGTGTGAGCGCAGGAGTTCGCACTCGGCGAGCAGATCGGCGATGCCCTCGGCGTCGGGGGCCCCGCGCTTCTCGGGCCGGTGGCCCAGAAAAGGGATCTTCATACCCACAGCGTGTCATTCGCACGGCCGAACGCACCACAGGCGCGCTGGCCGTCGATTCCGGTCGAGTTCACGCCGACTTGTGGCATGGCTCGTTGACGGGTCACGGGTGCCTCTCTACGTTCGCGGTGCGTCCTGCGTCTCGTCTGAACGGCTTATCTCACCCGAACTTGTCATGCGCGGTCATACGCAGTCCTGAGCGGTCGTGAACGGGAGGAGTCGGCCGTGCGCCGATGTGTGTGGATTTCAGCGGTCGTCCTTGCCCTTTTCGCGGCCCTCGTGCCGGCGGTCTCCGCACACGCGGCCGGCGAGCGCAGAGCCACGCCGCTCCCGCTGGAGCGGCTCTTCGACAACACGGCCGTCAGCGACGACGCCCGGCCGGCCGGGGCGGACTTCGACGGGGCGGGCGCCTCCCTGTCGGCGCAGGACCTCGCGGCCGCCGGGTGGACGCCCGGCCGTGCGCTGACCGTGCAGGGCGCCCGGCTGACCTGGCCGAACCGGCAGCCGGGCGAGCCGGACAACGTCCTGGCCGCCGGGCAGGACGTGCGGGTGTCCGGCCGCGGCGACGCGCTGGCCTTCCTGGTGGCGGGCACGGCCGGCATCGACGTCGGCGCGGCGGGGACGGTGCTGTACGCCGACGGCACCCGGTCCGCCTACCGGCTGACCGCCCCCGACTGGCGTACCGGCCCGCTCGCCACCAAGGCGGTCGCCCTGCCGCACCTCAACACACCCGGCGGCCAACTCGCCGAGCGGGCGCGGCTGTACGTCGTGACCGTGCCGATCGTGGCGGGCCGCGCGGTCGCCTCCGTACTGCTGCCGCAGGCGGCCGGACTGCATGTGTTCGCCGTGACGGTACGGGCCGCGACCACGGGCTGGACGGGGAGTTGGGCGAGCGCGACGGGCGGCTATCCGACCGTGGGGCCGTGGACCGACCGGACGCTGCGCCTGGTGGTGCACACCTCGGCGGGCGGGCCGCGGGTGCGGCTGCGGTTCGACAACACCTTCGCGGCGGGGCCGGTGCGGATCGGGAGCGCCACGGTGGCCGTGCAGCAGTCGGGCGCGGCGGCGAAGGCGGCGCCGGTCCGGGTCTCCTTCCGGGGTGCGGCCGGCGTCGAGATCCCGGCGGGAGCGCAGGCGTACAGCGATCCGCTCGGCTTCGCCGTGCCGGCCGACGCCAACCTGCTGGTGAGCTTCCACCTGCCGGGGACCGTGCCGGCGGCGCCCGTGCACCGGCTCGCGCAGCAGCGGTCGTACGTGAGCGGGCCGGGCGACCATACGGCGGACGCCTCCGCGACGCCGTACGGCACCGTCCTGACCAGCTGGCCGCTGCTGACGGGCGTCGACGTGGGCGGTGGGCCGGGGTCCGTGGTGCTGCTGGGGGACTCGATCACCGACGGCGACAAGTCCACGGTGGACGCGAACCGGCGGTGGCCCAATGTGCTGGCCACCCGGCTGCTGAACCAGAGTGCGGTCCCGCGCTACGGGGTGCTCAACCAGGGGATCTCCGGCAACCGTGTGGTCTCCGACCGCTATCCCGGGGACGGCGTCTCCACGGACACGGCCGGTGTGAGCGCCCTGTACCGGTTCGACCGGGACGTCGCGGCCCAGACGTCGGTGCGGACGGCGGTGGTGTTCGAGGGCATCAACGATGTGCGGGCGGGCACGACCGCCGAGCAGGTGATCGCCGGGCTGCGCGCGATCGCGGACCGTGGGCATGCCCGGGGGCTGCGGATGCTGGCGGCGACGGTACTGCCGTGTGAGGGGGAGGTGCGGTGCACGGCGGCCGTGGACGTGGAGCGGGCCGAGATCAATGCCTGGATCCGCGGGGCCGGGGTGTACGACGCGGTGCTCGACTTCGATGCCGTGGTGCGGGACCCGGCGCGGCCGTCCCGGATGCTGCCCGCGTACGACAGCGGGGACCATCTGCATCCGGGCGACACGGGGCTCGCGGCGCTGGCCGAGTCGGTGGACCTGCGGCTGCTCGCCGGGTGAGCGGACCGGTGACTACACGTCCAGATCCACGACCACCGGCGCATGGTCCGACGCGCCCTTGCCCTTGCGCTCTTCCCGGTCCACGTACGAGTCGGTGACCGCCTTCGCGAACGGCTCGTTGCCGTAGACCAGGTCGATGCGCATGCCGCGGTTCTTGGGGAAGGCGAGCTGGCGGTAGTCCCAGTACGTGTACGGGTGGTCGTACTTCAAAGGGCGCGGGACCACGTCGGACAGGCCGGACTCGCGCAGGGAGGCGAGGGCGGCGCGCTCGGCGGGGGTGACGTGGGTGAGGCCCTCGAAGGCGGCCACGTCGTAGACGTCGTCGTCCGTCGGGGCCACGTTGTAGTCCCCCATCACCGCGAAGGGGCGGCTGCCGCCCGCGTCGCCGGCCACGGCCACCTTGAGGGCCTCGAACCACTGGAGCTTGTAGGCGTAGTGGGGGTGGTCCACCTCGCGGCCGTTCGGCACGTAGACGGACCAGACGCGGACCGGGCCGCAGGTCGCGGAGATGGCGCGGGGCTCCTCCGCGCCGTCGTAGCCGGGGTCGCCCGGCAGGCCCTTGACGACGTCCTTGAGGCCGACGCGGGAGAGCACCGCCACGCCGTTCCACCGCCCGGTGGCGTGGACCGCCGCCTCGTAGCCGAGGTCGCGCAGCGGGTCGAACGGGAAAGCGTCCTCGGCGACCTTGGCCTCCTGGAGGCAGAGCACGTCGGCGCCACTGCTCTCCAGCCAGGCAAGGAGCCTCGGCAGGCGGGCGGTGATCGAGTTCACGTTCCAGGTCGCGATGCGCATGCCTGACAACCTACCGGGCGGGACTGACAACCCGGCCCCGCCCGGGGTGGGACCGGTCACAGCTCCGCGGAGTCCCCCGGCGTCAGACGCAGGTGCTCCGAGCCGCCCAGGCCGCCGATCTGTCGGTCGTAGATCGGCCGGGCCAGGTCGGTGAGGAGGGCGTCGTGGATGTCGTAGGCGCGCTGCGGCTTGACCTCGCGGACGTAGTCGATGACTTCCGCGATCTTGTTCCAGGGCGCCATCACGGGGAGCATCAGCGTCTCGACGGGGCGGTCCGGCACGGTGAGTGCGTCGCCGGGGTGAAAGACGCGCCCGTGGTCGATGAGGTAGCCGACGTTGGTGATGCGCGGGATGTCCGGGTGGATGACCGCGTGCAGTTCGCCGTGGACCTGGACGTCGAAGCCGGCGGCGGTGAAGGTGTCGCCGTGGCCGACGGTGTGCACACGGCCCGGGAACGCCGCCGAGATCTTCTCGGCGACGGACTTCAGCGTCCAGATCCGCGCGGCCGGGTTGGCCTCCATGGCCACCCGCAGCCGCGCCTCGTCGAAGTGGTCGGGGTGCTCGTGTGTGACGAGGATCGCGTCCGCGCCGAGGGCGGCGTCCTCCTCGCTGAACCCACCGGGGTCGAGAACGAGCGTCTGTCCGTCCTTTTCGAGCCGGACGCAGGCGTGCGACTTCTTCGTGAGCTTCATGACTCCATCCTGGCGCGCACCGGCTGCGGATGCTCCCCCACCACGGATGCTCACTCCTGCGGAGTGGTCTCCTCGCGTATGACCTTCTGGGCCACCTTGAACGCGCTGTTGGCCGCCGGTACACCGCAGTAGACGGCCGCCTGGAGCAGCACTTCCTTGATCTCGTCCGGGGTGAGGCCGTTGCGCAGGGCGGCTCGGGTGTGGAAGGCGAGTTCGTCGAGGTGACCGCCCGCGACCAGGGCGGTGAGGGTGACACAGCTGCGGGCGCGCCGGTCGAGGCCGGGTCTGTCCCAGATCTCCCCCCACGCGTAGCGGGTGATGAACTCCTGGAAGTCGCCGGAGAACTCGTCCGCCTGCGCCAGCGCCCGGTCGACGTGCGCGTCGCCGAGCACCTCGCGACGGACCTTGATGCCGGCGTCGTACGGGTCCGGCCGTCCGGTCGTCCGCGGCGACACGACAGCCGGGGCGATCTCGGCGATGGGCGTGGGCTGGGGCGGTGCGGCGGCCAGGACCGGCTTGGCGGGGGCGGCGACGATGGCCATCTGGCCGGTGGTGGAGTCGTAGGCGGGCTGCCAGGCGGTGGAGAAGTGCCGGACCAGCAGGTCGGTGACGGCGGCGGGCTGCTCGACCGGGACGAGGTGGGAGGCGCCGGGGACGACGGCGAGGCGGGCGTCCGGTATGCCGGCGACCAGGGTGCGGGCCTCTGCGGGGCCGGTGACCTGGTCGTCCGAGCCGACGAGGACGAGTGTCGGCACGGCGACGCCGGAGAGCTGCGACCGTACGTCGAAGGAGGCGAGGGCCTCGCAGGCGGCGATGTAGCAGCCGGGGTCGGTGGTGCGCACCATCTGCACGGCCCACTCGGTGATGGCGGGCTGGGCGGCGGCGAAGCCGGTGGTGAACCAACGGTCGGGCGAGGTGCGGGCGATGGGGTCGAGGCCGTTCGTGCGCACGATCACGCCCCGCTGGCGGAACTCGTCGGCCGTGCCGAAGCGGGGCGAGGCGGCGATCAGCGCCAGCGAGGCGATGCGCTCGGGGTGGCGCAGCGCGAGCTCGATGCCGAGGGCACCGCCGAACGCACAGCCCGCGTAGCCGAAGCGCTGCACGCCGAGGCTGTCGAGCGTGGCGAGCAGCCGTGCGGCGAGGTCGCTGACGGAGCCGGCCGGGTAGGCGGGCGCGCCGCCGTGTCCGGGCAGGTCGAACCGGAAGACACGCCACTGCTGGGTCAGCTCGGGGACCTGGCGGTCCCACATGTGCCATGTGGTACCCAGTGAGGGACCGAGGATCAGGACCGGGGCGTCTTCTGGCCCGTCAAAGCGGTATTGCAGGGTGTTCATCGGTGTCTCACTCACCCGCCCGACCCTCTCATCTGTCACGAGATGTCACATCGCCGGGGTGAACCTAGCGGGCCTTGCCCCGCTCCCGCACTGCCGATCCTGCCGACGAGAGCCCAGGTATACGTTCTCCGGCATGTACCCGTGACCGTGTAGGTAGTGGGCCCTCCGGGCGCGTGCTCTCCTTCAGCCGCCCCGAGCAACGCATTCCTCTTTGATCACGGCCTCCAGGCGGTTCGCGTTGCCGCATCAAGTGTGGTGGCACGGACGAGGCTCGGCGTGACTCACCTAGAACCCTTCCCGAATCCCGCCCAACAGCAGCTTGAACACCACACGGTGAACGCTTGGTAGAAGGCTTGGCCGTAGCCGCATGCTCTCAGTTACAGTCACTGGTCCAAAACCAGCAAGCGGACCCCGAATCCACGTCGCCCCGATCCTGCTGGCCATACGGCTCGCAAGTCGCTCAGCTGATAGTCCGCGTGGCTCACTCTTGCGCCTCCGCCGCACCCCCGTGCAGGCCATCCCAAGTGGTGGCGGCTCCGCGAAGATCTTCTACATCCGGCTTGACATACCACCGTTTGGTCGTCTTTACGTTCGTATGTCCGGCCCATCGCGCGAGGATGTGGTCCGGGACACCCTTGTTGGCCAGGAAGGTGAAGCACGACGAGCGTGCGTCGTAGAGCCTGACGCGTCGGAGCCCGAGAAGCTCCATAAGCCGGTACGCGCGTCGGCGAAGTTGCTTGATCGTGAAGGCTTCGCCCGCCTCGTGCACCAGCACGTAGCCCGACACCGTGTACGCCTCCCCCAGAGCGAGCCTCTCCTCGGCTTGGAGAGCCCGGAACGCCTTGAGGGCTCCCAACACCAGCGCCGGCAGCGGCAGATCCCGCTCACCCGCAAGAGACTTGGTGTCCTTCTCCACCACGTACCGGTTGCCCATCATCGTGCGCGTGTTGGCAATGACGATCGTGGCGTTCTCCAAGTCAACGTCTTCCCACCGGAGGCCGCAGACTTCAGCTGGACGAAGCCCCATCAGCGAAAGAAGAAGCGCGGCATAGAGACGCTCACCCCTAATTCCATGTATGAATTTCTGAACCTCCTGGACATTCCAAGGCGGCACCTCCTCTTTAGTCTTCCGCTCTTCCTTGCGCGCTCTCCGGGGAATGGTCACGTACGCAGCGACATTGACGTACACCAACCGCCTGGTAACGGCCCTCCCCAGCGCTTCCTTCAGCCGAGCGAGGCTCATATCCACAGTCGTGACACTGAGTGGCGTCCCGGCCCTTTTACCACGCAGGCGGCCATGCGCCAGCGCCCAATCCCTCCACTCTTCCACGTGCTCCTCAGTAAGGTCCTGGAGACGGATATTGCCGAGCCTCCCCCGAACTCGGTTCAGGGTAATCCTGTAGTTGTAGATAGTGGTTTCTTCGAGGTCCTCCGCTTTCATGGCCAGCCACCGGTCGAGCCAATCATTCACGGTGATCTCGCTAGGCGGCACAAGCGACCCATCATGCCGCCGATTAGTTATGTTCGCGTACTCAGCCCTAGCTTCCTTCAACGAGTCGAAGGTGCGCCTCAACTGCTTACGCTTCCCAGTTTCGGGGTCGATTCCTGCGTCGACAACAAACCGGTATCGAACCTTCCCCTTGGAGTTCGGCGGAAGTTTCTTGATGGGGTTGGACAGAATTCTCACTCTCCTCGAACAGGCGGATAAATTCAACACGCCGCGCCTACCGATCGGGGTAGGCAAACTGACGGAACTATTCGCTACGGCTCCACCGCCAAGCACAGCCGGGTGCGAACACCATTAATGCTCCGCACGATCCCCGGTTTCGGTAACCGGGGATCGTGAACTAGACTGCGCCCGCCCACGCGGAATCGGACGCCAGGTAGCGAGAACCGATTACGGGCGCCGCACCGTCTGTGACGAATGAGGGAATTCCGTCATCCGTGAGTCCGCTATGACTTCGTGCCACGACACGCTCGGGCGCACTGACCGGTCGGGGGACACTGCGGGTCGCCGCCCCAGCGTGAGCGACTATGCGATGTGAGCGACGGCGCGATCACAGCGGCAGCCGCGTTCGGACAGATCCACGCCACTCCATTGCCGACCGCACAGACGCACAGGCACAGTGCAGTGGACAGGGCGTAGTAGTGCGCCGTGGTCCGATCCGTCCACACATTAATGGCGCTGAGCGCCAAGAAAATGGGGTGGCAGGGCGAGTGGATCGCATGACGGGCTTCGGCAAGGTCTCCCTCGAATGGAACTGGCGGCAGGACGACTGTGGATTCCGGGGATGCCTCCATCGATGCCGACCATGCGATGCCCCCTTCTGACCTGGGAATTTCGGGGACGTTGTACGTTGACATGTTCCTGGAAGAGGTTCCAGTCCCTTGGGGCTTATTCACGTCTGCCGTGAGCTGAAAGTGTCCGGCGTCGTCCAATCGAGGCGTTTGGCAGCCCGTTCGCCGAGGACGCACTGGCCCGCAGGGGCGGCACCGGCCTGGAAGTCCGCTCGGCAGGGCTGATCGGGAAATGGCAGGACCAACCCGCCAACGAGTCCATGGTCAACGCCGCCCGACGCCTCGGCCACGACCTCACCGGTCACCGCGGGCAGCAGATCACCCTGGACATGCTCGACTGGGCGGAAACCGTCCTGGCGATGGACACCGCCGTCCTCGACACTCTGCGGGCGATCTGCGGTCAGGCCAACGAGCCCAAGCTCGCCCTGTACCTCGGCGACCGCGACGTCCCCGACGCCATGGGAAAGGACCACGTCGCGTTCAACGACTGCGCTGTCCTCATTGAGGCAGGGACGGCTCTCCACGTCGGCCAGCCGCTCCAGTAACCGGCTGACCGAACGCAGCCGAAAGGATCTCGTCCACGAGCTTGTCGGCCGCGTCCGGACGGCCGTACGCACGGGCCCGGTCCGCCATCGCCCACCGAAGCTGGGCATCAGCCAGGAGCGGGCCCAACGCGTTCCGCACCTGATCCGCCGTCACCGCACCTTCGAGCGCGACCGCTGCCCCGGCCTCCTGTAGATGCCGCGCGTTGTGCGCCTGCTCGTTGCCGGCCGACGACGCCAGCGGCACAAACACAGCAGGCTTGCCCAGCGCAGTCAGCTCAGCCAGCGTCCCCGCACCGCTGCGGGAGATCACCACATCCGCGAGCGCCAGCACGTCCGGCAGCTCCGGGCCGACAAAGCCAGCCAGGTAGTACCGGCCCGCGAGCCCGGCGGGCAGCCCGGCCGCCCGCGCCCGCAGTCCCTCGACATTGGCCGGGCCGCACTGGTGCACCACGTTCGCCTGCCGCAGCAGCCACGGCAGCACCTCGCCGACCAGCTCATTGATCTGCTGCGACCCTTGCGCGCCGCCGGTGACGTACACAGTCGGCAGCTGCCGGTCGAAGCCCCCCAGTTGCAGCGCCTGTACGGCCCTGTCTGCGTGTCCCGACAGGACTTCCGGTCGTACCGGGTTCCCCGTCACCACAGCGACCTGCCGCGCCGACTCCGAAAGCAGTGGCAGCGTCGACTCCGACGACACGCAGATCCGAGCTGCCGATGCCGCCAACTTCCGGTTCGCCAGCCCCAACCTGACCGTCTGCTCGTGCAGCACCAGCGGACGACGGCACATCCGCGCCGCCAGTCCGGCCGGGACCGCCACATAGCCACCCGTCGCGAGCACCACATCCGGCCGGAAACCATCGATCGCCTTCCGAGCCTGCACCACCCCCAGCGGTACCCGTGCCATATCCCGCACGTTCGCCGGCGACGCCAACTTCAATGGGTTCTTCGAGCGGCGGATCTATCCGGTCACCACGCTGGTGTAGGGGATGCCCTCGGCCGGGGCCACGCGCGCCTCCAAGCCGTCAGCCGTCCCGATCCACAGAGTCTCGAGCGCCGTGCCATCGGCAGCGAGCCGGGCCTGCAGAGTTCGCACAGCGGTCAGCGCGGGGTAGGTGTGTCCACCGGTTCCGCCGCCCGTGACGACGAGACGGAAAGGGGCGCTGTTCATCTGGGGGTTGCTCCAAATCTGGCGCTAGATCAGGCGAGTCGCCACAGTAGCGGCTGCGGAGCACGGTCTTGCCCGCCGAGTTGATGGGGCTCCTTGAATTCGGCCACCTTGTAATCGGCTCCGCTTCAGAATTGGTCGGCTTGATTCCCCAGGGAGACCCGTACTGACCTGCGGACGGGCTTCACAAGGGAGGAGCCGCCTGCGTTACGAGGGCCGTGGTAGTCGGTCCGGGGTGCGTGCAGCGAATCGCGTGAGCGACGCCGAAGTCGCCCTTGATCGGGGACCGGAAGAAGTCTACCCAGCAGCCGTAAACCGTCCTGTATTCAGGCGAGGAGGGCGGTGAGGGCCGTCGTCACGGCTGCGGCGAGGGTGACGACCGCGGCGAAGGCGGTGGCAGCCCTGGTCAGGGCGGCGGGGTAGGTGGCGCCGTCCATGCGGGCGAGCTTGCCCGCGCCAGCCGCGGCCAGCAGCGCGACGACAATCACAAGTGCGATGGTCAAAAGGGCGACGGCGACAGCCACGACAAACTCCTTGTACATGGTGGGGTGTTGACGTGGTCGAAGGTCGCGCAAACGGTGTCCACCGGGGTTCGCCAGGACGAAGATGAACACCGGCGAACACATAAGGGCCTTGGGAGCGAGTACGTGCACGACAAGCAGAGTGGCGACAGCCCGGCACTCACCGAATTGCGCCAGAGGCTGGCCGATGGGCTGGCCGTGGCCCGGCTGAACCGGACGCAGCTTGCTCAGAAGGCTCGTGTGGGGCGTACCAAGGTGTGGGAGGCGCTCAGCCCCGGACAGCCGCTGCCGTCTGCCGAGACGGTGGCAGCGTTGGGCCGTGTGCTGAATCTGCCGGTGCCAGAGCTGCTGGAGTTGCGGCGGAGTGCGGTCGAGGAGTCGGACGCGGAACACAGCGGACGGGCCGGGACGTCCGATCCAAGACTGGGACCCGCATGTCCAGGAGGGGGACGCCGGTAGCCGGGACGGCAACCACCTCGCGCGAGCGGGCCGGGCTGGGCCGTCAAGTCGCCTGGGCTGAAAGGGGCGTAGCCGACGTGTTTACCCCCGGCCCACCTCTCAGGGCCCTAACCTCACTCGGATGGAGACCACCCCACTGCCCTCCGTTACCGACCCTGCCGAGCAGGAACCCGCGTCCGGTGTCGACAGCGAAGCGGGCGTAACCTGGATTCCCCGCGAGGAGTGGATCAAGACGCAACCGCAGGCCCTCATCGCCGCCTGCGTCGTACTCCTCGACCGCCAGGACCGGATACTGCTGCTGCGCTACGGGACCGGCCAGCCAAACGCGGGGCACTGGTGGCTGCCAGGTGGGATGCTCGACCACGGCGAGGACCCACGGACGGCTGCTTGGCGGGAGACACACGAGGAGACCGGTGTTGAGATCAGCACCGAACTCCGGCTGATCGGCGTCGACCACCGCGTCAATGTCTGTGGAACTGGTCCCGTTCTCGACTGTTTCTTCCACGGCGGCACCCTGACGGGCGAGGCCCAGATCCGCCTGAGCCCAGAGCATGATCAGTATGCGTTCTTCAAGGCCGACGAACTGCAGGACATGATGCTCGCCGCACCCGCCCGCACCCTGCAGGCGCTTCACGAAGCTGCCACATCAGGGACCGCCGTGTACCTGCGAGAAGGGCAGCCGGTGTAACCGCCTGGGAGGACGGGGCCGAGCTGGCCCCAGCCACCTGCTCACCGGAGGCCCAACTGCCAGGCCCGGCGCCCCGGCGGGGGAACTCACCACTACCGAGCGCCCCGCGGAGCGGAAGACAATCTGTCTTCTCGCAGCACCTGACGAGCGGCTAACCGCTGTCACCGTCGAGCCGGGGATGAACGCGCAATGATGACCAACCCCGACATGATCTTCTCGACGGACCACCGACATGGGTTGGTGGCGCGAAGCGGCTGGGAGAAGGAAGAAGCTCGAACCGTGCTCCGCGATCTCGGCTGGGAGTGGGCGGAGGAGCTGCACGCTCTCGTCCGCCGACCGAGGTGCCACAGATCGATGCCGCGGTTCAAGCGGTGGCAAAACTACATCTGCACGGCCACCGCACCGGATACGCGGTGGAACCTTACGGCGCGATGCGGCTGACCCTGGACCGGGCGGAGCAGGTATTCACGATGCTCGCTGCGTGGGGGACCTCCGCGGCTCGACTAACCGCAGCCACTCAAAACCATCACCCCACAACAGGTAAGCAGCAACAGGCGGCGTACAGCAACGCAGCAGCACGGCCTCCAAGCCGCCTCCAGCATGATCGAGTTGTTGGAGACTCCTATGCCTGGCTGAGCGCGGTCATTACATGATCCCTTTCCAGTGCCAGGGGCGTGGTTCTGCTCGGCCGCGCAGGCAGTCGAGGCGGTATTGAGCCTCGGCCCGCCACTCGGGGCGGGCTGCGGCGTGCTGGGCCGCGTAGGTGGCCATGCGCAACTCTCGGGCTCCGGCAAGTAGTTCGTACCCCTCCCATTGCGTGACGTCCGTACCGTACGCCGTGCAGAACTCGGCATACTCGGCCCGAGTAACTGCGCCGGTTGTCGTCATCTTGACCGCGGTGGAGACGAGATCCCACTCCGGCGGACCGACGGAGACCCGTTCGAAGTCCATCAGGATCGGCCCGGCCGCGGTGCGAGGGACGTTGCCGACCCACGCGTCACCATGCACGACGCATTCGCGCAAGCCCACGGGCCTGTGCTCCCACCGAGCGCGGAGTTCCGCATGCTGGTGCCGCAGCCACTCCCGGTCATCCTCCGATAGGGACGTCGCCGCGTCGATCCGCTCAGCGATCCGTACGAACGGGTCGAGCCGGTCAAGCGGGAAGGCGGGCACGGGCAACGGATGGAGCATCTTCAGCAGCCTGACGACGTCCCGGACGGTGCCGTTCTCATGCGGCGGGAGCTCGACCCAAAATGTCACCGGGCGGCCTGCGGCCTCTACAGGCTGCTCGATTGGGAGAGCGCGGACGGCCGGCACGTCGTTGTCGGCGAGCCACCGGGCGACGCGGATCTCGCGGACGGCCGCCTTCCACTGGCCGGTGCGCGCGATGCGGACGATCACCTTGCCAGGGAGGCGCCATATCTCGTTCTCGGCGATACGAACGGGCTCGGCGCCTGCCGTGTTGAAGCCAGCGGTGGCGCAGGCTTCTTCCAGTACGGTGCGGGCGGGACCAGCCGAGAGTGTCATGCCTGCAAGGTAGCCGTGATGCGCTGGCGCAGGTGCGCCGCCTCCTCCAGCGTACGGTGCTGTCCGGCGAATCGGCGAAGTTCCTTCAGGTCTTCGGCAGCCCTCTGCGAGGTGAGACGACCGACGTCGGTGAGGGCCCTATGGCCGAGGGCAATGGCCTGCATCGGGTCACCCTTCGCCATGACGAGCGACGCCAATTTCGTACCGGAGATCCCGCGAGAGCGGGCGTAGTCGTCGCTGTGTCCGGCTACCGCCGTCGCGAACCGGTCCGCAGCCCGCCCCGGGTCCTGTTCAGCGTGGATCGCCAGGTCCCACAGTGCGTGTGCCGTGTCGCCGTGGTGCTGCGCCTCGTCGTAGTAGCGCATCCACGTCGGGTCTTCGGCCGGGTTCGAGTGGGCAAAGGCATCATCCGCCTCACCGACTGCGGCCATCGTGCCCTGTACGTCGTGCATCTTGCCGAAGGCGCGGGCACGGGCGCTGTGCATCATGGCCCGGATCGTCGGGGTGAGCCGATCGGAGCGGACAAGACCCTTCTCCGCGTACGTCAGGCCCTCGTCCGGATCACCGAGCCAAGTCGCCTGACGGGAGAGGAAAGAGAACGTCTTCGCACGGAGCCACCAGTCGCCGGCCTCCTCCGCGCATTCGGAGGCGACCTTGAAGGCGACCCGGGCCTCGTCGTGGGAGTAGGCGTCGAAGTGGGTCGCGCCGACGACGATTCCCAACCTCGCGATGCTGCTGAGGAGATCCGGGCGGAGCTGCTGCGGGCAGTCGACGGACAGCAGCCGTACGGCCCACGCCAGGGAGCGACTCGCGAAGTCGCCGACCAGACCCCCACCGCCCTGCGTGTTGTCCCAACGGTGGATGCCGTCGGCGATGAGACTGAGGTGATCGAGTTCCTTCGGCCGAATCCTCTTCGGGATCTCGGGTGGTGCAGTCGGAGCTACGAGGCCGGCGAGGTCTATCGGGGCGATGGCGGCAAGGCTGGTGTAAGCCAGAAAGGCGCGTCGGTCCACTGGCGGAACGCTCCCAAGTAGCGGGGCTGAGGTCTCTCCGCCCAGCATGCGGCCTCGGTGGACCTGAATGGCGCCCTCCACCGGCCCTTTGCCGGCACTATCCGCATCACCCCGTTTTTTATCCGCATCACCCCACACCATCCCCCACGCGCGGGTGAGGACTCCGCCCGTTTCGAGGACGGCGTCCAGTCGCTCGGCGAGGTCCCGTTGGCACCGGTAAATGCCCTTCTCAATCTTGGAGATCATATCCGGGCTGACCTGCACCATCGGCCCCAACTGGGCAGCGGTCAGGCCGGGTTGGCGCTTGCGCCAGTAGCGCAGTTCAGCGCCGAACCACTCCTGTGGTGAGGCGTCAGGGTTGAGCTCCTTCTCGGGCTGCGGCATCAGCGTCCCCTGGGTCGTGATGCGGATATCTCAGGTCTCCGCATCCGGATCTGCACGCGGGTCTCGCGGCCTGACTGAATGGTTGCCGACCGGTTCCACCAGTACACACCGCAGTCAAACCTCATTGGTGGGGATTCCGCCAGACCGAAGTGGATCTGAGATGGCCGACCTCCTCTTGGAAGTACCCGCTGCGCCAGCAACCGGCGTGCGTGCGATGACGCGCAGCAAGCCGGGACGGCTGGAGATAGACCTCGACGTCATCAGCGAGGCCGTGCCCAGCGTCCGAGCCATCATCCGCGCCCACTTGGAGCTGTGGGGCCTGCCCCGCCTGAGTGGCCGTGTCGCGCTGACGGCCACGGAGCTGCTGACAAACGTTCTGCGGCACACGCAACCGGACGCGCGTACGGGGGCGCGGAGCGCGCGGCTAATGGTCACGCGATTGCCCGGAGCCCTGAATATCTGCGTACGGGACTTCGATGTCGCTCTACCGCAGCTCGCCCACGCTGGCCCTGAGGCCGAGCGCGGCCGAGGGCTGCAACTCGTTGTGGCGTCCGCTGACGACTTCGGATGCTCGCTCATCAACGGCGGCAAGGACGTGTGGGCCAACTTCCTTATCAGCGACAGCGATGCGAATGAGAGCCCGCAGGGGCGGGAGGCGTCGTGACGAGTGCGCTTACGTCCGGAGAGCTGGGGCCGACTAAATCGGACGGAGGCGGGCTTGAGGCAACCGGGGTCACGACCCTGCAAGAGCGTCAGCTCGCCGTTACTCACTGGCTCCTCGGCGCCGCCGAGGACCAGGACCTGGCGCGTAGCCAATGGGACGGCCAAGGAGGGATCGCGCTCCTGGCCTGCGGCGGCATCCTGGCCGCCGTACGGATCCCCGCTCACATGGTGTGGGCTGTGGCCAAGACGGATGAGTTGGAAAAGGTGGACGTCTTCCTCCGTCATTGGTTTGACGGCGGCGCGGTGTTCATGGACCTCCGCACACAGCTGTACTACGCCCTCGTACCCGGGAGCGCCTCCTGGCCATGGAATGACCGGGACTTCCCCGGCGTGGAGTGCCTGCGCCGTGACAACTACCTCGGTGTTCCGGCGATCCGGCTCACTGAGCCGAAGGGGCACGCGTACTGGTGCCGCCCGATGGAGTCTCCTAGGGACCTCTGTTTCGTGGATGAGGTGGAGGAGCTGGTCCGCCACGGGCGAGCGGCCCGGGCAGAGGGAGGCAGCCAGTGAGCGTGCAGGCTTTGACTCCGGTGCGGAGACCTGGTGTCGCCTCGCCCTCCCTGCGGCGAATCCTCCTGACCTTCATCAGGGCGTAGACAGCGGACTCGCATCACGAATTGCCCGTTACCCCACTCACCGACCTATCGGAGATCCCCTCCTATGTCTGACCGCGTGTCCCCCACTCGCCCGGTCACCCACCGCCGCAGACGAGACCGCCGGCCTCGGGTGGACCGTTACCTCTTCGATGAGGTGTCCGGCGTGCTGGCCGCATCACTTGTATCCATCGTTGTGCTGTGGGGCGTGGTCCTCGGTGCCGCGTGGCTGTACGAGTTCAGCCTCACGCAGCTCGCACTGGCTCTCGGCGGCGGCCTCGTCATCACAGGTCTGGTGGGCGTCTCCCGAGTACGGGCTGTGGCCATGTCCCTTCAGCAACAGCGTGCTGCCGACTTCGAGCGCATCGCGGAATCGGCGAGTGCGGCCGAACAGACCATGATCTGGACAGCGGAACAGCTCTGCCAGGGTGCCCGCCCCCCGCTCCCCCAAGAGCCTCAACTGGCTGGTGACGACCCGCATGAGAAGGTTATCGAGCTGATCGGCAACCTCCAGGTGCAGGGAGCGAACGCTCTGCTGCGGACGCACGATGAGTCGCAGGCTGCGGTACTCGTGGCGATGCACCGGACTCTCACGCGGCGCCAACACGTGCTGATCGACGAGATGTTGGATCACTTGACCCGTCTACAGATGGCGACCGAGGACGCTGAACTCCTGGACCGGAGTTTCAAGATCGACCACCTCGCGACGCGGCTGCGTCGCATGGTGGAGAGCGTTTCTGTCGTCCTGGGCGGCCAGTCCCTGCGCGAGACGCGGGCGCCTGTGCAAGTCACCACGGTGCTGCGCGGCGCGAAGTCCGAGGTGGTCAAGTACAAGCGAGTCCAGACGGTCCCCGGCGACGTCGGCAGTAAGTTCGCGCTGCCCGCGCATGTGCACCCCGACATCGCGCACTTGCTCGCCGAGCTCATCGACAACGGCTTGGAGCACTCCGATCCGGTAACCAAGGTCACCGTCAGTGCACAGAAGGTGGCTCACGGCCTGCTGATCGAGGTGGAAGACCGGGCAACGCTGCTGATGAACCCGGACAAGCGGACGATGCTCAACCACCTTCTCGCCAACCCTGCTCAAGCCGATGTCGCAGGCCAGGTCCGCGCCGGGAACCTCGGCCTGATCACCACCGCGAAGATCTCCGCCAAGTACGGCCTGAAGGTCTGGCTGGCGATGAACCCGATGGGCGGGACGACCGCCAACGTCGTCGTCCCCAATCAGTACCTCGTTCCGACGACCCCCACGATCGGCACCGTCACAGTCGCCCCCGCCGCCCCGCAGCTGGCGTTTGTGGGAGCCGCCCAGCAGCCCGCGCGCCCGACGCCCAGCACCGCACGCCCCGCGGAGCAGGCTGACAGCGGCAGCGCATCCCCTCTGCCCCGGCGCCGGCGAGTGGCCAGGCCGATGCCTGACCAGGCGGCCAACGAGCCTGCGGCACCGGCTCCGGCCGCGAACCCCCAGGCCCTGGCCGACTGGCGTACGGGCCTGCGCGCCGGGATCAACACGGATCCGGCCCACGACACGCCCGCCTCCCCCCAGACCTGACCCCCACTACCCGCAGGAAGCGACCCGCCATGACCCACGATGTGAACGCCGCCGCCCCCGTGATCTCCCCCGATGAGGTCAAGGAGGAGATGACGCGCCTGATCGACGAGTTCGTAGAGGACACCCCCGGTGTCACGCACGCCCTGCTGGCCTCCCGCGACGGCATGAAGCAGGTCGTCCCCTCGCACATGAACTCCACCAACGCCGACGAGGACTGGACCGACGAACTGGCCGCAGCGGCCTCCGGCCTGGCGGCCCTGGCCAAGGGCGTCACGGGCCCCACGGGCGACAAGCGGCCGGTACAGCAGATCCTCATCGAACGCGACGACACCCTGTTCCTCCTCACCGAGGCCGGGGTGGGCAGCGCGTTCACCGCGGCCGGGAAGAGCGTTGCAACGGTGCTGACGGTGCTGACCCGCACGGACGCGAACGTCGGTGCCGTCGCCTTCGCCGTCGGGCGTCTGGTGCAGCGGTTCGCCCCGTTCATGACGACCCCGGTCCGGGCCCACGACGGCCAGGGCAACGCATGAACGCCCCGACAGGCCAGGACTCGTTAGAGGGCCAGGCCCTGGACGACACGGCCACCATCGTCCGGCTGTACGCGGTGACCGACGGCCGCACCCGCGCACGTCACAACCTCAGTCTCCACACCGTCCTGGGGCCTGGACGCCGCTCGCCGCGCCCTGGGCTGTCCGAGGAGAGCTGCAGAATCATCGAGCTTTGTACTCAGCGGCATCGTCCGCTCGCCGAGCTGGCCGGCACCCTCGCACTTCCCGTGACCGCGGTGAGCGTGCTCGTCTCCGACCTGATCGACGCGCAGGCTCTGGCCTTGCCCATCCCGGACCGGCGCAGCGCAGGCAGCGACCTGCAACTGCTCCAGGCAATCAGCGCCGGGCTCATGCGCCGGCACCCCAACGCGACCGCGAAGGCCGGGTGACTCCCATGACCCAGTCCCCGTCCCCCGCCAACCGCGCCATCGCCAAGCTGGTCATCGCGGGAGGCTTCGGCGTCGGCAAGACCACCGCGATCGGCTCCGTCAGCGACATCACACCGCTGCGCACGGAGGAAGTCCTCACCACACAGAGCACCGCGACCGACAGTCTTCAGGGCGTCGAGGGCAAGACGACCACGACGGTCGCTTTCGACTTCGGCCGCGTCGGCTGGGATGTCCCCGACCCCGTGGAGCTGTATCTCTTCGGCACGCCGGGACAGCCCCGCTTCTGGAGCTTCTGGCACGACCTGTGCGAAGGGGCGCTCGGCGCCGTGGTGCTGGCCGACACCCGTCGGCTGGAGTCGAGCTTCCCCGCGGCCGACTTCTTCGAACAGCTCGGCCTGCCCTTCGTCATCGCCGTCAACCGGTTCCCCCGAACCGAAACCCGGACCCTGCCCGAGGTCCGCGAGGCATTCGACGTGGACGAGCAGGTGCCGCTGATGTTCTGCGACGCCCGCAACGCCGATTCCGTGGCCGGGGTCCTGATCACCCTGGTCCGGCACATCACGCGCATCACATCCACCCACTCCACCCTCCTGGACGCCTGATGACCTACTCCCCGCGCCACCCGGCCCCCACCGTGCCCATCCCCGCCCCCCGCACGGCCCAGATCGAGGCGTTCACCGATGACCCGGCCACCGAACTCGCCGAGATGCAGCAGCGCCTGAACAGGTTCAGCGAACTGGGCATCAGCCTTGAAGGCCACGAGGTACTCGACGACATCGCCACCGACATGGCCCAGCGCAGCGGGTTCATCTACGCCATGGCGAACGCGTTCGGCGAAGAGCAGACCTTCCTCGGCCTCTACCAGCCGCCGCCCGACGCCGGCTACCCGATCGTCGGCCGCACCATGAGCCGCGGCCACGGCTACTGCCCCGAGGTCGTGCAACGCAAGCGGGGTCTCCCCCTGCCCGACGTGGCCGCCTCCCCGCGGTTCCAGAGCAACCACGTCGCCGACGCCATCAACATCCAGAGCTACTTCGGCAGCCCCGTCATCGACGACGCCACCGGCCTCGTCCTGCTCACGTTCTGCATCATCGACCCCGAGCCGCGCACCCTGAACGACGCGGACCGGCTCCAGGCCATCGTCAAAGACGCCGCCCAGACCACC
Organism: Streptomyces sp. NBC_01092; assembly: GCF_045039535.1. Classification (NCBI taxonomy): domain Bacteria; kingdom Bacillati; phylum Actinomycetota; class Actinomycetes; order Kitasatosporales; family Streptomycetaceae; genus Streptomyces; species Streptomyces sp. NBC_01092. The sequence goes on along the minus strand of NZ_CP108659.1, from coordinate 8,751,523 downwards.
GCGGACGTACTCAAGATCAAAACCCCTGGTCCCTGACGCCCAACCCCTCCCCACACACACGCGGACCCGGCCGCACCCCGCTTTGCGACCCCACACAGGGAGAGGTAGACGACCATGCCCACCACCGGCACCCCACCCCTGGCACTCCGCCCGTACCTCAACCCCGCTCACGAGCAACTGTGGGCTGAAGCCGAAGAGTTCGCCTCCGAGCACGTCGCTCCCCGCGTGAAGCGGATGGAGGCCGCCCCGCACAAGCTGGAGCGGGAGCTGCCCCGGCTCATGCGCGAGCGGGGCTGGTTCGGGGTGACGATTCCCGAGGAGTACGGGGGGATGGCGGCGGGCCATGTCGCCAAGACGGTGCTGATCCACCGCATCGGGGTGGTCTCCGCCACCGCCGCGGCGATCCTCCAGGCCACCCTGATCCCCGTCGGCGCCATCCGCCACTGGGGCACGATCGAGCAGAAGCAACGGTGGCTGCCGAAGGTGGCCGCCGGGACGATGCTGGCGTCCATCGCAGTCACCGAACCGGATACGGGCGGCCACATCGGCGGCTGCCAGACCGCCGCTAAGCTCGTCGGGAACGAGTGGGTCATCACCGGCGAGAAGATCCACATCGGCAACAGCCACCTCTCCGGGCTCCACGTCGTCGTCGCGCGCACCGCCCCGCCCGGCGTCACGGCCTCTGCGGCGCTGACGGCTTTCCTGGTCGAGAACCAACGCGAAGGACTGAGCCACGGTACGCACGGAGCGCGCCTCGGACTGCACGGCTTCTCGGCCGGGCGGCTCATCCTGGACCAGGTGCGCATACCCGCGGCCAACGTCCTCGGCGAGGTCGGCCAGGGCCTGTACGTGGCGCAGAGCGCCAGCATCCTCTACGGCCGCCCCAACTTGACCGCCGTCAGCCTCGGCATCCACGAAGCACTCGTCGACACCACCGCACGCTTCCTGAACGACCGGCCCCGCTACGGCGGCTACCTGGCCGAGCACCCCGTCGTCCAAGACCGCCTCGGCGAGATGCAAGGCCGCCTCCAGACCGCCATGACCACCGCCTACAGCGCCGTACACCTCCTCGACAACGGTGTGGCCTGCGACAGCCAGCTCATCGGCGCCAAGCACGCCGGCCACCAGCTCGCCGCCGAGTCCGCACGAGACGCCATGGAGCTGCACGGCGCGCACGGCCTAGACGCCGACTACGAACTCCAGCGGTTCTTCCGCGACGTCTGGCACGGCGGTCCGCCCGCCGGCACCGGCGAGTTCCAGCGCATCCACCTCGCCAAGACCGCCCTGGGAACCATGCCCCGCCAATGGTCCGAGCACTTCGCGGCCGAGGCCGCCTGGATCCAGCCCACACCAGACCCGGCCCCCGCATGACCCTGCGCGCCGGGCCGGCCACTCACGTCCCCTGCTTCGTCCACCAAATGACCTGTTCAGGTAATCCATGACGAATGACGATCTGCTGGTAGCGGACGGTAGTCCGCTCCAGGCAGTTGAGAACACCGCCAGTCCGCTCACCATGGCATCACACGAACTCACAGAGCAGCAGCGGCAGATCCTCCAGTTCATCGGCGACGTATCCAGAGAGCGGGGGTACGCGCCTTCCCTGCGCGAAATCGGTGAGGCTCCCGGGCTGGCAAGTACGTCATCCGTGACCCACCAGCTCGACCGACTGCAAGCGATGGGGCTGATCGCCTATGACGCGGGCCGCCCACGCACGTACCGAATAGTCGCCGACGTCCCCGCAGCGCCAGCGCCGCCCCGTCCCACCCCGAGACACACCGAGTGCTGCCCCCAGCACATCAGTGTCATCTACGGAGAAGAACCCATAGTCCTCAGGGTCGTGCTCGATCGCGCTCACCGCCAGGCCCTGCTCGACGGAGCACTGCTGACCGTGCAACAGCTGCCCGTAGTTGACGCCCACACCATCACACGCCCTGGCCGGGCCCTCTTCGGCCAGGTCACCGACTTCGCCTACCCGGTGGACACCCATCACCCGTGAGACAGCCACTCTCTCGCCCCTGCCCACCAGCCACTGACGCCCGAAGCTGACGGGGAGCTGATGCTCTGATGTCCGACACCCCACCACTGGACTGCCCACCGTCCGACACCGGCACCCCATCGGCAGCCGAGCTGAAGCAGCACCTGGACGACGCTTTCGTGGCCGCCCGGCTCGCCGCCCGGGTCGAGGTAGCGCCTGGCGGCGCCCTGGACCTGACCCTGCTCACGGCCGGCAGGATGCCCTTCGACCGTGACCCTGACCAGGCCAACGCCTGGCTCACCGAAAACGGCATCGAAGCCAGCGCACGGTTCGACAGTTGCATGGACCTCGTGATCAGGCTTGCCACCCCCGAGGCCGTTCACCGGCTGACCGAGCTGACCCTCGACGCACGCATCGTCACGCATGCCGCCGCAGCAGCCCTGGACGGCGCACTCGCTACCCACCCCCTGCCCTACGAGGTCCGGGTGACGGGACCTGGCGCGCTGAGCCTCCTGCTCCACGACTCCGAAAGCGCGGGCACCGTCCCCGCGTTCGCCGAACTGCTCGGCGCCCCGGGCATCGCCGCCGAACTCGACCTCTCCCATGCCGACGGCATCCGCCACATCACCGACCGGCTCGCCTGGCTGCTCACCGGCGTCACAGGCTCCCTCGTCCAGGCAGAAGGGGCCCGGGGATGCCGGCACGAACCAGACAGAGTGGAGCTCTATCTCGACCCCGCCCAGGCCGATCTACTGACCCGGCTACTCGAACAGGCCAGCGTCCCCTGACCACAGCCCTCTGCTGACTCCCCTGCTCGGCAGCCCCGTTGCCATCCACTGCCGCGCACGGGTTCCACTCCCTGTCGCCGAGCAACCCCTAACTCCCCGCCCGGCGGCAGGGACCTGCCCCCTCCCCTGGATCGCGCCTACGCCGCCGTCATCACCTGCCCATGACCCCATCGCCCGTCCCGCTGCACAACGGCCCGCACTTCCCCCCGTCGCCGATTTGTGCCAGCAGATCACCCACGCACGCCGAGGAGTTGAGCAGTGACCACCACGACCGTAGCCAGGTTCGACCTCGCCCCCAGAGAACGGCAGGTCCTCGAAGGACTGGCCGACGGAAGCACGCTCGCCGCGGTCGCGCTGAACCTCAAGATCCGCGAGAGCACGGCAGCGGGCTACCTCAAACTCGCCAAGCGCAAGCTGTACGGCGTGAGCGAGAACGCCGCCGCACTCGCCGCCGGCTACGCCACCCAGGCCATCCCCCGGCCGGACATGCTGGACCCCGAGGCCCTGGACATCCCCTGTGAACAGCGGGACATCATCCCGCTCATCGCACGAGAAATGGCAGCTGCACAGATGGCCACCGAGCTGAAACGGCCGGTCGGCATCGTCCGCCGGGACGGCCGCGAACTGCTGCAGAACCTCAAGGCCCGAAACCGAGCCCACGCCATCACCCGCGCGTGGCAGTACCAGATCCTGACCGAAGACCAGGTGATCGCATGGCTGCGGTGACACCCACCGTCCCCGGCAAGGCCGAGATCCTGCCGCTCGTGGAGACGGCGCTCGCCTGGGACCTCAAGGGCCCCCGCCTCCCGTCCGTCATTGTCGCGCTGGGCATGGTCGAGACGTTGACCGAGTTCGGCCGGGCCGTCGCCGAGGACCTGCGCGCCGGGTGCCTGAATATCCCCGCCGACTCGGAGGCGGGAACCGGTGCGCAAGCCACGCTCGGCCAAGCCGCCGGACGGCTGTACCTGTCGCCCCCGCACGCCAGCCAAAAGCTGGTGGCGCACCGCGCACAGAACCTCGCCCATCTCATCCATCGCCTGGTCGAAGCCACCGAAGAAGTGCGTCAAGAACAGGAGCGTGCCGCGTGCCGGAACCCGCAGCACGCCGCCACGAAAGGCACCTGATGAAGACCTCACACGCCGTCCTCGTCGCCTCCACCGTGGGGGCCGCCGGGCTCTGGCTCGCCGAACGCCGGCACCGGCAGCGACTCCCCCTGCAGGCGGCAGAGATGCATCAGAGGCTGATCGCCGACACCGCAGCGGACCCCGAGCACCAGGCGATCTGGGCAACCGACGGCCTGTCCGACGAAGAGAACGTCCAGCTGATGCACTGCAACCGGCTGGTCAGCTTCCTCTCCGCGAAGCACCGCGTCGGCCTGCCCGACAGAGCGGCGCTGCGGGTGCAGGCCCGCGCCCTGATGGAGCGCGCCCCCTACCGGGCGTACTGGGCCCGATCCGGCACCTTCCGCGAGGAGGAAGCGATGGACCGCATCGACCACACGTTCAACTCGATCCTCGACGACGAGTACACCGCAGCGGCCGACGACACAGAGCCCGCCGCCGCCTAGGACTGGGGCGGCCCAGCCCCCGAGCCCCGGCCGCACTCAGCCCGAACTCCGACAGCCACACCACCCGGCGGCGCGAATCCGTTCTCCAGGTACGGAGCCGTGGTTGGCGCCCTCGCCGACTACAAGCACGAGCTGGGCCACCGCAAGACCACCACCAACAGAAGTAGGGAATCGGATGACTGCAATGGATGACTCGCCTGTTCGCGATCCCGACACGCTGCGTGCGGACATGGTCCGCGCACTCCATGACCAGGACGCGATCACGTCCAACCGTGTCGCCGCTGCCTTCGCCGCAGTGCCCCGGCACCAGTTCGCACCGGAGGCGTCCCTGGAGGTCGTTTACGATCTCCACCGGATTGTGCCGGTCAAGAAGGACGAGAGCGGCCTGAACGTCAGCGTCATGTCCGCCGCCCACCTTCAGGGTGTGATGCTGGAGCAGGCCGACATCGCGCCCGGGATGAAGGTCCTGGAGATCGGCTCGGGCGGCGTCAACGCCGCCTACCTCCAGGAACTCGTGGGCAGCGACGGTGAGGTCACCACGGTCGACATCGACCGCGACATCGTCGACCGCGCCCGCCTCTGCTTGGACGAGGCCGGATACCGGCAGGTGAAGACGGTCCTCGCCGATGGCGAGGCCGGTGTCCCCGAAGGGGCACCGTATGACCGGATCATCGTCACCGCCGCGGCGTGGGACATCCCCCCGTCTTGGATCGACGGGCTCACCGAGAAAGGCCGGCTCGTCGTCCCGCTGACAGTGTGCGGCACGACCCGCTCGATCGCCTTCGACCGCGACGGTGCCGGCCTGCTCAGCCACTCCTACCGCCTGGCTCACTTCGTGCCCATGCAGGGCGAAGGCGCCGCCGAGGAACGCAAGGTGATGCTGCGAGAGGGCGTCGTCGTGCAGACCGACGACGTAACGGTGCCGCTCAACGCGCAGGCGCTGAACCATGCCCTGGACACCCCCGGGCTGGTGAACTGGTCGGGGGCGGCATGGGACCTGCCCGACGAGCTGGACCTGTACCTCACGCTCAACCTGCCGCGTGCGGTGCGGCTGCACGCGGCCAAGGACGTCATCGAGCAAGGGCTGGTGACACCGGCGGTCCAGTTCGGCGTGCCTGCCCTGGTCAGCGAGGACAGCATCGCCTACCGCACCCGCCGCGATAACGAGGACACCGGCGGCTTCGAGAGCGGCGTCATCGCCCACGGCCCGCAGGCCGAAAACCTCGCCCACCAGTACGCGGAGCTGCTGCGCCGCTGGGCCCAACACCACCGTCGCCGGGGAGCTGCCACCTTCCGGTACCTGCCGGCCCCCGCCCCGTCCCCCCTGCCCCAGGCCGCCGTTCTGCGCCGCCACGGGATCGTCACCGCGTCCTGGGCCTAAGACTCCGGGGCCCACGAGGGCTCCGGGACCTTGCACCTTCCATCCACTGCTTCAAGGAGGCATGCATGACAGTTCAAATGGAGCGGCCGGTTAAGCCCGCGACGCCGTCCGCCGAACCGGCGGATCTCACCGAGTTCGAGCTTGACATCACCATCGTTGAGGGCGGGCCCTCCGCGGACCAGCTCATCCGCATGACGGATGACGGCTGCAACTCCACGTGCGCGACCGCGTGCACGAGCTGCCCGGCGTAGCACCAACCGTGTCCAACGCTGTGCCCGGCCGTGCCCGCTCCATGGGCGCGGCCGGGCCCCACGCAGCTACAGGAGGGGCTCATGTATCGCCTCATTGATGCGGCACTGGTCCGGGCGGCGGCATGGCATGCCAACCACCAGACGGTATGGCCGGATCTCACCGGCGCGTCCGAGGACCCGGCGTCCTGGCGGTCGTGGCTACAACAGACCTGGAACGACACGGAGTTCGCGGCGGCCGTCAAAGCAGCCAGCCCCGACCTCGCGAGCCGGGTGGAACAGATCTGTGCCGACCGACCGCTACCGGCACCTGCCGTGCGGCGCACAGTGATCGCCATGCTGCGCTATCTCCTGCGTGCTCACACCCGGGCAACTCCCTTCGGCCTGTTCGCCGGTGTCGCGGCCGTACGAATAGGCGCGGTACCCGCGCTCCGCGTCGGCACCGCCCACCGTGCCGTCGCCAGATCAGACGCCGCGCACAGTACGGCCCTCATCGACCGTTTCGAGCAGCACCCGGCATTGCGGCCCCGCCTGATGCTGCTCGCCTCCAGCCTCCTCGTCGAACGCAACGGGCACATGATGATCGAGCACCGCCCGAGCGGAACGCCCGACAAAGGCCCCGAGCACGTGCGAATACGCGTGACCGCACCGGTCCGCGAAGCTCTGGACGGGGCACGGACGCCGGTCCTGTGGAGCGACCTCGCCGCGAAGTTGTCCACCAGCTTCCCGAGCGCGCCGCCCTCCGTGATCGACAGCCTCATCGCAGACCTGGTCAGGCAACGGGCCCTGCTCACCAGCCTCCGGCCGGCAATGACCGTCACCGACCCGCTCACCCCCCTCCTTGAACAGGCACAGCACCTCCCCTCCGCTGAGGCATCCAAGATCCGGTCCGCCCCCAGGTCCGCGCTCGATTTGCGGGTGGACTGGGACCTGACCATGTCCACGGCAGTCGTACAGGAGGCGGCAGCGGCAGCGAAGGCACTCATCCGCCTCGCGCCACGAACGTCACTGACTGGCTGGGCCGAGTGGCACAGCCGCTTCCTGGACCGCTATGGGCCAGGGGCGGCCGTCCCCGTCCTGGACGCGATCGACATGCTCGGCTACCCGTCCGGATTCCTCGGTGCCGCCTCCTCTCCGGCGGCTTCCCCGCTGCCCGACCGTGACAGGAGCCTCATCAAACTCGCGCACACCGCCGGCATGCAGCGCCGCCTCGAAATCCAGCTGGACGATGCGGCGATCGAGGCCCTGGCCACCGTAGATCCGGGCCATCCCGTCCAGCCGAGCACCGAGCTGACCGTCCGTATCGACGCCGATAGCGTCACCGCTCTCGACCAGGGCGAGTTCACTCTGCACGTGGTCGGGGTGGCGCGCTCGGCCGGAGCGACCACCGGACGCTTTCTGCATCTGCTCGACGACGAAGACCGCCGCCGCATGACCGAGGCTTACGACGCCCTGCCCGCAGTACACGAAGACGCCCTGCGCGCGCAGATCATCTCCACCCCGCTGTCCGTATCCGCGGAGAACGTCGCCCGCGCCCCGCAGGCGACCGAGCTGGTGATCTCGCTCGGCGACTACCGCGGGCCGGACGCCCAGCTGTTGCCCGTGACGGACCTCGCGGTCACTGCCGATGCCGAACGGCTGCACCTGATCTCCCTGTCCCGCCGCCGCCCGGTCCACACCCTGCTGCTCAACGCCGTGGACCTGGGCCACCACTCGCACCCGCTGTGCCGGTTCCTGGCCGAGGCACCCTCCGCACTGGCCGTCCCCTGCACCGGGTTCAGATGGGGCACCGCAGCCTCCAACCTGCCGTTCCTGCCCGCGTTGCGCTACGGCCGAACCATCCTTTCCCCGGCCCGCTGGCTCCTGACCCGCGACGACCTGCCTGCCGCGCCGGCGCCGTGGCCGCAATGGGACGACGCCCTCACCCAGTGGCGCCACGGCGTACAGCTGCCCGACCGGGTGTACCTGAGCGAGGCCGACCAGTGCATGGCCCTGGACCTGACGGAGCCATCCCACCGAGCCCTGCTCCGCGTCCACCTGGACCGCGACGGCACCGTAACGCTGCACCCGGCACCACGCCCGCAGGATCTGGGCTGGACCGGTGGCCGTGCCCACGAAGTCGTCATTCCCCTGAGTACCGAGCAGAACGTCGTCCCCGTCCGCGGGCCAGGTCGCGCCGTCAGCCGGGAGCACGGTCATCTGCCCGGATGCGAGGACCGCATCTCGCTCCACCTCCACGGCCACCGGGACCGTCAGGACGCCCTCCTGACCCGGCACCTGCCGTCGTTCCTGGGCGACGACCTCGGGGCTCTCCAATGGTGGTTTGTCCGCTACCGAGATCCGGACGACCACCTACGGGTGCGCCTGACCTGCCGGCCCGGCACCCTGGGAGCCGCCTTCGAGTCGATCGGCGAGTGGACCCGACGCCTGCGGCAGCACAGCCTGATCACCCACGCCAGTGTGGAGACCTACCACCCGGAAACCGCCCGATTCGGTGGCCCCACCGCCATCGACGCGGCCGAACGATACTTCGCCGCCGACTCCGCCGCCGCCCTGGCTCAACTCGCCACCCCGGCAGGAACGGACGCTCCCGACGTTCGCGCGATAACCGCCGCGAGCATGGTGGACATCGCCACGGCGGTGCTCGGCGACAGCACAACGGCGATGCAGTGGTTGATCGAACACACGCGCACCGACCCGGCCGCACCGCCCCGCACCGTCTACCGCCAAGCCGTCGACCTGGTGAACGCGCCCCCGGCCAGCCTGAGCGAGAACGTCACCGCAGCCTGGACCGCCCGCCGCGAAGCACTGGCCGACTACCGCCGCGCGCTCACGGACGCGGCCACCCACCCCCATGAGCTGCTGCCGGACCTGCTGCACCTCCACCACGTGCGGATGCGCGGGCCGGGACTGCCCGAGGAACGCGCCCACCTCCACCTGGCCAGAGCCGCTGCCCTCAGCTGGACGGCACGCGCAAGGAGTACATCGTGATCACCACCGCACCCGCCCCCACTGCACTGACGACGGCTGACCGGTTGGCCGACGCGCTGGCCGACCCGGGCACAGCGTGGCCCGGCGGACGCCCAGAGGGCGGCCGGTCCTGGCCCCAGTCACTTGCCGGAGGAGCCTCAGGCATCGCCCTGCTTCATATCGAGCGCGCCCGGGCCGGGCACGGGGATTGGTCCACCGCGCACGCCTGGCTGAGGGCGGCCGTGCACGGCGAAGTCAGCGCCGCGGCCAACGCGAACCTGTACTTCGGCGCTCCCGCCCTCGCGTACGTGATGCACCGGGCGGCCAGCGCATCGAGCCGGTACCTGCCGGTCCTTGACCGTCTGGACACCGCAACCCTCTCCCTCACCCGAAGCCGGCTGGCCGCTGCCCACCAGCGCATCGCCCGTGCCGAGCGCCCCCTCATGGAAGAGTTCGACCTGATCCGCGGTCTGTCTGGACTGGGCGCCTACCACCTCAGCCGCCACCCGCACCACGAGATCACCTCGGACGTCATCACCTACCTGGTACGCCTGACCGAGCCGCTATCGGACCCAGCCGGGCTGCCGCCGTGGTGGACGGACGTCGCCCCCAGCGGCGTCCTTCACCCGGACTACCCTGGCGGGCACGGCAACTTCGGGCTCGCCCACGGCATCGGCTCCACCCTCGCCGTCCTGTCTCAAGCCCTGCTCGGCGGGCTGACCGTGCCCGGGATGGCCGACGCGATCGCGAGGATCTGCGCCTGGACCGACCACTGGCGGCAAGGCAGCGAGACTACGCCCTGGTGGCCGGGACACCTCTCGATCCAGCAGGTGACCGACCACGAGATCCACTGCTCCCTTCGGCCCCGGCCATCCTGGTGCTACGGCGTCAGCGGCACCGCCCGTGCCCAGCAGCTGGCCGGACTCGCCCTCAGAGACCGGGCACGCGTCGCGATGGCCGAGAACGCCCTCCTCTCCGCCCTGCAAGACCCCCTCTACCTGGACACGCTCCCCGAGACCGGGCTGTGCCACGGCATGGCCGGACTCCTTCAGGCGGCCTGGCGGATGGCCACCGAGACGGACAGCCCCGAGATCACCGCGGAGCTGCCGATCCTGACCAACCGCCTGATCACCGCGCTCGACCAGAGCGCCTCCAACCCGGAACTTCTTGACGGAACGGCCGGAGCAGCACTCGCTCTGCACACCGTGGGCACGGGCCGTGCGCCCGCTCCGCACTGGGACACCTTCCTCGCTCTGGCGTGATGCCGCGCCCATCCGTACTGATACCGAAAGGTCTGAAGTGACTGACCTCGTGACCGTCGCCGTGTGGAACATCGAGGCCGACGGTGGCCGCAACGGCGAACACCGGGATCTTGCACTCGACGTCCTCGCGGGGGTTGAGCCGGACGTCGTCCTCCAGCAGGAGGCCAAGTTCAGCCGCGATCGGGGCAGTGAGCGCCTGCACGCCACGGAGAAGCGGCTCGGGCTGCGAGGGTTCCTCTCCGCGCCCAACCCGTACGCGGACGCTGACATCGCGACCGCCGTCTACCTCCGGTCCTCCCTGTTCGACGTCGCCGAAGCACGCCCCCGCGCCAAGCCGTGGTGGCTGCACCCCTGCCACGTGGTCGCGCGGCTCGGCAACTGTCCGGTGCCGCTCAACCTCATCTCCTTCCACATGTGCTGCTTCGACGCCAACCAGCGTCTGGCGGAAGCCGGTTGGCTGGCCATGCACGCGCAGCCGGGCATGGTGACCCTCGCCGCAGGCGACACCAACAGCTACCCGCGCAATCCCGAGCGCCTCGTCCTGCCCGACTGGGACACGGTGACCGATCGCGCGCACATGGTCCACCGGACCTACCTCGACGCCGACGGACACCGCCGCAGTGACACCCGTCCCGACGCCTCCATGACCGACGCCGGCTACCTCGACCTTGCCCGATATGCCGCCGACCACCTCGGCCAGCCCGAGGCGCTCAACGCCACCGCCGGACAGCAAAAACCGGACCAGGGCGGTCCCCAGCGCATTGACCGCCCCTACGGGGCAGGCGGCCTCGCCTCCGCGCTGCACAGCGTCGAAGTCATCGACAACGACGACACCCGCGAAGCCACCGACCACTCGCTCCTGATCCTGCGCTTCTACCTGGTACGCCTCGAACGAACGTTGACACCGCACCTGGCAGCTGCATACACCGCGGAGACCCTCCGATGATCTTGCCTGCCTGGTGCCAGGCCAATGTCGTGTTCTCGGACTGGGACAGCGCCGAGACCGTCGCCGTGTCCCGACTCGCCCCCGTTCTGCGTACCGCCGAGGAAGATGGCCTCCTCGCCGGATGGTTCATCATCCGCAAAAGCCCGTGCTGGCGTGTGCGCTACCTGCCCGCCAGCGGAGGAGCAGACCGTATCGGCCAGGGCCTCGACGACCTGGTTGCCGAGGGTGCCATCACCGCGTGGACGGAGATCGTCTACGAGCCCGAGGTGCATGCCTTCGGCGGCCCCGAAGCCATGGCCAGCGCACACCGTCTCTTCCACCACGACAGCCGCAGTCTGCTCGAACACCTTCAGAGGGAGAGTGGCCGGCAGCGACGCGAGATGTCCCTGATGCTGTGCAGCCTCCTGATGCGCTCCGCCGGGCTCGACTGGTACGAACAGGGCGACGTCTGGGCACGCGTCGGCGCCCACCGTGCACTGCCCCTAGACACCCCATCAGCGAGCGGAGAGCAACTACAGGCCGCCGTACAGCGGTTGATCTCCGTGGACGGGGAAGAGCTGATGCGTACCGGCGGGCCACTGGCCCACCTTGCGGAATGGGCCCGCGCCTACGCCGACACCGGGAGGGATCTGGCCCATCTCATGCAGCTGGGGCTGCTCCACCGCGGCCTGCGCGACGTCCTCGCTCACCACGTGCTGTTCGCCTGGAACCGCATCGGTCTGCCCTACTCCACCCAGGCCACCCTCGCCGACGCCGCGAGAACCGTCATCTTTGGCCCGGACCCCACCGCGGAAAGGAGCACCGCAGACCGTGAGGGAACTCCCTGACACTCTGGCCCGGCGCTTCCCGCTCGTCGCCCGGCCCCGACCGGCCTGTCTCCCGCTGCCCCAGCGTGTAGGCGCGCTCGCCGAACTCGCCGACAGCGCAGCAAAGTCGGGCGACCCGAGCATGGCCTCCACGGTCTACAACCAGGCCGCATTGATCGCCTCCGACACCGGTATCCCGGACGTTGCCCGCACACTGTGCCACCAGCACGCTGCCGCCTACCTGGCCGCCGTCCCCTTGCCCGGCAGGACCGCGATCCGAGCCCTCGAACCCGTCATCAACCTCGCCCGTCTCGCCATCCGCGCCGGGCAATACGACGACGGCCGCCGTACGCTCCTCCAGCTGTTCGACGCGGTCAGCACCAACGCCCCCACCACCTTGTTCGAGGACATCGCCGTACCATCCGGCCTCACCTCAACAGCTGACGATCGCCAAGAGGTCCGCGCCTGGCTATGGCGAGTCCTCCTCGCCGATGGAACACGCGCACTGACCGCCGCCGGCCGCTGGACTGAAGCACTCGCCCACGTCGAAGCACACCACGGCGTTGGACAGCGCATGCTCGACGGCCGCCAGGTCGCCGTACTAGCCGCACTCACCACCGGAGACACCCTCAGCGCTGACAGCCTCCTGGCCGACACGAAGCCTGGTGAACCTTGGGAAAACGCCGTGACCGACTGCCTGAGCATCGTGTGCCATCGGACGGCGGGACTGCCCTGGCAGCGCACCCTGCAGAACCTGGTGACCATGTGCCTCAGAGGTCTAGACGGGGACGACCTGACCGTGTTCAACACGCGGCTCGGGCTCGCCGCGCTGGACATGTTCGCTTCGCCCGAAGGGGCTGAAGCACGCCTCGTGGTCGAGGCGTTGCACCGCAGGGCGATCAAAGCCTCCGACGGTTATGCCGCCCGAGAGATCCTGACGCACCCCCTGTGTGCCGCCCTCGCTGCTGATCGAGAGGCACAGGAGTGCCGAGCTCTCCTCACCGCTTGCGCACTCGGAGCAGGAACGATCCCCGATGAGTTGCGTGACCAACTGGAGCATGCGGTGCGTACGAGCGATCACACAATCCGGGAAAGCGTTGCTCGCCGAGATCATCCTTGCCCAATTGAGCAAAAATGATCTTGATTGGCCGTACCCCTTGGCGCCATCGCGAGCCGATCACCGCCTGGAAACCTCATGCGTCACAGACGTCACAGGCATCGGCGATTCGGCCATGTCTGCACCGGCTCTGGGCCGCCCCGACACGGCGGTCGCACGTTCACCCCCTTGTGTTTCAAGGCCCCCAGCGCGTCCGGAATCGAGCGCGTTCGATTCCGGCGCCGCGTCGTTATGCCGTGCACCGCCGACCATCCAGGTGCGACCCTGCCCCCCCCTAGGAGGGACATAGGTGACTGTGACTGACGCCTCGACTGCCAACGCTGAGACGCCGCCCCCTCCGCCACCTGCGGAGATCCGCTACAGCGGCGAATACTCCGTCAACCCGCTCGGCGACGTGTCCTTCACGCACATGTGCGCCCGCCTGCCCTCCGTGCTGCGCCGCATCTGTCGCATGGCCTGGCAGCTCGACCGCACGGCCGTTCTCCTCCTCGCCGCCTGCCAACTGGTCACAGGTGCCGCCGCCGCGATGGGCCTAGCCGCGACCGCCCGCGCCATGCAGCCGATCCTTGGCGCCGGCACCGTGGCCGACCGTCTTCATCAGGCGCTTCCCGCACTGCTCGTCGTGGCCGGCGCGGCGGCACTCGGGCGGCTCTCCAGCGCGCTCGCCTCGTACGCGGGTCGCAGGCTCACCCCGCCGCTGACGACGCATGCGGACACCTCGCTGGTCGAGGCGGTGTGCCGAGTCGAAGCCGCTGCCTACGCCCAGGACGGGTTCGCCGACCGGCAGGAAGCCGCCGAGATGGGCGTGGTCCGCACCCACGTGATGGTCAACGACGCGCAGCGATTCGTGGCCGCTCTCATCAGGATGGTCGCCGCAAGCGGAGTGTTGTCCGTGCTGCACTGGGCAATGCTGCCGCTGCTCCTCCTCGCTGTCCTGCCCGCCGGAGTCGGCGCCGTTCTGAGCGCGCGCGTCGACTACGAGATGCACTACGCGAACGTCTCGGACCGCAACGTGCGCCACATGATGCGCTGGTGGGCCACCACGCCGAAACACGGCGACGAAGTCCGCGCCAACGGCATGACCGGCTATCTGCTGTTTTGGTACCGGTCCCTGTCTGAGCGCATCGACCGCCGTCTGCTGGACGCCGCTCCACGGACCTTGCGCATCACCCTGCTGTCCTCGACGGCGGGCGGGGTCTTCCTACTTCTGGCCTGGGCTGCCCTCGCCTGGCTGGCCATCACCGGGCGCATCGAACTCGCCATTGCTGCGACCGCAGTCGTCGCCGTGCAGACGACGCTCGCAGCGCTCTCCCAGGTCGTCATCAACGGGGCGGCCCTGTTCCACACCAGCCTCTACCTGACCGACATGCAGACGTTCGTCGACGACGCAGCTCAACGTGCCCCACAGCGAGGCGAGTTGCCAGCGCCTGCGACCGTGGAGGAAATCCGCATCGCCGACGTGGTCTATCAGTACCCGGGCAAGGACAGCCCCGCCGTCGACGGCGTATCCCTCACGCTGCGCCGCGGCGAGATCCTGGCCATCGTCGGCGAGAACGGCAGCGGCAAGTCCACCCTCCTGCGCTTGATCACCGGCATCTACCTGGCGGACAAGGGGCGCGTGCTGTGGAACGGCGCAGACCTCGCCACCCTTGATCAGGACAGCGTCTGGGCCCGTACGGGGCTCGTGCCGCAGCTCTTTGCCCAGTGGCCGCTGCGCGTGTGCGAGAACGTCACCCTCGGGCAACCCCGCACCCGCGACGACTTGCCGGTATGGGAAGCGATCGACGCCGTAGGCATGCGAGAGGCGGTCGAGGCACTGCCAGACGGCATCGAGACGCTGCTTGCCCGGGAAGTCTTCGGGGGTGCCGAACTCTCCGGCGGGCAGTGGCAGCGTTTGGCCTGCTCTCGCGCGATCTACAGGCGCCCCGAACTACTCATCCTGGACGAACCCACCTCGCAGATGGACGCCCGAGGCGAGCACCAGATCTTCGAGAAGATCAAACACGGCGCCTCCGACCGCATCACGATCGTGGTCACGCACCAGTTGGAAAACACCCGCCTCGCCGACCGCGTCCTTGTCATGGACAAGGGCCGAGTCATCGAGCACGGCCAGTACGAGGACCTGGTCAGCTCCGGTGGCTTGTTCGCCGAGCTCGTCGCTCTGGCACAAGACCGATGACCCTACCGGCCCAGAGTCATTCCCTCCACAGAAGCGAGACGCGCATGCCTGATACCTGGAAGACGATCGCCGACCTTGCCTGCCGGTTGGAAGACCACTCGACCCTTCCTCGCGAGCAACGCATCCTGCTCCAGCTCCTCAAGATCCAGGAGGAGGCGGGAGAGGTCGCCGAGGCGGTGATCGGAGCCATGGGGCAGAACCCCCGCAAAGGGCACTCGCACACCTGGGCCGACGTCGAAGCCGAGATCTGCGACGTCATCGTCACCGGAATGGTCGCCCTGGCCCGCATGAACCCCGATGCCCAGGCCGTGTTCGCACGCCACATGGACCGCATCGCCTCTCGGGACCTGGTGGTACAGGGCGACGTGGGCGACGCTCGGCCCGCGGACAGCCACACCGCACCGCACCGACGGCCGATTACCGCGCCGAAGGGAACAACACGTGATCGCCTCCCCTGTCGACTACTGGGAACCCCTGTGGGCCTCCGGCCGCCGCTACCGGGAGATCACCGACACCGAGACCCAGCTCCTCGCCGAACACCTCGGTCCCGGCCAAGGACGGCCGGCCCTCGATCTGGGGTCCGGCGACGGCGCCTTGGCCCGCCATCTGCACCACCAGCTCGGCTACCGGACCACCGGCATCGACTGCGCACCCACTGCCATCGCCCTTGCCACGGATGCCCCGGGCTCAAGCGATCAGCCCCGGTTCCAGGTCATGGACTTCGCCGCTGGCGACCTGGCTGAGCTGCCAGACCCGGCCTACGCGGTCATCACCTGCCGGCTCGTCTTCCGGTTCATCACCGACAAGGCCGTCTTCCTGGACCAGGTCCGTCGACTCCTCGTCCCCGGCGGGACCTTCTGGGTGGTCACCGAGCTCACCGACCGGCGCGCCGACGACGATCCCCTCAAGAGCCTGGGCATCACCGCGCCCGACGTCGAACTCCTCACCGCCCGCTGGTCCACCGTGACCGCCGTCGACCTCGATCAGCTTGCCTGCTTCGCCCTCCGCCCGTGACCTCGCACATCCGATCAGAGAAAGACCACCGTGAGCACCACAAACCAGGAGAGCTGGGCCCGCTACGGGCAGATCCAGTTGGATCGCGGCTACCTCCCGCCCGTTCCCGAACAGATCAGGTGGGGTTTCTGGGACGGAGTCGGACCCGGCGACGAGGTCCTCGGACCGCTGGCCGGACGACTGGTCCTGGACATCGGATCAGGTCCTGGACACCACGCCGTACACCTCGCGCGCGCCCACGGCGCCCTCGTGGACGCCACCGAGTTGTCGCCGACTCAGCACGAGCGGGCCGTTCATCAGTTCGGAGACGAACGCGGTGTCCGCTTCGTGCTGGGCAATGTCGTCGACCACCTCAGCCAAGCGGCGCCGTACGAGGTGGCGTACGCAATCGGCACCCTCGCCTGCGCCGACCCTCACTACCTCTTGCCGGCCCTGCGGGATGGACTCATTGCCGGAGCACCGCTGGTCTTCTCCGTCCTGCACACCAACCTTCACGATCAGGGTCCTTCCTCTGCGGTCACACCCCGGCAGGAGATCATCCGCATCCGCGGCCAGGAGCCAATCCCTGTGCAGATGTGGGTGCTTACATCACAGCTATGGGAGGACCTGCTGGTCGACTACGGCTTCCGCGTGGAAGCAATTGATCTGCTCCAAGCTCCCGAGGCCGGCAACCCCGTTGTCGTGCAGCTCATCCGCGCCCGCCGGGCCTCGCGTACGTAGGGACGGCGGCAATGGCCGTCGGAAGACTTTCCGGCCCCGACCTCACTCGAATGGAGACCACATGGCCGCTTCCCGCTTTACCCCGGAGAGTCGGTATGGATCGAGTACTCGTACACGGTCAGCCACGAGAAGTGGGGCCGCTGGCTCCAGCGCGCCGTCCGGCTGCCGACCGAGCACCTGGAAGTCGAACTCGCCTTCCCTGCCCGGCTCGACCCGGCTGTGTGGGGCACGGAGACGTCCATGACCGCCGAGGCTTCACCGCTGCGCACCGCCCCGACCCGGCGTGAGGAGAACGGGATCACGGTCTTCACCTGGTCGACCGACCGGCCGGTTCTGCATGCCCGCTATCGTCTTGAATGGCGCTTCCGCGCTGCGGCCCCAACAGAACGTGAATCACAGGGAGTTCAGGTGAACGAGGCTCGGCCCAGCGAGCAGATGCGTGACCTCGGCGTTGTCCAGGAAGGCGCCCCGCTCCTCGCCGAGCCGGCCCGGCCCTTCGACCTCCCCTCTGAGCGGGACACCGCCGAGCAGGTCGTGGACAACCTGTTCGCCTCCATCGAGCGCATCGCGGAGGTCCATACCTTCGCCAAGGGCATGGGCATCGCGGCTCCCCAGGTGAGCATCGGCCGCGCTGCCGCTGTCGTCCAGCCTCCTGAGCCTGGTGCCGGTGCCATCATCCTTCTCAACCCTCGCGTCACGCAGGAATCCGACGAGAGTGACGAGCAATACGAGGGGTGTCTGTCCTTCTTCGATGTACGCGGTCTCGTGCCCCGCCCACTGCGAATCACCGTCGAAACGACGAACCTCGACGGCTCCACGATGAGCACGGTCTACGAGCGCGGTCTCGCGCGGCTGATCCAGCACGAGATCGACCACCTTGAAGGGAAGCTGTACACGGTCCGAATGCGGCCCGACGCCGCCCCGATCCCCTTGGCCGAGTACCGGCAGACCGGCCAGACCTGGGCATACGAGTCCTGACTCGCTTGCCTGGTTTGACCACAACCGTCAGCGGGCCGGCCGATATTCCCATAGGCAGCCCCTGGGTGATCGTGACTACCGGCACGACCAAGCTGGGCAGGCCGATGTGGCTGGTGAGGTTGGCCCAGTCGGCCTGGTCGAAGAATCTCCACCCCCTGGCACCCGCAGGGTGGCCCGTGCCAACTCCCCGACCGCAGCGGCAGTAGGGTTCCTCGACATGAGTAGCGGCCGATGGATCAAGCAGGACAGTCGGGTGCTCTTCACCGGCGGGCCCGACGATCGCATCCACCTCACCGTGGACCACGCAGTGAGGCCCGATGGCGTCACCGTCGCCTACCCTCACGTAGACGCCCCGGACTTCTCTGAACTAACGCCTTGTGTCAGCGCATCACCGTCGTCCGGCCGCGTGGTGGTCGCCTGAATCTACGTGCGGCAGCCGTCACCCGGATGCCACAGTAGGGGGATGCTCGTAAGCCCACTGCCCGGCGTTGACCGCAAGCACCTGCACCGGACGCTTGGCGAGGTGTGCCAGAAGGTGTCGAACCTCTACACCAGCGGCCCGCACGAGTACTACGAGCGGCTCTTGGCGTACCTCGACTGGGCCACCGATGCCGTTGAGCGGCTGGACTCGCTCATCAGCAGCGCCGACATTGACCGGCTTGTGCTCACCAAGCGGTACGACCAGTTGCTGGCCGGGCTGGACAACTTCACCGTCGGGTCGACTCAGCGCCTCGTCAACCAGTTGGTGAGCGCCGAACTTCGGCAACGTACGACGGTGTTCACGGCCGCGGTCGAAACACTCGCGCAGGAGTTGCAGCGGTGGCAACTACGCGGGATGCCGGTCGTGGCTGACAGCAGCTTCTACGTCCACCACTCCTACAAGTTGGAGGAGACCGACTTCGCCGAGCTGCTGGGCATCACAGAACACCCTGTTCACCTCCTGGTGCCGATGGTCGTTGTAGACGAGCTCGACCAGCTCAAGGAGAGCAAGGCTCCGCAGGCAAGGTGGCGCGCGCGGTACACGTTGGCCGTACTTGACCAGCTCTTTCAGAAGAGCACCGATCACGCAGTGCTCCGCCGAGCAGACGCGGAGGTGCAACGCAACACCGGTGTACGGCGCGGCGAAGTGACCGTGCAGCTCTTGTTTGACCCGCCAGGGCATGTACGGCTGCCAATCAACGACGACGAGATCGTCGACAGGGCGCTCGCCATCAAGCCGCTCTCGGGACGCGAGGTAACGGTACTTACCTACGACACGGGCCAGGCGACCCGTGCCCGTGCCGCAGGGCTGCGCGACGTCAAGCTGAGCATGCCGGTCGACGATGAGCCGGAACGGCAGACGACCAACAAGAGAAAGACCCCATCCAGTAAACGAGGCGTCCAGGCACCAAAAGAGTCGACGATCACGCGGTGAAGGCGGCCCGCACGGTGAAGCGGCAGGAAGCGGGCCTTCTTGGCGGTGGCCGGTCAGGAGGCGTCGGTCAAGGTCTCTGGGGTCCGCGGAAGTATGGGTCGCCTACTTGTCGGGCCCACATTCTTCGAGCGGTTCCGGTGCAGGCACCTCAGTGTTGCTCGCCCCGGCGGGCGCCCAAGTGAGTTCCAAGACTTCGTCCTCGAACAGCACCTTCGACATTGCTGAGAGGTTGCCCTTGCTATCGACGGGTCCCCCCTCTTTCAGGGGTTGCAAGGGGCCGGAGGAGGGGCGTGCCCACCGCTGGCCGTAAACGTCGATGAAGGACACCCCGGGAATGTGGTAGCTGACCTCCAGGGGCATTCCGGGACCTAGCTGGCGTTTCGCGACGATCGCCGGGAGGGTCACCCGCGAGCACGGCGGGAGGGCTCCCAGATACAGCATGGTCTTGTTTTCTTTGTAGTCGAGGGGGAACGTGCGGGGGTCGCCTTCGAGTTCTGTGGAGAGGCCGACGACGACCTGATCGATTGGATCGAGTGAGCGGTTCGCTATGTACCCGGTGGTCACGCCAGGCTCTCCGCGCGCCGCGTTGCTACCGTCGATCTGAGTCCAGGTCGAGACCAGTACGGCTTGCTGGCGGAGTTCTCGGTCAGCGTCCTCGCGGGACTGGTCGAGCTGGTCCTGAGCTGTCTGAACGCTGTAGTAGCTGGTCCAGGCGGAGAAGATCAGGCCGCCGGCGGCTGCGAGAGCCGCCACCACTGTGGCGGCCTTCATCCAGTCGATGCGCTGCGGCGGCTTCGCTTCGGGGCCGGGAGACTGCGGCTGTGCTGAGCCGGCGTCTCCGCCGGGTTGTGCCTGTGGCTGCAGGGGCGCAGTGTCAGAGGGTTGTGTCTGGGTTGACGCTCCGTCACTAGCGGGCCGCTGCGGGACTGCGTCGGAGGGCACCGCCTGCGCTAACTCCCCGTCAATGGCTGGTTGTGCCTGTCGATCCTGGCCCACGCAACCTCCCTATCCGATTACCGGACGCATCCCGTCCGGATCCGCAGCAGATCTTTCCAGAGTCCACGGCCAGAGATCAGGGAACCAAAGGGAACGGCGAAGGCACCGGCGGCCGAGGGCCGGGGTCACTCAACCCCTCCCAGGTCGTAGACCAAGACCTCACCGTCGGCGTACGCAGTGAACAGCACCCACGAGCAAGCCCCGAAACACGCGCCCCGACGCCGCAGGACGGCCACGCTTCCAGATGCACAAGCACCGCGGCGATTACCTCCACGGTCTCGTGCCGTCCTTGCTCGGAGAGCCATCGCTCACCTTGCGCTGGTCCGCGGCCTGTGTCATGGCCGCTACCCTGCGAGAGCATCCATGACGCTGCCACCGCAGATCCGAGACGGGTCACGCGGCGCACTGGCTCACCGGCACAACCTGCAAAGACTCCCCGATCGCCCTACGGGTGCAGACTCCAGTCGGCAGGGCGGTAGGGTCCCGAGCGTGAACAGTGACGGCCAATGGAGCAAGCGGGACAGCCGGACCCTCTTTGCCGGCGGACCGGACAAGCGCATCCGGCTCACGGTTGATCAAGCCGTCCGGCCCGATGGTGTCACCGTGGAATACCCGCACGTGGCCGCCCCGGACTCGGTCAGGGTTCTCGCCGTCCGTCACGGCCAGGTGGCGATGGTCACTCAGCACCACTACCTTCACGGCTCGATCACCGACCTGCCCGGCGGGCTTGTCGACCAGGACGAGGAACCAGCCGACGCCGCCCGCCGCGAACTGGCCGAGGAGACCGGACTACAGGCCGCATGGCTGTATTCACTCGGCGCGGTGGCCACCGCGCGCGCCACAAGCACCGAGAAAGCCCATCTCTATCTCGCCCACGGCTGCACCCCGGGCCCCACCTCCCAGGACGCCGGAGAGTCGGTACATCTGCAGTGGCGTTCCTGGCACGAGTTGAACGAACCTGATGTCACCGCCTTGCAGGCCGCCATGCCCTTTCCCCTCGGCGACGCAGCGTCGCTCGCCGCAGTGCAGCGCAACGGGATGGCACTGCGTGCGGTCGGCGGGTTGCTTCCGGCGCGCGGCGACGACCTGGTTGCCGCAGCTTGGGCGGCCTACACGGTGGCCGCGCTGCGAGACCCGATCGCCGACGACCGGCTGAGCCTGGTCTGGCTAGACCTCGCCGTCGGCCGCTTCGCCGAAGGCAACGCGATCCTGGCGGAGTTGGAGTCGGGACACGAAGGGCCGGATGCCGAAGCCTCATGGGCCCTAGCCGCTCAGCGCCTCTGGCTGATTGCCCAGCAGCGATAAACCCGGCCGTGTCTCTGGTCGAACGTCCCCGTCGGCACCCTCCTGTGGGCGACGGTGCCAAAGCGCACCGAGTGAGCCTGCAGGACGGTGCTCGCACGCCCCATGACGGCTAGGGCGACGCCGAGCTGTTCCGAAACGGAACGCGCGCTTTGTTCCGAGCCGGAACGGCGCCTTGTTCCGAAACGGAACGGTTTTTGACCGTGATCATCGCTGGCAGTCCTGGCCCCGCAGTCCGAAAATGATCGCCGAGGCCCGCACGGCAGCCCCGCATGTGACGAACAGGCATCGGCTAGGCCACAGTCCCTATTCGCAACCGTGTACGGTTTCCCTGAGTGCATGTCAGGGCCACGGGGAGGGGCGTTGGATCTTCAGCATCAGACCTCGAACTTCGTCAACGCGTCCTGGTCGCTGGTAGATCTGCGGGACCTGATCTACAACATGCTGAGCCTTCTCTCCACCGAACTCAGCGAGAACGGCGGCATGGCCGGCGACGACGAGGCGGGCCGCGCCTTCGCCACTGTGTACAAGGCGGCCGTGAAGACGGTCTTCGACCAGTCCGCCTTTGCCCACCAGGTGATGGCCAACGGTGCGGGCGCGCTGCTCAAGTCGGCCGAGGCGTACCTGAGGCAGGAAAGCCGTATCGCGGCCGAGCTTCTCGGTCACAGCCCTCAAGGTCCGGACATCGGCGTACAGCCGTCGGGGCCTGACTGCTCCCCGCGCGGCAGTCACCACGCTGAGGACCTCCCCGAGGTCGTCGGCGAGACCAGCGGTGTCGACCAGTTCCTTTTCAACGAGCGTTTCCTCGGGCAGCCGGATAAGTGCCGTGCCGTGGCGGGTACCTGGCGTGCCGCAGCCAAGATTCTCGAAGCGGCGTACTGGGACTCCGAAGCCGCGTGGAAGCGCGCGACCCTCGACGAGGTCGGTCAGACCGCCGACCGGGTCGAGGAGTTCTTCAGGAAGTTCGTCGGCAAGAGCTCGCCTCCCAGTGAGGTGAGCGAGGACGAGACCCTCATGGCGAACCTGCCCACCGCCTGCAAGATGATCGCCAACGCCTGCGACGCCTACGCCGATCACATAGAGACCGCCAAGCGGCGGCTGCCGGTCGAGGAGACCTCCCCCGATGAGTCCCTCTGGCCGTGGGAACAGCCGCGGTTCGGAGGGGACGGCCACGACGGCGGACTGAACGAACTCGTCACGAGTGACATGCGGATCGCTGCGCTCGGCAAGATCCCGCCCGCTCTGGACAGCTCAAAGGCGAAGGTGAAGATGCCGCGGCCGGACAACGACAGCCCTGTGCCCGGGCTGCCCCCGTTCCTGGCACCGATTCTTCGCGTCCCGATGCTGGTCCCTGCCGCCTACCGCCCGGCCAACGGCCCGCGCGTACAGCCCATCCCCCCAGGGGTGCCGCCCAACCCCCGTTTTCCCCCACTCACGCCCGGGCAGCGGAACAACTTCCAGATGTGGCTGAACTCCCTGCGCCAAGGCGACTTCTCCGGGGGAAGGCCGGCAGAGGTCGCCTACCAGCGGCGCGTCGCCGGCTACCCCGAGTACGAAGTCCACATCCCTCCAGGGATCAGCCCCAACAGCACGCTGATGGTGGACGGATTCCGCGACGTCGACGGGATGGCCGTCGAGGCGAAGTACGTGAACAAACCGGACCAGCGCTGCTACCGCTCCCTGGAAGATCTCCGTAAGAACCATGCCAGCGGAGACAGGGACTTCCTCTACGACAAGGACCGCGCAGAGCTCCGCAAGTACGCCGCGGCCCTGAATGACCCGCGGAACACGGAGATGCGTGGCGTCGAAACCGTCACCAACAACCAGGAAGCAGTCCAGTACTGGCGCATCATGATGGCCGCCTACGGCGTCAGCGGCCACGCCCGCTACGTTCCTTGAGGCCCGCCACACCGCCACACAGGAAGCACCAGATCCACGATGGAACCCGAAGAGATCGCGGAACTCCGCACCATGTACGTCTTCACCCCAGCTGAGGGGCAGAGCTGGGGCCTGACGTTCGAGAGCCTCGAAGACAAGCTACGCGAGCGGAACCCCGACGAGTTCACCCGCATCGACGCCGAAGGGCCGGTCAGAGGCTCATCCATGCATTTCGGCATCACCCTGGGCGACGAACAGCTGGAGGGCCTGGCCCGCCTGTCATCCGAAGGGGTGGCCGTTCTGGACTGCAACGCCCACTTGGCGGCCGAGTTCGCCCTCTGGCTCAGGGACTGCGTGGTACCGACCGGCATGACGGTCATGTTCAACACCGAGTGGGGCCTGTTGGACGATTTGCCGCCCACGCCTGTTCCCGACGCACCTCGGCCGCGTATTGTTGCCGCCTTTGTCACACACATCGAGGAGACCGGGGGCCTCGACTAGTCGGGCACGGGGTTTGTACTCGTGGGCCGCGCTCCGTTGGACCGCCTGGGTCTGCCCCCACCGGAGGCACGCAGCTCTGGGCACCTCTTGCTGCCCTTGTTGAGTCTGGCCTCTCCTCTCTTGGCGTACCTTCCGCGAGGCGTGAACTTGACGTCGTTTCAGCCTGTGGACACCAGCTCTGCAGGCGTGATTGCGATCAGTCGGCAGCCGGGCAGCTCCATAGGCGTGAGTGACACAATCCGTATAGCGAACTCTTTGTCTTCCTGCTGTGGCAGGTAAAGACGGCGTGGTGAACTCGACGCCGGATGGCTGACGGCTGGCAGGTCGGGAGAGTTCCATAATTTGCGGGCAGTCGGGTCGAGCCGCACGGTTTCGATGACTTCCTGAAGGCGTTTGTCGTTGGGCCACTGTTCTGCGTTGACCCGGAGCGCCGCAATCGTGGGCAGAGCCCAGTCTGTTTGCCAGTTGATGAGCTGAGCCCGCGCTTCGGGCCATGTCAGCACCCATTCCACGATGTTGGGTCCGGAACCCATCCACGGAAAGTATTCCTGGATCTTCTCGTTGCAGGCGAGGACGTCCCAGCGCTGGTCGCTGAGGTAGATGCCCCAGGTTTTGCTCTGCTCGACTAGGGCCAGCAAGGCAGGCGGCAGGAGTTGATTGAGAGGGATGCCGGGAGTGGCGGCCGGCGCTCGGCCACGGGCGATGCGGTAGACGATGACCCATTCATCGTCGTCCAGAGCGAGGACAGCGCGGATCCGATGGAGGAAGGCGTCACTGTAGTTCGCTGGGCGCCCCGATTCGAGGGCGTTGTACCACCGGCGACTGACGCCCGCCAGTTGCGCGGTCTGACCCTGGGTGATCCCGCGAGCGAAACCCGCACCGAACATGGATGTAAACCCTGGTATGTCCGATGTGTTCCGACGTGCGCGGGCTTGCCGCAGTATGCGGGTGAGAAGGAGAGACTCGGCACCCCCACCGCTCATAACGTTCATATAACGTCCATTGGTGTCCACGGGTGGGATTCACGTCACAGGTTTCCGATTTTCCACGGCACCGCCCGCCGCTATGGCCACTCGTCATCCGAGCTTGAATTTGCGCCAGTTGAAGCCTGCGCTCGCAACGGACAAGCGATGGCTGAAACGGCGACCGTCGGGCTATGAGAACTGCCAGTTCTCATCTACAAGATAGGCACGGCCTTTGTTCCCTGTGGCTTCCGAGATCCGCCAATAGGGTTATTGCCGCCAGGGGATAAGCCTTCTGGCCTAATCCGGCTCGGAAGCAGAGCCTCGACCAGCCGGTACGAAGGGATTGCTCACATGTCTCTGGGAGAGAGCCTCCCCCGCACTCAGGAATCTCCGGTGCCTACGCGCGAGAGAGCGAGTCGCCGCCGATGGGGGCGGTGGCGTATAGCGGAACGGCGGACCGTGGAACGCGACCTCCACCGCCGGCTCCGGAAGGAGCTGCGCAGCCTGGGTATTCACCCCCCGTTGGACGTGGAGGAGCTGGCCAAGGCGCTCGGCGAGAGGCGCGGCCGTCCGATCGTTCTTCGCCCGGTCCCGCTGGAGGTGCCGGGGCCGTCGGGGATGTGGCTCGAAATGCCGCAGGTGGACATCATCGTCTACCAGCAGGAGACGACCCGGCTGCACCAGCTCCAGATCATCCTCCACGAGCTTCTCCACATCATCGTCGCGGAGTGGGAGGGTGAGGTCGTGGCGGAGTCGGCGGCCGATTTCGTGGAGGAGTGGGCTGCCCTCATCCCTATAGTCGATCCGAAGCTGATCCGGCGTGTTTCCCTGCGCTGCTCGTTCGAGGATGAGCAGGAGTGCTCGGTCGAGCTCGCGGCGACGATCATCCTGGAGTGGTCTTCGGTGGTCGACGCGCTTCCGCCGTTGTCGGAGGACCCGGAGGTCCGTCGGGTGCAGGCTGCTCTGGGTGACCGGCGGGGGTGGCTGTAGGCCATGGCGAAGTTCCTTCCACTGATCATCGCGGCTGCCGTCGTGTGGAGACTGTTTCTGTGGTCGCGTGCCCCGCGTGACGCTCCCACCCGGTCGGTTGCCCTCACCCTCCTGAGCCTGGGCTTGTCACACGCCGTAGCCAGGCCAGGGGGCACCCACGGCCTCGACATCATGGCGGGGCACAACATCACGCGGCTGGTCCAGAACCTGTTGCTGCTGCTCGCGTGCTACTTCCTGATGTGCTTCTACCTCTACTCGGCCGACGGGCCGGCGGCTCGGCGTCGAGCCCGGGTGGAGGGCGTCGTCGTGGCCCTGGTCTCGACGGCCATCACTGTGGCGGCCTTGACCGTACCGCTGGGGGCACTCAGCGGACCGAGCCGCACGATGGACATGACGATCCCGCAGGTCGCCGTCTTCTACCTCTGCGCGGGCCTGTACATGACGTACGCGATCGGGATGGCCGGACGGTGGTCCGCCCGCTATGCCCGCCTGTCGCGCCGGCCTCATGCCACCGGGCTGTGGATCACCGCGATCGGCCTCGGCTCGCTGGCGGTGGCCTGCGGCGTCCGCGCGGTCGTCACCGTCGTCCGTTGGAGCGGAGGGTCCGTGCCGCACCCGCTCATGACTTCGGCGGCAGCGTTGTTGACGTTGGCGAGCCTGCTCTTCGTCGTGGGCATCACCTATTCGGGCCTGCGCGCGAGAATCACCGCCACTCGGCTATGGCTGCGCCGGCGCCGGGATCACCGTCGGCTGGCCCCTCTGTGGGAACTGCTGACCGGGATCAATCCGAAGAACGAGCTGAAGCCCGCGTCCCGCACACCTTGGGATCGGTGGCGTGCCCGTGGCGTGCACCGCCGCTATCACCGGCGGATAGTGGAATGCCGCGACGGACTGGTCGACATCAGCCCATATCTAGCGGCTGGGGGTGAGGAAGCCGACCTCCTCAGCCTGGAGCCGGCCGAACTGGCCAGACGGCTGCGGCGTGCCTCCGCCACGATCTGGCAGGCCGCCCCAGCTACGGCAAGGCCCCTACCTCTGGCAAAGCCGAAGGGTGACGACCGGGACTCGGATGTCGACCAGTTGATCGCGGTGTCGGAGGCACTGCGGCTGACCGCGTGACCGTGGAAGCGACAGCGAAGGCGAGACGACATGCTGATCACCGCCGACCGGATTCTGACCGGCTCCGGGACGTACCTGGAGGACGGCGCCGTCCTCATCGACGGTGACCTGATCACCGCCGTCGGGCCTCGCGCGCAGATCACCGGCCACTCCGGCGCACAGGGCACAGATCTCTCGTTTCCCGGTGCCACGGTGATGCCCGGGCTCATCGACGCCCACGTACACCTCGTGTTCGACGGCAGCACCGACCCGTTGGCCGCCTTCAAGGACTCGAGCGACGAGGAGCTGCTGCACGACATGCGCCGACGCGCGCAGCAGCTCCTGTCGAGCGGCGTGACAACGGTGCGGGACCTCGGGGACCGCAACGGCCTGGCTCTGCGCCTGCGCGAGGAGATCGGCCGGGGCGCCACCGCCGGCCCCCGCATCGTGTCTGCAGGCACACCGTTGACGACTCCTGGAGGCCACTGCTATTTCCTGGGCGGTGAGGTCTGCGGCGATGTTTCGGTCCGTGACCTGGTACGGCGCAACGTGGCGGCGGGTGCCGGAGTGATCAAGGTGATGGCGAGCGGGGGCGGTCTGACGAAGGACGGGCCGAAGAGCTGGCAGAGCCAGTTCTCGGCTGACGAGCTGAGGGCCCTGGTGGACGAGGCGCGCAAGGCCGGCGTGCCGGTGGCCGCGCACGCTCACAGCGCTGACGGCATCGCGGCGGTCGTGGCTGCCAGCGTGGACACCATTGAGCACTGCACGTGGATGACCGAGGACGGCTTCGGTCTGCGCCAGGACGTCCTAAAGGAGATCGTCGATCGGGGCATTGCGGTCTGCCCTGCTGTCAGTCCTCACTGGCAGATGGTGGCCCGCCATTTCGGCGACGAGCGGACGCGAATCCTGTTCGGGCAGGTCCGGCAGATGGCCGAGGCCGGTGTCAGGCTCATCGCCGGAACCGACGCCGGTGTACAGCGGACCGGGTTCCACGGATCGCTCGCCGGGGCGCTCGGTTTCTATGCGCACGTGGGTATGCCGACCGGCAGGGTCATCGACATGGCCACCGCCCACGCGGCCGACGCTCTCGGACTCGGCGGGTCAGCGGGCCGCATCGCGCCCGGGCACTGCGCGGACCTGCTGGTCGTCGACGGCGATCCTCTCGCCGACCTTGCGGCGCTCAAGGAGATCCGTGCCGTGATCACGGCAGGACGCGTGCACGAGCCGGGCTCAACGGCAGAGCAGAAGCGGTAGCTACACGGCCGGTTGCCGGGCTCACAGGCCACGGGGCCGCTCTACTTTCCGGCTTCCGCCTCCTTCTCCGTCATCTCCGCCACCAGCTCGTTAACCAGCGCCATCATCCTGGGCGACAGGCCCTGAGGGCCCAGACCACGGGCCTTGACCCTTCCGATGGCTCCTTGCTTGGCGGCGGCCAGCAGGTGGAGTCCTTCATAGACCTGCGCGGCAACAGCCTCATCGGACTCGAAGTACAACGGTGACACGCCGACAACGGCGGCCAGGGCAGGCAGCACTGCCGGAGGCGCCGTTTCCTTGGCGCCAGTCCGTAGATCGCTGAAGTCCTGCGCGGTGAGGATGTCCGCACCCATCTGGGCATTCACCTGCGCCGCCATCTCAGCGTCCGACGGAGGCCCTTGAGGCCCCGGGTACGAACCCTGCAGGATGAGGGTGATTTTCTCGGCGA
Source organism: Streptomyces sp. NBC_01092 (assembly GCF_045039535.1). Classification (NCBI taxonomy): domain Bacteria; kingdom Bacillati; phylum Actinomycetota; class Actinomycetes; order Kitasatosporales; family Streptomycetaceae; genus Streptomyces; species Streptomyces sp. NBC_01092. The sequence continues at coordinate 8,722,726 of NZ_CP108659.1, read as the reverse complement.
GCGAGCCCGGCGGCCTACCCAAGTCCGCAGCAGCATCCTGCTGCGTTCCCGGCTCCACTCCCCCGCTCTTTCTCTCCTCGGCTGCGGCGAAGGAACGGTCCTCGGCCCTCCGCAGCTCCTCCTCGCTGACGCCGTACCTCGCCGCCAAAGCCGGGACGTACCTGTCCTTGAGACGGCGGTCGCCCTTCTCGGCCGCCTTGACCGGTCCTGCGCTCTTGGTCCCAATCACCTCGGCCGTCTCGTTCAGGTAGACGCCGGCGTCACAGCGCAGGTCAGCCAGATCGGGCAGGCCCGTCCGCGGAAACAGGTCGTCCAGGTCGCCGCGGAGCGCCGCAGCGTATGCGGCCAGCTTCTCCGGATCGGGCGAGGAGTGGCCGGCCTCCCAGTTCGCCACTGCGGAGTTGGACACGCCCACGTCAGCCCCCACCTCACTCTGGAGGCGGTCGGCGGCTCGCCGCACCGCGCGAGCGCGGTGTCGGTCGAAGTGACGGGCAGGCATCAAACCTCGATTTTTCTGCAAGTTGAAGCGGATGCATCTTGTTGACTTTTACTTTGCCGGGGAATAGGTTCAGCGTAGCGAAAAAAGAGTGGCTGTGCACACCGCCGGCCCCTCTGGCTTCAGCCTCTCCACCAGCCCTCAAGCCAGCGGAGAGGCTCGCACCGCCTGCGAGAGGTCACCTCTCCACGACGGCGCGGCATGTCCACCGCGGGCCCGGAGGCCGGCAGTACCTCTGCGCCGCAGTGGGCAAACGTTCCCCCCACCGCACGTCAGGAAGTCCCGACCATGCCGCAGCACCTCTTAGACCGAGCAGCCAGTCCACTCGGTGCATGCGTCGTGCAAGGCCCAGCCCTGTGCGACTTGTAGAGAGTCCTTTAGCAAGGTCTAGATCTTGCCGCCGGGCCTGCATATGTTCGTCGTCCCTCGCCGGGCACCCCGCCCGGCGGCAGACGACGCTAGGAGCACATGCGCAACGCGCAATCCAGCCGGGTGAGATAGCCCCGAACACAGCGACGGCGCCCATGGAGCGGTAACTCCCGGACGCCGAACGCCAAACGGTACTCCTGCCCCGGCAAGGGCGGAGATTTACCCACCTTCACCGCACCGGTCCTTTCCTACGAGGCACACCGGCGCGGGCTTCACTACGGAGGAGAGTCTTACATGCCGCCTGCCCTGCGCAAAGGGCCGGTGTCCCCGGCTCGCGCGGCAGCCGTCCTCGCTTCGCCGCCCGGCTTCCTGACGGTGCACGTGTTGCTCGGCGCCCTCGCGCCGGAGCCTGCCGCTGGCACCCGGCCCGTCTGGGTGGTGACCCGATGAGCCGGGACGCCCGCGAATGGGCGTGGGAGTACAGCGCCAGCCGCGGAAACGCTCGCCTGGTCCTGCTGTCGATCGCCGACCGGATCCCCGACGAGCAGTGCGTCGCCTGGGCGTCCCTCACCTCGCTGATGAAGCGTACGAACGCCAGCCGCAACGCCATACGCGCCGCCATCACGGCGCTGGCCGAGGCCGGCGAACTGGAGGTGCTCGACGACCTCGACGGCCCGCAGCACAGCACGGTCTACCGGCTGCCGCGCGCCGCTGCGTGGCTGGCCAAGGTCGCGGCGGCCCGCAAGGACGACCCCGAGGCGTACGTGGCGCCCCCGGTCGAGTCCGATCCGGTGCCCGAACTGGACGTCGAGCGGCTGCGCAAGCACGGAATCTGGCCCAGGACCGGGTCGGAATCCGACCCCCGTCGTCTGAATCTGACCGGGTCAGAATCTGCACCCCCTCGTCAGAACCTGACCCCTCCCCGGGTCAGATCCCGACCCCTGCCCGGGTCTGATTCTGACCCCCAGAACCGTAGTGAACCGAAGGTGAACCGTAGGTACAGCAGCAGTGGTGCTGCCGACCTCACCTTGGCCGGGGACTGGCAGGTCGACGACGCGAGCCTGTCCTGGGCCCAGCAGCAGGGGCATCTCGAACGCCTCGGCGAGCATGGTCTGCAGGCCGCCGACGCGAAGTGGCGCCACCACCGAGCCGACCGGAGCCCTCGCTCCGCCGCAGCCTGGGCTGCCGACTGGCGGTCCTGGATCGCCCGCGAGCACAGCCCGACCCCCCAGCGTCCGAACCTCTACGCCCTGCCCGGCGGCAGCCCCGCCCCGCAGGCCGGCATGACCAAAGCCGACCTGCACATGGCCGCCCTGAAGGCCGCGCTCGACGAACCGACTGGAACGGAGTAACCACCATGGACCGCCGCGAAGTTGCTGCCGTGCTCACCTACGTCGGCCGCCTGGACCCGCGCACCATCCGCACCGACGCGGGCGAGGCCCGCGACCAGCTCGCCATGTGGCACGAGCTGCTCGGCGACGTCCCGATGGCCACCGGCCAGGGCTGGGACGTCCGCGAGATCGTCCGCAAGCGCATCGTGAGTTCGCCGTACCCGATCCTCCCGGCCGACGTGGCCCGTGAATGGCAGGCGCACCGCCGCGATCGTCTGGCCCGGCACACTGACCCGACCCCCATGGCCGACCCGGACCATCCGCAAGCCTGGAGGGCCGAGCTGCTGGCGGCGCGCGACGCCGTCGCTGCCGGACAGGCCGCCCCCTCTGCGCACCGCGGGATCACCGCAGGGCGACACCGGCCGGGACTCAAGGACCAGCTGGCCGCCGTCGGCTCCTACATCCCGGCGGCCGTACGCGCGGAGCTGGCCCCCTACCGCCCGGCCCGCGCCGCCCGCGAAGCCGCCATCGCCGCCGGAGGCCCCGACATCCTCGGCGTGCCGTGCGACTGGTGCCACGCCGAAAAGGGTGAACCCTGCCGCCGCCGTCGCATCACCCTCGACGGCACCGCCCGGGGCAACGCACCACGCGCCACCGCCCACCCCGGGCGCATCGACCTCGCCCTGGCTGCGCAGGCCCAGGCTCCCGCCGCCTGACCCCAGCCCACTTCCCCACAGAAACGTTCCGCCTCCAGTACGGCCCGACGCCGTACCCCGAGCCCGGCCTCGCCGCATCCCGCCGCACCCCCGTCCGCCGCCGGTGCCGCGCGACCCGCACCCACCGAGGCGACTTCCGGAGACCGTCTTGCGCCACATCACCACCAACAACACCCCCGCCCCGACGATCCGGGGCATCGCCGACCACAGCTGGCAGGAACGAGGCCGGTGCCATCGCCTGCCCGCTGAGGAGATCGACGAGCTGTTCTTCCACGCCGCCCGCGACCGCGCGGCCATCGACGCGGCCAAGGCCATCTGCGGCAGCTGCCCGGTGAAGAAGGCGTGCTTCGACTACGCCCTCGACAACGAGATCCGCCAGGGCATGTGGGGCGGGCTCACCGAGGACGAGCGCCGCCCCTGGCACGCCAAGGTCAACAAGCGCCTGGACTACAGCCGGGTGAAGGCCGCCTTCGAAGGACGCGACGTCCATCTCAGCGACGCCGAGCGTGACGCCGTCACGCGCCACGCCTACGTCCGTGGCTGGAGCCCCGAGCGGCTCGCCTACGCGCTGCGGCTCGACCTCGACTGGGCGCGCGACCTGATGCGCAACGCCGCACACGCAGTCGCCGACCGCGACCGCTACTGGGACCAGGCCGACGAGACCACCGAGAACGAGGACGTCGCCTCGTCGGTGCAGGTGCCCCGCCAGGTACAGACCGACTCGCTGATCGCCGCTCTCCGAAAGGCCGCATGACAAACCCCATCGCCATGTCCTTGCCCTACGGCATCGAATTCGTCTATGTCGTCGCGGCCGTGGGGCTACTCGCCCTCGCGCTTGCTGGCTGGTCGATCCGGCGTAGCCGGAACCGGGCGGGCGGCAGGCGCGTCGGCACTCCCGCGGTCTGGGTCGCAGCCCTTGCCGCGCTCAACTGCACCGTCTACTCCGGCGACACCAGCTGGCGGTTCGCCGCCGACTACCTCGACATGGCCGGCACGGTGGAGCGGGCCATGATGTTCAGCGCAGGCGAGGCGGCGCTGTTCGCGACCGCGCTGATGGCCCGGCAGAACCTGAAGACCCAGGGGGCGCCCGGCCTGCCGGGTGCCCTGGTCTGGGTGATCACCGGGGTGCAGGTCATCCCGGCGTACGCCGAGTCGGGCACGGTGGGCGGCACCGTGCGGGCCTTCATCGGCCCGGTCATGGCAGCCGTGCTCTGGCACCTGGCCATGGGCATCGAGCTGCGGCTGCACAAACCGGACGCCGCCTCGCAGGGGCTCCTGGCCACGCTCGGACGCGAAGCGCGGGAGCGGCTGCTCTCACGCCTGGGCGTCGCCACTCGCAACCGCGATGCCGCGCAGATCACCAAAGACCGCGCGACTCGACGGGCAGTGGCCCTTGCCTCCCAGCTGGCCGGGATGTCGGCAGCGGATCGCGAGAAGGACACCAGGATCACGCGTCGGCTCCAGTCGGCTCTCACCCGAGCCGGGGTCGGTACCGATCCTCAGCAGCGTCAGGCTCTCCTGGAGCAGCTGGCCGCCCGTCGGCACGCGGCGGCTCTCGCCACCGTCGATCTGCCGTCGCCCTGGGCTCAGTCCGTGCACGGCCCGGACTCCGATCGCGAGAGCCGGTCCCCTTTCGGCCCGTCCCCGGTGTCGCTGCCGACGGACGAGAAGCAGGTGGGTCGGTGGCTGAGCGCCGTCCCCAACGACGGTCTCAAGAACCGCGGGGACGGGGATCGTACGGAATCGGGGACGGGGACGGAGGCTGAAGGGGACCGTCCCCACGCCGTCCCCGACGACACCCGGGGCCGTGTCAATGAGCCCGACTCCAGCCTGCTGAGCGAGGGCACAGCGGCGGCGATCGGGGACCGAGGGGACGCACCTGCCGGGGCCGAAGAGGCCGACGCCGACGTCGAGGGCAATGCCGCGAACCTCCACGAAGCTGCTGCTCAGGGCGGTGCAGGACCGTCCCCCGCAGCCGTCCCCAACGGCGACGCGGGCCGGGAACACCCAGACGCGGAAACGGGGACGGAGGTTGAAGGGGACCGTCCCCACAGCGTCCCCAACGACAACGGGGACGGTGAGAACCCCGCCACGGAAACGGGGACCGAGGCCGAAGGGGACCGTCCCCACACCGTCCCCAACGACAACGGGGACGGTGAGAACCCCGCCACGGAAACGGGGACCGAGGCCGAAGGGGACCGTCCCCACACCGTCCCCGTACGCCGGAAGCCGAAGCCCAGGACGAAGGCGCAGCGGAGTCGGCCGGGTGGCGGGAAGTCCAAGCGCCCTCGGCGGAAGCAGCTGAGCCTCGAGGAGACGGCCGAGCTGGTGCGTCCCCACATACCCGCGCTGCTGGAGCGCGACGGAAATGCCGTCATCACGCGCCCGCAGCTGCGGGAGATCCTCCGCTCCCTGAACCTCGCGGGCGGCCGGAACGAGAACATCACGCGGCTCCTGCAATTGCTGCGGGATGAGGCGGGCACCACGACAAGGAGGGCACCCCGATGAAGAACTGCCACAGATTCTCCACCATCAAGGCCGGCTTCGAGCGGGACGCCCGCTTTCTGCGCGGTCACGCCGAGCGCCACCAGGGATCCGCGCCGGCGAAGACCAGCGCGAAGAACGCCGTCTCGGTGAAGCGGAACATGGCGCGGGCCCTGAACACGCACCTCGACCGCTGTCCCGAGTGCGGCTGACTCCTGCAAAGAAGCAGGTCACGCGTCTGAATCCGCATTCCGCATGGTGGCCCGGCCTCGGTCGGGCCACCGCTCCTGCCACGGAGGGATCGCCATTTCTGCCCGCCATCCGCGCGCGCGTGTCCCGTCGATCGCCGAAGCCGGCGCCTGGGCGGACGTGCTCGTGCACCACCAGCTGCTGCACGCAGCCGTGCTGACCCCCACCGGCCAGTGGCTCGTCCAGGACCGGCCTGCGTCGCCCGTCCGGGTCCTGGCGGGCGCGACCGCCATGGTCGATCTGGCCGTCGAGATCCAGCAAGGCATCCGTACCACGAGGAACGACACCCGATGACAGACCCGACGACAAACCCCTCTTCCGCGCCCGATGAGCCGGAAGCCAACTCGACCTCAGCGGGAGCAAGTTGGTGCGAGAGTAATACTCCCGTTGGGAGTATTACTCTCGCGTCCTCCGCCCCGGGGGTGGCGGAGGCGGTCCAGCGCCGGGGGGCACTGGACCGGGGGGATGCGACCGAGGGCGGCTCGCATCCCGAGGAGGAGACGACTCACCCGTGTCACAACCCGCACTGCGCCCAGCACGCGAGTGCGCCGCCGAGCCCGCCGCCCGCGCGTAATCGCAAGCCGAAGACCAAATCCAGCAAGCGCAAACACCTGATCGCCAGCCGATTCAACGATGCCGAGAAGCAGTCCGTGCTCGACGCAGCGGCAGCGTGTGCCATGACACCGTCCGGCTTCCTCGCCCATGCCGCGCTGAGCGCCTCCCGGGATCTCACCCGTACAGAAGCCGAGGTCGCCGGCGAACGCGAAATGAAGCGCCAGCTGTTTGCCCTTGGCCCCGCGCTGAGCCGGATCGGCAACAACCTCAACCAGGTTGCGGCAGCCCTGAACAGAGACGAGCTGGCGCCGCAGGCCCGAGCAGTCCTCGACGGTGTCGACCAGGTTCGCCTGGAGGTGCACGCGTTCATCCAGCACTACCTGGACAGCGAGCGTCCAGCAGCATGATCCCCTCAGTCAACGACATGGGCGACAAGACCCTCGGCCTTCTCAAGTATCTGTACGGCCCCGGCGACGCCGAGGAGCACATCGATCCCCACCTCGTCGCCGCATGGGACAGCCTCGCCCCCGACCCCGGCCGCGACCCTGACGCAACAGAAGCCGACCTGCAGATACTGCTCGACCAGCCCGTCATGGCCCTGCCCGAGGACGAGAGGCCCGCCTTGCACGTATGGCACCTGTCCGTACGCGCCGCCCCCGAAGACCCGATCCTCACCGACGAGCAGTGGGCGGACATCGCCCGCCGCATGGTCTCCGCCACCGGCATCGCTCCCGATGGCGACGACGCCGCCTGCCGCTGGGCGGCCGTCCGCCATGCCGACGACCACATCCACATCATCGCCACCGTCGTCCGCCATGACGGCCGCCAGGCCCGCATTCATCGCGATGGCGCCCGCGCCCAGGCGGAAGCCCGGCAGATCGAAATCGACTACGGGCTACGGCGGGTGAACGTCGGCGACGGAACCGCCGCCAAACGCCCGAGCAGCGCCGAACGCCACAAAGCCAACCGCCAGGGCAAGGAACGCACGCCACGCGAAGAACTGCGCGAGACGGTGCGCCGCGCCGCCGCCGGCGTCGCCAGCGAGAAGGAGTTCTTCGACCGTCTGACCGCCGCCGGCCTTCTGGTCCAGCAGCGCGTCGCGCCCTCCGGTGACCTGCTCGGCTACAAGGTCGCGCTGTCCGACGACCGCAATGAGGACCAGGAGCCGATCTACTATTCGGGCTCCACCCTCGCGCCCGACCTCTCCCTGCCCCGCATCCGCGAACGATGGGCGGGCAACGCTTCCAAACCCGACCAGGACGCCACCACGGACCGCTCCTCCGGGTCGGATCGCATCAGGCCCTCGGACGCGCGCCGTCAGGCGACGACGGCGTCCTGGCAGGCCGTACTCATCATCGACCAGGGTGAGGACGGGCAGATTTCCGCCCTGATCGCCGCGGGCGGCGAGGTCCTCGACGCGCTCGCCAAGACCTCGGCCGCGCACACCCGACATGAACTGCGAGACGCCGCCTTCGCGTTCGAGCGGGCCACCCGCTCCCACATCCGGGCCGAGCGCAAGCACGCCCGCGGTCTACGGAAGGCCGCCCGGAACCTCGTGCAGGGCGGGCCTGCACTCGGGCGCGTGGAGGACGGTGCCACCACCGCCATGCTGATCGACATGGTGTTCTTCCTGGTCACCGCCGCCGCCCACTGGCACGCGATGAAGGGGCACGCCCAGCAGGCCGCTGCTGCCCGCCAGGCCGCCGAGCACCTGCGCGCCGCCTACCAGGCCGCAGCACCGATGTATCTGGGCGTCATGCGCGACCGTGGCCGGCGCATGTCCCTGCCCCTGCAGCGCAAGCAGACGGCCTACCTGCGCCAGGCGGTGCCGGAGCTGGCCGAGCAGGTCCTCGCCGAGCCAGGCTGGTACGCCCTGGCCTCCACCCTTGCCGACGTCGAGCGCGCCGGGCACGACCCGGCCGCGCTCTTGGCCGAGGCCGCCGAGCGTCGGGAGCTGGGCACCGCCGAGTCGATCAGCGACGTCCTCGTGTGGCGGCTGCGACGCATGGCCGACCTGCCCGCCGACGCGTCCACGCTGCCCGAGCACACCACCACCGCGCCCAGCGCAACCCGGCCTGCCGCGAAGCGTCCGACGAAGAGCAAGGAGCGCCCCGCCAACTCCCGCTGAATTCAACAATCTTAGAGTTGCAGCAGGTCAGGGACTTGCGGCACTCTCCTCGTGCAGGCGAGACGACAGAGATGGAGACGGCATGTTCCGAGGTAACCGTGCGGACCGAGAGTTCCGTGAAGCCCAGCGTGCCGGCCAGGCGCTGCTGGCGATGCACACCGAGTGGCCCGAGGCTCCCGTCCCGGTTGCTGCGCCGGCCCCGGCCGCGCCGACCGACGCCACGGTGGTGCCCGACTTCCTGCCGCCGGAGTTCCGGGCACCGTGCCGCCAGGACGTGTCGGGCTTCATGATGCGCTGGGACCTGCCGCTCGTCATCGACGGCGAAGTCCACGCGTGCCACTGCGGTGCGTACCGGAACTGGATCGTCTTCAACATGCGCGACGACTCGGTGTGGCTGCGCTGCGAGGCCGGCCACGAGGCACAGGAGACCCGGCTGGACAGCGCCTGGTACAACCGCAACTCCGGTCCGGTCGATCACTTCCATCCCACCCTCGAAGACGGCCTGCGCCACCTCGGCCACTGAAAACGCGAAACCCCTTCCCCCTACCCCTGCGTTCGTCGGCACCCGGAGGGCCGACCCGGTCAGACCATCTGTCTCGCATCACCAAAGGGGTTTCCGTATGCGTCGCTCCACCACGACCGCCCTCGGCCTCAGCGCCCTCTGCACCGCCCTTGCCCTGACCGGCTGCGCCGGCCAGGCCGACTCGGCCGGCTCCTCCGCCTCCGCTCAACGGGGCAGCAGCACGCCTACGGCGTCGGTGCCGCTGTCGTCGACTCAGCTGAGCCAGCGGCTGCTCAACGAGAGCGACCTGGGCACCGGCTACACCCGCAAGCCCGAGAGCCCTCGCCGCAACGACGACGTGACCGTGATCGGCTGCCCGGCGCTGGAGAAGCTCGGCGGTGACACAGCCACCGGCTCCGGTCTCGACTTCGCCCGCAAGGCGAAGGCGTCCTTCACCTACACCGGCAGCAACACCTCCGAGGTTAGCGAGGAGCTGTACAGCGACAGCCCGGCGACGCTCTCCACGGGCATCTCGAAGGTCTTCGACGCGATGCTCTCCTGCCCCTCGTACCAGGTCGCTTCGGGGAGCACGGTTGTCGACATGGGCACCGAGAAGTCGGCCGCACCGGACCTCGGTGACGAGCAGTGGAGCCAGCTGCTCACCTTCTCCGCCGGCGGGCAGCGCGGCGTCGTCAAGCAGACGGCGATCCGCACCGGCAACCTCCTGGTCATCGTGTCCGGCTCGCCGGGGCTCGTTGACACTCACCTGGGCAAGGCGCTCGTCAAGGTGCGCACCGCCCACTGATTCACGTCTCCACAGCCCCGGTGTCCGGCCTGTCCTCGTGACAGACGGGACACCGGGGCTTCGTCGTACTGGGTGATCAGCCGCCGAGACGGAGTTCGCCTGGCTCGTAACGGAGTTGGAAGGTCTGCGCGTGCTCCCCATGCATCCAGTACAGGGTCATGGTCGACAGCATGCTCCGCTTGACGTACCGGGTTCGCGAGGGCATGCCTTCGTCCTGCGCGACGATCCACTTTTCTACCCGCTCCGGCAGTCCGAACCTCAATGCGTATTCGTCGGGGTGCTCTGCGGAACGCAGTTCCCAAACGGGGTGCGAGGCTGGCTGGTTGATGCGGCGCAGGCGCACCGCGTGCGTGGGGTGCGCTCTCGCGTAATCCACGAAGGCGTACAGGTCATCCGAGGCCAGTCCCAGAACGAACGGCGCTGCGGGAAAGGCTAGAACAAGACCGAGCCGGGACCGGCTGTACAGGGTCTGCGCAAGGTCATCCAGGGGATCGCGTATCGCTTCGGGCAGGTCTACGTTGCCCGGGTCCATTTCCAGGAGAGGCTCGCGAAGGTACGTCCGTATGTCACGCACCTTCGGCCGCTGGGCCGCTGGAGTTGCTTCAAGCACTGCGTGAATCGTGTCGGCGGTGTCCTTGACGAGATTCCGCAGTACGGCGAAGTCCGGGGCGGAGAGGTCGATCAGGGATATCTGGTGGGCGAGTGCGTAGTCCTGTGCCGCTGGGCTGAAGCCGGATGTGGAGAAGATTGCGTAGCTGTAGCGGTATCGCGTCCGCGGCCGGCCGGTCCCTGGCGCGGTGAGCGTGGTGGTCTCGCCTTCGTTCACGTCGTGGATCACGCCATGGCCGTTGCGCACGGTGGGCAACTGAACTTGCGTGGTGGTCAGGTACTTCGCCTCCACGAACAAGCGGACGGGCAGGGAGAACGGCGGCACGTACCGGAACTGCCCGAGCGCATCAACCTGGTGCCACGCCCCGCGACCGCGGACCAAGAGCCCGTTCTTGTCCTCCTTCAGCACTTTCCACGGCTCTTTGTCTTGGTCGTCGTCGGCCGTGAGGACCTCGAAGCCGCTGGAGCGCAACAGCCAGGCCAGCACCTCTTCCAGGAGGTAGCCGCGCAAGGGTCCTTTGCCGATCACTTTGGCTGCCACGGCGGCGATCCTACGCACGACCTTGATCTTGGTTCCAGAGGTGCATCAATTTCGCCGTTGCCCAGGTACAGCAAAGGCCCGGTGGTGCCGCCCTCGTGAAGAGAGCGGCACCACCGGGCCTGGGCGAAGGGGGGCATCACGCCCGTCGATCCCCGCCGCGGTCGGCGGCTATGCGCAGCCCGCTATCCGCGGCGGACGACGGTGAGACGGTCCTCTGCCCCCTCTGGCAGCACCCGGCGCGGTACCGGTCCAGGTGCTGCGAGCGAGGAGGCAAAGGCCGCGACCAGCTCGTGCGGTGCGCTCGCGCTGAAGCTCGCACACCACAGGTACGGCGCCCCGAGCACGGGCTCCGCCCACGCCTGCCACCCCAGAAGGTCATCGCGGGGGTCGGCGTCGTGGATGAGCGGCGGCAGCATCTCCAGCGAGACGTTCGTGGCGAAGCCCGGGTCCGTGGCGGTCGTCCGCGGGCGATCCATGTCGCGCAACCACCCGCGGGCGGTGAGCGCGGTGAGCACCGCCTCGGCGTTCTCGAGCCCGGCATCGGGGGTCTCGCTCGCGTCGAGCGCGAGCAGGAAATCGGTGAGCGCCTCGTGCGGTACGCCGGCGGTGAAGTACGCGTTCCACTCGATCAGCACCGAGCCAGAGTGCGGCCGGGCAGACATCTGCCAGGCGACCGGGAGGCCGCCCAGCTCTAACGGGTAGGAGGCGAGGATCCATTCGGCGCCGCGCAGGCCGTCGGGGCTCACGTACAGCAGGGAGTTACGGGACGTCGGCCACATGCGCCAGCCGAGATCGGTCAGGGTGTCGCCGATCCGCTCGGCGAGGACTCCGTCATCGCCGGCCAGGTGGCGCGGGGCGACCCAATACATCGGGTCGGGCGAGATGGGGTGGGAGGGATCGATGGGGTGATGCGGGTGCAGGGGCGCCTCCGTCAGTTCGAGGGTGAGTCAGTGGCCATCGTTCGGCCGCGTCGCGCCGCGTCGGCGGCGCGGGGGTGCATCGACCGGACCCTGCCAGGCCAGGGCGACGGCCACGGCGGGCGGCAGGGGGCCGAACTGCTCGGCCTCCGGCGACTCGGCGATGTAGACCACCGATCGACCGTGCTCGTCCACCGACTTCTCCACGCCGCCCAGACGGTGGGCCATGGGGAAGAAGGGGTTGATGGCGAGACGGGCGGGTGTGTCACGGTCGAAGGCGGACAGTGCGTCGATGATGTCGCCGACGGTCATCTCGGGCGAGTGCGGGTCCAAGGCGTTCTCCTAGCGGTAGCGGACGAATCCACGCGAGCAGGGGCAGGGTACGCGGGGCGCATAGAGAGGGAGGGCGGACGTGCCCGTCACAGGGGCCGGGAGGTGGACAGGATCCGGGCCACGGCATCGGCGACAATCTCCGCCGGCGTGTCCGTGGAGAAGGCGATTCGGTAGCCGGGGACGTTCGCGGTGCCGGTGACGGCGATGACCCAGCCCTCGCCGGTCACCCAGTCCTCGTCGGCGCCGCCGGGCCGACCGTTCGGGAAGTAGCCGAGGTAGAACCGGCCGTCGCGCGAGCTGATGTGCACGTCGGCACGGTCGTCGACGATGTGCGTGAAATCGGCCTGCGAGAACTGGTCGATCACGTCCATCGCCTGGCCGACGCCGAGCTTCCAGGAGCGGAGCCGCAAGGCGGCGACCGTAGTGGCGAATCCGGGTTGCGCCGCATCCAAAGCCACAGCATCACCTCTCTGACCTGGGGTTTTCTGGAAGGTCGTTCAGGTTGACATGCTGTTGCGACGTCCACCAGTCCTTTGGGTGGTCTTCCTTGTCTGCCACCGGCGAACTTGTCCTTGGACAGCGAAGTTAGTCGGGAGCGACTCTCTGATCTGCGACGACTGGATTGAATGTCAAACGCCGTGGTCAGGTTCGCGCACGCGGGAGCAGGCGATCCAGCTCTTCACGGGCCCAGCGGCAGTGGTCCACACCGCAGGGGGTCAGACCACGCGCCTCTGCTTCGGACTCGAACTGCGTGTGGAACGAGTCAGGATGCCGCCCGGCACCGGAGACGCGGCCGCAGCTCATGCTGTAGTGGTAGATCTTGAGGGCAGCGCCGATGGTGGTCCGGGTCCAGACAACGGGGTCGCTCCAATGGGCCCTTAGGCTTGCCTCCCGTGCTTCGAGGGCTTGACGTTCACTGGGGATCGGGTCGAGGGCGGTAGCGAAGTCCGCGCGTGCCAGTCCTCGAACGCGCTGACTCTCTCCGCTGTCTTGGAACAGGAGGCGGTCGGCGTCGGTCTCGTGAGTCATGCACCGCTCGCGGATAGCTTGCGCTGCCTGACTGCGCCGCCGCTCGTAGGCTTCCCGATCCGCGAGAAGCTGCTTGAGCTGGTGCCCTCGGTGTTCGTTACGCCAGACGAGTAGGTCCGAAGTACTGATGACGTCCACGGTGCTTTTCCCCCTAATGCGCGTTGTGCGCGCGAGCGTACATCGCGAGCCGAGGACGGGGCCGCAGTGTGCTCGATGTGTGGACGGAGGGAACTCCACGTCCGTGACTACCGCGACTGGGTTGGCTGGCACGGAACGTCAGTCGCCTAAGTACGGTGACACGACGACTGAGTTGGGTGACAACGGACAGAACTGTCCGTTGACAGCTGCGGGATCTCAGATTCCGTGTCGGAATCTCACGATCGATGTCGGATCATTTTCGGATCCGACACGGAGTTGAGACTCGCAGGTGTCCTGTTGCAGTGAAGCTGTCGGATTCTCACTGGTTCTCGTTCGTGCTGACCGATTCTCATCGCGTCGCGCGCTGAGTGGGGAACCCGAGCGACGGTGGGGATCTTCTCGGCCTATCGACACGACTCCGGCTTCCGCGAACACCAGGTGGGGCGAGAAACGAAGGTCCGCGTTCTCAACCCACCTGGCAGCCGAGCAGATCAGTAGCCCACTGTCTGCCAAGTGCACTGCGACAGGACAGCAGGTCGCGTCTGTACCTCGTTCGAGTTGTAACGCTGCGGATGGACTCCCGCCAGCCTTTCGGCGCCAGCATCGTGCTGACCATCGGATGGCTGGAGTTCCTTGCCGGGCACTGGTCTGCACCGGGCTGGCCGCTCAGCCCTTCAAGTACAGGAGGCCCGCGCTCATGAAAACCTCCCGCATCCTCAAGCGCTCCGCTCTGGCCGTGGCCGGCACCGCCGGTGTCCTGGCGGTGGCGGTGACTATCATCCCTCAGGAGGAGACCCCGGCCGCTCAGAGTGTGACGTCCTCTCCGCTCCTGGCCGCCGCCCTTATGCAAGCGGCTTCGCTGCCTTTCCCCTGCCAGGAAGCGATCTTCAAGACCGGGGATCAGTTCGCCACCACCCGCTACGCCGTCCCGGTCGAGTTCTGGAACGCCGCTGTCGCCGCTCTGGGCAGTCTGACCGAGACCGAGCGGGCCGAACTGACCGGACCTGCCTGTGCGGCGTGGAACAGTTGGGCCACCGCCAACAGCTCCGCCGTGACGGGTGAACTCGACAACCGCTACCGCAACGCCGCCCCGCCGGTGTGCAACAAGTTCACCGTCGCCACGGTAGGAACGGTCAGGAAGTTCTCTCCGAACACCCCGGCGGCGACCCGGGACCTGGAGAAGGTGGTCAAGAAGGTGTTGACCGAGGCCATGACCAAGCTTTCCGCTACGGCCTCCGACACCACCTGCCGCACCTCCTACAGCACCGCCAAGACCGCCTGGTAGCCACCGCGGCCCTGGCCTGACATGCAGGTGGCGACACCACGCGGGGATGTCGGCCCGGATGTCAATCATGGACAAATTCCCGCGTGGTGAGTCCTTTTCGAACTGCGTTGTGTGCCTGTTTCACCGTGTCGGGCGGTTTGGCGATAGGTCTGTGGATCTGACCGTGCCCGTGCCACCGCATTTGGGGATGACCTGGCGACTAGTGCTTACGGGATAGGAGGGGCGGCGCGGTGGAGGTAAGGGGGGTGCATCATGCCTACCGTCGGCATGCGGTCCTGCGGGGGATCGACTTGGAACTTGGGCCCGGTGTGCTGGCCGGGATCGTCGGCGAGAACGGCGCGGGCAAGACCACTCTGTTGAAAATCCTCGCCGGTGAACTGCCTGCGGATCGTGGCGCGGTGCGTCACCGGGGGCGTTTTGGCTACTGCCCGCAGGATGTGGTCCTCAACGACGCCCTAACCGTCCGCCAGCACCTGGAGTTCTTCAAGACGGCCTTCGCGCTTGCCGACCTGCGTCATGCCGAGAAGGTCATGGAGGCTCTGCAGTTCTCCCAGTACGCCGATGCGCGCGCCGGGGTGCTCAGCGGCGGGACCCGGCAGAAGCTGAACCTCACGCTCGCGCTCATGCACGATCCGCAGGTTCTGCTGCTGGACGAGCCGTACCAGGGTTTCGACTGGGACACCTACCAGCGCTTCTGGGAACTGGCCGCCCAGCTGCGCGAAGCCGGCCGTTCTGTCCTGGTGGTCTCCCATCTGGCCTACGACACCGAACGCCTCGATGAGCTGTGGCGTCTGGAGGCGGGCGCGCTGCGCCTGGAGACGGCGGCACCGGCATGAGGACACACCTGGACCTGTTCACCACAGCCACCCGGTACGACCTGATCGAGCACGCCCGCAACCGGTTCGCCATGCTGCTGGTCGTCTTCTTCATTCCCACCTGGGTCGGCCTGGTCTACCTCACCATCCCCGACAAAGCGGCCCCGTTCCAACTGGCCTCCACCGGAGAGAGGCTGGCGCCTGCCGGCAATGAGCTGACTCAGATCACCGGTGCCCTCAACGCCGTCACCCTGGTCACCGGGTTCATGATGTTCGCCGCCACCTTCACCGGCGGGCGCTTCGACCGACGCCTGGCCATGGCCGGCTACCCCCGCACCCATCTCGTCGTGGCCAAGGCCGCCTCGCTGGTCCTGGCCTCCGCGCTCCTGGCCGCTTATGCCACCGCGGCCATGTGCATCGCCTGGACACCGAAACAGCCCTACCTGCTCGCCGCCGCCCTGTTCTGTGCCGCGCTGACCTACGGAGCCATGGGCGTGATCTTCGGATCCCTGCTGCGCCGCGAGGTCGAGGGCATGTTCGCCCTGGTGATGACCAGTGTCATCGACGTCGCCCTGCAGAACCCCATGGTCAGCTCCGGCGCCGGCAACCCGCTGACACGCCTGCTGCCCACCTACGGCTCCGTCCAGGCCGCCACCGCAGCCGGGTTCTCCACCACCTCCGTACCCGCATACCTCGCTTGGCAGCTGCTGTGGTTCGCCGCCGCCGCACTCCTGGGTCTTGTGGCCTTCCACCACCGCACCCGCAACGCCCTGCCCCGACCAGGCCGTCACGACCGGTCCGTAACCGCGGAACCACGCGACTCTGCGCCCCTCGATGCCCAGCGGGCACCAGCTGCCAGCCCGAACTCCTCACCGGGCTCCCCGTAACCGATGTCCGCCGCACTCATCCGGTCGGGCGACATCAGTGCTATCTCCGGCCGACCACAGGGCACGCCTTCTGGCCCTCACCCTCAAGACTCCGCACCGACGAAGGAGCCCGCATGAGCAGCACATCAGAAGTGGAACAAACGGCGATTCCAGCCCAGCGGGGAGGTGTGCCGCGCTTCCACTACCCCTTGCCGATGCCGGAGGTCTCCCACGTCCCCATGGACGCCGCGGCCCAGGCCCAAGCGTGGAAAGAGTCGTACGGGTTTCCCGAACTGAGCCCTGAACCCCGCTGCTTTCCCGGGACTGTCCTGGCCTGGTGCCTTGGAAGGTTCTCCACCCCAGAGTCCAGCAAGGCAGTGCTCCGCGGCCTCGGCTGCCTGGGCGAGTGGCTATTCGTCATCGACGACGATGTGCTCGATCACCCCGAAGCCCGCAGCCGGGCCAGCGAAGTCATCCGTCTCGTGGGCCAGATCGCGCATGTGGTGGAATCTCCGGGATACCGAGTACCGAAGAATGCAAGCCCCCTCGTCGCGGCAGTGCATGACGTGATGGAGCAACTGCGCGCGGAGTGCACACCCACACAGGTGGCCCGCCTGAGCGCCGGAATCAGGTCCTTTCTCGCCAGTGCCGTGCACAAGATTCACCTGGACGACCCCGACGAAGACGAATACCTTGCCCTGCGCATTCACGACATCGGCGGATGCGCGTTCGCAGCGATGATCGAAATGTGCGGCCCCGCTCCCATCCCGGACGAGGACTGGAACGCACCGGCAGTCCAGGCCATCATCGAATGCGCGGCCCTGCTCTGCGGAGTGGAAAACGATGTCGTCTCCTACCACAAGGAGAAAGCAGAAGGCCAGACGTCCCCGAACTTCGTGGGCGTCCTGCAGGCGACCCGCCAGCTCTCTTTCGATCAGGCCGTCACCGCGGCGATCGAGACGCGCGACCGCTTGATGCTCCTCTTCCTGCGTCTGCGCGAGCGCCTGATGTCCACGGCCGAGCCGCCCCTGCAGCACCTCATCGAGCGACTCGGCCAGTTCATCATCGCCAACACCGAAATCAACATGTGCGCGCCGCGCTACACCCCGTCAGCCGCACAACGCTTCGCTCTGGAAGACGTCGTCAAGACACCCGCCTGCTGGGCACCGTCTCTGTCGATCACCACCACCAGCCCCCTGCCCTACCCGAGCATCTCCTGGTGGTGGGACCACTGCTGAACATCCCCTGCCCCAGCCCGCCATGACCTTCGAGCAACAAGCCACGAACTCCGAAAGAGCGGTGCCTGGGGCTGAGCAGGCGCACAGGAACAAGCCCGTCCGGCACTTCCGAGCGGGCTAGTGCCCCCCTCCTCCGGCCGTAGCACCAGGAGAGACGGGCGATCCTCTCCGGGTGAGCTGCAACGACGTAGTGCATGCGGTCTTCTCTCCGATGCCGAACAGGCACGCACCGCGCCGCACCCCGACGGCATCCGGGGACAACAAACCCAGCCGCCTGGCAATGATCCCGAGGATTCGGACAGGAGCCTGAGACTGACGGGCCTGACACGGTGTGAGAACACCGTGAGAAGCCGCAGATCACGGCGTCGGCGGATGCCACCAAAGCGGAGACCCTACACATCCGATCGAGTCGATTGACATAGAACCCGCCTGTTTCGAGATTTGACAGAAGACCTCTAGTAGGACTCCGTTAGGTCTGCCTGCTGGCCGTTTTCAGGGGCATGAGGAGTGTGTGGACGCACATGAAGTCAATCGTGCTCGGGCGAAGTTGGCGTTATTCGTGGCGGATGTGTTCGCCTCGATACCGCGCAAGGACCAGCGGGCCAAGAGCGACTGCTACCTGCGGGGACTGATGATGGACGGCCGCCGCAAGTCCATCCAGGCCATGGCCTCGCGGCTGCCAGACGGCAATGAACAGAACCTGCAGCAGTTCGTGAACCAGTCCACCTGGGATCCGGTACCCGTGCGCAGGCGGATCGCCGAGCGGCTGGTGCCGCAGATCGGCCCGGACGCCTGGGCGGTCGATGACGTGTCGTTCCCCAAGGACGGACGGATGTCGGTCGGTGTCGCTCACCAGTACTGCGGTGCGCTGGGCAAGCAGGCGAACTGCCAGGTCGCGGTCAGCGTGCACGCGGTCTCCGACAGGGCCTCGTGTCCGCTGAACTGGCGGCTGTTCCTGCCCAAGGAGTGGGCCGAGGACACCACCCGGCGCCGGCGGACCGGTATGCCGCAGGACGTCGGGCACCGGGAGAAGTGGCGGCTGGCGCTGGATGCCCTGGACGAACTGGCCGGCTGGCAACTGGTGCCGCCGGTCGTGGTGGCGGATGCCGGCTACGGCCAGAACGCGGATTTCCGCGCCGCCCTGGCCGAGCGGGAGATTCCGTATGTGGTCGGCATCCGTGGCGATCTGACCGTCCAGCCTCATGACGCGCAACCCGCCGCCCCGGCCTTCTCCGGCACCGGACGCCCGCCGGTTCCCCGCTACCGGCAGCCGCCGGTGCCGGTAGCGGGCCTCGCTGCGGCCGCTGGACGGGAAGCCTTCCAGGAAGTGACCTGGCGGGAAGGCTCTCGCGGCCCGATGACCTCGCGCTTCCTCGCGATATGGGTCCGGCCGGCTGGGGTGCGCCCGCGTCGGCTGGCCCAGGCGGCCGCAGTGGCCGAGCACGGCCGGTGGGACGGCGTCCTGCCCCAGGTGCGGCTGCTGGCCGAATGGGCCGACGGCGAGGACAAGCCGACCCGCTTCTGGCTGTCGGACCTGCCCGACGACACCCCGGTCGCCGACCTGGTCCGCCTGGCAAAGATCCGCTGGCGCATCGAGCACGACTATCGAGAACTCAAGCACGGCCTGGGCCTGGACCACTTCGAAGGCCGCTCCTGGAACGGCTGGCACCATCACGCCACCCTGGTCACCGCTGCCCATGCCTTCCTCACCGAGCAGCGGCTGGCCCCAAAAGCCGACACACCGGACTCACCCTCTACCAGATCCTCGACGCCCTCCAGGACCTGCTGAACTGCTGGACCGGCATCTGCACCACCTGCCACCAACCACTGCCCAGCAGGACGACACCAAGATCAAGACAGACCTAACGGAGTCCTACTAGTCCTACGACGTGACGGGCGTGCGGGACCCGTCCCGGGCACCCGCGTATAGAACGGCCCCATGACCACATCGGAAACACCGGCCCGCCGCCGTAGGGCCAGGCTGTCTGCGGCGCGCGGCCCGGCGGGGACCGTCTGCGCCCTGGCCCTCGCCGCCGCGCTGACCGGCTGCGGCTCCGACTCGGGCGGCGACGTGGGGGCGTCCGCGCCGGCCGCGCCCTCGCGTTCGGCCGAACCGTCGCCCGCCTCGCCCACGCCCACGAAGCCCTCCTCATCGCCGTCGCCAACCGCGGTGAAGCCAATGAAGCCGTCAACCCGGGCCGAGCTGCGGGCGTGTGCAGACGGAAGCTGCACTGTCGTCGTGACGAAGGGCACCGAGATCCCGCGCGCCGCCGGCCTTCGGGCCGGACCGTTCACCGTGAGCGCCGTCGGTGCCGAGGGCGTGGACCTGACCTCGGTCGACGCGAGCGGATTCACCTCCAACCTGCTCGGGCAACGCCCCGACCAGGGCGGGCCCTCCACCGTCAACGAGCTGTCGATCGCCGTTCTCGCCATCGCGGGGGACACCGCGAGGCTGCGGCTCTTCCCAGCGGAGTAGGGCGGGTGCCGTTTCGGCAGCGCCGCCGGGGAACTCCAGCGGGACCTACAGCGCGAGCTGACCTACAGCGCAAACCTCTCGGGAGGGGGTCCCGCATAGAGCGAGGGACTCTGCGCGTCCGCTCTAGCTGACGAACCGCCCCGTTGATCAAAATGACCAGTCGGCGGCTCATTGAAGGGGGAATGCAGTGGTATCCGCAGCGACTACCTGCCGGGGGCGGCTCTTTCTCACGCTGTGCAGTTGCTTCGCGTTCATCGCAGTGTCCGCATGCACCAGCAACTCGTCCCAGGATCAGTCGGAAGCAGAAGCACCTCCGACGCGGACCATCACGATGACACCGCACGAACCTTCAGCTTCTCCGTCGGACGAGGAAACTCCCGATCCGGTCTCCACCGCAGTGTGTCTCGGTGAACGGCCCTACAACCCCGACAGCACACCGTACGCGGGCAAGGGTCCGCATCCGATGACGATCATCCACCATGACCACGGCCCCGCCACGCTGGAGCTGCAGTACGTCACCCTGCCCGACGGCTGGAACCCAGAGATCGACTTCGACTGGACGGACGAGGAGGAGGATCACAACAAGGTCCAGCTGGTGGTCTGCGACGATGCCGTCGCCACCGGAGGCGTCATGGGCACCTGCACGTTCGATTATCCGGGAATGTCCGGGACCATGGATGTCGTCCAGGCAGACCACACATTCGTGGTCAGGGAGGCGCGCACCGGCCGCGAGGTTGCCGAATTCAGCATGCAGGGCACCGCTGGGGCTGAGGAATCATGTCCCAGCTCGGCAATGGACAGCGGCAACACACAGATCGCCCAGGCGGTGAACGACGACGCCGTTGCCGCGAAGCTGCGCTCCCTATATGAAGGGCCAGCCAGGACAACCTGAACTGGGGTGAGAGCCCCGGGAGATCACTCACAGCTCGCAGCCGGCCAGCCCGAGGTCTGCCATGGGCTGGGTGGCGGTCACGCCGTGGGCGCGGTGAACGCGGGCATACCAGGCAGGCGGCTCGGTCTCACTCAGCCTGCCCAACCGACGTCGTACACATCGATCCCGTCCGGGTACGCGGTGAACGCCACCCAGCACCGAGACCCGAACCAGAGCGCCCCTTCCCAGCCGCCGAACGACGGCCAAGCGTCGCGGCGGACCAGCACGTTGGCGATCGTCTCCATGACCTCCTGGCGGCCGTCGTCCGGGAGGTCGGCCAGCGCCTCATCGACCCGGAACGCCAGATCCGCCCTGTACGACATCGCGCACCCCCGTGCTCGTGATCAACTAGGGGCAGCACCGTATGGCGAGACGGCACAACGCGTGACGGCCTGTGGATAACTCCGGGCATCCGTAAGGCACTCTGTCAGCCCAGTGCGCGCGTAGGGTCCCAGGCGAGGCGGCCACGCGGCGCCGGAATCCCCGCGGACCAGCACCCACGCCCCGCAGGCGGACAAGGTTCCCCGAATCGCGTACGACGACGCCTACGCCAAGAGTGCCCGGCACAGGCTCGGGCTGACCGTGTCCCTGCCCGCTCCTCTCGGGTTCGAGCTGGACACGGCCGAGGTCCGAGGCGGTGGTGGACTCGCTCCTCCGCCCCTCCACTCCTGCCTCAAGGCATCGCACACGTCGACGCGGCGCCCTCGTGTTGGTACCAGACGCTGTCCAGCTCACGGCTGTCCGGCAGGGTGTGGCGGGCCGGTCCGGGGGCCGGGACGAAGCCGGCGCGTTCCAGGGCGCGGCGGCACGCGAGGTTCGCCGTCGCCGTGCCCGCCCGTACCGTCGGCAGACCGGCGTGGCCATGGGCGAACTCCGCACCCGCCAGGAACAGTTCAGCGCCGAGGCCCTGGCCTCGATGGTCGGGGGCGAGAATGCCGCCGATCTCACCCCTGTCGTGGTCGAGTTCGAGGTACCCGGCGTAGCGCCCTGTGTCGCGGCGTACACAGACCATGAACTCGGGCATCTCGGGGCTGGGTTCGAAGGGCTCGGCCAGCTCGGGGTTGGACCTGATGAACCAACGGGGGGTGGCGCCGGTGGGCCCCAGGCGCAGCAGGGCCCGTCTGGTGTCGGCGTCCGGTACGACCTGACCGGCGTGGTTCCCCTGCCAGCGCTGGGCCTCGGGGTCCGCGCCCGCGGCGATGGCCGCCAACGCGTCGAGCTGGGTCACCGGGGTGTAGAGCAGCAGGTGCCGGGTGGCCAGGGCGTGCCGGCCGGGCGTGCACGCGTCCGGGACCGGGAGGCCCGAGGCCGCCCGGCGACGTCGTAGGAGCGACCGAATCATGGAACCCCCCGTTGCATTCGTCCTGGTGCGTCCGGCCGAATGTACCGGCAAGGGAGAGCGCCGTACCCCCGTCCTCGACCGACGCCGGTCCCCGCCCCGGCCCGCGCAGGACGTACCCGTCGCGTGCTGAGGAGTGGGAGCGTCCGGCGGGGAGCTGTCCGAGGTCAGAGTTCTTGCCCGAACAGCGGCACATCACCGGGAGTCAGATCGCTCCTGACACGCTCCAGCCGCACGGGGTGGCGCCAGCGGCCGGCCGCGTCCAGGGACACGTCGACCGCGACCTCCGCGACGACAACCGGCTCGACCAGCCGTACGGCGAGCTGCTCCCGCGACCCCCAGCTCGCGCTGAATGTCCAGCCCGTCCACGGGTGCGCGGGTCCGCCCTGTAGGAGTTCGGCGGCAAGAATTTGGCGGACGGCCAGGTTCAGGACGGTGGTGCGTCCGGTGTACTGGAGTCGGCCGTCGGCGTCGAAACGGCCGAGCAGGGCCGTGGTGGGTGCGGTCGGGGCACCGGTGACCGCGCCGATCACGGCCTCGGTCGTGTGCCGGGTGCGGTATTTGCGCCACGCCCTGAACGCGGGCAGGTACCGCTGGTCCAGGCGCTTGAAGACGAGGCCCTCCAGTCCGGCCGTCGACCACTCCAGCCAGTCGGTGGCCTGCTTCGGGTCGGTGGTGGAGGGACACAGGGTCCAGGGAGCCTGTAGGCGGTGGTCGGCGAAGAGCTGTTCCAGTGCCGCGCGGCGAGCCTGGTAGGGCTGCGCGGTCAGGTCGGCGCCCGCCCGCAGCAGGTCGAAGGCGACAAAGTGGGCTGGCCACTGCTCGGCCGCACGGACAGCGGTCGCCGCCCTGCGGTGCGCACGCTGCTGAAGACGCTCGAAGGACAGCCGGTCGCTCTCCCACACCACCAGTTCCCCGTCGAGCGCCGTGTCGTCGGGCAACTGCGAGGCCGCGGCGACGATCTCGGGAAAGCCCGCCGTCAGGTTCCCGCCTCGGCGGGAACGGATCAGGACCCGGTCGCCGGGCCACCGTCCCAGCAGCGCCCGGTAGCCGTCCCATTTCGGTTCGGCCGCGTGTTCCGGGTGGAGCACGGGGTCGGATGTGGGGGTGGCGAGCATCGGCTCCGGCAGGGACCAGGTCGAGGACATGGTCGAAGGTGTTCCACCGTGAGCAGGCGACGGGGGAAGTGTCGCCCGGTCAGCGGATTGGCGGCAGGGCCTTGTCCGGGTGCGCGGTCTGTACGTCGACAGCGGAGTCCATCAGGAGATCGTGGTCCGCCAGGACGCGCCGAGTTCCGCGAGCTGCCCACGAAGTACGCCGCGCTGCTCCTCCAGGTCCTGCGAGGCCGGCGACAGGAGATAGACGTTGTCGCGGTACAGGCGGAACCCGATGCGCTCCCACCCCTGAGTGATCTTGGCGTTCACGCGGTCCCACTCCGACCTGTCCATCAGACGTTGACTGCTGAGGTCGGTGACGCCGGGCGAGCAGGCAATGGCCCGGCAGCCGGCCATGAGCCGGTGGATCGCCTCAATAGCGAGTACGGGAGCCAGCCCGTGGCCGCGCCACTGTGGCTCAAGGGTCACCCGGTCCATGACGAGCAGGGCGGAGCCGACGTATTCCAGCCGCTCGCTGACCTCGCTCGTGAACGAGCCCGTCTGGGCATCGAGGAGGACCTGGGCGGTCTCGTACAGCTCCTCGGATTCCTCTTCCATGGCCCAGTAGGCGTTCCGGCCGCGGTCGAGATGTACCCGGTAGAAGGTCATCTCTCCGATGGCGACGTCCTCCGTCGTGCCCGACGGGCGGTCCGCGGTGTCGCAGGCGCTGCCCGTTGCCGTGTCTTGAGCTGCGTCATGTGTGCGTCGGCGGTGCAGGATGGCGACGTTCCACCGCTCCAGCGTGTCGGCCTGCGGGGTGTCCCACAGTTCGTCATCGAAGGAGATCCGTAGGTGGAGCTCGGTGGGATCGCCGGGCAGCGAGGAGGACTCGATCACTGCGGCAGCGTAGCGAGGCCCGTGCGGCACGCCTGTCCCTCGGCGAGACCGCAGGATTCCGCCGCCGGTGGGCCTGCGCCGGGCGGATTCGGGCGGGGCGAGGCGAACGGGCGTACGCGGCATGGTCGTTCACAACCGACGCTCCTCTCACCGGAGCTGTCGACCGCAGTCGGTCGCGAGGCTCGTGCGAGTGGTGTGGCGTTCGCCCGCTTGCATTTCTCGCACAGGGAATCGAACATGTGTTCATGTACGTCGTTTCGCCTGGTGAGCGAGGGACTCCGGAGGCGACCGGAGCCAAGTCCGGCACGCTCTCCAGCCTGCTCCCGGGTGGGAAGCTGCCCCGCGGTGCGGTGGTGAGCGCTGGGGGCGACCTGCCCCTGCTGATCGCATTGGCCGCGGAGGCCGCCGCCGACGGCGGCGCCTGGGCGGCGGTCGGTCTGCCGCAGCTCGGCGGGCTGGCTGCGGCGGATGCCGGTTTGGACCTGGCTTGCGGGCTGGCCGTACCCGAGCCGGGACGGCGGTGGCCCGAGGTACTGGCGACGGTGTGCGAGGCGGCGCCGGTGGTCTTGCTCGGCCCCGTAGGGCAGGTGGCCCTGCGCACCAGCCGTCGCATCGCGGCCCGCCTGCGGCGCTCCGGCACGACGCTGCTGACCTGGCAGGACTGGCCGGAGGCGCAGCTGCGGCTGCGGGTGGCCGAGGCCCGCTGGGACGGGCTCGGGGACGGCTTTGGTCTGCTCGCCGGCCGACGTGCCCGTCTCGTGGTGGCCGGTCGGGGTGCCGCGACGCAGCCGCGGCATGCCCAGGTGTGGCTGCCCGGGCCGGACGGCTCGGTCCAGCTGATCGCCGAGCCCTCGGCCACCGCGGACGCGGATGTGGTGCCGCTGCGGCCCGTCACCGCGGGGTGAGCCAGCAGTGCGTGCACTAGCGATCTGGATGATGGACTGGCCCGTGGTGGCCACGGGCGAGGATCACGACGAGCCCGTGGCGATCATCGCGCGGGAGCGGGTGATGGCCTGTTCGAGGGAGGCCCGCCGGCACGGCGTACGACGCGGGATGCGGGTACGCCAGGCATCCGGACGCTGCCCCCAACTCAGGCTGCTCGACCGGGACCCCGAGGCGGAGACTCGGGCGTTCGAGCCGGTGCTGCGCCTGCTGGAGAAGCGCGTCGCTCCGCACATGGAAGTCCTGCGCCCCGGCCTGATCGCCCTGCCCGCTCGCGGCCCCGCCCGCTATTTCGGCGGCGAGCCGGCCCTCGTGGAGCACATCACCACCGTGCTCACGGATGCCGGGATCGAATCACGTACCGGCGCGGCGGACACCGTGTTCGCTGCCGCCCTGGCGGTGCGGGCCGGGCAGGCCGGGGTCCTGGTGCCGGCCGGGCAGACCGCGGACTTTCTGGCCCCGTATCCGGTGGGGGTGCTGGGCCGCCCGCGGCTGTCTCAGCTGCTGCCCCGCCTGGGCATCACCACCTTGGGAGCGTTCGCAGCGCTGCCGGGGGACCGGGTGCTGGCCCGGTTCGGACACGACGGCGCCGCGGCACAACGCACCGCCCGCGGCCAGGAGGCCCGGCCGCTCAACACCTCCGGGGCGGATAGTGACTACAGCGTGGCCGAGGCGTTCGAGCCGCCCGAGGACAATCTCGAACCGGTCATCTTCCTCGCCAAAGCCCTCGCCGAACAGCTTCACGGCCGCCTCGCGCGGGCCGGGGCGGTGTGCGCCAGGCTGCAGGTCGAAGTGGGCCTCACGAGCGGGCTGCGCCTGTCGCGACTGTGGCGGCACGAGGGTCGGCTCTCGGCGCTGGCGGTGGCCGAACGGGTGCGCTGGCAGATCGCCGCCTGGGCCGAGACCGGGCAGCTCAACAGCGCCGCGGCGGGGATCACCACACTGCGGCTGGTCCCAGAGGGACTGTCGGCGGCGACCGGGCGGCAGCCGTTGTTGTTCGGGCCGCGGATCGCGCCGGAGGAACTGGAGCACGCCGCGGGACAGCTGCAGGCGATGCTCGGACACCGCGCGGTGGTACGTCAGGAACTCGCCGGAGGCCGCGGTCCGGGCGAGCGGATCGTGGACATCCCCTACGGCGATGCGCGCTCGCGCCCGATGGTGGAGGGGACGTGGCCGGGGCGGCTGCCGGCCCCGCACCCGGCCGTCGTCTACTCCACCCCGCGCCCCGCCCAGGTGATCGGGGCAGATGGCGGCCCGGTCGGGGTGAGCGGACGCACCCTGCTCACCCAAGCCCCCACCGCGCTGTCCATCGACGGCGCCGCGCCGGTGGCGGTGACCGGGTGGACCGGACCGTGGCCGGTGCTGGAGGACTGGTGGATCCCCGCCCAGGCCCGCCGCCTTGCGCGCCTGCAGGTCGCCTGCGCGGACGGCCGCGCCTGGCTGCTGCACATCCAGGACGGCCGGTGGGCAGCGGAGGCGCTCTATGGCTGACCCCCGCGGGAAGGTGCTGCACTTCCCCGCCACGCGCGCCGCGCCGACGCCCGTGGGCGGCGGCTGGGCGGAGTTGCACGTGCACTCCGCCGGCTCGTTCCTCTTCGGCGCCAACCACGTGGAGGAGTTGGTCGCCGAGGCCGTCCGCCTCGGTATCGAGGCCCTGGCGATCACCGACACCAACGGGCTGTACGGGGCGAGACGTCTGGCGGAGGCCGCGGGCGAGTACGGCATCGGCACCGTCTACGGCGCGGAACTCACCTTGGACCAGGGACTGGGGTCGATCGTGGTGATCGCCCGCAGCCTGCTGGGCTTCACGCGGCTGTCCGCGGCGATCAGCGCCGGGCAGCTGGCCGGTGCCAAGGGCGCCCCGGTCTACGACCTCGACGCGCTGTCTGCTGCCGCGCACGAGGGTCATTGGGCGATCCTCACCGGCTGCCCCGTCGTCGGCGAGGCCGCGTACGACACCGACGCCGTCCATGCCCGGACGGACCGGCTGGTGGACCTCTTCGGCCGCACCCACCTGCACGCCGAACTCGTCGATCACCGGCTCCCCGAAGACGGCCCGCGCAACGCCGCCGTGCACGCGGCGGCGCAGCGATGGCGACTGCCGGTGGTGGCCACGAACGCGGTCCGGTACGCGGCCCCGCGTTCTGCGCAGCTGGCGGCGGCGCTGACCGCGCTGCACCGCCGAGAGAACCTCGACACCGCGATCGGGGAGTTGCCGCCGGCCCCGACGGCGCATCTGCGCACCGCCGAGGAGATGCGCATCCTCATGGCCCGCTACCCGCAGGCCATCGCATCCGCCGTCGATCTCGCCCGCAGCAGCGTCATCGACCTGAGCAAACTGCGCCCGCAGCTGCCGCACTTCGAGGTGCCCGCCGGGCACACCCCCGGCAGCTATCTGCACCACCTCGCGGAAGAAGGCTGCGCCCGCCGGTACGGGCCGCGCACCGACCCGGCGGCCGGGGCTGCGTGGAAGCAGCTCGACTACGAACTGTCCGTGATCACCGGCATGGGCATGCAGGGCTACTTCTTGATCTGCTGGGACATCACGCGGTACGCGGCCGAGCAGGGTGTCTGGTGCCAGGGGCGCGGCAGCGCCGCCTCCTCAGTGGTCTGCTACGCGCTGGGCATCACTTCCGTCGACGCACTCAAGCACGGCCTGCTCTTTGAGAGATTTCTGCACGCCGAGAAGACCGACCCGGACATCGACATCGATTTCGAGAACGACCGCCGGGAGGAGGTGATCCAGTACCTGTATGCCAAATACGGCCGGTCGCACTGCGCGCAGGTGGCGAACCTCATCACCTACCAACCCCGCCTGAGTGTGCGGGATTCAGCACGTGCCCTCGGCTATCCCATGGCGCGGATCAATGAGATGACCCGCCATATCCACCACGAGCCACCCGGGCCAGAGGCCGACATCCCCGCCGATGTACGCTCCCTCGCAGGACAACTGCACACCCTGCCACGACATTTGGGCATCCATGTCGGAGGGATGGTGCTGACCCGCCAGCCCATCGGGGAAATCATGCCGGTCGAATGGGCCACCCGCGAAGGCCGCTCGGTACTGCAAGGCGATAAAGACGATGTGGCCGCCGCCCATCTTCTGAAAATTGACATCCTGGGATTGGGCATGTTGGCCGCCTTGCACACCGCATGCGACCTCATTGCCGAACACCACGGAATCAACCTGGACATGGCCACGATCCCGCAGGACGACCCGGACGTGTACGCCATGATTGCCGCAGGCCGGACCATAGGGGTTTTTCAAGCTGAGTCGAGGGCGCAGGTCTCGACCCTGCCGCAGCTGCAGCCACGGTGTTTCGAGGACCTCGCGGTGGCCGCCTCAATCATCAGGCCGGGCCCCATTCAGGCCGGATCAAAACATCCGTATTTGCGGCGACGGGCCGGCCTGGAGCCCGTCACCTATCCGCATCCGCTCGCCGAACCAGCGCTCTCCAAAACGCTCGGGGTCGCCTTGTGGCAAGAGCAGGCCATGGCCCTGGCCATCGACTGTGCAGGTTTCACCCCGGGCGAGGCGGACCGCCTCCGCAAGGCGATGGCCGCCAAGCACTCTCCCGAAAAGGTGGCACAGCTGCGCGGACGACTGCTAGCCGGGATGGCCGCCAAAGGCATCGCCCAAGCCGCCTCCGAACGCATCGTGGGCATGATAGAAGCGTTTTCGGATTACGGATTCCCGCAGTCTCACGCCCAGTCGATGGCAGGCATCATTTATGCCAGCGCCTGGGTGAAGTACCACTTTCCGCACGCCATGCTTGCGGGGATCATGGCGCATCTCCCGATGGGTTTCTACGACTCCCAGACCCTCATCCAGGATGCCAAGCAGCACGGCATCGAAGTCCGGGGCGTCGACATTCAGTGCTCCGGTGTCCACGCCACACTTGAGCCTTACGCCGATCAGCCGGAGCGGCGGCCGGCGATCCGCCGCGGACTGACCTCCGTGACCGGCATCAGCGAGGAGATCGCCAAGCGGATCCTGACCACACGCGGCACCGTGACGTTCCGCTCGGTGGCCGACGTCGCCCGCCGCACACGGCTGTCGGCAAAGCTGATGGAGCAACTGGCCACCGCCGGGGCGTTCGACGGCCTCGGCATGGACCGGCGCACCGCCCTGTGGTCGGCCGGCGCCTACACGGGCGAGATCCAGGAAGTCCTTCCGGGGCTGGACGACCTGGCACCCGCGCCCCAATTGCCGGTCATGACCGCGGCCGAGGCCACCGCCGCCGACCTCGACGCCTCTAGCGCCAGCGCCACCGCCCACCCGGCACAGCACCTACGTGCTCTGCTGGCCTCGCACGGGGCGCAGCCTGCGCGCGAGGCCCGTGACCTGGCCGACCAGACCCGGGTGCGGGTCGGCGGACTGGCCAAGTACATCCAACGGCCCCCCACGGCGAAGGGGGTGGCGTTCGGCGCCCTGGAGGATGAGACCGGCATGATCAACCTGGTCTTCTCTCCCCCGGTCTGGGAACGCACGCGCGAGACAGTCCTCGGCGCCCCTGCGGTACTGCTGGAGGGGCACATCGAACGAGACCGCGGCTCGGTCAACCTGATCGTGCACCGCGCACACGCCTTGGCGGGCCCCGCTCGGGCCCACCAGCCGGGGCGATTCAGGTGACGATCAGAGGAAGCGAAGGTGCGGGTGCACGCTCCGCGCCCGCAGTAACTCTTCCGAGAGGCATCACGGACGCAGCCCCGGCAGCCGACCTGCTTCCTCTGCGGAACTACGAGGACCCTGCGAAAGGCAGGGCCCTCGTAGTTCCGTGCGCTGATTGCCGTGCGCAGGTCAGGCGACTTCGGCGTCCGGGCAGAGGTATGCGGCTTCGATGAAGTTGAGGAATTTCGGGAGGCCCTCGTCCCCGAGCATTTGCCCCATGCAATACATCATTTGATAAGTGACACTCAGTTCCTCACTGAGTTCGTCCCCGAAGTGATTGGTGGCAGCTCGCATCTGTCGGTGCGGTGTGCGCTCATAGAAGGAATCCCGCTCCTTCTGTTCGGGGGTCAGGGGACCGAAAGCCGTGTTGAAGAAGTCCAGCGACTTCTTGAAGTCGTCCTCGTCGAGCAGACTCTGGATTGTCCGGATCATCTGGTAGCTGGCTTCCAGCGCCGCACCGTTGTCGCCGAGGTGCTCGTAAGCGAGGGCGGAGATCCGGATCGAGTCCTGGAGGCGGCTCCGCCGGCGACGACGAACAGAAAGTGGCTCTGGCTGCGTCTCTGAGCTCGCTGCAGTCAGGTGATCGAAGGGCATGCTGGTGCCAATTTTGGGTGTCATGCCTCTTCGATAGCGCTGCCGGTGCCGAACGACGGCGTCGAGGCTCAGCGAAGGGGCATGTCGCGCGCCTGTTGGTCCATCTGGACCCGTGTGCGTCAGGGGTTTCCGTCGCGGGCGGCGCGTGCTCGGTCGATGGCGCGAAAGTCCATCTGCTGGGCTCCCCGCCGGTGCCGGAGCTTGTTGATCCCGTCCCAGTCGATCGCAAGGAGTCCCGGGCTGCCGAGGCCGAAACCCGGCGCCGAGCGGAGCAGGCGATCCACCTCCTTGAGGTCGGCCCGAACGGGAATGGATGTTCACTCCTGGCGGTGAACACCACGAACGCCAGGGGTGAACGACTGATTCGGCCAGGCTCCGGGGCGCCGTGATCCGGTGAGGCCAGGGCGTGCCGCAGGGGCCGCCTCGCCGGCAGCACGGGTGGCTGCTCCAGCCTCCCCGGTCGGACGAAACGGCAGCGCTGTCAGCGGGCTTCGCTATGGTGCCCATCGTGATGGTGGGAACTGAAGAGACGCGGCTGATTGTCTTGCGCGGAAACAGCGCCTCGGGGAAGTCCTCGGTTGCATCTGGCCTGCGCGAGCAGTTCGGCAGGAACCTAGCCCTCGTCGGGCAGGACAACTTGCGCCGTGTCGTGCTGCGCGAGCGTGATCGGCCCGGCGCAGCCAACATCGGACTGATCGGCGCGACAGCGCGTTACGCGCTGGACGCCGGATTCCACACCGTCATCGAGGGCATCCTGTACGCCGACCGGTATGCCGTGATGCTGGAGGATCTCGTGCGCGACCACCGGGGCACCTCGCGCTGCTACTACTTGGACGTGCCGCTGCAAGAGACGCTCCGTCGGCATTCGACGAAGCCCGACCTGGAGTACCTGAGCCAGGTCACCGACGAGCACCTGCGCGAGTGGTATCGCGAACGGGACCTGCTGCCCAACGGCATCGAGACGGTCATCGACGCCGGCAGCACCTTGGACGACACGGTGAAGCACATCCTGCGCGACACGGGCCTGGACGCAGTGCAGCCCCTAGACCGCTGAGGATGCTCGAACACCGACGAGTCCGAGTAGGCAGCTGCACGGCTACGATCCCGGCGGGCGGGTGTAGCGCAGTGGTCGACGCGCGTGGTCTCCAAAATCGCGAGGACGCCGGTTCGAATCCGGTCACCCAGCCCAGCCGATCTCGCGGACCTCGATCGCGCCCGCGTGCGGCATGTATTGGATCCAGCACGTCGAGCCGAAAGCCTCCCGGATCTCCTCGACTGAGCCCGTGTCCCGCACGTCCGGGAAGGCGTACGGGTCCCTTCGTGCGATGTCGACGAGCGCGAGGACTTCGTACCGCGCCTCGTCGGTCGGCAGCTCGGCCATCACCTCGACGGCAAGCTCCTCGAACACCGTGCCGTGCCTGTGCATAACGCCCCCTTGTGATCCACAGGGGCGTCACGGTAGAGCGAGGAGTGGGGGAACGTGCGTGCCTGTGGATAACTCGGCATCGACGCCCCTGTCGGGCACCACAGGGGTGGCACCAAGACAGGGTGTGGCGCTGGCAGTTGTCGCCCCAACTCCGCACGACTCGAGTCCGGTCCGGGTCCGGCCCCGCCGTCCCTCTGGCCGTTCTCCCGGGCTCACGTCGCAGCCACCGTGGCGCACCGCACGGCCCCCACAAATGGAGAGGATCCGAGCAAGGAGCCCCGACGGTTAGTGACGTCGATCACAGCTGAAATTCGACGCCAGCGGGACGGCCGGAGCCCTTCAAGGCGCTTGACCAGCAGTTCTCTTGACGTTGACTCGTATAGGTTGCGCAACACCCCCCCCGTAAGGGTAAATTAGTGCATTTGCCTCATAGGGTACGGTCCCAACGCATGGGACTCAATGAGCAGTTCGCGGCCGTCTCTGGCCCGCTTTTCGCCCTGCTGACGGTGTTGTTTGCAGCGGCCCTGTCGCATCCCGACCCGACGGTCAGGGCTCGGGCAGAGCGGCTCTTGGCGGTGATCTTCCGCGCCCGATAGGCCGGTGTGTGCGTCGGCCCGAGTCGGGGGATGCCATCGTGCGACCGGGCCGTGCGAGATGCAAGGTTCGCCCACGCTAAAGCCCCCCGGAATCGCGCGGATTCCGGGGGGCTTTAGCGTTCCAGACGGGTCAGCTTTCGGCGGAGCCTTCGTCGCTATGGGAGTTGTCCGTACGGCGTCGACGGGCTACTACGAGGGCGCCTGCGCCGGCGACGATCAGGAGGCCGGCACCGCCGAGCAGCCACGGTGTGGCGTCGGCGCCGGTGTGTGCGAGCGAGCCCTCGGGGGCGGGCGCCGCAGTGCTCGACGCGGTCTCGTCAGAGGTGGGGGTGGCCGAGTCGGGCGGGGCCGGGGTGTCCTC
The DNA here is from genome assembly GCF_045039535.1 of Streptomyces sp. NBC_01092. Lineage (NCBI taxonomy): Bacteria > Bacillati > Actinomycetota > Actinomycetes > Kitasatosporales > Streptomycetaceae > Streptomyces > Streptomyces sp. NBC_01092. The sequence goes on along the minus strand of NZ_CP108659.1, from coordinate 8,689,992 downwards.
GTCCTTGCCGGGCTTGCCCGGGGAGGGCTTGTCGCTCGGCTTCTCGGTGGGCTTGTCGGTCGGCTTCTCCGTCGGCGGCGGGGTGGTCGCCGTCTTGGTGTTGGTCGTTGTGACCGTCACCGGATCGCCCGGCTTGGCCTTGAACTCCTCCGAGGGCTTGTAGATGTCGTAGCCGGCGGGTGCCTTCACCTGCTTGACCCAGAAGTCCGTTCCGGCACGGGAGTTGATGGGCAGCTTGCCGGTAGCCGTGCCGTCGGAGCCGGTGGTCAGCGTGAGGAGGGTCTTGTCGCCGCTGCCGATGTTGACCGTGGATCCGGCCAACAGCTTGCCGGTCTTGTCGTCCTTGGCCTTCAGAAGGACCGAGGCGTCCTTGAACGGGTCGACGATCGTGAGCGGCGTGTCCGTGCCGGGGGTGACGATGACGTCCTGGTCATCGACCGTATCGTGCAGGTTGCTGCCGCTTGTCGGGACTCCCGTGAGTTCCTTCCGTTCGATGCACCTTCTCCTGACCTGCGGCGCTGGTGAGCCGGGGTTCACTCGATCGCGTGGAGAGTTCGACGTTCCGTCGAGATTCCTGAAGGTCTGCCGCTATCCATGACGCATGGACGTAGGCAGTGAACTGAGGCGTGCATGACGCTCGCGGTCGTCCGGTCGATCGGGACACCGCGGCGGCTGGAGACGGCGCAGGAATACGAGGACTTTGAGCAGGAACTGGTCGACCAGTTCCTGCTGGCCGGAGTTGGCGCTGGGCTAAGCGACGACTCCATCGCCGACGACCGCCGGGTGATCTTCGAGTTCGTGCGGTTCGTCGGTCGGCCGGTGTGGGCGACAGCGCCGGAGGACGCGGACCAATTCCTTGCGCATCAGCGCAAGGTGAAGCGACTGGCTCACAGCACAGTCCAGCGCAAGGCGTGGACGCTCGCCCAGTTTTTCGACTTCCTGATCGCTCGCTACCAGGGCGACGTGCATGCGCTGACCGGCCATGTGCTGGTGCAACCGATCGACGAGTTCAACCGCCCGGCAAAGAGCGAGTATGGGACGCCGCGGATCCCGCCGTTGGAGGCGGATGTGGACCAGCTGTTCGCCGAATGGCGGGAGTCGCTGGGGCAGGCGCGGAAGTTCCTGCCGGCCGCCAGGGACTACATGGCCGCCTCGCTGTGGCGCCGGGTCGGTACGCGGATCGGCGAGACGCTCAAGCTGGACATCCGCGACTGGCGCCCGGACCTTGGCGACTTCGGCAAGTTGCACGTCCGGCACGGCAAGGGAAGCCGAGGACGGGGACCGAAACCTCGCCTGGTGCCGGCCATCAACTCGACGGACGTCCTGATGGACTGGTGGCTCGGTGATGTGCGACATCAGTTCGGTGACGACTATGCCAACCCCGACGCCCCGATGTTCCCCAGCGAGCGCCGTGATCCCCACGCAGGGTTTTGCCTCCGGGCCGGAGACGACGCGCTGCGGTCAGGGCTGAAGGGCGCGGTCGACGCATTCCTGCCCTCCTGGTCCGCGAGGCTGACTCCGCATGTGCTCCGGCACTTCTGCGCGTCCTCGCTTTACCTGCAGGGTGTCGATCTGAAAGCGGTGCAGGAGCTGTTGGGCCACGAATGGCTGTCCACGACAACCCGGTACATCCACGTGCACGACAACCACATCGAGCAGACGTGGGTCGCGGCGAACCAGCGGGTCGCGTCCCGGCTGGGCCTGGGCTGAGGAGGAGGATATGCGCTGGAACCTGCGGATGACAGCCGCCGAGCAGGGGATCTGGAAGTCCACCGAGATGCGCCGACGCCTCGCGGAGGCCGGCCTGGAGATCAGTACGGGGAAAATGTCCGCGCTGTGGACAGGAACGCCCACCACGGTCCGACTCGATGACCTGGATATCATCTGCGCGGTGCTGAACTGCACGACCGCAGACCTGCTGATCCATGAACCAGAGGTGGCGGCAGCCCGCCGCCCGAAGTCCGAACCGCAGGCCGCGACCGGATCTCCAACAGTTGCACCGCGGCTCGGGCGCGGCCGCACCCTCCCCCCGATCTGATGACGGCGCCGAGGAACTGCCCGAAGTGCCACGAGCGACCGGTGGCCAATCACCACTCGAAGTACTGCCACCGCTGTCGACCGCAACCGTGCGACCCGCCACCGTGCCGACAGTGCGGCTCGACAGAGGACTACTGGACAGCCTACAAATGCCGTAACTGCTACCGAGGTTCTCCTGAGCTCCCAACATCCTGCCCGGACTGCTTCGCGTGGGGGATGCTGCGAAGTAATGGCGGGCTGTGTCTGGCCTGCCGAGGCTGGCGTAGGAACTACCCCGGACCGCGGCCGTGCCGGGTCTGCGGACGGAAGCTATGTCTACGCGACCGTGCGTGTCGCTTGTGCTGGCGGCAGGCCCGGATGCTGCGGCACCCCAAGCGCGCCCTGGAACTGGAGGAGGCGAACCGGAACGGGCAGCAGTTGTTCCTCGCCGACATGGAGCGACGCCTGCAACTAAGGCAGGCCCCCCAGGAAGACCGGCAGCCTGCTCCCTCGACCGATCCGCCACCACCGTTGGCCCCAGTCCAGTACCGGCAGCTCGTGCTGTTCCCACCTCACGAGCGCGATCTGCGACGCGGCCAGCAACGCGGATTCCCCGAGGTCGACGCGCCGGGGGTCGCAGCGGCCTTGGAGGCGGCAGCTGATGACTACGCGCGACGCCACGGGCTGAAGAGGGGAGCCGCCTTCGGCCTCGGTCGTGGACTGCGCATCCTGCTCGCCTTGCAGGACACCCCCGGCGCGCCGTTCCGGGCAACCGACGTCGTGCCTCTGTCGACGTTGCACCTGCCGGTCAAGCCGATCCTGAAGCTGCTTACCGAGGTCAGCATGCTCGACGACGATCGCCCCCCGCGAATCGTGACCTGGTTCCACGAGCAGACCGCTTCGCTTCCGGAACCGATGGTCAGCGAGCTGACCACGTGGTTCGAACTTGTCCTCAGCGGAGCGACATCAGCGCCACGGGTCAAGGCCCGCCCGCACCAGTGGATCCACAAGAAGGTGTACGAGGCACTGCCCGCTCTGCGGACGTGGGCCGCCGACGGCACGGAATCACTACGATCCGTCACGCGTGTTGATGTCCTCGCCGTGCTCCCCGGTGGGGGGACACCACGCGTGGCAATGCTCCAGGGCTTGCGGCACATCCTGCGTGTCCTGAAGCGCCGAGGAGTCATCTTCACCGATCCCACCACGCGCATCTCCGGTGGCAGCACCTTCCCAACCGTGCCACTACCGGTGCAGGTGGCTGACCTCCGCGAGACCCTGAAGGACGAGGCCGCACCGAGAGCGGTCCTGGCTTCGCTGATCATCTTCCACGCGCTCACCTCCAAAGAGCTGCAGACGATGCTGACCACTGACCTGCACGATGGCCGCCTGTTCCTGCAAGACCGCACCGTCCTGCTCGCCAGCGAAGTACGCACCCGCCTGGAGAAGTACCGGGAATACCGAACCAACCGGTGGCCACGCACCGCCAATCCGCACCTGTTCATCTCCCAGACCACCGCCTGCGGCACCGGCCGAGTCAGCCACGTCTGGATCAACGACACCCTCGGCATGCCCGCCCGTCGAATTCGCGAGGACCGTCTCCTTCACGAAGCCGCATCCACAGGCGGCGACCCCCGCCGCATCTGCGACCTGTTCGGCCTCTCCGTCGGGGCGGCGCTCCGCTACACCTCCACCGTCGACCAACCCGGCATCGTCGAGTACCGCCTACGCAACTCTGGGCCACGCCCGTCCCTACGCGGCGACGACATCGGCTGACACCGTCGGTTCAGCGGGCCCGGACAAACCCGGGCCCGCCCAGGTCCGGTGAGCACCGATCCTGCTGGGCGGTCGAGCAGCGGGCTAGCGATCGGCGCGACGCCGCACTCGTGGTCCGGACCGATGGTGAACCCGAGCCCTACCTGGTCGAGCGCATCAAGCCGTTGCGGCGAGTTCGCCACCTTTCACATTCATCTTCGCTCTTGAAGACTTTCGAGAGCTGCGAGGCGGGCTTCAGCATGTTGAGTGATGGCAGGGGGCATGTGGCGTTCTATCACCGGCACACTCGCTCATTGACCGTTCACGGCCGGAAGGGTGGGAGGGTGGCCCCGAGCGACTCGGTTCGGGGAGCCGACCCGTGCGACGTGGCAAGCATTCGAAGCGAGGTCGACGCACACTTGGCTGCCTTCCTTGACGGGAAGGCCGGCGATGCAGCCACATACCGGCTGCCCGGTGAGGTGGTCGAGGTACTGAGCAGCTTCCTCTTCGCGGGCGGCAAGCGAATCCGACCTGTGCTGTGTGTCATCGGCTGGCATGCCGCCGGCGGCGCAGGTCCGGCCGGGCCTGTGGTACGTGCGGCGGCCTCGCTGGAGATGTTCCACACCTTCGCCCTCATCCACGACGACATCATGGACGACTCCGCTGTCCGTCGCGGTCGCCCCACTGCCCACCACGCCCTAGCCGCCCATCACCCGGCACGTGCTGACGCCGAGCGGCTGGGAGTGCATGCCGCGATCTTGCTGGGTGACCTCGCTCTGGCCTGGTCCGACGAAATCCTGCACACTGCCAGACTCACCCCTGCCCAACTCGCCGCCGTCCTACCGATCCTGGACGACATGCGCACCGAGCTGATGTACGGCCAGTACCTCGACCTGCTCGGCTCCGGCCACGGCGCGGCGGGCATCGACACCGCCCTGACGGCCGCCCGTCTCAAAACCGCCAAGTACACCGTCGAACGGCCCCTACACATCGGTGCAGCGATCTCGGGCGCAAACGCCGTGACCCTGTCCGTCTTGAGTAGGTACGCCCTGCCCGTCGGTGAGGCATTCCAACTCCGTGACGACCTCCTGGGTACCTTCGGTGATCCCCGGGCGACGGGTAAATCGCGTCTGGACGACCTGCGTTCCGGCAGGCCCACCGCCTTGGTGTCCCTGGCCGTGCAACGTGCCGACCCTGCTCAAAGACGCACCCTTCAGACTCTCATCGGCGACCCGTCCCTCGACGAGGACGGCGCGGACCGCATCCGCGAGGTTCTGATCGCCACCGGCGCCCGCGAAGAGACGGAGCGCATGATCACGGACCGCCGCCGTCAGGCCCTCGAAGCTCTCGACGCCTCGGTGTTGGCCCCAGCCGTCACCGACGCCCTGCGCAACCTCGTCAATCTGGCCACCACGAGGAGCCGATGATGCCAAAGGAGCCGACGTTGCCAGCCGAGGTGACAACACCCCAAGTCAGCATCACCATCCCACCGGTGTACCTTCCCGAGCCCCTGTACTGCCATCCGCAGGTCGCCCTTCTGCAGGACCGTGGACTGTCCTGGATGGAGCGCCACGGATTCCTCGCTGACCAGGCGATGCGCACGAGGGTGGCGGACAGCCGTGCCGCGCACTTTTTCGCATACCCGTGCCCGCGAGCCGATGCCGATCTGCTGCAACTGGCCGTGGACTGGGCCTACCTGATGTTTGTGTTCGACGATGTCCACGAGGGGAACTTCGGAGGGGACAACTTCGCCTTCCTGGATCTGGCGGTGCGGATCATCCGGACGCTTGAGGTTCCGTCCGCCGGTGTCCTGGACTCAGAACATCCGTTCACGGGGGCAGTGACAGACCTTGCCCGGAGACTGCACCGCTCGGCCTGCCCCGAGCAGATAAAGCGGCTCGCGGACGCGCACACGACATGGCTCATGGGGATGGGATGGGAGATCCCGGCGACCCAGCGAGATGTGCACCAGCCAGTGAACGACTACGTGGTCACGCGGATGATGCACGGGGCGGTCGCGCCGACACTCTGCTGGCTCCAGCTCGCGGAAGGCGAGCTGATCCCCGAGTCGGAGATCACCTCGCCCCGGGTGAGGGCACTGACCGAGATGGCGGGGACGGTCGCGGCCCTGGACGACGACTTATATTCATACGGGAAAGACGTGTGGTTCGAACGGAACGTGTGGGGCCGCACTCCCCGGTACAGCAGCATGATCCGTGTATTCATGTCGGAACAGTCCATGACGGAGGACGAGGCCCTGGCAGAGTGCGTGGTACTCCGGGACCGGATCGTGGCCCGCTTCTACGAACTCCGCGCCCAGGTCTTCCAGGGGGCCTCGAGGTCGCTGACTCGCTACCTGGACGACCTGGGATTCTTGCTCCGGGGAAACTTCGAATACGGTCTTGAGGCCGACCGGTACACCAATCCGGACGGTTCCCACCCCAACGCGGTCGTCACGAACGGCTCCGTCTCGGATGCTCCGTCGGCGTCGGGCAGGCCCGGTATCGCCGCGATCGACTGGTGGTGGGACTGATGCAGTGGAACCGGCCCTTCGCGAAGCTGTACCGCGATGGCCGAGGCGCACGAGCGGCGGATGAGGCGTTGGAACCGAAGCTGCCGTATCCCGATGGCTGGTTCTGCCTGGCGATGTCCGCGGAGATCAAGCCGGGGGCCAAGCTGACCCGCCAACTGATGGGTGAGGACCTGGTACTGGTCCGTACGGCATCAGGCAGGCTTTCAGCGCTGCGGGCCTACTGTCCCCACCTGGGGGCCCATCTGGGTATCTCAGGCGTGGTTGAAAGGGAGGAGATCCGCTGCAACTTCCACAACCTGTCGTTCGACCTGAACGGCGGGGCGTGCCTGCGCACGACTGATGGATGCCCGCCGCCGAAGGCGTCGCTGACCGGCTACCCGGTCATGGAGACCGGCGGCGCGGTGTTCGTATGGCGCAGCAGGAAAGCAGCAGAGCCGGAGTGGGAACTGCCGGATCTTCCGGCGAAGGGCTGGCGGGAACCGGCGTGGCACCGGTTCGACATGGCGTCGCACCCGCAGCAGATCATGGAGAACGTCTTTGATAGCCACCACATCGCGCAGCTCCACGGCGTCACCCAGCACCCGCCGAACATCACGTTCGACGACACGAGGGTGACCTTGGAGTTCGTGACGGACTGGCCGCTCATAGCCGGAAAGGTGCTGTCACTGCCCGCGAGCGCGACTGTGTACGGCATGAGTATGTTGCTGCTGCACTTCGACCTGCCCCGGCCGCGTCTGAAGTTCCGGGTCATGGTGCTCCCCACACCGATCGCGCCATGGCGCATCCATGTGCGGGTGGTGACAACGGTGACCCAGCCGGCTCTTCCGCGAATGCTCCGGCCACTTGAGCACTGGACGGCACAGCTAATCCAGCAGCTCGCCCTGTTGGTGAACGTCAACGACTTCAACGCGGATCTGGCCACACTCCACTACCAGGAGTACCAAGCACAGCCACGCCTAGTGGCGGCCGATCAGTACATCGGCAAATACCGCAAATGGGCGGAACGATTCTACGAGATCCCTGAGGGGCTTCGCTGAGACTTGCTGTGCCCACCGCCGCTGCGGCGGCGGTTCCGTCAGATGCGGCAACGGCGCCGGGCAGGGCCGCCAACACTTGATCCATGCCTGGCATTCTGCCCAACCCACTTACCGGGTAGCGCCGGTTCGGCGAGCCAGGACGGGGGATCGACGGAATACGCCGGGAACAGGCAATAGCCATGTTGGCTGCTCCGTCCGGGTGATGCCGTAGGGGCGACTAACAGGAGCTTCTCCCAGGTCATCGTGGGTCTGCTGGCCGCGCGGCGTTGCGGTGGGGGTGCGATTCGGGTGGAGCCCCTGGGAGGCCAGGAGTACCTGGTCCGTGTGGAGGACGGGACTGTGGACTTCCAGCCAGGTGCGGGTCACGGACGGGGTGGTGGAGCGGGCCGGGCTGTCGGGCGTGGAGGAGGAGCGGATCGCGCGGGAGACGGTGGCGTTCCTGATCGAGAGTCGACCGGGCACCGATATCCCGGCGGTGATCGACCTGGACGACCTGGCGGAAACGTACGGGGACGCCTACCTGAAGGAACTCGGGCGGCGGCTCTCCAGCTGGTAGGCCACGGGTCGGGTCGGGCGCGGATTCGGGTGTCACCGACCGAGCTCGGCGTCGTTGTCCCGGCGTGCACGTTGGAGAGGCGCTGAGGCGTCCGAGGCCGCGGCGACAACCACGGACGCCGACCGGGGTGTTGGTCAAGGGCTGTTAGGCACGTCAGCGGGCTGGTGCAAGGGGGGCAGTGTGCCACCAGCGGGTGGCGGCGGGAGAGGGCGGGCCGTCGTCGGCGGGGGGTTGGTCGAGGGTGGTGGAGGTGATGATCACGGCGTCGGGGTGGTGTCCGTCCGGGTTGCGGTAGCGGGGGGTGAGCAGGTGCCAGTCATAGTTCCCGCGAATGGTCTGGGCCACGTCCCCGAGATAGTGGGCGGTGGCCTCGTCCGCCTCTGCGTACATCCTCGTGTACAGGCGCATGAACTGTCCCGTGAGGGCGTTGGCGTAGTCCGCCGCGCGCTGGAGCGCCTCATCAGGGCGGAGGTCGTCGATGTGGGCCAGGTGCGCCACGACGTTCAGGCCGGTGGCGTTCTCCTCGCTGCGGTAGTGCCTGCTCATCCAGAGGTCCTTGCCCAGGGAGAGCATGTGGTTGTGCAGTTCGCAGATGGTGGCCATGAGTTCGACGAGGTCGCGCACGGGTCGTGAGTCCAGGACTTCGACTGCGACCGGGACAGGGGTGAAGAAGGCGAAGAAGGGGGTGAAGACGCCGTGCCCTGCGATGCCGACGAGCCGCTCCAAGACGATGTCGAAGTCGCTGGGGAAGCTCCCGGTGGCGAGGTCGGCGTTCTGCCAGAGGGAGGCGGTGACCCACTCGCGCAGATCGCGCACGAAGCGCAGGGTGTAGGCGTGGTTGCCCAGGTCGTCGAACCGCTGCCCCACCTCGCGGATGGCGTTGGCGAAGACGCCGAGTTCGTGCGCGCTGCGGGAGTCGGGTTCCTTGATGACCTGGAACAGGGCATGGGCGATACGGAGGAACGAGAGGGGGTTCTGCGGCGGGTCCTGGGTGGTGACGGAGCCGTCGAGATAGTCGTCGAGGAGGAACGCCAGGTGCGTGAAGTCGGACATGAGCTGGAACGGCTCACTCCACGTGGTCTCGTGGCAGACACGGGCGACGAACTCGCCGTTATGGATGCCGACGGCTCGGGCCCTGAGGTCTGGGGCATCGAGTAAGCCGTTGCGCTGCAGGAACTCCATGCTGCGCTTCTCCGATTCCGCAGCCAGCGCTGCCGTGGACGGGGAGAAGGGAATGTACAGTGGCGGAACCGTCAGCCTGATGGACTCGGTCTGCGAAGCCTTGACCGTCATGACGCATCCTTTGACGAAGCCTTCGGACCTCGGCGCGGACGCCAGGGCCCCCGGAGACGCAAATACACCGCTGCCCAGAGTCCCACGTCATCAAACGGCGCCTACTCGCCGCCGGCATGACCGGCTGGCAGCTCGCAGACCTCCTCGGCGTCCACGAGCACCAGATCGACCTCAAAGAACTCCCCGACCTACCCGTCCACGTCTGGCTCGAACTCTCCCGACGCCTCGACGCACACCCCGCCGACCTCATCACCGGCGCCGACGAACTCTTCGAACGCCCCCGCCACCGCGAAGTAGTCGACCGCCGCCCGGCCGGCGCCGACCACGACGCCCTCACAGTGATCACCGCCCTCGCGCACACGGACGGCCCCTCACCGCCGACGGCCCCACACACGCCCTGTCCTGGACCACTTACCGGCTCGACGCAGCCCTCGACTACGCCCGCGCCCACCCCGACGTCGGCGGCGTGCTCGTCATGCGCCGCGTCCCGCCTGACGGGTACACCACCACCCCACGCCTCGACGTCCTCCGCCCCGACCAGGCCGACGCCATCACCGGACGCACGAACCCCCGCCCGGCCGTGCGCGGCCCCATCCAACCCGCAGAGGCGGAAGCCCTCCTCCGCGTCTGGGTCGACGGCAGCATCGACACGAACGACGCCGCCCAGCGCCAGGCCCTCGAAGACCTCGCCGCCGCGGCGACATCGTCGACGTCCTCCACGACAACGTCCTGTACAGCCTGCGGATGCTCCCCGAGCCGTCACCAGCTACTGACACAGACTCTGCGCCGCTGACACAACCCTGCGCATCCCACTGACATCAACTCTGCGCCCGACAACGAACCCAGGCTCGCCTCGATGCGACTATGGCTGCATCGCCCGTCGGTTCAGCTTCGAGCCCCCTTCGGAAAACGCGAACCCACGGCCTTTGGCGAGCTCCTTGAGGCGGTAGACGCCCGGTGCGAGGTCCTTGAAGGCGAGCTTGCCCTGGGCGTCGGTCTTGCCGTCGGCGGCTTCCTTGCCCGCGGAGTCGAAGAGGGCGAAGGCCGCGCCGGCGAGCACGTCGCCGCCGGGATCCTTCTTCAGGATGGCCACGCCGCCGGTCTCTGGCTCGGCCGCGTTGCGCGGAGTCGAGGACGTGGATGTGGACGGGGTGGGATCGGTGCTCTGGGCCGAGGCGGTCGGGGCCCAGGACAGGGAGCCGGTCACCGTGGCGGCGACGGCAACAGCGACCGGGAGGGTGCGAGCGGAACGGATGCGCAAGAAGGGACTCTCCAAGGGGTACAGGCGGGAACAGGCAAGGCGGGCAAGCGGTCGTTGTTCAGCGGGAGCGGCCAGACGCCGGACGTGGGGGTGAGGCGGGCAGCCCAGTTGCTGACCAGGAGGGTGCGGTGATCGCGTAGCGGCGGGCGGCGGCGCGGACGAGTTGCTGTTGCTGCTCGAAGGGCAGCTGCGCGATGCCGGCCAGGCCCTGGGCGGTGGCCAGGCCGAAGGGCGATCCGGCATCCAGGTCGGCGGCCTGGACGATCTGCGCGGCGGCTTCGGCTTCGACGAGGACTCCGTAGGTGCTGGGGACTCCGAGCATGTGCTCGGCGTGGTCGCGGGCGCCGTCGAGGATGTCGGCGAGCGGGACGTCATCGTTGAGGCAGTCCTCGACGATATCGAGGAGGGTCAGCGTCGCTCTGTGCAGCCGGTCACGGAAGTCCGGGTCGGTGATCCAGAAACCGTTCGGGCCCGGCGGCGGAAGCGGTCCGGGGACAGCGGTCGTCGGCGGCTGCGGCCGATGGGGGGAGGGGAACCAGCGAGGCGGGGACATGCGGAACTCCGTGACGAGGTGGGCGGTCAGCGGCTGCGGAGCGAGGCCCCGGTGGTGGCTGTGGACCGGGCAACAGGTCGGGCTGCCGGTCGGGACACGGCGGGCGCCGGGATCCAGAAGTGGGCGTACTGCTCGATCGCGGTGCGCAGCCCTGCGCAGTCCGCGCCGTGCCACGGCGGCTGGCTGCTGTGGGGGTGCCAGTCGCGGATGACGGCGTAGCCGTCGCGGCCGGGCACGAGGTCGCGGGCGGTGTCGCGGCGTTCGAAGGTGCCGTGGTCGGCGAAGCGGAGGATCGCGGTGTCGAGGACGCCCTGCTCGGGGTGGACAACGCGCAGGCGCAGTCCGTCGTACTCGCCGTGGCGGATGGTCGGGGCGAAGTCGATCCTCAGCCGCAGCGGCGAGGTCGGCTGCGGGGCTGCGTACAGGGCGTCGCCGACGACGGCGTACTGGTAGCGGGACAGTTCGAGGACATCATCGAAGAACTGCTGGGCGTGCAGGGCCAAAGAGCTTCTCTCGGACGAAAGGCATCTGGTCAGTCAGCGGCGGGGGCCGGAGCGCCGGGCGGGCAGGACTGCCGACGGGGTGGTCGTGGTGCTCCAGCGCGGAACGCTGCGCGTGGTCAGCGCGGGCGCCCGACGGGGAGCGGTACGGCGGACGTCGAGCGGTGTGGGAACCGGGGGCGGCGGAGGGGCGACGGGTACGAGCTGGGCGTTCTCGCGCAGGCCGCGCAGCATCTGGTCTTTCCAGCGGGGCAGGGGCGTGGGGTCGGACACGCTTTCGGTGATGGCCGTGACCAGTGGGATCGGGGTGTTCGTGGACGCGGTGGCGTACCACCGGGCGTGTCCGCTGTCCGGGCCTCCCTGCATGTACCAGCGGGCCTGAAGGGTGGTGAGTTCCTTCTCCGAATCGAGGCGTCCGGTGGCGAACTCGAGTCCGGCCATGCCGTCCGGGGTCTGCAGTTCCATGACGCCCCACCGCCTCGGCTGGATCTTCCAGCCGCGGTTGATCAGCGGGACGATCGCGTTGAAGGCATCGAGTTCGGGGTCGCCGGGGTTGGGGCGGGCGAGGTAGTGCTCGGGGCCGGCCTGGTACGCCGTCGCCAGGGCCGTGGTGAAGGCGGTGACGAACTCGGTGGGGCACTGGTCGTTGAAGCTGACGCCCCAGGTGGGCGGGCCGAAGCGGTCTTCGTAGGCGTTGATGCGCCACAGTCCGTCGTCGTCGCCCTCGGGCAGGTAGCCGAGGCGAACCTTGCGGTCGGGTGCGGTGACGTAGACGTTGGCGAGGTCGTCGTAGGTCAGTTCCCAACCGAGCGCCAGCAGGGGCTCCAGGGCAGGGTCGCCGGTGTAGGTGCTGCCGGCGAGATAGCGGGGGAAGACGTAGACGTCGGCGTCGGGATCTGTCAAAGGGACATCCGGATAGGGGTCGGGCGCGCGAGGGCGGCAGGCGGTCTAGGCGGGGGTGACCTGGACGGACAGGCGCCGATACGCCTCGGTGGAGCGGACCTGCGCAACCTTGGCGCTGGGTCCGGTGGTGATGAGGTAGCCAATGCGGGCGCTGAACATGTCGCCGTCCGGTGGCAGCACGAGGTGCTCGCCGGCGTCGCGGTGAAAGGTGACGCGTTCGAGCCAAGCGGTGCTGTCGGTGAACTCGGCGTCCAGGCGGCGCTCGGTGAGGGTGCCGGAGTAGGCGGGGTAGATCAGTCGGATCGCCGCTGCCTGACTGCGCGTTGGGGTGAGGTCGGGCAGCGCTCCGCAGGCGATGTCGGCGGCGGCGCGGGCCAGGTCGACACCGGTCGCGAGGTGGACGAGGTGGCCGATCATGTCACCGGCGATGCGGGCGTTGACCTCGATCAGCCGCGGGCGGCCGTCGACGATGCGGATCTCGACGTGGCTGACGCCGTCGGTGACGCCGACGGCGTCGAGGGCTGCGACGGCGACCGGCGCCACGTCGGCGAGCAGCGGGTCGTTCGCGTCGACCACGTGCGCCAGCTCCTCGAAGAAGGGGGGCATCCCGACGGTCTTGCGGGTGACGGCGACCACGGTGGTCTGCCCCTGGTAGGTGACGCACTCGACGCTCACCTCGGGGCCGTCGAGGTGCTCCTCGACCAGGACCTGGGTGCTCTCCACTCCGTGGCCAGCGGTCTGCGCGGCGAAGGCGTATGCGGCGGGGAGTTCGCTGGCGGTGTCGACGCGGATGACGCCCATGCTCGCGGCGTGCGCGGCGGGCTTGAGGACGACGGGATAGCCGATCAGGGCGGCGGCGTCGGCCGCCTCCCGCTCGGTGCGCACGCTCACGGAGATGGCGGAGGGCACCCCGTGGCGGGCGAACAGCGTGCGGGAGGTGTGCTTGTTGCGGCAGCCCTGGAGGGCTTCTGGAGTCGTCGTGGGCAGGCCGAGCTGGCGGGCGAGACGGGCGACGGGGACGAGGTACCACTCGGTCCACGTCAGCACGCCGGCCAGCTCGTACCGCTCGGCGAGCGCGCGCCCGGCCGCGTTCAGTGCCGTCTGGTCGGTGGGGTCGGCGACGGCGTAGTCGAGGAGGAACTCCTTCTCCCAGGTTGGCTCGGCGCCGGAGATCAGGACGATGTCGTAGTGGGCGCGGACGTTTTCAAGGCAATACGCCCGATACGCGTGCGCCTCCATGTCAGCGGCTGCAACAACCAGGACGACGGGGCGAGAGGACAACAAGGCTCCAAACAGTGACACGACGAGGGTGGTTGAGCAGAACGCAGGGTCAGGGGGTGCGGCGGCGTCGCAGCTCGAAGGCGGACGCCCAGTGGGGGTGGTCCTCGATCAGCTTTCGCGCATACAGGGCGGTGAAGCTGTTGTTCAGCCCGCGCACGCCCGCGGGCAGCTGCCAGCGCAGGTCCTCGAACAGTGCCTTCAGCCCGACTCGGGTGGCTCCGGTGGCGAGCCGGTCGGCGGTCAGCCGTTCCAACGCGCGGTAGACGTACGGGTGCTCGGCGTCGAAGGCCAGGAATCGGTCCATCAGCGTGGGCCGCGATCCTGCGCGGAGGGACGGTCGGGATATCGGCAGGAGCATCTGGTCGGCCGGGGCGTGGGACGTGCGCATGGCGGGTCTCCGTGAGGTGGGCAGGGAGGTGACCGAGGCGGTCAGGCGAAGGAGGTGCGCAGGGCGGGTGTGGTGCACAGCCGGGCGAAGGCGGTGAACAGGCCCGCGGCCTGCAGTACGGCGCAGATCGTGATGACGTGTCCGAGCTGGGCGGGCGGTACGACGGCGACGAGGACGCCGGCCAGTGGGAAGGGCAGCAACAGCAGCAAGATCGTCAGGGAGAGGGTGGCGCCGAACACCTGCTGCGGGATGAGGCGGGAGCGCAGGGTGCGCAGCACGACGGTCATGCCGCCCTCGCCGACCATGAGGACGGCGATCAGGGCGAGATAGGCGTGGTAGGTGTCGGCGAAGGAGACGGCCAGGCAGGCGGTGGCGGCGATCGTGGCGGAGACGACGCCGACCGGCCACAGGCCGAGGCGGTCAATCGCCCGACGGCACAGGGCGACCGCGCCGAGCGTGGCGACCGCGGCCACCGACCAGATGAATCCGACGTCGGCCGTGGAGCGACCGAGCTGCTTGACGATGATCACAGGGGTGGCGGCCTGCAGCAGGCCGACGGCCAGGTTGGACACGGTCAGTCCGGCCACGAGCCAGCCGAGCGCCGGCAGCGCCCGCAGGGTCGACCATCCGGTGCGCAGCCCCTTGCCAACCGACTGCGCCGCGGCGGGCTGCGGTCGACGGTATTGGCGCGGAACGAGGACGCTCGTGAGCAGCGAAAAGACGGCGATCACCACCAGCATGCCGGTGGCGCCGGTCCACTGGAGCAGGAGGCCGGCCAGCGCGGGGCCGGACAGGGTGGCGACCTGGTCGATGCCGAGGAGCACCGACTGCACCCGGTGCGCGCGGGCGCCGGCCTCGCGGCTGGCCACCCCGCCCGCGGTCTCGGCCGCGATGTACGAGCACTCGGTGAGGATCCCGGTGGACGCGGCGAGCACCATGACCGTGACCGTCGCCCCGAGTCCCGCCTCCAGCTGCGGCAGGAGGAACGCGGCGGCCAGGACCACCAGGGCGCGGGCCACGGAGGCGTAGCGGAGCACTGCGGTGGTGCCATGGCGGTCGACCAGGGCCCCGGCGAACGCGAACGCACCCAGCCTTGGAACCCATTCCAGCGCGAAGGCGAGGCCGGTCAGGGCTGCTGAGTTGGTGGTGGCCAAGACCAGCAGCGGGATGCCGTAGGTGGCCATGGCGAACGCGGCGGCGTCCGTGCTGCGCGGCAGGTAGATGCCGCGCAGCACAGTGGGGACCGGGCGGCGGGCATGCCGCGGTCCGACACGGGATCTCACGCAGCGCGCCCCGCTTCCGCCCTCTCCTGCGCGGAGCGGGCGTCGGTGTGATTGAGGGCGCGGGGGTGCGCCTGCAGAAACTCGGTCAGGACCTGGTGCGGCGCCGGCGACTCCAGGCTCGAGCCGGTCGCGTGCGGGCTGCGGCTCGACAGCTGGAGGGTGTGCTGGACGCGGGTGACGAAGTCGGTGCTGGTGTCGGGGAACTGACGGGCGCGGGCCCAGCGGGCCGCGGTGTCGTACACCTCGGCGAGGGCCTCGCCGCTCGCGGTGAGCCGGTAGCGGTCGGGGGCCTGTTCGTCGGTGTGGACCAGGCCGAGGTCGCGGGCGACGTCGATGGCATGGCGCAGTTGCCCGGGGGTGAGGTCGCCGAAGGCGCCCTGAAGGCTGCCGCGCCGGTGGCTGATGGGGCCGTTGTCGTCGATCTCGGTGACCAGGCGTATCAGGCCCGGAAGGGTCAGGGTCCTGATCGCGCGGCGTTCTTGCAGGAGGTTCTTGGGCAGGGAGCGGGTCATCGGCGCGGGCCTCCTGCCGGGGAGATCGGGCGGGCGGGTATCTGGTGGGAGAAGAGGTCGCCGGACTTCCACGCCGGGCCGCCCGGGGGCGTGGTGGTCAGTGCGGGACGAACTGCTGGCGCGGCCGACACTGCCGGTGCGGGATTGCGGGTCGGGGTGGTCGCCCAGGGGCCGGAACGGTTCTGCGACGGGGCGGCGCCCTGCCCCCGGGTCTGTCGGGCATCGGACTCGGGGGCCGGGGTGGTGGCCCAGGCGGAGATCGCCTGGAAGACGGGGGCGAGTGCCCGGCCGCTCGCGGTCAGCTGGTACCCACCGGTTCCGCTGGGCGTGACGAGTCCGTCGTCGACCAGGCGTTCCAGGGGCTTGTACACGGCGGTCAGCCCGTATCCGGGCATGGCCTCGGTCGCCAGCGTCTTGGCGGTCGCGGTGCCTCGGGCCTGCAGGGAGAACAGGATCGGGGTGGCGTGCCGCGGCGCGAGCAGCGCGACGGCGTCGTCGATGTTCTGGGCCGGTGCGATCCGCTCGGGCTCCACCTCGCCGGTGTGCTTGTTGGCGACCAGCTCCTTCTCCAGATACGTGTCGCCCCAGGACGCGATCACCGTGAGGACGGGCAGCAGCGCGGCACCGAGGCTGGTGAGGCCGTAGGTGACGTGGCGCGGGGCGTACTCGGTGCGCTCGATGACGCCGGCGTTCGTGAGGTGACGCAGCCGGGGGTGGAGCTGGCCGTCCGCCAGCCACGGAAGCCTCGGCTTGAACTCGGCGTAGCGCAGTGGCTGTGAGGAGACGGTCATCAGCACCCACACGCTCCAGCGCGGAGCGAGCAGGTCCAGGGTCTTGGTGACGCCCAAGAGATCGTTCGGTGTGGCGGGCGGGGGCGCGGTGGTGGCCAAGAAGGGTGCTCCTCAAGCGGTGCGGGTGGATCAGCGGGTGCGGGAGGTGGTCGCCGTCGGGGCGGCGGGTACCGGCGCAGCCGGCGGGTGGGTGTCCGGGGCGGACACGCGGCGCAGGCCGCCCAGGACCGCGCTGGTGCTCTTGGCGTAGGCGTCGCGGGTGGCGACGGACTCGGCGATGCGTCGGGCGCAGTCGAGGATGTGACCGGCAGCGAACCGGCCGATCTCCCGTTCGGGGGCGGCGAGTTCACGCAGCCGCTGAAGCTGCAAGGCGATGTTGCGTTCGGCGAGGACCAGGTCGCCGTGGGTGCCGGTCAAGGCAGCGAGCAGGGTGGTCTCGGGGGTGGCGTCGGCGAGGGCTTCGAGTTCAGCGAGCGGCTGTCCGTACAGCGCCTCGATGCGTTGGGCGACGAGCTGGGAAACGGCATGGGCCGGGGTATCGGACTGGGGCAATCGGTGGACTTTCAGGGACGTCGGGTCCGCACCGCCCCGGCGCGGGATTCTGCCGGGGCGGACGGAGCTGTGGCGGCGATCTTGGGTCTCAACCCGGCGCGTGGCACTGCTGCTTGGTTCGGCGTGGGCATGGTGCGCAGCAGCTCGTCGAGCGCGGCGGTGTAGCCGTTCCGGCCGGCCAGAGCCGCCTCCAGGCACTGGGCGTCCATCCGCATGCCGCCGGCGGACAGATCGTCCATGTCGCCGTCGGCGGCCGTCGCGGCATGGACGCGGTCACGGACACGGGCCACCTGCTCCTCGGCGACCGCGAGGAAGCTGCGCAGTTCCAGCGCCCGCTGGAGTGCAGCGTTGGCCTGGCCGCGGGCTGCCTGCGCGTACAGTTCGGCTACTTCTGCGCCGAACGCTTCCTGAAGTGCCGCATCACGGCTGCTGGACCTTTTGATGACGCTCACCGCGTGGCCCCTCGCACCGTGGCGTTCCGCGCACCGGGCAGCGTGGGCGGAGAGGTAGACAGGGCCGGAGCGCGACGGGCGGCGGGAGACGCGCCGCGCCACACCCCGGGTCCGCGCTTGCCGGGAGCGTTGGGGTCAAGGAGGTACTGCACGACCATGGCGCGACGGTCGCGGGCGGCGACAGCGGCGTTGACCTGGTGGGCCAACTCCATGACTGGGTCGTCGAGTACGTCAGACGGCTGAGTGCCCAGCGCCTCGACCAGCACGTCCTCCGCGGTGGTGAGGGCCTGCTGCGTCTCGGCGAGCAGGCCGTACCAGTGCACGACGGTGGTGGCCTCAGGATCGGCCTGCGGTGCCGCCTCAACCGCCCGGCACAGGTCGGCGAGCGGCATCTGGAATCGGTCCTCGATTCGCTCGGTAATGACGCCCATCACGTCATCGCTGGCGTCGAGCACGAAGAACCTCCCTTCGTTTCGGAAATTCCGGTGCAGGAATGGGAAGTGGGGTGCCAGCCGGGCTAGTCCAGGCACATGCCGGCCGGGCGGTAGACATACTTGGCGGAGACCCAGCCCGTGACGCCGGTCGTCCTGTCGGTGATGTAGCGCCACTTTCCGCTGGTCTTGTGCACGGTGAACTTGTGACCCCGGTACAGAACCCCGAGTGCCTTGGAGTTGACGGACGCCTTGGCGCGGATGGTGACGGCCTTGGTGCTGAGCGTCCACGGTCCGGGCTTGCTGCAGGTCGGGTCGGTCATGGAGGCGGGCACCTGCGCGGGTGCGGCACTCGCGGTGGCAGTGGAGGCCAGCGGCAGCGCGAGCGCACCGAGCAGGGCAGCGGAGACGGCTATGCGGGTTGAGCGCATGGGGAATTGAGCTCCATTTCGAAGAAAGGACATACGGAAAAAGCAGCCCAGGCGGGTGCCGTGCGGGCTGAGAACAAGAGTCCGGAGAATCCCCGGTTTCGGTAACCGGGGATTGCGTGCTATGTTCCGCGCCGCCTCGCACACGGCTGATGGCATTTCGTCGGGACAGGAAAGCGAAATACCAGCGGGCTAGCGGGAGTTCAGCGACTCGGCCCGCCAGGCGGGGCGGGGCGTGCCGGCAGGCCGGGGGCGGCGGTGACGGGCCGGGTCGCCGGCGAGACCGTCGGCAACGGGGGCTCGTCGCCGTTCCAGTGCGCTTCCCACCACTGTGCGGCGGCCTCGAAGGTCTGGAAGCCGCCCTCGCGCAGGGTGTGTGTCCACGCGGTGCTGTCGACCTCTTCGAGCAGCACGCGGAAGGGCATGGCCGCCTTCTCGTCGAGGGCGCGCAGCATCACGGTCGTTTGGATCGGGTCGCTGTCGTGGGTGTGGCTGATGAGCAGGGCGAAGTGGTCGCCGTCGCTGCGCAGGCGCTGCTCCAGCACGCGGGTGGCCTCGTTCGCGGCCGTGGTGCCCATGCCGTCGGGCAGGAGGATCTTCTCCTCAGGGCAGCCGCGGGCGATCAGCCAGGACTGGGCCATGGACGGCAGCGGCAGCTCCGCGTGGTCGAACTGGTAGGTGCGCGCAGCCGGGTCGCGTTTGAGGTGTAGGGCAACCAGCTGCGGTTCACCGGGGATGCCCCAGGTGACGGCGCGGTTGTGCATCATGTAGAAGCTGTGCTCTGCATCGCCGCTGTGGTGCTCGGCGAGGACGGTCATCGAGTCCTGCTCGATGCCGATGTGTCCCCAGAACTGGTCGGCGACGTGGTCGTTGACGGCTTCGTATCCGTCGAGGCGGAAATCGGGTTCGTAGCTGGGCATCGGTGCTTTCGGTCGTGACGCCTGCGGCGCCGTGCGCGCGGCCCAGGCGCGTGGTTCAGCGGCGTGTACGGGAGACGGCGGAGAAGGCCGGCGACGGGGGCGCGGGCGTGGTCCCGGGCGGGCCCGCGCGCCGGGGCGCGGTCAGTACGGCTCGGCCGGCGTCGGTGAGGGTGACGGGCTGCCCGGCCTGTACCGGGTGCGCGGTGTCGCGCTCCACCAGGCCCATCGCCTCCAGGCGCTGCAGCTGGGCGTAGGGGATGCGGGTGCGGGTGGGCGTCGCCACGGCGAGGCGGTGGGTGACGAGGTGCTCGTGCAGCTTGGCGCCCTGAGCGATGGCGAGCAGGGCCGCGACGTCCTTCGTCGCGATCTGCCGGGGCGGCTGTCGAGGAGCGGCGGCCTCGATCGGCGCCAGCGCTGCGGCTGCCGCGGTTTGCTTCGTATCGCGTACGGCGGCGGCCGTCGCCATCTGATCGAGGGTGCGCTCGATCCGGGCGAACAGCGCCTGGTCCACGGTGAGTCCGCTGGCGGCCAGGCGGGCAAGACGGACACGGTAGAAGGTGACGTCCCGCTCGGCCGCGGCCAGCTCGCGGTGCGCGTCGGCCAGGGCGGCATGCAGTGCGTCGAGGAGTCCGCCGTCGCGGTGTCGGCGCAGCTCCTTGACGCCGTATCCCACGGCGGCCTCGATCCGCAGATCGAGGGCGGTGGGCATGTGCCCCCCGGGCGGGGGCGAGGTCATGGCGGTGGGGTTTCTGGGTCCGGGGCGAGCGCGTCCAGGGCGACGCGGACCTCGACGTACGGGCCGTCGCGGGTGTGCGACGTCGGGCCGAGTCGGTCGAGGAGCCGGAGCATGGGCGCATTCGACGCCTGCGTGAACGCGGACAGGGTGTGGGCTCCTCGTGCGCGGGCGAGGAGGGCGGCTTGGCGTGCCAGGGCCATGCCGATGCCCTGGCGCTGACGGTGGTCGACGACCTGCAGTCCGAGGTCGAAGACACCGGGCTCCCGGCTGACAGACCCGACGCAGACCAGAGCCACAGGCCGCTCGTCGGCGCCGAGCCCGATCCAGCACTGCGCGTGGGCAAGGAGCTGGGACAGGTCGCGGGGCGCAAGGCGGGTACGGCCCCAGCGGCGCAGCAGGTTCTGCTCGGAGCACTGCGCATGGAAGCCGGCGACCAGGTCCCAGTCTGCCTCCGTCACCCGCCGGGTGAGCGCGAGGGCGGGATGCCTCAGCAGGAGCAGTTCGGGCGGGCCGCCAGCAGGTCAGCGCGCCGATAGGCCCGGTAGCGGCTGCCGTCGGCCGCACGTGGCTTGCAGGGCTGGACTCCGTAGCCGCGCAGGAGCAGACCCAGCCGCAGCGGAGTGAGGTCGGCGTAGCTCCAGCGTCCCTCGGCCTGGCCGGGCAGATCGCGCAGGCGCTCAACCAGCTCCGCGGTGCTCACGTACTCCGGGGCGCCCTCGTCGTCGAAGACGGCGAGGCAGGCGTGCACGATCGTCTGCGGGCGACTGGGGCAGGACAGGAACTCCTCCCACACGTCCTCGTGGAGGTCGTCGAAGTCGTCGAAGTCGTCAGGCTCTTCGAAGTCGTCGAACCCCTCGAAGGCGTCGAAGTCCGGGTCGAAGTCGGGCTCCTCGTCGTCCAGCGGCTCGTACTCGGCCGAGGGCTCGCCCTCGTACGCGGCGGCGCAGCAGCAGGAGGTGGCCAGGAGCGCGCTCAGCCCGGCACCGGCGGCCATCCGTTCGACCAGCAGATCGGTCAAGGTGTTCAGCTGCTCAGTGGGGCTGACGCTAGGAAGCTCGGCGTCGGCCAGCTCGGCGAGCTGCCGGTCGAGGTCCTGGATCTCGACGAACACATCGAGGATGGCGCGATGGTGCGGGTTCTCGGTGACCTGGGCCGGCGCGAGTACGGCGGCGGCGACCTGGTCGATCAGGGTGGGGAACTGCGTCAACGAACGGGGCCCTTCAGAGTCGGGGGCAGTGCGGGTCGGGGAAGGCCGGGCATCGCGTAAGGCGGTGGTCCCGGCTTGGGGACAGGCGGGCGGGTGCCCAGCTGCGGCGAGCGAGTGCGGGCGGCGTGGGTGCGCTCGCCCAGGGGGCGCCGGCGGACGCCGAGGCGGGCGCGGGCGGTGTCGTACACGTCGTGCGCCTCGCGCGGTCGTACGGCGACAACGTGGATCTCGGTGGTGTGCGTGGAGTTCGCGGGCGCCGGCCGCTGGGCGTAGACGATGCGCCAGGCATTGCGGTGATCGACGTAGACCTTGCGGCATCCGGCGAGGTCGCGGGTGAGTTTGGCGCCGGACAGGCGGGCGTTGACGATGTCCTGGAGCTGGGCGAGTGCCAGGTCGCGGATGTCGCCGGGTGCTTGAAGGAGATCGGTCAGGGCGCGGGGGTCGAAGGACAGGCCGAACGCCGGCCGGTCCTCATGGCCGGTCATCCGCCGGCCTGGCCCAGCTCGCCGGTCTCCTCGTGCTCCTCGGTGGCGGAGGTGCTCCGGTTCGAGGGACGGGGGCCGGGCAGCAGGCGGTGCGCGGGCCGGTCCGGATCGGTCATGCACGCGGACAGCGGTCCACCTGCGGCACGGACGGTGGCCATCGCGTGGGTGAGGAAGTCCCGGTGCCACACGAACAGGCCGGACAGTCCGGCTTCGGCGTCCTTGTGCTGCTGGTAGGCCAGCCACAAGGCATGAAGCCAGGCGACGACGTCGGGGTGCTCCTGCCACTGCTCGCACCACGGTGCGGCGGTGGTGACCTCTGCCCCGTAGACCCGAAGGAGGAAGTCGTCGACCCAGTCGGACAGTGCGTCGAGTTCGTCCTCGTACTCCTCGTCCTCCAGCTCGAGGATCGGACGCGGCTCGGGCGGCGCGGGAGCGTGCGGCAGGCCCGCGAACCCCGGCAGTCCGTAGGCGGCGAACGGCGAGTCCGGTGGCGGTGGTGCGGCGGCGAGGCTGTCGATCTGGCGGCCGTGCTCTGCGGATCGATCCAGCAGCATGGCAACGTTCGCCTCGACTCTCGCCAGATCGACATCCGGCAGCCGAACCGGCTCCATCTCTCCCTCCTCCGAGGGGAGAGGAGGGTCGGATATCCGGACCGGATCCTTCTCCGCGTCCTCCGGGGGATTTATGGATTCAGGCACGAAAAGGGGCCTCCTTGGGCCGCAGCCATAGGGCGTCAATTGCGGCTCCAACCATCCAGACAATCCCCGGTTTCGGTAACCGGGACTTCGCTGCTATAACGCTGCGCGCGGCACGACGCGGACACGCACGAAGCTCGCCGCTAGCCGCGCCGCGCCGCGCCGCGTGCCAGGATCAGCCTCAGACAGTCAGCGCCAAGTCATCCTGGGAAAGGGTCTGTTGCAGCGTCTCGGTGAGACGGTCGGCGGCGATCTCGGCGTAGTGCTTGGTCTTCTCGACACCGATGAAATCGCGCCCCTCCAGCAGCGCCGCGACCCCGGTCGAGCCGGATCCGCAGGTGAAGTCGAGCACGGTGCCGCCCTCCGGGGCGATCTGCACGAGCTCGCGCATGACGGAGACGGGCTTCTGCGTGATGTGCTGGCGGGCCTTGCCGCTGGGCTGTGAAGCGCTGTAGAGGCCGGGCAGGTAGACCGGGTTGCGGGCCGCGTCGATCGGCCCATTGCTGGCCCAGACGATGAACTCGCAGTTCTGGGTGAACCTTCCCTTTTGCGGCCTGGCCTGCGGCTTGTGCCAGGCGAGGACGCCCCGCCACAGCCAGCCGGCGGCCTGGATCGCGTCCGTGGTGATCGGCAGCTGCCGCCAGTCGGTGAAAAGGAGCGCGGTGCCGCCGACCTTGGTGAGCCGGTGCGCCTCGGTCATGATCTGCGTCAGCCAGAACCCGTACGACCTCTGGTCCATGTTCTCGCCGGTGAAGTCCGGCAGCTCGTGGCCGGCGTCAGCCGAGGTGTACTTCTGCTTGGCAGACCGGGAGGTGCGCTCCTTCGCCGTCCGCCCGCCAGAGTTGTACGGCGGGTCGGTGATGACGGAGTCGACACAGTTGTCCGGCAGCTCAGCGAGGACGCCGAGCGCGTCGCCCTGATGCAGGGAAAAAGGCAAAGAGATACCCCAATTCGGGTCGTGTGAGATGAGGAAGAGACGCTCCAGCTCGCCTGGATGACCCCACAGGACCGAATGCGGGCGGACGGCTCCGCGGTCTGCGACGTGAGGCGGCGAGGGGAGGAGCCAAAACTGTAGGGCACGATCCCCGGTTGAGCGCTATCGCCGCCGAAAACCCCGAAATAGAGCCATGATCACGACCGATTTCGGCAACCGGGGATCCGCCCTTACTGTTTTGGAACTGCCCGGCGGACACCGCCGATGGCACATCCCCGCCCCTGCCTTCGTGGAGGTATCCCCATGTCCTGGCACACCTGACCCGACGCCCCGTGCCGGTGCGAGCGGCAACTCGCAAACGGCACCCGGGCCACCCGAATTACCCACCACCCGGACGTCGCGCCCTTTCCTCAACGACGCACGCGCCGCCGGGACTTCACCAAGGACCACGCTGTGACATCGCTCCACCCTCCCCTGCCCGCGATCCGTCCGCCGGCCCGTGACCGCCTTCCGGGAGGCGGACCGGATTGAAGGGCATAGCCGCCGGCATCGGCGTCGTCGTCCTCTCTCCGCTCCTGCTCGCCGGCACCGCCATGATGATGGCGTCCGCCAGCGAAGCCGCGACCACCACCTCCTTCAGCGGATGCCTGACCGGCATCGACACCGGTGAGGTGACCAAGGAGGTCACCAAGCTCCTCGACGGCGCGCCCGGCAAGGACGTCCACATCCAGGGCCTGGACCTTCCGGCCGAGCAGATCCCCAACGCGCAGACCATCGTGGCCACCGGCATCAGCCTCGACGTGCCCAAGAAGGGGCAGATCATCGCGCTCGCCACCGCGATGCAGGAGTCGCGGCTGCGCAACCTTAACTACGGCGACCGCGACAGTCTGGGCTTGTTCCAACAGCGGCCGTCCCAGGACTGGGGCACCGCACAGCAGATCCGTGACCCGGTCTACGCGAGCGAGCGCTTCTACAAGGCGCTGCTCAAGGTCGACGGCTGGCAGCAGATGAAGGTCACCCAAGCCGCCCAGGCCGTCCAGAACTCCGGCTACCCGGACGCGTACGCGCAGTGGGAGGACCTCGCCACCGCGTTGCAGAAGGCCATCGCCGCGACGTTCCCGAACGCCGACAAGGACGAGCCCGCCAAGGACTCGGCCAAGGACAAGGATGCCGAGTCCACCTCCGGCGGATGTACGCCGGACAAGGACGGCACCTCCTTCGGGCGGATCCCCGAGGGCAGCGTCCCGAAGGGATACAAGATCCCTAAGGACGCCGATCCCAAGGCCCGCAAGGCCATCGAGTGGGCCATGCACCAGCTCGGCACGCTCTACCAGTGGGGCGGGTCCTGCACCGACTCCCACGGCCCCGACCCGATGGGCCGCTGCGACTGCAGTTCGCTGATGCAGCAGGCGTACGCGCACGCCGACGTCCACCTCACCCGCACCACATACACGCAGGTGGGCGAGGGCAAGGCCGTCTCGGCGAAGAACCTGAAGCCCGGTGACCTGATCTTCAGCCGCGGTACTGCCGCCCGGCCCGAACACGTCGGCATGTACATGGGCGAGGGCCTCGTCATCGAGGCGCCGCGCACCTCGAAACCGGTCCGGATCACCCCGATCAAGGACTGGGACATTTTGGCCGTCCGCCGCGTCCTCTGACGCCGCGCGCCGCCCGGACACCTCCCGGGCCGCGCCCCGCCGGGCCCCCTCCTAGCGCCGCGAGCGCACACCTCCCCTCTCTCTTTCTTCCCTTCCGCCGGCCCCTGCACGGCCCGCGCACGCAAGGAGCCCCGCCACACCTATGCCCATACCTCTCGCAGACCGCGCCGCCGTCCTCCTCGCCTACGACCCAGGCATCTCACCCAAGGGCGGCGGCCTCCCCGGCCTGTCCGTGCTGAAGAACGTCGTCAGCAGCATCAACATGTTCGGGATCATCGCCGTCGTCGGCGCCCTCGCCGTCTCACTCGGCGTGTGGGCCTGGGGCCACCACACCGGCGGTCACCAGGCCGAGGCCAACGGAAAGAAGGGCGCGGTCGTCGCGGCCGGCGCCGCCCTCGGCCTCGGCGCCGCGAACGGAATCGTGGCGTTCTTCTCCGCCCTGGGGGCGCAGGTCCGCTGATGCCGAATCGACTCCCCTCCCTGTCCGGGTACGGCGTGACCTGGTCGGCCAACAAACGCGTCGCGATCGTCGCACTGGTCATCACCGCGCTGCTCGCCATCGCGGCGACCGCCGCCTGGTTCACCGGCCGCGGCGAAACCCGCAGCAACAGCAACACACCCTCGCAGACGAGCAGTTCCTCACCCAGCGAGGCCGCGCCGAAGCCCTCGGCCGGGTCGGGGTCGGTGCCCAAGCCTCCCCAGATCGCCGAACCGGTCGCCTTCGCCAAGGCCGCGGCGGCGATGCTCTGGTCGTACGACACCCGCGACACCAGCCGCGACAGCCAACTCGCGGGCATCCGGGCGTGGATGACCAAGGAGGCCAAGTACAACGACTGGGCCTCCGTGTCCGGTCAGGTCCCTGATCCGCTGCTGTGGTCGCGCATGGCCGACCAGGACCAGCACGCCAGTGCCACGGTCACCGA
The DNA here is from genome assembly GCF_045039535.1 of Streptomyces sp. NBC_01092. Taxonomy (NCBI): domain Bacteria; kingdom Bacillati; phylum Actinomycetota; class Actinomycetes; order Kitasatosporales; family Streptomycetaceae; genus Streptomyces; species Streptomyces sp. NBC_01092. Next base: position 8,663,912 of record NZ_CP108659.1, on the reverse strand, counting down.
AGGCCACTACCCCGGCGCGTTCAAGCAGGCCATCGCCGAGGACCCGTCCGCGATCACCGAGGCGTACATCTACGTCGTCACCGTCAACGGCAAGCAGCAGATCGAGTGGAAGAAGGGCGGCGGCGGAGCCGAGGACCGCGCCGTGACCCTCGCCGTGCAGTGCCGGCCCAACCACGACTGCACCCTCGCCGCAATCGCCCCCAGCGTCACGCAGTGACCCACTCACCGATAGATAAGGAGGCCACCTTCCCTTGGGTTTCTGCGACTTCCCCGTAGCGGACAAACTCTGTGCTGTCGGCGAGGCCGTCGACTTCGCCTCCGATCCCGGCAAGGCCATCGGCGACTGGATGGCCAAGAGCGCCGGTGAACTCGCCGCTGCCGCGGCCGACCTGGCCGCCAGGGCGGTCGACGCCACCACCAAGGTCGACTTGAACGCCACTTGGTTCCGCGACAACTACGAGATGCTGCTGCCGATCGGCCTGGTCATCCTGGTCGGGACATTCTGTGCACAGCTCATCCGGGCCGCCGTCAAACGCGACGGGCAAGCCCTCACTCAGGCGTTCACCGGCACAGCCTCGGGCGTGATCTTCGCATTCGCCGCGATCGCCCTGACCACCGTCGCGATCGAAGTGGTCGACGCCCTGTCCGCCGGCATTTTCAAGGCCGCGCATACGGATATGGCCTCGGCCGTCCGTCGCATGGTCAAGGTCAACCAGATTCCCGGACTTGCCGGACTCGGCTGGCTCGTCGCCGTCGTCGCTGCCCTTGGAGCCGCTGTCGGCGCGTTCCTTTACTGGTGCGTGATGCTAGTTCGCAAGGTCGGCATCCTCGTCATGGTGACCTTGGCGATCTTCGCTGGGGCCGGCGGAGGCTGGGAGGCCGCCCGCCGCTGGAGGCGCGGCTGGATCGAAGCCACCGCCACCCTCGTCGTGTCCAAGCTCCTGATGACCGTGATCTTCGTGCTCGGCATCGCCGCCATGGGCAAGACGGAGGCCAAGGACGGTCTCGGCGCGCTCGCCGACGTCATGGCAGGCATCGTGATCATGATCCTGGTGCTGCTCTGCCCTTACGCGACCTTCAAGTTCGTCCACTGGGCGGCCGAGGGCACGGACGGCGAATCGATTCACCGAGCCGGTGGTGCAGGCGCCCAGCTCGCCCGGCAGCACGCTGAGAAGGCCACCCGCAAGGCCGCCGCCGCTCTCGCCACCGCCGGAACGGGCGGCGCGGCAGCCGGAGCGGGCGCCGCGCAGGGGCTCGAAGCGGCGGGCGGCGGATTCCCCGGCGACATCGCCGCCAATCCCACCGGAGGCGGCGGCCAGGAAGGCCAGGGGTCCCCGGGGTCCGGAGGCGACGGGATCAAGAACGGCCTGGAGAAGGCCGTCCAGCCGCCGCCGACCAGCCCCCGCGACGACGCCAGCGGCCAGGTAGGCGGTGCACCCGGAAGCGATGGTTCCGGATCGGCGCCCAGCGGCGGCAGCGGCTTCATGTCGCAGCCCGGCGTCGGCGCCTCCACGCCCCCGCCGCAGGGTGCCCCGCCGGCACCGAACTCGGCCGGCACCTTCAGCGGGACCGGTACACCGCCGCCCCCGCCCACCGGCCTGTAGCTCCTGCCCGACTCCGGGGCGGCACGCGCTGCGCACTCCTCGCCGCGTGCCGCCCCGGCCACCGCCCCGCGCACCTCCGGAACGGCCCTTGTCTGATCTCACCGTCACACCGCTCACCGTCAAATTCCCGTACCGGTCCAGACGCGGCGTCCTGCTCGGCCTCTCGCTGCCCCAACTCGTCCTCGTGTCCTGCGCGTTGACGCTCTTGCTGGTCACCGTGGTATCTACCGGGCTGCTCGGTGCCATCGCCCTGACACCGCTGTGGGCCGCGGTCGCCGCCCTGGTCGCCATCCGCCGGCACGGCCGGTCGCTGATCGACTGGACGCCGATCGTCCTGCGCTTCGCACAGCGGCGACGTACCGGGCAGACTTTGTGGCTCGCCCGGCCCGTCACCCGGCCGCGTCAGGACGGCGTCCTGCACCTGCCCGGCGCCGCCGCGTCGCTGCGGGTGGTCACCCCCGGCGACTCTGCCAACGGCGCCGCCGCGGTCCATGACCCGCACCACCAGACCCTGACCGCCATCGCCCGGGTCTCCAGCCGGGCCTTCGCCCTGCTTGACCCTGCGACCCAGAACCACAACGTCGCCGGGTGGGGACGAGCCCTGGCCGGCATCGCCCGTACCGGACACGTCGCCACCGTGCAGGTTTTGGAGCGCACCGTCCCCGACAGCGGCGACACCCTCGCCCGGCACTGGAGCCAGCAGGGTCACCCCGAGACGCCGGTGGCCGGGCAGGTTTACAGCGAGCTGGTCGCCTCCGCCGGTCCGGCCGCCGCCCCGCACGAGGCGTACCTGGCGATCTCCCTCGACCTGAAGGCCGCCAAGCGCCTCATCAGCCAGGCCGGCGGCGGCCTTCCCGGCGCGTTTACGGTGATGGAGCAGACCACCAGCTCGATCGCGCAGGCCGCGCGCAGCGCCGGACTGATGGTGACCGGCTGGCTCTCGGCGCGCGAGATCGCGGCCGTCATCCGCACCGCCTACGACCCGGGGGCGCTGTCCGCCCTGCAGCAGTGGTCAGAGTCCGGTCGGGCCGAGGCCGACCCGGCTGCCGCCGGGCCGGTGGTCCAGGTCGAGGAGTACGACCGGCTCGCCACCGACTCCGCCCGGCACGCCACCTACTGGGTCGAGGACTGGCCCCGCACCGAAACCTCGGCGGGGTTCTTGCACGGGCTCATGTTCACCGCCGGGGTCCGGCGCACCCTGTCCCTGATCTACGTGCCGCAGGGGCTCGAGTCCGCGATGCGCGATGTGCAGCGCAAGAAGGCGGCGATCATCGCCGACGCCAACGAGCGCGCCCGCCGCGGGCAGGTCGACACCGAGGTCGACTCCGTGGAATACGCCGACGTCAAGGTCCGCGAACGCCAGCTGATCGCCGGGCATGCCGACGTCGCACTGACCGGCCTGCTGACTGTGTCCGCCGAGACCGACGCGCTGCTCGACGCCGCGTGCGCACAGATCGAGACCGCCGCTGTCACCGCACAGGTCGACCTGCGCCGCCTCAACTTCCAGCAGCCCGAAGCCTTCACGCTCGGCGCCCTCCCTCTTGCCCGCACGGCCCTGTAACTCCCCTCCCACCACGATTGCCGATGCCCCTCACCGACCACACCCGTCTCATCCGGGAACTACACGGCCTGCTGGCCTCCTGCCAGGACCTCGCCGCCCGCCACCAAGAAGTGCTGGACCGTTACCGCGACGCAGAAGGCTACGTACGAGACGACGCCCACGCCGACTATGACGAAGCCCGTATCACCACCGCGATCGAGGCCAGCGACCACCTCGATGCGGTCGTCGCACAGCTCATCCGGCTGATCGGCCCACCGCCGCCCCAGACCTTCACCCTCACCTTCGCCGGCCGTGAACGCCACGACGGTGAACGGCCCACGAGCTTCGCGGTCTACGCCACCGGCCTGGACGAGGCCCGCCGGGTCATTGAAGACCTCCCAGGCTTCCAGCAGTGGCGCGAGGCCAACGCCTCCGACAGCCCGGTGACCACGGGCCCGGATGTGGTCTTCCTGACCGAGCAGAGCCACCCCGGCCTGCGCGCCCCCGGGGAGTACGCCGACCTGCGCCCCGAACAGCAGCCCGACGCCCCGGCTGCCACCAGCCGACCGACTGGCACCGGGTTCCGGCCGACCCCTCTCGCCTCGTTCCCCGGGCCCCGCTCCCGCACCCTCTGACCTCGCCGTTTCGCGGCGCAAGGATCCCCTTGAACGCACCCAGCCCCGACGCACACCCCTACCTGCGCGCCTCCACCGCCGGGCTGCGCCACCACACCCGCGCCCACACCGCCTCTCGCGCTGCGGCAGACCGTCTGCACGTGGACACGCTGCACGCCCACCTCACCGCCGCCCACCAGCTGCTCGACCAGCTCGCCGAGACCACCCGGCCCCCGCACCCCGCCGCCGGACGACATCTCGCCACCGCACACACCCGGCTGTTCCAGGCCGCCGCCGCCGTACACGACGCCTTCCACCTCCTGCCCATCGCAGACCAGCCCCCGACAGACACGGGCTGCCACCCCGACCGGCTGCCCGAAGGCCCGCCTGTCCTGACCATCTGCCAGCGACACCTTGCCGCAGGTCACGCCGTCCGGCGCAAAACCACACCCAGCGACCTCAACACCCCACTGCACGGCCACACCACCACCTGCAGCCAGTAACCCCACCACCGAAAGGCCCCCACATGCCCACGCTGAAGCGCTCCACCTCCGCTGCCGTCATACTCACCGCACTCGCCGGCACCACCGCCCTGTCCACCGCCACCCCGGCATCCGCCGCCAGCTACCACTGCACAACCAGCAGCTACAGCGTCGACGACCCGTCCTACACCGGCCCCGACTCCGACAACTGGGACCTTGAGGTGAGCCTCTGCGCTATGAGGTCTGGCGGCTACATCTACACCAACGCCACCGTGTACTGGGACGGCCCCTACACGGCCAAGAACCGAAACGTCCACACCTTCAACAACGCCAAGTTCCAGCTGCAGACCAAGCGCAGCGTCAGCGGCACGGACCCGGTCGTGCAGTCCGCCGCCTACAACGGACTTGAGTACGCGCTCGAACACAGCAGCATGCACGGCAACGGCTCCTATTCGACCGGAACGCTCAAGCACAAGGCGGGCACCGGCCGCTACCTGGCCGACGGCTACATCCAGCTGGACTGGTCCGGCGACGGCAAGGGCTACCTCAAGCCGATTCTGTTCACCGCCTCGCCCGTCGTCTGACCCCGCGCCGCGTCCAGACCGCCCGTCTCCGTGAAGGCCGCCCCTCTATGAGCCACCGGCCCGCGCGCCGAGCCCGCCGCGCCAGCGCCAGCCCACTGTTCACCCCGCACGGAACCGACCGCGCCTCCCGCAAGGCCGCCCGCCGGCAGCTCGCCGAAGCCACCGCGAAGGCACGCGCCGAAGCCGCCGCCCATGCCAGCAGCGCTGGCACGGAGGAGCGGGAGATGCCGCCGCCCCTCTTCCCGCCTGCCGGACGACCGGGCCCCGCGTCCTCCCGCAACAACAAGCTCAGGCTGCCCGCGCACCGTATGACCACCGCCACCGCGAGCGGGGCGTACCCGTTTCTCGCCGAAGGCGGTCTCGGCGCCGAGGGCATCTACATCGGCCGCGACGTGCACGCGGAGGCGTCCTTCTGTTTCGATCCGTTCGCGCTGTACGGCAAGGTCGAGGGCTTCACCAACCCGAACGTCTTGTTGGCCGGGGTAATCGGTCAGGGCAAGAGCGCGTTGGCCAAGTCCTTCGCGCTGCGGTCGATCGCCTTCGGATACCGGGTCTACGTCCCTTGCGACCCCAAGGGCGAATGGACGCCCGTGGCACAGGCACTGGGCGGCACCTCCATCGCCCTCGGACCGGGCCTGCCCGGCAAACTCAACCCGTTGGATGCGGCGCCGCGGCCCAACAGCGTCTCCGAGGCAGACTGGGCGGGCGAGATCCGCAAGCGCCGTCTGCTGCTGCTCGGCTCGCTGGCCCGCACCGTGCTCGGGCGGGACCTGCTGCCGATGGAGCACACCGGCCTCGACGTCGCGCTCGACTCCGTCGTCACCCGCGCCGCCGCCACCGGACGTACCCCGCTGCTCGGCGACATCGCCGCCACCCTCAACAACCCCGACGAACTCGATGTGGCCGGCGGCCTGATGTCCGGCCGCCTCGGCGACGCCTCCCGTGACCTGGCCCACGCCATGCGCCGCCTGGTGCACGGCGACCTGGCCGGGATGTTCGACGCCCCGAGCACCGTCACGTTCGATCCCAACTCGCCGATGCTGACCATCGACCTGTCCCGCCTGGGCGGATCGGGCGACGACACCGCCTTGGTCCTGGCTATGACCTGCGCGTCCGCGTGGATGGAGTCCGCGTTGTCCGACCCGAACGGTGGCCGCCGCTGGATCGTCTACGACGAGGCGTGGCGCCTGATGCGCCACCCCGGCCTCCTGCAGCGCATGCAGTCCCAGTGGAAGCTGAGCCGTGGCCTGGGCATCGCCAACCTCATGGTCATCCACCGTCTGTCCGACCTACTCACCGCAGGCGACGCCGGATCCCGCGGACGCGCCCTCGCCGAGGGCCTGCTCGCCGACTGCTCCACCCGCATCATCTACCGGCAGGAGACGGACCAACTCAGCGCCGCAGCAGCACTGTTGGGCCTGACCTCGGTGGAGAGCGACGCCATCTCGCACCTGAACCGCGGACGTGGCCTGTGGAAGGTCGCCGGACGATCTTTCATCGTCCAGCACCTCCTTCATCCGCATGAGCTGTCGCTCTTCGACACCGACGCCCGCATGCACTGAAAAAGCGCCGAGTTCACGAAAACTGACGCCCTCGACACCGACGAATCGATCCAACGGCTCATGCCCTTCTCCTACGCTGAGCACCACACGCTCACCCCTGACGACCTGGCCTTCTTCGAGGCCCTGCTCGCTCACCGCAAGCCGCCGGACCACCCTCGTGGCAAGGACTGCCCCGGGCCCGAAGACCCCTGGTCTCTGCGCATCCACAGCACCTGCCACGGCCCCGATGGCGCCTGGCGGGAGACCCTCTGCGTCTTCCGGCGCAGCAATCCCGAGAACGACCTGCACGCGCAGTACGTGGAGATGCACTTCACCCACGATGGCCGCGCCTTGCCCGGCCTCGGGCTCGAAGACCTGCCCGCCGCGGCGCACGTCAAGCCACCCGAAGCCAAGCAAGTCCTCGATCCGGCCGTCATACGCCCGGCCCGTCCACGCAGCCGGTGACCCGGGCCCACGCAGGTCGAAGAGACCCGTCCTCCGTCGAACACCAAGCCGTTCTCCTATCCCGACGCACCCGCTTTCCGCCTGCCGGGGAGGTGGCCGGTGCTGTATCTCGGCACTCCATCGGGGTCTGAGATACGGGCCGCGATGAGCGCCGGACGCATCGGCTGCATGACCACTCCCGCACAAGGCAGCCGCATCCCCGACGGTGCCCTGTATGCCTGCGACAACTCCAGGTTCGGCAGCGACGGCAAGGGCCGCTACTGGCCCGGCGCCGAAGCGTGGTTCGCCTGGCTGCGCCGGACCGTTGAACGGTACGGGCCGGATCACTGTCTGTGGGCGCTCGCCCCGGACCAGCCGTTCGACGCCGCCGACACCCTCACCGAGTCCCTGCCGTGGCTGGCCCGCATCCGCGAACTGGGCATCCCCGCGGCCTACGCGGCCCAGGACGGCTGCGATGCACCCGGGCTGCTGCCCTGGGACGCCTTCGACGTCCTGTTCCTGGCCGGATCGACCGAATGGAAGCTCGGCCCCGTCGCCGAGCGGCTGGCGCGCGAGGCGAAGGCCCGCGGGAAGGGCGTACATATGGGCCGCGTCAACTCGCGGATACGGCTGGGCATCGCCGAGTGGTTCGGATGCGACAGCGCCGACGGCACCTACCTCGCGTACGGGCCCGACAAGAACCTGCCCAGGCTCCTGGGATGGCTCGACGAACTCGACGGCAGCCCCTCCCTGCTCGGCGGCACGCAACCCTTCGGCGCCCCCGACGCACCGTCGAGAACGTCACCCCCAAGCGCAGTGACAAACGCTCCCGCAATCCCGGCGTCACGAGGTCCACGTGCCCGAACCCGCTGAACAGTCCATGCCGCACCGGTTGCAGCAGTTGTCCCTCGAACTGCGCCACGCCTGCGAGCACCTCGAACTGCTCGACAGCACCGGCCACGTCCCCGACCCCCTGCATCGCCGCCGCCCAGCGCCGAACCCGCTGACCCACATCACCTGCGGCGCCGTGGACGACTCCGACATCAATCCCGCGCACGACACCACGGAGGCATAGATCGAAGACCCAGCGCTCCCTTCCGCTATCGGCTCCCAGATGGTGAGCGAGGCCCTCAGCACCTCACCACGGCGCCTCTACCAGCTCCACCCCGCCGACAGCCCCGCGGAAATCCTCGCCCAGCTCGTGGTCATGGCCGCCCACCACCTCGACCACGTGCACGCACAACTCGCCGACGCCGCACAGACCGCGGCCTCCACCCTGACGCGCGTCGCCGCCGGGAAGACACAGATCAACTCCCTCGGCGTCCTGCAGAACAGCGCCACTCAAATCGACATCCTGGCCGCACGCCGCGCCGACGCAGTCGACCGCCTCAAGGAAGTCATCCACGCCTACCGGCAGGTGGCGGCGCCCGGCGACGCCACCTCACACCCGACACACCGCCCAGGCACTACCCCGATCCGCCCGTCCGCAGCCGACGCCCAGCCCGTCCGCGCGGCGCGCGGACGGTGACCCTGCCCTCACCCCCAAGGAGCCCATGGCTGCCGCCCGAGCCGACCTCGCCGCCTTCGCCACCACACTCGCCCAGCACCTGCCTGGCCAGTGGTACCGCAAATGGGAAGGCTTCCCCCCTCCCAAGGGCCACCGGCCAGTGGCCGACCGGGTCTGGGACTGCGGTCCCACCCGTTCGGCCCTCCTCGACGTTCCCGATGGCCCCGTCGCACTCCTCCACGGGCCAGACGACGAAACGCTCTGCGTCATCGAGCGCCCCCGTTACTCCCGCCAGTACCTGGTCGCCCCGCTCAAGCCCGAGGGGTTCAAGCCGCACCACTTCCGCGACGTGGACGAGCCCGGCGGCATCGCCGTACCCAACGACCCCGTCCGTGCCGCCGCCGCGGTCGCACGCCGCGTGCTGCCCCGCCACCACCGGGCCCTGGACGCAATCCACCAATGCGCCCGCGCCCAGCCCGAGCCGCCGCACCGGCCCGCCGCACCAGAGGACTCTGCTGCGCAATTCGCTGCGGAGGTAAGGCCGGGTCGGCGATGATCGTTGGCGGGGTCGCCTTCCTGTCGTGCGGTCCTGGAGGCGGTACGGATGTCGATGCGGCCGGTGGGGTTGCCGGAGATCCCGGAACAGACGGTGGTGGTGGCCCGGGCGGCGTTTCCGAAGGGGAGCCTGGCGATACGAGTGCGGGATCGCCTCGCGGAGGTCTTCGTCGATGAGCCGTTCACGGAGGCGTTCGGGGTGCGCTTGGCGGCGATGGCGGTGCCGATGACGTACGCACCGCGGGACTTGGCGATCTGGACGGCGAGATGGCCGACGCCGCTTGGTTTCGGTGTGGCCGAGTGAGGCCGTGAGTGCGGGCACGACCGCCGGGCGACAGCGCACCCCGCCTGGACACACAGGATGCGTCCATCTCGGTCGGCCGCTCCGGCAGGCCCGGGTCCGACCGGCGGATTCTCGCGCGGCTGATCAAGCAGGCGAAATCGGCGACGATCCGTCGGCAGGAGTGTCTTCCGCCGCACCGAAACCCTGCAGGTGTTACTCGTCGAGGAACTGAAGGGCGTGCTTCAGGAACCGCTCGGGGTACTGGAACTGCGCTCCATGCCCGGCATCGGGGTAGATCAGCAGTTGAGCGTTGGGGATGTTCTGGGCGAGGTGCCAGGAGTTGATCGAGGCGATCATCACGTCGTTCTCGCCGTTGAGGACCAGCGTCGGCTGGGTGATCGCATTCAGGTGGGTGTAGGGATTCTCGCCCGGCAGCGGTTCCGCATAGGCGATCACCGCTTCGACCTGCGCCTGCGCGACTGCGGGCGAGGCCGGCGTGTCCTGGTCGGCCCGCTGGTGACGCCGCTCCCAGAAGGCCCGGCCGGCTTCGATCGCGGCTTCCGAGCGGCCGAAGAACAGGAAGAGGAAGTTCTCCAGGACGTGGACCGGATTCAGCGCGTGGTCAGGCACCTGGGGGTCACTCGTCGGGTCCCCGCCTCGGAGGCCGGTGCCGAGCAGGAGGAGCTTGCGCACCAGCTGAGGGTGGCGCAGCGTGACCTCCTGTACCTGGAAACCGCCGATCGAGAAGCCGAGCAGATCGACCTGCTCCAGCCCCAGCGCCCGGATGACCGCGGCGATGTCGTCGGCCATGTCCTCGATCCGGTTACGCGGCGTGCCGGATGACGAGGCGATGCCGCGCCCGTTGAACAGGATGACCTCGCGGCCTTCGGCCAGGCCGTCGGTGAGCAGGGGGTCCCAGTGGTCCATCCCTCCGCGGAAGTGCTGGACCAGGAAGATCGGGACGCCGGAGGGCTTGCCCCAGCGTCGGTAGGCGAATCGGTCGCCGTCGACCTCGATGTACTGAGTCGGTGCAGTCAGGTGTGTGTCACTCATGGCCTGGCCCTTTCTGTGGCGGGTGAGCAATACGATTACGGTCATAATCTAAAAAGTCAACCACTTTGATGTCGATCGACATCTATGTATGATGGACTGCCGCGCGTCGACCGGAGAAGGGGGGTGGCTGGACATGCGGGTCACCAAGGCACAGGCAGAGCGCAACCGTGCGCACATCGTCGCGACAGCCGCCAGGCTGTTCCGCGAGCGCGGCTACGACGGTGTCGGCGTGGCAGAACTGATGGCAGCCGCCGGGTTCACCCATGGCGGGTTCTACAAGCACTTCCGCTCCAAGGCCGACCTCATGACCGAAGCGTCCGCAACCGGGCTCTCACAGACCGCGGCACGGACAGAAGGTCTGAACCCCGCCGAGTTCGTCAAGAACTACGTCTCCCGGGAGCATCGCGACAGGCGCGATGACGGCTGCACCATCGCGGCCCTCAGCGGCGACGCCGCACGTCAGCCGGCGAACCTCAGAACAGAGTTCGCAGCCGGGATCGAGAACCTGCTGACGGCCCTTCAGTCCCAAAGCGCTACGCCGGGGGATGCGGACCAGCGCGCGGCCCGCACCACGGTGATCGACATGCTCGCCCATTCGATCGGCGCGATCGTGTTGTCGCGGGCATGCCCGGACGGTTCTCCGTTGGCGGACGAGATCCTCGATGTCTGCCGCAAGGAAATTCTCGCGTCACTGGCACACGGCAACAGCGACCAGCCGGAGGCACGGGGCCCGGGAGCCTGATCGCAGCCGACCGACGCACGCCCACGACAGGTGGCGTCGCCAGATGGCGGACCATGGCCGTGAGCTCATGGATGAGGCGCTTTCCAAGGCCCGCCGTGATGAGCGGGCATCGAGTACATCGAGAGCCTGCACGTCAACGACCGCAATGACTTCTGCGGCGAGGCACGCGCCTTCGACATGGACCCCTCCCGATCTTCAGCGACCTGAGCGGGGTCACATTCAAACGGTGACGACGCCGCCGACTGCGTCGACACCACCGCATTAACCTGCACACTTCCGAACACCGACGCATCAACGCGCAGCTCACCCACGCCGATGACGAGACGATGACGGCGCGCCTTCTCGATGGCCTGCGCGCGATCGGGCACCGCACGCAGCGCGCCACGGGCCTTCCCGACGCCGTCAGGTGACGTACTCGTTCCTGTTCATGAAGGCCAGCGGGGACCAGTTGCGCGAGCTCACCCCGCTCATCGACGCCGGCACGATCCACCCCGTCGTCGACACCGCCTTCCCGTTCGAGTCGACCCGAGATGCGCTGGAGCAGGCCGAGAAGGGGCACGCGAAGGCCGGCGAGGTCGTCGTCAAGATTGCGTGAGGGAGCAGTCCTTTCCGGACCACATCTCTCAGGCACACCGGCAAAAGGGAGAAGCACCCTCATGAGTACCTATCTGCAGAGGTCTCCAAAACCCTCACGCTGGTGTGGTACCCGGACGGCGTGGTGGGAGCGCCGTACGCGAGCGTGCCCGCCGAGGCCCGCGCTGCGCTGTACGGCTGCTACTTCCAGTACAGCCCGCACGAGGCGGCGTTCGTCCTGCCCGCCTCCTACAGCACCAGCGACCGCGCCCTGCTGATCCAGACGCCGTCCGGCTCCTCACTGCCCAGGGCATCGGCGTCAACTTCCGCCACGCCAACCCCACCTCACCTGGCCCGCCGAGCCGCCCGCCCACAGCGGCGCTCAGCACGCAGCCGACGACGGGCACGCCGTCTTCAGCACGGCGATAGACGCCCCACGCATCCCGGAGTTACCGCTGTCCGATCCTGACCAGCGGATGCTGCTGCACGACATGGCCGACCGGCTCAACACCGTCGCCGACCAGCTCCCGCTGACCGACCAGATCCGCCCGGACCCGGCCTTGAGCGAGATCCTGGACGACGAAGTGCGCCACCTCGCCCGCTTGCTGGGATACCTGGTTGGAGAACACGCGTTCCGCCACCGGGCTGCCGCCCGCTCTCCGGCCCAGGTCACGGCCGCCCAGCGCCGCACCAGCCTCGCACTCGCCCGGGCAGCCGAACCCGCCGCTGCCGCGCTCGCCGCCCTCGGTGGCGCCGTCCACCACCTCGGCCAGCTCGCCGACCTCACCCACCAAGCCCCCGGGCCCGCCCGGACGCAGGCGTATTCCGCCGCGCACCAGGGGCTCGTGGACCGGCTCGGCGAGAGCCGTACCTGCCTCGCCCGCGCCGCGAAGCAACTGCGTGCCGCCGCCGATTCCCGCCCAGCGCCGAAGGCCACCGCCCTCCCACCGCCGAGGGCCACAGCAGCCGCATCCCGTACCCGCTAGCCCCTCATTCGCCGGAGCATCCTCATTCCCCTGCACTCCCCCGCCAAGGTCACGGTCGTCATCACCACCCAGCTCCGGCCCGACCGGCTCCCCTACCTGACGGCCATGCACGAAAGCCTCACCCGCCAGAGCGTGCCCTGGGAGGCGGTGATCGCCCTCGACGGCGCGGACCCCGCCCGCCTGCCCGCGCCGCTCGCCGACGACTCACGCGTGCGCGTCCTCGCGCTGCCCCGGCCAGTCGGCGCCGCCTGCGCTCGCAACCTCGCCCTGAACGAAGTGCGCACCGAGTATGTCAACTGGGCAGACGACGACGATGAGTTCACCGACTGGGCCATGGCACTGCGCCTGCGCACCCTGGAGGAGACCGGGGTGGGCTGGTGCGCCGGATACAGCCAGGATGTACACGCGGACGGCACAACTACCCTCTGGCGCTGCCCGACTCCACCCGGCCGGCACGAGGCCGGGGATGTGTGGACGTACTGGAAGGATCCGGCGGACACGATCCCGATCGGCCCCACCACGATCCTCGCCCGCACCGACCTCGTGCGCGCCGCCCCGATGGGCGGGCTCGTCCAGGGCGAGGACTATGTGGCCGCCCTGGGCGTCACGAGCCTCGCGCCCGGCATCCTGCTGCCCGTCCCGGTCTACCGCTACCGCAAACACGCAGGCCAGATGACCCGGCAGGACGACTACGACGCCTTGGAGGCGAGTGCCCGCCGGCACGCGTGGAACTTCGGGCGCAGCCTGCGCGCGGCTCTCGCACACCGGGCGCCGAGCGATGCGGCCACACGAGCATGATGTCGTCCGACGTCACCGAGGCCGCCTTGGACTCCCTTGCCCGGCGTCTGGACGAGCTGGCCGACCACTTCCCCACTGGCCCCGAAGCCGTCGACCTGGTCACGCTCACCGACGACATCAACCTGCTGGCCCACCATCTGCAGCAGGCCACCGAACGCGCTCAGGAGCGCTTCACCACGCCGGTGACGGTCCACATGCCCGAACGCCTCGCCCTGGTCCGGCTGTCGGAGGCGACCTCCGGGATTGCGAACGCCCTGCACATCCTCTCCGACGCCCTGACCTACGCGGCAACCGGCTTCCAGCACGAGGCTACCGCGAACCTCGCCCACTCCCCGCTGCGCAACGACCCGAAGGCCATGCGGGTGATCACGGCCGAGAAATACGCCGCGCCCGCGCCCAGCTGCGCAGCACCGCCGCCCGCCTGCGCGCGACACCGGCCGGGCCGGCCACGCCACGAACCGCCGCCCCGCGCCCCCAGGTGGCGGCTCCCTCGCAGCCCCGGCAGCGGACCCGCCACTGAAGCCCACTGAAGGAAACGCACTCGCCTCGTGCCAAGACGCGCTCACAGCATGGCAGGACCGCAAGCGGGACCTCATCCTCCTGCCACACGAGGCCCTTGAGCCCCCAGAGCAGGTGCGTACCCGGCTCGGACTGCAGGTGCTGCCAGCCATCGAAACCTGGCTAGCCGAAGCCGACGTGTTCGTACGCATCGCCGCTTCCGCCCTGCCCGGTGGTCCGTCGCAAACGGCCGCCGTGCAGCCCGCTCCCCTTCAGCGGCCGTCGCTGCCACCGCCCGGCCCGTCCGCACGCCGCTGACCTCGACCTCACGGAGAGAACCGATTCCCGACACGACAACACCTTCCAGGGCAAGCGAACTCACCTGGAAGGCAGCCGACTTCAGGCTGCGCATGATGGACATCGACCGCGTAACCGGAACTGCGCTCGACACAGCGCGGGACCGCTACGGGCGGACCGTCGACCGCCAGGCCGAAGCAGCCGCCCGGGCCCGCCGCGATCAGGCAGCCCTTCGTGCGTACGCCGCCTACCTCGCCCCGCACGCCGACGAACTGCTGGACACCGCCCGCCGCGCCCTCGACCGGCTGCCGCCCGCCCGGCACACCCTCGCCTGGCGAACCCTCCTCGACGGCCTGGCCACCGCCCACACCGAGATCCGCCGTGCGCTCGATGGGCCTGCCGCACCGGGCTCGACGGCCGAGCGCGAGCAGCACGCCGCCCTGTGGCCGCACCTCGCCTTCTGGGCGGCGCACAGCTACCTCGCGACCGAACTCGCAGGCGAACACCACGGTCGCCCTCCCGCCCTGCGCGGCGAGGACCAGCGGGAGTGGACCCAGCGGGCCCAGGCAGCCAAGCGGCGGGGTGACCTGGAGCTGATCGAGTCGTGGTACGCCGTCGACGGCACGCTCATGACCCTCGCGTTCCTGTGCGAGGACGACACCGAAACGGTGATCGCCATCTCCGGCGATCCGGATGGGCCGGGCTGGCAGGTCATCGGGCACTACCGTGACCAGCACGCGGCGAGAGAGCAGTTGCCCTCTCCGGTGACGCCAGGTGTGCTGCGGGCGGACGTCAACCGGCTCGTCCGCCCGGAGCCCGTGCCCGAGGTCTCGCTCCAGGAACTGATCCGGGATGTCGCCGAGTCCCAGGGCGCGGGTGACGTCGCCGAGGTCCTGCTCACTGCGACCAGGCACGGCCACGACGCCGGCCCTCTGGTCCGCCTCCAAGAACTCCTGGGCACAGCAAGCCAGTTCGCGCATGCCCTGGAAACCGTACGAGGCCAGCAGATCGCCGCCCGGCTCGCCACCCTCGGCCGACACCTCGATTTCCTCATCCGCGAAGTAAACGAGGCGGCCGAGGACCTCGACGCGACCGTTGCTGTCCTCCCACCCCACCGCGCTCCCACACCGCCACGGGTCCGACCGCGCCCGGCCCTGGACACCACACCCGCCGCACCGCCGCCCCGGCGCGCCGTCAGTAGCCCCGCCCGCTGAAGTGCGAGCGCACCAAGCACACCCGAAAGACCCGCTGATCCCCCTCCATCTGGACGAAGTCGCCCGCGGGCTCGACCCCCAGGACCTTGATGCCCACCCCCTCCGCCGAGATCACCCTCACCACCAGCCGCGCCCTCGGTCTTGTCGCCATCGCATCCGGCGAGGATCACCTCCAGGCCATGCAGGCGCTGGAAGAAGCCGGGTTCAGCCGCCTGCCCAACGGCGCGTTCACCGCCCCGCTGTCCGACGCATCGGCCGCCCGGCACACCGCGAGCGCCCTCGTGCACCGCGCCCACGAACACGGCGCCACCGTCATCACCAGCGCCCGGCCCTACCTCGGCGACATCGGCACCGAGATCGCCGCCCGGCTGCCCGGCACGTGGAGCGCCGAGCTGGAGATCTACGGCCACCCGCTCTGCCAGGAAGACCTCTGGCCCAGGATGTGGGAAGCCGGCGACATCTACCGCGCCCTCGAAGAACACCGCATCCCGTTCGCGTCCGTGCTGACGAACCACGCCGGCACCGAGCTGCTGCTGATCGAACGCCCCGGCCACCGCAGCGGTTATCTCCTCGGCCCTCTCACCGACCGGGAACAAGAAGACCCCCACGACGACCCCACCACGCCGCGCAGCATCGTGCTGCCCGCCGATCCCGGCCTCGCCGCACACGCGATTGCACACAGGTTCCTGCCCGCCTACCGCCGCGCCCTGCACAACCAGGACCTCAACACCGTCTTGAGAGCCCTGGAACGCATCCGGGAAGAACACCAGACTCTCCAGGCGATCAGGGGCTCCGGCCGGTACAGCGACGCAGTGCCGCTCGGCGACTCCCGCCTGATCGCCGGAATGGAACGGGACTTCGCCGACCACGCCTGGCTGGAATTCCGTCACGTGCTCGAACATGCGCCGCTCCTGCTCACGCGTTGCCGTCCCGCCGCCACCGCCTGGCCCGGCGATGCCGCAGCACTGACCCGGCTGCGCGAGGCACTCGCCCACAGCCAGGACACGTGGGACGAGTGGAACGACCTGCGTCACGAGCTGTACTCGATCCCCCGGACGCTGCCGGCCCACGAATGGAGCCAGGTCCGCGGGCGGCTCGGCCTTGCCGCCCTGCCGGCCACCGAGACCTGGCTCGACGACAGCGAAGCGTTCGAGCGCCAGGTCCGCGCGGCCGTACCGGGCGGGCCGGCGGCTCTGTCCGCGCCCAGCCCACGGCTGCTCACCACCCGCCCCGCTCCGCCGCCTGCGCCCCGCGCCGCGGCAGCGCACCGCTGACCGCTCCAGAAAGGATGCCTCTCTTCTGTCCGACCACTTCCGCTTCGGCGCCCACCCCGACCACGGATTCGTGGCCGCCGCCACCGCCAACATCCCCGCATACCTGGCCAACTGGTTCCTCGTGCGCGAGCAGTTCGAGCCCGTGCCCGACACTCCGGGCCTGTACCGGCTCACCAACCCCGGGCAGGACGGGATCCGCCGTACCCGCCAGGCCGTTCACGATCTTCGACGCCACGGCTATGAAGTCCACGCCGACTACAGCCTCGACCCCGGCCGCAGCGGCTCCCCGCCCCGGCCGGCCGTGCGCAACGGGCTGATGGAACGCCGCAACCGCATCGCGCAGGCAGCCGCCACCCGCTCCCCGCAGCAACGCGGCGCCCCGACCACCACGCTCCCCCAGTTTCTGCCCCAGCCCGGCGCCGTACCGGTGGGCGGCCATACCCAGGCAGCCAGGAAGGGGCGGAACCGATGAGCGCCGAGCCGATCCGCATCACCCGCGGCCAGGGCGGCGAAGTCGACGTCGAGGGCCCGGTCGACGGCTTCGCCGCCAGTGTCCTCAAGCGTGCCGGGTTCGACGCCTACCCCCAGTTGCGCGGCGTCTGGATCCGGCTGCCGTTCGACCTGGGCCGCACTTGGGAGAACGAACACGCCACCTGGGCTGCCGAGATGCTCACCGCCGCCCGTTACGGCGTCGACCTCGACCCTGACCTGCGGGCGACCCCGCCCGCCGCGTCCGCGCCACCGGCGCCGCGCCGTACGAAGACCGCCATGACCGCGCAGTCCGAGCCCGCCGGCACCCCGCGGCGGCAACGGCGCTGACCCGCCGGTTCGAGACGTTCGAGACGCCTCCGCTCTGACTTCCTCCGCTGCCATAACCCTCCACTTCAGCTCCGGCACCACGATCGTCGCGCTCCCCAGCGGGGAGCGGCACCAATGGGCCACGACCGCCCTGGAGCTGGCCGGATTCACCCGGGAGCACGAGGACGACGCCCACCGGCTGTCCCTCGACGACCGCACGCGAGCACGCGAGGCGCTCACCCGGCTGCTCCAGACGGCCCGGGACTGCCAGGCCAAGGTCATCACGGCGAAGACCTGATCGATCTGGTCCGCACCGCCACCGTCTGTCCGGCCGAGAGACCCGCCCGCTCGGTCGTCACCGCCGCCGCGCCGCCGGAGCCACCGGCAGCCGTCACCCCCGGACGCACGCGCTGATCTCCCACCCCCTTCGCCCCAGCCAGACGATCACGGAAAGCACCCCGCGTTGAACTCCCGCACCAGCTGTCCGCCGGACCGCACCGCCTCCCGGCCGCTGCTCGCCGAGCGGCATGTCGCCCGGCTGCTGCTGGGCACCCTGATCGGGCGCCTGCCCAACGGCATGGCCCCCGTCGCGATCCTCCTGTTGATCGCAGAGCAGGGCGGATCCCTCGCGACCGGCGGGCTGCTGTGTGCGCTGTACGGGCTGGCCAGCGCCATCGGGCAACCGGCGCTGGGGCGGATGGTCGACCGGCGTGGTCAGACCCGGGTCACGACGGCCGCCGTCCTGGTCACCACGGTCTGCCTCCTGCTGCTGTCATACGCCGACGCCGTAGCGCAGCCAGCACTCGCAGCCGGGCTAGTCGTCCTCGCGGGGCTGAGCACGCCGCCGCTGGAGGCCAACCTGCGCGCATTGTGGGCTGTCGTGCTGCCGGATCCGGAGCGGCGGCGCGCCGCGCTCGCGCTCGACACGGGCGCCCAGGGACTGATCTACATCGCCGGACCGCCGCTGGTCGCCACGCTGTCCGCCCTCCACGGGCCCGGCGCGGCCATGACGGTCACCGCGGTGCTCGGGCTAGTCGGGGCGAGCGTGATGCTCAGTACCGCGCCGTGCAGGAAGTGGCGTCCCGCCGGCGCACGCACGGGCGGATTCCTCGGGCCCTTGCAGCACGACGGGCTGCGGTTGTTGTTCCTCGCCTTCTCCGGTGTTGGCTTCGCCTTGGGCGCGGTGAACGTGTGGGCCGTGTCCATGGCTGACCGGCACGGTATGGCCCTGTTGTCCGGGGTGATCCCCGCCGCGCTGTCCGTCGGCAGCCTCGTCGGCGGCGTCCTGTACGGCCGATGCCGCTGGCCGGGCGGCTTGAGCGGCCAACTCCTCACCGCGGCCCTGCTGTTCGCCCTCGCGTGGGGGCCACTCGCCGCGAGTCCCGGCCCGCTCGTTGCCACCGCGCTCACGGCGCTGCCGGGTCTCTTCCTCACCGTACTGATCACCAGCGCGTTCCTGACCGTGGACGCGCTCGCCCCCACCGGCACCCGCACCGAGGCGTGCGCCTGGCTGATCGCCTCCGTGGGCATCGGGCAGGCCGCGGGAACCGCGTTGGCCGGCACCGCCGCCACTAGCCCCACGATCAGCGCCGCACTTCCCGCAGCCGGCGCGCTTCTCGCCTTGGTCGTTCTCGCGGGTTCCCGACGGCAGATGTCCACTCCCTTCAGCCCGTCGCATCGCGGCCAACACCGCCGCCGCAACGACACCGAGACCCCCTCCTCCCGAGGCCGGCATCGCCGTGTCAGTGGCGCTTAGCCATCCCTCCCTGAAAGGCCCTTCCTCCATGCCCCGAACGACCTCTCCCACCTGGAACTGTCACCAGGACGAATGCGCGGCCTGCACCTCGTCGAGCCGCGACGACATGACCCTGTTGCGCTGCGCCCTCCTCTTCCTGCTGGAGCAGGGACGCTGGATGGCCACCGACGACATCCCCCTCCCTCAGATCCTGAGCGGCGGCGGCGACTACCTGAACCGCCTTGCTGGCCCCGAGGGTGACGACACAGTCCCGGTTCCCCCGGTAGAGCAGTGGCCATGGGTCGACGCGGAGTTGCGCCTGGCCGTGGCCCGCGCCGCCGGGCTGGATGCTGTCAGCGCCCTCGATCCCCGCATCAAGAAGGTGCTGGCCAAGGCCGCCCGCCGGTCGTGGCGACATCACGTGGATCTGCTCGACCGCGCTGCTGAGCAGCTCACCGAACACCTCCCGCAACGCGCCCGCACGACATGAGCCGCTGCGGCTCACCGCACACAACACCCCGACACGAGGAGATCACCCAAGCGCATGGCCGTTGTTGGTACACCCGGCTATCGGAACGTGCGGAAAGGCGAGTCAGGTAGCTGCGGGGCGGTGAGGCCCGCCCTGGAGCATGTCGGCAGTCATTGCCCATCGTTCGTGGTCCAGCCACGCACCGTTGATGTGCTGGAAGCTCCGGACCCGCCTCACCTTCGCCCAACACCCCACCGCTTTCCCACCACCACCGATAGGAGACCCGCCTTGCCCGAAGCACCAGCAGAGCCGTTCATGACGATCCGGCACACCATCACCGGCGAGATCACCACCACCGGCTACAACGCCGCCGCCCGGCGGATCCTGCTCCAGGCCGGCTTCGAAGAGACGCCAGGCTGCGCCTGCCGGGCGACGGAACCCGGTGCGGAGCGGACGCACGGGCCTGCTCGGCAGCCAGCGAGCTGCTCGTCGCCGACCATCCCGTGCACCTGGACCGAGCCCTCGGTCGGCCGGTGAGCGCCGACGGTACGCCCCGGTTGGCCCTGTCGCCGATGTCGGCACAGTCCGTGATCCGCTCCGAGAGCGGCCAGCCTCTCCAGCGCATCGCCAACCCAACCCGCACCCGTACCTGTTGAAGGATCCTCCTTTTGACCACACCCGGAACGCCTACCAGTCCAGCGCGCACCAAGGGCGGCGAACTACGGGCCAAGGTGGCCCGACTGCTGGCCAACCGGCCGGCGGACACGCTCACCATCGGGGACATGGCCAGGCAGCTGGGCCACTCCCACGGCGCCGTCCGCAACGCCGCCCTCACCCTGGTGCGACGCGGCGAGGCCGACCAAGGCGGAACCGGACAACCGGAGTTCCGCGCGAACGCGAAAACCGCCGCAGCCGCGCAGACCGCTGTGATCAGCCCACCGGGCACCCACTCTCCCCGCGCCCAGGCGGCCACGGCCCGCACGACCATTCCCGCAGCAGCCACGCCCAGGCAGACCGGCCCGATCCGTCGCGCGGGGGGCCAGGTCTACCACCCCCGGGAGCTGGCCGATCTGCCCGACGTCGAGGCGTTGAATCGCTTGCGCGACGCCGACGTGCCGGTGCTGCTCTACGGCCCTCCGGGCACCGGCAAGACGAGTCTGGTCGAGGCGGCGTTCCCGGACCTGCTCACCGTCGCCGGTGACGGCGACACCACGGTCGGCGACTTGATCGGCGAGTACACACAGGACGACGCGGGAGCCTACGTCTTCCAGTACGGTCCGCTGGTCACCGCGATGACCGAGGGCCGCGCCCTGCTGATCGACGATGCCACCTTGATCTCACCGAAGGTCCTGGCGGCGCTGTATCCCGCGATGGACGGGCGCAGGCAGATCCAGGTCAAGGCCCACAAGGGCGAGACCATCAAGGCCGAGCCGGGCTTCTACGTGGTGGCGGGCCACAATCCCGGCGTCCACGGGGCGGTTCTGACGGAGGCGCTCGCGAGCCGGTTCAGCGTGCAGATCCAGATCGGCACGGACTATGACCTCGCCCTGGCGCTGAGGATCGATGCCCGGGTGGTCCGGGTCGCCCGACACCTCGCCCACCAGGTCGAACTCGGCGAGCTGGGCTGGGCCCCCCAACTGCGGGAACTGCTCAGCTACCAGAAGACCGAGGCCGTCCTCGGCACCAAAGCCGCGCTCGCGAACCTCGTCGGCATCGCTCCTGTGGAGGATCGCGACGCCGTCGCCGCCGCCGTCATCAAGGCTGCCGGCGTCAAGAAGATCGCGCCCCTCACCCTCGGCAAGCAGCTCCCCGCCTCAGCCGCCCGGCAGCCCCCGGGCTGCACCGGCTCCGCACACCGGGGCCGCTCGCGATGAGCGCCCACCACCACGTCCAGTCCCCCGCCACCACGCCGGACGACGACGCCGACCTCGCGCGATGGGACGACGACGGCGCCCCGCCCGCGCAACCCCGTTCCTCCCCGGACGCGTGGCTGCGCGTGGGAGCCGAACTCGGCGATCGGCTGGTCGCCCTCTCCGGCCGCCAGGACCTCCTCGTCACCTGCCGCCCCGGCACGCGCAGCGGCGCACCGGCCGCGTTCTTCCCCACTCTGGGCGAGGTCGAGTTCGACGCCGGCCTGTTCGCCCCGCTCCAGCCCCACGAGATCCATCCGCGGATCGTGGGCGACGAGGAGCGGTATCCCGCCGCCTGGGGAGTGTTCGTCCACGAGGCCGCGCACGCGGCCCACTCCGTCTGGACACAGCCTGCCGGAGCGAACCCCCGTGTCGTCGAGGCCGCGCTCCTGCTGGAGGAGAGCCGCGTCGAAGGCGCACACCTGATCACGCGGCCCACGGACCGCACGTACCTGCGCACCAGTGCCCGAACCCTGGTCATGCCCGACATCGCCCACCCCACCCTCCAGGGCATCGAGCACGCCGCCGCCGTGGCGGCCCTGGTCCTCGGCCGCCGTGACGTCGGCATCCTGGACGCCGGCGAGACCCGGGCCGTCGCCGATCTGTGCGAAAAGGTGCTGGGCGCAAACCTGCTGGCCACACTCACCCGCATCTGGACCGCAGCCCACCAGTGCGCCGACCACGACGCCACGACCATGCTCGCGCACGCGAAAGAATGGTGCGACGCTCTGGACACCGCGGCCCCCGCCCTGCCCGTGCCGGAGAACCTCACCGATCTGCTGTCCGGCGCCGTGGGGGTCGTCATGGACAGCACGGCAGCCACCGACGCCGCCGACCTCGCGGCACAGGCCGCAGCGACCAACGCCATGGCCGCGCAGTCCAAGGCGCAGGCTCAGGACCGCGCCCAGCGGGCCGGCCAGCGACGCAAAGCCGCCGCCACCGCCAAGTCGGTGTTCAACGCCCGTGGCACCACCGTCACCCCCGACGGCACACCGGCGCCCTACGGCAACCCGGTCACCGGCACCCGCAGGCCCACCGCCGCCGAGCAGAGTGCCGCCGCGCGCCTGAGCCGCGCCCTGCGTGCCGCCGCCTACCGCGAGCGGACCGAGGAGCGGACCACCAGCCCCACCCCGCCCGGCCGCCTCAACATGCGCGCGGCCCTCGCCCGCGACGCTCAGCGCGCGGCCGGGTCGGTCCCCACCGCGGAACCGTTCACCCACACCCGCCGCCGGAACTCCCCCACCCCACCGCTGCGTGTGGGTATCGCCGTCGACGTCTCCGGCTCCATGCGTGCCGCCTGCGCGCCCGTCGCGTCCGCTGCCTGGATCGTGGCACGCGCAGCAGCCTTGACCGACCCCGACTCCCTTACCGCCACCATCGCCTATGACAGGCACCTGACCGCATTGACCCGACCCACCCACCGAGCACCAGAGCGCGTGACGACGTTCGATGCCAACGGCGGCCACCACAACCTCGGCGACGCCATCGACGCACTCGACCACGGCCTCGAACTCAGCCGCCCCGGCGCCGGCCGCCTCCTCGTGATCGTCACCGACGCCCGGTACGGCAGCGACGAAACCGCTCAAGCCGTCACCCGCGTCAAGCAGCTCACGACCGCCGGCTGCGCCGTACTCCAACTCACCCTCACCGCGAAGTCCCACCACTTGCCGGGGACCACCTTGCTGCACCTGCCCCAGCCCTCCAGCGCTCCCGTCGCCATCGCCACGGCGGCCACAGACGCCATCCGCAGGACACGCTGAGACGACGCAGAAGACAGAAAGCAGGAACAACCACGTGGCAATCCGCACCGCCTGGAAAATTGTCCACAGCTGTGGACACGAAGTGACGCACAACCTGTCCAACCGTCCCGCCGACCGGCGCGCCTCATTCGCCCGCTGGCTCGAAGGCCGCGACTGCACCGACTGCTGGAAGGCCGCCCGCGACTCCGACACGGAATCCAAGGAAGCCTGGCTCGCCGCCAAGCGCGCCGAGGAGCAGCAGGCCGCCGCCGAGTGGGCCGAGCAGTTCGACATGCCGCCGCTCGATGGGCCCGAGAAGGCCCTCGCCTGGGGCGAGCGCTCCCGCCACCAGCTCGTCACCGCCGCGTACAGCGCGCTGGTGAGCGAGGGCACCTGGGACGAGGCCGACTGGGCCGTCCTCGAAGACAAGATCCGCACCGTCGACCGCGCCGGATGGTGGATCGACCAGAGGGACGCTGAGGGCTCTGACCTGCCCGAACTCCTGGACGCCGCCGCCTCGGACGACATCGGGACGGAGAACCCGTTCCGGTAGGACGCGGGGCTGTATACCCGACGATCCCCGGTTACCGAAACCGGGGATCCTCCGGATCCTTGTTCCTCCCACCGCCTCCCCGCGTCCCTCGTGGAAGGAACCCAGCCGTGCCCGCATCCAGCCATCCGCATGCCCCCGGTGACATCGTCACCCCCGACCGGGACATCACCCACGCCCACTTCCGGCCCGGTGACCAGGTCGTCATCCTCAAGGGCACCTCCGGCAGCGAACTGTGGGGCGACGCCTACAAGGTCGTCACCCCGTCGTGGCACACCCCTACCGACGAGGACGGCTGGCGCCTGTACGACCCGGCCGGCGGCGAGCGCACGTACATCACCGCGCACCCGCGCTACCTGGTCCACCTCTCCAGCCGCTGCCCGGACTGCCTCATCTACCAGCAGGCGCTGCGCACTTACCTCATCCCGCGCCTGGCCGACGCCCACGAGGACGTCGACTGCGGCTGGTACTCCGTCACCCGCCTCAACCAGGTGGTCCACGTCGCCGACGCCCGGGGCGGCCAGTGACACAGGCACTCGGCTCGCAGCGCGCCGCAGACCTGACGGGTACGGCTACAGCGGCCATCGAGGCGATCACCGGGAGCGAGTGGCCGACGCTGCTCGCCGAGGCCCTGCGCGAGATGGACGCGACGTGGCAGGAGTCGGCCGAAGTGTGCGCCGACGTCGCCTGGCAGGCCCGCGCCGCCGGCAACAGCGCGCTGGTCGTGCTCACCCCCGAGCACGTCACCGACGCCAGCCAGGACCCGGTGATCTGGCGGACGTACCGGCACCTCTACCTCAGCACGCTGCGCTACGACTTCCGCTGCCGCGACATCGAGTCACTCATGAACAAGGTGCCGGTGAGCGTGCTGAACGAGGACCCGTACAGCGAAGCCCTGTACGGCTTCGCACGGCTGGGGCAGTCCCGCTCCGACGGCCTCGCCGTCCTGCACCGGGTCCTCGTGGCCGCACCCGACCACCCCAAGACCCTGCACGTCCTCCTGCACGGCGTGTGGCTGGGCACCTTCCTTCCCGGCCGAGCACCCATGCTGCTGGCCCTGGTGGGGCTGCTCCCCGAGGGCGGACTGAACGATCCGATCGCGCTGCTCCGCATGGCCTCGGCCCGGCGGAGTCTGGGCCAGTACCCCGAGGCCCTCACCGCCATCGACCACGCCCTGGAGGTGCTGCCGCCCGGCGAACTGGCAGTCCACGCCGACCTGGTACGCGAACGCGCCCTGATCACCACGGCGCACGACCTAGCCCTCCTCATCCCCAACCGCCCGGACCCCACCCCATGATCATCCGTATTGGACCGCGCGACCTCAGCGCCGGCGAGGCGCTCGCCGAAGCCCTCGGCCGCCCGGTCAGCCACCGCGAGGCCCTGACCGACCACACGGTGGTCGCCCACTGGAACAACCTCGACATATACACCCCCCTCGACGAAGGGCAGAGCTGGACGACCGCCGAGTTCGCCGAGCACCTGGACGACCCCAACTGGCGTCACCCCGTCCCGGTCAGTCCGCACGGCGACCGCCGCGCCATCTGGCACGCGGACGTGCGGCTGCACCCGGACGACCGGGGGCTGACCCGCCCCGAGTGGACTGAGATCGCCCACCGGATCGCCCGTGCCGCCGGCATCCAACACCCCGGCGACGACCACGGGTGCCGCTGGATCGCCGTGCAGGCGCAGCCCGGCCGCCTCGATCTGATCGCCAACCTCATCCGGGCCGACGGCACGTGGACCGCACAGCCGCACCGGTTGTTCGCGCTCCTGGCGGCGGAGAGCCGACGCATCGAGGCAGAGCTGGGCCTGCTCTCGCCCCGTAGTGAACCGGATCCGCAGCAGCCCGTCCAGCAAGCCCGGTTCACGGGGCGCCGACTGGAAGCCGGCACCGCCGATGCCGCTTCTCAATTCGGTGTGCTGCTGCGGCAGCTCGCCGCCGAACGCACCGGGCCGCTGTCCACGGTTCGTGGTCTCATCGAGCACGCGGCCCACCGCCTCGATGACCTGCCGGATGCGTACGGCCCCGACATCGCGCACCAGCTGGAGATGGTGGCCCGCCGCCTGTATGGCATCCAAGAGAGTCTCGAGTCTCTGGCTGCGGCCCTGCCAGCCCCCGCTCAAGCGCGCCTTGCCGGGCCAACACCCCGTGCATCCACGCGGATCGTCGCACCTGGCCTGTCCGGCGCCCGGCTCTCCCGCTGACCCGACTGAAAGAACCCTTCTTGGCCCTTGCCGATCGCTTCCTGACCTTGAGGCGCGATGTGCACTCCGGGGAAGTCCTCGCCCGCGGCGGGGATCCCGAAGCCCACAGCATCCTTGAGCGCAGCGGCTTCGTCCCCGTCGTCCGCCTCCACGAGACCTATCACCGCCTGCCCGTCGGCCTCGACGAAGCTGAGGAGAAACGTCTCGCCACCCGCGCCGTCGCTCGTCTGCGTGCCGTGAAGTACGGCGTCGACACCGACGACGCCTTCGACACCGACAGGCGCGAGCCGCACTACCTTCCGCTCGGCTCCTCGGTCGCGCACCTGGCCGAGCGGATCCGCGACGCCACCAGCAGCGACGAGGTCGCTGACGTCTTGACCGAACTGACGGCCTCCCACGACGGCGTGCTCGTCGCCCTGGGCGAGGTGCTGGCGGCCACCGCCGCCTTCTATCAAGACCTCGGCCAACCGGCAGATCCGCACACCGCGAAGCGGCTGCAGTACCTGGCCGAGCACCGGCTCGGCGTCCTGTGGTCGGACCTCGCGCACATGCGCAACGACCTCGTCGACCGGCACCAGGACCATCCCCAGCGCCGCGCGTGCACCGCCGAGGTCGGACCGGAGGAACGCGAAGCCTCCGCCGTCTGCGCCTGCCCGACGCCTCCGCCGCGCCTGACCACCAGCCCCGTCGCCGCGCCCGCCGCACCCGCACCGGCACACCCGCGACGCTGATCGCGCCCTTCCCTTCCGAGGAGCCCATGCACGACCCCACCCCCGACACCAGCCTCGGCTCGTTCGCCGCCGTCCTCGCCGGCGAGCTGCCGGGCACCTGGACCAGCGCGTACCACCCTGGCCATGGCGGCCTCAACGTCCACCACGTCCTCACCGACGCGGTCTGGGACATGAACGAGGTCGCGGAAGCCCTGGCCAAGCACCCCGTGGACCACTGCGCCGTGCTGCAACGGCACGACGGAACGCGCCTGTTCGTCACAGAACAGCCCGGCCACGCCGAGGGATACCTCATCGCCGCACTGGCCCCCGACGACGTACCGGCCGAGGCATTCCGTGGCGTACGCGAGCCCGACGGAATCGCGGTCGACGCCGACCCGTTCAGCGCGGCCGAGAACATCACCTTCGACCTCCTTCCCCGCTACTACGTCGCGGCCCACCAGGTCTTCAAGAACGCCGAGCACTTCACGCGGGCATCGTCCGCTCCAGAACGCCTGGTCATGACTTGGTCGGACGGTGCACTCGTGGTCGACCAGCCCGACCGCGCCGACATCACCCAGGTACTCACCGACCACGGCTTCGTTCTCGACACAGTGCGAGCCGTCCTTGTCCTGTCGGGCGACGACACCGCCCGCCAGGCTGCCTCCGTACGAGCCGCCGGAGAACGGCTGTCCGCGCTGGGCATCGACACCGTGCTGCGCCATCCGCCGACCCGGCCCGTCCTGGACACCACCCCCGTCGCGCCGCCCGCGACCTCGTCCGTGCCGTACGCGCGACGGCGATAGCCCCGAACTGCACAGGAGTAACCGCACGTGGGAAACCGTGCCGATGACGAAGGCACCGACGTCACGATCTACCGCAAGCCCCTCACCGACACCGTGCACGCCGATACCCCGACCGGCGCGCCCGAGCAGCTGCTCGCTCTCCTCGACGACCTCGGCTTCGAGCGCCGGACCCTGCCCATCCCCGGGCCCGTCTACGTCTGGCACGAAGCACCCGCCCACCTCGACGAGGACGCGAAGAAGCAGCTCGCCACCCATGCGGTGCCCTGGCTGCACCAGGCCGGATATGTGGTCCGCATCGACGATGACGTCTGGGACGCCGCTGCCTACACCGACGCCGCAGCGGCCATGCGCAACCACAGCGCCCCGGCCCCGCCACGCGCCGTGGCCGCCGCGCCCGCGACGGGGCGGCCGGCGAGGGCACACCGACGGTGAGCCTCGCCGACGACTACGACGTCGACGTCACCTTCACCACCGCGACGGAACGATCTACGTCGACACCCGCGCCGACGCCCCCGAACATCTCCTGGTCCTGCTCGACGCCCTCGGCCTCGACCGGCACCAGGTCGAGGGCGACGTCTGGCATCAGATCCCGGACGAGATGGACGAGATCACCATGAAGACCCTGGCCGACCGGGCCGCGCTGCTGCTGGCCCGTGCCGGATACCGGATCGACATTGACACGGGTCTCTTCGGCGGCACCGCCTATCGCGCCGCACTCGCCGAACAGGCAGCACACCCGGCGCCACCGCCACCCGCCGGGCAAGCACGCCGTACGCGCTGGCCACCCGACCCTCGCCGGCCCCGGCCCATCGGGGCCGGCCCCACCCTCCCCAGGAGCCCGCCGTCACTCACGACCCCGACCGCACACCCCCGCCCATCACCGCCGACCGCAAACCTCGCCTGGTCACCGCCCTGTTCCGCCGCTACCTGCGCGCCGTGACCGTCTGCAGCCGGGAGCGCACCAACCCGCTGGCCGGCGGACGCCCCGAGGCAGCCCTCGACGAAGCCCGCCGCCGCGACGCCGCCCTCCTCGTGGAGAGCTACCGCATCCGTCACCACAACTAGCAGCCCCGAACGGCCTGTTCAGGAGGCCCATGCCCGACTCGAATCTCCCCTCCATACAGCTGGCCAACGCCATCACCGCCCAGATCGGCCAGCTCCGCCGTCGCCTCGCCCTGGCGCCGCCAGGCGAGGCAGCCCAGATCCTCGCCAACGTCCTGGACTACGACACCGGTCTCCTCGGTGAGGTCACCGAACTCGTCTCGACCGGCTCGCGTTTCGCGAAGGTCAACTCCGAGCGCGGCATCCTGCCGCCCGAGGTCTGGCTAGCGCTGGGCCGCGCCGCCAACGAACTCAACAGCGTGGGCGTCGACCTCACTGAGCACACCGGCGCCATCAAGAAGGTCGCCGCGCCCGCCCTCAGCTCCAGCGGGCCCACCGCCGCGCCGGTCGCATCGGCGATGGTCGTCAGGCGGCACCGGTGAAGAAGAACAAGCAGTGGTCCGGCTGGGGCCCCACCGGTCAGCAGGCCCAGCAGCACTACCTCGTCGAACCCCGGCACCTCGCCGGCGGCGGAGACCTGCGCTTCGTCACCGAGTACCTGCGCGCCTCGGGCTGGAAGGACAAGTCCAAGACCGGCGGTCCCGTCGTGTTCGACAGCCCCGACAAGTCCGTGCGCATCGGGTACGACCCATTCACCCAGCCCGGCGGCTGGACGATCAGCGGGAAGCAGACCAGGACGGAGGGGGCGTGGCACGCCACTCTCGGCCGGCAGGTCCCCGTCGAGATCGTGGCCGGAATGACCGACGCGCTGACCCGGCCGCGCTCCGCACACGCCCCCAACGTGTGGGCGCCGCTTGAGGCACAGGGATGGGAAACCGAGCGCGGACAGCACTTCACCGCCCGCAGTCCGGACGGCGACGCCGTCGTCCGCTTCCACCAGTCCGCCCCCGGACAGGCGCACTGGTGGGCCGGCGCCCGCAACGAGCACGGGACGGTATGGGAGGCGACGTTCACGCCGACCACGCCGATGCATTTGGTTCAGGCGTTCAGCACCGCGCTCGCCGACCCGCAGCCGGTGATGCGGCCCCTCGGCCACGTCCCGCCCTCGCAGAGAATCCGCACGACCTCGGTGTCCGTGCTGCCCTCGCAACTCAGCGCATGGCAGCAGGCCCGGATCACCGCGGCCCGCGCCGCCACCTGGGCCAGCAACACCTTCGCCGGCAACCGGGCACGTCCTCAAGGTCCCGGGGCCCGCCCGTATGCCAAGGCCGGGCGGATGCGGTGAGCCACGAGCGCTTCTACTCCAAGGTCAACGGCCCCACCCTGCACCGCGTCAACGCCGTCCGCTGGCTGGACGAGGTAACCCCGCGCCATCTGGCCGGCGGGGGCGACCCCCGACATGTGACCGAGTATCTGCTCGCGTCGGGCTGGAGCGACCACTCGGTCCCGGGCTATCCGCATGTCCTGCTGGAAAGCCCCGACCGACGGTTGCACCTCGCGCTGGAACCCGAAGAGGACGAGTTCATGTCTTCCTGGCGCGTCCGCCCGGCGCAGGGACACGCGTGGTCGGCCCAGTTTGGCATCCACACCCCGGTGGAGATCATCGCGGGCTTCACCGACGTTCTGCACTCCACTGGGCCACGGCCCGAAGAGGCCGAGCTGTGGCGCCTTGCGGCCAGCCGCGGGTGGGCCATGCGGCTGGCCGGCAGGGAGCGTGCCGCCCGGTCCCCGGACGAGACTGCCTACCTGTCCCGCGAGTCCTCGCTCGCCGAAACACCCATCCATCGCTGGGCAGTTCAGGTCTCAGTACCGCTCACCGAGAAGCGACACCGGTGGATCTGGAATGCCTCCATCGACGAAGCCGCCCCGCCGGCAGCCCTCACCGGGTTCATCAACGCGCTCACCGATCCCGCCCCGCTGCTCCGCTGGGAGGGGCAGGAACCGCGGCACGCCTTCGGCTTCCTCGACTCCCGGCGCAGCCCCGTCACACCGGAACAGCACCGCCTGCAGCATCTGCGGCGCCTCGAAGCCGCTCAACGCACCGGCACCGCCTCGCCCGCGCCGCCACCACCCGGACCAGATCGCCACAAGAGACACCGCTGACCCCGGGGGCTTGTACGCCCCGTCCGTACGCCCAAGCCGGAGCACGCGTGCGCCGCCGACCGTCTCACCTCAGCCCGCCGCCCCATCGAAAGTGCATCACCTTGACTCAGTCACAAGACCTCCCGCCCGGTGGCGTTGAGGCCCTCACCGCCGAACTCCTGCGCCTCGGCCGGCAGCTTGATAGAGCCGAACGCCCCGAGGATCTCGCCAACGTCCTCACTCCGATCGTCGACCGGAGTCACGGTGCACTCCACCTCATCGCCCAGATCTTCGACGTGATCGCAACCACCTGTGCCGACTTCGCTGTCCAAGACCCCTACGCCAACGATCTGCAGGACCTCTGCTGCGACGCGTACAGCGACCTGACCGACCTCAGAGATCGCTTCAACGGACTCGACGAACAGTTCCGCACCTTCTCCCCGGACGTCACACGCATACCCAGAGGACAGCGCCCAGTCCGGCCATGGTGAGCGCGGCCCCGTCACTTCCATCCAAGGAGAACATTGCCCACCCCCTCCGCCCCCAGCGCCGACGACGTCGCGCAGGCGACCGCCACCCTGGCCCAGGTCCAGAACTACCTGCACACCAATCCGTCCGTATCCGACGTGCTGCCGCTGCTCGCCGTCCTCCTCGACGAGGACACCGGCGTCCCCATCCTGCTCGGCGACATCCTTCGCAACACCGCACGCCTCATCGCCCAGGAGACGAAGGCCGACAGCAACGAGATCCACCTGATCGTCACCGGGCTTCGGGAAGCCGCCCAGGAGGCCACCGACCTGCACGTCCTGCACTGGGACGTACAGCGCCTGAACGGCTACGCGCCTGAGCCCGCCGCTCCCTCGGCGCCGTGACACGTCCCTATATCGCCACCGCAGCCGACGATCCCTGGTCGCGGATCTGGTGCGACACCACGCCCCGCCACCTCGCCGGAGCCGGTGACCCGCGCCACGTCACCCAGGCTCTGCGGGCCGGCGGGTGGAAGAACTTCGGCGACCCCGACTTCCCCCACGTTGTTCTGAGCAGCCCCGATTACCAGCACACGCTCGTCCTGGAGCCGACCCCGGACGCGTACGGCTCCTGGTGGCGGGTCTCGTCGCAGCTCTGGTCCGCGTCCTTCGGCGGCAACACACCCGTGGAAATCATCGCCGGATTCACCGACGCGCTCCTACGCTCCCCGCCCGCGGCCGAGCCGGACATCTGGCCGACGCTGCAGGCAGCGGGCTGGACGTACGAGTGCGACGAACGGGGCAACGAGTACGCCCGCCATCCGGACGGCATCACCGCCATGGAGCGGTCGGCGACGCTGACCAGCGACTACTTCAGCTGGAAGGCCGAAGTCGCGCTGCCCACCGGCCTCGGCGGCCACCACCGGCTATGGCACGCGTACTTCGACGACCGCACCCCACGCCACCTGATCGCCGGATTCGCCACGGCCCTCGTCGACGCCGAGCCCGTCTCCCGCGGTCGATACGACGTCCCGCATGACCACCTCGTCGCGCAGGTGGAAGGCGGCGCCCAGGGCGAGCAGCTCGCCGCCGCCCACGAAGCTCGGCTGAAGGCCAGCCGGGCCTCCGCCCGCAAGGCCCGCCGCAGCGCCGCCCCCAGCACCCGGTCGTCGACAGGCTCCGCTGCCGAGGCGGCCACGCCCACGGCCCGCAGCCGCTGACCGTGCGGAGCGGCTCCGGCCGCTCCGCGCTCCGCCCCTCCATCACAACTGCCCGCCCAAAGGCCCACTTTGACCATCTCACTCGAACCCGGGAGCCCGGCCCACCGGCTCTATCTGAGCCAGCTCGCAATCTATCTGCGGCACAGCAGGCAGATCCTCGCAGCCTGGGACCACTACTCCGACCGGCACTCCGACCCCGAGACGTTCCAGCCCCACGACGAGGACGCCTACGGCCGCCGGCAGCAGAAACGCGACGCCGACACCCTGTCCGCGTTCGGCCGGGTGTACTACCACGCCGACGAACTCGTGGACGTCGCTCAGCGGCAGCTCGCCCTCCTGTCGCCTTCCGACCGGACCCGCCGCTACGCATGGCAGGTCCGAGAACTTCGGGATGCCACGCAACGCCTCTACGCGGTCCACGACGACTGGCTCACGGTACGCGCCGCGCTGCCCGCGAGCGCGCGGCCCGGTACGAAGGCGTACGCGGAACCGCTCGCCGAAAGCTACGCGGAAGCCTGGTCCTACCTCGACCAGTGGGCCATCCACGGCCAGACGCTCTTCGCCGTCAACGCGCTGGCGCAGAGGCACTCGCCGGCATCCGCGCGGACCCTGTCGACGGCGGCGCCCGTACACACGGCCACCGCCACACCGTCCATGGGCCGGCGGTGACGGGCGCGAGCGAGACCGTCAAGCAGGCGTTCATCGCCCCGCGCTCCCTCGCGGGCATCGGCGATCCCGGCTGGATCACCCAGCCGCTGCACCGGGTCTCCGGTTGGAGCTACGGGCATGACCCTCTGATACCCCGTGTCCTGCTCACCAGCCCGGACCAACTTACGCAACTGCGTCTGGCCCCCGGCGATCCGGATGATCCGGACTGGTGGACCATCCGCCATGCACGTACCGCGGATCAGCCCGCCTGGGCGGCCACCTTCCAAGGCCGCACCCCCGTCGAGATCATCGCCGCCTTCACCGACGCGCTGACCGACCCGTCCGGGCCGCCCGCGGCTCCGCCCGACCCCTTCACGGCGTTGCAGGACGCGGGGTGGGAAACACCCCAGCACTTCGGCGGGCTCGCAGCCCCCGATGGCATCACGCGCGTCGAGCAGGTCGGAACTCCCGGCAGCGACCTGTGGATGATCGAGACCACTCCGTTCGTCGTGGAGCCAACGATCTGGCGAGCCGTGTTCACCGGCACCACGCCAACTCACCTGATCGCCGCCGTGACGCAGGCGCTCGCCGACCCCGCGCCCATCAGGCGCGACCCTCGCCGCATCCCGGGCTGGGCCCGCGACCGCATGACCGTGGACACCCGCCACATCCCCGCGACGGACGTCGCCTTCGCTCTGGAGCGCCGCATCAGCGCCCTCGCCGAGCGGCACCGCCGCGTGACCGGCGTTGCCCCCGTGCCGCCCGGACCGGCGCGAGGCCGTACGCGCTGACCGGTCCGTCGCGGCAGCCCCCTTCCTCCCTCGTACCTGGAACAGCCCTTGCCCCAGCCCAACTCCACGTCCACCGACGGCTACGACATAGCGTTCAAGGTCCTCCTCGGCGCCATCGCCGTCGCCGTGCCCCTGTCCAACCTCGCCTGGCTCGGCGGCAATCTCACCGCCTGGGCCACCACCTCCAACACCGCCTCCTACCAGCCGGTTCAGGCCCTGCTGCACCCCGACCAGCTGTGGCCCAACCTGAGCGAAACGTCCCTCCTGATCGGCACACGCATCCTTCCCGGCGCCGTACTCGTCGCGCTCGGCATCACCGCCGCGGTGCTCTACCAGCGGTACCGAGGCGGCGGCAGCGGGCGTAAGAAGCGCGTCGTCGGCATGGCCAAGCAGAAGGACATCGAGCCGCTGATGGCGAAGGCCATCAGCGACAAGGCGCGCTCGCTGCGCCCGAGTCTGAAGGACGCCAAGCACATCGACGCGGCCGACACCGGCATCCTCCTCGGCAATCTCCAGGGCACCAAGCATGAGGTGCGCATGGGGTACGAGGACGTCGCCGTCGCGATCATGGCACCCCGATCCGGCAAGACGACCAGTCTGGCGATCCCCTCGATTCTCAACGCGCCCGGCCCGGTCCTGCTCACCTCCAACAAGGCCGCTGGTGACGCCTACACCGCGACCCTTGATGCGCGGGCCGCTGTCGGCCGGACCTGGTCGATGGATCCGCAGCAGATCGCCCACGCGGAGCGGGCCATGTGGTGGAACCCCTTGGCCGATGCCAAGACCCTCGACGGCGCAGGCAGGTTGGCCGGGCACTTCCTCGCCGCGAGCGTGGACGCGTCTCAGCAGGGCGACTTCTGGTCGAAGGCCGGCAGCAACATCCTGAGCCAGCTGTTTCTGGCCGCGGCGCTCGACGAGCGGCCGATCACCGACGTAATGGCCTGGCTCGCCTTCCCCGCCGACCGCACCCCGCTCGACATCCTGCGCGACCACAAGTTCGCCGCGGTCGCCGCCCAGCTCAAGGGCACCGTGGAAGGCCCACCGGAAACCCGAGACGGCATCTACGAGACGGCCCGCCAGTACGCCGCCGCCCTGCTGAACTCGGAGATCGCCGCCTGGGTGACACCCCAGAAGGACGTGCCCGAGTTCCGGCCCTCCGCGTTCGTCACCTCAACGGACACGCTCTACCTGCTGTCGAAGGACGGCGGAGGCGGAGCCTCGGCCCTCATCGCCGCGTGCGCGGACAGCGTGATGCGCGCCGCGACCGCACAGGCCGAACGGGCCGGCGGGCGCCTGGACCCGCCGATGCTCGCGATCCTCGACGAGGCCGCCAACGTCTGCAAGATCAGCGACCTGCCCGACCTGTACTCCCACCTGGGCTCGCGCGGCATCATCCCGATCACCATCCTGCAGAGCTACCGGCAGGGCCAGAAGGTGTGGGGCGACGCGGGCATGGACGCCATGTGGTCCGCCTCCACCATCAAGGTCATCGGCTCAGGTATCGACGACCCCGACTTCGCCGACAAGCTGTCCCGCCTGATCGGCGACCACGACGTCGAGACGACCTCCACCTCGACCTCGGAGTCCGGCAAGTCCACCTCCGTGTCCATGCGCCAGGAACGCATCCTGGCCGCCGACGCCATCCGCGCGCTGCCCAAGGGCACCGCGCTCGCCTTCGCCACCGGCATGCGCGCGGCCATGCTCGATCTTCGCCCCTGGTATCTCGAGCCCGGGGCCGACGCACTCTCCGCCGCCTCCGCCCGCGCCTCCAAGGGCATCACCGCCCGCGCCATCGCCAAGGCCGCCCCGAAGCAGTCGGACTTCGGCCCCGCCGCGTAGAACCGCCGGCCTCCTCACCCTCCCTCTGCACACCGCCCGCCTGCCCACCTGGACCCCTTATGCCACTGATCCATGACGTCCCCGACGACTGGAACCCCGACCACCGCTGCTGCCTCGAATGCGGCAACAGTGACCCCGACGTCACGCTGCGGGCTATCAGCCACCGCGCGACCAACCAGCAGGCACTCGCCTGCACCCGGCACATCGCCGACGTTGCCGCCGTCCTTGAATCCTTCGCACCAACCTCGCAGATCCCGGCCGAGCAGGTATCGAGGCCCGGTGCCGCTCCGGCACCGTCCTCCGCGCCCGCGACTTCTCACCGGTCTCGCGCATGACCGAATCGCCCGTCGACGCCCTGCTGTTCGAGGTGGCGCCACCGCCGACGCCCGTCGAACGGCTGCTCCAGCTGGCCGACCAGTACACCCAGCACAACGACGCGCTCGACCTCCTCGTGCATGCTGCAGGCGCACCACTGCCGGATGCCTACGCCGCCTCCGCGCACCGCCTGGCCTCCGCCACCGGTGCCGCCATCAAGGCCATCCAAGGCGAGCGGCTCTATGAGAGCGAGGAGTTGAGCGAGGTCGTCATGCGTCTGAGGCAGCTCGTCATCCTCGCCGACGCTTCGATCGACCTGAACACCCGCTCCGCCCGCGAACTGACCGCGCTGGCTCCGGAAGCCGCCGTCGCCAGCGCCGTGACGCTGGCCTCCGAGACCAGGCGGCGGCGCTCGGCCACTGCACCAGCACCCGATGGTCAGCTCGGTGCCGCGCACCGCACCGCCCTGGCCGAGATCGCCTGCGGACACGTAACGGCCAGCAGCTCCCTGGGCCGCGAGTTCACCCGCTCCCGCGAGCCCAAGGTGCTGATGAGCACCCTGCGCGCCCTGGAGTCGAAAGGGCTGGCTGAGAGGACGACGGGCTCGGCACGCGCCGCCTACGTCGGCGGCCCGCCCTTGGACCGCGTACGGCTCACCTCGGCCGGCGTCACCGCCCTTGCCTCGGTCATCGACGCGCCTCCCGCCGGGCCGCGCACTGCGCCCGGAACCACACCCCGCCCCCTGCCCGCCGCCGGGCAGGTCACCACGCGAAGCCGCTGAACCACAGAAGCCATCGATCCCCACGCCCCCACTCGACCTGAATGAACAAGTCGGTCAACTCAGGCAGTTGGCACACGACTTCGAAGCCCTCAAGGCGCGCGTGCGCGACATCTCCTACACACCCGGCACGGACGCGCTGCGCCACATCAGCCCCCTGCTCCTGCAGGCGCAGGACCTCACGGCCACCGCCCTGGTGCGCCTCACCGCACTCGACAACAGCACGTACACCAGCGTCGCCGGCAGCCGGGCCGGCCTGGAGCTGATGGCCTCCATCGTGTCCTCGTCATCGCTCGCCGGCACCGACCTGGCCCATGTGGTGCTCGCCAACCCGTACGAGGGCGCCCAGTTCGCCGGTTACCCGGCCGACGACGAGGCCGTGCGCACGGTCCGGCACGCCGAGGCCATCCCGAAGATGAACGGCCACCTCGACGATGCCGTCCACCAGCTCGACCTGTGCGCCATCGGCTGCCACTACCTCGCCCACGGCATCACCGAGGACCTGACCACAGCGCACAAGAACAAGCCGGCGGCCACCGCCCCCCGGTCCACGGTTCTTCCGGATCTCGAAGTCCATCGCACCCCTTGAGCTGGGGTGTTGCGACGACCACTAGAACGGAAGTGAACGGCGGGGGCTACCTGTACGAGAGCGCCACTCGCGGACTGTGCGTAACCCGCGTCGCCACCAACGACGGCACCCGCGTCTCCATCGCCACCTACCGGGCCCTGGAAAAGCGCGGACTCGTCATCCACGACACCAGCACCTCCCTGTGGGCGGGAGGGAAGATCTCCGTCACCGAGCAGGGGAAGCAGGCCCTGGCCCAGCCGCGCCCGGCCGCTCGGCTTGCGACCCAAGTGGCCGCCGGACCCAAGACCGTGGTCGCGCAGGGAGCCCACCGGTGACCGCGTACGCACCCGACGACCGGGTCCTGGTCTCCCCGCGATATATGGCCGGCGCCGGTGACCGGCTCGCCGACGCGATCGGCCCGCTGATCCACCTCTTCGGCTGGACCCCGCAGCATGACGCCGCCACCGGACACGTCAAGATCGACAGCCCCGACGGGGGCATGTTCGTCGACTTCGACCCCATCCACCCCCTTGGGCAGTGGTGGACGATCGCGCACCACGAGCCGTACTGGGAGGTGCAGTTCAGCCGGCAGAGTCCCCTGGAGGCCGTCGCCGCCGTCACCCAGGCTCTGCCTCAACTGCTCGGCGACACCCGGCACGCCGACCGCATCCCGATCACTGACATGCCCCCGGACCAGCTCGCGACGCTCCACCTGTGGACCGTCGAGGACCGGGCCCTCACCTCGCCCGACGGGTACTGCCAGGTCATCCACACGCCCGACGAGGACATCGCCTGGCGGGCCTGGCACGCCTTCTTCGAAAAGCAGCCGCTGGCCACCTTCACCCGCGACGCCCCCGAGGCGCTCGTGCGGAACTTCTTCGCCCACCTGGCCGCACCCACAGCGGTGGAGCGGGCCTTCGCCGACGTGCCCCTCAGCACCCGGTACGAGCACAGCAACCTGATCACCCCGGTCCGCGGAGCCGCGATCAACCCTCACGTCGATCACGCCCTCGCGCAGCTCGCCCGCCCCCGCCGCCGCTGACCACCCCTCCCGGAGCCACCCCTGCCCGAGAAGACTGTCTCCCTCGAACCGGCCGAGCAACTCCTCGCTCTGGCCTCCGACTTCACCAGTTTCCACGACCTGCATCTGCGACATGCGGTCAACGGGAACCGGCCCGCCACGATCCTGAACACCCAAACGGCCGGCGCCCAAACGCTGGCCAACGCGGCCCTGGACATCGTCACCACGCTCAACCAGGAGTCGATGTACCACAGCCCCGTCATCCGCGCTGTGTACGCCCGGATCCGTCAGCTCGCTCACCTGGCCACTGACGCAGCCGACCACCTCATCGACGCCGAGGACATCCTCATACATGCCCAGTCAGGACTGCCCATGGAGCTGGGCGACGGCTTCCTGGCGGTCCCGAGCGAGCAGGACGCGCGACAGGAAATCGGCCGGCGCTTCACCCTGGTTTCCGAACTCACCGCTCTCGGCGCCTTTGACGCCGTGGCGAGTGCCGAACAGTACCTTGCCGAACGCCGCCACTACGGTTACCTGCCCGAGCACCAGCCGCCCGCACTGTCCCGCACCCAGAGCAGCACGCTGCACGCCATCGCCCGCGGGGACGTGACCATCAGCGACGGCCGGCCTACCACCGCCGCGAGGGCGTCCGCTTCAGCATCAGCACCATCCGCGCCCTGGAAAGCCGTGGGCTGATCACGCGCGAGGACTGCCACCTGTGGCTCGTGGACGAGCGCGTGCACCTGAGCCCGGCCGGGCGCCGTGATCTCGCAGCCTCCTTCGCGCACCCCCGGCCCGCCGCCCTGAGCACCAGGCGCCCCGCAGCGCCCCAGCCCGCGGCTGCCGTCAGCCGCGGGCGCTGAACCACACCCCACATCCCGGGAGCCCTCACGACCTCCGACACCCCCACCGCGCACGACATCGCGCTCGCCCTGGCCGCCCAGGTCCATCCCGACGCCACGCCCCGCGACGTCGTCGTCCACTTCTCCCTGCGCCGCCTGGCCGCACCGCGCTACGACCACCGCTCCTCCGGCGGCCCCGCGAACGGCATCGCCCAGTCCCTGCACGCCCGCCTCTACGGACTACCCGACGACCCGGGCCCGGTGCCCACCGCCCTCGACGAACTCCTGCAGTCCCTGACCACCGCCCGCGAACCCAACCAGCAGCACGCCGTACTGGCCCAGCTCGCCGAGCAGCTGCGCAACGCCGCCGAGATCCTCGAATGGGCGCGCAACAACGCCCACTGGCGCCAACTCCCGACCCCCACCTGGGAATGGCTGCGCACGGCCACGGATACCGCCCGCGACCTCGCTGCCGGTCTCGACGAAGTACGCCCCGCCTTCGCCGCAGCGCGCGCCCCCTCCACGGCACCGACTCCGCCAGCACCCGCCGGGCATCGCGCCTCCACTCCCCGCCGCTGACCACCCGCCATCGCCAGCGCCCCATTCACCGCAAGGACGTCCCCATTTCCGACAACCCCGTATTCCGATCGATCTCGCTCGGCGCCGGAATTC
Source organism: Streptomyces sp. NBC_01092 (assembly GCF_045039535.1). Taxonomy (NCBI): domain Bacteria; kingdom Bacillati; phylum Actinomycetota; class Actinomycetes; order Kitasatosporales; family Streptomycetaceae; genus Streptomyces; species Streptomyces sp. NBC_01092. The sequence goes on along the minus strand of NZ_CP108659.1, from coordinate 8,624,159 downwards.
AATCCAGCGCCATGCTCGCCCTGTCAGCCGAAGGAATTCTCCCCAGAGTCGATTATGCCATTTTCGCCGACACAGGCTGGGAACCGAATGCCGTGTATTCCCATCTCGACCGCCTGGAGCGGCAGGTAGCCAAACCGGCAGGCATCCCCATTCTGCGCGTGACGTCCGGGAACATTCGCAGTGATGCGCTAGACCCGGATCACAGATTCGCCTCCATGCCGCTCTACATCCTCAATCAGGACGGCAAGGCAGGGATGACCCGGAGGCAATGCACCGGCGAATATAAGATAAAACCGATCAAGAAGAAGGTTCGCGAACTCCTCGGCTACCCCTACCCCGCCCGCATTCCACGCGACATGTTCGTGGAGCAGTGGGTGGGCATCTCGACGGACGAATTCCACCGCGCCAAGGACGCGGACGTGAAGTACATGCGCAACCGGCACCCGCTTGTGTCAGTTGCCCGGAGTTCCTCTCAACACCGCCACGACGAACCTACGTGCGCCACTAGCTGGCCAGCAGCTTCGTCGAGCACGTCACCCACACGGGTGAAGCAATGCCAAGTCCGAGGAACCTTCACCCAGCATGAAGATCCCAGGTCTACGGTGATGAAACGCCCGCTTCCCGTGAAGTCGCAGGAGGAAGCCCGTGGGCCTGACAGTTGTGCGAGACCTCCGTGACGCCCGACAGCCCACGACGGCCGAGGAGTTGGAGAGGTTCGAGACGGACGCCTTGGCGGGGTTCATCCTGGCCCGGGCAGCAGCCGGTACGGCCGACACCACCATCAGCAACGACATCGGTGATCTCCAGCAGATGCGCGACTGGTTCGGCAGGCCGCTGTGGGAGATGGAACCTCCCGACGCGGACGCCTATTTCGGGCGAGAGGTGCGTCATCTCGCGCCGACCACCCGGCGCGGCAAGGCCGACGCCCTGTCCGTGTACTTCCAGTATCTGGAACTGCGTCACGCCGTTGAGATCCACAGCCTCACCGGGATCGTGGTGGAGTGCCCGCTGGACGAACTGAACCGGCAGCGCGGCTCCACCCAATTGCTGATCCGGATCCCGCCGTCCGAGCGTGAGATCAGCATGCTGTTCCAGGGCTGGGCCTGTGATCTGCAGACCTGCCGGAAATTCGCCACCGGGGCCCGCAACTTCGCCGCTGCACAGCTGATGTCGCAGGTGGGGCTGCGCATCACCGAGTGCCGGTGTCTGAGCCTGGACGACATCAAGTGGGAAGTCGGGCGGTTCGGCAAAGTCCACGTGCGCTACGGCAAGGGCTCCCGGGGCGCCGGGCCGAAGCAACGGCTCGTCCCGCTGATCAACGGTGCCCGGGCCACCGCCCAGTGGTACGTCGAAGACGTCCGCGGCTACTTCGACGACGAATGGAGCCGCCCAGGTGCACCGCTGCTGCCGTCGGAACGCAAGAACACGGACGGCACGTCGAAACAGGTCAGCTCGCAGTCCCTGCGCGACGGTCTGAACGAAGCGGTCGAGCGGCACCTGCACTCCTGGACCGGCCGACTGACCCCCCATGTCCTGCGGCATTTCTGCGCCAGCCAGATGTACCTGGCCGGGATGGACCTGCTGGCCATCCAGGAACTGCTCGGCCACAGCTGGATCGCCACCACCATGCGGTACGTGCACGTCCAGCGCACCCACATCGAGGACGCCTGGCTGCGAGGACAGCAACGAGCCGCCCAGCGTCTGGAAGGACTGATCCCATGAGGTGGAACCTGCGTCTCGCGGCGGCGAACCGCGGCATCTGGAAGGCCAGCGAGCTGCAGCGGATGCTCGCTGAACGCGGGCTGACGATGAGCGCGGGCAAGCTCTCCGGGTTGTGGTCGGGCCGACCGAACAGCATCAAGCTCGACGAACTCGAAGTCTTCTGCGCCGTGTTGGACTGCGGTCCCGAGGAACTCCTCATCCGTGAGCCGGAGTCCGTGGCCTCTCCCGTGGCTTGCGAGGCGGAGGCGTCTGAGGCGGTGGGTGCGTCCTCGCCCGTGATCCAGCCCCGCAGTCCGCGAGGCCGCAGCAAGCCGCCGCTATGACCAGCGCCCGCTACGACACGCGACCGGTCGGGTCATGCGTGGAGTGCTTCGCATGGGGACCGTTGTGGTGGTACGGACGATGCACGGCCTGCTACGCCTTCCGCCGGCTCCACAACGAGGGCAGGTGCGCCAGCTGCCGACGGTACATCGCCGTCAAGCAACGCTACTGCCGCCTGTGCTGGCGAGAAGCACATCGTCGCGCGAACATCGACCGGATCACCACGGGCACGGGCATCCGTCACTGCGGTCCCCTGGCCGCGTTCCTTGAGCAGATCGACTGCCACCAGCTCGTGTTCGCCAACACCGATGTGAGCCTGTGGACCCCCTCGTCGAAGGCGAAACAGTCCAAGCGTCGGACCGTGGCGGCACCGCATCCCTTTACCCCGCCGCCAGGCCCCGGGCAGGGCACTCTCTTCACGATCCCGCGCGATTTGACCAGGTTCCGCCGGCCCTCCACGCACGAGGGATGGCTCAGGGACGTGCTCGCGCTCCCCCACGTCGCACGGGCCTGGCATGCCGCCCAGCTCACAGCCGACGCGCACGGCTGGACGGAACGGCTGCTCGGCGAGGTCCGACGGACCCTGATCACGGCTTTGGGCTGCCGCCCCGCCGACGAGCCCGTCATCTACTCCGAACTGCAGCCACTGGCCGCGCTCCGCAGACTGCCCGTCGAGCGCACCGCCCAGCTCCTGGCCGACCTGGACATGCTCCACGACGACCGGCTCTCCCCGCTGGAGACGGCGTTCGAGCGTCGCCTGTCCAAGGTCTCCCCGGCCATCCGTGCCCCCGTCGAGGACTGGATCCGCCAGCTCCTGGACGGCACCAGGCGCTGCCGGCCCCGCACCTGGGAAACCGTCATGGAGTACCTGCGCTCCGCGGCCCCCGTGCTGATCGTGTGGTCGCACACTCATGACCACTTACGCGAGATCACCCCAGACCACGTCCGGGAAGCCCTCGCCTCACTGTCCTCCAGCTCAGCCCGCACCCAGGCACTGATCTCGCTGCGGTCCCTCTTCCGCTACCTGCGCGCCCAACGGCTGATCTTCAAGAACCCCACCGTCCGCATCGCCCCCGGCACCGTCCGGCTCCCTCCGATCCTGCCCCTATCCCCGACCGACTACCAGCAGGTCATCGCCGCAGCGACAACACCCGAACACCGTCTGACCCTCGCCCTGGCCTCCGTCCACGCGGCCCGTCCCGGCGACATCCGTGCACTCCAGCTCGACGACGTGCATCTCGGCAACCGCATCCTCACGATTGCGGGTCACGACCGGCGACTCGACGACCTCACCCTCCAGGTCATCCGCCTCTACCTGAACCAGCGCAGGACGCGCTGGCCCAACACCGGCAACCCTCACCTGCTGATCTCAGCACGGACCGCCTACGACACCCGGCCGGTGACCGCCTACTACCTCTCCAACCTGTTCCGCGGGCACAACGCCACCCTCGACCGCCTGCGAGCAGACCGCTGGCTCGACGAAGCCCTCGACCGCGGACCCGATCCGCTGCACCTGGCCGCTGTCTTCGGAATCAGCGCCGCCACAGCCATCCGCTACGCAAACGCCGCCCGCTCAATCCTCGAAGCAGGTCCAGGGTGATGACTCTCTGATGACTACGCCGGGTGTCCGTCGCTGTCTATCAGCTTGATGCGCCCTAGTGGCGCGCGAGCGCACAACCGCTCAACGGTTATTCACGGCATACACAACTCCTTTCGCAGCGCTCTGCCCCAGATACTCGCAACAGGACCCCAGGACACCGAAATACGGCCAGAACAAGGTCAGATCATGTCGCGCATCCGCATCCCGGATTTCTCCGCACCGTTCCCTCTTGCGTGCAACCCCCACGTCCCAGATGCCTCACGGATCATGTGGGAGTGGATCGACTCCCACGGCCTGGCGCCAACGCCCAAGGCCCGCGCCCGCATGCGCAAGACGGGGGCTGATCTCTCCGGCGGATACGTCTGGCCCCGAGCCGGCCTCAGCGTGCTGGCCCTGGGGCTGAAGTGGCTGGCTCTGACCTTCCGCCTTGACGACCAGCTCGACGAGGACACCGTAGGCGGACGGCCGGCAGCCCTGTCGCAATGCATCGAGGAACTGTGCGGAATCCTCCACGGCCATCCTGCACCGCCGTCTCCCGTGGCCGACGCCCTGCACGAATTGTGGGCGGAAACCCGCGCGGATGCGCCGACGAGTTGGCAGCACGCCTTCGTCGCCGATTTTGAAGCATTCTTACGCGCCTACGCCTTGGAGGCCGAGCTGAAGGAAGCCGGTCAGAATCCGACACTTGAGGAGTACCTCGCGTGGCGCATCTACTCGATCGGTATGCCGTGGCTGTGGGTTCTCGACGAGCTGGGCCTCCCGCTCTTCCTGCCCGACAGCGTGCGCACCTGCGGGCCCATGGGCATGCTCCGGCGCGCAGGATCCCTACACATCGCCCTGGTCAACGACGTGTTCTCCGTCGAGCGGGAAAGCACTGTCGGCTATCCCTACAACGCCGTCCTGCTCATCATGCAGGAGCGCGAGTGCCCCATGCAGACGGCAGTGGACCACATCGCGGAACTCGTCGCCGAACAGGCTGAGACCGTGAAACGCCTCCTCGCGAACGACATCCCCGCAGAACTGCACGAGCAGCAAATCCCTGCCAACGTCCGCACAGTCGCCCTTCAACACTGCGAGAACATCGCCTTGAACCTACGCGGACAACTCGCCTGGCACACCGCCGTCGACCGCTACACGACCAGTGACCTACAAGGTCAGTGGGCAGGCAGCTACCCCGACGATCTCCTCCGCCAAACGGACTGACCAGCTGGCCGAAACGTCAATCTCGGGGGCAGGCGCTTCCGTGACGCGCCTGCCTCATGTCGAGCGGGTCGATGGCCATCTGACGTAGCCGTCACGGAACCGCGGCCAGAACCGTCTTCAAAGAGCCTCATCAAGGGCAGCGACCACGCTGACCACCAACATCACTACGAAAAAGGCACGTTGCACAACCTCCCACCCAAGATCCGAATATCTGGCACCACTTGCCGAACAGCGAAACCAAATCCCCGCACAGGGCGCCCGGAAACTCCCACACCGAACAGCTCCAGAGTCCCGCGACCGCCCGAAGTTCCCTGCGAAGAAACTTCAGTTCCGCTGAACTCCGAGCAGTCCATCGATATAGGCTGGTCACGCAGCGACTGCATCCGCTACCTGTCCTCGCTCGGATTGGCCGACACTCCGAAATCGAGCTGCCTTGGATGCCCATTTCACGGTAACGCCCAGTGGCGACATATCCGCGACAACTCGCCTGCCGAATGGGCAGACGTGGTGGAGTTCGACGCCGCTATCCGCAAGGGAAACGCCCGCGCCAACGCCACCGGCAACCGGCTTCTGGGACAGGCATTCCTGCACCGCTCCCGCATTCCGCTGAGCGAAGCCCCGATCGACCACGTCACCGCCGCCGAATGGGCCGCGCTCCAGCAGGAACTCGACACCGAAGAAGCCACGCAGCAACTGGAAGAGGGCGTAACCGACGGGTGCTCCCCTTGGACCTGCCGAGGTGAAATCGCAGCCACGCAGGACGACTTCGGGCTGGCCACGTGATGGTGCTCGACCTGTTCGCGGGGCCCGGCGGCTGGAGCCACGCACTGTCCGTACTCGGCGTTCGGGACATCGGCCTGGAATGGGACGAGTGGGCCTGCAAGACCCGAGCCGCGCAAGGACAGTTGACGATCCGGACCGACGTGGCGATGTACCCGGTCTGGCCGTTCCTCGGCAAGACCACCGGGCTCATCGCCAGCCCTCCCTGTCAGGCATGGAGCATGGCAGGCAAACGTCTCGGTCTGGTCGACCAGCCGCTCGTCCACCAGGCCGTCGCCGACCTCGCCGCCGGACGCGACACCCGTGAGCAGTTGCTCGGCGCGTGCGCGGACGAACGATCTCTCCTCGCGGCCGAACCCATGCGCTACCTGCACGCCCTCAACACCCTGGGCGAGCCCGAGTGGGTGGTACTGGAGGAAGTCCCCGACGTACTGCCGCTGTGGCGGCAGTACGCGGCCATCCTGCGCACCTGGGGCTTCTCCGTCTGGACCGGCATCCTCAACGCCGCCGACTACGGCGTCCCCCAGACCCGGAAGCGAGCGATCTTGCTCGCCTCCCGCATCCGCACCGCCGAGCCCTCGCCACCCACCCACGCACAGACCGCCGAGCCGGAGTCGCTGTTCGGCCCCGGCCGCGCCCGCTGGGTTTCCATGGCCGAGGCCCTCGGCTGGGGGCGCACTGACGGCCCGGTGCCCACCGTGTGCGCCGGCGGCGGACCAGGAGGCGGCCCCGAACCCTTCCCCTCCGGCTCCCGCAAGACCCTCACCGACGCCCGCGACCGCGGCACCTGGACACCCCACCCCGACTCCGAGACCGTCGTGGCCTCCTGCAAAGAGGGCTCCGGCTGGGCCGCCCGGCCCGGTGAGAACCGCTCCGCAGATGCGTCGGCCCCCACCTTCACCGCTGAGGCACGCCGATGGTCATGGTCACTGCGCAGCAACAACCAGACCAACGCCACCGTGCGCCGTGCCGACCAACCCGCCGGCACCCTGTTCTTCGGCCACCGGGCCAACGAATGCACCTGGGTCGCCGACACCACCTCCGGTCTTGCGGACGGCCAGCAGCGATCGGCGCCAGCCCCGATCAAGATCACCGCCCGAGAAGCGGGTGTCCTGCAGAGCTTCCCCGCCGACTACCCCTGGCAGGGCAACAAGGGCCAGATGTTCTCCCAGATCGGCAACGCCGTCCCCCCGCGCCTGGCAGCACACCTGCTCGCCCCGCACCTCAACAAGCCCTTCAACCCCGACGACTTCACCCTCGCCGCCTGATGCCCCATACCCCCGAACCCGACGAGGACGACCGCCTCGACCTCCCGCCGGCACCGAAGCCGGTCCACTACGCCGAGCAGGCCCTGCTCGGCGCCCTCCTCCTCGAACCCACCCGTCTGGCCGACACCGAGCCTCTGATCGCCCACCACTTCGACAGCCACACACACGCCGCGCTGTTCACCTCGATCCGCACGCTCCCGCCACCCGCCCCCGCAGACCACGCCAAGGACACCGCCTGGCTCAATGCCGTACTGGACCATGCACGTCCGCACGCTCCCGGCCTGAACGCCTCCTACCTCCACACCCTCATCCAGTTCTGCCCGCAGCCGAAGCACGCTGCGGCGTACGCCAGGATGATCCGTGCCGACAACGCCCGCCGGATCCTGCGCGGGCACGCCGAGCGGCTCGCGTCGACCGCCACCGACCCGGGCCTGCCCAACCCGGCCGCCGCGACGCTTGGCATGGCCGACGACATCGGCCGCGTCCTGGACGCCCTCGCCGAACAGTTCGCCCCGCACCCCGGCTCCTTGCCCCGTACGACACTCCCCGCGGAGGTCCCGCATGAGGCCGGCGAGGAGGATCTCGACGAAGAACGCCTCCTTCTGGCAACCGCCACCGCCTATCCGGCAGAGGTTCAGCAGATGCGGTGGCTGACCGAGGCGGACTTCCTGCTGCCGCTGCACGCCGCGCTCTGGCAGTCCATCACGGCACTGGTCCACCGCGGCGACATGGTCGACCCGGTCACCGTCCTCGGCGAGGCCCAGCACCGCGGTCTGCTCACCGGCTCGCTCACCCCCAAGGACCTGATGGCCTTGGTCTCCACGCCCGCTGGCTCCCCCGAGTACTGGGGCGAGAAAGTCCTTCAGCGCGCTCTCCTCGCCCGCGCCCAGGCCGTCGCCGCACGGATTACCGCCTATACCGACGACCCCGCCAACACCCCCCACCAGCTCATCACCGGCAGCCGACGGGCGCTGGCCGACCTCAACACCCTGCGTACCCGCTGGAACCGCGCCACTGCACCCACCTCCGCCGGCGCACCCGCGCGGTCGGCGCCACGTCCCCGGGCCGGACCGCTACACCGGCCGGCCGTCACCGCCGCGCGCGCCCACCGATGACCGCAACCACCGGGCCGGGTCGGCCTCCACGGCGGACCCGGACTCGAAACGAGCCCACCTCCACGCTCTACAGCCCCCTCCCCCCCCACGCCCGGGCCCGCCCCATGACCGACACCGAACGCAAGACCGCTCAAGCCCGCACGGCCCAGGGCCCACCAGACACCGCTGCGGGCGCGGCCTCGCGGCCCAAGGTGACCGTGCCCGCCTACGCCGCCGACCCCTGCGACCACGAAGCCCTGCTCGACGACTTCCTCACAGAGAACGGCGATTGGGAGAAGTACCGCACCTGGGAAGACTCGACGACCGTCGCGAATCACGAGTCGCTGCCCATGCGCGCTCTGTTCGACCACGACGCCGAAGGCCGCGATATCAAGTGGATCTTTGCGGTCTACGAAACTCCGGTCAGCGACCTGTGGTGGCACGGAACGGCCACCGCATCGACTCCCAACGCGATCGTGAGCACCCTGCTGAACTCCGTGGCCACCGGAAACCCGTGGGACCGCGGCCCATCCAACAGCATCGCGGAGTCCGCCATCGCCCAGGCGGCCCAGCCACTCGCGGACGCCGACTGGGAGCACACCATCGACGGCCGCTACATCACCTGGGAGGCACACGGCCCCCAGGCAGCCGGCGCACAGTTCGACACCTTCGCCGCCCAGCAGCCCGCTGCCTACATGGACAATCTGGAGCGGCCACGCCATCCACCAGCCCGACTGGGCACTGCACCTCCGCACACGCCCGGGCAGCCCTGCTGCAGGACATCACCTTCGAAATGGCCGAAGGACAAGGCACCCGCCGCATTCGTCCGACGCCCCCTGACGGTCCAGACCTCTACACCGCCCAAGCCCCCGCCCAGGTAGCAGCATCACCACCGGTCGCTCCGCCCACGCCTGAGTTGCGGCCTGGCCCACAGCAATGACCACTGGATGAGGTACGCCTTCGGCCAGGGCAACGGCGACACCCTCCGCCCTAGCCTCACCCGCCACCGAAATCGAGCCGCGCACACCGCGCGAGCAGGGCGTGGCCCGGACGAGCCGCGCCATCCCCGCAGCGGATGGTGCTGGGCATCGCCGTATGCAGGTCGCGGGCGCTCCGATCCGAGCTGACTCATGACCGACCCGACAGGGGATCACCCTCAAGAACACAGGGGCTGCCCACAAGCCCATTCCAGCCACCCTGCCGTAATGCGTCCCCGCGAGACGCTTGCGAAGCAGTGCTCCGACGAGGCGTCAACTCGCGTTTGAGTACGTCTTGTTGACGTCGCTTGAGACCCTCGCTTCACCCTCGTAGGACATGTGGCGCCGGTCACACATACAAACGATGTTGGACTTTTTTCCGAATCCGCCGCCGGAGCCGGGCCGTTCGTGCACGATGAGTGCCGATAGCTTCACCCTCAGTTCGCAGCACCAAGGAGCGATTGTGGTCCAGCAGTTGGCAGGGGCCGGGGACCCAGGCGAGACCGAGAGCCCCAAAGCCGGCCGCGGTGTGCGGTACCTGCGGGACGAGCCCGCACCGTCCGCCCCGCGCATGGTGCTGGGCCACGCTCTACGCAAGCGCCGCAAGAGCCTCCACCTGAAGCAGGGCGAGGTGGCCCGATTCATAGGCGGATCACCGTCGAAGGTGAGCCGGATCGAGAACGGGCGTCATCAGTTCAAGGAGCGCGACCTATACGCCCTCTTCCAGCTATACGGCATCAACAATCCAACGGAGCAAGAGCTGCTGCTGGGACTGGCCGCCGGCGCCAACGAGGCAGCATGGTGGCAGTCGTGGTCGTGGGCGACGCCGAAGTTCCTGCAGGCCGTGGTCAGTTTCGAAGACATGGCCCAGCGAATCAGGTCGTACGAGCCGCTCCATGTTCATGGCTTGCTGCAGACCCCGGCCTACGCCCAAGCCGTGATCAACCGGGGCAGCGGCACCTTCCAGGAACGAGAGGCCCGGGCGCAGCTACGCGGGGAGCGCAAGGCGCGTTTCACCGGTGCGCCCGCAGACAAGACCGGCATGTTCATCATCGACGAGGTCACCCTGCGCCGGCCGGTCGGATCCACGGAGGTCATGCGCGGGCAGCTGGAGCATCTACTTGAGCTGTCCGCCGACCCGCGCTACCAGTTCAGGCTCGCCGAGCTGGGCCGCTGCGACCTGCCTGTCGACCTGGGACCGACGACGATCTTCGACTTCGCCGGCATGCTGCCCACCCTTGTCTATGCCGAGGGATTCGACGGCGGTCTGATCATCGAGGACGACGAGGCGGTCGACCAGCGAGTGAAGGCATTTGACGCACTGCTGTTTGCCTCACTGGCCCCCCGTCAGACGCGCCGCCGGATCAGCGACCTGCTCACGCGCCACTACCGCCGCTGAGCAGGCCGGCTCCTCCAGTCACGGTTTACGGGCCACGCCGGCATAGAGGGACACCTGTGCGTCGCTCACCAGGCTCGGACCACTGCCAGGCTCGGGCCGCCAGCGATGCCCGACGACCAGGCCCGGCTCGATCAGCTCCAGACCGTCGAAGAACCTCATCACCTCCGCCCGGGTGCGAACCTGGGCGGGGGTCCCGGCTTGCGTGTAGGTGTCGACGATGGCCTGCCAGGCTTCCGGCGCGAAGTCCCCGGTGTCATGCGACAGACTCAGATATGAGCCCGAAGGCAGCTCCTGCATGAGGCGCCGCACCATGCGGTAGGGCACGTGATCGCCGGTCACGAAGGGCAGCAGGGCATGCAGGGTCAGCGCGACCGGCTGCCCGAAGTCGATGACCCCCTCGCTCTTGACCGCGTCGATGACGGCAGCCGACTCGGTCGCATCAGCCTGGACGTAGCAAGTCCCGCCCTCGCCCGTGCTGTCGAGGAGTGCGTCGGAGTAGACGAGCACGATCGGGTCGTTGTCTACATAGGTAACCCTGCTGTCGGGCGCGACACTCTGGGCGACCTCGTGCAGGTTGGGTGACATCGGAATCCCCGCGCCCACATCGATGAACTGGCGCACTCCGAGCCGGGTCAGGCAGCGTACGGCGCGATGCATGAAGGCCCGGTTGGCACGGGCCGCTGTCTCTGCCGCGGGAAAGTGGCGTATGACGGTCTCGGCGACCTCCCGGTCCACGGCATAGTTGGTCTTCCCACCGAGGAAGTAGTCGTACATCCGGGCGCTGTGCGCCTTGTCTTGCCCTAAGTCCGTGCCCCTGCCGTGCCCAGGTTCGGACTGCTCCCCCACCATGGCCCTCCCGACGTCCCGCAACCGTCCACCCACGTCAGCGACGGAATGCACTTGCATTGTGCTCCTGCTTACTGGCTGGTCACCGGGAATGTCGAGCACTGAATGACTTTTTGAGCTTGCGAGCACGTCTGCGCCCGGGCCTGTTCGCGGAACCACAGGTTCCGCGAACCGTGCCCGGCCGGCAGCCGCCCGGAGACACGTCTTTGCAGGTGCGTACACAGCGGACGGCTTCACCGGCGAGGACCGGTTACAGCTCCCGTCGCCCCGCAGCGGAACTGAAGGCGGAGGCTACCCGCCGGGATAAGGCGATCACGGGGCCGTCGGGCACCTTCGAGTCACGGAACCAGACCGTCCCATCGGACGGCTCCGCTACCTCAAGACATGCCCCTTGCGGATTGCTGTAAGAACTCTTCCGCCAGACAACCCGGCCTCGCTGGCTGCTGCTTGCGGGACAGCTGTGTACACGTGTCGGCTTCTCCACCGGACGACCTCCTGCGGTGAACGAACACCCCGTTGCCCGAATGCAATTGCATTTCGGTCCGACGCTAGGAGGATCACCGCCCTTGACGACGGATATGCCTGCTTGAAGCGACAATGTCTTGAATCAGCTGCCGCGCTACCTGCAAATGCGTCGTCGCACCGGGTTTGTTCACCGCACCGTCACACCAACACCAGAACGCGGTCCCGCCCTCGGCAACGCGATCGAACACACCCGTCCGCGCGTCGGCGCGTCCAGACGGACGGATTCCTCACCAGCGCAAAGAAGAAGCACACCCAACCGATACGAACGGCAGCAGTCGAACACTCAACACACAGCCGCAGCAGGCGAGCCCGGCTCCCGTGCACCGCAGAGGGCCGCACGAGCGCGCGCCGGTGTGGCGGACCGTCAGACGGCCTGCCCCGTCTCTCCTAGCGTCGTTCGCACTCGGCCACACAGCCGGGTGGCACCAGGCCCCGGCAGCAGCGATGTAGGAATCCTTCGCCGGGGCCCGTGTCCACAACCCTCCATTCAGGAGAGCGCGATGGACCCCTCCCCCTGGCGACGACGCGGTAAACCGCGCCACGCCCGACCCCGCTCGCCACGCGTCCGCGTGTGCGAGTCCTGTCTGAGCAGCTGCCTAGAACTCGCCCTGGGGCATGCCGGCCCTCTGCTGTTCCTCCAGCCGCATGGGCACTGGCTGACCAACGCCGGATTCCTCGTCCTGCTCGGCCTGCGCCTCACCCGCCACCGGCCCGGACACAGCCTCTGCGACCAGCCCCACTGACCGCCGTGAGGGGTGCTGCCCAGACAGCGCCCCTCACCATCCCGATCACTAACTCTCCAACACACGCGGGGTCCTGCACATGCATCAAACACCGCGCGCCTCGCTCCTCCGAGCGACCCACATCGGCCTGGTCATGGAACAGATCCAGCGCCAGAGCAGACTGACCACCGAGGACATCGTCCGCCTCATAGGGGCGGATCCGGAGCACGTCGCTGCTGTCCTGTCCGGCCACCGGTTCCCCAGCCGGCACCTGACCATCCACTTCGCCCGCGCCTGCGGTGCTGATCACCACATCCTGCTGAAGGTCTGGGACGACGAGCACGAGCGCCGCAGCCCAAGCAGCATGCATCGGACAGACGAGCACCCTGAGGACGCTACGCCGAGTCAATGACGTCGCACATGCCGCGGTTCAGATGCAGCAGCTGCGCCAGCCCCGCGAACCCGTGGCCTTCTGCGACAAGAAGCGTCGGTGCACCAGGAAGACCGGGACCACGCCTCCGTGCAAGCCGAAATAGCTGGATCTCAGAATCCTGCTCCGGTGAGTTGCTACGGTCCCGCGCATGACGATGTCTGCGCCTCGTGCTGTTGATCTACGCCGGGAATCGCTCAGTGGAGTGTTGGACCGTGTGGAGCGGTCACTGCAGGTGCGTCTCGACCGGGAGACGGTAGTGCGCAAGCGCCGTACGGTCGGGGCGCGGACGGACCGCGGTACCTGGGTGCGCATCGAGCGGCGTGGGTTCGACCGGATCGGTGCCCAGGGGTGGAACGGCCCGGAATCCGCTGCTGTCCTGAGCGGGGTCGTCATGCCCTGGTGGTACGCCGGGTTCGCATGGCGTGAGCCGGGTGAATCGGTGATGTGGCGGGCGGACGAGATGGAACTGGTCAACGCCGCGCCCGTCGGTCAGGCCGCTCTTGTGATGGAAGACCCTCGTCTCCCGGATGCGTGGTGGTCCGCGCTAAATGCTTCGCTGGACGCGCTCGCCGCTCAGGCCACGCCTCGTGTCGCCACGCCGGACACCGAAACCATCACGCAGGAGCTGGTGACAGCAACCATCGGGGAGATTTTCCCCGGGGCGGCCGACACCGCTGTGGAGGAGTGGCTGCCGGCTCATGCCGACCTGACGTGGGCGAACGTGACTGGCCCGGAATTCTGCATGATCGACTGGGAGGACTGGGGCATGGCGCCCCGAGGGCTGGACGCGGCAACGCTTTGGGGCAATTCTCTCGCTGTCCCGGCCTTGGCAGAACGTGTGTGGAGCGAGCGTCGGCCGGACCTGGAGAGTAGATCCGGCCTGCTGATGGCGCTGTTCTTCTGCGCGAAGGTCGCAGGGCCGCACGCGCAACCCGAGGATCCCAGGCTGGAGCCAGCCAGGAAGGAAGCCGCGCGGCTCACGGCCCGGCTTCACGCCTATTGACCACGGTCCTACGGCAGCCGCCCGGACTGACCGTCATCCGGCCTCAGGCCAACCGTCGAACGAAAGGATCGGGCCCCCGTCCAGGTACCGCTTCACGGCGACCAGGGTCGTGTGCGTGAAGGGCTGCGGAAGGTCGTCCGGAGGCACCCAGGCGACGGTGTCGTGCTTGTGCGGTTCCGCGTTGTGGGGCGTACCGCTCCACTGGTCCGTGTGGAAGACCAGGGCCATGAACATCCCCGGGACCTCCGATCCCCAGGCACCATGGACGAGGCGCAGGTCCGACTCGGCGACCACGACGCCCGTCTCCTCCTTCAGTTCTCGTACCGCAGTCACGGTGATCCGTTCCCTGGGTTCGCCCTTGCCGCTGGGAACATCCCACTCGCCGGGCGCGAAATCCAAGTGGCTGCTCCGCCGCAAGATGAGGAGTCTGCCGTTGTCAGGATCCGTGACGAGCACAGCAGCGATGAGCCGCGTCGTCATCGGTTCGCTCTTCCACCGAGCCTCCTGCTGATCGGACTCAGTCAATCGTGCTCCTCCAAACGCTCTCAAAGGGTGGGAGCGATACCCCCAGCTCTTCGGCTCGGTCAGTCTTTCGCAGAAGCCGCACGATCCGCCTCCAAGTTCCGAGGCACGTACGCCCCCTGGTCGTCCTTCTCCGCGTAGGGCGCCGCTGCCGGGAGTCGCGCTGAGCAGACGCGCAGCCGAGATTTCCACTTGGGTCCGCGGCCAGACTCACAAGCAACGAGAGGCGCCCCTCCAGGGAGGAAGGGACCTCGGCGTGATCAGAAAAATCGACAGCTCCACCGGTGGACTGAGTTTGGGAACGGAAAACAGGCCACGGCGCTCCCCAACTAGCACACGAACCCCGGTTACCGAAACCGGGGTTCATCCACATCCTGGAAATTCCATTGTCCGACTCGACCCAACCGAAGGGGCTCTGACGTGAACTTCCTCCCACTCGGCTACCCAGCCCCCGCCCGCATCACCCAGCTCAGGCCGGCCCATAGCAACGAAGCATCCAACAGGACGCGGCACTATTCATCGCCATCCGGCTATCTACCGAGCCTACGGGACCGACCGGCTCCGGGGTGAGATACGCCCCGTCTCAACACCGGTGGACCCCGAGAGCCCACACATCTCGGCCCGACGATCAAGACAGCACCTTTGAGCCATTGGATTCACGCCAGCCGCAGGCATTCATGCCCACACGACGTCATAGCGGCTATGCCAACTGGGAACGGACCCAGGAGAGCAAGCACGCCCGTCACCGCCAGACCGGCTCACACCCCATCAAGGAATTGCGCAACAGTTCGAATTCAGAGTGAATGTCAGTGCCGTGTCCTAGCTTGAACTCACATTGCCAGACAAGGAATTGGGGGCAGACCTGGTGATCTTTGAAGAGCCGTCCGCGGTCTACGAAAGCATCACGTCGCGGATGCGGGCCCTGGCGGTGGTCTATCCGCTGCTGGCCTTGGACACCAGCAAGGTCAAGAAGGAGCGCGGGTGGGATCGGTACCGCATGGCCGAGTTGGCCTTGGCCGCGATTGATGTCGTGACGCTGCGCACGGACATGCGGACGGCCGTGCGGCAGGAAGCGGTCGTGGAGCACGTAGCCGAGTTCGCGGCATTGCAACTGCCGGGGCGGACGGGCGAAGAGTATCGGGCGGTCGCGCGCTGGGTTACCGAGCGGCTGATCAATACCGAGGATCGCGATCGCGCGTTTCGTCACGAGATCGGGTACGTGACGGACGACGGCTTCGAGACACGCGAGGCGTCCTTCCAGATCCTCAAGGAAGTCCCCGATCAGGTGGGGCAGGCCGCTCTCATCGCCACCGATGCGGCGATCACGGTGCTGGTGCACGCGATCGATGTCGATATTGCCTCGGAACAGATCGCCGCCGAGGCCAAGTTGGAGGCGCTCCTGAAACGGGCCCGCATCAGCGAGGCGTGGCAGATTGCGCACGGCGCACGCATCCAGAGCATCCGGTACGCCAAGGACATCCATGGGCGCATCGAGGCGATGAAGCGCAATGTGCGGAGTGTGGACTGGGACGTGGAGGTCAAGGACACGGTCGATGAGGCGTTGGAGCATGTTCGCAGCAGGTCCGCGGCCGAGACGCAGCTCAAGGAGCGTGTCAACCAGCTCCTCGAAGCCACCGACGACGAGCGTAAGCGCAGGCAGCTGGAGGACCTCGGGGCGCTCATCCATGAGTGCTGGCAGCGTCATTCCGTGCTGATCGACATGCTGATGAAGGTCGGCCCGGAATTTCGGCGACAGCAAGACCGTCAGGTGTTCGTGGCACCAGCGATTCACACCCGGGTACATCTGCATGAGCAGCTTCTTCAACCGGCCCTGGAACTTTCACTCGACGCCTGTCTGGGCCCCTTGGAGGCGTTCACCCGCGCCGTCTTGGGTCCGGTGCGGCCTCGCGTGATGTATCTGCCCGACTTCTTCGAGGCGCTGGCCCAGGTCACCGAACAGGTAGGCGGCGAGTTGGTTCCGGTTCAGAGCGAGCACGACTGGTCGGAGATAGAGGACTCATCCGCGTTCAGCGACGAACAGCACCGAGCCGTGGACACGTTGCTGGAGGCCGTCACGGATCAGGGCGTCCGGCTCTCGACCCTGCTGGCGGCGACACGTCATCCCGGTACGGGGACCGGCCCGAAATCCGGTACCGATGAGCTGCTCGCCAGCCGCGTGCAGCAACTGTTCCGGCTGATTCCTGTGCGCCAACTCGCCGATGGGGACGCCACCGTGGTGGCCGTGGACGACGGCGCCGCCTTGGATGACGAACGCTTTGGTGGCCGCGACTTTCTCCTGATCCGCACCAGCGGGACCGCTATGGCGGCAGCGCCGCAGACGAGCCCGCCCCCGCCCGCTGTTCCCGCCCCTCGCCGCCTGGAAGGCCCTGGCGCCCGCCCACTTGATCAGGAGAGCGCATGAACCGTCACGAGGATGCTGCCGAGGCCGCCAGGATGGTCGCCTTTGCCATGGCACGCGGCAAGGCGCCCGCCCGCTCGGGCGAATACGCCCGGCTCGTGCAGCGTTTCGATACCGAACCGGAGTTTGCCCAGCTCGTACGGAAGGTCGCTCAGGGCTTCGACTTGACCGTGTTGGAAGTCCATCACATGCCGGGGCTGGTCCTGGGCACTACGCCCGAGACCGACTTCGCGGTGTCCGTCCCCGAACTCGTCCCGCAGACCACCGATCGCCCGCTGTACCTGCTGGCCCAGCTCACCATCGCAGCTCTGGCCTTCCCCCGTCCCGAGGACCTCGACGATGACGAGTACATCGGCCGGGTCTCGGTCAAGCAGGTCGATGAAGAGGTCCGGGCCGTGGCCGCCGCCATCGAACGACGCCTTGCGCAGACCGATGGTGACGTGGATCCGCCCTCCGATCAGCCGGGGCTGGAAGGACTGTGGCGGGCCTACCTGCGCCGCAACGCCACGGGCAAGACACAGGCGGATAAGACGCCACGGGCTACGACGCGGGCCCTGGTGCGCAGGGCATTCACGCATCTGACCGAGCACGGCTTCGTACGCAAGGTCAGCGACGAGGACGCCGGCACCTACGTCACCAACGTCAAATACCGGCTGCAGATCCGCGACCAGGCCGCAGGCGACATGCTGCAGGAACTAGCGGCACTGGGCGTCGCCGTCCTGCCCACCGGCGGCGCGACCGCCCCCGCCCGGCCATCCGCAGGCGACGACCTGCCGCCGGCCGATGCCGTGCCGGTGACCGACCTGTTCAGCTGACCGCTTTCTCCAAGGACGTCATTCATGTATGAGCTCAACCGCATTCTGCTGCGAAACTTCGGGCCCCGAGATGCCCGCTACGAGGACGTTCCCTTGGACTTCTCCGGCGCCGGCGCCGAGGTGGAAACGGCCTCGCTGATCCCCGACGCCGGCCACGTCAACCAGCGCCCCGCACCTGCCAGCCTGGTCATGCTGCAAAACGGCGGCGGCAAGGGCGTGCTGCTGACCGGTATCACCTGCACCACCATTCCGTACCGCCATAGCGACCTGGAGACACTGCGCAATTTCGTCGTCTCCATGGCCCAGCCGTCCCACGTTGTCCTCGAATGGGCCGACGCCCGCACCGGACGCCTGCTGGTCACCGCACAGATCCTTGCCCTCGATCACGACGGCAAGCTGCACCGCTGCTTCTACAGCTTCCACCCGTCCGCAGCTCTGGACGCCGACCGGCTCCCCTTCCACCGCGACGGGCACTGGGTGCCGTTCGAGGACTACTGCACCGAACTGCGCGACTGGGAAAAGCGAGTTGAAGCCCTGGAGCTGCGCATCGTCGAGGGCCAGGAGAAGTGGGAGAAGCATCAGCGCGGTCTCGGGTTGCAGCCCGATCTCTTCGACGTACAGCGCAGGATGAACGCCAAGGAGAGCGACGCCGCCGCGGCCTTCACCACGAACAGCGCCGATGCCTTCGTCGAGTGGCTGCTCCGCAAAGCCACCGACGATGACCAGTACGCCGAACTCGGCACGGCCTTCCAGGGCTATGCCGCCGCGCACGACGCGCGCGCCCTATGGGAAAAGGAACGGCAGTTCGCGGTCGAGATGCGGCAGGCGTGCGAGGACGTCGCCGACCTTCATCACGCCCTGGAAGAGCATGCCGGTGCGGCCGACGCCGCTGAAAAGGACCTGATCCGCCTCGCCGCGGCCCTTCGCAATCGCCATACCTCGCTGACTGCCGCGGCAGTCGAAGACAACTCCACCGTCAAGAGCACGCACCGCACATTCGAAGGTGTTAAGCGGGCCCGCGAACTCACCCAGTCTCGCCTGCAGCACGTGCAGGCTCATTCGCATGCCCTCGAACTGGACGAGATCACCCGGCAGCAGGACGAAGCCCTCAAGGACAAGCAGGAGGCCGAGGACCAGAGCGCGGCGTGGCAGACCGTGCCGATCGCACTGCGTCACGCTCAGGCGCTGGACAACCACAACCGGGCCCAGCAGGCCCTCGCCGAGGCAGAGCGCAACGCCGCACCGTACGTACAAGCCCTCGACGTCGCGGCAGCAGCGCTGCGCGCGGGATACACCCGCGCCGAGAAAGACGTCCGGGACGCGATCCGCGCCCACGAGGACGCCACCGCCAAGACGCAGCGCCGGATCGAACAGTGGCGTACCCGCAGCGACGAGCTCCTCACCGAGGTGGGGGCCGCGAAGGAGGAAACCCGCACCCTGCAGGGGGTGACCCGCGCCTTCGCGACACGCCTGAGCGCTGCCCGGGACAAGGAACTCGTCGCCCCGCAGGAGAGTGCCGCCGACGCCGCAGCTCGCATGCAGGGGCACGCGCGCCACAGCGAGCAGCTGCTCCGGGAGGCCAAGGAGAGCCGCGACACTATCCGCACCCAGCGCGACCAGGCCCACAACGTCCTGGCGGCGAAGGAGAAACTGGCCTGGTCCGCGCGGACCGCCGCGACAGCTGCCGACAAAGAGGTCAGCCGTCTTCGGACTCGAGCCGAGGCCGTTCGCGACAACCCGCTGTGTGCCGAACTGCTGGAGACTGACAGCGGCGAGCTGCGCACCGGGGACGCTTTGCGCTGGCTCCACGACCATGCCGTCGGCCTGCATCAATTCGCCGAGCGCCGCGCCGGCGGCCTCGAAGCCACCCTGACACGCAAGCGCATGGACCTGCAGCACGACCAGGAGCTGCTCGCCCTCCTCGACACGAGCGAGGGTCTGTTGCCTGCGGCCGAAGAAGTCCGGGACCTGTGTCGGAGGTTGTCGGACCACGGCATCCACGCCGTGCCCGGCTGGCAGTGGATGCGCGACAACGTCCCGACCACACAGCGCCAGCAGGTCATCAGCGCCCATCCGGACCTGGTCGGCGGGATCATCGTGGGCGGGCCTGACGGCTTGGACGCCGCCAGGAGCCGCGTGGAGCACCTGCGGCCCTTGCCGTCCGCCGCCGTCACGGTGGGAACCGGGGAACGGATGCTGAGCTCTCACGCGGCGTCCGAGGACGGCCGGTTCGTGGTCGAGCCCTCTCCCGCTCTCCACGACGAGGAGGCCGCCGCGGCCGAGCGCGCCGCGGTCGACGCCCGCATCACTGCCGTCACCGGCGAGTTGGACACGCTCGGCCAACGCCTCACCGCAGTACGGGATCTGGTCCGCCAGATCGCGAACTGGCGTGATGCCTGCGGTGACCTGCCCGTGCCCAACCGGCTTGAGCAGCTGGGCGAACTGCAGCACGAAGCGGAGGCGGCTGAGGCCGCAGTGGAAGGTGCCCGCACAGCAGCCCGCGAGCATGCGGCGGCGCTGGAAGGCGCCGAGGGCGAATGTGATCGCCTCACAGAGGAGGCGCAATACGCGCAGCGCACCGCTGACGGCCTGGCCCATCTGACGCAGGAGGAGTCTGCTGCCGCCCAGGCGCAGACCCGGATCGCGGTGCTTGCCACCGAAAGTGCTGCTCGCACCGATGAACTCGAATCCCTGGGCAGCCAGATCGGCCAGGCCGGGGACGAGATCGTGCGTCACGCCCGCGCGATCGAAGCGGCCGAGCAGGAAGCACACGGCTACGCGCGGGCACGGGACGCGATCACCGCCACCTCTCAAGCACAACAGGCCCAGGACTCGCTCGATGCCGCTCTGGAGCCGCTTCCCGTTCTCCAGCATCGCTATCGCCAGGCGCAGGACGAGCTGAAGGGCGTCGAGGTCGGCGAGGACCAGCAGCAGCGGGCCGACGCGGCGCAGAAGGCCCTGCTCCATAGTCAGGAGGAATGGAATAGGGTCCCTGGCCACGTACAGGGCCTGGCCATGCAGTACAGCCACGATGCGCGGGCCGGCAACGAGGTACAGCGCGATGCCATTCTGCGCGCCTTCGGAACCCGTGTGCGCACCTGCGACGAAACCCTTCAAGGGCTACGGGACCAGGCGAGCCGCCTCAAAGAACGTGCCACACGCCTCTCCCCGGCTGCCCCGCTGAGCGAGGAGGACGCCACCGCGTGGACACCGGCCACCCTCGCCGAGGCCCGCAGCCTGCTGGCCCTGGCCACGGGCGAGCACAACACGGCTCAGGAAGATGAACGCGTTGCCGCCGAGGCGTTCAACGCGGCCCGCCGCGCTCAGACCGATTCCAGTCGGGAGTTGGCGGCATTCGATCGTGTCCTGCCGCTGCTGGAGTCCGCTGTCCGCGGCTTGGTGATTCCTTCAGACCAGGCCCCTTACGACGGTAGTGCGGAGGCAGCCGAGCGCACCGCACGCCGGGTGACAGCCGAGTACAGCAGCTCCCGTGAGAAAGCCCTCCAAACCGAGCGGAAGCTGGAAGGCGGAGTCGGCCGGCTCAAAGAAGTACCTGCCGATGTCCGCTTCGAACGACTCGACATCCCGCTGCGGACCCAGATCTCCGCCCTGGACAGCCGCCACATCCCCGCCATGGCCGCCACCTGGACCGCCGCCCTCAGTTCTCGCATCGCAGCCCTGAACTCCGACCTGGAAGGCATGGCCAAAGCCCGCGAGGCCCTCGCCTCGCAACTCGGCGGCCACGTCACCGACCTCCTGCAACGCCTGGACCAGGCCAGCCGCTTTTCCGCCTTCCCCGACGGGGACACCCCCTGGTCCGGGCAGAAGTTCCTCACCATTCGCTACAAGAGGCCGGACCTTGCCGCTCTCGCCGCCCAGATGCACGAAACCGTCGATGACCTGGCCGGCAATCTGCGTACCCGCAAGCTCAAGGGCACCGATGTCGTCATGCGCTGCCTCAAAGCCGCCGTCCCCCGCGGATTCAGCGCCGAGGTCATGAAGCCCAACGCCGCCCAACGCGTGGACCGCGTCCCGGTGGAAGAAATGAGCCGGGTCTTCTCCGGGGGCCAAGAACTGACCGGGGCCATCCTCCTGTACTGCGCTCTCGCCGCCCTGCGCACCTCTCCGGGACCGCGCAGCCGCACACGCAACGGCGGACTGCTCCTGCTCGACAACCCCATCGGCCGAGCCAATGCCGGATACCTCGTCGACATCCAGATGGAGATGGCCGCCGCCCTCGGGATCCAGCTGATCTACACCACCGGACTGAGCGACGAGGACGTCACCTCACGCTTCCCCATGCGCATCCAGCTCCGCAACGATGCCGAGGCCCGAAGCGGCCTCTCTCTCATCCGACTTGAAGACCAGGTACGTAACGCCCTCATCCCCGCGCCCCGCATCGCCCCCGACCAAGACGCACCCGAACCCGCCGGCTACCTCACCTCAGCCCGGCTCTACAGGAAACAGGACGAAGCCCGATGACCTCACCCGCCGATCAGGTCCGCGTGCTGCTCTCCCCAGCGGCAGCACAACTCAGCGCCGCGGTCCAGGCCCGCGCCGAACGCGTCACCGTCGGCCGGGCCACCCTCATGGAGGCATTCCGAGAGGCTCTGCCGGGCCCTGCCAGCGGCGAGCACGCACGCAGCACGCTCGCCACCTTGCTGTACGAAATCGCCGAACACGGCATCATCAACCTCCCCACCGCCCGTACGAATTGGGATGCCGGCCGCCCAGCCCTTCCCGAGCAGGTCCGACTGCCCACGGCCACGCCCGCGAAATCCGCCACTCCACGCAGGCATGTCTCGTGGAGACCGGAACTCGACTGGGCCTACCGTGCCCGGCTGACCGCATCACAGACTGAGGACCTCCTCGCCTGCAACCGCTGGTTCCGAGACACCCACAACCGCCCCGACCGACGAGCTCCACTCCCTCTACGCGAGCGCTCGTACGACATCTTCCGCCACGAAAAGCGCCTCGACACGCTGATCACCGGTGCGCTCTTCGCCCCCGGGAGGTTGACCCTCGAACAACTCGCCGCCTACCGTGAACCGCCGCCGTTGGCCTACCGCCGGCTCGGTGACGGCGACACCCTGCTCGTGGTGGAAAACAGCGACACCTACGCCACCCTGCGCGACCTGCTCCAGCCCGCCCCCGGCCGCATCGGATACATCGCCTTCGGCTCCGGAAGGGCCTTCGAGGCATCCGTCGAAAATATCGCCGAACTCGACGGCATCCACCGCATCGTCTATTACGGCGACCTCGACGCCCAAGGCATCGCTATCCCGGCCAGAGCCTCAATCAACGGCCTCCAGCACGGGCTGCCACCTATCGAACCGGCAACGGGGCTGTACCGCCTGCTACTCGCCCACGAACCCACCACCGGCGACATCATCGCCAGCGACCGGGCCCACAACCTGACGGCATGGCTTCCCGGAGAACTTCGGCAGGCAGTGCACGCGCTGCTGACCAAAGGACAACGCCTCGCGCAGGAGGCAACCAACCGGAACGAACTCGGCACCGAATCCGCCTGGCGACTAGCAATCTCCATCCCCTCAATCGGCGACACTGGCTCTTGCAGAGGGAACGCGGCCGCTAACGCCAGTTCAGTGAAGTACGAGCCTGAAGTCGGCACCCGATTGGATCCGGCCGCGGAGGGGTTTCTCTGACGCGGCCTTCTCCAGCTCATGGCCGCTAATCAAACTGATGCTGCCCGATATGGCCCGCCGGATAGGTAACGGGCGACAGCTCCTGCGAAGCCTGATTGGGGGGAGTCCAAGCCAGCCCGTCAGTTCCCACGCTTGTTGCGATCCTCGGTCGCCCCAGAGAGCGACCGCCACACCCGCCGACCGCCGGCGGCAGCTCTTGGCGCTCGGCGTTTCGATCCTCGGTCGTCCGCAGAACGACCGCCACGAGATCTTGGCGTCCTAGATCCCGTAGACCCTGGTGTCGCGATCCTCGGCAGCCCCGAAGGACGACCGCTGGCAGTCGACGACTGGGACAAGGCCGAGGTTGTGGGTGTTGCGATCCTCGGTCACCCCGATGGGCGACCGCCACTCCGAATGCGCCGGGCCTGGGGGCTCGGTCCAGTCGTTGCAATCCTCGATCGCCCCGGGGCAGGCCATCACCTCGGAGCCGTTGTAGCGAATGTGGACCTGTTCGTAATTGCGATCCTCGGCCGCCCCGCAAGACGACCGCCACGTCGGACTTCTGCGCGGTGCTGAGCGGAGGGGCCTTGTTGATCCTCGGCCGCGCCTGGAGAGACCGCCACCTTGAGCCCACCAGTCCAAACCGCTTGTCTCCATGTCGTTGTGATCCTCGGTCGCCCCGAAGGACGACCGCCACGCCCGGCTCGAAACCCAACAGGCCGTGGCCGAACAGGTTGCGATCCTCGGTTGCCCCGGAGGGCGACCGCCACCACGGCACGTAGCAGTTCGTTCCGGCGTTGTTGTAGTTGCGATCCTCGGTCGCTTCGGAGAGCGACCGCCACCCAGCGAGACGGCCGCGGTCCCGCCGCCCATCCATTTGTTGCGATCCCCGGTCAACCGTAGAGCGACCGCCACTCCGGCCGATCACCGTTCCTACCACGGCCTTCGCCGGTTGCGATCCTCGGTCAGCCCTGAGGGCGATCGCCAGCTGCACAGCCTGGTCCTCGTAGTCACGCGACGCCTTGTTGCGATCCTCGGTCGCCCCAGAGGGCGACCGCCAGGTACGTACCCGCCTTGACCGCCATCTGCCCGAAGTGGTTGCGATCCTCGGTCGCCCTGAGGGCAACCGCCAGGCGGCGCGGTGCTGCGCGGCCCGAGCCGCCTGTATGTTGCGATCCTCGGTCGCCCGCAAGGACGACCGCCACCCTATAGAAGAAAAGCCAGTCCCCGGCACCCCTCGGTTGCGATCCTCGGTCACTCCAGGAGGCGACCGTCACCGCCCTCGGCGTCCTAGTGCTCGCGGTAGTGCGGCTCGTTGCGATCCTCGGTCGGCCCAGAGGACGACGGCCACCCTGGGATCGCCCTTGGAGACGTCCGGATTTTCGTTGTGATCCTCGGCCGTCCCCGAGGGCGACCGCTACGACATCGCCGACCACTACGACGAGTTCGTGGAGCAGTTGCGATCCTCCGTCGCCCCGGAGGGCGACCGCCGCTCTCCCCGGCCCGAGCAAGACCGATCTTCGCGTTGCGATCCTCGGTCGCCCCGGAGGGCGACCATCCCACGGCGATGATGCTGCGGCCGGTCCCGCACACCCGGTTGCGATCGTCGGTCGCCCAGAGAGCGACCGCCACTTGAAGTGGGTGTCCCGGTACGGGGCGCACCACACATCGTTGCGATCCTCGGTCGCCCCGGAGGGTAACCGCCACGCGGGTCTACTGCGGCAAAGGCGACTGGTACTACACGTTGCGATCCTCAGTCGCCCCGGAAGGCGACCGCCACAAGGCCATGGGCAACGTCGTGGAACGCGAGTTCAAATTGCGATCCTCGGTCACCCCGGAGGGCGAACGCCACGACACTGGGTTGGTCATCGCCCCCACGCACCCGCCATTGGGATCCTCGGTCACCCCAGAAGGTAACCGCCACGTATCGCCGACAGCGGCCTCGTCGAGCAGCTGCGTGTTGGAATCCTCGGTCACCCCGGAGGGGAACCGCAAGTACCGGCCACAACCACCCTGCCCCTACGCAATAGTCGTTGCGATCCCCGGTCGCCGTGTGCGGGCGACCGCCACGTGATGCCGTGTTGGGCTCGGCCAGTGTCAAAGTTGCTGCGATCCTCGGTCGCCCGGAGAGTGACCGCCACCCAGGCTTCACCCCTCCTGCAGAGGGTGGGACACAAAGTTGCGACCCTCGGTCACCCCGGAGGGCGACCCCCACTCGCCGTCAGCATGACCGTATGGTCCGGCCTGGTACAGGTTGCGATCCTCGGCCGGCCCCGGGAGGGCGACCGCCACCGGGCTGGCTCCAGTTGTGCGGCGGATCGGTACGGAAGTTGCGATCCTCGGTCGTCCCGGAGGACGACCGCCACGACCAGGCCGAAGATCGTGTGGACTTCAGAATTGTCGTTGCGATCCTCGGTCGCTGCGGAGAGCGACCGCCACGGTCTGGGTGCACCGGTAACGAGGGTTGTCCGGGTCGTTGCGATCCTCGGTCACCCCGAAGGGCGACCGGCACGTTCGCAGAATCCGGGTAGGCGGTGATCGTCCATTCGTTGCGACCCTCGGTCGCCCCCGTAGGGCAACCGCCACCACGCGGTTGCGCCAGGCGTCCCGCAGCCCGGTGTCGTTGCGATCCTCTGCCACCCCGTAGGGCGACCGCCACCTGGCCGTCCGGGGAGGTGTACACGTAGCCCTTGAGGTTGCGATCCTCGGCCGCACCGGGAATCCCCCCCCCCCGGTCACCCATGAGGTCGCCGATCCTGCCGAGCATCCCGTTGCGATTCCCGGTCGCCCCGGAGGGCGACTGCCACCCCGCGACCAGTACCGCCCGCCATCCACGGAGGTTGCGATCCTCGGTCGTCCCGGAGGACGACCGCCACTCTAGCCGGCTGCTGATGCTGGTGGACCGGTTGGAGCCGTTGCGACCCTCAGACGCCTTGCAGGGCGACCGCCACCCGGTACTCGGTGCGGATGTACTCGCCGTCCTCGGTGTTGCGATCCTCGGTCATCCCGAAGGGGGCGACTGCCGCTCTGCCTGGGTCTGCCGATCGTTGCCCTGCGGTACATGTTGCGATCCTCGATCACCCCGAAGGACGACCGCCACCCGTCCTCGGCACCTGGGGTATCACCTACGCCGTGCCGTTGCGATCCTCAATCGCCCCGGAGGACGACCGCCACGCCTCGGCTACCTGCTCCGGCCGGATGAAGTGCTTGACGTTGCGATCCTCGGTCACCCCGGAGGGCTGTCGACAGAGGGCAACCGCCCCACGACGCCACCACCGCCGGAGAACGACCGCCTCCTTGTGAGGAGGAGATGACATCCCGCCCAACACCACTCGTTGCGATCCTCGGTCACTCCGAGGGCGACCGCCACCCCAGGGCGCACTGGTTCGCGCGCCAAGTTCTCAACGTTGCGAACCTCGGTCGCCCCGGAGAGCAACCGCCGCACTCGTCGTCCTCCTCCACCTCCTGGTCCTACGCGTTGTTGCGATCCTCGATCGCCCCGGAGAGCGACCGCCACGACCACGAGCGCGTCCGGCACGCCGCGCGCGAACCCATTGCGATCCTCGGTCGCCCTCTGGGGCGACCGCCACTGGGCAGGGCTTGCACACCATCCAGCCCTCTTCGGTGTTGCGATCCTCGGTCGCTCCGGAGGACGACCGCCGCTGCGTGAGCTACGGGCGTGTCTCGCTCGATGAGCAGTTGCGATCCTCGACCGCCCCGCCGGGCGACCGCCACTTCCACCATGTCGATCATGGCCATACCCATGGCGGTGTTGCGATCCTCGGTCACCCCGAAGGGCGACCGCCACCTTGGGCGTGCCGGTCATGCCGAGCCCGTCGGCGGTGTTGCGATCCTCGGTCGCGCCCGAGGGCGACCGGCACATCAGCCCCTCCGCCAAGACCTTCGGTGTAACGGGGTTGCGATCCTCGGTCACCCCGGAGGGCAACCGCCACGGGCCGGGCCTGGATGGGCCGGGTCGTCGCGATGCTATTGCGATTCTCGGTCGCCCCGGCGGACAACCGCCACAGGCACTCGTCCTCGTGCGGGCACGGCAGTATTAAGGTCGTTGCGATCCTCGGTCGCCCTGAAAAGCGACCGCCACCGGAGCCCGGCCAGTCGCCCCAGGCGCCGGTGATGTGGTTGCGATCCTCGGTCGCTCTAGAGAGCGACCGCCACCCTCATGCCGTCCTCCCGCGCCTCGGAGGCACCCGATGCGATCCTCGGTCGCCCCGCGGGGCGACCGCCACCTGGGTCTGGACATGACCGGCGGCAAGCTCAACCTGTTGCGATTCTCGGTCGCCCGGAGGGCGACCGACACTTGGGTTCCCAGGCTCTTTCCGATCTGACGTCCGTTTCGTTGCGATCCTTGGACGCCCCGGAGGACGACCGCCACTCCGAATGGCGGCCCACAAGGATCGGCTGCCCCATCCAGTTGCGAACCTCGGTCACTCCGGAGGGCGACCGCAACCTCGCTTCGCCGGAATGAACACCACCGGGAAATCGGCGTTGCGATTCTCGGTCGCCCCGGAAGGCGACCGCCACACGTTGAGCGGCGCGAGCCCGACCCCGAAGTCCTCGGAAGTGCGATCCTCGGTCGTCCCCCATGACGACCGCTATGACATCGCCGACCACTACGACGACTTCGTGGAGCAGTTGCGGTCCTCGGTTCGCCCGGAGGGCGACCGCCACCACCCAGCTCGGCACGACCGAGCTGCTGTACCGGATGTTGCGATCCACGGCCGCCCCGGAGAACAGCCGCCCCCCCGCTGGTGCATGAACCGGAGTGCTAGGACGTGTGATTGCGATCCTCAGCCGCCCCTGAGGACGACCGCCACCGGCAGGTAGCAGATGTTGGTGGTGCCCTCACGGTTGTTGCAATCCTCGGTCGCCCCGAAGGGCGACCGCCACCGCGGGGGCGCGCGTAGGCGGTCCCCAAAAGTCCCAGTTGCGATCCTCGGTCGCCCCGGAGGGCGACCACCACCGCCGTGTCCCCAGTTCATGCCGCCGTCGGCGTTGACGTTGCGATCCCCGGTCGCCCCGGAGGGCAACCGACACCTTCGGGTCGCCGTTCGCCGGCCAGATGTAGTTGACGCTGCGAACCTCGGTCGCCTCGCTGGGCGACCGCCACGTCTCGATCTCGGCGCGGATGTACGGCCGGTCGTTGTTGCGATCCTCGGTCGCCCCTGCGAGCGACCGCCAAATGAGCTCACTCCATGCCGCATCGGGCTGCGGACGAAGTTGCGGTCCTCGGTCACCCCCTGAAGGTGGCCGCCACCCCAACGTTGGTGCAGAGCAGCCCGCTCGATCCGTCGTTGCAATCCTCGGTCGCTCCGGAGGGAGACCGCCACTGTTAGTCACTGCCTGACTTGATCATGCACGAGGCGTTGCGATCCTCGATTGCCCCGAGGGGCGACCGCCACCTAGGGCCTCGCGGACATCGCGGACGTCATCCCGCTGTTGCGATCCTCGGCCACTCCGAAGGCCGACCGCCACCGTACATGCTGCGATCCATGCTCTCGCCGATCTCGCCGTTGCAATCCTCGGTAGCCTCGGAGGGCGACCGCCACCTTTGCCGCTGCCGGTCGCCTTCCCCGAGGCGGAAAAGGCTGCGATCCTCAGTCGTCCCGGACCGCCACTCGCCTGCACCCGCCACGTCATCGGCCTGACCATCACGTTGCGATCCTCGGACGCCCCGCAGGACGACCGCCACTACGGGTGCCGGCGGTGCTGCCGGCCTGGTGAGACGTTGCGATCCTCCCCCGCCGCGGTGAGAGGCCGCCACCAGCTTGGCCTCGGGCTTGTACGCGTCCATCTCCGCATTGCGATTCTTGGTGGCCCCGGAGGACGACCGCCGCTCGCCCGCCTTCCGCTCCTCGCCCATCAGGCCGGGGTTGCGATCCTGGGCCGTCCCCAGGCCACCACCCCGCATGACCTGCCAGTCGCCGATCAGGTACAAGCCGTTGCGATCCCCGGTCACCCCGGAAGGCGACCGCCACGAGGACCTTAACGTCCTTGCGTTCCCAGACCGGGGTGTTGCGATCCTCGGTCGCACCGGAGGACGAGCGCCGCTCGCCCGCCTTCCGCTCCTCGCCCATCAGGCCGGGGTTGCGATCCTGGGTCACCCGGGGGGGCGACCGCCACGTCAGCGAAGCGCTCGGTACGCGGAATGACCGTGCTGTTGCGATCCTCGGCCGCCCATAAGGTCGACCGCAATTCGTTGGCGTGCAGGTCGACGTGGGAGACGTTCTTGTAGTTGCAATCCTCGGTCGCCCAAGAGAGCGACTGCCACAGGGGCCCGGCCCAGTGGACCGGCACGTCACCGATGTTGCGATCCTCGGTCACCCCGGGGGGCGACTGCCGCTGGGGTGACGGCGTAGTACCGCCCGGCGTCCGCGGGGTTGCGACCCTCGGCCACCCCAGAGGACGACCGCCACTCGACGTCTACAAGACCACCGCCACCCTGTACCTGAAGTTGCAATCCTTGGTCGCCGCGGCGGACGAACGCCACCCGCGATGGCAGCCCGCTGATCGTTCGTCCAAACCTCGTTGCGATCCACCGTCGCCCCGAAGAGCGACCGCCACCATATGCGGGACGCCACGTACCGGCTGATGGAGGGGCTGCGATCCTCGGTCGCTCTGAAGGAGGACCGCCACGCCGTGAACCTTGTAGACGGCGTTCGCGGCGACGCTGTTGCGATTCTCGGTCCCCCCGAAGGACGACCACCACGCTAACAGGCGCCCAACCGGCCACCAGCCGCGGTGAGTTGCGATCCTCTGTCATCCCCAGGGACGACCGCCACCGGACCTCATGGTCATCGAAGACCACGAGGTGCCGCTGTTGCGATCCTCGGACGCCCAGAGGGCGACCGCCACCCGCAACCTGCACGGACAGGTGGAGCAGAGCCTGGAATTGCGATCCTCGGCCGCCCCAGAGAGCGACCGCCACGATGGCGCCGGCCACGGCGTCGTTCGCGGGCATCGTGTTGCGATCCTCGGTCTCCCCGGAGGGCAACCGCCACGTCGGTGCGGGCGTTGGCGCCGCGCGAGTCCATGGCGTTGCGATCCTTAGTCGCGCCAGAGAGCGACCGGCACGCCATGCTGGAGTTCCAGCGCGACATGATCTGGGAGTTGCGATCCTCGGTCATCCCGGAGGACAACCGCCGCTACGAGCAGGCCCGCATCGCCAGCCTCGGCCTGCAGTTGCGATCCTCTGCCGCCGCGAAGGACGACCGCCACTCGTGGACGGCTTTGCCCAGCCAGTGCGGGTAGTCGTTGCGATCCTCTGCCGCCCCGAAGAGCGACCGCCACCATCGGTACGCGGGCAGCGCCTTCACGACGTACAAGTTGCGATGCTCGATCGCCCCGTAGGGCGATCGTCACCCAGCGCTGGCTGGTGAGCAGGGCGAGTACTACATGTTGCGATCCGCGGTCGCCCGGGAGGGCGACCGCCACGCCATAGCTGGAAGACTCTGTCTCGACAGAACGAGCAGTTACGATCCTCGGCCGCCCCAGAGAGCGACCGCCACTGCGGATCGCCGAGCGGACCACCTGGTGGAGGTGGTTGCGATCCTCGGCCGCCCCGGAGGGCGACCGCCATCGGTCGCGCAGATCAGCCTGCGCCCCTGGTACGCGGAGTTGCGATCCTCGGTCGCCCCAGAGGGCAACCGCCACCCGACTGCCACTCAGATTCGCTATCCAGTTTTCAAGGTGCTCGGCCGCCCCGGAAGGCGACCGCCACAAGGCCGCGTCCGCCGCCGGTCGTTTGACGACATAGTTGCGATCCTCGATCGCCCGGAAGGACGACCGCCACCCCAATGGAGGACAAGCCTGTCCCCGGCACCCCTCGGCTGCTATCCGAAGTTGCCCCAGAGGACGACCGCCACCGCGAGCGACCAGACCCCGGCGGAAGTGAAGGAGGCGTTGCGATCCTCGGTCGTCCCCGAGGACGACCGCCACCACACGACCGCCGGAGGCATACCGGCCGGCCGCGCCGAGGTTGCGATCCTCGGTCACCCTGGAGGGCGATCGCCACCACCGTAAGTCAGTCCCACGGCAGTCACGTCCCATGTTGCGATCATCCGTCGCCTCGTAAGGTGACCGCCACACGGGACACGATCGTCGCCGCGTGGATGCTGAATGAGTTGCGATCCTCAGTCGTCGGGGAGGGCGACCGCCACCGACCCGGATGCTGGCCAAGCTCGTGAACAGGTCCCAGTTGCGAACCTCGGTCACCCCGGAGGGCAACCGCCACCTGCGATCATGTCACGCTCTCACATCGCTGCGATTGAGTTGCGATCCTCGGTCGCCCCCCGAGGACGAACGCCACGATGGAGGCGGTGGTCTGTCCGGACCAGGTGATGGTGTCGCGATCCTCGGCCACCCCGAAGGACAACCGCCACGGCTCTGGCTTCCGCCAACCAAGACCTGAAAGCGATATTGCAACCCTCGGTCGCTCCGGAGAACGACCGCCACCGTACGCCGATGTCGCGTTGTCGGTGAACGTGAAGGTGTTCCGATCCTCGGTCGCCTCGGAAGACGACCGCCACCCGCGCTGTGACCGGGATTGCGCCCGCGGAGTCGCAGTTGCGATCCTCGGTCACCCCGCAGGGCGACCGCCACCCGGGTTGTCGAGGTCGAGCTCGCCGAGCTGCGCCTCGATGCGATCCTCAGTCGCCCCGCAGGGCGACCGCCACATGAGCACCAGGCCCAACCGAAGCCTTCGACGCTGGTGTTGCAATCCCCGGTCGCCCCGGAGGGCGACCACCACCTGGCCGGCCGCTGATGCTGGTTGACCGGTTGGAGGCGTTGCGATCTTCGGTCGCCCCCGAGGGCGACCACCACCGTCGAGGTCGGCAAGTTCCGCTTCTCGACCCAGATGTTGCGATCCTCGGTAGTCCCGGAGGACGACCGCCACAACGTGCCCGTCTTCAGCGCCATCTGGCCGAAGTGGTTTCGATCCTCGGTCGTCCCCAAGGGGACCGCCATGCCGTCGAGGAATGAGATCGGTCGATGGAGTCCGAGGTTGCGACCTTGGCCCTGAAGACGACCGCCACGTCGGCTCGGTCCACGCGGGATCGCGGCCATGTTGCGATCTTCGATCGCCCCGGAAGGCGACCGCCCGCCCTCGACCTCACGGGAGCGATCCCGTACTGGTTGCGATCCTCGGGCGCCGCAGAGGGCGACCGTCACTATCTTCGGGTATGAGTCGGCGTGTTGTCGTCAACGACGTTGCGATCCTCTGCCGCCCAGGAAAGCGACCGCCACCTTCCAGCGCCACAAGGGCAGGACTTCGGGACCGAAATTGCGATCCTCGGTCGCCCCGAAGGACGACCGCCAGCGGTGTCGTTGTTCGTCATGTCCCGAGGATGACACGTTGCGATCCTCGGCCACCTCGAAGGACAACTACCGCCACTCCCCGGGGCGCGGCGGTTCGTGGGCGAAGTTCTCGACATTGCGACCCTCAGTCGCCGCGTAGGGGACCGCAGTCGCCCAGGAGAGCGACTGCCATGTGCCGACGGCCAAGCAGCACGGTGTGCCCATCCCGTGGTTGCGATCCTCAGTCGCCCCAAGGGCAACCGCCACCTTTCGCGGGTCGATCCGTTCCTTGTAGAGGTCGGTGTTGCGATCCGCAGCCGCCCTCCGGAGGACAACTGCCACGGCTCGTGCTCGGGACCGGGCTTGGGCAGTTCAAGCCGTTACGATCCGCATTCGCCGGAGGACGACCGCCGCGCCCGCGAGACCCGGGCCGAGGCGCCGAGCGACGAGCTGTTGCGACCCTCGGCAACCGGGGAGGGCAACCGCAACACGTTGTCCTTCTGGACTTAGTCGGTCACCGAGTTGTTGCGATCCTCCGTCACCCCGGAGGGCAACCGCCACCTGCTTGTGCGCGTGAACCAGCAGCGCGCCCTCGAAGTTGCGATCCTCGGCCACCCCACAGGACGACCGCCACCTGGCGCTCGCCGACCAGCTAGTAGGAGTGTTCGACGTTGCGATCCTCGGCCGCCCCGCACGGCGACCGCCGCAGGTCAACCACCAGCACATGTCCCACACAACCGTGCAGTCGTGATCCCCGGCCGTCCTGAAGGGCGACCGCCACCATTGCCCGGCCGATTTCGTGCGGCTCGAACATCCGATTGCGATCCTCGACCGCCCGGAGGACGACCGCCACGCGGATACGGTCCCTCGCGGGACTGTCAAACGAGTGGTGTAACTGGGTTAGTTGAGGTTACTGACGGGCTGCGGAGAGGCGGCCGTCGAAGGTGATGTCGAAGGCGTTCAGTGCGGTCTTCCAGCGCATGGTCCAGCGGGCCTGTCCCTTGCCCGTGGGGTCGAGGGACATGATCGCCATGTAGACACATTTCAGGGCGGCTTGCTCGTTGGGGAAGTGTCCGCGGGCCTTGACGGCTCGGCGGATGCGGGCGTTCACCGACTCGATCGCGTTGGTCGTGCAGACGATGCGGCGGATTTCGGTGTCGAACCGCAGGAACGGGGTGAACTCTTCCCAGGCGTTCTCCCACAGTTTCACGATCGCCGGATACTTGCGGCCCCAGGCGTCGGCGAACTCGGCGAACCGGTCCAAGGCGGCCTCTTCGGTGGGAGCGGTGTAGACGGGCTTGAGGAGCTTGGCGATTTTGTCCCAGTCCTGGCGGGCGGCATAGCGGAAGGAGTTCCGCAGCAGGTGCACCACGCAGGTCTGCACGATCGTCCGCGGCCAGACGGTCTCGACCGCCTCGGGCAGGCCCTTGAGCCCGTCGCAGACCAGCATGAGGACGTCGCTGACGCCGCGGTTCTTGATCTCGGTGAGGATGTGCAGCCAGTGCTTGGCGCCCTCGCCGCCGTCGCCGGCCCACAGCCCCAGGATTTCGCGCCGACCCTCAGTAGTGACGGCCAGGGCGACATAGACGGGCCGGTTGGCGACCGCGCCGTCGCGGATCTTCACGTGGATGGCGTCGATGAAGACGACCGGATAGACCGGGTCGAGGGGGCGGCTCTGCCATTCGGCCATGCCCTCGAGGACCTTGTCGGTGATGGTGGAGATGGTCTGGCGGGAAACGTCGGCGCCATAGACCTCCGCGAGGTGGGCCTGGACCTCGCCGGTGGTCAGGCCCTTCGCGGCCAGCGAGATGACCATCTCGTCGACGCCGGTCAGGCGCTTCTGTCGCTTCTTGACGATCTTCGGTTCGAAGGAGCCCTCGCGGTCGCGGGGCACGGTTATCTCCACCGGGCCCACGTCGGTCAGCACGGTCTTGGAGCGTTTGCCGTTGCGGGAGTTGCCGCCGTTCTTGCCGGCCGCATCATGCTTGTCATAGCCGAGGTGGTCGGTGATCTCGCCCTCCAGGGCGGACTCCAGCAGCCGCTTGGTCAGCTGCTGGAGTAGCCCGCCCTCGCCGGTCAGCTGCAGACCCTCGGCCTGGGCCCGGTGCACCAGTTCGTCGATCAACTGGTCGTCCACGGCCTTCGCCGACACCACCTCTGCCGACTCGACAGACTTGGGATCGCTCACGTTCTCACTGGTCATCGATGCATCTTCCATGATCGGGAGTTACACCGAACGTCTTACAGTCCCTCCCTCGCCGCACAACCGGCCGGAGTGGTTGCGATTCTCGGTCGCCCGGCGGAGCGACCACTACAACGCGGCTACCCAAATTCCGTCGAAACTCTCAGGAGTTGCGCTTAGCTGCTATTCGCGGCGGTGGGGTGCGTCAGCCGATGTTGTGATTCTGGATCAGCATCAGTCGGTGAGGCTGGTGAGGGTTACGCCCTCGGGCATTCCGTCCTGGTCGATGGTGATCCGGTCGGCGTATTCGTCCCAGGATCGTGCCTCGCTGTGGCCCAGCGGCTTGACGCGGATCCGGTCGAACAGCTTGTGGGCGGGGACTCGCCCGTACGCGTCGTCGTGGGAGAAGACGTACAGGCCGCGGAGGGCCATCTCGCCGCGGGAAGCGGCGCGGTCGTGGTCGAACATCATGGTGATGGCCTGCCAGTAGGCGGCCAGGTCTTCAGAGGTGACGCCGGCCTTTGCGCCGAGGGCTCCGGAGTAGAAGCCGTGGCCGCGATAGAGGCCGTAGGGCACGTAGTGCTTGTTGCCCATCTCGGTGACCTTGCCGTTGGCGATGTCTTCGGGCTTGTTGGGGGCGACGCGGGTGATGCCAGCCTCGAGCGGGGTGACGGGGTCGATGGAGCGGGAGAAGGTGAGCTGCATGGGGCCGCGGGCCTTGCCGGCGTGCTTCTTCTGGTCGCCGACGGACATGACGGCGCCGAAAAGCCGAACGTCGTAGAAGTTGCGGATCATCCACTGCTGGGCGGTGGCGGTTTCGCCTTCCTTGGCGCCGCCTTCGTGGTAGGCGCGCTGGATCTGCGGGTTGAGGGCGACGCCCTCCTCGACGTACATCTCGAAGCCGGGCTGGCCCTGGTGGGCGAGGGTGATGGCGTTGCGGATCTTTCGCTTGAGGGCGACGTCGGTGATGAAGCCTTGGCTGGTGATGGGGTCGATGCGGGGCATGCCGCCGGCGTCGGGGTCGCCGTTGGGGTTGCCGTCCTTGACGTCGATGAGGAAGACGTAGTCGTGCTTGCGGGTGGGGTCCAGGTGTGCGGCGGTCATAGCTGTACTGGTGTCCTTTCCGGGTTGGATGGATGTGGTTGTGGGCTGTTGGGGCTTAGCCGAGGGTGCTGTCCGTGCTGCTGGATTCCTCGGTGGCTTCGGGGAGGGCGTCGGCTGCCTGCTCGCCGGAGAGTTCCTTGCCGAGTTCCCGGGCCTTGATGGCTTCGGCGGCGGCCCGTGCGGAGTGGGCGCGCTGGTGTTCGTAGCCGAGGATGAACAGGGCCTGCTGCTCGGCGTTGAGGTGGGCGGGGAGAGTGTCGAGCAGGTCGAAGGCGTCCCGCATGCGGTTTTCCATGGCCTTGGCGGCGGGTTCGCTCGTGCGGGCGATGGTGCGCAGGTGGGGGCGTGCGCCGATGCGGAGCCGGGTGAGGGCGGCTCGGGGCGAGACGACCGCGGTGGTGAGGTACTTGTCGGTGATGGTGGTGTTGACCTTGGGCATGGCCTTGCGCTGGATTGCTTCGAGCATGGCCATGATCCGGCCGCAGACGTATCCGGGCTCGGTCGATGTGGTGTTCAGCTGGGGCATGCACAGCTCCTTGTGGCGGGTGGTTGTTCGGGTCATGGCGAGGCGCAGTAGCGCGATGCGAGGTCGGTCGATGTGGTGGTCGGCGCGGATGCGCTGCATGAGGACCGGCAGGAGGTGGGCCGGCGGTGGGGTGCCGTGGAGTGCGGCTTTGGCCAGGTCGGCTTGTAGATGTGCGGGGACGGTGGTGTCGATGTACTTGTTTTTCCGCTTGTCCCAGCGGGCGGCAGCCAGGGCGAGGCGCCATACCGACCAGTAGAGGTGGGTGTCGGTCCAGCCGTCCCAGGTCTGTTGGTCGGCGAACCAGCTTCCGAGCCGCTGTTTGAGGTCGGGGACGGGGATGTTGATCCAGTCGGCGACGATGACCCGGTTGGTGTTCACCCGCAGGGTGACGGCGTGGAAGGCGTCCTCGTCGAGGGCGGCCCGCGCATCGCGTCCCTTGTGCGGGTGGCTGAGCCCGTCGATGAGTTGGGCGACCTCCGTGGGGTCGGGGTTGTCGAGGGTCCACATGTCGGTTTCGGTGGCGGGGTTGCGGGTCCACCACACGATGGCCGAGTCGCCGGCGAACGTGCGGTGTTCGGGGTCGGCCAACAGGGTGTTCAGGGCGGTGGTGGCCTTGGTTCCGCACGTCACGCAGACGGGGGTGGCGCCGAGCTGCTTGACGCCGGCCCGGTAGTGGGCGGGCTGGTTGAGGCAGATCAGCTGCGTGTTCATCCCGGAGTTGGGCAGGCCCTTGACGGGCACCGGGAGCGTCGACAGCAAGGATCCCGTCTCGCCGCAGACGAGGCAGATGCCTTCCTGGCTCTTGCCCGGCTTCCCGCTCTTGGAGATCTTGACCTTCTGGGCCCACCAGTCTTGTGCTTGCGGCAGGTCGTGGATCCATGCGCCGTCCACGCTGATGGCCACGAGGTGCGCCTGGTCCATCGCCTCCGGCCAGCGGCCCGGCGTGTAGCTGTCCAGCCACGCGGCCAGTGTGCGGGCCTGGGGAAGGTCGGGGTGTTCGTCGCACCAGGAGGTCACCATGGCGCGGTAGGCGGCGTGCCGCTGCCGGGCCTTGGTGATGTCCTTCGGGCTGGTCGACGGAGCCTTCTCTCCGTCGGGCTGCTTGACCAGCCCGGGATGGGCTAGGACGTACAGTGCGCTGTCGGTGAGCAGGAACGGCGGCGGGGTGGTACCGGAGCGGCCGGTGTAGGGGGCGGTGACCTGCCGTGGATCTTTCCCTTTGTCGGGGCGCAGATCGATGATCAGCGGCTCGCTGTCGCCGCTGCTGGACAGGTCGATCTGCCACATGACCGGCCGGCGCTGGTAGTAGTCGGGGACCGCGTCCTCGCGGCCGTCGGCGTGCTGGACGAGGCTATGCAGCAGCACGTCAGGCCGCCCCCTCGGCAGAAACGCGGCCCTCGGCACCGGGCATCCCGCCCGCCTGGGCGGGATCGAGCGGGCGGTCGGGCACGTGCAGGACACCGCGTTCGAGGCGGGCGCGGAACCAGTGGTAGCGCTCCTTACCCTTGGGTAGGTACTCGATGTGGTGGAGCATCAGTCCGATCTCGTCGATCGGGGGGATGCCTGCCCGGTCGGCGGGGATGACGGCGCCGGCTTCCTCGGCTGATCCGCGGGGGCCGAAGAAAGCAGCGAACTCGCGGCAGCCGAAGTGGGGTTGCTCAAAGCAGGCACCCCGCTGGAGACGGCGGTCGAACTGGTCGCGGTACTTCGGCAGCGGCGCGGCGCAGCGGTCGGTGGCGTTGATCGTGGCGTGGATGCGGTAGGCGACGTCACGCAAGGCGACGGTAACGCGCTGCCCGCGGTCCTCGGCGACGTCGTAGCGGTAGCCGGAGTTGGCGCGCAGATCCTCGTAAGTCTTCTTGGTGATGACCGAGTTGTTGACCTCGTTACGCCGGAAGGTCGTCCACTGCACCGGCTTGAGCTGTTCGATCCGCTCGATGCGGTAGGCGATTTCCGGCTTCCACAGGATCGCCTCCAGCAGCCCGCGTGCCGCCGAGGGGGTCATGGTCGGGTAGGAAACCCGTTCGACCTTGAGTTCCGGGCGGGTGAAGCAGGCCAGCGGGCCCCACGCCTCCACCTGCACGTGAAGGGGCCGGTCAGCCCTCTCCCTGCGCTGCCGTTTATGCCCCGTCATCATGCATCTTCCTCCCTTATGCACCGGCCGACTCGGCCCGTTGTCAGTGCTGGCCGCTAGCGTCGTGGCGCCATCGCGAGCCACAACGAACGCGCGGCAGATAGCGGTGAATGTGATGGCGTGCTGGGATCTCAGCGTATAACTGATAGAAAGTCAAATATGCCTGAAAACAAGGTAGTTGACCCGTTAGGTGGCCCAGTGCCGGTTCCGGAAGGACGGCTCGTGGCCCACTCACCCGGCCGTCGGGGCGTCTGGCACTGGTACGAAGACCACGCCCACGGCACCGGCGAGCTGGCACGCGGTTTCGCCGAAGTCTGGGGAGGCGGAGACCTCGCCCGCCGACTGGGGCGTGACCACGACACCGGTAAGGGCGCGTGCGCCTGGCAGGACGGGCTGATCGAGGAGGCCACGACCGGCCGCAAGGTCCGCCGCCCTCCACACCATGACGCCGGGGCGTTCCTGTTCGCCCAGGCGGCCCGGCGCCATCCGGTGCTGACACCGTTCGCCGGAGTGATCGAGGGACATCACACCGGCCTGCCCGCCTGGTCGGAACTCAAGGTCCGGCTCAAGGCCCTCATGCGGAACTCCGCAAAGGTGGACGAGGCGATCAGCCGCGTCGCCAGGGTCATGCCGGAGATCCTGGACGGAACCTGTCCGGCTGCCCCCAACTGGCTTGACCCGCACGACCGGACCAGTGTGGAGATGCTGGTCCGCATGACGTACTCGGCCGTGGTCGACGCGGACCGGCTCGACACCGCCGCCCACTTCAGACCCGGCACGCACCCCCAAAGGGCCGTGAGCCTGGCGGGGTTGTGGGAGCGGTACGAGAACCGCCGCCAGGAGATGATTGCCGAGCGCCGACGCCGCACCCCTCCCTCATGGCTGGACCGGCTCCGCGAGGACATCTACGGGGAGGCCGTCGAGGCAGCCGCCGGCAAGCCCGGGGTCTACCGGCTGCACCTGCCGACCGGTGCGGGAAAGACGTTCACCGGGGGAGGCTTCGCGCTCCGTCATGCAGCCCTGCACGGGCTGCGGCGCGTCATCGTCGCGGTCCCGTTCATTTCGATCACGGAACAGAACGCGGCGGTCTACCGCAGCCTGCTGGATCCCGAGCACGGGCCGCGGACGGTCCTGGAACACCACTCCGCCGTGAACTTCGAGACGTCCCACCGCCCCAACCCATGGGCGAAACTGGCCGCGGAGAACTGGGACGCCCCGTTCATCGTGACCACCACCGTCCGCTTGATTGAGAGCCTCTTCGGCGACAGCCCCTCGGCCACCCGCCGACTGCACCGGATCGCGAACTCCGTCCTCGTACTGGACGAGGTCCAGGCTCTCCCCGACAGCCTGCTGACACCCATCCTGTCCGGGCTGCGCGAGCTCGTGGAGCACTACGGCGTGACCCTGGTGCTGTCTTCGGCGACCCAGCCGGAACTATCTGCGCTGAACCCCTGGCAGACCGGACTGCCGCAGCGCGAGATCGTCGCGAACCCCGCGCCCCTGTTCGAGCGACTGCGCCGGGTCCGGTACGAGTGGCGCACCGGCCCAGCCGTGACGCTTGGGAGCATCGCCACCGAGGCTGCAGAGCACACCGACGCCCTGGTCGTGGTCAATGGCACCAAGGACGCCAGCCACGTGCACAAAACGTGGCTCGTCGGCCGCGGAGAGAGTCCCGGCGTACTGCACCTGTCGACCCGCATGACCGGCGGTCACCGCCGAGAGACCATCCAGGCCGCCAAGCAACGACTGGAGGCCGGCCTGGGCACGCTGCTGGTGTCGACGTCGTTGATCGAGGCCGGTGTCGACCTCGACTTCCCGCACGGATTCCGCGCCAGGTCACTGCCGGAGTCCGAACAGCAGGCCGCCGGACGCATCAACCGCGAAGGCCACCGCCAAACCGAAGAGAGCGTCCTGACCGTCTTCGAACCGACCGACGGACTCCAGCCACAAGTGATCTACAACCGGTCCGGCATCGCCGCAGCATCCCGCCGATTCGGCAAGGACCTGGCAGCCCCCGACGACCTGGACGCCCTGCGCTCCTACTACCAGCACCGCTACCAGCTCCAGGCCGGACGCTCCTCCACAGATCCCGACGGAGCCACCGGAGAAGTCATCGAGGCACTGCGAGAGAAGCTGGACTATCCGGAAGTTGCCCGCAGAATGCGCATGATCGACAACGAGCACTCCGTGGCCGTCGTCGTCATCCGCTCCCAGCTCTCCCACAAGGAGCAGCAGGCCGCCCGGGACGCCATCGGGCAACTCCGCGACGGAGTGCCGACCCCGGAGACCTACCGCGCTCTCCAGGACCACATGGCATCGATCCCTCACAAAGAACTGGAGACAGCGATCAGCGCCGGTCACGCGGTCGAAATCGCCGGTGACCTCTACGAGTGGACAGGCCCCTACCACCCGCATCGCGGAATCGAGCCACCCAAGTAGAGCGCGCAACCACAAGTGAAACCGCGACGTGAAGTTGCACTCAAGGGAAACGTCCGCTTCACCCTATTCCCGTCGTCCCCGTAACCCTCCAGCAGTGCCTCAATACAGTGGCCTCGCAACCCCGGCTTGGGCAACCGCAAGCCCGGCGTGTGAACGAACTGGCGCGATTTATCAAGCACTTGCGGAGGCCGCAGCCGCTGGGCAGTAGTACAGCGCGCCTACGCCACACCATGGCCAGGGTTCTGCTTGGTGCTGGCTCCGCCAGGCTGGACATCCAGTCACCCAAAGGCGGTACTCCGCCTCGGCTTCTTGCTGTACCGCGACCAGAAGGAACCCGATCCATGACCGACGTCGTCAAGCGCAGTGCCCGCGCCGTTCTCCTCGATGGTGACGAGCTAGTCCTGATCAAGCGCACCAAGCCGGGCCGGGAACCGTACTGGGTGACGGTCGGCGGCGGCGTGGAAGCCGACGACGAGTCCATCGAAGCAGCCCTGCATCGCGAGGTGTTCGAGGAGCTCGGCGGCACAGTGGACCGCGCGGAACTCGTCTACCTGATCACCGACGAACTGGACGCTGGCATCGGCATCCAACACATCTTCGCCGCCCGCCTGGCGTCGATGGACCTAGCCGCACGGACCGGCACCGAGTTCAGCCAGCCGGGAAGGGGCGAGTACGAGGTCGTCCGGGTGCCGTTCAGCCCTGCCCATGTCAGCGAACTGAACTTGATGCCGCCGAAGTTGGCTGAGTTCATCGCCGCCAACACCAGAGCGATCGCCTCTGTTCTCGACACGCCTGTCCGCAAAGCGTGAGCTTCGGTGCCCACCGTGCGGCCTGACTTCGTCAGTCTTAACGGCCCTGACAACGTCGGCAAGACGACGCAGCTGCAGCTGCTGGCCCAGAGCCGCCCCGGCCAGCAGCCGCTGGGTGCGATCCACTCGCCAAGCCGCCCAGTGGACTACTCGGATGACCGCTACACCCATTAGTCCGAAGCGCAACTGGCTCACCCACTAGGCCCCTTGCGCATCGTTGTCGGAGTGTCTGGCCTGTCTTCATCTCCACCGGAACTCCGACGGCCGGATTGAAAAAGAACGGAGCCCTCACAATGGACTCAAGAAAGTGCCAGCTGCGCCGGAAAGTAACAGCTTCCAGTCTGGTTTGCGTGGCGCTTCTTCTGCCCCAACAGGTCATCCAGGGCAATGCGACCTTCCAATACGCAGTACAGATCGCCGCCATCTAACGTGATGAACGACGTGCGCTTGCCGTATTCGCGAAGCGCTCCAGCACTGAAGCCGTTAACACTGACGAACAGCCCGAGGGCGTTCTTGCCTTTACGTCGAACCTTGGCGTCGAACTTGTCAAAGTCCTCGACTTCAACCGCACCCTTATACCACTTGGCCTCGACGATGTAGTCATCTGTATCGAAGGTCAGGGCACCATCAATTTGCTCCGACTCTAGGACGTAGGACAAGCGCGGGTCGAGGTCGAACAGCGCAAAAAGTCCTGCCAGGAACGGTTCAAACAAACGCCCGGCTTTCTGGCGGTCGGCCATCTGGCCGAGCTCCAGGAACTGATCTTTGAGGCCCTCAAGCTTGCCAGCGAAGCCACGCTGCTC
Organism: Streptomyces sp. NBC_01092; assembly: GCF_045039535.1. Classification (NCBI taxonomy): domain Bacteria; kingdom Bacillati; phylum Actinomycetota; class Actinomycetes; order Kitasatosporales; family Streptomycetaceae; genus Streptomyces; species Streptomyces sp. NBC_01092. The sequence continues at coordinate 8,581,553 of NZ_CP108659.1, read as the reverse complement.
CTGAATTGCAGCACGTCGAGCAGCTAGCTCGTCTTCTAGGTCTTCCCGTTCCTGGATGATGCCCTGGTGCTCCTTGGTCCAGCGCTTCAGAGCGGCCACGGCGTCGCGGGCTAGCGCCGTCAGTTTGAGCGTGTCCTGGGCGCGACGGAGACCGGGGAACTCCTCCAGCTGTGAGACCTCCAGCATGAGGTCGAGCGTGAGGTCCCGATACTCCTCTTCGTGCTCCATCAAACGGTCGACAAACTCGTCCGCGAAGCGCGCCTTGTAGTCGTCGAAGTCGATGCCAACCAGGAGCTCGGGATAGTCGATGACACGGCGCCGGATGAAGGTGGCGAGATCGCGCTTGTACCAATAGATCGCAGCCAGAGCGTGGCTCAGGGCGCCGTACGCCGCCGGATGGATCCGTTGTGAGCGCGCCGATGATCGACTGGTGGTCAACTGACCAGCCCTCCCTCCCCAGTTGTGAGCCAGCGCCGTCGCTGCGCCCACTCCAACAATGTTACCGACTGCGACTGACAGCCCGAACTCATGGAAGGGAAGACAGTCAGCCGACTTCACCGTCGCCAACATCGCCGCGGCCCCGAAGCGACGCGCCCCTCGGTGTTGCTGCCACCGGTCCTCGCTCATATCGCAGAACTTGCCTCAGGGATGCCGCAGCTACGCGTCCGGCCGACAGCAGGGCAAGGAGCTGTGGGCAGACAGTACGTACAGCAGTCGGCCTCCGAGTCCAATTCAGACGCGCAATGTAGCGGTGGAGCCCCGGTTACCGAAACCGGGGCTCCACCGCACCATTAGTAGTCCACCGCCACGACCTGCCCGTACGCCGAAAGGGACACCCGACGACCACAGACCCGACCCCTGACGCTCATGGCCAGGATGCCGTCGAGCGATCAAGCCGCCGCGTAGCTCGCCAGGAACAGATCCTGCGCTCGCTCCACGTCCCTCGGCGTGCGGAGCTGCACCTCCAGGTCACCCGTCCCGTGGTGCCCGAGATCGGACACGTCCCGGGTGAAACCGGGAACGAGGTCGACGTGCTCCGGGTCGACCTTCAGGTAGACCAGGAGCTTGCTCCGCTGGGGCGGGCACACGCAGGCGAAATTCCGCAGACGCTGATACGCCCGGTACTGCTTGCGCTCGACGCGGTTGACGCCGTCTCCGAGGCCGAGCAGTGCCTCGTCGACCGAGTTCGCTAGCTCCACCATGGGCGTGGCCAGCACGTCGGCTGCCGTCCGTGTGACGGCCTGTCGACGAGCTCGACGGGCTACCTGTACACCGCCGCTCACGGACGCCACGGCTTCAAGCCCAAGCAGGTCGCTGCCGAAGAGTCGGTAGCGGACCAGGTCGATCGACCTCCGGTGCTCACGCACGGCATGTACGTCGTATCGCGTGAAGTCGCCGGCGATACAGATCAGGCGTGGCCCGCTCCACAGCACCTGGGACGCGGCCGTAGCCCCGAACCGGTCGCGGACCAGGCGCTCGAACTCGGCCCGGTGGTCCATCAGCCACGAGAGGTAGAACAAGCCCTGGTTGATGACGCCCGCATCGACGCCCCGCTTGTACTCGACGATGACCGGCGAACCGTTCTCGTCCAGCCCGAGCGAGTCGATCCGGCCCCCGTGGACCGGCCCGGTGCTGTACTCGCTCACCAGGAAACGAACGCCCAGTAGTTTCTCCATGTGCGCCTCGATGAGGCCCTGCACATCTGCTTCGACCTCAACAAGACGCGACGCGACCTCGGTCACGCCACCATTCGCCGTGTGGAACAGCTTCAGGCCCGGCACCTCCCCTCCTCGGCTCGAAGATCGACAACACCGGGCGGGTGCAGGATTATTTCCGTCAGGGGCTCCGGCCTCGGACTCCGACGAGAAGAATGTGGTTTTAGGCCGGACAGCGGAAGCTGCGCGCTCCCCGCCGCGACGAGCCGCGGCCAACGAGCTATGGACTAAGTGCTCCACCGGCGCGCCGAGCGGAGCAGGATAGCGGACAATCGCCGGTTACCGAAACCGGTGTTCTCTCGGATCATTGGTAGCCCACGCCGTCACCCGCACGTCCATACTCCTCTACTGCCGGAAGCAACACAGAATCGAAAGGCACTGCCGACAGGAATGCCCAGCCACAGCAGCGCAACGCAGCACGGGCAGTTCAGCCCCGCACATATACGAGCCACCTGGAGCGGAACCGCGAGCGTCGAAGAGGCAGCCCAAGCGTTTGGGCTGTCCAGGTCGAAGAGCTACGACCTCGTCCGCCGCGGCGAGTTTCCCTGCCGCGTGCTCCGTATCGGCCGCGCCACCCGCGTTGTCACCGCATCACTGCTCCGAGTCCTGGAAAGCGGCGAACCGGAATGCAACGCCGTCGACAGCTGGCACAGCACCCGCTCCTGACCCAACGTGCCCATGGCCTCGATGGACTATCGTCCTCGGACCGCGACCGGTGAGAATCCCAAGGCGAGCCGGTGCCCTCAGTGAGGCCAGAAACCGAATGCTCCTGGTCTGGGCAGCTCTACGTGGTGCTGTATGGAACGCCCTTGACGTCGAGTAGCGCAGCAACTCGACTCGAGTGCTTACGATGCAGGGCACACACGAGCAGTTCCTGCGCTCGGGAGCCAGCCACGTAGAGGACACGCCGGGCCTCGGTGTTGTGGCCGCCTTCCCAGTCGTCCAAGACCGTCCGCCCAGTCATCGGGTCTACCCGCAGCCTGTCCGGAAGGACAAGTACGACTCCGGGGAATTCCATGCCCTTGACACCGTGGACAGTGGAGTAGCGGACGGACGGGCTGTTGCCGAAACTGGAGACACTGGCCCAAGCGGCCTCCGGTGGTGCTTTGAACAGCTTGCCCAGATCGCTGGAAGCCGGGGCTGGCCCGTCCCCCCAGCTGACTGTTTTCAAGAACTCACGCACCTCGGCAGCGAAGTCGAGCCGGGTCTTGCCTTGAGCGTCGAGCCCCAGAGCCATCCGTACTGCGAAGCTCTCCAGCCACCGAGGGTCGACGCTGATCTCCTCGCAGACCGCGGTGAAGCTGTGATGCTGTGTGTCCCGCCCGACGGTGAGCGTCGCCAGGATGGCTCGCTGCACCTGTTCGACGGCCTTGCGGCGGGCCTTCGGGTCCGTCTCCCGCGACCGGAGCGTAGATCCGGCGTTCGCGATGGCCAGCACGCGGTTGCTCCCAGCGGCTTCCAGGCCGACGACCCCGGCCGCCTTCATACCGTGAGCTTCGGCGTGGGACAGGACGACGAGATCGTCTGCTGCGAGCTTGTATCGGTCAGCGACTTCCAGCGCCGCGGGCACGATCTGGTCAAGAGCCGAGAACTCGACCAGGTGGACCGGGGTCTGGACGACGGAGTTCTCGCCGCGAGCCGTTTCCACCAGTTGCCCGGACCTCAGTGCGCTGTTGAAGGCACAAATGGCCGGAGAGCTGCGCCAGTTGTCGTCGAATTCGAGTTGGGCAGGGAGGCCGGCGGCAAACTCCTGGACCGCAGCGGGAGTCGCGTTGCGGAACTCGTAGATCGATTGGTCAAGGTCTCCCACCATGACCACACGGACGCCGCTGTCTCGAAGGAAGTGAAGGATGTCGAGCTCTTCCCGGCCACAGTCCTGCGCTTCGTCCACGATGACCTCAGCGAAACGAGCCCGCAGCAGCCCTTCAAGGATCGCCCGCTCCTCGGAGCTGTTGAGCCAGAACGCGGCCAGCAGACGGGCAGCCTCGCAGGTGATGGTCCCGACCCTGAGTAGTTGGCCAAAGATGTGCGACGCCTTGGCTTCCGCCTCGTGTTTGCGCTGCGCCAACTGATGGTGCACCGCGGCATCGCCGAACGTCTTCGGCACCCGGCTCAGGTCCAGATGAGCGCGCCCGTCTGGTTCGAAGTCGAACCAGCGGAACTCCAGGTCTTTGGCCCTCCCTAGATCAGGGACGAGGCGAAAGCTCGTACTTGGCACGTCCTGCCAGGACTGTACGTAGTTGGGCTTCCGGTTGTACGCCTTCACGTACAGCGGGGTGACGATGAAGCGGTGGATGAACGTGTCGAACGTGCCGACGAAATGGGGTGCCCGCAGGGCCTCCGTCTGGCTGCCACACCTGTGTCGGACCTCGTCCACCGCAGCGTTGGTGAAGGAGATCAAGGCGATCCCGCGTCGGGGTTCCTCGGCGGTCCGCTGGAGGAAGCGGGCGACCATGGCCCGGGTCTTGCCGGCCCCAGGGCAGGCCGCCGCGAACAGGCTGTCTGTGGCATCGACGAGGGCCTGCTGGCCTTCGGTGAGCTTCACCTCGTTCAACGTGCCTCACCCGAAGTGTCCGCCAGGACGCCACGGATGGCGTCAGCGAGGTACTGCGGGGCTTCGAAGGTCTCCCCGTTCTCGATCGCCAAGGCCACGTCGTGCGCGAACTCGCCCTTGCCGATGAACTTCTTGTGCTTGCGGAGTTTGAGGTAGAAACCCCAAGCACGCCCCCGTTCGTTGTCGAGGATCTCCTGCCACTTCTTCTTGGAGCGCGTCTTCTGCTTCAGGAAGGCCGCTTTGAGTACGGGCTCGTTGGCCTCGGGCGTCAGGAGGTCGGCTTCCAGGGTGTGGGGAGCCTCGGCCACGTGCAGGTGGTCCTTGGCCCCGATCGAGTCGGCGTGGGCTGTCAGCCGGTCCTTGCGGTTGTTCACCGCGGTGTCGTCATCGTCGTCCGGTTCGTCCTCATCGGTTTCAGCGTCCGCTTCAGGATCGTTCCCGGTCGGGGCAGCTGCTGCCGGTTCCTGGACCTCGACCTGGCCGTCCTCGCTCTCCCCTTCCTCGGTCTTCTTCTCCTTGGGGATTTCCGGGTCGCCGTCGGTGATGACAGTCAGCTTGTCCAGGAGCCGGCACCCGTTGACCTCCGACAGCAGCAGCGTGATGTAGGGGGCGAAGTCGACGCTGCCGACGTTGATGATCGTGACGCTGTGGAAGTCCCGGCGCTGCTTGGCCTGGTCCTCGCCGCCGAAGACGCAGTGACGGGCGATCACCGGCAGCAGGACGGCCTCGGCGATCCCTTCGACGAGGATGACCCGACGGGCAAAGAGCAAGCCGGCCCGGGTGGCATCCAGGTACTGGTTGATCTTCCGCCGCTCGGCCTCAGAAAGCTCGATCTTGGCCAGCGGGAGTGCCTGGGTCTTCCGGCGCAGCACGTCCTTGTCCTGGCCCTGGCCGTCCCGGACAGTCTCCTTGTCCACCCGTGTGCGCAGCGCGACGACGTTCTCGATTCCGACGCTGCTGGCCAGGTTGGGCGAGTGTGTGCTGGCGACGACCTGGATGCGGCCGGCCGGGCCCTGCGTGTCGTCCTTCAGGGAAGCCTCTGCCTGTTCCCGCAGGTAGTCCAACAGGACTGCCTGAAGCTGCGGATGGAGGTGCGCCTCGGGCTCCTCGACGAGGAAAAGCGTCAGCTCCATATGCTGGGCATTGCGCAGTTCCAAGATGACGGTCGCGATGAACAGCAAGTTGGCGTAGCCCAGACCCGACTCGGTGAGGTCGGCCGGCGGGATGCCGGCCTCAGCCATCTTCACTCGCAAGCTGCGCGCCAGGCGATGCAGTTCGTACTCGGCGAAGGTGACCTCGACCGTCTGTCCGCGGACGGAGTCGGTCAGCTCGCGCAGGTGGCCCTGGATCTCCTTGGTCGTGGAGGTCAGGACGGGATGTTCCTTGAGCTGCGTGAACGAGTCGTTGGCCTGCGCGCGAAAGGCTTCCTGTTCGTCTTCCTCGGTGAGGTATCGGATGATCCTCAGCAGCCGGTTCCCGTCCGAGGAGTCCAGCTCGCGCTGCGCATCCCGCAGCGGTGCCAGGTAGACGTGCGCGATCTGGTCGCGTTTATCGGGTTCAGCGTCTGGACCGTCCACCGGACCCACAGTCACGGTCGGACGCATTTGCTGCCGGACCTCATCCCGCTTGTACGTCGTCGTGTAGGCGGCCTGGTTTGATCCCACGTCGAGCGCGGCGATGTAGTGGGCCCGCTGGGCTGCCGTCAGTCCGTCGTACGTCGCACGGAACTGAGCCTCCTGGTCTTCGCGTCCGTGGGACAGGTCGACCTCATCGAACCAACGCGTCGAACGACGGTTCAAGGGCGTCGTGGCCAGCCTCAGCGCTTCGATCACATTGGACTTGCCGGAATTGTTCTCGCCAACGAGCAGCGTGATGCCGGGTTGAAATTCGAGATCGAGGTCATAACACGACCGGAAGTTCTTAATGCCGAGCTGCCGCAGGTACATTCCGGCCTTCGGTTCGTCCTGGCTCACTAACGCGCCCCCGCTAATCCATGAAACCATTCTGTAAAATCGACCAACTGCACCATGTGTCACATAGAGCAGCCCTTGCGTACTTTGGCACGTGATCCATAAGGCGATCAGGCGAACCGGCCGGTAACACAGAGTGGCTTCGGTCACGTTGCGTTGCCTCCAGGCTGGCCGCGACTGGCCAACCTGCGCATCCTCGCCAGGGCCTCTGCGCCGCCCCGCACTTGGGCGGCGCAGGGTGGTTTCCGGCAGGCCCATGAATGTCAGTGGCACGAGATAGCGTCCCGCCACGGGAGTTGGGAGGGGACCCATGGCAGGTGTCGACCGTGCGGAGCAGCTACGCAGGTTCGGGCGATCCGTATTGGAGGGGGCGCGGTCGGAGCAGGTACGGCGGCTGGCACGGCAGGTGAATGCCGTGTCCTACGCGAGTGCGCGGGAGTACGCCGGGCGTTCGCTCTTCGAGCTGCTGCAGAACGGCTACGACGCACACCCAAGGGACCGTGGCGACGGCCGGGTGCATGTGCTGCTGGATGAGGAAGAGGGCGAGTGGGGGACGTTGTACGTCGCCAATGGCGGCGCGCCCTTTACGTGGAGGAACGTCGAGAGGGTCTGCGAGCTGGCGCAGAGCTCCAAGGAGGTTGGGGAGGGGATCGGGAACAAGGGCGTCGGGTTCCGTAGCGTCCTACTGATCAGCGATGCGCCCGAGATCTATAGCGCCGATCCTGATGGCCTCAGCGGTTGTGAACTGGACGGCTATTGCTTCCGGTTTGCGCACCGCGGCGATGTGGAGGCGTTCTTGGGCGACGACCCGAACGCCCACGAGGTGGCCGCCGAGTTTCCGCCGCTTCAGGTGCCCTTGCCGCTGGACGAAGTGCCGGCGATCTGCCGGGAACTCGCCACTGAGCGGCATGTGACCGTTGTGCGGCTGCCTCTGCTGAATGAGGCGGCCCGGGCCGAGGTCCGGCTGCGGCTTCGCGAGCTCGCGGAGGCGAAGGTGCCCGTGATGCTGTTCCTCGACCGACTGGCGAGCCTGACGCTGGAGCGACGGGCCACCGGTGGCGAGGCCGCTGAGCGGTGGGAACTGACCCGGTCCGAGGAGGAGTTCGCCATGGCGGGCGCGGCGGGAGAGCGGCTTCCCGTCTCCTTCGCGACCGTGGATCTGGGGCCTTCTGGAACGTTTCTCGTGGCCCGGGGCAGCGTGGAGAAGGAGCGTCTGAACAGCGCGCTCGACGAGGCCGTGGGCCTCGGGCTCCTCGATGACACCTGGCAGCGGTGGACTTCGTCCGCCGTAGTTGAGGTTGCCCTTCCGGTGCCCGCCGTGCGCCGGCCGCGACGGGGGCAGATCTATACCTTCTTGCCGATGGGCGCGGATCTGACAGCGCCGTTCCCCGGTCATGTGAACGCCCCGTTCTTCACCAAGATCGACCGCACCGGCCTGCCCTCTGAACACCCGCTTAATACGCTGTTGTTCGACGCGGTTGCCGAGAGCTGCCTTGCGGCTGCGGCGATGTTGCGCGCGGTGCCGCAGGCCGAATGGGGGCGGCTGGCGGTGGATCTCGTGAGCTGGGAGAGCGGCAAAGGCTCAGCCGGGCTGCTGCGCGCGGCAGCCCGGCGCGTACACGGCAGCGATCTCGCCGACGTGCCAATCGTGCCTGTTCTCGCCGTCGATGGTGCCGAGCGGGAGGCGGCCTGGGCATCACCCCGGGGTGCGATCCTGTGGCCTGACCCGGAGCTGACCGTCCTCACAGCACACCGCGCCCACGTGGCAGGAGTCGTGGTGGCGGACCCGGCCGTGGGCGGCGAACGCCTGCATCGGCTGGCGGCTACGTGCAAGTCCCTCGCGTGTCCATTGGAGCCAGACCGGGAGACCCTCGCCGGGCATGTGGAGCGGATCGTCGCAACCCTCCCCCGTCCGACCTCCCACCCCGCTCCTTCATCCCCTGCCGCACGCCGTCCCCGTTCCGCGCCCCGTCCCGACGCGGTCGTCGACCAGTGGAGCGAGCTGTACGAGGATCTGGCCGTGCTCTTCCAAGAAGACGGGCACGTCCTGCGCGGCAGGAAGCTGCTGCTTGCGGAAGACGGTTCGCTGCGTCACGCCAACCACCCTGCGGCCAGGGCTAGTTCACCGCGCAAGGTGAGTGGTCGGGGAGCCCGGCGCGAGGCATTCTTCCAACCGGTGCGCGCGGACATGAACCTCGCAGAGGCACCCTCCGTCCCTGCCCTGCTCGGCAAACGGCTCTTCTCCCTGCATCCCGGGCTAGTCTGGAACGACCACAGCAAGCGTGGGCGGAGGCTACCCGCCCGCACGTTCCTCGAGGACGCGGGGCTTGTCCGGCCGTTCGACATGAGGGGCCTGCTGGACCACGTCCGGCAGGCTCTCGGTGCGAGCACCGATCACCGACTCCGGCTCCAGGCCCTGCGGTTCGTCTTCAGGCTGTGGCAGCCGCGGCGTTCGTTGGGTGGCACGACGGTCTCGTCGCTGGGACTGTACGTGCCGTCCGTGGACGGCAGGCTGATCAAGGCGAGCGACGGTGTGTTCGGCAAGGGCTGGGGCCGTGGCTCCATCGGCGAGGACCTCGCAACGGTGGTCGCTGCCGGGCAGGGCGTGTCAAAGAGCCTCAAGGTAATCGCTAAACACCTCATCGCCGCGCCGGATGAGTTCGTGAAGCGGGGCGATACTGCGGACGAGTGGCGGGCATTCCTGACGGAGTCAGGGGTGGCCGACGGACTCGTGCCCGTTTCCTCCCCGGATGCCCAACGGTGGGCGGACGGCCAGGAGCTCACCACCCGGCAGTTAGTCCGCATGGCCAAGGTGGCCTTGGCTGTGCGCGAGCAGTGGGAACCGCATATCGACCGCCCTTGGTCCCATGCTTCCTACCCCCGGACGTCCTACCACGGTTCCCCCGCCTATCAGCTTCCCGGACAGGACGTCGTCGAACGGCTCGGCCACAGTGCCCGGCTGGCCTACGCGCGCCTGGTTCTGCATGGCCTGGCGCACTGGGAAGACCTGCACTTCACCAGCACCTGGACCAGTGCGGGGAGCCGAAGCACGGACAGGGAACGGGCCCTGACCCCTCTCGCCGCCTTCATTCGGGAGCAGCCATGGCTTCCGGTGCGGGGGCGTGACCGCGCCGTCAGATTCGTACGGCCGGCCGACGCCTGGCACTGCCCGCCCGGGCTGGAGGAGGAGCCCGCCTATGCGGCAACCGTCGACCACCGAGTACGCCATCTGCTAGAGCGGGACAAGGCCCGTGACCGGCTGCGTGAGATGAGGATGCCGACCTGGGACGACCCCCGCGACAGCGCTCGCGCCCTTGCCGCGCTGGGCCGGCTCGCATCCGAGGAAGCGCTGGGGGCCGAGGACCGGCCTGCCGCGCAACGCGCCAACGAACGCGCCTGGAAGCACCTCGTACAACAGCCACGCCCGGCACTGCCCAGCGACACGACTCTGCTCGTCGAGACCGGGGAACAGCTCACCGGCATGCCGTTGTCCGCCTTGTCCGATGGGAAGACCGTGCTCTACATCAGTGACCAGCGCGATGGCCTGACCGCGCTGCTGGTACGCGAGATGGCGTGCCCCTTGCTCGTCGTTCCACGTGCCGCGGCGAAGGCTGCCGGACTGCTGGCACCTGGCCATCCCGAGGCTGTCCGTCACACTGACGACGTGACGTTCACCGTGACCGTGGACGGCCAGCAGGTAGACCCCGTCACCATGGGAGAGCCCCTGGTCGATCAACTGCCCTGGCTCGCCCTGGCGGTGGGTGTCCTCGCCGATCACCTGGCCCACGGTCCCCGGGCGAGTGAGGCGGAACTGAACGAGCTGACCTCTGCGGTGAAGAGCGTGCGCCTGCACCGCTACCGCTCGTGGAAAATCGAGCTGGACGACCAGCCCGTGACCTTGCCGGCCCGTCTCGGGGGAGTGCTGCCACTGCCGGATCCAAAGCACCCCCTTCTCCTCGCCCCCGAGTCCGAACCGAGCTGGCACGAGACGACCCGCAGGGTGGAGGCAACGGCCGAGTTGTTGAAAAGGCGGGAGTTCGGCATCCGGCTCCGCCTGGCCACCCACGTCCTCGCCGCCCGCCACGCCAACCTCACCGACCCCGGCCAGGACGAGCTCGCCGATGCCCTGGAAGTCACCGTCCACCAGATCGAGGAGACGAGCCGGCGCATCGACGGGGCCATCGGCGTCGTTGTGGAGCGCTGCCGCCCCTTCCTCGTCCACCTGCTCGGCGCGACGACAGCTGACACGCTGCTCGTGCCGCCACCGGCCGACACGCGAGAGCTCCAGGCCGGCCTAGAGAAGCATGCCGCGCAACTCCCGCTTGCAGCCTCGGAGTTCATAGCCCAAGCCCGTGCGGCCCGCAGCACGGACGAGCTGCGGGCCGCTCTGGGCATCGGCTTCGCCGAGCTGAACGACACTCTGCGCTCCATGACACCGCCCATGGAACCGATCAGCCACGCGGACGAGCACCAGGAGGCGCTCCACACCTACCTGGACCTCCACAGGAAGGATCTCGTGAACCGGCTGCGCTGGGCGGCACTGAACGATTTCGACGCCCGGCGCCCGATGCCCCACTGGCCGTTGCTGACCACCCTGAAGTGGATCAGCGTACCTGCGGCGTGGTCCTGCACCGTGGATACGGCCGACACCGGGCGCCTGGAGCGGCACGTCGAGGAGGAGCTGACACGAGAGCTGGGCCGCCCGGCGCCCCGCGCGGGTGAACGCCTGCCCGCCCTCGACCAAGTCCGCAGCGCGAACCTCCGTACGATCACCGACCTGGCCGCCGAACTCGCGATCTTGGTCAAGGCCGCCGGGCACCCACGGCCACCGGCACTGGCTGGCGCCGAGCCCGCCACCGAGATCATGGCACGGCTGGAAGCGGCGGGCGCACTGGACTTCCGCCCGCTGGCTGCCGCCGATGTCGTCGCCTGGCTGGCCGTCCTCGGTCAGTGGCCCGCCGGGATGCCTCCGACAACGGATCTCGACCAGCACGGGTTGACCGAGTCCGACCTGGACCGGGTACGCAACGCGGCCGAACACGCCCGCCGCGAACAGGAGCGTCGACGGCGGTCGATCTCCGTCGGCGGCCGAGCCTTCGACGTGCATGACGGCGACTTCACCACTCTGACCCGCGAACTCCAGCGCGTCCTCGGGAACGGGGCCATACCGGGAGTCGCCGCCGGGCCGCTCCGCTTCACCGATCCCCAGACGCTGACCGGCGCCCGGCGGGCATCCTCCACCGGTCGTCCGCGCGGCGGGCGATACGGCGGCAGCCCGGACAGCGCACTGACCACGGCTCAGCGGGAGGCGATCGGATACCTAGGTGAGTGGTACGCCTACCAGTGGCTGTGCGCGCACTACCCCGACAGCATGGACGCGACCAGCTGGGTGTCGACGAACCGACGCAAGGCTTTCCCCGGCCCGCCCGGCGACGACGGTCTCGGTTACGACTTCCGGATCGGCTCCGGCCGGCGACCCTACATGTACGAAGTAAAAGCGACCCAGGGCGACGGCGGACGCTTCGAGCTGGGAGAAAGCGAAGTACGCGCAGCCCAGCAACACGCGGGCAACGACCGCTGGCGCCTCCTTGTGGTCACCAACGCCCTTACCCCGGGCCGAATGAACATCCGCATGCTCCCCAACCCCTACGCGAAACGCGGACGCGGACGCTACCGGGAGGAAGGCGGCTCGCTGCGCTTCTCGTACCGGCTTTGAGCTCTATCGCCCCGCCGGCGTACACGTCCTCCAATCTCTGGTCATTTGCTTCCACCAGCACAACGAGCGACCCGGCGGAGCAATGCGGTCACAGCACTAGATGATCAATTCCAAGGGGTGCCTGCGGAGGGTGTGGGGATGGGCGGTCAGGCGTCGGGGTCGACTTCGGGGTGCGTGAACCGCACGGGCTTGCCCAGTGACCGGGCGTAGGCGATTTCGGCTCGGGTGCTGTCTCCGATGTAGTCGCCGACTACGAGCACCTCATCAGCGAGCCGGATCTTCGCCCGATGCAGATCGTCGAGTCGAACCTTCAGCGCCTCGGCCTCGACAGGATCGGACCAAAGTTCGTGCGGCGACTTCATGTCGCAACCCGGCTTGACGACAATCTTTCCGGCTTTAGTCTCCCGCAGATCGGCCTCGGTCATCTCGGTCATGAAACGGGTGGAGCCGCAGATCACGACGATACGCGGGAGGCTCAGCTGCTTCTTCGCGTCGGCGAGCTTCTCGTCGGGGGTGAGCAGTTGCGGGTGTGACACTGGTTCCTCCGGGTGGTGTGGTCCAAGGGGGGATCGGGACGCGAGATCGTGCTGGGCGGCGCGGTGATCCTCGCGGCCGGCGCGCTGTGTTCCGTCACGGACGAGACCCCGGTCGTCGAAAATGTCGTGGGCTTCGTCTTCCTGCTGATGCCCGGCGTGGTCGGGGCTGCCGTGCTGTTCCGGGTGACCGCTCGCGAGCGGCAGGTGGAGCAGGTGCGCTCCCGCGAGCGCGAGCAGCTCGCCCGGGAACGGCACGACACGGTGGCCCACCACGTGTCGGCCGTGGTGATCATCGCCCAGGCGGGCCGGGTACTCGCGGGCACCGACCCGTCCGCCACCGTCGAGGCGCTGGAGGGGGTCGAGGAGGAAGGGGCGCGCACGCTGGAGGAAATGCGCGCCATGGTCGCCGCGCTGCGCGACCGCGGGGTCGGCGCCGAGCTGGCGCCCCCTGCCGGAGTCGCGGATCTGGAGCGCCTGGTGCGCACCCCGGGTGGTCGCCTCAGGGGCGACTTGGGGCTCGACGGCGAACTGGACGCGCTGCCCCCGGCCGTGGACGCGGCCGGACTCGTGGTCGTGGTGGACTACGCCGGCCCGGGTGAACTCGCACATCTCCTGGGCCGGGTCGACGAAGAACACGTCGTGGTTCTGCATCAGCAGGTCCTGAGTGTCGGCGTTGCCCTCGCCGTCGAGTCGCTTGGCGCCGGGCACGCCGAAGAGCTTCACACCGACGCCGCGGGTGGTGAGCAGCTCCGGGCAGCTGGGCACGGTGTCACTGGAGAACCGCGTCCAGGCGTGCAGACCTTCGGACCGCTGCCGGGCGAGTTCCAGCAATCCGACGCGCAGTTCGTCCGGCAGATCGGCGCGGACGGTGAGAGTGCCGCGAGCGGTGCCGTGCGGATTGAGGAAGACCGGCCGTTCCACGGGATCATGCCCGCGGGCGATGCGCTCGCCCTGGGACCGGTCGACGAACATGTCCTTTCAACGCGGCCGCGGGATCTGACAACCAGTCCGGCACGGACTGGTTGTCGTTCTCGGAGGGTCCGGAGAACGAGGAAGCGGAAATGACGGCCATGGCTCGACCCCCGCGATGCGGCGCTGTCCGGGAGTACTGGGGTGCACAGGACTCTCGCCGTCCGTACAACTCTCCATGCTGACAAACCAGCGCCCGATGCGCGACCGAAGGGCGAGCCGCAGCGTGCCCGCGCGACGCACGGCGAGCACACAACCATCCACCCGTCAGGCAGAGTTGGGAAGTGCCGTCCTGGCCACCGAAACACGACAGGCGGGACCCGTCGGGCAGCCGAACGCGCGGCCCGGGACTGGCCGTGAGTGCCCTTGACCGCCGGCACGACCACACCATCCGCCCCGCGCGGTCACGACGATCAACAGCCTGCCAGGCGTCGCGCAAGGCCGAGACCCAACTTGAATCGTGGAATTTGCAATCAATGGGAGTGAGTCAGTTTCCCCTTCAATATTTGGCCGTTTGAAAACTCGGAGATCGTGAGGGCGTCCCCCTTGAGGTTGCTGAGGCCCCTGAGGTGACGGATCCTGAATGAAGCACCTTATGGGACAGGAGGATCAGGGCATGGGAAACATTAATCGCAGGCATGGCGTCGACGCGGCCGCTTTCGAGGTCTTCGAAGCTCAACTCGACGTTGAAGATCTGGAAGCGATTCGCTCCGATCCGGAGAAATTCTTCCGCGAACTCGTGGCGCCCGAGATCGATCAGGTGAACAGTGTCATCGTCGGCACGAAGGTGCTAAATGACAGCGTGGGGCAAATCTCCGTTTCGATCTTCCACCAGATCGCCGGCTCGCACGTGTCCAGGATCATCATCGATCAGGAATGACTTCCCCGAACGCAAACACCCTTGCCATGCGGAAAAGAGTAAGTCATGACCACGAAAAAAGGATGGATTGGATGCCATGACTGCCTCGGGCTGTTCTTCAGCGGCTGGCCACCGCCACCGCCCACGCCCGACAAGCCGTATAACCCGGCACCCAACGGATCGTGCCCCACTGCCCCTGAAGGCAGTGGAGGGCGCCACGTACCTAATGTCGACTGGCCATTCGAGCTGACCACGGACCCATCAAACAGGGGAGACGGTACTGTGGTCAGGGGTTGGACTTCTGGATTCTACCGCTGCACTGCTTGCGAAGGAGTGTTTGCGGACGAGGCGGGAGGAAATCTCGGAAAATGCGGTGTCGTATTTTTCGTCGGGGGCAGTGGAACCGACTTTGACGGTGCGTGTCCAGCTGGTGCAACTCACCATGCGGTCAGCGTGGATTTCGGCGTCGAGTCCTGGATGTAAACCACGGCCCCTGCTTCTCACTTCGTCAGCAAACCTTGACGGCTGACCTCACCCGCCATCCCCCGGCACGCCCCGGAGAGCAATCATGGCCGATTTCATCGCCAACACCACAAAAGTCGGCGACCAGTTCCAGCCTGCTGCCGATTTACACCGCCGCAGCCATTCCACCTGTGGCCATCTGCCCTTCTTACACAGCCCGATCGTGCCCCCTAACTGATAGCACGGGGAGGCAGCCACGAACGAGTTGAATGAGACCACACCCTCAGGAGGGAGGGAGCGGTGTGATTCGCCTGGTGATCCAGGCGCTCGGGTCATCGCATCGTGCAACGCGTGGATAACCTCACTTTTCCGGTTCGAACTCCCGTTACCGCCTTGTCGCGCCATGAGGACCACATGGAGGTTTGGGCGGTAGCTTCCGATGGAGGTATCTACCTTGCCTGGTGGGACGGGACTAATTGGTATGAGTGGCGTCGGTTGGGATCGGAGACCTTCCCGGTAAATGCGCCGATTGCGGCTTTGTCGCGGTACGAGGGCCACATGGAGGTCTTTGCTGTCCGGCCCGACGGCGGAATCTACGGCAACTGGTGGGGCGGCGACGACGATGCTAAGTGGCACGGCTGGTACCGGATCGGCACCGAGACGTTCGCCCCGGGCACACCCATCGCCGCACTGTCCCGCTTCGACGACCACCAGGAGATCTGGGCCGTCCGACCCGACGGCAGGCTCTACGGCAACTGGTGGGGCGGCGAGAACGCCAACTGGCACGGCTGGTACCCAATCGGCACCGAGACGTTCGACCCAGGCACACCCATCGCCGCACTGTCCCGCTTCGACGACCACCAGGAGATCTGGGCCGTCCGACCCGACGGCAGGCTCTACGGCAACTGGTGGGGCGGCGAGAACGCCAACTGGCACGGCTGGTACCCAATCGGCACCGAGACGTTCGACCCAGGCACACCCATCGCCGCACTGTCCCGCTTCGACGACCACCAGGAGATCTGGGCCGTCCGACCCGACGGCAGGCTCTACGGCAACTGGTGGGGCGGCGAGAACGCCAACTGGCACGGCTGGTACCCAATCGGCACCGAGACGTTCGACCCGGCCACACCCATCGCCGCACTGTCCCGCTTCGACGACCACCAGGAGATCTGGGCCGTCCGACCCGACGGCAGGCTCTACGGCAACTGGTGGGGCGGCGAGAACGCCAACTGGCACGGCTGGTACCCAATCGGCACCGAGACGTTCGACCCGGCCACACCCATCGCCGCACTGTCCCGCATCGATGATCACCAGGAGATCTGGGCCGTCCGACCCGACGGCGGACTCTACGGCAACTGGTGGGGCGGCGAGAACGCCAACTGGCATAGCTGGTACCGACTTTTGTCTCCGCATGACAAGATCGACATCCGGTGGCGAAGTTGGGGCGCAGCCGACGGGCCTTTCGGGCAACCGATAGGTCCGAAGGAGGACACTCCCGGCCGGAACGGAGTCCACCAGCTTTTCGAACGTGGTGAGATCACCTCATCCCTCGATGAAGACATGGTGGTAAGCGTCTTCAGGCTTCGCAATGAAGCATGCTTCGAATGGTCACGACCCCACTTTGCCCACGACTACTTCCGGTACGACATTACGTACAACGACGTTCCACAGGGGCAGGCCGCCACGCAGTTCCGTTCTCGTGAGCGGGGCCGTATACGCAGATGGGTCAGGCTGCAGGGCTTTGGCGACTATGGCTTCACCGTCAAGAGCTGCACCTCACCCCTGGTCGGCTCGGACACATGCCGGGGCTACACCATCCCCGTACGAGTGCAGCTCGGGGAAGCGACGGAAACCCCCAACCCTGGAGGGCCACCGGTCAACGGGCTGATCGCGGAACGCTGGCACGAACTCGGAGCATGGGCCGGCCCGCTCGGGAAACCGGTCGCAGACGAAGTAGTGAGCGACACCGGACGTGGACAGCTCTTCGAGAACGGCGCCATCAAAACGGTACCCAAGTTCGGCCCGAACATGGTGGTCGCCGCCTACCAGCGGTTCGATTCCATCGAACTCGACTGGGGCGGGGCAAGCACCCCGTTCAACGCATTTCGTGTCGACGTTCATCGACCTGGCGGGCACCCCATGGTCCAGGAATACGTCTGGCTCCAGGACGCAGAATTGGCACGCCCGGGCATCGGCGGCGGACATCTCGTCCTGCGGGACCTTGTATCTTTCGGCAACTATTTCTTCTTCATTTTCCCCGCGCAGACCTCAAGTCCAGTCCCAGATCCGTCGCTTTTCCCACCCGCCTCCACGCTCACCAACGAAACTCCGCCGGGCGCGACGCCAGTCATCAAAGTCAAATTCCGAGATCCCATCGATTTCCTCCCACACGGCTTCAACGCCCACATCGACGTCCCTGCCCTTGACGGCACCCCAGCCGGCGCCTACGCCAGCCACGGCCACCGCGCCAACGCCATCGCCCGCCATTTTGCCCGGCGCCGCCCCTTGGTCCTCCTGGACCGGCAGGAGGTCACGGTCGGCGAGAACGAGACCATCCAGCTGATCGCCCATATGCAGGCCGCATCCGAAGATGCCAGCTTCAGAACACTCGGCGAACTGCCCAGCCGCGTCCTCGCCCACGTCTTCATTCGTCGACTCAATCGTGGCCACGGACAAGTGGGTACAGAGTTCGACGAGGGCCTCCTCGGCAGCCGCAAGGGCGACTATGACATGGCCCTCAAAGGACTCATGGTCGTCCTGTACCGCTACAAGGACCTACTCACTGAAGAGGAAATTGAAGACATCCTCATAAAGCTCGTCCCTACCGAACTCAGCGGACCCGTGCGTCTCGCCCTCCATGAGTATGTATTCCTCACCGAGGACGCCCCCGAGACCGAGAACCACATCTTGATGATCGAAACCACCAGATACTTGGTGAACCAGCTGCTCCATGAGCGGCTCGGAGACAAGCAGTTCGATAATTCCGCCAACGGCCTGACAGCCTGGCTGCTCGACCATCTGCAGCAGTTCGCCAAACATGATTTCCTAGAATTCAATTCCAGAATATACCAGCGCATGTCACTGCATGCACTGCTCAACCTTCACGAGTTCGCGACAGATAGGAACATCAGAAAGGCGGCCCGAATCATACTCGACTACAGCATGGTTAAATTCGCGGTCTCCAGCACGCGAATACGCCGAATCTCACCGTTCCGGCGAATGAAGGAGAACACCAACAACACAACGGACCATAAAGATCTATTTACGGATCCTCATGGCGATCCGCTCATCGCATTCTTCCATTGCTATGCTGGACCCACAGATCGCGATGGAAAGGCCACTCCCTGGTATCCAGACGCTCACACCTTCATCGCCGTGATCGGCGGCCTGTCGGACTACCGCCCGCCCCCGGCTGCTTACATCCTTGCCCTGGAAAAATGGAAGGAACCTGGTCAGCACATTTTCAACCACGGCAAGCGACCGCAGCTGCATGAGGCTGATGAAGACGCTGACGGCGGCGTCGAAATATACTCGCGCTCCCCATCGTTCCTGCTGACCGCCGGCGGCATGTGGCTCAACAGTGGCTACGGTAAAGACGAATTCCACAAATACAAGCAGGTCGCGATTGCTCAGTCTACAACCCTGTTGATCACCCGCGCCTTCGACGTGACAGGCCGACCCGAGCTTGATCTCGAATTCTCCGATCTCATCCGCTGCGATCGCTGGCCGGGTGAACGCTCGTGCAACAATACTGCCGTTCACCGGGGATTCGCGTGCGGAGCAGACCTGGAAATTCCGGACAAGTGGCTGGACTTGACCGGCGCAGCGTGGGAGGACGGCTGGATCTTCCTCAACCTGAACGCCGATCTCCAGGACTATGGGCCGCTCGGTGTGTACGTTGCCGCTTATCGCACAGCTCCTGACCCTCAACAAGCCGTGGAGCTCAACGTCGTCTTCAACGTATTCCCGAAGAACTTCGGCCTTCTCTACGTGGTCGAGGCTGACACCATCGATCCGTCAACCCACTCGCCCGTCTCCTTTGAGGCATTCAAAAGCAAGGTCAAGGACAGTAACGACTACCCCGATCCGCTGATGTGGAACGAGCACTACACCTTCCACGCCATCGACGGCCCCACCTACGAGTTCTGGCTCCGCCCCGACCAACACAAGTGGGAGCCCCGGATCATCAAAGAAGACGGCGTTCTTCTCTACCCAAACGGGTTCGGCGGACTCCCCCTGGTGTCTGGCCCGTACCTCTGGGCGAACGGCCATGAGGGGCTGATCGCGTTCCATCATCCCGGATGTGATCAGAGCCCCCTTGACTATGACATCCTCATGGACTACAGCAATCCGCAATTTCCCAGCTACGCGGACAACTTCACCGCCTGCCCGAAGCCCTGGGCCGACCGTGCGCAAGCGTTGGCGGATTTTGCGGTAAAGCTCTGGAAAGAACAACGGCACAAGGAGGGAAACGATGCGCTAGACGAGAGCATCGCCATTTATCTCCGACTGGTCGCCGTCGACCCTCAGAAGTACCTCCCTCTACTCGGTGAGAAACTACTCTATGCGATAGCCCGCTACCGCGCAGACATGGGCGCAGAAAAGTCACAATCCATCGGTCGCTTGACAGTGAAGGTCTACGAACAGCTGGGAGGTCTTCACCCCGCGGACTCACAGACTCCGGTCGACTACACGAATCTCGCAGCCTTCACACCGAATGCCTTTTGGTATGAGCCAACCACGGGCGCTCTTTCCTCCGCCCTGTACTTCCTTGCCTACGCTCACCGCGAAGCCAACGACATATCCGCCGGCGCTGCAGTCATGATTCAGCGCGTCCACCTCGTCGAACGCCTCACCCAAACCGACCCCAGCAACCGGCCTCTGCTAGGAAAATGCCTAGTCAACCAACTGGTATCCGATGCCAAATGGCGTGCCGCACTGGGCCCGGAAACCGCACTGTTCTGGGCACAGCGCGGAGTGCGGGTATACGAGGAGCTGGCGAGCCTGCGCACGGCAGGCTCCACTACCCCAGTCGATTACGAGAACCTTTCCGCCTTCACACCCAATACCTTTTGGTATGAGCCAACCACCGGCACCCTTTCCTCCGCCCTGTACATCCTTGCCTACGCTCACCGCGAAGCCAACGACATATCCGCCGGCGCTGCAGTCATGATTCAGCGCGTCCACCTCGTCGAACGCCTCACCCAAACCGACCCCAGCAACCGGCCTCTGCTAGGAAAATGCCTAGTCAACCAACTGGTATCCGATGCCAAATGGCGTGCCGCACTGGGCCCGGAAACCGCACTGTTCTGGGCACAGCGCGGAGTGCGGGTATACGAGGAGCTGGCGAGCCTGCGCACGGCAGGCTCCACTACCCCAGTCGATTACGAGAACCTTTCCGCCTTCACACCCAATACCTTTTGGTATGAGCCAACCACCGGCACCCTTTCCTCCGCCCTGTACATCCTTGCCTACGCTCACCGCGAAGCCAACGACATATCCGCCGGCGCTGCAGTCATGATTCAGCGCGTCCACCTCGTCGAACGCCTCACCCAAACCGACCCCAGCAACCGGCCTCTGCTAGGAAAATGCCTAGTCAACCAACTGGTATCCGATGCCAAATGGCGTGCCGCACTGGGCCCGGAAACCGCACTGTTCTGGGCACAGCGCGGAGTGCGGGTATACGAGGAGCTGGCGAGCCTGCGCACGGCAGGCTCCACTACCCCAGTCGATTACGAGAACCTTTCCGCCTTCACACCCAATACCTTTTGGTATGAGCCAACCACCGGCACCCTTTCCTCCGCCCTGTACATCCTTGCCTACGCTCACCGCGAAGCCAACGACATATCCGCCGGCGCTGCAGTCATGATTCAGCGCGTCCACCTCGTCGAACGCCTCACCCAAACCGACCCCAGCAACCGGCCTCTGCTAGGAAAATGCCTAGTCAACCAACTGGTATCCGATGCCAAATGGCGTGCCGCACTGGGCCCGGAAACCGCACTGTTCTGGGCACAGCGCGGAGTGCGGGTATACGAGGAGCTGGCGAGCCTGCGCACGGCAGGCTCCACTACCCCAGTCGATTACGAGAACCTTTCCGCCTTCACACCCAATACCTTTTGGTATGAGCCAACCACCGGCACCCTTTCCTCCGCCCTGTACATCCTTGCCTACGCTCACCGCGAAGCCAACGACATATCCGCCGGCGCTGCAGTCATGATTCAGCGCGTCCACCTCGTCGAACGCCTCACCCAAACCGACCCCAGCAACCGGCCTCTGCTAGGAAAATGCCTAGTCAACCAACTGGTATCCGATGCCAAATGGCGTGCCGCACTGGGCCCGGAAACCGCACTGTTCTGGGCACAGCGCGGAGTGCGGGTATACGAGGAGCTGGCGAGCCTGCGCACGGCAGGCTCCACTACCCCAGTCGATTACGAGAACCTTTCCGCCTTCACACCCAATACCTTTTGGTATGAGCCAACCACCGGCACCCTTTCCTCCGCCCTGTACATCCTTGCCTACGCTCACCGCGAAGCCAACGACATATCCGCCGGCGCTGCAGTCATGATTCAGCGCGTCCACCTCGTCGAACGCCTCACCCAAACCGACCCCAGCACCTACCAACCCCTGCTGGCTCAGGCGCGGGCTGACGCGGTCGATTTCGGCGTCTAACTTGACTCTGTCGGGGATCTTGGAGTTGCCGGGGTCAGGTGCCCAGGGCCCGCCAGGACTTCGGCCGGGGTATCTCGCACTGGTCGAGGTAGCTCTGAAAGGCAGTCGGTCGGCGGGGCGTGGGTGCTTCCCCGGCCGGTGGCAGTCCGCTGAGGCGCTCGATGTTGACGGGGATGGCGGTCAGGACGTGCTGAATGTGGGAATTTCCCTGTCCTCGGTCGCGGCATTGGCTCATGCCGTGTCCGTGGGCGAACTCGTTGACCGTGCCCTCGACTCCGGAGCGGACCGCGTAGCGGGTCTTCCACCCGGGCGTCTGTTGCTCGGTGCGGACGCGGAGTTGCAGGTCGCGGAGTTCTCGTGGGGGAAAGCCCACGGTGCGGGTGCTCTAGCGGGAGGTGGTGCACTGAGTGCGGGCCCGGCAGGGCTGGCACTGGCTTTTGGTGAACCTGGCCACGATCAGCGGGACCGCGGTGGGTGAGGAGGTCGGGTAGGGACCGTCCAGCCCTGGCTGACCTGTCCTTGGGGGCAGGTGACCTGCCGATGGTCATAGTCGATGTGGAAGTCGTCCCGGGCGAAGCCCCTCGTTCCGGCGGTGTTGGCGGGTGGGGTTGCTCCGGAGCGGCCCGGAGACGGTGACCTGATGTTCACGGCTGGCTTGTTCCAGGTGGGGCAGGGAGGTGTAGCCGGCGTCGACCAGGTGCTCGGCGGGCAGCAGCCCGCGACGGGCCAGGCGGGCGTGGATGCCGGGCAGGACCTGACTGTCGTGGGTGGTGGCCGCGGTGGTGGCCACATCCGTGATCACGTTGGGGCCGTCCGGAGCACAGCTCTCGGTCAAATGAGCGGAGAACCCCTTCCAGCTGATGATGTGTCCGTGCCGTGCATAGCGGGCCGAGGTGTCGTAGGGAGAGACGATCGTCCGGGACGAGGGCGGCAGTCCGGGTCCGCCTTCCTTCTCGGCGGTGCGCCAGCGCAGGTGTCCTGCGGCGTCACGGTGGTTGTTCTGCACCATGATCTGACGCAGGGCCTGGATGTGAGGGCCGAAGGTGCAGCCCGCCCCGTGCCGGTAAGGGTGTTTCAGGAGCCGGACGGCGTCGTTTCCGGCGGCAAGGATCCTGGTCTTGGGCTTGGTGGGGTTCTTGCTCAGGCGGACCGGTCGGCCGTAGCGGCGCCCCCAGTCCTCATTGACCAGCTCGTCCAGCAGGTGAGGGGAGGTGCCAGCGACTTCTTCTAGTGCTGCGCGGACCGCCTCGGTGATCAGCTCCAGCCGGGTCAGGTCACGCACCGCGGCCAGGACATGAGTGGGGTCGGTGCGCTGCGTGGTGCGCTCGCGCACCAGTCCGGCCTCCTTGAGACGGGCCAGCGCGAGGTCGAGGAGGCGGTCAGCACGGTCGCCTTCGGCAAGACGGTCGCGGAAATCGGCCAGCACACTGTGGTGGAAGCCGGGATCCTCCAGCTCCACGGCCATCGCGTAGTTGAAATCGATGCGGCAGCGGACCGCCTCGGC
Source organism: Streptomyces sp. NBC_01092 (assembly GCF_045039535.1). Classification (NCBI taxonomy): domain Bacteria; kingdom Bacillati; phylum Actinomycetota; class Actinomycetes; order Kitasatosporales; family Streptomycetaceae; genus Streptomyces; species Streptomyces sp. NBC_01092. The sequence continues at coordinate 8,558,599 of NZ_CP108659.1, read as the reverse complement.
GGCCTGCCGGTCCGACAGGCCGAGCAGGAACTGCAGCACGCAGAGGGTGGCCAGCTGGGTAGGCGAGAGGCCGGGCGCCCGTCTCGCGGGTACCAGTCGGCGAAGTCCTTCGTCGCACCACAGTCCATCGAGGCGGTCACGCACCCATATCGCCGTCGTAACACCCGGGTTGTTCGCCCGTGCGACCTGCGCAGTCAGAGGCGGGACTTGCTCACCGGAACGGGGGCGAAGGTACAACGGGCACCTCGACAGCTGCATCGGTCGGCGGAACCACCCGAGCATGCCCGTAGACCATGCTGGCGCACCGGGAAACTCCAAGATCCCCGACAGAGTCAAGTTAGCCGGGCAGGCTGGGCCAAAGCCTAGAGCGAATCGGCCAGCAGCCGGCGTTGGTGGTCCCGCGCCGGTTCGTCGTAGTACTTGTCCCACCAATGGCCAGCGGCGAGCGGCATCGGCGCTTCGACTCCGGACTCGGGGCCGGGCGTGGGCTGGTGCGCGGCCAGGCGGAGCCGGTCGCGGAAGCGGTGGTGGTTGAACAGGCGGAAGAACTCGGTGAAGTAGATCTCGGTGAGGCCGCGGTCACCCCGGATCACCAGCATGTTCTCGTCGTTCCGGTTCGCGGACGGGTTGCTGAAGTTTGCCGAGCCGGTGACCACGATCGGATCGCCGCCAAGCGGGTCGATCAGAAGGTACTTCGTGTGTAGATACTCGATGTTGTTGGAGAAGGGGTTGTCGTGCTCAGCCGCCCAGCCGGCGAGGCCGCCCTCTTCGACGAGGCCACCGGCCACGAGTTCGGTGTCGGGATCGGTGACCAAGTTTCGATGTGCGTCAGCGGTGTTAGCGTCCTCGAACAGCAGCCAACGGAGCGCGGGGTGGTCACCGGGAAGCTGGTTGGCGAATCGAGGATCAAGTTTGAACGGAAAGGTCACGCACACCAGGTCCTTGGCCGATCCGAAGAGTTCGGCGTAACGGTCTTGCGCCGTAGTTTGCGTGTGAGGGCTGAACACAGCCGAGATGCCCGCAGGCCAGGGATCGGGCATCGGGTTGTTGGCGTCTACCCAGTTGTTGAGGGTGCCAGGGGTAGGGTCTTCGACGAGCTGATCCCAGTAGTCGAGGTACTGCTGCGCGACGGTCGGCTCGGTGACAGTGTGTCCCACGTTCGACTGGCCGAACATCCCGTTCTCAGTAATGTTGGTCGAGCCTGTCCAGACCGCCTGGGGCACGCCGTCGCGGCTTGCGATCACGAACTTGTTGTGCGGGATCTGGGCATGGGCCCGCCACGTTTTGACCAGGTCGTCGATGCCGGCTTCGGTTACCGCGTCGCGGTTGTCCGGGTGGTCGTACACAACAAGTTGGACCGCCGCGCCCGTGTCTGCGGCCACGCGGAAGGCTTCGAGCACCGGCAGGTACTCGAACTCATACAGCGCGGCATGCAGCTGCCAATGGTTGTCGGAGGCGGTGCCGATGAAGGCCAGCAGCGCCTCTTCGAGGCCGCGGGACAGCCATCGCCATGCCTCGCGGTTGGGGACGTCGCGGGGGTGGCGGTTCTTGAACCGTTCGGCGTAAGCCTGCGACGCATACACGCCACGGTTGAACCAGACACCATGCACGCCCGGCTCCTCGGTCTGCACCTGCAGCTCAACGGTCGAGACCGGGGTGAGTTCCTCTCCTGGAGTTCCGGTCATGGTGTGCACGCGGTAGGTGTAGACATGTCCTGGCTTGGCACGGTAGTCACCCCACGCGAAGGTCTGGAACGGGTTCCAGTCCGACCCCCATCGGTGCCTGGCCTGCGGAAACCGGAGGCGATTGTCGAGCCAATGGTGCTGGCCTTCGGTGTGATCAAACCGCTCGACCCCGAAACCGAGCACGCCATCCATATCAGCTCGATCGTGGTCGAACCCCAACACCACCACGTGACTCCCGGCGATGGCCTGCACTCGCAATGGCCCGGAACTGCCCTGCACCCTCATGCCGATGCCTCCGCGCTCACCCAACGTTCTCTTGGACCACTGCTCGCTGCCAGCAGCCACCAACTATCTCGGTACCGAAAACGGACCGTCAGCGAGCGCATTCGCTACGCGAGTCGAGGGTCGCACGTACTGCAGTCTTCGACCCACCTAGCACGCCGGATGAAGACGTTTACTTTGAGGCCAGGACCATGACGTGCCGTACGGGTGACGGAGCTCGCCCGCTAGGAAGGGTGGATGCACGACGATCGGCGCAGCAGCGAGACCAGCGGCCGCAGCCTTACGGCCCGCTGCGCCGTCAGTCGAATGCGTGTCGAAGCAAGCCTGGTCGGCGGTGCCCCTGACGCAATCGTGCAGTTCACACACCCTTGCTGACTTGAGCATCCAGGCGCCTTCTAAAGCGTGTTGCAGAAGGCCGTGAACAGGGCATCTCCGGTGTGTGGCTGGGGTGTTGAAGGCCGAGCGGGTGTGGGTGGAAGCGTTCACGGGGCTGCGGATCGATCAGTTCGGGCGGCTGTTGAAGGCGGTCCGGGCACGTGGTGGTGATGGCTGTGGATGGGGGCGGCCATGGCGGCTGCCGCTGGCCGAGCGGGTGCTGATGGTGGCGGTCTACTACCGCACGAACCTGACCATGCGGCAGCTCGCCCCGCTGTTCGGCGTCTCGCCAGCCACCGTCTGCCGGGTGATCCAGCGCCTTGGCCCGCTGCTCGCGATCGAGCCCGTCCGCGCTCCGCAGAATGCCATCGAGCGGTTATGGATCGTGGACGGCACCCTCGTTCCGGTCCGCGACCGCACGGTGGGCACGTCCTCACGCAACTACCGGTTCTCGGCGAACGTGCAGGTCATCGTGGACGCTGACACGCGTCTGGTGGTGGCCGCCGCGCGGCCGGTACCAGGCACGACCGCGAACGCGAAAGCATGGCGCGACTCGGGATTGGCCGAGCAGTGCCAGGGCGTCACCGTGCTCGGCGACGGCGCCTACATCAACACCGGGCTCGTCGTGCCGCACCGCAAACGCCCCGGCCGGCCTCTGCTGAAGGGCGAGGAGGAGGACAACGCCGCGCACCGCAAGGTCCGCGCGCGCGTGGAGCATGTCATCGGTCGGATGAAGAACTACAAGATCCTCCGCGACTGCCGGCAACACGGCGACGGCCTCCACCACGCCGTCCAGGCCGTCGCCCGCATGCACAACCTCGCCCTCGCCGCATGACCAAACCCGCCAACAGCCCAGCTCAGGCTGCCTGTTCACGGCCTTCTGCAACACGCTTTAAAGGCTGTCCCGTAATCCCCGGTGGATCAGCGCGCGGCGTCAGATGCCGTGCATGGCAAGGCGGAGGGTCGTCCTCATGCTGGGTATGTTCGGGCGATCCGACAACGCGGCGAGGTGCCGTAGCTTCCGTCGCGCGCCCTCAGGCGATGTCCCCTCCCCGCGCGGCCGCCGTCGCCCCGGTCCCCTCAGCCGCCCGGCCCCGCTCGCCGCGCCGGTTCGTGACCGCCGCCCTACGCTCGGGGCATGCAACGCCGCCTGATGCACATGTCTGCCGAGGCCCAGGACGCTCTGCGTACCGCGCTGGAGGAACTCCGCGCGGAGCTGAAGGTCCCCCTGGGCTTCCCCAAGCGCGTACTCAAAGCGGCCGACAAGGCCGCGGGTGAGGCGCGCTTGCCCGACAAGGACGCCACCCACCTGCCGTTCTTCACGATCGATCCGCCGACCTCGAAGGACCTCGACCAGGCCATGCACCTGGAACGGCGGCCCGGTGGCGGCTACCGCGTGTACTACGCCATCGCGGACGTGGCGACCTTCGTCAGGGCGGGCAGCCCTCTGGACATCGAGGCGCACGACAGGATCGAAACGCTGTACTTTCCCGACCTCAAGGTGCCCCTGCACCCGCCCGTCCTCTCCGAGGGCGCGGCCAGCCTGCTGCCGAACAAGGACCGCCCCGCCCTGGTGTGGCAGCACGACCTCGACGCCCACGGCAATCTGACCGACTCGTCCGTGAGCCGGGCCATGATCCGAAGTCGGGCCCAGCTCGACTACGCCGGCGCCCAGCAGGCCATCGAGAACGGCACGGCGGAGGAGTCCCTCGCCCTGCTGCGCGAGATCGGCGAGCTGCGGGAGGCTGTCGAAATCGCGCGCGGCGGCATCTCGGTGAATCTGCCGGACCAGGAGGTCACCCTCGAGGACGGATCGTTCCGGCTGCGCTACGTGGCGACGCTGCCGGTCGAGGGCTGGAACGAGCAGATCTCCCTCATGACCGGGATGTCCGCGGCCCAGATCATGCTCGACACGGGTACCGGCATCCTGCGGACCCAGAAGGAGCAGGCCGATCAGAATGTGATCAAGCGCCTGCACGACATCGCGAAGGCCCTGGGCATCGTCTGGCGGCCCGGCATCTCGTACGCCACGCTGGTCCGCAAGCTCGATCCCCAGAACCAGCAGCACATGGCCTTCCTCACCGAGGCCACGAGCACGATACTCAAGGCGGAGTACACCGTCTTCCGCGACAACCAGAAGCCGGCGTACACAATGCACGCAGCGATCGCGGCCCCGTACACCCATTGCACGGCTCCGCTGCGGCGCCTGGTCGACCGGTACACCGGTGAGCTGTGCGTGATGGCGTGCGCGGACAAGGCCCCGCCGAACTGGGTGCTCGACGCCCTGTCCTGCATCCCGTGCGACACGGCACGGGGGAAGGGCGGCCTGGCGGACCGGCAGACCGTGGACCTGGCCGAGGCCGCGGTGCTCAAGGACCGCGTGGGCGAGGTGTTCGACGCCACGGTCATCGACACCGACGCGGAGCGGGGCAGGCCGCGCGAGGGCAAAGTGTTCCTGGCCGACCCCGCCGTGCTTGCCAAGGTCGTCTCGACCAACGGCCTGGATCTCCAGCTCGGCTCCAGCATCAGGGCCAGGCTCAAACAGGCGCACCCCGCCGCGGACGAGGACAAGGTCCTTTTCACCGTGCCCTAAGCTCGTTCTTTGTCCGGCCGGATGGGCGAAGGGGGGCGGTCCGGGCGGTGACGCTCAGCGGATATCCGGCACGGTGCACCTGGATCAACTACGGCTCGAGGGGGACTGCCCGCTCGCTCCCGCGCCGACAGGCTTGCGACGGCGAGGTCCACTTCCTGTGCGGTGGACCCCGCGGCGGACGCTGGCCGAGGAGCATCACTGGCGTGCCGCGCAGGGCCAGCCCGGGTGGACGGCAGCACCCGCCGGGGTAGAGGTGGTGCAGCCGGCCGGTCTGGCACCGGTGTACCGGCAGTTCCGGAAGTCCTTTGAGGACGGCAAGAACGAGCCGGACGCAGCGGACTTCTATTACGGAGAGATGGAGATGCGCCGCTGCGACCGCAATCGGCCTGGCGCCGAGCGTGTGCTGCTGGCCCTGTACTGGGCAGTTTCCGGGTATGGCCTGCGGGCTTCTCGTGCGTTGGGCTGGCTGCTTGGTGCCATGGCTGCCACCGTGCTGGTCATGATGCTGTGGGGGCTACCTGTCGACGACCCGAAGCCGTCCACCACCGGACGGCTGAACGGGCAGGACATCTCACTGACCACCGACAAATCCGACCCGGTCAACCCCACCGGCTCACTCAGCTCCCGGCTTACCTCCTAACGGTGGGAAAGTCGCTGCGCATCGTGGTGAACTCAGTCGTCTTCCGCTCCTCAGGTCAGGACCTCACTACCACCGGCACCTACACCGAGATGGCTTCCCGGCGGACCGAACCTGTACTGCTCGGCCTCGCAGTTCTCGCTATCCGCGGACGGGTCAAGCGGTAAGCGCCACCACGGCATTTCGTCACCCCGAAGTTCGCCATTTCGTCGACGAGCGCCATCTCCAGGCGGGTGACGCGCCGGCAGGTGTGCCCGGTCACAGTTCCCCGCGGCTGGTGATGATCAACCGATAGATCTCGCGGGCCACGTACCGCTTCAAGCAGCGGATGATCTCGCGCCGCGTCTTTCCTTCTGCCACCCGGCGCTCGTAGTACGCCTGGGTACGTGGATCCCAGCGCAGCCGGGTGAGCACGATGCGGTGCAGGGCGGCGTTCGCCTGTCGGTTTCCGCCGCGGTTGAGCCGGCGGTACTGTCGGCTGCCCGAGGAGTATTCGACGGGGCTTGCCCCGCACAACGCCGCGAACGAAGCCTCGCCTCGCATGCGCTCACGGCTGTCCCCCAGGACCGTCAACAACACCGCCGCACTGTGAGGGCCCACTCCGACAGAGTCCATGAGGCGGGGGTAGTGCGTCCCGATCAGGTTCGCTAGGCGCTGCTCCAGCACGCGGGCCTGCGCACCGAGCTGCTCGATACGCTCGGCCAGCACCCGCACCGTGAACCTCGTTGCCCTCACCACCGGATCCACCTCCTCGCCGCCTTCGCGTAACTGCAGGCAGGCAAGGACGAGCCCGCGGCGCGACAGGCTCCGCAACTCGTCTCGCAGGGCCGGCTCCGCCGTGACCAAGAGGGCCTTGAGCTGGTTCACCGCCTGCCGTTTGGCACTCACCGCAGAGTCCTTGGCCATCAGGTACATGCGGGCAATCTCGACCGGGCCATCCCCTGACTTCACCGGGGACTGCGCACGGCCACTAAGTACAGAGCGGGCAGCAGCGACTGCATCGCCCTCATCCGACTTGCTCCGTCGACGCCGAGCCGAACGACCAGGACCGGGAGCCTCCACCGCCGCAATGCCCACAGACAGCAAATACCGAGACAGCGCCGCCCCGTAGTTGCCAGAACTCTCCACCCCTACCCGCCGCACCACACCCCGGCAAAGGGCCCATTCGGCGAGGTCTCGATATCCACTCGCCGTGGTCGGGAAGCGCTCAACAGCCAAGACCTGCCCCACCGTCGACACCACAGCCGCCACATGGACATCACGATGCGAGTCGACCCCGAGCACCACCTCACCGCAACGCTCAGAGTGGTCCACGACTTGCTCAGGGTTCGGCGATTCGATGGCCAATTCACCCCCGTCAGCGCCCACTCACACGCCTCGCCGCCGGCCCTGAGAGCGGTCACGAGTGACACGGTGCAGGAGCCGCCCGCAATGCAGAGCTCTAGACACACTCGCCCGGTCCAGCGTCTGCGCTTACTGCCCCGCCCCGCGTCGACACAGGATGGTCAGGACACTTCGGTCAGAGATGTCAGGAGCCAGTCCACGGTGCAGCAGCAGTGCTGAGCCTCATGCTTCCCGACGACCCGACGCTTTACCCCGCCACACCACCACGCGCCGCAGAGGGTGCGGCAGCGCATTTCCACGCGCCCCGCGCGAACCCCGGCATGCCCGCCTGTCCATGCTGACACCCCTTCGGCAGACCACTCCGTCGGCTGCCCGTACACCCTGCGAGCCTGAACTCCTGTTGACCCACTCCCCTTGCGTCTCGCAACATTGCCCTCACCTCAGCTCCGTCCCGATTGTCAGAACCTCCCCGTAGCGTTGTAAGTCCTACTCGTGACGGCTGCGGGGAGCACTGATGGACGACGACCTTCAAGTCGACAGCGACGAAGACCTCTTCCGCAACCCCGTCTACTACGAACCGGTCGGCCGCAACCTTGACTTGGACCGCCCCGACCTCGGTGTCCCGCAAGGCGAGGACCTCCTGAACGTGCTCCTGCGCATGCGGGGACGTGTCCCCGTCGAAAAGCGCGGACTCATCTGCCCCGACTGCCGGGACATTCGCGGCCGACGTGTCCCCATGTACCTCGTCCAGCGTGACGGCGTATGGCTCGCCTCCCACTACCGGAAGCCCGGAGACAAGCCCATCAGCCACGAGTCCGACGAGCACCTCGCGCGCAAGGAACGCGTTGCGAAAGATTCCGAAGATCATGGTTTCCACGCCGATATCGAGTCGCAGACCGCCGACGGACACGCACGCCTCGACGTACGCATCGATGGCGCCAACGGCATCGTCCTGGGCTACGAGCCTCAGCTGAGCATCCAGACGGCCCGCGGGATGCGTGCGCGGGAGGGGTTCCGGCGCCGCGCCGGGATTCAATCGGTCTGGGATTTCGCCGACCCTGACCACGCCGGCATCGGCACCGTCCCCTACGTCCGCACACCCAACCTGCCGGCCTCCGTCATCCGCGTGCAGAAGAACCCCATCGCGGTCCAGGACGGCAACTTCGTCCTGGAGGAAGGCCAGTGCAGCCAAAACGGCGCGCTGACCCGGTGTCCTGAGAAGCCCTACGACCCGGAGAACCCCACCGATACCGGCTACTGCGGGGGCTGGCATCGCGTCCTCGTGCCCGCCCATCAGTCGAGCGCCTTCACTGGGGAAGGCGGTCTGACCCTCACCCGGTTCATCGTGGAAGCAGCGGCCGGTGAGCGGATCCCGTTCCAGCGGAGCGGGCACCACGGTTGGCTCCCTGCACAGCAGTGGCAGCAGTACATCGAGGCGAACGGACCTGCCCTGGACGACAAGGAGCGCCAGCCATCCATACGACAGGGAGACCGTCGCAACAGGTGCACCGAGGACCGGCCATCTTCGGAAGCGCGGGCTGAACCGAAGCAGAGACGTGGCAGCCGCTCGATCGTCCTCGAGTCCCGCCCCCGGGAATCCGAGGCCGTCAGGGTTCCGGTCGACGCGATGGGTCAAGTGATCCCGCTCTGCCGCTTCGGCTGTGGCCAACCCGCAAGCCTTCCAGGACCAGAAGGACTGCCCGAGCACTTCTCGTGCCGTAGGAAGAATGAGGCGTGATCGACTGCAAACGGCTGACTGAGCAACGTACGTCGGCGCGTGCCAGGTGATGGCGGACGTCGAACCGTGCCAGATCCCGCCGCTCGTCGATCGTTGGCGCTAAGGCTCACGTCATCTCGGCCCCACAACGAAGACCCCCGTCGATACAACCCACGGGGGTCCATGTCAGTCACAGCTGTCACAACAGCCCCTATGAGCGGGGTCCTAGCTGTAGCTGTTTGACCAGGTGGAAGACCTCCCGGGCAGCGTAGCGTTTGAGGCAACGGACGATTTCGCGCCGGGTCTTGCCTTCCTTGATGCGGCGCTCGTAGTAGTCCTGAGTGCGCGGGTCGACCCGCAGACGAGTGAATGCGATGCGGTGGAGCGCGGCGGTGGCCTGACGGTCGCCACTACGGTTGAGGCGACGGAACTGCCGGCGTCCCGAGGAACGTTTGACAGGGCTGACACCGCACAGCGCGGCGAATGATGCCTCGCTGTCGAGCCGTTCCGGGTTGTCCCCCACCGTGATCAGCAACGTGACCGCCGTGTCCGGACCGATCCCCACCACGTCGAGCAGCTGCGGGGCATGACTATCAACGAGCCGGGCCAGACGTGCGTCCAACTCCCGGATCTGCTCGGAGAGCTGGCCGATCCGGCCAGCCAGCAGACCCAGCGTGATCCGAGTTGCCTGCAGCACCGACTCCTCGCCGGCCTCCGCGTGACTGCTCAGGTCGGCAAAGTCCGCACAGGTACGGAAGAGTTCGGCATTGCCCAGTCCGGTCAGCTCCTCCCGCAAGGCGGGGTCGGCAGTGATGAGGACGGCCTTGAGCTGGTTGATGGCCTGCGTGCGGGCTTTGACGGCCGACGCCTTCGTGAGTTTGTACATTCTCGCGATCTGCACCGGTCCGTCGCCTGCCTTGGCCCGGGCGCGGGCCCGCCCGCTCAGCACGGCTCGCGCCGCGTTCTGAGCATCGAGCGGATCCGATTTGCCGCGCCGCCGGCGATCCGCCCGGTCCACCCGGTTCACGTCCACCACATCCACGCCCTGCGCCAGCAGATAGCGCGACAGTGACGCCCCGTAGGAACCGGTCCCTTCAACCCCGGCCCGCCTCACCACACCCGACTTCCTGGCCCACTTCAGCAGATCCCGGTAACCGGCTGCGGTGGCCGGGAACTCGTCGGTGGCCAGCACTGCCCCTGTCACGGAGAGCACCGCAGCCACGTGTGCATCCCGGTGCGTGTCCACTCCCAGCACCACCTCTCCCCCAGCACGGCGACGGCGGGCCTGCGGGGCGAGCGACGTACTGGGCACCGTCGAAGTAGACATGACCGTTCCCCTTCCGATCCGACGAAGTGTCGCGTCGCCGGTACCGGGCCGCGTCAGACGGTCAGAATCGTGAGGACGCCACAACACTCGGCAGGCCCCTTTCGGGACACACCCCGCCAGCCCGGCACCGACAACGCACCATCCCCGGCCCACAGCCGACACTGCGAAATTCAGACGCTCCGGTCAGAGATGTCATGAGTCAGACCCCGCAGGACCCGGGACAGCACCACCAATCCTCCCGCCCGTCACAACATTCCCACCCGTAAACAGAGAGCATGCTCAGTCCCAGCTCTCGGGGCATCGCGGACCCGACACCGGCTGATCGTTATGCGGCACAGAGGCCGACATCTTGGTTCAAGTTGCGTCACGACAGACGCCGCACCGGTGTAAGCGACCTCGCCGCTGGCGAACGCTGAGGCCCCCTGCCAGCATCTTGGGTTCTAGAAGTCGTCGCAACACCCCAGCTCGAGGGGTGCGATGGAGTTCGAGATCCGCAAGGTGCGGACGGTGGCCCAAGGCCGTAGGCAGCTGGTCCGTGAGCGGGAGGAATACTTCCGGCTCATGGGCCAGGGGCTGAGCAGTTCCGAGGCGTGCAGACGCGTCGGGATCAACATCCGGACGGGCAAGCGATGGCGTAACGGCCGCAACCCGTCAGGTAAGGACAAGGCGGCACCACCGGCTCGTCGCACGGTGGTGCCGTCGTCTGTCCCGTCGCGCTACTTGCGCGAGGCAGACCGGATCCATATCGCCGACCGGCTGCGGGAGAAGGCGTCGATCCGCACGATCGCCGCCGAGCTGGGCCGCAGCCCATCGACGATCAGCCGGGAGGTCCGCCGCAACGGCACGCCTCTGCGTGGAAGTGCATCCCGCTGGGCCTACCGCCCCTTCGCCGCCCAGGCCCGCGCGGATGACCGCCGGCCCCGTCCGAAGCCGGGCAAGATCGGCCAGAGCCCGAAACTGCGGGACTTCATCCAGACTCATCTGGACAAGCGGTGGAGCCCGGAGCAGATCTGCCAGGCTCTGCGGACACAGTTTCCCGACCGGCCGGAGATGCATGTGGTCCACGAGACCGTCTACCAGGCCCTCTACGTCCAAGGCCGCGGCGAACTGCGCCGTGAGCTGGCCCGGGCCCTGCGCACCGGACGTGTCCGGCGCAAGCCCCGCCGCCAGGCCCAGCAGCGCACCTCGCGGTTTGCCACCCCCATGGTGATGATCAGCGAGCGACCGGCCGAGGCCGCCGACCGGGCCGTGCCCGGCCACTGGGAGGGCGACCTCATCATCGGCAAGGACGGCGCCTCGGCCATCGGCACCCTCGTGGAACGCGCCACTCGCTATGTGATGCTCCTGCACCTGCCCGACGGCCGCACTGCCGAGCACGTGCGCGATGCCCTCGTCGCAACCGTCCAGACACTGCCCTCGCACCTGGTGCGGTCACTGACCTGGGACCAGGGCAGCGAGATGGCCGCCCATGGTTCCTTCACCGTCGTCACCGACATCCCGGTCTACTTCTGCGACCCGGCCAGCCCATGGCAGCGCGGCTCGAACGAGAACACCAACGGCCTGCTGCGGCAGTACTTCCCCAAAGGCACCGACCTCGCCGTCCACACCCGTGAGCACCTCGAAGCTGTCGCCGCCGAACTCAACGGCCGCCCACGCAAAACGCTCGGCTGGGAAACCCCAGCCGAGCGCCTACATAAACTGCTCGCGGCCTGATCAACACGACCACGTGTTGCAACGATCCCTAGAATCCGCCCATCTGGCCGACAGGGGGCCTCAGTGGCCCTTACGTGTCACATTGCTGTCACCAACACCGTCGACGCACCAAGACCACCAGCGCCAAAACTGCGTGAACGGCATCGAACTGGACCACGTGGACGTGAGAAGACGGTTCTGACTACCTGTGCCAGGTCGTTCCCAGCGAGGGACCCAGGATCAGGACGGGGGCGTCTTCCGGACCGTCGAAGCGGTATTGCAGGCTACTAGGGGTACTCTCACTCACTCGCCTGAGCCTCTCATCCGTCACGACAGCCCCTATGACGGGGGCTGTGAAGATACGGGCTGGATCAGGTGAAAGACTTCCCGGGCGACGTGGCGTTTGAGGCATCGGACGACTTCGCGTCGGGTCTTGCCTGGCCTGCCGGTCACCCCCGCGGTTGCGGTGCCGGTGCTGCCGGCTTCCCGAGGAGCGCTCGACGAGCTGGCCCCAAGCAGCGCGGCAAGGGACGCCTCGCCGCCCAGACGTTCCGGCTTGTCTCCCATCGTGATCAGCAAAGTGACCGCCGTATCCGGACCGATACCCACCTGACTCTGCGGGTTACGTCGGGGCCAAAAGGCTCCGGCGGCGCCCGCTGCAAGCTCGATGCGGCACAACTGCGGGTTCTGGAGGCGGTGTTGGATGCCGGCCCGGCCGCCTCCGGCTGGTCTGGCCAGTGCTGGACGCCGGCTCGTATCGCCGAGGTCGTGTGTCGCCGGTTCGGCGTCGAATACACCCTGGCCGGCGGGCCGGACCTGCTGCTGCACCGTATCGACTGGAGCGTGCAGGTTCCCTCGCGCAAGGCCACCGAGCGGGACGAGGCACGGATCGCCGCGTGGAGGGCCGAGCAGTGGCCCGTCGTAAAGAGAGGGCGGCGGACTTGGGCGCCTGGCGCCCAGGTCGCCGGCCGGTTCCACCGGTGGCAGGGGCTCTGCCGGACCATGCGGACCTGCATCGCAGCCCACCGCGCACCCCGGCGCCGCACAAGCAGCAGGCCAGCCAGAGTGGTTCAACCGCGGCCTCCGGGGAGGCGGTGATGCGCTCCCCGGAGGCATGGAGGCCGGACCGGCAGCGGGCCGGGCGAAGACCCGGAGCGGACGGCAGTCTCAGAATCGGTCGGCGGATTCTGACGGCGTGACTCCCGGGGCGACACTCACGCCCCAGCCTGGGAACGACGACAGTCCCTTCGCTATGGGGACAAATTTGCTGTTGGGGGCGAAGCACGGGCCCGCGACGGCATTCGGGCTCCCGCATGTATCCGGGAAATCGCCATTGCCGCCGCTGAGAGTGCCGACAACCTCTCGGCCGTCCTTCGTGTAGAGCGGTCCGCCGCTGTCTCCGGCCAGAGTGGGGATGTCGGTCTCGATGAGATCGGTCACTGTCGGCCCGATCTGGTAGACCGGCAACCCGTTCATAAGGATCGGCTGGCCGTCCGCGTCCTTCTCCTGTTTGTCATAGTGGACGGTGACATCGAGGTCCGTGACCTGACCGCAGCGTTCGAGGCCCCTCCCCATTTCCGCGGAAGTGGCGCCCCTCGCACAGACATCCTGGCCGACCTCGGGCTCGGCGATACCAGTGAAGTCTGTTTCCGGGACGACATCGCCGTCCAGCCTGATGATCTCGGTGTCGTTGCCGTCGACTTCCACTTCCGGCGGCTGCACCGAACCGACGTACCTTGCGTCTCTGTCGGTCCAGCGGGTGCCACCGCAGTGCTCTGCCGTCAGGATGCCACTGGCTCCAGACCCGTCCGACACGATCGGGCCTGCGGTGCACCCGCTTGATCCGAGCGGGATGCCCTCGGGCTGAATCCTGTCGCCCGGACTGACAGTCGCTTCCTCACTGCCGTCGCTGAGTTGGGGCTCCTCGTCCGCAGGCGGCTGCCCACCGTCCACCAGCTGCCCCTCCGTGGGCGGCTGCCCATCCCCGGCATCCGACTCGGGCTGGGGCTCGTTGTCGTCCAGGACCTGGAAGACGGGGACTCCGTCGACCTCGTTCACGAGCCTGACGCCCGGTTCCGTCCCCTCCGTGCCCGGTTCCGCTTCGGCGTTGAGCGGCTGGGCTTCCGCTTCGGGCTGCGGCTCGTCGTACTGCGCCTCTGCGTCCGCGCCCGGCTGCTCGGTGTACCCGTCGGGCTCTGCTTCGGCGTTGAGCGGTTCGGCTTCCGCTTCGGGCTGCGGCTCGTCGTACTGCGCCTCTGCGTCCGCGCCGGGCTCCTCGGTGTACCCGCCGGGCTCCTGACCGTACGACCCACCGCCATACGAGTCCTCGGCGTATCCGTCGGACTCCTGCCCGTGCGAATCGCCTCCGTAGGACTCCTCGACATACCCACCGGACTCGTCCGCGCTGATGGGCTGTTCGTCGGTGAGTTCCGCAGCCGACGCACCCGACACTGACAGCGTGGCGTACAACAGCCCTCCGGCCGCCGCGGTAATCAGTCCCGGGCGGGCATTCTGGGAAGGCTTGCGGTGTCTGCCCTTCGCGGTTGTCCTTCTGTGTCTTGCCATCGCTGAAGCCTCTCTAACTGTTCGCAGAATTCGCCATGTTCAAGATCTGACAGCCGACACCGATGGACGGGCGCGCACCCCACACAAGGACACAACCCACCTTCAAGGGGTCCGCCTCCAGGCACGGTCCGATCCACAAAACGTTCCGGATGGGACCACCGAGAAACGCATCCTCGGCACCGCACAGACTCAATCGGCACGCCTGACTGGCAGCGAACGTACTGATGCACGAACAACACCGGATATCCGTAGCCTCGAAATACGGATACGCATCACAGCTCCTCAGTTGCACCGCGCAGTTCATGAACAGCGGTGCGGCCCTCGCGATGGCTTGTCGGAGGGTTTGAGTCTTTCTGGTAGCGGCCCGCGGACCTGAATGCCTGTCGGGGTGCTGGTTGAAGGCATTCACGATGGTCTGGCAGGCGGTGGTCGATCGGGTGGATCGGCTGATCTCCGCCTCCGGTCGGCGCGAGTTCGGCCCGGAGGGTGTCGCGCCAGGTGAGGGGCCGCCGCGCCCGACCCAGCCGCCTCGACGTCCAGCTGCGAGTGGTCGAGACGACCGTCGCCGGCGGGGCCCGCCAGCGTGTTGACGTGCACATTATCGACGATCCCTGCTTGTCACCGCGCGTCAAGGCTCTCCTGACAAGAGCCCGGCGTGGTCCGGCGATGTCCGCCGACCAATTCCGTGAATCGGCTCGTGCGGAAGCCCCCGACGGGGGTGAGGTGCCTTTGCCCGACGCGGCTGTTGAAGCGATGGTCCGTTTCGAGGAACGCTACGGCGGCCTGTGGTATCCACTCATCGGATCCAACGGCATGGAGCATGGCCTGGATGGCGAGGTCACGGTCCATCCCAGCATCGACGGTTGGTCCTTCTCCGGCATCCTCGATGGTGACCAGACCTGGACCGTTGAGGTCCTCCTGGACGAGCGCACCGCAATGACGCTTGCGGACCGCCCCCGGATCATCAACCGCAGCATCATGCAACGCCTCGAGTCCCACGCTCAGTTGGCACAGGTCCGTGGCTGGCCTCATGTGACTCTCGGGATCTCCACCGAACCCGGCCAGGAGCCGACTGTGTGCGGGGCGGACCTGCCGGCCCTCGATGTTGTGGCAACCGGGCCTGCCGACAAATGGTGGAGCAACGGTCAGGCTGCCGTTCATGCCGGACTCCACAAGTGGTGGGGCGGTGAGGACGTCTGGATCGTGCGCTGCTTCGCTCGGCAGGCCGAGGACCTGGCAGCCACGGTCGAGTCGGTTCGGCACGCGATGACCGGTAGTGCATGGGTCAACGAGGACTGGTGCGCGTTGTGTACGCACTTCAGACACCCGGAACAACCTGCCTCCCGGAGGCACAGATCCAGCAACCTGTGATCGATATCGGAATGCCGCTGGGATCTTGAGGATCAACTGGCCGAGGGGAGAGGACAGTTGGAGGAGGCGCGGAAGACGGTGTCGCAGGTGATGGCCGCGATTGTCAGCCGGTGCATCTGACATGTTGGACGCGGACTCCGGATCCATAGCGACGACCGAGTCGGAATCCGCTGTCACAGGCCAGGCTCAGGAGTCATCCGCGTACGCCGGAGCCGAGCGGCGGATGGTGGGGGTGTTGACGGTGCCCAACTGGCGGCCGGGGAGGGATACGAGTGCCCTGCCGCGGATCTACCGCGACCGTAGAGGTGGTCCGGGATGCACCGGGGCCGGCCCTCGTCCCGGACATGCGCACCCAGCGCACCGGTGCGCGAGAGCCTTTGCCCGGTCTGCGGCTTCAGACGCGCCAACGGCCAGAAGGGCCAGGGCCACGGCCGGGTTGGGGCGGCGCAACAGGTACTGGGCCTCGGCCGGCAGCTGCGGCCTGGACATGCGGGGCCTCCTCAGGCGTTCTCGTCGAAGCCGGCGAAGTGGGCGGCGGCCATGTCCTCGTCGCCATGGCCAAGCGCGGCGGCGCGTTCGAGGCGGGCGGCGCTCGCGGCGGCCACGTCCAGGCGGACCCCGTTCCTCTCACCCGCCTCGACGATCAGGCGGGCGTCCTTGGCGGCGGCGGCCACCGCGAACTGGGCCGGGGACAGCCGGTCGTTCAGGATCAGCCCGGACTTGGCCCCGGATAGCCCATGTCCAGCGGGCCGCCCGCGATCGCGTCGAAGAAGCTCCGCGGGTCCACGTCGAGCGCCTTCGACAGTGCCAGTACCTCGCCCAGCGCGTTGGTCGTCGCGATGACCCAGCTGTTGGCGACCAGCTTCAGCCGTGTCGCGCTGCCTGCCGCGCCGTCCTCGCCGGTCCACACCGTGCGGGCGCCGACCGCGTCGAGAACCGGGGTCACCCGCTCCCTGCCGGCCACCGGCCCTGCGGCGAGCACCAGGAGCCGTCCAGCCTCGGGGGGCCGGCGGGTGCCGAGCACCGGGGCGTCGTAGAAGACCAGGTCGGGCGTGTCATGAGTCAGACCACGGACCCGGGACTCCACTGCTTCCGGAGCTTCTACACCTCACCGTTCGAAGCCGCCGCGGCCCCGGTCAGGAGCAGAGTTACCAACCGCGTGAGCCGGGGGCGAACTCGGAGGCCGCCTTGCCACATGGGGCTGCCCACCATGAGCACCCCGTCCGACCGGCCCGGGACGGCCGGATACAGTGCGCGCGACGGCAACCTGGTTGCTCTAGGAGGGGAAGCGTGACTGACACCAGCGAAACCCGGTCCGCCGACAGCGCGGCGCACGCGACTCAGCCGAGCCGACTGCACCGACTGATGCGCTATCTCCCCCTGATCGCCCCCGTCCTGCTGTGGACCGTGCCCTGCTGGCTGCTGCTGCACACCGGGCAGCACTGGCCGCTCGCCGGCACCGCCTTGTTCGTCCTCGGCCTGATCGGTATGCCGCTCGCGATGGTGCGCGGCCACGGCCGACGGCAGCAGGACTGGGCGGCGATCGTCGGGGACACCCTGCTGGGCACCATCTGGGTCCTGTTCACCTGGTCCGTCGTGCTCGGCGTCCCGCTGCGGCTCGTCCTGACCTTGACCGGCGTCGGCGACGGCCAGGACCGGGCCCGGATTGTCACCTGGGCGGTCCTCGGCGCAGCCGCCGCGCTGCTCACCTGGGGGTACGCCGAGGCCCGCCGGGTACCACGGATACGCCGCCTGGACGTGCAACTTCCGCGTCTGGGGGCCGGGTTGGACGGCACGCGCGTCGTCCTCATCACCGACACCCACTACGGCCCACTCGACCGCGCCCGCTGGTCCGCACGGGTCTGCGAGACGGTCAACACGCTGAAGGCCGACCTGGTCTGCCACACCGGAGACATCGCGGACGGAACGGCCGAACGCCGCCGCGCCCAGGCCGCCCCACTCGGCACCGTGCAGGCCACCCGGGCCCGGGTCTACGTCACCGGCAACCACGAGTACTACAGCGAGGCCCAGGGCTGGGTCGACCTGATGGACGAGCTGGGCTGGGAGCCGCTGCGCAACCGCCATCTGCTGCTCGAACGCGGTGGCGACACCCTCGTGGTCGCCGGCGTGGACGACGTCACGGCCGAGTCCTCCGGCCTCGCCGGCCACGGCGCCCACCTCGCCGGAGCCCTGCACGGCGCCGACCCCGACCACCCCGTCCTGCTCCTGGCCCATCAGCCCAAGTTCGTCGACCGGGCGGCAGCCGGCGGCGTCGATCTCCAGCTCTCCGGTCACACCCACGGCGGCCAGATCTGGCCCTTCCACCACATGGTCCGCATCGACCAGCCCGCCCTCGCCGGCCTCAGCCGCCACGGCACCCGCACCCTCCTCTACACGAGCCGTGGCACCGGCTTCTGGGGCCCGCCCTTCCGCGTCTTCGCCCCGAGCGAGATCACCCTGCTCGTACTCCGCTCCCCGCAGCGGCCCCCCACGCCGTAGCGCTGGGCGGGCCGGCAACGCCCTGCGCGTCACCACCGGCACCACCGCCTTCCAGGAAGTGCAGGCGGCGAAGAAGGGCATCGCACCCCAGACCGTCCGGCCGACCGCCGCCGCGGACTCCCTCATCGGCTACGGCCCCAGCGACCTGCAGTCGGCCTACGGCCTGGCCGCCACCGCCGGCCGCACCGACGCCGGCCGCCCAAGCTTCACGGGGCCAGGTCCCGCACGAACCGGCACACCGCTTCATTCCGAAGGAATGCGAAACTCGAATTCGGGACGGTCCCACGGCACGGCGGGCGGGTTCGCGAGCGCGGTCCCGGTCCGCACTGCGCCGACGCGGTGGTAGAAGTCCTCGGCGGGAAGATGCGACACGACCTTGACACGTTCGAGCCCGGCGGCACGGGCCTCGGACTGCATGTGCGCGACGAGCAGCCGTCCAATACCACGTCCTTGCGCTTCGTCGGAGACGAACAGCAGGTCGAGCTCCGGTGGAGCGAGGACGAGCGAGTAGAACCCGATGACCCGGCCTCCATGCTCGTCGGCGTCGACGGCTACGAAGGCACGGTGAGCCTCGATGTAATCAGGACCGACCCGGTAGCCCGCCACTGCGGCTGCGTACTTACCCTCGTAGGCGCCTGAGCCACGCACGAGCCGCGTGAGCCGTTTGGCATCCCGCGCGACTGCCCTCCGTATCGTGATCGGCCAGCTGATCGGGGAAGTGCGTGAACTCATCGGGAGAGTATTTCGCACCGGGGAGTGCCTTCCCGCGGCGGGGTCGGCTGCTCGGGCAGGCGTTCCTGCACCGCTCCCGGGAACCACTCGCCCAGGCCCCGATCGACCACGCCACTGCCGCCGAAGGGCCGCCCGCCAGCAGCAAAGCGGAAGTCACCTGCCGGTGCCCGGTGACGGCCACGCGGCCGCCCGGGGCAGCAGTCCGAGTCGTGCCAGGTTTCCGTCCAGCCAGGCGGCGGCCAGTTCCGCGCGGGAGCGGCAGCCCGTGCGCTGGAACAGCCGGGTCAGCCGCTGTTCGACGGTCTTCTCGCTGCAGGCGAGTGCGACGGCGATCTGCCGGTTGGTCGCGCCGTCACTCACCATGCGGACCAACTTGATGTCCCGTTCGGTGAGCTCGTCCCTGGTGGGACGCAGCCTCGGCATGGAGATGTTCCGCCGCCGGGCGGCACGTGTCAGCTCGGTGCGGAAGGAGCGCCCCATGCCGAGCCGGTGTGCGTTGCGGGTCGCCTCGGTCAGCCAGGGCCGGGGGTCGTCGGCGACATGCGTCAGGCACTGGCAGCACAGCACCGCCAGGTGAACGTCGCCCCGGCGCTGCACCAGCCGGTGGGCGGCGAGTGCGCTGTCGGCGTCGCGGTGTGCGATGCCGCGTGCGATGAGCACCGCCTCGTGGGTCATGGGGGACGCCGCCTCCTCGTGCAGCGCCTGGAGCTCCTCCTCCGCCTGCCGCGCTGTGCTCGGTCTGCCCTGAAGGAGCTCGAACCACATGATCCGCAGCAACACCCGCTCCACACCGGCGAGCAGGCCGGCCCCGCGTGCCTGCCGCACGTCGTGCCATGCGCGTTCCAGCGCCTCCCCGGCCTGGCCGGACCGGTACCGGACGCCCAGCCGGGCCCGCGTCACCAGCGGATGGGTGGCGGTGTCGGGTATCCGCCGCAGCCACGCGCGGGCGCGTTCGAGGTCCCCGCGCATGCAGTGGATCTCGGCGGCCAGGGCCCGCGCCGACTGGGAGGCACCGGCCGTCGTGTCGGACCGGCCGCGCACCTCGATGCCGCGGGCGGCCGCCAGGGCGGCGTCCCAGTCCCCCGCCAGATAGTCACCGACCATGGTCAGGTACCGGGCGGCGATGCTGTCCCCCGCCGCGGCATAGCGGTCACCGAGGACTGCGGCGAGGGCGCCGGCCAGGTCTCCGTATGCGGCGGCGTTGCGCAGCCGGTCCAGGCCGGCCTCGTCGATGGCGTCGGACGGCAGGCTCTGCCGGGCCCGCCGCAGGTCGGCAAGGCTGCCCCCGGCGGCGGCCAGCAGACGTAACTCGGGCGGCGAGGGCATCGGCCCGGAGCGGCGGCGGGCGGGGGCGGCCACCGTGGGGTGCGCGGCCGGCACGGGCACCGGTGTGGCCGGCCCGATGCCGTAGCGGCCACCGAGGGCGGCCAGTCCGGCGGCGGCCGGCAGGCTGCTCAGCGCCTCGCGATAGCGGGGATCGGCGTCGTCTGCGTACGGCGACCGGTGTTCGTGCAGTGCCGCCAGCGCCCATGCGCCGGCGACGGCCTCCAGACCGGCGGCGCTCTCGGCATGCTCGGCGTCCGGCGCGTCCAGGCGGGCGAGCAGCGGCTCGCCGATCGCCAGGAGCCCGGCGTGGTCGCCGTGCCACAGGCTCAGGCTGCTCGCCTCGTGGAGCACGCCGGGCGTTCGCGGATCCTGCGGCGCCAGCCGGCGCAGGGCCGATGCGTACGCGCGGGCGGAGAGGGACTGGTCGGTCCGGGCGGACTCGCGGGCCGCCGCCAGCAGGACCGGCACCGCGAGTTCGTCGTCCAGCCGGTGACCGGCGGCTGTCGCATGGTCGGCCAGCCGGGGGTGGCCGCTGCCCGTCGCCTCGGCTCCCAGCCGGTCGCTGACCGACGTGACGAGCCGCGCGTGGGCCCCTGGTACGTCGTGCCGGACGGGCAGGGTCCGCAAGGACGCCCCGAGTGCCGGCACGGCGAACGACAGCCGGCCCTCCCGGTCCACGATCAGCACCCGGTCGGCGACGAGCCGGTCCAGCCTGCGCTCGACGGCCTGGACGCCGACCGAGGGCAGCAGGCTGAGCACATCGTCGAAGCGCACTTCGGCCCGGCTCGCCATGTGGGCCAGAGCGAGCAGCGCCTCGGTGGTCCCGGAGTCCGCGGTCGCGTCGGGCCGGGCGAGCCCGAGCAGTTCGGCCGGA
This sequence comes from Streptomyces sp. NBC_01092, assembly GCF_045039535.1. Classification (NCBI taxonomy): domain Bacteria; kingdom Bacillati; phylum Actinomycetota; class Actinomycetes; order Kitasatosporales; family Streptomycetaceae; genus Streptomyces; species Streptomyces sp. NBC_01092. The sequence continues at coordinate 8,537,580 of NZ_CP108659.1, read as the reverse complement.
TCCGAGCCCAACCGCAGTTCTCCGGCCGGAACCGTCAGACAGAGCTTGCCGTCGAGTTCCAGCAGAGCGCGCTCGTCCAGCGAGTCGACCACCGAGAGCACGGCCCGGGGGTTGCCCCGCAAGGTACCCAGCGCACGCGACACGGCCTCGGCCAGCGCGGGCTCGGCCGGACGGCCGAACCGCCCGGCGACATGCGTGGCGACCAGCGCGGCAACGTCGGCCTGGCGCAGCGGGGGCAGTTCCAGCAGCCGGTCGGCCGCGGCAGTCAGCTGCCCGACGACGGCGTCCCCCGCGGTTCCCGGCCGGACGGCCATCACGACCGGCACGCCGCGTGGGCGGAACAGCCGCAGCAGCAGTCCCAGTGTCTCGGCGACGTGCCGCGGCATGCGCTCGACGCCGTCGACGACCAGGGAGAAGGGGGCCTGACGGGATGCGTCGGCGAGGGCCGCGCCGAAGGCCGAAAGTCCGGTCAGCTCGCCGTCCTGCGCGGCGGCACCCACCAGCGCCCGGCGGGCGGCGGCGAAGCACAGCAGGCCGGCGTCGGGGTCCTCCAGGAGCAGGTCGCAACCCGGGTCGGGGATGTCCACGGCGGCTTCCCAGGCGAGCCGGAGAACCCTGGTGCCCTCCTGCGCCGCCCTACGCCGTGCCTCGTCCAGCACGGCGGTCTTGCCCACCCCGGCCTCGGCGGTGACCAGCAGGACACGCGCCGACGCACCGGTGGCGCACAGCACCTCCGCCACGTCGCGGACTTCGCCGTCCCTGCCGATGACCGGCCCATGGTCCTGCTGCACGCCGGCTCCTCGCTCGTCCTCGCTCACCGAGGTAAGACGACTGCGCGCCAGTCACAGTTCACTCCGACGCGATGAATGGCCCTGCCACAAAAGGGACTTCGCACCACAGCTGACGGGAAGTCTCACGAACGGCGGCGACGGCGTAATGTCGAAGAACAAGATCGGAAAGCCCAGGACCGGGGAGCCCGGAGACGGCCGCTCACCGCCGGCCGGGGCATGGCACAGAAGAGGGACGCACTGCACAGTGACGGCGTGGACGGGCGACACCGAACGGATCAGCTGGGGCACGGCCGCCCGCATGGACCGGACGGAGGACCGGCTGCTCGGCCGCGAGCGCGAGGAGCACGAGATCCTTGGCCGCCTGACCGACCCGGACGGCCCGCGCCTGCTGCTCGTGCGAGGCGAACGGGGCGTAGGGCGCACCACGTTCGTACAGGCCGTCGGGGACCGGCTGCGGGAGCAGGGGACCGCGGTGCTTGCGATGGAGTGCGCCCCGGCCGACGGTGAACGGCCGTTGCTGCTGGCACTGCGGCTGGTCATGGCGCTGGAGGAGCACCGGCCCGCAGCGGAGCGCCGGTGGCCGGCCGGACAGCCGGTCGCGCGGGCGCTGTCCGCGGTGGACCGGCGCGACGGGCCGGCGATGGACGCGCTGCTGCGTGCGGCACTCGCCCAGTCCGGGCCGGTCGCCGTGCTGGTGGACGACGCCCAGCACGCCGATACGGCGTCCCTGGCCGTGCTCCGCGGGATCCATTTCACGCGGCTCGCGCCGGGGGTCCGGCTGGTGGTGTCGGCGGCGCGGCACGCGGGCGGAGCGAAGGACGGCCGCCACCGCGCACCCGACCGTGCCGGGAGCACCCCGGGCCCGGACCGGACGCCGGGCCGCGACGGTCCGCGCGACGCCGTGGAACGGCTGAGGGGGGCCGAAGGGGCCCATTCGATGGTGCTGTCGCGGCTGAGCCCGGAGGACGTCACCGCGCTGGTGGCCCAGCGGTTGCGGGCGACGCCGGACGCCACCCTGGCCCTGCGGATAGACGAGTGCACGCGCGGGGTCCCGGGGGCGGTCGACGCCATACTCACCGGCTGGGAACGCAAGGGCGAGATCCGGATCACCGACGGTCACGCCTTCGTCGGCACGCGCGCTCCCTTGCCGGTGCTGCCGGACGACGACCGATTCGTCAGGGCGCTGGACGCGCTGGGCGAGCCGTGTCGCACGGTGGCCGCGGCACTGAGCGTCCTGTGGCCGTTCGGCCTTGCGGCCCTGCAGCTGATCGCGGCGTGGACGGGCCTGTCCCCCGGCGCCGTCGGCGACGGCGTGCGCGACCTGGTCGGGGCGGGAATCGTCGACGGCCTGCCCGGCCCGGACGGCACCGCGGTTCAGGGCTGGACGTTCCGCCTTCCGCTGATGGCGCACACCGTCGCGGGGCGGCTCAGGCCGTTGGAACGCAGTCGACTGTCCGCCATCGCGGTCGAGGCGCTCTGGGCGAACGCGGACGCGGCGGACGCGGGCGCGGCGGACGCCGGGCAGCCGGTGCGCCCGGCGGCACTCCTGCTCGACGAGGCACGGGCGCGTACCTACCTGGCGGACCGGATCGCGGACGCGGGCACCCTCGTCGACCGTGAACGCGCGGTGACGGAGTTGACGGCCGCCGCGGAACGGGTGCGGCCCGGCACCGAGGACTGGGCGACGCTGCGCTGGCTCCGGGCGGCCGCCCAGCTGATCGAGCACCCCGCCGCCCGCGCGCCGGCCCTGCAGCGGTGGGCCCGGGCCGCCTATGTGGCGGGCGACTACCGGACCGGGCGGGCCGTCGCGGAACGGCTGCTGCGCAATCCGGGGCACACACTGTCCCCGTCGGATCTTCAGGCGATCGCCCAGCTCCTCGTCGGAGTGACGGTCAACGAGCTGGACTGGCGGACGCTGTCCCGGCTGACGACGGCACAGTGGTGGGACGAGCTGCCGGTGCCTGCCCTGGCCAAGGTGAGCGGCCGGGCCCTGGCACTGTGCCATCTGGCGAGGTGGCAGGAGGCGTGGGACCTGCTCTCGCGCACGGAAGCGATGTGGAACACCAGTCCGCGCTGCCGTGCGACACCCCGGGCCTTCCGCGCCGCGGCCGCACGCGCGATGGGCCGCCCGGAGGCCTACCTGCGCGAACTGGCCCTGCCCGACGCGCCGGCACTGCCCGTCGGCCAGGTGTACGCGCTCGCCGGGGCCATGTTCGACGAGATGATCGTCGGCTACGACCGGAACGCGGCACAGACCCTGCTGAAGTCCCGTGGGATGACGGTGGAGATGCTGCCGCCGCTCAGCCGGTTCCTCTGGTCCCACCTCACGGGCCGGTGGGACGAGGCGCTGGAGTCGGGGCGCCGACTGTTGGCGACCGACGATGTCCAACTCCCCGCGTCGGACAGCTTCCTGCTGCCCGCGCGGACCGCGGCCATCCTCCTCGCCCGGGGCCGTACCAGCAGTGCCCTGCGCGTACTGGAGAGCGTGCCCGGCATACAAGAGGCGCCGCCGTCGTGCTCCCTCACCGCCACCGAGGCGGAGGTGCTCGGCACGCTCGGCGACCTGGACGGCGCCGAACGGGCGCTGCGCCGCGGACTGGACCGGGCTCAGGAGCACGGCCAGGTCCAGGGCACGGACGAGTTGTGGGCCCCGCTCGCCGAGGTGACGGCCGGGGCGGGGCGCACCGCCGAGGCGGTGACCTGCCTGGAGCGCCTGGGACGGATCGCGGCCCGGTCGGGCAGTGAGCGGACACGGTTGCTGCATCTGCTGGCCTCGGCCCGGGTCCTGCGGTCCGACTCCCCCGACATCGCCCGCGCAAATCTGCGCAGGGCGGTGGACCTGGCCCGTGCACGCGGCCTGCCGTGGGAGACGGCGACCACTTTGGCGGCGGCCGCCGACGCGGGCGCGGGTCCGGCCACGCTGCTGCACGAGGCGTACGAACTGTTCGGCACGACCGGTGCCACCCTGTGGCGCTTCCACACCAGGACCGCGATGCGCCAGGCCGGGCTCACCGTCGCCGGCCGTAAGCAGGCCACCGCCGAGAACGAGCACCTGCTGGCCGTCCTGATCGCCGAGGGGCTCACCAACCGCCAGATCGCCACCGTCCTGCGGCTCAGTGAGGACGCGGTCGCCAACCGGCTGTCCCGGCTGTTCACCCGCACCGGAATGCGCTCCCGGACCGAGGTCGTCGCGGCCGTGCTCACCGGCTCCCTCTGACCTCGTCCTGGACGTCCGTCGACGTCGGAACGAGCGCGCGGCGGCTCGCGCCAGGTTTCCCTGCCCTTAGCCGATGAGGGGGGTCATGCAGCCGGAACAGCTGATCGCACATGGCACCATCTTGATCAGCACCACCAGTGAGGCGTCGGCAAAGCAGGCGTGCGGCCCCGCACAGGAAGTCTCGCTCGCTGCACCGACGTTGGTTTTCCGGGCCGGCCCTCCCCCTGGGGCCGAGGCCTTGCTTCCGCTCCCCGGAAAGGTACGTCCAGCATGGGATCCACCCGATCAGGACCGGCCGCGCAGCGACGTTCGAGCCCCCTCCCGACAGTGGCCTCACCGGCAAGGCCCGCCACCGGGTTCGACGGATAAACGCGGGTCACCGTGGACACCGATAAATAGCGTATGTCACATGGGATCACGATCCCGGCCATTCCACGGGGGAAAGGAAGGACATGCATGTTTTCGGGAGACAACGATGTCGTGCAATCCTTCGGGCAATCCCCGCCGGCCATCAGGGTCTTCGGGCCCATGAAGGTCCGGTTCGGTCAGTTGGATGTGCCCCTGGGCTCTCCGCGGCAGCGTGCCCTGTTCGCCGTGCTGCTCATCAACGTCGGCAAAACGGTGTCGGTGCACGACATCATCAGCTCCATATGGGGGCCTTCCCCGTCCACGTCCGTCATGGGCACGCTGCATTCCTATGTGTCGCGTCTGCGCAAGGCGATCTCCGAGACGATGACGACACAGCACGAGGTCCTCGTGAGCATGCGTCATGCGGGTCCCGGATACCAGCTGGACATTTCCCCTGACGACACCGACGTCCACCGTTTCGAAAGCCTCGTGGAGTTCGGACGCGTACGGCTCGCCGCCGGCGACCTGACCGGGGCTCACCACGCGATGGACCAGGCCCTGGCGCTGTGGACCGACACTCCCTACGGCGAACTGGCGGCCTACGACTTCGCGACTCTGGAGGCGACCCGCCTTGAGCAACTGCGCCTGCAGGGCCTGCAGATATGGGCCGACTCCTGCCTGGGCCTGGGTTCCTACGACGAGGTGGTCCGGGAACTCGGCAGAGAGATCCGGCACAATCCGATGCTGGAACGCCTGGGCAGCCGGCTGATGCTGGCGCAGTATCACAGCGGTTCCCCGGCCGAGGCACTGCTGACGTACGAGCAGATCCGCTCCCATCTCTCCGCGGAACTCGGCGCCGACACCAGCAAGGAACTGCAGGAGATCCACCAGGCGATCCTGCGCCAGGACCTGCCGGCCTGCCGTCCGGGCCCGCCCCGGGAGAGCCGGCCCGCGCAGCGGCCCGGCGCCGGGAGCCGAGAGGTCACCGTCGCGCAGCCACGGGCGGCCAAGTCGGCACCGCCGATGGGCAGCCTTGTCGGGCGGGAGCAGGAGTTGGCGCAGCTGCGGTCCTTGGTGGCGGGGGAACGCCCCATGCGCACGGTGCTGGTCACCGGCGAGCAGGGAGTCGGCAAGACCCGCTTCCTCAAGGAGCTGGAGAAGGAACTGGCGGCAACGGACCGTGAGGTGATCTGGGCCCACTGCGCCGGGGCCGGGGCGAGCGCCCGCCGTATGTGGCACCAGGTCGTACGGAAGGTGCTGCGGGCGCGGGGAGGCCGACTCGAAGCGCCGGTCGGCGAGTTACCCGGCGCGTTTCCCGCCCGTGAGCACGACCGGCCCTCGGAGCACGACACCGGCCGCCTCACGCATCTCGACGACACCGCCTACCAGCATGCCGTCGTACAGCTGCTCCTGGCCGCCGCCGGCAAGCCCGTGGTGCTGATGCTGGAGGATCTGCATCTCGCGGACGCCTACACCATGCAACTGCTGCACCTGCTCACCGTGGAGGTCCCCGACGCCCGTCTCGTGGTGATCGCGACGGTGCGCGAGCACTGCCTGGCCCTGCGCCCGGAGCTGCGGCGCGCGGTGGCCGATCTGCTGCGCACGGACGCCGTGGGCAACCTCCATCTGACCGGGCTCTCCCCGGTCGAGGCGCACGCCCTGATCCACGAGCTCCATGGCGCGCCCGTCCCCTGGTATCAGGTGTCCTTCCTGCACCGTGCCGCCGGCGGGAACCCCTACCTGCTCACCGGGCTGGCGAAGCTGAAGGATCTGACCGGCATCCACAAGGATCTGCTGGGCGCGGTGCCCTTCGCCGTGCGGACCGTCCTTGAGTGCCGGCTCGCCGAGTACCCGGCCGAGGTGATCGCCGTGCTCGAAGTGTGCGCGGTGATGGGGCCGGTCATCGACCACTACCTGGTGAACGCGGTGCTCACCCAGCGCAGGATGACCGGCTCGGTGAATGACGCGCTGCAGACCGGACTGCTCACGCGCAATCCCGACGACCCCGGCGACCTGCGGTTCAGTCAGTACCTGGTCCGTGAGCACGTGCTCGCCGGGCTGGACACGATGCTCAGGGCACAGGTGCACCTGGCCATCGCCCAGGCACTGGCCGACGCCACGGCGCACGGCTCGCGGTGGGTCGTCGGGCCGGACATCGGTCATCACTGCGCGCAGGCGGCCAAGGTCCTGGATCCGACGGAGGCGGTGCGTCCGATGGTCGCTCTGGCGGACCGGGCGGAGGGGCAGCGGCGTCAGACCGAAGCGTGGATGTGGCTGGCCCAGGCATCCGCGGTGCTGCGCGCGCGTCCGCTGAAGGGCGGGGCCGCCCAGGCCGAACGTGCACTGCGTGAACGCATGGGCCGGCTGACGGCCGGGGCCTGTGACGGATGCCGGACGCAGTCCGACCCCGGTCCGGGCAGAGGGAAGACGCCTCGCGGAAAAACCATCCTGCAGAAATTCCCCGTCTCGGCGTGCTGCGACAAGCGGAACCTGGTGGCGGGGATTGCAGCGTGCCTGCACCACGCTTGACGCAATTCTTGATTTTCGCTTGAGGACGGCGCTTCTTGACGCATTCTTGCGCGCCAACCACCGTGCGAAAACAACGGTGTTCCGGGACTGTCGAGGCCGCTAATGTGAAATCCGCTCGGCTGGGCGCCTATTTCGTACCAGTCCTCATGACAGCCCACCGAACGGACAGGAGAATTCTCTTGACCACTTCGATGCCCTCCGTACGGCCAGAACAGCGCCACCTCTCGACCGAGATACCCGGGCCACGCTCCCGCGCCCTCGAAGAACGGCGTCGGTCGGTCGTCGCCCGCGGCGTCGGCAGCGCGGTGCCGGTGTACGCGGCGGCGGCCGGGCCCGGCCTGCTGCACGACATCGACGGCAATGCCCTCATCGACCTGGCGTCCGGCCTCGGTGTGACGGCGGTGGGCAACGCGGCCCCCCAAGTCGTCGACGCCATACGGGAACAGGCGGGCCGGTTCACCCACACCTGCGTCCTCACCAGCCCCTACTCCGGCTATGTCGAGGTCTGCGAAGAACTGGCGAGCCTGATCCCGGGCGCCCATGCCAAGCGGAGTGTCCTGCTGAGCACCGGCGCCGAAGCGGTCGAGAACGCCGTCAAGGTCGCCCGGGCCGCCACGGGCCGCACCGCGATCGTGGCCCTCGACCACGCCTACCACGGCCGCACGAACCTGGCCCTGGGGCTGACGGCCAAGAACGCGCCCTTCAAGCAGGGCTTCGGCCCGTTCGCCCCGGACATCCACCGGATTCCCACCTCGTACCCCTATCGCGATCCGGAGGGGATGACCGGCGAACAGGCGGCGCGGCGCGCCTTGGAGGCGCTGGACCGGCAGGTCGGCGGGGACAACGTGGCCGCTGTCGTCGTCGAGCCGATCCAGGGCGAGGGCGGGTTCATCGTGCCGGCCCCCGGCTTCCTGTCCGCCCTGCAGGAATGGTGCCTGGAACACGGTGCCCTCTTCATCGCCGACGAGATCCAGACCGGGTTCTGCCGCACCGGCGCCTGGTTCGCCTGCGAGCACGAGGACGTCGTACCGGACCTGGTGATCACGGCCAAGGCGCTCGCCGGCGGGCTGCCGCTGTCCGCCGTGACCGGGCGCGCCGAACTCATGGACGCCGTGCAACTCGGCGGATTCGGCGGCACCTACGGCGGCAACCCCGTGGCCTGCGCGGCGGCCCTGGCCGCGATCGACGTGATGCGCACCCACAAGCTGACGGAACGGGCTCAGGCGATCGGCACCACCCTGTTCACCCGCCTGGACGCCCTGGCCGGCCGGCATGAAGCCGTGGGCGAGGTACGCGGGCGCGGGGCGATGGTGGGCGTCGAGATCGTCCGGCCGGGCAGTACCCTGCCCGACCCCGAGCTGGCGCAGCGCCTCGTGAAGGCGTGCCAGGCGCGGGGAGTCCTTCTCCTGACCGCCGGAACTCATGGCAACGTCCTGCGGTTCCTGCCCTCCCTGGTGATTCCGCTGCCCCTGCTGGCCGACGCGATCGACGTCCTTGAGGAGTGCTGTGCCGAACTTATGGACTGACGCGTCCGCTTCGGCTGCCGCACTGCCCGTGAGCAGGCTGGGAACGCTGAAGGTCCCGGCCCAGGGGCTGGGCTGTCTCAGCATGAGTTCGTTCTACGGGCAGTCGGACCGAGCCGAGGCGATCGCCACCGTCCACCAGGCGGTCGAGCGGGGCGTCGCCCTGCTCGACACCGCCGACGTACAGGGGCTCGGCGAGGGCGAGCGGCTGGTCGGCGCCGCCATCGCCGGGCGACGCGATCGGGTGCTGATCGCCACCAAGGTGGGCCTGGAACGCTCGGCGAGCGGTGAGTTCCTGGGAGTGCGCGGGGACCGGGACTACATCCGGAGCCGGTGCGAGGGGTCGCTGCGCCGGCTGGGCGTGGATCACCTGGACCTCTACACCAAGCACTGGGCCGCTCCCGGGGAACGCATCGAGGAGGCCATGCAGGCCATGGCCGAACTCGTCGCCGAGGGCAAGGTGCGCCATGTGTGTCTGTCGGAGGTGTCCGCCGACACGATCCGCCGGGCCCACGCGGTGCATCCGGTCACCGCGGTGCAGAGCGAGTGGTCCCTGTGGACGCGCGGTATCGAGCACGATGTTCTGTCGACGTGCCGTGAACTGGGCATCGGTGTCATCGCGAGCTGTCCGCTCGGCCGCGGCTTCCTCACCGGGGGCGTCACCTCGCAGGCCGGTCTGCGACCCGAGGACTTCCGGCGTACGCTGCCCCGTTTCACCGAGCGCAACATCCGCCTCAATCTGGCGCTCATCGGCAAGCTGAGCGCCGTCGCCCGCCGGCTGGACGTCACCCCCGCCCAGCTCGCCCTGGCCTGGATCCATCATCAGGGCGACGACATCGTCCCCATCCCGGGTACGGCCCGCAGGGACCACCTCGACGAGAACCTGGCCGCGGCCTGGCTCGCGCTGTCCGCGCGGGACCTCTGGGAGATCGAGGAGGCGGTGGCGCCGGAGGACGTGCACGGGGAGCGCTACGGCGACTTCCTCATGGAACTGGTGGGCAACTGACCCGGAATGCCAAGGCGCCGCTTCCCTCAACCGGGGAAGCGGCGCCCAGCGTTCGGACCAAGCCGTCCGGACCCGAACCGGATCAGTCGGCGGACATGCCCTGCGGGGACCCTATGTAGGCGACCCCCGGGAAGCGCAGGGCGAGATCGCGGACCTGGCCGGCCACCCGCTCGGGCGCCTCACCGCGCAGCAGGATCCGCTCCAGGATCTCGGCCACCTCGGCCATGTCGGCCTCCTTCATGCCACTGCGCGTCAACTCCTGTGTCCCCAGGCGCAGGGCGGGCAGACCGTCACTGCTGGGCAGGGGGACCGTCGTACTGCGGATGTTCGCCTCGGTCAGCAGCCTTCCCCAGCCGTGCGGTCCCTGTTCCTCGGGGATGTACGCCCAGACCTGGTGGGTCTGCGTCCAGCCGAACTCCTCGCCCGCCACGCTGAAGCCGCGCCCCGCCAACTGGGCGGCCAGTTCCTGGGCGTTGGACACGATCTGCTCGGCGTGCTCCACCCGGCAGGGCAGCAGTTCCTCCAGCGTGACCGCGAGCGCGCCGACGCTCCCGGCGTGCGAGCTGGACGCCGTGAACGGAACCCGTTCCATGACCTTCTGCGCCAGGGTCTCGTCGTTCGTGACCAGCAGGCCCTTCTGCGGTCCGGGCAGGGTCTTGTGGGTGCTGCCGGAGATGGTGTCGAAGCCGCCGTCCAGCACCAGGGTCTGCGGCGCGGCCGGCAGGATGCCCAGCAGATGCGAGGCGTCCAGGCACATCAGGACGTCCGGTGCCGCCTGGCGCAGCAGCCGGGCGTCGGGAAGGCGCAGCATGCTGGACGCGTCGAGGTAGATGGCGTCGACGGGGTTCTCTTCGAGCTCGGCGGCCAGCTTGTCGTAGTCGATCAGCAGGGTCTTGCGGTCGAACGGCAGCCGTGAGATGGAGTGCCCGAGGCCCTCGCAGACCGTGATGGTGGCGTAGTGCCCGCCGTCCTCCGGGTGCAGGACCATGACGCGGCTGCGGGGAGGCACCAGGGCGGTGATGGCGGTGTACATGGTGTGGAGCCCGGACAGGAAGTGCACGCACCCGTACCGGGCGCCGTAGAACTCCTTGGCCAGCTCGACGCAGTAGTCGTACACCTTGTCCAGCCCCATGACGTCCCCGTAGTGGGACACGGGCCCCTCGACGTACGGGTAGCGGTTGTTCGCGTCGCTGGACAGTGCCTCCCGCGCCCGCGGGGAGAGCCTGTTCTCGATGGGGAAGAGATTGAGGCTGGGCTGGCGCCGCAGGACTTCCAACACGTCCATGGAAAACACCTCTGGTCACCTGGGAAGCGGAGATCGCTGACTGCGCAGATGCTGACAGCGCCCGCTTGGCACGCACTTGGCATCCACTGACCGAGCAGGCTCGGACGGGCCGTCCCGGGCACGAGCGCCGCAAGGGGATGTCCATGGCGCTGCAAGACACGCTCGGCACACTCGGCGGTGCCCAGGCCGGCACGCCAATCCGTGCCGTCTGGACGAGCACACGCCTGATTCAGGGACTTCCCCACAGAGGAGCTGCCATGTCACGTGTCTCCACCGGCCCGAGCACTGTGCCGACGACCGCCCACGCCCTGCTGCGGCGACTCCACGACCACGGGGTGCGCACCGTGTTCGGCGTGGTGGGCCGGGAGGCGGCGTCGATCCTCTTCGACGAGGCGGAGGGCATCGACTTCGTCCTGACCCGTCACGAGTTCACCGCCGGCGTCGCCGCCGACGTGCTGGCCCGCATCACGGGCCGGCCGCAGGCCTGCTGGGCCACGCTGGGCCCCGGCATGACGAACCTGTCCACCGGGGTCGCCACGTCCATACTCGACCGCTCCCCGGTCATCGCGCTCGCGGCCCAGTCGGAGTCGCACGACATCTTCCCCAACGACACCCACCAGTGCCTGGACTCGGTGGCGGTCATGGACCCGATGACCAAGTACTCCGTGGAACTCCAGCGGCCCGACGACATCACCGACCTGGTGGACTCCGCGATGACCGCCGCGATGACCGAGCCGGTGGGCCCCAGCTTCATCTCCCTGCCCGTCGACCTGCTCGGCGGCGCGATAGACACCTCGGTGGTCCACCCCCCGGCGAGGACTCCGGCCAAGCCGATCGGCGCGGTCGAGGCCGGCTGGGAGCAGGCCGCGGACCAGGCCGTCGACCTGCTCAAGTCGGCGCAGCACCCCGTGCTGGTCGTCGGTGCCGCGGCCATCCGCTCCGGCGCCGTGCCCACCATCCGCGCACTGGCCGAGCGGCTGCAGATCCCCGTGATCACCACCTACATCGCCAAGGGCGTACTGCCGCACGGGCACGAGCTCAACTACGGCGCGGTCACCGGCTACATGGACGGCATCCTGTCCTTCCCGGCCCTGGAGACCCTGTTCGGGCCGGCCGACGTCATCCTCACCATCGGCTACGACTACGCCGAGGACCTGCGGCCCTCGATGTGGAAGCGCGGCGGGGAGAAGACGACGGTGCGGGTGTCGCCGACGGCGAACCCGATTCCGCGGGTCTACCGCCCGGACGTCGACATCGTCACCGACGTGCAGATGTTCATGGAGTACCTGGACAGCCGGACGGCGGACGTCGCCGCGAAGACCCCGCACGACATCACGCCGCTGCGGGAGCGGATCGGCGAGTTCCTGGCCGACCCCGACCAGTACGACGACGGCATGCGGGTGCACCAGGTCATGGACTGCATGAACACCGTCATGGAGGAGACCGCGGAGTCCGGTGAGGGCACCATCGTCTCCGACATCGGGTTCTTCCGGCACTACGGGGTGCTGTTCGCCCGCGCCGACCAGCCGTTCGGCTTCCTCACCTCGGCGGGCTGCTCCAGCTTCGGCTACGGTCTGCCGGCGGCGATGGGTGCCCAGCTCGCCCGGCCCGGACAGCCGACCTTCCTCATCGCGGGTGACGGCGGCTTCCACTCCAACAGCGCCGACCTGGAGACCATCGCCCGGCTCAACCTGCCGATCGTCACGGTCGTCGTCAACAACGACACCAACGGCCTGATCGAGCTGTACCAGAACCTCGGCCACCACCGCTCCTTCGACCCGGCGGTGAAGTTCACCGGCGTCGACTTCGTCGCGCTCGCCCGCGCCAACGGCGTCGAGGCGATCAAGGCCGGTACCCGTGAGGAACTCCTGGCCGCGCTGCGCAAGGGTGCGGGGCTGGGGCGGCCGTTCGTGGTCGAGGTGCCGGTGAACTACGACTTCCAGGCCGGCGGCTTCGGCGCCCTGAGCATCTGATCATGGCGCGGAACCTCCCCGCCGCCGTCGGCTTCCTCGTCGAGGTCAGCAAGGACGGGGGCGCGCCCCTGGAACCGGTCTTCGCGTCCCTCGGCTCCACGGCCGAACTGAGCGAGCGCACTCCCGGTCAGAACATGCGCGCCGTCCTCCTGCACTCGGGGGCCCCGGACGGCGCTCACGCTCAATCCCGGGGCACCACGGTGATCCTCGCCGGCGAGCTGTACAACCAGGACGAGCTGATCCGGCTGCTGCCCGCTGACGCCTCGCCGGTCGGCGACGCAGCCCTGGTCCTCGCTCTCTTCGCCGTCTACGACGTGCACGCGTTCCGGCTGCTGAACGGGCGGTTCGCCGCACTGGTCGGGTCCGCCGACCGGGCCGTGCTCGCCACCGACCATGCGGGGTCGGTGCCGCTGTACGCCTGCGCCACGGCCGGCCGGGTCCTGGCGGCGACCGAGGCGAAGGCGTTGCGGGCGGCTCCGGCCGGGCGGCCGATCGCCGCCCGGCCGGTCCGCCGGCTGGCCGGCGTCCACCAGGTACCGGCCGGCACCGTGCTGGACATCGAGGTGGGCACCGGGAAGTGCGTCGCCCGCCAGACGTGGACGCCGCCGCTGGGCCGCCGGATCGTGTCGGAGAACGAGGCGGTCGACACGGTCCGCCAGGTTCTGGAGCGTGCCGTGGCAACGCGCACCGGCAAGGACACGCCCCTGGTGGTGCTCTCCGGGGGCATCGACTCCTCCAGCGTCGCGACGCTGGCCGCCCGCAGGTCGGCGGGGCCCATCGACACCGTCTCCATGGGCACCGAGGAGGCCGACGAGTTCCCGCAGGCCCGCGTCGTGGCCACCCATCTCGGCTCCGCGCACCGGGAGATCAGCATGTCCACCGCCGACCTGTTGCGGCAACTGCCGCACGCGGTGTGGGCGGCGGAGTCCCTGGACCCGGACATCATCGAGTACCTGCTGCCGCTGACGGCCCTGTACCTGCGGCTGGAAGGGCCGGGCCGGCGGATCCTCACCGGGTACGGCGCCGACATCCCGCTGGGCGGCATGCACCGCGAGGACCGGCTGCCCGAGCTGGACACGGCCGTCTGCCACGACATGGCCACCTTCGACGGGCTGAACGAGATGACGCCGGTGCTCTCCGGCATCAGCGGCCACTGGTCCACCCACCCCTTCTGGGACCGTGACGTCCTGGACGTGCTGGTCGGGCTGGAAGCGGGGCTGAAGCGCCGCTACGGCCAGGACAAGTGGGTGCTGCGCGCCGCCATGGGCGATCTGCTGCCGCACGAGGTCGTCATCCGTCCCAAGCTCGGCGTGCACGAGGGCTCGGGCACCACCTCCTCGTTCACCCGGCTGCTGACGGAGTCGTCGGTGCCGCCCGGGAGCGTGCACCGGGCCAAGCACCTCGTCGTCCAGCAGCTGTTCGACCAGGTCGTCGTCGAGGGCCGGCACCCGGACGAGGTGAAGACCGACGCGGTCGTGCAGTGGGCCGCCGACCGGTTGGAGGCCGACGCCCGGACGGCCGCCCAGTGACGTGCGAGCCGTCCACCGGCCGCCTCTCGACCCCACACCGTCCGTCCCACCCCGGATATCTGCACCGAACAGGGACCACACCGTGAATCGCATCGACACCAACATCTCCCCCCGCTACGCGCAGATCCCCACCTTCATGCGCCTACCGCACGACCCGTCACCCGAGGGCAAGGACGTCGTGGTCATCGGCGCCCCCTACGACGGCGGCACCAGCTACCGGCCCGGAGCCCGCTTCGGTCCGCGCGCCGTGCGCAACGAGTCCGGCCTCATCCACGGCGTGGGCATCGACCGCGGGCCCGGCACCTTCGACCTCATCAGCTGCGTGGACGCCGGGGACATCGACCTGACCCCGTTCAACATGCACATCGCGATGGACACCGCCCAGCAGCGGCTGACCGGCCTGCTCGCCGACAACGCCGCCTTCCTGATGATCGGCGGCGACCACTCGCTGACGCTGGCCGCCCTGCGCGCGGTCTCGGGCAAGCACGGCCCCGTAGCCGTGCTGCACCTCGACGCGCACTCCGACACCAACCCCGCGTTCTACGGCGGCGAGTACCACCACGGCACCCCGTTCCGGCACGCCATCGAGGAAAAGCTCGTCGACCCGCAGCGCATGGTGCAGATCGGGATCCGGGGGCACAATCCGCAGCCCGACTCACTGGACTACGCCCGCGGGCACGGCGTGCGGATCCTCACGGCCGACGAGTTCTGCGCGCTCGGCCCCGAGGCCACCGCCGCCCTGGTCCGTGAGCAGGTCGGCGACCTGCCGGTCTATGTGTCGGTGGACGTCGACGTCGTGGACCCGGCTTTCGCGCCGGGCACCGGGACACCCGCTCCGGGCGGCCCCACCTCGCGCGAGGTGCTCGCCCTGCTGCGCGGAGTCGGCGACCTGCGCCCGGTGGGCTTCGACGTCATGGAGGTCTCGCCGCTCTACGACCACGGCGGCATCACCTCCGTGCTGGCCACTGAGATAGGAGCGGAACTGCTGTACCAGTACGCGCGCTCCGTCACCCGAGAAAGGAAGAGCTCGTGACCGTGATCGACTGCTCGGAGTACTCCGCCCATCTGCTCGGGCTGACCACCCGGTTGCCCCGGGTCCCCCGCGAGGACCTGTACGGCTTCCTCGACGCCGCGCATGAGGCCGCCGCCGATCTCCCCGAGGACCTGGGAGCGGCGCTCGACGACTTCAACGCGGGCGGCAACCACGCCGGTTACCTGCTGCTGCGCGGCCTGCCGGTGGAGCGCGACGACGACCTGCCGGACACCCCCACCAGCACCCCGGCCCCCGTGGACCGCCCGCTCCAGCGGATGGAGGCGATGCTGGGGATCGTCGGCCGCCGCCTGGGCCTGCACACCGCCTACCGGGAGCTGCGTTCGGGCTCCGTGTACCACGACGTGTATCCCTCGCCGGGCGCGCACCACCTGTCCTCGGAGACCTCCGAGACCCTGCTGGAGTTCCACACGGAGATGGCGTACCACGTCCTCCAGCCGAACTATGTGATGCTCGCCTGCTCCCGGGCGGACCACGAGCGCAAGGCGGCCACGCTGGTGAGCTCGATCCGCCGGGCGCTGCCCCTCATCCCGGACGAGGTCCGCAGCCACCTCTACGAGCGCCCCATGCCCTGCTGCGTGGACGTCGCGTTCCGCGGCGGCGTCGAGGACCCCGGCGCCATCGCCAACGTCAGGCCGTTCTACGGCGATCCGCAGGACCCGCTGCTCGGATACGACCGTGAACTCCTCGCGCCGCGGGAGCCGGCCGACGTCGAGGCCGTCTCTGTGCTGTCGAAGGCGCTCGACGAGGTGACCGAGTCGGTGCGCCTCACCCCCGGCGACATGGTCATCATCGACAACTTCCGCACCACGCACGCCCGCACGCCCTTCAGCCCGCGCTGGGACGGCAAGGACCGCTGGCTGCACCGGGTCTACATCCGCACGGACCGAGGCGGACAGCTGTCCGGTGGCGAACGGGCCGGTGACGTCGTGGACTTCGCGCCGCGCCGGTAGATCGTCGCAGGTCACTGGCGGCGTGGGCCGGCCTGGGAGGGCCGGCCCACGCCGCCAGTCGATTGTCCGAGGTCCGAATGTCCTCCCGGTACAGGGAAGAATGCCAGGGTCCGCCGGACGCCTGGTGAGCGCTTTCCGTCGGCCGGTGGACCGATATCCGCTTCCAGGGAGACGATCGACCATGACAGACAGCGCAGCCTTCGATCCGCGAGGGTTCGCGGTGCACACCGCGCCCGTAGGGCTGGCGGACGACGGACGCGACGACTTCACCGTGCTGATGTCCACGGAGCCGGCCGTGGTGAGTGCGGTCTTCACGCGTTCCCGCTTCGCCGGGCCCAGCGTGCTGCTGAGCCGTGAGGCGGCCGCGGACCGCGGCGCACGGGGTGTCGTCGTACTCGCCCGCAACGCGAACGTGGCCACCGGGGCGCAGGGCGAACGCAACGCGCGCGAGGTGCGCGCCTCGGTCGCCCGCGCGGTCGGCCTGGCCGAGGACGAACTGCTCATCGCCTCCACGGGCGTGATCGGCAGGCAGTATCCGATGGAGGGCATCCGGGACCACATCAAGACCCTTGCCCCGCTCGCTGCCGACGGCGGCTTCGAGCGGGCAGCGCAGGCCATCATGACCACGGACACCCGGCCCAAGGTGGCCCGCAGGCGGGTCGGCGACGCGGTGATCACCGGCATCGCCAAGGGCGTCGGCATGATGGAGCCCGACATGGCCACCCTGCTGACCTTCTTCGCCACCGACGCCCGGCTGGACCGCGAGGAGCAGGACCGGGTCTTCCGCCGGGTCATGGACCGGACGTTCAACGCGGTCAGCATCGACACGGACACCTCCACCAGCGACACCGCGGCGCTCTTCGCCAACGGCCTGGCGGGGCCCGTGGACCCCGCGGCGTTCGAACAGGCCCTGTACGAGGTGGCGTTGGAACTGGTCAAGTCCATCGCGTCGGACGGCGAGGGCGCGAGCAAGCTCATCGAGGTGCGGGTGGGCGGGGCCCGGGACACCGCACAGGCCAAGCGCGTCGGCAAGGCGGTGGTCAACTCGCCGCTGGTGAAGACCGCCGTGCACGGCGGCGACCCCAACTGGGGGCGGGTGGCCATGGCGATCGGCAAGTGCTCCGAGGACACGGACATCGACCAGGACAAGGTCGTCATCCGGTTCGGTGAGGTGGCCGTCTACCCGCCCGGTCGGCACGGCGGGAGCGACGAGGACGAGGTGCGCGCCGCGGTGGCCGAGCAGATGCGCGGCAGCGAGGTGGTCATCGGCATCGATCTCGCCATCGCGGACGGTGCCTTCACCGTGTACGGCTGCGATCTGACCGAAGGGTACGTCCGGCTCAACGCCGACTATTCGACGTGAGCGCGAGCGCCCCTCACCCCCTCCCGGGGTGAGGGGCCGCCTCGTGTCTACCAGGTGTCGAGGTGCATCACGTCGTCGAGCGGCTGTCGCGGCGCGGGCTTGAAGTCCGTACCGATCGAGTACGCCGTCGGAAGCAGTGCCGCCTGGACGACGCCGTCGGGAATGCCCAGCAGCTCGGCTATCTCCTTCTCGTACATCAGATGCAGCGTGGTCCAGGCGGACGCCAGCCGGCGCGCCCGGGCGGCCAGCATGTAGCTCCACCCGGCCTGGACGATCGACCCCCACATGCCTGCCTCGTTGTACTCGGGCGCCGCGCTCGCGTCCAGGCAGGGGATGACGAGAACGGGCACCTCGCTCATCCGCTCACCCAGGTAGGCGACGCTGTCGCCCACGCGCTTCTGCACCGCGTGACGTGCCGGGTCCTCCGGGTACAGCGTGCCGCACGCCCCTTCCGAGCCCAGATACGTCTGCACGGCGAGCTGGTAGTAACGGCCTATCTCCGCCCGCTGCTTCGGGTCCGTGATGACCATCCAGTGCCAGGTCTGCCGGTTGCTCCCGGTGGGGGCCTGCAGGGCGACGTTGATGCATTCCTTGACGAGTTCCAGCGGCACCGGGCGGGTCAGGTCCAGCCGCTTGCGCACGGATCGGGTGGTGGTCAGCAGTTCGTCGGGGTTCAGGTCCAGCAACGACATGGGGCATCCCTTGGGGTTGGCGGTCCGCGGGGACCGGGGTGGTGGGTGGACGAGCGCCGCTCACACACGGGTGCGAGCGGCACGCCGGTCGGGGTGGGTCAGGACTGCAGCACGGGGTCGGCGTCCTCGGACGCCGGTGCCCGGCGCAGACGCGCGAGGACGAGGTGGATCCCGGCCGCCACGAACCCCAGCGCCAGGCAGGCCGTCCAGACCGCGGCCGTGCCGGACGCCTCGATCAACTGGCTGCCGAGCAGCGGTGCCAGGGCCACGGACGTGCTCCACACCATCAGCAGCCTCCCCTGGTAGCCGCCCTGTGCGTGGGGTGGTGCCAGGAGGGCCACGAGCACCATGCACGTGGGCCAGACGACGATCTCTCCGAGGCTCCAGAGCACCACGGTCGCCGCGTAGCCCGGCAGGGTGTGGACGAGGCCGGTGAGGCCGAAGCCGACGGCGGCGAGCACGGTGGCCCCGGCCAGTGCGGACTCCGGCCTCAGCCGCTCCGCGAGTCGGCCGAGCGGCAGTTGGAACACCGCGATGACCAGGCCGTTCACCATCATGGCCGTGCCGTACTGCGCCGGGCTGAGCCCCTGCTCCGTCATAGTCAGCGGCAGTGCCACCAACGGCTGTTGGAACATGACCCCGAGCAACAGCACCGAGCCGAGCAGCACCAGCAGGGAACGGTCCCGGCGGACGGCTCCCGTCCCCCGCCCGACGGGCCGGTCAGGCGGCTGGGCCGACTCCGGTCGGGTCTCCGGGAGGTAGCGGTAGACGATCACGCCGGCGACCAGGTTGGCGCCCGCGTTCACCAGGAACAGCACGAGGAAGCCGTGCTCCGCGGCCACGCCGGCGGTGACGGCGGCGACCGAGAAGCCGAGGTTGGTCGCCCAGTACAGCAGGGAGAAGGCACGCGGCCGTTCGGCCTCCTCCACCAGGTCGGCCACGGCCGCCGCCCGGGCCGGCCGGGTCGCGTTGAGCCCCACGCCCACGACCAGGGTGCCCGCGAGCAGCAGGACCTTGCTGTGCGCGGCGCCGAGCCCCAGCATGCCGACGACGGTCAGCGCCTCGCTGGCCAGCAGGACCACCCGGCGGCCGAGACGGTCCGCGAGGACTCCGCCGACCAGCGAGGCAAGGCCGCTGCCGATGCCGAACACGGCCATGACCACGCCGGTGAAGGACACCGAGTAGCCGCGCACGGTCGTCAGATAGATGGCGAGGAACGGTACGACGAAGCCGCCGGCGGACGTGATGAGCGTTCCGGCCCACAGCCACCAGAACGCCCTCGGCAGTCCTTCGAGGGCCGAGGCCCGCCGCTTCACGAGCCGTTCTCCGCCGTCTCGCGCCGCGGCACGAACGGCAGCGTCACCCCTGCTCCTCGTACTCGACGTGCAGCGTACGCACGAGGTGGTCGCGGAACGCCACGGCCGCCGCGTCCGACGCGTGGTGGGACAGCACGATCGCCGGGTACGCGGACCACGCCGGGTAGGGGCGAAGCACGGTGCCGGGGGCGACGCCCTGCGACACATGGTCCACCCGGGGGTCGGCGAGCACCTCGTCCAGGCCGCGCACCCGTCGGAACACTCCACCGGTGCCGACCGGCACCAGGTAGGCCGCGGCGTGACCGGTCGGCACCGTCTCCTCGGTCCAGCACAGGGGTTCACGACCGAGGTGTACGCGCAGGGTGTCCGCCGCGAAGTCGATGCCGCTGCTGACCTGGACGAAGTGGTGCATGAAGCCCCCGCCACCGATGCGCGCGCCCATCTCCAGCAGGACAGGCCGCACCCCGCCGACCAACCGCAGCTCGGTGTGCGTGGCGCCCTGGTCGACGCCGAAGGCCTGGTGCGCGGCGACGACTTCCGCCTCGATCGCCGACAGGATCTCGGTGGGCAGCTGGGCCGGCGCCCGCAGCGTGGTCTCCTCGAAGTACGGCCCCGTGATCTCCCCCTTCCAGGCGATGGCGCCGATCCGTACCCGGCCGTCGTGGACCAGGGACTCGGCGGAGATCTCGGGCCCGTCCAGGTACTCCTCGACCAGGACGCCGCCGCCCCCGCCCGTTTCGACGGGCTTGTGGGCGCGGGCCTGAACCAGCTCCCAGGTGCTGCCGACGGCCTGTTCGAGCTGCTCCTTGTCGTCGACGCGGATAACGCCCAGGCTGGAGAATCCGCGGACCGGCTTCACCACGACCGGGAAGCGCAGCGTCAACGCGTCCGTCCAGTCCTCCGCGCGCTCCAGGAGGACGAACCCGGGTACCTCGAGGCCCGCCTCGCTCAACGCACGTCGCATGGCACGCTTGTCCCGCACGATCGCCGCGGCCTGCTCGGACAGGCCGGTGAGCCCGAGGGCCTTCGCGGCACGGGCCGTGAAGGGCACCACCAGCTCGTTGCCCGCCATGATTCCGTCGAAGGGGTCGGCGCGGTGGCGCTCGACGAGGGCCGCCAGCGCGTTGTCCGGGTCCCCTTCGATGTCCAGGGGCAGCACCTCGGTGACCGCGGTGGCCTGCCGCGCCGCTTCGACGCTGGTTCCCGTCCAGGGGACGAGCACCACGTCGACGCCGATCCGCTGGGCGGCGTCGAGCACCCACGGGGTGGTCAGGAGCTGGCCGACGAGAACTATCTTCGGGCGTTGCGCCATGGCGATCTCCGAGGAGGAAGACGGCTGAGGAGCGAGTCGCCGGGTGGGAACGGAACCGAGCCGATCCCGATCACCAACGACCCGCCGCACAGCCTGTCCTGTCGGCCTTGACGCACTCTTGCAAGCGATGTGACGCACCGACACCGAACGCCAGGAGTGCTGGGCGTGCTGGGCAACGCGGCGTCCGACACCGGCTTGCAGTCGGTGGGACGACGCCTTGCACGATTCTTGTCGTGGTGCGCCGTCGCCCGGCGCCGACCCGTGCCCGGCTGCGGCTCAGCCTCGGACGGTGACTCCGAAGCGCGTGCGCAGGCGCCACACTTCCCACGCCGAGACCGCGGTCACCGACAGCGGTCCGCCCAGCAGGGAGCAGAACTGGGCCACCGGCGGCCCCGCCGGCATGCCGCTGTCGATCAGGTTGAAGATGGTGAGCACCCACACCAGTACGGCGGTGACCACGGGCGGCAGCATCGGGTGGACATGGGCGGTGTTGAAGGCACTGCGGGCGGAGTACAGCGACGCGAGGACGAAGAAGGGCAGCCCCCAGAAGATCGCGACCATCAGGACGAGCGCGAGCGGATACACCTGCCAGCCGTGCAGGCTGTCCTTGAGTCCCGTGCCGCCCACGTAGATGACCGAGGCGAGGACCACCAGCGTCAGTACGTACCAGCCGACCGCCTTTGCCGGGGCGCCGAGCCGGGAACGCATGTGCGGCCGCAGGTGCGGGGGCGCGTAGAGGATGAATCCGAGGATGACCAGTGGCCCTGTGCAGATCAGCAGGATGGGCGTGATGAGCGCGTTGGCGAAGCCCGCCTCCGCCGCGTTGTTCCAGCGGTCCTTCTCCACGCCGTAGACGAGGATCAGCGCGAGGGTGGCCAGCACGCCGAGCACGGTGCGGGCCACCTGGACGCGGTCCACGGTGCGGTCCACTATCCGGCCGTCGCCCTGCTGCACGAAGAGCCGCGTGGCGACGCGGTGCGCGGAGCGGATGATGGCGAAGGCCAGGTAGAACGGGGAGAAGTACGACAGGCAGCTACCACGGCGGCGCGCCGCGGGAGCGGGGGCGGGAGCGCCGGGCGGCGGGCCGTAGGGGTACGGGTTCGGATTCGGGTACGGGTTCGGATTCGGGTACGGGTTCGGCGCGGGCGGGCCATAGGGGTTGCCGCCGGTGTGGGGCCCGTAGGCGTTGTTGGGGCCCCAGCCCTGGCCGCCCGGTCCGTTGCCGCCCGGTTGTCCCGAGCCGGGTCCAGGACCCCATCCCCCCGTTGCCATGGCCTCTCCCACCGTTCGTTTCCGGCCAGTTGCTGTGTGTCGTCTGTCGACTTCGCGGCAGTGTAGTTGCTCCTGGGGTATGGGCGGTGGCGGGCGTGGGGAAGGTCCATGGACGTGGGGCCAGGTCAGCTTTCCGGCGCCGCGCCGAGGTCGAGGCCGGTGAGGGCGCCGACGGGGTCGAGGTCCGGGGTGCCGCGCGGCCACCAGTCGTCGTGGCCCGGTTCCGACTCGTACGGGTACCAGAGGCCGTCCCGGCCGAGGCGGAGCTGGAGATGGCCGCGGGGGTGGGTGAGCCGGTTGCGCCAGGGGCGGAAGGCGGGCAGGTCGGCGGCGAGGAGGAGAGGGCGGGCGCGGTCGAAGCGACCGGCGGGTGGGTCCCAGGGGTCTTCGAGGACGGTGAGCCCTTCGAGGCCGCCCTGGCGCCAGGCGGCGACCGCGCGGGCCAGCTCGGCCGGGGTGCGGTCGGCGGCGGAGGCGAGGGAGGAGTACAGGGCGCGAGTGGATGCGGTGAGGCCGGAACCGGGACGGGCGGCGGCAAGCCGGATGGCGTCCTGCCACAGGGTCAGTTCGGCGACGGGGTCGCGGCCGGTGCCGAGCAGGGCGTGCGCGCGGGCGGCGGCCTCCGTCGCCAGCTGGTCCAGCGCGAAGGAGTCCGGGCCGCCCGGGGACGCCGGGTAGACGGGGGGCTGCTCCGGATGCGGGGGCGTGGGCAACGGGGCCGGGAGGGGCGGGAGTCGACGGTCCGGAGCGAGGGCGTCGGTGGCCCGGACGCCCGCCAGGGGCGCCGGCTTCTGTTCCTGTGCGGCACGGGCCGCGCGGGCGGCGCTCAGGCGGGACAGCGAGTCGAGCAACTCGCGCTCACCGCGGCCGCGCAGCAGAAGCAGGACGAAGGGGTCGGCGTCCAGCAGGCGTGCGGTCTGGTAGCAGAGGGCGGCGGCGTGTTTGCAGGGGTGGCCGCGGTCGGGGCAGCTGCAACGGGGCTCCAGGTCACCCGGTCCCGGCAACAGCGGCACGCCGCACTCGGCGAGGGACTGCGGCATCTCCTTGTCCAGCAGCGCCGCGATGTGCCCCGGCCGCTCCGCGACGGCGTCGAGGAACCGCGCCCAGTCCGCGTCGTCCAGCGTCCGCAGCCGCACCTGCACGCGATACGGCCGCGGCCGGCTGCCGCGCACATACGCCAGCACGAGGCCCGGCGTCACGGTGATGGCATCGACGTGCCCCTCCTGCGCGTAACCCCGCCCCCGCACAAGCCGCTTGGCATCGAGGGCGCCCTCCTCCAACGCGGTCACCCAGGCGTCGCCCCACCAACTCTCGGCGAAGCGCTCGTCGTCGGACGGGCGGGGCTCGAAGGCGGGGAAGGTACGCCGGAGTTCACCGTCTCGGGCGGGGGCGGCCATGGAGCGGGGGACTTGGGGTGCCGCGGGAGCGGGTGAGTGATCGCTGCCGGCCCATGAGGAAGCCGCCGTGGGAGGCGTGACGGCCGAAGCTGCGGCGTCGGTGGGTGCCGAGTGCCGGTCGGCCGGATCGGGCAGCCCCGAGTCGTCCCCCTGGGGCGAGTCCGACGGCGAGTCCGACGACGGCATCCGGAAGGCACCGGCGAGCAGGCTCTGTACGTCACGGACACGCATGCTCTCGGCACGGCCACGCAGGCTGTCGGTACGACCCTCCCCTCCACGTCGGCCGTCGGAACCGGTCGTCGCCGCGGGCCGACGCACCCGGCGCGCGCCCTGAGCACCCCGGTCGGGTTCCTCCGCCTCGGCCCGTCGCCGGTCCTCCATGGCAGCGCGCAACGCCTCCCGGGCGACATCCGCGGGGCGCGCCCCTCGCCGGTCGGCCGCGGGGTCGGGTACGTCGGTGGCCGAACCCGCCCCCGTACCGGGCCGGTCCGCGTCCTCGCTTCCGTCGGCGGTGCGGGGTGCCGCGGGCCGTCTCACACCACGGTCGCCCTCCGCATCGTCCTCGTCCGCAGCACTCCGCGCAGCGACGGAACCACCCTCGGAAACGGCCTTCTCACCGTCCGAGGCAGCCCCCGGCACAGCCCCCTTGCTGCCCTGCGCGGCCTCCTCCTCGGCGCCCTCACTCCCACCCCGCCTGGCAACTACCGCCCGCCGCAGCGCCGCACGTGCGGCGTCGCCCGGCCGGGCTCCCCGGCGCTCGTACTCACCCGCTGCCAACTCCTCACTCGCAGGCACCCCTCGCTCGGAATCCCGCCCGTCGGAGGGCTCCACCAGGCCCTGCTCCCCCGCTGCGTCCGGAGCCGCCTCCCGCCGCTCCCGAGCAGCCCGCAGTGCTCGGCGTACCGCGTCGGCCGGGCTGGGCTCGGGCTCGCCGCCCGCCGCACGCCCCGGCTCGGCCGGCCCCGTCACGACTCCCTCCTCAGCGACACGAGGTCGGACAGCTCACGGTCCGTCAGTTCCGTGAGGGCCGACTCGCCGGAGCCGAGGATCGCGTCGGCCAGGGCCCGCTTGGATTCGAGCATCTCGGCGATGCGGTCCTCGACCGTGCCCTCGGTGATGAGGCGGTGGACCTGGACGGGCTGGGTCTGGCCGATGCGGTAGGCGCGGTCGGTGGCCTGTTCCTCGACGGCCGGGTTCCACCAGCGGTCGAAGTGGACGACATGGCCCGCGCGGGTCAGGTTCAGGCCGGTGCCGGCGGCCTTCAGGGACAGGACCAGGACCGGTGTCGCGCCCTCCTGGAAGCGGTCCACCATCCGCTCGCGCTCCGGGATCGGCGTACCGCCGTGGAGCAGATCCACCGGGACCGCCCGGGCGGCGAGGTGCGCGGCGATCATGCGGGCCATGCCCACGTACTGCGTGAACACCAGCGCCGAACCGTCCTCGGCCAGCAAGGTGTCCAGCAGTTCGTCGAGCAGGGTCAACTTCCCTGAGCGGACGGCGAGTCGCTCGGTCGCCGCCGTCTCCTCCTTCAGGTAGAGCGCGGGGTGGTCGCAGACCTGTTTCAGGGAGGTGAGGAGCTTCAGGACCAGGCCCCGGCGGGCCATGCCGTCCGCCGTCTCGATGGCGTACATCGACTCGCGCACCACCGCCTCGTAGAGCGCCGCCTGTTCACGGGTGAGCGGGACCGGGTGGTCCGTCTCGGTCTTGGGCGGCAGCTCCGGGACGATGCCGGGGTCGGACTTCTTGCGGCGCAGGAGGAAGGGGCGCACGAGGCGCGCCAGCCGGGTCACCGCTTCCTCGTCCTCGCCGTTCTCCACGGCGCGCGCGTGCAGGGCGCGGAAGGACTTCAGGGGGCCGAGCAGACCCGGGGTCGTCCAGTCGAGCAGGGCCCAGAGCTCGGAGAGGTTGTTCTCCACCGGTGTGCCGGTCAGCGCCACGCGCGCGGGCGTCGGGATCGTGCGCAGGGCCTTCGCGGTCGCCGAGTACGGGTTCTTGACGTGCTGTGCCTCGTCGGCGACGACCATGCCCCAGGTGTGCTGGGCCAGCGTCGGCGCCGTCGACCGCATGGTGCCGTACGTCGTGAGGACGAAGCCGCCGTCCAGGTCCTCCAGGGTGCGGTCCGGGCCGTGGAAGCGGCGGACGGGGACGCCCGGCGCGAAACGGGTGATCTCCCGCTGCCAGTTGCCGAGCAGCGAGGCCGGGCAGACCACCAGGGTCGGGGCCGTGCGGGCGCGCTTGAGGTGCAGGGCGATGACCGTGATCGTCTTGCCCAGTCCCATGTCGTCCGCCAGGCAGCCGCCGAGTCCCAGGGACGTCATGAGCTCCAGCCAGGCCAGGCCGCGCAGTTGGTAGTCCCGCAGGGTCGCCCGCAGTCCCGGTGGCGGGTCGGCCGGTCGTACGCCCATCGTCAGCCGGTCGCGCAGGGTGGCCAGGGCGCCGACCGGCACCGCCTCGACCGTCTCGCCGTCGACCTCCGCGGTGCCGGTGAGGGCGACGGACAGCGCGTCGACCGGGTCGAGCAGGCCCAGTTCGCGCTTGCGGGCCTTGCGGACCAGGGCCGGGTCGACCAGGACCCAGCGGTCCCGCAGCCGGACGACCGGGCGGTGCGCCTCGGCGAGCGCGTCCATCTCACCCTCGCTGAGCGGGTCGCCGCCGATCGCCAACTGCCAGCGGAACTGCAGCAGTTCCTCGCTCTCGAAGAACCCGGTGCCGTCGGTCGCCGAGCCCGGCGCGGGCCGTACGACCGCCGCCGCGCTGAGGTCCTGCGCCAGGTCCCGGGGCCAGTGCACCGCCACCCCGGCCGCCGCGAGCCGGGTCGTGGCCACCCCCAGCAGGTCGCCCAACTCCTCGTCGGACAGGGCCAGCACATCGGGCACGTCCTGCTCGGCCAGCCGGTCGAGCGGCCCCCACACCCGGGCCGCGCGCCGCACGGCAAGCGCCGCGTCGACCCGCGCGCGGGGCCCGAAGGCCGCGTCCGCCTCGCCGGACCGCAGGGCGGCCGCGTCGGCCACCAAGGTGGGGTCGGCGAGGCTGTGCACCTGGACGATGGCCGCGCCCGCGCTGCGTGCGCCGTCGTCGCGGTCGTCGAAGAGGTCGTACGCCGACAGGTCCAGGCGCAGCGAGATCCGCACGCCCGCGTCCATGCCGGCGGCGACCTCGGCCGCCCAGTCCTGGGCGCCGGGCAGGCGCTGGGCCTCGCGGGCGGCGAAGGGCTTTCCCGAGACGTGCGGTGCGGCGGGGGTGCGGGGCAGGGTGTCGGCGACCGCGTCGAGGAAGGCGCGCATCAGCGCCTCCGGCTCGGGCAGCCGCAGGGGCCCCGGACCGGGCAGGGGGACCGCGTGGCCCTCGTACGGCAGGGCCGCGGCGACCGCGCGCAGATGGGCGATGTCGTCCGGGTCGAGGGGGCCGGCCCGCCAGGCGTCGTGGCCGGTGGGGGTCAGGCCCGGCAGCAGGCGGCCGCGCGCGGTGAGCCGCAGTGCGTGCAGCGCGGCCGCGCCCCAGCAGGCGGTGGCGGGATGGGCGGCCGGGTCGCGCCGGGCCCGCACGAGCAGCGGCAGCGCCTCGCCGACCGGCAGGGACAGCGCGGGGGCGGTCCTGCGGCGCACTCCCGCTCCATGGCGTCGTACGACAGTGAGCTCCGTGTCCTCGGCGGGCAGCGGGCCGCCCTCCGGGTCCCAGAAGGCGATCCGGCCTTCGCGCGGGAGAGGCGCGGGCAGGAAGACGGCCGCGAGCCGCACGGGGACGCTCTCCCCCGCTCGCTCGGCCACCGCGGCCCTGTCGCTCATACGCCCTGTCACCTCCCGCCCTCGAGTCCGATCAACCGTCTTCGACTCTACGGGCGGGGTCTGACAATCGGTCGCGGCGACCGGCGTGGGCCGCGGCACCTCATGGAGTCGTCAAGGGGTCGTGCGCGAGACGACGTAGACGAACGGGTGGTCCGGGTCGGAAAGGTTGACCACGACGTCCTTCGTGGGCGCCGGGTCCTTCTGCTTGTGGACGAGGCCGTACCACGGACCGGATCCGGTGAAGTCCCAGCCGGTGATCTTCTGGTCGCGGGCGTTGATGGTGATGTCGTCCTTCTTCAGGCCGTCCCGGTGGACGCCCATGGACTTCAGGAAGGGGTCCAGGTTCTCGCCGGTCGTCTCGAACTGGACGTAGAGACGGCTGGTCCGCCAGTTGTTCGTCTCGTAGTAGGCGACCTTGTACGCCGGCACCGGGATCGGGACCTGGTAGATCCGGCGCTGGACCCTGGACGGCCAGCCCTCGGACAGGCCGGTCGCGGAGTACTTCTCCTCCTTGTCCTTGCCGCTGTTGCGGCTCTGGTTGGCGGAGATCACCAGGTAGCCGGCGGGGACGCCGATGAGCAGCACGATGATGAGCAGGGTGAGCGCCCTGCGGCGGATCTTGTGGCGACGGTCCTCGCCCGGCTGGGACTGCTCGCCCGGGGAGTCGGTCTGGCGGGGTACGGACACGGTCACGCCGACCCCTGGGACGTCCGGCGGGCTTCTGCGAAGCGCGCGTATCGCTCGTAGCGCTCCACCCGGCGCCGGTTGGCGCGCCGGAAGCGGCGGGCGACCAGGCGGGCCAGGTCGGCGGCGCCGACCATGCCGGCCTCGGGGCCGAGCTGGGCGCGGGTGATGCGGGCCTCGGGACGGTAGCCGCGGCCGGTGAGATGGCGCTTGAAGGCGTCCCGCGCGGGGACGATCAGCAGGTCGTCGGCGGCCGACACACCGCCGCCGATCACGAAGCAGGACGGGTCCAGGGCGGCCGCGAGGTTGGCGATACCGACGCCGAGCCACTGGCCGATGTCCTGCAGCAGCTCGATGCACATGGCGTCGCCGTCGCGGGCCAGCTCGGTGATCATCGGGCCGGTGATGTCGGAGATCTGTCCCTTGACGTGCTCGATGATCCCGTAGGCCACCGGCGAGTCGGCGGCGGCCAGCTCGCGTGCCTCCCTGACCAGCGCGTTGCCCGAGCTGTACTGCTCCCAGCAGCCGCGGTTGCCGCACGGGCAGCGGTGGCCGCCGGGCACGACCTGCATATGGCCGAACTCACCGGCGACGCCGTACTTGCCGCGCTTGACCTGACCGTCCTCCAGGATCGCGCCGCCGATACCGGTGCCCAGCGTGATCATGACGAGGTGGTCCTCGCCGCGGCCGGCGCCGAAGCGCCACTCGGCCCACGCGGCGGCGTTGGCGTCGTTGTCGACCAGGACGGGCACGGCGAGCCGGCCCGCGAGGCGGTCGCGCAGGGGCTCGTTGCGCCAGGACAGGTGGGGCGCGAACAGGACGCGGCTGCGGTCGGCGTCGACCCAGCCGGCCGCGCCGATGCCGACGGCGTGCACGTCGTGGCGGTCGGACAGGTCCAGGACCAGTTCGACGATGGTGTCCTCGACGACCTTGGGGCTCTTGGACTTGTCCGGGGTCTCGGTGCGGACCTTCTCGAGGATGTTGCCGTCGGCGTCCACGACGCCCGCCATCACCTTGGTGCCGCCGATGTCGATGCCCACGGTGGGGACTCTGGGCGCCGACAGGTGTGACCGGCGCTCCCGGGGGCCGACCGTTCGGAGCACGGGGGCTCGGCGGGAGCCGATGGGGGCGGTGAGGTCGCGGTAGGTGCTCATCAGGCCCGATTCTGCCGCACGCTCACGCTGGGTGCCGAACGGGGCGACAAATGGGGGTGCGCGTCACACGCCGGGTGCCGGTTCGCCGTGGCGGGTCGCCCGCGCGGCGGAGCCGCGCATCGATACGGCCCGCGCCCCTGGGGCACGTTGCGGTTCAGGGCGTCGCTTTGTCCTGACATTGCAACCTACCGGCCGGTCCGTCGGCGTCCTCACGACCGTACGAGCAGCTGGAACTCGAAGGAGTAGCGCGTCGGGCGGTACGTGTGCGTGCCGTACTCCACCGCCCGGCCCGTGTCGTCGAACGTCACGCGCTGCATCGTGAGCAGCGGGGCGCCCTCCTCCTCGGTCAGGCGCTCCGCCTCGGCGGCGGACGCGGCGCGGGCGCCGATGGTCTGGCGGGCGCTGTGCAGGGTGATGCCGGCGGCGCGCATCAGCCGGTACAGGCCGGTGGACTCCAGTTGCGCGGTGTCCAGGCCCAGCAGGCCGGGCGGCAGGAAGTTGCACAGGTACGCCATCGGCTCGCCGTGCGCGAGGCGCAGCCGCTCGATGCGGTGCACGTCGCTGTCCTCGGCCACCCCGAGCGCCGCGGCGACCTCGGCGGACGCCGGGACGACGGTGTTGACGATCACCCTGGTCGCCGGGCGCTGGCCGGCCGACTCCAGGTCGTCGTAGAGGCTGCTGAGTTCCAGCGGGCGCTTGACCTGGCTGTGCACGACCTGGGTGCCGACGCCCCGGCGGCGCACCAGCAGGCCCTTGTCCACCAGCGACTGGATGGCCTGGCGGACGGTCGGCCGGGACAGGCCGAGGCGCGCGGCGAGTTCGATCTCGTTGCCCAGCAGACTGCCGGGCGTGAGCGCCCCGTGCTCGATCGCGGCTTCGAGCTGTTGGGACAGCTGGAAGTACAAGGGCACCGGACTGCTCCGGTCCACGCTGAGCTCGAGTTCCACGGTCGGGTCCACTTCTGGTTTCGGCACGGGCCGACTGTAGCTCTACGCGTTGTTGACGGGAAGTCGTGTAGTTTGATTGTCCGGACATTTGCATTGACAGCTTACGCACTGAACCCGCACTTTGTTTCCATGCGCATCGGGGTCATCGGTACGGGCCGCATCGGCACCATCCACGCCAACACACTCAGCCGTCATCGCGACGTCGGCTCCTTGATCCTCACGGACGCGGACGCCTCGCGTGCCCAGGAGCTGGCGAACCGGCTGGGCGAGACGGCCGCGCCCGGGGTGGACGAGATCTTCAGGTGGGGTGTGGACGCCGTGGTGATCACGACGGCGACATCGGCCCACGCCGAACTGATCGGTCGGGCAGCACGGGCGGGGCTTCCGGTGTTCTGCGAGAAGCCCATAGCGCTCGACCTGCCGGGCACGCTGCACGCGATCGGCGAGGTGGAGACCGCCGGGACGATCCTGCAGATGGGCTTCCAGCGGCGCTTCGACGCGGGCTACGTGGGCGCGCGTGAGGCGGTGCGCTCCGGCCGGCTGGGGCGGCTGCACACGGTGCGGGCGCTGACCAGCGACCAGGCACCGCCGCCGGCCGCCTGGCTGCCGCTGTCCGGCGGGCTGTACCGGGACACGCTGATCCACGACTTCGACATGCTGCGCTGGGTGACCGGGCGGGAGATCGTCGACGTCTATGCGGCCGGGTCGGACGCCGGGCCCGCGATGTTCCGTGAGGCCGGTGACGTGGACACGGCCGCTGTGGTGCTCACCCTGGACGACGGCATGCTCGCCACGGCCACGGCGACACGGCTGAACGGCGCCGGATACGACGTACGCATGGAGCTGGCCGGGGAGTTGGACCAGGTCGTGGTGGGCCTGGACGACCGGACGCCGATCGCGTCCACCGAGCCGACCGGGCCGCCCGCGGCGGACAAGCCCTGGGCCGGGTTCCTGGAGCGGTTCGGGCCCGCGTACGAGGCGGAGCTGAACGCGTTCGTGGAGGTCGTGCGCGGCGAGCGGGCCAACCCCTGTGACGGCCGGGAGGCCTTGCAGGCGCTGCGGATCTCGGAGGCGTGCGAGCTGTCGAGACGCGACCGAAGACCGGTCGCGATCGCCGAACTGCAGGGCGGGGCTTCGGCCGCGGCGCTGTGAGGAGGGCACCCGAAGAGCCTCGGCACTTACGCCGCTACCAGCGCACCGGCAGGCTCCGCATCCCGCGTATCAGCATCCCCGGCAGCCACTCCCCCGGTGGGCCGTCCAGCGCCAGGCCGGGAGCGCGTTCCAGGAGGGAGCGCAGGGCCGTGCGGGCCTCCAGGCGGGCCAAGGGAGCGCCCAGGCAGTAGTGGATGCCGTGGCCGAAGGCGAGATGGCCACGGGTGTCACGGTGGATGTCGAAGGTGTCGGAAGCGGCATAGCGACCGGTGTCCCGGTTGGCCGCCGTAAGGCCGACCAGCACCCCATCGCCCCTCGCGATGTGAGTGCCCGCGATCTCCAGGGGCTCGGCGGCATACCGGAACGTCGCCGTCTCCACCGGGCCCTCGTGGCGCAGCATCTCCTCGACGGCGCCGTCCAGAAGGGTCATGTCGGCTCGCAGGGCGGCGAGTTGGTCCGGGTGGGTGAGCAGGGCGTGGACGCCGCTGGCGATGAGGTTGACCGTCGTCTCGTGACCGGCGATCAGCAGGATGAAGGCCATGCCCCGCAGTTCGTCCGGGGAGAGCCGGTCGCCGTCCTCGGCCGTGGT
This sequence comes from Streptomyces sp. NBC_01092, assembly GCF_045039535.1. NCBI lineage: Bacteria > Bacillati > Actinomycetota > Actinomycetes > Kitasatosporales > Streptomycetaceae > Streptomyces > Streptomyces sp. NBC_01092. The sequence goes on along the minus strand of NZ_CP108659.1, from coordinate 8,505,712 downwards.
GCGGATCAGGTCGCTCAGCAGGTCACCAGTGGGCCCGGCGCACCTCTTGTCCTCGATCAGTTCGGTGAAGTACGCACCGAGGCGGGTGTAGGCGTCGAGCTCACTGCCGGAGCTGGTCGGCGCGATCGCCTCCGTCGACAGCCTGCGGAACTCCACGCGGTCCAGTTCGGGTACCCCGAGCAGCTCGCAGATGACGGTGAGCGGCAGCGGGTAGGCGAGCGACTCCACGAGGTCGGCGCGGCCCTGCGGCAGCATGGCGTCGAGCAGGTCGTCGGTGATCTGCTGGATCCTCGGCCGCAGCTCCTCCACGCGGCGCATGGTGAAGGCGCGCGAGATCAGCCCGCGCAGTCGGGTGTGCTGGGGCGGATCGGTGGCCAGCAGGTTCTTCCCGATCATCTCCTCTTCGAGCGACTTCAGGCCGATCTTGGTGCCGTCCTTGGACAGCCGCTGATCGGCGAGCGCCGCGCGCGCCTCGTCATGCCCGACGACGAGCCAGACCTCGGACTGCCAGTCGGGCAGCAGAACCCGGTGGACCGGACCCCGTTCGCGCAGCCGCGCGTACACAGGATGCGGGTCCTCCCGGAACCCGTCCCCGAACTCCCCCAGATCGATCACTTCCGCCATGACGCTCCCCCTTCCGTCACACCGACAACGCGCGGGCGTCCCGACTAGTGCCCGCCGTCCTCCAGTTCCTCCAGGAGTCCCGCGTCGTACGCCAACAGAGCAATCTGCACCCGGTTGTTGAGGTCGAGCTTGGCCAGGACGCGGGAGACATGGGTCTTGACGGTGGCGACGCTCATGAACAGTTCGGCGGCGATGTCGGCGTTGGACAGGCCACGGCCCACCGCGACGGCGACCTCGCGCTCGCGGTCGTTCAGGGCGGTGAGCCGCGCGCGTGCGCGCGTGCGGCGGGTGTCGGCGGCGGAGCCGGCCGCGTGGTCCATCAACTGCCGTGTGACGGTGGGCGACAGGACCGGGTCGCCGGCCGCGACGCGGCGGACCGCGGCGACGATCTCGGCGGGCGGCGTGTCCTTGAGCACGAACCCGGCGGCGCCGGCGCGCAGGGCCCGCAGCACCTGGTCGTCGGCGTGGAAGGTGGTCAGCAGCACGACCTGCGGGGCGTCCTTCCTGCCGCGCAGCCGCTCCGTGGCGGTGAGGCCGTCGACCGACGGCATCCGGATGTCCATCAGGACCACGTCCGGCCGGGTGCGGTCGACCAGCGCCTCGACCTCCGCGCCGTCCGCCGCCTCGCCGACGATCTCGATGTCGTCGGCGCCGCCCAGCATGAAGGACAGGCCGGCCCTGACCAACGGGTCGTCGTCGACGAGGAGGAGTCTGATCGCAGTCATGTGCCTCACGTAATCACGGTTGCACGGCGTTCAGGTGCCGGACGGCGTGGAGTGCCCGATCTCCGCGGCGCACAACAGCGGGCGCCGGGGCGGCCGTTGGGTGCCATGACGCCGACCCGGCGGGCGTCACCCCCACGGCAGCCGGCCCCGCACCTCGAACCCCCCGTCCGCCGCGGGCCCGTGCTCCAGCGTTCCGCCCGTCAGCGTCGCCCGTTCCGTCAGGCCGATCAGGCCCTGTCCCGAGCCGGGAACGTGCGGTACCGGGCCCTCGGGCGCGGGGTTGTGCACCGAGACGGACAGGCCCTCGCCCGGCGCCCCGGTCACCGTCACCGTGACCTCGGTGCCGGGGGCGTGCTTGCGGGCGTTGGTGAGGCCCTCCTGGGCGATGCGGTAGGCGGTGCGCCCGACGGAGGCGGGCACGGCGCCCGGGTCGGTGACGCGCTGGTCGAGAGTGACCTTCATGCCGGCCTCGCGGGACTCGGTGACCAGCGCCTCCAGCGCCGCGAGGGTCGGCTGCGGTCGGCCGCCGTCATCGGGCTCGCCCGCCCGCAGTACGCCGATGATCTCCCGCAGGTCCTGGAGGGCCTCGTGGGCGCTCTCCCGGATCACGCCCGCCGCCCGCTGGATCTCCTCGCGGGGTGCGTCGGGCCGGAACTCCAGTGCGCCCGCGTGCACGCTGAGCAGCGTCAGCCGGTGGGCGAGGACGTCGTGCATCTCCCGGGCGATGGCCTCGCGGGCGAGCCGCTGCGCCTGCTCGGCCCGCAGCTGCGCCTCCGTCTCGGCGCGCCGGGCCCGGTCGCGCAGGCTCACCATGAGCTGGCGCTTGGACCGTGCGAGCATGCCCCAGCCGACCACCGCGGCGGTCAGCAGCGTGGCCAGGAAGACCGACCAGACGTAGGGCATGTCGGGCTCGGGGCGGATCAGGTAGTACAGCGGATTCAGCACCGCGTACGTCCCGGCCACCCAGGCCACGTACCGGAAGGGCCGGTGCACGGCCAGCGTGAACAGGGCGACCAGGCTCGCGCCGCCCGCGGTGTTGGACACGAGGGCGACCGGGACCATCGCGGCGGCGAGCCCGACCGGCCAGCGGCGGCGCAGCCACACCGCGGCGCAGGCGAGGGCGCCCACCAGCTGGTCGAAGACGGCGTAGCCGTCGGGGAGGTTCTCGTCCCTCAACGTGTCGGCGGCCAGCAGACCGATGAACACGGCCACCAGGAAGCAGGAGAAGTCGACCACCCAGTCGCGCGCGGTGCGCCGGGGCCGGCCGGAACGCGCGGGGTCGAGCTCGAACTCCTTCACCAGGGCGGAGGGCAGCAGCCAGCGCCGCCCCTCGAACGCCGGCTGTGCGAACTCCGGCTTGTCACCACTCACGGTCGACAAATCTACGCAGGGACGGGCGCCGACGCGCTTCCTTGGGCGCGATCGCCGACCAAAGTCGCGGCACCATCGACTTTGGAGGTACCAGCCCGCACGGAACGTGGACTTCCGTCGGCCATGGCTCGCCCCGCGGCGGATGGGCGTGGGGGGTCCGCGGGGCGAGAGTCATGGCATGAAGCAGTTCCTGGAGATCCTCGGATTCATCGCCCTCGTGCAGGGCATCGCCTGCCTGGTGCACGAGTTCACCGACTGGGACTGGGGTCTCGTACAGCGGATCGGGTTCCTCGACGGCTTCGAGATCTACGCGAGCATCGCCCTGATCGTGCTGGCGTTCGCGCTGTTCGCCGCCGCCGAGAGCCGGAAGTCCGGCTGAGCGCGGACCGGACTCCCGGCTGGTCGCACCGTTCCTGGGCGTCAACCTCGGCCGGCAGGCTCAGCAGCCGTAGTCGACCAGGTCGAACGACGCGTAGTGGTCGGCCGTGTAGTAGTCCTCCTGGTTCTCCTCACCGGTGACGATCCGGCGCGCGCCTCGTGTGGGGGAACCAGGCGTGATGACCGTGTACTCGTGGTAGTACCCGCTCGACTGGCTCGGCAGGATGCCTTCCCGGTTCTGGAAGACGGTGCCGTCCTGGTCGTAGGGGAAGGGACCGCCCTGCTCGATCAGGTCGAGCGTGTCGTGGGCCTGGGAGGGCAGGTCGCCGTAGCAGATGCTGCCCACGGCCGCGGCGGCCGGAGTGGCGGTGACGGTGCCGCCGACGAGGAGGGCGGACAGGACGGCGGCTGCAGCGCCGATGCGAGTGATTCGTGGGGGGAATCTCATGGCTTCATGATGACGCGCGTAGACACTGGCATGTCAATGTCAAGGTGGCAGAATTTCCCTTCGAGTCCGATGAGTTTTCGGGAAGTTAACGTGCGCCCCCGCGCTCTCACCCGATCTCCATGAAGGCCGTGCGAGAGCGCCGCGCTGGGTGCCTCACGCGTTCTCGGGGAGCTCGTACGTGCCGTACTCGGGGCGGCCCGCCAGCTCGTAGGAGTTGATGGCGACTCCGGTGCTCGTGCTGCTGCCTCCGGCGTGCTTGAAGGCGGTGGGCACGGCTCCCTCCGTGAACAGCCGATGGCCCGAGCCGAGCACGACCGGGAAGGTCAGCAGGTGGAGGGTGTCCACGAGGCCGAGCGCCAGCAGCGACCTGACGAGGGCGCCGCTGCCGTGCACCTGGAGCTCACCGTCGGTGCGCTCCTTGAGGGCGGTGACCTCCTTGCCGAGATCGCCGCTGACGACGGTGGTGCCGGCCCACGCGGGGTCGGTCAGCGTCGAGGAGGCGACGTACTTCGGGAGCGCGTTGAGCTTGGACGCGACCGGGTCGGCGGGGTCGGTCACCTTCGGCCAGAAGGACGCGAAGATGTCGTACGTACGGCGTCCCAGGAGGAAGGCGGCCGGGCGCTGGAAGACGCCGTTCATGAACTGCCCGAAGTCGTCGTCGGCGTACGGAAAGCTCCAGCCGCCGTGCTCGAAGCCGCCGCGGGTGTCCTCCTCCCGGCCGCCGGGCGCCTGGTAGACGCCGTCGAGGGTGACGAAGAGGGTGGAAACGAGCTTGCCCATGGGAGTGCCTCTTTTCCGGGGTGGGGCCTGCTGTCATCAGCTCAGACCCCACGGGCACCCGCAACTCATCGGTGCTGACCTCGGTGTCCGTTCGCCGCCAGCACCTCGGCCCGCGCGGCGCTGGGATGGACGCATGACAACCACTACGACAACCACTCACGGATCCCTGCAGGACAAGGTGGCCCTGGTCACGGGCGGCAGCCGCGGCATCGGCGCGGCCACGGCCCTGCGGCTGGCGCGGGAGGGCGCGGACGTCGCCGTGACGTACGTGCACGGCAAGGAGGCGGCCGAGGAGGTCGTACGGGCCGTTCAGGCACTGGGCCGGCGGGCCGTGGCCCTGCGGGCGGACGCCGGCGACGCGGCTCAGGCGCAGGGCGCGGTGGGGCGTACGGCCGAGGCGCTCGGGGGCCTGGACATCCTGGTGAACAACGCCGGCGTCGGTGTGCTGGGCCCGCTGGGGGGCATGTCGCTCGCCGATGTGGACCGGGTCCTCGCGGTGAACGTCCGGGGCGTCCTCCTGGCATCCCGGGCCGCGGCCGCCCGCATGGGCGCCGGAGGCAGGATCATCACGATCGGCAGCTGCATGGCACAGCGCGTGCCGGGCCCCGGCGGAACGCTCTACGCGACCAGCAAGTCGGCCCTGATCGGCCTGACGAAAGCACTGGCGCGCGAGCTCGGCCCGCGCGGGATCACGGCGAACATCGTCCACCCGGGCCCCATCGACACGGACATGAACCCGGCGCAGGGCCCGTACGCGTCCGACCAGGCGGCCATGACCGCACTGGGACGCTTCGGCACGGCCGACGAAGTGGCCTCCACCGTCGCCTACCTGGCCGCCGCGGACTACGTCACCGGCACGGAGTTCGCCGTGGACGGCGGCCACGCGGCGTGATTGACGTGGGGCGCACCGGTGCTGTCGGGCCGGTACGCCCCACGGGTTCAGCCGCCCAGCTCCTGGTGGCGTGCCGCCAGGGCTGCCGTGCCCTGCTCCGTCAGTGAGCCGTGCAGACGCAGGCGGGAGATGCCGCCGTCCGGGAAGATGTCCACGCGTGCGTGCGTGCCGACGGCCGGGGTCGGCAGGACGAAGCGGTGGTTGGTGTCGGGCTGGAGGCGGGTACGGGGAAGGATCTCCGTCCACTCGCCGTCCTCGCCGTCCTTCACCGACACCGACGCCCAGCCCGCGCTGTTGCCCTTCAGGTAGGCCGTGTCGATCTCGACCGCCCGGATCACGGACTGCGCCACCAGCTGGTAGCGGATCCAGTCGTTGCCCTGGTCGCGGCGCCGGCGGGTCTCCCAGCCGTCGTCCATCTTGCGCGAGCGGCCCGGCTGGATGGTGTTCGTGGCCGGCGAGTAGAAGAGGTCGGAGGCGTCCTCGACCTGGCCGCCGTTCTCCAGGGCGACCACGTCGAAGGTGCCGAGCACCGACAGCCACGCGGGGTCGGGTACGACCTCGCCGTGCACGCGCAGGCGCGCGATGCCGCCGTCGGGGTGCTGGTTGACCCGCAGATGGGTGAAGCGCTGCTCGGCCGAGACGGCGAAACCGTTCGCCGCGTGGCCGCCGATCGACGTGCGCGGGACCAGCGTCGTCCACTTGACGTCGTCGCCGAGCAGTTCCTGAGGGGACGGCGAACCCGGTATCGACGTGCCCTCGACGGACACCGCCTGCGGGTAGTTGCCGCGGAAGTGGGCCGTGTCGACGACGATGCCGCGGATCACGCCGGGCGCGCCGAGACGCACCAGCGCCCAGTCGTGGTCCTCGGCCGTCGGCCACGGGTGCCCGGCGGACGCACCGCGCCGGCGCCGGGTCTCCCAGCCGTCCATGATCTTGCCCTTGTGCCCGAAGTGCTCGGGGTCGAACTCGGCACGCTCGGGCACCAGCAGGTTCTCGCGCTGGGCGAAGAACTCGTCGTTGGCGGCGATGACTCCGGCACCCAGCCGGCGGTCGGCGAGGTTGGCGTACTGGGTGAACGGGAAGTCGGCGGTGCGGTAGTCCGCGTACGGGTCGCCGCCGCCGTAGGGGTTCGCGTCGCCGGTGAAGCTTGCCGAACCGGATTGATGCTGCGCCGTCACGGTGATCAGGTCTGCCTTTCGAGGTCGGTGGGTGGGATTCAGCTGGTCCGGGTGAGGAGTCGCCCCTTCGGGTCGGTGAACTCTCCGTCCGCGACGATGCGTTCGCCGCGCAGCCAGGTGGACTTCACGACGCCGTACAGGGTCTTGCCCGCGTACGCCGTCACTCGGTTGCGGTGCTGGAGGGCGGCCGGGTCCACGGTGAAGGTCTCGTCGGGCGCGAGGACGGCGAAGTCGGCGTCACGGCCGGCCTCGATGGCGCCCTTCTGATCCAGTCCAACGAGCTGCGCCGTGCGCGCGGACATCCAGCGGACCACGTCCTCCAGACCGTGTCCGCGCCTGCGCGCCTCGGTCCACACGGCGGCCAGGCTGAGCTGGAGTCCGGAGATGCCGCCCCAGGCGGTGGCGAAGTCGCCGGTCTTCAGGTCGGCCGTGGAGGGCGAGTGGTCGGTCACCACGCAGTCGATCGTGCCGTCGGCCAGCGCCTGCCACAGCAGGTCCTGGTTCGCGGACTCGCGGATCGGTGGGCAGCACTTGAACTCGCTGGCGCCGTCCGGGACTTCCTCGGCGGTCAGGGTGAGGTAGTGCGGGCAGGTCTCGACGGTGAGCCGCACACCCTCCCGCTTGGCCTCGGCGATCAGCGGCAGTGCGTCGCTGGAGGACAGGTGAAGAACGTGCACGCGCGCGTGGAGCCGCTTCGCCTGGGCGATCAGCTGGGCGATCGCCGTGTCCTCCGCGTCGCGCGGGCGCGAGGCGAGGAAGTCGGCGTACTTGGGGCCGCCCTGCTGCGGGGCGGCGTCCAGGTGGTGCGGGTCCTCGGCGTGCACGATCAGCAGGCCGCCGAAGGAGGCTATCTCCGCCAGGGACTGGGCGAGTTGGTCCTGGTTCAGGTGCGGGAACTCGTCCACGCCGGACGGCGACAGGAAGGCCTTGAAGCCGAAGACGCCGGCCTCGTGAAGCGGGCGCAGGTCCTTGACGTTGTCGGGCAGGGCGCCGCCCCAGAAGCCGACGTCGATGTGCGCCTTGTCGGCGGCGACCTCCTGCTTGGTGCGGAGGTTGTCGACCGTCGTGGTCGGCGGGAGGGCGTTGAGCGGCATGTCGACGAGGGTGGTGATGCCGCCGGCGGCCGCGGCGCGGGTGGCGGTCCAAAAGCCCTCCCACTCGGTGCGGCCGGGGTCGTTGACGTGCACGTGCGTGTCGACCAGGCCGGGCAGCAGGACGTCGTCGCCGAGGTCCACCAGCCGGGCGCCGGACGGGACTTCGGCGTCGTGGCCGAGTACGGCCGTGATCTTGCCGGCGGCGACGGCGACCGAGGCGGCGCGCGTCCCTTCCGGAGTGATGACGCGCGTCGAGCGCAGCACCAGTTCAGCGTCGGACACCCGGACCCCTCTCTGCCGCACCTCCGCGTCACGGAGACTTCCGCGAAACGGAATTCAACTTTCTGTTGAAGGAGTCTTCACTCCCGTTCCGGCGCCGTCAAGGGCACACTTCTCCACAGTGCACCCGTGCGACACTCTCTGGACGTTTCCACAAAGCGGAATTACAATTCCATCAAGCAGAACGTAGCTATGCACAAACAGGGAGTCAACCGACCCACGGGTAGGCTTCTGCCCTCCCACCGGTCCCGAAAGGAACGCGCCGTGCCGACGTCCAGCGCCAGCACCACCGACTCCGCCAAGTCCAACGGTGGCGGAGTCCAGTCCCTCGAGCGCGCCTTCGACCTGCTGGAGCGGATGGCCGATGCGGGCGGCGAGGTCGGCCTGAGCGAGCTCTCCGCGAGCAGCGGGCTGCCGCTGCCCACCATCCACCGCCTCATGCGGACGCTGGTGGCCTGCGGATACGTACGCCAGCAGCCCAACCGCCGCTACGCCCTCGGCCCGCGCCTGATCCGCCTCGGCGAGTCCTCCGCCCGGCTGCTGGGCACCTGGGCCCGCCCCTACCTCGCCCGGCTGGTCGAGGAGACCGGCGAGACGGCGAACATGGCACTGCTCGACGGCGACGAGATCGTCTACGTCGCCCAGGTGCCGTCCAAGCACTCCATGCGCATGTTCACCGAGGTCGGCCGCCGGGTGCTGCCGCACTCCACCGGCGTCGGCAAGGCGCTGCTCGCCTCCTTCCCGCCGGAGGAGGTACGCGCGCTGCTGTCCCGCACCGGGATGCCCGCCGCCACGGAGAAGACGATCACCACCGCGGACGGCTTCCTCGCGGCACTGGAGGACGTGCGCCTTCAGGGTTACGCCGTCGACGACAACGAACAGGAGATCGGCGTCCGCTGCCTCGCGGTCCCGGTGCCCGACTCCCCGACCCCGGCGGCCGTCTCGATCTCCGGCCCGGCCGGCCGGGTCACCGAGGCGGCCACGGACAAGATCGTGCCGGTGCTCCAGCAGGTCGCGCTGGAACTGTCGCAGGCACTGGCCAGCTCGGGGCCGGCCGCCTGAATCCCACCTGCGAGGACATGCAGAGCGGCGGCTACGACGTGGCCGTCGCGATCTGAGCGACCGCCGCCCCGAGCGGGGCTCAGCGGCGCGGGTGTTCCCCGAACAGCTCCACCGCGTCCCGCACCTGGGACAGTCCTCGGGACAACGCGCTGACGGATCCGATCGCGCCGGCGACCAGCAGTAACGAGCGGCGCAGGCGCGGGACTTCGGGGCGGCCGCTGACCGTCATCGCGGCCAGCGCGGCCAGTTCGTCCTCGGCGATCGCCCGGTCCCGGAACTCGCCCGGGTGCGCGGCGAGTTCGCGGCGCAGACGGGACACCGCCGTCCGCAGTTCCGCCACCCTAGGGTCCTCGTCGCTGCCCGTCACCGACCTCTGCCCCAAGCTCCGCAACAAAGCTCTCCCCCCTCGCACGCCGTAGTGCGCCAGTGGTCTCGCTTCCCCCGTCGAGCCCCCCTGGCGGTGGTCGGGCGCCGGGGACGCGGGTCAGTAAACGCCACCCATGCCGGGGGCGCCACCGTACGGACCGAAATTCAGCCCAACGAAGCCCGGCCCGCCCGCGGGCGTCAGGTATGCAGGACGTATGACCGATAAGGAAGCCTCGCCGGTCGCCGGACTCCTCCTCGCCGCCGGCGGTGGGCGCAGGCTGGGCGGCCGGCCCAAGGCCCTGCTCCGGCACCGCGGCCGGCCACTGGTGGAGTACGCGGCCGGGGTGCTGCGCGCGGCCGGCTGTGCCCGCGTCCACGTGGTGCTGGGCGCCGGCGCCGATGCCGTACGGGAGCAGGCGGAGCTCGGCACTTGTGTCCTGGTGGAGAACCCGGACTGGGCCGACGGAATGGGCTCGTCGCTGCGGGCCGGGCTCGACTCGCTCGCCGGGACGCGGGCGCGGGCGGCGCTCGTCTCGCTCGTCGACCAGCCCGGCATCGGGCCGGAGGCGGTCGCGCGCGTGCTGGCCGCCTACGAGGACGAGACCTCGCTCGCCTCGGCCGCCTACGCCGGGGTACGCGGGCATCCCGTCCTGTTCGGCGCCGCCCACTGGGCGGGCATCGCGGCGTCCGCGACCGGCGACCGGGGCGCACGCGCCTACCTGAAGCAGCACGAGGAGGCGGTCCGGCTCGTCGAGTGCGGGGATGTGGCACAGCCCTACGACATCGACACGGTGGCCGATCTCGCCCACCTTGAGTGAAAGTGGTGGCACCCAGAGCCACCTTCCCTCGACTCAGAGAATCTCGACATCAACAAACCATTGAACTTCCACCATGAGGAAACTAGTATCCACTGTTCAGAAGCGCCCGACTGCTCCACGGGCGCCGCTCGTGGTATCCGGGAACACTGGCACCGGGTGCCAGAAGCTCGACAGCTCGTCCACGTAGCTCGCTGAAGGAAGTGACAGCTCATGTCCGCACCAGCGCCGTCCCCGCTGGCCATCGTCGACGCCGAGCCCCTGCCCCGGCAGGAGGAGGTCCTTAACGACGCGGCCCTCGCCTTCGTGGCCGAGCTGCACCGCCGGTTCACGCCCAGGCGTGACGAACTCCTCGCCCGTCGAGCCGCGCGCCGCGCCGAGATCGCCCGCACCTCCACGCTCGACTTCCTCCCGGAGACCGCAGCGATCCGCGCGGACGACTCCTGGCAGGTGGCCCCGTGCCCGCCCGCGCTTCAGGACCGCCGCGTCGAGATCACCGGCCCCACCGACCGCAAGATGACCATCAACGCCCTCAACTCGGGCGCGCGGATCTGGCTCGCCGACTTCGAGGACGCCTCGGCGCCCACCTGGGAGAACGTGATCCTTGGCCAGGTGAACATGGCCGACGCGTACAGCCGGAACATCGACTTCACGGACGAGCGCACCGGCAAGTCCTACGCCCTGCGGCCGAACGAGGAGCTGGCGACGGTCGTCATGCGCCCCCGCGGCTGGCACCTGAACGAGCGCCACCTCCTCGACGCGGACGGCACCCCGGTCCCCGGCGCGCTGGTCGACTTCGGCCTGTACTTCTTCCACAACGCCCAGCGCCTCATCGAGCTCGGCAAGGGCCCGTACTTCTACCTCCCGAAGACGGAGTCGCACCTGGAGGCCCGCCTCTGGAACGAGGTGTTCGTCTTCGCGCAGGACTACGTCGGCATCCCGCAGGGCACCATCCGCGCGACCGTCCTGATCGAGACGATCACGGCGGCGTACGAGATGGAGGAGATCCTCTACGAACTGCGCGACCACGCCTCCGGGTTGAACGCCGGCCGCTGGGACTACCTGTTCTCCATCGTGAAGAACTTCCGTGACGGCGGAGCCAAGTTCGTCCTGCCGGACCGCAACGCGGTCACGATGACGGCCCCCTTCATGCGCGCGTACACCGAACTCCTCGTCCGCAGCTGCCACAAGCGCGGCGCGCACGCGATCGGCGGCATGGCGGCGTTCATCCCGTCCCGCCGCGACGCCGAGGTCAACAAGGTGGCCTTCGAGAAGGTCCGCGCGGACAAGGACCGCGAGGCCGGCGACGGCTTCGACGGCTCCTGGGTGGCCCACCCCGACCTGGTCCCGATCGCCATGGAGTCCTTCGACAAGGTCCTCGGCGACAAGCCGAACCAGAAGGACCGGCTGCGCGAGGACGTCCACGTCGAGGCGGCCGACCTGATCGCCGTCGACTCCCTGGACGCCAAGCCGACGTACCCGGGCCTGGTCAACGCCGTCCAGGTCGGCATCCGCTACATCGAGGCCTGGCTGCGCGGCCTCGGCGCGGTCGCCATCTTCAACCTCATGGAGGACGCGGCCACCGCCGAGATCTCCCGCTCCCAGATCTGGCAGTGGATCAACGCGGGCGTCGAGTTCGAGAACGGCGAGAAGGCCACGCCCGAGCTGGCCCGCAAGGTCGCCGCCGAGGAACTGGCGAACATCCGCGCCGAGATCGGCGAGGAGGCCTTCGCGGCCGGCCACTGGCAGCAGGCCCACGACCTGCTCCTGGAGGTCTCCCTCGACGAGGACTACGCCGACTTCCTGACCCTGCCGGCGTACGAGCAGCTCAGGGGCTGACCTACTCCTGCGCAGGCTTGTCCGAGTGGCCCAGGGACTTCCCCGGGGCCACTCGGTCGCGTACGGCCTGCTTCACCGCCGTCGGCTCCGGGAAGCCCTGGTCGCGGCGGTCCCAGACCACCTCGTCGTCGACACGGACGACGAAGACGCCGCCCTTGCCCGGCTTCAGCGCCAGCTCGGACAGCTCCGCCTCGAAGGTGGTGAGCAGTTCCTGCGCCAGCCAGGCCGCGCGGGGCAGCCACCTGCACTGGGTGCAGTACTCGATCTCGACACGGCCACTCATCCGAGGTGCACCGACCAATCCTGTTCCGCGGCCGGTTTTCCGTGCAGGTCGGGGACCTGCTTCAGCCACTTCGGCCGGCCCTGCTGTGACTTCGCCGCCCGCTGGGCCTCCTCGGCGGCGAGTTCCTCCCGGGTGGGGAAGTCGGTGGGGAGCCAGGACGCCGAGGCCCGCACGCGCGCGTGGAGGTAGCCGACGTACGCCTGACGGGCCTGCTCGGCGGTGGCGAAGCCGGGCTCGTCCAGCAGCCAGGCGTCCGGGACCTCGGCCGTGATCGCGCGCAGCAGCTCTTCGGTGACCTTGGGCGCGAGTTCCGCGTCTGCGGCGCGCAGGTCGGGGCCGTAGTGGCCGAGGGCGTGATGGCGGAAGTCGTAGGCCTTCGCGGGGTCGGAGGTGTCCCAGCGGTGGTGGAAGACGAGGGCGGCGCCGTGGTCGATCAGCCAGAGCCGCGGGGGCACGGTGCCGAAGGTGGGCCAGACCATCAGGTTGGAGCTGTGCACCGTGCGGTCGACGTTGACGGTGAGCGCGTCGAGCCAGATGATCCGGCCGGCCTCCAGCGGATCGACCGTGAAGTGCTGGGCGACCTCGGGCGTGAAGTCCTTGGCGCCCGGCAGATAGTCCATGCCGAGGTTGACCCCCGCGCTGGCGTTGTGCAGCTCCCGCACTTCCTGGTGGGGCTCGTCCGAGGCGATCGCCGGGTCGAAGTGCACCAGCACCAGCTCGGGGAAGCGCAGCCCGAGCGCACGCGCCAGCTCCCCGACGATCACCTCGGCGACCAGCGCCTTGCGGCCCTGCGCGGAGCCGGTGAACTTCACGACATAGGTGCCCAGATCGTCGGCCTCGACGACTCCGGGGACGGAGCCGCCGGAGTGCAGCGGTGCGATGTAACGGGTTGCGGTGACTTCGGTCAGCATCTTCCCAGGCCATCCAGCCGACATGAAGGGAACATAGTAACCGGGCGTGAGGGAATCCGTCGGTCAGCTGCTGTCGGCCGCCTCCAGGATCAGGTCGGTGACGGCGTCGGGGTGGGTGACGATCGACAGATGGCTGGTGGGGAGTTCGACGGTCCGGGCTCGCATGCGCATGGCCAGGAAGCGCTGGAGGTCGGGGGACGTCGTTCGGTCCTGGGCGGACACGGCGTACCAGGAGGGCTTGTGGCGCCAGGCTGCCGTCGTGGTCGTCGAGGTGGGGAAGAGTGAGGCCGCGACGGGGCCCTGGGCGGCGTGGAGAGCGAGGGCTCGGGGGCGCGGGACACCGCCCGCGAAGTCCCGGAGGAAGCCCTTCTTGGTGAGGTGTTTGAAGCCGCCGGACTCGACCAGTTCGGCGTTGGCGGGCGGGGTGGGGAACCTCGCGGCCAGGGCCGTGTAGTCCTCTCCGGCGTCGGGGGCGCGGGCGGCGATGTACACGAGGCCGTTGACGTTCAGCGCGAGACCGGCCTGGGAGATGACGGTGCCGCCCCAGGAGTGGGCCGCCAGGATCGTCGGACCGTCCTGGAGGGCGAGGGCACGCTCCGTCGCGGCGACGTCGTCGGCCAGTGAGGTCAGCGGGTTCTGTACGGAGGTCACGTTCATGCCGGCCGACTGGAGGCGCTCGATCACCTCGGACCAGCATGAGCCGTCGGCGTACGCGCCGTGCACCAGGACGACGTTGCGCACCGCCGGGGGCTCGGACCGACGCTGCGGCGCCGCGGTCGCTTCAGCCGCCGCCAAGGAGGACGACGCACCGGCCGCCACGATGGAGCCGGTGAAGGTTCGTCGGGTGATCATCTGTGCTGCTTTCGGTGGGGGGTTGGGGTACAGATCGGTGCTTGCGACACCGGCCCGGGGGCCTTATGGAGCAAGACGTCAACACGCCGTCAAGTGGTTCACCGTGACCGCCCTCGCCGATGCTTGAGTCCTGCGAGAGCCGAGTGAGAGGCGGGCGAGATGGACGTCCTGGGGGTCGACGCCTGTGGCAAGCAGGGGTGGGTGGGGATCAGGGTCACGGACGGGGCGTACGCCGGCAGTCTGGTCGACGTCCGGCTCGATGCGTTGATCCGGCGTGCCGCCGGGGTCGAGGTCATCGCGGTGGACATGCCGCTGGGCCTGGTCGAGAGGGGCTGGCGCGCCGCGGATCTCGGGGCGCGGGCGCTGCTCGGGGTGCGGCGCAGCAGTGTCTTCCTCGTGGCGCCACGGCAGGCGTGGCGGGAATCGGGGTACGAGGCCGCCGGTGACCGGTGCCATGAGCTCACCGGGCAGCGGCTGAGCCGGCAGGCATGGGCGCTGGCTCCGAAGCTGCTCGAGGCCCGGGAGTGCTGGCTCGCCGACGAGCGGATCCACGAGGTGCACCCCGAGATTTCCTTCCGCGCCCTGGCCGGCGGGGTGCCGCTGGAGTACGCGAAGAAGACCTGGCGCGGCCAGAACGCGCGCCGCGCCCTGCTCGCCGCGGCCGGACTCGTGGTGCCGGACGAGCTCGGTGAGGCGGATCGCGTACCTGCCGACGACGTGCTCGACGCCGCCGCGGCGGCCTGGTCGGCACACCGGATCGCGCTGGGGATCTCGGACCGGATTCCCGAGGCGCCGGAGCTGGACGCGGAAGGCCGCGTCGTCGAGATCCGATACTGATGACCCGTCACATCCCGCGGTGAACCGGATGCTCCCGGCGTCCGTCAGCCAACGCACGCACCGTGCGATGCGCTGACACACGCGGGAGGAACCGATGACGCAGGGCGGGCCGAACACCCGTAACGGGTTTATGAGGCGGGAGTCAACACACGTACGAAGGTGGTCACTTGTCACCCTGATCGTCGCCCTGGCCGGCGCTCTGACCTTGGTGCTGATCAACCTCGACAGTGGGGGCGACGCCAAGCCGGCGGCGGCCGCCACGCCGCAGGGCGACGGGAAGACGAACGACGCCAAGGACAAGGACCAGGGCAAGGGCAAGGGCTGGTGGCCCACCGACGACGAAGGCGGGAAGACCGCCGAGGACCGGGCCGGTTCACACCCCGCACAGTTCCAAGGCGGCGTCAGCTGGATCACGGCGCCGGACGGGCGGGCGCTGCTGTTCGACGGCCGGACGGGGTTCCTGGACGCCGGCGCCCCGATCCTCGACACCGCCACCAAGGACTACTCGGTGGCCGCGCGGGTCCGTCTCGACGACAAGGGCTTCCGTACAGCCGTCTCCCAGGACAGCGCTGAGGCCAGCACCTTCTATCTGCAGTACTCCGGCGAGGACGACCGCTTCGCCTTCAGCTTCTTCAACGCCCGTGCCGTGGCGGCCGATGCCGGCCCCGCCGAGCTGGGCCGCTGGTACCACCTGGCGGGCACCTACTCGCAGGCCGACCGCACGCTGCGGATCTACGTGGACGGAAAGCCGGCCGGCTCCGCCGTGGCCCTGAACGAGCAGCGGACGGACGGCAACCTGATCATCGGCCGGGGCAAGTCGTTCGGCAAGGAGGCCGACTTCTGGGCCGGCGCGATCGCCGATGTGCACGTCTTCCAACGGGCCCTCGCCCCGGCCGAGGTCGCCTCCCTGGCGGCCGAGGAACCACAGTGACCGCAATGTGAATGTCATCGAGTCGGGCAGTGAACGGGCATGCGGGCGCGGCGTTTCGGGCGCCCGTCCGCGCCGTTCGCTGCCCGCGACGGCGCCTGACCTGGTGAGGCGGAGTCCGCGCGGTCGGGCGAACTCGGGCCAATTGCATACAGCGCCGGGCTCGTTCGGCCGGTCGACCTGGCGCTACAAAAGGCACAGGGAGTGCCGCAGAGGATCCCTGTGGCACGGGAGCCCGCCGGTGCGATACCGGGCGCCGCTCGACCGGGTGCATGGCACCGGACGTCCGCATTCCACGCGTACCCACGCTCGCGAACACGCACAAGGACAGGCCCAGGGAGCCGTACGACGGCACCGCAGCGCGCATGTGTCCGTCGCCGCCGCGACCACAACGGCATATCAAGGCACACAACGGAGGGGAGCGCCTTGCTCGATCTAATGCCGCCCCAAGATCGGGGCGCATGCCCGCCCCGTGCCCCGGAACCGACCGACGAGTTCCTCAAGGCGCTCCACGACCGGCACGGGTCGGTCATGCTGCGTTTCGCCGCCCGGCTGACCGGCGGCGACTGGCATCGCGCCGAGGACATCTGGCAGGAGGCGACGATCCGCGCGTGGCAGCACGCGAACGAACTCGACCCCACCGCCGAGGCGTTACGCCCCTGGCTCTTCGCGGTGATCCGCAACCTCGTCATCGACGGCTACCGCGTACGCCAGGCCCGGCCGCCCGAGGAGGGCGAGCCGAGCCCGTGGAGCCTGCCGGTCTCCGACCGGGTCGACCAGTCGCTGACCCGGCAGGTGGTGATCGAGGCGCTGCGGGAGCTGTCCCCGATGCACCGGGAGGTACTGCTGCACGTCCACTACATGGGCCGCAGCGTCAGCGAGACGGCGCGGCTGCTGGGAGTTCCGCCCGGAACGGTCAAGTCCCGTACGTACTATGCGATTCGGGCCCTGCGGGAAGGGCTGCGTGAACGCGGTCTGACGACCGCCGCCGAGGGCTGACCGCCCGGCCCGAGCGGGGTGACGGCCCGTCCGCCGTCTCCGCCGCCCCTAGGGCCTGTCCGGCGGATCATGCCGGCGTCGCGGGGCATGGCACGCCCTCCCCCAGAGGGGGTACCCCCAGCCGCGTTGTCGTCACTCGCCGACGCTCCGCGTCGACTCCCTCCTCCGCCTTGCAGCTGGACGCACCATGCCCCGCTCACCTGCGTTGATGAGATGCCGTTCCGTGCAGCCGGCCTGATCCGCCGGACAGGCCCTAGGCCCGCCCCCCTCAGTCGAGCCGCCCCGCGTGCGCGGTCACCCGCAGCCCCAGCGGTCCGGTGTCGACGGAACCGTCGATGTCGACGGTGAACCGTACGCCGAAGTCGGCGGCGTCACCCAGCACGAGCAGCGCGTCCGACGGATACAGCGACCTGACTCCGGCCTGCTCGTCCAGGTACTGGGCCACGTCCATCACGAACAGCCGCGGCGCCCGCCCCTGCACCCCGACCGGCCGATCGCCCTCGATCAGCCGGAACACCTGGGTCACCTGCGGATCGTCGTCCGCGGTCACCACCGGGTGGACGGAGGTGTACTCGGCGTCGCCCAAGGCCTCCTCCAGCGTGGCCGCCGTCCGCAGCCGAGCCGACTGCAGGCCGAGCCCGGCCGTCATCCCGGCCGTGGCCACCGAGCCCACCAGGGTCACATTGGCGTGCCGCCCGACCGGCCCGGTGATCAGCTCGGACAGCATGGCCCGCACCAACTCCCGTACTCCGCCCGGGTCCCCGGTCACCGCGACGGCCGTCCCGGCCCGCGACAGGTCCACCAGGATCCGCTCCCCGTCGTGCAGCCCCAGCGTCACCGCCAGGGCGTACGGCTGGGACGGCGCGGGCGGCTCGTGCGGCGGGTACGTGGTGATCACGTCGGAGCTCAAGTGCCACTCCCCGCCGTCCTCGTCGGCCGTCCACCCGCCCGGCGCCGCCCGGTCGGCCCCGGCCAGGCGCAGCGCTAGCCGGTCCCCGGAGTAGGCCAGGGCGTACACGTCGGGCATCGGCCGGGCGACGCGTTCGCAGTCCGCGGCCAGCCGGCGCAGGCCCAGGTCGATGGTGTCGAGCGCCTCACGGCCCGTCACATCCGCGGAGGGCGCGCGGCGTGGGGCCGGGCGGGGCCGGATCTCGGTGACGACGAGTACGGCGATGGCGCCGACCAGGGCCACGCCGATCACGACGGCGAGTACTGCGGTAAGGGACATGCGACCACCTCGTCAGGTCACAGAGCGGTGCCGGGACAGCGGGCACTACGGGCCTCGCCTCCGGATGGTTCACCGGGGGGCGGCGAAATCGCGCGCGGCTGTCGTGAACCGGTTTCGGCGCGCTCCCGTAGGCCCGTTGAGCGCTCGCCCAGGGTCTGTCCGCGACGCCGACATGATCGACCGGACCCGGCCCTGGCCTGCTCTCCCCGTCGTCGTGCCGAGCCAGGAGGACTCCGTGCCGTTGATTCTCACCGTGGTCGCCGAGCGGGGTGACCGTTTCGACGTCCACCTCGACGCCGACCCCGACACACCGGTCGGTGCCGTCGCGCAAGCGCTCGCCGAGACCGTGGGTGCCCCCCTGCCCCTGGACGGCTCGGGCCTCTACGTCGACGGCGCCCAGTTGCCCCAGGACCTGCCGCTGCGTCAGGCGCCGCTGCGGGACGCCGCCGTCGTGGGCCTCGGCCGGCCCGTCGCCGCCGCACAGGGCGAGCCCACGGGGCTGGTGGAGATACGAGTGGTCGGTGGGCCCGGCTCCGGCGCCGTGCACCGCCTCGACATGGGCGACTACCGCATCGGCCTGTCCTCGGCCGACGTCCCGCAGGTCGCGCGCGGTGGCATCGAGCGGACGTACGCCGCACTGCGCGTCGGACCCGGCGGCCGTACCGCTGTGCTGCCGCTGGCCGAGGAGCACGGCATGCGCATGGACCGGGAGGACGTGGACGGCGAAACGGAGTGGCCCAAGGGTGGCCAACTTCGCCTGGCCGACTGCCTGTTGGAGCTCGTCGCGCCCGAACCCCCGGACGCCGCCGTGCAGCCCTCCGAGGACGGCACCGGCCTCGACTACAACCGGCCCCCGCGCCTGCTGCCGCCCGAGGCGCAGACCAACTTCCGGCTGCCGTCGCCGCCCGTCCCGCCCGCCCGGCGCCCGCTGCCGTACTTCGCCGCACTGCTGCCGCTCGTGATGGCGGTCGCCGGCGTGATCATCTTCGACCGGATCACCCTGCTGCTCTTCGGGCTGCTGTCCCCCGTCGCGGTCGTCGGCAACTACATCATGAGCCGGCGCTCCGGCAAGGAGACCTACGCCGAGGCCAAGCAGAAGTACGAGGAGAAGAAGGAGCGGATCTCCGCGGACGCGGACAAGGCATTGGTCGTCGAACGCACCGCCCGCAGACGCGGCTTCCCCGACCCCGCCGCCGTCCTGCTGACCGCCGTCGGCCCCCGCCGCAGGCTGTGGGAGCGGCGGCAGAGCGACACCGACTTCCTCGAACTGCGCGTCGGCACCGCCGACCAGCCCTCCGC
This sequence comes from Streptomyces sp. NBC_01092, assembly GCF_045039535.1. Classification (NCBI taxonomy): domain Bacteria; kingdom Bacillati; phylum Actinomycetota; class Actinomycetes; order Kitasatosporales; family Streptomycetaceae; genus Streptomyces; species Streptomyces sp. NBC_01092. The sequence goes on along the minus strand of NZ_CP108659.1, from coordinate 8,486,524 downwards.
GGTCGTCCTGGAGGACCCCACCAAGGACGAGCACCGCCGCCGGGACTCCCGGACCGCCTACGACGTCCCCGTCACGGTCCCGCTGCGCGAGCACAAGGTCCTCGGCATCGCGGGACCCGGCGACGCCGTACGGTCGGTCACCCGCTGGGTGGTCGCCCAGGCGGCCGTCCTGCACAGCCCCAAGGACCTGCACCTGTACGTGCTCAGCACCGGTCAGAGCGGCGAACGCGAGTGGACCTGGATCCGCTGGCTGCCGCACGTCCGGCAGACCTCCGGCGACATCCTCGCCACCATCGGTACGGACACCGAGAGTTCGGCGCGCCGCGTCGCCGAACTGACCGGCATCATCGCGCAGCGCGCGGCCGCCGTCCGCGAGCACAAGACGCTGCGGCAGCCCGACATCCTGGTGGTCCTGGACGGCGCCCGCCGGCTGCGTTCCCTTCCCGGCGTCGTCCAGATCCTGCGCGACGGGCCCGCCGTCGGCGTGCACGCGGTGTGCGTCGACACCGAGGAGCGGCTGCTGCCCGAGGAGTGCCAGGCCGTCGTCGTCGAGGAGCCGGGGGGAACGCTGCGCGTCGGTCTCTCCCGCTCCGGCACCCTGCACGGCGTAAGGGCGGACCTCGTGTCCTCCGACTGGTGCCGCTCGGCGGCCCGCGCCCTCGGCCCGCTGCGCGACTCCGGCGGCGCGGAGGACGAAGGCGCCGTCCTGCCGAACTCGGCGCGGCTGCTCGACGTCCTCCTCCTCGACCCGCCCACCCCCGACGCCGTCGCCGCCCGCTGGAAGGCCGGCGGCCGCACCACTTCGGCCGTCGTCGGCGTCTCCCTCGACGGTCCGCTCGCCCTGGACCTGCGCCGCGACGGCCCGCACGGACTGGTCGCCGGCACCACCGGCTCCGGCAAGTCGGAACTCCTGCAGACCGTCGTGGCCTCGCTGGCCGTGGCCAACCGGCCGGACGCCATGACGTTCGTCCTCGTCGACTACAAGGGCGGCTCCGCCTTCAAGGACTGTGTCGACCTGCCGCACACCGTCGGCATGGTCACCGACCTCGACGCCCACCTCGTGGAGCGCGCACTGGTGTCGCTGTCCGCCGAGCTCAAGCGCCGCGAGCACATCCTGGCCGCCGCCGGGGCCAAGGACATCGAGGACTACATCGACCTGCTGCGCCGTGAGCCCGACGCGGGCCGCGACCCGATGCCCCGGCTCCTCATCGTCATCGACGAGTTCGCCTCGATGGCCCGGGAACTGCCCGACTTCGTCAAGGGCCTGGTCAACATCGCCCAGCGCGGACGCTCCCTCGGCATCCATCTGATCCTGGCCACCCAGCGGCCCGGCGGCGTGATCTCCCCCGAGATCCGCGCCAACACCAACCTGCGCATCGCGCTGCGCGTCACCGACGCCAGCGAGAGCCAGGACGTCATCACCTCCCCCGAGGCGTCGGCCATCTCGAAGAACGCTCCGGGACGGGCCTACGTCCGCCTCGGGCAGACCTCGCTGGTCCCGTTCCAGGCGGGACGCGTCGGCGGGCGGCGACCGGGGGCCGTCGCCGGCTCGGTGCCCACCCCGTGGGTCGTACCGCTCGGCTGGGACCAGCTCGGCACCCCGCTGCCGGAGCGGCCCCGGCCCGCGCAGAGCGCCCAGGACGACGCCGTCACCGATCTGCACGACCTGGTCCACGCCATCCGCGGCGCCAACCAGGACCTCAACATCGCACCCCAGCACAGCCCCTGGCTCGCCCCGCTGTCCACGAGCCTCCAACTCGACGACATCACCCACGTCGGCCTGAGCACCTACGACCTCGCGCCGACGCCGTACGCCATGATCGACCTGCCCGCCGACCAGGCGCAGCGCCCGCTCGCCCTGGACTTCGCGACGCTCGGGCATCTGCACATCATCGGCTCGCCCCGGGCGGGCCGCTCCACGGCGCTGCGGACCATCGCGGGCTCCGTCGCCCGCAAGCACTCCTCGGCCGACGTGCACCTGTACGGCATCGACTGCGGCAACGGCGCGCTGCTGCCCCTGGAGTCGCTGCCGCACTGCGGGGCCGTGGTCCAGCGCACCCAGCCGGAGCGGGTCGCCCGCCTCGTCACCCGGCTCACCCAGGAAGTGACCCGGCGCCAGGAGCTCCTGGCATCCCGGGGTGCGGCCGATCTGCCCGAGCTGCGCAGGTCCCTGCCCGCGGGCGAGCGGCCCGCACATGTGCTGGTGCTGCTCGATCGCTGGGAGGTGTTCGAGAAGACCCTCGGCGAGTACGACGCGGGGAATCTGCTCGGCGGCATGCTCGCGTTGATGCGGGACGGGGCCGGCGTCGGGGTGCACCTGGTGATCGCCGGGGACCGTGCCCTGTTCTCCACGCGGCTCGCCTCCACCACCGAGGACAAGCTGGTGCTGCGGCTCAACGAGAAGACCGACTACGCCATGATCGGCATCCAGTCCCGCAACGTACCGGAGGACATTCCCGCGGGCCGGGCGATGCGGGCGACGGACAAGGCCGAGGTGCAGTTCGCGCTGCTCGGGCCCGACGAGAGCGGCCAGGGGCAGGCCGGGGCACTCCTGGAGATCGGGACGCGGTGCCGGGAGCGGGATGCCCAAGTACCTGCCGCCGCAGGGCCGTTCAGGGTCGATGTGCTGCCCGACCGGATCTCCTACGACGAGACGGCCGCGTATCTGCCCGCCGAGCGGCCGGGGCCGCGGTGGGCACTGGTCGGGATCGGCGGTGACGAACTCACCGGAATCGGAGTCGACTTGGGGCTGACGCCGACCTTCGTCGTGGGCGGACCACAGCGCTCCGGGCGCAGCACCGTGCTGCTCACGATGGCGCAGTCGCTGCTCGACGCCGGTACGCCGGTCGTGGCCGGCGCGCCGCGGCGCTCGCCGCTGCGGGATCTCGCCGGGCGGCCCGGAGTGCTCGCCGTGTTCGCCGAGCCCGACATCGAACACACGGCGCTGGAGGAGGTGTTGGCGCAGGCTCCGGACGGCGCGGTCGTCATCCTGGACGACGCCGATCTGATCCTGAAGGTCAACGCGGAGGCCGTCCTCAACCGCATCGCCCGCTCGGGCGCGGAGACCGGGCACGCCCTGGTCATCGCGGGCCAGGTGGACCGGCTGTCGTCCGGGTTCTCGGGTTGGCCCTCGGACGCCCGCCGCAACCGGCAGGGCCTTCTGCTGAGCCCGCAGACGGTCGCGGACGGCGATCTGATCGGCATCAAGGTGCAGCGCAGTCGGCTCGGCGGCGGCAAGGCCGGACGCGGCATGTTGCATCTGGGAGACGGACTGATCCGGACGGTGCAGGTGCCGCACACCGTGGTGGCCGCCGACGAGTGAGCCGACCGCACAGCAGCGAGGGCTCCCCACCGGGCGGTGACGGTGGGGAGCCCTCTGGGTGTGGCACCTGCAGGGGAGTCAGGTGCCGGCTGTCCCGCGTTCGCAGGACCGTCTCAGGTGCTGCCGTCGGCCTTGACGTCGGTGTTGCCGACCAGCGGATAGCCGTGCGCCACGGCTCCGGGCGCTTTCCCGTCGGTGGCGATCGGCGCGTAGATGGCGCCGCCGAACGCGGTGCCCGCGCCGATGGCGCCGGGGATGTCGCTGCGGATGCCGTTGCCCATGTTCTGGAAGTACTGCCCGATGGTGAACGGGTTGCTGGGCAGGACCGGAGGCTGGTCGTACGGCGTCGGGTTCGTGGGCCTGGGCGGCAGCGAACTTCCACCGCTTCCCCCGCTGCCGCCACTTCCACCGCTGCCGCCGCTGCCGCCGCTGCTGCCGCTCGGCGTGGGGCTTGGCGGCGGTGACTCCTCCGGGATGGGGCTGAGCGGCCGCCCCGTGGACGGCGGCGGCGTCGCCCCGCTGCCGCCCGAACCGCTGCTGCTGCCCGAACCGCTGGGGCTCGGCGGCTGGTCGTACGGCGTCGGGTTGTTCGGCCTGGGCGGCATCGAGTCCAGGTCGTCCGCCGACGACGACCCGCTGCTGCCCGAACTCCCGGGCCTGGGCGGCTGGTTGTACGGCGTCGGATTGTTCGGCCTCGGAGGCAGGTTCTGCAGCTCGATGTCGTCCGCCGTGCTCGACGCGGAACTGCCACTGCCGCCGCCCCTGGCACCGCCCCCGACACCCTTGAGCGCGCCGGCGACGCCCTTGATGACGGAGAACCCGCCGAAGGCGCCGCCCACCACGCCGAGGACGATGCCGACGACATCCCAGTCGCCGGTCTTCACGCCTCTGGCGATGTTGATGCCGAGCGGTACGAGCCCGAAGACGAAGCTGGCGGCGCCCAGGACAAGCGCCAAAGGTTGCAGCCCGGGAATGAAGCCGATGATGAACGAGATCACGCCCAGGAAGGCGCTGATGATCCCGAACGCCGAGCCGATCTGGTCCCAGAGCTTGTCCCAGAAGTTCTTGCCCTCGACGGCCTGGTCCCCGGCCGAACCCATCGCGGTGGCAGCGACCTTGGCGTCGGTCTCTCTCAACTCCCGTGCGTCCAGGGCCAGTCGCTTGGCCGCGTCCAGATCCGCCTGGGCCGTCGACACGGCCGCGTTGGCGTCGCTCACATCCGAGGTGGCGTTCTGAACCGCCGTGTCGTCCGGTTTCTCGGCACCCTTCGCCGTGTCGAGGGCGGCCTCGGCGGTGTTCGCCGTGGCCTGCGCGGCCTCCAGGGCGGTCTTGGCCTCTCTGCCGTCCCTGAGCGCCCGGTCCGCCCGCTCCTGATGGTCTTCGAGCTGGGGAACGTACGTCGAGATGGCCGACGCCGCCGCCTCGTAGGAGTCCCGCAGCACCGCCACCTGATCGGGGAGGTCGTCGAGCACCTCCTTGAGCTTCTGCATCGACTGTCCCTTGCCGAGATCCTGGCTCTCGATCCGCGAGATGACGGAGAACGCGGACTCCGCGTCGTCGGACACCCTCTGGTACTGGCGCACGAGTTCGCGCAGTACATCGGGGTCGCCCGGGGTCGGATCCTCGCTGAGATCGAGGACCTCCCACTCGATCACCGGGGGCCGAGGCATCGCACCGCCCTCCCTCTCTGTCGGTCGTGCATGGTCGGGGCCGGCATGGTCAGGGCTGGAAACGCAGCGTTCCGCTGACGGCGTCGAACACGTCGAAGAACGCGTCGACCAGGCTCAGGTTGGGGGTGGCACAGGTGATGACCAGCAGGTCCCGGCTGTGCGGCACGGGGACCGCCGTGTGCATCAGCGCGGTGCGGACCGTGCCGCGGCCGTAGTAGTCGATGTCCTCGATCTGGGTGACGCGCCCGACGGTGCCGAGTCCGGGCACCTCGATGAGCTCCGCCGTGTTCGCCGAAGTCCCGCGTCCCAGTGGGTTCTTGGCGTTCTCCAGGGCGACCGGGAGGAGCAGCTCCGCGAGATCGGACGAGTGCCCCTCGGGCGGGCTGACGCGCATCACGACCACGTTCGCGGTCAGCGACTCGTCGCGGTCGGTGAAGGCGATCATCCCCGCGATCTGGAGCGCACCGCGCGCATGGGCCGCGCGTGCGCGCGACCGGGCGTCGCGTACGGCCGCGTCGAGCCGGGCGCGATCCACCTGCATGCCCTTGACCTGTTCCGCGACGGCACGTCGGATGGCGGCGTCCCGCGTGCTCGGATCCAGGTCGAGCTTCCACCAGGAGTCGGGGTAGCGGACGGTGAAGTGCCGGGGCGCCGCGGCGGGCGACGCCTTGACGGCCGTATCTGTCATGCGGGGTGTGTCCCTCCGTGGGTACCCGGGCCTACAGGTCGGCGGTTATGTCCGTGTCGGTCTTCTCGAAGTTGTCGACGATGCCCTGGGTGGCTTCCTTGTAGGTGTCGACGTTGTCCTGGACCGTCTCGTGGCCCGACTTCCAGGCGCCGTCGAAGCTGCTGACCGCGCTGATGAGCTCCCCGTCGCCGACGTCCTCCTCGGTACCGGCGCGTTCGAGGCCGGTCTTCTCCTCGATACGCGCACGGATCTCGGCGAGCCTGGTGATGGTGTCCTTGAGCTCTTCCACCGGAATGTGGATGCTGTCTGCCATGCCTGTTCTCCACAGGGCCTAGGGGAGAGGCCGGGTTCCGGACATCGGCGTTCCGCAACCCGGCCGGCGGAAGTGTCAGCCGATCCCGGAGCTCGTCTGCTGGTCGGTGTCGACGAACGCCTGGGCGACCTGCTTGAGGAACTCGCTGACCTGCTCCAGGTCGCCGATCCCCTTGTCGAGTCCGTTCTTGAAGTCCTCCCAGTAGGGCGCGAACTTCTCCCGGGATCCGGGCGTCGCGTAGGCCGCCTCGACGACTTCGTTCATCTTCGTGTTGGCATCGGTGAGCGCCTGCTGCATCTGCTCACGCTGGTTCGACAGCCACGCCGCCGCCGCCTGGATCTCTTCCGGTTCGACGTTGATTCCGCCAGGACCCGGCATGTTGGTTCCCTCCGTAGCCAGCTGGGACAGCGACGGACATCCATGCCGTCGCATCCGGGGCCTACGGGAGTTACGCGGAATCGGTTCACGGGTCCGGCGCGTCAACCGCGCGCGGGACCGCCCGACTCGTCGTGACGGAGGGCGCCTTCGAGCCCTTCGAGCCCTTCGGCCAGATCGGCCGCGGTGGCGAGGGAGAGCAAGGCGGGGGTGTCGGACAGCTCCAGGAAGACCGTCCGGCAGCGCTCGCAGACGTCGAGGTGGGCGGTGACCTGCCGGTCCTCCTCGGCGGTGAGCGCGCCGAGCACGTACGCCCCGAGCAGCAGCTCGACGTGGGCGTCGCCGCTGGTTGGCACAGTCATGCAGGTCCCGTTCCTCGTACGTACCGGCCGGTTTATTGTTCCCGCGAACGCAGTGCCCCGACAAGCGCTTTCGGCTGGATCGCGGCACATCTCGCACTACGAGACGGATGCCGTGCCGGTTCGAATCCCGGTGACATTGCCCGGCACGTCGTCGACCGAGGTGCCGCCCGGGTGTCGATCCGGCACTCCTCGACACGTACCACCAGGAGCGGCACCCCATCGGACGCCGCGTGCTGCGCCAGAGCGGCGCCATGATGCGGGCCGTCACCCTCGGCCCGCCCCCGGCCCGCGCGCTGCGCGATCTCCTGGCACCCGCCGTGCTGCGGATCGGCCCGGTCCGCGACGCCATCGCGGGCAGCTTCTCCGGCGTCACCCTGCGCTACCCGCGCACCCGCGACCAGCACCGCCTCGCCGGCACTCGCGCCACCGAAGTCCCCCTCGCCGAGGGGCATCTGACCGACATCCAGCGCGAGCACCCCGAGTTCGTCCTCGTCCGGGAACACCACACTCCCGTCTTTGCACCCCGCTCGTACAGGTCCGCCGCGTCGACGACGGCCCCGCACTCCTCGTCCGCCCCGACGGCTACATCGCCTGGGCGGGCCCGAGCACCCGCACCACCGGACCGGGCGGCCGGCAGACCGCCTGGCAGACCTGGACCGCAGACGAGGCCGAGGCGGGGAGCCGCTCCTAGGCCCTGTCGTTCGGATCGTCCCGGCGTCGCGTCGGCTGAAAGGCGCCGCACCTCACAGCCGGCCTGCCCCCTGGCTGCCGGCCAGCGGGTTCGGGAGGGGCAGATAGCGGGCGTCGGCGCCGCCCGCGCCCGTCCAGCGCAGCAGCAGGTTGGTCTTGCCCGGGAGGGTGGGGGCCGAGAGTAGCGCCGGGATCTCGGGGAGGTCGTGGCGGGCGAGCTCGTGGCGTACGGCGGGCCAGGGGTCCAGCGTCGGGTGCCGTGCGGCAAGGGCCCCGGCGATCTCGACGAGGTTGTTGACGACCAGGCAGTACACCAGCCGCTCCCAGCCCGCCGCCCGCGACACGTCCGGCAGCAGCCTCACGCCCTCGGCGTCCCGGAACAGGGCCTGCGCCGGGATGCCGTCGCTGTCGACGGCGACCAGCGTGTTCTGCAGGTGCGCTTCGAGTACGACTCCGTGGTCGGCGAAGGCCGCGAGTGCGGGTGGGACGACCTGGGCCAGATACGCCTCCCACCAGACCGCCGGGTCCTGGGCACCCGGGAGCGGGCTGCCTTCGAAGCCCTCGACGAGCCCCGCGGCGAGCAGCGGCGTCGCGCCCGGCAGGACGCTGCCGCGCAGCCCGTCGCGGACCAGGACCGCCAGTTCCTCGAAGGCGAAGTCGGCGGTGCGGTATCCGCGGTCGCCGAGCCAGGCGGCGGGCCCGTCGAGCGCGGCGAAGGCGGCGGCCGTCGCCGTGTCCGTGCGGCGCAGCCCCAGCAGGTCGTGGCGCCACAGCCGACGGATGTCGTTGGTGATGCGCACGTCCAGGCTGAACTTGAGGAACAGATCGCCCTCGGGGGCGTACAGCGTGCGGATCGCGGCCGTCGGCCAGGCGTCGAAGCCGGTCGTGCCCAGCCGCACCAGCCTGCCGTCCGCGAAGGCGTCCGCGAGCTCCGGGCCGACCAGGTCGAGCTGCCAGGGGTGCGCGGGCAGCAGCCGGTATCCGGGCGGGGCCTCGCCGAGGGCGTCCAGGGCGCGGGTGTCGCCCTCCTCGACGACGGTGTCCTCGCGCACGCCGAGCAGGGTCAGCGGGAAGCGGGCGTGCGCCTCGGGGGCGTACGGCAGCCAGCCGGCGACCGGGCCGCCGCCGCGTGCCTTGGGGGCCGGGTGGTAGGGGTGGCCGGTGAGGAGGGACTGCTCGGAGCGCAGGTAGAGGTCGTCCGGCGCCGTGGCATGCGCGCGTGCCGTGAGGAGCGCGGCCAGCGCGTCGCGGCTGTCGATCATCTCGGCGGGCAGCTCGTGGTTGGACAGACCGGTGTGGCGGCGCAGCTCGTCGGCGACGAGTTTGACGAGTTCGGCGTGCCCGACGCGCTGCCAGCCGCCGGCCGCGTACACCTCGGGTTCCGCGGGCCGCCGCTCGCCGAGGACCCGTAGCAGACGCCCCGATCCGGGCAGCCGGTACACCCGCCGCTCGCCGGACCCGGGCTGCGGTTCGGCCACCTCGCGCAGCAGACAGTTGAGCAGGGGCGCGACCGAGAGGGCGTCGGCGCGTTCCGCGACGTCGGCGGCGGGCGGAGGGTTGAGATGCACGCGATCCACTCGTTCTCTACGGTCCGTCTCTACGGTCCGTCTCGGCGGGGAGACGATCAGTATGTCTGTCGTCGGTGCCTGTCCCGACGCCCTACTCGTACCCGAGGAGACCGCCCGTGCACCGTCCCCCCAGCGCAGAGTCCGAGGTCGCCGCCGAACTGGCCGAGGTGCGCCCCGGACTCGTCTCGCGCCACGCGGCCGAACTCCCCGGAGCCCGCGCGGCCGTACTGAGCCGGCTGTGGCGCGCGCTGGTCTACGAGCCGCTGCCCTGGGTGGCCGGCCGTGAGCGCGCCGGGGAGGGCCTCACCCTGCGCCTTTCGGACGGGCGCCGGCTGCACGGCCCGCAGGCCGACCCCTACGCCACCGCCGCGTACGTCACCGCCGTACGACTCGACGAGACCTCGTACGACGATCCGGCCCGGCTGCTGACCGACCTCGGTGTGCCGCACGGTACGTCCTTCGCCGCCGAACTCGGCCACAGCGTCGCCTCGTTGGCGTTGTCGCGGGCCGGGCAGGGTGCTCACTCCAAGGAGTGGCCGTCGCTCGACTGGAAGTGGGAGCAGCGGGTCGTCGACGGGCATCCGTTCCATCCCAACTGCCGTTCCCGGCCCGGGTTCTCGGTCGCCGAGCAGCTGGCGTACGGGCCCGAGCACCGGCCGGTGGTGACGCTGGGGCTGGTGCCGGTGCGGGCGCGGGAGTGCCTGGTGACCGGCGAGTGGCCGCAGGGCATGCGGGACGGGGGGCGGCTGCTGATCCCGGTGCATCCGTGGCAGGCCGAGCATGTGCTCAAGCGCCCCCGCGATCCCTACGGCGAGGGGATCGCCGCGCATCCGCTGATGTCCCTGCGCACGCTCGCCCTCCCCGAAGGACCGCACGTCAAGACCGCGTTGAGCGCCAGGCTGACGTCCTCGGTGCGGGACATCTCGGTGTACTCCATCGGTCTGTCGGCCACGCTGTCGGCGTTCGCGCACATGCTGGCGTCCCGCATGGACGGGCTGCTGCACGTCACGCGCACCCTGGGGGCGGCCACGGCCGACTCCCCCGATCTGGCGGCGGTGGTGCGCGAGTCGCCGCAGGTGTACGCCGGGCCCGGCGAGCACGTCGTGCCGGTGGCCGCGCTGGCGACGACCGGGCTGCCCGGATCCCCGGCGTGGCTGGCCGAGTTCACGCGGCTCGCGCTCACCGTGGGGCTGCGGTTGCTGGAGCTGGGGGTCGCTCTGGAGGCGCACGGGCAGAACCTGCTCGTGGTGCTGTCGGCGGACGGTTCCCCGGTGCGGCTGGTCTACCGCGACCTCGCCGACATCCGGATCAGCCCCGCACGGCTGGCCCGCCACCGCATCCCGATGCCGGAACTGACGGGCCGGATCGTCACGGACGAGGTGACGGCCCTGCGCCGCAAGCTGTTCGGGTCCCTGGTGGCGGGGGCCCTCGCGGGTACGGCGGGCTCGGGTACGGCGCTGCGCGGGGCGCTGGAGGCGGTCGTACGGGAGCTGCCGGACACCGTGGATCTGGCGGCGCTGCGCGAGGAGGCGCTGCCCACGAAGGCGCTGACGCTGATGCGGCTGTCGCCGGCGACGCCGGGGGATCAGTGGGCCGAACTGCCGAACCCGCTGGTCACCGAGGTGTTCTGACCCTCGTTCCGACCTCGTTTGAAGCAGGACACCTCTGATCAATAAGATCCGCCGATGATCACAAGAACACGGCTGGCGACCGGGGCCTGCGCCCTGCTCGCCGCGCTCGCGGCCGGGATGGCGTTCCCGGCCGGGGCGGTAGCCGATGAGACCAGCGCGATGGCGCCCAAGGTCGATCTCGTCCTCGACGTGAGCGGCTCGATGCGAGCGCGGGACATCGACGGCCAGTCGCGGATGGCGGCGGCGAAGCAGGCGTTCAACGAGGTGCTCGACGCGACGCCCGAGGAGGTCCAGCTCGGCATCCGCACGCTGGGCGCCAACTACCCGGGCGACGACCGCAAGACGGGCTGCAAGGACACCGCGCAGCTCTACCCGGTCGGCCCGTTGGACCGCACCGAGGCGAAGACGGCGGTGGCGACCCTGGCGCCCACCGGCTGGACGCCGATCGGTCCGGCGCTGCTGAAGGCGGCCGACGACCTCGACGGCGGTGAGGGCTCCAAGCGGATCGTGCTGATCAGCGACGGCGAGGACACCTGCGCGCCGCTCGACCCGTGCGAGGTGGCGCGGGAGATCGCCGCCAAGGGCATCGGCCTGACGATCGACACGCTCGGCCTGGTCCCGAACACCAAGATGCGCCAGCAGCTGAGCTGTATCGCCGAGGCGACCGGCGGCACCTTCACCTCCGTCGAGCACACCGAGGAACTCACCGACAAGGTCAACCAGTTGGTGGACCGGGCGGCCGATCCGGTGGTGACGCCGGTCGCGACGACGGGCGCGGACCAGTGCGCGAAGGCGCCCGCGCTGAAGTCCGGCCTGTACACGGATCGCGAGGAGTTCGGGCAGCAGCGCTGGTATCGCGTGGACGTCGAGCCCGGCCAGGAGCTGCGCGCGTCCGTGAGCGTGTCGGCCGACCGTGCGGTGAACCCCTCGTACGGGGTGCTCCTGCGGGCGGTGACCGAGCGCGGCCGGGAGATCGTGCGCGGCGAGGCGGCGGGCAACGGCCGTACGGACGTCATGTCCACCGGTCTGCGCTACCCGAAGGCGGAGGCGGACGGCGACGAGGAGGACACCGCGCCCGCCGAGACCGTGTGCCTCCAGGTCACCCAGTCCTTCTCGGCGGGCTCCGGCGTGCAGACCACGCCCGGACTGCCGCTGGAGCTGACGATCGACGTCGTGGACGGGCCGTCGCAGTCGAGCGACGTGGCCGCCTTCGGCCTCGGGCGCGGCTGGTGGCTGCTCGGCGCGCTGATCCTCACCGGCTTCCTCGCCGGTCTCGTCTGGGGCTGGCTGTCGCGCTGGCGCGTCGCGGTCTGGAGGACCAACTGATGCGGATCACACGTGTGTTGAGCGCTTCCCTGCTCATGCTGGGACTGGCGGTCACCCCGGCCGCCGCCGACACCTCGCCGTCCCCGAGCGCATCCCAGGACGAGGGCGGCGCGCCGTCCGTGGCGGGCACCTCCTTCCGTACGGCGACCGAGGTCGAGCAGGGCCAGACGGCCACCGCGAGCGCCTCCACCGGCGACTACCTGTACTGGTCGTTCCCCGCGGACGCCGGCCTGCGTCCCACCGTGAAGGCCACGGTGAAGCTGCCGGACACGCACGCCGCCGAGACCTGGCAGATCGACGTGTACGACGGTCTGCGCCGCCGCCAGGCCTGCCAGTACGGGGCGCAGACGCGCACCGCCGCCGCGGGCACCTCCTCGGTGGAGCTGACCTGCGTCCTGCGTACCGTTCGCGCCTGGTCGGAGCAGTGGGCCGATGACCCGCTGCCGGGTACGTACTACATCCGTCTGACGGCCGTGGACGTGCCCACCTCCGACCTCGGTCTGCCGGTCGGCGCCGAGGTCCGGGTCGACTCCAAGGACATCGGCGGTTCGGCCGCGGTGGACGGGGCGCTGGCGCAGCCCCTCGTGCCGGGCGCGGCCCTGAAGTCGCAGGCGGACGAGGAGAGTTCGTCGGCCTCGGCGGTACTGTCCGACATCGAGCCCGAGGACGGCTGGGCCTCCGGCTGGTGGTCCGACCGCTGGGTGTGGACGGCGATCGGCGGCGCGCTGGCCGCGCTCGCGGGGATCGGCGGTTACGCGCTGACCCGTGGACCGGGACGGCCGTCGCGGGTGCCGCCGGGCGCCTGATCCGTCGCCAAAAGGGCCTGCCGTACTCGACGGTGGGCCCTTTTGGCCGGGCTCATCCCTCGCGCAGGGCCTTGGCCAACGTCCCGTCCCCGCTCACCTCGACCCGCCCGCCCCGTACGGCGTCCGCCACGCTCAGCTCCCCCCGCGCGACCGCCTGGCACGTCCCAGAGTCCAGGACCAGCCGCGCGTCTGGCTCCCCGGGTGCGGGCCCGTCGCCGTAGACCGGCCCGTCCTCGGCGCCGACGTACAGATGGAAGTCCCCCTCCTCCAGCCGGACTTCGACCAGGCCCTCCCCCGCCCCGCCTGCCCGCAGGGCTCGCAGCAGCGGCAGCGCGAACCAGTGCGCGCGCACGGCGTCGGTGGGCCGCCGCTCGCCGAGCTCGGCCTGCCCCCACTGCCCCAGCGCCTGGAGCACGGGCAGCAACTCCCGCCCGCGCGGGGTGAGTTCGTAGACGTACGCCGCACCGGGCGGCGGCAGCTTGCGTCGCGTGCTGATCCCGTCCCGCTCCATGTCCTTCAGCCGCGAGGCGAGTACGTCCGTGCTGACGCCCGGCAGATCGGCGTGCAGATCGGTGTAGCGCCGCGGGCCGGCCAGCAGCTCCCGGACGATCAGCAGGGTCCAGCGGTCGCCGACGACGTCGAGCGCGCGGGCGGCGGAACAGTACTGGTCGTAGCTTCGGCGTGGTGACATGCGACGCAGTCTAGACATGTTGTTGGACTTTCCAAGCTCGAACTTGGTAAAACCAAGCAACACACGAAACCGGAGGGGCGAGCGCGCATGGAGTTCCGGCAGTCGAGCAAGCTGAGCGAGGTCTGTTACGAGATCCGCGGCCCGGTGATCGAGCACGCGAACGCGCTGGAGGAGGCGGGCCACAGCGTCCTGCGGCTGAACACCGGCAACCCCGCGCTCTTCGGATTCGAGGCGCCGGAGGAGATCCTCCAGGACATGATCCGGATGCTGCCCCAGGCGCACGGCTACACCGACTCGCGCGGCATCCTCTCCGCCCGCCGGGCCGTGGCCCAGCGCTACCAGACGCTCGGTCTGGAGGTCGGCGTCGACGACGTCTTCCTCGGCAACGGCGTGTCCGAGCTGGTCTCCATGGCCGTACAGGCACTCCTGGAGGACGGCGACGAGATCCTCATCCCCGCCCCTGACTTTCCGCTCTGGACGGCCGTGACGACCCTCGCCGGCGGCAAGGCCGTGCACTACCTGTGCGACGAGCAGTCCGACTGGTACCCGGACCTGGACGACATGGCGTCGAAGATCACGGACCGCACGCGCGCCGTGGTCATCATCAACCCGAACAACCCCACCGGCGCGGTCTACCCCAAGGAGATCCTGGAGGGCATCCTCGACCTCGCCCGCCGCCACGGCCTGATGGTCTTCGCCGACGAGATCTACGACCAGATCCTCTACGACGACGCCGTGCACCACTCGGTCGCGACCCTCGCCCCCGACCTGGTCGTCCTGACCTTCTGCGGCCTGTCGAAGACGTACCGGGTAGCGGGCTTCCGCTCCGGCTGGCTCGTCGTCACCGGCCCGAAGCAGCACGCGAAGAACTACCTGGAGGGCCTGACGATGCTGGCGTCCATGCGCCTGTGCGCCAACGCGCCCGCCCAGTACGCCATCCAGGCGGCCCTCGGCGGCCGCCAGTCGATCCGGGAGCTGACCACGCCGGGTGGCCGGCTGCACGAACAGCGCGACGTGGCCTGGGAGAAGCTCAACGAGATCCCCGGCGTGTCGTGCGTGAAGCCGAAGGGCGCGCTGTACGCCTTCCCGCGCATCGACCCCAAGGTGCACAAGATCCACGACGACGAGAAGTTCGTCCTGGACCTGCTGCTCCGGGAGAAGATCCAGGTCGTCCAGGGCACCGGCTTCAACTGGCCGACCCCCGACCACTTCCGCATTCTGACCCTGCCGTACGCGGAGGACCTGGAGGCGGCGATCGGGCGGATCGGGCGGTTCCTGAGCGGATATCGGCAGACCTGACCCTCCGGGTGGGTAGGAACCGTCCATGAGCACCCGCCCCCTCCTGCTCCTCGACGTGGACGGCCCCCTCAACCCCTTCCGCGCCCCGTTCCTGCGCCATCGCGGCTATGTGACCCGCCGGCTGCACCCCGCCAACTGGTCGGCCCGGCAGCCGCCGGGATCCCGGCGGCTGCGCCGCGGCCTCAGGGTGCGGCTGCATCCGGGGCACGGGGCGCGGCTGCTGGCGCTGCCGTACGAACTGGCGTGGGCGACCACCTGGCAGCACCAGGCCAACGAGATGATCGCGCCGGTGATCGGGCTGCCCGGCGACCTGCCGGTCATCGAGTGGCCCGAACTGTTCGCCACGGACCCCGACGGGCTGTACTGGAAGACCCGGCACGTGGTGGCGTGGGCGGCGGGGCGGCCCTTCGTCTGGGTCGACGACATGATCACCGGCCTCGACGTACGGCACGTCGCGGCCCACCACGGCGGCGCCGCCCTGCTGCTCCCGGTCGACGCGCGCAGGGGGCTGCGCGAGCACGACTTCGCCGAGTTGGAGCGCTGGGCTCTTAGCCTGTGACCATGAGTGATCTCTTCCTCGTCCGGCACGGCCAGACCGAGTGGTCCCGCTCCGGGCGGCACACCGGCTGGACCGACGTACCGCTCACCGAACACGGGCGGGAGGAGGCGCGACGGCTCGTGCCGATGATCCGCTCGCACCGGATCGGGGCGTCGTTCGTCAGCCCGGCGCAGCGGGCACGGGAGACGGCCGAGCTGATCGGGCTGCACGACACGCAGGTCGACACCGATCTGCGGGAGTGGGACTACGGCGGCTACGAGGGCATCACGACCGTCGAGATCCAGCACGAACGGCCCGACTGGTTCCTGTTCCGGGACGGTGTCGCGCCGGGGCCGCCCGACCATCCCGGGGAGAGCCCGGAGCAGGTCGGGGAGCGCGCCGACCGAATGCTGGCCAAGGTGGACGCGGCGTTCGCCAACACCGAGGGGTGCGTGGTGCTGGTGGCCCACGGGCACTTCCTGCGGGTGCTCACCGCCCGGCGGCTCGGGCTGCCGCCCGCGGACGGGGCGCTGTTCCAACTGGCCACGGGGACGCTGTGCCGGCTGGGCACGGAGCACGGGCGGCCGGTGATCTCGGGGTGGAATGTCAGACCCGGGTCGTAGCCTTCCCAGCAGATGGAGCCGGTGCCGTGCCATGAGGCCGGGCCGGCATCCGAACGCCCGGGGAGGAGCACGCCGTGACCAGACCACCGACCGCCGCCCAGCGGCGTGTCATCGACGCGGCCGATCCCGACACCGGACGGCTCAGGGGTACGGAGGCACAGCTCGCGGCACTGGTGAAGCGGGGGCTCGCCTTCCGGCACCCGCGCCCGCCGCACGATCACTTTCTGACCCCGGCGGGGCATCGGATACGGGAGTCCGAGCCTGCGGTGCCCGAAGAGGCCGAGGCCACCGAGGCGCGCGGTGTGTTCGCCGCGCGGATCGGCGGTGAGGAACGCGCCCCGGCGTCGGGCCCGGCCCGGCTGCGTGAGGTGCGCGGGGCCTGGGAGGGGCTGCTGGAGCTGCGCCGGATGACCAACCCGGACGGCGCCGTGGACCGGCCGTGCGGCTGGGAGCGTACGCATCTGGTGCAGGCCGCCGCGCTCGCGCTGGAGGCGGCCGGGCTTCCTCCGGCCGGGCCGGACTCCGAGGAGGGGTACCGGGTGCGGGCGACCCCCCAGCCGGAGGCGGTCGCCGTGCACGAGGCCGACGGCGCGCGGCTGCGGGCCTGCGCGACCACACTGGAAGAGGCGGGCTGGCAGGTGGGCGAGCACACCGAGTCCCGCACAAGAGTGCGGTATTTGCTGGCTTCTCCGCGACGGATGTAGAGGGCACATGTCAGGATCGGACCGACAAGAAGCGTGGCACGTGAAGGGGAAGTCGTGACCGAGCTGTTCTCCGTTCCGGTGACCGTCCGTGGGTACGAGACGGATGTGCAGGGACACCTCAACCAGGCGGTGTACCTGAACTACGCGGAACACGCCCGCTGGGCGCTGTTGCAGGCGGCCGGGATCAGCCAGAAGGGGCTCGCCTCCAAGGGCGTGGGACCGGTGTCCCTGGAGACGACCATCCGCTTCAAGCGGGAGCTGCTCGCGGGCGACGAGGTCGAGGTGACGTGCGCCTTCGAGTGGGGCGGCGGCAAGACGTTCCGGGTCGAGCAGATCATCCGCAGGACCGACGGCACGGTCGCGGCCGAGATCACCGCGGTCGGCGGAGTCCTGGACCTGGAGGAGCGCAAGCTGGTCGCCCGCCCCGACGAGATCTTCAAGGAGCTGTCGTCGGACCCGAGCCTGTTCGGGCTCTAGTTCACACCGGCTCCGGCGCAGGTGCCGATGCGGCGCCTCCTCGCCGACGCCGGTCACCCCTCCGTAAATGCCGCCCTGTGGTCCAGCGCCCACTCCCGGAAGCTCCGTGCCGGTCGTCCCAGTACCTGCGGTACGTCCTCGGTGACGACGGCGTTGCCGCCTTCCTCGATGAAGCGAGCACTCGCCACAAGACTGTCCGCGTAGGCGGCCCCGAGGCCGGCACCCAGGAGTTGTTCGCGGCGCTGGTCCGCGGTCAGTTGGAGGAGTTCCACCGGCCGGCCGAGGATCTCGCCGAGTACCGCGGCCTGGTCACCGGCGCTGATGGTCTCGGGTCCGGTCAGGGTGTAGGTGCGCCCCGCATGACGTGGGTCGAGCAGTGCGCTCACGGCGACCTCGGACACGTCCCGCGGGTCGACCACGCCCTGTGCGCCGTCGCCCATCAGGTTGGGCGCCGCGGTGCCCGCGCGGACGGCCTCGGCCCAGGCGGTGGTGTTGGAGGCGAAGGAGGAAGGACGCAGCAGGGTCCACTCCAGGCCGCTCGCCCGGACGGCCTCCTCGCCGGGCAGGTGCCAGGTGCCGAACCCGGCCAGCCGGGGGTCACCGGTGCCGATCGAGGAGAGCTTCAGGATCCGCGGTACCCCGGCCGCCCGCGCCGCCTCGACCAGGCCCCGGTCGTGCTCGGCGTCGTCCGGGCCGAACACCCCGACCAGGAAGGCGGCTTCGACGCCGGCCATCGCCGCCCGGACCGAATCCCGGTCACGGGGGTGCCCGGGTACGGCCTCGACGCCCGAGGGCACCCGGGCCGCCGCCGGGTCCCGGGTCAGCGCACGCACCTTCTCGCCGCGCGCCGCAAGCTGTCGTACCACGTCACTGCCAATGGTGCCGGTGGCACCCGTCACTAGGATCATGACCACCACGATGGGCGGCGGGCGGCGCCGGACTCTTGGAAATTCCGGCACGGTTCACGGGCCCGGACGGCCGGGTGCCGGGCATACGGTGGAGGCGTGACGCACACGATGTCCCGACGGATCCTGCCCACACCCCGGGCGCTGCACCCATGGGTCGCGGGCATCGGGTCGGTGTCGGTGGGCGCCGAGCCGTCGGAGCCGTACGTCCAACTCCCGGACACCGCCACGAAGTTGGTCTTCCGGGTCGACGAGGACGGCCACCGCAGCACGCTGGTCGTCGGCCCGCGCACCCGCGCCTCGTACCACCTGGGCAAACGGTTCACATCCTGTCTTGAGATGCGGCTGGCGCCGGGCACCGTCCGTCCCCTGCTCGGCGTGCCTGCGGTCGATCTCGTGGGTGACGCGGCGCTTTTGGAGGAACTGCCCGGCGCGAGGGCACGCCAACTGGCCCGCGAACTGCGGCACATGACGCCGGAGCAGGTGGTGCCGCATCTGGCGCGGACGCTCCCGGACCGTCTGTCCGCCGCCGCGGACCGCTCACGCACGGCCCTGTTGCAGGCCGGCGCGGACGCGTTGTCGATGCGCACCGGCCACGTTCCCGGGCAGGTGCGGGACGTGGCACGCGAACTCGCCGTCAGCGAGCGCCAGTTGCGCAACCTCTTCGCCGAGGGCGTCGGACTCTCCCCGAAGCACTATGCCCGGATCGACCGGGTCCACGCGGTGCTGGCCCGGGCCGACGACGTCCCCTGGGCGCAGCTCGCCGTCGCCTCCGGCTACTACGACCAGTCCCACATGACGTCCGACTTCCGCACCCTGATGGGCGTCCCGCCCCGCTCGTACTTCAGCGGCCGCCTCCCCGACGCCCAGCCGTGCCAGGCCGCCGCCCGCCACTGACGAGGCCGTGGTCGGCGCCCACGGGGGAAATGGGATGCGGGAGGCCCGGGGCGGCTGGGATGCTCCCGGTTCATGGCCGCACGACGCACCAGACCCAGCCTCTACATCTCCGTCGACAAGTACTAACCAGGGGCCTTTGATTCGTAGGCGTCTGACCTGGGGCGAGGTCGACTACAGCGCGTAGTTTCGGCCTGATCCGGCGAGCGGGGCGCACCAGCGAATCAATGGCCACGGCACGCCGGGGCCCACGAATCACAGACACCCAGGTCAGCGCGAGCGGCGCAGGTCGTTCAGGGCTCCCCAGCCGCCGGGATCGTCCAGGGTGCGGCCGTCGATGACCCGGCCGAACGACGCATGCTGAAGCCGGGCGCGCAGCTCCGGAGGCCAGGTGGCCACGGCGTCCGCCTCCGGGTCGGCCGGGGCGGGTGCCCCGGCCGCCAGGCGGGGCGGAGCCTCAGAGCGGGACAGGCGCCGGAGGGCACCCTTGAGCCTCTGCACCTCGGCCGCCGCGCCGGGCTGGCCGGGGTCGGCCGCCAGCTCACGCAACCGTCGCTTGATCGTCTTCCGGTTCATCGTCGTCCTCCTCGTCGAGCAGATCTCCGAACTCGTTCTGGATCTTCACCAATTCAGCCAGCACGGCGTCAGCGCTGTCCGGCTCGGGGCCCCTGTCCGCGCGCCCTGGCGGCAGGGCGAGCCGGGTGACGGCCGGTGCGCCCTGGGGCTCCACGGCGACCACCCTGTACCGCAGGCCGTCCGGCCCGTCGATGTAGAGCTGTCCGTCCTCGGTGTACGGCGTGAGTGCGACCGCCAGCGGCGGCAGCGGCTCCGGCGGGGTGAACTCCCTGCCGTCGATGGCGTGGAGACGGGCGGCTGCGGCCTCCAGGGCGTAGGTCAGCCGGTCCTGGGGCAGCGACACGGCCTTGAGCCCGGTCATGATCGCCTCCACGGTCAGCGTCGACTCCTCGTTGAGGCGGTGCTCCAGCCGGACCTCCAGCGGCTGCTGAGCGTCGGCGCCGTGCAGGCGGCGGCGAGACTCGTTGAGGCCCCGGAGGGTGTTGATCGCCTTGAGCCGGGTGTCGGCGTCGGTCGACTCGGCGAGGATGCGCATCGACTGAGCCCAGAGGTCTTCCAGCTCGGCGTCCCGCATGGCGGCGAACGCCTCCGAGAGGGGACCCAGTTGAGCGGCGGCCCGCTGCTCGATGATCTGGTTCACGCGCGTCTGGCTGAGGCCGACCTCGGCGGCGATCCGGCGCTCGGGCACGCCCCGGATCTTGAGCTTGAAGATCTTCTCGTCTCGTGCAGCGCGCTGCGCCTTGTTGGGGCGGCGCTGGGGTGGAGCGGTCATCCGATTACCTCTCAGTGATCAGTCCGCCGGGGCGGGGCCTATGCGGCGACGGGACAGGGTGCTGGGCAGGCGTGCCGCCCCCGGCTCTCTCGATGTCGGCGGCGGACCTCCGGGGTGAGGGGCCCGACCTCACGGAGCACGTAGCCGGTCCGCTTCAGCGGCGAGCACGGGCAGGCGCAGTGGGCGGCCCGGTCGCCCTCCACGGCGCCGTGGTAGTGCCAGCGGTTCTCGTGCTCGCACCACACCCAGAGCTGGTGCCCGAGCGGCGAACGGTAGGCGGGCAGTTCGGGGGTCGAGGTCATGATCGTTCTCCTTATCGATCTTCGTTCGAGGTGATACCCGGATCTTGGTCCGGGGGGGGCCGGTACCGGGCGGGTATCGGTACCCGGTACCGGGGCGGGCGGGTACCGGTACCACCCGCGCGAGGCTCTGACCTGGACTTATGGTGATACCCAAGATCGGGGTATCACCGGGTATCACTCGGTATCGCCCCCGATACCCGGAGCGGAGAGGGGCCGGTAGGCCCCTCTCCGGTATCGGTACCGGACGCCTTTTCAGCCCTGTGGTTGCGTGCCTTGATCGCACGGTTCTTGAGGGCCTGGCGGAGGGGGATCTTGACGCCCTCGCCGTCCATCCACTCGTGCGTCGCGTTGATGCCGCGCCCCGTGGGCACCCCGGCCTCGTCCATCTTCCGGATGGCCCACTCGATCCGTTCCTCGTCCGTCCACTTCTTCTCGTCCCCCTCCTCCGGGACGAACGGGTCCTGCGGGACGAATACCGTCCGCACTGGCCCGGCCGGGGCGTCCTTCTCCGCCTCCGATGTCATGACGGCCGTGGCGACGGCCTTGCCGACCCGGTCCCCGAGGGCGCCCTGGTTGTCCTTGCGGAGGATGAGTCGCGTACGCCCCGTGAGTCCGGGCTTGAGCGGGGCCTCGAACTGGCACTCATACAGGGCGCCTTGTACCGCCTGCGCCTTGCGGATGGAGCCCGCCTGCCTGTCCTTGGACTCGTGGCCCACGTGGTCCACGAACACCCCGCACGCCCCGTGCAGCGTGAACGGCGCGAAGAACTCCCGCACCGCGTTGTCGATGCCGCCGGGGTGGTAGGGGTCACCTCCGAGCGACGTGACCGCCGGGTTCAGGGCGTCCAGGGTCACCAGCTTGACCGCGCGCTGTACGTCGTCCGTCAGGGCGTCGCGGTCAAGCGTGGAGTACAGCACGTGGAACCGGCCCCGGATGTCCTCCGGCTTCGCCCCCGCGTGCAGCAGCCGGGACACGATCACCATCACCGGGTTGTTGTCGAACTCCCAGTGCACGACGATCCCGCCGTCGGCGAGTGTGCGCGCCTCCACCTCGGCCTGAATGACCGACTTACCGACAGAGGCGTCTCCGTAGACCCCGTTCACCAGCCCGGGGTAGAACAGGCCGCCGCTCGTCTCTCCGCCCTCCAGCCGGGCCACCGTCGGGAGCACCGCCGCCTGCCCGCTCAGCACGGCGTCCAGGGCCTGCGAGACGGTCATGGTGGTACTGGCCCGCTGGCTCGCTTCCCACTGGCTCACGAGCCGCTGAGCAGCCTTCTGCGCCAGCATCCGTTCGGCCATCTCGCGCACCACCGGGCTGACGTCCGGAGCGAACACCTCCAGCTCGGTCGGCTCAGCCGCCTTGACCGCTTTGGCCTGCGCCACGGCGTACCCGGCGGCGAGGTGATCCCAGGCGTCATCCCTCGGGTTGGTCGTGCGGCTCTGGACGACCGTGCGCGGGATACCGCGCGCCTCAAGGGACTTGGTCACGGCGGCGGTCCACTGCGCCCCTTTGTCGTCCCGGTCCTGCCAGACGATCACCTCCGCCGCGCCCTTCAGGCTGTCGGCCAGCTCGTCCCTCCAGCCCCCGGACCCGCCGCTGTTGCACGTTGCCGTCTCACCCGAGGCGATCAGTGCACCGGCCGCCTTCTCTCCCTCGGCCAGGTGGACCGTCCGGCCCGCCTTGACGGCTTCGATCACGTCCGGGAGCTTCCACAGCACCCGCCGGATGCCCTCGATGGACGGCACGCCGCCAGGGCCCTTCTGCGTGAACTTCTTTGTTCCGTCGGCCAGTTGAGTGCGGACGGCCGCGTACAGCGTCTCCCCGGCCTCGTCCGTGTAGACGAATGCGTGCTCTCCGGGCGCGTTGATGCCCGGGATCTCCCGCGTCGCCCAGTCGGGCACCTGGCCTGGCTGCGGCTCGCCGTCGTCCTCGGCGGGCCAGGACAGGTCGGCCAGGGACAGGCCGACAGCCTTCACGATCTCAGCCCGCGCCTTGTCCTGCTCGTCCTTGGGCTTGCCGTCCATGCAGGCGAAGCAGTACAGCAGCGCTGTACCGTCCCCGGCGTCCTTCACCGACAGGGCGGGCCGCTGGCCGTTGTGGCGCGGGCAGTCCCAGCGCCCCCGCTCGCGCTCGGACTCGTAGAAGCCGTGCACCTCCAGAGCGGCGGTCAGCCCGTCGTACGGCGTCGAATTCGCTTTATCGGACGGGTTCGATCCGGCCCCCATTCGGGTAAGCTCAACAGTGGAGCGGTTGGTCGCCGCGTCTCCTTCAGGGCCCCCCGGCTTGAGCCCCCGGGGGGTTTCTTTTGTGCTCATTGCGAGCCTTTCCGCACTGGTTGCCTCGCGCCTCCTTTCCGTGGTCTTTGGTCAGGTGCTGCCGGTCGGTGGACGCCTTGCCCGTCCGGCGGGGTGCTGCTCGGTCCGGCTAGAGGGCCGGGCCTGTCTTCTCCAGCTCGTCCGCCTCAGCGCGCAGGCGCTCGGCCTCAGTGGTCAGCGTCTCCGCCCTTGCCCGCAGCAGGTCAACGCCCGCGCGGTGCGCCTCCTCGGGGCGCCCGTAGCGCAGGGCCACCGCCTGGCGGCCCTTGGCCGACCACTCGGCCGCCGACATCTTCACCCGGGGCATCTGTTCCTCCCTGAAAGCAGTAGAACCCGGACCGCTGATGCGGCCGGGTTCCTTGGTCTACCTACAGAATGCCCTGTGCATTGGGTCCCGTAAACCCCATTCAGTGCCCGCCGGGAACCAAGTTCCACCTCATCGATTTACTTATATCGACAGCAGTTTCGGGCCTGTAAATATCTTTAGCTAAACAGGGCGAGCCTGCCCCCTGTCGGTGATCCCTCCGGGTTAGGGGCAGGCTCGCTCCACCATTATGCTCCCTTTTAAAAGCCGGGAGGCGCGCAAATGGAATTCCTGACCGTAGCCCAGGCGGCAGATCGCCTGAACACGACGACGCAGGCGGCGTACGACGCCCTCAACCGGGGCGACCTGGAGCGGGTGCCCGGCGAGGGGGTCATCCTGCTCACCGGGACGTCGGTGGACGCCTTCGCCCGGCGCCGCCGCAGCCGGGCCGCCTCGGGCCTCACTCCGGCCACGGCCGCGCGCTACCTCGCCGAACAGCTCCGGCCTCCTCCGCCTCAGCTCACGGTGGACGGCCGGTTGGCCAGCACCGGCGAGAAGCCCCCGCCGTCCGCCCCGCCCACGCGGGAGGAGCTGCGCACCCGGCGGGACAAGGCGCTGGGGCAGATGCCCGCCCTGCGTGCGATGTTCTCCCCCGACGTACTGGACGGGGTCCTCCTGCCGGACGGCGCCGGTTGCCGGTGGTGTGCGTCGGACGTCCCGGCGGACGAGGTGTTCGCCGCCCCCGACGGCGACGCCACCTTCCGGGTGCTGTTCGGCTCGGAGCCCTGTGCCCGGGACGTCGCCCGCTGGAACGACCAGATAGCCGCCACGGAGAGGCGCCGGGCCGCCGCCCGCGCGGCGAGCGATCAGACGGCGGCGGACGGCCGGATGCGCGCCGACGCGCTCAGGTTCGCTGAGATGAAGGTCGGTGCCCCCTACGCCGACGACGCCGACGGCCCGATGTCGTTCGACTGCGCCGGACTCATCCGGTGGGCGTACGCACAGGCGGGCGGGGTGCTCGTGCCGCGCATGAACCTGCCCCTGATCGACGCCGGGCAGCGGGTGGAACTGGACGGCCTGGAGCCGGGCGACGTCGTGCTCAACCGCCCGGCCACGCACGCGGGCCTGTACGCCGGGAGCGGCCGGGTGCTGCACGCGGTCGAGGGCGGGGTGCAGCACACCTCCCTGGAGGGCTTCACGGACGGCGTGAGGCTGTCCCGGACGGGCCTGGTGGCCTCGGGCGCGGAGACGGTCGACAGCGGCTCTCTCGCCGCTCTGACGGCCCTCGCGGCACTGCGAGCCGTCGCCGCCGAGCAGGGCATAGCCCTGGAGGCGTCATGAGCGGGCGGCCGGTATGCGCCTGCGCGGGCTCGGGCCGCAACCTCCGGCCCTGCCTGGAGCACTTCGCCGCCCTGTCGGCGGCCGAGCAGATCCGCGTGCTGACCCGGCTGGGGGTCAGTAACCCCCGCCCGGCTCGGAGGAGTTGACCATGACCGATGACATCGAAGCTCACCGGGCGGCGATCGTCTCCGCCGGACGCGCCGCCCTCGCCGACATCAACCAGGCTTCAGCGGAAGCAGCCGGGGCCGTGGTGCGGGTGGTGGAGCAGCAGACCGGCGTGACCCTCGCCGTGCGGTCGCCGTCGATCATGGACGCGACCAAGGCCCAGCTCGCTGACGCGGAGCGCCGCGCCCGGCACGCCCTGGTCGCCGTGGACCTGATCCGGGGGTGGTTCTGGCCCCGGGACGTGGTGACGCTGGGGGAGTTCGTGCGGGACCTGCCCGAGGACGTACGGGAGCAGATCGCGGACAACCTGGTGAAGGCGGGGCTGTCGTGAGCCACGTCCCGATCCCGAACCCGCAGCGCACGGCGGCGTTCGCCCTGGTCCAGCAGCACCCCGGCCGCCCGGCGGACGAGCTGATGAGCCTGTGCCGGTCGGCGGTCATGCGGAGCTGGCTGCCGGATGCGCTGCTGGTGCTGCGCGAGGGCTGCGCCGTGCGGGTGGACGCCGACGGCCAGTACTGGCCCACCGGCTGAGCTGGGCGGTCTACTTGCCGGCCGACATATTTAAATCACTCTCCGCCTGGACGGCTACGCTCGGCAGACATGAGCACAATCAGCGGCCCGGCGACGGCCGTTACCGACGCGGGCGAAGCGCCCGTCTCCGTCAGCCTCCGGCAGGTGCCCGACGGCATCCGAAATCCCTACTGGTCCGGCACGATGACCCTCCACTCCGTCGAGGTGTGGAGGGAGATCGACAGGACGCGGCAGTTCCGTCTGCGGCTCCCCGACGGGCAGGAAGGCCCGTTCGACGTCAAGGATGGGGTGGGCATGCCACCGACCGACGCGAGGCCCGCCACGTTCCGCATCACCCGGAACGACGGCGAGTCCTTCACGACCGGCTGACGACACGAGCCACGCCGGGCGTACCGGCGTGGCTCTGTCTGCGGGCTACTTGCCCTGGGCGCAGAACGCCTCATGCTCCTCCGCGCTCTTGGTACCCGCAAGGACCGGGCCGCCGTCGCAGCGCACTGTGTGCGCTCCGGGGAGGCCCGACCCCACGTCCGAGGAGATCAGCAGGACATAGGCGATGATCGCAATGGCGATCCAGGTCAACGGCGACGACTTCACGGCTGCCTCCGGCGGCGAGTTGTGCGCCGGTACCCGAGGGGGCCCGGCAGGTCGGCGGACGTCGTGGTCCGCCCGTTGGTGGACCAGGTACGGGCCAGGGGTCCGGCCTTGACCGTGACCGACACGGAGCGGCGGCCAAGGTTC
Source organism: Streptomyces sp. NBC_01092 (assembly GCF_045039535.1). Classification (NCBI taxonomy): domain Bacteria; kingdom Bacillati; phylum Actinomycetota; class Actinomycetes; order Kitasatosporales; family Streptomycetaceae; genus Streptomyces; species Streptomyces sp. NBC_01092. The sequence goes on along the minus strand of NZ_CP108659.1, from coordinate 8,460,598 downwards.
AGGTAGACCCCGGGCAGGACCCGGATGCGCTTGCGGAACGTGACGGCCACGGTCAGACCCCCGGTACGGCGGCCAGCGCCGCCTGGACGAACTCGGACGGCCCGCCCATCAGGACGACCACGGCGGCCCCCGCGATGAGGGCGGGGATGCGATGCTGCTTTCCGATGGCGAGCACCACGGCCAGAGCGACGAGTGCGGCGAACTGGATCACTTCGACACCTCCTTGCGGGCGTCGGCGAGGTAGCGCTTGGCGCTGGCGAGCGAGACGTCCAGCCGCTCAGCCACCTGGGCCCCCGTGAGCCGGGGCTCAGCCTTGAGTAGTTCGGCCACCTGAGCCGTCCGCTCGACGCGCTGCACGGTGGCGGCGCTGAACCCGAAGGGCTCACGTGGCTGAGCCGGGCTCAGCTCCGGCTCAGCTGGTGCGACCTGCACAGATGCGACGACCTGAGCCACCGGCTCAGCCAGGCTCAGCGGCTCAGGCTGAGCCCCCTGCTCCAGCTCAGCTGCCTCCGGCGCGCGCTCGGCGTCCAGTTCGGCCGTGACCCGCCGGGCCTCGTCGAGCGTGCGCATCTCCTCGGCGAGCGCCTTGCGGGCGTAGATGTCGTTGCGCGTCTGGTCCAGCCACGCCTGGTTCTTCGTGTCCAGCCGACGGACGGTCAGCTTGAACCGCAGCACCCATGCGGCCTTGGACCCGAGCGGGATCAGGGCGGCGATGATGCCCGCCGCCAGCTCCCCGAGCAGGGCCCCGTAGACGACGATGGCAGCCATGGACAGGGCCACGAACGCGGCCCCGGCGAACTGCGCCCACCGGGCCGTCCTCGGGTCGTAGCGGGACTCCCACTCACCCATCACGGCGTAGATCCACAGCGCGTCCAGCACCATGGCGGCCGGGTACGCGACGAACGGCGTGACCAGCCGGGCGAGCAGCCCGCCGATGGCCGCCACGGACAGCGCCACCGCCAGCACGGTGATGCCCACGGCCATGCGGAACATGACCCGCTTGACCAGGGCCGGGACGTCCCGGGGCGGCACCGGGACCTCTACCTTGTACGGCTCCGGCACCATCTGCGTGATGCCGTCGTGTGTGACCGGGACCTGGCGCGTCCGGGTCTCGGTGCGGAACATCATGAGTAGTCCTCTTCCTGCTCGTTGACCTGGGGGAGGGTGTAGCCGTCCGGGGTCGCTTCAACCTGGCCCCGGGCGGTGAGTTGCTGGATCTTGCGCTGCACGGAGCCGGGGTTGCGGCCGGTGGAGCGGGCGATCTCCCGCACGCCCACCGGGCCCCCGAGCAGTGCGCGCTCGATGGCCTCCGCGAACTCGTCCGTGCGGGCGTTGCGTGTTGCGTGTTGCGTGCGTCCGCCCAGGTCAAAGGCGTGCGCAACGCGGGCAACGCGCTTGTGCAGGCTGACGGGCACCGCGAACTCGGGGGCGGTGTACGGGCCCCGGCGCTCCAGGGCGGCCAGCCGCCCGGCCGACAGCCACAGGCCGTAGACGACGCGGGGCGCGGACATGGCCCGCACGGGCGTCCAGATGAGCATCTGGCCCGAGCGCATCAGGCGGTGCGGAGCCCACCCGGCGGCCACCAGCTCCTTGAGCGCGACCTGTGCGGCCTCGCGGGTCTGGAGCTGGTGCACGAGCTTGGCGCTGAACTGGTCGCGGATCTCGGACGGCACGCTGTCCGTCTTGGGGTCCTGGAGCCCGAACCACAGGTGCACACCCAGCTCCCGGCCGGTCTGGATGACCGTGACGAGATCGCGCATACCGGCGGCCGACAGCTCGTTGAGGAGCCGGGACTCGTCCATGATGATCGCCAGGTGCGGCGGCTCGGCCATGAGCGCTCGGGCGGGCAGCTCCCGCGTCACCAGGTCCCTCAGCCGGGCCTCGATCGCCTCCATGGTGTCCAGGACCGGAGCCTTGCCCCGGTAGGCGCGCACCGACGCGCCCCACTTGCCGTCCCAAGCCTCAAGCGACCAGGAGGAGTTGGACAGAGCCCACGCCGCCAGCACCCGCAGCGCCGACGACTTCCCCGATCCCGTGAAGCCGACGACCATGATGTGCTGATCCGGCCGGATCCGCTCGTACCGGCCGAAGAATCCCCGGCGGGCGATGCGGACCGTGGGGCGGATCCGGCTGTCCGGCGTCCAGCGGAACAGCCGGGCCAGAGCCTTTTCCGACAGGACGGCGTGCAGCCGCTGTGTGAGGGTCCGGCGGGCGGCCTCACGCTCCTTGGCCGCCTGTCCGGCGATGATGGCCCGGCGGGCGTCGCGGGTGGCCTTCCACAGCCGCCAGCGATACCGGAGGTAGAACCAGGCCCCGGCGGCAGCGGCGAGGCAGAGAACGACGGTCATGCCGTGCCCCCGCCCGCTTCCAGGAGCCGCACCAGGTCGGCCGTGCGTACGCGGCGGCGGCTGCCGACCTTGACAACAGGCACCGGGAACCCGTCACGGCGGTGCAGGCGGTAGGCGGTGGCTGTGCTGAAGCCCAGGGCACGGGCCGCCTGAGCGAGTGAGACGAGGGCGGGCCAGCGGCGGACCTCGTCCAGGGTTGCGGGATCGCCCACGGGGCGCCTCCAGGTCGGGACATGACCCGGCCCAGCACACGCAAAAAGACCACGGACCGCGTGTTGCTGGTCCGTGGTCTGTGGTCTTTGCGGCTCCCAGCGTATCCCGGCTTCTCACCGCTTTCCAGGGGTTACCGGGGCTTGTCGCACCCAACTTGAGCTGGGGAATTAGTCGATTCGATTAATCAGCCGGCAAGAGGGTGCTCAGCGAGCACCGCGCGGACCTCGGGCACGTCGTCGAACTGAGTCAGCCGGGCGATAACCACCCGGCCGCGCTCGGACGTCCGGTCCGAGGCGACGTCGGCGGACAGCTCGAACATGCGGGCCGCTGTGTCGGCGGCGGCCTCGGGCTCGTTGGCGTCGGCGTAGGCGACGGCGAGCCAGGACAGATACAGGGCCATCTCGCGGGCGTGGGTGGCGTCGTAGCGCTCCAGCACGGACCGCAGCAGCGGCACGGCCCGCAACGGTCGGCGCAGCTCGGTGTAGACCCGGGCGTCCATCACTTCCAGCTCAGGTCGGCTGACCCAGTAGGCCCACTGCGGGGCCTCGTCGGGGGCCTCCTCGGTGAGGGCTTCGTGCGCCTCTCCGAGGGCGCGCATGGCCTGTTGGGCGTGGGTGCGGCCTGCCTTGGCGTGAGCCCAGGCGACCCGGTCGAAAAAGAGGGCGCGGGTCTGCGGCGGGGCGGACGGCCCGGCTTCGTCCAGGGCGGCCTGGGCTAGGTCGACCGCGTCCAACTCCCTCCCGGTGTTCGCGTGTTGATACGCCAGCGACCCGGCGAGGTTGGCCACCAGGGCGCCGTCACCGGCCTGACGGGCGGCAGAGATACCGAGGGCGTACGCGTGGGCGGCTTGGTCGTGCTCTCCGGCGTCGGAGGCGATCCACCCGGCGATCTGGGACAGCTCGCCGATCTGGACGAGCAGCGCCCGGCCGGTGGGCTCGTCGTAGGTGCGGTCCCGGTAGAGGCCGACGGCGCCGGACAGCTCCCGGAACGCCGGGACGATGAGGTCACCCCCGGCCAGCACGTCATCCGCCAGGCGCAGGCCGTGCACCCGCCCCGCCAGCGCGGCCACAGTGGAGGCGCCGATACGACGGCCTGAGCGTCCGTCTCCCGCCTCCAGAGGGTCACCCGGGGGCAACAGCTCCGCCAGCGTGGCGAACGCTCCGGGAAGGCGGCCCTCGGGCTCTCCCCGGGCGTACGCGGCTGCCCGCTCCAGGGTGCCGAGCGGAACGTCGAGGGCGACCGCCAGCGCGGGCAGCCACGCGTCCGGGAGGCGGCGGCCCTGCTCCCAGCGGCCAACCTCGTTGCGGGTCAGGGTGGTGAGGCCGGACAGGGCGCACAGCCGGTCGGCCAACTGCCGCTGGGACAGGCGCACGTCCCGGCGCAGGCGCGCGAGGTACTGCCCGAACTGCCTCTTGCGTTCCGTGGTCTGCATTTGTGGCCCCCTCGGGCCTCAAGGTTAGGCCCCCTGTAGGCCCCCTACCCGGCGCCTCCGAAAGATCCACCACAGCGGTTTGGTGAACAGCACAGACCCCGGCGACCGCAGCGAACGGCCCCGGGGCGTGGCCGACGCTTCAAGGGAGCGACGACATGACGGAAGTTACCGCCCCACCTCCGCCCGTGGCAGAGGCACTGCCGCTGGACCTGGAGACCATGAGGGAGACGGCCCGGCGGCTGCTGGCTCCGGACGCCGAACTACCCACGACGGAGGAGCTGGAGACGCTGACGCTCCTGTTGCGGGGACACATGATGCTGCTCATTCCGGCCGTGGAGGATGCGGCCCGGCCCCTGCCCGAGGACGACGTACCCCGGGCGTGTGCGCTGGCGTGCGTGGGTGAGGCGCGGATGCGGCTCGGGCTGGAGCCGGGGCGGACACTGCCCGCCGGGATCGCCCACGCACAGCGGCTGTCCCGCTCGGTGAACGCGCTGTGCGATCACGTGGTGAACCTGGACGGGGTACACCGGTGACCCTGGCCCTGCACGTGTGCCGGGCGTGCGACGAGGTGATCGAGGACCCGGCGGACGCCGTCTTGGTGGCTCACGAGCTGGGCAACTCGGGCCCCGGCTGGGACATATACGCCCACCGTGAGCACGTGGACGACGTGGAGCTGATCGACCCGGACCTGTTGAGGATCATGCTGCGTATCTGGGCAGCGCATCGCCCGGCGGCGCAGTAGCCGCGACACAGCGCGGAGCCGCCCCGATGCCGATGCGGGGCGGCTCCGTCGTGTGCGGCGTGGGGTCAGGTGCGGCGGCGCAGCAGGGCGACCCGGAACGGCGTCAGCACGGGACGCTGAGGGGCCGTCTCCGGCCTTGTGCCGCTGGCCATCAACCGGCGTAGGGCCCGGCCGACTTCGGCCGCCTGAGCGCCGTACAGGGGCTCGCGGATGTCGCTCATACCGCTGCCCCCTCCGCCTTGTACCGGCGGATGCGGTCCCGGGCGGCCGGGGACGCACTGTCGGCCACGCGCCGGACCCGGGGCTGACCGAGCGGCCCGTGCGGAGCGAAGACGAGGGCGGCGACGGCCCGCTGCACCGTGATATCCGACGCCACCCACCGGTCGGCCGCACCGGGGCCGGTTTCGAACAGGCCGTCCAGCGGGTCGGGCGCGGTGAGGTCGGCCTCCCGGCGCTCCAGGGTGGCGATCTCCGTCTCCAGCTCATCCATGTCGTTGGTGCGCTGGATGCGGGCACGGGCGTTCCTGGGCGCCGGGGCGGCCTCCAGCTCGTCCAACTCGCCACGGAGCCGGATCAGTTCGGCACGCACGGACGACAGCTCGGAGTGGCTGTCGTCCTCGGCGAGCTGGGCAGGCACTTCCTCCCGGGGCGCCAGGAACAAGTAGGTCAGCAGCTCGTTGATCAGGTAGTCATCGGCGGCCGTCTTGTCGATCCTCAGACACCCGTACTTGCGGCAGACGTACGCCGCGTGGCCATGGTGCCCGGCGCCTTGCTTCTTCGGACGGTCGCCCGGCGTGATGGTCATGCCGTTCCCGCAGACGTCACACCGCAGCGTGCCGGTGAGGACGTGCTTGACGGCGCTTGAGGTGACCGACTTCCGGGAGGGATCTGCCAGCAGCCGCTGCACGGCGTTGAACAGCTCCCGGTCCACCAGCGCGGGCCAGTTGCCCGGCCGCTCGCTGCCCTTGTGCACGCGGATGCCGATGTACGCCTTGTTGATCAGCAGGGGCCGCATGTTGGCAGCCGAGATCGGCTTGTCGGACTGGCGGCTGACGATGCCTCGTTCTTCCCAGTTGAGGGCCACGGCGCGGATGGAGTCGCGCTTGCGCCCGTTCCACCCGGCCACCCGCTCGAACAGCTCGACCACCAGCGGCCCCTGGACCGGGTCCGGCTCCTGCGACACGGGACGCGGGCGGCCGTCGATCAGCTCGTACGTGCGGCAGTACCCAAACGGGATCTTGCCGTGCGGGCGGCCGTCGTCGACTGCGGAGTTCACACCACGCAGCGTACGAGCCGACAGGCGCCGGGCCTCTTCCTCCGCCTTGACCACGCCACCCATCAGCGCTGCCCAGTCATCGACGTTCGCCGGGTTGTAGGTGTGCTCGGCGACGGTCACGTGGATCAGGTAGCCGTGCGCCTCGCACAGCCGGATGATCTCGGAGCCCTGACCGGTCTCGCGGGTGAGCCGGGATATCTCCCACAGGACCAGCACGTCCCCTGGCTGGCCGAAGGCGCCGGAGCGCAGGTCGGCCAGGAGCTGGGCGAAGTCGCCGCGTGCCTTCGTGGCGAACTTGGAGGCGCTACCGGTGTCGGCGTACGGCTGGCCCCAGGTCCACGGGCCGTGGTTCCGCTCAGCCTTGAGGTTGTCCTTGTGCTGGTCGTCGGTGGACCGTGACCGGCCGCCCTTGCCCTTGCTGGACCGCGCGTACTCCCGCGCTGTCCGTGTTGCGACTGCTGTCGCCATGTGCCCCTCCCTGTCCCGGTGTGCCCTCTTACCTCCCAACCGTAGGTGAGTATTTGTCCGTCGACATCGAGGCCGACGGCCCGATCCCCGGCCCGTACTCCATGCTGAGCTTCGGCGCGGCGGTCGCCGGGGTGCAGGACGCCGACCGTTTCACGCCGGCCGACCCGGAGGAGCGGACCTTCTACCGGGAGCTGCGGCCGATCAGTGAGGAATTCGTGCCGGAGGCGCTGGCCGTGAGCGGCCTTGACCGGGAGCGGCTCGCGAGCGAGGGCAGTGAACCGGCCACCGCGCTCGCCGAGTTCAGCGCATGGGTGCGTGAGGTGAGCGCCGGGGCGCAGCCGGTGATGTGCGGCTACCCGGCGTCGTACGACTGGACGTTCCTGTACTGGTACCTGATCCGCTTCACCGGCACGAGCCCGTTCGGGCACTCGGGCTGCCTCGACATGAAGACGCTGTACGCGACGAAGGCGGGGCTGCCGTTGCGGGCGGTGGCGAAGGGCACGATGCCGCGTGAACTGCTGTCGCGGCGTCGTCACACGCACCATGCGCTGGACGACGCCGTCGAGCAGGCCGAGCTCTTCGCCAACCTCATGGTGTGGCAGGGGCCCGGGTCGCCCCGGTGATCTCCTCTCCTGCCTCCATGGGATGAGTGACGTCCTGGGCGTCACGGCCCCTGCCCAGGTGGTTGAAGACGAGGTTCAGGGCCACCGCCGCCACACAGCCCGTCGAGATGCCCGAGTCCAGGACGATCCGGACCGTCTCCGGGAACGCGTGGTAGAACTCCGGCGCCGTGATCGGGATGATGCCGACGGCCAGCGAGACGGCGACGATCAGGATGTTGTTGTCCTTCTCCAGGCCGGCCCGGACGAGGGTCTGGATGCCGCTCGCGGCCACCGACCCGAAGAGGACCACGCCCGCGCCGCCCAGCACCGGGCGCGGTACGACGGCGATGAGCGACGCGGCCATCGGGCACAGGCCCATCAGCACCAGGAAGCCACCACCGGTGGCGACGACGTACCGGCTGCGGATCTTCGTCATCGCGACCAGGCCGATGTTCTGGGCGAAGGCGCTGCACATGAAGCCGTTGAACAGCGGGCTGAGCGCCGAGCCGAGGGTGTCGGCGCGCAGGCCGGCCGCGATGGTCTTCTCGTCGGCCGGGCGCTCGACGATCTCGCCCAGCGCCAGCATGTCGGCCGTCGATTCGGTCATCGACACCACCATCACCACGCACAGCGAGATGATCGCGGCGAGCTGGAACTGCGGGGCGCCGAAGTGGAACGGGGTCGGGAAGCCGATCACGCTCGCGTCCGCCACCGGGCCGAAGTCCGTGACGCCGAACGGGATCGCGATCAGCGTGCCGATCACCAGGCCGAGCAGCACCGCGATCTGCTTGACGAAGCCCCGGGTGAAGCGGCGCAGGAGCAGGACGATCAGCAGGGTGACCGCCGCCAGCCCCAGGTTCGTCGCCGAACCGTAGTCGTCCGCTGCGGGGTTGGGGCCCTGGGCCCAGTTGAAGGCGACCGGGAGAAGGGATATGCCGATCAGGGTGATGACCGTACCCGTCACGACCGGTGGGAAGAAGCGGACCGCCTTGCTGAAGAAGGGTGCGGCCAGGAAGCCGAGGAGACCGGCGACGATGACCGCGCCGAAGATGATCGGCAGGGCGTCGGACTTGTCCTCGGTGGAGGCGACGATCGCCGTCATGGGGGCGACGCCGGCGAAGGTGACGCCGTTGACGAAGGGCAGCCGGGCGCCGATCTTCCAGATACCGAGCGTCTGGAGGAAGGTCGCGATGCCCGCGGTGAACAGGCAGGCGCCGGTGAGGAAAGTGAGTTCGGTGGCGGAGAGGCCGATGGCCGCGCCGACGATCAGGGGCGGGGCGACGACGCCCGCGTACATGGCGGCCACGTGCTGAAGGCCGGTGGTCGCCATTTTGAGGGCGGGGAGTTTCTCGTCGACGGGGTGGGTGGACACGGGCGGCTCCTCCGGTCGGTTAACAGCACGTCGGCTCTGACGTGGGTTTCAAGGAGGTGGTGCGCGGTCGTGCGGGACCGAGGGGACGGAGCCCCAAATAAGGGGCACGGTGACCGTTCCGGGGCGCACGCATGGGCGGGCGCCCCGGAGACGGCCGCCATGGACCCCGCTCGGGTCCACGGCTACCGGTCGAGGGCCGTCCCCCTCGACCGGAGATCTTCAACCGGTCAGCCCTGCGCGGCGATCTGCGCGAGCCGCCGGGCCTGGTCCCGCGTGCTGCGGGCGATCGCGTCCTCGTCGGCGGTCAGCAGAGTTCCGTCCTCGACGATCTGCCGGCCGTTCACGAACGACGCCGTGACCGGGGCCGCCGCGCCGAAGACCAGCGCGGTCACCGGGTCGGCGATGGAGGCGTGGGCGAGCGTGTCCAGCTTCCACAGCACGAGGTCGGCGAGCTTGCCCGGCTCCAGGGAGCCGATCTCGGCCGCGCGGCCCAGGACCTGGGCGCCGCCGTACGTCCCGAGGCGCAGGGCCTGCCGGGCGTTCAGGGCGGCCTCGCGGTGGGCGCCGAGGCGGTTGATGAGCAGGGCGTTGCGCAGTTCGGTGTGCAGTTCGCCAGACTCGTTGGAGGCGGTGCCGTCGACGCCGAGGCCGACCGGGACTCCGGCCGCGAGCATGTCGGGGACGCGAGCGATGCCGGCGGCGAGGCGGGCGTTGGACGAGGGGCAGTGGGCGACGCCGGTCTTCGTGCGGGCGAAGGCGGCGATGTCGGAGTCGTTCATGTGGACGCAGTGCGCCATCCACACGTCCTCACCGAGCCAGCCGGTGGACTCGAAGTAGTCGGTCGGGCCCATGCCGAACAGCTCGTGGCAGAACTTCTCCTCCTCCACGGTCTCCGAGCCGTGGGTGTGCATGCGCACGCCGAGGCGGCGGGCGAGCTCGCCGCCCTGCCTGAGGAGTTCGGTGGAGATGGAGAACGGGGAGCAGGGGGCGACGGCGACCTGGGTCATCGCGTCGAAGGAGGCGTCGTGGTGCTGCTTGACGGTCTCCTCGGTCGCGGCGAGGGCGCCTTCGAGGGTCTCGACGGCGAAGTCGGGCGGCAGTCCGCCGTCCTTCTCGCTGCGGTCCATGGAGCCGCGGGCGAGGGTGAAGCGGACACCCATGTCGCGGGCGGCGCCGATGATCGCGCCGGACAGGTCGCCGGAGCCCTTCGGGAAGACGTAGTGGTGGTCCATGGCCGTGGTGACGCCACCGCGGGCCATCATCGCCAGCGAGCCCTGCGCGGCGGAGCGCACCATCTGCTCGTCGATGCGCGCCCAGGTCGGGTACAGGGCGACGAGCCAGTCGAAGAGGTTGTGGTCGGTGGCCAGGCCCCGGGTGATCCACTGGTAGAAGTGATGGTGGGTGTTGACCAGGCCGGGGGTCACCAGGTGCCCGGTGGCGTCGATACGGCGTACGACGTTCTCCAGGCCCTCGGGGGCCCTGCCCGCGCCCAGCGACTCGATGCGGTTGTCCGCGATGACGAGGTGGCCGGTGGCGTGCTCGGTGTCGTGCGCGTCCACGGTCGCGATCGAACAGTTCTCGATGACGATGCGCTGGGCTGCTGCCATGATTCGTCCTTTGCGCTTGGGTGGAGTGGGCACGGCAGGACCCTGGAGATTTGAGTACCGCGGCCGGGGGCTTTCCAAGCCCGGCCCGCCGGCCGCGGGTGCCGAAATGCAGTTACCGGCTCAGAGGTTGGTCAGGTCCACCGGGATCTTCGGCTCACAGCCGTCCCGCAGGATGGTGGCCTCGATCAGGCCGTAGGGGCGGTCGGCGGCGAAGTACACCTCGTTGTCGTTCTTCAGCCCGAACGGCTCCAGGTCCACGAGGAAGTGGTGCTTGTTCGGGAGGGAGAAGCGGACCTCGTCGATCTCGCTGCGGTTGTTGATGATCCGCGAACCCATCTGGTACAGGGTCTGCTGGAGCGACAGGGAGTAGGTCTCGGCGAAGGCGTGGAGCATGTGCTTCTTGGTCTGCTCGTACGACTTCTCCCAGTTGGGCATCCGCTGCTCGTCGTCGGTCCAGTTGAACCGCCAGCGGCCGGAGACCTGGGTGGCCAGGATGCGGTCGTACGCCTCCTGGAGCGTCGTGTACTTGTCCTTGACGTAGCCCCAGAACTCGGAGTTCGTCGAGTTCATCACGACGAGGTCCTTCAGACCCGAGATGACCTCCCAGGACGAACCGTCGTAGGTGATCTGGGTGACCCGGGTCTCCTGGCCCTTGCGGACGAAGGAGTGCTTGACCTCGTCGGCGCCGATGAACTGGGAGTTGGCGTCGGAGGCGTCGATCCGCTCCCAGGCGTACTCCTCGATACGGATCCGGGCCGTCTTGATCGGCTCCTGACTCGTGACGAAGTGGCGCGCGAGGTGGATGCCGAACTGCTCGGCCGACTCGATGCCGTGCTCCTTGGCGAACGCGTACACCGTGTTCTTGGTGGTGTCGGTCGGCAGGCAGTGGGCGTTCGAGCCGGAGTAGTGGACCTCGGCCATGTCGCCGCTCAGCGCCACGGATACGTTCAGGTCCTTGATGTAGTGGGTGGCGCCGTCCCGCGTGATCTTTACGACTCGGTTCTCGGCCTTGCCGTACTGGTTCTGTCCCAGGATCGTGGGCATGTCTGCTAGCTCCCTCGGTAAACGGAGTAGCCGAACGGGTTGAGCAGCAGCGGTACGTGGTAATGCTCCCCGGGGTTCACGGCGAAGGTGATCGCCACCTCGGGGAAGAACACGGCACCGCTGTCCCGATTCGCGGGGGCGTCCTGCTGCGCATCGGCTTGCTTCTTCTCGAAATACGGCTCCACGGCGAAGTCGAGCCGTACGTGTGTGGTGCCTTCCGGCAGCGCCGGGAGGTCCTTGCACCGCCCGTCCGCATCGGTCGCGGAGCCGCCGAGCGCCTGCCAGTCCGCCTCGTGCCCGGAGCGGGCGGAAAGGTGGATGGCGACGCCTTCGGCGGGACGGCCGACGCTGGTGTCCAGGATGTGGGTGGACACGGAGGCGGTGGTGCTGGTGCTCATGCTGCTGTCAGTCCTCTTCGACGATGCGGGCGAGCCGAATACGGTTGATCTTGCCCAGCTCGGTGCGGACGATCTCCCGCTCCTGCTCCGGCGAGTTGCCGATCCGCTCCTTGACCGCGTCGCGCATCTCCTCGCCGGTCCGGCCGGTGGCGCAGATCAGGAAGACATGGCCGAACCGGTCCTGGTAGGCCAGGTTGAGTTCGAGCAGCTCCGCCTTGAGCTCCTCGGAGGCGCCGGCCATGCCGCGCTGCTCCCGGGCCGAGGTCGGGTCGCCCGGCTTGGGGCGGCCGATCGGCGGGTGCCCGGCCATGGCCTGCGCGAGGTCCTCGGTGCTCAGCTCGGCCATGGCGGCGTCACTGGCGGTGTAGAGGTCGCCGACGGTGGCGTAGGGGCGGGCGGCGAGCAGCCGCCGCACCCATGCCGTGGAGGCGCACGCCTCGTGGAGAGCGGCGTGGGCCGCGTGCTCCTCCAGGGCGTTGAACCGGGCCAGGCCCGGGGGCAGGGAATTCGACGTCACGGGAGCCTCCGTGGCCGCGAAGGGCCTTCGTGCTGAACGGGCGTGCCGATAGCTAACGCCCTACGACGACGAGACGTCAACACTTTGTTGAAAATTCGCAGCAACGAAACCGGGTAAGCCGCCTCAGGCGTTCTTGTCACGGTTGAGATAGTTGTAGACCGTGAAGCGGCTCACGCCGAGCGCGCTCGCCACGGTCTCCACGCCGTGCCGTACGGAGAAGGCACCACGCGCTTCCAGTATCCGTACGACCTCCTGCTTGGCCTTGCGGTCCAGGTCGGCCAGCGGCTTGCCTTGCCGGCGCTCCATGGCGGCCAGGATGTGGTCGAGGGAGTCGGCCAGCTGGGGCAGGCGCACGGCGACGACGTCGGCGCCCTCCCAGGAGAGCACGACATCCTCGGGCCCGGCCTCGTCCGGCGGGAGTATCTCGCCGCCCATGGCGTCGACCAGCGGCTTCACGGCCGCGATGAAGGGCTCGTCCCCGGTGCCGGTCACTCCTGACCCTCCCCGACCACGTTGACCTGGAGCGAGATCCGGGTGGCGCCGGCCTCCAGGGTCTTGCGCAGCAGGGCGTCCACGGCGGTGAGCACGGCGTCGGTGCCGCCCTCCGCCGTGTTCCCGAACGGGCCCACGTCCACTTCGTCGAGCTCGGCAGCCTCGATGACCTGGCGGGCGACCAGCGCGTGCGCGGGTGCCTCGTCGAGGTCGAAGGGCTCGGTCGTGAACTCCACTCTCAATCGCACGCGCTCAACCTAACGCGCGCGCGTTTGTTCGGGCAGCCCCTTCACCACCGGCGCGAGGTGTCCTGACAGGTCACAGGGCATGCCGGCCGGCTCAGCAGATCCGCGGCAGCTGCTCCCCGAGCGGCAGGTCGACGACGCGTGTGCCGCCCAGCCCGGTGCGGGCCACGACCATGCCGGGGTGTGCCTCGACGGCCTCCCCGATGATCGCGGAGTCCGCGCCCAGCGGGTGGGCCCGCATCGCCTCCAGCACGGCGTCGGCGTGCTCGCGCGGGACGAAGGCCACCAGCTTGCCCTCGTTGGCGATGTACATCGGGTCGAGGCCCAGGATGGCGCAGACGTTCGCCACGGCGGCCGGGACGGGGACGTCGCGTTCCCGGACGACCACGCCCGTGCCGGAGGCGGCCGCGATCTCGTTGAGCGAGGCCGCGACGCCGCCCCGGGTCGGGTCGCGCAGCACATGCAGATCCGGGGTGACGGCGAGCATGGCGTCGACCAGGCCGCCGAGCGCCGCGCAGTCGCTCTCGATCTCCACGCCGAACTCCAGGCCCTCCCGGACGCTCATGACCGCCACCCCGTGGACACCGACGGAGCCGCTGACGATCACGACGTCGCCGGGGACGACCCGCTGCGGACGCAGGTCGACGCCCGCCGGGACGACACCGATCCCGGCCGTGTTGACGTAGATCCCGTCGCCGTGTCCGGCCTCCACCACCTTGGTGTCACCGGTCGCCACCTCCACGCCGGCGGTGCGCGCGGCCGCGCCCAGTGCCTCGGCGACCCGGGTGACCGTCTCCAGCTCGACGCCCTCTTCGAGGATGAATCCGCAGGAGAGGTAGGCGGCGCGGGCCCCGCTCATGGCGAGGTCGTTGACCGTGCCGTTGACCGCCAGGTCGCCGATGCTGCCGCCGGGGAAGAACAGCGGCCGCACCACGAAGGAGTCCGTGGAGAAGGCCAGCCGGGCTCCACCGAGGGAGAGGACGGCGGCGTCGCCCATCTGCGCGAGCACCTCGCCGCCGAAGGCGGGGGCGAAGATCTGCTGGACCAGCTCGGCGGAGAGAGCGCCCCCGCCGCCGTGTCCCATGACGACGCGGGGCCGGTCGCGCAGCGGGGCCGGACAGGTCCACGAGGTCACATCGAGGTCAGACAACGGGGCTCGCCTCCCGGGCCGTGGCGGCGGGCAGGTCCAGCCGCCGGTACAGGTAGTACGCCGCGCAGGCGCCCTCGCTGGAGACCATGGTGGCGCCCAGCGGTGTACGAGGGGTGCACAGGGTGCCGAAGGCGCTGCACTCGTGCGGCTTGAGCAGTCCCTGCAGGACCTCTCCGCTGCGGCACTCGGCCGGTTCCTCGGTCCGGATCCCCTCGACCGAGAAGCGGTGCTCGGCGTCGTGGTCGCGGTACTTCGGCGACAGCCGCCAGCCGCTGCCGGGGATCACCCCGATGCCCCGCCAGGCGCGGTCGGTGACCTCGAAGACGTCCTCCAGCATGGCCCGCGCGGCGGGGTTGCCCTCGGGCCGTACGGCACGCGCGTAGGCGTTGTCGACGGTGTGCTCGCCGCGCTCCAGCTGCCGTACGGTCAGGCGTACGCCTTCGAGGATGTCCAGCGGCTCGAAACCCGTCACCACGATCGGCACCCGGAAGCGCTCCGCCAGCTCCGGGTACTCCCCCATCCCCATCACGCTGCACACGTGCCCGGCCGCGAGGAAGCCCTGCACCCGGCAGCTCGGCGACGACATGATCGCCTCGATGGCGGGCGGGACGCGGACGTGGGACACCAGCATGCTGAAGTTGCGGACGCCCAGCCTGCGGGCCTGATGGACCGTCATGGCGTTGGGCGGCGCGGTCGTCTCGAAGCCGATGCCGAAGAACACCACCTCGCGGTCCGGGTTCTGCTGGGCGATCCGCAGGGCGTCGAGCGGCGAGTACACGACGCGTACGTCGCCGCCCTCGCCGCGCACCTGGAACAGGTCCCGGCCGGTGCCGGGGACCCGCAGCATGTCGCCGAACGAGCAGAAGATCACCTCGGGGCGGGAGGCGATCTCCAGCGCCTTGTCGATGACCTCCAGCGGGGTCACACAGACGGGACAGCCCGGCCCGTGGATCAACTCGACCTCGTCGGGCAGGAGCTGGTCGAGACCGTGCCGGATGATGCTGTGCGTCTGCCCTCCGCACACCTCCATCAGCGCCCACGGCCTGGTCACCGTGGCCCGGATGTCGTCGAGGAGCCGGCGGGCCAGCTCCGGGTCCTGGAACTCTTCGATGTACTTCACTGGTTGTGCACCTCTTCCACCGGGGCCGCGCCCGCCTCGGCCGCCGCCATCTCCCAGGCGTCGCCGAACTCCTCCTGGAGCATGCCGAGCTCGGCGAACAGCTCCAGCGTCTGCTTCGCCGACTCCTCGTCCAGTCGCTGGAGCGCGAACCCGACGTGGACGATGGCGTACTCGCCGACCTGGAGGTCCGGCAGATACTCCAGGCACACCTCCTTGACCACGCCGCCGAAGTCGACGGTGGCCATCCGGGTGCCGTCCCGTTCCTCGATCTCCAGCACTCTGCCGGGTACCGCCAGGCACATGGGCATCTCCTGTGGGGTCGGGTGTTACTCAGTCGTCGGTCGTCGTCCGGGCTGCCACCATCAGCTGGCCCAGCGCCAGGCCGCCGTCGCCCGGCGGCACCAGCCGGTGCCGCAGAACCGTGAAGCCGTCCGTGCGCAGGGCAGCCGAACAGGCCGAGGACAGCAGCGTGTTGGCGAACACGCCGCCGGTCAGGGCCACCGTGTCCAGCCCGTGCCGTTCCCGCGCCCGCCGGCACATGGCGTGCACGAGTGCGGCCACGCCGCGGTGGAACCTGGCCGCGATGGCCGCCGCTCCGTCGCCCGCCCGCAGGTCGCGGACGATCGCCGCGAGGACGGGCGCGGCGTCGGCTCGAACCGGGGCTCCGTCGCCATCGCCGTCGCGCAGCCCGAAGGCGTACGCGGTCGTGTCGCCGGCGGGCGCGTCCAGCGCGGCGGCCTCCAGCTCCACGGCGGCCTGTGCCTCGTAGCCGGCGCGGTGGCAGACACCGGCGAGCGAGGACACGGCGTCGAAGAGCCGGCCCATGCTGGAGGTGGGGACGCAGTTCAGGTCGCGCTCCAACTGCCGCTGGAGTAGGCGCAGTTCGTCGGGCGGGCAGGCGGCCGTGCAGGCGAGGTCGCCGGACCAGTCGATGCCGGCCGCGCGCAGGTGGGCCAGCGCCATCCGGTACGGCCTGCGCACCGCCGTGTCCCCGCCGGGCAGGGGGACGTACGCGAGATGCCCGAAGCGGGTGAAGCCGGCGTAGTCCGCGAGCAGGAACTCCCCGCCCCACACCGCGCCGTCGTCGCCATGGCCGGTGCCGTCGAAGGCGACGCCGATCACCTGCCGGGTGCCGTCCAGCCCGTGCTCGGCCATCGCGGCGGCGATGTGGGCGTGATGGTGCTGGACGCGTACGACGGCCCGGCCGGCCGCGTTCCGGTCGGCCCATCGCGCGGAGCGGTAGGCAGGGTGCCGGTCGCACGCCAGGCTACTCGGCCGTACCCCCGTGATGGACTCCAGCTGCTCCACGGCGCGTTCGAAGGCCGCTTGCGTCGCGACGTCGTCCATGTCGCCGATGTGCGCCGACAGCCAGGCCTGGCGCCCCTCGCCGAGGCAGAAGGCGTTCTTCAGGTCTCCGCCGGTGGCCAGGGCGGGGCCGACCGGCAGCGGGAGGGTGACGGGCAGCGGGGCGTAGCCGCGGGAGCGCCGGAGCACCAGCGGCTCTTTGCCGCACACGCGGACCACGGAGTCGTCGCACGGCACATGGATCGGCCGGTCGTGGGTGAGCCAGGCGTCGGCGAGGTGCGCGAGCCGCTCCAGGGCCTCGGCGTCGTCGGTGACGATCGGCTCGCCGGAGAGGTTGCCGCTGGTCATGACGAGCAGCCGGGGGCCGTCCGGGTCGCCGGGCAGCCCGAGCAGGAGATGGTGCAGCGGGGTGTACGGCAGCATCACGCCGAGGTCGGGACTGCCGGGCGCGACGGCGCCGGCGGGCCGCACCGCCCCCTCGGCGTACGACGGGTCCGGGCGCCGCCGCAGCAGCACGACGGGCCGGACGGCGCCTTCGAGCAGGCGACGCTCCTCGGGGCCCAGCCGGACGAGGTGCTCGATGTCGCCCGCGCTCCTCGCCATGACGGCGAAGGGCTTGTCGCCCCGGGCCTTGCGGCGGCGCAGGAGCGAGACGGCGTCGGCGTTCGCGGCGTCGCAGGCGAGGTGGTAGCCGCCGAGTCCCTTCACGGCGAGGATCGCGCCACGGCCGAGCAGCGCGCGGGCCTCGGTGACCGGGTCCGCGCCCGCGGCGCCCTCGGCCCCCGGGACAATCAGGCGCAGCCGGGGACCGCAGGCCCGGCAGGCGACCGGCTGCGCGTGGAAGCGCCGGTCGGCCGGATCGCCGTACTCGCGCGCGCAGTCGGGGCACATCGGGAAGCCGGCCATCGTGGTGTTCGCCCGGTCGTACGGGACGTCCGTGACGATCGTGAAGCGCGGCCCGCAGTGGGTGCAGTTGACGAACGGGTGGCGGTGGCGCCGGTCGGCCGGGTCGGCCAGTTCGGCGAGGCAGTCGGCGCAGGTGGCCGCGTCCGGGGAGACCAGGGTGCGGGCCGGGCCGCCGGTGCGGGAGGCGAGGATCGTGAACGCCTCGCCGCCGGTGACGGGCAGCTCCTGGTGGTGGACGGACTCCACCCGGGCCAGCGGAGGTGCCTGGACCGCGAGCCGGTCGCAGAAGCGGGCCACCGCCGAGACACTGCCCTCGACCTCGGCGACGACGCCCTCGGACGTGTTGGTCACATGCCCGACCAGGGCGAGTTCGGTGGCGAGGCCGTAGACGTACGGCCGGAAGCCCACGCCCTGCACCACGCCCCGGACGACGACCCGCCGCCGGTGCGGCGGGTCCGGGGCGACGGCGGCCGACCGCGGCGGAGCACTCACGAGCGGGCGGGGGCCGTGGCGGCGGCGTCGGCCGCGCCGGTGTGGGAGTGGGTGTGACCGTGGGCGTGGCCGTGTCCGTGGCCGGCGTCCGGGCGGCGGGCCATGACCGGCGAGTGGAGGGGCGCGCCTCCCGCCGCGGCGAGGGCGTGGTCGAGCAGCGTGCCGACGCCGCGTCCCCGACGGGCCGAGGTGAGAACCACCTCCACGCCCGGGTTGACGCGCTCCACGTTCGCCCGGAACGCGCCCTCGTCGAACTCCACCGCCTCGGCGATGTCGGTCTTGGTGACCACGACCAGTTGGGCCAGGCCGAACGCGGTCGGGTACTTGAGCGGCTTGTCCTCGCCCTCGGTCACGGAGGCGAGGACGACCCTGAGGGTCTCCCCCAGGTCGTAGGAGGCGGGGCAGACCAGGTTGCCGACGTTCTCCACGAACAGCAGCCGGGTGTCGTCGGGCAGCCATCCGAGCAGGTGCCCGGCGAGCATCGCCGCCTCCAGATGGCACAGCCCGTCGGTGAGCACCTGCTTGACCGGGACGCCGGAACGCGCGAGCCGTTCGGCGTCGTTCTCGGTGGCGAGGTCGGCGGTGAGCGCCGCGACGGCGACGGACCGCTCCCGCGCCAGCAGCAGTTCGCGTTCCAGCAGCGCGGTCTTGCCGCTGCCGGGGCTGGAGAGCAGGTTGACGACGGTGGTGCCACGGGAGTCGAGGTGCGTGCGCAGGAGGTGGGCGCTCGCGTCGTTCTTCGCGAGCACGGCCTGTTGCAGGTCGACGACACGGCACATGGTTCAGCACTCCTCGAGGGTCGGTTCGTGGGTGGCCGCGTGCGGGGGGTCGCCGTCCCCCCACCTCACCTCGGCGATCTGGAGCTCCCGGCCCGAGACCAGCTCGACCTCGGCGCCGCCGCACTCGGGGCAGCTCAGCCGGGGCGGCATGCCGGCGGCCCACTCGTGCGCGCAGGGCGTGCAGCGGGCCCGTCCGGGCACCGGTTCGGTGACCAGTTCGGCGCCTTCCAGCAGGGTTCCGGCGCAGGCGAGTTCGAAGCAGAAGGCGAGGGAGTCGGGTACGACGCCGGCCAGCTCGCCCACGAGCAGCCGCACCGAGCGCACCGAGGTGACGTCCGAGGTCTGTGCGGCGGCCGTTTCCACCTGGTCGATCACGGCCAGGGCGACGGACATCTCGTGCATGGGTCCTCGTCCTCCCGGGGCGGGCCTTCATTAGAGGCGAGCGCCCCAGGTGCGAGGGCCCGGCACGCCGTGGCCGGGCCCTCGGGTACACCGTTCGACGCAAGGCGGCGGCAGCCGCCGGTCGCCCGGCGGGCGTGGGTTCACATCCGGCGCATCCGGAAGTAGCGCCTGAGGTCGGGCAGCACCTGTGTGACGACGGCGGCCGCAGCGGCCAGCGCGGCTCCGGCGGCACCGGCAGCGATGATCTTCTTCATCCCGTCTCTCCTCTGGTGGAAGCTTCTGCGGTCGGGGCCTGTACCAAGGCCGGCGAGCCGCCCTGGAGCAACTCTTCGATCAGGCGAACGGCCCGGGGTACGGCCTCGGACACCGGCGGGCTGAGCCCGATGCCCTCGTCGGTCGAGGCCGGTTCGCATCCGACGACCAGGACGCGCCGGGGTGGCTGTCCGCCGGTGCCGGCGCACAGGGTGTCCAGCAGCGCCAGGACGGTGTCGGGCGTCATGCGGTGGCCGTCGATCGCGGGAACGGCCTCGCCGGTGGCGCCGGCGCCGGGACCGTCGTGCTCGATCACGTACAGCGTGCCGGGGGCCTCGCCGCGCGCCGTGGCGTCGACGAGGACGAGGGTGTCGTAGCCGTCCAGGAGCTGGTAGGCGAGGTGCACCCCGCGTACTCCGACGTCCAGGACCTCGACGTGTTCCGGCAGGTGCCGTCCGGTCAGGCGGCGGGCGGTCTCCACGCCGAAGCCGTCGTCGCCGAGGAAGATGTTGCCGATGCCGGCGACGAGCGTCCGGGTCATCGGGGAGCCTCCAGCGGTGCGACCTCGTCCGGCTGGAAGTACAGGTAGCGGCCCTGTTCCCGGCGGATGTCGGCGCCGGGGTCGCCGTCGACGGTGACCGCGAGGTGGACCGTGCCGTCGACGTCGTGCAGCACCGCCTCGACGGTCGCCGTGCGGCCGTGGAGGAACAGGTCCTGTGCGTCGGTGTGCCGCAGGCCGGGGCGCAGCTCGACGCGGCTGCCCTTGCCGACCGAGTGGCCGTCGACCATGACCCTGTCCTGCTCGGGGTCGAAGCCCGCGTCGCTCGCCGGGTCCCACCAGGGGGTCTCGGGGCGCGGCACTCCCGGCTCGTCGGGGAGGCCGGCGGTCTCACCGGTGACTTCGCGCAGGCCGCGCACCGCGCCGTGCAGGCGTTCCAGCACCTCGGCCGGCATCGAGTCCGCGAGGTCGATGACCGCGGCGGCCCGTGCGTCGGTGCCGCGGGCCTCGCGTTTCTCCTCGTCGGTGAGGGCGGCGGTGCGCAGGGCGAGGATCTCGTCGATCTCGGTGGCGTCGTAGAGGGCGCCCAGGCTCTCGGGGGCGATGGACGGGTGGTCCTCCAGGATGATCGGCGAGGAGAGCACGAGGTCCGTGCGGCCGGGTTCACCGGCGAGCACGGGCCAGGTGTGCAGATTGCGGCAGGCGGCGACCGCGCCCCTGGCCCACTCGGGGGGATCGGTCATCGACAGGAACGCGCCGGCGTCGAGGGCCATGAGGAGGTGGGTGGCCACCAGGGAGTGCGGCAGGGCCGCGTCCCGGTCGGCGGCGCGACCCTCCAGGGGTGCCCAGGGGGTGGTGTTCTCGACGACGGCGGTGAGCCGTGACACCCGGTAGGGCCCGTCGAGTTCGCGCGCGCACAGCCGCACGACCCCGCTGACCTCGGCGCTGCGCCGGACCAGCCGGCCGACCGTGCGCCCTGCCGAGTCCAGGACGGGCTCGGTTTCCTCCACGGCCGGCTTGCGGAAGGGGAACTCGAGCCCGTCGCCCGTCAGTTCTCCGACCGGCACGACCAACTCGACGCGTTCCTCGGCCCCTTCGTCCCAGGGCACCAGCACCCGGTCGTCGAGAGGGAGTTCGGCCACGGTCTCGAAGCCGCCGTCGGGCAGGGCGCGTTGTACGGTGCGGCGCCGGGCGTGCAGGAAGCGGACCTCGACCGCGAGGGTCGCACCCGCTCTCGGCTCGATCAGGCACTCGGTGTGCTGGAAGTCGTGCTCCTCGCACTCGGCGCCCCAGGCGGGCGGCACCAGGACGCCGAACTGCCAGCGCAGCCGGTTCTTGGCCGCCGAGGCACGGTAGGGGTAGAGCACATACCCCTCGAAGAGCACGGCGTCGGCCACCTGCCGGGCGAGGGCGAGGCGCTCCTCGGTCGCGGGCGCGAACGCGGTGGCGGTCACGGCTCGGTCCTTCCGGTAGTGCCGGTGAGCGTGCGGAAAGGGTCGTTCGCCGGTGGCCGGGCACCTGCGAGCAGCGCCTTGACGGTCGCCTCCCAGGACGGCAGCGCGTGCCGGGACCGGTAGGCGAGCAGGGCGTCCATGGTGTCGCCGGGCAGCCGGATCCAGCCGCAGCCGGGGAAGTGCTGCTCGACCATCTCCCGCCAGGTGGCGACCGGCATCCTGAAGGACGCCTCGCGGTCCCACGGGACGGGCTCCACCCGGAAGCCCCCGGTGCCGGTGAACGCCGTGCCGGAGAACAGCATCAGCAGCGGGACCTCGCCGTCGGTGAGGGCGTCCAGGTAGCGGGTCGCGGCGATGTCCATGTCGTAGGTGCAGGGCACGACGAGGTCCGTCTCGGTCTCCCCGGTGAACGCGGAGACCATCAACGGGACCTGCGCGAACTGCACCGGCTGGAGCGTGCTGCCCCAGCGGGAGCGTTCGCCGAAGAGGTCGGTGAGCCCGTCGGCCTCGGCGGCCGCGTAGCCGCGGCGGGCGGGTTCGATGCGGATCTGGCAGCGCAGCGCGACGGCGTGCACGGGCGTGTCGCCGGACGCGGTGACGCGCAGCCGGAAGACGAGGGTGGGGCCGGCGGCGTAACGGTCGGCGCGCACGCCGACGCAGGCGAAGGAGAACTCGGTCACGGCCGCTCCGCCTCGTCCAGGAGCCGGGCGCGGCGCCGGACGTCGTCGAAGAAGGCGTCCAGCGCGGCCCGCGCTTCCGCGCCGCCGTCGAAGCCCTGCCACAACAGGCGCATCCGGCCGACGAGTTCGTAGCAGACGTCGATCGGGACGAGGTGGCACTCGAAGGCGTCGCCGGTGCGGCGCAGCAGCAGCGCCTCCACGTCCGGTTCGAGGAGTCCGGCGAGCGGGCTGGCGCCGAGGACCTCGTCGAAGGCGGCCGGTTCGAGTTCGCTCTCGGTGGCGCCCGCCGGACTGGGGTAGAGGGCGACCAGCCGGTCGAGCGCCGCGTTGCGGAAGAAGAAGGCGACGCCGACCGGGATCCGCAGCGCCTCCCACGCCCGCTCGTCGAGGCGGTGGCCGGGGTCGGTGAGGTAGCGGGCCGGGACCGCGCGGAAGCGGCCCGCGGCGGCGCCGGGTTGCTCCATGAGCAGCGCGCAGGCGGTGCAGGCGCACACGAGGGCGCGCTGTTCGACGTCGACCAGATGACGGTGGTCCTCGGGCACCGGGGCCGCGCACAGCTCGCATCGCTCGGGCTGCGGCGGACGCTCGGTGAGGAACCTGC
Source organism: Streptomyces sp. NBC_01092 (assembly GCF_045039535.1). Taxonomy (NCBI): domain Bacteria; kingdom Bacillati; phylum Actinomycetota; class Actinomycetes; order Kitasatosporales; family Streptomycetaceae; genus Streptomyces; species Streptomyces sp. NBC_01092. Next base: position 8,438,202 of record NZ_CP108659.1, on the reverse strand, counting down.
GCAGGCCGACCGTGGCCGCGGTCACCGGGCCTTCGTCCCGATCTGCAGCAAGGCGGGCGCCGACTCCAGCTCGACGGCCCTGACCTCCGGCGCGAAGCAGGCGAGCGCCGCCTCGGCGGCCTCCTGGGCGCCGGTGCCGGAGCCACAGCCGCAGCCGCCGCTCGCGGCCGCCCGCAGCCGCAGGGTGCCCGTCTCCTCGTCGAAGCCCGCCACGTCCAGGTCGTGCTGGCGCACGCTGTCCAGGGCCCGGCGGATGCGGGTGTCGCGGTCCTCGGGGTGCAGGTCGTGCAGGACCAGCAGGCTCGCGACGAGTTCGTCGCCGAGGAGCCGGGGAAGCGGTTCGCCGGGCGCGCCCGACAGCAGCTGCAGGACGCGGGCCAGTCCGGAGCCGTAGAAGTCCATGAGGGACCGGACGAGTTCCTCGGCCGCGGCGGCGGTGGCCGGGTCGCCGCTCGCGGACAGCCGGTCGAGGATCTCCTCGATGCGGCGGCCGGTCTCCTCCGCGCTCGCCGGCCGCGCCGTCGTCGTCGCGCTCATCCGCCCAGTCCGCTCAGGCCGGTGGGCACGTGCAGGCTCTTCACGGTCTTGCCGCCGCCGACGTACATGTGGACGCCGCAGGGCAGACAGGGGTCGAAACTGCGCACGGTGCGCATGATGTCGATGCCCTTGAAGTTCTCCGGGGAGTTCTCCTCGAAGATCGGGGTGTTCTGCACGGCGTCCTCGTACGGGCCCGGGGTGCCGTAGCTGTCGCGGACGCTGGCGTTCCAGGGGGTGGGCGGGTACGGGTGGTAGTTGGCGATCTTGCCGTCGCGGATCACCATGTGGTGGGAGAGGACGCCGCGGACGGCCTCGGTGAAGCCGCAGCCGATGCTCTGGTCCGGGACCTCGAACTTCTCCCAGGTCTGGGTGCGTCCGGCCCGCACCTCCTCCAGGCCCTTCTCCGCGCTGTGCAGGGCGACAGCGGCGGCGTACGCCTGGAAGTAGGTGCGCGCGCGGTTGCGTTCCAGCGCGTTGCTCCACTGCGGGATCTTCCACTCGAAGGTGGTCTCCGGCTTGGTCATCGTGCGGGGCAGGTTGATGACCACGCTGTGGCCGGTGGCCTTGACGTACCCGATGTCGACGAGCCCGGACAGGGCGGTGGACCACAGTCGGGCGATGGGGCCGCCGCCGGTGTCCAGGGCGAGGTGGTCCTTGCCGTCGAACCAGCGCGGGGACATCACCCAGCTGTACTTGTCGTCGAAGTCCCGCTTCTGCGGGGCGGGGATGGTGTGCTGGTTCCACGGGTGGCGCGGGTCGACCGGGTTGCCGAGCGGGTCGTGGGTGACGAACTGCTCCTGGCCCTCCCAGTCCTCGTAGTAGGAGCTGCCGAGCAGGATCCGGATGCCGAGGTTGATCTCGGTGAGGTCGTTGGTGACGAGTTTGCCGTCGACGATGATGCCGGGCGTGACGAACATCCGCCGGCCCCAGTCCGTCATGTTGGCGTAGGTGAAGTCGCAGTACTCGGGGTCGTTGAGCGCGCCCCAGCAGCCGAGCAGGACGCGTCGGCGGCCGACCTCCTCGTAGCCGGGCAGGGCCTCGTAGAAGAAGTCGAACAGGTCGTCATGCAGGGGCACGACCCGCTTCATGAACTCCACGTACCGCATCAGACGGCTCATGTAGTCCGTGAAGAGCTGTACGGAGGCGACAGTGCCGACACCGCCCGGGTAGAGCGTGGAGGGGTGCACATGGCGGCCCTCCATGAGGCAGAACATCTCCCGCGTGTAGCGGCTGACCTGGAGGGCCTCGCGGTAGAACTCGCCCTCCAGCGGGTTCAGCGAGCGCATGATGTCGGCGATCGTGCGGTAGCCGTGCTCGGCGGCGTGCGGGGCCTCGGTGCGCTCGGCGAGTTCGAGGACGCCGGGGTTGGTCTCCTTGACCATCTTCTCGCAGTAGTCGACCCCGACCAGGTTCTCCTGGAAGATGTTGTGGTCGAACATGTACTCGGCGGACTCGCCGAGGTTGATGATCCACTCACCGAGGTGCGGGGGCTTCACGCCGTACGCCATGTTCTGCGCGTACACCGAGCAGGTGGCGTGGTTGTCGCCGCAGATCCCGCAGATGCGGCTGGTGATGAAGTGGGCGTCGCGCGGGTCCTTGCCGCGCATGAAGACGCTGTAGCCGCGGAAGACCGACGAGGTGCTGTAGCACTCCGCGACCCGCTTCTGCTTGAAGTCGATCTTCGTGTGGATGCCGAGGCTGCCCACGATCCGGGTGATCGGATCCCAGGACATCTCCACCAGGCCGCTGCCGTCACCGGCCGCCTTCGTCCTCGCTGCCATCGTCGTTTGCCGTGCCCTTCGTTGTGCGGGAGGTTCGGGTCGTGTGTCGGGGGTGCACGAAGCAGGGGCGGATCAGGGGTGACGGGGCGTCACCACGGGGGCCGGTAGCCGGTGGCGATCTTCTCTCCGGTACGGCGCCACTTGGGCTCCTTGTCGACCGTCCTGGCCGTGATGTGCCGCAGCTTGCGGACCACGGCGCCGTAGGCGGAGCTGCCCGAGACGGACAGCCTGGCGCCGGGGGGTTCGTCCATGAACGGCATGAACTTGTCGGGGAAGCCGGGCATGGTGCAGGCGATGCAGATGCCGCCGACGTTCGGGCAGCCGCCGATGCCGTTCATCCAGCCGCGCTTGGGCACGTTGCACTTCACCACCGGGCCCCAGCAGCCGATCTTCACCAGGCACTTCGGCGAGTCGTACGTCTCCGCGAACTCACCCTGCTCGTAGTAGCCCGCCCGGTCGCAGCCCTCGTGCACGGTGGCCCCGAACAGCCAGGACGGACGCAGCTTGTCGTCCAGCGGGATCATCGGGGCGGCGCCGGTCGCCTGGTAGAGCAGGTAGGTCAGCGTCTCGGCGAAGTTGTCGGGCTGGATCGGGCAGCCGGGGACGCAGACGATGGGGATGCCGGCCTGGGACTTCCAGTCCCAGCCGAGATAGTCCGGGACGCCCATCGCGCCGGTCGGGTTGCCGGCCATCGCGTGGATGCCGCCGTAGGTGGCACAGGTGCCGATGGCGACCACGGCCAGGGCCTTCGGCGCGAGCCGGTCGATCCACTCGCTGGTGGTGATCGGCTGGCCGGTCTGCGGGTCGTCCCCGAAGCCGCACCAGTAACCCTCGGGCTTGATCGCCTCGTTGGGGACCGAGCCCTCGACGACCAGCACGAACGGGTCGATCTCGCCCCGCTCGCCCTTGAAGAACCACTCGATGAACGTGTCCGCGCCGCCGACCGGACCGCACTCGAAGTCGATGAGCGGCCAGTGCACCTGGATCTTCGGCAGCCCCGGCAGCACACCCAGGACGATCTCCTCGATGCTCGGCTGCATGGCCGCCGTCAGCGCGACCGAGTCCCCGTCGCAGCTCAGGCCCGCGTTGATCCAGAGGATATGGATCGTGGGTGACTCCTCGGCGGGCGCGCCTGTGGTGTCCGCAGCACCGACCGTGTCCGGCGTCGCCTCAGTCATGGGACCGCCTCCAAGGGAGGTAAGGGATGAAGGCCCGCATTTCGGGCCCTCGCACTCTTCGTATCAGCGGTTCGGCCGGGGTGAAACACACGGTGGGCCATTCGTGTGACATCGGCGGCACAGGTGGTGGAGCCGGTTCACGCAACCGGGGGCGACGTGAGGTGGGGCGGGGTGCACGGAGGGCGCCGCTTGTGGACGAAGGCGCGGCGCAGGGCGTGGTAGGGGGCGTCCGGGTCGTCGAAGGTCCGGCGCATGCGGGCCAGCTCCTGTGCACGGAAGGCGGCGAGCGGGGTCGTGGCCTCCCGCCGGTCCGCTTCCGCCTTCTTGGCGGCGATGCGGGAGGCCGTCGCCGGCAGCGCGGCGAGCCGCGCCGCCAGGGCGCCGGCCTGCTGTGCGAAGTCGCCGGGGCCGCAGTCGATCACCCGGTCGGCGAGTCCGAGGCGCAGGGCGCCCGCCGCGCTCACGGGCAGCGCCTCCCGCATGAGCCGTTCGGCCACGGCCGGGCCCACCCTGCGGGGCAGCGTGTAGGTCCAGTACTCCGAGCCGTACAGCCCCATCAGCCGGTAGTGCGGGTTCAGTACGGCCCCGGAGCGGCACCACACCTCGTCCGCGGCCTGGGCGAGCATCACCGCGCCGGCCGCGGCGTTGCCCGCGACGGCCGCCACGACGAGCCGGTCGGTGGTGGTGAGGACCGCCTCCACGAGGTCGTCGATGGCGTTGATGTTCGCCCAGGACTCGGCGGCGGGGTCGGCGGCGGCCTCGATGACGCCCAGATGGATCCCGTTGCCGAAGAAGTCCCGCTGTCCGCCGAGGACCAGCACCGACGTGGGGCGGGCGCACGCCTCCCGGTAGGCGGCCAGGAGGCGCCGGCACTGCTCGGTGCTCATGGCGCCGCCCGGGAAGGAGAACGACAGGAAGCCGACGCCGCCGTCCTCCCGGTAGCGGATGTCCGTCCAGGTGCGCTCGCGCGCGTCGGGCAGCGGGGGCGGCGCGAGCTCCGGCAGGGGCGGCAGCCGGTCGCCCAGGGCCCGTACGGCGGGGAGTTTGAAGGTGGGCGGCCGTCCGGGCAGGCGTCGGGGCCGCAGTTCGGGGATCCACACGGCGCCGTCGGCGGTGGCCCGGCAGATCGCTCCGGCCCGGGTGGCCAGGAGTTCGCCGGGGCGGCCGCGCAGGTCGCTTTCAGGGTGGCCGCCGTGCAGGTACCACTCACTGCCGAGCAGCACGTCCAGCACCCCGGGCTGGGAGTCCGCCGCCCGCAGCTTGCGCACGACGCTCTCGGTGGGATCCGCGGCCCAGTCGATCCGCCGGACGCTCTGGTCGAGGTAGGGCCGCACGCGCACGGGTGCGCCGGCGAGGCCCGCCTCGTCCTGTGCGGCCGGGACGTGGGTGCCGCCCGCGAAGCGCTCCACGGCGAGGAGGACGGCCGTGAGCGCGGCGTCGGCGACCTCGCCCCGGTACAGGTCGCTCTTGGCCACCGGAGGAACCCGGCACGGCATCGAGGCCCACAGGTCGCCCGCGTCCATCTCCGCGCCGGCCTGCAGGACCGTGACACCCCAGTGCTCGGCGCCTTCGTTCAGCGCCCAGTCCAGGGAGGACGGTCCGCGGTCGCCGAGCGGCCCGGGATGGACGACGAGGCAGGTGTGTGCCGCCCACACCTCCTCGTCAATCGCCGTCTTCAGCATCGGCGCCACGATGAGCTGCGGTCGGTGCCGTCGTACGGCGTCCGTGAGCGGGCGGTCCGGCAGGGCGAGCTCCACCGCCACCTTGTGGCCGCGGTCGCGCAGCTCCGCGTGGACGCGCTGGGTGAGGCTGTTGAACGCGCTGGCCACGAGCAGGATCTGCACGGCTTCCTCCGGGCGGACGAGCGGCGGCCGGGGGTGACCGCCGACCGCGATCCTCGGTCACGCCGGGCCTGCGTCCGCGGCGGCGGACGGTGAGGTCATCCGAATGACAGACGGTGGCATCGTCCGAACGCGCGGAGCGGGCCGCCGATCGGCCTCACCAGGCGCGCTTCATGCGCTGCCAGACGGAGCGCGTCGCGCCGAAGCCCGTCTCGTGGCTCCAGACATGGCTGCACGAACGGCACTGGAGGTGGAGCAGGCTGCCGGTGTTGGAGAGCAGATAGCGCCAGTGCCGGGAGCAGGTGCGCTGCTGCTCGCAGTCGCCGCACCCCTGGCGGTCGTCGCAGTTCGGGCAGGCCACCCAGGCGCGGCGCCCGACGTCGGCCTGTGGGTCACGAGGCAGCATGCCCGCCTCCTCGCGGAGGGAGCACACCTGCCGAGACCAGTTCGTCGTACATCCGCTGCTGCTCCGCGTCGAGGCCGGAGTACAGCAGCTCGTACGCCTCCTCCTCACCGCGCAGGGCGGCGCCCGGGTCCCAGTCGGGGCCGAGCGCGTCCAGGACGTGGGCCCGCCGGAGCATCTCGTGCGCGCTCAGATCGACGGAGAACTCGGCAGGTGCGGGGCCGTGGGAGGACATGCAATCGAACGTAGGTAAGCGTTCCCCGCCCGGGCAAGGGCTGGTGGGCGAAGTCACAGCAGGTCAGAGCGCGACGCCGGCGTTTTTGCCCTGGCCTCCTCTTGACAAGCCACGACCCGGAACGGCAATCTTCCATTAAGCAGAAACGAACTTCCGCAATACGGAATATCAAAACGGAAGGGAGGCGCCGACCCCATGGGATTCACAGAGCAGCGCTTCAACGTCAACCTGTCGATCCTCTTCACGGAACTCCCGCTCCTGGAGCGCCCCGCGGCCGCCGCCGCGGCGGGCTTCACCGCGGTCGAGCTGTGGTGGCCCTGGGTCGACTCCCCCACCCCCGAGCGCGCCGAGCTCGACGCCCTGAAGAAGGCGATCGAGGACGCGGGCGTCCAGCTCACGGGCCTGAACTTCTACGCCGGCCAGCTGCCCGGCCCCGACCGTGGCGCCCTGTCGATCCCGGGCGAGGAGTCGGAGAGGTTCCGCGCCAACATCGACGTGGCGGCCGACTTCGCCGCCTCGCTCGACTGCAAGGCGCTCAACGCCCTGTACGGCAACCGCGTCGAGGGCGTGGACCCCGCCGAGCAGGACGCGCTCGCGCTGGAGAACCTGGTCCTGGCGGCCCGCGCCGCCGACCGGATCGGCGCGATCCTGCTGATCGAGGCCCTGAACAAGCCCGAGTCGCCGCTGTACCCGCTGGTCGGCGCACCGGCGGCGGTGGCCGTCGTGGACAAGGTCAACGAGGCGACGGGGCTGGGCAACGCCCGCTTCCTCATGGACCTCTACCACCTGTCCATGAACGGCGAGGACCTGCCGGCGGTGATCGAGGAGTTCACGGCGAAGACCGGCCACGTGCAGATCGCCGACAACCCGGGCCGCGGCGCGCCGGGCACGGGGACGCTGCCGCTGGAGGAGCTGCTCGACCAGCTGCAGAAGGCCGGTTACGAGGGCTGGGTCGGCCTGGAGTACAAGCCGGGCGACCGCCCCAGCGCGGAGGCCTTCGGCTGGCTGCCCCGCGAAGCGCGCGCCGCCCGCTGAACACACCCCTGTATTTGAGAGGCACCCCCATCATGAGCAACCTCGCAGATTCTTCCCACCCGACCCGCCCGGCGATTGCCTGGATCGGCCTCGGCATCATGGGCTCCCCCATGTCCGAGAACCTGATCAAGGCGGGTTACTCCGTCACCGGCTTCACGCTGGAGCAGGACAAGCTGGACCGCCTCGCGGCGGCGGGCGGCACCGCCGCCGGCTCGATCGCCGAGGCCGTCAAGGACGCCGACGTCGTCATCACGATGGTCCCGGCCTCCCCGCACGTCGAGGCCATCGCGTATGGCCCCGACGGCATCCTGGAGAACGCGAAGTCCGGCGCGCTGCTGGTCGACATGTCCTCGATCACCCCGCAGACCTCGGTCGACCTGGCGAAGGCGGCCAAGGACAAGGGCATCCGTGTGCTGGACGCCCCCGTGTCCGGCGGTGAGGCCGGCGCCATCGAGGCCGTGCTGTCCATCATGGTCGGCGGCGAGCAGGCCGACTTCGACGCCGCGAAGCCCATCCTCGACGCCCTCGGAAAGACCATCGTGCTGTGCGGTCCGCACGGCTCGGGTCAGACCGTGAAGGCGGCCAACCAGCTGATCGTCGCCGTGAACATCCAGGCGTGCGCCGAGGCCGTGGTCTTCCTGGAGAAGTCCGGCGTCGACCTCCAGGCGGCCCTGGACGTCCTGGGCGGCGGCCTGGCGGGCTCGACCGTGCTGACGCGGAAGAAGGACAACTTCCTGAACCGCGACTTCAAGCCGGGCTTCCGGATCGACCTGCACCACAAGGACATGGGCATCGTCACGGACGCCGCCCGCAACGTCGGCGCCGCGCTCCCGGTCGGCGCCGTGGTCGCCCAGCTGGTCGCGTCCCTGCGTGCGCAGGGCGACGGCGGCCTGGACCACTCGGCCCTGCTGCGCGCCGTGGAGCGCCTGTCCGGCGCCCAGGTCTGAGCCGGACCCTTCCCCAGATTTCCGGGCCGCGGCGCCGCTGACACCTGTCCTGTCGCGCCCAGGCGTCGCCGCGGCCCGGAATCCTCTTCAACAAACCGTTGATTTGATTCAACAAACTGTTGACGCCCAGATCGCCCACTTCTAGGCTCCACAAAGCGGAAACAGCTTTCCGCTGACACTCGCACGGAAGGTCCACGATGTCGAAGCGCGTGCTCACCACCGAGTCCGGCGCCCCGGTCGCCGACAACCAGAACTCCGCCTCCGCCGGCGTCGGCGGCCCGCTCCTGCTCCAGGACCAGCACCTGCTGGAGAAGCTCGCGCGCTTCAACCGTGAGCGCATTCCGGAGCGCGTGGTGCACGCCCGGGGCTCCGGCGCGTACGGCCACTTCGAGGTGACCGACGACGTCACCGGCTTCACCCACGCCGACTTCCTGAGCGAGGTGGGCAAGCGGACCGAGGTGTTCCTGCGCTTCTCGACCGTGGCCGACAGCCTCGGCGGTGCGGACGCCGTCCGCGACCCGCGCGGCTTCGCCCTCAAGTTCTATACGGCGGAGGGCAATTACGACCTCGTCGGCAACAACACGCCGGTGTTCTTCATCAAGGACCCGATCAAGTTCCCCGACTTCATCCACTCGCAAAAGCGCGACCCGTTCACCGGCAAGCAGGAGCCGGACAACGTCTGGGACTTCTGGGCGCACGCCCCCGAGGCCACGCACCAGGTGACCTGGCTGATGGGCGACCGCGGCATCCCGGCGTCGTACCGCCACATGAACGGCTACGGCTCGCACACCTACCAGTGGACGAACGCCGAGGGCGAGGCCTTCTTCGTCAAGTACCACTTCAAGACCAACCAGGGTGTGCGCTCCCTGAGCAGCGAGCAGGGCGCGGAGCTCGCGGGCAAGGACGCCAACTCGCACCAGACGGACCTGCTCCAGGCCATCGAGCGGGGCGTGCACCCGTCGTGGACCCTCTACGTGCAGCTCATGCCGGCGGCCGAGGCGGCCGACTACCGCTTCAACCCCTTCGACCTCACCAAGGTGTGGCCGCACAAGGACTACCCGCTGCAGCGGGTGGGCCGCCTGGTCCTGGACCGCAACCCGGACAACGTCTTCGCCGAGGTCGAGCAGGCCGCGTTCTCCCCGAACAACTTCGTGCCCGGCATCGGCCCTTCCCCCGACAAGATGCTCCAGGGCCGGCTGTTCGCCTACGCGGACGCCCACCGCTACCGCCTGGGCGTCAACCACACCCTGCTGGCCGTGAACGCCCCCAAGGCCACGACGGCGCAGAACTACGGCCGGGACGGCTTCATGGCGACCAACTCCCAGGGCCGCGGGGCGAAGAACTACGAGCCGAACTCCCACGACGGCCCGGTGGAGACCGGCCGCCCGCTGTCGGCGCCGCTCGCGGTGACCGGCCACACGGGCACCCACGAGGCCCCGCTCCACACCAAGGACGACCACTTCTTCCAGGCCGGCGAGCTGTACCGGCTCATGTCGGCCGAGGAGAAGTCCCGCCTGATCGCGAACATCGCCGGTGGCCTGTCCCAGGTCTCCCGCGACGACGTGATCGAGAAGAACCTGGCCCACTTCCACGCCGCCGACCCGGAGTACGGCAAGCGCGTGGAGGAGGCGGTCCGCGCCCTGCGCGAGGACTGAACACCCAAGCTGCGTCCGTCTCCTGACGGGAGGTCATGAGCCGGACGCATCGCCTGCGCACAACACCGAGCGACCCGGATGAGGGGTGGTCGCCGGGAACGGGCGCGGGCAACGCGAGGACCGCGGCGGCGTGCGAGCCAGTGCGGTGGTGAAGGTCCGGCCTCCTTCTTCGACCAGAGGGAAGGAGACCCCGGTTCCGTCGCTGCCGCCGCGGTCCCAAGCCCCACAGACCCCGTCCGGCGGCGCGAATGTCCTGTCGCGCCCAGCCTCGCACCGTCGGACGGCCACAACCGAAGATGCCTCACCGGCCGAGAAGCGCCGGGTACGGACGGTCCCGTACTCGGCGCTTCTCGGCGTTCACCCGTGGCGACGGCGCCGTCGGCGTGCGGAATTCCCCGCGGCGCAGGAGGCTGAGGGCATGGCACATCCAACGGAGCATCCGCATGTCGTGGTGCATGCGCCGGCGCTGGACGGCTCCCGGCGGGTCACGGAGGGCGACGAGACGCTGGGGATCGCCACTCATGTGGACGACGTGAGCGAGATCCTGCGGCTCGCCGATCTGTATGTCACGGACATCTCGGAGAGCGACTTCATCGACTGGCAGGGCGGTGGCCCCGACGACTGGCCCGGGCTGTCGGAGCACCACGAGCAGTAGCGAGCACGCAGAACAACCTCTGCACATCCTCTGCATGCGAAAGGGGCGGCCCGACCCTCAGGTCGGACCGCCCCTCACTGATCTGTCGTGTCAGACCTTCAGGGTCTTGATCGACGTCGGCGCGTGGCCGGGCTCAGTGGCGATCTCCTCGAACTCGACGACATTACTGATGTCGTTGGTCGTCGACATGGAGATGTTGGTGACGCGCTCCAGGATCGCCTCGACGACCACCGGGACCTGGAACTCCTGAGCGAGCTTCTTGGCCTGCTCGAAGGCCGCGCCCAGTTCGGCCGGGTCGGTCACCCGGATCGCCTTGCAGCCGAGGCCCTCGGCGACCTTGACGTGGTCGACGCCGTAGACGCCCAGCTCGGGCGAGTTGATGTTCTCGAACTCCAGGTTGACCTGGAAGTCGATCTCGAAGGCCCGCTGCGCCTGACGGATCAGGCCCAGGTAGGAGTTGTTCACCAGGACATGGACGTACGGGATCCTGTGCTGGGCACCGACCGCCAGCTCCTCGATCATGAACTGGAAGTCGTAGTCACCGGACAGGGCGACGACCTGCGCCTCGGGGTCGGCCTTCGCCACGCCCAGCGCGGCCGGGATGGTCCAGCCGAGGGGGCCCGCCTGGCCGCAGTTGATCCAGTGCCGCGGCTTGAAGACGTGCAGCATCTGGGCGCCGGCGATCTGCGAGAGGCCGATCGTGGAGACGTACCGGGTCTCGGGACCGAAGGCCTTGTTCATCTCCTCGTAGACGCGCTGCGGCTTGATCGGGATGTCGTCGAAGTGCGTACGGCGCTGGAGCGTCGCCTTCTTCTCCTGGGCCGAGGCCGCCCATGCCGAGCGGTCGGGGAGCTTGCCCTGCGCCTTCAGCTCCCGTGCCACCTCGACGAACAGCTTCAGGGCCGCCTTCGCGTCGGAGGCGATGCCGTAGTCCGCGGCGAAGATCTTGCCGATCTGGGTGGGCTCGATGTCGACGTGGACGAACTTGCGGCCGGCCGTGTAGACGTCCAGCTTGCCGGTGTGGCGGTTGGCCCAGCGGTTGCCGATGCCGAGGACGAAATCGGACTCCAGGAAGGTCGCGTTGCCGTAGCGGTGCGAGGTCTGCAGGCCCACCATGCCGGCGTTCAGCTCGTGGTCGTCGGGGAGCAGGCCCCAGCCCATCAGGGTCGGGACGACCGGGGTACCCGTCAACTCCGCGAATTCCACCAGCAGTTCGGCGGCATCCGCGTTGATGACACCGCCGCCCGCGACGATCAGCGGCCGCTCGGCGGCGTTCAGCATCCCGATCGCCTTCTCGATCTGGGCGCGGGACGCGGCCGGCTTGTACACCGGGAGCGGCTCGTAGGTCTCCGGGTCGAACTCGATCTCGGTGAGCTGGACGTCGATCGGCAGGTCGATGAGGACCGGGCCCGGACGGCCCGAGCGCATCAGGTGGAACGCCTGCTGGAACACGCCGGGGACCTGCGCGGCCTCCAGGACGGTCACCGCCATCTTCGTGACCGGCTTGGCGATCGAGGCGATGTCGACGGCCTGGAAGTCCTCTTTGTGGATCACGGCGGTCGGGGCCTGGCCCGTGATGCACAGGATCGGGATCGAGTCACCGATCGCGGAGTACAGACCGGTGATCATGTCGGTGCCGGCCGGGCCGGAGGTGCCGATGCAGACGCCGATGTTGCCGGGGTGCGTGCGGGTGTAGCCCTCCGCCATGTGCGAGGCGCCCTCCACATGGCGGGCGAGGGTGTGGTGGATACCGCCGGAGGCCTTGAGCGCGGCGTAGAAGGGGTTGATCGCCGCGCCCGGCACGCCGAACGCGTTGCTGACGCCCTCGCGCTTGAGGATCTCGACTGCCGCTCGGGCAGCGGTCATACGTGCCATTGAGTACTCCTGCTTCGGCTGTCGGATTCGCACTCCCGTCGCGCCCCGCGGTGAGCAATTCCGTGACGATGTCGGTTCCGCCCGCGAACCCTCTTGGATTCCACATAGCGGAAACTCTTTTCTACTATCTGGAAGCAATGTAGGCGGGCGGGTGAAGACCGTCAAGAGGGGGACAACCGGGCACCACCTGGTGGACGATGGGTGCGCTGTCCCGATGCGAGGTCGTCCTGGAGTGGGCCATGTCCGAGAGCGTGTCGGTGCGCTGCCCGGCCTGCCGGCGCGAGCATCTGTACGCGGCACCTTCCTATCCCTGCACCTGCGGGGCGCCCGTCGTGCCCCCGCTCGACCCGGCCGGGACCGCGACGGCCGTCACCCATCGCGCCTGGGACGACGAATGGGTCAGCGTCCGCTGTACGGCGTGCGGCCGCGAGGGCGAGTGGCCCCGCCCGGAGCTGGGCTGCGCCTGCGGGACGCTGCTGCGGGTACCGGTGGCGCGGGGGGCGGCCTCGCAGGAGGCGGAACCTCCACCGGCTCCCGCCCCGCGCCGCGCCTTCCAGCCCATCACGATCCGCACCGCCCGCGACGCGGTCACGGCGGCCGCCGTGTATCTGCGCTGGCTCGGCTACCGGGACATCCGCCGCGCCGACCAGCGCCCCACGTCCGGCATCGGCATCGCCGCGCACGGCCTGCTCGCCCAGGTCGACCCGACCGTGGCACCGACGTCCCTGCGCGACGTGGAGTGCCTGTGGCTGACGGCCATGACGGAGTCGGCGTCCTGCGTCTACTTCTCCCTGTCCGGCTACGCCCCCGACGCCCGCGCCCGCGCCGACACCCTGGGCGTCCCCCTCTTCGTCCTCGACCTCACGGGCACGCCCCAGCCGGTCAACAGCCTCGCCGACGAGCTGGACGCGACGGGCGCCCACTGACCGGCCGGCCCCCCGGCCGGTAATCCGTTCGCCCCCGACGGGGCCGGCGGCGGACACTCGGCCCATGCGCATCCGCCCCGTCACACCCGACGAACTCCCGGTCCTCCAGGACATCGAACGCGCCGCGGGCGCCGCCTTCCGCGACCTCGGCATGGCCGCCGTCGCCGACGACGAGCCGCCCGCCCTGGACGTCCTGGAGCGTTACCGCCGGGCGGGCCGGGCGTGGGCCGCCTGCGAGGGCGGTGGCCGCCCGGTCGCGTACTTGATCGGCGAGCCGGTCGACGGCGCCCTGCACATCGAGCAGGTCTCGGTGCACCCGGACTCCGCGCGCAGGGGCGTGGGCCGGGCCCTCCTCGAGTACGCCGCCGACCGCGCACGCGAGGAGGGCCTGACCGGTCTCACCCTGACCACCTTCACCGAGGTCCCGTGGAACGCGCCGTACTACACACGCCTCGGCTTCCGCACCCTGGAAGAGGCCGAGCTCACCCCGGGGCTGCGCACGATCCGCGCCCACGAGGCGGAACTCGGCCTCGACCGCTGGCCGCGGGTGTGCATGCGCAGCGACTAGTTTCTTCGCCCCCGCCGCCCCTACCCTTCCCGTCCCTGGGGGCTGCCGCCCCCAGACCCCGCTTCGGCCCTGAACGGGCCTCGTCCTCAGACTCCCCCAAGCTCTTCGAGCAGGGGGGACCCCCAGACGGGCTGAGAGATGCCGGCCGGCGCCCAGAAGTACCCGACCGCCTACCCGTCCGCATACCTCTCCCGCAGCTCCACCTTCCGCACCTTCCCCGACACCGTCATCGGGAAGGAGCCGAGAATCCGCAGCACGCTCGGGATCTTGTAGTGCGCCAGCTGCCCCTCGCAGAAGGCCAGCAGTTCCTCAAGGGTCAGCGGGTCGGCGGCGTCGCGCGGGATGACGCACGCCAGCACCTCCTCGCCGTACCGCTCGTGCGGCACCCCGACGACCTGGACGTCCGCGATCTTGGGGTGGGCGTACAGGAACTCCTCGATCTCGCGCGGGTAGATGTTCTCGCCACCCCTGATGATCATGTCCTTGATGCGGCCGACGATCTCGACGTAGCCGTCCTCCCGCATCGTCGCGAGGTCACCGGTGTGCATCCAGCGCCCCGCGTCGACGGCCTCGGCGGTCTTCTCGGGTTCGTTCCAGTAGCCGAGCATCACGCTGTAGCCGCGGGTGCAGAGCTCGCCCGCCGTGCCGCGCGGCCGGGTCACGCCGGTCGCCGGGTCGACGATCTTCACCTCGATGTGCGGCAGCACCCGGCCGACCGTGCCGGTGCGGTGTTCCAGGTCGTCGTCCATCCGGGTCTGGAGCGAGACGGGGGACGTCTCCGTCATGCCGTAGCAGATGGAGACCTCCGCCATGTGCATCTCGGCGACCACCCGCTTCATCACCTCCACCGGGCAGGGCGAGCCCGCCATGATGCCGGTGCGCAGGGAGGAGAGGTCGTAGGAGGCGAAGTCCGGGAGGTTCAGCTCGGCGATGAACATCGTCGGGACGCCGTAGAGGGAGGTGCAGCGCTCCTGCTGGACGGCCTCCAGCGTGGCCTTCGGGTCGAAGGAGGGGGCCGGGATGACCATGCAGGCGCCGTGGGACGTGGCCGCCAGATTGCCCATGACCATGCCGAAGCAGTGGTAGAAGGGCACCGGGATACACACCCGGTCCTGCTCGTCGTAGGCGATCAACTCCCCCACGAAGTAACCGTTGTTGAGGATGTTGTGGTGGGAGAGGGTGGCCCCCTTCGGGAAGCCCGTGGTGCCCGACGTGTACTGGATGTTGATCGGCTCGTCGCAGGACAGCTCCTCGAACGCGGCCGGCGTCGCGCGCGCGATCAGCGCCTCCCAGCTCGGGTCCCCGATGAACACGGTCTCGCGCAGCCGCGGACACTTGCCCCGCACCTGCTCGACCATCGCCCGGTAATCGCTCGTCTTGTGGCTCAGGGAGGCGAACAGCAGGGAGATCCCGGCCTGGTTGAGGACGTACTCGACCTCATGGGTGCGGTAGGCCGGGTTGATGTTGACCATGATCGCGCCGATGCGGGCCGTGGCGTACTGGACCAGAACCCACTCGGGACAGTTGACCGCCCAGATGCCCACCCGGTCGCCCTTGGCGACCCCGCTCGCGAGCAGGGCGTACGCCAACTCGTCGACGTCGGCGGCGAACCGGGCGTAGGTCCAGCGCCGCCCCGACGGAACGTCGACCAGCGCCTCCCGGTCCGGCCAGGCGGCGACGGCCCGGTCCAGGTTGGCCCCGATGGTGTCGCCGAGCAGGGCGGTGTCGCTCGTCCCGTGGGTGTACGACAGCTGTGCGCTCACCGGAAGTCCTCCTCGCGGTACTCGGCGTCCGATCCGGCGGCCGTGGCCTCGCGCAGCTCGATGCGGCGGATCTTGCCGGAGACGGTCTTGGGCAGCGGAGCGAACTCCAGCCGGCGCACGCGCTTGTACGGCGCGAGGACCTCCCGCGAGTGCTCGAAGAGCACCTTGGCCGTGTCGGAGCCCGGCTCCCAGCCCTCCGCGAGGACGACGTACGCCTTCGGCACCGCGAGCCGCAGCTCGTCCGGCGCGGGCACGACGGCCGCCTCGGCCACCGCCTCGTGCTCCAGCAGGGCGCTCTCCAGCTCGAACGGACTGATCTTGTAGTCGGACGCCTTGAAGACGTCGTCGGCCCGGCCGACGTAGGTGATGTATCCGTCGGCGTCGCGGGAGCCGATGTCGCCGGTGCGGTAGTAGCCGCCGGCCATCGCCTCCGCCGTACGGTCGGCGTCGCCGTGGTAGCCGGTCATGACGCCGACGGGGCGCTCCGCGAGGTCGAGCGCGATCTCGCCCTCGTCGGCGCCGGGCGCGCCGGAGACCGGGTCGAGGAGTTCGACGCGGAAGCCGGGGCTGGGGCGGCCCATCGAGCCGGTCTTCAGGGGCTGGCCGGGGCTGTTGGAGACCTGGACGGCGGTCTCGGTCTGCCCGAAGCCGTCCCGGATGGTCACACCCCAGGCGCGCCGGACCTGCTCGATGACCTCCGGGTTCAGGGGCTCGCCCGCCGCCACGACCTCACGGGGCGGGGTGCGCAGGGCGCTCAGGTCGGCCTGGATGAGCATGCGCCAGACGGTCGGCGGGGCGCAGAAGGTGGTGACGCCGGCGCGGTCCATCTCGGCCATCAGCCGGGCCGCGTCGAAGCGCGTGTAGTTGACGATGAAGACGGTCGCCTCCGCGTTCCAGGGCGCGAAGAGGTTGGACCAGGCGTGCTTGGCCCAGCCGGGCGAGGAGATGTTCAGATGCACGTCGCCGGGCTGGAGGCCGATCCAGTACATGGTGGCCAGATGCCCGATCGGGTACGAGGTGTGGGTGTGCTCGACCAGCTTGGGGCGGGCGGTGGTGCCGGAGGTGAAGTAGAGCATCAGCGGGTCGTCGGCCGCGGTCGGCCCGTCGGGGGTGAACTCGGCGGAGGCGTCGTAGGCGTCCTCGTACGTCAGCCACCCCTCCCGGTCCCCGCCGACGCTGATGCGCGTGTAGCGGCCGGGCACGTCGTCGAACTTGGCGGTGTCCTCGGCCCGTACCAGGACATGCCGGACGCGGCCGCGGTCCACCCGGTCGCGCAGGTCGGCCGGGCCGAGCAGCGGGGTGGCCGGGATGACGACGGCGCCCAGCTTCATGGCGGCGAGGGCGGTCTCCCACAGCTCGGTCTGGTTGCCGAGCATGACGAGGACGCGGTCCTCGGGCCGCACGCCCCGGGTCCGCAGCCAGTTGGCGACCCGGGCCGACCGCTCGGCCATCTCCGCGAAGGACAGCCGGACCTCGGCGCCGTCCTCCTCGACGATGTGCAGCGCGGTGCGGTCGTTCCCGTCCGCGATGACGTCGAACCAGTCGAGCGCCCAGTTGAACCGCTCGGGCCGAGGCCAGGAGAAGCCCTCGTAGGCGGTGCCGTAATCCTCGCGATGTGCCAGCAGGAAGTCCCGCGCGCTGCGGAACAGCTCCGTCCCCGTCGTCATCTGTCCTCCTCGTAACCGGACCTTGCCGGGCGGCTCTCTGCCATCGTGTAATCCGTGACGTGGGTCTCACTACCCCCGATCGGGGGTGTACGCTCCGCGAACGCCGCGGTGAAAGGGCGAGTACGTGGCAGTGGACGCGGCCGAAACGGTGGAGATACGGAGCGCGCTGGTGCGCCTGCGCCGCTCGACGGGGCTACCGGTCGCCTTCGGCGGCCTGGTGGAGCCCGGGCGCCCGAGGATCCGCATCAGCGAACTGACCGGCACGGCCACCGACTCCCTGCGCAGGCTCGCGGTGACCGCGGGCAACGGCCTGGGCGGCAAGGCCGTCGCCCTGGCCCGCCCGTGCGCCGTCACGGACTACTCCGCCTCACGGCAGATCACCCATGAGTACGACGCCGCCGTCGCCATGGAGGGGCTGTGCTCGGTGATGGCGGTCCCGGTCGTCGTACGGCGCCGGGTGCGCGGTGTCCTGTACGGCGCCCTGCGCACGGCCCAGCCGCTGGGCGACCGCACGCTGACAGCGGCGGTGGAGGCGGCCCGGGACGTCGAGCAGGCGCTGGTGGTGCACGACGAGGTGCGGGGGCTGCTGGAGGCGGCCCGGCCGCAGCCGGCGCCGCCCGACCGCAGTGCCTTGTGGGAGCAGGTCCGCGAGGCCCACGCGACCCTGCGCGCCCTGGCCCCGCGCATCGGCGACCCGGCCCTGCGCGCGGAACTGCTGGACGCCTGCGGCCTGCTGACGGAGGGGCCCGCGCCGAGCACCGTGCACCTGGCCCCTCGCGAACTGGACGTACTGACACATGTGGCCGCCGGCGCCACGAACGCGGCCACCGGCGAGCGGCTGGGGCTGCGCGCGGAGACCGTCAAGGGCTATTTGCGGTCAGCCATGCGGAAGCTGGGCACCCACACGCGGGGTGAGACGGTGGCGGCGGCGCGCAGGGCGGGGCTGCTGCCGTAGGCCCACGGGTGCGGTGCTGGTCCGGACCAGCACCGCGGTGGTCCGGACCAGCGTGACAACCCCTCATTCATTCATCCGTGCTTTGAATTTCCCCATGCTCCACGGCTGTTATTTGCCTCACCATGTCGGCGGTCCGAATTTCAAAGACCTATTGCCTAATATTGGCCCGGACACGACACACGGAGGGGAGCGGTGACCGTGCGACGGGACTTCAAGGAGCCTGCCAGATGCCGCCCCGACCAGGTCATCGGCAGGGAGGAGCTGTTCACGGCGGCGCGTGAGCAGCTCGGGCGGGGCGGCAGCGTGCTGCTTCACGGACCTGCCGGAATTGGGAAGTCGACGGTCCTGCGGGCATTGGCCGCCGAATGTGGCGGCACGGCGCGCACGGTGTTGCGCTGCTCGCCCACGGAGTCCGAATCCCACCTTCCGTTCCTGGCCCTCGCCGACCTGCTCGGCCTGGTCCTGGAGGAGGTGTCCGACCGGCTCCCCGCCGCCCAGCTCACCGCCCTGGAGTCGGCGCTCACCGGCCGCGGCGAGTCCACCCTCCAGCGCGACGGCCTCGCCCTGCGCCTGGCCGTGCTGTCCACGCTGCGCGCCCTCGCCGACAGCGGCCCCGTCCTCGTGGTCGCCGACGACCTCCAGTGGCTGGATCCGGCCAGCGCCGAACTCCTCGGCTTCGCGGCCCGCCGCCTCGGCGACACCCCGGTACGGATGCTTTTCGCGGTGCGGACCGAGGGCGAGGAGTACGACCGCCATCTACGCGCGTCTCCGCCGGACACCCTCGCCGTACGCCTGGGCCCGCTCTCCCGCGCCCAGATGTCCACCCTGCTCGACCACCGCGGCTACACCGGCCTGCCCCGCTCCACGGTCCGCGACATCCACCGCACCAGCGGCGGCAACGCCCTGTTCGCCCTCGAACTGGGCCGCGCCCTCGCCGAGAACGTCACCCCGCCCCGCCCCGGCGAGCCGCTGCCGGTGCCCACCTCGCTGCGCGCCCTGGTGCTGAACCGGCTGGAGATGCTGTCGGACCAGGCCCGCCGCACGCTCCTCGTCGCGAGCGCCGGCGCCCGCCCCACACTGGCCCTGCTGCACGCGGCCGGCCGGGACAACGCCGAGGCCGAGACCGCCCAGGCCGCCGAACTCGGGCTGCTGGCGACCGAGCCCGAGGGTCCCGCCGTACGGTTCGCGCACCCGATGATCTCCGCCGCGCTGTACGCGGAGGCGCCCGCGCAGGAGCGCCGGGCCGCGCACGCGGCGCTGTCCACGGCCGCCTCCGACCCGATCGAACGCGCCCGGCATCTGGCCCTCGCGACCACCGGCACCGACCCGGAGGTCGCCGCGCGCCTCGCCGAGGCCGCCGCGCTGGCCCGGGACCGGGGCGCGCCGTCGGTGGCCGCGCAGCTCTCCCTGCTTGCCGCCCGGCACACCCCGGCGGACGGCACGCCGAGCCCGAACGGCCTGCGGCTGGCGGCCGCCGACGACGCGATCACCGCCGGCGAGCTGGACCTGGCCCGGGACATCGCCCGTGAGGCGCTCGCCCGCACGGCCGTGCCGGCGGAGCGGGTGCGGGCCTGGATCGCGGTGATCGAGACGGCGGGCCACGCCATGACCGAGGTCGACTCGATCTTCCCGCAGGCGCTGGCCGACGCGGGCGACGACCCGAAGCTGCTCGCGCTGGTCCACTACCAACTGACCTGGCGCGCCCTGCTCGTGGAGGGCGACTTCGACGAGGCCCGCGAGGAGGCCGGGTACGCGGCGGAGCTCGCCGCGCGGGCCGGTGACCGCTACACCGAGCTGCTGGCGCTCGCTCTCAAGGCGCAGATCGAGACCCTGATGGGCCACCCGGACGCCCCCGCGACGATCCGGCGCGCCCTGGAGGAGCCCCAGGACCCGAGGGTGGCCTGCCACCACAACGGGGCCGGCTACTCCCGCTTCCGCTGGCTGATCATGAGCGACCAGCTCCCCGAGGCCCGCGCGGCGGTCACCGCGCTGCTGCGCGAGGTGCGCCGGCACGGCTGGGTCGAGAGCGAGGTGCACTTCCTGCGCGGGGTGGCTGAGACCGAACTGCACTCCGGCCACTGCGGACGCGCCCTCGACCTGGCCCG
This sequence comes from Streptomyces sp. NBC_01092, assembly GCF_045039535.1. Taxonomy (NCBI): domain Bacteria; kingdom Bacillati; phylum Actinomycetota; class Actinomycetes; order Kitasatosporales; family Streptomycetaceae; genus Streptomyces; species Streptomyces sp. NBC_01092. The sequence goes on along the minus strand of NZ_CP108659.1, from coordinate 8,418,076 downwards.
CGAGAGCCTGCGCCTCGCCCGGGACACCGGGATCGGCGAGGTCGCCTCCGCCGTGCTGACCTCACTCGCGGAGGCGGCGGGCGGTGAGGTGGAGCGGGCGCTGACGCTGGCCCGGGAGGCGATGGAGCACGCCGAGGAGGACGGCGACCAGATGTACGTCTCACGCGCCCTGGCCGCCCTCGGGCACGCCCAGCTGGTGGCCGGGGACACGGAGGCGGCGGTGCGTTCGCTGCGCCGGGTGCGCGAGGTCGAGCAGGGCCTCGGCATCACCGATCCCGCGCGCGGGCGCTGGCACGGCGACCTCGCCGAGGCCCTGGTGCGCGGCGGCGAGATCGCCGAGGCGCAGGACGTCATCGACGTCACCCGCGAGCAGGCGTTGCGGCTGGACCGGGAGAGCGTGCTGGCCGTGCTGGACCGGGCCGAGGCGCTGGTACGCGCGGCACGCGGCGAACCGGAGGCCGCCCTGGCCCAGTTGACGTCGGCCCAGGACCGGCTCGGCAAACTGGGCTACGGCCTGGAGGAGGCCCGGGCCGCCTTCGCACTGGCCCAACTGCGTTCCGGTGCCACAGGACGGACGTCGTACGACGAGCCGGCCCGGCTGTTCCGCCGGTGCCGGGCGCTGCCCTGGCTGCGGCGGGTCGAGGCCGCGGCAGAGGTCGGTACCGCGGAGCCGGCGCCCGTGCCCGCGCCCGTCGCCACGCCGGACGGCCTCGACAGCCTGGACGGGCTCGCCTCGATGGAGCGTCAGGTCGCGGCGCTGGTCATGGAGGGCGCCACGAACCGGGAGATCGCCGCGCGCCTGTTCATCAGCGTGAAAACGGTCGAAGCAACCCTTACCCGGGTCTATCGCAAGCTCGGGATCCGATCGCGGGTCGACATCGTCAGACTCGCTGCGGGGCGCCGAACGCCCTAAGTTCACCCGTCTTTGTCGGTCCTGCGTGTTTACCCGGCACGACCGAGGGTTTTCCCTGCCCAACTCCCTTAGGGGGTTCCCTCATTGGGAAGGGGAACGTCCGGGACCTACCTTGTGGATGTGCCGCTCGCCGGGCACACGGAGGTCGGTCCCGCGACTCCCGTGCACACCCCCCACACCCGCGCGACCCCCCACCGGCAATCCCAATGAGGAGTCTCATGTTCGGGCTCACCCGTGCCAGAAAGACGGCCGCCGTGGCGGCCACCGTCGCCGCCGCCGCGGCGGCCCTGCTCAGCGCCCCCACCGCTGAGGCCGCCGACTCGCGCATCGTGGGCGGTTCGACGACCACGACGACCTCGTACCCGTTCATGATGCAGATCACCGACGCCTCGCAGGACCAGTTCTGCGGCGGCACGCTGGTCTCGGCCACCAAGGTCGTCACCGCGGCCCACTGCATGGTCGGCGAGAGCACGAGCAGCGTCCGGGTGGTCGGCGGCCGGACCTACCTCAACGGCACGAACGGCACCGTGAGCCGGGTCAGCGACATCTGGATCCACCCGGACTACCAGGACGTCACCGAGGGCAACGACGTGGCCGTGCTGACCCTGTCCACGTCGATGTCGTACACCCCGGCCTCGTACGTCGACTCCTCGGACACCGGCGTCTACGCCACGGGCACCACCGCCCGCATCCTCGGCTGGGGCACCACCTCCTCGGGCGGCAGCTCCTCCAACCAGCTGCGCACGGCGACCGTCCCGACCGTGTCCAACTCCAGCTGTTCCAGCTCCTACGGCTCGGACTTCATCGCGTCCGACATGGTTTGCGCCGGATACACCTCCGGCGGCACCGACACCTGCCAGGGCGACAGCGGCGGTCCCCTGCTCATCGGGGGCGTCCTGGCAGGGATCACTTCCTGGGGCGAGGGCTGCGCCCAGGCCGGTTACCCGGGCATCTACACCCGGCTGACCACCTTCTCGGACGAGGTGACGGAACAGGTCGAGTCCTGACCGGAATCGTCGTCCAACAGGTCTCCTGAGCCCCACCTCAGGTGATGACCGGGGGGCGTTGCGGGCCTCCACGAGCGGCCCGCAACGCCCCCTATCCATGTCCGTCCGCCCCGGGGTTGAATGGCCGGGATCGTACGGAGGTGAGGGACATGGTGTCCGCCGACCGACTGCTGGCCTTCGCGGTGATGTCGCTGCTGGTGGTCCTGATCCCGGGACCCAGCGTGCTGTTCGTCATCGGACGGGCACTGGCCCACGGCCGCCGCACCGCGGTGGCGACGGCCATCGGCAATGTCTTCGGCTCGTATGCGCTGGTGATCGCGGTCGCGGTGGGCATCGGCTCGCTGGTGGAGCGGTCCGCGGCGATCTACCTCGCGGTGAAGCTGGCGGGCGCGGCCTACCTCGTGTTCCTGGGCGTCCAGGCGTTCCGGCACCGCAAGGAACTGCGGGTGACGGCGACCGATCCCGCCTCGGCGCCCGCGGCCCGCGGCGACCTGCGGACGGTCCTCGACGGCGCTCTGGTCGGCGTCACCAACCCCAAGGGGATCGTGTTCTTCGCCGCCGTACTCCCCCAGTTCGTGGACCAGTCGGCAGGCCAGGTCCCCCTCCAGATGCTGGTGCTGGGCCTGATCCCGATCATGATCGGCCTGGTCACGGACACCCTGTGGGGCCTGACCGCGTCCGCCACCCGCACCTGGTTCGCCCGCTCGGACCGACGGCTGTCGCTGATCGGCGGAGCCGGCGGATTCACCATGATCGGGCTCGGCGTGACGGTGGCGGTGACGGGCCGCGCCGACTGAGACCCGCCGCACTTCTACGGGATGACGGTCCCGAACCGGATGTCGTACGACTCCTGCGGGTGCATGACCTGAAGCATGCGCGCCGCCTCCTCGGTGACCTCCGCGCGCTGCGCCTTGGTGAGGTCGCCGAACGGCTCGATGACGAGGGCGTCGTCGATGATGCGCCACACGCCGGCGAGGAAGCCGTCGACGAGGAACGGGCAGTAGAGCATGTTCGCGTGCCAGGTGCGGCCGCGGTTCGGGGGCGGGATGACCCGGGTGCGGTCGGCGTGGGAGAGCAGCAGGTTGTCGAACTCCGGCAGGAAGCGGGGCGGGGCCGGGGTGTCCGGGTCGGGGCGGGGGGCGTCCGGGAGGTCGAAGAGTTCGACGCCGCTCTCGTCCCGGAAAGTGAGCAGCTCGGGGCGCAGTCGTTCGAAGACGGCGCGCATCCGGGTCAGCCCGGACCAGGTCTGCATGTCCTTGACCGAGGCCGGCCCGAAGGCGGCCAGATAGCGCAGGACCGTGGCGTCGGGCGAGGCGGCCGGTTCGGCGGGGCGCTCCAGCCAGTGCTCGACGGTGGTCAGGGCGACCTGGGCACCGCGGCCCCACAGTCCGCGCGGGGTGACCTGCACGAGGGGCAGCTTGCAGCGGGCGGCGACGGCCAGGGACTGCGGGTCGGCCTGCGGCCACTCGGCGCTCAGCGCCTCGCGCAGCTGCTTCATGGTGCGGGGCTCCGCCTCGACGAGCTCACGGGCGATCACGGCGAGCCGGTCCAGGTCGACGCCGACGAGGCCCTTGCGGAAGATGTTGATCTCACGGTCCCGGGCCGGCTGCACCAGCGGGCGCAGGGTGAGGGCGTCGTCGGCGCTGTGCAGGTGGATCGTCGAGCGGATGGTGACCATCCGTACGGCCGAGCGGTCGGCGAGCTGCCCGGACAGCTCTTCGGGCATGAAGCCGTCGAGGCGCGCGGCGAGCGTGTAGTACGGCGGCTTGACCTCCTGCGCCTGGAGGCCGAGCAGATGCTCCACGGCCGCCAGGGCGGACATCGGCGAGCGGCGCAGCAGGAGCTGGCGGTCGAGGGTGGCGCGGTTGAGGGCGCGGGTGCTGAGGACGGGCTCTGCCATGGTCCGCTTCGTCATGCCGAGCACGCTAGCGACGCTTGCGGACACCTTCTGTCCGCAACTCTCCCCGGTCCTGGACCGGCTCGCCCCGCCCATGTCATTCGCCCCGTATATCCTGCTCGGTGATCACGCACCCGTCGTCCTGACCGGGAGGGAGCCGCAATGTCCGAGCGACGCGCCCGCCCCGCCGCGAAGAAGGCCATGAAGTCCGGCTGGCGCCGAGCCCTCACTCCTGCGCAGCCGTCGGAGCCGCCGCCCCCCGAGCCTTCCGAGCCCGCCGGGACTCCGGAGCAGGCCGAGGTGGCGAGCGTCGTGCAGGCGGCGCTGTACCGGGACGGGGTACGGGTGTCCTCCCCCGCCACCCTCGCCGAGACCTTCCGTGAACTGCGCGAACAGCCGTCCGGCATGGCGTGGATCGGCCTGGCCCGGCCCACGGAGGCGGAGCTGCTGTCCCTGGCCGCCGAGTTCGATCTGCATCCGCTCTCCATCGAGGACGCGCTGGAGGCCCATCAGCGGCCCAAGCTGGAGCGCTACGGCGAGACGCTCTTCGTGGTGCTGCGCGCGGCCCGCTATCTCGACGCGCCCGAGGAGGTCGACTTCGGCGAGCTGCACGTGTTCGTCGGCCCCGACTTCGTGATCACGGTCCGCCATGGCGCGGCCCCCGATCTGTCGGCGGTGCGCCTGCGCATGGAGGAGACGCCGGAGCTGCTCAAGCTCGGCCCGGAGGCGGTGCTCTACGCGATACTGGACGCGGTCGTCGACGGCTACGAGCCGGTGGTGGCGGGGGTCCAGATCGACATCGACGAGATCGAGACCGAGGTCTTCCGCGGCGATCCCGAGGTCTCCCGTCGTATCTACGAACTCTCCCGCGAAATGGTCGAGTTCCAGCGCGCCACCCGCCCGCTGGTCGGCATGCTGCACGGCTTGATGGCGGGCTTCTCCAAGTACGGCACGGACGAGGAACTCCAGCGCTACCTGCGCGACGTGGCCGACCATGTCACGCACACCAGCGAACGCGTCGACGGCTTCCGTCAGGCCCTCACCGAGATCCTCACGGTCAACGCGACGCTGGTCACGCAGCAGCAGAACGCGGAGATGCGGGCGCTCGCGGAGGCGGGGTTCGAGCAGAACGAGGAGATCAAGCGGATCTCCTCGTGGGCGGCGATTCTGTTCGCTCCGACGCTGGTCGGGACGATCTACGGGATGAACTTCGAGCACATGCCGGAGTTGCACTGGGTGTTCGGGTACCCCTTCGCGATCGGCCTGATGGGGGTCATCTGTGCCGGCCTGTACGTGATCTTCAAGCGACGGGACTGGCTCTAGGCCTGCCCTGTCCTCCTAGACGAAGCGGCGCATGTCCAGGAGCGGGGGTACGCCCGGCGGCGCCGCCTGTGGCCGTCGCCAGGCGCTCCACGGAGGGGGGCGCACAACCGGATTGAATGGGATTTTGCATATTATCTGAGCTTCGTAATCGCTCTTGCCATGGGCTCACGTTCTGCAGCTAGCTGAATGCCGACAGGAACCCGCATGTGAGGAGTGGTCATGAAGAAGGCATATGAGGCGCCGACGCTCGTCCGGCTCGGTACGTTCCGCAAGGAGACGGGGCTCCTCGGGCGCCACGGCAACGACCGGCTGATCCTGAGCAAGAACTGACGGCCGACGGTCCTTGACCCGACGTCATGACTGAACTGCACGAAAGTGCGGGGACGGGCCTCGGCGACGCGCACTTCACGGTCTTCACCGACCGTGCGGACGCGGCCGCCGTGGCCCGCTCCTTCGCCCGCCCCGGAAGCCGGAGCCTCACGCATGCGTCGGGCGGGCCCTGGCTGGTCGGCCACTGGCACGACGACGAGGTCGTCACGGCGAACGCCGGCACCGCGGCCCTTGCCGTAGTCGGCTGCTGTCCCGTCGACGCCGACGAACTGCGGCGCCGGGCAGCACGGTTGCGTGATCTCGCGGAGCTCGACGCCCTGGCCCGGACCCTGCCCGGCAGTTTCCACCTCGTCGGAGCTCTCGACGGACGGATCAGGGTCCAGGGCACCGCCTCCGGACTGCGCCTGGTCTTCCACGCGGAGATCGACGGCGTACGGGTGGCCGCCACCCGTGCCGACACGCTCGCCACCGCCCTGGGCCTCGACCCCGACGTCGAGGAGCTGGCCGTAAGGCTGCTGTGGCCCGCCCCGTATCCGCTGTTCGAGACGTCCCTGTGGCGTGCGGTCACCGCCGTTCCTCCGCAGGACGCCCTGGTCGTGGCCGCGGACGGGCGCACCGCACGGCACACCCGGTGGTGGACGCCGCCGGAGCCGGCCCGGCCGCTCGCCGAAGCGGCGCCCCTGATCCGGACGGCGCTTCAGGAGGCCGTCGGCGCGCGTACCCGGCAGGGCGGCGTCGTGAGCTGCGACCTGTCCGGCGGCCTGGACTCGACCTCCGTCTGTTTCCTTGCCGACCGCTCCCCCGCCCATGTGGTGGCGAGTACGTGGCCGGGACGCGATCCGGCGGACACCGACCTGCACTGGGCCGAGCAGGCGATCGGGCACCTCCCAGAGGTCGAGCACATGGTCTGGGACGCCGACGCCTCGCCGCTGGTCTACGAGGATCTGCTCGACATCGACGACCTCCTCGACGAGCCCACCATCGGCGTCATGGACCGCTCCCGGGTCCTGCACCATCTGCCCGGCCTCGCCGCACGCGGCAGCCGGCTGCACCTGACCGGCATCGGCGGAGACCACGTGGCCTGGTGCTCCGAGGCGTACTACCACCAACTGCTGCGCACCCGTCCGCTGTTCGCCCTGCGCCAGTTGCGGGGATTCAGGGCACTGTGGCAGTGGCCGCTCGCCGGCACGGCCCGCGCGCTCTCCGACTCCCGGCCGTACCGGACGTGGCTCGCCGACGCCGCCGACCACCTGCGGGGCCCGTTGCCCCCCTCCGTCGCGACGGGGCTCGGCTGGGGCATGGCCCCGCGCCTGTTCGACTGGGTGACCCCCGAGGCCGAACGGCTGGCCCGCCGGGCCCTGCTCGACGCCGCGGCGACGGCCTCGCCACTGCATCCGGACCGCGGCCTGCACAGCGACCTGGAGCAGATCCGCTCGTGCACCCGCATCATCCGGCAGTGGGACCGGATGGCCGCCCGCGTCGGCCTTCCCATGGCCTCTCCTTTCCTCGACGACCGCGTCATCGAGGCGTGTCTCGCGGTACGTCCGAGCGAGCGCGTCACGCCCTGGCGGTACAAGCCCGTCCTGGGCGCCGCGATGCGCGGGATCGTGCCCGATGCCTGCCTGAGGCGGACCAACAAGGCCGCGGCCTCCATGGACGCCTCCAACGGACTGCGCGAACACCGCGCCGACCTGCTGACCCTGTGGGAGGACTCGCGGCTGGAGGCGCTGGGCCTGGTGGACGGAGCCGAGTTGCGTCGCCTGGCCCGGCGGCCCGCCTCCAAGGGGCTGTCGGACGCCATCCTCTACTCCACCATCGCCGCCGAGGTGTGGCTGCGGGGAATGGCCCGCGGCCCCGCCCGAGTCCCCACGTCAGAAAGGCCCTTCCATGCCCCTGAGGTTCGGTGACAACGTCTCCACGGCCGAGACCGACTACGGCACGGTGCTGCTGGATGAACGCGCCGGCGAGTACTGGGAGTTGAATCCGACCGCCACCTTGGTGGTGCGGACGCTGCTCGCCGGCGGCGAGGAGTCGGAGGCGGCCGCCGCCCTGGTCCGGGAGTTCGACATCGACCAGGCGCAGGCCTTGCAGGACGTCGAGACGCTCGTAGGGCAGCTGCGCAGCTCGGGGCTCGCCTCATGACGACACCCAGCGCGCTGGAACGACCCACCGGTGTTCCCCTGGCCCGACGCCTGGCCGCCCACCTCGTCCTGTTCCCCGCCGTCGCCCTCGCCCTCCTGCCGCCCCGCCACATCCGCACCGTGCTCGGCATCCTGCGGCGCGGTGCCGCACCCGCCACCACCTCGCAGGCCCAGGGCGCCCGCGACGCCATGTGCGCCGCCAGCCTGCGCTGTGCCGGACCGAAGGGGTGCCTGCCGCGCTCCCTGGGGGCCGCGCTGCTGTGCCGGCTCGGCGGGACGTGGCCGACCTGGTGCACCGGCGTACGCGTCGTACCGCCCTTCACCGCGCACGCCTGGATCGAGGCGAAAGGCCGTCCCGTCGGCGAGGGTGTGCCGGAGGGCTACTTCGCCCCGCTGGTGACCGTCGGCCCGCTGCCACGACCGTCGGACCGATGACCGGCACGACCGATCCGGATGGCGGCGGAGCCGCGGTCGCCGACAGCGACAGGTCCACCCGGGCGGCGGTGGCCACGATGTACCGGCTCACCGCCGGGCACCGGCGTGCCGTGGCCGTCGCCACCGTGCTGACCCTCGTGGCCTCCGCCCTGGGACTGGCCCAGCCGCTCGTGGCCAAGCACGTCGTGGACGCGAGCGGCCGCGGGCAGGTCATCTGGCCGCTGCTGGCACTCCTCGGCGCGCTGTTCGTCGCGGAGGCGGCGACGGGATCCGTGGGGCGCTTCCTGCTGGAGCGGATGGGCGAAGGCGTCGTACGACAGCTCCGGCACGGGCTGGTGGGGCGGCTGCTCCGGCTGGAGATGAGGGAATACGGCCGTCGCCGAGGCGGCGACCTCATCTCCCGGGTGACCACCGACACCACCGTGCTCCGGGAGGTCGTGTCGCAGGCCCTGGTCGATCTGGTGACGGGAAGCCTTGTCGCCGCCGGGGCGATCGTCCTCATGGCGTGGCTCGACCCCCTGCTGCTGCTCCTGGTCGCCGGCACCGTGGCCGCGGCGGCCCTCGTCGTCGCCTCGCTGCTCACGGGTATCCGATGCGCCTCCGAACGTATACAGAACTCGGTCGGTGCCATCGCCGCCGACCTCGCACGCGCCCTCGATGCCCTGCCGATGGTCCGCGTGCACCGTGCCGAGGAGCGCGAGGCGGCGGGTATCGGCGCACGTGTCGAGGCGGCCTACGGCGCGGGGGTACGCACCGCGAAGCTCGCCTCGGTCATGAGCCCCGCTGTCGAACTCGCCGTGCAGGGCTCCTTCCTCATCGTCCTGGTGGTGGGCGGTCTGCGCGTCAACGGCCACGCCGGCTCGCTCGGCGACCTGGTCGCCTTCCTGCTGTACGCCTCGTACCTCGTCCTGCCGCTGTCGTCCGTGTTCCGTGCCGTGGGCCTCATCCAACGCGGAATGGGCGCCTACCGGCGCATCGAAGAGGCGCTCGGCCTGCCGGTGGAGCCGAGCGCACAGGTGGTGCCCGGAGTTCACGCACACCCGCCGCGCCCGGCAAAGCCGCCCGCCGCGCCCGACCAGCCCACCCTCGCCCTGCACGACGTCCGCTTCGGCTACGACCCTGAACGGCCGGTCCTGCGCGGCGTTTCGTTCACCGTGGCGCACCGTCAGCACGTGGCACTGGTGGGCCGGTCGGGAGCCGGCAAGAGTACGGTGTTCGCCCTGGTGGCGAGGTTCTACGAGCCGGACGCCGGCGCCTTGCTCTTCGACGGGCGGCCCGCCACCGAACTCACCCGTGACGCCTGCCGCCAACGCATCGCCGTCGTCGACCAGAACGCCCACGTCGTCCACGGCACCCTGCGCGACAACATCGCCTACGCCGTGCCCGACGCCACGGAAGCGGAGATCCGGCGCGTCGTGGAACTGGCCCGGCTCGAAGAGGTCGTCGCCCGGTTGCCCGGCGGTCTGTCCGCCGTCGTCGGCGAACACGGCAGCACCCTCTCCGGTGGCGAACGCCAACGTGTCGCCGTCGCCCGCGCGTTGCTGGCGCGCCCCGCGCTGCTCCTGCTGGACGAGCCCACCTCCCACCTCGACGCGATCAATGAATCGGCGCTCATCGGCGTCATGAAGGACGTCGCCCGGGAGTGCGCCCTGCTGGTCATCGCGCACCGCCTGTCGACCGTGCAGCACGCCGACCACATCGTCGTGCTGCACGACGGTCGCACCACCGCCGGCGGATGCCACGAGGCGCTGCTGGCCGGCAGCGCCCTCTATCGCGAGCTGGCCGCGAGCCAGATGCTCCGTCCGGGCGGCGTCCCCACAAGCGGCGACGGCGCGCGGGCGACCGGTTGACGCCGTGCCCTCCCCCGCCGTCGCGTGGACAGCGGACGTCCCCTCGGCCGACGATGCTGCCGAGGGGACGTGTGCGGTCAGGTGTGCGATGTCACGCCGTGGAGCAGGCGAGTTCGGACTCGTCGGGCCGGTCGAGCATCACGATGGTGGCAAGGCGCCGGTCCGAGGACCAGTCGGGATGACGCACGAGCTCCGGGGTGGCGCCGACGATGACGGTGAGCGGGATCATGTCGGGGAGCCGGGCCAGGAGACCGACGAGTTCCTTGCCGGGCTGGTCCGCGAGGTGCAGGTCGTCCACGATCAGGACCAGCGGTCCGTCCTGTGCGGCGGCCTCCAGGAAGTACCGCCAGACGTCCATCCACTCCTGGGCGGTCAGCCACTCCGTGGTGCGGTTGACCGTCTCGAAGAGGGAAGTGCACCGGGCGACCAGCCAGTTGGAGCAGCTCTTCGCGGCGTCCAGGCGGTCGACTATGGCACTGATCTTCCGGCGGACGGCCCAGGGCGGATCGGAGTCCACCACTCCGGAGTACTGGGAAATGATCCTCCGGTGGAGGCCGAAGGGGCCCGAGTCGGCGGCCTCCTCCCTGCTCCAGGTCAGGACCTGTGCCCCGTCCAGCGTCTCGGTGGCGAAGATCTCCAGCTCGTGGAGCATCCGGCTGCGGCGCTCCTCGACGTTTCCGAGCACGGTGATCAGGTGCGGCTGCGACCAGCGGCTGCTGTGGGTCATCGCGCCCTGGAGCAGGTCCAGTTCGCGGAGGTGGGAGTTGTCCTCTTCTTCCCCTCCCGCGTCGCCCCGGGCAGGCTCGACCCGGCCCAGCAGCTGCCAGCGTGCGGGGGTGCCGGGAGGGCCGGGAGCGCCCGGGATCTCAGCGTAAGAAAAGTGCCCCTGGGTCTCCTCGCGGGTACGGTCGCACACCTGGACCCGGTCGGAGGGGGCCAGGTCGAGCAGGGCCCCGGACTCGTTCATCACCCTCGCGCCGAAGACCTTGGGCGGTGAACTCGCGCCGAGGGACTGGCTGACGAGGACCTCGCCGGTGGCGACGGACACCCGCAGCTTCGTGCGCACGCCCGCGGCGGCGCCGTCGCCGGATGCCCGCGGCGGCGCGGTCAGGACTGCGCGCAGCCCGTAGGCGGCCAGGACCGCGCCCAGGGAATACTCCTCGTCGTCCTCCTCTGCGGCGAACAGGGCGACGGTGGCGTCGCCCAGCGAGGAGATGACCACTCCGCCGTGCTGCTCGATCTCCCGTTGGACGAGACCGCTCATGCGGTCCGTCCAGGTGTCGAGCTCGGCGCAGTCCTCCGGGGCGGGGTCGGGTTCGGCGCGCACGGCCAGGATGCTGGCGCGACGGCGCACCGCGGACGAGGCGGTGGAGCCGGTGGCGGTCACCGCGGCGGGGCGGGCCGGGCCCGGGTTCGCAGGCATCGCTGTCTGCAGCGGACCGGCTCCGGGAGAGAGCGCCAGGGCCTCGGCGGTCCGGGTCGTGGCGTAGACGGCGGACAGGACCTTCGGGGCCGACGCGAGGAGGGGCGCCGCCGCGGCGACCGCGCGCAGGGGCGCCGTGGCGGCGCGCTGCGGGGTGGGCCACGCCCCCTGGGCCTGAGGCTGGGTCAGGGCCGGGAACCCGCCTGCCTGGACGTGCTCCTCGGCGCGCGGCCGGGCGGGGGTCTCCTCCGCCGCGAGGGAGGCCACAGGCCTCGAACGGGGGTGGTCCCCGCCGAGTACCAGCGCGAGGTCGGGGTCGTGGTTGAGGATCGCCTGCTGGAGCTGCTGGAGTTCCCGGCTCGGTTCGAGGCCGAAGTCCTCGACCAGCAGGTTGCGCAGGCGGCTGAAGACACCGAGGGCGTCCGATTGGCGCCCGCATCGGTACAGCGCGCGCATGAGCTGGCCGCAGGCGCGTTCGCGCAGCGGCTCGTTCTCCACCATCGATTCCAGGTCACCGAGCACGGCCTGATGGCGTCCGCAGGCCAGCTGGGCTTCGAAGAAGTCCTCCAGGACGTCCAGCCTTGTGCTCTCCAGGGTGGACAACTCCGGCCAGGACAGGCCGGCTTCGGTCACATCCAGAAGGGCCGGACCGCGCCACAGTTCAAGGGCGTCGTTCAGCAGCCGCCCCGCCTCGTCGGGCTCTCCGGCCTCCAGCCGGGAGCGCCCCTCCTTCACCCAGCGGTGGAAGAGATGAAGGTCGATGTGTTCGGGTGGGACGTCGAGCGAGTAGCCCGGGGACTGGGTGCGCAGCGCCACCGGAGTGGACTCGTCCTGGTTCGGAAGCAGAGCACGCCGCAGGCCCCAGATCGCGTTCTGCAGGATCTTGCGGGCGGTCATCGGCGCCTCTTCGACGCTCCACAATGCCTCTAAGAGTTTGCTGGTGGGAATCGTTTGATTGGGATGAAGAAGCAGGTATCCAAGTGTCGCGCGCTGTTTACTTCCGCCCAGAGGGATGACACGTTCGCCCGTGACAACCTCTAGTGGACCCAACACCCTGAACCACATAGTTCCCCGCAGTGCTCGATGTGTGACGCAGAGCACGTTCCCCCCCTACGTCATTAGCGTAACCAATGCTACTAACGGTTTACGTCGATACCGCAACGCTTTCCATGCCGAATTAACACATCGTTCAACCGGATACCGGACGACCCAAGGCACGTCCGAGGCGGCGGGGACAGTTCTACCAGCCCGGACCGCCGGCCGAGCCGCGCTCCGTGAGGCCGCGTGTCACTGCACCCACATCAGGTAAAACGGGATGATATCGGACCAAAGCCGCAACATCCGAGCACGGGTGTCGATACTTGATCACGCCGTGCGGGAAATCGTCGACCCTCCCATGATCGGCGACCCAGGCTCCCGACGGCTAGGGCGAAATCATTACAGAGCACGTACATTCTGTTCCCTGAGTCGTACCGGTTCCTGGAATAAGAGAAAGAAGAATGAACCGGCGCGGAAACTCCAGAGAACGACGCTGGTGACGGTGCCGGAATTCCAGGAAACGCAACCGGGGCGGAAACGACCGCGCCCGCCGTCAGGCAAAGGCTGAGCCTTGCAGACGGCGGGCGGTGGAAAGGGCTTGCAGGGAACCGGATTTACGCGACGGCCGCGTAGCCGCTCAGGCCCGCGGCGACAGCGGCGGCCTGGGTGCCCGACTCGATGGCGCCGTCCACGTAACCGGCCCATCCCGTGGCGATGTCGCTGCCCGCGAAGACGAGGCGCCCGTGCGGCTGGCGCACCGCGCGCAGGGACCGCAGAAGCTGGCCCGGCCGCATGAAGGTCCAGGCGCCCTTGGCGTAGGGGTCCTTGCCCCAGTCGTGGCCCTTGACGGAGAGCACCTTGGTGCCCGGGAGCACCTCGCTGATGGCGCTCTGGACCTGGGACAGGTTGTTGGCGTCCAGGTTCGGGTTGACGCTGAAGGCGACCAGCACCGTGCCCTGGCTCGACTTGTCGGTGTTCGCCAGGACCAGGTCGAGCGGCGCGCCGCTCTTGCCGTTCACCAGCGGGCGCCCGATGTCGCCCTGGACCTGGATGAGGATCTTCTTGGCCGTCGGCACCCCGACGGTCTCGGTGCTCAGCCGCCCGAACTCGGCCGGCAGGCCCGCGGTGAAGTTGATGGAGTTCCAGACGTTGACCGGCACGGCCACGACCACGGACCCGGCGTCGTACACCTGGCCGCCGGCGGTCACCTGCACGCGGGAGCCGTTGTCGGCGACCTTCGTGACGGGCGCGTTGTACACGATCGGGACGCCGGACTCGGCGAGCAGCTTGGTGATGACACCGCTCAAGCCGCCGACGGGGCGGGTGACGTTGATGCCGTGGAAGGTCTCGGTGTTGTAGCCGCACAGTGCCCACCAGCGGGCGAGCTGGGTGAGCGAGCCGCGCTCGAACCCGCCGCCGTAGGCGCCGGTGGTGGCGCTCACCCAGTTCTGCTCCAGCGTCGTCAGGCGCAGCTGGCGCGCCCGGTCGCCGAGGGTCAGCTTGTCGACGTCGGCCAGCAGGTCCGCGCGGTTGAACGGGTCGTAGGCGCGCGGCATGTACTGCTCCGCGCCCTCGACGAACCTGCGCAGCAGGGCGTCCTGGTGCTCCAGGAAGGCCAGGTCCTGCCGGGCGTAGCCGCCGGACTCGGTGGCGAACACCGTGTACTCGGGGTTCGGGTCGTCGACCCGGGCGATGCCCAGCCGCTGGACCTCGCCCCAGATCAGGGTCTGGCTGGGGTGGATCCAGGTGGCGCCGAACTCGACCGGCACCCCCGAGAAGGTGCTGGACCAGGCCCGGCCGCCGACGCGGTTGCGGGCCTCCAGGATCAGGGCGCGCTTGCCCTTCTTCTTCAGCTCACGTGCGGCCGTCACACCGGCGAAGCCACCGCCGATGACGATCACGTCGTAGCTCCGCGGGCCCGCCTCCGCGAACGCGGTTCCGGCCGAGGCGACTCCGGCTGCCCCCACCAGACCTGCGGCGGCTCCGGCCTTGAGTATCGCGCGGCGCGAGGCATGCGCCCTTCCGACGAATGTCTCTTTCATTCCACTCCCCTTGTGCATGAAGTTGCCGGTCGTCCAGGAATGAGGTGCTGCCGTGGACAACTGAATGCGGGTCGACCCTAATGGCGGCATGGCCGAAAACGATGCGGTTTCTCCCACTGGCCGATAATCGTCCGTTTCAGCTCGCAAAACCGTGCCGAGACAGCTCGATTACCTTCCGGTGAACCGGCAGTGGGCGTCCGAAGACCGCCTCCCGGTAACCTGGGCCGCATATTCGGTAACCTGCCGTGCATGGCTGTGGATGGCCGGAAGCGATTACTCGATGGTGGCTGGCAGGTGGCCGGTGGTCGGCTAGCTTTTCCGAGTCCCGAAATGGCAATGGGTGGCGAAATTGAACCGGGTTCCGTGTCCATGGTTCGATGCGTTTCCACATGACACATCGTCGGCCTGCGCCCCATGCCTTTCACTCATGCCGAACTGACCGAGGAGCTGGAATGGCCGTCAGGTCGACCGAAGCCGAGAACATTCTTAAAGCCGTACGGGAAATCGTTCCGACGCTGCGTGCGAACGGTCCGGCGTCCGAGGACCAACGCTGGATCGTCGAGGAGAACATCGAACTCCTGGAGAAGGCCGGTGTATTCCGGGTCGCCGTGCCGAAGCGCTTCGGGGGCCTGGACCTCTCGCTGAAGGAGCAGGTGGAGATCCTCACCGAGATCTCCCGGGGCTGCGGGTCGACCGGCTGGGTCGCCGTGGCCTGGATCTCCAGTGCCTGGATGGCCACCCTCTACCCGCTCCAGGCCCAGGAGGAGATCTTCAAGGACGGCTCGGTCCGGATCTCCGGCGGGTTCACGCCGACCGCGAAGATGGTCCCCGCCGAGGGCGGCTACGTTCTGGGCGGCGCCTGGCGCTTCAACTCCGGTGTCCGCGGGGCCCACTGGGACCTGCTCGCCGCGGAGCTGGAGCACGCCGACGGCACCGTCGAAGAGGTCTACGCCATGGTGCCGGTGGACGAGCTGACCATCGCCGACGACTGGCACGTGTCGGCCGCCATCGCCACCGGCAGCTCGACGTCCAGTGCCACGGACCTCTTCGTGCCCGCCCACCGGGTGGTCACCCTTGAGCAGGCCGTGCTCGGCACGTCCGGCGGCGGCGCGGTCACCGGCTCCAAGGGCCGTGACTACAGCCTGATCAGCTACGTCGTCGCGGAGTCCGTCGCCGCCTACATCGGCATGGCCCGCGCCGCGTACGAGGAGATCGTCGCCACGGTCAAGGGCAAGCCGCTCGCGTACAGCAACGTGACCGACCAGGCGCAGCACC
Organism: Streptomyces sp. NBC_01092; assembly: GCF_045039535.1. Taxonomy (NCBI): domain Bacteria; kingdom Bacillati; phylum Actinomycetota; class Actinomycetes; order Kitasatosporales; family Streptomycetaceae; genus Streptomyces; species Streptomyces sp. NBC_01092. The sequence goes on along the minus strand of NZ_CP108659.1, from coordinate 8,402,402 downwards.
CGCTGACCCAGATTCAGATAGCGCTGGCCTACGGCAAGATCGAGGCCGCCCAGGCGCTCGCCGACACCTACCTGACGCTCCTTCAGGAGCGCGCGGACGCCGGTGAGCAGCCGACCTGGGACGAGAAGGCGGAGGTGCGCGGCAAGGCCGGCGTCGCGATCCTGCTCACCCAGGAGGCCCTCCAGGCGCTCCACTCCATCAGCGGCGCCGGCGCCCTGTCCCGCAAGGCGCACTTCCAGCGCTTCTACCGGGACCTGCAGGGCCTGGCCCGGCACGGTCTGATGGCCCCGAACATGGGTCTTGAGGTGCACGGCCGCACGTTGCTCGGCCTCGACCCCGACAGCCTCTTCCTTTAAGACGCCGTCCCCGCGGGGGCGCTGATTCAACGAACAACCATAAGGAGCAAGTCACATGTCGAACACGAACCAGGGTCCGGTGACCGTCCTCGGTCTGGGCATGATGGGCGCCGCCCTGGCCGCCGCCTTCGTGAAGAACGGCAACGCCACCACGGTGTGGAACCGTTCCGCCGGCAAGGCGGACGCGCTGGTCGAGCAGGGGGCCGTCTTCGCGCCCGACATCAAGGAGGCCATCGCGGCCAGCCCGGTCGTCGTGGCGTGCGTCTCCACCTACGAGGTGCTGAACGAGCTCGTGGAGGGCGCGGCCACCGAGCTCAAGGGCAAGGTCGTCGTCAACCTCACCTCGGGTACCCCCGACGACGCCCGCGCCTTCGCCGCCTGGGCGGAGCAGAACGGCGTGCGCTACCTGGACGGCGCCATCATGGCCGTCCCGCAGATGATCGGCCTGCCCCAGGCCCTGATCTTCTACGCCGGTTCGCAGGAGCTGTTCGGTGAGCACGAGGAGCTGCTGAAGCTGCTCGCCGGGACCAATGTGTACCTGGGCACGGACGCCGGCGTTCCGCTGGTCTACGACCTCGGTCTGCTGTCGCTGCTGTGGTCGAGCCTCGCGGGCTACTTCCACGCCGTGGCGCTCGTCAACTCGGCCGGTGTCTCGGCGGAGGCGTTCACCCCGTTCGCGCTGACCTGGATCGAGCACGTCATCACCCCGGCGATCCCGCCGAGCGCCCAGGAGATCGACTCCAGCAGCTTCGAGACCGAGGTCTCCAGCCTCGCCGTCAACAAGGCCGCGATCGAGCACCTGGTCGCCACGAGCAAGCAGCTGGGTATCAACAGCGACTTCTCCGCGTCGATCCAGGCGCTGATCGAGCGTCGCGTCGCGCAGGGCCACGGCACCCACAGCCTGGCCAGCCTGGTCGAGGCCTTCAAGCAGGGCTGAGCGCCGGCATCACCACCGGGCCGCCCGGGTGCGACCGCACACCCACCCGGGCGGCTGTCCGCCGGGCGGGCCCGTCCCCCCGTACTGGGCCGGTCCGGCGGCAGGGTGCACGGGTGGGGACTGAGGGGTGCCCGCCCGTGCACCGCGCTGTCCGTCACGGCGGACGCCTGTCTCGGAGAACGGCGGTCGGAGAACGGGCGGGCACGGCGGGCGAAGGATCCGCCCAGGTCCGCCGGATGTGCGCGTAGGCCGGTGTCCGGGACGGGCTTCCCCGTCCCGGGCACCGGCCTGTTCGCGCTCGCGTGCTACGCGCCGGGCAGCTCCAGCGGCCGCCGATAGCCGCCCTGGATGATGTCGCAGGTGTCCCGCAGGGCCGTCTCCAGCCAGGTGATCTCGTCGTCCGTGAGCAGGATGGACGGCTCGAAGCGCAGCGTGTTGGGCGCGCTCGCGGTGGGGAAGGTGCGGAGCCGGTGGCCCCGCAGCAGGTGTCCCGCGACCAGGTAGCCGAACAGACCGGACCGGGCGGCCTCGGCGACCGGGGCGGCCGGCGCGGCGGACTGGTCGTGGAACTCCAGCCCGAGGAACAGGCCCCGGCCGCGGACGTCCTTGACGACGTCGGGGTAGTCGTCGCGCACCGAGCTCAGCATCGCCAGCAGCCGGTCGCCCAGCTCGGCGGCCTTGCGGTACGCGGCGCCGCCGTCCGCCTCCAGGAGCTCCAGGACCTTCAGGGCAATGCGGTTGGAGAAGCCGTCCTTGGCGAAGGTCGAGCTGTGGATCAGCTCGAACTGGCCCTGGTAGCGCGAGCCACGGACCAGCAGCACCGAGATCTTGGCGAGGCCGCCGCCCAGGCTCTTGGCGAGGGTGTAGTAGTCACCGCGCAGCCCGAGGCGGGTGCCGGCCAGGAAGTCACCGGTACGGCCCATTCCACTCTGGATCTCGTCCACGATGACCGGCGCGCCGACCTCCGCACAGACCTCGTGGACCTCCTGGACGAACTCCCGCGGCACCTCACGGATACCGCCCTCGCCCTGAATCGGCTCCAGGATGAACGCACAGATGAGGGGCGCCTCGTGCTCGGTCAGCCGGACCAGGCCGTCGGCCACCTCGAGACCGAACAGCGTGGCGCGCTCCTCGTCGGCGATCTTCCGCAGCATGCCGGGTTGGCCGAGCGGCACGAACCGGGCCTGCGCGGCCAGCGCCTTGAACGGGTTGCGGTAGCCCTCGTTGTGCGTGAGCTGGACCGTGCCGACCAGCTTGCCGTGGAAGGAGCCCTCGGGGGTCAGGAGCACCGGCGGGCGCCCGGCCTGGGTCGCGTTGCGGGTGACCAGGTGATGGGTGAGCTCGTTCAGCGCGGTCACGCCGGAGTCGCGGGCCTCAAGACCGGCGCGCTCGAAGACCTCGGCGGGTATGGTCGCCGAGCCGTCCCGCACGGCCTCGCGCACCGCGGTGATGCCGTCGTCGATGGTGGCCAGCAGCGCGCCGAGCCGGATGACGCGGTCCATCTCGGCGTGCTTGAGGGCGGCCTCGTTGGCCTCGGCGCCGGTGTTGGCGAAGATGGCGAAGTACGGCTCGTCGTAGCCGCTCTCCCGCCGCACGATCCGGCTCAGGGCGAGCGCCAGGCGGGCCGCCTCCGGGTGCAGCGAGAACTGCGAGTGGACCGGAACACCGGCGTCGAGCAGTTCCTTCGCGTGCGCGACGAGCGTCGGGTGGTGGTGGCCCAGGAGGAGTGAGCCGTATCCGCCCGCGTAGTCCAGGACGGGGATCTCACCGCCGTCCTCGGCTCGCTGATAGAGCAAGTTTCCCTCGGCCCGCACATATTCCGCGTCAAGGCCGGCGGAGGCCAGTACGGCACCCAGGTGCGGCTCGGCCAACTGCGTTTCTTCAGCGTGGGGATGCGATACATCGGTCATGGAGCCAACATGCCGAACCCGCACCAGTGCGTGGTCACGGCGTGGTCATCGGGGCATTTCGCACCGTACGAACCCTCGATTACTTGGCGATTGAACGCGGGAATGCGCTGAACGGATAGCTTCTCTGTCCAGCCCTTCGTTGCGTAGGGGCCAGCGAACCCGAATCCAAAGAGGGGAAATGACTCCTGCATCCGCAGAGCTTGATCCCACAGTCTCGCGGACGGGGCTGCGCACGTCTGTCGAAGCCGCTTCGCTGCGGGATGTGATGTCGCAGTTCGCCACCGGCGTCACCGTGCTCACGGTAGGTGGCGAGCACATACACGCCATGACCGCCAACGCCTTCAGTTCCGTGTCGCTCACCCCGCCGACCGTCCTTGTGTGCATTGCTCACAGTGCGGTCATGTTCGAGGAATTGACGGGGGGCGGGCATTTCGGCGTGAACATCCTGGGCGCCGGACAAGAACCGCTCGCCCGTCATTTCGCGGACAAGAAGCGCACTCTCGGCCTCGCGCAGTTCGAGGACGTCAAGTGGACGCCGGGCGCGCACACGGGCGCCCCGCTTCTGGCCGACGCGCTCGCCTGGCTGGAGTGCGATGTGATCGACGCGCATGTCTCCGGCGACCACACGATCTTCGTCGGGAGGGTGCTGGACTGCCGGCGAGGCGACGGCGAACAGGCTCTGACGTTCTTCGACGGGAAGTTCGGCAGCGTGCCACGCGCCGCATGAAGACTCCGCGCGCCCGGTCGGCGCGCGGACGCACCAGACCAGTCGTCCATGACGACCCAGAATGAAGGAGCAGTCCATGACCACCTCGACGACCGACGTCGACCTGTTCAGCCTCGAACTCACCGACGACCCGGAAATCCAGAACGAGGTCTTCCTGAAGATCTTCAACTCGGGCAACGGTGCCGCCTTCGACAACCTGTACCGCGCCGACGCCATCTCCAACCTGACGGGCGGCCCGCTGACCGGTGAGGCCCGCACCAAGGGCATCATCGACCTGCTGGCGCAGGGCCCGACCCTGAAGTCCGTCGTCAAGCACTCCTACACCGCCGACGACGTCACGCTGATCGTCGTGGACTTCGAACTGGGTCTGCCCGGCGAGGACGGCGAACTGGTCCAGATAAAGGGCACCTGCACGGACGTCATCCGGCGTCTCGAGGACGGCAAGTGGATGATGGCGGTCGACCGCCCGGTCGCCGACCTCACCGCCTGAGTCCTCACGCGGTAACCGGCGGCGAACCAATGCCGCCACGAGGCCGGGCCGCCCCCGCGAATGGGGGTGGCCCGGCCTCGTCGGTGGGGTGACGTGGGTTGGCTGGTGGGTTCGCCGGGTGCCCCTGACGCAGAGAGCCGTATGACCCGGGGCACTCCGGGTCATACGGCTCTCTGAGGCATCCGTGCCGGTGTGGGCCGGCTCGTGCGGTCGTCCCTCGGGTCAGTCGCGGGGCTCCTCGCCGAAGGGGTCGTCGATGGCGTACAGCCACGTGCCGTTCGCCTGCTTGCGCAGCACGTCCAGGCCTATGCCTCGCAGGTTCTCGCGGCCCGAGCCGTCCTCCGCGTTGACCTCCATCGTCCAGTCCACGACCAGCAGGGCCGTGTCCCCGGTGACGTAGGCCTCGCGGACGTCGGTCTCGATGCGCGGCTGCGTGAGGTCGAGGAACTCCTTGATGGCGGCCCCGCGTTCCTTGCCGCTCACCGGGTTCCCCTTCTCCCACACGATGATGCCCGCGTCCGTGTAGTGGGAGTCGACGCTTCCCGCGTCACCCGAGTTGAAGGCCGCAACATAGCTTTCAAGGTGCTCCTCGAGCTCCTTGGGAAGTGCGACGGCCGCAGCGTTCGGCATTCTTCTCTCCTCCGGTACGTGTGAACTACCGCGGAAAAGCTATCCGTACGCCGGAAACCGGCGACTCATCGCGGAGTAATACCCCGTCCGGCATTGCGATGAGAGCGCTCTGATTACCGTGCCGTGATCACGCGTTGGGTGTTCGCAAACCCGCCCTCCTTAGAGTCGAACAGGGGTCCAGCAGAGCCGTCCGGGCTCCGAATACGTGGACCGAAGTCTTTGACCAATGCGCCACGCAGCAGGGAAAGGGCAGCTGAAAGTGACGACGAGCGAGCACGACATCCATGGAGAAACCGCCGGGCGGCGCGGTGCGAGCGGCAGCCGGGCCGAGCCGATCGCCGTCGTGGGCATGTCGTGCCGACTCCCCGGGGCCGGCGGTCCGGCCGCGTTCTGGGACATGCTCACGCGTGGCCAGAGCGCGATCACCGCTGTGCCGGAGGGACGTTGGGGTCCGGACGGCGGCTCACTCGGCGCCGGCCGGGGCGGGTTCCTGGAGGCCGTCGCCGACTTCGACGCCCCGTTCTTCGGCATCTCCCCGCGCGAGGCGGTGGCGATGGACCCGCAGCAGCGGTTGGTGCTGGAGCTGACCTGGGAGGCGCTGGAGGACGCCGGGGTCGTCCCGGCCACCCTGCGCGGCAGCAGGACCGCCGTCATCGTCGGCACCCTGCGCGACGACTACACCAGCCTGCTGTACCAGCACGGTGCCGAGGCCGTCACGCAGCACACCATGACGGGCGTCAACCGGGGTGTGATCGCGGGCCGCGTCTCGTACCACCTGGGTCTGCACGGCCCGAGCATGATCGTGGACTCCGCCCAGTCCTCCTCCCTGGTCGCCGTCCACCTGGCCTGCGAGAGCATGCGCGCCGGTGAGTCGGACAGCGCCCTCGTCGCCGGCGTCAATCTGAACCTGCTCGCCGAGAACGTCGTCACCGAGTCCCGCTTCGGAGCGCTGTCGCCCGACGGGACCACCTACACCTTCGACGCCCGGGCCAACGGGTTCGTGCCCGGCGAGGGCGGCGGCGCGGTCTTCCTGAAGCCACTGAGCCGGGCGCAGGCCGACGGGGACCGCGTCTACGGCGTCATCCTCTCCAGCGCAGTCAACAACGACGGCGCCACGGACGGGCTCACCGTGCCCAGCGCGCAGGCGCAGGAGGCCGTGCTGCGCGAGGCGTACGAGCGCGCCGCGGTCACCCCGGACGAGGTGCAGTACGTCGAACTGCACGGCACCGGCACGCCGGTCGGCGACCCGCTGGAGGCCGCCGCGCTCGGCGCCGCGCTCGGCACCGGACGCGCGGACCGGGGCCCGCTGAACGTCGGCTCGGTGAAGACCAACATCGGCCACCTCGAAGGCGCCGCGGGCATCGCCGGTCTCATCAAGACGCTGCTGAGCCTGCACCACCGGCAGCTCCCGGCCAGCCTGAACTTCGAGACGCCGAACCCGCGGATCGACCTGGACGCGCTGGGCCTGGCCGTACAGCGTGAGCTGACGGGGTGGCCCGACGAGGACCGCCGTCTGGTCGCGGGCGTCAGTTCCTTCGGCATGGGCGGCACCAACGCCCACGTCGTGCTCGGCGAAGCACCGGCGGCACCCACCGACGGGACGCCCGCGCAGGCTCCCGCCCTGACGCCGTGGGTCGTCACCGGCCACGACGAGGACGCCCTGCGCGCCCAGGCCGCCACGCTGCGCTCCTTCCTCGCGGACCACCCCGGGCGGCCGGCTCAGGACGTCGGACGGGCGCTCGCCACCACGCGGTCCTTCCTGGGCCACCGGGCGGTCGTCGTCGCGGACGACCGCGAGGCGCTGCTCGCCGGTCTGGACGCGGTCGCCGACGGGCTCCCCGCCGCCTCCGTCGTCTCCGGCACAGTACGGCCGGGCGGTCCGGCGTTCCTCTTCACCGGTCAGGGCGCCCAGCGCACCGGCATGGGCCAGGAGTTGTACGACACCTTCCCCGCCTACGCCGCCGCCTTCGACGAGGTCGCCGACCATCTCGACCCGCTGCTCGGGCGCCCGCTCGCCGAGATCGTCGCGGACGACGAGGCGCTGCACCAGACGGGCGCCACCCAGCCGGCGCTGTTCGCGGTCGAGGTCGCCCTGTTCCGTCTCCTGCAGAGCTGGGGGCTGCGTCCCGACCGGCTCGCCGGCCACTCCATAGGCGAGCTGGCCGCCGCCCACGTCGCGGGTGTGCTCTCCCTCGCCGACGCCGCGAAGCTGGTCGCCGCCCGCGCCCGGCTGATGCAGGCGCTGCCCACCGGCGGCGCGATGATCGCCGTACAGGCCACCGAGGCGGAGGTGCTGCCGCTGCTCGTGGGGCGCGAGGACGTGCTCGCCGTCGCCGCGGTCAACGGGGCGAACGCCCTGGTGCTGTCGGGTGACGCGGACGCGGCCACCGAGGTCGCGGACGCGCTGCGGGCCGCCGGGCACCGGACGAAGCGCCTGACCGTCTCGCACGCCTTCCACTCCCCGCACATGGACGCGATGCTGGAGGAGTTCCGCGCGGTCGCGGCCTCCCTCGACTACGCCGAGCCGGTGCTCACGGTGGTGTCCACCGTCACCGGCGAGCCCGTCACCGCCGGTCAGTTCTCCTCGCCCGACTACTGGGTGGAGCAGGTCCGCCGCCCGGTGCGTTTCCTGGACGCCGTCCGCGCCCTGGAAAGCGCCGGCGTGAGCACCTTCCTGGAGCTGGGCCCCGAGGGTGTGCTGTCCGCGCTGACCGAGGAATGCGTCGTGGACGCCGAGGCGGTCGCCGCCGTACCGCTGCTGCGCGCCGGCCGGTCCGAGGCGCAGACCGCGCTGACCGCGCTGGCCACCGCGTTCGCCCGCGGCGCCGAGATCGACTGGACGGCGCTGTACGGCGACCGGCCCGCGCGCCACGTCGAGCTGCCCACGTACGCCTTCCAGCGCACCCGCTTCTGGCTGGACGCCGCGCGCAGGGCGGCCGTGCCGCTGCCGGGGCCCGCCGCCGAGGCCGCGCCCGACGCCACGGTGACCCCGCGCGGTGAGCTGGGCCGCCGCTTGGCCGCGCTCGGCGAGGCGGAACGCGAAAGCGCCGTCGACGACTTGCTCCACGCCCATGTCGCGGCGGTCCTGGAGTACGAGCCGGGACGGCGGGTGCCTGAGCACACCCCGTTCCGGGAGCTGGGCTTCAGCTCCCTGATGGCCACCGAACTGCGCGCCGCGCTCGCCCGGGCCACCGGCCTGAAGCTCCCCGCGGGCCTGCTCTTCGACCACCCGAGCCCGCGCGAACTCGCCGGGTTCCTCAAGTCCGAACTGCTCGGCGCGACCGCCCAGTTCGAGGTGGCGGCCGCCCCGTTCGCCGAGGGCGAGGCCATCGCCATCGTCGGTATGGCCTGCCGGTTCCCGGGCGGGGTGAGCTCGCCGGAGGACCTGTGGCGCCTGGTCGCCGCGGGCGAGGACGCCATCGGCGAGTTCCCGTCGGACCGCGGCTGGCCGCAGGACCTGTACGACCCCGATCCCGACCGGCCCGGCCACAGCGCGGTGCGCCACGGCGGATTCCTGTACGACGCGGGCGGGTTCGACGCCGCGTTCTTCGGGATCTCGCCCCGCGAGGCCCTGGCGATGGACCCGCAGCAGCGCCTGCTCCTGGAGACCGCATGGGAGAGCGTCGAGCGCGCGGGCATCGACCCCACCCGGCTGCGCGGCACCCGCACCGGTGTCTTTGTCGGCGCGACCGGCCTGGAGTACGGGCCGCGCATGGACGACGCCCCCGAGGCGGTCCAGGGCAGCGTGCTGACCGGCACCACCGCGAGCGTGATGTCCGGCCGGATCGCCTACCAGCTCGGTCTGGTGGGCCCGGCCATCACGGTCGACACGGCCTGCTCCTCGTCGCTGGTAGCCCTGCACCAGGCCGTCCGCTCCCTGCGTGCGGGCGAGACCGACCTCGCGCTCGCGGGCGGCGTGACCGTCATGTCCTCGCCGGGCATGTTCGTCGAGTTCTCCCGCCAGCGCGGTCTGGCACCCGACGGCCGCTGCAAGCCGTTCTCCGACGACGCGGACGGCACCGGCTGGGCCGAGGGCGTCGGCCTGCTCCTGGTGGAGCGGCTGTCCGACGCATTGCGGGGCGGGCATCAGGTCCTCGGTGTGATCCGCGGCTCCGCCGTCAACCAGGACGGCGCCAGCAACGGCCTGACGGCGCCCAACGGCCCGTCGCAGCAGCGCGTCATCCGGCAGGCGCTGGCCGACTCCGGGCTGAGCGCGGCGGACGTGGACGCCGTCGAGGCACACGGCACCGGCACCCGCCTCGGTGACCCCATCGAGGCGGAGGCCCTCCAGGCCGCCTACGGCTCGGGACGCGACGCCGACCGTCCCCTGCACCTCGGTTCGCTGAAGTCCAACATCGGTCACGCGCAGGCGGCGGCCGGTGTCGGCGGCATCATCAAGATGGTCCAGGCGATGCGGCACGGTGTGCTGCCCAGGACGCTGCACGCGGACCGGCCGAGCAGCCATGTCGACTGGTCCGAGGGCACCGTCGCGCTGCTGACCGAGGCCCGCGACTGGCCCGAGACCGAGGGACGGCCACGCCGGGCGGGCGTCTCCTCCTTCGGCATCAGCGGCACCAACGCCCACGTCATAGTCGAGGAGGCCCCGCAGGCCGCGGCCGCGCCCACCGACGCCTCATCCGGTCCGGACGGAGTCATTCCGGCCGGCGCCGCGCCATTCGTGCTCTCGGCCCGCGACCGGGGCGCGCTCCGCGCGCAGGCCGCGCGGCTTGCCGGGTACGCGACGAACACCGAGGCCGCACCCGCGGACCTGGGTTTCTCGCTGGCGACGACCCGCGCCGCCTTCGAGCACCGCGCCGTCGTTCTCGCTTCCGGCACCGAGGACCTGATCCAGGGCCTGAACGCCCTTGCCGAGGGGACCGACTCGGCGCACGTGATCACCGGCGAGGCGGCGACAGGACGCCGTACCGCGTTCCTGTTCACCGGCCAGGGCGCCCAGCGCATCGGCATGGGCCGCGAACTGTACGCATCCCACCCCGTGTTCGCCGACGCCCTCGACGAGGTCTTCACGGCCTTCGACGGACTGCTCGACGTGCCCCTGCGCGACGTCCTGTTCGCGGACGAAGCCGACGCCGCACTGATCGACCGGACCCAGTACACCCAACCCGCCCTGTTCGCAGTCGAGGTGGCCCTCTCCCACCTGCTGGCGCACCACGGCACGCGGCCCGACCTGCTCGCGGGTCACTCGATCGGCGAGCTGGCGGCCGCCCACATCGCCGGGGTCTTCTCCCTCGAAGACGCAGCGAAGCTGGTCGCGGCCCGCGGGCGGCTCATGCAGTCCGCGCCCTCCGGCGGCGCCATGATCGCCATCGAAGGCACCGAGGACGAGATCACCGCCTCCCTCGCCGGACACGAGACGTCCGTGTCCATCGCCGCCATCAACGCCACCACCTCAGTCGTCATCTCCGGCGACACCGACCAAGTCGAAGAGATCGCCCAGCAGTGGAAGACGGCAGGCCGCCGCACTCACCGCCTCACCGTCTCCCACGCCTTCCACTCCTCCCACATGGACAGCATCCTCGACGCCTTCCAGGAGACCGCGGCCACGGTCACCTACCACCCACCCCGCATCCCCCTCATCTCCACCCTCACCGGCCAACCCGCCACCACCGAACAACTCACCTCACCCCACTACTGGACCCAACAGATCCGCGGCACCGTCCGCTTCACCGACGCCCTCCAACGACTCACAGAGCAGGGCGCCGGCGTCCTCATCGAGATCGGCCCCGACGCCGTACTCACCGCCCTCGCCCGACGCACCCTGGAGGACGAACCGTCGGTCACCGCCGTGCCGTTGCTGCGCGCCGGGCACCCCGAGGCGCAGACCTTCGCCGCCGGAGTGGCCGCAGCGTACGCGCAGGGCGCTCCTCTCGACGTCGCGTCCTTCTTCCCTGGCGCCCGCCGCACCGACCTGCCGGTCTACGCCTTCCAGCACACCCACCTGTGGCTCAACGCCGCCCCGCGCACCGACGCCCGCAGCCTCGGCCTCGACCCCGCCGGGCATCCGCTGCTGAGCACGGCGGTGGAGTTCGCCGAGCGGGCGGACGCGCTGTTCACCAGCCGTATCTCGCGCTCCGGGCAGCCGTGGCTGGCCGACCACACCATCGCCGGTACGGTCATCGCGCCGGGCACGCTGTTCCTCGAACTCGCGGTCGCGGCGGGCGAGTACGTCGGCGTCCCGCAGGTGGCGGAGCTGATGATGGAGGCGCCGCTGCCGCTGCCGGAGCGGGACGCCGTCCGCGTGCAGGTGGCGGTGGGCGCCCCGGACGCGGACGGACACCGGCAGTTCACCCTGCACGCCCGCCCGGACGGCGACGACCACGCCCCGGCGTGGACCCGGCACGCCACGGGCGTCCTGGCCCCCGCGGCCGCCGTGCCGCCCGTGGACGACGATCTCGCCGTGTGGCCCCCGGCCGGTGCCGAGGAGGACGTCCTGGACGGCGTCCACGACCGGCTGGCCGCTCTGGGATACACGTACGGTCCCGCGTTCCAGGGCCTTCGCGGCGTCTGGCGCCGCGGTGACGAGGTCTTCGCGGAGGTGCGCCTGCCCGAGACGCAGGCCGAGTCCGCGGACACCTTCCGGCTGCATCCCGCGCTGCTCGACGCCGTGCTGCACCCGCTGGTCCTGGACGCGGGCGCCGACAGCGATCCGGCGGACATCCGGCTGCCGTTCAGCTGGAACGCCGTCGCCCTGCACGCCGTGGGCGCCTCGGAGGTCCGCGCGCGCATCTCACCCACCGGTTCCGGTCGGGCCGCCATCACCGTCGCCGACCCGACCGGCTCTCCCGTGGCCGCCCTGGAACTGGCCTTGCGCCCGGTGCCCAAGGACCGCCTCGCGGCGGCGACGACGGGCGAGGCCGAGGGCTCGCTGTTCACCGTGGAGTGGACGGAGCTGCCGCCGGCCGCGGCGGGCGCCGTCCCGACCTGGTCCGAGGCTCATGACTCGTTCGACTCCGTACCGGCGGACGACGTCGTGGTCGTGCGGGTGCCGGGCGACACGGACGGCGAGGGTGCCCCGGCGCCGGCCGCCCGGCGGGTGCTGCGCCTGGTGCGCGAGTGGCTGGCCGAGGAGCGGTTCGCCGGTTCCCGGCTGGCCGTGGTGACGCGGCGGGCCGTCGCGGCGCGCGCCGGCGACGACGTGGACCTCGCCGGCTCGTCGGTCTGGGGGCTGGTCCGCTCGGCCCAGTCCGAGCACCCGGACCGGATGCTGCTGATCGACGTCGACGACGCCGACTTCGGCGGCGCGGAGGACGCCGTGGCCGGGGCCCTGCTGTCCGCCGCGACAGCCGTCGACGAACCGCAGATCGCCGTGCGCGACGGCCGGCTGCTCGTGCCCCGGCTCGCCCGCGCCGCGCACGTCGGCGGGGCGCCCGAGCGCCGCCTCGACACCGACGGCACTGTCCTCATCACCGGTGGCACGGGCGGTCTCGGCGCGTTGTTCGCCCGCCATCTGGTGGCCGAGCACGGGGTACGCCACCTGCTGCTGGCCGGCCGCCGGGGCCTCGGCGCACCCGGCGCCGCCGAGCTGAGCGCGGAACTCGAAGGGCTCGGCGCGCAGGTGACGGTGGCCGCAGCCGACGTCGGCGACCGGGACGCCGTAGCGGATCTCATCGCCTCGGTCCCCGCAGCGCACCCGCTCACCGCGGTGGTGCACGCCGCCGGCGTTCTGGACGACGCGACCGTGCAGTCGCTGACGGAGGCACAGCTGGACGCCGTACTGCGGCCGAAGGCGGACGCCGCACGGCACCTGCACGAGCTGACCCGCGAGATGGACCTGACGGCCTTCGTGCTGTTCTCCTCGGTGTCCGGTCTCACCGGCACCGCGGGCCAGGCCAACTACGCGGCGGCCAACACCTTCCTGGACGGGCTCGCCCAGCACCGCTCCGCCCACGGCCTGCCCGCCACTTCGCTGGCGTGGGGACTGTGGGACGGCTCGGCCGGCATGGGCGCGACCCTCACCGAGGCGGACATCGCCCGCTGGGCGCGGCTCGGCATGACGCCCCTCACCCCGCGGCAGGGCCTGGCCCTGTTCGACCGGGCGCTGGCGGCCGGCGAGCCGCTGCTGGCGCCGGTGGCACTGGACACGGGCCGTGCGGCGGCCGGTGCCGGGCCGGTCCCGGCGCTCTACCGCGGCCTGGTGCGCACGCGCCCGCGCCGCGCCGCGCAGACCGGCCCGGCCGGCGGCGGGTCCGGCTGGGCGGGGCAGACCGCCCGGCTGCCCGAGGCCCGGCGCCGCGACGCGGTCCTGGCCCTGGTGCGTACGACGGTCGCCTCGGTGCTCGGTCACTCCGGTGCCGGCGCCGTGGACCCGGACCGCGCCTTCAAGGACATCGGCTTCGACTCCATGGCCGGCGTGGACCTGCGCAACCGGCTCTCGGCGGCCACCGGTCTGCGGCTGCCCAGCACGGCGGTCTTCGACCACCCGACTCCGGCGGCGCTCGCCGCCTACCTGCTGACCAAGGTGGCACCGGCCGAGGCATCGAAGACCGGCCCCGGCCGCGCCGCCGCGCGCGTCGACGAGCCGATCGCGATCGTGGGCATGGCGTGCCGCTATCCGGGCGGGGTGTCGTCTCCGGAGGACCTGTGGCAGCTCGTGGCGAGCGGCACGGACGCCATCAGCCAGTTCCCCTCCAACCGGGGCTGGGACCTGGAGAACCTCTACGACCCGGACCCCGACCACACCGGCACCTCCTACACCCGCCACGGCGGCTTCCTCCACGAAGCCGACCTCTTCGACCCCGAGTTCTTCGGCATGTCCCCGCGCGAAGCCACCGCCACCGACCCACAGCAGCGCCTCCTGCTGGAAACCGCATGGGAGGCGATGGAGAGCGCGGGCATCGACCCGGCCACCCTGCGCGGCAGCAATACGGGCGTGTTCACCGGCGCCATGTACGACGACTACGCGTCGCGTCTGGAAGCCACGCCGGAGGAGTTCGAGGGCTTCCTGCTCGCCGGCAACCTCTCCAGCGTGCTGTCCGGCCGCCTGTCGTACACGTACGGTCTGGAGGGCCCGGCGATCACGGTCGACACGGCCTGCTCGTCGTCGCTGGTCGCGATGCACATGGCCGCGAGCGCCCTGCGCAACGGCGAGTGCGATCTCGCCCTCGCCGGCGGCGTCACCGTCATGAACAGCCCGCACACGTTCGTGGAGTTCTCGCGGCAGCGCGGTCTGTCGGTGGACGGTCGCTGCAGGTCGTTCTCCGACGACGCGGACGGCACCGGCTGGTCCGAAGGTGTCGGACTGCTCCTCGTCGAGCGACTCTCGGACGCCCGCAAGAACGGCCACCGCATCCTCGCCGTCGTCCGCGGCACCGCCGTCAACCAAGACGGCGCCAGCAATGGACTCACCGCCCCGAACGGGCCGTCGCAGGAGCGGGTGATCCGTGCCGCCCTGGCGAACGCCGGGCTCGACGCCGCCGACGTGGACGCAGTCGAGGCGCACGGCACCGGTACGCGCCTCGGCGACCCCATCGAGGCACAGGCACTCCTCGCCACCTACGGCCAGGACCGCCCCGCCGACACCCCCCTTCACCTCGGCTCCCTGAAGTCCAACATCGGCCACTCACAAGCCGCGGCCGGCGTCGGCGGCGTCATCAAGATGATCGAGGCCATGCGCCACGGCGTCCTGCCCAAGAGCCTCCACGCCGACAACCCGTCGAGCCACATCGACTGGGAGACAGGGGCGTTGTCCCTGCTGACCGAGGCCCGGGAGTGGCCCGAGACCGAGGGACGGCCACGCCGGGCGGGCGTCTCGTCCTTCGGCATCAGCGGCACCAACGCCCACGTCCTGATCGAGGAACCACCGGCCTCGCCCGAGCCCGCCGCCCGGCCGGACGCCCCCTCCGGCGCGCTGCCGTGGATCGTCACCGGCAAGGACGAGAAGGCGGTGCGCGACCAGGCCGAACGGCTCCACCGGTTCGTCGAGTCGAGGCCGGACCTGGCGGCGGCCGACGTCGCCTACTCGCTGGCCACCGGTCGGGCGCTGCTCGACCAGGGCGCCGTCGTCCTGGGCGAGAGCCGTGCGGACCTGCTCAAGAATCTGGCCGCGCTGGCCGGTTCGGCCGACGGCGAGAAGGTCGCTTCGGTCGTCGGCACCCCCACCGCACGGACCGGCAGGATCGCCTTCCTGCTCACCGGCCAGGGCGCGCAGCGGCTCGGCATGGGGCGCGAACTGTACGAGAGCAGCGCCGTGTTCCGTGCGGCGCTGGACGAGGTGTGTGCGCACCTGGACCCGCTGCTGGTGCGTCCCGTCAAGTGGGTGCTGTTCGCACCGGAAAGCTCCGCCGACGCCGCGCTGATCGACCAGACGGCGTTCACCCAGGCCGCGCTGTTCGCGGTCGAGGTCGCCCTGTTCCGGCTCTTCGCCCACTACGGAGTACGTCCGGACTATCTGCTCGGCCACTCCCTCGGCGAGGTCACCGCGGCGCACGTGGCCGGGGTCCTCGACCTCGCCGAGGCATGCGTCCTGGTCGCCGAGCGCGGACGCCTCATGCAGGCGGCCCGCGAGGGCGGCGCGATGGCGTCGATCCAGGCCGCGGAGGACGACGTACGCGAGTCCCTGCTCCCTTACGGCGAGCGGCGCGTGGCCGTCGCGGGCGTCAACGGGCCGCGCGCCACGGTGATCTCCGGTGACGAGGACGCCGTCGAGGAGATCATGGAGTTCTGGCGGGCGCAGGGCACGCCGGTGAAGCGGCTGGCCGTCTCGCACGCCTTCCACTCCCCGCACATGGAGGAGATCCTCGACGAGTTCCGGGACATCGTGTCGGAGCTGCACCTCAAGGCTCCCGCGATCCCCATCGTCTCGAACGTCACCGGTGTCCTCGCCACCGACGAGGAACTCACCTCCGCCGACTACTGGGTCCGGCACATCCGCGGCACCGTCCGGTTCCACGACGGGGTGCGGTACCTGGAGTCCGAGGGCGTCTCCGACTTCCTGGAGCTGGGGCCGGACGGGGTGCTGACGGCGCTCGCCGGGGCCTGCCTGTCGGAGCCGGCCGGCGTTCTCGTGCCGGCGCTGCGGCGCGGCCGGTCCGAGGGGGAGACCGTCGCGGCGTCGCTGGCCCTGCTGCGGCTGCGCGGTGCCAACCCCGACTGGACCAGGGTCTTTCCCGGTGCCCGCGGCGTCGAGCTGCCGACGTACGCCTTCCAGCACGAGCGGTACTGGCTGGACGGCCCCGACACCCCGCTCGACGCGACGGGCCTCGGACTGAGTCCGGCCCTGCACCCGCTGCTCGGCGCGGCGGTGGGCCTGGCCGACCGGGACTCCCATGTGTTCACCGGGTCGGTGTCGCTGCGCACGCACGGCTGGCTGGCCGAGCACGCCGTCAACGGCACCGTCCTGATGCCGGGTACGGCCCTCGTCGAGCTGGCCGTGCGCGCCGGTGAGGAGGTCGGCGCCGGCCTGCTCGCCGAACTCCTGCTGTCCGCTCCGCTGGTGTTGCCGGAGCGTGGTGGTGTGCAGCTTCAGGTGGTCGTCGCAGAGCCCGAGGACGGCGGCCGTCGCACGGTCGAGGTCTACTCCCGGCCCGAGCAGGCCCTGCAGGCCCTACAGGCCGGTGAGGCAGCGTGGACGCTGAACGCGCGGGGCACGCTCGCCCCTGCCGAGGCGGCAGACGGTGAATCGCTGACCGTGTGGCCTCCTGCCGGTGCGCAGGAAGTGTCCCTGGACGGCGCCTACGAGCGCCTGGACAAGCTCGGCTTCGCCTACGGACCGGCATTCCGCGGCCTGAAGCGGGCCTGGCTGGGTGACGGTGAGATGTTCGCCGAGGTCGTGCTGCCCGACGGCCCGAACGCCGACGCCGGACGCTATCTGCTCCACCCCGCTCTGCTCGACGCCGCCCTGCACACCCTGCTGCCCGGAGTGGTGACCGAGGCGGGTCAGCCCCGGCTTCCGTTCGCCTGGTCGGGGGTCACGGTCCACGCGGTGGGCGCGGGCGCGCTGCGCGTCCGGCTCACGGTCGCCGATCAGGGGGCTGAGACGCTGGAGGCCTCGCTGACGGTGGCGGATGCGGGGGGTGCGCCGGTCGCGACGGTGGAGTCCCTCTCACTGCGTCCGCTGTCGAAGGACGCCCTCCGCGCCGCCACCGCCACCGCCGACGGCCTCTACGCCGTCCAGTGGAAACCCATTCCCACACCCGTACCGGATGCCCATGCCGGCGGTGCGAGCGAGGTCCTGGACATCGTCTCCGGCGACCGCACCCCACGCGAAGTCACCCGCGACACCCTCCACGCCGTCCAGCAATTCCTCACCGACGACACCAAACAGGACACCACCCTGATCGTCGTCACCCACGGCGCCATAGCCGTCGGCAACGAAGACATCACCGACCTCTCCGCCGCCCCCGTCACCGGACTCATCCGCACCGCCCAAACCGAAAACCCCGGCCGCATCATCCTCACCGACACCCCCCACACGGTCGTCGACCCCGCCACCCTCCTCGCCACCCGCGAACCCCAACTCGCCCTCCGCAACAACACACTCCACACCCCCCACCTCACCCCCCACACCCCCACCACGGAGACTGCTCAGCCGCGCTGGGACCAAGGCACCACCCTCATCACCGGCGCCACCGGCACCCTCGGCACCCTCCTCGCCCGCCACCTCGTCACCCACCACAACGCCAAACACCTCCTCCTCATCTCACGCAGCGGCACCCAAGCACCCGGCGCCACCCAACTCACCACCGAACTCACCCAACTCGGCGCCAACATCACCATCGCCGCCTGCGACGTCACCAACAAAAAAGCCCTCGCCCACCTCCTCGACACCATCCCCACCGAACACCCCCTCACCGCCGTCATCCACACCGCCGGCGTCCTCGACGACACCATCACCACCGACCTCACCCCCCAACAACTCGACACCGTCCTCAAACCCAAAATCGACGCCGCCCACCACCTCCACGAACTCACCCAACACCTCCCCCTCACCGCCTTCGTCCTCTACTCCTCCATCGCCGGACTCATCGGCAACGCCGGCCAAGCCAACTACGCCGCCGCCAACACCTACCTCGACGCCCTCGCCCACCACCGCACCGCACACAACCTCCCCGCCACCTCCCTCGCCTGGGGCCTCTGGCAACAAACCAGCACCATCAGCAGCGAACTCCACGACACCGACCTCCACCGCATCAAACGCCTCGGCCTCCTCCCCCTCACCACCCCCCAAGCCCTCACCCTCTTCGACACCGCCACCCACACCACCACCCCCCTCCTCGCCGCCACCCACCTCAACCCCACAACCCTGCGAGACGCGGGCGACTCCGTATCACCGCTGCTACGGGGCCTCGCCCCGCCCGCCCGTCGCCGCTCGGCGGCCTCGGCGTCCGGCCAGAACACCGGCCCCTCGCTGGCGCAGCGCCTCGGGGAACTGTCCGAAGCAGAGCGGGCGCAGGCGCTGATCGATCTCGTCCGCGCCCAAGTCGCCGCCGTCCTCGGCCACTCCGACCCCACCACCATCGGCGCCGAACGCGCCTTCCAAGACCTCGGATTCGACTCCCTCACCGCCGTCGAACTCCGCAACCAGCTCAACAACACCACCGGCCTACGACTCCCCACCACCCTCGTCTTCGACCACCCCAACCCCACCGCCCTCGCGCTGTATCTGCGGGAGCAGATCAAAGTGGAGAAGGTGTCGCTGGCCGACACGGTCGTCAAGGAGCTGGGCCGTCTGAAGGCGGTCATCAGGTCGGCCGCCGCCGATCCGGCCGGTTACGAGAGTCTCGCCGAGCAGTTGCGAGAACTGCTGGTCGTGGCGGACGAGGCGAGCGGCAGGACGCCGGACGACGCGGAGCCGGACGACAGCGATCTGGACGCCGCGAGCGACGCGGAGCTGTTCGCGCTGATCGACGAACTGGACTGAGCTGCGGAACTCGCCTCCCCGGAGCCGCCGAAGGGCCCGCTCCGGGGAGGCGAACGGGCGCGCGGCGCCGCGTCGACACCACCAACTTTTCTCACCGTACGAGCTTTTCTTCACCGTACGAGCCACATCATTTCGGGGAGCTGACAGCAGTGGCGAACGAGCAGGAACTCCGTGACTACCTCAAGAAGGCGATCGCCGACGCACGCGATGCGCGCAGGCGTTTGCGTGAGGTGGAGGACAAGGCGCAGGAGCCGATCGCGATCGTGGGCATGGCGTGCCGCTATCCGGGCGGGGTGTCGTCTCCGGAGGACCTGTGGCAGCTCGTGGCGAGCGGCACGGACGCCATCAGCCAGTTCCCGTCCAACCGGGGCTGGGACCTGGAGAACCTGTACGACTCCGACCCGGACCACACGGGGACCTCGTACACCCGTGAGGGCGGATTCCTGCACGAGGCCGACCTGTTCGACCCCGAGTTCTTCGGCATGTCGCCGCGGGAGGCCACCGCGATCGACCCGCAGCAGCGCCTGCTGCTGGAGACCGCGTGGGAGGCATTGGAGAGCGCCGGTGTCGTCCCGGCCACGCTGCGCGGCAGCCGCACCGGTGTCTTCACCGGCGTGATGTACAACGACTACGGCTCTCGTCCCGACCTGCCCGCCGACGGCAACGAGGGCTATCTGTTCAGCGGTAGCGCGGGCAGTGTGGCGTCGGGCCGCATGTCGTACACCTTCGGGTTCGAGGGCCCGGCCGTCACGGTCGACACGGCCTGCTCGTCCTCGCTGGTCGCGATGCACATGGCCGCGAGCGCCCTGCGCAACGGCGAGTGCGATCTCGCCCTCGCCGGCGGTGCGGCGGTCATGTCGACGCCGACGGCGTTCATCGAGTTCTCCCGGCTGCGCGGTCTGTCGGTGGACGGTCGCTGCAGGTCGTTCTCCGACGACGCGGACGGCACCGGCTGGTCGGAGGGCGTCGGACTGCTGGTGGTGGAGCGGCTGTCGGACGCCGTAAGGAACGGCCACCGTGTGCTCGCGCTCGTCCGGGGCACCGCCGTCAACCAAGACGGCGCCAGCAACGGACTCACCGCCCCGAACGGACCCTCCCAGGAACGAGTGATCCGTGCCGCCCTGGCGGACGCCGGGCTCACCGTCAACGACGTGGACGCAGTCGAGGCGCACGGCACCGGTACGCGCCTCGGCGACCCCATCGAGGCACAGGCACTCCTCGCCACCTACGGCCAGGACCGTCCCGATGGTGCCCCGATCTACCTCGGCTCCCTCAAGTCCAACATCGGTCACGCGCAGGCGGCCGCGGGGGTCGGCGGCGTCATCAAGATGATCGAGGCCATGCGTCACGGCGTCCTGCCCAAGACCCTCCACGCCGACAACCCGTCGAGCCACATCGACTGGGACGCGGGCGCGGTGGAACTGCTGACCGAGGCCCGGGAGTGGCCCGAGACCGAGGGACGGCCACGCCGGGCGGGCGTCTCGTCCTTCGGTTTCGGGGGGACCAACGCCCACGTCCTGATCGAGGAACCACCGGTCGCAGAGGGGAACCTCGGGGAGAACGGTTCCGGGGCAGCTTCCGTCCCCGTCGTGCCGTGGGTCCTGTCCGGCAAGACCGAGCAGGCCGTCCGCGACCAGGCCAACCGACTACTGACCTACGTCGAACAGCACCCCGAGGTGCCCGCCACCGACATCGGCCACGCCCTCGCCACCGAACGCGCCGCCTTCGACCACCGCGCCGTCGTCACCGGCACCAGCACCGACGACCTACTCCTCGGACTCAACGCCCTCGCCGAGGGGACCGACTCGGCGAACGTGATCACCGGCGAGGCGGCGACAGGACGCCGTACCGCCTTCCTGTTCACCGGCCAGGGCGCCCAGCGCATCGGCATGGGCCGCGAACTGTACGCATCCCACCCCGTGTTCGCCGACGCCCTCGACGAGGTCTTCACGGCCTTCGACGGACTGCTCGACGTGCCCCTGCGCGACATCCTGTTCGCCCAGGAAACAGCAGCCGACGCCGCACTGATCGACCAGACCCAGTACACCCAACCCGCCCTGTTCGCGGTCGAGGTGGCCCTCTCCCGCCTGCTGCAAACCTGGGGCATCACCCCCGACTACGTCGCCGGCCACTCGATCGGTGAGCTGGCCGCCGCCCACATCGCCGGCGTCTTCTCCCTCGACGACGCAGCCAAACTCGTCGCAGCCCGCGCACGCCTCATGCAGTCCGCACCCCCCGGCGGCGCCATGGCCGCCGTGCAAGCCGACGAGGAGGAGGTCGCCAAAGCCATCGCCGCCGAGGACGGCGCAATCGCCATCGCCGCCCTGAACTCACCGACATCCACCGTCATCTCGGGCGACACCGACACCGTCGAGCGCCAGATCGCCCTGTGGCGTGAGCGCGGGCGCAGGGCAACCCGCCTCACCGTCTCCCACGCCTTCCACTCCCCCCACATGGACAGCATCCTCAACACCTTCCAGGAGACCGCCGCCACCCTCACCTACCACCCACCCCACATCCCCCTCATCTCCACCCTCACCGGCCAACCCGCCACCACCGAACAACTCACCTCACCCCACTACTGGACCCAACAGATCCGCGGCACCGTCCGCTTCACCGACACCCTCCAACGACTCACAGACCAAGGCGCCGGCGTCCTCATCGAAATCGGCCCCGACGCCACACTCACCGCCCTCACCCGACAAACCCTCAACCACACCACCGCCACCGCACTCCTGCGCCGGGACCACAACGAGACCGAAACCCTCATCACCGGCATCGCCCACGCCCACACCACCGGAACCAACGTCAACTGGACCGCCTACCTCGGCCCCCAACCCACCACCCCCATCACCCTCCCCACCTACGCCTTCCAACACCAGCGCTACTGGCTCGACGCCGTCGACGCCCCCGCCGACGCGGCGGGACTTGGCCTGCTGCCGGTCGAACACCCCATCCTGGGCGCTTCGTTGAGCGTGGCCAGCGGCGGAGAGCAACTGTTCACCAGCCGTGTCTCACTGCAGGCCCATTCCTGGCTCGCCGATCACGTGGTGCTCGGCGGCACACTGCTGCCCGGGACCGCGTTCATCGAGTTCGTCGCTCGTGCGGGCGAGCAGGTCGGCGCAGGGCGCGTCGAGAACCTGACCCTGTCCGCTCCGCTGGTGCTGCCGGAGCGTGGTGGTGTGCAGCTTCAGGTGGTCGTCGCGGAGCCGGAGGACGGCGGCCGTCGCACGGTCGAGGTCTACTCCCGGCCCGAGCAGGCCCTGCAGGGCGGTGAGGGAGCGTGGACGCTGAACGCGCGGGGCACCCTGGCCCCGGCCGAGGCGGTCGATGGTGAATCGCTGACCGTGTGGCCTCCGGCCGGTGCGCAGGAAGTGTCCCTGGACGGGGCCTACGAGCGCCTGGACAAGCTCGGCTACGCCTACGGACCGGCATTCCGCGGCCTGAAGCGGGCCTGGCACGGCGACGACGGTGACATGTTCGCCGAGGTCGTCCTGCCCGACGGCCCGAACGCCGACGCCGGACGCTATCTCCTCCACCCCGCCCTGCTCGACGCCGCCCTGCACACCCTGCTGCCCGGAGTCGTGGCCCCGGACCGCCAGGCCCTCGTGCCCTTCGGCTGGGAAGGTGTCACCGTCCATGCGGTGGGCGCGGACACGGTCCGCGTGCGCTTCTCCCTCGACACCCCGGACACGGTCGGGATAACGGTGGCGGATGCGTCGGGTGCACCGGTCGCGACCGTCGAGTCCCTCTCACTGCGTCCGCTGTCGAAGGACGCCCTGCACGCCGCCACAACCACCACCGACGGCCTCTACGCCGTCCAGTGGAAACCCATACCCACACCCACACCCGCACCGGATGCACCTGCCGGCGGTGCGAGCGAGGTCCTGGACATCGTCTCCGGCGACCGCACCCCACGCGAAGTCACCCGCGACACCCTCCACGCCGTCCAGGAATTCCTCACCGACGACTCGAAACAGGACACCACCCTGATCGTCGTCACCCACGGCGCCATAGCCGTCGGCAACGAAGACATCACCGACCTCTCCGCCGCCCCCGTCACCGGACTCATCCGCACCGCCCAAACCGAAAACCCCGGCCGCATCATCCTCACCGACACCCCCAACGACACAGTCGTCGACCCCGCCACCCTCCTCGCCACCCGCGAACCCCAACTCGCCCTCCGCAACAACACACTCCACACCCCCCACCTCACCCCCCACACCCCCACCACGGAGACTGCTCAGCCCCGCTGGGACCAAGGCACCACCCTCATCACCGGCGCCACCGGCACCCTCGGCACCCTCCTCGCCCGCCACCTCGTCACCCACCACAACGCCAAACACCTCCTCCTCATCTCACGCAGCGGCACCCAAGCACCCGGCGCCACCCAACTCACCACCGAACTCACCCAACTCGGCGCCAACATCACCATCGCCGCCTGCGACGTCACCAACAAAAAAGCCCTCGCCCACCTCCTCGACACCATCCCCACCGAACACCCCCTCACCGCCGTCATCCACACCGCCGGCGTCCTCGACGACACCATCACCACCGACCTCACCCCCCAACAACTCGACACCGTCCTCAAACCCAAAATCGACGCCGCCCACCACCTCCACGAACTCACCCAACACCTCCCCCTCACCGCCTTCGTCCTCTACTCCTCCATCGCCGGACTCATCGGCAACGCCGGCCAAGCCAACTACGCCGCCGCCAACACCTACCTCGACGCCCTCGCCCACCACCGCACCGCACACAACCTCCCCGCCACCTCCCTCGCCTGGGGCCTCTGGCAACAAACCAGCACCATCAGCAGCGAACTCCACGACACCGACCTCCACCGCATCAAACGCCTCGGCCTCCTCCCCCTCACCACCCCCCAAGCCCTCACCCTCTTCGACACCGCCACCCACACCACCACCCCCCTCCTCGCCGCCACCCACCTCAACCCCACAACCCTGCGGAACCAGCGCGAAACGCTCTCCCCGCTGCTGCGAGGGCTCGTGCCGGAGGGGCGGCGGCGTGCGAGCGGCGCGCGGGGAGGCACGGCCTCGTCGCCGGTGCGGCAGCTTGAGGGCCTGTCCCAGGACCGGCGGGCGCAGGCGCTGATCGATCTCGTCCGCGCCCAGGTCGCCACGGTCCTCGGCCATTCCGACCCCACCACCATCGGCGCCGAACGCGCCTTCCAAGACCTCGGATTCGACTCCCTCACCGCCGTCGAACTCCGCAACCAGCTCAACAACACCACCGGCCTACGACTCCCCACCACCCTCGTCTTCGACCACCCCAACCCCACCGCCCTCGCCGCCCATCTGGACGCCGAGCTGTTCGGCGAGGAGGGGGCGGCGACCGCGGCTGTCGTGACGGCGGACTCCGCGTCCCTGGAGCCGATCGCGATCGTGGGCATGGCGTGCCGCTATCCCGGCGGGGTCTCCTCCCCCGCGGACCTGTGGCAGCTCGTCGCCAACGGCACCGACGCCATCAGCCAGTTCCCCTCCAACCGAGGCTGGGACCTGGAGAACCTCTACGACCCGGACCCCGACCACACCGGCACCTCCTACACCCGCCACGGCGGCTTCCTCCACGAAGCCGACCTCTTCGACCCCGAGTTCTTCGGCATGTCCCCACGCGAAGCCACCGCCACCGACCCACAGCAGCGCCTCCTGCTGGAAACCGCATGGGAGGCGATGGAGAGCGCCGGTGTCGTCCCGGCCACCCTGCGGGGCAGCCGTACCGGTGTCTTCGCCGGGGTGATGTACCACGACTACGCCACCACCACCGGGTCCGTCCCGGAGGATCTGGAGGGCTATCTCGCCGCCGGCAGCGCAGGCAGTGTGGCATCGGGCCGTATGTCGTACACCTTCGGGTTCGAGGGTCCCGCCGTCACGGTCGACACGGCCTGCTCCTCGTCACTGGTCGCGCTCCACATGGCCGCGGGCGCCCTGCGCAACGGCGAGTGCGATCTCGCCCTCGCCGGCGGCGTCACCGTCATGGCCACACCAACCACCTTCGTGGAGTTCTCCCGTCAGCGCGGTCTGTCGGTGGACGGCCGTTGCAGGTCGTTCTCCGACGACGCGGACGGCACCGGCTGGTCCGAAGGCGTCGGACTGCTCCTCGTCGAACGGCTCTCGGACGCCCGCAAGAACGGCCACCGCGTCCTCGCCGTCGTCCGCGGCACCGCCGTCAACCAAGACGGCGCCAGCAACGGACTCACCGCCCCCAACGGCCCCTCCCAGGAACGAGTGATCCGCCAAGCCCTCGCCAACGCCGGGCTCACCGCCAACGACATCGACGCAGTCGAGGCGCACGGCACCGGCACGCGCCTCGGCGACCCCATCGAAGCCCAGGCACTCCTCGCCACCTACGGCCAGGACCGCCCTACCGACACCCCCCTCCACCTCGGCTCCCTCAAGTCCAACATCGGCCACACACAAGCCGCGGCCGGTGTCGGCGGCGTCATCAAGATGATCGAGGCCATGCACCACGGCGTCCTGCCCAAGACCCTCCACGCCGACAAGCCCTCCAGCCACATCGACTGGGACGCCGGCGCGGTGGAACTACTCACCGAGGCCCGCGACTGGCCCGAGAACGAAGGACGGCCACGCCGCGCGGGCGTCTCGTCCTTCGGCATCAGCGGCACCAACGCCCACGTCGTGATCGAGGAACCACCGGTCGCAGAGGGGAACCTCGGGGAGAACGGTTCCGGGGCGTCCCCTTCCGTCCCCGTCGTGCCGTGGATCCTGTCCGGCAGGACCGAGCAAGCCGTCCGCGACCAGGCCAACCGACTGCTGACCTACGTCGAACAGCACCCCGACCGCCCCCTCACCGACATCGGCCACGCCCTCGCCACCGAACGCGCCGCCTTCGACCACCGAGCCGTCGTCACCGGCACCAGCACCGACGACCTACTCCTCGGCCTGACCGCCCTCGCCGAGGGAACCAAGGCAGCCAATGTCGTCACCGGCGAGGCGGCGACAGGACGCCGTACCGCGTTCCTGTTCACCGGGCAGGGCGCCCAGCGCATCGGCATGGGCCAGACCCTCTACGACACCTTCCCCGCCTACGCCAAGGCCTTCGACCAAGTCACCGCCGCACTCGACCCATACCTCCCCCACCCCCTCCACGACGTCATCCGCCACGGAACCCACCTCGACGACACCCAATACACCCAACCCGCCCTCTTCGCCGTCGAAGTAGCCCTCACCCACCTCCTCCAGACCTGGGGCATCACCCCCGACTACGTCGCCGGCCACTCCATCGGCGAACTCACCGCCGCCCACATCGCCGGCGTCTTCTCCCTCGAAGACGCAGCGAAGCTCGTCGCAGCCCGCGCACGCCTCATGCAGTCCGCACCCCCCGGCGGCGCCATGATCGCCATCGAAGGCACCGAGGACGAGATCACCGCCTCCCTCACCGGACACGAAACAACCGTGTCCATCGCCGCCATCAACGCCACCACCTCAGTCGTCATCTCCGGCGACACCGACCAAGTCGAAGAGATCGCCCAGCAGTGGAAGACGGCAGGCCGCCGCACCCACCGCCTCACCGTCTCCCACGCCTTCCACTCCCCCCACATGAACGGCATCCTCAACACCTTCCAGGAGACCGCCGCCACCCTCACCTACCACCCACCCCACATCCCCCTCATCTCCACCCTCACCGGCCAACCCGCCACCACCGAACAACTCACCTCACCCCACTACTGGACCCAACAGATCCGCGGCACCATCCGCTTCACCGACGCCCTCCAACGACTCACAGAGCAGGGCGCCGGCGTCCTCATCGAGATCGGCCCCGACGCCACACTCACCGCCCTCACCCGACAAACCCTCAACCACACCACCGCCACCGCACTCCTGCGCCGGGACCACAACGAGACCGAAACCCTCATCACCGGCATCGCCCACGCCCACACCACCGGAACCAACGTCAACTGGACCGCCTACCTCGGCCCCCAACCCACCACCCCCATCACCCTCCCCACCTACGCCTTCCAACACCAGCGCTACTGGCTGGAGCGGAAGGTCTCCGGTAGGGCCCCGGGCGGACGGGACCAGCTCGGTCATCCGCTGCTTGACTCGAAGGTCGAACTCGCGGGCGGCGAAGGGGTGTTGTTCAGTGGGCGGGTCTCCGCGCAGGCGCATCCGTGGCTGGAGGCGTACGGCGTCCTGGACGCCCCGGTGCTGCCTGCCGCCGCGCTCGTGGACCTGGTCGTGCGCGCCGGTGACGAGCTGGGCGCCAACGCGCTGACGGCGTTCACGGTCCATGCCCCGCTCGTGCTGGCCCGGACCGTTTCCACCGAGATCCAGCTCGTGTTCGCCGGCGCCGACGCCGGTGAACCGGGAACGCACGCCTTCACGTTGTACGCGCGTCCCGCCGAGGCCGACGCGCCCTGGACGACGTACGCGGACGGCGTCTTGGCCACCGACACCGCACCGCACGCGCCCCCTGCCGACAGCGACGGCGGCGGCTCGGAGGTGGAGCTCGCCGAGGAGTTGCTGCCGGAGGCCGTGCGCTACGGGCTGCACCCGGCGCTGCTGGAGGCGGCGCTCCGTGCGGTCGAGCTCGCCGGTGCGGTCGCTCCGGCCGGCGCGGGTACGGTCGCCGTCCCGGCCGCATGGCAGGACGTGCGGCTGCACGCGAGCGGCGCCACGAGCGTGCGCGTCCAGTGGCAGCCGCTCGGCGAGCGGGCCGTCGCTGTCCGGCTCACGGACGCCGTGGGCGCGCCGGTCCTCACGATCGGCAGGGTGGCCTTCGACGACGTACCGGCCGAGCGGTTCGCCGCGGGCGGTGCGGCGGCGCTGCCGCTGTACCGCGAGGAGTGGGGCGCCGTCGGCCTGTCACCGGCCGAGGAGCCGTTGCGCTGGGCCGACCTGGGCGCGGGAGAGGCCACGGGAACCGGTTACGCGGTCCTCGCCGAGGCGGCGGAAGCCATCGCGGCGGGCGCTCCCGTGGACGCGCTGCGCGTGTGGGTCCGTGCCGGAGCGGACGCGGACGTGCTCGACGCGCTGCACACGCGCACCGGCGAAGTGCTCGCCCTGGTCCAGGAGTACCTGGCCGACGAGCGGCTCGCGGCGGTCCCCCTGGCGGTGGTCACCCACGGCACGGAGGCCGCCGGACCGGAGGGCTCCGGACCAGAGGGCTCCGGAGCGGTGGGCGCGGCCGTGCGGGGGCTGCTGCGGTCGGCGCAGGCCGAGGCTCCGGGCCGGATCTTCCTGTTCGACGTACCCGACGCACTCGACGTGCTCGACGAGTTCGACGGCGAGCGCGGGACGGGTGGCGAGCGCGACCCGGGTCGGCTCGACGCGCTGTTCTCGGCGGTGATCGCGGCCGGTGAGTCGCAGGCCGCCGTGTACGGGGGCGGGATCCGCCTGCCGCGCCTGCGGCGCGAGTCCTCCGAGACCTCCGGGGCCGCCGGGTCCGCGGGCACGGGCTGGGATGCCTCGGGCACCGTTCTGATCACCGGCGGCACGGGCGCGCTGGGCGCGCTGGTGGCCCGTCATCTGGTGGCCGAGCACGGCGTGCGGCATCTGCTGCTGCTCAGCCGCCGGGGACCCGCGGCGCCCGGCGCCGGGGATCTGGTCGCGGAACTCGCGGAGGCGGGTGCCACGGCCACCGTGGTGGCCGCGGACGCCGGGGACCGGGCGGCGCTCGCCGCGGCCTTGGAGTCCGTGCCGGCCGGGCACCCGCTGACCGCGGTCGTGCACGCGGCGGGCGTACTCGACAACGCGCTGATCGCCGATCTGACCCCGCGGAGCCTGGACGCGGTCCTCGCGTCGAAGGCGGACGCGGCCTGGCATCTGCACGAACTGACGAAGGACCTTCCGCTGTCGGCGTTCGTGCTGTTCTCGTCGACCGCCGGTGTGATGGGCGGGCCGGGTCAGGCCAACCACGCGGCGGCCGACGCGTTCGTCGACGCGCTGGCCGAGCTGCGCGGCGCGCTCGGCCTCCCGGCCACCGCGATCGGCTGGGGGCTGTGGGACGCCGACGACATCGGCGGGGGTGTCAACGCCGGTCTCGCCGACGCGAGTCGCAAGCGCTACCTCAAGGAAGGGTTCCGCTTCCTCGCCGCGCGGGACGGCCTGGCGCTGCTGGACGCGGCGCTCGCCGGCGGGCGGCCGAGGCTGGTGGCGGTGCCGCTCGACGTGGCCGCCATGCGGGCGGGCGGTCAGGTGCCGGAGCTGTTCCGGGACCTGGTCCGGGTGCCGGGCCGCCCGGGGGCCGCGAACGTGGCCGAGGCGGGCGCGGCCGACGGCGCGCAGACGCTCGGGACGCGACTCGCGGCGCTGTCCGGCGAGGAGCGTGAGCAGCTCGTGCTGGACCTGGTCCGCGAGGAGATCGCGGCGGTGCTCGGCCATGCGGGAGCCCATGAGGTCGGCGCCGAACGGGCCTTCCAGGACCTCGGCTTCGACTCGTTGACCGCGGTCGATCTGCGGAACCGGCTGATGGCCAGGACCGGTCTGCGGCTGCCGTCCACGCTGGTCTTCGACCACCCGAGCCCCAAGGAACTCGGCCTTCACCTGCTGGGCCGGATGGACCTGGGCGACGGGCCGGGGAACGCGTCGGCGCTCGACGCGCTGGAGCGCCTGGAGGCGACGCTGCTCGGATCCGGCGACCGGCGTGACGAGGAGGCGCGTTCCGCGGTGGCCTCCCGGCTTCAGGCGCTGCTGGCGCGGCTCACGGAAGAGGAGCCCGGGGACGACGGGGCGGCGGACATCGCCGACGCGATCGGATCGGCCTCGGCGGACGACCTCTTCGCCTTCATCGACAACCAGCTCGGCCGTTCCGCGAACTGACCTTCGGCGGGGGCCCGGGTGCGGGCCCCCGCCCGGACTGAGGAGAGACGAACCAGCATGGCTATAGCGTCCGGCGACCGAGCCCAGCGTGACTCCGACGCCGCCAAGGGAATTGACGCCACCGGGCAGACCAGCGAGCAGAAGCTGGTCGACTACCTGAAGTGGGTGACGGCTGATCTGCACAAGGCCAGACAGCGGATCACCGAACTGGAGAACAGCCGGAACGAGCCCATCGCGATCGTCGGCATGGCCTGCCGCTACCCGGGCGGAGTGTCCTCGCCCGGCGATCTGTGGCGGCTCGTGCGCGACGAGGTGGACGGCATCACCCCGTGGCCCACCGACCGCGGCTGGGACGTCGAGGACCTCTACGACCCGGAGCCCGGAAAGGCGGGCAAGTCCTACACCCGCGAAGGCGGGTTCCTGGAGGGCGCGACCCAGTTCGACGCGGCGTTCTTCGGCATCTCGCCGCGTGAGGCCCTGGGGATGGACCCGCAGCAGCGGGTGCTCCTCGAAGTGGCGTGGGAGGCGCTGGAGAACGCCGGTCTCGACCCGGCCACTCTCCGGGGCAGCCGCACCGGCGTGTTCGCCGGGCTCGTGGAACAGAGCTATCTCGACCGTGAGGGCCCCGAGGAACTGGAGGGCTATCTCATGACGAGCAAGCTCTCCAGCGTGGCGTCGGGCCGGATCGCGTACACCTTCGGTTTCGAGGGTCCGGCCGTCTCCATGGACACGGCCTGCTCCTCCTCCCTGGTGGCCCTGCACATGGCGGTGCGGTCGCTGCGCTCCGGCGAGTCCACGCTGGCCCTCGCGGGCGGCGTCACGGTCTCCGGCTCGCCGAACGGCTTCGTGGACTTCTCCCGGCAGCGCGGTCTGTCGGCGGACGGCCGCTGCAAGTCGTTCTCCGACGACGCGGACGGCACCGGCTGGTCCGAGGGCGTCGGACTGCTGGTGGTGGAGCGGCTGTCGGACGCCGTGAGGAACGGCCATCGTGTGCTCGCGCTCGTCCGGGGCACCGCCGTCAACCAAGACGGCGCCAGCAACGGACTCACCGCCCCCAACGGACCCTCCCAGGAACGAGTGATCCGTGCCGCCCTGGCGGACGCCGGGCTCACCGTCAACGACGTGGACGCAGTCGAGGCGCACGGCACCGGTACGCGCCTGGGTGATCCGATCGAGGCGCATGCGCTGCTGGCGACGTACGGTCAGGGGCGTGCGGAGGGGCGGCCGTTGTATCTCGGCTCGCTCAAGTCGAACATCGGTCACTCGGTCGCGGCCGCGGGTGTCGGCGGCATCATCAAGATGATCGAGGCCATGCACCACGGCGTCCTGCCCAAGACCCTCCACGCCGACAAGCCGTCCAGTCACATCGACTGGGACGCGGGCGCGGTGGAACTGCTGACCAAGGCCCGGGAGTGGCCGGAGGCCGAGGGGCGGCCACGCCGGGCGGGCGTCTCCGCGTTCGGTGTGAGCGGCACCAACGCCCATGTCGTCATCGAGGAACCACCGGTCGCAGAGGGGAACCTCGGGGAGAACGGTTCCGGGGCACCCGCTTCCGTCTCCGTCGTGCCGTGGGTCCTGTCCGGCAAGACCGAGCAGGCCGTCCGCGACCAGGCCAACCGACTACTCACCTACCTCGAACAGCACCCCGAGGTGCCCGTCACGGACATCGGCCATGCCCTCGCCACCGAACGTGTCGCCTTCGACCACCGGGCCGTGGTCACCGGGACCGACCGCGCCGAACTCACGGACGCCCTCGGTGCCCTGGCCGCAGGCACCACCCGGCCCACCACCACCCACGCCGCCCCGACCACGGCCTTCCTGTTCACCGGGCAGGGCGCCCAGCGCATCGGCATGGGCCAGACCCTCTACGACACCTTCCCCGCCTACGCCGAAGCCTTCGACCAAGTCACCGCGGCTCTCGACCCACACCTCCCCCACCCCCTCCACGACGTCATCCGCCACGGAACCCACCTCGACGACACCCAATACACCCAACCCGCCCTCTTCGCAGTCGAGGTGGCCCTCTCGCACCTCCTGCAGACCTGGGGCATCACCCCCGACTACGTCGCCGGCCACTCCATCGGTGAGCTGGCCGCCGCCCACATCGCCGGCGTCTTCTCCCTCGAAGACGCAGCGAAGCTCGTCGCAGCCCGCGCACGCCTCATGCAGTCCGCACCCCCCGGCGGCGCCATGGCCGCCGTGCAAGCCGACGAGGAGGAGGTCGCCAAAGCCATCGCCGCCGAGGACGGCGCGATCGCCGTCGCCGCCCTGAACTCACCGACGTCCACCGTCATCTCGGGCGACGCCGACACCGTCGAGCGCCAGATCGCCCTGTGGCGTGAGCGGGGGCGCAGGGCAACCCGCCTGACCGTCTCGCACGCGTTCCACTCCCCGCACATGGACGGCGTTCTCGACGCCTTCCAGGAGATCGCGGCCACCGTCACCTACCACCCGCCCCGCATCCCCCTCGTCTCCACCCTCACCGGCGAACCCGCCACCACCGAGCAGCTCACCTCACCCCACTACTGGACCCAGCAGATCCGCGGCGCCGTCCGCTTCACCGACGCGGTCACCACGCTTCACGGCTCCGGGACCACCACCTACGTCGAGATCGGCCCCGACAGCGTCCTGACCACGCTGGCGCGTAACACCCTCGACGAGGTCGTCACGGCCACCCCGCTGCGGCGGGACCACGACGAGGCGGACACCGTCGTCCGGGCCGTCGGCGCCCTGCACGCCCATGGCGTGCGCGTGGACTGGGCGCGGCTCTTCGCCGACACCGGAACCGGTGCCGGCGCCGGCACCGACACAGGTACCGGCACCCGCCGGGCCGCCATCCCTCCGCTGCCGACCTACGCCTTCCAGCACCAGTACTACTGGATCAAGTCCGCTGCCGGTGCCTCGGACGCCGCCGGTCTCGGCCTGGAACTCGGCGGTCACCCCGTCTTCGGGGCCAGGGTGGAACGCGCGGACGGTGCGGGCGTGCTGCTCACCGGCCGGGTCTCGGCGCGCAGCCACCCGTGGCCGGCCCGGCACCCGCTGCACGGTGCGCCCGCGGTGCCGCCGGAGGCGCTGTTGGACGCCCTGGTGCGGGTCGGGGACGAACTGGGCGCGAGTGCTGTGGAGTCGCTGGTCCTGCACACCCCGCCGGCTCTGCCCCAGGACGGGCGACTGGTGCTCCAGCTGTCCGTCGAGGAGCCGGGTGCCGCTGAGGCCCGGTGCTTCACGCTGCACGCCCGGCCCGAGGGCGCCGACCTGCCGTGGACGCTGTGGGCGACGGGGCGGCTCGCCCCCGGCCTCGCCAGGGCGCCCTTCGGTCCGGTCACCTGGCCGCCCGCCGAGGCCACCGCGGTCCCCCTGGGCGAGCGCGACGCGGCACGCGGCATCACCGGCGTGTGGCGGCTCGGTGACGAGGTGTTCGCCGATGTCGTCCTGAACGAGGCGCTGCACGGTGAGGCCGCGGACTTCGGCCTGCATCCGGCGCTGCTGAACTCGGCGCTGCGCGCCGCCGCGACCGGTGCGGACGCGGCGGGGGACGAGGGGACGCTCGCCGTCGAGTGGAGCGGCTTCCAGCTGTTCGCGACGGGCGCCACCGCGGTGCGCGCCCATCTGGTCCCGACGGGCGAGGACACGGTCGCCGTGCGGCTCGCCGACCGCGCCGGCCAGGCCGTGGCGGTCGCGCGAGGGGTCACGTCCCGACCGCTGGACGCCGGCCTGGTGCGCGACGCCCTGGTGCGGGATGCCGACAACCTGTTCCTCGTGGACTGGCGGACGGCCGCGCTGCCCGCCCCGGACGAGGCTCCCGCGTTCGCCTTCCTCGGTGCGAACGGCAGCGGTACCACCGTCGCCGAGGCCGCCGCGCTCGCGGAGCGCGGTGAGATCGACGCGGTCGTGTTCCGCGAGCCCGGCCCG
Organism: Streptomyces sp. NBC_01092; assembly: GCF_045039535.1. Lineage (NCBI taxonomy): Bacteria > Bacillati > Actinomycetota > Actinomycetes > Kitasatosporales > Streptomycetaceae > Streptomyces > Streptomyces sp. NBC_01092. Next base: position 8,368,762 of record NZ_CP108659.1, on the reverse strand, counting down.
GGCGTGCCGGGAGGCGACGTCGTGGCCGCCCTGCACGCGCGCACCCGTGCCATGCTCGACGTGGTCCAGCGGTGGCTGGCCGAAGACCGTGCCGGGACGGTTCCGTTGGTCGTGGTGACCAGGAACGCGGTGGCCACCGGCGGTGAGCCGGCGGTCGATCCGGTGGGCGCGGCCGCCTGGGGTCTGCTGCGCTCGGCGCAGTCGGAGTCGCCGGGCCGGGTGGTCCTGGTGGACGTGGACAGCGACGATGCCCACGCCCTCACGGACCCGCTGTCCCGCGTGGTCGCCTCCGGTGCGGCGCAGGCCGCGATCCGCGGCGGCCAGGTCCTGCTGCCGGGCGTGTCGCGCGCCCCGCGGACCGCGGACGGCACCGCTCCCTCCGGCTCCTGGAATCCCGACGGCACGGTGCTCGTCACCGGTGGCACCGGAAGCCTGGGCGCGCTGTTCGCCCGTCATCTGGCACGCGAGCACGGTGTACGGCACCTGCTGCTGGTCAGCCGCCGGGGCCCGGACGCGCCGGGCGCCGAGGCGCTGCGGGCGGAACTGGCCGGGCTGGGAGCCGCCAGCACGATCGTCGCCGCCGACACCGCGGACCCCGCCGCGCTGGCCGGCGTCCTCGACGCGGTGCCCGCCGGGCTGCCGCTGACGGGCGTCGTCCACCTCGCCGGCGTCATCGACGACGGCCTGGTCACCGATCTGACCCCGGAGCGCCTGGACGCCGTCCTCGCGCCCAAGGCGGACACGGCCTGGTACCTGCACGAGCTGACCAGGAAGCTGAATCTGTCCGCGTTCGTGCTGTTCTCGTCCATCGCGGGTGTGATCGGCGGCGCCGGCCAGGGCAACTACGCAGCCGCCAACGCCTTCCTGGACGGCCTGGCCTCGCTGCGCGCGGCGGAGGGGCTGCCCGCCACGTCGGTGGCCTGGGGTCTGTGGGCCCAGCCGTCCGGCATCACCGGTGACCTCGACGAGGCGGACATCGCCCGCATCACCCGGGCCGGCTTCGGGGCGATCACGGTGGAGCAGGGGCCCCGTCTGCTGGACCGCGTCCTGGCGCTGCCGCACCCCGCGCCGGTCGTCACCCCTCTGGACGTCGCCGCGATGCGTGAGCGTCCGGCGCAGGTGCCCGCACTGCTGGCGTCCTTGGTGCGCAGGCCGGTGCGGCGCGTCGCCAACAACTCCGGTCGCACCGCCGGTGAGCTGGCGCAGCGGCTGGCCGGCGCCGACACGTCCACGCAGCTCGACATCGTCCTGGAGGCGGTGCTGGAGGGGGCGGCAGCGGTCCTCGGGCACGGCGACCCGTCGTCCTTCGGGAGCGAACAGCCCTTCACGGGGCTCGGGTTCGACTCGCTGACGTCGGTGGAGCTGCGCAACCGCCTCGCCGCCGAGCTGGGTCTGCGGCTGCCCGCCACGCTGGTCTTCGACCATCCGACGCCCCGGAGCCTGGCGGAGTTCCTGCGGGACGCCCTGGTGGGCGGGCCGGACGGCGACGAGGGCGGGACCGCGGCGGCCGCCCCGGCGCGGGAGTACGAGGCGGAGATCGTGCTGGACGAGGCGATCCGGCCCGCCGCCGAGGTGCTGCGGCAGGTCGAGGACCCGGCGGAGGTCTTCCTGACCGGCGCGACCGGGTTCCTCGGCGCGTTCCTGCTGCGCGACCTGCTGCGGGGAACGCGGGCCACGCTGCACTGCCTGGTCCGCGCGCGGGACGCCGCGGACGGGCTGCAGCGGCTGCGGGAGAACCTGGAGTACTACCGCGTGTGGGACGAGGTGGACCCGGCCCGCCTGGAGATCGTCGTCGGGGACCTCGCCGAGCCGCGGTTCGGGCTGAGCGAGGAGGAGTTCGACGACCTCGCCCGCCGGGTCGACGTGGTCTATCACGGCGGCGCGAAGGTCCACTGGCTGCACCCGTTCAGCTCGCTGAAGGCGGCCAACGTGGGCGGCACGCGGGAGGTCCTGCGGCTCGCCGCGCGCCACCGCACCGTTCCGGTCCACTACCTGTCCACGACGGGGGTCTTCGCCACCGAGCGGGCGGAGAACAGTCCGCTGGGCGTGGACGACCCCACCGGCCCCGCCGAGGCGCTGCCCAGCGGTTATCTGCGCAGCAAGTGGGTGGCCGAGCAGGTCGTCGGCATCGCTCGCGACCGGGGGCTGCCGGTGTCGGTGTACCGCGTGGACGTCGTCTCCGGCGACCAGGTCCACGGGGCCTGCCAGATGCGTGACTTCGTCTGGCTGAGCCTGCGCGGCCTGATCCAGGCGGGCGCGTACCCGGCGGGGCTGGCCGCCGCGGTTCCCCTGACCCCGGTGGACTACGTCAGCTCCGCCGTGGTCGCCCTCTCCACGTCGGCCGGGACCGGCTCGGGCACCTTCCATCTCTACAACCAGAGTCACATGACGTTCGCCGACTTCATTACCGAGTTGAGGATGACGGGTTACCCGCTGAAGGAAGTCGAGTGGGACGCGTGGAGCACACTCGTGAGGTCGGACCCCGACAACGTCATGCTTCCGCTGCTGGAAGCGTTCGAAATGATGGCGAAGAGCGAGGGCACTTTCTATCCGCCCGTGGACACGAGCGTGGCCGAACTGGCCCTGGCGGGCTCGGGAGTGGAGTGCCCCGAGATGGAGCCGGAGCTGTTCAGGCGGTACGTCGCCTTCTTCCGGGAGGCAGGTTTCCTGCCGCCGGTGAACGAGGACGCGCGGCCCGCTGCCTGACCCTCCCACCCCCACAGACGACGAACGGCCGCGTCCGCCTCTCCACGAGGCGGCCGCGGCCGTGGATTGGACCCACATGTCCGCAACGCAGAGCCGCTGGTTCCGGCGGTTCGACAGCACCGCAGAGGGCGAACTCACGCTGATCTGCTTCCCGCACGCCGGCGGGGCGGCCAGCGCCTACCTGGGACTGTCCCGCGCCCTGGCGCCCGACATCGACGTCGTGGCCGTGCAGTACCCCGGCCGGCAGGACCGCCGTGCGGAGCCTGCCCTGACCTCCCTGACCCACCTGGCGCGCGCCGTCGCGGAGGAGCTGACCCGCCTCCCGCAGCGCCCGTACACCTTCTTCGGGCACAGCATGGGCGCGGTCGTCGCGTACGAGACGGCCCGGATCCTCGCCGAGTTCGACCTGGCCACGGCGCAGTCCCTGATCCTCTCCGGGCGTGGCGCGCCGAGCCGCGCGCCCCGGGCCACCGACCGGCTCTCCGGCGACGCGGCGCTGATCGGCGAGATACGCCGCCTGAACGGCACGAACGGTCGTGTGCTGGACGACCCGGAGGTGCTGGAGATGGTGCTGCCCACCCTCCGGGCGGACTACGGCGCCCTGGGTTCCTACCGCTGGCTGCCCGGTCCCCCGCTGGACATCCCGCTGACCGTCATGGTCGGCTCCTCCGACCCCATCGTCACCGTCGAGGACGCCGCCGGGTGGCTGGCCCACTCGACGAGGCCCGGCGAGGTGCTCACCTTCGAGGGCGGCCACTTCTATCTGGACGCGCGCCTGCCGTCGGTGGCGGCGGCGGTGCGGTCGGTACTGGGGCAGCCCGCAGCGGTGTGAGGCGATGCCGGGGGTCGGGGAGGGGGCGGGGGTCGAAACGGGCTCTGGACCTCCTCGCGAGCTGGACCCTCACCCGCGCCGGCACCGAACGGGACGGCCGGGAATCCACGGCATGAACTCTTCCGCCCTGACGGAGGTCATCCTTGTCGGGCTGTACATGCCCTTCAAGCGACGGGACTGACTGTGAACGACGGGCCGACGAGCACGCACGCGGCGACCACGAGGGACGAGGAAGCGGTCGAGGTCCGACGGTTCTGGCAGCGGCTGGGGCTGCCGGGGCTCGTCGATGTGCACACCCACTTCATGCCCGAGAGCGTGCTGCGCAAGGTCTGGGGCTACTTCGACTCGCTCGGCCCGCTGACCGGCGGCGTCGAGTGGCCCATCACCTACCGCGCCGAGGAGGCCGAACGGGTCGCCGTGATCCGGGACCTGGGCGTGCGCGCCTTCACGTCGATGCTGTACCCGCACAAGGCGGACATGGCCGAGTGGCTCAACGGCTGGGCCGCCGACTTCGCCGGCCGCACGCCGGACTGCCTGCACACCTCGACCTTCTTCCCGGAGGCGGGAGTCGAGTCCTACGTCCGCGAGGCGGTCGAGGCGGGTACGCGCGTCTTCAAGGCGCATGTGCAGGTGGGGGCCTACGACCCGGCCGACGAGCTCCTCGACGACACCTGGGGACTGCTGGCCGAGGCCGGGATTCCCGTCGTGATCCACTGCGGCTCGGGCCCCATGCCGGGCAAGTACACCGGACCCGGGCCGGTGGGGCGCGTGCTCGCCCGGCATCCCCGGCTGCGGCTGATCGTCGCGCACATGGGGCTGCCCGAGTACGAGGACTTCCTCGACCTCGCCGAGCGGTACGAGGAGGTGCGCCTCGACACGACGATGGCGTTCACCGACTTCAGCGAACGCATGGCGCCGTTCCCGCGGCGGGCCCTGCCCAGGCTGGCGGCGCTCGGCGACCGCATCCTGCTCGGCAGCGACTTTCCCAACATCCCGTATCCGTACCTCCACCAGCTGACGGCCCTGGAGCGTCTGGAGCTCGGGGACGCGTGGCTGCGGGGCGTCTGTCACGACAACGGGGCGCGGTTGTTCGGGCTGTGACGCGGGCCGCGGCCGCGGCGGACTCCTGACCGAGCTCCTGCTGCGCGCACCTACTCCGCCTTTACAAGAGCTACGCTAGCGTGGTGAACGAAACCGTTTCGTTCTGCTTGGCAGGCCGCACCGCCACCCGCCTCCACCAGGAAGAAGACAGGCATGGTCTCCGTACTCGTGGTCAACGACCAGTCTCTCCAGCGCCTCGCCCTGCGTATGCTCCTCGGCGCCGAGCCGGATCTGAACGTCGTCGGGGAGGCGACGAGCCAGGCCGAGGCGGGCCGGCTGAGCGCCGCGCTCCGTCCCGACGTCGTCCTGGTGGCCGGCCGCCCGTCCGGGGCGAGCGACGCCCTGGAGACCGTACGACACCTGGTACGCCGGGACCGGTTCCCGCGCCCCGTCGAACCCTCCGACACGGACACGCACACCCCCCGCGTCCTGGTACTCACCCCCGCCGGCCACGAGGAGTACGCCTACGCCGCCCTGCGCGCCGGTGCCGACGGGTTCCTCCTCGAGGACGCCGCCCCCGACGAGCTCGCCTCGGCGGTCCGGGTCGTGGCCGCCGGAGACGCCGTCGTCACCCCGGCGCTGACCCGCGCCCTCATCGACACCGTCCGCGAACAGCGCACCGCCCGCACCCTGCCGGGCACGTCCGGAATTGACGCCCTCACCGGACGCGAGCGGGACGTCCTCGTCGCCGTCGCCTCCGGCTGGTCGAACGCCGAGCGGCTGTCCATCGCGCCGACCACGGTCAAGACGCATGTGAGCAACATCCTGACCAAGATCGGCGCCCGGGCCCGGGTCCAGGCGGTGACGTTCGCGTACGAGTCCGGCCTCGTGCGACCCGCCGCCTGACGCCGGGCCAACTGGCGTCCTGCGCTACACCATCCGGTGGCTTCTCGCCGCCCGAGCGTTATTCATATCAGCCGACTTCCTATTCATTCCACTGTCCGGCTCTTGGTGCTGACCAACCGTCACGACGCCCTGAACCAAGTCGAGGAGAGTGGAAGATGACGACATCGCCGAGATGGCGATCTGTTCTGACGCCGACCGCCCTGGCCGCCGCGCTCGCCGCAGCCGCCCTGGCGAGCGGGGCCACCGCCTACGCCGAGGACCACACGACGCCCCACCCGCCGTACCCGAGCAAGCCGGTCCACCCGGCTCACGCGCCGAAGCCGGCGTATCCGGCGAAGCCGGGGCACCCGGGGCACCCGGGGCACCCGGGCAAGCCTCTGTACCCGGCGAAGCCGGAACACCCGGGGAAGCCGGCATACCCTGCAAAGCCGGAACACCCCGGGAAGCCGGCATACCCTGCAAAGCCGGAACACCCGGCGAAGCCTGCGTATCCCGCGAAGCCGGAGCATCCTGCCAAGCCGGAGCACCCCGTGAAGCCGGCGTATCCGGCGCACCCGGCGAAGCCCGTTTACCCGGCCAAGCCGGCGAAGCCCGAGTACCCGGCGCACCCGGTGAAGCCTGCGTATCCGGAGAAGCCCGCCAAGCCTGAGTATCCGGCCAAGCCCGTGAAGCCCGCCTACCCGGACAAGCCGACGAAGCCCGAGTATCCGGCCCACCCGGTGAAGCCTGCGTATCCGGCCAAGCCTGTGTACCCGGCCAAGCCCGTGTATCCGGCGAAGCCTGAGTACCCGGCCAAGCCGGTCAAGCCGGAATACCCCGCGAAGCCTGTGTACCCGGCCAAGCCCGTCTATCCGAGCAAGCCGGTCAAGCCGGAATACCCGGCTAAGCCCGTGTATCCGGCGAAGCCCGTCTATCCGAGCAAGCCGGTCAAGCCCGAATACCCGGCAAAGCCCGTGTACCCGGCCAAGCCGACGAAGCCCGAGTACCCCGCCAAGCCGGTCTATCCGGCGAAGCCGGTGAAGCCGGAGTACCCCGCAAAGCCTGTCTATCCGGCGAAGCCGGTGAAGCCGGAGTACCCCGCCAAGCCCGAGTACCCCACGAAGCCCGCTTACCCGGCGAAGCCGGTCAAGCCGGAGTACCCGGCGAAGCCCGAGTACCCCAGCAAGCCTGCGTACCCGGCGAAGCCGGCCAAGCCTGAATACCCGGCCAAGCCCGCTTACCCCGCAAAGCCGGCCAAGCCCGAGTACCCGGCAAAGCCCGCCCACCCCTCAAAGCCCGACTACCCGGCCAAGCCCGCCTATCCGGCCAAGCCGATGAAGCCGGAGTACCCGGCAAAGCCGGCTCACCCGGACAAGCCCGACTACCCGTCAAAGCCCGCGCATCCTGCGAAGCCTGACTACCCGTCAAAGCCGGCCCACCCGTCGAAGCCCTCTCATCCCGACAAGCCTGACTACCCGTCGAAGCCCTCTCACCCCGACAAGCCCGACTACCCGTCAAAGCCGTCTCACCCCGACAAGCCCGACCACCCGTCCAAGCCCTCTCACCCCGACAAGCCTGACTACCCGTCCAAGCCCACTCACACCAAGCACCAGGAGAAGGACCAGTGGTAACCAGGAGCAGCTGATCCTGTCCGGTGCCGCCATGGGAGTGCCGGGCCCGGTTGATCCGGGCCCGGCACTCCGCTGTCGTGGCACGCGCCTGTTCGGGCGTCGGCGCATCGGCGCTGCCTCCCGCTCAGGATCACCCCCTACGGAATCTCCTGTTCGGCCCAGATGATCTTTCCGTCGGCCGTGTAGCGGGCGCCCCAGCGGTGGGCGAGTTGGGCCACCAGGAACAGGCCGCGGCCGCCCTCGTCCATGCTTCGGGCGTGGCGCAGGCGTGGGGCGGTGCTGCTCGCGTCGGCGACCTCGCAGGTGAGCCGGGAGTCGCGCAGGAGCCGTAGGCGGATGGGGGGTTCGGCGTAGCGGATGGCGTTGGTGACCAGCTCACTCACGATCAGTTCGGTCGTCATGGCCAGTTCGCCGTAGCCCCACGCGTGAACCTGACGGGTCGCCCGGGACCGGATGTCGGCTACGGCGGCGGGGTCCACCGGCACCTCCCAGGAGACGACGTGTTCGGTGCCCAGGGAGTGGGTGCGCGTCAGCAGGAGCGCGATGTCGTCGGGCTGTGGGACGGGTACCAGCTGCCGTACCGCGGACGAGCACAGCATGTCGAGGTCGAGGTCCCGTCGCCGCAGGATGTCGCCGAGTCGGGCCATGCCCCGCTCCATGTCGCGGCCGGCCGCCTCGACGAGGCCGTCGGTGTAGAGGCCGAACAGACTGTTCTCGGCGAGTTCGATCTCGCTCGCCTCGAACCCCATCCCGCCCAGTCCGAGAGGCGGTCCGGGCGGGGGTTCCGGGAAGGAGACCTGGCCGTCGGGGGTGACGACGACCGGGGGCGGGTGGCCGGCGCGGGCCATCGTGCAGCGTCTGGTGACCGGGTCGTACACGGCGTACAGACAGGTCGCGCCGAGGAAGCCGGCCGTGCCCCGGTGGGCCGCCTCGGCGCCGTCGTCGGAGCGCTCGTCACTGAGCCGCAGCACGAGGTCGTCGAGGTGGGCCAGCAGTTCGTCGGGCGGCATCTCCATGTCGGCGAGGGTCTGTACGGCGGTGCGCAGCCGGCCCATGGTCGCCGCGGCGGTGATGCCGTGCCCGACGACGTCGCCGACGACGAGGCCCACCCGGGCGCCGGACAGCGGGATCACGTCGAACCAGTCGCCGCCCACGCCACCCGTCGCGTCGGCCGGCAGGTAGGAGGACGCGACCTCCAGCGCCGTACCGCCCGACAGGGCCTGGGGCAGCAGGCTGCGCTGGAGGGTGACCGCCGCCGTGTGCTCCCGGGTGAAGCGGCGCGCGTTGTCTACGCACAGCGCCGCCCGGGCCACCAGCTCCTGTGCGACCAGGACGTCGTCGGGCTGGAACGAGACGGGGTTCAGGGACCGGACGAACGTGGCCAGGCCGAGCGCGGTGTTGCGGGCGCGCATCGGCACGGAGATGAGGGAGTGCAGGCCGAACTCGCGCATGCTGGCCGCTCGCGCGGGCTGCTCGGTGGCCCACAGGTCGTCGGCCGGGTCGAGGACCGGGATGAGGATCGGGTCGCCGTCGATGAGCAGACGCGCGTCGTGCGGCGGGGGCACGAAGTCCACCCGTTCACCGACCCGCACCACGGCCTCCGGGCAGCCCTCGCGCACCGAGCTCAGGCCGGCCCGGCGCATCACCGGCTTGGCGCGGGCCGGGCCCGCGTCGGTCAGCCAGGCTCCGTGCCCCTCGTTGCTGAGCACCGGCTCCAGCAGGTCCACGACGACGAAGTCCGCGAAGCGCGGCACCGCGAAGTCGGCCAGCTCCTGGGCCGTCCACAGCACGTCGAGGGTGGTGCCGATGCGCGTCCCGGCCTCGTTGACCAGCGTCAGCAACTGGCGGGCGTTCCATCGCTCGGTGACGTCCGAGACCATGTAGCAGACCCCGGTGATCGTGCCGTCGGTGTCCACGAGGGGGAAGAACGACGTGGAGTAGGCGCGCTGGCGGTGTGGATCGGCCCAGCTCCAGCCGGCGTACTCGTAGTCGGTGACCGGCACGCCCGTCTCCAGGACCTTGCGCATCAGGCCCTCGATGGTCTCCGCCTGGAGCCCGGGCAGCAGTTCGCTCAGCCGGCGGCCGAGCCGCTGCTCACGGGGCACACCGCCGAAGCGCTCCAGGGTGTCGTTGAGCCAGACGTAGCGCAGCTGGGTGTCCATCACGGCCATGCCGACCGGGGCGCGGGCCAGGAAGCCGTCGAGGACGGACTGGCCGGCGGCCCACTGCCGGAGCGGCTCGCGCCCCGAGATCAGGAAGCACTCGTCGCCGCCGATACCGAAGGACGCCGAGACCCGCAGATCCACGTCGACGGGGTGCCCGTCACGGTGCCGCAGGCGAATGCGGCCGCTCCACCCCATGCCGGCCCGGCAGCGCTCGGCGACGCCGGCGACGCGGACCGGGTCGCCGGGCATGGCCAGCAGACGCGCGGCGGAGGTGCCGACGACCTGTGCCGCCGGACGGCCGAGGAGTTCCTCCGCTGCCCGGGTCCAGCCGAGCACGACACCGTGCCCGGACACCACCGCCGCCGCGTCGGTGGACACGTCGAAGAGGGCGCGCGGTCCTGCCGACGCGGGCGCGTCGGGCCTTTCTCGCGGAGCTTCCATGGGTCCTCACGCAGCGTCCCTGGGGGTCCCGTCCTCTACACGACCATGTTCCTGCTAGTCCGCCCGATGTGCACGGGCCGACGACGCCCGGATCCGCTCCGGCCCGGCGCCACGGAACGCCCGGACTGGGCAAGCGGCGCGAGCGGAGAGAGCATGGAGGTGCCGGTCGTCGCAAGCGTGGTACCCGGTGCGGGCCGGAGCCGGTGCTCTGCCGGCCGGTGGCGGAGGTGCTGGGATGACAGCCGAGACCTTCGAGTCCGACGGTGGTGGGTACGCCCCGCCGCCCCGGCCGACCGGGCTGCTCGATGTGCTGAGCGTGGCCGCGGTGGTCGTGGACGCGGCCGGGCGCGTGGTGTTCTGGACCCCGCAGGCGGAGGAGCTCTTCGGGTACACCGCGGAGGAGGCGCTCGGCACGCCCGCGACGCGGCTGTTCATCCACCCCGAGCATCTGCCGGCCGTGGTGCAGCTGTTCACGGAGGTGCTGGAGACCGGCCGGAGCTGGGCCGGCACCTTCCCCGTGCGGCACAAGGACGGCAGCACCCGGCTGACGGAGTTCCGCAACATGCGGCTGCTGGACGATCTCGGGGACGTCTACGCCCTGGGTATCGCGGCCGACCACTCGCTGCTCCAGCGCGTGGAGACGGACCTGGCGCTGTGCGAGCGGCTGATCAACCAGTCCCCGATCGGTATCGCCCTGGTCGACCCCGAGCTGCGTTTCCTGCTGGTCAACCCGGCCCTGGCGCGTATCGACGGCACCCCCGCCGAGGACCATCTCGGCCGGCTGCTGAGGGAGACCCTGCCGCTGCCCGACATCGACACGATCGTGTCCTGCCTGCGCCAGGTGCTCACCACCGGCACGCCGCTCCTTGACCAGTACCACGTGGGCCGGCCGCCGGCCGATCCGGAGCAGGAGCGCGCCTGGTCGCTGTCCTTCTACCGGCTGGAGGATCCCGGCGGGCGGACCCTCGGCGCGGCCATCTCGTTCGTCGACGTCACCGAGCGGCACCGGGCCGCCGCCGAGGCCGACCGGGCGCGCAGACGTCTCGCCCTGATCGCCGACGCCTCCACCCGGGTCGGCACCACGCTGGAGGTGGACCGGACCGCGCACGAGCTGGCGGAGGTCGCCACGCCCGAGCTGGCCGACGTGGTCGCCGTGGACGTGCTGGACTCGGCGCTCGCGTGCCGGCGCGTGCGGCGACCGGACAACGGCCCGGAGCTGTTCCGCGCGCTGGCCCTGAAGGCGGCGTACCCGAGTGTGGCCCTGCGTGCCGCCGACCCGCCTGGTGACCTCGCCGCCTACGACGGAGACCGGCTGGTCACGATGTGCGTCCACACCGGCCGGCCGGTCCTGGTGCGGCACGTCGGCGACGACGATCTGCGGCGCATCGCCCGGGACCCCGAGGCGACCAGCCTGCTGGCGCGGGCGGGCGTGCACTCCTATCTCGCGGTGCCGTTGATCGCGCACGGCGAGGTGCTGGGCGCCCTCGACCTCAAGCGGACCCGCAATCCGGTGCCGTTCGACGAGGACGACGTCGTCCTCGCGACCGAGCTGGCCAGCCGGGCCGCCGTCGCCATCGACAACGCCCGCTGGTTCCAGAGCGTGCGCAACACCGCCCTCACCCTGCAGCGCAGCCTGCTGCCGGACCACCCGCCGCACCACACCGGCCTCGAGATCGCCTACCGCTACCAGCCCGCGCAGGCCACCAGCGAGGTCGGCGGCGATTGGTACGACGTCATTCCGCTGGAGGACGACAAGACCACGCTGGTCGTCGGCGACGTCATGGGCAACGGCATCGACGCCGCCGCGACCATGGGCCGGCTGCGCACCGCGACCTGCGCCTATGCCGACCTCGACCTCGACCCGGGCGCCGTGCTCCGGCACCTGGACAAGATCACCTGCGATCTGGAGCACTACATCGTCACCTGTCTGTACGCGGTGTTCGACCCCCGCACCCGGCGCTGCCACATCGCCAACGCCGGGCACATGCCGCCCGCGCTGGCCCGCCCCGGCCGGGCGCCGGAGCTGCTCGATCTGCCCGCCGGAGCCCCGCTCGGCGTCGGCGGCATCCCGTTCACCGCCACGACCGTCGAGCTGGGACCCGGCGATCTGCTGGTCCTCTACACCGACGGCCTCGTCGAGACCCGGCACCACTCCATCGACGACCGGCTGAACGCCCTGCTCGGCTTCCTCGACGAACCCCGCAGGCCCCTGGAGGAAACCTGCGACCTCCTCCTGTACGGCCTACGCCACCCCGACGACCACGACGACGTGGCCCTACTGGTCGCACGGGTGCTGTAGCGCGCGCTCGTCGCACGGGGGCGGCGGACGCCGGCTCGTCGCACTGGCGAGGTGGGCGCCCGCCGTCGCACGGGTGCGGTGGACACCCGCCCCTCGCACGGGCGCCGCAACACCCACCCCTCGCACGGGCGGGGTGTGCACCCGCTTATCGCACCGGCGCGGTGGACACCCGCCGTCGCACGGGGACCGTAGACGCCCGCTCCTCGCCCGGGTGCCACAGACGCCCACCCGTCGCACGGGGGTGGTGGACGCCGGCTCGTCGCACTGGCGAGGTGGGCGCCCGCCGTCGCACGGGTGCGGTGGACACCCACCCCTCGCACGGGCGGGGTGTGCACCCGCTTATCGCACCGGCGCGGTGGACACCCGCCGTCGCACGGGGGCCGTAGACGCCCGCCCCTCGCATCGGCGTCGCAGAACCCACCCGTCGCGCGGGCTGGTGGACGCCCGCTCATCGCACCGGCGTGGTGGTCACCCGCCGTCGCACGGGGACCGTAGACGCCTGCTCCTCGCCCAGGTGCCACAGACGCCCACCCGTCGCACGGGCGCCGCAGACTCCCCCCTCGCACCGGCGCCGCAGACACCCCACCCATCGCTCGGACACCACAGACCCCACCCGTCGCACGGGCGCCGCAGACTCCCCCCTCGCACCGGCGCCGCAGACACCCCACCCATCGCTCGGGCACCACAGACCCCACCCACCGCATGGGTCCCGCAGACTCCACCTATCGCACGGGCACCACAGACAACACACCCCCCCGCACGAGCGCGTTAGCCACCTCCTCGTCACACGGGCGCCCCCAAACACCCACCCGTCACACAGGCACCACAGGCACCCCCCACCAAACCCGCCTTGCCCGCGCCCCGCGCCCGGCGCACGCTGTTCCTATGGGTGGTGGTGGTGAGGGCCCTACGCTCATCGGGTCGGTGCAGCGTGCCTTCCGTCTGTTGGAGGCGATGAGCGCGCACGAGAACGGCGCGCCGGCGAAGCAGCTGGCGCGGGAGACCGGGCTGCCCCTGGCCACGGCGTACCACCTGCTGCGAACGCTGGTGCACGACGGATACGTACGCAAGCTCGACGACGGCGGGTTCATCCTGGGCGAGCGGCTTCAGACGCTGCACACGACGGGCCGGGGGCAGGCGCTGCTCAGCCGGATCCGGCCCACGCTCGCCGCGCTGCGGGACGAGCTGTCCACCGCCGCGTACCTCACCTTCTACGAGGAGGGGGAGATCCGGGTGGCCGAGATCGTCGACGGTCCGCGCGCGCCCCGGGTCGATCTCTGGGTGGGGTTCGAGGACGCGGGGCATGCCACGGCGCTCGGCAAGTCCGTGCTGCGCGAGCTGGACGAGGAGGCGCGCAAGGACTACCTGTCCCGGCATCAGCTCGCCGATCTCACGCCCAGGACCATCACCGATCGCCCGGAGCTGCTCAGACGCCTGGAATCCGCGCCGCTGGCCCCGGCGGTCACGGACATGGAGGAGTACTCCCTCGGCACGGTGTGTGTCGCGGTGCCCGTCTACAGCGGCGACACCCTCGGCTCGCTCGGCGTCTCGCTGCGTGCCGACCGGCGCTCGCGGCTGGAGGAGGTCACGGCGCGCCTGATTCCGGCCGCGAACCGCGTGACCAGGGGCCTGTCGCTCACTATCTGAAATCCCAGTCCTTGTCCCACCCCGGGTCGAACCCGTTTCCTGAATAAAGCAGACATTTCCCCGGGTGCATGCCCCCACGCACAGGTGAGGACAGCGGACAAGCGATGAGCAAGGCCCTCGATCACGACCCCGACCACTGGCCGAGGCGCCTGGTCGCCGTCACGCCCGTACTGCCCATGCTGCCGATCCTGATCGTCTGCGCTCTCGTGCTCGTCGGTCTCGTCGACGGTTCGGGGGTGACCTGGGTGCCGCTGCTCGCCACCGCGCCCGCGCTCGCCGCCACCACCGGCGGGCCGCGCGGCGTCCTGTGCGTGGGGCTGCTGTCCGCCGTCCTCGGGGTGAGCCTCGGCATCCGGGGCGACGCTGCGGACGGCGTGCTCGCGGTCGCGCTGGCCTCCCTGCTGGTGGTCACCCTGGCGTGCGCCGCGACCAGCGCGCTGCGCGGCCGGCGCGAGCGGGTGCTGGCGGCGGTGCGCTCGGTCGCCGAGGCCGCCCAGCACGCGCTGCTGCAGCCGATACCGGCAACGGTCGGACCGTTCCAGGTGGCCGTGCGCTACAGCGCCGCCGCGGCCGAGGCCCGCATCGGCGGAGATCTGTACGCCCTGGTGTCGACGCCGTACGGGGTCAGGCTGATCGTCGGCGATGTGCGCGGCAAGGGGCTGCCGGCCGTGAGCACGGCGGCACTGGTGGTCGGTGTGTTCCGCGAGGCCGCCCATGACGAGCCCGACCTCCTGGACGTCGTCGCGCGGATCGAGCGGAGTCTGGCGCGCAACCTGGGCACCGACGACTTCGTCACCGCCGTGGTCGCCGGGTATCCGCGGGACGGGCAGCTGGAGGTGGTCAACTGCGGTCACGCGCCGCCGCTGCTGGTACGGGACTCCGTCGTCGTACCGGTCGAGCCGGTCCGTCCGGCCCCGCCGCTCGGTCTGCGCACCCTGTCGGGCGAGACGCCCGATCTGCAGGTGCTGCCGTTCGCCGACGGGGACCAGTTGCTGCTGTACACCGACGGTGTCACGGAGGCCCGCAATCACGACCGCGAGTTCTATCCGCTCGCCGAGGGGCTGGCGCGGCACACCGGTGACGAGCCGGTGGACACCGTCACCGCGCTGCACGGCGAACTGCTGGCCCACGTCGGCGGCCGTCTCCACGACGACGCGGCCCTGCTCCTGCTGCGCATGCCGGCCAGGACCGAAGCGCCCGCCCCCCGCGAGCCGTCCGAGGCCGACCGGGTCGAGTCGTGCGCGCCGTAGCTCCGCCGGAACACCGGCCCGGCGGCGTCGCGGACCCGGCACTTCCCGTGGACCGCACCGTGCTCACCGCGGGGAACGGTGTTAGAAATGAGGCATGGCCGGATTCCTCGGCCGCCTGCGCTCGCTGTTGAGCGCACGTACCGTGGCCCGGCAGGTCTTCGTGCTGCAGGCGGCGATCGTGGTGCTCCTCGTCGTCGCCGCCGTGGTGGCCCTGGTGCTCCAGGTGCGCACCGACACCAGGCGCGAGGCCGGCAACCGCTCCCTCGCCGTGGCGGAGTCCTTCGCGAAGTCACCCGGCATCGTCGATGCCCTGGCGAGCCCGGATCCGAGCGCGGCACTCCAGCCCAGCGCCGAGGCCGCGCGCAAGGACACCGACGTGGACTTCATCGTCGTGATGACCAAGGACGGGATCCGCTACACCCACCCCAACCCCGACCGGATCGGCAAGCACTTCGTCGGCACCATCGCGCCGGCCGCGGCGGGCGGGGTCGTACGGGAGACGTACACCGGCACCCTGGGGCCGTCCGAGCGGGCCGTGGTCCCCGTCACCGACGAGCGGGGCGAGGTCGTCGGACTGGTGGCCGCCGGGGTGACGCTCGAAAGCGTCGGCGGGCTCGTGGACCACCAGCTGCCGACGCTGTTCGGCTCGGCGGCCGCCGCCCTCGTCCTCGCCACCGGCGTGACCGCGCTGGTCAGCCGTCGGCTGCTGCGCCAGACGCACGGGCTGGGGCCCGAAGAGATGACGCGGATGTACGAGCATCACGACGCCGTCCTGCACTCCGTGCGGGAAGGTGTGCTGATCATGGACGAGCGGCGTCGGCTCGCGCTTGCGAACGACGAGGCGCGCCGGCTGCTCGGACTGTCCGCGGACGCGGAGGGGCGGCCCTGCGTCGCCCTCGGCATCGGCAGCGACCTGGCCCGGCTGTTCTCCTCCGGCCGGGACGCCACCGACGAGGTGCATCTCGCGGAGGGCCGGCTGCTGGCGGTCAGCCAGCGCTCCACCGACCGGGACGGCGGACCGCCCGGCAGTGTGGCGACACTGCGGGACACCACCGAGCTGCGGACGCTGACCGGCCGCGCGGACGTCGCGCAGGAGCGGCTGAAGCTGCTGTACGACGCCGGGCTGGAGATCGGCACCACCCTCGACGTCACCCGCACCTCGCAGGAACTGACCGACTTCGCGGTGCCGCGGTTCGCCGACTTCGTCTCCGTCGATCTCGCGGATCCGGTGCTGCGCGGCGAGGAGCCCAAGGAGGGCCGCACCGACATGCGCCGGGTCGCCTTCCAGGGCGTACGGGACGACAGCCCGCTGTACCCCATCGGCAAGCTGATCCACTTCGCCCCGGCCACCCCGCAGGCCTTCGGCTTCGGCACGGGCAAGACGGTGCTGGAGACGGACATGCCCGCCCTCTCCGGCTGGCAGGAGCAGGATCCCGACAACGCCCGCAGAATCGTGCAGTACGGGTTCCACTCGATGCTCACGGTCCCGCTGCGGGCCCGTGGCGTCATCATGGGCATGGCCACCTTCTGGCGCGCCGAGCGGCCCGATCCCTTCGAGCGCGACGACATCTCCCTGGCCGAGGAGCTGGTGGCGCGGGCCGCCGTAAGCATCGACAACGCCCGCCGCTACACCCGCGAGCACACGCTGTCGGTCACGCTCCAGCGCAGCCTGCTGCCGCGGGCCCTGCCCGAGCAGAGCGCCCTCGACGTCGCCTTCCGCTATCTGCCCGCGCAGGCGGCGCAGGGCGGGGTCGGCGGGGACTGGTTCGACGTCATCCCGCTGCCGGGCGCGCGGGTGGCCCTGGTGGTGGGGGACGTCGTGGGTCACGGACTGCACGCGGCGGCGACGATGGGACGGCTGCGCACCGCGGTCAACAACTTCTCCACGCTGGACCTGCCGCCCGACGAACTCCTCGGCCATCTGGACGAGTTGGTGGCCCGCATCGACCAGGACGAAGGCGAGGGCGAGGGCGAGGCAGCGCCGATCACCGGGGCGACCTGCCTGTACGCGGTGTACGACCCGTCCTCCGGGCTGTGTTCCCTCTCCCGCGCCGGCCACCTCGAACCGGCCCTCGTGCACCCCGACGGCGAGGTGGAGTTCCTGACCGTGCCCGGCGGGGCGCCGCTGGGCCTGGGCGGCAGCCTGCCCTTCGAGGCGACCGAGGTGCGACTGCCCGAGGGCAGCGGGCTGGTGCTGTACACGGACGGGCTGGTGGAGGACGCGGGCCGGGACATCGACGAGGGGCTGGAGCGGCTGCGCGGCGCGCTCGCCGCGACGCCTCCGACGCACGACCGGACGCCGGAGCAGACGTGCAAGGCGGTGCTGGAGACCCTGCTGCCCGAGCGTCCACGCGACGACGTCGCCCTCGTCGTCGCCCGGACCCGGCTGCTCCCCTCCGACCGCACGGCGTCCTGGGACGTCCCGGACGACCCCTCCGCGGTGGCCCGGGTGCGGGCGGCGGCGGCCCGGACACTGACCGACTGGGGTCTGGCGGAGGAGGCGTTCACGACCGAGCTGATCCTCAGCGAGCTGGTCACCAACGCCCTGCGGCACGCCACCGGCCCGATCCGGGTCCGCCTGATCCGCGACCTCGCCCTGATCTGCGAGGTCTCCGACGGCAGCAGCACCGCCCCGCACCTGCGCACTGCGGCCACCACGGACGAGGGCGGCCGGGGCCTGTTCCTGGTGGCCCAGTTCGCCGACCGCTGGGGCACGCGCTACACGGCGGACGGCAAGGTGATCTGGACGGAACAGCCGCTGGCGCCGGGGCCGGCGAACGGCCTGTAGCGGCCGGAACTTCTCGGCGGGCCCGAGGACCCGTACACCCGCCTCCTCCTGGCCTCCGTACCGCGCCGGGGCTGGGATCCGGCCGACGCGGTACGGGCCAGGGCGAAGGCGGGCGCCGCCTGGCCGCACAGGGGCTCAGCCCCCGTGCGCCTCCAGCGCCGCCCGCACGCCCGACTCCAGGGCCCCCTCGATCCAGGACGGCTTCACCGAGGTGTGGTCACCGGCGAAGTGCAGCGGGCCTTCAGGGGTGCGGATGGCTTCCAGCAGCTCCGTGTGCTGGCCGGGGAGGAGCACGGATGCCTCGCCGTACGCGTACGGGTCACGCAGCCAGCTCTGCGTGCGCCCGGCACCCGTGTAGAAGACCTCGACGCGCAGGCCGTAGACCTGTTGCAGGCCGCGCAGCGCGTGCGGGTAACGGGCGTCCTCGTCGAGGGAGTCCCAGCGGGAGGCGTCGTCGGCCCAGCTGTAGGAGGCGAGGACGACGCCGCCCTTGCTGCCCTCGATCGGGTGCGAGGGGTTGATCATGAAGCGGTTGGAGTTGTCGGAGACCGAGCCGCCGCCGACGATGTGCGCGGCCTCGGGCTGGTCGCGGGTGGCCCAGCGGTTGGCGGCGTGGTGCGCGCGCTGTGCGTCGCTGATGTGGCCGGCCGGGACGGAGGGGTGGGCGCCGAGGAGGCTGCCGTCGGCCGGGGCGTTGCCCTTGCGGTAGTCGTCGTAGAGCCCGGGCCGTACGGCGTCGAGCTCCCGCTTCCAGTCGGCCTCGGTGAACTCCCACCAGCGCAGGCCGAATTCGAGCAGCACCTTGGTCGCGCTGTCGTAGTGCAGCTCGGCCACCGCCCGCCGCTTCTTGTACGACATCAGCGGGCTGACCTGCACCTGCCTCAGCCCCGAGAACGGCACCGTGACGACCGCGAGGTCACCGGTGAACTGCTCGCGCACGACCTTGCCGTCGCGGCCCTCGGAGACCGTGTCGATCCAGACGTGCGGGCCCTTGGCGTGGACGTGGGAGGTGTCGTCGGCGCCGGGCCGGCCGGGGGCCCAGTACTCGATGTGGGTCGCGCGTCGGTCGAGGCGCAGGACGTCGGCGACCTGCCCCAGCAGCGCGTCCGGCAGGGTCGCCGTGCCGCCGACCAGCTCCCAGAACGCGGTGTCGGGGCTGATCAGCGACTGGCTGATGAAGCTGTGGATGAAGGAGAGCGGCAGCCGTGAGGTGAGGTTCTCCAGGGTGCCGATCAGGTCGACGGTGCGTTCGTCGAAGCCGGCCTCCTCGGTCAGGAAGCGGTACATCGACCAGTCGCCGTACTTCTGCACGACCCGCGCCCAGCCCTCGACCCGCTCGGGCATCGGCTTGTCGACGCGCTTGCCGTCCGGGCCGACGGTGCTGAACTCGTCGCGTACGGGGTCCAGGGCGCGGCGCAGGATGGTGCCGGACGGCGTGTCCCAGTACTCGCGCGGGACGCCGAACGAGCGGTTGACCTTGCGGGGTGCCTTCGCGTACTCCGAGCGGCGTACGCGGACGCCGTTGACGTGCAGCCAGGCGTTGTTGACGGGCTTGCCGTCCGTGTCGACGTCGACGAGGTGGAACGGGCGGCGTTTGACGCCGAGTTGGTCGATCAGCTGCATCACCAGCGGATGGCTGCCGGGGATGCGCATGGCGCCGGCCTCCGCGTACTGGGCCGGATCGGCGAACGCCTGCGCCGCCTGCTCGTGCCCGCCGGTGCGGAAGGTCTTGATGCGGCCGCCGACCCGGTTGCCGTTGGCCTCGACGAGCGTGACGTGGTGCCCGGCCCGCTTCAGCAGCCAGGCGGCGACCAGGCCGGCCGGTCCGGCGCCGACGACGAGGATCTTTCTGGCGGTCTTCGTCGTCGCGCGCGGCAGCCCGGAGTCGAGGATCTTCCGGTACGCCGGCGCGAGCGGCCGGTCGTGGTCGTCGACCAGCAGCAGGGCGCGGGCGACGGCCAGGCAGGTGTCCCAGTCGGCGGTGGCCTTCGGTCGGTGCGGGGCGGCGGGTGCCGCGGTCGCCGCCGACGCGGGCGTCAACGCTGCCAGGGCGGCCGTCGCGGCAGACGCGGTCGTGAACTGCCGCCGGGAGAAGGGAGTTGAGCCGTCAGACGCGCGGTGATTGTCCATGTGCCCTGGATATCGGGGCAGTTGGCGACCCGGCGGTCGATCCGGCCGATCATCACCTGAACGGGCAAGCGCACCATCGCGCCGCCGCGCCGGGTGTGCGTCCGCACGCGGGTTTGCCGAGCGCGCGGACGAAACCGAGGCACGCATGTCGAAACCGTTGACGGGGACATGCCCCACTTTCTATCTTCTGACTCCATCACGATCGGAATCACGAACTTCGTTCGAAATTACGGACACGCACGGACACACATTACGGACAGGGACGGTCTCGTATATGCCCCGGATGTCTCATCCACCGCTCAGGAAACGCCGCAGATCGCTGATCCTCTGTGTACTCGCCGCGCTCCTGGCCCTGGTGGCGACCACACAGCCTGCGTCCGCGGCCGACGGCCGCCCGTACACCAACCCGCTGAAGTCGTTCAAGGGCGCCGACCCGTGGCTCCAGTACCACGACGGCAACTACTACCTGATCACCACGACGTTCACCGGCATCCTCGGCATCCGCAAGTCGCCGACGCTCGCGGGCCTGGCCACCGCACCCAGCGTTCAGGTGTGGTCGGACACCACGTCGACCCGCAACACCAACATCTGGGCGCCGGAGATGCATCTGTTCAACGGCCATTGGTACGTGTACTACTCGGCCGGCCAGAGCGGCGTCGTCTGCTGCGATTCCCAGCGCACGCACGTCCTGGAGAGCGCCGGCACCGACCCGATGGGGCCGTACACCTACAAGGGCTCGCTCACCGGCTCCAACCTCACGCCGGGCGGCTGGCTGATCGACGCGAGCGTGCTCCAGGCGAACGACAAGCTGTACCTGGTCGGCAGCGGGTTCATCAACGGCAGTACGCAGAGCCTCGTCATCGCCCCGCTGAGCAACCCGTACACCCTGGCGAGCAGTTCCTTCACGATCATCTCCAGTCCGACGCTGGACTGGGAGCGGTCCGGCAGCCCCGTCAACGAAGGCCCGGAGCCGCTCTACCGCAACGGCCGCACCTTCCTGACGTACTCCGCGAGCTCCTGCCAGACCGCCGACTACAAGCTGGGCCAACTGGAGTTGACCGGCTCCGACCCGCTGAGCCCGGCATCCTGGACCAAGAAGCAGACTCCGGTCTTCCAGCGCAGTGACGCGAACGGCGTCTACGGCCCCGGCCACAACGGCTTCTTCACCTCGCCCGACGGCACCGAGAACTGGATCGTCTACCACGCCAACTCCGCGTCGAACGGCGGCTGCGGCAACGGCCGCACCACCCGCGCCCAGGAGTTCAGCTGGAACGCCGACGGCACCCCGAATTTCGGCACCCCGGTCGCCCTCGGCGCAACCCTCCCCGGCCCGTCCGGCGAGACGGCCGCGACGCCGACGTCGTACACCCTCGTCAACCGCAACAGCGGCAAGTGCCTGGACGTGAACGGCGGCAACACTGCCGACGGGACCAACATCTTCCAGTGGACCTGCACCGGCGGGACCAACCAGAAGTGGAAGGTCGAGGACCTCGGCGACGACACCAGCCGGCTCGTCAACGTCGCCACCGGCAAGGTGATGGACACCGCCGACTGCTCCGCGGCCGACGGCGCGGACATCCGCCAGTGGTCCTGGCTCAACAACAAGTGCCAGCGCTACCGCCTCGTGTTCACCGCGACCGGCGACCACGTCCGCATCGTCAACGAGTCCACCGGCAAGGTCGCCGACGTCGCCGACTGCTCCGCCGCGAACGGCGCCGACGTACGCCAGTGGACCTGGCTGAACAACACCTGCCAGCAGTGGCGCCTCGTCCCCACGACCTGAAACGTGAACCGGATCTGGAGAACTCCCTTGAGACGCAACGCCGTGTCCCTGCTCCTCGCGCTGCTGGTCGCTCTCGCGGCCTGCCTCGTCCCGCCGGGCTCCCCCGCCCAGGCCGCCGTCCCCGACTCCCCCGCCGTGACCTACACCAACCCGATCGCGGAGAAGCGGGCCGACCCGCACATCTTCAAACACACCGACGGCTACTACTACTTCACCGCGACCGTCCCCGAGTACGACCGCATCGTGCTGCGCCGGGCGACCACCATCCAGGGCCTGTCCACGGCCCAGGAGGTCACCATCTGGACCAAGCACGCCGACGGGGTCATGGGCGCGCACATCTGGGCGCCGGAGATCCACTTCATCGACGGCAAGTGGTACGTCTACTTCGCCGCCGGCGCCACGGGCGACGTGTGGGCGATCCGGATGTACGTCCTGGAGGGCACCGGCGCCAACCCGCTGACCGCCACCTGGACGGAGAAGGGCCAGATCAGGACCCAGTGGGAGAGCTTCTCCCTGGACGCCACGACGTTCGTCGTGGGCGGCGTGCGCTACCTCGCCTGGGCCCAGCGCGACCCGTCCGTGAACAACAACACGGACCTCTACCTCGCCAGGATGGCCAACCCCTGGACCATCACCGGCACTCCGGTGATGCTGTCGCGGCCCACCTACTCCTGGGAGACCGTCGGCTACAAGGTCAACGAGGGCCCGGCGGTGATCCAGCACGGCGGCAAGGTCTTCATGTCGTACTCGGCGAGCGCCACCGACAGCAACTACTGCCTGGGGCTGCTGTCCGCCCCGGCGAGCGCCGACCTGCTCAACGCGGCGAACTGGAGCAAGAGTTCCACGCCGGTGTTCACCAGCAACGCCGCCACCAGCCAGTACGGGCCGGGCCACAACTCCTTCACCGTCTCCGAAGACGGCAAGAGCGACGTCCTCGTCTACCACGACCGCAGCTACAAGGACATCACCGGCGACCCCCTCAACGACCCCAACCGCCGCACCCGCGTCCAGAAGCTGTACTGGAAGGCCGACGGCACCCCCGACTTCGGCATCCCGGTGGCCGACGGCGTCACCCCGCAGCGCTTCTCGTCGTACAACTTCGCCGACCGCTTCATCCGGCACTGGGAGTACCGGGCACGGATCGAGGCCGGTGTCTCCCCGCTCGCGGACTCACAGTTCCGCGTGGTCACCGGCCTGGCCGGCAGCGGCACGGTGTCGCTGGAGTCGGCCAACCTCCCCGGCTACTACCTGCGGCACAAGAACTTCGAGGTGTGGCTGGAGAAGAACGACGGCACGACACAGTTCGCGTCCGACGCGAGCTTCTTCGAGCGGGCCGGGCTCGCCGACCCGGCGGGCGTCTCCTACGAGTCGTACAACTACGCCGGGCGCTACATCAGGCACTACGAATACCTGCTGCGGGTCCAGACGCCGAGCACGGCGACGGATCGGGCGGACGCCACGTTCCACGCCCAGTAAGACCACGGGAAGACGCAGGTCAGACACAGGTCAGGCGCTATGAACACCGACTATACATGGCGAGTATACTCGCCATGTATAGTCGCGATATGTCTTTTCCGATCAAGAAGATGAAAAAATCGTGGGCCTGGTTGTGTGCCGCCGCCGTCCTGGTGGTGGCCGCTTCCTTGGTGGCCTTCCAGCAGTACATGCACATGGACACCACCTCCCCCAGCGACGCCCGGGCCCAGGCCACGTCCACCGCCAAGGCCGGCCTCGGCGGCGTCGACTGCCGCGAGGCCAAGTGCGTCGCGCTGACCTTCGACGCCGGGCCCAGCGAGCACTCCGCGCGACTGCTCGACATCCTCAAGGAGGAGAAGGTCCCGGCCACCTTTTTCCTGCTCGGCAAGCGGCACATCGAGAAGTACCCGGAACTGGTCGAGCGGATGGCCGACGAGGGCCATGAGGTGGCCAACCACACCTGGGACCACAAGAGACTCACGGAGCTGGAGCCCGACGAGATACGCGAGGAGATAGAGCGGCCCAACAAGGCGATAGAGCGCATCATCGGGCGGCGCCCCACACTGATGCGCCCGCCGCAGGGCCGGACGAACGACACGGTGCACGACATCTGCCGCGAGCTGGGGATGTCCGAGGTCCTGTGGAGCGTGACGGCCAAGGACTACACGACCAATGACTCCAAGCTCATAGAGCAGCGCGTCCTCGATCAGACCGAACGGGACGGAATCATCCTGCTGCACGACATCTACGACGGAACCGTGCCGGCGGTGCCCGGGATCATCGACACGCTCAAGGAGCGGGGGTTCGTCTTCGTGACCGTGCCGCAGCTGCTCGCGCCGGGGAAGGCCGAGCCGGGGACGGTGTACCGGTGAGCCGTCTCACCAGGTGAAGTGGAGGCGGTACGGGGAACGGTGGATCATCGTCGGACGCATCTCGACCGGATTCTCCTCGGCCAGTCGCAGGCCCGGCAGGTGCTGGGTCAACTCCTGGATGGTGAGCCGGAGTTGTTCACGGGCGAGCTGCGCGCCGGGGCACCCGTGCGCACCGAGGCCGAAGGCCAGGTGACGGACCGGGGCGCGGGTGATGTCGAACGTGTCGGGTTCCGGGTGCCGGGCGGGGTCCCGGTTGGCGCCGCCGAAGGCCACGAACAGCGTTGCCCCGGCGGGGAGTTCGGTACCGGCGAGGGTGACCGGCCGGGTCGTGAGCCGGCGGAAGCCCTGGAGGGCGGTGTCGTGCCGGGCGGCCTCCTCGACCGCCGCCGGGATCCTGTCGCGCTCGGCGCACAGCAGCTCCCACTGGGCGCGATGCCGGAGCAGGTGCAGGACCGTCGTACCGATCAGGGCCGTGGTGGTCAGATGTCCCGCGAGCAGCAGGTTCTGGAGGTGGCCGACCGCCTCGTGCCGCTGCTCCAGCGTGAGTTCGCCGTCGGTGACCGATGCCACGATCTCCGAGGCCAGGTCCTCGCGGGGACGGGCGTGCCGCTCCCGTACGTACCGGTCCAGGACGTGCTGCATCGCGACCACGTCCTCGGCGGCGGCGATCTGCTCGGCCTGAGCCAGGGGCCGGAACAGCAACTCCTCGGCACGGTGTCCGCCGTGCACCACGGCCGGTACGTCGGCGGGGTCGAGTCCGACGATCCTGCCGATGACGTCGCCGGGGAGGCGCCGGGCGTAGGCGGACATCAGCTCGACCCGGCCGTCCTTGACGAAGGAGTCGACCAGGACCGCCGTCCGTTCGGCGACGTACGGCAGGACGGCGGCGACCCGGGCCGGGGACAGCCCGCGGACGATGGGCGCGCGCAACTGCTGGTGCACGGCGCCATCGGTGGTGACGACGACGGGCCGCCCGCCGAATCCGCCGCCGAGGACGGCGAGCGCGGCGGGAACCGGCAGCACGTCCGGCCGCAGGCTGTTCACCGACGAGAAGTCCTCGGGGCGGCGCAGCACTTCGCGCACGTCGGCGTCCCGGGCGACCAGCCAGGCATCGAGCTCGGGCACATGGACGAGCCCGTCCGCGCGACGGGCTCGCTCGTAGTGCGGATACGGATCGCGCTGCAACTCGTCGAGCACGTCGTGCGGTTGACGGTCCACGGGACGCCCCCCCGAGTGCGGTCCGGGTCGCGCTCATCGTGCCGTACGGGTGTACGGGGGCGATAGACGGCGTGCTTCGGCCGAGCGCCGGTCAGAAGACGACCGACCAGCCTTCCCGGCCGGCCTGCTCGGCGGTGTAGGACACGCCGTCGACCTTGATCAGCCGGGCGTCGAGGAGGCTGATCTCACCGCCGTGGTTGCCCAGTTGCGCGCCGTCGCCGCCGAGCGCGACGGTGCGGCCGGCGCCGGCCGCGAGCGGGCCGGGCGGCACGTCGGAGCGCCGGCCCAGCCGGTCCTGGAGCTGCCAGCCGGTCAGGTCGACGGGGTCGGGCGAGGCGTTCAGGAGGGTCACGGTCTCGGCCTCGGGGGCGGGGCCGCGCGGGTTGACGAGCGCGGCGACGATACGGACGGGCCGGGTGCCGGGCACAGGGCGCGAACCGTCGACGTCCTCGATGGTGTGGCCGGTGGCGTCGTCCGTCTTCCAGGACTGGCTCTGGAAGGCGAGGAAGACGGCGACCCAGCGGGACTGTGCCGGGAAGTGGATCAGCAGTCCGCCGTCCTGCCAGACACCGTCGTCGCCGCGGAAGCGGCCGCTGTTGCCCTGGTTCATATGGATGTCGTGGACGCCGTTGCCGGGCAGGAAGCCGAAGATCTTGTCCTTGACCCTGGCCTCGGGCCCCCAGCGCTCGCCGAACAGATACACGCGGGCCTGCGCGTCGGTGACCGCGCGGCGCACGGAGTGGTCGAGGAGGTCGGCGAGGTCGTTGTCGGGGCCTTCGAGGTCCGGGGGCAGCTTGCGCATCAGGGCCGGGTCGAAGAGGTTGCCGCGCACGAAGTCGAGGTTCGGGCCGCCGGGGCCGGGCGGCAGGGTGTTCCAGCCGCTCGTCAGTCCCTCCAGACGGGCCGTGATCGGGTGCCGGAAGTCCTCGCTGACGAAGTAGAGCAGCTCGGAGGGCTGCTGCGCGGACAGGACGTTGACGGCGGCGCGGTAGTCGGTGCCGTGGTCGTCGGTGATGTGGATCTGGTAGTGCGGCGAATCGCTGCCGCCCTCGCGCCGGGTGTCGACGGCTCGTCCGATCAGTACGCCGTAGGTCTTCAGCGGCATGACGATCAACTCCCCCTGGCGGCGGGCGGATTGCCCGCTCTTGGGGGGAAGCGTACGGGGTGGGCGGGGCGGCCGAAGGGGAGTTCACCTCACGTACGCCTCCCCGCCGACAGCCGGCTGGACCGCCTGCACGACCCGTATACGACCGGGCTGTGACCAGCCCTGATCCCACAGAACCGTTCCGTAGGATCACCCCGTGGCGAACTTCCTCCTCGAACGTACGGTTCCACTGCCCCTGACCGAGGCGTGGCGCCGCCTGACGGAGTGGCCCCGCCACGCCGAGGTCGTCCCCCTGACCCGCATCCGCGTCACGACGCCCGCGCCGACCCGCGAGGGCACCGTCTTCGTCGCCCGCTCCGGCCTCGGCCCCCTCTCCTTCGACGACCCGATGGAGGTGACGGTGTGGCAGCCCCCGGGCGACGACGACTCACCGGGCCTGTGCCGGTTGGACAAGCGCGGCCGCGTCATGACGGGCTGGGCCGAGATCGAGGTACGGCCCGGTCCGGGCGGGCGTGCCCGAGTGGTGTGGCGGGAGGAGCTTCGGGTGCGGTTCGTGCCGGGGGCCCTGGACGGGGTGGTGGAGCGGGTGGCTCGGTACGTGTTCGGGCGGGCCATGAACCGATTGCTACGCAGGTCATGACACCGGTGGATGTCAGTGCCCGCTCGTAGGGTTGCGGCGATCTCACGGATCCCGCAGGGGGAGGGCGATGTCATGGGTGCCGGCGGCTGGGAGTACGTCACCGCGTACAAGGGCAGTGTCGAGGAGTCTCTGGCCGCACTGCACGAGCAGGTGTTCGCGGAGCGCTACGGCGACGACGAGTACGGGTCGATCGAGGAACTGTGGGCGGACGAGGAGTTCATGGGTGAGGAGGGCACCCATTCCATCCTCGACATCCAGCGGGTCGTGCACACGACGGCCGCGCCGTCGGAGCGGGCCATCGAGGACTACGGGACCCTGCGTCCCCTGCCGACCGGCCGGATCGCGCACCACTTCGGCGGCAACAGGCCGACGCCCGAACCGATTCCAGGAACTGCTCGACGAGTCCTACGAGGCCATGCGCCGTCGCCCGCCGCACGATCAGGGGCAGACGCTCATCAAGGAGTGCCGGATGCGGTGGACCGGTGTGTTCGTGGTCCTGTACACCGACGAAGAGCCGAGCCACGTAGGGATCTTCGGATACTCGGGCGACTGAGCGGGCGACAACGCGGAAGCGGGGCAAGGGACATGACACCGAACGAGGTCGAGGCACCCACCGCCGACCAGGTCGAGGCGCTGGCGGTGGACGGGATGCGGTGGCTGCTGGCCGTCGCGCGGGACACCGGCGGCGACGGCGGACTCGGCTGGCCCGTCAAGCCCTCCGACGACGAGATCGACCCCATGCTCTACAACGGCACCGCCGGAGTCGTCCCCGTCCTCCTCGAAGCCTGGCGGCACTTCGGCGACGACTCCTACGCGGACGCGGCCCAGTGCGCGGCCCGCGCACTGGCGGCATCCGTCGAGAGCCGGGAGGACGACTCCCTCTACTTCGGCCGCACCGGAATCGCCCTCGCGCTGCGTGCCGTTCACGACGAGCTGGGCGACCCGGCCGCCGGGGCCGCCGCCGACCGGGCCCTGGAGCTGGTGCGGGCGGGCTTCGACGGCGAGCGTTGGGGCGAGCTGTACGAGCTGATGGGCGGCAACGCGGGGATCGGCCTCGGAGCCCTGTCGGCCGGGGCGCAGGACCTCGCCGTGCGTGCGGTGGAGCCGTATGCCCGTACGGCCGAGCGGACCGCGGCAGGCGTGCAGTGGCAGCATCGACCCCACGTGACCGGGCGCATGCACCACATCTCGCACGGCACCCTCGGCATCGTGTACGGGCTGGCCACGGTCGGCCGTGCGACGGGCCGCACCGACCTGGTCGAACTGGCCCTCGCCGGCGCGGCGGACGTCGTGTCCCGCGACGAAGCCGGTCCCGACGGCTTCCTGGTCCCCCACTCCGACCCTCGGCACGGCGGTGAGAAGACCGCACGCCACAACTACGGCTGGTGCCACGGCCCCACCGGCGACGCCCAGGTCTTCCGTCTGCTGCGGAACCTGACCTCCGACCCCGCCTGGCCGTCCCTCGCCAACCGCTGCTGGCACACCGTCACGCACTCGGGCCTGCCGAGCCGGCTGCACCCCGGGTTCTGGGACAACAACGGCCGCTGCTGCGGCACGGCGGGCGTCCTGGCCCTCGCCTGCGACCGGATCGCCGAGCAGGGCGACTCCCCCGACTTTGCCCGGATCCTCGTCGCCGACCTCGCCGCCCACGCCACCCGCGACGCCGACGGCGCCCGCTGGTCCAACGTGGAGCACCGGGCCGACCCGAGCGACTTGGAACCGCAGACCGGGTGGGCGATGGGCAACGCGGGGATCGTGCGCGAACTGCTGCGCTTCGTCCGGATCAGCCGGGGCGGCGACCCGGCCTACGCCTTCGCCTGGCCCGACCAGCCCGCGCCGAGCGCTCAGGCCACCGACCCGATCCGCCCCGCCGGCGAGGGCGTGGACGTCACGTCGTGATGGATCGGCGTGTGCGCGCCGGTCAGTGAGACCCCGCTGCCGCCGCGCCGGACCGCGACGATCTCCGAGGCGATCGACAGCGCGGTCTCCTCGGGCGTACGGGCGCCCAGGTCCAGGCCGATCGGGGAGCGGAGCCGGGCCAGCTCCAGTTCGGTGACGCCGACTTCCTGGAGCCGCTCGTTGCGGTCGAGGTGCGTAGCCCGCGAGCCCATCGCGCCCACGTACGCCACCGGCAGCCGCAGCGCCAGCTGGAGCAGCGGGACGTCGAACTTCGCGTCGTGGGTGAGCACGCACAGGACCGTCCGGGCGTCCACCTCGGTGCGCTCCAGGTACTTGTGCGGCCACTCCACGACGATTTCGTCGGCCTCCGGGAAGCGGGCCCTGGTCGCGAAGACCGGGCGGGCGTCGCACAGGGTCACGCGGTAGTTGAGGAACTTGCCGATCCGCACCAGCGCCGACGCGAAGTCGATCGCGCCGAAGACGATCATCCGGGGGGCAGGGACGGAGGTCTCGATCAGGACCGTGAGCGGGGCGCCGCAGCGCGAGCCCTGTTCGCCGATCTCCAGCGTGCCCGTGCGGCCCGCGTCCAGGAACGCGCCCGCCTCGGCCGCGACCGTGCGGTCCAGTTCGGGGTGGGCGCCGTAGCCGCCGTCGTACGTGCCGTCGGGGCGGACCAGCAGCGCGCGGCCCATCAGGTCGGCGGGGCCCGACACGATCCGGGCCATCGCCGCCGCCTCCCTGCTCGCGGCCGCCCGCAGCGCGGTCGCGAGCACGGGGCGGGCCTGGTCCGTGGCACGTACCGGCGTGACCAGGATGTCGATGACGCCCCCGCACGTCAGACCGACCGCGAAGGCGTCCTCGTCGCTGTAGCCGAAGCGCTCCAGGACCGTTTCGCCGTCCTTGAGCGCCTGTTGGCACAGTTCGTAGACCGCGCCCTCCACACAACCGCCGGAGACCGAGCCGATGGCCGTGCCGTCGGCGTCCACCGCGAGCGCGGCGCCGGGCAGGCGGGGTGCGCTGCCGCCGACGGCCACCACGGTGGCCACGGCGAAGTCGCGCCCCTGCTCGACCCACCGGTGCAGCTCTTCGGCGATGTCCAGCATCTGTCGGTCTCCTTCACAGCGTTGTGTGGAGGGCGATTCAACCAGTCTCTAATGCACGCCCATCCAGCCCTCAATGGGATTGAGGGCGAAATAGACGATGAAGATGCCTGTCAGGGCCCACATGAATGCCCCGATCTCCCGCGCCTTGCCCTGGGCGATCTTGATGGCGACGTACGAGATGACGCCGGCCGCGACACCGGCCGTGATCGAGTACGTGAACGGCATGATCACGACGGTGAGGAACACCGGGATCGCGGTGGCCCGGTCGGCCCAGTCCACGTGCCGCGCGTTCATCATCATCATGGCGCCGATCACCACGAGGGCGGCGGCCGCGACCTCGCCCGGCACGATCGCGGTGAGCGGGGTGAAGAAGAGACAGGCCGCGAAGAACAGACCGGTGACGACCGAGGAGAGACCCGTACGGGCACCCTCGCCGACACCCGTCGCCGACTCGACGAACACCGTCTGCCCGGACGCGCCGGCCACACCGCCGATCGCACCGCCGGCGCCGTCGATGAACAGCGCCTTGGACAGGCCCGGCATCCGGCCCTTGTCGTCGGCGAGCTTGGCCTCGGTGCCGACGCCGATGATGGTGGCCATCGCGTCGAAGAACCCGGCGAGCACGAGCGTGAAGACGATCATGCCGACGGTCATCGCGCCGACCTCGCCCCAGCCGCCGAACTCGACGTTGCCGAAGATCGAGAAGTCCGGCATGGACACCGCGCTGCCGTGCAGTTCGGGAGCGCCGCCGGCCCACTGCTTGGGGTTGATCACGTCGAAGGCGTTGAGGACGAGGGCGAGCACGGTGCCGCCGACGATGCCGATCAGGATCGCGCCGGGTACGCCGCGCGCCTGGAGCATGAAGATCGCGAGCAGAGTGATCGCGAAGAGCAGGACCGGCCAGCCGGCCAGCTCGCCGGTCGGGCCGAGGCTGAGCGGGGTCGCCTTGCCCTGGTGCACGAAGCCGGCCTTCACCAGGCCGATCAGGGCGATGAACAGGCCGATGCCCATGGTGATCGCGTGCTTCAGCGCGAGCGGGATGGCGTTCATGATCATCTCGCGCAGGCCGGTGACGACCAGCAGCATGATGATCACGCCGTACATCACACACATCCCCATGGCCTGCGGCCAGGACATCTGCGGGGCGACCTGCGAGGCGAGCACGCCAGAGACGGAGAGGCCGGCGGCAAGGGCGAGCGGCACCTTGCCGAAGAAGCCCATCAGCAGCGTGGTGAAGGCCGCCGCGAACGCGGTCGCGGTGATGAGGGCCTTCTGCCCGAGGGTGTCACCTGCCGCGTCCTTGCCGGACAGGATCAGTGGGTTGAGCAGGAGGATGTACGCCATCGCCATGAAGGTGGTGACGCCGCCGCGCACCTCGCGCGCGACCGTGGATCCTCGGTGGGATATGTGGAAGTACCGGTCGAGCCACGACCGTCCAGCCGAGACGCGGGTGCCTTCTCCCGCGTCGTCGGCTGTGGTCGCCGGCTCAAGTGACTGCTGGGTCATGTGGGGCCTACTCCCAAGGTTCAAAGGGGCACCCGCGCGGCCGCCCTGACGGCTACGGGATTTGGGAAGGTGCTTTGGCCGCACGACCCGGGGGACGGCCCGAGACGAACGAACAGGATCTTTGGTGCTGGTAATTGCTGGGTTCCCGAGTGCCGTGAGCGGTACGGCAGCCGGAGTACTCCGGGCGGCGCGACGGAGTGTGTGACGTTCCCACACGCCGCCCGGAGGGTCTTTCGGGATTCCTTACGCCGTGCCGGTGAGGTGTTCCGGCCGTACAGGCGTTCGGTTGAGCTCCAGCCCGGTCGCGTTCCGGATCGCCGCGAGGACGGCCGGGGTCGACGACAGGGTGGGTGCCTCGCCGGCGCCCCGCAGCCCGTACGGGGCGTGGTCGTCAGCGAGTTCGAGCACATCGACGGGGATGATCGGCGTGTCGAGAATCGTGGGGAGCAGGTAGTCCGTGAAGGACGGGTTCCTGACCTTCGCGGTCTTGGGATCGACGATGATCTCCTCCATCACCGCGACGCCCATGCCCTGCAGCGTGCCGCCCTGGATCTGCCCCAGGACCGACAGCGGGTTGAGCGCCTTGCCGACGTCCTGGGCGCAGGCCAGCTCGATCACCTTCACCAGGCCGAGCTCGGTGTCGACCTCGACGACGGCGCGGTGCGCGGCGAAGGAGTACTGGACGTGCCCGTTGCCCTGGCCGGTGCGCAGGTCGAAGGCCTCGGTCGGACGGTGCCGCCACTCGGCCTCGATCTCGACGGCCTCGCCTTCGAGGACGTCCACCAGATCGGCGAGCACTTCGCCGGCGTCGGTGACGACCTTGCCGCCCTCCAGGAGCAGCTCGGCGGTGGCCCAGGCGGGGTGGTAGGAGCCGAACTTGCGGCGCCCGATCTCCAGGACCTTGTCGCGGACCAGCTCGCAGGAGTTCTTGACGGCGCCGCCGGTGACGTACGTCTGCCGGGAGGCCGAGGTCGAACCGGCGCTGCCCACCTGCGTGTCCGCGGGGCGGATCGTCACCTGCGTGACGCCGAGCTCGGTGCGGGCGATCTGCGCGTGGACGGTGACGCCGCCCTGGCCGACCTCCGCCATGGCGGTGTGCACGGTGGCCACCGGCTCACCGCCGACGACCTCCATGCGCACCTTGGCCGTCGAGTAGTCGTCGAAGCCCTCGGAGAAGCCGACGTTCTTGATGCCGACCGCGTAGCCGACGCCGCGTACGACGCCTTCACCGTGGGTGGTGTTGGACAGACCGCCGGGCAGCTGCCGTACGTCGGCGCCCTCGCTGGACTCCCACTGGCGCTCCGGCGGCATCGGCATCGCCTTGACACGGCGCAGGAGTTCGGCGACCGGCGCCGGGGAGTCGACCGGCTGCCCGGTCGGCATGAGCGTGCCCTGCTCCATGGCGTTCAGCTGCCGGAACGCGACCGGGTCCATGCCGAGTTCCCTGGCCACCTTGTCCATCTGCGCCTCGTAGGCGAAGCACGCCTGGACCGCGCCGAAGCCGCGCATGGCGCCGCAGGGCGGGTTGTTGGTGTAGAGGGCGATGGCCTCGATGTCGACGTCCTCGACGACGTACGGGCCGACGCTGAGCGAGGAGGCGTTGCCGACGACCGCCGGGGAGGCGGAGGCGTACGCGCCGCCGTCCAGCACGATCCGGCACTTCACGTGGGTGAGCTTGCCGTCCTTCGTGGCCCCGTGCTCGTAGTGGAGCTTGGCCGGGTGGCGGTGGACGTGCCCGAAGAAGGACTCGAAGCGGTTGTAGACGATCTTGACCGGCTTGCCGGTGCGCATCGCCAGCAGGCAGGCGTGGATCTGCATCGACAGGTCCTCGCGGCCGCCGAAGGCACCGCCGACGCCGGACAGCGTCATGCGGACCTTGCGCTCGGGCAGGCCGAGGACCGGGGCGATCTGCCTCAGGTCGCTGTGCAGCCACTGGGTGGCGATGTAGAGGTGGACGCCGCCGTCCTCGTCCGGCACGGCGAGGCCGGACTCCGGGCCGAGGAAGGCCTGGTCCTGCATGCCGAAGGTGTACTCGCCCCTGACGACGACGTCGGCCCGCTCAGCGGCCGCCGCGGCGTCACCGCGCAGGATCGGCTGGCGGTGCACGATGTTCGGGTGCGGGACGTGACCGCTGTGGTGGTCGTCGCGGCCCTCGTGGATGAGGATCGCGTCCGGCGCGGTCGCGGAGGCCTCGTCGGTGATGACGGGCAGCTCGCGGTACTCGACCTTGATCTTGGCGGCGGCACGGCGGGCCGTCTCCGGGTGGTCGGCGGCGACGATGGCGACCGGCTCGCCGTGGTGGCGTACCTTGCCGTGCGCGAGGACCGGGGTGTCCTGGATCTCCAGGCCGTAGTTCTTCACGTCGGTCGGCAGGTCGTCGTACGTCATGACGGCGTACACACCCGCCGTCGCCAGGGCTTCGCCCGTGTCGATGGACACGATCTCGGCGTGCGCGACGGTGGACCGGAGGATCTGCCCCCAGAGCATGTCCTCGTGCCACATGTCGGACGAGTACGCGAACTCGCCGGTGACCTTGAGGGTGCCGTCGGGGCGGAGCGTGGACTCACCGACGCCGCCCTTGGTCCGGGAACCCTGGGTGATCTTCGTAGGAGCGCCGGCGGGGGTACCACCCTGCTTGATCCTGGTTGCGTGCTCGGGGGAGGGCATGCTGCTCAGACCGCCTCTCCCTGCCGGGCGGCCGCGAGGCGGACCGCGTCCATGATCTTTTCGTAGCCCGTACAGCGGCACAGGTTGCCCGACAGGGCCTCACGGATGTCCGCGTCGCTCGGGTTCGGGTTGTTCTCCAGCATCTCGTCGGCGGCGACCAGCAGACCCGGGGTGCAGAACCCGCACTGGACGGCGCCGGCGTCGATGAACGCCTGCTGGATCGCGGAGAGTTCGGTGCCCTCACCGGTCTGCGAGTCCTGCCCCTTGGCCGCCCATGCCTGGGCGTCCTGGAGCGAGGTACCGCAGGCGCCGGTGGCGCACCCGCCGTGCTCCGCGCGCTGCTTGGCGTAGTCCGCGAGCCCCTCGACGGTCACGACCTCGCGGCCCTCGACCTGCCCGGCGGCGACGAGACACGAACAGACGGACACGCCGTCGAGCCGGACCGTGCAGGACCCGCACTCGCCCTGCTCACAGGCGTTCTTGGAGCCGGGAAGACCCATCCGCTCCCGCAGCACGTACAGCAGGGACTCGCCCTCCCACACGTCGTCGGCTTCCTGCGGACGTCCGTTGACAGTGAAGTTGACACGCATCACGCGGCTCCTTCAGTGAGGCGGCGCTCGCCGCGGTACGACTCCCAGGTCCAGGTGAGCGTCCGGCGGGCCATGACGCCGACCGCGTGCCGGCGGTAGCTCGCCGTGCCCCGGACGTCGTCGATCGGGTTGCAGGCGCCGGAGCACAGATCCGCGAACTGCTTGGCGACCGACGGGGTGACGATCTTGCCGTTGTCCCAGAAGCCGCCCTCTTCGAGTGCCGCGTTCAGGAACTCCTCGGCGGCCTTGGCCCGCACGGGTGTGGGCGCGGCCGAGCCGATGCCGGTCCGCACGGTCCGCGTCCCGGGGTGCAGCGCGAGCCCGAAGGCGCACACCGCGATGACCATGGCGTTCCTGGTCCCCACCTTGGAGAACTGCTGCGGCCCGTCGGCCTTCTCGATGTGCACGGCCCGGATGAGCTCGTCGGCGGCGAGCGCGTTGCGCTTCACGCCGGTGTAGAACGCGTCGATCGGGATGCGGCGGCTGCCGCGCACCGACTCGACCTCGACCTCGGCGCCGGCCGCCAGGAGGGCGGGGTGCGCGTCGCCGGCCGGGGAGGCGGTGCCGAGGTTGCCGCCGACGCCGCCACGGTTGCGGATCTGCGGGGAGGCGACCGTGTGCGACGCGAGGGCGAGACCCGGCAGCTCTGCGCGCAGGTGCTCCATGATCTTGGTGTAGGGCACCGAGGCACCCAGTCGCACGCTCTCCTCGCCGACCTCCCACTCTTCGAGGTCGGAGATGCGGTTGAGATCGAGGAGGTACTCGGGCCGGCGGTGGTCGAAGTTGATCTCGACCATCACATCGGTGCCACCCGCAATCGGCACAGCGGTGGGGTGCTCGGCCTTCGCGGCGAGCGCCTCCTCCCAGCTGGCGGGGCGAAGGAAGTCCATGACCGGCTCTCTTCCTCGTCTCATGGGGGTCGTACGGTTTGAGCCAGATCAGGTCCGGCGAACCCGGCTCGTTCACGTGCTGTTAACGCGCATTGACGTCAGTACACAGCGCCGTACTCCACCAGGGTCAGTCACGGAAACCATGAAGGAGTTGGCTGGCCAGGGTGGTCATCTTGTAGATTCGTATGAACAGAGGTCACCAGAAACCTCCACGTCTTTCTCCGGAAACAACCGGCACGGCCCTGTGACCTGGGACACCGTCCGAAAGACGACGAGCACCGCCGCCCGGCGCCGCTCATCGGCCCGCCGTACGGGCCGCACCGACAGACCCTTCACGATTCATCGTAGGTTTCGAGACAAAGAACGGCGGCGACGAGAATGCGGCTGCGCGCACTGCTGGACACGGACGCGCTGGGCCTCAAGCTGCTCGGCGGCGAGGACGAGCTGGATCGCACCGTGCGCGGCGTGATGACCACCGACCTCAGGGACCCCAGCCGCTACCTCTCCGGCGGTGAGCTGGTGCTCACCGGGCTGGCGTGGCGTCGCGACGCGGCGGACTCCGACCCTTTCGTGCACCTTCTGGTGCAGGCCGGCGTGGTGGCCCTGGCGGCCGGTGAGGCCGAGCTCGGCGACATACCCGACGACCTGGTGGTGGCCTGCGCCCGCCACCGCCTCCCGCTCTTCGCCGTGCACGAGTCGGTGGCGTTCGCGACGGTCACCGAGCACGTCGTACGGCAGGTGAGCGGCGAGCGGGCCGGGGACCTCGCGGCCGTCGTCGACCGGCACCGCCGGATGATGACCTCGGGCCCGGCGGGCGGCGGCCCGGACGTGGTCCTGGACCTCCTCGGCTCGGACCTGGACCTGCGGGCGTGGGTGCTGTCGCCGACGGGCCGGCTCATAGCGGGTTCCGAGGTCGGGGGCCCCGCCCTGCCCGCCGAGCTGTGCGCGCGGCTGGCGGCGGAGCATCTGACGGCCGCCCGCACGGGCCGCCGCGGCCCGCACCGGATCACCCTGGGCGCCGCGACGTACTCCCTGTTCCCGATCCGCAGCAGCAGCCGCTCCGCGCCGGGCTCGCGGGACGTGCGCGAGACGCTGCTGTCGGACTGGCTGCTGGCCGTGGAGGCGGACGCGAGCGACTGGCCCGAGGAGCGGCTCGACCTCCTTCAGGGCGTCACCCAGCTCATCGCGGTCGAACGGGACCGCCGGGACGCGGCGCGCACGGTCCGCCGCCGTCTTGCGCAGGAGGTCCTCGAGCTGGTCCAGACGGGCGCGGCACCCGCGGAGATCGCCGCGCGCCTGAGGGTCGCGGCACCGGTCCTGCTGCCGGGTCTCGGGGCGGCCCCGCACTGGCAGGTGGTGGTCGCCCGGGCCGAGTGGGAGGACGGTGACATCGAGGCGGGCCCGATCGCGCAGTCCCTGCTGGAGGAGATCCTCGTGGACCCGCTCGCCACGGGCCCCGAACCCTCCGACCGCATCGCGGTGGCCCACACGGGCGACGAGGCCATCGCGCTGGTCCCCCTCCCCGCGGTCTCCTCGGAACACGACGGCTCGGAGACCGGCATCCTCGCCGACGCGCTCCTGGAGTCGGTGCGGGCCCCGCTCTCCGCGGGCCTGGACGGCGACGGCCGGGTCACGCTCGGCGTCAGCGCGGCGGTGCACTCGGCGGAGGGCCTGCGCGGCGCCCTGGAGGAGGCCCGCCATGCCCGCAGGGTGGCGGCGGCGCGCCCCGGGCGGGTCTGCGCGGCGGGCCACCAGGAGCTGGCCTCGCACGTTCTCCTCCTGCCCTTCGTCCCGGACGACGTACGACGGGCCTTCACCGCCCGCCTCCTCGACCCGCTGCGCGACTACGACCGCCGTCACCGCGCGGAGCTGATCCCGACGCTCGAAGCCTTCCTGGACTGCGACGGCTCGTGGACGCGCTGCGCGACCCGTCTTCACCTGCACGTCAACACACTGCGCTACCGAGTGGGGAGGATCGAGCAGTTGACGAGCCGGGACCTGTCCCGGCTGGAGGACAAGCTGGATTTCTTCTTGGCATTGCGCATGAGTTGACCTCATCCGGCCCGCCGCCGGGATGGCACCAAGTGCCGCCGCTGTCCCACGACTTTGTGAAATCCTTCACCCAGCCCCTTGGCCGAGCCCGGAGATTCGTGCTGAAGTGTCGCAACCACTCAACAGCTCGATGGCGTGCTCGGGGAGGGCGAGGTGGCGTATACCGCCATGTCTGGTAACGGAACGACCGCTGGTGACGATCCACTCCAGACCGCGGTATGGCGGCTGCGCTCACGCGCCTGCTGGGCGGACGCGGCGGCCCTGCTGCAGCCGGTGACCGCGCCGGCCGCGCTCCAGCGGGCATCGCTGCTGGTGGAGCGCTGTCTCTACACCGAGCAGGGCTGGGAGGAGGCCGAGGACGCGCTCCGTACGGCCGAGGCGCTCGCCCACAGTGACGACGAGCGGGGTGCGGCCGCTTGTGAACGAGGGCAACTTGCGTACGCCGCCACGCTGCACGGAGTGCGCGACCGGGCCGACGAGGCGCGGGCCGCGCTGGGGCGGGCGGCGGCGCTGATCACTCCCGGGGCGCGGGGCCGCGCCCTCCTGGACTTCCGCCGCGGTCTCCTCGCGGAGAACCTGGCGCGCTCGCCGCAGGCCGCGCGCGCCGCGTACCGCCGGGCCCATGCGGGTGCGACGGCGCATGCCGACCCGCTTCTGCTGTCCTTCACCTGGCGCCATCTGGCCGGACTGGCCCTGCGGGACGGCGAGTTGGCGGAGGCGCGGCACGGCTTCGCCGAGTCCCTGCGCATCCGGGAGGAGCTCGGCTATCTCGTGGGCACGGCGCCCGCGTTGGCGTCCCTGGCGGACGCGGAGAGCGAACCGGAGGCCTCGCGGCTGCGCGAGGAAGCGGGCCGCCTGTTCCGCCTCCTGGGCGGCGTCCCGACGTGGCTGTCCCGCCAACTGACGCCACCGGCGGGAGCGGCGTAGCGGCCCACGTGGCCTTCTTCGCCCCCGCCGCCCTTACCCATCCCATCCCCAGGGGCTCCGCCCCCTCACCCCCACCAGGGGGCTCCGCCCCGTGGGGGTCCAGGGGGCTCCGCCCCCTCACCCCCACGGCCCTGAACGGGCCTCGTCCTCAAACTCCCCCAAGCTCTTCGAGCAGGGGGGACCCCCAGACGGGCTGAGATGTGCGACCGGCGCTGAGAATTGCGGCCCCGCGTCGGGAGGCAAAGCCCTGCCGGGTGGGTGGGGGTTGGGGATGGCGAGACCTGTCCTCAAACGCCAGACGGGCTGAGAAGTGAAGCCCCTGCCGGGTGGGTGGGGCTGGGGACGGCCAGGTCTTGACCTCGAACGCTGGACGGGCCGGATGATGCCCGCCCGCAGTCGCCCACGGCGCGAAGGGGACGTGCCGGGGGGTGTCCGCCAGCAGCGGCCGGCGTCAAGAAAGCGCACCCCCTGAGGGACAGCAACCGCCGGACCGAGGACGGATACCCCCCGGCACGGCCCCGACCCACAACCCACCGTAAGGCGCTACGCGCACCCCCACCCAACAGCAACAGGCCGCCGCAGGCATCCCACCCGCACTGCTCACCGCACCCCGGCGAAGTGCTCCCCCACCAGCGACCGCACCACATCCAGATCCCCGACGATCAACGCATCCAGCAACGCCGTGTGCTCAGCGGCGTCCGCGAGCAGGCCGGCATGCCCGCCAGAAGGCCGCGCGGCGCTCCCCAGGGGCCACTGGGCCCGCCGGTGCAGGTCGTCCGCGAGTTGGACGAGCTGTTCGTTGCCGCAGAACGACAGCACAGCCCGATGAAACGTACGGTCCGACTCCGCGTAGGTGGCCCGGCACCCCGTGGACGCCGCCCGCACAGTCGCCTCGGCCAACGGCCGCAATTCCGCCCACCGTTCGGCGCCCACCGACCGCGCGAGCCGCAGCATCACCGGCACCTCGATCAACGCCCGCACCTCGGCCAGCTCCGCCAGCTCCCGAGCCCCCCGCTCGACCACCCGGAACCCCCGATTGGGCACGACCTCGACGGCCCCCTCCAGCGCGAGCTGCTGCATGGCCTCCCGCACCGGCGTGGCCGACACCCCGAACTGCTCCCCCAACGCGGGCGCCGAGTACACCGCCCCGGGCGTCAGCTCACCCGTGACCAGCGCGGTACGCAACGCGTCCAGGATCTGTCCCCGCACCGAGGCCCGCTGCACCAGCGGCCGAGGCCGCGGGATGGGCGTCTCACTGTGCGTGTGCTCACCACGCGCCTGCTCACCACGCGCCGAGGGCGCCGCGCCACCCCGGTCCCGACCGACGTCCGCGCCCCGCCCCTGCGCCGGCACACGCGCCACGTCCGCTCGGACCTCGACGTCCTCCGCACCCGAAGGGACCTGCCGCCCCTGCGAGCCACCCGGATTGCCCGTCACCGCGGAGCCCTGCGCGCCCTGCTTCACGGGTCCTCCTGCGGATGTGTCGGTACTTGGGGTCATTACGGCGGGTTGTTACTCAGCCGTCAAGCACCATAGGCGCAGAACGCGACAGTTCAAACCGCAGCGATCTTGGGTAAGGTAAGGCTTACCTTTGAAGCCTCACGGATCGGCGGCCCACATGTCCGTGCCCCCTTCGGCCCTCACAGCCGCCTACACGCGTCTCACCACGGCCTTCCCGGGGCTCGACATCGTCCAGCCACCCGCTCACGAACAGCTTCCGCACCACGGCGGCTGGCTCACCGCGGCCTCCCTCGCGGAGGGCAGCGAGGCCCTCGACACCTTCCTGGCCTGGGACGACGCACAGGTACGGCGCGACTACGGACAGCCCGCCCGCCCCGACGTCGTCGCCAGCTTCGGCCTGCACCGCTACGCCTGGCCCGCCTGCCTGCTGATCACCGTGCCCTGGTTCCTGCTCCGCCGCGTCCCCCGCCTGCCCGTGACGCATGTCTCGTACGACCGCACGGCCCCCGGCCTGGCGATAGGCCGCCTGGCGGCCCGTCCGACCACCTTCGCCTGCCTCCCCGACGACCCGGCGGCCGTCCTGCCCGGCGCCAGGGTCGTCCCCGACGAGGAGTCGCTGCGCGCCGAGGTGCGGGCCGCCGTCGCCGAGCACCTCGAACCCGTCCTGGCCGGCTTCGGCCCGCGCATGCGCCGCCGCGGCCGCGCACTGTGGGGCATGGCGACCGACGAGATCATCGAGGGCCTCTGGTACGTCGCCCATCTGTTCGGCGACGGCGAGCAGGACCGGGCCCGCCGCGAGCTGGAACTGCTCCTGCCGGGCGCGACCCAGCCGTACGTCGGCTCGGCGGCCTTCCGCGAACTCACCGGCCCGAACGGCGAGTCACTGCCCACCCGGGACCGGGCGAGCTGCTGCATGTTCTACACGGTGCGCCCCGAGGACACCTGCGCCACCTGCCCGCGCACCTGCGACGCGGACCGGGTCACCAAACTCTTGGCGGCGGCGAGCTGAACCCCACGGCGAGGGCCGAACCCCCCGTCGTGCGCCGCGAATTGAGGACCCCTCAGACGGCGCGTAACCCTTCGTGCCGTAAGATCACCCACGAGCGTGACACCCGTTTCGGTTACAGGCGTTTCACAAATTCCTCACTCCGCGCAGGAACTTTCCGTGGAACCACCCGCACGGGTAGTCTCCGTTCGAACTCAACTCCCGCCCCTCAAGCGGCAGTTCGAGCAGAACGCCGCCCTGGGCATCCCCTTGCACTTCCTTGGCGGCCTCTTGCCCCGAAACCCCCTGAGGGCCAGTGGGATTGGGCCACTATGGCGGGCGTTACGCCCTATCCCAATGCAAGGGACCCCAGATGAGATTGACCGACATATCGCTGAACTGGCTGCTTCCGGGCGCCGTCCTGCTCCTGGGCCTCCTGGCGGCGATAGCGGTGCTTCGGCGCGGGAAGACCTCGGGGAAGGACACGAGCGCTGAAGACTCGTGGGAGCGCAGCGAGGAGCGCCGCAGGCGCAAGGAGGCCATATACGGCACCGCCTCCTATGTGCTGCTGTTCTGCTGCGCGGCCGTGGCCGCCGCGCTCTCCTTCCACGGCCTGGTCGGCTTCGGTGAGCAGAACCTCAACCTTCACAACGGCTGGCAGTACCTGGTGCCCTTCGGCCTGGACGGCGCCGCGATGTTCTGTTCCGTGCTCGCCGTTCGCGAGGCCAGCCACGGTGACGCGGCCCTCGGCTCCCGCATACTCGTGTGGACGTTCGCGGCCGCCGCTGCCTGGTTCAACTGGGTGCACGCGCCCAGGGGCCTCGGCCACGACGGCGCCCCGCACTTCTTCGCCGGCATGTCCCTGTCCGCGGCCGTGCTGTTCGACCGGGCGCTGAAGCAGACCCGCCGGGCCGCCCTGCGCGAGCAGGGTCTGGTACCCAGGCCTCTGCCGCAGATCCGGATCGTCCGCTGGCTGCGGGCCCCCCGCGAGACCTACAAGGCCTGGTCGCTGATGCTCCTGGAGGGTGTGCGCAGCCTGGACGAGGCCGTCGACGAGGTCCGCGAGGACAAGCGGCAGAAGGAGGCGGCCCGCCTGCGCCGGCGCGAGCAGGAGCGCATGGAGCGGGCCCAGCTGAAGGCCATCAGCCGGGGCCACCGCGGCTTCGTCGGCCGCGGCGGCCGGCACGGCGAGACGCAGGCCCTGGAGCGTGCCTCGGCCCAAGTCTCCGCGGAGCCTGCCATATCCACGCCGGAACAGCTGCCCGTGCGTACGCGTCCCTCATTGCAGCCCGTACGGACCGGTTCCGGCTCTGACCCGGTGACCGTCGACCTCACCGCGGAGGACGACACCATGGCGCTCCCCCGGCTCGACTCCCTGGAGCGCAAGCTCAAGGACCTGGAGCAGCAGTTCGGCTGAGCCGCCTGTGATCGACGCGATCGACGTCATCGACGAAGGGGCGCGACCCGGTCCGGGTCGCGCCCCTTCGTCGTGGCACGCCACCCGCATACGT
This sequence comes from Streptomyces sp. NBC_01092, assembly GCF_045039535.1. Taxonomy (NCBI): domain Bacteria; kingdom Bacillati; phylum Actinomycetota; class Actinomycetes; order Kitasatosporales; family Streptomycetaceae; genus Streptomyces; species Streptomyces sp. NBC_01092. The sequence goes on along the minus strand of NZ_CP108659.1, from coordinate 8,326,262 downwards.
CGTCACGCGGCACCCGCGTCCAGTTCGAACCACACCGCCTTCCCCACCCCGTGCGCCCGCACGCCCCAGGCGTCCGCCAGGGACTGGACGAGGATCAGGCCCCGGCCGTTCGTACAGTCGTCGGCGTTCGGTACGCGCGGTCTGGGCAGCCGGGCCACGAAGTCCCTCACCTCCACCCTCAGTCCGTCCGGCCCGACACTCGCCGTCAGGACGGCCTCCCGGTCGGTGTGGACGATTGCGTTGGTGACGAGTTCGCTGGTGAGCAGTTCGGCTATGTCCGATCGTCCCGGCCTCCCCCAGTGCCGTAACAGCTCGCGCAGTGCTCTGCGCGCCTCCGGCACGGCCCGTAGATCCGCCCGCCCGAGTCTGCGCCGGAGCTGCGGCGGCTGCGCGTGTTCCCCGGCGCTCGCGGCCCTGTCCTCCACTGTCTCCACCGAGGAGGCCCCGTATGTCACGGGACCGCCTCCTCGTGCCTGCCTCTTCATGACCCCCGCCCGCGTGCCGATGTCGGTTCCCCTCCTGGCTCGAACACGTTCACGGGAACCATTCCCAGTCGAACCGGCGGCAGTCATGTCGAATCGTCAACGACCAGGTGTTCGGCCACGGTTGGGGCGGTCCAGGCAGATGGATGAAAGCCGAAACGTCACCCGTCGGCCGCCGGCAGGCCGCCCTCGGCGAGGGCCGGGCCGGGTCGGCCACAGGCCACGGCACGGTTGACGGGTCGGATGCGTGCTCGCCGCGAGCGGAGGCGGGGCCGTGCATCCGGTACCGGAGGGAGACGGCCGACCTGTGCGTTCGGGCACGGCATGGGGCCGACTCCCCTGCGCGCGGGCTGAGCGCAGGGGATCGGCCCGGCTGCCGATGCCGCCCTGTCGATCCGGCCGTAGTCGGCCCGGTGGTGGGGTTGTTGGGGTCGTGCGCGGGGTGGACACCCACACGTCGGGCGGCGGGGCAACGGCGCGTCTCGGGCCACCTTCCCGCAACCTGTGAAACTGGCCGGAATTCGCGGGTGCACGCCCCGCAGGTCGCACGGATGACGCGGGCATGTGCGCGGGGCCGCCCGCCCGACCCCCGTCCGGGAGGGCGGCCCCGCTGGTGCGATGGTCCGGTGACGCGCCGGTCAGTAGAGCTTGTTGACCGCGGTGGTGGTCGTCTTCTTGAAGGCCTTCACGGGCGCGTCCTTGAAGGCGCCCATCTGCCCCCACTGCACGACGGTGACGGTGCCGCCGTCCCGGCCGACGGAGACGAGGTGGATGTCCATGGCGCCCCAGGACGCGCGGGTCGCGAAGCCGTGGACGCGGGCGCCCTCCTCGACCGGCAGGCTGCCGTAGCTCTTGTAGTCGGCCTCGACGTCCGGGTCGGCGTTCATGCGCGCGACGCAGCGCTTGACCTCCTTGTCGAGGCGGGTCGCCAGGGCCTTGGCCTTGGCGCTGTTCCCGACGACGACGTTGAGCTGCTGGGCGCCGGTGTCGAGGTCGGTGCGGAAGGTGCGGTAGCGGGAGTCGTAGGCGAGCAGGGACTCGCCGAAGCAGTACTGCATCTCCTCCGGGACGCCGTCGGTGACCCGGCCGGCGGTCCAGGTGGAGGAGGCGTGCGGCGGCAGCTCGGACGCCGCGAGGAACTTCGGCGCGGGCGTCCTCGGCGCGGCGCCGGCGGGCGCCGCACTGAGCGCGGCGCCCGTGGTGAGGCCTGCGACGACGAGTGCGGTGAGCACGCCGGCTCGGGTGCGCTTGGGCATGGGTGTTCCCCCGTGGATGAGATGAGTGCATGAATGCGTGAACGTGCGGAAGTCGGCCGTCACCGAGGCCGGTTGGTCCCCCCGGACCTGGTCGGTGCGACACCTTGAGCATCAGCCGTCACAGCGGGCGGCCGCAAGCGCCGCCGCCCGATCCACGACGGTGGAACCATCCCAGCCCTTCTGACGTGCAGGTACAGGGAGTGCCTGGGATACCGTCCCGGGACGCGCAGGACACGGGGGGACAGTGTCGGAAGCACAGGGCGACGACGTCCAGGAGTTCGCGGCGACGCTGAGACGCCTGAAGGAACGCACCGACCGCAGCTACGGTCAGCTGGCCCGCCGCCTGAACATGAACACCTCCACGCTGCACCGCTACTGCGCCGGTGACGCGGTCCCCCTCGACTTCGCCCCCGTCGAGCGCTTCGCCGCGCTGTGCGGGGCGACGCCGGAGGAGCGGCTGGAGCTGCACCGGTTGTGGATCCTGGCGGTGGCGGCCCGACAGAGGTCACGTACGGCGGTTGCCCAAACGCCGGCCTCCGGTACGACGGACGGCGCCCCCTCGGACGCGGCCCGCGAACCGGCCGCCGAGCCGGTCCAGGACCCCGCACCGCCCGAGCCTTCCCCGCCCCGCTGGTACCGCCGCCGACCCCTCCTGGTCTCCGCCGCCGTGACGACCGCCCTCCTCGCGACGCTCGGGAGCCTCTCGGCGCTGCCCGACGACGACCGTCGCCGGACGGGCGAGTCGGTCGAGGCCGCCGATCCACCCCGTACGGCACAACCGGACGCCCCCCGCCCGAAGTCGACCAAGTCCCCGAGCTCCTCCGCCAAGACGCCCTCGCCCTCGGTCGGCGCGTCGAAGAAGCCCTCGGCCGAGCCCACCGAAACCGCCGACCAGCCCTCGAAGAAGTCCGGCGGGCCGCAGCCCTCGACCGGCCTTCCCCTCACCGTCAGCGCCGACTCCCATGTCTGGCAGGCGGGTTGCGGTCACGACTACGTCATCGCCAAGCCCCCGCGGCAGGTCCCGCCGCCCCCGAACCCACAGGACGCGGCGACCTGGGCGGCGACGCAGAACGCGGTGCACGGGCGGCAGACGCTGGTGAAGATCACGGTGCAGGGCCGGTCGTCCACGGCCGTCGTCCTGGAGGCCCTGCGCGTGCGCGTCGTCGGCCGTTCGGCCCCCATGGAGGGCACCAACTACGCCATGGACAATGGCTGCGGCGGAGCGCTGACGCCCCGCTACTTCGACGTCGACCTGGACAAGGACCGGCCCGTCGCCCGCCCGGCGGACGGCAATGACACGGGCGTCACGATCCCGGCGATGCGGCTGCCGTACCGTGTGTCGGCCGAGGACCCCGAGGTGCTGCTGGTCGACGCGAAGACGCAGACCTGCGACTGCAGTTGGTACCTGGAACTGGACTGGTCGTCCCAGGGCCGCACCGGCACGGTCCGCATCGACGACCACGGCCGCCCGTTCCGTACGACCAGCACCAAGGGCCTGAAGAACTATGCCTACGACACCTCGGCCCGCGCCTGGGTGCCCTGGGAGGAGTAGGAGCGCCCGGGCTCGTCACGCCTCCCAGACCGCGGCGGCCGTACGGTCGTCGGCGTACCCCTTCACCCGGATCCGGGTGTCGGCGAGGAACTCGGCGAGGCCGGGCGGTTCGGGGTCGGACCACCGTCCGGTCAGGTGGGCGGCGAGTTCGGGCTCGCCGCGCAGGGGGTCGGCGAGGCCGCTCGTGCACATCAGGAGCGTGTCGCCGGGGCGGGCGACGGAGGCGCGGAAGCGGAAGGGTTCGCGGGGCGGCTCGGGGGCCGGGTCGTAGGGGCTCGGCGGTGTGGTGATGCCGAGGTCCATGGTGAGGCGGTCGCCCTCGGGGGTCTCGGCGGGCAGGGAGCCGAAGCCGACGACGGGTTCGCCGGTGGCGTCGGTGACGCGGGGTTCGATGTCCTGCCATTCGCCGCCGCGCAGCCGGAAGAGTCCGCCCTCGCCGACGCCGAAGAAGACGCGCGTACGGCACTCGGGGTCGGCGGGCAGCAGGAGGCAGCGCAGGGTCGCCGCGTACTCCTCGGGTTCGATGCCCTGTTCGTTGGCTGTGGCGCGGAGTTTGCCGAGGCTGCGGTCGGTCAGGCGGTGCAGCCCGGACTTCAGGTCGCCGCGCCGTGCGGCCCTTATGTCCTCCGAGAGCCTCGCGTGACTGCGGCCGACGGCCCGGCCGATCCAGTGGCAGGCCTCGGCGGCGGCGCGGTGCGCGCCCGGGGTGGCTCGGGCGCCGGTGGCCATCGCGACGAGGACCAGGGCGTGGTCGCCGGTGCCGAAGCGGGCGGTGAGGAGGGAGTCGCGGCGGGGTTCACCGCGGTAGCGGGCGGAGTCTCCGCGCAGGGAGACGGCGCGCAGGGTGCTGGTGCCGTAGTGGGCTCCGTCGAGGACGGTGTCGGCGACGAGGTCGTCGAGGTCGTCCGGGTCGGCGGGGGGCAGGGCGGTGGGTTCGGCGGCGTAGGTGGGCGGGCCGTCGCCCACGTAGTCGAGGGGGCGTGGCGGCGGAGCGGGATCGGCGGGCGGAGCCGGCTCCACCGTGAATCCCGGCGGCCTCGGCAGACCGGGCGGAAACGTCGACGCGGGCTCCATGGCATCCGCGTCCGCCCGTGGCGACGGAACCGCCGCCCCCGCTCCCGACCGCTGGTTCAAGGCTCCCGCGGCCGAGGCGAACCGGTCGTCCAGTGAGTCGGGGGCCGTTGTCGGGCCCGTGTCGTCGGCGCGCTCACCGTACAGCTGCCCCCACCAGTCGTCCTCGCGGCCGGTGGGCCTACCCCCCTGCTGGTTCATGCCGCCAATTGTCCACCGCACGGCCCGGATGAAAACGGGGCATCCGGAAAATCCGGCCTCGCGAGGCCCTCGCGTGTGGCACGCCGGGTGAAGCCTTGAACAGTCTTGCGAAAACACCGGGACAAGCGTGTCGCCGGGCAGTCCCACCCCCCACGGGAGAACCGCCCGGCGACTGCCGGGTGACCCGGGCCCAGATCCCCTTCGCGCGCGTCAGCGCACGTCGTAGGCCCGGGTCACGATCTGGGTGACCGATGTGCCGTGCGTGTCGGTCAGGACCGTTCTGAGTGTGACCTGCTTTCCTGTCGCTTCACTGTGGTTCACCGTCGCCTTCCAGGTGCCGTCTTCCTGGCGCACCGTCCGCGCCTCGGTCCAGGTCTCGCCCTCGTCGTACGAGTAGGCGAACCGGGCCCGCGTCAACTCACCGGGTTCGTAACCCGCGTGGCCCGTCGCCGAGAGGGTGAGGGTCTGCCCGTCCTCGGCGGGCAGTGTCTTCAGGCCGTCCTCCGGCAACGCGTACCGCGGGAACAGCATCGGTATGCCCTGCGAGTACGCGTCCTCGTCCAGTGCGGAGCGGAAGGTCCAGGTCGTCGTCGTGCTCGTCGAGCGGTTCCACGCCCGGGCCGGCGGACCGATCTTCGCCGTGCTCAGGGTGAGTTCGTACGTCGACTCCTCGACGGGCACGGTGAACACCCCGAAGGGGTAGGGACTTTCGCCGATCGTCTCGCCGTCTTTGCTCAGCGTCATGCTCCCGATGTCGCCGAAGCTGCCCTGCACGCCCTGGTGCTGACCGTCGCCCCAGAAGCCGGGCGCCACGCCGATCCGATCGCCCTGCCGTTCCGCGGCGAGCGCGGGCCGGCCGGCGTCGTCGAGCGGGGTGGTGGGGGCGAGGACGCCGCCGTACCACTGCTCGGTCCGCCGCTCGCCCTTCGCGTACGTCCGCATGGGGTCGATCATGAACTCGCCCCAGGGGAAGCTGCTGGACACCTCGTGCTCCCAGCCGGTCGTGCCCGGCGAGTGGTACTCGGTGCGCCTGAAGGGTGCCGGAACCGACTCCAGCGCGCTGAAGTAGCCGGTCAGTCCGTTCGGGCGGGTCATCGACGTCAGGTCGATGTGGTCGGTGGCGCCGCCCGCCATCGAGTGGTACGTCGCCGTCGTCGCCGCGAGATCCCGGTCCCGGACGCGGTAGGTGCGGTCGTCGGCGATCGTGCCCTGCTCCGGGAAGGCCAGGTTGTAGACGTACGGGCTCTTGGCGGTGGCCGTCCAGCGCAGGGTCACGTCCCCGGCCGCGAGCAGGGCCTTCGCCTCCTCGGCCGGGATGGCGAGGACCGGGAGCGAGCCGCCGGTGAAGCCGGCCGACGGGTACCAGCGGCCCGGCGCGTCGCGGTGGACGAGGACGGCCAGGGCGCCTGCCGCCTTCGCGCGCGTCGCGATCTCGTAGGCGCTCCCGCCGTCCGGGATGCCGACGAGCGCGATCTTCCCGGCGGCCCCGGAAAGTTCCTCCGCCGTACCGGACTTGGCGTCGAACAGTGCCGCCCGGCCGCTGCCGTCGAGGTTGGCCGAGTTGTAGGACGCGGTGGTCGGGTGCAGCGACCGGCCGCCCACGACGGCGAGTTCGCTGATCTGCGGGGCCGCCGCGCGCCAGAAGCTGTCGAACTCTAAGTCCCCGTCGGTCGCCCGGCCGGTGACCGAGGCGTAATAGCCGCGCAGTTCGCGCCCGCCTGCCGCCGTGCCCGCGTGCAGCCAGGTGTCGTCCCAGCTGCGGGCGAACCCGAGGGTGGCGCCGCGCAGTTCGGTCGGCTTGTCCGTCCTGATGGTCAGTCGGTGGGCCTTGCGGGCGTCGAGGACGACGGTCGTGTCGTCGCGGACCTCCAGCTGCGGACGGCCGAGGTAGGTGAGGGAGTCGAGGAGCGTGCCCTCGGTCTCGGGGGTCGCGACGAAGCCGGAGAGGAAGTAGGCGCCGGGGCGGATCCGGTACGTCTGGTCACTCGCGCCCTCGTTGAAGCGGCGCTCGCCGGACGCGTCGTCGGTGCCGATCAGGTCGACGGAGGAGGCGCCGTCGGCGGGCTTGCCGAGCCGGTCGATCAGCTTGACGCGCAGGGTGACGGTCTCCGGCTGGACGTACAGCGCGAACGGGGTGGAGACCCTGATGCCGTCGGCCGTGGCGAGCACGCGGCCGGTGACGTCTCCGTACTGGGCCCGCGCGAGCGTCGCCGTCGGGTCGATCCGCAGCGGGACCTCGACGGTCGCACCCGCCGGGACGGTGACCGAGCGGGCGGCGAGCCGGGCGATCGATGAGCGGACGGTGGAGCCGTCGTTGCCGGTGACGGCGGGCACCGACAGCTTCAACTCCACCGCCCTGTAGGTGGTGTTGGTGTAGGGCACGGCGACCGTCGTACGGTCGCTCGCGTCCTGCGGCCAGTTGAAGGAGCCCGCTTGCAGCGAGGGCGCGCCCAGCACCTTCTGCCCGATCGCGGCCCGCACGTCGAGGCGCCCGCCGCCCGTCTCGCGGACGTCGCCGGGGATGCCGGCGTCGACCGAGGAGACGAGGGCCGCCTTGATCTGCCGGGCGCTGAAGTCGGGGTGGCGCTGCTTGACGATGGCCGCCGCGCCGGCGACATGCGGGGTCGCCATCGACGTACCGCTCATGGACCGGTACGCGTAGACGCCGCGCCCGCCGGCCTGGGCCGCGGAGATGCCGACGCCCGGTGCGGTGATCTCCGGCTTGAGGGTGTGCGAGCCGTACGCCGGGCCGCGGCTGGAGAAGGAGGCCGTGGAGTCGTCGCGGTCGACGGCGCCCACGGTGAGGACGCTCGGCGCGCAACCCGGGGAGGAGACCGTGTTGTTGCCGGGTCCGGTGTTGCCCGCGGCGATGACGAACAGGGTGTTCTCGCTGGTCCGGGCCAGCTCCTCCGTGGCCTGCGCCATCGGGTCGGTGCAGTCGGTGCGGGCCGGGTTGCCGAGGCTCATCGAGACGACGTCGGCGCCCTGGTCGACGGCCCACTGCATGCCGGCGATGATCCACGAGGTCTCGCCCTGGCCGTAGTCGTTCAGGACCTTGGCGCCCAGGAGGTCGGTGCCGGGCGCGACCCCCTTCTTCCTGCCGTCGCTCGCGGCACCCGTGCCGCCGACGGTGGAGGTGGTGTGGGTGCCGTGGCCGTCGTGGTCGTCGGCGTCCGGGGAGTCGGTGAAGTTCTTCGACGCGGTGACACGGCCCTTGAGGTCGGGGTGTTCGGCGTCGGCGCCGGTGTCCAGGACGGCGACCTTGGTGCCCTTGCCGTCGTAGCCGGCGGCCCAGGCCTCGGGGGCGTGCACCTGGCGGGTCGAACGGTCCAGCGTGGCCCGGACCTTGGCGTCGAGCCACAGCTTCTTCAGGTCGCCGGCGGCGCGGGAGCGGGGGTTGGTCAGGTCCGCCCAGAACTCGGCGGCCCGCTTCTTGTCGGCCTCCAGGGCCACGCCGTCGATCGGGTCGAGGACGAGGCCGCGTTCGGCGCCGCGCGGGGTGGGCGGGACGGATCGGGCGACGGAGCGGTCGTAGGCGGCGATCAGCGGCAGCGTCGCGCGGTGCGCGTCGTCGTAGCCCTGCCGGATCAGGCCGGTGACGTTGAACAGTTCCTCGTCGACCCGGCCGGCGGCGAGCGCCTCGACGGCGGCCTCGGGATAGACGTACAGGTCGTCGCCGGAGCGGCGGGTCTGGGTGAAGGGGGTGGTCCCGTCCGGGCCGGGCAGCGCGACGGCCCCGTCCCGGGTGACGAGGACGCGGTCGCCGGTGACCAGGGTGACGACGGATCCGGCGTCGGCGCCGGGGGTGGCCCGGACGCCGGTGCCGGTCGGCGGTCTCGGCCCGGCGGTGGCCGCGTGCGTGGGTACGGCCGGCGTCACGGCGAGGAGCGCGGCGGTGGCCGCACCCAGTGCCGTACGCGAAATCGCTCTCCCCAAGATCGCCTTCTTCCGGTGCTGCCGTCTGCCCGCGGACGCGAAAGCGCAGGCCAAGGAGGCCCAAGTCGGGCAAAGCGGGCGGTGGTTGATGCTGCGGTGGCGACACCTTGGCAGAGTGAGCGGTGGTGCCGCGATGATGTGCGGAGGCGGTTTTGCGCCGTGGCCGTTTCCCGCCACGGACCGAACACCGGTGTTCGACCTGGTTCCACCTGGGGAGGGGCGCGGCCCGATGCTGGGAGCGATTGGTCTCGACGAGACGCACGAGTCGGCGTACCGGGCTCTCGTGTCCGTGGGCGCCGCCGACGTACCGGATCTCGCCCGGAGGCTGACGCTCGGCGAGCACGACACCGAACGCGCGCTGCGCCGTCTGGAGCGGCACGGACTCGCCGCGCAGTCCTCGGCCCGCCCCGGCCGCTGGGTCGCCGCGCCGCCCGGGGTGGCGCTGGGCGCGCTGCTCACCCAGCAGCGGCACGAGCTGGAGAAGGCGGAGCTTGCGGCGGCGATGCTCGCCGAGGAGTACCGGGCGGGTGCGACCGAGCCGGCCGTGCACGACCTGGTCGAGGTGGTGATCGGCGCGGCCGCGGTGTCCCAGCGCTTCCTCCAGCTCCAGCTCGGCGCGAGTGACGAGGTGTGCGCGCTGGTCACCGGCAGTCCCGTCGCCGTCACCGGCACGGAGAACGACGCCGAGGAGCAGGCCGCCGATCGCGGCGTGCGCTACCGCGTGGTCCTGGAGCGCGCGGTCCTGGACCAGCCGCACGGCATCACCGAGCTGTCCGCCGCCCTCGGCCGCGAGGAGCAGGTGCGGGTGGTGGACCAGGTCCCGACCAAGCTCGTGATCGCCGACCGGACGCTCGCCCTGGTGCCGCTGACCTCGCACACCGCGGAACCGGCCGCGCTGGTCGTGCACGCGAGCGGACTGCTTGAGCTGCTCTCCGGGCTGTTCGAGTCGGTGTGGCGGGACGCGCTGCCGGTCAGCCTCGGCCTGTCCGGCCTCACCGAGCAGCAGCCGGACGGCCCCGACGACACCGACCTGGAGGTGCTGTCCCTGCTGCTGGCTGGCCTGACCGACGCGAGCGTGGCCAAGCAGCTGGACCTGGGCCTCAGGACCGTGCAGCGCCGGGTGAAGCGCCTGATGGAGCTGACCGGGGTGACGACACGCCTGCAGCTGGGGTGGCACGCGTACGAGCGGGGGTGGGTGGCGCGGGAGCGGCAGGGGTGACGGGGCGCACCCCTTGCGGCATCGTTGATCTGCGCTTTCTCGCGGGCTCCGGCAGTCTGGTCAGATGGGAGTCTGGGACCTCCTGCTGGTCGCTCTGGTCCTCCTGCTCGGCCTGTGCGGAGTGCTGGTGCCCGGTGTGCCGGGGTCGTGGCTGGTGTGGGCCGCGGTCATGTGGTGGGCGCTGAAGGATCCCCAGCCGGTCGCGTGGTGGGTGCTCGTCGGGGCCACCGTCGCGCTGTTCCTCTCCCAGGTGGTGCGCTGGGCCCTGCCACCGCGCCGGATGCGCCCGAACTGGGCGAGCAGCCGTATGACGGTGTACGCCGGGGTGGGCTCCTTCCTCGGCTTCTTCCTGATCCCCGTGCTCGGCTCGATCCCCGGCTTCATGGCCGGCATCTACCTGGAGGAACGGCTCCGCCTGGGCCGCCACGGCGAGGCGAGGGCCGCGCTGCGGACGGCGATGCGGTCGGGTGGGTGGAGCGTGCTGGCGGAGCTGTTCACCTGCCAGCTGATCGCGGGGGCGTGGCTGGGCGCAGTGATCTGGGGCTGAGTCATCGGGTCTCATACATCGAGCCCCATACATCGGGTCTCTCCCTTCTCAGCACCCACCCACTACCCCACTATTGACGACCGATGGCGTGTTCTCTACGTTGCGTCCCGGGATAGCTCCGATGAATCTCTGAATCTCCACGCAGCTGTACGAGCCGCCGGGAGGCGCGCCATGCCCAGCCCGTCCAGACGTACCGTCCTCGCCACCGGTTCCGCGGTCGGCGGGACCCTCCTCGCCGGCGCACTGCCCGCACAGGCGAGCGCGGCCGCCCCGCACACCGCCACCCGACCCGGCTCCGACCCCTGGCGCACCGTCCTCGACGACGCCGACCTCGTCTGGCGGCGCATGCCGGCGACCTGGTACGAGGGCCCCTTCCTCGGCAACGGCTTCCTCGGTTCCGGCATCTACGCCGAGCCCGGCGCCGCGACGAGCGCCGTACGCTTCAACGTCCAGCACTCCGAGGTGCGGGACCACCGCCCCCAGTTCGGCTCCCTCTTCGGGCTCGCCCGTCTCCCGATCGGCCACTTCACGCTGGAGCCGGTGGGCACGATCACCGGCGTGGACTGGCGGCTCGGCCTGCGCGACGCCGAGCTGACCGGCACGCTCACCACGGACCGGGGCACGCTCGCCCTGCGGGCCCTCGTGCACGACGACCGCTCGGTCCTCGCCGTCGAGGTCACCCCGAGCGAGGGCGAGCGCGACTTCCGGTGGGTCTTCCACCCGGCGGACGCGATCAGCCCCCGGGCGGCCTTCAAGCCGCTGCCCGACGGCTACCGGGGCAACCCGCCCGCCGAGCTCGCCGAGCACGACGGTGTGTCCGCCGCGGTGCAGCCCCTGCTGGCGGGCGGACAGCACGTGACGGCGTGGCGGGAGCGGAGCCGGGGCAGGGCGCGGACGCTGTACGTCCATGTCGCGCACTCGTACCCGGGGACGTCCGCGCTGGACCGGGCGCTGAAGGCCGTACGCCGCACGAGCCCGCTGCCCTACTCCGCGCTGGCGGTGACGCACCGGGCCTGGTGGCACGCCTACTACCGCAAGAGCTTCCTCTCCCTCCCCGACGCCCGCATGCAGCGCTTTTACTGGATCCAGCTCTACAAGACCGCCTCCGCCGCCCGCCGCGATGCCCCCGTGATGGCGACGTGCGGCCCCTGGCTGGAGCCCACCCCGTGGCCCAACACCTGGTGGAACCTGAACGCGCAGCTGGAGTACTGGCTGATCCACGGCTCCAACCACCTCGAACTCGACGCCATCACAAGGTCGTTGAGCGAGTTCCGGGACAACCTGGCCAAGGAGACGCCTGCCCCGTACCGCGCCGACTCCCTGGGCATCCCGCGCACCACGGACCCGGCCCTGATCAACGGCGCCGCGGACCCGCTCACCGGTTACGGCGTCGGCATCCCGGGCCAGGACCGGCCCACCCCCGAGGTCGGCAACCTCACCTGGGCCCTGCACAACGTCTGGCTCAGCTACCGCCACACCATGGACGAGTCGATCCTCCGAGACGTCCTGTACCCCTTGCTGCGCAGGGCGATCAACTACTACCTGCACTTCCTGGAGCCGGGCGGCGACGGCAAGCTGCACCTGCCGGCGACGTTCTCCCCGGAGTACGGCGGCGACTCACGGGACTGCACCTACGACCTGATGCTGCTGACCTGGGGCTGCCGCACGCTCCTCGACACGGCCGAACTCCTGGGTCTCGACGACGAATTGGCGCCGCGCTGGCGCGAGGTGCTGGCCAGGCGGGCGCCGTACCCGACCGACGCGAACGGCTTCATGATCGGCGCGGACATCCCGTTCGCGAAGTCCCACCGCCACTACTCCCACCTGCTCGCGGTGTACCCGCTGTACGAGCTGACCGGCCGCACCGCCGACGAACGGGCCCTGATCGAGCGGTCGTTGGCCCACTGGGTGGGCTTCGAGGGCGCCCTGCAGGGCTACACCTTCACCGGCGCGGCTTCGATGTCCGCGCTGCTCGGCAAGGGCGAGGACGCGCTGCGATACCTGGGCGAGCTGATGAGCCGGTTCGTGCAGCCCAACACCATGTACAAGGAGTCGGGCCCGGTCATCGAGACTCCGCTGTCGGCCGCACAGTCGCTGCACGACATGGTGTGCCAGTCCTGGGGCGGGACGATCCGCGTCTTCCCCGCCCTCCCGGACGCATGGGCGGACGTGACGGTGCACGACTTCCGGACGCAGGGCGCGTTCCTGCTGTCGGCGGTCCGCGCGGGCGGGGTCACCCGATGGGTGCGGCTGACCAGCGAGGCGGGCGCGCCCTGCGTCGTACGGCACGGCATCGCGGGCCCGGTCGAGGTGCGGGACGGACGGGGCCGGCCGCTGCGTTACTCCGACGCCGGGGAAGGGGCGATCCGCATCGCCCTGCCGAAGGGGGAATCGGCGCTGGTCACGGCCAGGGGCGAGCGGCCCGACCTGACGATCGCGCCGGTGCGGCCGAACGGCGAGGCGCCGCGCTGGGGGCTCCCTGCGGAGTAGGCCCACGGCCCTAGGACGAGCAGCCGATGCGCCGACCCCGCGAGCGTGTTTCGCTGGCCGTATGACGGGTTTCAGCGAGGCGGAGTTCGCATATCTGAGGTCACAGCGACTGGGGCGGCTGGCCACCGTGGATCCGGCGGGTCAGCCCCAGGCGAACCCGGTCGGCTTCTTCCCGCAGGACGACGGGACGCTCCTGATCGGCGGACGCGCCATGGGCACCACCAAGAAGTGGCGCAACCTGCGGGAGAACCCCAAGGTCGCCCTGGTCGTCGACGACCTCGTCAGCGTACGGCCGTGGCGGGTGCGCGGGATCGAGGTCCGCGGGGACGCGGAGCTCCTCACGGGCCCGCACGAGCTGGGCCCGTACTTCAGCGAGGAGGTCATCCGCATCCGTCCGCGGTGGGTCCGCAGCTGGGGGCTGGCGGACGACTGACGTCACGGCGCGGCCCGAAGCGAGCCCTCCAGCGTCAGCAGCGTCACCTTGCGGTTGAGGCCGCCGGCGTACCCGGTCAGGGAGCCGTCGGCCCCGATCACCCGGTGGCAGGGGCGGACGATCAGCAGCGGGTTGGCGCCGATCGCGCCCCCGACGGCCCGTACGGCGGCACGGGAGGCGCCGATCCGCGAGGCGATCTCGCCGTACGTCGTGGTGGCCCCGTAGGGCACGTCGTCGAGGGCGGCCCACACCCGCTCCCGGAACTCGCTGCCGTTCGTGCTCAACTCCAGCTGGAACTCCTTGAGTTCACCGGCGAGGTAGGCGGCGAGCTGTTCCTCGGCCGCGCGGAAGAGCGCGGGGTCGCGCCGCCAGCCGTCCTGGACGGTCCGCCCGCCCTTCTGTCCGGGTACGGACAGGGAGGTCAGGGCGCCGGTGGCGGGGTCGGCGGTGAGGAGGAAGGGGCCGAGCGGACTGTCGAGCTCGGTCCAGTGGGTCGGGGTGGCGGTCATGCCGGTCCTGGCGGTCATCTCGGTCCTGGTGGTCTTGTCTGTCCTGCTGGTCTTGTCTGTCCTGCTGGTCATCACTGCTCCAACTCCCCTGCTGCACGCAGGTGTTGCCAGGCGTAGGAGCGCCAGGGGCGCCAGCTGTCGGGGGTGTCGACGCCGGGCGGGGCGACGTCCGGATCGCCGAGGGCACGGGTCCGGATGGCGGCGACCGTGCCGGGGTCCAGTCCGGGCAGAGCGCGCAGCGCGTCCCGCGCCTCGTCCCGGTCCGCCCCCGGGTCCAGCCGCAGGGCGCCGTCGGCGAGGGCGGCGGTCAGCGTGCCGAGGGGGCCGTGCGGCTCGGCCTCGGCGAGGACGGCCGGTTCGGGGAACAGATGGGTGAGGCTGCCGCACGGCGCGTCGAGCGCCTTCCCGTACCGCCGCACCAGCCGCTCGGCCGTCGCCGGGCCCACCAGCACCCGTACGGCCAGTTCCTCCGCGTCGGCCGCACCGGGCGACCGCAGCCCCGGCCGGGCGGCGACGAGCGGACCGAGCCGGGCATCGGCACCGAGCCGCTCGTCGACGGCGTACGGGTCGGCGTCCAGGTCGAACAGCCGCCGCAGCCGCTGCACGGCGGTGGTCAGATCGCGCAGGTCGGTGAGATGAAGCCGCGCGTCGAGCCAGCCGCCGGGATGGGCCTCGCCGCCCTCCCGCCCCGCTCCACCCGGCCTCTCCCCCACCGCGACGATGGCACTGCCGTGCGGCAGACGCAGCGTGCGGCGGTAGGTGCGGCTCCCGGGCGGGCCGGATACCTCCTCGACGCCGGGCACGGCCTCCCGGGCCAGCAGGTCGAAGACGGCACCGGCCTGGTAGGGGCCCCGGTGGGCGAGCCGCAGGGGTATGCCGGCCGAGGGTGTGGCCGTACGCCGGGAGGCGTGGCCACCGCGCGGCGCGGCGGCGCGCAGTTCGCTCGGGGTCGAGGCATACACCGCCCGGATCGTGTCGTTGAACTGCCGCACACTGGCGAACCCGGCCGCGAACGCGATCTCCGTGATCGGCAGGTCGGTGGTCTGGAGCAGGACCCTCGCGGTGTGCGCCCGCTGGGCCCGGGCCAGCGCGACGGGGCCCGCGCCGAGCTCCGCAGTGAGCTGCCGCTGCACCTGCCGCGCGCTGTAGCCGAGCCGCGAGGCGAGCCCGGCGACGCCCTCCCGGTCGACGATCCCGTCGCCGATCAGCCGCACGGCACGCCCCACGACGTCGGCGCGTACGTTCCACGCGGCCGACCCCGGCACGGCGTCCGGCCGGCACCGCCGGCAGGCCCGGAAACCCGAGCTCTGCGCGGCGGCGGCCGTCGGGAAGAACCGCACGTTGCGCCGCTTCGGCGTGACCGCCGGGCAGCTGGGGCGGCAGTAGATGCCGGTGGTCTCGACGGCGAAGAAGAACTCGCCGTCGAACCGCGCATCCCGGCTGCGGACCGCCTCGTACCTGGTGTCTTCGTCCATCACGGTGTCCAGTCTCCGCCGGGACGAGGTGAGCTGCTAGCGGAAATCGGACACGACGCTCGCCCCAACCAGCCCGTCCGGCGTTTGAGGACAAGGCCCATTCAGGGCCGAAGCGGGGGTGCGGGGGCGGCAGCCCCCGCAGACGGCCGCGAGGACACCACAACCGTCACCGCGTACGCCCCCGCTTCGCCTCCATCGCGGCGCGCCCCTCCGCCCCCTTCCGCTTCCAGTCCCGCTTGATCTCGGCCCGCAGCCGCGCATCGGTCTTGGCCACGATCCACTGGTTCTCCCGCATCAGCTTGCGGTAGCTCTCCAGTCGCCGTACCGGCAACTCGCCGTCGTCCGCGGCGGCCAGCACCGCACACCCCGGCTCGCTCTCGTGCGCGCAGTCCTGGAAGCGGCACCGGCCGGCCAGTTCCTCGATCTCCGAGAAGACCTGGCCGACGCCGGCCTCGGCGTCCCAGAGCCCGACACCGCGCAGCCCCGGCGTGTCGATGAGGACACCGCCGCCGGGCAGGGCGAGCAGGTTGCGGGTGGTGGTCGTGTGGCGGCCCTTGCCGTCGACGTCACGCGCGGCCTGGACCTCCATCACGTCCTCGCCGAGCAGCGCGTTCGCGAGCGTCGACTTGCCCGCGCCGGACTGTCCGAGCAGCACGGACGTACCGCCGCCGACGACCGCGGTAAGGACGTCGAGCCCGTCCCGCATCGTCGCGCTGACGGTCAGCACCGGCACACCCGGCGCCGTGGTCTCCACGTCCTGGACGAGGTGCGAGAGCGTCACCGCGTCCGGTACGAGGTCGGCCTTGGTGAGGACCACGACCGGCTGTGCGCCGGACTCCCATGCCAGGGCGAGGAAGCGCTCGATACGGCCGAGGTCGAGTTCGACGGCCAGCGACACGGCGACGATGGCGTGGTCGACGTTGGCGGCGAGGATCTGCCCCTCGGACCGCTTGGAGGAGGTGGAGCGTACGAAGGCGGTACGGCGCGGCAGATACGTCCTTACGTAGCGCGGGTTGCCCGCGGGTTCGACGGCGACCCAGTCGCCCGTGCACACGACCCGCATCGGATCGTGCGGGGTGACGAACGCGGTGTCGGCGCGTACGACACCGTCGGCGGTGACGACGTCGCACTGCCCGCGGTCGACCCGAACGACGCGCCCGGGCAGCAGCCCCTCGGCGTCGTACGGGGTGAACGCGTCGGCCCAGGAGGAGTCCCAGCCGTAGGGAGCCAACGCGGAAGAAACAGAGGTGGAAGTCAACGGGTGACCCTTCACGAAGACAGGCCCCGGCAGCCGCGCACACGGGCGCGGAAGGAAGTGGATTCTGGGTTCAGCCGGCGGCCACGGAGGTGGACTTGATGATCTGGATGCGGGCAACGCTCGTCGCAAAGACAGCCATCGGTCGACACCTCCTCACATACGTCCGCTCGACGGCGGTGGCCGGTCGGCCACCGCTCTGAACCGCCGTCACTCTAGCCCGGGACCGCGAAGGCCCGTCAACCGATTTATGACGTGCAGTCGTCGCCGTTCAGCGTGAAGTCGAAGGCCGGTGAGTTCTCGCCCTCCCAGGAGGCCAGGAATCCGAAGGCCAGTTCGCCGCCTGCGGGGACCGTCCTGTTGTAGTCCGCGGCGGTGGCGGTGACCCGGGAGCCGTTCTGGGCGAAGTTCGCGTCCCACATCTGGCCGACCTCCTGGCCGTCGCGGAAGGACCAGGCGACGCGCCAGTCGTCGAGGGCCTGTTCGGTGCTGACGGTGACCGTGGCCTGGAAGCCGTCGGGCCACTCGTTGACTAGGTCGTAGGCGACCTCGCACGTCGGTGAGGCGCTCTCGGACGGCTCCGGGTCGTCCTCGCGTGCCGTGGACGACTGCGTGCCCTGGGGTTCGGGCTCGGGGTCCTTCGGCTCGGGCGAGTCCTCGCGCGGACCGCTGCGCGACGGGGCCGCGGAGCCGGCCGAGTCCGTGGGCCGCGGCCCGGTCGCGGCCGTGACCGGCAGGGAGAAGCCGGGGTCGGCGACCGGCTGCCCCTCGGACGGGGCGCCGCCGGCCACGGTGCCGTCACCGGTGGAGCCGCCCGGCATCATCGACACCGCGAGGGCGAGCGCGGAGACCAGGACGGCGGCGACCAGCAGGCCGCTGCGCACGACGCGCGCCTTGTGCGCGCCGGGGTCCGGCGGTCCCGCGTCCGCCGGGTCGGAGCGCCCGGCGCCGAGGCGCACCTCGGCGGCCCGGCGGCGGCGCTCCAGGTAGGCGAGGCCGCCCCAGCCGATCACACCGCCGGCCAGGGCGCCGGGCAGCCCGCCGCCGTGCAGCCGCAGACAGGCGGCGGCCTCGGCGCACTGCACACAGGTGGCGAGGTGACGCGAGAGGTCACCGGGCGCCTCGGCGGCGTGGGAGCGGGTGACGGCGTCGAGGAGGCGGGCGTAGCTGCGGCACCGCGCGTCCATCGGCGTGTCGAGGTGGTTGCGGTGGCAGCGGTCCCGGAACAGGCGGCGGACCTCGGCGAGTTCGTCGGCGACGGTGGCCGGGTCGAGGCCGAGCCGGCGGGCCACCACGGCCTGCGGCAGCGCCTCCACCTCGGCCAGCCACAGCAGCGCCGCGTCCGGTTCCTGCAGGTCGCGCAGTCCGCGCAGCGCGAGCGGGCGCTGGAGCGGGAGTCCGGTGTAGCGGGCGGCCTTGTCGGAGTTGAGCCACAGGCGCAGGTCGGGGTCCAGCTTGTGTCCCTGCCCGCTCTCCTCCCAGGCGGCCGCCGTGGTGCGTACGGCGGTCAGGAGGAGGGGGATCCGGGGCAGGCGGGCGGGGCGGCGGCCCGCGCTGCGGAAGGTCTCGGCCTCGCGGGCCTCGCGTATGCCGGCGGAAAACGCCTCGGCGGCCAGTTGGTTGGCCGCCGAGGACCCGGCCGTGCACAGGTCGGCGTACGACAACACGGCGTCCCAGCACTCGGAGAACAGCGCGGCCTCGGTGGCGTCCTGGGGAGTCGGCAGGTCGGGCATGGGTCTCCTGCATCCACATGCGAGGTCAACTCGCCATATTGGCAATGGAGTTGGGGGGAACCTCGCGGCAGGGCAAAAGCCTTTCACGTATTCAACACAACTGACAAGCGCCGTGTTCACATGTCATGACAGACCGCCGCGCCCCCACAAGTGCAGTCACTTGTACGGGCGCGGGCCTCGTCCGTCTCAGCTACACCGTGGCGGAATTCTCCGCCGGCAGGCTGTCCATGAAGGAGCTCACCGAGAACACCGCGTTGCCGGGGCCGGGCGGGCCGTAGCCGGGGGGCGAGGACAGACCGAAGTCGTCCATGGTGGCGCGGTACGCCTCCAGCAGGCGGATGTGGTACTCCAGCGGCGCGCCCTGCGGGTTGGCCTTGCCGAGCGGGGTCGTCGGCTCGGGGCACCAGGTGGTGAAGCGGGGCGTGATGCCCTGGGACATGAAGAAGCGCAGGCCCTCGGTGGTGGACGCGATGGCCTCGTCGACCGTCTTGAACCCGAAGGGCTCGGCCATCTCCACACCCGCGACGAAGTTGGGGATGACATTGCGCGCGCCGAAGATCTCCGCCGAGTCGAGGATGCGCTTGTGCCACTCGTCGCGGCCGACGTAGCGCTCCTTGCCCGGGCAGTACATCTTGAACAGGTACTCGTCCCACACCTCGTAGTTGGGGTGGTAGATCTGCACGCCGTGGTCCTTGAAGCGCTGGACGTCGTCCTTGGGCAGGGCCTGGGCCACGACCTTGCCGATCCAGCGGTTCGGGAAGTGCTCCTCGATGGCCTTGGCGTACATGCCGTAGAAGTCGGCCTCGTCACGGCCCTGGAGCTTGGAGGTGATGGCGCCTCCGGTGAGGGTGTAGGCGGTGGAGGTCTTCGCCGTGTCGTACCGGTCGATGATCTCCAGGGCCTCCAGGACCTCGTCGACGTCCTTCACGCCCGTGTAGGGCCGCCCGGCCGCCTTGTGCTGGCGCCAGTTGTGGTTGATGTCGCAGTACTGGCACTCCTCCTTGGCGCCGAAGTACTGGCAGACCCGGAAGACGGTGAGGTAGATCAGGTAGCCCCACTGGATGGTCGGGGCGACCTCCATCACCGACTTCCCGTTGGAGAGGGTGTGCCGGTAGTACTCCGGCATGGGCGGCACCCCGACGTCGGAGATGCGCTTGCCGTCGAGGTAGAGCCCGAGCATCCCGTCCTCGTCGGCCGCCACGCGGTACGGCGACGTCGGGTTCACGCGCACCGAGACGACGGTCCTGCGCAGGTCGTACGGGCCGCCGGTGAGGATGATCTCCTCCGGCGGGCGACGCAGCGCGGCCTCGCCGAGCTCGGGCAGGGTGCCGTGGTCGAAGGAGAAGATGAAGTACGACTTCGGCTTGACCTCGCCGCCCTCGTTGTCGCTCAGGGCCGACGGGTCGAAGGCCACCCCGCCACGGAGCAGATCCTCCTTGAAGACGGCCTCCCGCGGAACGTGCGGGAATCGCTCCATCAGGTCCTCGACCAGTGCGGTGCGGCTGCCCATCCGTAATCTCCTCCCGGCTCAGGCGTACGACTCCTCACGGTATGCCCCCGACCGGGCCGGGGCCGCATCGGGTCCCCTCCTGGGTGTATCTGTCAGGCATCTCCTCGCCGGGGAAGACTCGTCCGGCGCGCCGTGAAGTCCTCCGGGTCGGACCGGTGGGGCGGGTGCGTCCGCTGTGGTCGGTATGGAAAACGTTCTCTACGGTAGGCACCCGCGGATGAGAGGGTCGACGCACAGGCACTCACCCCGGAGGACGGCGAGGATGACGGAGACGATCACCAACTGGGCGGGCAACATCACCTACACCGCCAAGGAGCTGCAGCGGCCGTACTCGATCGACGCGATCAGCGCGCTGGTAGCCGGGAGCACGCGGGTGCGGGTGCTGGGCAGCGGGCACTCCTTCAACGAGATCGCCGAGCCGGGCCCCGAGGGCGTCCTGCTGTCGATCGCCGATCTGCCTCCGGTGATCGACGTGGACCGTGCGGCCCGTACGGTGCGCGTCTCGGGCGGCGTACGGTACGCCGAGCTCGCCCGCGCGGTGTACGCGCACGGCCTCGCACTGCCCAACATGGCGTCCCTGCCGCACATCTCGGTGGCCGGCTCGGTCGCCACCGGCACCCACGGGTCGGGCATCGGCAACGGCTCGCTGGCCACGTCCGTGCGGGAGGTGGAGCTGGTCACGGCGGACGGGTCGGTGGTGACCATCGGCCGCGGCGACCGGCGCTTCGGCGGCGCCGTCACCTCGCTGGGCGCCCTCGGCGTCGTCACGGCGCTCACCCTCGACCTGGAGCCGTCCTTCGACGTCGAGCAGCACGTCTTCACCGAACTGCCGCTGGACGGCCTGGACTTGGCGGCGTTCGAGACGGTGATGTCGTCGGCGTACAGCGTGAGCCTGTTCACCGACTGGGGCGCGCCGGGCTTTCGGCAGGTGTGGCTCAAGCGCCGCACGGACCAGCCGCTGCCCGACTTCCCCTGGGCCGTGCCCGCCACCGAGAAGCTGCACCCGGTGCCGGGGATGCCCGCGGTCAACTGCACCGAGCAGTTCGGGGTGCCCGGGCCGTGGCACGAGCGACTGCCGCACTTCCGGGCGGAGTTCACGCCGAGCAGCGGGGCCGAGCTCCAGTCGGAGTATCTGCTGGCGCGCGAGCACGCCGTGGCGGCGCTGCGCGCGATCGACGGGATCCGGGGGACCGTCGCCCCCGTGCTCCAGACCTGCGAAGTGCGCCTGGTCGCGGCCGACGAGCATTGGCTGAGCCCTGCCCACGGACGGGACACGGTGGCCCTGCACTTCACCTGGATCGAGGATACGGCGGCCGTACTGCCGGTGGTGCGGCGGCTGGAGGAGGCGCTGGCCACCTTCGAGCCGCGACCGCACTGGGGCAAGGTGTTCGCGGTGCCGGCGCAGGTCGTACGGGGGCGGTATCCGAGGCTGGAGGACTTCCGGGCGCTGGCGCGGGAGCTGGACCCGGAGGGCAAGTTCGCCAACGCGTTCGTGCGGGATATCCTCGGCGCCTGATGCGCGCATGATGCGCGACTGACCCGCGAACGACCCGCGACTGGCCCGCGGCTGATACTCGCCAGTCCCCCACACCTGGCGCATCCAGCGGAAAGACTTTCTACAGCCCCTTTCCTAACCCCTTGTCGAAAGTCCGCCGCACACCATAGCCTGGCGCCGCGCCGGTGCCGACGACGACCCGGCCCGAGCGAAGGGACGGGGGCACCCGGTGAAGCGCACTTCACGCGACATCCGCACGGCGAACCGCTACGAGGTGCTGCGCCAGATCATCGCCGCGTCGCCCACCTCCCGGCAGGAGCTGGCGGCCGCCACCGGCCTCAGTCTCGCCACGGTCGCCACCCTCGTGGGCGAGCTGCTCGACCTCCGGATGATCACGGAGGTCGGGTTCGAGGACTCGGCCGGCGGTCGCCCCCGGGGGCTCGTGGCCGTCAACGCCTCCGGTGGCGCGCTGATCGGCGTCGACATCGCGGAGACGTACGTGCGGGTCGAGCTGTTCGATCTCGCGCTGAACGTCCTGGCGCGCGCCGACGAGGACATGCGCCCCGGCGAGAGCCGCCCCGAGCAGGTCGTCGGCCATGTCGCCGCCGCCGTCGGCTCGGTGGTCGCGCAGGCCGGGGTGGAGGGCGCCCGGGTGCTCGGCGTCGGGGTGAGCGTGCCGGGGCAGGTGGACCGGGACACCGGCGTCGCCGAGTACGCGCCCAACTGGGACTGGCACGATGTGCCGCTGCTCGATCTGCTCGCCGAGCACATCGCCTACCCGCTGTACATGGACAACCCGCTGCGCGCGAGCGCCGTGGCCGAGCTGTGGTTCGGGGCCGCGCGCGGTCGCGGGGACGCCGTGGTGGTGAACCTCGGCACCGGTGTGGGCGCGGGGCTCCTGCTCGGCGGCGGGCTGCACCGGGGTGTCAGCAACAGCGCCGGGGAGTGGGGCCACACGACGCTCGTGCTGGACGGGCGGCTGTGCCACTGCGGCAACCACGGCTGCGTCGAGACGTATGTCGGTGCGCCCGGAATCATGGTGAACCTGCGGGAGCTGGCCGCCGACAGCCCTCTGCTGCACCCGGAGGACCAGACGGCGACGATCGACGCGCTGGCCCGCGGGATCGCGGCGCAGGATCCGGTGGCGCTCAAGGTGGTCCGGGACACGGCCCGTTATCTGGGCGCCGGGATCGCCGACCTGGTGAACCTGTTCAACCCCGAAGTCGTCGTGCTCAGCAGCTGGGTCGCCGCCGCGCTCGGTGAACCGCTGCTGCACGAGGTGCGCGAGGCCGTCGCCCGGCACGCGCTCAGGCGGCCGCTGGCCGCCACCGAGATCGTCCTCTCCGCCATCCCCACCGACCCGGTGTGCCTGGGCGCGGCGACGTTCGCGCTCGAAGGGGCGCTCCAGACCGTGGGCCAGAGGACTGCCGCAAAACGCACCACCCCCGCAAGGAGCCGTACCGCACCACCTTCGTGACGACGGAAGGGATGCACGTGACTCTCCCCCGCAGGAACCCCCACCCCCGTAGATCCGCATCGCTGACCGCCGCTGCCGCACTGGCTGTGGCGGGCCCTCTCATATCCGCCCCGACCGCGGGCGCCGCCGGCACCCCGGCCGCCGAGGTCTCCCCGCACGCCGCCCAGGCCATCGACAACATCGGTGCCTCCGGCGCGTGGTGGGTCAACGATCTGAAGAACTTCGACCCAAAGGTCCAGGCCCGGGTCGCGAGGCTGCTGTTCTCCGCCGGCGGCCTCGACCTCAGCGCGTACCGCTACAACATCGGCGGCGGTGGGACGGGCGTGACCTATGCCCCGCGCGCCGCCGAGGACTTCCTGGGCGACGACGGCACGTACGACTGGAGCAAGGACAAGGCGGGCCGTACGTTCCTGTACGCCGCCGCCAAGTACGGCGTCGAGGACCTGATCGGCTTCGTCAACACCGCGCCGGCCGCGTGGAAGACCAACGGCAAGAGCTGCGGCGGCTATCTGAAGGCGGAGAACGAGCAGGACTTCGCCAAGTACGTCGCGGACGTCACCGACCACTTCGCGAAGCAGGGCGTGAAGCTCGACTACATCAGCCCCTTCAACGAGCCGACGAACAGCTTCGACTCCTGCGGCCAGGAGGGCATGCTCGTCGACGTCCCGCAGCGCGACGACATCGTGCGGGCGCTGGGCGCCGAGCAGCAGGCCCGGGGGCAGAGGACCGGCATCATCGCCGACGAGTCGACCAGCACGGTGAAGTTCAACGACGAGGTCCCGCGCTGGATCCATGAGCCGGGCACCGCCCAGTACGTCGACAAGCTGGCCCACCACACCTACGACAACCCCTCCGACGCCAACCGCGCTAAGGTGTACGAGACGTCGAAGTCGGCCGGCAAGACCGCCTGGTCCACGGAGGTCTGCTGCTTCGGCAAGGGCGGCACGGGCTGGGCGCAGGAGTACGACCCGACGATCGACGGCGGTCTGAACCTCTCCCGGATCATCTACAAGGACTTCGCGACCGCGCACGACTCGGCGTTCCACTGGTGGGTCGCCCTGTCGGAGATGATCGGCTCCGACCCGCTCGCGAAGAACGACCAGGGCTGGAACGACGGCCTGATCTACTACGACCCGAACTACGCCACGAACGGCAACCAGACGCTGTACTTCACCAAGCGCTACTACGCGCTCGGCCAGTACAGCAAGTTCGTGAAGCCGGGCTCGGTCATGCACGACGTGACGGGGCTGCCGGAGGGTGTGGAGGCGTCCGTGTACGACCGGGGCGGCAAGTGGGTGGCCGTGGTCAACAACCACAACACCACCGACACGGCCCTGGACCTGCACTTCAACAGCAGGTCGCCGCTGCGCGCGACCCAGGCGGTCCGCACGTCGGCCGACGAGAACTGGGCGAACGTCGCGAAGCCCGCGGTGAAGGGCGGCACCATGTCCGCGTCGCTGCCGGCCCGCTCCATCACGACGTACGTCCTGGACCAGACGCCGTACGGCGCCACCACGGCCGTGACCGGGGCCTGGCAGGGCGAGCAGTCGGGCAAGTGCCTGACGGCGGACGCCTCGGGTGCGGTGATCGGCGCCTGCACGGGCGAGGCCGGGCAGTCCTGGTCGTACAACGGGCGGGGTGCGCTTCTGGGCGTGAACGGCTATCTGACGGTGGGCGGTTCGGGGCTCGCGGCCTCCGCCGACTTCACGGGTGACGCCGGGCAGCGGTGGCTGCTGAACTCCAACGGGCAGATCGTCAGCGAGGCGTCCGGCAAGTGTCTCGACGTCGGCGGACAGGCGACCGCCGACGGCAGCAAGGTGGGCGTGTACACCTGCAACGGCGGCACCAACCAGGCCTGGTTCCGGCAGTAACTCCCCTTTCGGGCAAGGGGGTTGCGGGCCGTCCACGCGACGGCCCGCAACCCCCTCACGTCCGGTATCCCGAACGTTGCGCAACGCTTCGTGCCGACTTCGTCCAACCCCTTGCCGAAGCCTTAGCCGAAGGTTAACGTCCCGCACCGCACCCCCATTTGAGCCATCTGGCGCCGAGCCGCTCCCTCTGGGGCCGAGCGCCGCAGCCGCACTCGAGACAAGGACGTCACCATGTCGGCATCGAGCAACAGCAACTTCAACCGCCGGACCGTACTGCGGGCCGCGATGGGCCTGGCCGCCGCCGGCGGGCTCGCGGCGTGCGGCGGCAACAACGGCCGTGGGGGCGGGTCCGGTTCGGGCAAGAGCCTCGTGCAGTACTTCCACGCGTACGGCGAGGCGGGCACCGAGCAGGCGATCAAGAAGTACGCGAAGGCGTACAAGGACGCCGACGTGACCACGCAGTGGATCACCGGCTCCAACTTCGAGCAGAAGCTGTTCGCCGCGCTGCTCACCGACAAGGCGCCCGACGTCTTCGAGTTCCACCCGCAGATCCAGCTCATCAAGAGCGGTCAGGTGGCGGACCTGACCGACATCATCGAGCCGGTCAAGAGCGACTTCAACCAGGCCGACATCACGTCGCACACGGTCGACGGCAAGATATACGGCGTCCGGATGATCGACGACCCGCAGTTCTTCTTCTACCGGCCCTCGCTCTTCGAGAAGGCGAAGGTCGAGGTGCCCACCACGCTGGAAGAGCTGATCGAGGCCGCCGACAAGCTCACCACCAGCAAGGTCAAGGGCGCCTTCCTCGGCAGCGACCTCACCCCGGTCCAGCACAACCTGATCTGGTCGGCCGGTGCCGACACCCTCACCGCGGACAACAGGCCCGCCTTCAACACCGACGCCGTCGCCGACGGCCTGAAGCAGCTGCGCTCCCTGTTCACCAGCGGCAACCTGCTGCTCGGCGCCCCCACCGAGTGGTGGGACCCCTCGGCCTTCACCCAGGGCCTGACGGCGATCCAGTGGTGCGGCATGTGGGCCATTCCGGCCATGCAGCAGGCGCTCGGCGACGACATCGGCGTCTTCCCCTTCCCGAAGGTCGGCTCGGCCGGCAAGGAGTCGGTCTACAACGGCGGCTGGTCGATGTTCGTCAACGCCAAGGGCAAGAACGTCGAGGCGGCCAAGGAGTACGTCAAGTGGCTGTGGCTCGACCAGAAGGAGTACCAGGAGGACTGGGCCACCTCGTACGGCTTCCACATCCCGCCGCGCACGTCCCTCGCGGAGTCCGCGACCAAGCTGAAGTCCGGTCTGCCGGCGGACGGCGTGAAGCTGTTCAACGAGTTCGGCCACTTCGACAACATCGGCTGGACCCAGGCCATGATCGCCTCGTTCAACGACGTGATGGCGAACTCCGTGCGCAAGGACGGCGACCCCAAGGCCCAGCTCGCCGCCTGCGAGAAGAAGGTCGACGCCGAGCTCCAGAAGCTCTTCGGATAGGCCGCCGGACGGATCTCGACATGTCGACCACCACCTCACGCGAGGTCGCCTCCCCCGCCCCGGCCAAGGTCTCCAAGGACCGGCCGCGGCGGGGCCTGAGGGCGTCCAGCACCCTCAACTTCTGGCTCTTCACCGGTCCGTTCCTGATCGGCCTGGTGATCTTCGTCTTCGTGCCCATCGGCTGGAGCATCTATCTCAGCTTCTTCGAGGCACGCTTCACGGTCACGCCGAGCGAGTTCGTCGGCTTCGACAACTACAAGCAGATCCTCACCGACACGGACTTCCTGAACTCCCTGGTCACGTTTACCGTGTTCGCCGCGTTCATCGTGCCGGCCACCTGGGCCATGTCGCTGGGCCTTGCGATGCTGGTCAACCGGTTGCGGTTCATGCGGGCGTTCTTCCGTTCGGTGTTCTTCCTGCCGACCGCGGTCAGCTATGTCGCCGCCTCGCTGATCTGGAAGATGTCCCTCTTCAACGGCGTCCGTTTCGGCCTGGCCAACACCGTCCTCGGCTGGTTCGGCATCGACAACATCGCCTGGCTCGCGGTCCCCGACCCGCCCTGGTACTGGCTGGTCATCGTGACCGTACGCCTGTGGCTGCAGTCCGGCTTCTACATGATCCTGTTCCTGGCGGCGCTGCAGAACATCCCGCGGGAGCTGTACGAGGCCGCCGCCATCGACGGCGCCAAGCCGGGCTGGCAGACCTTCCGGTACATCACTCTGCCCCAGCTGCGTGCCACCTCGACCGCGGTGATCCTGCTCCTGCTGATCGCCGCCTACCAGGCCTTCGACGAGTTCTTCAACCTGCTCTCGAAGGCGACCTGGGGCCAGCCCCCGCTGGTCGAGCTGTACAAGATGGCTCTCGGCGAGAACCAGAACTACGGTGCGGGCAGCGCGGGCGCGGTCGTGCTGACCCTGCTCATCTGCGTCGTCACGCTCTTCCAGGGCAAGATCATGGGCTTCGGAAGGGGTGAGGAGTCCAAGTGAGCACCAAGAGTGGCAAGGGTGTACTCGGCAACACCGGGCTGTGCGTCGCGACCGGCGTCGCCACGTTCCTCTTCCTGATCCCCTTCTACCTGATCGTCCGCAACGCCCTGATGACGGACCCGGAGATCACGGGCGAGGAGTGGACGTGGTTCCCCACGGACATTCAGTGGGGCAACATCACCGAGCCGTTCGACGACGTCACGGTCGACTTCGCCCGTGCCCTGTGGAACTCCGTGGTCGTCGCTGTCCTGCACACCACGGGCATCCTGCTGATCTGCTCGATGGCCGGATACGGCCTGGCCCGCATCCCGTACAGGCACGCCAACAAGGTGTTCTACGCCGTCCTGGCGACCCTGATGGTTCCGACGGCCGTCACGTTCGTGCCCAGCTTCGTCCTCGTGTCGTCCCTCGGCTGGGTGGACAGTTACCGAGGTCTCATCATTCCGGGCCTCTTCAGTGGTTTCACCTGCTTCCTCTTCCGGCAGTACTTCCTCGGGTTCCCCAAAGAACTGGAGGAGGCGGCACGCGTGGACGGGCTCGGCCACTGGGGCGCGTACTGGCGTGTCGTGGTGCCGAACTCGCTGAACTTCTTCGCGGCGATCGCCACGATCACGTTCATCAACGGCTGGAACGCCTTCCTGTGGCCGCTGGTCATCGGCCAGGACCCGAGCGCCTGGACGGTCCAGGTCGCGCTCTCGTCGTACATGACGAACCAGACCGTCAACTACCACCTGATCTTCATGGCCACGGCCATTTCCATCCTGCCCCTGGTGTTCGTGTTCCTCTTCCTCCAGCGCTGGCTGGTACAGGGGATCGCACAGACCGGAATCAAGGGCTGAGCAAGGAGACAGATGTCTTTCCGCACTACCCGAACCGTCGACTACGTAGAGGACGTCTCCCCGGGCCGCGGGGCCCTCCCGCCCCGCGCCTGGTACGCCGCCTCGGATGCGAAGTCCCTGTCCCTGGGCGGCGACTGGCGCTTCCGGCTCTCGGCGACCGCCGACGCCGAGGACGACTCCTTCGCCGCCGAGGGATACGACGCCGGGGGCTGGGCCGAGGTCACGGTCCCGGGACACTGGGTCCTGCAGGGCGACGGCGGCTTCGGATCACCCATCTACACCAACCACCTCTACCCCTTCCCGGTCGACCCGCCGCGCGTCCCGACCGAGAACCCGACCGGCGACCACCTGCGCGTCTTCGACCTTCCCGACGACTGGCCGGCCCCGGACGACGGCGGCGCCGTCCTGCGCTTCGACGGCGTCGAGTCCTGCGCCCGCGTCTGGCTGAACGGCACGGAGCTCGGCGAGTTCAAGGGCTCGCGTCTGCCGCACGAGTTCGCGGTCGGCTCGCTGCTGAAGCCGGCCGGCAATGTGCTCGCCGTCCGTGTGCACCAGTGGTCCGCGGGCTCGTACCTGGAGGACCAGGACCAGTGGTGGCTGCCCGGCATCTTCCGTGACGTCACCCTGCTGCACCGGCCGACGGGCGCGGCGGGCGACTTCTTCGTGCACGCCTCCTACGACCACGCCACGGGCGAGGGCACCCTGCGCGTCGACTCCGACGTCGACGGGCGGGTGTCCGTGCCCACCCTCGACATCGATGTCGCGACCGGCGAGCCGGTGACGGTCCCGGTCGAGCCGTGGTCGGCGGAGACGCCCAAGCTGTACGACGGCGAGCTGATCACCGCGGGGGAGCGCGTGCCGCTGCGCATCGGCTTCCGCACGGTCGCCCTCGAAGACGGTCTGATCAAGGTCAACGGCAAGGCGGTCCTGTTCAAGGGCGTCAACCGGCACGAGTGGCACCCCGAGAAGGGCCGCGCCCTCGACCTGGAGACCATGCGCGAGGACGTGCTGCTGATGAAGCGGCACAACCTCAACGCCGTGCGCACCTCGCACTACCCGCCGCACCCGGCCTTCCTGGACCTGTGCGACGAACTGGGCCTCTGGGTCATCGACGAGTGCGACCTGGAGACCCACGGCTTCACCGAGCAGGGCTGGCGCGACAACCCCGTCGACGACGACCGCTGGACGCCGGCCCTGCTGGACCGCGCGGCCCGCATGGTCGAGCGCGACAAGAACCACCCGTCGGTCGTCTTCTGGTCGCTGGGCAACGAGGCGGGCACCGGGCGCGGCCTGACCGCGATGGCCGAGTGGATCCACGGCCGGGACACCTCGCGGCTCGTGCACTACGAGGGCGACTGGAACTGCCGGAACACCGACGTCTACTCGCGGATGTACGCCTCGCACGCGGAGGTCGAGCGGATCGGGCAGCACCTGGACGGCGGCCCGCACGCCCGGCGCGACCTCCCCTTCATCCAGTGCGAGTACGGGCACGCGATGGGCAACGGCCCGGGCGGCCTCGCCGACTACCAGCAGATCTTCGAGCGGTACGAGCGGCTCCAGGGCGGCTTCATCTGGGAGTGGATCGACCACGGCATCAAGCATCCCGAGCTGGGCTACGCCTATGGCGGCGACTTCGGCGAGGAGCTGCACGACGGCAACTTCGTCTGCGACGGGCTGATCTTCCCCGACCGGACGCCGTCGCCGGGGCTCCTCGAGTACAAGAAGGTGATCGAGCCGGTCCGTATCGAGGGCGCCGGCGCGGACGGCACCGTACGGGTGACGAACGCGTACGACTTCGCCGATCTCTCGCACCTTCGCTTCGAGTTCTCCTACCAGGTGGACGGCATGCCCACGGGGGCGCACACGCTCACCGTGCCGCCGCTCGCGCCGGGTGAGTCGGCGGAGGTCAAGCTGCCGGCGCCCGCCCCCGACGGCAACGGCGACGAGGTCCAGTGGACGGTCCGGGCGCTGCTCGCCGAGGACACCCCCTGGGCCGGCGTCGGCCATGAGGTGGCGTGGGCGCAGCGGACCGTCGCGCCGCGTGCGGCCCTCCCCGCGGCCACGGGTGCGGAGCCCACGGCCGACGGCGACCGGATCGTGCTCGGCCCGGCCGCCTTCGACACCCGTACCGGGGCGCTGCGGTCCATCGGCGGGGTGGATGTCACCGGTCTGCGCCTGGACGTGTGGCGCGCGCCCACCGACAACGACGAGGGCGCGTCCTGGCAGGACGACGCGCGCTACGGCTCGCTGTGGCGGGGGCTCGGCCTGCACCGGATGCGGCACAGGCTCGACGGCGTGGACGCGGACGGCGACGCCCTGATCGTGACGACCCGGGTGGCGCCCGCGGCCCGGGAGGTGGGCCTGCGTACGGTCTACCGCTGGACCAGCGACGGAACGCGCCTGCGCCTCACCGTGTCGGTCACTCCCGAGGGCGACTGGAAGGTGCCGCTGCCCCGGCTCGGCGTGCGGTTCGGGCTGCCGGCGGTGTCCACCGGGATCGTGTCCTGGTTCGGCAGCGGAGGTGAGGCGTACCCGGACACCAAGGCCGCGGCCAAGGACCTGCTGTGGGACGCCGACATCGAGGAACTCCAGACGCCGTATCTGCGCCCGCAGGAGAACGGCGCCCGGTCCGATGTGCGCTGGGCGCAGCTCGGCGGGCTGCGGATCGACGGCGAGCCGGAGTTCTGGTTCAGCGCGCGGCGCTGGACGACCGAGCAGTTGGACGCCGCCCGGCATCTGAGCGACCTCACGCCGGGCGACACGGTCTGGGTCAACCTCGACCACGGCCAGCACGGCATCGGTTCGCAGTCCTGCGGTCCTGGTCCGCTGCCGCAGTACTTCCTGAAGGCCGAGCCGGCGGAATTCTCGTTCGTGTTCTCGCCCGCCGAGTGACACACGTCAGTTCAGCGGCCGGCACAGAGCAGGGGTGAACGGATGACACCGGTGCCCCGCCCGGCGTGTCACGCCAGGTGGGGCACCGGTGTCCGGTGGGCCGGCGGACCCGTCGGGGTCTACGGGCAGCTGATGCGCGCGTCCCCGGGGTCCGTCGTGCAGATGTCCGTGCCCAGGCCGCCGTTGGCGGTGTCGTTGGCGGTGACGTTGTCGATGGTGTCGAGACGGTCGTTGCCGGAGTTGCCGAGCAAGGTGTCGTTGCCGGGGCCGCCGTTGAGGGTGTCGTTGCCGGAGCCGCCGTCGACGCGGTCGTTGCCGAAGTTGCCGTACGCCGTGTCGCTGCCCGAGCCGGCGTTGATCGTGTCGTCGCCGCCCAGGCCGCAGATGACGTCAGTGAAGAAGGTGCCGGTCATGGTGTCGTTGCCGCTGGTGCCGATGCGGGTGCAGCCGCGGGCGTTGTTGACCGTGGTGGGGGCCGTCGTCGTGTTGTTGGCGGTGTCCGGGTCGGACTGCGCCGCGCTCACGGTGGCCCGGTCGGTGAGGGTTCCGGTGGCCCTGGGTTCGACGACGACCGTCACGGTGGTGCGGGCGCCGGCGGCGAGGGTGCCGAGGGCGCAGGTCGCGCCGGTGGCGGAGGTCGTGCAGGTGCCCTGGCCGGGGGTGGCCGAGATGACGGTGGCGGCGGGGCCGGTGACCGTGTCGGTGAGGGTGACACCGGTGGCCGAGGTCGTGGTGCTGTTGTTGGTGACGGTCACGGTGTAGGTGGCCCGGTCGCCGATGCTCACCGCGCCGGTGCCGGTCTTGGTGACCGACAGGTCGACTCCGGCGGGCGGCGGGGGCGGAGGCGGCGGGGTGCCGACGCCGCCGAGGTAGCGGGCCATGACGCGCAGGCCGTTGAAGCCGCTGTTACCGAAGGCGACGACCTTGCCGTCGGACTGGAGCGCGAGGGCGTTCAGCCGGTCGCCGGAGCCGAAGTCGGTGGTGGTGCGGCCGCCCGTGCCGAAGCCGGTGTCGAGGGTGCCGTCGGCGTTGAAGCGGGCGAGCAGGAAGTCGCCGGCCTGGCCGGCGCCGCCGGCGACGATGCGGTCGTCGGGCTGGAGCACGAGGTCGTTCACGCCGGCTGTGCCGCCGAAGTCGGTGGTCGCGACACCGCCGGTGCCGAAGGTGAGGTCGCGGCTGCCGTCGAGGTTGTAACGCACGAGGGCGAAGCGGTCCGCGCTCTGTCCGCCGACGATGATCCTGCCGGTCGACTGCACGGCCACGGTCTGGCCCCAGTTGTAGCCGCCCAGGTCCGTGGTCACCTTGCCGTCGCCGCTGAAGGTGGTGTCCGGGCTTCCGTCGGCGTTGTATCGCGCCACGGCGAAGTCGAAGGCGGTCGCCCCCGCGTAGCCCGCCATGACGATCTTTCCGTTGGGCTGGAGCGCCAGGTCGTGCGCGACAGCGCCGCCGCCGCCCGTCTCGGAGAACGAGGTCATGGTCACGCCGTCACCGCCGCCGAAGGCCCCGTCCGGGCTCCCGTCGGGCAGGTACCGGACGACCGCGAACCAGCCGCCGGCGAAGGCTCCGGCGACGATCTTCCCGTCGGGCTGCACCGCGACTCCGGCCGCGTCCTCGGCCCCACCGGCCAGGCCGGGGCTGACCCATCCGTCGCCGCCCCCGAAGGACGTGTCGACGCTGCCGTCGGAGTTGTAGCGGGCCACCGTGAACCAGCAGCAGCCCGCGAACTCGTCGTCGGTCTCCTGGTGACGGCCCACCACGACGATCTTCCCGTCGGGCTGGACCGCCACCCCCTGGGCCGCGTCGTCGCCGCTCTCGAAGTCGGTCAGCACCTCACCGTCGCCCCCGCCGAAGGAGGTGTCGACGCTGCCGTCGGGGTTGTGCCGCGTCAGGGCGAAGTCGGTGGCGGCCGGGCCCTGCTCCGAGCCGACCGAGACGATCCTGCCGTCGGGCTGGACGGCCACGTCCTCGCCCTCCGCGTAGGTGGTGGTGGCGATGCTGACCCGGCCTCCGGTGCCGAACGTGGTGTCCAGGTCACCGGGTGCGGCGTACGCGCCGTGCGGCAAGGCGACGACGAACGCCAGTGCCATGGCCAGGGAGGCCAGGGCACGTGTTGCTCCCCGTAGGGAATCAATGATGAACATGGCGCCAGCGTCCGGATGCGCACACGGTGCCGATCGACGCCTGGCCAGCGAATCGGCTTAGTGGGCCGCAGAGTTCCACCCTGCGGGGTAACCGCTCCGACGATATGACACACGAGGCGGGTCGGTCAGGTCCGGTGCCCGGAGCGCCGTATGGGCGTGAAGAGCGCGGCGCCGGCGATCAGTACGCAGCACGCGCCCGCGACCAGGGCGACCGGGGCCGTACCCCGGCGTTCCGCGGCCCAGGTGAGGACGGCCGCGCCGATCGGGGCCGCGGAGTACTGCAGGGTCCAGAAGGCGGAGGTGACCCGGCCCAGGAGCGGTTCCGGGGTGACCTCCTGACGCAGCGACATGGAGCAGGTGCCCGCCATGCCGACGCAGGCCAGGAAGGCCGCGGTCAGGGCCGCGACGACGGGGACGTCCCGCGCCCAGCCGAGCCCGGCGAAGGCAAGGCCGCACACCGCGACCGAGCCGGTCCAGGTCGCTCCGAAGCCGAGCCGGCGGCGGACCCGGGCCACCAGCAGGGCGCCGGCGATCGTGCCGAGCGCGCCGACGGCCATGACGGTGCCGACCGCGCCGTCGTCGTGGCCGAGGTCGTGCTTGAGGTGGTAGATGACCAGGTCGGTGAGGCCGAGGGTGAGGAAGCTGAAGACGAACAGCAGGGCCGTCAGCGCGCGCAGCACCGGGTGGCCGCGCAGGAAGGCGATCCCGGTGCGCAGATCCCGCCACAGTCCGGTCCGCTCCGGCGACTTACCGGGCCGCTCACGCAGTCGTACGAAGACCAGGCACGCGGCGGAGACGCCGAAGCTGGCCGCGTCCACGCCGACGGCCGTGGCGGGGCCGGACCAGGCGGCCATCAGGCCCGCGCACAGCGGCCCGAGCACGCCGGCCGCGGCGGCGGTGGCGTTCAGCCGGCCGTTGGCCTCGGTGAGCTGCTCGGTGCCGACCAGGCCGCGGACGACGGTGACATAGCCGACGGCGAACAGCATGCCGACGGCCTCGCACAGGGGCAGCACGACATACAGCAGCCAGATCTGCGGCCCGAACAGCCAGACCAGCGGGACGATTCCGTACAGCGCCATGCGCACGAGGTCGCAGCCGATGAGCAGCTTGCGCCGGTCGACGCGGTCCACGACGGCCCCGGCGAACACCGCCGCCACGACCGCCGCCGCCCCGCCGACCGCCGTGAGCAGGCCCATGCGGGCGAGCGAGCCCGTCGCCTGGAGCACCAGCAGGGGCAGGGCGATCAGGGCGAAGGAGTCGCCGAGGACGGAGAGGGTCTGCGCGGCCCAGAAGATCCCGAAGTCCCGTTGCCGCCACAGCGGGCGGGCGGGGTCGTCCGGGGGCGGCCCGGGAGGTCTGCGACGTCGGTCGGCTTCGCCGTGGCGTTCCGCCTCGTACGTCACCCGACCCCCCGTCCGAAACCCGACTCCGTAACCCCGGCCAGCCTACGATCCGCTCAGTGGTCGGCGCAGCACGGGGTGGGATCCGGGACCTCGAAGGGTACGAGGGTGCCGCCCACCGCCGGCATGGCGGTCAGGACGAGTTCGTCGTTCTGCCAGCCGGGGCGGACATGATCGCCCGTCACCAGTAAGGCGTCCGGGGCGGGTTGGCCCGGAGCGCCCAGAACCGTCACGCGGTCGATCGCCGAGCGGGACAGGACGTCGGCGATCGTCAGCGTGCCGGTCAGCGCGGCGACGCCCGGGTAGAGGACCGCCCGGCCGACCGCGTCCGGGATCCCCGGCGACACCTCGTGGCCTCCGGCCGCGAGCCGCTCCTGGGCGGTACGCAGGAGCGACTCGGACGGGAGGGTGAGGGAGAGAGCGACGCGCGGGCGCTCTCCCCGCACCAGGTGGGTGCAGCCGAACACGCCCTCGGGGAGGGCGAGTTCGGCCGCGAGGCCATGGAGCAGGTGGTCGGCCGCGCGAAGATCCCGGACCCCTGCGTCCACGGTCAGAACGTACGGGGTCACGAGGGCAGGACCCACACCGGGTTGGAGTAGAACCACAGGTCGCGCCACGGGTCGGCGTCACCGACGACGTCGATGGCCGGGCCGGCCGGGTCCACGGCGGCGCCCATCGGCCCGACGCCGCCCCGGTTGCCGTCGGTGCCGCGCACGCGCACGTAGACGGGGCGGTCGACCTTGCCGAGGTCGTAGGTGAGGCGGACCGTGCCGCTGGACTTGTTCACCTCGTAGGACTTGACGACCTTCGCCGTCGGCGCGGTGAACGTGTCCTTGTCGGCGACCGGACCGGTCACATCGCCCTGGATGACGTCGACACGGGCCAGCTTGGGCACGAAGCCCGCCCAGTTGGCCCCGCCGGCCATCGCCACGTCGACCGTCAGCGTCACGTTGGTGCCCTTGCGGACGTGCAGCGCGCCGCCGAGCGTGGCCCAGCGGTACCCGCCGCTCACGCGGACGTCGAGGGCGCTGAGCAGCCGGCCGTGGTCGACCCAGATGCGGCCGGCGCGGATGCCCTCCATGACGGCGGCGTAGGAGAAGCCGTCGGAGCCGACGTGCGTACGGCTGTACTGGCCGGGCCAGTAGTCGCCCTGGGCGATGTCGATCTGGCCGCCGTAGACCGGGTCCGGGTAGCGGCCGTCGGTGTCGAAGTTGCCGCCGGTGCCGCGCGCCGCGGTGTCGGCGTAGACCTGGTGGGAGTCGGAGTTGGCCGTGATCCACCACGGCTTGCCCTCGGCGAGCAGGCTGTCCCACAGGCCGCCGACGGTCGCCGTCATCCAGTCGAAGCCGCCCCAGGTGCGGTAGCTCTCCAGCGGGAAGCCGGCGAAGGAGTTGGCGCTGGGGTTGTTGTCGTAGATACCGCGGGCGCGGCCGGGACCCATGGGGGCGGGCAGGCCGGCGGCCTGGTGGCCCGGGGCGCCCTCGAAGCCGATGGCGATCTGGCGGGTGCGGCCCGCGTCACGCCAGTTGCGTATCTCGTGCGGGGAGTCGACACCGCGCCGCGCCGGGTGGTTGGCGAGCATCAGCGCGTCCTTGACCTTGCGGCGCTGGACCTGCTCGGCGAGGAAGTTCAGGCCGGCGACGGCGAGGGCCTCGTTGGTGGGCGTCGAGTCGGAGGCGCCCTTGACGCTGCCGTCGTAGTCGGTCTCGAACTGCTTGAGGACCGAGACCTCGTTCTGGCCGGGGTGCACGAAGACGGTGCCGTGCTCGGCGGCCGGGATGTTCCACTCCAGGCCCTGGAAGACGAGGGTGTCCTCGTAGGCGGCGCGGGCCGCCCGGATGTCCGGGTTGACCTTCTCGACGCCGATCTTGGCGTGGGTCGTGCTGCCGTGGTCGGTGATGACCAGCCAGTCCATGCCGTGCTTGGCGCCCTGGCGGACCTGGTCGACGACGCGGTACTTGCCGTCGCTGCTGTACTGGGTGTGGATGTGGTGGTCACCGGCCAGCCACAGGAAGCCGTTGCTCCGGCGGCCGGCGGAGGCCGGCGCCTCGGTGGCGGAGGCGGAGGTCGCGGCGGCGGCAGCGGTCGGCGCGACGACGCTCGCGGCGGCCAGACCCGCGCCCAGCAGACCGGCCCGGCGCAGCAGGGTACGGCGCGACTGCTGCTCGGGGGTCAGGGCCTCGTCGGGCACGGAGGGGTCGAAGGCGGCGGGCAGAGCGGCTGCCGCGTCGTGCGAGTGGTCGTGGTCGTGTCCGTGGTGGTGATGGCCGTGCGCGTGCCCGTGTCCCATGAACGCCTCCTGGGATGCCGCTGCCTGCCGGCGGCTGCCTTCTGCGGCGCTGTTGCGCCGCCTGTGGAGGATCAAGGCGAAACATGAACATTGAACAAGCGGCGCGTGGCCACGGAGTGCCACCGACGCGGCGGAACGCCGCGACTCTCACAGTTTCCTCAACTGCCCTTGTACGTCACCCGGGTTGACACCGAACCTGAGCAGCGCTCACCTTCAGGATTCAACTTCTTCGTCACCCACCGGAGACACCCCCACCATGAGAAGACTGATCGGCACGCTCGCGGCGGCCGCGCTGGCCCTCACCGGCCTCACCGCCACCGCCGCCACCGCCGCCACCCCCGCGGCGGCCGCCACCTCCGGCTCCTTCAACGTCCTGACGTACAACATCGCGGGCCTCCCCCTCGGCCTCGGCGACAGCGACCCCGAGACGAACACCCCGCTCATCGGGCAGCGGCTGGCGCCGTACGACATCGTCAACGTCCAGGAAGACTTCAACTACCACGCCTCGCTGTACGCCAACGACACCCACCCCTACCGCACCGCGACCAGCGGCGGGGCGGCCTTCGGCGACGGCCTCAACACCCTCTCGGACCACGCCTTCGAGGACTTCGAGCGGGTCAAGTGGAACAACTGCACCGGCACCAACTGCCTGACGCCGAAGGGCTTCACGCTGGCCCGGGTGCGCCTGGCCGAGGGCGTGTTCGTGGACGTGTACAACGTCCACACCAACGCCGACTCCGACGACGCGGCGCTCGCCGCCCGACGCGCCAACGTCGAGCAGCTGTCGGACTTCATCCAGGCCAACTCGGCCGGCAACGCGGTGATCGTCATGGGCGACACCAACACCCGCTACACGCGCACCGGCGACAACATCCGCACGCTCGTCAGCGAGAACGGCCTCACCGACGCCTGGGTGCAGCTGGTCAAGGGCGGCACTCCCCCGGCGGCGGGCAGTGACGCGCTGCTGTGCGACGCGACGGCCCCGGCCAACGACTGCGAGGTCGTGGACAAGGTCCTGTACCGCGGCAGCGAGCTGCTGGCCCTGAACGCCACCCGGTACAACAACGACTGGGCGAAGTTCCTGCGTGCGGACGGCAAGCACCTCTCCGATCACTTCCCGCACACGGTCGACTTCTCCTACACCCTCGACTCGTCCCTCAACGCGAGCGACTTCTTCGGCGGCCCGCACGGCACGGCCTTCAACGACGCCGACGACCTGCCGGCGACGCCCGCGCCCCGCACCCTGACCCTGCGCGGCGCCTCCCGCCTGGACGCGGTGTCCCTGACCCACGACGGCGGCACGGCTCTCACCCACGGCGGCTCGGGCGGCACGGCGACGTCCCTGACCCTGGCCTCCGGCGAGCACCTCACCGCCGTCAAGCTGACGCAGGGCCAGAAGGACGGGCGTACGCGGATCTTCTCCGCCGCCTTCACCACGGACAGGGGCCGCACGCTGTCCGCCGGTACGGCGACGTCGGACACGAAGACCTTCTCGGCGCCGTCCGGGTGGCAGATCGTCGGGTTCACTGGGCGGGCCGGCGACGAGATCGACAAGCTGGGGGTGCTGTACGCGCCGATCGGGTGACGGTGCGAGACTTCCCCGGTGACACCGGAGGCTCTTGGACCGTACAACCGCCGGGTTCGCCTGGTCGTCGAGGTCCGTGACGACCAGGACGAACTGGAGCTGGCGAGCGGGGTGTTCGGCGCCCAGGGGTGGGGGGTTCGGCCCGCGCGGGCCGCGGACTCGGTCACCGTGGACGACGGGTACGCGGGGCTGATCGTCGAGATCCCGGTCCACGGCTCGCGCTGGACCGCGAGGTCGACGGCCGTGGAGCAGCTCACGACGCTCGCCAAGCGGCGCAAGCTCGACCTGTGGGTGCGCGAGAGCAAGCTCATCCCGCCCAAGTCCGCCCAGGCACAGACCGTCTACCACGTGCACCGCAAGGTGCCGGACGACGCGGGGCCCGTCCTGCGGTGGCTGGCCGAGCACTGGACGGCCGTCGGCGGGCTGGACATTCGCCACACGCTGCACCTGCGCGGCGAGTACTCCGACGAGCAACGGACGCAGGTGCTCGCGGAGTTGGAGACCCGCAACATCGGCGGGCCGCCGTTCGATCCCGGCACGCACGACATACGCCGGGCGATCGGGCCCCGGTCCGACGCCGGGTCGACGGAACGCCGTCGCGAGGCCGGCCGGGTCGCGGTGATCAGCGTCATCGTGCTGGCCTGCGTCGCGAGCGGCGTCCTCCTCGGCGCGCTCGGTTCCCCGTGGCGTCTCACCGCCCTGCTGGTCCCCGCGGCCATCTGCTGGCCGACGGGCGCATGGCTGACCTCGAACGCACCCCATCCGAAGCTCATCCGGCTGGGCTGCGGCGTCGTCCTCACGGGCAGCGCGACGTTCGCCGGCTGGATGTGGGGGCGCTCCGAGGACGCGGGGCTGTCCGGGATGCTCGCCGGGCTGGGCATGGTCCTGGGCCTCGGGCTCACGGCCTTCGGGCTGTGGTACGCGCTGAGCGCGTCCTGGTTCAGCCGCAACGTGCAGTGGTTCCTCCCCGTCCTCGCCGCGCCGCTGCCGTTCGTCATGCCGTGGGTCGGGGCGTTCCTGCACGCCGTCTACCTGGAGGACATGTTCGGGATCCCGGCCGACGCGGTGCATGTGGGCTTCTACTGGCAGTACGTCGTGGCCCTGCGGCCGCTGGTCGTGGCCGTGCTGTTCCTCCTGGGGCTCGTCGCGGTGGCCGGCTGGGCCCGGCACTTCAACGTGCAGGCACCCGTCAGCGCGTTCTTCCGTCTGATGCTGGTCCTGACGGGGCTCGTGGCCGTCCTGACCGTGGTGCAGATCGCGCTCGACGACGTGGAGAAGTCCGCCGACCGGACGATGCGGGCGGCAGCCGCGGGCCACCGTCCCCCCGGCTACTTCGGCCTGCACCCCGAACTCGTCTGCGTCAAACCCCTCGGCGCCGAGACACCCGTCGTCAACGGCCCGGTCCCGACCGGACACCCGGTGATCTCGTTCCAGCCGAGCGGCGACACCGTCTGGCTCTGGGACCCCTCACCGTCCCGAGGAAAGGACACCTACCGCCACGCCCTGCGGGTGCGGGCCGAGGACGTGGAGTTGGTGGTGGCGGACGGCGGCCGCTGCTCACGCTGACCGGCGGCCCCCTCCGCCCCAACGCCCCCGCGCCGCGTCAAGGCCCTCCAGCAGAGCGCCCCCGCTCACTCGCTCCGCAACACCTCCGCGATCGTCAACCGCCCGGCCCTCCGCGCCGGGACGAACGCTCCCAGCACCGCGATGACCAGCCCCGCCAGGGCGAGTGCGGTCAGGGCCGGAGCCTGCCACACGTCCGTCATGTAGGCGGGCAGGGCGATGTCCACCGCGTCCGCCATGCGGGGGATCACCAGCTCGTAGCCCGCCACGCCCAGCGGGATGCCGAGCAGGGAGCCGATCGCGCCGAGCACCGCCATCGACGTCACGGACATCACCGTGACCTGGCGCGGCGTCATGCCGATGGACTTCAGCATGCCCAGGTCGCGCCTGCGGTCACGGGTGTTGAGGACGACCGTGTTGAATACGCCGAGGGCGGCGACCACGGCGAGCATCACGGTGAGGGCGGTGGCGGAGCCGACGATGGTCTGCGTGACGGAGTTGGAGCCCCGCACATCCGGGGAGATCCCGGGGTCGGCGGCCCGTGCCGCGCGGGCGTAGGCGGTCGGGTCGGTGCCGTCCCGGAGCGCGACGTGGTACGCGATGGGCTTCTCGTCCGGGGCCAGCGCCGCGAGCGTGGGCCAGTCGGCGACCACCACCCGGGCGTTGCTCTCCATGAACTCCCCGACCACCAGCACCCGTTCGGTGCGATCACCCTTCTCCAGACCGACCCTGTCGCCGACGCGTACACCGTTCTGGCGCAGGAAGGCCGACCCGGCCACGATCTCGCCGCTCGCGCGCATCCACCGGCCGTCGGTGAGTACGCCGCCCAGTTCGAGCCGGTCGCCGCGGCGGCCTTCGAGGATCACCGGATGCGCACTGCCCGCGAGGCGTACGTCGACGGAGGCCCGGGCGGTGATCCCGGTCGCTCCGGGCAACCCGCCCAGCAGCGAATGGAGTTCACGGTCGTCGTGCTTCGGCAGGACCTCCTTGCCGTTCTTGAAGTTGGAGGCGTACACCGTCACTTGATAGGCGTCGCGCCCGGCGTTCCCGAACCGGTCCATCGTCGTCGCGAGGCCGGTGGCGAACGTCACCGTGGTCACCCCGAGGACCACGGCGGCCAGCGTCAGGACGCTTCGGCCCGGCCGGGCGAACGGCAGGCCCACGCCCAGGCTCACCGAGCGCGGCAGCCTGCTGCCGGCCAGCCGGCGCTGGATGCCCAGAGCACGGCCCGCGCGTGGGGCGCTGCCCGCGCTGATCGCCCGTGCCGCCGACATGCGGTGGGCGCGCAGCGCGGGGGCCAGCGCGGCGAGGAGGCACACGGCGGGCATGCCGAGCAGGGTGACCGCGTTCACCCAGGCGGAGACGGAGACGCTGCCGTGGAACACCCCCGCGTCGGGCCCCGAGAACACGAACTCGAAGAAGAAGCCCGCCAGCAGGTTTCCGGCAGCCGTGCCGAGCGCGCACCCGGCGACCGCGGGCACGGAGATCATCGTGAGGTAGACGGCGACCACCTGCCCCGGCGTGAAGCCGAGCGCCTTGAGTACCCCGATGTGCCGGAACCCGGAGATCACCGCGCCGCTGACCACGTTGGCGATGATGAGCACCGCCACCGCGATGCCGAGGATTCCGAAGGCCATCAGATAGGGCGTGTACGCCCGCGCCGAACTGCTCACCTGGTGTTTGAGGGTGAGATAGGACCGCGAGGCGGTGAGCGCGTCCGCCGGGAGCCCCTCGGTCACGGTGGACAGCTGTGCGCGCAGCCGGTCGTCCGAGGACGCGTCCGGGAACCGGAACAGCATCTGGGTGGCCGTCGGCCGCAGCGCGTCGATCTGCTCGGGCGCGACCCAGGCGTCCGCCGTGCGGCTCAGGTCGAAGGCGAACCCGACGACGGTGAGGGCGGGGCCGCCGGGGGGCATCGGGAGCCGCTTGCCGAGGTCGTCCGGGGTCCAGTCGGACTGCCGGTTCAGCACGACCTCGCCGGGCCGGGTGGCCCAGCGTCCCGCCCACAGATCCAGCCGGTCGACGGGGCCTTCGGGGTCGGCGCGGCCGACGACCGTGATCTCGGATCCGACCCCGAAGTGCATGCCGGCGTCCGGCAGTTCGACCGTGGCCTGCGCATAGGGGCCCGCGGCGGCCTCGACGCCGGGCTGCCGGGCCGCCTGCGCCAACCGCGCCTGCGAGACCTTCGCCGGGTCGAACACGGCGACCACATGAGGGCCGCGCTGCTTGCCGAAGGCCTTG
Organism: Streptomyces sp. NBC_01092; assembly: GCF_045039535.1. Taxonomy (NCBI): domain Bacteria; kingdom Bacillati; phylum Actinomycetota; class Actinomycetes; order Kitasatosporales; family Streptomycetaceae; genus Streptomyces; species Streptomyces sp. NBC_01092. Next base: position 8,284,316 of record NZ_CP108659.1, on the reverse strand, counting down.
TCGAAGGGGGCGGAGGCGGCGTCGAGCAGGCCGAGGGCGATCACCATGGCCACGGTCGAGGTCAGGGTGACCAGCGCGATGACGAGGGTCTGGAGTCTGCGCCGCCGTACCGCCGCGCGCGCGGCGCGCCACACGGCCCTCATGCGGACGGCTCCAGGGTGTGCTCGCCGGTCACCCGTCCGTCGGCGAACTCGATCAGGCGGCTCGCGCAGCGCCGGGCAAGATGCTCGTCGTGGGTCACCAGGATCAGCGTCTGACCGATCTGGTTGAGGTCGAGCAGCAGATCCATGACCTGTTCTCCGGAGCGGCTGTCCAGGGCGCCGGTCGGCTCGTCGGCCAGGAGCAGGGCGGGGCGGTTCATCAACGCCCGTGCGACGGCGACGCGTTGGCGCTCTCCGCCGCTGAGCACGGCGGGGTAGGCGCCTCGCCGGTCGGCGATGCCGAGCTCATCGAAGAGCTCCAGGGCGCGGCGGCGTGCCTGCCGGGCCGGGGTTCCGGTCAGCTGGGCCGCCAGCGCGACGTTGTCGAGTGCCGACAGGTCGTCGATCAGGTTGAAGAACTGGAAGATCATGCCGATCCGGCGCCGCCGGTACAGGGCGAGCCCCTTCTCGCTCAACTCCCCCACACTCTCCCCGTGCACGACGACCGCGCCACCCGTCGGCCGGTCCAGGCCGGCGATCATGTTGAGCAGCGTGGACTTCCCGCACCCCGAGGGTCCCATCACCGCGACCGCCTCCCCCGCCCGGATCTCCAGCGACACCCCGGCCAGCGCCGTCGTCTCGCCGTATTCCTTGCGCACGCCGTCGAGTCGTACGACGACCTCTCCCCTGCTGTCCTCGACTGTCATGGGCAGGACGCTACGAGGCGGACCCGGCCCGGGCATCCCTCCCCGGGTGGCACATCGCCGGGCGCCTCATCCTCCGGATGCAGGGCCTGCGTCTCCCGGCCGATGCGTACGCGGGGAATCGTCTGCCAGGGTGAACCCCATGGGGGACTGGAATCCGGGGTGGGTTGCGGCGGCGTTGGCGTACGCGGCCGTACTGGTGCTGGGCGTGGCGCTGCTGCGGACGCGGCGCCACTGGCGGGATGCCGTAGGGGAGCGTGGCTGGCTGCTGGAGCGGGAGCGGGAGAGCGCGGCCCACGCGGCGGTCGCCGCCGAACGCGACCGTATCGCCCGCGAGTTGCACGACATCGTCAGTCACAACGTCAGCCTGATGGTGGTCCAGGCCGGCGCCGCCCGCGAGGTGCTGGGCACGATGCCGGACGAGGCCGCGGCGGCGCTGCGCGCGGTGGAGGACGCGGGGCGGGGCGCGATGACGGACCTACGGCATCTGCTGGGGGTGCTGGCCCCGTCGCCGAGCGGCGAGGACGACGACACGGCCGACGACCCGAAGGCGTACGACGCCCCCGCCGCCGACCTCGCCCCGCAGCCGGGCATGGACCGGCTCGGCCAACTCGTCGACCGTGTCTCCTTCGCGGGGCTGCCGGTCGAGGTCCGGATCTCCGGCGAACCCCGCCCGCTCCCGCAGAGGATCGACGTGACGGCGTACCGCATCGTCCAGGAGGCGCTCACGAACGCGCTCAAGCACGGCGACGGAGGAAAGGCCGAGGTCACGGTGCGCTACGCGGATCACGCGCTGCGGGTGGAGGTGCTGAACACCGGGCCGAGCGTGCTGACCGGCGGGGCACCGACGCGGCCCCGCCCCGTCGCGCGGCACGGGGCGGGCACCGGCCGCGGCCTGCTGGGGCTGCGGGAGCGCGTCGCGGTGTACGGCGGGGACCTGGACGCCCGACGGCGCCTCGGGGGCGGTTACCGCGTCCGGGCCCGCATCCCCCTGGACCGCCCGTGACCGAGCCCGCTCCCCGCGTCCTGATCGTCGACGACCAGACCCTGATCCGTACCGGCTTCCGGCTGATCCTGACCGCGCGCGGCATCGACGTGGTCGGCGAGGCGGCGGACGGCGCGCAGGCGGTCTCGATGGCACGCGAACTCGTCCCGGACGTCGTGCTGATGGACATCCGCATGCCGAACCTGGACGGTCTGGACGCCACCCGCCGCATCCTCCAGCACGCCCCGCACTGCCGGGTGCTGATGCTGACGACCTTCGACCTGGACCGCTACGTCTACACGGCCCTGTCGATCGGAGCGAGCGGCTTCCTCCTCAAGGACGTCACCCCCGAGCACCTGGCGGCGGCCGTACGCCTGGTCAGCACCGGCGACGCCCTGCTGGCCCCCTCCATCACCCGCCGCCTCGTGGAACGCTTCGCCGCGAACCCCGCCGCCCACGCACCCGCCGTCCCCGCCGACCTGACGTCCCTCACCCCCCGCGAACTGGAGGTCCTGACCCTCCTGGGCCGCGGCCTGTCCAACACGGAGCTCGCCGCCCACCTCACGCTGAGCGAGGCCACGGTGAAGTCCCACGTGGCCCGCATCTTCGCCAAGCTGTCCCTTCGCGACCGCGCCCAGGCCGTCGTCCTGGCATACGAGACGGGACTGGTCCGGCCGGGCCGAGCCCCCGAGCACTAGCATCACGCCTAGTCACCCCAGGTTTCCGAAGTCGAAGGACGCAACCCCATGGCCCGCGCAGGACTCACCGCCGACCGGCTCGCGGCGGCCGCCGCCGAGCTCGCGGACGAGGCGGGGTTCGAGAACGTCAGCCTGTCCGCGCTGGCGCGGCGCTTCGGGGTGAAGGACGCGAGCCTGTACTCGCACGTCAGGAATCTTCAGGACCTGCGCATCCGGGTCGCCCTGCTGGCCGGCGGCGAGATGATCGACCGGATCGCCGCGGCCGTGGCGGGGCGGGCCGGCAAGGACGCGCTGGCCGCCTTCGCGGGCGCCTACCGGGAGTACGCCCTCGAGCACCCGGGCCGGTACGCGGCGACCCAGATCCGCGTCGACCAGAGCCTCCTCGCCGACTCGCCCGCCATGCGCCGTACCGCCGAGATCACCTACGGCATGCTCCGCGGCTACGGCCTCGCCGAACCCGACCTCACCGACGCCGTCCGGCTGCTGCGCAGCACCTTCCACGGCTACTGCTCGCTGGAGTCCACCGGCGCTTTCGGCGCTCCCCGCGACGTGCGCGAGTCGTGGGACCGCGCGATCGACGCCCTGCACGTGGCCCTCACCAACTGGCCGCGCAGCGAGGACAACCGGCCGTTGCCCCAGGTGCCACGCTGACCACTTAGACTGGAAGCTTCGCGGAGGTCACACGCCACCACCACGGGGGAGGGAGCGCGTCTTGTCCCAACAGCAGCTCGGACGCGGCCCCTTGAGGTCCCGTCGGCCCGATCCCGCACCGCCTTCTCCCGACGCGGACCACCCGGACACCTCGCCCCCGGCACGCTTCGTCGGCTGGCTCGGGGGCCTCGGGGCCGCTGCCGCCGGATACGGCGTGTTCCAGTTCCTGTTCAGCGTGCTGCCCGACTCCATCGACGGTTCGGCCGCCCGGTATGTGATCTCCGGGGTCAGCGGGCTCGGCACCTTCGTCGCGGCCTGGCTGGCGGCGGGCCTGCTCCGGGCGCGGGCGGACGCGGGCACCCGCGCTCAGGCCCCCGCCGTGGGCACCGCCGCGATGGCACCCGGGGCGCCCGGCCCGCTCCCGCGCGTCTTCGCCGCCGCCTACGAAACCCTCGTCGACCAGGTGTCCGTCGTGGAGGACCCGGACCACGGGCGGCTCACCGGCTGGCCGCACTCCCTCGGCGAGGACACGCCCTCCCGGCCCACCCCCGTCGGCACCGCCTACGGCCTGCACATCATGCTCGACCTCGGTGTGCCCGAGGGACGGCTGAGCACCGGCGACCTGGTGGACACGCTGTGGCGGCTGCGGCTCCCGGACGGCGGCTGGTCGGCGCGCTCACAGGGCTCCGAGGCGCGACCGGAGGTCACCGCGCTGGTCCTGGGAGCACTGGCGCGGGCGGGCGGGTCCGCCGAGCGGCTGGCCGCCGAGGTGGACCGGTGCACCGGCGCGTTCACCCGTCAACTCGACCGCACCGGGCGGGAGTCCACGCATGTCGTGACGACCGTGCTGCGCGGGCTGCTGCGCGCCGCGCCCCGCTCCGAGGTCGTGCCCCTGCTGCGCGAGGCCCTCGCGGACGGCGCGATCAGCGACCCGCGCCGCGACCATCTGCGCTGTTGGGGCTACCGACTGCAGCCGCCCTACGGCAGGCCGTCCCCGCTGCACACCGCGCAGGCCGTCGTCGCCCTCGACCGGGCCGCCCGGGTGCTGGGCGAGGAGGGCGACGCGCGCGCCGCCCGTGCCCGTGCCGCACGTGAGGACGGCATCCGCTGGCTGCTGTCCTGCCCGGAAGCCCCGCACGACATCTGCCCGGACCTGGCGAACCTCCACGAGGAGGTCCGCCGCCCGCGCCCGGACGACCCCACGCGCCACGAGGTGCTGAACGTACGGCACTTCACCGCCTCCTGGCTGGCCCGCGCCCTGCTCTCGCCGGGAGCGCTGGAGATCGCCCGCGCGGAGGGTCTGGAGGAGGAGCTGCGGATCCGGCTGGAGGGGGCCGTCGCCGCGGTGTGGGAGGGGCAGACCGACGGTATCTGGCTGTGGGAGCGGGACGAGAGCACCGATCAGCGGCGGCCGATGTGGATGACCTATCAAGGTCTTTCGGCGCTGCGCTCGCATGCCGTATGGATGTACCAGCCGCATGGCTGAAGTCGGTTGTGACGAGCGGGCGTTGGAGGATGAGTGCATGGGCGGTCGGCAGGTCCTGGCGGCGCGGAGGCTGCTGACCGGGGCGCTGGACGGTGAACCGCCCGAGCATGAGCTGGTGGCCGCGGCCCGCTCCGTCGTCACGGAACTGGGCTCCCCCGAGCGGCTGTTGGAGCTGGTCGCCGAACTCGCCTCGGGCGAAGGCGATCCGCAGGCCTGCGCCCGGCTGTCGTACCGTCACGTCCTCGGCTTCGACAAGCTGCTGCTGATCGACGGCGGTCCGCGTCAGATGCTGCGCGCGCATGTGTGGCATCCGGGTGCGGGGGCGATCGGCGAGGAGGACATCCACAACCACCGTTCGCCGCTGGCCTCCTATGTCGTCGAGGGCCGGCTGGCCATGGAGCTGTACGAGGTCGACGACGAGCGCGGCGGCGGTTTCGCGGCGGCGCGTTACGCGGAGTCGCTGGCGGAGCGGTCGGCCGACTGGGTGCTGAAGCCGGCCGGTCCCGCGCGGCTGCGGCTGACGCATGTCGGGCAGTACGCGGCGGGCAGTTCCTACGCCCTGCCCGCGCACACCCTGCACCGGGCCTGGTGCGACACGGACGCGCCGACGGTGACGCTGTTCCTGGAGACGGGCGCCGAACGGCGGCGCCACACCGATGTGTTCACGGCGGCGGTCCCGCATCCGGGCGCGGTGGCGAAGGTGCCGCTGACCGCGGAGGAGTATCTGGGGGCGCTGCGGGACCTGGCGGAGCGGCTCAGAACTCTGTGAAGGCCTGACGGACGATGTCGAGGTTGTACTCGTCGATGTCGACCGCCATCAACTCTGCGCGGGCGAGCCAGGCGGAGTCCTGGTCGGGCTCGGGCAGGGTGACCGCCGCGGTCAAGGGCCGGACCAGGAAGTTCTCCTGCCAGTTCTTGATCTCGTGCCCGCGGTAGTCGCTGAGGAACGACGACTCGCCGACCTTTCGGACGATCTCGCCGAGCAGGCCGGTCTCTTCCTTCAGCTCGCGCAGGGCGCCGTCCTCGGGACTCTCACCGGGCTCCAGCTTCCCGCAGGGAACGCCCCACACCCGGGGCAGGAACCGCTCCTTCTCGCTGCGGCGCACCAGAAGCACCCGCTGCTCTTCGTCCATCACGACGGCGGCCGCCAGTCGCCTGTCGCCGGGGATGTCCATGGTCATGGTTCCTCGGTCCCTCGCCGGTGATGAGTCCAAAGGGTGTGGTACCCGGGAAAGAGTCAAGGCTAACAGGAACCTACGTCCCGTCGCTGTGAGTCGCGTCGCTCCGGTGACTGAGCGCGTCCACGTCACCGTAGGACGGGACGACCCCGTGCGGTGTGCGCCCCTCCCGGATCTCCACCGCGGTCTCCAGCGCCGCGCCCAGGGCCCGTCGGTAGAGCAGCGAGCCGAGGCTGACGCGCCGGACGCCGAGCTCGGCGAGCTGGGGAAGCGTGGGGCCGGCCGGGGAGTAGAGGATGTTGAGGGGGACGTCGAGGTGCTTCACCAGGGCGGCGATCTCCCGGGGTTCGGTGAGCCCGGGCACGAACACCCCGTCGGCGCCCGCCCGTTGATAGGCGTCGAGGCGGGCCCGCGTGTCCAGCTCCCCGCCACCGAGCCAGTACGTGTCGGTACGGGCGTTGACGAAGAGGCCGGGCGCGGCCGCCTTGACGGCGGCGATCTTCGCGGCGTGCACCACGGGTGAGCCGAGACCGTCCTCCAGGTTGATCCCGACGGCTCCCACGGCCACGAGCTCCCGGGCGAACTCCCCCACCTCGTCCGGGTCCTCGCTGTAGCCGTCCTCCGCGTCGACGGACAGGAGGTAGGGCCCCGAGCCGAGGGTGAGGGCGAGCCGAAGGGTCTCGTCGCGGGTGGCCGCCGCCCCGTCGGGCAGGCCGACGGCCGCGGCCACCCCGAGGCTGGTCGTGCCGATCGCGGGGAAACCCTCGGCGGCGAGCGCCCGCGCCGAGGCGTGGTCCCAGGCGTTGGGGAGGAGCAGCGGCTCGTCGCCGTGGTGGAGTTCGGCGAAGGTGGTCACGGCGGTCTCCCTACGGCAGTGGCGGGGGCTCTTCCGGACGGCTTCCGTCCTGCTCGAAAGGCTATGCCCGGGCCGGTTCGGCGCGGACCGAAGTGTTCCGTACGTAGCGGTGCAGAGGGACGGCACCCTGACCTGGGCGTCGGTGCCCGTCACCCCGTCGTCGCGACCCCGCTCACGGGCGCGTCCCCGACCACGACGTCCTTGCAGATCGCCCGCCCTAAGCACTGAGGACGAACGGAACGTACAACCACATCCCCCGTCCGAAGCGTCTCGTAGATGCGATGCACGCGGACGAGGGAGGTCGGTGCGATGTACGGCAAGAGCAGGAGCCTGCACGGAGTCGTGCGGAGCGTACGGCGGTTCTTCCGGATTCCGCGCGGGGAGCCACGCCACCCCTCACGGGTGCTGCCCTCGCTGCGGATCTGCGTGTTCTGCCTGGCCGTGGGAGCCCTTGCCGCTTGGGCCGGCTGGGACGAAGGACCGGTCGTGATGACGGTCGCGGCGGTGTGGTCCATGCTCGACGACGTGATCGACGGCGTACGGCACCGCTGGCCTGCGTTCGCGGCCGGACTGGCGGTGGGCTGGAGCGTCAACAGGCTTATGCATGCCTCGCTGAACGCCCCCGACTCGCCGTGGGGTGAGTACCCGGTCTACGCATCGACGACTCTGGCGGCCCTGGCGACCTTCGTAGCGATCACCCATCTGCCCCGTCGGACACGCTGACCCACTCGGCCATGCGCTGCACGACCTCGACGGGCAGCGACGGATTCCGGGCGGCAGTCTCGGCGTTACCGACGCCTCGGAGCAGCCGGGTCAGCCGTGTCTTCTTTCCCACCCGTGATCCCCATCATCCTCGACAGACTCCCGGGGCTCCTCAGGCTCACACGACGCTGACGCCCTCACCGTCCGTCAACCGGGCCCGGACCTCGCGCCCATCGCTCCAGCGGACGTGGAGCGCGCCCTCGTCGTCCACGCGCACGGTCACCAGCTCGTCCAGCGGAGTGGGGGCCGGTTCGGCGGTGAGCCGGGTGAGGGCGACGAACAGGGTGTCGGTGTCGCCGGTGGCGCCGGAGAGGCGGCTGTCCAGTGCGACGACCGGTCGGATCTCGCCCCGTACGTCGCCCCGGCAGGCCCAGCCGGTGACCCGCACCGGCGTCCCCGCCGGCGCTCCCGCCACCAGGTGCGCCCGCACCTCCACCGCGCCGTGCGCGAGCACGAGGCTGGTCACCCGGGTTCCGCCGCCCGCCGAGTGCCGCGAGGCGGCCCAGCCCTCCCCCACACCGAGCGGCACGATGTCCGTACGGCTCGGGTCGCTGCCGACGATCACGCTGTTGTCGTACCACCGCGAAGGCACCGTCGCCGTCGAGTAGGCGAGGCGCGAGTAGTGCGGGTCGTAGCGTGCGTCCTCGCTGCCGTGGTTGTGCAGGCGCACCAAGCCGTCCGAACTCGTGGACTGCACAAGCCAGTTGGGGGAGGCGAGGGCGGTGACCGCGTCCTCGCGCTCGGCGGGGGCCGGCTCCTCCACCGCCGTCCACACCTCGTGGTCGGCCGGGAGGAGCAGGGCGAGGAAGGCCTTGCTCGCCCAGTACGGGGACCCGGGGCCCGAATAGCCTTGCAGGACCGTCTCGTCGGGGCCGTTCCAGCCGAGGGTGAGCAGGCCGTTGTCGTCCACCGCGCCGCGCTCCAGGAAGTACTTCAGCGCGCCCGACGCCAGCCGCCTCGTCTCTCCGGGCGGCAAGGGCGTGTGCCCGGTCAGGGCGCCCAGCCACAGCGGGGCCGTGGTCGCGAAGCGGTACGTCAGCGACCGGCCCTGGTGCATCGGGGCGCCGTCGCCGCCGAACAGGCGGGCGTAGTCCCGTAGATGGCGGGAGAGTCTGCCGCCGTACAGGTCCAGGAGCCGGTCGTCCCCGGCCAGCCAGGCGTGCAGCACCGGGTACAGGTGCATCGCCCAGCCGTTGTAGTAGTCGTACTTGCGGCCGTCGCCGTCCGTGTACCAGCCGTCGCCGACGTACCAGTCCTCGATGCGCTCCAGCCCCCGGTCGATCGCCTTGCGGGACTCCTCGGTCTCGTGGCCGATCTCCTGGAGGAAGCCGCCCACCGTCACCGGGAACAACTCCCAGTTGCAGGGCCAGGCTTCGGCGGTCAGCGCGTCCCCGAGCCAGGCCGCCGCGCGCTGCCGCTCGCCGTCGTCCAGCCGGTCCCACAGCAGGGGCCGGGTCAGTCGCAGCGCGAGCGCGATCGACGCGGCCTCGACGAGCGGCTGGCCGCGGTCCTCGATGCGCGGCCAGACGCCCGCGACGCCGGCCGCGAGACCGTCGGCGTAGCGCTCCAACACCGTCTCGTCCCGGCGGAACGCCGCAAGGAGGAACGTACGGGCGTAGCCCTCCAGGCCGTCCGAGAGGCGGCCCGACCAGCTCTCGTGGTCGCCGGGGAAGTGGTAGAGGGCGCGGTCCTGCGTGGCGTACGGCTCCACTGCGGCGAGCAGGGCGTCGGCGGCGGCCAACCAGTGGGCGCGGGTGTAGCCGGTGTGCGGGCTGAGGGTGTGGTCGTCGGGAGGGAGCTGCATCGGCGCTCTTTCCTGCTCTGTGAAGGGCAAGCCTGGGGCGCCCCGGTTCCGGTCGAGGCGCCCCAGGGGTTCATCACACCCGCACCAGGCCCTGGGGCACCAGATGGCGGGCGACGAGTTCGTCGCGGACCAGTCCCGCGTACACCGTGGCGCCGCGCACCGAGGTGTGGGTGTTGTCCCTCTTCTCGTTGTACAGGTACAGCGCCTTGGACGCCTCGACGCCCAGGGACTCCACCAGCGCCTTGGTCTTCGCCGTGAGGTCGATCAGGGGGACGTCGTGGGCGGCGGCGACCGAGCGGATGACGCCGGGGTGGTTCACACCGAGGCCGTTCACCAGCAGCGCCGTGTCGTTGTCGAGTGTGCCGTCGGCGTTGAACCAGCGGCGCACGATCGGGGTGACCAGGACGGGCTCGCCTCCCTTCTCGCGCGCACCGGCCACCAGTGTCTCCAGATTCGCGCGATACGTCGCCTCGTCGGTCGTCTTGTCGTTGTGTGCGAGCTGGATCAGGACCAGGTCGCCGGGGCGGATCCGTGGCCGGACGGTGGCCCAGAGGCGGGTGTCGGCGAGATAGCTGACCGTACTCTCGCCGGAGTCGGCGTAGTTGGCCACCGACAGTCCCTTGCGGAGGTACCCGGGCAGTTGCTGGCCCCAGCCGGAGTACGGGTCGCCGGGCTGGTCGCAGACCGTGGAGTCGCCGACCAGGAAGATCTGGCGGGAGTGCCGCGCGGGGGTGACCCGGATGTCGGCGAGGGCGGGCGCGGTGCCGCCGAGTCGCAGGTCCAGGCCGGGGGTGCCGTCGGGCCCGGTGGGCTCGCCCTCGGGGGTGCGGACGTCGACGGTGAAGCTGCGGGAGACGCGCTCGCCGGCGGCCACGGCCGTCTCGGGGAGCAGCACGCGACGGGTCTCGCCGGTGACGCTCGTGCTCGACGCCGCCTCGCCGCCCAGGAGGAGCTTGACGTCGTAGGTGCCGGGAGGGACGTCGAAGTGGCAGACGGTGGCAGTGCAGTCGGCGTCGGCCCTGGCCGGTACCGCGGTCAGCACTGCGCCCAAGGCGGCTCCCACCAGTACGGCGATGCTGAAACGTCTCATACGCGCCTCCCGCTCAACAAGCGCTTTCTAGTTCATTGCGCCAGTTCAGAGAACTGCTCAACGTGGGGCAAGCGCAAGCCCTTTCGCGAAATCGATTCAACTGTCACCCTGCACAACACCCGCACCCCCACTCCGAAGGAGGCACCCCCATGTCCGGATCCCACGGCAGATCCGTTCGCCGCCGCACCTTCGTCCTCGGCGCCACGGCCGCGGCCGGCACAGCGGCCCTCGCCGGCACCGCGCGCGCCGCGGCGTTCGGCTGGAGCGACGACGGCTCGAACTACGTCGTCGACACCGGCGCCAACCTGGTCTTCAAGGTCAGCAAGACCAACGGCGACCTGACGTCGCTGGTCTACCGCGGCACGGAGTACCAGGGCTACGGCGGCATGAACTCGCACATCGAGTCCGGCCTCGGCACCTCCACCGTGACCGTCAAGCAGTCGGGTTCGACGATCCTGATCTCGGTGGCGTACGGCACGCTGCGGCACTACTACGCGGCCCGCAGCGGCGAGAACAACGTCTATCTGTGGACCAACAAGGCCGACACGTCCGTGTCCGCGACCCGCTACATCCTGCGGGTGAAGAAGGGCCTGTTCCTCAACGACGAGCCCGACTCCTACACGTACACCAGCAGCACCGTCGAGGCCTCGGACGTGTTCGCGAAGTCCGACGGCCAGACCCGCTCGAAGCACTACTCCAAGCTGCGGGTGATGGACTACGACCACATCGGCTGGTCGGGCGGCGGCGTCGGTCTGTGGATCGTGCGGAGCAACCACGAGAAGGCGTCCGGCGGCCCCTTCTACCGCTCGCTGCTGCGCCACCAGAGCGCGGACGGCGGCGGCCTGTACGAGATCCTGTACTACGGCCAGAACCAGACCGAGGCCCAGCGCTTCGGCCTCCAGGGCCCGTACGTCATCGCCCTCACGGACGGCGGGGCGCCCTCCTCGGCGCTGTTCCCGGGCACGCTGACCACCTCGTGGGCGGATTCGCTCGGCATGTCCGGTTACGTCGGCGCGAGCGGGCGCGGCAAAGTGGCCGGCGTCGGGATCTCCGGGCGGAACACGGCGTACCCGTACACGGTCGGGCTCGCCAACTCGGCGGCGCAGTACTGGGGTTCGGCGCGGTCGTCGGACGGCTACTTCTCGATCGGGGGTGTGCTGCCGGGGCCGTACACGCTGACCGTCTTCAAGGGCGAACTCGCCGTGTACACGGGGTCGGTGACGGTCACGGCCGGTGGCACGACCACCCTCAACACGATCGCCGTACCGTCCTCGAACGACCCCGGCAACGCGAGTGCCATCTGGCGGATCGGCGACTGGAACGGCACACCCGGCGGATTCAAGAACGCCGACCTGATGACGTACGCGCATCCGTCCGACGTCCGGGCCGCCTCCTGGACCGGCAATGTGGTGGTCGGCAACAACGAGACGGCGTCCTTCCCCTGCTACCTCTGGAAGGACGTCAACAGCGGGATCCTTGTGTACTTCAAGCTGACGGCGGCGCAGGCGGCGGCCGCGCACACCCTGCGGATCGGGGTGACGACGGCGTACGCCAACGGCCGCCCCCAGGTGACGGTGAACGACGCCTGGACGTCCGCCATCCCCTCCCCGCCCACCCAGCCGAGCACCCGGTCGCTGACCAACGGCTCGTATCGGGGCAACAACCACACCTTCACGTACAGCGTGCCGGCGTCCGCCTGGAAGACGGACACCGGCCAGTACAACGTGCTGCGGATCGACGTGGTGAGCGGTTCGGGGACGACCGGCTATCTCAGCGCGGGCACCGCGATCGACGCGATCGACCTGCTCGCCTGACCACACGTCACGTCCCGCGCGTCCACTGCTGGTTGGTTCCGCCGTTGCAGGTGTAGGTGATGATCGCGGCGGAGTTGGCGGTGGACGCGCCGTTCACGTCCAGGCACTCGCCGCTCGCGCGGGAGACGACGTTGACGTAGGAGCCGGTGGTCGTGAGCGACCACTGCTGGCTGGTCGCGGAGGCGCTGCAGCTCTCCTGGGTGACCGTGTTCGCGTTCTCCTGCACACACAGGGAGCTGTGCCGGGTCATGAGCTGGTAGTAGCCGCTGCCGACGGGCTTGAACCAGTACTTCTGGTTGGTGCCGCCGTTGCAGTCGTACTGCTTGATCTGGGCGCCCGCCCACAGGGACTGGCTCGTGACATCGGCGCAGCGGCTGCTGTGCCGGGCGATCAGCGTGTTGTACGTGGCACTCGTGCCGCTGATCGATCCGGTCGCCGTGTCGACGGTGACCTCCGGGGACCAGGACATCGACATCGAGGTCGAGGTGGGGAAGGCCAGAGGCAGCCAGACGTAGCGGGAGTCGTTGACGGTGCCGCCGAAGGAGTTGCCCCAGCGGTCGCCCAGGTAGAGGTACGAGGTGGTCGAAGTGCCCTGCACCGGCAGGACGTACGCGGTCTGCGAGCCGTAGGTCGTGGAGTCGCCGACGTTCGTCATCGCGGTCCACGGGCCGGCGATGCTGGTGGCGGTGGCGTACTGCTGCTGGTTGGGGCTCCAGCCGGTGGCGCCCGAGGTCAGCATGAAGTAGACGCCGTTCCGCTTGAACAGGGCCGGTGCCTCGCGGTGGCCGCCGTGCCAGGGGTCGGCGACGAGGCTCGCGATGCCTGTGTAGTCGGCGGTCAGGCGGTAGATCTGCAGGTCGTAGTTCTCGCGGGCGGCCGAGATCATGTATCCGGCGCCGTCGGTGTCGACGAAGACCGTGATGTCGCGGGACATGTGCGCACCCAGCGGGCGGAAGCTGCCCTGCCAGGTGTAGTTGCCGTCCACGGTGTCGGAGACGGCGACGGCGGCGCGGGCCTCGCTGTAGTCGGTGCCGTTCTCCTTGTGCATCCACATGACGAACTTGCCGGTGGAGGCGTTGTACATGACCTTCGGGCGCTCGATGTTGGCGGTGGCCAGCTCGGCGGCGCTGGACTGGGTCAGGACGTGGTTCCTGAACTCCCAGTTCTTCAGGTCGGTGGAGCGGTAGGCGTCGACGTAGCGGAAGGTGTTGTCGGCGTTGCGGTGCTCGCCGAACCAGTAGTAGTACGAGCCGACCTTGAGGACACCGCCGCCGTGGGCGTGCACCGGGTTGCCCGAGGTGTCGGTGAACTGCGTGCCGGTGGTGGCGGTCTGGGGTGCGGCCTGGGCGGGGCCGGCCGTGGCCAGGGCGCCGGCGAGGGCCAGACAGAGGGCCAGCAGAGCGGCGTAGGCACGTCTCATCTCACACACTCTCCTTGACAGGCGCTGCGGGGATTGTTCGGAGCTGTTTGAGGCTGTTCGGGATAACGAACAAGATCTGACACATTACGAACGAGTGAAAGGTAAGGGTGAGTTACCGGGAGGTCAACGAGTCCGGCGAAACAAACAGGACCGCGAAATTTCTGTTATCGACGGCCGCCCAGGCCCGTCCCCGATCACGTGCGCAGCCTCACCCACAGGACAGCAGCGACCGCAGGCGCCCTCGCCGCGGTCGCCGCCCTCACCGTCACCGCTCCCCCCGCGGTGGCCGCCGGCCCCAGGGACGTATCCGCCGACGTGCTGGGGGGCCGGGACGTGACGCTCAGCGGTGACACGGTGGTGACCGTGCCGCCCGGGACGACGACGTACGACGGCGTCCTGCGCGGCGAGGGCACGCTCACCGTGCGCGGCACCGGGACGCTGATCCTGACCAGGGACAGCGACTTCACGCTCCCGAAGTCCCGGCAGCGGCAGAAGGTGAGCGTCCTCGGCGGCAACCACCCGTACGTCACCACGACCGCCCCGGACCCGCCCGCGATCACGGTCGAGCGCGGGGCCACCCTGCAGTACGGCGACGGCGGTACGGCCGGGCTGATCGGCCATTTCCCCTACGGCACCCCGGCGTTCCGGCTCAACCAGGACAACATCCGGGTCGACGGCACCCTGCGGTTGTCGCTGAGGAGCGCCTACAACCTGGGCACGATCAGCGGTTCCGGGCTCATCACCCAGCCGCGCTTCCTGTGGGGTACCTGGGATCTGTCGGGCACCCACTCCTTCTCCGGGGTGATCGACAACGGCACGCAGGTCAACGCCGGACGGCCGGAGTTCGCGACGTCACTGCCGAACGTGCGCAAGGTCCTCAACCAGGGCACCTTCACCGTGGACACCCCGCTCGGCCGGACCGTCGCCCTGGGCATGGACTTCTACCAGCGCGAGTACGGCAGCGACATCAACGTCCAGTCCCGGCCGGGCGGCAAGGTCGTGCTCACCGGGCAGTACAGCTGGTCCGACCGGGGCGGCGACACCGATCCCGCGCTCAGCGACCCGGCCCTGAACTGGACGCCCGCGCGGAAGAACGTCAACAAGCGCGGCACCAACATCAAGGGCGCGGACGTCCAGTGGGGCGACGGGACGACGAACCGGATCTTCATGCCCGGCACCGCCGAGACGGTCTACATCAACCTGCTCGCGGCCCGCTCCCGTTCGCGGCTCACCTTCGACTACAACGGCCCCGTCACGCTGGGCGCGCCGATCGGCGGCGGCAGATATCACGACACCCTCTCCTCGCCCGGCGCCGGCGACGTCGTCATCAAGGGCAGACCCGGCAACGACGTCACCTTCGCCGCCGTGCAGCACTACGACGGCTCGACGACGGTCGGCAAGGGCGCGGTCCTGCGTCTGGGCAGCGGCAAGCGGGGCGGCGACGGCGGGCTGTACACGCGGGGCGCCCTCCACAAGGTCGTCAACGACGGCTCGCTGGTGCTGAACAACGTCGGCACGTCCCTGACCCTCTCCCGGATCAGCGGCAGCGGGTCGCTCACGCAGTCGGGGTCCGCGACCGCGACGCTGACGGGCTCGGGGGTGACGTACACCGGCAGGACGACGGTCAAGAAGGGCACGCTGGCACTGCGCGGCGGCGCGACGCTGGACCGCAGTCGGGCCATCACGCTTGTCTCCGCCAACTCCCGTCTGGACACGGGCACTTCGGGACTGCGCGTGGCGACGACCCTGACCGGCAGGGGCACCGTGCGGGGCGCGGTGACGAACGACGGCGTGGTCGCGAGCGGTCTGACCGTCTCCGGCGACTACACACAGTCGGCCAAGGGCGAACTGGTCCTGCACGGCGCCCCGTTGAGGGTGACGGGCGCCCTCCGTCTCGCCGGCGACCTGGACCTCGCGTCCGCCGCGACGGCGACGAGGCCCGCCCGGAGGATCACCGTCCTGGACCACCAGGGCCGGGCGAAGACGACCGGCACCTTCACCGGCCTCCGGGAGGGCAGGAAGCTCCAGCTGAACGACACCACGTACCGCATCTCCTACCGGGGGGGGGACGGCAACGACGTGGTCCTCACCGCGGTGACCGCGAGCTCCTCCCCCGGCTCGGACACCCCCCGCACAGCAGCCGACTCGGTCGCCTCCCCCGGCCCCCGGACCGCGAGCGCCACGGGCAACGGCCTCGGGTGGTGGCCGTACGTGGTGGCCGCCGGGCTGCTCGTGGGGCTCGCGATGCCGGCGGCAAGGCGGAGGCGCGGACGCGGGCGGCGGGGAGACAGGCACGCGGCGCACGGCCGGTGACCGACGGCTGTCACGTCTCCTGTGCCGGTCACCCACCCCGCCTCGACTACCGTCGTCAGCATGACCAGCACCATCGCCCTCGCCGAAGCCCTCGCCGCCGGGACCGTCGTGCTCGACGGCGGCATGTCCAATCAGCTGGAATCCGCCGGGCACGACCTGAGTGACGAGCTGTGGTCGGCGCGGCTGCTCGCGGAGCGTCCGGAGGCGATCACCGAGGCCCATCTCGGGTACTTCGAGGCGGGGGCGGACGTGGCGATCACGTCCAGCTACCAGGCCACGTTCGAGGGGTTCGCGGGGCGCGGGATCGGACGGGAGCGGGCGGCCGAACTGCTGGTACTGAGCGTGGAGTTGGCGCGTGAGGCCGCGCGGCGGGCGCAGGCGAAGGGGGTCGCGCGGCCGTTGTGGGTCGCCGCGTCGGTCGGGCCGTACGGGGCGATGCTGGCGGACGGCTCCGAGTACCGGGGGCGCTACGGGCTGAGCGTGGCGGAGCTGGAGCGCTTCCATCGGCCCCGGCTGGAGGTGCTCGCCGGGGCCCGTCCCGACGTGCTGGCGCTGGAGACGGTTCCGGACGCGGACGAGGCCGAGGCGCTGCTGCGGGCGGTGCGCGGGCTCGGGGTGCCGGCCTGGCTGTCGTACTCCGTCGCCGGTGACCGTACGCGTGCCGGGCAGCCGCTGGAGGAGGCGTTCGCGCCGGCCGCCGGCGCCGACGAGGTGATCGCGGTCGGCGTGAACTGCTGCGCGCCCGAGGATGTCGAGGGCGCTGTCGAGATCGCCGCCCGGGTCACGGGCAAGCCGGTCGTGGTCTATCCCAACAGCGGCGAGGCCTGGAACGCCGAGGCGCGTGCCTGGGAGGGACGGTCCAGCTTCGCGCCGGAGTTGGTGCGGGGGTGGCGGGAGTCCGGGGCGCGGCTGATCGGGGGGTGCTGTCGGGTGGGGCCGGAGGCCATCGGGTCGATCGCCCGGGCGCTGACGGGGACGCCGTAGCCGCGTACGGAGGGCTCGTCCCGCCCCGTCACGCACTGCTAGCCTCCGCTTCGGGAACCGGTTGCCATGCTGTTGTCACTGGTGCTCGACGCAGAGGGGGCACGAGGCCGGCCTCGACGTACCCGGCGACGTCTCGCTGGCCGGCTACGACGACATCCCCTTCGCCCGTGACCTGCACCCGGCCCTGACGACGGTCCACGTCCCCTACGAGGAACTGGGCCGCCTCGCCGTCCGCACCGCCCTGGGCCGCACCCCGGAGGACCCGGCCGAGCATCTGTTGCTGGGCACCCATGTGGTGGTACGGGACTCGGTGGCGCCGCTCGACCGGTGATCGTCAGTGCCAGCGCACCGCCCCCGGCAGCCGCAGCCGCCGTACCACCGATCGCATCTCCGCGCCGCGCGTGAGCGGACCGTCGGCGAGCGGCGGCGCATGGATGGTTTCCCGAGCCGCCGCGGCCGCCGTCCACAGGGCCAGCTCGGCGTCGCGCGGGCCGTGCGCCGTGTGGGTGGCGCCGTCGCCGAAGATGCGTACCGGGTGGGTGTCGTCCCAGGTCTGCCACCCCGGGTCGCCCTCCACCGCGAACCGCACCCACGTCCGGTGCATCTCGTCCGCGAGCTCCGGCGGGGCGCCCTCGCCGGCCAGTCTGCGGGACTCGGGGACGTCTCCGGTGTCGAAGACGAAGCCGAGCTCCAGGGCGTGGCAGGCGCCGAGGTCGGGGAGGGTGGAGGGCCAGGCGAACTCGTAGACGTACGACGACCCGGCGTGGGCGTCGGCGAGGCGGTGCAGTGGGACGCGCAGGAGGTGGTCGGTGACCATCTGGCCGACGATCTCGGCGGTGCCGGCCTCCGGGTGCAGGGCGCGGTAGCCGCGAGGTACTTCGGCGCCGACGCGGCAGCGGGCCATCGCGCCGGCCAGGGCGACCGCGCCGAGCCGGTCGACGCGCTCCAGCAGCCCGCCGGGCACCAGCCACAGCCGGTACTCGTCGCGGGTCCAGCCCAGCATCAGGTCGACACCGGCCGCGGCGTCACCCTCCGTCAGCGCCTGCAGCGGATCGCGGGGCACGATGTCGCCGTCGACCACGATTCCGAAGGCGGGCCCGCCCAGCACGGGGCTGCTCAGCCGGCCCACCTCGGCCTGGGCGCGCAGGAGCAGCTCAGGGTCGACCTCGGCGAAGGCGGCGGCCGTGGCGGGGATCTTCAGCCGGGTCGCCATCCGGCGCACCATCCGCCGTACCTTGTCCCGCTCGGCGGCCTCCGGCGGCCCGCTCTGCAGGATGGCCCGCCGCATCAGGCCCTGGGCCTGCGGGGCGGCGAGCAGCGCGCCGATGCTGATCGCGCCGGCGGACTGGCCGAAGACGGTGATGCGGTCGGGGTCGCCGCCGAAGGCCGCGATGGAGGCGTGCACCCACTTCAGGGCGGCGAGCTGGTCGCGCAGGCCGGGGTTGGCGGGGGCGTCCGGGAAGTATCCGTAGCCCTCGACGCCGAGCCGGTAGTTGACGGAGACGAGGACGACTCCGTCGCGGGCGAAGGGCCGGCCGTCGTACACGGGCATGCCCGAGGACCCGCGGGTCAGGGCGCCGCCGTGCAGCCACACCATGACCGGGAGGCGGGCTGCGGGGCCGGGCTCGGGGGTCCAGACGTTGAGGTTGAGGCAGTCGTCGCCGGGCACGACCGGGTCGGACAGATATTGCGCGAAGGCCTCGGAGTACGGCGGCTTCGGCGGGGTCGGCCCGAAGGCCGCGGCCTCGCGCACACCGTCCCAGGGCTCGGGCGGGACGGGCGGCCGGAACCTCAGAGGGCCGAAGGGGGGCGCCGCGTAGGGGATGCCCCGGAACACGGCGACGCCGTCCTCTTCGTACCGGCCCCTCACGGCACCGTAGGGCGTCGTCACCACGGGGTCCGTCACGGGAACTGTCCGGACTGCTGCCATACGTCCACCAGCCTCCTCACCGCGCTCGTGCACCGTGAAGATCAGAGCAACTCATTGTGGCCCGATATTCCGGCGCACGAGCGGGTGTGAGGGCTGTTCGGCCCAATGGCTACTTGGCGTACATCAGCGTGCCGAAGCCCAGCTGGTCGAAGCCGCCGCTGTCGGAGCCGTAGTCACCGCCGCCGCCCTCGGGGGCGACGGAGAAGCACATCTGGGCGATGTACTTGTCGTCGAGGCTGACGCGCCGGTTGTAGTGGTAGTGGAGCATGGCCCAGACCGGGCGGACCTGGCCCCGGGACGCCGCCGAGATGACGGTCTGTGACTGCGGGACGCAGTTCTGGCCGCTGCCCCAGTTGTAGGTGGTGAAGGGGACGCTGTTGCCCAGGTTGTACTTGGCGACGTACTGGGCGGCCTTCATGAAGCGGCGGCCGTCGTAGGAGTACAGGTCTTCGCCCTGGTTCCAGGCCATCTCGCAGATCGCGCCCATCTGGCCCATGCCCATCATGGTGTGGCCCTGGTCGCGGCCGGACTCCTGCCACTGGCCGAGGTCGTAGCCCTCGACGCCCGGGTACAGGAACGGCACCGCCTTGGTGAGGGCGCCGTTTCCGGCTCCGGTCCTGAAGTAGTTCACGGCCTGGTCGTACTTGGCGGCGTTGTCGGTGAGGATCCCGATGGCCATGACCGAGGCCATGTTGCACAGGTCCCAGTTGGCCCAGTAGTTGGTGATGCAGGCGTCGTTGTGGCCGGTGAGGAACTGGTTGTTGAGCGGGTAGAAGACCCGGACCGTCATCTCCTGTGCGGCGGCGAGGTCGAACCCGCTGTAGCCGCGCATGAGTTCACAGGCGTTCGCGAACTGCCAGCCGTAGATGCCGGCTGCGAGGAACCGGTCCGCGTTGCCGGTGACCGTGGTCAGGGTCCTGGACCAGGCGTTGAGGATGACCGCGGCGGCCACGGCGTTCGCCTCGGTGCCGCCGACCCGCCAGCGCAGGGCGTTCTGGTAGGCGGCGGCGATGTCGTTGTAGAGCAGGCCGTAGTTCTGTCCGGTGCCGCCGCGGATGATCGTGGCGGTGGCCCGGTTCGTCCAGGTGGACTGGGAGTGGGAGTTGGCGGTCAGCCGGTTCCAGCCGGACAGCCAGGGGTCCGTGCCCGCGGCGACCCTGACCTTGGCGCGGTTGATGTCCCCGGCGTTGTGGAGCATGCCGGGGTGGGTGAAGGTCGCGGGGGCCGCGTCCGCCGTGGCGGCGACGGACGCGGTACCCAGCGCGACAGCCGCGGTGAAACCACCGGCGGTCCTCAGCAGACCTCGGCGGCTCAACTCACCGTTGGAGCGATGCTGGTGGGGGGAAGTGCGGCTCATTTCGGTGCGACTCCAATCCGTGGGGGGATCAGTCGTGTTTGATGCTCACCTCGTCGAACTCGGCGGTGCAGCGGGCCTGTTGGTCGCGTGAGCAGACCACGAGGCCCACGTGGTAGGGGGCGTCACCGAACCCGGGGATCTCGCCGGTGGCGAGGGTGGTCCAGGTGGCGCCGTCATCGGTGGACAGGGCCGCGGTGAAGGCGGTCCCGACGCGCTTCAGCCGCAGCAGGGAGGGCAGGGCGGCCGTGCCGCTTCCGGTGAAGGCCGACTTGCCCGCGACGGTCGGGCGCAGCATGAGCCGCGCGGTGGTTCCTCCGGTGACGATCGCCCCGGCGGCCTGGTCGAACGGCGACAGCGACTTGGCCATCAGCAGCCCTACCTGGTCGCCGCGCGCGCCCGTGCGGGAGACCAGCCGGGCGGTGATCTCGCAGTCGCCGGTCACCGTCCGTCGCGCGAACTGCCCTGTCATCGCCTGGTTGTTGACGGACAGGTCGACCCCCGCACCGCGCACGATGAAGGTCCCGCCGTCGTACGACGTGCAGCCCGGCGTACGGATCGCGACCACACCCAGCGTCCCGAAGCCCCGCCCGTCGGGCACCGCGTCGCCCAGGTCGCCGTACGTCCAAGGGGCGGGCGGGGGTGTGCCGACGGTGAGGCTGAGCGTGCCGGTGCCGTCGCCGGAGGCATTGCCGGCGGTGGTGGTGACGGTGAACTCGCCGCTCTCGGTGGGCGTTCCGCGGACGTGGCCGGTGCGCCTGTCGAGGCGGAGGCCGTCGGGCAGCCCGGCCGCGCTGAACCGTACGGGCTCGCGCGAGGCGCGCAGGACGTGCTGGTCCGGCTCCTACTTCGCCGGAAGCTGCGGCGGGGCACCCCTGACCGTTGTACGCCAGTACATCGAGAACCAGAAGCGCCCCGTGACCTGAGGAGAACACTGCGGACCCGTGCCAACGGCTCGGGTCAGAGCAGTCTTGAGATGCGCTTCACCTCCGCCCTAAAGGACGGAGCACTGCGCAAGATCAGAGGTAGACGGTCTTGCCGGAGGGGACGTTCAGGTAGCCGTCGGCGGTGGTGTGGACGCCGGGGCCGTAGTAGAGGACGTTCGGGTCGTCCGGCCGGGGCTTCTTCTTCTCTGTCGCGCGGGCGAAGAGGTGCAGACAGTCGAAGATGTCGTCGTTGATCTGGACGACGACGTTGTGCGGCTGGTCGAGCGTGAAGCGCAGGGTGT
Organism: Streptomyces sp. NBC_01092; assembly: GCF_045039535.1. NCBI lineage: Bacteria > Bacillati > Actinomycetota > Actinomycetes > Kitasatosporales > Streptomycetaceae > Streptomyces > Streptomyces sp. NBC_01092. The sequence goes on along the minus strand of NZ_CP108659.1, from coordinate 8,262,919 downwards.
CACCGAGCAGTTCGGGCTTGATGCCGTACGAGTCGGGTCTCACCCGGAGACCTTGCTGGTGCCGCCCTTGAGACAGGTGACCTCGATCTCCACGGAACCCTGGAAGTCGAAGTACGCCAGCGACGAGCTGTAGACCTTGCCCGAACCGGTGGTGGGGTTGATCTCCCCCAGCTGCGGGCGCCAGATGTCGAGGGTCTGCCACGCGCCGTCGGGGGCGGTACGCACCCGCACCTTGACGTACTTTCGAAAAGAGTCTGTAACTCGGGGTGACGCGAGGATCCGGGAACCGGTTGCTGACGTGCGATGCAGTGCGAGCGCGCTGGAGAACGGCCCGGAGCATGCTCGGAAATCGGTTTCGGTGTGACGCCGCCGCCCTGCCGATTGACCGGCCCCGTGACCAGATCTACGGTAGAAGACGCTTTCTGAAACCGTTTCCGTTCGGTGTCTCAGCCAGTGCCTCAGGAGAACCATGCCCAGCCCGCACCTGCCGAGGGCCCTTTTCGCGATGGATCCGGTGCACGTCCCCCTGCTCTTCCCGCCGCCGCTCATGGCCCGGCTGAGGCAGACGGCCGAGATCGACCCGGCGCTCGTCGTACGGGACTTCGCCGCCCCAGCATCCGACCCCTCGGCGGCCGAGGCCCTGGCCAGGACCGAGGTGCTCATCACCGGCTGGGGCTGCCCCCGCCTCGACACCGACGTCCTCACCGTCGCGCCGAAGCTGCGCGCCGTCCTGCACGCCGCCGGCTCGGTCCGCTCGCTGGTCGGCGAGGCCCTGTGGAAGGCCGGCGTCACCGTGTCCAGCGCGGTCACCGGCAACGCACTGCCGGTCGCCGAGTACACGCTCGCCATGATCCTTCTCGCCGGGAAGGACACCTTCGCGCACCGGGAGCGCTTCCGCAGCACTCACACCTACCCGACCCAGGGCGAGACCGCCGCGACCGGCAACGTCGGCCGCCGCGTCGGCGTCATCGGGGCCTCGCGGGTCGGCCGACGACTGCTGGAGCTGCTACGGCCGTTCGACTTCACGGTCCTGCTGCACGACCCGTACGTCAGCGCCGCCGAGGCCGCCGAACTGGGCGCCGAGTTGCTGTCGCTGGAGGACCTGCTGAGGCACAGCGACATCGTCAGCCTGCATGCGCCGGACATCCCCGAGACGTACCGGATGCTCGACGGGGAGCGGCTGGGCCTGATTCGGGACGGCGGGGTGCTGATCAACACCTCGCGGGGGGCGCTGGTCGATCCCGAGGCGCTGACGGACGAGCTGGTTGCCGGGCGGCTGCACGCGGTGCTCGACGTGACCGAGCCGGAGCCGCTGCCGGCGGGGTCGCCGCTGTACCACCTGCCCAATGTGTTTCTGACGCCTCATATCGCCGGGTCGCTCGGGAATGAGCTGGAGCGGCTGGGTCGGATCGTGGTGGAGGAGTTGGAGCGGGTGGCGGCAGGGGGGCCGTTGGGGCATGAGGTGCGGTTGGTGGATTTGGCTCGGGTTGCTTGAGAAGGGGTGGGCCTGGGTCTGTGGGCCTGGGTTTGTGGGCAAACCTTGCGGCTGGCGTGCCCCACTGGGAGCACGCGGGCCATGTCCGGGGCGCGGCCCCCGGCGACTCACTGGCGGGCGTCCCCGACTCGGGCGGCATCTGGGCGCCGTCGCTGAGCTGGGACGGTGAGCGGTTCTGGGTGGTCTACTCGGTGGTCCGCTCGGTGGGGACGCCGTACTTCGACGTGGACACGTATGTCAGTACGGCGACGGAGGCGGGCGGCATGTGGACCGCGCCGCGGCGGCTGCCGAGCCATGGGTTCGACCCCGCGCTGTTCCATCAGGAGGGGCGGCTGTGGCTGCTCAACCTCCAGAACGACCATCGTCCGGGCGGGCGGCGGTTCGCCGGGATCGTACTGACGGAGTTGGACCGGGAGACGCTGGCCCCGGTCGGGGACACGCATCTGCTGCTTCAGCACGAACTGCTCATCGAGGGGCCGAAGTTGCTGCGGCGCGACGGCTGGTTCCCTCTCGTGCTCGCGGAGGGCGGCACGGGTGTTGAGCACGGGGCGATCGTGGCACGCAGTCGGGCGATCACCGGCCCTTACGAGCTCGACAGCCAACCCCTGTTGACGACGCGCGACGATCCCTCGGTGCCGTTGCAGAAGGCCGGGCACGCGGAGCTGGTCGAGACGCCGGGCGGTGAGTGGGTGATGAGCCATCTCACGGCACGGCCGTTGCAGACGCCGGCCGGGCCGCGCTGCCCCCTCGGTCGCGAGACGGCGATCCAGGCGGTGACGTGGGACGAGGCGGGCTGGCCGCGGCTGCGGCACGGGGGCTGGCATCCGGCGGTCGAGGTAGACGTACCGACGCGTTCCGTCGAGCCGGAGCCCCAACATGCCTGCCCCGACGATCCGTTGGGCTAGCCCTGGAGCACCCTGCGCGGCTACGCCGATCCCAGCTGGGCCGATGCCACCACCCGGCCGGGCTGGATCCGGCTGCGCGGTCGGCACGGTCCCGAGTCGCGGTGGGCGCACAGTCTGCTCGCCCAGCGCAACACCGAGCATCGCGCGGAGGCGAAGGTCACCGTGGACGCGAGGCCCCGGTCCTTCACGCAGGCCGCCGGACTGGTCCTCTGGTACAACACGGAGGCCTATCTGAACCTGGACCTCACCTGGGCGGAGCCCGAGGGCGAGGGACAGTGCGGGCAGCAGTGGCGAGGGGCGGGCCGTACCGTGCTCGCTCTGGTGGAGCGTGAGGAGTCCGGCACCCGGCAGGTGGCCGTGGTGGAGGTGGACGCGGGCGTGCCGTTGACCTTGGGCGTGACCGTCGAGGACGGGTGGGCCCGGTTCTGGTATGTCCGCGGGGGTGTGCGCACGCCGGTCGGGCCGCCGCTGGACTTCACCCGGCTGTCCGACGACCACGGCTCCAAGTTGCGCTTCACCGGGGCGATGGCGGGCGTGCATGCCGTGGATCTCGTCGACTCGTCGTTCACGGCCGACTTCACGGGATTCCGCCTCACCTGCTGGTAGCCCAGGGCTTGTTCGAGGTTTCGAAAGTCGCGGCCCATGGACTCCTGCGATGTCCTGCCCCTTCCGGACTCAACGCGGCGAACCTAGGATAGGAAGCGCTTACTGTTTCCGCGCTGGTCGAAACTTTTCATGGCCCTCGGGCGGGCCGGAGAGGTGGTTCCCGATGGTCCGTACGGGCGGTGCGAGCGTGGCTGCCGGGCCTACCCTCGCGGTCGTGGCCCGCGAGGCCGGCGTGTCCGTACCGACCGCCTCCAAGGTGGTCAACGGCCGGGAGGACGTGGCCCCCGAGACCCGCCGCCGGGTCACCGAGGCGCTGGACCGGCTCGGCTATGTCCGAAGACCGCGCTTCGACGCGGCGAAGACGCCGGGCCTGGTCGACCTCGTCGTGCACTCACTGGACACCTCGTGGTCGGGCGCGGTGCTGCACGGGGTGGAGGCGGCGGCCCACGACGCCGGGCTGGAGGTGGTGGTCTCGGCCGGTCTGACCCGGACGCGGGGCGCGCGACCGGAGCGGGGCTGGCTGGACAAGCTGATCGCGCGCGGCTCCTCCGGAGTGCTGTTCAACCTGGCCGAGCTGACGGCATCGCAGTACGCGTGGCTGGAGCAGCACCGCATCCCGTTCGTGATGATCGACCCGGTGCTGGAACCGCCGCCGGGCGTGGTGTCGGTGGGCGCGGCGAACTGGCACGGCGGCGTGACGGCGACCGAGCATCTCCTGGCGCTCGGCCACGAACGCATTGCCGTCATCGCCGGTCATCAGCGCAAGATCTGCAGTGCCGCCCGGGTGGCCGGCTACCGCTCGGCGCTCGCCTCGGCCGGGGTGCGGCACCGTCCCGAGTACGTGCGGCACGCCGGCTTCGACGAGGGTGTCGCGCACCGCAGGACGCTGGAGCTCCTCGATCTGCCCGAGCCGCCGACGGCCGTCTTCGTCTGCTCGGACCGGATGGCCCTCGGGGTCTACGAAGCTTTGGCGGAACGGGAGTTGAGCGTGCCGCAGGACGTGAGCGTGGTCGGCTTCGACGATCTGCCGGAGGCCCGCTGGATCTCCCCGGCCCTCACCACGGTCCGCCAGCCGCTGTCGGAGATGGCGGCGACGGCGCTGCGGCTGCTGGTGCGGATGATGGACGGAGAGCAGCCGGAGAGCACACGGACGGAGCTGTCGACGCGGTTGGTGCAGCGGTCGAGCACGGCCGCCCCGCGTGACGCGACGCCCCGCTGAACCCCTCGCCCCACCCGCCTCGGCGGCCCCGCACCCGGTGCCGTGACGTTGGACCGACAGGGTGGTCGATGCGCCGCTCGGCACGTGTGCCCTGGTCGCGGCGATGATCGCTGCTAGCTTCGCGAGCTGTCGGAGGGGTCCCGGGTGCCGTGCGTCTGGCCGAGGCGGGGCCGTCCCTATGAACTGAGGCGAGGTTGACGGGTATGGGCGAAGAGCCGGACGAGTCCGCGGTTGCTCCGTTCAAGCGCAGGAAGTTCCTGGCGTCGGCCGCGTTGGCGGCCGGGGCGCCGACCGCGGTCGCGGGGCCCGCGCAGGCCACCGTGGAGCCGGCGGGCGCGGCTGCCGCCGAGGCCGGCCTCGCGGGCCTCGGCACGGCCGGACTCGGGTCCGTGGCGCAGCTGATGGCCGTCCCCGAGGACAGTCGCGGGGTCGCCTGGCTCAGGTCCGCCCTCCAGGTCGCCGTGGGGCTCGAACTCTCCACCATCCCGCCCTACTTGTGCGGCTGGTGGTCCGTCAAGGACCAGCGCAGTGAGGTCGCGCGGATGCTCCGGCGCATCGTCGGGGACGAGATGTACCACCTGGGCATCGTCTGCAACCTGCTCGTGGCCGTGGGCGGCAGGCCGCAGATCAAGGCCGCCGCGCCGGTCTACCCCGGCCCGCTGCCCGGCGGGGTGCGCGCCGGGGTGACCGTGTATCTGTCGGGCCTCACCAAGCCCTTCGTGCGCGACGTGATGATGGCGATCGAGGCCCCCGAGGTGTCGCTGGCCCGCAGCGTGGCGTCCCCCACCGTCGGGGAGTTCTACGACGGCCTGCTTGGCGCGTTCCGGGCCGTGCGCCCTGACCTGTCGACGCGGGAACAGGTGACCCAGCACATCGACTCCGACGAACTGCGCCCGGTGCGCAGCCTCGACGACGTGGAGCACGCCATCGAGGTCATCAGGGAGCAGGGCGAGGGCACCGACAGCTCCCCGACCGACTCCTTCTCGGACGACCGCCCCGCGCACTACTACGCCTTCGGGGAGATCTACCACGGCCGGGAGCTGCGCGAGACCGACGACGGCTGGCGGTTCGTCGGCCCGCCCGTGCCGTTCCCCGAGGTGCGCCCCATGGCCCCGGTCCCGGTGGGCGGCTGGCGCAACACGCCGGCCCATGTCGGGGGGCTGTTGTTCCGCTTCGACGCGATGTACAGCACGGTGCTGGACTCCCTCGACGCGGCCTGGGCGGGCGGCGGCCACCGCACCCTGGGCGCGGGCATCCGCACCATGCGCGGGCTGGAGAAGCCCGCCGTGGAACTGATGGAGACCGGCCTCCCCTCCGGCCGGGGTACCTACGGGCCCCAGTTCCGCGCGCTCCGCAGGCCCCGCCGCTGAGCGTCACTCCGTGACGGCGGGCTCTCAGGGCCGAACACCCGGGATCAGAAGGCGTCCCTGATCCCCGGATCCACGGCCCTGAGAGCCCGCACGACCGGCCTGACCCTCCGTCGGTGTCCGGCCCGGTTACCGCCGGGACCCCCCGGGGTTCGCCGCCCAGTCGATTCCGCCGAGGAGATGGGCGCGGAAGTCCGGATCCGCGTACGCCTCGGCGGCATGCCCGAGGGCCGTGTAGAAGACGCGTCCCGCGCCCTGCTCACGGCACCACGCCAGTGGATGGTCCTCGCCCATGCCGCCGCCCTCGTACGACGACTCGTCGGCGCGGAGCAACACCCGTACCGCGGCACGGGGGTTGGTGCGGAAGTCGTACCACTCGTCGACGAAGTCCCATACGGCGGGCAGGTGCCGGGTGGCCGGGTGCTCGCCGTCCTCGACGATCGCCCTGCCCGGCTGGTAGTCGGGGTGCCGGTCGAAGCGGGCGCCCAGCAGTTCGCCGTAGTACGGCCAGTCGTACTCGGTGCAGGCCGCCGCGTGCACCCCGACGAAGCCGCCGCCCTCCTCGACGTACCCGGCGAGGCGCGCGCGACCGGCGGGGGTGAGGACCTCGCCGCTGGTGGAGAGGAAGACGACGGCCGCGTAGGCGTCGAGGGGCGCTTCGAAGGCGCGTGGGTCCTCGGTGTGGTCCACCTCGAAGTCGCCGAGCGTGCGGACGGCCTCGACACCGGCCGGGATGGATTCGTGCCGGTAGGCGGTGGTGCGGGTGTGGACGAGGAGTCGTACGGACATGCGAACGAGCCTAGGCGGCGCGGGGGGCTGCGTCCCACTCCCGACGGTGATCGGAAAGTTTCGACCGCCCGCGGAAGCGATGTCCAACAGCCGGGGCTGTTGGGTCTGTTCACTCCTGGGCGTGACGGCACCCTCGCGACAATGCGTGCATGACCCATGACTGGCAGCAACAGATCCACGCGCTCCACGAGGAGTTGGTCCGCCGTGACGACCCCGCCGCCTGGGTGCGGGAGGCCGACGCGGTGGACGCCTCGGTGCGGTATCCGGGGTTCGCGCTGCGTGGGCCGGTGTTCGGGGTCGCGGTACGGGATCCGGCGGTGGGGCCCGGTTGGCGGGTGCTGAAGCCGGTCGTGAACGGGATGCCGCAGATGTGCCGGGACGCGCTGAACACCCACCTGTGGTTCCGCGCGAAGGACGACACCGACGATCCGGGCGTACGCCGTGAACTCCTTGCCGCCGTCGACGTGTTGAGCCGGGAGCCGGTGAACGAGGTCGAGGCGTGCGGGGTGCGGTACCGGATCGTGCGCGGGGACGAGTTCACCCGCTGCGACGACCACGGCCTGGAGCCACCCCGCCCCACCGACCCGGAGCCCGCGGAACGGACCTGGAACTTCCGGGACGACCACACCCCCTCCCCCGACCTGGACCTCGTCCTCGATGCGGACGCCACGGACGGCAGCCCGATGGCCGGTGCCTTGCGGGCGTGGCTGCGCGGGTTCGCCTACCGGGGCATGCGCTTCCCCGCCGCCGTGCGCGGCGATTCGGAGCGGGCGGTGCGCTCGCATCCTCAGGTCGTGCTGTTGCCGACGTGCTTCGGCGTGGTCGAGCGCGAGCACACCGGCTGGGAGCCGACCCTCGCGCTCCAGGCCACCCCGCACGACGCCCGGCGTGTGCTGCACGACGCGCTGGCCGAGATGTGGCCCATGCTGTTCCGGTTCGACGACGCGAAGAAGGCCGTGTACGCGAAGGCGGCCGAGGAGTTCCGGGCGCTGGAGCGCGCCGACGAGGTCGAGGTGGCGGGCCGGGTGTTCCGGCTCTGCCGGGTCGAACGCGTGCTGCGCATGGGCCCGGACGGCCCGGAGACCGCGCGCCCCTCGGACGTGGACGAGTACGGCCCGATGAAGATCCATCCGACGCTGCTGCCCGACGGCACCGTCGTTTTCGACGAGTGAGCGCCCCGCAGTGGCGCACAGGTGTTCCATTGCAGAGGCCGCTCTGCGTAGCCTCGGCTGCGATGAACGCCATTCCCGCGCTCCTGGATCACCTCGTCCTCGCCACCCCCGACCTGGCCGCCACGGTCGCCGACTTCACCCGGCGCACCGGTGTGGCCCCCGCCCCGGGCGGCGTGCACGTCGGGCTCGGCACCCGTAACTACCTGGTGTCCCTGGGCGGCGCCAGCTACCTGGAGATCATCGGTCCGGATCCCGAGCAGTCCGCGCCCGGCGAGCCGCGCCCCTTCGACGTCGACGGGCTCACCGTCCCGCGCACGGTCACCTGGGCGATCAGCCCGCCCGACCTGGACGCGGCCATCGCCGCCGCCCGCGCCCGGGGCTACGACCCCGGCCCGGCGCAGTCGATGAGCCGCCGCAAGCCCGACGGCACCCTGCTCGAATGGCGCCTCACCGACGGCGACGACGCCCACCCCTCCGGGCTCGTCCCGTTCCTGATCGACTGGAGCGCCACGGTCCACCCCACCGCCTCCGGGCTGCCCACCACCCCCCTGCTGTCCCTGACCGCGAGCGCCCCCGAGCCGGACGAGATCCGGCCCCTGCTGGCGGCACTGTGCACGGACCTCGACCTCACGACGGGCCTGGTGGGGATCTCCTTCACGGTGGACACGCCCCTGGGGGCGGTGACCTTCGAGTGAGGTGACCCGGCAGGGATGCGAGCGCGCAGGTGGTGTCCGATTCCTTCAAGACCGGCCGGCCGGCCCCTGCCTACGGTGGCCGCATGACTCCACGATTCGATGCCATCGGCCTCGTCGTCAGCGACATGGCCGCCTCCGTCGCCTTCTACCGTCGCCTGGGCTTCGCGTTCCCCGCCGGCGCCGAGAGCGAGCCGCACGCCGAGGCCGAACTGCCCGGCGGGCTACGTCTGTTGCTCGACACCGAGGAGACCGTGCGGTCCTTCCACCCGGGGTGGCGAGCGCCCACGGGCGGCAGCCGCGCCGGGCTGGCACTGCGGTGCTCGGATCCGGCCGAGGTGGACGCGGTGTACGAGGAAATGCTGGAAGCCGGCCACCATGGCGAACTCAAGCCGTGGGACGCCTTCTGGGGCCAGCGGTACGCCACCGTGCACGACCCGGACGGCAACGGCGTCGACCTGTTCGCTCCGCTGGTTGGGCCGTGAAGGCCGTCGTTCGTCTGCGGCGCCGTCGTGGCTGGTCGCGCAGTTCCCCGCGCCCCTGGACGGCGCTGCCGAACCGCCGTCGACTTCACCAGGTCCGCTCAGCCGACGCGCCTACCGAGTAGCTCCCCGAGCGGCAGACCTGCCAACTCCTTGACGTCCCGCGCCAGATGCGCCTGATCGGCGAACCCGGCCCGCACGGCCGTGTCCGCGAGGCTCACCCCGCCCCGCGCCAGCGCGAGCGCCCGCTGCAGCCGCAGAATCCGGGCCAGCGTCTTGGGACCGTAGCCGAAGGCGGTCAGGGAACGCCGATGCAACTGGCGGGCGCCGAGGCCGAGTTCGTCGGCGGTCGCGGCGACGGAACGGCCCGCGTCGAGGGCGGTCACGACGTGTCGCAGGAGCGCGTCAGGGGGCACGGCATCGGCGGCTCGCTCCAGCGCGACGTCCTCAAGGGCGGTCACCGGGTCGGCGGCCGCCTCGATACGACCGCACAGCCGCCGCACCTGCGAGGCCGACCACAGATCCGCGAGCTCGACGCGCCGGTCGCGCAGCTCGTGAGCCGGTACGCGCAGGACGGCAGGGGCGGTCCCGGGGAAGAAACGTACGCCCGCCCAGCTGCTCGACTCCCCCGCGGTGACGTACGCACGCGTGTCGGGCCCGGCGACGAGCAGCCGCCCGTCGTGCCAGAGCAGATCCATGCACCCGTCGGGCAGGACCCGCCCGGCACCATGCTCACCAGGGGTGTTCGTCCACACCACGGCACCAGGCAGCCTGGACGCCCGCTCCGCGTACATACAAGCGAGGCTACGACGAAACCCGCCCCCGATGCTCCTGCGGACTCACCCCGTAGACCCTCTTGAACGCACTGGACAGGGCGAACGCGCTCCCATAGCCGACGTGCCGAGCAATGGCATCCAACGTGTCGTCGGTGTCACGCAGCGCATCCGCCGCGAGCGCCATCCGCCACTCCGTGAGGTACGTCATCGGCGGCTCCCCGACCAGTTCGGTGAACCGACGGGCCAGCGCGGCCCGCGACACCCCGGCCTTGGCGGCGAGCGACGCCACGGTCCAGGGCAGGGCCGGGTCGTCCTGGACGAGCCGCAGCACACGGCCGACGACCGGGTCGGCCATCGCCTGGTACCAGGCCGGGGCCGCCGCTTCCGGCCGGGAGAACCAGGTCCTGAGCGCGGCGATGACCAGCAGGTCGAGCAGCCGGTCCAGGACGACCTCCTGACCGGGTTCGTCGCGGACGATCTCGTCCATGAGGTAGGAGGTGAGCGGGCAGTTCCACACATCGGCCGTGAGGGACAGCAGCGGCGGCAACGCCTTCAGCAGCCGCCCGCTGATCTCGCCCTCCCACAGATACGTGCCGATCAGCATCACGGCCGAGCCGTCGAGCCGGTCGCCCCAGGTGCGCACGCCGAGGTCCATGGAGCCGTTGAGGGAGCGCCCGTCGGGGTAGCGGCACTCGGCGCCCGGCAGGATCAGGGCCTGTGGCGCCGTGCCGGGGTCGTCGGCGCAGGTGTAGGGGTCCGGGCCGCGGGCGATGGCGAGGTCGCCGGGGCGCAGCCGGATCCTCCCCCAGCCTTCGGCCGGGGGGACCCCCATCTCGCTTCGCTCGCCCCGGTCCGGGAACACCCAGGCCTCACCGCGGACCATGAGCATGACGGTGAGCGGGGCCCGGTCCTCGATGCGGATGGACCACGGCGGCTCGAAACACGCACGGATCATGAAGGCGCCACGGGCACGTGGACCCTCCAGCAGTCCTGCAAGGGCGTCCATGTCGTCAGCGTAGACGCCCGCGCATGGGAGTGAGCCGTTCAGCGATGGGCTGCCCGGGCGCGCGGCCGTTGACTTGAGGCATGACGGAAAACGCAGCCGACAAGGCGAACACGCAAGCGATGACGGTAGTGGTGACCGGTGCCTCGGGTCGTGCCGGGAGCCGGGTGGCTCAGGCGGCGCGCGCCGCGGGGCTGACGGTGCGGGAGGCGTCCCGGGCCCGGGGTTTCGACTGGGAGGACCCGACGACCTGGGCGGAGACCCTGCGGGACGCGGACGCGGCGTATCTGATGTACCCCTCCGACATCGGCGCCCCGGCAGCGGCCGAGGGCATCGGCGCGCTCGCGCGGGAGGCGGTCGGGCTCGGGGTGCGGCGGCTGGTGCTGCTGTCGGCACGCGGCGAGGACCAGGCGCTGCCGGCCGAGGAGGCGCTGAAGTCGTCGGGCGCGCACTGGACGGTCGTACGGGCCGCGTGGTTCGCGCAGAACCTCAGCGAGGGGCCGCTGGTGGAGGGGATGGTCCACGGGGAGCTGGTCTTCCCGGCGGGCGAGGTGACGGAGCCGTTCATCGACGTGCGGGACATCGCGGACGTGGTGACTGCCGCGCTGACGTCCGGTGACGGCTATGCGGGGCGGACGCTGGAGCTGACCGGGCCGCGGCTGCTGTCGTGGCGGGAGGCGGTCGCGGAGATCTCCGCGGCGACGGGCAGCACGATCACGTACACGCCGGTCCCGACCCGTGCCTACGGCGAGGCGCTGGCCGGCTTCGGGGTCCCGCCGGAGGAGGTCGAGCTGCTGGTGGACGTCTTCGAGACCCTCATGGACGGCCGCAACGCCCATGTCACGGACGGTGTCCGCGAGGTGCTGGGCCGTGCGCCGCGCGACTTCACCGACTTCGCGCGGGAGGCCGCGGCGGCGGGGGCCTGGAAGGCCTGAGCGGGCACGCCGCCGTATGAGCCGCTAGGAATCCTCCGGCTTGTGCGGCGGGTGGTGCGGGTGGTGCGGGCTCTTCACATGGGTCCGCAGCCTCGACGTCAGGTCCTCCGGCGGCAGGAAGCGGGACCAGCGCTCGGGGAACTCCGACGGCATGTCCGGGTCGTCCGGATCGTCCGGGGCGGACTCGCGGCTCGCGGCGGCGCGGGCCACGTACTCGGCGACCTGGGCCTCACGCATCCGCTCGTTCGCGGCGCGGGCCGCGGCCGTCGCGGCGGCCGGCCAGACCCGGTCGATCGCGGCGTTGACCGCGGCTCCGACGAGGACGGCGAACGCGGACACGCCGATCCACAGCAGCACGGCGACGGCGGCGGCGAGCGAGCCGTAGATCGTCGCGCCCTCGATGGTGTTCGTCAGGTAGATCCGGAGCAGGAAGCTGCCCAGCACCCACATGCCGAGGGCGACCAGCGCGCCGGGCACGTCCTCGATCCAGGGTGAGCGGACCGGCACGGACACGTGGTACAGCGTCGTCAGGAACGCGATCGACAGGATGATCACGACCGGCCAGTACAGGACCTGCACCAGGGTCTCCGACCAGGGCACGATCCGTACCACCGCGTCCGGCCCCGCCACCATCAGCGGCAGCGCCACCGAGCCGATCAGCAGCGCCGCGATGAACAGCAGGAACGCCACCAGGCGCGTCCTGACGATGCCGCGGACGCCGTCGAGGCCGTACATCACGGTGATGGTGTCTATGAAGACGTTCACCGCCCGCGACCCCGACCACAGGGCGAACAGGAAGCCGACGGAGATCACGTCGGGGCGCCCGCCGTTCATCACGTCGTCCAGGATCGGCTGCGCGATCTGCCGCACGCCCTTGTCGGACAGGACGGTGCGCGACGCCTCCAGGAGGTTGCTCTCCAGGCTGTTGATGGTGTCAGTGCCGGTCCAGTCGTCGACGTAGCCGAGGAGGCCGATGAGACTGAGCAGGAGCGGCGGCACGGACAACAGCGTGAAGAACGCCGCCTCGGCCGCGAGACCGAGGATGCGGTACTCGATGCAGGAGTTGACGGTGTCCTTGAGCAACAGCCAGGCGGTCCTGCGCTTGGAGACGTTCCGGTAGAGGACACGCGCCCGGTGGAGACGACCGGAGGAGCGCTGGGGGGACGATTCACTTGCTGGCTGCACGACCTAAAGGTATCCGCCGTGCGGCGCGCCACTCATCGCGGCGCCGGATCCCCGGCCAAGGGATAGGTTCGCAGTCATGGCAGGCAGCACGCACTCGGTGACCAACCAGCCGCCGCCCCTGGTCGGCCACGACGTCTTCACCTCCGACCTCGCCCTGTCCGAGGCCGTCGAACGGCACGTCGTGCCCGAGCTCCTGGACGAGGTCCGCGGGGAACTGGCCTCCTTCGGACGGACCTGTGGGTCGGCGCAGGTGCAGGAGTGGGGGGTCCAGGCGAACGAGAACCCGCCACGGCTGCGGACGCACGACCGCTACGGCCACCGTGTCGACGAGGTCGACTTCCATCCGTCCTGGCACCGGCTGCTCGGCAAGGGTGTCTCTGTGGGGCTCACCTCGGCCTGGGGGCGGCCCGGCGGGCATGTGCGCCGTGCGGCGGCCTTCCTGCTCTGGACGCAGGTCGAGGCGGGCAACGGCTGCCCCCTGTCCATGACCCACGCGGCGATTCCCGCCCTGCGCACCGACCCCGGCCTGGCCGCCGAGTGGGAGCCGAGACTGACGTCGACGGTCTACGACCGTGATCTGCGCCCGGCCGGGCAGAAGGCCGGGGCCCTGTTCGGTATGGGCATGACGGAGAAGCAGGGCGGCAGCGACGTGCGCGCGGGCACGACGGCCGCCACCGCCCTCGCGGAGGCCGGGACGTACGCGCTGACCGGGCACAAGTGGTTCTGCTCGGCGCCCATGTCGGACGGGTTCCTGGTGCTCGCCCAGGCGCCGGAGGGTCTGACCTGCTTCCTCGTGCCGCGCGTGCTGGAGGACGGCAGCCGCAACGTGTTCCTGATCCAGCGGCTGAAGGACAAGCTGGGCAACCGGTCGAACGCGTCGGCCGAGGTCGAGTTCGACGGGACGTGGGCGCGCCGGGTCGGTGACGAGGGGCGCGGGGTGCGCACCATCATCGAGATGGTGGCGGCGACCCGGCTCGACTGCGTGCTCGGCTCGGCGGGGCTGATGCGGCAGGCCGTCGCGCAGGCGATCCATCACTGCACCCACCGCGCGGCGTTCGGCGCGAAGCTCGTCGACCAGCCGCTCATGCGCAACGTCCTGGCCGACCTGGCCGTCGAGTCCGAGGCGGCGACCACCCTCGCGCTGCGGCTCGCGGCGGCCTACGACGACGGCGGCGAACAGGAGCGGGCGCTATTGCGACTCGCGGTGCCGGCCGCCAAGTACTGGGTGACCAAGCGGTGTACGCCGGTCACGGTCGAGGCCGCCGAGTGCCTGGGCGGCAACGGGTACGTCGAGGAGTCCGGGATGCCGCGGCTGGTGCGCGAGTCGCCGCTGAACTCGATCTGGGAGGGCGCGGGCAACGTCCAGGCGCTGGACGTGCTGCGGGCGTTGCAGCGGGAGCCCGCGGCGCTCGACGCGTACCTGCGGGAGGTCGGCAAGGCACGCGGCGCCGATCATCGCCTGGACGGGGCGATCAAGGACCTGTTGACGGAACTGGCCGACCTGGAGGGCATCGAAGCACGAGCCCGGCGCCTGACGGAACGCCTCGCGCTGGTCCTGCAGGGTTCGCTGCTGGTCCGTTTCGCGCCACCGGAGGTCGCCGACGCGTTCTGCGCGTCCCGCTTGGGCAACGACTCAGGCGCGGCGTTCGGAACCCTGCCGCACACCATGAATCTGCCCTCGATCGTGACCCGGTCAAGGCCGCAGGCCTGACCGCCGGGCAAGGCCGCAGGCCTGCCCAGGGGCGCGGGGCTGTATCGATATGCGGCTCCGCCGCGATGGGGGTCCCCCCTGCTCGAGCGAAGCCGAGAGCTTGGGGGAGCGACCAGCCACAACGCGCCCGCAGCCGCCGACGCATATCAAGCCGGACCCCACCTGAGGCGAATTCGGCCGACCGCCGGAGGCAAGGGGTGGTGCTGCGCCGACACGGCACCACCCCCGCCATGGCCCGTTCGAGGCCGCGAACGCCGCTCGAAACGGCGTCACTCAAGTTTCAATCAGGCCAGGGCGGTCCACCAGGGTTGCAAGGGGTTGCAACTTGATGGCGACTGTGTGCGGACTATGTCCCTCCGCGCTCGGCGGGGCGGCACTATGAGGCACACGGTCAGGATGAGAACGCTTCTCCCGGGAGGACCCTTGGACGCGGCACGGGCGGCGCGAGTACTGAGCGAGGTCCGCGCCGCCGCACTCGCAGGACAGCGCACGCCCGTCGCGCCGCGCCCGGTGATCGAGCAGTCCTGGGAGCGCATGCTGCGCGGCGGTTTCGATCCCGACCACGACTTCCGCTCCGGGCTGCTGTCCCGCGAGGAAGTGCAGCGGCGCCGGGAGTCCACCGCGCTCAGACATGTGCTGCCGGTGCTGCGCGAGGGGCTGCTTTCGGTCGCCGACATCGCCCACCACATCATGGTCGTCGCCGACGCCGAGGGCCGGGTGCTGTGGCGGGAGGGCAACTCCTCCGTGCTGCGCAGGGCCGACGGGCTCGGCTTCGAACTCGGCGCCGACTGGCGGGAGGACGTCGTCGGCACGAACGGCATCGGCACCCCGGTCGTGGTGCGCCGGCCCGTACAGGTCTTCGCCTCCGAGCACTTCCACCGCTCGCAGACCTCCTGGACCTGCACGGGCGCCCCCATCACGGATCCGCGGGACGGCCGGTTGATCGGCGTGGTCGATGTCAGCGGCCCGCTGGAGACGATGCATCCGGCGACGCTCGCCTGGGTGGACTCGGTGGCCAAGCTCGCCGAGGCCCGGCTGCGGGAGCTGCATGTGACCTCGCTGGAGCGGCTGCGCGCGGTGGCGGCGCCGGTGCTGGCGCGGCTGACCGGGCGGGCCCTGGTGGTGGACCGGGACGGCTGGACGGCCGCGGTGACCGGGATGCCGTACACCGGCCGGATCGCGTTGCCCAAGGCGCTGTCGCCGGGCCGGCGGTGGCTGCTGCCGCTGGGGCTGTGCGCGGTGGAACCGCTCGCGGGCGGCTGGCTGCTGCGGCCCGCCGACGAGCCGGCGCCGCTCGGGGCGACGCGGATCGCGCTGGACCTGACGCAGCCGCGCCGCTGGTCGATGACGGTGTCCGCCGGCGCGGGCACCTGGAGTCATGAACTGAGCCCCCGGCACGCCGAGTTGCTGTATCTGCTGGCCCTGCACCGGGGTGGCCGCAGCGCCGCCGGACTGGCCGATGACATGTTCGGGGACCCGGGCCGCACGGTGACGGTGCGGGCCGAGCTGTCGCGGGTACGGCGCTATCTCGGGGGACTTCTGGAGCACCGGCCGTACCGCTTCTGCGAGGACGCGGACGTCGAGGTGCTGCTGCCGGACGATCCGCGCGAGCTGCTGCCGCACTCGACGGCGCCCGCGGTGGTGCGCGGGCGGATCTCGGCCGACATGCCCTGAGTACGGATCCTTCTTCCGCATATTTGCGGGGTCTTACTCCGCAAGCGTGCACAACTGCCGTAGCATCCCTGTACGGGCCACCCCACCTGCTCCTTTGGTCAACACTCGGACCAATGGCCGCAGTTGGCTCGCCTCGGGAGGTTTGATGAAGCACCGCGGCAGACACCGTCGACGCAAGCAGGGACGTGCGGCGCGCGCGTTCCTCGCCGGAACCGCCCTGGCGCTCACCGCCGCCGCCACGATGATCAGCGCCTCGCAGGCCACGTCAGGCGACAACCCCGGGGCGCTGACGCCTCTCACCAGGGCCGCCGAGACCGGCGCGCTGCGACTTCAGGAGCAGTTGGTCCCGCAGGCCACGCTCGACGAACTCTCCTCCGGGATGGGCAAGCCGGTCGGTGTGAGCGCCGTCCTGGAGACCGCCGACCGGAGTCTGCGCGACACGGCCGGCTGTACGGCCACCGAGCGCTCGGCGCTGCCGGTCGCGCCGACGGCCACGCGCGCGTACTGCTGGGACGCCGCCGACACCCGGGCCTGGCGGGCGGGTGCCGTCACCACCTCGGGTGACGCCGACGACGACGGCTGGTGGAACGACAATCGGGTGATCCTCTCCGGCTGGAACGAGGGCACCGCCGACCGAGGGCTCGCCCGTGTCTCGTTCGTCGACGCGAACGACCTGTCCCACCTGAGGTACTCCTCCGCCCTCCTGGTCGTCCCGGTGGACGGCGGCCGCGACTACCGCGCGCTGACCTCCCGCCTCTCCGGCATGGTCTGGTACCAGGACAAGCTGCTGGTCACCGCCGCCGACGGCCTGTACGTGTACGACATGAACCGCGTCCAGCGCACCACGGTCGACAGCGCCGCGGTGGGCCGGGTCGCGGCGGGCTGGTCGGCCCACGGCCACCGCTTCGTGCTGCCGGCCGTCGGCTCGTACCGCCTGACCGGCGCGAGCGCCGCGCCGCGCCTCGGCGGCATCTCCCTCGACCGCAGCACGGCACCCGACAGCCTGGTCGCGAGCGAGCGCACGGCCGCCGACAGCGACCGGCCCGCCCGCCTGTGGCGCTACGACTTCGACAAGGACCCGGCCCGCCCCGGCCTGCTGGCCACCGACGCCACCGGTTCCGCGTCCGCGGTCGAGGCGTACGAGACGGACGCGTCCGGCATCGAGGGCGTCCTGTCGCACCGGGCGAGCGGGGCCGAGGACCCGGCCTGGTACGTAGGCCGGGCTCCGGGCAGCACCGACCGGCACGGCAGCCTGTGGCGCCAGGACGCCGAGGGCGCCGAGGCGACCCGCTGCGGCGAGGAGAACGCCCCCAGGTGCTGGGGCCTGCAGGCCGGCCCCCTGTCGTACTGGGAGGCCACCGGCGAGGTCTGGTCCCAGTCGGGCCGGATGCTGTTCGCGATGCCGTTGGAGTCGATCGACGGGGCGCTCGGCTAGCCGTCCGCGGCCGACCGCCGAGGGAGCCCCCGGGTGGACACCGATCGACAGATCGGCCGCTCGGGTGATTCCCTGGCCGTCATGACCAACATCCCCGTGACCACCTGGTCCCTGGAGCAGACCTCCCCCGACGACCTCCTCCCGGCCGCCGCCCCGCAGGGCGACGTCAGGATCGTCCGCGCCGAGGTGCCCTCCCCCGAGTTCAGCCGCTACCTGTACGCCTCGGTCGGCGGGGACATCCTGTGGATCGACCGGCTCGGCTGGACGTACGCGCGGTGGCAGGAGCACCTGGAGCGTCCGGGGGTCGAGACGTGGGTGGCCTACGACCGGGGAACGCCCGCGGGGTATGTGGAGCTGAGCCCGCAGGACGACGGGGTCGTGGAGATCGAGTACTTCGGCCTGATCCCGGCCTTCCGCGGCCGCCGTATCGGTGGGCATCTGCTGGCGTACGGCGCCGCGCGCGCCTGGGACCTGGCGGATCGCTGGCCGGGGCTGGCGCCGACGAAGCGGGTATGGCTGCACACCTGCAGCAAGGACGGCGAGCACGCCATGGCCAACTATCAGCGCCGTGGCTTCACGCTCTTCGACACCAAGGTCGAGGAGGATGCCGAGGCGGCCACCCCCGGACCGTGGCCCGGGGCGTACCCAGCCTGACCTGGGCAGAAACGGCCCAATACGGCCATGTGACCGACGACACCCTTGTCTCGCTCTACGAGACAAGGGTGTCCGCATGATGGACGAAGCTGGACTCTGTCCAGATCGCCATGCCACGCTTCCGTCATGTCTGGAACTGGGATTGCCTTGGTGAGTCGGCGGCACGTCGACCTCGGCCGCATGTCCAGCGCCATCTGTCCGGCGCGCTGACAGCCTCGCTGCGCCCGACATCTCTCTCTTTTCCGCTTCATTCCCGCGCAACGAAGCGCACCTATACCCATGCGCCCGCATGCGCAGGTCAGAGCCGCTTTCCCGCCTGTCCCGAAGGACGTATCAACCATGGCCGCCACCCCGCAGAAACCTGCCGCCGCGACTCCCCGCCGCAAGGTGAGCCGTCACCGCGGTGAGGGTCAGTGGGCCGCGGGGCACTTCACCCCGCTCAACGGCAACGAACAGTTCAAGAAGGACGATGACGGTCTCAATGTGCGGACACGCATTGAGACGATCTACTCCAAGCGCGGCTTCGACTCCATCGACCCGAACGATCTTCGCGGCCGGATGCGCTGGTGGGGGCTCTACACCCAGCGCAAGCCCGGGATCGACGGCGGCAAGACCGCGATCCTGGAGCCGGAGGAGCTGGACGACAAGTACTTCATGCTGCGGGTGCGGATCGACGGCGGTCGACTGACCACCGAGCAGCTGCGCGTCATCGGTGAGATCTCGCAGGAGTTCGCGCGCGGCACCGCCGACATCACCGACCGGCAGAACGTGCAGTACCACTGGATCCGGATCGAGGACGTGCCCGAGATCTGGGACCGTCTGGAGGCCGTCGGCCTGTCCACCACCGAGGCCTGCGGTGACACGCCCCGCGTGATCCTCGGCTCGCCCGTCGCCGGCATCGCCGCGGACGAGATCATCGACGGCACCCCGGCCATCGAGGAGATCAACCGCCGGATCATCGGCAACAAGGACTTCTCGAACCTGCCCCGCAAGTTCAAGTCCGCGATCTCCGGCTCGCCGCTGCTCGACGTGGCGCACGAGATCAACGACATCGCCTTCGTCGGCGTGAACCACCCCGAGCACGGCCCCGGCTTCGACCTGTGGGTCGGCGGCGGCCTGTCCACCAACCCCAAGATCGGTGTCCGGCTCGGCGCCTGGGTGCCGCTGGACGAGGTCGCGGACGTCTACGAGGGCGTCATCTCGATCTTCCGCGACTACGGCTACCGGCGGCTGCGCACCCGCGCCCGCCTGAAGTTCCTGGTCGCCGACTGGGGCACGGAGAAGTTCCGCCAGGTCCTTGAGGACGAGTACCTCAAGCGGGGGCTGGTCGACGGCCCCGCGCCGGCCCAGCCGGTCGAGCGCTGGCGCGACCACGTCGGTGTGCACCGGCAGAACGACGGCCTCTTCTACGTCGGTTTCGCCCCGCGCGTCGGCCGCGTCGACGGCGCCACGCTGACGAAGATCGCCGAGCTGGCCGAGGCGCACGGCTCGGGCCGGGTCCGTACCACCGTCGAGCAGAAGATGATCGTGCTCGACGTCGAGGAGACGCAGGTCGAGTCGCTGGTCGAGGCCCTGGAGGCGCTGGACCTGACCGCCAAGCCGTCCCCGTTCCGGCGCGGCACCATGGCCTGCACCGGCATCGAGTACTGCAAGCTCGCCATCGTCGAGACCAAGGCGCGCGGCTCCTCGCTGATCGACGAGCTGGAGCGCCGGATCCCGGACTTCGACGAGCCGATCACCATCAACATCAACGGCTGCCCGAACGCCTGCGCCCGTATCCAGGTCGCGGACATCGGTCTCAAGGGACAGCTGGTCGTCAACGACCAGGGCGAGCAGGTCGAGGGCTTCCAGGTGCACCTGGGCGGCGCGCTCGGCCTGGAGGCCGGGTTCGGACGCAAGGTGCGTGGCCTGAAGGTCACGTCCGACGAACTGCCCGACTACGTCGAGCGGGTCCTCAAGCGCTTCCAGGAGGAGCGCGAGGACGGCGAGCGGTTCGCCACGTGGGCCGCACGCGCTTCCGAGGAGGCCCTCTCATGAGCGAGCGGGCCGCCCCCTTCTACTGCCCCTACTGCGGCGACGAGGACCTGCGTCCCAGCGAGCAGGGCCACGGCGCATGGGAATGCGCGGCGTGCAACCGCGCATTCCAGTTGAAGTTCCTCGGGCTGCTCGCCCGTGGCCTTCAGCACAACGACGCAGGGGGAGACGAGACATGACCGCGGTTCAGGAAGAGCGCACGACCGACGATCTGAAGGCGCTCGCCGAGCAGGCGGGCCGTGACCTGGAGGACGCCTCCGCGCTGGAGATCCTCCAGTGGGCGACGGACACCTTCGGCAAGCGCTTCTGCGTGACCTCGTCGATGGAGGACGCCGTGGTCGCCCACCTCGCCTCCCGCGCGATGCCCGGCGTGGACGTGGTGTTCCTCGACACCGGCTACCACTTCGAGGAGACCATCGGCACCCGCGACGCGGTCGAGGCCGTCATGGACGTCAACGTCATCACACTGACGCCGCGTCAGACGGTCGCCGAGCAGGACGCCGAGTACGGCCCCAAGCTGCACGACCGCGACCCCGACCTGTGCTGCAAGCTGCGCAAGGTCGAGCCGCTGGAGCGGGGCCTCAAGGGCTACGTGGCCTGGGCGACCGGACTGCGCCGCGACGAGTCCCCGACCCGGGCGAACACCCCGGTCGTGGGCTGGGACGACAAGCGCCAGAAGGTGAAGATCTCCCCGATCGCCCGCTGGACCCAGGACGACGTGGACGCCTACGTCACCGAGCACGGCGTGCTGACGAACCCCCTCCTGATGGACGGCTACGCCTCCGTCGGCTGCGCCCCCTGCACCCGCCGGGTGCTGGCGGGCGAGGACGCGCGCGCCGGCCGCTGGGCGGGCAACGCCAAGACCGAGTGCGGGCTGCACGGCTGACCATGACCGAGCTTGCTACGAATTTGGAGAACCACGTGACGAGCGGAGCCACCGTCTGGCTCACGGGTCTGCCGAGCGCCGGCAAGACCACCATCGCCTACGAGCTGGCCGGCCGGCTCCGCGAGGAGGGCCACCGCGTCGAGGTGCTCGACGGCGACGAGATCCGCGAGTTCATCTCGGCGGGCCTCGGCTTCAGCCGCGAGGACCGGCACACCAACGTGCAGCGCATCGGCTTCCTCGCCGAACTGCTCGCCCGCAACGGCGTCAAGGCGCTCGTCCCGGTCATCGCGCCCTACGCCGACAGCCGTGAGGCGGTGCGCAAGCGCCACCAGGAGGGCGGGGCGGCGTACCTGGAGATCCACGTGGCCACGCCGGTCGATGTGTGCTCCGTACGCGATGTGAAGGGTCTGTACGCCAAGCAGGCCGCGGGTGAGCTGACCGGGCTGACGGGGGTCGACGACCCGTACGAGACGCCCGAGTCGCCCGATCTGCGCATCGAGTCCCAGAACCAGACCGTGCAGGAGTCCGCGGCGTCGGTGTACGCCCTGCTCACCGAAAGGGGACTGGCATGACGACGACCGTCGCCACGCCGGAGGAGGGTACGGCCAGCCCGTACGCCCTCTCGCACCTGGACGCGTTGGAGTCCGAGGCGGTGCACATCTTCCGTGAGGTCGCGGGTGAGTTCGAGCGGCCGGTGATCCTGTTCTCCGGCGGCAAGGACTCCATCGTCATGCTGCACCTGGCGCTGAAGGCGTTCGCCCCGGCGGCGATCCCCTTCTCGCTGCTGCATGTGGACACCGGCCACAACTTCCCCGAGGTCATCGAATACCGCGACCGTGTGGTGGCCGCACATGGGCTCCGCCTCCATGTGGCCTCCGTACAGGACTACATCGACCGCGGTGTGCTCCGCGAACGCCCCGACGGCACCCGCAACCCCCTCCAGACCCTCCCGCTCACCGAGAAGATCCAGGCCGAGAAGTTCGACGCCGTCTTCGGCGGCGGACGCCGCGACGAGGAGAAGGCACGGGCCAAGGAGCGGGTGTTCAGCCTGCGGGACGAGTTCTCGCAGTGGGACCCGCGCCGGCAGCGGCCCGAGCTGTGGAACCTCTACAACGGCCGCCACGCCCCCGGCGAACACGTCCGCGTCTTCCCGCTGTCCAACTGGACCGAACTGGACGTCTGGCAGTACATCGCTCGTGAGGGCATCGAGCTGCCGGAGATCTACTTCGCGCACGAGCGCGAGGTGTTCAAGCGGGCCGGCATGTGGCTGACCGCCGGTGAGTGGGGCGGCCCGAAGGACGGCGAGACCGTGGAGAAGCGGCTCGTGCGCTACCGGACCGTGGGCGACATGTCCTGCACCGGTGCCGTCGACTCGGACGCCCTGACGCTGGAGCAGGTCATCACCGAGATCGCCGCGTCCCGGCTCACCGAGCGCGGCGCGACCCGCGCCGACGACAAGATGTCCGAGGCCGCGATGGAAGACCGCAAGCGCGAGGGGTACTTCTAAGCATGAGCACGACCACGACCGAGGAGCTCTCGGCCACCACGCTGCTGCGGTTCGCCACCGCCGGCTCCGTCGACGACGGCAAGTCCACCCTGGTGGGCCGGCTGCTGCACGACTCCAAGTCGATCCTCACCGACCAGCTGGAGGCCGTCGAACGCGCCTCCGCGAGCCGCGGCCAGGACGCCCCCGACCTCGCCCTGCTCACCGACGGCCTGCGGGCCGAGCGCGAACAAGGCATCACGATCGACGTGGCCTACCGCTACTTCGCCACCCCGCGCCGCCGGTTCATCCTCGCCGACACCCCCGGCCACGTGCAGTACACCCGCAACATGGTCACCGGCGCCTCCACAGCCGAACTGACGGTGATCCTGGTCGACGCCCGCAATGGCGTCGTCGAGCAGACCCGCCGGCACGCGGCGATCGCAGCGCTGCTGCGCGTCCCGCACGTCGTCCTCGCCGTCAACAAGATGGACCTGGTCGACTACCAGGAGTCCGTGTTCGCCGCCATCGCCGAGGAGTTCACGGCGTACGCGCTCGAACTGGGCGTCCCGGAGATCACCGCGATCCCGATCTCGGCGCTGGCCGGCGACAACGTGGTGGACCCGTCCTCGAACATGGACTGGTACGGCGGACCGACCTTCCTGGAGCACCTGGAGACGGTCCCGGTCACCCACGACCTGAGCCACTGCCACGCCCGGCTGCCCGTGCAGTACGTGATCCGCCCGCAGACCGCCGAGCACCCCGACTACCGGGGCTACGCCGGTCAGATCGCCGCCGGTTCGTTCCGTGTCGGCGAGTCGGTGACCGTGCTGCCGTCGGGCCGTACGTCGAAGATCTCCGGCATCGACCTGCTGGGCGAGCCGGTCGACATCGCGTGGACCACGCAGTCGGTGACCGTCCTTCTGGAGGACGACATCGACATCTCGCGCGGCGACCTGCTCGTGCCGACCAAGGACGCGCCCGCGACCACGCAGGACATCGAGGCCACCGTCTGCCATGTCGCCGACGCCCCGCTGACCGTCGGGCACCGCGTGCTGCTCAAGCACGGCACCCGCACGGTCAAGGCCATCGTCAAGGACATCCCGTCGCGGCTCACGCTCGACGACCTGTCGCTGCACCCGCACCCGGGGCACCTCGTCGCCAACGACATCGGCCGGGTGAAGATCCGTACCGCCGAGCCGCTGCCGGTCGACTCCTACGCCGACTCGCGCCGCACAGGATCGTTCATCCTGATCGACCCCAGCGACGGCACCACGCTCACCGCGGGCATGGTCGGCGAGTCGTTCGCCTCGCCGGAGCCGGTCAAGGACGAGGCCGACGACGACGGGTGGGACTTCTGACATGAAGCCCTACGACGTCTACTCCACGTTCGCGAAGGAGGGCGGCCGCGTCGGTAGCGGCGCCCTCGGAAGCGGCCAGGGCGGAGTGGCGCGATGTGTGCGCTGACCCGCGCGCACCTGCTGCGCGCCGCTCCGGACGAACCCGCCGACCTCCCGGCCACGACCTGCTGAGGGCGTGAGCGCCGGGCCACCGAGAGGAACCCCTCCCGTGCCTGCCACCCCCGCCCTGCGACGGACGTTCGCCGTCCTGGCCGCGCTGCCGCTGCTCGCCCTCGCGGCGTGCGGCTACGGCTCGCAGGCCAAGGAGAACACCGAGCAGGCCATCGCCGGGGCGGCCAAGGTCGACGGCCTGGACTCGGTGAAGATCGGCTACTTCGGGAACCTCACCCACGCCACCGCGCTGGTCGGCCGGCACGAGGGGCTGTTCCAAAAGGAGCTGGGCGGCACCACGGCGCAGTACTCGACGTTCAACGCCGGTCCCTCCGAGATCGAGGCGCTGAACTCCGGCTCCATCGACATCGGCTGGATCGGCCCCTCCCCCGCGATCAACGGCTACATCAAGTCGGGCGCCAAGAACCTGCGGATCGTCTCCGGTTCGGCCTCGGGCGGCGTGAAGCTGGTCGTGAACCCGGAGAAGATCAAGTCCCTGAAGGACGTCAAGGGCAAGAAGATCGCCACACCGCAGCTCGGCAACACCCAGGACGTGGCGTTCCTCAACTGGATCTCCGAGCAGGGCTGGAAGGTCGACGCCGAGAGCGGCCAGGGTGACGTGTCGGTGGTCCGTACGGACAACAAGATCACGCCGGACGCCTACAGGTCCGGCTCGATCGACGGTGCCTGGGTGCCCGAGCCGACCGCGTCCAAGCTGGTCGCCGAGGGCGGGAAGGTGCTGCTGGACGAGGCGGACCTGTGGCCCGACAAGAAGTTCGTGATCACCAACGTGATCGTGTCGCAGAGCTTCCTGAAGGATCACCCGCAGGCCGTGGAGGCCGTCCTGCGCGCCTCGGTGAAGGCCAACAAGTGGATCGGCGCCAACCCGGACCGGGCGAAGGCCGCGGCGAACGCGCAGCTGAAGGCCGACACCGGCAAGCCGCTCCCGGCCAGGGTGCTCGACCCGGCGTGGCAGTCCATCCAGGTCACCGACGACCCGCTGGCGGCCACGCTGAACACCGAGGCCGAGCACGCGGTCAAGGCGGGGCTGCTGCAGCAGCCGGACCTGACCGGCATCTACGACCTGGCCCCGCTGAACAAGGTCCTCAAGGCCGAGGGCAAGCCCGAAGTCGACGACGCCGGTCTCGGCGTCAAGTAACCACCGCACCCGATGAGTTCCCAGGAGGTGACGACCATGGCAACCGCCCTCGCCAAGGCCGCCGACACGGCTGCGTCCGTGGAGCACGCCGCGCGCATCGACCACGTCTCGAAGTCCTTCGCCGGCCCCGCCGGACAGCAGCTCGTCCTCGACGACATCACGCTCGACGTCGCGCCCGGCGAGTTCGTCACCCTCCTCGGCGCGTCCGGCTGCGGCAAGTCGACGCTGCTGAACCTGGTGGCCGGCCTCGACCGGCCCAGCGCGGGCGGCATCACGACCGACGGCCGCCCGGCGCTGATGTTCCAGGAGCACGCCCTGTTCCCGTGGCTGACCGCGGGCAAGAACATCGAACTCGCCCTGAAGCTGCGTGGGATCGCCAAGGCGGAGCG
Source organism: Streptomyces sp. NBC_01092 (assembly GCF_045039535.1). NCBI lineage: Bacteria > Bacillati > Actinomycetota > Actinomycetes > Kitasatosporales > Streptomycetaceae > Streptomyces > Streptomyces sp. NBC_01092. The sequence goes on along the minus strand of NZ_CP108659.1, from coordinate 8,237,357 downwards.
GCGCGAGCGCGCCGAGGAACTCCTCGAACTGGTCCGCCTGAAGGGCGCGTACGGCAAGCGCGTCCACGAGCTGTCCGGCGGCATGCGCCAGCGCGTCGCCCTGGCGCGGGCGCTCGCCCAGGACAGCAAGCTGCTGCTGATGGACGAGCCGTTCGCGGCGCTGGACGCGATCACGCGCGATGTCCTGCACGACGAGCTGACCCGCATCTGGCGGGAGACGGGCGTGTCGGTGCTGTTCGTGACGCACAACGTGCGCGAGGCGGTACGGCTGGCGCAGCGCGTCGTCCTGCTGTCCTCCCGCCCGGGCCGTATCGCGCGCGAGTGGACGGTCGACATCCCGCAGCCGCGCCGCATCGAGGACGCCGAGGTGGCCGAACTGTCCCGGGAGATCACCGAAGAACTGCGTGGGGAGATCCGCCGCCATGGCCAGCACTGAGACGACCGCCAAGGACGGCGGCAACGATCTCGCCGGGCTCGAAGCCGGCCTGGACGCCCTGGACACGGTCCAGACGAGCCGTACGCCGCTGCGCCGGACCCTGACCCAGAAGATCCTCCCGCCGATCGTCGCCGTCGCCCTGGTGCTGGGCATCTGGCAGTTGCTGGTGTCGACGGGTGTCGCGGACGACCCGACGAAGCTGCCCGCGCCGTCCGACGTGTGGGGCGAGCTGCGCGAGGCCTGGCTGCAGGGCACCCTGCACGAGTACATCTGGACGTCCGTCTCGCGCGGCCTGCTCGGCTTCCTGCTGGCCCTGGTCATCGGCACGCCGCTGGGCCTGCTGGTGGCGCGTGTGCGGTTCGTGCGCGCGGCGATCGGGCCGATCCTGTCCGGCCTGCAGTCCCTGCCGTCCGTGGCGTGGGTGCCGCCGGCCGTGATCTGGCTGGGTCTGAACGACCGGATGATGTTCGCGGTGATCCTGCTCGGCGCGGTCCCCTCGATCGCCAACGGCCTCGTCTCCGGCGTCGACCAGGTGCCGCCGCTGTTCCTGCGGGCGGGCCGCACGCTGGGCGCGACGGGCCTGAAGGGCACCTGGCACATCGTGATGCCGGCCGCGCTGCCCGGCTATCTCGCGGGTCTGAAGCAGGGCTGGGCGTTCTCCTGGCGTTCGCTGATGGCCGCGGAGATCATCGCGTCCTCCCCCGACCTCGGCGTGGGCCTCGGCCAGTTGCTGGAGAACGGCCGCAACACCAGTTCCATGTCGACGGTGTTCTTCGCCATCCTGCTCATCCTGATCGTCGGCATCGCCATCGACCTGCTGATCTTCAGCCCGCTGGAGCGGCGGGTGCTGCGCAGCCGCGGTCTGCTGGCAAGGAGCTGAAGCCCGATGTCCATGAAGCCGGTTCTCCTCGTCATCGCCCACGGCAGCCGCGACCCGCGGCACGCCGCGACCGTGCACGCCCTCGTACGGCGGGTTCGGTCGCTGCGCCCGGACGTACGGGTGGAGACCGGCTTCCTGGACTTCAACATCCCGTCCGTGCAGGGCGTGCTGGAGTCGCTGGCGGCTCAGGGCGTGCGGGACGTCGTGGCGCTGCCGTTGCTCCTGACCCGCGCCTTCCACGCGAAGGCCGACATCCCGGCGGTCCTGAAGGACGCGCCGCCGCAGCTGCGGATCCGGCAGGCGGAGGTCCTCGGCCCGTCGCCGCTGCTGCTGTCGGCCCTGGAGCGGCGCCTGTACGAGGCGGGGCTGACGCCCGCCGACAAGTCCTCGACCGGGGTCGTGCTGGCCTCGGCGGGGTCCACCGACCCGGAGGCGATCGCAGTGATCGCAGAAATCGCGCGGGAGTGGCGGCACACCGGTTGGTGCGCCGTGCGGCCTGCGTTCGCCTCCGCATCTCTTCCTCGCACCGAGGACGCGGTCAGTGAGCTGCGCGCACTCGGCTGCGAGCGGGTGGCCGTGGCGCCGTACGTCCTGGCGCCCGGCTTCCTCCCGGACCGCATCGCCCGGGGCGCGGCCGAGGCGGACGTCCTGGCGGACGTGCTCGGGGCCGCGCCCGAGGTGGCGCGGGTCCTGCTGGATCGGTACGAGGCGGCGCGGGTACCGGTGTTGACGGCGGTCGGCGCCTGAGCGCCTGACACCCGGGGCAGCCCGCGGGCGCCTGTGCGCGGCGCCTTGCGTCAGCCCTCACACGTCCAGTACGCGGCCGATCTCCTGCACCAGGATCAGGCAGCCGCCCCCGGCCGGGACGCCGATGCCGATCGCCTCCAGGGCGAAGCGGATCCGGCCGCGGTTGGCGGGCAGGCCGTCCTGCGCGGCGTACAGCAGCTCGTTCACGATGATCTCCCCCTGCGGGACGAGCGCCGGCTTCTCTATGCGCAGCCGCTCGACGAGCCGCTCGGCGAGACGCAGCACCGCGGCGGGGTCGGACCCGTCGTGGGCCGTGCCGTCGTAGTCGCGCATGTTGTAGCTGCTCACTGTCCCGCCTCCTGTGGCTTGCACGGCCGAGCGCACGGGCGGCGTGCCGCCGCCCCTGGTCGGACGGGTTCAGGCGCACCGCCCACCGCGGTGACCTGCCCTTCCCGCCGTCCTGCCGCGGATCACCCTAGGGACAACGGCAGCCGTTTGTCCCGTGGTTGGACCGAGCCGCGGTCAGATGATCAGCGTGTGTTGACGACCGCCTCGTCGGCCAGCCGCACCAGCTCCCCCACCGGCATCGATCCCGGGGCCCGCCGCTCGCGCGCGAAGGTGTTGGCGAGGTGCTGGAACAGTTCGTTCAGCGGGGTCGGTACGCCGTGCAGACGGCCCAGCAGGGCGATCTCGCCGTTGAGATAGTCGGCCTCGATGGTGCCGGTGCCGCGGGTGAGGGACTGCCAGGAGGAGCCGCCGCCGCGCGGGGCGCCGTCGAGGGGGACGAGGGTGACCTTGTCGCCCCGTACCCTCTGCTGTTCCTCGGTGCTCGCGTACGCGATCCCGGCGGCGTCCAGCACGGCCGCGCCCTCGGCCCGCACCTGCCGCAGCAGCGCCGCCGCCTCCTCGCTGTCGACCGGCCCGGTCACCGCCTCCAGGGCGTTGCCGAGGTTGGACAGCAGCTTGGCGTACTGCCAGCGCGCGACGTCCGCCACGACCGGCGCCTCGAAGTGCGACTTCGCCAGGTCGGCGGCCACGAGGCGGGTGGTCTCGTCGGTGCCGTGCGGGTGGCGGCCGAGGTGCAGGATGCCGGTGAGGGGGCTGCCGGCCGCGGAGACGACGCCGGGTTCGACGTACGTCGACGGCAGCCAGACGCAGACGCCGTGGACCCGGCGGAACAGGCGCAGGGCGAGCCGCTGGCCCTCGACGCCGTTCTGCGCGCAGAACAGCGGCAGCCTCTCGGCGGCCGTACCGCCGCCCCTGACCGGGACCGGACCCCAGGTCCGCAGCGCGGCCACGCTGTCCTGTGTCTTCACGGCGAGGATGAGGACGTCGTCGGGGCGCAGTTCCCCGAGCGCGGCCGGTCCGTCGACGACGGGCAGCCGGTGGGTCAGCTCGCCCTCCGGCACCCTGAGCCGCAGCCCGTGGTCCCGTAGGGCCTCGCGGTGCGCGCCCCGGGCGACGAGGACGACCTCGTGTCCCGAGCCCGCGAGCCGTCCGCCGATGACGCCGCCGACGGCTCCGGCCCCGACGATGATGTAGCGCACGGTCAGTCCTCCTCGGCGCTGAACGGTGTCCCCTGATGGAAGTACATCTGCCAGCCGTCGTCCGTCCGCCGCCAGAGGGAACTGCGGTGTGCGTGACCGCCGTTGTACACCGTGTCGAAGGTGAGGTGGACGACGTCCGGGGCGAGCCGGACGCCCTCGATTCCGGAGGTGACGACGTACCGGTCCACCGGGTCGGTGTCCGCGGGCAGGCGGGCCAGGGTCGACTCCCGGTCCCAGCGCCGTCCCGACGAACCGAACTCGTGGAACTCGGGGTGCAGCAGCGCCCCGAGCAGTGCGGGCGAGCGGCGGACCTCGGGGTCGAGCAGCCTCAGCTCGCCCTCGATGGCGGCCCGTACAGCGGAATCGTGTTCAGTCACCTGTCATCTCCACAAGCTTCACGACGGTGTTCCAGTTACGGCTCGTGGCGATCAAACCCTTGTTGAGGCGGGGGCGCGACAGCATTTCGGCGAGCTTGGAGCGGCCCAGGCCGTTCGGGGCGTACAGGTACAGCGCGCGGTCGCCGAGGCGGAACTCCTCCGGGAGGAAGGCGGCCTGGTCGATCTCCGCGAAGCGCTCGGCGTCGACCGGGGCGGAGAAGTAGGTGACATGGAGCTGCTTGGGCTCCAACTCGGCTGCGGAGAAGGGGCAGTTGGCGGCGATCGCGGCGAGGTAGGCGTGGTCGCGCACGATCACGTCCACGGAGAAGCCGAAGTGCTTCTCGATCGCCGCCGCGAGCTCGGCGGCCAGCGATTCCTCGTCGCCGTGGTCGGAGGCGAAGACCGCCTGGCCGCTCTGGAGATAGGTGCGTACGCCGTCGTGACCGAGGCCGGTCATCAGGGTGCGCAGCTCGGCCATCGGGACTTTTCTGCTGCCGCCCACGTTGATCCCGCGCAGCAGCGCCGCATACGTCGTCGTCATCCGGCCACCCTATGGCGCTGTGACCGGCTGGGTCCGGCCGTCGTGCCCCGTGGGGGTGGGCACGATGGCCGGACCCCGTAAGTTACTTACCGGTCAGCATGAAGCACAACCTCTTCCGCCTGTTCCGCCCCATCGTTCCCCCTGATCCGCTCCCCCGACCCGATCGGATAGATGTAAGGGACCCCCATCCTCCCCAGTGGGGAGAGCCCGGGGTTCGAGCGGATGATTTCCGGCCGCCGGACATCACCGGGCAGCACGACGAGATGGCTTTATCCGGCCCATACCTTCGAAACGAAAGGTGGCGGCAGGGGGCCGCCACCTCAAGACAAGGGGGCAAGCCCATCATGGGGAACGGAAAAACGCGGGTGCGGGGACTCGCCGCCCGCGCCGGCGGCTGGAGCGCCCGCCACCGATGGGCTGCCGTCGGCATCTGGGTGCTGTTCGTCGTCCTGGCGATGGGGCTCGGTTCGGCGGCCGGCCGGGTCGACGTCAAGGACAGCGACCAGCTGAAGGGTGAGACGCACACCGCCGCCAAGATCATCGAGGACGCCGGCATCGAGGAGCCGGCCAGTGAGACCGTCCTGATCCAGGCGAAGGACGGTGCGCTGAAGGCCACCGACAGCGAGTTCCGGGCCGCCGTCACCGCGGTCGTCGGGGCGGTCGAGGGCACCGGCAAGGTCACGGACGTGACGTCGCCGTACGACACACAGACGATCTCCAAGGACGGCCGCAGCGCGCTGGTGCAGTTCGACATACGCGGTGCCTCCGACACCGCGGGCGAGCGCGTCGAGCCGGTGCTGAAGGCGGTCGAGGACGTCCAGAAGGACCATCAGTCGCTGCGGATCGAGGAGATCGGCGGCGCGAGCATGATGAAGACGTTCGACGACGCGTTCGGGGACGACTTCCAGAAGGCCGAGTACTCCGCGGTGCCCGTGGCCCTCGGCATTCTGCTCATCGCCTTCGGCGCGCTGGTGGCGGCCCTGCTGCCGGTGCTGCTGGCGGTCACCGCGATCATGGCGACGATGGGCCTGATGGGCATCGTCAGCCATGTGATGCCGATGAGCGAAACCGCGAACTCCGTGATGCTGCTGGTCGGTCTCGCCGTCGGTGTCGACTACTGCCTGTTCTATCTGCGCCGTGAGCGCGAGGAGCGCCAGGCCGGCCGGGACGCGCAGACCGCGCTCCAGGTGGCCGCCGCCACCAGCGGCCGGGCGATCATCGTCTCCGGCGTCACGGTGTGCGTGGCGATGGCGGGCATGCTGTTCACCGGGCTCGCCGAGTTCGAGGCGATGGGTCTGGCCTCGCTGATGGTCGTGGCGGTCGCCATGGTCGGGTCGGTGACGGTCCTGCCGGCACTGCTGTCGCTGCTGGGCGAGCGGGTCGAGAAGGGCAAGATCCCCTTCCTGCACCCGGACAGCAAGCTGCGTCGCAACCGGGGCCAGGGCAACCGCGAAAGCCGGTTCTGGACGGCCGTACTGAAGGGCGTCCTCGCCCGGCCGGTCATCTCGGTGGTGGTCGCCGCCGGTGCACTGCTGGCCATCGCGGCTCCGGCGGTCGGCATGAAGACGCAGAACCTCACGCTGGACCAGGAGTTCGGCGACTCGCTGCCGATCGTGCAGACGTACAACCGGGTCAACGAGGCCTTCCCGGGCGGCTCCGAGCCGGCCGAGGTGGTCGTCAAGGCGAACGACATCAACGCTCCCGAGGTGAAGTCCGCGCTTGCCGACTTCCGTGAGCGGGCGATCAGTTCGGGTGCCTCGCGCGGCCCGGTCGAGATCAAACTGCACGACCAGCAGAACGTCGCCTTCGTGTACGTCCCGCTGGTCGGCGGCTCCGACCTCGACAAGGCGGGCACGAGCCTGGACAAGCTGCGCAACGACGTACGCCCGGCCACGCTCGGCAAGGTGGACGGAGTCGAGGCGCCGATCACCGGGCAGGTCGCCGGCTCGAAGGACTTCAACGACCAGCTGGCCGGAGCGGTCATCCCGGTCTTCGCCTTCGTCGTGGTCTTCGCCTTCGGCCTGATGCTGCTGTCCTTCCGCTCGCTGACGATCGCGATCACGTCGATCGTGCTGAACCTGCTGTCGGTGGGCGCGGCGTACGGCATCCTCGTCGCCGTCTTCCAGCACGGCTGGGGCGCGTCCCTGGTGGGCGCGGAGGGCGTCGGCGCCATCATCACCTGGCTGCCGCTGTTCCTCTTCGTGATCCTGTTCGGCCTGTCGATGGACTACCACGTGTTCGTGGTCTCCCGGATCCGCGAGGCACGCATGCGGGGCCGCAGCACGAAGGACGCGATCCAGCACGGCGTGGTCACCACGGCCGGCGTCGTCACCAGCGCCGCGGTCATCATGGTCGCCGTGTTCGCGATCTTCGGCACGCTGTCCATGCAGTCCATGAAGCAGATGGGCGTGGGCCTCGCGGCCGCGGTCCTCATCGACGCGACGATCATCCGGGGCGTGCTGCTCCCGGCGGTCATGGCGCTGCTGGGCGAGCGCAACTGGTACCTGCCGAAGTGGCTGAACCGCCTGCCCGACCTGACCCACGACGAGGCCCCCGAGGCCGTGACGCGTGACAGGGCCCGGGACGACGAGGGCGAGCGCGTACCGGTCTGACCCGACCCGCCATGGCCGAGGGCCCGTTGACTCCGGGGGAGTCAACGGGCCCTCAACGTGCGCACCTTCAGTCCGTGAGGCGACGCACTTCCAGCACGGCCTCGTCGCAGCGCACAATCTCCAACTCCCGCTCCGGGCGCGCTCCTTCAAAGGTCAACAGGACATGACCGTCCGCAGCCAGCTGCCAGCGACCGGGTACGGCGGCGGGAGCGTCGCCGCGTCCCAGGGGATGGTCGACGAACCCGCCGTCGGGTGCGAACTCCATGCCGCGGCGTCCGCGGGCCGGCGGGAACGGGTAGTCGTCGGGCCGGTAGACCCGCACGTCACCGTGATCCTCCTCGTAGGAGTGGATCCAGGACCGGAACAGACCCGGAGGGGGCTCTCGCATGACCCGGCCACCTCGCTCACTTCCATGCCGCATAAATTGCCGGTCTTCTCCATCAATGCCTAGGATTATCAGTGTATGGGTACAGGGGGAGCGGGCAACCGAGCATGCTGACCGGCGTCGCCCGGCCCCGCCGCGCGTGTCCGACGCGCAGTTCCGCAGCCGTGCGCGCGGCAAGTCCAACACCTTTCTAGGGACGCAAACATGTCCGATGCGCAGTCCTATCTCCGCGCCACTTCCGCCGACTACAGCCGCTGGTGCGGCGCCATGGAAGTGCACCGCCGACTCCTCACCGTGAATCCCGAATACGCCGACAACCGTGCCCTGATCGAGAACACCGCCTTCAGCTACGAGACGAAGCGGCGGGAGGCCGCCCGGCAGGGCGTCATCGACGTTCCCGTCGTCGTGCACGTGGTGCACAACACCCCCGAGCAGAACATCGACGACGCCCAGATCCTCAGTCAGATCGACGTCCTCAACCAGGACTTCCGGGCGGCCAACCCCGACGTCAACCAGGTGCCGCCGGTGTGGCGGGACCTGGTGGCCGACGTACGCATCCAGTTCCATCTCGCCCGGACCGATCCGCTGGGCCGAACCACGAACGGCATCACTCGGTCCCAGACCTCGAACGCGGACTGGGACACGGACGATCTGGTCAAGTTCAGCCTGAGCGGAGGGCGTGACGCCTGGCCCGCGGACGTCTACCTGAACGTCTGGGTCTGCCGGCTGCGCCGCGGGCTGCTGGGGTACGCCCAGTTCCCGGGTGGCGCCGCATCCACGGACGGCGTCGTCATCACGCACACCGCATTCGGCACCCGCGGCACCGCCACCGCGCCGTTCCACGGCGGCCGCACGGCCGTGCACGAGATCGGCCACTGGCTCAATCTGCGCCACATCTGGGGTGACGACGACGAGGGGTGCAGCGGCAGCGACTTCGTGGCGGACACGCCCAACCAGGCCGGGCCGAACCTCGGTTCACCGAACTTCCCCAGTACGACGTGCGGCAACGCCCCGAACGGCGACATGTTCATGAACTACATGGACTACACCGACGATGCCGCGATGTTCATGTTCACCAAGGGCCAGGCCGCCCGGATGGACGCCACTCTCGACAACGCGCGCCGGACCCTCAGCCAACAGGCCGTCACGGTGTGACGGACCTCCGCTGCCGATGTGATGGCCGCCCCTGAAGTGGGACGGCCATCACGACGACGGCCCGGGACTAGCCGCGCAGAGCGAGCAGTTCGGCCTCGATGAGATCTGCGGCCCGCTCAGTGCCGCCCTCCTCGGCCATCTCGGCCTGGATCGCCTTCAAGCGCCGGGCGACCTCCGGATCGTCCGCGAGGGTGAGGGCGGCATCGCGCAGGACCTCGGCGGTGGCCTCCTCCGTGGGGATGTGGCGGGCGACGCCGAGGGACTGGAGCATGTCGGCGTTGCCGAACTGGTCCACGGCCTGCGGTACGGCGATCATCGGGGTGGCCGTGGCCAGGCCCTCCTGGCTGCCGCCGGCGCCCGCGTGGGTGACGAACAGGTCGGCCTGCTTCAGGATCGCCAACTGCGGGACCCAGGTGTGCACTTCGACGTTCGGCGGGATGTCGCCGAGCTCGGCGGGGTCGACGTGCCGGCCGACCTGGAGCACCAGGTGCCAGCCCGGCAGGCCGGCGAAGGCGCGCACGCACTCCCGGTAGAAGGCGGGCTGCTTGGTGAAGCTCGATCCGAGAGAGACCAGTGCGACCTTCTCGGCGCCCTCCGGACGCTGCCAGTCGCCCTCGGCGGTGCGGTCGCCCTGGCAGGCGCCGACGAACGTGTACGCCTTCTCGTCGACGCGGTCGGCGCTCGGCTGAAGGGCCCGCGGGATGAGGACGAGCGAGCGGTCGGGCCGGCCGGCGAAGGGGTCGGGGTGCTGGGTGATGCCGTTCTCCTCCAGCCAGGTCCCGAAGCGCCGGTAGTACGCCTGCCCGCGCTCGGTCTTCTTCGGCTCCGCCCACATCGGCTCGGCGACCTCCTCCTCGTAGCCCTCCCAGGCCACGAGGTTCGGCGAGAGCGAGATCGCGGGCACGCCCCAGCGGTGGGCCAGGACGCGGGCGGGGTACGAGGTGATGTCGTGCAGGACGAGATCCGGCTCGTCCCCCTCGTACGCCTCGATCAGCTGCGGCAGGGCCTGGATCGCGTCGGCCAGGAACGGCTCGACGTTGTCCAGCAGGGTGCTCCCCCAGGCCTCCGGGTCGGCGTCGGGCCCGGGCAGCGTGGAGTTCCACAGCTTCGGCTCGGCGCCACTGCCGGCGACCTTCTCGGCGAAGGCCGGCGGGATCGCGTAGGTGACCCGGTGCCCGCGCGCCACGAGCTCGCGGATCACTTCGAGGCTGGGATTCACGTGGCCGTGGGCGGCGATGGAGAACATGGCGATGTGAGCGGGACTGGTCATGACTCCGACACTAACCGAGACGATACGTCTCGTGCAACATGCTTTCATCGCGCCAGCACCTCGTGCAGCCTCAGCCACGCCCCCGGCGGCACCTCGCCGACGAGAACCCTCGCGTCGAGGCCGGCCGCGCGGAACGCCGCGTCGACCCGCCGCCTCGGATGCGCCCGGCACAGCGACGCCCGCAGCGAGCCGCCGATGCCGGAGAAGCCGAGCTCGACCAGGCGCCGCCAGCTGTCCCCTGCGCGGGCGTCGAGCAGAGGCGTGCGGCGCCGTGAGATCCGTACGATCCCGGCGTCCACGCGCGGCACCGGCCGGAAGCTCTGCCGCCCGACCCGGCCGACCAGCCGCCACTCGTGGCGGGGCCAGGTCAGGATCGTCAGCCGGCTCCAACTGCCGTAGTCGCCCGCGCGTTTGCGGGCGTACTCGAGCTGGGTGAGGAGCGTGGCGTCCGTGAGGGCGGGCGCCCGAAGGCACCACTCGACGATGGCGGCGGTGCGGGAGAAGGGCACGTTTCCCGCGACGCAGAACGGCGTGCGTGGGGGCCGTGCGGTGAGGAAGTCCTCGCCCACGACACGGACTCGGGGGGTGTCCGAGAAGCGCGAGCGCAGGGCGGGGACGAGCCGTGGGTCGATCTCGTAGGCGAGCAGGCGCCGGCAGCGCGGGGCGAGCAGTTCGGTCAACGCGCCCTTCCCGGAGCCGACTTCGAGCCAGAGGGGTGCCTCGCGTCCGTGCGGTACGGCGAGCCGGGCGAGCCGTCCGGCGGCGGCGCGGTCGGCGAGGAAGTTCTGGGAGAGCGCGCGGGATACGCGGGTGGGGCGGGCCATGGCCTGCGGTCCTTGTCTTCCGTGGAGAGGGAAAAGGGCAGACGAAGGCCCTGACCGGAAGACAGGAGGAAGGAAGACGGAGCTGGAGGCGGAGGCTCGAAGACGGATGAGCGGGTCCGCGGTGGATCAGCGCGCGTGACTCCCCGGGCCGGTCAGGGCTCCGGGGCCGCGGCGCATCCGTGGGGAGTGCGCGCAGCCCCGGCCGTGACCGGAGGAGAAGATCGCGTTGTTCGCTGCCACGGACGGCACGTTAGGCGGGGCCGGGTGACGCGGACAACCGAATTAGGGCGGCCCGGCGTCAGCGCTGGTAGCGGGCCAGTACGAGGTTCCCGTCCTCCTCCAGCCGCGCGCGCAGCTCGGCGAGGCCGATGGCCCCGCTGTAGTACTCCTGGAAGGCGGGCGTGGCGATCTTGTCCTTCCACTCCGGGTAGCCCCGCACCGACTGGGCGGGCGCCGAGCGCAGATGGGCGGCGAGGGCGGTGCCGGTGGCCCAGTCGTGCTCGGTGGTGTGCAGGGCGGGGTCCTTCAGGGCCTCGGTCCCGGTGGGCAGCATCCAGTCGCCCAGGGCCAGCCGCACCATGTTGTCGGGGCGCAGCAGGAAGTCGATGAACTCGGCCGCCTCCCGCTGGTGCGGGCTGTCCTCGGCGATGGACAGGGTCTGCGGGCTGACCCCCTGGCTGAGCCCGTCGGCGCCGGCCGGGGCGGGCAGCACCTGCCAGTCGAAGCCCTTCGGGGCCTGCTGCACGATCTGCTGGCGGTACGAGAAGCCGAGCGGGACCATCGCGTACCTGCCGCCGAAGAAGCCGGGCAGGGTGTCCGAGCCGCCGCTGCCCAGAGTCGTGGGCGAGGCGCTGCGTTCCGCATTGACCTGGTCGTGGACGGTGCGTGGCATGACCTGGTCGGCCGCCTCGAAGCGGACGGTCACCTTGCCGTCGGGGCCCCGGTGGAAGAGCTGTCCGCCGGACGACAGCGAGAGGTTGAGGGTGGCGGAGACGGGCTCCTTGAGCGGCCAGGCGACGCCGTACTTGCCGTCCCCGCCCAGCTGTTCGGTGATCGTCCGGAACTCGGCCCAGCTCCACGGCCGTTCGGGGGTGGGGATGCGTACGCCGGCGTCCTTCAGCCACTTCGCGTTGGCGACCAGCACCCGCGGCTCCTGGAGGAACGGCACGCCGTAGATCCCGTCCCCGAAGGTCGCCGTGTCCCAACTGCGCTGCGGGATGTCGGACTTGAGCCGCTCGGGCAGCAGGTCGGTCAGATCGGCGAGATAGCCGCCGTACGCGAAGTCCGCGAGGTCGTCCGAGGCGTCGTGGATGATGTCCGGCGCCTCACCGCCCTCGAAGGAGGTCAGCAGCTGGTCGTGAACGCCGTCCCAACTGCCCTGGACATACTCGACGTTGACGTCCGGATGGGCTGCGTTCCACTCCTCCACCAGCTCCTTGTTGACCTGGACGGACTCCTCCTGCCAGGCCAGGGACTGGAAGCGCAGGGTGATCCGGCCGCCTGCGCCGTCGCCGTCGTCGCCGCTGCATCCGGCGAGCAGCAGCACCAGGGCCAGGCAGCCGGGCAGCACTCTCCCGCGCATCAGTTCTTCACCGCCCCGGTGAGCATGCCGCCCGTGATCCGTCGCTGGATGAGCGCGAACACGACCAGCGAGGGCAGCGTCGCGAGGAACGCGGCGGCGGCCAGCGGGCCGAGGTCGGCCACGCCCTCCGCGCCGATGAAGTGCGTGAGGACGACCGGCAGGGTCTGCTTCTCCGGGGTCTTCAGCAGCACCAGCGCGAAGAAGAACTCGTTCCACGCCGTGACGAACGCGAACATCGCCGTCGCCACGATCCCCGGTGCCAGCAGCGGCGCGGTCACCGAGACCAGGGTCCTGAGGCGCCCGGCCCCGTCGACCGCCGCCGCCTCCTCCAGCTCCGGCGGCACCGCGCGGACGTACCCGACGAGCATCCAGAGCGCGAACGGCAGCGCCCACACCACGTACACCATGATCAGCCCCGGCATCGAGTTGATCAGCCCGAGGTTCTTCAGCACCAGGAACAGCGGGATGATCACCAGCACCAGCGGGAACGCCTGGCTGACGACCACCCAGCCGGTCGCCGCCCGGGCGAGCGGGGTGCGGTGGCGGGCCATGACGTACGCCATCGGGGTCGCGAGCAGTACGGCGACGAGAGCGGCGCCGAGCGCGGCGATCAGGGAGTTGAGCGCGGCGTGCAGCAGGGGCTGTTCGTCGAAGGCCTGGCGGAAGTTGGCGAGGGTGGGGTCCTTCGGGATCCAGGTGGGGTGCAGACTGCCCAGCTCGCGCGGGGGTTTGAAGGCGGTGGAGATCAGCCAGAGGAAGGGGAAGGCGAGGAAGAGGAGATAGGCGAGCAGGGCGACGTACTGTCCGGCGCGGGCGGTTCGGCTGGTCCTCATGCCTCGTCGCCTCCCCTGAGTCGGCCGACCAGGAACAGGGCGAGGAGGATCGAGATCACCGCGACCATCACGCATCCCATCGCCGCCGCGTACCCGAACTGCCCGTAGCGGAAGGCCTCTTCGTAGGCGAAGAGCATGGGCAGGCGGGTGCGGCCGCCGGGGCCGCCGCTGGTGAGCACGTAGACCAGGGCGAAGGAGTTGAAGTTCCAGATGAGGTTGAGCGCCGTGATGGAGAGGGCGACGGGCCGCAGGGCGGGCCAGGTGACCGTGCGGAAGCGGCGCCAGGCGCCGGCGCCGTCCACGGCCGCCGCCTCGTGCAACTCGCGCGGGGTGTTCTGGAGGCCGGCGAGCAGGGCGACCGTCGTGGTCGGCATGCCCGCCCAGATGCCGACGACGATGACGGCGGGCAGGGCGGTGCCGAGTCCGCTGAGCCAGTCGCGGCCGTCGCCGAGGCCCAGGTCGCGCAGGGTCTCGTTGAGGATGCCCGCGTCGGGGTTGTAGACCAGCCGCCACATGACGCCGACGACGACCTCGGGCATGGCCCACGGGACGATCGCGAGGGCGCGGGCCAGCCAGCGCAGTCGCAGGTCCTCGTTGAGGAGGAGGGCGAGGCCGAGCGCCAGCAGGAACTGCGGGACGGTGACGCCGACCGCCCAGACCAGACCGATCCGGAACGACTCCCAGAACAGCGTGTCGTGCAGCAGATCCCGGAAGTTGAGCGCGCCGATCCACTGGGTGGGCTGGGTCCGTCCGGACTGGGCGTCGGTGAAGGAGAGCAGGATGCCGTAGAGCAGCGGACCGACGCTCAGGACGAGGATGGGGATCAGTGCGGGCAGTACGAGGAACCAGGCGCCGTGGTCCATGACGCGCCGTCGCCCCTTGCCGCCCGGCGCGCGTCTCACCGGCCTCTCCGCCTCGGTCACCAATGTCACGGAATCAGCCCCTTTGCGCGGCTCGGGTGGGCCCCGTCATGGTCGTGAAGGCGCCGTACCCCGTCAAGGCCGCGCGCACGCGGTCCGACCTGTGGAAATGCGAGACTGGGCGCGGATGGCGGGAATCCGACGCCGTCCCTGGAGCAGGCGACCCCACGGAGGCGGACGATGGACGAGGCACGGGCGCGGGACGTACTGGCCGCGGCGGACGTACTGTCCGTTCCGGCGCGGGACGCCCGACTGCTCGCCCTGGGGGAGAACGCGGTGTTCGCCGCCGGTGACCTGGTCGTCAAGGTGGCCCGTGACGCCGAACTCCTCGACCGGGCGCGGCGCGAGCTCGACATCGCGGTGTGGCTGGAAGAGGCGGGCGTGCCGGCGGTGCGCGCGGCCGAGCCGAAGGCGCGTCTGGTGGAGGGTCATCCGGTGACCGTGTGGCACCGGCTGCCGGATCCGGTACGGCCCGCCGAGCCACGGGATTTGGCCGAACTGCTACGGGTGGTGCACGCCCTGCCCACGCCCTCGTTCGATCTGCCGCCGCGGGAGTTGCTGGGTGGGGTGGAGCGGTGGCTGCGACTGGCGGGGGACGCGATCGATCCGGCGGACGCGGCGTATCTGCGGGAGCGGCGGGACGGTTTCGCCGCCGCCGCGGCGGGGTTGACGCCTCATGTGACGCCGGGGCCGATCCATGGGGACGCGCTGCCGCGCAATGTGCATGTGGGGGCGGACGGGCCGGCGCTGGTCGACCTGGAGACCTTCGCCTTCGATCTGCGCGAGCACGATCTGGTGGTGATGGCTCTCTCGCGGGACCGGTACGGGTTGGCTGCGGCGGCCTACGAGTCGTTTGTCGAGACCTATGGCTGGGACGTGCGGGAGTGGGAGGGCTGTTCGGCGCTGCGCGGTGCGCGGGAGACGGCGAGTTGTGCGTGGGTGGCCCAGCACGCGTCGAGCAACCCGAAGGCGTTGGTGGAGTTCCAGCGGCGGGTGGCGTCGTTGCGAGACGGGGACGAGACGGTGCGGTGGCATTCGTTCTGAGCGCCCGACCGCCCGCCGAGCCGGGAATCGAGGGCTTCAGCGCGTCTCTTCGCCGTCGCCTTCACCGCTCTGGATGCTCCGCGTACTGGATGCCGCGGGCGGCTCGGCGCAGTTCGGTCAGGACGGTGCGGACCGCTGTGCGCGCCGTGCGTTCGGGGCGGTAGAGGGCGTCGATGTGGCGTCTCGCCTGGACGCCGCTCAGGGGTCTCAGGGCCAGTGCGGGATGCGGTCGCATCGTCCAGCGTGGCATCAGGGCGATGCCGCCGCCGGCCGCGACCACCTCGGCGACCACCGCGAACTCGTTGATGCGATGGGCCAGTTGGAGGCGCCGCCCGGCCGCGGCGGCGATCGCTTCGATGACCGCCAGGACCGGGAAGCCGTCGTGCACCGTGATCCACGGCTCGTCCGCCAGGTCGCGCGGAGTGACCCGGCGCTTGGCGGCCAGCGGGTGGCCGGCGGGCATGGCCACGTCCAGCGGCTCACGCAGCAGCGTCGTCGCGGCCACCGTGTCCGGCCAGGGCGGGGCGTGGTCGAGGCGGTGGGCGAGGACGATGTCGTACTCCCGGGTGAGCCGGGGGAAGTCCTCCTGCGGCACGTCCTCGTCGGCGAGCCGCGGCACCGGCTTGCCCGGTCCGGCCAGTGCGCGCACCAGCAGCGGGAAGAACGCGGTGCCCGCGCTGTGGAACGCCGCCACGGACACGTCCCCGTCCGACTGCCCGACGAAGTCCTCGACGGTGTGCCGCGCCCGCGCGAGCGCCGTCTCCACCTCGACGGCCGCGCCCGCCAGCGCCTGCCCGGCGTCGGTGAGCACGAGGCGCCGCCCCTGCCGCTCGGTGAGCGGCACCGGGATCGCCCGCTGGAGCAGCCGTAGCTGCTGGGAGATCGCCGACGGCGTCACCAGCAGTGCCTCGGCGACCGCCGTGACACTGCCCAGTTCGCCCAGCTCCCGCAGGATCCGCAGCTGCCGTTCGTCCATCGCCCCAGTGTAGGGCGACGATGTAGGTCTGCTAAATGATCGTTTTAGAAAGTGGTACTGGGCTTCAAGGACACACCTGGTGCACCGTGGGCAGGTGTCCGACGTCCGCCGTACCGATGCGGTACTTCTCCTTGTCGCGCTCGTCTGGGGTTCGAGCTACCTGTCCGCCCAGACGGCCACCGCCGCGCTCCCCGTCCTGCTCGTGCTGTTCGCCCGCTACGCCCTGTCCGCGCTCGCCTGCCTCGGTCTGCTCGCCTCCCGGCGGCGCGAGGCACGCGGCTGGACGCGTGACGAGATCCGTACCGGGCTGCCGCTGGGCTTGACCCAGGCGGCGGTCCTGGTCGTGGAGACGTACGGTGTCGCGCACACCAGCGCCGCGAACGCCGGCCTCATCATCAGCCTGACCATCGTCCTCACCCCGCTCCTCGACCGCGGCGGCCACCGCGGCGCGCTGCCTCCCGCCTTCTTCGCCGCGACCGGCGTCTGCGTCCTGGCCGTCGGACTGCTGATGTCCGGCAACGGCTTCCACGAGCCCCGCCTCGGCGACCTGCTGATGCTCGGCGCCGCGCTGATCCGGGCCGGGCATGTCGCGCTCGTCGGCCGCATGACCGTGGGGCGGGCGATCCGTCCGTTGCAGCTGACGACCGTGCAGACGCTCGTCGGCACCGCCCTGTTCCTGCCGGCCACGGCCCACGATCTGCCGACGCTGTTCCACGCCGACCCGGCGATCTGGGCCCAGCTCGGCTATCTCGCCCTGTTGTGCAGCGTGTTCGCCTTCCTCGCCCAGACCTGGGCCGTGCAGCGCACCTCCGCCAGCCGGGCCAGCCTGCTGCTGGGCACCGAGCCGGTCTGGGCCGTCGCGATCGGCGTGGCCCTCGGCGGCGAACACCTCACCCCCCTCACCGGCCTCGGAGCGGCCCTCATGGTCGCCGGCACCTATTGGGGGCAGTCGGTGGAGCGGGCGCATCGACGGGTGCCCGAAGACCGGCCACCCCCGGCCCACGACTCGCCCCATGCCTGTGACCAGGACCACGACAAGGACTCCCCATGCCCGAGCACACCGGCCACGACGTCCCCCACCACGACACTTACGACCACCTGATCTCCCTGCTCGACTCCGCCGGCGCCGACTACCGCCTCATCGACCACGAGCCCGAGGGCAGCACCGAGGCGGTCTGCGCACTGCGCGGGCACCCGGCGTCGGAAGCCGCGAAGTGCATCGTGCTGCGGATCAAGGTGGACCGCCGCACCACCCGTCACGTCCTCGCGGTCGTCCCGGGTGACCGGCGGGTCGACCTGGACGCCGTCCGGGCGCTGTTCGACGCCCGCTACGTCGGCTTCAGCGACCCGGAGACCGCCGAGCGGCTGGCCCACGCCGTGCCCGGCACCGTCCTGCCGTTCAGCTTCGATCCCGACCTCGAAGTCGTCGCTGACCCGGACGTCGTCGCGCAGCCGAAGCTGTACTTCAACGCGGCCAGGCTCGACCGCTCGCTGCTCATCTCCGGCGCGGACTACGAGCGGCTGGCCGAGCCGCGCATCGAGCGCATCGCGGCGGCGTCGGCACAAGCACCGGCACCGACCGTCACGCCCCGATGAAGCTCACCGTCTCCGTCATGTCCGCCCGCCCCGTGCGCAGCGGTGGCACGCCTTCCTTCTCGAACCCCACCGCGACACCGCACAACAGCACGAGCCCGTCACCGGCTCCGACCGTCTGGCTGACGGTCCTGCGGTACATCGTCCACATCACCTGGGGGCAGCTGTGCAACCCCTCCGCCCTCAGCAACAGCATGACCGTCTGGAGGTACATCCCCGCGTCCGCCCACTGTCCGGGCCCCATCGTCCGGTCGAGGTAGCAGAACAGGACGACCGGCGCCCCGAACGCCTCCGAGTTCAGGGCGGCGATCTTCTTGGGTCTGTCGATGTCGTCACGCTCGATGCCCAGCGCTTCGTACCGCTGGGCGGCCGCGGCGGAGAAGCGGTCGAGATACGGCGAGGTCAGTGCGGCCGGGTACATCGGGTACTCCCGCTCGTCGCCGGGGTCTCCCGCCCGTGCCCTGGCCATGGCACGCCTCTTCAGTTCGGCCAGGGGTTCGCCGGTGACGACGTACACATGCCATGGCTGGAGGTTCCCGCTCGACGGGGCACGCGTCGCCGCGGCCAGCACTCGGTCGAGTATCACCCTGGACACCGGTTCATCGCTGAACGCCCGCACGGCCCGGCGACTGTCCACGGCCTCGTACACGTCCACGTCCCGTCCTCCTCTTGGCCGGCACGCCGGCAAGGCAGTTGACGCGGACGGTCACGGTCGCTCAGACCGTCTCGCCCGCCACCCTCTCCCCCGCCGGCTCCCTCAGCGGCCAGATGCCGTCGACCACCGCGGTCGGGTCGCCCTTGCGGCGCAGGAAGTCCTGGAAGTCCGCCGCCCACTCGGCGTACCACTCGATCTGGCTGCGGTGCAGTTCCGCCGGGCCGAGGGCCGCGATCTTGGGGTGGCGGGTGGCTATCGCGCCGGCGAGCCGGGCCGCGGCGAGGGCGTCGGCGGAGGCGTCGTGGGCGGAGTCGAGTGCGATGCCGTACTCGCGGCAGACCGCTTCGAGGTTGCGCTTGCCGCGGCGGTAGCGGTCGGCCCAGCGGTCGATCGTGTACGGGTCGATGACCGGGGCGGGGTCCTGGCCGCCGAGGCGGTCGCGCAGGGACGGCAGTCCGTACCGCCGCAGTTCGGCGGAGAGCAGGCTCAGATCGAAGGCGGCGTTGTACGCGACGACCGGCACGCCCGTCTTCCAGTAGGTGACCAGGACGTCCGCGATGGCGTTCGCCACCTGGTCGGCCGGGCGGCCCTCGGCGGCCGCGCGTTCGTTGCTGATGCCGTGTACCGCGACCGCGTCCGCCGGGATCTCCACGCCCGGATCCGCGAGCCACTCCCGGTGTCCGACGGGCTGCCCGTCCCTGACCTCGATCACGGCGCCGGTGACGATGCGCGCCTCGCGCGGATCCGTACCGGTCGTCTCCAGGTCGAAGCCGATCAGCAGCTCACGGTGCCAGCCCATGGGCGGTCCCCCTTCTTGGTGGTGCGTTCCCCCAGTGGTCTCCACCTTCGCATGCGCCACTGACAATCAGAGGACCGCATTCCGCTTCCCCGCTCCGAGGCCTCATGCCGGTTCGGGACAGTTCAGGACACCGGTCGCGAATCAGCCCACATGAGTTCGAACTCCTCGCGATAGGTGGGGAAGAGACCGCCTTCTTCGATCTCGTCCGTCTTGACCACCCTGTTGCCGTTGCGCAGCACCAGGGCCGGCGCCTCCAGCCCCCGGGTCTGCCGCAGATAGGTCTGCACGACCGCGACGCCGTCGGAGCCGTCGCCGTCCACGAGGTACGCCGTGAAGCGGGGCGTCTCGTCGAAGACCTGGATCTCGAAGGCGCCAGGGTCGCGCAGCCGGGACCGCACCCGGCGCATGTGCAGGATGTTCATCTCGACCGCGCGGCTCAGCTCGCCGCGCTTGATGCCGAGTTCGCGTTCGCGCCGCTTGACCGCGCTGGAGGCCGGGTTCAGGAACAGCAGCCGCACCCGGCAGCCCGACTCGGCGAGGCGCACCAGGCGGCGCCCCGAGAAGTTCTGCACCAGAAGGTTGAGGCCGATGCCGATGGCGTCGAGCCGGCGCGCGCCGCCGAAGATGTCCTCGGCCGGGAACTGCCGCAGCAGCCGCACCCGGTCGGGGTGTACGGCGACCACGTCGGCGAAGCGGTCGCCGACCAGGTCCTCGACCGCGTCGATGGGCAGCCGGCGGGCCGAGGGCACGTCGCCGCTCTGGCCGAGAACCTCCAGCAGCCGGGCCGAGGCGCGCTCGGCCTGGTTGAGGACCGCCTCGGACAGGGCACGGTTGCGGGAGACGACGTTGCGGGTCACCTCGAGCTCGTCCAGGGCGAGTTCGACGTCCCGGCGGTCGTCGACGTACGGCTCGAAGCACGGCCAGTGCTGCACCATCAGCTCACGCAGCTGCGGCAGCGTCAGGAAGCTGAGGACGTTGTCGTCGGCGGGGTCCAGCAGATAGCCCTTGCGGCGGCTGACCTCGCGTACGGCGACCGCGCGCTGCACCCACTCCTGGCCGGCCGGTCCGGCGGCCGCGACGACCCAGTCGTCGCCGTGGACGGGTTCGTAGATGGGACGCAGCACAGCGGCCACGACCGCGCGCAGCCGCTGCTCGACGAGGTTCAGCCAGATGTAGGCCCGACCCGCTCGCCTGGCGCGCGTACGCACCTCGCGCCAGGCGTCGGTGTCCCAGTCCAGCTCCGGGCCGATGGAACTGGTCTCCATCGGCCGGGCCAGGGACACCGTGCCGGGTGGGACCTCAGTGGAGTTCCCCTTGTGACCCTCGTCACCAGGGGGCAACTCCAGCCCTCCCGAGCCCACCCGCGCACCGCCTTCCGCTCCCCCGAGCACTCCCCGTCTCAACGATCAAGGAAGAGTACTCCGGGAGCGGTCGGCGGTGCAGCCGGATGGCAGGGTCGTTTCTCAACTGCGAGGCTGCCAGTGCCCGTTCTGCCAGGCGAGCTCGCTCGGAGTGAGCGGATTCATAGCCGTCACGTCACGCGGGACGATGGAGAACCCCTGCCAGTGGACCGGCATGGGCTGCTGGTCCTCGTCCCGGGCGATGTGGTGGAAGCCCACGTTCATCCAGGCGATCGGGTGCGTGAGGCTCTGGCCGCCGACCCACTTGTCGACGTTCTTGGGGTGGCCGTTGCCGCAACCGGGGTTGTTGGTGGCGAACTTCTCGCACTTGTCGTACTCGGTGAAGTACATGTCGTGCTTGGTGAAGCTGCGGCCCGGGTACTTGGTGGTGACGCCGGGGACGATCTCGTACGAGCGCGCGTGGCCGTCCTTGTTCTTGCCGGTCGCGCTGACCATGCGCCACCAGCGGTAGGCCTTGGCGTCGCCCGCGAGCTCCTTGCCGACCTTGGTGACGGTGGTCTTGGTCTTCGGGGCGCGGTCACCGGCGGCGGGCGCGGTCACCGTCGAGTCGTACTGCTCGACACGGTTCTTGGTGGAGCCGTCCAGGCCGAAGTCGAGCCGCCAGAAGACGTTGTGGCTGTGGCTGGTGGCCTTGGCCCGGTCGCCCTTGCCGATGGGCCAGCCGCGGCCGTCGCCGGCGTCGTAGTCCTCGTACGACAGGCTGCCGGTCGCGCCGACGTTCATGGTGACCGTGCCGTCGTCCTGGAAGCGCCACTCGGTCATGTACTCGTACCAGCCGACCTGGTTGACCGTGTAGACGAGCAGGTCCTTGCTCTGGGCCTGGTAGACCTTGGTCGCGCTGTCGCCCTGCATGCGGTAGGCGTGTCCCCGCGCGCGGGTCGTGGTGCACAGGCCCTTGACGTTCGGGTCCTGCCAGGCCTCGGGGACCTTGACGGTCTTGATGGTGCCGCCGGGGCACTCACCGGGGTCGAGGTTCATCAGGCCCTGGGCGAAGCCGAAGCCCGTCAGGTCGTCGTACTCGACGCTGCCGTCGTCGTAGGGGACGTGGATCTGGCCGAGCCGGGCGCTGTTGAGGACCTTGATCGGCTTGGGCTCGCCCTTGGGCTGGTAGGAGATGTTCTCCAGGACGAGCCCGGCCTTGCCGTCGTAGCGCCAGCACATCCGCCACGTCGTGCCGCCGGTGAGCTTCTGCTCGATGCGGTAGGCGGCGCTGCAGTCGGCGGCGGGCGCGGGGGCGTTCTTCGGCTGGGCGGAGGCGGGCCCGGCGCCGGTCGTCGCGCCGGCGGCCAGCGCGGCCAGGGAAAGCCCGACGGCGGCGCCCCTGCGGGCACGGCTGATTCTGTTCACGCGCATGAAGAAGTGACTCCCTTACAGGAGGTGCAAGTACGTGAGGTGCAGTTACGGGAAGTGCGGGTTGGAAAAGCGAACCGAGGGCGGCTCAGCCGATGTCGAGCTTGGCGACCTTGCGGGCGCTCAGGTCGATCACGAAGGAGCGGGCGTCGATCCAGGGCCCGTTCTTGACCTTCGGGAACAGCCGCACACACCGGTGTTCGCCGCACTTGTCGAGTACGGCGGGCTGGGCGCCCGGAGTGGCCCGGTACACAGCGCCGTTGAGCAGCAGCTGGTCCGGGGAGGTGAGCTCCTTGTCGGTGGCGTCCTTGAAGTCCGCCTTCATGCCCGCGCCCAGCGGGTCGGCGATGAGGATCTTCGCCGCCTCGGCGTACTCGGCGCGGCCCAGAGGCGGCTGCACGCCGTGCTCGGTGGTGGTCTCCTCGACCTTGCCGGTGTCGAGATTGACGGTCCTGGTGACGAGCGCGTCGGCCTTGTAGTCGTAGAACGTCACCTCGGCCCGGCGCGGGGCGCTCGGGTCGTTCAGCTCGTCGACGTCCGGCTCGGCGAGGTCGACTCCGAGGCGCTGCGGGCCACGGTCGCCGTCGACGTCCTCGGCGGCGGTGCGCATCTGAGGGCTCGCCGCGAGCTCCGCGGCCCGGTCCATCTCGTCATCGGTCAGCGGGTCGTTGCCCGTGCCCTTGTCACCCTCGTTCGGGGCCTGCTCGACGACGCCCGGCTGCACCGCCCCGGCCCCCTGCCCCTGGGCCGCCTGCTCAGCGGCCTGGCCGCTGTTGGTCCCCCCCGTTTCGTCGGCCCCCGCCGTGCCCGGCAGAGTGATTCCGACCATCACGGCCGTTCCGGCCACCGCTATGGCCGCACCCGCCACCACTTTGCCCAGATGGCGGTGCACTATCTTGCGCACATCTTCCCCCTACTCCCCGTACGTCCCCGGGAGTACGTGTCGGCCCCACCGGTACGCCCCTACTGGCATACCCGCGTCTGCACTGGTCGCCCGGTAAGAGGGAGCCAAGTCATAGGTGGTTCCATCACTTTCGGGGAGACTCGACGCCAAGGCGCCCCGGCGGCGCGCTCCAGCTGAAAGAGTCGTGTCCATGCAGGTCTGGCCTGGAGAGGCATATCCACTCGGTGCCACCTACGACGGCGCCGGCACCAATTTCGCGGTCTTCTCGGAGGCCGCGGACCGAGTAGAGCTGTGTCTGCTGCACGACGACGGCTCGGAGACGGCGGTGGAACTGCGGGAGAGCGACGCCTTCGTGCGGCACGCGTATGTGCCGGGCGTCATGCCAGGACAGCGGTACGGCTTTCGGGCGCACGGCCCGTACGCCCCGGAGCGGGGTCTGCGCTGCAATTCGGCGAAGCTGCTGCTCGATCCGTACGCCAAGGCGATCAGCGGCGCGATCAGCTGGGGCGAGGAGGTGTACGGCTACCACTTCGACGAACCGGGCCGGCGCAACGACCTCGACTCCGCCCCGCACACGATGTCGTCGGTCGTGGTCAACCCGTACTTCGACTGGGGCGACGACCGACGCCCGCGCACCGAGTACCACCACACGGTGATCTACGAGGCCCATGTGAAGGGCCTCACGATGCGCCACCCGGGGCTGCCCGAGGAGCTGCGCGGCACCTATGCCGCCCTCGCGCACCCGGCGGTCATCGAGCACCTCACCGAGCTGGGCGTGACGGCGCTGGAGCTGATGCCGGTCCACCAGTTCGTGAACGACCACCGCCTGGTCGACATGGGCCTGAACAACTACTGGGGCTACAACACGATCGGCTTCTTCGCCCCGCACAACGCGTACGCCTCCTGGGGCGACCGCGGCCAGCAGGTCCTGGAGTTCAAGTCGGCGGTGCGGGCGCTGCACGAGGCCGGCATCGAGGTCATCCTCGACGTGGTCTACAACCACACCGCCGAGGGCAACCATCTGGGCCCCACGCTGTCCTTCCGGGGCCTGGACAACCCGCAGTACTACCGCCTCACCGACGACCCTCGCTACTACATGGACACCACCGGGACCGGGAACTCGCTGCTCATGCGGTCCCCGCACGTGCTCCAGCTGATCATGGACTCGCTGCGCTACTGGGTCACCGAGATGCACGTCGACGGCTTCCGCTTCGACCTCGCGGCGACCCTGGCCCGCCAGTTCCACGAGGTGGACCGGCTGTCGTCGTTCTTCGACCTGGTGCAGCAGGACCCGGTGGTCTCCCAGGTGAAGCTGATCGCCGAGCCGTGGGACGTGGGCGAGGGCGGCTACCAGGTGGGCAACTTCCCGCCGCTGTGGACCGAGTGGAACGGCAAGTACCGCGACACCGTACGGGATCTGTGGCGCGGTGAGCCGCGCGCGGTGGCGGAGTTCGCGTCCCGGCTGACCGGCTCGTCCGACCTGTACCAGGACGACGGGCGGCGCCCGCTGGCCTCCATCAACTTCGTGACCTGCCACGACGGGTTCACGCTGCACGACCTCGTCGCGTACAACGACAAGCACAACCATGCCAACGGCGAGGACAACCGCGACGGCGAGAGCCACAACCGCTCCTGGAACTGCGGGGCGGAGGGCGAGACCGACGACCGGGGGGTCCTGGAGCTGCGCGCCCGCCAGATGCGCAACTTCGTCGCGACCCTGATGCTGTCCCAGGGCGTGCCGATGATCAGCCACGGCGACGAGTTCGCACGCACACAGCGCGGCAACAACAACGCGTACTGCCAGGACAGCGAGCTGGCGTGGGTGCGGTGGCCGCAGGACGGCTCCGCCGGGCAGGACGGCGAGGCGGCCGAGGAGGGGCTGCCTCGTGAGCTGCTCGCCTTCACGCGCGCGATGGTGTGGCTTCGGCGGGACCATCCGGTCTTCCGCAGGCGGCGCTTCTTCCACGGGCGGCCCGTGGAGGGCACGCACGACGACCTGTCGGACATCGCCTGGTTCACCCCGCAGGGCGACGAGATGACCCAGCGGGACTGGGACCGGGCGCAGGCGTCGGCGCTGACGGTGTTCCTCAACGGCAACGCGATCTCGGAGCCGGGCGCGCGCGGGGAGCGCATCGCCGACGACTCGTTCCTGCTGATGTTCAACGCTTCCCCGAAGACCCTCGACTTCGTCGTGCCGGTCAATCACGGCCGTCAGTGGCAGGTGGTCGTCGACACCGCCCGCACGGACGGGGTGCCGCCCGGGACGGGAGCGAAGGTGCAGGCCGGGGACCGGCTGACGTTGGTGGACCGCAGCATGGCGGTGTTGCAGCGGCCGGTCTAGGACGGTGTGCTCGGCCGCTCATCGGGCACACGCGCGTGGTCGTGGCTTTCGGCGGGGCGTCCGGCGTACGACCCCGGGTGCGCCGTCAGCGCGATCAGGCAGGCGAGCGCCGCGGCGAGGCTCGCCGCCCCGAAGGCCGCCGTGGGGCCGTACGACTCGGCGAGGCGGCCGGTGCCTGCGACCGCGAGAGCCTGCCCGCCGACCAGCGCGCTCGTCGCGAACGCCATCGCCTCGGCGAGCCGCGCGGGCGGCACCACCCGCTCGGTGATCCCGAAGACCGTGATGAGGTGCGGGGCGTAGGCGACGCCGAGGACGGTGACGGTGGCGTAGAGGGCGGGCAGAGCGTCGGTCCACAGCAGGGGCAGGGACAGCGCGCAGGCGGCCGCCGTGGCCGCGCGCCAGCGTGCGGTCGTCCCGATGCGGGCGGGCACGGCAGCCATGGAGAGCCCGGCGACAGCGCTCATCACCCCCATGGCGGCGTACACGAGCCCTGCCTGGTCCGGCCGGCCGAGTCGCTCGGTGAGGGCGGTGATGCCGGCCTGGCAGGCCCCGAACATGGCGCCTTGGAGGGCGAGGGCGGCCAGGAGGGGGTGGACGGCGCGGGGGATGCGGGGTGCTGTGCGGTGCGGGGCGGGAGCGCTGTGTGCCGCCGGCGGCGGCCGATGTGTCGCTGTCGCCGTCCGATGCAGCGCGAAGCCGGTTCCGCACAAGGCGACCAGCACCGCCGCACCGCCCAGCGCGTAGCCCGGATGTGCCACTACCGCCGCCAGGCCCACCAGGGCCGGACCCAGGACGAAGGAGATCTCGTCGAGAGTGCTCTCGAAGGACAGCGCGGCACCCACCGTGGCATCGCGCGCCCCGGCCCGGCGGGCGAGCGCGACCAGCCGGGCGCGGGCCAGCGGGCCGATCTGCGGCACCGTGGCCCCGGCGCAGGCCCCGAGCGCGGCCAGAACACCCATGTGCAGCCCGGCAAGCGCCCCGGCGACCAACCCGGCGATCGCGAGGGCGTTGGCGAGGGAGAAGACGAGCACGACCGGACGCTGTCCATGCCGGTCGGCGAGCCGGCCCGCCAACGGGCCGCAGGCCACCTGCCCGAGGGCGAGCGCGCCGCCGGTCAGCCCCGCCGCGGCCAGGGAGCCGCTGGTCCGCGCGACCAGCAGCACGCTGCCGAACTGGATCGTGGCGGTCGGCAGCCGCGCCAGGAACGACACGACCGGCAGCAGCGGCCCGGTCAGGCCGATCACCTCGCGATAGCTCCCGAACGCCCCGCGTCGTCCCACGGTCCCCCTCTTCCTCGTCGCTCCGACGCTAGGGCCTGTCCGGCGGATCAGGCCGGCTGCAAGGAACGGCATCTCATCAGCGCAGGTGAGCGGGGCCTGGTGCGTCCAGCTGCAAGGCGGAGGAGGGCGTCGACGCGATGGGGGTCCCCCCGCTCGAGCGGAGTCGAGAGTGGGGGAGTCGGCAACCGACGACAACGCCGCAGATGGGCGTGCCAGGCCCCGCGACGCCGGCATGATCCGCCGGACAGGCCCTAGGTACGCGCGTGGGCCCACGTGGAGGGGACGATGACACGAAGGGCCGCGGGGCGGGTACGTAGGTTTCCATGACACCTGAGCGACCTGACCCGACGGTGCCGACGGCCACCTACCGGTTGCAGCTCCAGCCCGCGTTCCCGTTCGGGGCCGCGGCGGCGGCCGTGCCGTACCTGGCCTCGCTCGGCGTCTCGCATCTGCATCTGTCCCCCGTCCTGGAGGCGGTCCCGGGATCGGCGCACGGCTACGACGTCGTGGACCACGCGCGCGTACGCGAGGAACTCGGCGGCGAGGAGGGGCTGCGCGCGCTGGCGCGCACCGCGCGGGAGCACGGTCTGGGTCTGGTGGTGGACCTGGTGCCGAACCACATGGCCATGGCCCCGCGCCACAACCGCGCCCTGTGGGAGGTGCTGCGCGAGGGCCCCGATTCGCCGTACGCGCGCTGGTTCGACATCGACTGGGAGGCGCAGGGCGGCCAGGTGCTGCTGCCGGTGCTGGGGCACCCGCTCGGCGAGGAACTCGGCCGGCTGGAGGTGGACGGCGACGTCCTGCGCTACTACGACCAGGTCTTCCCGCTGCGCGAGGGCACCGGGGAACTGCCGCTGCCCCAGCTGCTGGACGCGCAGTGGTACCGCCCGGCGTGGTGGCGGCTGGCCCGTACCGAGCTCAACTACCGGCGGTTCTTCAGCATTTCGGAGCTGATCGGGGTGCGGGTCGAGGACCCGGAGGTGTTCGAGGCCACGCACGCGAAGGTCCTCCAGCTGCTGCACGAGGGCGTGATCGACGGCCTGCGCATCGACCATCCCGACGGCCTCGCCGACCCCGACGGGTACCTTCGACGCCTGAACGAGGCGACCGGCGGGCGCTGGACGGTCGTGGAGAAGATCCTGTCCGACGGGGAACACCTGCCCGCCTCCTGGCCGGTCGCGGGCACCACCGGCTACGACGCCCTGCGGCACGTCGACGGCCTCTTCACCGACCCGGCGGGGTTCGGCGAACTCCTCGGTCTGTACCGGCGGTTCACGGCCCCGCAGACGGACCGGGGCGGCGACTGGGAGGCGACGGTGCGGCGGGCGGCGTACAAGGTGCTCACGCACGAGCTGGCCGCGGAGGTCGACCGGCTGACCCGCGCGGCGAGCCGGGTGTGCGCCACGTCCCCGGAGCCCGCGCTGCGCGACCGGGCGCCCTGGGCGCTGCGGACCGCGCTGCAGGAACTCCTCGTCCGGCTGGAGGTCTACCGGCCCTACGCCTCAGGTGACGCGGCCCAGGTGGTCACCGAGGGGGCCGCGGCCGAGGCCCGGCTCGCGTTCGTCGTGCCGGAGGAGGCCGGCGCGGTCGATGTCGTGCGCGAGCTGGTGCTCGGGCGGGCCGGGGACGGGCCGGACCACCTGGAGTTCCGGACGCGGTTCGCCCAGACGGCGTCGGCGCTGCGGGCCAAGTCCGTGGAGGACACGGCGTTCTACCGCTATGTGCCGCTGCTGTCGGCGACCGAGGTGGGCGGGAACCCGGGGAGCCCCGCCGCCGCGCCCGAGGTGTTCCACGACTACTGCGCGCGCGTGCAGCGCGACTGGCCGGCGACCGGGACGGTCATGTCGACGCACGACACCAAGCGCAGTGCCGACGTACGGGCCGCGCTGGCCGTGCTCACCGAGTGCCCGGAGCGCTGGGCGGACGTCCTGACCGAGGTGACCCTCGACGGCGAGGGCGTACCGGACGCGCAGGTGGCGTGGGCCGCCTGGCAGACGGTGTTCGGGCTGGGCGAGGCGGACGTGGAGCGCGTTCAGGGGGCGCTGCTGAAGCATGTGCGTGAGGCCGGGCTGTTCACCAGCTGGACGGAGCAGGAGCCGCCGTACGAGGAGGCGGTGGCGGCCTTCGTCGCCGCGGGGCCGTGCGGGACGCCGGGCGAGCGCGTGGCGGCCTTCCGCGGCGCTCTGGAGCCGCACATCCGGTCGAACATGCTGGGCATGGCACTGACCCAGCTCACGATGCCGGGCGTCCCGGACCTCTATCAGGGCACGGAGGGCGAGTACCGGGCTCTGGTCGACCCGGACAACCGCCGGGCCGTGCGCTTCCCGCCCGAGGACCCGGGTGTGAAGGGCGCGATGACGGCGGCGGCGCTGCGGCTGCGCTCGCGGCGCCCCGAGGTGTTCGGTGACTCGGCGACGTACGCGCCACTCACCGCCGAGGGACCGGCGGCCGCCCACTGTGTGGCCTTCGTGCGGTCCGGGGAGGTGCTCACCGCGGTGACGCGGCTGTCGCTGCGCCTGACGCGGTCGGGGGGCTGGCGCGAGACGCTGCTGCCGCTGCCGCCGGGGCGGTGGGCCGATGTGCTGGCTCCGGAGCGGGAGTTCACGGGGCACGCGCGCGTGGAGGAGCTCTTCGAGCCGCTGCCGGTGGTGTTGCTGGAGCGGGTGGGCGGGCAGGAGACGGGGGGAGGTGTGGGCGTTGCGTCGGGCGCGACCTGACCGCCACCGCGCGCTCTGGGCGTGTACGGGTTTCTCGCACGCCGTGGGATCGTCCTGGCGACCGGCTCGGGCCCGCGTACGCTCCGGGAGTTCGGGTGCGGCGCCCGGCGTGTGGCGACGAGCGGCGGGGGCGCCCTTCACGCCGTGCTCCCCGCGCCCAAAAGGGCAGGCGAACGCGGTGCGCTGCCCCGCACGGACGGACCCGGCAGGCCCGCTGACGTCAACCGCCGCGATCTTTGAGCGGTGAATGCATCTGGGCGCCCCCGGGAGGCTCCCCCGTCAACTCCTTGACACATAAACCAGACCATGGGGTACTGCGGATTGCGAAGCCGGGCGGAAGTGACGGGGGTGAGTCTCCTGCCGGAGCTGCGCTACCCCACCCTTGCCGAACTGGTGCTGTCCGCCCGCGCACTGGCCGCCCACCGACCCGCGCTGTGCACACTGAGACAGGTGGGGGCCTCCCGGGCGGGCAGACCCCTTCACCTGCTGTCCATCGGCCATGCCCGGCGTGCCGTCCTGGTGGTCGCGGGAGCGCACTCCAACGAGCCCACGGGCGGGCCCACCCTCCTCGCCGTCGCGGAACGGGTGCTGCGCGAGCGCGAGTTGCGGGCCGACATCTCCTGGCACTTCCTGCTGTGCGCGGATCCCGACGGGGCGAGCCTGCACATCACCCCGGCCCCCCGCTCCCTGTTCGACTACCACCTCGGCTTCTTCCGGCCCGCGGCCCCGGAGCAGCCGGAGTGGGCACCCGCCGCGCTGCCGCCGGACCGGCTGCCGCCCGAGACGCGCGCGCTGACCCGGGTCATCGACGAGCTGCGCCCCTACCTCCAGGTGACCCTGCACGGCACGGACCTGGGCGGCAGCTGGGTGCAGTTGACGAAGGACGTACCCGGACTCGCGGAGCCGTTCGCGAAGTCCGCGGCGGAGCTGCACATCCCCGTGGAGACCGGCGCCTCGGACGCGGCGGGCTGGCCCGCGGCCGGGCCCGGGGTGCATGTGATGCCGGCGCCGGGCGCGGGCGCGGCGTATCCGAGCATGCCGGACGACGCACGCAGCAGCACCTGGTACCACGTGCACCGGTACGGCGGGCTCACCGCGGTCGTCGAGGTGCCGATGTGGGCGAGCGACCTGGTGGACGACCCGGCTCCGCATCCGGATCCGGCCGGGGCGATGCGGCGGCTGGGGGCCCGGCTGCGGCGGGACGCGCTGGAGGTGGAGCGTGTGCTGGCCGAGGCGCTGCCCCGGCTGGACGGCGTCGACGGGCCCCTGTTGCGGGCCGCGAAGTGGGCGCTGGAGCTGACCCCGGGTCTGGCCGCCGACTGGACGCACACGCCGCCCGCCGGCGACACCATGGCGTACGTCGGAAGCGTGGACGCCTTCGGGCGCCGGCTGCCGCTGCGGTCGGCGGCCATGCTGCTGCGGGTTCTGCAGGAGACCGACGACCGTGGGGCAGCGCGCCTGGAACATCTGGTGGCGACCTGGAGCGACGCGTTCGCGGAACGTTTCCGCGCGCGCTGGGTGCCCCTGGAGAACCAGGTCGAGCACCAGTCCCGCACGGTCGTCGCGGCGGCGCTGCACGCACGCGGGCGAGCGGCCTGAACCGAACCGCCGCACACGCGCGTGCAGCCCCGGTGCCCCGGATCCGTGCCCAGGGCCCGGTGCCGTACGGCGTCAGCGGTCCACCGCGAACACCGCTCCTGTCTGCGCCGCGAGCCCGCACCCGTTCGAGAACGTCTCCCGGTAGTCGACCGGGTGCCCGTTCCACTCCCCGCGCGCGTGGGCGGTCACCGGCGCGTAGATCATCGGGCAGAAGGCGTCCTTCTGCCTCAGCCGGCTGATGTCGCCGCCCACCCGGTCGAGGTCCTTGCAGGCCTCGGCCGCCCGCGCGTGGCCCCGCGGCGGGTCGCACAGCAGCAGGTTGCCGGGCGTCTCACCGTGGCGGCCTTCGCCGCGGGTGACCGTGACGAAGAGCCAGTTGCCGGAGTCGGAGTCCTGAGCCGTCGCCGGCGGCGTGGTCGCGCCGAGGGCGAGGGCGGCGGCTGCGACGAGCAGGCCGCCTCGTACCGCTGAGATGCTTCGCGTCATTCCCGGTGTATCGGCACGGCCGCCCCGGCATTCCACCCCGCCTCACCCGAACGGGAGCACGCGGGCGCGTGCCGCCCGGCGAGTTCGAACGCGGCGAGCACCACGCGCGCCTGGTACTCCACCTGGCGGGCGACCGGTATCCAGTGCGCCCCGCAGCCGTCCCGGTAGTCGTCGCACCACTCGTCGATGAGCCGGTCCAGCTCCGGCAGCGCGCCCGCCGGATCGCGCCCGGCACCCGTCACGAGCTGGTGCAGCAGCCCGGCGGTCCGCAGGGCGAGACGCCGCCCGGCGATGCGCAGGGCCGCCAGGTGGGCGGTGCTGAGCGGGGGCAGGGCGTGCACGCCGACGGGGTCCTCGATGTCGGGGTCCCAGGTGTCGGCCAGCCCGGGGCAGACCAGTAAATAGTCGTCGACCGGGGCGAGCAGCCGGGCCGTCTCCGGCCCGGCCGGGAGATGCGGTCGCAGACGGTCCAGCAGCCGTTGCAGGACGCCGGTGTCATGGCGGAGCGTGTGGCTCACCATCCGCAGGACCGTTTCCTCATCTGCGGGCGGCGCACCGTCCTCCACCGCCGCCACACCCCACATCGGAGCCTCGACCACGGCCGTGACCGTGCCGTGCCGGTGCGGATGGAACCAGGTCGACTCCACGGCCGCCTCGGTGATGGCGGCGGCCAGGTTGCCCCGGCGGGGCCTCGGGATCCGGTAGACGGCGGGGCCCAGCTCCGGCCAGTACAGGGTGTCGTAGGGGCCGAGTTCGCGCGGGATGCCGAGGCGGGCGGCCGAGTGCGCGACGCGCTGGGCGAGGCCGGGCAGGTCGTGGGTCAGCTCGACGAAGCCGCCGCCGACGTCGACGCCGTGCAGGGAGCACTGCAGGAAGGGCCGCAGTTCGTCCTGGAGGTCGAGCAGGGCGCGGGTCTCGGGCAGGGTGGCGGCGTCCGCGCCGTCGGGCAGCCATTCGGGCTGTTCCAGGAAGCCCGGCCGGAAGAAGTGCCGGAAGTAGCCGCCGAGGGCGTACGGGCCGCGCAGCCAGCCCTCGTTGCGGCGCAGGCCGTCGGGGTCCAGGCACAGCAGGAAGTTCCAGGTGGCGTCGGCGCCCTCGTGCAGGCGGGGGTCGGCGAGCACCCGTTCGGCCAGCCGCAGCACGGTGCCGCCGCCCACCGGCTCATTGGCGTGCGGGCCGGCCACGACGAGGGCCTGGCGGCTGCCGTGGCCCACGGACAGCAGCCACAGCGGCGTGCCCGCGCGGGAGGTCCCCACACGGCGCAACCGGGTGTCACGGGGGCGGCGGGCGACAAGTGCGGCCGCCCGGGCGCCGAGCTCGTCGACGGTCGGGTAGCGGAGGAGTGGCGGCAGGGCACACCTCCACAAATGTGGTGCCGTCGATTCACCTGGTGTGCATGGTGTACGCACAGTCAGTCACGAGTTGTCGACTACGTCAACACCGTGAAAGGCAAAGGGACTTACGTCGACGTTTCGGGTCGTGGCCGGGCCCGAAGCCGTGGTTCCGCTCAGGTCACGGCGAGGCGGAACGACATCCGGCCGAAGCCGACCTGATCGCCCTCGCGGACCACGACGGCGCCGATCACGCGTCGGCCGTTCACGGTGGTGCCGTTGGTGGAGCCGAGGTCACGCAGGACCCAGATGCCGCCCTGCTGACTGAGCTCGGCGTGCACCCGGGACACCGTCTCGTGGGTCAGCCGCAGCCCGTTGGCGGGGTCCCGGCCTATCCGGAGCGGATGACCGGACGCGGGGTTGGGCAGCAGCAGCTTGGGCAGCCGCTCGGCCTGCCAGGCCCTGCGCAGCCGTACGGTGAAGCCGGAGATCGCCTCGACGGTGCCGAACACCACGCGCGACAGACGGCTCTCGGAGGGCAGGTCGGCGGTGAGCACGGCGAGCTCGTCCGAGCGCTGGGCCGCCAGGGCGAGTTCCATGCGGCGTACGAACGTGTCGTGCGACAGCCGGCCCATGGCGACGCCCTCACGCAGCACCTTCAGCGCCTTGTCGCGCTCCGCGTCGGACAGCCGCGCGGGGTACGTGTTGAACTCGAAGGACGACGTCACGGTGCTGATTGTCGGTCAGTGGCTCCCGGGTGTCCAGAAAACGGCGCGATGGCCACCACGCGCACGTGATCGGCGGATCCCTCGGCGACACCCGCCGCAAAAGGGAAGATTCAAAAGCGGATTGATCTCGTTTGAAGCACCATGGACGGGCTACATCACGGTGAGCAGACGAAGGGGAACCGTCCGTGCAGTTCGAGGTGTGGGCACCGCAGGCCGACCGTGTGACGCTCCATTGCGAGGGCGCCACGCGCGCGTTGGAGCGCGATCCCGATCGCGCGGGATGGTGGTGGGGGGAGGCGGAGGCGAGGGACGGGACGCGGTACGGCTTCGCGCTCGACGACGGCCCCGTACTGCCCGATCCGCGCTCGCGCCGCCAACCGGACGGCCCGGACGGGCTGAGCGCGGTCGTCGACCACGCGGGCCACGCGTGGCATACGGAGTGGGCGGGCAGGCCGCTGCCCGGGGCCGTGCTGTACGAGCTGCACGTCGGCACGTACACGCGCAAGGGCACGCTGGACGCGGCGGCCGAGCGGCTCGGGCATCTCGTCGAACTGGGCGTCACCCACGTCGAGTTGATGCCGGTGAGCCCCTTCCCGGGGCGGCACGGCTGGGGATACGAGGGCGTCTCCCTGTGGGCCGTGCACGAGCCGTACGGCGGGCCCGAGGCGCTGAAGCGCTTTGTCGACCGGGCGCACGAACTGGGCCTGGGCGTGGTCCTCGACGTGGTGCACAACCACTTCGGACCGTCCGGGAACTATTTGCCCGTCTTCGGCCCCTACCTCACGGACACGCATCAGACGCCCTGGGGCGCCGCCGTCAACCTGGACGCGCCCGGCTCGGACGAGGTGCGCGACTATCTCGTGGGGAGCTCACTGGCCTGGCTGCGGGACTACCGGATCGACGGGCTGCGGCTGGACGCCGTGCACGCGTTGAAGGACACGCGCGCGTGCCACTTCCTGGAGGAGCTGTCGACGGCCGTCGACGCGCTCTCGGCCGACCTGGGCCGGCCGTTGTCCCTGATCGCCGAGTCGGATCTGAACGATCCCCGGCTCATCACCGCGCGCGAGGAGGGCGGCCTCGGTCTGCACGCGCAGTGGAACGACGACTTCCACCACACCCTGCACACCGCGCTGACCGGCGAGTCCCAGGGCTACTACGCCGACTTCGCGCACGCCCCCATGGCGGGCCTCGCCAAGACCCTCACCGGCGGCTACTTCCACGACGGCACGTATTCCAGCTTCCGGGGCCGCCGCCACGGGCGCCCCCTGGACCGTACACGCGTGGCGGCGCACCGCCTCCTCGGCTACGGCCAGACCCACGACCAGGTCGGCAACCGGGCCCAGGGCGACCGGCTCGCGGCGACCCTTTCCCCCGGCCTGCTGGCCTGCGCGGCCACGCTCACGCTGACCGCGCCGTTCACGCCGATGCTGTTCATGGGCGAGGAGTGGGCGGCGAGCACGCCCTGGCAGTTCTTCACCGACCACACCGATCCGGAGCTCGCCGACGCCGTACGGCGGGGCAGGCGGCGGGAGTTCGCGGCGCACGGCTGGGCCGAGGAGGACGTGCCCGATCCGCAGGACCCGGCGACCCGGGAGCGCTCCTGCCTCGACTGGTCCGAGCTCGGCAGCGAGCCCCACGCGCGCGTGCTGGCCTGGTACCGCCGCCTCATCGCCCTGCGCCACGAGCAGCCGGACCTGACGGATCCCGACCTCGCCGACACCCGAGTGGCCTACGACGAGCAGGAGCGCTGGCTCGCCTTCCGCCGCGGCGACGTACGTGTGGCCGTCAACCTCGCCAAGGAACCGGCGGCGATCCCACTGGGACCGCGCAAGGCGGACGTACTGGCGGCGTGGGAGCCGGTGGAGGCGCCGGGCGCGGACGGTGTGCTGCACGTGCCCGGGGAGTCGGCTGTGGTGCTGTTGCAGGGGTGAGCGGCGTCGGGGCCTAGGGCTCGTCGTCCCCGTCGTCGTCCTCTCTGAGCTCCGTCACCCGCTCCAGCAGGATCGCCTCCCAGGCCACGTGCAACTGCGCCCTGAGTAGCGGGAGGGACGTCTCGCCCTTGCCGTCGAGGCGGGCCGCGAGGTTGATCACCGCGTCGCAGCGGGCGAGCCACAGGCCGCGCAGGCAGGGGCGGGCGCCGTAGCCGGCGAGGGTGGCGGCGCGGACGGCGGCCGGGGAGCCGACGGCGCGGGCGAGTCCGGCGATGTCCTCGGCCGGGTCACCGAGGACGCTGTCGGCCCAGCCGAGGACTCCGCGCACCCGTCCGTCGGCGCTGACGACCAGGTGGTCGCCGGTGAGGGCGTGGTGGACGAGGACGGCGGTGCCGGGCTGGGCTGCGAGCTGGACGGCGGCCTGGTGGGCGAGCTGGCGCAGCCGCGTGGCGTCGAACTCGTCGGCGTCGGCCAGGCGCGCGGCGGCGCTTTCGGCGGTCCGGCGCAGCGCCTCCAGCGAGCGCGGTGCGGTGCGTGGCACGCCGAGCGTCTCGGCCTGCCGTACCGGGACCTCGCGCAGCCCCGTGAGCAGCCCGGCCAGGTCGGCCTCCCCGACCGCGGAGACGTCGTGCTCCGCGCCCGACCCGCCGGGGACCTTGGTGTCCAGGGTGTACGTCAGCCCGGGCGCCCACTCGCCGTACGCGACGCTCGTGGGCACCGCGACGGGGACGTGCGGCCTGACGAGGTCGCGCAGGCGCAGTTCGCGGCGCCGGCGGACGGCCGTCTCGCGGTCGGTGGCGAGGCGCAGCACATGGCGGGTGCCGACCCACCAGGTGGCGGGTTCGGCGCCCGGGGAGACGGGCCGGACCTCGGGTCCTGCCGAGTCGTCCACGCCGTCCTTGAGCAGGGAACGGACCAGTCGGCGGACGGTGTCCGCGGTGGGTGTCGGTGCCTGGGTCATGGTCGCGCCGTCGTCGCTCGGGGGTCTACGGGGGCTCCTTGCTCCGGGGTCGGTCGCCCGGTCAGCCGACTATGACCAGCTCTCGGGTCGTGTCGTTGAGGCGCCGGCCGCCGTCCTCGGTGACCGTCACGATGTCCTCGATGCGCACTCCGAAGCGGCCGGGCAGATAGACGCCGGGCTCCACCGAGAAGCACATGCCGGGCACGAGCGGCTGCTCCTCGCCCTCGATCATGTACGGCGGCTCGTGGGTGGTGACGCCGATGCCGTGCCCGGTGCGGTGGATGAAGTACTCGCCGTACCCGGCGTCCGCGATGACCGCGCGGGCGGCCCGGTCGACCTCCTGGCAGGCGACGCCGGGCCGGACCGCGCGGAACCCCGCCTCCTGGGCCGCGCGGACCAGGTCGTGGATCCGGCGCTCCTCGTCGGTGGGTTCGCCGACGTGGACCGTGCGGGAGGTGTCGGAGCCGTAGCCGTCCCTCAGGCCGCCGAAGTCGAGCACGACCATGTCGCCGTGTTCGATCACACGGTCACCGACCTCATGGTGCGGATTGGCGCCGTTCGGGCCCGAGGCGACGATCGTGAAGTCGACCTGGGAGTGGCCGAAGCGGCGCAGCAGGTGGGCGAGGTCGGCGGCCACCTCGGACTCGCGACGGCCGCCGAAGGGAACGTTCCGGATCTCCTCGAACGTTGCGTCGGCGGCCGCACCCGCGGCCGCCAACAGCTCCAGCTCGGCGGCGTCCTTGACGGCGCGCAGCATCGGCAGGGCGTCGGTGAGGGAGGCGTACGAGGTGCCGGGCAGCGTCCGCTGGAGGGCCAGCAGGTGCATCGCCCAGGTGTTGTCGCTGATGCCGAAGCGACCGCTCGTGTCGAGGAGGGCCGCGCCGGCGGCGTAGGGGTCCTGGCCGTCGGTCCAGTCGCGCAGGGTCAGGCCGGGCGCGCCGGAGGCCTTCGCGGCGTCCGGGGCCTCCAGGGCGGGGACGACGAGGACGGGGTCCCGGCCGGGGACGAGGACCAGCAGGGTGAGCCGCTCGGTCTCGGCGGTGGGCGCGTAGCCGGTGAGCCACACCATGTCCGGGCCGGGTGCCACCAGGAGCCCGGCCAGGCCCGCGTCGGCGGCCGCCCGCGCGGCGCGCTCCATACGGGCTCGGTAGTCGTCGGCGGTGAAGGGCGCGGGTGCGGTGCCGGTCATCCGGGCCTCCCTGGGCGCGTGAAAGGACTACGGGCAGCATCCTGCCCGCACGCGAGGGGCGGCGCGAGCCGGTCGGCGGGTCTTTGGAGCGGCTGCTCCGGCACGGCTCAGCCCTCCAGGGCCATGCGGACGCCGAGGAGCAGCAGCACGCCCCCGGAGACCTGTTCCAGGCGCCGGCGCACGCCCGCGCGGGACAGCACGGACTTCAGCCGGCCGACGAACCAGACGTACAGGCCGTAGTAGCCGACCTCGTAGACCGCCCAAAGCGCGGCGAGGCCGACCGTGGCCGGCAGGTGCGGGGCGCCCTGGGGTACGAACTGCGGCAGGAAGGACATCGCGAAGACGGCGGCCTTGGGGTTGGCGAGGTTGAGCAGCAGCCCGCCGCGGTAGGAGGCCCAGCCGCTCCTGGCGGTGGCCTCCCACGCTCCCTCGTCGGCGCCCTTGGCGCGGCGCGCCTGTCGCAGGGCCTGGATGCCGAAGCCGACGAGCACGACCGCGCCGACGATGCGGATCACGTCGTACGCCACCTCGGAGGCTGTCAGCAGCGCGGTCAGGCCGAACGCCGCGACCACTCCCCAGATGAAGACACCGGTCTCGTTGCCCAGCACGGTCAGGAAGCCCGAGCGTCTGCTGTGCAGGGACTGCTTGATGATCAGTACCGTGCTCGGTCCGGGCGAGGCGGCGACGAGGGTGCAGGCCCCCAGGAAGGCGAGGAGAGTGGTCGGCATGCGGTCATCGTGGCCCTGCCGGCGGAACGTGACCAGTGGTTTTCACAGACTTGCGCGCCGTTTCGGGGCGCTCAGACGACGACGCCCGGGATCACTGTCAGCTGCTGGTAGCCGCCGCCGCGATGGAGCACCTTCAGGGTGGCCTCGTCGCCCGGACGGGCCGCGGCGACCGCTCGTGCGAGGTCGGCGGCCGAGTCGATGCGGGTCCGGTCGAACGCGAGGAGTACGTCGCCCCGGACCAGGCCGGCCGTGTACCCCGGTCCCGGGACGTGGACGCCGACGATGGCGGCGCCCGTCTTCTCGGCGTCCACGGCCTCCACGCCGAGGGTGGGGACGCCGGCTCGGGACGGCGCGGAGTTCGGTGCCGAGGACGGCGAGGTCGAGGAGGTCGAGGAGCCGGGGTGCGCGGAGGTGGCCGGGCCGCCGGGGGCACCCGGTCCGGCCCGCTTCTGCAGCTCGGCGAGTCGGCTCATGCCGATCACCGTGGCTCCCAGGGTGCCGAGGCCGACCCCGGTCAGGATCAGGACCGTCCCGGCCAGCAGGGCGCACAACAGGGTGGTGAGCCGTCGGCCCCGACGCCGGGGCGCGGCGTGCGGACGCCGTGCGCCGGGACCGGACACCGCCTCGTCACCTGGGCCCTGACCAGGCATGGGTTTGGGTCGCAACGCAGTCTGTTCCATCGGATCGCCTCCGGCTGGTGACTACCCTGCGCACCGGCGCACAACGAGCCACGAACGAGTGAGACTGACCAGTGGTCAAGAACGGGAAGCCATAGGCGTCCTGGCTCAGGCCCCTTCGGCCAGCGCCGACGCGAGCGTCGCCGCCGCTGCGCCGAGTGCCCCCGCGTGCACCAGTTCCGTCCGGTGCACGACACGAGGCTGCGTCACCGGGACGGCGACCGTGCCGGGCACTGCGGTCGCCGCCGAGTGCGGCAGCAGGGTCAGGCCGTGGCCGGCGGCCGCGAGGGCGATGAGGGTGCGGATGTCGGTGCCGTCGTAGCGCAGGGCGGGCCGGAAGCCGTGGCCGCCGTTCGCGGCGCGGAGGTGGGTGAGCGGCAGGCCCGTGTCGGGGGCGTCGAGCCAGCGTGCGTCGGCGAGGTCGCCGAGGCGCAGGCCTGGGCGCCGGGCGAGCGGGTGGGTGG
Organism: Streptomyces sp. NBC_01092; assembly: GCF_045039535.1. NCBI lineage: Bacteria > Bacillati > Actinomycetota > Actinomycetes > Kitasatosporales > Streptomycetaceae > Streptomyces > Streptomyces sp. NBC_01092. Next base: position 8,198,074 of record NZ_CP108659.1, on the reverse strand, counting down.
CGGGCAGCAGGACGCAGACCGGCTCCTCTCCCACGCCGTGCGTGGTCAGCGGGGCCACGTCGGGCAGCCGCAGCGGGTCGCTGGGGGCGGCCAGGCCGTCGACGAGGCCGAGGTCCGCGGTGCCGGTGGCGACGGCCACGGGGACCTCGTCGCGGGCCAGTACGCGCAGGGTCACGCCGGAGGCCGGGAGCGCTGCGAGGACGCGGGGTCCGAGCGCGGTCGGCGCGGTCGCGAGCGTCAGTCCGTGGTCGGGCGCGGCCGCCATCCGTACGACGTCCGCCCGGGCCGCCTCCAGGCGCAGCAGCAGCGGGCTCGCGTGTTCGAGGAGTCGCTCACCCGCTGCTGTGGGCGCCACGGGGCGACGGGTGAGCAGGGGTGCGCCCAGGTCCTGTTCGAGCGCGGCGATGTGCTGGGACACCGCCGACTGGGTGTAGCCCAGTTCGCGCGCGGCCTCGGAGAACGAGGCGAGGCGGGCGACGGTGACGTAGGTGCGCAGCAGGTGCGGGTCCATGCGGGACAGCATTCCGCACCGCATCAGATGTGCTTATCGACGATCCAGAAATCATCGTTGGACGTGAACTCCGGGCCGCGCCGAGGATGAGCCCATGACGAACACCGCCGCTCGGACGGCCAGGCTCGCCCTGGTCGGGGACCGCTCCCCCAACGTCGCCTCGCACACGCGCGTGCCCCTCCTGCTGGACGCTCTCGCCGAACGCGACCGGCTCGTCCTCGACGCCTACTGGATCCCTTCGCAGGACGCGGAGGCGGACGACGCGGTGCGCGGGTTCGACGCGGTCTGGGTGCTGCCGGGCAGCCCGTACCACAGTGAGACGGGTGTGCTGTCGGCGATCCGCACCGCGCGCGAGGAGGGCATCCCGTTCCTCGGCACATGCGGTGGCTTCCAGCACGCTCTCCTGGAGTACGCCCGTGATGTGTGCGGACTGACCCGGGTCGCCCACGCCGAGAACGACCCCGACGCCGACGACTTCCTCATCGAACCCCTCGCCTGCTCGCTGGTCGGCCACGAGGCGGTCGTACGCATCGAGCCCGGTTCGCTCGCCCAGGCCGCGATCGGCTCGGAGCGGACCGTCGAGCGGTACTTCTGCGCGTACGGCCCCTCGCGCCACCTCGACACCCTGCGTGCGCACGGACTGCGCTTCACCGGGCACGACGAGGACGGTCACGTCCGGATCGCCGAACTGCCCGGCCACCCCTTCTTCCTGGCCTCGCTCTTCCAGCCGGAGCTGTCCGGCGACGGCTCGCGCCCGCACCCGTTGGTCCGGGCGCTGGCGCGAGCCGCGGTCGAGCACGCGGCGCGGACGGCCGGCATGCGCGCGTGACGCACGGAAATCCGCCACGCGCGCGTGCATCAGCCCATATGTCCCCCGTGGCCGCCGTGTCCGGCGCCGTGGTCGAACTTCAGGGCCTCCGGTGGCATGACGACGAAGGGCCGCATCATGCCCATGTCCTCGTGTTCGAGGAGGTGGCAGTGGTACATGAACCGGCCGTACGCGCCGTCGAACCTGCCCATCACGCGCAGCATCTGGTTCCCGGGCACCCGGAAGACGTCCTTGTGGCCGAGCTCGTTGGGCGCCAGCGGGATCGCGGTGCCGGCGTCGTGACGGATCGGGCTGCGGGTGCCGCCGACGGCCGGGTCGAAGCCTGAGGCGTCGTAGGCGTCGCGGCCGAGCACCTGGAAGTCGGCCAGGTGGATGTGCATGGGGTGGACGATCGGCGCGAGGTTGAGGAAGCTCCACTGCTCGTGGCTGCCCTCGGCGATGGTGAAGCCCAGGCCGTCGTTGAACGTGCGGGCCGTGCGCCGGTAGGTCTTGGTCTTCCCGTCCGCTCCGGTGACCTGGATGACGCCCTCGGTGGGGACCTGGATGTCGCCCGGGTTCTCGACCTCCGTCATCTCCCAGATCTCCGGGTGGCCGCCGCCTCCCTTGGTGGCGGGCGGGGTGAGGACGATCAGCCGGTGGCCGTGCTCGATGTCGTGCGTCAGCCGGCGGAAGGAGCCGGAGAGCACCTCGGGCAGTTCGAAGGTGTCCGTCTCGCAGGTCTCGCCGACCCGGAACTCCATCACCGCCGGATAGCGCACGCCACCGGCCGGGTCGGACACGCCGGGCGGCTGGTTGGGGCCCTTGTTGACCAGGCGGAGCCGTCGGCCCGCGAGGCCGCGGAAGTCGACGAGCAGGTCGAAGCGCTCGGCCGGGGCCGCGGTCAGCGTGGGCAGCGCGCCCTCGAAGTCGACCGGGACCGGGCGCGGCAGCAGTCCGCCGTCGCTGCCGATCTGGTGGACGATGCCCGGGACCGGGTTGTCGTCCTCGTCGACCAGGACGAGGTCGTAGATGCGCGCGTTGGACGCGTTGACCAGCCGGAAGCGGTACCAGGCGGCGTCCACGTCGGCGTACGGCCAGATACGGCCGTTGACCGTGGTGTACGGGCCGCTGAACGGGATGGAGACCGGCTTGCCCGTCTCCGGGTTCTGCTGCTGGACGATCAATGTCTTGTGCAGCAGCCGCCCGTTGAGCCGGCCGTCCTCGTCGGTGTCGAGGTTGCGGTCGGCGAGCAGCAGCGGGATCTCCCGCTCCCCGCAGGGCAGTTGGAGGGCGTCCTCCTCGTCGTCACGGACGAGGTAGGTGCCGTACAGGCCCGTCATCACGTTCCACCGGGTGATGTTCATCGCGTGGTCGTGGTACCACCACTGCACCGCCTGGTGGTCGTTCGGATACTCGGACAGCTGGGCGTCCCCGAATCCGACCGCGTTGTCCGCCCACCCGTCGTTGCCGCCGCCCGTCTGGGCGCCGTGCAGATGGGTCACCGACCAGGCAGGCAGCGCGGCGACGTCCTTGTTCGGCTCGACTCCCTCGCGGCCGGGCTCGGTGTTGGCCTGCGGGCGGCCGTCCGTGCGCAGCGGCACCTCCACCGAGGTGACCGGGTACTCGCTGTCCTTGGGGATGCGGTTGGTCCAGGCGATGCGCACGCGCTGTCCGCGCCGCACCTCGATGGTTGGGCCCGGCACCTGACCGTCGTACCCCCACATCAAGGTCGGCGGGAGCTGCGGGTGCAGGCGCACCCAGGTCGGGCGTAAGGCGATCTCGGTCTCGTGCAGGACGTCCTCGGAGGCCGGGCGCAGGACGGGCGGGACGGGCAGGGGGGCCACGTACGGCGTGAGCTCGCCGGTTTCGAGCGGCTGCTCCCCCGCCTCCTTCTTCGCGTCGCTGTCCGTGAACCTCTCGATGATGTCGGTCATGGTCGAACACCCCCGTGTGTTCTCGTTGTCTGTTCCCCTCACCCCAGAAGACTCGCGACGCATCGATCAAGTTCCCTGAATATCCCGTTCCGTACGGAAAGTTTCGGAGACCGCATCCGGAGGCCGGAAGTCCGTTGTCAGTGGCGGCTGTTACGTTCTGTGACATGACCGATGATGCGCTACGGGCCCTGCGAGAGAACGCCCGTCTGGCCGAGCTGGCCGCATTCCCTTTCGACTTCGACATCAGCCGCGCGGCTCACGGCCATGTCGAGGAGGTCCGCCTCGCCTCGGGCGCACCGCTGGAGGTCGTGGCCGGGGACGCCACGGGCGGTACGTACTTCGTGTGCGCGGACGGCTCGGTGCTGTACGCCGACTCGGAAGGGAGCGCCGGGCTCATAGGCTCCGGTGTCGACGAGGCGCTCGAGATCATCATCGGTCTGGCGGAGGCCGAGGACGACGACGAGGACGAGGAGGACGAGGAGGGGTTCCGGGACGACCTCGATGTCCGAGACGACCTCGATGCGGCGCGGGCCGAACTGCGCGCGGCGCTGGGCTTTCCGCAGCGTTCTCGCGCGGAGCTCGAAGCCCTGCAGAAGGCCGCACTCCTGCGCACCGAGCCCGACTTCCTGCTCCTGAACGCGACGGAGCACAACGCCTATGAGCTGCTCGACTCCTACCCCCGCCCGCCCCTGTGGGAGCCGGTGCTCGCGAGCGGTCGCGCCGATCTGGCGCTGCTGCGGTCGGGTGAGCACCCGGCCTGGGAGGAGGTGGCCGAGGATCCCGTACGGCGTCGACTCGCCCTGCGGGCCGCCCAGTTCGACCGGGCCGACGGCGACCTGGCGCTGCTGCGGCATCTGTTGCGGCATGAGAGGCGCTCGTCGATGACGGACGAACTGCGGCTCGCCGCCGTGCTGGTGGGCCTGCGCGGCGACACCGGGGACCTGCCGCTGCTGCACGAGGTGCGGGAGACAGACTTCGACACCGCGTGCGGCCTCGGCGGAATGCCGGAAGCCGACGCAAGTGCGGAGGAGCTTCGGGAGTGGGCGCGGGAGCTCGACGAGTCACTGTTCGGGACGGATCCGTCGGACGAGCCGGTTTCCACATGGACCGACCTGGCGCGCGACCAGGGCATGGCCGAGCTGGCCCGGGTGACCCTGATCCGCGAACTCGACGCGATCGTGATGGACCAGAGCAGACTCCGCCGGCCCGATGCGCCGCGGAGGCTCGCAACAGCCCCGCTGAGCGCACTCGCCCACGACTTCGAGGGACTCGGCGATCTACCCCAGGCGCTGCGAGCCCAGCAGTTGTACGCCGCCCTTCAGGAGTCGGCGTGGGACCGGGCCTCGGCCCGGCACACCCAGGCCCGGCTGGAGCGGGACGCGGGCCTTCTGGCCGACGCCACAAAGACCCTGACCGCCGTGCGAGACGCCCTGGCCACCCTTGGTGACGACTCGCTGCGCGACTGGCAGCGGGTGAACCTCGGCCGCTTCATCGCCGAGGAGCACTACCGGCTCACCCTCGCCCTGGCCGACACGGACCGCCCGGAGGAAGCCCGCGCGCTGCTCGCGGCCGCGGACGCGATACTCGGCGAGCTCTCGGAGAACGCCGCGAAGGGCGTACGGGAGCTCGCCGAGGAGACCGCGGCGCGGGTGCGGGGGATCAGCTGAGGACCGGCACGGCGGGTCCGCGGTCCGGCAGGAAGCCGTGGGCGCGGCGGGCCAGGTACGCGGCCTTGTAGCGGTCGACCTCCCGATGCCAGTGCAGAATGCCCGCCATCCAGTGCTGCAGGTCGACCACGTAGTTCCGCATGACTTCCCTGCCCTCGTCCGTGAGCCCGAAGTCCTCGTACACGATGGGCAGTTCGTACGCCGCGACATGCTCGAACTGGCGCATGCGCTGGGTCATCAGGTCATGGACGACGCTGAGCGCGGTCGGGTAGTCGATGCCGAAGAAGTTCTGTACGACGAGGATCGCGTTGTGGATCTCGCCCTCGTACTCGATCTCTTTCTGGTACGAGAAGACGTCGTTGAGGAGGCACGCGTAGTCGACAGCGGCGTTCTCCAGTGAGCGGACGGGTCCGCTGCGGTACACCTCCGGCGGTACGGCGGGTCCGTGGCCCATCCGGCACATGCTGAGGGTGAGGTCGGAGCCGAAGGTGGCGCGGCGCATCTCCAGGTAGTCGACCGGGTCGGGGATGCGGTTCTGGAGCTGGTTGGACAGCTCCCAGACCCAGCTCTCGGTCATGACGTCCACCGAGTCCTTCAGAGTGCGGCGCTCGTCGCGTGTCATCTCCGCCGTCGTGCGCGCCCACAGGTCGATCAGGCCGCGTTCCATGCCGTTGACCGGGAGGGGCGTCGGCTCGCCGTCGAGGGGCATGCAGTCCGACAGGCGCCGGGTGGTGAGCCGGGCGGCGGCCAGGTCGCGGCGGTGGCCGAAGACGAGGGGGTAGTAGTCGTCGCCGTAGGTGCCCCAGGCGAGCCACTGGGCACTGAGGTCGATGGCCTCGGGCGTGCCGTCGGGGTCGATGCCGGCCGAGCACAGCGGAAGGTCGTAGGCGGCGAGTTTGTCCTCGTCCCAGACGCCCTCCTCGAGCATGCCCATGCGGTGCATCCACTCGGTCAGGCGCCCGCGGGTGGCGGCAAGGTGCGGGCTGAGCTCGACCGCGAAGGGCATGTGGAAGTCGGGGAGCAGGGACGGGCCGACCTTCTGGTACGGCACGTGCGTGTACGCGCGCAGGCGCTCGGCGCCGGCCGCCGCGAGGAGCGCGCTGACATCGGCGGCGGAGGTGCCGCGCCCGGTCAGGCCCTGCCAGGGCGAGGTGCGGTCGGCGCGCGCGTTCATGTACCTGCTGGAGCGCATGTGCCATTCGTGGCCGCCGGACTGCCAGTCCTGGAGCCCCTGGGTGTACGCGGCGACCGCGACGGCCTCTTCGGGGTTGAGCCCCTTCTCCAGCGCCACGGCGGGAACTTCGGTGAGCGCGGTGTGCTCGAACTGGTGGAGCCGGGAGGTGAGGACGTCGTTGACCATCTCGGCGGCCTGCTGGGTGGTGCAGCCGAAGAAGGTCTCCAGCACCAGGACGCCGTTGCTGAGTTCGCCCTCGTCCTCGACCTCGCGCTGGTAGGAGAACAGGTCGTTGCGCAGGTGCACCGCGTCGGAGAACGTCTCCATCAGCACCCTGAGCGGCCTCGACTCGGCCACGGACGCGGGGACTTCGGCGGTCGCGTACTCCACGAGGCCCGAGGACCATGGGGCGCCGCCCACCTTGCGGCGCATCTCGATGTACTCGACGGGGTTGGCGATGCGCCCCTCGTTGATGTTGGACAGCTCCCACAGCGACTCGTTCAGGAGGTGCTCGGTCGCCACGGAGAAGCGGCGGCGCCAGTCCACGGACATCTTGGGCACCGTGCGCGTCCACAGATCGGCGAGGCCCGCCTCGACCGGGTTCTGCGGCTCCGGCATCGGGATCGACAGGTCCATCGGCATGAAAAGGGGCAGCCGGTCCAGGTAGGCCTTGCCGCCGGCGCGGTCCTGGGTGCGCTTGAAGATCTCCAGGAAGTGGTCGTCGAAGAAGAAGACCCACACGTACCAGTCGGTGATCAGGGAGAGTGCGGGGCCGTCGCATTCGGGGTGGGTATAGGCGCAGAGCAGGCCGTAGTCGTGCGCGTCGAGGTCGGCCTGCTCCCAGATCCCGGACCCCTCCAGCATGCCCATCTCGCGTGCCCACTCGGTCGAGTGGGCGCGCGCCTCGTCGACATGCGGGTTCAGCCGCGCGGGATACGGCATGTAGAAGTGCGGGAGTTCGAAGGGCTGCTGCGTCATGGCCGGGCCCTACCCGGGGGGTTCAACGGGCATCCGCGGCACGGGACATGATCACACCATCGCGTGAATCACGGGTGAATCCGGGAGTTCTCGCCGGGCCTTGTGGCGTTCACCTCTACGCGCGCAGACTTTTCGAGCTTCATGTGTCCCCCACCCCCCGTGTCCCCTCCCGCACCGGAGTCGCGATGAACCACACCGGATCCCTCTCCCGCCGCACGGCGCTGGCGTCCCTCGCCGGGGCGGCGCTGGCCACGACCGCGGCGTTCCCCGCATCGGCGGCCGAGCGGCACGGCCGCCGGTCCGTCCGGTTCGCCACCTTCAACGCCTCCTTGAACCGCGCCACCCAGGGCGCGCTGATCACCGACCTGTCCACGCCGGACAACGCCCAGGCGCGCAATGTCGCCGAGACGATCCAGCGGGTCGATCCGGACATCCTGCTGATCAATGAGTTCGACTACGACGACCAGGGCAGGGCGGTCCGGCTGTTCCTGCGCAACTACCTGGCCGTCGGGCAGGGCGGTGCGAAGCCGGTCCGCTACCCGTACCACTTCACCGGCCCGGTGAACACGGGCGTCGCCACCGGCGTGGACCTCGACGGCAAGAACGGCGCGGTCACGACGCCCGGTTCGGACGCCTACGGCCAGGACGCGTACGGCTACGGCTGGTTCCCGGGGCAGTACGGCATGGTCGTGCTGTCGAAGTTCCCGATCGACACGCGCGCGGTGCGCACCTTCCAGCGCTTCCTGTGGAAGGACATGCCGGGCCACCTCATGCCGCCGGGCTACTACAGCGACGAGGCCCGCGCGATCCTGCGGCTGTCGTCGAAGAGCCACTGGGACGTGCCGGTGTGCATCGGGCACGACATGGTGCACTTCCTGGTCTCGCATCCGACGCCGCCCACCTTCGACGGCGTCGAGGACCGCAACGGGCGGCGCAACCATGACGAGATCCGGCTGTGGGCCGACTACGTCGGCGGGCGTCGGCGCAGCTCGTACCTGTACGACGACAAGGGGCGGCGGGGTGGGTTGCGGGCCGGGGCGCGGTTTGTGATCGCGGGTGACAACAACGCCGATCCGTTCGACGGTGACAGCTATGGCCACGCCATCCTGCAGCTGCTCGACCACCCGGCGGTGAGCCTTCCGAAGGCTCCTCCGGCCAGCGCGGGTGGGGTGGAGGCCGCGAGGCTGCAGGGGGGCGCCAATGCCTCGCATCGCGGTGACCCGGCGTATGACACGTCCGACTTCGGGGACAGCGCGCCCGGGAATCTGCGGGTCGACTATGTGCTGCCGTCCAAGGGGCTGGTGGCGGGCGGGAACGGGGTCTTCTGGCCGACGTCCGACGATCCGTTGTACCGGCTGGTGGGCAACGGGGTGTCCGTGCCGACGTCGGATCACCGGCTGGTCTGGCAGGACGTGCGGGTGGGGTGAGCGGTGCGCGGTGCCGGACGGGCCGAATTGTGCCGACCTGCGTCAGCATCGTGCCGTCGCTATCTGTTGCGCACCGCCCGTCCCACCTCCGACCTCAGTGCGACGAACTCCGTCAGGCCCCGGGTCGTGATCTGGTCCCGGGTGCCGGGGAGTTCGACCGGGAGGTCCAGGACCACCTTGGCGCCGGGGCCCGCGGAGAGGACTACGACGCGGTCGCCCAGGTAGACGCTCTCGTCGATGTCATGGGTGACGAAGACGATCGTCGCGCCGTCCGTGCGGTGGACCTCCAGGAGGAGGTCCTCCAGGTCCTCGCGGGTCTGGGCGTCCAGGGAGCCGAAGGGCTCGTCCATGAGGAGCAGGGAGGGGCGGCAGACCAGGGCGCGGGCGATCGCGACGCGTTGCTGCATGCCCCCCGAGAGCTGCCAGGGGTGGCGGCGGGCCGCGTCCGTGAGGCCGACCCGGGCCAGGATGCGGTCGGCCTCGGCCCGGCGCTGCGCTCGCGGCAGGTTCCGGCGGCGCAGCACAAGCGCCACGTTCTCGCGGACCGTGAGCCAGGGGTAGAGGGAGCGGGCGTAGTCCTGGAAGACCACGGCCAGGTTGTCCGGGACACCGCGTACGGGTGTGCCGTCCAGCGTGATCGTGCCGTCGTACCCGGGCAGCAGGCCCGCGATGGTGCGCAGCAGCGTGGACTTGCCGCAGCCGGACGGGCCCACGACACACAGGAGTTGGCCGTCCGGCACGGCGAGGGAGATGTCGTGCAGGACCTGGTGGTCGCCGTAGCGCTGGCCGACCGCGTCTAGGCGGAGCATGGCTGTCCCTGGGCGGAGGTTGGCGGGGTTTGCACGAGGCGTACGGGTCATACGGTCGTCGTCCTCCCCCTGCCGACCAGTCGCTTCTCGAAGGCCAGCAGGCCGGTGTTGAGGAGATGGCCGACGGCGCCGAGCAGGACCAGCGCCGACCAGACGGTGAGCAGGTCGGAGCGGGACTGGGCGTCGGTGAGTGTGAAACCGATGCCGTTGGCGGTGCCGGGGAGCAGCTCCGAGAACACCATGAGGATGAGGGAGAGGGAGAGACTCAGGCGCAGGCCGGCGAAGATGCGGGGCAGCGCGGAGGGCAGGATGAGGAAGCGGAGCCGTTCGGCCGGGGTGAGGCGCAGGACGGCGGCGACCTCGATGCGCAGCGGGTCGGTGTCGCGGGCGCCTTCGGCCGTGTTGATCAGCACCGGCCAGACGGCACTGAACGCGATCGACGCGATCTGCATCGGCGTACCGAAGTCGAGGATCACGACGAAGACAGGGACCAGCGCGGGCGGCGGGACGGCCCGGGCGAACTGGAGGACCGGGTCGCACAGGGCGTACACACGCCGCGAACGGCCGAGCGCGACGCCGAGCGCGATCCCGGCGACGGCGGCAATCCCGAACCCGGCGGCCATCCGTCCGAGGCTGGGCAGGATGTTGCCGACGGCCTCGTCGGTGAGGAACACGTGCCGGGCGGGCCCCGAGAACCAGAGATCGAGGGCGTGCCGCGCGATCTCGACGGGCGGCGGGAAGTACACGCTGCCGTGAACACCGGCGGCCAACTGCCAGACGGCCACGGCTATCGCGAGCACCAGCCAGCGCAGGAGGGCGTGGCGTACGGCGGCGGGAGCGGGGACGGAGACGAGGGCACGAGCACGGGCCGGTCCGGACGCCTCGCCGCCGACCCCACCGGAGCCGTCACGGGGCCCGGACGATGCCGGGAGCCCGAACGATGCCGAAGGCCCTGAGGCTCCCGACGGTTCGGGTGCGGCAGCGTCTTGCCGTCTCATCCGCGCTCCCCACCCGACGCAACAGGAGAGCTCGAACCACACCTCAACACCCCACCGTCACCCGACACCCCACCGTCACCCAACCCCCCGCCTCCCCGGCGTCCACGGAAACAACCTTCGCTCGCCCCACACCAGCGCCCCGTTGATGACCAGCCCGAGAACCCCGGCCCACACCACCCCCGCCAGCACGTCCCGCGTGCCGTCCGTGGCCAGTCCCGCCTGCGCGATGAAGATGCCGAGGCCCTCGCCGAAGCCGGAGAGGATCTCCGTGGCGACGGCCAGGATGAGGGCGACCGCGGCCGAGATGCGGATGCCGGCGGCGATGAAGGGGGCCGTGCCGGGGAGTTCGACGCGCAGGAGGACGGCGAGGCGGCCGAAGCCGAAGGCGCGCAGGGTGTCCTTGGCCAGCGGGTCGGTCTCGCCGAGGCCGTAGATCGTGTTGAAGAGGATCGGCCAGACCGACGCATACGTCACCAGCGCGACCTTGGTCTCCGTGCCCGAGCCGAGCAGCAGGGAGACCAGGGGGATCAGTGCGACGGACGGCAGCGGCCGCAGGAACTCGACGATCGCGCGTACGGCGGCGTCGACGACCGGCACGCTCCCGAGGACCAGGCCGACCGGGACGGCGATGGCGACGGCCAGCGCGAGCCCGAGCGCCCAGGCGCGCAGCGTGGCCGCGATGCCGTCCAGGAAGACCCCGTCGCCCGCCAACTCCACCGCACGGCCCAGGACTTCGGAGGCCGGCGGGAGATAGGTGCGCCGCACGAGACCGGCCCGCGAGACCGCCTCGCACGCTCCGAACGCCAGGGTCACCCCCAAGGCGCCGAGCACGACCTGCTCCTGACGTCCCTTCACCTCACCACGCCCCTCGCGGCGCCCCCGTCCCTCACCCACGCCCCTCGACCAACAACGTCGCCGGATCAATCGACTTCTTCAACAACCCCTGCTTCTCCATCAGGCCGGTGAGCCGAGTGAGCTGCGTGGCGTCCATCGTCGGCGGGAAGACCGGCAGGTCGATGGCCTCGGCCTGCTCCTCGGTCACCTTGGTGTACGTGGGCAGGGTGGTCCGGACGACGGAGGGATCCTTCTCCGCGATCTCCACGGCCGCCTTGATGGCCCGCTGGAACGCGGCCAGCGTCCTGCCGTGCCCGTCGGTGTAGGCACCGGTGCTGAGGTAACCGCTGAGCGGGATGGCCTCGACCGGCGCCGACGATCCGTCGACGAGCACCCTGGCCTTCAGCTCGTCCTGAATGGCGCTGTCGTACGGCTCGACCGCGTGCACGGCGTCGACCTGTCCCTTGTCGAGGGCGGCGCCCATCTGCGGGAAGGGGATCGCCCGGTAGACGGGCCGGTCCACGCCCTGTTTCTCCAGGATCTCGTTGAAGGTGAGCGACTGGACGTTGTTCAGGACGTTGACGGCGAGTTTCCTGCCCGCGAGGTCGGCGACGCTCTTGATGTCCGAGTCCTCGGGCACCAGGACCTCCATCATGCGCGGCGCGGCCCTGATCGCCTCGGCGACGATCCGGATGTCGAGGGTGCCCTTCTCATGGGCCTGGAGGTAGGTCACGTAGTTCGCACTGGCGACCATGTCGATCTGTCCCTTGGCCAGGGCCGGCAGCGCCTGGAGGGTCTGCTGGATCTGCTGGATGCGGACGTCCAGCCCCTCCTTCTCGAACAGGCCGCGGTCCCTCGCGATGTAGAGGGCGGCGCAGTCGATCAGGGGCAGGGCCGCGACCCGGACGGTCTCGCGCCGGTCCGCCCCGGAGGAGGAGTCCCCGTCGTCGCCGCAGGCCGTGGCCGCCATCAGTAGGAGGGTGACCGCGGCGGCCGCCGCTGTCCTCGTTCCCGAGCGCAATTGACGTAACGGCATGGCGTCATGACTAGCAAGAATTTGTCATGATCACCACATACGGCACGGGAACCCGCACCGTCGGCGCATCAACCCGCACGCGTCCGCCTGTCGGTCTTCACCGATATACGCCACCTTGGTCACATGACCTCCTCCACCCTCCCGCACCGGCCCGTCGGCAAGAGCGAGCGGGCGTGACCGGGCGCCCGGGGATCCACGACGCTCCCCCCGTCCCCGACGTGTTCGACCCCCGTCAGTACGCCACCGGCGTGCCCCACGACGCCTATCGCGTCCTGCGCGACCACCACCCCGTGGCCCGGCAGGACGAGCACGAGGTGCTGGGCTGGCCGGCCGGGCCCGGATTCTGGGCGGTGACCCGGCACGCGGACGTCGTGCGGGTGCTCAAGGACTCGGCGACGTACTCCTCGCACATCGGCGCGACCCAGATCCGCGACCCGGACCCGGACGACCTGCCGTTCATCCGGCGCATGATGCTCAATCAGGATCCGCCCCGCCACGGTCGGTTGAGGCGGCTCGTCAGCCGGGCGTTCACTCCCGGGCGCGTCGACCGTTTCGTCGGGGTCGCGCAGGAGCGGGCCGGCACGCTCCTGACGCACGCCCTGGACACGGCCCGCGCGGCGGACGGCACCGTGGACCTGGTCGGGGCCGTCACCGACGACTACGCCCTGCTGAACCTCGCCGACCTGCTCGGCGTGCCGGAGGCCGACCGCAAGCTGTTGCTGCACTGGACGCAGCGGGTCATCGGCTACCAGGACCCCGACGAGGCGGGCCCGCAGGTGCGGGACGCGCGGGGCAGGCCGGTCAATCCGCGCTCGCCCGCGATGCTGCGGGACATGTTCGACTACGCACGCCAACTGGCCGCGCACAAGCGGCGGTTCCCCGCCGACGATGTGATGACCACCCTCGCGCACGACGCGGAACTCGCCGAACCCGAGCTGGAGATGTTCTTCTTCCTGCTCACCGTCGCCGGCAACGACACCGTCCGCAGTGCGGCCCCGGGCGGGCTGCTGGCCCTGGCCGAGCACCCGGAGTCGTACGAACGGCTGAAGACCGGAAAGGTCGAACTCTCCTCCGCCGTGGAGGAGTTGCTGCGGTGGCACCCTCCCGTCCTCACCTTCCGCCGCACCGCCGCCGAGGACACCGAGCTGGCCGGGCGGCGCATCCGCGGCGGTGACAAGGTGGTCGTCTTCCACGCCTCCGCCAACCGTGACGAGCGCGTCTTCGCCGATCCGGAACGGCTGGACCTGTCCCGCACGCCCAACCCGCATGTGTCCTTCGGTGACGGTCCGCATGTCTGCCTGGGCGCGCACTTCGCCCGGCTCCAGCTGCGGGTGCTCTACCGGGAAGCCCTGCGGGCCCTGCCCGTGCTGCGGACGGCGGGGCCGCCCGAGCGACTGGTGTCGAACTTCATCAACGGGATCAAGTCGCTGCCGATGCGGGTCACTTGAGCAGGGACGGCCGTCAGGTGCGGACCTGGATCAGCGCATGGGTCCCGCCGGTACGCCACTTCTGGCCCTCGGCGGCCACCAGCGCCGCCTCCGTGCGGGCGGCCAGGCCGGTGATCACGTCGGACTTCAGGGTGCGCAGGGCGGCGACCGGGCCGGGGAAGTGGGCGGTGACGTCGGCGAACGGCGTGGTCGGCGGCCAGAGCTGGTCGCCGACCAGGCGGCGGTAGTTGAGGTCGCCCTTGAGGATGGTGAGGGTGGCGGCGGCGAGTTCCTCACGCAGGTCGCCGGGCATCGCCGCGTACGGCAGCGGGGCGCTGGAGAAGGGGTGGGCGCGGACGACGAGGCGGCCGTCCGTCAGCGCCGACCAGAGCGTGCGACCGTGGTCCGCGGCCGCGCCGGGTGCCGACGTCAGCCGGCGCAGGGCGTCGAGCACATCGGCGTGCGTGGCGTCGGAGACGTAGTAGGGGTACGGCTTGATGTGCAGGACGGCCCGTCCGATCCGCCCCTGGGTGAGGAGGTGGGCGATGAGGAGCAGGTCGGGGACGAGCTCGCGGCCGGCGTTGTCGGCGATCACGCAGAGGGTGGCCGCGCCGGAGGGCGGGAGCAGGGACCAGAGGGTCTCGCTGTCGTCGGCCACCAGGGGCGGGGTGTCCGAGGAGGGCGCGTCGTGCGCGGCCGACAGCCGGAAGCCGAGGTCGGCGCGGTTGCCCCACAGCGAACCGTGCAGCAGCGCCCGGTCCTGCTCTTCGGCGGGCCGGTCGGCGAGGGAGTCGAGGGCGGCCAGCTCCTCGTCCGTCTCCGGGGCGTCCAGTTCGGCCAGCTTGGAGGGCCGGAAGGGGTCGATGCCCTGCCAGGGGCCGGGACTGAAGTAGCCGACGGCTTCTAGGAGTCGGCGGTAGAAGTAGCTCTCCGACCACAGCCACGGCACGTCGAACCAGGACCGGCCGGTATACGCCTCGGCGCCCCACGCGGTCCAGCGGTCGCGGTCGTGCGCGTCGGCGGGGAGCGGTTCGATCACGCCCTTGGTGCAGTTCGCGAGGAGCGTGTCCAGCGCGCGCTGCCGCTCGGGGTCGTACGGGAAGGACTCCCGTACCTGTCGGATGATCGCGGGATGCCGCTCGGCGAGCACGCTGTGCGGGAACGAGCCGGGTTCGTTCCCGAGGAGCACGGGCGCGGGCGGGACGGCGGACCTCTCGGGCATGGACCTCTCGGGCATGCGCCTCACCGTACCGCCCGCGTCATAGGGCTTTGATCTCCCGCTCCAGCTGTGTCGCCAGGGCGAGATAGCGGGCCCGGCGGGGCACCGGGACCAGGCCGCGGATCATGATGTGCCACATCTCGGCCACCCTGCGCGGCTGGCGTGCGACGGGTTCGAGGGAGCGGCCGACGACGCGGGTGCCGACGAAGAAGCAGACCAGGGCGTGGGCCGCGGCCTCGGCGTCGACGTCCGGGTGGATGTCGGACTCCTTGGCGGCGCCGTGGAGTCTTCGGGTGGTGATGTCCAGCAGCTCGGTGAAGGGGTGCCGCAGGGGCGGCCGTATCACCACTCCCCCGGTGGCCAGGCGCAGACCGGCGCGGGTGATCGGGCCCTCGACGGCGAGGCGTGTGATGCCGAACGTCGTGCGCATCAGCGCCTCCAGCGAGGTGTGGCCCCGGGCGTCCATCTCGGTCGCCACCTGACGGGACGCCCTGGACTGAAGCTCCATGATCGCCTGGGCCAGGTCCTCCTTGGCCGCGAAGTGGAAGTACAGCGCCCCCTTGGTGACTTGGGCGTGCTCGACGATGTCGCTGAGGCTGGTCGACTCATAGCCGCCTCGGTCGAACAGCTCGGCGGCTGCTGTGAGGATCGTGGTGCGGGTCTGTTCGGCGCGTAACTGCCTCGCCATCGGCTGGCTCTCCTGGGAAAGGGAAAAGAACGGGTCGTGCCGTTTGTTTTCTACTCCCTGTACAAGATAACTCACCCGCCCACGGTGCCCACCTCGCACTCGAAGACCGTCGTCTCCCCCTGCTGTCCCACGACTTGCACATCGGCGCCGTGCGCCCCCGCCGCGCCGGACGCCTCTATCCATGCGGGCAGGTCAAGTTCGGTGTAGCGGTGGAAGAGGGCGCTGAACGAGACCGGTGTCCGACGGTCGCTCGCCGTTCGGGCCCGCACGGCCTGGCGGGTGGCCTCCAGCAGCAGCATGCCGGGGACATGGTCGAGCGGATGGTCGAAGAAAACAGCATGCCCGGTATCGACTCGCAGTCGCCAGCGGTCGGGTTGGCCGCCAGGGGCGAGGACGACGTCCGTGGGCAGGGCCCGGTCCACGACGGCGGGCGGCAGGCCGGGCGGAGGCGGCAGCGGGGACACGCTGGCGGCACTGCGACCGCCGCGCAGCCGGCGGTAGACGGCCGCGCTGGTCCAGCTGGCGGCCACGTGCGCGGTCGCGACGCGCTCGCCGTCGAGCCGTACGTCGGCCTCGTAACGGAATCCGGCCGTGCGGGCGCCGCGGTGGTCGACGTCGGTGACGGTGAGGTGCAGAACCGGTTCAGCAGGTGTGGTGCCGACGGCCAGCCGCTCGGGCCGCGTGCTGATCCGCAGCTCCCTGAGCACGAACTGATGGCCCAGTGGGACGTCGTAGGCGGTGTGCGCGAGGAGTGTGCCGGCCTGGCGGACGGTTTCGGCCACGAGCAGGGGTTCGTAGGCCGACCGGTCGGGCGACACGTGTAACTGATGAGCGCGCGGCCACTCGGCGAAGACCGTGAACCGGTCGGGCGCCACCCTGTTCATCCCGGTCAGAAACGTTTCCGCCACCGAGGCGCGGTGCACCAACTGGCGGGGTACGGTGGCGGTCAGGCCGTCCGGCGCCTCAGGAGTTTCGGCGAGCGGGGCCGTGGCGAACCGGCGCGGATAAGACATGTGCCCTCCTTGGTCCCCCCGTATGTGCCATGGCAGACGGCGAGGTGCCCGTGCCGCGAGCGTTAGAGTACGAGCCGACCGGTTTGTTTTCAATGCGGCCTGGGGTCGCCCGACCCTGCCCGAACCGCTCCGGCGCACGCCGGGCGCACCGACCGACTCGGGCGCAGCCGGACAGCACGGAGGGGCTGATATGGCGAGGCAGGAGCGCGCCATCAGAACGCGGAAGGTGATCCTGGAGGCCGCGGGCGCCGTCTTCGACGAGCACGGATACACCGCGACCACCATCGCGATGGTCCTGGAACGGGCCGAAGTGACCAAGGGCGCCCTGTACTTCCACTTCCCCTCGAAGGAATCCCTCGCCCAGGCCGTACTGGACCAGCAGGTCCCGCTCGGAGCGGTGCCGCCGCAGCAGTGCAAGCTGCAGGAACTCGTCGACGTCACCTTCGTGTTCGGGCAGCGTCTGCTCAACAACTCCCTGCTCAAGGGCAGTGTGCGGCTCGCGGTGGACCAATGTGCGCCGCCCGGCGTCGACCACTCCGGGCCGTTCCGACAGTGGGCGGACCATCTGGTCCTGGTGCTCGAACGGGCGCGTGACCAGGGCGAGTTGCTGCCGACGGTGGAGCCGCGGCAGACGGTGGAGCTGCTGGTCGGCGCCTTCGCGGGCATCCAGTTGATGTCCCGGGCGCTGACCGACCGGGCGGATCTGGCGGAGCGGATCTCGGTGCTGTGGGGGCACGTCCTGCCGAGCATCGCGGTACCGGGGCTGCTGACCTGCATCGACCGGAGTCCCGACCGCGGGGTGCGGGTGCTGGCCGGCATCGACGAGGACGACGCCGAGCAGGCGGAGTCGGACCTCTCCCGTCGCTGAGCGTGCGCGGGACCGACCGGAGTGACGGTTTCCGCCCCCGCGGACCTACCGCCCCGACATACGACGGGCCGGCCGATGCCCCATCCGCATCGGCCGGCCCGCCCGCCTGGTGCGCGCCCGCTCGGGGCGCGCGTTCAGTTGTCAGCCGCGGCCGTCATGACGCGGTGGTCGTACGCGCCTGTCGTACGCGGCTGTCGTCCGCGTCCGCTCAGAAGGTCAGCTTCCAGCTGTTGATCCGGCCCGTGTCCTGGGCCGCGGTGTCCTGGACGCGCAGCTTCCAGGTGCCGTTGGCGGCCTCGCTGGAGGCGTTCACCGTGTAGGTGGCGCTGATGTTGTCCGCGGAGTCCGAGGAGCTGGCGGCCTTCAGGCGGTACGTCGAACCGTCCGGGGCCACCAGGTCGACGACCAGGTCACCGCGGTAGGTGTGGGTGATGTCCACGCCGACCTGGAGGGCCGACGGCGCGTTCCCGCTGCGGCCGCTGACCGCGATGGAGGACTCGACCGCTGAGCCGTTGTCCGGGATGGAGACCGCGGAGGTGCTGGTGAAGGTGGTGCCCCCCGTGGAGCCGCCCGAGCCGCTCACCGCCTGCACCGTCTTGGCCGCGTCCGCGAGGCCCGCACCGCAGCCGCCCGAGCAAGTACCGGGAAGAGCACGCGAGTTGGTCTTGATCGCGGACTCGATCTGCGCCGGGGTCAGGGCCGCGTTGGCCGACTTCATCAGCGCGACCAGGCCCGCGACGTGCGGGGAGGCCATGCTGGTGCCCTGGTAGTAGTCGTAGTTCTCGGAGGACGGGCCCTGCCCGCCGGAGTTCAGCGTGGACAGGATGCCGTTGGCCGTGACGGAGTTGGTCTCGCCGCCGGGCGCGGCGATGTCGACGACCGTGCCGTAGTTGGAGTAGTAGGAGCGGTTCCCCTGGCGGTCGGTGGCCGCCACGCTGATGACGTTGCTGCAGCTGGCCGGCGAGTAGCCCGAGGCGTTGGCGTTGCTGTTGCCCGCCGCGACGACGACCGTGGTGCCGCGGTTCACGGCGGCGTTGATCGCGCTCTGGGTCGCGGTGGAGCACGCACCGCCGCCGCCCAGGCTCATGTTGATGACCTTGGCGACATTGGCGTTCGCCGGGACACCGGAGACGGTGCCGCCGGACGCCCAGGTGATGGCGTCGATGATGTCGGAGTCGTAGCCGCCGCACTTGCCGAGCACCCGCAGCGGGGAGACCTTCGCGCCGTACGCGATGCCCGCGACGCCCTTGCTGTTGTTGGTGACGGCGGCGATGGTGCCCGCGACGTGGGTGCCGTGCCAGGAGGAGGTGGAGGCGGGGTCGCCGGCCTGGCACTCGTTAGCGGCGGTCCAGTCGCCCGGGTCGGCCGGGTTGCTGTCGCGGCCGTTGCCGTCGTTGCCGACCGTGGCGTCGGAGATGAAGTCGTAGCCCGCGACGATGTTGGCGCCGAGGTCGGAGTGGGTGACGTAGCCGGTGTCGATGACGGCGACGGTCACCCCGCTGCCGGTGGCGACGTCCCAGGCACCCGGCACGTTCATGCCCGCGGTGGTCTCGAAGAGGTCCCACTGCTTGCTGTACTCGGTGTCGTTGGGGGTGGCCAGCGGCTTGTTCAGCCGGTCCGGCACGACGTAGGCGACCTGCGGGTCGGCCCGGTACTCGGCGACGACGTCGGCGACATCCGTCCTGGTCAGGTCCTCGCCCAGGTCGACGAGGGCGGCGCCGGAGCCGAGGCGGCGCTGGAAGTCGAGGTCCTCGCCGGACTCCGCGCCCTTGGCGTCGGCGTCGGCCTCGGCGGCCTTGTTCGACTTGGCCTCGGCGGCGCCGGACTTGTAGCCGACGATGAGCCGCTCGGCCGCGGTGCCGGGAGCGGCCTCGGTCTGCGCCGCGGGGACGGCGGCTTCCTGGGGAGCGGGTTCCTGGGCCACGGCCGCGGAGGGGGCGGCGGCCGTGAAGAGCGCGGCGGAGACCGCGGCGACGGATATCAGCTTCCGTCTGGTGGAGGCAGAGGTACGCAAGGGAGTGCCTTTCGGGCCGGCCGTACTCCGGGCAGCGCGGAGCGGCGGACGTTTTCGCTTCGTCCTCGAAGCGGCGGGGGGTATTTCGAAAGTGCGGGGCGGTACGGCCGGCCTGGCGTGAGCTGCGACCCGTTCGGGGTTACCTGTGGGTCGGCTGTGGTCGAACGATAGGCAAAGAAAAGGTCATCGGGATACAGGGGAAACCCTCGATCCGGCTGGAAACCCACCCTCTACGTCTGAGAGTTGACCGGTATTGCCCCGGCTCTGCCCGGTTCGTCACGCACTGAACGCGCCGGGCCGCTTTCCCGTACTCGACGAGGACCCTGCACGCGCCGGCCGAGGAGACGTTTCGGATGTCCCGGATGCCCTGGATGAGATCGCACCGCTTCGCCCTGGCGGCCGCCGCCGTCACGCCGTTGCTGCTCACGGTGTGGGCCGCGGGCCCGGCCGGTGCGCACGGCGCGCCGACGGATCCGGTCAGCCGGGTGTACGCCTGCTCACCGGACGGCGGCAGCGCGTCCCGTTCGGCGGCGTGCAAGGCCGCGGTCACGTCGAACGGCGCGCCCTTCACGGCCTGGGACAATCTGCGGATCGCGAACGTGAACGGGCGGGACCGTCAGGTCGTCCCCGACGGAAAGCTGTGCAGCGGCGGGCTGCCCGCCTACCGAGGCCTCGACCTCGCCCGCGCCGACTGGCCGTCGACCCGGCTCACGCCGGGCTCCACCCTGACCATGCGGTACGTCTCCACGATCCCGCACACCGGCACCTTCCGGCTCTACCTCACCAAGCCCGGTTACGACCCGACGAAGCCGCTGGCCTGGTCCGACCTCACGGACCGGCCGTTCGCGGAGGTGAAGGACCCGGCGCTGACGGACGGTGCGTACCGGCTCACGGCGAAGCTCCCGTCCGACCGATCCGGGCGGCATGTGCTGTTCACGATCTGGCAGAACAGCAGCACGCCGGACACGTACTACTCGTGCTCCGACGTCGTGTTCCCGCAGGCGAAGGAACAGGTCGACGAAGGCGCCGCCGCGACGACCTCCCCCGCCGACGGCGGGAAGCGCACGGACAGCAGTTCCTCGCCGACGGCCGCGCAGCGCACTCCCCGGCCGACTTCCCAGGCGCCCTCGCAGGCTCCGACGTCGGCGCGGCCCCAGAGCGACACCACCCCGGTGGCCTCCGACACCGAGACCGGCTCCGGGCCGTCCGCCCCGCTGCTGGCGGGCGGCGCCGCGGCGGTGTTGGTGCTCACCGGCGGCGCCGCCCTGGCGGTGCGTCTGCGTCGGCGCTGAACGGCCGTCGCACGAAGGTCAGTTGACGGTGACGGCGAGTCCCGAGGTGGTCACCGGGGCGTACTTGGCGGTGAAGTAGGCGCTGCTGAAGCACAGCGACGAGCCCGACGTCTTGGTGAACGGCTGGTTGGCGAAGGCGATGCTGTTGTCGGCGTTGCTCGCCGTGCCGGAGAGGCTCGGCGCCTGGTAGACGCAGGTGATCGTGCCGAGCAGGGTGCGCAACTTGACCGTGGACTGGATGGCGGAGCCCGCGGCCGGGGTCACGGTGACCGTGCCGTCGGAGGACACGCTGGTGGTGTACGGCAGGTTGTCGACGGTGATGCCGCTGACGCCGAGCACACCGGTGACGTTGGCGGTGCAGCCGCTGGTGTCGAAGGTGTGGGAGGTCAGCGACTCGGTGGCGGTGCCGGGGGCGGCGGGGTTGTCGGTGACGGTCGCGGAGAACGCCGACGTGGTGCAGGAGATGCCGCTGGTGCCGGTCGCGCTCGAGTAGAACGTGGCGGCGGTGCCGCTCGCCAGGGACGCGTCGAGGACGGCGCCTACTGCGACGGCCGCCCCGTCGGAAGTGGTCAGGACCGGGGTGTCGGCGGCCGAGGCGGGGACGGCGAGCCCGAGGGCGGCGACCGTGCCGGCGAGGGTGAGGAGGGTGCGCGTACGCATGCGGGTGTACCTCGTCTTTCGTTGGGGGGTGCCCTGAGGGCTCAGGGGGTTGGGGGGTGGGGGGTGGGGGGTGGGGGTTCGGGCTGTGGGGGCGGTGCGCCGGATTCGTGTGTGCCGTTGCCGGTCCGTGACGCCTTCTCCGTACGACACGGACCGGCAACGGCAGCCCGGCCGGTGGCCGGCCGGAGACCGTGGGGAGGGCTCCGGCCGGACCGGGCGGGGGGCGGCCGGCACGGACCGAGGGGGGAAGCGACCGTGACGGCACCGTGGAGTGATCTCACGGAGAGGAAATGTGAAGGACATCAGTCCGGGAACGCGGGCAGAGGCCGCGCGGCGGCGGATCCGGCGCCACGGATCCAGGGGGGAGCCAGGGAGAGTTGTAGACCTGAGTGTCTGTCAACGTCAAGGCGTGCCAAGGAAGTTGGTGTTTACGCAGAGGGTTTTCGAGGCCCTCGGGAGCCCATGACCCACAGGCGGCACCCAACCAACACCCTTTTTACACAACTGTCTTGACCCTCAGGTGTAACCACCGGTAACTTCCCGGCTTGGCTACTGCGGAGTACGAGAAAGCCCTTGCATCCGCCGGGAGTTGCGAGGGGACGTGCGCCGTGGGCGCTGTCCGCGCCAGGACAACGTGCCACTGATGCCCTACCCGCGCTTTCCGCACCTGGGAGCAGTTATGGCCTCGTCCACCGGCAACATCCCTGAGAACCCGGAAAACGGTTCCCTGCCCGAGTCCCCCGACGGCCCCGCGAGACGCGGACGGGTCCGGGCCCGCCGCGCCG
The DNA here is from genome assembly GCF_045039535.1 of Streptomyces sp. NBC_01092. Taxonomy (NCBI): domain Bacteria; kingdom Bacillati; phylum Actinomycetota; class Actinomycetes; order Kitasatosporales; family Streptomycetaceae; genus Streptomyces; species Streptomyces sp. NBC_01092. Next base: position 8,175,932 of record NZ_CP108659.1, on the reverse strand, counting down.
CCGTGATGGCGGTGCCGGCCACCCTGGTCGCCGGCGCGCTCGCGGTCCTCACCGCCGAGGGCGCGCTGGGCGTTCAGTTCGCCATCTCCGGCATGCCCTTCACGGTCACCGCGACCGAGCTCAACGGCACCGGCTTCGAGCAGTTCGGCGGCCTCGACCAAATGGCGCCGGGCAGCCCCAACGAGGGCGACACCGGCGGCCAGGTCCTGATCGTCACGTCCGCGATCAAGAACGCCACGCTCACGAAACTGTGCCAGAGCGTCGACCTCGGCGGTACGAACCTGCTGATCACCGCGGGCGGCGGGGCGGAGAAGGTGAGCGCGACCGATCTGACCACCGACTCGACCGAGCTGTCGGGTGACGCGGCGTTCACCAACATCGAGATCGGCAACGACGCGAGCACCCTGACCAAGGCCGGGGTGAAGGGTCCGATCGGCGTCTTCAGCCAGCAGGCCGACACCGTGCGCATCGCCAACCTGCGGCAGACCAACTACGCCACCACGGCCGGGGTGTTCAAGCTCCCCGGGCTGAAGCTCGGTTTCAGCAGCAAGGGCTGCTGATGAGCCGGGGACGGGATCTGCGGTCGGCCTTCCGTCGGTGGCGGGCCGACCGGCCGTTCTGGGGCGGGCTGCTGCTCACCCTGGGCGGGGCGTGGATTCTGCTCACGATGAAGGCCTCGCTCAAGGTCATCCTGCATGTCGGCATGCAGGGGCTGGCGGGGTATCTGCTGCCGGCGCTGATGGTGTTGCTGGGACTGCTGACTCTCTTCAACCCGGCACAGCGGCTCTTCTACTCGATCACCGGGATCCTGGTCACCCTGGGCACCTGGCTCACGTCGAATCTCGGCGGGTTCTTCGTGGGGTTGCTGCTGGGTGCGGTGGGGAGCTGTCTGGCGTTCGGGTGGCTGCCGGATCAGGAGCCTCGGCGCAGTCGGCGCGAGCGTCGCCGTAGCGCCGTGGGGGCCGGCTGAGTTCGGCGGGTGCGCAGGTGCGGGGGCTGGTCGTCCCGGCGCGGCGGGGCCGCGGATCGATACGGCCCCGCGCCCCTAGTAGGTTGGCAGGGTGCACGCCAACTTCCAGGCATGTGTGTGTAGTTGACGACGCCGTGCCCGCCCCCAGGAGGCCCCATGCCCGCCGACGACATCGACACCGGACACCCCCACTCCGCCCGTATCTACGACTACATCATCGGCGGCAAGGACTACTACCCGGCAGACCAGGAGGCCGGCGACGCCATGGTCCGGGAGTGGCCGGCGCTGCCCGTCCACATGCGGGCCAACCGGGACTTCATGAACCGGGCCGTGCGGTATCTCGCCGAGGAGGCGGGGATACGGCAGTTCCTCGACATCGGGACCGGGATCCCGACGTCGCCCAACATCCATGAGATCGCCCAGTCGGTCGCCCCGGGGGCCCGAGTCGTCTACGTCGACAACGATCCCCTTGTGCTCGGCCTTTCGCAGGGGCTGATGTCCGGTACGCCCGAGGGGCGGACGGCGTACATCGAGGCGGACATGCGCGACCCGGCGAGCATCCTCGACGCCCCGGCGTTCCGCGACACCCTCGATCTCAAGGAACCCGTCGCGCTCGCGGTCATCGCGATCGTGCACTTCATGCTGGACGAGCACGACGCCACGGGGATCGTGCGGCGGCTGCTCGAACCGCTGCCCGCCGGCAGCCACCTCGCGATGTCCATCGGCACCGCCGAGTTCGCGCCGGACGAGGTCGGCCGGGTGGCCCGGGAGTACGCGGCGCGGGGCATGCCGATGCGGCTGCGCACACATGGCGAGGCCGCGGAGTTCTTCACCGGTCTGGACCTCGTCGAACCGGGCATCGTCCAGGTCCACAAGTGGCGTCCGGACGGCACGGGCACCGAGGTGGTCCGGGACGAGGACATCGCGATGTACGGCGCGGTCGCGCGCAAGCCGAGTTGAACCGGTTTGCGGACGCAAGCGCTACGGGCAGTCCGCGCTCCACTTCTGCCTCCCGCCAGCGGTTCATCACGATGTGGCAGCAACAACTCACGCCTTGTGGTTGCACACTTGACTACCGATGGTCACACGCGATTGGCTCCGCCACAGCGAGAGTTCACCACGTCGGCGAACCTCCCGTTCGGCGCCGGCCGTTCTCTCGTTCGTTCCTCCGGCTCGGCCGCACAGCGAGGTGCCGCACCCTCATGAAGACTCCACCCCCCTCCTCCCCCCGGGTTCGCGTCGCGGCCCTCTCGGCCGCCGCCTGTCTGCTGCTCGCCGGTTGCTCCGCCGTCGGCGGGACCGACGACGCGGCCGACACCGGCACGGCGGGAGGCGCACGGCTGAAGATCACCCTGATCACCCACGGCGGCGAGGGCGACGCCTTCTGGGAGCTGGTGCAGAAGGGTGCGCAGGTGGCAGCCGCCAAGGACCACGTCGATCTGACCTACGCGGGCGACGACGACCCGGCGGGCCAGGCCGAGCTGATGCGCGAGGCGATCCGGCAGAAGGTCGACGGCATCGCGGTGACCCTGGCCAAGCCGACGGCGATGGCGGGTCCGGTCGCCGAGGCCCGCTCCGCGGGGATACCCGTGGTCGGCCTCAACTCCGGTATAGACGACTGGAAGCCGACGGGGCTCCTCGAGTACTTCGGCCAGGACGAGAGCGTCGCGGGCCGCGCCGTCGGCGACAAACTGGACGACCTCAAGGCCAAGCACGCCCTGTGCGTGATCCACGAGCGTGGCAACGTTGCCCTTGAGGCGCGCTGCGCGGGCGTGAAGAAGGCGTTCGGCGGCGAGACGGAGAACCTCTACGTGGACGGCACCGACATGGATGCGGTGACCGCGACCGTCGAGGCCCGGCTCAATCAGAACCCGGGCATCGACGAAGTGGTCACCATGGGCGCGCAGTTCGCGCTGGCCGCGGTGAAGTCCGTCGACCAGTCCCGGTCCAAGGCCCATGTCGCGACCTTCGACCTCAACAAGGACCTGACACAGGCGGTCCAGGACGGGGACGTGCAGTTCGCGGTGGACCAGCAGCCCTATCTCCAGGGCTACCTCGCGGTGGACTCGCTCTGGCTCTACCGCACGAACGGCAACACCCTCGGCGGCGGTGAGGCCCCCGTGCTCACCGGGCCCGCGTTCGTCACGAAGGCGAACGTCGCCTCGGTCGCGAAGTTCGCGGCCAACGGAACCCGCTGACCGGACAGTTCCCACCACGGTGTCGCCAAAGATTCGGTCACGCATGACACATACGGTCACTTGTACGGATAGCATCCTGCGCACCCCCTGTGACGTGCCGGACACGCAGTCACCCCTCGCGCTCGTCCTGCCGTCCCGCTCCGCTTCCGCGCTGATCCCGCCCGCCCTCCGCTGATCGCCCTAGGACGACAATGTCTCCACGGACAGGTCCCCGGCGCCGCCTCGGCTCCATACGTCTCTCCCTGATCCTGCTGGCGCTGGTGCCCAGCGTCACGCTCGCCGCCGTCTGGAGCGTGACGACGATCCAGATGTTCTCGGAGGGTCTGGGACTGCGGTCGCAGACCGGGCTGAGCAAGTCGACCGGCGCGATGGGCACCGAGGCCACGCTCGCGCTCCAGCAGGAGCGCAGCTACTCGGCCGTATGGCTCGCCACGCGCCAGGACGCGGCCCGCACCGCGCTGGAGGGGCAGCGCATCAAGACCGACAAGGCGGTCGCCAAACTCCTCGCGCAGTCGGACGCGATCCAGCAGGCCCCCGCCCGTATCAAGGACCGGCTGTACTCGGTCGTCGCCTCCACGAGCAGCCTGGAGTACTACCGGGGCCAGGTGGACAACCCCTCCGACATCTCCGCCGTCCAGGCGCTGGGCCAGTACACGTCGATCATCGACGACCAGATCCACGCCTTCCAGGAACTCTCGCAGGTCGACGACGGCGACCTCACCTCGCAGGCCGGTCCGCTCGTCTCGCTGGAGCACGCGGCGGAACTGATGTCGCGGGAGGACGCGCTGCTGACGCTGGCCTCGCCGTCGCGGAAGATGGACCAGAAGAGGTGGACCGAGTTCGCGGAGCTGGTGAACACCCGCCGCTGGCTCGTCGAGGACCAGATCCTCCCGTCGCTCGCCGGGACCGCGAAGGCGGAGACCGAGCGGATCCTGGGCAGTTCGCAGTGGCGGACCCTGGAGAGGGTCGAGGACCGGGTGCTCGCGGCGCGTGGCGACGGGAACATCACCGTGCCGGACGCGCAGAAGGAGTGGCGGGCCGCTCTGGTCACGGTCTCCGACGAGTACGAGGTTCTGATCCGCCGGCAGACGAGCGTGCTGCTGCAGCGCAGCGCCGACGACGCGAGCAATCTGCTGATCAAGGCCGCGTCCCTGAGCGCGGGCGGGCTGATCGCCCTGCTGCTGTGCGTCGGGATGTCCTGGCGGATCACCCGCTCGCTGTCCCGGCGGCTGCGCGGCCTGCGGGAGGCGACCTTGGGCCTCGCCCAGGAGCGGCTGCCCGATGTGGTGGCCCGGCTGGAGCGGGGCGAGAAGGTCGACGTGGAGCTGGCGACCCCGCCGCTGGACTACGGCCACGACGAACTCGGTCAGGTGGCCACGGCGTTCAACACCGCGCAGCGCACCGCCGTGCACACCGCCGTCGAACTCGCCGACACCCGGCGCGGCTTCCAGAAGATCATCCTGGGCATCGCCCGGCAGAGCCAGAACCTGGTCAACCTCCAGCTCACCAAGCTGGACGCGCTGGAGCGGGCGCACCAGGACCCCGAGGTCCTCAAGGGCCTGTACGAACTGGACTCCACCGCCAGCCAGTTGCGCCGCTACGAGGAGAACCTCGTCATCATCAGCGGCGAGCGCCCCGGCCGCACCTGGAGCGAGCCGGTCGCGCTGATCGACATCCTGCGCAGCGCGGTCGGCGAGGTCGCCGAGTACCGGCGGGTGGAGGTGCACACCGAGGAGGAGGTGCATCTCGCGCCGCCCGCGGTGGCCGACGTCATCCATCTGCTGGCCGAGCTCATCGAGAACGCCACGCTGTACTCCCCCGCTCCGGCGCCGGTCGGGGTGCGGGCCGCGATGGTGGCCAAGGGGCTGGCCGTGGAGGTCGAGGACCGTGGCCTCGGCATGTCCGAGGAGGAGTACGCAGCCTTCAACGCCCAGTTGGCCGAGCCCCCGCAGTTCGACGTGGTGGCGCTCGCCGACGATCTGCGGCTCGGCATGTTCGTGATCGGCCGGCTCGCACGGCGGCACGGCATCGCGGTCACGCTGCGCTCCTCGCCGTACGGCGGCACTACGGCGATCGTGCTGATCCCGCACGACGTCGTGGTGCGGGACCTGCCCGCGCCCGACCGGGAAGAGGTGGAGCACGCCGGAGCGGCCGAGCCGGAGGAGCCCGTACGGGAGTCCCGGCCCGTCGTGCCGGCCCGCACCACCAACGCCACGGCGCCGGCCCCACGCGGTGACGGGCTCACGCCGCTGCCGCGCCGGGTGCCGCAGACCAGCCTCGCGGCCGAGCTGCGCGAGGAGTCCGCGCCCGCCGAACAGAACGGCCACGCCGACGACTTCACCGCCGAGCAGGCCGCCTCCTCCCTCGCCTGCTTCCAGCGCGGCACGCTCCAGGCCCGCGGCGGCACCGACGACGAAGCACCGGACGCCCTCGACACGCCGGACGACCAGGGCCCGGCCGTCCTCGCCCGGTTCCAGCGCGGCACGCTCCAGGCCCGCGGCGACACCGACGACGAAGCACCGGACGCCCTCGACACGCCGGACGACCAGGGCCCGGCCGTCCTCGCCCGGTTCCAGCGCGGCACCCTCCAGGCCCGCGACGACGTCGCCCCCGACGAGCCGCCCGCGGCCGACTCCGCGGCCCACTCCGTCGACGCGTCCCCGGCCGCCGCACCCAGGTCCTCCACCCCGCCCGCCGACCGCTCATGAAGGACACCGCCATGACACGCCCCACCCCAGCCACGGACACCCAGCTCGACCAGTTGCTCACCGGACTCGTGGAGCGGGTCGCCGACGTCAACCACGCCGTGGTGCTCTCCGAGGACGGGCTTGTGGTGAGCAAGTCCACCGGGTTCCTGCGCGACGACGCCGAGCGGCTGGCGGCGACCGCGTCCGGCCTGATGAGCCTCAGCAAGGGCGTCAGCATGGACTTCAGAGGCGGACCGGTGCGCCAGGCGCTCATCGAGATGGCCAACAGCTATCTGATCCTCACCTCCGCGGGACCCGGCGCCCACCTCGTCGTGCTCACCAACCAGGGCGCGGACGTCGGCGTGGTGGCGTACCAGATGAACATGCTGGTGAAGAAGATCGGCGAGCACCTGTCGGCGGCACCGCGGGCCCATGTCGGCCCTGGCGCGTGAGGTGGGCGGAGACGATACGGCGGGCCGGCTGGTCCGTCCCTTCACGCTGACCGGGGGACGGACCCGGCCCAGCCGTACCGACTTCACCCTGATCACGACCGTGACGGCGGTGGATCCGCCGCCGGAGCGGGCGCCGCGTCCCCAGCCCGAGCAGCTGCGGATCCTGCGGCGCTGCGCCCGGCCGATCGCCGTGGCGGAGCTCGCGGCCCATCTCGACCTGCCGGTCAGCGTGGTGGCCATCATGCTCTGCGATCTGCTGGAGGCCGGCCTGATCACCGTCCACCCGCCGCACCCCGTCACCCCCCGCAGCCCGGACCTGGACCTGTTGCAGAAAGTGAGGGACGGCCTTGGCCGGCTCTGACACCACCGTGGACGCGGTCGCACCGCCCGACACGGTCAAGATCCTCATAGCCGGCGGTTTCGGCGTCGGCAAGACCACCATGGTCGGGTCGGTCAGCGAGATCGCCCCGCTGCGCACCGAGGAACCCCTGACCACCGCCGGCCTGGGCATCGACGACCTGGACGGCATCGAGCAGAAGCGGGCCACGACCGTGGCCCTGGACTTCGGCCGGATCACCATCAGCCAGGAGCTGGTGCTCTATCTGTTCGGTACGCCCGGGCAGCAGCGGTTCTGGTTCATGTGGAACGACCTGGCGATCGGCGCGCTCGGAGCCGTCGTCCTGGTGGACGTGCGCCGCCCGGAGTCCAGCTTCGCGGCGATCGACTTCTTCGAGCGCCGCGAGATCCCCTTCGTCGTCGGCGTCAACGGCTTCCACGGCGAACACCCCTACCCCGCCGAGGAGATCCGGGACTCCCTCGCGCTCCCGCAGCATGTGCGGGTGCTGCTGTGCGACGCGCGCGAGCGCGAGTCGTGCCGGGACGTGCTGATCGCCCTCATCGACCAGCTGATCGCGGACGCCCGCAAGGTGAGCTGAGCGGGCGCCGTCTCACTCGTCGGGGCCGGTGAGCGGCCGGTTCGCGGGAGCGACGATCCGGGCCGTGAGATCGGGACGGCGCATCGCGGGATCGAAGGGGAACATCGGCCGGCGGATGCGGTGGTGGCCGAGCCGCGGCAGGTCCTGATCGACGCCGCCCGGGGTGAGCGCCATCTTCCAGTCGGCGGCCATGGCGAAGAGCTCGGGCTCGAGATAGCCGATCTTGACGATCACGACGTCGGCCGCGCGGGCGTCCAGGTCCAGCTCGGTGAAGTCGCGTTCGAGGTGATACGGCTTGCGCAGCCGAGTCAGGATCACCCGCACGCTCCCGACCCGCAGCACGACCTCCGTCTCCGCGTCCCGGTCGCCGTGCCGGACCGAGTGCACCACGCCGGTCATCGTGAGCGGCCCGGCGTGCCGGTCGTCGACCTCGGCGCCCGCGGTGACGGTGACCGTCGCGCCGACGCCCGCCCGCACCGCCGTGTCGACCGCGGACGGCCCCGGCAGGGAGGCGTAGATGACAGCCGGCCCGGACGGGTCCTTGAACTCGGGGCGGGCCAGGACACGTTCGAGGCCCCAACTGACATCACCGGCGCCGCCCGCCGTCGGATTGTCGCCGGTGTCGCTGATGAAGTAGGGGCGGGCGCCGGAGGCGAGGGCCTCGTCGAGGCAGTCGTCGAAGGTGCCGGTGGGGGCGACGAAGGCGAAGTCGTGCCGCGCGTCCCAGAATCCGCGGGCGAGCCGCTCGGCACCCGCGGCGACGGCGGCCCCATCGGGGCCGGTGACCACGACCGCGGCGCGGTTGCGGGGCTCGTCCGCCCAGGCGTATCCGACCCAGATCGCGGCGTCGGTCACGCCCTCGGCCGAGGCCACCTCTGCCACGGCCGCGTACACGCTCCTCGCCGGTTCGATACGGGTGGAGGTCTGCTCCCCGGCCAGCAGCACCGGCACCGGGACCCACGCCTTGACCGGGCGGGGCGCGCCGCTTGCCAGGAGGTCCACGAGGTTGCGGGCGGCCCGCTCCTTGGTCTGCAGGGCGTCCTCGTGCGGGGCCATCCGGTAGCAGGTGATCAGGTCGCTGTGGTGGACGAGGGGGCGGGAGACGTTGCCGTGCAGATCCATGGACGTCGACACGAGGACGTCCGGGCCGATCACCTCGCGGATGCGGGCGAGCAGGTCGGCCTCCGCGTCGTCCAGCCCCTCGACGGTCATGGCGCCGTGGATGTCGAACCAGAGGCCGTCGATCGGCCCCAAGTCCCGTAGCCGGTCGACGAGTTCGGTGGACAGCTCGGCGTACGCGGCGGCCGTCACCGTGCCGCCGGGCAGCGCCTTGCCGACCAGCGCCCCGCGCCAGTCGGCGGCTTCCCGCAGCGGCTCGCCCGGGGCCAGGAACGGGTAGCGGGTGAGGACGTCCTGCCCGCGCAGCGGGTGGAAGGCGGCGGCCTCGGTGCGGGCCGGGGAGAAGGTCGAGGACTCGATGCCGAGGCCGGCGATCGCGAGGACGGGACGGGGCTGGGGCATGGCTCCTCCGGGGTCGGGCAAAGGCGGCGGGCAGGGGCGTCGTGGGTCAGGGGTGGTGGGTGCCGGTGACCGAGTGCAGTGCGTGGGCGAGGGCCCGCTGGAGCGCGAACTGCCCCGCGCCGACCAGGCCGGCGTCGGCGCCGAGGCCGGCTCGCTCGATGACCAGGTGCTCGGTGACCAGGGGGTGGCAGCCCTCGTACAACTGGCTGCGCACGGCGGCGACGAAGGGTTCGAGCGTGGAGAGGATGCCGCCGAGGTACACCGCGTCGGGGTTGAAGAAGTTGACGTTGGCGGCGAGCACCATGCCCAGATAGCGGCCGGCCTGCCGCACCGCCCGCGTGGCCTCGGGGTCGGCGTCGGTGGCGAGCCGTACGACGTCCTCCGTCGACCTCACCTCCAGGCCGCGCTCGCGCAGGATACGGACCAGCGCCGCGCCGGAGGCGACCGTCTCCAGACACCCGGTGTTGCCGCAGGAGCAGGGGATGTCGTGGGCGGCCTCGACCCGGACGTGGGTGATCTCGCCGGCCGCGCCCGAACCTCCCCGGTAGAGGCGGCCGTCGGCGATGACTCCGGCTCCGATGCCGGTGCCCGCCTTCACCATGATCGCCTGGCGTTGGTCTGCGGGCCGGACGCTGTGCTCGCCGACGGCCATGCAGTTGGCGTCGTTCTCGATGGCCACCGGGACCGCGAAGCGCTCCTCGAGCCAGTCCCGCACCGGGAACCGGTTCCAGCCGGGCATGCGCGCGGGCAGCGTCACCAGGCCCGGCTCGACGTCGACCGGTCCCGGCAGACACAGCCCGACGCCCCTGAGGAGCTCCCGGCCGTGCCGGTCGGCGAGGCCCTGCAGGGTCTCGACCAGTCCGGGCAGGGAGGCCTCGGGGCCGTCGGCCGTCGCGAAGGGCACCGTGGAGGTGTCGGTGAGGCCCCCACCGGGGTGGACGACGCCGACGTGGGCGTGCTTGCCGCCGAGTTCGGCCGCCACGGCGTATCCGTCACCGCCGCCGAGCCGGAGGACCTTGCGCGGCCGGCCGCCGTTGGACGACAGGGTGCCCTCCTCGGTGACCAGGCCGTAGTCCAGCAGTTTGCCCACCGCGAACGAGACCGTCGACGGCGCGGCGCCGAGCAGTTCGGACAGCTCCGTGCGCGTGGACGCCTGCCCGGAGGCGAGGAGTTCGAGAATGCGCCGGGTCAACGACCCACTTTTTTCAGTCATGGACGAAGTTACTTCCGTCATCTGCGGCCGGGACAGCGAGAGTAGGCCCGCGAGGACCACTCCCGGCTATTTCCAGAACAGCAGAAACATACTTTTTACAGCGGCACTCCTGTTTCTTCGAACAGTCGGGGCTTTCACTGACTGCACCTCGCTTCTGTCCCCTGAGGAGAGCCATGTCCCCTGCTCGCACGAGACTCCTCGCCGCTGCCGCCGCCCTGTCCGCCGGCACGTCGCTGCTCGCGGGCTGCTCCGGGAGCAGCGGTGCGTCGTCCGGATCCCGCGACTCCATCAACTACGCGCTGCCCGCGAACTTCACGCCGAACTGGATCCTGCCGATCGGCACCGCGGCGCATCTGAACACCAACAACATCTCCATCGCGAACACGCTGTGGGAGCCGCTCATCGCCTACGACGGCTCGACCGGCGAGATCGCCTGGAACAAAGCCGGTTCGGTCGCCACCGACGCCGACTTCGCGCCCGACAACAAGAGCGCGCGGATCACGCTGGGCGACCGGCACTGGAGCGACGGCAAGCCGATCACCTCCCGTGACGTCCAGTTCTGGTTCGACCTGATCAAGGCGAACAAGACGGAGTGGGCGGGCTACAACCCCGGCCAGGCACCGGACAACTGGACTTCCTTCAAGTCCGAGGACGACCGCCATTTCACGATCACCTTCGACAAGGCCTACAACCCGCAGTGGATGCTCGCGAACGAGCTGAGCTCCATCACTCCGCTCCCCCAGCACGTCTGGGACAAGGGCGGCGACGCCAAGCAGGTGTGGACCGACCTCAACAACGCGGCGAAGAACATCGCCGACTACGAGAAGAACGCGCTCTGGAAGACCATCAGCGGCCCGTACGCCGTCAAGTCGTACTCGACGGCCGGCAAGGTCGTCCTCACCGCGAACAAGAAGTACGACGGCGGCGAGAAGCCGGCCATCCCCACGGTGAACCTGCTCCCCTTCACCACCGCGGAGGCCGAGAAGAACGCCCTGCGCTCCGGCAGCGTCGACTATGGCTACATCGAGGCGACCGACCTCGACCAGAGGGACAGTTTCACCGCGCAGGGATACGAGGTGAAGCCCTGGTCCGGATGGGCCATCACCTACATGCCGTACAACTTCAACAACCCGGCGATGGGCGCCGTGTTCAAGCAGCTGTACGCCCGCCAGGCCGTCCAGCGCTCCATCGACCAGACCAGTCTCGCCAAGGTCGTCTTCAACGGCACGGCGGTCGCCGGCTACGGCCCGGTCCCGCAGGGGCAGGCGTCCGACTTCGTCTCGCCGGCGCAGAACGACAACCCGTACCCGTTCTCGACGACGGCCGCCCGGGAGCTGTTGACCGGTCACGGCTGGACCGAGCAGGGCGGGGTGATGACCTGCACGGCCCCCGGGAGCGGAGCCGCCCAGTGCGGTGAAGGCGTGGCCGAGGGCACCAAGTTCGAGATGCAGGTGCTCTCGCAGTCCGGCTCGACCGTCACCGACAACATGATGAGCGCGGTCCAGTCCTCGCTCGCGAGGACCGGCATCAAGTTCTCGATCAGGACCGCGCCCGTCAACTCGGTCCTGGCGCAGACCCCGCAGTGCGAGGCGGACCAGTCGCTCTGCAAGTGGCAGCTGTCCTACTTCGGCACGGCGGGCAGCTGGTACTTCCCCGCTTTCCCGACCGGTGACTCGCTGTTCCAGACCGGCGGCGGATCGAACTTCGGCAACTACTCCAACCCGGCGGTCGACAAGCTCATCTCCGCCTCCACGACGTCGAGTTCGACCAAGGCCGTCCAGGACTACAGCGCCGCCCTCGCCAAGGATCTGCCGGTGATCTGGCTGCCGGAGCCCGTCTACCAGATCTCGGTCGTCCGGAGCGGCCTCGGCGGCTTCTCCCAGGACTCGCTCGCCAACTTCCACCCGGCGCAGTGGAAGTGGACCGGCTGACGCATGGACACGCTCCTGTATCTCAGCCGCCGGCTCCTCCAGGCCCTCGCCGTGATCCTGATCGTCACGATCGTGGTCTTCTGCCTGCTGCACGCACTGCCCGGAGGCCCCGCCCGCGGGATCCTCGGCCCGCAGGCGACGGCCCAGCAGATCGCCGCGTTCAACCACGAGCAGGGGCTCGATCGGTCGCTGCCCGTCCAGTACGTCTACTACCTGCGCGAGCTGGCGCAGGGTGACCTCGGGACGTCGTACACGCTCAACGAGGCGGTTTCGCGGCTGATCGAGCAACGGCTGCCGAAGACGCTGGTGCTGACCGTGCTGTCCGCGCTGGTCGGGCTGCTGCTGGCCATTCCGCTCGGCATGTGGCAGGCGGTGCGGCGCAACAAGCCGGCCGACTACGTCATCACCGCGCTGAGTTTCGTGGCGTACTCGACGCCGGTGTACTTCCTGGGGCTGATCCTGGTGCTGGTGTTCACCCAGACCCTGCGGTGGTTTCCGTCGCAGGCGCCCCAAGGGGACACGCCGGCTCAGGTGTTCGCTGATCCGGCGGCGCTGGTGCTGCCGGTCGTGACCGGGGCCGCGTCCATGGTGGCCGTGTTCAGTCGGTACATGCGGGCGGCGACGCTGGAGAACCTGTCCGAGGACTATGTACGGACGGCTCGCGCCGGGGGTGCCGGGCAGTACGCGGTGCTGTTCCGGCATGTGTTCCGGAACTCCCTGACGCCGGTGGTGGCGATGCTCGGGTACTACGTGCCGGTGCTGTTCGGTGGGGCGTTGGTGGTCGAGCAGCTCTTCAACTATCCGGGGATGGGGCTGTTGTTCTGGAGCGCCGCCCAGTCGTCCGACTATCCGGTGCTGTTGGGGTGCGTGCTTGTCATTTCCGTGGCGACCGTTGTGGGGACCTTGCTTGCGGATGTGGTGCAGCGGGTTGTTGATCCTCGGGTGAAGGAGGGGCGGGCGTGAGTGGTCGTGTTGAGGCTGCGGGTCGGTGGGGGCTTGGCGCGCCCCGCGGCGGAGCCGCAAATCGAAACAGCCCCGCGCCCCTGAAAGCGCGCTTCGCGCGCAATCGGCTCGCCCTGACCGGACTCTTGGTAGTGGGCCTCTTCCTTCTCTTCTGCTTCCTCGGTCCCCTCCTCTACTCCACCGACCAGACCCACACCGACCTCACCCAGGTCAATCTCCCGCCCGGCGGAGCGCACTGGCTCGGCACCGATGCCGTCGGGCACGACCAGCTCGGGCGGCTCATGTACGGCGGGCAGGTCTCGCTGCTCGTCGGGCTCGCGGCCGGGGTGCTCGCCACCGTCATCGGGACGCTGTGGGGCGCGGTGGCGGGGTATGCGGGCGGCTGGGTGGACGCGGTGATGATGCGGGTCGTGGACGCCGGGATCGCGATACCGGCGCTGTTCATCCTGCTGGTCGTCTCCGCGATCACCTCCCCGGGCACGTCCGGGATGATCGTGATCCTCGGACTGGTGTCCTGGCTGGTGCCGTCCCGGCTGGTGCGGGCGGAGACGCTCACGCTCAAGAACCGGGACTATGTGCTGACCCTGCGCGCGACCGGTGGCACGCACGGCCGCGCGATCCGACGGCACATCCTGCCGAACTCGGTGTCGACGATCGTGGTCGCGGCCACCTTCCAGGTCGCCGACGCCATCCTGCTCGTCGCGTATGTGTCGTATCTGGGGCTGGGCGTCCAGCCGCCGAAGACCGACTGGGGCGGCATGCTGACCGCCGGTCTGACGGCGGCGTACTCCGGGCGCTGGTGGCTGATCGTTCCGCCGGGCCTCGCGATCATCCTCGTCGTGTGCGCGTTCAACGCGATCGGCGACGGGCTGCGCGACGCCTTCGACGTGAGGGGACGCGGGTGAACATCCTTGAGATCGCCGATCTGGGCGTGACCTTCTCGACCGAAACGGGTGACGTGCCCGCCGTGCGCGGAGCGTCGCTGCACGTGCGGCCCGGCGAGACACTGGCCCTCGTCGGTGAGTCCGGGTCCGGCAAGTCGACGGTGGCGCTGGCCGCGATGGGGTTGCTGCCGCGCACCGCACGGGCTTCGGGGCGGGTGGTGGTCGACGGCACCGACGTGGTGGGCGCGCCTGAGGCCGCGCTGGCCCGGCTGCGCGGCCGTACCGCCTCCATGGTCTTCCAGGAGCCGGCGACCGCCCTCGATCCGCTGACCCGGGTGGGCTCCCAGATCGCGGAGGTCATACGGAACCATCGCGACGTCTCCCGGTCGGCCGCCGCCCGCGAGGCGGTCGAACTCCTGAGCCGCGTCGGCATTCCCGAGCCGGAGAGGCGGGCTTCGGCCTTCCCCTTCCAGCTGTCGGGCGGGCAGCGCCAGCGGGTGGTCATCGCCATGGCGATCGCCAACTCACCGGCACTGCTCGTCGCCGACGAGCCGACCACCGCGCTCGACGTGACCGTGCAGGCCGAGATCCTCGATCTGCTGCGCCGGCTGGCGGCCGACTCGGGCACGGGTGTGCTGCTGGTCACGCACAACATGGGTGTGGTCGCCGACTTCGCGGACCGGGTCGCCGTGATGCTGCGGGGCGAGATCGTGGAGACGGGGACCGTGGAGGACGTACTGCTGCGACCGCGGCACGAGTACACGCAGCGGCTGCTGGCTGCGGTGCCCCGGCTGCGGCTCAGCGGTGCGGACGCTCCCCCGGCACCGTCCGAGGCTCCGGTGGTGCAACTGCGCGAGGTGTCCGTGCGGTTCGGGCGGTTGCGGGCCCTCGACGGCGTCTCCCTCGACGTCCGCCCCGGGGAAACCGTCGGTCTCGTGGGCGAGTCCGGGTCGGGCAAGTCGACGGCGGCCAGGGTCGCGCTCGGGCTCGTCGCGCCCGACTCCGGCTCGGTGTCGCTGTTCGGCACGGACCTCGGGCGGGCCCGGGGCCGCGGCCGCCGTGCCCTGCTGTCCGGCGTCGGTGTGGTGCTGCAGGATCCGGTGGCCTCGCTGGACGCGCGGATGAGCGTGGCGGAGTGCGTCGCCGAGCCGCTCCGGGTGCACCGGCGGGGCATGACGGCCGCCGAGCGGCGGGCCAGGGTCGCCGAGGTGCTCGAACTCGTGCGTCTGCCCCGGGAGTTGGCGCGCCGTGGGCCGCGGGAGCTGTCCGGGGGGCAGCGGCAGCGGGTGAGCCTCGCGCGGGCGCTGGTGCTGCGGCCCCGGCTGTTGGTCGCGGACGAGCCGACGAGCGCGCTGGACGTGAGTGTGCAGCGGACGGTGCTGGAGGTCATCGCCGAGTTGCAGCGTGAGCTGGGGTTCGCCTGTCTGCTCGTCTCCCACGACCTGGCCGTCGTGCAGGAGTTCGCGCGCCGGGTGGTGGTTCTTCGGGACGGGCGGATCGAGGAGCAGGGGCCGACCATGGCGACGCTGCTGCGTCCGGAGACCGAGTACACGCGCCGGCTCATCGCGGCCGTGCCCGTGCCGGACCCGGTGCTGCAACGGCAGCGCAGGGAACGCCGGACGGCGCTCGGGACGAGGGCCGAGGCGTGACGCGGTCAGTGCTGGCCGGTGTCGACATCGGCGGTACGACGACCCAGGCGGTGCTGTGCGACCCCGATCTCGACGTCCTGCACCGCGTCGGCGTGCCCACCCCGGCGGCGGACGGCGGAGCGGCGATGGTCGGCGCCGCGCTGGATGCCGTACGGCTGCTGCTCGGCCGTACGCCCGCGCGGCTGCTCGGCGTCGGGGTGGGCGCGGCGGGCGTGGTGGACGCGCGGGCCGGGCGGGTGCTGGTGGCCAGCGACTCGTTCCGGGGCTGGGCCGGGTTCGGGGTGACGGCGGCGGTCGAGGAGGCGCTGGGCGCGCCGGCGTTCCTGGACAACGACGTCAACGCCTTCCTGCGCGGCGAGGCGACGGCCGGTGCGGTGGCGGGCGTGCCGGATGCGCTCGGGATGACGCTGGGCACCGGTGTCGGCGGGGCGTTGTGGCTGGACGGCCGGCTGTACGACGGCCCGCACGGCGCGGCGGGCGAGCTCGGGCACGTCCCCGGCTTCGGCGACCTGCCCTGCACCTGCGGCGGGCGGGGGCATCTGGAGACCCTGGCTTCCGGCCGTGCGATCGCCGCTCGGTATGCCGCGCGCACCGGACTCTCGCGCACGGCCGGGGAGGTCGCCGAGGCGGCGGTGTCGGGCGACGGGGACGCGCTCGCCGTGTACGAGGCGGCGGGTGCCGCGGTCGCCCGCGCCCTGCTCGTCACGGCGGGGCTGCTGGACGTCACCACGGTGGTCGTCGGCGGCGGTGTCAGCCGCTCCTGGGCTCTGCTGGAGCGCTCGATCCACGCCGCCCTGACCGCCGAGCCGCCCGTCAGCGGGCATCCTGTGCGCGTGCTGCCGTCCGCGCTCGGCGCCGACGCGGTGGCGATCGGGGCGGCGGCACGCGCGCGTGCGGAACTGGGGCCCCTGGCCGACCGGGTGGCGGAAATCAGCCAAGGCGGACCAGGTGATTGACGCGTACCCAACACTCTCCTACCTTCTGGTCGGTTCACCGAACTCCGTTCGAAATACCGCACGTTCGGCGTCCCGACCAGAAGGCCCGCACCCCCCTGGAGAGCACATGACACCCCCCTCCCGCAGACACTTCCTCGGCATGGCCGCGACCGTCCCGCTCGCCACGACCGGCGCCCTGGCCCTCGGCTCGGGGACCGCCCACGCGGCCGACTCGGCGTACGCGATGGTCTACTTCACCGAGTCCACCACCATGCTGGAGGCGGACTACAACCTCCACCTGGCCGTCAGCACCGACGCTCTGCGCTGGACGCCGCTCAACCAGAACAACCCCGTCGCCACCCCCACCCTCGGCGCCGGCGGTCTGCGCGACCCGTTCCTGCTGCGCAAGCAGGACGGCACGTTCGTCGTCCTGGCGACCGACCTGAGCGGCACGGACTGGACCCGCACCAGCGTCTACATCCATGTGTGGGACTCCACCGACCTGCGTACCTTCACGGGCTACCGGCTGCTGAAGCTGCACGACATGACGAACACCCACAGCTGGGCGCCGGAGGCCTACTGGGACGCCGCACGCGGCCAGTACGGCATCCTCTATTCGTCGGTGAACAGCAGCGGCCACAACGTCATCATGGTCAGCTACACGACCGACTTCCGTACGACGACCGACCCGCAGGTGTTCTTCGACCCCGGGTACGACGTCATCGACGGCAATCTCACCGTCGGCGTGAACGGCGTCAACTACCTCTACTACAAGAGGGACCAGACGCTGGTGGGCGCGAGGTCGACGTCGCTCACCCCCGGCAGCTTCACCCCGTTCAGCACTGCGGCGGCGCACGGCGGCACCGAGGCCCCGACGGTGGTGAAGTCCCTGACCGGCAACACCTGGTACCTCTGGGGCGACACCTACACACCGAACGGCGTCTTCTACGCCTGGCAGAGCAACGACCTGGCCGCCGGCACCTGGACGGCCGTCGACCAGAAGCTCTACACCCAGCCGCTCAACTCCAAGCACTGCGGCATCCACCCGATCACGTCGACCGAGTACGGCAACCTGATCGCCAAGTGGGGCGCCCCCGCCTGGAACCGCCTGAAGTCGTACAACTACCCGGCGCGCTACGTCCGGCACAGCGGATTCGCCGGCCGGATCGACGAGTACCCCTTCGACCCGTTCCCCGACTCGCAGTGGAAGCTGGTGCCGGGGCTCGCCGACTCCTCCGGCGTCTCACTGCAGTCGGTCAACTACCCGACCCGGTATCTGCGGCACTACGACTACACGCTGCGCCTGGACGTGAACGACGGCACGTCGACGTTCGCCGGGGACGCCACCTTCTACCGGACGGCCGGACTCGCGGACGCCTCCTGGGCGTCGCTGCGCTCGTACAACAACCCGACGCGCTACATCAGGCACGCCAACTACGCCCTGCGCATCGATCCCGTCTCCACGGCCACCGAGCGCCAGGACGCCACCTTCCACGTCGGTTACTGAGCAGCACAGCGGGGTTGTGACGAGTGCCCGTCACAACCCCGCGAGAGCCGGCGCAGGTCAGTCCAGGCCGGCCGACTTCAGCCAGGCCTTGGCGACGTCGAGCGGGTCCTTGTTCTCCAGCTGGACCTGGGAGTCCAGGTCCAGGAGCGTCGTGGTGTCCAGCTTGGCCGAGACCGCGTTGAGCGCGTCGACGCCCTTCTGCGACAGGCCGCTCTTGTAGACGAGCGGGGTCACGTTGGCGAAGCCGAAGAGGTTCTTCGGGTCCTTCAGGACGACGAAGCCCTCCTTGGTGATGGTCGGGTCCGTCGTGAAGATGTCCGCGGCCTGCACGGTGTTCTTCGTCAGCGCCGCCTGGGTCAGCGGACCGCCCGCGTCCAGCGCCTTGAACGACTCGAACTTCAGGCCGTACTCGGACTCCAGCCCCTTCAGGCCCTGCTGCCGGGTCTGGAACTCGGGCGAGCCGCCGAACACCAGCTCCGGGGCGGCGGCCTTGAGATCCTCAAGCGTGGACTCGGCGGTGAGCTTGTACTTCTTCGCCGTCTCGGCGTTGAGGCTGACGGAGTCCTTGTCCTCGGCCGGCGAGGACTCCAGCAGCGTCAGCTTGGCGTCCAGCTTGCCCTTGACCGCGGCGTTCACGCCGTCGGCCGTGTCCTGCTGCGCCTTCGGGTCGAGGTAGGCGAGGAGCGAGCCGTTGTATTCCGGCAGCACGGTGATGGAGCCGTTCTTGAGCAGACCGTAGGTCGTCTCGCGGCTGCCTATGTTGGGCTTGTAGGTGACCTTGACGCCCTTGGCCTTGAGAGCCTCGCCGTAGATGTCGGCGAGCAGGATGCTCTCGGCGAAGTTGTTGGAGCCGACGACGACGGTGTCGCCGCTCGCCCCGTCCCCGGCGAGCGGGTCGGACTTGTCGTCGGAGGAGGAACATCCCGCCAGCAGCGCCGCCGTGGCGGCGAGCGCGAATGCAGCCGCGCCGGGATGGTTCCTGAGGGACCTGCTGCGTGAAGCGGTGAAAGTCACGGTTCCCGTTCCGGATTCAGGGGGTTGAGAGAGCTCTTCCACTGATCCAATCCAGCCGGTTCTTGGTCAGTCAAGAGCGGCCAGGTCACCGATTGGCCTCAAAAATCGGAAGGTAACGGACAGTTGTGCTCCGATGTAAAGGCGGGACGGTTGCGGGACGCTTGGGGTGCAGGGGGCTGTAACGGATTCTTGACGTACAGTTCCGGTCACGGTGAACCAGGGGCTGTACTGTCCCCGGACGAAGCCGTTCCGTACCGATCAACAGCGGTCACGTGAGACCTCGCGCGCCGTGCGACGCCCACGAAGGAGGCAACTCGGTGTCCACGAACGAGGCGGGCGTGCCCCGCCCGCGTCGTATACGCGGTTTTGCCTACCGCTGGCCCTTCAGACGCAAGCTGAACCTGCTGGTCCGGGTGCCGCTGGCCGTGGTCGCGGTCCTGCTCGCCTACCTCATCACCGACCAGGTCTCGCAGTCGCGCGACGCGGCCGACGCCGCCCGGCTGGTCCGGGAGAGCGCTGAGGTCGCCACCCTCGCGGACCGGCTGGCCGCCGAACACCAGCAGGCCATCCTGCTCTCCGTACGGCACGAGGCGGCCCAGGGCGGCGAGCCCTCGACCGCGGCCTACCGCACCGCCCAGTCCATGGTGAACGCCCAGGTCCAGCGGGTGCGCGACGCCTTCGGCGACCGGCTGCCGGTGACCGAGGCGCAGGCGCTGAAGGGCGTCGAGGGCATGAGCAGCCTGCGCGACACCGTGGAGCAGGGGTATCTGCCGGCCAGCAACATCGACCCCGCCTACACCCACGCCTCCCAGCTGCTGATCGACGGCCTCGGTCTGGACCGCAACCCGGACCTCGCGACCTCCTTCACCGGCAACCAGCTCGACTCGCTGCTGCGCGCGGGCGCCGCCCACAGCGCCTTCGAGACCGGCGTCTTCTCCGCGTCGACCGGTGACTCCAACGCTCTCCTGGAGTTCATCGACGCCATCGGCTCCCACGAGGAGTACACGCACCAGGCAGAACGTTTCGCCAGGTTCGCCACCGACGCACAGGCCGCCCAGCTCGACGGGATCAAGTACACGGCGGCGCAGAGCATCATCAGCCGGCAGTTCACCGACCTGCAGATCGACCCCGGCTCCGTGCAGGCCGACTCGCGCGCCGAGATCCGCACCTCGCTCGCGGCGGCCCTGGACTCCTACGGCGCCTACCGCGATCAGGCGAGGACGCGGCTGGCGATCACCACCTCGCTCATCCACCAGGTCGCCGACGAGGCGGAGAGCGCCTCCGACACGGCCGCGTGGCGCGCGGCGCTGCTGCTCGGGCTCGCCGTGCTCGGGTTCGCGGTCTGGCTGGTCCTCGCGATGCTGGTGCGCCGCTCGGTGGTCCAGCCGGTCACGGCCCTGACGGATGCCGCGCGGCAGGTCGCCGTCGTCGCCGAGCGGGAACTGGCCCGGGTGGCCGACGACGACGCCGAGGACGACGGTCCGCCGCGGCTGCGCGAGATGCCGGTCACCGCCCGCGACGAGATCGGCGAACTCGCCGAGGCGTTCAACCAGGTACAGACCACGGCGGCCGCGCTGCTCGAACGGCAGGTGCACAGCCGGCGCAACGTCGCCGAGATGTTCGGCAACGTGGGCCGCCGGGTGAGCAACCTGACGACACGTCAGCTCGCCCTCATCGACGCGGTGGAGCGGGGTGAGACGGACCCCGCGCTGCTGGAGCGGCTGTACTCCATCGACCACATCGCGGTCCGCCTGCGCCGCAACGCCGACAGCCTGATGCTGCTCGCGGGCATCCACGAGACGAGCCTGGACGCCGGACCCACCTCGCTCACGAACGTCGTACGTGCTTCGCTCGGGCAGATCGAGGGCTATCAGCGCGTGGAGCTGCGCCCGCGGACCGAGGTCAGGGTGCAGCCGGAGGTCATCGGCGACCTGACGCTGATGATGGCCGAACTCCTGGAGAACGCTGTGTCGTTCTCGCCGGAGGGCAGCCCGGTCGAGGTGGCGGTGTCGGCCGGCGGCGACGACGCGGTCATCGTCGTCTCGGACCACGGCCTGGGCATGAGCCCCGAGCGCCTCGACGAGGAGAACGCGCGCCTGATCCGCCGCGAGCGGCTGGACGTCGTACCGACGAAGGTGCTGGGCCTGTTCGTGGTCGGCACGCTGGCGCGCCGCTGGGAGATCACGGTCGCCCTGTCGCGCACACCGGGCGGCGGAGTGACGGCCGAGGTGACGGTGCCGGCGTCGCTGCTGGTGACGGCCAGTACGACGGGGTCGACGGCCACGGCGGCACTGACGGCGGTCGCCGCTGCGAGGACGCCCGAGGCAGCCGACGCCCCTGCCGCCGCGGCGACCGGCCCGGTGCCCTCGCCCGCCGCGCAGGAGGACGACGTACGGCCGGACGACGGTGCGGACGGCGACGGGCCGCGGCCTCTCCCCCGGCGGGTCTCCCCGCGGGCGTCCGAGCCGGACAGCGCCCCGGCGGTCCCCGAAGCCCGTACCGAGCAGACCCCGGTCGACGACGGCGACTCGGCACCGGCCGACCACGCCCGGGCCGACCGGCCGGACCCGTCCGTCGCCGCCACCCGGCCAGGCGCGAAGCCGACGGCTGCGCCGGCCGCGAGCGGCGCTCCCGCCGCCCGCCCGCTGCGTCGCCGTGTCCGTGGCGCGACCCTGCGCACGACCGTCGATGCCGGCGAGCGGCAGACGGCGCCGCGGCAGAGCGCGCCGACCCTCGACGCGGACGCGGTACGGGCCTCGCTCGACGAGTTCGAGGCGGCCGTGGAGCGCGCGCACCGCGACAGCCGACGCGGCGACGAAGATCGGTCCGCCGCACCCACGACCCCCCACCCGCACAACCAGAACGACCTCCCGGAAGGAGCGCAGCAGTGAGCACGTCGACAGGTGGCACCCCGGCGGAAGGCGCCACGCCGGCCGAACTGAAGGCCGCGGCAGCCGACTTCACCTGGCTGCTCAACCGCTTCGCGAAGGAGACGGCCGGTGTCGTGGACGCCATCGCCGTCTCGTCCGACGGGCTGCTCATCGCCGTCTCCGAACTGCGTGAGCAGGCCGACTCCGAGCGGCTCGCCGCGATCGTCTCCGGCATCACCAGCCTGGCCGCCGGAGCGTCCGGCAACTACGGCCTCGGCGGCCTGAACAAGGTCATCATCGACCTGGAGGGCGGCCACGTCCTGGTCTCCGCGATCGGCAGCGGCGCTGTGCTCGGCGTCGTCACCGACAAGGAGGCCAAGCTGGGCAACATCGCCTACGAGATGACCGTGTTCGCCAACCGCGCCGGTGCCGCCCTGAGCCCGCAGCTCGTGCTGGAGCTGAAGAACAGCGTCGGCGCCGCGTCGGCCCGCTGACCGGGCCGGACAACGACAGGGCACCCGGCCGAGGAGAACGGACAACCCCATGGCGGACGGCAACCCACCGCCGGACCCGAGCGAACCGGCCCCCGGCGGCCCGGAACCGGTCGGCCAGGCCTCCGCCGTGCGGCCGTTCCTGCTCACCGCCGGCCGGGTGGCGGACGGCGGCGACGGCCCGTCGCTGCCCATCGAGACCCAGGTGGTGGCCACCGCCGAGGGGCTCGACGCGCTCGACCGGCTCTCCTTCGAGCAGCACGACATCGTCGCCGTGTGCCGGCTGCCGCAGTCCCTCGCGGAGATCGCGGCCCGGCTGCGGCTGCACCTGAACGTGGTGCGGGTCCTCGCCGAGGACCTGCGCGCGGCGGGTCAGTTGACGGTGCACGTGCCCGACGCCGGCGTCGTCCACGACTCAACCGTCCTGCGCAGGGTCATCGACGGCCTGCGCGCCATCCCCGACGCACGCGGAGTACGCAGTGACAGCGACTGAACCGGCCACCGTACGACCGCCGCTGCCGGTCAAGATGGTGATCTCGGGCGGCTTCGGTGTGGGCAAGACCACCGCCGTGGGCGCGATCTCCGAGATCGAGCCGCTGACCACCGAGGCCGCCATCACGGAGGTCGCGGCGGGCGTGGACGACCTCACGCACACCCCGCTCAAGACCACGACCACCGTGGCCATGGACTTCGGCTGCCTCACCATCGACCCGACGCTGAAGCTGTATCTGTTCGGCACGCCCGGCCAGGAGCGGTTCGGGTTCATGTGGGACGACATCGTCGAGGGAGCGGTCGGCGGCCTCGTCATCGTCGACACGCGGCGCCTGGACGACTGCTACGCCGCCGTCGACTACTTCGAGCACAAGGGCATCCCCTTCGCGGTGGCCGCCAACGCCTTCGACGGCCAGGTCGAGCACACCCTGGAGGAGATCCGCTGGGCCCTCGACGTCACCGAGGGCGTCCCGGTGGTCGTCTTCGACGCCCGCGAACGCGGCTCGGTACGGGACGCCCTGCTGCTCGTCCTGGAACTGGCGCTGGCTCGCACGCAGGCCTGATCCGCTCAGGTGTGCCTGCGCACCCCCGGCGACACCGCGAACCGGCCCAGGGCCCAGAACACCCCGAGCGTCGCCAGGGCCATCGCGGCGACGAGGGTGGCGCCGCCGACGACCTTCTCGTAGTCGCGCTGGTAGAGGCCGTCGACGATGTAGCGGCCGAGGCCCCCGAGACTGACGTACGCGGCGATGGTGGCCGTGGAGACGATCTGGATGGCGCCCGAGCGCAGGCCGCTGAGGATCAGCGGGAGGGCCGCGGGCAGTTCGACCTGGAAGAGGACGCCGGCCTCGCTCATGCCCATCCCCCGCGCGGCGTCCACCGGTGAGGGGTCGACGGAGCGCATCGCCTCGTAGGTGGTGACGAGGATCGGCGGGACGGCGAGGATGACCAGCGGGGTCATCACGTTGACCATGCCGAAGCCCACCAGCAGGGTCATCAGCACCAGCAGGCCGAAGGTGGGCAGGGCCCGCCCGGCGACCGCGATGAAGGCGAGGGCGTTGCCGCCGCGGCCGTAGTGACCGGTGACCAGGCCGACCGGCAGGGCGATCAGGGCGGCGATGCCGAGCGCCTGGAGGGTGTACTGGATGTGCTCGCCCACGCGCGTGGGGATGCCGTCGTAGCCCTGCCAGTGGGCGCTGTCGCGGAAGAAGTCGCTGATGAAGTGGAACAGGTTCACCGGGCTGCGTCCTCCAGAGCTGCGGCGGCCCCGTCGGGCCGGTCCGCCTTCGGTGTCGTACGCGCCCGGCGTGGCATCCACGGCGTCAGCAGCAGGCGTACGCCGACCAGCAGACCGTCGGCGAGGATCGCCAGGGCGGCCATGGTGAGCACGGCGTTCAGGGCGAGTTCGGGCCGGTTGTAGATGTTCGCGTCGTTGATCAGGTTGCCGAGCGCGCCCTGGTTGCCGATGAGGGCGCCGACGCTGACGAGGCTGATGCTGGACACCGTCGCCACGCGCAGCCCGGCGATGATCGCCGGCACCGCGATGGGCAACTGCACCTGGACGTACCGGCGTACGGGTCCGAAGCCCATGGCCGTGGCGGCGGCGAGGGTCTCCTGGGGGACCGAGCGGACGCCGTCGACAATCGCCGGGACCAGGACGACGAGGCTGTAGACGGCGAGCGGGATCATCACCGTGAGCTCGGTCTGGCCGGTGTAGTCGATGAGGAGGACGAAGAAGGCCAGCGAGGGGACGGCGTACAGCACGGTCGTCACCCACAGCACCGGCGGGTACAGCCAGCGGAAGCGCACGCAGAGCTGGGCCAGCGGCAGCGAGACCACCAGTCCGGCCAGCACCGGCAGCATGGCCTCGCGCAGGTGCAGCCCGATCAGCCCGAGCCAGCTGGACTGGAGGTCGCTGGGGATGTCGAAGAAACGGTCCCAGTTCATCCGGCGACCTTCGCGTTCGTACGGCCCTCGTCGCGTCCGTCGCTGTCGCGGCCGTCGGCGTCACGTCCCCCGGCGTCGCGTCCCTCGGCGTGCGCGCCGCGGATGGCCTCGGCGATGGTCTGCTGCGAGACGACCCCGGTGACCCGGCCGCCGGCGTCCACGGCGACGGCCCAGCCGGTCGGCGAGAGCACGGCGCAGTCCAGCGCGGCGCGCAGCGAGTCCGTGCCGGGGACGAACGGCCGCCCGTACGGCAGGAGTTTCGCCGGCTCGAACTCCCCGGCGGTCAGGTCCCGCGGCTCGCTCCAGCCGAGCGGACGGCCGTCCTGGTCCGTGACGAGGAGGTAGGGGGCGTCGGCCGTGTCGTGCGCGGCGATCTGCTCGGCCGTGGCGTCGACGGCCACGACGGGCTCGGTCAGCAGCTCGAGACCGGCGGCCGGGAAGAAGGACAGCCGCCGGATGCCGCGGTCGGCGCCGAGGAAGTCCTCGACGAACGCGTCGGCGGGGTGGGAGAGCAGTTCGGCGGGCGGGGCGAACTGGGCGAGTTTGCCGCCGGTACGCATGACGGCGACCATCGTGCCGAGCTTGACGGCCTCGTCGATGTCGTGGGTGACGAAGACGATGGTCTTGCCCAACTCCTCCTGGATGCGCAGGAGTTCGTCCTGGAGTCCCTTGCGCACCACGGGGTCGACGGCCGAGAACGGCTCGTCCATGAGCAGCACCGGCGGATCGGCCGCGAGCGCCCGGGCCACGCCGACGCGCTGCTGCTGGCCGCCGGAGAGCTGGTACGGATACCGCTTGGCGAGGGCCCCGTCGAGGCCCACCCGCTCCATCAGCTCCCGGGCCCGGGCGCGGGACTTCTCCTTGCCCCAGCCCAGCGTGCGGGGCACGGTGGCGATGTTGTCGAGGATGGTGCGGTGCTGGAAGAGACCCGCGTTCTGGATGACGTATCCCATGGACCGGCGCAGGGTGTTGACCGGCTGCTGCTGAATGTCCACGTCGTCGAGGAGGATGGTGCCCTCGCTGGGCTCGACCATCCGGTTGATCATCCGCAGCGTGGTGGTCTTCCCGCAGCCCGACGGCCCCACGAGAACGGTGATCGAGCGGTCGGGTATCTCCAACGAGAGCCGGTCGACCGCCACCGTGCCGTCCGCGTATCGCTTGGTGACTGAATCTATCCGTATCAAAACGCCGAATATCCTTCGGGGTTGGCGGAAATTGACCGTTTCGTTCCGGCCATTTACGCAGGCCGTCGCTGGTCGAGTCTAGACCGGTTGTGTTGCGGGGCTTCTGCCGGTGTGTGACGCGTGCCGGCTCCCGTGGCTGCGCAGGGCGGCGAAGGAGCGGCCGCCCGCCGTCCACTGGGCGACGGCATGCCAGCCGGCGCGCTCCGCGTACCGCAGCAGGGCGGGCGTGCCGAGCCGGGCCCAGGGGAAGGCGGTGCCGTGGGCGCCCCGGGCGTCGGCGACATGGACCTGGACGCGTTCGTCGAGGTCCAGGTCCGGCACGGTCTCGGCGATCAACAGCCCGCCGGGGGCGAGGAGTCGGCCGGTCCGGTCGAGCAGGGCCGCCGGGTCGCCGCCGATGCCGATGTTGCCGTCGATGAGCAGGGCGGTGCCCCAGCGGCCCTCGGCGGGGAGCGGCTCGAAGACGGAGCGGTGCAACGCCGGTGCGCCGAGCCGCAGTGTGCGCGCCACGGCCGCCTCGCTGACGTCGATGCCGAGCACGCGCCGTCCCTGCCGGCACAGCGCCGCGACCAGCCTCCCGGGCCCGCATCCGACGTCGAGTACCGCGCCCTCGCAGCGCCGCAGCACCTCCAGGTCCGCCGCGTCGGCGTCCGCACACCAGCGCTCCACGTCCAGCGGCAACAGCCAGCCGTCGGTCCGGCGCAGGAAGAGGGGGCCGCGGCCGCTGTGCAGAGCGAGCGCGTAGGGGTCGGCGGACCAGGCCCGTTCGGGGTCTGGGCGGGGGTCCGAGAGGAGGACGTCCCCGTCGTCCGAGGTCCGCCGCGGTCCGCTCTCGGTGCCGGTCGTGGCCGGGCGGGGGATCGCGGGCGGGCCCGCCTGGCGGGTGATCCATGCCGCCGTCCGCTGGCGCAGGCCCGTCATCGGCCCGCCGCCGGGGCGAAGCGTGCGAGCGCGGTCGCGAAGCGGCCCCCCGGGGCTTCCCTGGCGACCAGGTCGGCGTCGTACGCCGTGTCGACGTCCCGCAGCCGCGGCAGCTCGCGCACCCGCAGGTCCACGAGGCGGGCCCGCTGTGCGGCGCCCGTGTGCGGCGTCGACATCGGGACGCCGCGCAGGCGTGCCGGGTCCGGCTCGGCGAGGCCCAGCGCCCAGAAACCGCCGTCGGCGGCGGGGCCGAAGTAC
Organism: Streptomyces sp. NBC_01092; assembly: GCF_045039535.1. Taxonomy (NCBI): domain Bacteria; kingdom Bacillati; phylum Actinomycetota; class Actinomycetes; order Kitasatosporales; family Streptomycetaceae; genus Streptomyces; species Streptomyces sp. NBC_01092. The sequence continues at coordinate 8,148,910 of NZ_CP108659.1, read as the reverse complement.
GCGTCGCAGCCGGACCAGTCCACCGTCAGCAGCTCCGGCGTCACCTGCGGGGTGTCCATGCCGATCAGCAGCGCCGGGCCGTCGCAGCCCGCGAACGCGGCGGCCAGCCGTTCGTCGAGGCCGCCGGCGCACTGCGGTACGACCTCGAAGCCGGGCGGGAGCCAGGCGCCCGGCGTCCCGTCGAGGACCAGGACCCGGCGCCGCGCGGGCGTGTGCGCGACGACGTCCAGCGTGTCCGCGAGGGACGCCTCGGCGAGCGCGGCCGCCTCCTCGGGCGTGAAGGGCGGCGTCAGCCTGGTCTTCACCCGGCCCGGCCGGGGCTCCTTGGCGATGACGAGGAGCGTGGTCACGGGCGGGTTCCCTTCCGTGCGGGGCCGAGGCCGGGGCGGGCGGCGGACGCGGGCTCGCGCTCCGCGTCCGTGGCCGGCCCGCCCCCGCCTCCGCCCCCGCCGCCGTCCGCCAGCACCCGGCTCATGTCCCGCACCGCCTGCCACGTCCCCCGCCAGGTGCCCGTCACCTTCGACGCGCCCGTGCGTGGGTAGTAGGGCACGTCGTGCTCGGTGATCCGCCAGCCCGCGTCGGCGGCGCGCACGACCATCTGGAGGGGGTAGCCGCTGCGGCGGTCGGTCAGGGCGAGGTCGAGCAGGGGCTCGCGGCGGGCGGCGCGCAGCGGGCCGAGGTCGCGCAGGCGCAGGCCGGTGCGGCGCTGGAGGAGACGGGTGACGGCGAGGTTGCCGACGCGTGCGCGCAGCGGCCAGGCGCCGCGGGTCTCGGGGCGGCGCCGGCCCAGGACCAGGTCGTCCTCGCCGGCCGCGATCCGCCGGACGAAGGGCACGAGGTCGCCGGGGTCGAGCGTGGCGTCGCAGTCGCAGAAGCAGACGATGTCGGCCGTGGCCGCGGTCAGCCCCGCATGGCAGGCGGCGCCGAATCCGCGCCGCTCCTCATGGACGACGCTCGCCCCGAGCGCCCGCGCGACGTCGGCCGAGCCGTCCGTGGAGCCGTTGTCCACGACGATCGCCCGCCAGCCGGGCGGGATGCGCTCCAGGACCCAGGGCAGTGCCTCGGCCTCGTCGAGACAGGGAAGCACGACGTCGACGGACGCCGTGCGGTGCGCGTTCGTTCCTGCGGATGGGGTCGTCACGGCTTTCACCCTACGAGCAAGAAACGGACATTTCGGTCCATGGCTCCTTACGAAACAAGGACGTCGGGGGTCGGCTGCAGCGCTCGCGCCCGCGGGGTGCGAGGCTGGCGGCATGGAGCAACAACAGCCGTCCCCGCAGGCCGGGGCCCGGATCCTGGTCGTCGACGACGATCCCACCGTCGCCGAGATCGTCTCCGGATACCTCGACCGCGCCGGCTACGTCGTGGACCGCGCCGGTGACGGCCCCGACGCCCTCGCCCGGGCCGCAGCGCACTGGCCGGACCTCGTCGTCCTGGACCTGATGCTGCCCGGCATGGACGGCCTGGAGGTGTGCCGCCGGATACGCGGCCGCGGCCCCGTGCCGGTCATCATGCTCACCGCGCGCGGCGACGAGGACGACCGCATCCTCGGCCTGGAGGTCGGCGCCGACGACTACGTCACCAAGCCCTTCAGCCCCCGCGAACTGGTGCTGCGCGTCCAGTCGGTGCTGCGCCGCACGGGCCCGGTCCCGTCGGCGAGGCCCCTGCGCGCGGCCGGCCTCTCGGTCGACCCGGCGGCCCGCCGCGCCACCAAGGACGGCACCGAACTCGCCCTCACCGTCCGCGAGTTCGACCTGCTCGCCTTCTTCCTGCGCCACCCCGGCCGGGTCTACAGCCGTGAGGACCTGATGCGCGAGGTGTGGGGGTGGGACTTCGGCGACCTGTCGACCGTCACCGTCCATGTGCGGCGGCTGCGCGGCAAGGTCGAGGACGACGCGGCAAGGCCCAGGCTCATCCAGACCGTGTGGGGCGTCGGCTACCGCTTCGAGGCGGGCGACGCCGGCGACGCGTCCCACGCCACCGGCACCACCGACGCCCCCGACACCGAAGCCCCGGAGGTGTGACCGTGCGCGACACCCTCCTCATCGCCCTCTTCGCCTTCCTCGGCGCGGCCGCGGCAGGTGTGCTCGGCGCGTGCGTGCTGCTGCTGATCCGGCGCCGCTCGCTGGTCGCGCATCTGACCGTGGTCGCGGGCGTCGGCGTCACCGCGATGCTCGCGGGCACCCTCGCGGTCGCCGAGGCGATGTTCCTGTCCGGGCACGACCTGAGCGTCGTCACGACCGTCGTCGCCATGGCCGCCGTGGTCTCCCTGGCCACCGCCCTGCTGCTCGGCCGCTGGGTCGCCGCCCGCAGCCACGCCCTCGCGCTGGCCGCCCGCTCCTTCGGCGACGGCGGCGACTTCACCTCGCCCGAAGGCCCGGCCACCGCCGAACTGGCCGCGGTGAGCCGTGAGTTGGAGGCCACGAGCGCGAAGCTCGCCGAGTCCCGCGAGCGGGAACGCGCCCTGGAGTCCTCCCGGCGCGAGCTCGTCGCCTGGATCTCGCACGATCTGCGCACCCCGCTGGCCGGTCTGCGCGCCATGGCGGAGGCGCTGGAGGACGGGGTGGCCGCCGACCCCGACCGTTACCTCAAGCAGATCCGCATGGAGGTCGAGCGCCTCAACGGCATGGTCGGCGACCTGTTCGAGCTCTCCCGCATACATGCCGGCACCCTGACGCTCTCGCTGGCCCGGATGTCCCTGTACGACCTCGTCGGCGACGCCCTCTCGGGTGCGGACGCGCTGGCCCGCGAGAACGGCGTACGGCTCGTCGGTGAAGGTGTCGAGGCCGTGCCGGTGGAGGTGGACGGCAAGGAGATGAGCCGCGTGCTGGGCAACCTGCTGGTCAACGCCATCCGGCGCACCCCGGCCGACGGCACGGTCGCCATCGCCGCCGAGCGCTCGCCGGAGGGTGTGGTGCTGTCCGTGACCGACGGCTGCGGCGGCATCCCCGATGAGGACCTGCCCCGCGTCTTCGACACGGGCTGGCGCGGCACGCACGCCCGGACGCCCCCGGCGGGCGCGGGTCTCGGGCTGGCCATCGTGCGGGGGATCGTGGAGGCGCACGACGGGCGGGCCACGGTGCGCAACGTCCCAGGTGGCTGCCGCTTCGAGGTGGTGCTGCCCGCTGCCGCTTCTCTGTAAGCGGGCAGCACCACCGGTCCCGGCAGGCTACGCCGTGCGCAGGCCCGCCGCGGCGAACTCCCGCATCCCGTCCTCGAAGCCGACCTCCGCCTTCCACCCCAACTCCGCGCGCAGCCGCGCCGAGTCCGCCGTGATGTGCCGGACGTCTCCGAGCCGGTACTCCCCGGTCACGACCGGTTCGGGGCCGCCGTACGCCGCCGCGAGCGCGTCTGCCATCTCGCCGACGGTGTGCGGGTCGCCGCTGCCGGTGTTGTACGCCGAGAGGGATCCGTCGGCGGAACTCGCCTCCAGCGCGGCGACGTTGGCGGCGGCCACGTCCCGCACATGCACGAAGTCCCGCCGCTGGCGGCCGTCCTCGAAGACCCGCGGTGCCTCACCGCGCGCGAGGGCCGAGCGGAAGAAGGAGGCGACTCCGGCGTAGGGGGTGTCGCGGGGCATGCCCGGGCCGTAGACGTTGTGGTAGCGCAGGGACACCGCCGTCGCGCCCGTCGCGCGCGCCCACGACGCCGCGAGGTGTTCCTGGGCCAGCTTGGTCGTCGCGTACACGTTGCGCGGGTCGGCCGGGGCGTCCTCCCCGACAAGGCCGGGCGCGAGGTCGGCGCCGCACAGTGGGCAGGGCGGCTCGAACCGGCCCGCCTCCAGGTCGGCGACGGCACGCGGGCCCGGGCGTACGACGCCGTGCCGGGCGCACTCGTAGCGCCCCTCCCCGTACACCACCATCGACCCGGCCAGCACCAGCCGCCGTACGCCCGCGTCGGCCATGGCGGTGAGCAGTACGGCCGTGCCGAGGTCGTTGCGGGAGACGTACTCGGCGGCGTCGGAGAAGCCGGCACCGAGGCCGACCATCGCGGCCTGGTGGCACACGGCGTCGACGCCGGTCAGGGCACGGCGGACGGCGGCGGGGTCCCGTACGTCCGATTCGGGGGCCGTCCGAATGTCGTACACGACGGGTTCGTGCCCGCGAGCCGCGAGCGCTTCGACGACATGGGACCCGATGAACCCGGCACCGCCGGTGACCAGTACGCGCATACGGCCACGCTAGGGCCATGGCCGGCGTCCACGGAGCTCCACGCCCGCCATGTCACGGGTTCGTAAGGGCTCCGACCACCAACGGGATCGTCACCGTGAACACCGTCGCGCCCGGCTCGCTCGTCAGGTCGATCCCGCCGCCGTGCGCCCGCACCAGGGACTGGGCGACCGCCAGCCCCAGCCCGCTGCCGCCCCGGTCCCGGCTGCGGGCCTTGTCGACGCGGTAGAAGCGGTCGAAGACGCGCTCCCGGTCGGCGGGCGGGATGCCGGGTCCGGCGTCGGCGATGCGGACCTGGGCCGCGCCCTGGGTGACGGACACCGCCACGGACACCTCGGTGCCGGACGGTGTGTGCATCGCCGCGTTGGTGAGCAGGTTGTCGAGGACCTGACGCACGCGCTGGGGGTCGAGGCGGAGTTTCAGGGAGCTGGGCCCGGGGGCCACCGTCAGCGGGTGGTCGGCGTGGGTGACCCGGAAGGCGTCCGCCGCCTGCTCGACCAGCTCCACCAGATCCGCCTCCTGCGGGCGCAGCGGCGTCTCGACCTCCGCGGCGTCGAGGCGGGCGAGCAGCAGGAGGTCGTCGAGGAGGAAGCCCATCCGGGCGGCCTCCGCACGCAGGCGCGCGAGGTGCCTGTCCCGCTCCTCGGGGGCGTTGGCGGCCGCGTACTGGAACAGATCCGCGTAACCCCGCACCGACATCAGCGGCGTACGCAGCTCGTGCGAGGCGTCCGCGACGAAGCGGCGCAGCCGCTGTTCCGCCTCCGCGCGTACCGCGAGCGAGTCGTCGATGTGCTCCAGCATCGTGTTGAACGCGGTGCGCAGCTCCTCCACCTCGGGCCCGCCGCCGCGCCCGTCGTGCCGCACCGACAGCCGCCCCGAGTCGGTCAGGTCGTGCGAGGTGATGCCGCGGGCGGTGTGCGCCATGTCGCTGAGCGGCTTCAGGCCCCGGCGCAGCATCCCCCGCCCGAGCACCACGAGGGCCATGAGCGCGAGCCCGAAGGTGACGGCCTGGATGGTGACCAGCTGGCCGACGGTGTCCTCGATGTCCTCCATGGGCGCCGCGCTGACCAGCACCACACCGGGCTCGACCTCGCAGGCGCGCAGCCGGTACTCGCCCTTGCCCTTCAGGTGCTCGGTGCGCAGGACCTCGGTGTTCGCGGTGGTCTGCGCACGGGCCACGGAGGTGAAGTCGTCGACGTCCGCCGGGACGTCGGCGGGGTCCTCGGGCCTGCGCAGCACGGGCTCGCCGCCCGACACGTCGTACACGGCGTAGTACCAGCTGTAGTACTTCTTGCCGGAGAGCGTGCCGTAGTCCGCGATGGACTTGGACTGGGCGACCTGGCCCTGCGCGAGCTGGGTGTCGAGCTGGGCCGACAGGTAGTCACGCATGTACGTCGTCAGGGCGGTGCCCACGACCGCGAACACCACCAGCGACAGCACCCCGAGACCCAGCGCCAGCCGGGTCCCGAGTCGCATCCCGCGATACGCCCGCCGCAGCCGCCCCATCACTCGGCGGCCTGCCGGATCACGTATCCGAAGCCGCGCACGGTGTGGATCAGCGGTGAGCCGGTGTCGTCGAGCTTGCGGCGCAGCCTGCTGACGACCAGCTCGACGACGTTGGAGCGGCCGCCGAAGCCGTACTCCCACACATGGTCGAGGATCTGCGCCTTGGTGAGCACGGTCGGCGACTTGCGCATCAGATAGCGCAGCACCTCGTACTCGGTCGGGGTGAGCGTGAGCAGCTTGTCGCCGCGGCGGACCTCGCGGGTGTCCTCGTCCATCGTCAGGTCGGCCACCCGAAGGACGGAACGCTGGAAGCCGGGTCCTGCGCTGCGCCGCAGCACGGTGCGCAGGCGGGCCATCAGCTCCTCCACCGCGAACGGTTTGACCAGGTAGTCGTCACCGCCGCGGGTCAGCCCGGCGACCCGGTCGGCGACCCCGTCGCGGGCGGTGAGGAACACCACCGGCACCATCGCCCCGGTGGCGCGCAGCCGGTCCAGGACGCCGAAGCCGTCCAGATCGGGCAGCATCAGGTCCAGCACCACGATGTCCGGGTGGAACTCGGCGGCCAGCCGCAGCGCCTCCTCACCGGAGTTCGCGGTGACCGCCTCCCAGCCCTCGTAGCGGGCGACCGTCGCGACGAGGTCGGCGATGGGCGGGTCGTCGTCCACGACCAGCAGGCGTACTTTCTCCACCCGTTCATACTGCGGCACCCGGCGCCGGTCCCATCAGCCGGGTGCGGGCCCGCGGCCACATCGATAGCCAGTTGAAAGAAGTCCGACAGCTTTTCGACAGCGCCCGCCGGACAAGCTCGGTATCCACAGACGAGATCAAGGAGCTGTCGCCGTGACGACCGTCCAATCGCCCCCTGCGCCCCCCACGGCGATACGCCCCAGGGTGGTGGCCCGCACGGGCCTGTACGCCGTGCTGGCCGCGAACGTGGCCGTGGTGCTCTACTTCTTCTTCGCCGCCGGATTCGCATCGAACACACTCATCGTGATCGGCCGCCTCACCGGCCTGTTCGGCGCTCTGCTCATGGCGTTCCAGCTCCTGCTGGTGGCCCGGCTGCCGTGGCTGGACCGCCGTATCGGCATGGACCGGCTGACCTCCTGGCACCGCTGGACCGGCTTCAGCATCCTGTGGGTCCTGCTCGCGCACGCCGTGTTCATCACCTTCGGCTACGCCGAGTCGTCCTCGCTGGACCCGGTGAACCAGCTGATCGACCTCGCCGAGACGGTCGAGGGCGTGCTGCGCGCGGTCGTCGCGCTGGGCATCATCATCGTGATCGGGTTCGTCTCCGCCCGGTTCGCACGCCGCCGGCTGGCGTACGAGACGTGGCACTTCATCCACCTGTACACCTACGTCGCGGTGGTCCTGGCGTTCACGCACCAGGTCGCGGTCGGTACGTCCTTCACGTCCTCGTCCGCCGCCACGGCGTACTGGTACGGCGTGTGGGGAGTGGCCCTCGGCTCGGTGTTCGTCGGCCGCCTGGTCCTGCCGTTGTGGCGGAACTGGCGCCATCAGTTCCGTGTCTCGGCGGTGGTCCCCGAGTCCCACAACGTCGTCTCGATCTACATCACCGGCCGTGACCTGGACAAGCTGCCCGCGCGGGCCGGCCAGTTCTTCCTGTGGCGGTTCCTGACGAAGGACCGCTGGTGGCAGGCGAACCCGTTCTCCCTGTCGGCCGCGCCGGACGGCACGCAGCTGCGCCTCACCGCCAAGGCGGCCGGCGACGGCTCGGCGGCCCTGCGGCACATGAAGGTCGGCACGCGCGTCTTCGCCGAGGGCCCCTACGGCGCCTTCACCGCGCTGCACCGCACCCGGCCGGAGGCGGTACTCATCGCCGGCGGCGTCGGCGTCACCCCGATCCGGGCGCTGCTGGAGGAGCTGCACGGCCACGCGGTCGTGCTCTACCGGGTGTCCTCGGACCAGGACGCGGTCCTGTACGGCGAGCTGGTCGAGCTCGCCCACGCCAAGGGCGCCGAGCTGCACCTGGTGACCGGCCCGGTCACACCGGACAAGCTTGCCCCGGCCGAGCTGACGCGGCTGGTGCCGGACATCACGAACCGGGACGTCTTCCTGTGCGGCCCGCCGCCGATGATGAACGCGGTGATCGGCAGCCTGCGTGAGCTGGGCGTGCCCAAGGAGCAGGTCCACTTCGAGCGCTTCAGCCTGGCCGGCTGAGAGGACGGGAAACACTGTGAAGCGAGCAATACCTGTCCTGGTCCTCAGCATCGCGGGCCTGATCCCGGTCTTTCGCTACGAGCCGTCCCTCGGCACGGAGACCGCCAGTCCCGCCCCGACACCGTCCGCGTCCTCCACCGCCGCGTCGGGTTCGGACTCGGGCAGCACGGTCGTCAAGGGCTCGACCGTGCAGACGGACAAGGGTCCCGTGCAGGTCGAGGTGACCTTCGCGGGCACGAAGATCGGCTCTGTACGGATGCTGCAGCAGCCGAACCACCCCCAGACCACGGCCGCCGTACCGAAGCTGATCGCGGAGACGCTGGAGGCGCAGAGCGCGGACATCGACACGGTGTCGGGCGCGACGATCACGAGCGACGGCTACAAGGAATCGCTCCAGGCCGCGATCGACGCGAACACGGAGTCCGCGGCTGCCTCGCCCTCGGCATCCGCCGCCGCGGAGACGGTCGACGGCTCGACCGTCCAGACGGACAAGGGCCCGGTGCAGGTCCAGGTGACCTTCGAGGCCGACAAGATCGCGTCGGTGAAGATGCTCCAGCAGCCGAACCACCCCCAGACCACGGCAGCGGTCCCGCAGCTCGTCGCGGAGACGCTGGAGGCCCAGAGCGCGGACATCGACACGGTGTCGGGCGCGACGATCACGAGCGACGGCTACAAGGAGTCCCTCCAGGCCGCGATCGACGCGAAGGGCTGATCATGCACCGAGTCGAACACGTCATGGGGTTCCCGGTCTCCCTGCGGGTCGACGACGAGCATGTCGGCGAGGAGACGGCGGACGCCGTGTTCGCGTGGCTGCGCGAGGTCGACGCCCGGTTCAGCCCGTTCAAGGCGGAGAGTGAGGTCTGCCGGCTGGACCGTGGCGAGATCGTGCGTCGCGACGTCAGCGCGGACCTCGACGAGGTGCTGGCGCTCTGCGAGGAGTACCGGGTCGCCACCGGCGGCGCCTTCGACGTACGGCTGCCCGGGCGTGGACTCGACCCGTGCGCGGTGGTGAAGGGCTGGTCCGTGCAGCGGGCGGCGGAGCTGCTGAAGGCGGCGGGGGCGAGGCGCTTCGTCCTGAACGCCGGTGGTGACGTGGTGGCGGGCGGCGGGCCCTGGCGGGTGGGGGTACGGCACCCCGAGCAGGCCGACAGGCTGTGCACGGTCGCCGAGCTGACGGACGGCGCGATCGCGACGTCCGCCCGCTACGAGCGCGGCGACCACATCATCGACGGCCGCACCGGGCGTCCGGCGACGGGTCTGCTGTCCCTGTCCGTCGTGGCGCCCTCCCTGACAGTGGCGGACACGGTGGCGACGGCAGCGTTCGCGATGGGCAGGGAGGGCGTCGAATGGGCGGCCTCCCGGGAGGGCTGCGAGGTGTTCGCGGTGGACGCCGGGCGGGGAGTCCTGCGTACGGAAGGCTTTCCGGCGGTGTCAGCGGCGCAGGCTCGGGCGGCGTGACGGTCAGAAGCGAGGCAGATGGCGACTCAAGAGGTCGCGCAGCCGCTCCGCGTCCTGCTCGGAGTGCAGCCCTCGCTTGGGCAGTACCCCCACGAGCAGGATGTTCGGGTCGCGGCCAAGCAGAACCACGTGGTCGCGGGTCTCGCGGCAACCGCGAAAAGCGGACCAGCGCAGAACGAGGGTCGTGTGCACGGTGTCGATCGCGATCCCCGTCCCGCTCACGGACGTGCGGTACTCACCCTGCCAGGAGACGGCGCGCAGCACCTGGTGGGCCTGGAGATGCGGTATCGACCAGATCATGGCGGCGCAGAAGACGGCGAGCGCCCCTGACAGCGCGGAGCTCTTCGGTGCGGTCACCAGCAGCACGGCGGCGGCCCCGAACAGCCCCGTGAAGCCCCACCGGACCAAATGCAGGCGCTTGCGGCGCTCACGCACCAGGATGCCCGCGAGTATGTCGGCGCGGGTCGGTTGGTAGACCAGTTCGACCATGTCCTGACTTTCTTCCTGCCTCATGTCCATACCGTGTCTTTCGGTCACCCCAGCCCCTCCGGCTTTGCGACGGTCCCGTCGTATGTTCCCAAGGTCCGCTCGGTCAAGTCCTGCTCGTACCGGATGCGTTGCCCGTCGTAGGGGATCAGGAAGGTGCACTTGAAGGTGTGCGTGGTGATCCGGTACGTGGCGGCGTCGAGGACGAGCGTCTCCTCGACACCCCCGACGGCGATCTCGCTCTCGGGCGCGGCGATGCCGGCCGCACGCAACTGCCTCAGAGTTGGGGCGAGTTCGCGAACGGCCTTCTGTACGACGTCCTGGTCCCGTACGCCGGTCAGCGGACCGGCCGTCGTACGGACGCGCAGTTCGACTTGGCGGCCCGTCCTGGCGGGGGTGACGTTGTCGCCGTATCCCTGGAACGCGTCGAGGGCGGCGAGGGGGTCCTCCACTCGGTCCGCGAACTCAGGGTCGGTGACGGCCCCGTGTTCCCAGGCGTCTGAGCCCTTCTTGACGTAGGCCGTCCCGTCGGCGACGTAGATCTCCTCGGGCTTGCTCACGCCCTTGCTGAGAGTGCTGCCCGTGGAGTGCAGCGCCCACGCGTCGCCCGTGGTCCGGCGCACGGTGGCCGTGTAGGTCGCGGCGTTCTCCTGGCCCCGCAGGACCAGCCCCTCGCGGCCCTTCACGGTGAACGTCCAGCCCTTCTGCCCGGCCATCGCCTCCTCGGCGCGGGCGAGGAACTCGGCGGCGGTGCGGGGCTCGGGATCGGCGGGGGCGGCCTGACGGCTCGGGGCGGTGGGCTGTGCGGACCCCGCGGGCTTCCCCTCGTCCGCGGCGCCCGCACAGCCGGTCAGCGCGGCGGCGAGCAGCATCGCCGGCACGGCAAAGGTCCTTCTCACGCGACGACTCTCCTGGCCCGACCGTGCAGGGTCAGATAGAAGGTCTGGAGGGATTCCCCGGGTCCGCCGAGTTCGAAGCGGTTGCGGACCTTTCCGAGCGGGTTCCAGACCCGGCCGTCCGGCATCCGTACGCCGACCGCCTGCCCGAAGTAGTCGCGCTGGTCGGCGTCGAAGTCCACCCACTGCGCGCCCGCGCGGCGCACGAGCACCTCACCGACATAGGCGCCGAGCCCGAACAACGTCTCCCGCACCCTCTCCCGCTCGGCCCCGCCCTTGCGCAGCCCGTCGATCAGGAAGTCCACGACGCGCAGACTGGCCACGGAGTAGTCCAGCGGCAGCCGGTTGCGGACGGTGACGCGGGCGACGAACTCCGCGGCGCATGACCGCATGTTCCTGGTGCTCGTGCCGCGTACGTCCTCTGGGCTCATGGGACCCCCACCCCTTCACTCAATCAGCCGGGATACCTGGCTCCGGTACTCCCGATCGATCAAGCGGATGCCGACTCACGAACATCACGGGTCACGGGCGTGTCGATTCCCACACGGGTAAGTCACTGCAGGCGTACAACCTTTGAGGTCGGTGCTTTGTCGTCGCAGAGATCGGGGTCACCGGTCCACCGGTCCGGGGGGCGCCGATGCCACCACAGGACAGTGATGGCCTGTTGACTGGGCTCGCGGGTGCGATGGAAAGGTGACAGTGCGTGGGAAGCCTGTTGAAAGGCGTCTCTGGCGTCCGCTGGGGGGAACTGCGCGACGCGCGACAGCTCCGTGCCGGGGACATCCCGCCGCTGCTCTCCCGGATCGCGCATGGAGGTGAGGACGCCGCCCGCCTCGCGATCGATGAACTTGGGGACCGAGTCTGCGCGTTGGGGTTCGTTGTCGGCGAGGCGACCGCCTCGACGGTCCCATTCCTCCTGGAACTGGCTGGGGCTCCGCACGTGCCCTGTAAGGCCGAGCTGTTGGATCTACTGGAGAGCATCTATCGGACCGAGCAATGGCACTCTTCGGCCGCGGCGGCGGGCGGCCCGAAGAGCACGAGCTTCCAGGAGCAGCCCGCCTGGGAGGTGGCCGCCAGGGCAGCCGTGCGTGCAGGCCGACCGGTCATCGAGGGCCTCGCCTCGTCCGTGCGACCGGAAGAAGCCGAAACAGCACGGAAACTGCTGCTGACGATGGACGAGGTGCCGCCGTTTCCGGAGCTCTGAGCGGAGGCGTCGCGCGCTCAATGACCATTGCGGGACAAGCCTTAGTGTTCGGCAACGTGCCGAAGTCCGGAGGGGCAGTCATGGCTGGGGATCCGATCGACCTGATCCGCCTGGAGGGGGACGGCAATAGCGTCATTCTCCGGATCACGGAGAAAGAGGAGCGGAAGCGTCCCACCGAGACCGACGCCCTGGTCGGAGAGTTCCTGGTGGATACGCCCTTTGTCCACGGCGCCCTCAAGACCTGGGTCTTCCCCGAGGACCTGCGGCAGTGGCAGCAAGCCCTGGATTCGCTGGACGCGGGACAGGACATCGCCTGGCGCGAAGGGAAACGCGGTCCGTGGCTGTTCATCGAACTCGACGAGAACGATGACCGGTGCCAGGTCACGATCAAGGACCACTCAATGTCCCTGACGACGGTGACGGTCACGGTCCCCCTGGTCGATGCCTGGTTCGACGACGCGTACCGACGCCTTGACTTGGTCTGGGAGACCTGGCCCACGACCGATTGAAAGCGGTTGTGCTCACGGGGGCACAGAGCGCGCCCCCCTCAGTCAGGCCTCCAGGGCGTACGTGACGAACCGCTGCCAGGCCGCAGGACCGAGGGCAAGCTGGGCGCCGCCCTCCTTGTCCTTGGAGTCGCGGACGTGGACGAGGCCGGGGCAGGTGGCGACCTCGACGCAGTCGTCGCCCTGCGAGCCGCTGTAACTGCTCTTGAACCAGGCCAGTTCGGTGGTGAGGCTCATAGCGCTCCTCGCATCCGTTCCAGCGGACTCCGGGAGTCACCAGGGGTGAGAGCCTGCGAACGCAGTTTTCGCATACCGCTGTTGGAGGACGCTGATCTCTTTCAGCTCGGAGATGAGCCGCCCGTTCTTCTGTCCCTCCGAGTAGCCGAACCACCGGTGCTCGGGGGTCTCCAGCAGCTGCAACGGCCCATCGAGACCGGCGTGAGCGGGCGGGCGCAGCGGCATGATCTGAAGCTCCACGTTCCAGTGCCGCTCGGTCAAGTCCAACAGGTGGTCGAGAAGTTCCCGCGTGACGTCCTCCCCACCCGTGTACCGCTCCAGCACCGCCTGCTCGACGACGAAGCTGAAGTTGCAGGGCGGTTCGCGCCGCGTCGAACTGCGCGTACGTACGGTGCCTGGTCCGCCGACCGCCCTGCGGGACCATGAAGTCGCACAGAAAACCTGCGTGAACTCGCCTCGGCCATGCGGCAGTTGGTCCTCGATCCAGATCAGAACAGTGAGTTGTTGCCCCGCAGTCGGCGTCGCAGGAACGTGGCGAAGGTCTGGTCCTCCAAGCACGTGAGGGCGGTGCCGGTCGGCTCGATGTAGGCAACGCGCCAGTCCTCGGGGGAGCCCTGGGCGGTGAGCCACCCGAACACTCGGCCCTGCAATTCTCCCCACTGCAGGAACAGTCGGTCCTCGGTCAGCCAGGCTGCCCGTGTGGCGGGAAACACTTGCACCCCCGCGATGACGCCGCCGGGGAACTCCTTCATGACTGCCAAGTAGTCCTCGGGGAGCGCGTCGAACGACTCGCTCATGGCCCGGCTCAGAAGCTCTTCCGCATACTGCCGGATACCCGGGACGCCGATACTCCGCACCTTGGTGACGACTTCCTCCACCGCCCCGATGCCCGGGTCCGCCAGCACCGTGGCCGTCCCACGCATGTCGTCGGCGACATTCCACCACGACCCCGACTCGTATTCCTCAGGTGACTCGAACGCGGGAACTCCTTCGGGACGCCCCTGAAGGGTCCGCGCGACGAACTCCGACGCGGAGAAAGGGAAGTCGAGCCACAGCTGAAAATCGGCATCCGTGAGGACGGTCGTCCAGTTCGCGGTATCCGGGTCGGTGGTGTCCCACAGCAGCACGCCGTCACGGGCGGTGCGCGCCCACGGCACCATGCCGCCGGGCTGCGGGAACAATGCCAGCGGAAGCTCCTGCTCGCGGGTGCGCAACGCCTCCTCCATGTTCGCGACGCGAGGCGCAGTGTCCTTCGTGAAGTCCTCCAGGGAGCGCACAGGGACATCGGGCTGTTCGAGCACCACGGAACCCGCGACAACCCCCATCGGCAGGGCCTGGACCAGCAGTTCGAAGTCCTCGGGGACGACCCGCCCGTGGCCACTGCCCTCCGACGAGGCAGCCGAGGGATCGAGGCCGAGAAGCCGGACTACGTCGAGATGACTCATGTATTAACCTCCGTGAACGGCATCGGCGGTGGGGTGAGCGACCAGCGGTCGCTCACCCCACCGCCTCATCTGTGCCGGATCAGTCCTTCATAGGGACTTATACTCCGGATGATACCAATCGCGAGAATGTGCCAGATGAGCTCGACACATACATATGTATTCCGATCGGATTCGTCCTGTTGGGAACGTAGACCGGAACGGACTGGTAATAGACTCGCTCTCCCAGCTTGACGCGTCTCTCAATCTCGTACTCGACTGCCCGCATGTCGGTCTGATTCGCGTACTTCGTCGTGGGGACGATGTTCTGCCGAAGATGGGACCCGCCGAATTCACGGGCAATCAGGTGTGCCCTGTTCCATTCATCGGCGTCCTTCTGCAGGTTCCAGCCGACCGGGTCCTGCGGGGCGCTTTCGTCCCTGGTCGCCGGGGCGGCGGGGTCCAGGCAGGCGAACCCGCCGGTGGCTCTGCCCCGTATGTCCACCGGGGTGTTCCATACAGTGCTCGGCCCGGAGGAGTCCTGGCACCTCCGCGATTCATCCCCGGCGCGGTCGATCAGCTTGCGCTGTTGGGATTTGTCCTCGGATTCCGACGCCGACAGGCCGTGCTGGAAGAACCGGACCAGAGCGGAGACCGCTCCTCCGCTGACCCATCCCCCGGGACCGCTGGAGCCGCCGCCCCCGGACGGGCCCGGAGCCGGCCCCGGCGAAGGCGATGGCGTAGGCCCGGTGCTGGTCCCGCTCGACGAGCTGGACGAGGACACGTCCTCCGCGGACGGCATCAACTGCCCCAGCGCCACGGCCATGTCGTTCAGGTTCTTCTGACCGTCCGGTGTGGCCGCGTACAGCGCCGTGATCAGAGCCGCACCCGCGAAATAGAGGAGCGGGAGGGCTAGGTGGCCGTCCAGTTCGACGAAGCTGGTGGGGTTGCCACCAGAGAACGCGTAGCGGTTGCCGGTGAACGGGTCCGCACCCAGGTTCATGTCGGAGAGGGCGCCGTTGTACATGTCCCGGGTGGTGAAGCGGTTCAGGCCCGGGCTGTAGTCCCGGAAGCCCATGTCGTACGTACCCGACTGGGCGTCCCAGCGCTTGGCGTTGAACCGGTAAGGGTTGTACTCCTGCTTTGTCGGGTCCGCGGCGTCCGGCTTGTCGATGCCCGTGAACTCGGACTGGTCGTCGGAGCCGTAGGCGGTGTAGCCGTACGTCGCCTTGGTGTCACCGTTCTTGTCGGTGAGGGTCTCGACGTCGCTGTGCGAGTTGTAGCCGTAGAAGCCGTCCTCGCCGGTGCCGTCGGTGTTGTGCTTGACCTGCGAGAGGCGCTCGCCCCACGGGCTGTACTGGTAGGACTTGGTGAGCTGGCCGGCGACTTCCTCGCTCAGCACCTCTGAGGACAGGCCGAGGTAGCTGAAGTCGGTCGTCTTGCCGTCCGCGGTCTTCGACGCCGTGCGGTCCAGCGGGTCGAAGGTGTACGTCGTCGACTTCATCGCGCCCGAGGAGTCCATCTTCTGGGACTCCACGACATGGTCGAAGCCGTCGTACACGCTCCTCTCGATGACCTGGCCGCCCGCGGTGACGGACTCCTGCCGGCCGAACGGGTCGTAGTTGTAGGTGGCCGTCGAGCCATTGGTGATGGCCTTGAGCAGCCGGTTGCGGTCGTACTCGTAGTCGGTGACGACGTCCTTGACCGTCTGCTTGATGACGTTCGCGTTGTTGTCGTGGATGTACGTCTCGGTGGCCGCGCCGTTGCCGGTCTTGACCGACTTGGAAAGCCGGCCCACAGGGTCGTAGCTGTAGTCGGTGGTGGAGTCGAGGTACGCCGCGTGGTTCTCGGCGTTCATCTTCTTCGCGACGTCCTTCGCCTTGTTCCCGTTCAGGTCGTAGGCGTAGGTGTGCGAGGCGACGAGCGTGGTGTCGTCAGCCTTCTTCTCCGTGGTCGACTTCAGGTCACCGCCGAGGAAGTAGGTGTAGTCGACGGTGTTCTGATTGGCCTTGGTCTCCTTGAGCCGCTGGCCGCGTTCGGTGTACGTGAACGACGACACCTTCGGCGACGCGTCCGTGGCGGACTTGCCGACCGAGATCGTCTTGACCAGCTCGCGCAGGTCGTAGGTGTACTTGGAGAACTGGTCGGGGTGCGTGACCGTGTCCGCCTGCCCGTTGGCGTCGTAGGCGTACGACGTGACCTTCTTCTCCTGGGCCGCGAGGGCCTCGGTCACCTTCTGGACCTGGTTGAGGCCGGTGTAGACGACCGTGTAGGCGTCGATCTTCGCACCCGACGAGGTGTCGTCGATCGAGGTCAGATTGCCGTTGACGTCATAGGCGTAGGCGAAGGACTTCTTCTCGCTGTCCGTCTCGCCGGACGTGTCACGCACCAGCTTGACCGCGTCGGCGACCACGACGCCGGAGCTGTTCTGCTCCACCTTGAGCTTGGCGTCATTGCCCTGCTTCAGGTTGTAGGAGCCCAGCGACACCCAGGTACGGGGAGCCGCGTTCTGGTCCTTGGTGACCGAGGGGTTGGTGGTCGAGCCCTGTGACAGCGTGTACTTCGCCGCCGTCGCCGCGCCCGTGACCTCCGGGTACTTCACGTATGCGGTGTACGTGCCGTCCTTCGGGATGTTGAGCGCCCAGGTGAAGGTGTCGGTGCCCGTACCGGCCGCGTGCCTGCGATGGTCGTACCCCTGCTGACCGGTCGTGTCGCCCGTCGTCCAGGTTCCCGTGGCGGAAGTGTGCTGGGTGTCGGAGTTGTCGACGAGCACGACCGCCTTGCCCACCGGCACGCCGTCGTCCGCCTTGGACTTGAGCTTGCCGTCGGGGTAGTACGACTGCGTCATGGTGCGGTCCGAGGAACCGCCGGCCGACATGAGCGTGCGGGCCGTCTGTTCCCCGAGCTCGTTGTAGTCGTACGTCGTGGTGATGTCCCACGGGTCGGTCGACTTCCTGGTCCAGCCGTTGTCGTAGTACTCGAAGACCGTGTCGTTGCGGACCGTCTGGCCCTCCGACGGCGGCAACGACTGACGCTCCACCCGGCCCACCGCGTCGTACACCGTCTGCGTATAGACGTTCGGGTCGTTGTAGCGGGCGTCCGCCGGGTCGTACGGCTGGAACTGCTTGACCGGGCGGTTGAGCGCGTCGTACTCGGTACGCGAGGCGAAGTCGTCCGCGGCTGACGTCGCCGTACCGCGCGGGGTGATCACCTTGGTGGTGTTGCCGACCTGGTCGTACTCGTACTTGGTGATGCGGAAGGTTGTCGTGTCGTACGGGGCCTTGACCTCGGTCTGCTTGCCCCGCTCGTCGTAGGTGTAGGTCGTGGTGCTGTTCGTGGGGTCCGTGGACGTGAGGACCAGCGAATCCTTGTCGTAGGTACGCGAAGAGAACTTGCCCGCCGCGTCCGTGAACTTGGTGACCCGGTGGTTCAGGTCGTAGTCCATCCTGGATGTGAAGTCGCTGGTGTCGGCGGTCAGGTTCTTCTTCGGGTCGATGACCGTGACAAGGTTGCCGACGTTGTCGTACGTGTAGGAGATCTTGTCGCCCGCCACGTTGACCGCCGCGGTGAGCTGGTAGATGTCGTCGTAGTGGTTGGTGGTGACGTAGTCGGTGGCGTCCGATGTCGTCAGCGAACCCTTCGGCTCGGTGACGGTCTTGAGGTTGCCGACCTTGTCGTAGGTGTAAGCCGTCCGCCGCTCCGAGGACGTGGACGTGTCCTTGGGCGCCGTGGCCGAGGCGAGCTGGTCCGCGGCGTCGTACACCGCGGTCGAGACCGCGCCGTTGGGCGCCGTGGACGTGGTGACGTTGTCGTTGGCGTCGTAGACCGGAGCGGGGGTGGTGATGAACACGCCCTCGGCCTGGACCTTCGGGACCGTGTTCTCCTTCGGCCGTCCGAAGGTGTCGTACGTCTGCGTGGTCACCTTCTGGTTGGCGTCGGTGACCTTGACGACCTGGCCACGCTCGTCGTAGACGTACCGGGTCTCCTTGCCCAGCGCGTCGGTGATCTTCGCCGGGTAGCCCGTGGGGCCGAACTCCCCGGTGACCGTCGAGTTGCCGTTGGCGTCGGTCGCCTTGGTCAGCAGGCCTGAGGAGTCGTACTCGTACGACGTGGTGTAATCACCAACCGTCGTTGTTGCGACGCCCTTGGGGTCGGTGACCGTCTTCAGATTGCCGAAGGTGTCATACGCGAACTGCCACTTGCGGCCCTCCGGGGAGGTCTTGCGGAACAGGTCAGCCGAGAAGCCGTCCGCACGCGTCTGGTACTCGTACTTCGCGGCGTTCGCCGGCCACTTGGTCGGGTCCGCTACGCAGGTGGTCGTCTGGTCCGGGACCCCGGTCCTGTTGTTCTCCGCATCGCGCTTCCAGAGCGGGTAGCCCGTCTTCTGGTCGTAGCAGTACGCGGTCTTCGCCCCGTTGTCCTCCTCGAGGTAGGTGACGTTGTTGTCGGCGTCCCAGCTCATCTTGGTGTTCTGGGATTTGGCGTTGGCCGCCTGGACCGGGCGGCCGAAGTCGTCCGTCACGTATTTCGTCGCGTGGGTCTCGGCGTCCGTGACGATGGTGTCGGTGAACTTCGTGTTCGTGGTGTTGGCCGCGTACGCGAAGTCCGTGGTGCCCTGCAGACGGTCCGTGATGGTCTTGGTCCACCAGTGATACTTCGGGTCGTCCCCCGCCTGCGGCGCGAAGTACGCCAGGTCGGTGTCCTTGCCGCGCGGGTCGGTGGCCTTGACCAGCTTGACGTTCTTGTTGCCCTGGGTGGAGTCGTAGGTGAACTTGAAGTCCTTGGGCTGCGAGGATCCCTCGCCGTCGGTCATCCAGCCGAGCAGACCCGTGGTCGTGTAGTAGAAGGTGACCTTGCGACCCGAGATGTCCGTGATGGACTTGACGTGGTCGTAGATCTTGGGCTCGTTCAGGTTGGTGCCGCTCGCCTTGGCACCGGTGGCGGTGATGTACGTGTAGGTGGCGTCACCCGAGACGACGCCGCCCTTGTTCTCGTACTTCCGGTAGTAGTCGATCTTCATCGACTGCCGGCCCGCCGGGTCGGTGATGTACGTGAGGAACTTCGTCGGCTTGTTGCGGGACTTGCGCTCCTCGTACGTGTACGTCTGCGTGTTGCCGTTCTTGTCGACAACGGACGTCATGTAGCCGTCACAGCCGAAGAAGAAGCGCGTGCCGTCGGGGCGCATCAGCGTCCACGCGTCCGGCACCGGGTCCTTGTTCGGGGTGCAGTCCAGGCCCGCCTTCATCGTGATGCGGTAATGGACGCCCGCAGGGGCCTTCCAGGTGCCGTCGGCCTGCTTGCGGAAGACGTGCGTGGTGCCGTCACCGTCCGGCAGGCGGATCTCCGTCGCGTTCGCGTTGGGGTTCGGGTGGAAGTCCAACGGCGCGCCGAGGCGGATCGGACCGGCCGCCTGGCCGGACCAGCCGTGGCCGAGCACCGTGTCGGAGGTGTCCAGCGAGTTGTACGCGAACCGCGCGAACGTCGTCAGGCCGCGACCCGGATTGGTGAACGCGTTGTAGGACCACACGCTGTTGCCCGAGGACAGGTTGTTCATCACCGTCGAGCCGGCGCCCGTGTTCTTCCCGGTGTAGGAATAGAACTTCTCCAGGCCGAGGGAGTTGGACGTCGGATCCTCCACCGCCACGTTCTGCTTCAGCGACGGAATCCCACCGGTCCCGGCCGACAGCCAACTGCCGTCGGAGACCTTCTTGACGTCCCAACCCAGCACGTACTCGGTGCGCTTGCTGCCCGAGTCCGAGTTGATCGGCGTCTTGACCTGCGCCTGGATCGTCGCCGACTGCCCGGGCGACAGCGCGGGAATCGCCGTCGACAGCTGGTTGCCGCCGGTCGTCACGTCCGTGCCGTCCGGGAGCTTCCAGGAGTACGACAGCTGCCGCTCACCGCTCGCCCAGGCAGCGCTCGTCGTGTTGGTGACCGTGAACTCCACCGTGTACGTCGAGTTCGGCGTCATGCGGGCCGGGGTCTGCGGCGCGTAGTACGTGTCCTCGGTCGTCGAGTCGACGTAGATCACGCGCAGTAGCGGGCCGAGTTGCTGGTCGCTCGTCTCCGAGGCGAGGAACACCGTCCGCTCCTGCGGGCCGGTGGACGTCTCGTCCTTGAGCTTGACCATCGCGCCCTTGTTGGACGTCGGGGTCTTCACCCAGCCCTGGGTCAGTGACGTGGCGTCCCACCAATGACGGCCCACCTCCGACACGCTCGCGACCGTGTCCGAGACCGTGGCGGAGAAGTCGCCGCCCGCCGCCGTCCACGCCGTGCCGGTGGCGGCGCTGTTCCACGTGGCCTGGGTCTCGTTGAAGTCCCTTGTCAGGCCGTGGAGTTCGTAGATTGCACCGTTGGTGTCGGTGGTGGTCTCCGCGCCCCACATGAACAGCCGCGACTCCAGCACCGTGGCGGTGGTGGGCAGGTCGGCGGTGGGGAACTTCATGACCGAGCGGGTCTTGCCGTAGGTGGGCGAGTTGTTGCCCACCGTCAGCCAGTTCTGGCCCGCGCCCGCCGAGTCGATGGTGTCGAGGTTGGCGGTCGGGGTCGCGGAGGACAGCGTGGTGTCCGTGTTGCCGGCCGCGGTGCCCTGGATCAGCTTCATCGTGCGGCCCGCCTTCGGCACGCCGACGATGCGGGTGGGCGAACCGAGCAGTTGGCCGTCGGCCGTCTTCACCGCGATCTGGTAGTAGTACGACCGCCCGATCTCCATCGAGGAGGAGTCCGGGGTCGGGGTCGCGGTGGTGTCGGTGTACGTCGTCGCCGTCTTGTCGATCGGCGCGATCAGCGTGGCCGCGGACGGCGTGAACGCCTGCTGCGTGGAGCGGTGCAGCTGGTACTCGGCGATGTTCAGGTCCGCATCGCCGGTGGTGTTCGAGTACGCCTTCCAGGACAGCTCCGGGCCCGTGCCATGGATCACCGTCGGCGAGTTCAGCGTCGTGCCGACCTTGCCGTACGTCACCGTGAGCCGCGGGATCGTGGCGGTCTCGCCGCCGTAGTCACCGTCACCGGACTCGTAGCGCGGGCCGCCGAGGGGGTTGGCCGCCTCGTCGGTGGCCTTCAGGACGAAGCCGTGGTTCGTGGCGGTGCCGTCGACCCACTTCTGCACCGTGTCCCCGACCGGGAAGCTGTGCCACCGGTTGTACTGACCGGCCGACTTGGTGATCTTCGCCGGGTCGACCAGGCGCACCGCGTCCGCGATCAGCGCCTGGCTGGTCGGCACCGAGGTGTCCTTGAGCTCGACCTTGTAGGCGCCGCCCTTGTTGAAGCTCAGCTCGTTGGTGTCGCCGCCGAGCGAGGTCCACACACCGCCGGTGCCGGACGTCTGGTTGACGTTGTACGTGCTGGTGGCGCCGCCGGCCGCGGTCACCGTGTAGGGGGCGGCGACGGCCCGGTTGGCGCCCTGCACATAGTGCGCGTCCACCCGGTAGGTGCCCGTCTCCGGCACCCGCATCGGCCAGGTGAAGTTGTCGCCGGTGATCGAGTCGAGGTTGAAGCGGAAGGTGTCCCCGACCGCGTTGGCCGTCGTGGCGGAGGTCGCCCACGTCCCGACCGCCGCTGTGCCCGCGTCCTCGTCGTCGATCTGCACCGTCGTCGCGGACTGCTCGCCCACCAGATCGCTGGTGCTGGACCAGGTGGCGGTCGTCTCGTCCCACGCCTTCGTGGCCCGGTACACACCGATCTGCGTGTTCGTGGTGGCTGTGGTGTGCGCCTGGTCGAAGTACATCTCCAGCCGCGCCGAGTCGATCTTCGTGCCCGACGGGATCTCGTCCAGCGGGAACTCGATCAGAGAACGGGAGTTGGCCGTGGTCGAGGTGCGCCCGGCCGACAGCTTCCATGTGGTGTTGAAGTTGGTCGACGGCTGGTCCGACAGGACCATCGTGTCCTGGGACTGCGACGGTGACGGCGCGATGGTGATCGTCGGGTCGATGACGACCGGGTACTGCCGGTCCTTCGACGCCAGCCACTTCGCGTCCGGAGTGACCGTCAGCTTCCAGGACTTGCCGTCTTTGGTGAGCTTCTGGGTGACCTTGGTGCTGTAGGTCTGGCCGAGGACGGAGGCGTCCCGCTTCTTCGCGTCCGTCATGTACGGCGCCGGGATCACCATCACCGGCGTGTTCGGCAACTCGCCGTACAGCGCGATCGAGCCGTCCTTGCGGGCCTTCGGTATCAGCCCGTCGGTGTCCAGCGTGAAGGTGAACTTCAGCGGGCCGTCCGGGCGTTCGGCGAGGGTGATGTTCTCCTTCACCCGACCCGGACCCACGACGTACTGCAGGTCGGCGCCCTGCACCGCGTCCTTGTACGTGACCGTGGAGCCCTTGGCCGCCGGCTTCAGCGCGCGGGCCGCGCCCTCGACGCCGAGGGTGACCGAGCGGCCGTCCGGCGACTGGAAGCGCAACAGCCGGTCCGCCTCCGCACCGAACCAGCTCCGGCCCTCATTCGTCGTGTTGGCGAACTCGAAACCCTTCGCCTCGGACTGGCGGACCGTCGTATCGACCGGCTTCCAGGACGCCTTCTTGCCCGACCTCGAACGGTAGGACGTCGGCACCGCCGACAATTCCGCCTCGACGCGACCGTCCGACAGCTGCCAGAACCGCGCGTTTGCCGTTCGTTTGCCCGCCAGCTCCCTGACCCGCTTCGCCTTCGGGTCATCCTTGGGCCAGGAAACCTTCTCCCGATCGGCTATACCCAATTCGTCATGGGACGGCGGCTCGTCCAGTCCGTCGCCGTCCTCATCGTCATCCGCGAACCAGCCCTTGACGGTGTCGAAAATCCCCTTGTCGTCACCGTCATCAGCGGGCTCCGCATACGCGACCTGGGGCAACGCGGTGCTCGTCACCGCGGCTACCACCAGGCACGCCATCAGCCTGCCCAGTCTGGGTTTCACGCCAAACCTCTCCTCGTGCGCCATGGCATAAACATGCCGCCAGAATTCATCCCGCCCATGGAAAAGGAGGCCATGGGCAGGGGCGCCGGGTTTCTATTCATTCAGGTGACGCCGTGTCAAGTGTCTGGACAATATGGACACTTGACCGTACGGAGACTTTGGAGTGTCCGATATATCCCCACGCTGGTCATCGGCGGACAGCGTCATGTATAACCCCGTCGATTCATCTTGAGCAGCCGTTTCCGAAGGGGGAATTCCATGGCCGGCGACACCCAGGAATCCACAACGCCATCGCTTTTCCGGCGCGCGGACCGGTCCGGCATTGTCGTGGCGGGCGCGGTTCTGGCCGCCTGTGCGGGCCTCGTCGTGTACGGCGTCGTCGACTCCGGCGAGGGCGGTGACAAGCAGGCAGAGCACCGTGCCCCGACCGCCTCCGTGACCTACGAGGTGACTGGCGAGGGCTCCGCCGACATCACCTACCAGGCTCGCAGCGAAGCCGGATCGGCCACCGTCGTCAAAGCCGCCGCCCTGCCCTGGCACAAGACCGTCGACGTCCCCGTCGGCCGGGACCCGATCGTCAGCATCGTGCTCACCGAGAAGGGCGGGCAGGCCCGCTGCACCCTCGCGATCCGCGGCCGGCACGTCCAAAGCGCCACGGCCAGCGGCACGTTCGGCCGTGCCACCTGCACCGGCGCCCTGCCCGCCGGGCCCGCGACCGCGACCGCGAGCTGACCCCACCCGCCTTACCGCCCAGCAAGGAGTTCCCCGTGCAAGCCCTCCCCCGGCAGGTTCTGATCACCGCCGCAGCCCTCAGCGCCCTGGCGATGACCTCCGCCTGCGCCGGGCAGGACGACCAGCGGACCACGGCCGCCGACTCGGTCGAGGCGTCACGGTCACCCGAGGAGCCCGCCGCCCGCACCGCATCGCCCAGCGCCTCCGGCTCCCCGTCCGCCAGCCCCTCCGCATCGGCCTCCGACCGCGCGTCCGCCTCGCCCTCGGCGTCCGCCTCCCCATCGGCCGGCGCCACCAGCGGGACCGCCGGATCCGCGAGCGGCTCCCGTGACACGGCGGACGCACCGGCTGCCCCTGCCGCACCCGACTTCCCGGTGCCGGTCGAAACCGGCGACGCCACCCAGCTGATCACCGTGAAGGCCAGCGGCTCCTACGCCACCGTCACCGCCTGGGCCAAGGGATCCTCCGGCTGGAAGGCGCAGTTCAGCACCGGCGCCGCACGCGTCGGCTCCAACGGCGTGACCGACGGGGCCACCCGGCAACAGAGCACCTACACCACGCCCACCGGCACCTACACCATCACCGAGGGGTTCGGCCATGTGGCCGGCGGCACCGCCATGCCGTACCACGTGGTCACGGACGACGACTGGTGGGTGCAGGACCCCGAGTCGAAGTTCTACAACTCGATGCACGGCGAAGCGGGCGCGGACTTCCCGCTCACCGAGTCCGGCGACCGCGGCAGCGAACACCTCGTCAACTACCCCACCCAGTACGCCAAGGCGCTCGTCATCAACTTCAACCGCTGGCCCGCCACCCCGGGCCGCGGCGCCGGCATCTTCCTCCACGTCAATGGCAACGGCGCCACCGCCGGCTGCGTTTCCGTACCCCGCGCCACCATGGACCGCATCATGAGCTGGATGACGCCCGCCGCCCACCCCCGGATCGCCATCGGCTGACCACGAACACCACCGCCGAGCCGCCGAAGAGCACGGCCGTGATCAGCAGCCAGCGGGCCAGGAAGCCGTCGGGGTTCAGACCGGTGCCGCCGGCGTAGCGGTCCGCCACGCGGCCCGTGATCAGGGGGAACCAGACCAGCAGGAGCAGCAATGAGAGCGCGGCGGGGACGCGGACGTACGGCATCCAGCTGCGGCGGTCGGCGGCCTCGAAGCCTCGTAGGAGTGCCTGGTCCGCCGCCCCGTACAGCGGCACCAGGACGAGGTCGTGCACGATCGCCGCGCCCACGAACCACAGCGCGACCTCGAACCAGTCCCCCTCCAGCAGCCGCACCCCCGCGTATCCGGCGAGCGCGAACGAGCAAGCCAGGAGGAGGATTTGGAGGGGGCTGCCGACCGGAATGAGCTTGGGGCGTCGCATCACAGGTCTCCGAACGTCATCCGCGCCACCCACTTGGTGTTCAGCACACCGGGCGCGGCGGGCACGATGATCCGCGCCGGGTAGCCGTGGTCGGGGGTCAGGTCCTCGCCGTTGACGGACAGGGCCAGCAGGGAACGGGAGTCGGCGACCTGGTTGGCGCGCATGGCGGCCCGGCGGAAGGCGCCGCGTTGCTGGAGCGACTCGACCAGTACGTCCGGCGGATCACCGTCGTAGCCGACGAGCGCCGCCAGGTCCCGCAGCCGTACCCCACGCCACCACTGGTCCGACGTCGACCAGCCCTCCACGCACGCGATCGGCAGCGCCGCGCTGTGCAGGGGCATGGCGAGCAGTTCGGCGCGGCTGAGGCGGACCGTCCGCCCGTCCCGGCCGACGACCACCAGCCGCCACGCCTCCTCGCTCGTGTCGGCGTCGCGGATGCCGGCGTACGCGGCCGTCTTGTTGATCTGGAAGCCGTTCGGGCCGTCGCCCGGTTCGGTGCCGCGCGGGGCGAGGAGGGCGGTGCGGCGCAGGGCGCCGTCGAAGTTCTGTCCGACGGTCGTCAGGAAGAGAAGCAGTGAGCCGCCGCCCACGAACCACAGGGCGCCGCGTCGGGAGACCGTCGGCTCGGCGGGACTCGGCGGGACCAGGTCGTTCTTCTCCTCGCGCAGTTGGCGCAGATTGCGCCAGGCCATGGGCGTCTTCAGCACGACGTGCGCGACGAACCCGGCGAAGAAGACCCACGCCCCGTAGAAGTGCAGCGTGTAGAAGGAGCCGGGGAAGAGGTAGTCGAGCTGGATGTTGAGCACGCCCGTCACGAACTCGAACAGCGCGCCCCCGACCAGGAGCAGCAGCGAGATCCGCTCCAGCGCGTGCGCGAGGGACCGCGCCGGCGGCAGGGTGAAGAGCTTCGGCACGACCGACCACAGCTTGGCCAGCAGCACGGGGATCAGCGTGATGCCGAGGGTGACGTGGATGCCCTGGTTGAGCCGGTACAGCCAGTGCGGGTCGGTCGGCCAGGAGAAGAGGTAGAAGCCGAAGATGCCCTTGTCCGGGGTCTGGTCGTTCACCGGCGACAGGTTCGGGTTGTAGGCGGCGTAGGACACCAGCCCGGTGACGAACAGCACCGTGATCCCGCCGAGCAGGACGACCCCGAGGACCGAGGTGAGCCACGGGCCGCGCAGGGGGCTGCGCCAGAAGGCGGGCGAGAAGGGAGACCGAGCCATGTGACGACCGTAGGCCGGGGCGGGGCCCGGAAAGCCGCAGCGAACCATGACGAATCTCTGACGTCCACGCCTGTCACGCGTCCGGCGCACCCGGGGCGTCCTAGCGTCTGAGACGTGACCAGCGATCTTCTGCCCGAGGCTCCCGCCGACCCGCGCCCCGCCGCCCGCCGGGACCTCCGCCGCGATCTGTACGCCGCCGCGGCGGCCGCCCTGCTCTTCATGACCGCCGCCGTGGTCGGCACCGTGATCGAGCATCGGGACGGCACCCTCTTCGTCAACTGGCCGCCGTTGCTGGGGGATTGGGGACCGCATGTCGGACCGGGAACCCCGGCCGCCATCGCCGTTGCGGTCGCCGTCGTGGCGTACGGGCCGACGCTGGCCGCCCGGCTGCCCTGGCGGCGGCTGCTGCTCGCCGTCTGGGGTGCGGGCACGGCCTGGACCTTCTCGCTCGCGCTCATCGACGGCTGGCAGCGCGGCATCGCCCGCAGGCTGACGACACGGTACGAGTATCTGCAGGTCATCGACGACTTCCGGGACATCCCCGCGACGCTGCGGACCTTCACCGAGCACATCGTGGTGGGCGCATCGCCGGAGCACTGGCCCCCGCACATCGCCGGGCATCCCCCGGCGGCCACGCTCACCTTCGTCTACCTCGACCGCATCGGGCTGGGTGGCGGCGCGTGGGCCGGCGTCTGGTGCATCACCGTCGGGGCGACCGCGGCGCTGGGCATCCTGGTCACCATCCGCAGCCTCGCCGACGAGAAGCTCGCCCGCCGCGCCGCGCCGTTCCTGGTGCTGGCTCCGGCCGCGGTGTGGATGGGGACCTCCGCGGACGGCTACTTCGCGGCGGTCGCGGCCTGGGCGGTGGCGCTGCTCGCGCTCGCGGTGACGGGTCACCGGCCGCGCTGGACCGGCCTCGCCTCCGGCCTGCTGTTCGGCCTCACCGTCTATCTGTCGTACGGCCTCACGCTCTTCGTCGTGATCGCCGCGGCCGTCCTGCTGCTGGGCTCCGAGCGCATCCGGCCCCTCCCCTTCGCGCTGGCGGGTTTCGTGGTCGTGCCGGTCGTGTTCACGGCAATGGGCTTCTACTGGTGGGAGGCGTACGACCTGCTGGTCACCCGCTACAACCAGGGCGCCGGCGGCACCCGGCCGCAGGCCTACTGGGTGTGGGCCAACCTCGCCTGCCAGGTGCTGGTGGTGGGGTTGGCGACGGCGGCGGGGCTGCGGCGGACCGGGGCCGTGGTGCTCCGGCGGGAACGTACGGCCGCGTTCCGCTTCGGCGTGCTGGTGCTTGCCGCGCTGGTGGCGATGCTGGTCGCCGACCTGTCCGGGATGAGCAAGGCGGAGACGGAGCGGATCTGGCTGCCGTTCGCGCTGTGGCTGCTACCCGCCTGCGCGTTCCTGCCGCGACCGCGCGCCTGGCTCGCGGCGCAGGCCGTGCTCGCGCTGCTCGTCAATCACCTGGTGCTGACGGGGTGGTGAACACAGAGACGGAAGAGATAAGGTTAGGCTTACCTAAGTCGACCCCGTGTTGGAGAGGTCCCCATGCCTGCTGCCGTCTGCTCCGAGCCTACGCCCGCCGAGCGTGCCCGCTCGGTGCTCTCGGCGGCCGGCTCGCTGACCGTCACCACGAACGGCCAACGCGTCGAACTGATCGGCCTGCACACCGTGGACGCCGCCGCACGGCTGCTTCTCCACAACCCGTCGGACGGCGACCTGGCCGCCGAGCTCGCGGTGGCGCCCCACGGTGACCTGGCCGCCCTGGTCGAGTTCACCGACGTCGCCCCCGTCGCCGTACGTGAGCGGGTGCGTGCCCGGTTGACGCTGGGCGGCCGGCTGACCGCGCTCGGCCCGAAGACCCTGGTGTTCCATCCGGCCCGCGCCGTACTCACGGACGACGACGGGACGGCCGTCATCGGCCTCGACGAGCTGACCCTCGCCTCGCCGGACCCTCTGGCCACCCACGAGGCGGAGATGCTGGCCCGGCTGGACGCGGCCCACGCCGACACCGTCGCCCCGCTCGCCCGGCTGCTCCCGGCCCGCCGGCAGCTCGGCGCGAGCGACGTACGGCCGCTGCGGCTCGACCGGCACGGCCTGGTGCTGCGGTCGCAGACTCCGGACTCCCACCACGACACCCGTCTGCCCTTCGCCACCGCGGCCACCCACCCGGGCGACGCGGTGCGTCAGATCCACGTCCTGCTCGCCCGGGCCACCGCCCGTCCGCGCCGCCGCCACCTGCCGACCAGGTCGTAGGCGCGGCCCACAGCCGCCGACCTCCGGGCCACTCGCCGAGGCCTTCCCGTCTCCTCAGCGAAGGCGCCCGGAGGTCGGCTCAGTCACGGACCCCTGCCGCCAGGCGCTCGGTCGTCCGCATGAGAGAGACACTGAACGGGTGCTGAGGCGCCGTCAGGATCCGCTGCGCCGACCCCTGTTCGACGATCTCGCCCGCGTCCAGTACGGCGATGCGGTGCGCCAGGCGTGCGGTGTCCAGGTCGTGGGTGACGAGGACGAGCGACAGGCCGTCCTCGTCACGTGCCAGTCCCGCAAGGACGTCGAGAATGCCGCGCCGGGTGACCGTGTCCAGGCCGGAGGTGACCTCGTCGCAGATCAGCACGCGAGGGCGGGCGAGCAGGGCGCGGGCCAGGGCGGCGCGCTGGAGTTCGCCGCCGGAGAGCTCGCCGGGGCGGCGCCGGGCCGGCTCCTGCGGCAGGCCAAGGCGCTTGAGAGTGGCTGTCGCCTCGTCCATTGCCGCCCGTTCACCTGCGCCGTGCAGCCGTATCGCCGTGCGGGCCACCTGGTCCAGCACCGGACGGTGCTCGTCGAACGCGGCACGGGCGTCCTGGAAGACGTACTGCACGGCGGCGAGTTGGGCACGGCTGCGATGGCGCAGGCTGCGCGGGAGCGGTGTGCCGTCGAGCAGGATCTCGCCGTCGTGGTCGCGGTGCAGGCCCGCGAGGCAGCGGGCGAGCGTGGTCTTGCCGCTGCCGGAGCGGCCGACGACGGCAAGACATTCACCGGGGTGCAGGACGAGGCGCGGGGCGCGCAGCACGACGGTCCGGCGATCGTGCACGGCGGTCAAGTCCCTGACAGTCAGCACCGGTTGACTCCGGGCGGCGCCCGAACCGTCCGGCGGGGCCGTGCGCTGTTCGTCGAGCAGTCGGCGGGTCCACTCGTGCCGGGGCTCCGCCCACAGCCGCGCCGCCGGCCCCGACTCGACGACCCGGCCCGCACGCAGGACGAGGACCTCGTCGGCGAGGGCGCGCACCACGTCGAGGTCGTGGCTGAGCAGCACGACCGCGATGCCGCGTGCCGCGACCGCCGCCAGTTGCCCGACGATACGGGCCTTGGTCAGCGCGTCCTGCCCGGTGGTGGGTTCGTCGGCGACGATGACGCGGGCGCCGAGCAGCAGGGCCTGGGCGAGGACGACGCGTTGCTGCTGGCCGCCGGAGAGCTGGTGCGGATGCCGACGCAACAGCGCCTCGACGTCCGCGAGTTGGGCGTCGCCCAGGGCGCGCAGGACCAGCGCGCGGGCTGCCGTACGGCGCTGCGCGCGCGGCAGGTGACGGACCTGGGGGCGGGCGATGTCGTCGAGGAGGGCGCCGACCCGACGGGCCGGGTTGAGGACGGTGGCGGGGTGCTGGGGGACGTAGCCCACGGGGCCGTTGTCGGCTCGCCGCACCTCGCCCGTGACGCGGGCGCCCGGCGGGTACTCGCCCAGCAGGGCGAGCCCGGTGGTGGACTTCCCGCTGCCGGAGGCACCGACCAGGGCGGTGACCTTCCCGGGCGGCACCCGCACGTTCACTCCGTCGACGATCGCCCGGCCGTCGATCTCGACGCGCAGGCCGCGGATCTCGGCAACGGGGCGAGGGCTCACGGGCGCCGCTCCTTCAACGAGACCAGGGCTCACGGGCGCCGCTCCTTCAACGAGACCAGGGCTCACGGGCCCCTCTCCTTCAACGGGGCCAGGGCTCACAGGCGTCGCTCCTCCTTCTCCAGCGCGGCGTCGAAGAGCAGGTTCGTGCCCATCGTCAGCGCCACGATCAGCAGTGCGGGCACCACCACGGCCCAGGGCTGCACCAGCAGGCCGGTGCGATTGCGGTCGACCATCACCGCCCAGTCGGCGGCGTCCGGCGCGACGCCGACGCCGAGGAACGCGGCCGTCGACACCAGATACAGCACGCCGGTCAGCCGGATCCCGGCGTCGGCGGCGAGGGTGCGCAGCGCCGACCGGCCGACGTAGCCGACGGCGATCCGCCACCGGGTCTCGCCCTGCATGCGCAGCGCCTCGACGGCCGGGCGTGCGGCCGCCTCCCCCGCCGCGGCCCGCACGATCCGGGCGGCGTCGGGCACGTTGACCAACGCCACGAGCAGCGCGAGCCCCACCGCGCCCGGCGACAGCACGGCGGCCACCAGCAGGATCAGCAGCAGCGACGGCACGGCGAGCAGCACGTCCAGCGGCCGCATCAGCAGGTCCTCCAGCCATCGCAGCCGGGTGAGCGCGCTCGCGAGCGCGACCGGGACGGCGACCAGATAGGCGAGCGTGGTCGCGGCCAGGGCGGTGACCACGACCGTACGGCCGCCCAGCAGCACCTGTCGCCGGACGTCACGGCCCACGAAGTCGGTGCCGAACCAGTGGCCGTCGCCGAGGGTGAAGGAGGTGGCGCGGGGGCCGGGGGCGCCGGCGAAGAGCGGTCCGAGGAGGGCAAGGACGAGAGGGACGGCGACGACGGCGAGGCCGAGCGCGAAGCGGCGATGCCTGGTCATGCGGCCACCCCCGCGCGGGGCGTGAGCCGGTGGGCCACCAGGTCGGCGCCGAGGTTGAGCACGACCGTCAGCACGCCGAACACCACGGCCAGCCCCTGCACCACCGGCACGTCGCGTTCGGCCACGGCGTTGAGGAGCACCGTCCCGAGGCCCGGGATCACGAAGAGGGCCTCTACGACGATCACGCCGCACAGCAACCAGTCGACGGTGCGGGCGAGTTGCTGCACGGCCGGGGCGAGCGCGTTCGGCAGGGCGTGGGCGTAGCGGACGCGGGCACCGGGGACGCCGTAGCGGCGGGCGTGGGCGGTGTAGGGGGAGGCGAGGGCGTCGACCATGCCGGCCCGCACCAGGCGGGACAGGGAGCACACCGGGCGGGACAGCAGGACCAGTACGGGCAGGACCAGCACCGCCGGTTGGGCGAGCAGGTCGGTGCCGTGGCCGACGGCTGTCGGCGGCAGCCAGGCCAGTTTCAGGGCGAGGACGGTCACCAGCAGTACCCCGAGGGCGAATTCGGGGACGGCGTAGACGGCCAGCGTCACCGAGCTGACCAGCCGGTCGACGAGCCGTCCCTCGTGGCGGGCGGCGAGTACACCGAGGCCGAAGCCGAGCGGGACGAGGAGGGCGAGGGTGAGGGTGGCGAGGATCAGGGTCGGTCCGAAGCCGTCGGCGATGTACTGGGTGACCGGGCGGCCGGAGGTCAGGGAGGTGCCGAAATCGCCGTGCAGCAGTCCCGTCGTCCAGTCGGCCAGCCGCTCGTACGCGGGCCGGTCCAGGTCCATCGCCTCGCGGATGGCGGCGATGCGGGCGGGGTCCGGCTGGTCGCCGGCCAGGGCGACCGCCGCGTCGCCCGGCAGCGCCTCGGTGAGCGCGAAGACCAGCAGCACAACGGCGACGGTCTGTGCGGCGCCGAGGAGCAGCCGCCGGGCGACGAAGGAGCGCGATCCGCCCAACCTCACGCGAGCCACACCTTGTCGAAGCGTGCCCAGTCCAGGGTGTTGGCGGGCGCCTTGGTCTCCACTCCCCTCACCGTGCGGGCCGTTCCGATGATCCAGTCGGCGAAGCCCCAGATGAGGAAGCCGCCCTCGGCGTACAGCCGGCGCTGCATGCGCTCGTACACGGCCGCCCGCTCCGTCTTGTCGCGGGTGGACTGGGCCTGCTGGTAGAGGGCGTCGAAGTCCTTGTGCCGCCACTTGGTGGCGTTGGTGGTGGAGTCGGTGAGCAGCCGCTGGGAGAGGTGGGCCTCGATGGGCATGGCGCCGGAGCGGTAGCAGCACAGGGTGCCGCCGTCGAGGATGTCGCTCCAGTAGGAGTCCTTGCTGCCCATCTTCACGTCGATGGTCACGCCCGCCTTCGCGGCCTGGTCGCGGAAGATGCCGGCGGCCTCGGTGAACCCGGCGGCGACGGCCGAGGTGTCCAGGGTTACCTTGAGCTTCTCGGCGCCGGCCTGCTTGAGCAGGGCGCGGGCCTTGTCGAGGTCCTGGGTGCGTTGCGGCAGGCCGGCGGCGTAGTACTCGTAGCCCTTGCCGAACAGGTCGTTGCCGACCTCGCCCGCGCCGGACAGCGCTCCGTCGACGAGTTCCTGCCGGTCGGCGATCAGGAAGAACGCCTCGCGGACCCGCCTGTCGTCGAAGGGGGCCCGGTCGGTCTTCATGCAGAACGCCTGCATGGCGCTGCCCTGCAGCCGCACGATCTCGATCTGGCCCCCGTCCTCGTGGGCGCGGGCGGTGGTCGGGTTCAGCTCGTGCGCGTACTCGACCTGGCCGCCGAGGAGGGCGTTGACGCGGGCGGACTCCTCGTTGGCGACGACGAACTCGACCTCGTCGAGG
Organism: Streptomyces sp. NBC_01092; assembly: GCF_045039535.1. Taxonomy (NCBI): domain Bacteria; kingdom Bacillati; phylum Actinomycetota; class Actinomycetes; order Kitasatosporales; family Streptomycetaceae; genus Streptomyces; species Streptomyces sp. NBC_01092. The sequence goes on along the minus strand of NZ_CP108659.1, from coordinate 8,116,043 downwards.
AGCGGGGCGCCGTCCCAGTGGTCGTCGAAGCGGCGGAAGACGGCCGAGCGGCCGGGCGCGAAGGACACGAACCGGAAGGGGCCGGAGCCGATCGGCCTGTCGTCGAACTCGGTGGCGTTCTCCGGGACGATGTACGCGCCGAACGCGGCCAGGACGTTGGGGAATTCGGCGGTGGGCCGCTTGAGCACGAACTCGATGCCGCGCTCGCCCGTCGCACGGCTGGCGTCGAGGTCGATGGGCTCCAGGGACGCCTTCGCACGGAACGCCTGCTTGGGGTCGGCGATCCGGCGGTAGCTGTAGAGGACGTCCTTGGCGGTGACCGGCTTCCCGTCGTGGAAGGTGGCCTGACGCAGCGTCACCTTCCAGCGGTCCATGGTCTTGTTGGACTCCCACTTCTCGGCCAGGCGGGGAGCGGCGGAGAGGTCGGCGTCGTAGTCGGCGAGCTTGTCGAAGAGCGCCTTGGCTCGGGCGACGTCGGCGAAGAGGTTGGCCAGGTGCGGATCGAGGGTCTCGCTCGCGCCACCACCGGCAAAGGCCGCGCGCAACCGGCCGCCGCGCTTGGGGGTGCCGGATCCACCGGCCGCCTTGTCGTCCGTGCCGCCTCCGCAGCCGACCAGGGCGAGAGCGGCGGCGCCTGTGGTGGCGGCGAGGAAGCCGCGTCGGTGCAGGCCGGGGAAACGTTCGTCGTTCATGAGTGGTCCTTCTTGTCTTTCGGGTCAGAGGGTGTTCAGCGGGTGTGCAGGCGCGCGACGACGTGCAGCCGGTCCGCGTCGGCGGTGGTGCCGGGCAACTCGCCCTGCCGCCAAGGGGGTTCGGTGCGCGGGCCGGGGCCGTCGTGGAGTTCGAGCACCTCGAAGCCGTGCGCGGCGAGGAAGTGCCGCAGCTCCTGCGGGAACAGCAACCGCCAGGCGGAGCGCTGTTCGACGGGCGGTGAGCCGTCGTCGGTCGTCCAGACGCGGATACGGCGCAGCAGTTGGGCGGTGCGGTCGACGGTCAGGGTGGTGGTGGACCGGTAGGCGGTGCCCCGCCACGTGATGGCGTTGGCCGACGGGACGTCGAGGAGGTCCGTACGGCCCAGGAAGTACGCGCCGTTGCGCATCTCCGCGACCAGCAGCCCGCCCGGCGCGAGGGCGCGGCGGCAGGAGGTGAGGAAGCCGTCGAGCTGGTCGTTGGTGTGGCAGTACAGCAGGGAGCTGTCCAGGCAGACGACGGCGTCGAAGGCGTCCCGGCCCAGCTCGAAGCCGTGCAGGTCGGCCCGGACGTACGCCGGTCCCGGGTGATGGACGCGGGCGTGGGCCAGCATCGCCTCGGAGAGATCGGCGCCGGTCACCGTACGGCCGACGGAGTGCAGGTGGGCGGCATCCCGCCCGGTGCCGCAGCCCATGTCGAGGACGCGCGGGCCGGCGCCGTGGCGGCTCAGGCAGTCCTCGACCCAGCGTCCGGCGAGCCGGTCGGGGTCGGGGAAGCGGGCCTCGTAGAGGGCGGGATGGTCGGTGAGGAGGTTGCCGCCGGTCATGCGTGGGCCCTCTCGCGCACCGGTTCCGCGAGCGCCGGCAGTGATCCGCGGCGACGCAGCCACGCGACCCCGCCCGCCGAGGCCAGCCCGAACAGCGCACAGCACACCCACGGCAGCCATGCGTGCCCGCCGCGCTCCCCGGCGTCCATGGCCCAGCCGACGACGGTGTTGCCGACGGCCGCGGCGACCCCGGAGACGACGTAGAAGATCCCGAAGTACGTGCCGGTCAGCTCGGGACGGCCGAAGCGGGGGATCAGCTCCATCACGAACGGCGACGCGATCATGATGCCGAGGTAGAGCAGCAGCGCACTGGCGAGGACCGGCACCGCCCCCGCGCTGAAGGCGGGCGGCACAAAGGCGAGGCCCATCACCGCCAGCCCCACGGCGATCCAACGCGCCCTGCTGCCACGGGACTTGAGACGCCGGGTGATCCTCAGCTGAAGCGCCAGGTTGGCGACCGTACCGACGAGGAAGACGATGCCCGCCGCTCCGTCCCAGCCGGTGGCCTCACGGGCCCCGTCGGGCAGCAGCAGATAGAGCTGGTTCTCCAGGGTGAACATGCCGACCATGGCGAACGCGAAGGCGAGGAAGGCGCGGTTGCCGAGCACCTCGCGCCAGTCCCCGAGGACGCCGCTGCCGGTCGGCTCGACCTTGCGCGCGGGCAGGACGAGGGCCTGTGCCACGGTGAGCACGGCGAAGATCCCGGCGGCGGTGAGCGCGGACGTGCGGAAGTCGACGAGGAGCAAGGCGCTGCCCAGCAGCGGCCCGATCAGCGCTCCGGTCGTGGCGAAGACGTTGAACAGCGCGAACGCCTCAGCCTTCCGCTCCCCCGCCTCCTGCGTGAGATAGGTCCGCACGGCCGGGTTGAACAGTGCCCCCGCGAGCCCGCTGAGCACGGACGCGGCCAGCAGCACCGCCAGCCCGTCCCCGAGCGCGAACAGCGCGAACCCCACGGTCCGCAGCGCGCACCCGGCGATGATGACGCCCCGCGCCCCGAGCCGGTCCGCCGCCGAACCGCCGATGATGAACAGGCCCTGCTGGCTGAGGTTGCGCACGCCGAGGACGATCCCGACGACCGCCGCCGACATGCCCAGGTTCTCGCCGAGGTGGGTGGCCAGGTAGGGGATGAGGAGATAGAAGCCGGTGTTGACGCCGAGCTGGTTGACGAGCAGCAGCTGGACGGCGAGCGGGAAGCCGCGCATCTCACGCCACGTCCGCATGCGCCGTCACCTCCTCGACTCCCAGCCCCGGAAGGGAACTCGGGCGTACGAAGCCGTCGGCGCCGCCGATCCCCCGCCACGGGTCGCGGGCGAGCAGCAGATGCCCGTCCAGGTCGGCCCAGCGGGCGCGGTCGGCCAGATGGACGGCGGGCGCGATGCCGAGGCTGCTGGCGGTGAGACAGCCGAGCATCAGCTCCGTCCCGCTGCCCTCGATCAGCTCCGCAATCCGCAGGGCCGCCCGGACTCCCCCGCACTTGGCGAGCTTGACGTTGACTCCGTGGACGCGCCCGGCCAGCCGCCGTACGTCCTCGACGCTCACCGCGTCCTCATCGGCGATGACAGGCAAGGGTGACTTCTCGGCGAGGGCGGCCAGCGCGTCCGGGTCACCCGGTGGCAGCGGCTGCTCGATGGCCTCGACCCCTAGCGCGGCGAACCTGGGCAGCAGACGCTCGGCCTGCGGCGCGCTCCAGGCCCCGTTCGGGTCCAGCAGCAGCCGCACATGCGGGGCGGCGTCACGGATGACCCGCACGCGCTCCACGTCGTCCTCGGCGTCGGACGCGCCCGCCTTCACCTTGACGATCTCGAATCCGGCCGCGGCGAGGCGCCGGGCCTCGGCGGCCGCGTGCGGGATCGAGGTGATGCCGATGGTGCGGGCGGTGGCGACACCGAACGACGTGGCGGTCCCGAGCAGTCGATGGACGGGCACACCGTCCCGCTTGCCGATCAGGTCCAGCAGCGCGGACTCGACGGCGGCGACGACGGCGGGCGGCACGGCACGGGAGGGCAGGGCCTCCAGGGCGCTCTCGGGGTCGGTGAACCGTTCGAGATCGACCGCCGAGATCAGCCGGACGAGCGTGTCGGTGTCCAACCCGTAGTACACGCTGCTGACGGCCTCGCCGTATCCGGTGACCCCGTCGTGCTCGACGCCGAGCCACACGGCGTCGCGGGCGGTCATGGTGGAGCGGGATATGCGCAGTGGCTCGGCGAGTTCGAGTCGTACGGTGCGCAGGCGGGCCTTCATCGTGTCCTTCCGAAGGAGAGGGGATCGGCGACCCGCGTGCACCGCGCCCACCCGCTCGCCTCGGCGGCGTACGGGTGCGGTATCTCCACGGGGCGGGTGGCGGCGCCGGCCGGGTCCAGGCCGTGGGCGGCGAGGAAGTCGTCGTCGTAGACGGTGCCGAGGTAGCGGTGCGGCCCGTCCGGGAAGACGGTGGCGACGACCGCCCCGGGGTGCACGCGGGCCGCCCAGGCGGCGACCCGCGCCACGGCGCCCGTGCTCCAGCCGCCGCTGACGAAGCAGCCCCGGGCGAGCCTGCGGCAGCTGTCCACGGCCTCGGCGGGGCCGATCCAGTGGACCTCGTCGAAGGCGTCGTAGGCGACGTTGCGCGGGTGGATGCTGCTGCCGAGGCCGCGCATCAGGCGGGGTCGGGCGGGCTGGCCGAAGATCGTCGAGCCGGTCGCGTCGACGCCGATGAGCCGCAGCGCGGGCCAGTGCCGGCGCAGCGGGGCGATGACGCCGGCGCTGTGGCCGCCCGTGCCGACGCTGCACACCAGGATGTCCAGGTGGTCGAGCTGGGCGGAGAGCTCTGCGGCCAGGGAGGCGTATCCGGCCGTGTTGTCGGGGTTGTTGTACTGGTCGGGCCAGTAGGCGCCGGGGAGTTCGGCGAGCAGTTCGCGCAGCCGGACGATCCGGGCCGCCTGCCAGCCGCCCTGCGGCGCGGGGCGGTCGACCAGCTCCAGGCGGACGCCGTGTGCGCGCAGCAACTGCCGCATGGACGGCTCCAGTTCGCTGTCGCCGACCAGGACGACGGGGTGGCCGAGCGCCTGCCCGGCGAAGGCGAGTCCGATGCCGAGCGTGCCGGAGGTGGACTCCACCACCGGGGCGCCGGGACGCAGTTCCCCCCGCTCCCGTGCGCCGAGCAGCATCGACACCGCCGCCCGTGCCTTCATGCCGCCCGCCGCGAGCCCTTCGAGCTTGGCCCAGAAGCCGGGGTGGGCGAGGGGCAGATCGCCGCTCACGCGGACGACAGGGGTTCGGCCGAGCAGGGCGAGCAGCTCCGGGTGCGCGGTGGGGCGTACGGCGGTCGCGGTCATCGCGCACCCCCGGAACAGCGGTAGCGGTGGACGACGCCGGGTCCGCCGTCGAGCCAGAAGAACGGGTACGGCTCCGCGCACACCGCGCTCACCCCGTGCCCCAGGAAGCGGGGCAGGACCGCGCTGCCGGTCTGCGCGAACAGCACCAGCTGCTTGCCGTGCCGCAGGGCGTGTTCACGCAGCGGTTCGAAGGTGCCGTTGCCGAGGGTCATCCCGGAGACCAGCAGCGCGTCGCAGCGCCCGGCGGCGGCGAGCGCGTCGGTGACGACCGGCTCGCCCCACTCCGTGACCCCGCCCTTGAGGTCGCAGGGCACATAGCCGAGGCCACGCGAACGCAGAGCCTCCAGCAGGGAGTTGACCACACCGACCACCAGCACCGTGCTCACCGTGCCCCCGTCCGGCAGGTCCAGCAGCTCCACGACGGCTCTCGCCCGCGCCCGGGACTTCTCCAGCGACGACCCGGCGGGCAGGGCGACGGGCCGCGCCCCGTGCTGCGGGGTGTGCGGGGTGACGTGCATCAGGTAGGTGTCGAGGGCGGCCACCCGCACCGCGGGCAGCTCATGGTCGAGGAGCCGTGCCAGGTCGGCGCCGACGCAGTCGTCGAGGGCGCCGTCGGGCAGTTCGCCGGGCTCGACCGCGCACGACCCGACGGCCTCGTCGAGGCGCAGGCTGAGCACCTCGTTGCGGTAGCCGGTGCCGCGCCCGTCGTGCCGGACGGCCTGCCGGGTGGTGAAGGCGACGGCGATGCGCAGCGTGCGCGGATCGGGGCCGAGGGCGCCCGCGCGGACGTGGGCGACCAGATCGTCGTACGACCGACAGGGCGTGGTCGGCCGGGTGGTGACGGCGGTCATCGGATCACCAGTCCCGCGCGCAGGCCGGTCAGCAGGTGCTCGACCCGGTCGCGGGCGCCGGGGCCGTCGGGGTCGCCCGCCATGACGTGACCGAGGTACTCGTTGTTGCTGCCGGCCGCCTTCACGGCCTTGCCGGGCTCGGCCAGCACCACCTCCAACACGCCTGGTTCGGCGGCCAGTTGACGGCCGTCGAGCGCTTCGAGGGTGCCGGAGCGGTCCGGGACGAGGAAGCCGATGGCGGCGCTGCGCAGCCCGGTGTCGGTGCGCGTGAGGTCGGGCCTGCGGCCGAGGGCGACGTCCACGAAGGCGGCGGCGAGGTCGATGCCGGTGACATGGCGGACGAGTTCGGTGATGCGGTTGCCGGCGGGCCGGGGGTTGACCTCGACGACGCGCGGCCCGGCGGAGGTCAGCTTGATCTCGGTGTGCGCGACGACGGCGTCCGTCAGCCCGAGCGCCTTGAGCGCGCCCAGCGTGGTCTGCTCGGCGGCCTCGATGTCGGCGAGCGACAGGGCGGCGGGGAACATGTGGCCGGTCTCGATGAAGGCGGGCGCCCCGCCGACGCTCTTGTCGGTGACGCCGACCATGTGCACCGCGCCCGCGTAGGACACGGTCTCGACGCTGACCTCGGGGCCGTCGAGGAGCTCTTCGAGGAGGACGCCCGGGGTGCGGCGCTGACCTCGGGCGTTGACCGGGAAGTCCGCCAACGTCCGGAAGAGTTCCACCAGTTCGGCCTCGTGCTCAATGCGCCGCACATACATGCCCGCGCACAGGTCGACGGGCTTGGCGACGAGCGGGTAGCCGATCTCCTGCGCGGCCCGCGCGAGGTCGGCCCACTCCTCGTGCACGGCGAAGCGCGGTCCGGGAAGGCCCGCGTCGGCGAGGACGCGGCGGGTGGCGTCCTTGCGGCAGGCGCTGTGCACGGCCTCCGCGCCGGGGCCGGGGAGGCCGAGGTGCGCGGCGATGCGGGCGACCGTCGGCAGGTAGTAGTCGCAGGAGGTGATCACCCCGTCGAAGCCGAGCACCGAGTGCAGCCGCTCCACCTCGGGCAGCAGGGCGTCGGTGTCGTTGGTGTCGGCGGTGAGCACATTGCGGGCGCCGAGCAGCGGATGCGCCGCCCCTTCGGGCGCCGAGCGCAGGTAGTGATGCAGGTCACGGGTGAGGAAGGTGAACTCGTGCCCGCCCTCGCGGATGGCGCGTGGCAGCAGCCTGCTCATTGATCCGACCCAGCTTTCGACCATCAGCAGATGAGCCACAACTCCCCTTTTCGTGCCGTGAGTTCCGATGTCAGGGCAGCCCGGGGCGCCCCTCGGCGGGAGGGGGCCGGACTTGACGCGCACACGTTATCGATAATCATTTTCATTTGCCACCCCGTTCTTACCTTGCCCCGAGACTCGGAGGGACCTTGTCCGCCCTGCCCCGCCCCACCGCCCTGCTGTGCGCCCTCGCCGCCGCGGCCGCCCTGCTCCCCACGGCCACCCCCGCCCGCGCGGCGGCCTCCCTCACCTTCGGCGCCTGCCCGGACTCCGTACCGAGGCCGCCCGCGCCGGACCGCGTGGAGTGCGGGCGGCTCACCGTGCCGCTCGACCGGCGCCACCCGTCCGGCCCGCGCATCGAGATCGCCGTCTCCCGCGTCCCCGCCTCCGGCACCCCCGCCGAGCGGCGCGGCATCCTGCTGGTGAACCCGGGCGGACCGGGCGGCTCCGGACTCCCCTACGCGGTGACCAAGCGCGCCAAGCTGCCCGCGAGCGTGCGGCGTTCGTACGACGTCATCGGCTTCGACCCGCGCGGCGTCGGCGACAGCGAGCCCGTCGACTGCGGTGCCATGGGCGGTCTGTTCGCCGCTCCGGGCACGGACCCGGTGCCGATGGGCCCGCGGGCCGAGCGGACGTACCTGACCTCACAGCGGCACATGGCCGACGACTGCGCGACGGGCGCGGGCACACGGCTGCTGCCGTACCTGTCCACCGAGCAGACCGCGTACGACATGGACGCGATCCGCGCCGCCCTGGGCGAACCGCGCACGAACTTCCTCGGTGTCTCGTACGGCAGTTACCTGGGCGCGGCCTACGCGGCACGCTTCGCGGACCGGGTGGGCCGCATGGTGCTGGACAGCGTGGTCGGGCCCTGGGACTGGTACGACTTCGACGTGATCCAGAGCCGGGCGCTGCTGCGGGCCCGCGACACGTTCCTCGGCTGGACGGCCGCGCACCCGGACCGCTTCGGCCTGGGCGGCGACGCGGCGGCCGTACGGCGGTCGTATCTGCGCGTGCGCCAAGGACTTGCCGCCCGCCCGGTGGACGGCTTCGGCCCTGCGGAGTTCGACCGCGCCGTCTACCGCGCCCTCGGCCGCACCGAGCGCTGGTCGGGCCTGGCCGACGGGCTGCGCGCCTACCTCACGGACGGCGCCGTGGACGGTCTGCGCCCGGCATCCGCCTTCGACAGCCCGGAGTCCCGCAACTACGAGGCAGCCAACCGGATCGTGAAGTGCGCGGACGGTCCGGGGCCGGCGCCGCGCGAGATCGTGGCGGACATCCGGCGCATACGGCGCCTCGACCCGCAGCCGGTGCTGACCGGCCTGGAGGCCACGACCTGCGCCTACTGGCAGCACCGCCCCGACCGCCGTACACCCCTGGGCGGTCCGGCCACACCGCCCGTCCTGCTGGTGGCCTCCGCACACGACCCGGTGACACCGATCCGGGGCGCGCGCGAGCTTCGGGAACTGCTGCCGGGCTCCCGCCTGATCACCCTGGAGAACGACTACTCCCACGGCGTGTTCGCCAGTCGCGGGAACGGGTGCGTGGACGGGGCGGTGGCCGCGTATCTGGTCGACGGGAGGGTGCCGGAGGCGGACGTGCGCTGCTCGGGACCGGGGCTGCCCCCGGTGCCGGCTAGCTGACGGGGCTCGGGGTGCGCGGGCTCGGTGTCAGGTCGACGGTGCGGTCCCGGCTGTCCTCGTCGCCCACCTGGTAGATGCCCGGTGCGATGCTCACCGAGTTGCGCAGGACCTCGGGTCCCAGGCCGGGCTGGGACTGGGGCCAGCGGGTTTCGGTCGACCACTTCACCCCTCTGAGCCGGTCGACGTTCAAGGTGCCCACGACCGTCCCCAGATCGGCGCCCGTGAGATCACAGCCGTGCAGATCGGCGAAGTCCAGCACCGCCCGCCACAACTGCGCCCCCGTCAGGTCGGCGTCCCGAAGGACCGCTCCGCGCAGACTGGCCTCGGACAGATCCGCCGCACGCAGGGAGGCCGCGGCCAGGTGCGCGGCGTTCAGCTCCGCACCCGCGAGCACGGCGTCGTCGAGTACCGCCCCGGCGAGATCGCTCCGGTGCAGCCGGGCTCCGGACAGATCGGCGCCGCCGAGGCCCGCTCCGGCCAGCTTCGCAAGGTCGAGCCGGGCTCCGGTGAGGTCCGAGAAGCTGAGGTCGGCACCAGTCAGGTCGGCCCCGGTGAGGTCGGCGCCGTGCAGCGCGACCTGGTACAGGTTGGCGCCCGCGAGGTCGGCGTCGCGCAGGACGACGGGCTCCCCGTCCGCCTCACGGGCGCGCAGCGCTTCGGCGAGCCGGCCCACCTCGGAGCCCGGCATCGCCTCGTCCCCGCGGCGGGCGATGGCGTCGGCGGCGGCGGCGCGGGCGCGCTCCGGGCTGTCCGGGGACGCCAGGTAGAGGAGTTCGCGCAGGATCTGTTCCGTGGTCCTCTTCGTCATCGTGGCTCCATTGCGGGCCGTCGGGACTCGGGCGCGCTCCGGGGCGGTGCGATCGCGCACATCGGGCACCGGGTGGGGTCCGGCGAACGCAGCAGTGACACGGCGAAGGTCTGCGCCTGCTGCTCGGCGATGCGCAAAGCGTCACCCGGCTTGAGGCCTTCCAGGTCCCTGCCCTGGAGCAGCCTGTTGACGATCAGCTGCCAGTGGTCCTCGGCCGCGTCCCAGTCGCTGTCATGCCACCGCGCGGTGAACTGCTCGGCGAACTCGGCGGAGGTTCCACCGCAGGCGTGGAGCTCGAACAGGGAACGCAAGGTCATCCCCCGTCGGAGTTCGCCGGGGACGTGGAATGCCGCCTGAGCTCGTCGAGGATCTCCGCGAGCTCGCGGGTGCGGTGCGCCTGGATCTGGTCCGTCACCGCGTATCCGACCGCACCGCCGACCAGCGCGGGCACGGCGGCCCACCCCGCGATCGACAGGGGCCAGGCCGACCACTGGGGGCTGACGTCTCCCGGCGAGTCGATACCGATGAGCACGTTGTACGCGTCGGTCCAGCCGATCAGTGCGCCGTTCAGCGCGAAGAGCACGAGGAATACGACCAGCAGGGGGGCCGCACGCAGCAGGAGCCAGCGGTGCAACCGGGACAGGGCGTCCCGGGACCTCCACCAGCGCGAGACCCGACGGCGCAGGCCGGGGGACGGCGGAGGCGGGATACCGGGCGTGCCTGAGGTCACGGTCCGACGGTAGCCGATGCGTTGCGCCAAGTCGCCTTCCCCGTCCTTGCGTTGGGCAGCGCGCGTTCATGTGAGCGGCTGGACAGGCGGCCCCCGCTCCCGGAACATGAGCGGTGCCCCTGGTCACCCGCACGGAGAGACGATGCGGCCCGATTCCAAACGTCAGCTCGCCTCCGCGGTCCGTCGCATCGTCCGCTCCGAGAGCCCGGCGGACATCGCCGAGGGACTCTGTCAGGTGGCGGTCCCCGACCTGTCCGACGCGGCCGTGGTCTACCTGCGCGCCGGCACGGAGCGTACGGGTGGATCCTCGACGGCCCTTCTTCAACTGCGGCTGGGCGCAAGCGGATCCCTTTCCTCGCGGGGGCCTCTGCTCCCGGTGAGGTCGCCCCGCCCCGACCCGTCACTGGCGGCGAGAGCGCGTGCTCTGGCGCCCTCGATGACCCGCTCCATGCAGCGCGTCGCCGAAGCGGTGACGAACGACCCGGCGGGCTGCTCCGACCTGACGGTCACGGCACTCGCCGAACGCGTCGGCACCAGCGAGGCCACCGTCGTCCGCACCGCCCGGCTCCTCGGCTACTCCGGCTATCGCGACCTGCGCCTCGCCCTCGCCGAGTCCGTCGACGCGTCGCGGCTTGCGGAAGCGGGACGTGGGCTGGGCCGCGCAATGGGCGGAACCGCGCCGACGTCCAGGTTCGTGCCGCCGACCAGTGTCCTGGCCAAGCTTCTGCACGCGGGTGACGTCCTGAGCAGAGAGGCGGGTGACCTGGATACCGCCCTCGTCGAACTCCTGGGTCCGAATCCCCGGTTACCGAAGGGCAATCGTGTCCTTCTCGCCCCGCTTCTCGCCTCGGCGGAGGTGGTCGGGGCAGCGCTGTTCCTCCGGCGCCCGAGTCGTGCGGGGTTCGAACCGTACGACCTCCAAGTGGTCGACGAGCTCGCGGTCCACGCCGCGTACGGTGTGGCGGCACCACCGGCTCCGAACCCGCCGCAACCGACACCGCCCCCGCCGGGCCCCCTGCCGCAGGCGTCCGCCGGACGGCCTGCCGGTGAAGGAGTGCCACCCGGCAGGCCGGCGTCCGTGGGGCAGGACGGTGACCGGCTGCGCTTCGTGGGCGCCGCCACCCGGCGCATCGCCCGCGGCATCGACCTGGACGAGATCGTGACGGGGCTGTGCCGGGCGAGCGTGCCGACCTTCTCCGACGCGATCCTCGTCCATCTGCGCGATCCCCTGCCGATCGGCGACGAGCGGCCCACCAGCCCCGTGGTGCTGCGGCTGCGGCGCACCGCCGGCATCCCGGAGGAGTGGAACACCGAGGGCGGCTTCCGGCCCGGGGCCCAGGAGCCGGAGCCGACCGAGCTCTCCGAACTGTCCGCCCTCACCTCCGAACGGTGCGAGGTGCGGCCCGGCGGCCCGCTGGCCGAGGTGCTGCGCGGGGTACGCCCCGTCTTCGCCGACGCTCCCGCCGCCCGCGCCGCCCTGCCGGAACTCCTCGGCGACGACAGCGAGTCGATCATCCCCGACGGGCAGCGCGCGATCCTCGCCCCGCTGCGCGGCCGCCGCCGTGTCATCGGCACCGCGGTCTTCCTGCGTCACCCGGAACGCCCCGCCTTCGAGCCGGACGACCTCCTCGCCGCCGCCCAACTCGCCACGCACAGCGCGCTCGGCATCGACAAGGCGGTCCTGTACGGGCGCGAAGCCTTCATCGCCGACGAACTGCAACGCACCATGCTGCCGGAGACCCTGCCGCGCCCGCCCGGTGTGCTCCTCGCCTCCCGCTATCTCCCTGCCGCGGAGACGGCCCGCGTGGGCGGCGACTGGTACGACGCGATCCCGCTGCCCGGCAGCCGCGTGGCCCTGGTGGTCGGAGACGTCATGGGCCACTCCATGACGTCGGCGGCGATCATGGGTCAACTGCGCACGACGGCCCAGACCCTCGCCGGCCTCGACCTGCCCCCGCAGGAGGTCCTGCATCTGCTCGACGAGCAGGCCCAGCGCCTGGGCACCGACCGCATGGCGACCTGCCTGTACGCGGTCTACGACCCGGTGTCGCACCGCATCACCATCGCCAACGCCGGCCATCCGCCACCCGTCCTGCTGCACCCGAGCGGCCGGGCCGAGGTACTGCGTCTGCCCCCGGGCGCCCCCATCGGCGTCGGCAATGTCGACTTCGAAGCCGTGGAACTGGAGGCACCGCCCGGAGCCACCCTCCTCCTCTACACCGACGGCCTGGTCGAGTCCCGCCTGCGCGACGTCTGGTCCGGCATCGAGCAGCTGCGCGAGAAGCTCGCCGCGACCGCCCGGCTGACCGGGCCGGATCGTCCGCCGCCGCTGGAAACCCTGTGCGACGACGCTCTGGAGATGCTCGGTCCCGGCGACCGCGACGACGACGTCGCGCTGCTCGCCGCCCGCTTCGAGGGGATCGCGCCGAGCGACGTGGCGTCCTGGTTCCTGGAGCCGGAGGACGCGGCGCCCCGGCAGGCGCGGCGGTTTGCCCGGCAGGCGCTGGTCCGTTGGGGGCTGGAGCAACTCACCGACTCCGTCGAGCTGTTGGTCAGCGAGGTCGTGACGAACGCCGTGCGGTATGCCTCCCGGCCGGTGACGCTGCGGCTGCTGCGCACCGATGTGCTGCGCTGCGAGGTCGGTGACGACGCACCGCAGTTGCCGCGGCTGCGGCAGGCTCGCGCCACGGACGAGGGTGGGCGGGGGCTGTACCTCGTCAACCGGCTTGCCCGTCGTTGGGGGGCGACTCGGCTGAGCACCGGGAAGGTCGTCTGGTTCGAGACGGACATGCCCTGAAGTGGTGCTGGGCATCCCGTTTCACGGCAGCGGCTGCTCCGTCCAGATGATCTTGCCTTCGGGGGTGTAGCGCGTGCCCCAGCGCTCGGTGAGCTGGGCGACGAGGAACAGGCCGCGGCCGCCCTCGTCGGTGCTCTGGGCGCGGCGCAGCCGGGGTGAGGTGCCGCTGCCGTCGGAGACCTCGCAGACCAGGGCGCGGTCGCGGAGCAGACGGAGCTGGACCGGGCCGGTGGCGTGGCGGATGGCGTTGGTGACCAGTTCGCTGGCGATCAGTTCGGTGGTGAAGGCCAGGTCGTCCAGGCCCCATGCGGCGAGCTGGGCGGTGACCGCCGCGCGGGAGCGCGAGACGACCGCCGGGTCGGTGGGCAGGTCCCACTGGGCCACGCGGTCGGCGCCCAGGGTGTGCGTGCGGGCGACGAGCAGCGCCACGTCGTCGCCGGGGCGGGCCGGGAGCAGGGCGTCGAGGACGGCCTCGCAGGTCTCCTCGGGCGGGCGGCCGGCGCCGGCCAGGACGGCACGGAGCTTGTCGAGGCCGGCGTCGATGTCGCGGTGCCGGTCCTCGACCAGACCGTCGGTGTAGAGCACCAGTTGGCTGCCCTCGGCGAGCTCCAGCTCGACCGTCTCGAAGGGCTCGCCGCCCAGCCCGAGGGGCGGGCAGGCGGGCAGGTCGACGAACTCGACGCTGCCGTCGGGGGCGACGACCGCGGGCAGGGGGTGCCCGGCGCGGGTGAGGGTGCAGCGCCGGGACACCGGATCGTAGACGGCGTACAGACAGGTGGCTCCGACGATGCCGGAGTCGGGACTGTTCTCCGCCGCCCAGCCCTCGCCCCTGTCGAGCCGGCCGACCAGGTCGTCGAGGTGGGTGAGGAGGTCGTCGGGCGACAGGTCCAGGGAGCAGAAGTTGTGTACGGCGGTGCGCAGGCGGCCCATCGTGGCGGCGGCGTGCAGGCCGTGCCCGACGACGTCGCCGACGACGAGCGCGACCCGGGCGCCGGACAGCGGGATGACGTCGAACCAGTCGCCGCCGACGCCGGCCTGCGCGGGCAGATAGCGGTAGGCGACCTCGACGGCGCTCTGCTCGGAGCGTCCCCTCGGCAGCAGACTGCGCTGGAGGGCGAGCGCGGTGTTGTGCTCGCGGGTGTAACGGCGGGCGTTGTCGATGCAGATCGCCGCCCTGCCGACCAGCTCCTGCGCGAGGGACAGGTCGTCGTCCTCGAAGGAGGCCGGCTGGAGGGACCGGTAGAAGCTGACCACGCCGAGTGTCGTCCCGCGGGCCCGCAGCGGCACGGTGATCAGAGAGTGGATGCCCGCCTCCAGCACCGGCGTCAGCCGCTCCGGGTCCTGCGCGATCCACCCGTCCGCCTCGGTGAGGACCGGTTCCATGACGGACTGCCTGGTCTCCAGGGAGCGGGCCTGGGGCGTGGACGGGACGTACTCGACGGTGTCCCCCACGTCGTACAGATGGTACGGCTGCCTGCGTACGGCTCGGATGGCCACCCGGCGCAGCGTGGATCGGCCGCCGAGCGCCTCCGGTTCCTCGCCGCGCAGTACCGCGTCGGGCAGGTCGACGGCGACGAAGTCGGCGAACCGGGCGACGGTCACCTCGGCGAGTTCCTCCGCGGTGCGGGTGACGTCGAGGGTGGTGCCGATGCGCACGCTCGCGTCGTGCAGCAACTCCAGCCGCCGACGCGCCAGGACGGCGAGCCGCCCCACGCCGGGCTCTCCTACGAGGAGCAGCCAGCCGTCGGCACTGGCGGCCTCGCCGTCCGGGGTGGAGGGGGTGGCTGAGGGCGTGGGACGGGTACGGGTACGGGCCGGTCTGGGCGGGGCCGCCCCTGCCGACCCCTCCACCACCGGTCCGACGGACCTCTGCGCCGCCGATGCCCCCGATCCGACCGGCCGCTGCACCCCCGACGCCACCCCGCTCCCGGTGCCCGGCGGAGCCACGCCGACATGGCGCAGGCGTGGGCCCCCGACCACACGGGCCTCCACGGCGACGCCGGTCTCCCCCGCCGCACCCCTGACCTGCCGGCGCAGCAGGGTCGCGGTCCGGCCGCTGGGCAGGGTGACCTCGTCGAGGGTGCGATTCGGGGAGGCGATGAGCTCCTCGGCCTTCGCGCGCAGTACGGCCATGTCGATCCGGCCGAGCGCCCCGCCGTCGGGGCCGGGCCGCAGTTCGTCGGGCTGCTTCGGCCAGCCCCGGGCGTGGCCGTCGGCCCGCCGGTACGCGGTGAGGAGCGCACGCTCACGCAGGGTGGCCTGCTCCAGCAGCCGGCCCTCGATGCTCAGGGCGGCCTCGCGGACCATCCGCACCATGGCCGGGTCGCCCTGGTCGCGCAGACACGTGATGTCGAGGACGGCCTCGATCCGTCCGCTGAGCGGGTCCCGGACGGGCGCCCCCGCGCAGGCGAAGGGCTGGAGGCAGTCGGCGAAGTGCTCCCGGCCGGTGATGTAGACGGGGCCGCGCTCGACGAGCGCGGTGCCGACGCCGTTGGTGCCCACGAGCGCCTCCGAGGCGTCGAACCCGGGGGCGAACCGCACCGTGTCGAGGCTCTCGCGCAGCTGCCGACTGCCGCCGAGCCGCTCGACCATGCGGCCCTGTCCGTCGCACAGCGCGATCGTCATGCTCACATCGGCGAGGGAGGTGGTCAGGTCGCGCAGCACCGGGCCGGCCGCGTGCAGGAACCGGTCGTCGAGGGTGACGTCCTCGGTGTAGCGGACCAGCAGCCGGTTCGGCTCCAGCCCGACGGAGAGGCACCGCTTCCAGGAGTCGAGCACCGAGTCCCGCACGTCCGACTCGACCAGTGAGCCGGCGAGGAATCGTTCGTGGGCATCGACGAGACCGCCGATGTCGTCCCAGGCGACGGACAACGGGACCACTTCCTCACCCGAAGCCGGCCCGGCCGCGCACCGCTGCTCGACCCGCGGCCCGGGGGCTTCGCCAAGCCATATCACCCTAGTCCTTCCGTGACGCGCATCACAATCAGAGGAGAGGCACGGGCAGCCCCTCGGCCCGGGGGCACGCGACGTGCGCACCGCCCCCGCAGGCAACCACGCCGATCCGCGCCATACTTGACCGCATGCGGTCACTGCGGGGTCTGGCCTGTCTCGCCGCCGGGCTGACGCTGGTGGCCGCCGTCGGCTGCACCGGAAGCGACGGCGAGCAGGCGGCACGCACCGAGGTCCCGTCCGCGTCGGCCCGAACCGGCGGCGGCACCTCCGGCGCGACCTCCGCACCCACGCCGCCCCCTTCCCCCACCTCCGCCGACCCGGTCTCCCTCCCGGCCCTGATGCAGCGCGAGCACCGCGGCTCCGACCTGCGCCTCGGTGACGTACGGCTGCGGACCGACGCCTACACGCAGTACGCGGTCACCTACCGGTCGGGCGGCCTGACCATCTCGGGGATCATGAACGTCCCCCGCGGGGAGGGCCCGTTCCCCGCGCTGGTCCTGGCGCACGGCTACATCGACCCGGACGTCTACAGCACGGGCCGCGGCATGCCCCGCGAACAGGACCTGCTCGCCCGGCGCGGCTATGTCGTCCTGCACACCGACTACCGCAACCACGCGGGCTCCGACGACGACCCCGACAACGACGTCAATCTGCGGCTCGGCTACACCGAGGACGTCATCGCCGCCGTGCTGGCGCTGCGCTCCGCCGCCCGGCCGGACGTCGACGACGAGCGGATCGGGCTGGTGGGGCGGTCGATGGGCGGCGGGGTCGTGTACAACACGCTGGTCGTGGCGCCGGGGCTGGTGGACGCCGCCGTCGTCTTCGCGCCGGTCAGCTCCCGCCCCGAGGAGAACATCGACCGCTTCCAGCGGCCCGAGGGCGACCCGCTGGTCGAGGAGATCGAGGCCGCGCACGGCACCCCCGAGGAGAACCCCGAGTTCTGGCGGCAGGTCTCGCCGGTCACCTACGTCGACCGGGTCGGCGAACCCCTGCTGATCCACCACGGCACCGCCGACGACACCTGCCCCCTGGCCTGGACGAGGGCGACGGTCGCCGCGTTCGAGGCGGCGGGCAAGGACGTGGAGCTGCGGACGTACCGCGGCGAGGGGCACACGTTCGGGCCACGGTGGCCGGACTCGATGGACGCCACCCTGGCCTTCCTCGAACGACATCTGCGCTGACCGGCGAGAACCGAGTGAGGAGACCACGCGCATGCCACAGGTCGCGGTGAACGGCGTCGAGATCTACTACGAGGTGGCGGGCGACGGCGATCCGCTGGTCCTGGTCCATGGGTCCTGGGGCGACCACTACAACTGGTTGCCGGTCATGAAGGAACTCACGCGCGACCACCGGGTGCTGTTGTACGACCGGCGCGGACACAGCCGGAGCGAGCGCCCGCCGGGGCAGGGGTCACGGCGCGAGGACGAGGACGATCTGGCGGCACTGATCGAGATCCTCGGCTTCGCCCCGGCGTTCGTGGCGGGCAACTCCTTCGGCGGGTCGACCGCGCTGGGCCTGGCCGGCCGGCGGCCGGAGCTCTTCCGGGGCATCGTCGCGCACGAGCCACCGCTCATGGGCATCGTGGCCGACGACCCCGAGTCGGGGCCGCTGATGGCGGCGACCGGGCGGCGCATGGCCTCCGTCGTGGCACGGTTGCGGGCGGGGGAACCGCTCGCGGGGGCGCGGCAGTTCGTGGAGGAGGTCGCCTTCGGCCCCGGGGAGTGGGAGCGGATGCCGGACCGGGCACGGGAGACGTTCCGCGTCAACGCGCCCACGTTCGCGGACGAGCAGGGCGACCCGCAGTGGGCCGACCTCGACCTCGCCCGCCTCTCCGGCTACCGGGGCCCCGCCCTGCTGACGCTGGGCAGCGAGAGCCCGACATGGTTCGCGGCGATCGTAGGCCGCCTGTCCGGCGTGCTCCCGCACTCATCGACGCACACCTTCGAAGGCGCGGGCCACCTCCCGCACGTCACCCACCCCGTCGATTACGCACGTCAGGTAAGGGCCCTGGTGGCGCGGGGGCGTCGGGCGTCGTAGCGGGCGAACGGCGGGCGCCGTACGCGGCGTTCGCAGGGGGGACTGTGACGGACGACGCACAGCGGACCGCAAGTTTTTTCCCGCGGCGGTGATTGTTTCGCGCGATGCATCCGTACCTCAGGAGGTACCGGCCGTTCACGTCAGGAGTCACGATGCCCATCTCGCGCCGCATGGTAGGCACCGTCTTCGTGGGAGGTGCCCTCGTCCTCACCCTCTCCGCCCTCGCCTACCCCGCCATGCTGGGCGTGGAGACCACCTCGACCAGCCAGGATCGCGTCATCGCCAACACCCGCTACGGCCCGCTGACCGAGGCCGACCGGGACTTCGTCGTCAAGGTGCGCGCGGCGGGGCTGTGGGAACACCCGCTGGGCATGATGGCGATGCAGCGGGGCACCACCCCGGCGATGAAGGAGGCCGGCCAGCACCTGGTCGTCGGACACGCCCGGCTCGACCTGGCCTGCCGCAAGCTCGCGTCCGAGCTGAACATCACGCTGCCCAACCAGGCCAGCCCGCAGCAGCAGCAGTTCGTGGCGACCGTGGACTCCAAGACGGGCAAGGAGTTCGACGCCACCGGTGTCGCCATCATGCGGGTGACGCACGGGCAGATCTTCCCGGCCATCGCGAAGATCCGGGGCACCACGCAGAACACCATGGTCCGTCAGCTGGCCGACCTGGCGAACGACACCGTGCTCGACCACATGACGATCCTTGAGAAGACCGGCCTGGTGAACTTCGACGCGAACAACTTCCAGCAGACCACGCCGCCGAAGCTCCCCAAGGACCAGATGACCCCGCCCGCACCCCAGCCGGGCGCGCCGGTCCTCACGCTCGCCATACCGAAGGGCCTGGAGGACCTGAACACGGCGTCGCCGTCGGCGCTGCCGAGCGCGGACGTCAAGTGACCTGACAGCGCCCCGGAGGAATACCGGGGCGCTGTGACGTCGATTCCGGGACGCCGTATCAGCCCGTCTTCCACCCCCACGGCGTGTCCAGCCGCTCCCACTCCGCGGCCCACTGCTCCAGGCGCCGCCGCTCCATTCCCAGCCGTACGACCCAGGCGGACCCCAGCACGACCCCGGCGGCGCCCGCGCCTGCCAGGACCCCTCCGGCGACCGCGTGCAGCAGGATCTCGGTCTCGGACAGCGGCTCCTTGGGGAGGACGCCGCTGCGGTCGGTCCACACCTCGACCTTGCCGCCCGCCTTCGTCTTGGGCGCCACCCGCGCCTCGTCCGTGCGCACCGAGCCGTTCGCGTCGGTCCAGCGCACGGTGGCCCACACCAGATGGTCGGAGGTCACCCGCGCGGGCCCCGGATCCTCCGCGTCCTTCACGAGTACGGCCGTCACCCGGTGGCTCTCGGCCCGCTGCTGCTCCGCCGAGCCCACGACCGCGTCCGCCGCGGCGATCCCGCCGAACACGGCGCCGAGCAGCGCGAACAGCCATCCGCACAGCACGACCCAAGCCTCGATGACATCGCAGCGCCGCCTCAGCGGATTGCGCCGCCACCTCCACAGTCGCACCCTCGGGCACTCCGAAGCAGCCATGCCGACACCCCCTTGAGCACCGACAGCACCCCTCCAGTGTGCGCCTGTTGGCCCCAGCGCGTCGGTCGAGACGCCCTGAATGAAGCATTCAGCATCAATGGAGCCGTACGGTGGAATCATTCACCAGCGCCTCTACGCACCCCCACCCGCCATTCGGTCCTGATATTCCAAAGGCGGTACATACGGTGGCTGATACCTTCGTTCCATGCCCCCCACGGACGTCACCGCACTGATCCGCACCGAGCTGCCCCGGCTGGCGGGCTCCCTGCGGAAGGTCGGTGAGCTGATCCTGGAGGATCCGGCCGCCGTCACCCAGTGTTCGGCCGCCGAGCTGGGCCGCCGCACCGGCACCTCCCAGGCGACGGTGACCCGCTTCTGCCGCGCCATCGGCCTCGACTCCTACCAGCATCTGCTGATCGAGCTGGCCCAGGAGCGCGGACGCGGCCAGGTCTCCGACTGGGGCACCGCCGAGACCGGCCCGGACATCTCCCCCGACGACTCCCTGGAGCGGGTCGTGCAGGTCGTGGGCAGCACGGACCTGCGTGCGGTGCAGCAGACCATCGACCGGATCGACCTGGACGCCGTCGAGCGGGCCGCACAGGCGGCGGCGCGGGCCCGGCGTATCGACGTGTACGGCGTCGGTGGCAGCGGGGCCGTGGCGCAGGAGACCGAGACCCGGCTGTTCCGCATCGGCTGCGCGGTGCGCGGCTGGACCGAGGTGCACGCGGCCGCCACCTCCGCCGCCCTGCTCACCCCGGCGGACGTGGCCATCGGCATCTCGCACTCCGGGGCCACCAGGGAGACCGTCGAGCCGCTGGAGCTGGCCAAGGAGCGCGGGGCGACGACCGTGGCGATCACCTCCGACCCGCGCTCGCCCCTCGCCAAGGCCGCCGACATCCGGCTCGTGTCGACCGCGCCGGAGACCGGCTTCCTCACCGGCCTCGGCGGCCGGCACTCGGTCCTGGTGCTGATCGACTGCCTCTACGTCCGGGTCGCCCAGCTCTCGTACCAGCGCGCGAGCGCCTCGCTGGCGCTGACGGACCACATCGCCGCGCAGCATGCGGTGAAGTCCCGGCGCGCCCGCTGAGCACGGCCGGCCGGCGCCGTCCGTCAGACGCCCGCCAGCACCTCGGCCACGGCCCGCAGACTGACCCGCCCCCGCCCGTACGAGCACAGCGCGCCGCCCTCCGGCAGTCCCGTGTCCACCCGCACCGCGTCCGGCCGCCGGGCCAACAGGGCGTCCCGCAGCCGCACTTGCCAGGGGTGCAGCCCGGCGTCGCACGTGGCGACGACCAGCGCGGCGGCCCCGCAGCGGCGCACGATCCCCTCGACGAGGGCGTCCGGATCCGCGCACTCACCGGTCACCGCCGTCCCCGTGGCCTTGGGGTCGACGGCGCGCACCTCGGTCAGCAGGTCCTCGCCGCCCCAGTTGAGCGCGGGGTGGGGCGGCGGGAACAGGTCGACGACATGGGCTCCGCGCACGGCGGGCGGCACGCCCCGACTCCGTACGGCCCTGCGCGCGGCTTCGAGCCCGACGCCGGCGTGCTCGGACGGGGAGGCCGCGACGGTCGTCGTGGTGGCCGGGGTCGCGTACCGCTCGGCGAGCCGGCGCACCCGCGCCGCCGCCTCCTCGACCCGTTCCCGCGCCAGGACCGAGGTGCGCAGCGCGTCGAGCACGGCGTCCCGGCAGCCGAGGGTGACGTTCAAGTCCCCTGTGGCGATGAGGACTTGGTCCGCGCCGGCGGCGAGCGCGATCCGTGCGCCAGCCGCCTCGCCGTACGCGTCGGCGATGGCCTTCATCTCCAGCCCGTCGCTGACGAGGACGCCGTCGAAGCCGAGGTCGTGCCGGAGCAGATCACCCAGGACGCGCCGGCTGAGCGTGGCGGGGCGGTTGGGGTCCAGCGCCGGGAAGACGACGTGGGCGCTCATCAGCATCGGCACGCCGGCGGCGATGGCCGCGCGGAACGGTTCGAGGTCGGCCTGGAGTGCGTCGTACGGCCGCGGATCGACCGCCACGGAGTGGTGACTGTCGGTGGCGGTGCCGCCGTGGCCGGGGAAGTGCTTGGCGCAGGAGGCCACGCCGCGGGCCTCGGTCGCGGTGATCCAGGCGCGCAGATGGCGGGCGGCCCGCTCGGGGTCGGCGCCGAAGGAGCGGGTGCGCACGATCGGGTTGTCCGGCCGGTGCTGGAGGTCGGCGACGGGGGCGTAGGAGGCGGTGATGCCGAGGGTGGCGAGGTGTGCGGCCAGTGCGTCGGCGCAGCGGGCGGTGAGGTTCGGGTCGTCGACGACGCCGAGGGCGTAGGAGCCGGGGACCTCCGGGGCGCCGGCCCCGCGGAGGTGGCCGATGCCGCCGCCCTCGCTGTCGACGGCGACGAGGAGGTCGGGGCGTATGGAGCGCAGCTCGTCCGTGAGGCGGCGCACCTGTTCGGCGTCGCGTATGTTGCGGGTGAAGAGGATGACGCCGCCGAGGCCGCGGTCGACCAGCTCCTTGAGCGGGTCGGGGACGCTCGTGGCACCGTCGAATCCGGCGACGAGGCAGCGGTGGGCGGCTTCGTCCAGGTCGACCGGGAGGGCGGCCGACCCCGGGGACGTGTGCTCGAAGGGGCTCACCCCGGCAATGCTCTGGATCGGTCAGCCGAAAGTCAACCTTCCGGCGGATGACTGATTCAGCTGCTCACCATGCGGACAACCGTCACGCGGGGAGCCGCTCGGCCCTGCGCAGGGCGTCCGCGAGCCGAGACCGATGGCGCCGCCCGCCCAGCAGCCTTCGCACGGCCATATCACCGCCGAACGAGCAACAACCCCGGTCGCGTCGCCCGCCCGCCGACACCCCGACGGCTTGCGGACACCAGCGCGTCATGCCGAGCGGGCACGTTTCCGACGTCCCCAACTGCCCTCGCCCTCTAGCCGTCGGCCCGCTCGCGCGGGTGCGATGCGGAAGGACGACCGCGCCGTGTCCTCGCTCCCGCTCAGCGATCTCCCCGGATCGCTGCCCGCCTGCCCCGCCCCCGTCTCCCCTGCCGCCCCCACCCGCTCCCTCTTCGCCCCCGCGCTCCTCGTCCGCCACGCGCTGACGCTGCTCCCGCTCCTGCTGATCGGGGCGTGGGCGGCGGCCGACTGGCGCACCGTCCGCGACGGCGCCGCCCGGCTTGCCTCCGCCGACCCCTGGTGGCTGCTGGCCGGCCTCTTCTTCACCTGCATGGGCTGGGTGGTCGCCGCACTGGTCCGCCAAGGCGCGATACCGGACCGGCTCCCGCCGGGCCTGCTCCTCGCGTCGCAGTTCGCGGCCGGCGCCGCCAACCACGTCCTGCCGGCGTCCATCGGCGCCCACGCCGTCACCCTGCGCTTCCTCCAGAGCCAGGGCGTGCCCCTGGCCCGGGGCACCGCGTCACTCGCCCTGTACTCGCTGGTCAAGCCGGTCGCGAAAACGGTCGTGCTGCTCGGCTTCCTCATAGCCTTCCCCGAGCTGCTGCACCTCGGCGAACTCGTCCCGGACGAGCGGACGCTGATCCTGGTGGCCGCGGGCGTGGTGGCGGTTGTCGCCACGGCGGCCGTACTCGTGACGACCGTACGACCGCTGCGCCGCCCCCTCCTCGGCTTCGTACGCACCGCCCTGACCGACGCACGCATCCTGCACACGCGACCCAGTCGCGTTCTCGCCCTCTGGGGCGGCGCCACCGCCACCCCGCTGCTGCAGGCGAGCGTGATCGCCTCGGTCGGCTTCGCGCTCGGCCTGCCGCTGTCCTGGACGCAGGTGACGCTGGCCCTCCTCCTCGCCAGCACCGCCGTCGGCGCCGTGCCCGCACCCGGCGGCATAGGCCCCGTGGACGCGGCCCTGGTCTTCACGATGGTCACCTTCGGCGCCCCGATGGGCCTGGCCGCGGCCACGGTCATCGGCTACCGCGTCCTGACGGTCTGGGTCCCGCTGCTGCCGGGCGCGCTGGTGCTCTCGATCATGGTCCAGCGCAAGATCCTCTGAGCCGGGCCCGCACCACCTGACGGCTGACCGTGACCGCGCGCTACTCCTCGCCGATCCGCACGACCGCCACCGTGATGTTGTCGGGCCCGCCCGCTTCGATCGCGGCCTTCCACAGCTCGAAGGCGGCCCGGCCGTCCTCGTGCTCGCGCAGGATCTCGTCCAGGACGTCCGTGGTGAGCGGGTCCGTCAGGCCGTCCGAGCAGATGAGGTAGCGGGCGCCGACCGACAACGGCTCGGCCACGACGTGGGGGGCGACCGAGCGGTAGGTGAGCGAGCCGCCCAGGCACTGGGTGACGAGGGTGGTGGTGCGGCCGGGCGGATGCGGCGGGCTGTCGTCGACGCTCAGCTGGCGCACCCCGTCGCCGGAGACCGCGAAGACCTGGCTGTCGCCCACGTTGAACACGAGCAGCGAGCCGGGCTGCGCGACGACCCCGGCGATGGTCGTGCCCATGCCGGACAGCTCACTGTCCTCCTCGCCGCCCGCCGCCTGGTACACGGCGAGGTTGCAGGCGTTCACGGCGTCACGGACGGCGACCGCGCTGCTCAGGGCGGGACCCAGCGCCGCCATTCGACGGGCGACCAGGGAACTGGCCACATCGCCGCCGGGATGCCCGCCGAGCCCGTCGGCGACGGCGACCACGAGCGGCGTGCCGAGCGGGAAGACCAGGGTCTGCGGGTTCTCGGTGACGGTGCCGCACAGGGTCCACGGCCCGACGACGAGGCTGTCCTCGTTGCGTTCGCGCAGCAGACCGGGATGACTGATCGCACTCACAGCGACGTACGTCATGAGGAGCCACCGCCTTCCCGCACCGGGCACACGACCGGGGCCAAGCCTCCCTCACAAGTCTAGGAACAGCCGCATCCCACGTGCCAGCGCGCCCGGAATCGGAGCGAGCGTCCTCGCCTCGTGGGGTGCCCCGGCCCGGGACCTCGTCATCGCCTCACGCTGGGGCACCGACGTCGAACGCCTCCCGGTGGAGGTGTCCGCGGCGGTGCCGCCGCGCTGGTGAAAGCGGTCAGTCCTCGTCCTGCGTCAGCTGCAGCGAGATGCTGTTGATGCAGTACCGCTGGTCGGTCGGCGTGGCGTAGCCCTCGCCCTCGAAGACGTGCCCGAGGTGGGACCCGCACCGGGCGCACCGCACCTCGGTGCGCACCATTCCGTGCGTGCGGTCCTCGATCAGCTCCACCGCGTCGGTGTCCTTCGGGTCGTAGAAGGACGGCCAGCCGCAGTGCGACTCGAACTTCGTGGTGGAGGTGAAGAGTTCCGCGCCGCAGGCCCGACAGGAGTAGACGCCCTTCGCCTTGGTGTTGGTGTACTCACCGGTGAAGGCGGGCTCCGTAGCGGCCTCGCGCAGAACGGCGTACTCGGCCGGGGTCAGCTCCGCGCGCCACTGCTCGTCCGGCTTTTCGACGTCGTACGACATGAGTACTTGCCCCTCACTTCATCAGGCGGTCCAGGATGAGCGGGCCGAGGTCGGTGACATCGCCCGCGCCCATGGTGAGAACGAGATCACCGGGCCTCGCCATTCCCGCGACCAGCGAAGGCACCTCGCTCTTGTCGTGGACCGCCGTCACCTCGGCGCCGGCCGCCCGTGCCGCCTCGATGACCCGCTCGCTGGTGATGCCGGGGATCGGGTCCTCGCGGGCCGGGTAGATGTCCAGGACCAGCGAGGCGTCGGCCAGGGCGAGGGCCTCGCCCATCTCCTTGCCGAGCTCCTGGGTGCGGGAGAAGAGGTGGGGCTGGTAGACGACCAGGATCCGGGCGTCACCCGCGGCCGAGCGCATCGCCTCCAGGTCGGCCGTCATCTCGGTCGGGTGGTGGGCGTAGGAGTCGATGACCTGGACGCCGGCGGCCTCGCCCTTGAGCTGCAGGCGCCGCTTCACACCGGTGTAGGCCGCGATCGCGGGGGCCAGCTCGGCGGCCGGGACGCCCAGCGCCGCGCCCGCCGCGAGGGCGGCCACCGCGTTGAGGGCGTAGTGGCGGCCCGGGACGGACACGGTGAAGGTGAGCTCCTGGCCGTCCAGGACGACGGTGACCTGGCTCTTCAGCCCCTGCGCCACCACCGACAGCACCCGCACGTCGGCGTCCTCGGCCTCGCCGTACGTCACCGTCCGCACGGTCCCGGACACGCGCCGGGTCAGCTCCCGCGCCCCGTCCTGGTCGGCCGAGATGACCAGGGTGCCGCCCTCGGTGATGCGGTCGGAGAACGTCACGAAGGACTCGTAGATCTCGTCCATCGACGCGTAGTTGGCGTGGTGGTCGAGCTCCACGTTCAGGACGATCGCGACCTCGGGGGCGTACTTGTGGAAGCTGCGGTCCGACTCGTCCGCCTCGGCGACGAAGATCTCGCCGTCGCCGTGCAGGGCGTTCGAGCCGGGGGCGTCCAGGTCGCCGCCGATGGCGTACGACGGCTTCAGGCCCAGCTCGCTCAGGGAGACCGCCAGCATGGACGTCGTGGTCGTCTTGCCGTGCGTACCGGCGACGGCGATCGGGCGCAGCCCGTCCATCAGCGCGGCGAGCGCGTCGGAACGGTGCACCACCGGGATGTCCAGCTCGGCGGCGCGGGCCAGCTCGGGGTTGTCCTTCCGGATCGCCGACGACACCACGACACAGCTGGCGTCGTCGGCGAGGTGCTCCGCGGCATGCCCGATGTGCACGGTCACGCCGAGCGCCCGCAGCGCCTCGGCGGTCGCGGACTCCTTGGCGTCACTGCCGGCGACCTTCGCCCCACGCTGCGCGAGAATCTTCGCGATCCCCGACATCCCGGCGCCGCCGATGCCGATGAAGTGCGGTCGGTCCATGGCGGTGGGAATGCCGGGTGCCATGTCTGTTCTCCCAGAAGTGCGATACGACGGTGAGGCCCCAGCCTATGGGGTGACGAGGTGGACCTGGCGCATGGGACGCCGGGGACTCCGCCTACGGCGCTCCCCCGCAAAGCCCCTACGCGTCACTGTGCGAGAACAGCTTCAGCACCGGCACCCCCACCTTGTGCCGAGCCCTGGAAGCCCAGTCCCGGTGGAAGAACTCCTCGACGTAGTGGGGATCCGTCAGCACGATCACCTCGTCCGCGCCGACCTCGTCCACCACGGCTCTCAGCGCGTCCAGCGGATGATCCTCCAGCAGCCGCCCCTCCGCCTCCGCGCCTGCCGTACGCAGCGCCGTGAGCGACACCTCCAGCGCCCGCTCCCCCGTGCTCAGCGCCTCCTCCCCCTCCGGGGTGCTGCCCTCCCGGACCGCCTCGTCCAGCTCGCCGAGCGCGATGTCGTCGATGGCGCGCAACAGCCTGTCGGCCTGCTCACCGCGCGGCTGGAGCAGCACATGGAAGCCGACCTCCTCGTCACCGTGCAAGGTGGTGACGAACTCCACGTCGGCCGACGTCAGGGCCTTCTCGATCATCAAAACGCTTGTGAACACCGGGGCGCCCCTTCTGCGGAAACCATCCTGCCCCGCGCTCGCACGGGGACTGCGAGTTTTAGTGTGCCCGGCGGAGGCTAAACGGAACGGTCGACTCCGCCGTTTTCAGGATCACGGCACCGAGGGAACCCATGTCCGAACCGAGCTCACGCCCGCCGGTACCGACTGAACAGGAAGCCCTCCTCCTCCAGCAGGGACACCAGCTCGAACCGTTTCGGGACCGCCACCGAGGGCCCGCCCGCGATGCGCTGGGCGTCACCCGCGGTGAGCATCGGGGAGATCGTCAGACAGAGCTCGTCGAGCACTCCGGCGGCCACCAACTGGCCGAGCAGCCGTGGCCCGCCCTCGGTCAGCAGCCGCGTGTGCCCGAGTCCGGCCAGGGCCTGGACGGCGCGGACGGGGTCCACGCCGACGCCGTCACCGGCGATCACCACCTGGGCGCCCACCTTCTCCGCGGCCGCCATCCGGTCGGGGGCCGCGGCGGCGCCCGTCAGGACCAGGGTGGGCACCAAGGGCGAGGTGAACAGCGGCAGGCCGTAGTCCAGGTCGAGGCTCGCGCTGATCACCGCGATGGCGGGCGCGGGCCCCTGTCCGGCCGCCGCACGCGCCCCGGCGAACTCCGCACGCGCGCGTGCCGGGCGGTACCCCTCCTGGCGTACCGTTTCGGCGCCGACGATCACGACGTCCGCGAGCGCCCTCAGCGTGCCGAAGATCCGCATGTCGGTCGCGGTGGAGATGGGCTGTGAACGACCGTCGTGCTGGGCCGCGCCGTCCAGCGTGGACACCATGTTGGCCCGCAACCAGGGCTGCGGATCACCGGGACCGGGCGCGGGATAGGCGTACGCGAAGGCGAGCTCGGCGAGACTCCACTCCCGGTCGACGAGGTCGACTAGATCGCCGGGCGCCCCGCCGGGCCCACCGGCCGCAGGCCCACCTTCGACAGCTCCACTCCCGTCGTCCCCGGCCGAACCGCCGGAGGCCCTCGCTGCTGTCTCGTCGGTCACAGGGAACAGGCGTCGCATGTCAAGGAGTGTGGCACGGCGCTTAGCATGGTGACCCGTGTCGTCCTCCTCCGCCGCGTCCAAGCCGAGCCCGATAGCCGAAGCGAGCCCGGTGTCCCTGTGCACCCGTGAGCCGCGCGTCCCGGCGGACCGGCTGGTCGCCGAGATGGTGCCGCCGCCCCGCTTCGACTCGGTCCGCTTCAGCACCTACATACCGGACCCGAACCAGCCCAGCCAGACCGAGGCGGTCCACGCCCTGGAGGAGTTCGCCGGCGGGCTCGGCGGGGCGCACGCGAGCGGCGCCGGGAAGACGGGCAAGCGCGGCTTCCTCGGGTTCGGCAGGGCCAAGGCCCCCAAGACCCCGGCCGGGCCTCGCGGCGTCTACCTCGACGGCGGTTACGGCGTCGGCAAGACCCACCTGCTGGCCTCCCTCTGGCACGCCACGCCGGCCGAGCCGTCCCTGAAGGCCTTCGGTACGTTCGTGGAGCTGACGAACCTCGTCGGCGCCCTCGGCTTCCAGCAGACGGTGCAGACCCTCTCCGGGCACCGCCTGCTGTGCATCGACGAGTTCGAGCTCGACGACCCGGGCGACACCGTCCTCGTCTCCACCCTGCTCGGCAAGCTCGTCGACGCGGGCGTGGCGCTCGCCGCCACCTCCAACACCCTGCCCGGCAAGCTCGGCGAGGGCCGCTTCGCTGCGGCCGACTTCCTGCGCGAGATCCAGGGCCTGTCGGCGCACTTCCGCGCGCTGCGCATCGACGGCGAGGACTACCGCCACCGCGGCCTGCCCGAGGCTCCGGCGCCGTACTCCGAGGAACAGGTGACGAAGGCGGCGTACGCCACCGAAGGCGCCTCGCTCGACGACTTCCCGCACCTGCTGGACCACCTCGCCCGCGTCCACCCCAGCCGTTACGGCGCGTTGACCGATGGCCTGAACGCGGTGTGCCTCACCGACGTGCAGCCGATTCCGGACCAGTCCACCGCGCTGCGGCTCGTCGTGCTCGCCGACCGGCTCTACGACCGTGAAGTCCCGGTCCTCGCCTCCGGACTGCCGTTCGACCAGCTGTTCAGCGAGGACATGCTCAAGGGCGGCTACCGCAAGAAGTACTTCCGCGCGATCTCGCGACTCACCGCGCTGGCCCGTGACGCCAAGGGCCTGGTAACCCAGTAACTCCCCCAGTTCAAGGGGCAGTTCAAGCCAAGCCACCCTCGCATTTCAGGCTCTCTTCAGCTCGAAACGTTAAGTTAACCCTGCAAACAAGGTTGCCGGGTTAACGTGTTTCTTGACCAACGGTTGACCAAGTGTTGGCACGCTCAAGAGGTGTGGACTGACTGGAGGGGGGCGCATGTTTCGAGGTACGACGGCCCGGACCCCTCTTTCGATCCTCGCCGCCGTCCTGCTCGCCCTCCAGTTCTTCGCACCTACCGCGTCCTTCGCACACGCATACACAGTCAGTCAGGCAGAGGCCAAGGCCTCACCCGGAATCAAGCTCTCCGGGAAGGCGCTGCGCGACGAAACCCTCACGTCACGCCACTGCGTCCCGTCAGGTGACGGGGACCCGACCGGTCCCCTGCGCACCCGTGACCATCAGCGCTTCGCCGACTCCGGGCCCCAGGCGCCCGACAGACCGTTGCTCACCCGGGACTCCGCGTCCGCGCACCAGCCGGCCGAAGCCGGCACCGCGCACCTACGCACGTCGAGATCCTCGACGTCCCACACTCCGGCGGGGCTTCAGATCTTCCGCTGCTGAGCGGCAGAGCAGTCCCCCCACCCCTGTCATGTAAACCCCGACGCGCCACTGAGGCGCGCCAGGAGGAGTCACCACATGCAGCCCCTCATCGACAACGCCCGTATGTTCGGACAGCGCCCTGAGGAGTTCGCCAGGCTCGCCGAAGGGCAGTCTCCGCAGGTCCTGTTCATCACCTGCTCCGATTCCCGGGTCGTACCGGCCCTGATCACGGGCGCCCGCCCCGGCGAGCTCTTCGAGCTGCGCACCGCGGGCAACATCGTCCCGCCGTACGCCTCCGAACACCCCACCAGCGAGGCGGCCACCATCGAGTACGCCGTGGAGGTCCTCGGCGTCCGCGACATCGTGGTCTGCGGCCACTCCCACTGCGGAGCCGTCGGCGCGCTGGTGCGCGGCGACGACCTGGACGCCGTACCGGCCGTGCGCGACTGGCTCTCGCACGCCACCCCGCGCCCGACCGGCGCCGCCGAGGACCCCGAGGTCGCCGAGGGTGTCCAGGCCCATGTGCTGACGCAGCTGCTGCGGCTGCGCTCGTACCCGTTCATCGAGAAGAAGCTGAAGGAGCGTCAACTGTCCTTGCACGCCTGGTACTACGAGGTGCACAAGGGCGCCGTGCGCGCCCACAGCGCCGAGACCGACGCGTTCGAGGCGCTGTGATCGCCATGATGACCAAGTTCCCCCACATACGGCAGGACTTCGCCGCCTCGCTGGTCGTCTTCCTGGTCGCGCTGCCCTTGTGTGTCGGCGTGGCCGTCGCCTCCGGAGTGCCGGCCGAGCTCGGGCTCGTCACCGGCATCGTCGGTGGCATCGTCACCGGCCTGATGCGCGGCAGCAGCCTCCAGGTCTCCGGGCCCGCCGCCGGTCTGACGGTGCTGGTCTACGAGGCGGTCCAGGAGTTCGGGCTGCCGGTCCTCGGTGTGCTGGTGCTCGCCACCGGCCTGCTCCAGCTCCTCATGGGCGCCCTGAAGCTGGGGCGCTGGTTCAGGGCCATCTCGGTCTCCGTGGTCGAGGGCATGCTGGCCGGTATCGGCCTGGTGCTCATCGCCGGCCAGCTCTACGCGGTCGCGGACGCCAAGGCGCCCGCCTCCGGCCTGGAGAAGATAGCCGGGCTGCCCGGCGCGCTCGCCCAGGCCGCCGGGGACACCGGGGCACTGGCCTCGATCGGACTCGGCGCCGGCACCATCGCCGTGCTGGTGCTGTGGAAGCGGCTGCCGCGCAGGGTGCGCGCGGTTCCCGGTCCGCTCGCCGCGGTCGGCCTGGCCACGCTGGTCGCCGCCGTGTTCTCGCTGCCGGTCGCCACCGTCGAGGTCAAGGGTCTGCTGGGCGCCGTCCAGCCGCCGTCCCTGAGCGCCTTCGGCGAGCTCGCAGACGTCGGGATACTCGCCACGATCGTCGCCTTCACGCTCATCGCGTCGGCCGAGTCGCTGTTCAGCGCGGCGGCCGTGGACCGGCTGCACGACGGTCCGCGCACCCAGTACGACAAGGAGCTGATGGCGCAGGGCGCGGGCAACACGGTCTGCGGTGCGCTCGGCGCGCTGCCGATGACCGCGGTCATCGTGCGCAGCTCCG
This sequence comes from Streptomyces sp. NBC_01092, assembly GCF_045039535.1. Taxonomy (NCBI): domain Bacteria; kingdom Bacillati; phylum Actinomycetota; class Actinomycetes; order Kitasatosporales; family Streptomycetaceae; genus Streptomyces; species Streptomyces sp. NBC_01092. The sequence goes on along the minus strand of NZ_CP108659.1, from coordinate 8,084,888 downwards.
CCAACGTCCAGGCGGGCGCCAAGACCAAGGCGTCCCGGGTCATGCACGGCGTGTGGCTGCTGCTGTTCGCCGCGCTGCTGCCCGCCACGCTGGCGCTGATCCCGATCCCCGCGCTGGCCGGCATCCTGGTGCACTCCGGCTGGAAGCTGATCCCCTTCCGCGGGATCGTCTCCCTGTGGCGGGGCCACCGGGGCGAGGCGCTGATCCTCGTGGTCACGGCCGTGTCGATCGTCGCGGTGAACATGTTCGAGGGCGTGCTGATCGGTCTCGCCCTGTCGGTCGCCAAGACCGCCTGGGAGGCCTCGCACCTGAAGCTGGAGGTCATAGACAAGGGCGCGGGACCGATCCAGGCGTACCTGTCGGGCAACGCGACCTTCCTGAGGCTGCCGAAGATCCTCGACAGCCTGGAGGCGCTGCCCCAGGACCGCCCGGTGGAGCTGAACCTGTCCGGGCTGCACCACCTCGACCACGCCTGCCGTACGGCCCTGGAGAACTGGGCCGAGCGGCACAGCGACGCCGGCACGGAACCGGTGCGGGTCACGGCGCCCTGACCAGCGTAGGACCCTCGGGTCCGGGGCCGTCCGTGGCCCCGGACCTGACGCCGGGCATATCGTTACAGGGCATACCGTTACAGCAGCGTACGCATCGGACCTCTCGGTGAGGAGGTCGGCATGGTCGAGGAAGTGCTGGGCATCGTCGCGGGAGTGGCTGCCGTCGGCGCGGTGTACGTCGCGGCCGCGGCGCGCGTCGTCAAACAGTACGAGCGCGGGGTGATCCTGCGGCTCGGACGGCTGGCAGGAGAGGTACGCAATCCCGGGTTCACATTGATCATTCCGATCGTGGACCGGCTGCACAAGGTCAACATGCAGATCGTCACGATGCCGGTGCCGGCCCAGGAGGGCATCACCCGCGACAACGTGACCGTGCGCGTGGACGCCGTCGTGTACTTCAAGGTGGTCGAGCCCGCAAGCGCCCTGATCAAGGTCGAGGACTACAAGTACGCGGTCTCGCAGATGGCGCAGACATCCCTGCGCTCGATCATCGGCAAGAGCGACCTGGACGATCTGCTCTCCAACCGCGAGAAGCTCAACCAGGGCCTGGAACTGATGATCGACAGCCCCGCCATCGGCTGGGGCGTGCAGGTGGACCGCGTCGAGATCAAGGACGTGTCCCTACCGGAGTCGATGAAGCGCTCCATGGCCCGGCAGGCCGAGGCGGACCGCGAGCGGCGGGCCCGCATCATCAACGCGGACGCCGAGCTCCAGGCCTCCAAGAAGCTGGCCGAGGCCGCCCATCAGATGGAGGACACCCCCTCCGCGCTCCAGCTGCGGCTCCTGCAGACCGTGATGGCGGTGGCGGCGGAGAAGAACTCCACGCTGGTCCTGCCCATCCCGGTGGAGCTGCTGCGCTTCCTGGAGAGGGGCGGCGAGGAGCAGAGGCCGACCCCACGGCGCTATGCCGCTCCCGCCGTGGAGAGCCCCGCCGACGAGGGCGACCAGCGGGCCGTCGAGCCCCCGGCCGAGCCGGAGATCGAGCCCCTGGCCGAGCCGCAGATCGAGCCTCCGCCCGAACGGGAGGTCGATCGGACGATCGAGGACATCATCGAGGACGCCACAGGCCAGTGACACGTGTGACGACGTGACTCCACGGGCCAGTGGCACGTGAGACGAGGAGATCCCACAGGCCCGTGACACGTGTGACGCACGTGGTTCCACAGGCCCGTTCCAGGTGATAGACACGGCGAGGTCACAGTTCCTGTCCGCCAGCAGGAAGGCTGCCCCATGTCCGAAAACGCGCCCGCAACCGCGTCCGCGTCCACGTCCGGCCGTTCCACCACACGCCGTCAGCTTCTCGCCCGCTCCGGCGCGTTGGGCGTCTCGATCGCCTTCGCCGGAAACCTCACCGAACTCTTCGCGGGCACCGCCGCCGCGCAGAACCTGGGCCACACCGGATACGGCCCGCTGGTCCCCGACCCGCACGGCCTGCTCGATCTGCCGGAAGGTTTCCGCTACCGGGTCCTGTCCCGCGAGGGCGACCGGCTCCGCTCCGGCGAGGGCCCGGTCCCCTCCAACCACGACGGCATGACGGCCCTGCCCGGCAGAGGCGGCCGCGTCCACCTGGTCCGCAACCACGAGAACCGCGCCGACGCCAGGGTCCCCGTCCCGACGGTCGCGGGTCTGACGTACGACCCGGCCGGCAAGGGCGGCTGTACGGCCCTGACCCTCGACCGGCAGGGCACCGTCCTGTCGGAGCGCGTCGCCCTCGCCGGTACGGCCGTCAACTGCGCGGGCGGGCCCACCCCTTGGGGCACCTGGCTGACCTGCGAGGAGACCGAGGACAAGGCGGGCACCAACGGCTACACCAAGGACCACGGCTTCATCTTCGAGGTCGATCCGGCGAACCCGTACCGCTCGGGCGCGGTCCCGCTGACCGCGATGGGCCGCTTCCAGCACGAGGCGATCGCGGTGGACCCGCGGCGCGGCGTCGTCTACGAGACCGAGGACGCCTTCCTCAAGCCCTTCGGCCTGTTCTACCGCTTCCTGCCCCACCAGCCGCACGGCGGCCTGGGCACCCTGCGCGCGGGCGGCCGGCTCCAGGCGATGCGGGTGCCGGGCGTCCCGGACCTCTCGACGATCCAGGAGCCGGGCGCGACCTTCGACGCCGTCGAGTGGGTCGACGTACCGGACCCGCTCGCCACCCGAACCCCCGTCCGCCTGCAGGACTTCGGCCCGAACGGCATCACGCACGCGCAGAAGCTGGAGGGCTGCTATTGGGGCGGCCGCAGCGTCTACTTCGTCTCCTCCTTCGCCCGCAGCGCGGAGGGCTCGGCCGCCGACCACTACGGCCAGATCTGGCGCTACGACCCCGCCGCGCGCCGCCTCACCCTGGTGATCGTCTTCGGCCCCGGCACGGACGTGCGGCTGCCCGGCGAGTCCCCGGACAACATCTGTCTGGCTCCCGGCGGCGGGCTCATGGTCTGCGAGGACGGCAACGGCGCCCAGCACGTCTTCGGCGTGACGCGGCACGGCGAGGTGTACGCGATGGCACGTAACGCCCAGAACCTCGGCACACCCGAGGAGCCGGAGTGGGGCGAGTTCGCCGGGGTCACCTTCTCCCCCGACGGCGGGACGATGTACGTGAACTGCTACACACCGGGCACGACGTTCGCGGTGACGGGCCCCTGGCGCGGGTAGCGGTCCCGTCACGGGTCCATGACCGGAAGCCCCCTTTCCGCACCGTCATCTAACCTGTGCGGCATGAACGCACCGGGGGATCTCGTCGACGGCCGTTTCGAGCTGGTGGAGCGGCTCGGCAGCGGAGGCATGGGCACCGTGTGGCGGGCCCGTGACCGGGTGCTGGACCGCGAGGTCGCGCTCAAGGCGGTGCGGTCCGACGCGGACACGGTCGGGGTGGTGCGCGAGCGGGTGATGCGGGAGGCGCGGGCGCTGGCCCGGCTGAGCCATCCGCATGTGGTGACGATCCATCAGATCGTGGCCGCCGAGCCGCATCCGTGGCTCGTGATGGAGCTGGTGCCGGGTGTCTCGCTGCAGCGGCGGCTGGACGACGGCCCGTTGACGCCGGTCGAGGCGGCCCGGCTCGGACGCGAGGTGCTCGCCGCACTGCGGGCCGCGCACGCGGCGGGCATCCAGCACCGGGACGTCAAGCCGGCCAACATCCTGCTGCGCCCCGACGGCGGGGCCGTCCTCACCGACTTCGGCATCGCCGCCCTCCAGGGCACGACGGGCCTCACGGCCACGGGCGAGCTGATCGGCTCGCCGGAGTACATGGCGCCGGAGCGGATCCGTGGGCATGACGCCGACCACCCGGCCGCCGACCTCTGGTCGCTGGGCGTGGTCCTGTACGTCTGCGCGGAGGGCGTCAGCCCACTGCGCCGCCCGACCACGCTCGCGACCCTGGCCGCCGTACTCGACGAAGAGCTCCCCGCGCCGACCCGCTCGGGCCCGCTGACGCCGGTGCTCGAAGCCCTGCTGGTCAGAGACCCGGCGCAGCGCCCGGACGCCGCCCGGCTGGACGCGATGCTGGCGCAGGTGGAGTCAGGGACCGCGCCGCACTGGGCCACGCAGCCGACGGTGGCAGCCGCGACACCGCCCCCGCCCCCGACTCCCACCCAGCTGGACACCCCGCGCCCCACGCTCCCCCAGCAGGCGGGCGCGCCGCGCAGACGCCGCACCCCCCTGATGGTGGCCGCGGCCCTGGCGCTGGCGATCGCCACGGCCACGGCCCTGGTGTTCGCCCTGCGCCCCGGCGACACGGACGGCGACGACAAGGCCAACGCCACCCCGAACCCTCCGGCCACGGCATCCACCCCCAGTCCGGCAAAGCAAAAGCCGAGCCCCGACACCCCCAGCCCCACACCCACCCCCACACCGGCCGGCCACTGGATCGCCCAGCTCCACTCCGAACCCGTCTCCGCGGGCACCGCCAACCGGGACAGCCGCCTCGCCACCCTCCGCGAGTCGGTCCCGGAGGCCGCCGTCCTGCGCAGCGACGACTACGCCTCCCTGCGCGGCGGCTACTGGGTGTTCTACGCCCCCGGCCCCTTCACCGACGGCCGCGCCGCCCTGTCGTTCTGCGCCGAGCGCGGCCGAACGACGGTGAACACCTGCATGGGCCGCTACCTGAGCACGGACCCGACCGAGTACGACCTCCAGTGCCGCCCTCCGGCCACCGCGCCGACGGGTTCCTGCACGCGCACCGACTGAGCGAGGGCACGGCCCGCCGGGCGGGTGACTGAGGTCCGGCACACCCGTCGGTGGACCGAAATGAGCATGTGATCCTCATATCTTCATACGGTGATCACTCTCGTACGACGCGTCACCGCCGTCTGCGCCCTGGGCGCGGCATTCAGCGCGCTCGCCGCGTGTACGGCGCCCGAGGACACGACCCGCGCCCCGCGTCCGGCGCCCAGCGCCACGGCCGCCGTCTCCCCCGGGGCCGAGCCGCCGACCCTCGCGCCCGGCCCCGCGGGCATGACGCCCGTCTTCGAGCACGGGCCCCGCAACGCGGGCCGGACCGTCGCGCTGACCTTCGACGCCGACATGACCGCCGATCAGGGGCCGCGGGCGGCGCAGGGCGAGCGGTTCGACAATCCGGGGCTGATCGCGGCGCTGCGGGAGCTGAAGGTGCCGGCGACCGTGTTCATGACGGGGCGGTGGGCCGAGCAGTACCCCAGGCAGGCCCGGTCCATCGGACGGGATCCGCTCTTCGAGGTCGCCAACCACTCCTACAGCCACTACGCCTTCACCGACCACTGCTACGGGTTGCCGACCATCGGCGAGGAGCGGATGCGGGCGGACGTGGAGCGGGCGTACACGGTGTTCCGGAAGGTGGGGATCCGTGCCGCGATGCCGTACTTCCGGTTTCCGGGCGGGTGCTACGACCGGCGGGCCCTCAAGGCGCTGACCCCGGTCGGTGTGACGGCCGTGCAGTGGGACGTGGTGAGCGGGGACGCGTTCGCGACGGACGCCGGCGCGGTCGCCCGGGAGGTGCGGCGCGGGGTGCGGCCCGGGTCCGTGGTCGTCCTGCACTGCACGCGCAGCGCGGCTCCGACGACCGAGCGGGTGGTCCGCAGCGTCGTGCCGGAGCTGCGGGCGAAGGGCTTCCGGCTGGTGAAGGTGTCCGAGCTGATCCGGGCCGCGGGCGGGCCGCTCTGAGCGTCCTACGCTGGAGCTATGAGCGAGGACTACTGCACGATCCGGGACGCGGTGAAGCCGACGAAGGCTGACGGGCCGCCGTACGCGGACTGCGTGCTGTGCCGGGAGCCGACCGAGTACCCGGAGTCGTACAAGGGGATCACGCTCTGCCCGGTGTGTGAATGGCAAGAAGCGCAGCGCACCGCCTGTTCAGGGTGACCGGCGGGACGTGAGCGCGCAGGCCGCCGCGGTCGCCGCCGCCGTGAGCAGGGTCGCCGCCACCAGGGGCAGCACCGGCATCGGGACCGTACCCGAGCGTGAGCCCGTGACCAGGCCGCTGACCGCCGCCTGCGCCGGGGAGCCCGTCACCACCACCGACAGCAGGGCCGCGAGCAGCATCGTCGGCACCGCGCGGCCGGTCGAGCGCAGCAGCGGCCAGGTGGTGAGGGCGCCGACGGCCGTGCCGAGCAGGGCGCAGGCCAGCGCGGCGAGCAGCCCGGCCGCACCGGCGGCGAGCCGTGGCACCCGCGTCTGGTGATCCGCGCTCGCGGCATCGCTGATCAGCGTCACGACGACGGTCCCGGCCGTGCCCAGGACCACGGCGGTGCCCAGCGCCACCAGCAGCGCGGCGAGGTGCGCCCGCCCGGGGCCGACCGCGGCGGAGACACAACTGCGGGCGGCGGGCGGCTCGTTGGTGACGCAGATCCGCACCAGCCAGGCGGCCACGGGCAGCAGGGCCGCGGCCGCGTAGCCGAGCGAGTCGAGGATCGGCTGGCCGCTCTGCACACCGATCCCGAGGAACACGACGTACAGGATGAACGGCGGCAGCCAGCGCTGTGAGCGGATGAGCAGGGCGGCCTGGTATCTGAGCAGGGCGTTCATCGGCGGCTCTCGTGGTCGGGGGTCGGCTCCTGGCTCACGCTCACCACGTGCCAGGGAGGCCGGGCGGTCAGCAGGGCACGCAGGAGGATGTCCGAGTGGGACGCGGGCACGGTGAGACGGTGGGTGCCGGGCGTGGGTTCCTCGGCCGAGACGAGCGTGCGGGTCGCGTCGGCGGGGAGTTGCCCGCCCGTCGGTCCCCGGACGACGACGGTCACGCGCGGGCCACCGGATTCCGCGGGCGACCGGTCGTCGCGCTGCTCAAGTCCCGTGTCCCGCACGGTGTACGTCGCGTCGGGCGCCCCCGCCAGGCGGCGCGGGTCGTGGTCCACGAAGACCACGGCGGTGCCGCCCGCGGTCCGTTCGGCGACGGCTCGCTCCAGCTCCGCGCGGGCGTCGGTGTCGAGGCCGGTCCAGGCCTCGTCCAGGACGAGCAGCTCCGGCTGGGCGAGCAGGGCCTGCACGACGGCGACCTTCTGGCTGCTGCCCTTCGACAACTGGGCCATGGGGGTGCGGGCGTAGGGGGCGGCGCCGAAGCGGTCGAGCCACTCCAGGGCGGCGCGGGTGGCCGCCGGCCGGGACAGGCCGTGGACCGTGCCGAGGTGGGTCAGATAGCCGAGGGCGGTGAAGGGGAGGGCGGTGGGGAAGCGTTCGGGGACGTACGCGGTGCGGGGCGCTCCGCTGATGCGGCCCTCCGAGGGGGCGTCTATGCGGGCCAGGAGGCGCAGGAGGGTGGACTTTCCGGTGCCGTTGGGGCCTTGTATGCGGATGAGTGTGCCGGGCTGCACGGTGAGGTGGATGCCTCGTAAGACCCATGGGCCGCGTAGGCCGTAGCGGCGGCCCACGTTGTCCAAATGAAGATCGCGTTGCATGGGGCCATCCTGTCGCATGGCGAGTGCGGCTGAGTGGGGCCGTTCGCGCAGTTCTCTGCGCCCCTTAGGGTTGGCTGTCGTGAGCCATGATTCGACGGCCGGCGGCGACAGTCCCTTCCGGTCCGAGCCCAGTGCACGCGACGTCGCACCGCAGTTCGTGCTGCCTCTCGTCGTGCGTATCGAGCGGGACGCTCCCCCGGCCCGCACCGACGCACTGGAAACCTCCGCCCGCGCCGTACTCGTGATCCTCAGTGACGAGCGATCCGTCGGCGACGGTGAGTGGGCCGAGGTCATGCGGGACTGGCAGGACGCGCGGATCCGCAAGGTCGTGCGGCGCGCCCGTGGGGCCGAGTGGCGGCGGGCCGAGAAGCTGCCCGGGATCACCGTCACCGGGAAGTCCGCCGAGGTGCGGGTGTTCCCGCCCGTGCCGTTGGACGGCTGGCCCAAGGAGCTGGCGAAGCTCCAGGTGTCCGGGACCGACCTCGACGACCCGGAACCGCCCGGGGACGCCGACCCTTCGGCGCCGGTGCTGTGGCTGAACCCCGAGCTCGACATGTCGGCCGGCAAGGCGATGGCCCAGACCGGGCACGCGGCGCAGCTGGCCTGGTGGGAGCTGTCGGACGAGGAGCGGGCCGCCTGGCGCGACGCGGGGTTTGCGCTGGCCGTGCGGACCGCGGACCCGGCCCGCTGGGGTGAGCTGACGAGCGGCCGACTGCCGTTGGTGCGGGACGCGGGGTTCACGGAGATCGCGCCCGGCTCGTGCACCGTCGTCGCCGACCATCCGGCGCTGCGGCGGATGCCCGGCGTCTGAGGTCCCGGCCGCCCGCAATTCCCGGCATCTGAACATCTCCGGCGCCTCGCGCGTACGACCTTGTGGTGGTCGTACGCGGGGTGCGGGGCGTGGGTCCCAACCTCAAATGTTGCTCTGAAGGTGTCCCGCGGGGGGTTCGGTCGGGGCCGGCGGGGCCATACCCCCGTCACGTCCGGCACGTCCGACGAGACGGGGCAGCGGGTACGGGAGAGGCCGAGGAGGGGACGATGGAGCGACTGGGTACGGGAATCGGATGGCGTCCGGAGATCGCGGACGCCGTGGAACGCATGCCGGGCATCGACTGGGTCGAGGCCGTCGCCGAGAACGTCTGCCCCGGGCATCTCCCCGAGTCCCTGGTACGGCTGCGGGAGCGCGGGGTGACCGTGATCCCGCACGGCGTCTCGCTGGGCCTCGGCGGGGCGGAGCGGCCCGACGCCGGGCGGCTGGCCGCGCTCGCCGAGCGGGTGGAGGCGCTGGGGGCGCCGCTGGTCACCGAGCACATCGCGTTCGTACGGGCGGGCGGGCCGCTGACAGCGTCGCCGCACCTCGAGGCGGGGCATCTGCTGCCCGTGCCGCGCACCCGGGACGCCCTCGACGTGCTGTGCGAGAACGTCCGGATCGCGCAGGACGCGCTGCCCGTCCCGCTCGCCGTCGAGAACATCGCGGCGCTCATCTCCTGGCCGGGCGAGGAGATGACCGAGGGGCAGTTCCTGTACGAGCTCGCCGACCGCACGGGCGTACGGCTGCTCATCGACGTGGCCAACCTGCACACCAACCACGTCAACCGGGGCGAGGACCCGGCCAAGGCGCTCGCCGAGCTGCCGCTGGAGGCCATCGCGTACGTCCATGTCGCGGGCGGCTTCGAACGCGACGGCGTCTGGCACGACAGCCACGCCCACCCCGTCCCCCAGCCGGTCCTCGACGTCCTGACGGACCTGGCCTCCCGCGTGTCCCCGCCGGGAGTGCTGCTGGAGCGGGACGAGAACTTCCCCGAACCGGCCGAGCTGGAGCGGGAGTTGGGGTCGATTCGGGGGGCGTTGGAGAAGGGCGCCGACCAGCGTGTCGCTGCCGAGGTCACCTCGCGGGCAACGGCGCCCGAGAAAGGTGCGGCTTCCACCGGCGAGGCCGTCGAGCCCGCCCGCCAGCGGCTCGCCCTCGCGCAGGCCGCGCTGCTCTCCGCGCTCGTCGCGGGGACGCCCGTGCCGGAGGGGTTCGACCGGGTGCGGCTCGGGGTGCAGGCGCGGGCGCTCGCCGGGAAGCGGGCGGACGTCGTGGCGAAGGTCGCGCCCGAGCTGCCGGTGATCCTCGGCGACCGGTACCGGCGGGCCTTCCTCGGGTACTCGCACGGACACCCGATGAGCGACGGTTACCGGCGCGACGCGCTGGACTTCGCCGGGTATCTGCTGGCCGAGGGTCGCTGCGAGGACGCGCGGGTGCGGGCGGAGTTGCGGGAGTGGTGGCTGGAGCGGTCGGGACCGAAGCCGCGCTCCCGGCGGCCCGGGGTGCGGCTGGCGCGCGCCACGCGCCGGGTGCTGCTGCGACGGTGAGCGGGGGCGGCCTACGCCGGACCCCGCTCCCGCGTGGACGCGACCGCGGCCGCCGAGTGTGCCGGGGTTAACACCCCGGCCCGCAGCCGCCTCCACGCGTCCGCTTGGTCCGCGTATGCCACCGTAAGCCCGCCCCCGAAACTCCCCTTTCGCCCGTAACCACCCTGGTTGCAACCATTCGCTCCTGTACGGAAGTTGGCGTAGGCGCCGAAGTAATATGCCAACCCAACCCTCGAAGCGCACTAACGTGCGGTGCCGCAACAGGAGGCACCATGCGACCGCGTCCCCCCATCACCGGCAGAGGCATCGTCAGCGGCACCGGGATCATCATCACGGGCCTGGTGGCGACGCTGCTGGCGATGATCTTTCCGATCTGGTCGTACGCCGACCGGTCCGGGACCGGTCTGGACGTACTGAACGCCGACACCGTCTCGACCGGCTACGGGCCGCTGTCCGCCCTCGACCGCGAGTTCGTCACGAAGGTCCGCCTCGCCGGGCTGTGGGAGCTGCCCGCCGGCCGGGAGGCCCGGCAGAAGGGCACCACCGCGGCCGTACGGACCGCAGGAGAGCACCTCATCGAGGGGCACGCGTTCCTGGACGAGCGGGTGCGTGACGTCGCGGCCCAGCTCAGCCTCCAACTGCCCAACGAGCCCACCGAGCAGCAGCAGGGGTGGCTGGCGACCCTGAACGCGGCCCAGGGTGTGGAGTACGACCGGCAGTTCGCGAACATCCTGCGGCTGGCGCACGGCAAGGTGTTCTCCGTCGTCGCCCAGGTCCGGGCCAGTACGCGCAACTCCCTCGTGCGGGGGCTCGCCGACGACGCCAACACCACCGTGCTGGACCACATCACGGTCCTGGAGGCCACCGGCTACGTCGACTTCGACGCCCTGGCCCGGGACATGGTCGCGGACAGCACCCCTCCGCTCACACCCTCCCCCGCCCCGCCGGGTCCGACGACCGACCCTGCTCCGGCCGTGCCGATGACCCCACCGCCGTCGCCGACGTACACGCTGCCGCCGGCCGCCGCCAGCCCGCGCGGGGAGGACACCGAGGGCTCCTGAGGGCCGTACGCCCCGATCCGGAACGTCACATCCCGGCAACTCTCCGTCCGTATCGTGAACGACCCATGGCGTGCACAGAGCCTTTGGCATAGAAACGCGGCATGTTCTGGGTCCTTCTCCTACTGCTGGCCTGGGCCGTCGCCGGCACGGCGTGCACGCGGCTGTGCCTGGCCGCCGTTCACACCGCTGTCATGGACACGAAAGAGGCGACCGCGGCCCCGGACCACGATCTGACGCTGTACGAGGCCGCGTTCCTGTCCGGCGGCCCCCGACGGGTCGCCGATCTGACCCTCGTCTCCATGGCGCGCCAGCAGCGGCTGCTGCTCGCGCGCACCGGCTGGGCGACGGTCGTCGATCCGCGCGGGCGGGACGAGATGGAACGCTCGGTGATAGGGGCCATCGGGCCGCAGGGCCAGTCCCGGATCGAGCCGGTGCGGGACGCCGCGGCCGCCGCCGACGCGGTGGGCAGCCTCGCCGACCGGCTGGTCAGCGCGGGCCTCGCCGTGCCCGACGCGGCGCGCGACGACATAGGCGCCGCGGTCCGTCAGGTGCGGCTCGCCGCGGCTGCCGTGGCGGCGCTCGGCGCGATCGCCCTGCTGGCGCCCGACCGGTCCGAGATGCCGGCGCATCTGGTCGCGCTGTGGTTCACGCTGCCGTTCGTGCTCACCCTGAGCTGCCTCGCCATCGCCCGCATCGAGATCCATCCGTACACGCGGTGGGCCTCCCCTGCCGGGCAGCGGCTGCTGAGCGCCCTGGTGCGGCACTCGGGGGGCGGCGACGACCGTATGTATCTCACCTCCGTCGCCGTACGGGGCGTGCGCGCGATCGGCGAGCCGGACCTTCGTGCGGCCTTCGCGCACCGCGAGCAGCACCATGAGGCGATGCACTGGCGCGAGTGACGACGCGGTAAGTCGATGACTCATAGGGGGCATTGCGGCGACTTCGGCGAGGCGGTGCTTGCCTTCATCAACAGACGAACCAAATATCCCTTTTGTTGCTGCCGTGCACCGAAGGGAAATGCCATGCGAGCTGCCGCCCTCTACTCGGCCGCGGGGGCCTTGCTCCTGTCCTCACTCTCCCTGGCCCCGGCCGGCAACGCCGGGGCGGCCCCGAGGACGGACGAGCGGCACGGTACGGCGGTGGCCGCCGCGCGCGCCGAGGCGGCCGGCATCGCCTTCCGTCGCTGCCCCAAGGAGCAGGGCCTGCCGGGCAACGTGCAGTGCGGCACGGTGTCCGTCCCGCTGTACTACTCCCGCCCCTACGGCAAGCAGATCCGGCTCCTCGTCAGCCGGGCCACGGCCACGCACAAGGACCCGCACAACAGCAAGCGCCGGGTGCCGGGGCAGGGTGCCCTGGTCTACAACCCGGGCGGACCGGGCGCCTCCGGCGTGCAGTTCCCGCTGATCGGGGTCATCCCGGCGTGGAAGCGGCTGGCGGCCGCCTACGACCTGGTCGGCTACGCCCCGCGCGGAGTGGGACCCTCCGCCCCGCTGACCTGCCAGGACCCCAAGCACATCGCCAAGGGGCCCTCGCTCGCGCCGACGTTCCCCTCGGAGGCGTACAAGAAGGAGCGCGTCGAGCGGGCGAAGGCGTACGCGCGCGGCTGCGCCGAGCGTGCCGGGAGCGCGCTTCAGTACTACAACTCCCTCAACAACGCCCGTGACCTGGACGTCCTGCGCGCCGCGCTGCGCGAGAAGAAGCTGACCTTCATGGGCGCGTCGTACGGCACCTACTTCGGCGCGCTGTACGCGCACCTCTTCCCCCAGCACGTGCGGCGGATGGTGTTCGACTCGGCGGTGAACCCCGACCCCAAGCAGATCTGGTACCACAGCAACCTGGCCCAGTCGGCGGCGTTCGAGGGGCGCTGGACGGACTTCCGGGAGTGGGTCGCCGAGCACGACAACGTGTACGGGCTCGGCGTCACCGCCGCGGAGGTGCTGGCCAGTTACGAGAAGGTGCGGGCGCGGCTCGCGGCGCGGCCGGCCGGCGGGAAGATCGGGCCGGGGCAGTTGCAGGAGGCATTCCTCCAGGCCGGCTACTACGACGACTACTGGCCCTCGCGGGCGCAGGCGCTCTCGGCGTATCTGAAGGGCGACGCCAAGCCGCTGGTCGAGCTGGCCTCGCCGGTGACGGAGGCGGCGGCCGAGGAGGAGAACACGAACGCGGTGTACACGGCCGTGGAGTGCAATGACGCGCCCTGGCCGACGGACTGGGCGGTCTGGGACCGGGACAACACGCGGCTGGCACGGGTGGCGCCGTTCGAGACCTGGGACAACGCGTGGATGAACCTGCCGTGCGCCTTCTGGCAGGCGCCCCGGCAGAAGGCCGTGGACGTGCGGACCGGGCCGGGTGAGCTGCCGCCGACGCTGATCCTGGCCGCCGAGCGGGATGCCGCCACACCGTACGAGGGGGCGCTGGAGATGCACCGGCGGCTCGCGGGCTCGGTCCTGGTGACCGAGCGGGACGCCGGGACGCACGGCATCGCGTACGGCCCGAACGCCTGCGTCAACGGCCACGTCGACGCGTATCTGCTGGAGGGCCGTCTGCCGGGGCGGCGCGCGGCGTGCGAGGGGCACCCCGCGCCGAAGCCGACCGCTGCGGCCAAGCGCCAGCACAAGACGGCGGCCGCCCGGCGTCCGTAGCCGGTCGCTCCCCCAAGCTCTCGGCTTCGCTCGAGCAGGGGGGACCCCCATCGCGGCGGAGCCGCAGTGTGACGCAGCCCCGCGCCCCTTTCGGGGTGCGGGGCTGCGTCACACTTCAAGAAACCCGGTCAGGCGAGCCCGGCCACCAGCTCCGCAACGGACTTGCGGCGGCCGGTGTAGAACGGCACCTCCTCGCGGACGTGCATCCGGGCCTCGGAGGCACGCAGGTGGCGCATGAGGTCGACGATGCGGTAGAGCTCGTCGGCCTCGAAGGCCAGGATCCACTCGTAGTCGCCCAGCGAGAACGAGGCGACCGTGTTGGCGCGCACGTCCGGGTAACCGCGGGCCATCTTGCCGTGGTCGGCGAGCATGCGGCGGCGGTCCTCGTCGGGCAGCAGGTACCAGTCGTAGGAGCGCACAAAGGGGTACACGCTGACGTAGTTCCGCGGCGTCTCGTCGGCAAGGAACGCCGGGATGTGCGAGCGGTTGAACTCGGCGGGGCGGTGCAGCGCCATGTTCGACCAGACCGGCTCGAGCGCGCGGCCCAGCTTGGTGCGGCGGAAGAGGTTGTACGCGTCCTGGAGCTGGTCGGCGGTCTCCGCGTGCCACCAGATCATGACGTCGGCGTCGGCGCGCAGCCCGGACACGTCGTAGGTGCCGCGGATCGTCACGTCCTTGGCGGCGAGCTGGTCGAACAGCTCCTGGACCTCGTCGGCATAGCCCGCGCGGTCCTCGGGGAGCACGTCCTTCAGCCTGAAGACGGACCAGAGGGTGTAGCGGATGACCTCGTTGAGGTCCTTGGCCAGCTTGCCCTTGTTCGGGATCCTGCCGGACTCGGTGGTGGAGGCGTCGTCGCTCATGCCCTTATTCTCCCGCTCCGCCGTGCAGACTCTGCACCGGGTTGGCGGTGAGCTCCTGCACACCGCGCAGATCACCCTCCAGCTGGTCGGCGGCGGCGTACGCGCTCGCGATGCACGCCGGGATGCCCACGCCGTCGTACTGCGCGCCGCACACCGCGAGGCCGGGGAGTCTGGCCACGTGTTCGCGGATGCGGGCCACGCGCGTGTGGTGGCCGACGGGGTACTGGGGCAGGCCGTCGGTCCAGCGGGTCACCCGGGTCTGAAGGGGGGTGGCGTCGAGGCCGGTGGCCTCCTTGAGGTCCCGCCGGGAGACGTCGACGAGGTGGTCGTCGTCCCGCCCCAGGATCTCCGTCTCGCCGTACCGCCCGACGGAGGTGCGCAGGACGAGGGTGTCCGGGTCCTCGTCGGCGATCCAGCCCCACTTCTGGGAGGCGAACGTCGACGCCTTGATGGTGCGTCCGTCGACCGGCGGCACGAGGAAGCCGCTGCCCGCCGGAAGGCCGGCGTCGGCTCGGCGGTAGGCGAGGGTGATCAGGGCCATGGAGGCGTACTCGACGCCGTCCAGCTCGGCGGCGGCCTCGGGGGCCTCGGCGCGCAGCAGGGCAGCGGCGGCCGGGGCGGGGACGGCGACGACGACCGCGTCGGCGCGCAGCACCCGGTCACCGGCGACCACGCGCCAGCCGCCGGACGCCTCGCGGCGCAGCTCCGTCACCGGCGCCCCGGTCACGATGTCGCCGCCCCGCGCGCGCACCGACTGTGCGACGGCGAGCGGGAGTTGGCCGACGCCGCCCTCGATGCCCATGAACACGGGCCCGGTCTGCTGGTTCGCGGCTGCCTTGGCCTGGATCTCGCGGACTGCCTCGGTGAGCGAGTCGTGGGTCTTCGCCGCCTGGTAGAGCTGCGGGACCGCCGAGCGCATCGAGATCCGGTACGCGTCGCCCGCGTACACGCCGCCCAACAGGGGCTCGACCAGGCGGTCGACGACCTCGCGGCCGAGGCGGGCCGCCACGAACTCGCCGACCGCCACGTCGTCCCCGACCTCGGTGCGGGGCAGGTCGGCGTCGCGCTCGATGCGGGCCAGCCCTTCGTCGGACAGGACGCCGGAGAGGGCGGCGGCGGTGCCCGGGACGCCCATCACATGTCCCTTGGGCATGGGGCGCAGGGCACCGCGGGTCCAGATCGAGGCCGTAGCGGTGGCGGGCTGCTGGAGGCGCTCGTCGAGGCCCACCTCGCGCGCGAGGGCGACCGCCTCGGGGCGGCGGGCCAGCATCGACTCGGCGCCGAGGTCCACGCGCACACCGGCGATCTCGCCGGGCAGCAGCTTGCCGCCGACCCGGTCCGACGCCTCCAGGACGGTCACGTGCCGGCCGGCGTCCAGCAGGCGATGGGCCGCGGCGAGCCCGGCGATACCGCCCCCGATGACGACGACCTGGCCCGTTTCCGTACGAGTCTCCACTTCGCGCATGTCCACAGCCTCTCAGACCCCACTGACAACCCTCCGCGCCCCGGTGTCCTTCACGAGTCCCGACCGTGACCGCATCGGGACCGTTTCCCGCCAACGTTCCGCGGGACCCCGGCGTCGAAGAAGCGTCAGTCGTCACGACGACCCTCGGGGGTACGCCCAATGCGCACACGACGTTCCGCACGATCCGTACGGCCTGTTCAGGCCCTGGCCGGCCTCCTGCTGGCCACCGCCCTCGCGCTCACCGGATGCAGCGGCGCGAACGACTCGGGGGGCGACAGCGGGGCCGCCGCTGCCGACGCCGGCCAGGCGGACTCCAAGGCGGAAGGGAGTCAGGGCGCTCCCGGCAGCGGCGCCGACGCCGACGCAGGCAAGCGCGCCACTCCGGTCAAGGTCCCCGCGACCCACATCATCCGCACCGCCTCGCTGACCGTGCAGGTCAAGGACGTGCCCAACGCCCTCGACGAGGCCCGTACGACCATCGAGAACGCGGGCGGCTTCGTCGGCGACGAGACCACCACCCGCGATGAGGAGGGCCACGAG
Organism: Streptomyces sp. NBC_01092; assembly: GCF_045039535.1. Taxonomy (NCBI): domain Bacteria; kingdom Bacillati; phylum Actinomycetota; class Actinomycetes; order Kitasatosporales; family Streptomycetaceae; genus Streptomyces; species Streptomyces sp. NBC_01092. The sequence goes on along the minus strand of NZ_CP108659.1, from coordinate 8,068,557 downwards.
CACACCCGCGTCGTCCTGCGCGTGCCCGTCGACCAGTACGCCGAGGTCCTCGCGGACCTGGAGGGCGCGGGCAAGCTGATCGAGCGCAGCGCGAAGGCGCAGGACGTCACCGACCAGGTCGTGGACGTGGAGAGCCGCATCAAGACGCAGCGGGCCAGCGTGGCCCGGATCCGCGAGCTGATGGACCAGGCGACGAGGCTCAGCGACGTGGTGACGCTGGAGGGCGAGCTGAGCAGCCGGCAGGCCGACCTGGAGTCGCTGCTGGCCCAGCAGGCGTCCCTGAAGGACCGCACCAGCCTGGCGACCATCACGCTGTCCCTGTCCGAGACGCCGGTGAAGAAGGCCGCGAAGGACGACGATCCGGGCTTCGTGGACGCGCTCGCGGGTGGCTGGAACGCGTTCGTGACGATGGTGCGCTGGCTTGCGGTGGCGTTCGGCGCGGTGCTGCCGTTCGCGGCGGTGGCGGCGCTGCTCGTGCTGCTGTGGCTGAAGGTTCTGCGCCCCCGGCTGCCGCGCCGGCCGGCGTCCGTGCCCGCGACCACCGCGCTCGGCCCGCTGCCGGCCGCCCGGCCCGCTCCGTCCCCCACGCGCGCGGGAGACGAAAAGGGCGGCGAGCAGGACTGAAATTCCGTGCACCCGTAGCGTGTTCGCATGACCATGAGCGCTACGACGGGTGTGCCGGGCAAGCGGGAACGGCTGGTGGTGATCGGCGGCGACGCCGCGGGGATGTCCGCGGCGTCGCAGGCGAGACGCCTGAGGAGCGCCGAGGAGTTGGAGATCGTGGCCTTCGAGCGCGGCCACTTCACCTCCTTCTCGGCGTGCGGCATCCCGTACTGGGTGGGCGGCGACGTGCCCGAGCGGGACCGGCTGATCGCCCGTACGCCCGAGGAGCACCGCGCACGGGACATCGACCTGCGCATGCGGACGGAGGTCGTGGAGATCGACGTGCCCGGCCGCCGGGTACGCGCGCGTGACGTCGATTCCGGCGCCGAGTCCTGGACGTCGTACGACAAGCTCGTGATCGGGACCGGCGCCCGCCCGATCCGCCCCGACATGCCGGGCGTGGACGCCCCCGGCGTCCACGGCGTGCAGACCCTCGACGACGGCCAGGCCCTGCTCGACACGCTGGCACGCACGCGTGGCCGTCGCGCGGTGGTGGTCGGCGCCGGCTACATCGGCGTGGAGATGGCCGAGGCGCTCATCAACCGCGGCTACGAGGTGACGGTCGTCAACCGTGGCAGCGAACCCATGTCGACGCTCGACCCCGACATGGGCCGCCTCGTACACGCGGCCATGGAGGGCCTGGGCATCACCATGGTCAACGACACCGAGGTCACCAAGATCCTCACCGGCGAGGACGGCACCGTCCGCGCGGTGGCCACGCAGGACGCCGAGTACCCGGCGGACGTGGTCGTCCTGGGCATCGGCGTCCGCCCGGAAACGGCGCTCGCGCGTGCCGCCGGCCTCCCCCTCGGCGACCACGGCGGCCTGCTGACCGACCTCGCCATGCGCGTGCGCGGCCACGAGAACATCTGGGCGGGCGGCGACTGCGTGGAGGTCCTCGACCTGGTCTCCGGCCAGGAACGCCACATCGCCCTCGGCACCCACGCCAACAAACACGGCCAGGTCATCGGCACGAACGCCGGCGGCGGCTACGCCACGTTCCCCGGCGTGGTCGGCACGGCCGTCAGCAAGGTCTGCGACCTGGAGATCGCCCGCACGGGCCTGCGCGAGAAGGACGCACGCAGGGCGGGCTTGCAGTACGTCACCGCCACGATCGAGTCGACGAGCCGCGCGGGCTACTACCCGGGGGCCTCCCTCATGAAGGTCAAAATGCTCGCCGAACGCCGCACGGGACGCCTACTGGGCGTACAGATCGTGGGCAGGGAGGGCGCGGCGAAGAGGGTGGACATCGCGGCGGTCGCCTTGACGGCGGGCATGACGGTGGAACAGATGACGTCCCTGGACCTGGGATACGCCCCACCGTTCTCCCCGGTCTGGGACCCGGTACTGGTAGCGGCCCGTAAAGCTGTAAAGGCGGTAGGACAACCCACCTAGGGGCGCGGGGCTGTTTCGATTTGCGGCTCCGCCGCGTGGGCGCGACCAGCCACATACGGCCCGCACCCGCCGAACCACCCTCACCCCCATGGCGCTCAAGCGCTGCCGTTGATCCTCTCAATGGCCTGCCGAGCCTGCTCAGCCGGCGGCCGGGAAGGCAACGAAGACACGGACGCACTCACACTCGGCGGCATGGCGGCAGCCGGCTGCTCCCCCGCCGGCTTCGCATGCGCAGCCCCCCGCGGGGACCGCAACCGATGACTCACCGCCTCATCCAGCGTCACCGGCCGCTGCATCTGCGCGGCGAGCCGCCCCGCCTCCTGACCCAGCCGCGCGACGTCTTCCCACGGCAGCCGCACCACCACGGCGATCTCGGCCTCACCGTCGGGCAACGCGTGAATCGGAGGAGTAACTCGGTCGTTCATCGCCTGTTCCTCACGTAGAGCGGTTGCCGAGTCATACGCACACGGCGAAGGCCACGTTCACCGATTCGCCGCACCGATCCCGGGCAGATACCAGTCGTGGTCATCCCCGTCCATGACGTGAACCCGGTGCGCCGCACCCCTTGGGTGACATACGCGCTGATCGCCGCGAACGTCCTCGTCTTCCTGTCCACGCCCGGGATAGCCGGCTCCGTGTCCGGTGAGAGCAGCCTGGCCCAGCTGTGCCATCTGCACGCGTTCCTGGACCACTACGCGGCGGTGCCGAGGGAGTTGATCCACGATCAGCTGCCGGGAGTGGTCCCTACGGGCGAGGTCGCCGTCGGCCCGAACGGCCCCGGCTGTGTGATCGGCCGCCCCGGCTACGACAAGTCCCCCGCGCTGTCGGTCCTCACCGCGATGTTCCTGCACGGCAGCTGGCTGCACCTGCTGGGCAACATGCTCTTCCTGCTGATCTTCGGCAACAACATCGAGGACCGCATGGGCCACGTGCGGTACTTGCTCTTCTACGTCGTCTGCGGCTACGCGGCGTCGTACGGCTTCGCGTTCCTCAACGACGACTCGGCCGACCCGCTGATCGGCGCGTCCGGGGCCATCGCGGGCGTCCTGGGCGCCTATCTGGTGCTGTATCCGAGGGCCAGGGTGTGGGTCCTGGTGCCGTTCCTGATCTTCCTGCCGCTGCGGCTGCCCGCCTGGCTGGTACTCGGCTTCTGGTTCGTGCTGCAGGCCGTGTACTCGTCCGGAGAGGGCGTCTCCGACGCCGGCACGGTGGCGTACGCGGCGCACGTGGCCGGCTTCCTCGCGGGCATGCTGCTCGCCTGGCCGCTCAAACCGGGGACCACACCGCCGCCGGAGCCCCGCGGCCTGCTGTTCGGCAGGCGGGCACGGCCCCGGCGGACGTGCTGAGCGTTTCTATCGGGCCGTCTGCGTGTGGACGTACTCGACGAGCCGGGTCAGGGCGTCCGGGTCGGTGGACGGCATGACGCCGTGGCCGAGGTTGAAGACATGGCCCTCGAGACCGGCCGCGGTGTCGAGCACCTCGCGGGTCTTGGCCTCGATCGCCTCGGGGGTGGCGAACAGGACGGTCGGGTCGAGGTTGCCCTGGAGCGCCTTGCCGGGGCCGACCCGGCGGGCGGCCTCGTCGAGCGGGACGCGCCAGTCGACGCCCACGACGTCCGCGCCGGCCTCGCCCATGAGCTTCAGCAGCTCACCGGTGCCGACGCCGAAGTGGATGCGCGGGACGCCGTATCCGGCGACGGCGTCGAAGACCTTCGCGGAGGCGGGCATCACCGAGCGACGGTAGTCGACGGGGGCGAGGGCGCCGGCCCAGGAGTCGAAGAGCTGGACGGCGGAGGCGCCGGCTTCGATCTGCACCTTCAGGAAGGCCGCGGTGATGTCGGCGAGGCGGTCGAGCAGGTCGGCCCAGAGCTCCGGGTCGCCGTACATCATCGCCTTGGCGTTCTCGTACGTGCGCGACGGACCGCCCTCGACGAGGTAACTCGCGAGAGTGAAAGGCGCGCCGGCGAAACCGATGAGCGGGGTGGCGCCGAGCTCGCCGGTGAGCATGCCGATGGCCTCGGTGACGTACGAGACGTCCTCGGGGGTGAGGTCGCGCAGTTGGGCCAGGTCGGCGCGGGTGCGGATCGGGCGCTCGACGACCGGGCCGACGCCCGGCTTGATGTCGAGGTCGATGCCGATGGCCTTCAGCGGCACGACGATGTCGCTGAAGTAGATCGCCGCGTCCACGTCGTGCCTGCGCACGGGCTGGAGGGTGATCTCGGTGACCAGCTCGGGCCGCATGCAGGAGTCGAGCATCGCGATGCCCTCGCGCACCTTGCGGTACTCCGGCAGGGAGCGCCCGGCCTGCCGCATGAACCACACCGGGGTGTGCGGCACGGGTTCGCGCCTGCACGCCTTGAGAAAGGCGGAATTCTTGACTGCGTCGGGCGTGGCTGACGGCGGCGTCTGGTTGGCACTCACGGGGGCAAGTCTCGCATGGCCGCACAGGGCCCGACGCCGGGGTTCCCGTGTTGTCCTGGTGTCTCTCCCTGCACGAAGCTCCGGTTCCCCTTAATCTTCCCGGCATGGCTGCGGCTCAGGGAAGACTGTCGGACGGCACTGGCGGAATGGATGACGCGAAGGAGGCCGGGGAGGGCGACCGGCATTCGCACAGCACGGCTCCAGCGGCCTTCCGGGCCGCTGTCGAGGCTCTGCGGGCCGGCCGCCTGCGGCCGCAGATCGAGGTCGAGCAGACCAAGGCGCCCCAGCGCCTGGCTCCGTACGCGTACGCGCTGGAGGCGGCGGTCGTCGACGGTGACGAGGACCTGGCCGACGGCCGCCTGGTGCTGCTGCACGACCCGGCGGGCCACGACGCCTGGCGGGGCACCTTCCGGCTGGTGACCCTCGTGCGGGCGGAGCTGGAGCCGGAGATGGCCGCCGACCCGTTGCTGCCCGAGGTGTGCTGGTCCTGGCTGACCGGCGCGTTCCAGGCGCGCGGGCTGTCGTACGGCGAGCCGAGCGGCACCGTCACCCGGGCGAGCTCCCACTACTTCGGCGGCCTGTCCGAGCGCCCGGCGGCCTCGCAGATCGAGATCCGTGCGTCCTGGACGCCGCGTGAGGGCCTGGGCGGGGTCCCGGACACCGCAGGTCATCTGGCGTCCTGGTGCGATCTGCTGGCGCAGATCGCGGGCCTGCCGCCGGCCGGCCCGGGGGACGCGTCGGTGGTGACGCTGCCTCAGCGCCGCGACCCGCAGTCCCGCTAAAACCGCTCCTCACCCGACGGCCACAAGCTTGACCATCACTTTGTCGATACGGCCACTTTCGGTCAGGAAACAGTCCTTGATCGACGCGATTTACTCGCCTATCGATCGACCACGCGTCCGAATTGCCCCGATTGTTACTCACTAAATCGTGATCTTTCCCTAAAGGGCCACGGGTTTGGTGCCGAAGACGACTGTGACCTTGAAAGCCGTCCCCGCACCCCAGGAGGCCTGGTGTCCGTTCTCCTCGAGCAGCCCGCAAGCCTGGTCGCCTACCGCCCGAACAAGCCCACCGCCATGGTGGTCGTGGCCGACCCCCGCGTCCGCTCCACCGTCACCCGTCACCTCTGGGCGCTCGGTGTGCGCGATGTCATCGAGGCCTCGTCCATCGCGGAGGCTCGTCCCCGCATCGGCAACCCCCGCGACATCTGTGTCGCCGACGTCCACCTGCCCGACGGCTCCGGCCTCACCCTCCTGTCGGAGACCCGCGCCGCGGGCTGGCCCAACGGCCTCGCCCTGTCCGCCGCCGACGACATCGGCGCCGTGCGCAACGCCCTCGCGGGCGGCGTGAAGGGCTACGTCGTCACCGGCACCCGCACTAACGTCGGGCTCCCCACCCGGCCCGGTGCCGCTCCCATCGGCGCCGCCGCCGCCCGTATGCACCGTCGCCACCCGGGTGCCCCGAGCCACCCGGGCGGCTACCGCGAGTTGTCCGGCCGCGAGGTCGAGGTGCTGCGGCTGGTGGCGGAGGGCCAGTCGAACAAGGCGATCGGCGTCTCGATGGGCCTGTCCGCCCTGACCGTCAAGAGCCACCTCGCCCGGATCGCCCGCAAGCTCGGCACCGGTGACCGGGCCGGCATGGTCGCGGTGGCGCTGCGCACCGGAATCATCCACTGAGTCCAGCCGACATCGATGGAACGCATGATCATTCACTGACGTGAACGGGATCGGCCGCTGATCCCACCCTCGTCCCCCACCCACCGTGAGCCGGATCCTTCACTTGACTGACTGGTTTGCGACCCTCGGGCGCCCGCCGACGGAACGTTCCATCGGCGGGCGCTGTCCATACACAGATACCCTTGACATGTGACCGACGCCCAAGAAACCGCAGCAGACAGTTCACTGCGAACCACCGGAGGCGCCCCTCCGGAAGACGATGGATCTTCTGTTACGGAGGCGCCGACCCCTTTGCTGGAACCCCGTGAGGGCATTCCGCCCGTGATCGCCGACGAGGCCGCGCTCGCCGAGGTGATCGCCGCCTTCACCGCGGGCTCGGGCCCCGTCGCCGTCGACGCCGAACGCGCGTCCGGCTACCGCTACGGCCAGCGTGCCTATCTCGTGCAGCTGCGCCGCGCGGGCGCCGGTTCCGCGCTGATCGACCCCGTCGCCTGCCCCGACCTGTCCGGCCTCGGCGAAGCCCTGTCCGGAGTGGAGTGGGTGCTGCACGCCGCCACCCAGGATCTGCCCTGTCTGCGCGAAATAGGCATGGTGCCGACCCGGCTGTTCGACACCGAGCTGGCCGGCCGGCTCGCCGGGTTCCCCCGGGTCGGCCTCGGCGCGATGGTCGAGGGCGTGCTCGGGTTCGTCCTGGAGAAGGGGCACTCGGCCGTCGACTGGTCGACCCGGCCGCTGCCCGAGCCCTGGCTGCGCTACGCGACGCTGGACGTCGAACTGCTCGTGGATCTGCGCGACGCGCTGGAGAAGGAGCTGGACCGGCAGGGGAAGCTGGAGTGGGCGCACCAGGAGTTCGACGCGATCGCGTCGGCGCCGCCCGCCGAGCCGCGCAAGGATCCCTGGCGGCGGACGTCCGGGATGCACAAGGTGCGCAGACGCCGGCAGCTCGGTGTCGTGCGGGAGCTGTGGCAGACGCGCGACCGGATCGCCCAGAAGCGGGACGTGTCGCCGGGCAAGGTGCTCAGCGACGCGGCGATCGTCGAGGCCGCGCTCGCCGTGCCGGGCAATGTGCATGCGCTGGCCGCGCTCAACGGCTTCGGGCACCGCATGGGCCGGCGGCAGCTGGAGCAGTGGCAGGCAGCCGTCGACCGCGCGAAGGCGATGACCGAGTCGCAGTTGCCGGCACCCGGGCAGCCGGTGACCGGGCCTCCGCCGCCGCGGGCCTGGGCCGACAAGGACCCTGTTGCCGCGGCTCGGTTGTCCGCGGCTCGGGCCGCCGTGTCCACACTGGCCGAGCAGCTCAACATGCCTCAGGAGAACCTGATCACTCCCGACACCGTGCGGCGGGTCTGCTGGGAGCCGCCGAAGGTGGTCGACGCCGAGTCGGTCGCGCAGGCGCTGGCCGGTTATGGGGCTCGGGCCTGGCAGGTCGAGCAGGTCACGCCGGTTCTGGTGGCTGCCCTGACCGCCCCGCCGTCGTGAGAGGTTCCCTGCGCCCCCAAGGGGGCGTCTACGTCGAGATCAGGCCAAGATCTTCCGAGAGCACGCACCCAAGGATGTGACCTTCGCCGCTCCCCTCTCCAGGACTGTGCAGCTACGTTACTCATAAGTAGCATGGCCATGAGCAAGCGCTCAGCGTCCCGCACTTCTGGAGGAGAGCCATCGTGCCTCGTAGCCTCAGGGACGTCGTCTTCGTCGACGGCGTCCGCACCCCGTTCGGCAAGGCGGGCCCGAAGGGCATCTACCACGAGACCCGCGCCGACGACCTCGTCGTGAAGGCGATCCGGGAGCTGCTGCGCCGCAACCCGGGTCTCGACCCGAAGCAGATCGACGAGGTCGCCATCGCCGCGACCACGCAGATCGGCGACCAGGGCCTGACCATCGGCCGCACGGCCGGCATCCTCGCCGGTCTCCCCCAGTCGGTGCCCGGCTACTCCGTCGACCGTATGTGCGCCGGCGCCCTGACCGCCGTCACGACGGTCGCGGGCTCCATCGCCTTCGGCGCCTACGACGCCGTCATCGCCGGTGGTGTCGAGCACATGGGCCGCCACCCGATGGGCGAGGGCGTGGACCCGAACCCGCGCTTCGTCAGCGAGAAGCTGGTCGACGAGTCCGCCCTGTTCATGGGCATGACCGCCGAGAACCTGCACGACCGCTACCCGCACATCACCAAGCAGCGCGCCGACGAGTACGCGGTGCGCTCGCAGGAGAAGGCCGCCAAGGCGTACGCCAACGGCAAGATCCAGGCCGACCTGGTGCCGATCTCGGTGCGTCGTACGAACCCGGAGGCCGGTGAGACCGGCTGGGGTCTCGTGACCGCCGACGAGCCGATGCGCCCGGGGACCACCCTGGAGAACCTCTCCGGTCTGAAGACGCCGTTCCGCGTCCACGGCCGGGTCACCGCGGGTAACGCGGCCGGTCTGAACGACGGTGCCACCGCCTCGATCATCGCGTCCGAGGACTTCGCCCGTGAGAACAACCTCCCGGTGAAGATGCGCCTCGTCTCCTACGCCTTCGCGGGCGTCGAGCCGGAGGTCATGGGCTACGGCCCGATCCCGGCCACGGAGAAGGCCCTCGCCAAGGCGGGCCTGTCCATCGAGGACATCAACCTCTTCGAGGTCAACGAGGCCTTCGCCGTCCAGGTCCTGGCCTTCCTCGACCACTACGGCATCGCGGACGACGACGAGCGCGTCAACCAGTACGGCGGCGCCATCGCCTTCGGCCACCCGCTGGCCTCGTCGGGCGTGCGTCTCATGACGCAGCTGGCCCGTCAGTTCGAGGAGCAGCCGAACGTCCGCTACGGCCTGACCACCATGTGCGTCGGCTTCGGCATGGGCGCGACGGTCATCTGGGAGAACCCGAATTTCGACGGAGGCAGCAAGTGAGCACCACCGCTGAGCTTTTGAAGGGTGCGGCCGAGCTGTTCCCCGACGAGGTCGTGACGTCCGCGCACGTACGCCACCTCGACCTGCCGTTCGGCGCCGGGCGCTTCGCGCTCATCACGCTGGACAACGGCTTCGACCACACCAAGCCGACCACCTTCGGCCCGCAGTCGCTGGCCAACCTCGACACCGCCATCGACCAGGTCGAGGCGGAGGCCGCGGCCGGTGACATCGTCGGCGTCGGCATCACCGGCAAGCCGTTCATCTTCGCCGTCGGCGCCGACCTCAAGGGCGTCGAGCTGCTGAAGGAGCACAAGGACGCGCTGGCCATCGGCAAGGGCGGCCACGAGGTCTTCAAGCGCCTCGCCGGTATCGCGGTCCCGACCTTCGCGTACTACAACGGCGCCGCCATGGGCGGTGGCGTCGAGGTCGGTCTGCACTGCAAGTACCGCACCGTCTCGAAGGCGCTCCCGGCCTTCTCGCTCCCCGAGGTCTTCCTCGGCCTGGTTCCCGGCTGGGGCGGCTGCACGATCCTGCCGAACCTGATCGGCGCCGACAAGGCCGTCTCGGTGATCATCGAGAACAGCCTCAACCAGAACAAGCAGCTCAAGGGCCAGCAGGTCTTCGACCTGGGCATCGCCGACGCCATCTTCGAGGGCGCCGACTTCCTGGAGCAGTCGCTGATCTGGACCGCGTCCGTCCTGAAGGGCGACGTCGAGGTCGAGCGCCCGGTGATCGACCGCGGTGAGGCCTGGGACCAGGCCGTCGCCAAGGGCCGTTTCATCGCGGACTCCAAGGTGCACGGCGCCGCTCCGGCCGCCTACCGTGCGCTGGACATCATCGCCGCCGCCAAGAACGGCGACCTCCAGCAGGGCTATGACGCCGAGGACAAGGCGCTCGCCGACCTGATCATGGGTGGCGAACTGCGTGCCGGCATCTACGCCTTCAACCTGGTGCAGAAGCGCGGCAAGCGTCCGGCCGGTGCGCCGGACAAGAACCTGGCGCGCCCGGTCACCAAGGTCGGTGTCGTGGGTGCGGGCCTCATGGCCTCGCAGCTCGCCCTGCTCTTCCTGCGCCGCCTGGAGGTGCCGGTCGTCCTGACCGACATCGACCAGGAGCGCGTCGACAAGGGTGTGGGCTACGTCCACGCCGAGATCGAGAAGCTGCTCGGCAAGGGCCGTATCAACCAGGACAAGGCCAACCGCCTCAAGGCGCTGGTGACCGGCGTCCTGGACAAGGCCGAGGGCTTCGCGGACGCGGACTTCATCATCGAGGCCGTGTTCGAGGAGATCGGCGTCAAGCAGCAGGTGTTCGCCGAGGTCGAGGCGGTCGCACCGGCGCACGCGATCCTCGCGACGAACACCTCCTCCCTCTCCGTCTCGGAGATGGCGTCGAAGCTGAAGAACCCCGAGCGGGTCGTCGGCTTCCACTTCTTCAACCCGGTCGCGATCCTGCCGCTCCTGGAGATCGTCCGCGGCGAGAAGACGGACGACGCCTCCCTGGCCACGGCCTTCGCCGTCGCCAAGAAGCTGAAGAAGACGGCGGTTCTGGTGAAGGACGCCCCGGCGTTCGTCGTGAACCGCATCCTCACCCGCTTCATGGGCGAGATCCAGAACGTCATCGACGAGGGCACGTCGGTCGAGGTCGCCGAGAAGGCGGTCGAGCCGCTGGGTCTGCCGATGTCGCCGCTGGTGCTCCTGGAGCTGGTCGGTCCCGCGATCGGTCTGCACGTCTCGGAGACCCTCAACCGGGCCTTCCCGGACCGCTTCACGGTGTCCCCGAACCTCGCGGCCGTCGTCAAGGCGGGCAAGCGCGGCTTCTACGTCTACGACTCCGGGAAGCCGGAGCTGGACCCGGAGGTCGCCGCGCTCCTGAAGCAGGGCGATGTCGTCCTGACCGAGGAGCAGGTCCGCGACCGTGTCCTGGACGCGGTGGCCCAGGAGATCGGTCTGATGCTCGACGAGGGCGTCGTCGCCGAGGCCCAGGACATCGACCTCTGCCTGATCACGGGCGCCGGCTGGCCCTTCCACCTGGGCGGCATCACGCCGTACCTGGACAGCGAGGGCGTCTCGGAGCGCGTGAACGGCAAGAAGTTCCTGGCACCGGGCGTGGCGAGCGTCCCGGCGTAAGCGCCAGCACCGAACGCCGGTGCCCCGCACGCCTCCTGGTGTGCGGGGCACCGGCGTTCTCAGCTGACGGCCGGGCGCCGGTCCTCCACATGGACGACCCAGAGGTCCGTGCCGTCCTGGTGGCGCTTGGCGCGGCCGTGGATGCCGATGGCCAGATGCGACGGGTCGACGGGCTCGTCGAGGGCGACGTAGGTGACGACGTCAGAGTGATGCCCGGTGACCAGCCAGCCCAGGTCGTCCTTGAGCGTGAGTACGTTGAAGTCACCGGCCGGAGAGCCCACGTGCACCGGGCCGAACTCGCCGAGGATCCCCAAGGCCTGTCCCGCGAGGTCTCCCGCGGGCTCCTTCAACACCACGCACGTCCCGTGCTCGAAGAGCACCCACGAGGCCCCTGAGGGCGCCAGGATCCGCCGCCAGACCTCGACCAGGCTTTCCGTGTCCATGATGGTCATCCTGGCGCACAGGAGCCCGAACGGTCCTGCGAATTACGGCGGTCAGACCTCCCGCCAAGCCTCCAAGGCCAGCCCCGGCTCGTCCTTGCGTCTGGTGACCAGGAGTTGGCCCGTCGACGGTGACATTGTCGCCGCCACGACCCGCTCGTCCTCGTCGACCGCCAGCGCCACCAGCGCGTCCGCCGGGAGCTGTGGCCCCGACTCCGTCCACCACGCCCCCGCCGACTCCTGCTCGGTCGGGTACGCGGCGAAGGCGACGCGGCCGCTCGCCGAGCGCTGGGCGAGCAGCGTGCAGTCGTGGCCGTCGAGTTGGCAGCGGATCGCGGCGACCGGGCCGGGGCCCGCGGACGTCAGGAGGGTCACCGGCTTGGTGCCGGGGCGCCAGGCGCACAGGTCTCCGGAGTCGTCGGCGTAGAAGAGGGTCGTGTTCTCCGCGGAGGTGGCCAGCGCCTGCAGGGTGCCCGCGCGTACCGGCGTCTCCATCGCCTCCTCCAGGACCGGGACGCTGCCCGGCTTCTCCTGCCGCCAGTGCACGAGGGCCCCGGGCACGGCCGCGTACAGCTCGACGCGCCCCGACTCTCCCGTCACGGCGGCCAGCCGGTCGTCGACCTCACGCCCCTTGAGGTCGCGCCAGGGGCCCCAGCCGCCCACCTCCTTCTGGCCGCGCATGCTCACGCCGCCCTCCCGGTTGCGCACGAAGACATGCGCCCGGCCCTGCGCGTCGACCGTGACGGCGGGCGTGCCGGTGCGGTCGCCGGCCTTGTCCGGGTGGCCGATGGACATCCAGTCCAGCGGGGCAAGACGCGGCCGGAAGTGCGTGGAGTGCACCAGGCCCGCCTCGCCCGCCCTGGTGGGGCGCCAGGCGGCCAGATGGGCGTACGCGTCGGCGCCCTGGCCGATACCGGCGCCGGGGCGCAGCTTCTGGTCGCCGCCGACCTTGCGCGGGAGTTCCCAGGGGCCGCCGGGGCCGAGTTCCGCCCGGCACAGGACGGCGTCCTCGGTCGGCAAATAGACGCTGAGGCGGCCGTCACGGCCGCGGATGAGCCAGTCGCCGTTCACCGGATCACCATATGCGGGGCGAGCCGGTGCTCGTGTCCCGCCCCCGCTCCTCGGGACCGGACACGGGTCGGCCCCCGCTCCGCGGTGACACGGAAGCGGGGGCCGAGTGGATCAGGAACGGGTCAGACGGTGTCCGGTGGGAACCCGTGGTGCGCTCCCCCACGGACCAGCACCCGCCAGGCCTCGATCTGCCCCGAGCAGTCGGGGAACGCCACGAGCCGGAACGCGGGCTCCCAGCTCACGGTGAGCTCACCCGCCTCGCCGACGCTCACGTCCACGACGGCGGGCTTCAGCTCGCCGAGAATCGCGTTGAGCTTGGCGGCCCGGGCGTCGTAGATCATGCGGAACTCGTCGAACGCCTGTGCTCCGGCCCCCTTCTGCGGGTAGCGCATGTCCGCGGACCCCAGCAGGATCGTCCCGTCCTGCACGATGCGGAACGGGCACTGCATATGGGCCATGACGGTCTCGCCCCGAGGGCCGTCGAACTCCACGACCCCCATGTCCGCGGCCCTGCCGACGGAACGGACGACCGCGCCCGTCAGGATCCCGGCGATCTCGCCCGCCCGGGTCTCAGCAGCCACCGAACAACCCCCTGCCTTCCTCGACGATGCGATGGTAGCCGTAGCCACGGCCGGTGATCCGGTCGTGCAGCATGCGGCGCTCAGCGGGGCTGACGTCCCGTCCGAGTTCGCCCTCGATCTTCTTCAGCGCGTCCCTGAACTCCTTGTTCTCGGCCTGGTTGCCGCGCGGGGAGTGCTTGCCGTCGTCGTCGAGGTCGCCGTTGTCCCAGGTCTCCTTCATCTCCGCGAGACCCTTTTCCCAGTCGAACCCGCCGTCGTCGTTGTGGACGAGGAGCGGGGTCGTACCGGCGACGACGTAATAGGTGTGGATGTCGTCGATGGTGAGGTCGTGCGTGCGCTGGAGCTTGTGGAACTCCCGGGTCTTCTCGACCCGGACCGTGCCGCCGTCGACCGTGCGCAGCGTCATGCCCGGTGCGAGGTGTCCGGCGTCGATCCAGGTGCCCTCGGAGGGGGACCAGAACGGGTGCGTCGTCGTGGAGGTCAGCGACTCGGTGCCACGGGCGCCCTCGCGGGAGACCGTGAGGTCGACGAAGTGCTTGTCGTCCGTGGTGATGATGGTGGCGACCACGGTCCGCGTCGTGGTCCGACCGCTCTGCGGGTCGGTGACCACGATCTCGTCGCCGAGCCGGACGTCCTCGATGGGCTTGGTGGACCCGTCGGACATCAGCACGTGCGTGCCCGGCGTGAAGCTGTGCCGGCCGCCTCCGACGAGGCACTGGATGGGGATGGAGTCCGTCTTCTTCAGGGCCGCTTTGAAGCCCTTGAAGACGATCTTGGCGCCCTTGCCGAGCAGACCGGTGCCGACCGCGATGCCCGCGTCGACCGCCGCGGCCTTGCAGGCGCTGCCGGAACCCTGCGCACAGCCGACGTAGTCGTCGACGCCCAGGACCTCCAGGATCCCCGGCCCGTTCTGGTCGCCGAACCAGCCGAGCTTGCCCACCGCGGAGCAGAACTCCGAGCCCGCGACGTTCAGGCCCGAGCACCGGGCTCGCGCCCAGTTCTGCAGGTTGTGCTGGTAGTCCAGACGCTCGTGGTAGTACGGGAAGTGCTCGGCGAGTTGGGCCTGGGTCGGGATGTAGACGCCCTGGATGGTGATCGAGTCACCCTTGGGCTGGATGACGATCGGCTTCTTGCCGTAGGTGCCGTTCCGCCTGGCCTCCTGCGACATCTTGACGGCGGTGCCGTAACAGGACTGCGTTCGCTGGCAGTTGTTGGAGTTGCCGTCGATGACGCCGTCGGTGTCGCCTTCGACGCCCGCGCAGATACCGTCCGCTCCGCCGCCGGGCGCGCCGTGGATGCAGCCCAGACCGTCGGGGTCGCTGAAGGTGAGCGGGCTGTTGTTGCTGTAGGCATAGCCGTTCAGCGCCTGTGGGTCGCCCGGGGTGAGCAGCGGGTCGACCGACAGGAACCGCCCGGTCGCCGGGTCGTACTCACGGGCGCCCAGGTGCTGCAACCCGGTGGACTCGCTGTCGTCGACGCCGCCGACGAAGCCCTGCACACCGGGCCAGCTGCTCGGCTCGGCGCCGCGGGCTCCGCCGAAGGGCAGGGTGCGACGCTGCGTCAGCTGCTGGTTCGCCGCCTCGACCGCGAGCTGTCCCGACCCCTGGTGGTCGGCGACGGTGAACGAGACCGAGCCGTCGTTGTCGATCACGGCCTGGTGCCCGCTGCCGAGGTCCAGGGTGCGGGTGGCCTCGGCGGTGGTGCCGCCCTTGGCCACGGTGATCCGGGTGGCGCCGAGGTAGAGCGTGTTCTCCTTCGAGGTGCGGGCGATGAGCCGGTTGCCGGCCGCGTCGTAGACGTACTCGGTGATGTCGTCCGGCTTGCCCTCGACCGGCTTGGTCACCTTGACCAGGTGGCCCTCGGCGTCCCAGTCGAGATCCTGGGTGGTGCCCGCGAGGGTGCGGGTGTCGGTGTTGCCGACCACGTCGTAGCCGTAGGAGTCCTGCGCGGTGCCGCCGGGCCCGGTCTGGGTCACCGTGTTCACGGCGTGCGGACGCGGCTTGCCCGGGTCCGGGTAGTCGTAGGTGCGCACGGTGTTCTTCGCCGTGTCACCGGTGACGTCGTGCAGGGTCTCGGTCTCCCGGTTGCCCACCTTGTCGTAGGTGTAGGAGTGCCAGTACGGCGCGGGGCCGCCGACGGTCTGCCCGCCGGGGGACGCGGCACAGGTGGTCGTGGCCTGGGACCAGGCCGTCGTCATCCGGCGCAGGTGGTCGTACGTGAAGCACTGGGTGTCCGTACCGGCACGGGAGACGTCCGAGACGGACAGGATGTTGCCCATCCGGTCGTAGCCGTAGGTGTTGCTCCGGTCGACGCCCGGCACGTCCTGACGGTCCACCCGGGAGGTGGCCAGCCGCTGGGTGCCCCACTCGTAGGAGTTGGTCACCCAGGTCTTCTTGCCGCCGTTGTTCGACAGTTCGAACTGGAGCGGCTTGCCGGTGAGGCTGTGGCTGGTGGTGACGTCGATTCCCTGGCTGCCGCTGAGGGCGATCGGCCGCTGGGTCTGCTCCTCGTAGGTGAACGCCACCGTGGTGGCGGGCAGGGCGCCGGCGGCCGGGGAGCCGGTCGAGCGCACCGAACCGTCCACGTTGAACGCGGTGGCCGACAGATAGGTGCCGGCGAGCGCTCCCTCGCTCGCGGGGATCGTCACGGTCGAGCGCAGCGGGCGGTAGAGCCGGTCGTAGGCGACGACCTTGTTGGTGTACGCGTCGGAGCCGACGTAGCGGGTGGACTCGGCCAGGTGGCCCTTCGCGCCGCTGATGGTGTCGTAGACCCACTTGGCGCGCAGCTTGCCCGTGGCGCTGTTCTCCCGCAGCTCGGTCTGCCGGCCGAGGCCGTCGTGGACGTAGTAGAGGTCGGTGGCCCGGTCGTCGGAGATGGACAGGACCTGGCCGTGGTCGTCGTACTCGGTGGAGCCGGGGCCCTTGTCCGGGTCGACGGTCGTCCTGAGGTTGCCGAGCAGGTCGTAGGTGTAGCTCCAGACGTTGCCGGCCGGGTCGGTCAGCTTCTCCAGCTCGCCGCGCGGGGTGTAGGTGTAGCGGGTGGTGTCGAAGGCGGCCTGCGCGGACCGGGTGTGGTGCTGGCGCAGCTCGGTGGTGCGCCCGCGGCCGTCGGTGACGGTCGTGGTGGCGGTGCCGCCCTCCGGCGGGATGACCGTGGTGCGGTCGCCGCCGTAGAGGGTGCGGGTGGTGCCGAGCACGGGACCGCCGTCGCCGTTGCCGGCGATCTGCTCGCTCACCGTGGGGCGGCCCATGCCGTCGAACGTGGTCCGCGTCTGGGTCTCGACCGAGAGCGCGTCCGCCGGCTTGAACAGGGTGCGCGAGGGTGCGCTCGTGGCGTAGTAGGTCTCGTAGGTCTTGCCGACCAGGCCGCGCTCGTCGTAGAAGACGTCGGAGAGCAGCCGCCCGCCGTCGGGGCCCGGCTTCTGCGTCTGCCGCTGGCGCAGGAACCCGTCGTACAGGCTGTACGCGGTGACCTGGCTGCCGTTGGTACCGAGCGCCTTGGTGGCGACCGCGACCGGCTGGCCGTCGGTGACGAGGTAGTCGAACTCGTAGCTGGGGGTCAGCGTGGTCTGGCGGTCGGCGAGCCACACCTTGGTGGTGCGACCGAGGGCGTCGTAGGCGAAGGTGGTCACCTTGCCGTTGGCGTCCGTCTGGGTCAGCGGCAGCCCGCGCGCGCCGTGGTTCGTGGTGTTCGCCAGAGCCGTGGTCGCGTCCCCGGGCTTGGCCGGCGGCGTGGTCGCCACCGTCTTCGTGACGAAGCCGGTGGTCGGTGTGCGCTCGGTGGTGGTCGTGCGGCCGTCGGTGCGCGCGGTGCGTACCGGAGCGCCCGTGCCCGTGACCGTGACGTTCGCGGTCAGGTCGGTGCTGGTGAGGACCCGGCCGTAGGAGTCGAAGGTGGCTCCGGACTCCAGGTAGGTGGCGGTGGTGCCGTCGTGCTTCTTCAGCAGGGCCGTCGCCGTGACGCTGCCCTTGGTCGGGGCCGCGCCGTAGGCGCCGCCGTCGTAGGCCGAGCGGACGTCGGAGATGACCTCCTTGGCACGGTCGACCGGGTCGTCGCATGCCTTGGCGACCGTCTCCACCCGAGCGGGCAGGTTCAGGATGTTGTCGGTGGTGTTGGTGGCGTACGTGGTGCGGGTGCAGCGGTTGTCGGCCGCGGTGGAGTTGTCGCCGAGGTCGTCGACCTGGGTGACTCGTCCGGCCACGGTGTCGTACGACGTGGCGGTGGAGGTGGTCCGCCAGGACGCGCCCGCCCCGTCGTCCAGGGAGGTCCAGGCCTTGGTGTGGCCGATGCCGGTGAAGTTGGCGGTGACCGTGCCCCAGTCGCGGGTCTTCTTCGCGGTCTGGTGGTACCAGGGACGGTTCACGGTCTTGGTGAGGACCCGGCCGCCGTTGCCGGAGTAGCCGACCGTCTTGTAGGCGGTGCCGGCGAACGCCTCGTGGTCGGTGATCGGGTCGCCCTCGCCCTCGCCCTCGCCGAGGCCGACGCTCACGTTCTTGGTGCCGCCGGTCGGGGACTCGCGGTCGCCGTCCATGCCGCGCAGGAAGTACGTGTCGGTCTGCGACTTCATGGCCGCGTCGCCGCCCTGACCGCCGGTCTTGACGCGCACCTGGCCGTAGCCGCGCCACTGGGACCAGGTCTTGGACTTCTCCTTGGTCAGCCCGTCGTCATCGTCGTAGTGCCAGGCGGCTGCGCCCAGGTACTCGTACCGGGTGAGCTGGTCGGGCGCCCCGCCGGTGCGGTCGGTCGCGGTGACGGAGGTGACGACGTACTTGTTGAACCAGTGCCGGTCGGGGTCGTCCGTGGCGCTGCCGCCGATGTATTGCGGGAAACAGCGCGTGGTGTTGGTCTGCGGGGTGGGCAGTGCGGCCCAGTCACAGGCCGGTGCCGAGTAGCTGACGTCGATCTGACCGCCGTACTCGTCGGCGATCGTGGCCAGCCGGGACTTGATGAACGGTGCGAAGCCGTCACCGGTCTTGTCGAGCCGGTTCGCCAGCTGGACGTAGTCGAAGGTGGTCTTCGGCAGCGTGATCGCGGGCGTGGCGGTGTGGCCGGTGTGCTGGATCGAGTCGAGCAGCAGCTGGTAGTCGATGTCCGCCATGCCCCAGCGGTGGGTCAGCTTCCAGGAGTCGACGCTCTGGTAGGCGCCGGCGGCGTCGATGACCTGCGTGGTCACGCCGGTCAGGCGCTTGCGTGTCCAGAACGTGGGCGAGAGGCGGCCGTTGTCGCAGTCCTTGCCCTCGTCGCAGTTGAGGTCCCACGGTGTGTCGTACCAGTACGCGGAGTCGCCGGTGATCGACGAGCAGGTGGTCTGCGCGTCCGGCAGGCAGCGTTCGGCGTTGGTGAGGGTGACCTTCGCGAGCGCCGGAGTCGCGTACATCGACGACGACTTCAGCCCGTACTGGATCTCGTCGAGGTATCCGCCACGGGTGTAGCGGGTGTCGTCGGCGGCCTTCAGGTTGCGGCCGTAGGAGTTCTTCTCCTGGCTGTAGTTGTAGGCGATGGCGTTGCCGCGCGGGTCGACGACGTAGTCGAGGTTCCAGCGCCAGGCCTGCTGGCACCAGGAGTCGGCGAAGGCGGACGCGTGGCAGGGTTCGTTCGCGTCGTCGCCGAAGACGGGGGTGGTCCAGGCGGAGTTGGTGGTCTTCTTGCCGTCGGCCCAGCCGGGCAGCCGGTGGTAGCCGAAGTAGTAGCGCACACCGTCGGGATCGGTCAGCCGCCAGTACTCGCCGTTGTCGTCACCGTTGCCCCGGTCGGTGGACGTCAGCCGCGCGATGCGAGTGCCGTCGTCCTGGCGGAGCTTGAACTCTCCGTCGGTGCCGGTGGGGACGAGCTCGCCGCCCTTGCCGTTGAAGCTGATGAAGGCGTTGTCGTAACCCCAGCACAGATCGCCGGGCTTCATCCCGTCGCTGTTCTCGACGCCGTCCTCGGCGCACGGCTTGTAGCGGCGCTCGATATAGCCCGGCCACATGTCGAAGCCGCTGCCGATCCAGGAGGACTGGTTGTTGGTCTCGCCGGTCCGCCCGTCGACCGAGCCGGAGGAGTAGCCCAGTCCGATGCTCGGCTTCAGGCCGCCCGGCACCTCGGGGACGCCCATGTCGTAGGACCAGGCGAAGTCGCCGGTGTTGAGGTTGGTCTGCCAGGTCGAGGACGGAGCGAGCGTGGTCGCCTTGTAGTCACCGGTGGCCGCGCTGTCGTCCGCCACCGCGGCGAGCACGGTCGGCTGCGCGGAGCTGAGCCGCACGGACGGGGCGGTGAGCGCGCCGCCCTCCGTGTCGTTCACGGCCTCGACCGGCTTCTGGGTACGGCACTTGGCCTGCTCCGGAGTCTTCAGGACACAGGCGGGCAGCTGGACCAGGGTGAGCCGGGCGCCGTAGCCACCGCCGTAGGTCTGGGTGATGGCGCGGTAGTCGAGACGCACCCGAGCCGCGCCTTCGGTGAAGCCCGCCCGCTCGGGGGCGAGCGTCACGAGCAGCCCGTCGACCGCGGCCCGCGCAGCCTGTGCCCGCCCCGCCAGCTCGACCTGCACCGCACCGGCGGCACCGCGAGCCTTGGCCGCGCCGACGGAGACCGGCAGCTTCCCAGCCTTCACCGGAGCCGGAGCCGCACCCTTCGCGCCCGCCGGGGTCCCGGCGATGTTCACCCGCCCCGAACCCGCCTTCGGCCATGCGGCCTTCGGAGCGGTGCGCGGGGTGCGCGGTCCGCGCGCGACGTCACGGGGCTTCACCTTCGCCGCGGCACCGGCCACCGGCCGCTCCGCCTTCGGCAACACCGGCCGACCCCGCCCGTCGTCCGCCACGGCACCCGCGCTCGCGGGGGCGGCGACTGACTGGAGCAGGGTCGCGACCATCACGATTCCGGAAGCCAGCGCGGCCTTCCGTCTCCACCGAGCCACCCGGCCCGCTCGTGCCGTATCCCTCATCGTTCCCCTCGTCTTCGCTCACATACCGGCCGCGCGGGATCGACCCGGGCTGCCTTGGGGGTGCGCAGCCTCGTGTGAGAGCTCGCGCGGAAGGTCTTCTGGACGGTGCGCATGCCGTCGCGGCCCGGCCGGAGCCGGACCGCGACGCGGCGCTGCCCCGGTCAGTCCGAGCCGGGGACCTCGGTGGCGACACCCGGCATGCCCAGCGACAGATGGTCGATCTGCGAGTCGCTGAGGGCGCCCTGGAACGTCCACACGTCCGACAGGGAGCCCGGGAAGTAGGCGCCGGCCCGGTCGCGGCCGAGGCGCAGCGACTGGACGGCCTTGAAGGTCAGCACGTTCTCGGAGTACGAGACCTGCTCGGCGCAGCCGCTGACGTCGGGTTCGCCGTCGTCGTTCGCGTCCTGGCAGGCGACCTCCTCCAGCTCGCCGTTGACGTACAGCCGCATCTCGCGGGCGAAGCCGTCGTAGACGAGTGCCAGATGGGTCCACTCCTCGGGGCCGTAGAACTGCCCGTTCTCGACCTCGACGGACCCGGCGTCGGTCTTGTCCGCCTCCGCGGTGGTGATCCGCCAGCGGCCGCCGTTGGTGTCCGGGGTGCTGCTCGGGATGTACCGGACCGAGAACGCGTCCTTGTTCGTGCCCGGCGCGCTCAGCAGCGCGACCTGGCCGGTGGGCCGTGCCGATGCCTGCGCGAAGGCGCTGACGGTGAAGCTGGCCGCGGTGTCGAGAGGCACGGTGCCGCTCGCGGTGGCGGCGTAGTCGTCGACGCCGTCGAGGTTGAGGCCGCCGTCGACCCAGCCGGAGCCGAGCCCGGCGCCGTTGTGGAGGCTCAGACCCGCGCCGGCGGCACCGGCGTCCGGGGTGACCGGCGGGGTGGCCGTGGACGCGGTCTCGAACTTCCAGCGGCTGGTGACCAGCGGCCGCTGCTTGAAGAGCTGACGCACCTCGTCGTCGGAGACCGCCCGGTCGTAGAGGCGTACGTCGTCCATGGCGCCCTTGAGCGGGCTGCCCAGGGTGCCGTCCGCCCGGTAGGTGCCGCCCAGGGTGACCCGGCCAACGGCGAGCCACGGGGTGGTGAAGGCGGCCGTGCCCTCCAGGACGCCGTTGACGTAGAGCAGGATCTTGCCCGCGTCGACGTCCTGCACGGCGACGACGTGGTTCCACTCGCCGAGCCGTGCCGCGGCGCAGTTGGTGTTGGCCGGGCAGGCGGACTGGGTGACGCGGACGACCGTGGAGTCGGCCGTGTCGCTCTGTTCCCGGATGAAGACCCAGCCGCCGAGCGCGGTGGAGTGGTACAGCTCGAACCCGGGGTTGACGGTGCCGGCCTGGGCGACGGCCGTCATCGCCTTGGCCTCCTTGTCCTTGGGCAGCTTCACCCAGGCGGAGACCGCGAAACTCTGGGCCGTGTCCATGATCGGGCGGCCGGTGGTGGCGTAGTCGTCGACGCCGTCGAACTGCACCGCACGGCCGTTGACGCCGGTGACCCCGCTGGTGGCGCCGCCCAGGAGCTGAGCGGGGGCCTGTTGGGCACGGCCGGTCAGGGCGACGTCGGTCGCGGCCTCGTCCATCGGGAAGACGAGCTTGGCCGGGCGGGCGCTGCTCACCGGCTGCCGGTTGTGCAGTTGGCCGACCTGGGAGTCGGTGAGCTGGTAGTCGAAGAACTGCGCCTCGTCGAGGGAGCCCTTGAAGAAGCCCTCCACGGTCCCGTAGTGGGAGGCGGCGCCGAGGATCGTGCGGCCGCGGGCGTCCCAGGGGGTGGTGGTGTACGGGGCGGTGCCGACGAGCGTGCCGTTGACGTACAGCTTCAGTTGCTGGCTGGGGTAGTTGAAGGCGCCGACCAGGTGCGTCCAGGTGCCCGTGCGTGCCGTCTGGCAGGCGGTGTCCCCGCTCGCGCAGGCCGGCTGCACGGCCCTCGCCACCCCGGTGCCGGAGGCGTCGCTGGTGTGCCGCATGAAGACCCAGCCGCCGAGCGCGGTGGAGTAGTAGAGCTCGTACCCGCTGGTGTTGGAGCCCGCCTGGGCGACGGCGACCGGCGCGCCGGTCGGGTTGGCGGGCAGCTTCGCCCACACCGACACCGTGAAGCTCTTGGCGGTGTTCAGCACCGGGGAGTCGCTGGCCGCGAAGTCGTCGGTGCCGTCCAGCTCCAGGCCGTTGCCGGTGACGCCTTGGCCGCCCGGCTTCAGATCGCCGTTCAACGTGGCGGGCCATTCGCCGCCCGCGCCCGTGACCTGGGTGGCACCGGCGGCCTCGTCCATCTGCCAGCCGAGCCGGTCGGGCTGCCCGGAGCGGACCCGGAAGTAGTAGGTGCGGGTCTCGGAGCCGTTGCCGGCAGCGTCGAAGGCCTGGGCGGTGATGAAGTTGACGCCGGGCTTGGTCGGCATGAACTTCATCGTCTTGGCGCCGCCGCCGGAGGTGGTCAGCGTGTGGGCGCTGGTGGGCGAGCCGTTGATGCCGAACCAGTACTTGGTGACGTCACCGGAGGAGGTGTCGATGGAGAAGGTGCCGTACCGGCCGACGCCGTCCCACCAGGGGTCGTTCGGGTCAGCGGGGTCGGAGCCGGGGTACTGGGACGAGGTGATGGACGGGCCCACGGGCACGGTCGTGTCGTAGACGAAGTGGCAGCTGTGGGAGTTCTGAGAGCTCCAGGCGGACCACTGACCGCCGTCCCAGGCGCGCGCCTGCCAGCCGACGATCTTGTTCTGCGGGATGGAGGTGGGCAGCTGGATGGAGAAGTCCGAACCGGACGCCTTGTCCGTGCTCTTGGCCGAGATCCAGTGCTGCTTCCAGCCGTCGCCCGCGTCCCACACCCCGCGGAACTGGACCTGGACGCGGTCCTTGTCGGGGTCGGTGACGTTGTTGGCGCGGACGGTGGCGCGGGAGCGCACCCGCACCCGGGTGTCGTTCGGCTCGCAGGTGCCGCCGGGGTCCATGGTGAGCTGCGAGGTGGAGATCCGCGGCGGCGGACGGTTGTAGCGCACGCGCAGGAACGCGTCGTCGGAGAACCGCTTCCAGCTGTAGCGGTCGCTCTCGCCGGAGGCGCTGGCGCGCATGCCGAAGGTGATCTGCGGCCACTTCTTCGACGCGGCCATCGCCACGGCGTCCTTCACGTCGAACTCCGCGTCGGCGGCGGCACAGCCGTCGTAGCCGTGGGCGAAGCTGCGGCTGCGGAGGTGGTCGATCCAGAAGCCGGACTCGTCCTGGGTGTTCCAGGTGGTGGAGGAGTTGATCCCCTTGGTCCGCCAGAGCTGCACCTCGCGCGCCTCGCAGGAGGACGACCAGGTGTTGCGCACGACGAACTCGGCGGACAGGATGCTGCGGCCCGCGAACTTGGTGGTCGGGATCTGATAGAAGAGCCGCTTCACGTCCTGCGGGCTGCAGTAGCTCCAGCCGCAGAATCCGAGCCCGGCGTCCGAATCGCCGTTGAACTTCCACTGGGGCGAACCCGCCCAGTACCGCGAGGCCATGGTCCACGAGGTGGCCTTCGGCGAGTACCACTGCGGGTCGATGAAGACGGGGTAGACGGTGTCGGAGCCGGTGAGCAGGTCCTTGTCCGGGGTGAGGACGAGCTCGTCGCCGCCGGCCGGGATGTCGATCCCGATGGGCTCGACGCGGCCGGAGTCGGCGGCCGTGGGCTCGGGGTCGCCGGGCTCGGTGTCGGTGGCTTCGCCGGCCTCGGCGGTATCGGCAGCGGAGAAGGACGCGGGCTCTACGGCCTTCGCGGCCGACGCCGGCTGAGCTCCCGCCGTGCTGGAGTCCCACATCACCGGCCGGGGTGCCTCGAACACGACCCCGCCCGACCCCTCGTCGACCGCGGCGAGGCCACCGTTCGCGGTCTCCCGCGTCCGAAGCCCCTCGGTTCCCAACTTGAGCCGCAGCTCGGCGAGTTCCTTGCTCTCGGCGGCCTCGGCCGACTTGACGACGAGGAGCTGGGTGAAGCCCTCGGGCCGGGCGGCGAGGCGAAGGTCGACGTCCGGGAGGATGTCGGTGTACGTGGCCGTGTCCCCGTCGAGACTCGGTGCCGGTACGGTGCCGGGCCAGGACAGTTCAAGGGTCCGGCCTGCCCGCTCCAGCCGTACCAGCGGCCCTTCACCGCCACCGGAGAACGCGAGCCCGACCGAGGCCGCCTTCGGCGCGACCATGCCTTTGCCGGCCCCCGCCCCGACCGCCGCGAGTTCGGTGTCGATCGACCGCCACTCGCCGTCGATCCGGGTCCGCACCGGGCGCAGGTACTCGCGGGACTCGAGGTCACCGCCGGGCGTGGCGTACACATCGGTGCTCTCGCCGCGCAGCGAGAGGACCTCCACGTTCTTGCCCAGCCGCTTCGCCCGGGCGAACGCCTCGTCCTCGGTGGCCGCGACCGCGGCTTCCCCGGCCCCGGACGACTGTTCACTCGCAGCCGGTGACGCCGCCGCCGACCGCGCGGCGGCCACCGCCGGCATCGCTTCCATCGGCAGCAGGCCGACGGTCACGGCCACACCCATCCCCACCGCGATGGACGCGACGGATCTACCCGCCCCCCTTCGTCCACGCACACGTCGAACCACCCTCACGGCCCCTCCCCGTCCCGGTCACAACTCGACCAAGATCCGCTATGAACACGTCAAGTTATGGGGATGCAGGGAAGGAACGGTGAATTCCGAATGCCTGAACTCTGAACTAACTCACGCCTCGTCAGACAACTCGGGCCCCACGCCAACTCCCCGTCCGGCTCGTGGGTTCCGAGGCATCTCCGCGTGTGCGAGGCAAGCTGGACCACAGCAGCAACGTCCGCACGAGAACAGGAATTCGACGTCATGACCGACAAGCTCACCGTGAGCGTCCTGGGCACCGGCATCATGGGCGCCGCGATGGCCCGCAACCTGGTCAGGGCAGGGCACACCGTCCGCGCCTGGAACCGCACCCGGGCCAAGGCCGAGCCCCTGACCGGCGACGGCGCGTCCGTCACCGACACCCCCGCCGAGGCGGTCCGGGACGCCGATGTCGTCCTGACCATGCTGTACGACGGTCCCGCGACGCTCGACGTCATGCGTGAGGCGGCGCCCGCACTGCGGTCCGGTGCCGTGTGGATGCAGTCGACGACTGCCGGGATCGAGGCCGTCCCCGACCTGGCCGCCTTCGCCCGCGAGCACGGTCTCGTCTTCTACGACGCCCCCGTCCTGGGCACCCGCCAGCCCGCCGAGGCCGGTCAGCTCACCGTGCTGGCGGCGGGGCCCATCGAGGGGCGGGAGACGGTGACGCCGGTGTTCGACGCCGTCGGCGCCCGGACGGTGTGGACCGGCGAGGACGGCGGGGCCGGCACCGCGACGCGGCTGAAGCTGGTCGCCAACAGCTGGGTGCTGGCCGTGACGAACGCGGCCGGTGAGGTGCTGGCGCTGTCCAAGGCCCTCGACGTGGACCCGCAGCGGTTCTTCGAGGTGATCGACGGCGGGGCGCTCGACATGGGGTACCTGCGGGTCAAGACGGGGCTGGTGCTGAACGACGCGCTGACCCCGGCCGCGTTCGCGGTGACCACGGCCGCGAAGGACGCGCGGCTCATCGTGGAGGCGGGCGAGCGGCACGGCGTACGTCTGGACGTCGCCGAGGCGAGCGCGGAGCGCTTCGAGCGGGCCGCCGAGCTGGGGCACGGGGACGAGGACATGGCGGCCGCGTACTTCGCCAGCTTCGAGGAGGGCAAGGCCGCGCAGTGAGCCGTGCGAGGCTTGCTCCATGACTGAGGATGTCCCCCTGCTGGTGATCGTCGACGCCGCGAACGTCGTCGGGTCGGTGCCCGACGGGTGGTGGCGGGATCGGCGGGGGGCCGCGCAGCGGCTGCGGGACCGGCTGGCGGCGGACGGGGTGCCGGGGCATGCGGGGCCCGTGGAGATCGTGCTCGTGGTCGAGGGGGCCGCTCGTGGTGTGGAGAGCGTGCCGGGGGTGCGGGTGGAGTCCGCTGCCGGGAGCGGCGACGACCACATGGTCGAGCTGGTCGCGGAGGCGGGCGGGCGGCCCTGCCTGGTGGTGACCGCGGACCGGGAACTGCGGCGGCGGGTCACGGAGTTGGGGGCGGACGTGGCGGGGCCGCGTACGGTACGGCCGTAGGCGGCCCCGCTCCTCCGGGTCGGGCCGAGCGGGTCGGGCGAAGTCCACTGCGGTTCGGGAACGCCCCCAAGGGGCGCGAGGCTCTATCGATGTGCGGCTCCGCCGCGTGGGCGCGACCAGCCACGACGGCGCGGCGGACGAGCAACGACACGACCCGGCGCTTCCAGCGGAGCGCTCAGGCGGTGTTTCCGCCCTCCCCCTTCTCCACCTCGGCCACGGTCGTCTCCTCGTGCCGTCCGAGACGGCTGTGGGAGCGGCCGTAGAGGAAGTACACGCCGAAGCCCGCCACCATCCAGATGGCGAAGCGGACCCAGGTCTCGGCGGGCAGGTTGATCATCAGCCACAGCGAGGCGCACACCGACAGGATCGGGATGACCGGCACCCACGGGGTGCGGAAGGACCGGGGCAGGTCGGGGCGGGTGTTGCGGAGGATGATCACGCCGATGGCCACGACCACGAAGGCGAACAGGGTGCCGATGTTCACCAGCGCGGCGAGTTCGGTCAGCGGGGTGAAACCGGCGAGGACCGCGATGATCACGCCGAGCAGGATGGTCGGCCGGTGCGGGGTCCTGAACCGCGGGTGGACGTGGGAGAAGAAGCGCGGCAGCAGTCCGTCGCGGCTCATCGCGAAGAACACACGGGTCTGGCCGAGCAACAGGATCATGCAGACCGTCGTCAGCCCGACCGCGGCGCCGAAGCTGATGAAGCCCGCGAACCAGGGATGCCCGGTGTCCTTGAACGCGTCGGCGAGCGGGGCGTCCACCGACAGCTTGGTGTAGTGCTGCATGCCCGTGACGACGATCGACACGGCGACGTACAGCGTGGTGCAGATGAGCAGGGAGCCGATGATGCCGCGCGGCATGTCGCGCTGCGGGTTCTTGGTCTCCTCGGCGGCGGTCGCCACGACGTCGAAGCCGATGAAGGCGAAGAACACGACCGAGGCGGCGGTGAAGATGCCCATCACGCCGAAGTTGGAAGGCGCCCAGCCGAACATGAGCTGGATCAGCGGGGCGTCGAGATTGCTGCCGGCGTCCACCGTCTGGGCCTTCGGGATGAACGGGTCGTAGTTGTCGCCGTCGATCAGGAACGCGCCGGCGACGATCACGGTCAGGACGACGGCCAGCTTGATGGCGACGACCAGGGACGTGATCCGCGCGGACAGCTTCATGCCGAGGACGAGGATGAAGGTGAGGACGAGGACGAGCGCGGCGGCGAGGATGTCGAAGCCGAAGGCGTCGGCGCCCTCTCTGCTGCCCAGGGCCACGGGCATCTCCCAGCCCGCGTTGTCCATGAGCGACTGGATGTAGCCGGACCAGCCGACGGCCACCACCGCCGTGCCGAGCGCGAACTCCAGGACCAGGTCCCAGCCGATGATCCAGGCGGGCAGTTCGCCGAGGGAGGCGTACGAGAACGTGTACGCCGACCCGGCGACCGGGAGGGTGGAGGCGAACTCGGCGTAACAGAGGGCGGCCAGTGCGCAGGCGACGCCGGACACGACGAACGCCAGGGCCACCGCGGGTCCGGCGTTGTTCTTCGCGACTGTGCCTGTGAGCACGAAGATGCCGGTGCCGATGATGACGCCGACACCGAAGACGGTCAGATCCAGCGCGGACAAGGACTTCTTGAGCGCGTGCTCTGGCTCCTCGGTGTCGAGGATGGACTGCTCGACTCTCTTCGTCCGGAAGAGTGTGCTGCTCACGGTTCCTCCCACGCTTGTCGTCCTCGACATGATCGAGAGGGGGCGTGATACGCCTGCCCCGGCATGGGCGGAATCACACAGATGGGCCGGTTTCACCACCGGCATGGGTGGTGAAACCGGCCCATCCGGCCGTCAGCGGCGGTCAGTCGCGCGCGGGCTCCACCGAGTCGACCTCGGCCGCCGCACCGTCGAACCGGCCGTCCAGCTTGGAGACAAGACCGGTGACCTGGCGGGCGATGTCGGGGGCGGTGAGGCCGATCTCGACCAGGACCTCGGCACGGGAGGCGTGGTCGAGGAAGCGCGGCGGGATGCCGAAGTCACGCAGCGGGACGTCCACGCCCGCGTCGCGCAGAGCCTGCGCGACCGCCGAGCCGACGCCGCCGACGCGGGAGTTGTCCTCGACGGTGACGACCACGCGGTGGCGCTCGGCGAGCGGTGCCATGGCCTCGTCGACGGGCTTGACCCAGCGCGGGTCGACGACGGTGGTGGTGATGCCCTGCTTGTCGAGCAGGTTCGCGATCTCCAGGCACATCGGCGCGAGGGCGCCCACGGAGACCAGCAGCACGTCCGGGGTGTCGGTGCCGGGCTCACGCAGCACGTCCATGCCGCCCACCCGCCCCACGGCGGGTACGGCGGGGCCGACGGCGCCCTTGGAGAAGCGGACGACGGTCGGCGCGTCCTTGACCTCGACGGCCTCGCGCAGCTGCGCCCGCACCTGGTCGGCGTCCCGCGGCGCGGCCAGCCGCAGGCCGGGCACGACCTGGAGGATCGACATGTCCCACATGCCGTTGTGGGAGGCGCCGTCGGTGCCGGTGACGCCGGCCCGGTCGAGCACGAAAGTGACGCCGCACTTGTGCAGCGCCACGTCCATCAGGACCTGGTCGAAGGCGCGGTTGAGGAAGGTGGCGTACACGGCGAAGACCGGGTGCACCCCGCCGTGGGCGAGGCCGGCGGCCGACACCGCGCCGTGCTGCTCGGCGATGCCGACGTCGTAGATGCGGTCCGGGAAGGTGTCCGCGAACTTCTTCAGGCCGACGGGCTGCAGCATTGCGGCCGTGATGGCGACGATGTCCTCGCGCTCCTTGCCGAGCTTGACCATCTCGTCGCCGAAGACCGACGTCCAGTCGGCGCCCGAGGCCTTGATGGGAAGACCGGTGTCGGGGTGGATGGGACCGATGCCGTGGAAGCGGTCGGCCTCGTCCTGGAGGGCGGGCTGGTAGCCGCGGCCCTTCTCGGTGAGGCAGTGCACGATGACCGGGCCACCGAAGCGCTTGGCGCGCGCGAGCGCCGACTCCAGGGCCTCGATGTCGTGTCCGTCGATCGGGCCGACGTACTTCAGGCCGAGGTCCTCGAACATGCCCTGCGGCGTGATGAAGTCCTTCAGGCCCTTCTTGGCACCGTGCAGGGTCTCGTAGAGCGGCCTGCCGACGACCGGGGTGCGGTCGAGGATCTCCTTGGTGCGGGTCAGGAAGCGCTCGTACCCGTCGGTGGTGCGCAGCGTCGCCAGGTGGTTCGCGAGGCCGCCGATGGTCGGCGCGTACGACCGCTCGTTGTCGTTGACGACGATGACGAGGGGGCGGTCCTTGGCCTCGGCGATGTTGTTCAGCGCCTCCCAGGCCATGCCGCCGGTCAGGGCGCCGTCACCGATGACGGCGACGACATGGTCGTCGCGTTTGCGCAGCTGGTTGGCTTTCGCGAGGCCGTCGGCCCAGCCGAGGACCGTCGAGGCGTGCGAGTTCTCGATGACGTCGTGCTCGGACTCGGCCTGCGAGGGGTAGCCCGACAGGCCGCCCTTCATCTTCAGCCGGGAGAAGTCCTGGCGGCCGGTGAGCAGCTTGTGGACGTAGGACTGGTGGCCCGTGTCCCAGAGCACCTTGTCCTTCGGCGACTCGAAGACCCGGTGCAGGGCGATGGTCAGCTCCACCACACCGAGGTTGGGCCCGAGGTGGCCGCCTGTCTTGGAAACCGCCTCGACAAGGAAGGTCCGGATCTCCTCGGCCAGCTGGTCCAGCTGCTCAGGGCTGAGCCGGTCCAGATCGCGCGGTCCCGTGATGCGGGTCAGCAGCGGCACCCGTGCCTCCTTGCAGTAGAGCTGTTGCCGGGCTTGTCGAGTCTAATGTTCCGCCTCAGCGGAAGGTTCCCGGGCCCGGGGACGTACATCACGCATTCGGCTCTACCCAGTAACACCCCGTACTACAACGCCGATAAGGGGCGCGGGGAACTGCGCGACCAGCCCATACGGACCGGCACCCGCCAGTTCACCCACGCCCCTACGGCGCTACGGCGTTCCGCGCTATGCGCGACCCGCGGTCTTCTGCGTCTTCCGGGTGATCGAGTCGATCACGACCGTGGTCAACAGCACACCCGCGGTGATCATGTACTTCACCGGCTCGGCGATGGACTCCAGCTGGAGGCCGTACTGGATCGAGACGATCACCAGCACACCGAGCAGCGCGTTCCACGTGCGGCCACGTCCACCGAACAGCGACGTACCACCGATCACGGCAGCGGCGATGGCGTTCATGAGCAGGTCACCCGTACCGGCGCTCTGGTTGGCGGACGCGATCTTCGAAGCCAGGAACAGACCACCGATGGCGGCGAAGCCACCCGAGATCGCGAACACGGTGATGCGCACCGCGGTGACGTTGATACCGGCACGACGCGAGGCCTCGACGCTGCCACCGAGCGCGAAGATCTTGCGGCCGTACGAGGTACGGCGCAGCACGAAGTCCGTGGCGAAGAGGAACACCAGGAAGATCACCGTGGCCATCGGCAGGCCCTTGTACTGGTTGTACATGATCGCCGCGGCGAAGGAGACGACGCCCAGCAGCACGGTGCGCAGGATGGTGTCGCTCATCGGCCGGAACGGGATGCCCGCGGCCTCGCGGCGGCGGTTGCCCAGGAACGAGGTGATGAAGAACACCGCGGTGATCACAGCCGCCAGGGCGTACGCGGCCGCCACGTCCGTGAAGAAGTACGTCGTCAGCTTGCCGATGAGGCCGTCGCTGTCGAGGTTGATCGTGCCGTTCTCGCCCAGTGTCTGGAGCATGAAGCCGAGCCAGAACAGCAGACCGGCCAGCGTGACGGCGAACGCCGGAGCGCCGAGCACCGCGAAGAAGAAGCCGTGCGCCGCGCCGATGACGGCACCCGCCGCGACGGCGACGAGCACGGCCGCCCACTCGGGCCAGCCCTGGTTCACGGCGAGGACGGCCGCGATGGCGCTGGACGCGCCGCTGACCGAGCCGACGGACAGGTCGATCTCGCCGAGCAGCAGCACGAAGACGATGCCGACGGAGATCATGCCCGTGCCGACCATCGTGACGGTGATGTCGCTGATGTTCTGCGCGGACAGGAAGGCCGAGTTCAGGCTCTGGAAGATGACGCAGATGACGACCAGGCCGAGGATGACCGGCAGGGAGCCCAGCTCACCGGCCTTCAGCTTGCGCCGGAACTCGGTGAGGTAGCCGGCCAGGCCCTGCTCCTGCACCAGCAGGCGCGGGTCGACGGCGGTCACCGCGGCCGCGGCGGCCTCGGTGTTCAGGACCTCGTGGTCCTGCGTGGCGGAGGTCTTGTCGATGCTCACTTGGAAACCTCCCCGTTCGTGCGCGCCGCACGGCGGGTCACGGCGTTCTCGGTGGCGCCGGTGATGGCGGAGATGATCTCCTCCTGCGAGGTCGTCTTGACCTCGAAGACGCCGTTGTTCTGGCCGAGCCGCAGCACCGCGACCTTGTCCGCCACGGCCTTGACGTCGGCCATGTTGTGGCTGATGAGGATCACGGCGTGGCCGCGCTCGCGCAGCCGCTCGACCAGGTCGAGGACCTGGGCGGTCTGCTCGACGCCGAGGGCGGCGGTGGGCTCGTCGAGGATGACCAGCTTGGGCTCGCCGAGCATGGAGCGGGCGATGGCCACGGTCTGGCGCTGACCGCCGGACAGCGAGGCGATCGGGATGCGCACGCTGGGGATGCGGATCGACAGCGTCTGGAGCAGCTCGCGCGAGCGGCGCTCCATCTCGACCTCGTCGAGGATGCCGCGCTTCTTCAGCTCACGGCCCAGGAAGAGGTTGCCGACGACGTCGATGTTGTCGCACAGCGCGAGGTCCTGGTAGACCGTCGCGATGCCCAGGCTCTGGGCGTCGTGCGGCCGGTTGATCGAGACGGCCTTGCCGTCCCATTCGATGACGCCCTCATCGATGGGGTGCACGCCGGCGATCGTCTTGACCAGCGTGGACTTTCCGGCGCCGTTGTCGCCCACCAGGGCGACCACTTCACCGGCGTGGACCTCAAGCTCTACGTCGGTGAGCGCCTGAACGGCACCGAACCGCTTGGAGACCCCGCGCAACGCCAGCACGGGCGTAGCGGACACGTGAACCATCTCCTTCGCCGCCTGACCCGGCGGAAGGGCTGTACAGAGAAAAGTTGGGGGGTTCCGTCCGGCGCCCCGCGCCGAGCTTGCGGGGCTGACGTATACGCGGGGCGCCGGAGGAGTCTTGGCTTGCAGTCATGTCCCGTGCGGGAATTCAAGGACGAATTCCCGCACCTGGAAAGGGACCTGAGGCTGCTTTCGCCGATTCGACTCAGCCGGTGACGCCGGCCTTGTCGCAAGCGGCCTTGTACTTGCCGGTGCAGATCTCATCGGCGGTGTAGACGCCGTCCTTGATGACGGTGTCGTTGATGTTGTCCTTCGTCAGCGAGGTGACGGGCACGAGCACGGACGGGATGCCCTTCTCGCTGCCGCTGTCGACCTTGTCCTTGGCGATGGAGTCGAGCGACTTGCCCTGGGCGAGCGCGACGGCCATCTCGGCGGCGGCGGTGGCCTCGGGGGCGTACGGCTTGTAGACGCTCATGTACTGCTCGCCGGTGACGATGCGCTGCACGGCGGCCAGCTCGGCGTCCTGACCGGTGACCGGGACGTTGATGCCGGCGGCCTTGAGGGCGGTGATGATACCGCCGGCCATGCCGTCGTTGGCGGAGTAGACGCCGGCGATGTTGTTCTTGCCGACGGCCGAGATCGCGGCCTCCATCTCGGAGTTGGCGTTCTCCGGCTTCCACTCCTTGGTGTCGTACTCCTTGGCGATGGTGACCTTGCCGTCGAGCGCGGAGTGGGCGCCTTCCTTGAACTGCGCGGCGTTCGGGTCGGTGACCGAGCCGTTGATCATGACGACCTTGGAGTCCTTGGTCGCCTTGTCGCCCAGCGCCGTCAGCAGGGCCTCGCCCTGGGTCTTGCCGACGGACACGTTGTCGAACGAGGTGTAGGCGCTGATCGGGCCCTCGGCCAGGCGGTCGTAGGCGACGACCTTGATGCCGGCGTCGACGGCCTTCTGCACGGAGTTCTTGATCGCCTTGGCGTCGACGGCGTCCAGGATGAGGACGTCCACCTTGTTGGTGATCATGGTGTCGACCTGCTGCGCCTGCAGGTTGGCGTCCTGCTTGGCGTTGTTGTAGTCGATCGTCGCCTTGTTGTTCGTCAGCTCCTTGATCTTTTCCTCGATCAGGGGCCGGTCGAACTTCTCGTACCGGGCGGTCTGGTTCTCCGGGAGCAGGAGACCGACCTTGATGTTGTCGCCCTTGGCGGCGCTGGCGGTGGAGTCGTCGCCACCGGCTTCCTCGGCGCTGCCACAGGCAGCCAGCGAGACGGCCATCGCACCTGCGGCAATGGCAACGGCGGCACGACGCATACGCGTGTTCACTTCAGAAACCTCCCTGACGAGGCCGCGTCGTTGCGGCCGAGGTGGCTGGAAGTCAACTCGGCCACACGTGCGACGTCAAGAAGTAAATCCTTAACGGGTTGGCAACGGTGCCATCCGTTCTCTAAGTGAAGGCAGGAGCGGCCGCGTGCAGCGTACTGTCCAAAAGGGTTGAATCACCCATCTCGCTGAGCGCGAGCGCCAGTGCGCCGAGCACCTCGGCACGGCCGCCAAGTGCCCCCGGAAGAACGGAAAGTTGGCGCGCGGCGCTGGGGATCGCATAGCGGCCGACAGACTCCCGGATGGGCCCGAGGACCAGCTCACCGGCCTCGGCGAGATCACCGCCCAGGACCACGCGGCTCGGGTTCAGGAGATTGCAGAGATTCGCGACTCCACTGCCGATATGTCGGCCGACGTCGGCGATCACCCGACGGCAGCCCGGGTCTCCGTCCCTGGCCAGCCGTACGACGCCCTCCATGGTCAGATCGGTGCCATGGCTGGACTGGAGCAGCGGAAGCACATAGCGCGCGGCCGCGAAGGTCTCCAGGCAGCCCCGGTTTCCACAGCGGCAGACCGGGCCGGATTCATCAAGAGTAATATGCCCGATTTCTCCAGCGGTGCCACCCGGGCCCCGGTAGATCTTGCCGTCGATGACCAGACCGGCGCCGACACCGCTGGCGACCTTGATGTAGGCCAGGTCCCGCACGCCCCGCCCGCTGCCCCAGACCAGCTCGCCCAGGGCGCCCAGGTTGGCGTCGTTGTCGACGTGCACGGGCACCCCGAGGCGGTCGCGCAGCTCCTCGGCGGGCTTGGTGCCGGTCCAGCCCGGCAGGATGGCGGTGGAGCCGAGGGTGCCGGACTCGACGTCGATCGGGCCGGGCACGCCGACACCGACCCCGGCGATCTTGGAACGGTCGACGCCGGTCGCCCCGATCAGCCTGTTGACCAGCTGTTCCGCGCGATCGAAGCCCTGTGTCGAGGAGGCGTCCACATCCAGCGGCTCGGACTCCTCGGCCAGCACCTGATGGGCCAGGTTCCCGACCGCGACGCGCAAATGGGTATGGCCGAAGTCGACCCCTATGACGATGCCGGCGTCCCCGCTCAGCGAGACGCTGCGGGCCCGGCGGCCACCCGCCGAGGTCGGCGTGACCTCGACTGTTCCGCCGTCCTTGAGTTCACGGACGATATTGGAGACCGTTGCCGCGGACAGACCGGTGGTCCTAGCGATCTCCGCCTGGGTGAGGGATCCGGCCAGCCGTACGGCCCGGACGACCCGCTCCAGGTTGGCTCGGTGCAGTGACGACTGCGACCCCGGAGTCTCCACGACGACCTCCTGCGCGCGGGACCTCATCGATGGGGCCCCGTTCGTGTCCAACTAGTGAACTCTAAGCTGAGCCGTTCGGGTTGCCTCCCGTCAAGAGGTTGAACCGGATCCGGGTACGTGCACACACCTGTGCACGCCGTTCCCGAGCGTGGGAACGGCGTGCATGCGAGCGGTTCCGGAGCGCTACCCCGGGGCTATTTCAGCGCCCCCGCGGTCAGCCCCGCGACCACCTGGCGCTGGAAGATGATGTACGCCGCGAGCACCGGCAGCATCGCCATCACGAGGCCGGCGAAGAGTCCGGACCAGTCACCCTTGTAGCCCTGGCTTACGGCCAACTGCACCAAGCCCTGGGTGAGTACCCGCTTGTCGGGGTCGGTGTTGAGCACCGTGGGCAGCATGTACTGGTTCCACTGGCCCAAGAAGTTGAAGATGCCCACGCTGATCAGTCCCGGCTTGGCCATCGGGAGCATGATCTGGAAGAACGTACGGCTGTGCGAGGCACCGTCGACGAAGGCCGCCTCGGCCACCGATGTCGGCAGCGTTCTGAAGAACGCCGTGAGGAAGAACACGGTGAACGGCAGCGAGTACGCGATGTAGACCAGGATCAGCCCGTGGATCGTGTTCAGCAGTCCCATGTTGTTCACGACGTAGAAGAGCGGGACCAGCGCGAGCATGATCGGGAAGCTCATGCCGCCGATGAACAGGAAGTAGATGAAGCGGTTGCCCGGGAAGTCGAAGCGGGCGAGGACGTAGGCCGCCATCGAGCCGAGCACCAGGGTGCCGATCAGCGAACCCCCCACCACCAGGATGGTGTTGAGGAAGTAGTCGCTCATATTGGCCTGGGTCCAGGCCCGCGACCAGTTCGAGAAGTGCAGTTTGTCCGGCAGCGACCAGGGCGAGCCGAAGATCGAGGCGTCGTCCTTGAAGGACGTCATCACCGCCCACAGCAGCGGCATGGCGACCATGAACGCCCAGATGACGAGAACGCCGTGGGAGAAGACGTTGAGGACGGTGCCCTCTTTCCTCTCCTTGGCCGGCGCCTTGGCCGGCACCCCGGTCTTGGTGATGGGCATCCCGGACTCGGCCGGTACGGGCGCGGTGGTCTCGGTCGTCTTCATCTGTCAGAACTCCAGCCGCTCGCGCCGTCCCAGCCGCATGATGATCGCGGCGAAGGCCAGCGTGACGATGAGCAGGGCCACACCGATCGTGGTGGCGTAGGCGGCCTGCCCGTCACGGAACGCTTTCTGGTACACGTACAAGACCATGACCGTGGTCGAGTAGTCGGGTCCTCCGGGCCCGGTCGTCATGATGTGTACGACCGCGAAGGACTCGGCGCCCAGGGCGAGGATGCCCATGTAGACCCAGCCCGACTGCACGGTGTCCCACAGCAGCGGCAGGGTGATCCGGAAGAACGTGGCGGCGCGGCCGGCGCCGTCGAGCAGCGCGGCCTCGTACAGATCCGCCGGGATGGAGGCCATACCGGCGGAGAACAGGACCACGAAGAAACCGACCGTGGACCAGACGATCACGCCCATGACGGCCCACAGCGCCAGGTTCGGATCGCCGAGCCACAGCGGCTGGACGCTGTCGAGCCCGATCCCGCGCAGGATCGAGTTGATCGCTCCGCTGTCCGGGTTGTACGCGAAGGCGAACAGCAACGCGACGATCGCGATCGACAGCACCTGCGGGAAGAAATAGACGATCTTGTAGAACCCGGACCCGCGGACACCGGTGATCGCCGGGCCGCCCTTTCTCCGCCGCCCGCCCACATTGATCATGAAGGCGAGGAACAGCGCGAAACTGAGTGTCACCAGCGGCAGCAGCAACGCGAACCAGAGACTGTGCTGCAACGACTTCCAGAAGATGTCGTCGTCGAGCATCCTCTCGTAGTTGTCGAAGCCGACCATTTTGAATTCGGGGCTCAGCCCGGTCCAGTCCGTGAACGAGTAGTAGATGGACTGGATGAACGGCCAGACGACGAAGAGCGCGTACAACCCCAGGGGCACCGCGAGGAACCCCACGATGAACCGGTACTTGCCGTGCTGCATTTGCTATCGACCCCGATCTGCGCGCGGGTGCCGCCGCTGGTGACGGATCCTCACCGGACTACTGGTGCTTGTAGTGCTTGATCGACGAGTCCTTGGCGGCCTCGTCGGCGAAGGCCTGGATCTTCTTGATGGCCTCGGCGGGGGTGAGACGCCCGGCCATCATCTCGCCGAGACCGGAGACACCGATCTTCTCCTTCTGGAGCTGCACATACCAGTCCTGCAGCCGCGGGTTCACCACGTTCTGGCCGGCCTTGTCGAGCGCCGCGACGCCGGACTTGAGACCCGGGGTGAGGGTGATGCCGTCGGTGCCGCCGTTGTACGCGGTCAGCGACTTGACCTTGCTGGTGAAGTTCTTGGAGCTCGCCTCGCTCAGCATGATCCGCAGCTGCTCCATGCCGCCCGCGGTGTTCTTCGCCTTGGCCGGGACGATGAAGGGCTCACCGCCGGAGGCCCAGATCGTGCCGAAGGGCATCTTGTCGGAGGAGTCGATGCCGGTCGGCGCGGAGACGGCGAGGTCGAAGTCCTTCGGGATGACGTTCGCCGACTCGTTCTCCACCCAGGAGCCGTTCGGGATGAACAGCGCCTTGCCCTGGGCCCAAGCGGTCTGCGACTGGATGTGGTCCAGGCCCGGGGTGCCCTTGAGGACGTAGCCCTTCTTGTAGAGCTCGTAGTAGGCCTCGAAGCACGCCTTGACCGCCGGGTGCTTCCAGGCGTTCGGCTCCAGGTTGTCGATGGCGTCGAGGACCTCGACACCGCCGACCTTGCCGATCATCGGGTAGAGCGAGAAGGGGAGGTAGTACGGGTACTTGCCCGCGTACGTCCAGCCCGCCATGCCCTTCTTCTTGGCCTTCTCGCAGACCGCGAGCATCTGGTCCCAGGTCTCGGGGTACTGCTCGTCGAGCGAGTCCAGGGCCTTCTGCGAGTACCAGACGCCGTAGACCGTGTAGGCGTAGTACATGATCCAGACCGGGTCGCCGTCGAACTGACCCATCTCCACGATGCCGGGGCGCAGCGTGTCGCGGACCTTCTTGCTCGGGTCGTCGAAGGACGGGGCGTCCAGCAGGGGTGTGAGGTCGGCGAGCTGGTCCTTGCCGACCAGGACGCCCATGTCCATCTGCTCGGCGCCGGAGTTGTCGATGAGGTCCGGCGGGGTGCCCTGGTTGAAGCGGGGCTGGAGGGTGGACTGGATCTTCTGGGTGGCGGCGAACTTCACCGTCACCTCGGGGAAGTTCTTCTCGTAGATCTTCACGGCGTCCTCGGCGTACTCCTTACCGAATCCGCCGTCGAAGAGTACGAACTCCATCTGCGCGGTGTCATTGACGCCGAGCGGGTTCTTCTCGGTCTTCTTGCCTTCCTTGGCCTTGTCGCCGTTGCCGCCGCCACCGCTGCTCGCACACGCGGACAGGAAGCTCATCGTGGGCACGGAAATCAGGCCGAGCGCGGCGGACCGCTTGATCAGATCGCGGCGTCCGACACCCGCGGAGCCGTTCTTACCGGGATTCTGGGCAGAAGTGGATCCCATGCTCAAGTCCTCGCCTTCTCCAGGACTCAGGCGGTGAACCGGATCCTCCCCGGCACCGCGATCGGGTCAAGCTGGGTTCGTGCAGGAAGTGCGGAATCATGTGAAGTGCCGACAGGTATAGTCCACTTCCCGCCAGCGGAGCAAGATCGAATGCAAGGTTGGCCGGTGGTCTTTTCCGAGTTGAGACCTCCCGGAAATATGAGGGGCCTGTGCGCGGCTTGCCCGAAAAATCCGCGACATAAGCCCCGAATGCCACACCCAACACCCTTGACAATACTTAGCACTTGAGCCACAACTGGTCCTTGCGCAGCGATGCTGACAACGTTGTCCCGTGCGCAGGGAGGGTACCGGCTATGCAGCAGAGAGCTCGGCACAGATGGGGTGGAACGGCGGTCGTGTCGGCGGCCGCCTTTGCATTGGCAGTGGGCTCACAGGGGGTGGTCGTCGCCCTGCCTCAGGCACCCGCGTCGGCCGACCGGGAGTTCGCCTCCTCGTTCGAGGCGGGCGACCCGGCACCCGACTGGCTCAATACCGTCGACACCGCGGCGGACGGCACCAAACGCACCGCGGGCGTGGACGGCGGATACAGCACGGGCATTCCGGGCAATGTGACCGACCAGGTCACGGACGTCCGGGCCAGCGGAGAGAACGCCGGCGCGCGTGAGGTGAAGGAGAACCTCGTCGACGTCGAGCCGACCACCAAGTGGCTGACGTTCGCCCCCACCGGCTGGGCGGAGTTCGACCTGGCCGCCCCGGTCAAGGTGGTCACCTACGCGCTCACGTCGGCCAACGACCACGACGAACGCAACCCGCAGGACTGGACCCTCAAGGGCTCCACGGACGGTTCGAACTGGACCACCCTGGACACCCGCACCGGGGAGTCCTTCTCCGAGCCGTTCCAGACGAAGACCTACGACATCGCGAGCCCGGCCGAGTACCAGCACTTCCGGCTGGAGATCTCCAAGAACAACGGCGGCGACATCCTCCAGCTCGCCGACGTCCAGTTCTCCAAGGGCGGCGGCGCCAACCCGATACCGCAGGACATGCTCTCGCTGGTCGACAAGGGCCCCAGCGGCTCGCCGACGGCGAAGGCGGGCGCCGGCTTCACCGGCAAGCGGGCACTGCGCTACGCCGGGCGGCACACCGCCGACGCCCGGGCGTACTCGTACAACAAGGTCTTCGACGTCGATGTGGCCGTAGGACGCGATACGCAGCTGTCGTACCGGATCTTCCCGTCGATGGCGGACCGCGACCGGGACTACGACGCCACGAACGTCTCCGTGGACCTCGCCTTCACGGACGGGACGTATCTGAGCGACCTGAAGGCGACCGACCAGCACGGGTTCGCGCTGACCCCGCAGGGGCAGGGGGCGGCCAAGGTCCTCTACGTCAACCAGTGGAACAACGTGGCCTCGCGGATCGGGTCGGTCGCGGCCGGCAAGACCGTCGACCGGATCCTGGTGGCGTACGACTCCGCCAAGGGCCCGGCGAAGTTCCGGGGCTGGCTGGACGACGTGGCGCTGAAGGCCGTACCGCGGGAGAAGCCGAAGGCGCATCTGTCGGACTACGCGGTGACGACCCGCGGCACCAACTCCAGCGGCGGCTTCTCGCGCGGCAACAACTTCCCCGCGACGGCGGTGCCGCACGGATTCAACTTCTGGACGCCGGTGACCAACGCGGGTTCGCTGAGCTGGCTGTACGACTATGCCCGCGCCAACAACGACGACAACCTGCCGACGATCCAGGCATTCAGCGCCAGCCATGAGCCCAGCCCCTGGATGGGCGACCGGCAGACCTTCCAGGTGATGCCGTCCGTCGCGTCCGGCACGCCCGACCTCGGCCGTGAGGCACGGCAGCTGGCCTTCCGGCACGAGAACGAGACGGCGCGGCCGTACTACTACGGCGTGCGGTTCGAGAACGGTCTCAAGACGGAGATGGCGCCGACCGACCACGCGGCCGTCATGCGCTTCACCTACCCCGGCGACGACGCGAGCGTGCTGTTCGACAACGTCACCGACCAGGCGGGGCTGACGCTCGACAAGGAGAGCGGGACGTTCACCGGCTACTCCGACGTGAAGTCGGGCCTGTCGACGGGGGCGACCCGGCTGTTCGTGTACGGCGTGTTCGACGCGCCGGTGGAAGAGGGGTCGTCGAGCGGGGTCAAGGGCTATCTGCGGTTCAAGCCCGAGAACAAGACCGTCACGCTGCGGATCGCCACCTCGCTCATCAGCCTCGACCAGGCAAAGGACAACCTGCGCCAGGAGATCCCGGACGGCACCTCCTTCGACACGGTGAAGAACCGGGCCCAGCGCCAGTGGGACAAGCTGCTCGGCAAGGTCGAGGTGGAGGGCGCCACGCCGGACCAGCTGACCACGCTGTACTCCAGCCTGTACCGGCTGTACCTGTACCCCAACTCCGGGTTCGAGAAGGTCGGTTCGAAGTACCAGTACGCCTCTCCGTTCTCGCCGATGACGGGTCAGGACACCCCGACGCACACCGGCGCGAAGATCGTCGACGGCAAGGTGTACATCAACAACGGCTTCTGGGACACGTACCGGACGACCTGGCCGGCGTACTCCTTCCTGACCCCGAGTCAGGCGGGTGAGATGGTCGACGGGTTCGTGCAGCAGTACAAGGACGGCGGCTGGACCTCGCGCTGGTCGTCGCCCGGATACGCGGACCTGATGACCGGCACCTCCTCGGACGTCGCGTTCGCCGACGCCTACGTCAAGGGCGTCGACTTCGACGCGAAGTCGGCCTACGACGCGGCCGTGAAGAACGCGACCGTGGTGCCCCCGTCGTCCGGTGTGGGCCGCAAGGGCATGGAGACCTCGCCCTTCCTCGGCTACACCAGCACCGAGACCCACGAGGGCCTGTCCTGGGCGCTGGAGGGCTACCTCAACGACTACGGCATCGCGCAGATGGGCCGGAAGCTGTATGAGGAGACCGGCGAGAAGCGCTACAAGGAGGAGTCGGCGTACTTCCTCAACCGCGCCCAGGACTATGTGAACCTGTTCGACTCCAAGGCCGGGTTCTTCCAGGGCCGCGACGCCAAGGGCGACTGGCGGGTCGAGTCGTCCAAGTACGACCCGCGCGTGTGGGGCTACGACTACACCGAGACCAACGGCTACGGCTACGCCTTCACCGCCCCGCAGGACAGCCGCGGCCTCGCCAACCTCTACGGCGGCCGCGCCGGGCTCGCGGACAAGCTCGACGAATACCTCAACACCCCGGAGACCGCCTCGCCCGACTTCATCGGCTCGTACCCCGGTGTCATCCACGAGATGACGGAGGCGCGAGACGTACGGATGGGCATGTACGGCCACTCCAACCAGGTCGCCCACCACGCCCTCTACATGTACGACGCGGCCGGGCAGCCGTGGAAGACACAGTCGAGCATCCGTGAGGTGCTGTCGCGGCTGTACACGGGCAGCGAGATCGGGCAGGGCTACCACGGCGACGAGGACAACGGCGAGCAGTCGGCCTGGTTCCTGTTCTCCTCGCTCGGCTTCTATCCGCTGGTGATGGGCAGTGGCGAGTACGCCATCGGATCGCCGTTGTTCACCAAGGCGACGGTCCATCTGGAGAACGGCCGTGAGCTGGTCGTCAAGGCGCCGAAGAACAGCACCCGCAATGTGTACGTCCAGGGCCT
Source organism: Streptomyces sp. NBC_01092 (assembly GCF_045039535.1). Lineage (NCBI taxonomy): Bacteria > Bacillati > Actinomycetota > Actinomycetes > Kitasatosporales > Streptomycetaceae > Streptomyces > Streptomyces sp. NBC_01092. The sequence continues at coordinate 8,026,375 of NZ_CP108659.1, read as the reverse complement.
GAAGGTCAACGGCGTTCCGTGGAAGTCGACTTCGCTCCCCCACAAGCTGCTCGCGAAGGGCGGGGTCCTGGAGTTCGACATGGGTCCGCGGCCCTCTTCGTGGGGTACGGGCAAGAACGCGGCGCCCGTGTCGATCACCAAGGACGACAAGGTGCCGACACCGCGGGCGGACGTGCTGAAGGGGGTCGGGGCGCTGTTCGACAACACCTCGGCGACCCAGGAGAGCGTCACCTCGCTGGATCTGCCGGTGTCCGAGTCCGCCAAGGCCGTGCAGTACACCCTGACCTCCCCGTCGGACCGCACGAAGGCACCGACCGGCTGGAAGCTCCAGGGCTCGAACGACGGCACCACCTGGCAGACCCTCGACGAGCGCTCCGGGCAGCCCTTCACCTGGGACCGGCAGACACGGGCATTCTCCGTGGGGTCACCGGGCACGTACGGGAAGTACCGCCTGGTGCTCGACGGTGAGGCGGTGGTGTCGGAAGTCGAACTGCTCGCCTGAGCAGCGGCATTGGGCCACGGCTCAAGTCGATCGGACGCGGTGACGGCTGTACGACCGTCACCGCGTCCGGCGCGTTCGGGCCTCAGCCCACGGCCACCGTGAACACGTGCAGGTCGCCGTCGTCCGGCAGCTTCACACGCGCGATCGTCTTCCCCGCCGGCGCCGCGAACGGCTTGGTGGCGAAGACGTACGTGTCGACCGGATCCCGGTCCGCGCCCGCGACGTTCCGGTACGCGGCCCTGGCGACGACTTCGTTGCCGTACTGGACGGTGCCGGCGCCGCCACCGACGGTCCAGTCGGTGAAGGCGAGGTCGATCGTGTCGGCGGTGCCGTCGGTGTAGGTGACGGTGGCCTTGGACTGCTGGTTGCCGTTGACGCCGCTGCCGAGGAAGGCCAACTGGCCGGCAGGGGCGGCGAGTTCAATCGTCTGGCCGGCTGCCGAGACGTTGTCCGGGCGACCGTTCGGCGAGCTGGGCCAGGTGAAGGTCAGGCCGCCCGCCGTGCCCTGCTTGCCCGACGTCAGACCGGCGTCGGCGAGGGCCTGGCGGGAGTAGCTCCAGCCGCCGCCGTCGTAGTCGGCCTCGTCGTGGTCGCCGGCGTCGTCGGAGATGCCGGTGTTGTTGTAGGCGGCCAGCAGGGTGCCCGGGGCCGCGACGGTCAGGGCCACGGGCTGTGCGTACGAGGTGTCGCCCGAGGTCACGGTGACCTCGACGGCGTGGAAGCCCTGGGTCGTGTCCTCGGCGGAGGTCAGCGTGATCTCCTGCGAGCCGTCGGTCACCGTGCCCTCGGCGGGCGTGGCGGTGATGCCGTCGGGCACGTCGACCCGGAAGCGCACCTCGGGGCCCTGGCCCCCGCTCATCGACAGGGCGCGGATACCGACCTTGGCACTCCCGCCGGGCGCGACGGTCGCCGTCGTCGGGCCGACGCCGATCTGGTACGGCTGCTCGCCCGCGCGGAAGGACGGCGGCACCTCGGAGGCTCCCCAGGCGGGGTCGGGCGCGGCGGACAGGGTGTAGTCCAGCCGGCCGCCGTCCCGTACGAAGGAGGACGGGAGCCAAGGACGGTCGCTCGTAAGACCGTTGACCTTCAGGGAACGGATGTACGGGGCGTCGTCGGCGGCGCCCTGCGCGCGCACGGAGATGTCGCCGCCGCCCGGCCGGTCGATCTCGATGCGCGGGAACAGCGGTGAGGCGAGGACCAGTTCGGCACGGGAGGGCACCTGGGGGTACATGCCGAGCGCGGAGAAGACGTACCACGACGACATGGCGCCGAGGTCGTCATTGCCGGGGATGCCGCCGGGCCCGGTGGACCACAGCTCGCGCATCGCCGCCCGGACCGTCTCCTGCGTCTTGTGCGGGGCACCCGCGTAGGCGTACAGGTAGGGCACGTTGATGGACGGCTCGTTGTCCAGCTCGGACTTCTCGCCGCCGCTGCCGGTAAAGGCCCAGGTGCCGTCGGCGTCGTGGAAGAAGGCGTCGAGGCGCTTCAAGGCCGCGTCACGACCGCCCATGGCGGCGAAGAGTCCCGCCGGGTTGTGCTGGACCATCCACGTGTACTGGGCCGCCGTACCCTCCACGAACCCGTTGCCGGTGGCCGGGGTGAAGCTGGTGACCCAGCTGCCGTCGGCCTTGCGGTTGGCGATGTAGCCGCCGGCCTGGGTGGCGGCGATGTTGAAGTTGTTCTGCCACCACTGGGCCCGGTCCGCGAAGGTGGCGGCCGTGTCCTTACGCCCCGCCACCGTGGCGAGTTGGGAGAGCGCGAAGTCGGCGCCGGACATCTCCAGCGTCTCGGCGGCACCTCCCCACGCGTTCGACACCGACGGCATGTAGTGCTGCTTCAAGTACTTGTCCAGGGAGGGGCGTTGCCCGACGGAGAGCACGGGCTTTCCCGCCGGGGACAGGTCCTTGTCCGTGGGTACGGTCGCCGCCTTGACGAGCGAGGCCAGTGCCCCGCGCAGGTCGAAGTCCGTCCCACCGAAGGCGCGGATGCCGGCCAGGGCGATGGGCGAGGGGTCGCCGTTCATGACGTGGGTGCCGCCGGCACCGTGCAGCCAGCGGTCCCAGACGCCGCCGTTCTGCTCCGCCAGCTCGTACAGCGACTGGGCGATGTCCGAGCCGACGCGCGGGTTGAGGAGGGTGAGCAGCTGGACCTGGTCGCGGTAGACGTCCCAGCCGGAGAAGGTGCCGTACTGGGCCTGGTGACCGCGGCTGACGGTGTGGACCTCGCCGTCGGGGCCTCGGTAGCGGCGGTCGGCGTCGCTGATGACGTTCGGGTGGAGGAGGGCGTGGTAGAGCGCGGTGTAGAAGGTGGTGCGCTCGGCGTCGGTGCCGCCGCCGACCCGGATCGCGGACAGACGCTCACGCCAGGCACGGCGGGCGGCGTCCCGTACGGCGTCGAAGGAGCGGTGCGGCGGGTTCTCCGCGGCGAGGTTGGCCTCGGCGCCGGCCTGGCTGACGTACGAGATGCCGACCTTGACGTTCACCGGTCCGGCGCCGGGCGCGAACTCGACGTATCCGCCGGCGCCCTTGCCGGCGACGGGGCGTCCGCCGTTCGCGAACCCGCCCGTGCCGCCGCTCGCGGAGATGGCGCCGGGGTTCAGCCTGTCGTCCTGCCAGGTGCCGGTGGCCTTGAAGGCGCGGTCGAAGCGGGCGGTGAAGTGGACGGTGTAGTAGGCGCGTCGGCCCTCGGGGTCGAGGTACCCGCAGAAGTTCCCGGAGGTGACGGACCCGGAGATCGTGCGCTGGTCGGGGTCGATCCGGACCGCCGAATCGGCGGACCCCACCTCGGAGTTGGCGGTGCGGACGAGCAGCGAGGCGGGCTTGTCGGACGGGAAGGTGAAGCGCGCCGAGCCGGTACGGGTGGTCGCGGTGAGGTCGGCGGTGACGCCGGACGCGAGGCGGACCTGGTAGCGGCCGGGCTCGGCGGTCTCGTCGGCGTGGCTGAAGTCGGAGGCGTAGACGGCGTCCTTGGTGTCGCTCGCGGGCGACGAGGTGACTTCACCCGCGTACGGGAAGAACGGGATGTCACCGCTGCCGCCCGCGCAGCCGGTGCCGGACATGTGGGTCAGGCTGAAGCCGCGGATGCGGGTGGCGTCGTGGTGATAACCGCCGGGCGCGGCGGTGCGGGTCGCGTCGCCACGGGTGTTCTCGGGGCTGAAAGAGAGCATGCCGAACGGGGTGACGGCGCCCGGGAAGACGTTGCCGCCGTTCTTCGTGCCGATGAGCGGGTCGACGTACGAGGTGGGGTCGTCGACGAGTTCGGGCGGCGGCGCGCTGGACGCCGCGACGGCCGGTGTGGCGCCGCCGATCGCGAGAACGGCGGCCAGCAGCAAGGCCGTACGACTCGGTCTGGGAGACAGTCTGGGACAAAAACGCATGACGCGGCCCCTCCTCCTTCGGACGGGTCGCGCACCACAGGTCGCACAAGCCGCAGGGACAGTAGCGTGCGTCACCGGTACCACGGAAGAGCGCGTTCCGATGGACGGGCACGCGGGGTGATCACCCGGACGGGGGCAGCGCGTCGGCCGGGCGTCCGCGATGGCGGAGGTCACTTCGCGCCCAACTGGCTTGACATCGTTGTCCGTTGAGGCGGTAGAGTCATGTGCATACCATTCGACAACGTTGTCGCACCGCGACTCGCACAAGCCACTCACCAACCGGACGGTCCCACTTCCCCCCCCTCGGGCTCGTCCGGCTCGCGGACCCGGTGGACGGCGGCTCACGCCCACCGGGTCCGCCCGGAGCGATGATTCAGCCCACTCGACAGGGCAAGGCGGTCGCGCTGTCGCCACCGGATCCGGAGACGACGTATCCGAACGTCGCGCTCTCCCCCGGATCCAGGGAGCCGTTCCAGCCGGCGTTGTGGACCATCACGTTCTGGCCGGTGCAGGTCGCGTTGCCGCTCCAGAGGCTCTCGACCTTCTGGCCGGCCGGGAGCGTCCAGTCGACCATCCAGCCCAGCATCGGGACGTCGCCGGTGTTGGTGACGGTCACCTCGGACTGGTGGCCACCGGACCAAATGCCGGTCGTACGGCGAGCCGCGGAGCACGCGCCGGGCACCGGGTCGGTCGGGTTGCCGGGCTCCTTGATGCCGGTGACCTCGCCGTTGCCGCCGTCGAAGACGATGTCGGAGCAGGAGTAGAAGGTTTCCTGACTGTCCGAGCGCTGCCAGACCATGTAGACGAGGTGGCGGCCCGACTTGTTGTCAGGAAGCTTTCCTGTCCACGAGTAGTTGGCCTCAACGGTGCCCGGTGAGCCGTTGACACAGTTTCCGCAAGCCAGATGACCCAACAACTGCTTGCCCAAGTTAGCCGTCCGGGAACCGGGTCGTGCGTCAGTTGGCTCAAGTTCCGTTGTTTCACGGCGAGTTCATGGACATGAGGTCCACGCGTCGGTCACCCGAATAGTCTCCGGCCGTAGCCGGCAGGTCGACGGTGAACTCGGTCCGGCCGGGCTCGCTCTCGACGTCGATGCGGCCCCCGTGCGCCGACACGATCGCCGCCACGACGGCGAGGCCGAGGCCGGAGCCGCCGTCGTGCGGGCCGCTACGGGTCCGGGAGGTGTCGCCACGGGTGAAGCGGTCGAAGACCTGCGGGAGGAGGGCGGGTGGGATGCCGGGGCCGTCGTCCCGGAGGCGGATCAGGCAGCGGTCGGAGGTCGATTCGACGGAGGTGACGACCGTTGTGCCCGGCGGCGTGTGCACCCGCGCGTTGGCCAGCAGTCGGGCCACCACCTGACGCAGCCTGGCCTCGTCCCCGAGGACCGACGGGGCGTCGTCCAGATGGAGTTCGAGCTGCCAGTCCTGGCCGCCCCCGGCGGCCCTCGCGTCCCACACCGCCTCCGCGACCAGCGCCGCCACATCCACCTCGGCGGACTGCAACGGCCGTCCCTCGTCCAGGCGGGCCAGGAGCAGCAGGTCCTCCACCAGGTCCGTCATGCGGGCCGACTCCGCAAAGACGCGGCGCCAGGCGAGGACCGGCTCGATGCCGCCGGTGCCGCGGTTCATCAGTTCCGCGTAGCCGGCTATCGAGGTGAGCGGGGTGCGCAGTTCGTGGCTCGCGTCGGCGAGGAAGCGGCGCATGCGTTCCTCGGTGCGCCGGCGTGCGGTGAGGGAGGACTCGACGTGGTCGATCATGCGGTTGAGGGCGGCGCCGACCTGGCCGGCCTCGCTGACCGGGTCGGTGTCCCGGGCCGGGACCCGGGTGAGGCCGGTGACCTCGCCCCGGTCGAGCGGTGCGCGCGCGACCTCGGCGGCCGTGGCGGCGACCCTGCCGAGGGGGCGCAGCTGGCGTCGTACGACCACGGCGCACAGGCCGCCCGCCGCGGCGAGAACGGCCACCGCGACGACCGCCTCGACCACGACCATGCCGCTGATCATGCGCTGTACGTCGTCCATCGGGAGCCCTGTCACCACGCGCAGCCCGTCGCTCTCGGCGACGGTGACGCGGTAGGTGCCGAGCCCTGGGACGGCGGCGGTGTGCGTCGAGCCGTCGGTCCTGACACCCGCCAGGGCCGTCCGCTGGGCGTCGGTGAGGGCGCGCGGCGGGGCGTTCGCGCTCACGACCTCGGCGGCGAGGATGTCGCCGCCGTCGTCGAGCCGGGCGGCGAGCATGCCGGTCGGGTGACCGCTGTCCCTGAGAAAGCTCAGGTCGTCCGCCGGCCCGGGGTGGAGCCGCGCGCCGCCCAGGCTGCGCTCGGCGGCGTTGTCGACCCGGTCGTCCAGGTTGCCCAGCAGATAGGCGCGCTGGACGAACACGGTGGTGAGCGCCATCGCCGCGCACACGGCGGCGAGCGCGAGGCCGATGAGGACGAGCAGGCGCGTGCGCAGGGGCCGCAGGCGACGCCGGGCGCTCATCCGCCGTCCTCCACGGGGCGGATGGCGTGGCCGAGGACGCGCACGGACTCGTCGGCGCCGGCGCCCGGCCCGTCGACCACGTCGGTGAGCACACGGACGCGTCCGTTTCGGAACCCAGCAGTGCCAGTCATGTCCCGATCCTGTCCCGGCACGCTGGGGGAACCCTGTGTTCCGGCTGAGCTCTGCCGATGTCACGGGACGAAAACGACGAGGGCCGCATCCCCGCTGATCGGGGATGCGGCCCTCAACTGCCGTGCGCTACCGCCTACTTGATCGCTTAACCGCGGATCAGGCTGCGCAGCACGTACTGCATGATGCCGCCGTTGCGGTAGTAGTCGGCCTCACCGGGGGTGTCGATGCGGACGACCGCGTCGAACTCGACGCCCGTGTCGGTGGTGACCTTGACCGTGCTCGGGGTGGTGCCGTTGTTCAGCTCCTCGACGCCCGCGATGGAGAAGGTCTCCTCGCCGGTCAGGCCGAGCGAGTCGGCCGTCTGGCCGGCCGGGAACTGCAGCGGCAGGACGCCCATGCCGATGAGGTTCGAACGGTGGATGCGCTCGTACGACTCGGTGATGACGGCCTTGACGCCGAGGAGGGCCGTGCCCTTGGCCGCCCAGTCGCGGGACGAGCCGGAGCCGTACTCCTTGCCGCCCAGGATGACCAGCGGGATGCCGGCGGCCTGGTAGTTCTGCGAGGCGTCGTAGATGAAGCCCACCGGCGCGTCGGCCTGAGTGAAGTCGCGGGTGTAGCCGCCCTCGGTGCCCGGCGCGATCTGGTTGCGCAGGCGGATGTTGGCGAACGTGCCGCGGATCATGACCTCGTGGTTGCCTCGGCGCGAGCCGTAGGAGTTGAAGTCACGACGCTCCACACCGTGCTCGGTGAGGTACTTGCCGGCCGGGGTGTCGGCCTTGATGGCACCGGCGGGCGAGATGTGGTCGGTGGTGACCGAGTCGCCCAGCTTGGCCAGGACGCGGGCGCCGGCGATGTCCGAGACCGGCGTGGTCTCCATCGTCATGCCCTCGAAGTACGGGGGCTTGCGGACGTACGTCGACTGGGCGTCCCACTCGAAGGTGTTGCCGGTCGGGATCGGCAGGGCCTGCCACTGGGCGTCGCCCGCGAAGACGTCCTGGTAGGACTTGTTGAACATGTCCTCGCCGATGGCGTTCGCCACGACGTCGTTGACCTCGGCCTCGGTCGGCCAGATGTCCTCGAGGAAGACCGGCTTGCCGTCCTGGTCGGTGCCGAGCGCGTCCTTGGTGATGTCCACCTTCATCGAACCCGCGAGGGCGTACGCGACGACCAGCGGCGGGGACGCCAGGTAGTTCATCTTGACGTCGGGGTTGATGCGGCCCTCGAAGTTCCGGTTGCCGGAGAGGACGGACGTCACGGCGAGGTCGTGGTCGTTGACCGCCTTCGAGACCTCCTCGGGCAGCGGGCCCGAGTTGCCGATGCAGGTGGTGCAGCCGTAGCCGACCAGGTTGAAGCCGACCTTGTCGAGGTAGGGGGTGAGCCCCGCCTTGTCGAAGTAGTCGGTGACGACCTTGGAGCCCGGGGCGAGGGTGGTCTTGACCCACGGCTTGCGGGTCAGGCCCTTCTCGACGGCCTTCTTCGCGACGAGCGCGGCGGCGACCATCACGTACGGGTTCGAGGTGTTGGTGCAGGAGGTGATCGCGGCGACGGTGACGGCGCCGTGGTCGATCTCGTACGTCGAGCCGTCGGGGGCGGTCACGGTGACCCGGTTCGACGGAACGCCGTTGGAGACGGCCGGGGCGTCGGAGGCCGGGAAGGACTCCTTGCCGGCCTCGGAGTCGTCCGAGACGTAGTTGCGTACGTCCTGGGCGAACTGCTGGGAGGCATTGGCGAGGACGATGCGGTCCTGCGGGCGCTTGGGACCGGCGATCGACGGGACGACCGTGGAGAGGTCCAGCTCGAGCTTCTCGGAGAAGTCGGGCTCGGCGGCCGGGTCCAGCCAGAGGCCCTGCTCCTTGGCGTACGCCTCGACGAGCGCGAGCTGCTGGGCGTCGCGGCCCGTCAGCTTCAGGTACTTGATGGTCTCGTCGTCGATCGGGAAGATCGCGGCGGTGGAACCGAACTCCGGCGACATGTTGCCGATGGTGGCGCGGTTCGCGAGGGAGGTGGCGGCCACACCCTCGCCGTAGAACTCGACGAACTTGCCGACGACGCCGTGCTTGCGGAGCATCTCGGTGATGGTCAGCACGAGGTCGGTGGCGGTGGTGCCGGGCTTGAGCTCACCGGTCAGCTTGAAGCCGACGACGCGCGGGATGAGCATGGAGACCGGCTGGCCGAGCATCGCGGCCTCGGCCTCGATGCCGCCGACGCCCCAGCCGAGGACACCGAGGCCGTTGACCATGGTGGTGTGCGAGTCGGTGCCGACGAGGGTGTCGGGGTAGGCCTGGCCGTTACGGACCATGACCGTGCGCGCCAGGTGCTCGATGTTCACCTGGTGGACGATGCCGGTGCCGGGCGGGACGACCTTGAAGTCGTCGAACGCGGTCTGGCCCCAGCGCAGGAACTGGTAGCGCTCCTTGTTGCGGCCGTACTCCAGCTCCACGTTCTGCGCGAAGGCGTCATTCGTACCGAACTTGTCGGCGATGACGGAGTGGTCGATGACCAGCTCGGCCGGGGAGAGCGGGTTGACCTTCGCCGGGTCGCCGCCGAGCTCCTTGACGGCCTCACGCATGGTCGCGAGGTCCACGACACACGGGACACCGGTGAAGTCCTGCATGATCACGCGGGCCGGCGTGAACTGGATCTCCTGCGACGGCTGGGCCTGGGAGTCCCAGCCGCCGAGGGCGCGGATGTGGTCGGCGGTGATGTTCGCGCCGTCCTCGGTGCGGAGGAGGTTCTCCAGCAGCACCTTCAGGCTGTAGGGGAGGCGCGCGGCGCCCTCGACCTTGTCCAGCCGGAAGATCTCGTACGACTCGTCGCCCACCTGCAGCGTGCTGCGGGCGTCGAAGCTGTTCGCCGACACGACAGTCTCCTTCATTGATGTGCGCGTACTCACCACGATCCTGCCGCCATGGCATCTTGGCCGATCCGCTAAGGTAAGGCTAAGTTAGGTAAGCCTTACCGCCAGACCGGCGATGACGTGCGGCTGCGGTGCGCCCCGGCAGATATCTCGATGTCGAGATAACTCTAGTACATGGGGCCGGGATGGTCATGCCCGGCCTCCTTGCCGCGCGCCTTTCGACAGTGGCGTTCCGCACACCCGGCCGCGCCGCCGCACCCGATCGACCCCATCACGCCCGCCCGGGCCTGCCCTTTCCCGCACTCCCGCGGACTTCTCGCACCTTCATGCAAGGGCTTTGCATGACCATGCGACATGATGCATACTCTTCCTATGTCCAAGGTCCTCACCTCCCTGCCCACCGGCGAGCGCGTCGGCATCGCCTTCTCGGGCGGTCTCGACACCTCGGTCGCGGTCGCCTGGATGCGCGACAAGGGCGCCGTCCCGTGCACCTACACCGCTGACATCGGCCAGTACGACGAGCCCGACATCGCCTCGGTGCCCGGCCGCGCCAAGGCCTACGGCGCCGAGGTCGCGCGCCTGGTCGACTGCCGTGCCGCCCTCGTCGAGGAGGGCCTGGCCGCGCTGACGTGCGGGGCGTTCCACATCCGCTCCGGCGGGCGGGCGTACTTCAACACCACGCCGCTGGGCCGTGCCGTCACCGGCACGCTGCTGGTGCGCGCGATGCTCGAGGACAACGTCCAGATCTGGGGCGACGGCTCGACCTTCAAGGGCAACGACATCGAGCGGTTCTACCGCTACGGCCTGCTCGCCAACCCGAACCTGCGGATCTACAAGCCCTGGCTGGACGCGGACTTCGTGACCGAGCTCGGCGGCCGCAAGGAGATGTCGGAGTGGCTGGTCGCCCACGACCTGCCCTACCGGGACTCGACGGAGAAGGCGTACTCCACGGACGCCAACATCTGGGGCGCCACCCACGAGGCCAAGACGCTGGAGCACCTGGACACCGGCGTCGAGACCGTCGAGCCCATCATGGGCGTGAAGTTCTGGGACCCGTCCATCGAGATCGCCGCCGAGGACGTGACGATCGGTTTCGAGCAGGGCCGCCCGGTCACCGTCAACGGCAAGGAGTTCGCCTCCCCCGTCGACCTGGTGATGGAGGCCAACGCCGTCGGCGGCCGGCACGGCCTCGGCATGTCGGACCAGATCGAGAACCGGATCATCGAGGCCAAGAGCCGCGGCATCTACGAGGCGCCGGGCATGGCGCTGCTGCACGCTGCGTACGAGCGTCTCGTCAACGCGATCCACAACGAGGACACCCTCGCCCAGTACCACAACGAGGGCCGGCGTCTCGGCCGCCTCATGTACGAGGGCCGCTGGCTGGACCCGCAGGCGCTGATGATCCGCGAGTCGCTCCAGCGGTGGGTCGGCGCGGCCGTCACCGGCGAGGTGACGCTCCGGCTGCGGCGCGGCGAGGACTACTCGGTCCTCGACACGACCGGCCCGGCGTTCAGCTACCACCCGGACAAGCTGTCCATGGAGCGCACCGAGGACTCGGCCTTCGGCCCGGTGGACCGGATCGGCCAGCTCACCATGCGCAACCTCGACATCGCCGACTCCCGCGCCAAGCTGGAGCAGTACGTCGGCCTCGGCCTGATCGGCACCGGCAGCCCGACCGTCGGCGCCTCCCAGGCCGCCGCGACCGGCCTGATCGGCACGATGCCGGAGCTGCCCGAGGGCGGCGCCGAGGCGATCGCCTCGCGCGGCGAGGTCTCCGAGGAGGACGCGGCCCTGGACCGCGCCGCGATGGAGGCGGGCACGGACTGACGGCCACCGGGCCACCAGAGGACGGACCGCGGGAGGGTCCGGTTCGACGCCGCGCGCGTCGAACCGGACCCTTCCGACTTTCCGACATGCCATGCATCGGACGTCATACGACATCGGTTGATTTGCCCGGACCTTTCGGGTGGCGTCGTACCCGTACCGCCAGGCGGCGTTGACGAGCCGTCACCCGAATGGACCCCCTAGGATGTGCCATCTCATATCTGAGATAGCCTCAAGCTCATGGCAGACGATTACCTCGTACGCATCGGCAGGCTCATCCGTGACGCCCGGCAACACCGGGGCTGGACACAGGCGCAGCTGGCCGAGGCGCTCGGCACCTCCCAGAGCGCCGTCAATCGCATCGAGCGCGGCAACCAGAACATCAGCCTTGAGATGATCGCCCGAATCGGTGAAGCCCTGGACAGCGAGATCGTGTCGCTGGGGTACGCCGGTCCGATGCATCTGAGGGTCGTCGGCGGACGTCGACTGTCCGGTTCGATCGACGTCAAGACCAGCAAGAACGCCTGCGTGGCCCTGCTGTGCGCCTCGCTGCTCAACAAGGGGCGCACAGTGCTGCGCCGGGTCGCCCGGATCGAGGAGGTGTACCGCCTGCTGGAGGTGCTCAACTCCATCGGCGTGCGCACCCGTTGGATCAACGACGGCGTCGACCTGGAGATCGTGCCGCCGGCCGAGCTGGACATGGGGGCGATCGACGCGGAGGCCGCCGTACGCACCCGCTCCATCATCATGTTCCTCGGCCCGCTGCTGCACCGCATGGACCACTTCAAGCTGCCCTACGCCGGCGGCTGCGACCTCGGCACGCGGACCATCGAGCCGCACATGATCGCGCTGCGCCGGTTCGGTCTGGACGTCGCGGCGACCGAGGGCCAGTACCACGCCGTGGTGGACCGCGGCGTACGTCCCGACCGGCCGATCGTGCTGACCGAGCGCGGCGACACCGTGACCGAGAACGCACTGCTGGCCGCCGCACGCCACGAAGGCGTCACGGTCATCCGCAACGCGTCCTCCAACTACATGGTCCAGGACCTCTGTTTCTTCCTGGAGGCGCTCGGCGTCCGCGTCGAGGGCGTCGGCACGACGACCCTCACGGTGCACGGTGTGCCGACCATCGACGTGGACGTGGACTACTCCCCCTCCGAGGACCCGGTCGAGGCGATGAGCCTGCTGGCCGCGGCGGTGGTGACGGAGTCGGAACTGACGGTGTGTCGCGTGCCCATCGAGTTCCTGGAGATCGAGCTGGCGGTCCTGGAGGAGATGGGCCTCGACCACGACCGCACGCCCGAGTACTTCGCCGACAACGGCCGCACCCGGCTGGTGGACCTCACCGTCCGGCCCTCCAAGCTGGAGGCGCCGATCGACAAGATCCACCCGATGCCGTTCCCGGGCCTGAACATCGACAACGTCCCGTTCTTCGCGGCCATCGCCGCCGTCGCGTCGGGCAAGACCCTGATCCACGACTGGGTCTACGACAACCGCGCGATCTACCTCACGGACCTCAACCGCCTCGGCGGCCGCCTCCAACTCCTCGACCCGCACCGCGTCCTGGTGGAGGGCCCGACCCGCTGGCGCGCCGCCGAGATGATGTGCCCGCCCGCCCTGCGCCCCGCCGTGGTCGTCCTGCTGGCGATGATGGCGGCGGAGGGCACGTCCGTGCTGCGGAACGTGTATGTCATCAACCGGGGTTACGAGGACCTTGCCGAGCGCCTGAACTCCATCGGGGCGCAGATCGAGATCTTCCGGGACATCTGATACGCGCATGCCGCCGCATCCCGTCCGGCCTGCTCCTCAGCGGGTCAGAGACGGGGGCGGCGGCAACCGTGGGACTTCTCCGGGACTTTGGGCCTGCGGGGCGCCGGTTCGACGCGATGGTTCGGCGGTGGCGGCCAAGAGGGCGGTGTCGTCGTCGACCCGGTCGGGGGTGTTCAGCAGCTCCAGGGCTCGTTCGGTGATCTGTTGGGGATCGGTGCGGGCGGCGGCGGGCAGCGTGCCGCAGGCCTGGCGCAGGGTCTCCAGGCAGTCGTCCAGGGACAGCGCCCGGTTTTCCACCAGGCCGTCGGTGTACAGCAGCAGGCTGGTGCCGGGCGGGAACGCCACCTCGCGGTCGACGGGGGTGCTGCCCAGTCCCAGCGGCAACGCCGGGGGCAGCTCCAGATAGGCGGTGTCGGTGGCTATCAGCAGGGGCGGCAGGTGCCCGCCGGCGGCGTAGCGCAGGCGGTGGCGGTGTGGGTCGTAGACCGCGTACAGGCAGGTGGCGAAGCGTTCGGTGGCGAGCGACTGCAGGTAGGCGTCCAGCCTGGCCAGCACCTGGGCCGGGCCGGCGCCCTCCATCGCGAGGCTGTGCAGGGAGGAGCGGAGTTGACCCATCACGATGGCGGCTTCGACGTCGTGGCCCATGACGTCTCCGATGGCCAGCCCCACCCCGCCGTCGGGCAGGGCGAGCACGTCGTACCAGTCGCCGCCGACCTCGGCGCCGCGGTTGCTGGCCCGGTAGTGGGTGGCCAGGCGCACCCCAGGCACCTCGGGCAGGCGGTGGGGCAGCAGGGCACGCTGCAAGGTCAGGGCGAGGCGGCGCTCGTTGTGGTACCGGGTGGCGTTGTCGTAGGCCAGGGCCAGACGGTGGGCGACGTTCTCCAGATACTTGTGTTCGACCGCGGAGTAGTCGGTGTGCCGGACCAGTACCAGGGCCCCCAGTGTCTGGTCGTGGGCCTGCAGCGGCAGGGCCAGTACGGCAGCGGGCGGGTGCGGGCCGGCCGGGGCCGGGGCGGTGCCGTTGATCGCGTGGGTGGCGGCGGTGGCCAGGGCCTCCCGGGCAAGAAGGGGGGTGCCGGCGCTGTATACCGGGGGCGACTGCGCCGGGGCGGGTCTTGCGGTGGTGGGGTGGATGCTGATCTGGTCGGCGAAGTCGGGCAGCAGGATCTGGCCGGCGGTCCGCAGGATCTGGTCCGGGTCGAGGGTGGCGGACAGGCGCAGGCCCGCCTCGGCCAGTGAGTCCAGCACGGCCAGTTGGTTGCGGGTGTCGGTCAAGGCCTGTTCGCGCAGCCGGGACAGCTCCAACCCGGCGCGGACGCGCGCCAACAGCTGGCGCGCGGAGAAGGGTTTGGCCAGGTAGTCGTCGGCTCCGGCCTCCCGGCCCTGCACGGATTCCTCCTCGCCGGCGCGAGCGGTGAGCAGGACGATGGGCAGGCGGGCGGTGCGCGGGTCCGCACGCAGCGCCCGGACCAGCTCGAAGCCGTCCATGCGGGGCATCATCACGTCGCTCAGCACCAGCTCCACCGGCTGGGCCAGGGCGATCTCCAGGGCGGCCCGGCCGTCGGCGGCGAGCAGCACGTCGTAGTCGGGCTGCAGGAGCTGGGTGAGGTAGGCGCGCATGTCGGCGTTGTCGTCGACGACCAGCAGGCGGGCCGGGTGGGGGCGTTCGGTTTCGTGCGGACCGGGGCGGCCGTGCGGGGCATCGTGGGTCGCGGAGGCGCTCGGGGGGCGTGCCGCGGAGGTCGCCGCGGCGGGGACGGGGTCAGCCGCCAGCCAGCCCAGCGCCTCGTCCACATAGGCCGCGGCGCGGCCGGACCGGCCGCCTCCGTCTTCCGTGGGGGTTTCCCCGGTTTCCCCGGGGGATCCGGCGCCGGCCGCGGGCGGGTCCGGACGGGGCCGGTGGGCGGCGGCGAAGGGGAGGTCCACGGTGACGTCGGTGCCCTGGCCGAGCCGGCTGTCCACGCCGACGGTGCCGCCGTGCGCTTCCACCAGGTCCTTCACCAGCACCAGGCCGAGGCCGCTGCCCTCGTGGGAGCGGGAGCGGGCGCCGCGGACGCGGTGGAAGCGCTCGAACAGACGCGGCAGCTCGTCGGGGGGTATGCCGGTGCCGGTGTCGGTCACGGTCAGCCGGGCGAGGTCGCCGACCGCGGCCACCCGCACCCGGGCGCCGCCGGTGAAGGTGAACTTCAGGGCGTTGCTGAGCAGGTTGAGGATGATCTTCTCCCACATCTCCCGGTCCAGGGACACCGGCCTGGACAGCGCCGGGCAGTCCACCTCCAGCGTCAGCCCGGCCGCCTCGAAGGCGGAGCGGAACACCCCGGCCAGCTCGGCCGTGGCACCGGCGAGGTCGACCGGCTCAAGGGCCGGGCGTAGCTGCCCGGCCTCGGCTCTGGCGACTTCCAGGAGGGTGTTGACCTGCTTCAGCAGGCGCAGGGCGCCGCGTTCGGCCAGCTCCAGCCGCTCGTGCCGCTCGGGCCGGTCCTCGTCGGCCAGGGCCTGCTGGAGCGGGCCCAGGAGCAGGGTGAGCGGGGTGCGCAACTCATGGCTGACGTTGGCGAAGAAGATGGTCTTGGCCCGGTCCAGCTCGGCCAGCGCTTCCGCCCGCCGCCGCTGCTCGTCGTGGGCGAGTGCGGCCGTCAGCGCCCCGGCCACGGCGGAGGCGAGCACCTCCAGAAAGTCCCGGTAGGCCCCGGCCGGCGGGAAGCAGGGGTTGACGCCCACCACCAGGACGCCTCCCACCTGACCCGCACAGTCCAGCGGCAGCGCCAGTGCCTGCTCGACCGGGAGCCGGGAGGCCGCGGCGTGCTGCCCGGCCGTGTTGCCGCCGGTGAACGCCGTGGCCGGCAGCGTGGCAGGGGCGCCGTCGGCGACCACATGTGCCAGCCGGGCCGCGACCTCCGCCCCGTCGGCCGTACTCAGGGACACGGCCTCGGGCGCGGGCCGGAGCCCGGCGGAGGCCGCCGGCCGCAGCATCCCCGGCTCGGAGGCCAGGTAGAGGCCCAGGAACGGGATCTCCTCGGGATAGGAGCCCAGCACCTCCGCGACTACGCGGGCGACCTCGCCCGGGGTGAGCAGCCCGGCGGTGCGGGCGCCGGTCTCGCTCAGCAGGCGCAGCCGGCGCTCGCCCAGTACCCGGCCGGTGGTCTCGGTGATGATCTGCAGCACGCCGCCGGAGGTGCCGTCGTCCAGCAGCACGGGCTGGAAGGAGGAGTCGAAGTAGCACTGTTCCGGAAAGCCGTGGCGCTCCATGATGAGCGGCTCATCGGGGATCAGCAGGGACTTGCGGGTGTCGGTCACATAGTGGAAGTGGGAGCTCACGGGGTGGACCCAGACCTCGGGGAACACATCCTTGTACGGCTTGCCGAGTGCCCAGGGGTGTTTGGCGCCGACTATGGGTGAGGAGCCCAGGTTGTACAGGGTGGCGAATTCGGCGCCCCAGTACAGAGCCATCCCGTGCTCGGAGGTGAGCATGAGGCGCAGGGTGTCCACCAGGGGCCCCGGCCAGGACTCGGGGGGCCCGAGCGGCGTCGCCGCCCACTCGATCCCGGCCAGAAGCTCGCCGAACGCGCCGGCCTCGGCGAACATCCGGGCCGCCGCGGTACGCGGGTCATCGGGCCGGGTCATCGAGAAATGTTCCTCCTGGCGCCTACGTGAACCGCCCGCGCGCCCTCCCGAGGCGGTCAAAATAGACAAAACGATGATTTGCCCAGAAGTGTACGCTCGCAGCCGCGCGCCGACGGCGGCGATCGTCGACTCGCAGTCCCCATGGACAGCGGGAAGAAGGTGGCGGGCCGCGCAGGGCAGGTCGTGCACTGCCTGGGCTTGGCACTGATGCAGGTCCGAAAGGGGTGCGGCGACAAAGTCCGGGATCTCTCCGGGACCGGACGCGGGGAGCCGTACAGGGAGACGGGGCCGAGTGGGTTAAGGTTGGTCCTGAGCTGGTCGCCGCAAGTTCGGGTGGCTGGTGTTGCGTTGGTGGTCCAAGGAAAGACGTCCCGCTTCCTGCGGGGAGATGCAGGTGCAAGGCCTGCCCAGCGCTCGGTATCACGGGCCCGTCCGCGCAGTGCGCGGACGGGCCCGTTGTGTTGCGTCTTGCGGGTCGTCAGTCGTCGGGGATGCCTGCGCCGCTGAGGGCGGGGACCGTCCGTTCGGGGCGGGCGAGGGAGCGGGCGCCGAGGCGGAACTGGTCGAGTTTGTCGACGATGGTCCGGCCGACCGGAGTGTGGCCCCAGATGCTGATGCCCTGGTGGGTGCTGGGCTGCCAGGTGGACTCGTCGATGACGACGGGGTTCCAGCCGACCTCCCATTCGAAGCCCGAGGGGGTACGGGCGTAGTACGAGAGCTCCTTGTCGTTGGTGTGCCGGCCGACGGACAGGGCCATGTCGAAGCCGAGTTCGTGGACGCGCTCGTAGCTGCGGGCGACGTCGTCGAGGGTGGCGGCCTGAATGTTGAGGTGCTGGACGCGGGTACGGACGGGGTCGATGGGCAGGCCCCGGACGGCGGCGACGGCGATGGAGTGGTGGCGTTCGTTGACGCGCAGGAAGCGGATCTTGAGCTTGACGCCGCTGATCGTCTCGTCGATGTAGTCGGTGAGGCGGGCGTCGAAGACGGTGTTGAAGTAGCCCCGCATCAGGGCCGGTTGGGCGGAGGTGATGGCGACGTGGCCCATGCCCGAGTCGCCGGTGACCCAGCCGGACGCCAGCATCTTCAGGGGCCGCGGGGAGATGACCGGGGTGGTGTAGATCTCCTGGGTGATGCCCTTGGGGCCGGGGAAGCGCAGCAGCCGTTCGACGCCGCGGATCCTCGCCTCCTCGGCGGTGCCCTCGACGCACGGCACCCCGTGGGCGCGCACGCGGGCCTCGATCTGCTCGAACGTGGTGTGGTCGTCGAGGTGCCAGCCGGTGGCTACGACGTCCTCGGCCGGTCCGCGCCGCAGCAGGAAACGGCACTCCTGGCCGTCGAGGCGGAAGCGCATCAGGCCCGTGTCCAGGTCGTCGTGGTGCATGCCGATCGCGTCGGTGCCGAAGCGGCGCCAGTCGGTGAACTTCTCCGTCTCGATGACGATGTAACCGAGGTGGACCGAGCCGAAGACCGACGGGGCACCGGGGCTGTCGCGGATGTCGCCGTACGGGGTCATCGGCGGCCCGCCAGGAAGTCGGCGCAGATCCTGTTGAACAGCCCGGCGCGCTCGAACTGCACCCAGTGCCCGGTGCCCGCGACCTCGTACAGGTCGCAGTTGGGCATGCGGTCGGCCAGCATCCGGCCGCCGGACGGGCGGTTGACCTTGTCGGCCGCGCCCCACAGAACCAGGGTCGGCACGGGCAGGCGGGCGAGGCGGGCGTCGCGGGTGAAGTCCATCCGCCACAGCGTGCGCAACGCGTCCGGGCCGGACGGGCGGCGCAGCGGCGGGGCCGCGATCACCTCCGGGTCGATGCTCGCCTCGTAGCGGGCGTCGATCACCGAGTCGGGGACGTCGGCGGCGTTGAAGACGAGGTGGGTGCGGATGAACTTCTCCAGCTTCGGGCGCGAAGGGCCGTCGCCGGAGTAGTAGTTGAGGAGGCTGCTGAGGCCCGGGGTGGGCAGCGCGCGGGTGGTGCCGATACCGCCGGGGCCCATCAGGACCATGCGGTCGACCCGGTCGGGGGTGTCCAGGGCGAGGCGCAGGGCGCAGGCGCCGCCGTAGGAGTTGCCGACCAGGTGGGCCTTGTCCAGGCCGAGTTCGTCGAGGAGTCCGCGGATGCCGGCGGCGAGGTCGCCGAACGGGTCCGTGCCGTCCACGCCCTTGGTGCTGCGGCCGTAGCCGGGCAGGTCGGGGACGATGACCCGGTGGTCCTTGGCCAACTCGGCGATGTTCCGGGTGTAGTTGGAGACACCGGAGGCGCCGGGGCCGCCGCCGTGCAGCAGCAGGACGGGCGGGCCGTCGCCGGTCTCCGCGACGAAGATCTTCCTGCCTAGGACGTCGAGCAGCGACTCCTGCATCGGCGGCGGTGAGGTGTGGGTGCTCATGACGCTCCTTGGGCGGTGGTCGGGGTGGTCGCACGCGGGGCCGGCGTGAACCCGGCAGGAGGCGGCGGGAGTTGGGCGCCGGAAGGGGCGGCGGCGTAGACGTAGGCGTCAGGGCGCAGGGCGAGGGTGGCGGCGCGGTGGCGGGTCATCCAGGCCCGCAGCACTCCGTCGCAGTCGACGACCGCGCCCTCGGCCGGACGTGAGCCGGCCGGCAGGACGGTCAGCGAGGGGACACCGCAGCGCTCCCACGCGGGCTGCGGGGCCGGCAGCGGGCCGTGCAGGAGCAGCCAGCGCCCGGCGAGCACGTCGTCCAGGCGGACCCGGGTGCCGTCGGGGCCGGTGACCCAGGGCTGGGGGATCTGGTGGCCGGGGGCCGTGGTGCGGGAGGCACGGGTACGGCGGGAGGCACGGGTACGGGAGGTGCCGGAGGCCTTGGTGCCGGGGCGGGCCTGGAAGCCGTCGGCATAGTGGGCGACGGGGATCCAGTTGGAGTCCTGGAGCCAGCCGCCGAGGCCCGGTATCCGGTTCAGGTGCGGGAGCACGGAGTCGCGGACGCGGGTGACCGCGAGCCGCCTTTCGGTGATGATCCGGCCGACGAACACCGCCCGCCTGGTGACCTCCTTGACGTGCGGTTTGCGCTCCGCCTCGTAGCTGTCGAGCACTGACTCGGGCAGTTCCCCGCGCAGCACGGCGTCGAGCTTCCAGCACAGGTTCGCCACGTCGCGCACTCCGGCGGCCATGCCCTGGCCGATCCACGGCGGCATCGCGTGCGCGGCATCACCGGCGAGGAAGACCCGGCCCACCCGGAAGCGGGCGGCGAAGCGGACGTGGTGGCTGTAGACGGTGGCGCGCAGGATCTCGATCTGGTCCCGGCCGATCCCGTACCCCGACACCATCGCGTGGATCGCGTCGTCGGAGGTCAGATACCGCTCGTCGTCGCCGGGCAGGATCGGGAACTCCCAGCGGTGGTGGC
Source organism: Streptomyces sp. NBC_01092 (assembly GCF_045039535.1). Classification (NCBI taxonomy): domain Bacteria; kingdom Bacillati; phylum Actinomycetota; class Actinomycetes; order Kitasatosporales; family Streptomycetaceae; genus Streptomyces; species Streptomyces sp. NBC_01092. The sequence continues at coordinate 8,006,458 of NZ_CP108659.1, read as the reverse complement.
CGAGCGGTGTCGGGCAGTCCACCGCCGGGCGGGCCGGGTCGCAGCGGAAGCGCAGCCGGTCGTGGTCGGGCCAGGGTTTCAGGATCCTGGTGTCGATGACGACCCAGCGGTCCTCGTACGTCCGTCCCTCGTAGCCCACGTTGAGCTGTGCGCGGGTGAGGCTGGAGCCGCCGTCGGCCGCGATGACGTAGCGGGCGCGCAACCGTCGTACGGAGTCGTCTGCCGTCCCCACCACCGTGAGTTCCACGCCGGACCCGTCGGCGGACTGGCGCAGCCGCAGGCACTCGTGTCGCAGCCACACCTCCACGTTCGGATAGCGGTCGACGCCGTCGCGCAGGACCTGCTCCAGCGCGGGCTGGTAGAGGAACATCTGCGGCGGGTGGCCGTGGCCGCGCGGCGTGGGGTGCGCGCTGAGGAAGGCGCGGCCGCGCGCGTCGACGAAGTCGAGCGGCCGGTCGGCCAGCATGTCCAGCTTCAGCCGGTCGGCGAGGCCGGTCCGCTGCCAGATCCGGATGACCTCCTCGTCGGTGGAGATCGCCCTGGCCCGGGAGAAGATCTCGGCGTCGCGCTCCAGCACGACGACCCTGAGGCCCGCCGCGCCCAGCAGGTTCGCGGCGGTCACCCCCGTGGGCCCGTACCCGATCACCGCCACGTCGTACTCGGCGTCGCCGGCCCCGTCCTCGGCTCCGGCCCCGGCCCTGTTCCCGGCGCTGATCTCACTCATCAGGCCACCTCACTGTCGTCCCTGTAGCGGCTCTTCACGGCTCTTTGCGGCTCTTCACGGCGCTTTGTTGTAGCGCTCACTCCAATTGGAATGGACGCTACGGTAAGCTCGGTGTCCGGGGCGGTCAAGTGCCCTTACGACAGGAAGGCCAGCGCCCATGACCAGGCCACGGACGGTGCGCAGAAAGCGTGCGAACGGCGTGGAGTCGCGGCAGCGCATCCTCGACGCCGCCGTCGAGATCGCGGGTGAACGCGGCTACGAGGGCACGTCGATCGCCGCGGTCAGCGCCAAGTGCGGACTGCCCGCGAGCTCGATCTACTGGCACTTCGAGGGCAAGGACGACCTGATCGCCGCGGTCATCGAGCGCAGCTTCGCGACCTGGCTGACGGCCGTCGAGCTGCCCGGCGAGGAGACCGGCAGCCCGCTGGAGCGGGTGACGGCGATGGCGGCGAACGTGGCGAGGTCGCTGGTCGAGGCGCCGGACTTCCTGCGTCTGGGCCTGATGCTGGCCCTGGAGCGACGCCCGGCCGAGCCGCGGGGGCGGGCCGTGTTCCTCCAGGTCCGCGACATCTCCCGGCAGCGGATCACGGACATGATCCGCGCCCTGTTCCCGTCCCTGGACGAGGACGTCGTCCGGACGCTGACCACCTACGCCATGGCGGGCGCCGACGGCCTGTTCGTGCACCGCGAGATCGGCGGCGACCGCGTCGACCTGATGGCGATGTTCGAGCTGCACGCGCGGCTCGTGTACGAGGCCGCCGTCCGCGCAGCGGAGACAGGGAGCACGGCATGAGCCTCACCTACGTCCAGCGCGAGGAGGCCGGACGGCTGCTGCAGCCGACACCGAGACCGAGACCGTCGTACGCCCACTCCCCCGAGAACGCCGAAGGGCCGCACCCATGACCACCGCACCCCGCCGGATCGACGTCCATCAGCACCTCGTCCCGTCCCTCTACCGCGACGCCCTCGCCGAGGCCGGCATCGTCGAGGCGGGCGGTCGCGCGCTGCCCGGCTGGAGCCCCGAGGCGGCTCTGGAGGCGATGGACCTGCTGGGCACCGAGACGGCGATCCTGTCCGTCTCCACCCCCGGCACCGGCTTCCTCGGCGATCCGGGCGAGGCCGCCGACCTGGCCAGGCGGCTCAACGACTCCTCCGCCGCCCTGTCCGCCGAACACCCGGCCCGCTTCGGCTGGTTCGCCACGCTGCCCATGCCCGACGTCGCCGCGTCGGCGCGGGAGGCCGAGCGGGCGCTGACGGAGCTGGGGGCGGACGGAGTCACCCTGCTCGCCAACAACCAGGGCGTCTACCTGGGCGCCGAGGGGCAGGACGCCCTGTGGCGGGTCCTCGACGAGCACGGTGCCGTCGTCTTCGTCCATCCGGCCGACCTCCCGGCGCCCGCCGTCGAGGGCATCCCGCCGTTCGCCGCGGACTTCCTCCTCGACACCACCCGCGCCGCCTATCTGCTCGTCCGAGGCGGCGTCCCGCGCCGCTACCCGAACATCCGGTTCGTCCTCAGCCACGGCGGCGGATTCCTGCCGTACGCCTCCCACCGCATGGCCGTCGCCCTCGCCGCCGACATCGGGCGCAGTCCGCGCGACATCCTGGAGGACTTCCGGGGCTTCTACTTCGACACCGCGCTGTCCTCCAGCCCGGCCGCCCTGCCCACGCTGCTGGCCTTCGCCCGCCCTGGGCACGTCCTGTTCGGCAGCGACTGGCCGTTCGCGCCGGCCGCGGCGGGGCAGTACTTCGCCAACGGGCTCGACGCCGGCGTCGACCCCGGCACCCTCGCGGCGGTCAACCGCACCAACGCCGAGGCGCTCTTCCCCCGCCTGGCCCAGGTCGCCCCCGCGCCGGCCCCGTCCCGACCGCTCCCGGTACGGCTACGGCAGTCCGCGCAACGGGCCGGTGCCCGCCTCTTCTTCAAGATCGTCCAACCCGGCACCGAATGACCGAATGCCGCTGCCTGGACACTCCGGGTGCTACTCGAAGGCGAGGGCCGGGAACTCGGTGGACTCGTTCAGTTCGGCCCAGACCGTCTTGCCGCGCCGGGCGTGACGGGTACCCCACTGCCCGGCGAGCTGGGCGACCAGCAGCAGGCCGCGCCCGCCCTCGTCGAGGACCCTGGCCCGGCGCAGGTGCGGGGTGGTGCTGCTCGCGTCGGAGACCTCGCACAGGAGGGAGCGGTCATGGATGAGGCGCAGGCTGATCGGGGAACGGCCGTAGCGGATGGCGTTGGTGACCAGTTCGCTGACCACCAGCTCCGCGACGAAGGCATGTTCCTCCAGGCCCCAGTCGGTCAGTTGCCGGGAGACGTCCGCACGGGCCCGGGCGACGACCGCCGGGTCCGACTCCAACTCCCAGGTGACGACCCGGTCGGCCCCGAGCGCCCTGGTGCGGGCGAGGAGCAGGGCGACGTCGTCGTCCGGCCGGGAGGGCAGCAGGGCCTGCAGCACGTTGTCACAGGCCTCTTCCAGGGAGGAGGCCGGCCGGGCGAGGACCTGCCGCAGCGTCGCGAGGCCGGCGTCGATGTCGGGCATGCGCGTGGTGACGACGGGAGTACGCCCGTCGCCGTCGGGGGAGGGAGGCTCACCGTCAGGAACACGCGCGCCGCCCTCAGGTGCGCGCGCCTCGATCAGGCCGTCGGTGCACAGGGCGATCAGGCTGCCCTCGGGCAGGTCGACCTCCACCGTCTCGAACGGCAGCCCGCCCAGGCCGAGCGGCGGGCCGGACGGCAGGTCCAGTAGCTCCGCCCTGCCGTCCCGGACCACCACGGCCGGCGGGACGTGCCCCGCGCGGGCCAGGGTGCAGCGTCGGGTGACGGGGTCGTAGACGGCGTACAGACACGTGGCACCGATGTCTCCGCCGACGTCGGCGTCGGGGTCGGCATCCGGGTCCGAGCACGCTTCGGTGAACAGGCGCATGACGACGTCGTCGAGGTGGGTGAGGAGCTCGTCGGGCGGCAGATCGATGTCGGCGAGGGTGCGTACGGCGGTCCGCAGCCGGCCCATGGTGGCGGCGGCGCGAATGCCGTGACCGACCACGTCACCCACCACGAGGGCCACCCTCGCGCCGGACAGCGGGATGACGTCGTACCAGTCGCCGCCCACCCCGGCGTCGGAACCGGCCGGCAGATAGCGGTAGGCGACGTCGACGGCCGACTGCGGCGGGGCCTGCCGGGGAAGCAGGCTGCGCTGGAGGGTGACGGCGGTGGTGCGGGCGTGGGTGTAGCGGCGGGCGTTGTCGACGGCGATCGCGGCCCGCGCGACGATCTCCTGGGCGAGGAGCAGATCCTCGTCGTCGTAGCGCGCGGTCGTGGCGTTCCGGTGGAACTCGGCGACGCCCAGCGTGGTGCCCCGGGCGCGCAGCGGCACGACCAGGGTCGAGTGGGCCCGCGGGACGCCCGACGCGCTGCCGTCGCGCTGCCGGCTGGGCCGCCCGCTGCTCAGGGCGTTGGCGCACGGCGACCCTTCCGGGCAGGCATGGACCTGCTGCGGCGCGATCGCCGGCTGCGGGCCGGGCCCGCCCGCGGGCCCCTGAGCCATCCGGCGCAGCATCAGCGGGCTCTCCCCCGCGACGTCCCGTCCGGGCAGCACGGCGTCGAGCAGGTCGACGGTGACCAGGTCGGCGAACTGCTCGGTGGCGAAGTCCGCCAGCTCCTGGGTGGTGCGGGCGATGTCCAGGGTGGTGCCGATGCGCATGCTGGCCGCGTTCACCATCGCCGACCGCCACCGCAGCCGCCGGTCCCGCTCCTCCTGGTACGCCGCGACGGCCTGCTCCGACACCCGGTCCACATAGGTCGTCGACATCGCCATCAGCTCCTGCGCTGCCGCGCTGACCTCCCCGGCGTCGTCGCTGAGCCGGGGCATCTCCGCGAGCAGCCGTTCGGTGATGACGCCCTGCCCCAGCCGCAGGGCCCGCAGCATCGCGCTCAGCGGCATGCCGTGCCGGGCCAGTCCCCGCGCGCGCTCCGCGTCGGCGGACGGCAGCTCGATCAGGCTCGGTTCGATGGCGTGCTCAAGCCCGAACAGGGCAGCCTCGATGTGCGCGGCGATGTTGTCGGAGGTCAACCGGGCCACGTCCGGGGCCTCCCACAGCATGGGCAGTTCGCGCCGCAGGCACTGTTCCACGTCGGCTCCGAGCTCGTCCGCTCGCGAGCCGAGCTCGTGCGCCGCGCGCGACACCAGACCGCCGACCGTGGGCTCCACACACTCGACGGTACGCCGCTCTCGCGGACCCCTCAGACCGTACGGCCGTCCCGGCGCCGGTCTCCGTCAGCCCGCCCCGCGCAGGACCCGGGACAGCCCCAGGGCCGCCGTCCGTACGGCGGGCGCCAGCTGGGCGGGGCTGAAGCGGGAGCGCGGCACCGCCACCGAGAGCGCGGCGACCGCGGTGCCGCCTGCGAAGACGGGGGCCGCGATGCAGCTGACGCCGGGGGCGGCTTCCTGTTCCTCGTAGGCGAGGCCGGAGACCCGGGTCTTCTCCAGGGCCATGCGCAGCCGGTCCGGGTCGGTGATCGAGTGGGGCGTCAGGCTCGGCAGCGGCCGGGACAGCACCTGCTCGGTCAGCTCGGCGCCGGAGAACGCCAGCAGGGCCTTGCCGACGCCGGTGCAGGTCAGCGGCAGGCTGCCGCCGATGCGAGAGGGCAGCTGGAGGGCTTCGTGGCCGTGGATGCGCTCCAGGTAGACCACCTCCATGCCCTCGCGGATCCCGAGGTGCACGGTCTCTCGGGTGGCCTCGAACAGGTCCTGGAGGAACGGCAGGGCCGCCTCGCGCAGATCGAGCCGGTGCGGCACCAGCGAGCCGAGCTCGAACAGCTTCGGCCCGAGCCGGTACTGGGCGCCCGAGCGCTCCAGCCAGCCCAGCCGGACCAGGTCCGCCGCCAGCCGGTGCACGGTGGGCTTGGGCAGGCCGGTGTGCTGCGAGAGTTCCGACAGACGGTACGGGCCGCCGCTCGGGCTGAAGCTCTCCAGGATGACGGCGGCCTTGTCCAGCATGCTGCCGCCCGTGCTGTTCCGTGTCACGGAACAAAGGTTGGCCGATCGTGGTGGCGGTGTCTATACCGGTGATGTCCATACCGGTGATGCGGTTCCGGCGCCCCGGTTCCGGCGCCCCGAAGGCCCCTGGCACCCGCGTCCCACACCCCCCATCCCGCACCCCGGAGGTACCCCGTGTCGACCCCACCCGACGGCGTCCGCCCGGACGCCGCCCCACCGGCCGTCGTCAAGGCCGCCGACCTGTTGGCGGAGGCCGCCCGTACCGGGGCCGCCTGCCCTCCGGTGCGTGAGCTGTTCGAGGGGGGCGGTGACCTGGCGACCGCGTACGCCGTGCAGCAGCTGGGCGTGCGGCGCGGCCTGGACGCCGGCCGTCGGATCGTGGGCCGCAAGATCGGCCTGACCTCGGTGGCCGTGCAGCGCCAACTCGGCGTGGACCGGCCCGACTTCGGGGCTCTGTTCGCGGACATGGCGGTGCCGGACGGCGGCGAGGTGGCGGCCGGGCGGCTGCTCCAGCCCAAGGTGGAGGCCGAGGTGGCACTCGTCCTCGGGCGGGATCTGCCGCACCGCACCTGCACGGTCGTCGACGTGCTGCGGGCTGTGGACTTCGCGCTGCCCGCGCTGGAGATCGTGGACAGCCGGGTGCGGGGCTGGGACATCTCCCTGGTCGACACGGTCGCGGACAACGCCTCCTGCGGCCTGTACGTCCTGGGCGCGACCCCCGTACCGCTGACCTCCGTGGACCTGCGGACGGTGACGATGACGATGACCCGGGGCGGCGAGACCGTCTCCGAGGGCACCGGCGCCGACTGTCTCGGCAGTCCCCTCAACGCGGCGGTGTGGCTGGCCTCCGCACTCGCCGAGCGGGGCGATCCACTGCGCGCGGGCGACCTGGTGCTGACCGGTGCGCTCGGCCCGATGGCGCCCGCCGCACCGGGGGAGGACTTCGAGGCCCGTATCTCGGGGCTGGGTTCCGTACGGGTCGGGTTCGCGCGGGAAGGGGGCGGGCTGTGAGCACCAAGGTCGCCATCATCGGATCCGGCAACATCGGAACCGACCTCATGATCAAGGTCCTACGGCTGTCGGAATCGCTGGAGATCGCGGCGATGGCCGGCATCGACCCGGCCTCCGACGGGCTGGCCCGCGCCCGCCGCCTGAAGGTCGCCACGACCCACGAGGGCGTCGAAGGGCTCGTCGCGCTGGACGAGTTCGCCGACGTGGAGATCGTCTTCGACGCCACCTCGGCCGGCGCCCACCGCCACCACGAGGAGGTGCTGCGCCCGCTGGGCCGCACCCTGGTCGACCTCACCCCGGCCGCCCTCGGCCCGTACGTCGTCCCGCCGGTCAACGGCGACGCCCACCTCGGCGCCCCGAACGTCAACATGGTCACCTGCGGCGGCCAGGCCACGATCCCGATCGTCGCCGCCGTGGGCGCCGTCACGCCGGTCCACTACGGCGAGATCGTCGCCTCCATCGCCTCGCGCTCCGCCGGACCCGGTACCCGCGCCAACATCGACGAGTTCACCGAGACGACCTCGTCCGCCATCGAGCGGGTCGGCGGCGCCGCACGCGGCAAGGCGATCATCGTCCTCAACCCGGCCGAACCCCCGCTGATCATGCGGGACACCGTGCACTGCCTGGTCTCCGAGTGCGCGACCGAGGCGGTCACCGCGGCCGTCGAGGAGATGGTCGGGCGGGTGCAGGCGTACGTCCCCGGATACCGGCTGGGGCAGCAGGTGCAGTTCGAGCGGGTGGCGTCCGACGACCCGCTGCGCACCCTGGCGCCCGGCGCGGGCGAGGCGCTGAAGGTCTCCGTCTTCCTGGAGGTCGAGGGCGCCGCGCACTACCTCCCGGCGTACGCCGGGAACCTCGACATCATGACGTCGGCCGCGCTGCGCACCGCGGAACGCATGGCCGCCCTCCCCATCGCCCCGGAGGTGGCCTCGCGATGACCCGTCTGTACGTCCAGGACGTGACCCTGAGGGACGGCATGCACGCCGTCCGGCACCGCTACACCGTCGGCCAGGCCCGTGCGATCGCCGCCGCGCTGGACTCGGCCGGCGTGGCCGCGATCGAGATCGCCCACGGCGACGGCCTGGCCGGCTCCAGCATCAACTACGGCGTCGGCGCCCACACCGACTGGGAGTGGATCGAGGCGGTGGTCGATGCGACGCGGCACGCGGTGCCCACCACCCTGCTGCTTCCCGGCATCGGCACGCTCCACGACCTCCGCCAGGCGCACACCCGGGGCATCCGCTCGGTGCGGGTCGCCACACACTGCACCGAGGCCGACATAGCCGCCCAGCACATAGCCGCCGCGCGGGAGTTGGGCATGGATGTCGCCGGGTTCCTGATGATGTCCCACATGGCCGAACCAGCCGAACTCGCCCGCCAGGCCAAACTGATGGAGTCGTACGGCGCCCAGTGCGTGTACGTCACCGACTCCGGCGGCAGGCTCACCATGGACGGCGTCCGCGACCGCTTCCGCGCCTACCGCGACGTCCTCGACCCGGCGACGGAGCTGGGCATCCACGCCCACCACAACCTGGCACTCGGCGTGGCCAACACCGTCGTCGCCGTGGAGAGCGGTGCGGTTCGGGTGGACGCCTCGCTGGCCGGGCAGGGCGCGGGCGCCGGGAACTGTCCCCTCGAAGCGTTCATCGCGGTCGCGGATCTCATGGGCTGGGACCACATGTGTGATCTGTTCCCCCTGATGGACGCGGCCGACGATCTCGTACGGCCCCTTCAGGACCGCGAGGTGCGGGTGGACCGCGAGACCCTCAGCCTCGGCTACGCGGGCGTGTACTCCAGCTTCCTGCGCCACGCCGAGACGGCCGCCGCCCGCCATGGCCTCGACACCCGCAGCATCCTCGTCGAGGTGGGGAGGCGGCGGATGGTCGGCGGGCAGGAGGACATGATCACGGACATCGCGCTGGACCTGGTCGCGCGTGCGGACGCCGCGCCCTGACCCGGACGCGCCGCGCCCCCCATTGGTCGGGTTCGGCGCGGCGCGCGGTGTGCTGCCTGCGGTGTGCTGCGTGGGTTGTGCTGCGTGCGGCCGGTCGCCGTCACGCCTTCGACAGGGTCAAGCTCTTCTTCAGCACCGCGTGGAAGTGGGGCAGGGGCAGGCCGCCCAGGCCGTCGACGGGGCGCAGTTCCACGATGGTGGCCTCGACCTCCGTCTTGCCGTGCTTGAGGGTCGACGGAGACGGCTTGCTCTTGTTCTCCCAGCGGTGCAGCTTGCCGTCGCACACGGCGAGGGTGCCGCCGATGGAGTACCGGTTGGCGGAGGCCTGCCGGCCGATGGAGGAGCTCACGAACGTGGGTCCTGTGCTGTCGACACACCTGTAGGTGCCGGAGACGGTGACGGTGCCGTCGGCGGCCATCTTGGCCGGGGCGTCGACGGTCACGGACTCGGTCACGGCCTCCTTGACGTCGGCGGTCCGGTCGGAGTCGGCGGGGGCCGAGGGTGCGGCGACCAGCAGGAGCAGCGCGGCGCCGGCGGCGGTGGCGAGAGCGGGGCGCAGGGGCATGGGATGACCTCCCGGTGAGCGGAGTGGGGCCTCCCACTGGTACCCGCCGGGTGCGTCCGGGGACGTGATCGTCACTCCTTCGGTGGCGAGTCCGCCCCGACCTTCGTGGATCGGTCAGAGAGTTGTCCGCGTGTTGTCACGGTTCACAGCGGGCCGTTCCGATGAGTTCGCAGCGGGAGCATGGTCTACCCATATGGACGACCCACACGGCTCGTCCGCCTATGTGGAGGTGCGCCATGTGTTCCCACCAGCCTTCGTGCCCTTCCTCCTCCGCCGACCGCGGCGCCCATGTGGTGGCCGCACACCCCGAGCAGGGCTGGAGCCTGCTGTGCGACGGCGCCATCCTCTTCGACGACAGCGGTGAGCTGCTGCCCGACGGCCGTGTCGTCGCCCCGCACCGGGTACCGAACGTGCGCCTCGCCATGGCGGCGTGAGCACGGCCTACGGCAGCACGGCGAACCCGTCGAGCTCCACCATCGCCTGTTCGTCCCAGAGCCGCACGACCCCGACGACCGCCATCGCCGGATAGTCACGACCCGCCAACCGGCCCCAGATACGGCCGAGTTCGGCGACCTGGGCGCGGTACGCCACGACGTCGGTGACGAAGACGGTGACCCGGGCGAGGTCGGCCGGTGTACCGCCGGCCGCCGCCAGCGCGGTCAGCAGATTGGTGAGCGCCCGCTCGAACTGCTCCGGCAGTGTCTCCCCGACGACCTTGCCGTCGGCGTCGAGCGCGGTCTGCCCGGCCAGGAAGACGACGCGGGAGCCGGTGGCGACGACGGCGTGCGAGAAGCCGGTGGGTGGGGAGAGTTCGGGCGGGTTGACGCGCTCGGTACTCACTGTGCGGCCTCCATGGTCGCGTACAACTCCTTGGCGATGATTCCGCGTTGCACCTCGCTGGCGCCCTCGTAGATACGTGGGGCGCGCACCTCGCGGTAGAGGTGTTCGAGCAGATGGCCGTGGCGCAGGGCACGGGCGCCGTGCAACTGGACCGCGGCGTCGACGACATACTGCGCGGTCTCCGTCGCGAGCAGCTTCGCCATCGCCGCGCGCCCCGGCACGTCGGGGGCCTTCTCGTCGTACGCCGTCGCCGCCGCGTACACCATGAGGCGGGCCGCCTCGGTGCGCAGGGCCATCTCGGCGACCTGGTGGGCGACCGTCTGGAGGTCCCTCAGCTTGCCGCCGAACGCGTCCCGTTCGGCCGTGTGGGCGAGGGTCGCGTCCAGGGCGGCCTGCGCCATGCCGACGGCGAAGGCGCCGACGCTGGGCCGGAAGAGGTTGAGGGTGCCCATAGCGACCCGGAAGCCGCGGTCGGCCTCGCCGAGCATGTCGTCGGCGGTGACGGGGACGGCGTCGAAGGCGAGGGTGCCGATGGGGTGCGGGGACAGCATGTCCAGGCCCGTTCCGGTGAGGCCGGGGCGGTCGGCGGGGACCAGGAAGGCGGTGACGCCACGGGCTCCGGCGTCGGGCGTGGTACGGGCGAAGACGGTGTAGAAGTCGGCCTCGGGGGCGTTGGAGATCCAGCACTTCTCGCCGGTGAGCCGCCAGCGGGCGGGGCCGTCGGGCTCGGCGACCGGCGGCTGCGCCTGCGCTGCGGGGTCCCGCTCCGCGCGCAGTTCCAGTGCCGCCGCGTCCGATCCGGCCCCCGGCTCGCTCAGCGCGAAGGCCGCCACCGCGCTCCCTTCGGCCACCCGGGGCAGCCAGCGCTCCCGCTGGGCCGGGGTGCCGTAGGCGTGGACGGGATGCGCGCCCAGCCCTTGAAGGGCGAGCGCGGTCTCGGCCTCGGTGCAGGCGTATGCGAGGGACTCCCGCATCAGGCACAGGTCGAACGCCCCGGAGGTGAAGAGCCGCTCCAACAGCCCCAGTCGCCCTAGTTCGGCGACGAGGGGGCGGTTGACGTGCCCCGGTTCGCCCTTCTGCGCGAGCGGGCGCAGCCGTTCGGCCGCCAGGGCGCGCAGTTCGGCACACCAGGCGGTCTGTGACGGATCGAGTGAGAATGCGGGCATTGCCGACCTCCTGCGGACCGTCCGCGACGGCCCCTCTCGACGGACCTCCTCGACGAACCCTCTCGACGATATCGCGCACCATTGACTGTCGTCACCAACACGATACGCTCCCTGTGCGAGCCCACCACGACGCCCACACGGCAGCCCACAAGGCAAGGGGGCGAACCGCCATGGCCGGTCTGCACCGCTCCGCCCACGTCGACACCTTCGCCCGCGAGCATCTGCCACCGCCCGACCAGTGGCCCGAGCTCCGTTTCGACCTGCCGGGGCTGAACTACCCCGAACGGCTCAACGCCGCGGCCGAACTGCTCGACGGCCCCGACGACGAGCGGCCCGTGTTCCACACCCCGTCCGGCGACACATGGACGTACGGCACACTGCGGGCCCGCGTCGACCGGCTCGCCCATGTGCTCACCAACCACCTCGGCGTCGTCCCGGGCAACCGGGTGCTGCTGCGCGGCCCGACCACACCGTGGCTCGCCGCCTGCTGGCTGGCGGTACTGAAGGCGGGCGCGGTCGCCGTCACCGTGCTGGCCCAGCAGCGCCCGCACGAGCTGCGCACCATGTGCGAGATAGCCCAGGTGCGGCACGCGCTGTGCGACATCCGTGCCGTGGACGACCTCGCCAAGGCCGAGATACCCGGCCTGCGCATCACGACGTACGGCGGCGACGCCCCCGACGACCTCCTGCGTCGCCCGGCACCCGACACGCCCTACGCCGCCGCCGACACCGCGTCCGACGACGTCGCGCTCATCGCCTTCACCTCGGGTACCACCGGACGGCCCAAGGGCTGCATGCACTTCCACCGGGACGTGCTCGCGATAGCCGACACCTTCTCGGCACATGTGCTGCAACCACATGTGGGCGATGTCTTCGCCGGCAGCCCCCCGCTCGGCTTCACCTTCGGGCTCGGCGGACTCGTCATCTTCCCGATGCGGGCCGGCGCCAGCGCCCTGCTCCTCGAACAGGCCCACCCCAAGCAGCTGTTGCCCGCGATCGCCGAGCACCGGGTGTCGGTGCTGTTCACGGCCCCGACGGCGTACCGCGCGATGCTCGACGAGCTCGACTCGTACGACGTCTCCTCCCTGCGCCGCTGTGTCTCGGCGGGCGAGAACCTGCCCGCCGCCACCTGGCAGGCCTGGCACGAGCGGACCGGGCTGCGTGTCATCAACGGCATCGGCGCCACCGAACTGCTGCACATCTTCATCTCCGCCGCCGACGAGCACATCAGGCCCGGCACGACGGGCGTGCCGGTACCGGGGTGGCACGCGCGCGTGATCGACGGGGACGGCCGGGAGATGCCCGACGGGGAGCCCGGGCTGCTCGCCGTGCGCGGGCCCGTCGGCTGCCGCTATCTCACCGACCCGCGGCAACGCGACTACGTGCGCCACGGCTGGAACATCACCGGTGACACCTACGTCCGGGAGAGTGACGGCTACTTCCGTTACGTCGCCCGCGCGGACGACATGATCATCTCGGCCGGTTACAACATCGCGGGCCCGGAGGTCGAGGAGGCCCTGCTGCGCCACCCGGACGTGCTGGAGACGGCGGTGGTGGGGCGCCCCGACGAGGCGCGCGGCCAGGTCGTGGTGGCATACGCGGTGCTCAGGGAGGGTGCGCGACGGGACGCCGAGGCCCTGCGCGCTTTCGTCAAGGCCGAGTTGGCGCCGTACAAGTCCCCGCGCGAGATCGTGTTCCTGGACGCGCTGCCGCGCACCGCGACCGGCAAGCTCCAGCGGTTCCGGCTGCGGAACGGCGATGACCCTCGGGGTGACCGGCAGTGATCCGTACGACCTAAGATGATCAACGTGTCCGACCAGCATGCACCACGGTCTCTCATCGTCACGCTCTACGGCGCCTACGGCCGCCACATGCCCGGCCCCGTGCCGGTCGCGGAGCTGATCAGACTGCTGGCCGCGATCGGCGTGGACGCCCCTTCCGTGCGTTCGTCGGTGTCCCGGCTGAAACGGCGCGGGCTGCTGCTGCCGGCCCGGACGGCGCAGGGCGCGGCGGGGTACGAACTCTCGCCGGACGCCCGCCAGTTGCTCGACGACGGCGACCGGCGCATCTACACCACCGGGCCGCCCGACGACGAGGGCTGGGTGCTCGCGGTGTTCTCGGTCCCGGAGTCGGAGCGGCAGAAGCGGCACGTGCTGCGCTCCCGACTGGCCGGGCTCGGCTTCGGCACGGCGGCTCCGGGCGTGTGGATCGCGCCGGCGCGGCTGTACGAGGAGGCGCGGCACACCCTTCAGCGGCTGCGCCTGGAGGAGTACGTCGACTTCTTCCGCGGCGAGCACCTCGGCTTCACGCCGACCGTCGAGGCCGTGGCCCGCTGGTGGGACCTGGCCGCGATCGCCAAGGAGCACGACGCGTTCCTGGACCGGCACGCGCGCGTGCTGCACGCCTGGGAGCGGCAGGGCGACACCCCGCCGGAGGAGGCGTACCGCGACTACCTCCTCGCCCTGGACTCCTGGCGCCACCTCCCCTACACCGACCCCGGGCTGCCCGCCCGGCTGCTGCCCGCGGACTGGCCGGGCGCGCGCTCGGCCGCCGTCTTCCGGGGACTGCACGAGCGACTGCGGGACGCGGGAGCGACCTACGCCGGCCTGTGACCTCGGGCACACCCTGCGCCACTAACGGAACCCTCAGCTTTCTCTGCGCCTCCTCTCAAGTTTCTTACCTAGCGTCCATCGGGTCGTCCACAGGTAAGGAACGAGGACTGTTGCGCATGACCACCACGCCACGAACCCGGGGAGCCACGGTCTGGCTGACGGGGCTGCCGAGCGCGGGCAAGACCACGATCGCCCGCCTGCTCGGCGCCCGTCTGAAGACCGAGGGACACCGCGTGGAGGTCCTCGACGGCGACGAGATCCGGCGTTTCCTCTCCGCGGGCCTGGGCTTCTCACGGGAGGACCGCCACACCAACGTGCAGCGCATCGGCCTGGTCTCGGAGGTGCTCGCGCGCAACGGCGTGCTGTCCGTCGTCCCGGTCATCGCCCCGTACGCCGACAGCCGCGAGGCCGTCCGCAAACGGCACGACGCGAGCAGGACGCCGTACATCGAGGTGCATGTGGCGACCCCGGTCGAGGTGTGCAGCGAGCGGGACGTGAAGGGGCTGTACGCCCGCCAGGCCACCGGCCGGCTGATCGGACTCACCGGCGTCGACGACCCGTACGAGCCGCCGCAGGACCCGTCACTCGTCCTGCCCACCCAGCGCCAGACGCCCCAGGAGTCCGCGGACGCCGTGTACGCCGTGCTGGCGGAGCGGGGGCTGGTGTGAAGGCGTTCGCTCTTTCCCACCTGGACGCGTTGGAGTCCGAGGCGGTGCACATCTTCCGTGAGGTCGCCGGCGAGTTCGAGCGGCCGGTGATCCTTTTCTCCGGCGGCAAGGACTCCATCGTCATGCTGCACCTGGCGCTGAAGGCGTTCGCCCCGGCGGCGATCCCCTTCTCGCTGCTGCATGTGGACACCGGACACAACTTCCCCGAGGTCATCGATTACCGCGACCGTGTGGTGGCCGCACATGGCCTCCGCCTCCATGTGGCCTCCGTACAGGACTACATCGACCGCGGTGTGCTCCGCGAACGCCCCGACGGCACCCGCAACCCCCTCCAGACCCTCCCGCTCACCGAGAAGATCCAGGCCGAGAAGTTCGACGCCGTCTTCGGCGGCGGACGCCGCGACGAGGAGAAGGCACGCGCCAAGGAGCGGGTGTTCAGCCTCCGCGACGAGTTCTCGCAGTGGGACCCGCGCCGGCAGCGGCCCGAGCTGTGGAACCTCTACAACGGCCGCCACGCCCCCGGCGAACACGTCCGCGTGTTCCCGCTGTCCAACTGGACCGAACTGGACGTCTGGCAGTACATGGGCCGCGAACACATAGCGCTGCCGAACATCTACTTCGCCCATCGGCGCGAGGTGTTCCAGCGCGGCGGCATGTGGCTGACGGCCGGCGACTGGGGCGGGCCCCGCGAGCACGAGGTCGTCGAGAAGCGGCAGGTCCGCTATCGCACCGTCGGCGACATGTCCTGCACGGGCGCGGTGGACTCCGACGCCGACACCATCGAGAAGGTGATCACCGAGATCGCCGCGTCCCGGCTCACCGAGCGCGGCGCGACCCGTGCCGACGACAAGATGTCCGAGGCCGCGATGGAAGACCGCAAGCGCGAGGGGTACTTCTAGGCATGAGCACGACCATCGACACCCTGCGTTTCGCGACGGCCGGTTCGGTCGACGACGGCAAGTCCACCCTGGTGGGCCGGCTGCTGCACGACTCCAAGTCGATCCTCACCGACCAGCTGGAGGCCGTCGAACGCGCCTCCGCGAGCCGCGGCCAGGACGCCCCCGACCTCGCCCTGCTCACCGACGGCCTGCGGGCCGAGCGCGAACAGGGCATCACGATCGACGTGGCCTACCGCTACTTCGCCACCCCGCGCCGCCGGTTCATCCTCGCCGACACCCCCGGCCACGTGCAGTACACCCGCAACATGGTCACCGGCGCCTCCACAGCCGAACTGACGGTGATCCTGGTCGACGCCCGCAACGGCGTCGTCGAGCAGACCCGCCGGCACGCGGCGATCGCAGCGCTGCTGCGCGTCCCGCACGTCGTCCTCGCCGTCAACAAGATGGACCTGGTCGGGTACGAGGAGAAGCAGTTCGACCGCATCGTCGAGGACTTCGCGGGCCACGCCGCCGCGCTGGGCCTGCCGGGCTTCACCTCGATCCCGGTCTCGGCGCTGGCCGGCGACAACGTCGTGGAGCGCTCGGCCCACATGGACTGGTACCCCGGCCCGGCGCTCCTGGAAGTCCTGGAGAACGTCCCGGTCGGCGCCGATCCGGCGGACGCCCCCGCCCGCTTCCCCGTCCAGTACGTCATCCGGCACGGCGAAATCCGCCACTACGCAGGTCAGTTGGCGTCGGGAGCGCTCCGGGTCGGCGACCGTGTCACCGTCCACCCGTCGGGCGAGACGTCCGAGATCACCGGGATCGACGTACTCGGCAGGGACGTCGCGAAGGCCCACGCGCCGCAGTCGATCAGCGTGCGCCTCGCCGACCAGCGGGACGTCTCACGCGGCGACATGATCACCGCGGGTGTCGACGTCCCGGCGCTCACGCAGGTGGTGCGGGCGGCGGTCTGCCATCTCGCCGACCGGCCGCTGAGGGTCGGGGACCGCGTGCTGGTCCGGCACACGACACGGACCGTGAAGGGAACCGTCGAGGACCTGGCCGGGGACGCCGAGCTGACCGCGAACGACCTCGGCCGGATCGCCCTGCGCACCGCAGAGCCACTGGCACTCGACGACTACGCCGTCTCCCGGCGCACAGGCGCGTTCCTCCTGATCGACCCGGCGGACGGGGCGACGCTGACCGCGGGGATGGTCGAGTTGTAGCCCCGCACGCGGCGCACACCCTGGGCGTACGCCCTCAAGTCCCGAGCGTCAGGCGGGGCTTGGGGGCGTCCGTGCGTCCCGTCTGCGGGCGGCGGCTGCCCGCCCGGTACGGGGCCGGCCAGGCGACGCCCGGACCGTCGTAGTCCTGCTCGGCCGCCGCGTGCAGTGTCCAGTGCGGGTCGTAGAGGTGGGGGCGGGCCAGCGCGCACAGGTCCGTACGGCCCGCCAGGATCAGGGAGTTGACGTCGTCCCAGGACGAGATGGCGCCGACCGCGATCACCGGCAGGCCGGTGCGGTGGCGGATCCGGTCCGCGTACGGCGTCTGGTACGACCGCCCGAACTCCGGCCGCTCGTCGGCCACGACCTGCCCGGTCGACACGTCGATCGCGTCGGCGCCGTGTGCGGCGAAGGCGCGGGCGATCTCCACGGCGTCCTCGGCGCTCGTGCCGCCGTCGGCCCAGTCGGTGGCGGAGATCCGGACCGTCATGGGCCGTTCCTCGGGCCATACGCTGCGTACGGCGTCGAAGACTTCGAGCGGGAAGCGGAGTCGCTTCTCCAGGGAGCCGCCGTAGGCGTCCGTGCGGAGGTTGGTGAGCGGGGAGAGGAAGCCGGAGAGCAGATAGCCGTGCGCGCAGTGCAGTTCGAGCAGGTCGAAGCCGGCCCGGGCGGCGCGCCAGGCGGCTGCCGTGAACTGCTCGCGGATGTCGGTGAGTTGGGAGCGGCTGAGCTCACGCGGGGTCTGGCTGTCCGGCTTGTAGGGGATGGGGGACGCGGCCACGAGCGGCCAGTTGCCCTCCTCCAGCGGCTCGTCCATGCCCTCCCACATGAGCTTGGTCGAGCCCTTGCGGCCGCTGTGGCCGAGCTGCACGCCGATGGCGGTGCCGGGGGCCTGGGCGTGCACGAACTGCACGACGCGCTTCCAGGACTCGGCCTGCCGGCCGGTGTAGAGGCCGGTGCAGCCGGGGGTGATGCGCCCCTCGGGGCTGACGCACACCATCTCGGTCATCACCAGGCCGGCGCCGCCGAGGGCGCGGGAGCCGAGGTGGACGAGATGGAAGTCGCCGGGGACGCCGTCCGTGGCCGAGTACATGTCCATCGGGGACACGACGACCCGGTTGCGCAGGGTGAGGCCGCGCAGCCGGAACGGGGTGAACATCGGGGGCGTGCCGGACGGGCAGCCGAAGTCGCGCTCGACGGCCTCGGTGAAGCGGGCGTCGCGCAGGCGCAGGTTGTCGTGGGTGACGCGGCGGCTGCGGGTGAGCAGGTTGAACGCGAACTGGTGGGACGGCTGGTCGAGGTAGAGGCCGAGGTTCTCGAACCACTCCAGGCTGGCGCGGGCGGCGCGCTGGGTGGAGGCGACGACCGGTTTGCGCTCCTCCTCGTACGCCGCCAACGCCTGCTCCAAGGAGGGCTGTTCCTCCAGGCAGGCGGCGAGGGCGAGGGCGTCCTCGACGGCCAGCTTGGTGCCGGAGCCGATGGAGAAGTGGGCGGTGTGGGCGGCGTCGCCGAGCAGGACGATGTTGCCGTGCGACCAGCGCTCGTTGACGACCGTGCGGAACGTCGTCCAGGCCGACTTGTTGGACTTCAGCGGTCGCCCGCCGAGCGCGTCCGCGAAGATCTTGGCGCAGCGCTCGACGGACTCCTGCTCGTCGAGTTCCGCGAACCCGGCCGTCTGCCAGACCTCTTCGTGCATCTCGACGATCACGGTGGAGGCATCGGCCGCGTACGGGTAGCCGTGCAGTTGCATCACGCCGTGCTCGGTCTCGGCGATCTCGAAGCGGAAGGCGTCGAAGGCGAAGTCCGCGGCCAGCCAGATGTAACGGCAGTGGTGGGTGGCCACATGGGGGCGGAACACATGGGAGTGGGCCTCGCGTGTGGTGCTGTGCACACCGTCCGCGGCGACGACCAAGTCGTATGTGTCCGCGAGCCGGGCCGGGTCCGGGACCTCGGAGCGGAAGCGGAGTTCCACGCCGAGATCGTGGCAGCGGTCGTGCAGGATCTCCAGGAGGCGTTTCCTGCCGAGGGCCGCGAAGCCGTGTCCTCCGGAGGTTTGGCGGGTTCCTCGGTGGACGATGTCGATGTCGTCCCAGCGGGTGAAGTGTTTCTGCAGGGCGGTGTAGACGACCGGGTCGGCGTGTTCGATGCCGCCCAGGGTTTCGTCGGAGAGGACCACGCCGAAGCCGAAGGTGTCGTCGGGGGCGTTGCGTTCCCAGACGGTGACTTCGCGGGACGGGTCGAGGCGTTTGAGCAACGCCGCCGCGTAGAGCCCTCCGGGGCCGCCGCCGATGATCGCGACTCGTAGGGGGTGGCTGGGCATCGTCGGCGGCTGCGGGTTCGTTGTGGCTGGTCGCGCCCACGCGGCGGTAGCCGCAGATTCAGCACAGCCCCGCGCCCCTTCGGTCGGCACAGTCCCCTCGGTCGGGAGCATCCCCTACCTCCCTCGCCACTTCGGTGGGCGCTTCTCCGTGAACGCCGCGTGGAACTCCGCGTAGTCCTCGCCGTTCATCAGCAGGGCCTGTGTCGACGCGTCCATCTCCACCGCCGCCGCCAGTGGCATGTCCAGCTCGGCCGTCAGCAGGGCCTTCGTCTGGGCGTACGCCAGGGCCGGGCCGTCGGCCAGGCGGCGGGCCAGGGCCTGGGCGGCCTCGTCGGCGCTCCCGTCCTCCGTCAGTTCGCTGATCAGGCCGATCCGCTCGGCCTCGGGAGCCCGCACGGGTTCGCCCAGCATCAGCAGGCGGGTCGCGTGGCCCAAGCCGACGACCCTCGGCAGCAGATAGGCCGCGCCCATGTCGCCGCCGGACAGGCCGACCCGGGTGAAGAGGAAGGCGAAGCGGGCGGTGGGGTCGGCGACCCGGAAGTCGGCCGCGAGCGCCAGTACGGCCCCCGCGCCCGCCGCCACCCCGTGCACGGCCGCGATCACCGGGAACGGGCACTCCCGTACGGCCCGCACGACCTGCCCGGTCATCCGGTTGAAGTCGAGAAGCTGGGCGGTGTCCATGGCCAGGGTCGCGCCGATGATCTCGTCGACGTCGCCGCCGGAGCAGAAGCCGCGGCCCTCGCCGGCCAGCACGAGGGCCCGCACCGACTTCTCCCGGGACAGCTCCGCGAGCAGATCGCGCAGGTCGGCGTACGCGCCGAAGGTGAGCGCGTTGAGTTTCTCGGGGCGGGCGAGGGTGACGGTGACGACCCCGTCGGCGTGCTCGACCCGCAGATGCCTCCACTCGGGGGTGCGGGCGGCGGAGCCGGTGAAGGGACTCATGATGTGCGGCCTCCTCGGGCGGACGGCGGGCACTGGCTCAGTGAGCTGTACCTCTGCCCTTCGAGCTCTACTCCCCGAAGTTATCACTCATCTTTGACCGTCGTCATGACCGCGCAATAAGCCAGTTCACCGCGGCCCGATCCGTGACCTGGCCCCGTCACATCCGTCACGGCTCGGCGACACCCGCGTAACGACGGGATCAGCCGCGCGAGGCCGACCGTTCACCTGGGTAAGCCGCATGTCAGTCGGGGCCGAAGGTCCCGAACGGCGCCCGACGAGCGGTTTCGCCCGGTGGCGCCGTACCATTCATAAGGTTGAAAGCAGGACAGCCTGCTCATGAACGGACCCGCCTTGCACGATCGCTCCCCCGCCTCCGCCTCCTGGCGTATACCGCTGCCGCACACCACCGCGGCCGTGCCCGTCGCCCGTGCACTGGTCCGTACGGCGCTGGCCGAGCTGGAGCACGCCGCGGACAGCGACACGGCGGAGCTGCTCACGGCGGAGCTGGTCGCGAACGCCGTGGAGCACACCGCGGGCAACGGCCCGATAGAGCTCGTGGTGGAGCTGCTGCCGTCCGGCTGCCAGGTCGAGGTGCACGACCCGGACCCGGCCCCGCCGGGCAACCTGACCCACCCCACCCAGGGCGATCCGGACCCCTGGCAGGAGCACGGGCGCGGCCTGCTGCTGATCCGCACCCTCAGCTCGTCCTGCGGCCACCGCCCGACGGGCTCGGGCAAGGCGGTGTGGTTCAGACTGCCGGTGGTACCGGCTCAGCGCCGCCCGTCGTAACGCCCGGGGTCGCCGTCAGCCCAGCGTCGCCACCAGGACCGCCTTGATCGTGTGCATCCGGTTCTCCGCCTCGTCGAAGACCACCGAGTGCTCCGACTCGAAGACCTCGTCCGTGACCTCCAGCGACTCCAGCCCGTGCCGCTCGAAGATCTCGCGTCCCACCTTCGTGCCGAGGTCGTGGAAGGCCGGCAGACAGTGCAGGAACTTGACGTTCGGATTGCCGGTGGCACGCAGGACGTCCATGGTCACCGCGTAGGAGCCGAGGGCCGCGATCCGCTCGTCCCAGACCTCCTTGGGCTCGCCCATGGAGACCCATACGTCGGTCGCCACGAAGTCGGTGCCCAGGACACCCTCGGTGACGTCCTCGGTCAGCGTGATGACGGCGCCGCTGTCCTGCGCCAGCTTGCGGGCCCGGGCCACGACGTCGCCGTTCGGCCAGTACTCCTCGGGCGCGACGATGCGTACATCCATGCCGAGCAGCGCACCGGTGATCAGATACGAGTTGCCCATGTTGAAGCGGGCGTCGCCCAGGTACGCGAAGGCGGTCTCGGTCAGCGGCTTGTCCGTGTGCTCGGTCATGGTGAGCACGTCGGCGAGCATCTGGGTGGGGTGCCAGTCGTCGGTCAGGCCGTTGAACACGGGCACGCCCGCGTACGCCGCCATCTCCTCCACCTTCGTCTGGCTGTCCCCGCGGTACTCGATCCCGTCGTACATCCGCCCGAGCACGCGCGCGGTGTCCTTCACGGACTCCTTGTGACCGATCTGCGAGCCCGAGGGGTCCAGGTACGTCGTCGAGGCACCCTGGTCGGCGGCCGCGACCTCGAACGCGCAGCGCGTACGCGTCGAGGTCTTCTCGAAGATCAGCGCAACATTCCTGCCCCGCAGATACTGGATCTCGGCCCCGGCCTTCTTGGCGGCCTTCAGCTCTGCGGCCAGCTCGACCAGCCCGAGGAACTCGTGCCCGGTGAAGTCGAGCTCCTTGAGGAAGTGGCGGCCGGCGAGGGCGGTCGGGACAGTCGCCATGGGGGCGCTCCAGAGGTACGTGAACAGGGACTCTGGAAGTCTATACGACAGTAGGCATTTCTATACAGGGCCCTCCATCCGCCTTCTATACGGGCGCCCGCTCGACCGGACAGCTCATGCACCGCGGTCCGCCCCTCCCCCGCCCCAGCTCGCTGCCCGGGATCTCTATCACCTCGATGCCCTGCTTGCGCAGATGCGTGTTGGTGGTGGAGTTGCGTTCATAGGCGACGACGACGCCCGGCTCGACGGCCAGCACGTTGCAGCCGTCGTCCCACTGCTCGCGCTGGGCCGAGTGGACGTCCTGGGTGGCGGTGAGGACACGGATCTCGCTCAGGCCGAGGGCGGCGGCGATCGCGCGGTGCATGTGCTCCGGCGGATGGTCGGTGACCTTGAGCTCCTTGTCGCCGGCGCCCGGTTCGATGGTGTACGAGCGCAGCATGCCGAGCCCGGCGTACTGGGTGAAGACATCGCCGTCGACCATCGTCATCACGGTGTCGAGGTGCATCAGCGCACGCCGCTTGGGCATGTCGAGGGCCACGATCGTCTCGGCCGATCCGGCGGCGAACAGCTTGTGGGCGAGCATCTCGACGGCCTGGGGGGTGGTCCGCTCGCTCATGCCGATCAGAACCGCGCCGTTGCCGATCACCAGGACGTCCCCGCCCTCGATGGTGGAGGGGTAGTCGGCCTGCCCCTCGGACCAGACGTGGAACGTTTCGTCACGGAAGAGGGGATGGTGCCGGTAGATCGCCTCGAAGTGGACCGTCTCGCGCTGCCGGGCCGGCCAGCGCATGGCGTTGACGGAGACGCCGTCGTAGATCCAGGCCGAGGTGTCCCGGGTGAAGAGGTGGTTGGGCAGGGGCGCGAGGAGGAAGTCGTCCAGCTCCATGACGTGGAAGCGCACGGAGGTCGGCTCGGGGTGCGCTTCCAGGAACTCCCGCTTGGTCATGCCGCCGACGAGGGCCTCGGCCAGCTCGGGCGCGGGCAGGCTTTCGAAGGCCGCGCGGAGGTGGTCGGTGGCGAGCACCCCGTACTCCTTCTCGTCGAAGACCCGGTCCAGGACGAGCCTGCGGGCCGCCGGAACCCCCAGGGACTCGGTGAGCAGGTCGCCGAAGAGGTGGACGGTGACCCCGCGGTCGCGCAGCACGTCGGCGAACCCGTCGTGCTCGGCGCGCGCCCGGCGCACCCACAGCACATCGTCGAAGAGCAGAGCGTCCTTGTTGCCGGGGGTGAGCCTTTTGAGCTCCAGATCCGGCCGGTGCAGGATGACGCGGCGCAGCCGGCCGGCCTCGGAGTCGACGTGGAATCCCATGCCTCCATCCTGACCATCGAGGGGCCTGTTCACCCCCTGCTTGCCACCATCTTCTTTTCGTCCTCTTGACGACAAGCAGGCCGGACGATTATCGTCCACATGACGAAAAAGAGGGGGGCTTCATGGCCGACATCACCCGGCGCCTGGGCCGGCGCCATCTGCGCGGCGCGCCCACGGCGCACATCCGCCACCACCGCGGCACGAAGCTGCTGCACGACGGCCCCGGGCTCAGCTTCTGGTTCCGCGCCCTGACCGCCGCGATCTCCGAAGTCCCGGTCGACGACCGGGAGCTGGCGATGACCTTCCACGCCCGTACGTCCGACTTCCAGGACGTGTCCGTACAGGCGACGGTCACCTACCGGATCAGCGACCCGGCCATGGCCGCCGCACGCCTGGACTTCTCGATCGACCCGGACTCGGGGGCCTGGCGTGCCGCGCCCCTGGAGCAGCTCGGCACCCTGCTCACCGAGACGGCGCAGCAGCACGCGCTGGACGTCCTGTCCCGTACGCCGCTGTCGGCGGCCCTGGTGGACGGCGTGACGGCGGTGCGGGAGCGGATCGCGCAGGGCCTGGCCGGGGAGCCCAGACTTCCCGCGACCGGCATCGAGGTGGTCGCCGTACGCGTCATGGCGCTGCGCCCGGAACCGGAGGTGGAGCGGGCCCTGCGTACCCCGGCCCGGGAGCAGATCCAGCAGGAGGCGGACCGGGCGACGTACGAGCGGCGGGCGGTGGCCGTCGAGCGGGAGCGGGCCATCGCCGAGAACGAACTGGCCAGCCAGATCGAACTCGCCCGCCGCGAGGAGCAGTTGGTGGACCAGCGCGGCACGAACGCGCGCCGCGAGGCCGAGGAGCACGCCGCCGCGGACGCGGTCAGGGCCGAGGCGGAGGCGGCACGGACGGTACGCCTCGCGGAGGCGGAGGCCACCCGGTCCGTACGGCTTGCCCGGGCGGAGGCCGAGGGTGCCCGTGAGGTCGGCGAGGCGCGGGCGCAGGCCCAGGCGGCCTGGCTGCGGGTGCACGCCGATGTGGACGTGGCGACGCTGCACGCCCTGACCGGGACCCGGCTGGCGGAGAACCTGCCGCGGATCGACAGCCTGACGGTGTCCCCGGATGTGCTGACGGGCCTGCTCGCCAAGCTGGGCCACCAGGAGCAGGCGTGAGCCTCGCCCCGCGGGTCGTCCTCGTCCATCGCACCTCGGAGTACGAGGAGTTGGTGGCCCGGCACGGCACGCACGGCCAGGCCGCCTTCTTCCTCTCCTCCCGGGGCCGGGACATCGAGGAGGTCGCCGAACGCCATCGCCGTACGCGACAGGCGCTGACGGAGGTGACCTCCGCGATTCCCCTGACCTGGCGTCAGACCCGGGTGGAGCGGGCCGATCTGGACCGGTTCCTGTTCGGACCGGAGGACGTGGTGGTCGTGGTCGGGCAGGACGGGCTGGTGGCGAACGTGGCCAAGTACCTGGCCGGGCAGCCGGTGCTGGGCATCGACACCGACCCCGGCCGCAACCCGGGCGTCCTGGTGCGCCACCGTCCCGCGGACGCGGCGAGGCTGTTCGCGTCCGCGCAATCCGCAAGGGGCGACTTCGACGAACTCACCATGGTCGAGGCCGTCGCCGACGACACACAGCGCCTCGTCGCGCTGAACGAGATCTACCTGGGCGCCGCCGGACACCGGACGGCCCGATACCGCCTGGGCCTGGAGGACGACGGGGGTGTCGTCGAGGCCCAGGCTTCGTCCGGGGTGATCGTCGGAACCGGGACGGGGGCGACCGGCTGGATCCGGTCGGTGTGGCAGGAGCGGGGAGGGCGACTGCGGTTGCCCTCCCCCACCGAGGAACGGCTCCTGTGGTTCGTGCGCGAGGCCTGGCCGTCCCCGGCCACCGGTACGTCACTGGTGGCCGGGGAACTCGCCGCGGCGACCCGCCTCCACCTCACCGTCGAGTCCGAGCGGCTCGTGGCGTTCGGGGACGGGATGGAGACGGACGCGGTCGAGCTGACGTGGGGGCAGACGGTCCGGGTGGGTGTGTGCCGGGACCGTCTGCTGCTCGTCAACTGACCCTCACAGCCGGGGGTCGACCGGCTCCGACTCCAGCGCCAGCACCCCGAACACCGCCTCGTGCACCCGCCACAGCGGCTCGCCCTCCGCCAGCCGGTCCAGGGCCTCCAGGCCCAGCGCGTACTCACGGATCGCGAGGGACCGCTTGTGGTTGAGGAACCGCTGCCGCAGCCGGGCCAGGTTGTCGGGGCGCGTGTACTCGGGACCGTAGATGATCCGCAGGTACTCGCGACCACGGCACTTGATACCGGGCTGCACCAGGCGGCCCTCTCCACTTAGCACCACCGCACCCAGCGGCTTGACGACCATGCCCTCGCCGCCGCGGCCCGTCATCTCCAGCCACCAGTCGACGCCGGCTCGCACCGACTCCGGGTCGCCGGTGTCTACGTACAGGCGCCGGGTGGTCTGGAGCAGGCCGCTGCCGTCGTGCTCCACCAGCCGGTCGAGCAGCGCGAGCTGCTGGTCGTGCGGGAGCGCGGCGAGGCTGCGGCCCTGGACGGCCAGGATCTGGAACGGCGCCAGACGTACGCCGTCCAGGCCGTCCGTCGTCCAGCAGTAGCGGCGGTACGCCTCCGTGAACGCGGCGGCGTCCGAGGCCCGTTCGCGCTGACGCGCCAGCAGGTCGGAGACGTCGACGCCGCGCGCCGCGGCGCCTTCCAGCGCGGACACGGCACCGGGGAACACCGCCCCGGAGGCGGCGCCGACCGCCGCGTACTGCGAGCGCAGCAGGCCCGACGCCTTCAGCGACCACGGCATCAACTCGGCGTCGAGCAGCAGCCAGTCCGTCTCCAGCTCGTCCCAGAGCCCGGCCTCGTCGACCGCCGCCCGGACCCGGTCGATGATCGTCTCCGTCACCGACTCGTCGTCGAAGAACGGGCGTCCGGTACGGGTGTAGATCGATCCCGTCGGCCCGTCCACCCCGAAGCGCTTGCGCGCCGCCTCCGCGTCCCGGCACACCAGCGCCACCGCCCGCGAGCCCATGTGCTTCTCCTCGCACACGACCCGCTCGACACCGTCCTGCGCGTACTGCGCGAAGGCCTCCGCCGGGTGTTCGAGGTAGCCCTCGACCTGACTGGTCGCCGTCGGCGCCATGGTCGGCGGGAGGTACGGCAGCAGGCGCGGGTCGACGGCGAAGCGGCTCATGACCTCCAGGGCCGCGGCCGCGTTCTCCTCACGGATCGAGACACGGCCCGAGTACCGGGTCTCGACGATCCTGCGGCCCTGCACATCGCCCAGGTCGAGCGGCCGCCCGTCGTGCCCGCCGGGCGCCTCGGCCCGCAGCGGCTTCGTCGGCTCGTACCAGACCTGCTCCGCCGGTACGTCGACCAGCTCCCGCTCCGGCCAGCGCAGCGCGGTCATCTTGCCGCCGAAGACGGCGCCGGTGTCCAGGCAGATGGTGTTGTTGAGCCATGTGGCCTCCGGGACCGGAGTGTGGCCGTACACCACAGCCGCCCGGCCTCGGTAGTCCTCCGCCCACGGGTAGCGCACCGGCAGTCCGAACTCGTCGGTCTCCCCGGTGGTGTCGCCGTACAGCGCGTGCGAGCGCACCCGCCCCGACGTGCGGCCGTGGTATTTCTCCGGCAGACCGGCGTGGCAGACGACCAGCTTGCCGCCGTCGAGGACGTAGTGGCTGACGAGCCCGTCGATGAACTCCCGTACCTCCGCGCGGAACTCCTCGCTCTCGCCCTCCATCTGCTCGATGGTCTCGGCGAGTCCGTGGGTGTGCTGGACCTTGCGGCCCTTGAGGTAGCGGCCGTACTTGTTCTCGTGGTTGCCGGGCACGCACAGCGCGTTGCCCGACTTGACCATCGACATCACGCGGCGCAGCACACCCGGGCTGTCGGGGCCACGGTCGACGAGGTCACCGACGAAGACGGCGCTGCGGCCGGCCGGGTGCACGCCGTCGACGTAGCCCAACTTGCCCAGCAGCGACTCCAGTTCGGAGGCGCAGCCGTGGATGTCGCCGACGATGTCGAAGGGGCCGGTGAGGTGGGTGAGGTCGTTGAAGCGCTTCTCGGTGACGACGGTGGCGTTCTCGACGTCCTCCACACCGCGCAGGACGTGCACCTTGCGGAAGCCCTCGCGCTCCAGGTGCCGTATCGACCGGCGCAGTTCGCGGATGTGCCGCTGGATCACCCGGCGCGGCATGTCGGCCCGGTCGGTGCGGGCCGCGTTGCGCTCGGCGCACACCTCCTCCGGCACGTCGAGCACGATGGCGATGGGCAGCACGTCGTACTGCCTCGCGAGCTCGATCAGCTGGCGGCGGGAGTCCTGCTGCACGCTGGTCGCGTCGACGACCGTGCGGCGGCCGGCGGCCAGGCGCTTGCCCGCGATGTAGTGCAGGACGTCGAAGGCGTCCCGGGTGGCGCTCTGGTCGTTCTCGTCGTCGGAGACCAGGCCGCGGCAGAAGTCGGAGGAGATCACCTCGGTCGGCTTGAAGTTCCGGCGGGCGAAGGTGGACTTGCCGGAGCCGGAGGCGCCGACGAGGACGACGAGGGAGAGGTCGGTGACGGGCAGGACACGCCCGTTCGCTGCCTGGCTCATGCGGCCTTCGCCTCCTTCTCGTCGTTGCCGTTCGTCACGGCTGTGCTCATCTCGAAAACTGCCATCTGCGTCGGCGGCCCCACCTCGGGGTCGTCGGGCCCCACGGGCACGAACTCCACGCCGTACCCGTGCCGTTCGGCGACCGCCCGCGCCCAGGTGCGGAACTCCTCGCGGGTCCACTCGAAGCGGTGGTCGCCGTGCCGGACGTGCCCGGCCGGGAGGGATTCCCAGCGGACGTTGTACTCGACGTTCGGGGTCGTCACGAGGACGGTCCTCGGGCGGGCGGAGCCGAACACCGCGTACTCCAGGGCGGGCAGCCGCGGCAGGTCGAGGTGCTCGATGACCTCGCTGAGCACGGCGGCGTCGTAGCCCTTCAGCCGGTTGTCGGTGTAGGCGAGGGAGCCCTGGAAGAGCTTCACGCGCGAGGCCTGCCGCTCCCCCATCCGGTCCAGCTTCAGCCGCCGCCCGGCGATGGTCAGCGCCCGCATCGACACATCCACGCCCACGATCTCGGTGAACGCCGGGTCCTTGAGGAGGGCCTGCACCAACTGGCCCTGCCCGCATCCGAGGTCGAGCACGCGCCCGGCGCCGGACGCCTTGAGCGCGGCCAGGATCGCGTCCCGGCGCTGCACGGCGAGCGGGGTCGGCTTCTTCTCGTCCTCGGTCTCCGCCTCGACCGCGTTGTCGATGTCCTCGACCTCGCTGTCGTCGGCCTCCGCGAGCCGCACGAGCTCCAGCCGCTCCATCGCCTCGCGGGTCAGCGACCAACGGCGCGAGAGATACCGGCTGGTGATCACCTTCTGCTCCGGGTGGCCCGGCAGCCAGCCCTCACCGGCCCGCAGCAGCTTGTCGACCTCGTCGGGCGAGACCCAGTAGTGCTTGGCGTCGTCGAGGACGGGGAGCAGGACGTAGAGGTGGCGCAGGGCCTCGGCGAGGGTCAGCGCCTGCGACTCCAGGACGAGACCGACGTAGCGAGAGTCGCCCCACTCGGGGAACTGCAAGTCCAGCGGCACGGGTTCGACGGTCACCGCCCAGCCGAGCGGCTCGAACAGCCGCCGTACGAGCGCCGGGCCGCCTCGGGCCGGCAGCGCGGGCACCTCGATGCGCAGCGGCAGCGGCCGGTCGGGGAGCTCCGGGCGGGCCTTGCACACGCCGCGCATCGCGCTGGAGAACACGGCGCTGAGCGCGACCGCGAGCAGCGAGGAGGCGGCGTACGGGCGGTCGTTGACGTACTGCGCGAGGGCCGCGTCGGGTGCGCCGCCCCGGCCCTTGCCCTTGCCGCGCCTGACCAACGCCACCGCGTCGACCTCCAGTAGCAGCGCCGCCGTGCAGCGCTCGGCATCCGCTTGGGGGTAGAGGACGTGTGCCGTGCCGTAGGAGGTGGAGAACATCTGGGCCTTCTCGGGATGCTTGTGCAGCAGGAAGCCGAGATCGGAGGCCGGACGCTCCGGGGTACCGGTGGTGGTGATGGTCAGGAACACGGTGAGTGGCCTTGGAGTAGGGGTCTGAACTGCGGATACGCACACCGTACAGAGCGGGCATCCGCAGCACTCGGGAATTTTCGCCAACCTCCCGGCGGCCGGCCGGGCCGGCCGTCCGGCGGATCGCGGGCCACGGCCCGATCCGCCGGACGAAACCCCTGCCGGTGCCCCGCACCGGCCCTTGGACGCTCTACTACAGCTGCGACTGCACCTGGGAGGAGATCAGCTCCAGGTGGTCCAGGTCGGCCAGGTCCAGGACCTGGAGGTAGATCCGCTGCGAGCCGGCCTGCCGGTAGCGGCCGATCTTCTCGACGACCTCGTCCGGGGAGCCGGCGAGCCCGTTGACCTTCAGCTCCTCGACGTCACGTCCGATCGCGGCGGCGCGACGGGCGACCTCCTGGTCGTCCTTGCCCACGCACACCACGAGGGCGTTGGAGTAGACGAGGTCGTCGCCCTTGCGGCCGGCCTCCTCGGCGGCGGCCCGCACCCGGCCGAACTGCCGCTCGCTGTCCTCGATCGAGGCGAACGGCATGTTGAACTCGTCGGCGTACTTGCCGGCCAGTCGCGGCGTACGGGTGGCGCCGTGGCCGCCGATCAGTACCGGAATCCTGCTCTGGGCGGGCTTGGGCAGGGCGGGCGAGGCGGTGAGGTCGTAGTGGGAGCCGTGGAAGTCGAAGGTCGCGCCGGCCTCGGTCGCCCACAGGCCGGTGACGATGGCGAGCTGCTCCTCCAGCCGCCCGAACTTCTCCGTCGGGAAGGGGATGCCGTACGCCTTGTGCTCCTCCTCGAACCAGCCTGCGCCCAGACCGAGTTCGACCCGGCCGCCGGACATCTGGTCGACCTGGGCGACCTGGATGGCGAGCACGCCGGGCAGCCGGAAGGTGCCGGCGGTCATCAGGGTGCCGAGGCGGATCCGCTTGGTCTCACGGGCGAGGCCGGCGAGCGTGATCCATGCGTCGGTGGGCCCCGGAAGACCGTCCCCGGAACCCATCTTCAGGTAGTGGTCGGAGCGGAAGAAGGCATCGAAGCCGAGGTCCTCGGTGGCCTTGGCCACGGTGAGCAAGGTGTCGTAGGTGGCCCCCTGCTGGGGCTCGGTGAAGATGCGAAGATCCATGACTCCATCCTGCACGGCGGGACACCCGTCAACCGCACCGGTCCCCCTGGCCTCCACAAACCCGGTCGAGTGAATTCCGTCAACGCCGCAGCCGCCGTCAGCCCAGGCCAGTGACCGCCCCCGACGGTGATCGTTGGCTCGGTCGGAGCCGGACCGCCCGGCCCTCGCCCCGGCCGGTCAGCGCCGGAGCGTCACCGTGTCGGCCCACTGCCACTGGGGGGGCCGGAGGCCCGAGGAGGCCGTCATGTCCGAGGAAATCGCGCCACAGCAGAGCGGCGGCAGCGGCAGCGACAGCGGCCAGCCGAAGGGGCTGCTCCAGCAGATGGAGGAGCTGATGGCCGCCCTCAACGCGGACCTGTCGGCGCTGGACGCGGACCTGCAGTCGACCGGTGGTCCCGGGCGGGGGCAGCGGCAGGAGGGGGAGACCGGCTGACGCGGCGCGGGGCTGGGCGAGCGGCGCTGAGCGAGCGGGGCCGCGCATCACCGTCGGCCGCGACCCGCCCCTGGGGGCTGCCGCCCCGCCCCCGGACCCCCGCTACCCCGCCTCCCGCTCCGCCAGCGCCTGGTCCCGGTCCGCCAGTCTCCGCTGCATCTCCAGGACCCGGTCCCGGGACTCGTCCGCCGCGTCGATGGCCTCCATGCACTGCCAGTACCTCGCCTCGTCGTCGGCGGCGCTGGCCACGCCGACGAGGGCTATGCCGACCTCGCCCAGCAAGCTCCCCAGCTGCATGAGCGCCTGGCGCGCGTCGCCCAGCTCGGTGAGCTGGGCCGCGCGTAAGTCGCCGTCCGCCAGATCCGGTGTGTCCAGGACCCCGCAGCCGCGTCCCGCCAGCTCCGTCAACCCCAGTGCCTCGCCGCGCAGTTCGGGCGGGCCGAAGACCGCCAGCCTGCTGCCCATCGCCTGAGCCAGGGCCTGCGCCTGCCACACCTCGGTCATGATTTCCGGCGCGCCCCCACTTCCCGCCAGCGCACGCCTGCTCGTCACGATGAGCCGCACCGCGTCCATCCGCAGTCCCCGTCTGTCCGACGCGCTGCCCACGCGTCATCCTGAACTCCCTTGTTCACTACCCAGCGTGAAGGGCCCTGAGACGAAAAGCCAGGGGAAGACGGAAATCTGTGGACAACTTTTCGGTTGCGGTCAGCTGAATGGATACGGAGAGTTAAAGCGGACGACGTCCTTCATTGCGGCGGACGACGTCCTTCATTGCGCGCCCCCAAACCTCTCCTAGGGCGCGGGAAACCTCCGCTCGTTGCGGTCGATCTTCGCGTCCAGCGCAGCCAGCACATCGATCCCGAGCACCTCACAGAGCTGCAGCAGATACGCCAGCACGTCCGCGACCTCATCCGTCACGCGTGCCGCGGTGTCCGCGTCGTCCATGACCCGCGTCGACTCCTCCGGTGTCAACCACTGGAAGATCTCCATGAGTTCGGACGCCTCGACGCTGAGCGCCGCGGCGAGGTTCTTCGGCGTGTGGTACGGCTGCCAGTTGCGCGCGGCGGCGAACTCGGCCAGCCTGCGCTGCAGCCCGGCCACGTCAAGGGGTTCGGTCACGGCTCCAGGTGTACCACCGTCACGCCGTCCACCCCGGCCACCCCCGAGGCGTCACTCACAGCCCCGAGCAGGCGGATGTGCCCCCGCTCGCCCATCCGGGCCGCCAGCCCCGTCAACTCCCGTAGCTGCGCGGGGTCCAGGCCCCGGTCGAGCCCGTCGGCCAGCACGGTCAGCGTCTGCATCGCCGCGGGCACCTCCCCCGCCGGGTCGACCTCCAGCACGCCGGGCCCCGTCAGCAGCACCAACGACAGCGCGAGATAGCGCAGCTCGCCGTCCCCCAGCCGGCCGAGCTCCGTGCGCACCCCGTCTCCCCGGTCGAGCACGCCCCGTACCGTCCCGTCCCCCAGCACCTCGGCGACGACGTCCGCCACCTCCCCCGCGCACCCCGTCCGGGCCGCGGCGACGAGCCGCCCATGGCGCTGCCCGCACTCGGCCCGCGTCCGCCACAGCACGTCGGCGAGGTTGTCGCACCCGGCGAGCAGCCGGCCGGACCCGACCGGCACCGGGGTCCGCATCCGCTCGGGCCGTGGGTCGCAGGCGAACACCGATCTCAGCGCCACCACCATCTGCTCCGCGGCGGCGAGCACCCGCCGCTGTCCGTCCGTCCTGCCGGCCACCCGCAGCGGCAACAGCGCGGTACCGAGCCGGTCGTCGGGCAGCGGCGCCCGCGTCACCGGCGACTGACCGGCCGTGTGCCAGGCGGCCTGCACGAAGGGCCGGCTCGGATCACGCAGGGCGGTCTCCAGCAGCACGAGACCGTCCGCGCTCAACCGCTCCCCCACGATCCGCAGTTCGGGCTCGGCCTGCACGGCGACATCGAGCCGGACCGGCCCCTCGGGACCGTCCGCCGTGCACCCGATACGGAAGCCGCGCCGGCGCTGGGCATCGGGCCGCGCCCGCTCCGGAACGTGGGCCACCGGATCCGGGAACACCTCGCCGACCCCGGTGCCCCCACCGAGCCGGGCCAGCGCCTCGTAGGCCCGCAGGGCACTCGTCTTTCCGCACCCGCTCGGCCCCGCGAGGAGGGTGAGCGCCCCGAGCGGGAGCGCGGCCCGTCGATGCCGGGCGAAGGCGGACAGCCGCAGTTCGGTCAGCCGGGGCCGGCAGGGAGGCTGCGCGCCGCCGGCGGGGTCCGCCGTATCGGCCTCGTCCGCCCGGCGTTCCGGGGGCGGATCACCCCCGCGGCGTCCCTGGAACGGCACGGTCACGGCATCGGCAGCAGACACAAACGACACGCCCATGTCCGGACCGTAGGCCCCCGGCCGGCGGGCGAACCGTTCCGCCCGCGGGCCCTTCCTACGATCGGGCGACCGCCCCGCCCGGCGTCTCAGGTGCCGGGGACCCCGGCACCTTCCATCAAGCCGCTCACCTCGGTGCCGGGCGGCGTCAGCAGGAACACGTTCCGGTCCACCCGGTGCATCCCGCTGCCCAGCCCGAAGACGACACCGGTGCTGAAGTCGAGGACGCGCTTGGCGACCTCGTTCTCCGCCCCGGTCAGGTCCAGGAGCACCGGGATCCCCGCCATCAGCGTCTCGGCGACGTCGCGGGCGTCCCCGAAGACGTTGACCCGCAGGACGACGAAACGCCGGCGGGGTTCGGTCGCCGCCTCGGGCATCGCGCGATGGTCCACCGCGGACGGCCAGGCGTCACGGCCGCGCAGCGGCACGACCTGGGCGAGCCCTTCCCACTGTTCATCGGTGACGTCGTGGCTGTTCACCGGCTCCCCCCGCCTTGACTCGCCTTCAATTCCTGCACCGGACAATTCTTACGCCAAGTCACCCGTTCGGCCCAACAGCGACACGATGCGCGACCGCCCCACACGCCGCACATCGCGCCCCCGCAAGGCCCTCACATCGCAAGACGGGCTGCTGTGTGTCCTACGTAACTCCTCATGATCAAGGGATGTGACATCGACGTAACGGGCAATTCGTACGCTCCAGACACGACCCCGACCGCCGGAGAAGGGCAGCGCGTGACCTCGACCAGCTCCACGTCCCAGATCCGGACGGTCTGCGCGTACTGCGGGGTCGGCTGCGGAATCCTGCTGGACGTCGGGATGGGGCCCGACGGGCGGCGTACGGTCCTGAAGGCGTCCGGCGACAAGGCGCACCCGGCGAACGCGGGCCGGCTGTGCACGAAGGGCGCGACGACCGCCGAGATGCTCGCCGCTCCCGGGCGGCTGACGACCGCGCTGGTCAGGGGCGACCGGGGTGAGGAGCCCGCGGCGTCGCCGATGGCCGACGCGATCGCCCGGACCGCGGGCCGGCTGCGCGCGATCATCGACGAGCACGGGCCGGACGCGGTCGCCTTCTATGTCTCCGGGCAGATGAGCCTGGAGGCCCAGTACCTGGCGAACAAGCTGGCCAAAGGGTTCGTGCGCACCAACCAGATCGAGTCGAACTCCCGGCTGTGCATGGCGAGCGCGGGGGCCGGTTACAAGCTGTCGCTCGGCGCCGACGGGCCGCCCGGCTCGTACGAGGACTTCGACCACGCGGACGTCTTCCTCGTCATCGGCTCGAACATGGCCGACTGCCACCCCATCCTCTTCCTGCGGATGATGGAGCGGGTCAAGGCGGGCGCGAAGCTGATCGTCGTCGATCCGCGGCGCACCGCCACCGCCGCCAAGGCCGACCTCTTCCTCCAGATCGAGCCGGGCACGGACCTCGCTCTGCTGAACGGTCTGCTGCGGCTGCTCGTCGAGAACGGCCACACCGACCCCGGCTTCATCGCCGACCGCACCGAGGGCTGGGAGGCGATGTCCGCCTTCCTCGCCGACTACGGGCCCGGCGCCGTCGCGGAGGTCACCGGTCTCGCCGAGGACGACATCCGCGCGGCCGCCCGGTTGATCGGCGAGGCGGGCGAGTGGATGAGCTGCTGGACGATGGGGCTCAACCAGTCCACGCACGGCACCTGGAACACGAACGCCCTGGTCAACCTGCATCTGGCCACCGGCGCCATCTGCCGCCCGGGCTCCGGGCCGTTCTCCCTGACCGGGCAGCCCAACGCCATGGGCGGCCGTGAGATGGGCTACATGGGGCCGGGGCTGCCCGGGCAGCGCTCCGTCCTGGTCGAGGCCGAGCGGGACTTCGTCGAGGAGCTGTGGGACCTGTCGCCGGGCACCCTGCGCGCCGACGGGGTCGGCAAGGGGACCGTGGAGATGTTCCGGAAGATGGCCGACGGCGAGATCAAGGCCTGCTGGATCATCTGCACCAACCCGGTCGCCTCGGTCGCGAACCGCCGTACGGTCATCGAGGGTCTTGAGGCCGCCGAGTTCGTCGTCACCCAGGACGTCTTCGGCGAGACCGAGACCAACGCGTACGCCGATGTCGTGCTGCCCGGCGCGATGTGGACCGAGGGCGAGGGCGTCTTCGTCAACAGCGAGCGCGGTCTCACGCTGACCCGGCCGGTGGCGGACCCGCCGGGCGA
Organism: Streptomyces sp. NBC_01092; assembly: GCF_045039535.1. Classification (NCBI taxonomy): domain Bacteria; kingdom Bacillati; phylum Actinomycetota; class Actinomycetes; order Kitasatosporales; family Streptomycetaceae; genus Streptomyces; species Streptomyces sp. NBC_01092. The sequence goes on along the minus strand of NZ_CP108659.1, from coordinate 7,971,264 downwards.
GGCGATGGCCGACTGGCGGATCATCGCGGCCGTCGCGTGTGCGATGGGGTACGAGAAGGGGTTCTCGTACGACAGTGCCGAGGACGTCTTCGAGGAGATACGGCGGGCCTGGAACCCGGTGACGGGCTGGGATCTGCGCGGGGTGACCTACGAGCGGCTGCGGGCGACGCCCGTGCAGTGGCCGGCGGCCGACGTGGACGGGCCCGAGCGCAATCCGATCCGGTATGTCGAGGCGGACGGCGGGCCGCGGTTCCCGACCCCGAGCGGGCGCGCCGTCTTTCACGCGCGGCCGTACATGCCGGCCGCCGAGATGCCGGACGACGACTATCCCTTCGTGCTGAACACCGGGCGGGTGCAGCACCAGTGGCACACGCTGACGAAGACCGGGAAGGTCGCGAAGCTGAACAAGCTGAACCCGGGGCCGTTCGTGGAGGTGCATCCGCAGGACGCGCGGGAGTTGGGGATCGGCGACGGGGACCGGGTGGAGGTCGCCTCGCGGCGGGGGCGGGCGGTGCTGCCGGCCGTCGTGACGGATCGGGTGCGGCCGGGGGGCTGCTTCGCGCCGTTCCACTGGAACGACCTGTTCGGGGAGTATCTGAGCGTCAACGCGGTGACCAGCGACGCGGTGGACCCGATCTCCTTCCAGCCGGAGTTCAAGGTGTGCGCGGTGTCCCTGACGCGGGTGGCTGCTCCGGCGGCTCCCGTGTCGCAGGGGCCGGTGGAGGCGCTGACGCCGACGGCCGTCACGCCCGGCCCGGCCGGTGCCTTCGGTCTGGAACCCGCGCCGCCGCCCGTCCTGACCGCGCAGGAACGCCTGTATCTGACCGGCTTCCTCGCCGGCATCGAGACCGGCGCGCCCGGCATCCCTGTCCTGCCGCCGGACGCGCCCTTCAGCCCCGAGCACGCGACGTGGGTCAACGGCGTCCTCGCCGGCCTGTACTCACGGTCGGCGAGCGCCCCCGCCGCGATGGACCGGCCCGGCCGCGAGGTGGTCGTGCTGTGGGCCTCGCAGACCGGCAACGCGGAGGAGTTCGCCTCCGCCACCACCGAGCGGCTCGGCGCGGCGGGGCACCGGGCCACCCTGGTCGGCATGGACGAGGCCGATGTCGGCACCCTCGCCCGCACCGCCGACCTGCTCTTCATCACCAGCACCTTCGGCGACGGCGACGCGCCCGACAACGGCTCCGGCCTCTGGGACACGCTGACCGACGAGGGAGCTCCACGGCTGGACGGGGTGCGGTACGCCGTGCTGGCCTTCGGCGACTCGTCGTACGACGACTTCTGCGGGCACGGACGCCGCCTCGACGCACGGCTCGACGAACTGGGCGGGGTGCGCCTGGCTCCGCGTACGGACTGCGAGCCGGACTACGAGCCGTCCGCGGGGGTCTGGCTGGACCAGGTCCTCACGGCGCTGGGCGGCGCCGCGCCGGCGCCCGCCGTCGAGCGGCCGAGGTCCCGGCCGAAGCCCGCCCCCACCACGGCCCGCCTGGCCGGCAACCGGCTGCTCAGCCGGGCCGGCGCGGGCAAGGAGGTGCGCCGGTTCACCTTCGACACGAGCGGGACCTCGCTGACGTACGAGGCGGGCGACGCGCTCGGCATACGGCCGGTCAACTCGCCCGCGCTCGTGGAGGAGTGGCTGGCGGTGACCGGCGTCGACGGCTCGGCGGCGGTGGAGGTGGACGGCGTCGGCGCGACCTCCTTCGCCGAGGCCCTGCACCGGCACCTCGACATCACGAGGATCACCCCGGACCTGCTCCGCTTCGTCGCCGAACGCGTCCGCGACGACCGGGAGTTGCGCAGGCTGCTGCGGCCCGACAACAAGGACGGGCTGGCGCGGTGGAGCTGGGGCCGGCAGGCCGTGGACGTGGTCGCCGAGCACCCGGTGCGGGCGGGCGCCGGGGAATGGGCCGGGGTGCTGAAGAAGCTCCAGCCGCGCCTGTACTCCATATCGTCCAGCCCGCTCGTCGACCCGCACAGCGTCTCGCTGACGGTCTCCGTGGTGCGGTACGAGAACCTGCACGGGCGAGAGCGCGCCGGGGTCTGCTCACCCTTCCTCGCCGACGCCGGGCCGGACACGGAAGTGCCGGTGTTCGTGCAGCCCTCCCCGCACTTCCGGCCGCCCGCGGACGCCTCCACGCCGATGGTGATGGTCGGGCCGGGTACGGGTGTCGCGCCCTTCGTCGGCTTCCTCCAGGAGCGGCAGGCGCTGGGGCACCGGGCGCCCAACTGGCTGTTCTTCGGAGAGCAGCACCGGGCCGGCGACTTCTACTACGAGGACGAGCTGACCGCGCTGCTCGACGAGGGCGGCCTCGCCCGTCTCGACACGGCCTTCTCCCGCGACCAGCGCAACAAGGTCTACGTCCAGGACCGGATGCGCGAGCACGGCCCCGAGCTGTGGCGGTGGCTGCAGGACGGCGCCCACTTCTACGTCTGCGGGGACGCCTCGCGCATGGCGAAGGACGTGGACCGGGCGCTCAGGGACATCGCGGTCGCGCACGGCGGGCTGGAGGAGGCCGAGGCGTCGGCGTACGTGAAGCAGCTGGCGGCGGCGAAGCGGTACGTGCGGGACGTCTACTGACCCCGCTTCCGCGATCCCGGTGACTCCGGTCCGGCGGACGCAGTCGTCGGCGACGGACGCGGTCCCGGAGCCGCCCGCCCCGTGGCATCGCGTCCTGACCCTCCTCGCGGACATCGCTCTCTTCGTCGGCACGCGCGCCGTCTGAACGCAGGCGGCGAGCCACCGTCTGGTCGTGGCCGCGATCATCTCCGTCTGCTACGCCTCGATCCTGGTGTGCGGCGTGCTGGCGCCCGTCGTGCGGCGGGCGCGGTCGCTGGCCCGCGTGGACCTCTGCGTGCTGTCGACCGCCGTGACGCTGACGCTGTGCGCGTGGGCGATGAACCACGGCGGCAGCGACGAGGCGATGCTCACGACCCAGGCCGCCCGCGAGCTGGTCGCCGGGCACCCCGTCTACGGGCAGCCGTGGCCCTGGCTGTTCGGCCACGGCGTCGCCCTCACCCCGACGGTGACGGGCGGCTACGACCTCACGTACGGCTATCCGCCGCTGGCCCCGCTGCTGACCGCGCCGCTGCTGTGGCTGGGGCACGGCGCCCTGCCCGCGACGGTGGTGAGTACGGCGGCCCTGCTGGCCGGCACCGTCGCACTGTGGCGGATGCTGCCCACGCCGTGGCGGTCGGCGGCGACCATGGTGTGCCTCGGTTTCGGGTTCCTGCCCTCCTACGGCCGCCTCGGCTATCCGGCGATCGTGGCGCCGGCCCTGCTGGTGCCGGTGGTGGTGCGGTGGCCGCGGATCGGGCGGGGCGGGCGGCTCGGGGCCGGCGGGCCGGCGCGGGTGGCGTGTCTGGGGGCCGCGTGTGCGGCGCAGCAACTGCCGTGGTTCCTCGCGCCGTTCCTGCTGGCCGGGATCTACGCCGTGCGGCGCGGGGAGCTGGGGGCGCGGGCGGCGGCGCTGGTGGTGGGGCGGATCGCCGGTGCCGCCGGGGTGGTGTGGCTGCTGGTCAACACGTACTTCATCGTGAGCGAGCCGGGCACCTGGGTGCAGGGCATCGCGCTGCCGCTGACGCAGGGTGCGGTGATCCACGGGCAGGGCGTGGTGGGCATTTCGCTGTACCTCACCGACGGCAGTGACCGGCTCGACTGGTACGCGCACGCGAGCATGCTGCCGGCGGCGGGGCTGCTCGCGGTGTTCGTGCTCTTCGTACGGCGGCTGGGGCCCGCGGCGACCGTCCTGCCGTGGTGCGCGTTCTTCCTGGCGGCGCGTTCCCAGGACGGCTACTACCTGATGATGACGCCGCTGTGGCCGGCGGCGACGGTCACCGCGCCGGCGCCGGAGTTCGCCGCCGCCTGGCAGCCGCGCCCGCGAGTGCCGTACCGGCGCCCAGCACGGATCGCGGCGGTCGCGCTCCTGCTCGCGCCGGCCCTGGGGAGCGCGCTCTGGGCGGCGGCGGGGACGCCTGTGCTGGGCATGCGGGTGGCGTCGGTGCGCCGGGCGACGCCGACGGCCGTGTCCCGCCTCGCTGTGGAGGTCACCAACACGGGCGCCGTCGCCCTCGCACCCCACTTCACGCTCACCACGGGCCAGGGCCTGGGCCGGTACTGGACGGTCGTACGGGGCCCGGCCGAGCTGCCCGCCCATGCGACGGCGCGCTATGAGCTCCGGCCGCCCGCGGGGAGGTTCGTCCTGCCGCGTCCGGGCGTACGGATCCGGCTGCGGGCCTTCACGGCCGTACCGCAGACGCTGTCGAGCGCCGACGTCAGGCTGCGGCCGTCCGCGTGAAGCGGAGCGTGCCGGTGACCGTGGTGAGGCCGCGCATCATGCCGAGCTGGTTCCAGCTCATGCCGAACTGCTCACGGTCCACGGTGAACTCGGCCTCCAGGGTGAGCGAGCGGTCGTCGGTGCCGACGAGGCGGGCGGTGACGGACGTGGGCCGGCTGATGCCGCGCACGGTGAGCTGACCGACGACGTGCACCTCGTCGCCGTCGCGCAGCTCGGCGCTGCGGACCGAGAAGGTGATCTCGGGGTGGTTGGCGGCGTCGAAGAAGTCGGCGGAGCGCAGGTGCTCGTCGCGCTTGGCGCTGCGGGTGTCCAGGGAGGCGGCGTCCAGGGTGATCGTGCCGACGGCGGAGCCGTCGGGCCGCACCTCGCCGTTGCCGGCGACGGCGGCGAAGGCGCCCTTCACGGTGACCAGGCCCCACATGGTCTTGTGCCGCAGGGCGACGGTGGAGGCGGTGCTGTCGAGCTGCCAGGTTCCGGTTTCGACGGCGACGGTCATGATCTTTCACTCCAGAGCATCGGGGGCATCACAGGGGGTCTGCCGGGGATCTGTAGTCCAAATTTGGACGACACTCTGCACGCTAGCCGATACTCCAAATTTGAACAACAGATACACTCGAATTCATGGCCGACCACTCCGACTGCCCCTCCGCCTCCGGCGACGGACTCCTGCCCGTCGAGCTGCACGCCTGGATGCTGATGCTGGCGGCGACAGGAGCCGTCGAGCAGGAGCTGCGCGGTGTCGTCAAGGAACGGCTGGACGTCTCGCACGACGAGTTCCTGGTCCTGTGCCTGCTCGCCGCGGACCCCGGCGAGGCCCTGCGCATGACCCGGATCGCCGAGCTGCTGGGTCGCCCGAAGACCCGCCTCACCTACCAGATCGCCTGCCTCCAGCACGCCGGCCTGGTCACCCGCAAGTCGGTCTGCGGCGACAAGCGCGGCGTCGAGGTCGCCCTCACCGAGAAGGCCCGGACCCTGCTCAAGGAGGCGTCCGCGGCCCTCGCCGAGACGGTCAAGGAGGCGCTGACGCGGTTCATGGGCCCCTCGCAGCGCCAGGCGATGTGCGCGCTGATGCCCGACTTCGTCGCGGAGCCGGTGCCGGCGCCGGCACCGGAGTAGTCCGCGGCAAGCGAGCCGAGGCGCCGTCGAACGTTCCCCGCCCGAGCGGCGTCATAGCGGTACTGGTCTTCGAGGGGAGTGCCGCCATGACCGCCGTACCCGTTGCCGCCCGCGTCGTGTCCCGTGCCGTACTGGTCGCGGGGCTGGTCGGCGCGGTCGCCGGCTGCGCGACCGGGACCGAGACCGCCGAGACCCCCGTCTCCTGGCGGGAGCCCGACTCGTACGCCTACACGCTCCGGTCGAGCGAAGGGGAACGGAGCCTGATCGGCTCCTTCCGGATCACCGTCCGCGACGGCGGCGTGGTCAAGGCGGTGGGCCTGGACGACAGCGGCCGGCGCGTCGTCGAGGACGACCCCGACGCGGTGCCCACCATCGGGGAACTCCTGGACGAGCTGGAACAGGCCCGGCGGGACCACGCGGACACGGCCGAGGCCGAGTACGCGGCCGACGGGCACCCGGAGCGGATCACCCTGGACTGGATGGAGAACGCGATCGACGACGAAGCGCTCTACGCCATCAGCGACTACGCACCGGCCGACGGCTAGGGCCCGTCCGGCGTCGTCTCAGAGGTCGTCGAGGTAGTCCCGCAGCATTTGGGAGCGGGACGGGTGGCGGAGCTTGCTCATCGTCCTGGCCTCGATCTGGCGGATGCGTTCGCGGGTCACGCCGTAGACGTGGCCGATCTCCTCCAGGGTGCGGGGGCGGCCGTCGGTGAGTCCGTAGCGCAGGGAGATGATGCCGGCCTCGCGGGCGGTCATGCCGGTCAGCAGGCCCCGGACGGCGTCCTGCAGAAGGTGGTGGGTGACGGACTCCCAGGGGCCGGGCAGGTCGGTGTCCTCGATGAGGTCGCCGAACTCGCCGTCGCCGTGCTCGCCCAGGGCGGCGTGCAGAGAGACGGGTTCCTTGGTGTAGGCGTCGAGTTCGACGAGCCGTGCCACCGGGATGTCGGCCTTCGCGGCGAGTTCCTCGGGGGTCGGCACGGTGCCCGTGTCCTGCATCAGCTCCCGGCGCGCGCGGGCCACCCGGTTGATCGCCTCCACGGTGTGGACGGGGATCCGGATGGTGCGGCTCTGGTCGGCGAGGGCCCGGGTCACGGCCTGTTTGATCCACCAGGTCGCGTAGGTGGAGAACTTGAAGCCCCTGGCGTAGTCGAACTTCTCCACCGCCCGGATGAGACCGGCGTTGCCCTCCTGGACCAGGTCCAGGAAGTCCAGCCCGCGGCCGGTGTAGCGCTTGGCCACGGAGACGACCAGGCGGAGGTTGGCCTCGGTCAGGTGCGCCTTGGCCCGCCGGCCGTCCTCGACGAGTGCGGCCAGCTCCGCCCCGGGGTGCCCGCTCCGCCCCTCCGCCAGCAGCCGCTCGGCGTACAGTCCCGCCTCGATGCGGCGGGCGAGGTCCACCTCCTGCTCCGCCGTGAGCAGCCGGACCCGGGCTATGACGCGCAGGTAGTCCTTGACCGGGTCGGTGCTGGCGCCCTGTGCCGTGAGCTGCGGCGGCGGACCGTCGGTCTCGTCGTCGTACGGCGACGGCGGCGCGGTCCCTGCCGTGGCCTCCTTCTCCAGCACGCTCATGTGGCCTCCGTCCGCAGCGCCTTCAGGTACCGGCCCGTGTGCGATCCGGGGTGGGCCGCGAGCTGTTCCGGAGTGCCCTCGGCGATCACCCGGCCGCCTCGATGGCCGCCCTCGGGGCCCATGTCGATCAGCCAGTCGGCCGCCTTGACGACGTCGAGGTTGTGCTCGACGACCACGACCGTGTCGCCGCCCTCGACCAGCCGCTGGAGCGCCGTCAGCAGCCGTGCCACGTCGGCGGCGTGCAGGCCGGTGGTGGGCTCGTCGAGGAGGTAGAGGGTGCGGCCGCGGGTACGGCGCTGCAGTTCGGCGGCGAGCTTGACCCGCTGGGCCTCGCCGTCGGAGAGGGAGGCGGCGGGGCGGTCCAGGGAGAGGTAGTCGAGTCCCACGTCGAGCAGGAAGCGCAGGCGCTCCCCGATCTCGGCAAGGACCGCGTCGGCGATCCGCCGCTCGCTGGGCGTCAGCTCCAACGCGCCGGTGAACGCGGCGAGTTCGTCGAGCGGCAGGGCGGCGACCTCGGCGATGTTCCGGCCGCCCACGGTGACGGCGAGGACCCCGGGGGTGAGGCGGGCGCCCGCGCAGGCCGCGCAGGGCACCTCGCGCAGGTATCCGGCGAACCGGCTCTGGGAGGTGCCGGTCTCGGTGGCCTCGCCGTGCCGGCGCTCGATGTGCGGGATCACGCCCTCGAAGCGGCTGAGGTGCGAGCGCTCACGGCCGAAGCGGTTGCGGTACGACAGATGGAGCCGGACCTCGGTGCCGTGCAGCACCGCCTGCCTGGCCTCGGCGGAGAGTTCGCGCCAGGCGGTGGTGGTGCTGAAGCCTGCCTCGGCAGCCAGGGCTTCGAGCAGCCGGGTGAAGTAGTCGGCGCCGCTGGTGTTCGTCCAGGGCGCGATGGCTCCGTCGGCCAGGGACTTGGTGTCGTTCGGGACGACGAGCGACGGGTCGACCTCCGTGCGGAAGCCGAGTCCGGTGCAGGCCGGGCAGGCACCCCAGGGGGCGTTGAAGGAGAAGAGCCGGGGTTCGAGCGACTGCACCGCGATGTCGTGGGAGCGCGGGCAGGCCAGGGCCTCGGAGAAGGTCGACTCCCGCCCGTCGTCGCCGGGTTCACGATCGACGAACTCCACCACTACGACCCCGCCGGCCGGCCCCAGCGCGGTCTCGACGGACTCGGTCAGCCGCTGCCGCAGGCCCGGCCTGACCGCGAGCCGGTCCACCACCACGTCGATGGTGTGCCGTTTGCGCGGGTCCAGCGCGGGCGGTGCGGTGAGCGACAGGACCGTGCCGTCGACCCGGACGCGGCTGAAGCCGTCCGCGCTCAACTGCCGGAAGACCTCGCTGTGTTCGCCCTTGCGGTCGCGCACGACAGGGGCCAGCAGCTGGAAGCGGGTGCCCTCCGGGTGCTCCAGCAGGTGGTCGACGATGCGCTGCGGGGTCTGCCGGCTGACCGGCTCGCCGCACTCGGGGCAGTGCGGGCGGCCGATGCGGGCGTACAGCAGACGCAGGTGGTCGTAGACCTCGGTGATGGTGCCGACCGTGGAGCGAGGGCTCCGTCCGGTCGTCTTCTGGTCGATGGCTATCGCCGGGGAGAGTCCTTCGATGGCGTCGACATCGGGCTTGTCGAGCTGTCCGAGGAATTGCCGCGCATACGCGGACAGCGATTCCACATAGCGTCGCTGCCCTTCCGCGAAAATGGTGTCGAACGCGAGGCTCGACTTGCCCGACCCGGAAACGCCGGTGAATACGATCAGTGAGTCCCTGGGAAATTCCACGGACACATCACGGAGATTGTGCTGCCGGGCACCCTTGACGACGAGTCGATTCCTCACTCATTCGAGGCTACCACCGCGAAACGCCCGTGGAGGGCCGCCCGGGAGCCACTTTTCGCTGTGACGAACGTCGCGCTTGACAGGTCTTTCGGTGGTGTGGGCAATGAAATCGGGAAAAAATCTTCCCGTATTCGTGCGCGCCGTATTCGAGCGTTTCAGGGGGTGGGCCTGGGGTCGATCCAGAGTGCCTCGGACACCGCGCACAGTTCGCCGTCGGCCGTGGCGAGCGCCGCGCCCATCAGGTGTTTGCGGCCGGATTCCGACAGCAGCCACGCGTAGGAGATGTGCGGCTCACCCGTGGTGACCGGCCGCAGAATCGTGCCGGTGAGGGCCGCGGTGACCGCACCCGGGCGCAGGGTGCCGAGGAAGCGGCCCGCCCAGTGTCCCGGGCAGTCCAGGGCGCCCCAGACCAGCCGCTGCGGGAGCAGGCCGTCCGGGTCGGCGAAGGTGTGGGACGGGGTCCAGGCGGAAGCCACGAGGCCGAGATCCGGGACCGGGGTGCCGTGCACGCGCAGACCGCGGTCGGGGGCGCGCAGGCCGCAGCCGAAGCAGTCGACCACACCCGTCGGCGGCGCCGCCCGGAACCTCTCGGCCGCGGCGTCCGCCTCGTCCCAGGAGGGAGCGGCCGGCGCGTCGAGCGACAACTCGGCGGGGCGCGCGGCGGCCAGGGGCCGCTCGGCCTCGCCCAGCTCCACTCCCCCGTTCTCCGTTCCGGCGATCCGCACGGGCACCTCGACCGGCACCGGCCCACGGAAGTCCACCCGTACGGTCCGCGCCCCGGACTTCTCCGCCAGCAGGCCGGCGACGTAGCCGCCGAAAGCCACCTTGGGATAGCCGATGTACAGCTCCGGCACCACGATCGCGTCACTCGTCGTCATGATCCCCACCTCACCACACCCAGGACGTCAGCCGCCCGCGGTCACCTGGTCCAGCGGCAGCCACAGCGTGGTGTTCGTGGACGGGCCGATGTTCGTCTGGCGTACGCGGGTGAGCTCGGCGTCGGTGAGGGACCGGTTCCAGACGCGGACCTCGTCGATGCCGCCGGTGAAGAAGGCCCTGCTGTCCATGCGCTGGCCGATGTGCACACCGAAGGGCGAGTTGCGGCTGAGGGATCCGGACACGTCCGGCGTGCTGATCGGCCTGCCGTCGATGAACAGGGTGAGCCGCCCGCCACCGCGGCGCAGGGCGAGGTGGTGCCAACGGCCGTCGTTGTGGGCGGAGGTGGTGCTGACGGATGCCGACCGCACGGTCGTCGCGCCGCTGCGCACCGTCATCAGACCGCGCACCCGGTTGCTCGCCGGTTCGCCACGCAGCCAGAACTGGGGCTGGGCGCCGCCGATGCCGCCCATCCACAGCAGGGGTTGCTCACCCGTAGTACGGGTGTAGCGGAACCACAGGGAGGCCGTGAAGTTCCCGGTGCCGAGCTCCAGTTGGGGGCGGAACGGCAGGCGCACCGCGTCGTTGGCGCCGTCGAAAGCCAGGGCGCCGCCGAACACGCCCGCCGTGGGCGAGGCCCCGCCGAGTACGCTCGCGCGCTGGGCGGACGGGGCTCGGTCGGCCGTGGTCGGGTCGGGACCGCGGCGCGGCTTGAGCCATTCCTCGTTGAAGCGAGCGAAGCGGATCTCGTCGCGGGCGTCGACGGTGCCGCCCTCGTACATCAGGCCCACCACGTCGCCGCCGATGTGCACCAAGTCGGAGTAGCCAGCCCAGTCCTGGGACACGACGGTGCCGCGGTCCACGCTCTCCCAGGTGTTGCCGCCGTCGTAGGAGGAGCGGATCATCATGGTCCGGCGGCGGTCCGGGTCACCGGGGCAGGACAGCAGGAGGCGGCTGCCCAGTTGCAGCGTCGACCCCTGGACCTGCGGAGTGTAGAGGTCCGGGACGGTGCGGAATCGGTTGGTGAAGGTGTCGCCGCCGTCCTGGCTGAAGGTCTGGGTGCGGTGGCCCAGATCGGTGCCGTCCTGCTCGCGGCCGCTGACCAGGATGATGCCGTCGGTGCGCTCGGTGAGGGTGACTTCGGAGGGCTTCTGGCGGAAGGTGCCGTCGGTGGCGATGGGCCAGGAGTCGGTGGCGCGCCTTCGCCAGGTGTTGCCGCCGTCGTCGCTGACCATGAGGGCCGCGTGGTTGGCGGAGACCCGGCTGCCGTTCCAGGTCTCGGCGTTGACGCCGAAGACGAGTCGGCCGGGGTGGTTGCCGCGGGTGAGCTGGATCCCGTGGACGGGGCCGGTGGCGTACCAGGAGTTCCAGCTCGGGGGCATGATCTGCGCGCTCAGGTCGCGTGGCTGGGACCAGGTGCGGCCGTCGTTGTCGCTGTACTGCAGATAGGGGCTGCGTTCGCAAGGGGTGTCACAGCTGGCGCCGTTCGCACTGGCCGGGTTGTGGGTCTGCGGGAGCAGGATGCGGCCGGTTGTGCGGTCCACGACCGGGGCCGGGTTCCCGTGGGTCTCGCCGCCGCCGTCGGTGACGACCTGGAGCGGTCCCCATGTGCGGCCACCGTCGGTCGAGCGTTTCAGCACGATGTCGATGTCTTCCGCGTCACCGCAGGTGCGGTGACGGCCCTCGGCGAACGCGAGGAGTGTGCCCTGGACGGTCTGCACGACCGCCGGGATCCGGAAACACGCGTAACCGGGGTCCTGGGACGGCCTGAAGATGACCCGCTGCTCGAACAGCGGTACGGCCTTGACCGGTTGGGCGTGGGCTGGGCCCGCGAGGGCCGCCGTGGTCGCCATGACGACGCCCGCGGCGAGGTCGACTCTCAGACGTGTGCGAAGCCTCGACGGCATAGAGGGCCCTTCATTTGTGGCTTTTGTCTGAACATCCCACGTCCAATTTATTAATGATTGATCGCATTTGACGGTAGTGACACGCCCGGAGGCACCTTCGAGCGGCGGTACCACCTGCAGCAAGGCGAACGCCTGGGCGGGGGCCCGGAGTTGGGGTCTGCACACAACAGACAGGCGGCCAGCGCCGTGCGCTGACCGCCTGTAGCCCTCTGTGGCGACGTAGGTCGCGTCTCAGAAGGCGGTGTTGCTGCAGCCCATCGTCGAGCCGAGGTGGGTGCTCTGGCTGGCCGGGTTGCCCTCGCCGTTGAGGCCGTTGCCCAGCACGCCGTTGAGGATGCCGACGACACCGAGGATGTCGAGGTTCAGGTCGTGGGACTTGCACTGGGTGCTCTGCGTGACCTTGTAGCTGTTGCCGCGGCCGTCGCCGTCCATGCCCACGGCGTGGGCGGAACCGGCGGTCAGGGCCGTGATGCTGCCGAGGGCGGCGACCAGGACGGCGGCCTTACGAAGCTTGTGCATGCTCATCTCCGGTGAAGCGAGGTGGACGCGGTACGTGAAGGATCGACTCCTTACCGATAAGGGACATTAGTGAGAAATGACCCAAATCATCCTTTGACGCGCCGGGGTTCGCGATCTCTCCCTCTTCCTTCCGATGGAAGGAACATAAATGCCCCGATAGGATCCTTTTGTGGCGTCGTCCCGGTAGTACGGCATCGAGGAGGCTCGAACGGGCATGTCAGTTCCCGAACATATGAACCCGGGACGCATCGACGTCCACCAGCACGTCATCCCGCCCGCCCGCCGCCAGGCGATGGCCGGCCGTGCCGCGGCAGTCGGCTGGCCCGCGCCCACGTGGGACGAGAGCAGCGCGATCGCCATGATGGACCGGCGCTCGATCGCCACCGGAGTGCTGTCGTACGCCGCACCGCTCGCCGCCCCCGACGACCCCGCCACCGCACGCGAGGTGGCCCGCAGCGTCAACGAGTACACGGCCGAGCTGGTCAAGAACCGGCCCGACCGCTTCGGTCACTTCGCCGCCCTGCCCCTGCCCGACGTGGACGGCGCGCTCGCCGAGGCGGCCCATGCCCTGGACGAACTGGACGCGGACGGCGTCATGATCCTGTCCAACGCCCACGGCCGCTACCCGGGCGACCCCGAGTTCGAGCCCTTGTGGGCCGAACTCGCCGCCCGCTGCGCCCTGGTCCTGGTCCATCCGACCGCTCCCCCGGGTGCCCCGCTCCCCGACGTGCCGCCTCCACTGGCCGACTTCCCCTACGACACGACCCGCGCCGCCCTGCACATGACCATGCGGGGCGTGCCACGCCGCTACCCCCGGATGCGGATGATCCTCCCCCACGCCGGCGGCTTCCTGCCGTACGCCGCCCACCGGTTCGCCCTCGCCGCGCGGCTGCGCACGGACGCGGCCGTCGACGGGGGCGCCACGACGCCCGAGGACTTCCTCGCCGACCTGCGGCGCTTCTACTTCGACACGGCCCTCTCGAGCGGGCCGTCGGCCCTGCCCTCGCTGCTCGCGTTCGCCGCGCCCGACCACATCCTGTACGGCAGCGACTTCCCCATGCTTCCCGAGGACTGGGGCACCGACTTCGACACCGCGCTGGGCGACTACCCGCACTGGGAGCCGGGCCGACTGCACGCCGTGAACCGCGGCAATGCCGAACTCCTCATCCCGCGCCTCGCCCAGGCACGAGTGACGTAGATCAGCGCCCGGAGCCGCACACGGGATGTGCGACTCCGGACGGTCCGAAGTCGGCGACTGTCGGCGCGCCCATCAAGGCCATGACCTCCTCGAAGCCGTCGATGAGCAGGCGCAGGACCCCTTCGACGCCCTCCGCGCCGGAATGCGAGAGGCCCCATAGCGCGGGCCGTCCCGTCAACACCGCGTCCGCGCCCATGCACAGGGCCTTGGCGATGTCGGCGCCGTGCCGGATCGCCCCGTCGAGAATGACCTGGCAGCGCCCGTCCACGGCAGCCACGATCTCCGGGAGGCACTCCGGAGCGCTCCTGGCGAAATCGAGCTGCCGACCACCGTGGTTGGAGACGATCAGCCCTGAAACGCCGTGCTTGACGGCCAGCTCGGCGTCCTCCCCCGTCAGTACTCCCTTCAACACCACCGGCAAGGACGTCACTTCGTGCAGCCAGGCGAGGTCGTCCCAGGTGATGGAGGAATCGAACTGTTCCATCGAGTGCCGTGCGATGGCCGATTCCCCGTCCCGGCTGCCGTGGGATGCGGCCATGACCTCCGAGGACAGGTTGACCGCCCGGATGCCGGGGGGAACCGCGAATCCGTTGGCGGCATCCCGTGGGCGATACGCGACCCTGGGCGCATCGACGGTGAGGACCAGCGCCCGGAAGCCGGCGGACTCGGCCCGTCGGATCAGGTCCGTCATCAGGTCACGGCGCTTGAGCCAGTACAGCTGAAGCCACAGGGGGCCGCTCGCCGCCGCCGCGATGTCCTCCAGGGTCCGGCTCGCGAACATGCTGACGGTGAGCAGTGCGCCGGCCTCGCCCGCGGCCCGTGCCGTGGCCACCTCGCCCTCCGGGTGGGCGAGTTGGTGGTAGGCCATGGGGGCGATGCCGAGCGGAGCCGCCAGCTGCGCGCCCAGCAGTTCGGTGCGGGGGTCGCAGCGGGAGACGTCGACCAGACAGCGGGGCCGCAACTGGATGCGGTCCAGAGCTTCTCGCCCCGCTGTCAGCATCGACTCGGTGCCGCTGCCGCCTGCAAGGAAGTCCCAGACCGGTCCCGGCAACCGCTCCTTGGCCGCTGCCTCGTATGTGCGCAGCGTCAGCACCTTGTTCTCTCCGTTCTCCGTACGGTGAATAGATGTCGGTCACGCACCGCCGCCAGGCGGCTCATCGATGAGCTACGCCGTGATCTGCGCGGTGATGAAGGCGGCCAGCCTCGCGATGCCCTCGATGATCATTTCCGGGCTCTGGGCACTGCACGACAGACGCAGCTGCCGGGTGCCGGCACCGTCCAGGTGGAAGTCGCACATCGGGGTCCACAGCACGCCGAAGGCGCGTGCGGAGAGTTCCAGGGCCTGGTGGTCGGCGGCGAAGGGGACGTCGACGACGACGAAGAAGCCGCCGTCCGGACGATTCCAGGAGATGCCGAGCTCGGCCCGGCGTGGTGCGGGGAAGTGCCGCTCCAGTGCGTCGAGCAGCGTGCCCATGTTCGTGCGGTAGTAGGCGATGGCCCGGGAGTTCGCCTCGCGCAGTCGGCAGTCGCTCTCGATGAGCAGTCCGCCGATGACGGCCTGGCTGACGGCCGAGGTGTTGACCGTGGTCATGCTCTTGATCTTCGAGAGCTCGTCCGCGAGCAGGGAGCGCCGGCCGGCCGGACCGATGACCTCCTGGTCGGCGATGACGTAGCCCACCCGGGCTCCGGGCAGCGCCGTCTTGGCGAAGGACCCCAGATGCACCACGCGTCGGCCGCGGTCGAGTGCCTTCAGCGTGGGGCGGGCCGACCCGGTCCGCACGAAGAACCCGTACGGGTCGTCCTCCAGGATGAGCAGGTCCTCGTCCTCGGCCACCTCAAGCAGACGCTCCCGGGCCGCGACGGGCATGCTCGCGCCTGACGGATTGGCGAAGTCCGGGACCGCGTAGAAGGCCCGCGGGCGTTCACCGGCCTCCTTGCAGGCCCGCACTGCCGCCCGCACCGCCTCCGGGTCGGGTCCGGCGGGGCCTTCGGGCACGGGGCGCACCCGGATGCCCAGGAGCCGGGCCACCCCCGTGATGCCCACGTAGCACGGCGAGCTGACCAGCAGGGTGTCCTCGTGCCCGGCGAAGAGCGCCCGCAGGGTGAGGAGCATGGCCTCCTGGCAACCGGTCGTCACCACGACCGCTTCCGGCGGGACGTGAATCCCTTCGTCGTTCGCGACGGTCCTGGCGATCAGTTCGTGGATGATCCCGTTGGTGCGGCCGTACTGGAACAGCTGGGTCCGGACCTGGTCGTGCGACCGGCCGAGCTCCTTCTCCAGGTACGTGGTGTATGTCAGCAGATGGCGTGCGAGGTCCTCCGGTTCGAAGTCGCCCTCGGTCGGCCGGCCGGGGGCGAAGGAGATGGCGTCGGGGAAGCGGCCGACGACCTCGTTGAGGAAGTTCATCGCGTCGAGGACGGGGTCGCTGAGCGATCCGTGCAGCTCGGCGAGCGGCAGGGCCCGCGGGAGCGGCGGGGCTGCTTGTGTCACGGCTCAGACCCCTCTCGGCGCGGTCGCGTAGGCCGTACTCAGGCTCGGTCCGGCTGTGCTGCGGGCGGGGATCCGGGCCCGGCCCTGGATGCCGCGGACCAGGGCCGTGGAGAGCCGGTCCGTGTGCGCGCGGCGCTGCTCCGGCTCACGGGCGGTGCCCAGCCCCCGCAGGGCGTCGACCACCAGGTGCAGGTCGTGGGCGAACTCGGCGAGGACGTCGGCGACGGGCGCGGCGTTCGAGCCGAGGATGTCGGTCCACAGTTCGGCGCTGCCGCCGGCGAGGCGGGTCACGTCCTGGAGTCCCTGGCCGGCGAGTCCCAGCTGGGACGGGTCGCCGTGCAGCAGACGGGCCGCGAGCAGGCTCGACACCAGATGGGGGGCGTGGGAGGTGAGCGCGACCGCCCGGTCGTGCTCCGCGTGGGCCATCACGACAGGCCGGGCGCCGCACAACTCGGCCAGCCTCCGGGCGCGTTCGACGGTCTCCACGCGTGTCTCCGGGGAGGGGGTGAGCACCCAGGGCCGTCCGTGGAACAGGTCGTCCTTCGCCGCGAGCGGCCCGGACTGCTCCCGGCCGCCCATGGGATGCCCGCCGACGAAGCGGGTCAGGTCGCAGCCGGCCCGGGCGGCCTGCCGCTGGGGCAGCTCCTTGACGCTCGCGGCATCGGTGAAGTCATGCGCGAGCTCCTGCGACTGATGTTCCTTCAGCGCCGCCGCCACGTGCTGCGGTGGCACCGCGAGGACGGCCAGATCGACCGGTTCACGGGGTCTTCCCGCGATACCGGCCCCGACGTCGGCGGCCATGCGGGCCGCCTCCGGGTTCGTGTCGATCAGATACGTGGTCACGCCCCGGCCCCGAAGGGCCAGGGCGATCGAGGTACCGATCAGGCCGGTTCCGACCACTGCGGCACTACGCATCAGTGATTGCTCCACAAAAGAGGGAGAAACTCGGGGTCGGTGTAGTCCGGGGTGCCCTCGGCGGTGCGTCGGACGAGCACGTCGTGGTTGTAGGAGACCTTGGTGCCGTCCGAGCGGAGGAAGTCGCGGTAGCGGTTCTCGCCGTCCTGCAGGTGGAACGAGATGGCCCGGCGCGGACGGTCGCTGACGTTGGCACCGCTGCCGTGATAGGTGCGGCAGTGGTGGAAGTTCACGTGTCCCTTGGGGATGAAGACCGGGATCTTGTGGACTTCGACGCCGTTGTAGGCGGCGTTCTCCTCCAGCATCTCGTCCAGCTCGGAGCGGTCGCGCTCGGCGAAGTGGAGCGAGGTGGCGTCGTTGTCGGCCGTCTCCTTCCACACGTGGCTGCCGTCGACCATCGTGATGGTGCCCATCTCCTCACCGCAGTCGTGGAAGGGGATGAACGCCGTCAGCATGCGCTCGGAGGTGGAGGTGGACCAGTAGTGCCGGTCGAAGTGCCAGGGCACGATGTTCGACTGCTCCTGCGCCACCGGCGGCTTGTAGATGAGGGTCGACTGGAACACCCGGATCTGCTCGGACTCGGCGAGCCGTGCGGCCACGGCGCCCAGCAGCGGCTTGCGCAGGATGCGGCCGATGGTGTCGTCCTCGTAGTGGATGTAGTCGTTGTGCCGCTGGACGGGGCCGTGCTCGGGCTCCCAGTACGCCAGCTTCGGCGGGCGGGCCGGCAGCGTGCGGTCACGGTGGCCGGCGTAGAAGCGCTCGCTGGCGGCCTCCAGCTGCTCGACCTCGTCGTCGGTGAACAGCTTCTTCGACAGGTACCAGCCGTGCTCCGCGTAGAAGGCGACGTCCTCGTCGGTCGGGAGGAGACCGAGTTCCTCGTCGGTCAGGGTGAAGTTCCGGGAGTCCTGCACAGTCATGGTCTTCCTTACGCGTACGTGGGTCGATGAACGGATGCGCGGGGTACGCGGGTCAGGAAGCGGCCTTCTCGCGGGCCACGGCCTCGTAGAGGGCCTTGATGTTGCCGCTGCCGAAGGTGCGGGCGCCGTGCCGGTCGATGACCTCCCAGAAGAAGGTCTTCCGTACGTGCTGGGACTGGCTGAAGATCTGGAACACCTGGCCCCAGTGGTCCTCGTCGATCAGGACGTTGGTCCGGCGCAGGTCCTCGACCTGGAGGTTGGGGCGCGCGAAGCGCTCCTGGAGCTGGTCGTAGTAGGAGCCCGGGGTCTGAAGGAACTTGACGCCCCGGTTCCCGAGGGTCTCCACGGCGCCGACGATGTCGTCGCACAGCAGCGCCAGGTGCTGCACGCCGGCGCCGCCGTGGCGGGCCAGGAAGGTGTCGATCTGGCCGGGCTCGCGGTCGGTGACCGGCTCGATCAGGGTGAAGGTGACCTTGCCGGACGGGCTCTGCACCACCTTGGAGTCCATGGCCTGGGTGCCGACCTCGATGAACTCCTCGAAGATCTGCGAGAAGCCGAAGACCTTCTCGTAGAAGGCGACCGTCGGCCGGAGCCGGCCCGCGGGCAGGCAGATCGCGGCGTGGTCGACGGTGCTCAGCAGGTGCTCGCCCTCGTCGGGGTCGGGGGCGATGATGTCCATCACGCCGGGCAGGAACTGCTCGCGGTCGCCCGAGCGCTGGACGAAGCGGTGGGCCACGTCGCCGAAGCCCAGGACCGACGCGGTGACCACCTCGGTGCCGTCCTTGCTGTGGACGGCGGGCGGCTTGACCGGGGTGGCGCCCCGCTCCACCGCCAGCTCGAACGCCTTGGCGGCGTCGGTGACCTCGAAGGCGATGTTGGCGACGCCGTCGCCGTGCTGCGCCACGTACGCCGCCGCCGGATGGGCGGGGCTCAGCGCGGAGGTGAGGACGATCTCGATGCCGCCCTGCCGCAGCAGCAGCGAGCGGTGATGCGGCTGCCCGGTCTCGGGCCCGGACTGCCCGCATATTCGGAATCCGAACGCGGTGCAGAGATAAAATGCGGACTGCTGGGCGTCCCCGACGTAGAACTCGACGTGGTCTACGGCTCCGATGTCCATGCCATGCCTTTCTTTTGAATCATCTACAGGTACTGCCGGCGCCTTATCGAACGGCCGACAATTCTGCTGCATCGATATCCTGTGGCGACCAGAATCCGTAGCCGCCCCGACGGTAGAGCAGTGGTTCACGAGGGAAGACCGCAGTGCCTTCCACCCGGGCTATGAAGAGCCAGTGATCGCCTACCTCGATCGCGTTCTCGACTTTGCATTCCGCATAGCTGAGGGCGATGTCGATGAGCAGCGGCGCGCCCTTGGCGATGGCCGACGGCCGCCATTCCAGGTTCGCGAACTTATCCGTGGCCTTGCTCGCAAAGACCTGCGAGGCGACCTGGCCGGACGCAGCGAGGAAGTTCACCGCGAACGCCTGCGACGACATGATCGCCGGCAGCGTCCGGGAGCCCTTGCCCACGGAGATGAGCAGTGACGGATTTGCTGCCGACACCGCGCACACCGCGTTACTGGTGAATCCGAACGGCTCTCCATCTCCATCCGTTGCGGTGACGATCGCAATCGGGGTGGGGAACGAGCCGAAGAGTTCGCTGAACCGTGCAGAACCTACGTCCATGAAATACCCCGGTTATTCTGCGGTGGCGCCCACGAGAGTTTCCTCCCGCGCGGCTATTGCGAGGCCGAAAGCACGTACCGTCAGAGGCAGCATGATCGCCCCGAATCCGGTGAGAGCGATCGCGAGTACGAGAACGAGCCGTTGCGGGCTCACGTCGTCTCCGGAGCCGGCCACGAGAAGGCCGGCGATGGGCAGGGCCAGCATGTTGAGCAGATAGAACGGCCCCATCACCTTTCCGAGGTGTTCCTCCGGAAGGACCTTGATCCGCTGCGTCCGGTTGAAGACGTTGAAGTACGTCACGCCGACCATCGCCGCGACGAACGCCGGGGCGTACAGCAGCATGGAGGAGGCGAATCCGATGAGCAGCAGGCAGGCGCACAGAAGCGCGAGGCCGAAGACTCCGAGCATCCGGATGTCGACGTATCTGAGCAGGAACGGAATCACCAGGAGATTGACGATTCCGAGTACACCGATGCAGATGTTGAGCAGGGCGAACGACGATTCGGGGGCGTGGAACACGCCCGTGACGAGTGCGGCGTTCGCGGCGAGCACCGTGGCGAAGACCAGGTTGATCGAGAAGTTGAGGGAGGCCAGCAGGACGAGTGGCCTGCTGCGGACCAGCAGCGACCAGCCCAGGCGCAGTTCGGCCAGCGTCTCGCGCGCTCCGCCGCTGCTGGGCGTTCGCAGCCCGCGAGGCAGCGGCAGCCAGCAGACCGCGGCGAAGAAGAAGATCGCCGCGGCGCCGCCGAGGAGCCAGACCTTGTCGAGGAAGGCCACACCGAGCATGGCCAGGGCGGGGCCGACGGCCATGGCCGAGACCTCCATGCTCTGGACCAGGCCCTGGATCTTCGCCAGTTCGGTGCCCTTGGCGAGTTGCGGCACGACCTTCTCGACGGACATCCGTACCGGCGCCATCAGGAGCGAGAGCAGCGCCCCGGACGTCATAAGGATCGGCGTCAGCAGGGACGGGGCGGTCAGACAGCCGACGAGGGCGCCGGTGAGGACGACGCCCCGGCCGGCGGTGACGATCGAGAACAGCCGTGAGCCGCCGTCCCGGTCGGCGAGGAGTCCCGCGAACGGATACGCCAGCAGGGCCGGAAGCCACTCGATGGCGTAGGCGAATCCGAGAGCGGATACCTCTTCGGTGTCCTGGAAGATGAGCAGAGGGACGGCGAACAACACCATCTGCTCCGCGACGATTCCGAGAAGTACACCGCAGGCGAAAAGCCTTTGGTGCAGCGCTGATCCCGTGGTCATCAGATTGGTCGCTCCCTTTTGCTCCGCCGGCCGCAGCCCGGCGGGAGACTCGTCACTCCGATACCGGAACGACTTCGATGTGGAATCCAGCGATGATCTTCCGAATGTCCTCTTCGACGGTCGCCTCGTCGCCGGTCAGGATGAACCGCCCGCTGTGCACCGCGTCGTAGCTGCCGCCGGGCTGCAGTACTTCACCGGGGCTGGGCACCAACTCGCGCCAGATCGTGGCGAATTCCTCGCGCATGGGAGTCGATGTGACGACCCGTGCCGGAAGACCGTCCGGTTTCGGGATGATCAGCCAGCCGCCCGACGGGTCGCCCGACATCGGCGGGAGCGCCACCTTCTCCTCGCAGAGTGCGTCCAGCCAGACCTGGAAGAGGTTGACCCCGAAGAGCTTTTCGGTGAGATACGGCACCTCGGCTCCGCCGATACGGCCTGCGATCTCCAGGAAGACCAGGTCTTCGTCCGGGGTGACGAAGAGTTCGAGATGGAAGGGCATGGAGGTCATGCCGAGACCCGCGATGCACCGCCGCGCGAATTCCTCTATGCGGCTGCGCAACGGCGACGCCTGCACGACCACTGAACCGAGCGGTTGCCCGCCGGCCTCGAAGGCCAGACAGTCGTTGATGTAGCGGGAGACCGCCATGAACGGGATCTGCGCGTCCTCGCCCGCGAATCCGTCCACGTGGTGGATCGTCCCGTCGATGAACTCCTCGAGTTCGTAGTCGCCGGTGTCGATCTGGTCCAGCAGCGTAATGAGCGTTTCTTCGTCGTCGACGCGGTGAACTCCCATGCTGGCCGCGCCGGACACCGGCTTGAGGATCAGCGGGAACCCGGTCGTCCTGGCGAACGTCACCGCGGATTCGGCGGTGTCGCAGGAAGCGAATCGAGGCACACGAATGCCGGCCTCGGCGACCAGCTCCTTCATCCGCAGTTTGTTGCGGTAGACCGCCACGTCCTCGGTGCGCGGCCCGGGAATGCCCAGTGCCTCGCGGACCTCGGCCGCTATGCCGAGCGTGAACTCGGACACGGCGATGAGCCGGTCGACCGGGCCCACCTGGTCCGTGACCTTGCGGACCGCTGAGCACAGCGCCTCGAAGTCGTTGACATCGTCGATCTCGACGAGTGCCGCGATCCGTGCGGGATCCGCGAGTACGCCGGTCGCTCCCGTCGGGTCGACCACGTAGCTGACACGATGCCGCTCATGGTCGATGAGCTCTTCGAAGCGGCCGAGCGAAAAGTCCCAGCGCTGTCCGTCGGGGAACCTGGGCCAGCGATTGACGACAACAATGTGCACGTCTCACTCCTCCGTCGCCACGGGAACCGTCTTGATCGACAGGGTTCGCCGGGTGAACTCGATTGCTTCTTCCAGTTCCTCGGGCGAATCCGCGGCGAGCACCGCGTACGCGGTCCGCTGCAGGGAGGAGGAGGCCGGTGCGACGGTGTCACCGACGGCCACCCTGAACGCGGCGTCCACGACGGCCGGGTGATCGCGGACCGCGTCCAGCCCGTCGAGGGCGATGACCTCGCCGGGGTCGGAGACCACGAAGAGGCTGGCAGCGTGCCGTACCGGGCCCCGCGGCGGCGGTGGCAGTTCGGCACCGACGGCGAGTCGCACCACCATCTCGTGCCAGTCGACGCCGTACGCCAGGGAGCAGAGCTCCATGATGTAGTCGCCGGGTGTGCGGACCGCCACCTCCATCACCGCGGGCCCCGCACTCGTCATCCGGAACTCCAGATGGACGATTCCGGTGCGCATCCCGATGGCCGCGAGGATGGATCGGCCGAGTCCGGCGACCTGTTCGGCGTCCGCCGGCGGCAGGGGCGCGGCGACCCGATGCGCGAGCTCGATGAAGTGGGGCGGGCCCGTCGTGGTCTTGGCGGTCAGGTTCGAGAACCAGATCTCCCCGTCCCGGACCAGGGCCTCCCAGCTGTACTCGGGTCCGTCGAGCGCGCTCTCCACCAGGAGCGGCCGCTGCGCGGCCCGTCGCAGCGCGGCACGGTCGAAGGCGGCCGCGTCGGCGACGAGTTCGACGCCTTCGCTGCCGGCCGAGGACAGCGGTTTCACCACCACGGGGAGGCGGGCGCCGGCCCACTGGGCCGAACCCCGCAGGTCGTCCGTGAGGAGGTACTCGGGCTGGCCGATCCCGTGGGCGCGAAAGCGTCCGCGTTGCAGTGCCTTGTTCCGCGAGACGACGGCGGCCTGGAGCGACGGTCCGGGCAGTCCGAGGCGATCCTGGGCCATGGCCGCTCCCAGGACGTGCGATTCGGTGAACGCGAGGACTCCGTCCGGCCGGTTCGCCTGCACGGCGGCGTGGACGGTCTCGGCCCACAGCTCGTCCAGCGAGCCGTACTTGCCCTGGCTCGGCTCGACGGCGTCGACCAGGTCCTCGATCGCGCCGGCCCAGTCCTGCGCCTCGATGGCGCGTACCCGCAGGCCCAGTCGCCGGGCGGCCGCGACGTACGGCCGGCCCATCATGCCGACGCCGACGAGCAGAAGCTCCCGGTCACCGTGTTCGCTCATGACGACTGCTCTTCGAGGCGCCGGATCAGCGGGAGCACATGGGTGAAGAAGGTGCGCATCTCGTCCCGGGTCGGCCAGCCCGAGAAGATGAACTCGCTGATGCCCGCGGCCTTGTAGCTGTGAATGTAGGTGGCCACTTCTTCGTAGCTGCCGACGATGCACAGCGCCGGACCGCCGCGGTAGGCCACGGCGCCGGTCCAGATGAAGGGCGACAGCCACTCGTCGGTCGCTTCGTCCGCCAGCTTGTAGGAGGACTTCACCGCCTCGGAGTCGGTCGTGTCGACCCACTGGCGGATCCACGCCGCGTGGTCCTCGTCCGGATTGCGCATGAGGCGGGCGAGTTCCGCCACCGCTTCCTCGCGCGTGGGCCGGGCCAGCACGTGCATGCGGGTGCCCACCCGGCGTCCGCCGTCGAGGACCGGCCGGGTCGCCTCCGCGATGCCCTCGGGGGTGTCTCCGTACCGCAGCCAGCAGTCGCCGGAGGCCAGCGCCGTCTGCTGTGCGACGCCGGATGCCCCGCTGATGTAGATCTCGGGCCGTCCGCCGCCCTTGTGGCCGAGGCCCAGCGCCGCGTCCTTGATGGAGTAGTGGTGGCCGTCGAAGCTCAGCGGCGACTCGCCTTCCCAGAGGCCCCGGATGATCTCCAGGAACTCGTTGCAGCGCGCGTACCGCTCGTCATGGCTGAGGAAGTCGCCGTAACCGGCCTGCTCCGCCGGTGAGATGCCGGAGACGATGTTGAGGGAGATACGCCCGTCCGACATCCAGGACAGGGTGTTGACGACCTGCGCGAAGAGGGTCGGCGACATCAGGCCGGGACGGTAGGCGAGCATGAACTTGACGCGGTCCGTCACCTGCGAGAGAGCTCCGAGCACCGGGAGCGGGTCGGGCAGGTAGTTGGAGATGCCGAACAGCAGGCTGTCGACGCCGAGTTCCTCGGCCTCCTGGACGAAGTCGATGACCTCGCCCATGTCGAGCTTGCCGATCTTGTACGTGTCGGTCGGCGTCGCCTGCCCCGTGTCGGGGGGCGAACACCAGTGAAAGCGCAGAGCGTCCATGTTGGTTTTCCCTTCCATTTCAGGCGCCGAGAACGCGCACACGGTCACCGATCTCGGACCAGCGTTCGTGGGCCTCTTCGGGGGAATCCGCGGTGAACACGACGGCGGCGATCCGGCAGCTGTAGTCCGCTTCATCCGTCTTGATGCCGGCGCCCGGTGCGATGAGGACAGGACTGGCCACGACCCACGGCTCGGTGGTCAGTTCCTCCCAGCCGTCGAGCCGCGTGTACGAACCCGCTCCGCCCGCTGTGAGAAAGCGAATTCCGGCCGCCTTGGCGACCGGCTCCCGGTGCGCCTGCGCGCTCACCGGATCGGCGCCGGTGAGGTCGGCGAGGACCCGTCCCGGCAGCGCCAGGCCGGTGGCCATCTCCATGAGCTCGGTGATCTTGTCACCGGGCAGGCGTGCGGCCACCTCCATGAGGACCGGGCGGCCGTCGTCGAGACGCAGCTCGCAGTGGAACGGCCCCGTCGTGATCCCCACGGCCTCGACGACGCTCGTCGCGTACGAGGCGATCTCGTCGCGGGTGGGAGTGTCGAGCGGAGCCGGCGTGAGGTGTCCGAGCTCCAGGAAGCGCGGCTCGGGGCCGAGCAGCTTCCGCGTGACGGCCACGACGACGACTTCGCCGTCGCGCACATAGCCGTCCGCGCTGTATTCCGTACCGGGCACGTACTGTTCGAGGATCGCGTCGGTGGTGAGCGCCCGGTCGAACTCGAGCCCTTCCTCGGCGTGCATCGCGGCCATCGCCGCGCGGGCCTCTTCCACGCTGTCGACGCGCGAGACGTGGACGCTGCCGCCGGAGTCGACCGGCTTGATGACGGCGGGGAAGCCCACGTACGCGCAGGCCTCGTCGATCTCCGTCAGCTCGCGGACCACGGTGAACTTCGGAACTTCCAGGCCGGCCGCGGCCACCGCCTCGCGCATCCGCGCCTTGTGCCGGACGTTGTCGACGGCTGCGAGGTCCAGACCCCTCAGTCCGAGCCGGGCGGACAACAGCGCGGCGGCCGGCACGTAGTACTCGCCGCCGGCGACAACGGCATGGATCGGGTTGCGCTGGTGGGCACGCTCGACGGCTGCCTCCAGGGCAGCGTTGTCGTTGGTGTCCACCGTGAGTATCTCGGTCGCCAGAGATCGCACGGCGTCGGCGACTTTGCGGCCCTCGTTCTCATAGGAGGCCACCACGACGTCCCAGCCAAGGGAACGGGCATGCACGACATAGGCGTTCGCGGAGAACGCCGGCTGCACCACCAGGACACGATAAGACACAGTAGTTCCTCGAAATCTAGCTCGGTGAATGACATCGGGCCGCGAAATGTCGCGCAAATCCTCGGTAATCCGGGGAGGTTGACGGGTCGATATTCCGCCCGACCTACCGGTCCTGTTTCCGAGCAGCTACACAGGTGCCGCCCATACGTGACGCCGGTTCATCCGTGGCGCGATTCGGGGTCAGGCGGCAACGCCGGGCTTTGCCCCGTTCCAGCCGACGTCTCCGGCGTACACCGAGGCCGAGCCGGTGCCCTCCGCCGTCGGAACTCCGACCGAGGCCACCGACCACAGGCCGAGACCGAGGGTTAACGCGAAGGCCGCGCCGGCGACGTTGCCGCGGAACACGGGACGGGCGGCGCGAGTGGACACTCGCAGATCCTTCAACATGAAATCCAAGCTCCTCATTCAGTTTGCTCAACTGGCAGGGAGGTTGGACCGGATCTCTCCCCCCAGAGACCTTTCGGTGCCTCCAATATTTCGCGGCCCCACCCGGCAGGAAAAGCACTAAGATGGTTCGGGTTTCCGCAGTACCGGAAACCGCATGGTCCATAATCATGCAAAACGGGCATAACCAGGGGGCCGAGTGAAGGTCGCAAACGACTCAGAAGGTGAAGAAAAGACACAAAACGACCACCATCTCACCGCACCGTCGGGCAGCTCGACGGAGCCGGAAAAGTTCTTCCGCGGAATGGTCGAACATCTCGCAGATCTGAGCCGACTCACACATGAACACGTCCGCCGGTTGAACAACGCGTTGCCGGAAGACAGCGGCCGGCGATCGGACATCCGCTACATCCACGGCCTGTCCGATATCGCTGAGGCAATCGGCGAAGCTCTTTCGGGCGCTACGCGGGAAATTCTCACCGCACAGCCGGACGGTTCCCGCCCGAGTGGAGTCCTCAAAGACGCGCTGGAAAGCGTACGGCGTCATATCTCTGCGGGTGCCGCAATGCGGACACTTTATCAGCACAGCACGCGTTTCGATGAGGCGACCAAGGAATACGTGCGAGAGGTGACAAGGCTCGGGGCTTCGGTTCGTACACTCGACGAGTTCTTCGACCGGCTCGTCATCGTGGACGACGTGGCATTCATCGCCACGAACGAGGAGCGCACGTCCGCGGCTGCGGTGCGGGAGCCGGCCGTCGTGCGGTTCCTGCGCGACACCTTCAACCGGTCGTGGGACCGGGCCCAGCCCTTCCCGTTCGTGCCGCACCACGCGGCGAAAGCGGCGGACGAGGTCATTCCCGCAATCCGCACGTCCATCAAGCGCCTGCTGGTCGAGGGTTATCCGGACAAGCAGATAGCCCGGCGACTCGGTATCAGCGAGCGGTCGCTGCAGACGCATATCGCGTCCATGAAGCAGGAACTGGGCGCGCGCAACCGCTTACAGATGGGTTATCTGCTGGGCAGGAACGGTACGACGTTCGTGCTGTGACTTCGTGTGCTGTGACTCCGTGTGCCGTGACTTCGTGCTGTGACTTCGCGCTTCGACGTTGAATCGGTGGCGGTTTGCCCGGCGGGCCGTTGCGGCCTGCCGGGCGATCGACACGCGGGCGGTGTCGGTGGCGAAAGCGTCAGCCGACCTGGCCGGCCGGGCGCATGGTGAGGTGGTTGATGTCCACGCCCTCGGGCTGGTTGATGGCGAAGACGATCACGTCCGCGATCTGCTCGGCCGTCATCACCGGTGCCGCCTGAGGGGTCCCGCCGCGCTTGTCCCAGAACGGGGTGTCCACGACGCCGGGGGCGACGAGGGTGACGCCGACTCCGTCCTTGGAGACCAGCAGCCGGGTGTTCTCGGCCAGGGCGTGCACGGCCCACTTGGTGACCGAGTACAGGTTGCCGGGCGTGTTCCGGACGCCGGCGACCGAGCCGACGATCACGATCCGGCCCTTGGACTCCCTGAGGTGGGGCAGCGTCTCCCGTACCAGCAGAGCCGGGCCGAGGACGTTCGTGAGGACCATGGCGCGCATCGCCTCGGGGTCGTGGTTCTCCAGGGTGCCGGGCAGGGAGAACCCGGCGTTGGCGATGACGGTGTCCAACCGGCCCCAGGAGCCCACGATCTGACGCACGGCGGAGGCGAGGTGGTCCTCGTCGCTCGCGTCACCGGCGAGCGTGATCAGCCGCTCCCCCGCGCCTGCGGAAGCGGCGAAGGCGGCCAGCCGATCGGCGTCGCGGCCGGTGACGGCCACGCGGTGGCCCTGCTTGAGCAGAGCGCTGGCGGTGGCGGCACCGATTCCGGTCGAACCGCCAGTGATCAGCGTGACGGGTTCCAAGGGACGGCCTCCTCGTTGAGGGCGGACATCGGCGGCCCGCCGGGTTCCAGGTGTCGATGAACGCGGGTCGGCACATGACGTCGGCCGGCTCAGGGCCGCTGCCGATCCCGGGACGCGGTCACGGACGAACGGCCGCCGTAAGGGTAGTTGAAGAGCCGCAAGCGGCTCAGCAGCCGCCGGATTCCGCCTCGTGGAGGGTGATCGCCCCGGAGGGGCAGACGCCGACGGCCATCCGCGCGGCCGTGCGATGGGCGGTGGGCGGCTCGGTGTGCAGCAGGAGCACGCGGCCGTCGTCGGGATCCTGGTCGAAGACCTCGGGGGCGGTCAGGGCGCACATGCCGGCGCCGATGCAGAGCTCACGGTCGACGCGCAGGTGGAGAGGCGGCCTCATGACTGCGCCTTGTCCCAGGTGACCGGGAGGCTCTTCACCCCGTAGATGTCCGCGGTCTCCGGGCGCAGGCCGACTTCCTCGGCCGGTACGGCCAGGCGCAGCGTGGGGAACCGGTCGATCAGCGCGCGGAACGCGACCCGCATCTCGACCCGGGCCAGCTGCTGGCCCAGGCACTGGTGGATGCCGTGGCTGAAGGCCAGGTGCCCGCTCACGTCCTGCCTGCGCAGGTCGAGCGCATGGGGGTCGGCGAAGCGCTCGGGGTCGCGGTTGGCGGTGTTGTACGACAGAACGACCGTCGTGCCGGCCTCGATGGTCCGGCCGTCCAGCTCGACGTCCTCAAGGGCCGTCCTCATGAACGTCTTGGCGACGCTCAGATACCGCAGCAGCTCCTCCACGGCCGTGTCGGTGAGCGCGGGATCGGCGCGCAGCGCGGCCAGTTGCGCCGGGTTCTGCAGCAGCGCGAAGGTGCCGAGGGACAGCATGTTCGCGGTGGTGTCGAATCCGGCCGCCAGCAGAATCAGGCTGATCCCCTTCAGCTCCTCGTCACTCAGATCGCTGTCGGTGAGTTCGCTGAGCACGTCGTCGGTGGGGTTCGCGCGCTTGGCGGTCACCAGCTCCGCGAGGTACTCCTGGGTCGCCGTGTAGGCCGCTATCAGCTCCTCGTCGCTCGTCTCCCCTCCCATGAACGTGTCGATCTGCTCCTGGAAGGAGCCCCGGTCCTGGTACGGCACCCCCAGCAGCTCGCAGATGACGATGGTGGGGATGGGCTTGGCGAACGCGGTCACCAGGTCCGTCGGCGGCCCTGCCTCCTCCATGGCGTCCAGGCAGTCGGCGGTGATCTGCTCGATCCGCTCGGTGAGAAGTCGCATCCTGCGTACGGTGAACTTGCCCACCAGCGGCTTGCGATAGCGCCCGTGCTGCGGCTCGTCCATGAGGAGGAACTCGCCGGGCGGCGCCGGAGGAACCTCGAAGTCGCCCACGTTCAGGAGCTCTTTGCGTGAGCTGAACCGCGGGTCTGCCAGGACGGACCTGACCAGGTCGTATCCGGTGATCAGCCAGCCGGGTTTTCCGCCGATGTGCGTGTAGCGGCTGATGGGTCCGTGCCGGCGGGCGTCGAGCAGCTCTGCGGGCGGGTCGAAGGGGCAGCCGGGCGGACGCTCCGTCGGCAGCGTCGCGACGGTGTGGAGGGACTCGCTCATGACCAATCCTCATCTCGCGATACGACGTGTTTTCAACATTCCGAAAGCTACGTTGCATTCAGAATCACGTCAATCAGACAGGAGTTGAAGTCCCAGGTAGTGGGCGCCAATTCGATGCAATGACGCTGCCCTCGAATGCAACGATGCGTTGCAATGAACGGCGGCGAAGGCAATGCTGGGGGCTTCTCACCGGAACCGGTCACTGGTTCGGCCGGTTCGGCCGGCGGTACGCCTTGACGACGCTGGCGTAGCTGTTCCCGCCGTGGCCCTGGACGATGATGCCCTCCATCAACGCCTCGGAGTACTTGGGCAATTCACTGTCGACGCCGAGCGCCTCGCTCTCCTCGACGAGGTGCTTGAGCGCGCCCAGGTGCGTCTCCAGGGTGGCGTCGTTGGCCGGGAACTTCTCGTCGCCTGCGTCGATCTGCGCGGCGTAGTCGGCTGTGAACATCTTGATCGCGTCGAGCCACAGGTGCGCCCACGGCAGGAAGTCCTGCGCCTTCACGCCGCCGGTCTCCACGATGGCGACGCCGTGCAGGAAGCTGTTGAGGGCGCCCCACATCAGGCCGAGCAGCGACACGTCGAACAGGGCGGGCTTGCCGTGGTCGGTGCCGAGGTAGGTGGTGCCGCCGCCGAGGAGTATCAGGACGGGCTCGTGGGCGTCGAAGACGGCGCGGTCACCGGCGTAGAAGAGGACAGAGGTCTCGGCGCCGATGCCGGGCGGGGTGATCATGATGGCGCCGTCGAGGTACTCGACGCCGTTCTTCCGCGCCCACTCGGCGGTCCGCCGGGCCTGCTCGGAGGAGCCCGTGGTCAGGTTGACCAGGGTCTTGCCGAGCAGGGCGTCGCCCAGCGAGCCGATGACGTCGTGGACCACGTCGTACGTCGACACGCACACGACCACGAGGTCGCTCGCGGCGACCGCGTCGGCGGGGTTCGCGGCGAGCACCGCGCCGTCCGCGACGAGGCCGTCGGCCTTGTCCGCCGAACGGTTCCACACGGTGGTGGTGTGACCCGCCTTCAGGAAGGCGGCGGCCAGGGCCTGCCCCATCAGGCCGAGGCCGAGCACCGACACCGAGGTGTGGTTGTCACCCATGAATCAGTTCCTCCAGTACGAAGTGGTGTGCAGAACGGTCCGGCACGCGGGGCGAGCCATTCCGCCGCCGAACCGCATTCCTCCGGGAAGGCTGGCATGTGCCCCTTCGGATTCACTTCGGACGAATTCGGATTCACTTCGGACGAATTCGCAATCGCTGCGAAGGCGCACTTCTGGCCGCTGACCGAGCCCTTCTCCTCGCAAGTCGCCCCGTGTGACGGCCGGTTACGCTGAGATCATGGAATTCGGGGTGCTCGGGCCGCTGGAGGTGCGCACGGACGCCAGACGCGTCGTGCGGGTACCCGAAGTCAAGGTCCGCATGCTCCTCGCGGACCTGCTCGCCCACCACGGGCAGGTCGTCCCGGCGGGCCGGCTCATCGAGGATCTGTGGGGCGGCTCGACGTTCACGGCGCGGCCCACGGCGTCGCTCCAGGCCAAGGTGTCCCAGCTGCGGCGCGCCCTGGAGGACGCGGAGGCGGGCGGCCGCGAACTGCTCGCGCACCAGCCGCCCGGATACGTCCTGGTCATCCCCGCCGACGCGCTGGACGCCGGGCGGTTCCGCGAACTGGTGGCCCGGGCCAGGGCCGTCGAGGATCCCCTGGCGCGCTCCGCGCTGTACGCCGAGGCGCTGGCGCTGTGGCGCGGCCCCGCCTTCGCCGAGTTCGCCGATCAGCCGTGGGTACGGCCGACGGCGGCGAGCCTGGAGGAGGAGCGCCTCACCGCGGTCGAGGAACACGCGGGGGTGCGGCTGGAGTTGGGCGAGCACAGCCTGCTCGTCGGGGAGCTGACCGAGCTGGTGGCGCGGCACCCGTTACGCGAGGGGCTGCGGGGCGCGCTGATGTGGGCGCTGTACCGGGCGGGTCGCTCCTCCGACGCGCTCGACCACTTCAACGACCTGCGGCGCCGGCTCGACGAGGAGCTGGGGCTCACGCCCGGCCCGCCCCTGGAGGCACTGCAACAGGCCATCCTGCGGCACGACCCGGTCCTGACCCGGCCGGAGCCACCCGCACAGCCGGCCGCACAGCCAGCCACGGCAGTGCCGCTGGGGCCGGGACCGACCGGTTCGGGCTCGCCCCTGGTGGGCCGCGACCAGGACCTCCGGGCGATCCGGACGCTGCTCTCCCGGCGCCGCCTGGTGACGCTCACCGGCCCGGGAGGGGTCGGCAAGACCCGCCTCGCCCAGGCTACGGCGCAGAGCCTGGCGGGCGCGTTCGCCGAGGGCACCTGGCTGGTGGAGCTCGCGGACGCCGGGGGCCTGGGGCGGTTCGCCGGTGTGGAGTCGCTGGCCGAGCAGGTCATGGCGACGCTGGGGATCCGGGAGAACGCCTCGGACGACGACTGCAAGGGCCCGACGGACCGCCTCGCGAACGCGCTGGCCGGCCGGCGACTGCTGCTCGTGCTGGACAACTGCGAACACGTCGTGGAGGCCGCCGCCCAGCTGGCCGGGCTGCTGCTGGGCCGGGCACCGCACCTGCACATCCTGACGACCAGCCAGGAACCGCTGCGCACCCGGGACGAGACGGTGTATCCGGTGGCACCGCTGTCGCTGCCCCCAGTAAACGGGCCGGACTTCGACGCCCTGGCGAGTGCGGGCGCCGTACGCCTCTTCGTGGACCGGACCACCGCGACGGACCCAGAGTTCGTGCTGGATGCCACCACCGCGCCCCTCGTCGCGGCCGTGTGCCGGCGCCTGGACGGCATCCCGCTCGCGCTGGAACTGGCCGCCACCCGCGTGCGCTCGCTGGGTATCCGGGAGCTGCACGACCGTCTCGACGACCGCTTCAGGGTCCTCAACAGCGGCTACCGGGACGCCCCTTCACGGCACCGGACGCTGCAGGCCACGCTCGACTGGAGCTGGGGCCTGCTCGACGCCCGCGAGCGGACCGTGCTGCGCAGGCTGTCGGTGTTCAGCGAGGGATGCGGCCTTGAGGCCGCCGAGGACGTGTGCTCGGGCGGCGGCATGTCTCCCGCCGACGTCCTCGACGCGCTGAGCCTGCTCGTGGAGCGCTCTTTGGCCGTGCGCGGCGAGGGACCGCGCGGTCCGCGCTACCGGTTGTTGGAGTCCGTCGCGGTCTACGCGCGCGACAAGCTCGCCGAGTCCGGCGAGTACGCCGGGACCGCCGCCCGGCATCTGCGCCACTACGTCCGCCTCGCCGAGCGCGCCCGGCCGCATCTGCACGAGCGGGAGCAGGCCCTGTGGTTCCAGTACCTCGATCCGGAGGCGGCCAATGTGCAGCGCGCGCTGGCCGAGGCGGCCCGGGCCGGGGCCGCGCAGGAGGCGCTGCGCCTGGTCAACTCGCTGACCTGGCACTGGTACGTCCGCGGCCGGCTCGGCGAGGCCCGCCGGGCGCTGGCAACGGCCCTGGACATACCCGGCGACGCCGCGCCCGAGGAGCGCGTGGAGGCGGTCTTCTGGTACACCGGCGTCCGCCTGCTGCTCGGCGAGCACGAGCGGGAGAGCGACAGGCTGGAGGAGTACCCGCCCGAGTCCGCCCTGGAGTCGACCAGGGCACAGTGGTTCCTGGCGCACGCGCAGTGGACGGTGGGGGCGCTGGCCGAGGGCGAGCAGCGGGTCGAGCACGTCCTGGTCCGCTTGCGCACCCTGCGCGACGCGTGGGGCATGGCTGCCGCGCTGACCACGCGCGCGTGCTTCGCCCTGGCGCGCGGCGACCTGGAGGGGCTGCGCGACAACGCCGAGGACGCCCGCGCCCACTTCGCGGAACTGGGCGACCTGTGGGGCCGGTTGCAGACGGCGGACCTGCTCGGCAGGCTCGCCGAGATCAACGGCGACTACGACCGGGCGGCCCAGTTGCACCGGGAGAGCCTGCGGATCACCCAGGCCCTGGAGACATGGCCCGAGATGTCGACGAAGCTGTCGGGCCTCGGCAGGATCGCCCTGCTCACCCGGCGCTACGACGAGGCCGACGACCTGCACACGCGCGCCTTGCGGCTCGCGGCCGAACAGGGCAACCGGCCCGCCGAACAGTTCGCCGCACTGGGTCTCGCGCTGAGCGCCCGACGCCGGGGCCGGCTCGTCGCCGCCGAGGAGTGGTTGCGGCCTTGGCTCGACTGGAACCGCCGGCGCGGCGACGGCCCGGGCCTCGCGCTGGTCTTGGCCGAACTGGGCTTCATCGCCGAGCAGCGCGGCGACACCGCCCGCGCGCTCGCACACCACCGGGACGGCCTCACGGCCGCCGTGACGACCAAGGACCCCCGCTCGGTGGCCCTGGCCCTCGAAGGCCTGGCGGGCGCGTACTCCCTGGCCGGGTCCCCGAAGCGGGCGATCCGCCTGCTCGGCACGGCGGCTGCGACGAGAGAACGGGCCGGCGCCCCGCACCCCCCGGCGGAGCAGGGCGACGTGAAACGCATCGCCACCCGCCTGCGCGGCACGATCGACGAGCCCACCTACACCCACGAGTTCACCCTCGGCACCCGACAGGACCACGAGGTTCAGGCGAGGGCGGAGGCGGGGCGGCCAGGGTCACGGTGACCGGTCGTCCGGATGCCCAACTGCCCGCGCGCGGCCGCCACATGCCGCATGGCCCCAGAGCCAGCCGTGGCCGACGATGCGGTACGAGGCCGTCCATGGGGACGCTTTCATGGACGGGTGCCGACGTCAGCGCAGCGCGGAGCGCGGTGTGGGGGCCACGCGAGTGACCGCGATCTCGTCCAGGATCAACAGGTCCTCGACGGCCGGGCCGATCTCGCCCTGCCAGCGTTCGCTCTGGTAGACGGCTGCGTACAGTTCCTCGCGCTGCGCCTCGTCGTCGAACCGGCGGATCCAGACGTAGCCGTCCTGGTCCTCCTCGTCGATGAAGGACGCGGTGACCGTCATCCCCTTCGACGTCTGGAACGGGATGACGACGTCTTCCATGTAGCGGACCCATTCGTCCCGGCGTCCGGGTCGGGTCCGGTAGCGCCGAAGCTCGTAGAACACGGCGAACTCCTCCAAGTCGTGGAATCAGTGGGGCGGTTCGGCGGCGGTCAGGAGGAGACGCGCAGCACGAGCTTGCCCCGGGTGCGGTCGCTCTCGCCGCGAGTATGGGCCTGGGCCGCCTGCTCCAGCGGGAAGACCTCCTCGACCTCCACGCTCACCTCGCCGGAGTCGATGAGGTGGGCGATGCGGGTCAGGGCCGGGCCGTCGGGTTCGACCAGGAACGGGCTGGTGCGCAGCCCCCTGGACTGCGCCGCCTCGAGGAGTTCGGGCGAGACTCCCGCGGGGATCGCGACGATCAGTCCGCCGGGGCGCAGCACGTCGAGGGAGCGAGTGCTGGTGTTGTCGTGCGCGTCGCCGACGAGGTCGATGACGACGTCGATGTCCTTGGCGGATTCCTCGAAGCGGACCGCGGTGTAGTCGATGAGTTCGTCGGCGCCGAGCTCGGTGAGCCAGTCGTGGCGCGGGCGGCTGGCGGTGCCGGTGACCTGGGCGCCCAGGTGCTTGGCGAACTGGACGGCGAAGTGTCCGACGCCTCCGGCGGCGGCGTGGATCAGCACGCGCAGGCCGGGCCGGATGCCGGCGGTGTCCACCAGGGCCTGCCAGGCGGTGAGGGCCGCGAGCGGTACGGCGGCGGCCTGCTCGTGGCTGATGTTCGCGGGCTTACGGGCGAACTGGCGGGCCGGGGCGGTGACGTACTCGGCGTAGCCGCCCGCGGCTCGGGGGAACCAGGGCATCCCG
Source organism: Streptomyces sp. NBC_01092 (assembly GCF_045039535.1). NCBI lineage: Bacteria > Bacillati > Actinomycetota > Actinomycetes > Kitasatosporales > Streptomycetaceae > Streptomyces > Streptomyces sp. NBC_01092. The sequence goes on along the minus strand of NZ_CP108659.1, from coordinate 7,936,220 downwards.
TACACCTCGTCGCCCGGCTTGAGGGCGGTCACGCCGAAGCCGATCTCCTCCACGACGCCGGAGACGTCCCAGCCCAGGGTGAACGGCGGCTCGCCGAGCACGCCGGCCATGCCTCCGCCGGCCCGGGTCTTCCAGTCGACCGGGTTGATCCCGGCGGCGTGCACCCGCACCAGAACCTCGGTCGGCAGCGGCACGGGCCGCGGCACTTCCTGCACCTGCAGGACCTCCGGGCCGCCGAAGGCGTGCTGCACCACCGCGCGCATCGTAGACATACGTCAACTCCCTGAAATCGTCCGTAAGGCCGCGTATCGGCCTTACGGTTCAGCGGTGTTGACCGTATGCCGAGGTAGGTGGTTACCATCAAGGGAATCTACTTCCCGATGGGAAGCATGCAGCTGAGGAGCGTCTCCGTGACCACCCAGTGCCTGACCGGGCAACACACCGACCACGACGTGTACGCGGCCCAGTGCCCCTGCCGCGCCATGCTGGACCTGCTGGCCAACAAGTGGTCGGCCCTGGCCATCGGAGCCCTGGAAGACGGCCCCCAACGCTTCGGCGCCCTGCAGCGACTCCTTCAAGGAGTCAGCCCCAAGGTGCTCACCCAGACCCTGCGCCGCCTGGAGGGCGCCGGCCTCGTCGACCGCACCGTCTACCCCGCGGTGCCCCTGCACGTCGAGTACGACCTGACCACCCTCGGCCACAGCGCAGCCGTACCGCTACGCCTCCTGCGGACCTGGGTGGAGGACAACCTCGACAACACGACGCACGGGACGGACGGGACGCCGGACAAGACGGTGTGCACGTAGAGGCCGCGACCATCCGGTTCCGTGCTGGTGCGGACGCCCTGGGCTAGCGGGCCGACTCGAACAACTCGATGAGGTTGCCCGCGGGATCGGCGAGCAGGATCTGACGGCCGCCGGGGCCGGAGACCACATCGCCGTGGAAGGCAAGGCCGGCACCGCGGAGCCGGTCGACCTCGATGTCGAGGTCGTCGACGATCAGATGGATCCGGTTACGGCCGGGGCCGGTGCCGTTGGGAGTCGCGCGGGCGCCGGAGCTGGCCGGGCCGGACAGCAGCAGCCGCAGCGGCCCGCGCACGACGTCGGCGAAGGCCGGGGCCGGGTTGCTGCGGAGGGTGAAGCCCAGATGGGTGGTGTAGAAGTCGACGGCCGCCTGGACGTCATCGACGATGTACCGGACGCTGGCGTACTGGTCGGGCGTTGTCACGGCATGACCTCCTGTGGCGTGCGGGACACCCTCAACGTAACGCAGCCCGATCTGATCACGGTCGTCGGCGATCCGGTGGACGGCAGCGTCGAAAACCTCTCCCCGGCCGTCAAGCCCCTCGCCCACACGCTGGTCGTCACTCGGGCCGTTGGGTGCGGTTTTCGTGAGCCAGGCCGTCCGGGCGGGCAGACGTGCGTGAGCCGAGGGGAAGGACCAGAGCCCGCAGCAGCACAGGGGCCGACGGCCGCAGGACCAGGGGATCCGACGGCCGACGGATCGCCCCGATGTCGCGCCATCCCCACGACAGGAAGGCGCCGAAGGCCGCAGCGTCGGCTTGGTCGACCAGTGTCGCCCCGAGCGAGGCGTGGTGGTCGGCGAGCAGCCGTTCCTGGAGCCTGCGGGCGAGGCCCTGGTCGTCCGTATGGGGATGCACCACGATCTCGGTGATCGCGAAGACGTGGCCGGACGCGGTGAGCTGTTCGACGCTCTGCGGAAGGGGCCCGTCGAACCCCCTCCACCAGGTCCCCTCACGCGGTACGGGGAATCCGTAGGCACACCCGGCGAAGGCCGTGTCCTCCGCGATCAGCAGGGCGAATCCGGCCCGCCGGATGTCGCGCGTGAGCCGCCGCAGAAACGCCTCCCGGCCTCGGTATTCCTGGCCTGCCTGCGCGCGCGAGGACTCCACGTACAGGTCGGCCAGGTCCTCCCTCAGGGTCTCGGCCTGCCAGCGGTTCAGTCGGCGCAGACGTACCGCGTGGGCGGGAGTCGATGTGCTTCCCCCTACCGCTGGCCGCTCCCGGCGGAGCGGCGCCGTCACGGTGCACCGCCCACGGCAGCCGGAACCCGGCGTGACGGCCGTCGAACTGCGTGGAGCTCATGGAGCAGGAAGCCGGAGCCGGTGATCTCGATGATGCGGGCCAAGGTAGGTGGCGGATAGTGCAGTTGGACGGTCATTCCTGCATCCGTGGCGAGCTGGGATGCCGTGAGGAAGGCGTTGAGTCCGCTGCCGTCACAGAAGGTGACCGCCGTGAGATCGACGTCGGCGGTGCGGATGCCGTCGCGCATGCATGCGGCCAGTGCGGCGCGCACGAGCGGGGCGGTGGCCAGGTCGATCTCTCCTGCGAGGGTGATCAGCGCGCGAGTGGCGCGGTCGTGCCGGTGGACGCTCAGTTGTGGGTGAGGCATGGCTCCTCGGTTCGACGTGCGAAGTACCCGTCGGAGGCACAGGACACGGGAAGACCCCGGCCTGTCATGTGCGGTGCGGCGGCCGGGGTCTTGGGCTGCGGGCGGTGCTGTCAGTTCGGTCGGTGCTGTCAGTTCGGTCGGCTCGGGCCGTCCTCACGAGAGGCGCGGCGGCGTGCGGTGCCGCTCGCTCCCGCCCGGCCGTGGGCCTTCCGCGGAGCCAACGGGTCCGGTCCTGGGATCGGCATCCCGGAACGGCCGTAGTGGAAGGCGGCGATGCGGCCACTGTGCTGCAAGTTGAGCAAGTGGATGAGGAGCGCCCCGAAGGCGATCATCGCGAGAGTCACGACCACGACCACGAATGTCTGCATGGTCCTCACCTCCCGATCGGCTGATGCGGCAACGCGGCGGTCACGGTCGGGATCCGGGGACGTGCGGCCGGATCGCGGGCCTCATGGCCACCTTCGGAGTCCCAGACGGCTTCCACGGCCCGGTCCGTCTCGGACACCGTCCGCAAGCGTGCCGCCTCCTCCATCAACCGGCTCGCGGTCGATGTGCCCAGTGGGTCGCTCGCGGCGGCCATCAGCCAGGCGGCGGAGACGGGAGTCGTCTGCGGCGGGACCACCAGGAGGTTCCAGCGGCCCATGCGGTACGAGAGCAACAGCAGTTCGTGCGGGTCCTGCTCGGCCAGGAACCAGCCCACCTTCACCACGTGCCCGGCGACGGACACCTTGCGTGGAACGACCGGCCAGTGGGTGGGATTCACCGTGACCCGGGTGATCCGCCCCCACAACGGATCCAGTACGGCCGTCAGGGAGGGGAGTTCGGACTCGAGATCGCGGGAGCGGGGCCACCAGGCGCCGTCCAGCAGAGACGGTGCGGGGCCGGTGGGAGCGAGCGACAGGCGGAGAGCGGACGAGGAGGACGCACGGTCATCGGCTTCGGCTTGGGCTTCGGCTGTCGGCGGGAGGGAAATGGTCGCAGTCATGACGCGAACCCTGCCCCGGGCCGGTCATGACCGGCCCGGCGTATTCAATCGCCGAAAACGACACCAGCTTGGAAGCTTGTGCGCGAAATATCCTCGGTAATTGCAGCCTACTCCTCGGACGGGCTCAACGGATGGTATGGCCAACGGAGAAACGGTCCCATGCGTCCCTGCACGGGGCCTACGCCCCAGGGGCAACAGTCCGACCATCCCGTTGCACTCGCCGACGTCGTCCGGTCCGCCCGGCTCCTTCGGGGAGTAGCGTGAAGTCGTCGGGAGCACTCCGCACATCGGCTCCGATGCCGGTGCCGTTCCCGGTGAGCGACGACACCGGGCAGCTGCTCTCGCGCAGGAGTCCGGAGACAGGTTCGCGCGATGTCCGCGACCACCTCTCACTCCCCGCTACGAGCCGTTCCCTTCCGTGCCCCGACCGCGCGCCTCGCGTTGAGATCCGAGAGCTCTTCCGCGGGGCCCGCCGAGTTGGACGGCGCCTGGTGGCCCCGTTCACGTGACCTGCCGAGCGAGCTCTCCGCCTTGGCGGACGTGCTGGATCCGCTGTGGGGGCGGATCACCCGTATCGCGGTGAACTCCCGCCACTGGCCGATCCTCCCGCCCCGGATCTTCGTCAACGGCCATGTGGTGAAGGTCGGTTGGTTCACCTCTGAGCTGGATCCGCACGGGATCACTCTGCTGTCCTACACCGCGGGCCGATGGGACCTCCTGGTGATCCCCCCGGAGACCGGAGCCTCCTCGGCCGCCCGGCTGATGTCCGCCGCGAGTGCGGACACCGGTCCGCCGAAGACCGCGACCGCGACCGCGCTCATGACGGCGGAACGGGCCCGCCACGGAAGCAGGGCGCGGGCCGGGAAGGACCGGAGCGGCGCTGCCTTCCCGTCACACGGCCGGAATCAACAACGCACTGTCGGGCTGTGACTGCACGCGCGACGCGCCGCGGCCGGGCAGCGCAGGGGCGGGTGGCGTCACACGGGATCGCCGGCGGCGGCTGCCATGAGCGGTTCCGCGGCCTCCTCGGTCGTATCCGGAGGCACGACCAGCAGGTCCCAGCGTCCCCGGCCGGGGGCGAGCAGGACGATCGTGTGCGGGGCGGATGCCGCCACGGTCCTGCGCAGTCGCACGACCTCGTTGACGACGAGCATCCGGCCGGGCATCGCGGACCACGTCGCCCCGTTGACGGTGACGCTGGTGATGTGACCCCACGCGCGCGGCAACCCGGCCAGCAGCCGGGGGAGTTCGACCAGCAAGTCGTACGAACGGGGCCACCACGCTCCGTCGATGGGCCGGGGCATGCCGCCGTGCGGGGCCAGGCGCATGCGCAGGAGGGGGTGGGAGGGAAGCGGGGGCTGCAGTGCGGTGGTCATGAAGGCTCCTGTCGAGCGCCGTGCCGCGGAGGTGGGAGAGGAGGAGAGGGGGAGAGAGGGAGACGGGAAGGCGTGTGACCGGTGTCAGGCGCGGCGGGCGGCGACCCGGTCCGCGGTGGGCCAGCGCACGTCGTGCACCCAGCCGAGGCGTTCGAGGAGCCGGATGACGGCGGCGGAGGGGTCGATCTGGCCACGGTCGACGCCGTGGCGGGCGCTGGTGGGGTCGGCGTGGTGGAGGTTGTGCCAGCTCTCGCCGAACGAGAGCAGGGCGAGGGGCCACAGGTTGGTGGCCCGGTCGTGGCGCCGGGTGCGGAACGGGCGCTCACCGATCATGTGGCAGAGGGAGTTCACGCTCCACGTGACGTGGTGGAGCAGCGCGATGCGCACAAGTCCCGCCCACAGCAGGGCGGTTACGCCGTACACCCATGTACCGCCGATGGCCCAGCCCACCGCGAACGGCAGGGCGAGCGTGAGGACACACAGCGCCGGGAAGGCGCGGGCGATCGCGCGGATGTCGCGGTCGGCGAGGAGGTCAGGGGCGTAACGGTCCGGCGGCGTACGGTCGTTGCGGAACAGCCAGCCGACGTGGGCGTGCAGCAGACCGCGCAACTGGCCGCGCAGATGCGTGCCGTAGCGGTACGGGGAGTGCGGGTCGCCGGGCCGGTCGGTGAACGCGTGGTGGCGGCGGTGGGTGGCGACCCAGCCGATGACGTCGCCCTGGAAACTCATCGATCCGGCCACCGCGAGCGCGATCCGCACGGGACGGACGGCCCGGTAGCCGCCGTGGGTGAGGCCGCGGTGGAAGCCGACCGTGACGCCGAGGCCCGTGATCGTGTAGAGGACGACGGCGAGCACGATGTCGGCGGGACGGATGAGACTCCCCCACAGCAGCCAGCCGGCGAGACCGATCGCCACGAACGGCAGGATGACGATCACCGCCGTCACCGTGACGTACAGCCGCTCACCGCCGTCGCGCGCGGGCGCCGGGCCGTCCGGCGGGAAGGGGGACGTCCCGTCGTAGCCCTGGGGCGGCGGGGCGGGATCCGACGGTTTGACCGTCGTGGACGTGCTCGGACTGAATGGCATACCTGGCTCCTCGGCCTGGATGCGGATGCGCGGCCGGGGTCACGGGCTGCCCATATGAGGACGGTGACGTGCTGGAGAAGGCACATGGTCCGGAGAACTCCGGAACACGGGACGACGGTCCGGGACCGGTCGGAAATTCCGGCATACGAAAAGTCTTCGTGCCGTCCACCGTACTCCCGCCCGTGCGACAGCCACGTCTGTTTCAGAAGCGGCATCGCGTTCACACGGACAGAGCCCCCGATGAAACCCACTGGTCGTGGGCAGGATCTCGTGTCGGCCGTGCGAGCGGGTTCCCGTCAGAGGACCATCGGTACTGACGTGTCGGTTCCCCTGATGTGCCCGCAGTCTTCGGTGGGAGGCTGCCATGGCAGGAGGGCGGCGTGGTGGAGGATGCGCTCCCCCGTGCGGGAGGTGAGGGGCGGTCGTGGCCGGCGGCCGAGCCGGACTTCTGGCGGCAGGTCGTCGAGCAGCTGAGCACAGCCCTGATGGTGGTGGATCCGGCCGGCCGGATCGTCGCCGTCAACTCGGCCGCCGAACGGCTGCTGGGCCGGGACACCCGCGCGATCCGCGGGAAGGACGCGCACGAGCTGCTGCACCGGGACACGGACGGCGGCACGCTCCTGCGCGAGCAGTGCCCGCTGCTCCGGGCGATGGCCGAGGGGGCCGCCGCGCGCGGGGAGGGCGACAGCTACGTGCGCGGTGACGGTCGCCTGGTCACGATCTCGTGGTCCGCTTCTCCCCTGACGGACGGCGGCTCGTTCAAGGGCATGGCCGTGCTGTTCACCGACATCACGGGCGACCGCAGCGCGCGCCGGGAGCGTGCGGCCTATACGAGTGCTCTGGAGGACCTCAACGAGCGGCTGACGCTGGTCGCGGAGATCACCGACGTTCTGGGTCAGACCCTGGAGACCGACGATGCCCTCGCCCGGCTGGGCCGCCTGCTGGTTCCTCGCCTCGCCGACTGGGCGGCGGTGGACCTCCGGACCGGTTCCGGGCAGGTCCACCGGGTGGCGGTGACCGGCCCCGCGGGCCGGGACGCAGGGCTGGAGGGCGGGCGGGAGCGCCTTCCCGAGACCGCGGGGGCGGACCGCTCAGCTCTTGTCCAGGTGCTGCACGGAGGTGATCCCGTGCTGCAGAACGAGCAGAGTGTGCAGGGCGCACAGGACGCGCAGAACGAGGCGGAGACGACCGCACCGCCCGGCTCTCCCCTGGCCGCCGCCCACAGCGACTTCCTGCGGACGGTGGGCGCGACGTCCGCCATCACGGTCCCGCTGGGCTCCAGTCAGCAGATCACCGGCGCCCTGACGGTGGTGCGCACCGATCCGGTGCACCCCTTCGACGCCGCCGACCTGGAGGTGGTGAGCGACATCGGCCGCCGGGTCGGTCTGGTCATCGACAACGCACGGCGGTTCGGTCGCCAGCGCGCGGTCGCCGAGGCCATGCAGCGCAACCTGCTCGCCCCGCTGCCCCAGCCCGGCCGTCTGCGGCTGGCCGCCCGCTACCAGCCCGCCCCCGCCGGCTCCCAGGTCGGCGGCGACTGGTACGACGCGTTCGAGCTGAAGGACGGCACGCTCGCGCTGGTCATCGGCGACGTCGTGGGCCACGACCTGACCGCGGCCGCCGGGATGGCCCAACTGCACGGCATCCTGCGGTCCTTGGCCTGGGACCACACCGGACCGCCCGGCGCCGTCGTCGACCGCCTCGACGACGCCCTGCCCGCCATCACCACCGTCCCCATGGCCACCCTGGTCTTCGCGCAGGTCGAGGGCCACCCGGACACCGGCCCATGGACACTGCGGTGGACCAGCGCCGGACATCCGCCGCCTCTCCTCCTGACCCCCGGCGGACACGCGCAGTACCTCGAAGCCGGACAAGGACTCATCCTCGGCGCCCCCGTGGACACCGGCGTGGGCCGGCCGGACGCCACGCACCCCCTGCCGCCGGGTTCCACCCTGCTGCTCTACACCGACGGCCTGATCGAAGTCCCCGGCAGCCACCTCGACACCGGCCTGGACCGGCTGCGCAGCCACGCCCTCGCGCTCGCCCACGCCCCGCTGGACACGCTGTGCGACCAGCTGCTGGCCCGCATGCCGCCCGGCAGCACCGACGACGTGGCCCTGCTCGCCCTGCGTCTGCCGGCGCTGTGACAGAGGACGCGATGAGCGAGCGGTGAGTGCGCTGGGGGCCCTGGGCACTCCCGTCTACGCCCTGGAGTTGACCGGCGGACCGTCCGGACAGGCGAACGACCCCCACGCCTTCCGCGACCGTCTCCACATCGAGAATTCAGTTGCCGAGGGCAAACCGGACGACCGCATGGACAAGGCATCCGACTCCCGCATGCCCGACGCGTACGCCGTCCACCTGCCCGCCGACCGATGAGTGAGTGTCATGACCAGCGCCCTGCGCCGACTCGCCCTTCCCGCCCTGCTGATGACCGTGCTCGCGGGCTGCGGCCTCACCGGGCCGGACACCTACGAGCTGGGTGAGAAGCACATACAGGTGGATGAGGGCGAGGAGTACACGCTGTCCGTTCCGGTCGAGACCGCGATGGGGGAATGGTGGTACCTGACGTCGCCGGAGCCCGACCCTGATGTCGTCCGGAAGACGGACGAGCGGGAGGAGATCGAGGCCGACGACGACGCCGTCGGCAGCGGGAGCGGAACGGACTTCTTCGACTTCAAGGCCGTCGGTCCGGGCACGACGAAGATCCGGCTCATCCAGTGCCCGCACGGTGCCTGCGCCGGCGGCGGCGATGCCGGCGGTCCCGTCACCGCGTCTCCTGTCCCGAGCGGCAGCCCCACCCCCGACGAGAACTACCGGGCCACCATCCACACGTACACCGTCACCGTGGGGAAGCCATGACCTCCGCGCCGCAGACCTCGCCTCCCGGCCGGACCGACGACGAGCTGGCGCAGTCGGACATGAGCACCTGGGCGAGTTCGTCCGCAGGGCGATCACCCGGCGTGCCTGGTCCGGGTCGCTGACTGCCCCCATCGGTCGTGTCCCGTGAACGGCCGTTGTCGTTGCACGACTGGGCCGGGGTCCGTGCGGGGCACCACGGGTTCCCGCCCCTCGGTCAGGCGCGGGGAGGCGATGGGGGTGGGGGTGGATGGAGCGGTGAATACCGTTGGTCCGGTACTGGGCGTGCGGGATGTATGCAAGGCCTACCGGCAGCGTCCTGTCCTGCGCGGGGTGTCGCTGGATCTCTATCCGGGCCAACTGGTGGGCATCGTCGGCGAGAACGGGGCCGGCAAGAGCACCCTGCTGCGCATCCTGGCCGGAGACCTCGCTGCAGACAGCGGCACCGTGGAGCGGGCGGGCCGGCTGGGCTGCTGCCCGCAGGAGACCGTGCTCCACCAGGCGTTCACCGTCGAGCAGCACCTGCAGTTCTTCCAAGCGGCCTATGGCATCAGCGATCTGACCCGAGCCTACGAGCTGTTGCAGGAGCTGACCTTCCGCGACTACCGGCACGAGCGGGTGGCCGTCCTCAGCGGCGGCACACGCCAGAAGCTCAACCTGGTCCTCGCTTTGATGCACGATCCCCAGGTGCTCCTTCTGGACGAGCCGTACCAGGGCTTCGACTGGGAGACCTATCTCCGGTTCTGGGACCTGGCCGCGGCCCTGCGCGACAGGGGCTGCGCGGTGCTCGTGGTTTCCCATCTCGCCTACGACGCTTCGCGCCTGGACATTCTGTACCGCCTTGAGGCAGGCGTACTGCGGCAGGCGGAGCAGACCGAACCGGGGAAGGGGGCGGTATGACGCGGTGGTGGTCCTGCTTCCGTACGGCCTTGCGTTTCGCGCTGATCGAGCAGGCCCGTAACCGGCTGGCGCTGCTCATCGTGGTCCTGTTCGTGCCGCTGTGGACCACGCTGGCCTTCACCGTGGTGGCGTCAGCCCCCTTGCGGTTCCATATCCGGCCGGTCGGCCGCACGGTGGTCATGGACGGCAATATCCTGCTCCAGATCAACGGTGCGCTGCAGGCCCTTTCGTTGGTCATGGCGTTCATGATGTTCGTCGCCACAGCCCGCTCCGCGCTCTTCGACCAGCGTCTGGTGCGCGCCGGATATCCCCGCTCGTGTCTGGCGCTCGCCAAGTGCACCGCGCTCCTGTTGGTCGCGGCCGTGGTCGCCGCCTACACCACCGCGTGGATGCGTCCGTTCTGGCAGCCCGAGCAGCCCCTGGTGCTCGCCGCGGGCATGTTCACCGGCGCCCTGGTCTACGGCAGCATCGGGATCGTGCTGGCGGCCGTGGTGCGCAGTGAGCTGGCCGGCATGTTCCTCGCCATCATGATCAGTTCCATCGATCAGGTGCTGCAGAACCCGCTGATCAATCCGGACGCGGACAGTCTCGTGGTGCGTTTCCTTCCGGCCTACGCAGCGGTTCAGACCTCGGTGGCCGCGGCCGGTCTGGAGGTGGTGCCGGTCAGCTGCCTGCTGCTGGGCGGAGGCTGGGCGGTGGGCCTGGCCGCCCTGGGCATGGCCGCGTTCACTACCCGGACCCGGACCCGGACCCGGACCCGCAGCCGCCGGCCGCGTGCGGCGACCCGAACAGCATCGACGGGCGTCGAGCAGACCGCGCCGGTGCCGTGACCGGCCTGGTGAGCGCCTCGTTTGGACGAGGGACGCCGACACGGCGGCAACACCTTGCGGAGGGGGGACGTATCGAGTGTCGCGAGGCAACCAGGCTTCGGCCGCTCCACCGGACGTATCAGCCCCTCCTGGTGTCGGCCCTGCCCAGGCGGCTGCGGATGAGCCGGTGCCACGCGGTGAAGCGCGCTGGGCATGGCTGCTCAGTGACGGCGGCGAGCCCCGGAATTGGATGCTCATCCTGGCCCCACTGCTGGGCTGGCATGCCAACGGCTGGGCCGGCCTTCGCTGGGGAGCCCTCGCCGCGTTGTTCACCGCGGTGCTGCCCACGCTGATCCTTCACCTCGGTGAGCGCCGCCGGTACTGGGGCGACCGGCATGTGCGGCGCAGGCAGGACCGCATCGTGGCCGCCCCCGGCGTGCTGGCCTCGGTCCTCACCGGCACCGCACTGCTGTATGCGCTGGATGCTCCTGTGGCGGTGGTGGCCTTGGTGACGGCGATGGTCGCAGTCCTGCTTGCCCTGCTGGTGATCACGTTCTTCTGGAAGGTGTCGGTGCACTCCGCTGTCGCCTCCGGCGCCCTGGCCGTCCTGGCCACGGTCTTCGGCCCCTGGACGTTCGTGCTGGCCCCCTTGGTGGTGCTGATCGGCTGGTCCCGCGTCCGGCTGCGCTGCCACACCGTCGGCCAGGTTGCCGTCGGGGTGCTGATCGGCGCGGCCGTCAGCACCCCCCTCTACACGTACCTGGGATGAGGAAGATGAGCCGGTTTCTGGACCCCAGTCCTGTCGACCTTGCCATGGTCAAGGTGGAACAGCTGGCGGAGCACCCGGACGCCAACGCGACGATCGGGATGGTGCTGCACCTGAGCGGCGCCGTGCCCGATCTCGCCGGGCTGCGCGAGCACCTCACCGCCCGCCTTGACGCCCTGCCCTGTCTGACGCACATGCTGACCGGTGACGGGCCCTCTGCACGGTGGACGCCTGCCGTCCCGGACATGGGCCGGCACGTTCTCGCCCAGCACATCAGCGAAGGTCCGGCGGCTCTCGAGGAGGCGGTGCGCCTCCGGCTGCGAGAACCGTGGCCTCAGGACGCCCCCACCTGGCGCATGGTCCTGCTGCACGGCCACGTGCCCGACGAGTTCGCCCTGCTGTATCTCGCCCACCACGCCGTCCAGGACGGCGCCAACATCGTCACGGTCATGGAAACACTGTTCGGGCCGCAGCTGCGGCGGGAGGAGTTCTCCGTGCTCACCCGGGACGTTCCTTCGACTGCCCGGCCCAGCCTGCGCCAGGTCGCGCGCAGCACCGTGAACCTGCTGCGGCACGCACGCCGGCACGGCCTGTGGCAGTCCGCCGCACATCCGCTGTCCAGCCGCCGCCACCTGCTGTGGGTCCAGGCGCCCTCCGACAGCCTGCGCACCGCAGCGCGCGCCGGCGCAGCCGGCACCAACGACGTCTACCTCAGCGCGCTGACCCATGCGATCAGCCAGTGGGCCAGGGATGCCTGGCCCCGCGCCGCCCGCGCGGGCTTGCCTGTGATGGTGCCCGTCAACCTGCGCACGCCCGACGAAGTGGCGGCACCCGGCAATCGGCTGTTCCTGATGCGGATCGACCTGCCCGGCGGACCCATGACGGTGGCCCGGCGACTGGCACGTACACGAGCCCTCACCCCTGTGCTGAAGTCCGCCGGACACAAGACGGTGCTGCGAGCCGCAATCACCCGCCTTCCACGGCGGCTGCTCCAAAGCCTCGTCGACGTCAGCACAGTCCCGGGCCGACTCACCGTCTGCGCCTCCAACCTGGTGATGCGTCAGCGCCTGCACTACGGCGAAGCGGCAGTGCACCGGATCGACCCCGTCATGTTCTGCCCGCCCGGCGTGCCCCTCGCTGTCGTGGCAATGACCTACGGCGACACGACCAGCGTGTGCTTCCGCATCGACACCGCTCTCCCCGGCGCCGACGGCCTTCCCGAACGCTGGCGCCGGGCCCTGGCGGACCTGAACGCCACAGCTCCGCCCGTCTCCGGTGACACTCCCGCATCCGCGAGCCGCGCTCCGGCCGGGCGCGTCACACCGGTGGTGCGGTCACTGGTCACCTGGCTCGCTCAACGCTCCACAGGGGCAGCTGCTCGAAGAAGGTGACCGCCTCCTCCCTCCACCGTGGCCGCCAGCCTGCTGCCACCGCCGACGCCTGCTGCGCGTAGTGGCGCATGTCGGTTCGCATTCGGTCCGCCACACCGTGGCGTTCGCCGATCTCCCTGATGGCGGCGATGGTTTCCGGCGTGCAGGACGAGTCGCCGAGGGCGGCTTCGACCGTGCGACGCTCCAGGCCATCGACGGCCGCCAGCAGGGCGTTGACGGTGTAGCTGTGCTTGCCGTCGCGGATGTCGGTGCCCGTCTGCTTGCCCAGACTGGCGGCCTCCCCGAACAGGTCCAGGTAGTCGTCGCGCATCGTTTCGCTGATCCCGAACAGACGAGCGTAGTCACGCAGGTCCTTCTCGAAGAGGAAAGACTGCTCCCCTGCGGCCAGCAGTCCCAGCTGCAGGGGCGCGAGAATCGAGTAGCGGGCGGACTTGTAGTCGGCCACGCGGTGCAGAACGTCCTCGTCCGGGGCGGTCATGAAGTCCCGCTCGACGTCGATGATCTGCCCCATGAAGGTGTCGGCCGCGGCCCGGGTCTGGACCTCGACCATGGCCTGCCGCACCGCCACGGGCGCCTTCGCCTCCAGCAGCACCTGCAGGGACATCGCCAGTGCGAGGTCACCCGCGAGCACGGTGAGACCGATGGCTGTCCGCGGGTGTTCGGGGAACCGCTCACGGTAGGCGTAGTAGGTGGACGGACCTCCCCGGCGGACAGGACCGTCATCGATGATGTCGTCATGGACCAGGCCGGAAATGTGCAGCAGCTCGATGCTCAGTGCCGCAGCGTCCAGCCCTTCCACCGGTTCGTCGGTCACCAGGCGAGCTGCCTCGTTCAGGACCACGACCCTGAAGCGCTTCCCGCCGCGCAAGGAGACGTCCCGCAGCAACTCAACGCAGTCCGGGGTGAAACGGCTGAACGACGGGATGTCCAGCCGGGCGCTCAACGTGTCGAAGTACTCCTCGAAGAGCACGTTGAAGCGCCGCTCATATGCGGCGACGCGTTGCATGACCTGCTCGGTCATCAAGACTTCCCTCTGTTCAGGTCGGACGGCACAGTCGTTGCCCTACGGCAGTGACGGTGTCACGAGGTGTCAGGAGGTGTACTGGGTGGCCCGGGTGGCCAGGCCGCGCAGCGCGCGATCTGCGTCCTGCGGGAAGCCCGCCCGGTCCAGGACGCGCAGCGCGTGTTCGTAGCGGGACGCGATCATCCGCTCGGTCTGCTCCCGTGCCCCGGTCGTCCGCAGAATGTCCCGGGCCTCCGCCGCTTCACGTTCCTCCAGGTCGGCGCGGCCCACCAGGTGGCCAAGCCGTTCCCGCTGGACCGGGTCGGCCAATCGCAGTCCCAGGGCCAGCAGAACGGTCCGCTTGCCCTCTCGCAGGTCGCTCAGGCCCGGCGCACACGCGCCGTCGGGGCTGCCGAAGACGTCCAGCAGGTCATCCCTCAGCTGGAACGCCTCTCCCAGCGGCAGACCCAGTCTGGTGAAGGTGTCCATCACGGCCTCACCGGCCCCGGCGACGGCGGCCCCCAGCTGCAGGGGCCGCTCGATCGTCGCGGTGGCGGTCTTGTAGCGGATGATCCGCAGGGCTGTCTCGATGTCGTCGGCGCCACGGCCGGTACCCATGACGTCCAGGTACTGCCCGTACATCACCTCCTCCAGCATCGCGTCGTACAACCCGTGGACCAGCCGCTGTCGTCCGGACTCCAGGCGGGCGGAATGCAACAGTTCCTGCGCCCACATCAACGCGAGGTTGCCCACCAGCAGCGCGCCGCCCGCGCCCAGCCGCTCAGCCCTCGCCCCCTCCCCGAGCCGGGCGCGCATCACGCGGTGGACCGCGGGCCGGCCGCGGCGGCTGGCGGAGTCGTCCATGATGTCGTCGTGGATGAGGGCGAAGGCCACGAACAGCTCCAGCGACGCCGCCACCCGCACCGCCGACGTCGCATCCCCGTGCCCACCGGCGGCATGCCAGCCCATCACACACAGCAGAGCCCTGATGCGCTTCCCGCCGGCCGCCAGGAAATCGCGTACGGTCTGCACCACCTCCGCCGGATGCCCCCGGCCGGCCGCCGCCCGGGCCTTCTCGGCCAGAAAGTCCTCAAGCACCGCATCAACCTGGCGTTGCACCACGCCCAGGTCAATCGCTTGTGCGTCGGGGCCGGGGCCGCCGGCCGGCCCTGTCACCCACATGGTCTGCATGATCCGTCCAACGACCCGGACCGTTGAAGAACACGCGTGACGTACTTGCGCGGGGACTCGGCGTCGCCTTCGGACACTCCCGAGAGCCGATCACCTGGGCAGCTTCGCAGTGCGCTCGGGATGGGCGGTGCCGACGTAGTACATGGCGGTCTTCTCTGTGATGCCGAACAGGCGCCTCGACGACGCTTACCGGCTGACCGCGGATGTGCCGTCCATCGAGATCCCCACCAGGGGCCACCCTCGCCGCGCAACAAATCACCATCGACTGGCCGCTGTCGAGGCGGACCGTCGGAGGCGGCACAGGGCCCGCCGACTTCGAGCAGGTGCTCGGCGTCGGCCTTGCCCTCGGCGCCGATGCCCTGGCAGGTGCGTACACAGCTCGGCGGCGCCGGCACTCCAGCGGTCCCTTGGCCGAAGCAGCGCCCCTACCGACGGCTGCGCCATGGGATCGGTATCGTCCGCTCCGATGCCCCGGGTCCGCAGCTCAGCGGCTCGTACGAGGAGGAGCGTCATGGCCGATCACCGGCAGGGAACCGAGTCGGATGACGGAGCCGCGTCGCAGGGATTGACGACCCATCGGCCAAGCGCTCGCGACACGGTGCGCCTGGCGGTGGTCATCGGCGCTCTCGGCGTGGTCTTCGGCGACATCGGCACCAGCCCGATCTACACGCTCCAGACCGTGTTCAACCCGAGCGACCCGCACCCCGTCCCGGTGACGACGGACAACGTGTTCGGGGTGGTGTCGTTGGTGTTCTGGTCGGTGATGATCATCGTCACGGTCACCTACGTGTTGCTGGCGATGCGCGCCGACAACGACGGCGAGGGCGGCATCATGGCGCTCATCACCCTGCTGCGACGGTGGAACGCGCAGCGCGGACGCAGAGCCGCCGTCGTTCTGGCCGCGCTCGGCATCTTCGGCGCGTCACTGTTCTTCGGCGACAGCATGATCACCCCGGCGATCTCGGTGCTGTCCGCGGTCGAAGGGCTCAAGGTCGTCGAGCCGTCCCTGGAGGACGCGGTCGTACCCATCACCGCGGTGATCATCGTGATGCTGTTCCTGGTGCAGCGCCGGGGAACCGCGGCGGTGGGCCGGGTGTTCGGGCCGGTCATGATCCTCTGGTTCGTGGCCATCGGTGCCTGCGGGGTCGTCGGCATCACCGACCACCCGGACATCCTCAAGTCGCTGTCGCCGACGTACGCGCTGGGCTTCCTGTTCGGCCATTGGGGCACCGCCTTCTTCGCCCTGGCCGCGATCGTGCTCGCGGTCACCGGTGCCGAGGCTCTGTATGCGGACATGGGGCACTTCGGCCGCCGGGCGATCACCCGGGGCTGGCTGTTCCTCGTCCTGCCCGCCTGTGTCCTCAGCTACATGGGCCAGGGCGCGCTGATCCTCGACGACCCGGACAACATCAGCAGCCCGTTCTTCCTGCTCGTGCCCGAGTGGGCACGCTGGCCGATGGTGTTGCTGGCGACGGCGGCGACCGTGATCGCCTCCCAGGCGGTGATCACCGGCGCGTACTCGGTCGCCTCCCAGGCGGCCCAGCTCGGCTACCTGCCGCGGCTGCGCATCGCGCACACCCTCCGAGTCGACGATCGGTCAGATCTACGTCCCCTGGATCAACTGGCTGCTGATGGTCTCGGTCCTCACCCTGGTCTTCGCCTTCCGCAGCTCCGCGGAGCTGGCCTACGCCTTCGGCATGGCGGTCACCGGCACCATCACCATCACCACCCTGCTGTTCCTCTACGTCGCCCGAGCCAAGTGGGGTACGCCCAAGTGGCTGCTCGCCGTCGGCGGGGGCGCGCTCCTCGTCGTGGACCTGCTGTTCGTGGCGGCCAACATGACCAAGCTCGTCCACGGCGCGTGGCTGCCGCTGCTGATCGGACTCACCGCGTTCACCGTCATGACGACCTGGCAGCGGGGCCGGGAACTGGTCACCGAACAACGAGCGCGCGCCGAAGGGTCACTGCCCGAGTTCGTCGACGACCTCCGCAGTGGCGAGGCCGGCGCCCGTCAGGTCCCCGGCACGGCCGTGTTCCTGAACCGGGACAAGGAGACCGCGCCCCTCGCCATGCGGGCCAACGTCGAGCACAACCACGTGCGGCACGAGCAGGTCGTGATCCTCTCCATCAAGACCGAGCCGGTGCCCCGTGTCCCGGCCGAGCAGCGGGTCGTCGTGGACGACCTGGGCTACGGCGACGACGGGATCATCCACGTCACCGCCCGGTTCGGCTACATGGAGCCACAGGACGTGCCCGGCAGCCTGGCCCTGCTCGACCCGGCCGACACGGAAGGGCCGTTGCAGCTCGACCAGGCGTCCTACTTCCTGTCGAAGATCGAACTCCGGCGCGGCGAGGCCCCGACGATGGCGCCCTGGCGCAAGCGGCTGTTCATCGCCACCTCCTACATCACGGCCGACGCCGCCGAGCACTTCAGCCTGCCCCGCGACCGCACGGTCATCATGGGCGCGCACATCGAGGTGTAGGCAACGGCGGTCACCCGCAGCAGGCACAGGGGGAGCGGGGGCCGCAGCCGCACCCGTCGCCCGCCTCGGCGTCGGCGTCGGCAGCAGGCACCTCGGCGGCCGCGGGCGCACAGCAGCCCTTGCCCTGCCAGGCGTCGCGGCCTTCCTTGACGGCGATGGCCGCGATGACGAGGGCGGCGATCGGGTCGGCCCACGCCCAGCCGAGGGTGGCGTTGAGGACCAGGCCGACCAGGAGCACGGCCGAGAGGTACGTGCACAGGAGTGTCTGCTTGGAGTCGGCCACGGCACTCGCGGACCCCAGTTCCCGGCCCGCGCGACGCTGGGCCGCGGACAGGAACGGCATGACCGCAAGCGAGAGCGCCGCGATGACGATGCCGGGGACGGAACGCTCGGCCTCGCCCGTACCCGTCAGAGCACGCACCGCGTCGGCGGTGACGTACGCGGCGAGCGCGAAGAAGGAGACGGCGATGATCCGCAGCGTGGTCCGCTCACGGGCATCGCGTACGGCATGGTCGCGGGCGGAGAACTGCCAGGCGACCGCGGCGGCGGAAGAGACCTCGATGACGGAGTCCAGGCCGAAGCCGATCAGGGCGGTGGAGGAAGCGAGGGTGCCGGCGGTGAGGGCGACGGCCGCCTCGATGACGTTGTAGGTGATGGTCGCGGCGACCAGCAGGCGTATCCGGCGGGCGAGCACGTCACGGCGTGCCGGGGAGGGGCCGAGGGATATCGCGGTCATCAGCAGCACCCCTTGTCGTCGGCGTCGGGGCACGTACGGTCGGTCTCGACGGCCACCACGGCGGTGCGCAGGTCGTCGAGGGCGTGGCCGAGGCGTTCGTCGGCGAGTTCGTAGCGGGTGCGGCGACCGTCGGGCACGGTGACGACCAGGCCGCAGTCACGCAGACAGGCCAGGTGGTTGGAGAGCCGGGTGCGCGAGACACCGAGCGCTTCGGCGAGCTCGGCGGGGTACGCAGGGGCCTCGCGCAGAGCCAGCAGGATGCGGCAGCGGATCGGATCGGCGAGCGCGCGTCCGAACCGGACCAGGACGTCGATGTCGGGGGCAGCAGTCAGCACCCACCCGACAGTACACAGATTCCTGAATTCAGGAAACTCTGAATTCAGGCTGTCCGTGTCACAACCAGCCGTTGCGCTTGAAGTTGCGGTGCAGGACGAAGCAGGCGGTGACGATGACGCCGAGGACGAGGGGGTAGCCGAAGGTCCAGCGCAGTTCCGGCATGTGGTCGAAGTTCATGCCGTAGACACCGCACACCATGGTCGGTACGGCGATGATCGCGGCCCATGCGGTGATCTTGCGCATGTCCTCGTTCTGGGCGACGGTGACCTGCGCGAGGTGGGCCTGGAGGATGGAGTCGAGCAGGGCGTCGAAGGCGTGGATCTGCTCGGTGACGCGGGTGAGGTGGTCGGCGACGTGCCGGAAGTACGTCTGTATCTCCTTGTCCACGCAGGCTCGGGGTTCGGTGGCGAGCCGGTCGAGGGGGCGTGCGAGCGGCACCACTGCCCGCTTCAGCTCCAGGAGTTCTCGCTTGAGCTGGTAGATGCGTCCGGCGTCGGCGTTGCGGGGGCTGTGCGGGGAGAAGACGTCGGTCTCGACCTGGTCGATGTCGTTCTGGACGGCGCCGGCGACCGTGACGTAGTCGTCGACGACGTGGTCGGCGATGGCGTGCAGGACGGCGGAGGGGCCCTTGGCCAGCAACTCCGGGTGGGCTTCGAGGTCTTCGCGCAGGGGACCGAGGGAGCCGTGCCGGCCGTGGCGGACGGTGACGACGAAGTCGGGGCCGGTGAAGACCATGATCTCGCCGGTGTGCACCACCTCACTGGTCGCGGTCAGCTCGGCGTGTTCGACGTAGGTGACGGTCTTGAAGACGGAGAACAGGACCTCGTCGTACTGCTCGACCTTGGGGCGCTGGTGGGCGTGGACGGCGTCCTCGACGGCGAGCGGGTGTAGGCCGAACAGTTCCGCGACCCCGGCGAACTCCTCCTCGCTCGGCTCGTGCAGGCCCAGCCAGACGAAGCCACCCCGGCGCTTGCGGGCCTGGCGGACGGACTCCTCCACGGAGTCCCGCGCGGGCCGGCGGACGCCGTCGTGGTAGACGACACAGTTGACCACCGTCGAGCCGAGCGGGGAGCGGGCCGGGTGGCTGAGGTCCACGCGGCGACGGCGGGTGCGCCGCGCCAGGTTCGCGACTTTGCGCAGGTTGCCGACCATCGACATGCGGGGTTCTCCTTCACCGGCCGTTCGGATCCGGACAGTGTGTCAAAGGGCGATAAGGCGGACGTCAGAGCCATGGCTTCTTCGGGTGCTCGATCACCCGCTACGGCCCAGCTGCCCAGCCCGAGGTCCTCACACCCGCCTCCTATTCGCTTCCTATTCGGGTTTCCGAATAGAAGTACCCGGCCATACTATTCGCGTAGGCGAATAGGCGTACAGGGAAAGGCCCCGCCGATGAAGTCCACCGCCGCACCGCCCACAGCACCCGAGGCAACCGCCTGCACTCACCTGGACACCACGGCCCGCTTCTTCCGCGCGCTGTCCGACCCGACCCGGCTCAAGCTGCTGGAGTTCATCCTGCGCGGCGAGCGCACCGCAGCCGACTGTGTCGCGCACGCCGGGATCTCCCAGCCACGTGTCTCCATCCACCTGTCCTGCCTCGTCGACTGCGGTTACGTCACCGCCCGCCGCGACGGCAGGAAGCTGCGCTACACCGTGGGCGACCCACGCGTCGCGGACCTCGTCCTGCTCGCCCGCTCCCTGGCCGCGGACAACGCGACGGCGCTGGACTGCTGCCCCCGGATCCCGTCGGCCGCCGATGCCTGAGCAAGGAGCCGATCATGCGGATCACCGTGCTGACCGTGCCCGACTGCCCCAACGCCCCGGTCGTCGGAGACCGGCTGGACGCCGCACTGGGCGACCTGGAAGCCGTGATCGAGTGGATCGAGGTCACCGACGACGCACAGGCCGCACGCCTCGGCATGACCGGCTCACCCACCGTCCTGGTGGACGGCGTGGACCCGTTCGCCACGGCGGACGCTCCGGCCTCCGTCTCGTGCCGCCTGTACCGGAGACCGGACGGGACGACGGACGGAGCGCCGAGTGTCGCTGACCTTCGCCATGCGCTGATCAGTGCCGTCGCGGCCGAAGACGGGCTCGCCCTCGACGTGGCGGGCCGGGCGGGACGCGGCAGACTCGCCCCGGTCACCGGCGGCCTGCGCGGCATGCAGCAGGCGGTACTCCGTCACTTCGCGGCAACCGGGCAGGCGCCCGCGACGCCGGACCTGGCGGCGGTGGCCGCGGCGCACGGCCGCAGCGCGCCGGAGGTACTCGCCGAGCTCGCGGTCGAGGACTTCCTCACCCTCGACGACGAGGGCCAGGTCCGTGCGGCCTATCCGTTCTCGGCGGTACCCACCCACCATCGCGTCCGCCTCTCCGACGGCACCCAGATCTGGTCCATGTGCGCGATCGACGCACTCGGCATCCCGGACATGCTCGACACCGACGCGGTGATCACCTCCGCCGATCCGATCAGTGGCGAGACCATCTCCATCACCTCCACCGACGGACACATGACCTGGCAGCCTGACACCGCCGTGGTCTATGTCGGCCGGCGCTGCTGCACCGGCCCGGCCGCCGATGTCGCCTGCGGCGCCCTGAACTTCTTCACCAGCCGCCGCCACGCCCGCACTTGGGCCGAACAGCACCCCGACCACACCGGCAGGGTCGTCGACCAGGCCCACGCCGCGGCCCTCGGCCGAGCCATCTTCGGGCACTTGTTGACGCAGCCACGTCCGGGACGCGAGGAGACCTGACCATGCAGACCACCCCCTACGAGTCCGCCTGGCCACACGATGACAGCCGCCCTGCGCATCCGCATCGACGCCGTCGACCTGCCCGGTCCGACCTGCCCTCCCGGAGTCCCCGCCGACGGCTCCGTCCCGGCCTACCGCAACATCCACGTCGCCGTACAGCGCCGCGACCGCCCGGCCGAACTCCTCGACCCCCAACCCGGTGATGCTCCGTCGGCGACCTGGACCCTGGAGTGCACCACGACCGCCACACCGACCGGCATCGACGTGAAGGGCCCGTACGTACAAGGCCGTCTGGGCGGCCGGTTCATCTACCTGTCATGGGGCACGGTCGACGACGCCGGCGCTTTCACCATGTTCCGGCGAGCCAAACTCATGCTCGACGCCGTCCCCGCCGAGGTACTCGACGCCTGCACACGAAGCGGCCTACTGGTCGGCACACTCGGCCTGACCGACGCCTGCGGCACCCCCCTGTGCGCACGGGTCGTACCGCCACGCATCGACTGGGCGGCCCACAGGCGCGCGTAGCGGCCGTCGGGGGCGACCCTGGGCCCGCATTAGAAATGGGATCCATTTTCATGTAGCGTCTGCGTCGCGCCGCCCAGAGAGGACCCGAACCATGGCTGTACCCAAGCGGAAGATGTCCCGCAGCAACACCCGTCACCGCCGCGCCCAGTGGAAGGCGATCACGCCGCAGCTCGTGCCGATCACGGTCGACGGCGTCGCCCACCTGGTACCGCAGCGGCTGGCCAAGGCCTACGAGCGCGGTCTGCTGCGCCCCGAAGGCTGACGGGCATGGCCGAGCGACTGCCCGTCACCGTCCTGTCCGGCTTCCTCGGAGCGGGCAAGACCACCTTGCTCAACCATGTTCTGAGCAACCGCGAGGGCCTGCGCGTCGCGGTCATCGTCAACGACATGAGCGAGATCAACATCGACGCCGCACTGGTGCGCGGCGGCGAGGCCGCCCTGTCGCG
The DNA here is from genome assembly GCF_045039535.1 of Streptomyces sp. NBC_01092. Taxonomy (NCBI): domain Bacteria; kingdom Bacillati; phylum Actinomycetota; class Actinomycetes; order Kitasatosporales; family Streptomycetaceae; genus Streptomyces; species Streptomyces sp. NBC_01092. The sequence goes on along the minus strand of NZ_CP108659.1, from coordinate 7,914,166 downwards.
GACCGAGGAACGTCTGGTCGAGATGACCAATGGGTGCATCTGCTGCACCCTGCGCGACGACCTGCTCGAGGAGGTCGCCCGCCTCGCCCGCGAGGACCGCTTCGACTACCTCCTCATCGAGTCCAGCGGCATCTCCGAACCGATGCCCGTCGCAGCAACCTTCGCCTTCCTCCGCGACGACGGCGCCACCCTCGGCGACCTCGCCCGCCTCGACACCATGGTCACGGTCGTCGACGCCGCGGGCTTCCTGCCGGAACTGGAAGGCGGCGACGGACTCGCCGAACGCGGACTCGACCAGTACGAGGACGACGAACGCACCGTCAGCGACCTGCTGATGGACCAGATCGAGTTCGCCGACGTCATCGTGCTCAACAAGCTCGACCTCGTCGATGCGCAGAGCGCCGACCGGCTGCGCGCAGCACTGACCCGCCTCAACCCGGTGGCCCGGATCGTGGCCGCGACCCGCGCTCGCGTGGAACTCGGCGACGTGCTCGGGACCGGGCTGTTCGACCTGGAGCGGGCCCAGCAGGCCCCGGGCTGGGTCATGGAACTCAACGGCGATCACGTGCCGGAGACTGAGGAGTACGGCATCTCCAGCACGGTCTTCCGCTCCCGGGTGCCTTTCCACCCGGGGCGCCTGTGGACGTTCGTCACCGAGGAACTCGACAGCGGCCGCTTCGGACAGATCCTGCGCTCCAAGGGGTTCTTCTGGCTCGCCAGCCGTCCGGGCGTGACCGGCTTGTGGTCACAGGCCGGCTCCGTCGCCCGCTTCGAACCCTCCGGTGCCCGGGACGCGGACAGCCCATGGGGCCAGGAGCTGGTCTTCATCGGAACCGGCCTGCGCACCGAGGCTCTTCAGGCCGCCCTTGCCGACTGCCTCATGAACGAGGGCGAAATCCTCCTGACCGCCGATCCGTTCCCCGCGTGGGACACCTACGGCATCGACGACGCCTGCGAGCACGAGCAGCCCGAACTCGTACCGCAGATCTGAAGTCTCCGGGTTGGGCAGTGGTCGCAGCCACGGCACTGCCCAACCCGGTACGCACTGCCCCGCAGATTGCTCAGGCGGCGACGGGCTGTGGCCCTGGCGTCGGGGTCGCCAGGCGGCCAGTACGGTGCAGGCCGTACAGGGCGGCGGCGCAGGCCAGACCGAGCGCTACCAGCGAGATCCACGGAAGTGCGGGCATCCCGGCCTCGCGGGCGGCGTCGAGTGCGGCGCCGGTGAGCAGGTTGCCCAGGGTGATGCCGATTCCGCAGATGGTGTTGTACAGGCCGTAGTGCGTGGCGACGAGGCGGTCACCCGAGAGGCGGACGATGGTGTCCATCTCGAAGGGGTACGCGATCATCGTGCCGACCGCCAGCAGCAGCGCGGCGAGCGTGGGTGGTGCCGCCGCAAGCAGCCACAGTCCCGCGCCGGACTCCGGGACGGGCACCGCGGTGGCCAGCAGTAGGGGCACGAAGGCCAGGCTCATGCAGACCAGCCCTCGGGTCAGCGCCTGGCCGGGCTCGTAGCGGGCCTTGCACCAGGCGGTCACCCGGGTCTGGCCGACGATCGTGCTCAGCCCCGAGACGGCGAACAGCGCCGCCACCGCAGCCGTGCCGAACTCGCCTTCCCCGCCGAGGCGTCGTACCTCCAGCGGAAGCGCCAGATAGACCTGGAAGGACAGGACGTACGAGCCGATCATCGCGCCGGAGAAGAGCAGAAACGGCCGGTTGGCGAGAATGCCGCGCCACTGGGCCAGTACGCCGTCCCGGCCTTGGCCCTCCTTCGGCGCGGCGCCCTCGGCTCGGCGGGCAGGCAGAGCGCGGATCTGCACGACGGACAGCAACGCGAAGATCCCGGCGGCCACCAGGCAGGTGATGCGGAAGTCCACCCCGGTCAACACCATCCCCACAAGCGGGCCCAGCAGGATCCCGGCCTGGTAGAAGACGTTGAACAGCGCGAACGCCTCGACCCTGCGCTCCCCCGCGTCGGCGGCGAGATACGCCCGGACCGCCGGATTGAACAGCGCCCCCGCGAGCCCGGTCGCCGCAGAGGCGGCGATCAGCGCGGCCAGCGAGTCGACCAGTCCGAGCGTCGCGAAGCCGGCCGTGCGCAGCACGCATCCGGCCACGATCATCGGCTTGTAGCCGAACCGGTCGGCGAGCGTCCCGCCGACGAGGAACATGCCCTGTTGGCTGAAGTTCCTTACGCCGAGGACGAGTCCGACGACCCAGCCGGCCAGACCGAGGGTGCCGGACAGGTGGGCGGCCAGGTAGGGCATCAGCATGTAGAAGCCGAGATTGATGGTGAACTGATTGACCATCAGCAGCTGGACGCTGCGTTCGTAGGTGCGGACCTGTGCGAGGGTGCCCTTCACCGGCTCTCCTCCGTCGCGTCGGTCTCCTCCGACGCGTCGGTCTCCTCCGACGGCTCGGCCGACGTGAGCGGGTCGGTCACGGTGGTGCACCGGGTCCAGCGGGTGACCTCCTTCTCGTCCGCGCGGCCGATGACCTCCGGCTCGGGTGCGGGCGGGGCGTCGAGCAGGCCGTGGGCGGCGCAGTAGTCGTCGTCGAACACCGTGCCGAGGTAGCGCTGCGGGCCGTCGGGGAAGATCGCCGCGATCCGGGTGTCCGCGGGCAGGCTGCGGGCCAGCCATCCCGCGGCCAGGGCGACGGCACCGACGCTCCACCCGCCGGTGGCGTAGTGCGAGGCGGCCAGTTGGCGGCAGGTCCATACCGCCTCGGCCGGGGCCACCCAGTGGACTTCGGAGAAGTTGTCGTAGGCGACGTTGCGGGGGTAGATGCTCGATCCCAGGCCCCGCATCAGCCGTGGCCGGGTCGGCTGGCCGAAGATCGTGGAGCCGATGGTGTCGACCCCGACGACCTTCAGCCCGGGGTAGAGCTGCCGCAGCACGCGGGAGACTCCGGCGGAGTGCCCGCCGGTGCCCACGCTGCACACCAGGACGTCGATATGGCCCAGCTCGGTGGCCAGTTCCAGGGCGAGCGGGATGTAGGCGGTGGTGTTGTCGGGGTTGTTGTACTGGTCCGGGCACCAGGAGCCGGGGTGCTGGGCCATCAGTTGCTGGACGCGTTCGCGGCGGGCCTGCTGCCAGCCGCCGGTGGGGTGCGGTTCGGAGACGACATTGACCTGGGCTCCATAGGCGGTCAGCAGCCGGGTCATGGACATCTCCAACCCGGGGTCGGTGACCACGGTGACCGGATGGCCGTACACCATCCCGGCCAGGGCGAGGCCCAGGCCGAGAGTGCCGCTGGTGGACTCGATGATCCGGGCGCCGGGCTGCAACTCGCCCCGGGCGCGGGCCCGTTCGACCATGTGCAGACCGGGCCTGTCCTTGATCCCGCCGGGGTTGAAGCCCTCCAGCTTCGCCCAGAAGCCACGGTCCGCCGGTGTCAGCGGCTCCGACACCCGCAGCAGTGGCGTGTTGCCCACCAGCGCCGACAGGGCGGAACGGTCGGGCGTGACGGCGGTGTTCGTCAGTGACTTGTTCGTCAGTGAGTTGTTCGCCAGCGAATTGTTCGTCAGGGACTGCAGCGACTGCATCTCTTTCGCTCTCGCTCGATGAATGCGCGGATGAATGCGCGGTGCGTGCTCATCTCGCGCCACGGCCGCACAGCGGACGATCGGTCCGGGCGTGCGTGGCCGTGACGCGGCAGCCGGTGCGGGGCCGGCTGCAGGCGAGAGGTCTAGATGCGCCACCGGGACGTGCGGACGAGGGCGGTCCTGCCCGTACGTCTGCTGCGGAACCGGTACGGACGGTGGCGTACGGACGGCCCTGCCAGGACCGCCGGGGCACCGACGAGCGCCGCCGCCCCGGCGTCGACAGGCGGCTGTTGAACCGCCTGGGTGGCCGTACGGACGGCCTTGTCCACGGCGCACTCGGCGTCCCCGTGGTGGCGGTGCGGTCCGTGGGGCAACGCATCGCCCGCCGGCGGCGCCCACGCCGCGGTGACGGCGGGTGTCGGTCGCTCCGGCTCTCCGGACGGCCCGTGTGCGACGACGCACAGGCCGATGACCGCCAGCAGGGCAGCGTGCAGCAGAGCGGAGAGTGGGCGCGGCCGGCGCGGGTCGGCCACGGCCCGCGGGGCATACGTCGGTGTACGGAAGTGGGTCGGCACAGGTCCTCCGTGCGCCCGCCGTCTCCTCTGCCACGGCGGCAACCATGGCAAAGGAAAGCGGCAGGCATGGGTGGGGGCAGGACGGCATCGACGAGGCAGAGCCGGGTCCCCGGCATGCGTGGGCGGGACCCGATGGTTGTCGCTGTCGCGGTCGCGCGGGAGCAACGAACCCTTCTCATCGCCCGTTGAGCCGGGCCGGCTGGAACAGCCAGGAGGGGAGGACGCGGCTTCTAGACCTGCTGAACCACGGACAATCTCAGGGACGTTGGCGACCCGGCAACGAGCACGGGCTCACCCCAGCCCCGTGTGACCGAGGCACGGTGGGCAGCGGTCGATTCACAGACCGAGGCTGCAGAGCAGGGCGGCGTCACCACCGGTCCCTGCGGCGGCTGGCCGGATACACAGTGCTCACTCGGATGCGCCGGGCCGTGGCTTCCATGCGGCGCGCCCATCGCGGCGGGCCGGGACAGAACCTGCGTTTCGGTTGCACCGAGGGCCTCTTCGGGCGCCACCTGCGCGGGCGCTGCGGCGCTGGTCACCACATGCCCCTTGACGCTCTCGACGTCCAGTCCGTGCGTGAACACGACGCCGAGCAGCACGGCCATGGTCAGCACACACAGCGACGGACCCGCAGACAAACGGGCCCGCACCATGCGCGGGACTGACCAAGCCGTAATCACGCCGTGATACTAGCGGCCCGCCGACCTTGATCCACCAACTCCCGCACAACAGCGCGTTAACGCGCCAGGCAATGACCGATTCGCTTCGGCGAGCACACGCCTGGAGGTGCGGTTCTTCACGCACCCCGAGGCGGGTGGGCGGCCTCCCAGGCTGCCTCGATCATCTGGAAGATCTCGTCCACCGCCGCCTCCGGATCAGCCGCTTCTCGAGCGAGCGCATAGGCGTCGATCACGAACCGGGCGATCGTCCGGCAGGCTGTCGCACTCTGCCGCAGGCCCGGATCGGCGGCGAGGGCCGTTGCCAGCGACTCCGCGTGGCGCAGCCGCATCGACTCCTCGTACTCCCGCAAGGCGGGCGTCCCGTCGATCATGCGGTAGATCGGGGCGCTGCCGTCCGCCGTGCAATGGCGCACCAGGGCGTGGATCTCGCGGCGCAGCGCGGGGATGAGCGGCTCGTCCGGTGCCCGGCCGGCGACCGCCTGCGTGAGGCGTTGCTCGAAGGTGTCGTCCTGCTCGAAAACCAAGGCCTCTTTCGAGGCGAAGTGGGAGAAGACCGTGGTGACCGCCACGTCGGCCTCGGCGGCCACGTCGCGGATGCCCACCGCGTCGTACCCGCGTTCCAGGAAGAGCCGCATGGCGGTGTCGGCGATCTTCTGGCGGGTCGCGGCCTTCTTGCGCTCACGGCGTCCGGTCGTCGGCACAGTCACGCGCTCAGACTACCAGGTGCAATAGCGAACCTGCTGTTAAATGCTAACCGTTAGGGTTACGGTCCAACGCATGAGTTACGGCGACGCATTTGAAGGAGCAGGCATGTACCGCCCCCGCATCGACGCAGGCGTCCGGATGACGACCCGGGACGGCGTCACCCTCACCGCGGACCTGTACCGCCCGGCCGACGATGGCCGCTGGCCGGTGCTGCTGCACCGCACCCCCTACGACCGCAGGGATTCCTTCCGGCTCTCGGCGATCGTGGCCGACCCCCTGTGGCTCGCCCGGCAGGGCTTCGCGGTGCTCGTGCAGGACACGCGCGGCCGATTCGAGTCCGGAGGCGAACTCGACTTCATCACCCAGGAGTACAACGATTCCTACGACGCGATCGACTGGGCAGCGGAGCAGCCCTGGAGCAACGGCAACGTCGGGATGTACGGCTCGTCCTATCTCGGCATGGCCGTGCTGCAGGCCGTCGCCGCCCGCAATCCGCACCTGAAGGCGGCGGTCGCGATGGTCGCAACGGTCGACATGCGCCACACCGCCCGTCCGGGCGGGGTGTTCGAGCTGGGGTTCCTGACGACGTACGCCCTCGGCATCGCGCTGGAGGGTCTCGACCACACCGTGCTGAGCGCAGCCGAGCAGGAGAACGCGCGCAAGCTGCTGACCGAGGCGTTCGCCGACCGCCGCGCCACCATGAGCCGGCTGCCCCTGACCGGCATCGCCCCGCTCGACGACAGCCGGATCGCGCCGTTCTGGACGGACTGGCTGCGCTCGCCCCACGACGCGTTCTGGAACCGGCCCAGCCTGCTCACCGAGCCCGAGCGGGTCACCATTCCGTTCTTACAGATCAGCGGGTACCGGGACTTCACGAGCCCCACGCAGTTCCGGCTCGCCACGGCACTGGCCGGCAACGATCAGGCCGGCCTGATCGCCGGACCATGGACCCACATGGGCACCTACGACGCGTTCGGCCAGGCCGGTGCGCGAGTACTGCCCAACGCCGCCGCCGGCGTTCCCCTGTGGAGCCCGGTGCTGGCCGCGTTCTTCGACCGTCATCTGCGCGGCGGCGACGGCTCGGCCTACCCCGCGGCCGCGCCGTACCTGTCCGGACCCGAGCCGGTCAGCTACTTCGTCGGCGGGGCGAGCATCTGGGCCCACGCACCCGCGTGGCCGCCCGCGGCGACGGTCGAGGAGTGGACGCTCTCGTCCGGCGGCAACGCGCGAACGGCAGACGGCGACGGCCGGCTGACGCGCACGGGCAGCAATGGCGGAAATGGCGGAAATGACTCCGCCGCCTCCGACACGTTCACCGCCGACCCGCACGACCCGTTCCCCACGCACGGCGGGGCGATCCTGCTTGAGGGCGCGCCCGCAGCCGCACCAGGGGGTATTCAGGATCAGCGCGCGGTCGACGGGCGCAGCGACCTGCTCGTCTACACGAGCGCTCCGCTACCCGAGGACGTGACGATCGCCGGGCAACCCGAGTTGGTCTCGTTCCTCACCAGTACCGCGCCGGATGCGGACGCGTGCGTCACCCTGGTCGACGTCGAGCCCGACGGCTTCGCCCTCAATGTCTCCGAAGGTGCTCAGCGGGCCCGCTACCGCGACGGCGGCGACAGCGACTGGCTCGACCCCGAGGACGCACGACGCGTGCCGGTCGCCCTGCACGACGTCGCGCACCGGTTCCGCCGTGGCCACCGCATCCGCGTGCAGATCGCCGGGTTCAGCTTCCCGCGGTACAGCCGCAATCTGCACACCCGCACCGTTCCCGAGTTCGGCACCCTCGACGAGGCGATCGCCGCACGGCACACCGTGCACCACGGTGGTACGACGCCGTCCTCGCTGCGCCTGCCGGTGCTCGGCTCATGAGCAACAACAACCACGCCTGCCACCGCAGCAATAGCAAGGAGCCCTCGATGTCCGAGATCGTCGTCATAGCCCGTCTCCAGGCCAAGCGCGGATGCGGCGACGCGCTGCTTGAGTTGCTCTCCGAGCTGGTCCCCCAGGTGTTGGGCAGCGAGCCCGGCACACTGCGCTACGCGTTCTACGTCGAGCCGGACTCCGACCCCCTGCGGGTGACCGTGGTCGAAAAGTACACGTCGCGCGCCGCCCAACTCGCCCACGGCACCGGCGTGCTGACCGCGTACCTGCCCCAGCTGCTCGACCTGGTCGACGGCGCTCCGGACACCGTCGAACTGCGCCCGGCTGCGCTGGCGGTCTCCGTCGGTGCGGCCGACGCCGCGCGGCTGAGCATCTGAGGGGGTGGCGGCATGAAGAAGGTGAGCTTCGCCGAGTTCGGCGGTCCGGACGTCCTGCGGCTCATGGAGGCCGAGGAGCCCCACGCGGGGCGCGGTCAGGTACGCATCGCCGTGCGGGCGGCGGGCGTGAACGCCCACGACTGGAGGGTCCGTGAGGGCCAGTTCCAGAAGGTCCGTCCGATCGAGTTGCCCGCCGGGGTGGGCCTGGACGCCTCCGGGGTGGTGGACGAGGTCGGTGAGGGCGTCGACGGGGTCGAGGTCGGCGACCCCGTGTTCGGCGAAGGGTCCAGCACCTACGCCGAGTTCGCCGTGCTGTCGGCCTGGGCCCGGATGCCCGAGGGGCTGGCCTTCGAAGAGGCGGCCGGATACGCCTCCGTGATGGAGACCGCGCTGCGGGTCATCCGCGAGGTCGGCGTGCTGCCCGGACAGACGCTGCTGGTCAGCGGTGCGTCCGGCGGAGTCGGCTCGGCGGTCCTGCAGATCGCCCGCGACCGCGACATCACGGTGATCGGCACCGCCGGGGCCGCGAACCAGGAATACCTGCGCGGCCTGGGCGCCCTGGCCACGACGTACGGCGAAGGCTGGGGCGAACGGGTGCGGCAGCTCGGCCACGTCGACGCGGCCCTCGATCTGGCGGGCTCCGGCGTCATCCGAGAGCTCGTCGAACTGACCAGGGACCCGCAGAAGGTGATCTCCATCGCCGACCTCGGCGCACCGGAGATCGGCGTCCGGTTCTCCGGCGTGGCCGGAAGCGTGCCGGAAGCACTCACCGAGGCCGTCCGTCTCATCTCACGGGGGAAGCTCCACATCCCGGTCGAGAAGTCGTACCCACTGTCCGAGGCCGCTGCAGCACACACCGACAGCCAGGCCGGCCACACACGCGGGCGCCGAGTCATGGTGGTGTGAGCCGACAGGCCACCGCAACCAGGTGCGGAGCGCCGAGGCTCTCGCTGACCGCAGGAAAGCTGCCCCTGCCCCCAGGCCGCCTGGGAAACAGGGGCAGCTTTCCTGCGCCTGACGACTCATGAGAAGGCGTGCCAAACGTGCGTCAGACGTGCGTCACATGCATCGCCCATGCGTCAAGATATCGCCCGTAACGCCCACAGCGCACATAGCGCGCACGAACAAAACCCCAGGTCAGGAGCCCTTCGCGGCAGGCTCCAGAATCGCCACACACTCCACATGATGAGTCATCGGAAACAGATCGAACGCCCGCAACATCCGCACCCGATACCCCCCATCCCGGAAATACCCCAAATCCCGAGCCAACGCAGCCGGATCGCAAGCCACATACGCGATCCGCCGTGCCCCCAGCGACGCCAGATGCGCCACCGTCCCACGCCCCGCCCCCGCCCGTGGCGGATCCAGCACGATCAGGTCCACCTCGGTGATACCCGTCTTCGGCAGCACTGCCTCGACCTTGCCCTGCTCGATCCGCACCCGTCCGAAGTCGGCCAAGTTGTGCCGGGCGTCCTCCACCGCGCGCTTGCCGGACTCGATGCCGAGGACCGCGCCCTTGTCGCCGAGCCGGTCGGCCAGCGCGCCCGCGAAGAGGCCCACGCCGCAGTACAGGTCCAGCGCCATCTCGCCCTTGCGCGGCAGCAGGCCCTGCATGACCGCCGTCACCAGGGTGTCCGCGGCCTTCGGGTGGACCTGCCAGAAGCCGCCGCTGCCGACCCGGTGCGTACGGCCGTCCGCGCGCTCGCGGACGAAGGGGCGGCCGTGGACGCGGTGGGTGCCGCCGTCCTTCTCGCCGACCCGCATCACCGACACCGGCCGGTCCAGCTCCACGATCGGCAGCCTCGCGCCGGGCCTCGGCGTCAGGATCACCTGCCGGTCCTGCGACCCGGTCGCCGCGATCGCCTCGACCGACGCCATGCCCGTCCAGTCCCGCTTCTCGATGCCCAGCTCGCTGACACCCTCGGCGGCGATCATGCAGTGGTCGATGGGCTCCACGTCGTGCGAGCGGTGCCGGCGCAGACCGGCGTGGCCCTCGGCGTCGACCGCGTACTGCACGCGCGTCCGCCACTGCGGCACCTGCCCCGCGGGCAGCTTGTCACCCTCGGCCGGCATCACCGTGCCGTCCCAGCCGACGTCCTCCGGCGTCAGTCCCGCGAGCCGCTGCAGCTGCTCGACGATGACCTCGCCCTTCATCCGGCGCTGTGCCCCCGGCTTGGCGTGCTGCCAGTCGCAGCCGCCGCAGCGGCCGGGGCCGGCGAAGGGACAGGGGGCCTCGATGCGGTCCTTGGAGGCCGTCAGGATCTCGACGGCGTCCGCGCGCAGGAAGCGGTCGCCCTCCTCGCCCTCGGTCACCCGGGCGACGACCCGCTCGCCGGGCAGCGTGTGCCGTACGAACAGCACCTGGCCGGCGTCGGTGCGGGCGATGCAGTGCCCGCCGTGGGCGACGGGGCCGATCTCGACCTCGTACTCCTCCCCCACGAGCGACCCCGCCTGCGATTTGTTCGGTTCTGCCTGCATGGCGGGGGGACTCCAGATCGAGACGGGGGGTACGGCCCTGCGCAACGGTCTTGGGAGGGCCTGACAACAGCCCACCAGTCTACGTGCTCACGGCCCCCGTCACTTCCGGCCATGTGCTCAGCGCCCCGTCACTTCCGGCTATGCGCTCAACACCCCGTCACATCCGGTCACGTCCGGCTATGCGCTCAGCACCCCGTCACTTCCGGGCTTCAGGCTCCTTCGTCCGCTCCTGGGCCGGCCCTCGCCGCACCGCACCGGGCGCGTTCCAGTCCTGGCGCTTGCGGGCGCGGACCTTCGCCACCTCGGAGGACTGGAGCTGGTACGGCACCGAGGTGACCATGATGCCCGGCGTGAACAGCAGCCGGCCCTTCAGCCGCAGCGCGCTCTGGTTGTGCAGCAGATGCTCGTACCAGTGCCCGACCACGTACTCGGGGATGATCACGGACACCGCGTCGCGCGGCGACTCCTTGCGCAGCCCCTTCACGTACTCGATGATCGGCCGCGTGATCTCGCGGTAGGGCGAGTCGAGCACCTTCAGCGGTACGTCGATCCCGCGCCGCTCCCACTCCTCGCGCAGCGCCTTGGTCTCCGCCGGGTCGACGTTGACGCTGAGCGCCTCCAGGGTGTCCGAGCGCAGCAGCTTGGCGTAGGCCAGGGCGCGCAGAGCGGGACGGTGGATCTTGGAGACCAGGACGACGGAGTGCACGCGCGACGGCCGTACGCTGTCGTCGCTCGGGCCCTCGGGGGCGGCGAGTTCCTCGAAGACGTGGTCGTAGTGGCGGCGGATCGCCGTCATCGTGACGTAGAAGATCACCATGCCCAGCAGCGCGACCCACGCGCCGTGCGTGAACTTGGTGACGAGCACGACGACCAGGACCAGGCCCGTGAAGAAGGCGCCGAAGGTGTTGATCGCGCGGGAGCGGATCATGTGGCGGCGCTTGGCCTGGTCCTTCTCCGTCGCCAGGAGGCGGTTCCAGTGCCGGACCATGCCGATCTGGCTGAGCGTGAAGGACACGAACACGCCGACGATGTACAGCTGGATCAGGCGCGTGGAGTCGGCGCCGTAGATCCACACCAGGAGAGCGGCCGCGCCGGCCAGCAGCACGATGCCGTTGGAGAAGGCGAGCCGGTCGCCGCGGGTGTGCAGCTGGCGCGGGAGGTAGCGGTCCTGGGCGAGGATCGAGCCGAGCACCGGGAAGCCGTTGTAGGCGGTGTTGGCCGCCAGGAAGAGGACGAGGGCGGTGGCCGCGGCCAGCACGATGAAGAAGAAGCTGCCCTTGCCGAAGACGGCCTCGGCGACCTGGGTGATCACCGGGTTCTGGACGTAGCCCGAGCCGACCGCGACGCCGTCCTTGAGGAGGTCCACGGCCGGGTTCTCGGCCATGCGGACCTTGGTCGCCATGGCGAGCCCGATGATGCCGCAGAACATGGTGACGGCCAGCAGGCCCATCGCCGCGAGCGTGGTCGCGGCGTTCTTCGACTTGGGCTTGCGGAAGGCCGGGACGCCGTTGGAGATCGCCTCGACACCGGTGAGCGCGGCGCAGCCGGAGGAGAAGGCGCGCAGCAGCAGGAAGATGAGCGCGAAGCCGGCGAGGCCCTCGTGCTCGGCCTTGATCTCGTACGACGCCGTGGGTGCCCGCATGGTGTCGTCGAGGACCAGCCCGCGGAACGCGCCCCAGGCGATCATGATGAAGACGCCCGCGACGAAGACGTAGGTCGGGATCGCGAAGAGGTTGCCGGACTCCTTGACGCCGCGCAGGTTCATCAGCGTCAGCAACAGGATCACCGCGGCCGCGCACTCGACCTTGTGCTCGACGACGAACGGGATCGCGGAGCCGAGGTTCTCGATGCCGGAGGAGATCGAGACGGCGACGGTCAGGACGTAGTCGACCAGGAGCGCGCTCGCCACCGTCAGGCCCGCCTTGGGGCCGAGGTTGGTGGTCGCCACCTCGTAGTCGCCGCCGCCGCTCGGGTAGGCGTGCACGTTCTGCCGGTAGGAGGCGACCACGGTGAACATCAGCACGACGACCGCGACCGCGATCCAGGGGCTGAAGTGGTACGCCGACACGCCCGCGATGGAGAGGACCAGCAGCACTTCTCCGGGCGCGTACGCCACGGAGGAGAGCGGGTCGGAGGCGAAGACGGGCAGCGCGATGCGCTTCGGCAGGAGCGTTTCCGCCAGCCGATCACTGCGCAGTGCGCGCCCGATCAGAATCCGCTTGGGCACGTCGGTCAGTTTGGACACAACAGAGAATCGTAGGCCCCCTGCCTGGTACGGAGCACATCCGGGTGAAATCGCGCACGGCGCGGGGGTGAATTCCGCCCCGCTCCCGCGCCGGGCACCGGGCCGGACGGCGTCCTCATGCCTCCATGACCTGCGTCGGTACGCTCATCACATCCGGGAGACCCCATGTCGCAGACGACCGCTCAGCTCGTCGGCGCCCTCGTCTCGCTCGCCGGACTCGGCGTCCTGGCACTGGCCAGCCTCCGCAGCTTCAACCGCCGCTGAGGGCACCGACGGACGCCCCGGTCGGCGTGTCAGAGCCGACGGTTACGGTTGGACCGAGGCACACGCGAGTCCACGATCCGTACCGCGAGGGATCATTCCGGCCATGGCCCGGCATGATGTTGCCCAGCGGTCCGCGACCGGCCCGCGCCTGTTGCCCGGCGAACCGAGAGAAGGTTATGAGCACCACGTTCACGCAAGTCAGACGCCTCACGAGGAGTGCGGGGTAAGCGCCGTGCACATCGTCATCATGGGTTGCGGAAGGGTGGGCTCCGCTCTGGCCCAGACCCTGGAGCAACAAGGGCACACGGTCGCGGTGATCGACCAGGACCCCACCGCGTTCCGCCGGCTGGGCCCCGGGTTCGGCGGCCGCCGTGTCACCGGCGTCGGCTTCGACCAGGACACCCTGCGCGAGGCCGGCATCGAGGAGGCGGGCGCCTTCGCGGCGGTCTCCAGCGGCGACAACTCCAACATCATCTCCGCCCGGGTGGCCCGCGAGATGTTCGGCGTGGAGAACGTCGCGGCCCGTATCTACGACCCCCGCCGCGCCGAGGTCTACCAGCGTCTGGGCATCCCCACCGTGGCCACGGTCCGCTGGACGGCCGACCAGATGCTGCGCCGTCTGCTGCCCTCGGGCGCGGAGCCGCTGTGGCGGGATCCCACCGGCGGCGTCCAGCTCGCCGAGGTGCACGCGTCCACCGAGTGGGTGGGCCACAAGATCAGCCGGCTCCAGGAGGAGACGGGCGTCCGGGTGGCGTTCCTGACCCGGCTCGGCGAGGCGATCCTGCCCACCTCGCAGACGGTGTTGCAGGAGGGTGACCTGGTGCACGTCATGATGCGCACCGACGAGGTCGACAAGGTCGAGGCGTCCTTCGCCAAGGGTCCCGAAGAGGAAGGCGGTCACTGATGAGGGTCGCCATTGCCGGTGCCGGTGCGGTGGGCCGCTCCATCGCGGGCGAACTGCTGGAGAACGGCCACGAGATCCTGCTGATCGACAAGGCGCCGACCGCCATCTCGGTCGAGCGGGTCCCGCAGGCGGAGTGGCTGCTGGCCGACGCGTGCGAGATCACGTCGCTGGACGAGGCGGCGCTCCAGCGCTGCAACGTGGTGATCGCGGCCACGGGTGACGACAAGGTGAACCTGGTCGTGTCCCTGCTCGCGAAGACGGAGTACGGCGTTCCGCGCGTCGTCGCCCGCGTCAACAACCCCAAGAACGAGTGGCTCTTCAACGAGTCCTGGGGCGTGGACGTGGCCGTCTCCACCCCGCGCCTGATGTCGGCCCTGGTCGAGGAGGCGGTGAGCGTCGGCGACCTGGTCCGGCTCCTGCGCTTCAGCCACGGCGACGCCAACCTCGTCGAACTGACCCTCCCGGAGGAGTCGGCCCTGGCCGGCACCCAGGTCGGCGACGTCGAGTGGCCGCAGGACACGTCCCTGGTCACCATCATCCGCGGCACCCGCGTCCTCACCCCGTCCCGCGAGGACTCCCTGGAGGCGGGCGACGAGCTCCTCTTCGTGGCCGCGCAGGCCCGCGAGGAGCAGCTGGAGGACCTGCTCTCGGTCCGCCGCGAGGACACGGCGGGCTAGGGCTGGCCGCTTCGCTTGCTACGACAGGAAGGGCGCCCCGAAAACTCGGGGCGCCCTTCCTTGCCTGCAAGCCCAGTACTTACTCGGCTTCCTACCGACAGACCCGGTACCTACTCGGCCTGGCCGGCGGCAGCCTTGCGCTCTTCCTCGGCCTTCTCGGCCGCCTCCATCTCCGCGAACACGTCGATCGGCGCGGGAGCCTTCGCCAGGAACACCCAGGTCAGCCACACGGCCAGCAGGAACGGCGGGATCTTCAGGGCGACGAGCACCCATCCCAGCTGGGTCGTGTCCGCCCACCAGTACAGCGGGAAGAGGATCGCGCACTTGGCGAGAAGGATCAGACCCCAGGCCCAACTGGCCTTCGCGTACGCCTTCTTGCGGCCGGGGTTGCGCGTGCGCCAGGAGAGGTTCTCCTTGAACACCGGGCCGAGGATCAGGCCGATCAGCGGCACACCGCACAGGGTCGTGATGATGTAGGCGAGGCCCAGCCCCAGCGTGTAGAGCATGCCGGGCAGATAGAAGTCCTTCGCGTTGCCCGTCATCATCGCGAACACGACACCGAAGGCGACACCGAAGACACCGCTGAACGCGTGCTTGACGGTGTCCCGCATCGCCAGGCGCACCACCACGAGCACCAAGGACACCGCGAGGGCCGCGATGGCCGACATGTGCAGGTCTTTGTTGATCGTGAAGATGGTGACGAAGAGAAGGCCGGGCAGCACCGTCTCGACCATGCCGCGCATGCCGCCGAAGGCCTCGAACAGCGCGGCCTCGGTCACCGCCCGGGCATCCTGCTCGGCTTCTGCGGTGGTGTCTTCGGTCGGCTTGTCGAGCGACGTCACCGGCTACTCCCGTCCGAGGGGTCTCAGTTCGTATTTCGGGTTGAAAAGCACACGGCGGCCCCGGCTCATGGAGACCCGGCCGGATGCGATCAGCCGGCGCCCGGGCTCTATGCCCACTATGGAGCGTCTGCCGAGCCACACCACGTCCAGGGCGGCGGAGCCGTCGAACAGCTCGGCCTCCAGGGCCGGGACTCCCGCACGCGGCCGAAGCGTGACCGTGCGCAAGGTACCAGTAACCGTCACGATCTGACGGTCATGGCAGTCACCGATCTTGATGCAGCCGGTGGTCTCGGCGTCCTCCCGCAGCTCCTCGGACTCCAGGTCCTCCTGCGACGAGGAGAGCCGGTCGAGCATGCGCCGGAACCGGCCCACCGACTTTTCGGAACGAGGAACAGCACTCATGTCTTGAAGCCTACCGGGGTGCACCGACACCTACGTACCCCTGGTACCACCGCCCGAACCGACCTGCCGTGACCGGCTCATTTCTCGAACCGGTAGCCCATCCCCGGCTCCGTGATGAAGTGCTTCGGATGCGACGGGTCCGCCTCCAGCTTCCGGCGCAGCTGGGCCATGTACACCCGCAGGTAGTTCGTCTCCGTCCCGTACGACGGCCCCCACACCTCCTGCAGCAGCTGCTTCTGGCTGACCAGACGGCCCGTGTTGCGGACCAGCACCTCCAGCAGATGCCACTCCGTGGGCGTCAGCCGTACGTCGTTCCCGCTCCGGTTGACCTTCTTCGCGGCGAGGTCGACGGTGAACTCCTCGGTCTCCACCATCACGTCGTCCTCGCCGGCCCCGGTGGGCTCGGCGCGGCGGACGGCGGCCCGCAGCCGGGCCAGCAGCTCGTCCATGCCGAAGGGCTTGGTGACGTAGTCGTCGGCTCCCGCGTCGAGCGCCTCGACCTTCTCGTCGGAGGTGTGCCGGGCGGACAGCACCAGGATCGGCACCCGGGTCCAGCCGCGCAGTCCCCGGATCACCTCGACGCCGTCCATGTCGGGCAGACCGAGGTCGAGGACGACCACGTCGGGGTGACGGGTGGCGGCGAGTTCGAGGGCGGTGGCCCCGTCGTGGGCCGCGTCGACCTCGTACTTGCGGGCCTTGAGGTTGATCACGAGGGCGCGCACGATCTGCGGCTCGTCGTCGATCACCAGAACCCGGGTCATGTGGTCTGCCTTTCGGGTCGTACGGAGTGAACGGGCTGGTCGGAGTGAACAGGCTCGTCGGAGCGGGCGGGCCCCGGGGCGTGGGTGGGCTCGGCGGGGCCGGGCGGTTCCCCGGAGCGCGTCCCCGCGGCCCTCAGGGTGAGCACCATGGTGAGGCCGCCGCCGGGTGTGTCCTCGGCGTTGAGGGTGCCGCCCATGGCCTCGGCGAAGCCGCGGGCGACGGCCAGGCCGAGTCCGACTCCGGCGCCGCGCGGGGCGTCGCCGTAGCGCTGGAAGGGCGCGAAGATGCGCTCCTTGGCCTCGTCCGGGACGCCGGGGCCGCAGTCGACCACCCGGACCTCCACCCGGTCGGCGATGGCGCTGGCGGCCACCAGGACCCTGTCGTCGTCCGGGCTGTACTTGACGGCGTTCTCGACGAGGTTGGCCACCGACCGCTCCAGCAGCCCGGGGTCCACGGCGACCATCGGCAGGGTCTCCGGGATGTCCAGCTCCACGCTGCCCTCCGGCACCCCGCCGAGCGCCATCGGCACCACCTCGTCGAGGTCGATCTCGCGGATCAGCGGCGTGACCGTGCCGGTCTGGAGCCGGGACATGTCGAGCAGGTTCCCGACCAGGTGGTCGAGCCGGTCGGCGCCCTCCTCGATGCCCTCCAGCAGCTCGGCCTCGTCCTCCTCGGACCAGGCCACGTCGTCGGACCGCAGTGAGGACACCGCCGCCTTGATGCCCGCGAGGGGCGTGCGCAGATCGTGGCTGACGGCAGCCAGCAGCGCCGTACGGATCCGGTTGCCCTCGGCCAGCTCCTTGGCCTGGTCGGCCTCCCGCTGGAGGCGCTGGCGGTCGAGGACGACCGCGGCCTGGGCGGCGAAGGCGGCGAGGACCCGGCGGTCCTCGGCGGGCAGCACCCGGCCGGTCAGCGCGAGTGCCATGTGGTCGCCGACGGGGACGTCGACGTCCGCGTCCTCGGGCCGGGCCGGTGCCGGGCCCACACCCACGCTGCCGGCGCAGGTCCACGGGTCGACGTCGCTGTCCCGCTCCAGCAGGGCGGCCGACTCCATGCCGAAGGTCTCGCGGACCCGCTCCAGGAGCTCCGCCAGGCCGGTCTCGCCGCGCAGCACGTTCCCGGCGAGGAAGGACAGGATCTCCGACTCGGCGCGCAGCCGGGCCGCCTGGTGGGTGCGCCGGGCCGCCAGGTCGACCACGGAGGCCACCGACACCGCCACGAAGACGAAGATCACCAGCGCGAGCAGGTTCTTCGGGTCGGCGATCGTGATGCGGTGCACCGGTGGTGTGAAGAACCAGTTCAGCAGCAGAGAGCAGACCGCCGCCGAGGCGAGGGCGGGATAGAGCCCGCCGAGCAGGGCCGACGCCACCGTCAGGGTCAGGAACAACAGCATGTCGTTCGCGAGCCCCAGGTCGGCGTCGACGTGGGTCAGCAGCAGCGTGAGCAGCGCCGGACCGCCGACGCCGACGAGCCAGCCCGCGAGGATCCGGGGCCGGCCGAGGCGCGCTCCCCGGGCCACGGGCAGTCCGCGTCCCTTGGCGACCTCCTCGTGCGTGACGATGTGCACGTCGAGGTCGGGGCCCGACTCCCGGGCCACGGTGACGCCCACGCCCGGTCCGAAGACGTACTGCCAGCTCTTGCGGCGCGAGGAGCCGAGCACTATCTGGGTGGCGTTCACGCCGCGCGCGAAGGCCAGCAGCGCCGCCGGGATGTCGTCGCCGACGACGTGGTGGAAGGTGCCGCCGAGGTCCTCGACGAGGGTGCGCTGGACGGCGAGTTCCTTCGGCGAGGCGGACGTCAGCCCGTCGCTGCGGGCGATGTAGACGGCGAGGACCTCACCGCCGGCGCCCTTCTCCGCGAGCCGCGCGGCCCGGCGGATCAGCGTCCGGCCCTCGGGCCCGCCGGTCAGCCCCACGACGATCCGCTCCCGCGAGCCCCAGATCCGTGACACCCGGTGATCGCTGCGGTACTGCTTCAGATACTCGTCGACCCGGTCCGCCACCCACAGCAGCGCGAGCTCACGCAGGGCGGTCAGGTTGCCGGGGCGGAAGTAGTTGGACAGGGCCGCGTCGACCTTGTCCGACGTGTAGATGTTGCCGTGCGCCATACGGCGCCGCAGCGCCTGGGGCGACATGTCGACCAGCTCGATCTGGTCGGCCCGGCGCACCACCTCGTCCGGCACCGTCTCCTGCTGCCGTACGCCGGTGATCGACTCCACGACGTCCCCGAGGGACTCCAGGTGCTGGATGTTGACGGTCGATATGACGTCGATGCCGGCCGCTAGGAGTTCCTCGACGTCCTGCCAGCGCTTGGCGTTGCGGGAGCCGGGGATGTTGGTGTGGGCGAGTTCGTCCACGAGGGCGACCCTCGGGCGCCGGGCCAGGACCGCGTCCACGTCCATCTCGGTGAAGCGGCTCCCCCGGTACTCGAGGTCCCCCCGCCGTATCTGCTCCAGCCCGTGGAGCATCACCTCGGTGCGCGGCCGGTCGTGGTGCTCCACGAACGCGACGACACAGTCGGTGCCCCGCTCGACGCGCCGGTGCGCCTCGGACAGCATCGCGTACGTCTTGCCGACGCCCGGTGCCGCACCGAGGTAGATCCGAAGCTTGCCGCGTCCCATGGTCCCCATTGTGTTCCGGCCACTGCTGTTTACGCAGCGTCGACCTTACGGCCAACAATCGCGACAATTGGGGTGGGGCGGTGCGGCGGGGGCGTCTTTGACGCAATTCTGACGCTCCCGCCGCGCGTCGCAGGCCTCAGCTGGGGTTGTCGCCGTGGGTGAGGGTCTCCCAGGCCACGAAGAGGTTGTTGCTGCCGGCCGGGCGGCCTTGCTCGGTCAGCGTCTGGGTGTTGGTCATCGGGATGCCGAGGCGGTTGTGCAGGGCGTTGTAGCCGACCTCGGTGATCGGCCCGAGGCCGAGCTTCAGCGAGCCGCCGCACAGCCAGCTCGGGGCGGCCGTACCCAGCTGGTACTTGGCCTGGAACCCGAGCGCCTGCCGCAGCCGCTCGCCGACGTCCGTGCCGTACAGGTCCTGGCCCTGGATCCGGCTGGTCTCCGCGACGTGCGAGATCGCGGAGATGCCGTACCCGGTGTGGGTGAAGTCGCGGCAGGTCTCCTGGGTGAGGCCGGTGACGAAGGTGCCCTGCCCCTGCCAGTAGTTGACGATCTTCTCGCGGGTGTTGAGGTTCTGGCTGGGCACGGTCTTGGGCAGGTCGCCGTCGGAGGACAGATAGACGTAGGCGGCGGTGCGGGTGCGGAACTTCGCCATGGCCTTGTCGTACGACGCCTTGTCCTCCAGGAAGACGGAGATGCCGACGGCGGCCTCCATCATCGACAGCTCCCAGTTGCCGTTGGAGTTCGAGCCGTTGATGATCTTGGGCAGATAGACGTCGCGGAGCATGGTGGCGAACCGTCCGGAGTTCGCCCAGCTCCCGGTGTACGTGTACTTGATGATCTCGGCGGCCTTCGGCCAGGAGGAGCCGGCCCAGCCCGTCTGCAGGGGCGCGTTGCTGTTGGTGTGGTCCTTGATCACCCCGGACCAGGCGTCCATCAGCTCGATGGCTTTGCGCGCGTAGCGCTCGTCGCGGGTGATGTACCAGGCGAGGGCGTCGGTGTAGGCGGCTATCGCGTCCTCGCGCTCGTCGGTGCAGCCGTAGTTCGGGTTCGAGTATGAGCCGCACTCGACGACGGCACGCGGCTTGGGGGCGCGGTTCAGATCGGCGTACTTGCTCGCCGTCATCTGGTCGAACGCGCCCTTCCACGGCTGGGCGCCGGCGTTGACCTTGGTGCGCACGAAGTCCAGCTGGGACTTGGAGACGGTGACTCCGGGATGGGCGAAGGCGGCGGGCGCTGCATCGGCACGGTCGGCCTGCGGCCGCAGCAGAAGAGTGGACACCAGCGCGGTGGTCAGTACCGCGAACAGGGCGGTGCGACGGAATCTGCGGCGGTGACGTGCGGGACCAGGTGACATGTGGGGGGCCATCCGTTCTCGTACGTGAACAATGAGCGTCCCTTTGAACACTCGCGATGGCCGCAGACAATAGGTACAGACCAATGGGCCGTCAAGGGTTCACGCACGAGAAAGGGCCGTACCCCTGACGGGGTACGGCCCTGGTGTCCTTATGGTGCTCAGCGCACCTCGGTGATCTCCGGCCCGCGCTGGAGCTGGCCCATTCCGCCGGAGAAGCGGGATCCCGCCTCCTCCTGCTGCACGCCCTCAGGAACCATCTGGGCGTCGTTGGGCAGCTGCAGGACGATCGGGTCGCGCGGGGCCATCGGACCCTCGCCACGGACCACGACCGTGTCCCGGAAGATCTGCTCGAGCAGACCGGCCGCCTGCGGCTGCACCGCGCCCTGGCCCGAGATCACACCGCGCAGGAACCAGCGGGGACCGTCCACACCCACGAACCGCACGACCTGGAAACCGCCCGTGCCGTCCGGCAGTTGCACCGGCACCTGGGCCCGCAGCTCCCAGCCGAGCGGCCCCTCGACCTCGTCGATGATGCCACCCTGCTGAGTGATGCCCGAGCCGATCTCCTCGCGCACCTCGCCCCAGATGCCCTCGCGCTTGGGCGCGGCGAAGCCCTGGAGCTGGATGGCGCTGTCGCGCAGCACGACCGTCGCCGCGACGATCGCGTCGCCCGCGACCTCCACGCGCAGTTCCATGCCGTCGACGCCCGGTACGAACAGGCCGCCCAGGTCCACCCTGCCCTCGGCGGGGTCACGGACCTCGGCGCTGTCCCAGGGCCCGTCGGGCCGCGGTTCCGGTTCGAGCCGTACGCGCTCACGCGTGCCGTCGTCGTCCGCCTCAGAGTCGATGTCGACGACCTGCTCGGGCTCGCCGGCCGCGTCCTCGGCGGCACCCTTCTTGTTGCGACGTCCGAACACGTCACTGTCCTTCCCGGTCGGATACGACCGAAGCGTATCGATTCCCACCCGTAGTGCCGCCATCGGCGGCCTGACCGCTTGTATCGCTTGTGCCGCTTGTGTCGCCCACCGCGGCATGGCCGCCCGTGGACCCGAAGCCCCCCTCAGCCCGCGCCGAATCGGGAAGCTCCGCGACCTCCTGGAAGCGAACCCTCTCGACCTGCTGGACGACCAGTTGGGCAATCCGGTCGAAGCGCTCGAACCGCACGGGCTCGTGCGGGTCGAGATTCACCACGATCACCTTGATCTCCCCACGGTACCCGGCATCAACCGTCCCCGGGGCATTCACCAGGGCGACACCGAGACGGGCGGCGAGACCGGAACGCGGGTGCACGAAGGCCGCGTACCCCTCCGGGAGGGCGATCGACACCCCGGTGGGCAGGACGGCCCGCTCACCGGGCTTCAGTTCACGGCTCTCGGTGGTGCGCAGATCGGCTCCCGCGTCGCCGGGGTGCGCGTACGACGGAAGCGGTACGTCCGGGTCGACGCGCCGGATCAGCACGCTCAGCGGGTCACGGCTCACGGGTTCACCTCGAAGGCGCGGGCACGCCGCACCTGGTCGGGGTCGTTCATGGCGGCCCGGATCTCCTCCGGGCGGCCGTTGTCGATGAAGTGGTCGACCTTCACCTCGATGAAGAGTGCGTCGGCGCGGACGGCGACAGGCCCGTCGGGACCGCCGATCCGACCCGTGGCGGTGGAGTAGATCTTGCGATCCGCCACCGCGGTCACCTCGGCCTCCAGATACAGCACCGTGCCGACCGGAACCGGCCGCACGAAGTCGGTCTCCAGCCGCCCGGTCACGGCGATGGTGCGCAGCAGCCAGTTGAGCGAGCCGAGCGTCTCGTCCAGGGCGCTCGCGAGGACACCGCCGTGCGCGAGCCCGGGGGCGCCCTGGTGGGCGCGCTGCACGGTGAACTCGGCGGTGATGCTCACGCCGTCCCCGGCCCGCGCCTCCAGGTGCAGCCCGTGGGGCTGCTCGCCGCCACAGCCGAAACACTCTCCGTAATGCGCGCCAAGAAGCTCACCGGGCGCGGGAGCGTCCGGATGTCGCACTGGTTTCACGGCGCCGGCCGGCGGCTCAAGGGCTGCTGAAGTACCTCTCACAGGCGCAGACCTTACCCGCCCGTCCGTCTCCCACCCCGCCCTGCCCGGCGGCCCTGACTCCGGCAGCAATCGGACACCGTGCCAAGCTTTGTTCCATGCAGCTTTCCGCCGCCCCGTACGAAGAACGTCTCACCGCACCCAAGTCCTGGTGGCTGATCTCGTTCCTGGTCGGGCTCTCCATGGCCCTGATCCTTCTGCCGTTCGGCACGCTGCCCATGCTCGCGGGCCTGGTCGGCGGCACCGCCGCCGCGGCGGTCATGGCCAGCTCGTACGGCTCCATCCGCATCCGGATCGTGGGCGACTCGCTGATCGCGGGCGAGGCGAAGGTTCCGCTGCGGGCGCTGGGCGAGGCGCATGTCCTGGACCCCGAGGAGGCGCGCGCCTGGCGCACCCACAAGGCCGACACCCGGGCCTTCCTCCTGCTGCGTGCCTACATCCCCAGGGCCCTGCGTGTGGAGGTCGTCGACCCCGATGACCCGACCCCGTACCTCTACCTGTCGACCCGTGAGCCGGAGCGGCTGGCGGAGGCGATCAGGGCGGCGAAGGCCGCGGCCTAGCACACCAGAGCGGGCCGTCACCGGCCCGGTCAAAACTTGCCCTCCCCCTCGCAAAAACTTCACCGCACCTCACGGAAGCGGCGCCGACCGGTCTCGCGGAAGCAGCGTCGACCGGTCTCTCGGAGGCCGGCTGATCGCCCACCAAAGAGCCGGTGGATCGATCTCCCGAAGGCTCATCCGACCAGCGTCTCGAACCTCGCCGATCGGCCTCTGGAGGCCCCCGCCGGGCGCTCTCGGGAGGCCCCGGCCGATCAACTCGCGGGGGCCTGCCCGGCCAGCCTCTCGAACCCCGTCGATCAGCCTCGGAAAGCCCCACCGGCCGCTCTCCGGAAGCCCCGGCCGATCAACTCGCAAAGGCCCGCCCGGCCAGCCTCTCGAACCTCGTCGATCAGCCTCGGAAAGCCTCGCCGGCCGCTCTCCGGAAGCCCCAGCCGATCAACTCGCGAAAGGTCCGTCCGACCAGCGCCTCGAACCCCCACCGACCAGCGCCTCGAACCCCACCGACCGGCCCCTGGAACACCCGCCGACCGGTCTCCGGAAGCCCGGCCGATCGGCCTTACGGAGCCTCTCGATCGGCCGTCGGAACCAGCTCGATCGGCCAGCGCAGGCGCCCCGATCACGGCCTTCACGGGCCCGCAGCACGGCGGCTCGTCCGTCCCGCGATCGACCTGTGCGACCTGCCCTCTCCGGGGCCGCGCCGGCGCTTCCAGGGCGCCGCGCTCAGCCGTCCCCGAGTTCCTTGCGCCAGTGGCTTTTCTCGGTGTCGCCCATCGGCAGCGGCCGCGCCGGACGCTCCAGGGCCGGCAGCTCCGCCAACTCCTCCCACGGCACCTGGACCTTGCGCAGGTCCGCGCGGATCCGCGCGGCGAGTCTCTTCGTGTCCCGCCGGTTCATGGCCGCGCCCACGGCGGCGCCCACCAGGAAGGGCATGAGGTTCGGCAGGTTGCGCACCATGCGCTTCATGATCTGCTGACGCAGCTCACGCTTCATCTGCCCGCCGAGCGCGGCGTTGACCGTGGAGGGCTTGACGGGGTCGATGCCCCGTTCCTCGGACCACGAGGACAGATACGCGGTGCTGCGCTCCCGCAGAGTGCCGGGCGGGCGTACGCCGTACACCTCGTGCAGCTCGGCGATCAGTTTCAGCTCGATCGCGGCCACACCCGTGATCTCGGCGGCCAGCTCCGTCGGCATCGCCGGCGGCACCGGCAGCATCGCCGCCGCGCCCACTCCGGCACCGACGGTCGAACTCGCGTTGGCGGCGCCCGCCACCAACTTGTCGGCGAGCTGTTCGGGCCCGAGACCCGGGAACTGCCGGCGCAGTGTCTCGAGGTCGCGTACGGGGATCCGCGGGGCGATCTCGATGATCCGGTCGGTCAGGTACCCGAGCGCCGCCCTGGCGCGGCTGCCGCCCCTACGGACGCCTTCCCTGGCCTTTTCCCGGATGACCGCGGCCCTGCGCCGGGCGACGGGCGCGTGAAACTCGGCCGACGCCGGGAGGTCAGCCCCGGACGTCGGTTCGAGCGAGGCTCCCTTGTCGGATGAGCCCCGCTCGTCGTCACGCGCGCCGTAAGGGCCGTCGGACGGCCGTTGGTCCGCTTCCTGCTTGCGGAAGCGGCGCTTCCGAGGAGGGGTCGAGCCAGTCATGCCCGACCCGACCTCAGTCGCAGTCGCGGCAGATCGGCTGACCGTTCTTTTCCCGGGCCAGCTGGCTGCGGTGGTGCACCAGGAAGCAGCTCATGCAGGTGAACTCGTCCTGCTGCTTGGGCAGCACCCGGACGGCCAGCTCCTCATTCGAGAGGTCCGCGCCGGGCAGCTCCAGGCCTTCGGCAGCCTCGAACTCGTCGACGTCCACTGCGGAAGTCGACTTGTCGTTCCGCCTGGCCTTCAGCTCTTCAAGGCTGTCCGAGTCGACGTCGTCGTCGGTCTTGCGTGGGGTGTCGTAATCCGTTGCCATGTCGCTCTCCCCCTCTGGGTGTCTGCGGTGTCTCCAGCGCACGTAACGCGTGAGAGGCCGGACTTGTGCCCGACCCGAGGCGGAGATTTTGCCTCACATCAAGGTCTGTTACTCAATCGACACCCAACCGAACTCCTCAAGAGTGATCGGCTTGGATGGCGAAGCGGACCGTACACGGTCCTAATGCCGCAGTTCAAAGGCGTCTCACCGTGTACTTCCCGTGATCAAGACCCCCGAAAACCCGGATTTTCCCGGCTTTCCGACAGGGCACATGATCACGGAGAGTAGATGGCCAGAAAATCGCCCTTGTGATCGATCACACACGAGACCGCTCGCCGAGTGCCCAGAAAATTCCGCGCAAAGCGAACATCCCTCATGCTGCGGCGTGTGTCGGCGCACATGGTCTCAGACCGGAAGGGTGACTCGCATCACCAGCCCGCCGCCCTCACGCGGCTGCGCCGCAATGTGCCCGCCATGTGCCCGCACCACGGACCGCACGATCGAGAGGCCCAGGCCCACACCCTTGTCACTTCCCGTGCGCTCCGTACGCAGCCGTCTGAACGGTTCGAAGAGGTTGTCGATCTCGTACGCCGGCACCACCGGCCCGGTGTTCGACACGACCAGGACCGCCTGCCCGTGCTGGATCTCGGTGGTGACCTCGACCCAGCCGTCCTCCGGAATGTTGTACCGGACGGCGTTCTGCACCAGGTTCAGGGCGATGCGCTCCAGCAGGACGCCGTTGCCCTGGACCACCGCGGGCTTCTGCTCGCCGCGGATCAGCACGCCCTTGGCGGCCGCCTCGGCGTGCACCTGGTCGACGGCCTGCTCGGCGACCTCGGCGAGGTCGACCGGCCCCCGCTCGACGATCTGGTTGTCGCTGCGGGCGAGCAGCAGCAGGCCCTCCACGAGCTGCTCACTGCGCTCGTTGGTGGCCAGCAGCGTCTTGCCGAGCTGCTGGAGCTCCATCGGCGCGTTCGGGTCGGAGAGGTGCACCTCGAGCAGCGTGCGGTTGATCGCCAACGGCGTCCGCAGCTCGTGCGAGGCGTTGCCGACGAAGCGCTGCTGGGCGGTGAAGGCCCGCTGCAGCCGCTCCAGCATCTCGTCGAAGGTGTCGGCGAGCTCCTTCAGCTCGTCGTCCGGGCCGTCCAGCTCGATACGGCGGGACAGGTCCGAGCCCGCCACCGCGCGGGCGGTCCGGGTGATCCGGCCCAGCGGCGAGAGCACCCGGCCGGCCATGGCGTACCCGAAGGCGAAGGCGATGATCGCGAGGCCGAGGAGGGCGAGCAGGGAGCGGCTGAGGAGATCGTCCAGCGCGACGCGGCGCTGGTCGTCGATGCAGGCGCTGATCGCGTCGTTGAACTGGGAGATCGTGAGGCTGCTGTCCTTGATCGCCGGGCAGTTGTCGCTGGTGACCTGGAGCTGGTTGCCGTTCACGATCTTGAACAGCGGTTCGTTGCCCGTGTTGATCGCCTGCGCGGCCAGCAGATAGATGATCGACAGCAGCAGGATGCCGGCGATCAGGAACATGCCGCCGTACAGCAGCGTGAGCCTTATCCGGATCGTCGGGCGCAGCCACGGGAAGGGCGGTTCCTGCCTGCGGGGGTCCCAGGTGGGTTTCGGCGGCGCCTGGGGAGGCGCGGGGGTCGCGGCCATGGCGCGTCAGATCCGGTAGCCGGAACCGGGGACGGTCACGATGACCGGCGGCTCGCCCAGCTTGCGGCGCAGCGTCATGACGGTCACCCGCACCACGTTCGTGAACGGGTCGGTGTTCTCGTCCCAGGCCTTCTCCAGGAGCTGCTCGGCGGAGACGACCGCGCCCTCGCTGCGCATCAGCACCTCAAGCACCGCGAACTCCTTCGGTGCGAGCTGCACCTCCTTGCCGTCCCGGACGACCTCGCGGCGGTTGGGGTCCAGCTTGATGCCGGCGCGCTCCAGGACGGGCGGCAGCGGGACGCTCGTACGGCGGCCGAGGGCACGCACGCGTGCCGTCAGCTCGCTGAAGGCGAAGGGCTTGGGGAGGTAGTCGTCGGCGCCGATCTCCAGGCCCTCGACGCGGTCGCTGACGTCGCCGGAGGCCGTGAGCATCAGCACGCGGGTGGGCATGCCCAGTTCGACGATCTTGCGGCAGACGTCGTCGCCGTGCACCAGCGGGAGGTCGCGGTCGAGGACGACCACGTCGTAGTCGTTGACGCCGATGCGCTCCAGGGCGGCCGCGCCGTCGTACACGACGTCGACGGCCATGGCCTCCCGGCGCAGTCCGGTGGCCACCGCATCGGCGAGCAGCTGCTCGTCCTCGACGACGAGTACGCGCACGTCGCTTGTCCTTCCTGTGTCCACCCGCGTAGCGCTCATAGGCACGCGGGCAGGGGTGTTTGTGGGCTGTCCTGGCCTCCATCCTGCCCTTTTCGGCCATAAGTCGGCGGTAAGACGGGTGAGCGGCCCCTGCAGGACCGGTATGAGGCCCGGGAATGCGAGATTTTCTCTTCCGGTTGAGGTTTCCGTGGGAGGGGCCGCGGGGAGGACGGCATGTACACCCCGCGATCACGCTCTGCTTGTGCCGCTACACCATGCGGTACGAAGCGATCCGCTTTCCGCAGAGCGGGTGTGGGTGTCCGGCACCGTCGCCGCCCGGCATGGGTAGCGCTGGGCACCTACCGGAGACGTGATCGCCCCTTCCGAATGGCACACCCCCGTGCCACCGACCCACGACCCAGGACGAGGGGGCGCAGCATGGACGCTTTCACCGCAGGACTTCTGCAGCGCATAAAGACGACCGAGTCCGACCTGACGCGGGCTCGTAATGACGGCGACGACTTCCTCGTCGAGGTGGAGCAGGGCGAGCTCGACGACCTGCGCCGCCTCGCCGCCGAGCATGGTGTGGAAGTCGGCTTGTCCGGCGTCTGATCGGCCCTTTTCAGTACTACGGCGGGGTCCCGGTGAATCCAGCACCGGGGCCCCGCCTTTTTGTGCCTCTCGTCGCTGTCAGTCGTGCCAGGCGCCGAGGTTCTCCAGGAGCTGCTGGAGGGGCTCGAAGACGCCCGGTGTCGCCGCCACCGTCAGATCACGGGACGGGCGTTCTCCCGGGCGGCCGCCGGTCAGGGCGCCCGCTTCCCGGGCGATGAGGTCGCCCGCTGCGACGTCCCAGGCGTTGAGGCCCCGCTCGTAGTAGCCGTCGAGGCGGCCCGCCGCGAGGTCGCACAGGTCGATCGCGGCCGAGCCGCCGCGGCGGATGTCTCGCAGCAACGGGATCAGGCGCTGGGCCACGTCGGCCTGGTGGGTGCGGACCTCGGTGACGTAGTTGAAGCCGGTCGAGACCAGCGCCTGGTCGAGGGGGGCCGTGGGGCGGCAGGACAGCCTGCGCTCGCCGTCCCAGGGGCCGGTCGCCCAGGCGCCCTCGCCTCGGACCGCGTGGTACGTCTCGCCCCGCATGGGGGCCGCCACGACGCCGACCACGCTCTCGCCGTCCTGCTCGGCGGCGATGGAGACGGACCAGGTCGGCAGTCCGTAGAGGTAGTTGACCGTGCCGTCGAGGGGGTCGATCACCCAGCGGACGCCGCTCGTGCCCTCGACGGAGGCGCCCTCCTCACCGAGGAAGCCGTCGTCGGGGCGCTGCTCGGCGATCAGGGTCGTGATCAGCTTCTCGGCCGCGATGTCCATCTCGGTGACCACGTCGATCGGGCTCGACTTGGTCGCCGCGACCGCCAGGTCGGCCGGGCGGCCGTCGCGCAGGAGTTCGCCGGCGCGACGGGCAGCCTCCTGGGCCAGGGCGAGCAGGTCCGTGTGCAGGGCGTCGGTCACGTGGCTCCTCATGCGTAGGGGCTGTCGGCGCCGGCCGCGGCGGGCCTCGGCGCGCGGGACGGGCAGCAGCCGACCGGGCAGAGGTTGTGGCTCGCGCCGAGCGCGCCGAGGGCGCAGGGCGTTACCTCCTCCGCGCGCTCCACGGCGGCACGCTCCAGGACGAGGTCGCGTACGGCGGAGGCGAAGCGCGGGTCGTCCCCGACGGTGG
The DNA here is from genome assembly GCF_045039535.1 of Streptomyces sp. NBC_01092. Lineage (NCBI taxonomy): Bacteria > Bacillati > Actinomycetota > Actinomycetes > Kitasatosporales > Streptomycetaceae > Streptomyces > Streptomyces sp. NBC_01092. The sequence goes on along the minus strand of NZ_CP108659.1, from coordinate 7,885,276 downwards.
CCGAACGGCGCATGGGCAGGCCCAGCTCCTCCGCCTTGGCCTTGGCCTCCGTGTCGAGGTCGTAGAGGACCTCCATGTGGTCGGAGACGAAGCCGATGGGGGCGATCACGACCGCGGGGACGCCGGCCGCGTGCCGCTCCTCCAGGTGGTCGCAGATGTCGGGCTCCAGCCAGGGGATGTGCGGGGCGCCGGAGCGGGACTGGTAGACGAGCCGCCAGGGGTGGTCGACGCCGGTGCGCTCACGGACGGCGTCGGCGATCAGCTGCGCGACGTCCAGGTGCTCCTCGACGTACGCGCCGCCGTCGCCGTGGTCCTCGACTCGGCCCGAGCTGTCGGCGGCCGCGGTCGGGATGGAGTGGGTGGAGAACGCGATGTGGGCGCCGCCGCGGGCGTCCTCGGGGAGGTCGGCTAGGGCCTCGACCACGCCGTCGATCATCGGTTCCAGGAAGCCGGGGTGGTTGAAGTAGTGCCGCAGCTTGTCGATCTTCGGCAGCTCCAGGCCCTCGGCCTCTAGGGCGGCCAGCGAGTCGGCGAGGTTCTCGCGGTACTGGCGGCAGCCCGAGTAGGAGGCGTAGGCGCTGGTGGCGAGGACCAGGATGCGGCGGCGGCCGTCGGCGACCATCTCGCGCAGCGTGTCCGTCAGGTACGGCGCCCAGTTGCGGTTGCCCCAGTAGATCGGCAGATCCAGACCGTGCTCGGCGAAGTCCTTGCGCAGGGCGTCCAGCAGGGCGCGGTTCTGGTCGTTGATCGGGCTGACACCGCCGAACAGGAAGTAGTGCTCGCCGACTTCCTTGAGGCGCTCGGTGGGGATGCCCCGCCCACGGGTGACGTTCTCCAGGAACGGGATCACGTCGTCCGGGCCCTCGGGGCCGCCGAAGGAGAGCAGGAGCAGGGCGTCGTAGGGGCGGGCATCGCGCGCGTCTGGCATGGATCGATCCTGTCATCCGGTACTGACAGCCGGGAAACGGCGGGGTGTCCACCCGGGTTCCCCGTTCGTCCGGACAGGTGCGTTAGGGTCACCTAACTCGTAAGCTGTCTCGACTGTCGACACGCCTTACGAAAGTGGTTTCGCGCCTCACGCGCCTCACCCGTCCACGCCTCTTCCGCCTGACCGGAGACCCCCGTGCCCAGCCCCTACCGCGCCTTGTTCGCCGCCCCCGGCAGCAAGGCCTTCTCCGCCGCGGGTCTCCTCGGCCGGATGCCGCTGTCGATGATGGGCATCGGCGTGGTCACCATGGTGTCGCAGCTGACCGGGCGGTACGGCCTGGCCGGCGCCCTGTCCGCCACCATCGCGCTGGCCGCGGCCGTGGCGGGGCCTCAGGTCTCGCGCATGGTCGACCGGCACGGGCAGCGGCGGGTGCTGCGCCCGGCGACGCTGATCTCGCTCGTGGCGGGGGCCCTGCTGCTGTTCGCGGCGCACTACGGCTGGCCGGACTGGGTGCTGTTCGTGGCCTGCGTCGGCATCGGGTGCGTGCCCAGCGTCGGGGCGATGATCCGCGCCCGTTGGGCCGCGCTGTACCGGGGGACGCCCCAGCTGCACACCGCGTACTCCTTCGAGTCCGTGATCGACGAGGTGTGCTTCATCTTCGGGCCGATCATCTCGATCGGTCTGTCCACGGCGTGGTTCCCGGAGGCGGGGCCGCTGCTCGCCGGGTGCTTCCTGGCGGCCGGTGTCTTCTGGCTGACCGCACAGCGCTCCACCGAGCCGGCGCCGCATCCGCGCGAGAAGCAAGGGGGCGACTCGGCCCTGCGCGCCCCCGGACTCCAGGTCCTGGTGGCCACGTTCGTGGCGACCGGAGCGATCTTCGGGGCCGTGGACGTGGTCACCGTGGCCTTCGCGGACGAGCAGGGGCACAAGGCCGCCGCGAGCGTGGTCCTCGCGCTGTACGCGGCGGGTTCCTGCGCGGCGGGCCTCGTGTTCGGGCTGTTGCGCTTCAAGGGGGCGCCGGAACGTCGTTGGTTGCTGGGCATATGCGCGATGGCCGTGAGTATGATCCCCCTCCTACTGGTCGGAAACTTGCCGTTTCTGGCCGTGGCGCTGTTCGTCTCGGGCATGGCCGTCGCTCCCACGATGATCACCACCATGTCCCTGATCGAAGAGCACGTACCACGCGCGCAACTGACCGAGGGCATGACCTGGGTGAGCACCGGGCTCGCGGTCGGGGTCGCGCTCGGCTCCTCCATGGCCGGCTGGGTGATCGACGCGGCCGGTGCGGATGCCGGGTACGGGGTTCCGGCGGTGTCCGGGGCCGTCGCGGTCGCGGTCGGTTTCCTGGGGTATCGCCGGCTCAGCAGGCCGGCTCCGCGTCGGGAGGGCACCGTTGAGCAGCACAGCGAGCGGGAAGAACGGCACGTGGCGTAACTGGGGCGGCAACGTCACCGCCCGTCCCGCGCGGGAGGTCACTCCGGCCTCCGTTCAGGAGCTGGCCGCGGCGATACGCCGGGCCGCCGAGGACGGCCTGAAGGTGAAGGCGGTCGGCAGCGGACACTCCTTCACGTCCATAGCCGCCACCGACGGCGTGCTGATACGCCCTCAGCTCCTGACCGGCATCCGCCACATCGACCGTGAGGCCGGGACCGTCACGGTCGAGGCCGGCACCCCGCTGAAGCGGCTCAACATGGCCCTGGCGCGCGAGGGTCTGTCGCTCGCGAACATGGGCGACATCATGGAGCAGACGGTCTCCGGCGCCACCAGCACCGGCACGCACGGCACGGGCCGCGACTCGGCCTCGATCGCCGCGCAGATCAAGGCCCTGGAACTGGTCACCGCGGACGGCTCGGTGCTCACCTGCTCCGAGAAGGAGAACCCGGAGATCTTCGCGGCCGCCCGTATCGGCCTGGGCGCCCTGGGCATCGTCACCGCGATCACCTTCGCCGTGGAGCCGATCTTCCTGCTGAGCGCGCGCGAGGAGCCGATGCCGTTCGCCCGGGTCCTGGCGGAGTTCGACGAACTGTGGACCGAGAACGAGCACTTCGAGTTCTACTGGTTCCCACACACCGGCAGCACCAACACCAAGCGCAACAACCGCAGCGCGGGCCCGGAGAAGCCGGTGGGGCAGATCGCGGGCTGGATCGAGGACGAACTGCTCTCCAACGGCGTCTTCCAGGTGGCCCAGTGGGTGGGCCGCGCGGCGCCCGGCACGATCCCGGCGATCGCCCGGATCTCCAGCAAGGCGCTGTCCGCGCGGACTTACACGGACATCCCCTACAAGGTCTTCACATCACCGCGCCGGGTGCGCTTCCTGGAGATGGAGTACGCCGTCCCGCGCGAGGCGGTCGTCGAGACCCTGCGCGAACTGGAGGCCATGATCGACCGGTCCGGCCTGCGGGTCAGCTTCCCGGTCGAAGTGCGCACGGCCCCGGCCGACGACATCACCCTGTCCACCGCCTCGGGGCGCGACAGCGCGTACATCGCCGTCCACATGGTCAAGGGCACCCCGTTCCAGCGGTACTTCACCGCGGCCGAGAGCATCTTCACGGCGCACGAGGGGCGCCCGCACTGGGGCAAGGTGCACACGCGCGACGCCGAGCACTTCGCCGGGGTCTACCCGCGCTTCGAGGAGTTCACCGCGCTGCGGGACCGGCTCGACCCCGACCGGCTGTTCCAGAACGACTACCTGCGGCGGGTGTTGGGGGCGTAGCGCCCGGCCCGTGGACCCGCTCGCTCGACCAACTGCGCGACAGGGGCACGCACGGACGAAAGCATTAGTTCCGTTTCTGACATTTGCGTGAAGTACGCCACGTTCAAGGTCGAAAACTGCCCAACCCACGGCCGAGTCACGCTCATTGCCAGAAGTTGGGCGGCGTGCCAATCCACGCACGTGGCCCAAATGGAGTACTGTGGCGAGCCCTGGGTCCGGTCTCCCGCCTGGGCATCCGTGGCCTTCAAGGACCGCCGGAAGGGGGATACTTGCACAGGGTGACGGAGTTGGTCACTTAGCGTTGCGGATAGGTAACCGTGCCATAACGGCGATCCAGGGCCCGTGCCCGACACGCCGGGCAACTCGGCAAGGTTGTGGCAGGCTGCACCCGGGCAGGCCACACTCGACTAGCGGAAGCAGCGACGCACGTGACGTCGGCAGGCACCACCCGGGAGGTTCCCATGCCCGAACTGCGTGTCGTGGCCGTCTCGAATGACGGCACACGGCTGGTGCTCAAGGCTGCCGACGCAACGGAGTACACCCTTCCCATCGACGAACGCCTGCGCGCAGCCGTGCGCGGCGACCGGCCCCGCCTCGGCCAGATCGAGATCGAGGTGGAGAGCCATCTCCGCCCCCGTGACATCCAGGCGCGTATACGTGCCGGTGCGAGCGCGGAAGAGGTCGCCCAGCTCGCGGGTATCCCCGTCGACCGCGTACGGCGCTTCGAGGGCCCCGTGCTCGCCGAGCGCGCCTTCATGGCCGAGCGGGCCCGGAAGACTCCCGTCCGCCGGCCCGGTGAGAACGCGGCGGGTCCTCAGCTCGGCGAGGCCGTCACGGAGCGCCTGCTGCTGCGCGGTGCCGAGAAGGACACGGCGCAGTGGGACTCGTGGCGTCGCGACGACGGCACGTGGGAGGTGCTGCTGGTCTACCGGGTGGCGGGCGAACCGCACTCGGCGAGCTGGACGTACGACCCGCCCCGGCGGCTCGTCCAGGCCGTCGACGAGGAGGCGCGCTCGCTGATCGGCGAGTCCGAGGACCTCGCCGCACCCGAGCCCAGCTTCCCGTTCGTGCCGCGCATCGCACGGCTGCCGCGCGACCGCCCGCTGGACCGCGCTCTCGACCGGCCGAGCCTGCCCGCGCAGGCCTCGGAGCCGGCCGAGGAGGTCACGGAGGAGCGGGACTCGCTGACCAGCCTGCTGGAGGCGGTGCCAAGCTTCCGCGGTGACATGGTGGTCCCGGAGCGCCCGCCCGCGGAGCCGGAAGTGGAGGAGCCTCCCGCCGAACCGGCCGCGGAGGAGCCGCCCGCTCCCGCCGCCTCGGCCGGCTCCGCCTACGCGGACGTCCTCATGCCCCGCTCCGTCGGCAGCCACCGCGACCGGCTGATCGGCGCCACCGACCGTCAGGCCGAGGCGGACGGCGTCCGCCCGGGCCGCCGGGCCGCCGTCCCGAGCTGGGACGAGATCGTGTTCGGCACGCGCAGGAAGAAGCAGGAGTAGCCGTTCGTACGACCGCCCGTGCGGCCGTACGAAGACGAGGGCCGCGTTGACCGCAACGCGGCCCTCGGGCTGTGCGGGCACGGGTACCAGGACGTTCCGCTGGGCGTACTGGTGCGCGCCCTCTCGCTTGGACGGCCGAGCGCCGGATGCGGGCTGGGGGGCACCTATGCGTACCCGAGAGCGTCGTGCCGTAGGGCATCCGACCCGACCTGGATGAGGGCCGCGCTGCAACCGACGCGGCCTCGGGCCGTGCAGGGCTCGGGCGCAGCGACGTGAGCATTCCACCGGACGTACTGATGCGCGCCCTCTCGCTTGGACGGCCGAGCGCCGAAGTCGGACTGCAGGCAGGCGCAGGGACGTAGACCTCCCGCCGGGCAACGTGCGCGCCATCGCGCTCGGAAGGCCGAGCTCCGGACGCGAGCTGCGACGCCCGCGAGCCGTGGCGCCAGAGGGCGGCATCCGAACCGACCTGGGGAGCGCCCGCCAGGGTCGGCGAGCGCCCGGCCTCCTGCCGTTACTGCGGATCCGGCCCCACGGCCACCGGCCGGGACGGGTCCGACGACCACTCCGACCATGAGCCGACGTACAGGTCCGCCGGAATGCCCGCGACCGCCAGGGCCAGGGCCTCGTGGGCGGCGGAGACGCCCGAGCCGCAGTACACGCCGACCCGGGTGTCCTCGGACGCGCCCAGGGACTTGAAGCGGGCCGCGAGTTCCTCGGCGGGGAGGAAGCGGCCGTCCGGGGTGACGTTCTCGTTGGTGGGGGCGGAGACGGCGCCGGGGATGTGGCCGCCGACGGGGTCGATCGGCTCGACCTCGCCGCGGTAGCGCTCCCCCGCTCGTGCGTCCAGCAGTACCCCCGACCGGGCGAGTGCCGCAGCGCCGTCGGCGTCGAGGAGCCCGGCTCCCGGCACCGGCTCGAAGTCGCCCTCCGCCGACGTCGGCACCGACGTCTCCAGCGGGCCCTGCCAGGCCGGCAACCCGCCGTCGAGGACCCGTACGTCGGGGTGCCCCGTCCAGCGCAGCAGCCACCAGGCGCGGGCCGCCGCCCAGCCCTGTCCGCCGTCGTACACGACCACCGGCGTCCCGGAGGACACCCCCGCCCGCCGCATCGACGTACCGAATTCGGCCAAGTCGGGCAGCGGATGACGGCCGCGCGAACCGGGCGCGGAGGCCAGTTCCCGGTCCAGATCGACGTAGACCGCGCCGGGGACGTGGCCGGACCCGTACTCCTTCCGGCCGTCGAACGGAGGCTCGCCGGGGGTCTTGGCCAGGCTCAACTGCCAGCGGACGTCGAGCAGCACGGGCGGGTTCTGCCCCGTCAGCGCGCTCGCGAGTTCGGATGCGGAGATGATGACGTTCATGGCCACCATCCTTGCGCACGGGGTGGCCGCATCGTCCGGCTCCGGATACTCTGCCCGCCGGACAGGCCCGATCACGAGGCGTACGGGATCGGGCACATGCTGTGCAGCCGATCGACATCCGTCGGCAATCGCACGGAAACGGGCGGTACATCGCACACCGGGCATCCTCCGGTCACCGGCCCTCGTGCGGCGGCGCGCCCGGAGCGCGCGTGACCACGGGTGGTGCGAGCATCGGCACGGGGGGCGGGACAGCGGATGAGACGCGGCCACCGCGAGGGGCCGAGGAGAGAGTGACGATGACCGAGGCACGGGGGTCGGCCGGCCCGAACGGCGCGACGCACGCTCGGCACGCGCCCGGCACGCCCTGCTGGGTGAGCCTGATGGTGCACGGGATGGCCGCGACCCAGGAGTTCTACGGAGCGCTGTTCGGCTGGGAGTTCCGCCCCGGCCCCCAGCAGCTCGGCCCCTATGTGCGGGCCCTGCTCGACGGCCGTGAGGTGGCCGGCATCGGCCAGCTGCCGCCCGACCGTCACCTCCCCATCGCCTGGACGCCCTACCTCGCCTCGAACGACGTGGACCTGACCGCCGACACGGTACGGCTGTGCGGCGGCACCGTCGGCGTGGGACCGCTGGACGCCGCCGAGGCCGGCCGGATGGCGATCTGCTCGGACCCCTCCGGCGCCGTCTTCGGCATCTGGCAGACGGCGGCCCACCTCGGCACGGCCATCACGGGCGTGCCCGGCACCCCGGCCTGGAACGAGCTGGTGACCCTCGAGTCCGTGAACGTCGCCAAGTTCTACGAGACGGTGTTCGCCTACGAGGAGGAGGCGGTGGTCTCCGCCGACTTCGACTACGTCACCCTGCACATCGACGGCCGCCCGGTCGCCGGCATCCACGGCGTCGGCAACGCCCTGCCCCGCGACCGGGGCCCGCACTGGATGACGTACTTCGAAGTCGCCGACACGGACGAGGCGCTGGAGCGGATCGTCGGTCTCGGCGGTCATGTCCTGCGGCCGGCCCACGACAGCGACCATGGCCGCGTGGCGACGGTGGCGGACCCCGAGGGCGCCCGGTTCTCCGTCATCCAGAACCCGAGCTGACGGCTGCCCCGAGGGGGCCGAGCCGCGGCTCAGGCCTGGTGTACCGGCAGCACGTCCGGGGACAGCGCCGCCGCCCGCGCGCTGGCCGCCGTCATCCGGCGGCGGTGGTGGCGGCGGCACAGCACCTCGTAGCCCACGGCGTCCGCCTGGTTGACGTCGCCGACGACCACCTGGGCGCCCTCGACGACCATCTCGCCGCCTATCGTGCGGGCGTTGTGCGTGGCGCGGGCACCGCACCAGCACAGGGCCTCGACCTGGAGCACCTCGACCCGGTCGGCCAGTTCCACCAGGCGCTGCGAGCCGGGGAACAGCTTGCTGCGGAAGTCGGTCGTGATGCCGAAGGCGTAGACGTCGAGCCCCAGGTCGTCGACCACGCGCGCGAGTTGGTCGATCTGGACCGGGGCGAGGAACTGGGCCTCGTCGGCGATGACGTAGTCCGCGCGGCCGCCCCGGGAGAGGTGGTCGACGATGTAGCCGTAGAGGTCCATGCCGTCCTCGACCTCCACCGCGTCGGTGACCAGGCCGAGCCGCGAGGAGAGCTTGCCCTCACCCTCGCGGTCGTCACGCGTGAAGATCATGCCCGCGAGGCCACGCGCCGAACGGTTGTGCTCGATCTGGAGAGCCAGTGTCGACTTCCCGCAGTCCATCGTTCCGGAGAAGAACACCAGCTCGGACATGTGGAGTTGAGCACCTTTCGGCAACGCGGCGGTCTGGGAGGAGTTTCAGGAGCGTACTTCGAGCAGGGGGACCAGCTGCTCGGCGGGGGTCATCGAACCGTGGTTGCCGACCATCGCCGACTCCTTCGGCTCCCGCTCGGAGGCGATGATCAGGACGTCGTCCCGCGCGGCCGCGATCACGTCACCGATGCGGTCGTGGACGCGCTCGTCGATCTGCGGCCCGAACCAGCCCGCCTCGATCGCCTCGTCCCGCGAGGCCACCCAGAACTGCTCGCCGAGCACCTCGCGCCAGCAGGTCAGGACGTCGTTCGCGGCGCCCGGCACCGCGTACACGTGCCGCGCCCGGCCTTCGCCGCCGAGCAGGGCGACGCCGGCGCGCAGCTCCCAGTCCTCGTCGAAGTCGATGCGGTGTTCCTCGTCGAAAGGCACGTCGATCATGCCGTGGTCGGCGGTGACGTAGAGCGCGGTGCGCGGCGGGAGCTGCTCGGCCAGGCGCTGGACGAGCCGGTCGACGTACATGAGCTGGCCGCGCCAGGTGTCGGAGTCGACGCCGTAGCGGTGGCCGGCGCCGTCGAGTTCGGCGTAGTACGTGTAGACGAGGGAGCGGTCGCCCGCGGCCAGTTGCTCGGCCGCGAGGTCCATGCGCTCCTCGCCGGTCAGGCGCCCGAGGAACGTACCGCCACTGAGCGCGACCTTGGTCAGCGGGGTGTTCTGGAAGGTGGGCGACGACACCTGGGCCGCGTGCACGCCCGCGTCGTGGGCGAGCTGGAAGACCGTCGGGTACGGCTGCCAGACGCGCGGTGATGTCCACGGCTGCCAGCGCAGCTGGTTCATCAGCTCGCCGGTGCCGGGGTTGCGCACGGTGTAGCCGGGCAGGCCGTGCGCGCCCGGCGGCAGGCCGGTGCCGACGGAGGCGAGGGAGGTCGCGGTGGTCGCCGGGTAGCCGGTGGTGATCGGGCGTCCGGTGCCGCCGCGCGAGCTGCCGAGCAGCGCGGTCATGAAGGGCGCTTCCTCGGGGTGCGCCTTGAGCTGCTCCCAGCCGAGGCCGTCGATCAGGAACACGCACGCGCGGTCGGCGGGGGTCAGCTCGCCGATCGTGGCGGTCATGCCCGGTACGGCCATACCGGCGGCCAGGGTGGGCAGCAGGTCGGCGAGAGAGCCGCGGCCGTACTCGGGGGTCGGCGCGGAGGTGACGGCGAGGGGTTCCGGATGGGGGTCCCAGGCGGTGGACTGTGCCATCAGCGCGTGAGGTCCGCGGTCGCCTCGGAGAGCGACTGCGCGAAGGCGAGCGCCTGGCGCACCGTCTCCGGGCCGTCACCGGCCTCGCTGACGCGCAGGCTGAGGTCGTCCGCCGTCGAGCTGCCCGTGTAGCCGTGGTCCGCCTCGCAGTTGGGGTCACCGCAGGCCGCGGGCTCCAGATCGATGCGGGCGACGGCGCCCCAGCCGATGGTGAGGACGACCTCGCGGGGCAATGTGCCCACCGTGTACTGCTCCGGGTTGGCGACGACGCGGCTGAGCACGACCGACGAGATCCGGCCGATCTTGACCGACTCCGTCGAGGTCGTGGCGTACGGCGTCGGGGAGGTGGTGTCCGCGGCCTGCTCGTCGGTGTGGCTGACGATGAAACGGTTGCCGGTGAGGACGAGGACGGTCACATGCCGCCGCACCTCGTTCTGGTCGAACGTCGTCTCCTGATGGACCAGGTACGACCGGATGGGCTCGCCGCCCACGGCGGCCTCCACCGCCTCGGCCACGAGGGCCGGGTAGTAGCCGCTGCGCTCGATCGCCGCTCGCAGCCCCTGGGTCGTCGTACTGGTCTTGGCCATGACGCCCATCCTACGGGGGTGCACTGACTGCGAGGCACCGCTCGCGGGGGTCTCAGTACGTCGGCAGGGTCCTCGGTCCGAGGTCGTCGCGGGCGGGCGGCAGCGCCAGGCGCACGGAGGCGCCGAGGACGCTCAGGCCGTGTTTGGCGACGACGACCGGCTCCAGGGTGACCGCCACGACCTCCGGGTGGTCGTCGACCAGCCTCGACACCCGCAGCAGCAGCTCCTCCAGGGCAGGTGTGTCGACGGGTTCGGAGCCGCGCCAGCCGAACAGCAGCGGTGCCGTCCGGATCGAGCGGACGATCGAGGTCGCCTCGCGGTCGGTGACCGGGATCAGCCGGTGTGCCATGTCGCCGAGCAGCTGTGATGCGGCTCCGGCGAGCCCGAAGGACAGCACGGCACCGGCCGCCGGGTCGATCACGGCCCGTACGACGGTGTCGACGCCGCGCGGTGCCATGCTCTGCACGACCGGGCGCAGCTCCTCCGGTCTGCCGAACAGCTCGGTCAACTCGGTGTACGCCCGCCGCAGTTGCTCCTCGTCCGCGAGGTCCAGCCGGACGCCGCCGAGGTCGGCGCGGTGCCGCAGGTGCGGGGCGGTGGCCTTGAGTGCGACGGGGTAGCCGAGGGTGCGGGCGGCCTCGGCGGCCGCGTCGGGGGTGGGGGCGTGCAGGGCTCGGTGGACCTGGATGCCGTATTTGCCGAGCAGGTCGCAGGTCTCGTCCGTGCCGAGCGTGAGCCCCTGCCCGCGCGCGAGCAGACCGTCGATCAGCTGGGCGGCGCCCCTCTCGTCGATGTCCTCGTACTCGGGCACCTTGCCGGGCTCGGCCGCCTCGCGGCGCCACTGGGAGTACTTGACGGCTTCGCCGAGGGCACGGACCGCGCGCTCGGCCGCCGGGTAGGCGGGGATGAGGCGGGGGGTGCCCGCTGCGGTGTCCGACGGTTCGGGCAGCGGGTCGGCCGGGAAGTCCAGCGGGCGGAAGGGGTGGGCGCGGCCCGCGGTGCGGGGCGCCGCCCTGTCCGCCTGTGGCGCGGTGCTCGCGGCGGCCGACAGGGCCTCCGCGAGACCGCCGAGCTCCACGTGCACCACCAGCACCGGCTTCCCCGGCACCCGCTCGGCCGCCGAGCTCAGGGCCTGCGCGAGCTCGGCGTCCCCGGTCGTCGCGTCCCCGATCGCCGGTATCGCGGTGACGACGACCGCGTCGCACGTCTCGTCGGCGAGCGCGCGCGCCAGCGCCTCGTGGAAGTCGGCCGCCGACGCCGCGGTCGTCAGGTCCAGCGGCGGCAACGGCCGCAGTCCCTCGGACAGGCAGGCGTCGTAGGTCAGCAGTCCCAGTGACTCGGAGTTCCCCAGGATCGCCACCCGCGGGCCGGCCGGCAGGGGCTGGCGCGCGAGCAGCAGACCCGTGTCCACCAGTTCGGTGATGGTGTCGACCCGGATCACCCCGGCCTGCCGCAGCAGCGCGGACACCGTGGTGTGCGGCAACCGCGTGACCCGGACGGTGTGGCCCTGCGGCGCCGCTCCCCCGTGCCGTGCGCCCTGCACGACGACCAGCGGCTTCGCGGCCGCCGTACGCCGGGCGAGGCGGGTGAACTTGCGCGGGTTGCCGATGGACTCCAGGTACATGAGGACGACGTCGGTGTCCGGGTCGTCGTACCAGTACTGCAGGACGTCGTTGCCGGAGACGTCGGCCCGGTTGCCGGACGACACGAAGGTCGAGACGCCGGTGTCGCCGGTGACCCCGCCGCCGCGCCGGTGCAGCCGGGACAGCAGGGCGATGCCGATGGCGCCGGACTGTGCGAAGAGCCCGATCCTGCCCGGCCTCGGCATCTCGGGGGCCAGTGAGGCGTTCAGCCGGACGTCGGCGGCGGTGTTGATGATCCCGAAGGCGTTAGGGCCGATGATGCGCATGCCGTACGTGCGCGCGTGCCGGACGAGTTCGCGCTGGCGCTCGCGCCCGTCGGGGCCGCTCTCGGCGTACCCGGCGGAGAGCACGACCAGTCCCTGCACGCCGTGCTCGCCGCACTCGGTGACGACGTCGAGGACGTGGTCGGCCGGTACGGCGACCACCGCGAGGTCGACCTGCTCCTCGATGTCCCGCACGGAGCGGTGCGCGAGAACCCCGTCGAGCTCCTTGAGGTCCTGCGGGAACGCCTTGTTCACGGCGTACAGCCGGCCTGTGAACCCGGCGTCCCTGATGTTGCCGAGGACGCCGCGGCCGACCCCGCCGGGGCTGCGGCCGGCGCCGATGACGGCGACGGAGCCGGGCACCAGCAGCCGCCGTACGGAATGGGCCTCGGCGCGCTGCTCGCGCGCGTACTGCACAGCGAGCGAGCGGTCAGTCGGCTCCAGGTCGAACTCCAGGCGGACGACGCCGTCCTCGAAGCTGCGCTTCTGGGTGTACCCGGCGTCCGTGAACACCTTGATCATCTTGTTGTTGGCGGGCAGTACCTCGGCGGCGAAGCGGCGGATGTCGCGCTCGCGGGCGACCGCGCCGATGTGTTCGAGGAGGGCGGAGGCGACGCCGCGCCCCTGGTGGGCGTCCTGGACGAGGAAGGCGACCTCGGCCTCGTCGGCGGGGGCCGACGCGGGCATTCCGTCGGCGCCGATCCGGTCGTAGCGTACGGTGGCGATGAACTCGCCGCCCACCGTGGCCGCGAGTCCCACCCGGTCCACAAAGTCGTGGTGCGTGAAGCGGTGGACGTCCTTCGCGGACAGTCGCGGGTAGGGCGCGAAGAAGCGGTAGTACTTCGACTCGTCCGACACCTGCTCGTAGAAGCTGACCAGGCGCTCGGCGTCATCAACGGTGATGGGGCGGATGCGCGCGGTGCCGCCGTCGCGCAGCACCACGTCGGCTTCCCAGTGGGCGGGGTACTCGTGCCTGTCCGAGGCGCTCTGCATGGGCCCAGATTACGGCTCGCGTACGACAACGGCGCGAGGCAGTCTGTGGAGGACGTCACGTGGGGTCGAGGCCGCGACCCGACGGTCACCGAGGAAGGGACGTGCGTCATACGTTCGTCCGGTTCCGGCATGCTTCAGTGGTGTGGGAAACTGGTCTAGACAACCCTGAAAACCGAAGGGCAGCATCACATGGCTGAGCGCCGCGTCAACGTCGGCTGGGCCGAGGGCCTCCACGCCCGCCCCGCCTCCATCTTCGTCCGAGCCGCCACGGCCACAGGCGTCCCGATGACGATCGCCAAGGCTGACGGCAACCCCGTCAACGCGGCCTCCATGCTGGCCGTCCTGGGCCTGGGCGCCCAGGGCGGCGAGGAGATCGTCCTCGCCTCCGACGCCGAGGGTGCGGACGCCGCCCTCGACCGGCTGGCGAAGCTGGTCTCCGAGGGTCTCGAGGAGCTGCCCGAGACGGTCTGAGTGACCTGAACGGGTATCCGTAGCGAACGGTGAAGCCGCGTCCGCCTTTCCGGCGGACGCGGCTTCACGGTTTTCCGGCAGCCGTCCATGGAATTCACGATACGGTGGCGGCATATCCGAAAAAGGGCAGCAGAAATTCCCTGCCGCCGAATATCTCCTCTTTGTATACGGCGCCCGTGTTAATGCCGCAGGCTCGGCATGTTTACGGGATGTTGCGAATTCCTCACACGCTCCGTGCGCTCGCCGCCGGAGCCGAACCGAAGGCGGTGCGCCGAGAGCGAGCGCTCGGTGTGCAGGGCCGTGATCGCGCGGGCGCGTTCACCGTCGCCACGCGCCACCGCGTCCACGATCGCGCCGTGCTCGGTCCAGTACTCCACCGGTTCGGCCGGTGCCTCCACGGCATACATCCAGGCGATCTTGTGGCGCAGCTGGGTCAGCATCGAGGTGAGGGCGGGGCTGCCGCAGGCCTGGGCCAGCGTCTCGTGGAACCAGGCACCCAGGGAGCGCAGGTCCTCGCTGTTTCCCCGCCGGGCCCGCTCCTGCCCCAGCCTCACCAGGCCGCGCAGCACCTTCAGATGGGCCTCGGTGCGCCGCTGGGCGGCCCGGGAGGCGCCCAGGGGTTCCAGGAGGCCGCGCATCTCCAGCAGGTCGGCGGCCTCCTGCTCGGTCGGTTCGGCGACGCACGCGCCCGCGTGCCGCCGGGTCACGACGAAGCCCTCCGCCTCCAGGGTGCGCAGGGCCTCCCGCACGGGGACGCGGGAGACGCCGTAGCGGCGTGCGAGCAGTTCCTCGGTGAGCCGGCTGCCACGCTCGTAGACACCGGCGACGATGTCGTCCCGGATCGCCGTGCATACCGAATGCGCCGGAATACGCATGACCGACCTCCGCTTTAATCCCCGTGAAACGTCGAGAATGACGTGTTCGCAGTGACTCTATTGCAACCGGCCGGAATTTCCGACGGGGGGCCGGAATCCATGGATATTTTTTGGTCAGGCACCCCGGCCGGGAAACATCGAAAGCCCCGGCTCGGGGAGCCGGGGCTTCGGTGGACGCGGTGGTGGCGTCAGATGTTCACGCCGTGCGAGCGCAGGTAGGCGACGGGGTCGATGTCCGAGCCGTACTCCGACGTCGTGCGGGCCTCGAAGTGCAGGTGCGGCCCGGTGACGTTGCCGGTGGCGCCGGACAGGCCTATCTGCTGGCCGGGGGTGACGGTCTGGCCCACCGAGACGCCGATGGACGACAGGTGGCCGTACTGGGTGTACGTGCCGTCGTTCATCTTGATCACGATGTTGTTGCCGTACGCCCCGCCCCAGCCGGCCTCGACGACGGTGCCGGAGGCGACCGCGTGGACGGAGGTGCCGCTGGAGGCGTGGAAGTCGATGCCGGTGTGGCTGCCGGAGGACCAGACGGCGCCGCCGGCCTTGTAGCCCGTGGAGACGTACGAGCCGGCGATCGGGGACACGTAGGACAGCAGGCGCTTGCGCTCGGCCTCGCGGGCGGCGCGCTCCTTGGCCTCGCGCTCCTGGGCGGCCTTCGCGGCCGCCTTCTCGCGCGCGGCCTCCTCGGCGGCCTTCTTCGCGGCGGCGGCCTCCTTGGCCGCCCGCTCCTGGGCGATGGCCTGGGCGTCGATCTGGTCCGCGATCGAGTTCTCGACGGTGACGACGGGGATGAGGCCGGTCTGCTCCGTGGCGGGTTCGGCGGCGAGCGCCGGGGCGGCCAGGGTGCCGATCACGCCGGTGGCGGTGAGCGCGGCGACGCCGGCCGCGCGGGCGGTGGTGCGCTCGAACCGGCTGGGCCGGCGATGCTTGCCGGTGGGGCGGTTCTTCCCGGTGGCGCAGGTGAACGCCATGTAGTGGCTGGTCCTTTCCTTCCTTCTCGCCTACCGGGTTAGCTGACGGGTTCGGAGCAGGAAGGTCTCCTACGGGCCCCCTCGCCTGCGCGCGGGCGTCCGATTCACCCCAGGGACTTCGTGGGTCCCCGGCTCCCCTGGCTCGCGCCGTACGGGGACTCGGCGATGGCTGTCCGGTGCCGCGGGCGCGGCGCAGTGCCTGACGGACAGCCCGGAAGACGCTAAACGGGACATCTTTCAATCCCCAAACGGATCACGGCTTTTGTAGTGCATCCCACAGGTCAGACAGGCAACCTCCCCCTCAATTCGGGCATAAGGGAGCCCTGGTGACTCTTACGTCACCAGGGCCCCTACGCGCGCGTGGTGTCTCCCGGCGCCGGTGCGTCCTCTACTCGGCTCGGCTACTCGGCGGCGACGACGGTGACTTCGCCGATGCCGAGGGCCTCGACGGGCTCCCGGATCTCGGCCGCGTCGCCGACCAGGATCGTCACCAGACGGTCCACCGGGAAGGCGCTGACGGCCGCCGCGGTGGCCTCGACCGTGCCGGTCGCGGCCAGCTGCTGGTACAGCGTCGCCTGGTAGTCGTCGGGCAGGTGCTGCTCGACCTGGTCGGCCAGCGTGTTCGCCACGGACGCCGCGGTCTCGTACTTCAGCGGCGCCACCCCGACGAGGTTCTGCACGGCGAAGTCCCGCTCGGCGTCGGTGAGACCCCCGGCGGCCACGCCGCGCAGCACCGTCCACAGGTCCTGGAGCGCCGGGCCGGTGTTCGGGGTGTCGACGGAGCCGCTGATGGCGAGCATCGCCGCGCCCGTGCCGTCCGGGGCGGAGCGCAGGACCTGGCCGAAGGCCCGCACACCGTAGGTGTAGCCCTTCTCCTCGCGCAGGACCTTGTCCAGCCGGGAGGTGAGGGTGCCGCCGAGGCAGTAGGTGCCGAGCACCTGCGCGGGCCACACGCGGTCGTGCCGGTCGGGGCCGACCCGGCCGATCAGCAGCTGCGTCTGGACCGCGCCGGGGCGGTCGACGATGACGACGCGCCCGGTGTCGTTCGCGGTCACCGGCGGGACGGGCCGCGGCTCGGCCAGTGAGCCGGTCCAGGCGCCCAAGGTGTCGCCGAGCAGGGCGTCGAGCTCGACGCCGGTGAGGTCGCCGACGACCACGACGGTGGAGGTCGCGGGGCGTACGTGCCGCTCGTAGAAGGCGCGTACGGACGCGGAGTCGATGCCGGCGACGGTGTCCTCGGTGCCTTGGCGTGGGCGGGACATGCGCGAGGTCGCCGGGAACAGCTCCTTGGCGAGCTCCTTGGCGGCGCGACGCGAGGGGTTGGCCAGCTCGTGCGGGATCTCGTCGAGCCGGTTGCGCACCAGGCGCTCCACCTCGGCGTCGTCGAACGCGGGCGCCCTGAGGGCGTCGGCGAGCAGGCCGAGCGCCTTCGGCAGGCGGGAGACGGGCACTTCCAGGCTGACGCGGACGCCGGGGTGGTCGGCGTAGGCGTCGAGCGTGGCACCGCAGCGCTCCAGCTCGGCGGCGAACTCCTCGGCGGTGTGCTTGTCGGTGCCCTCGGACAGGGCGCGCGCCATGATCGTGGCGATGCCGTCCAGGCCCTTCGGCTCGGCCTCCAGGGGCGACTCCAGGAGCACCTCGACGGCGACGACCTGCTGGCCGGGGCGGTGGCAGCGCAGGACGGTGAGGCCGTTGTCCAGCTTGCCGCGCTCGGGCGCCGGGAACGCCCAGGGCCGGGCCGGGCCGGCCTGGGGCTGCGGGTGGAACTCCATGCTGGCGAGCTCGGTCACTGCGCCGACTCCTCGTTCTCGTCGGTGGTCTCGTCGGTCGCGGCGGCGTCGGGATCCTCGGCGCCGGTCGGCTCGTACACGAGCACCGCGCGGTTGTCGGGACGCAGCCGGGCCTGGGCCACCGCCTTGACCTCCTCGGCGGTGACGTCGAGGACGCGCTGTACGGCGGTGAACGCCAGCTGCGGGTCGCCGAACAGCACGGCGTACCGGCACAGTTCGTCGGCGCGGCCCGCGACGGTGCCGAGCCGGTCCAGCCACTCGCGCTCCAGCTGGGCCTGCGCGCGCTCCATCTCCTCCGCGGTGGGGCCCTCCTGCGCGAAGCGGGCGAGCTCCTCGTCGACGGCCGACTCGATGACCGGCACCTCGACGTCGCCGGAGGTCTTCACGTCCAGCCAGCCCAGGGAGGGCGCACCGGCCAGACGCAGCAGGCCGAAGCCGGCCGCCACGGCCGTACGGTCGTGCCGCACGAGCCGGTTGAAGAGGCGGGAGGACTCGCCGCCGCCGAGGACGGTCAGCGCCAGGTCGGCCGCGTCGCACTCGCGCGTGCCGTCCGCCGGGAGGCGGTAGGCGGCCATCATCGCGCGCGCGGGGACGTGCTCCTCGACGACCTCGCGCAGCTGCTCGCCGATGACCTCGGGCAGCGAGCCGTCGCGCGGCGCGGGCTTGCCGTCATGGGCCGGGATGGTGCCGAAGTACTTCTCCACCCAGGCGAGCGTCTGCTCCGGGTCGATGTCGCCGACGATCGACAGCACGGCGTTGTTGGGCGCGTAGTACGTGCGGAAGAACGCGCGGGCGTCCTCCAGGCTGGCCGCGTCCAGGTCGGCCATCGAGCCGATCGGCGTGTGGTGGTACGGGTGTCCGTCGGGGTACGACAGCGCGGTCAGCTTCTCGAAGGCCGTGCCGTAGGGGACGTTGTCGTAGCGCTGGCGGCGCTCGTTCTTGACGACGTCCCGCTGGTTCTCCAGGCCCTCCTCGTCGAGCGCCACCAGGAGGCTGCCCATGCGGTCGGCCTCCAGCCACAGCGCGAGCTCCAGCTGGTGGGCGGGCATGGTCTCGAAGTAGTTGGTGCGCTCGAAGCTGGTGGTGCCGTTCGGCGAGCCGCCCGCGCCCTGGACGAGCTCGAAGTGCCCCGTGCCCTTGACGCTTCCCGAGCCCTGGAACATCAGGTGCTCGAAGAGGTGGGCGAGTCCGGTACGGCCCTTGACCTCGTGGCGGGAGCCGACGTCGTACCAGAGGCAGACGGCGGCGACCGGCGTGAGGTGGTCCTCGGAGAGCACCACACGCAGGCCGTTGGCCAGGCGGTGCTCCGTCGCGGTGAGGCCGCCGGATTGTGCCTCCGGTGTGGCCGTGTGACCCATGGGCAAGGTGTCCTTCCGGTCGCGTGCACTGCGTTGTGCCGAGCAGTTCGGCTTAAGTTCCTGCCACTGTATGCAGCGTCCGAAGGGTCGGCGAAGTTCCCGGTCAGAACGGTTCGTGTGGAGCGGGTGGGACGGGAGTCGGGACGGCTCGTCAGTGTGGGCCTCGGCATACGGATCGGGGTGGTCGTGTGCGGGGGCGGGGAGCGCGGTCCCTGCGGGGGCTTCCGTGGCGAGCGGTCCGCGCACGCTGCCTGGCCTGCGGTATCGGTCAGGGGGCGCGATGGGGCCCCTCCCACGCGCGCGTGCCGGGCGGCGGGCGGCGGCCATCGGTCCTGGCCCGCGGCACGGACGACACCGCGTTCCGCTCCGCGCGCTCGCTCGTCGGGCTCCCACCGCCGGCCTTCGATCACTCCGGCGAGTGAACGGTCTCGCGGCGCGCGCTTGCCGCCGTGGTGGGCGCGGCTGTGGGCGCGGCTGTGTGGGCTGGTCCGGGCGGTCGCGGCTGGGGGACGGCGCTCGGTCCGGGGGTGCATCGGGAGTCGGCGGGGCTCGGCTCAGCTCGGCTCGGCCGGCGCATTGCCCCAAGGCCGTCACATTGCCCCAAGGCCGTCACATTGGCCACGGCCGGCACATTGGCCTACGGCCGTGACATTGGCCTACGGCTCGCACATTGGCCTACGGTCGGCCCTCCTACCCCACCGCCGACCCGTCGCGCCGCCGCCCGCAAGCCCCCGATGCTCCAGTGCCGTTGGTGCCTTGTCGCCCCGTGGGTCGCAGGTGGGGCCCGGCGTCGGCGACACTTCTCACGCGCCGGGCTGGAGCCCAACATCGGGTCCTGGTCGGTGGTTGTCAGTGCCGCGGTCCACAATGGTCCGCGTCAGATCCGTCCACGCCTCAGCAAGGAGCCGGCAGCGATGGCCCGCCGCAGCACGAAGACCCCGCCGCCCGACGACTCGTACGAGGAGAGGATCCTCGACATCGACGTCGTCGACGAGATGCAGGGCTCCTTCCTCGAGTACGCGTACTCGGTCATCTACTCCCGAGCCCTGCCGGACGCCCGCGACGGCCTCAAGCCGGTGCATCGCCGCATCGTGTACCAGATGAACGAGATGGGCCTGCGCCCCGACCGCGGCTATGTGAAGTGCGCCCGCGTCATCGGCGAGGTCATGGGTAAGTTGCACCCGCACGGCGACGCGTCGATCTACGACGCCCTGGTGCGCATGGCCCAGCCCTTCTCGATGCGCGTCCCGCTGGTCGACGGCCACGGCAACTTCGGCTCGCTGGGCAACGACGACCCGCCGGCCGCCATGCGGTACACCGAGTGCCGGCAGGCCCAGGCGACGAGTCTGATGACCGAGTCGATCGACGAGGACACGGTCGACTTCACCCCCAACTACGACGGCCAGGAACGGGAGCCGGTGGCGCTGCCCGCCGCCTTCCCGAACCTCCTGGTCAACGGCGCGTCCGGCATCGCCGTCGGTATGGCCACGAACATGCCGCCGCACAACCTCGGCGAGGTCGTCGCGGCCGCCCGCCACCTGATCCGCCACCCGAACGCGGATCTGGAAACCCTGATGAAGTACGTCCCGGGCCCCGACCTGCCCACGGGCGGCCGGATCGTCGGCCTGGCCGGCATCCGGGACGCCTACGAGACGGGCCGCGGCACCTTCAAGATCCGCGCCACGGTCGAGGTCGAGACCGTGACCGCCCGCCGCAAGGGCCTGGTCGTCACCGAGCTGCCCTTCACGGTCGGCCCGGAGAAGGTCATCGCCAAGATCAAGGACCTGGTCGGCTCCAAGAAGATCCAGGGCATCGCCGACGTCAAGGACCTCACCGACCGCCAGCACGGCCTGCGCCTGGTCATCGAGATCAAGAACGGCTTCGTGCCGGAGGCGGTCCTGGAGCAGCTGTACAAGCTGACGCCGATGGAGGAGTCCTTCGGCATCAACAACGTCGCACTGGTCGACGGCCAGCCCCTCACCCTGGGCCTCAAGGAGCTCCTGGAGGTCTACCTCGACCACCGTTTCGAGGTAGTCCGGCGCCGCAGCGAGTTCCGCCGCGGCAAGCGCCGCGACCGCCTGCACCTGGTCGAGGGCCTGCTCACCGCGCTGGTGGACATCGACGAGGTCATCCGGCTGATCCGGTCCAGCGAGAACAGCGCACAGGCGAAGGAACGCCTGATGCAGCGCTTCTCCCTGTCCGAGGTCCAGACCCAGTACATCCTCGACACGCCGCTGCGCCGCCTCACCAAGTTCGACCGCATCGAGCTGGAGGCGGAGAAGGAGCGGCTGGGCGCGGAGATCGCCGAGCTGACCCGGATCCTCGACTCGGACGCCGAGCTGCGCAAGCTGGTCTCCGCCGAACTGGCCTCGGTGGTCAAGAAGTTCGGCACCGAGCGGCGTACGGTCCTGCTGGAGTCGGCGGGCACCCAGGTCTCCGCCGTGCCGCTCCAGGTGGCCGACGACCCGTGCCGGGTGCTGCTGTCCTCGACGGACCTGCTGGCCCGTACGGCGAACGGCGACCCGTTCGCGGAGGACGACGACGCGAGGCGCTCGAAGCACGACGTGATCGTCTCGGCGGTGCCGGCCACGGCGCGCGGCGAGGTGGGCGCGGTGACGTCCACGGGCCGGCTGCTGCGGATCAACGTCATCGATCTGCCGCAGCTGCCGGAGACGGCGTCGAGACCGAACCTCGCGGGCGGCGCGCCGCTGTCGGAGTTCGTCTCGCTGGACGACGGCGAGACTGTGGTCTGCCTGACGACCCTCGACGAGTCCTCCCCGGGCCTCGCGCTCGGCACGGAACAGGGCGTCGTGAAGCGCGTGGTGCCCGACTACCCGTCCAACAAGGACGAGTTGGAGGTCATCACCCTGAAGGACGGCGACCGGATCGTCGGCGCGATCGAGCTGCGCACCGGTGAGGAGGACCTGGTCTTCATCACGGACGACGCCCAGCTGCTGCGCTACCAGGCCGCGCAGGTCCGCCCGCAGGGCCGCGCCGCCGGCGGCATGGCGGGCATCAAGCTCACCGAGGGCGCGAAGGTCATCTCCTTCACGGCGGTGGATCCGGCGGCCGACGCGGTGGTGTTCACGGTCGCGGGCTCGCGCGGCACCCTGGACGACTCGGTCCAGACGACGGCCAAGCTGACCCCGTTCGACCAGTACCCCCGCAAGGGCCGCGCCACGGGTGGCGTGCGCTGCCAGCGGTTCCTGAAGGGTGAGGACTGCCTGTCCCTGGGCTGGGCGGGCGCCGTCCCGGCGCGGGCCGCGCAGAAGAACGGCACTCCGGTCGAGCTCCCGGAGATGGACCCGCGCCGTGACGGCTCGGGTGTCTCGCTGCCGAAGACGGTGTCGGTGGTGGCGGGCCCGGTCTAAGGCTCCTCGAAGGCCGCTTCCTCCGGGTCCTGTACGTAGCGCAGAACGCCCCACATGCCCTGCTCGTCGGCGTGTGGGGCGTCGCTCTTGCACGCCTCGAGTTCCTTGGTCAGGGCGGCGGTGTCGATGCCGGAGCCGATGAGGACGAGCTGGGTGAGGCGTGCCTCGGCGTCGGGCCACGGTTCCGGGTAGAAGCGCAGGAACCGCCCGACGGCGTGCACGGCGTAGCGGTTCGCGGCGTCGTACGGCCCGAAGTCGACGTACCCCTTGATCCGGTACAGCCCCTCCGACCTGCCGTCCAGGAACCCCATCAACCGCCGTGGATCGACAGGGATGTCGGACACGAAGGACAGGCTGTCGTAGGCGCTGTGCAGATGACCGCTGTGGTCGGCGTGGTCGGTGTGGTGCTCGCCGTGCTGGTGGAGGTCGTCGAAGGACAGCTGCCCGATGCGCTCCTCGCTGGGCCGGCAGTCGAAGAGGAACGCGGGGTCGATGCACCCGTAGGTGGCGGGGACGACGGCGGCGCGGTCGGCGAGCTGACGGACGATCCCGAGGACGCGTTCCCCGTCGGTGGCCCGGTCGAGCTTGTTGACGACCGCCAGGTCGGCGAGGGCGAGGTGCCGGTCGATCTCGGGGTGCTTCGCGCGGGTGTCGCCGAACTCGGCGGCGTCGACGACCTCGACGAGCCCGCCGTACACGATGCCCGGGTGCTCGCTGGCGAGCAGCATGCGCACGAGTTCCTGGGGTTCGGCGAGCCCGCTGGCCTCGATGACGATGACGTCGATGCCGGTGGACGGCCGTGCGAGGCGCTCCAGATAGACATCCAGCTCACTGGCGTCGACCGCGCAGCACAGACAGCCGTTGCCGAGGGAGACCGTCGAGTCGCCGAGCGCGCCGGCGACGGCCATGGCGTCGATCTCGATGGACCCGAAGTCGTTGACGATGGCTCCGATGCGGGTGCCTCCGCTGCGGTGGAGGAGGTGATTGAGCAGAGTCGTCTTGCCGGAACCGAGGAATCCGGCGAGAACGACGACCGGAATCTGCTGCGGGCCGGGGGTCGGCTTGCTCAACGTGCGACCTTTCTCACGCCGACGGGTGCACCGGCTCGCGGCCCGGCGCGCATACGAGGTTTTGAATGCCGCCCCAGGATACGAGCCGGAAGAATCCCCGCGAAGTGAACGATTGTTAGCAGCACTTGCCGGGCAGACGTTGGGCATGGCGCCGGAGTGTGCGACCCTCGCTTCCCTCCGTGCGCCTCCTCTCCGCCTCCCCGCCGATCAGAGCCGCTCGGCACTCTGGGAGACGGCAAGCGCCGCCCACCGCTCGCCGGTCCCCTCCAGTCGACCCACATCCCGACGACCGGCGGACGGCCGCCTGATCGGGGGTAGTTGACATGACCACACAGAAACACCTCGCGGGGAGGCTGCGCTCCGCCGCGCTCGCCCTCCTGGTCGCCACCGCGACCGCGACGGTGGCCGCACATCTACGACGGTCGGAGGAAACACGTCTGCGCGAGAAGCAGTTGGAACTCGAGGAGTTGGCGATCCACCGCAAGGCCGTGGCACACCAGCAGCGCATGCAGTGGGAACTGCTGGCCAGGGCGATCGACGATCCTTCGCTCGCCTCGGTGATCGACACCTACGACAAGAACATCCCGGTGGAGAGGCGCCGCCAGTTCTTCTACGCCAACGCCTGGTACGTCCACCTGTTCCACCTCCACCGGGCGGGAATTCTCGACCGTGAGGAGCTGTACCGGCATCTGCGTGAGTTCTTCCAGAGCCCGATCTTCCGCGAGTACTGGGAGGCGTCGCAGCACATGCGTGCCTCCCTGAACGAGGCGTCCGAGGAGGCTCAGCTGGGGCACATGGTCGACGGTCTCGTCAGAGACCTCGACGAAGCCGATACCGACGAGTGGTGGGTCGTCGGCGATCCGCCGACCGACTGACCGGGCCCGGCGCGAGACACCGTGGTGGTCAACAGAGCAGCGACTGGAGCGCGACTGGGTGAGTTTTCGCGATCAAGACCTGGTGAGTCGAGAAACACCAGTAACCTGCTCCCCACCATTATGCCCAGCCCTAAGGACCACTGTTGAAGATCGTGCGCCGCATCGGTGTGCCTCCAAGCGCCCGTGGCAGTAATTCAGGAGCCACCTGCCCGGACGTGTTCGAACTCAGCGACGGTAACTTCGCTGTCATCGGCACCGAGGCCACCCAGGCGCTTGACCCGGAACTGCCCGCCGATGCCGCGCGCGCCGACTACGAACGCATCGTCATCGTCAGCCGGGAGACTCTGATCCGCGCCAAGGCCGACATCCCCGACGCCTGAAGCCACCGCACGAGCACGCGTCCACCCCAGACCCGTACCGTCACACTCCCCGGCTGCGAGCAACCGCCCCGCGAACCGGGCCACCCGACCTCGCGAGCAGCCGGCACCCCGTCACTGCTCGATCCTCACCGATGAGGCCTGGCGCCAGAACGGCACCAGGCCACACGCGTGTCTGGGGCCGCTTGAGCAGCGCAGCTGCCACGTCGACTCAAGTCAGGTTAGGCTCACCTCTGTGAGTACGTGCTCAACCGTCTCGCAGGACCTCGCTGAGCCCATCGCGGGGACCGCGGCGACCGCGACGACCTGGCTGCTGCTGGAGCAGCCCGGCCCGTGGGGTGCCAAGGCGCTCACCCAGAGCCACCTGGATCCCGCGCTGGGCCGTGCCCTGGAGGCGGCCGCGCAGGGCACGGGCGTACGCATCGCGCTGATCCGCCGCCCGGGCCGGCACGCCGACTGCGGCGGGCCCTCCGAACGCCAGGTCTACGTGGCCCACACCGTGCCCGGAAACGTCTGGCTGCGCACCGCCACGATCAGCGACCCCCAGCAGCTGCTCGACCTGGACTTCGCCGCCCTCGGTATGGGCGACCACCACACCTTCGACGCCGTCCTCCAAGGGCGGCCCCACACCGGCAACCCCCTCGCGCTCGTCTGCACCAACGGCAAGCGGGACCGCTGCTGCGCACTCCTGGGCCGCCCGCTCGCGGCCGAGCTGGCGGCCTCCGGCGTGGACGGCGTCTGGGAGGTCACCCATCTGGGCGGGCATCGCTTCTCCCCGACACTGCTCGTGCTGCCGTACGGCTACGCGTACGGCAGGGCGCAGGCCCATGCCGTCAAGGACGTCCTGCACAGCGTCCAGGAGGGCCGGATCGTCGTCGACGGCTGCCGCGGGAACTCGGCCTGGGAGCGGCCGGGCCAGGCGGCGGAGCTGGCCGTGCGCCGGGCCACGGGCGAGGACGCCGCGGAGGCGCTGACGGTCGTACGGACGGACGGCACGGCCCCGAGGTGGGAGGTGACCGTCGCGCACGCGGACGGGCGCACGTGGCGGGTCAGCGTGGCCCAGGGCGCCTCCCTGCCGCCCCGTCCGGAGAGCTGCGGGGCGTCGGCGCTGGGCTCGCCCGCGCGGATGGACGTGGTGGCGGTACGCGAACTCAGGGTGACGACGGCGCTCGCGAGCTGATCGGGGAACGTACACGCCGGTCGACCGACCGGCACTCCCGAGGCCCGCCCGATGCCCCGCGTCGATCAGGAGATCCCCGCCACACCCCTCTACGGCCCTCCCCGTACCCCCACGTACCGTCATGGGTATGAGCCCCACTCCCCCCACCCGTCGCCTGCGCCTGGGCCTGCCCCGGCGGATGTTTGCGCAGGTGCTGCTGATGCAGGTGGCGATCGCCGCGGGAGTCGCGGTGCTCGCGACCGGACTGTTCCTCGCTCCGCTCAGCGACCAGCTCGACGACCAGGCGATGCGCCGCGCGCTGTCGATCGCGCAGACCACCGCCGCCCAGCCGCAGATCGCCGAGGACCTGACGAGCACGCCCGCGACGGCCGGCGGCCCGGTGCAGCGGGAGGCGGAGCGGATCCGTGAGGCGACCGAGGCCGAGTACATCGTCGTGATGGACCGGCGGGGCGTGCGCTGGTCGCATCCCACGCCGAGCGAGATCGGCAGGCTCGTCTCGACCGACCCGGGCCAGGCCCTCGCCGGCCATGAGGTCATGGAGATCGACGACGGCACCCTGGGCCGCTCCGCCCGCGGCAAGGTGCCGCTGCGCGACGGCGCTGGCGAGATCGTCGGGGCGGTCTCGGTCGGCATCGCCTACGACAGCGTGCGGGCCCGGCTGATCCACTCGATCCCGGAGCTGCTCGCCTACGCGGGCGGCGCCCTGGCGGTCGGCGCGCTGGCCGCCTGGCTCATCTCCCGTCGAGTCCAGCGGCAGACCCGCGACCTGGCCTTCTCCGACATCTCGGCGCTGCTCGCGGAGCGCGAGGCGATGCTGCACGGCATCCGGGAAGGCGTCGTCGCGCTGGACCGCGGCGGCCGTATCCGCCTCCTCAACGACGAGGCGCGGCGTCTGCTGGGCATCGGCGACGAGGCGGTCGGCCGGTCCCTCGACGAGGCGCTCGGCGAAGGCCGTACGACCGACGTGTTGGCCGGGCGGGTGACGGGCACCGACCTGCTCACGGTCCGCGGTCAGCGCGTCCTGGTCACCAACCGCATGCCCACCGACGACGGCGGCGCCGTCGCCACCCTGCGCGACCGTACCGAGCTGGAGCAGCTCGGCCGGGAGCTCGACTCCACGCGCGGCCTGATCGACGCCCTGCGCGCCCAGGACCACGAGCACGCGAACCGTATGCACACGCTCCTCGGGCTGCTGGAGCTGGAGATGTACGACGACGCCGTGGAGTTCGTCGGGGAGGTGGTCGGTGATCACCGCGCCACCGCGGAGCAGGTCGCCGAGAAGATCCGGGACCCGCTGCTCGCCGCGCTGCTGGTCGGCAAGGCGACGGTGGCGGCGGAGCGCGGTGTCGCGCTGCGTCTGTCGGACCGTACCGGGCTCCCGGACCGGCTGATCGACCCCAGGGGGCTCGTCACGATCGTGGGCAATCTGGTGGACAACGCACTGGATGCCGTCGCGGGGACGCCGCACGCGCGCGTGGAGGTGGAGTTGCGGGCCGAGGGGCGCACCGCGACCCTCAGGGTGCGCGACACGGGGCCGGGAATCCCCGAGGAGCAGCGCGAGTTGATCTTCACGGAGGGGTGGTCCACCAAGCAGCGCCCGGCCCACCGCGAGCGCGGCATCGGGCTCTCCCTCGTGCGCAGGCTCGCCGAGCGGCAGGGCGGCAGCGCGACGGTGGGCGAGGCGGCCGGCGGAGGCGCCGAGTTCGTCGTCGTCCTGCCCGAGGCGCTGGCCGCGCCGGACCTGGAGCCGGTCCTCACCGTGCCATCGGATCCGCACACCGTCGCCGAGGAGGAGTCGCGATGATCGAGGTCCTGGTCGTGGACGACGACACGCGCGTGGCGCGGGTCAACGCCGCCTACGTCGAGAAGGTGCCGGGCTTCCATGTGGCGGGTGAGGCGCACAGCGCGGCCGAGGCGCTGCGCCGCGTGGAGGAGCTGCCCCGGCTGGACCTGGTCCTCATGGATCACTATCTGCCCGACGACACGGGCCTCGCGGTCGTCCAGGAGATGCGCCGGCGCGGTCACCAGGCCGACGTGATCATGGTGACGGCGGCGCGGGACGTGACGACCGTACAGGCGGCGATGCGACAAGGGGCGCTCCAGTACCTGGTGAAGCCGTTCGCCTTCGCGGGCCTGCGCGCAAAGCTGGAGGCGTACGCGGAGCTGCGCCGCACCCTCGACGGCGGCGGCGAGGCCGAACAGGCCGAGGTGGACCGCATCTTCGGCGCCCTGTCCGCCCCCACGGAGCCCGACCTGCCCAAGGGCCACTCCCCCACCACCGCGGAACTCGTACGCCGCGCCCTGATGAACGCCGAAGGCCCCCTGTCGGCCCAGGAGATCGCCGAGCGGACCGGAGTGAGCCGACAGACCGCCCAGCGCTATCTCAAGCTCCTGGAACGTACCGGACGCGCCCGCCTCACCCTCAAGTACGGGGACGCGGGCCGCCCGGAACACCGTTACGTGTGGGCGACCCGCGCCTGAGGCACGGCCCGTGGGGGCGGGGGAAGGAACCGTGCCTTCTCTTCATACGGACAGCGGTCCCCGATCTATCAGCGGTCCCCGATCTATCAGGGGCCCCGATCTATCAGCGGTCGTACGACGACGATGGCGCCGCCCTAGACAGCCCCCGCCCCCGTCAGCGACCGCACCTCGGTCTCCGCGTGCTTGGCCTCGTCGGGTTCCTCGGCCGAGGTGACGGTGCCGAGCCAGCCTGCCGCGAACCCCAGGGGGATCGAGACGAGGCCGGGGTTCTGGAGGGGGAAGTACTGGAAGTCGACCCCGGGGAACAGCGATTCGGGGCTGCCGGACACGACCGGCGACAGCACCACGAGCGCCACGGCCGGGACCAGGCCGCCGTACACGGACCAGACGGCGCCCCGTGTGGTGAAGCCCCGCCAGAACAGCGAGTACAGCAGCACCGGCAGGTTGGCGGACGCGGCGACGGCGAAGGCGAGGCCCACGAGGAATGCGACGTTCAGGTCCCTGGCCAGCAGCCCGAGGCCGATCGCGACCATGCCGATACCGACGGCGGCCACGCGGGCGACGGCCACCTCGCTGCGGGGCCCCGCGTGCCGACGCCGTAGTGAGGCGTACAGGTCGTGGGCCACGGACGCCGAGGAGGAGAGCGTGATGCCGGCGACCACGGCGAGGATCGTGGCGAAGGCGATCGCGGCGACGACGGCGAAGAGAACCGTTCCGCCGGTGGAATCCGCACCGCCGCCGAGATCGAGGGCGAGCAGCGGAACCGCCGTGTTCCCGGCCGTGTTCGACCCACGTACGGCCTCCGGTCCGACGATCGCGGCCGCGCCGAAGCCCAGGACGATCGTCATCAGATAGAAGCCGCCGATGAGCCCGATCGCCCAGACCACCGAGCGCCGTGCCGCGCGGGCGGTGGGCACGGTGTAGAAGCGGGACAGGATGTGCGGCAGCCCCGCCGTGCCCAGCACCAGGGCGAGGCCCAGGCTGATGAAGTCGAAGCGGGCCGTCCAGTCCCCGCCGTACTTCAGACCGGGCGCCAGGAACGCATCGCCGTGGCCACTGCGCTCTGCCGCCGTGAGCAGCAGTTGGTCGAAGTCGCCGTGGAAGCGCAGCAGGACGAGCACCGTCAACGCGATGGTGCCGCCGAGCAACAGGACCGACTTGACGATCTGAATCCAGGTGGTGGCCCGCATCCCTCCCAACGACACATAGATCACCATGAGCGCGCCGACGCCGATGACGGTCCAGGACCGCGCCGCCTCGCCCTCGCCCCCGAGCAGCAGCGCGACCAGGGTGCCCGCGCCCACCATCTGCGCCACCAGATACAGAACGGACACGGTGACCGAGGAAGTTCCCGCCGCGATCCGCACGGGACGCTCCCTCATCCGCGCGGCGACCACGTCGGCGAGCGTGAACCGCCCGCAGTTGCGGACCAGTTCGGCGACCAGGAACAGCACCACCAGCCAGGCCACGAGGAAGCCCACCGAGTACAGCAGCCCGTCGTAGCCGAAGAGGGCGATGAGCCCGGAGATGCCGAGGAAGGAGGCGGCGGACATGTAGTCCCCGGCGATGGCAAAACCATTCTCCATGGGCGTGAAGAGCCGGCCGCCGGCGTAGAACTCCTCCGCGGAACCACGCCGGTTGCGGCTCACCCACGTCGTGATCGCCAGCGTGATCGCGACGAACACGCTGAACAGCAGCAGCGACAGCGTCTGGTGATCGTCCGTCACGCGGCACCGCCCTTCGCGACGCGCGTCAACTCCTGCGTGTCCCAGCGCAGTTCGAGCGCGGCCCGGTCCCTGCGCAGCCGCGCGTGACGGGCGTAGGCCCAGGTGAGCAGGAAGGTGCTGAGGAACTGCCCGAGTCCGGCGAGCAGAGCGACGTTCACGGCGCCCACGACGGGCCGGGCCATCAGCGCCGGCGCGGTCGTGGCGGCCACGATGTACGCCACGTACCAGGACAGGAACACGGCAACCGCCGGCACCACGAACCGCCGGTAGCGGCTGCGCACTTCCCGGAAGGCCGCGCTGCGCTGCACCTCCAGATACACATCACCCGCGACGGGCGCGGCGACCTCGGGAGCGTCCGTACCGTCCAGCTCCCCCCACCCGGAGGCGAGGGCGTCGTACCAGGGGTCGTCGTACCGCGCACCTGTGCTTTCGCGGGGGCGACCGTCGCTTGAGTGCATGCCCAAGCATGGACAGAACGGAAAGATCGCCGACTCGGCTTCTTCACACGCTTCACCCCATCAGGTGATTCGCGCAGCCGTTGCGAAAACCCGCAGCCGCCAACGGCGACAAACCACCGCAGGGGCCACCCGCACCCGACGACGATTGCCGCGGGCGGTGCGGGTGGGAACCCAAAAACGACCGAAGGCGGAGCCGAGGCCGTCTTCCCGGCCCAAGCCCAGCGCAGCGGCTACGCGTCGATACGCGACCGGTCCAACGTGGCCGCCGAGCTGGAGATGAACTCCTTGCGCGGCGCCACGTCGTTGCCCATCAGCAGATCGAAGACGCGCTCGGCGGCCTCCAGGTCCGTGAGGCTGATCCGCCGCAGGGTGCGATGACGCGGGTCCATGGTCGTCTCGGCCAGCTGGTCGGCGTCCATCTCACCGAGACCCTTGTACCGCTGGATGGTGTCCTTGTAGCGCACGCCCTTGCTCTGGAACTCCATGAGCTTGTCGCGCAGCTCACGGTCCGAGTACGTGTAGACGTACTTGTCCTGCCCCTTCTTGGGCTGGATGAGCTCGATCCGGTGCAGCGGGGGAACCGCGGCGAACACCCGGCCCGCCTCGATCATCGGCCGCATGTAGCGCTGGAACAGCGTCAGCAGCAGCGTGCGGATGTGGGAGCCGTCGACGTCGGCGTCGGTCATCATGATGATCTTGCCGTAGCGGGCGGCGTCGATATCGAAGGTCCGGCCGGAGCCCGCTCCTATGACCTGGATGATCGCGCCGCACTCGGCGTTCTTGAGCATGTCGGTCACGGACGACTTCTGGACGTTGAGGATCTTGCCGCGGATCGGCAGCAGCGCCTGGAACTCGGAGTTCCGGGCGAGCTTGGCGGTGCCGAGCGCGGAGTCTCCCTCGACGATGAACAGCTCGCTGCGGTCGACGTCGTCACTGCGGCAGTCGGCGAGCTTGGCGGGCAGCGACGAGGACTCCAGGGCCGTCTTGCGGCGCTGCGCGTCCTTGTGCTGGCGGGCCGCGATGCGCGTACGGGCGGCGGCGACGGCCTTCTCGAGGACCACGCGCGCCTGTGCCGCGGCGTCCCGCTTGGTGGACGTCAGGAACGCCTTGAGCTCCCTGGCGATCACCGTGTTCACGATGCGCCGGGCCGCCGAGGTGCCGAGGACCTCCTTGGTCTGGCCCTCGAACTGCGGCTCGGCGAGCCGGACGGTGACGACCGCGGTCAGCCCCTCCAGGGCGTCGTCCTTGACGATGTCGTCCTCGGCCACGCGCAGCATCTTCTTGGTGCGCAGCACCTCGTTCATGGTGCCGGCCACGGCCGTCTCGAAGCCCGCGACGTGGGTACCGCCCTTGGGGGTGGCGATGATGTTCACGAACGACTTCAGGGTCGTGTCGTAGCCCGTGCCCCAGCGCATCGCGACATCCACATCGAGCTCGCGGGTGACCTGGGTGGGCGTCATCTGGCCGTGCTCGTCAAGCACGGGGACGGTCTCCTTGAAGGTGCCCTGACCCGAGAAGCGGAGGACGTCGCACACCGGCTTGTCGGTGGCCAGGTACTCACAGAACTCGCTGATGCCGCCGTCGAAGCGGAAGGACTCCTCGCCCTTGCTGCCGCCCTCGCCGAGGCCGAACTCGTCACGGACGACGATGGTCAGGCCGGGCACCAGGAACGCGGTCTGGCGGGCGCGCTGGTGCAGATGCTCCAGGGAGAGCTTGGCGTCCTTGAGGAAGATCTGGCGGTCGGCCCAGTACCGCACGCGCGTACCGGTGCGGGTCTTGGGGATCTTCCTGCCCTTGCGCAGGCCGCCCTTGGACTCGAACTTGGAGTCCGGGCCGTCGGTCGCGAAGGCTCCGGGGACACCGCGCCGGAAGCTGATGGCGTGGGTGTGGCCGCTGCGGTCCACCTCGACGTCCAGCCGCGCGGACAGGGCGTTCACCACGGAGGCGCCCACGCCGTGCAGACCGCCGGAGGCGGCGTAGGAGCCGCCGCCGAACTTGCCACCGGCGTGCAGCTTGGTCATGACGACCTCGATGCCGGACAGGCCGGTCTTGGGCTCGACGTCGACCGGGATGCCCCGGCCGTTGTCCCGGACCTCCACGGACCCGTCGTCGTGGAGGATCACGTCGATGTGGTCGCAGTATCCGCCGAGGGCCTCGTCGACGGAGTTGTCGATGATCTCCCACAGGCAGTGCATCAGACCGCGGCTGTCGGTCGACCCGATGTACATGCCCGGGCGCTTGCGCACGGCCTCGAGCCCCTCAAGGACGAGCAGGTGCCGCGCGGTGTAGTTGGAACCGTCCCGGTCTGCTCCTGCCAGCAGCGCTGTGGACGGCACGGACGTCTCGGCGGTCACGCGGTTCGCTCCTCGCTGAATTTCAGGTGGCGCCCTGATGGGTAAGGGCGCGGCTTCGGTCGCCGTCAAGAGGGTACCGAGGCCTGGTAGAGCCGTTGTAACGCCACCCTCGTACGAAACACAGACTAGTCCAGGGTCGCATGCATGTTCGATCCCTCGATGGGGTGAAGTACATATCACGTTCCCTTCCAGGCATGAACCATTTAGGCTCCGGGCACGTCCTCATGAACAAACCGGCAAGCCAGCCGGGAGGACCGACCTTGACCGACAGCGCGAAACCGTAAGCACGACAGATACGCAATACGGCACATTCGCCGCCACCTGGCAGCAGCCAGCCGCCCCGGAAAAATTTCTCTCTGGGAGAAGCCGCGAGCGGGAACGTTTTGGGGCTGGTTGGATGTTGACCCTGGTACGACAGCTCGTCGAGCTAGAGAAGAGGCGACGTGACTACTGTTCTGACCCCCGCGAGCCCGCTGACGGCCGCTGACCGCTGCGACCGTTGCGGCGCCCAGGCGTACGTGCGCGTCGTCCTGCTCAGCGGCGGAGAGCTGCTCTTCTGCGCCCACCACGGCCGCAAGTTCGAGCCGGAACTCAAGAAGATCGCCGCTGAGATACAGGACGAGACGGAGCGGCTGACGTCCGTTCCCGAAACGGCGTCCGAAGATGAGCGCTGACACCTCGCATTAACGACGAGCCAGCTCCGGCACAGGCCGGTCGACGGGCGGCTGCCCCTGACAACAGGGGCGGCCGCCCGCGCTCGTGTCCCGCGAGCCCTCAGCCGCCCGCCTGACGCTCCCGCACAGCGGCCCGCTAATCCATGGCCCGTACGACCTCGGACACCCGCGTGTACACGCCGGGACTGCCCGCACGACCGCACCCGTTCCCCCAGGACACGAGCCCGATCAGCTTCCCCTGGGCGACGAGCGGCCCTCCGCTGTCCCCCTGACAGGCGTCCCGGCCCCCCGCCGGCTCCCCCGCGCAGAGCATGCTGTCGGCCAAGTACCTGCCGTCGCCGCCGCCCGGATACGCCTGCCTGCACAGGGCATCGGGCAGTACGCGCACCCGCGCCGCGCGCAGGCCCCGCGGATAGTCGCCCGCACCCGTGACGTCCCCCCACCCGTAGACCAGGGCCTGCGTCCCGGGCAGGTAGGCGGGATCGCCGGCACCGGCCATCCTGATCACCGCACTGGCGGGAAGGGGCCGGGCAAGAGTGACGACGGCGAAGTCGCCGCTGTTGCTGTCCTCGTCGTAGTCCGGGTTCACCCAGGCGCCACGGACGGCGGTCTCCTGGCCCCGGCCGGACAGCAGGTCGGTACGGCCGGAGATGACCTTGAGGTCGCGTACCTGTTCCGGCGACGATCCCAGGACGTCCTCGCCCAGACAGTGGGCCGCGGTCAGCACGCTGGACCGCCCGATCGCCACACCGACGCAGAACTGACCGGCCCGCGTACCCCCGAACCGGTCACGGCTGGACAGCGCCACGGTCCAGGGACTGCCGGACACATCGACCGGGAACCCACCGACGACGACACTGTCAGCGGCCGCAGGGGCGGCGGACACCAGCGGCATGGCTGTCGCCACGGCTGCCAGAACCAGCGGCCGGGCCAGCGCCCGGGCAAAGGGACGACGCATGGCGCTCCTCACTCTCGGGTGGTCATGGGAAACCCAGAGTGAGTCAGGCCGCCGCACCCCGCACCCGCACGCCAAGACGAAGGCCCGGCCCCACTCGGGGACCGGGCCTTGCGCGTCGTACGAAGACGCGTCGTGCGAGGGCGACCTAGTCGAGGTAGTCGCGCAGCACCTGGGACCGCGACGGGTGGCGCAGCTTCGACATGGTCTTCGACTCGATCTGGCGGATGCGCTCACGCGTCACGCCGTAGACCTTGCCGATCTCGTCGAGGGTCTTCGGCTGACCGTCGGTGAGACCGAAGCGCATGGAGACGACGCCCGCCTCGCGCTCGGACAGGGTGTCGAGGACCGAGTGCAGCTGCTCCTGGAGGAGCGTGAAGCTGACCGCGTCGGCCGGGACGACGGCCTCGGAGTCCTCGATCAGGTCACCGAACTCGCTGTCGCCGTCCTCGCCCAGCGGGGTGTGCAGGGAGATGGGCTCACGGCCGTACTTCTGGACCTCGATGACCTTCTCGGGGGTCATGTCGAGTTCCTTGGCCAGCTCCTCCGGGGTGGGCTCGCGGCCCAGGTCCTGGAGCATCTGGCGCTGCACGCGCGCGAGCTTGTTGATGACCTCGACCATGTGCACCGGGATACGGATGGTGCGGGCCTGGTCGGCCATGGCGCGGGTGATCGCCTGACGGATCCACCAGGTGGCGTACGTGGAGAACTTGTAGCCCTTGGTGTAGTCGAACTTCTCGACCGCGCGGATCAGACCGAGGTTGCCCTCCTGGATCAGGTCCAGGAAGAGCATGCCACGGCCGGTGTAGCGCTTGGCCAGGGAGACCACGAGTCGGAGGTTGGCCTCCAGCAGGTGGTTCTTGGCGCGGCGGCCGTCCTCGGCGATGATCTCCAGCTCGCGCTTGAGCTTGGGGGCGAGCTTGTCGGCGTTGGCCAGCTTGTCCTCGGCGAACAGACCGGCCTCGATGCGCTTGGCGAGCTCGACCTCCTGCTCGGCGTTGAGCAGCGGGACCTTGCCGATCTGCTTGAGGTAGTCCTTGACCGGGTCGGCGGTGGCACCGGCTGCGGCGACCTGCTGGGCGGGCGCGTCGTCCTCGTCCTCGTCGGAGAGTACGAAGCCGGCGCTCTCGGCGCCCTCGGGCTCGTCGCCGGTCTTGCCGGGGGTCTCCTCGAGAGCCTCGTCCTCGGGAACCTCGGCGTCGTCCTTCTTGGCGGTGGTCTTCTTGGCAGCCGTCTTCTTGGCGGCGGCCGTCGTCTTCTTCGCGACCGTCTTCTTGGCGGTCGTCTTCTTGGCAGCGGTCTTCTTCGCGGGGGACTCGTCCTCGACGGCGGATTCGGCCGCGGGCGCCTCGGGCGTGGCGGTTGCGGTGGCCTTCTTGGCGGTCACCGTCTTCGCCGCGACCGTCTTGGTGGCGGTGCGCTTGGCCGGACTCTTCGCTGCGACGCTCTTTCGGGTGCGCTTGGGCTCCGCGGCACTGACCATCAGCGTCACACCCTCTTCCTCGAGGATCTGGTTGAGGCTGCGCAGTACGTTCTTCCACTGAGTGGCCGGAATCTGGTCGGCTTCGAAGGCCCGACGCACATCGTCGCCGGCGATCTGCCCCTCAGCCTTTCCCCGCTCGATAAGAGCCATGACAGAGACGGACTCGGCGATCTCCGGCGGGAGCGTACGGGATGTGCTGGCCGACACGAACAACCTCTCGGAACGTTGGAAAGCGGCTTCCGGCCCCGTCCACAGCGGACAGGAGCCGACCACCGGCCTGGGGAGGACCGACGGTGCGGGCGGGGGCCGGGAAGATACACAGCGCCTTGAACGGCGTCCGTATTCCCTCCTCGGCAGTCACCTCTTAGGTCATCGCGCTGTTTCCCCGAGTGTTACGCCCAATCTGCGTGGCCCGAGTCACATCCCATAACCGGTCAAAAGCGCGCAGACACGGACAGAAGTGGTCGCCAGCCGCCTGAACTACGCACTGTACGGCGATTCCGCCACCCAGTCGCACCGTCGGACCCGCAGGATCCGTGGGGATCCTGCGGGTCCGACGGGAGGGGGTGCACAGGCCGGGAACGCCACAGGAGGGGGGAGGCGTCCCTGGCCGCGCCACCGTGGTGCGCGATCAGTGCTCGCGGGGTGCGGGCACCACGCGCTCCACCTCAGGGTGGACGGTGAGCAGCTGACGCATGGCCGTCTCGGCAGCCGCGCCGTCGCCGGTGGCGAGGGCGTCGACGATCCTGCTGTGCTGCACCAGCGAGGTCTCGTTCGGCCGGTCACAGCCGGTCACGGGGCCGCCGGAGACCTGGAGGGCGGCCGAGACGATCCCCGAGAGGTGCTCCAGCATGCGGTTGCCGGCGACCTGGATGAGCAGGTTGTGGAACTCGGCGTCGGCGCGGGAGAAGGTGAGGACATCACCCTGCCCCATCGCGTGGCCCATGATCTCGACCATGTCGGCGAGCCGCTGCTGGACGTCGTCACGCCCGTGCCCGGCGGCGAGGCGGGCGGCGAGGGGCTCGATCGTCCAGCGCAGCTCGCTGAGCTCCCGGCGCTGGTCGTCGCGCTGCGGCCCGAAGGCCCGCCACTCGATGATGTCCGGGTCGAGGAGGTTCCAGTCACTGACGGGGCGCACGCGCGTGCCGACGTTCGGGCGGGCGCTGACCAGGCCCTTGGCCTCCAGAACGCGGAGCGACTCGCGGACTACGGTGCGGGAGACCTCGAAACGCTGGCCGATCTCCTCGGGCACGAGCGGGCGGTCGGCGCCCAGGTCCCCGGAAACGATCATCTGGCCCAGCTGTTGAACGAGTTGGCCGTGCAGCCCGCGTCCGCGGCTGCCCGCGGCGCGCCGGCCGACACGGCCCAGTTCCGGGTCCGCGCCGTCCCACGCGGGGGCTCCGACGCGCTCGGCGACAGGGGCCTCGGCGTAGGGGTAGCGGTCGAGTTCGCCCGGGCCGGCCAGACCGGAGTCGGTGGAGCGGGCGGCGGTCATCATGGTGTGCGCAAGGGTACTCACGGATCCTTTGTCGGCGCCCTTCTCAACTCCCTTGAGGTCTTTGGTGAAAAGCACACGAAAGGGTGATCGCTCACCCCGTCGCAATTGACGCCTTATCGGAAAGAAATGGGCTTTCCCCGGGGAGTTGTGAGCACGACAGATCGGGGAACGGCACGGACGGTCGTCATCGGACCCTGCCTCGTAGGGTCGTGAACAGATAGGCGCAGAGCAGAGCGGTCAGCGACAACGTCATTGCGCCGCCCACAGGTTGACCGATGACCCGCGCGACACCCGCCAGATACCGCTCTCCCCCGAACGGCCACTGCGACAGGAGCACCTCCCGCAGTCGCAGCGGAAACCCGGCCGCCGATCGCACGGACGGTCCCACGACGACCTTCTGCACGAGGGGTACGACGACGATGGGCACGGTGACCACCGCGGCGAGCCCGGCCGTGGTGGAGCGGAAGAGGCCCGCGGCGAGCACGCCGGCCCAGGCGCAGCCGACGACGAGCCCGATCCAACTCGCACTCAGCGAAAGCCAGTCGGCGGGAACTTCCGCGAGTTCCCGTCCGTAGACGAGATAGAGCACCTCGATGTCGCAGCCCACGGTGAAGACGGCGAGCGCCAGGGCGGTGGCGGAGGCGACGAGGAGCTTCGCGGCCAGCAACCCCAGCCGACGGGGGACGGTGCCGCGATCCGCGGCCAGGGCGGGGTGGCGGAACTCGTCGCCGAACGCGATCGCCCCGAGCAGCCCGGCACCGAGCGCCGCGGGCGGCAGCGGAAGCTCCCGCGGCCACGCGACCAGCAGGCGCGCGTGCGGCGTGTGCCCGATGCGGGCGAGCATGACGGCGGTGAGGGCGGACACCACAAGGACCACGCCCACGGTGACGAAACCCGTGCCGACACCGGCTGCCCGACGCAACTCGTAGCGAAGGGGACGCAGGGGGCTGGGGGCGGGGCGGACGGAGATGGGGGGCGGGAGGTCGGGCAGGTCGTCGACGGGCGAGGCGGACGAGCGCGACCCGTCGGCCTTCGACGAAGGCTCGTCCTCAGCCTCCTCCGGACCCGCGGCAAAGTCCTCGCGCACTGCGGTCCCGGCCCGCTCCCCGTCGGCCGTCCGCGGCATCTCGGACCGCGCCGCGAGATCACCGGCCGCGGCCTGCCCGTCGCCCCGCTTCGGCGCGCGGGGGGCCCTGCGCCTGCGATCGCCGACTGCGGCCGCGTTGCCGTACGTATCCTGCGGCGCCTCGTCGGCCCGCGGCTCGATCGAGTCGGGGTCCGGCTCGGTGTCCGGCCCCATGTCCCCGATCTCGTCGGCGAGTTGATGTACGAGGATGCCGTTGCGGAAGGCGATCTCGCCGACGTCGGCGCAGTTACTGCCGTACACCGAGAGGCGGTTGCCGCTCTCTCGTACGACCTCGACGGAGCGGTGGGCGGTGCGCGCCTGCTTGGTGAGCAGGGCGGCGAGGCGCGAGGCGTGGGGTGTGCGGACGGCGACGCGGGGGCGCAGGCGGGTGCGCGCGAACTCGGCGGCGTCCTGGTCGGCGATGAGCCTGCCCCGCTCCAGCGTGACGACGTGGTCGGCGGTGCGTGCGGCCTCCTTGGAGTCGGCCGTGGTCAGCAGGACCGTGCCACCCTGGGCCGCGTGTGCGCGCAGCGCGCCGTGCAGCCAACGGCGCTCGCGGGTCGTGAGCCCGTCCGCGGGATCGTCGAGGACGAGCGTGTGCGGATCGGCAAGGAGCGTGCAGGCCAGACCGAGGCGGCGGTCCATGCCGCGCGAGAGGGTGCCGAGGCGTTCGTCGCGCAGGCTGACGAGGCCGACCACCTCCAGGACCTCGTCGGCACGCCGGGCCGGCACACCCGCCGCGGCGCACAGCATGCGCAGATGACCGCGCACCGAGCGCGCCGGATGCCCGGGGACATCGCCGAGGAGCACGCCGACCTCCCGCGAGGGATGCGCCATGCGGTGCAGGGGGCGGCCCCTGAAGAAGGTGATGCCACGGCCCTGTTGGAGTTCGAGCATGAGTCTGAGCGCCGTCGTCTTGCCCGCTCCCGCCACTCCGAGCAGCGCGGTGACACGTCCCGCACGAGCCTCGAATGACACGTCGTCGAGGGCGGGGGGAAACTCCTTGCGAGGGTTGCTGGTCAGTCCGATCGCCTGGATCACCCGCAGCAAGATAGCGCGCTATGTCCGTTTTTTCCGGTAGGGCAAGGCCCTCTA
The DNA here is from genome assembly GCF_045039535.1 of Streptomyces sp. NBC_01092. NCBI lineage: Bacteria > Bacillati > Actinomycetota > Actinomycetes > Kitasatosporales > Streptomycetaceae > Streptomyces > Streptomyces sp. NBC_01092. Next base: position 7,846,082 of record NZ_CP108659.1, on the reverse strand, counting down.
CGCCGACGGTAATCCGCCCGGTCGGGCACGGTTCGCCCTTCGGCCCCGGACCGGGACACGTCGAACCCACCCCCGGACCGGTGTTGTGTTGCGCCTCCGACTCCCGCGTCAGACCTCGGGGCGCAGCATCGGCGGGTTGAGCAGCGTGGCTCCGCCTGCCCGGAAGAGCTGGGCGGGGCGGCCGCCCTGACGGGTGGTGGTACCGCCGGTGGGGACGAGGAAGCCCGGCGTGCCCGTCACCTTGCGGTGGAAGTTGCGCGGGTCCAGCGCCACGCCCCACACCGCCTCATAGACGCGGCGCAGCTCCCCGACGGTGAACTCGGTCGGGCAGAACGCCGTGGCCAGCGACGAGTACTCGATCTTCGACCGGGCACGCTCCACACCGTCGGCCAGGATCTGCGCGTGGTCGAAGGCGAGCGGCGCGACCGGTTCGCCGTCACGGCCGTATCCGCCCTGCTGCAACAGCTCGTCGACCGGGGCCCAGCGGGCGTTGCTGGCGTCGCCGCCCGCGCGGGGCGCCGGCAGATCCGGGGCCAGCGCCAGGTGGGCAACACTCACCACCCGCATCCGCGGATCCCGCTTGGGGTCACCGTAGGTCGCGAGCTGCTCCAGGTGAGCGCCGTTGTCCTGGACGGGGACGGCGGGGTCGTGGGCCCGCAGCCCGGTCTCCTCGGCCAGTTCACGCGCGGCGGCCTGCGCCAAGTCCTCGTCGGCCCGCACGAACCCGCCTGGCAATGCCCAACGCCCTTGAAACGGCGGTTCCCCCCTGCGCACCGCCAGCGCGCACAGGGCATGGCGGCGCACGGTCAGCACGACCAGGTCCACGGTGACGGCAAAGGGCGGGAAGGCTGACGGGTCGTAGGGCATGCGGCGATCATAGTCGTCTGCCTGACGATAAACACTCCCTTCGTCCAGCCCATCGCCTGTTGATCCAATTCGGGTCCGGTGTGAGCGTCACCGGCCTCGGAGGTGGCTTTGTCCGGTCGTGCGGCGCGTGTGTCGCGCGCGGTCACGTCACGCGTCGTACGCGGTCCCGTCGTGCATCGTGCGAGGTCGGGTCATGTTCTCGTGCCAGGTCAAGCCACGTGTCGTGCCGGGTCAGGTCACGTGTCGTGCCGGGTCACGCCATGTGCCGCACCACCTCTTCACACTCGCAGCTGCAGCCCAGCGGCCGCCTCCTCGACCATGGCGAGACCGAGCCGGCTGACGCGTACGGCGAAGGGTGCTCCGGCGACCCGAAGGCCGGTCAGGACGATCTCGCCCAGCGGCGCAGCGCGCATGGGCCGCAGAGTGACCGTCCCCGCCGGGGCGTCCGGGCGTATGCCGGCGAGCGTGGCGAGCAGCAGCACCCCGGCTGCCGCGGACGTGGCCGCCGGGCGGCAGGCTGCCGGGTGCGGGAGAGGAGCGCCTCCTTCGCTGCGCGCCTCCCCCGCGTACATGTCCGGGAGCCGGTGGCCGAACGCCTCTGCGGCCGCCAGTACGCCCCGCAGCAGTGCGCTCGCCTCTTTCTCGTAGTCGGCCGCGGCGAGGCCGGCCACGGCGACGGCCGTCTCATGGACCCTCACGGCGCCGCTGCGGTGACCGAAGGGGTTGTGCCCAGCCTCCTTCGCGCTCAGTCCACGCAGTCCCCAGCCCGAGTCCATAGCCGGACCGCCGAGCAGCCGGGCGAGTTGCTCGGTCTGCACCTTGTCGAGCAGACCGGGGGCTAGTTCTCCCCCGCCCAGCAGGCCGGTGTCGAGGAGGTGGGCGGCAGCGGCCCCCAGGTACGGCACGGGGCGTCCGTCCGGTGTCCGGGCAGCGGCGGGCCTGCCACCGCCCAAGTCGTCGAGCCAGAAGTCCGCTCGGAACGCCGTCCGAAGTGCCCCGGCCCAGTGCCGCAGCTCGGCACCTCCCGGTCTGCCGCAGGAGTCGAGCAGATCGGCGCCGAGCAGAGCCGCACGGTGGGCATGAGCCTGGGTCTCGCAACGGACGGGACCGCCGGGATGCGGGTCGGGCAGATACGTGCCGTCGCCCACGGTGGTCCGCAGCCAGCTCAGGCACCGCTCAGCCGTCGGCAGGAGTTCCTCGGTCTCGGGTTCGGGCAACCCCCAGCGTCTGGCCTCCGCAAGCAGCGCGGGGAAGAGCAACGTGGCCTCCGTGCCGGTGCATCCCGGTGGCAGATGCGTGCCCGCGTCCCGTCTCGGTCCGGGGATCATGCCGGACTGCGGTCCCTTGTCGCGGAGTTGGGTGCGGGCGAGTGTGCGCAGAGTGCCCGCGGCGAGCCGGGTGCCCAGGGGCAGGGTCATCCGGGCGGCGGCTAGGGCCTCGGCCGGGGCCAGTCCACAGCGCCAGGGCGCCCCGGCGGCCAGGTGAGTGTCCGAAGGGTGGGCGGGGTCGCGCAGGAGGAGACCCTGAAGGTCGTCGATGCTCGTCCGCAGTAACGCCTCGACTCTGGGATCGTCGCCCGCCGCCCGCGCGGGAGCCAGCGGGCTGGTCGCCACCCGGCCCACGGCACGCACGGGTCCGGCTCCGTCCGGTCGCACCCGCAGCTCGATGTTCGCGGTGCCTCCAGGGGGCAGCTCGAACTCCCAGCGCAGCAGCCCTGCCGAGGCCAGCGCGTCGGTGGGCGGCGGGTCGGCCGTGACCGTCGAGTTCCCTCTGGCTGACGACCAGCGCAGGCCGGAGTCGTGAACGCTGGCCGGCAGTTCCGGTCCGGTGTTGCCGCACGCGATGGCACCGAGGTCGGCAAGGTCCGTGGCCAGCGCGACTTCGACCGGCAGACGCAGGGGGCGGACGGCCGCACTGCGCAGGGTGATCCGCTCGGTGCCGTCCGCGTGACGAGTGCGCTCGACGACGACGTCCGGGTCGGGGCCGTCCTGCGGGGAGGTGCGCAGCGTGCCCACGAAGCGGACACAGTCGGCCGCGGTCATCCGGGCCTGGACCGCGAGCGGTTCACGTCCGGCGACGCGAACCTGGCATCGCGAGAGCATGCGCCGCCCTGCGCGGTAGAACCCGTCGAGACCTCGGCCGGTCAACTGGCCCTGCTCCGTGGAGATTGCGAGGCCCGGGAGGGCGACGCAGATAAGGGCGTTGTGGGTGGGGGGTAATGCGGCGGAGTGGCGGGCGGTTGGTGGCTGGGTGGGGGAGCCGGTGCGTTGAGCTGGTTGGACCGGAGTGGACTTGGATTGATCTGGAGGGGCTGTGACCTGTGGTCCGGAGAGGGCGCTCCGGGACGGATACGGTCGCAGTCGTGCGTGGTCGGCGTCTGGCGATGACGTCGGGGCCTGGATCGTGGTCGACGCGGGTGAGGGGCTCGGCCTTGTCGGCCTTGTGGGCTGCTGTAGGAGTCGGGCCTGCTGTTCCTGTGGGTCAGGGGGACCGGCTTTATCCGGTGTGCGCCACCAGGTAGGTCGTGGAATCCAGCCACGAGGCGGTCCGGTGTCCTGCCGTTGGGACGGCACCGGCCCACTGGCTGTCGAACGATCGGCGGCGGCCGGGGAGGTCGGAGTCGGCTGTGGCATCGTGCGGCTTCCTCTGCGCTCATCGCGCCGCGGGTCAGTGCGGCGCCGGCTGGGGGATCCGGAGTGACAGGGGCGGTTCGACGGCACGGCCGGCCCAGGCGTTCCGCCACTCAGGTGAACGGGGTGGGATCCCTCCAGGTCACGCCCGGCATGGGGTAACCCGGTCGAGGCGGGGGCTCGTTCAGCTCGATGACGCTCTTCAGGGCTCTGCACGCGACGGCTCACGTTTCCCCCTCCACGCCCGCGTGCCCGGGGCGCACGCCGTCGGGGCCGGGCCCGGTCCGACGCACGGCTCCCTTCTTCGAAGGGCGCGGAGTGTTCTTCGCCGTGCGCTCATCAGCGCGCTTCGAGATTCCTGGCGCGTTGCCGCCAGGCCGCAGGCCACCCGGATGTGCACCGGACGCCGGACGCCGACTCGGGCGCGGAGCACTCGTCCCACGCTTTCGCCCGAGGGCCCTCGTGACCCGGTGGAGACCGCTGGTCGAACCCGTGGAGTGCCGGGGCCGGCGATGGTCCCCCGCGTCAGACTCCGACGCACGCTTCGTCACGTCATCCCGCACCGGCTCCTCCACATCTCCCGGCCTGCCCGGCCGACCCGCATCCGTCGTCTCACGCCCGACGCGCTCGGAACGCAGGCAGCGGCGGATCGACTCGGCGTCCAGCCCTTCATTGCAGGCCTGGTGCAGCAGACGGGCGAAGAGGTAGTCGGCGTCGGCGCCGAGCGCCATGGCAAAGGCTTCTCGGGCCTCCAGCTCATCGCCGGTGGACCAGGCGACCCAGCCGGCCAGGGTGAGGGGCGCCGCTCCGTGCTCCCGGTACGGCCCGACGCAGCGGCGGGCAAGTGCTCGCCAGAGCCGTAGGGCGGGAGCAGCCTCGTCGCCCTCCATCCACTCGGCCAAGCGGTCGCGTGTCGCTCGGTCCTGCAGGCCCAGAATCAGCCTCGCGGCTTCCTCGTGACCGAGCAGTTCGTCGTCACGGCGATCCGCGGTGAGCGTTCCGGACGCGGCCGGCGTCGCGGCGAACCGAGCCCAGAGGCTCTCGGCCAATTCCAGCGTCTCCTCCGCCACGCCCGCGCGTTCCTCGTCGTCGAGGATCCTGGGGACCAGCGCCATCCCGGCGTTGTCCAGAGCGCGCTCCTGCTCAAGGGCGGCGGCGGTCTCCCAAGGCAGCAGCCTGGCCCGCAACTCGCTCAGCGTGCCCCGCACCTGAACTCCGGCATAGGCCGCCGCGGCCGCCAGCACTGACGTACCGGGCAGGCCCATCGGCCGTCCCTCCGCCGGACAGCACTCCGTCCTGTCGCAGCAGTACGACCAGAACCGACCGCCCGAGATGCACAGCGCCTCGACCACCGGCACGTCCAGGCTGCCGCACGCCAGCCGCGTCCTCTGGGCCAGCGGTCGCAGTCGCTCCATCACCTGCCGACCCGTCTCGCCCTGGGCCGGTTCCTGGCAGAGGAAGACGACGATCTGTTCCGGCCGGGCTCCCCTGCGCTCGCTGCCCGTCACCAGTCCGTGGGCCAGCTGTGTGGCCGCGGAGTCCCAGTCGTCCATGCTCGCGGGAATGCCGAGCCGTGCCCGGCCGCCGAACCGGCCGCGGCCGTCCCTGTCGTGCAGGGCGGCGAGCACGATGCTGTCCTCGGGGCGGTAGCCGAGGAGATAGGGCAGGGCGTCGGCGAGTTCCGCCGGGGTGCGCAAGGTGACCTGGTGCTCGGGCAGCTGCCCTTCGTAGGCCGTGCAGTCGAGTGGGTTCTGATGTGGCGCGCTTCCTCGGTTCTCGTCGTGTCCGGCGGGTACGGCGGGCAGCGCCCTGATGTCATCCGCGTCGTTCGGGTCGGTTGCGCCAGGGGCGGGATGCTCCTCCTGGCCCGTGGTGCCGTCGCTTTCGGGAGATCCGGTCGCTTCGCTGTGGTTCGTCATGCGGAGACGATCTCGCGGATCTTGAGACTCCGCTTTGCCCTGTGGATAACTCCGACCAGGGACACGACAACCCGGGTGCGGTGGAGACGGCCCACGCCGCCGCCCCGACCGACCGGCCGCCGATGTCAGTGCAGTCCTGTTGTATGGAACCCATGGAGCACATGAGCAACGCGGATCTCCGGGCCGCCGCCGACGCGGTCCTCGCCCGCCTCGTCGGGGACGACACCGGCACGGCCCGGCTGCGCGAGGACCAGTGGCGGGCGATCGAGGCACTGGTCGCCGACAGACGCCGGGCACTCGTGGTGCAGCGGACCGGGTGGGGCAAGTCCGCGGTCTACTTCGTGGCCACGTCTCTGCTGCGGTCACAGGGCAGCGGCCCCACCGTGATCGTCTCCCCTCTGCTCGCGCTCATGCGCAACCAGGTCGATGCCGCCGCGCGGGCCGGTATCCATGCACGGACGATCAACTCCTCGAACACCGAGGAGTGGGACACGATTCAGAGCGAGATCGCCGCGGGCGACGTCGACGTGCTGCTCGTCTCCCCCGAGCGCCTCAACAACCCGGATTTCCGCGACCAGGTACTGCCCAAGCTGGCTTCGGCGACCGGCCTTCTCGTGGTGGACGAGGCGCACTGCATCTCGGACTGGGGCCACGACTTCCGGCCGGACTACCGGCGGCTGCGCACCATGCTGTCGGATCTCCCGCCCGGAGTGCCCGTGCTGGCGACCACTGCCACCGCCAACGCGCGCGTGACCGCCGATGTCGCCGAACAGCTCGGAACCGGGGGCACCTCGGACGCCCTGGTGCTGCGCGGTCCACTGGACCGGGACAGCCTGAGCCTGAGTGTGCTGCGTCTGCCGGACGCCGCCCACCGGATGGCCTGGCTCGCCGACCACCTCGATGAGCTGCCGGGCTCGGGGATCATCTACACGCTCACGGTGGCCGCCGCCGAGGAGGTCACGGCCTTCCTGCGGCAACGCGGACACACGGTCGCCTCCTACACCGGCAAGACGGAGAACGCCGACCGCCAGCAGGCCGAGGACGACCTGCTCGGCAACAGGGTCAAGGCCTTGATCGCCACCTCCGCGCTCGGCATGGGCTTCGACAAGCCCGACCTGGGCTTCGTGGTGCATCTCGGTTCGCCGTCCTCCCCCATCGCCTATTACCAGCAGGTCGGCCGCGCCGGCCGTGGCGTCAAGCACGCCGAGGTGCTCCTCCTTCCGGGACAGGAGGACGAGGCGATCTGGCAGTACTTCGCCTCGCTCGCCTTCCCCTCGGAGGACCTCGTGCACCGCACGCTCGACGTCCTCGCGCGGTCGGACAAGCCCCTGTCGCTGCCCGCCCTGGAGCCCCTGGTCGAGCTGCGCCGCTCCCGCCTGGAGACCATGCTCAAGGTCCTGGACGTGGACGGCGCGGTCCACCGGGTCAAGGGCGGCTGGATCGCCACCGGACAGCCCTGGGTGTACGAGGCCGAGCGGTACGAGTGGGTCGCCCGACAGCGCAAGGCCGAGCAGCAGGCGATGCGCGAGTACGCCTCGACGACGGGCTGTCGCATGGAGTTTCTCCAACGTCAGCTCGACGACGAGGGAGCCAAGCCCTGCGGCCGCTGCGACAACTGCGCGGGCGCGCGCTTCACCGCCGATACGTCCACCGTCGCTCTGGACGCCGCGCGGGTCGACCTCGGCCGAGCGGGAGTCGAGGTGGAGCCGCGCCGTATGTGGCCGACCGGTCTCCCGGCGATCGGCGTCGACCTCAAGGGACGTATCCCGGCCGGCGAACAGGCCGCACCGGGCAGGGCCTTGGGGCGACTGTCGGACATCGGCTGGGGCAACCGTCTGCGACCGATGTTCGCGCCGCACGCCCCGGACGGACCCGTCCCCGACGACGTGGCGAAAGCAGTCGTGGGCGTCCTGGTCGACTGGGCCAAGGGACCGGGCGGCTGGGCCTCCGGGGCACAGGACGCCGCACCGCGCCCGGTCGGCGTGGTCACCATCGCCTCACGCACCCGGCCGCAGCTGATCAACTCACTGGGCGCGCGTATCGCCGAGATCGGCAGACTCCCGCTGCTGGGTTCCCTGGAGTACATCGGAGAGGCATCCCCGATGTCGCGGAGCAACAGCGCGCAGCGGCTGAAGGCACTCGACGGCACGCTGACCGTGCCAGCCGCCCTGGCCTCGGCTCTCTCCGAAACCCCGGGTCCTGTGCTGCTGGTCGACGACTTCACGGAAACGGGCTGGACCCTCGCCGTCGCGGCGCGCATGCTGCGCCGCGCGGGTGCTCAGGGGGTGATGCCATTGGTTCTGGCCGTCCAGGGGTGATCACGACCGGCACGAACCTCGGCCGCCAAGTCCAGCGCATCCAGGGCGTACACCCCCATCAGGCGGTACGACCTGGTTGCTCACGGTCGCCCCATGAGTCTCACAGTCATGCATTGGGTAGGGATATAACCCGCGCACCATCAGATATCGGTCGGTGGCCCCAATTGCTCGTTGCCGCATTCCGGTTCGACAGGAAGAATTGGGGTCCGCTCCCCGCGCGGCTCGTCCGTGATCCGGAAGGGCTCTGCTGCGGTGTGCGCTCCCCCGAATCCGACCTCGCCCGCAGTGTGGGCGCGTAGCCGAAGGGAGGACCGTGGCCTTCGGATTCGCTCCGTCCTCCGCAGCATCCATGTCGACGTCAGCCGACTTGTCCGCCGCATCCGCCAACTCCCTGGCCCGCATGCTCGAACCTGCGGAATGGGCCGCCGCGGGCATTCCGCTGCTGCGCAACCCTCGCGAGATAGTCAGCGGTCTGCAGTCCCGGCACCAGCCCAGACCGGCGACGGCGATCGTCGCGGTGCTCGACGCTGAGGAGCGGTTGCGGGCAAGTGCCTCGTTCACCCGCCGAGCGGCCCCGGCCGACGGCTGGATGTTCCGCAACGCGCTGCTCGCCCAGTTGCGCCGGGTCATCCCGCACGACCTGCGGCGCCGCACCCCGGTCCGTACCGCTGTGCTGCTCTACTGCCGTGACGGCGATGCCCGTTGGACGGAGGAGGACGGCGCCTGGATGTGGGGTCTGCGTGACGCCTGCACCCTGCACGGCCTGCGCTGCGGGGCGTACATCACGCTGACCCATGACGGCTGGCAGGTCCTCGGCGAGGGTCGCGGCGGCCGCCGCCCCAACGTCGACTCGATGCCCGAGCCCTTCGCGACGTCCGAGTCACCGGTCCCCCTGCCCCGCACCGGCGGCGCGGCCTCCGAGGTCCTTCGGCGCGCGGCTGCCCGCTGAGGACGCGCAGGCCCGTTCAGGGGGCAAGCGCTCGGCCGACAGTGTGGTCGCGCCGTACGCATTGCACCGTCGGCACAGGTCGCGCCGAACGACGCAGTCGATTCGACGGCAGAGACACGAGACGACCGGAGCTGACCGGAGCGGCCTACGGCCCAGTTGTCCGAGCACCGTGAACGGCCACGCGACGGGCTCCGTTCGACTGGGCTCGGAAGACGGTCCACGACGGCTCAGCCGTACATGGACCCACTCCCCCGAACCGACGGGGCCTGAGCACGGCGAGCTCTTCACTCGTCCGCGCATGGCAAGAACCCCGCCGTGCAGAGACGCCGCATCAGCGGCGCCCCATCCCCCCGGCGTCCTGCGGAATGTCCCCCGGACGAACCGGGGACCGGATCAGACGCCCGCGCCCAGCACCGAGTTGATCCGCTGCGGGTCACCGCAGACGATCAGCAGGGCACCGGCCCGGCCGAGAGCCAAGGGCAGGGCGTCGGCGGCAACGGTGTCAGGACCGCCGTTGACGGCCACGACGACCACGGGGCGCGCCGCGGCACGGCTCACGATGGAGGCGTCGGCGTAGAACACGTCGTCGCCGGCGTCGTGCTGCGCCCAGTAGGAGGCTTCACCGAAGGACAGCTCGTGGGTGGCCCACGGGTGCTGTTCGCCGGTGGTGATCACCAGCACCTCGCCGGGAGAGCGACCCGAGTCCAGCAGCAGGTCGACGGCTTCCTCGGCAGCGTCGAGCGCTCCCTCGGGCGAGGCCGGGATCAACTGGATCTGCGGGGCCGCAGTCGCCGGAGCGGAGGCGGTGGAAGCAGCGGGGCCCGGCTGTCCGGGCTTGGCTACGGCCGCATCCCGCGGTGCACGTTGCACCGGCGGCGCGGGCCGCACGGGCCCGGGTCGGCCGGGACGCGACGGAGCCGCGGGGCGCGGGCCGGGTACGGGACGAGGGGTCGGCGCGGTGCGGCCGCTGGCCGGCGTGGCGCGGGGACCCTGGGCACTCTCGTGAATCTGAGGCTCCTCGGGAATGAGAGGCATGAGCTGATGTCTATCAAACGCTGGTACGGCTCGCGTCGGCGGGTGGCACAAGAGTGCGAGCGGAATCGTCAGAAGTCGAAGCCGAGCTGGCCCTCGATCTCCGGAACCCTTCCGTCCACCCAGGTGCGGACCTTCTTGAGGTGTTGCCACTGGGGCAGCGCATCAAGATACGCCCACGACAACCGGTGGTACGGGGTGGGTCCCCGCTCCGCCAGTGCGGCCTTGTGCACGGGCGACGGATACCCGGCGTTGTCCGCAAAACCGAAGTCTGCATGGTCGATACCCAGTTCGGCCATCATTTTGTCGCGCTGAACCTTGGCAATCACCGAGGCCGCCGCGACCGCCACGCACGACTGGTCGCCCTTGATCACCGTACGGACCTTCCAGGGAGCCCCGAGGTAGTCGTGTTTCCCGTCCAGGATCACGGCGTCGGGGCGGGCCGGAAGGGCTTCCAGGGCACGCACTGCTGCGAGCCGCAGCGAGGCAGTCATCCCCAGCTTGTCGATCTCCTCCGCAGAGGCGTGCCCGAGGGCGTACGACGTGACCCACGTCCTCAGCTTCGCGGCGAGCTCGGTGCGTCGCTTGACGGTGAGCAGCTTGGAGTCCGTGAGACCTTCCGGAGGACGACGCAGTCCGGTGACTGCTGCGCAGACGGTGACAGGCCCGGCCCACGCGCCGCGCCCTACCTCGTCGACACCGGCAATGATCTTCGCTCCGGTCGTGGCTCGAAGGGAGCGCTCGACGCTGTGAGTAGGCGGTTCGTACGGCATGGCGCCCTTAGCCTACGCCGCCCGGAACCCGCTTCGACACCCTGGTTCACCGAAGTGATCTCCGCACCGGAGCCGCGATGCGTCAGACGCTTGTCGGGCGGAGCAGGGGAAGCATGAACTGGTCGATCATCTCCTCCAGATCCCGATCCCCCCATTCGCTCCCGCACATCTTTGAGCGGTACATCATCATCGCCGGAATGGCGTCGAAGACATAGCCGTTCGCCGCGTCTTTTCGCACCTCTCCACGCTCAATGCCACGGGTGATGACCTCGCGGAGCAGTGCAATCGTCGGCTCGACGACCCCCTCGAAGATCACTCCATGAAAGCGCTCGGCTTGGATGGTGTCGCATTCGTGAATCACCGACCGCAAGGCGAATCCTGGACGCGAGAACATCGCCTCACGCGCTTGCCGGCACAGCGCCAGCAGATCCTCGCGCACGCTCCCCAGGTCGGGGGCCGACTCGAAACGGGGCAGTCCCGCACGCAGCGCGTCGGCGACCAGGTCCTCCTTGGACGCCCAGCGGCGATAGACGGCGGCCTTGCCGGTCTGCGCGCCGGCGGCAACACCCTCCATCGTGAGGCCGTTCCAGCCGACGGTGCTGAGTTGTTCCAGTGCGGCATCGAGGATCGCGCGTTCGAGCACGGCGCCGCGCCGACGGAGGGAGGCCGCCTGAGCGGGGGCGGCCGTCCAGCGCGAGGTAACCATCTGAGCGTCTCCAACAACAGGGGAAGCGGGGATTCCGGGGACACGGGACTCACCACACGGCAACTGCGGGGGACATGCCGCGTGACGACAATACGAGTGAACGCTTGCGTTCACTACTGGGGACTCACTACGGTTGACGCGACAGTGAACGCGAGCGTTCACTAAGGCACTTGTGGGGGACCCATAGTGACAACCTCTCAGTTGATCAAAGATCAGAAACCAGGTGCGGCCCGCCGGCAGGGACATCCCGGCATCGCGCTCACCGTCATCGCGGCCTGCCAACTCATGGTGGTACTCGACGCGACGATTGTGAACATCGCGCTCCCGCACATTCAAGACGCTCTCAAGTTCAGCACGACCGACCTCACCTGGGTCGTCAGCTCCTACACGCTCACCTTCGGCGGTCTGCTGCTTCTGGGCGGCCGCGCCGGTGACATCCTGGGGCGCCGCCGGGTCTTCATGACCGGCATCCTGCTGTTCACGCTCGCCTCGCTGCTCGGCGGACTCGCTCAGGAGCCCTGGCAGTTGCTGGCCGCGCGTGTACTTCAGGGCATGGGTGGCGCGATCGCGTCGCCGACCTCGTTGGCACTCATCACCACCACGTTTCCCGAAGGACCGGAGCGCAACCGCGCGTTCGGTGTCTTCGCCGCCGTCTCCGCGGGTGGTGGCGCCATCGGCCTGCTCGCGGGCGGCATGCTCACCGAGTGGCTCGACTGGCGATGGGTGCTCTTCGTCAACGTGCCCATAGGCATCGCGATAGCCGTGCTCGCGCCCCTGTACATCAGCGAGTCCGAACGGCACACCGGCCGTTTCGACATAGCGGGCGCGGTGACCTCGACGGCGGGCATGGCGTCCCTGGTCTACGGCTTCATCCGCGCGGCGGACGAGGGCTGGCGGGACAGCCTGACCATCGGGTCCTTCGGCGCCGCGGTGGTCCTTCTGCTGGCCTTCGCGTTCATTGAGTCGCGGGCCAAGGAGCCCATCACCCCGCTCCGGATGTTCGCCGACCGAAACCGTTCGGGCACGTATGTGATCATGCTCAGCCTCGCTGCGGCGATGTTCGGCATGTTCTTCTACATCGTGCTCTTCGTGCAGAACGTGCTGGAGTACAGCCCGATCGAGGCGGGTCTCGCATTCCTGCCCGTGACCGTCGTGATCGCGCTCGGCGCGGGCCTGTCGCAGCGCTTCCTGCCGGTGCTCGGACCCAAGCCGTTCATGCTCGTGGGGTCGGCGCTCGTGGCGATCGGGCTGGCCTGGCAGACCCTCCTCAGCTCCGACAGCTCGTATGTCGGTGGGGTGCTCGGCCCGATGCTGCTGTTCGGCTTCGGCATGGGTCTGAACTTCGTGACGCTGACGATCACTGCGGTTTCGGGGGTCGCCCAGCACGAGGCCGGTGCCGCGTCCGGGCTCCTCAACGCCACACAGCAGGTGGGGGGTTCGCTCGGCCTGTCCATCCTGACGACGGTGTTCGGCTCGGCCAGCAGGGACGAGGCGGAGAAGCAGCTGCCGAAGTTCATGGCGGAGGGGTCGGCCGAGCAGAAGGCGGAGTTCGCCCAGACGCACCAGCTGCCCGGCCGATGGGGACACGAAGTGCTCACCCAGGGCATCTCGATGGGCTTCGTGGCGGCAGCCGCGATGGCGGTACTCGCCCTGGCCACCGCGTGGTTGGTGATCCGGGTCCGCAAGAGCGATCTGGAAGCCCTCTCCGGGACGGCGGGTCCGGTGGCCGGCTGACACGGCCGGGCCCGCGAAGGGCCGCGGATGGCCGGATCGAGTCCGGGGGACCAACGGCGAGGACGACGAGCCGGCCATCCGCACCATCCTCAAGGCGACCGCCATCAAGGCAACCGGCCTCAAGGCGACCGCCCTCGGGCGGGACCCGATGAGGCGGGAAAGCCACAGCCCGCTCCACGCGGCAACTGCCGCGACGATCAACGCGCCCAGCACCGACATGAACCCCATGACTCCACCCCCTGCGCCCCTCGTGTGTCACGTGCGCATGCGGCCCCAGCGGTCGCACACCAACTGCCACGACAACGGACCGACGGTCACGCAGAGTTCCCGGCTTGCACGGAAAGTTATCGAGGGGTCCGGCAGAGCGGTAGAACCCGAGCTACCCGGCAGGGCAGCAGAACCGCGCTACGCCGACGTCGGCGTCGACACCCACTCGGGCAGGGCCTCGGTCCGCTCCACCCACTCGGCCGGCACCGACCCGGCCTTCCCCGAGCCGATCACGCCGCCCACGATGGCGCACGTGGTGTCCACGTCACCGCCCACCTGCGCGGTCGTCCAGAAGGCCCGCTCGTAGTCGCCCAGGGCCCGGGCAGCCGACCAGAGCGCGAAGGGCACGGTGTCGTGGGCCGTCGTACGCCGCCCGCAGCCCAGCACCGCCGCGACCGTGGCGGCGTCGCCGTAGTCGAGCATGTCCCGGGCACGCCGCAGACCCGCCCCGACTGCGCTCTTCGGAACGAGTGCAACGACGTCGTCGAGGAGCGCTTCAGGGCTGGGCGGACCGCCGGGGGCGGCGGCCAGCGCGGCAGCAGCGGCGACCGCCATGGCGCCGACCACGGCCTCGCGGTGCTGATGCGTGGGATAGGCGGAGATCTCGGCCTGGTGGGTCGCCTGCTCGGGGTCGTCCGCGTACCAAGCCCCGAGGGGTGCGATCCGCATCGCAGCGCCGTTGCCCCAGGAGCCCCGACCGTTGAAGAGCGCGGCCGACAGCTCGCGCCAGTCCCCGCCCTCCCTGACCAGGCGCAGCAGCCGGTTGACCGCGGGACCGTAGCCCCGGTCGAAATCGTGGCGCTCGGCGAAGGAGCGGGCGAGAGCGTCCTGGTCGATGCGATGGTGGGCGGCCAGCACAGCGACCACCGAGCAGGCCATCTCCGTGTCGTCCGTCCACTGCCAAGGGCCGGACGGGATCTCGCGACGCTTCAGCAGTGGATGGTTCACCGGGACGAAGAACTGCGAGCCCAGGGCGTCACCCACCGCCAGTGCGCGCAGACTGGCGAGGGCGCGGTCCAGGCGCCCTTCGGGAGAGGAGTCAGCGGTCATCGCCCTGCCACTCTATCCGGTGATCCCGTACGGTTCCGGATCACGCCAGCGTTCGAACGGCCGGTCAATCGTGTACTTGCCGTCGTCCCCGAGAACGAGCATCCGCATCTCCGCGTTCCCCGGATTCGACAGCGACTCGAAGTCGGCGACCGTCCAGTGGAACCAGCGCATGCAGAACAGCCGCATCGCCAGTCCATGGGTCACGAGCAGCACGTTCGGCGGGTGGTCAGGTGCCTCGAAGCTGCGGTACAGGCTCTCCAGGAAGTTGCCGACCCGGTCGTACACGTCGGCTCCGGACTCACCCTGGGCGAAGCGGTAGAAGAAGTGGCCGTAGGCGTCCCGGTAGGACTTCTGGAGTCGTACGTCGTCGCGGTCCTGCCAGTTCCCCCAGTCCTGCTCCCGCAGGCGGGGCTCCTCGCGCACCCGTATGAGCTCCGGGTCCAGGTGGAAGGCCCGCAGCGTCTCGTGCGTCCGGCGGTAGGGCGAGACATACACGCTGACGCGCTCGCGGCCGAACACTTCGCGCAGCCGTTTGCCCGTCTCCTCCGCCTGCCTCCAGCCCCGCTCGGTAAGGGCCAGCGCGTGGTCGGGCTCACGCTCGTAAACGGTGTCATCAACATTGCCCGTTGACTCCCCGTGCCGGACAAGGACGATGCGCCGTGGTCGTGCCATGCCGAAACCCTAGATCGGCCGACGCCCGATCGAGCACTCGTACGGGCTCCATACGGCGTAGGTCACACATTTCCTGCACCACCAGCCACAGTGAGGCGCACGAGTAGCGGGTCCGGATTTCAAACTGTCCAGGTCGCTTCGAGCTCCACAATGTCACCCGTAAGGGCCGCGACATCCGCCTCGGTCTGGGCTCGCAGCGCCAGTCGCTCCACGCGCTCGGTGCGGTATTTGCCGTGTTCCGCGGCCGACCGCCACATCGACAGCACCAGGAACTCAGAGCCCGGAGCCTCGCCGAAGAGTCCGCGGACCATGCCCGGGGAGCCGGCCATGGCGGGGTTCCAGACCTTCTCCTGCATCAGCATGAAGTGCTCGGCGCGTTCCTCGTGGACACGGCAGTGGGCCACCCGGACGAGGTCCGCGTCGGTGAAGCGCGGCTCGAAGCCGGTCTTCACGTCGAAGCGGTAGTCGAAGAGTTTGACCTGCATGTCCTTGTAGGTGCCCGACTGGGCAGCTGCCAGCCGGTCATGGGAGCGGGCCATGAAGGAGTCGTAGAAGGAACGGCTCTCCCAGAACGAGAAGGTGTGCGCCACCCCCTGCCGCCCCCGGCTCCAGCCACCCCCCTGCCCCCGAAATCCCGGCTCCCCCAGAAGCCCCGCCCATTTTCGCTGCCCCCGCTCGAAGCCGCGGCGGTCCACCACGGTGCAGCGAATCCACTTGACCAGCACCGCGCCATGGTAAGGCCACTCAGCGTGGCGCCGGTCACGGTCGGCCCGACAGGTACCCGGCGCGCGAACCCGCGCGCGTGGCAGGATGGACAACCGGCCTTGTCCACGGGGCAGTTCGGGCCGGCAGCATTCGCGTTACGGGGAAGGGGAAGCCTGGTGAACGCCATCAACAAGGGAATCCGGAAAGTCGAGATCTCGCTCAAGTGGGATCCGAGTCCGGCCGGGCAGCCGCCCACCGATCTGGACATAGTCGCTGCGACCTATCTGACCAGCGATCCTTACGGCGATCCCGCCTACGTGGTGCACTTCGACAGCCGTTCTCCCGACGGCACCATCTATCTCAACCGGGACAGCAAGGACGGCAAGGGCTTCGGCTGGGACGAGGTGATGACCGTGGAGCTCGACCGGCTCGACGGCCGGTACGCGCGCGTGATGGTCGGCGTCGTGATCCAGCAGCGCCCTGCTGAGCGCACCTTCGTCAGCGTCGTCAAGCCGGCTCTGCGGATCCGCGAGGGCTACACCGTCATGGCCGAGGACGACTTCGGCGGAGTGCTGGGTTCTACGGCGGCCACGATCGCGGAGTTCGTGCGCGAAGGATCGAGCAGTTGGGCGTTCCACCCGGGCATCCACGGTTTCGAGGACGACCCGGCGACGTTCACAGCGGTCATGGGCAGGACTCGTCAGGCCTGAGAGTCGCCCGCACGCGCGCGTGGTCGTGGCGCCAACACGCGGGACTCCAG
Source organism: Streptomyces sp. NBC_01092 (assembly GCF_045039535.1). Classification (NCBI taxonomy): domain Bacteria; kingdom Bacillati; phylum Actinomycetota; class Actinomycetes; order Kitasatosporales; family Streptomycetaceae; genus Streptomyces; species Streptomyces sp. NBC_01092. Next base: position 7,829,700 of record NZ_CP108659.1, on the reverse strand, counting down.
CGGACGTACAGCGAAGAGGGGCGCCGACATGTCGTCGGCGCCCCTCTTGTGCGCAACTTGCCGTCAGTGCCCTTCAGGGGCTATTCGACGGTCGGGGCGAAGCCCCGCGCGGTGTCAGCTGCAGCCGCTGGTCGAGCCGCAGCCCTCGCAGATGTAGCAGGAGCCGGCCCGCTGCATCTTCGTGCCGCAGGAGAAGCACAGCGGGGCGTCGGCCTGGATGCCCAGCTGCATCTCCACCAGCTCGGCGCTGGTGTGAGCCTGCTGCGGAGCGGGCTTGGCCGCCGAAGCCTCGGCCTTGGGGGCGGCGACAGCCCTCAGCTCCTGTGCGCGCGGCGCCGACTGGGCCAGTCCCTCGACGTCCATCTCGTCATCGGAGGGCTCGTACGAACCGGTCTCCAGGTGACGCTGACGCTCCTCGGCGGAGTGAATGCCGAGCGCGGAGCGCGTCTCGAAGGGCAGGAAGTCGAGCGCCAGGCGGCGGAAGATGTAGTCGACGATCGACTGCGCCATCCGCACGTCCGGGTCGTCCGTCATGCCGGCCGGCTCGAAGCGCATGTTCGTGAACTTCGAGACGTACGTCTCCAGCGGCACGCCGTACTGGAGGCCGACGGAGACCGCGATCGAGAAGGCGTCCATCATGCCCGCGAGGGTGGAGCCCTGCTTGGACATCTTCAGGAAGACCTCGCCGAGACCGTCGTCCGGGTAGGAGTTGGCGGTCATGTAGCCCTCGGCGCCGCCGACGGTGAAGGACGTGGTGATGCCGGGACGGCCCTTGGGCAGGCGCTTGCGGACCGGGCGGTACTCGACGACCTTCTCGACCGCGGTACGGATGGTCTCCTCGGCCTTCGCGGTGACCTCGGCCTTCTCCTTCTCCTTGGTCTTGGCGGAGAGGGGCTGGCCGACCTTGCAGTTGTCGCGGTAGATGGCGAGCGCCTTGACGCCCATCTTCCAGGCCTCGAAGTAGATCTCCTCGACCTCCTCGACGGTTGCCGACTCCGGCATGTTGACCGTCTTGGAGAGCGCGCCGGAGATCCAGGGCTGGATCGCGGCCATCATGCGGACGTGGCCCATCGCGGAGATGGAGCGCTCGCCCATGGCGCAGTCGAACACCTCGTAGTGCTCGTGCTTGAGGCCGGGGGCGTCGACGACATTGCCGTTCTCGGCGATGTGGGCGACGATCGCCTCGATCTGCTCCTCCTGGTAGCCCAGGCGGCGCAGGGCCTGCGGGACGGTGCCGTTGACGATCTGCATCGAGCCGCCGCCGACCAGCTTCTTGAACTTGACCAGCGCGAGGTCGGGCTCAAGACCGGTGGTGTCGCAGGACATCGCCAGACCGATGGTGCCGGTCGGGGCGATGACGGACGCCTGGGAGTTACGGAAACCGTTCTTCTCACCAAGGCGCTGCACGTCCTGCCAGGCCTCCGTGGCGGCGGCCCAGATCGGCGTGTCGAGGTCGTCCACGCGGACGGCCACGGTGTTGGCGTCGGCGTGCTGCTTCATGACGCGCAGGTGCGGAGCCGCGTTGCGCGCGTATCCGTCGTACGCGCCGACAACCGCGGCGAGTTCGGCGGAGCGCTTGTACGAGGTGCCGGTCATCAGCGAGGTGATGGCACCGGCGAGGGCACGGCCGCCGTCCGAGTCGTACGCGTGGCCGGTCGCCATCAGCAGGGCGCCGAGGTTGGCGTAGCCGATGCCGAGCTGGCGGAACGCGCGCGTGTTCTCACCGATCTTCTGCGTCGGGAAGTCGGCGAAGCAGATGGAGATGTCCATCGCGGTGATGACGAGCTCGACGACCTTCGCGAAGCGCTCGACCTCGAACGACTGCTTGCCCTTGCCGTCGTCCTTGAGGAACTTCATCAGGTTCAACGAGGCGAGGTTGCAGGACGTGTTGTCCAGGTGCATGTACTCGCTGCACGGGTTCGAGCCGTTGATGCGGCCGGACTCCGGACAGGTGTGCCAGTGGTTGATGGTGTCGTCGTACTGAATGCCGGGGTCGGCGCAGGCCCAGGCAGCCTCGGCCATCTTGCGGAACAGGGCCTTGGCGTCGACCTCTTCGATGACCTCGCCGGTCATGCGTGACGTCAGGCCGAACTTGCCGCCCGCCTCGACAGCCTTCATGAACGTGTCGTTCACGCGGACCGAGTTGTTGGCGTTCTGGTACTGGACGGACGTGATGTCGTCGCCGCCCAGGTCCATGTCGAAGCCCGCGTCACGCAGAGCGCGGATCTTCTCCTCTTCCTTCACCTTGGTCTCGATGAAGTCCTCGATGTCCGGGTGGTCGACGTCGAGGATGACCATCTTGGCGGCGCGGCGGGTGGCGCCACCCGACTTGATCGTTCCTGCGGAGGCGTCCGCACCGCGCATGAAGGAGACCGGACCGGAGGCATTGCCACCGGAGGACAGCAGCTCCTTGGAGGAGCGGATGCGGGAGAGGTTCAGGCCGGCACCGGAGCCGCCCTTGAAGATCATGCCCTCTTCCTTGTACCAGTCGAGGATCGACTCCATGGAGTCGTCGACGGACAGGATGAAGCAGGCGGAGACCTGCTGGGGCTGCGGGGTGCCCACGTTGAACCAAACGGGGCTGTTGAAGCTGAAGATCTGGTGCAGGAGGGCGTACGCCAGCTCGTGCTCGAAGATCTCGGCGTCGGCGGGCGAGGCGAAGTACTTGTAGTCCTCGCCGGCCTTCCGATACGTCTTCACGATGCGGTCGATGAGCTGCTTCAGGCTCACCTCGCGCTGCGGGGTGCCGACGGCGCCCCGGAAGTACTTGCTGGTGACGATGTTGACCGCGTTCACCGACCAGAAGTCGGGGAACTCGACGCCGCGCTGCTCGAAGTTGACCGAGCCGTCGCGCCAGTTGGTCATGACGACGTCACGGCGCTCCCAGGCCACCTCGTCGTACGGGTGCACGCCGGGGGTGGTGTGGATGCGCTCGATACGCAGTCCCTTGGCCGCCTTGGGGCCCTTGGCGCGGGAACTCCGTGCCGGACCGCTCGCCGTCTCTGTCATGCCGCCTCCCTGTACGGGCTAAAACGCCCTGAAGTGCCCCGATGTTCCCCGTGGCACGTGTTGTGTCTGGTGCTGCGGGCACCCTCTGATCGCCGCCCGCAGCAGGTCTTCTGTCGCCGCCCTCGCGACCGGATTCCGGGGTCTGACGTCCGGATCCGGCCCGTCCTCAGTCGGCGGCGTTGGCGGGCACGGGGACCTGTGCAGTCCCTCCGGACCCGCGGTCGTTCTCCTGGCCCCCCGTGGCTGCGTCCACGTCGTCTTCGCGGTCTTCGTCGTCCGCGGCGGGGTGTCCCGTCGTCTCCCTGAGTTCCGCGATCGCGGCCTCGAAGTCCTCGAGCGAGTCGAAGGCCCGGTAGACCGAGGCGAATCGCAGATAGGCGACGAGGTCGAGCTCCTGCAACGGGCCGAGTATGGCCAGCCCCACGTCGTGGGTGGTCAGCTCGGCGCTTCCGGTGGCCCGCACCGCCTCCTCGACCCGTTGGCCGAGCTGGGCGAGCGCGTCCTCGGTGACAGGCCGTCCCTGGCATGCCTTGCGCACACCGTTGATGACCTTGGTACGGCTGAACGGCTCGGTGACTCCGGACCGCTTGATCACCATCAGCGAGCATGTCTCCACCGTCGTAAAACGACGGGAGCAGTCAGGACACTGGCGGCGCCTGCGGATCGACGTGCCGTCGTCGGTAGTACGGCTGTCGACGACACGGCTGTCGGGGTGCCTGCAGAAGGGACAGTGCATAACTCCCAACCCTCCTCACAGCAGACTCAATAGCCTCGCTGGGCCTCATGGGCCCCGCGAAGCAGCCCCAAGCATAGGCGATCTCCGAGGGTCCGAAGACCGGGGGGACCACAACTTCTGGGCTGCTGCTGCAATCCAACCACTAGATGTGGGGATTGGCTCATACATCCAAGCCGTTCGCGCGTGTCGCACAGGCATGGCATGTGTCGTACGGCCACACCTGCTCGCCGCACACTCCTTTGCACAGCCGTATCGCTGCAGCACATACGGAGATAGCGTGAGCGCCGCACGGAGGGGACGTAGGACTCCCGCACAGACTGGGGGTCGGTTCCCGGTTGAGCTGATCTCGGATGGCAGACTGGGGCAACAACCCACGAGGTCGTCACCCCGGCGGTGAAGAGTACAACAATGGGCCCTTTTGCCCGCCGGACAGCTCGTCAGCCATACACCCCGACACGCGATCACGTAAGCCGATCCGCGATTTTTCACTCGAACGTGTGTTTGGCGCAACCTTTCGAAAGCAACTACCGTTGTGCAGCAGGGAGACCATCGAGAGGGGCCGACGTGACCACCACCGCAGACAGTGCCACCATCACTGCCCAGGACCGCTCCCAGGGCCGACTCGAGCCGGTGCATGCGATGAACGAAGCCATGAATCCCGAGGGACACAAGCGCTCCCTGCCGGGTCGACCTCCCGGTATCCGGGCGGACAGCTCAGGGCTCACCGACAGGCAGCGCCGCGTGATCGAAGTCATCAGGGATTCCGTGCAGCGCCGTGGCTACCCGCCGTCGATGCGGGAGATCGGCCAGGCGGTCGGCCTGTCCAGCACGTCCTCGGTCGCGCACCAGCTGATGGCACTGGAGCGCAAGGGCTTCCTGCGCCGCGACCCGCACCGCCCGCGCGCGTACGAGGTGCGCGGCTCCGACCAGGCCGCCTCCGTGCAGCCCACCGACACCGCCGGCAAGCCCGCCGCGTCGTACGTCCCGTTGGTCGGCCGCATCGCCGCCGGTGGCCCGATCCTCGCCGAGGAGTCGGTCGAGGACGTCTTCCCTCTCCCCCGCCAGCTGGTGGGCGACGGCGAGCTGTTCGTGCTCAAGGTTGTCGGTGACTCGATGATCGAGGCCGCGATCTGCGACGGCGACTGGGTCACGGTCCGCCGTCAGCCGGTCGCCGAGAACGGCGACATCGTGGCCGCGATGCTCGACGGTGAGGCCACCGTGAAGCGCTTCAAGCGCGAGGACGGCCACGTCTGGCTCCTCCCGCACAACTCCGCGTACGAGCCGATCCCCGGCGACGACGCGACCATCCTGGGCAAGGTGGTGGCGGTGCTGCGGCGCGTGTGACGGCTGCGGCGGGCGAACCCGAAAGGCGTCGCCCTCTGACCGGGCCCCGGGACCCCTGCGCCGGTTCCGGGGCCCTGTGCTGTCTCGAGGCTTGTGCCGTTCCGGGCGCATCAGGGTCGCGGGGACCCGGCGTCGGCGGTCTTTGCATCGGTGGTTAGCCTGTCGCGGCGCCGCGACAGGCTAACCACCGATGCCCGTGGCTACTCTGCCTCCGCCTCCGCCAGCTTCGCCGACGCGTCGATCGCGGTCAGCGACTTGCGGACCTGGTTACGGTCCGTCGTGTACCAGAAGTCGGGCAGTGACGCCTTCAGATAGCTCCCGTATCGCGCGGTAGCCAGCCGCTGGTCCAGTACGGCAACCACACCGCGGTCCCCCGATGCCCGTACGAGGCGGCCGGCGCCCTGGGCCATGAGCAGCGCGGCGTGGGTGGCGGCGACCGCCATGAAGCCGTTGCCGCCGGCATCCTCCACCGCCTTCTGGCGGGCGCTCATGAGCGGATCGTCCGGGCGCGGGAACGGGATCTTGTCCATGACGACCAGCTGGCAGCTGGGGCCGGGCACATCGACGCCCTGCCAGAGCGAGAGCGTGCCGAACAGGCAGGTCTTCGGGTCGGCCGCGAAGTTCTTGATCAGCTCACCGAGCGTCTCCTCGCCCTGGAGGAGGATCGGGAACTCGGGGATGCGGGAGCGGAGCTCCTCCGCGGCCAGCTGGGCGGCCCGCATCGACGAGAACAGGCCGAGCGTGCGGCCGCCGGCCGCCTGGATCAGTTCGGTCAGCTCGTCGAGCATGTCCACACGGTCGCCGTCCCGCGCAGGGCGCGACAGGTGTTTGGCGACATAGAGGATGCCCTGCTTCGGGTACTCGAAGGGCGAGCCGACATCGACTCCCTTCCACTGCGGGACGTCGTCGCCCTCCGTGCCCTCCGGAGCGAGCCCCAGGGAAGCACCGACGCCGTTGAAGTCGCCACCGAGCTTCAGAGTCGCAGAGGTCAGGACGACGGAGCGGTCCGTGAAGAGCTTCTCTCTCAGAAGGCCCGACACCGACATGGGAGCCACGCGAAGGGACGCCCCGAAGCGGTCGTGACGCTCGTACCAGACGACGTCCCACTCGGAGCCGTTGGTGATCCGCTCCGCCACGTCGTGCACGGACTCGACCGAGGCCAGGGCCTGCTTGCGGACCGCGTCCTCGTCCTGCACGGACTTGTCGCGGGTCGCGCCGATCGCGGAGATCACAGTGCGGCAGGCGTCACGCAGCGCCATGAGGGCGTAGGCGAGATCTTCCGGGATCTCCTCCAGGCGGCCCGGCAGGGCCAGCTCCATCAGCCGTTCGAAGCCCTCGGCGGCGGTCTGGAGCTGGTCGGCAGCCTTCTCGTTCGCCAGCTTCGCGGCGCGACGCACGGCGCGGTTGACCTGACCCGGGGTGAGTTCGCCGGTGGCGACTCCGGTGACACGGGAGACCAGTTCGTGCGCCTCGTCGACGATCAGGACCTCGTGCTGCGGGAGGACCGGGGCGCCCTCGATGGCGTCGATCGCGAGCAGCGCGTGGTTGGTGACGACGACCTCCGACAGCTTGGCCCGCTCACGGGCCATCTCGGCGAAGCATTCCGCGCCGTACGCGCACTTCGTAGCACCGAGGCACTCACGCGACGACACCGACACCTGCGCCCAGGCGCGATCGGAGACGCCGGGCGCCAGATCGTCGCGGTCGCCCGTCTCCGTCTCGTCCGCCCAGTCACGCATCCGCAGCAGGTCCTGGCCCAGCTTGCTGGTGGGTGCGGCGGCCTCGAACTGGTCGAAGAGGCCCTCCTCCTCGTCCTGCGGGACTCCCTCGTGCAGGCGGTGCAGACACAGGTAGTTCGACCTGCCCTTGAGCATCGCGAAGTCGGGGCGGCGGCGCAGCAGCGGATGCAGCGCGTCGACGGTGCGGGGCAGGTCCCGCTCCACGAGCTGGCGCTGAAGGGCCAGGGTGGCGGTCGCGACGACGACACGCTCCCCGTGCGCGAGCGCGGGCACGAGGTAGCCCAGAGACTTTCCGGTGCCGGTGCCGGCCTGGGCCAGCAGATGGGTACCGCCGTCGATCGCCTCCGCGACGGATTCGGCCATGGTCACCTGGCCGGGGCGCTCCGTGCCGCCTACGGCGGTGACGGCGGCATGCAGGAGTTCGGGGAGTGAGGGCTTTGTCATAGCGCGACCACCCTACGGCCCGGCACTGACAAATGAGCGACCACGGTGGGGACGGGGGCTGGATCAAGACCGGGGAGGCCTCGGGCGGGGATCGGGGCGGTTCGGGTGGATGCGGGATTGGTTCGGTCGAGGTCAGAGAGGGATCTGTTCGAGGTCAGGGATGGTTCGGTCGGGGTCAGGAACAGTTCGGGTCGGTGTGGGGTCGGCTTGAGGGTGGCTGGGCGGGTCGGCTTAGGGGTGGGTGGCCGGGTCGGCTTGGGGGTGGGTGTGGGTGCGGTTCGGTGCGGTCGGATGGGCGCCAATTGCGATCAAGGTCGGTCAGCTCCGGCCAGATCGATTCGGGAGCCTGTGGCGAGCACCGTTGCACCGTGGAGTCCGCCCTGTGCACCGCCGATTCGAGCAAACCGACCCGGTCTCGGGAGAGATCGACTCGGCCTGAATTCGGTTCGCCAGAAGTGGGAACCGGGTCGACGCGAGCGGTGTACCAATTGTGACGACGTTGCGACGCGGCGTCACATCAGATGACGCAGGCTCCGGTCTCGGATCATGAGGGCGGCCCGCTTGGCGGGCAGGTCGATCTCGGCAGAGAACCGGAATCCGGCGGTCAAGAAGGCGGCGACGGAAGGGGTGTTGCGAATGTCCGGTTCGGCGACGACGCGAGCGCAGGCGGGCCGCTTGTCGAGTGCGAGATCGGCGACGGCTCGGAGAAGGGTCCCGCCGAGGCCCCGCCCTCGATCGCCCACGGCACCGATAAGAAGATGGACACCTGTGTCATGGGGCCTGGCCGGGTAGTGGCGGGCCAGCGGGTCGAGGTCGGCTCGGTAGATCTCCCAGTAGCTCATCGGCGTTCCCTCCAGCAGGCCCATGCACGGGACGCTGCGTCCGTCGTCGCCGAACAGCTGGGACCGCAGATGCTCCTCGATGGCGTTCTCCGGTCCGGCGAGGCCCCAGAACGCCGTGACGGCGGGGTCGTTCATCCACCGGCTGACGATCGGAAGGTCTCGCTCGATCCGCACGGGGACGAGGTGCAACACCCCTGCCGGTGTGCTGACCGGTCCCCAGTCGGCGACGGTGCCGAGCAGGTCGTCAGTCTTCGGGAAGGTGGACGGAGATGTAGTCCGAGTCGCGCACAGGCCTGGTCCTTCGCCTGCGCCTACGCCAGCGCCAGCGCCAGCGCCAAGGCTTCGTCTCCCGCCGACACCGGCGTCTTCCATGAAGAGCGCCACGAATTCGTGGGGCAGGTGCAGGTCCAGCGTGTCCTCAGTGTCTGCACCCGCGTCGGCAGCTGGGCCGATACGGCTCTCACGAGTGGTCGGGCTCGTGGCGATGCCGTGGTCGAAGGCCGGGGCGGTACCTGCGTGGGCACTCGCGTCGGTGGGAGGCACAGGGACGCTCCTCTCAGGAAGCGGGATGGGGCATGTTCCTCAGGAATGAAGGGGGTTGGCGATGGTGACGTAGACGGACTGGGTGTCGACCGGGCCTACGAGTTCATCGAGGCCGTGCATACGGGTCAGGAGATTGGCCTTGCAGCGCAAGACCGGTGAGTCGAGCAGCCGGGCAGGCAGCGACGTCCGCAGCCGGGTAGGACCGGAGGCCACTTCGCCGAGGAAGCGGCGGAAGGCGGCGAGTAGCAGCTGTTCGTCGACGAGGCGCTGGGAGCCGAAGGCGCCGATGAGACCGAGCACGTTGTTGATCGCGAGGTAGTACGCGAAACGCTCGTCAGCGACCTCGTCCGAGACGAACGTGTCGCTGTGCTCGCCGATGCCGGGCAGCCGGGCCACCAGCTCTGCGCGCCGTGACTCGCGGAAGTAGTAACCCTGGTTGTCGCGGTATCGGCCGCCCGAAGGCCAACCGTCACCGTCCAGTAGGAGCAGGGTGTTCTGCTGGTGCGCCTCCAGGGCGACGCCGGCCTCGGCGTCAAGCCACAGCACTGGGCGAACGACATGTTCGAGGTAACGCAGGAACCACTCGGCGGCAACGGCCCCTCGGGGGCGACCGGTTTGGGCAGCGAGACGGGTGACCAGCTCGGCAAGACGGGACCGATGAGGCTGCCTGTCCATCGGGCGTCGGGCTGTGATGCCGAATTGCGAGTGAGGAAAGTGAGGGAGAGGTGAGACGAGTCCGGATACGCAGGACACATCGTTGGAAGGCCGGAAGGGGTTGTGCCGGATCATCACGTCCAGACCTGGCACCGGGGCTCCGTCCAGCCCGTCGACGGCAAGCCAGGCCGGGTCGCGAACGATGTCGAATGCGGGGTGCGCGGCCTGCCACTGCGTCGAGAGACCGGTACGCAGGAGTCGGTGGACCTCCACCCCGCGGTGCAGTTCCTTGCGGAGGTTCTCGCGACGGGAGTTGGTGATGCGCAGGCCCAGCGACAGCTTGAGCATGGCCGGGGCGCCGGGCCGGTGGACGGTGCGTACGGAGGAGGTGGGATGCCAGGGCATGCCATGGTCGCCGAGGTCGACAAGCAGTCCGGCATCGAGCAGGGCGGCGGTTGCGGGGCGGTTCCTGACCTCGCGCAGTTGCCAGGGATGGAGCGGCAGGGCTGCGTAGTCGGCGGGCAGCGGCAGGTCAGGGCCGGCAAGTCGCACAGTGAGCTGGGGCGCGGGGACGGGGCGACCGCGTTCGGTCCATGCCGAGTCGGTGGCGAGCAGGGAGGGGGCGACAGCCAGCCAGTGCAATGGGAAGGAGCCGCGCAACTCGGGTGAGTACAGGCGGGCTTCAGTCTCGGAGAGGCCTTCGCGACTCTTCGGCGTCGGGTGGTGCGGGTGTCCGAGCAGGAGCGCTTGCTCGGCTGCGAGGAACAGGTCGGGGCTGTTGGCCGGGTTGTCCCGGCGATCCCTGATGAAGGTGACGGTTCGCTGGGTGGAGTCGGCTACGCGGGCGACGAGGTCGGTGGCGGCGGATGTCGGGGGGATTGCGAGGGCTGTGGGTGTCGATGCGGAGGAGGAGACCCGGGGCACGCCGTCGGGCACCGAGATGGATGGAGCGGGAGCGTCGATTGAGGCGAGGGAGGTGGTGGAGTCGCAGACGGTGGACTCGGAGTGAGAGGGCAGCGTCTCCCTGGTGAGGAGCGCGGCGAGGGTGACTGCGTCGATCGGCGGGGACTGGTTCGGGGCGTCGGCCAGGTGTGGGAGGCCGAAGCGGTGCCATCCCGTCGGGGACCAGTAGTGGACCGGGGTAAGCAGGGCCGTGCCTGTGGCAGGCAGCGGGATGCGGAGGATTCCGTCGTCGGGTGGCGGGACGTTCGTCTCGCGTACCCAGCAGCGGATCAGGTTCTCCACGGCGGCGGCCTGGGCTGCGGTGTGCGGGTCGGGGTGCTCCAGGAGGTCGGAGGAGGCGCCGTACAGCCGCTCGATGGGTGGGGCGCCTGCTTGCGTCTGCGTGCGGGACGGTGCCTGCACGGGAGCGGCTCCATCAACCGACGCAGGGTCCTGCGGCGCGTCTCCTGTCTGCGGGGCGTCTCCTCGCGGCGGGGCGGCGGGACGGCGGACGGCAGTTGTGGGGGTGCTGTTCAAAGCTGGTCCTCTTGCGATGGTCCTCTTGCGGTGGTCCTGACTCGCGCGCCGACAGCGGCTGGGTGCGCTGTGCGTGGGGGGCGCGGACTGGAGAGCCGCGTTCCGGAGGTACGGGTGGAGGGGGTGTCTCAGTTGGAGGCGAGGTTGCGAGGGGCGTGATGCTTCGCTTTGTAGCGAGCGGTCGTCAGAGGCAGGCGGAGCTGACAGGCGACGGCGCGAGAGAACAGATCGGTGTACGCGCCGACGCGCCCACGACGACGGGCGCGCTATCCCGCCCGGTCGGCCTGGCCGGCCCGATCAGCGCGATCGGCTCGGTCCGCGACGTCAGCCCGGTCCGCGCCGCCGGCCAGGTCGACATGTCGGCGCTGTCCTGCGTTCGGGCGTTGCAACCGGCCGTGACCGATCTGGCCGCGGGATACCGCGTCCACCGCGTCGGCGAGTCGGTCGAGTACCGCGGTCGCCTGCTCGTCGCTGATGGTCAGGGGTGGGAGGAGCCGTACGACGCTGGAGTGGCGGCCGCCGAGTTCGATGATCAGGCCGCGTCGCAGGCACTCGCGCTGGATGGCGGCCGCGAGTTCGGGGGCGGCAGGACGAGGGTGGCGATCCGGGCCTTGCATCGACGTCGCTGCCGTCGGTGCGGTCCCTGCCGTCCGGCCGACGTGGGCGACGCCGGCCGGCGAACCGCCCGCAGTGTGGACAGGGTCGAGGTCCATGAGGCCCCCAGCCCGCCCGGGATCAGCCGAAGCGCCCGGCATCGCCTGGTCAACCGCTCCTCCACGCCAGTCCGGAGCGGCAAGCCTCTCGCCCTCACCCGCCAGAGCCGCCGCCCGCTCCACGTCACGCTCGGGTTCGGCCTCTGGCTCCACCACCTCGACCCCGATCATCAACCCCCTCCCGCGCACATCCCCCATGCAATCGAACTCTGCGGCGAGGCCGCGGAGTTGGTGCAGCATCCGCGTGCCCAGGTCGGCCGCGCGCTCGGCGAGGCGGTTCTCGCGGACGTAGGCGAGGGTTGCCATGCCGGCGGCCATGGCGAGTTGGTTGCCGCGGAAGGTGCCGGCGTGGGCGCCGGGCTGCCAGGCGTCGAGGTCGTCGCGGTAGACGATGACGGCCAGGGGCAGGCTGCCTCCGATGGCCTTGGAGAGGACCATCACGTCGGGGGTGACGCCGCTGTGCTCCACCGCCCAGAAGGAGCCGGTGCGCCCGACTCCCGTCTGGACCTCGTCGGCGATCAGGGGAATGGACCGGTCGGCCGTGATCTGCCGCATGCGCCTCATCCACTCGTCCGGGGCTGGGATCACTCCGCCCTCGCCCTGGACGGGTTCGAGGATCATCCCGGCGGGGCGGCGGACGCCCGACTTGGGGTCGTCGAGGACGGACTCGGTCCAGCGGGCGGCGAGTTCGGCGCCGTGTTCGCCACCGACGCCGAAGGGGCAGCGGTAGTCCTGCGGGTAGGGCAGGCGCGCGACCCGTACGTCGAAGGCGCCCCCGGATGCCTCGAGCGCGCCTGCGGTCATCCCGTGGTAGGCGCCGCTGAAGGCGAGGATGCCGGTGCGTCCCGTCGCGGCCCGGACGAGCTTGAAGGCGGCCTCCACGGCGTCGGTGCCGGCCGGTCCGCAGAACTGCACGCGAGCGTTGTCGGCGAGGCCGGGTGGCAGGGTGCGGAACAGCTCGGTGATGAAGGCGTCCTTGACGGGCGTCGCCAGGTCGAGGACGTGCAAGGGCGCACCCGAGTCGAGGACCTTGCGGATGGCTTCCAGGACCACTGGATGGTTGTGTCCGAGCGCCAGCGTCCCGGCGCCGGAGAGGCAGTCCAGGTAGCGGCTGCCGTCCGCGCCCTCGATGGTCAGCCCACGTGCACGCACCGGCACGATGGGCAGGGCACGGGCGTAGGTTCGCGCCGCCGACTCGCGGGCCGACTGCCGTCGCAGGATCCCCTCGTGTACGGCGCCCACCCCCGCCGACTCGGACGTACCCTCGCGCACAGATTCGGTCACGGCCATGGCTCCCTGTCCTCCCGCTGTCCAGGGGCGAGCAGGTGTTTCGCATCCTCGCCCGACCCGACATACGAAGCCCCGCGAGTGTCCACTCGAAACTCCGGGGAACTGGGCACAGGGGGCCGCTCACGGACGGCAGGCCCCCCACGGCTACCAACCCCGGACCGGTCACCGGGTTACGGGTTGCTTCGAGATCATTGCCGAGTCGAAACCGTCGGCGGTCAGGGCACAACCGCGGTCGTTGGGGCGCCCGATGTGCACGGTTCGGCGGCTGTGCGGTTGTCGCGGAGGCGGTTCCGCTCCGAGCGTCGCCGCCGCGACCGGGTCGCCTCGCGGCCATTGGGGTTGCGGACGGCGGGTCGCCCGCCGCCCCGGCGAGTTCAGCGGCGACAGCGCCCCGCCGTCCCGCGAGGTAGCGCGGAGTTCATAGGCTGCGCGAATAAGGTCACCCATTCCCGCATGGGCAGCCTGATGCGATGTCATCACCCCCCGTGCGGCGTCGACACCTCAGATCGATACGGCGTTGGCCCGAACCGGCGCCGACCATCCTGGCTCCGGACGGCCCTGGTCCGGACAGCCCACTGCCAAGCGCCGCATGCCGTCACGCCCCCGTGAGCCCATCCACGAGAGAGCGTGAACTCCGCACCATCGATGGCAGGGCGGAAGAAATTGACGGGCAGCCCGGAGCCGCTCCAGATCGGGCGCGTAGGACCCCACGAGCACGCTGGTCAAAGGTCTGTCGGTCACGAGTTTCTCTCCGTGACGTCCGAGGACGCCTCGACCGAGGGGGCGGCGACCACAGCCGGAGGCAGGCCGTCCGGTGCCGGCGCGACGGATGCCGCCCGGTCGGCGCGTCGGTCGCCGAGCCTGAGGTAGAGCAGGGCGGCGCCGGTGACCGCGAGGGGCCACAGGAGGTACCGGCCCGACATGAGCAGCATGATCACCACGGCCACGAGGGCGACGTTCGCGGACGCACGGGCCTTGCCCCGCTTCGGCAGCAGCCGCAGGGCGGCGGCCACACCGACCGCGTACACCGTCACGAACGAGCCCGTCGTCAGGAGCACCAACGGGCGGGCCCCCACGTCGGCCAGGGTCACGGCGCCCAGCGACAGCAGAGCGAGCGACGAGACGACGCTGAGGCTGCGGCGCGGCACTTCGCCGGCCGTGCTGCCGCGGGTGAGCCAGGCCGGCAGCGCCCCGTCCCGGCCGAGCGCGGCGCCGAGCTTGGCGGCGCCCGCGAAGTAGGCGTTCATCGCGCCGAGGGTGAGCAGGAGTGCCGCGACCGCGGCGAGCAGGCGGGCGTTGCCGCCGATCCCCTGGGCCATGAGTTCGCCGAGCGGCGCTTTGGCCCGGGCGGCATCGGGCCCGAGCACGGCGATGACCGCGAAGGCCACCGCCAGGTACAGCACGCCGACGATCACGACCGCGGCGGTCGTCGCCCGCGGCAGGTCACGGCTCGGGGTGCGGAACTCGCCCGCAAGGTGGGTGATCGCCTCCCAGCCGGCGAAGCTCCACACCAGCAGGGCCGCGGCGGGCGCGATCGCCGTCCAGCCGTGCGGTGCGAAGGGCCGCAGGTTGTCGGCGCTCGCGTGCGGCAGCGACAGAGCCACCGCCACCAGCAGCAACGCGACGAGCAGCCCGGCCAGGGCGAATTGGAACCGTCCGGTCACGCGCACGCCCACCGCGTTGGAAGCGGTGACGACGATCATCAGCCCGACCGCCGTCACCGTGGTGGTGGTGCGTCCGCCGCCGAGCGCCGCGGACACGTAGGCGCCGCCGAACAGGGCCGCCGCGCTCGCTCCCGGAGGGACCGCGAGGTAGAAGCACCAGCCGACCACGGCGGCCGTGCGGTCGCCGAACGCCAGGCGTGCGTAGTGGGACACCCCGCCGGCGTCCGGGTGCCGTGCGCCCAGTGCCGCGAAGGTCGCCGCCAGCGGGGCCGACAGCAGCACGAGCGCGAGCCACGCGAGCAGCGAGGCGGGGCCGGCGGCCTCGGCGGCGAGTGCGGGCAGGGCGATGACGCCGGTGCCGAGGACCGCGCCCACGTACATCGCCGTGCCCTGGACTGCGGTGAGGCGGCCCGTCGGCCGGCTCGCCTTCGTTTCGATCGTCTCGGAGCCCATGAGAAGAAAGGGTTCCCGAGCGTGATCAGCGGGCACAAGCGGCAGAAATGACATGGTGCGCTAAATTTCTGCCATGGAGCGACATGTTGTGGCCGTCGCCGTGACCGACGGTGCCCCGACGTTCGAACTCGCCGTTCCGTGCGAGGTGTTCGGCATCGACCGCAGCGACCTGGTCGACCCCTGGTACGAGATGCGGCTGACTGCGGCGCAGCCCGGCCCGCTGCGTACGGCGACCGGACTCGTCGTGCCCACCTCGCACGGCCTTGACCAGCTGGCCGAGGCCGACACGGTGGTCGTGGCCGCGTGTCCGCGGGCCGTGCAGCTCGATCCCCCCGCCGAGCTGCTGCAAGCCGTACGCAGGGCCCATGAGCTGGGCCGGCGCATCGTGTCCATCTGCTCCGGCGTCTATGTGCTGGCCGCGGCGGGGCTGCTCGACGGGCGGCGGGCGACGGCGCACTGGATGCACGCGATGGACTTCAGCCACCGTTTCCCCGATGTCGAGTTCGACCCGACGTCCCTCTACATCGAGGACGGCACGATCCTCACCTCGGCCGGCACCGGATCCGGCATCGACCTCTGCCTTCACCTGGTCCGTCAGGACTTCGGCTCCGCGGTGGCCAACGAGGTGGCCCGGCGCATGGTCGTACCGCCGCACCGCGAGGGCGGCCAAGCCCAGTACGCGCGGCCGCCGGTCCGGGTGCGCAGGACGAGCGACACCCTCGCGCCCGTTCTGGAGTGGGCCCGCCACCATCTGCACGAGCAGCTGACGGTGCCGCAGCTCGCCCGCGAGGCGGCACTGAGCGAGCGCACCTTCGCCCGCCGGTTCCGTGAGGCCCTCGGCACGACGCCCCTGCAGTGGATCCTCCAGGAACGCGTCCGGCTCGCCCAGGAGTTGCTGGAGACGACCGACGACGCCGTCGAGAGCGTCGCGCAACGCACCGGCTTCGGCAGCGCGACCAACCTCCGCTACCACTTCGGCCGGCTCACCGGCGTCTCACCGCAGACATACCGCCACGTCTTCCGCCACCGGACGGCACAGCAGCGACGCGGGCCGTCCGCATCCTCATCGGGGGCGCGCACCGGATGAGGTGAGCCGTGCCCGCGCGCGAGCGACGCGGAATGCGGAATGGCGACCGGCTCCGACTACGACGCCGAGCCACGACTGCGGCGCCCCGTGAATCCGTAACTCCGTGACTCCGTGACAGCCGCAATCCCGTCCCCCAAGCCCCCGATTCGGCGTCCCCTCACACAAGTTGCCAGTTCAGACGCCCCGTAGCGAAACCGTTGCCGTTCCGTCGGAACTCCCCCACAGCGAGCGCATAGTGTGTGGTGCCGTCCCAACGCGCCGTGACAGCACGCCGGACCAGCGAGCGACCAGCAAGCCTCACGGCCGCGGCACCACACACGTCACCTCAGGGGGAGACAGATCATGCGATCGATACGGCCGTCGTTCACCGCCCGTCGGGGGAGGAGCGCGCGCCGCAGAACCTCCCCGCTGCCCCTGGTCGCGCTCGCCGCGGCGCTGGCGCTCACCGTCACCGCCTGCGACTCGGGCGACGCCGAGGCGGGCGGCGAGGCCAGTGCGTCCGCCGCGGCCGGGGGCGAGGGCGAGATCACGATCCCGGACGACATCAAGGACAAGCTCAAGGAACACGGGATCGACCTCGACAAGTGGAAGGACGGCGCCTGGAAGAACTGGGACCGCGACGACTGGCTGCGCGAGGCGAAGGACTACATCAACCCGATCATCGAGGGCCTGTGGGACCCGGACCGCATGCGTGAGGCGGAGGATCCGGACCGGGGCGTCGACGAAAGCGACCTCGCCGGTGACCAGGGCGTGACCGACCCGACGCCGCAGCCGGTGGACGCGCAGGCCGTGTCGCCCACGTACCACGCCAACGCCCCCGAGGCGGGCAAGGTGTTCTTCGACTCCCCCGAAGGCACGATGGTCTGCTCGGCGACGGTCGTAAAGGACCCGGCCAACCCCGGCAAGTCCAACATGGTGTGGACGGCCGGCCACTGCGTGCACGCCGGCAAGAGCGGCGGCTGGTACCGCAACATCGCGTTTGTCCCGTCGTACAACGACAAGGCCATGGGGGCGGCCGCGATGAAGGGCGCCACCAGGGAGCAGGTCGCCCCCTACGGCGTCTGGTGGGCCGACTGGGTGCAGACCTCGGACCAGTGGATCAAGCAGGGCGGTCCGACGGGCGGGGACGGCGCGCCGTACGACTTCGCCGTGCTGCATGTGAAGCCGGAGGCCGGCGGCGACGGCAAGTCCCTGGAGGAGATGGTCGGTTCGGCCCTCCCGGTGGAGTTCAACGCGCCGGCCGTCCCGGACGTGGAGAGCATGAAGGCGGTCGGCTACCCGGCCGCGGCGCCGTTCGACGGCGAGAAGCTGTACCAGTGCGAGGACAAGCCCGGCCGGCTGTCGCTCACCGCGTCGGACCCGACCATGTACCGCATCGGCTGCACCATGACCGGCGGTTCGTCCGGTGGTGGCTGGATCGCGGCGGGCTCGGACGGCAAGCCCGCGCTCGTGTCCAACACCTCCATCGGTCCGGTGGATTCGGGCTGGCTGGCCGGTCCGCGGCTGGGCAAGGAGGCCAAGGCGGTCTTCGACGGGATGGGCGAGAAGTTCGCCACTCAGTGACGATCACCAAAGCCCGGAGTTGACAGCACCGACGGCGGTGGGACGGTGGGGAGAAACCTTCACCGCCTCACCGCCGTTCGCTCTCAACTCCACGGGCATAGTGGGTTGTCGCGTCCGAGGGGCCGCACGGGAGAGGCCGCACCCGGCCCCGCCATGGATGCCCCCGCGCGCCGCGCACATGCCATCAAGGTGCCAAGCAGCAGCACGCTTCAACGGGGGTTTCCGCACCATGCGTTCCACACCTACGCCCGCAACTCCATGCCGCAGGCGGCGCTTCGGCCTCACCGCCGCCACCGGCCTCTTCGCCGCGCTGGCGCTGACCGCGACCGCCTGTGACGGCGCGGCCGACTCGGCCGGCGCCCGGGCCGACGCCGCCGCCTCGAAGGCCGCGGAGGCCGCGGAGGCCGCGGAGGCCGGCGACGGCAAGATCCAGATCCCGGCCGAGATCGCGGACAAGCTCAAAGAACACGGGATCGACCTCGACAAGTGGAAGGACGGCGCCTGGAAGGACTGGGACAAGGACAAGTGGCTCAGCGAGGCCAAGGACTTCGTCAACCCGGTCATCGAGGGCCTGTGGAAGCCTGACCGGATGCAGTCCGCGAAGGAGGCCAACAAGACGGTCACCACGCAGGACGCCTCGGCCGACCAGGGCGTGAGCGACCCGGAGCCGGCGCCCGTCCAGGCCACGGCCGAGAAGACGCCGTACCACGAGAACGCCGCGCCCGTCGGCAAGGTCTTCTTCGACACCCCCGACGGCCCGGCGGTCTGCTCCGGCACGGTCGTCAAGGACGTCAACCACCCCGGCAAGTCCAACCTCGTCTGGACGGCCGGCCACTGTGTGCACGCCGGCCAGGGCGGCGGCTGGTACCGCAACATCGCCTTCGTCCCGGCCTACAACGACCTCGGCAAGTCCCAGGCGGAGCTGGGCAACGCCACGCCCACCGAGATCGCGCCCTACGGCAACTGGTGGGCCGACTGGGTCTCGACCTCGAACGAGTGGATCCAGGGCGGCTCGGAGACGGGCGGCGCGGGTGCCGCGTACGACTACTCGGTGCTGCATGTGCAGCCGGAGGCCGGCGCGAAGTCCCTGGAGGAGACCACCGGCGCGCTGGACGTCGACTTCTCCGCCCCGTCCGCGACGGAGGTAGCCACGATGGGCGCCTGGGGCTACCCGGCGGCGCCGCCGTTCAACGGCCTGCAGATGTTCAAGTGCGCCGACCGACCGGGCCGTCTCTCGCTGAGCCCGGCCCTGCCGACGATGTACCGCATCGGCTGCACCATGACCGGCGGTTCGTCGGGCGGCGGCTGGTTCCGGGTGCTGAACGGCAACACCACGCTCGTGTCCAACACGTCGATCGGCCCGGAGGACAACACCTGGCTGGCAGGCCCACAGCTGGGCACGGGTGCCGAGTCGGTGTACCAGTACATGAGCAAGACGTACGGCGGCCGCTGACCACCGCGCGCAGACAGCACGGAAGGCCCGCTCCCCTGCGACAGGGAGCGGGCCTTCAGCAGTTCTACGACGCCCTAAGCAGTCGGCATACGACGGCTCAGGCAGCCGGCATACGACGCCTCAGGCGGTCGGCGTCGGAACGTACGGCGCGAGATCCGCCGCCAGCTCCTCGTGCACCCGCACCTTGAGCAGCGTGCCCTCCGGGGTGTGCTCCTCGGAGATCACCTCGCCCTCGGTGTGGGCGCGGGCGACCAGCTTGCCGTGGGTGTACGGCACCAGCGCCTCGATCTCGACGGACGGCCGCGGCAGCTCGTTGTCGATCAGGGCGCGCAGCTCGGCGATGCCCTGGCCGGTGCGGGCGGAGACCGCGATGGAGCGCGGCTCGATCCGCATCAGCCGCTGAAGCGTCAGCGGGTCGGCCGCGTCCGCCTTGTTGATCACGACGACCTCCGGTACGGCGATCGCGCCGACGTCCCGGATCACCTCGCGCACGGCGGCCAGCTGCTCCTCCGGGTTCGGGTGCGAGCCGTCCACCACGTGCAGGATCAGGTCGGACTCGCCGACCTCCTCCATGGTGGAGCGGAACGCCTCGACCAGGTGGTGCGGCAGGTGCCGGACGAAACCGACGGTGTCGGCCAGCGTGTACAGACGGCCGCTCGGCGTCTCGGCCCGGCGCACGGTCGGGTCCAGGGTCGCGAACAGGGCGTTCTCGACCAGCACCCCCGCGCCGGTGAGGCGGTTGAGCAGGGAGGACTTGCCGGCGTTCGTGTAGCCCGCGATGGCGACCGAGGGCACCTTGTGGCGCTTGCGCTCCTGGCGCTTGATCTCGCGGCCGGTCTTCATGTCCGCGATCTCCCGGCGCATCTTCGCCATCTTCTCGCGGATCCGCCGCCGGTCCGTCTCGATCTTGGTCTCACCGGGACCACGGGTGGCGAGGCCGCCGCCCTTGCCGCCGCCCATCTGCCGGGACAGCGACTGACCCCAGCCTCGCAGCCTCGGCAGCATGTACTGCATCTGCGCGAGCGCGACCTGCGCCTTGCCCTCTCGGGACTTGGCGTGCTGGGCGAAGATGTCGAGGATCAGCGCCGTACGGTCGATGACCTTGACCTTGACGACGTCCTCGAGGTGGATGAGCTGGCCCGGGCTGAGCTCACCGTCGCAGATGACGGTGTCGGCGCCGGACTCCAGGACGATGTCCCTGAGCTCGTCGGCCTTGCCGGAGCCGATGTAGGTGGCCGCGTCGGGCTTGTCGCGGCGCTGGATCACGCCGTCGAGCACGAGAGCGCCCGCGGTCTCCGCGAGGGCGGCGAGCTCCGCCAGCGAGTTCTCCGCGTCCTGCGAGGTCCCCGAGGTCCAGACACCGACGAGCACGACCCGCTCCAGACGGAGCTGGCGGTACTCGACCTCGGTGACGTCCTCGAGCTCGGTGGAGAGGCCCGCCACACGGCGCAGAGCCGCACGCTCGGAGCGGTCGAACTGATGGCCGTCCCGCTCTCCGTCGATCTCGTGGCTCCAGGCGACGTCCTCTTCCATCAGGGCATCGGCCCGGCGGCCGTCGGCATAGGTCTGCGTGAAGCTCTGCGCGTCCTGGGAAAAGGAAGAAGAGGAGGTCATTGGGTCCTTACGTCGATCGGGAATCCACTGGTGGCGGCGGTGGCAGCGGCGCTGCGGAACGCATCCGCGGCACCTCGAAACCTGGTCCGTCAATGCTCACAACGCACGAGCGCCCCGGGAGATTCCCCGCGGGCCGTGCCGCGCCGACCAAAAGATGGTCGCACGGCACGGCCCGTCTCGTCATCGCCTTATTTCCTCGCTGATTTCCCAGCCGACTTCCCGCTCGACTTCCCGGCTGACTTCCCGGTCGACTTCCCGACAGGCTTCCCGGTCGTCTTCGTGGGTGCCTTCTTGACCGCCTTCGTGGCGTCCACCGACTTCCACTCCGGCTGACCGGGCATCGGCGGGGTCTTCTCGCCGTACAGCCAGGCCTGCAGGAACCCGTCGAGGTTGCGTCCGGAGACCTCCTCCGCCAGCGCGACGAAGTCCGCGGTCGAGGCGGCACCGTCGCGGTGACGGCTCACCCAGGTGCGTTCCAGACTTTCGAAGGCCGCTCGGCCGATCTCCTGGCGCAGGGCGTAGAGCACCAGGGCCGCACCGTCGTAGACGTTGGGCCGGAAGATCCCGTTCTTCTTGCCCGGCGAGGGCGCCTTGGGCGCCGCGGGCGGTCCGCCGGCCGCGCGCCAACGGTCGGACGCGGCGTACGCGGCCTTCATCCGCGCCTCGAACGGCCGGCCCGCCGTCTCCGCCGCGTACAGGGCTTCGTACCAGGTGGCGTGCCCCTCGCTGAGCCACAGATCGGACCAGGTGCGCGGGCTGACGCTGTCGCCGAACCACTGGTGCGCCAACTCATGCACCATGATCGACTCGACGTACCACTTCGGGAAGGCGGGCTGGGTGAAGAGCTCCCGCTCGAACAGGGACAGCGTCTGTGTCTCCAGCTCGAAGCCCGTGGAGGCATGGGCCATGAGCAGGCCGTACGTCTCGAACGGGTACTGCCCGACCTTCTTCTCCATCCAGGCGATCTGCCCGGGGGTCTTCTTCAGCCACGGTTCGAGCCGCTCGCGGTCCTCGGCGGCCACGACGTCCCGCACGGGCAGCCCGTGCGGACCCTTGCGGTGCACCACCTTGGAGCGGCCGATGGACACCTGGGCGAGCTCGGTGGCCATGGGGTGCCGTGTCCGGTACGTCCAGGTCGTCGAGCCGCCCGCGCGGTCCACGTCGGTCGGGAGGCCGTTGGCGACCGCGGTGTAGCCGTTGGGCGCGGTGACCCGGATGGTGAACAGCGCCTTGTCGGAGGGGTGGTCGTTGCACGGGAACACGACGTGCGCGGCGTCGGCCTGGTTGGCCATGGCCAGCCCGTCCGCGGTCCGCACCCAGCCCCCCTCGCGTTCCTTGCCGTAGACGGGGTCGCTGGTGTGCCGCACGGTGATCCGCATCCAGCTGCCGTCGGGCAGCGTCTCCCCGGGCGTGACCACCAGGTCCTCACCGGCGCTGCGGAACGACGCGGGCTCCCCGTCGACCTCCACGGACTCGACCTTGCCGTGGGCGAAGTCCAGATTGACCCGCTCCAGATCCTCGGTCGTCCACGCGTCGATGGTGGTGACGGCCTGGAGGGGCTTGTCGTTGGCGCCGGGGTAGGTGAAGGCGAGATCGTACGACGCCACGTCGTAGCCGGGGTTGCCCAGCTGCGGGTAGAGACGGTCACCGATGCCCAGGGGCGTGGCGGGAGCGCCGGCGGCGAGCAGGCAGAGGGAGACGGCGGTGGCGAGCATCGCGGGCACCTTGCGGCGCCGACGGGAACGCGGGGCGCGCTGAGCCTCGTTGGGGGGGTTGAGCAGCATGAACCAGGGCTATCAGCGCACAAGCACAGGACGTCGACGACGCGCGCCCGCCACACTCGAACGGGTATATCAGGTGGGTGCACGCCCGAGCGGTTGTGCAAGGCAGGTGCGCGTCGCGCGGCCGCGCCCTCACGCCCCCTGCGTCTGCGGCTGAGCCCTGGTCACGTCGTACACACCGGCCACGTTCCGCATGGCCCGCATCAGTCCCGGAAGCATGGCCGCGTCCGGGAGTTGGACCGTGTAGGTGTGGCGCACCCGCTGCTGGGTCGGCGGCTCGACCGTCGCCGAGACGATTTCGGCGCCCTCCTGAGCCATCGCTTCCGTGAGGTCGGCCAGGAGATGCGGGCGAACGAACGATTCGGCGACCAGCGTGACCCGGCACTCGGCGGTGTCCCCCCAGCGCACGCCGACCTCCGCGCGCCCCGCGCCCTTCATACGTGCCACCGCGGCGCACTCGACGCGATGAACCGTCACCACTCCCCCGCGCACGGAGAATCCGGTGACCTCATCGGGCGGCACGGGCGTACAGCAGCCGGCGAGACGCACACTCGCACCGGCCCGGTCGACGAGAACGTTGGCGGCGGACCGGCCTCCCTGCCGCACGACCGACCCCTCCCCGGCGGCCGCCGAGCTCGTGGGCCCCTCCGCCTCACCCCGGAAGGCCACCCGAGCGTCCTTCGCCTCCACGGCTCCCTGCGCGGGATGCGCGGCCAGCCACCGCTGGATGGCGATCCGGGCGGCAGGCGTGTGGGCGTGCTCCAGCCACTCCCTGGACGGCTCCGAGGCCGGGTCCTGCCCCATGAGCAGCTGCACGGTGTCGCCGTCCCGCAGCACCGTGCTGAGCGTCGCCAACCGCCCGTTGACACGCGCCCCGATGCACGCGTGCGCGTCCTCCCCGTACTGCGCGTACGCGGCGTCCACACAGGTCGCGCCCTCGGGCAGCCCGAGCGTGCCGCCGTCGGGTCGGAAGACGGTGATCTCGCGGTCCTGGGCGAGGTCCTCACGCAGCGTGGACCAGAAGGTGTCCGGATCCGGGGCCGCCTCCTGCCAGTCGAGGAGCCGCGACAGCCAGCCGGGACGCGTGGGGTCGGCGCGCTCGCCGTCACCGGCCAGGGCCTGCTCCTCGGCGGAGGGGGTGTAGGGATTGCCGAGCGCGACGACACCGGCCTCGGCGGCCTTGTGCATCTGGTGGGTACGGATGAGGACTTCGGTGACCTGACCGTCCTCACGGGCGACGGCGGTGTGCAGCGACTGGTAGAGGTTGAACTTGGGAACCGCGATGAAGTCCTTGAACTCCGAGACGACGGGCGTCATACAGGTGTGCAGCTCGCCCAGCACGCCGTAGCAGTCAGCGTCCTCGTTCACCAGCACCAGCAGCCGCCCGAAGTCGGCCCCGCGCAGCCGCCCGCGCTTACGGGACACGCGGTGCACGGAGACGAAGTGCCGTGGCCGGATGAGAACTTCGGCCGGGATGTCGGCTTCGCGCAGGACCCCGCGCATCTGCTCGGCCATCTCCGCGAGCGGATCGTCCGCGCGGGAGGCGTTCTCGACGATCAACTCCCGTGTGTGCTCGTACTCCTCGGGATGCAGGATCGCGAAGACCAGGTCCTCCAGCTCCGTCTTGAGCGCCTGCACGCCGAGCCGCTCCGCGAGCGGAATGAGCACGTCCCGGGTCACCTTGGCGATGCGGGCCTGTTTCTCGGGACGCATCACACCGAGCGTGCGCATGTTGTGCAGCCGGTCGGCGAGTTTGATCGACATCACGCGGACGTCGTTGCCGGTGGCGACGAGCATCTTGCGGAAGGTCTCGGGCTCGGCCGCGGCGCCGTAGTCGACCTTCTCCAGCTTGGTCACGCCGTCGACGAGGAAGCGCACCTCCGCGCCGAACTCCTCACCGACCTGATCGAGCGTCACATCGGTGTCCTCGACGGTGTCGTGCAGCAAGGACGCCGTCAAGGTCGTGGTCTCGGCACCGAGTTCGGCGAGGATCAGGGTCACCGCGAGGGGGTGTGTGATGTACGGCTCACCGCTCTTGCGCATCTGGCCGCGGTGCGAGGACTCCGCCAGCACGTAGGCGCGGCGCAGGGGTTCGAGGTCCGCGTCGGGATGGTGTGCGCGATGGGCGTCGCCGACATGGCCGATCGCGTCGGGCAGCCGGTCGCGTGAGGCGGGGCCGAGCAGCGCCGCCCGGCCGAGGCGGCGCAGATCGATGCGGGCGCGGGTCTTCCTGCGCGGCACGACAGGCGGCACAGCGCCTGCTACCGGGCCTGGCGTCGCGGAATTCGCGGCCTCCGCACTCATGGGCACCTCCGGCTACGTGGACCGGCGGACGGGGTACCCCATGGCGGACACGGCTCAGGGGATGGTGACTTGTCCCCCGTCCGGGCCGGTGCTTGATGCTACCGAGCCCATCACGTGCGACTGACCGCCTCTCGCCGAGCGTGAAACGGATCACCCATTCGAGCGAGGGTTTGCAGGTTTACGGTTTTGCGCCACGCGACCAGCCGCGGTTCGCGATTTCCAACGCCTGCAGGGCGTCAGAACCCCTACTCCCCAGCCATGGACGCCTCAGGGCCGCGCTTCCCAGCCCCCGCACACTCAACGAGCGATGGTTTCCAGCCACTCCGCATCGAGCTCACCTTCGGCCACGATCACCGCGGGACCGGTCATCTCGATCTCGCCGTCCGGCCGCTCGGTGATCACGAGGGCGCCGCCGGGCACATCCACGGTGTACGTCGCGGGGGTACCGGTCACCGACGGGTCGACGCCGTCCCGGCGCGCGGTGGCCACAGCGACGGCACACGCGCCCGTGCCGCACGACCGGGTCTCTCCGGCGCCGCGCTCGTGCACGCGCAGGGCGACATGGCGCGGGCCGCGGTCGACCACGAACTCGACGTTGACCCCGTCCGGGTAGGCCGAGGCCGGGCTGAACGGCGGCGGGGAGTACAGATCGCCGGCGTGCTCGAGGTCGTCCACGAAGGCGACCGCGTGCGGATTGCCCATGTTCACGTTCCGTGCGGGCCAGCTGCGCTCGCCGACGCCGACCGTCACGTCGCCTTCGGGGAGGCGGGCCTTGCCCATGCCGACGGTGACCTCACCGTCCTTGGCGATGTGCACGCTCTTCACGCCGCCGCGGGTGGCGATCTTGAGGTCACCCTCGGTCGCGTGACCAGTGCGCTGGAGGTAGCGGGCGAAGACGCGTACGCCGTTGCCGCACATTTCCGCGACCGAGCCGTCGCCGTTGCGGTAGTCCATGAACCACTCGGCCTCGGCCGCCATGTCCTTGGCCTCGGGGTGGGCCGCGGACCGCACGACGTGCAGCAGTCCGTCACCGCCGATGCCCGCGCGGCGGTCGCACAGGGCGGCGACGGCGGCCGGGGGCAGGTCGATGACGTTCTCCGGGTCCGGGACGATCACGAAGTCGTTCTCCGTGCCGTGACCCTTGAGGAAGGCGATCCGCGTGCTCATTCCTCGATCGTACGGGAGCGCTCCGCCGGTGGGGCCGAGGGAGAGGGAGGGTGCGGGACGGTGGGTCTGCGCGGGTCGGATGGGGCTGATCACGCCCACGCGGCGAAGCCGCATGTCGACACAGCCACGCGCCCCTGGCGGACGCCTCAGCGCAGCCTTGCCACGCGCCACACGGCCAGGGCGACG
Source organism: Streptomyces sp. NBC_01092 (assembly GCF_045039535.1). NCBI lineage: Bacteria > Bacillati > Actinomycetota > Actinomycetes > Kitasatosporales > Streptomycetaceae > Streptomyces > Streptomyces sp. NBC_01092. Next base: position 7,803,635 of record NZ_CP108659.1, on the reverse strand, counting down.
ACTGCGGCCACCACCACGACGTAGCCGATCACGACCCGCCAGTCCGGCCTGCGCCCGGCGCCCCGCTGCGGCAGCCCCGGCCAGGTGTAGCCGACCCGGCGGGCGGCCATCATGCCCCAGCCGGCCGCGCAGGAGCAGATGAGGAGCCCCAGCATGGCGATCACGGCGCCGCTGTCTCCGAAGTCGAAGGCCAGCGGGAAGGCGAACATCAGGGAGCCGACCGCGGCCAGGCCGACGATGGGCGCGAGCTGCCAGATGCGCAGTCGGCGCTGCGGGCGCAGCTCGACCTCGACCTCCGGGCCGCCGGCGTACATCTCCTCGGGCTCGGGACCGTCGTCGGTGACGCCGACCTCGGTCTCGTCGAGCCCGTCCGGGATCGGACGGTCGCCGTCCGGATTCCGCTCACCCGTGTCAGTGGTGACGTTCTCGGTGCCTTGTGCGGTGTCGCGAGGGCCGGCCTCCATCGCCACGCGCCCTCCCAACTCGGACTCCACTTGGTCGATCGAAGCTCGATGATGGCATGGCGCCGGAGGCCCGGACGGCGGCCGGAGCGTCCCGATGCCATCACGTGATCAGGCTGTAACCGGTCGTTCGACCAACGCCAGTGCGAGATGCGGAAGTTCTGTGAGATCTGCCGCAGCCCCACTGAGCCAGTGCACCCGCGGGTCGCGCCTGAACCATGAATCCTGGCGGCGCGCGAAGCGCTTGGTGGCCCGTACGGTCTCGGCCCGCGCCTCTTCGAGGGTGCACTCCCCGGCGAGCGCCGTGAGCACCTGCTGGTAACCGAGCGCGCGCGAGGCCGTACGCCCCTCGCGCAGCCCCTGCGCCTCCAGTGCGCGGACCTCCTCCACGAGCCCGGCGTCCCACATCCGGTCCACCCGGCGCGTGATCCGCTCGTCCAGCTCGGGGCGCGCCACGTCGACGCCGATCTGGACGGTGTCGTAGACCGAGTCATGGCCGGGGAGGTTGGCCGTGAAGGGCTGGCCGGTGATCTCGATCACTTCGAGGGCCCGGACGATACGACGGCCGTTGCTGGGCAGGATCGCCTGTCCGGCCCCGGGGTCGGCGGCGGCCAGGCGGGCGTGCAGCGCCCCGGAGCCGCGTAGCGCGAGCTCCTCCTCCAGCCGGGCCCTGACCTCGGGATCGGTGCCGGGGAACTCCAGGTTGTCGACGGCCCCGCGGACATACAGCCCCGAGCCGCCGACCAGGATCGGCCAGCGTCCCTCGGCGAGCAGCGCGTCGATGCGTTCACGCGCGAGCCGCTGGTACTCGGCGACGGAGGCCGTGACGGTGACGTCCCAGATGTCCAGGAGGTGGTGCGGGACTCCCGCGCGCTCCTCGGGCGTCAGCTTGGCGGTGCCGATGTCCATCCCTCGGTAGAGCTGCATGGAGTCGGCGTTGACGACCTCGCCGTCGAGTTGCCGGGCCAGGAAGACGCCCAGATCGGACTTTCCGGCCGCGGTGGGTCCGACTACGGCGATGACGCGCGGGGAGGGGGGTGCACTGCTCACCGCCCCAGTCTCGCAAACCTCACGCGGTGGTCTCGAACGAGTTACGTGACGGCACGCGCGCGGGGTCGTTGCGTGTTGCGAGGTTTTCGCCGCCGGTTTCACGGAGGCGGCCATCCGGGGGCGCGAACGGACGCACCGGACGACGCGGGATTTCACCCGCACTAGTAACGTATGGAGTGGATATGGGCGTTTTCGCACGGCTTTTCCGGCGGTCGAAGACCACGGAGGAGGCGTCAACTGTCGAGGCCCAGGCCGACACACAAACGGCCGAGCCGGCAGCGGAGGAAGCGGCGGCAGAGGTGACGGGGTCGGCCGAGGCCAAGGTTGAGGCCGAGACCGAGGCTGCGGAGGCGGCTCCTGCGGCTGCGGCGGAGTCCGTCGAGGCCGACGGTGAGGACGGGGTCGAGATCCCCAAGCAGCAGTCCGCCGACGATGCCGCCGACAGCGAGGCCGGTGAGGGCGCCCGGACGTAACTGCCCCGCGCGGGAAGGTGAACGATGGGTCTGAAGGATAATTTGAAAGCCAAACTCGCCCCGGCCAAGGGCAAGGTCTCCGACTTCGCGCAACGGCACGAGGGCAAGGTCCACCACGGCATCGAGCGGGCCGCGAAGGCCGTCGACCAGCGGACCAAGGGCAAGTACAGCGACAAGATCCACACGGGCACGGGCAAGGCCAAGGGCGCCATGGACCGACTCGCGCACAAGGGCGACGACACGGCGACCGGCGACAGCAGGCCGCCGTCGGACTCACCCCCGCCGACCACCTGAAACGGCACATCGACGGACGGCCGCGGAGCTTCACGGCTCCCGGCCGTCCGCCGTTTGTCCTTCCGGTGCGGCTCCCGAACGGCGTCTACGACCAGGTCGCGACCAGGTAGCCCACGCCGTACGGCGCGTCCTCGTACAGCAGGGCGCCCGACAGGCCCGCCTCCTCGGCGGCGCCGGCGAGGACCTGCCAGGGCGCCCGCCCCGAGGCCATCAGCTCGTGCGCGAGCTCGGTGTCCAGCGTCTTGAGGGCTGCCACGTCCGCCTCGCCCAGGGCACGCGCGACGGACGCGTCGAAAGGTGCCGCCCGGTCGTCCAGATAGCCGGGCGCCTTGAGCGTGCGACAGGCGCTGGCGTCGCCCATCACCAGCAGCGCCACCCGCTCGGCCCGGACGGCGACTTCCCTCCCGATCTGGATACACCGCTCGGGCGTCAGCGGTTCCCCCACGACGAGTCCCTCGATCGGGGCGTCCGACCACTCGGTCCGCCCGAGCAGCCACGCGGCGACGGCGAGCGACGTCGGAAGCCGGCGTGCCGAGGGCACGGGGGCGTCACCATCGGCCCGCCCCAGCCATACGTCGACGTCCACGCCGAAGCCCCGGAACGACCCCAGCGCTCCCGCGACGTACGCCCCGTGGTCGCGCTCCTCGCCGGGCCCGACGACCACCAGCAGGTCCGGCCGGGCCGCCGCGAGCAGTCCGAGCGCATCCGTGCAGGCGGTACGCGCGGCGTCCAGCTCGGGCGCGGCGCCCGCTGAGACGTCGGGCACGAGGAGCGGCGGACAGGGGCAGACTGCGGCGGCGGCAAGCATGATCGGGAGCCTACTGCCAGGGGTTCGGCTCCGGGTCGGTGCTCCACACCCGTTCAGCCAGTTGGAACAGGACGCGATGGGTCGACATCAGTCCCTCGACGTGCGCGTAGTACGCGTCCCCGGCACCGACCCGGAACACCTCGCGCCGCTGCTGGCGCAGCCCGCTGCGGTGTTTGTGGGTGCAGGCGATCTCGTACAGGCGGGCGCGGGCCTGTTCCAGGGTTCCCTCGAAGCGGGCCGCCTCATCGCACTGGTACTGGTCGCCGTAACCGGACTGCACGATCACGACCCATCGCGGCATGCCCCGCCCCCCCTTTCCTGCTCGCCCCGCCCCTGTCGCGCACGCTCAGTGTGCCGCGCAGCCGCCCGTCGCCGCCGGCAGCGGCTCGGGGACGCCGATGCTCGGCAGGCCGAGCATGACACCGGCCGGCTGGGCGGCCTCGGCGGCGTTGCGCTTCTCCCAGGCGTCCCCCGCGCGCGTGCGGCGTACGTCGAGGGCGGCGCCCTCGGCGAGGAGGTGGTGCGGGGCGGCGTAGGTGATCTCGACGGTGACCACGTCGCCGGGGCGGACCTCCTGGTCCGGCTTGGTGAAGTGGACGAGGCGGTTGTCGGGGGCGCGGCCGGACAGGCGGTGAGTGGTGCCGTCCTTGCGGCCCTCGCCCTCGGCGACCATCAGCTCCAGCGTGCGGCCGACCTGCTTCTTGTTCTCCTCCCAGGAGATCTCCTCCTGGAGGGCGACGAGACGCTCGTAGCGCTCCTGGACGACCTTCTTGGGGATCTGGTTCTCCATGGTCGCGGCCGGGGTGCCGGGGCGCTTGGAGTACTGGAAGGTGAAGGCGTTCGCGAAGCGGGCCTCACGCACGACGTGCATGGTCTGCTCGAAGTCCTCCTCGGTCTCGCCGGGGAAGCCCACGATGATGTCGGTCGAGATCGCGGCGTCCGGCATGGCGGCGCGCACCTTCTCGATGATCCCGAGGTAACGGTCCTGCCGGTAGGAGCGGCGCATCGCCTTCAGGACCGTGTCCGAGCCGGACTGCATCGGCATGTGCAGCTGCGGCATCACGTTCGGCGTCTCGGCCATCGCGGCGATCACGTCGTCGGTGAAGTCACGGGGGTGCGGAGAGGTGAACCGGACGCGCTCCAGGCCGTCGATGTTCCCGCAGGCCCGCAGCAGCTTGCTGAACGCCTCGCGGTCGCCGATGTCGGAACCGTAGGCGTTGACGTTCTGACCGAGCAGCGTGATCTCGCTGACGCCCTCGGCGACCAGGGCCTCGATCTCGGCGAGGATGTCGCCTGTGCGGCGGTCCTTCTCCTTGCCGCGCAGGGCCGGGACGATGCAGAAGGTGCAGGTGTTGTTGCAGCCGACGGAGATCGAGACCCAGGCCGCGTAGGCGCTCTCGCGCCGCGTCGGCAGCGTGGAGGGGAACGCCTCCAGCGACTCGGCGATCTCGACCTGCGCCTCTTCCTGCACACGCGCGCGCTCCAGCAGGACCGGCAGCTTGCCGATGTTGTGCGTGCCGAAGACGACGTCCACCCAGGGCGCCCGCTTCACGATGGTGTCGCGGTCCTTCTGCGCGAGACAGCCGCCGACCGCGATCTGCATGCCGGGGCGGCTCGCCTTCTTCGGGGCGAGGTGGCCGAGGTTGCCGTACAGCTTGTTGTCGGCGTTCTCGCGGACCGCGCAGGTGTTGAAGACGACGATGTCCGCGTCGCCGTCCGACCCCTCGGGCGCGCGCACGTAACCGGCGTCTTCGAGCAGCCCGGACAATCGCTCGGAATCGTGGACGTTCATCTGACACCCGTAGGTGCGAACCTCATAGGTGAGATTTCCTCGGGCTTCCACTGCCGGGCTCCGGTCACTGCTGCTGGTCATGCGTTCAAGGGTATGTGGTCCTCGGCGGCGCCTTGTCCGCGTTCTCCTGCATGCGTTCGGCGACCTCCCCCAGCCCGTCGGCGAGGGTCGCGAGCTGCTGTGGTGTCAGGACGTCGATGAGCAGCTCGCGGACGAGTGCGACGTGGCCGGGGGCCGCCCGCTCCAGCATGCTGCGGCCGGCGTCGGTGAGGACGGCGTAGACCGCGCGGACATCGCTCGGGCATGAGCGGCGGGTGACCAGGCCGGCCTTCTCCAGCTGGGTGATCTGGTAGGTCAGGCCGCTCTTGGAGTTGAGGAGCGCGTCGGCCAGGCCGCTCATGCGCATCTCGCGGTCCTTGGCGGCGTTCAGGCGCACCAGGATCTCGTACTGGAGGTGCGTGATCCCCACGTCGTCCTTGAGCTGCTGGTCCAGACGGCGATTGACCAGCGACCCGGCGGCCACGAAGGCGTACCAGGCGCGCAGCTCTTCCTCGTTCAACCACTGGGGTTCGGCCATGCGTCAACGTTAGCGCGATGGTTCAAATTCGAACCAGGGGCCGAGGATCGCCGTTCGATGTGACCGGCGCACTTCGATGTGACCGGCGCAACAGTCATCGGGATGTTCAAAACTTGAAACTTCACGCTACCGTCGAGGCATCGAGGTTCAAATTTGAACCTGCCGGTTCGTCCAGCCCTCGAAGGAGTACTCATGGACGCCGCCCCTTCCGCAGGTCACAACCGCTCCTCCGGCGCTTCCGTACGCACCCGCGTGACCATCCCGCTCCGCTTCGCCGACGGATACGAGGTCACCGTCGACGCGGTCACCTTCCACGGCCTGGCCGACGGCAAGGAGCACGTGGCGCTGGTCCTCGGCGACCCCGCGGCATCGCCCGCGCCGCTGGTGAGGCTGCACTCCGAGTGCCTGACCGGGGACGTGTTCGGCTCGGCGCGCTGCGACTGCGGACCGCAGCTGCGCGAGGCCGTGGAGCGCATCGCGACCACCGGCGGCGTCCTGCTCTACCTCCGCCAGGAGGGCCGCGGCATCGGGCTCTACAACAAGCTGGACGCCTACGCCCTCCAGGACGCCGGCCTGGACACCTACGAGGCCAACACCGCGCTGGGCCTGCCCGAGGACGGCCGCGACTACACCGCCGCCGCCCAGATGCTCACCGCCCTCGGCATCGAGGAGCTGGACCTGCTCACCAACAACCCCGACAAGGCAGGGCAGTTGCGCGACCTGGGCGTCCGCGTGCGCTTCGTACGGCCGACGGGCGTCTTCGCCACCGACAGCAACGTCCGCTATCTGCACGCCAAGGTCCAGCACACCCACCACACCATCACGCTGCCCGAGCCGTCCTCTCTGGCCGCGCTGGCCGTCTGACCCCGCCCCCGCCCTCACCTCCAGCGGAGTACCGCCATGCCTTCCTCCCTCGCCCGCGTCGCCACCGACGCCGCCCCGCGCTACGCCAAACAGTTCGCCTCGCACTTCGGCCGGAAGATCCCCGTCGAGGAGACCCCCGACGGCGGCCACCGCCTCACCTTCCAGAACACCGACGTCGTCCTCGAACCCCTCGACGACCACCTGCTGATCCGCGTCACCGCGCCCGACGCCGCCGCGCTCACCGCCATCCGGGACGTCGTGGCCAGCCACCTCGAACGCTTCGGCCGGCGGCGCGAGCTGAGCGTCGTCTGGGACGAGCCCGCCCAGGACTGACCCGCCCGCCACGACACGCATCGCAGGCGCCCGCCCGGCGCCCGAGAGAAAGGCACCGCGATGAAGGCCGTCACGATCACCGACTTCGGGGCCGACCCGCTCCTCACCGATCTGCCCGTGCCGGACCCGGGCCCGGGCGAGCTGCTGGTCCGGCTGCACGCCGCCGCGCTCAACCCTTTCGACTGGAAGGTCGCCGACGGAGCCCTCAAGGGCATGGTCGAGCACGACTTCCCCCTCGTCATGGGCTCGGACGGCGCCGGCGTGGTCGAGCGCATCGGCCCCGGCGTGATCCACTTCCGGCCCGGCGACACCGTCTACGGCCAGTTCATGAACCTCGCGCACGGCCGCGGCTCGTACGCGGAGTACGCCCTGGCCGCCGAGAACGGCACGATCGCCCGGATGCCCGATGACCTGCCGTTCCCCATAGCGGCGGCGCTGCCCACCGCCAGCGTGACCGCCTACCAGGCCATCGAGGCCGCCCGCCTCGACACCGGGCACGTGATCCTGATCAACGGCGCGTCCGGCGGAGTGGGCCAGTCCGCGATCCAGTTCGCCGCGCTCCAGGGGGCCAGGGTGCTGGCCACCGCCACCGGCGAGATCGCCGGCCATCTCCGGGATCTCGGTGCCGACGAGACCGTCGACTTCACGGCCGCGCCCACCGCCGAGCAGGTCCTGGCCGCCCACCCCGACGGCATCGACGCGATCCTCGACCTCGTCACCGTGCCCGGTGGCGACGTCGACTCGCTGGCGGGGCTGCTCAAGCCGGGCGGCACCTTCGTGAGCACCAACCGGGCCGCCGACCCCGACGCCCTGGCCGCCCGTGAGATCCATGGCGTCAACCTCGTCAACGACCCCAGCCGCAAGGAGCTGGAGTCCCTCGCCGCGCTCGCCGACGCGGGCAAGCTCCGCATCACCATCGACTCGGAGGTCCCGCTGGCCGACGCCCCGGCCGCCGTGGCCCGCGCGCGTGCCGGTGGCTCGCGCGGCAAGACGGTCATCCTGCTCTGACCCCGCCGGCCGAGGACCCTTCACACCCCGTCGGTCGCCCACCCCTGGCGGCGCAGGACTCCCGAGACGTTCGGTGCCTCGTAGTGCTTGCCCTTGAGGACCTTGCCGTCGGCGCGGCGGGCGACCTGGCCGTCGGGCCCCAGCTTGGTCATGTTCGAGCGGTGGATCTCGGCCAGGACGGCGTCGAGGTCGATGCCGTGCACCAGGGCCGTGCCGTAGGCGACATAGACGACGTCCGCCAGCTCGTGCGCGAGCTGGTCGAGCGGGCCGGTGACGGAGACCTCGGCGACCTCCGCGGCCTCCTCGGCGAGCAGCTCTCCCCGGTGGGCGGCGAGTTCCGGCGAGACCTCCGTCGGCGTACTGCGGGTGTCGAGCCCGAAGGCGCGGTGGAATTCACGGACCAGGTCGGCGGGGGAGGAAGCGGGAGAGGAACTCATGCCGCGACTGTAGTGGCCGGGTCTGACAGTCCCGATCTCGGATGCGCCCGGCTCCGGCGCCCTCCCCATGTGACCCCGGCCCTGGTCAGCACCGCGTCCCGGCTGGCAGGATCGCCGCCATGTCCAAGGCACTCACCCGCTTCAGCAGGCACCGGGCCGTACAGGCCGCGGCCGCCGGGGTCGTCACCCTCGGGTTGCTGCTGTGGTGGCTGCTGCCGCTGGGCGAGGAGCCGCCGAGCGGGACGATCACGTTCAGCACCGGCACGCGCGCGGGGGTCTACCAGGAGTACGGCGAGCTCCTGCGGGGCGAGCTGGCCAAGGACATGCCGCAGCTGAAGGTGAAGCTGCTGACGAGCGCAGGGTCGCAGGAGAACGTCGCGCGCGTGGCGACCGGCAAGGCCGACTTCACGATCGCCGCCGCCGATGCGGTGGACAAGTACAAGATGGGCGGCCGGCCCGTCACCAACCAGCTGCGCGGCGTCGCCCGCCTGTACGACGACTACGTGCAGCTCGTCGTCCCGCCGGACTCGGACATCCGATCCGTGGCGGATCTGAAGGGCAAGCGGGTGGCCATAGGGCTGCCCAATTCCGGCGTACGGCTGATCGCCACGCGCGTGCTGGAAGCCGCCGGCATCGACCCGGAGAAGGACATCACGCCCAGGGCCGACGGCATCGACACCGGGCCCAAGCGGCTGGGGCACGAGCTCGACGCGTTCTTCTGGTCGGGCGGCCTGCCGACGGACGGGCTGCAGAAGATCGCCGAGTCCTCCGCGTTCCGGTTCGTGCCGATCGACGCCGACCTGGTCGCCAAGGTGCACGCCCAGGGCGACACGGCGCACTTCTACCGCGCGACCAACGTGCCGGAGTCGGCGTATCCGACCGTGCAGAACGGCGACACGGTGCCGACGATCGCCGTCTCCAACCTGCTGATCACCCGCGAGGACATGGACCCCCGCCTCACCGAATGGCTCACCCGTACGGTGATCAAGAGCCGCGACGGCATCGGCGCCCACGTCCACTCGGCGCAGCTCGTCGACCTGCGCACGGCGATCTACACCGACCCGCTGACGCTGCACGACGGGGCCCGGCGGTACTACCGCTCGGTCAAGCCCTGAGGACAACGGCGGCCGGCACCTACGCCGACGGCCCCGACCTCGGCACGGTCACCGTCACCCGCAACCCGTGCGGCTCGTGACGGCCGTACGAGATCGAGCCGCCGCCCGCCGCGAGCAGCGCGCGGGAGATCGACAGGCCCAGGCCCGAGCCCTTGACGTTCTGGTGGCGGCCGCTGCGCCAGAAGCGGTCGCCGATGCGGGCGAGCTCCTCGTCGCTGAGGCCGGGGCCGTTGTCGGACACCTCGATCGTGGACATGCCGCCGTTCGAGGTGACGGTCACCTCGACGCGCTCGTCCTTCGGCGTGAACTTGACCGCGTTGTCGATCACGGCGTCCAGGGCGCTGGACAGTGCGACCGGGTCGGCCCAGGCGGTGGTGGGCGGGCAGTTCCCGACCAGCCGGACGCCCTTGGCGTCGGCGGTCGGCGACCAGGCCGCGACGCGCTCGGCGGCCAGCTGGCCCACATCGGTCAGCCGGAGGTCGGCCGCGGTGTGTTCGGCCAGGGCGAGGTCGAGCAGGTCGTCCAGGACCTGCGCGAGGCGCTTGCCCTCGGCCTGCACCGAGGCGATCTCTTCATTGCCCTCGGGGAGCTCGAAGGCGAGCAGCTCGATGCGCAGCAGCAGCGCCGCGAGCGGGTTGCGCAGCTGGTGCGAGGCATCGGCGACGAAGGCGCGCTGCTGCTCCAGCACGTCCTCGACGTTGTCCGCCATCTCATTGAACGACCGGGCCAGGCGCCTCAGTTCCGGCGGACCACTGGCGACCGCGACCCGTGACTTCAGCGCACCGCTCGCGATCTCGTGCGTGGTCACGTCCAGCACGCGCACCGGCCTGAGCACCCAGCCGGTCAGCCTCAGGGCGGCACCGACGGCCACCAGCATCGCGGCCGTCAGCCCCGCGCCGATGATCAGCCAGCCGCGCAGGATCCGCGAGCGCATCTGCCCGGTGGGCGAGTCGGTGACGACGACGGCGACGACGTCCCCGTCCCGGATGACCGGCGAGGCGACGACGAGGCGGCCCTGCTGCCAGGGCCACACCTGCTTGGGGTCGTGGCTGCGCCGGCTGAGCAGCGACTCCTCGAAGGCGTCGCGCACCTCGCCGGTCTCGGGCAGGAACCACGTCGTCGGCCCGTTGGCGAGCGGCGTGTCGTTGGGCAGGAAGACGCCGGCCCGGATGCCGTAGACGTCGTAGTAGCTCTCCAGTTCCTGACTCAGGATGCGCAGGTCGTCGCGGGAGCCGGTGGCGGGGTCGGCGGCGGGGCGGGCGATGGCCGCGAAGTACGCCGTGTCGTCGATCCGGTCGACGACCACGTCCTGCTGCTGGGCCGAGGCCAGGCTGATGCCGAGCGGTACGCCGAGCGCGAGCAGCACGGCCGCCATCAGGACGATGAGCAGCGGAAGGAGTCGAGTGCGCACCCGTGCCCGCTACGAGGCCGGGGCGACGAGCCGGTAGCCGACGCCGCGTACGGTCTCGATCAGCGCCGGCATACGCAGCTTGGCGCGCAGGGACGCCACATGCACCTCAAGGGTGCGCCCGGTCCCCTCCCAGCTCGTGCGCCACACTTCGCTGATGATCTGCTCCCTGCGGAAGACCACCCCGGGACGCTGGGCGAGCAGGGCGAGCAGGTCGAACTCCTTGCGGGTCAGCTGGACGACCGAACCGTCGACGCTGACCTGACGGGTGGGCAACTCGATATGGACCGAGCCGAGGCGCAGCACGCCCTCGCCGCCCGTCCCGGGGTCCTCGGGCGCGGTGCGCCGGCTGACGGCATGGATCCGGGCGAGCAGTTCCCCGGTGTCGTACGGCTTCACGACGTAGTCGTCGGCCCCGAGGTTGAGGCCGTGGATGCGGGAGCGGACGTCGGAGCGCGCGGTGACCATGATCACCGGGGTGCTGGTGCGCTTGCGGATCTTGCCGCAGACCTCGTATCCGTCCTGGTCGGGCAGGCCGAGATCGAGGAGGACGACACCGAAGCCGTTGCCCTCCGGGACGAGCGCCTGAAGGGCCTCCTCGCCGCTGCGCGCGTGCGTGACGTCGAAACCATGCCGCGCCAGGACCGCGGACAGCGCGGCAGCGACATGGTTGTCGTCCTCGACGAGGAGGAGTCTCACCCCGGCCTCCCTCAGTTCACCGGCCGTACGATTCCGATAGATACACAGTGTGTGCGCACGCGCGCGTGCACCATGAGAGTCACGCTGATGGACGCAGACCCCGTCAAGAGGGTTCCGGGTGCGGGCGGCTTCCGTTACCCAGCCGGTACGCGCGCTGGTCGCCAGAGCGTCGCCAGAGCTACGACATGTGTCCGATTGCTATCGGATCGTGATGCTCAGATTCCCCTCAGATGTAGAGACGCAGGTCGAGTACGGTTATTACTGTCCTCCGAAACCGAGGAGGACGGAGCCTGAGAGCGATGACCAAAGTATCGGTGGCCAAGGAAGATGTGGCCGCGACCGGCGACCTGGTCGTCCTGAAGAGCGTCAACAAGCATTTCGGCGCGTTGCACGTGCTCCAGGACATCGATCTGACGATCGCCCGCGGTGAAGTCGTCGTGGTCATCGGACCCTCCGGGTCCGGGAAGTCGACCCTGTGCCGCGCCATCAACCGCCTCGAGACGATCGACTCGGGTGCGATCGCCATCGACGGAAAGCCGCTGCCCGCGGAGGGCAAGGAGCTGGCCCGGCTGCGCGCCGACGTCGGCATGGTCTTCCAGTCCTTCAACCTCTTCGCGCACAAGACCGTGCTCGAGAACGTGATGCTGGGCCAGATCAAGGTCCGCAAGGCCGAAAAGAAGAAGGCCGAGGAGAAGGCCCGCGCGCTGCTCGATCGGGTCGGGGTGGCCAACCAGGCCGACAAGTACCCCGCGCAGCTGTCCGGCGGTCAGCAGCAGCGAGTGGCCATCGCCCGTGCACTCGCAATGGACCCCAAGGTCATGCTCTTCGACGAGCCGACGTCGGCTCTCGACCCGGAGATGATCAACGAGGTCCTGGAGGTCATGCAGCAGCTCGCCCGCGATGGCATGACCATGATCGTCGTCACCCATGAGATGGGCTTTGCCCGTTCGGCCGCGAACCGTGTGGTTTTCATGGCGGACGGCAAGATCGTCGAGGAGGCTGTTCCGGACCAGTTCTTCAGCAACCCGCGCAGCGACCGCGCGAAGGACTTCCTGTCCAAGATCCTGCACCACTGACGGACTGCGTTCCTGCACCGCTGACGGACCGAGTTCCCGCACTACTGACGGACTGCGTCTCGCAGCCGACGACCTGCGTCACCGCCGCCTTCTGACGGCACGCATCTGTTCTCCACGCAAAGGATGTTCACCATGAAGCTCCGCAAGGTCTCCGCCGCGGCGGCCGCTGCAGTCGTCCTCGCTCTCACCGCCACCGCGTGTGGTGGCGACGGCGACAGCGACAGTGGGTCGGGCTCCGGGGGCGGCGACAAGATCAAGATCGGCATCAAGTACGACCAGCCCGGTCTGGGCCTGAAGGAGCCCGACGGCACCTTCTCCGGCTTCGACGTCGACGTCGCCACGTATGTCGCGAAGGAGCTCGGCTACGAGCCCAACCAGATCGAGTTCGTCGAGACGAAGAGCGCCGACCGTGAGAACGCGCTCGCCCGTGGCGACGTGAAGCTCATCGCGGCGACCTACTCGATCACCGACGAGCGCAAGGAGAAGGTCGACTTCGCCGGCCCGTACCTGCTGGCCCACCAGGACCTGCTGGTCAAGACCGACTCGGACATCACCGAGGCCACCGACCTCAACGGCAAGAACCTGTGCTCGGTGGTCGGCTCCACCTCGGCACAGAACGTCAGGGAGGACTTCGCCCCGGAGGCCAACCTGAAGGAGAACAGCACCTACTCGGAGTGCATCTCCTCGCTGCAGAATGGCACCGTGGACGCCCTGACCACGGACGACTCGATCCTCGCCGGTTACGCGGCGCAGGAGCAGTACAAGGGCAAGTTCAAGCTCGCCGGCCTCAAGCTGAGCAACGAGAACTACGGCATCGGTGTGAAGAAGGGTGACACCGAAACCGTGAACAAGGTCAACGCCGCCCTCGAGAAGATGGTCAGCTCGAAGGCCTGGGACAAGGCGGTCGCCGACAACCTCGGTCCGGCCAACTACAAGAACGAGCCGGCGCCGAAGATCGGCGTCATCGTCGAGTAGCGCAGTGCCTGACCGGCGCGCCGCCGTCCACCGCGATCAGGGCGGCGGCGCGTCGCGCTATCCACAAACGCCACCCACCCGGAAGCGCGGGAGATCGTGTTCGACTTTCTTTCTGACTATAAAGACCCAACCCTGTTGGGTGCCTTCTGGATGACGGTGAAACTCACCGCCGTCTCCGGCCTCGGTTCCCTGATCTGGGGCACTCTGCTGGCCGCGATGCGGGTCAGCCCAGTCCCGCTCATGCGTGGGTTCGGCACGGCCTATGTGAACATCGTCCGGAACATCCCGCTGACGGTCATCATCATCTTCACCTCGCTCGGCCTCGCCGATGTCTTCGGCGTGACGTTGGGCGCCACCGACTTCAAGGTCCAGGGCTTCCGCCTGGCGATCCTCGGTCTCGTCGGCTACACCGCGGCCTTCGTCTGCGAGGCGATTCGCTCCGGCATCAACACCGTGCCGCTCGGCCAGGCAGAGGCAGCCCGTGCCATCGGGCTGACGTTCGCTCAGACCCTCCGGCTCATCATCCTGCCGCAGGCCTTCCGCTCGGTCATCGGCCCGCTGGCCAACGTGTTGATCGCTCTCACCAAGAACACCACAGTGGCGGCCGCGATCGGTGTGGCCGAAGCCGCCTACCTGATGAAGGGAATGATCGAGAACGAGGCTCAGACGCTGCTCATCGGCGCGATCTTCGCCTTCGGTTTCGTGGTACTGACTCTGCCCACCGGCCTCTTCATGGGCTGGCTGAGCAAGCGACTGGCGGTGAAGCGATGACATCCGTTCTCTACGACGCCCCGGGCCCTCGCGCCAAACGGCGCAATGTGGTCCTCTCGGTGGTCTTCTTCGCCCTGCTCGCCCTGCTCGTGTGGTTCGTCTGGGACGCCATGGACGGAAAGGGCCAGCTGGAGTGGGCCCTGTGGAAACCGTTCACGGAGTCCAACGCCTGGACGACGTATCTGCTGCCGGGACTCGCCGACACTCTCATGGCCGCGGCACTCGCCATGCTGATTGCCCTTCCGCTGGGCGCGGTCTTTGGCATCTCACGCCTTTCCGACCACCTGTCGGTGCGGATTCCAGCTGCCTGGGTGGTCGAGTTCTTCCGGGCGATCCCGGTCCTGCTGCTGATGCTGTTCGCGAACGAGTTCTACGACCGCTGGACGAACGTCACGACGGAGCAGCGGCCGATCTACGCGGTCGTCACGGGCCTGGTGCTCTACAACGCGTCCGTCCTCGCCGAGATCGTGCGGGCCGGCATCCTCGCCCTGCCCAAGGGGCAGTCTGAGGCCGCGAAGGCGATCGGCCTGCGCAAGAACCAGACGATGCGGACCATCCTGCTGCCGCAGGCCGTCACGGCCATGCTGCCGGCCATCGTCAGCCAGCTCGTGGTCATCGTGAAGGACACCGCGCTGGGCGGCGTGATGATCGGGTTCACCGAGCTGCTCAACGCGCGCGGCACCCTGGCGGCCAACTACGGCAACCCCATCCCCAGCTTCGTCGTGGTGGCGATCATCTACATCGTCCTCAACTTCATCCTCACCAGCTTCGCGAGCTGGCTGGAGAAGAGGCTGCGGCGCAGCAAGAAGGGCACGGGTGCGGTGCTCAGCGCCGATGAAGTGGATGAGCTGAACCCGGCGGCCGTGCGCGGCTCCTTCGGGACTGGTGCCGGAGGGTCGATCTGACCCCTGGTCACATCGCTTGAGCGCACGGAGGGCAGTGGCATGATCGCCACTGCCCTCCGTCACTTGACGCAAGCACCGGCAATGGGTTGCATACGTTCTGTGATCGTGCACCCTGCTCCAACTTTCTGTTCACTCGCGTTCCTGGGGACACCGCTGCGGGCAGGGGGCGCCGCGCCATGGACCCGGTGATCATCGTCGGAGCGGGGCCCGTCGGGCTCACGCTCGCCCTGGCGCTGGCCCGTCAGGACGTCCCCTGCGTCGTCCTGGACGAGGGTCCCGGCAAGGACGAACCCCGCCTCGCGCGCACCGTCGTCCTGCGCGAGGACACCACCGCCCTCATCGAGCGCCTGTCCGGTCTGCCGCTCGGCGCGGCCGGGGCACGCTGGGCCGGATGGCGGTCGATGCGGCGCAAGCAGGTGATGCGCGAGGTCACGTTCGGCGACGTCGCGGAAGGACCCGAGGGCGGCACGACCCCCTCCGTCCCGCACAACCCCGCCCCCCTGCACATCGCCCAGCACGCCCTGACCGGCGCCCTGCGCACGGCCCTCGTCGGCGAGCCGCTCGTCAAGGTCGCCGTGGACAGCCGCCTGGACGCCATCGAGCAGGAAACCTCGGGCGTCACCGTCCACACCCGCGGCCCCAAGGGCACCTGGTGGCGCGGCAGCTACGTGATCGGCTGCGACGGCCCGCGCTCCACCGTGCGCAAACTCATGGACATCCGCTTCCCCGGCCGGACGGCGGTCGAGCGACACGCCGTGGCCGCGCTGCGCGTGGAACTTCCCTGGGAGGGCCGAGCATTGCTCCATCGGATGCCGCCGTGGCGGGCGTCCGGGCCCTCGGGCGGGGAGGTCACCGGACGGCCGCTCCCGGACGGCGTGTGGCGCCTGGACTGGCTGCTGCCGCCGGGCAAGGACCTGATCACGCCCGAGCTGCTCGTGGGGCACATCAGCGAGACGCTCACCGGCTGGTCCGACGGGCCGACACCGTCGTACGAACTCCTCGACACCGGGGTTCACACGGTCCACCACCGCCTGGCGCGCCGCTGGCGCGTGGGCCGCGTCTTCCTCGCCGGGGACGCGGCGCACTGCCTCGGCACGCTCGGCACGCACGGGCTCGACGAGGGCCTGCGAGACGCCGACAACCTCGCCTGGAAGCTGGCGTCGGCCTGGCACCACGGGCCGCACGAGGCGCTGCTCGACAGCTACCAGACCGAGCGGCGCGCGGTCGTCGCCGGCCGGCTGCGCGCCGCAGACCAGGCGCTTCCGCTGCTGCGCGGAGGTGGAGGGCTGCGCGCCGTGGTTCCCGGCTCCACCCGGGGCCATGACGCGCTGCTGATGGACGGCCACCTGGGGCAGGGCTCGATCGGCGCGCCGGGGTCGTACGCGGACTCGCCGCTCGCGCCCGGGCAGCTGGAGGGCGAGGTCCCGGTGGACACCCCGCGCGGTGCGCCGGTCGTTGACGTGCGGGTCACCGCGGAGGACGGCTCGTTCGTCCAGCTGCGGGACCGGCTCGGGCGCGGTGCGCTGCTGGTCCTGCTGATCGCGCCGGGCACGGGTGTGTGGGAGCGCAAGCACTGGGCGACCGCCGGGATCATGCCCCGGCTGGCGGCCGCCGTGACCGCGCTGCCGTATCCCGCGGAGCTGCTGGTCTCGGAGAGCTATCCGGGGGCGGCCGCGCATTCGGTCCTGTTGATCCGGCCCGACGGTCACCTGGTGACGGCGTTGAGCGGTGTGCGGCCCGCCGACCTGTACACGGCGGCCGAGGCGGCATTGGGGGGACCGGTCAAGGCGGAGGCGGAAGCCGGGGCGGGTGCAGGCTCACGCTGACATGGCGGTGAGTTGACCGGCTCGCACTGCCGCTGCTTGCCATGCGTCGTCGTGGTGTACTCCGGATCTTGACTGCTCGACTCCCTCTAGGGGAGTCGATTCCTGGCTCAGGCTGCCTCCCGGAGCAGCGCTCCGGGGAGTCTTACGCCCTCGACACCAACCGGGTCCAGACCAGCCCGGAGGAGCATCACACGGGCGGAGTTCTTGTCCCTCGGGGACACGAGCCCGCACGCGGTGCACGTGTAGGTACGTTCGGACAGCGGCAGTGCGTGCTTGGTTCTCGCTCCGCACGATGCGCAGTCCATGGTGGTGTGCGCGGGGTTCACGAGGCGGACGTCCCGCCCGTGCTTGCGGCCCATCTCCAACAGTGCCTGTTTGGTGGCGCCGATGGCGGCATCGGCAGCCTTGTGTGCCATCGACGTCCTGGCGAGGAACTTCGGGCGGAAGTCCTCAACCGCGATGACGTCGTGGTCGCGCACAACCTTCTTCGCCCACTTGCGCCCGGTGTCCTGCCGCTGCCGGGCGACCTTCTGACAGGACTTCGCCCGCAGCTTCTTCGCCTCGCTGTACCCCTTCGAGGCGGTCTGCCCCTTCGCAGGTTTGCGGCGGGCCATCATCCGGTCGTACCTCGACAACTTCTGCCGGGCCTTCGTCCCGTGCTGGGCATGGGGAAGGTCGTGCGCATTCGAAGTGGTGGTTGCGGTCTCCTTCACGCCCCAGTCGATCCCGATCACCGCGCCGGTGGCGGGGAGTAGCTGGGCTACAGGGGGCACGACGAACGAGGCGTACCAGTGGCCGACGCTGTCCCGGTACACGCGCACGGAAGACGGGGCGGCGGGCAACTCGCGGGACCACACCACGGTTAGGACGATGTTCCCGGCCAGGTGCAGGCGCCCGTCTTGGAGCCGGAAGCCACGCTTGGTGTAGTTGAGCGTCGGGTCCGCTTCGCACTTCTTCTTCCAACCAGGCATCCCAGCTCGCTGCCTGAGGGGCAGGCGTTCCTTGATGTCCTTGTGCGCCTTCGCGCGCGACGTGCCGAAATCCCGGATGGTCTGCTGCTGCGGAACGCTGGCGCCGGACCGCAGCCACGGAGTCGCCCGCCGGGCCTCGGTCAGCATCCTGTCGAGCTGAGCCGGGCCACAGGTCTGCTTGTCCTCCGGGTGGGCCTTGTTGTGCGCGTGCACGGCCTTGGACTTGGCCACGCACTCGTTCCACACCCACCGACAGCGGTCCCACTCCGCACGCAGTTGTGTGCGGGCGGTCGACGACACACGCAGCCGGTACGTATACCGGGCATGCCCTCCCTCCTTCAGCACCGGCACGTCATCACCCTCATCCCACCGCTCCGCCCGTCATCCCCGGCTTCCCTGACAAGACCGTATGTGCGATTGACGTACACCCATGCTCAAGTCACGCCATAGTCACCGCAACCAGCTAACATGCGTACACACGTTCGCCCCCCTCTCGGCTCCATCGACGGCCTTGCCGGCGCTCCGCACCCCAGAGACCGGACACGGCGACGCATCCGCGCCGCAGTCACAGGACGCGATCGCTCCCCGGGATGCACACCGAGGCGTCTCCGCGAGAACCAGATGACGGCGAGTTGACCGGTTCGCGCCGTCATGGTGTACTCCCGACCATGACCGACACCTGTGTGCGCCTGTGGCGGAGGGTCCATATGGACCTCGTCCGCTATGCGGGCTGCGTGTGTCGCCCGTCCTGCTGAATTCGCATCCCCCCTTCCTCTTCCCGCGCGTGCCGTGCCCTGCCGGTGCCGTCGCGGGCTCTTCGCGAACTCTCTTCAGGACGGTGCCCGTGTCTGTCCCCCCTGCCGCCGATACCGCGTCCGAGCCGGTCCCCACACCGAACTCCGCGTCGGCTTCCTCCCCCGCCACCGCCCCGACGCAGGCGGACCTTCTCGACTTCGTACGGCGTACCGCGGCCGACGCTGAGTTGATCACCTCGCTCCCGCTCGATCCGGAGGGCCGTACCTGGGTACGGCTCGAAGGCCCCGGAGGCAGTGAGGCATGGCTGATCGGCTGGCCGCCCGGGACGGGCACCGGCTGGCACGACCACGCCGAGTCGGTCGGGGCCTTCGTCACGGCGGCCGGTGAGCTCAAGGAGAACTCGCTCGCCGTCCGACTGCCTGCCGACGGCTGGAAGACGTTGGAACTGGCGGAGGACGTGGACCGGTCCCGCCGTCTGCCGGCCGGCAAGGGCCGCTCCTTCGGCCGACACCATGTGCACGAGGTCCTCAACGCATCCACCGACCTGCACGCGATCTCCGTTCACGCCTACCACCCGCCCCTACCTCAGATCCGCCGCTTCAGCCGCAGCGGGCCCATCCTGCGCCTTGAGCAGGTGGAGCGTCCGGAGGACTGGCAGTGAGCGGGATTGAGGGCGGACCCTTGCTACATGATTTCGACGAACGGCCGGTTGACGGGCGGGAGTTGAAGACCGACGGCATGAGTGAGCAGTCTGTGGGCGGGGGTGAGGTGAGCGTGAGCGTCGGCGGTACGGATGAGCGGCCCCTCGGCATCGACGAGTTGCTGGAGCGGGTGCGCGCGGGCTACGAGCGGATCAATCCTCGGGAGGCGTACGAGGCCGCCCAGGGCGGAGAGGCGCTGCTGGTCGACATCCGGTACGCCGCCCTGCGCGAGCGGGACGGCCTGATCCCCGGTGCCCTCGTCATCGAGCGCAACGAGTTGGAGTGGCGGCTCGATCCACAAGGCAGCCATCGCACCCCCGAGGCGACAAGCCATGACCTGCGGGTCGTGTTGCTCTGCAACGAGGGGTACGCGTCGAGCCTGGCGGTCGAGTCGCTACGGCGGCTGGGGCTGCACCGGGCCACGGATCTCGTCGGCGGGTTCCAGGCATGGCGGGGGCAAGGGTTGCCGGTTCAGTCGAGGGGTGGGGCGGAGGCTTAGGGGCTGTCCGCAGGCGCCGCCGTTTGGAGGCGCTATCCCGGGCTCTGTCCGGAGGTAGAGTCGCACCCCCCTGGCTCCGGCCCCCGGACGTGATGGCCGCCCCCGCGCGTCCACCGTGTCCGACACGGGCCTTCGAAGGGCTCCAAGCCGCCGCTGATTCCGAGCCCCTCTGCTGGTATCGGAACCCCTCGTCTCCACCAGGTTCGCATCCCTGGTTCCTACGGGACTCAGAACCCTTCGTCCCCCAGAAACTCCGTATCCTCGCCCTCTTCCTCCAGCGCCTGTCGGACCACCCGCAGTGCCATCCCCTCCGGATAGCCCTTGCGGGCGAGCATGCCCGCGAGGCGGCGCAGCCGCTTGTCGCGATCGAGGCCGCGCGTGGAACGCAGCTTCCGAGCGACGAGTTCACGCGCCGTCGCCTCTTCCTGCTCCGAGTCGAGCTGGCCGACGGCCGCGTCGATCAGCGTGGAGTCGACGCCCTTGGTACGCAGTTCCTGGGCGAGCGCGCGCCGCGCCAGCCCTCGGCCGTGGTGCCGGGACTCCACCCAGGCGTCCGCGAACGCGCTGTCGTTGATGAGGCCCACCTCCTCGAACCTCGACAACACCTCCTCGGCGGCCTCGTCCGGGATCTCCCGCTTGCGCAGGGCGTCCGCGAGTTGCTTCCGCGTGCGCGGGGTCCCGGTGAGCAGGCGCAGACAGATCGCCCGCGCCTGCTCCACCGGGTCCGCTGGGGGCGTCCTCTCCTCGGCCCTCGACGAGGAAGAGGCACCTCCGTCCTCACCGGACGGCTCTGTACGACCGCGTCGACGACGCCCACGTGAGCCGTCCGAGCCCCGAGTCCCACCACGACCACGGCGCGAGCCCCCACCGGAGGCACCGGCGTCGTGCACCGGGCCCGACTCGTCGCCGTAGCCGTAGCCGGAGTCGCCATGACCGCCGTATCCCCCGTACGAGCCTCTGGCGTCATGCGAGTCGCCTGTGCCGTACCAGCCCGAGTCACCCATGCCGTACAGCGCCGAGCCGTCGTTCCCCCCGTCCGCGTCATGGCTCGCGTCTCCTCCGGAGGCGGGTCCGCCCCTACCGGAGGAGCCCTCGTCGCCGCCTCTCCCCCGCCCCTGCGGGGCGTCCGGGTAGGCGGCGTACTCGGACCAGTCGGTTCGCCGCGTCACAGGTCAGCTCTTGGCGGTCGCGGCCTTGGGCTTGGCTGCCTTGGCCGCCGCCGGGGCGGGCACCGTCTTCGCGGCGTCGTCCGGGGTGGCGGAGACCGCGGCGTCCGCGCCCGGCTCGGCGGCCGGCTCCTCGGGACGGACTCCGACGCCCAGCTTCTCCTTGATCTTCTTCTCGATCTCGTTGGCCAGGTCGGGGTTGTCCTTCAGGAAGTTGCGCGCGTTCTCCTTGCCCTGGCCGAGCTGGTCGCCCTCGTACGTGTACCAGGCGCCGGCCTTGCGCACGAAGCCGTTCTCCACGCCCATGTCGATCAGACCGCCCTCGCGGCTGATGCCCTGCCCGTAGAGGATGTCGAACTCGGCCTGCTTGAAGGGCGGCGCGACCTTGTTCTTGACGACCTTGACGCGGGTGCGGTTGCCGACCGCGTCGGTGCCGTCCTTCAGCGTCTCGATGCGACGGATGTCGAGCCGCACCGAGGCGTAGAACTTCAGCGCCCGGCCACCGGTCGTGGTCTCCGGGGAGCCGAACATCACGCCGATCTTCTCGCGGAGCTGGTTGATGAAGATCGCGGTGGTCTTCGACTGGTTGAGCGCGCTGGTGATCTTCCGCAGGGCCTGGCTCATCAGTCGGGCCTGCAGACCGACGTGGCTGTCGCCCATCTCGCCCTCGATCTCCGCGCGCGGGACGAGCGCGGCGACGGAGTCGATGACGATGAGGTCGAGGGCGCCGGAGCGGACCAGCATGTCCACGATCTCCAGAGCCTGCTCGCCGTTGTCGGGCTGGGAGAGGATCAGGTTGTCGATGTCGACGCCGAGCTTCTTCGCGTACTCGGGGTCGAGGGCGTGCTCCGCGTCCACGAAGGCGACCTGACCGCCGGCCTTCTGCGCGTTGGCCACTGCGTGCAGGGTCAGCGTGGTCTTACCGGAGGACTCCGGTCCGTACACCTCCACCACGCGGCCGCGCGGCAGGCCACCGACGCCGAGGGCGACGTCGAGCGCGGTCGACCCGGTGGGGATGACCTCGATGGGCTCGTTCGGCCGCTCGCCCAGGCGCATGACCGCGCCCTTGCCGAACTGCCGTTCAATCTGTGCGAGCGCGGCATCCAGGGCCTTCTCGCGGTCGGTTCCTGCCATGGGTTCCACCCGGTTTGCTTGAGTCGATCGCTTCACGTCAAAGACGCTAACGCCTGCCACTGACAATGCGCCCCGACGCCCGTCCGGCCTGTGGATAACTCGGGCACTTCTCCGTCGAAACCGTGGCGAAATGCCTGCCGAGCGCCTCGCCGGCACTTCCATAAGAATGGATGTTCGATTTTCGTGTCAAGCGCACCACGCGGCACCTCAGCTCACAGCCGGACTGGGCGCGCCCACAGCCGGACTGGGTGCACCCACACCCGCACTGGACGCGCGCGCACCGCGACTGGACGCGCACGGACGGCCTCTTGAGCACCGCCACACATCAAGTCTGCGTCTTCGCCATCGGCTCGGGTCAGGTCAGGTCAGGCCAGCGCCAGCCTCATCAGCGTCAGGTCGAGCCACCGACCGAACTTCGTGCCCACTTCCGGGATCGTGCCGGCGTACTGGAACCCGAATCGCTCGTGCAGCCGGATCGACGAGGCGTTCTCCGCTTCGATGCCGGCGATCACGACATGGTGACCCGCCTCGCGCGCCGCGGCGATGAGCGCGTCGAGCAGCGCGGCGCCGATCCCGAGCCCGTGTCGGCCTTCGCGGACGTAGACCGAGTCCTCCACCGTGTGGCGATAACCGTCCAGCTCCCGCCACGGTCCGTAGACCGCGAACCCCGCCACCTCACCGGCCACGTCGGCCACGAACGCCGAGCCGCGCTCCAGATGGGCGGCGAGCCAGGCCGCCCCTTCGGCGGGGGACTGCGGAGTCTGCGTCCACAGGGCCGTCGAGTGCTCGATCGCGTGGTTGCGGATCGCGCGGATGGCCTCCATGTCACCGGAGTGCGCCGGGCGCACGGTCACCACCGCCCGCTCCTTCTCGTATATTGGATTCATGTCCAACATAGTAGATCCCCTGGTGGGGCAGATCGCGTCCCGCATCCGCACCGAACGGGAGCGCCGTCGATGGACCCTGGCCCAGCTCGCGGATGCCTCCGGCGTCTCTCAGGCCATGATCAGCAGGATCGAGCGCGGCGAGAGCAGCCCCACCGCCGTCGTCCTCGGCAAGCTGTCGGCCGCCTTCCAGCTCAGCGTCTCTTCTCTGCTCGCCCTCGCCGAGGGAACGCAGGACGCGGCGGACGGACTCGGAGAAGTGCGCCGCCGGGCCGGAGCCGCCGAGTGGCGCGACCCCGCCACCGGCTACCGGCGTCGCCAGATCACCAGCCCGCACTTCCCCGCGGAGATCGCCGAGATCCGTCTGCCCGCCGGCGCCCGCGTCCCGTACCCGGCCGCGGCCTTCGCCTTCGTCCGGCAGGTCGTCTGGGTCCTCGACGGCCATCTGACCTTCCACGACGGAGATACGGTCCACGAACTCGACGCGGGCGACACCATCGAACTCGGGGAGCCCACCGAGCGCGCCTTCGCCAACACCACCGACACCGCGTGTCGTTACGCCGTCATCCTCGCCCGCGCCACCCAGCCGTGACCCGGCCCCTCCCCCGGGGCGGCACGCTCCTCCTGGCCTCCATAGCCGGTACGGCGATCGCGAACAACTACGCCATCCAGCCCGCGCTCACCGCCATCGCCGCCGACCTGAGCGTCCCCGCCTCCGTGATCGGCCTCGTCCCCACCGCCGCACTGGTCGGCTGCATGATCGGCTTCGCCGTACTGCTGCCCCTCACCGACCACCTCGCCCCGAGTCGCCTGGTCACCGCGCAGCTCGGCGCACTGGCCCTCGCCCTCGCCCTTGCCGCGTCCGCGCCCGGCCCGGTCCCGCTCCTGGCCGCCTATGTGCTCATCGGGGCCGCCGCCGGCGTCGCGGCGCAGGCCGGCAACATCGCCGGCCGACACGCCCCGCCAGAGCGCCGTGGAACGGACGTCGCAACCGTCGCCGCCGGAATGTCGGCCGGCATCCTGCTCAGCCGTCTTGCGGGAGGGGCGCTCGCCGACATGGTCGGTTGGCGGCGGATGCTGCTCGTCTTCGCCGCCGTCGCCCTGCTCGGCGCGATCGCCGCCTTCACGCGCCTGCCCCGGCAACGGCCCCGCCCCCTGCCCCGGCCCGACCGCGGCTACCGCGCCACCCTCGCCTCACTTCCCCCACTCCTGCGCCAGCATCCGCAACTGCGACGCGCCGTGGCCAGGGGTGGCCTGTGGTATTTCGCCTTCAACCTCGTCTGGGTCGCCCTCACCCTCACCCTGGCTCAGCCACCCCACTCACTGAAGCCGACCGCCATCGGTCTGTACAGCCTGGCCGGACTCCTCGGCTTCGCCGCGCTCCCCGTCACCGGACGCCTCACCGACCGGTACACGCCCCAAGCGGTGATCGTCGCCTGCATGCTGACCGCGGCGGCCGGAACCGCACTGCTCGCCACCGGTCTGAACAGCCCGCCCGCCACAGCACTCGGACTCGCCCTGTTCGACGCGGGCTGTTTCGCCGCCCAGGCCGCCAACCAGAGCCGTGTCATCGCCCTGGACCCCGGACGCTCCGGCAGCCTCAGCAGCGTCTACCTGGTGCTCTACTTCACCATCGGCGCCCTGGGCACGGCCCTCGCCGCACCCCTCCTCGACACCGTCGGCTGGCAGGGCACCGCCCTCACCGCCATCGCCGCGCTGCTCCTGGCCGCCGTCATCCGCTAGGCCGTTCGCCGTCTGCGTGGGGCTATCGGCACCCGCCGCCGCCACCCCGTCAAATAGGACACGAATTGGCCTAGAGCCCCCCTACCGTGAGCGCTGTCCGCACAGAGCAAAACGGAAGATTCCCCCCATGAAGATCGCTGTTCTCGGTACCGGTGGCGGTGCCCGCGCCCATGTCGTCAAGCTGCTGGAGCTGGGTCACGAAGTGTTCGTCGGTACCCGCGACGTCGACGCGACACTGGCTCGGACCGAGCCGGACATGATGGGCAACCCGCCCTACAAGGAGTTCCTCGCGGATCACCCCGGCGTCACGCTGCTGCCCTTCGGCGACGCCGCGGCCGCAGGCGAGCTGGTCATCAACGGCATCGACGGCCACAACGCGGTCCAGGCGCTGTCCGCCATCGCCGACCAGTTGGCCGGCAAGACGCTCGTCGACTACGCCGTCCCCTTCATCTACCAGCACGAGGCGGAGCACCCCTGGCCCACGCCGTGGGGCATCATGCCGAAGCTGGACCCCTGCGACACCGACAGCCTCGGCGAGCGGATCCAACGCGCTCTGCCCGCCACGAAGGTCGTGAAGTCCTTCGTCACCCAGGAACAGACCACCGTGGTCAACCCCCGGTCCGTCGCCGACGGCGACCACACGATGTTCCTCGCGGGCGACCACGCCGACGCCAAGCAGCAGACCATCGACCTGCTGAAGTCCTACGGCTGGAGCGACATCCTCGACCTGGGTGCCCTGGTCTGCGCCCGTGGCATGGAGATGCACTCCCCTCTCCACGAAGCCATCCGCTTCGGCCTCGGACAACAGGAAGGCCGCTTCGGCATCAAGGTCGTCCGCTGACCCACCCCGCCGACCGCCCCCGGAGGCGAGGCCAAGGGCTCGATCCGAACCCTCCGTCTCAGTCCGAGCCCTCCCCCGACCCTCCTGTTCCCTCCGGAGGCTGTTGTCCCGGTCGCCCGGGCCGGCGTATCCACAGCTCACGCGCGCGGGAGAACAGCTTGCGCCCCGTCCCCCGCTCCCGGTGCCCATGGACGCGGGGGTCGTCCGTGACGTCGTACCGCTTGACGTAGGCCCCCAGGAACGCCTGCAAGGTGGCGACGGCCGGGATCGCGATCAGCGCGCCCACCGCGCCGAGGAGTGCGGTGCCCGCGACGACCGAACCGAAGGCGACCGCGGGGTGGATGTCGACGGTCTTGGCGGTCAGCTTGGGCTGGAGCACATAGTTCTCGAACTGCTGGTAGACCACGACGAAGACCAGCACCCACAGCGCGTACCAGGGATCGACCGTGAACGCGATCAGCATGGGCAGGGCGCCCGCGAGATAGGTGCCGATGGTGGGGATGAACTGCGACACCAGACCCACCCACACGGCGAGCACGGGCGCGTACGGCACGTCCAGGCTCTCCAGCAGGATGTAGTGGGCTATGCCGGAGATCAGCGCCATCAGGCCGCGCGAGTACAGATAACCGCCGGTCTTGTTGACGGCGATCTCCCAGGCCCGCAGCACCTCGGCCTGCCTGGCGGGCGGCAGTACGGAGCACAGCGCGCGGCGCAGTCGGGGTCCGTCCGCGGCGAAGTAGAACGAGAACAGCGTGATCGTCAGCAGCTGGAACAGACCGCCGAGCACCTGCGCGGACACGTCCAGGACGCCGGTCGCGCTGTTCTGCACGTAGTTGCGCAGCCAGTCCGATCTGAGCAGGCCCTCCTGGACGTCGACCCGGCGCAGGTCGGTGTTGAAGTGCGCGTTGATCCAGTTGATGACGGAGTCGAGGTAGTTCGGGAAATCCTCGACGATCTTGATGATCTGGCCCGCGAGCATGGACCCCAGCAGCGTCACGAACCCGGCGGACGCGATGATCACGGCGAGGAAGACAACGGCGGTGGCCAGTCCCCGGCGCATGCCGCGCGAGGCCATCCAGCTCACCGCGGGTTCGATGGCAAGGGCCAGGAAGAACGCGATGAGGATGTTGATCAGCAGCCCGGTGAGCTGGTGAAAGGCCCAGCTGCCCAGCTGGAACACGCCGACGAGCGCCAGCGCGAGCACCATGGCGCGCGGCAGCCAGCGCGGCATGCGGGCGCCCGACCCGGCGTCGCCCGCACCCGGAGGCGGGTTGGGCGGCGTCGTGCCGAACGGGGACCCTTGCCGGGCGAACTGCCCGGTCTCGTCAGTGCGTGCCACGAAGCAAGTCTCACCTACGCCACTGACAATCGGCCCCGGTCCTGCGATCTTCGTTACCGGTCAGCGCTTCTCACCCGGAACGTTCATGACCGTACACACCACACGCCACACGTCCTTGGTGTCCCAGCCAGAGTCCAGCGCCTCGTGCACCGTGCGCCCGCCGAGCTCCGCCATCACGTGGTCGCGCGCGAAGGTGTCGGCGTTTCCCGGACCGAAGTGATCCGCCATCCGCTGCCAGAAGACCGTCAACCGCATGCGTCCAGTATCCCGCCCCTGAGGGTGGGCCTGCGCCGGGACCACTTGTCGAGACCGCTTTCCGTCCTACGGTCTGACGCATGCCCGAAACCGGAGCCTCCCCACTCCCCCCGACGCCCCCGGCGCGCTCCCCGCTCTTCCGCGCCGAGCAGTTCGTCTGGCTCACCGCACGCGTGCTGGAACAGCGCCTCTTCGCGTACCACTTCCTGAACGGCGCCCCCGACCCGGTGGAGACCGCGCTGGACGCGTACCGCAACGAGGACGGCGGGTACGGTCACGCGCTGGAGCCGGATCTGCGCGGCCCGGTGAGCCAGCCGCTGCACACCGGTCACGCCCTGCACGTCCTGGACGCCATCGAGCGCTGCGGCGGGCAGCGAGTGGACCGCGTGTGCCGCTACCTCACGTCGGTCTCCACCCCGGACGGCGCCCTCCCCACGATCCACCCCGCCCAGCGCGACTACCCCGCGGCCCCCTTCCTGCCGATCATGGCCGACCCGCCCAGCTCGCTCCTCGCCACCGGGCCGGTCGTCGGACTGCTGCACCGCAACGAGGTCTGGCACGCGTGGCTGTTCCGGGCCACGGACTTCTGCTGGCAGGCGGTCGAGTCCCTGGAGAAGTCACATCCGTACGAGATCGAGGCGGCCGTGGCCTTCCTGGACTCCGCTCCCGACCGCCCGCGCGCGGAGGCGGCCGCCGACCGACTGGGCCGCCTGGTGCGCGATCAGCAACTGGCGGCACTGGAGCCGGCCGGCCTCGACAGCTACCCGGTCCCGCCCGGCTACGCCCCCGGCGAGCACCACTTCCCGCACGACTACGCGCGCACGCCGCGCTCCCTGGCGCGCGCGTGGTTCACGGACGACGAGATGAGCCGCTCCCTGGACCACCTCGCCGACGAGCAGCAGGAGGACGGCGGCTGGCCCATCCGCTGGCGCCAGTGGGCACCGGGCATCCCGCTGGAGGCCCGCCCGATGGTGACCATCCAGGCGCTGCGCACGCTGCGCGCGTACGGCCGCCACATCGGCTGACCCACCTCACCCGCCCATGGCCCGCACGCCGGCGGTCACCACCACGGCGGCCCCGACGACCAGCAGGAACGGCGCCCGCAGGACGAGCGCCACGGCAGCCGCGGCGACCCCTGCCGCCCTGGCGTCCAGCACCAGCGCCTGCCCGTCGCCGAACGTCTGCTGAGCCGTGAGGGCGGCAAGGAGGGCGACGGGCAACAGCGCGGCAAGACGCCGCACGAGAGGCCTCTCCAGCGCGCCCGCGGGCACGAGCAGCCCGATGAGCTTGACGGCATAGCAGCCGACAACGGTGGCGCCGATGGCGATCCAGATACTCATCGCGCCCCCTCCCCCGCACGCCGCCCCTGCACCCACAGCACCACGGGCGCCGCGAGCGCGGCCACCAGTACGGGCACCCCGGCAGGCAGCACAGGCAACAACCCGAGCCCCAGAACCACCGCAAGACCGGCGACAGCACGCTCGGTGGCGGACGTCAGCATCGGCGCGAGCAGCGCCAGAAAGACAGCGGGCCCGGCCGCGTCGAGCCCCCAGGCATCGGTGTCACCGATGGCGTCCGCCCCGAGGGCACCCAGCAGGGTCGTGAGGTTCCACAGCACATACAGGCTGAGCCCGGTCACCACGAACCCGATCCGCGCACTGCGCCGCGTGGGCTGTGCCAGCGCGACGGCGGCCGTCTCGTCGATCACCCACTGGGCGGCGAACGGCCGCACAGCGCGCGTGAGCTTCAGCACCTGCGACAGCCGCAGTCCGTAGAAGGCGTTGCGCACCCCCAGGAAGAAGGCCCCGGCAGCAGCAGTGAGCGGGCTACCACCGGCCGCAAGCGCCCCCACGAGCGCGAACTGCGACGCTCCCGTGAACACCAGCAGGCTCAGCACACAGGTCTGCAGGAGCGTGAGCCCACTGCCCGCCGAAGTCACCCCGAAGGCGAACCCGGACAGCCCGACGGCGACCCCGACGCCCAGGGCGTCCCGTACGACGACGGCGTCGGGTTTGTCCCCGTCGACCTGCTGATCCGCCAGCACTCTCTGTTCTGCCACGCCCACGACGCTAGGCAACCCGCTACCGCAGGTCTTGTACGTTCTTGCGCTCGCGCTGATAGGCCCCCGGAGGCACCCCGACGATCCGGGCGAAGTGCCGATTCAGATGCGGTTGATCGGTGAACCCCACGGCGACAGCGGCCTCGGCCGGGGAGACCCCGGCGTCCAGCAGCCGCCGGGCCCGCCGCACCCGCGCATCGGTCAGCCAGGTATGCGGCGGCATCCCGTACACGTCCCGAAAGGCCCGCAGCAGGGCAAACGGACCGGTACCGAGATCGGCGGCCAACCGCTCCAGACTGGGCGGTTCGGCCATCCGCCCCTCCAGCACCTCACGCGCGCGTACGGCGACCTGAGCCCCCGCCGTCCGCACCTCCCGCTGCGGCAGCACCCCACCGTTCAACCGCAGCAGCCGCGTCACGGCAACCCGAAGCAAGGTGTCGGCAGCCAGCGCATTGCCCTCATCAGCGGCCCGCAACACCTGATGCACCAGCCCCACCGCATACGCATCATCGAGCACAGGCCGGACAAACCCCGGCGTCCCCCGAACAGAAGTGGTCTCGGCCGCGATCTCGGCCACCACCTCCGGCGACGGATAGACGGCCCCGTACTGCCACCCCTCGGGAACCCCCGCCCGCCCCGTATGCGGCGTATCGGGATTGACCAACGCAAGCGCACCGGCCCCCGCGTACTGATCGGCCCCCCGATGTTGAAAGACCTCCACGCCCTCCGCGATCGCGGCGATCACAAAGTGCTCATGGGTATGCCGCACAAAGGTCTTCCGTATGTACTGGGCCCGCAGCAGATCGACACCGGGCAACTCGGCGTATTGCCAGTGCCGCGCGAGCTCGCCAGAACGTGCCATACCCCCATTCTCCGCGAACGAGCCGACCCGCAACCGCCGCACCCCTACGGCGCGGCACCCGCGCACGGGGGCAAGGGGACGTGCCGGGGGGTGTCCGCCCGCAGCGGCGGGCGTCAAGAAACAGCACCCTCTGAGGCACAGCAACCGCCCGACCGAGGACGGACACGCCCCGGCACGGCCCCGACCCACCACACAACCGTTGGCGCTACGCGCACCCCCACCGAACAGCAACGGGCCGCCGCAGGCATCACCGCGCCCCCCACCCGGGCATTCCCGCAGCTCAGCCCAATTGTCAGTCCCGAGGTGCAGGATGGACGCATGGTCAGCACCCCGCACCAAGCCTTGGCCGGCTTCTCCCCCGCAACCCGCGGCTGGTTCACGGGTGCCTTCTCCGCGCCCACAGCAGCCCAGGCAGGCGCGTGGCAAGCCATCAACGAGGGCTCGGACGTGCTGGTCGTAGCCCCCACCGGCTCCGGCAAGACCCTCGCCGCCTTCCTCGCCGCCCTCGACCAGCTGGCCTCCACACCCCCACCGGCCGACCCCAGGAAGCGCTGCCGGGTCCTCTACGTCTCCCCCCTCAAGGCCCTGGCCGTAGACGTGGAGCGCAACCTCCGCAGCCCGCTCACGGGCATCCGCCAGGAATCCGTACGCCTGGGCCTCCCCGAGCCCGAGGTAAAGGTCGGCATCCGCTCGGGCGACACCCCCGCCGCAGAGCGCCGAGCCCTGGCCACCCGCCCCCCGGACATCCTCATCACCACCCCCGAGTCCCTGTTCCTGATGCTGACGTCAGCGACACGCGACGCCCTGACCGGCATCGAGACGGTGATCCTGGACGAGGTCCACGCGGTGGCGGGCACCAAACGCGGCGCCCACCTGGCGCTCACCCTGGAGCGCCTGGACGAGTTCCTCCCGAAGCCGGCCCGCCGCATCGGCCTCTCCGCGACGGTCCGCCCGGTCGACGAGATCGCCCGCTACCTCTCCCCCCGCCGCAAGGTGGAGATCGTCCAGCCGAAGTCGGGCAAGGAGTTCGACCTCTCGGTCGTGGTCCCGGTGGAGGACCTCGGCGAGCTCGGCGGCTCCCCGGTCGCAGAGAGCTCCGAGGGCACCGAACGCCCCTCGATCTGGCCGCACGTGGAGGAGCGCATCGCCGACCTGGTCCAGTCCCACCGCTCCACCATCGTCTTCGCCAACTCCCGCCGCCTCGCGGAACGCCTCTGCAACCGCCTCAACGAGATCGCCTACGAGCGCGCCACCGGCGAAACCCTGGACGAACACCACGCCCCGGCCGAACTCATGGGCGGCTCCGGCGCGGCCCAGGGCGCACCCCAGGTGATCGCCCGCGCCCACCACGGCTCGGTCTCCAAGGAACAACGCGCGCTCGTCGAGGAGGACCTCAAAGCCGGCCGCCTCCCTGCGGTCGTCGCCACGTCCAGCCTTGAACTGGGCATCGACATGGGCGCGGTGGACCTCGTGGTCCAGGTCGAGTCACCCCCGTCCGTGGCCTCCGGTCTCCAGCGCGTGGGCCGCGCGGGCCACCAGGTCGGCGCCGTCTCCACCGGCGTGGTGTTCCCGAAGTACCGCGGCGACCTGGTCCAGGCAGCGGTCGTCACCGAGCGCATGCGCACCGGCTCCATCGAGTCCCTCAGGGTCCCGGCCAACCCCCTGGACGTCCTGGCCCAGCAGATCGTCGCCATGACGGCCATGGACACCTGGCAGTTCGACGACCTCCTCGCCATGGTCCGCCGAGCCGCCCCCTTCGCCTCCCTCCCCGAGTCCGCCTTCACCGCGGTCCTCGACATGCTGGCCGGCCGCTACCCGTCCGACGCCTTCGCGGAGCTGCGCCCGCGCGTGGTCTGGGACCGGGTCGCCGGCACGATCACCGGCCGCCCGGGTGCACAGCGTCTCGCCGTCACCTCCGGCGGCACGATCCCCGACCGCGGCCTCTTCGGGGTCTTCCTCGCCGGAGCGGACCCGAAGAAGGGCGGCGGCAGGGTCGGCGAGCTCGACGAGGAGATGGTCTACGAGTCCCGCGTGGGCGACGTCTTCACGCTCGGCACGAGCTCCTGGCGCATCGAGGACATCACCCGCGACCGCGTCCTGGTCTCCCCGGCCCCGGGCGTACCGGGCCGGCTGCCCTTCTGGAAGGGCGACCAGCTGGGCCGCCCGCTCGAACTGGGCCGCGCGGTGGGCGCGTTCCTGCGCGAGGTCGGCTCACTGCCCAAGGACGACGCCCGTCTGCGCCTCGTCACCGCCGGCCTGGACACCTGGGCGGCCGACAATGTCCTGTCGTACCTGGACGAGCAGCGCGAGGCCTGCGGCCACGTCCCGGACGACCGCACGATCGTCGTCGAGCGCTTCCGCGACGAGCTCGGCGACTGGCGCGTCGTCGTCCACTCCCCCTTCGGTGCCCAGGTCCACGCCCCCTGGGCACTGGCCCTCGGCGCGAAGCTGTCCGAGCGGTACGGCATGGACGCGCAGGTCATGCACGCGGACGACGGCATCGTGCTGCGCCTGCCCGACGCCGATCTGATGAACCTGGACCTGCTGGACCAGGAACCGCGAAAGGCCGGCACGGAGTACGACGCCGACCAGGCGCCCGTCGGCGCGGCGGACGTCGTTTTCGACAAGGGTGACGTCGACCAGATCGTCACCGACCAGGTCGGCGGCTCGGCCCTGTTCGCGTCTCGCTTCCGCGAGTGCGCCGCCCGCGCACTGCTGCTGCCGCGCCGTAGCCCCGGCAAGCGCACCCCGTTGTGGCAGCAGCGCCAGCGCGCCGCCCAACTGCTCCAGGTGGCCAGCGAGTTCGGCTCGTTCCCGATCGTCCTTGAGGCGGTCCGCGAATGTCTCCAGGACGTTTTCGACGTCCCGGGCCTGACAGAGCTCATGGGCGACCTCGAATCCCGCAAGGTGCGCCTCGTCGAGGTCACCACCGCCGAGCCGTCCCCCTTCGCCCGCTCCCTGCTCTTCGGGTACGTCGCCCAGTTCCTGTACGAGGGAGACTCCCCGCTCGCCGAGCGCCGCGCCGCCGCCCTGTCGCTGGACTCGCGGCTGCTGGCCGAGCTGCTCGGCCAGGCGGAGCTGCGCGAACTGCTCGACGCCGAGGTGCTGACGGAGCTGGAGCGCGAGCTCCAGTGGCTCACCGAGGACCGCCGCGTCAAGGACGCCGAGGGCGTCGCCGACATCCTCCGCCTCCTCGGCCCGCTCACCGACGCCGAGTTGGCCGAGCGGGGCGCGGAACCGCACTGGGCTCAGGATCTGGCCAGCGCCCGCCGCGCCATCAAGGTCCGCATCGCCGGCACCGACCACTGGGCGACGATCGAGGACGCGGGCCGCCTGCGCGACGCGCTCGGCACAGCGCTGCCGGTCGGCGTCCCCGAAGCCTTCACCGAGCCGGTGAAGGACCCGCTCGGCGACCTCCTCGCCCGCTACGCCCGCACCCACGGCCCCTTCACCTCGGCCACGGCGGCGGCCCGCTTCGGGCTGGGCGCGGCGATCACCGACGGCGCTCTCCAGCGGCTGGCGGCCGGCGGGCGCGTCGTGCAGGGCGAGTTCCACCCGGCCGGCATCGGCCAGGAGTGGTGCGACGCGACGGTCCTGCGCCGTCTGCGCCGGCGCTCCCTCGCCGCGCTGCGGCACGAACTGGAGCCGGTGCCGCCGGCCGCGCTCGCGCAGTTCCTGCCCCAGTGGCAGCACATCGGCAAGGGCCACGGCCTGCGCGGCATCGACGGACTGGTCCGCGCCATCGAGCAGTTGCAGGGCGCGTCCGTGCCGGCGTCGGCCCTGGAGAAGCTCGTCCTGCCGTCACGCCTGGCCAACTACACGCCCGCGATGCTCGACGAGCTCACCTCGGCCGGCGAGGTCGTCTGGGCCGGAGCCGGTTCACTCCCCGGCAAGGACGGCTGGGTCTCCCTCTTTATGGCGGACGCGGCCCCCCTGCTCCTGCCGCAGCCCCACCCCCTGGAGCTGACAGCACTGCACCAGTCCGTCCTGGACGCCCTCTCCGGCGGCTACGGCCTGTTCTTCCGCCAGATCGCCGACCAGGTCCGCGCCACCACCCACCCCGACGCAGCCGACCCTCACCTCGCCGACGCCCTTTGGGAGCTGGCCTGGTCGGGCCGCCTGACGAACGACACGCTGGCCCCCATGCGCTCCCTGCTGGGCTCGGGCCGCACCGCGGGTTCCACGGCCCACCGCGCCAAGCGCACCGTCCCCCGAGGCCGCTACGGCTCCCTCACGGCCGCCGCCCGCCCCGCCTCCCGCACTGGCCCGCCGACCGTGGCCGGCCGCTGGTCCGTGCTCCCGGCACACGAACCCGACCCCACGGTCCGCGCCCACGCCCTGGCCCGCACCCTCCTCGACCGGCACGGCGTGGTGACCCGCGGAGCGGTCAGCGCGGAGGGCGTCGAGGGCGGCTTCTCGGCGACGTACCGCATCCTGTCCGTCTTCGAGGAGAGCGGCCAGGCGCGGCGCGGTTACGTGGTCGAGGGACTCGGCGCCGCCCAGTTCGCGATGGACGGCGCGGTGGACCGCCTGCGCGCGGTGTCCAACGCCCGCGACCGCGGCGACGACCTGCCGGGCCCGGCCGCCCCCGACCCCTTCCGCTCACCTGTCTCCTACGACGGCCCAGGGAACCCCGGTGCTGACCAGGGCGACCCCCCGGCATACGACGCCGGCGGCACCGCCGCGTACGACATCCCCGACCTCGACCACGACTTCCTGGACGCCCACCTCGGACCGAGCGAATGGGTCTCGCCCCGCGACCTCGCCCCCGAGAGCGGCCGACGCACCCCGCATGGCCCCGCATGGCACAACGGCGGCACGCCCTACGGTCAAGGCCCGGGCCCCGGCTCCGCCCCCCACCGCCGCCCCACCCCCGACACCCGAGCCGTCGTCCTCGCCGCCGCCGATCCGGCGAACGCCTACGGAGCCGCCCTCGCCTGGCCCGATCCCCCCACCGAGGCCGGGCACAAGCCCGGCCGCAAAGCGGGCTCCCTGGTGGTCCTCGTCGACGGCGAGCTGACCCTCTACATGGAGCGCGGCGGCAAGACCCTGCTGGCCTGGCCCTCCGCCCCGGACACCGAACCCACCGACGACCCCCGCCTGCACACGGCAATGGACGCCCTCGCCTCGGCCGCCCGCGCGGGCTCCCTCGGCACGGTCACCGTGGAGCGCGTGAACGGCGCCTCCGCATTGACCTCCCCCATGGGCACCCTCCTGGAAGGAGCCGGCTTCATCGCGACCCCCAGAGGCCTGCGCCTGCGCGCCTGACCCCTGCCCGCCGCCGCCCCCGCCGCCCATCCGCGCGAGCCCCACCCCGTGCCACCCTTGACCCATGCCCGAAGGAGACACGGTCTGGCAGACCGCGAAGCGGCTCCACACCGCCCTCGCGGGCCGGACGCTCACCCGTAGCGACTTCAGGGTGCCCAAGTACGCCACGGTCGACCTCACGGGCCGCACCGTGCTGGACGTCACCCCCCGTGGCAAACACCTCCTCGCCCGCATCGAGGGCGGCCTGACGGTCCACTCGCATCTCGGCATGGAGGGCTCCTGGAAGGTGTTCGCCGACCAGCAGCGCTGGACAGGAGGCGCCGCCCACCAGATCCGCGTGATCCTCGCCGTCGCCCCCGACGCGACCGCCCCGGACGCCGCCACCCACGGCTCGACCGCCGCGGCCACCCGCCCCGCCCATACGGCCGTCGGCTACCGCCTCCCCGTCCTCGACCTCCTGCACACCGCCGAGGAGGACCGCGCCGTCGGCCACCTGGGCCCCGACCTGCTGGGCCCGGACTGGGACCCCGACCGCGCCCTCGTCAACCTCCTCGCGGACCCCGCCCGCCCCCTCGGCGAGGCCCTGCTGGACCAGCGCAACCTCGCCGGCATCGGCAATGTCTACAAGAGCGAGCTCTGCTTCCTGCTCCGCGTCACCCCCTGGCTCCCCATCGGCGCACTCCCCGCCGAGCACACCGCCCAACTGCCCGTCCTCGCCAAGAAGCTCCTGGAAGCCAACCGCGACCGCCTCGTCCGCAGCACGACCGGCCGCCGTGACCAGGACCTCTTCGTGTACGGCCGCGCCCGCCGCCCCTGCCTGCGCTGCACCACCCCGATCCGCGCGGCCGACCAGGGCGACGGTTCCCGCGAGCGCCCCACCTACTGGTGCCCGAACTGCCAGGCGGGCCCGGCCCCGCACACGACGCCCGGCACCGCCTCACGCGGCAGAACCCAACACCGTACGACTAATTGACGACCCGTCAGATTCACTCGTACCGTCCCTTCATGGCCGTCAAGGCGTACGACCTCACCGGACGCACCGCATTCGTCACCGGCGCCGCCAGCGGCATCGGCCGCGCGTCGGCCGTGCTGCTCGCCGAGGCCGGTGCCACCGTGCACTGCGCCGACCGTGACGCGCAGGGTCTGCACGGCACAGAGACCCTGATCAAATCGAGCGGCGGCAGCGCCCGCATCCACCACCTCGACGTCACCGATCGCGAACAGCTCCGCCAGGCGGTCGCCTCCTGCGAGCGGCTGGACGTGCTGGCCGCGGTCGCGGGGATCATGCACAGCAGCCCGGTCCTGGAGACCCGCGACGAGGACCTCGACCGTGTGCTGAACGTCAACTTCAAGGGCGTGCTGCACGCCTGCCAGGAGGCGGCCCGCGCGATGCTCGACCAGCGCGTACGGGGCAGCATCATCACCATGGCCTCGGGCGCCGTGGACACCGGCGGCCCCGGCCTGCTCTGCTACGGCGCGGCCAAGGCGGCCGTCGTACAGCTGACGAAGACGCTGGCCACGGAGATGGGTCCGCACGGCATCCGCGTCAACGCGGTCGCCCCGGGCTGGATCCGCACCCCCATGACGGACCGCCACGACGCGGCGGCGCAGGCTCACACGGAGACGTTCATGGCCCGCAGGTCGCCGCTGGGCCGGGTCGGCGAGGCGGAGGACGTCGCGCACGCGGTGCTGCACCTGGCGTCCGACGCGTCGTCCTTCACCACGGGGCAGATCCTGCGTCCGAACGGTGGGGTGGCGATGCCGTGGTAGCTGCCGTGGCGGCCCGCCCGGTCCGCCAGGCCCGCGCCCAGCGTCGCGGATCGACGGCTCCCACGGCCCGCGCCTTGGGCACACAGTGCACCGGCAACAGGCTCAGCCCCCACCCTCCGGCGGCGACGGCCGCCTCCAGCACCCCCGTGTCCGGCGCCAGCGCGAGCCGCAGCACGGCCCACCACCACAGCGCCCCGAACCCGAGAGCCACCCCCCAGCGCGCTATCGGCCGTGCCATCCACTCACCTCCAGCCCGAGGCTAGGCCGCCCGCTCACCGGCCGGGAGGGCGCAGCAACGGCACGAGGACCCGGCGCGGGCCAATGCCTTCACTCCGCGTCGGGCGCCGTCACAACCTCCACCATGACCGCCGGGCCACACCCCGGCAAACGGACCGGGCGCCCCCGTAACAGACGAAACCCCGGCCGCGCTCCCCCAGGTCTCCCTGGAGAAGCCCCGGCCGGGGCCTCGTACAACTCCTCAGCGCGTGGTCAGTCCACGCGCACCGGCGTCGCTGTCACGCGGCGACCACGTCCACCGCCTCGGAAGGCGCCTTGATGGTCACCCGTTCCGGTGGCACGCCGGTCACCGACACGGAACCCAGCATCGGACGGACCGACGCGGGTACAGGCTCGCTGGGTGTGGCCGCAGCAGACTGGGCCAGCTCCGCGAGGGCGAGCTCGTCGCTCACTTCCCGCATGAGCTCGGACATCCGTACGTCCAGCGCGTCGCAAATCGCGGCGAGCAGCTCGGAGGAAGCCTCCTTCTGCCCCCGCTCCACCTCGGAGAGATAGCCGAGTGAGACTCGGGCGGACGAGGAGACTTCGCGCAGAGTACGGCCCTGGCGCTGGCGCTGCCGACGCAGCACGTCACCCAGCAGGCGACGGAGCAGAATCATCGGTGGCTCCCTCCTCGGACCGCGTAGCCGCATCCTTCACGCCCCACCGTACCGCCTTGCGCCGCGGCCGTGCGGGGAGCGATGTCGTGTTCACTCAGGGCTGCAAACATCAAAACCCCCCGTTCTGTTCCGTATCCTGTGCCCGCTCATTCCCAGTGTGTTCGCTCGCAAGCTCCTTCAGGAGGAGCGCGAGTACGCTCCGTACACTCTCCATACGAATTTCCTCGCGGCCGCCGTTCAACCGCAGGGCCTCCACTTTTCCGCCACCGGCAGAACCGGAGCCAGGACCGATGGGCCCGTCCAGGGCGACGAAAACGGTCCCGACGGGGTGTCCGTCCTGCATGTCCGGCCCCGCCACACCGGTCGTGGCGATGCCCCAGTCGGCCCCCAGGGCCTTCCGCACGCCTACCGCCATTTGGGCCGCGACCTGCGGATTCACCGCTCCGCGCTGCTCCAGCAAGGTGGCGTCGACGCCGAGCAGCCGGTGCTTCAGCTCGGTGGCGTAGGCGGTTACCGAACCCCGGAAGACCTTTGATGCCCCGGGGACGGTTGTGATGTCCGCCGCAACCAGTCCGCCTGTCAGCGACTCGGCGACAGCGAGCGTCTCACCCTTCACTGTGAGTAGTCGCACCACGTCGGCGGCCCGGGAACTCACGCTTCCGTCTCCTCCAACGCGGCCTTGCGCTCGGCGATTCCCTGCCTGCGCAGCACAATGGCTTGTCTCACATAGTCGAGCCCGGTCAGCACGGTCAGGATGACCGCCGCAGCCATCACCCACCACCTCAGGGTGGCCAGCCACCCCGTCAGCGCCAGGATGTACATCCCGACTGCCACGCCCTGCGTGAGGGTCTTGAGCTTGCCGCCGCGGCTCGCCGGGATCACGCCGTACCGGATGACGATGAAACGCAGGAGCGTGATCCCGAGTTCCCGGCCGAGGATGACGATCGTCACCCACCACGGCAGATCGTCCAGTGCCGACAGACAGATCAGCGCCGCCCCCATGATCGCCTTGTCGGCGATGGGGTCGGCGATCTTCCCGAAGTCGGTGACGAGGTCGTACGTGCGCGCCAGATGACCGTCGAACAGGTCCGTGATCATGGCGATGGCGAAGGCCGCCCAGGCGAGTGAGCGCCACGCCGGGTCGTATCCGCCGTCGGCCAGCATCAGCGCGACGAATGCCGGCACGAGGACCAGCCGGAGCATGGTCAGGAGGTTGGCGATGTTCCAGACGCTGGCCTGGTTGACGGCCGCGGCCGCGATCTTCCCGCCGCGCGGGGATTTCGCACCGCCCTGGACACCGGTCTCGGCATCGCTCGCCGTGGAGCCGCCGGCCTTCGCTCCGCCGGCCTTCGCTCCGCCCGCTTTAGAGCCGCCCGCCTTCGACGAGCCCACCGCACTCGCCTTGCCCGCCGCACCCGCCGGGGAGCCACCCGCGGCGGACGCCGGAACTCCGGTCATCTGTCCGCCTCCTCACTACACGCGAGCGTGCCGAGCAGCGGCTCGGCCACCAGGTCGACACCTTCCGTACCGACCACCTTCGCCTCGACCATACGACCGACGCTCAGTCCCTCGCTGCTCGTGAGCAGCACCTGGCCGTCCGTCTCCGGCGCCTGGTGTGCCCCGCGGCCGTGCGCGCCGTCCGCCGAGTCCTCGGAGTCGACCGACTCGACGAGCACGTACACGCTCTCCCCGACGCGCTCCTCGGATCGCTGCGAGACGAGTTCCTCGGCCAGCCGGGAGACACGTGCCAGCCGCTCGGCGACGACGTCCTCGTCGAGCTTGTTGTCGTACGTCGCGGCCTCGGTGCCGTCCTCGTCGGAGTAGCCGAAGACGCCGATGGCGTCCAGCCGCGCGTGGTTCAGGAAGCGCTCCAGCTCCGCCAGGTCGGCCTCGGTCTCGCCGGGGAAGCCGACGATGAAGTTGGAGCGCACGCCGGCCTGGGGGGCCTTGCTGCGGATGGTGTCCAGCAGCTCCAGGAAGCGGTCGGTGTCGCCGAAGCGGCGCATCGCGCGCAGCACGTCGGGCGCGGAGTGCTGGAAGGACAGGTCGAAGTACGGGGCGACCTTCGGCGTCGAGGTCAGCACGTCGATCAGGCCGGGCCGCATCTCGGCCGGCTGGAGGTAGCTGACGCGGACACGCTCGATGCCGTCGACCTCGGCGAGTTCCGGCAGGAGGGACTCCAGCAGGCGGATGTCGCCCAGGTCCTTGCCGTAGGAGGTGTTGTTCTCGGAGACCAGCATGATCTCCTTCACACCCTGTTCGGCCAGCCACCGCGTCTCGTTCAGCACGTCGCTGGGCCGGCGCGAGATGAAGGAGCCGCGGAAGGACGGGATGGCGCAGAAGGAGCAGCGCCGGTCGCAGCCGGAGGCCAGCTTCACCGAGGCGACCGGGGTGCCGTCGAGACGGCGGCGCAGGGGCGCACGCGGGCCGGAGGCCGGAGCGAGCCCGTCCGGGAGGTCGACGGGCGCATGCCCGGGGAGCGCGACGTCGGCCGCCGACTCCTGCCGCTCGGCAGGGCTGATCGGCAGCAGCTTGCGCCGGTCGCGCGGGGTGTGGGCGGCGTGGATACCGCCGGACAGGATGGTCTGCAGGCGGTCCGAGATGTCCGCGTAGTCGTCGAAGCCAAGCACTCCGTCGGCCTCGGGAAGGGCCTCGGCGAGGTCCTTGCCGTACCGCTCGGCCATGCAGCCCACCGCCACGACGGCCTGGGTTCTTCCATGATCCTTGAGGTCGTTGGCCTCCAGGAGCGCGTCGACGGAGTCCTTCTTGGCGGCGTCGACGAAGCCGCAGGTGTTGACGACCGCGACATCCGCGTCCGCGGCGTCCTCCACGAGGTCCCAGCCGTCCGCCTCCAAGCGGCCTGCGAGCTCCTCCGAGTCCACCTCGTTACGGGCGCAGCCAAGAGTGACGAGTGCGACGGTACGGCGTTCAGGCATGGGCTCAAGACTACTTTGTCTCACTGACAGCCCACGTCGACGGGGTTGGCCGATCTTGGCCAACCCCGTCCTCACCTCGACCCTTCAGCCGGACTTATCCCGCCTGCGGGTCGCCCTTCGTGTACGTGAGGCGCTCCACGGCGCCGGGCTGCCAGTCGTCCTCGATCTTCTTGCCGTTGACGTAGAGGTCGATCGCGCCCGCGTCACCGAGGACCAGGTTGATCTTCTCGCTGTCCTGGAAGGTCTTGGTGTCGCCCTGCTTGAGGAGGCCGTCGAAGAGGAACCGGCCGTTGTGGTCCTTGGCCGCGATCCAGCTGCGTCCGTCGGCGGCGCTGACCTGGACGGTCACCTTGTCCTGCGGGACGGCGGCGATGGCGCTGTCCGACGGCTCCGGCTTGGGGTCCTTGGGCTTGTCGGTCTTCGGGGTGGGTGTGGTCTTGTCGGACGTCGGAGTCGAGCCGCCCTCGGCGACGGCCGACTTGCCGCCGTCGTCCCCGCCCTTGAAGGCGGTGAACCCGACGAACCCGACCACCGCGACGATCGCGGCGACCATGGCCGCGGTCCAGTTGGGCCCGCGCCGCTCGGGACGGATGCGCTCCGCCTCGAACAGGGGGGCGGCCGGGGTCGGCGCCGGTCGTCCGCCGTGCGAGGCGTCGTACTGGGCGAGCAGCGGGGCCGGATCGAGGTGGACGGCCTTGGCCAGGGTCCGGATGTGGCCACGGGCGTACACGTCTCCGCCGCAGGGGGCGAAATTGTCAGCCTCGATGGCCTGCACGATGGCGATGCGGACCCGGGTGGCGTTGGTGACGTCCTCGACAGTCAGCCCGGCATCGAGGCGCGCCTGCCTCAGGGCACGGCCGATCGAGGGGCTGGAATCCTCGGGGACGTCTTCGAACGGACGCTCGTTTTCAGGGGAGTTGCCGATGGACACGGGGGCGCCTTTCGAGCGTTTAAGCCACCTGTGCTGGAGGTTCAGTCTAGGGGGGTAACGAAAGGGTGGGGCAACCGGGCGGTAGGACTTTGTACGCCATCGGTATGGCCGGACACACCGATGGTGGGGCACGAGTTTGTCGCTTCCCTCAACTTGACGTACGCCGAAGGGGAACGGTTGCTCAATGATCCCTTACGGGTGAGTCACGATCGGACATCGGCCCATCGCTCACCCACCCACCCGCGAGGCGACCACTGCCTCCCGTATTCCGCGTCGGGCTCGCTTTATGCCTCCCCGCGGATCACGGCGAGCACTCCGTCCAGCTCATCAGGTTTCACAAGAACGTCACGAGCCTTCGAGCCCTCGCTCGGGCCCACGATGCCGCGGGACTCCATGAGGTCCATCAGCCGCCCCGCCTTGGCGAACCCGACGCGCAGCTTGCGCTGGAGCATCGACGTCGACCCGAACTGCGTGGAGACCACGAGCTCCGCCGCCTGGCACAGCAGGTCGAGGTCGTCGCCGATCTCCTCGTCGATCTCCTTCTTCTGCTTGGTCCCGACGGTGACGTCGTCCCGGAAGACGGGGGCCATCTGGTCCTTGCAGTGCTGGACGACGACCGCGACTTCTTCCTCGGTCACGAAGGCGCCCTGCATACGGGTCGGCTTGTTGGCCCCCATCGGCAGGAACAGCCCGTCGCCCTTGCCGATCAGCTTCTCGGCGCCGGGCTGGTCGAGGATGACCCGCGAGTCGGCGAGCGAGGAGGTGGCGAAGGCGAGCCGCGAGGGCACGTTCGCCTTGATCAGACCGGTGACGACGTCGACGGACGGCCGCTGCGTGGCAAGCACCAGGTGGATGCCGGCCGCGCGCGCGAGCTGCGTGATACGCACGATCGCGTCCTCGACGTCGCGCGGCGCCACCATCATCAGGTCGGCGAGCTCGTCGACGATCACCAGCAGATACGGATAGGTCTTGAGCTCGCGCTCACTGCCCTCGGGCGTCTTCAGCTTGCCGTCACGGATCGCCTGGTTGAAGTCGTCGATGTGCCGGTATCCGAACGCCGCGAGGTCGTCGTAGCGAAGGTCCATCTCCCGTACGACCCACTGGAGCGCCTCGGCGGCCCGCTTCGGGTTGGTGATGATCGGCGTGATCAGGTGCGGGATGCCCTCGTAGGCGGTCAGCTCGACGCGCTTGGGGTCGACGAGGACCATGCGGACGTCCTCCGGGGTCGCCCGCATCATCACCGAAGTGATCAAGCAGTTAATGCACGACGACTTACCGGAGCCGGTCGCACCGGCAACCAGCACATGCGGCATCTTCGCGATGTTGGCCATCACGTAGCCGCCCTCGACGTCCTTGCCGAGCGCGACCAGCATCGGGTGGTCGTCCTCGGCGGCGGCCGCGAGGCGCAGCACGTCACCGAGGTTGACCATCTCTCGGTCGGTGTTGGGGATCTCGATGCCGACCGCGGACTTGCCGGGGATCGGGCTGATGATCCGCACGTCCGGGCTGGCGACCGCGTATGCGATGTTCTTCGTCAGCGCGGTGATCCGCTCGACCTTCACGGCGGGTCCGAGCT
Organism: Streptomyces sp. NBC_01092; assembly: GCF_045039535.1. Lineage (NCBI taxonomy): Bacteria > Bacillati > Actinomycetota > Actinomycetes > Kitasatosporales > Streptomycetaceae > Streptomyces > Streptomyces sp. NBC_01092. Next base: position 7,760,176 of record NZ_CP108659.1, on the reverse strand, counting down.
CGACCTCGTAGCGCGTGACCGTCGGCCCGCGCGTGAAGCCGGTGACCCGGGCGTCGACCTTGAACTCGGAGAAGACGGTGGTGAGCGACTCGACGATGGCGTCGTTTGCGGCGCTGCGCGACTTGCCGGGCCCGCCGCGCTCGAGGAGGTCCAGCGACGGCAGGGAGTAGGTGATGTCGCCGGACAGCTGGAGCTGTTCGGCGCGCGGCGGCAGGTCGCGCATCTCCTCGGGCGCGGCCTTGGTGAGGTCGGGAACCCCGGACTTGGTCAGGTCCGGGATCTCGGACTTGGGGAGCTTCTCCTGCTTGGGCCGCGCGGCGGGGACGGGCGTCGGCACCGGGGTGGTCTCCGCGCGGTCGCCCACGCTGACGCCCTGGGTGAGGTCGGCGACGATCGGCGAGGGCGGCATCCCGTGCAGGACGGCACCGTCGAGCGCGGCAGCCGCGGCCGCCGCGACGTCCACAGCGTCCATGGGACGGTCCATCTCGGGCTGCGGCACCGCGGAGCGCCTCGGACGCCCGCGACGCCGCGAGAGGGCCTCCTGCTCGGCGCCGTCGGGGTCGTACGCATCACGCGCCGGCGCACGCCTGCGCGAACGTGACGCGGGCACCGCGTCACGCCACTGCTCGTCGTAGCGCTGCTCGTCGTCGGTGTAGTCGTCGTCCTCGTCGGGGTCGGGCAGGATGCCGAGCTTGATGCCCAACTGCCGCAGCCGCTGCGGGATGGCGTTGACCGGGGTGGCGGTGACGACCAGCAGCCCGAAGATCGTGAGCAGCGCGAGCAGCGGTACGGCGAGGACCTCGCCCATGGTGTGCGTCAGCGGGGTCGCCGCACCCCAGCCGATCAGCCCGCCGGCGTCCCTTATCGCCTGCATGCCGTCGCTGCGGGCGGGCGAGCCGACGGCGATGTGGACCTGGCCGAGCACGCCGATGACGAGCGCGGACAGGCCGATGACGATGCGGCCGTTGGCCTCGGGCTGCTCGGGGTGCCGGATGAACCGTACGGCGATGACCGCGAGCAGTATCGGCACGAGCAGGTCGAGCCGGCCGAAGGCGCCGGTCACGATGATCTCGACCAGGTCGCCGACGGGACCGCGCAGATTCGACCAGGTGCCGGCGGCGACGATCAGCGCGAGGCCGAGCAGCAGCAGCGCGATGCCGTCCTTGCGATGGGCGGGGTCGAGGTTCTTCGCGCCCTGCCCTATGCCGCGGAACACCGCGCCGACCGCGTGCGCGAGCCCGAGCCAGATGGCGCGCACGAGCCGGTACACGCCCCCGGTGGGGTTCGGCGCGGGCTTCGGAGGCGCGGCTTTCCTGGCCGCGGCCTTCTTCGCCGGCGCCTTCTTCGCGGGGGCTTTCTTGGCGGCGGCCTTCTTCGCCGGAGCCTTCGCTGAAGCGGCCGCCTTCTTCGCGGGCGGCTTCTTGGCTGCGGAGGAACGTGAGGCCATGGGTGTGAGGTTACCGGTGGAGAAGACAGCGGACACGTGTGCCCACTGCTTCACCCGTTCGTGTCGCCCTTGCGGAGGAGGCGAACTGACGCCGGTTCACGGACCGGTCACACACAGGACAATTGGGCGTCGCTGGCCGGCCAACCGGCGCCTTCACGACGTCAGTTCTGCGAAGGCACGGAGGACGCGCTCCCGGTTCCCGGCTCCAGGGCGTCCAGCGCCCGCCGCAATCCGGTGAGTTTGCGTTCGAGATGGGCCGCCGTGGCCACCGCGGCAGCGTCCGCCGACTCGTCGTCGAGCTGCTTGGACAGCGCCTCGGCCTGCTCCTCGACCGCGGCGAGCCGCGCCGACAGCTCGGCCAGCAGCCCCGCCGGCTCCTTGGAGTCGGCGCCCGCGGCCTTGCCGCCGCCACCCTCCAACTGGAGCCGCAGCAGCGCCGCCTGCTCCCGGAGCTGACAGTTCTTCATGTACAGCTCGACGAACACGGAGACCTTCGCCCGCAGCACCCACGGGTCGAACGGCTTGGAGATGTAGTCCACCGCGCCCGCCGCGTAGCCGCGGAAGGTGTGATGCGGGCCGTGGTTGATCGCGGTGAGGAAGATGATCGGGATGTCCCTGGTCCGTTCCCGCCGCTTGATGTGCGCGGCGGTTTCGAAACCGTCCATTCCCGGCATCTGGACGTCCAGCAGAATGACCGCGAAGTCGTCCGTCAGTAGTGCTTTGAGCGCTTCCTCCCCGGACGATGCCCGCACCAGGGTCTGATCGAGCGCAGAGAGGATCGCCTCCAGCGCCAGCAGATTCTCCGGCCGGTCATCGACCAGGAGGATCTTGGCCTTCTGCACCATGGCCCGCCCTCCTCGCCCCGGCAGTGCACCGGGCTCCGCCCCAGGGGACGACTCCCTTACGCCGCCCGCCCTCGTGCCGGTCATGGTAGCCGCACCCCGCCTGTCGCCACACCCTGTCACCGCGATGTCACTGTGCACGTAGCAGAAACGCGGCAGGAGACCAGAAGGTTCCCCGTATCCCGCACTTCTACACGGCTTCGAGCACACTCAGTCAGCAACTCCGTGTGAACACTTTCAGCCGTCGTCACTGGTCCCTCATCCACTGGTCCATCACCGCAAGAAGATGATCGGGATCGACCGGCTTCGTCACGTAATCGGAAGCCCCCGACTCGATCGCCTTCTCCCGGTCGCCCTTCATCGCCTTGGCGGTCAGCGCGATGATCGGAAGCCCGGCGAACTGCGGCATCCGGCGGATCGCCGTGGTCGTCGCGTACCCGTCCATCTCCGGCATCATGATGTCCATGAGCACGACCGCCACGTCGTCGTGCTGCTCCAGGACCTCGATTCCCTCGCGGCCGTTCTCGGCGTACAGCACGGACAGGCCGTGCTGCTCCAGGACGCTGGTGAGCGCGAAGACGTTACGGATGTCGTCGTCGACGATCAGCACCTTCTCGCCGCCGAACCGGATGCCCCGGCGCGGCTGCGGTGTCCTGTCCTGCTGCTCCGTCGCGGACCACCGCTCCAACTGCGCCGGGCGCTGTTCCAGCTCGTGGGCGGCCCTGCGGCGGCGCCTGAAGAGCGCGGCGGCGCCGTTCTGGGTCTCCCGGTAGGACCGCACCTCGGCCGGCGTCTCGATCTCGACGTCGGCCAGCTCCGCCAGATCGGCGGCCGAGGCCACCAGATCGCCCGCGTCGAGGGACGGCAGCTGCTGCTGGTAGCCGTGCGGGGGCAGTTCGCTGGGGTGCAGCGGCAAATACAGCGTGAACGTCGAGCCGCGTCCCGGCTCGCTCTGCGCGTGGATCTCGCCACCCAGCAGTTGCGCGATCTCCCGCGAGATGGACAGCCCCAGACCGGTACCGCCGTACTTGCGGCTGGTCGTACCGTCCGCCTGCTTGAACGCCTCGAAGATCACCCGCATCTTGCTGGCCGCGATCCCGATGCCCGTGTCGGTCACGGAGAACGCGATCAGCGGCGCGTCCGCCTCGGTCAGCGAACCGGCCTCCAGCAGCTGCTCCCGGATCACCTGCGGCACATCCATCCCGGCGGGCCGGATCACCAGCTCGACCGAGCCGGAGTCGGTGAACTTCACCGCGTTCGACAGCAGGTTCCGCAGCACCTGAAGCAGCCGCTGCTCGTCGGTGTGCAGTGTGGCCGGCAGCTCCGGCGAGACCCGTACGGACAGGTCCAGGCCCTTCTCCGCGGTCAGTGGCCGGAAGGTGGCCTCCACGTAGTCGACGAGCTGGACGAGCGCGATGCGCGTCGGGGAGACGTCCATCTTGCCCGCCTCGACCTTCGACAGGTCCAGGATGTCGTTGATCAGCTGGAGCAGGTCGGAGCCGGCGCCGTGGATGGTCTCGGCGAACTCGACCTGCTTCGGCGAGAGGTTGCCCTCGGCGTTGTCGGCGAGCAGCTTGGCCAGGATCAGCAGCGAGTTCAGCGGCGTACGCAGCTCGTGCGACATGTTGGCGAGGAACTCGCTCTTGTAGCGCATGGAGACGGCGAGTTGCTCGGCGCGCTCCTCCAGGACCTGCCGCGCCTCCTCGATCTCGGTGTTCTTCACCTCGATGTCGCGGTTCTGCTGGGCCAGCAGCTCGGCCTTCTCCTCCAGTTCGGCGTTGGACGCCTGGAGGGCCTTCTGCCGGTTCTCCAACTCGGCCGAACGCTCACGCAGTTGCTCGGTCAGCTCCTGCGACTGCTTCAGCAGCACCTCGGTCTTGGTGTTGACCGAGATGGTGTTGACGCTGGTCGCGATCATCTCGGCGATCTGGTTGAGGAAGTCCTTCTGGATCTGCGTGAAGGGGGTGAAGGAGGCCAGCTCGATGACGCCGAGCACCTTGCCCTCGAACAGCACCGGAAGGACGATCACCTGCGCGGGAGGCGCCTCTCCGAGCCCGGAAGAGATCTTCAGGTAGCCGCTGGGCGCGTTCTCCACGAGGATCGTGCGCTTTTCCTCGGCGGCCGTACCGATGAGCGCCTCACCCGGCCTGAAGGACGTCGGCATGGATCCCATCGAGTAGCCGTACGACCCGAGCATCCGCAGCTCGTACTGGTCGTCGTTCTCGGCGGCCAGATCCTTGCCGTCGAGGAGCGGCATGGCGACGAAGAACGCGCCGTGCTGCGCGGTCACGACCGGCGTCAGCTCGCTCATGATCAGCGAGGCCACGTCCTCCAGATCGCGGCGGCCCTGCATCAGCGCCGAGATCCGGGCGAGGTTGCCCTTGAGCCAGTCCTGCTCCTTGTTGGCGATCGTGGTGTCGCGCAGGTTGGCGATCATCTTGTTGATGTAGTCCTGGAGCTCCTGGATCTCGCCGGACGCGTCGACGTCGATCTTCAGGTTCAGGTCGCCACGGGTCACCGCGGTCGCCACGCGTGCGATGGCACGCACCTGGCGAGTAAGGTTTCCTGCCATTTCGTTCACGGACTCGGTGAGGTCGCGCCAGGTTCCGTCGACGTCACGCACGCGTGCCTGGCCGCCGAGCTGCCCCTCCGTGCCCACCTCGCGGGCGACTCGGGTGACTTCCTCGGCGAACGACGACAGCTGGTCGACCATCGTGTTGATCGTCGTCTTGAGTTCGAGGATCTCGCCCCGGGCGTCGATGTCGATCTTCTTCGTCAGGTCACCCTTGGCGATGGCGGTGGTGACCATGGCGATGTTGCGCACCTGGCCGGTCAGGTTGGACGCCATCTGGTTCACGGACTCGGTGAGGTCCTTCCACGTACCGGCCACACCCGGTACGTGCGCCTGACCGCCGAGGATCCCGTCCGTGCCCACCTCGCGGGCCACCTTGGTGACCTGGTCGGCGAACGAACTCAGCGTCTTCACCATGGTGTTGAAGGTGTCGGCGAGCTGCGCGACCTCGCCGCGCGCCTCGATCGTCACCGTCCGCGTCAGGTCACCGTTGGCGACGGCCGCCGCGACCTGGGAGATGTTCCGCACCTGGACGGTCAGGTTGTTGGCCATCAGGTTGACGTTGCCGCTGAGGTCCTTCCAGATGCCCGTGATGCCGGGCACATGCGCCTGACCGCCCAGGATGCCTTCGGTACCCACCTCACGGGCGACCCGGGTCACCTGCTCCGCGAAGGACGACAGCTGGTCCACCATCGTGTTGACGGTGGTGACGAGCTCGAGGATCTCGCCCTTCGCGTCGACGGTGATCTTCTTGGACAGGTCTCCCTTGGCGACCGCGGTCGTGACCTCGGCGATGTTGCGCACCTGGATGGTCAGGTTGTTCGCCATGAAGTTCACGGACTGCGTGAGGTCCTTCCAGGTGCCGGAGACACCCTGCACCTCGGCCTGCCCGCCGAGGATGCCTTCCGTGCCCACCTCACGGGCCACACGCGTGACCTCTTCGGCGAAGGACGACAGCTGGTCCACCATCGTGTTCAGGGTGTTCTTCAGCTCCAGGATCTCCCCGCGCGCGTCCACGGTGATCTTCTGGGACAGGTCACCCCGGGCCACCGCCGTGGCGACCTGCGCGATGTTGCGCACCTGGCCGGTCAGGTTGGAGGCCATGCCGTTCACGGAGTCGGTCAGGTCACGCCACACACCGGCGACGCCGGGCACCTGTGCCTGTCCGCCCAGACGGCCCTCGGTACCCACCTCACGCGCGACCAGGGTCACCTGATCGGCGAAGGACGACAGCTGGTCGACCATCGTGTTGATGGTGTTCTTCAGCTCCAGGATCTCGCCGCGCGCGTCGACGTCGATCTTCTGGGACAGGTCACCGCGCGCGACCGCCGTGGTGACCTGGGCGATGTTGCGCACCTGGGCAGTCAGGTTCCCTGCCATTCCGTTGACGGAGTCGGTCAGCTCCTTCCACGTACCGGCGACACCCGGTACGACGGCCTGACCGCCCAGCCGGCCCTCGGTACCCACGTCCCGGGCCATCCGCGTGACCTGGTCGGCGAAGGACGACAGCTGGTCCACCATCGTGTTCACGGTGTTCTTCAGCTGGAGCATCTCGCCGGAGACGTCCACGGTGACCTTCTGCGACAGGTCACCGTTCGCCACCGCCGTCGTGACCTGGGCGATGTTCCTCACCTGTCCGGTGAGGTTCCGGAAGGCCGTGTTGACGGAGTCCGTCAGGTCCTTCCACGTGCCGGCCGCCCCCGGCACCTGCGCCTGCCCGCCGAGTTCACCCTCGACACCGACCTCGCGCGCCACACGCGTGACCTCGGCACCGAACGACGACAGCTGGTCGACCATGCCGTTGACGGTGTTCTTCAGCTCCAGCATCTCGCCGGCCACATCGACCGTGACCGTCTGCGACAGGTCACCGTTGGCCACGGCCGTCGTCACGGCGGCGATGTCCCTCACCTGAATGGTGAGGTTCCGGAAGACGGTGTTGACGGAATCCGTCAGGTCCTTCCAGGTGCCCGCGGCGCCCGGCACGTTCGCCTGGCCGCCCAGCCGCCCCTCGGCGCCGACCTCGTTGGCCACACGTGTGACCTCGTCGGCGAAGATCCGCAGCGTCTCGGTCATCTGGTTGATCGTGTCCGCGAGCTGAGCGACCTCGCCGCGTGCCGAAACGGTTACCTTCTGCGAGAGATCACCGTTGGCGACGGCGGTCGTCACCTGTGCGATTCCTCGCACCTGGGCCGTCAGGTTGCCGGCCATGAGGTTCACCGAATCGGTGAGGTCCTTCCACACACCGGCCACACCCGGCACCTTCGCCTGCCCGCCGAGCTCGCCCTCGGTGCCCACCTCACGCGCGACTCGCGTCACCTCGGAGGAGAAGGACGACAGCTGGTCCACCATCGTGTTGACGGTGTTCTTCAGCTCCAGCATCTCGCCGGCCACATGGACGGTGACCTTCCGGGACAGATCACCCTTGGCGACCGCCGTCGTCACCAGGGCGATGTCCCTCACCTGGGCCGTCAGCCGGTACGCCATCGTGTTGACGGAGTCCGTGAGGTCCTTCCACGAACCCGACATCCCACGCACGCGTGCCTGCCCGCCGAGCTTGCCCTCGGTACCGACCTCGCTGGCCACACGCGTGACCTCGTCGGTGAACGTGGACAGCTGATCGACAAGGTTGTTTACAGTCCGCCCGACCTTGAGGAACTCACCCCGCAGCGGATGCCCGGCACCGTCCTGCGCCTGCGTGCGCAGCTCCATACGCGGCGACAGATCACCCTCGGCCACCGCGGTGAGCACCCGGCCGACCTCGGAGACAGGCCGTACGAGGTCGTCGACCAGGGAGTTCGAGTTGTCGATGGCAGCCGCCCAGGAGCCCTCACAGGCCCCCGTCTCCAGCCGCTCCGTGAGCTTGCCCTCACGGCCGACCATCCGACGCACGCGCGCCAGCTCACCCGTGAGGTGGAGATTTCGGTCGGCCACCTCGTTGAAGACAGCGGCGATCTCCGACATCACGCCGTCGCCGGACACCGTGAGCCGCTTCCGGAAATTCCCGTCGCGCATGGACACCAGCGCCGCCAGCAGCCGGTTCAGGGCAGCCGTATCCACGGCAGTGGTCCCGCCACGCGCCTTGCGCTCGTTCCTCAGGGACTGTCCGCCTTTCGCGCGCGTCTTAGTGCCCCGCGTCGCTGCGCCAGACTCCACTGTGTCCCTCCCGCAGGGGTCGACCGTTACTGCTGTGCTCGGGTTCTACTGTTCGGCGTACCCGTTACCGCTGGGTATTCCTGCCGGATATACCAGGCCACACCACGTGCTGCTGCCCGCGGTACGCGAATGACACCCAGCCTGCCCGGACCTTCACAAGAAGCTTGCCCAGTGTTTCACCCTGCCTGAACCCGGCCATAACAGTTCGGCAGCTTCGCACATCGTCCGCACACCCTCCGGGCGGAAACACTGCAGACCGGCATCCGCATGGACGGCGAAGGTAAGTAACCTTGCATGCGGCTGTCCAGCCGCGCCGGTCCCGTCCGGCCTGGGCGGTGACAGGAGGAGCACGAGCGGGCATCGGAGGGGCAGCCGGACATGACCACCGGACTGATCCCGGGGGGACAATCCCCGGAGCGGCCGACGGGCGCGCACATGCCGCACCAGCGGAGCGAGCCGGTCGGCAAGGAAGCCCTGCACGTCGACAACCGGACGAGGAGTTCAGTGATCACCGCGCGCGCGGCAGCCAGCTTCGATCCCGTCGGGCGATCGGTCGCGAGCGCCCGCTCCTTCGTCCGCGACACCCTGCAGGGCTGGGGCTTCGCCGACATCGTCGACGACGCCGTCGTCCTCACCAGCGAACTGGTGACGAACGCAGTCGTACACGCCGGCACCTCCGCGGACGTCCTGTGTCTGCGAAGTGAAGAGGGCGTACGGATCGAGGTGGCCGACCGGTATCCGGAGCGCGAGATCCCGCTCCAGGGCTCACCCGTCAACATGGGCAGCCCCGACCGCGAGGGCGGCCGCGGACTCCAGTTGTGCGCGGCCCTGGCCGGCCGCTGGGGCGTCGAGTACACCCCGACGCACAAGCAGGTCTGGTTCCAACTCAACCTCCCCGAGCGCCCGGTGGGCACCCGCGCCGCCGGCCCGTCCCTGCCCTCCGACCTCCTCCCGCTCGCCGACGGCCGCGTCCGCGTCGCCGTGGTCCAGATCGACCGCACGGGCTCCATCTCGTCGTGGAGCGAGGACGCGGAGGAACTCTTCGGCTACGCGGCGGAGCAGGTCACCGGCAAGCCCCTGACCGACCTCGCGGCCTGGCCGCACACCCCGGGCACCAGCACCGGCATCGCGGAGGCGCTCCAACTCTCGCGCTGGGAAGGCAGCTACGGCATAAGGGGCGCCAACGGCCGCGTCACACCGGTGTACGCCTCCCACCTCCGCGTCCGCGACACGGGCGGCGAGCCCTCCACGGTCTGCCTCCTGGTCCGCGACCACGAACGCGCGGTCCTGCAGACCCCGTTGCGCGTCCCGGCCTCCGACACCGGCACCGAGTCCCAGAGCACCGACCCCTTCGAGGTGTTCATCGGCTCCCCGGCCCCTGACGACCTCGACGGCCTCCTCCAGCGCACGGTGGAACGCGCCCGCGACATGCTCGACGGCGACTCCGCCTTCCTGCTCCTCGCGACCGACGACGAGACGGAGCTGGAGGTCCGCGCCTCCACCGGCCTGCCCTCCGCCCGCCAGCGCTTCGCACGCGTGCCCGTCGAGGCAGGCCCAGGCCGCTACGGCTCGGCCCGCATGCCGGCCGTCCACGAGGACCTCACGATGGTCCCCGGCGCCGTCCCCCTGCTGAGGGGCACCGGGATGCGCTCGGTCGTCACGGTCCCCCTGAAGGTCGAGGGCCGCCTCACCGGCTCCCTCGGCGTCGCCGCGGAGGGACCCGGCAGATACTCCAACGAAGAGGCGCTGCGCCTGCAGTTCGCCGCCGACCGCATCGCCCTCGCGGTGGAATCGGCCCGGCTGGGCGAACTCGAACGCCTGCGCCGAGGTTCCCTCAGCTTCCTCGTCGAGGCCTCCGACCTCCTCGCCGGCACCCTGGACCGCGACCAGACCCTCGCGCTGATGGCCCAGATGACGGTCCCGACCCTGGCCACCTGGTGCGCGGTCTACACCATCGCCGACCAGGCCTCGGAGCCGTACCTGTCGTACGTCCTGCACGAGGACGAGGAACTCATCGACGGCATTAAGTCGTTGTTGTCGAAGATCCCCCCGCCGGACCCGGTGCCCACCCCCGGCGCCCGCGTCTGGTCGGCCCCCGCCGAGTCCGCCCACCAGGCGGCCCTGCGCACCTCCATGCGCAGCCTGGGCCTGGGCGAGCCCATCGGCCGCATCAGCGCCGGCATCGGGCCCACCCTGGCCACGGCCTCCGCGGTCGGCGGCGAGACGGTCGTACTTCCGCTGGTGGCCCGCAACCGCGTCATCGGCATGCTGACCCTGGGCAAGCCCACGGACGAACACTTCCGCCAGGAAATCCTGGAGCTGGCCGAGGACTTGAGCCGCAGGGCCGCCCTGGCCCTGGACAACGCCCGCCTCTACTCCGAGCGCACCGCCATCAGCCAGTCCCTCCAGCGCAGCCTCCTGCCGCCCGAGCTCCCCGAGATCGGCGGCGTCGAGGTCGAGGTCATCTACCGCGCGGCCGGCGAGGGCAACGAGGTCGGCGGCGACTTCTACGACCTCTTCCCGATCAGCGACGGCGCCTACGGCTTCGCCATCGGCGACGTCTGCGGTACGGGCCCGAACGCGGCGGCGGTCACGGGCCTCGCCCGGCACGCCCTCCGGCTCCTCGCACGCGAGGGCCTCAGCGGCCCTGCGGTCCTGGAGCGCCTGAACTCCGCGATCCTCGACGAGGGCGCCCGCAGCCGCTTCCTGACGCTCCTGTACGGCGAGTTGAGGCCACAGGAGGACGGCAGCGCCGAGCTGAAGGTGGTCTGCGCCGGCCACCCGCTCCCGCTCCGCCTGCGCCAGGACGGCACGGTCGAACCGGCCGCCGAACCCCAGCCGCTGCTCGGCGTCATGGAGGACCTGGAGCTCTACGAGCAGACGGTCACGCTCGACCCCGGCGACGTCCTGCTCTGCGTCACGGACGGCGTCACCGAACGCCGCGAAGGCAGCCGCATGCTGGGCGACGACGGCCTCACCGACGTCCTCACGACCTGCACCGGCCTTACGGCAGGCGCTGTGGCGGCTCGCATCATGCGCGCGGTCGAACGCTTCGCCTCTGACGCCCCGTCGGACGACATGGCGATCCTGGCGATGCGGGTCCCCGGCATCCACAAGGACTGAGGGAGACAGTGAGAAGGGCATGAGAAAGGCCCCGCCCGAATGGGCGGGGCCTTCTCCGTGGAGCCCCCAAACGGAATCGAACCGTTGACCTTCTCCTTACCATGGAGACGCTCTACCGACTGAGCTATAGGGGCCTGCTGCCCTTTGCGAAGTTTCCCTCGCGGCAACGGAATAGATCATACCCTGAACGCGCCGTGCTCCCAAACCCGCTCAGAACGCGGGCTGGAGCAGTCCTCCGAGCGCATTGCAGGCGGACACGATGCGCTGCATGTCCCGCTTGGTCAGAGAAGCGTCAACCGGCAGAGCCAACGTTTCATCAGCGGCCCGCTCGGTCTCCGGCAGAGACACACACCGACGGAACTCGGGCAGCCTGTGCACGGGCGTCTTCACCGGCACCCGGCATTCAACTCCTCTGGCCCGCACGGCCCGAGCGAAGGCGTCCCGATCCGGCCGCCCATTCCCCGGCACCCGCACGACGTACTGCTGGTAGGTGTGCCCGTCACCGCCATCGGGCGTGTACACACCCTTCAGCTTCGCGTCCAGATACGAGGCCCGCTGCCTGCGCTGAGCGATTTCGTCGTACGGCACCTCGGACTCACCCTGCTCCAGCACCAGCAGTCCGTGCCGCTGCCCGATCTCGTGCAACCGCGCGATATCGGCCGACCGCCCAAAGCGGTGTACGGCGACAACGGCCGCCGTGCGCTGAGTGACAACCGCCTCGACCGCGACGGCGTCCAGGCAGTACGTCACCGGGTCTATGTCGGCGAACACCGGCAGCGCTCCGGCCAGGACCACGGCCTCGGCGACTTCGACGTTCCCGAAGGCCGGTACGACAACCTCGTCACCGACTCCGACGCCGGCAGCCCTGAGCATTGCAGCAGTACCCATGTGGGTGATGTTGGTTGCGGAACGTGAACGTCAGGTGACGCACAACAAAAAAGGGTTGGACCCAGAACCGAAGTTCCGGGTCCAACCCGATAAAAGTTGTTCGGCGGCGTCCTACTCTCCCACAGGGTCCCCCCTGCAGTACCATCGGCGCTGTAAGGCTTAGCTTCCGGGTTCGGAATGTAACCGGGCGTTTCCCTCACGCTATAACCACCGAAACACTATGAAACTGTGACCGGAAACCCCCCAAACCTGGGGGGACGTCGGTCGTTGCTTCAGAACCAACACAGTGGACGCGAGCCTCTATGGACAAGCCCTCGGCCTATTAGTACCGGTCACCTCCACACGTTACCGTGCTTCCAGATCCGGCCTATCAACCCAGTCGTCTACTGGGAGCCTTACCCCATCTAGTGGGTGGGAATACTCATCTCGAAGCAGGCTTCCCGCTTAGATGCTTTCAGCGGTTATCCCTCCCGAACGTAGCCAACCAGCCATGCCCTTGGCAGAACAACTGGCACACCAGAGGTTCGTCCGTCCCGGTCCTCTCGTACTAGGGACAGCCCTTCTCAATATTCCTGCGCGCGCAGCGGATAGGGACCGAACTGTCTCACGACGTTCTAAACCCAGCTCGCGTACCGCTTTAATGGGCGAACAGCCCAACCCTTGGGACCGACTCCAGCCCCAGGATGCGACGAGCCGACATCGAGGTGCCAAACCATCCCGTCGATATGGACTCTTGGGGAAGATCAGCCTGTTATCCCCGGGGTACCTTTTATCCGTTGAGCGACGGCGCTTCCACAAGCCACCGCCGGATCACTAGTCCCGACTTTCGTCCCTGCTCGACCCGTCGGTCTCACAGTCAAGCTCCCTTGTGCACTTACACTCAACACCTGATTGCCAACCAGGCTGAGGGAACCTTTGGGCGCCTCCGTTACTCTTTAGGAGGCAACCGCCCCAGTTAAACTACCCATCAGACACTGTCCCTGATCCGGATCACGGACCCAGGTTAGACATCCAGCACGACCAGACTGGTATTTCAACGACGACTCCCCCTGAACTGGCGTCCAGAGTTCACAGTCTCCCAGCTATCCTACACAAGCCGAACCGAACACCAATATCAAACTGTAGTAAAGGTCCCGGGGTCTTTCCGTCCTGCTGCGCGAAACGAGCATCTTTACTCGTAGTGCAATTTCACCGGGCCTATGGTTGAGACAGTCGAGAAGTCGTTACGCCATTCGTGCAGGTCGGAACTTACCCGACAAGGAATTTCGCTACCTTAGGATGGTTATAGTTACCACCGCCGTTTACTGGCGCTTAAGTTCTCAGCTTCGCCATGACGAATCATGACTAACCGGTCCCCTTAACGTTCCAGCACCGGGCAGGCGTCAGTCCGTATACATCGCCTTACGGCTTCGCACGGACCTGTGTTTTTAGTAAACAGTCGCTTCTCGCTGGTCTCTGCGGCCACCCCCAGCTCACCGAGTAAATCGGATCACCGGACATGGCCCCCCTTCTCCCGAAGTTACGGGGGCATTTTGCCGAGTTCCTTAACCATAGTTCACCCGAACGCCTCGGTATTCTCTACCTGACCACCTGAGTCGGTTTAGGGTACGGGCCGCCATGAAACTCGCTAGAGGCTTTTCTCGACAGCATAGGATCATCCACTTCACCACAATCGGCTCGGCATCAGGTCTCAGCCTCATGTGCGACGGATTTACCTATCGCACGGCCTACACCCTTACCCCGGGACAACCACCGCCCGGGCTGGACTACCTTCCTGCGTCACCCCATCACTCACCTACTACAGGTCTGGTCCGTCGGCTCCACCACTCCCCTTTGCCCGAAGGCTCCAGGGCGGCTTCACGGACTTAGCATCGCCTGGTTCAATGTTTGACGCTTCACAGCGGGTACCGGAATATCAACCGGTTATCCATCGACTACGCCTGTCGGCCTCGCCTTAGGTCCCGACTTACCCTGGGCAGATCAGCTTGACCCAGGAACCCTTAGTCAATCGGCGCACACGTTTCTCACGTGTGTATCGCTACTCATGCCTGCATTCTCACTCGTGAACCGTCCACAACTCGCTTCCGCGGCTGCTTCACCCGGCACACGACGCTCCCCTACCCATCACGATCCCCGTTGGGGGTATATATCGCAATGACACGACTTCGGCGGTACGCTTGAGCCCCGCTACATTGTCGGCGCGGAATCACTAGACCAGTGAGCTATTACGCACTCTTTCAAGGGTGGCTGCTTCTAAGCCAACCTCCTGGTTGTCTGTGCGACTCCACATCCTTTCCCACTTAGCGTACGCTTAGGGGCCTTAGTCGATGCTCTGGGCTGTTTCCCTCTCGACCATGGAGCTTATCCCCCACAGTCTCACTGCCGCGCTCTCACTTACCGGCATTCGGAGTTTGGCTAAGGTCAGTAACCCGGTAGGGCCCATCGCCTATCCAGTGCTCTACCTCCGGCAAGAAACACACGACGCTGCACCTAAATGCATTTCGGGGAGAACCAGCTATCACGGAGTTTGATTGGCCTTTCACCCCTAACCACAGGTCATCCCCCAGGTTTTCAACCCTGGTGGGTTCGGTCCTCCACGAAGTCTTACCTCCGCTTCAACCTGCCCATGGCTAGATCACTCCGCTTCGGGTCTTGAGCGCGCTACTATATCGCCCTATTCGGACTCGCTTTCGCTACGGCTTCCCCACACGGGTTAACCTCGCAACACACCGCAAACTCGCAGGCTCATTCTTCAAAAGGCACGCAGTCACGAGATACGTGCAAGCACGTATCCGACGCTCCCACGGCTTGTAGGCACACGGTTTCAGGTACTATTTCACTCCGCTCCCGCGGTACTTTTCACCATTCCCTCACGGTACTATCCGCTATCGGTCACCAGGGAATATTTAGGCTTAGCGGGTGGTCCCGCCAGATTCACACGGGATTTCTCGGGCCCCGTGCTACTTGGGTGTCTCTCAAACGAGCCGCTGATGTTTCGACTACGGGGGTCTTACCCTCTACGCCGGACCTTTCGCATGTCCTTCGCCTACATCAACGGTTTCTGACTCGTCTCACAGCCGGCAGACTGTGAAAGAGAGATCCCACAACCCCGCACACGCAACCCCTGCCGGGTCTCACACGTATACGGTTTGGCCTCATCCAGTTTCGCTCGCCACTACTCCCGGAATCACGGTTGTTTTCTCTTCCTGCGGGTACTGAGATGTTTCACTTCCCCGCGTTCCCTCCACTTGCCCTATGTGTTCAGGCAAGGGTGACAGCCCATGACGACTGCCGGGTTTCCCCATTCGGACACCCCCGGATCAAAGCCTGGTTGACGACTCCCCGGGGCCTATCGTGGCCTCCCACGTCCTTCATCGGTTCCTGGTGCCAAGGCATCCACCGTGCGCCCTTAAAAACTTGGCCACAGATGCTCGCGTCCACTGTGCAGTTCTCAAACAACGACCAGTCACCCATCACCCCCAACCTCAAGCTGGAGTTCACTGGGACCGGCAACTGAGGAAAGTTCATTCCCTCAGACACCCAACAGCGTGCCCGGCACACTCCCCGCTCCCCTCAACGTTCCACGCTCCGAAGAGCAGTACTAGAAGGAGAAGACGATCAAGTGTGCCGAATAATCAACGTTCCACCCATGAGCAACCACCGTCGAACGTTTGCCGACGTAGTGGCCTCTGACCTCGTCCCGAAGGACTCGGTAAGAAGTGCTCCTTAGAAAGGAGGTGATCCAGCCGCACCTTCCGGTACGGCTACCTTGTTACGACTTCGTCCCAATCGCCAGTCCCACCTTCGACAGCTCCCTCCCACAAGGGGTTGGGCCACCGGCTTCGGGTGTTACCGACTTTCGTGACGTGACGGGCGGTGTGTACAAGGCCCGGGAACGTATTCACCGCAGCAATGCTGATCTGCGATTACTAGCAACTCCGACTTCATGGGGTCGAGTTGCAGACCCCAATCCGAACTGAGACCGGCTTTTTGAGATTCGCTCCACCTCACAGTATCGCAGCTCATTGTACCGGCCATTGTAGCACGTGTGCAGCCCAAGACATAAGGGGCATGATGACTTGACGTCGTCCCCACCTTCCTCCGAGTTGACCCCGGCGGTCTCCTGTGAGTCCCCATCACCCCGAAGGGCATGCTGGCAACACAGAACAAGGGTTGCGCTCGTTGCGGGACTTAACCCAACATCTCACGACACGAGCTGACGACAGCCATGCACCACCTGTACACCGACCACAAGGGGGGCACTATCTCTAATGCTTTCCGGTGTATGTCAAGCCTTGGTAAGGTTCTTCGCGTTGCGTCGAATTAAGCCACATGCTCCGCTGCTTGTGCGGGCCCCCGTCAATTCCTTTGAGTTTTAGCCTTGCGGCCGTACTCCCCAGGCGGGGAACTTAATGCGTTAGCTGCGGCACCGACGACGTGGAATGTCGCCAACACCTAGTTCCCACCGTTTACGGCGTGGACTACCAGGGTATCTAATCCTGTTCGCTCCCCACGCTTTCGCTCCTCAGCGTCAGTAATGGCCCAGAGATCCGCCTTCGCCACCGGTGTTCCTCCTGATATCTGCGCATTTCACCGCTACACCAGGAATTCCGATCTCCCCTACCACACTCTAGCTAGCCCGTATCGAATGCAGACCCGGGGTTAAGCCCCGGGCTTTCACACCCGACGTGACAAGCCGCCTACGAGCTCTTTACGCCCAATAATTCCGGACAACGCTTGCGCCCTACGTATTACCGCGGCTGCTGGCACGTAGTTAGCCGGCGCTTCTTCTGCAGGTACCGTCACTTTCGCTTCTTCCCTGCTGAAAGAGGTTTACAACCCGAAGGCCGTCATCCCTCACGCGGCGTCGCTGCATCAGGCTTTCGCCCATTGTGCAATATTCCCCACTGCTGCCTCCCGTAGGAGTCTGGGCCGTGTCTCAGTCCCAGTGTGGCCGGTCGCCCTCTCAGGCCGGCTACCCGTCGTCGCCTTGGTGAGCCATTACCTCACCAACAAGCTGATAGGCCGCGGGCTCATCCTTCACCGCCGGAGCTTTTAACCTCCACCCAGGAGAGTGGAAGTGTTATCCGGTATTAGACCCCGTTTCCAGGGCTTGTCCCAGAGTGAAGGGCAGATTGCCCACGTGTTACTCACCCGTTCGCCACTAATCCCCACCGAAGTGGTTCATCGTTCGACTTGCATGTGTTAAGCACGCCGCCAGCGTTCGTCCTGAGCCAGGATCAAACTCTCCGTGAATGTTTACCCGTAATCGGGTGCACACATCACGAGAGCGGAACAGTCAGGCGGAATAGGCCCGACCGTTCACAGCGTCCTCGCTGTGTTTATTTCAAAGGAACCTCGTCCCAACCGGAAGACCGGCCGGAGACGGGGTATCAACATATCTGGCGTTGATTTTTGGCACGCTGTTGAGTTCTCAAGGAACGGACGCTTCCTTTGTACTCACCCTCTCGGGCTTTCCTCCGGGCGCTTCCCTTCGGTCTTGCGCTTCCGACTCTATCAGACCGTTTCCCGATCCGATTTCCTCGGCGCTTTCCAGGTTCCCGCTTTCGCGTTTCCCTTTCCGGCGGTTCCGACTTTATCAGAGATTCTGAGTCGGAATTCCCGCCCCCCTGCGGGGACTGGATCCGGCACACGAGGTGGCCGGGTTCCCGGTTGGGCGGAGCCGTAAACGTACTGGAGCGGGGCTCCTCGATGCAAATCGAGGAGCCCCGCTCCAGGCTCACGCGGTCGAGCGTCCGACGGACCGTCAGACCTCCACCACCACAGGCAGGATCATCGGCCTGCGGCGATACGTGTCGGAGACCCACTTGCCCAGGGTCCGCCGCACCAGCTGCTGCATCTGGTGGGGTTCGACCACACCGTCCTGGGCCGACCTCTCCAGTACCTCCGTGATCCTCGGGATGACGTCTCCGAAGGCGGAGTCCTCGATGCCGGAGCCGCGGGCCTGGATGTGCGGGCCGCCCGTGATCTTGCCGGTGGAGGAGTCCACCACCACGAAGACCGAGATGATGCCCTCGTCGCCGAGGATCTTGCGGTCCTTGAGCGCCGGCTCGCCCACGTCTCCGACCGAGAGGCCGTCGACGTACACGTAGCCCGCCTGGACCTTGCCGGAGATCTTCGCCTTGCCCTCGATGAGGTCGACGACGACGCCGTCCTCGGCGATGACGATGCGGTCGTGCGGGACGCCGGTGAGGGCGCCCAGCTCGGCGTTGGCGCGCAGGTGGCGCCATTCGCCGTGCACCGGCATCAGGTTCTTCGGGCGGCAGATGTTGTAGAAGTACAGCAGCTCGCCGGCCGAGGCGTGGCCCGAGACATGGACCTTGGCGTTGCCCTTGTGGACGACGTTCGCGCCCCAGCGGGTCAGACCGTTGATCACGCGGTACACCGCGTTCTCGTTGCCGGGGATCAGGGAGGACGCCAGGATCACCGTGTCGCCGTTGACGATCCGGATCTGGTGGTCCCTGTTCGCCATCCTCGACAGGGCTGCCATCGGTTCGCCCTGCGAACCCGTGCAGACCAGTACGACCTCGCTGTCGGGGAGATCGTCCAGCGTCTTGATGTCCACCACCAGGCCCGGGGGGACCTTCAGGTAGCCCAGGTCCCTGGCGATGCCCATGTTGCGGACCATCGAGCGGCCGACGAAGGCGACCCTGCGGCCGTACTCGTGGGCCGCGTCCAGGATCTGCTGGATGCGGTGGATGTGGCTGGCGAAGCTCGCCACGATGATCCGCTTGCGGGCGTTCGCGAAGACCTGGCGCAGGACGTTGGAGATGTCCCGCTCGGGCGGGACGAAGCCCGGGACCTCCGCGTTCGTCGAGTCGGAGAGAAGAAGGTCGATCCCCTCCTCGCTCAGACGCGCGAACGCGTGCAGGTCGGTCAGGCGGTTGTCCAGCGGGAGCTGGTCCATCTTGAAGTCGCCGGTGTGGACCACCATGCCGGCGGGGGTCCGGATCGCCACGGCAAGGGCGTCCGGGATGGAGTGGTTGACCGCGACGAACTCGCAGTCGAAGGGGCCGATGCGTTCGCGGTTACCCTCCGCCACTTCGAGGGTGTAGGGGCGGATGCGGTGCTCCTGGAGCTTGGCCTCGATGAGGGCGAGGGTCAGCTTGGAGCCGATCAGCGGGATATCCGGCTTCTCGCGGAGGAGGTAGGGGACGCCGCCGATGTGGTCCTCGTGGCCATGGGTGAGAACGATGCCCTCGATGTCGTCGAGGCGGTCCCTGATGGACGAGAAGTCCGGCAGGATCAGGTCGATTCCGGGCTGCTCCTCCTCAGGGAAGAGCACTCCGCAGTCGACGATCAGGAGGCGGCCGCCGTACTCGAAGACCGTCATGTTGCGGCCGATCTCACCGAGACCGCCCAGCGGGGTGACCCGTAGGCCGCCTTCGGGGAGCGGCGGGGGCGGGCCGAGTTCAGGATGCGGATGACTCAAAAGACTCTCCTCACCACGCACGCCACGTACCGGTCGGGCACGTGGCGCGCATGACGTTCGTGCAGAAGCAGTTGTCGTTGTGTGTAGTGCGCAGGCACCGGTGGCCTGCTTATTCAGTTGTGGAGTCTGCTGCGCGGCCGGCGCGCGAAGTCTGGTGTTAGAGCTGTACCCCGCCTGCGGCAAGATCGATCTTGAGCTGCTCGATCTCCTCGGGGGAGCACTCGGCCATGGGGGCGCGCAGCGGTCCGGCGGGCAGGCCCTGGAGGGCGAGCGCGGCCTTCGTCGTCATGACGCCCTGGGTGCGGAACATGCCGGTGTAGACCGGGAGCAGCTTCTGGTGGATCTCGGTGGCCTTCTGTACGTCGCCGGAGACGTACGCGTCGACGAGCGCGCGCAGGTCGGGGGTGACGAGGTGGCCGACGACCGAGACGAAGCCGACCGCGCCCACGGAGAGCAGCGGCAGGTTCAGCATGTCGTCGCCGGAATACCAGGCGAGGCCGGAGCGGGCGATGGCCCAGCTGGCTCGGCCGAGGTCACCCTTCGCGTCCTTGTTGGCGACGATGCGCGGGTGTTCGGCCAGGCGGACGATCGTCTCGGTGTTGATCGGGACGCCGCTGCGGCCGGGGATGTCGTAGAGCATGACCGGCAGCTCGGTGGCGTCGGCGATGGCCTTGAAGTGCCGGTACAGGCCTTCCTGCGGGGGCTTGTTGTAGTACGGCGTGACAACCAGGAGGCCGTGTGCGCCGACCTGCTGGGCCGTACGGGCCAGCTCGAGGCTGTGGTGGGTGTCGTTGGTGCCGACTCCGGCCACCACGTGAGCGCGGTCGCCGACCGCCTCCAGTACCGCTCGTACCAGGTCCGATTTCTCCGCGTCGCTGGTGGTGGGCGACTCGCCGGTGGTGCCGTTGATGATCAGGCCGTCGTTGCCTGCGTCCACCAGGTGCGTGGCGAGCCGCTGTGCGCCGTCGAGGTCGATTGCGCCGTCCGCCGTGAAAGGCGTGATCATGGCGGTGAGGACCCGCCCGAAGGGGGTCTGCGGAGTGGAGGTCGGAGCCATGGGTTACACGCTACTCGTTGCGCACGGCCTGGTCTGCCCTAGGGGGGTGCGGGAAAGTCAGGACAAATATGGAGCCCGGCACTGCCTGCTCGGGGGTTCAAGCAGTGCCGGGTCCGTTTGATCAGGCTAGATGAACATCTCTAAATGCCGCAATACGGACACTTCATGAGGCTGACGCCTGCCCCCGCGCCCGGAGTGTCTTACGGCGCCACGCGGCCGTTCGCATTGAAGGCGGCGTACGTCAGCGGCATGAGCTTGGCCCACTGCGCCTCCATCTTCTCGCCGACCATCTCGATCTCCCGCTGCGGGAAGGACGGGACCTTGGCCAGCTCGTGCTGGGTGCGCAGGCCGAGGAAGTGCATCAGCGAGCGGGCGTTGCAGGTGGCGTACATCGAGGAGAACAGGCCGACCGGCAGGACCGCACGGGCGACCTCGCGGGCGACGCCGGCAGCGAGCATCTCCTGGTAGGCCTCGTACGACTCCCGGTACGAGTCCTCCATGACGCGGCCGACCAGCTCTTGCTGGGCCTGGGTGCCCTCCACGAAGACGTACTTGCCGGGGCGGCCCTCCTGGACCAGCTTGCGGGACTCGGCGGGGACGTAGAAGACCGGCTGGAGCTCCCGGTAGCGACCGCTCTCCTCGTTGTACGACCAGCCCACGCGGTGCCGCATGAACTCGCGGAAGACGAAGATCGGGGCGCTGATGAAGAAGGTCATCGAGTTGTGCTCGAAGGGGCTGCCGTGCCGGTCCCGCATCAGGTAGTTGATCAGGCCCTTGGAGCGCTCGGGGTCCTTCTGCAGCTCCTCCAGGGACTGCTCGCCGGCGGTGGAGACGCGGGCGGCCCACAGCACGTCGGAGTCGGCCGCGCTGTGCTTGACCAGCTCGACGGTGACGTCACTGCGGAAGCTGGGCTTGGGTTCGTCGGCGGGGGTGTCGGTCACGGCTCGCGGGGTCCTTCCATCACTTCTCTGGGCGGCGCCCACTCTACGGCCCGGCACTGACAACGGGGCGTTCGGTGCCGGGTCACGACATACGTCGGCGAACTTCGGCGAATTTCTGTGAATTCGGTGAAACCGGGCACCTTTTGGGGCACTCGCTCGTCTGTGTTGGTGACGACCACTCATACACTCCCGAGAGGAGAAGACCCACCGATGTTCCGTCGGCGCGAGTCCGTACCCTTCGCCTTCCTCGCCGAAGCCGACCGATTCCGAAGCAATGTCGCTCCCCCGCCCCGCGAGCGGGCGTCCGCCGGACAGATGGCCGGGCACTGGCTGCTGGGGCTCACCCTCGTCGCCGGGCTGGTGGGCTCGCTGGTGGTCGGGATGCCGGCCCTGTCGGTCGATACGGCCTCACCGACCCAGCAGTCGCAGGCCTCCCAAGGGCGCTGACCCCATCGGACCCCCAAGGGTGGTGAGTGGGGACCCGGGTCGATAGCCTCACCGGGCACAGCCCATGCATGGATTGAGTGAGGACCAGCCGTGCCCCTGCCCTTCCTGACGGCCGATCGCGCCTTCGAGGCAGCCGACGACGTCGCGCTCCCCTTCGACGACCACGACCGCTGGCGGCGTCCCTACCGCCCCGGTCCATGGCGGGTGGGCATGGCGGCGCTGTGGCTGCTGCTCGCCTCGTACGTGCTGTTCGCGGCGGTCATCATCGCCCTGACCGGCACCCTGCCCGGGGCCGGCGTGGTCTTCGGGATCGCGCTGGCCATCATCGCCGGTGCCCTGCGGCTGCTGCGCGCGGGCGTGTGGGTGAGCGCGCGCGGGCTGCGCCATGTGGGCTTCTTCCTGACGCGCACGGTGCCCTGGGATCAGATCGCCGCCGTGCGGACGGTGCAGCAGCCGGTGCGCTGGCTGGGGTTGCCGCGCACGGTCCAGGGGCAGGCGCTGCTGCTCGTACGGCGGGGCCGTGCGGCGGATGACGCGCCGACTCTGATGACCACGCACAACGCGGACTTCCTGGCGCGGTTCGCGGCGTTCGACCGGGCCGCCGACGCGGTCGAGGCGTGGGCGGCGGAGAACAGGCGCGGCTGACCGCGACAGACATGCGAAGGGGCCGGTCCGCAGCAGCGGGCCGGCCCCTTCGGCGTATGGCTCAGGCCTCGATGGTCCTGCCGTCGTGCAGGGCGATGGCCTGCTGCATCGCCTTGCGCGCCCGCGGGGTGTCCCGGGCGTCGTGGTAGGCGACGGCGAGGCGGAACCAGCTGCGCCAGTCGTCGGGCGCCGCTTCCGTCTCGGCCTTGCGCTTGGCGAAGACCTCGTCGGCCGAGTCACGGTCGATCCGGCCGCCGGGCGTGCGCTTCAGCTCGTCGACGGGCAGGCCGCCCTCGGCGTCGAGTTCGGCGGCCAGCGCGTTGGCCCTGCGGACGAACTGGGTGTTCTTCCACAGGAACCACAGGCCGATCACCGGCAGGATCAGCACCGCCACGCCGAAGGTGACGGTGAGGAGGGTGCCGGACTGGATGAGCAGCACGCCACGGCTGCCGACCAGGACGAAGTAGACGACCAGGACGGCGGCCGTTATGGCATAGGAGAGCTTCGCGCGCATCTGCGAGCCTCAGCCCAGGTCCAGGAAGTGTTCCAGGCCGAACGTCAGGCCGGGAGTGGTCACCACGCGGCGGGCGCCGAGCAGGATGCCCGGCATGAAGCTGCTGTGGTGGAGGGAGTCGTGGCGGACGGTGAGGGTCTCGCCCTCGCCGCCGAGCAGGACCTCCTGGTGGGCCAGCAGGCCGCGCAGGCGGACGGAGTGGACGGGGATTCCGTCGACGTCCGCACCCCGCGCGCCGTCCAGGGCGGTCTCCGTCGCGTCCGGCGCCGGGGCCGTACCCGCCTTCGCGCGCGCCTCTGCGATGAGCTGGGCCGTGCGGGTGGCGGTGCCGGACGGGGCGTCGACCTTCTTCGGGTGGTGCAGCTCGACGACCTCGACCGACTCGAAGTAGGGCGCGGCGATCTGCGCGAACTTCATCGTCAGGACGGCCCCGATGGAGAAGTTCGGCGCGATGAGCACGCCGGTCTGCGGGGAGGCGGCCAGCCAGCCCTTCAGCTGCGTGAGGCGCTCGTCGGTCCAGCCCGTCGTGCCGACGACAGCGTGGATGCCGTGGTTCACGCAGTAGTCGAGGTTGGCCATCACCGAGTCCGGCGTGGTCAGTTCGACGGCCACCTGGGCGCCCGTCTCCGCGAGCGTCTCCAGCTTGTCGCCCCGGCTCAGGGCGGCGACCAGCTCCATGTCCTCGACGGCCTCGACCGCCCGTACCGCCTCGGAGCCGATCCGGCCCCCGGCTCCGAGGACCGCCACGCGCAGCTTGCTCATCCTTGTTGCTTCCTTACCGAAAACGGTTGTTAGGCGACAGCTTCGTTCAGCCGGGACGCCTGCTTGTCCTTCAGCGGGCCGATGACCGACAGCGAGGGCCGCCGGCCCAGGATGTCGCGGGCGACCGAGCGGACATCGTCCGGGGTCACCGCCGCTATCCGGACCAGCATGTCGTCGACGGACATCTGCTCGCCCCAGCACAGCTCACTCTTGCCGATGCGGTTCATCAGCGCACCGGTGTCCTCCAGACCGAGGACGGTGGAGCCGCGGAGCTGGCCGATGGCGCGGTCGATCTCGTCGTCGGACAGGCCGTGTTCGGCGACCTGGTCGAGTTCGTCGCGGCAGATCTTCAGCACGTCGTGGACCTGTGAGGGCCGGCAGCCCGCGTACACGCCGAACAGGCCGCAGTCGGCGAAGCCCGAGGTGTACGAGTACACGCTGTAGGCCAGGCCGCGCTTCTCGCGGACCTCCTGGAACAGGCGGGACGACATGCCACCGCCGAGGGCGGTGTTGAGGACGCCCAGCGCCCAGCGGCGCTCGTCCGTGCGGGCCAGGCCGGGCATGCCGAGGACGACATGGGCCTGCTCGGTCTTGCGGCCGAGGAGCTCCACGCGGCCCGCGGTGCGCAGGGTGCGGCGTCCGTCGCGCGGGGCGATGGGCGCGGCGTCGCCGTTCTTGAAGGCGCCTGCCTTCTCGAAGGCCGCGCGGACCTGTCGTACGACCTTGTTGTGGTCGATGTTGCCGGCGGCCGCCACGACCAGGTGCGTCGGGTCGTAGTGCTTCTTGTAGAAGCGGCGGATGCGGTCGGCGGTGAGGGCGTTGACCGTGTCGACCGTGCCGAGGACCGGGCGGCCGAGGGGGTTGTCGCCGAACATCGTGTGCGCGAACAGGTCGTGCACGCAGTCGCCCGGGTCGTCCTCGGTCATGGCGATCTCTTCGAGGATCGCGCCCCGCTCGACGTTCACGTCCTCTTCGAGGATCAGGGAGCCCGTGAGCATGTCGCAGACGACGTCGATGGCGAGCGGCAGGTCGGTGTCGAGCACGCGTGCGTAGTAGCACGTGTACTCCTTCGCCGTGAACGCGTTCATCTCGCCGCCGGCGGCGTCGAGGGCGGAGGAGATGTCCAGTGCCGACCTGCGGGTCGTGCCCTTGAAGAGCAGGTGCTCCAGGTAGTGCGTGGCGCCGTTCAGAGCCGGCGTCTCGTCGCGGGAGCCGACGTGCGCCCAGATGCCGAAGGTCGCCGAGCGGACCGAGGGCAGGGTCTCGGTGACGATGCGCAGGCCGCCCGGGAGGGTGGTCTTGCGGACCGTACCGATGCCGTTGGTGCCCTTGATCAGGGTTTGGGTACGGGCGACGGCCCGCGCCTCCGAAGAGGTGCGGGCCGTCGCCGTGGAGCTACTCGACGTCACTGGTCGGTGTCGTCCTTCTTGTCCTCGTCGGAGGCCTCTTCGCCCTCGATGACCGGGACGAGCGACAGCTTGCCGCGGGAGTCGATCTCGGCGATCTCGACCTGGACCTTGGCGCCCACGCCGAGCACGTCTTCGACGTTCTCCACGCGCTTGCCGCCGGCCAGCTTGCGGATCTGCGAGATGTGCAGCAGACCGTCCTTGCCCGGGAGCAGCGACACGAACGCGCCGAAGGTGGTCGTCTTCACGACCGTGCCCAGGTAGCGCTCGCCGACCTCCGGCATCGTCGGGTTGGCGATGCCGTTGATCGTGGTGCGGGCGGCCTCGGCGGAGGGGCCGTCGACCGCGCCGATGTAGATCGTGCCGTCGTCCTCGATCGTGATGTCGGCGCCGGTGTCCTCCTGGATCTGGTTGATCATCTTGCCCTTGGGGCCGATGACCTCGCCGATCTTGTCCACGGGGATCTTGACGGTGATGATCCGCGGGGCGTTCGGGGACATCTCGTCCGGCGTGTCGATCGCTTCCATCATCACGTCGAGGATGTGGAGGCGGGCGTCACGGGCCTGCTTGAGGGCGGCGCCCAGGACGGAGGCCGGGATGCCGTCCAGCTTGGTGTCGAGCTGGAGGGCGGTCACGAACTCCTTGGTGCCGGCGACCTTGAAGTCCATGTCGCCGAAGGCGTCCTCCGCACCGAGGATGTCGGTGAGGGTGACGTAGTGCGTCTCGCCCTCGATCTCCTGGGAGATCAGGCCCATGGCGATACCGGCGACGGGGGCCTTCAGCGGCACACCGGCGTTCAGCAGCGACATGGTGGAGGCGCAGACCGAGCCCATGGACGTCGAGCCGTTGGAGCTCAGCGCCTCGGAGACCTGGCGGATCGCGTAGGGGAACTCCTCGCGCGTCGGCAGGACCGGGACGAGGGCGCGCTCGGCGAGGGCGCCGTGGCCGATCTCGCGGCGCTTCGGGGAGCCGACGCGGCCGGTCTCACCGGTGGAGTACGGCGGGAAGTTGTAGTTGTGCATGTAGCGCTTGCGGGTCACCGGCGAGAGGGTGTCCAGCTGCTGCTCCATACGGAGCATGTTGAGGGTGGTGACGCCCAGGATCTGGGTCTCGCCACGCTCGAACACCGCGGAACCGTGCACGCGCGGGATGGCCTCGACCTCGGCGGCGAGCGTACGGATGTCCGTCACGCCACGGCCGTCGATGCGCTTCTTCTCCTTGATCACGCGCTCGCGGACGAGCTGCTTGGTCAGGGAGCGGTACGCGGCGGAGATCTCCTTCTCGCGGCCCTCGAACTCCGGCAGGAGCTTCTCGGCGGCGAGCGCCTTGACGCGGTCCAGCTCGGCCTCGCGCTCCTGCTTGCCGCCGATGGTCAGCGCGGAGGCGAGCTCCGGGCGGACGGCACCGGTGAGGGCCTCGAGGACGTCGTCCTGGTAGTCCAGGAAGATCGGGAACTCGCCGGTCGGCTTGGCGGCCTTCGACGCGAGGTCGGCCTGGGCCTTGCAGAGCACCTTGATGAAGGGCTTCGCGGCGTCCAGACCGGCGGCGACGACCTCCTCGGTCGGGGCCTCGGCGCCACCCTTGACCAGCTGGATGGTCTTGTCGGTGGCCTCGGCCTCGACCATCATGATCGCGACGTCGCCGTCCTCCAGGGTGCGGCCCGCGACGACCATGTCGAAGACGGCGTCCTCGAGCTCGGTGTGCGTCGGGAAGGCCACCCACTGGCCGCGGATCAGCGCGACGCGGACGCCGCCGATCGGACCGGAGAAGGGCAGACCGGCCAGCTGCGTGGACGCGGAGGCGGCGTTGATCGCCACGACGTCGTACAGGTGGTCGGGGTTGAGCGCCATGATCGTGGCGACGACCTGGATCTCGTTGCGCAGGCCCTTCTTGAAGGACGGGCGCAGCGGGCGGTCGATGAGGCGGCAGGTGAGGATCGCGTCCTCGGAGGGGCGGCCCTCACGGCGGAAGAAGCTGCCGGGGATCTTGCCGGCGGCGTACATCCGCTCCTCGACGTCCACCGTCAGGGGGAAGAAGTCGAGCTGGTCCTTGGGGTTCTTGGAGGCGGTGGTGGCCGACAGCACCATGGTGTCGTCGTCCAGGTACGCCACGGCGGAGCCGGCGGCCTGCTTGGCCAGGCGGCCCGTCTCGAAGCGGATGGTGCGGGTGCCGAAGGAGCCGTTGTCGATGACGGCCTCGGCGTAGTGGGTCTCGTTCTCCACTAGCGTTTTCTCCGTTACTTTTCGTCTGCGTTGCGTCTTTTGTCCCGATCCGCCCGTGTGGCGGGGGGACGTGAGCGGAGAAGCTGCTCCATCTGGTGCGGGCCGGTCTTCGATCGAAGCACCCGGGTTCGCATTGCCCGGGGGCCACTACCGAGGACCGGCGGCGGCGAGGTGCACTTCTCCTCGTGTTGTTGCGTTGTGCTACCACACTACAAAGCGTCAGTGACACTCCGCACGTTTCCGTACGTACGGCAAAGGGAGCGGCTCCCGATCCTTCCGGGAACCGCTCCCCTCATGGCGTCTTACTTCGCGCCCGCCGCACCGCGGCGGATGCCGAGGCGGTCGACCAGCGCACGGAAACGCTGGATGTCCTTCTTCGCCAGGTACTGGAGAAGGCGGCGGCGCTGACCGACGAGGATCAGCAGACCACGACGGGAGTGGTGGTCGTGCTTGTGGGTCTTGAGGTGCTCGGTCAGGTCCGAGATGCGACGCGAGAGCATGGCGACCTGGACCTCGGGGGAGCCGGTGTCGCCCTCCTTGGTACCGAACTCGGCGATGATCTGCTTCTTCGTGGCGGTGTCGAGCGACACGTGTACTCCTCGTAGTCTCTGATTGCCACCGAGTGCCCCTGGTCCACTTCTCAGGGGAGCTTCCGTGACTCGGGAGGCGGGGATCCGCTGGGCGCGTCCCCCAGGTGGACCCGGGGGTGCGTACACAAACGGCCGTCACACAGCGTACCAGCACGCGGGCACGCTCTTGACAGGCGGTGCGCCGGGCACCGCCCGGGTCAGATGCCGCCGCGGACCTTGGCGTAGACGTCGAGGACGGCCAGGCAGATCGGGACCAGGGAGAGCAGGACCAGCGAGTCGGCGAGGTCCAGCATGCGGCCCCAGAAGGGGGACAGGCCCTTCTGCGGCACGATCAGGGCGATCGCGATCAGCAGCAGTACGCCGGCCCCGACGGAGGCGCCGAGCCACAGGGTGCGTACGTCGACCGGGCCGGAGTTGCCCTGGAGCATCTCCATGATGACGTCGGCCGGCGGCGAGATCGCGAGGCCGAGGACCAGCAGGGCGAGGGTGAGGACACCGGCCACGAAGAGGCAGGTGACCTGCGCGGTGTAGCGGAACAGGCGGGCCCGCAGCATCGCGGCGAGGCCGGTGCACAGGGCCAGGAGCTGGGCCCAGCCGTTGTCGCTGAAGCCGAGCACCGCGCCGCCCGCGCCGATGATCACCGCGGCACAGCCGCCGACCAGGCCGAGCAGCAGCTCGTGGCCCCGGCTGGTCTGGGCGACGATGCGCTGGACGTCGACGGCCTCCAGGTCGCCGTCGCGGCCGTCGCGGCGGGCCCGGGCCAGGTCCTCGGGGTTGCGGAAGCCGATCGGCAGCTTGGCGAAGCGGGACGACCAGCCGGGCAGGAAGCCGACGACCGCCAGGGCGACCACCGAGGTACCGGCGGCGATCTCCCGCGGCTCCGCCTCGGTGAGCACCCCGCAGAACACCGCGAGGGTGCCGATCGCGGAGGCCAGCGCGGCGGCCACGAACGGGGCGTCGCCCTGCGGCAGCAGCATGATCAGTACGACGGAGCAGAGCAGTACGGCGACACAGCCGACGAGGAACTGGATCCGTCCGGGGCCCTCGCCCGCGTCCTGGGGAATGGCGCCGGAGCCCGCGATCAGCGCGTGCGGCAGCGCGGAGATGCCGAGCGCGACGGCGGAGGCACGGTCCTCGTACACCCGGGCCCGCACGCCGGCGAGCGACATCAGGGCGAGCGCCGTGACGCCGGCCATGATGCCCTGCAGGCCGTGCATGTCGTGCCGTACCGGATCCGCGAACCAGAAGACGAAGCCGAGCATGACCAGCAGCAACGACCCCGCGACCAGGCCGGCGACCCGCATGAGGTTGTCGTTCCAGCTGCGGGTGTCCTGCTTGACCGCGGCGGCGATGGCGTCGACCACGTCGTCGTGCACGGCCGGCGGCAGCGAGTCGGCGAAGGTGCGCAGCAGCAGCACCTCACCGTCCCTGACGCGGTGCTCCAGCAACGAACGGCTCGCGTCGAGTACTTGGCCCTCGCGGGTCACGAGGTGGTATCCGGCGGGACTGGTGTCCGACTGGACCAGGCCCGAGAGCCTGATGATCTCGGGAAAGAGGTCCTGGACCGGCAGGTCCTCCGGCAGCGCCACATCCACGCGACTGTCCGGCGCTGCGATGGTGATTCGGCAGAAACCTGTCGAAGTCCCCGTGCTCACCTGGTGTTCCCCCTGCTAGACAAGGCATCTTCACACCGCTCCTACGGCGCGGCTCGCCACCCTATCCGCTGGCGTACCCGGTACAGGACCTACCTCCCGCATTCCTCCCAGGACCTGCGCCGCATCTCCATCCGCCTCCCTCCATCGGGCACCCGGCGCATCAGTAGGATCGACCTCTACGCGAACGACGCCTACGCGAACGAGAACACGTCGCGGTACAACGGGGGCGTCGGTGCCAGGACGTATCACGTATCAATCGCGAAGGATGAGTGCATCGGTGAGCGTCGTCATCATCAAACGGCCACCGCGGATAGTGCCTCCGGCCGTCCCGGACGGCGAGGTCAAACTGGAGACGCCTCCCGAGATCCCTCGCGAGGGCGACGAGAGCATGCTCATGAACCTGCTGCCCATGATGGGCATGCTGGGTTCCGTCGGTTTCTTCTTCATGCCCAACCTGCCCTCCTACATGAGGGTGGTCGGCGGGCTGATGCTGGCCTCCACGCTGGCCATGGCCATCGCCCAGTTCGCCAAGTCCCGGCAGGGCGGCGGCGCGGGGATGGCCCAGGACCGGCGTGACTACTTCCGCTACCTGGAGCAGGTCCGCAAGGACGTGCACAAGACCGCGGAACTGCAGCGGCAGAGCCAGCTCTTCCAGCACCCCGACCCGGAACAGCTGTGGGCGGTCGCCGCCGACGGCAAGCGGCTCTGGGAGCGGCGTCCGACGGACGCGGACTTCGCGTCCGTGCGGATCGGCCGCGGTGTGCAGCAGCTGAACACCCCGCTGGTCGCCCCGGAGACGGCTCCCAAGGAGGAGCTGGAGCCGCTGACCGCGGCGGCCATGAAGGCCTTCCTCGACGCGCACGGCAGCCTGTCCGACCTCCCGGTCGCCATCTCGCTGCGCGCCTTTTACCACGTCACGATCTGCGGCGAGACGGACACCGTCTACGGCAGCGCCCGCTCGACCCTGTCCCAGCTGGCGACGCTGCACTCGCCCGAGGACATGATGATCGCGGTGGTGGCGCACCCCTCCGCGGCGGCGGACTGGGACTGGATCAAGTGGCTGCCGCACAGCCAGCACCCGAAGGCCAAGGACGGAGCGGGCTCGTCCCGGCTCCTCTTCGACGACCTCGGTGAGCTGGAGGAGGCGCTCGCGGACCAGCTGGACGACCGGCCCCGCTGGAACCGTGAGGCCAACCCCGTCTACGACCAGCCGCACCTGATCGTGGTGCTCGACGGCGGCACCGTCCCGCCGGACTCCGAACTCGCCGGCAGCGAGGGCCTGCAGGGCGTCACCTTCCTGGAGATCGCCCCGGGCGAGCTGGAGGAGGAGCTGCGCGCCGGTCTGACGGTCTATGTGAAGCCGGGGCGGATGCGGCTGTTCGTCGGCCACGAGTCCGCGTACACCGGCAAGCCCGACCTGCTCAACCCGGCGCAGGCCGAGTCCCTGTCGCGGCAGCTGGCCCCCTTCCGGGTCGGCTCCGCGGAGGAGGGCGAACCCCTCCTGTCCAACCTGGACTTCACGGACCTCATGGGCATCGGCGACGCGGGCACGGTCGACGTCTCCCGCACCTGGCGTCCGCGCACGCTGCACGAGCGGCTGCGCGTGCCGATCGGTGTCGGCGAGAACGGCGAGCCGGTCATGCTGGACCTCAAGGAGGCCTCGCAGGAGGGCATGGGCCCGCACGGCCTGTGCGTCGGCGCCACCGGTTCCGGCAAGTCCGAGGTGCTGCGCACGCTGGTGCTCGGTCTCGCGGTGACGCACTCCTCGGAGACGCTGAACTTCATCCTCGCCGACTTCAAGGGCGGCGCCACCTTCGCCGGCATGGCGGACATGCCGCACACCGCGGCCGTGATCACCAACCTCGCGGACGACCTCACCCTCGTCGACCGTATGCGCGACTCGATCATGGGTGAGACGCAGCGCCGTCAGGAGCTGCTGCGCTCGGCGGGCAACTACGCCAACCTGCACGACTACGAGAAGGCCCGTGCCGCCGGTGCCGCGCTGGAGCCGATGGCCTCGCTGGTGATCGTGCTCGACGAGTTCTCCGAGCTCCTCACGGCCAAGCCGGACTTCATCGACATGTTCATCCAGATCGGCCGTATCGGCCGTTCGCTGGGTGTGCACCTGCTGCTGGCCTCGCAGCGCCTGGAGGAGGGCAAGCTGCGCGGCCTGGACACGTACCTCTCGTACCGGATCGGTCTGCGGACCTTCTCCGCCGCCGAGTCCCGTACGGCGATCGGTGTCCCGGACGCCTACCACCTGCCGTCGATCCCCGGTTCCGGTTATCTGCGGTACGACACCGACACCATGGTCCGCTTCAAGGCGGCGTACGTGTCGGGGGCGTACCACGGCGAGGGCCCGTCCCGGGTGCACCGCTCGACGCAGCTGCGTCCCGCGCTGTTCTCGGCGGAGCACGTGGCGCTGCCGCCGCAGCCGGTGATCGAGGAGCCGGAGCCCGACAACCGGGTGGACGACGCGCTCGCCGACACCGTCCTGGACGTGCTGGTCAGCCGGATGATCAACCAGGGACCGCCCGCCCACCAGGTGTGGCTGCCCCCGCTGGAGGAGGCGCCGTCGCTGGAGCAGCTGCTCCCGCAGCTCGCCGTCACCCCGGAGCGCGGCCTGACCGCGCCGGACTACACCGCGCTCGGCCGGCTCAACGTGCCGGTCGGCCTGGTGGACAAGCCGTTCGAGCAGCGGCGTGACGTGCTGTACCGGGACTTCGCGGGCGGCGCCGGTCACGGCCTGTTCGTCGGTGGTCCGCAGTCCGGCAAGTCGACGCTGCTGCGGACGCTCATCTCGTCGTTCGCGCTCACCCACACGCCGTCCGAAGTGCAGTTCTACTGCCTGGACTTCGGCGGTGGCTCGCTGATCTCGATGGAGGAGCTGGCGCACGTCGGCGGTGTCGCCAACCGTCTCGACGCCGAGAAGGTGCGCCGTACGGTCAGCGAGGTCGAGGGCATCCTGAACGCGCGTGAGGAGTACTTCCGCACGAACAACGTGGACTCGGTGCAGACCTACCGTCAGCGCCGGGCCGCCGGCCAGTTGCCCGACCAGATCTGGGGAGACGTCTTCCTCGTCATCGACGGCTGGGCCACGTTCAAGACCGACTACGAGATGCTGGAGGCGACCGTCACCGAGATCGCGACCCGCGGTCTCGGCTTCGGTGTGCACGTGATCCTGGCGGCGAGCCGCTACACCGAGGTGCGGCCCGCGCTCAAGGACATGCTCCAGAACCGCATCGAGCTGCGCCTCGGTGACCCGACGGAGTCGGAGATCGACCGCAAGGTCGCGCAGAACGTCCCCGCCACCGTGCCGGGCCGTGGTCTGACCCAGGACAAGCTGCACTTCATGACGGCGCTGCCGCGGGTCGACGGCTCCTCGGAGACGGAGGACCTGTCCGAGGCGACGTCGATCCTCGTGCGCGGCATCAACGAGAACTGGCAGGGCCAGCAGGCCCCGGCCGTCCGCCTGCTGCCCACGATGATGCCGGCGGACCGGCTGCCCAAGGGCTTCGAGCACCCGGACCGCGGTGTCGCCATCGGTATCGACGAGTCGTCGCTGTCGCCGGTCTTCGTCGACTTCGAGACCGACCCGCTCTTCATCGCCTTCGGTGAGAGCGAGTCCGGTAAGTCCGCGCTGCTCCGGATGCTCGTCAAGCAGATCACCGAGCGCTACACGCCGGACCAGGCGAAGATCGTCATGGGTGACTACCGGCGCGCCCACCTGGAGGGTGTGCCCGACTCGCACCTGTCGCGGTACTGCGCCTCGGCGCCGGCCCTCACGGAGACGCTGGAGGGCCTGGCCGGCTCGATGCACCGCCGGATGCCCGGCCCGGACGTCACGCCCGAGCAGCTGCGCAACCGCAGTTGGTACAACAGCCCGGACGCGTTCGTCATCGTCGACGACTACGACCTGGTCGCGACCGGCGTGAACCCGCTGGCCCCGCTCCTGGAGTACCTGCCGTTCGCCCGTGACGTCGGTCTGCGCGTCATCATCGCGCGTGCCTCGGGCGGTGCGAGCCGGTCGCTGTACGAGCCGGTGATGCAGCGGATGCGCGAGCTCGGTGCCCAGGGCGTCGTCCTCTCCGGCGACCGGTCGGAGGGGCAACTGCTCGGCAACATCACGGCGACGCAGCTGCCGCCGGGGCGTGGGTACTTCCACACGCGGCGGCGCGGTGGGCAGTTGATCCAGACGGGGTGGCTACCGAACCGGTTCTGAGTGACGGTCGGTCGAGCGACGAGGGGCGGCACCCGGGTGGGTGCCGCCCCTTCGCGTTGCCCGTGGGGTGTGGGCCGTGTCAGAGGCCGACGCTAAAGTGGCGTTGCGACAGAAAAGACGAGCCACGGGGGGCAGTTGTGCCGTCGGACTACATGGATTCCGATCCCAAGGTCCTCAAGACCGAGGGCTTCCACATGTTCAACGTGGGAGTGGAGTTCGCCAAGGCCGCGACCAAGCTGAAGACCGAACTGACCGGCCTCGAAAAGGGTGACACCCCGCCGTGGGGTGACGACGACATCGGCGAGAAGTTCGGCGTCGTCTACGAGGGCCTGCGCGACGGCATGTACGAATCGATGGCCAGCCTCGCGGAGCGCATAGCCGGGATGGGCGTCGCCTTCACCAAGATGGGCGTGGCGCACGAGCTGAACGAGGCCGAGCAGGACGCCATCTGGAAGGAGACGACGGCCCAGTACGACGGCCAGGTCGAGGTGCCGTCCGGGGTCGCGCACGCCAGGTTGCGGCCGCACGACCTCTGATCCGCGACGGGCATGTGCGGCGCGACCGACGCCAGTAGGGTGAGTCGCGTATGTCGTTCGCACGTCAGGAAGAGGCCCCGCAGCATGACCGAGGCACGGGACAACAAGGTCGAGACTCAGGCCGAAGACGTCAAGGCGCGCAAGGAGCGGGAGCGGGACGAGCTCTACGCCCTCGACATCTCCGGTGTCGAGTGGCAGTGCGCGCCCGGCACCGAGGAGCACGAGGAGCGGGTCGAGATCGCGTACCTGCCCGAGGGCGCGGTGGCCATGCGGTCGTCCCTCGATCCCGACACCGTGCTGCGGTACACCGAGGCGGAGTGGCGGGCGTTCGTACTCGGGGCGCGGGACGGCGAGTTCGATCTGGATCCGGCGCCGCACAGCGGTGGGGTGGCGGCCGAGTAGGCCGTTTTCCGGGGTACGTCGGCGGCGTTCGCGGCCGGCCGACCGCTCGCCCGTGGAACCGGCGCGGCGCCTAAGATCAGGGTCGTACGAGTATGCGTCCGCGATGGCGGAGGACGGGGACCCATGACCGGCTCGACCGAGGACTACGCACCGCACCCCCACATAGGCGGCCGGACCGCCGCACTGCGCGCGCTCACCGCATGGCGTGGTGCCGCGCCCGGCGCCGCGCGCGTGGTCGTGGTCACCGGCGGTTCCGGCAGGGGGCGTTCGCGGCTGCTCACCGGTTTCCTGATGCTGTGCGAGCCGGAGTACCGCAAGCGGCTGCCCCTGGACGAGATGGATCCGTCGACGGTGCCGCCGGAGCTGCCGACCCCGGCCGTACCCGCCCCCGACGGGCTGACCGCGGCCCAGGTCCTGTGGCTGCTCGCCGACCACTACGAGCTGAACGCCACCAGTGTCGAGGCCGTGTATGCCGAGCTGGCCGCACTCGACGAGCCGGTGACCGTCGTCGTACCGGACGTCGACCGTGCCGGTGCGGTACGGACGGCGGGCGAACCCGCACGGCTGGTACGGGAGGTGCTCTCCCCCCTGGCCGCCACGGAGACGGTCCGTCTGCTGGCCGAGGTGCCGCGTCCGCTGGCCGCCGAGCTGGCCCTGGGTCTCCCGGCTGGCAGCGTGCAGATCATCGATCTCGACGAGCCGGAGTGGGCCGACCCCGAGGGCTTGGTACGGCATGCCCAGGCAGCGCTGAACCCGGAGTTCGGAGCACCCGAGCTGCCCTTCACGGTGGATCCCGCCGCCCGCCTCGCCCTGGGAGCGGCGATCGGCCGCCGGGCCGGGACCAGTCCGCTGGTCGTCCAACTCGCCGTGAACTGCATCCTGATGGCTCCCGAGGGATTCGACCCGGCCGACGAGAGGTTCCTGCCGACGTCCGTCGGTGAGGCCCTGGATCTGCACGCCAGGCGGCTCGGCACCGACTCTCAGACGCTGCGGCTGATGCTGGCACCGCTTGCTCTGGCCGAGGCCGACGGCATACCGGTCCACCTGTGGGCACGGCTGGCGAGTGCGGTCGCCGGGCAGGACATGAGCCAGGCCATCGCGGGCGGGTTGCTGCTCGCCGGGCCCTTCGTGCAGCCCGAGGAACAGGACGCGGACCCGGCAGAGGGCGAGCAGGGGGAGGGCGGGCGTACGCTCCTGCGGCTGCTGCACCCGGCCATCGGTGACGAAATCCGCGCCGGTCTGCCGAGCGTCGCCGCCGCTCAGACCCAGATCGCGATGGCCCTGCTGGAGGCCGTGCCGGAGCAGGACTGGAGCAAGGCCGACCCCTATGTGCGCGATCACATCGCCGGCCACACCCTGGAAGCCGGGCTGCTGCCCCAACTTCTCACGGATCCGGCACTGTTCGTCCACGCCGACCCGGTGCCCCTGCGCGCCGCCATCGAGGCCGTACCCCCTGAGGAACTGGGCGCACCGGCCCGTACGTACCTGCGTACGGCGCCCCTGCTGACCCGCACCCAGGCGCCGACCATGCTGCGTGCCGCCCTGCTGGAGACCGCGTTCGTCGAGGACGGTCTGCCCGAGTACGCCGAGGCGATTCACCAGCGATTCGGCCTGGAACTGCCCTGGCAGACCCTGTGGAGCCTGCCCGTCCCCGGCATCAGCGCCGTGACCGTCGGCAGCCTGCCCCGCCCCGACGGACCTGCCACGCCGATCGCCGTCATGGTCGTACCCGCGGGCACACCCGGTGCACGGCCGGTCGGTGCGCCCGGCGAGGAGTCCGGTGCCGCGGTGCTCGTCCATGGCCTCGTACAGCCTGCCGCCCTCGGCGACGTCGATCCCGAGCAGATTCTTCGTCCCTCGGAGGAGGAACGTGCCGCCGCCCCGCTGGGCCTGAGCCGCGGCGCCGACTACCTGCGTGTCTGGGAGCGGGCGGATCAGGAGGTCGTGGCCGCGCTGATCTCCGACACACCCTTCACCGCCGCCGACCTGTCCCCCGACGGCATCCTCCTCCTTGCCACCGAGCGCGGGGCAAAGGCCCTCCGCATTCGTGGGGCGGGCGCGGGGATAGCCTCGTAGGCACGTGTACGACAGCCTTGTGAATGCCTGGACCGCAGGTCCGCCCCTCTTTCCACTCTCCTCCCCGACCGACCCCTTCGAAGGAGCCTCCCCGTGACCAGCCAGGAGCAGGCGCTCGCCATCGCCGACCGTTGGCTCAATCCGGAAGGCTCCACGGAGCCGCGCCGCGAGGTCCGGACGCAGGAGTTCGACCTGGGCTGGGTCGTGTGGGCGGCGCCCTCGGAGCCCGAGCGTGACCCGGAGACCGGGGAGCGGCGGCCGCCTGCCGAGATCGGCAACGCGTGCGGGGTCGTGGACCGCAGCAGCGGCGAGCTGACCGTCTGGCCGTCGGTGCCGGTCGACGAGGTCGTCCGGATGTACCGGCAGAAGCACGGCGGCGCGGGACAGGGCGCGGGCCCGTCCGAAGGCGGCGCCCGTCCCATCACCGGTCCCGGCAACACCGCCGTCTTCACGTACGCGGACCCGGCGAACGGCGAGGAGACCACCCTCTTCCGCACCTCCGCCCCGGGCCTGCCCCCCGCCGAGTACCAGGCGTGGGCGGACCTGCGGCGGATGAACGTACCCGCCGAGAACGTCGTGGCCGTCCACACCGACCTGCGTCCCAGCCTGCTCCCCGGCGGCTACACGGCCGAGCTCCTCAACACCTTCCGCAACGCCCAGCTCTCCTGCTCACAGTCCTACGGGGCCCGTCCCGAGGCGCGTGCGGAGGGCATCGCGGCGCTGGTCGAGCAGGTCGACACGATGCACCGGATCGCCGGCCGGCAGCCGCCGCCCCGCCCGCACCGCCTGCCAGTTCCCGCGCAGGTGACGCCCGCGGAGCCGATGCGTGACGTGGCCCTGGGCCGCCATCTCGTCGAGGTTTTCGGCCAGGACGGCGTACGTCGTTACGACGCCGACGACCTCACCGAGGTCCCGCTGCCCGAGGCCACCAAGGCGACACTCACCTGGGCAGGGCTCCCGGCCGACCTCCCGCTCTTCTTCACCGCCGACAGGCCCGACGCGCCTTCGGCCGGTGGCCTGTTCACCGACGTCGCCACGAATCTGCGCGAGCGCCGCAGCCCGGCCGGCGAGGAGAAGATCGGCGCCCTGTCGTACCTGGTCCGGATCGGCTTCGACGGTGTCGCGGTCATCGCGGTGCAGTGCCGGCCGGGGACGGGACAGCCGGACGGCCTCGGCGCGCTGTGGGCCGTGGACCCGGTGACCGCGACCGCCCGCTACGTCAACATCTCGGCCGCCGCATTCGCGCGCTCCCTCAGCCTGCTCGCCACCGCACGGCAGCGGCTGCAGGGCCTGGACCCGGTCGCGGCCGGTGCGGAAGTGGCCGCGCTGCAGGAGCAGTTGGCGGCCGTGGACGCGTCCGCGCTGGGCAACCCGGACACCTGGTGGTCGCTGATCGTCGAGCAGATGTGGCACGGGTTGTTCTGACCGGCCGCCGCCCGGCCCCCTACGACCAGGAGAGAGACCCGTGGCTTCGGACTACCCGGCACCGCCCACCACCTCCGAGCAGGCCCTCGCCATCGTGCGCAGCCGCTATGCGCAGCCCAAGCTGCCGGATGGCACTCCGGCCGAGCTGCGCGTGGCGGAGTTCGACATCGGATACCTGGTGTACGCGGTGTTCCCGCCGGTCACGGACGCCGCCGGGCGGCCTCAGCCCACTCCGCCCGGCGGCAGCAAGATCGTGGTCGCCAAGGACACCGGCGAGACCGTCACCGTCCCCAACTTCCCGACGGAGGCGGCCATCGCGCTGTACCGGAGGCAGCGTCAGTCGTGACTCAGTACAGCGAGAACCCTCCACTGTGGCGCCCCTGGTTCTTCTTTCCGGACTGCCCGGACTGACCCTCCGAGCCCGTCGGCCCGGCGGACCCCGAAGTGGGGCCACCGCTCGTCGGCGCCTCCCCGTGCCTGATCCGGTCGCGCTCCTCTTCGGGCAGCGACTCCCACTGCCCCCGCAAGGACGCCATGCCGCCGCCCAGCGCGCGGGCCACCGCGGGGTCGTCCAGGGCGTCGCGCAGCGCAAGGCGGCCGGAGAGCAGCCTCTTGGCCGCCTCCTGCATCTCCTTGCCGGCGCCTTCGGTTTCGGACAGCTTGCGCAGGGCGGAGTTCAGGGAACGGATCTGGTCCGGTTCGAGTGCCTCGTCGAGCACACCGCGTTCCTGCGAAGAGTCGTGCGGGTCTGGTGAGTTCTCGGGTTTCCTGGTCATTCGCTTCTCCTCGACTCTCGACACCTGAAGTATCTCCCGTCACACACGGGTGCCATGCTGGGCCCCTCTGGGCGAAGTGGTGAAGGACCGAGGAGAGGGACCGCATCGTCATGGCTCGGACGCAAGGCACAGCAAGCGGCGCAGGCGTCGACCATTCCCTCACCGGCCTCGTCGGTGGAGCCTTCGGGCGCCTGGGGCGTGCGGGCGGCCTGGTCTTTCTGATCGCGGGGCTGACCGTGAGCGGATTCGGTGCGTACGAGGGGGTGTACGCGGCGGGTTGGGCGGGCACGCGCGGCACGCTGACGGTGCAGCAGTGCGAGGTGAGCTACCCGAGCAACGCCTCCCGCAGCAGCCGTAAGAACCGCCGGCCCGTCCGCTGCGAGGGCACCTTCGTCTCCGAGAACGGCAAGAGCACGGACGCCGGCGCCGCGGTGCAGGTAAGGCAACGGTATCCGCGGGGCGCCGAGTTGGCGGTGCAGCAGACCGATGCGCCGACGGCGGAGGGCGCGATGGATGCCGAGTACGTACAGACCGGCATGGACCGGGCATGGCGCTGGTTCGGCGCGTTCTTCGGTGGCTGGGTCCTCACAGGCCTCGGTGTGTTCTGCCTCGCGACGGGGTTCGCGCCGTTCGGCCGGAGCCGTATCTCGTTCGACGCGGCGTGGGAGGCGGCGGGGCGGGGAGTGACGCGGTCGGTCGTGATCGGGACGATCGGGGTGGGGCTCGTCGGCGCCGCGGTGTCGTTCCTGGTCAGTTACTTCTTCTGACCGGTTCTGCTTCTTCTGACGGGTTCTAGTAGCGTGCGCCTGTCAACTTTCCGTTGATGTCCATCCGTTCAGCCGACCACGGGGTCTCACAGGCATGTCCACGCCTCCACCGCAGTACCAGAACCAACCGCCGTACGGGCAGCCGCAGCAGCCGTACGGATACCCGCAGCAACCTCAGCAGCCTCAGGCCCCGTACGGATATCCGCAGCAGCCGCAGCCTCCCGGCGGGCCGCAGCGACCGCAGGGACCGCAGCCGGGAGGTCTGTTGCGGGTGGTGAAGTCCGCCGTCATCGTCATCGCGGTGTTCGGCGCCCTTGGCTACTGGGTCTGGGACTACAACACCAGCCCCACCGGCGGCAAGGCGAAGGCGGAGGCTTCGGCGTCCGCGGCGGCCGAGGAGGCCAAGACGCACGACCCGGAGATCGGCGACTGCGTCAAGGTCGCGGACCCGCAGGGCAAGCCGCTGCCGACGGTCGTCGACTGTGGCTCGCCCGAGGCCGAGTACAAGACGGGTGCCCTGCTGCCCGGCCAGGACCAGGAATGCTCGTCGACGTACGACTACGGCATCCAGTACCGCAACAGCCGGGGCTTCGACTACACGTTGTGCTTCACCAAGGTCTGATCAGGCCTGCGGCTCGCTGACCAGAACTCGAGAGAGTCAGGGCAGCGCATCCGCCAGCGACGCGCCCGCCGCCGCGAGAATGATCGCCATCATGGCCCAGCGGGTGCGGGCGCGTCGCGCCAACTCCACGCTGAGACCGGCAAAAGCGAGGCTCAGGCCGTACACCACGGTCCCCACACCGGCCTGGGTACCGCTTTTGAGCTGCCCCACGATCACGATGAGGCAGACCAGCGCCACCAACGCCCCGGCGCCCATGAGCCCGCCGCGAGCGCTCCGCGCCTGCTGCGACCGCTGTCTCGCGAACCCCGGATCCGATTGCCTTTGGAAACTCGCCCGGAATTCGTCCACGCCGGGCGGGACCGGCTCGCCCTCGCCGCCTCGCACCTGCGTCTGTAGCTGTTCCCCGCCGAGTTCCCGGCCGTGCGTCGTCATGGGGAGGCAGCCTAGGTCAATTCGCTAAGCTCACGCACCATGTTGCCTTCGCACACTCCCTCCCCCGCCCCGGACGCCTTGGTCATACGTACCGGCCGTCGCGGCGCCATGACCGGGCTCCCCTGCTCCGTCCTGCTCATCGCGATGGGCGCCGTGGGCGCCTTCGGCGCGGTCCTGGTTGCTACCGGGAACCAGAAGGGAGAGTCCAACCCGGCAGGATTCGTGGGCCTCGGGTTCATGTTGCTGCTCGGTGCGCTCGGCGTGTTCCTCTTCATCGCCAACTGGGCGAACCGCCGGGCCCGGATCCTGGTCGACCCCACGGGCCTGTGGGTCGACAACGGAAAGCTTCGGAACGTCATCCCCTGGCAGAGCCTCGCCGGAGTCGGCCTGTACTGGAGCAGGTTCGGCCGAAGCCAGAAGGTCTACTCCCTGGAACTCTTCCCCGCCGGCCCCATGGACCGGGACGACCCGGTCCTGTGGACCCTCGTCCGCGACGAGGAGCCGTTGCATCCGGACCTGCCCCGCCTGCGCTACCGCCTCCCCTTCCCCGCCCCCTGCCGGCAGGAGTTGGTCTCGGCGGTCCAGAGTTACGTCCCGCACATCTGGCTCGGCGACTCCGAACGCGCCGAGGGCCACGTCGGCCGACCCGACATCAAGGGACACCGACAGCGCACTCAGGGCCGTACGCAGTGACCGGTCGGCCTCGTACCGCGCCGCCCCGGACAACAGCGGCGACCTGGAACGGACTTGTGACAGCAAACCCCTGAAGTCATCGGCAGGTGAGTCCGTAAACTTTGCGGACGGCTGTACTCCTGTGTGATTTCCCTTGGCTGGTGAGGGAGCTGTACGGCCGTGTTGTCTGACGGGGGTGCTTTCTGCTGTGGCGATGATGTTGCCGGACGAGCTCGAGTGGGTTCTCCAGATGCTGGGCTACCGGTGGCCGACGGCGAACGAGGACAAGCTCAGAGACTGCGCCACCGTGTGGCGGGAGTTCGGCGAGAAGGTCAACGAGCTCCACACCACGGCGAACAGCAGCGCGCGCCAGGTCACTGCCCACAACGCCGGTGAATCGATCGACAAGTTCACCAAGGCCTACGAGAAGTTCGACGGCGGAGGCGGCAACGACGGCTACCTCCGCAGCGCCGCCGAGGCCGCCTTCCTCATCGCGAATGTGCTGGAGGCCTGCGCCTACCTCGTCGAGTTCGCCAAGTGGGCGGTGATCGCCCAGCTGATCGCCCTGGCGATCGAGATCGTCGCCGCCCATGCCGCCGCGCCCTTCACCTTCGGCCTGTCCGAGGTCGCCGGCCTCGGCGCCATGCAGGTCACCCGCCTGATCGTCCGACGCCTCCTCGACGAGCTCAAGAAGGCCATGATCGAGGCGATCGTGGAGACGTTGAAGGAACCCGCGATCTCGGCGATCGAGGCGATCATCACCGACCTCATCCGGCAGACCGTGAACGTCGGCTTCGGCGCCCAGGAAGGCTACGACGTCGGAGCCACCCTCAAGGCCGGCGGCACCGCAGGCCTTGATGCCCTCAGGCAGAGCCCGCAGACCTTCGCCGAAGGCGTGCGCGACAGCCTGGGCCAGAAGGCCGGAAGCCGGGCCCGGAACGCTATCGACAGCCGAATCGACGGATACGACGGGGCGTCGGAGTCGGGGTTGCCCGGGAGTGACACTGGCAGTGACTCCGGCAGTGACTCCGGGGCGGGGAGTTCCAGTTCTTCATCCTCGGATTCTTCATCCTCGGACTCCTCTTCCTCGGGTTCTTCTTCCTCGGACTCCTCTTCCTCCAACTCATCGTCCTCCGACTCGAATGCGTCGGGATCGGACTCCTCCACCTCGACGCGTACGGGCGACGGCAACATCCCCGGCACGAACATAGGCAGCGGCATCTCCGCCGACACCGGCGGCAACGACATCGGCGCACCCAACATCGGTGCGGGCCCCGGCTCCGACTCCGGGTCGGGTTCCGATTCCGGGAACCCGTCCTCCTCGGACACCCCGTACTCAAGGCCGACGCCGTCTTCAGGGCCGTCCCTGTCGGACTTCGACGACCCCTCCTCCGGCGGTCCCGCGTCCAACGGCTCCGACTCCAACGGTTCGTCCAGCACTCCGAGCACGTCCGGCCCTTCGCACTCCGGCGCCGGCTCTCCCGTGTCCGGCCTGTCGTCCCCGAGCGTCCAGTCCGCGCCCACGCCCACATCGTCCGGCGGAACGTCGTCCTCGCCAGGGGGCGGCTCGATCGGCACCAATATCGACAGCCTGGCCGCCACCGCCCCCACGCAGTCCAACGCGGCACCGACGTCCACGGCCGACCCGTCTCCCTCCAGTACCGGCGGCCGTTCGGACAGCGGCGGCTCGGCCATGCCGACATCGCCTACGGCGCCTTCCACCGGGGGCGCGGCTCCGGGTGGGCACCAAAGCACGGGCGCCTCCGGCGGCAGTACGTCCGCTACCAGCCCGAATCCCGGC
The DNA here is from genome assembly GCF_045039535.1 of Streptomyces sp. NBC_01092. Classification (NCBI taxonomy): domain Bacteria; kingdom Bacillati; phylum Actinomycetota; class Actinomycetes; order Kitasatosporales; family Streptomycetaceae; genus Streptomyces; species Streptomyces sp. NBC_01092. The sequence goes on along the minus strand of NZ_CP108659.1, from coordinate 7,716,728 downwards.
TCGGGCCCGGCGAGGAATCCTTCTGCCGGCACGCCGTCCACCACGGGGACCGGCCCCGCATCCACGCCGAGCGCCACGTCGCCGACAACGCCTCGGAGCACGCCGACACCCACACCGGACGGCCGTACACCCGGTACGGCGGATGGGCGTACGTCAAGCACGCCGGACGGTCGAATACCGACCCAGCGCCCCGGGAATGCGACCCCGAGCGACGGCAGCACGCCGCGGAACACTCCGGGTACAACGCCGGGGGACCGCACTCCGCCGCGCAACAACCCGGGGACCACCACGCCGGGTGGCAGCACGACACCCCGCAACACCACGGACTCGTCGGGCGGCACCCGTACTCCCACCCCGAGCCAGAACCCGAGTACGACCACTCCGAACCAGAACACGGCCCAGTCGACTCCCCCCAGGACCGCATCGCCGTCCACCAGCAGTCCGACGACGACGCCCTCTACATCGACCGGCGCCGGATCCGGGCACACGTCGACACCGAGCAGCGGTACACCGAACTCCTCGACACCGGGCAGCGGTACACCGAACTCCTCGACACCGAGCAACAGCACCCCGAACTCGTCGACCCAGCCCGGCCCCGCCGCTCAGGGCACGCCCGGCACCCCGAACCAGCCGAGCGCGGGCCACTCCCCCACCAGGCCACCCCACCAGCCCACGGGCAGCACCCCGAACACCCCGAACCAGCCGGGCTCGCAGCCCACCACCCAGCAGCCCCCGGCGAACACCCCGAACCAACAGCAGCAGCCTCAGGTCGTCCCGGTCCCGGTCCACCACGTGACCCCGACGCCGAACAACCAGCCCCAGCAGTCCACGCCACACACCCCGGACTCCACCCCGCACAACCCCAACCAGCAGGACTCCTCGGACACCCCGAAGCCGAAGGAGACCCCGACCCCGGCCTCCCAGACCCGCAATACCAACCCCCCGGGCGGCGTCACCGACCCCACCCGCGCCGAGCAGGACGCCCTGGAAAACTCGGTCCCCCGAGACGAGAACGGCGACCCCACCCGACCGCCGAACCCGGCGGACGGCCGCTGGGTCGAGCGCATCAACGGCGAAGGGCGGGACGCCCCCGGCCGCAACAACAACTGCGTCGACGTGGCCCTGTCCACGGTGGACACCTACGCGGGCAACCCCACGGCAGCGGCCAGCCGTACGCCGGATCTGGACGCGGACGGCAACCCCTCGGACCGCGGCGAGAAGGGCGGCCGCGACCGCATCGAGAGCACGCTCGGCGCCCGCTTCAACGACATGGGCAACGGGCGCGACGCCTTCAACCGCCTGGAGAACACCCTCCGCAACAGCGGCCACGGCTCACAGGCCGTGATCATCACGCAGGACGCCAACGGACGGGCGCACGCGTGGAACGCCGTCAACCACAACGGCAAGATCACATACATCGACGCGCAGACGGGGCAGCAGAGTTCGAAGCCGCTGCACAGTGGGAACAACGGTGTCTTCGCGATTCCGCTGGACTCGAACCGGCAGCCGGTGACTCCGAACCGGCCCGGTGCCACGGACTCCAACAGCCCTGATGCCAACCGCAGCAACCCTCGATCCACCCCGGAATCGTCTGCCGACACAGCGCGGAGACCAGCTGCCGAACCGGCAGGCCAGCCATCCAACGGCCAGAATGCAGACGACAAGGACCCGAACGACAAGAACAACAAGGACGACAGCGGCGACAAGGACGGCAAGGACAAGAAGGCCGGACTCGAACCACACCCCGACGACTCTCACCCACGTCTGGACCGCGAGTTCGGCGACAAGAAGGAGCAACAGGGCAACCTGGACCCGGACGATTCGCAGCAGCGTGTCCGCCAGACCAATCCTGTTTTCCGCCTGCAGCAGGGCCACGTCGACCAACAGCTGCGGGACTGGGCCCAGAGCGGTCATCTCGCTCATGTGCTGAATGTGGCCGCGGGTTCCGAGTCGGACCCTGATGCCTCGCCGGATCGACCGCGTACCTTCACCTCCGATGGGTTGAACAAGGCCCTGCCCGGATTCGAGTCCCTGAACCGGGGCGAGAAAATGCTGGTCATCTCCACATTGGCTCGTCTCAGCCAATCGGCTCACGAGCAGTACGGCGTGAACAGCAACCCGATGGACAACGGCAAGGAGTCCGAAGGCGCCGCCAAGCACAAGACCCCCGGCGAGCGCGTCAGAAAGTTGATGACGAAGCTCGGGGTTCCGGAGACCCACACACCGGACCTGACTCAACGAAACTTCGCAGTAGTCGAGTTGCAGCGGGACGACGGCACCATCGAGTACGTAACGGACTCGTCGTTCCCAAGCCGGTCAGGGGTTACCGGTCTGCATTCGGAAAGACACATCGCCGACTGGATCGACGACGTCAACAAGGCCAATGAGGGCACAGGGCGCAACTACACGATCTCCGCTCTGTACACCGAACGCGAGCCGTGTGGCGACAAGAAGGGCGGACTCGGGAGTTCCAACTGCTCAAATCTGCTGGGTGAGCGTCTGGCCGGTGCGCCTGTGTACTACAGCACCACATATCGGGCCGACCCAGCGGATCAGCAGCGATCTGAACTCACCAGGGAACTCCAGAAGCAACGCCGGGCAGAACTCGGGTTGGACCCAAGAGCCGCTCTTCCCGATGACGAAAAGAAAAAGATCACGGCTCAGGTCAAGAAGCAATTCCCGGTTACCGCCAATGAGAAGGCCCGCGATCGAGAGATGGTCAGACATGTCAGGAAGGTCGAAGCCCTCTGGAAGGGGATCGCGACGCAGCTAAAGTAGCCCCCTAGCCCGTCCCTGTGTGAACTCACCGAAAGTCAGCAGATTCAGCGATGAGCCGTCAGACACCCACCCCTTCACCCGTGTCACCCGAACAAGCCCTGGCAGAGCTCCTGGAGTGGTCGGACAGTGGGACCCGGCGAGTGGCCGAGCTGACCGGCCCTCCTGGGTCCGGACGGACAGAGACACTGCTGCGGCTGAGTGAGGCCCGCAGCGAGGCGGTGCTCGTGGATGCCACCGGGCTGACCTGTGAGGACCTCATCGATCGGGTCATGAGGGCTGCTGGGTTCACCGCTCTGCCGGAGAAGCGGGCGGACTGGGGATTCGAGCTTGAAGACTCCCCGCTCGGTGGCGGGCTGGTCATCATCGTCAATGCCCACCGTGCGGGCCGTACTCGGCGCTCCACGGAGCCTGAGCGCATGGTGCACCACTTCACCGGTGAACTGGCCGTGGGCGGCGGTCTCAAGGTGGTGATCGAACGGGACGTGCCGGATGTCCGGTTGGCACACGATCACTTGGTCGTGGCACTGCAACCGAGCAGTTCCGAAGAGGCTGTGGAGCACCTGTCCGACGGCACGGACACCGAAGCGTTGCGTGCACTCGCACTGGCCGAGGTCCGTCGTGCTCCCTTGCCTGTGTGGACCGCCCTCGCCCAGGCGCTGGGGTCCCAGGTGGGCCGGTCTCCGGATGTCGCCGCAACGCTGGCGGCTTCTGGCGAGCTGCTGGAGGTGGAGGGCGACGGCTGGGTCCGCTTCCGTGACGAGCGGCACGCCGAGACGCTGCGTCTGACCACCGATGCCGAGATCGTACGAGCCGTGAATGTGGAGCTGGTCGCCTGGCTGCGCGATCAGCCCGCGGCAGCGCCGACCGGCCAGTACCTGACACAAGGACTGGCGATGCATGCCGTGCAGGCCGGCGAGTTCGACTCCGTTCAGCGCTCCGGCCGGCTCGTTGCCCATATCGATCAAGTCGCCCTGATCGACGCGGCCCACGCCGACGGCTCGTTTGTCGTGAACGGTTCGTCCCCGGCCGGGGACGCGGTCAACTTGTGGATGTGCGGCGTCGATTCCCTGTCCCAGGGTGAATGGGCATCGTGGCTGCACCTGATGAGTACGGTGCGTGGCGATACGGAGACCGCCGCCCAGATCGCCTCGTCCGGCCCGCCGCTGCCGTGGCAGGTGCGCTGGGCCCATTGGCGGCCGCCGGGTGCCCTGAACGCCGCGTACGTTCGGCCCGGTCCACTGGGAGACCCGGTCATCGCCCCCGAGGACTATCTCCCTGGCCGGCACGCCGTTTCCGCTCCGGGGGAATGGGACGAGCGATACCGAGTCTGGGACGCCGAGACCGGCGAGGAGCTGGCCGGCCCCTGGCCGGAGGCGATGCCGGCACCGGGGCGGCGCGAGCCCCTCTGGCTCACCGACTTGGAACGCAACGTCACACCCGACTGGGACGATCTGACCGTGTTCGACACCCTGGAACCACCTTTCGTGTCGGATCAGGTGAGGGTCGGCGACCTCCTGGTCGTGACGGGGCTCGGCGGCATTTTCGCGGTCGAGCTCCACGACCCCGCCGTAAGTCCGCGCCTCAGCAAGGTGCACGGGGAGCCGCTCTTCGACGACTCCGGTTTCCTCCCCGCGCTGCACCGCGGGACAGCACGACGCCGAGGCTCGTACGACCCCGACCTTTTCGAACCGGGCGTCGTACGTCGCCTGCCCACCGGCCTGCTGCCCGAGGGGGTGACGGACGCCGAGGCACGCCGAATTCTCACGGACGTCGGACTGCCCGCCTTCGAAGGCGCCGCAATCCGGCTCGAGGCTCTGGACGAAGTGGGTCTCTCCCCGCTCGACCCAGGCGACCTGCCGGCAGACGCCGTCCCAGGTGAGTACTACAAGATCGGTACGTGGGGTGCCGGTGACCTGGTCCTGGACGGCGGAACGGGGCAGGTCGTCCTGTTCGGTGCGGACGACTGGAGCAGCGCAGAAGACGACTTCGATGCCTACTTCGACGACGAGCCCGACGACGGCGGAGAGCAGGAAACCGGCGCCGTGTTGATCGCCAGCAGCCTGGCCGCGTTCATCGACCTGCTCCAGCACTACCTTGTGGCCCGGTGCATGCTGGCCGCGGCGGGGAGCCGTACCGAGCGCGTCGCGATCAGAGACGATCTGGAGGACACGCTGCCCGACCTCGACGATGCAGACACAGCCTCCACTTTCTGGACTGCTGCACTGCGAACCACCGACTGACCGATCTCCCCTGACCGACCGATGACCCTGCTCGTACTTACCCCCCGACTCAACGAGGACTGCGCCGCCAAGGAGCACGTAGGAAAGACCTGACGCATGAGTACCACCCCGAACCCGGATGAAGTCACAGCACAACTAGCGCTGAACCGTGCGCTGCGGTGGATCGACCGGCCTCGCGACACCAGCGCCTGGCTGTGGATCGGGGGGCGCGCGGGCAGCGGCAGAACGGCGCTGCTGCGCGAGGTCGTTGCCCGCCACCCGGCCGCGGCCCACGTCGACTGCGTCGGCAAGTCAGCGGAGGAGGTGGCCCGGGAGGTGGCGACAGCCCTTGGCATCGCCGCCCCGGACTCCTTCCGCGACAACTTCGGCACCGTGGCCCGCCGGATCAGCGACGACCCCGTGGTCGTGCTCGCGAACACGCAGTGGGCGGGTCGGCTGCGCACCTCGCGCGAACCGGAGCGTGTGCTCGATCGGGTGGCACGGGCGCTGATCACGTTCCATCCGCGCGGGCTGCGGATGCGCCTGCTGGTCGAAGTCGACGATGCCCCGGGCAGGGCCGACGAGTTGGGCGGACGGCATCTGACCCTGCAGGGGGGCTTCGAGAGTATGCCCCCCTGCGCAGAGCCGGACGAGGATGCCGCCCTGTCGTCCGCCCTTAACGCGCTGGCATTGGCCGAGCACCGTTTCGTCCCCCTGCCCGTGTGGTCCCTGCTCTGCTCCGCCCTCGGCCGGGACATCCCCGAGTCCGGGCTGGAGTCGCTGCTCGACGACCCGGCGGCCGGGGACTGGATCCACCGGACGGACGACGGGACAGGCACTCCCCTCATCTCCTTCAAGCAGGAGGCAGCGGCCCGGCATCTGCGTACGCCGATGCCCACCGAGGAGGCCAGGTCCTGGCACGCACGCGTCGTCACCGCACTGTCGGCCGCAGACGCCCCCGAGGCAACACGCTGGTACGCCAAGCGCGCCCTGGCCGGTCACGCAGCAGCGGCCGGCCGGTTCAACGCGTTCCTCGAGGACACGGCAGCGCTCGCCGGGGTCGGCCACGAGTCGCTCTTCGAAGGGTTCGAGGCCGCGTTTCATGGACTGCCCATCCCGCAAGGGAGTGCCGGGGCCCGTCTCCATTACCTGGCGCGCCGTGGTGTTCGGCCTTCGTCCCAGGGTGAGTGGCTGGCGCTGTTGCACCTGGCCCTGATGCAGGCCGGGCCGACGGAGGAAGCAGCCGCCGATCGGCTCCTGTCGGCGGCCGGCCGCGTGGCCCTGCCCTGGCGGACGCTCTGGGCCGAAGGCATCGGTGCCGGCGTGTTCAGCACGGACGCAGTGGTCAGGCGCCCAATCGTCCAGACGCTCCAGATCGTGCACACCCCGATCGGCGATGTGGTCACAGCCCGCACAGGCCGCGAACACATCGGCACCTGGGACCTGGCAACGGGCACGCCCCGAGCCGAGCCCGTTGAGATCGCGGACACGTCCGATACCACGCAGGCGGATCAGGGGCCCAAAGGGTGGCGCCCCGCCGGAGCCGCCAGCGGCGAAGTGGATCTGCCCCGCATGCCCCAGTACATCCGTGAAGGCGTGCGCTCGGGCCATCACATCGCTCTGGCCACCATGGACGGGGTGTGCGTGGTCGAGATCAACCAGAGCGCCGGACAGGAGGACGCACCAGGCCTCCTCAAGCGTCTGGTGGCCACCGACACGACGCTAGCCCGGGCCGACCTGCCCGCCCAGGCCCTGGCCCCCACCACCGACTGGCTGACGGACATCTTCGGAACCGCGGCGGTCAAACGGTTCCCGCAGGAGACCCTGCCGGCCGCCCTCTCCGGCAGCAGCGCACGCGCGTTCCTCTCCGACGTCGGCTTCCCCTGTGTCACCGGCTTGCTCGAACTCGACACCACCGCCCTTGAGGACATGGGCCTGCACCCGGTTGCCGAGCCGTTCGGCAAACCGGAAGAGACGGAGTCCACGTACTTCTCCCTCGGTGTCTGGCAAGGCGCGCGACTCCTCCTCGACGGCCGCGACGGGCGCGTGCTGCTGGATGGCTGGTCGGGGATCGAGGACGAGCTGGCCGGAAGCAGTCTCGCCCAGTTCGTCGCAATGGTCCGCCTCTACTACTGGTGGCGCGCCTCCGACTGGTCGATCGAGGACACGGAGTCGGACCTGCGCCACTGGCTGAACCTCATCGACCCCCAGGCCTACCAGACACAGGGCTGGCAAAGGGTCTTCGAGGACTACAACTTCGACGACCGGGTCTGACGGACCGGGCCCGGTTACTCGGCGACGCATTCCGCGCGCAACCGGGCGCATCCGGGTCGCTACCCCTACGTCGCCGACCACAAGGACGCGCAGCTCAGCCTCGCCAGGTGGTGCGAGCAGATCGATGGCACCGCCGCCCGGGCCGAGGCCTGGACGCTCATCCTCGAGGGCCACGACTTCGAGGACAGCACCTGGGACTTGGCCTCCTGCGGGACCGAATGGGTCTGACACCTGGCCGGGGGCCGGCAGCCGGAAAGCGCAAGCCCGGTCCCTTCACAGCGAGGTACAGCCCGGAGGCGCCTCACGGTCAGCGGTCAACAGCCGTGCGGGGTCGGCCAGTACGTCGGCCAAGGCGTCGGCCAGTACGCCTCCCAGCTCCTCACTCATACGGCCATCCTGGCACCCACCACTGACAACGGCTCCCGCAGGCCTCACAGCCCTCCGCCTCCGCTGAGGCCACTAAACGAGCACCGAGTTCACCAGGACACACACACCACAGCCCAGCAGGCCGCCGAAAAGCAGGCTGAGGCCGGTGATGAACGTCCCGCGCCGCATGGGGCGGGTCGCGCGGCGGAAGGCGGTGCTCAGCGGGAAAGTCGCCACTCCGAACATGGTGGCGGCGACGCACCACGATTTGACGGCCTCGACGTAGAACGACGCGATGGTGCCGCGGTTGAAATACCCCGTGCCGTCTCCCACCACCTGGACCTCATCGCCCTTGTCCAAGCCCTCACCTGGCTCGAAGTCCTCCACGTCGGAACGGGCCCCGCCATCGTCGGAACGAAAGGTGCCGGAGCACTCCACGTCGTCCCCGATGATGTCCTTGCCGCAACGCTCGATGGTGATCGTCCCCTGCGTGCCGCCCGACACCTTCCTGGGACCTTGCTCGTAGCCCACCGCGACGAGAACCAGGCCGAACAACAGGACGAAAATGCCCAGCAACCCGGCCCCGATACGACTGCCGGCGCCCCGTCTCGCAGCAGCGTGGCCGGTGTCCGGCCCTCCCATTCCGCTCTTCCGCAGGTTCCGCTCGCCGCTCGCGTCCGTCTTCAATGCTGTCCCGTTCCTCTGCGTGGTGCTCGTGCGCCGGCCTGTGGCCCCGGCCTCGGCTCACACCTCGGCCCCGGAGATCTTGGCGAGGTCGGTGCGTACAGGTCAAACCGCTGGGAGACCGCACCTTTCACGCCGCCCGCTCCGACTCCCACGGCCCCCTCCTTGTCTCACTGATAGCTTGCTGTTCCAGTCAGTTCACTCCGTGGGAATTCAATGAGTCAGCCGCCGTTCCAACCGCCACCGCAGCCTTCACAGCCACCGCAGGCTCCCAGCAACCCGTACAACCAGCCTGCTCCGCAGCAGCACCAGCTGCAGCAGCCGGGGTTCGGCCCCCCGCCGCCTCCGGTGCAGCCCCCGATGCAGGCCCCCGGCCAACCGCCGATGCAGGCAGGGCCCCCGCCTGTCCCGGGACAGCCCCCGATACAGCCCGGAATGGCTCCTTTTCCGGGACAGCAGCCGATGTATCAGATGCACCCCGCACCGCCGTTCCAGGCGCCCCCCTTCGGGCAGTTGCCGAACGCGAGCGGTCATCCGGTCGGCGCGGCCTTCCTCGGGTTCTTCGCCTCGGTCATCGTCTCGCTGCTCTACAGCGGTCTCATCCTGGCCACGTACGAGGACCAGTCGATCACGACGGCCAACACCCTCTACCTGGGCCACGCGCTGATCAACGGTGCGGTAGTCGGCTGCCTGGTCGGCCTGGTGGGTCACCGCAACACCGGCGCCCACATCAGCGGGGCCATCATCGCCGCACTCGGCGCCTTCTTCGGCTACACCAATGCCCTCCCGCTCATCATCGCCGATGGGCAATCGCCCGCCGCCATCGGGGACATGATGGAGGCCGACCCCTTCTTCCCTGCCAAGTCGTGGTGGAACAACGAAGTCGAAGGCGGAGTCGACTGGTTCTCCCCGCTCGGCCTCGTGCTCGCCGCAGCCGCTGCGTGGGGCCTCGCTCACCTCATCGGTAGCAGGCGCCGCCAGCCGTGACGTCTCTTCAGATGCCGGTCCGGGCGGCCAGCGCTTGGTGCCCGGTCGGCAGCTGAGCCGAACCCCGGCCGTCAGCCGGCCGCCCGACCCGCCTCAGCGGAAAACGGGGCTGTCGCCGAGACCTGCCAGCGCTGCCGCGATACAGGTGACCATCATCGCCCAGCGCGTGTGACCGATCCGGGCGAGCACAAAACCCCAACCGCCGAGGGCCACACCCACGGCGTACGTGGCAACCCAGACGCCCAGCGCATCGCCCTGAACGAGACGTACGACGATCAGGACCAGACAGACGACGGCGACCAACCCGGCGAACGCCGCGTACATCCCCCGTGCCTGCCGCACGTCGCGCCGCCGTCCCTCCGCGAGCCCCGTTCGGCCCTGAGCCTGGAACTCCGCCCGCAGCTCGTCCGCGCTCGCCCCGGAGGAGAGTGGCCGCAGGCCCGATCCGCCCGCCCCGTTCGACCCGTCCGCCGCGTTACCGCCATGCGTTGTCATGGCAACCGAGCCTATCGGGGACGACCACGCGCAGGCGGCGAGCCGATCACGTCACGAGCCCTCGAGATACGCCAGTCCAAGCATCAACGGCACTGAGGCGAAGGCGAGCCCGAACGCCGTGGCCGACATCCCCGTACGAATTTCCCGCTTGGCGCGGACCCCTAGATAAGCGGCGACGAGCGGGAGGACGGCACTCAGCAGAAAGCTGAATCGCCAGCCACCGTCTCCGATGAGGAAGATCATGAGAGCCCAGCAGGCCGGGACGGACCCGATGCTCAAGTAGCACGAGCGGGTGAGGAATCGCTCCAGATCGTCGGCCCCGCCAAGCAAACCCATCGTTCCTCGATCTCCTTCTCCGCTATACGGCCTGGTGGTCGTAGCTGCTGCTGCCCACTTGGGGAAAACCGTCCGCCGCCGAGAATCCGTTGACGGCCGCGGACATGACCATCCCGAGCGCGCTCAGCGCCATCGCGAACTTGTCGAACGCCTGGGCCGCCTCGGCCCACAGCTGCATGAGCCGGATGGCCTGTGCCGCGGCGAGGGCGAACATGGCCACCGACGCGGCCTGCCCACCGACCGGGATCAGGTTGACGGCCTGCGCCGCGAGCAGATTGACCAGCCAGATGACGAGCAGGTCGCAGAACATCACCAGGAACGACTTGAGGAATTCCGCGAACTGGAACGCCATCTGCGCCGCCTGCGCATAACAGGTCTGCAGGGACTTGAAGGTCTCCTTGATCTCGTCGAGCTTCTTGGCGAACTCGTCGAAATACACGGTGGCCGCGTTCGCGGCGTTGCCGTCCCAGCTCAGACCGACGTTCTGGCTGCCCTTGCGCACATTGGCGGCCACCGCGTCGCAGAACGACGCGAGGTTGCCCCATACGTCGGAGCAGTCGTTGTACTTGTTCCAGTCCCCGAACACCCAGTTCGTCACTTCGGCGAAGGGGTCGAAATCGAAGAGCAGCTTGGACGCCTCCACGGCCATCGCCGAGGGGCTGCCCAGGTCGAGGATGCTGCCCAGCGTCTTCTGCACGGGATTCATCTGGTACTCGTCCGCGTGGCCCGACGCGTACTTGACGATGGGGTTGCTGGGGTCGCCCGGTGGCTTCAGCACATCGACGGCGTCGCTCGCGTCGTTGAAGTCCTGAGGGTCGCCCCCGGAACTCCCGTCCGACACCTTGGAGCCCGGATAGGTCGCGTCGAGCTTGGCCGCCTGGTCGGTGTCGGTCGCCCGGTAGTACTTGGCCGTGCCCGTCAGCTCCTTCTCGGACGCCTCCAGAAGGCCCTTGACCTTGTCCAGGGCCTTCTTGGCCTCGCTGACGTACTGTTCGTGATCACCCGCGACGAGGTCCCAGGCCGCCCCGCCCACCGACGTCTCGATCTGCGCGTGAGTGCCGGTGTAGGAAACCGCCTGCGCACTGCCATCCGCGGCACGGCCCACAAGCTTCGAGAAGCCGTCGATCGCACCCGGTTCTACTCGAAAGTCCACTTTTCCCCCATCGCCTGCATCAGCTCAACGGTCGGCGGTCCGGCCGCCGGGCGCGGCCACGCACCAGGCGTACGACCACTGACCACCAGATACGCCCGCTCAGTACAAGGACCAGCCACGCCCGTCGTGACGCCCCTTCGCACTCGACCGGTCCTCGGAGGCCGCACGCCGCTCTTCGTCGAGCTGCCGCCGCTCCTCCTCGAGCCGGCGCTCCCCGTCCACGGCGAGCGCTTCACGCTCACTGTCGGACATGGAGGCCCACTTCTCGGCGAGCGGAGCCGACCGCTCCACGGCCTCCTCGGCGTAGGCCGACACATTGGCCGCCTCACGCAACCCCATGCGCCCGGAGAGGACCTCCTGGGCCATCTCCTTGAGCGCCGGGCCTCCCAGCCCCGAGGCGAGATGCTCCAGGGACTGCTTCAGGATCTTGGCCTGGGCAGGGTCCTGCTGGGTCATCTCCAGAAACTCGGAGTCGTCTACGCGCTTGTCGGAACTGTTCGCGGCGCTGTCCAAGGGATTACCTCATCGGAGGTTCGGCGGGTGTCGACCGGCGTGAACCTACCAACGCACCTGCGAACGGTTCAACATACGACCATGGCGGGAATCGTGTAGGCCGCTTCAACTCAACGAGGATTGCGACTCATTGGCCTCCGTGAAGCCGCCGACTTGGCGAAGTCGATCATTCACCATCATTTACCGAGGCCTGATCCCTTATACCCTCAATTCTTCGACTTCTCCCCGTTCAGCCAGGAATAAGATCGAGGTGACTCAATCTGACCGGGAACGCCGATGCCATACGGCTCCAGCCGTGGCCCCCGAAGTGGACCGAGCACCACGAGCCGTCGGCAAAGCCGATCTCGTGGTCGCCGCCCGTCACGTCGCTTCGGTCGCGGACGTAGGTCACGTGGCGAAGATCAGTGACCCACCCCACCTCGACCGAGCCGCGCGTGCCCGTGAAAGAGCGGGCGCAGGACACGTACACAAGCTGCAGGTGGCGGTCGGTGATCTGCATCATCACGGCCGTGCGGTTCTTGGTCCGAGGCAGCGTGGCGCGGGCCAGGTGGCCGGCCATGCTGTTCCAGCCGCCGCGGAAGGGTTTGCCCGGCTTCTTCGGCTCTCGCTCCGTGAAGGCTTCGACGAGCGCCTCGACCGGGTTCCAGGTGAGGGAACAGAGCCTCACAGCCCCGTACACGGGGAGCATGCACCAGCTACTGAGCGTGCGGCGCTCGGATCGCAGGGCGCGAGGGCGGCGAAAGTAGCCGGGCAGCGGCGCCCGGTAAGCCAATGAGACCCCGTGCTGACCACGCAGTTCCTCGCCCGCCGGCACCAACGCCCGCGCCCGGTCGGCGGGCGTCTCCTGGTTACGGTCCGATCTGCTCACCTGAAAAGGCCCCTCGCACTCCACTTGATCATTGCCGCGAATCTAACGCACGAGGCCTTGTTCGAGGTGCATGAGCCTTGCCTGCTTGCTGGTGCGGGAAGCAGGCAAGGCCCGTACACAGACGGCCTGTCGGACGTACGGCTCACCCCTCCAGTCCCGGCCGGTTCCTGCTGGTTCCGGCTCTGATGGCCCCCTCGGTGGGAGTGGTTGCCGGGGCACAGCTGAAACAGGAGCGGGCGTCAGCCGAACTCGTTTCGCGCCCAATCGTCTGCGCCCCCCGAGGAACCGGAGGAACGGGAGCCGGCCAGCGCCGCTGCGGTGGCGGTGGCCGCCGGCCTGTTGGGCGCCTGCGTGGCACCCGAAGCGCCGGAGCCCGCCGTCGAGGCGGTGGCTGCAGGGCCGTCGGACGCCTGCCCGGTGTCGGCCTCCCGTCCGGTGATCGCGTCGACACCGTGCTGCACGCGGTCTCCGGCCGCCCCGGTGACCCGTTCCGTCGCGGTGTCCACGGCGTTGTTCACGTGCGTTGTCGGGTCCACATAGTCGGCGAAGGTCGACCCCTCGCCCCCAGTGACCTCGTTCTTGAGGCCGTCCACGTAGTCACCGGCCGCCGTTTTCGCTACGTCCGCCGTCTCGCCGAGGTCGACACCGGACCGCGCGTCGAAGTAGGTCTCGATGCTCTGCTGGCCGATGTTCTGCGCCATTCCGACGGCGGCTTCCTTGGCCTTGTCCTTCGCGGCGTCGACCACCTTTTCCTGGACGAACTGCTTGGCCTGCTCCTTGAGTTGGTCCTTGGCGAACTGCTTGACCTTCTCCTTGGTGATCTTCTCGAGCTGCTCCTTCGCGATCTTCTTTACGGCGTCCATGGTGGCGTGCTCCATGGCCTTGGTGACCGCCTCCATGACCTCCCTCTTGAGCCGGTCCAGCAGCTCTCGGACAATCAGTCGCGTGGCCTGTGTCGCGCCCAGCGCACCGACCTCGGACAGCCCGAAAGTGAAGGGAGCGGCCGCCTGCGCCGCGATGATCTCGATGGCCAGGGCGATGAGTTGGGCGATCACGGCCAGCTTCGCCGTGAGCACCGCCACCGCAGCCGCGTCGAACGCGAAGGCGATCACTTCACACGCGGTCTTCGCATCCGGCAGGTAGCGGTCCTCACCGTTCGCGCCGGTGTAGGCACCCCAGTCCTTGCTGAACCCATCGACAGCCGTGCCGAAGTTGTGGGCGACGACGGTGCGGGCGAGGCCCTCGCCCTCCCTCTGGATCTCTTCGAGTTCCTCGCCGAAAGCCCGCCAGGTCTCGGCAACCTTGTGCAGTGCTTCCTCGTCGACCTCCGGCCAGGTGTAGCCGAGGAGGTCAAGCACCCAGACCAGCTCACCGGGCAGTGTGAGCGACATGCCTATATCCCCCGAATTTAATTAGAGTTGACCGGAGATCCCGTTCATCAGGCCGCTGTTCGACGTATCCGATGCGTCGTAATTGCGCGCCATGCCCTGCAGGTTGTCGCCGATCTTCTGAAGCCGTTCCGCAAGGCTGTCCATCGATGTGAAGATTCCGTCGCGAATCGGCGTGTAGACCTGACCGAAGATCTCCCCGAAGTCCGCCTCCGCCCAGGGTTCTCCAAGCACTTCGAGGGCATCTTGAAGCCGCTTGGACGCGGTGGAGAAATCACCTCCGAGGTCGGTGAACTTCCCTCCCTGCCTTCGCAGTACATCCGTGTCCACGCTAAAGGTGTCGAACTCCATGGCTCTCCCCCGAACTCCCCTTGCCGTAGTTCATATTGGACGACAGACCGATACCTTAGACTCCTCGCGCACAACCCTGCCAACCCGGCAGTCAAGAGATCGCCAAATTATTCAAGGGGACGCCAAGAGTGGTCACAACGCAGCCACGTTACGGCAGCACGGGGAGCCTATGGATGGGACGACTCCTCGGATTGGGGCTGCTTCTCGTAGCCGCGGTCGTCACCGCGGTGACGATTCCGGAACTGCGCAGTGAACTCACAGGTGATGGCACCGAAGGAACCCTCACGATTTCTTCATGTGAAACACACACGAAGACCCACTACGGCACGCACAGGCGTTCTACAGAACTCAAGTTCAGCTGCACCGGACAATGGAGCGCACAAGACGGTAAGGCCACCTATGGAGATGTTGTGGTGGAAACGTCATCGCGTTTCGAAGCCGGGGCGAAAATCCCCGTGGTGCAAGTGGATGACACCTTCGAGCAGCCGCAGGACCGGGACCCCGGCGACGACGCCGCGATTCTCGCGTTCTGCCTCTCCGTGCTGGCCATCGGCATCTACTGCCTCCTGACCGGCTTCGGCGGCCGCAACGGCCCCGGCCTCGCGGCCTCTTGGCAGCGCCTGCCGGCCCAGACCGTCACCGGCCCCGTCCTGGGCGGCCTCTTCGCCCTGGGCGCCCTGGCAGCGCTCGTCTGCGCCCTCGTCCTGTGACAGCCGTATCCCCGTCTCTGAAATTTCCGAGGAACCCTCAATGACACAAGTACAAGGGAACGCCGCGCCGAACGCCGCCATCCCGGGAGACCGGACGAGCCTCGGCCGCCTCATCGGCGCGGGCCTGATCCTCGTGGCCCTCGTCCTCATGGCCCTCGGCGCCTACCTCGGCCCCTACACCTACGCAACATCCACCCCGGGCAATCTCACCGTCGACACCTGCACCGTCGACTACAAGTACCGCTCGAGCACGTCGAGCAGCTCACGGAAGAAGACGAAGACCAGGTGGTGCTACGGCACCTTCGTCGCCGCCGACGGCACCGCCAAGGACCTCAACGCCGAGGTCAAGAGCGATGCCCTGCACCAACGCGGCTTCGTCATCGAGGCCCTCAAGACGGGCGACACCTCCTACAAGCTGGACCATGGCTGGGTCGGCGCCATCGCCATCGGTTTCGCGTGGTTCTTCGGTGGCCTGATGCCCCTGTCGATCGGCGTACTGGGCGCCACCACCGGCTTCTCCTCCACGCAACCGTGGAGCCGACGCCGGTTCCGCCCCTACCTCATCACGACCCTGGTGGCCGGGATCGGCCTCATCACCAGCCTGCTGGTGGGGCTCTTCGCGTGACGTAGGCCCGGGCGTGCCCGCGGGAAACGGGGGTCGCCGTATGGACGCGGCGCGCTGACGCTGATCGCCACGCATCCCCAACGTAGGAGAAGGCTCTCGTTGCCAGGACGTGCTGCCTGGCAACGAGAGCTTTCGTCGTACGACGGTGGGGCTCAGCCGGGGAAGGACCCCTGAGGCTGCATCACGCTGGGCGCCTGGGCAGCCTGCTTGCGCCGGCCCGACAACGCCAGCATCACACCACCGGCCAGAAGCGCCAGGCCCACACCAGCGGCGACCAGGCCCGTCAACCACAGCGCCTGATCCATCTCCGGATGCGTTGTCTTCGATGTGCCGTCCGGGGTCGCCAGGTGTTCCTTGCCTTTGTATGCCACCGGAGCTGACTCGTCCGCGGGAGGGGAAGCGGACGCCTCTACGGCCGCGGCCGCGTTGATCCGGCCGTAGCCGAGCAGTGCGCTGCCGCCGCCCGCCGGGCGATGGGTGGTGGCGATGAGGACGCCGTTCACCTGGGCGGGGGTGAGCTTCGGGTTCTTCGCCTTCATGAGCGCCACGACGCCGGCGGCCAGCGCGCAGGCCGGTGAGGTGCCGTCGCCTGGCTTGTAGCCGCCGGTGTTCGTCGCGCTGACGATGTCGACGCCGGGTGCGGCCACGTCGTTGTAGGTGTGCACGGTCGAGAAATCGGCGCGCGTGCCGTTCTGCTGTGTGGCGGCGACGGCAATCACGCCGGCGTAACCGGCCGGGTACGAGGCCCCGTTGAGCGCGTCGCCGGAGTTACCGGCCGAGGCGAGCACCGTCACACCCCGGCGTGTGGCATAGGCCAGGGCGGCGGCCTCAGCCTCGTCGTAGGAGGAGAACAAGTCGTCGCTGCCCAGCGACATGGAGATCACGTCGGCACCCTGGTCGACCGCGTACTTGACGCCCTTCGCGATCGGGTTGCCGTCTCGATTCCGGTAATCGTCCTCCAACTCCTCCTGGCTGCGCTCCTGCTGATGCTTGTCGTCGATGACGCGTACGGAGAGGATCTTGGCTTTCGGGGCCACCTTGAGGACATCCGAGGCCATGGCGGTCCCGTGCTGCCCCCACTCCGAGTCGCCCTCTTTCAACCCGTCCTGGCGGTAGTCGGGCCCGGTGGTCACCTTGCCCTTCAGGTCGGGATGGTCCGCGTACACCCCGCTGTCGAGAACCGCGACCGTCACTCCGTCGCCTTGGCTCAGCTGCTGGGCCGCGGACAGGCTGAGTGCCGTGCCTTCCCATCCGACCGGCGTGGCCGCCTGCGCGGGAGCCGTGGCCAGCGCGCACAGCAGGCCGGTGAGAACGACCGCGGTCGAGGTCGCGCGTACGGTCCGGAGCTTCACTGCGGGGCTCACCTTTCCAGGTTTCGGAGATGGGTGAAGAAGCTCTCGCTGAGCGCGTTCCCCGCGTCCATCCAGGGCTTCCTGTCCTCGTCGTCCGCGCCGTAACTGCCGAAATCACCAGGCAGGTTGCCCGACGTACGGCCATTGACCGCGCCGGTCGTGACAGCGACGGCGTAGGGGAGCTGGTCGCCTCCCAGCGCGGTTCCGCCCATGCCGTTGCGCCTGTTCTCCTGCCACTTCGCGGCGAGCGTGCCCGGCACCGCGAACGGCACCACGGCCGCGTCAGGGACATCCGCGTACTCCTGGTCGTCGAAGTACTCGCCCATCTCCTGGCCGGCCGTACCCTCGGGCAGCACGGTGATCGCGACGGTGGCGACCATCTCACCGGTGAGATCGACGTACGTGGCACGCAGAACGGCCTCGCAGCCGAGCCGCTCCGCCGTCTGCTTGGTCTCTCCGCTGAGCCCCTTGGAACACGACGTGTCCTCGGAGATGCCCATACGGCTCCACTGCGCGACCTCCTTGTCCGCCGCGCCGTGGGTGTAGTTGGGCGGTTCGCCGACGGTCTCCGGGAAGAGCACTTCCGTGGTCTCGTTGCGCCATAGCGTCGGCCCATAGGCGGAGTTGGGAATCGCCTGCTGGCTGTTGCTGTACGCGTGAGCCGCCAACGCCCCGCCGCCGAGCATGCCGAGCACGCCGAACACGGTGAGCAGTCCGCCGATTACCTTCCGGGCAGCGCCACCCCCACCCGTCGGAGGTACTTGTGCCCCGGGCATGGGGTTCCCGGGGACTGGGCTCCCGGGCTGGGCGTACGCGCCGTACTGAGACGGCCCCGGATAGGGCGACGGAGGCCCCGGGGGTGCCGCCGGGGTCTGCGGCGGCACAGGGCCTGCGCCCTGCCATTGCGGTTGCGGTTGCGGTTGCGATTGCGATTGCGGTTGCCAACCACTCTGCGGGGGAGGCTGCCCGTACGGGTTGCCGCTCCCCGGCGGCGTGGGATAAGACATCGGTTCTTCCCTCTCACAGGTCTATCCGCGAGGGAGCACGATGGGTGGTCCGGCCTCCCGTGACAGAGCCCACATCTCAACTGACTCGCAACCCAGGTTGCTACGAAGCCCAACTACAGCCACTCGCGCACCTTTCGGCGCCCCCGCGAATCTCACGACAGCTTATGACCTTCGCAGACGCAAGGCCTGCCCGGCCCCGTGAACTCGTATAACGATCTCATTGAAGGTTCCTGCCCCGATGGTGCGGTGTCTGCTCTGCAACGGACGCCGGTATCTACCTCGCGAGAAAATGTGAAAGTGCTGCGAACGGGAGAACCCCGACGGGGCGTCCGAGGCCTTCAAGGACTGGTCCGAAGACCACCGGGAGCAAGGAACTCGACGACGCCTCCTCCGCCTACGGCCTAGGACTACGACTGCTCGCCTGGCCGCATCGCCCAGAAGGCATGACACAGCGCCGCCGGGGGAACGGCCGCAGCACAGCTGAGGGTGATGGTTCCGGGGAGAAGACTCCTCGGGGCTCGGTGCCACGTTGATGGCATCCGCGCATCCGTAGATCCCTCACCCCGCAGATTTGGCAATCAGGCTCCGCGGATCGTGCCCGTGCCCAAGTCGCTGCCGGGCGCGAGGCTTTCAAGGTGTCGCTTCACTTGAAGTCCCGCACGCCTCCGCCCCATCAGAACTGCCAGTACGGACGCGCCGGCGAGAGCAACCGTCGCCACGTCACCCACGCCAAAGGTGATAACGACCAGGGGCGCGATGCCGAGTAGGAGCGCTTTCAATACGGTCGAATTGACGCTCGCCTCCACGGGAGAGGCGGGGTGAAGCGCACGGGGTTCGCCCACTGTGGGGAGTTCCCGGTCCGCTGGGACAAGTGCGCTCACAGGCAGGTCGACTGAAGCGTCCGGAGACTCAAGCCAACCGGCGACGTAACGCTGTCCGTCCAGAATCAGTACGGCATAACCGACCGAATTCGCGTACGGGAGCTGCCGAGTGGGCCGTCGCCAGTAGACGTGGCCACGGACGCCCGCGAGCGGCTGCGCCAGGGGCAGGGGGTCGACGATGTCATCCAGATACAGATACAGCTCACCGAACTCCGCGCTTGTCAGGCAAATACGGGGTTTGAGCTGCTTGGTCACCGATGTAGACGCCGGCCGCTCATCGAGAGCCGCTCCCACCCCTGTGACGGAGACGGGCAATGCGTGAAGTGTGCCTTGCTGTCGGGAACGGTGGAGGCCGACCACGGGATCAGAGCGCCAGCGGCCGAACAGATTCATGAACCAGCAGAAGGCAAAACACCCCAGAGTCAAGAAGACCGTCCAGAGGTCTGCCCGCCCACCGATCTTCTCCTCAAGCGACTGCCGATCCCCAACAAATACCTCCAGGTCCGGTGATGACGGCGCGAAGAGGACCCAGATCTCTCCTCCTGCCTTCGGCTTGTCGCTCGAGGTCATTTCCACCTCGGTGGTCTGGGGCCCCTGGTCGAAAGGCACAGATACCAGCACTGTGGAGGTGTAATGCCCGGTGCGCTGACTGCTTACGTACTTCGAGGAGAGGACCTTCTCGATTTCCGTCGTACGCATCGCCGAACCCGCGTCAACGATCTCCCACGCTGCAGGGGTTGGAGACAGCGCTGCATATGCCACCAAAAACGCGGGCACCACCCAGGACCAGGCTGCGAACCCGACCCAACCGTTACGTTGTTCCACCCACCAGTGTTTGCCCCCCATGCCCAGGTCATCAGCGGGGCGACGGCGGAGCAAGAGGACTCCGCCGCCAGCAGCTGCTGCTGCCACCACGAGGCAAGCGAAGAGGTCCCACCTGGGTGGCCGAGTGGAGGGCTGGATCAGAACTGCGGCGACCGCAGCCGTAATGCTGAGGCCCAGCAGAGCCAAGCAGCGGGCCAGGGTGCTGGACCTTGTCATCATCCGAAATCTTCCTCAAGACTGCGCTGCTTACGGCCGAACGCCGTCTTCGGCTGGTCTGCACCCTTTTGCTTGAACCTCGCCGGATAGGCCCGCGGTCGGATCGATCACCGACCTTGTCCACACCAGTCAGAGATCATTTACGAGACAAGCATTAGGCTGCGGCGCGTTTCATGGAAGCTTCCTCGCTCACATACGCTCCAGCAGCAGCGAAGACTCCGAGAAAGCCAACGATTCCTGCCGTCCATCGCCACCCATCCGCGACGTCGAAGGTCAACAGCGCGGCACAGGCAAGGGCCACAGCGGAGGTCTGCAATACCAGCGGCTCGACATAGCTCGGCCACTGGGCACGGAAGTCGAACAGCCGGAACGGTCGATCCGCTTCCGGCGCAGGCCCCAGCTTTTCTATTGAAACCCCACTGTCATTCAGCATCTTTGCCTCGTCGACCGTCATCATCCCGTGCACGACCAGCCCCGTGTCGAATACCAACACCGCAGGCGTCCTACTCGGAGAGAACCGAGACGCCGATGCTCCCCGGTGAGCATCCCAGCAAAGCCAGAGCTGCTGCTGTTCCATAACGACAGGCAAACCGTGCTTGCCGACTTTTGTGCGAAAGTGAGCGTATCCGGAGTCCGTTTGAATTTCGAGGTAGATTTCCTTCCCTGAAGACTCCTGGCCAGCCGTAGCTCCAGGACCACCAACTCGGGTGTAGCGTCCTCGAATGGCCTTGTCTTTCCTGCCCAGACGGGAAAACGAGCGAAAACCATGCCGCCTCGACACATGACTGACGGCTGCCATGCAGCTGAGAATCCACGCGGCGACGAACAGCCAACGCATGTAGGCCGGCATGGTTTCTCCACGCAGCTCAGAGCCGAGGCTGAACTCGTCCCCAGCCACCGCCCCCAGGCGCGGCTGCGCGGGAGCGTACAACACGTCCACTGGGTCCCCGGGACTCAACGGTTGCTTCGTCGTCGTCTTGACCGTTGCTGACGCGGGCTCGACACCGGCTCCAGCGGGCAGTTGGACGATCACTGTCGCTGTGTAAGGGTCCTTGCCCCTGGAGGGCTTTCGCCGCACATCACTGACCTTCTCCGCCCGTGCGACTCCGAACTCGGCTCCGGCTGCGTGGATACGCTCGACCAGCTCCGACCTCTGCGGGGTTCCCACCGTCAGCGCAAAGATTCCTATGAGCACTGTAGCGATCCCGATCACCCAGGCGAGACTGCGAAGTTGTTGCCCCCGCCTCGAAGGGAGCGTCCGCGGCACAGTGGGCGCCACCGCGGTCGAGGAAGACGCCGTTTCGGCAGTGTGAGTGCACACCGCCAAGGCGATGTCACCCACCGACCGTCGGCCCCCAGAAAACCGTTGATGTAGCGCGATCTCGACAACACAAACGAACGCACAGCCAAGGCAAACGAGAATCAGCAGTCGCCGGACGTCCGGGACCGTAACGAACAACCACATGCCAAGCACTGACGCCACCGCCAGCAAACCCAGCCCCGCGCACCACACTCCGGCCCTGGTCGACAGTGCGATGGGCGCACGAGTCGCTTCCGCGCTACTCATCAGCCGAAGTCCTCGCGTATCCGATCCGTTGATGTCCTGTGATCCCCGTCAACGCCTCGCCCGGCGGACTTCTGAGCCCCTTCAGCACTCTCGTCCACGCCGTCGAAACCATCCTTCGCGGTGTTCGCGGACACGCCTCCCGCGATGGGAGTCGAGGCCCCGAAGGCCGCGTCGATTCCAGTCTGCTGGTGCTCCGGTCGATCACCACCGAAGGCGAAGTCGTTCTCGTTTCTCAGGCCTCGAGCCATATCGTCAAGGCCTCTGTCAACCGCTCTTGCCCCGCCACCGAGTCCACCAGCGGCCCCACCGGCGACACCGGTGACAGCACTCTGCCTGATGTCGAAGTCCTCACCCTTGCGCAGGGAGTCCAGGTAGTCTCCCGACATCCCTCCAGCCGCACCGCCGGCTATCCCACTGACGACCTCCTTACCGCCCAGTGCGGTCGCGGCCTTGCCAGCGGCAGTCCCGACGGTCGCGCCCGCCAGGCCTCCGACCATATTGGTTCCGACTTCCCAGCCCTTACCGCTGAGTTGGCTGGTTACCATGCCGCCAGCGGTACCACCAGCCCAGTTCAGCAGCCCCTCAGCGACGAGTTTCCCCGCCTTGCCTGAGTTGTACAAGGTACGGAAAGCGGTGGCGATCGCCCGTAGGAGCTTCCCCAGCTTGCCCGCGGCGTCGAGAGCCCTTGTGACCAACATGGTGACTCGCGCTGTGCCGACCGCCGCCGACACACCCAGCGTGAGGAACGACATACCCAGGGAGACGCCGATAGAGATCCCGATCTCCGCGTAGATGCCCTCAATCTCCTCGTTGACCTGCTTAATACTCTCGGCAGCGTCCTCGAGGCCCTTGGCGGCTTCGTCGAAATCGTCGGTCGTGCTCCGCACGGCAACGGCGAACTCGTCCCAATGGGCCTGGAAGGCATTGGCTGCCTCACCACGCCATGTATGCCCGACGGTGGCCCTGACGTCCTTGTCCAGGTCCTTGACCATGCCGTCGACTTCGGACTTCAGCTGCCGCCACGCCTTGGCTGCAGCCTTCAACTCATCCGGACGACCGCCTGGCTTGATGATCTCAATGCCGAGTTCGATGATCTCTTCGGCTACGGACTCGTTCCCGCTCACCGGTCACCGTCCGAATGCTTCCCGAAAAGGACCGAAAGGTCATCGTCGGTGACTTCGGTGTCCCTGTTCACCTTCCGCAAAGCATCCGCAATCCTGTCCAAGTGCTCATGTACCACCTTCATGGCGCTGGCCACATCCGCGGAGTATGAGATGTATGCCGACGTGACCTCCTCCGATTCCGTCAGGACGCCGAAACCATCGGTGATCACTTCTTCCCCGGTCTCCTCCTCGAACTTCTTGAGGTAGGCCCGCAGGTCGTACGCCTGCATCTCAAACTTGCGGGCCAGGCTCCTTCCCGCTCCGGGTTCGTAATACGAGGTTCCGTCGTCAGCCATTGCCGTCCCAACTTTGATGACCTATATGCTGCGGGCAGAGAGCAGCTGAGCCTTCCCTGGCATTTCAAGTCAGAGTGACCTCTTTCGCTCAGGCGAGAAGAGCTGTGAGTGAAATGCCTAATGGAAGAATTTGAATCGACTACTGCCCGTACTGCGGGGGTTGTTGAGCGTGGGGATGGGGGTACTGGGACTGTCCGGGAGGAATGGGAGGTCCGTGATGGGGAGTTGAGGGGTATGACTGCTGAGTACTTGGGTGGATCGGCTGCTGGGGCGGGTAGCCCGTGTTCTGGACGTATGCTCCGGCGCCTGGGTTAAGAGGGCCGGTGCCGGAGTTGCGGCGGTTGCGCAGGACGGCGAAAACCACAACGGCGCCAATTACGGATCCAAGGCCAACAACACCAACCAAAAGGACAACGATGCCCATTGGGCAAGCCCCCTTCTCATTCTTGGCTTCACATTCACTGCAGAATCTCAGCGATAACCTCAACATCGTGCCAGACATGATCGAGCAAAAAAGTGCAGCCAAGGCACAGGATTGCAAGCACTGGCAAGATGGTGGTGAAGTGGCTCGCTGTGCGCAGCCGAGCCACATGGGCAGCGGATTTGGAGTTCAGGTCCGGTAGTTCCGAGCTCACAACTGCGCGAGGGGGAGTTATCCCTACTGCCCCTGGTGCGGGGGCTGCTGGGCGTAGGGGTTGGGGTGCTGCGGGGCCTGTCCCGGGGGCGTGGGGTAGCCCTGGTTGGGAGCCGTGTTGGGGTACTGCTGATAGCCCGTCGGGGGCTGGGGCGGGTAGCCCGTGCCGTGAGGAGGGGTTCCGCCTCCGGAGCCGGGGCCGCCGCTACCGCCGTTGCGGCGGCTGCGGAGTACCGCGAAGAGGATGCCGATCACGACCACGGCGCCTGCGATGCCGGCGATGAGAAGGATGCTGCCCGACGAGGACTTCTTCTTTTTCTTCGCGGCCTGGCTCGTGCTGTCGTTGTCGCCGGAGGCGGCGCCGGAATTCGTGGACGTGGACGGCGAGGCCTGGGCGAGAGGGCCCTGCTTGGAGCCCTTGGGGATGTCCCTCGTCAATGCCGCGTACGGACGGATGATGCCGTAGCCGTACTCATCGTCAGGTGTCTTCTTGACGTCGTGGTCGAGCAACGTGGCCGATTTGATCAGGCGGTTGATGACCTGGCCTGCGGTGAGGTCGGGGTACTTGGCGCGGACGAGGGCTGCGGTGGCGGAGACGTAGGCGGTTGCGTCGGATACGCCGCTGCCCTCCGAGTATCCGCTGGACTTGCTAGGGTTTGCTCGGACAATATTCCCGCCAGGAGCGGCAAGGGTTACTCCTGTGCCGGAATTAGAATTGTCCCAAATGCTCAACGACTCATCAATAGCACTTACTGCCACCACACCTGGCAGCTTAGCTGGATATTCGAGATCCACAGCGCCATCATTTCCTGTGCCTGAAACGACAACAACATCGTGTTGCTGCGCGTATGCGACGGCCTTTGCACCTTCTGACCCTGGCACAGCAGTAGGGTCAGAGAATGACAGGTTGATCACCGAGGCACCTTGATCCACGGCATAGCGGACACCAGCTGCCCACTGCTGGTCTTCGAAATCGTCCTTAGTTCCACCGACGATGGGAAGAATTTTGGCCTTGGGCGCCAGCCCCATCACACCAGCGGAATTGTTCGCCCCATGTCCGTGACCTGCAATGAGACTTGCCATGCCCGTACCATGGCCGACGGTGTCGTTCTGGCCGTCTCCGCCACTTCCCGTGAAGTCCTTGCCCTTCAGTACCTGACCCGTCAAGTCAGGGTGGCTGCCATCCACTCCGGTGTCGACGACGGCTACAGTGACACCCTGCCCCTGCGACTCTGACGAAACCTTCTTGAAATCAATGACATCAATGACCCATTGCCTGTCTCGGATGTAATCCGCTGAGGCAGTGGGGGCTGAAGTGAGGAGCAAGGCTCCTGTCAACGCCACGACTCCTGTCGTGGACCAGACTCGCTTGACACCCAATTCCTTGCTCCTCACTCAACTGAGACTGGTTGTGCCAGCCTTCAAGGCGGACCGGAAGCAGCGCCCGGTCGCTTGCCTATCTACTCGATGGTCCGCGGCACGTTCCGGTTGCGGTCTTCTTCCGAGATCCAGGTCTCTTCGTCCTCGACCAGGTAGTCGGGACGGTCGCCCCTGCTGTTCTCATCCTCGGACCGTCGACCGCCGCGGCCTCCCATGCCGCCGGCTCCGCCTGCCATAGCGCCGCGCTGCGTTCCCCCGCGGCTGCCGTGCAGGCCTGCACCACCACCGGCGCCCTTTCCGGTGACCCCCTTGGCCGCACCGACCACGCCGCCACGGGACTTCGCGAGAGCTCCACGACCGCCAGCGCCAGCACCGCCTCGGCCGGCCGCACCTGCTCCGGCGCCGCCACCCATGCCGCCCATGCCGGCTCGGCCTCCGGCTCCACGGCCTGCTGCCGCACCGCCACCAGCCAGACCACCACGACCGCCTGCGGCTCCGATCCCGCCGCGTGCGGCAGCGCCGCCCCCGAGACCGGGCACTCCGCCACCCACGATGCCAGAGCTCTGCGCTCCGCCGGTGCCGAGACCACCGCCACTGCCGCTGACGCCCACAGAGCCCGGGGTGGGGCCGGTCCCCGTCAGGCCCGGGGAGATGCTGTCCACGTTTGTCTTGGTAGTCGGGAGCTGTGTACCTCCCTTGATGCCCTGGTCACGCGGCACCGTGGGAGCTGGCTTGATGCTGGCGGTCGAACCTGCGCTCCACGGCTTGTTGCCCGCACGCGCCGCACCGGGTCCGCCAGCTGACGATCCCGGCATCGAGATCGGAGGAGGCATCGAGACGTTGTTGTTCGGAGGCTCAATACCGCCGTCGTCTCTTACGCCACCGCCGCTCTTCAGGTTCTGCCCATAAACCTTGTAGTTGGCGGCCAGCTCCTCCATCACCGCCATGGCCTGCAGGCGACGCTCCATCCCCAGCGACAGGTTCTTCTCGTTCGCCTCGGCAACGGTGCCGGCGCTGACGCCTGCAGCCAGGTCCTTGTGCGCCTGGCCGTCATCGCGGTTGGAGTTGTCATTCATTTTGTCGCCCGCGCTCTCAAGCTTGGACGGTTCGTGAATGTCTGCCATCTTGCTCTTGGCGGCGTCGAGGTCCTTACTGATCGCAAAGAGTTGCTCCGCCGTGAAGTTGGCGTGTGCAGACCCATTGCGAATCTGGACAGCGACGTTCTCCGCCCTGCGCTTGAATGCCTGGGCCGCTTCGCCTTCCCAGTGCTCAAGGACGGTGTCGACAGCGCTCTTCAACATGCCCGCGACGCTGTCCTTCGCGGAAACCTCGTCCACACCGCCGGACGCGCCGTCACCGTCGCCACCGGACAGGATGTTGTGGACCATTTTCCAGTGGGTTCCAACCTCCGAAATTTTTCCGGGATTGGAATCCATGATCATCTTGCGCAAACCGTTGACCGAGTACTCAACGAACGGCGTCTGCCCGTTCTCGGTCGCGCGGTTGAAGGGCACGTTATTGCGCCCGACCTTGTCGGACTCAATGAGGCGGTCATGATTCTTCTGCTGGTCTGCCTGCCTTTGCTTTTCCTGGTTTGCCGCGTAGTCCTGGCTTGCCCTGTATTCCGATGCCGCATCGGCCATGGCCCACTCCCCTCGTCAGTGCTTTCCGGAACCCAACTATGTCGCCAGCTGGCCCTTGGTAGATCCGCCCGAGTCGCCCCCGACGCTCTTCTTGATCTCACCCTCCTCGTTGTTGTACCTGTCCCGGACCTTCGAGGTTTTCGTGCTGAAGTCGTCGATCAACTCATGGAGCTTCTTGATGATGCCCTCGATCTTGGTCTTCATTTCGGCCTGAGCCCCGTGAAGATTCGCGGCCTCCTGGAACACAACTTCTCCAGAAGTCTGACCGAAGGCATGGTCCGGAATTGCCGTGTCGTACTTCGACGTGGTGCCAGCCTTGTCCATGTCGTCCAGCAGTCGCCAGAGCTTCCGGATGACCTCATCCAGCTCGCTCAGGTCAACCCGCATTCCGTTACTCATACCCCGTTGTCCTCTCCCCTGTTCCTCAAGTTGTCAGCACCCACTCGGTGCCCAAGTCATAGCCCTGTACGACTACTACCCGGCGGCCCGTCCAGACCGTCCACTCCTCCGACCACGCCAGTCCCGCACAGCCACCCCGCTCCCCGCAGCCACAAGAGCCAGCGCAAGTCCCGTACCCAGTACGTAGATCGCGACCCGCTGCTCCCGCTCCGTCTCGCTCTCGCCCATCGTCACAGCCATCGGTACGACCCCGCCCGCCCCAGCCGCAACCGGCGGATCCGGCGTAGGAGTGGTACCCGGTGTCGAACCGTCCGACAACGCCGCGACCGGGTCGACCACGCCCCAGCCGATGTACCGGTTCGGGCCCCGCCCCGGTCGCTGGGCCGTCTCCTCGATGCGCGTGGCGATCTGGGCCGCGTTCCAGTCCGGGTACTTGTCCTTCAGCAGTGCCGCGACGCCCGCGACGTACGGCGCCGCGAAGCTCGTGCCGTCGGCCGTGCACTGGCCGTCCGTCGGGACTGTGGAGACCATGCCGACGCCGGGCGCCGCCACGTCCACGAAGTCGCCCGACTGTGAGAAGAAGGCGCGTTCGTCGTTGCGGTCGGAGGCTGCAACCGCCAGGACGCCGGGGTAGGAGGCCGGGTAGGTGTCCGCGGACTTGCCGTCGGCTCCGTCGTTGCCCGCCGCCGCGATGATCAGGGCGCCGTCGGCGACGGCCGCCTCGACCGCGCCCCGCAGCTCGTCGTTGTCTTCCTTGTTCGCGGTGTCCGACGAGATGTTGATGATCTTCGCGCCCGCGGCGACCGCGGCGGCGATCGCCTGGGACATCGTCCGTGAGTTGCCCTGCTTCTCCTCCCCGCCCGTGTAGCGGTAGGAGAGGATCTCGGCGTCCGGGGCGATGCCCACGAAGCCCGTGCCCTTGAGCGGGCGCGCGCCGATGATGCCCGCGACGCGCGTGCCGTGGCCTTCGATGTCCTTGGTGGCTGGGCCGTCGACGAAGGTCTTACCGCCTGACACGGCCCTGCGCAGTTGTTCGTTGGACTTGTCGACGCCCGTGTCGATCACGGCGACCTTGACGTCCTTGCCCGTCGCCTGTCCCCACAGCTGGTCCAGGAGGATCCGCTGGAGCGACCAGGGCGTGGACTTGATGACGTCGCCGCCGAAGACGCATTCCGTGCTGGCCGACAGGCCGAAGTCCGGGCTGCTGCCCGAACCGGCGGCCGCCGAGTCCGCCAGTGCCGCCGGCGGCGCCGAAGCCAGACAGACCCCGGTCACCGCGAGCACGCCGAAAACCCGCTGCAGTGCGCGGGTTCCACTGTCGCGGCCGGTGCGGCTACGCGAACGGGCCGTTCGGCCCTTCACGCTCAGGCCCCTCATGTTCAGGTCCCCCAGGGCTTCCCTTGCTGGCTGCTTCCTTCGAAGCTGAGTCATGTAGGTGTCACACGTGTGGCGATGTGTGTGAATGTTTGCGGGATTTGCCGTGTGCACTCCCGCGGAGTTTGTGCACGACCCCGAAGCAGAGGTCGGCCCAGCAAACGCCGTGGCGTCCACTGGGCCGAATCCCGTCATCTCATGTCCCTCGGGTCGCCGACGGGCTCAGCCCCAGGTCGAGGCGTTGCTCTTCTCGGTGGACTGGTAGTTCTCGGCGGCGCTCTGAAGCGCCGTGGAGATCTTCAGCAGGGTGGCGTGCAGGTCAGCGGCGGTCTGGTCCCACTCGCGCTGCTTGCGCTGGTAGCCCTCCTGCGCCTCACCCTCCCAGGAGTTGGCGACGCGCTTGACGGCGGCCTCGAGGTCGTCGAGCTGCTGCTTGATACGGCCGGCGGTCGACTTCACGTCCGTGGACGCGTTGGTGATCGTGGCGTAATTGACGAGGATCGACATCGTCATTCCCTTTCAGGAAGAATCGTTGGAAGTCTGTGGAGATCGACTGGGTCGACCCGACCTGTTCAATGGGTCCTGGTCGTCCCGGATCGGCTGGAACAGCCGGATTCCGCTCGGCTGGATCAGCCGAAGTCGGACATGATCTTGCTGATCTCGGAGTTCTGCTGCTCTTCCGACGCGGAGTAGTTGCTCCGCGTGGAGTCCACGGCTTCCTTGATGTCGTTGAGGATGTCGCTCATCCGCTTCGCGTCAGCGTTCCAACGGTCCTGCAGCTGGCGGTAGGACTGGGCCGCCTGGCCCTTCCAACCGCCGGCGATCTGGTCGATCACTCCGTTGAGGCGGCGGATCTCGCCCTGCAGCTGACCGTTCGCGGTGCTGATGTCACCGGAGAGCTTGGTGAGTTCGTCCTCTGTTACCCGGAACTGGCCGGCCATGATGAACCTTCCCCCATGTCGTCGTTAATCCGGGAAACCTGTGTTCCGGTCCCCGGAAGAGCTTCGCGCGCTTGAGCGCTGCAAACACTCTATCGTCAGCCTGTCACTCAACCACAGGCAAGGCGAATCAGTTACACGGCTCACACACTTGGGCGATCGTCCTGTGACCCGTGCACCGTCTTACTTTCAAGTGCCCTCGCCCGTCGGCCCGTTGAGGGGCTCCCGGGCGAGGCCGGTTCGTCGGGCTTACGTCACTGGCTCTGCGGCTGCGCCGCGCTCGCCGTGTCCAGCGTCGGGCCCTTCGGGATGAACGTCGCCCACGTCTGCGGCACGATCGCGGGGTTGGCGAGGTCCTCGTAGCCGAGCCTCGTGCGTGCCTTGTCCGTCTCGCTCGCCTCGCCCTGCGACGAGACACCATCCGACGAGGACGAGGACGAGGACGCCCCGGAGCCGCTGCCCTCCGCCTCGCTGTCGGGGCCCGACGGCAGCGAGTACCTCAGGCCCGTGTCGGTCAGCAGGTACGTCCGGCCGCCGCCGGCGGCCGCACCGGTGACCTCCTTGAACAGGAGGCCCGAGCCGGACGAGACATAAGCACTCAGCGAGTCGCTGATGACCTTCTTGGGATAGTTCGTCCCGGCCCAGGCGGCGAGCTGCGGCTTCCTGTCCGTGCCGAACTCGCCCTTGTAGACGCTGCACGAGGTGGTGCGGGCCTCGCCGGAGGCCGTGGCCGCGGAGTTGGCCTGCTTCGGAACGATCAAGGGCCAGCCCTTGTCCTTGTAGAAGCTGTCCGCCGGGCCGCCGTTGGCCGTGATGATGTCCGTCGTACTGGCCTTCACGGGGGCGGTCCCGTCGTGGGCGACCAGCAGGGCGGCGACGAAGGGCGTGATGGAGGCGACCTCGTCCTTGAGGACGACGTAGAACTCGTCGGTCTGGGCGTCCCGTGCCCGGAGCACCTGGCCGACCGTTGTCACGCCGGAAAGTCCCTGGACCGAGGTCGCGTCGCCGGCGTTCGGGACCGTCGGGAACACGATGTCCTCACCCCGGTTGAGGGTGCTCAGCCACTCCTGGCTCACCGGCTGCGCCTTGGCCGTGGTGCTGCTGCCGATGACGGCGGAACGCATCTGCTCCATGGAGGTGTCGTCGAGGCCCGACTCGTCGCCCATCAGGAAGAGGTTGCCCCTGCCGTCGACCAGGTAGTTCCGTTCGGTCTTGGTGTCCGTGACGTACAAGGCCTCCAGCGGGTCGACCTTCCCGGAGTTCCCGAGCGACTTGGCGTCCTCCGCGTCGAACACGAACACGGCCCGGTCGATGGCACCCTCCTCACCCGGCGCCGGGCGCTCGCACACCGCCCAGCTCTTCACCTGCTCCGCGTCCTCCTTGGAGGGCAGCCGGTCGGGGGCGTACGGGATGCCGATCGTCGCGCCGTGCCGGATGCCGCTCTTGTCGATCTCCTTGCCGGGGACCTCGAGGACGGTGCCCTTGCCCTTGTCGAGCAGGAGCTTGGCGGAGGCGTAGTTGAGGACCGGGTGGAGGACCTTCTCCACCTTGCTGTCCTTCGGGTCCGGATCGAGGACCACGTACCGCGTCGTGGAGTCACTGTCGACGATGATGTACTCGCCCGGCGTGTCCCAGCCCTTGGGCGCGGTGGGCTTGATCACGCCCCAGGCGATGAAGCCGATCACCAGCACCACACCCACCGCAAGGCTGGGCATCACCGTACGGACCGGACGCGGCGCGCCTTCCTCCGAGCCGCCCGGCGACGGCGCCAGGAACGCCGCGACGGTGCGCTTGCGAGCAAAGGTGTAGGCGGCGAGCTCATCCCGACGCTGCTTTGCCATGGTCCCCGTTTCTCCCGTTTGTGATGCTTCGATCCCGCTCGAAAAGGCCGATACGGCCACGCAGGCACCTACTATGCACTGCGCGACGCGGCGACGATCCATCAGGTGTGCGGCCGCCCCGGCATCTTCACAGAGCTTCTCCACAGCCCTCCACCAAGCGGCGCCGGTCCATGACAGGCTGACCACCTGGGGTTTGGGTGTCCCCTGTGTCGCCTGGTGTTCTGCAGCGGGTACCGTGAGCCACCCGCATGGATGTTGTGGGCCATCGATGCCCCTGGCCCGTCGCCGGGATCCCGGACAGCGGATCCCGCCCGACCGACGGCCACTACTTCGCGAAAGGGATGTCCCGGGGGATGAGCAGCGCTACGAGCACCCGGCGCGGACGCCGCGCACAGCAGCAACAGGGGGGTCCGGGCGGCAGACGTACGTCGGCGGCACCCGCCGCTCCCACCGCCGCCTCGCCGCGTACGCTGCCCCGTCCCGGCGGCCTCGGCCCGGTGCGGCTGCAGCAGCTGATCCTGGTGGAGCTCGCGGCCGCGGTCATGGTGGTCGCCTGGGCCGCCGACGCCTCCTGGCTGCTGGTTCCGGCCGGCGTCGTGGCGGCGCTGCTGCTTCTGATGGCGGTGCTGCGCCGCGGGCGCCGTCCGCTGCCCGAGTGGTACGAGACGACGCGTGCGCTGAGGCAGCGCCGGCGCGACGCCAAGATGCCCGTCCCGCCCGGGACCGACGCGATGCTGGTGCCCGTCGTGGAGTGCGACCCCGCGCTGCGGACGTACTCCTTCGTCTCCCGTGACGACCGCTCGATCGGCATGATCGGCGACGGCACCTTCCTGACCGCCGTCCTCTTCGTCCAGCCCGGCGACCAGCCGCTGCGCCCCGGGGCCGCCGGACGGCAACTGCCGCTGCGGCTGGTCCAGGACGCCCTGGAGGTCGACGGGATCCGGCTCGCCTCCGCCCAGGTCGTGCAGCACACCCAGCCGGCGCCCGCTCCGCACCTGCCGCAGCAGTCGCTCGCCGCGCGGTCGTACGGCCCCCTTCAGGCGCAGGCCGGTTCTCCCGCGCTGCGGCTCACCTGGGTCGCCCTCAAGCTCGACCCGGAGCTGTGCCCGGAGGCGGTGCAGGCTCGCGGTGACGGTGTTCCCGGCGCGCAGCGCGCACTGCTGCGCGTGGCCGACCAGTTGGCGAGCCGGCTGGCCGGTGCCGGTTTCAAGGCGACCCTGCTGGACGAGACCGAGCTGATGCAGGCCCTGGCGACGTCCAGCTGCCTCAACCCGCGCGCCAACGCCCAGCACGGACAGGACGGGCGCACCCAGCGCCGTACGGTCGAGTCGGTGCGGAACTGGCGGGTCGACGACCGGTACCACACGACGTACTGGGTCTCCCGCTGGCCGCAGTTGGGCAGCGGCGGTGCGGCACTGCCCGAGCTGGTGACGCGGTTCACCTCGCTGCCGGTGCTCGCCACGACGTTCAGCATGACCCTGAGCAAGGCCGGGAACCGGGGTGTCTCGCTCACCGGGCACATCCGTGTCACCGCCCGCGGTGACAGTGAACTCGGCCAGGTGGGGCGTGAGTTGGAGCGGGCCGCGAGTGCCTCGAAGGTCGGCCTGGTCCGCCTCGACCGCGAGCAGGTCCCCGGAGCCCTCGCCACTTTGCCGCTCGGAGGTACGTACTGATGTCCCAGCCCGCCCCGACCATGCCCCCGGGACAGCAGGGCCGTAACCCCGCACGCCCGCCCGCGCACGTGGCCTCGCCCACCGACACCGGTCTGATCCCGATCATCCGGCAGCCGGATGCACCGCAGCAGCAACGCCGTATCTTCAGCCCGGGGTTCGGGCTGCGCGGCCCGCGTCGCAACCGTCATGTCGTCACCGCCGACGAGCTCGTCGCGATCAGCATGCCGCTCGGTGACGACGGCGTGATCATCGGCACCGACCCGGACTCGCATCCGGCGGTGCTCGGGCTGTCCCGTCCGACCCCCTTCGACGTCGTGCTCGTGGGCGGCCTGTGGCTCGCCCAGGTGCTGGCGCTGCGCGCCGCCGCGACGGGAGCGCGCGTGGGTGTCGAGACCGGTCGTCCGCAGGCCTGGCAGCAGTTGGCCCAGGCGGCGGGCGGCGGCCAGCAGTGTGTGACGGTGTATCCGGTGGGCCGGGTGCCCGCGCAGGGGCCGTCGGTGTCCAGTCCGGTCGTGTTGTTCCGGGACTGCGGCATTCGTCCTCCTCGCGGTCGTGTGACGTCCGTGCCGTGGCAGGCCGTCGTGACGGTGCTGCCCTTCGTCAGCGAGCACGCGCCGCGCTGGCTGGCGCAGGCCCATCTGGTCGGCATCCAGCGCATCTCGCCGTACGAGACCGAGGCCGTCCGGGACACCCTCGGTGTCCCCGAGGACCAGCTCCAGCACCTGCCGACGCTGCACGACGGGGTCGCCCTGTGGTGCACCCGCAAGCACCAGAAGTTCGTCATGACCGAGCCCACCGATGCCGAGACGGGCCTGCTCGGTGTGGCCCGCCGTATGGACTGACCCGTCGTCGTCGCCGGGCGCGCGTGCGAACTGCGCCGCGCCCAGGGGGCGTTCCGCCCGCACCCATGAGGCCCTTCCGTCCCGGCAGCCTGAGCTATAGCGTCCGCGCCCATGGGGGCTTTTCCGTCCCGCCATGCGAGTGATTAGGCTTCTGGTGGTGCGGTGACGATCGCAGTCGCGTGGGACTCGCCACTCGGTCCGCCCGGCCGCGACGACGACCAGCTCAGCAGCAGTGGCTGACCAGGAGGCAAGCAGTGAACAGGGATCGGTCCGAGTACAACGGCGGGAGCCCTTCCTCGGACGGGGACGATCACGAGGTGGATCTCACCGGCGAGTTCGAAATCGTCTACACACCTCCCGCCTGGTACGCCCAAAGCACGCAGGGTGGCTCCTCCGGGGGCGGACAGGACACCGGCCAGGCGCCACCACCACCGACCGGATCACCCGTCGGCACACCCACCGGGCCGCCCGGCGTGCCCGCGCAGGGTCCCGCGCCGCAGACTCCCGCACCGGAGCCCCAGTCCTTCGGCGTCCCGTCGCAGCAGCCCGCCCAGCCCTCGCAGCCGGTTCAGCCGTCCCCGCACACCCCGGCCCAGGGCACGCCCGCGAACCAGCAGGGCCAGGCCACGGGTGGCTACGGCTTCCCGCAGCAGCAGTCCGCCACGGGCGGCGCCCCCGCAGCCGGCGGATACGGCTACCCCCAGCAGCCGGGACCGGCCGGTGCGCCGCAGCCGGGCCAGGACACGTCCGGCGGTTTCGGCGTGCCGCAGCCGGGCCAGGACACGTCGGGTGGCTTCGGCGTTCCGCAGTCGGCACAGGACACCTCCGGCGGCTACGGCATTCCCCAGCCCGGCCAAGACACGTCCGGCGGCTACGGCGTTCCGCAGACGGCACAGGACACCTCCGGCGGCTACGGCATTCCCCAGCCCGGCCAAGACACGTCCGGCGGCTACGGCGTTCCGCAATCGGCACAGGACACCTCCGGCGGATACGGCATTCCCCAGCCCGGCCAGGACGCGTCCGGCGGATACGGCTACCCGCAGCAGCCCACGCCTGCCCAGCCGCCCGCCGCACCCGCAACGCCCACCCCCGTACCGCCGGTGGCACCCGCACCCTCACCCGCCCAGCAGTCGTCGGTCCCGCCCGCCGCGCCCGGCTTCCCCGTGCTGCGGCCGGTCGACGAGGACGCCCAGGCCGCGGCCCCGTCCCCGACCGCCACCCCGGCGGCCGGTGTACCGGCGGCGCCCGCTCCCGAAGAGCCCACCCCCGTACCGCCGGTGGCGGCGCAGCCGGAGGTCGAGCTGAACCACGCCGCGGCTGACGCGGAGGCGGCCCGGCTGTTCGGCGGCGATGACGACGAGCCGGAGGAGGAGCGCGCCGACGAGACGGAGACGGGTGACTCCACCGGGTCCGTGTTCGCAGCGCAGAGCGACGAGCCGACGCAGGTCCAGGCCGACGCGGACTCCCCCGCACAGCCCGACGCCGAGCCCGCGCCGGCGACCGCGGAGCCGGAGGTCCAGGCAGCCCCGACGCCGCCCGCCCCCGCGACCCCGCCCACGGCACAGAACCAGGAACCGCAGCCGCAGCCGCAGGCCCAGCCGCAAGCACAACCGCAGGCGCAGCCCACCGGCCAGGTCCCCCCGCCGCAGCAGGGCAACCAGGGACTCCCCCCGCTGCCCCAGGGCTTCGTTCCCGCGCAGCCGCCTCATGGCGCACCGCAGCAGGCAGGGCACCCGGACCCGCAGGCCGCCGCCGCTGCCGCGGCCGCCGGTCAGGCCCCCGGTTACGGCTACCCCCAGCAGGCGCAGCAGCCCGGTCAGCCGCAGCCCCAGCCCCACGCCCAGGCTCAGCCCCCGGCCCAGCCGCACCCCGACCAGACCGGTCAGCCCGCTCACCAGGCCCCGGCCCAGGGCGGGTTCGGCCCGGCTCAGCCTCAGCCCGGCTATCCCGCGCAGGCCGGCTATCCCGCGCAGGCCGGATACCCCGCCCAGGCCGGACAGCCCGCGCCGGTCGACCCGCGTCAGGCGGCACAGCAGCCCCCACAGGCGCCGCACGCGCAGGCCCCGCACCCGCAGGCCGCCGGATACGGCTACCCCCAGCAGGCGCAGCAGCCTCAGCCGCAGCCCCAGCCCGACGGCTACGGCTACGGCTACCCGCAACAGCAGCCGCAGCAGCAGCCGCCGCAGGCACAACCCCAGCCCCAGCCTCAGGCACAGCCCCAACCCCAGCCCGGCTACGGCTACCCACCCCAGCAGGGCGGCTACGGCTACCCTCAGCCCGATCAGCAGCAGCAACCGGCAACGCAGCAACAACCCCCGGCCCAGCAGCCGCCGCAGCCTCAGCCGCAGCAGCAGCAGGCCCCGCAGCAGCCCCCCGCCCAGCAGAACCCCGCCGCCTACGGCAACCAGGGCTGGACCGCCCCGCCCGGCCCCCAGGCCGGTCCCGGTGCTCCGCAGCAGCAGCAAGCGGCGCCCGGTACCCCGCTCGGCTACAACGCCGCCGTGGAGCTGTCCTCCGACCGGCTGCTGCGCAACCAGCCGAAGGCCCGCAAGAACAACCAGGGCCCGTCGCGCTTCAAGCTCGGCGCCAAGAAGGAGCAGGCGGAGCGGGAGCGCAAGCTCGGTCTGATCCGTACGCCGGTGATGTCCTGCTACCGGATCGCGGTGATCAGCCTCAAGGGCGGCGTCGGCAAGACCACGACGACCATGTCGCTGGGCGCCACCCTCGCCACCGAGCGGCAGGACAAGATCCTGGCGATCGACGCCAACCCGGACGCCGGCACGCTCGGCCGACGCGTGCGGCGCGAGACCGGTGCCACCATCCGTGACCTGGTCCAGGCGATCCCGCAGCTCAACAGCTACATGGACATCCGCCGCTTCACCTCGCAGGCGCCCTCGGGCCTGGAGATCATCGCCAACGACGTGGACCCGGCGGTCTCCACCACGTTCAACGACCAGGACTACCGCAGCGCGCTCGACGTGCTGGGCCGCCAGTACCCGATCATCCTCACGGACTCCGGTACCGGTCTGCTCTACAGCGCGATGCGCGGCGTGCTGGACCTCGCCGACCAGCTCATCATCATCTCCACGCCGTCGGTGGACGGTGCGAGCAGCGCCTCGACGACGCTCGACTGGCTGTCGGCGAACGGCTTCGCGGACCTCGTCCAGCGATCGGTCACGGTCATCTCGGGTGTCCGCGAAACGGGCAAGATGATCAAGGTCGAGGACATCGTGGCGCACTTCGAGACCCGTTGCCGCGGTGTCGTCGTGATCCCCTTCGACGAGCACCTCTCGGCGGGCGCCGAGGTGGACCTCGACATGATGCGTCCCAAGACCCGCGAGGCCTACTTCGATCTCGCGGCCCTCATCGCCGAGGACATCGCCCGTACGCAACAGGGCTTCGGCAACCCGAACATGCAGTACCAGCAGCAGCAACAGCCGCAGCAGCAGGGGTACCCCGCTCCGCAGCAGCAGCCCCAGCAGCCCTACGCCCAGCCCGGCGGCGCCCCGCAGCCGGGTCAGGGCTGGGGTCAGGCGCCCCAGCAGCCGCCACCGGGCCAGGGCTGGCAGCAGCAACAGCCGCCGCAGGCCCCCGCGCAGGATCCGCAGCAGGGCTCCGTACCGCCCGGCTGGACTCAGCAGTAGCACGACAAGGCGAGAGGGCCGGCACCATGAAGGTGCCGGCCCTCTCGCCTGTGTCCGAAAGCGTCGCCCGGTTCAGGCGCTAGGCGATCCCGCCGCCCTCGACCCCGGGTGCCTCGGCGGCCCCGATCAGTTCCCGGCACCGCTGCACGTCCTTCGCCATCGCCTTCAGCAGTGCGTCCAGCGACTCGAACTTCTCCTGCCCGCGCACATAGGCGAGGAAGTCCACCGCCACATGCAGCCCGTACAGATCGAGCCCGACCCGGTCGATGGCGTACGCCTCCACCGTGCGCTCCGTGCCGTCGAACTGCGGGTTCGTGCCGACCGAGATCGCGGCCGGCATCACCTCGCCCTGGGCGTGCAGCCAGCCGGCGTAGACGCCGTCGGCGGGGATGGCGGTGTGCGGCAGCGTCTCGACGTTGGCGGTCGGGAAGCCGAGCTCGCGGCCCCGCTGCGCCCCGCGCACGACGACGCCCTCAACGCGGTGCGGGCGGCCCAGGATCTCGGCGGCGCCCTCGACGTCGCCCTCGGCGACCAGGCGCCGGGTCAGCGTGGAGGAGAACGGCTCCCCGCCGCCCGCCTCACCGGTGACGTAGAGATCGACGACCTCGACCTCGAAGTCGTACGTCTTGCCCTGCTCGGCGAGGAATTCCACATTCCCCGCGGCCTTGTGCCCGAAGCGGAAGTTCGGGCCCTCGACGACCGCCCTGGCGTGCAGCTTGTCGACGAGGACCTTGACGACGAAGTCGGCCGGCGAGAGCTTCGAGAACTCGGTCGTGAAGGGCAGGATCAGCACCGCGTCCACGCCGAGCTCGGCCATGAGGTCGGCGCGGCGGTGGTGCGGGGCGAGCAGGGGCGGGTGGCTGCCGGGCCGGACGACCTCGCTGGGGTGCGGGTCGAAGGTGACGGCGACGGCGGGGACGCCCAGCTCACGGGCCCGGTCCACGGCATGCCGGAGGATCAGCTGGTGCCCGCGGTGGACTCCGTCGTAGGAGCCGATGGTGACGACGCTGCGCCCCCAGTCCTGGGGGATGTCCTCCAAGCCACGCCAGCGCTGCACTGTGCCTGCTCCTTGTCGCAAACTCGTCGAACCCGTGTCCGTCTTTGCTCATACGGTCTTACGCAGGTCTAAGGGTGCCATGCCGGGCGCTTCCCGCCCTCATCGGCATGGGCGCTGTGACCGGGTGCACGCGACGACGCGGTCGTCAGGCGGGGACCCGCACACCGGCCAGGTTCTCGATCATCCGCCGGGTGCTCGGGCCCACCACGGCCGACCAGTCCTGCGGGGTGTCGGTCAGCCAGCCGGCGACCCGCACGGCGAAGCCGGGCACATGACGGCCCAGGTCGACCAGGCCGCGGTCGAACCGGGCCGCGCCGTCCGGGGTGCGCACCAGCAGCAGGCCGGTGTGGTGGACCAGGCCGCGCAGGTCGTCGTCGGCCCGGTCGCCGCTCTCCTGGACGGTGGCGTGCAGGAAGGCGTCCAGCACGCCGGGGGCGCGTTCGTGGGAGAGGAGGAACTCGCGCAGTTCGCGGCGCAGCGGGCGGGACCCGGGAGTGCCGGGAGTGGCGAGTACGGCGGCGAGGGCGGCCCGCACCTGTTCCGGGCCGCCGTCCAGCAGGCCCGTGACCAGCGGGAGGAGCACGGCTCGGGCGCTCGGGCCCTGGTCCAGGCGCCGGTCGACGAACACCGCCATGTCGGCCGCCGTCTCCGGCCGCAGCTCCACCATCTCCTGGACGAGGGCGGCGACCCGGCGGGCGAGCGCGGGCATGGTGACGTCGGCGAGGGTGCGCAGGGCGTCCTTGGCGCCCGGCCTGTGCAGCCGGACCCGGAAGGCTTCGAGGACCGGCTCGGTGTGCGTGACCAGGGCGGCGACCAGCGATCTGGCCGGGAACTGCGGGTCGGCGGCCGTGAAGTGCGCCAGCGCCTGCGGGAGATGACGGTCACGGGTGCGGGGATCACGGACGAGGAGGGCGAGCGCGGCGCCGTGCAGGGTGCAGTCGGAGGGGCGGGCGAGCAGGGCGAGGGCGGCGTAGCGCAGGAGTTCGCGGTCGGCCTCGGTACGGACGTGGGGCGCGGCGCGCAGTCCGTACGCCGCCGCGGCGACGCGCCGCCCGGGCCGTTCGTCGTGGGCCCACCGGTCGACGGCCCGGCAGACGGCGGACGACTCCTCGTCGGACAGGACGGCGAGGAGCTCGTCGGCCTTGCGGTGCGCGCTGTCGACGAGCGTCTCGGTGAGCTCGTCCAGGGCACGGTGACGGTGCGTGTGCAGCAGGGCCTGCGCGGCTCGGGCGACGGTCGCGTGGGGGGTCGCGGGCAGCGGCCGGTCGTCGTCGAACCAGCGGGTGAGATGGCGTTGTACGGCGGTGGGGTCGGCGGCGAGAAGCCGGGCGACGGCGTCCAGATACCGGGGGTGCCCCGACTCGTCGGCGTCGTCGGTATCGGTCGGCGGGCCGTCGGCGAGGACGAGGCGGCGGAGCAGATCGAAGCGCTCGCTGTCCGGGAGCGGCAGCGCGGTCCAGAAGTGCGGACCGAACTCGCGCGACACGGAGCGCCGGTGCCGGCGCCAGGCGACGATCCGGTCGGTGAGCAGATGCAGCACGTCCAGGTACGGCGTCGCGTCGGGGACGCGCAGCAGGGTCTCGGTGAGCAGTCGGGCGGCCCACCAGGAGTGCCGGTCGGCGTCCAGCGCGTGCGTCAACTCCTCCAGTTGGAAGGCGAGTTGGCGGGGTCCGTGGTGCCGTGGCAGCAACAGGAGGGCCTGGACGACGGGGCCGACGCGATGATGGGGCACGGGGAGGGGGTGCGCGGCGTCGGGGTGGGTGCGGCGGCGGTGGACGAGGGCGTGCAGGGCCTCGTCGAGGTCGAGGTGCATGCCCTGGATCCAGTCGGCGAGCTCCTCGTGGGCGAAGCGGTAGCCGTCGCCGGCGGGGACGAGGAGCCCCTCGGTGAGGACGGCGGACGCCCACCCGGTGCCGCCGCCGAGCACCGCGGGGGCCGGCCCCCAGGGGAACACGGCCTCGAAGGACGCGCGGTCCAGCTCCCCCTGGCCCGGTCCGAGGCTGCGGCGGGCGGCCTCGTGGACCTGCCCGGAGACCTTCGCGGCGAGCCGGCGTACGGCGGTGCCGCGCAGGCCGTTCTCGGCGGCGAGGCGGACGGCGATGCGCAGGCACATGAGGTCGAGGTGGGCGGAGAGGACGTCGTGCCGGTCGACTCCGTGCGGGGTGGGCGTGCCGGGGAGGGCGGCGCGCACCTCGGAGAGCAGACGCAGGGTGAGCGGGTGACCGGCGTCGGGACCGGCGAGGGCGCCTTCCGGGATGCCGTATCGGACACGGGCCAGGCGGGCCTCGTCCGCGGTGAGGTCGTCGAGCGGTACGCACGGGGGGAACCGCCGGGTTGTCCCGCCCCCGGCGCCCCCATCGGCCTGAGCGGCCTCGTCCTCAAACGCCGGACGGGCTGGATCATGCCGGACCTCGTACAGCATCTCCTCCGGAAACTCGGCCCCCGCCCCCTCCCAATACTCCGCCCGGCACGCCACCACCAGCCGCGCCCCCGTCTCCCGCAGCCACTGCGCCGTGCCGTCCGTCCAGTCCGTGAGGCGGTGGGCCAGCACGGGCGGCATCTCCTCCGGGCCGTCCAGGAGGAGCAGGAGCGGGCGGCCGGCGCCGAGGGCGAGGTGGGCCAGGCGCTCCGGGGTCGTGTCGCCGAGGGCGGCGCGGTCGGACGGGGCGGCGACGATGCGGGCGGCCCGCGCCAGCGCCCGGCGCGCGGCGTCGGCCACCGAGGCGTCCTCGTCCTGCAGGTCGGCGCCGCGCAGCCACAGCGTGGGAGCCGACTGCGGGCCACGGCCCCGGCGGGCGGCAAGGGCCGCGAGCTCCGTCGTACGGCCGCTGCCCGGCGGCCCGACGAGGGCGAGCACCGAGGCCCGGCTCTCGGCGAAGGCGTCGAACTCCCTTGCCGTAGCTGCCCGTTCGACCGGCTTCAGGGCCTGCGCTCCCCCACCGTCCGCGCGGCCCACGTAGCCCGCCAGCGTCCCCGGCGGACCGTCCTGCCCGACCGAGGTGGCCGTCAGTTCCAGGACGCCCGCGAGGTTCAGGTCGGCGCCGTACGCGGGCACGGTCGCCGCGTTCTCGGCGATCAGGTCGGCCAGCGGCCCGTCCGGTGTCGGGCACAGCGGTACGGCGAATCCGGCGTCGCGCGGGCCGGCTTGCAGGGCCGTGCCGAGGACGCCCACGACCGCGCCGGTCGCGGCGTCGAGCACCGGCCCTCCGGCCGCGCCTCCGCCGAGCCGCAGCGCGTCCCGGCCGGCCGTGCCGATCGCGAGCTCCAGGGCGTCGTCGAGGAGATGGACGCGGTCCGTCGCCGTGTACGTCACGGACGTCGCGCCCAGCACCCTGGCCTCGCGCCAGCCACCGGCCGCGATCCGCACATAGGAGCCGGTCCCGATCCGCTCCCGCACGGTCACCGGCAAGGGGTCCACGCCCAGCCCCTCCGTGCGCACAAGGGCGAGATCCAGTCCGGGCAGCGAGGTCACCGCGGCCGCCGGCACCACACAGCTGCGGTCGCCGCCGGCGGCGAGCAGGACCAGCCGGGGCAGGCCGTCGACGACCTCGTGGCTGGTGACGACGGTGCCGTGGTGG
The DNA here is from genome assembly GCF_045039535.1 of Streptomyces sp. NBC_01092. Classification (NCBI taxonomy): domain Bacteria; kingdom Bacillati; phylum Actinomycetota; class Actinomycetes; order Kitasatosporales; family Streptomycetaceae; genus Streptomyces; species Streptomyces sp. NBC_01092. The sequence goes on along the minus strand of NZ_CP108659.1, from coordinate 7,674,671 downwards.
TCGGCCACGAAGCCGAGGCCCCGGGGCCGGCCGGCCAGGTCGTGGATGCGGACCAGGGCGTCGTCGCGGTGGTCGCAGCGGCGCGCGTCCTGCGCACCGGCGTCCTTCTCGTCCCCGCAGTCCTGCTGTCGCGTGCCTTCCGGCGTCCGGCGGGCACCGCCCGCCCGCGGGCCCCGTCCCGCCATCGTCGAACCTCCCCGCACCGCGCCCGTTCGCCCATTCGTCCGTGCCGCTTTTTTCCGACGGTAGGCGGGTTGTGATCAGCGGGACAGATCACGTGGCGAACGCGCCCCCTTCCGCTCCCTCGGTTCACTCCGAGCGCCTGCCCGGACGGGTGAACAGGCGGGGGTCGTTGGATACACCCTAGAGGTGGGGGAACCGAGGGGGGACCGTGGAGCGGCGGGCAGAGGACAACCCCGTGACCGCCGCTCCACGGGCAGGCACCCCGACAAGCTCCTCGGGGGGGCAGCCTCAGCCGAACACGGCCAGGCTCTTCGCCTTGCCCTTCTGCGGCTCCACGAGCGCCAGCAGGCGTCCCTCGGGGTCGAAGACGGCGACGGAGCCGGAGCCCTCGTACTCATCGGGCATGTCGAGGCGGACACCGTTGGTGAGCAGCCGTGCGCGCCTGGCGTCGACGTCCCAGCGCGGGAACGCTGCCGCGGCGGCCTCGGCGATCGGCATCACCGTCAGCTCCTGCTGAAGCTGGTCCAGCGTCTTCGCGGAGTCCAGCTTGTACGGCCCGACGCGGGTGCGGCGCAGCGCGGTGAGGTGGCCGCCGACGCCCAGGTCGGCACCGAGGTCACGGGCCAGGGCCCGGATGTAGGTGCCGGAGGAGCAGGTCACCGACACGACCAGGTCGAGGACGGCGGTGCCGTCGTCGGCGACGGCCTCCCGGACGTCGTACACCGAGAAGGACGAGACGGTGACCGGCCGCGCCGGGATCTCGAACTCCTCGCCCTCCCGTGCCCGCTTGTAGGAGCGCACACCGTCGATCTTGATGGCGCTGACCTTGGACGGCACCTGCATGATGTCGCCGGTCAGCTTGGCGATCCCGGCGTCGACGGCCTCGCGGGTGACCTTGGAGGCGTCGGCGGACGACGTGATGTCGCCCTCGGCGTCGTCGGTGAGCGTGTTCTGGCCCAGGCGGATGGTGCCCAGGTACTCCTTCTCGGTCAGGGCAAGGTGACCGAGGAGCTTCGTCGCCTTCTCGACGCCCAGGACGAGGACGCCCGTCGCCATGGGGTCGAGGGTGCCGGCGTGCCCGACGCGGCGGGTGCGCGCGATGCCGCGCATCTTGGCGACCACGTCGTGCGAAGTGAAGCCCGACGGCTTGTCGACGATGACAAGGCCGTCGGGCGTGGTGTGCTTCTGCGTCATTCCGCGGTGTCGCCGTCCGTCTCGTCCTCGTCGCCCGGCTTGCGATACGGGTCCGCCTCGCCGGCGTACTTCGCGCCCGCGGACACCTCGCGCACCTTCTCGTCGGACTGCCGCGCCTTGTCGAGGAGGTCCTCGATGGTCCGGGCGGTGTCCGGGAGGGCGTCGGCGACGAACGTGAGGGTCGGCGTGAACTTCACGCCCGCGGCCGCCCCGACGGCCGAGCGGAGGACGCCCTTGGCGCTCTCCAGTCCGGCGGCCGCTGCCGTCCGCTCCTCGTCGTCCCCGTACACCGTGTAGAAGACGGTCGCCTCCCGCAGGTCACCCGTGACGCGGGTGTCCGTGATGGTGACGTGCGAGCCGAGCCGCGGGTCCTTGATCCCGCGCTGCAGCTTCTGGGCCACCACCTCTCGGATGAGGTCCGCCAGCCTTTTCGCCCGCGCGTTGTCGGCCACTGGTCCGTCTCCCGTTCTTTCTTCTTCAACGTTCTTGGCTTGTGGTCGTCAGTCGTCGTGGTCACCGTGGAAACGCCGTCGTACCGACAGCAGTTCCACCTCCGGACGGCCGGCGACCAGCCGTTCGCACTGGTCCAGTACGTCGGTCAGGTGTCCGGCGTCGCCGGACACCACGGCGATGCCGATTCCGGCCCGCCGGTAGAGGTCCATGTGGTCCACCTCGGCCGCGCTCACCGCGTACTTGCGCTGAAGCTCGGCGACGATCGGGCGGACGACGGAGCGCTTCTCCTTCAGCGACCGTACGTCGCCGAGGAGGAGGTCGAAGGACAGTGTCCCCACGAACATGTGTGTAACCGGTTCACCCGCCGGTACGGGATCGATGGTCCTGCCCTCCGTGGGGCAGGGACATCAGAAACCGTACAACGAAGGGACCGGGACGATCGACGGATATTACGCTCCGTAGACCGTCGCCGCCCGTCTCGGTGCCCGGCGGCAAACGCCGTGCTGGCCGACGGGACCGAAGTCCCGCCGGCCAGCACGAACCGTTGGCTGTTACGCCCGCGGCTTCTCCCGCATCTCGTACGTCGCGATGACGTCGTCGACCTTGATGTCGTTGAAGTTGCCGAGGTTGATACCGCCCTCGAACCCTTCGCGGATCTCGGTGACGTCGTCCTTGAAGCGACGCAGACCCTCGATGTTGAGGCTCTCCGCGACCACCTTGCCGTCGCGGATGAGGCGCGCCTTGGTGTTGCGCTTGACCTCGCCCGAGCGGATGAGGACACCGGCGATGTTGCCCAGCTTGGACGACTTGAAGACCTCGCGGATCTCCGCCGTACCGAGCTCGACCTCTTCGTACTCCGGCTTGAGCATGCCCTTGAGGGCCGCCTCGATCTCCTCGATCGCCTGGTAGATGACCGAGTAGTACCGGACGTCCACGCCCTCGCGCTCGGCCATCTGCTGCGCACGCCCGGCGGCGCGCACGTTGAAGCCGATCACGATGGCGTCGGAGCCCATCGCCAGGTCGATGTCGGACTCCGTGACCGCACCGACGCCGCGGTGCAGGACGCGGATGTCGACCTCTTCGCCGACGTCCAGCTGGAGCAGGGAGGACTCCAGGGCCTCGACGGAACCAGAAGCGTCACCCTTGATGATCAGGTTCAGCTGCTGGACCTCGCCGGCCTTGAGCACCTTGTCCAGGTCCTCCAGCGACACACGACGCGTGCGCTTCGCGAAGGCCGCGTTGCGCTCACGGGCGGCACGCTTCTCGGCGATCTGACGGGCCGTACGGTCCTCGTCCACCACCAGGAAGTTGTCGCCCGCACCCGGGACGTTGGTCAGGCCCAGGACCTGGACCGGCGTCGACGGGCCCGCCTCGGTGACGTTGTTGCCGTTGTCGTCGTGCATGGCGCGCACTCGGCCGTAGGCGTCGCCCACGACCATCGTGTCGCCGACCCGCAGGGTGCCTCGCTGGACGAGGACCGTCGACACGGCACCGCGGCCGCGGTCGAGACGGGACTCGATCGAGATGCCCTGCGCGTCCTGGTGCGGGTTGGCCCGCAGGTCGAGCGAGGCGTCGGCCGTGAGGACCACGGCCTCCAGCAGCGAGTCGATGTGCAGACCCTGCTTGGCGGAGATGTCGACGAACATGGTCTCGCCGCCGTACTCCTCGGCCACCAGCCCGTACTCGGTGAGCTGACCGCGCACCTTGGTCGGGTCGGCGCCCTCGACGTCGATCTTGTTGACCGCGACGACGATCGGGACGTCGGCCGCCTTGGCGTGGTTGAGCGCCTCGACCGTCTGCGGCATGACGCCGTCGTTGGCCGCGACGACCAGGATCGCGATGTCCGTCGACCGGGCACCACGGGCACGCATGGCGGTGAACGCCTCGTGACCCGGGGTGTCGATGAAGGTGATCGCGCGGTCCTCGTCGTTGACCTGGGTCGAGACCTGGTAGGCACCGATGTGCTGAGTGATGCCGCCGGCCTCGCCCGCGATGACGTTCGTCTTGCGGATGGCGTCGAGGAGTCGGGTCTTACCGTGGTCGACGTGACCCATGACGGTGACGACCGGAGGACGGACCACGAGGTCTTCCTCGCCGCCCTCGTCCTCGCCGAACTCGATGTCGAAGGACTCGAGCAGCTCGCGGTCCTCCTCCTCGGGGCTGACGATCTGAACCGTGTAGTTCATCTCGCCGGCGAGGAGCTCCAGCGTCTCGTCGGAGACGGACTGCGTGGCCGTGACCATCTCGCCGAGGTTCATCATGACCGCGACGAGGGACGCCGGGTTGGCGTTGATCTTCTCCGCGAAGTCGGTGAGCGACGCACCGCGCGACAGGCGAATGGCTTCGCCGTTGCCGCGAGGCAGCATCACGCCGCCGACCGACGGGGCCTGCATGGCCTCGTACTCCTGGCGCCTCTGCCGCTTCGACTTGCGGCCACGACGCGCGGGACCGCCGGGACGACCGAAGGCACCCTGCGTGCCACCACGGCCACCGGGACCGCCGGGACGACCACCGAAGCCGGGACGGCCACCGCCGCCACCGCCACCGGGACCACCGGGACGACCGGCGAAACCGCCGCCACCGCCACCGGGACCACCGGGACGACCGGCGAAACCGCCGCCACCGCCACCGGGACCACCGGGACGACCGGCGAAGCCGCCGCCGCCACCCGGACGACCGCCGCCACCGCCACCGGGACGACCGCCGCCACCGGGACCACGGCCACCGCCGGGGCCACCACCGGGACGCGGGCCGGCAGCAGGACGCTGCGGCATCATGCCGGGGTTGGGACGGGGACCACCGGGGCCACCGCCGGGACGGGGACCGCCGCCCTGCGGACGGGGCATGCCGCCCGGGCTGGGACGCGAGCCGCCCGGAGCCTGCGGACGAGGACCGCCCGCCGCGCCCTGGGGACGGGGACCGCCCTGACCCTGCGGACGCGGAGCGCCGCCGGGAGCGCCGGGGCCACCGGGGCCGCCCGGACGCGGGGCGCCGCCCGGACGGGGCGCCTGCGGGCGCGCCATGCCGGTGGAGCCACCAGAGGTGAACGGGTTGTTACCCGGACGGGGACCGGCCGGACGGGCACCGGGACGCTGAGCGCCGCCACCCGGACGACCGCCGCCGGGACGGTCACCGCGGTCACCGCGGTCGCCGCGCTCACCACGGCCCTGGCCGCCCTGACCGGGACCACCCGGACGGGGGGCGCCGGGACGCGGAGCCTGGCCGCCCGGACGCGGAGCACCCGGACGCGGGCCGGAGCCCTGAGCCGGAGCTGCGGGAGCCGCCGGGGGTGCCGTGAACTCGGGCGCGGTCGGAGCCGGGGACGCCGGGGCAGGCCGCGGCGCGGGCTTCGGGCCCGGAGTGGGACGGGTGCCGCCGGGAGCAGCCGGCGCGGCCGGGGCCGCGGGCGTCTCGGCTGCCGGCTTGGGGGCCGGCGGGCGCGGCGGAGCCGGACGGGCTGCCTGCGCCGGAGAGGGGGCTGCCGGCTTCGCCGGGGCAGCCTTGCGTGCGGAGGCGGGCTTGCCGCCTCCGTTGCCCTGCTGGAGGGCGTCCGTCAGCTTACGGACGACGGGCGCTTCGATGGTCGAAGACGCCGAACGGACGAATTCACCGAGTTCTTGGAGCTTGGCCATGACGACCTTGCTCTCAACCCCGAACTCCTTGGCGAGTTCGTATACCCGGACCTTAGCCACTTCGCTCCTTTTAGGTCCGGGTTGCGTCCGGACCGTCGCTACTTCATGGGCGTACTCATCGCGTGCTCATCGAGTGCTCATCGCAATCTCGACCTACTTCCAACTCGCGGGGTACCTGGGCCGCGCGGGGGTTCCGCACGACGCTTCTTACGGTGTTGCCTGGTCAGCAACTGTTCTCTGCTCGACGTACTGGCGCAACGCCTTTGTGTCGAGCGCTCCCGGGGCGCGCAACGCCCGCGTGAACGCCCGTCGGCGTACCGCCTGGTCGAGACAGACCAGTGCGGGGTGTACATACGCACCCCGGCCGGGCAGCGTACCGCGAGGATCAGGGACGCACTCGTCCTTGATCGCCACGATCCGCAGCAGATCAGCCTTGGCCGCTCGCTCCCGGCACCCCACACAGGTACGTTCAGGGCAGGCGCGGTCGCGTGTCCGGCCAGACACCTTTAAGTCTACCTCCCCGTACCGACCTCACCCCTTTGGGGCAGGATTCGAACAGTTGCCGCTCGGTAACCCGACGTGATCCAAGCGTCTCGCGGCTTGATCTATTCCCCGGCCTGCTCGGTGTCCGGGCGGATGTCGATCCGCCAGCCGGTGAGCCGGGCCGCGAGCCGGGCGTTCTGCCCTTCCTTGCCGATCGCCAGGGACAGCTGGTAGTCGGGCACGGTCACGCGCGCGGAGCGAGCGGCCATGTCCACGACCTCCACCTTGGAGACCCGGGCGGGGGACAGCGCGTTCGCCACCATCTCGGCCGGGTCGTCCGACCAGTCGACGATGTCGATCTTCTCGCCGTTCAGCTCGCCCATGACATTGCGCACCCGGCCGCCCATGGGGCCGATGCAGGCGCCCTTGGCGTTCAGACCGCTGCGCGTGGACCGTACGGCGATCTTGGTGCGGTGGCCGGCCTCGCGGGCGATGGCGGCGATCTCCACCGAACCGTCGGCGATCTCCGGCACCTCCAGGGCGAAGAGCTTCTTCACCAGGTTGGGGTGCGTGCGCGAGAGGGTGACGGACGGGCCGCGGACGCCCTTCGCCACTCGTACGACGTACGACCGAAGCCGCATCCCGTGCTGATAGGCCTCGCCCGGGACCTGCTCCTGCACCGGCAGGATGGCCTCCAGCTTGCCGATGTCCACGAGCACGTTCTTCGGGTCGCGGCCCTGCTGGACCACGCCGGTGACGATGTCGCCCTCGCGGCCGGCGTACTCGCCGAGCGTCGCGTCGTCCTCGGCGTCGCGCAGCCGCTGCAGGATGACCTGCTTGGCGGTGGTGGCGGCGATACGGCCGAAGCCGGACGGGGTGTCGTCGAACTCGCGGGCCTCCTGGCCCTCCTCGAGGTCCTCGGGGTCCTCCTTCGCCCACACGGTCACATGGCCGGTCTCCCGGTTCAGCTCCACGCGCGCGTGGCGGCGGCTTCCCTCGGTGCGGTGGTAGGCGATGAGGAGGGCCGACTCGATCGCCTCGACCAGCAGGGGGAAGGAGATCTCCTTCTCCCGTACCAAGCCCCGCAGGGCACTCATGTCGATGTCCACGGCTACGCCTCCTCTTCCTTCTCGTTCTTGCTGTCCTTGCGGTTGAACTCGACCTGCACGCGCGCCTTGTCGATGTCCGGGAAGCCGAGTCTGCGGCTGGTGGCCTTGCGGCCCTTCACGCCGGGCACTTCGAGGTCGAGGCCATCGTCGTCGGCCTTCAGGATGCGGGCCACCAGCTCGCCGCCGTCGGCCAGCTGGAACTTCACCAGCCGGTCGACGGCACGCACGTAGTGGCGGTGCTCGGTGAGGGCGCGTTCCGCGCCCGGGGTGCCGACTTCGAGGGTGTACTCGCCCGCGCCCATCGCGTCCGTCTCGTCGAGCTTCGCCGAGAGCTCGCGGCTCACATCGGCGATCGTGTCCAGGTCCGCCCCGGTGTCGGAGTCGACGACGACACGCAGCACGCGCTTGCGTCCGACGGAGTCCACTGCGATCTCTTCGAGATCGAGGCCCTGAGAGCTGACGAGCGGTTCCAGAAGTTCTCGCAGCCTCTCGCTCTGGGTCGTGCTCATCCGGGTGACTCCTCGGCCGCGTGTGCTGTTGTGGGATGGGTCGCGTGTCTGGTCAAAGGGTATCGGGTCGCGAGGAGTGTTGCCGTCCACCTGCGGGCGAGCGGTGCCGGTGAGTGGTGCGGGGCGCATGCGCGGGTACGGTGATCACGGGCCTGCGGTCCGCCGACTCCGCAGCCGCTTTCGCAACTGCTTTCGTACGAGCTCCCCGAGGACGTCTGCCGTGCCGTTCCCCTCGCCACCGCGCTCCCCCTCGGGGCCGCGCAGAAGAACCCTGCTGGCCTCGGCCGCCGGGGCCGCCCTCCTTGTGGGCTGCACCTCCCGGCCCGACGATTCGGACGGCGGCACGAGCGGCAGCCCGTCGCTCGCCGAGCGGGCACGCGCGCGTGCGGCCCGCGACAGCGAGGGCCTGGTCGGGCAGTACGACGCCGTACTCGCCGTCCATCCGGTGCTGACCGAACTGCTGGGGCCGTTGCGGGCGCAGGCCCTGCGGCATGCGGGGGCGTTCGGCGGGGGTTCGTCCGGACCGTCCGCCGGATCGCCCACGACGTCCGGGGCGCCGAAGGCCGGGAAGGCGTCGCCGTCGGCCTCCCCTTCGGCGAGCGCGCCCGTTCCCGCGCACGAGCGGGACGCGCTGGCCGAGCTCGCCGCCGCCGAACGGGCGCTCGCGGACCGGCGGGCCAAGGCGCTCCTCGACCTGCCCGGTGAACTGGCGCGGCTGCTGGCCTCAGTGGCGGCGGCAGGGGCGGCGCACGCGTATCTGCTGACGGAGGCGGCCAAGTGAGCGAGGCGAAGAAGGCGACGGTCACGGCCCTCCAGGCGGCGCTCGCCGCCGAGCACGCGGCCGTGTACGGATACGGCGTCGTCGGCGGCCGGATCGGCGAGGAGCGGCGCACGGAAGCACAGGCGGCATACGCGGCGCACCGGGCCCGGCGGGACGCGCTGGCGCGCGAGGTGCGCGACCGGGGCGCCGAACCGGTCTCCGCGAGCGCCGCGTACGCGCTGCCGTTCCCGGTGCCGGACTCGGCGTCGGCCGTCCGGCTCGCCGCCGAGTTGGAGGACCGGGTGGCCGGGGTGTACTCCGACCTGGTGCGGGCAGCCGAGGGTGAGCTGCGGGGCACGGCCGCCGAGGCGCTGCGGGAAGCCGCGGTGCGGGCGGTGCGCTGGCGGGGCGAGAGCGTAGCCTTCCCTGGTCTCGCCGAGCGGGCGGGCACCACGTCGACGTCGGCGGCGCCCTCCGCGTGACGCGGGCCGCAGCACACGTAGGGGCAGTACGGGAAGGAACGACTCGCGCATGGCTTTCGAACCGCCGCAGCGTCTGGTGAGGGCGCTCGGTGAGACGGCACCGGACGGTGACGACTGGTTGGAGAAGCTGCCGGAGGCGGCCCACCAGGCCGTCGCGCTACGCGAGTTGACCGTTGAGCGGGTGCAGATGCCGGGCGGCCGCAGCAGCCTGGTGATGCTGGTGCGGCAGCCGGACGGCACCCCGGCCGTGCTCAAGCTGGCGCCGCCCAGGGCCCGCCCGGAGAGCGAGCGGGCCGCTCTCGCGCACTGGGGCGGCGTGGGCGCCGTACAGCTTGTGGACTCGTCCGTGACCGAGGGTGTGCTCCTGCTGGAGCGGCTGCAACCGGATCTGTCGGTGCGATCGCTGCCGGAGGCGAAGGCGTTGCTGGAGGCGGCGGGGACGCTGCGGCGGCTGTGGGTGCAGCCCCCGGCCGACCACCACTTCGAGACGGTGGCCGAGCGTACGGGCCGGCAGGCCGAGGCGATGCGGGCGACCGCGTCGGCGGACGCGGAGGTGGCGACGCTGGTCGACGCCGCGCTCGCCGCCCGCGAGGAATTGCTGGCCGCGCCGCCCGAACGGCGGTTGCTGCACGGGACGTTCCGGCAGAGCAAGGTACTGGCCGGGGAGCGGACGCCGTGGCTGGCGGTGGGGCCGGACCCGGTCGTCGGTGAGTGCGCATTCGATCTGGCGCGCTTGGTGCGGGATCGGGTGGAGGACCTGATCGCCTCGCCGTCGGGCGCGGGGACGACCCGGCGGCGGGTCAAGCGCCTCGCGGAGTCGCTGGACGTGGATCAGGAACGGCTGCGCGGGTGGACGCTGTTCCGGGCCGTCGAGTCGGGCGTGCGGGCTCGGCGGGTCGGGCGGGCTCAGGACGCGGAGTTGTTGCTGGAATTCGCGGGCTGGCTCTAGCGGCGGCCCGGTACGGGGACATGACCGGGACCACGCCCCCTGCTGTGATCGGGGCAGGGGGCGTGGTGGATCCGGCCGTCTTGCCTCCCGAGCCTGGCGGCCGGAGTCTCGTGTGGCCGCCGGGACACCCGTCCGAGCGGCTTCAGCGGTCGCCGGGGCGCAGGGGCCGCACCGCCGCCCACGTCTGCGCCGGTGCGCCGAAGAGGGTCTCCTCCATCGCCAACAGCCGGGTGTGCCCGCGGATGTGCGCCGCCTGGTCCGGGGCCGCACGACCGTCCTTGGTGACCGAGTACGCGTACGGGACGTGCGCGAACAGCGGCAGGTCGGCCGGTGGCAGCGGCCACGACAGTTGCTGTCCGCCGACCTCGATGCGCAGCAGGTGGACGTCGCCAGGTCCGGCACCGACGTCGGCGACGAGAACGGCACTCGACGGGTGCAGCGCCGCCAACCAGGCGAGCAGATTTGCGCGTTCGCGCAGGGCGTGGGTCAACTCCCGCTCGTAGGAGTCGGCGTGCCACTGCCAGCGGTCGCGTTCCTGTCGGCAGTCGTCCATCTCCCGTGCCAGGCGCCGACGCGTGCCTGTTCGCGGCACGAGGGGTCTGCCGCGCGGCCGTAAGAACCTGCGCAGGACCGTGGCCGTTCGGCCGAGGAGACCCGGGGTCCGGGCGTCACCGGACCCGGATTCGTCGGGCGGGGGATCCGACGGGGGCGAGGACATGAGGTACTCCGGTGCGTTGAGAGTGAGGGGTGGGGTGGGGTGGGGTCAGTTCGGGTCGGCGAATGACCCGGCGCGGTGTCGGGTGGGGTCGTGGAGGTGGGTGGGCTCCCTTTACTCGGGGGTGAAACGGGTGCCGGCGGTGGACCCGGTTCGGCGATAGCGGCCGGCCTCCCGGGCGTTGGCCGCGCGGCACGCCTCGTCGACGGGCTCGCCGCGGCGCAGGTGCCGCTGGTAGGCCGCGCGCGTCCCGCAGGGGGCGAGCAGCGTGGGCGGAGGTCCGGCCGAATCGAGGGGCGGGGTGGGCTCGGCGGGCGGCGACGCCTGTCGGTACGGCTGTGCCCGCGGGTTGGCGGCGCGCTCCAAGTCATGGCGCTGAGGGCCTGTCAGCCCGGCGACGACGCCCTGGCGACGGCACCGGGGAAGGCCCTTCTCCCGTTGCAGCACGGCGGCCCGACAGGGATCGAGCACGGGGCAGGCGGCGCAGATCGCGACGGCCGTCGGCCGGGAACGGCGGGAGAACCAGAGGTCGGCGTCGCGCTCCCGGCAAGCGGCACGCGCCTCCCACGCCCGCGAGCCCTCCCCCGCCCCGACCTCCCCCCGGCTCCGCAGGCCCGCCTCACTGCGGGTCATCCGACCGGCCCGATCTGGCCTCGCAACGGTGCCGACGATGGAGCGGGCGGGGATGTGGATGGCGGTGCCGTCGAGGGTGCGGACGACGGCCCGGGCCCAGGCGCCGCCGGCACTGCAGCCGAAGTCGCGCTCAACGGCACAGGCCCGGGCCCCGTCGGCATCACGGACGGAGGTGGGGACAGCGGTGCTGACGTCGTACGCAGCGCCCCGTCGCCGTCGGACGCGGCACCCCGGCCGACGGTCCGCATCGGCGACAACGGCCCCAGATGTGCCGCCACGTTGGCGAGGGAGCATCGCTCGGTGCGGCCGTCCAGGGACATCAGGGGCATGCCGTCGTGGGTTCGCCAGCCCTGGAAGTACCAGACGTCCCCGTGCGCGTCGCGCTGTGGAAACGCCAGGTCGTACGTGGCGCCGCCGAGTCGGAAGGGACGCGCCTGTGGTCCGGTCACGGCGGACGGGGGTGCCGTCGTGGCGCCGTGGGCCACCACCGTCACCCGGACACCGCCGCGCTCCCCCTCGCCCGTCACCGTGTGGAGGCGGATGCCTGCCCCGACGACAGTGATGCCCAGGTACGCACGCCAACGGGCCCATGCGACGGGGCCGTCGACACGGAGCGCGACCCGCACCCGGTCACCGTCCACACGGACGCCGGACGGACCGGCGTGCCCGGCCAGCCTGCGTTCGATGTCGCACGCGAGGGACCGCGCCCGCGCGCACGAGGCGTCCCAGGCCAGGGCCTGGTGCTCCAGGTCGGTGAGCGGGCGCGGAACCCGGCACCAACCGCCGTCCGGCGTCCGGTGCAGTACGACGCCGAAGGAGCGCAGGGGGTCGACCAGGAGGCGGGCCGAGTCGAGCGCGTGCGCGACGGCGGTCGCACGGTCGTGGGCGGCGGACTCCAGTACCGCGCGGATCACACCGACGGCGTGCGGGAAGTTGCTGTTCACACGGACACCGCCCCGGCCGGCCGGCGCAGCTTGCGCAGGGCGCGATAGGTCAGCGTCTTGACCGCGCCGACGCTCCGGCCCATCGCCAACGCCGTCTCCTGCGGCGTCAGTTCGTCGAGGAAGCGCAACTCCACACAGTGCCGTTGCTGGGCGTTGAGCATGTGCAGGGCTGTGCGGACCGCCTCGTGGGCCTCGACGGCCTCCAGTGCGCGCAGGGCGAGCGTCTCGGCGTCCCGGCCGGCCTCCCTGGGCTCGTCGAACTCGGCTACCGGCGTCTCCAGGCGGGTGCGGCCGCGGTCGAGTTCGTCGAGGTGGAGGTTCTTCGCGATGGTGGTCAGCCAGGCGGCGAAAGCCGTGCCCTGCCAGGTGAAGGAATCGATGCGCCGCAGGGCGCGGGTGAACGCCTCCTGGGTCAGGTCCTCCGCCAGATGTCTGTTGCGCGTGCGCACGAGCAGGAAGCCGTACACGAGGCGGTAGTGCTGGTGGTACAGCGCCGCGAACGCCTCCCGGTCGCCCCTGCGGGCCCGGGCGACGAGCTCGGGTTCCGGGTCGTCCGGAGCGGCGGTGACGCTGTTCGGTAAGGACACGATCGGATCTCCCGTCGACATCATCCTGAATCTTCAATATTCATGTAGATGTAGATTACCTGAACGCACGGGCACGGCCCACGCCAGGAGCCGCCATCCACATCCGGTGCCATCTACAGTCTTCATGTAGATGCAGATAGTGTCAAGGCGCCCACGGAACGTGAGGAAAGGCGGGCATCCGCACGAGGGTGGGGGCGCGCGTTTTCGTCATCGTCCGCGCAGCGCTCCCGCACGCCCCCGAACCCTTCACGACCGATCTGCGATCTACTTGCGCTTGTAGATATTGATGACGGATCCTCGGATGCGTGACGAACCAGCAGAGCCGCTCAGGAGCCCCGGACCAGGGCCAGGATCCCTCGCGCCTGGAAGAGGACCTGGCCACTCTGCTCGAACGTCTGCTGGCGCAGGCGCCGGACCGAACCCAGAAGGACCTGGCGGCGGAGGCCGGCATCTCCTATCCGACGCTGAACGCCTGGGTGAACCGCACCCGCGGCACCTCGCGCATAGACCCGGAGAAGCTGCGGGCCATGGTCGATGTGTTCCGGCGCTGGGGCGTGCGGACGACGCCGAGGGAGTTCTTCGAGGCGGTGGGCCGCCCCGTACCCGGACCCAGCGGGGACGAGCGCGAGGCCCGGCTCCTGAAGCTGTACCGGCAATTGCCGGAGGCACGTCAGCGCGCACTGCTGAAGGACGCCGAAGCCATGCTTCAGGTCAGCCGCATCGGGTGAGGTCAGCGGCGCGTTTTCGGCCAACGAGCCCTCTCGCTGCCGCGTGCCGGGTGTGACGGAAGCTTCCGGTGCGGCGGGAGAATATGACGAAACTCCTCACGCACCCGACCGCCGTCGGTACCATCAGTCAGCCGCTGACCTCCCGGAGCGGATCACTCCGTGCTGTAGTGCATCCCTGGGGAGACAGTCGTGTGCGTCCACATTGCCGTGACGGAGAATCTGGCGGGCATCGCGGTCTGGGATCCGGACGAGGTCAGCATCCGCGTCGCCAGAGGCGCCCCGGCAGGTGACGTGCTCCGGGAAGTGGCGGACATCCTGATGATCGACCTGGGCGCCCCCGTCTCACGCGGCGGGCCCCTGCGCTGCTTCTGCGGCATGCGCGTGGAACTCCCCCACGAACTCCTCCCCCGCGTCCTCGCGGCCGAGGCCGGCTGAGACGGGCCGAGCAGGCAGGACCGCTCCCCTCCGTGGTGACACTGACGCTGTGTCACGTCCCACGGTCGGGGAGCAGCCCTGCTGAGGGGTTCCTTACGCCGTCAGGCGGGCGATCGCCTCGTCCACCGTCAGTTCCTCGCGCTCGCCGGTCCTGCGGTCCTTGAGCTCGACGACGCCCTCGGCCGCGCGCCGCCCGGCGACCAGGATCTGCGGTACGCCGATCAGCTCCGAGTCCGTGAACTTCACGCCCGGCGAGACACCGGCGCGGTCGTCGCACAGGACGCGCAGGCCGGCCGTGGCCAGCTTCTCGGAGACGTCGAGGGCGAGTTCGGTCTGGAGTGCCTTGCCCGCGGCGACCACGTGGACGTCGGCCGGGGCGACCTCGGCCGGCCAGCACAGGCCCTTGTCGTCGGCGGTCTGCTCGGCGAGGGCGGCGACGGCGCGGGAGACGCCGATGCCGTAGGAGCCCATGGTCACGCGGACCGGCTTGCCGTTCTGGCCGAGGACGTCGAGCTTCAGGGCGTCCGCGTACTTGCGGCCCAGCTGGAAGATGTGGCCGATCTCGATGGCACGGTCCAGCTTGAGGCCGGTGCCGCACTTCGGGCAGGGGTCGCCCTCCTGGACGACCACGACGTCGACGTACTCGTCGACCTCGAAGTCACGGCCCGCGACGACGTTCTTCGCGTGCGTGCCCTCCTTGTTGGCGCCCGTGATCCACGAGGTGCCGGGGGCCACGCGCGGGTCGGCGAGGTACTTGACCTTCTCGCCCAGGCCCTGCGGACCGACGTAGCCGCGGACCAGGTCCGGGCGCCCGGCGAAGTCCGCCTCGGTGACCATCTCGACGACGGCCGGGGCGAAGTGCGCCTCGACCTTGCCCATGTCGACCTCGCGGTGACCGGGGACGCCCACGGCGACGATCTCGCCGTCGACCTTCACGAGGAGGTTCTTGAGCGTCGCGGAAGCCTCGACGCCGAGGTGGGCGGCCAGGGTCTCGATGGTCGGGGTGTCCGGGGTCGGGATCTCCTCGAGCGCGGCCACGCCCGCGGCGTCCACCGGCTTCAGCTCGTACGTGATCGCCTCGGTGTTGGCCGCGAAGTCGCAGTTCGGGCAGTCCGCGAAGGTGTCCTCGCCGGCCTCGGCCGGGGCGAGGAACTCCTCCGACTTCGAGCCGCCCATCGCGCCGGCGGTGGCGGCGCAGATGCGGTAGTCGAGGCCGAGGCGCTCGAAGACGCGCTGGTAGGCCTGGCGGTGCAGGGCGTAGGACTGGCCGAGGCCCTCGTCATCGGTGTCGAAGGAGTACGAGTCCTTCATCAGGAACTCACGGCCGCGCAGGACGCCGGCCCGGGGGCGGGCCTCGTCGCGGTACTTGTTCTGGATCTGGTAGAGGATGACCGGCAGGTCCTTGTAGGAGGACGCCTGATCCTTCACCAGCAGGGTGAAGATCTCCTCGTGGGTCGGGCCGAGCAGGTAGTCGCCGCCCCTGCGGTCCTTGAGGCGGAACAGCTCCTGGCCGTACTCGTCCCAGCGGCCCGTCGCGTCGTACGGCTCACGCGGCAGCAGCGCGGGGAGCAGCACCTCCTGGGCGCCGATCGCGTCCATCTCCTCGCGGACGACGCGCTCCACGTTGGCGAGGACCCGCTTGCCGAGGGGCAGCCAGGACCAGATGCCGGCCGCCGTGCGGCGGACGTAGCCCGCGCGGACCAGCAGCTTGTGACTGAGGACCTCGGCGTCCGCCGGGTCGTCGCGCAGCGTCTTCGCCATCAACTGGGACATGCGCTGGACCGGTGCGTTCGCCATCGTTCTCGTACTCCTGCCGGGTTGGGTTATGGCAGGAGGTTAGCCGGGTGGTACGGGACGGTGGAAATCGGTTAACCGTGGCCCGTGCCTATCGGCGGCGCAGCGGCAGAGGGGCGCCCATCACGGCGTACGGCTTCGGGGCGCTCGGGAACAGGACCTGGCGGGCGAGGTCGCGGTAGCCGAGGGAGTGGTAGAGGCCGCGGGCCGGGCTGTCGACGTCGATCGCCGAGAGGATCGAGCGGGGTTCGGCGGCGGTGTCGGTGATCGTGGTGATCAGGGAGCGGCCGACGCCCCGGTTCTGGTAGCGGGGGTGGACGTGCAGTTCCGTGATGACGAAGGAGTCGTCGAGCCAGGCGTCGTGGCCCTGGGCCCGGAGGTAGGGCTCCACGACGGTGGACCACCAGTGGGTGCGGTCGTTCGGCATGCCGTACACGAAGCCGACGAGCAGGCCCGAGGCGGTCGCGCCGAGGGCCCTTGCTCCCGGGTAGGTCATGTGGCGCAGGACGATCTGGCGGCGTACGGCCACCTCGTCGGGGCCGAGTCCGAAGGCCACTGCTTGGACGGCGAGGGCTTCGTCGACGTTGGTGGGGAGGTCCAGCGGGCCGATCACGACGTCGTCGGGGTGGCGGCGGTGTGCGTGACCGGGAAGTCGCATGTGGGGAGCGTACAGGGGACCACAGGTTGTCGTTTGGGTGCGGTCTGTCCGTGGTTGGTCGCGCAGTTACCCGCGCCCCGGGGGATGTTGTCCCGCCGTCCCCCGCAAGGGGGCGTGCTCAGAAAAGGACGCTCATGAAGGCGCCGACCTCTTGGAAGCCCACCCTCGTGTACGTCCTTCTCGCCGCCGTGTTGAAGTCGTTGACGTACAGGCTCACCACCGGGGCGACGTCCGCGAGGGCATAGCGGAGCACGGCCGCCATTCCGGGGGCCGCCAGGCCCTGGCCGCGGTACTCGGGGGCCACCCAGACGCCCTGGATCTGGCAGGCGCGGTCGGTGGCCGCACCGATCTCGGCCTTGAAGGCGACCTTGCCGTCCTGGTCGAGGCGGGCGAAGGAGCGGCCCGAGCCGACGAGTTCGGCGACCCGGGCCTGGTAGAGGAGACCGCCGTCGCCGGCCATCGGGGAGACGCCGACCTCCTCGGTGAACATGGCCACGCACGCCGGCATGATCGTGTCCATCTCGTCCTTGCGGATGCGGCGGACGTACGGATCCGGGGTGATGCCGGCCGGCATGTGGTCGGTGATCATGAGGGGCTGGTGGGGGCGGATCTCGCGGGCCGGGCCCCAGTTGGGTTCCAGCAGGCGCCACAGCTGGGCGGTGGAATCGGCCGGGCCGACGATGGAGGAGCAGCGGCGGCCCGAGCGCCGGGCGCGGTCGGCGAAGGCCCGTACGGCTCGGGGGGTGGCGCAGATCGGGACGAGGTTGGCGCCCGCGTAGCACAGGGACGTCAGCATGCCGTCCTCGTACCAGCCCCACATCTCGCCGCCGAGGCGCCAGGGGTCGAGGCCGGCGATCCGGACGCGGGACGTCACGAAGGCGTTCGCGACCGGCTCGCGGTCGAGGACGGCGAGCGCGGCGTCCAGGTCACTCGGTTCGAGGACCCGTGAGGTGGTCTGGGTCAACACGGTGCGGGGGCCTCACGCTGGGGTTCTGCTGGTCCCCGCACTGTACCTGCGGAAGCTTTGCCGTGCCGCCCAGTGGAGGTTGCCGTTCGTTTGCCGGTGACCGTCGGCCAGGGCACCCTCCCTGGGGGCTGCCGCCCCCAGACCCCCGCTTCGGCCCCAAAGGGCCTCGTCCTCAAACGCCGGACAGGCTGAAATACAACTGCCCGGCGCCCCCGGACCTCTCAGCCGGCCACCGCCACCGACGGCTCGCCCGACTCCACGCCCTCCGCCTCCATCTTCTCGGCCAGCTTCATGGCCTCCTCGATGAGGGTCTCGACGATCTTGGACTCGGGGACGGTCTTGATGACCTCGCCCTTGACGAAGATCTGGCCCTTGCCGTTGCCGGAGGCGACGCCGAGGTCGGCCTCGCGGGCCTCGCCGGGGCCGTTGACGACGCAGCCCATGACCGCGACGCGGAGGGGGACCTCCATGCCGGTGAGGCCTGCCGTGACCTCCTCGGCCAGCTTGTAGACGTCGACCTGGGCGCGGCCGCAGGACGGGCAGGAGACGATCTCCAGGCCACGCTGCTTGAGGTTCAGGGACTCCAGGATCTGGATGCCGACCTTGACCTCCTCGGCGGGGGGCGCCGACAGGGAGACGCGGATCGTGTCGCCGATGCCCTGGGAGAGCAGGGCGCCGAAGGCGACGGCCGACTTGATCGTGCCCTGGAAGGCGGGGCCGGCCTCCGTGACGCCCAGGTGCAGCGGGTAGTCGGACTGCTCGGCCAGCAGCTGATAGGCCCTGACCATGACGACCGGGTCGTTGTGCTTGACCGAGATCTTGATGTCCCGGAAGTCGTGCT
The DNA here is from genome assembly GCF_045039535.1 of Streptomyces sp. NBC_01092. Classification (NCBI taxonomy): domain Bacteria; kingdom Bacillati; phylum Actinomycetota; class Actinomycetes; order Kitasatosporales; family Streptomycetaceae; genus Streptomyces; species Streptomyces sp. NBC_01092. Next base: position 7,656,615 of record NZ_CP108659.1, on the reverse strand, counting down.
CCTCGAAGAGGGACGCCTCCCACAGGGCCGACTCGACGAGGGCCTCCGGCGTGGCCTTGCCGTACTTCTGCAGCAGGCGCCGGTCGAGGGAACCCGCGTTGACGCCGATGCGGATCGGGGTGCCGTGGTCCTTGGCGGCCCGCGCGATCTCCTTGACCTTGTCGTCGAACTGCTTGATGTTGCCGGGGTTGACCCGGACCGCGGCGCAGCCGGCCTCGATGGCCGCGAAGACGTACTTCGGCTGGAAGTGGATGTCCGCGATCACCGGGATCTGGGACTTGCGGGCGATGGTCGCGAGCGCGTCGGCGTCGTCCTGCGTGGGGCACGCCACACGCACGATCTGGCAGCCGGACGCCGTCAGCTCGGCGATCTGCTGGAGCGTGGCGCCGATGTCGGACGTACGCGTCGTCGTCATCGACTGGACCGAGACCGGCGCGTCCCCGCCGACCGGCACGGATCCGACCTGGATCTGACGGCTCTTGCGGCGCTCGGCGAGCTTGGTCGGAACGGACGGCATGCCGAGAGAAATCGCAGTCATCTGCTGTGCAACCCCAAGTCGTGGATCAAGATCCGGTCCCGTCAGCAGCGGGCTCCAGGCTTCGAGATTACGGCACCGAGACTCACCCCAGCACATCACGCCCGGTAAACCCACTCATTAGAAGGCGGCCCGGGACATACGATCCCGGGCCGCCGCGAACTCCGTATGACTAGGAGATTCTGACCGGGTTAACCAGGTCCGCCACCAGCACGAGCAGCGTGAAGCAGATGAAGACGCTCGCCACCACGTACGCCACCGGCATCAGCTTCGCCACGTCGAACGGGCCGGGGTCCGGGCGGCGCAGCACGCGCGCGAGGTTACGGCGCAGCGACTCCCACAGGGCGCCCGCGATATGGCCGCCGTCCAGTGGCAGCAGCGGGAGCATGTTGAAGAGGAAGAGGGAGAGGTTGAAGCCGGCCAGGAGGAAGACGAACGTGGCCAGCTGCTGCGACGCCGGGATGTCCAGCGTCGCGATCTCGCCGCTCACCCTCGCCGCGCCGACGATGCCCATCGGGGAGTCCGGCTCGCGCGGGCCGTCGCCGAAGGCCGCGTCCCACAGGGCGGGGACCTTGGAGGGCAGGGCGATGAGGGAGTCGACGGCCTCGCCGACCCGGTCGGACATCCAGGTCACCGAGTCGCCGAAGTCCTGTTTGACGACGCCGGTGGCGGCGCTGAAGCCGAGGAAGCCGGCCTGGACGTAGTCGTCCTTGACGTAGGCCCCGCTCGCGTCCTTCTTCACGACCCAGTTGGTGGCGATCTTCGCGTGCAGGGTCACTTGCTCGCCCTTGCGGTCGACGACGATCGGCACCTCCTTGCCGGCGCTGTCGCGGATGAGGTCGGAGAGGGAGTTCCACTCCTCGGTCGGTACCCCGCCGAAGGAGACGATCTTGTCGCCGGCCTTCATGCCCGCGGCGGCGGCCGGGGACTTGGGGTCGGAGGCCTTGCACTCGTCGCGGTTCTCGGTCTGGGCGATCACGCACGGCGAGACCGAGCTGACGGTGGTCGTCTGCTGCTGGATACCGAAGCCCATCAGCACGGTGAGGAACAGGGCCACCGCGAGGATCAGGTTCATGAACGGGCCCGCGAACATCACGATGACCCGCTTCCACGGCTTACGTGTGTAGAACAGGCGGGACTCGTCGCCGGGCTTCAGCTCCTCGAAGGCCGCCGAGCGGGCGTCCTCGATCATGCCGCGCCAGGGGGATGTGGAGCGGGCCTCCAGGCGGCCGTCCGGTCCCGGCGGGAACATGCCGATCATGCGGATGTAGCCACCGAACGGGATCGCCTTGACGCCGTACTCGGTGTCACCCTTCTTCCGCGACCAGATCGTCGGACCGAAGCCGACCATGTACTGCGGCACCCGGATGCCGAACATCTTGGCCGTGGACAGGTGGCCCAGCTCGTGCCAGGCGATCGAGGCGAGCAGCCCGACCGCGAAAAGCACTATGCCGAGGATGAACATCAGGGTCGTCATGCACGGGCCTCCGCCGTGTGTACCGCCAGTTCCCGGGCCCGCCGACGGGCCCAGCTCTCCGCTTCGAGGACGTCCGCGACGGTCAGCGAAGTTCCCGCACGCGGGGTGCCGTGCTCCTCCACCACCCGCGTCACGGTCTCCATGATCCCGTTGAACGGCAGTGCGCCGGCCCGGAAGGCCTCCACGCACTCCTCGTTGGCCGCATTGAACACCGCCGGTGCCGTGCCCGCGAGCTCGCCCACGTGGCGCGCCAGGTTGACCGAGGGGAACGCCTCGTTGTCGAGGGGGAAGAACTCCCAGGTCGACGCCTTGCTCCAGTCGAACGTGGGCGCGGCGTCGGGGATGCGCTCCGGCCAGCCCAGGCCGATGGCGATCGGCCCGCGCATGTCGGGGGGCGTCGCCTGGGCGATCGTGGATCCGTCCGTGAACTCAACCATCGAGTGAACATACGACTGGGGATGCACGACCACCTCAATGCGGTCGAAGGAAATGTCGTAGAGGAGGTGTGCCTCGATGACCTCCAGACCCTTGTTGACGAGGGTCGCGGAGTTGATCGTGATCACCGGGCCCATGGCCCAGGTGGGGTGGGCGAGGGCGTCCTCGACGGTCACCTGAGCCAGGTCCGCCTTGGTGCGGCCCCGGAACGGCCCGCCGGACGCCGTGACGACCAGCTTTCGTACGTCGGCCCTCGTCCCGGCCGCCAGCGCCTGGAACAGGGCCGCGTGCTCGGAGTCGACCGGGATGATCTGCCCGGGCTTGGCGAGCGCCTTGACCAGCGGGCCGCCGACGATCAGGGACTCCTTGTTGGCGAGCGCGAGGGTGCGGCCCGCCTCCAGGGCGGCGAGGGTGGGGGCGAGGCCGATCGAGCCGGTGATGCCGTTCAGGACGGTGTGGCAGTCGGAGGCGGCGACCTGGGTGGCCGCGTCCGGTCCCGCGAGGATCTCGGGAAGCGGCTCCCCCGTGCCGTACTGGGCCTGGAGGGCTTCGCGCAGCGCCGGTACGACGTCCTCGCGGGCGACCGCGACGGTCCGCGCCTTCAGCCGGTACGCCTGCTCGGCGAGGAGGGCGAGCCGGCCGCCGTTGGCGGAGAGCGCGGTGACGCGGAAGCGGTCCGGGTTGCGCAGCACGAGGTCGATGGCCTGGGTGCCGATCGAGCCGGTGGAGCCTAGGATCACCACGTCCTTGGGGCCGTCGCCCGCCACGGGGTCGTAGACGAGATGCGGGTCGGCCAGGGTGCGGGTCGGAAGCCCCGTCGTCCGCCCGGAGGGCGGGCCCTGCGCCCGCCGCGGAGCGGCTGATGTCGACAGCAGGTGCGTGCTCTCGCCGTGCCGGGCGCTGACCCTCGTACTGGATGTACTTGGGTCAGCGTCCGGTGCGGCGAGAGTGCGTGCATGGCGTCGCGGGGCAGACGGGGCTTCCGACCCGCGCCCTGGGGGGGCTGGACTGTCGCTCATCCCCCCATTGTGGCCGCACGGACCGACAGGGAGGACAGGGCGTCCCCATCGGGCAGGTAACAGGATGGTGAGGGGTCGCTGCGGGCCGTGACCCGTCAGCGCCCCTCACCGGTCGGTCACCCGATCGGACGGTGCACGTTCTCCCGCTCGCTCGGGCCCGGCGTCGCGTCCGCGATCCACACGCCGCCGTCGTCGGACGGGTCGACGATGCCCGACTCCAGCCACTCGTAGGTGCCTGCCATCACACCCTTGACGACCTTGCCGTCGAGGTCGTCGGTGTTGGACCAGAGCCGGCCGAAGAGCTCCTCGACCCGCAGCCGGGACTGCCGGCAGAAGGCGTCGGCGAGCTGGTAGGCCTCACGGCCGTGGTCGCCCCGGGCACGCAGGTGCTCGGCGCGGACGCAGACCGCGCTCATGGCGAACAGTTCCGCGCCGATGTCGACGATCCGGCCCAGGAAGCCCTGCTTGGTCTCCATCCGGCCCTGCCAGCGGGACATGCCGTAGAAGGTGGAGCGGGCGAGCTTGCGGGCGGTGCGTTCGACGTAGCGCAGGTGCGGGGAGAGGTCGACGCCGCGCTTGAACTCGCCGTACGAATACGGCAGTTGACCCTGGCCCGCGACCAGTTTCGGCAGCCACTTGGCGTAGAAGACGCCGGCGCTCGCTCCCGCCTTCGCCTTGTCCTGGAGGGACTTGTCGGGGTCGATGAGGTCGCCGGCGACCGAGAGGTGGGCGTCGACGGCCTCGCGGGCGATGAGGAGGTGCATGATCTCCGTCGAGCCCTCGAAGATGCGGTTGATGCGCAGGTCGCGCAGGACCTGCTCGGCGGGGACGCCGCGCTCGCCGCGCGCCCTGAGCGACTCGGCCGTCTCGAAGCCGCGGCCGCCCCGGATCTGGATGAGGTCGTCGGCGATGAGCCAGGCCATCTCGGAGGCGTACAGCTTGGCGAGGGCGCCTTCGATGCGGATGTCGTTGCGGTCCTCGTCGGCCATCTGCGAGGCGAGGTCGGTGACGGCCTCCAGGGCGAAGGTGGTGGCCGCGATGAAGGAGATCTTCGAGCCGACGGCCTCGTGCGCGGCGAGCGGCTTGCCCCACTGCTCGCGCGCCGCCGACCACTCGCGGGCGATCTTCAGGCACCACTTGCCGGCCGCGACGCAGGAGGCGGGGAGCGAGAGCCGCCCGGTGTTCAGGGTCGTGAGGGCGATCTTCAGGCCCGCGCCCTCGGGGCCGATGCGGTTGGCTGCGGGGACCCTGACCTGGTGGAAGCGGGTGACGCCGTTCTCGATGCCGCGCAGGCCCATGAAGGCGTTGCGGTTCTCGACGGTGATGCCGGGCGAGTTGGTCTCCACGACGAAGGCGGTGATGCCGCCCTTGTGGCCCTCGGACTTCGGCACCCGCGCCATGACGACGAGGAGGTCGGCGACCACGCCGTTGGTCGTCCACAGCTTGACCCCGTCGAGGACGTAGTCGTCCCCGTCGGGTACGGCCGAGGTGGCCAGGCGCGCCGGGTCGGAACCGACGTCCGGCTCGGTCAGCAGGAAGGCGCTGATGTCGGTGCGGGCGCAGCGCGGCAGGAACTGTTCCTTCTGCTCGGGGGTGCCGAACAACTTCAGCGGCTGCGGTACGCCGATCGACTGATGGGCGGAGAGGAGCACGCCGATCGCGGGGGACGCCGAGCCGACGAGGGTGAGGGCCTTGTTGTAGTAGACCTGGGTGAGGCCGAGCCCGCCGTACTTGGTGTCGATCTTCATGCCGAGGGCGCCGAGCTCCTTGAGGCCGTCGATCACCTCGTCGGGGATGCGGGCCTCGCGCTCGATGAGGGCCGCGTCGACCTTCGTCTCGACGAAGTCGCGCAGCTTGGCGAGGAACTCCTCGCCGCGCTGGGACGCCTCGTCGGTGGGCATCGGGTGGGGGTGGATGAGGTCGAGGCGGAAGCGGCCCAGGAACAGTTCCTTGGCGAAGCTGGGCTTGCGCCAGTCCTGTTCTCGGGCAGCCTCCGCCACCTGACGGGCCTCACGCTCACTGACAGTGGGTTTCGTGGGTGCTGCGGACATGAGGCTCACCTCGCCGCGAATCGGGATCATGGGCCGTTTGGTTACCGACGGGTGCTACCCGATCGTATGTACCCGATTACGGGCGACCCCACCACCCTGCGCGCGTCCGTTCAGCCGATACTGACGGAGTACGCCTTGGTGTCCAGGCGGCCCGTGCCCTTGAATACGCCTGCGTCCTGGAAAAACTGTCGAAGCGCTTCGACAACCTATGGACACCCAAGCCTGCCGGGGCTACTGTCGAACCACCCTCACACCCGCCCATGTTCGCATCGCGCACTGTCGAAGCGCTTCACAAAGCTTGGAGAGCGGATGGTCACCCTCGCCGAGGTCGCCCAGCACGCCGGAGTCTCGGCGAGCACGGTGAGCTATGTCCTCAGCGGCAAGCGGTCCATCTCCACGACCACCCGGCAGCGGGTCGAGCAGAGCATCCGCGAGCTCGGCTATCACCCGAACGCGGGTGCCCGTGCCCTGGCCAGCAGCAGGTCGAACATCATCGCGCTGATGATCCCGCTGCGCACCGACATGTATGTGCCGGTGATGATGGAGATCGCCATCGCGGTCGCCACCACGGCCCGCACACACGGTTACGACGTCCTGCTGCTGACCGGCGAGGAGGGCCCCGACGCCGTGCGCCGGGTCACCGGCAGCGGGCTCGCCGACGCGATGATCCTGATGGACGTCGAGCTCGACGACGAGCGGCTGCCGCTGCTGCGCGGCACCGACCAGCCGTCCGTGCTGATCGGGCTGCCCGCCGACACGACCGGCCTGACCTGCGTCGACCTCGACTTCAAGGCGACCGGCGCGCTGTGCGTGGAGCATCTGGCCACGCTGGGGCACCGCGACATCGCTGTCATCGGGGAGGCCCCGGCCGTCTACGAGCGGCACACCGGTTTCGCGGAGCGCACGCTCGACGGACTCCGCTTGCGTTCCCAGGAGTTGGGGATGCGGCTGCTGCACCGGCCGTGCGAGGGCGGGTACGACGCGATGGCCGTCACCCTCGCCCGGATCTTCGACGAGCGCCCGGGCACCACGGGGTTCGTCGTGCAGAACGAGTCGGCCGTGGAGCCGCTGCTCGCCCTGCTGCGCCAGCAGGGCCGTGCCGTGCCGGAGGACGTGTCGGTCGTCGCCGTCTGCCCCGACCAGGTCGCCATCCAGGCCTCGGTGCGGCTGACGTCGGTCTCCATCCCCGCGCAGGAGATGGGCCGGCATGCGGTGCAGCAGCTCATCGCCAAGCTGGACGGGCGCGGCAGCGACGAAGTCGTCCTGATCGCGCCCGAGCTGACGGTCCGGGCGAGCACGGGCCCGGCGCCGTCGGCCTCCTGACGGCCCCTGCCTCACGTGCCTGTACGCACACCCCTGTCTGCATTCCTCCAGGAGCGCGCCTCGTGTCTCAGCCTGCCGCACACCAGCCGAAGGTCTCTCTCGCGCAGTCCTCCCCCACCGTCGGCACGTTCCGCGAGCGGGACGGCGCGCTGGAGTGGAGCGGCCGCCAGGAGACCGTGTCCGTCGAGCCATGGGGGCCGGACGCGGTCCGGGTGCGTACCCGGCTCGGTGGACCGATCCTCGACGGACTGCCGAATGCCCTGCTCGACGAGCCTGAGGCCACCGAGAGCTCGGTCAAGATCGGTGACGAAGAGGCACAGTTGACCGTGGGCGCACTGACCGTCCGCGTCGATGCCGAGGGTCTGATCCGCTTCCTGCGCACCGAGGACGGCACGGAGGTGCTCGCCGAGGAGCGCGCCCACTTCTGGTGGCCGGGCCCGCGCCTCTACACAGCCGTCGGCAACGGCCATCACCGGCTGGAGCAGCGCTTCGCCGCCTACGAGGACGAGAAGCTGTACGGCCTCGGCCAGCACCAGCACGGCCGCTTCGACCAGAAGGGCCTGGTCCTCGACCTGGTCCAGCGCAACGCCGAGGTCGGCATCCCGGTGCTCGCCTCCAGCCGCGGCTACACCCTGCTGTGGAACAACCCGGCGATCGGCCGCGTGGAGCTCGCGCACAACGGCACCCGGTGGGTCGCCGACTCCGCCCGCCAGATCGACTACTGGATCACCGTGGGCACCCCGGCCGACGGCCAGCGCCGCTACAGCGCGGTCACGGGCCGCACGCCGATGCTGCCGGAGTGGGCGGCGGGCTTCTGGCAGTGCAAGCTGCGCTACCGCACCCAGGACGAACTCCTCGCCGTGGCACGGGAGTACAAGCGCCGGGGCCTGCCGGTCTCGGCGATCGTCTGCGACTTCTTCCACTGGACGCACCTCGGCGACTGGAAGTTCGACCCGGCCGAGTGGCCCGACCCGGCGGCGATGGTCCGTGAGCTGGACGAGCTCGGCATCAAGCTGGTGGTCAGCGTGTGGCCCTCGGTCTCGCCGCTGAGTGAGAACCACCCGGTCATGGAGCAGCGCGGCCACTTCATCGGCACCCAGTACGGCCCGATGGCGCACGCCGACTGGCCCGACAAGGAGGTCGCGTCGACCGTCCAGGTGGCGTTCTACGACGCCACCAACCCCGACGCCCGTGCATTCCTGTGGTCGAGGATCAAGCAGAACTACCTCGACCCTTACGGCATCACCGCCTTCTGGCTGGACGCCTGCGAGCCGGAGCTGAAGCCGGGCTTCCAGGAGAACCTGCGCTACTGGGCGGGCCCCGGGCTGGAGGTCGGCAACATCTACCCGGCCGAGAACTCCCGCGCCTTCCACGAAGGCCTGCGCGCGGAGGGCGAGTCGGAGATCGTCACCCTCAACCGCTCGGCGTGGGCGGGCAGTCAGCGCTACGGCGCCGCCCTGTGGTCCGGCGACATCGGCACCGACTTCCCGACCCTGCGCCGCCAGATCGCGGCCGGCCTCAACACCGCGCTCTCCGGCATCCCCTGGTGGAACACCGACATCGGGGGCTTCCACGGCGGCGACCCGGACGACCCGGCGTACCGCGAGGTGATGGTCCGCTGGTTCCAGTTCGGCGCCCTGTCCCCGCTGATGCGCCTGCACGGCTACCGCGACCCGGGCATGCCGCTCGGCCCGGAGATGACCGGCGGCCCGAACGAGGTGTGGTCGTACGGCGAGGAGGCCGGCGCGATCCTGGAGAAGTACCTGCGGCTGCGCGAGCGTCTGAAGCCGTACGTCCTGGACGTCATGCGGGAGGCCCACGAGGAGGGCCTGCCGGTGATGCGGCCGCTGTTCCTGGAGTTTCCCGACGACCGGCCGGCCTGGTCGGTCGACGACGCCTACCTCTTCGGCCGCGACCTGCTGGTCGCCCCGGTGCTGACGGCGGGCGCGACGGCCCGCACGGCGTATCTCCCGGCGGGCGCGAGCTGGACGGACGCGTGGACGGGTGAGACGTACGACGGCGGTACGACCGTGACGGTGGACGCTCCGCTGGACCGCATACCGCTGTTCCTGCGGGACGGGGCCTTTCTGCCGATCGCCGAGTAGCGGCTACTGCGGCGGACCGCTCGACGCCGGGCGCCGCTCCGGGGAACTGGAAGGCGCCCGGTCGAACCGGGAGAATGACGGCGCACCAACGACGTCAGACGGTGGTTCGACGGAGGGGGACGGTGGTGGCGGGGCTCACGCTGAACGTGGCGATCGGATTGCTCACCAGCATGCTCAGCGCGGCATTCGTCTGGCTGTGGCACCACGGCCGCAAGGCACGTGCGCTGCATCGGATGGCAGGGTTCTTCGGTATGCGGCCGGGCGAGACGTGCATCGTCGTCATGAACCACAAGTGGGACCGGCCCGGGGTGGCCGCACACCACGACGTGCAGGCCATGGTCGAGGCCGTCGTGCTGGCCCGGGAACTGGGCTGCGAGGTGTCGATGCGGGTCAGCGGGGAGTTCCGCGACAGCAACGGTCCGTGCGCGGAGTTCTGCATCGGCGGCCCGGAGAACGGCTCCAACGTCCGTACCGCCGGGCATCTGGAGCACAACGTTCCCGGGGTCGAGCTCCGGCCCTTCAGCGACCGGCCGGACTCCATGGCCGTCGTCGTGGGAGGCGAAACCTTCCCCTGGGAGCGCGGGCAGCGCGAACACGCGCTCGTCGCCAAGTTCCGGCCGCCGTCCGCGACCCGGCCGGTGTTCGTCGTGTGCGGCCAGAGTGCCCTCGCCAACCACGCGGCCATGATCTTCCTGCGCCGCTCCCACCGGGAGCTGTCGGCCCGGTTGGCGAGCACGGAGCGCTTCTGCGTGGTTCTGCGGATCGAGGCGATCCCCACCTACGGCGTCCAGGGCGCCGTTCTCGCCCGGGACGTCTCGGCGTCGGCCTTCGAGCCCCGGCCGGGGCTGCGCCCGGCGACGGCCGGCTGACCCCGGATCAGTCCCCGGCCCCCATCACGCACATGCCGGCCCAGTCGTACGGGCCGAGCTCGGGGTACCGGTCGCGCGTTTCCCGCGCGGCGGTCCGCAGCGCCGACCGCGCCGGCCTTCCGTCGGCGATCTGCCGCAAGGCCTCGGCGGCGATACGGGCGGCGGCCTGCTCGCCGATCCGCCCGACCCCGGCGAGCACGGTCCGCGCGCCTCCGAGCAGGCCTCCGACGGCGAGACTCAGCGGGTCCCGGCCATAGCGGCTGGCCGCGGTGGCGCTCCAGCAGCCCACGAGCAGCAGCAGTTCGGGCAGTGGCAGGGCGGCGAGCGAGTCCAGGGTGACCGCGGACGGGCCCAGCGCCGCATCGCCCGGGGCGGCCGAGTGACCGCTGACGTAGAGCAGGGCCGGGTGCGCGAGCCCCGCCACGTCGGCCAGGCCGCCGAGCGGCCGGTGCCCGCCGGGCCAGGCGTCCAGCGCGGCCCGCTCCTGCGTGTGCGCGGGCAGCGCGTCGTCCAGGAGGCTGCCCGCCGGCCCTGCGCCTTCTCCCGTCGAACCGGCGGGCCTCGCCCGGTCACGGACCAGGCACAGGGTGCGCAGGCTCGGCGTCAGCACGACCTCCGCCACGTCCAGCAGAGCGGTGTCCCCGCGCAGGAGGGCGCCGTAGGGCACATGCCACAGACGGGGGTCCGGGCAGACAACGACCGAGCGCGGAGCGTCCAGACTGCCTCGCCAGATCTCCCGGGCGGGCAGCAGGACCTCGCCCAGCGCCCGCCACACGGAGCTGGTCACGCCGCGTGGTGGCAGCAGCTCACCGGCGGCCAGCCGTCCGATCACCCCGTCCAGCCGCTCGGGCACCGGCTCCACCGTCGCGTGCCAGCGGCCGCCCCGTTCCCGTACGGCCGTCGCCGACCACCAGCCCGCGGTGCCGTGGCCGAGCTGCACCATCACGACGACGTCCGCGAGCGCGTCCAGGGCCTGGGCGGAGGGCAGCCCGCCCGGCAGCGGCAGAACACCGACCTCGTCGTCGCCCCCTCCCGCCAGCACCTGCGCCACGGCGGAGCCCAGCGCGAACAGGTCGTGCAACAGGTGCTCGTCGGCCGGCGGGGGAAGCAGCGGCAGCCCGGTCAGCGGGCCGGCGAGCGAATTCCCGTCCGACAGCACCCGGTTGAGCAGGTCGGCCCGGCCCAGCTCCATGACCTGGGCGACGGCCTCGTGATCCGAGACGGCGCAGTGGAGCCTGATCGCGGCGGTGTACGCCTCTTCGCGCTCCGCGTGCACACCCCAGCGCGCGGCCGGGTCGCTCAGCAGGTCGCGTTGCAGCTCCGCACCGGTGAGCGCGCCACGTCCGGCAGCGAACCAGACGGCGGAGGGCAGCACCGACTCGTCGGAGATCGACAGTGCGTCGTGGAGGGCCTGCCAGGTGCGGGCCAGATCCCGGCGGTCCGGGCGGGAAGCGGTCGCGAGGATCACAGCCAGCTGGGCCGCCGCCTCGCGCTGGTCACCGCCGGAGGCGAGCAGGGCGCGCGCCAGGTGCCGCCGGCGGCGCAGTGCTTCGAGGGAGTCGTCGTCCGGCCGGACTCGCCCCGCTCGGCGGGCCGTGGCCTCGGCGCCCGCGAAGTCCCCGGCCGCGTACTGGATTTCGGCCCGCTCCAGCAGGACCTGGCCGAGCCGGGACTGCTCACCGGTCCGCTCGCACTCCTCGGCCAGTTCGTCGGCCAGTGCCAGCGCCTCCGCTGTGCGGCCCAGTGCTCCCAGACACTCGATCCGGGAGATCTTCGTGATCGCGAGGTTGTCGGCGCTGACCCCGGTGAACAGGGCCTCGGCGCGCAGGTAGGCCGCGAGTCCCGCCTCCGGGGCGCCGGTCATGACATGAAGTCGCGCCTGGCGCACGGCGATCATGCCGCGGGTGAGGTCGTTCACCTCCTTCTCGTGCGCCTCGGCAAGGGTCCGCGCCTGCGCCAGGGTCGCGGTCGCGAGGTCCAGCCGGCCCGACAGCCGTTCGTCGAGGCTGCGTTCGAGCAGGGTCTGTACATGGATCAGGGTCATCCCGGGCCGGTCCGCGAAAGCGCGGCACACCTCCAGCGACCGCTCGCAGTGAGCGATGCCCTCCTGGTACTCGCCGGTCAGCCCGCGCAGTGTGGCCAGTTCCCGCCATGCGACCGCGTGCGCCCTGGCCGTCGGCTCCTCCAGCGGGAGGGCGAGTTGGACGTGGTCCCACATCTCGGCGACCAGGAAGCCACGGCGCAGCCGGTGGCGCATGGCGAGCAGGCTCGTGACGCCGACGACCTTCGCGTCGTCCCCCGCTCGGACGGCGACCACGCGGGCGGCGAGCAACAACCGCAGGCTGCGCCGATACCGGCCGTCCCGCCAGGCGTCGTCGGCCAGGTCGCCGTAGAACCCGGCGAGTTCGCGCCACCGCGCGGCCTGGTGCAGTCCGGCCGCGGCCCGGGCCGCACGCTGCAAGAGCTCCGGATCCGGCGGCTCGCCGGGCGCGGTACGGAACACGGCGTCCGGCACCAACAGGGTTTCCAGGAGCGGAGTTCCGGGGCTCGACAGCACGTGGTCATGCAATCACGGTGAGCTCGGTACAGAGGGAGAAACCGTGGGTTCTCTGACATCATCGGGGCATGGCCGACGCGATGTTCTCTCTGATCGTCCAGGTTGCCGCTGGGCTGTTCGCCGAGTCGACCAGGTCGTTCGTCGCCGACGTTCTCCTCGATCGCTTCCGGAAGGCGGGAGTTCAGGCCAAGCCCGGTCTCGACCTGGGTGACCGCGGCCCGGAGGGAGCGGGCGGACATGCGGTCACCGCCGTCGTGGTCAGCGCGTTCGGCGCAGCCGGGGAGGACGGCGAGCGGTCACTGGGCCGGGCCTCGCGGGAGATCGTGGGATGGCTTGCGTCGGCCCCGCCCGCGGTCGCCGGCTCGGTCCGGGTGGAACTGGTCAACCGGGAGACGGGCGCCGTGGCGTGGATCGACAGCGGGACGCCCGCCGAGGCCGCCGCGCTGCTGGGTCCGGTGCTCGGCGGCGAGTGGGCGAGCGCACCCATGGTGTGGGACGGGACGGCGTGGACCGAGGAGGCGCGGGCCGACCATCCGGGCGAGGCACCGCCGGCCGGATTCGCCGGGCGGGCGGTTCCGCCGGCACAGGCCGCGCCGGAGCCGGATGTGCCCGGTGCGGCAGGGGGCGGCGGTTCCCCTGGCAAGCGGATCCTGGTGGTCGCCGACGAATGGCTGCCCGCCAAGGGAGGCCTGAGCGCGTTCAGCCGCTATCTGTGCCTGGCTTTCGCGGCCCTGGGCCTGGAGACGTACTGCCTGGTGCCCGAACCCTCTGCGAAGGAGGCGGCGGACGCCGACAAGTACGACGTGCGGCTGATCGGCGCGCCCGTGCCTCCGGGACGGCCGCGTCAGGAAGCCCTCATGCAGAAGCCGGAGCTGCCCGGCGGTGTCACGCCGGACATCGTCATCGGGCACAGCTGGGTCACCGGCTACTACGCCAAGGTGATGCAGAGCTACTTCCCGAACGCGCAGCGGGTGCACTTCATCCACATGTCCGCCGACGACACCCCTTTCCTCAAGCGGCGCGACCCCGGTGCCGCGACGAACTCGGCGGCGGTGGCCGAGGAGCGCGCGAGCGCCGAGGAGGACCTGGCGCGGGGGGCGAAGCTCACGGTCTGCGTCGGGCCGCTGCTGCACGAGTGGTTCGCCCGCCATGTGCACGAGAGGGCGGGCATCGCTTCGCCGGTGCGGCTCGACCCGGGGTTCGACGGACCCGACGGATTCAGCAAGGAACCCCGCACCCGGCCTCCGTTCGTGCCGAGAATCCTGCTCTTCGGCCGGCTCTCCGACGACGGGATCAAGGGCGTCGACCTGGCGGCGCGCGCGGTCGGCGCAGCCATGCGGGGCCGTACTGCGCACCGTGAGGTGCAGCTCATGGTGCGAGGGATGCGGCCGGAGGACAACGCCGAAGCGCTGAAGGAGCATCTGGAGGACCTGGCCGACTGCCCTGCGGTCAAGGTGCTGCCCCGGAACTTCACCGACGATCTGGAGGTGATCCGCAGCGATCTGCGCACCTCCAGCCTGGTTCTGATGCCCTCACGGGTCGAGGGATTCGGGCTGGCCGGACTGGAAGCGATCACCTCGGGCACGCCCGTCCTGATCAGCGGTGCCAGCGGTCTGGGTCTGCTGCTGGAGGAACTCCTGTCCCAGGAGTTGCCGGAGATGATCACCCGGCTCGTGGTGCCGGTGCGCAACGGGAAGCGGCACGACGATGCCAACGTCGACGACTGGAGGATGGCGATCGCGATGGCTCTCGGCCATCTGGACGCCGCGTTCGCCGACGCCGCGACGGTCCGCTCCGCGCTGGCCCAGAAGCGGACCTGGGCGATGGCGGCCACCAAGCTGCTGGAGGAGCTCAAGCACTGACGGCCGAGGGACCCGGGCCGGCGCCGCGTGGGCGTACGGCATCGGCCCGGGAAGCGGTCAACTACTGCTGACCGTCAGGTTGTTGGTGACGAAGTCGAGGCCGCCGGACGACGAGGTGATCTCGTAGCCGAACTGGACGTCACCGATGGTCTCGCCGCTGGACATCCAGCCCTTGGTGTTGGCTATCCAGCCGAGGATCGGCTTGATGTCCACGCTGCCGGAGCTGGAGTCGGAGGTCCGCAGGAACGAGAACACCTCGTTCACTCCGTTGCTGCCCTTGTAGACGGTCCAGGTGTGGCCGCCGAGGGTGACATTGCCCTGCGAGGTGCCGAGCGGGCCGACGGCGCCGTTGTAGTTGACCCAGAGCATGATCTCGTAGTCGTAGTCGGTGTCCCAGATGTCGTACGACGTGTTGTACGCGCCGGACGACGGGACCGTGACGTTGTAGCTGCTGGTGAGCGAGCCGAGGGAGGCGATCGTCTTGTTGATCACCTTCTTGGCGTTCGGGTAGGACTTGATGCCGCCGGTGTTCGGGTGGTTGGCCCAGACGCCCCAGTTGGTACCGGAGTTGGCCCAGACGCACTGGCTGCCGGCGCCGGAGCCCCAGATGTTGTTGTAGAGGGTGTAGCCGTTCAGGCTGGTGTTGCCCCACTGGTCGCAGGAGTTCCAGACGGCGGCCTGTGCCGGGGCGGAGGCGAGGCCGACGGTGGCGCCGAGGGCCATCGCCGGGGCCAGCACGGCCATGGTGATCTTGCGGAGTTTGCTGTGTGCCATGGTGTCCCTTCCATGGGTGGGGGGAGTTGCGGGGGTCACCACGCCCCGAGGCTGAGGACGTGGTCTTCTCCGGCCACCAGGTCGAGCGGTCGAGCGGCGCCGGAGGAAGTCCGGAGTTCGATACGGAGGGTGCGGGTCGACCTGAGGATCGCCGTGACCCCGCCGGGCGCCCAGGTCAGATCGAGCTGCGCGCCGAACCGGGTGCGGATGCCCCGCAGTCGGCCTTCCGGCAGGTCGGGCGGCAGTGCCGGCAGCAGGACCAGCCGGTCCGGGGTCGACTGCACGAGCATCTCGATCAGTACGGCGGGCAGGGTGTGCGCCGCGTCCGCGTTGTAGACGCCGCGGTTCGGGTAGTGGGCGCTCATCAGGGAGGCGTGGAAGAAGTCGCCGCCGAGGACCTGGTCGAGGGCGTGGGCGACCCGGTCGCCGTCCCTGAGGCGGGCCGCGATCAGGGCGTGGTGGAGGTGGCCGTGCGCGGAGTCGTTCTCGGCGCCGCGCAGTTCGAGGGCGCGATGGGCGGCCGACGCGAGGTCCGGGGTGTCGTACGGGGTGATCTCGTCCAGCGGCCAGACGCCGTAGAGGTGGCTGAGATGGCGGTGGTCGTAGGTGTCCTGCAGGCCGGGCCACGCCCACTCGGCGAGGGCGCCGTCGGCGTTGATCCGGTGCGGTGGGAGACGGTCGGCGAGGGCGCGCCAGCGATCGGCCTCGGGGGTGCCCGGGTGGTAGTGGGCGGCCGTGCGCAGGGCGTGCCGGGCGGCCGAGAGGTCCATGGCCGCGTTGATCGTGCCCCAGCTCGCGCCTCCCGGGCGGTTCTCGGGCGAGTAGGAGGGGACGACGACGAGATGGCCCTCGGCGTCGGTGCGAGTGAGGAAGTCCTCGTAGAACTCAGCCACTTGGGCGAGGAGGGCGGCGGTGCGCGGGTCGCGTTCGCCCCGGGTCTCGTCGTGGTCGACGAGGGGCTTGAGGAGCCAGTCGGCGCCCGCGGTCCACAGGTGCAGGGGGTACTCGCGGCTGAAGTGGTAGATGTGCCCGGACTCGCCGTCGGTGTGGGCGGGCGCCACGACGCCACGGGTGCCGAAGATCGCGCGGGCGTTGTCGCGCCAGTGGTCCACCTGGCCGTGGACGAGGGCGGCATGGGCCTCGGTCACCTCCGGGAGCGCGGCCGCCGCTGCCGAGGCGGTCTGGAGGTTGAGGTTGGCGTCAGTGGTGAACGCGCCCGACCAGGCCGTGTTCCAGTCGCCGGTCCACAGGCCGGTGAGGCGGGGCGGCAGCATGCCGGAGGCGGAGAGCAGGTGGTAGCGGCCGGCCGCGAAGAGGCGTTCCAGGAGGGCGGGGCTCTTCGAGCGGCGGAGCAACTCCGAGCCGGGCAGGGTGCGTTCGCGTTCGTCGCCGCCGAGGTCGAGGCCGGCGCGGAGGTAGGCGGGGCGGTGCAGGGCGACATGGCGGGCGAGCAGGGAGGCGTACGGGTCGTCGTCGCCCTCGGGCAGGAGCGCGCGCAGCTCACGTGCCTCGGCGAGGGCGTCCAGCTCGCCGGTGTGGCGCCGGACGCGGGTGAGGAGGAGCAGGGAGCGGGCGTTCTCGATCCGGATGCCGGGGAGGGAGGTGCCGATACGGCCGTCCGGTCCGCCGGTGACGACGGCGAGGGTGATGCCCGTGTAGGCGCGGTCGCTGCCGGGACGGCGGACGCGGAGCGTGAGGAGCGCACCTTCGGGGGCGAGGACGGCACTGTGCCCCACAGCCAAGTCATGCGGTGCGCCCGGCAGTTGGTGGTCCAGGGTCACCTCGGCGCTGAGGCCGGGCTCGGTGACGCGGTGGACGATGACGTCGTCGGCACGGGAGACGAAGACCTCGCTGCGCCGGCCGCCGCACCGGGCACTGACCACACCGGTCGGGAAATCGACCTCGCGACGGTAGCCGTCGGGCTGCTCGGCGCTCTGGTTGCGAAGCCGTATCCCGAAGGCGGGATGGAAGGGCCGCACCCACTGGAGTTCCCGCCCGTCGGTGAAGCTCTCGGCGGCGGTGACGTCTCCGGCCAGCAACCGGTCCTGGAGAAGCGGGAGTTCGGCGGCGAGGGCGGGCGGTCGGGCGTGTTCGGCGCCGTTGGGGCGGACCAGGGTGTGATGGTTGACGATGACCCGGTCGGTGTTCGGATCACCGAACACCATGACGCCGTGTCGGCCGTTCCCGCTCAGGAAGGCGTCCTCCCAGCGGGCGGCGGGGGCCGGCTCCCAGGTGCCGTGCGCCGGCCCGCTCATGCGACGGCCTCCAGTACCGCGACCCCGTACCGCCCGAGCTCGACCGCGTCGGTGACGTCGGCCCCGGTCAGCAGGTCGCGATGGCGGCCGGGCACCGGCACGGTGACCCCGTCGCGCCCATGGTTGAGCAGGAAGAGCAGCCCGCCCCGCCGTACCGCCTCGACCGCTGCCGGGAGCCCCGCGAGGGTCGGTCGTACGCCCGTCTCGGCGGCGATGTCGGCGAGCAGCGTGCGCAGGGCGTGCGACTCGGGGAGGGTGGAGAGGTACCAGGCGCGTCCCTTGCGCAGGACCGCCGGGAGCCCGTCCAGCTCGCCGCCCTTGTACGGGGTGACGGCGTCGACGTCGTCCGCCGCCTCGATCTCCTCGGACCACAGGGTGCCGTGGAAGCCCGCGACGTCCACCGTCTCGCCCGCGTCGAGCGGCCACCAGTCGTGCAGGACGCCGATGCCGAACAGGGCGCGCAGCCGGGCGTCCATGCCGCCCTCGCGGACCCGGTCGTCCTCGTCGGCGATGCCGGTCTGGAAGCCGCAGACGAGGGTGCCGCCTTGGTGGACGTAGGCGACGAGGTTGTCGATCGCCGCGTCCGTCATCAGATACAGCTGCGGCACGACGACCAGCTTGTAGGCGGACAAGTCGTGCTCGGGGTGGGCGAAGTCGGCCACGACGTGCGCCTCCCACAGAGCGCGGTGCCAGGCGCGGACGACCTGCGGGAAGTCGACCTCGCCGGACAGCCGCCCGTCCTGCAGGCTCGCCCACCAGGCGTTGAAGTCGAGGAGTACGGCGACCTCGGCGGCCTCGACCCGGGTGCCCGTCACCCGCTCGCTCAGCAGGGCGAGTTCGGCACCGATCCGCTTGACCTCCTGGAAGGTGCGGCCGTGCTCGCCCGCGTGGCTGACCATCCCGGAGTGGAACTTCTCCGAGCCCTGCCGGGACTGCCGCCACTGGAAGTAGCAGACGGCGTCGGCACCGCGGGCCACGGCCTGGAGGGACCAGAGGCGGCCCAGGCCGGCGGGCTTGGGGTGGTTGACCCCGCGCCAGTTGACCGGCCCGGCGGCCTGCTCCATCACCGTCCAGGGCCCGCCGCGGGCCTGCGAACGCGTCATGTCGTGCACGAGGGCGCCGTACTGCCCGCCGAACGGATCCCGCGGATCCGGATAGATGTCGATCGAGACGACGTCCTCCTGCTCGGCCCACTGCCAGGCGTCCAGCCCCTGCCACAGCGCCATGAAGTTGGTGGTGACCGGGATGTGCGGGCTGTGCCGGGCGACGATGTCCCGCTCGGCGAGGTAGCACTCCAGCAGCGCGTCGGACGTGAACCGCTGGAAGTCCAGAACCTGGGTGGGGTTCTTCATGTAGTGCGCCCGGCGCGGCGGCAGGACCTCGTACCAGTCGCCGTAGCCCTGGCTCCAGAAAGCGGTCCCCCAGGCCCGGTTGAGGGCGTCGAGCGTGCCGTACCTGGCCTGGAGCCAGCCGCGGAAGGCGTCCTCGGCCTCGTCTCCCCAGTCGTAGGTGCAGTACTCGTTGTTGATGTGCCACATCCGCAGCGCGGGGTGGCTGCCGTAGCGGGCGGCGAGGTCCTCGGTGATGGCGGCGGCGTAGCGGCGGTAGGTCGCGCTGGAGTGGGAGAAGTGCTGGCGCGAGCCCCACCACTCGGTGCGGCCGTCCTCGTCGCGCGGGAGTGTCTCGGGGTGGAGGCGGCCCATCCAGGGCGGCGGCGAGGCGGTCGGGGTGGCGAGGACGACGCCGATGCCGCTGTCGTGCATCAGGTCCATCAGCCGGTCCAGCCAGCCGAACTCGCGTGCTCCCGGCCGGGGTTCGAGCTTCGCCCAGGAGAAGACGCCGAGGGTGACCGAGTTGACGCCTGCCTCCTTCATCAGCCGGACGTCCTCGTGCCAGGTCTCCTCGGGCCACTGTTCGGGGTTGTAGTCGCCGCCGAAGAGGATGCGGCCACGGGTGGCGACGCTCAGGTCCGGCATCAGACGGGCTCCCCGTACTGCACACCCCGCCCGTTGGTGGCGAGGTAGACACGGCCGTGGATGCGCGGGTCGCCGGTGACGGCCGCGCCGATCCAGCCCCACTGGTGCCGGTCGTCGTTGATCCGCACCCAGGTCCCGGCCTCGTCGTCGGAGTGGTGGACGG
Organism: Streptomyces sp. NBC_01092; assembly: GCF_045039535.1. Lineage (NCBI taxonomy): Bacteria > Bacillati > Actinomycetota > Actinomycetes > Kitasatosporales > Streptomycetaceae > Streptomyces > Streptomyces sp. NBC_01092. The sequence continues at coordinate 7,637,214 of NZ_CP108659.1, read as the reverse complement.
CCGTGACGCTCTCGGTGGCGCCGACCATGTAGAGCGCCGGGTAGGAGGCGCCCGGGGCCGCCCTGCCGAAGCCGAGGGTGTACGAGGCCCAGCAGCTGGAGACCTTGCTGAAGGTCGCGCCGCCGTCGGTGGAGCGGTACAGGCCGTTCCATTTGAGGCTCAGCCACAGGTCACCGGACCGGCCCGGCGCCACGGCCAGCTGGAACTCCCTGTCCCCCGAGTTGAGCCCGCCGGCCCGCGCGGCGAACGTCAGACCGCCGTCGGTGCTGGCGTGGAGGGTGCCGGTGGCGGTGTCGAACGCGTAGAAGACGGACGGGTCTGCCGGGTCCGCGACCGGGGTGGCCCCCTTCGGGAAGGAGGTGACCTCGGACCACGTGGCGCCGTTGTCGGCGGAGCGCTGAGTCGGGTAGGGGGTGCCGTCCCAGTGCACGAAGGACCACAGCAGCACGCTGCCGTCGGCGTTGGCGGCTATCGGCCCCGGCGCGTCCTTGGCGATGGCGGGCTGTGCCTCGAAGGGGGCCCAGGTCTGCCCGCCGTCGTTCGAGTGGGCGCCGTTGCCGTGGTCACCCCAGCCCGCCCGGACGACGTACGACGGCCTGGCCGCGGCCTGCGCGAGCCCGGTGGACGACCCGAACACGGGATTGGTGGCCATGCCACGCGCCGGGGACGCGGTGAGCGACTCGTGGTACACCACGCCGATGTCCCCGTTGCCGCTGATCAGATGCGCTTCCCCGGCCGGCGGCGAGAGCAGCTGACGGACGGACGTCTCCTCCAGGCCACGGATCTGCGGGGCCCAGTGCGTGAGATCCCGGGTGCCGTAGAGGGTCGCACCCGTGCCGTACACGATGTGCCGCGAGTCGTACGGGTCGATGCCGACCGCCTGGATCCACCAGCCGAACTTGGGCTTGCCCTCACCCCACTTGAGGTAGGGCGTCTCGGAGACGTCGAGGACGGCCGTGTCCTTCAGGGACGTCCAGGTGCGACCGCCGTCGGTGGTCCGGTACAGCGTGTCGATGTCGGCCCACCGGTTGTTGGTGGAGACGACGACGGTGCCGGGGCGGCGGGCGTCGACGGCGACACCGCCATAGCCGAAGGTGTCGGTGCCGCCGGGCTTCACCGGCGTGACTTCGGTCCACTTCCCGTCCGTCGTCCGCAGCTTGTGCACACTGCCGGCCGACTGGCCGTTGGGGCCGGGCGCGTCGGCGTACGTCACGTACAGCTCACGGGTGTGGCAGTCGTACGAGGCGCGGATCGGAACCCTGGCGACGGTGCCGGTGGGCCGGCCGGGGACGGGCTCCCAGGTGGTGCCGTCGGTGGTGCGGTACAGGTTGGGCTCGTCGGCCGTGCCGTCGGAGTCGCCCCAGCCGGCGTAGACGGTACGGCCGACGACGACGAGGAAGGTGACGCCCTGGCCGGTGGCACTGGGGGTGGCCGGGAAGCTCGCGGCCTGCCAGGTGGCGCTCCGGTCCGTCGACTTGAGCAGCCCGTCGTGCCGGGTACCGAGCCACAGCGTGTCGCTGTCCCGGGGATCGACGAGCAGGCGCTCCCCGCACCCACGCCCGTCCTCGTTGGCCCCGAGTTTCACGGCGAGGTCGGTACGGGTCCAGGTGGCACCGCGGTCGTCGGAACGCAGCACGGCTCCGTTGCCGGCCCACGACTGGGCGTAGGTGCCGAGGGCGAGGTACAGCCGGTCGGGGTGGGCCGGGTCGACGGCCATGGCTTCCACGCCGAGCAGATTCCAGTCGTCCCAGCCGAGGTGGTCGATCAGCGGGACCCACCGCTCGTGACGGTCGTCCCAGCGGTAGGCGCCCCCGATGTCGGTACGGGCGTAGGCGAGGCCGCGGACGGAGGGGTGGAAGAGGACGCCGGTGACGAAACCGGTGCCGCCTATGACGGCGGTACGCCAGCGGTAGGTGGGGGCGGCCGCCTGGGCGCGCCCGGGTAGGAAGGGGACAGTGGTGAGCGCGGCGGCGGCAGCGGTCCCGGCAAGGACGGCTCTTCTGCTCAGGCCGGATGTGCGCATGGACTTACCTCGCTCTGCAACAGGGGGAGTGGAGCGCGCCCCAAAGGGGCGCGGGGAACTGCGCGACCAGCCACAAACAACCCGCACCCGCCAATCAGCCCTTGACGGCCCCAGTGAGCATGCCCTTCTTGAAATGCTTCTGGACAAAGGGAGAAAGCACAGCAACTGGCAGCAGCGCCATGACCATCACGGCCATTTGAACGGCCAGCCCCGACAACTGCCCTGTCTTGATGGCCTGCCCCAACCCAACCGGCGCCTCCTGCTTCTGCACCAGCTGAATCATCACGTTCTGCAACGGCATCATGTCCTGATCGTTCAGATACAACGACGCGTTGAACCACGCACTCCAGTACCCCACCGCGTAGAACAACGTGATCACCGCGATGACGGCCCGGGACAATGGCATGACGATCTGCCAGAGAATTCGGAAATCCCCCGCACCATCAATCCGCGCACTGTCGATCAGCTCCTGCGAGATCCCCATGAAGAACCCACGCAGCACAAGGATGTTGAACACACTCACCGCACTGGGAAGAATCAGCGCCAAATAGGAATCGGTGAGCCCAAGCGTCTGCACCAACAGATACGTCGGAATCAGCCCGGCGCTGAAGAACATCGTCGCCAGCAGCACCATCAGAATCCACCGGTGGCCCAGCGAACCGGTCCGGGACAACCCGTAGGCACACAGCACGGACACGCCCATGGAGAACAATGTGCCGACGAGGGTGACGAGCACGCTGATGACCGCCGCCCTGGTGACCTGCCCCCCGCTCAGCAGCTCCTTGTAGGCGATGAAGGTGATGTCCTTCGGCACCATCACGAGTCCACCGGCCGCGTCGATCGTCTTGCGCGACGACAAGCTCGTCACGACCACGATCCACAGCGGAAAGAGAATCCCGAGGCAGGCCAGCGTCAGGACGAGACCCTTGCCGGCGAGCCCGGCCTTGGAGGGCTCCTCCTCCCAGCTGGGCCGGGGCGGCGCCGAGGCCCACCGGCCGGGCCCCCGCACCGTCTTGTCGATCACGGCGGTCACTTCTTGTACACCCCCTGCTCGCCCATGAGATGGGCCACCTTGTTCGCGGCGAGGACCAGTCCGAGGCTGACCACGCCCTTGACCAGGCCCGCGGCGGCCGCGTAGCCGAAGTCCTGGTTGCGTACGCCGTTCCACCACACGAAGGTGTCGAGGACTTCCGCGGCGCCCGGCCCGACCATGTCCCGTTGCAGCAGGATCTGCTCGAAGCCGACGGTCAGCGCGTCCCCCACCCGCAGCACCAGCAGCAGGGCGATGACCGGCCGCAGTGCGGGAAGCGTGACGTGCCACATGCGCCGCCAGCGGCCCGCACCGTCCATCGCGGCGGCCTCGTAGAGGTCGGGCGGCACCGAGGCGAGCGCGGCGAGGAAGACGATGATCCCCCAGCCGGCGTCCTTCCACACGCTCTGCGCGGTGATCAGCAGCGGGAAGGTGCTCGGGTCGGTCATGAAGTCGAGGCCGTCGTATCCGTGTTGCCGCAGCAGCTGGGAGAAGATCCCGGCGCCGCCGAACAGTTGCTGGAACACGGCGATGACCAGCACCCAGGAGAAGAAGTGCGGCAGATACAGGATCGCCTGGGAGACCGCCCGGATCCGGGGCCTGACCACGCTGTTGATGAGCAGCGCGAGCAGGATCGGGATCGGGAAGAACAGCACGAGCTGGAGGAAGAACAGGATCAGCGTGTTCTGGACGGCGTTCCAGAAGGCCGAGTCGTCGAAGATCCGCTGGAAGTTCTCCATGCCCACGAAGGGGCTGTTCAGCATGGAGACGACGCCGTTGTCGCTGATGTAGGGGTCGTAGTCCTGGAAGGCGACGACATTGCCGAGGATCGGTATGTAGTTGAAGAGCAGGACCAGCACGACGGCCGGCAGTGTCATCAGGAGCAGCAGCCGGTCGCGGCAGAACCGGACCATCCGGCTCTGCTTGCCCGAGGGACGCTTCCCGTCGGATCCGGTGCCGACGCCAGGCGCCACCACGGTGCGCCCACGTGCGGTCTTCCTCTTCGCCTCGGCCCTGCTCCGAGGCACCGTGCTGTTGGACACGGCCTTCTCCTTGTCTGGAGCCCCGGATCAGTTGGCCGCGCTGCCGTTCTCGTCGAGGATCTTCTTGTACCAGTCGCGCAGCTTGTCGCCGCCCTTGCTCTTCCACTCGGAGACCGCCTGCTGCATGTCGCTGACCTTCTTGCGGCCGCGGGCGATGTCGTCCTCCAACTGCTCGAAGTCGTTGGAGAGGTTGGTGTAGCGGGCGGGCTCGGTGATCTGCATGCCCCAGAACGACGACTTCTTGGTGCGGGCACCCATCCGCTGCTGCCACTCGACCTGCGCCTTGGCGACCGCCGGGTAGTCCGGGTGGGCCAGGGTGGAGGCGGGGCTCGCGACCATCACGTAGGCGTTGAGGACCTCGTTGTTGCCCTGGTCCGTCTTGACCGGGACACCGTCCTTGAGGGTGTAGTGGGTGCCCTCGACGCCGTAGTTGGTGAGCATGTACTCCTTCGTGCCGTACGGCGCCGCCGTCACGTTGGCGACGGCGAGCGCGTCGCGGACGACGGACTCGGCGGCGTTCTTGTTGATGAACGCGAAGATGCCCGCGGGCTGCGCGGCCCACGGGCTCGGGCCGCTGCCGCCGGCGCCGAAGATGTCCATGCCCGAGACCTTGAAGTCCGGGTTCTGGGCGGCCTGGGAGGCGGTCAGGCCGTACCAGCTGGAGATGTCGTTGTTGTAGATCAGGAACTCACCGGCCGCGAACTTGGTCTGCGGGTCGGTGGCCTGGCTCTTGCCCAGCTCGAAGTCGGGGTGGACGACCCCGGCGGCGAACAGCTTGCGCGTCCACTCCAGCGCTTCGAGGTACTCCTCCGTCTCGATGCGGTAGACCAGATGGCCGTCGACGAGGTTCCAGCCGAGCGGCTTCTCCGAACCGGAAAGCACGCCGAAGGAGTTGAACGCGGTCCACTTCATGTCGCCGCAGGCCCACACCTTGGCCTTGGCGTTGGTGATGTCCTTCGCCAGCGCCAGGAACTCGTCGGTGGAGGTGGGGACTTGGTACCCCTCCTTGTCGAAGAGGTCCTGGCGGTAGAGGGGCACGATGTTGGTGACGTACGACGCCGGCATCGGCAGGCCGCGCAGCGCGCCGCCGAATATCGAGCGCTGCCAGGCGTCCGTCGGGATCGCCGCGAGGTTGGGGTACTCCTTGACCTTGTCCCCGGAGAGGTAGGGGCCGAGGTCGGCGAACTTGCTGATGATGGCACTGGGTATCTTGCCGCCCATGTTCCAGCCGGGGACCACGACGACATCGGGGACGTCGCTGGAGGCGAGGACCGCGCCGAGCTTCTGGTCGTAGGTGTTGCCGTCCTGGTTCTGCCACTGGACGTCGACGCCGGTCAGGTCGTTCATCGCCGTGTAGTAGGGGTTGCCGCCCTTGGGCGGGGAGCCCCAGAACGGCGACATGATGGTGACCTTGCCGCCCTTGCCGAGCTTCTTCGGGACCGACGCCTTCAGGTCCGCCAGGTCCAGCTCGCTGGTGAAGCCGAGCGAGGAGCCGTTCTTCGACGGGATGTCCGGCGTCACCACATTGCTGGCCACGTACGCCGGCAGGATCTTCTTCGCGTCCTTGCCCGACGTGGTCCCCTCGCGCGAACCGCTGTCCGCTCCGCCACAGGCGGCGAGCAGCGGCATCCCCCCGGCCACCGCTGCGGTGGCGACCGCCGAGGAGGCGAGGAAGCTTCTCCGGCTCGGTCCGGAGGAGGCGGAGGAGGCGGCTTTCGGCGTCATTGCGTCAACCCCACTGTCGAAGCGCTTCGATGTTGCAGCGAGGTTAAGTGAACGCCCATGGGTGCACAAGAGTCGCTTCCAAGATTCCTTCTAGGTGTCTTGACACCCACCCCACAGTCGAATGAGCATCGAAGCGCTTCGAAAGAACCAAGCCGATCCATCGCAAGGGGATCCCCAAGTGACCGCACACACGCCGCACACGCCGCCTTTCCGCGATGCACAACTCCCGTTCGCGAAGCGCATCGACGACCTGCTGTCGCGCCTCACCCTCGACGAGAAGATCGGATTCCTGCACCAGTTCACGCCCGCGGTCGAGCGCCTGGGCATCGCGGCCTTCCGCACCGGCCAGGAGGCGCTGCACGGAGTGGCGTGGATGGGTGCGGCGACCGTCTTCCCGCAGGCCGTCGGCCTCGGCGCGACCTGGAACACCGATCTCGTACGACGCGTCGGCGAGGCGGTCTCCAAGGAGGCCCGCGCGATGCGCGCCCGCGACGACCGCGTCGGCCTCAACGTCTGGTCCCCCACGGTCAACCTCCTGCGCCACCCCCTGTGGGGCCGGGGCGAAGAGGGCTACTCCGAGGACCCGAAGCTCACCTCGGCCCTCGCCACCGCCTACACGCGTGGCCTGCGCGGCGACCACCCGACGTACTGGCGCACCGCGCCCGTCCTCAAGCACTGGCTGGCGCACAACAACGAGACGGGCCGCGACGTCACGTCCTCCTCGGTGCGCCCGCGCGTCCTCCACGAGTACGACCTGCGCGCCTTCCGCGAGACGGTCGAGGCGGGCGCGACGGCCGGGGTGATGCCGGCGTACAACCTGGTCAACGGCCGCCCCAACCACCTCTCGCCGTATCTGAACGAGCACCTGCGCACCTGGACCGACGAGGACCTCCTGGTCTGCTCGGACGCGGGCGCGCCCTCCAACCTGGTCGACTCCGAGCACTACTTCGACACCCACGAGGAAGCCACGGCCGCCGCGCTGCTGGCCGGCGTCGACAGCTTCACCGACCACGGCACCGACAGCTCGCAGATCACCGCGCGCGTCCGCGGCGCCCTGGACCGGGGCCTGCTGACCGAGTCGGACCTCGACGCGGCGGTGCGCCGCCAGCTCTCGGTCCGCTTCCGGCTCGGCGAGTTCGACCCGCAGCACGACCCGCACGCGCTCACCACGGACTTCGACACCCCGGCCCACCGCGCCCTCGCTCAGGAGGCCGCCGAGCAGTCGGTCGTCCTGCTGAAGAACGGCGCGGGGCTGCTGCCGCTCGCGCCCGACACCCGGCTCGCGGTGGTCGGCCTGCTCGCCGACGAGTGCAAGCTCGACTGGTACAGCGGCACGCTCATCCACCGCTCGACCCCGCTGGAGGGCCTGTACGAGCGGTTCGGCGCCGAGCGGGTGGAGTTCGCGGAGGGCGTGGACCGCGTCCGCCTGAAGACCTCGACCGGCGCCTTCCTGTACGTCCCGGAGGCGCAGGCCCTCGTCGAGGTGCGCGGCGCCGAGGGCGCCCTCGACCCGGCGCTGCTGTCCGGCCGTACGGACCTGCCCCCGCTGACATGCGACCGGGCCGGCACCGAACTCGCCCTCGTCGACTGGGGCGAGGGCGTGCTGACCCTGCGCGCGCCCGACGGCCGCTACCTCTCGGTCGCCGAGGACGGCCGGGTCCGCGCCTCCGCCGACCAGCCCGGAGGCTGGGTCGTCCAGGAGACGTTCCGCCTGGAACCGCACGGGAACGGACACCTCCTGAGGCACATCGGTACGGGTCGCCACGTCTCAGTCGCCGCCGACGGCGTCAGGGTTGCCGAAGCGGACCCGGAGATCTTCGAGCTGATCGTCGTCGAACGCGGCGAGGACGCGGTGACCCGGGTCGCCTCGCAGGCGGACGTGGTCCTGGTGGTCGCGGGCAACGACCCGCACATCAACGGCCGCGAGACCGAGGACCGTACGACGCTCGCCCTTCCCGCCCACCAGGAGCGTCTGTTGCGCGCGGCGCGCGCCGCCAACCCGGACACCATGCTGGCACTGGTGTCGGCCTACCCCTACGCGGTCGACCCGGCCGCCCTCCCGGCGATGCTCTGGACCTCCCACGGCGGCCAGGCGGCCGGCACCGCACTCGCCCGGATCCTGGCCGGAGACGTCTCCCCCGCCGGCCGCCTCCCGCAGACCTGGTACGCCGACGACGCCGACCTGCCCGATATCCTCGACTACGACGTGATCGGCGGCCACCAGACCTATCTGTACTTCGAGGGCACCCCGCTGTTCCCGTTCGGCCACGGTCTGTCGTACGCGACCTTCTCCTACGCCGACCTCGCGACCCGGACGACGGACGGCTCGCTGCACGTCACCTTCACGGTCACGAACACCGGCGACATGGCGGCCGACGAGGTGGCCCAGCTCTACTCCCGCGCCGTGGACCCGGCGGTGCCGCGCCCGCGGCGCGAACTGCAGGCGCACAGCCGGGTGCGGCTGGAGCCCGGCGAGCGCCGGGAGCTGACCTTCGAAGTCCCCCTGGCCGCCTTCGACTTCTGGGACGTGACACGGGGCGGATGGCGCCGCGAGCCCGGCCCGTACGAGGTGCTGGCCGGCGCCTCCAGCGAGGACGTCCGGCTGCGGACGACCGTGCTCCTCGACGGCGAGCCCGCGACGCCGCGCCCCGTCCTCCGGCACGGCCTGGCGGCGGCCGACTTCGACGACCAGTGCGGCGTCGCGATCGTCGACCGGACGAAGACGTCGGGCGATGCGGTGACGGCGGCCCAGGGCAGGACGGGCGAACTGGTCTACCGGGACTGCGACTTCGCGGGCGGCGTCACGGAGGTGACGGTGACGGCGTCCGGTGACGGTGTGGTCGAGGTGTCGCTGGAGGGGGGCCCGGTGCTGGCCGCCCTCACGTTCCGGGCGCCCGAGGGCGCGGACCGGTACGCCTACTCGACGCTGACCGCCGAGATCATCGCCGAGGGCGTGCGCGACGTCCAGATCGGACTGCGCGGCCCACTGCGGCTCGCGCACGTCGGCTTCTCCGGTTGAGGGTCCGGACCAGGCCGACGCAAAGAAGGGGCCCGGCACCGGAAGGCATCGGTGCCGGGCCCCTTCGGGAACTCTATATGAAAATGGTTCCCATGAGCTAGAGTGCCAGGCCGGTGAGGACCATCACGCGCTCGTAGGTGTAGTCGTCCATCGCGAACTTCACACCCTCACGGCCGACGCCGGACTGCTTGACGCCGCCGTACGGCATCTGGTCGGCGCGGTAGGACGGGACGTCGCCGACGACGACACCGCCGACCTCCAGAGCCCGGTGGGCACGGAAGGCGGTCTGCAGGTCGTGGGTGAACACACCTGCCTGCAGGCCGTACTTGGAGTCGTTGACGGCGGCGAAGGCGGCGGCCTCCCCGTCGACCTTGTGCACCGTGAGGACGGGTCCGAAGACCTCCTCGCAGGCGATCGTGACGTCGGCCGGCACGTCGGCGAGGACGGTCGGCGCGTAGGAGGCACCGTCGCGCTTGCCGCCGGCGAGGAGGGCGGCGCCGGCGGCGACCGCCTCGTCCACCCACGTCTCGACGCGCTTGGCGGCGTCCTCGCTGACCAGCGGTCCGACCTCGGTGGCGTCATCGCTCGGGTCGCCGGTGACCTGGGCCTCGACGGCGGCGACGAGGCGCGGCAGCAGCCGGTCGTACACGGACGCGTCCGCGATCACCCGCTGCACGGAGATGCAGGACTGGCCGCCCTGGTAGTTGGAGAAGGTCGCGATGCGGGTCGCGGCCCAGTCGAGGTCCTCGTCGGAGGCGAAGTCGGCGAGCACGACCGCCGCGCCGTTGCCGCCGAGCTCCAGGGTGCAGTGCTTGCGCGGCACCGAGTCCATGATCGCGTAGCCGACCTTCTCGGAGCCGGTGAAGGAGATGACCGGCAGGCGCTCGTCCTGGACGAGGGCGGGCATGCGGTCGTTCGGGACCGGGAGGATGCTCCAGGAACCGGCCGGAAGCTCGGTCTCGGCGAGCAGGTCACCGATGATCAGGCCGGACAGCGGGGTGGCCGGGGCCGGCTTCAGGATGATCGGCGCGCCGGCGGCGACGGCCGGGGCGATCTTGTGGGCGCACAGGTTCAGCGGGAAGTTGAACGGCGCGATGCCGAGGACGACGCCCTTGGGGAAGCGGCGGGTGAAGGCGAGCCGCCCCTGACCGCCGAGGTCGGTGTCGAGCCGCTGGGCCTCGCCGCCGTTGAACCGCCGGGCCTCCTCGGCCGCGAACCGGAACACGGACACGGCACGGCCGACCTCACCCCGGGCCCACTTCATGGGCTTGCCGTTCTCGGCGGAGATCAGCCGCGCGATCTCCTCGGTGCGCTCGACGAGCCGCCGGCTGACGTGGTCGAGGGCGGCGGCGCGCACATGGGCCGGGGTCGCGGCGAACTCGTCCCGGACGGCGTACGCGGCGGCCACGGCCTCCTCGATCTGCGCGTCGGTCGGCACGCTGACCTTGCCGACGACCCGCCCGTCCCACGGGGAGGTCACATCAAAGCTGTCCTCGCCGCTGACCTGGCGGCCGGCGAGCCAGAAGGCGTGGGTGGAAGTCATATGAATTCCCGGCCCTTCCGCGTAGGGGTGTCCTGTGTGTCGTGGTCCACGGTAGGGGCGTGGGGGCGGAGGGGCGTTTGTCCGGGGTGTAGTGGTGGGGAGCCGGGGTTCGACGGATTGGCGCAGCGGAGGCAGGCCCCGTGCCTCTCAGCCCATCTCCTCGGGCGACGTCGCCTTCAGGGCCAGCCAGAGCTCCATCCGCACATCCGCGTCGTCCAGCGACCGCCCGAGGATCTCCTCGACCCGCCGCATCCGGTAGCGCAGCGTATGCCGGTGCACCCCGAGATCCGCGGCCGCCGCGTCCCACTGGCCGTGCCGGGACAGCCACGCCCGCAGCGAGGCCACCAGGTCCCCGCGCCCCGTCGCGTCGTGCTCGTGCAGGGCCCGCAGCAGCCCGTCGGCGAACGCCTTCACCGCGTCGTCCGCGAGCAGCGGCAGCACCGACCCCGCGGCCAGCTGCTCGTGCTCCACGAAGACCCGCCCGCGCCGCCGGGCCACCGACAGCGCCTGCTGGGCCTGCTTGTACGCCGATGCGGCGGCGATGGGCCCGGCCGGCGCCGACAGCCCGACGACCAGCTCGTCCTCGTCGGCTCCCACTGGCTGCTCCGGTACGTCCCCCACGCGCGCCGCCTCCAGCGCCGCCGCGTACTCCGCGCACGCCGAGACCGCCGCACCCCCGTCCGCCGCGAGCACCACCAGTCGCGCCGTCTCCCCCTCCCCCTCCGGCACCACCAGCACCGCCTCCCCGGCGCGGGCCGCCGCGGACTCGACGATCTCGGTGAGCGCGCCCAGGGGATCGCCGTTCGCCTCGGAGGCGGCGACCAGCACCGCGGCGGTCGCCTTGTTGACCGGCACCCGCGTCCCGGAGTCCACGACCCGTGCCGCCGACACCGACGCCGACTCGGCGACGATCACCCGGAACGGCGCGTCCAGGAGCCCTCCGTACAGGCCCCCGGCCACGGCCCGCGCATGGTCCGGCTGCCCGGCGAGCAGCATCCGCAGCACAGCGGCGCCGACCCGCTGTTCGGCCGCCTGGAGGGACCGTGAGCGCTCGGTCGTCAGCGTCAGCAGCGCGATGGCCGAGTGGACGGCGTACCGCTCCGCCGTGCCGAGCGCGGCCGCCGTTCCCACGGCCAGGGCCGCTTTGGGCCGACGGCCCGTGCCGAGGGTGTGCAGTTCGACCCGGTCCTCGTTCTCCGGCCCGCCCACCACGGACGACGCCGGCGCGGGCCGCTCCCGCAGCCGCTCCACGTCCGCCGTGAGCCGTGCCGCCCGCCGCCCGGCCCACTCGGGCGCGGTCGCGACGACGGCACCGGAGGCGTCGTACAGCGCCGCCCAGCCGTCCACCTGCGAGGCCAGCCCGGCCAGCAGGCCTTCCGGCCCGTCGGTCAGCGCCTGCTTGGTCAGCTCCCGCTGCGCCGCGAACCCCGCCGTCACCGCCCGGTACTGATCCGCCGCGATGGCCGCCGACACTGCCTTGCTGATGGCGAGGAAGGGCGTGCGGCGCGGCACCTCCAGCAGCGGCAGGTCCTCCTCGGCCGCCGCGTCGACCAGGGCCTCGGGGATGTCCTCGTAGTTGACGCCGACCGCGAAGCCGAGCCCCACCACTCCCGCGCCCGCCAGGCGCCGCACATAGCGCCGCATCGCCTCGGGGTTCTCGGCGTCCAGCTTCAGCGCGGTGATCAGCAGCAGCTCCCCGCCCTCCATGTAGGGCACGGGGTCGGTGAGTTCGCTGGCATGCGCCCAGCGCACGGGCACGTCCAGGCGGTCCTCGCCCGCCCGCACGGTCAGCTTCAGCGCGGAGTGGTGGACGAGCGAGGAGAGCGTGGGGGGCATGAGGCCTTCAAGTCGGTGTGATCTCTGTGATCTTTTGGCCGCCATGTATGAACGACCTGTGTCGATTCTGCCTCACCGTATGGTCGCCGCGTGGCCGCACACCCGTATGCCGAGGTCAGCCCCGCAGATCCACCAGCAAGGGCGGCGCGTGTTCGCCCTCGACGCTGGTGAGCGACAGCACCGCGTGACCCGGCGGCACCCCGTGCGCGAGGTCGGACGCCGACCACCGCTCCCGCTCGACCTGGCGCACGGTCACCGCCTCCGTCGTCACGGCCTTGCCGGTCACCAGCTTGCGCAGGGCGTGCATGGCCCGGGTCATCGGCTGGTCGGCGAAGACGGTGTGCCGGGCGACGTCCTTGGTCTCGACCCACTCGGTGCCCCAGGCGTCGGCGAACCGGCTGCCGTCCCAGGTCGTCACCCCGGCCAGCGCCATCCGGCAGCCGACCGCTCCGTACAGCGGCCCGTGCAGGGGCTCCGGCACGTCGGAGACCGTGCGCAGGGCGAGCACGACACCGGCGTTCTGCGACCGCAGCCGCTGGATCCGCCGCACCGACGTGGGGGTGACGGTGCCGGTGGCATCGTCCAGGACCAGGCTGACGAAGTGGTCGCGTGAGGCTTCGCGCGCAACGCCCGCGAACTGGGCCAGCACCAGCCGGGCGATCAGGCGGGATGCCTGTTCGTGTCCGTGCTCGGGCAGGTCGATGCGGACGCGCAGCGGGTGGTGGGCGACGGCACGCAGCGAGAACGGGCGGATCGTGTCGCCGCCCGAGCCGAAGAAGTCGGCGAACGCGGGCCGGTCCAGCAGGGCGAGCCGGTCGGCGAGCGCGGGACCGGGGTCGCCGGAGGTGCCGGTCTGCCGGGCACGGGCCTCCAGTTCGCGGCGCATCGCCGTGTGCCGGTCGTCGGCGAGCCGCCGGCGCAGGTCGGCGAGGGCCGTCGGGTGCCCTTCCAGCAGTTCCCGCAGGACGGGCAGGGCGGGGAAGCGCCCGTGGGCGGCACGGTAGGGGCCCAGGAGCTGGGCGAGCGCGGTGGCCGCACGCTCGGCGCCGACGGTGTCGAGGTCCCCGGCCAGGGCCTCGGCGAGGAATCCGGCCGCCTCGTCGGGGTCGTCGGAGTCGGCGTACGGGTCGAGGTCGTGCACGGAGGCGGGGTCGCCGACGCGCACCACGACGTCGTACGACGAGTCCGACCCGACGGGTGTGCCCGCGCTGGAGACCACGACGACCGCGCAGCTGCCGGTGAGCGCCTGGAGCGCGAGGGACTCGACGACCGGGGCGATCACATGCCGGGTCTTCCCGGCGCCCGACGGCCCCACCACCAGCATCGAGGTGCCCAGCGTCTCGCGCCCGAGGGCCGCGCCCACGCCGCCGTAGGCCAGCGGCGCGCGCTCGGCGGCCGCCCACTTTCCGATGCGCACCTGTCCGGTGAGCAGGTCGTGCCGGGCGGCGCGGCCGTGCAGGTCCCGGGCGCCGGAGGGATGCGTGAACGCCGCGCCACCCTGGCGCAGCACCGTGTCCGTGAAGACGGCGAGCCGACCCTGGCGCCGGGCCCGGACCCAGCCGTGTTCGACCCGCGCACAGTCGACGTCGTTCATCCGCCCGGCGAGCACCTCGGCGGTGAGCACCTCGGCCGCCTGGTGCTGTCCGGCCTCCCGCAGCTCGGGCCAGCGGGCGCGGGACTGCTCGGCCACCGACGACGCGTCCTCTTCCCGTGCGGCGCGGCCGCGGGCGGCGAGCCGGCTCCGGGCCAGGGACCACCAGCCGCCGAGCCTGGCGAAGGGCCACAGGACCGCAAGGGTGATGAGGGCGTAGAGCGCGTCCGTCGCCCACGGCGACTCGTAGATCCCGTACCCGTCGCTGATCAGCGCGATCAGCGAGAACAGCGGGTTCACGATCGGCAGGGCGTCCCAGCCGACGCCGGGGAAGGCGTCCGGGAACACGAAGCTGAGGGTGACCAGGCCGACGAGTGCGGCGAGCAGGGCGCGGGCGGGCTGGGGCCTGCGGACCAGCACGTGGCGGACGACGGCCGGCCAGCCACCCAGCCGGCCCACGGCGTAGACGAGCAGGGCGAAGAAGAGCCCGTTGTAGACCTGCAGCGCCTCCACGCCCGGGTACTGGATCGACTGGTCCTCCAGCCGCTTGGGCGAGGCGAGCGTGCCGCCCCACCACCAATCGTCCGGGGTGAACAACCGCAGGAAGGTGTACTGGTACGGGATCGCGCCGCGCCGCCAGAAGGACCACACGACGAGCGCCACGGCGAGCGGGATCAACATGCCGATGACGGTCACGGGAGCGAGCCGCTCCCCGTTCGGGCCCGCCTTCGGCATGCGGTAACCGAAGCGCCAGATGCCGGTCCCGGCCTCGGGTCGGGATTCGTCGAGCCAGGCGGCGACCGCCTCGCCCTGGCCGCTCTCCTGCCGCCTCGGCTCCCCCGGTTCCCACGCCGGCCGCGGCGGCACCGCGGGCGCGTCCGGAGGCACCGCCGGACGCGGCACAGGGTTCGCGTGCGTGCCCCGCGCGTCGTGCGTCCCGTCGCTGTCCATCGCCCTTGCCCCCTGACCAGCCGTTCCGTCCACCGTCAGCGAGCCAATCTAGTGCCCTCCGATGGGGAGTTCACCGCTTACACGGCCGGGTGTCTTCGCGAACGCCATGTCCACCACGGACAACCGACGCTCCCGACAACGCCCACATGGAGCATGCCCACCCCCCACTCCCCGCCCTAGCCTGCGAGAAAAGAAGAGAAGAACAAGACAAGCTTCAGCAAAACCCCCAGGAGCCCCTCATGAGTGCAGTTCCGCAGGAGCGCCGCGTCGTCACCGCCATCCCCGGTCCGAAGTCACAGGAGTTGCAGGCCCGCCGTACCGCCGCGGTCGCGCAGGGCGTGGGCTCCGTGCTGCCCGTGTTCACCGCGCGCGCGGGCGGCGGCATCATCGAGGACGTCGACGGCAACCGGCTGATCGACTTCGGTTCGGGCATCGCCGTGACCTCCGTCGGGGCCTCCGCCGAGGCCGTCGTACGCCGGGCGTCGGCCCAGCTCGCGGACTTCACCCACACCTGTTTCATGGTCACGCCGTACGAGGGGTACGTCGAGGTCGCCGAGGCCCTCGCCGAGCTGACGCCCGGTGACCACGCCAAGAAGTCCGCGCTGTTCAACTCCGGCGCCGAGGCCGTCGAGAACGCCGTCAAGATCGCCCGTGCGTACACCAAGCGTCAGGCCGTCGTCGTCTTCGACCACGGCTACCACGGCCGTACGAACCTGACCATGGCGCTGACCGCGAAGAACATGCCGTACAAGCACGGCTTCGGCCCGTTCGCGCCCGAGGTCTACCGGGTGCCCGTGGCCTACGGCTACCGCTGGCCGACCGGTGCGGACAACGCCGGCCCCGAGGCCGCCGCGCAGGCCATCGACCAGATCACCAAGCAGGTCGGCCCGGACAACGTCGCCGCGATCATCATCGAGCCGGTGCTCGGCGAGGGCGGCTTCATCGAGCCGGCGAAGGGCTTCCTGCCGGCGCTCAGCAAGTTCGCCTCGGACAACGGCATCGTCTTCGTCGCGGACGAGATCCAGTCCGGCTTCTGCCGCACCGGCCAGTGGTTCGCCTGCGAGGACGAGGGCATCGTCCCGGACCTGATCACCACCGCCAAGGGCATCGCCGGTGGCCTCCCGCTCGCCGCCGTGACCGGCCGCGCCGAGATCATGGACGCCGCGCACGCGGGTGGCCTGGGCGGCACCTACGGCGGCAACCCGGTCGCCTGCGCCGGTGCGCTCGGCTCCATCGAGACGATGAAGGAGCTCGACCTCAACGCCAGGGCGAAGGCGATCGAGGCCACGATGAAGGCCCGCCTCACCGCGATGGCCGAGAAGTTCGACATCATCGGCGACATCCGCGGCCGTGGCGCCATGATCGCCATCGAGCTGGTCAAGGACCGCGCCACCAAGGAGCCGAACCCGGAGGCGACCGGCGCGCTGGCCAAGGCCTGCCACGCCGAGGGCCTGCTGGTCCTGACCTGTGGCACTTACGGCAACGTGCTGCGCTTCCTGCCCCCGCTGGTCATCGGCGAGGACCTGCTGAACGAGGGCCTCGACATCATCGAGCA
Organism: Streptomyces sp. NBC_01092; assembly: GCF_045039535.1. Lineage (NCBI taxonomy): Bacteria > Bacillati > Actinomycetota > Actinomycetes > Kitasatosporales > Streptomycetaceae > Streptomyces > Streptomyces sp. NBC_01092. The sequence continues at coordinate 7,620,898 of NZ_CP108659.1, read as the reverse complement.
GGCCTTCACCCGCATCTGAGGTCACAGCGAAACCACTGGTGGGAGACGGGGTTCCCACCCCGGGAACCCCATGCGCCCCGGCCCTGACAACTCCGTTGATTCCGGGGCTGGGGCGGCCGTAGTCAGAGCGTGTGAAGAAGGTGTGCGAGGTGGATGTCAGGACGCGATTCCGTCTGTCTAACGCCTTCGCCCTGTCGTAGGTTCTAACCAGATGAGAGATACACCCCGCCCAGAGGGGACTCTGGGCGACATCAGGCCGTGGCCTCCCCAGCTTCGACCTGGTCGTGCCCTCGCGCACACACCCGGAGCTTCCGGCTCCGGATCTCCTCACCGATCGGACAGTCGCCCGCCCCAAACCCCCCGGGGCGCGCGACCTTCCGATCCGGACGGCCGCCTCGGAACCACCCCCCCTGTTCCGGGGCGGCCGACCTCCCTCTTCCTTCTTCTCGGGCTTGTGGCCCTTCTCTTCGCGCTCATCACCTGGCAGGTGGTGGCCGACGGCCCGCTGGTCGACCTCGACGAGGCGGCCAGCCGGGCCCTGATCCACCCCGACCGCCTCTCCGAGCTCCTCGCCGACCTGGGCAATATCCCGGTCGCGGTGCCGGTGATGGCGGTCGTCCTGCTGTACGTCACCTGGCGGCATCGCCGTACTGGTACAGACCACTGGTGGTGGCCGGCCGCCGCCGCGGCCGTTCTGATGGCCCTGGTGCCGGCCCTGATCGTCCCCCTCAAGGAACTGACCGACCGGCCGGGTACCCCGGCCGTGCCGCCCGCGACGGGCTACTACCCGTCGGGGCACACGGCCACGGCCGCCGTCGCGTACGGCGCCGCCGCCCTGCTCCTCCTCCCCTGGCTGCGCTCCGCACTCGCCCGCCGCACTCTTCTCGCCGTGTGCGCCGCCCTCAATCTCGGCGTCGGCTTCGGCCTGGTCCGGCGCGGCTACCACTGGCCACTGGACGTCGTGGCCAGTTGGTGCCTGTGCACGGTGCTCCTGTCGCTGCTGTGGCTGTTCCTCAGCCGAAATAGCCGTCGAACGTCCGCTGGAACTCCCAGTTCGAGTAGCGGTCCCAGTTGATCGACCACGTCATCAGGCCGCGCAGCGCCGGCCAGGTGCCGTGCGTGGCGTACGAGCCGCAGTTCGTCTTCTTGGTGAGGCAGTCCAGGGTCTTGGTGACCTCGGCCGGGGGGACGTGGCCGTTGCCCGCATTGGTCGACGCCGGCATGCCGATGGCGACCTGTTCGGGGCGCAGGGGCGGGAAGACGTTGCTCGCGTTGCCCGCCACCGGGAAGCCGGTCAGCAGCATGTCGGTCATGGCGATGTGGAAGTCGGCGCCGCCCATGGAGTGGTACTGGTTGTCGAGGCCCATGATCGGGCCCGAGTTGTAGTCCTGGACGTGCAGGAGCGTCAGGTCGTCGCGCAGAGCGTGGATGACCGGGAGGTACGCCCCCGCCCTCGGGTCCTGGCCGCCCCACTGGCCGGTGCCGTAGTACTGGTAGCCGAGTTGGACGAAGAAGGTCTCCGGGGCCATCGTCAGCACGAAGTCGTCGCCGTACTTCGCCTTCAGGGTCTTCACGGCCGAGATGAGGTTGACGATCACCGGTGTCTTCGGGTTCTTGAAGTCCGTGTCGTCGGCGTTCAGGGACAGCGAATGGCCCTCGAAGTCGATGTCCAGGCCGTCGAGGCCGTACTCGTCGATGATCTTCGAGACCGACGTCACGAAGGTGTCCCGCGCCGCCGTGCTGGTCAGCTGCACCTGGCCGTTCTGGCCGCCGATCGAGATCAGCACCTTCTTGCCGGCCGCCTGCTTGGCCTTGATGGCCGCCTTGAAGTCGGCGTCGGACTCCACGTTCGGGCACTCCGTCACCGGGCAGCGCTCGAAGCGGATGTCGCCCGAGGTGACCGAGGTGGGCTCGCCGAAGGCCAGGTCGATGACGTCCCAGCTGTCGGGGACGTCGGCCATGCGGGTGTAGCCCGAGCCGTTGGCGAAGCTCGCGTGGAGGTAGCCGACCAGGGCGTGGGCCGGGAGTTCCACGGGGGTGCCGGTGCCCGCGGTCGTCGTCGCGGTCACCGTGGCCGACTTCGCCGACTCGCCCGCGTCGTTCACCGCGGCGACCTGGAAGTTGTAGGCCGTGGAGGGCGAGAGCCCGGCGACCGTGGCCGAAGTGCCGGTCACCGTCTGGACTTTGGCGCCGTCGCGGTAGACGGCGTAGCCCGTCGCGCCGGTGACCGCCGACCAGGACAGGGCGACGCTGGACGAGGTGGTCGCACCCGTCTTCAGGCCGGTCGGCGCGGCGGGCGGCTGGCCGGCGTCCACGCCGGGGCCGACGAGGGATATGTCGTCGGCGTGGTAGGCCCCGGTGCCGTACCAGCCGTGGGTGTAGAGGGTGACGCGGGTGGTGGAGGGGCCGGTGCGGAAGGTCGTCGTGAGCTGCTGCCAGGAGGGGGCGGACTGGGTCCAGGCGGAGACGTCGGTGGTGCCGGTTCCGCTCGCGCCGAGATAGACGTACGAGCCGCGGACGTATCCGGACAGGGTGTACTGGGAGTCCGGCTTCACGGTGACGGTCTGTGCGCACCGGGCGTTGTCGCTGCCGGCCGGGGTGGCCTGGAGTGCGGAACTTCCGCTGCGCACAGGTGAGTTGACCGTCGTACCGGCCGTGCAGGTCCAGGCGTCGAGGCCGGACTCGAAGCCGCCGTTGCGGGCGAGGTCCGCGTCGGCCGCACGGGCGGCCGACGAGAGTGCGGTGACGCCGGACAGGGTCAGTGCCGCGGCCGTCAGGAGGGCCAGAGGTCTGAAGCGATCCACAAGTGCCTCCGGGCATGGGGGAAAGGGAGGGTGGAGCCGCACACAACTTGGTCCAGACCAATCCTTCTGTCAAGAGTCGGCGAGACCCGCCGCCGCCTCGTGCATGGCCAGTTCGAGGAGTGCCGGGTCGACGAGGGTGCCGGTGCCGTCCGGTGGGACGAGCCAGCGGATACCGCCGGTGGAGCGGCCCGGGTAGGGAACGACGATCCAGGTGCCGGCCCCGGCCGTACGGATGCCGGTGCCGAGCCAGCGGGCGGCCGTGCCGGGCGGCACGAAGAAGCCCATGCGCGAGTCGCCGAAGTCGACCAGGACCGGGCCCAGTTGGTCGATGATGCGGGTGAGCACATCGAGGGTCGGATAGCCGAGCTCGCCCGGCAGGATGAGTACGTCCCAGGCCTTGCCGGCCGGCAGCAGCGTGACCCCGAGGGGATTGCGCTCCCACTCCCAGCGGCAGGCCTCGGGGTTCGGAGCCACGGACGCCAGCCACTCGACCGCCGTTTTCGCCCCTGTCATGACGGTGACCTCCCTCTTTTCTTCGTGGACGCTGGTCGCGTCACGAGGGAGAGGGAGGTCGCCCGGCTTGCATTACGCGGGTTCGCGAGATGAATTCAGAGTGATCTGGGTCACATCAGCTGTCGAAGCCCAGGCCCAGCCGGTCCATCGCCTTCAGCCACAGATTGCGCCGCCCGCCGTGCGCGTCCGCGCGGGCCAGCGACCACTTCGTGAGGGCGATGCCGGTCCAGGCGAAGGGCTCGGGCGGGAAGGGCAGCGGCTTCTTGCGGACCATTTCGAGCTGCGTGCGCTCAGTCTGCTCCCCCGCCAGCAGGTCCAGCATCACGTCCGCGCCGAACCGGGTCGCGCCGACGCCGAGCCCCGTGAAGCCCGCCGCGTACGCCACCTTGCCCTGATGGGCCGTGCCGAAGAACGCCGAGAAGCGCGAGCAGGTGTCGATCGCGCCGCCCCACGCGTGCGTGAAGCGGGTGCCCTCCAGCTGCGGGAAGCAGGTGAAGAAGTGCCCGGCGAGCTTGGCGTACGTCTCCGGGCGGTCGTCGTACTCGGCGCGCACCCGGCCGCCGTACGGGTAGACGGCGTCGTAGCCGCCCCACAGGACGCGGTTGTCGGCGGAGAGGCGGAAGTAGTGGAACTGGTTCGCCGAGTCGCCGAGGCCCTGGCGGTTCTTCCAGCCGATCGAGGCGAGCTGGTCCTCGGTGAGCGGCTCGGTCATCAGGGCGTAGTCGTAGACCGGGACGGTGTAGGCGCGCACCCGCTTGACCAGGTTCGGGAAGATGTTCGTGCCGAGCGCGACCTTGCGGGCGCGGACCGAGCCGTACGGAGTGCGTACGGCCATCCCCGCGCCGTACGGCTTCAGGGTCAGGGCGGGGGTGTGCTCGTAGACGCGGACACCGAGGTCCAGGCACGCCTGCTTCAGGCCCCACACCAGCTTGGCCGGGTTGACCATGGCGACGCCCCGGCGGTCGTACAGACCCGCCTGGAATGTCGGTGAGTCGACTTGTGCCCGTACCGCTTCGGTGTCCAGGAACTCGATGCCCTCGGCGAGGCCCTTGTCCCTCAACTCCTCGTACCAGTCGCGCAGTTCCCGCGGCTGGTACGTCTCGGTGGCGACGTCGATCTCGCCGGTGCGCTCGAAGTCGCAGTCCAGGGAGTAGCGGGCGACCGCCCTCTCGATCTCGTCGAGGTTGCGGGCGCCCAGCTCCTCCAGCTGATGGATCTCGTCCGGCCAGCGGGTGAGTCCGTTGGGCAGACCGTGGGTGAGCGAAGCGGCGCAGAAGCCGCCGTTGCGGCCCGAGGCGGCCCAGCCCACCTCGCGGCCTTCGACCAGGACGACATCCCGCTGGGGGTCGCGCTCCTTGGCGATGAGCGCGGTCCACAGTCCGCTGTAGCCGCCGCCGACGACCAGCAGATCGCAGGTCTCGGCGGTGGTGAGCGCGGGTTCGGGGTGGGGTCGGCCGGGGTCGTCCAGCCAGTACGGGACCGGCTGGGCGTCGGAAAGGGATTTCGTCCAGTGATTGCCAGAACTCATGGCGCTTGGGGCCATGATTTCAACTCCCTACAGGTGCTTATGCCTTTTGCTTCTTGCGGCGGTTTCCGATGGCCATGGAGGCCAGGACGAACAGTACGGCGATGATGAACATGGCCGTACCGATGACATTGATCTGAACGGGCGTTCCGCGCTGGGCCGAGCCCCAGACGAACATCGGGAAGGTGACGGTGGAGCCCGCGTTGAAATTGGTGATGATGAAATCGTCGAAGGACAGCGCGAAGGCGAGCATCGCGCCGGCCGCGATGCCGGGGGCGGCGATCGGCAGGGTGACCCGGACGAAGGTCTGGAACGGGCCCGCGTACAGATCCTGCGCGGCCTGCTCCAGCCGTGGATCCATCGACATCACACGCGCCTTCACCGCCGTCACGACGAAACTCAGGCAGAACATGATGTGCGCGATGAGGATCGTCCAGAAGCCGAGCTGAGCACCCAGGTTGAGGAACAGGGTGAGCAGCGAGGCGGCCATGACGACCTCGGGCATCGCCATCGGCAGGAAGATCAGCGAGTTGATGGCGCCCCGCGCGCGGAACCGGTAGCGGACCAGCGCGAAGGCGATCATCGTGCCCAGCAGCGTGGCGCCGAGGGTCGCCCAGAACGCGATCTGGAGGCTGACCGACAGCGAGCCGCACAGGTCGGAGACGCCGCACGGGTCCTGCCAGGCGGCCGTGGAGAACTCCTGCCACTGGTAATTGAAGCGCCCCTTCGGTTTGTTGAAGGAGAAGACCGTCACTACGACGTTCGGCAGCAGGAGATAAGCGAGCGTCACCAGTCCCGCGATGACTACGAGATTGCGCTTGAGCCAGTTGACGAAGGTCATTTAAACCAGATCCTCCGTTCCCGACCTGCGGATGTAGAGCGTCACCATGACGAGGATGGCGGCCATGAGAATGAAGGACAGGGCCGCGGCCGTCGGATAGTCCAGGATCCGCAGGAACTGCGTCTGGATGACGTTGCCGACCATGCGGGTGTCGGTGGAGCCCAGCAGGTCCGCGTTGACGTAGTCACCCGCCGCCGGAATGAAGGTCAGCAGCGTGCCGGAGACCACGCCCGGCATCGACAGCGGGAAGGTGACCTTGCGGAAGGTGGTGCTCGGCCTGGCGTACAGGTCGTTCGCCGCCTCGTGCAGCCGTGGGTCGATGCGCTCCAGCGAGGAGTAGAGCGGCAGGACCATGAACGGCAGGAAGTTGTACGTCAGACCGCACACCACCGCGAGCGGCGTGGCCAGCACGCGGTCGCCCTCGGTCATCCCGAGCCAGCTGGTGACGTCCAGGACGTGCAGCGTGTTGAGGGCGCCGACGACCGGGCCGCCGTCCGCGAGGATCGTCTTCCAGGCGAGCGTGCGGATCAGGAAGCTGGTGAAGAACGGCGCGATCACCAGGATCATGATCAGGTTCCGCCAGCGGCCCGCGCGGAAGGCGATGAGGTACGCCAGCGGATAGCCGAGGACCAGGCACAGGATCGTCGCCGAGCCGGCGTAGAGCACCGAGCGCAGGAACTGCGGGTAGTAGTCCGACAGGGCGTCCCAGTAGGTCGCGAAGTGCCAGGTGACCTTGTAGCCCTCCTCCAGGGAGCCCGTCTGCACGGACGTGGAGGCCTGGTAGATCATCGGCAGCGCGAAGAAGACGACCAGCCACAGGATGCCGGGCAGCAGGAGCCAGTACGGCACCAGACGGCCGCGCTTGCGGGGCGGCTTCTTCTCCGGGGCGGTCGGGGTGAGAGGCGGGGGCGCCTCGGTGACTGTCGCCATCAGACCGCCGCCTCTTCCTGGATGCCGGCGGAGCCCGTCGTCCCAGCAAGCAGGGACTGCGAGGCGTCCAGGCCGAACGTGTGCGCCGGGTTCCAGTGCAGGACGACCTCGGCGCCGGGCACGAGCCGGGTGTCGCGGTCGATGTTCTGGGCGTAGACCTCGAACTCGGGGCAGACGGGGCTGTCGACGACGTACTGGGTGGAGACGCCGATGAAGGAGGAGTCCGCGATCCTGCCGGTGATGCGGTTGCGGCCCTCGGGTATCTCGCCCGCCTCGTCGGCATGCGTGAGGGAGATCTTCTCGGGGCGTACGCCGACCAGCACCTTGCCGCCGGTCGTCGTGGGCGCGCTGCACCGCTCCTCGGGGAGGACCAGCTTGCCGCCGCCCGCCTTCAGCACGATGTCGTCGCCGCTCTTGGAGTCGACCTCGGCCTCGATGAAGTTGGAGGTGCCGAGGAAGTTGGCGACGAAGGTCGTGCGCGGGTTCTCGTACAGGTCGGCCGGCGAGCCGAGCTGCTCGACGCGGCCCGCGTTCATCACGGCGACCGTGTCGGCCATCGTCATGGCCTCCTCCTGGTCGTGCGTGACGTGGACGAAGGTGATGCCGACCTCGGTCTGGATGCGCTTGAGCTCCAGCTGCATCTGGCGGCGCAGCTTGAGGTCGAGGGCGCCGAGGGGCTCGTCGAGGAGAAGCACCTTGGGGTGGTTGATCAGCGCGCGGGCGACGGCCACGCGCTGCTGCTGGCCACCCGAGAGCTGGTGCGGCTTCTTGCGGGCCTGCTCGCCGAGCTGGACGAGGTCGAGCATGTCCTCGACCTGCTTCTTCACGCTCTTGATGCCGCGTCGGCGCAGGCCGAAGGCGACGTTCTCGAAGATGTCGAGGTGCGGGAAGAGGGCGTAGGACTGGAAGACCGTGTTCACCGGCCGCTTGTACGGCGGGAGCGCGGTCACGTCCTGATCGCCGAGGTGGACGGTGCCGCCGCTGGGCTCCTCCAGGCCGGCGATCATGCGCAGCGTGGTGGTCTTGCCGCAGCCCGAGGCGCCGAGCAGGGCGAAGAAGGAGCCCTGCGGGACGGTCAGGTCGAGCGGGTGCACGGCGGTGAAGGAGCCGTAGGTCTTGCTGATGCCGGAGAGGCGGACGTCGCCGCTGGTGTCGTTCGTCATGGTGTGGTCACGCCCCTGTGAGCTTCGCGAACTTCTCTTCGTATGCCGTCTCTTCCTTCGAGCTCAGTGAGCGGAAGGCGCGGGACTGGGCCTGCATGGCCTTGTCGGGGAGGATCAGCGGGTTGTTCGCCGCGTCCTCGTCGATCTTCGCCAGCTCTTCCTTCACACCGTCCACGGGACAGACGTAGTTGATGTAGGCGGCGAGCTCGGCCGCGGGCTTCGGCTCGTAGTAGAAGTCGATGAGCCGCTCGGCGTTCGTCTTGTGACGGGCCTTGTTGGGGACGAGCATGTTGTCGCTCGACGTCATGTAGCCGCTGTCCGGGATCAGGAAGTCGATGTCCGGGCTGTCGGCCTTCAGCTGGACCACGTCTCCGGCCCAGGCGAGACAGGCCGCGAAGTCGCCGCTGGTGAGGTCGGAGGTGTAGTCGTTGCCGGTGAAGCGGCGGATCTGCTTGTTGTCGACGGCCTTCTGCAGGCGGGCGATCGCCGCGTCGTAGTCGTCGTCGCTGAACTTGCCGGGGTCCTTGCCCATGTCGAGCAGGGTCATCCCGATGGTGTCGCGCATCTCGGTGAGGAAGCCGACGCGGCCCTTGAGCTTGGGGTTGTCGAGCAGGTCGGAGACCGTCTTCACCTCGACGCCGTCGAGCGCCTTCTTGTTGTAGGCGATGACGGTCGAGATGCCCTGCCAGGGGTACGAGTACGCCCGCCCCGGGTCCCAGTCGGGATCGCGGAACTGCTGCGAGAGGTTGGCGAAGGCGTGCGGCAGGTTGGACGGGTCCAGTTTCTGGGCCCAGCCGAGGCGTATGAGACGGCCGGCCAGCCAGTCGGTGAGCACGATGATGTCGCGCCCGGTGTCCTGGCCCGCCGCGAGCTGCGGCTTGACCTTGCCGAAGAACTCGTTGTTGTCGTTGATGTCCTCGGTGTACTTGACCTTGATGCCGGTCCGCTTGGTGAACTGTTCCAGCGTCGGGTGGTGCTTGCCGCTGTCGTCGACGTCCATGTACTCGGTCCAGTTGGAGAAGGAGATCTCCTTCTCCTTCGCCGAGTGGTCCTCGGAGGACGTGCCGCCCTCGGTCTTGCCGGCCGCGGGGATCCCGCAGGCACTGAGCGTCCCCAGTCCGCCCAGCGCGAGCGCGCCGCCCGCGGAGGCGCGCAGCAGGGAACGGCGGGTCATCGCCGCCCGGCCATTGCGGAGGCTGCGCCGCATGGCGGCCACTTGGGCCGGTGACAGGCGGTCGGGCTCGTACTGCTCCATGCGCTTGGTGCCCTTTCGGGAGGGAGGGGGGACGGCCGGCGTGGGTCGGACGCGCGGCCGTGCCCGCTGATCTGGCTATCGGTCCCCGAAGACGGTGCGGTGCCAGTCCTTCGCGGCGACCGCGGTGTTGTCGAACATGACGTGTTTGACCTGGGTGTACTCCTCGAAGGAGTAGGCGGACATGTCCTTGCCGAAGCCGGACGCCTTGTAGCCGCCGTGCGGCATCTCGCTGATGATCGGGATGTGGTCGTTGACCCACACGCACCCGGCCTTGATCTCGCGCGTGGCCCGGTTCGCCCGGTAGACGTCCCGGCTCCACGCGGAGGCGGCCAGACCGTACGGGGTGTCGTTGGCCAGCCGGATCCCGTCATCGTCGCTGTCGAACGGCAGAACGACCAGTACCGGACCGAAGATCTCGGACTGCACGATCTCGCTGTCCTGGGCGGCGTCGGCGACGAGCGTGGGCAGATAGTACGCGCCGTCCTCCAGCTCCCCCTTCGGCGTGGCGCCGCCGGTGACCACGCGCGCGTAGGCACGCGCACGGTCGACGAAGCCGGCCACCCGGTCGCGCTGGACGTGGGAGATGAGCGGCCCGAGATCGGTGCCCGGCGCGAACGGATCACCGAGCCGGACGCTCTCCATCAGGGCGGCGGTGCGCTCGACGAACGCGTCGTACAGCGGTCGCTGCACGTACGCGCGCGTGGCGGCCGTGCAGTCCTGCCCGGTGTTGATGAGCGAGCCCGCGACGGCGCCGTGGGCGGCGGCCTCGATGTCGGCGTCGTCGAAGACCAGGAAGGGCGCCTTGCCGCCGAGCTCCAGGTGGATCCGCTTCACGGTCGCGGTGGCGATCTCGGCGACGCGCTTGCCGACGGCGGTGGAGCCGGTGAAGGAGGTCATGGCGACGTCGGGATGGCCGACCAGGTGCTCGCCGGCCTCCTTCCCGGTGCCCGTGATGATGTTGATGACACCGTCCGGGATTCCGGCGTCGGTGGCCGCCTGCGCGAACAGGAGCGAGGTGAGCGGGGTGAGCTCGGCGGGCTTGAGCACGATCGTGTTGCCCGCGGCGATCGCCGGGAGGATCTTCCAGGCGGCCATCTGGAGGGGGTAGTTCCAGGGGGCGATGGAGCCGACGACGCCGATGGGTTCGCGGCGCACGTACGAGGTGTGGTCGCCGGAGTACTCACCGGCGGACTGACCCTGCAGATGCCGGGCGGCTCCGGCGAAGAAGGCGATGTTGTCGATGGTCCCCGGGACGTCGAACTCCCGGGTCAGCTTCAGCGGCTTGCCGCACTGCAGGGACTCCGCGCGGGCGAAGTCCTCGGCGCGTTCGGCGACGACCGCGGCGAAGCGGTGCAGTGCGTCGGAGCGCTCGCCGGGGGTGGCCGCGGCCCAGGCGGGGAAGGCCTCGCGGGCGGCGGCGACCGCGGCATCGACGTCATCGGTACCGGCCAGGTCGTACGTGTACACCTCCTCGCCTGTGGCAGGGTCTACGACGGCGTGCGTACGCCCCGAGGTCCCCTTCGCCGGACGGCCCGCGATGTACTGCGCGCCGTCCGCGAAGCGGTCCTGCGCCGGGAATCGTTCCGGGGTGGCGGTGCCCGGGTTGTGCATGTCGCTCCCTCCGTGCCCCCGAGGGGGCCGGCGTGGCTCAGGCTCGATTTGAGTGCCGATCCTGACAGAGCAGAAGGACTCCAACAAGTGATTCCGTTGTTGCCTTTTGGTTACGCGACGGAATCTGTCGACCAGGTGTCGAGTTGGCCTGGAAAACCGAGGACGGAATGTCGGTGGTGCGTGCCAGACTCGGCCATATGGCGAAGATCGATTCTTGGGATGTCCTGATCCAGGCCGTCCGCTCGGGGGCGAGAGTCAGGTATCTGCACTTCTGGGGACACCGGCCGCTGCCGGACGGGCGGGTGGGCGCGAGCTGTCTCAGCCAGTGGTGGCCGTCGCCGTTCACGGTGGACGGCGTGTCCTACGCGACCGCCGAGCACTGGATGATGGCCGAGAAGGCCCGGCTGTTCGGGGACGCGGAGGCGGAGCGGCAGGTGCTGGCCGCGGAGCATCCCTCGCTGGCGAAGAAGGCCGGGCGGCTCGTGCGGGGGTTCGACGACGCGGTGTGGGAGCGGGAGCGGTTCCGGATCGTCGTCGAGGGGTCGGTCCACAAGTTCGCCGCGGATCCCGGGCTGGGGGCGTTCTTGCTGGGGACCGGGGAGCGGGTGCTGGTGGAGGCGAGTCCGGTGGACCGGGTGTGGGGGATCGGGCTTGCGGCGGGGGATGACGGGGCCGGGAATCCGGAGCGGTGGCGGGGGCCGAATCTGCTGGGGTTCGCGTTGATGGAGGCGCGGGAGCGGCTGCGGGTGTAGGGGGTTTTCTCGCCCCCGCCGCGCCTATGAATCAGCCCCTCCGGCGTTTGAGGAGCGGGGGTCCAGGGGGCAGAGCCCCCTGGCGGGGGCGAGGAAACCCCGGCCTTGCCGCTACACGCCCGTCGCGATCACCAGTGCCAGCATCCCGAAGCCGAGCACCGTGCCCGCCGCGCCGCAGATCATCCCGGCCAGGGCCTGGCCGGGGTTCGTCGCCTCGCCCCGCCGCGCCTTGGCACGACCGATCGCGCCGAAGATCAACGCCAGCACCCCCAGGATGATGGCGAGCGGCCACAGACAGAAGATCGCCGCGGAGATGATCCCGAGCACCAGACCGGCCGTCCCCATGCCGTTGCTGGGCATGGGCTGCATCCCGGGCCAGCCGTAATAACCGGGACCGGGCGCCGGATAGCCGTACGGGACCTGCCCAGGACCGTCGGGCGACATCGGCGGCGGAGGGACGGGCTCGCCGTGCGCGGCGTACGGCGCCGCGAAGGGGTCGGCGTGCATGGGGCCCGGCGCCGCGAAGGGGTCGGCGTGCGTGGGGCCCGGCGCCGCGAACGGGTTGGGCGGACCCGGTGGCTCGGCGAACTGCCCCGCGGAGGGCATCGACGTGACCGTCCGCTGATCGTGCACGGACGGCGCGGCCCAGGCCGGCGGCTCGTTCGAGGCGACGGTGTGCCCAGGCCCAGGCCCCGCCGCCCAGGGGTCCACGGAGTCGGGTCCGGCCGCCTGAGGCGTACCACCCCGACCGTCCCCGGACGTCTTGTCCAGCGAGGTCGCCCCCGTCGCCCCACCGGCACCACCCGGCGAGACGAACCCCCCGGCGGCCGCCTCCCCCGATACTTCCGGCGCTTCCGGCGTCTGCGCGTCGTCGGACATGCGCGGGACCCCCTCTGTCGTACGTCCCGTCATGCTAAGGCCCTGGCATTTCCGGCGCGGCCCCGGCCTACGATGATCCCGAGTCACCGATCAGCCGATCACCGCGTCCCGCCGGCCAGGAACCGCACCGGCAGGCGCTGTTCCCGGGGAGGAACCTTGACCGACCATCTCGTCGACGCCCGCGTCCCGCGCGATCTGCACGCCTTCATCGCCGGACTGCCCAAGGCCGAACTGCACGTCCACCACGTCGGCTCCGCCTCCCCCCGCATCGTCGCGGAACTCGCCGCCCGCCACCCCGACTCCAGGGTCCCCACCGACCCGGAGGCCCTGGCGGACTACTTCACCTTCACGGACTTCGCCCACTTCATCGAGGTGTACCTGTCCGTCGTGGACCTGATCCGCACCCCGGAGGACGTACGGCTGCTGACCTACGAGGTGGCCCGTGACCTGGCCCGCCAGCAGGTGCGCTACGCCGAGCTGACCATCACGCCGTTCTCCTCCACCCGTCGCGGCATCGACGAGCGCGCCTTCATGGCGGCGATCGAGGACGCCCGCAAGGCGGCCGAGGCCGAGTTCGGAACCGTGCTGCGCTGGTGCTTCGACATTCCCGGCGAGGCGGGTCTGGAGGCCGCCGAGGAGACCGCGCGGCTCGCCACCGACGACCGGGTGCGCCCCGAGGGCCTGGTCTCCTTCGGGCTCGGCGGGCCCGAGATCGGCGTACCGAGGCCGCAGTTCAAGCCGTACTTCGACCGGGCCGTCGCCGCCGGGCTGCACTCCGTGCCGCACGCCGGTGAGACGACCGGCCCGGAGACGGTCTGGGACGCCCTCACCCATCTGCACGCCGAGCGCATCGGGCACGGCACCAGCTCGGCGCAGGACCCGAAGCTGCTCGCGCACCTCGCCGAGCACCGGATCCCGCTGGAGGTGTGCCCGACCTCCAACATCGCCACCCGCGCGGTCCGCACGATCGACGAGCACCCGATCAAGGAGTTCGCGAAGGCCGGGATCGTCGTCACCATCAACTCGGACGACCCGCCGATGTTCGGCACCGACCTCAACAACGAGTACGCGGTCGCCGCCCGCCTCCTCGACCTCGACGAGCGTGGCCTGGCCGAGCTCGCCAAGAACGCCGTGACCTCGTCCTTCCTCGACGAGCCCGGCAAGGCCCGGATCGCCGACGAGATCGACACGTACACGGCCGCGTGGCTCGCGCCCTGAGCCGACCCGCCCGCGCACCTTTCCGCTCCGGCCCCCGTCCCCACCAGAATGGCCCCATGCAGAACGTGACCGCCGTGGCCCACCGCGGCGACCCCTACCGCGTCCGCGAGAACACCCTCGACTCCCTGCGCTCCGCGCTCGCCCTGGGCGCGGACGCGGTGGAGGTCGACGTACGGCTCACCAAGGACGGCGTGCCCGTGCTGCTGCACGACGAGACGCTGAAGCGGCTGTGGGAGCAGGACCGGCCGCTGCGCGCGCTGTCGGCGGCCGAGGTGCGGGGGCTGACGGAGGGCGGGGTGCCGACGCTGGCGGAGGCACTCGCGGTGTGCGACGACAGCCGGGTGATGCTCGATCTGCCGGGCACGCCCGATGTGCGGGCCGCGCGCCGGATCGCCGACGTCGTGCGCGAGTGCGGTGCCCAGGACCGCGTGTACTACTGCGCGGACGCCTCCGCCATGCTCGCCGTACGAGCCGCCGACCAGGCCGCCGAGATCGCCCTGACCTGGACGACGCTGGCGCCGCCGCGCCCCGCGCTGCTGGACGCGGTACGCCCGCGCTGGCTCAACTACCGCTTCGGCCTGGTCGACCACGCCCTCGCCGAGCGCGTCCACCGGGGCGGCCATCTGCTCTCCGTCTGGACCCCGGACACCCGGCGCTCCATGCGCCGCCTGCTGGAGCTCGGCGTCGACTCGATCACCACGAACCGCCTCGACGTCCTCCTCGGCCTGCGCGGCGTCTAGCCGCTACACGCGCGAGCGTTGTGCCACCGTCGCCGGGTCGGTGGGTGTCTCGCGGGTGACGTACTGCGGGACCGGCGCGGTGTCCTTGCCGGTGTCGCGGACCAGGCCGTAGCGGATCACTCCCTGGTCGGGGCCGGTCCGTACGTCCTTCTCGGCCTCCTCCCAGGTGGACGGGAAGACGATCACGCCGTAGTCGGCGCCCCGTTCGTTCTGGTGGAGGGTGACCGAGCCGTCGACGTAGAAGTACTCGTTCTGCCACATCTGCTGGGTGCCGTCCGGCAGGACCGTGTAGCCGGTGGCGGGGCCGCCCATCCCGGTGGTGTCGGGTCCGGTGGTGTCGTCCATACGGCGGCCGCCGCCGGACGCGACATGGAACAGCTCGCCCTTGAGGCCGGTCCAGGTCGGCATGACCAGCGCGCCGGGCCGCGACTGCGGGGAGATCTGCCAGCGCACCAGGACATAGCCCCGGCCGCTGAGCGTCACCGCTTCGCCCCGGTGCTGCATGACGGCCTTCGCGCCCCAGGTGCTGGTGACGCCGGACTCGGGGCGGTGCGGCAGGGCGGCGGGCTCGGCGTTAGGGTCCGGGGCCCGGTCGATGGCGTCGACGACCGTGCCGTACAGCTCGGCCTTCCGCGTCGGTGACGGCGACGGGGACCGTGAGGGCGTGGCCGTCGGTGTCCCGGGCGGGGTGGGCGACGGCGGGCGGGCCGTGCTCGATGCCGTGGGTGCCGTCGCCCGCGGCGGGCTGTCCGGCGGCTGCGTCACGACGTAGGCGCCGCCCGCGACGAGCGTCGCGCCGGCCGTCACCGCCACGGCGGGCTGGGTGAGGGCGGCCATCACCTTGGCGGACCAGCCGACGGAGGTCGCCGTCGCCGCGACCGCCGTCTTGCCGCCGAGGGCCAGGGAGAGGGTGAAGCCGACGGGGACGGGGACGAGCGCGATGCCGACGAGGAGGCGTTCCGCGGGGACGACGGCCTCGCGGGTGTCGCCGCAGTAGCCGCAGCCCCTGATGTGCCGGGCGAGCCGCTTGCGCCAGACCGAGTCGGGGCGGCCGCTGAAGCGGGCGGTCAGCTCGCGCAGGCCGGGGCAGGCGCCGTCGAGTGCGCGGACGATGCCGCGGGCGGTCTCCAGCCGCTCCTTCAGGCGCTGGACACGCACCGCCGCGTGCTGTCGGCTGATTCCGGCCGCGGCGGCCAGTTCGCGCCGGGTCAGCTCGCCCGCGACCTCCAGCCACCACAGCGACAGCAGCTGCCGGTCCTCCGCGTCCAGCCAGCGCACCGCCTGCGCGACCTCGCGCCGCTGGCCCTCCAACTGAAGCCGCAGCACGGTGAGTTCGGCGAAGTCGGTGGCCTCGTGCGCGGCGGACTCGTCGAGTTGCGCGGGCTGTCTGCGGCGGGCCCGGTCCCGGATCTGCCGCATGGCGATGGCGACGAGCCAGGAGCGGAAGCTGTCCGGGTCCCGCAGCGAGCCGAGGTTGTCGACGGCGCGCAGCATGGTCTCCTGGACGACGTCGTCGACGTCGGCATGGCCGTTCAGGGCGCGCCCGACCACGTTGTAGACCAGCGGCAGCCAGCCCTCGACCACCTCGTCGAGCGCCTGCCGGTCACCGGCCTGCGCCGCCGCGATGGTGGAGCGCCACTGCCGGCCGGCTGCCTCGTCCACGTACGTCCTCTCCCGGGTCATGCGCTGCCCGCACGCACCTTCTCAGCCCGACCAGCACTGTTGGCTATGTCGACGGTCACATTCCGCTTGGGGTAGTGGAGACGCGGTGAAGTGCCGGGCGATAACACTTTTTCGGCGGGCGAGGGCCCGTAGGGGCGATCCCCGGCAACACCCTTGTTTTGTGCGGCAGTTGCTCCGGGCTCGGTCAGGGTCGACCCCCTCCGCACCGACGATCCGGCCGGGGCCCCACCGCCCCGACGATGATCACGGACATCCCACCGACCCAGGAGCCGAAGATGCCCGTACGCCCGTTTCCCGCCCTCGTCACCTCCGCGCTCACCCTGACCCTGACCGCACTGCCGCTCGCCGGGACCGCCTCCGCGCGGCCCGCGCCCCCGTCGTCCTGTTCCGCGCAGGCGATCGAGGCCGCTCCGAAGGACGGCCCCGACGTCAAGGCCCTGTGCGCCGCGCTCGCCGGTCTGCCCGACAACGAGGCGACGGCGGCGCTGATCCGGGTGGGCGGCAAGGGGAGTTGGCACGGGTCGGCCGGGGTGCGCGACCTGAGAACCGGGGCGCCGGCGATCGAGAACGCCCGCTTCCGGGCCGGTTCGGCGACGAAGATCGTGACCGCGGCGCTCGCGCTGCAACTCGCCGCCGAGGGGCGGATCTCCCTCGACGGCACGGTGCAGCAGTACCTGCCCGGCCTGCTCACGAAGAACTTCGCGCCCATCACCGTACGGCAGTTGCTGAACTTCACCAGCGGGCTGCGGCCGGGGGCGTCGCTCGGGGAAACCACCGAGGAGATGTACCCGCACCGCTTCGAGACCCTGACGCCCGCCGAAGTCGTCGCTTCGTCCGTCGCCAAGGGGCCGGACCCCGAGTACAGGCCCGGCGAGCGGCAGGTCTACGGCAACATCCACTACACCGTACTGGCCATGCTGATCGAGAGGGTCACCGGCGACTCGTACGCCCACCAGGCGGCCGTACGGATCTTCCGGCCGCTCGGCATGCGGCACACGTCGTTCCCCGCAGGCCCCGACCCCCGCATCCACGGGCCCCACAACCGCGGGTTCGAGCGGATCGACGGCGAGCTGGTCGACGTGACCGACTGGAACATGTCCGACCGGTGGGCGGCCGGCGACATGATCTCGACGACCGCGGATCTCGAACGGCTGTTGGTGGGCGTGTTCAGCGGGCGGGTCGTGCCCGAGCCGCAGCTGACGGAGATGTTCGCGGTGCCGGACGCGGTCGACGCCACGATGGGCGCCCCGTTCTCGCCGTTCAAGCTGAACGGCCGGACGGTCTGGGCCAAGACGGGATCCCGCCCCGGCTACCACACGGTCGTCGCGGCCACCCGTGACCTGTCCCGCACCGTGGTCTACTCCGTCAACTCGACCGACGCGCGCGGCGACGGCGAGGCCATCGCCCGGCGATTCGCGTTCCCCGCGTTCAACCGCTGACGGCGGCGGCAGCGGCCGGAGGTGCCGACGGCGCCGTCAGTGCCTCCAGCCGCTTGATCTTCTTCCGTACGACGTACAGCGGGATCACCCCGAAGACGCCGAACGACATGTCGATGACCGTCCACCAGAAGGGGATGTCGCGGATGGGCCCGCAGATCAGAGCCAGCGGGATGATGCCCGCGCAGGCGATCATCCCGAACTCGACGACCCAGATGTTGCGCACCGGGTCGCGGTACGGCCCGTAGAAGGCGACCGCGATGACGAGGTGGGCGAAGGCCAGCCAGTCCGTGCCGTAGAGGAGGAAGGGGTGGTCGGCGTCGGCGGTGTCGAGCCCGCGCCGGACGCGCTCGATCCAGTCCATCAGGCCGGGGAGGTGCTCCGGCACGGACAGGCTGCGCAACAGGTCCTCGGTCCAGCGCAGTTCGTGGACAAGGGGGAAGGCCGTGGCGCCGCTGAGCACCAGACAGACGACGAAGAAGGCCAGCCAGACGCGGATGCCCTTGAGCAGGGCGGCTCTGTCGCTCATGGGGGTAGCGTACGCCAGGAGTTGAACACGTTCAAAAGGGGTTTCCCTCGTGGGCCCGAACCGACCGCCACCATGCGGTTCGCGCCGGACCGGCCCTACGATGTCCGCCGACGAGGGAGGACTCATGGGCCTGGACCTGAGTGACCGGGCGTACCGGGAGCAGCGGTGGGCGGCGCGGACGGCGCTCGCCGCGGCGGGGCTCGCGGTGCTCGTGCCGCTCGCCTACGGCGGTGTCGGCGGGCTCCTGCTGCTGGTGGCCGGCGCGGCGGGCCTGGGGCTCAGCGCGGTCGCGTTGTGGTGGACGCTGACGCTGCGCGGGCCGCTGCGCTGGGTGGCGGGCGTCGTGGCGCTGGCGGTGCCGGCCGCGGTCATCGCCCTGTTCGCGGCCACCCTCTTCTGGGCGCTGCTCGTGTCCGTGGCCCTGTGGACGGTGGCCGTGTGGAGCGGTCGGCACGCGCTGCGGGGCGCCGGGGGCTCCCGGGTGCGGGTGATGCGGGAGCGCAAGGCACCGCCGCCGCGGCGGCCGTATCTGATCATGAACCCGCGCTCCGGCGGCGGGAAGGTGGGCCGCTTCTCGCTCCAGGAGAAGGCCGAGCGGCTCGGCGCCCACGTCATCCTGCTCGACGAGGACCATCACCAGGACGTCACCGCCCTCGCCCGCAAGGCCGTGGCCGAGGGGGCGGACCTGCTGGGCGTCGCGGGCGGCGACGGCACCCAGGCGCGGGTCGCGGCCGTCGCCGCCGCCTACGACATCCCGTTCCTGGTGATCAGCGCCGGCACGCGCAACCACTTCGCCGTGGACCTCGGCCTCGACCGCGACGACCCGGCGGCCTGCCTGGACGCCCTCACCGACGGCGTGGAGCTGCGCGTCGACCTCGGGTACGCGGGCGGCCGGCCCTTCGTCAACAACGCTTCCTTCGGGGCGTACGCGGCCATCGTGCAGAGCCCCGGCTACCGCGACGACAAGATCGGCACCAGCCTGGAGCTGCTGCCCGACCTGCTCACGCGCCAGCAGGGCCCGACACTGACGGCTCGTGCGGCGGGCCGGACGCTCAGCGCTCCGCATGCCGTGCTGGTCAGCAACAACCCCTACCGCACGGGCGATCCCTTCGGGTTCGGCCGCCGCGACCGCCTCGACGCCGCCGTCCTGGGCGTCCTCGGCATCAGGGTGGACAGCGCGGCCGAGGCCGCCGCCCTGCTCCTGGACCCCGAGCCGGACGGCCTCACCATCCTCACCGCCCCCGAGGTGATCATCGAGGCCGACCGTCCGGAGATCGAGGTCGGCCTCGACGGCGAGGCCCTCGTCCTGCCCGCTCCCGTCCACTGCCGCATCAACGCCGGCGCCCTGCGCGTCCGCGTCCCCCGCAAACGCCCCGGCATCCCGCAACGCCCGCCCCGCCTGGACTGGCGACGCCTCCGGAAGCTGGCGGCGACGGTGGGGCGGACTGCGGTGCATCGCCGGGGACCCACGCTGTGATCAAGCCCGAGTGCCGAGTGACGCCTCAGCAGACCGAGCCGAGCTGACCCCCTCGCTCACCGGCTCTTCAGAATCGCGCCCGCGACGACCCCGAAGAGCCGATCGGCGCGTGGCGCGAGCGAGGGTTGATCGCCGAGCCACGCGAGCATGGCGATCAGCGCGAACAGATCGTCGCCGTCGATGTCGCCGCGCGCCACGCCGGCCGCCTGGGCACGGGCGAGGAGCCGCGCGCCGGCTGCGCGCAGGGTGACGCACGAAGCGTGGAGTGCGGATTCGGTGTCTTCGATGGCGGCCGCCATCAGCACGGTCACGCCCCGGTATTCGGTCGTCCACGCGACGCAGTCCCGCAGCCACGAAGCGAGAGCGTCTTCGGGCGAGCTCGACGTCTCGAACTCGCCCGCCTTCGCCGTCAGTTCGTCGAAGCTCGTGCGGAGCAGGGCATCGAGCAGCGCCTCGCGCGTCGGGAAGTGCCGCAGCAGCGTGGCGAGTCCGACATCGGCCCGGCGCGCGATGTCGCGCAGGGACACGTCGACGCCTTGCTCGGTGATGGCGGCGCCCGCGACGGCGAGCAGCTGGTCGCGGTTCTTCCTGGCGTCGGCTCGCATCTGTCTCTCTTGACTATCCGGATCAGCGGTCCATATATTCGGATCAGTGGTCCATTTACATGGATCACTGATCCGGATAAGCGTATCCCGCAGGGCATGGGCAGGAGAAACGATGTCGACAGACACGATGAGGGCGGTCCGGCTGCATGAGCACGGAGGCCCTGAGGTTCTGCGTTACGACGAGGTGCCGATGCCCGAGCCGGGGCCCGGCGAGGTGCTCGTCCGCGTATCGGCGGTCGGCGTCAATCCTCCGGACTGGTACGTGCGCGGCGGGCTGACCAGCATGCCCGGGACGGAATCGACGCTCAGCCTGCCGGCGATCTTGGGGACGGACGTGTCGGGCGTCGTCGAGGCCGTCGCCGAGGACGTGGACGCCTTCGCCGTAGGTGACGAAGTCTTCGGCCTCCTCCGCTTCCCCAGCTTCAACGGCAGCGCATACGCCGAGTACGTGGCCGCACGCGCGTCGGACCTCGCACTCAAGCCGGCCGGCATCGACCACGTGCACGCCGCCGGGGCGCCCATGGCAGGGCTCACCGCATGGCAGTACCTGATCGAGCTCGGACACGACCACCCCTCGCCCTTCCAGGAGGCACGGCATCGCCCGGCACCGCTCGACGCCGGCACGACAGTCCTCGTCAACGGCGCCGCGGGCGGCGTGGGGCACTTCGCGCTGCAGCTGGCGAAGTGGAAGGGCGCACAGGTCATCGCGGTGGCATCGGGCGCTCACGAGTCGTTCCTGCGCGAACTCGGCGCCGACCGGTTCATCGACTACACGACGAGTCGTCCCGAGGAACTCGTGCACGACATCGACGTCGTCCTCGACACCGTCGGCGGCCCCCACAGCAGGCGCTTCCTGCACACACTCAAGCGCGGCGGCTCCCAGTTCCCCGTGTTCCCCGGGGACTTCGACGAGGAGGAGACCGCGAAGCTGGGCGTCACGGTCTCGATCACCCAGGTCCGCTCCAACGGCGCGCAGCTCGCCGAACTGGGCCGCCTGCTCGACGCGGGCACGGTGCGCGTCGCGATCGACAGCACGTTCCCCCTGGCGGATGCCCGCGCGGCGCACGAACGCGCCGCCCGAGGGCACATCCAGGGCAAGATCGTGCTCACGGTCGCGTAGGAACGAGCAAGCCGCCCTCAGCGAGGAGCCGGCCGCCTACAACCCCGCGATCGCGTTCCACCGCTTCGCGAACTCCACCCGCTCCTGCGATGTGATGTCCCGCGCGATCGCCAGGCGTCGGCGCATCGCCCCGTCCGGGAAGATCAGCGGGTCCTCGGCAAGCGCGGCCGTGTCCTCGTCCTTGGAGGACGCGAGGATGTCCTGGGCTGCCGGGACGGGGCAGACGTAGTTGACCCACGTGGCCAGTTCGGCGGCGACCTCGGGCTCGTAGTAGTAGTCGATCAGCCGCTCGGCGTTGGTCTTGTGGCGGGCGAGGTTGGGGACCATCAGGGACTCCGACCACAGCTCGGCGCCCTCCTCGGGGACGACGAAGCGGATGTCGGGGTCGTCGGCCTGGAGCTGGATGACGTCGCCCGAGTACGCCTGGCAGGCCAGGACGTCGCCGCTGGACAGGTCCTTGATGTAGTCGTTGCCGGTGAAGCGGCGGATCTGGCCCTTGCGGACCTGCTTGTCGACCTGGTCGCAGACGGTGTGGAAGTCGTCCGCCGTCCATCGGGTGATGTCGACGCCGTTGCCCTGCATGAGCAGCGCGAACGCCTCGTCCAGACCGGAGAGCAGCGTGACCCGGCCCTTGAGGTCGCTCGCCCACAGTTCGGAGACGTGGCGTATCTCGCGGCCGAGCCTGCGGCGGTTGTACGCGATGCCGGTGATGCCGGACTGCCACGGCACGGTGAACTTCCGTCCGGGGTCGAAGGCCGGTGAACGCAGCAGCGGGTCGAGGTACTTCGTCACGTTCGGCTGGTGCGCCCGGTCCAACTCCTGCACCCAGCCCAGCCGTACGAACCGGGCGCACATCCAGTCGCTGATGACGATGAGATCGCGGCCGGTGCGCTGGTGGTTCATCAGGGCGGGGCTGATCTTGCCGAAGAACTCGTCGTTGTCGTTGATCTCCTCGACGTAGTCGACGGAGATGCCCGTGCGCTTCTGGAAGGCCTCGAGCGTGGGCCGCCGGGTCTGGTCCTCGTCGTCCGTGTCGATGTACAGCGGCCAGTTCGCCCAGGTGAGCCGCTTGTCGGTGGCGGAGACATCGGTGGCGGCGCGGTCGCCGGCCGACACGTAGGCGGGCCGCACACCGCAGCCGGCGAGCCCGCCGAGCAGGGTGCCCATACCGAGGGTGCGCAGCAGGGTCCGACGGGACAGCGGAGAGTTCATCGGTGGGAGGGCCATGGCCGCAGCATGCCGCCGCCACCGAGGGCCGGGCAATGGACGCCCCGTCGAGCGGAACGGCACCCGACGGACAGGTTGTCGATCGGAAACACCACAGCCCCGGACGGCACTTGACCCGTCCGGGGCTGCAGCATGCCCAGGGGCGCGACCCGCACATACGCCCCCGCAGCCGCAGAACTACGCGTCCAGGGACGTCATCACGTGCTTGATCCGCGTGTAGTCATCGAACCCGTACGCCGAAAGGTCCTTGCCGTACCCGGACTTCTTGAACCCACCGTGCGGCATCTCCGCGACCAGCGGGATGTGCGTGTTGATCCACACGCACCCGAAGTCCAGCGCCTTGGACATCCGCATCGCCCGCCCGTGGTCCTTGGTCCACACCGACGACGCGAGCGCGTACTCGACGCCGTTCGCCCACTCGACGGCCTGCGTCTCGTCCGAGAAGGACTGCACGGTGATGACCGGCCCGAAGACCTCCTTCTGGATGATCTCGTCGTCCTGCTTCAGCCCGGACACGACGGTCGGCGCGTAGAAGTAGCCCTTGTCACCGACCTGGTGACCGCCGGCCTCGACCTTGGCGTGGGCGGGCAGCCGCTCGATGAACCCGGAGACCTGCTTGAGCTGGTTCGGGTTGTTGAGCGGGCCGAACAGCACGTCCTCGTCGTCCGGCTGACCCGTCTTCGTCTCGGCGGCGGCCTTGGCCAGCGCCGCCACGAACTCGTCGTGGATGGCCTCCTGCACCAGCACGCGCGTGGCGGCCGTACAGTCCTGCCCGGCGTTGAAGAAGCCCGCGACGGAGATGTCCTCGACGGCCTTGGCGATGTCGGTGTCCTCGAAGACGACGACCGGCGCCTTGCCGCCCAGCTCCAGGTGGACCCGCTTGAGGTCCTTGGAGGCGGACTCGGCGACCGACATACCGGCCCGCACCGAACCGGTGATGGAGGCCATCGCCGGAGTCGGGTGCTCGACCATCAGGCGCCCGGTGTCACGGTCGCCGGTGATGACGTTGAAGACACCCTTGGGCAGGACCGAACCGATGATCTCGGCGATGAGGACCGTCGACGCGGGGGTCGTGTCGGACGGCTTCAGGACGACCGTGTTGCCCGCCGCGAGAGCCGGCGCGAACTTCCATACGGCCATCATCATCGGGTAGTTCCAGGGCGCGACCTGCGCGCAGACGCCGATCGGCTCACGGCGGACGATGGAGGTCATGCCCTCCATGTACTCACCGGCCGAGCGGCCCTCCAGCATGCGCGCCGCACCCGCGAAGAAGCGGATCTGGTCGACCATCGGCGGGATCTCCTCGGACCGCGTGAGTCCGATCGGCTTGCCGGTGTTCTCCACCTCGGCCGCGATGAGCTCCTCGGCCCGCTCCTCGAACGCGTCCGCGATCTTCAGCAGGGCCTTCTGTCGCTCGGCGGGGGTCGCGTCACGCCAGGCGGGGAAGGCCCGTGCGGCGGCCTCCATCGCGGCGTCGACGTCCGCCTGTCCGGACAGCGGCGCGGTCGCGTACGCCTCGCCCGTCGCGGGGTTGACCACCTCGGTGGTCCGTCCGTCGGCGGCGTCCCGGAACTCACCGTCGATGTAGTTGCGCAGACGACGCAGCTCGGTGCTCACTGCCGGCCTCCTGTCAGGTAGAGCTGTCCATTCTCTGAGACACCCACCCTAATCGGCTCTCCCACGTTTTCAACACCCCCACTGGCGCCACATCTGCGAAATCCGCAGTACTCAGTCACGTAAACAACGAATTTCATCGCCTCGGCCTTGCGGAACTGTCGAGACGTCGTGCACAGTGACGTCGTGGTCAGTCGAAGCGCAGAGCAGAGGGACTCCCGCGAGTCCAGGAACGGCGGTCCCCAGCCGGACGCCGTCTCCCTCGCCATCATCGAACAACTTCAAGAGGACGGCCGCCGGCCGTACGCAGCCATCGGCAAGGCCGTGGGCCTGTCCGAGGCGGCCGTGCGCCAGCGCGTCCAGAAGCTGCTCGACCAGGGCGTGATGCAGATCGTCGCCGTCACGGACCCGCTCACCGTGGGCTTTCGCCGGCAGGCGATGGTCGGCGTGAACGTCGAGGGCGACGTGGAGGCCGTGGCCGACGCGCTGACGGCCCTGTCCGAATGCGAGTACGTGGTGATGACCGCCGGGTCCTTCGACCTGATGGTGGAGATCGTCTGCGAGGACGACGACCACCTCCTGGACGTCATCAACCGACGCATCCGGGCGGTCCCCGGAGTGCGCTCGACGGAGAGCTTCGTCTACCTCAAGCTCAAGAAGCAGACCTACATGTGGGGAACCCGATAACCGTGAGGATCCGATAACCGTGAGCACCAGCAGCCCTCAGGACCTCAGCAGGACCGCGTACGACCACTTGTGGATGCACTTCACGCGTATGTCCTCGTACGAGAAGTCCCCCGTCCCGACCATCGTCCGGGGCGAGGGCACCTACATCTACGACGACAAGGGCCGGCGCTACCTCGACGGCCTCGCGGGCCTGTTCGTGGTCCAGGCCGGCCACGGCCGCGTGGAGCTCGCCGAGGCGGCGTTCAAGCAGGCGCAGGAGCTGGCGTTCTTCCCGGTGTGGTCCTACGCCCACCCCAAGGCCGTCGAGCTGGCCGAGCGCCTGGCCCACCACGCCCCGGGCGACCTGAACAAGGTCTTCTTCACCACCGGCGGCGGCGAGGCCGTCGAGACCGCCTGGAAGCTCGCCAAGCAGTACTTCAAGCTGCAGGGCAAGCCGACCAAGTACAAGGTCATCTCGCGCGCGGTCGCCTACCACGGCACCCCGCAGGGCGCCCTGTCCATCACGGGTCTGCCGGCCCTGAAGGCCCCCTTCGAGCCACTGGTCCCCGGCGCGCACAAGGTCCCGAACACCAACATCTACCGCGCTCCGCTCTTCGGTGACGACCCGGAGGCCTTCGGCCGCTGGGCCGCCGACCAGATCGAGCAGCAGATCCTCTTCGAGGGCCCGGAGACCGTCGCCGCGGTCTTCCTGGAGCCGGTCCAGAACGCGGGCGGCTGCTTCCCGCCCCCGCCCGGCTACTTCCAGCGGGTGCGCGAGATCTGCGACCAGTACGACGTGCTGCTGGTGTCGGACGAGGTCATCTGCGCCTTCGGCCGTCTGGGCACGACGTTCGCCTGCGACAAGTTCGGCTACGTCCCGGACATGATCACCTGCGCCAAGGGCATGACCTCGGGCTACTCCCCGATCGGCGCCTGCATCATCTCCGACCGCCTCGCCGAGCCCTTCTACAAGGGCGACAACACCTTCCTGCACGGCTACACCTTCGGCGGCCACCCGGTCTCCGCGGCCGTGGGCCTCGCCAACCTCGATCTGTTCGAGCGCGAGGGCCTCAACCAGCACGTCCTCGACAACGAGGCCGCGTTCCGCGGGACGCTGGAGAAGCTGTACGACCTGCCGATCGTCGGCGACGTCCGCGGCAACGGCTTCTTCTACGGCATCGAGCTGGTGAAGGACAAGGCGACCAAGGAGTCCTTCACCGACGAGGAGACCGAGCGCGTCCTGTACGGCTTCCTGTCCAAGAAGCTCTTCGAGAACGGCCTGTACTGCCGCGCGGACGACCGCGGTGACCCGGTCATCCAGCTCGCGCCGCCGCTGATCTCCAACCAGGAGACGTTCGACGAGATCGAGCAGATCCTGCGCGAGACGCTGTCGGAGGCGTGGACGAAGCTCTGACCCCGACCGATCCTCCGCCGCCCCGCGGCCGGAATGATCAACACACTGGCCCCGGTGCCGCCCGTTCGAGTGAGACACGGCGGCCCGGGGCCCTGTGCTGTCCCGGCTTCGGGCGACGGCTGCCTAGCGTGCCAGTGACCGATCAGCCCAGCCTTCGTTCCCCCGCACGGGGGATCGAGGAACGGGAAAACGGATCAGAACCGAGGTGTACGCGATGGTGGCCCCGCCGGACAACGACGTGCTCTGGGCACGCGCCCTGCACTTCTCGTACAACGACGGCTCGCCCGCACTCAGCGGCGTCTCACTCGGTGTCCAGGAGGGTGAGATCCTCGCCGTCATCGGTCCGCGCGCCAGCGGCAAGACCGCGCTGCTGCGCTGTCTGTCCGGCCTGGCCCAGGTGCGGCGCGGCGAGGTCTGGTTCAACAGCGTGCCGGTCCACACGATGGGTCCGGTGGCCCGCGAACGGCTGCGCCGCGACCGGTTCGCCTGGGTCGACCCCACCCCGGCGCTCGTCCCCGAGCTGAACGTCTGGGAGAACACCGCCCTCCCGCTGATGCTGCGCGGCACCAGCCGTCGCCGCGCCAAGACGGCGGCGCTGGAATGGCTGGAGCGCCTGGACATCGGCGAGGCGGCCCGCAAGCGCCCGCACCAGCTGGTCCAGGCCGAACGCCAGCGCGTGTGCATCGCCCGTGCGCTGGCCCCCTCGCCCATGGTCCTGTTCGCCGACGAGCCGACGGCGTCCCTGCACCGCGCCGACCGCACGCACGCCCTGCGCACCCTGACGACGGCGGCCCGCTCGCACGGCATCACCGTCCTGCTGGCCAGCCATGACGCGGACACAGCAGCCCTCGCCGACCGCACCGTGACGCTGCTCGACGGGCGGCGCGTGAACACGGTGCACCTGCCCCCCGTCACCGAGGCGGAAGGCCGGGCCGCGTGCTCGCTCTCCGCCTGACCCGCGTCGCCCAGCCCGCCGTACAGCTGCGCCGGCTGCTCGTCGCGGCGGCGTCGGCGGGCACGGGCTTCCTGCTGCTGTCAGCGCTGGGCTACGCGATGTCCCACCCGGACTCCCCCGCCGCGGCAACGCTCCGGCTGGCCTGGTGCGCACCGCCGCTGGCCGCGACGATCCACCTCGCGGTGGCCGTGGCCCGCACCGACCCCGCCACCAGGCCCCGCCCCGGCCTCGCGGCGATCGGCCTCGGTCCGGGCCGCCTCATGCTGGTCTCGGCCACCACGACGGCCCTGGCCTGCACCCTCGGCTCGATGCTCGCCCTGCTCGTCTTCCTGCACCTGCGGGGCGACCTGACGGGCATGCCCTTCGACGGCGCCGCCTCGGCGTTCCTGGCGGCGGACAGCCCGCTGCCGCTGCCGGCCGCCCTGACGCTCCTGGCCCTCGCACCGGCACTGGCGTCGGCAGCGGTCGCCCTGCTGCTGCGCCCGAAGGCCCTCGGGCCCGCCTCGGGGAGGTCCACGGGACGGCCGTACGGCCGCTTCGGGGGGTCCGGCAGATCGGCGGGAGGGGAGACCTTCGGGGCGTACGGGCGGTTCGGGGCGCGGTTGCGGGATGCCGTACGGGGCGCCGCGGCCACCCCACAGCGCCCGGGCGGTCGTACCACCGGGGCGACGCCCGCCCCGCACAACGGCCGTGCCGCCGGGACCGCGACCGCGCAGATGGGCGGCGCCCCGCAGGCGCGGGCGAGCGCACCGGTCCCCTCGCCGGTCGAGGAGGAGGACAGCCGGCAGACGCTGGACGACCTGACCCACTCCCCGGTCCCCCGCAAACCCCCCGCGGGCCTGCCCTGGGGCATCACCATCCTCACCGCGGGCCTGGCCGTGGAGAGCTACGCCGGCCGCACCACCGCCGGCAGCCCCCACGCCCTCCCCACGGCGCTGCCCACCGGCCCCGCCGCAGTCCTGGTCGGCTGGGTGCTCGCCGCCCTCGGTCTCGCGCTCGCCGCACCGGGTCTCACCCATCTCTGCGGCCGGCTCCTCCAGTCCGTACGCCCGGGCCCCGTCCGTCTCCTGGCGGGCCGCGGCCTCATGGCGGAAGCCACCCGCATCGGCCGCCCCCTCGGCGTCGTCTGCGCCGTGGCCGCCGCCGTGTACGCCATGGCGCCCCTGTCCGACTCCGCGGCCAACGCCACCGTCGGCCCGCTTTCCGCTCTCGGCGCCACCGTGGTCACCGGCGCGACCGTGACCACCCTCCTGATGGCCGCGCTGGAGGCCAGACAGGCCCGCGCCGACACCACGGCCGCGCTGCTGCTCCTCGGCGCCCCGACCGCGATGCTCCGCAGCGCCGCCGCCCTGCGCACCGGCGTCCTGCTGGCCGTGTTCTGCCCGCTGACCCTGGTCGTGGCCGAGCTGGCCGCGCTGCCCCTGGCCGCCCGCTGACACAGCCGCCGCGGTCGCCGGCAGACGTCCCCGAAAAACCGGTGAGGAAAAATCTCCGACCGGCGATGAGTTCCGATCGGGCCCCCGGTCTATCCCACCGAACAGCAACCACCCTGATGGGAGAGACCACGATGAGCGCCCCCGCGTACCAGCAGATGATCTTCGTGAACCTGCCCGTGAACGACCTCGACGCCTCGAAGAAGTTCTTCACGGAGCTGGGCTACTCGATCAACCCGCAGTTCAGCGACGAGAACGCGGCGTCCGTCGTGATCAGCGACACCATCGTCGCGATGCTGCTCACCAAGCCGTTCTACTCGACCTTCACCAAGAAGGAGATCGCGGACGCGTCGACGACCAGCGAGGTGCTGATCTGTCTGAGCGCCGAGAGCCGCGCGAAGGTGGACGAGCTCGTGGAGAAGGCCGTCACGGCAGGCGGCACCGCGTCGGACAAGGTCCAGGACATGGGCTTCATGTACGGCCGTGCCTTCGACGACCTCGACGGCCACACCTGGGAGGTCGTGTGGATGGACCCGGCGGCCATCGAGGGCTGAGCCCGCCGCGCCCCCGCACGAGGCACGGTGCCTAGCATGGGCGGGTGCAGACGATGCCCGCCCATGCGGCCCACCACGACGACCGTGAGATAGAGACACTGGAGGAGTTCGACGCGACCGTCTCGGCGCGCGGCTCCCTCGCCGGATTCCGTATCCAGGCAGTCGACCTGACGGACCGTACGCGCGAACTGCTCGGCACGGACACGACGGGTGCCATCTTCCTCGGCTGCCCGATGCGCGAGGAGGCGGCCGCGAAGATCCGCGGCGGCGGCGCCCTGGTCTTCCCGCCAGTGCCGGACCTCCCCTTCGATCCGTACCGGGGCCTGGTCTACTCCCCCGACGAACTCTTCGCCTCCCTCACGGACGGCTACGAGAACACGCCCGACGCCCGCGCGTACGCCTGGTTCCAGCGGACCAAGGCGGACCGCGACGTGTACGCCTCCATGCTCCGGGCGATCCACGACGACTCCATCTCGGACGCGCTCGACGAACTCCTGTCCGGCGCCCGTGTGGTGGGTGTCATGGGCGGCCACGCGATGCGGCGCGGCACGCCTGCCTACGAGGGCGCCGCGCGGCTCGGCCGGGAGCTGGCCCGCGCCGGCCTCACGGTCGCCACCGGCGGCGGCCCGGGCGCGATGGAGGCCGCCAACCTGGGCGCGTACGCCGCCCCGTACGACGACGAGATGCTCGCCGAAGCCCTCCGGATCCTCGCGAAGGCCCCCGTGTTCACGCCCTCGATCACCGACTGGGCGACGGCCGCCTTCGAGGTGCGTGCCCGCTGGCCCAAGGGCGGCCGCTCGGTCGGCATCCCGACCTGGTTCTACGGCCACGAGCCGCCGAACCCCTTCGCCTCGCACATCGCGAAGTACTTCGCCAACGCCACCCGCGAGGACGGCCTCCTGGCCCGCTCGGGCGCGGGCGTCGTCTTCCTGCCGGGCGCCGCCGGGACCGTACAGGAGATCTTCGACAACGCGACGCCGAACTATTACGAGTCGCGCGGTGAACCCACCCCCATGGTCCTGGTCGACCGCGTGCACTGGACGGAGAAGCTGCCCGCGTGGCCGCTGCTCAAGTCCCTCGCCCGTGAGCGGTCGATGGAGGCGCGGATCGCCCTGGTCGACCGGATCGAGGACGCGCCGGAGGCATTGAAACGTCTCGGCGGTTAATAAGAGGGCAAAGCCAACGGCTGTAGGCTGCATATGCGTTGACACTACTTATGCCACGCTTATAAACCTGTGAGTCTCCTGGGGACGGTGGTGTCACGTCACCGGCTCCGTCGAACCCCCCTCAGTGGCGCAACTCCCGTAAGGACAAACGTGTCCATAAACCGCCGTACCGTCGCACGTTCCGTGCGCGCTCTGGGTGTCGCCTCGGCCTCGGCCGCGCTCGCGCTCTCCGTCGCGGGCAACGCGCTCGCGTGCGACATCAGTGAATTCTCCGCCGAAGCCAAGTGCGACGGCAAAAAGGGCATCATCACCGTCACCGACGTGGACCCCAGCGGTATCCCGGCGACCGTCACGGTGTACCTGCAGAACAACGGCGCCGACCTGAAGAAGGTCGGCGAGCAGGAGGTCAAGGGCTCGCGCGAGGGTGTCACCATCACCTTCGCCGAGAACTGGAAGCCGGACGCCGAGTACCGGATCCACGTCAAGGCCGCCGGCTACGTGGACGAGGACATCACGCCGAACCTGACGACCCCGTCCACGGCCTGCAAGAAGGAAGAGGAGGAGCCGCCGGCTCCGTCCGACACCCCCACCCCGTCGGAGACCGCCTCGACCCCGGCCGAGGAGACCGACAGCCCGGCCCCGACCCCGTCGGAGAGCGAGAGCACCGCCCCCGCGAGCAGCGCCCCGTCCCCGGCGGCCGGTGACTCCAACCTCGCCGAGACCGGTGCGAACTCCAACACCGGCCTGATCGCCGGCATCGCGGTCTCCCTGGTCGCGCTCGGCGGCGGCGCGGTCTTCTTCGGCCTGCGCCGGCGCGGGGCGAGCAGCGACCGCTGACGCACCCGTAGAGCAACGCCCTGGTGGCCCGTCCCCTTTCCGGGGGCGGGCCATCCGCGTGTCAGCCGAACGTCGCCCGCTCCAGCCAGAACTCCAGCAGCTCCCGCTCGCCGAGGACCTCCAACTCGGGGCTGTCCAGCGGCAGTCGACGGTAGAAGGCGAGCAGTACGGCGGTGAGCGGGC
Source organism: Streptomyces sp. NBC_01092 (assembly GCF_045039535.1). Lineage (NCBI taxonomy): Bacteria > Bacillati > Actinomycetota > Actinomycetes > Kitasatosporales > Streptomycetaceae > Streptomyces > Streptomyces sp. NBC_01092. The sequence continues at coordinate 7,589,768 of NZ_CP108659.1, read as the reverse complement.
CGCGCAGGGCGACCGTCGCCTTCTCGTGACCGCGCCGCCAGGTGACGGCACCCCCGTCGAGGTCGATGACCCACTCGGCGTTCACCTCAGGCGCGTTGTCGGTGGCGTGCAGATGGATGCTGCTCCCCGGCCGGTGCAGATCCCGCGTCGGGTCGTCCGGCAGGCTGCGCTGGGCCCACTCGACGATCTGCAACCACTCGTCGATCGCGTCGGCGGCCACGTCCGGCGCGACCTCGTACGGCATCCCGGCGGCGAGCGTCGCGTCCGCGCGGTGGACGGTGACCTCGTGGGTCATACGGCGGGCCCAGAACCCGGCGTTGAGGATCCCGGCCCAGCCCCACACCTTCGCGTCGGGACCGGCCTCCCGCAGCGTGCCGACGACCATCTCGCCGGTCTCCGCGAGCCAGGCGTCGAGCGCGGCGGCGTCACCCTCGGGGCCCTCGACCCCCGGGACCTTCTCCTCAGGGATCTCCTCCTCGGCCCGCGTCCGCACCATCAGCTCCACCCAGCGCAGGGCGCCGCCGATGTGCCGCACGAGCTCTTCCAGCGACCAGTCGGGGCAGGTCGGCACAGTGGCCGACAGATCGGCGCCGGAGGTCACCACTGACCTCAACAGGCCGACCTGGTGGGCGATCTCGTCGCAGTAGCGGTCATGTGCGAGCAGCGTCATGCCCCGCACCCTATGTGCGCCGTGATCAGCCGAGCACGACAATTTCGGCCGCGTCGAACTCGACGCCCACGGTGTCCCCGACCTCGGGCGCATCCCGCAGCGCGCAGGCCGCCTCCAGGCGCGGCGCCTCCTGCGGCTGGAGGTGCACGGCGACATGGGTGCCCTTGAAGGTCCGCGCGGCGACCGTGCAGCGCAGGCCCGCGTCGGGGGCGACGAGGCGGACCCCGGCCGGCCGTACGAGCAGCGTGCGCGTGCCCTGCGCGCAGTCCTCGTCCACGGGCAGCTTGCCCCAGGGTGTGTCGGCGGCCGCCCCGGCGACGGTGCCCTCGACCACGTTGTCGAACCCGAGGAAGCGCGCCACGAACTCGTCCACAGGCCGCTGCCACACGTCCAGCGGCGTGCCGCTCTGGGCGATCCGCCCGTCCCGCATCACCACGACCCGGTCGGCGAGCGCGAAGGCCTCGCCCTGGTCGTGCGTCACGGCCAGCACGGTGGTGCCCAACCGTCCGAACAGCTCACGGAGTTCGACGACGAGCCGCTCCCGCAGCGAGCGGTCGAGCTGCCCCAGCGGCTCGTCCAGCATCAGCAGCCGCGGCCGGGGCGCGAGCGCGCGGGCCAGCGCGACCCTCTGCTGCTCACCGCCGGAGAGGGAGGCGACGGCGCGCCCGGCCGCCCCCGGCAGACCGACCAGGTCGAGCAACTCCCGTACCCGCTCGGCCTGTTCGCCCTTCGACGCGCCGTGCATCCGCGCCCCGAAGGCCACGTTGCCGCCCACGTCCCGCTGCGGGAACAGCTGATGGTCCTGGAACATCAGCCCGACGCCCCGCTTGTGCGCGGGCACCCCCGCCTGGTCCCGCCCGTCGAGCGACACCCGTCCGGCGTCGAGGGGTTGCAGCCCCGCCACCGCCCGCAGCAGCGTCGACTTGCCGCTGCCGCTCGGCCCGAGCACGCACACGATCTCGTGCTCGGTGACATCGAGATCGACGGCGTCGAGCACGGCCCGGCCGCCGAAGCGGACGGTCGCGCTTTCCAGGCTCAGCAGCATCTAGAACTCCCCGCTCCGGTCGGTCCGCAGCCGCTCCAGCACCAGCAGCGCCACCGCGCACACCACCATCAGTACCGTCGAAAGGGCCATCGCCTGGCCGTAGTTGAGCTCGCCGGCCCGCCCCAGCAGCCGCGCGACGGCGACGGGCAGCGTGGGGTTGTCGGGCCGCGCGATGAACACGGTCGCGCCGAACTCCCCCAGCGACACCGCGAAGGCGAACCCGGCCGCGATCAGCAGCGCCCGGCGCACCATCGGCAGATCGACCTCGCGCCAGACCCGCCAGGGCGAGGCCCCGAGCACCGACGCCGCCTCGCGCAGCCGCTGGTCCACCGCCCGCAGCACGGGCAGCATGGTCCGTACGACGAAGGGGACGCCGACCAGCGCCTGGGCGAGGGGCACGAGGATCCAGGTACTCCTCAGATCCAGCGGCGGCTCGTCGAGGGCGATCAGGAACCCGAACCCGACCGTCACCGCCGACACCCCGAGCGGCAGCATCAGCAGCGCGTCGAAGCCCCGGACGAACCGGCCCGCGTCCCGCCGGGTCAGCGCCGCCGCCGCCAGTCCCCCGATCAGCACGGCGATGAGGGTGGCGACGACGGCGTACTGCAGCGAATTGCCGATCGCCTCGATCGGCGCGACGAGGAAGACCCCGCCGTCGGCGCTGGTCAGCGCCCGGTAGTAGCCGAAGTCGGGCGCGTCAAGGGACCGCTGCACCAGCACGCCCAGCGGCAGCAGCAGGAGTACGACGATGACGGCCAGGACACCGGCCAGCAGCGCCCACTGCCCCGCCCCGTGCGGCCGCCGCGCCGTCACCGACGCGTCCACCAGACGCAGGGCGCTCTCCCGCCGCCGTACCGTCCAGGCGTGCACGGCGAGGATCGCGCCCACCGCCACGAGCTGGACGATGGTGAGCACGGCGGCGGTGGACAGGTCGAAGATCTCGGAGGTCTGCCGGTAGATCTCCACTTCGAGGGTGGAGAAGGTCGGGCCGCCGAGGATCTGCACCACGCCGAAGGAGGTGAAGGTGAACAGGAAGACCATGAGCGCGGCGGCGGCCACGGCGGGCCCGAGGGCCGGGAGCGTGACCTGCCGCCAGGCCTTCAGCGGCGACGCCCCGAGCATCCGCGCGGCCTCCTCCTGCCGCGGGTCGAGCTGCGCCCAGAGCCCTCCCACCGTGCGGACGACGACGGCGTAGTTGAAGAAGACGTGCGCCAGCAGGATGGCCCACACGGTGGTGTCGAGCCGTACGCCCCACAGCTCGTCGAGGAGTCCGCCGCGGCCGACGAGCGCGAGGAACGCCGTACCGACGACGACCGTGGGCAGCACGAAGGGGACGGTCACGACGGCCCGCAGGACCTGCTTGCCGGGGAAGTCGAAGCGGGCGAAGACATAGGCGCCCGGCAGTGCGATCAGCAGGGTCAGCGCGGTGGAGGCGAACGCCTGCCAGGTGGTGAACCACAGGACGTGCCGGATGTCGGACCCCCCGAGCACGTCCCACAGGCGCCCGAACTGCCACACCCCGTCGACTTTGAGTCCGCGCGCGACGATCGCGGCGACGGGGTAGGCGAAGAAGACCGCGAAGAACGCGACGGGCACGGCGATGAGGCCGAGCCGCACCGCGTTCCCCTTACGGCTCCTTGGCGGGGCTACTTCAGTACGAGCGAGGTCCACGACTTGACCCAGTCGTCACGGTTGTCGGCGATCTTCGCCGGGTCCAGGGTCTCGGGGTTCTCGGCCCGCGGGCCGTACTTCACGAACTCCGGCGGGACCTGGGCGGCCTCCCGCACCGGGTAGACGAACATGTTCAGCGGCATGTCGTCCTGGAACGTCTTGGTGAGCAGGAAGTCGAGCAGCGCCTTGCCGCCCTCGGTGTTCTTGGCGTTGTTCAGCAGGCCCGCGTACTCGACCTGCCGGAAGCAGGTGCCGGCCGCGACGCCCGTCGGGGCGCTGGTCGGCTTCGGATCGGCGTAGATCACCTCGGCGGGCGGCGAGGAGGCGTACGACACGACGAGCGGGCGGTCGGCCTTGGCCTTCTTGCCGCCGGCGGAACCGGAGAACTCCTCGTTGTAGGCCTGCTCCCAGCCGTCGACGACCTTCACGCCGTTGGCCTTGAGCTTCTTCCAGTAGTCCTGCCAGCCGTCGTCGCCGTACTTCGCGGCGGTCCCCAGGAGGAATCCCAGTCCCGGCGAAGAGGTGGAGGCGTTCTCGGTGACGAGGAGGTCCTTGTACGCGGGCTTGATCAGATCGTCGTACGTCGTCGGCGGGGCCAGCTTGTGCTCGCTGAAGTACGCCTTGTCGTAGTTGACGCAGATGTCGCCGGTGTCGACGGGAGTGACCCGGTGCTTGTCCTCGTCCACCCGGAACTCGGGCAGGATCAGGTCGGAGCCCTTGGCCTCGTACGACTGGAACAGATCGTTGTCGAGCGCGCGCGAGAGCAGGGTGTTGTCGACGCCGAAGAAGACGTCACCCTGGGGGTTGTCCTTGGTCAGGATCGCCTTGTTGACGGCCTGCCCGGCGTCGCCGTCCTCCAGGACCTTGACCTTGTAGCCGGACTGCTTCTCGAACGCGGCGAGGACGCCCTTCGAGACGGCCCACGAGTTGTGGCTGACGAGGGTCACCGTGTTGCTCTTGGATTCGGGGTTGTCGCTCCCCGAGTCGGACGACCCGCACGCGGACAGCGTGACGAGTCCGAGCCCGACGGCGAAGACCGTGGCCTTCTTGGTGATGCTCACTTGATTCCTCCTGGGGTTGACCAGGAAGAGACGCGGCCCTGCCCGGGAGCCCTCTCATCGGCTCCCGGGCAGGGCGCAACAGCTTGAGTGATGACCGAACTTCCTACCCAGAATGACCTGGGCAAGGTTCAGAGGGTCTGCGGCCCGGTTGCCGCACTCTCAGCGCTGTGGCGCTCCCCTGTCGGAATATGAAGATGTACGTACGGGTGTACGCGCTCAGATTACCGCTCGGTGGCCGCGAGCTGACCGCAGGCCCCGTCGATCTCCTGACCACGGGTGTCCCGAATGGTCACCGGCACACCATGGGCGGCGATGGCCTCGACGAACGCCTTCTCGTCCTCGGGGCGGGAAGCGGTCCACTTCGAGCCCGGAGTCGGATTCAGCGGAATCAGGTTGACATGCACCGGCTTGCCCTTGAGCAGCCGCCCGAGCCGGTCACCACGCCAGGCCTGGTCGTTGATGTCCCGGATGAGGGCGTACTCGATGGACAGTCGACGGCCGCTCTTCTCGACGTACTCGAAGCCGGCATCCAGCACCTCGCGCACCTTCCACCGCGTGTTCACGGGCACGAGGGTGTCGCGCAGCTCGTCGTCGGGCGCGTGCAGGGAGATCGCGAGCCGGCACTTGAAGCCCTCGTCGGCGAACCGGTGGATGGCCGGGACGAGCCCGACGGTCGAGACGGTGATCCCGCGCTGCGACAGCCCCAGCCCGTCGGGCTCGGGATCGGTGAGCCGCCTGATCGACCCCACAACCCGGTTGTAGTTGGCGAGCGGCTCCCCCATCCCCATGAAGACGATGTTGGACAGCCGAGCAGGTCCTCCCGGCACGTCCCCGTCCCGGAGCGCCCGCATCCCGTCCACGATCTGGTGCACGATCTCGGCGGTGGACAGATTGCGATCGAGCCCCGCCTGTCCCGTGGCGCAGAAGGGACAGTTCATTCCGCACCCGGCCTGCGAGCTGATGCACATGGTCACCCGGTCCGGGTACCGCATCAGCACCGACTCGACGAGCGTCCCGTCGAACAGCCGCCACAGCGTCTTACGCGTGTCGCCCTGGTCCGTCGACAGATGCCGCACGACGGTCATGAGCTCCGGAAACAGCTCCTCGCGCAGCTTGTCCCGCGACCCGGCAGGGATGTCGGTCCACTGCTCCGGGTCGTGCGCGTACCGAGCGAAGTAGTGCTGCGAGAGCTGCTTGGCACGAAAGGGTTTCTCCCCGATCGCAGCGACAGCGTCCTTACGCTCACCGGGCGTGAGATCGGCAAGATGCCGCGGCGGCTTCTTGGCTCCGCGGGGGGCGACGAATGTGAGTTCTCCGGGCTTAGGCATGGCTCAACCAGTGTCGCAGATCAACTCCGATGGTCCGGGGCCGAGGAACGCAGGCTGCCAGCAGGGCCGTCAGCGAGCGTCAACCAGGCCATCGAGGACTGCAACGCGGACTGCAAGGTCTAGGCCGACGTGCCTTCCAGCCGGTTCTTGAGGAGTTGCTCGTCGCGCGGCAGTTCCTTGCGGACCTGGGGGCGGACGACGAGGGGGACCAGGACCTTGCCGAGGCCGTGCCCCTCGAAGTCGATGTCGATCGTCACACGGGAGCGCCGCCCGTCGTCGAGCGGCTCGATCCGACCGTGCGTGCGGGCCCTGACGGGGCCGTCGATCCCGTGCAGGTCCCAGCTGTACGGAGGGTCGAGCGCGTCGAACCGCACCGTCATCGGCATCTCACGGCTGCCGATGCGCCGGGTGACCCGGACCCGGGAACCGGTGTGGATCGGACCCTCGTCGAGCGACTCGGCCGAGACGGCACTCAACTGCCATTCCGGCAGGTGAGAGGGGTCGGTGATGTACGCGTAGACATCGGCCGGGGTCCGGTCGACGTCGATGATTTCTCGGATGGCGGTCATGACGACCCCCTTAGAGAGGCCCCATTACGGGCGTACAGGGGAATGGTCCCACCGCAGGCTCCGGGACACCATCGCGCCATGTGCCGAGACGGCGAGGAGCCCCCGCTCGGCGAGAGCGGGGGCTCCTCGGGGCTCCTCGGATGCCACTGAACCGTCAGCCGTACGCATACGGTCGGCCGGAGGTGACCGTCAGCCGGACCCCACGAACAGCACCAGCAACAGCCACACCACCGGCGCCGTGGGCAGCAGCGAGTCCAGCCGGTCCATGATCCCGCCGTGCCCCGGCAGCAGCGTGCCCATGTCCTTGATGCCGAGGTCCCGCTTGATCATCGACTCGCCGAGGTCGCCCAGCGTGGCGCTGGCAGCGACCGCGAGGCCCAGGAGCAGGCCCTGCCACCACGTGCCGTCGTCGATCAGGAACTCCATGCACAGCGCGCCCGCCACCATCGCGAAGCTCACCGCGCCGAGCAGGCCCTCGCGGGTCTTGCCGGGGCTGATGCGCGGAGCGAGCTTGTGCTTGCCGAAGCGCCAGCCGACCGCGTACGCGCCGGTGTCGCTGACGACCGTCAGGAGCAGGAACGTCAGGACGCGCCACGGGCCGTCGTCGGCCGTCAGCATCATCGCGACGAACGTCGCCAGGAACGGCACGTAGAACGCCGCGAAGACGCCCGCGGTGACATCCCTGAGGTAGCCCTCCGGCGGCTCCGTGAACCGCCAGACCAGCACGGCCAGCGCGGTCAGCGCCATCGCCACCCAGGCACCCTCGGCACCCCGGACGTACCCGGCGACCACCATGGCCGCGCCGCCCAGCGCGAGCGGGACGAGCGGCGCCTTGATGCCCTTGCGCTCGTCGAGCCGCTTGGTCAGCTCCCACAGGCCCACGACGACGGCGACCGCGACGACACCCACGAACACGGCCTTGACGACGAACAGCGACGCGACGATCACCACGCCAAGACCGACACCGACCCCTATGGCCGCACCCAGGTCGCGCCCCGCGCTCTTCTTCTGCGGCTGGGGCGCCGGCGGCGGGGCGTCGGGCATGGGCTCCGGATTCTGCGACGCCGCCTCGAAGGGCCGCGCCTGCGGCGTGTCATGAGGCCGCGCCTGCGGCGGTCGGGTGTGGAACAAGGGGCCGCTCAGCCGAGCGGCCCCCCGGTCGTCATCCTGGTCTCCGCCATACGCGGGTACGTCGGGCACGATGGGCATGGGGCGAGTGTGCTGCGCCTCAGGCGCATCGTACGCGGGACCCGCCGGGGCAGCCCCCTGGACAGGTCCACGCGCGGTGGCCCCCCAGTACCCGGCATGCCCAGCCTGCGCCCCGGCCTGTCCGGCCTGGCCGGCTTGTGGCGGCGCCCCCCAGGAAGAGTCGTTCATCAGACCTCGAGCAGCTCGGCTTCCTTGTGCTTGAGGAGCTCGTCCACCTGAGCGACGTACTTGTGCGTGGTGTCTTCGAGATCCTTCTCCGCGCGGCGGCCCTCGTCCTCGCCGATGTCGCCGTCCTTGATCGCCTTGTCGATGGCCTCCTTGGCCTTGCGGCGCACGGAGCGGATGGACACCTTGGCGTCCTCGCCCTTGCCCTTGGCGACCTTGATGTAGTCGCGGCGGCGCTCCTCGGTGAGTTCGGGGAACACCACCCGGATGATGTTGCCGTCGTTGCTCGGGTTGACGCCGAGGTCGGAGTCGCGGATCGCCTGCTCGATGTTGCGCAGCGCGCTCTTGTCGAACGGGGTCACGACCGCCATGCGCGGCTCCGGCACGGAGAACGAAGCCAGCTGGTTGATCGGCGTCGGCGCGCCGTAGTAGTCGGCCACGATCTTGTTGAACATCGCCGGGTGCGCACGGCCGGTGCGAATCGCAGCGAAGTCCTCCTTGGCGACCACGACGGCCTTCTCCATCTTCTCCTCGGCCTCGAGGAGGGTCTCTTCGATCACCACTTGCTCCTGCGTGTCTTGAGTAAGGCCCGGCTGCGGTTCCTCGGTGGGGCGGCGGCCGGCTGCGTCGCGTCTTCTTCCTGCACGGTTCCCGACCGGCAGGACATTGTCCATCCCCCGGTCAGGGTCCGCCCCGTCCGTCCCCCGGACGGGTTCGTTGTCGGAGTTGTCGGAGCGTCAGCCCCGACCGCCCTGCTCACCCACAAGCGTGCCGATCTTCTCACCCTTGACGGCGCGGGCGATATTGCCCTCCGTAAGAAGCTCGAAGACGAGGATCGGGAGCTTGTTGTCGCGGCACAGCGTGATCGCCGTGGCGTCGGCGACCTTGAGGTCGCGCGTGATGACCTCGCCGTAGCCGAGGGAGTCGAACTTGACGGCGTCCGGGTTGGTCTTGGGGTCGGAGTCATAGACCCCGTCGACACCGTTCTTGCCCATCAGCAGCGCCTCGGCGTCGATCTCCAGGGCGCGCTGTGCGGCGGTGGTGTCGGTGGAGAAGTACGGCATGCCCATACCGGCGCCGAAGATGACCACGCGGCCCTTCTCCAGATGCCGTACGGCACGCAGCGGGATGTAGGGCTCGGCGACCTGCCCCATGGTGATCGCGGTCTGCACCCGCGAGTCGATCCCCTCCTTCTCCAGGAAGTCCTGGAGGGCGAGGCAGTTCATCACGGTGCCGAGCATGCCCATGTAGTCGGAGCGGGCCCGGTCCATGCCGCGCTGCTGGAGTTCGGCGCCGCGGAAGAAGTTGCCCCCGCCGATGACGACCGCCACCTGCGCGCCGTCGCGCACGACGGCCGCGATCTCGCGGGCGATCTTGTGCACCACGTCCGGGTCGACGCCGAGGCCCCCGCCGCCGGAGAAGGCCTCTCCGGACAGCTTCAGCATGTACCGGCCGCGTACTTTGCCGTCGTCGCTCTTCTGGGGCTTGGTGGTCATCGAGATCCCGCCTTTGTTACGTGATGCACATACGAAGAAGGCCACTGCCGGTTGGGGTGTGTTTCGCATCCCATGCGCGGCAATGGCCTCCTCGTCAGATCTGCTGTCGTCCGTCACGCGCGCGTACGCGATGACGGCGTCCGCCAACGACTGCCCTCGACCCTATCGGTGCGAGGCGCCGATCGCGGCACGGACTCAGATGCCGACCTTGATGCGCGTGAAGCGCTTCAGGGTGACACCGGCCTCGTCCAGAACCTTCTGGACGGACTTCTTGTTGTCGAGCGCGTACGGCTGACCGAGCAGCGTGGCGTCCTTGAAGAAGCCGTTGAGGCGACCCTCGACGATCTTCGGCAGGGCGGCCTCGGGCTTGCCCTCGGCGCGGGTGGTCTCCTCGGCGACGCGACGCTCGGACTCGACGACCTCGGCCGGCACGTCCTCCTTGGAGAGGTACTTCGGCGCGAAGGCGGCGATGTGCTGGGCGACGCCCTTGGCGATCTCGGCGTTCGGCTTGTCCAGCTCGACGAGGACACCGATCTGCGGGGGCAGGTCGGGCATCGTGCGGTGCATGTACGCGAGCACGAAGCCGTCGGTGTACTGCGCGAAGCGGTCCAGGACGATCTTCTCGCCCAGGTTGGCGTTGGCCTCGTCCACGAACGCCTGGACGGTCTTGCCGGCCTCGATCTCGGAGGCGAGCAGAGCCTCGATGTCGGCCGGGGAGGTCTTCGCGACGTGCTCGGCGATCGCGGTGGCGACGGCCTGGAACTTGTCACCCTTGGCGACGAAGTCCGTCTCGCACTTCAGCTCGACGAGGACACCGGAGGAGTTGTCGTCAGCGATGATCGAGACCACGGCGCCGTTCTCGGCGGAGCGGCCCTCGCGCTTGGCGACGCCCTTCTGGCCCTTGATGCGGAGCGCCTCGACGGCCTTCTCGACGTTGCCCTCGGCCTCGTCCAGCGCCTTCTTGCAGTCCATCATGCCGGCGCCGGTGAGCTCACGGAGCTTCTTGACGTCAGCGGCGGTGTAGTTCGCCATGAGTCTGTGAATCTTTCTCGAAGTCTGGAAGATCGAAGATCTACGGGGTCTACGGCCCCCATGTAGTCGGGGACCGCTGACCTCTCGTCGACCTACGGGTGAACGGCGGGAGCGGACTTCATGTCACCGCTCCCGCCGTCACCCCTGACGCTGACGGTGTCAGGCCTGCTCGCCCTCGGCGGCCGGAGCCTCAGCCGGAGCCTCGACAGCGGCCTCAGCCGGAGCCTCGACAGCGGCCTCAGCCGGAGCCTCGACAGCGGCCTCAGCCGGAGCCTCCGCGGGGGCCTCGGCGGCGGCCGGGGCCTCCTCAGCCTTCTTCTCGCCCTCGAGCAGGTCGCGCTCCCACGCGGCGAGCGGCTCGCCCGCACCCTTGTCACCCTTGTCGCCGGTGGCGACGCCGGAGCGGGAGATGAGTCCCTCGGCGACGGCGTCGGCGATCACACGGGTGAGCAGGGTGACGGAGCGGATCGCGTCGTCGTTGCCCGGGATCTTGTAGTCGACCTCGTCGGGGTCACAGTTGGTGTCGAGGATGGCGACGACCGGAATGTTGAGCTTCCGGGCCTCACCGACCGCGATGTGCTCCTTCTTGGTGTCCACGATCCAGACGGCGCTGGGCACCTTCTGCATCTCGCGGATACCACCGAGGGTCTTCTCCAGCTTGGCCTTCTCGCGCGAGAGCACGAGAAGCTCCTTCTTGGTCAGACCCGAGGCCGCGACGTCCTCGAAGTCGATCTGCTCAAGCTCCTTGAGGCGCTGCAGACGCTTGTAGACGGTCGAGAAGTTGGTGAGCATGCCGCCCAGCCAGCGCTGGTTGACGTAGGGCATGCCGACGCGGGTGGCCTGCTCGGCGATGGCCTCCTGCGCCTGCTTCTTGGTGCCGACGAACATGACCGTGCCGCCGTGGGCGACGGTCTCCTTGACGAACTCGTAGGCGCGGTCGATGTACGACAGCGACTGGAGCAGGTCGATGATGTAGATGCCGTTGCGCTCCGTGAAGATGAAGCGCTTCATCTTCGGGTTCCAACGACGGGTCTGGTGACCGAAGTGGACGCCGCTCTCCAGCAGCTCCCGCATCGTGACGACGGCCATGGCCGCATCTCCTTGAATTTCTCGGTTGTGCCGCGGGTGCCGGACGGCTCCCGCGCCTGACGCCCACATGCGCCGTGCCGCTAAGGACCGAGAGGCGCTGATACGGACCGTCTCCGGTTGTCGTATCGGGGCGTGCGAAGTCGACCCGGTGACCCGGATCGCCAGAAGAAGTGTACGGGACCGGCGAGGTACCGGGTGACGCCGCTGTCCACAACCCGGGAGTTATCCACAGATACCGGCCATGATCGGCGGGAGTGCGGGACGGTTCTCGCATGCAAGCGAAGCGATGTGCGAGGACGGCGACCCCGGCGAGGCTCTGCGGGCGGCTGGTGTTATTGCTGCTCCTGACGGCGACGATGCTGCTGTCACCGCCCCCACGACTCACCCTCACGGCCACGAACGTGCCCGCCGCACCGCGCCCCGACCCCCCTGTCCCGACAGTCGCCCGAGCGTGGCCGGTGGGGGTACACCCCCCGATCCTCCGCGGCTGGGAACCCCCGGCGACGACGTACGGCCGAGGCCACCGAGGCGTCGACCTGGCGGCCCCGACGGGGACACCGGTACGGGCGGTGGCGGCGGGGCGGGTGTCCTTCGCGGGCCGGGTGGCAGGGAAAGGCGTCGTGTCGGTAGAGCTGACCGGGACGGGGGATCCACCGCTGCGGACGACGTATGAGCCGGTGCGGGCGAGTGTGGCGGAGGGGGACGAGGTGGAGGCGGGGGAGGTCGTGGGGACGGTGGAGACGACGGGGTCGCACTGCGGGGGGACGTGCGTGCACTGGGGCTTGCGGCGGGGTGAGGCGTACCTGGATCCCCTGTCACTGCTGCCACCGGGCCTGCTGCACAGGGGCCCGTCGAGGTTGCTGCCGGTGCTGGGGGTGCCGCTGCCGTCCTAGCCGGCTCGGCCAGGACGGCCAGGGCTCGCATCTGTGGCAGCCGGTGCTCGCATCCCTGGCCGCCGGTGCTCGCATCTGTGGCAACCGGGCCACGCATCCGTGGCAACCGGTGCTCGCAGCCCGCGGGCATTCGTGCCGCCCAGGCCGCTCCCGGCCCAAGATGGGCGGCACCCCGCTGGTGCCGGGCTGCGCAACCCACTCGAGCCCAGCCCCAGCCCTCAGCCCCCCGCAGGCGTCAGCCCCGCACACCCCGCAACGCCATAGCCACAGCCGCCTCCGTAATCGCCGAAGGCTCCTCCGCCGCGCCCAGCTCAATCCTGCGCACGGCCGCGTCCACGACCCCCTGCAACAACATCGCCGCCAGCCGGGGCTCCGCGTGCCCCATCTCCCCCAGGGCCTCGACGATCATCGCGACCAGCCCGCCGTGCGCGGCCCGGATCTTCTCCCGAGCCCCGGCGTCCAGCTCACTCGCGGAGATCGCCACGACGGCCCGGTGCCGCCGGTCCCCCACCAGCGAGAGCTGCTGGCGCACATACGCCTCGACCTTGCCCTCGGCAGTCGACTCCCGCTCCATCGCCGCGGAAACCTCCGCAGCCCACACCGGGAAGTCGACCTCGCACAGCTCCTCGACCACGGCGGCCCGCGACCGGAAGTACTCGTAGACGGACGACCGCGCGAGCCCCGTCCGCTCGGCGAGAGCCGGGAAGGTCAGCGCCTCCGTCCCACCCTCGGACAACAGGGATCGCGCCGCGTCCAGCAGGGCGGCTCGCTGCATCGACCGGTGCTCGGCCACGGAGGCCGCTCGAATCCTTGGCACGTCAACCACTCTACGGACGCGCCCGTGCCGACGGGAGTCTCTCCGCCCAACCCCACACACGTCCCGCCAGGTCAACGACCGAAGCCGGCCAGCTTCGCCCGCAACTGCAGCACGGACTTGGTGTGGATCTGACTGACCCGGCTCTCGGTCACGCCCAGCACGTTCCCGATCTCGGCCAGCGTGAGTCCCTCGTAGTAGTACAGCGTCACCACGGTCTTCTCCCGCTCGGGCAACGTGTTGATCGCCCGCGCCAGAAACCGCCGCAGCTCCCGGTCCTCGGCCACCTCGACCGGATTGTCCGCGGCCGTGTCCTCCAGCGTGTCCATGACGCTCAGTCCGTCGCCGCCCTCGCCCCCGCCGTGCAGCAACTCCTCCAGCGCCACCACGTTCGCCAGCGACAACTGGCTGAAGACCGCGTGGAGTTCGTCCACCGCGATGCCCATCTCGACGGCCACCTCCGCTTCGGTGGGCGTGCGCCGCAGCCGCGCCTCCAGGGTGGCGTAGGCCCGCTCCACGTTGCGCGCCTTCTGCCGCACCGAACGCGGGATCCAGTCCAACGCCCTGAGTTCGTCGATCATCGCGCCCCGGATCCGCGTGATCGCGTACGTCTCGAACTTGATCTCCCGGTCGATGTCGAACTTCTCGATCGCGTCGATCAGCCCGAACACCCCCGACGAGACGAAGTCGGCCTGCTCCACGTTGGGCGGCAGACCGACGCTCACCCGGCCCGCCACGTACTTGACGAGCGGCGAGTAGTGCAGGATCAGCTGCTCGCGCAATCGCTCGTCCCCCGTCGCCTTGTACGACCGCCACAGCTCGTCGAGCGTCGAGGGAGCGGGCGGTCGCACGCTGCCACCGTCACGGGCGGCTGGGGGGATCGCCGCCCGGTCGGAGCCGGAGGTGTGCTGGGGCATTCGTTGCCTTGTGCCGTTCTGCCGTGAAGTGGGGGGTGCTTTGGGGGAGCTGTCGGTCGGATGTCGCGCTGGTGCCGTTCTGGGGACCTTCCGGTGTCGAGGTGCCGGTCTGCGCCGGAATCCTCGTGAGCGTAGCGTGACTGCAGTGTCGCGGTGCGCGAACGACGGAGGGCAAGCCGTACGCAGATACGTTCCGCTGGACGCCCCGCAGGGTCATGGCGATCGCTCTACGTGATCACCCGAACACCCCAACTGGGGGAATTCACAAGGACATCCGTGTTCCCCCGTACGGCCGAACACGCTCGGTCAACATCTGCTTCGACCGGCGCGAACGGAGATCATCGCCTGGCGTGTCAACTTCCAGCCGTCGCCGTGTCGTTCGACGTAGCCAAGTGAGCGGAGTTCGTACAGTCTCGCGATCGCGTCGTCCTCGGTGGTCTGCGCACCGCGTGCGATCTCGTCCGCCCGTGCCGTGCGGCGGCCGGGCAGGGCGGCGAGGATCCGGCGGGCGGCCGGCTCCAGCAGGTCGCGCGGCAGGACGGGACCGCGCCGCTCGGGGGCCAGGTCGCCCATGTCGCCGACGAGCTCGACCACCTCGGCGGCGTCGGTCACCAGGACGGCGTCCGCGCGCAGGAGTTCATGGACTCCCGCTGAGAGGCCGCTGGTGGCCGCGCCGGGAACCCCCATCGTGTGACGGCCCAACCGCTGGGCCGCCCGTGCGGTGACCAGTGAGCCGCTGCGATGGGCGGCTTCCACGACGACCGTGCCCCGGGTCAGCGCCGCGATCACCCTGTTCCGCACGATGAATCTGCTCGGCGTCGGATGGTCGCCCGGTGGCAGCTCCCCGATGACCAGTCCCTGTTCCGCGATCCTGTTGATCAACTGGGTGTGCCCGCGCGGGTAGGGCCGGTCGACGCCGCAGGCGAGCACGGCGACGGTGGCCCCGCCGGCGCCGAGAGCACCCCTGTGAGCGGCCCCGTCGACTCCGTAGGCACCCCCGGACACGACCACCCACCCCCGCTCGGCGAGCCCGCCGGCGAGGGTGGCCGCCATGTGCGCGCCGTACTCGGTGCACGCACGCGCCCCGACGACGGCCACGGACCGCAAGGCCCACATCCGCAGACTGGCCCGCCCCCGCACCCACAACCCGAGGGGCCGGGCGTCCCCCAGATCATCGAGCTGCCCGGGCCACTCCACGTGCCCCGGACACAGAAACCGCACCCCGGCCTCCCGGGCAACGGCAAGATCTCTGCCGGGCTCGGCCCGCGCACCCCTGGCCCGCAACCCCTCCCACCGCTTGTAACTCACCCCGGGCAGGGGCTCCGCCCCTGCCCGCACCCGCCGCACCACTTCCCCCACCCCGAACTCCCGCACCCACCGCCCGGCGACCTCATCCCCCGGTTCCAGGACCCGGCTGAGGAACACCCGGTCGAGCATCTCGCCGTCCGGATCCTCACCCACGCTCACGTCAGTGCCCCGATGGCCATGGGCACACCACGCGGTACCCCGGTGCGCAGTTGCAGCGCCAGGGCGACGTCCGTCGCGTCGGGCCTGTCGTGACCGAGCAGGTCGGCGACGGTCCAGGCGACGCGCAGGACACGGTCGAGTCCACGGGCGGTCAGTACGCCGCGCTCCAGGTTCCGCTCCGCCTCGTCCATGGCGCCGATCGCCGCGTACCAACGGCTGCGCAGCTCACGTCCGGGGATCTCGCTGTTGGTGAGCCACGGGGTGCCGGCGAGCCGGGCCGACGCACGCTCGCGGGCCGCGCGGACCCGGTCGGCGACCGTCGCGGTGGACTCACCCCGCGCCCCGCGCTCGGTCAGTTGGGCGCGTGTGATGCGGTCCACCTCGACCCGGAGGTCGACGCGGTCGAGCAGCGGGCCGGACAACCTCGCCTGATAGCGCCGGATCGCCGAGGGTGGGCACTCGCACATGGTGTCCGTCTGGGAGAAGCGTCCGCAGGGGCACGGATTGGCGGCGAGCACCATCAGGAACTTCGCCGGGAAGCGCACCACGCCCGCGCTGCGCGCGATCACGACATGGCCGGCCTCCAGGGGTTGTCGCAGTGCGTCCAGGGCCTGGCTGCTGAACTCCGGTGTCTCGTCCAGGAAGAGGACACCACGATGGGAGAGCGACACCGCGCCGGGCCGTGCGATGGCCGGGCCACCGCCGACGAGCGCCTGCATCGTCGCCGAGTGATGCGGGGCGCAGTAGGGGGCCACGTCGATCAAGGGCTTGCCCGGAGGAAGCAGTCCCGCCACCGAGTGCACCGCGGTGACCTCCAGCGACTCCGGCCTGCTGAGCAGGGGCAGGATGGCCGGCAGCCGCTCCGCGAGCATCGTCTTGCCGGCCCCGGGCGGCCCCTCCAGGAACAGATGATGGCCACCCGCCGCGGCGACCTCCACGGCCGTGCGCGCCGAGATCTGGCCCACCACGTCGGCGAGGTCGTGCCCGTGGTCGGACTGGACCGCGCCCATGCTGTGCATGCCCGTGGCCGCGCCCGTGCCCGGTACGCGCAGTCCCGCGAGCAGCGGATCCGGGCGGCCCTGCTCGTCGGGTGCCTCGTCGGGTACGGGTTCGTCGGCGAGAACGGCGATCAGCTGGCGCAGGCTGCGCACGCCCAGGACGGACACACCCGGCACGAGCGAGGCCTCGGCAGCGGCGCACTCCGGGACGACCACCTGCTCGTATCCGGCGTCCGCGGCAGCCAGTACGGCGGGCAGGATGCCCCGGACCGGTCGCACACGTCCGTCCAGGCCGAGCTCCCCGATCATCACGATGTCGGCGAGGACCCTCGGATCGATCCGCTCGGCGGCGCCGAGGACGGCACAGGCCACCGCCAGGTCGAAGCCGCTGCCCGCCTTGGGCACCGACGCCGGGCTGAGCCCGACGGTGAGCTTCTTCTGGGGCCATTCACCGCCCGAGTTGACGACGGCCGCCCGCACCCTTTCCCGGCTCTCCGACAGACTCTTGTCCGGCAGCCCCACCAAGGTGAACGCCGCCACCCCCGGCTCCAGGTCCGCCTGGACCTCGACCACGACCCCTTCGACGCCCACAAGGGCGACCGAGCACGTACGCGCGAAGCCCATGTCAGGCCACCCCCCGCGCGTGCTCGACCACGGGCGCGCCCCGGCCGGGCAGGACGATGCCGACCAGGTCGATGCGCACGCCCCCGGGTGGAGCTCCTCCGTGAGCATGGATCCAGCGTTCCGCGAGGCCTCGCAGACGCTGCGCCTTCTCGGGCGTGATCGCGGCCATCGGATGCTCGTAGCCGCCGGTCCTGCGGGTCTTCACCTCGCACACGACCAGCACGTCACCGTCCATGGCGACGATGTCGATCTCTCCGGTCCTGCCACAGCGCCAGTTGCGCTCGAGAACCGTCATCCCGGACTCGACCAGCCGCCGCGCGGCCAGCTCCTCGCCGTACCTGCCGAGTGCACTGCGTGCGTTCATGTCGGCACCACCTCCGGCGCCAACACTGCAACCCGCTCAGCGAGCTATTGGATCTTGGTGGACAAGCCCGCGACTGTGGATAACTTCCTCACCCCCGCGGGTGAGCGTCATCCGCCCGGGAGCTCCAGGTCGCTCTTGTTGAGCTCCTCGATGTTCACGTCCTTGAACGTGAGTACCCGAACCTGCTTCACGAACCGCGCCGGCCGATACATGTCCCACACCCAGGCGTCCGCCATGGACACCTCGAAGAACACCTCTCCCTGGACCGAGTGCACCTGCATCTCGTAGTCGTTGGTCAGGTAGAAGCGCCGCTCAGTCTCGATCACGTACTTGAACAGACCGACGACATCGCGGTACTCCCGATAGAGCTTGAGCTCCATCTCGGTCTCGTACTTTTCGAGGTCCTCGGCGCTCATGGCATGTTCCCCTTCAGCCGTGCGATCCCACCATTGTGCGCCAGTCCCGTCAGCACCTAGACAATTTCGGGGTCAAGGGTCACGGGCCCGGCGGGGGGACCTTCGTCGAGCAGCCTGCGCAGCAGCTCGGCGAGTCTGGTCGGATACACCGTCTCATGCGCTCGGGCAAGTTCCTGACACGTCCACCAGCGCGCACCGGCGACGCTGCGTCGCTCCAGCTCGGTGAGGCCCATGGCCCGGGTCGCCGTCTGCGTCGTACGCGCCAGGTAGTACCACTCGTCCTGGTCCCAGCGGCGTCCCGCGAACGGGAACGAGCACCTCCGCCGCCACAGCATGGGGCCGAGTTCGACCTCCGTGATGCCGGTTTCCTCGGCGAGTTCCCGCAGCGCCGCCTCTTCGCGCGTCTCGTCGCCCTCGAGGCCCCCGCCGGGCGTGAACCACCAGTCGTCGGCCGGATCCTCCGGCTCATGGCCATGCAGGAGCAGAATGCGGTCGTCGGGGTCGAGCAGGACGACCCGGGCGACCTTGCGCAACCCCTCGTCCTGCCGCTGCGCCGCCTCAGCGGGCACTCGCGGGCTCCGTCCGCGCGCGGGAGCGGCCGCCGAGCCGCTGTGCGACCGGGCCGTACGCTCCGCCGGCCAGGACCAGCACGCCGCCGACCACGATCAGCGCGAGAACCGTCCGCAGCGGTCCGGGCGTCGACAGCGCGCCGAGCTGCTCGAAGCTGGTGGGGCGCTCCAGCATGCCGTCCATGGGCCATACGACGGCGTCCACCCTGGCCGAGACGGCACTGCGCGCCACGGTGCCGCTGGCGGCGTCCGTGAGGTGGGCGGCGGAGTCCAGCGAGCCGCTGCGCTCGTCACCGAGCAGGAAGAGCCTGCCGTTCGGCACGGTCACCGTCGGGAAATTCTGGATCTCGGCCAGGCTGTCCTCGGCCAGATACGGTTCGTCGATCTGCTTGCCGTTGACGGTCAGCTTGCCGTCCGTGCAGCAAGCGACCGTGTCACCGCCGACCGCGACCACGCGCTTGACGACGGGCGCGTTGGTCACCCAGGTCTTGTCGGTGAAGACGACGACATCGCCACGGCGAATCTCGTCGCCGTCGACGCGCTGGGCCAGCACCCGGTCACCGGCTCCGATCGTCGGTGCCATCGAACTGGTGGGCACGGTGTACGGCCGGTAGAGCACCGCTCCCCAGGCGAACCCGCCCAGGAACAGCACCAGGCCCAGCGCCACGGCCAGGCCGGACAACCGCTGCCCGGTCCGGCTGCCCGCCGGGCCCCTGCTCGCGCCACCGTCACGCGGCGCCGTACGTGTAGTGCTCTCGCCACCCATGGATCCGCACCCTACCCGGCGGTACCGACACCGGGCAGCCCCTCCCGAGCACCGAGACCACCGGCTGGGCAAAGCTTTCGCCAGCGCGGGAGGGCAGGCGGAGCCGGGCGCGGGGCGAGACGACAGCCGGCCTCTCGCCACCCGGTGACAGCCGGCCTGGGAAAGCGCCTCCTGAAAGGCCCCGCCCGGACGAGCGCGCCCGGAGCGGTCGGTTCAGGAAAAGCGCGTCCCGCAAGGCACGCCCGCAGGAGCTGGGTCCGCAAGGCACGCCCTCAGGAGCCGGTCCGCAAGAGGCCCCGCCCACGCAGGCGCGCCCTTACAGACCCGCGTCCGGCGGTCAGCGCATCTCGGCCGCCGCGACCCGGCGCCGCCGCCACAGCACCAGCGGCACCGCACCCGCGAGGGCAAGCCCCTGCGGCGCGACCGTGAGGGCTGCGGAGCGGGCGTTCAGGTTCTGCTCGAAGGTGTCCGGGACCGGCAGGGTGTCCCAGCGGTTGATCGGCCAGGCGATCACGATGGCGCGGCCGACGACCTTGTCGACGGGGACCATGCCGTGGTTCGCGTCGGACACGTTGTAGCGCGAGTCCCGGGAGTTCTGCCGGTGGTCGCCCATGACCCAGATGAAGCCCTCGGGGACCTTCACCTTGAACTGACCACCCTGATCGTCCTGGCTGCACGGCGTGTTGCCGGGGTAGACGTACGGCTCGTTCAGCGCCTTGCCGTTGACCTTGAGCGGGCCGGTGCCCTTGCACTCGACGGTGTCGCCGCCGACGCCGACGACGCGCTTGATGAGGTCCTTCTCCTCCGCGGACGGCATCAGACCGATCCAGCTGAGGAAGGTCTGCAGGGCGTTGGGATCCGGAGTGGGCTCGCCCGCCAGCCAGTTGTCGGGGTCGTGGAAGACGACGACCTCGCCGCGATCGGGCTCGGAGCCGAACCAGGGGGTGAGCTTGTCGACCAGGACGCGGTCACCCTGCTGGAGGGTGTTCTGCATCGAGTCGGAGGGGATCGAGAACGCCTGCACCAGGAACGTCTTGATCAGCAGCGCGAGAACCAGCGCGATACCGATCAGGATGGGCAGCTCCTTCCAGAAGGAGCGTTGCTTCTTGACGGGGGCGGCCCCGCCCGACCCCTGGCCGTCGATCGGGGGCTGCCCGCCCGACCGTCCGCCGTCACTGTCGGATCCGGGCTCATTCCCGGAGGTCACGGCGCCGTCCGCGGCCGGGTCGGCTGCTTCCACGGGGTGTCCGCGGTGCTCCTCGCCATCGTGCCCGGACCGTGCGCCAACCGCCACATCCCCCACGCCAACTCCTCACTCTGTGCCGCTGCCTGCCCCATAGACGACGCAGGCCCACCACTCCCATAACGAGCGGGAGTTCCGCAGGGCTCGGGAGCTGGATCGTTCCGTTCGAATCGTCGGAAGCAACCCTATGCGACAGCTGGGGTGAGGCGGTCGACCCGGTCGCCGAGTCGGAGACCGAAGCGTAGGTGTTCGGCTCCTCCAGGTTGGTCCAGTGACCGAGCGGCCAGGCGATCCACATCGCCCGTCCGACCACCTCGTCCTCGGAGACCGTGCCGCCGTAGTCCTGGTTCTGGTGGGCGCGGGAGTCCGCGGAGTTGGCCCGGTGGTCGCCCATCACCCACAGCCGGCCCTGCGGGACGGTGATGTCGAACTTCGCCTCGGAGGGGGAGTTGCCGGGGTACAGATAGTCCTCGTTCAGGGGAACGCCGTTGACGGTGACCCGTCCCTGCGTGTCACAGCACTTGACCCGGTCGCCGCCGACGCCGACGACGCGCTTGATCAGATCCTTCTCGTCGTCCGACGGCAGCAGGCCGATGAAGGTGAGCGCCTCCTTGACCTGCTTGACGACGACGGGGTCCTCCTTCTTCACCGTCGTCTGCTCGTCCTGGAGCCAGCCGCCGGGGTCCTTGAAGACGACGACGTCACCGCGCTGCGGCTTGGAGCCGAACCAGGGGGTGAGCTTGTCGACGAGGACGCGGTCGCCGATCTGGATCGTCTGCTCCATGGAGCCGGAGGGGATCACGAAGGCCTGGACGAGGAAGGTCTTCAGCACGAGCGCTATGAGGACCGCGACGCCGACGAGAAGGGGTATCTCCTTGATCGCGGAGCGCCTGCGGCGCCGCTTGACCTTGCGCTGGAGCTTGCGCCGCTCCGCGCGCGTACGACCACCGGCGGGGCTGGCGGCGCGCCGGGAACCGGTGGGCAGCAGATTCTCGGCGGGGCTGCTCGGGACGCCGCGCGGTTTGCCACGGTTACCCATGGACCCCCTCCGCTGCGGGCACGCGCGCGTAGGCGTCGGGACGGTGCAGTCGGGTCCAGTGCGCGGTCGGCCATACGATCCAGTCGGCGCGGCCGACGACCTCGCCGACCGGGATCATGCCGCCGCCGGGCGAGCCCAGATGGTCGCGGGAGTCTCTGGAGGCGCTGCGATGGTCGCCGAGGAGGAACAGGGACCCGTCGGGTACGACGACGTCGAAGCGCACCGTGGACGGGCTGTCGCCGGGGTACAGGAACGTCGACTCGTCGACCGACCGGCCGTTCACCTGGATCCTCCCCTCGTTGTCACAGCAGACCACGTGGTCTCCCCCCACACCCACAACGCGTTTGATGTAGTCGGCATCCCCGAAATACCCGGTTCCGTCGAACACCACAACATCACCGCGCCGTGGATCGGCACCGAAACGGTACGCCAACTTATTTACGAGAACGCGGTCCCCGATCCTCAATCCGGACTCCATGGATCCGCTGGGAATCTCGAACGGCCGTACCACGAACGTGTTGAGCAGCAGCAGAAACACCAACAGGACCAGCAGGGTCAGACTGATCCGTCCGCCCGGCAGCCACTCGGTGACGCGCTCCGTGATCCGCGACACCAACGCGAAGCGCGACCGTCCCTCCTGGCCCTCCGGGTCCGAGATCTCCTCGGAGTCGGAAGGGCGGGAGGAGCGGTCGCGCTCCGTCGGCTGTGCTTCGGTGTCCATCGAGGCCAGATGTTATCCGGCCCCGCTTTGGACCCCGCGGGGGCGAGCCCCCTGAAGGCGCGCTCAGTTCTCGCGCTTCTCCTTGATCTTCGCCGCCTTGCCGCGCAGCTCGCGCAGGTAGTACAGCTTGGCGCGGCGGACGTCACCCTTGGTGACGAGCTCGATCTTCTCGACGATCGGGGTGTGCACCGGGAAGGTGCGCTCGACGCCGACAGAGAAGGAGACCTTGCGGACCGTGAAGGTCTCGCGCACGCCGGCACCCTGGCGACGGATCACAACGCCCTTGAACTGCTGCACACGGGAGCGGTTGCCCTCGATGACGCGGACGTGGACGTTGACAGTGTCGCCGGGGCGGAAGGCCGGGACGTCGCTGCGCAGCGACGCGGAGTCGACGATGTCGAGCAGGTGAGACATTTCGTCTGCTTTCTTCGCCCATGCCACAGGTCAGAGGCGGGAGGTAGGTGTTCGTGAGGATGCTGTCCGCGTCGGGGCGGGCGTCGTGTCCCCCTGTGGCAGGGGCGCACGCCGGACGGCGCACAACAGCGGCCTATTCTTCCATGCCCTCGGTCCTGCGCCAAAATCGGCCGAACCGCTCCCCCTCCGGGTCGGGCATCCAGCCCAGGATGGAGAGCATCTCGCGGTCCTTCTTGTCGAAGGCCTTGGGGTCGCAGCGCTCGATGAGGTCGGGCCGGTTGGCCGTCGTACGCCTCAGGGCCTCGTCGCGGCGCCACCGGGCGATCTTGCCGTGATGGCCGCTGACCAGCACCTCCGGGATGTCCCGGCCGCGCCACTCGGGCGGCTTGGTGTAGACGGGACCCTCCAGGAGGCTCGCCATCGCGCCGGGCGCGAAGGAGTCGTCCCGGTGGGACTCGGCGTTGCCCAGGACGCCGGGCAGCAGGCGGGCCACGGCCTCCGTGATGACCAGGACGGCCGCCTCCCCGCCGGCGAGGACGTAGTCGCCGATGGACACCTCGTGGACGGGCATCCGGGTGGCGTACTCGTCGATGACGCGGCGGTCGATGCCCTCGTAGCGGGCCGGCGTGAAGATCAGCCAGGGCCGCTCGGAGAGTTCGACGGCGAGTTCCTGGGTGAAGGGGCGGCCGCTGGGGGTGGGGACGATCAGGGTGGGCGCGCCGGAGCCGGTCTCGTAGCCGTCGGCCAGGACGGAGTCCAGCGCGTCGCCCCAGGGGTCGGTCTTCATGACCATGCCGGGGCCGCCGCCGTACGGGGTGTCGTCGACCGTGTTGTGGCGGTCGTACGTCCAGCGGCGCAGGTCGTGCACCTGGACGTTCAGCTGCCCACGCGCGCGTGCCTTGCCGACCAGGGAGACGTTCAGGGGCTCCAGGTACTCGGGGAAGATCGTGACGACGTCGAGCCTCATCAGCTCTCGTCCTCCGCGTCGCGCGACGAGGCGATCTCCGCGCGGTCGTCGATCAGACCCGGCGGCGGCGTGATGACCGCGCGCTGCTGCTCCAGGTCGATCTCGGTGACGATCGCCTCGACGAAGGGGATCATCACCTCGCTCCCGTCGGGACGCTCCACGATGAAGAGGTCCTGCGAGGGCAGGTGCGAGATCTCGGTGATACGGCCGACCTCGACACCGTCCTTCGTCACCACGTCCAGGTCCATGAGCTGGTGGTCGTAGTACTCGTCGTCCTCCTCCGGCAGCTCCTCCGGATCGACCTCGGCGATCAGGAGGGTGTTGCGGAGGGCCTCGGCGCCGGTGCGGTCCTTCACGCCCTCGAAGCGCAGGAGAAGGCGTCCGCTGTGGACGCGCCCGGTCTCGATGGTGAGGGGGCCCGTGGCGGCGGGGTCCGTGAGCAGGACGGCGCCCGGGCCGAGCCTGAGCTCCGGCTCGTCCGTACGTACCTCGACGGTGACCTCGCCCTTGATGCCGTGGGCGCGGCCGATCCGTGCGACTACCAGCTGCACTGTGCTTGCTCTCCTGTCGGACGACGACGGGCCGGGGACGGCCCAGTGGCCCTCCCCGGCCCGAGCCGGTGCTGTGTGTTCGGCGTCAGCGGACGTGGTCCACGTCGACGAGGTCGACGCGGACACCGCGGCCGCCGATGGCGCCCACGACGGTGCGCAGAGCGCGTGCGGTGCGGCCGTTGCGACCGATCACCTTGCCGAGGTCGTCGGGATGGACCCGGACCTCGAGCACGCGTCCGCGGCGCAGGTCGCGGGATGCGACCTGCACATCGTCAGGGTTGTCGACGATGCCCTTCACGAGGTGCTCGAGAGCCTCCTCGAGCATGCTCAGGCCCCGGCCGACTCGGACTCGGCGGCAGCCTCGTCCTTCTTCTCCGCCTTCTTCTTCTGGGTGATCGCCTCACCCTTGCCCTCGTCCTCGCCACTGAGGGCCTCGAACGACGGGCGCGCCTTCTTCGGCTCGGCAACCAGCAGCGGAGCCGGGGCGGGCTCGCCCTTGAACTTCTGCCAGTCGCCGGTCTTCTTCAGAATGGCGAGGACGGGCTCGGTCGGCTGCGCGCCGACACCCAGCCAGTACGCCACACGCTCGGCGTCCACCTCCATGACCGACGGGTTGTAGGTCGGGTGGTACTTGCCGATCTCCTCGATCGCACGGCCGTCACGGCGGGTGCGGGAGTCGGCGACGACGATGCGGTAGTGAGGCGAACGGATCTTGCCCAGACGCTTCAGCTTGATCTTGACTGCCACGGGAGTGGGTTCTCCTGGTTTTGACGTGGTTGGGCACGGCGAGACTGCCGCGTGGGGTTGCGGTACCCGAGTGCCCGATGGACGCGTCAGCCGGAGGCGAGAGGGTTCCTGTGCGGCTGTCGAGTACAGCTAGCCATTGTGCCACACCCGGCGGTCACTCTTGGCCGAGGGGTACGGCGTGGGCGCCTGGGCATCACTGAGGGGCACCCGGCGCGAAGGGTGCCCTCGAAGGGTTCTGCGACCCGGCGCGACGGGGTGCCGCCTCACATACGAGTCCGCGACGGCACCCTCGCCATCGACGCCACGTGCCGAACCGGCAGCCACGAGATGCCGGTGTCCGACGGGACGCCGCTACGCCGCTCCCACGACCTCCGGGATCCGGAACGGCTTGCCGCAGCCGCCGCACACGATCGGGGCCTGGGCCAGGACCGACGGGACGACGCGGACGTTGCGACCGCAGTCGCACACCGCCTTGACCCGGACGCCGCCGCCGGACGAGCCGTGGCGGGCGGCCGGGCCCCGGAAGGTCCGGCTCGTGTCGGCGGAGGTCGCCACGGTGTGGGCCTTCAGGGCGCGCTGGAGGCGTTCGATGGTCGGGCGGTACCGGCGCTTGGCCTCGGGGTTGAGCGTGACCAGGGAGAAGCCGCTGCTCGGGTGCGGCTCCTCGGGGTGGTCGAGGCCCAGCTCCTCGGCGATGGCGAGGAATCTGCGGTTGTGGTAGCGACCGGCCCGGGAGGTGTCGCGGACGCCGCGCGAGGCGGCGACGCCATGGACTGCCTCATGAAGCAGTCGCTCGAAGGAGAGCTCGTGACCGCAGGCGGACGACGACTCCCCGATCAGGGACTCTGGCGCGGCGAGATCCGGCAGCTCGGGGTGGTACCGCTGAATATCGGCCCACGCCTGCGCCAGTTCTGCGGCGAGAACAGGTGGTGTCTGTGTCGTGCTCACGTAATGACAACGAGCCGGAGTGCCGCTGTGTTCCGATTCCGGGCCATCCCAAATAATTTGCACGTACCCGTCAGTTGCGAATGATGCGCCCGGACGAGGGCGGGTGCGCTGATCTGCGGAGAAGCCTCACAGCTCATACCAAGCCGGTGCGTAGTCTGACGTACGCCCCGGCACGTACGCCCTGTCCACGCGCCGGTGCAACTGTGGTCCGCGGATGCGCAAGAGGCGTTTCGGTCGCTCTCGTTCCACACGGGCGTCATCTCAATAAGCGCGCGCGACGACGGCGACGTTACCGGGTGCGTCGTCGGCGTCCGGCACCGACCCGTCCTCGGCGACCAGACACCGTACGGTCACGGCCTGCTCGGCCAGTCTGGCCTCGCCTTCTTCGCCGAGCGTGGCCCACGGGACGCGTGCCCAGCCGCCGGCGGTCACCGCCTCGACCGCTTCCTCGACCGTAGACACGTCCGACGTACGGGATTCGCGGCGCTCGCGGGACTGGCGCAGCAGCAGCGCCTGGTCCTCGTCGAGGATCGTGGGGAGCAGCCCGGTCAGTGCGTCGAGCGGGACCGGTTCCTTGCCTCCCCCAGTGCCGAAAGCCTGGGAGGTACCCCCAGGGATCCGGCGGACCAGCATCGCCGTGCCGCCCTCCAGGTCACGGGGCCCGACCTCGATCCGTATGGGCACGCCCTTGAGTTCCCAGTCGACCGCGCGGCGCCCGAACGGCGTGTCCGTGCGGTCGTCGACCTGGACGCGGATGCCCGCCGCGGCCAGCCGGGCGCCGATCTCGCGGACCTTGGCCAGAACCGGCTCGTCCCCCTTGATCGCCAGGACGACGGCCTGGATCGGCGCGAGGCGCGGCGGCACGCGCAGTCCGTCGTCGTCGCCGTGCGCCATGATCAGGCCGCCGACCATGCGGGTGGAGGAGCCCCAGGAGGTCTGCCAGACGTACTCCTCGCGGCCCTCCTTCGACAGGTAGCGGGTGTGGAAGGCCTTGGCGAAGTTCTGGCCGAGCTCATGGCTCGTGCCCATCTGGAGGGCCTTGCCGTCGCCCATCATCGCTTCGAGGGTGAGGGTGTTGACGGCCCCGGCGAAGCGCTCGCTCGCGGTCTTGCGGCCCAGGACGACGTCGATACCGAGGACGTCGACCATGAAGTCGGCGTACACCTCCTTGTGGATGTGCGCGGCGTAGTCCCGGGCGTCCTCGTAGGTGGCGTGCGCGGTGTGGCCCTCCTGCCAGAGGAACTCGGTCGTCCGGAGGAACACGCGCGGGCGCATCTCCCAACGCACTACGTTCGCCCACTGGTTGATCAGGAGCGGCAGGTCGCGGTAGCTCTGCACCCACTTGGCGAAGTAGTCGTTGATGATCGTCTCGGAGGTGGGCCGGACGACGACGGGCTCCTCCAGCTCCTTGCCGCCGCCGTGCGTGACGACGGCGAGTTCGGGGGCGAAGCCCTCGACGTGCTCGGCCTCCCGCGTCAGATACGACTGGGGGATGAAGAGCGGGAAGTAGGCGTTGGCGGCACCGGCCTGCTTGATGCGGGCGTCCATCTCGGCCTGCATCCGCTCCCACAGCGCGTACCCGTACGGCCGGATCACCATCGTGCCGCGCACCGGACCGTTGTCGGCGAGCTCGGCCTTGTTGATCAGGTCCTGGTACCAGCGCGGGAAGTCATGTGCCCGTGGCGTAAGAACGGGTGCCTTTGCCATGGCCAGATGGTACGGGCCCATGTTGCCGGAATGTGAATTTCGGCCACGGACGCCCGGAACCCGCAAGCAGGGTCCCGAGACCCCTGGACGCGACGTCGGGTGCGGAGTTTCCTGGCATACGGGGGAGCGTGAGCGCACCGTCACAGGGCGCTACGGCATAGGGCACAGTGACAACTCTCTTGGGAATGGGGCGCTTTACATGACACCTACGCTCGTGCGGCAGCACCCACCCCACGCGGGCGCGACGCCCCGTGTGGACCTGTGTGCACGCGCGCGTGACTGGTCCGAGATCCAGGAGCGGATGCTGGTTCCGCTCTACGAGGCCGTCTACGAGCGACTTGAGGTGGGCCCGGGCACCCGGCTGCTGGGCCTCGGCTGCGGCAGCGGACTCGCCCTCTTGATGGCGGCGTCCAGAGGCGCGGCCGTCACCGGTGTCGAGTCCGACTCCCCCGAACGGCTGAGGCTCGCCCGGCAGCGGCTGCTGCCCGAGGCGTGGGGCACGCGCGCGCGTGCCGAGATCCGGCTCGTCGAGGGCTCGCCCGGGGACGCGTCCGACGCGCAGACGCCCGCGTACACGCTGGTGACCGCGTTCGAGCCCATCGGGTGCCTCGCGGGTGACGCGGAGGGCCTCGGTGAGACGCTCGCGGCCGTCGCTGCGCTCGCCGAGCGGGGGGCGCCGGTAGTGCTCGCCGGCTGGGGTCCGCCGGAGCGCTGCGCCACGTCGTCGGTGCTGCGCGTCGCCACCAAGCTGGCCGATCCCCTGCGCAGCACGGGCAGTTGGCGTCCGGCCCTGCGTGACGACCTGGAGGAGGTCGCCCAGCGTGCGGGCCTCAAGCCCGACGGTTCCGGGCGGGTGGCCTGCCCCTTCGGGTACGCGGACGTCGACAGTGCCGTACGGGGGCTGCTGTCGACGGGATTGTTCGACGCGGCGGTCCGCGCGACCGACCAGGCCCAGGTCGACAAGGAGTTGACCGAGGCACTGCACCCGCACCAGCGGCAGGACGGCACGGTGTGGATGCCGAACGTGTTCCGGTACCTGATCGCGCGGGTCCCCTAAGCCTCCGTGTCCTTGGCCGGCCTGGTGATCCCCGCGATCCGGTAGGCGTCCGCCTCCTCCAGGGTCTCGTTCTCCAGCAGGGCCTCCGCCAGCGCGTCCAGCTTCCCGCGGTGGTCGCGGAGTTTGCGGCAGGCCTCCTCGTAGCAGTCGTCGACGATCCGGCGCATCTCGGAGTCGATGACGTCGAGGGTCTGCGGGGCGGCGGAGAGTCCGTACGCCTGCTGGGCGTCGCTCGGCAGGGCGGACAGCCGGCCGACGCGCTCGCTCATGCCCCAGCGGGCCACCATCCCGCGCGCGATGTTGGTGACCTGTTCGAGGTCGTTCTCGGCGCCGGTGGTGACGACCCCGTAGACCACCTCCTCGGCCGCCATGCCGCCCAGCGCGCCGATGATCCGGCCGCGCAGGTACTCCTCCGAGTGCGCGTACCGCTCCACCTCGGGGGTCGACATCGTCACGCCGAGTGCCCGGCCGCGCGGCACGATGGTGATCTTGCGGACGGGGTCGGCGCCCGGCTGCAGCATGCCGAGGAGGGCGTGCCCGCTCTCGTGGAACGCGGTGCGGCGGCGGTCCTCCTCGGGCATCACGAGGGTGCGTTCGGCGCCCAGCTGCACCTTCTCCAGGGCCTCGGACAGGTCCGCCGCCGACACCTGCTCCTGGCCCCGCTTGACCGCGAGCAGCGCGCCCTCGTTGGCGAGGTTGGCCAGATCCGCGCCTGTCATGCCCGGGGTCTTGCGGGCCAGCTGGACCAGGTCCACGTCCTCGGCGAGCGGGATGTCGCGGGTGTGGATCCGCAGGATCGCCTCGCGTCCACGGCGGTCCGGCGGGGAGACGTTGACGACCCGGTCGAAGCGGCCGGGCCGGGTCAGTGCCGGGTCCAGGATGTCGGCGCGGTTCGTCGCCGCGATGACGATCACGCCCTCCGAGCCGGAGAAGCCGTCCATCTCGGTGAGGATCTGGTTCAGGGTCTGCTCGCGCTCGTCGTGACCGCTCACCGACGCGCCGCCGCTGCGCACCCGTCCGATGGTGTCGATCTCGTCGATGAAGATGATCGACGGCGCCACCTTGCGGGCCTCGGCGAACAGCTCACGGACGCGGGAGGCGCCGACGCCGACGATCATCTCGATGAACTCGGACGCCGAGGCGGAGAAGAACGGCACGCCCGCCTCGCCCGCGACCGCACGCGCCAGCAGGGTCTTGCCGGTGCCGGGTGAGCCCGCGAGCAGTACGCCGCGCGGCATCTTGGCGCCCATCCTGCGGTAGGCGTCGGGGTGCTCCAGGAAGTCGACGACGTCGTCCAGCTCGCCCTTGACCTCGTCGATGCCGGCCACGTCGGCGAACGTCGTACGGTCCTTGCCCGGCAGCAGCTCGACCGGCTTGGGCGGCGCCTTGCGCCCGAACATGCCGCCCGCGCCGCCCCGGCCCCCGGCGAACCGCCGGGCGACGAAGATCCACACCGCGACGATGATCACGAGCGGTGCCAGCGAGATCAGCAGGTTGACGAGGAGACCGCGCTGCTTGACGACCGGCTCCGCGGTCACCGTGACGTCGTGACTGCGCAGCTCCTGCCACAGCTCGTCGTCGGCGAAGGCCGGACGCTGCGTCTTGAACTTGGTGTAGTCGCCGTCGCCGTCGGGCTTGTCCCTGGCGCTCTTGAGCTCGCCCTGGATGGCGTCGCCCTTGGAGTAGATCTTGGAGACGTTGCCGTCGTCGACCTGCCTGCTGAACTCGGTGTAGGAGATCGTCGGCTCGTTGCCCTGGTCGAGGTAGGTCAGTCCGATGTACGCCAGCAGGAACACGATCACCGCGGTGAGGAGCAGGCTCCACCAACGGCCGCGTAGGCGCCGGCCACCGGACTTCCTGGGCGGCTCGTCCGGGGTGCCCTCGGTGCGCCACGGCTGGTCAGGGGCCTTGCGCGGTGGCGCGGCATTGCTCATATCTGGACGTTACGGCAGACAGCGGGCCATGGCACGCGCAGAGGGCGCCCCTCCTGGCGAGGGGCGCCCTCTGTGACGTACGGGACGGGACGGTCGTACGACAAAACCGTCGGGAGAACCGTCAGCCCATGAACTTCTTGAACTCGTCCGGCAGCTCGAAGTCCTGCGCGGCCGCCTGCTGACCCGGCAGTCCGAGGGCGCCTCCGGCCTGAGCGGCGGCGGCCCGGCGGGCGGCCTCCTCCTGCTCCTGCTGCTTGCGCTTCATCGGATTGCCGGAGCGCTGCTTGCCCTTGGCCTTCTTCGGCGCCTTCTTGGTACGGCCGGGGCCGCCACCCATGCCGGGCATTCCCGGCATACCGGGCATGCCGCCGCCCTGGGCCATGCGGGACATCATCTTGCGCGCCTCGAAGAACCGCTCGACGAGGTTCTTGACCGCGCTGACCTCGACGCCGGAACCCTTCGCGATACGGGCGCGGCGCGAGCCGTTGATGATCGTCGGCTCCTGGCGCTCGCCAGGCGTCATCGACTTGATGATCGCGGCGGTGCGGTCGACGTCGCGCTCGTCGAGGTTGTTGATCTGGTCCTTGATCTGGCCCATGCCCGGGAGCATGCCGAGCAGCTTGGAGATGGAGCCCATCTTCCTGACCTGCTCCATCTGGGCCAGGAAGTCGTCGAGGGTGAAGTCCTGGCCCTTCTTGGAGGCCAGCTTCTCGGCCATCTTCTGGGCTTCGGCCTGGTCGAAGGTCTTCTCCGCCTGCTCGATCAGGGTGAGCAGGTCACCCATGTCGAGGATGCGGGAGGCCATCCGGTCCGGGTGGAAGGCGTCGAACTCGTCGAGCTTTTCGCCGTTCGACGCGAACATGATCGGCTTGCCGGTGATCTGGCGGATCGACAGGGCGGCGCCACCGCGGGCGTCACCGTCGAGCTTGGAGAGCACCACGCCGTCGAAGCCGACGCCGTCACGGAAGGACTCGGCGGTGTTGACCGCGTCCTGACCGATCATCGCGTCGACGACGAACAGGATCTCGTCCGGCGAGACCGCGTCACGGATGTCCGCAGCCTGCTGCATCATCTCCTGGTCGATGCCCAGGCGGCCGGCGGTGTCCACGATCACGATGTCGTGGACCTTGGCCTTGGCGTGCTCGATGGAGTCCTTGGCGACCTTGACCGGGTCACCGACGCCGTTGCCCGGCTCGGGCGCGTAGACCGCGACGCCGGCGCGCTCGGCGACGACGCTGAGCTGGTTCACGGCGTTCGGGCGCTGGAGGTCACAGGCGACCAGCAGCGGCGAGTGGCCCTGCTCCTTCAGCCAGTGGCCGAGCTTGCCCGCGAGGGTGGTCTTACCGGCACCCTGCAGACCGGCCAGCATGATCACGGTCGGCGGCTGCTTGGCGAAGCGCAGGCGGCGGGTCTCGCCACCGAGGATCGTCACGAGCTCGTCGTTGACGATCTTCAGGACCTGCTGGGCCGGGTTCAGCGCCTTGGAGACCTCTACGCCGAGCGCGCGCTCCTTGACGTTCTTGATGAACGTGCGCACGACGGGCAGTGCCACGTCCGCTTCGAGAAGCGCGATGCGGATCTCGCGCGCTGTCGCGTCGATGTCCGCCTCGGAGAGCCGTCCCTTGCCGCGCAGGTTCTTGAAAGTCGCTGAGAGGCGATCGGAAAGAGTATCGAACACGGCGCTCGCGGTCCTCGGGGTCGGTGGCGGCTGGCAATCGCCCTCCAGGGTATCCCGGCGGCACAGGTTGCCGGGATCCCCGGTTCAGGGCCTGTCCTTCGGATCGGTGTAAGGACCGGCCCTGAGCGGACCTGGCGAAGTCGACTGCGTTTGGGCAGCGCCCCGTAGGGGCGCGGGGCTGTATCGATATGCGGCTCCGCCACGAAGGGGGTACCTCCCTGCTCGAACGAAGTTGAGAGCTTGGGGGAGCGGCCAGCCACAACGGCGCCGCAGCCGAACGACGGCACATCCAGCGGAGCGCTCAGCCCCGCAACGTCTCCTCCAGCTTGCGTGCCACGGCTGCCGCCTCGTCGCCGGGCAGCGGCGCTCCCTCGGGCCCTGTGACATAGAACGCGTCGACGGCGTTGGCGCCCGGTGTGCTGACATGCGCGCTGCGCACCCGCACGCTCGCGTCCTCCAGCGCCCGGCCGATCCGGAACAGCAGCCCCGGTGCGTCCTGGGCCCGGACCTCGATGACCGTGGCCAGCCGGGAGGCGGCCGGATGGACCGTCACTCTCGGCGGCGGTGCCACGACGCCCCGGCGACGCGGATAGGCCGCGTCCCGCTCGGCGAGACGGCCCGCGATGTCCAGGGAGCCGTCCAGCGCCCGGACGAGGTCGGCGCGCAGCCGGGCGGCCTGCGGCAGGGAGCCGTACTCGGCGGCGACCCGCCAGTTCAGCAGCAGCACGGAGCCCTCGACGCCGTCCGGCAGGTCCAGGGCGCGCAGCTCCGCGGTGCGCACGGTCAGGCGGTGCATCGCCAGGACGCCGGCCACCGCGGGCAGCACACCCGGCTGGTCGGGGACGGCGATGAGGAGCTCCACGCCGAGCGGCTCCGGGTCGCCCGAGGGCTGTTCCTCGGTCGGCGGCTCGGTCTGGGCGCGCAGCGACAGAACGGGGCTGCCGGTGGCGATCGCCTCGATGGCGAGGCGCTCCTGCTCGGCGGTGGGCGCGGCGGCCTCGGGCTCGTCCGGGTCGTCCCCGGCGAGCACGGCTCCGACCCGTTTCACCAGGTCGGCGACGAGTGACCCGCGCCAGGACGACCACGCCGCCGGGCCGGTGGCCAGCGCGTCCGCCTCGGTCAGGGCGTGCAGCAGCTCCAGGGTGCCCTGCGAGCCGACCGCCTCGGCGACCGAGCGCACGGTGGCCGGGTCCTCCAGGTCGCGCCGGGTGGCCGTGTCGACGAGCAGCAGGTGATGGCGTACGAGGGTGGAGAGCACGGCCACGTCGTCGCGGTCGAAGCCGATGCGCGCGGCCACGTCCTTGACGATGATCTCGCCGGCCACCGAGTGGTCGCCGGGCCAGCCCTTGCCGATGTCGTGCAGCAGCGCGGCGACCAGCAGGAGGTCCGGGCGGTGGACCCGGCGGGTGAACTCGGAGGCGCGGACGGCCGTCTCGATGAGGTGCCGGTCGACGGTCCAGATGTGCACGGCGTTGCGCTGCGGACGGCAGCGCACCCGCTCCCAGTCGGGCAGGAAGTGGGTGATCAGCCCCTCGGCCTCCAGCGCCTCCCACACCTCGACCGTCGGCCGCCCGGAGCCCAGCAGCGTCACGAGCTGTTCGCGCGCCTCGGCGGGCCAGGGGGTGGGCAGCGGCCGCGCGCCGGCCGCCATGCGCCGTACGGCGTGCAGGGAGAGCGGAAGTCCCGCCTGTGCGGCAGCGGCCGCGGCGCGCAGGGGCAGCACGGAGTCACGGTCGGGGCGCGCGGCGCGGGCGAGCACCACCTCGCCGTCCTGCTCCACGACGCCCTCGGCGAGCGGGGAGCGCTCGGCGGTCGGCTTCGCGCCGCCGCCCAGCATGGCGCGCAGACGTGGCCGCACGGCGCGCGCCCGTAGCACACGCCCCACTTCGCGCCAAGTGACGTCACTGGCATACGAGATGACGCGCGCTGCCTCGTACACCTGCCGCAGCAGCGTATCGGCGTCGAGGAGCCCGAGCTCGGCGGCGACCTGGTCCTGCTCCTGGAGCGCCAGCCGGTCGGTCGCCCGCCCGGTGGACAGGTGCAGGGCGTCGCGTACGTCGAGCAGCCGGCGCCGGGCGTCGTCGAGGCCCTCACGCGGGGCGTCGGCGAGCCAGGACGCGGCGACGGCGCGCAGGATGGTGGCGTCCCGCAGGCCGCCGCGCGCCTCCTTCAGGTCGGGCTCCAGCAGGTACTGCAACTCGCCCTGGCGCTCGGCGCGTTCGACGGACAGCTCCTGGAGCTCGGGCAGCCGCTTGGGCGCCTGGTTGCGCCAGTCGGCGAGCACCGACGTGCGCAGTGCGGCCGTAAGTCCCAGGTCGCCCGCGATGTGCCGGGCGTCCAGCAGGCCCAGCTGGACCTTGAGGTCCTCGCCGGCGGTCTTGCGGGCCTCGGCGGGCGTGCGCACGGAGTGGTCGAGGGCGAGACCGAGGTCCCAGACGGGGTACCAGATGCGGTCGGCCAGTGCGGCCACCGCCTTGCTGTCGCCGCCGTCGTGCAGCAGGAGCAGATCGAGGTCGCTGCGCGGGGACAGCTCGCCGCGGCCGTATCCGCCGACGGCGATCAGGGAGACCCCCCGCATTCCCTCGGCGCCGGCCGCGAACAGGCCGGTCAGCCACTCGTCGGTCAGCTCCGCGAGGGCGGCACGGCGCGGCGGCCCGGACCGCGCCCCCTCGGTGAGGAGACGCAGCCGGGCCGCCGCGTAGCCGCTGGGTCCCGAGTCCTCTGCTTCGTTACGCACGTCCGTACTCGACACCCAGCAGCTCCTGTTCTTCTTCTGTCAGAGCGCGTCGGGTCCGCGCTCGCCGGTCCGGACCCGTACGGCCGTCTCGACCGGCAGGGACCAGACCTTGCCGTCACCGATCTTGCCGGTGCGGGCGGCCTTGACGATGACGTCGATCAGCTGCTCGGCGTCGTCGTCCTCGGCCAGGACCTCGATGCGGATCTTCGGGACCAGGTCGACGGTGTACTCGGCACCGCGGTAGACCTCGGTGTGGCCCCGCTGACGACCGTAGCCGCTCGCCTCG
The DNA here is from genome assembly GCF_045039535.1 of Streptomyces sp. NBC_01092. Lineage (NCBI taxonomy): Bacteria > Bacillati > Actinomycetota > Actinomycetes > Kitasatosporales > Streptomycetaceae > Streptomyces > Streptomyces sp. NBC_01092. The sequence continues at coordinate 7,554,576 of NZ_CP108659.1, read as the reverse complement.
GTGACCGTCAGACCGTGTACTCCGAAGGCCTGGAGGGCTTCCTTGATCTCGTCGAGCCGGTGGGGCTTGACGACTGCGGTGATGAGCTTCATGCGTCCACCTTCTTGCTCGCGGCCGCGGCGGCCGGGGCGGGGGCGGCCGTCCGGGCGGCGCCGCCACCGGCGCCACTGAAGTCGTATGCGGTCTCGGCGTGCTCGGCCTGGTCGATGCCGGCCACCTCGTCGTCCTCGGAGACCCGCATTCCGATGGTCTTGTCGAGGATGAAGGCGAGGAGCGCGGAGACGATCAGCGAGTAGGCCAGGACGGCGAAGACACCGGCGCACTGCTTCCAGAACTGGGTCAGGCCGCCGCCGTAGAAGAGACCCTCGACCGTGGACTGGCCCTTGCCGCTGGCGAAGAGGCCGATCAGCAGGGAGCCGACGACACCGCCGACCAGGTGGACGCCGACGACGTCGAGCGAGTCGTCGTAGCCGAGCTTGTACTTCAGGCCGACGGCCATGGCGCACAGCAGACCGGCGATGGCACCGACGGCGATCGCACCGAGCGGGGAGACCGCGCCGCCGGACGGGGTGATGGCGACCAGACCGGCGACCGCGCCGGAGGCGGCGCCCAGCGTGGTGAACGCGCCGTGCCGGATCTTCTCGTAGATGAGCCAGGCCAGCATGGCGGCGGCGGTGGCGACCTGTGTGTTGACGAACATCAGCGCGCCGACGCCGTCGTCGTTGCCGAGCCACGAGCCGGCGTTGAAGCCGAACCAGCCGAACCACAGCAGACCGGCGCCGAGCATGACCAGCGGGAGGCTGTGCGGGCGCATCGGGTCCTTCTTGAAGCCGATGCGCTTGCCGATGACGAGGATCACGCCGAGCGCCGCGGCACCCGCGTTGATGTGGACCGCCGTACCACCGGCGAAGTCGATCACACCGAGCTCGAAGGCCCAGCCGCCGGAGCCCCAGACCCAGTGCGCGACCGGGAAGTAGACGACCGTGACCCACAGCGCGACGAACAGCGCCCACGCCGTGAACTTCACACGGTCGGCCAGAGCACCGCTGATCAGGGCGGGCGTGATGATCGCGAACATCAGCTGGAAGACCATGAACACGAAGATCGGGATGGTGTAGCCGTCCCACAGCTCCGTCAGGCCGATGTTGCTGAGGCCGACCCAGTCGGAGTTCCAGCCGATGAGGCTGCCGGAGTCCGTACCGAAGGCCATGGAGAAGCCGTACAGCACCCACAGGATGGTGACGATCCCTATGCTGATGAAGCTCATCATGAGCATGTTCAGCGTGCTCTTGACGCGGACCATGCCTCCGTAGAAGAAGGCAAGGCCCGGGGTCATGATCAGGACCAGGGCGGAACAGATAAGCATGAAGCCTGTGTTGGCGGACGACAGCGTGGGTGCGTCCGCCGCAAGCGTGATGGCGGCTGATGCCATCGGCGTCTCCTCGTCATTGGTACGGCCCCGTGCGGGCGAAGCCTGAGCGGAATGAGGGGTGGGCCGGTTATGCGCCATGAGATTGGCGCAGCGCCGTTTCGGTCGAAGCCCCTCGTTGTTTCGCCACCGTGACGAAGGCGCCCTGCGTGTTACGCCTCGATGAACTGCCGGATGTGCGGCTGCCGGATCGTTATCGTGGCGCAACCTTCACTGAAGGAAGAAAAGGACCGGCCGCGGTCGGCCTTCCGATGACCTGGCATGGGGGAGCCGAGTCGGGCAGTTCGGGAGGGCCGGCCGCGGCCGGGGTTCTGGGGTTTCCGCGGGATTCGCCCGCGGTGTCAGACCGCCTCCGCGGTCTCCGGGAGCTCGACGGCGAGCTTGTCCGTCAGGTCCACGACCTCGGCGAGATCCCCGAAGTCGCGTACGGCCGTGTCGACCGTCTTTCGAATACGAGTGTTGACGCGCTCGGAGCGCACTTTCTTGGCGACGAGCATGGCCTGCTCCGCATAGGCCGCGCTCTGCCCGGGCTCACGCCGCAGCAGATGGACCGTGGCCATCCCGATGAGGTTCAGCGCATACGACCGCTGGTGCTCGCCGTCCTTCGCGAACAGATCCACGGCCTGCTGCATCAGCGGCTCGGCCAGCGAGGCGTACGTCGGGCTGCGGCCGGCGACATAAGCGAGGTCGCGGAAGGAGTGGGAGTTCTCGCCGTACAGCTCGGCCTCGGAGAAGAAGCGGATCCAGTCGGGGTCCGGGTCGTCCCAGTCGTCGGCCTCGGAGAAGGTGTCCTCGGCCATCCGGACCGCCCGCTTGCACTTGCCGGGCTGGCCCATGTTGGCGTACGCGCGGGCCTCCATCGCATACAGCATCGACTGGGTGCGCGGGCTCGCGCAGTCCCGGCTGCCGTACTGCGCGAGATGGATGAGCTCCAGCGCGTCGTCGGGCCGGCCGAGGTGGATCATCTGGCGGCTCATGCTGGACAGGACGTACGAGCCGAGCGGCCGGTCGCCGGCCTCCTTGGCGGCGTGCAGCGCGAGGACGAAGTACTTCTGCGCGGTGGGCTGGAGCCCGACGTCGTACGACATCCAGCCGGCCAGCTCCGCCAGCTCGGCGGCGACCTTGAACAGCTTGCGGGTCGTGGATTCGGGCTGGGGCTCCTGGAGCAGGTCCGTCACCTCGTGCAGCTGGCCCACGACCGCCTTGCGGCGCAGGCCGCCGCCGCACTGGGCGTCCCACTGCCGGAACATCACGGTGGTGGACTCCAGCAGGTCCAGCTCGGGCTTGGACAGCCGGCCACGCGCGCGTGAGGACGGGACGGGCCGGGACTCCTGGTACGGGGCGGGCGGCGCCGGGACCAGCCAGCGCTGCATCGGCTCGATGAGCGCCGGGCCCGCGGACAGGGCCAACGAGCTCCCGAGGAAGCCGCGCCGCGCCAGCATCAGGTCGCTGCGCGAGAACTCGCTGAGGAGGGCCACCGTCTGCGGGGCCGTCCAGGGCAGGTCGACGCCGGACACGGAGGGTGACTGGCGGGCGGCACGCAGGCCGAGGTCCTCGACGGAGACGACGCAGCCGAAGCGCTCGGAGAACAGCTCGGACAGGATCCTGGGGATCGGCTCGCGGGGGTTCTCGCCGTCCAGCCAGCGACGCACGCGGGAGGTGTCGGTGGAGATGTGATTGGCGCCCAACTGGCGGGCCCGGCGGTTCACTTGGCGGGCGAGTTCGCCCTTCGACCAGCCGCTGCGCACGAACCAGGACGTGAGAAGCTCGTTCGGGCGCTTGTCAGCGTGCGATGCGCCACCGGCACTCGTACCGCTTCCGCTGTTGCCGCTCACTGGAACGCCCCCATCCCTTGGACCACTTGTCACCGAGTGCGCCAAGCCCTATCAGAATGCCGGTAAATACGGTCGGCCGTCCGGCGGTTCTCACCCTTCGAACGGAAAGCCGACTTGCCCCCGGCATACCCACGAGCGCATGAGCCCCGAAGCTTCGTGCACTCACGGTAATCCTACGATCACTGCTCCAGCCATGGCGATCCCTGAATCGCCACCATTCGCCACCCCTTCGAATGAACTCACGGTCGCCTCCACGCGATTCACTTGACATAGGACGGCCGGAAGTGGGCGGAGCGAAGCACTCAGGGGCGCGTGTTGCCCGGCCCACAACCCGGAGCACTTCCAAGCGCCGCATGGACCGCGCGACGCCATGGGGTACCCGACCGCCCAGGAACACACAGGGTCACGTTCCGCTTTCGCGTCGTAACCACCGGCGCACTGGACCGTTGGAGGGGGCATGGGCTTCACGATCGGCGGCATCCGGGAGATGCGATCCGGCTCGCGGCGACGCGGCCGCTCCTCGGAGTGCACCGCCGTCGCCGAGTTCACCGGACTGTGGGGCTGGGACGCGGTGCCCGGCGCACGCGCCGCCGCGGGCGCCTGTTCGTGCGGCCGCTCGGACTGCGACGCGCCCGGCGCGCACCCCCTGGACTTCGCGCCCCGGATCCCGGCGGGGGCCCCGCTCGACGAGGTCACCAAGACCTGGTCGGAGTTCCCGGGCGCCGCGGTGATGCTGCCGGTCGGGCGGGCGTTCGACGTGATCGAGGTGGCCGAGCCCGCCGGACGCCGCGCGCTGACCCGGCTCGAACGCATGGGCCTGCCCCTCGGCCCGGTCACCGCCACTCCGGACGGCCGCGCCCACTTCTTCGTCGCCCCCGGCGCCGCCGCCGAGCTCCCCGAGATCCTCTACCGCATGGGCTGGGACGACCCGACCCACCTCGACCTGCGCGGCCTCGGCCCCGGCACGCACCTCACGGCCCCGCCGTCCGACCGGGGCGGCCTGGGTCCGGCACGCTGGCTGCGCCCGCCGGCGCTGGACACGGCGACGAAGCCACCGGCGGCCCGGCTGCTGCTGGGGACGCTGGCCTATGTGGCCCACAGGTCGCGCGCATAGACGTACACATAGACGTACACAGCGAAGCGCCCGACTCCCAACTGCACCTTGGGAGGCGGGCGCTTCTTCGAGCACGTACCAAATTCGGTAGGTGGGGTCACTCTCCGATAAGGGCGTCAACGAACGCCTCCGGCTCGAACGGCGCCAGATCGTCGGCGCCCTCCCCGAGCCCGATCAGCTTCACGGGCACGCCCAGCTCGCGCTGCACCGCGACGACGATGCCGCCCTTGGCCGTGCCGTCCAGCTTGGTGAGCACGATGCCGGTGATGTCGACGACCTCGGCGAAGACACGGGCCTGCACCAGGCCGTTCTGCCCGGTGGTGGCGTCCAGCACGAGCAGAATCTCGTCCAGCGGCGCGTGCTTCTCGACGACCCGCTTGACCTTGCCGAGCTCGTCCATGAGGCCGGTCTTGGTGTGCAGGCGCCCGGCGGTGTCGATGAGGACGACGTCGGAGCCCATCTCCTTGCCCTCCTTCACCGCGTCGAAGGCGACGGAGGCGGGGTCGCCGCCCTCCGGCCCGCGCACGGTGTGGGCGCCGACGCGCTCGCCCCAGGTCTGGAGCTGGTCGGCGGCGGCGGCACGGAAGGTGTCGGCGGCGCCCAGGACCACGCTGCGGCCGTCGGCCACGAGGACGCGGGCGAGCTTGCCGGTGGTGGTGGTCTTGCCGGTGCCGTTGACGCCGACGACCATCACGATGCCGGGCTTGCTGGCCTCGGGCTCGGTCTTGACCACGCGGTCCATGTCGGTGCCGACCAGCTTGAGGAGCTCCTCGCGCAGCAGGCCGCGCAGCTCCACGGGGGTGCGGGTGCCGAGGACCTTGACGCGCTCGCGCAGGCCGTCGACGAGTTCCTGGGTGGGCGCGACGCCGACGTCGGCGGTGAGCAGGGTGTCCTCGATCTCCTCCCAGGTGTCCTCGTCGAGGTGCTCGCGCGACAGCAGCGTGAGCAGCCCCTTGCCGAGGGCGGTCTGCGAGCGGGAGAGCCGGGCGCGCAGGCGGATGAGGCGGCCGGCAGTGGGCTCCGGAACCTCGATCTCGGTCGGCGGGAGCTCTTCGACGACGGGCGGTTCCTCGACGGCGACCCCGGTCGAGCCGTCGGGAAGATCCACCTCCTCTATGGTCCGGCGCGGTTCGTCGCGCGGTGTCTCGGCCTCGTCGCCGACGTGCGGCTCGGCCGGAGGGGCGGTGATGTCGGGGGCGGCGGGCGGCGGCGGGGGCAGCTGCTTCTTACGGCGGCTGCCGACGATGAGCCCGCCGAGCGCGCCGAGCACGACCACGGCGATGACTACAGCAAGGATGACGATGTCCATAACCCGTCCAGTATCGGCCATGGAGTCCGGCGACACCCCTCTGGATGTCTGACACACCGTCAGCTAACGTCCGCCTTCACACCCGCCCGGTGAAGGGGGACCCCCATGCCCGTCACGGTCGTCCGTTTCAACCTCGTCGAGCCCGACGCGACCCCCGCCTCGCTCGCCGCCCGCTACCGGGCGGCCCTGGAGATGGCCGCGTACGCCGACGAGCACGGCATCACCACAGTTCAGACGGAGGAGCACCACGGCGCCGACAACAACTGGATGCCGTCGCCGTTCGCCTTCGCGGCGGCGGTCTTCGGCGCTACGCGGCGCCTCGCGGTCACCGTCTCGGCGATCATCGGGCCGCTGCACGACCCGCTGCGGCTCGCCGAGGAGATCGCCGTTCTGGACCTGCTGAGCGGCGGGCGTCTCGTGACGGTCGCCGGGATCGGGTACCGGCCGGAGGAGTACGCCCTGTTCGACGTCGAGTGGAAGCGGCGCGGCAGGCTCCAGGACGAGCTGCTGGAGACGCTGCTCAAGGCGTGGACGGGCGAGCCCTTCGAGTACCGGGGCCGTACGGTACGGGTCACCCCGCGCCCGTTCACCGACCCGCACCCCCTGCTCCTGGTCGGCGGCTCCTCGAAGGCCGCCGCCCGCCGGGCCGCCCGGCTCGGCCTGCCGTTCTTCCCCAGCGCACATCTGCCGGAGCTGGAGGCGTACTACAAGGAGCTGCTGGTCGAGTACGGCACCGAGGGCTGGACCATGATGCCGGCCGCCGAGACCCCCCTGCTGCACATCGCCGAGGACCCCGACCGGACCTGGGCCGAGCACGGCCGGCACTTCCTGCACGAGGCCCGCACCTACGCCTCCTGGCAGTCCGGCGACATCCGCTCGGCGGTGAAGTCGGCGGCCACGACGGTGGAGGAGCTGCGTGCCGAGGGCGTGTACCGGATCGTGACGCCCGAGGAGTGTGTGGCGCTGGGGTTCGACAACTACGTGCTGCACCCCTTGTCGGGCGGGATGCCGGTGGAGGAGGGGTGGCGGAGCCTGCGGCTGTTCTGCGAGCGAGTGCTTCCGGCGATGGAGGGCTGACCTGGCCCGGTCGGGTGCTGGAGTGGTGCACTGGGCGCATGAGTCTGTGCGTGGATGTCTTCGTGCGTGAGGCGGACGGAAAGTGGCGGGTCCTCGACGTGCCGGAGGGGTGCGACGACTCGGCCGGGTTCGAGGTCTGGCGCGAGACGGTGTGGGGCTCCGTGGCGGTGCGTTCGCTGGGCGCCCGGTTCCTGCCCGTGCTCGCCGAGGACGATCTGTACGTCGAGGCGCACGAGGTGCGCGCCTTCCGGGACGAGGTCGCGCTGCTGCGGGCGAACCTGGAGCTGATAGCCACCACCACGCGGCGCCCGCGGGAGATCACGGAGCACAGGCTTCAGATCGAGACGCGGCTGGACAACATCGAGGCGGCCGCCCTGCGCGCCCAGGAGCTCGGAGCCGGCGTCCTGATCTGGTGACGTACCAAGGCCGCCGCCCCGGCTCGGGCAGTGGCCGAGCCGGGGCGGCGGCGGGTTACGGGGAGAGGGGCAGCGGGGACTTGGCCCTTCCCCCCGAGTCCGGGGGCGGTCAGCCCATCTCCTCCAGCTTCTTGCCCTTGGTCTCGGGCACGAACTTGAGGATGAACGGGATGGAGAGGAAGGCGAACACCGCGTACATGACGTAGGTGAGCGACAGGTTCCACTCCGACAGGTCCGGGAAGGTGATCGTGATCACCCAGTTGGCGATCCACTGGGCCGAGGCGGCCACGCCCAGGGCGGCGGCGCGGATCTTGTTCGGGAAGACCTCGCCGAGCATGACCCAGACGACCACGCCCCAGGACAGGGCGAAGAAGAGGACGAAGGCGTTGGCGGCGATCAGCGCCACGTAGCCCTGCGCGGTCGGCAGCGGGTCACTGCCGTTCTGGAAGGAGAAGGCCCAGGCGGCGGCCGCGAGCGAGATGCCCATGCCGATGGAGCCGATGAGGGCCAGCGGCTTGCGGCCGATGCGGTCGACGAAGATCATCGCGATCACGGTGCCGATGATGTTGATGATCGAGGTCTCGAACGAGTAGAAGAACGAGCTCGACGGGTCGACGCCCACGGACTGCCACAGCAGGTTCGAGTAGTAGAAGATGACGTTGATGCCGACCAGCTGCTGGAAGACGGAGAGGCCGATACCGATCCACACGATCGGCAGCAGGCCGAACCGGCCGCCCATCAGGTCCTTGAACGTGGACTTGTGGTCGCTCTTCATGGCCTGCTCGATCTCGGCGACCCGGCCGTCCAGATCAGCGCCGCCCTCGACGTCGGCGAGCACCTTCTTCGCGTCGGCGAAGCGGCCGACGCTGATCAGGTAGCGCGGGGACTCGGGGATCGCGAAGGACAGCAGGCCGTAGATCACGGCGGGTACGAGCATCACGCCGAGCATCCACTGCCAGGCCTCCAGGCCCGCGATCGTCCCGCGCTCCTCGCCGCCGGCCATGTTCAGCAGGGCCCAGTTGACCAGCTGGGAGATGGCGATACCGATGACGATGGCGGCCTGCTGGAACGAGGCGAGCCGGCCACGGTAGGCGGGCGGGGCGACCTCGGCGATGTAGGCCGGGCCGATGACCGAGGCCATGCCGATGGCGATGCCGCCGAGGACACGCCAGGCGGCGAGGTCCCACGCGGCGAACGGCAGTCCGGAACCGACGGCACTCACAGCGAACAGCACCGCCGCGATCTGCATGACGCGGATCCGGCCGATGCGGTCGGCTATGCGGCCGGCGATGGCGGCGCCGAGGGCGCTGCCGAGCAGGGCGCTGGCGGCGACGGTGCCGGTGACGCCGGAGCTGAGGTCGAACCGGGCCTGGATGCCGCCGTTGGCCCCGTTGATGACGGAGCTGTCGTAGCCGAACAGGAAGCCGCCCATGGCAGCCGCGGCGGTGATGAAGATGACGTGCCCGAGATGTTCGGGGTGAGCCGTCCTGGCTCCTGATGTGGACGCCTGCGCTGTGCTGGTCACGTGTACTCCTGGGGCACCGGCAACGCTGCCGGGTGGGGGTCAGCCGTTTCAGGCAGTGATACCTGAAGTTAAAAGCAACGTTGCAGACCTTATGCCTTCAAGTATCGAAGTCAATAGGAGGGATGCTGTGAGTTTGAAGACGCAGTCAGGTGACGTGTGTTCACTTCTTGAAGTGAAGGTGAAGAAGTGAAGACCGACCGGCTGATCCGCCGAGATCCTCGGCCCCGGCGTCAGCGAAGCTTCTGGCTGATGACCTTGGATACACCGTCGCCCTGCATGGAGACGCCGTACAGCGCGTCGGCGACCTCCATCGTGCGCTTCTGGTGCGTGATCACGATCAGCTGCGAGGCCTCCTGCAGCTCCTGCATGATGCGGATCAGCCGCTGGAGGTTGGTGTCGTCGAGGGCGGCCTCGACCTCGTCCATGACGTAGAACGGGCTCGGCCGGGCCTTGAAGATCGACACCAGCATGGCGACCGCGGTGAGTGAGCGCTCACCACCCGAGAGCAGGGACAGCCGCTTGACCTTCTTGCCCGGGGGCCGGGCCTCGACGTCCACGCCGGTGGTGAGCATGTTGTCGGGATCGGTCAGGATCAGCCGTCCCTCGCCACCGGGGAACAGCCGGCTGAAGACGCCCTCGAACTCCCGGGCCGTGTCCCAGTACGCCTCGGTGAAGACCTGCTCGACGCGCTCGTCGACCTCCTTGATGACCTGGAGCAGGTCGGCGCGGGTCTTCTTCAGGTCCTCCAGCTGCTCGCTGAGGAACTTGTGCCGTTCCTCCAGCGCCGCGAACTCCTCCAGCGCGAGCGGGTTGACCTTGCCGAGCTGCTGGTAGGCGCGCTCGGCGGCCTTGAGCCGCTTCTCCTGCTCGGCCCGGACGAAGGACTTGGGCTGGTTGCGGGGATGCTCGGGGTCCTCCGGGAGCTGCTCGCCCTCGGCGGCCAGGGAGGGCGGCACGAGCTGGTGGGGGCCGTACTCGGAGACGAGCCCGGCGGGCTCCACGCCCAGCTCCTCCAGCGCCTTGGTCTCCAGCTGTTCGATCCGCATCCGCTTCTCGGCGCCGAGGACTTCGCCGCGGTGGACGAAGTCGGTCAGCTTGTCGAGCTCGGCCTTGAGGTCGCGGCCCTCGCTCCGGGCGGCGGTGAGTTCCTGCTCGCGGCGCGCCTTGGCGGCCTCGGCGGCGGTGCGCTCCTCGTCGGCGCGGGCGAGGGAGACCTCGACGTGCAGGAGGAGTTGCCGGGCACCGGAGGCGACGGCTTCCGCGACGGCCGCCTCGTGGCGCAGTCGCGCCCGCCGCTGCTCGGCCCGCGCGCGTGCCTCTCGTTCGGCGCGGGCGGCCCGGTCGAGCGAGTCGGCCCGTCCAGCGAGCCCCTTGACCCGCTCCTCGTGCGTACGGACCTGGAGGCGGGCCTCCATCTCGGTCTGGCGCGCGTTGGCACCGTCGGCGGCGAGACGGTCCCGTACGGAGGTGTCGGGTTCCTCCTCGACCGGCATCTCCTCGGCGACGGCCAGCCGCTCGGCCAGCTCCTCGACCTCCATCAGCGCCTTGTCGAGCGCCTCCTGGGCCCGCGCGGCGGCGGCGACGGACCGCTCGGCCTCGCCCGCGGCTCCGCGCGCCTGCCCGGCGAGCCGGCCGAGCTGCTGCGCCACGGAGGACTTCTCCCGGTCGGCCGCCCTGCGCCGCTCCCCCAGCTCCTCGACGAACGCGGCACACTCCTTGCGCCGCTCGCCCGCCGCCTGCTGAGCCTCGCCCAGCTCCTCGCACCGCACAGCCAGCTCTTCCAGCTCGGCCGCGGCCTCGTCCACGGAGGCCTGCACTTCGAGGAGGCTCGGCGCCCCGGCGGACCCGCCGTGCGCGAAGTGGGCGCCGAGGAGGTCGCCTTCGGCGGTCACGGCGGTCAGATCGGGGTGGGCGTAAACGAGGTCCTCGGCGTCCTCAAGGGTGGCGACGACGACGATGCCGCGCAGGAGGCGGCGTACGGCGGGCATGAGCTCGCCGGGACCCCGGACCAGGTCGGCGGCGTACGGCGGCCCGTCCGGCCTCGGTTGCTGGCCCGCTCCGTCGGGGGTACCGCTCAGCAGCAGCGCCGCCCGTCCCCCGTCCTGCTTGCGCAGCAGCCGGATCGCCTCCGCCGCCGCGGACGGTGACGTCACCGCGATCGCGTCCGCCGCCGCGCCGAAGGCCGCCGCCAGCGCCACCTCGTGGCCCGGCGTCACGGTCAACAGTTCCGCGGCCGGGCCCAGCAGACCGGTGAGGCGGTCCTTCGCGCCGAGCAGCGCACCCGTGCCGTCCTTGCGGCGCAGTCCGAGGGCCAGTGCCTCGCGGCGGGCCTGGGTCGCGGCGCGGCTGCGCTCCGCCGCGGTGGCAGCCTCGCGGGCGGTCGTCAGGGCGGCCTCCGCCTGCGTGAGCTGCGCCTTCGCCGCGTCGTGCTGCTCGGCGAGCTCCACATCTCCCGCGTCCAGGCCGTCGACCTCGGCCTTGAGTGCCTCGTACTCCTCCTGCGCGGAGAAGGCGCGCTCCTGGGCCTCGTCCCGTGCGGCTGCCAGGCGCTCTATCTCCGACTGGGCGGCGGTGGCACGCGAACGGGCCGCGTTGACCTGGCCGTTCAACCGGGCCAGACCTTCGCGCCGGTCGGCGATGGCCCGGGCGACATCCTTCAGCCGGCGCTCTTCGAGGGCGAGCTCCCGCTCCAGTTCGGCGCGGTGGGCGACCGTGTCCTCCAGGGCCCGCTCGGCCGCTTCGAGGGCAGCCTCCAGCTCGGCCTCCTGCTCGCGGATGCGGGCGGCCTCACGCTCCATGTCCTCGGGGTCGCGGCCCCGACGCTCCTCCGGCGGCGCGGACGTCGCGCTCTTCACCCGCGCGTCGGCCAGCGAGATCGTGCCGCGCACCCGCTCGGCCAGCTGGGACAGCTCGTACCAGGTCTGCTGGGCTCGCTGGAGGCGCGGCGTGAGTCTGCGCACCTCTTCCTCCAGGAGGGCCTCGCGCTGGAGCGCCTTCTTCAGCTCCTGCTCGGCGGCCTCCTTGCGCTCCTTCAGCGCGGCCTCGTCGGCGACCTCGGCCTGCAGCGCCTCGCGCAGCCGTACGAGGTCGTCGGCGAGGAGGCGGAGCCGGGCGTCGCGCAGATCCGCCTGGATGACCGCGGCCCTGCGGGCGACCGCCGCCTGGCGGCCGAGCGGCTTGAGCTGTCTGCGCAGTTCGTCCGTCAGGTCCTGCACGCGCGCGAGGTTGGCCTGCATCGCGTCCAGCTTGCGCAGCGCCTTCTCCTTGCGCTTGCGGTGCTTGAGGACGCCCGCGGCCTCCTCGATGAAGGCGCGCCGGCCCATGGGGTCCGCGTGCAGGACGGAGTCGAGCTGGCCCTGTCCGACGATGACGTGCATCTCGCGGCCGATGCCGGAGTCGGAGAGCAGTTCCTGGATGTCGAGGAGGCGACACGTGTCGCCGTTGATCTGGTACTCGCTGCCGCCGTTGCGGAACATGATCCGCGTGATGGTGACCTCGGAGTACTCGATGGGCAGTGCCCCGTCGGAGTTGTCGATGGTCAGCGACACCTCGGCGCGGCCCAGCGGCGGGCGGCCGGTGGTGCCGGCGAAGATGACGTCCTCCATCTTGCCGCCGCGCAGCGACTTGGCACCCTGCTCGCCCATGACCCAGCTGAGCGCGTCCACGACGTTGGACTTGCCCGAGCCGTTCGGACCGACGACACACGTGATGCCCGGCTCGAACCGGAGCGTGGTCGCCGAGGCGAACGACTTGAACCCTCGGAGGGTCAGGGCCTTGAGGTGCACGCCGCTGGACTCTACCTCCCGGGGAAGTCTCGCTCCATGAACCCACGGTTTCACCGGTGAACGTGCAGGGCACACCAGACGTTAAAGAGGGTGAAAGGATGCGCGGGGCAGTAAACCGGGGGCAAGAAAGAAGGGACGCCGAAGCGTCCCTTGCAACTTCTGATGCCCGGCAAGCCGGACGTCTGACAACTACTTAGCGGTTGGATACGGGCCGCCCAACCACTGCTTGTGCTGTCGTGGAGCGATGCAGTGATCAGGTGAGCGCAGGCTCCGCCTGGTGTGCGTCGATGCTCTCCATGATCCTGTCGTGAGAAGCGGCAGCCGTCAGCGCGTCGTTCTCGGCCTGAATCCGTCCGAGCTCGGACTCGAGGTCCTGGACACGCTGCTGGAGCCGTCGCATCTCGGCGAGGAGTCGAGGGTCGGAGCCGCCGACGTAACCGAGAAGCGCCTTTGCCATGATGGATGGTCCTCCACACTGAGTGACCGACCGAAGCGGTGTGGGTCGTGAGGGATTCGCACCCGCGGTTGGTTGGCAGGCCTGGAGTTGTACTGCCGTTCAGCACGCCAAACAGCGAAGGTGCGCGGGGCTTTCAGCGTCTCACCAAAAAGTTTGACGGTCAACACGATCACGCCCCGTATTGGCGGGCAAACCCGGGTGCACACGGCCGCAGAGGGCTGCGCGGCGACTCCTGCGGGCCCCGCGGGGCGTGGCGATCATCCTTAAGTGCGGAGCCTGCCACCGCGCGCCGTTCTTGGCAACCACCTGCTCATTTCTGCTCGGGGCAGTTGCCGGTGGCAGGTCCCTCCGCTTGCTCCTGGGCCGCTTTACAGAATCGGCTCAGCGGATGGCGAAGCCGTCGTAACCCCCGCGAGGTGTGTCCCAGATCTCGGTGACACCGTCCACCCGCCCGGGCGTGTCGTTGCCCTGGAGCCAGTCGAGCAGTCCTTCACAGCCGCCCCGGGGGCCCTCCGCGACCACTTGGACCCGGCCGTCGTCCAAATTGAGAGCAAAACCACTCAGGTCGCCGATCTCGAGGGCCTTGGCCCGCGTGAACCAGCGAAAACCCACACCTTGGACGCGTCCCCGCACCCAGGCGACCAACCGCACATCCTCGCTCATGACTGCAACCTAACGGGCCAATGTCTCTCGGGGCACTCCCTCCTCTGGCGCCATGCGGTACCGTCCCGACCCAATGAATCTCATATGAAACTCACTCGATCGTGTGAGTTATGTGAGGACGTTCAGACCGCAGGGACGAGGAAGGCCAGTACATGGGACGCCACCGACGCTCCGCCGCCGGACGCGCCGCCACCGGCCGCGCCACGGGGGTCACACACACGGACGGCTCTTATACGGAGGGCCACGACCCACGGGACTCGTACGCGAGCGAACGCCCCGCGAGAGGCATCGCGCCCTATCTGAATCCGGAGGCGTACGCCGAGGCCTACGCGAGGAGCGACGCCTACCTCTTCGCCACGGAAGAGGACTACGACCGGTTCACCGACCCCACGACCTTCCCGAGCGACGACGCCACGGCCACCGCGGTCTTCCACAGTGACGGCTTCACGCCCGACGGCGGCTCCCCGCGGCCCGGCACGCACCGCCGCCGTAAGAAGAAGGCCGCGGCTCCGGTGAAGACCGGGCTGCTCGGCGTCTCCGCGGCGGTGGCCATCGGCACGGTCGCGGTGGCCACGGGCGTGGTGCCCGGCATCGACAACTACCAGCTCGGCGGCAGCAACGGCACGGACCGGGTGCAGGCCGCCGACAGCCCGACCAACTCCCCCGCCGAGCAGGGCGGTACGTCCGGCAGCGCGGACCGGGACGACAGCGGCGAATCGACGAGCCGTGACATCGAGCGGCCGACCACTCCGGCCCCGTCGACCTCGTCGGCGGCGCCGACGAAGACGCCGTCGAAGAAGCCGTCGGCCACGCCCAGCAAGAAGCCGGACCAGACTCCTTCGCGGACGGCCACGAAGGCGCCGCAGAAGGACAAGAAGCCCGAGCAGGGCCAGGACAAGACCACCCCGCCGGTGACGGTGTCCGCCCAGGCCGCCGCCGCGGCCGAGGTGCTGAGGCTCGTGAACGACGAGCGCGCACAGGTGGGCTGCAGCCCGGTCGCCGCCAACAGCTCGCTCGCCGATCTGGCCCAGGACTTCAGCGAGGACATGGCCCAGCGGGGCTTCTTCGACCACACCGACCCGAACGGCGCCTCCCCGTGGGACCGGGCCGCGAAGGCCGGCATAGCCGACCTCGGCGGCGAGAACATAGCCCGCGGCCAGGCCGACGCGGCCGCCGTGATGGAAGCCTGGATGAACAGCCCGGGCCACAAGGCCAACATCCTGAACTGCGACTTCAAGACCCTCGGGGTCGGCGTGCACATCGGCGCCGGCGGCCCTTGGTGGACGCAGGACTTCGGCTACTGAGCCGGCCGCAGGTCACCGTGCGCGGCTCGGGCCGCGCACGGAAGTGATGTCCGGGTCAGGCCGTCCGGCCGTCGTGGGCCTCTCTGTGCATACCGGTGCACAGGGCCCAGACGATGAAGATGTTGATGGCGACCAGTGCCAGGGCCCATAGCGGGTAGTACGGGACCCACAGGAAGTTGGCGAGCGCGCCCAGGCCGGCCACGAGTACGCCGAAGAAGCGTGCCCACAGCGCTCCGCTGATCACGGCGCAGCCTGCAAGGACGAGGACGATTCCCAGAATGAGGTGGACCCAGCCCCAGCCCGCCAGGCTGAAGTCGAACACGTAGTGACGTGTCGCGAGGAACAGGTCGTCCTCGGCAATGGCAGAGACTCCTTCGAAGATCGCCATTGCTCCGCCGAAGATCATCAGTGCTGCGGCGAAGAGGGTGGTACCGGACGTGGGCCCGTGCCAGGGGCGCGGGTCGGCGTTGGCCCATTCGGGTTGGGGGGCGTCACGGGCCATGCCGGCCTCCTTGGGTCGCAGAGCCATCCGGCCAGCCGGGTTCCCGCACTGACTCGATCCCTGATCTCAGCCTGGCACGACGGCACCGGGTCGGCATTCCGACGCCGTGACGCCGACCGCGTAGGGGCTCCCACCCGGTGACGAACACCGGCCGGGAGCCCCTCGTGCGTGTTCGCCCGCTCTTACGCGGCGACCGCCGAGCGGCCGAGGGCGAACACCTTCGCGGTCTCGGTCACCCGGCGCCCCAGGTGCTCGGCCGTGGCCACGTCGGCCTTGTGGACGGCCTCCGGGCCCTGGTCGGCGTTGGTCTGGGCGGCGGCGCCGGCGAAGACGCCGAGGCGGTTGAGGTCGTTCTCGGAGCCGGCGCTGTTGTTCCAGCCGGGCAGCAGGCCGAGGTTGATCCAGTGCATCCCGAGCTGGCCGGCCAGGATCTGGAAGAACTGCAGGGTGTGCAGCTTGTCGCCGCTCTTGGAGGCGGAGTTGGTGAAGCCGGCGGCCAGCTTGTCCGTCCAGGCCTGCTCGGCCCAGCGCTTCGAGGTGGCCTCGGCGAAGACGTGAAAGGCGCCGGACGCGGTGCCCATGTAGGTCGGCGAGCCGAACACGATGGCGTCGGAACCGTCGAGGATCGCCCACTGCTCCTCGGTGATCTCGTCCACCTTGATCAGATGCACCTCGGCACCGGCCTCGACGGCACCGGAGCGGACGGCCTCGGCGATGACGGCGGTGTGGCCGAAGCCGGAGTGGTAGGCGATGGAGATGACGGGGGTGGTCACGTAGGTACTCCTGAAGTAGGCAGCTGGGCATTGGCCAGCTCACTGGCGATGACGAAAGGAAAGCACTAACTTCCAGTTAGTGCAACCTGCCAGTTAGCGCTGCATTCGAGTACGCTTCAGATATGGACATCACGCAGGAGCGCACGGAGGCGCAGGACCTCCCGTACAACGTGTTCGCCAAGGCCTGCCCCTCGCGCGGCACGCTGGAGCACGTCACGGGCCGCTGGGGCGGGCTCACGCTCGGCGCCCTGTACGAGGGCTCGCTGCGCTTCAACGAGCTGCGCCGACGGATCGACGGCGTCAGCGAGAAGATGCTGTCCCAGACGCTGCACGCCCTGGAGCGGGACGGCCTGGTCCACCGCGACGCCCAGCCGACGAACCCGCCGCGGGTCGACTACGAGCTGACGCCCCTCGGCCGCGGGGTGGCGGAGCGCCTGCTGAGCCTCATCCACTTCGTGGAGGGGCAGATGGACGACGTGCTCGAAGCACGCCGGAGTTACGACGAGACGCGCGGCGCCCTCTGACACCTCGGGCAGAAGTAGCTCGACCGGTTCATCCAGGGCCGCCTGCGCATCGGCGTACCGCACCTCTTGCAGGCCAGTCCCTCACGGCCGTACGCGTCGAGCGAGCGGTCGAAGTAGCCCGACTCGCCGTTGACGTTGACATAGAGGCTGTCGAAGCTGGTGCCGCCGACCGCGAGGGCCGCGTTCATCACGTCCCGGACATGGCCCAGGAGTTCGAGGCTGCGCGGGCGGGTGAAGGTGCCCGTCGGGCGGTCGTAGTGCAGACGGGCGCGCCAAAGGGCCTCGTCCGCGTAGATGTTGCCGACTCCGCTGATCAACGACTGGTCGAGCAGGGCCCGTTTGATGGTCGTCCGCTTGCGGCGCAGGGCCTGGTGGAAGGCCTCGTCGTCGAAGAGCGGGTCGAGGGGGTCGCGGGCGATGTGCGCGATGACGTCGGGCAGGCCGTCCGCAGTCGTGTCGTGCAACGACAGGCCACCGAAGGTGCGTTGGTCCACGAACCGCAGTTCGGTGTCGAGCGCGTCCGCGAACCGCACCCGGATCCTGAGGTGCTTCTCGTCGGGCGCGGTGCGCGGCTGGACCAGCAGCTGACCGCTCATGCCGAGATGGGCCAGGATCGACTGACCGGTGTCCTCCAGGGGCAGCCACAGGTACTTGCCGCGGCGGCTGGGGACACCGACTCGATGACCCTTGAGGCGGTGCGCGAAGTCGTCCGCGCCGGCGATGTGGCGGCGTACGGCACGCGGGTGCAGCACCTCGGCGTCGGCGACCGTACGGTGGGCGACCCACCGCTCCAGGCCACGCCGCACGACCTCGACCTCGGGCAACTCGGGCATGGGATCTCCCGTACACACCTTGCGGATATGGGCCGAGCGCCCGCCCCGCGGCCAAAACAGGGCCGGGACGGGCGCTCGGATCGCGCTTGTTCGGTCAGGCGGAGGCCGACGCGTCCGCGTCGGGCTCGGCGGCGTTCGCTGCCGCCTTCTTGGCGCGCTCCTCCGCGGCGGCCTTGATGGCCCGCCACGCGGATTCAGCGGCCTGCTGCTCCGCCTCCTTCTTGCTGCGGCCGGTGCCGGTGCCGTACGAGACGCCTCCGACGCGGGCGGCAGCAGTGAAGGTCTTCTCGTGGTCGGGGCCGGTCTCCGTGACCAGGTACTCGGGCACGCCGAGCCCTTCGGTCGCGGTGAGCTCCTGGAGACTGGTCTTCCAGTCCAGGCCGGCACCGAGGTTCGAGGACTTCTCGATCAGGGGGTCGAACAGGCGGTGCACGAGCTCCGCCGCAGAGTCCAGGCCCTGGTCGAGATAGACCGCGCCGATCACCGCTTCCAGGGTGTCGGCAAGGATGGATGCCTTGTCCCGGCCGCCCGTGCCCTCTTCACCGCGGCCGAGCCGGATGAAGGAGCCCAGGTCGAGCCCACGGCTGACCTCCGCCAGCGCACGAGAATTGACCACCGCGGCCCGCAACTTGGCCAGCTGGCCTTCGGGCAGGTCGGGGTGGGTTCGGTACAGCGTGTCCGTGACGACGAGGCCCAGGACGGAGTCCCCGAGGAACTCCAGGCGCTCGTTGGTCGGCAGACCGCCGTTCTCGTACGCGTACGAACGGTGGGTCAGCGAACGCACCAGAAGGGCGGACTCGAGCTTGTACCCGAGCCGCCCTTCCAACAGCGTGTGGGACGAGGCCGTGGTCTCCGCAGAGTTTTTCTTCGGCGTGGACACAGTGCCTCTCACCAGCCGCTCAGACCTCGAGGACCTGGCGCTTGTTGTACGTGCCGCAAGACGGGCACGCGATGTGCTGCTGCTTGGGCTCGTGGCAGCGCTCGCACGCAACCAGGGGGGTGACCGCAGCCTTCCACTGCGACCGGCGGTGGCGCGTGTTGCTGCGCGACATCTTCCGCTTCGGAACAGCCACGGCTACTTCTCCTGCTTCTCGTCGGCGTGCGCTGATGGAAGCGCGCCGCCGCTCATCTCGTCCTTCTCGCCGTCCGTCATGGTCTCGGCGAGTCCCTGCAGTGCCGCCCAACGCATGTCGACGGCGTCATGGTGGTGGTCCGGGTCGTCCGCAAGGCGTGCACCGCACTCGGTGCACAGTCCTGGGCAGCCTTCCTGGCACACCGGCTGCATCGGCAGTGCGAGCACCACCGCATCACGCAGCACGGCTTCGAGGTCGAACATGCCGTCCTCGAGAAAGAGCCTGTCCTCGTCGTCCTCGGCGTCGTCGCCCGGTTCCGCGTGGTGGCGGCCCCGGTCGTCGGCGTCAGGGTACGAGAACATCTCCTGGAATTCCGCTTCGACGTCGAGCTGAAGCGGCTCCAGACACCTTACGCACTCCCCCTCGGCCTGTGCACGGGCGGCGCCTGTGACAAGCACCCCTTCCATGACCGACTCAAGACGGAGTCCGAGCTCCACCGGGGCGCCTTCCGGCACTCCGACGACCCCTTGGATACCGAAGTCCTTGGGGGCGGCGACCGTACGGGTCAGGCGCTGCAGCGCACCGGGCCGCCGACCCAGCTCGTGCGTGTCGAACACGAGAGGGTTGCGGTGGTCGAGGCGGGCTGTCACGCCATTCCTGCTTTCGATCTGCTGAGCTCAGGGGGTCACTGCCCGCGGTGTTCCTGGGCAGCTCTGATCGCGGACGTACACGCGACCGAAGAGCCAGGATACTGGACCTTTCGCTCACGGCCCAATCCGGAGGTCCGTTACTGGCCGCGCCCCTGCTCGTACGCACGCAACTGCTCCGGAGTGATCATGCCCGTGTCGAAGAGACTGGTCTCGTCGAGGGCGTACGACTGGTGGGCCTGCTGGGGCTGCTGGGCCTGCTGCTGGTCGTAAGCCGCCTGCTGGCCGTCGTAGCCCTGATAGGCGTAGGGATCGGCCTGCTGGTAGCCGTACGGGTCCTGCTGCTGGGCGTAGGCCTGCTGCTGCGGGTAGCCGCCGTAGGTGTCCTGCTGCTGGTAGCCATACGCCGGCTGCACGGTCTGCGGGTCGTACTGCGGCTGTGCCGGTACGGCCGCCGGCTGCTCGGGCGGGGCCGCCGGGGCGTCCTGCTCGGCCAGCGCGACGAGGTCGGCGAGGTAGTCGGCGTCGCTGGAGTGCTGGGTGCCGATCTCGTCGCCGAGGGCGCCGAGGTCGTCGGTGGCGATCCGGCCGTGCAGCTTCTGCCGGCCGCGGCCGACGGCCTCCAGGGTCTTGGCGAGGACGGCCTCGAAGGCGCCGAGCTTGGCGTCGACGTACTGGTCGGCCGTGCGGCGCAGGGTCTCCGGGTCGTGGCTGCGCTCGGGGGCGTCCTCGTCCTCGTAGCCCTGCTCGTCGAGGCCCGGGCCGGTGCCGAGGAGCTTCTCGCGGCCGCGGCCGACCGAGCCGAGGGTCTTGGTGAGGACGACCTCGAAGTTGGCGAGCTTGGAGTCGACGTAGTCGTCGGCCTCCGCGCGGACGTCCTCGGCCTCCTGGCGGGCCTCGACGAGGATGCGGTCACCCTCGGCCTGGGAGCGGCGGGCGACCTCGGTGTCGGAGATCAGCGAGCCACGCTCGGCGTGCGCGCCCTGGATGATCCGGTCGGCCTCCTGGCGGGCCTGCTCGACCATCTGCTCGCGGTCGCCGATCAGCTCCTGGGCCTGGGCGAGGGAGCCGGGCAGGGCCGCACGGACCTCTTCCAGCAAGGAGAGCAGTTCGGCGCGGTTGACCACGCAGGACGCCGACATCGGCATCGACCGGGCACCTGAGACCGCCGCGACGATCTCGTCGAGCTTGTTCTGTACGTCCACCGTGTGCTCGCCACTCTCTACAGCTGTGATGGAGACGGACGGGACGACTGTAGCCGCCGTTGCCCGTTCAGCCTTGGCGCAGGCGCTTGTTGAGGGCCTCCAGCACCACCGGCGGCACCAGGTGGGAGACGTCGCCGCCCCAGGTGGCGACCTCCTTCACCAGCGAGGACGACAGGAAGCTGTAGGTGGGGTTGGTCGGCACGAAGAGCGTCTCCACGCCGGACAGACCGTTGTTCATCTGCGCCATCTGCAGCTCGTAGTCGAAGTCGCTGACCGCACGCAGGCCCTTGACGATGGCCGGGATGTCGCGTTCCTTGCAGAAGTCGACGAGGAGGCCGTGGAAGGCCTCGACCCGGACGTTCTCGAACTCCGCGATGACCTGGTGGATCAGGTCGATCCGCTCGTCGATCTCGAACAGGCCCCGCTTGGACTTGTTGATCATGACTGCGACGTAGACCTCGTCGTACAGCCTGGAGGCGCGGGAAATGATGTCGAGGTGTCCGTTGGTGATCGGGTCGAATGACCCGGGACATACGGCGCGGCGCACTTGTGATCCCTCGCTCTCCGGTCCGGTCATCGTGCGTCTTCGCACGTAGAGGCGGCGCGACCGTACCAAAACGTTCCCTCGCCGTAACGACGGGCCCTGATCGCTTCAAAACCCTCGGGCCACCGGAATTCTCCGCCTCTGGTGCTGCGCTCCACGGTGACGAGCGCCTCGCGCGCGAGCCAGCCCCCTGAGCGGAGTGTGAGGAGAATCTCGCGAAGATCGTCGTCCGTGACGGCGTAGGGCGGGTCCAGGAAGACGATGTCGTACGGCTCGGTCGGCGCCGGGGTCTGGATGATCTGTTCTGCTTTGCCCGATCTGACCTCGGCGCCGGGGAGGCCGAGACTCTTCACGTTCTCGCGGATGACGCGGGCGGCTCGGGCGTCGGCCTCGACGAGGAGGGTGTGGCCGGCGCCTCGGGAGAGGGCCTCCAGGCCGACCGCGCCGGATCCGGCGTAGAGGTCGAGGACGCGGTCGCCCTCCAGTGGGCCGCCCAGGAGGGCCTGCCAGGTGGAGAAGAGGCCCTCGCGTGCGCGGTCGGAGGTGGGGCGGGTGCCGGTCCCTGGCGGGACTGCCAGGCGACGTCCGCCGGCTGCGCCGGCGATCACGCGGGTCATCTTCGGTCCTTGGTCGTGGACGGCTTTGGGTATCAGTGTGGCTGGTCGCGCCCGCGCGGCGGTAGCCGCATATGGATTACAGCCCCGCGCCCCTTGGGTGGGTCCGCTCACCCCTTTTCCAGGTACTGCTCCCTCTCCTCGTCCAAGAGGGCGTCCAGGGCTGTCCGCAGACCGGGGAGGTTGGTCAGCTCCGGGTCCGCCGCCACCAGCGTCGCCGCCTCCTCCCTCGCCTCCGCGATGATCTCCTCGTCCTCGATGACCGCCAGCATCCGCAGGCTGGTGCGGGCGCCGGACTGGGCCTGGCCGAGGACGTCGCCCTCGCGGCGCTGTTCGAGGTCGATGCGGGAGAGTTCGAAGCCGTCGAGGGTGGCGGCGACCGCGTTGAGGCGCTGGCGGGCCGGACTGGCCTCCGGCATCTCCGTGACCAGGAGGCAGAGGCCGGGGGCGGAGCCTCGGCCGACCCGGCCGCGCAGCTGGTGGAGCTGGGAGACGCCGAAGCGGTCGGCGTCCATGATCACCATCGCGGTGGCGTTGGGGACGTTCACGCCGACCTCGATGACCGTCGTGGCGACCAGGACGTCGGTCTCGCCGGCGGCGAACCGGCGCATCACCGCGTCCTTGTCATCGGGGTGCATACGGCCGTGCAGGACCTCCACCTTGAGGCCGCTGAGCGGGCCCTTGGAGAGCTGGTCGGCCACGTCGAGGACGGCGAGCGGCGGGCGCTTCTCGGCCTCGTCCTCGGGTGACTTCTTCTTCCCGGACTTCTTCGGGTCGTCCTCCTCGTCCCCGATCCGGGGGCAGACGACGTAGGCCTGATGGCCGTTGCCGACCTCCTCGCGCACTCGCTCCCAGGCGCGGGACAGGAAGTGGGGCTTGTCGGCGGCCGGGACGACATGGGAGGCGATGGGTGAGCGACCGGCGGGGAGCTGGTCCAGGACCGAGGTCTCCAGGTCGCCGAAGACCGTCATGGCGACCGTGCGCGGGATGGGCGTGGCCGTCATGACGAGCAGGTGGGGCGGCTGCTTGCCCTTGCCGCGCAGGGCGTCGCGCTGCTCCACGCCGAACCGGTGCTGTTCGTCGACGACGACCAGGCCGAGGTCGTGGAACTGCACCTTGTCCTCGATCAACGCGTGCGTGCCGATGACGATCCCGGCCTCGCCAGTGACGAGATCGAGCAGCGCCTGGCGGCGGGCGGCCGCGCCCATGGACCCGGTGAGCAGCACCACCTTGGTGGCCTGGTCCGCGCCGCCCAGCATCCCGCCCTCGGCCAGCTCGCCCATCATCTCGACGATGGAGCGGTGATGCTGCTGGGCGAGCACTTCGGTGGGCGCGAGCATGGCGGCCTGTCCGCCGGCGTCGACCACGGCGAGCATGGCGCGCAGCGCCACCATGGTCTTCCCGGATCCGACCTCCCCCTGAAGCAACCGGTGCATCGGATGCTCCGTCGCCAGGTCGTCGAAGATCTCCTTGGAGACCTTCCGCTGGCCCTCGGTGAGGGTGAAGGGGAGGCGGGCGTCGAAGGCGGTCAGGAGGCCGTCGGGCTTGGGTTTGCGGGCGACCGCGGGGAGTTGGGCGTCGGCGTGGCGGCGGCGGGCGAGGGCGACCTGGAGGACGAAGGCCTCGTCCCACTTGAGCCGGGAGCGGGCGTCCTCGATGTCGGCCTTGGTGTGGGGGCGGTGGATCTTGAGCAGGGCCTCGGGGAGGGCGACCAGGCCGCGCCCCTCGCGGAGGGTGTCCGGGAGCGGGTCGACGGCCTCCTGGGCGCTGGGCAGGACCGTCTGGATCGCCTTGCCGACCTTCCAGGACTCCAGCTTGGCGGTGGCGGGGTAGATGGGGATCAGGGCGCCGGCCCAGGTCTCGACCGCTTCCTCCGAGTCGCCGCGCAGCAACTCGTAGGCCGGGTGTGCCAGTTGCAGGCGGCGGTTGAAGACCGAGACCTTGCCCGCGAACATCGCGCGTGTGCCCGGCAGGAGATCCTTGTGGGGCTTGTGAACGCCGTTGCCGAAGAACACCAGTTGGAGGCGGCCGCTGCCGTCGGTGATGGTCACTTCGAGGCGCTGGCCCTTGCCGCGCGGGGCCTTGCTGGAGGCGAAGCTGTGCAGGCGCGCGTCGGCGACCATGGCGACCACCGTGACGTGCTCGTCCATGGGGAGGTCGGCGAGGTGGGTGAGCTGGCCGCGCTCCTCGTATCTGCGCGGGTAGTGGTGCAGCAGGTCGCCCACGGTGTGCAGGCCGAGATGCTCGGCCATCACCTTCGCGGTGGGAGGGCCGAGCACTTTCTTCAGTGGTTCTTCCAGTGCGGGCACGAGATCCATTCCACACCACGGCACTGACAATGCCGTAGAGGTCACGGCGTCCGTCCCGGTAAACCTCCCGGAAACCCCTGGTCAGGCGGCTCGCTTCGGCCCTAGGATGGCGCGCTCCGGCCATCCCTTCGCGGTCACCGCCTCACCGGGGCCGCCCGACCCCGCGCCGTCGCCAACTCCCCCCAACGGCGCTGCGACGATGGACTCCCAGACCTCACAGTCATCCCAGGCACCTCAGCCATCCCCGTCACCTCATACGTTCCAGGTCGACCTGCGCGGTCTGGTGGACCTGCTCTCCCACCACCTCTACTCCAGTCCGAAGGTCTATCTGCGCGAGCTGCTGCAGAACGCCGTCGACGCCATCACCGCCAGACGCGCCGAGGAGCCGGGCGCGCCCGCCGTGGTGCGGCTGTACGCCGAGTCGGGCACCCTGCGCGTCGAGGACTCCGGGATCGGGCTGACCGAGGCGGACGTGCACAGCCTCCTCGCGACCATCGGCCGCAGCTCCAAGCGCGCCGAGGGGCTTCAGGAGGCCCGGTCCGACTTCCTGGGGCAGTTCGGCATCGGTCTGCTGGCGTGCTTCGTGGTCGCCGAGCGGATCCGGGTGGTCAGCCGCAGCGCCCGTACGCCGGACGCGCCGCCGGTGGAGTGGACGGCGACGGACGACGGTTCGTACACCGTGCGGACGCTGCCGGACGACGCCCGCCGCGAACCGGGCACGACCGTGCACCTGGTGGCGCGGGCAGGGGCCGCCGAGTGGCTGGCCGAGGACCGGGTCCTGGCGCTGGCGCGGGACTTCGGCTCGCTGCTGCCGTACGACGTACGGGTCGGCGGCGAGGCCGTCACCGATCTGCCGGCGCCCTGGGACCGGTCGTACCCCTCCCCCGCCAACCGCCGGGTGGCCCTGGCCCGGCACTGTCAGGACCTGTTCGGCTTCACCCCGCTGGACTCCGTCGAGCTGAACGTGCCGCTCGCCGGGATCCGCGGGGTGGCGTACGTGCTGCCGGCCGCGGTCAGCCCCGCCCAGCGGGCCGGTCATCGCGTCCACCTCAAGGGCATGCTGCTGACCGAGCGGGCCGAACAGCTGCTGCCCGACTGGGCGTTCTTCGTGCGCTGCGTCCTGGACACCGACAGCCTGCGGCCGACGGCGTCGCGCGAGTCGCTGTACGAGGACGAGACGCTGGCGGCCGTACGGGAGGCGCTGGGGACAAGGATTCGGTCCTGGCTCACGGGCCTCGCCGCCGGGGATCCGGAACGGCTGGCGGCGTTCCTGTCCGTGCATCACCTGGGCGTGAAGTCCCTCGCGCGGCACGACAAGGAGATGCTGCGCACGATGCTGCCGTGGCTGCCCTTCGAGACGTCCGACGGGCGGCTGTCCCTGGAGGAGTTCGCGCAGCGGCACGCGGTGGTGCACTTCACGCGGACCGTCGAGGAGTACCGGCAGGTCGCCCCGATCGCGTCCGCCCAAGGCGTCGGGGTGGTCAACGGCGGCTACACGTACGACAGCGAGCTGATCGAGGCGCTGCCGTCGGTGCGGCCCGGGACGGTCGTCGCCGAGCTGGACGCGGAGACCGTGACCGCCCACCTGGACTCGGTCGACCCGGCCGAGGAGCTGGCGCTGTCGGGCTTCCTTGCGGCGGCGCGGGCGAAACTCGACCCGCTGGGCTGTGACGTCGTCCTGCGCGCCTTCCATCCGCTGTCCGTGCCCGCGCTGCACCTGGACGACCGGGCGGCCCGGCACGAGCAGGCGCGCGTGCAGGCCGAGGAGCAGGCCGACGACCTGTGGGCGGGCATCCTCGGCTCCCTGCGCGGCAGTGCGCCACGCGCGCGTCTGGTGCTGAACCACCTCAACCCGCTGATCCGGCGAATCGGTTCGCTGGGCGATCCGGAGCTGATCGGCACCGCCACCGAGTCGCTGTACGGGCAGGCCCTGCTGATGGCGCAGCGTCCGCTCAGGCCCGCCGACTCGGCGCTGCTGAACCGGGCCTTCATCGGTCTGCTGGAGTGGGCCACGAACGGCGAGGGAGGCCGCTGATGAGCGAGATCACCGACTTCGACTCGCTGCGCCGGGCGATGGCGGAGAACGGCGAGGAACCGGAGGGTCCGGCCCGCAACGCGCGCGCGGAGCAGCTGCTCGCCGAGGCGGAGAAGCTGAACGTCCCGCTGGCCGTGATCGAGGCGCTCGGGCACCAGCTGAAGGTCTACAACTACAGCTCCGAGAAGGGCAAGATGTTCGTCCCCTTCGCGCGTCTGCTGCGCATGTGGGACGAACGGCCCGAGGACTTCGACGAGTACGAGATCCATTCGCTGCACTGGGTCTTCAAGTGGATGTCGTCCGGCATGCTCGACCAGCCGCACGTCCCGCTGGCCTCGATCGAGAAGTGGCTCGGCGAGATGGAGCACCGCTACCGGCTCGCCGGGCACTCCGAACGGGCCGTGCGCGGCGCCGAGTTCAGCGTGGCCGCGCATGTCGGGGACGTGGCGCGGGCGGAGCGGGCGTACGGCGCCTGGCTGGGCGCGGACCGCGACACCATGGCCGACTGCCACGCGTGCGAGCTGCACGGGCAGGGGTGGTGGCAGGCGGAGCGGGGCCAGGACGCCGAGGCGCTGCGGCTGTGGGCGCCGGTCCTGGAGGGCGAGTTCACGTGCGCCCACGAGCCGCACACGGTCCTCGCGTCCTCCCTGACGCCGCTGCTGCGTCTGGGCCGCATGGACGAGGCCCGCGCCCACCATCTGCGGGGCTTCCGGCTCGTGCGGGCCATGGAGAGCATGCGCGGGGCGTACGCGGACCACGTCGAGTTCTGTGTGCTGACCGGCAACGAGGCGCGCGGCCTGGAACTGCTCGCGGAGCGGCCGGCGTACTTCACGGACGACGGGCATCCGCGCAGCAAGCTGGAGTTCATGTCGGTGGTGGCCCTGCTCATGGACCGCCTGAGCGCGCTCGGGCTGGGCGAGCAGCAGGTGCCCGGTCCGGCAGACCGCACCTGGACCGCCCGCGAACTCGCCGCCCACGCGCGCGAGGAGGCCCTCGCCCTGGCCGCGCGCTTCGACGAGCGCAACGGCACGACGCACATCAGCGAGCGGGCACGCGCGCGTATGGAGCAGCGCCCGCTGGTGGAGCGGCTGCCGCTGGGGGTGCGTACGGCGGCACGGCCGACACCGTCGGTGCCCGTGCCCGCCGCGTCGAGCGCGCCGCGGGACCCGGGCCCGCGGCCCGACCTGCCGGCGCTGATCGCCGAGGCACGGCGGCTGTCGGACACCCTCCAGCCGGGCGCCGTCGAGGCGTGGGCGGCCGTCTCGCGGGCCGCCGAGGGCGTCGAGCTGGACGCCCGCGACCGCGCGGAGATCGCCGACCACCGGGCGATGGACCTGGGCCCCGAGGGCGTCGCCCTGTTCGAGGAGGCGGCGGGGCTGTACGCGGAGGCGGGCGACCCCGGTGAGGCGCTGGCGGCACGCGCGCGTGGAGCGTACGTACGGGCGCTCCACGGCGAGGTGTCCGAGGCCCTCACGGCGATCGCCGACCTGTACGACCGAGTCCTCGCGCTGTACGCCGAGGACGGCACGGGCCTGCGGCAGACGGCAGCCGTGCTGATGAGCCGGGCGCGGATCCTGATGCGGCGGGTGCACGAGGCCGAGGACGCGACGCCGCAGTCGGCAGCCGGCGCCGAGATCGCCGCCCGTGAGGTGCTCGCGCTCGTCGACGGGCAGTCCGGGGACGACGTACGGCTCGCTGCACGGATCGCCGAGGCGCAGGCGATGCTCGCGGAGCTGGCGGCGCTCGCGGGGAACGTGGAGGGGGCCGCGGAGCTGTTCGCGCGGGCCTCGGCGGCGTTCGTCGGGGCCGGGCTGCCGTGGTTCGCGGTGGAGTACGAGGCCCGGCTGGCCGGGCTCGCGCACCATCTCGGCGACACCGCGGAGGCCGAGCGGGCGCTGCGGGCGGCCCTGGAGCACGGCGGGCCGCACCTGGAGGCCGCGGGGCGGGCGCAACTGCACCTCCAGCTGGCCGAGGTGCTCGGCGGCCGGGGGCTGTCCGAGGAGGCCGCGGAGCACGCCCTGGAGGCGGCGCACTGGGCCGACGAGGCGGGCGAGAGCCGCACGCTGGGCGCTTGGGCGCGCCAGCAGCTGGGCGGGTTCCTGCTGCGGCAGGGACGGTTCGCCGAGGCCGCCGAGGTGCTGGAGTCGGCGCTTGTCGACCTGTCCGCCGAGGCGCACGGCGACGGGGCGGTCGTCCAGACGCAGTGGTGGCTCGGCGACTGTCTGAGCGAGCTCGGCGAGCACCGTGAGGCGGCCGAACGCCGGCTTCAGGCCGCCGAGATCGCCCGGCACTGGCCCGAGCAGCACGACCACGCCACCCTCGCCCACCTGGCAGCCGAGTCCCTGGGCCACGCGGGCCTGCACGCCGAGGCGGACCAGGCGTACGCGCGCGCGGGCACGCTGTGGCGCTCCCTCGGCAATGTCCACGGCCTGGTGCGGTCCCTGCGCGCCCGCGCGTGGCTGGCGCTGCGCGAGGGGGACGAGGAGGACGCAGCGGGCGGGCAGGACTCGGCTCCGGCGCTGATGGCGAGCGCGGTCGAGGAGTGCCGGGCGGCGCTGGAGGCGGTCGACGACGAGGAGGCCCGCGAGCGGCTCGTCGCCGAACTCGGCCACACCCACCGTCAGTTCAGCGACCTCCTCGCGCGTTCCGCCGCGGAGGATGCCGAGGACGAGTCGATCCGCGGCGCGCTGGAGGAGGCCCTGTCCCAGGTGACGCAGGCCGTCGCGGTCTTCGCCTCCCTCGGCGACGACGCCCTGCACAGCCGTACCGGCGCCGAGCTCGCCGCGGGCTGGCTGGAGGCCGACCTGAGCCGTCCGGCCGAGGCGGCGGCACGCGCGCGTGCCGTGCTCGCGGCGTACGACGGCGTCGACGAGGACGACGAGGCGGCGCGGGAGCGGCGCGCGGAGGCCGGGCAGATGCTCCAGGTCGTGGAGGAGCAGGACGGGGCGTAGGTCCCGGCCGGGCTCACTCCACGCCGATGAGCAGCAGCGCCCCCTGCCGCCCGCCGCGGTACACCACCGTGTCGACGGCGAGGTACGACTCACGCACGCGTGCTTCGAGGTGCTCGGCGATCGTCTCGGGCGCCTCGTCGCCGAGGACGAGGGTGACGAGCTCGCCGCCTGCGGAGAGCATCCGGTCGAGGACGCTCTCGGCGGTGACGGTGACGTCCGTGCCGATCACGGCCACGTCGCCGTCGATGAGGCCCAGGACGTCGCCGGCCTGGCAGATGCCGGCCATGGTCCAGGACTGGCGTTCGGCGACGGCGACCTCGGCGTAGCGGGTCGCACCGGCCGCCGACGTCATCGACACGACGTCCTCGTCGAAGCGGCGGTCCGGCTCGTGCACGGCGAGCGCGGCGATGCCCTGGACCGCGGAACGGGTGGGGATCAGCGCCACGCGGATGCCCTCCACGCGGGCCTGCTCGGCCGCGGCGGCCGCGGTGTGGCGCAGGTCGGCGTCGTTGGGCAGCAGCACGATCTCGCGCGCGTGGGCCCGCCGCAGGGCCTCGACCAGCTCTCCGCTGGCGGGCGGCTCGCCCGGGCGGGCGAGGACGGTGGTCGCGCCGGCCTCGCCGTACAGCCCGGCCAGGCCCTCGCCGGGCACGACGGCGACGACGGCCCGCTGGACCCGCTCCCGGGGCAGCCGCTCACCGGTGGTGTGCGCGTCGCCGGCCCCGAAGTGGGTGATCCGGATCCGGTACGGCCGCCCGGCCTCGACGCCCGCCTCCACGGCGGCCCCCGCGTCGTCGACGTGCACATGGACGTTCCACAGTCCGTCACCGCCGACGATCACGAGCGAGTCCCCGAGCCCGTCCAGCCGCGACCGCAGCCGCGCCACGGCAGCGTCCTCGGCCTCCAGGAGGTAGATCACCTCGAAGGCGGGACCGCCCGCCTCCGGCACGTCGGCGCAGTCCTCGGCATCGGGGAGCATGGCGCCGTCACCGCCGGTATTTGAACCGCTCGCCACGCGCGTGTGCGCCCCGGGAGCCACGGGCACCGCCTCCCCCGTGAACGTCTCCACCAGCGCGCCCAGCACCGCCAGCAGCCCCCGCCCCCCGGCGTCGACCACTCCCGCGCGCTCCAGGACCGCCAGCTGTCCGGGCGTAGCGGCGAGCGCGGCACGCGCGCCCTCGTAGGCCGCCCGCGCGACGGTCCCGCAATCGTCGCCCGCGGCACCGTGGGCCGCGTCGGCGGCGGCTGAGGCGACCGTGAGGACGGTGCCCTCGACGGGGTGGGCCACGGCCTCGCGGGCGGAGTCGGCGGCCCGCCGCAGGGCGACGCGCAGACCGGAGCCGTCGGTGTGAGCCGTCTCACCGTCGACGGCGAGCACCTGAGCCATGCCCCGCAGCAGCTGGGCGAGGATCGTCCCGGAGTTCCCGCGGGCGCCTATGAGAGCGCCGTGCGCCATCGCGCGGGCGGCGTCCGCGAGGCTGGGCTTGCCCACGTCGTAGGCGGTGAAGACGGCCTCCACGGCCGCGACCGCCGACTCCACGGTCAGATACAGGTTCGTCCCGGTGTCCCCGTCGGCCACGGGGTAGACGTTGATCGCGTCGATCTCCTCACGCGCGCGACCGAGCGACTCCAGCGCGAGACCGCACCAGGTGCGCACCGCGAGAGCATCGAAGAATGTCTGCGGCACCTGCGCCACCTGCGCCTCCTTGAGCTGCCGGACGTGGCACGCAGCGTAGACCCAGGGCCGGTGGGCGCCGGAAGAGGGCTGGGAGCGGGCCCCTGAGCAGCCATGGTAGTTTCGTTCCACTGGCGCAGTCGTTGTATGCTGCTCCGGTTGCCCGATGCAGATCGGGCCGTTCCCCTGGCAGCGCCACTTCAGATCATTGATCTCGATCCCGGCATGCCGGGATTATCCGTAAGTGCATCTGAAGTCTTTGGAGTGACCCGTGGCTGCCAACTGCGACGTCTGCGGCAAGGGGCCGGGCTTCGGCAACAACATCTCGCACTCGCACCGCCGTACGTCCCGTCGCTGGAACCCGAACATCCAGCGCGTCCGTACCGTGGTCGGCGGGACGCCGAAGCGCGTGAACGCTTGCACCTCGTGCATCAAGGCCGGCAAGGTCTCGCGCTGACGCCCACAGCTTCGCGCGCGGCCACTGCTGGTTCGCTGCACTGAGCCGGTCCACCTCTCGGTGGACCGGCTCTTTGCTATGCCCGGCGGCCGATACGTGGCTACGCGCCGACGCGGAAGCGCCACCCGTGATCCACGGGACCGATCCCGCCGCCCAGCGCGAACCCGGCCTTGATCGCCCCGGTGACGTACTCCTTCGCGGCGGTGACCGCCTCCGGCACGGACTGTCCCTTCGCGAGCCCCGAGGCGATCGCGGAGGCGAGGGTGCAGCCGGTGCCGTGGGTGTGCCGGTTGTCGTACCGGGGAGCCCGCAGCCAGTGCTCCTGGGAGCCGTCGGTGAGCAGATCCACGGCGTCCCCGGGCAGATGACCGCCCTTGATCAGCACCCAGCGCGGCCCGTACGCCAGCACGGCCGCCGCTGCCTCGCGCAGCTGCTCCTCGGACTCGACGTGCACGCCGGTCAACTGCGCCACCTCGTCGAGGTTCGGCGTAGCCACGGTGGCCACCGGCAGCAGCTTGGTGCGTACGGAGTCCAGCGCGGAGGCCGCCAGCAGCGGGTCGCCGTGCTTGGAGACGCCGACGGGGTCGATCACGGCGGGTGCGTCCGTCTCCCCGATCAATTCCGCCACCGTCTCCACGAGTTCGGCGGACGCGAGCATGCCGGTCTTGATCGCCTGGACGCCGATGTCGTCGACGACGCTGCGGTACTGCGCCCGCACCGCCTCCACCGGCAGTTCCCAAGCGCCCTGCACACCGAGGGAGTTCTGGGCGGTGACCGCCGTGATCACGCTCATGCCGTGCACCCCGAGCGCGAGCATCGTCTTCAGGTCGGCCTGAATGCCCGCGCCGCCACCGGAGTCGGAACCGGCCACCGTGAGAACGCCCGGGATCATGACTCGATGTCCCCGCCGAAGTGGTCCCAGCCGCCCTTCCTGGTCCACGGCGCCCCGTCCACCGTGACCTGGGGCAGCGCCGAGGGGTTGAGGACCTCGCCGATGACCTTCCAGCGGGCCGGCAGCTTCACGTCCGGCGGGAAGGTCGCCACGATCGCGTGGTCCTCTCCCCCGGTCAGCACCCACTGGATGGGGTCGACGCCGACGGCCTGCCCGATGTCGTTCATCTGCGTCGGGATGTCGATCGCGCCCGAACGGATGTCGATGCGGACCTTGCTGGCCTCGGCGATGTGCCCGAGGTCGGCGATCAGTCCGTCGCTCACGTCACACATGGCCGTGGCCCCGAGCCCGGCGGCGGCCGGACCCGCGTGATACGGCGGCTCGGGGCGCCGATGTGCCTCCACGAAGGCGCGTGGCGAGCGGAAACCCCGGGAGAGTACGGCGTATCCGGCGGCGGACCAGCCCAGCCAGCCGGTCACGGCGACGATGTCACCGGGCTGCGCGCCGGCCCTCGTGACGGGCTCCTGGTTGCGCAGATCGCCGAGCGCGGTGATCGACACCATGATCGTGTCGCCGCGTACGACGTCGCCGCCGACCACCGAGGCGCCCGCGACCTGGCACTCGTCGCGGATTCCGTCCATCAGCTCGCTGGCCCAGGTCACCGGGAGTTCGGCCGGTACGACCAGGCCGAGCAGCAGGGCGGTCGGCACGGCGCCCATGGCGGCGATGTCCGCGAGGTTCTGCGCGGCGGCCTTGCGGCCGACGTCGTAGGCCGTGGACCAGTCGCGGCGGAAGTGCCGTCCCTCCAGCAGGATGTCCGTGCTGGCGACCACCCTGCGGTCGGGCGCGGCCACCACCGCGGCGTCGTCGCCCGGGCCGACCCGGACCGCCGGGGTGGTGGTGAGACGGGAGGTGAGCTCCCTGATGAGCCCGAACTCACCGAGCTCACCAACAGTGCCCTTCATTTCCCTTACGCCCCTTCTGTCCCTGTCCGCACCCGGTCGCGCGTCCCTACTGTGCTCGCTACGGTCGAGGTGTACGTCAACTTCCGTGGTCCGCGCACCGCGGCGCGGGTGCCCTGGCCAACGAGGGTCTCCCCGTGACGAGCGGTGACGCGATACCGTGGCGTTCCTTTTCCCCACATGATCCTCGTGGCCGCCCTGGAGGTTCCGTGGTACAGGCGTACATCCTGATCCAGACGGAGGTCGGCAAAGCGTCGACCGTCGCCGAGACGATCAGCAAGATCCCTGGAGTCATCCAGGCCGAGGACGTCACCGGACCGTACGACGTCATCGTGCGCGCCCAAGCCGACACCGTCGACGACCTGGGTCGCATGGTGGTCGCAAAGGTCCAGCAAGTGGACGGCATCACCCGCACCCTGACCTGCCCGGTCGTACATCTGTAGCCCCCGTCTACCCTTGGCCGGTGAACTCTTTCCGTCACCGGCGCTTTTCTGTCATCGGGCTGCCCGCGTTCATCCTGCTGGTCATCACCGCGGGCTGCTCATCAGCAGACGGCAGCGCGTCGGCGGCGGTTCCCAGCCCCGGTGCGAAGGCCACGAAGCTGTGCCAGAACCTCGACAAGGTACTGCCGGCCGAGGTGGACGGTGCCGACCGTGAGGACCCCTCGCCCGCGTCCACGCTGACCGCGGGCTGGGGAGACCCGGCGATCATACTGCGGTGCGGTGTCGTACGGCCGCCGAAGATGAGCGACCCCAAGGTGGCCGAGGGCAGGGACGACGACGCGGTGGCCGGTGGCGTGAACGGCGTCAGGTGGTTGATGGAGGAGGACGGCGACGGGGGTTACCGGTTCACCACCGCATTGCGTCGCGCGTACGTCGAGGTCAGCGTGCCGGAAGGCCGGGACAGTTCGAGTGTGCTGATCGACCTGGCCTCGGCCGTGAAGAAGGCGATCCCCGAAGGGATCGCCGACTGAGAGCCGTGACGGCTCCTACCTGAGCCCGGTCGAGCGCCGCAGCGCCGCCTCGATCAGCAGGTCCACCAGGTCCGGGTAGCTGATCCCGCTGGCCTGCCACATCTGCGGGTACATCGAGATCGGCGTGAAGCCGGGCATCGTGTTGATCTCGTTGATCACGAACTCCCCGTCCTCGGTGAGGAAGAAGTCCGCGCGCACCAGGCCCTCGCAGGAGGCCGCCTCGAAGGCGTCCACGGCAAGGCGCTGCACCTCGGCCGTCTCCTCGGGCGTCAGCGGCGCCGGGACGATGCCGGGCGTGGAGTCGATGTACTTGGCCTCGAAGTCGTAGTACGCGTGCGCGTCCGGCGGCGGGATCTCGGCCGGGGCGGAGGCGCGCGGGCCGTCCTCGAACTCCAGCACCCCGCACTCGATCTCCCGGCCGCGCAGGGCCGCCTCGACGAGGATCTTCGGGTCGTGCCGCTGGGCCTCGGCGATCGCCTCGTCCAGGCCGGACAGGTCCTCGACCTTGGTGATGCCGATCGACGAGCCCGCGCGCGCGGGCTTCACGAAGAGCGGCCAGCCGTGGTCGCCCGCAAGGTCGATGATCTTCTTGCGGGCGGCGGACTCGTCCTGCTCCCACTCGCGCGGCCGGATCACCACGTACGGGCCCACCTTGAGCCCGAACGAAGTGAACACCCGCTTCATGTACTCCTTGTCCTGGCCGACGGCCGAGGCGAGCACGCCGGAGCCGACGTAGGGCACCCCGGAGAGCTCCAGCAGGCCCTGGAGGGTGCCGTCCTCGCCGTAGGGGCCGTGCAGCACCGGGAAGACCACGTCGATCTCGCCGAGCGCCTTGGGCACCGATCCCGGCTCGGTGTAGACGACTTCACGGTTCGCGGGGTCGACGGGGAGCACCACACCGCCCTCGCCGGAGTCGGCCAGCTGCTCGACGTTGGGCGTACGGCGCTCGGTGATCGCCATGCGTTCCGGTTCGTCGGCGGTGAGCACCCACCGGCCGCTCTGCGTGATGCCGATCGGCAGGACGTCGTACTTCGTCCGGTCGATCGCGCGCAGTACGGCGCCGGCGGTGACCATGGAGATCCCGTGCTCGGAGCTGCGGCCGCCGAACACGACGGCCACACGCGGCTTGCGCTGCGGCTGGTCAGGGCTCTGGGGGAGGTTCTCGGTGCTCATATCGCGTTGAGGGTACCCGGTGGTAGAGCGCAGCGCCCTGAAGGGGCGCGGGACTGTATCGACATGCGGCTCCGCCGCGGGGCGCGACAAGCCACGACGGCGCCGCAGCCGCCCACGGACCACCGCGGCCCCCTCAGCGGAGCGCCTAGCGTCGTTCCGGCTTCGCGCTGCGCGACATCAGTTCCTTGAGGGCGACCACCGGGGGCTTGCCCTCGTGCACGATGTCCACGACCGTCTCGGTGATCGGCATGTCGACACCGTGCCGACGGGCCAGATCCGCCACGGACTCGCAGGACTTGACGCCCTCGGCGGTCTGCTTGGTGACCGCGATGGTCTCCTGGAGGGTCATGCCCTTGCCGAGGTTGGTGCCGAAGGTGTGGTTGCGCGACAGCGGCGAGGAGCAGGTCGCCACCAGGTCGCCGAGTCCGGCCAGTCCGGAGAACGTCAGCGGGTCGGCGCCCAGCGCCATCCCGAGCCGGGTCGTCTCGGCGAGCCCGCGCGTGATCAAGGACCCCTTGGCGTTGTCGCCGAGGCCCATGCCGTCGGCGATGCCCACGGCGAGCCCGATGACGTTCTTCACGGCTCCGCCCAGTTCGCAACCCACGACGTCCGTGTTGGTGTACGGGCGGAAGTACGGCGTGTGGCAGGCGGCCTGGAGGCGCTGGGCGACGGACTCGTCGGTGCAGGCGACGACGGCCGCGGCGGGCATGCGGGAGGCGATCTCACGGGCCAGGTTGGGGCCGGTGACGACGGCGATGCGGTCGTGGCCGACCTTGGCGACGTCCTCGATGACCTCGCTCATCCGCATGGTGGTGCCGAGTTCGACGCCCTTCATGAGGGACACCAGGACCGTGCCCGGCGCCAGCATCGGCGTCCACTCGGCGAGGTTGGCGCGCAGGGTCTGGGAGGGGACGGACAGCACCGTGAAGTCGGCGCCGGCCATGGCCTCGGCGGGATCGGTGGTGGCCCGGACGCCCTGCGGGAGCTCCACGCCGGGGAAGTAGTCGGGGTTCGTCCGCGTCGAGTTGATGGCCTCGGCGACCTCGGGGCGGCGGGCCCACAGGGTGACGTCGCAGCCGGCGTCCGCGAGGACGATGGCGAACGCCGTGCCCCACGAACCGGCACTCAGGACTGCCGCCTTGACGGGCTTGCTCACGTGCCCTGCCCCTCTTCCTGCTCGGCCTTCGTCTGCCCATTGTTCTGCGCGGCCGTCCTGCGGCGCTGCTCGATGCGCTCCTGGCGCGGGTCGTACGTCGTCCCGGGCGCCTTCTCGCCGCGGATCTCCTCCAGATGGTGGGTGATCGCGGCCATGATGACCTCGGTCGCCTCCTTCAGCAGATCCGGGGACATCTCCTTGTCGTAGAAGCGCGTCAGGTCCACCGGCGGGCCCGCGAGAACCCGGTGGGTCTTGCGCGGAAGGAGGTTGAGCTTCTTGGCATAGGGCGGCAGCAGTTCGTTGGCGCCCCACTGCGCGACCGGGATCACCGGGCACTTGGTCTCCAGGGCCACGCGCGCGGCGCCGGTCTTGCCGGTCATCGGCCACTGGTCCGGGTCCCGGGTGATGGTGCCCTCGGGGTAGAAGGCGACGCACTCGCCGCGCTCCACGGCGTCGATCGCGGCGCGGAAGGCGCTCAGCGCGTCCGTGGTCTCCCGGTAGACGGGGATCTGCCCGGTGCCGCGCATCGCGGCGCCGACGAATCCCTTCTTGAAAAGGCCGCTCTTCGCGAGGAATCGCGGAACCCGGCCGGTGTTGTACTGAAAGTGCGCGTACGCGAAGGGATCGATGTGCGAATTGTGGTTCACCGCGGTGATAAATCCACCCTCGGCCGGAATGTGCTCCATTCCACGCCAGTCCCGCTTGATCAGAACCACCAACGGCGGTTTGCAGAGCACCGCGGCGAAGCGGTACCAGAAGCCGATTCTGCGGCGGGGCACGCGTGCACCTTCCTCTAGGTATCAAGGTCGTCGGCCCGTGGGGCCGCACAAGTGTCGCCCCAGGCCGCCGGTCTGTCGAGAACACCGTACGCCTCGCAACCGCGACCGCCAGATGGCCCTGGTGACGGCTGAGTGACAATGACCGCGACTGGAGAGGGACGGAGCGCTCGTGCAGTGGACCTTGGTCGTACCCCTGAAGCCCTTGGCGCGGGCGAAGAGCAGGCTGTCGGACGCCGCGGCGGACGAACTGCGCCCGGGCCTGGCGCTCGCGTTCGCACAGGACACGGTGGCCGCGGCGCTGGCCTGCCCCGCGGTGAAGGATGTGGCAGTCGTCACGGACGACCCCCTGGCCGGGCGTGAGCTGGGCGCACTTGGCGCGCACATCGTCCCCGACGAACCCGGCGGCGGCCTGAACGCGGCGCTGGCGCACGCCGCGGCGGTCGTACGGTCGTCGCGCCCCGAAACCCCCGTGGCCGCCCTGAACGCCGACCTCCCCGCCCTGCGCCCGCTGGAATTGGCCCGGGTTCTGGACGCGGCGGCGCAATTCCCGCGCGCATTTCTCGCGGACGCAGCGGAAATCGGCACAACCCTGCTGACCGCGGCCCCGGGCCAGGAATTGCGCCCGTCATTCGGCACGGATTCCCGGGCCCGCCATCGCGAGTCCGGGGCGAGGGAACTCGACCTCGCCGAGGTGGACTCGGTACGCCAGGACGTGGACACGGGCGCCGACCTACGAGCGGCACTGGCCTTGGGCGTAGGCCCAAGAACGGCGACGGCTGTGGCACGCCTGGCTGCCACGCCCTCAGGGGCGCGGGGAACTGCGCGACCGGCCCCCACCGCCCCGCACCCGAACCACAACGGGTCGTAGGCTGGCACCCATGCAGGCCACCGCATACACCTACGACGCCGAAACCCGCTCCGGCAGCGTGCTGCTGGACGACGGCACCCCCGTCCCCTTCGACGCCCCGGCCTTCGACGCGGGCGGCCTGCGGCTGCTGCGCCCAGGGCAACGGGTCCGTATCGAGACCGAGGGCAAGGGCGAGTCCCTGCACATCACGCTGGTGACCCTGCAAACCCTCTGAAACGAGCCCTGAAGCAGGCCCTGAAACACGCCGCGGGCCGGACTCCCCACGGAGTCCGGCCCGGCGCGTGAGTGCCCCTGTGCGGTCCTACCTGCTGCGCGTCGTCCGCTTGGCAGCGGACTTGCGCGCCGTCGACTTCTTGGCCGGCGCCTTCTTGGCGGTCGCCTTCTTCGCCGGGGCCTTCTTGGCCGTCGCCTTCTTGGCGGTGGTCTTCTTCGCCGCGGTGGCCTTCTTGGCGGCGGCCGTGGTCTTCTTGGCCGGCGCCTTCTTCGCCGCGGTCTTCTTGGCGGCGGCCGTGATCTTCTTGGCCGGCGCCTTCTTCGCGGCCGCCTTCTTCGCCGCTGCCGCCTTGGTGGTCTTCTTCGCGGCGGCCTTCTTGACCGTCGCCGCGGCACCACCGGTCAGGCTGCCCTTGGGCGCCTTCTTGACCGCGACCTCGCCGCCCCGCGGGAGCTTCTTCGAGCCGCTCACCAGGTCCTTGAAGCCCTGCCCCGCACGGAAGCGCGGAACGGAGGTCTTCTTGACCCGAACCCGCTCGCCGGTCTGAGGGTTACGGGCGTACCGGGCCGGACGGTCGACCTTCTCGAACGAACCGAAGCCGGTGACGGAGACCCGCTCACCCGAGACGACCGCGCGGACGATGGCGTCCAGTACGTGGTCGACAGCATCGGCGGCCTGCTGGCGGCCGCCCATCTTGTCGGCAATCGCTTCTACGAGCTGCGCCTTGTTCACGTCTTCCCCTTCGGAGACATCGCCAGAACGAAAGTGTTCAAGCTTTTTCGCACGTTAGGCAGATATATACCGCAAATCAAACACGAAACGGGCTAATCACCCTTGTGCCGCAACAGACTCGGCTGTCTCGAAGGTGTTCTCAGCGTTCCTCTTCGGGGAATCGCCCCGCGTCGAGGTCCGCGATGAACCGCTCCAGACGCCTTGTCGCTTCGGCGACGTCGTGTTTGGCCGCGGCCGTAATGACCAGCAGCTTCCGGGTCAGCGCCATCCGTACGCCCTCCGGGACTTGCAGTGCGCGCACTCTTGTGTGCGCTTCCTTCAGTTGGTCCGCGACTGCCGCATAGAGCTCGAGTTGGCCGTCGTGTTCCATGCACAGATTGTGCCATCTGGGGCGAGTTGTCGCCTGCCAGGGGTGCAACTCCGGCCTCAAATGGCCTTCGGGGCACTTGCGGAAGTCACCGCCACACCACTCGCCTACCCCGGTAACACCCGTCATAACGTGGGCAGTTGAGCCCCCGGCGCACGCGGCACAGGACCGTTCGGGTGCAGACATGCCAGTACCCCCGATCGGGCTGATCGGGGGTACTGGGAGGGTGTTGCGGTGTCCGAAAGTCGCCTTGCGGGCGCGCCTCGGGTCAGATCTGGAGGGTGCGCGGCTTGAACGACGGCCGCTTCGCCTCGTAGGCGGCGATGTCGTCCTCGTTCTGGAGGGTGATCGAGATGTCGTCGAGGCCGTTCAGCAGCCGCCAGCGGGAGTTCTCGTCCAGCTCGAAGGAGGCGGTGATGCCCTCGGCGCGCACCTCACGGGCCTCGAGGTCGACCGTGATCTCGGTCTGCGGGTCGTTCTCGGTGAGCTCCTGCAGCGCGTCCACGATCTTCTGCTCCAGAACCACTGTGAGCAGGCCGTTCTTGAGCGAGTTGCCGCGGAAGATGTCCGCGAAGCGCGAGGAGATGACGGCCTTGAAGCCGTAGTTCTGCAGCGCCCAGACGGCGTGCTCACGGGAGGAGCCGGTGCCGAAGTCGGGACCGGCGACCAGGACGGTCGCGCCCTCGCGCTCGGGCCGGTTGAGGATGAAGTTCTCGTCCTTGCGCCAGGCCTCGAACAGCCCGTCCTCGAACCCGTCCCGAGTGACCTTCTTGAGCCAGTGAGCAGGGATGATCTGGTCGGTGTCGACGTTGGAGCGGCGCAGCGGAACGGCCCGGCCGGTGTGCTTGGTGAATGCTTCCATGACTGATCAGACTCCAGCGGCGACAGGGGCGTCGGACAGGTCGGCGGGCGAGGCCAGGTGGCCCAGCACGGCGGTCGCGGCGGCGACCTGCGGCGACACCAGGTGCGTACGACCGCCCTTGCCCTGCCGGCCCTCGAAGTTGCGGTTGGAGGTGGAGGCGGAGCGCTCACCGGGGGCCAGCTGGTCGGGGTTCATGCCCAGGCACATCGAGCAGCCCGCGTGCCGCCACTCGGCGCCGGCCTCCTTGAAGACGACGTCCAGGCCCTCGGAAACGGCCTGCAGACCCACCCGCGCGGAGCCGGGCACGACCAGCATCCGTACGCCGTCGGCGACTTTGCGGCCCTTCACGAGCTCCGCGGCGGCGCGCAGGTCCTCGATGCGGCCGTTGGTGCAGGAGCCTACGAAGACGGTGTCCACCTTGATGGAGCGCAGCGACTGACCGGCCTCCAACCCCATGTATTCCAGGGCCTTTTCGGCGGCGAGGCGCTCCGAAGCGTCTTCGTACGAAGCAGGATCGGGGACGGACGCGGAAAGCGGCGCGCCCTGGCCGGGGTTGGTGCCCCAGGTGACGAACGGCGACAGCTCGGCGGCCTCGATCACGACCTCGGCGTCGAACTCGGCGTCCTCGTCCGTCTTCAGCGTCTTCCAGTACGCGACGGCCGCGTCCCAGTCCTCGCCCTCGGGCGCGTGCGGGCGGCCCTTGAGGTACTCGAAGGTGGTCTCGTCGGGGGCGATCATGCCCGCGCGGGCGCCGGCCTCGATCGACATGTTGCAGATGGTCATCCGGGCCTCCATCGAGAGCTTCTCGATGGCGGAGCCGCGGTATTCCAGGACATAGCCCTGGCCGCCGCCGGTACCGATCCGGGCGATGATCGCCAGGATCAGGTCCTTGGCGGTGACGCCGTCGGGCAGCTCGCCGTCGACCGTGATGGCCATGGTCTTCGGGCGGACCAGCGGCAGCGTCTGGGTGGCCAGCACATGCTCGACCTGGGAGGTGCCGATGCCGAACGCCAGACCGCCGAAGGCGCCGTGCGTGGAGGTGTGGGAGTCACCGCAGACCACCGTCATGCCCGGCTGGGTCAGGCCCAGCTGCGGGCCGACGACGTGCACGACGCCCTGCTCGACGTCGCCCAGCGGGTGCAGACGCACACCGAATTCGGCGGCGTTCTTGCGCAGCGTCTCCAGCTGTACCCGGGAGACCGGGTCGGCGATGGGCTTGTCGATGTCGAGGGTCGGGGTGTTGTGGTCCTCGGTGGCGATGGTCAGGTCGAGCCGGCGCACCGGGCGACCGCTCTTGCGGAGGCCGTCGAAGGCCTGCGGGCTGGTCACCTCGTGCAGCAGGTGCAGATCGATGAAGAGGAGGTCGGGCTCGCCCTCGGCGCGCCGGACGACATGGTCGTCCCAGACCTTCTCCGCGAGTGTCCTACCCATCGCTTTCCCTCCGGCCGGCATACGGTCCACCGGCCCAACTAGAGATCTTGAGAAGGCGGCCGGCGCCCGCGCCCCTGCTTCCGGGCGTCCACCGACAAGCCCGCTCTGGTCCGCGGGCCGCTCTGCCTTCGTTCTTCCAGAGTGGCGTGTTCCACGGAAAATTGAACTTGCGTTTCACAGAGTGAGACGCGAGTATCGTTTCATGGACAACAGTAGCGGCGTCGGCGTTCTGGACAAGGCAGCCCTTGTCCTGAGCGCCCTGGAGTCCGGTCCGGCCACCCTCGCGGGGCTCGTCTCGGCCACCGGATTGGCAAGACCCACGGCACATCGACTGGCCGTGGCGCTGGAACACCACCGCATGGTGGCGCGTGACATGCAGGGCAGGTTCATTCTCGGCCCCCGCCTCGCGGAGCTGGCCGCGGCGGCCGGCGAGGACCGCCTCCTCGCCACGGCGGGCCCGGTCCTCACCCACCTCCGTGACGTCACGGGCGAGAGCGCGCAGCTCTACCGCCGCCAGGGCGACATGCGCATCTGCGTCGCCGCGGCAGAACGCCTGTCCGGCCTGCGGGACACTGTCCCGGTCGGCTCGACGCTCACGATGAAGGCCGGTTCGTCGGCGCAGATCCTCATGGCCTGGGAGGAGCCGGAGCGCCTGCACCGCGGCCTGCAGGGCGCCCGCTTCACGGCCACCGCGCTCTCCGGCGTACGACGCCGTGGCTGGGCCCAGTCGATCGGCGAGCGCGAGCCGGGCGTCGCGTCCGTCTCCGCACCGGTGCGCGGCCCCTCGAACCGCGTGGTGGCCGCCGTCTCGGTCTCCGGCCCCATCGAGCGCCTGACCCGCCACCCGGGCCGTATGCACGCCCAGGCGGTCATCGACGCCGCCGGCCGCCTCTCCGAGGCACTGCGCCGCACGGGCTGACTCAGGGATACGCCGGCCGGGAGGACCTGCCCCAACGCCGCGGCAGGTTTCTCCCAGGGCGAGACGACCCCCGCGCCCCTAGGAAGTCGCGCTCCCGGACCTGTGCGCGAACCGGTCCTTCGCATACCGGCCCCGCCGTTCAACCGGCACCTGCCCGTGCGCCGCCGCCAGCCCGAACGCCGGCATGTCCGAGTAGATCGACTCGTACGACCCCTCCGGCACGACGTACGTCTCGTGCCACATCCCCACGTGCTGCCGGACCTTCCCCGCCTTCTCCTTGCGGTTGAAGATCGTCCAAGCCCGGCGGTGGAGCATGTCCGACGCGTGTGCGTAGGCGTACAGCTTCTCCTTCGACTCCCAGTACTGGACGACGTAGTACGTCCGCGGCGAGGCGGTCAGCAGGACATGGCCGAGCAGACCACGCTCGGGCGCCTTCCCCAGCTCGCGCAGCATCCGCGGCATGGCCACCGCCACCGGCAGCCAGTGGTGCACGGCCCAGAAGTGGTTGATGCGCATCCCGATCAGCAGGACGACCACCTCGCCCTCGGCGTCCGCGGTGGTGCGACCCGGTACCGGTTTGGCGAACATACGGCCCCTGCCTCCCCTGTCGGATAGCGGCACTATCCTTGCGAGTGATGCTTGGATAGTGGCACTCCCCAATGAAGGGCGCAAGAGATGCGGCTGGCCGAACTGAGCGAGCGCAGCGGGGTGTCCACCTCGACGATCAAGTACTACCTGCGCGAAGGACTGTTGGCCCCCGGCCGCCAGATCAACACGACGACGGCCGAGTACGACGAGGAGCACCTGCGCCGCCTCCGTCTGATCCGCGCGATGATCCAGGTCGGCCGAGTACCGGTGGCGACGGTCAAGGAGGTGCTCGGCCACGTGGACGACGACTCCCTGGGCCGCGCGATCCGCGTGGGCGCGGCGGTGTGGGCACTGCCGCAGGTGCCGGAGCCGGACGAGGAGGACGAGTACGTCCAGGCCGCACACGCGGAGGTCGACACCCTCCTGGACCGGCTCGGCTGGGAGAACGCCAAGCGGCTCTCGACCCTCTCCCCCGCGTACCGCTCGCTGGTGGTGGGGGTGGCCGCGTTCCGCCGGCTCGGCTACAGCTGGGGGGCCGAACAGCTCGCGCCGTACGCCGAGTTGATGCACCGGACCGCCGTCCTCGACGTGGACAACATGGAGGCGCACCCGTCGGAGGCGGAGCGGATCGAGTTCGCGGTCCTGGGCGCGATCCTCAACGAGCCGCTGCTTCAGGCGCTGCACCGGCTGGCCCAGGAGGAGGAGACGACGCGGCGGTACGGCTTCGAGTAACCGGCGCCGGGCACGCCGAAGGCCCCCCACCGAAGTGGAGGGCCTTCGAACTGCGTACCCCCGACCGGATTCGAACCGGCGCTACCGCCTTGAGAGGGCGGCGTGCTAGGCCGCTACACAACGGGGGCGAGGATCTTGCGTTTCCGCAGATCCGAGCTGGTCTACCTGGACTCGAACCAAGAATGACGGTACCAGAAACCGTAGTGTTGCCAATTACACCATAGACCAATGTGGTTTAAACCAGTTCGTACCCCCGACCGGATTCGAACCGGCGCTACCGCCTTGAGAGGGCGGCGTGCTAGGCCGCTACACAACGGGGGCCCTAGCGATCCTGCATCGAGGTGAGGGGGAGCTACCCGAACTCTCCTCGCGGGAAGGATCTGTACCCCCGACCGGATTCGAACCGGCGCTACTGCCTTGAGAGGGCAGCGTGCTAGGCCGCTACACAACGGGGGCTTCGCGGAGTTGATCTCCGCCTTTGCAGATGAGCTCTGCGAGCTGGCCTACCTGGACTCGAACCAAGACTAACTGAACCAGAATCAGTCGTGCTGCCAATTACACCATAGGCCACTGGAACGCAAGCCCCGGAGGGGTTCTTGTTCTAGTTTGCTCCTCCGGTTCCCGGCCTTTCGGCCCGCTCCCCGGCGGCGCAGGAAGAACATTACCTGAAGGTGGACGGGGCTCCAAAACGGGTATCCGAGCCGAGGATCGCGGGGAGTTCGGCCAGGGAGGCGATCCGGTGCGGCCCGCCGGGGTCGTCCTCGCTGGTGCGCGCCCCGTCGCGGTCGATCCACACCGACAGCAGCCCGGCGTCCGCGGCGCCCCGCCCGTCGATCTCCGGGTGATCGCCGACATACGCGACCTGATGCGGGGCGAGGTCGAGGGCGGCGCAGGCCGCG
The DNA here is from genome assembly GCF_045039535.1 of Streptomyces sp. NBC_01092. Classification (NCBI taxonomy): domain Bacteria; kingdom Bacillati; phylum Actinomycetota; class Actinomycetes; order Kitasatosporales; family Streptomycetaceae; genus Streptomyces; species Streptomyces sp. NBC_01092. The sequence goes on along the minus strand of NZ_CP108659.1, from coordinate 7,509,973 downwards.
TGGAAGGCGCCGGCCTCCGGCTTGGAGACGCCGAGCTCGGCGGCGCACAGGATCGCCTCGAAGCGGTCGTGGACGCCGAGTACGCGCAGCTTGCGGTCCTGGACGGTGAGGCTGGAGTTGGACAGCACCGCGTGCCGGTGGCTGGCGGCGAGGGCGTCCAGGACGGGCACCACGTCCGGGAAGAGGGCCCAGGCGGACTCGTAGTGACCGATGTAACGCTCGAACCACCGGTCGGCCTCGGCGTCGGTGAGCTCCGAACCCAGGAAGACCCGTACGCGATCACGCCGCTGCCCCTGGAAGGTCGCCTCCCCGGCGGAGAACCGCGCCCACTGGGCGTCCGTGACCTGCCGCCAGCGCACGAGGGCCTGCTCGACGCTGTCGTACGCGTCGAGCAGGCCCTCGGCCCGCAGGTGCTCCCGCATTCCGGCGCGGTCGGCGGCGGTGTAGTCGAAGAGGGTGTCGTCGACGTCCCACACCACGGCGCGAATGCTCATGATCCGACGGTAACCCGGACGCCGGGAGCCTGTCCGTCAGTTGACCGTGGTGGTGCCGGTCACGGTGACGGCCGGTCCCTGGTTGTCGCGGGGCTCGGCGGTCAGCTTCCAGGTGTAGGCGCCGGTGATCCGGCGGCCGTCGTCGCCGTAGCCGTCCCAGGCGGCGCGGACGGCGGCGCCCTGGGTGCTGCCGGTGAGGGTCCGGATCACCGTGCCGCCGCTGTTACTCAGGGTGAGTGTCCAGGTGGCGGGCTTGTTGAGCTGCCAGACGGGCTGCCAGGGGTTGGACTTCGTGGGGCCGAACGGCACCGCGTCCGTCTGGGCCTCCATCTGCGCGAGCGCCGAGGCGGGGACGCCGCTGTTGACGATGGACACCTCGCCGTAGGTGCCGTTGAGGTAGGCGATGTGGCCGCCGAAGCGGTCGACGGCCCAGCGGCCGTTGCTGCCCCCGGTGTTCGCGTCCCAGGTGGTCAGCTTGACCAGGATGCGGGTGGCGGCCGTGCCGGTGTGGAAGTCGGTGAGCAGCAACTCGTGCGTGGTGCGGTTCTCGCGGAGCAGGTAGCCGTCGGCGAGGCGGGCCGGGCCGTTGTCGGCCGGGACCGTGATCTTGCGGCCGGTCGCCCGGTCGTAGACGCCGGCGGTGGAGCCGCAGGACCAGTACAGCCAGGTGTTGACGGCCTGGATGTCGGTGGGGGTGCAGGGTGCGCCGGTGGCCACGGTGGTGACCGTCTGGCCGGTCTTGAGGTGCTTGCCGACGACCGAGCCCTGGGTGGTGCCGGGGGTCCACAGCACCTGGCCCCAGACGGCGGCCGCAGTGCGGGGGCGGGTGAGGACGGTGGTGCCCTCGGTCGTGCCGTTCGGGAAGTCGACGACCCGCTGGGTGCCGGAACCGCCGTTGTAGAGCACGTATCGGCCGCTGCCGCCGGGGATACGGCCACCCGCGTCGCCGTCGGTGGGCTCGGTGCGGGTGGTCTTGGTGTCGAGGCCGACGTTGAGGATCGATTCCTGGCGGTCGGCGTCGGTCCACAGGAAGGAGACCCGGCCGTCGCCCGTCGCCTCCAGCTGGGGGCAGGCGGCGTCGCCGGGGAGGCACGTCCTGCCGGTCACGGCCGGGCTGCGCTGGGTCTGCTGACCGGTGGGCCTGCCCGTGGCGTCCAGTTGGAAGCTATTGACGCGGTAGGAGGCGGCGCTGGGCGTGGAGCCGTATATGAGCAACTCGCCGCCGGCGACGGCCAGCCCATCGATGCCGGCCGCCGTGGCGGGGATCGGGGCGACCTTCTCGGTGGCGGTGCCGCCGTCTTCGGTGGGCGTGATGCGGTGGACGTTCCAGTCGAGGCTCGACGGTCCGGCGGTGGCGAGGGCGCCGCCGTCCAGGGTGGGGCCGATGCCGCCGAACGACGAGCTGAGCGCGGTGGTGTGGGCGCCGGTCACCAGGGAGAGGGCGGTCAGTTCGCGATCCTTGCCCAGCTCGACGAATTCCCAGTTGCCGATGAGGAGTTGGTCGCCGACCACGGCTTCCAGGTCGGCGGCCAGACGGGGGTGTGCCGTGGGCAGGGCGCCGGGCTCGGCGTCCACCCGTATCGACTTCCAGTCGGCGACGAGCCAGCTGTCGTTGTAGACGACCTCCGGGTTCTCGACGACACCGGTGACGTAGGTGCGGAAGGTGCCGTCGTCGAGGTCGATGAGGCCGACGGCGCGCGTGCCGTCCAGCTGGTACACGACCGCGATCCGGCGGACCGAGCCGCCGAGCGGATACGCGGTGGGCTGGGCGCCCGCCGGGAGGCCGGCAACCGGCAGGTCTGTCGTGCTGCCGTCGGAGGCGGCGCGCAGCACGTGCAGGGCACCCGTGGTGTCCCGGGTCAGCGCGCTCCAGCCGACGGCGCCCTGGTAGGTCTGGCCGGCGGGGATCGTGAGGGTGGCGGTCACGCCCGTGGAGCGGTGCTTCTGCGTGATGGTCGCACCGCTCACCGTGGTGGTGACGTCGGTGCCGGTGGCCAGGTCGTCCGGCCCCGCGTGCGCGGGCGGGACGAAGCCCGGGTAGTCGAACCAGGTGGTCGCGCCGCCGCTGATCGGGACCCACTGGAATCCGGACGCACCGGCCCAGACGTACCGGATCTCCGGCCGCTTCTCCGATGCGAGCCGGACCGTCCCCACCGGCGAGTCCACGGCCTGCGCGGGCGTGATCGGCAAGGCGCACGTCAGGGCCACCGCGCCGCTGAGCGCCACCAGGCCAAGTCTTCGTGAACGAGTCACGTTCCCTCCCCCTGAAACAGGGTGCACACGCTGATCATGTGCACGGGGGACATCCAACGTGCCCTCGGGGAGCGGAAGTTGGCCGGACGGATGAACTCCGGGTGACGGCTGGGCGGACACGCGAAGGGCGGCGCCCGAACCGGACGCCGCCCCGCTGTGAACGTGCTATGCGGCGAGCTTCGCCAGCGCCGCGTCGATCCGGGCCAGGGTCGTGTCCTTGCCCAGGACCTCCAGGGACTCGAACAGGGGCAGGCCGACCGTACGTCCGGTGACGGCGACGCGGACCGGGGCCTGGGCCTTGCCGAGCTTGAGGCCGTGGGCCTCACCGGCGGCGAGGACGGCCTCCTTGAGGGAGTCCGGGGAGGACCAGTCGGCCGCGTCCAGCTTCTCGCGAGCAGTGCGCAGCAGGGCGTCGCTGCCCTCCTTCATCGCCTTCGTCCAGGACGCCTCGTCGACGACCGGCTCCGCGAGGAACAGGAAGTCGACGTTGTCCGTGATCTCGGAGAGGACCTTCAGGCGGGTCTGCGCGTGCGGGGCGATCGCGTGCCACTTGGTCTCGTCGAAGTCCTCCGGCGCCCAGGGGGCGAAGGGGGCCTTCAGCCAGGGGGCGCAGCGCTCGGTGAAGTCCTTCACGTCGAGCAGGCGGATGTGGTCGCCGTTGATCGACTCGCACTTCTTCAGGTCGAAGCGGGCCGGGTTGGGCTGCACGTCGGAGACGTCGAAGGCCGCGACCATCTCGTCCATCGTGAAGATGTCCTGGTCGGCGGAGAGCGACCAGCCCAGCAGGGAGAGGTAGTTGAGCAGGCCCTCGGGGAGGAAGCCGCGCTCGCGGTAGAGGTTGAGGGACGACTCCGGGTCGCGCTTGGAGAGCTTCTTGTTGCCCTCGCCCATCACGTACGGCAGGTGGCCGAACGACGGGATCCGCTTCGCGATGTCCAGCTCCATCAGCGCCTTGTACAGGGCGATCTGACGGGGCGTCGAGGAGAGCAGGTCCTCGCCGCGCAGGACGTGGGTGATCTCCATCAGGGCGTCGTCGACCGGGTTGACGAGCGTGTACAGCGGGGCGCCGTTGGCGCGGACGATGCCGTAGTCCGGGACGTTCTCCGGCGTGAACGTCAGCTCGCCGCGGACCAGGTCCGTGAAGGTGATCGTCTCGTCGGGCATGCGGAAGCGGACGATCGGGGCGCGACCCTGGGCCTTGTACTCCTCGACCTGCGCGTCGGTCAGGTCGCGGCAGTGGCCGTCGTAGCCGGAGGGCTTGCCGGCGGCTCGGGCGGCCTCGCGGCGGCTGTCCAGCTCCTCCTGGGAGCAGTAGCAGCGGTAGGCGTGGCCGGCGTCGAGGAGCTTGGCCGCGACGTCCTTGTAGAGGTCCATGCGCTGCGACTGACGGTAGGGGGCGTGCGGGCCGCCGACCTCGGGGCCCTCGTCCCAGTCGAAGCCCAGCCAGCGCATCGAGTCGAGCAGCTGGTCGTAGGACTCCTCGGAGTCGCGGGCCGCGTCGGTGTCCTCGATGCGGAAGACCAGGGTGCCCTGGTGGTGCTTCGCGAACGCCCAGTTGAACAGGGCGGTGCGGACCAGGCCCACGTGGGGGTTACCGGTGGGCGAGGGGCAGAAACGGACGCGAACGGGAGAGGCGGGTGCGCTAGCCACGCTTGACAACCTTGTTGGTGAGAGTGCCGATGCCTTCGATGGTGACGGCGACCTCGTCGCCGACGTTGAGGGGGCCGACCCCTGCCGGGGTGCCCGTGAGGATCACGTCGCCGGGGAGCAGCGTCATGGCCTCGGTGATGTTGACGATCAGATCCTCGATGGAGTTGATCATCTCGCTGGTGCGGCCGAGCTGGCGCTGTTCGCCGTTGACGGTGAGCTGGATGGTGAGGTCGGACGCGCGCTCGAGGTCCAGGTCCGTCTCCACCCAGGGGCCCAGCGGGCAGGAGGTGTCGAAGCCCTTGGCCCGCGCCCACTGCTTCTCGCGCTTCTGGACGTCCCGGGCCGTGATGTCGTTGGCGCAGGTGAAGCCGAAGATCACGTCCTTGACGCGCTCACGCGGGACCTCGCGGCACATGCGGCCGATGACGACGGCCAACTCGGCCTCGTGGTGGAGGTCCTCGGTGAAGGACGGGTACTGGATCTCGTCGCCGGGGCCGATCACCGCGGTGGAGGGCTTGAAGAAGGCGAACGGGGCGTCCGGCACTTCGTGGCCGAGTTCGCGTGCGTGCTCGGCGTAGTTGCGGCCGAAGGCCACGACCTTGTTGGGGAGCACCGGGGGCAGCAGCCTGACCTTGCTCAGCGGGACCTTGGTGCCGGAGAGCTCGAAGTCCGCGAACGGGATGCCTTTGATGATGTCCAGGACGAGCTCGTCCGGCTTGTCGCCCTCGACCGCGCCGAAGGCGACGTTCCCGTCGATGGAGAATCTGGCGATGCGCACGGGATCTGGCGCCCCTCACTTGAGCCGGCTGGAGTCTGACGCTCCAGGCTAACGCGGGGAGGGGCGGGTGCCTCGCGTACTACCGGCGACCCGCACGCGACAGTTCGTACGCCATTGAACGATCGGCGGCCGGTCCGCGTACTAGCCGGCGACGGCGGCCGTGGCGGGGGCGTCGATGAGGGTGGTGCGGCTGGGGTTCGCGGTCTGGGTGGGAAGATCGAGGGAGTGCTCCGGCTGCTCCGGGATCCGCAGTGCGTCGGCGCCGTCGAGGTGGGCCAGCGTCGTGCGTCGCGGGTTGGCTATGTTGCGGAACATCATCGTCGTCTTCACGGTTGTACTCGACCCTGTCATCAGAAGTGGGTTGCCATTTACTGACGTCCTGTAAAGCGTCAGGCTAAACATGCGATTCCCGTTGGAAGTCGCGAAGACCCGTTGATCGGTATGTGAGTTTGCTCACGGGCTCACAGGCAAACCGGTCATTTCCGGCTCGCATTTCACCCCAACGAAACGGACATTCGCCCCCTGAAGCCATCATTCCGCTCCTGATCATGGCGACTAGGACACCTTCCGCGCACGAGCGGCTCGCGGGCATAAGTCCGTTATGGGGGAGAATAGTTTCTACGGCAGGTAATCTCGCACTCACGTGGCGTCACGTATGTCACGGCTCGGCCTACGGGCCTTGTTGGAGATCCTGCGCTGTGCTGGAATCTCACGGACCGCCGCAGGATCTAGCCGGCGCACAGGGGGCGCACCTAGCGCCGAGTGGCGGCGAGATAGGGGGAACCAGCGCCGGTCACTCACGACCATCGGGGAGCGTGTTCAGGACGCTCTCTAATACGCCGACACCGTGTCCGTCCGTTCACGCGGAAGGGCGCCTGGTCCAGAGGTTGCGACGCTAGTGCAGGGACGTTTCAAGAGGGATGGCAGCGCTTCGGCGGAGCCGGAGCACGGCGGGACCGACCGAGGTCCCTCGCCCCAGCACGCCCAGAACCCGGGCTCGACCGCGTCGGTGGACGGCGGTGAGCGCTCCGGGCGCCCCGCCGTGTCGGCGTCTGCAGGCACGGCCAATCCGACCGCACCGCCGGCGAAGGCTCCGAGGAGCACCCCCGGCCCGGGCTCGCGAATAGCCCTGCGCAACTGGCGTATCTCCACACGCCTGGTGGCGCTGCTGACGCTCCCGGTGGTCGCGGCCACCTCGCTGGGCGCACTGCGCATCAGCGACAACATGGACGACATCCAGCAGCTCGAGAACATGCGGCTGCTGACGGACATGACCAAGCGGGCCACCGAGCTGGCCGCCGCGCTCCAGGAGGAGCGCGACCAGTCCGCCGGTCCCCTCGCGCATGGCGCCAAGGCCTCCGACTACACGGTCAAGGGCTTCCGGGACAAGACGGACCGGGCCATGTCGGGCTTCATCGAGGCCTCCGAGGAGATCGACGACAACAGCAAGGACGGCAACCTCAAGGGCGTCCGCGACAACCTCGTCCAGCTCGTCGGCGACCTGAACGACATCGCGAAGATCCGCAACACCGCCTACGAGGCCGACGGCAACTCCACCCAGACGGTGGAGGCCTACCACCGGCTGATCACCAACCTGCTCGGTCTCTCCCAGGACATGGCGGAGGCGACCAGCAACCCGGAGATGATCCAGAGCACGCGTGCTCTGTCCGCCTTCTCCACCGCCAAGGAGTACGCCTCCATCCAGCGCGCGGTCCTCGCGGCGGCCCTGCCCGCGAACAACACCACGCGCGGCGACCTCACCGAGAACGACCGGCTGTACGCGTCGTCGGCACTGGCGAGCCAGAAGTCCGAGCTGCGTCAGTTCAAGAGCATCTACGGCGCGCAGTCCGCCGAGCTCCTCAAGCCCATCGAAGAGGGCAATCCGACCATCGCGGCCACGGACAAGTACGCCGGCCGCGCACTCGGCAACCCCAACGGCCTCGCCGACCTGGACCGCCGCTCCTACCGGGACTGGGTGGACGACAGCACCACCAAGCTCCAGGGCATGCGCGCCATCGAGACCACGCTGCTCGAGGAGATGGAGCAGAAGGCCCGCGAGCTGCGCAACGCCTCCGAGCGCGAGGCGATCATCTCCGGTGCGCTGATCCTGATCGTGCTCGGTGTCTCGCTGGTCGGCGCCTTCGTCGTGGCCCGCTCCATGATCCGCTCGCTGCGCCGCCTGGAGGAGACCGCCACCAAGGTCGCCCAGGACCGCCTGCCCGAGCTGGTCAAGCAGCTGTCCGAGTCCGACCCGCAGGACGTCGACACCTCCGTCGAGTCGGTCGGTGTGCACTCCCGGGACGAGATCGGCCAGGTGGCCGCGGCCTTCGACGACGTGCACCGCGAGGCGGTCCGCCTCGCCGCCGAGCAGGCCCTGCTGCGGGGCAACGTCAACGCGATGTTCACCAACCTCTCGCGCCGCTCCCAGGGTCTTATCCAGCGTCAGCTCTCGCTCATCTCCGAGCTGGAGTCCCGCGAGGCCGACCCGGACCAGCTGTCCTCGCTCTTCAAGCTCGACCACCTCGCGACCCGCATGCGCCGTAACGGTGAGAACCTCCTCGTTCTCGCCGGTGAAGAGCCCGGCCGCCGCTGGACCCGCCCGGTCCCGCTGGTCGACGTGCTCCGCGCCGCCGCCTCCGAGGTGGAGCAGTACGAGCGCATCGAGCTGGCCTCCGTGCCGACCACCGAAGTGGCCGGCCGTGTGGTCAACGACCTCGTGCACCTGCTCGCCGAGCTGCTGGAGAACGCGACCTCGTTCTCCTCACCGCAGACCAAGGTCAAGGTCACCGGTCACGCGCTGCCCGACGGCCGGGTGCTGATCGAGATCCACGACACCGGCATCGGCCTCTCCCCCGAGGACCTCGCCGCGATCAACGAGCGGCTCGCCTCGCCGCCCACCGTGGACGTCTCCGTCTCCCGCCGCATGGGCCTCTTCGTGGTCGGTCGTCTGTCGCAGCGGCACGGCATCCGCATCCAGCTGCGCCCGTCCGACTCCGGTGGTACGACCGCGCTGGTCATGCTGCCCGTCGACGTCGCCCAGGGCGGCCGCAAGCCGGCCGGTGCCAAGCCCGGCCCGAACGGCCCCGGCGCCTCCGGTGGTCCGGCCGCCGCGCAGGCCGCCGCCGGTGTGGCAGCGGCCCGTCGTCAGGCCCAGTCAGGCGGCTCGCTCGGCGCGGGTGCGCCGGGTGGCGGTGCTCCGGGTGGTGCCCTCGGCGCCGGTGCGTCCGGCGGGGGCCGGCTCGGTGCCGGTCAGGGACCGCGGGCCGCGCTGCCCGGACGTGACGGTGGCGGACAGCCGGGTGGACCGGGTGCGCCGCGTGGACCGCAGGGTCCGGGCGCCCCGTCGCAGGGCCGTCCCCCCGGTGCGGGCGCCGGGTTCGGCGGCCAGGCTCCGGGTGCCCCGCAGGGGCTCCAGGCGGCGGGCATGGGCTCGGACGGGTTCGGCGGGGGCCAGGACGCCTTCGGCGGCTCCCGTGACTCCGGCCGCGAGCAGTCCCGGCCGGGTGCGTCGGCGCCGCAGTCGCCGCCTCCCAGTGGTGAGAAGGGCCGTCGTGGCCGCCAGCCGCAGCTGCCGCCGCGCGGTGGTCCGCGTGCCGAGCTGCCGGGCGCCGGCCAGCCCTCCCGTCCCAGCTGGAGCGACGAGAACGCGCAGCCGCCGGTGCCGCGCGCCTCGCTCGACACCCCGCGCGGGCATGACGAGGACCCCGCACAGACCTCCCGGATGCCGCGCATCGACGACCGGCAGGGCGCCGGCTCCACCTCGGAGTTCGCCCGCCCGGACTTCGACGCCCAGGCCCCCGGCTCGTACAACCCGCAGGGCACGGGCCAGTTCGCCCGCCCCGGTAGCGGTGCGAACGGACAGCAGAACACGGGTCAGTTCGTCCGCCCGGACGTCTACGGCGCCCCGGGCAGCGGACAGAACAACTCGTCGCAGACGGGCCAGTTCTCCGTTCCGCAGGCGTACGACGCCGGCTCGACCGGTCAGCACGCCCTGCCCGGCCACCAGAACTCCGACTCCACCGGCCAGTTCGAGCGGCCCCAGGTCAACGGCACCTACGGCGGCAACTCCGGCCTCGTCGGCCCGGCTCAGCCCCCGGTCCCGCCGCGTCCGCAGCAGCGGCCGCGTCAGGAGCCCGAGGCGCTGCCGCCCGCGACGGGTCCCGGCGACGGACGTACCCCGCTGTACGACACGCTGGAGACCAACTGGTTCCACGGCGGCCCGCAGGGACGTCAGCCCGGTGCCGACGGTCCTGCCCCGGCCTCCGCTCCGCACCAGGAGCCGCAGGCCCCCGCCGAGCGGCCGCAGCCGTCCTCGGCCCCCCAGCGTCCCGCGTCGACCGCCTGGCGCAGCTCGCCGAACGACGACCTCGTCCGGCAGGCTGAACGCGTCCGGCAGCCGGCTGCGGGCGGTGTCACCACCTCCGGCCTGCCGCGCCGGGTACCCAGGGCGAACCTCGTCCCGGGTACGGCTCAGCAGCAACAGCACCAAGCCGGTCCGCAGGTCTCGCGTGCGCCTGATGACGTACGCGGACGGCTGACCAATCTCCGTCGGGGTATCGCGCAGGGTCGACAGGCCGGTACTGGTACCGGTCAGACCGGAAGCTTCCCGAGCCCCACTCACCAGCAGGAGCGTTAGTTGAGCCAGATGAGCCAGGCGGCACAGAACCTCAACTGGTTGATCACCAACTTCGTGGACAACACCCCAGGTGTTTCCCACACCGTCGTCGTGTCCGCCGACGGCCTGCTGCTGGCGATGTCGGAGGGCTTTCCCCGCGACCGTGCCGACCAGCTGGCGGCCGTCGCGTCGGGCCTGACCTCGCTCACGGCGGGGGCATCGCGGATCTTCGAGGGCGGCGACGTCGCCCAGACCGTCGTGGAAATGGAGCGGGGGTTCCTTTTCCTGATGTCGGTCTCGGACGGTTCGTCCCTCGCCGTCCTGGCACACCCCGAATGCGACATCGGCCTCGTCGGCTACGAGATGGCGCTGCTGGTCGACCGCGCGGGCGCGGTGCTCACGCCCGACCTGCGCGCCGAACTGCAAGGCAGTCTGCTCCACTGATCGCCCTGGATCCAACCCGTCTCACCAAATCACCGTCCGGCCGCCACAATCCCCCCACTGGCCCTCACCCAGACGGCTTGACTGACCGACTTGCTGTCCCAGCCCGGAGGATTCATGACCCCGCCCACCGCCTCTCATGATCCGTACGCGGAGCCGTACGAGGATGAGGGCGACCAGCCGCTGGTACGTCCGTACGCGATGACCGGTGGCCGGACCCGGCCGCGCTACCAGCTGGCCATCGAGGCCCTGATCAGCACCACGGCCGACCCGGCAGCGCTCATGGGGCTCCTTCCGGAGCACCAGCGCATCTGCCACCTGTGCCGTGAGGTGAAGTCGGTAGCCGAGGTCTCCGCGCTGCTGTCCATGCCGCTGGGCGTGGCCAGGATCCTCGTCGCGGACCTCGCCGAGGCCGGCCTGGTCGCCATTCACCAGCCGGGTGGCGACGAGAACAACGGCGGCGCTCCGGACGTGACGCTGCTCGAAAGGGTGCTCAGTGGACTTCGCAAGCTCTGAACCGGGTCGGGCGACCACTTCCGCCAAGATCGTGGTGGCGGGTGGCTTCGGCGTGGGCAAGACCACGTTCGTCGGCGCCGTCTCGGAGATCAACCCGCTGCGCACCGAGGCCGTCATGACGTCCGCGAGCGCGGGCATCGACGACCTCACGCACACCGGTGACAAGACCACCACCACGGTGGCCATGGACTTCGGTCGTATCACCCTGGACCAGGACCTGATCCTGTACCTCTTCGGTACGCCCGGCCAGGACCGCTTCTGGTTCATGTGGGACGACCTGGTGCGCGGTGCCATCGGCGCGGTGGTGCTCGTGGACACCCGGCGTCTGGCGGACTGTTTCCCCGCGGTCGACTACTTCGAGAACAGCGGACTGCCGTTCGTCGTCGCGCTCAACGGCTTCGACGGGCACCAGCCGTACGCTCCCGAGGAGGTGCGCGAGGCCCTGCAGATCGGCCCCGACGCGCCCATCATCACGACGGACGCCCGCCATCGGTCCGACGCCAAGGGTGCGCTGATCACGCTGGTGGAGCACGCGCTCATGGCCCGGCTGCGGTAGGGCAAGTCGATAGCGACATACGGCAGTTGTCGTAGATGTGCCGGAGCCGGCTGTGGCCTTTGACACGGTCGGCTCCGTTGTTCATAACGTTTCGGCAGAGGAATCGGGTGGTACGGCCACTCGTCGCGGTCAAGCGGTCTCGCTGCGCGTACAAAAGCCCCGTCTTTTGACGGGGCTCGCTCTTTATGACCGTTTTATCTAGGGCTTACATCACTCGGAATGTGCTCCTTCCACTGTTTGGAAGAGCGCACGCCGACGTGCTGGAATGCGAGAACTGCCCAATAGTCAAAGACGTACTCCGCAGTAGCACGTACTCGATGGCGAACTGGGCTCTGAGACACTGCGGCACAACGTTGGTGCCGACCCCGCCGGAAGGTTGTTGGTCGAGTGAGGCGAAGCAAGAGCAGTCCCGAGCCGTCGGCCCGGGGCAACTTCACCCCGCCGCCGCGCGGAGCGGCGCCCGCCCATGTGCCCGGATCGGAACCAACGGCCGCGCCGGCCCCAAGCGGCGGCCGTCTCTCCCCGCGCAACTGGCGCGTGCCGACCCGGCTGAACGCGATCCTGCTCATACCCGTGATGGTCGGCCTCGTCATGGGCGGCTTCCAGGTGAAGAGCTCGATCGACACCTGGCAGGAGGCCGAGGACGCGGAGAACACCGCGCGTCTGGTGGCCGCCGCCCTGACCTACGGCGACGCCCTGCTCGTCGAGCGTGACACGACCGCCGCGCCCCTCCTCCAGGGCAAGGGCGAGGACGACCCGACGGTCGTCAAGGCGCGTGCCGCCACCGACAAGGCCGCCGACGCCTTCGACGAGGCCGCCCAGAACATGCCCGACCGGGCCAACCTGGAACGCCGTCTGGAGCGCTTCCGCGAGGTGGAGCCGGACCTGACCGAGCTCCGCGCGGCCGCCTACACCGACAAGCTCACCGGCGTCAAGACCGAAGAGGGCTACGTCGAGGTCGAGCACCGTCTGCTGGAGTTCTCCAACGAGCTGGGTCTCGGCACCGGCAACATCACCAGCTACGGCCGTACCGTCTACGCCATCTCCCTCACCAAGGGCGCGCTCTCGCTGGAGCGCTCCATCGGTATGCACATGCTGGTCAAGCCGGGCCCCAAGGCCACAGACCTGGCCAGGCAGCGCATCGCCCTCTCCTCGTACGCCTACCTGGAGGGCATCGCCATCCAGGAGTACACGAGCGGTGGCACCGAGCAGGACATCCAGAAGCTCGAAGACGCCAAGAAGGAGATCCAGGCCGAGGGCGTCGCGCTGGCCACGGCGGCCAAGCAGAAGGACCCCGACTACGTGCCGCCGCCGTCCGACCCGGTCAAGATGGTCGGCGCGCTGTCCCAGCTGAGCTCCACTGACACGAGCGAGCGCGCCGCGCTGGCCCAGCAGGGCATCACCGCCGAGAACTGGTGGGCGGTCAACACCCTCAAGTACAACGCCTACCGCGACCTCGAGACCGGCCTCGCCGACGCCGCGGTGCAGGAGGCGTCCGCGATCTCGGACGACGCCAAGCGCGACGCCCTGATCACCGGCGCCGTCGTCGTGGTCGCCCTGCTTGCCGCGTTCATCCTGGCCGGCATGGTGGCCCGCCAGATGTCCCGCGCGATGCGCCAGCTGCGCAACGCCGCCTTCGGTATCGCCGAGCAGCGTCTGCCGATGCTGGTCGACCAGCTCTCGCGCACCGACCCCGGTCGCGTGGACACCCGCGTCGCCCCGATCCCGATCAACACCCGGGACGAGATCGGCGAGGTCGCCCGCGCCTTCGACCAGGTCCACCGCGAGGCCGTCCGGCTCGCCGCCGAGCAGGCCCTGCTGCGGGGCAACATCAACGCGATCTTCACCAACCTGTCGCGCCGCAACCAGTCGCTGATCGAGGGCCAGCTGACCCTGATCACCGACCTGGAGAACAACGAGGCCGACCCGGACCAGCTGGAGAACCTCTTCCGCCTGGACCACCTCGCGACCCGTATGCGCCGCAACGGCGAGAACCTCCTGGTCCTCGCCGGCGAGGAGCCCGGCCGCCGCTGGGACCAGCCGGTCCCGCTGGTCGACGTGCTGCGCGCCGCCTCCTCCGAGGTGGAGCAGTACGAGCGCGTCGAGCTCTCCGGCGTCCCGGAGGCCGAGATCCACGGCCGCGCCGTGACCGACCTCGTGCACCTGCTGGCCGAGCTGCTGGAGAACGCGACGACGTTCTCCTCCCCGCAGACCAAGGTTCGTGTGACGGCCACCCGTCTCCCCGACGGTCGCATCATGATCGAGATCCACGACAAGGGCATCGGCCTCACCGCCGAGGACTTCGCGGACATCAACCACAAGCTGGCCAACCCGCCGACCGTCGACGCCGCGATATCCCAGCGCATGGGCCTGTTCGTGGTCGGCCGGCTGTCCGACCGGCACGGCATCCGGGTCCAGCTGCGCCCCTCCGGAGAGCAGGCCGGCACGACCTCCCTGGTCATGCTGCCGGACGCGATCACGCACGGTGGTGGCGGCGACTACCAGCCGGCTCAGGACGAGTTCACCGTCTCGCAGATCATCCCCGAGCAGATCATCCCGGAGCAGAACTTCCAGGGTGAGAACTTCGGCCAGCCGATGCGTACGGCCGCCGAGCTCGGCTTCGACGACAGCCGCTACACCGAGGTCCCGGACGACCTGCGCGACCTGGACCCCGTCGGCCGCTCCCTGATGCGCGAGGAGCGCCGAGCGGCCCTGGAGGCCCAGACGCACGGCCAGGACACCCCTGAGCTGCCTGCCTACGCGGACGACTTCCCCGGACAGCCCTCCTACGACAACCGGCCGAACGGCTTCCCGGAGCAGCCCGCGGGCTACGACCGGCAGCAGTCGTACGAGGAGCAGCAGCAGGCGGCGTACGACGAGCCGCAGATGCCGTCCTACGAGGAACAGCGCCCGGCGTACGACGACACGTACTACGCGCCGAACGGCGGCCTGCCGCGCAACGACACCTTCTCGTCCGGCGGCGGCTACCCCGAGCCCTCCTATGCGGAACCGGCCCAGGAAGAGCCCGCGCCTGCCGGCGCATCCGCTCCGGAGAGCTTCACGGCCTTCGAGCAGCGGCGTCACCAGGACGACTGGCCGCAGCAGGACGGCTACCGGGGCGGACAGCAGGACCAGTACGCTCCGCAAGCGGAATCCGCGCAGGTCGATGACGCGAGTGAGCGCGACCGCGTAGGCTTCGACCGTCCGGGAGCGGCTCCGTCCGCCGGCCACACGATGACCAACGCCGGACTTCCGCGCCGCGGTTCCCTCGCGAACGGCACCAACGGCGCACGGCCCGCGCGGCAGGAGTCGCCGGCCCCCACACCGGAGAGCAACGGCGACAGCTGGCGTTCGCAGAACGACGACCGCTGGCAGCAGGCCTCGGCGCTCCGTAAGCCCAAGGCGGGCGGGGTCACCTCCTCCGGCCTGCCCCGGCGGGTTCCCAAGGCCAACCTGGTCGAGGGAGCCGCCGCAGCCACCCCCCAGGGCGGCCCACAGGTCTCCCGCGCTCCCGAGGACGTCCGGGGCAGGCTGAGCAACCTGCGCCGCGGTGTCCAGCGGGGTCGCAGTGCGGGCAGTGAAACGAACGGCCAGGGCTTCGGTCCTGACAGCACCTACAACCAGGAGCGTTAGTGTGAGCCCGATGAGCCAGGCGGCACAGAACCTGAACTGGTTGATCACCAACTTCGTGGACAACACCCCCGGGGTGTCGCACACGGTGGTGGTCTCCGCCGACGGACTCCTTCTGGCGATGTCCGAAGGCTTTCCGCGCGACCGCGCCGACCAGCTCGCGGCCGTCGCCTCCGGTCTGACGTCTCTGACGGCAGGCGCCTCCCGAATCTTCGAGGGCGGGAGCGTGAACCAGACGGTTGTGGAGATGGAGCGAGGATTCCTCTTCCTCATGTCCATCTCCGACGGATCGTCGCTCGCGGTGCTCGCACATCCCGAGGCGGACATCGGCCTCATTGGGTACGAGATGGCGCTTCTGGTCGACCGTGCCGGTACGGTCCTGACCCCGGATCTGCGTGCGGAGCTCCAAGGGAGCCTGCTCAACTAACAGACAGCGGTGCGTTTTGGCGTCCCGTGGCCGTAAGGTTTCGGGACGCGGCTCCACATGATGGGTGCCAGGCACAGTCGGAGGAGGAGAGAAAGTGGCAACACCCCCAGACGGTTCGTCATCGGGCAACTGGTCGTACGGCCCTGCCCAGGGCCAGAACGACGGTTCCCAGAACCGGTACAACTTCCCCTCCACGCCGAGCCAGCGACAGCCGTACATGCCGCAGGGCCCCGGGCCCTCGCCGTACGACCAGCCGCCGGCCCCGCGTATTCAGCCGGTGCAGCCGCAGCGACGCACCCCTGAGCCGGCGCCCGCAGGGGCGTCGAACAACCCCCTGGTGCGCCCGTACGCCATGACCGGCGGCCGGACGCGCCCGCGCTACCAGCTCGCCATCGAGGCACTGGTGCACACCACCGCGCAGCCGCACCAGATGCAGGGCCAACTGCCCGAGCATCAGCGCATCTGCAACCTCTGCCGTGAGATCAAGTCGGTCGCCGAGGTCTCGGCCCTGCTGACGATCCCTCTCGGCGTGGCCAGGATCCTCGTCGCCGACTTGGCGGAGGCGGGACTGGTCGCGATCCATCAGCCCGGCGGCGACGAGAACGCCGGCGGCCAGCCAGACGTGACACTGCTCGAAAGGGTGCTCAGTGGACTTCGCAAGCTCTAGCGGCGGTCCTTCCCGCTCCACCACGTCCGCGAAGATCGTGGTGGCGGGCGGCTTCGGCGTGGGCAAGACCACGTTCGTCGGCGCCGTCTCGGAGATCAACCCGCTGCGCACAGAGGCCGTGATGACGTCAGCTTCGGCGGGCATCGACGACCTCACCCACACCGGGGACAAGACGACCACCACGGTCGCCATGGACTTCGGTCGTATCACCCTGGACCAGGACCTGATCCTGTACCTCTTCGGTACGCCCGGCCAGGACCGCTTCTGGTTCATGTGGGACGACCTGGTGCGCGGCGCGATCGGCGCGATCGTGCTCGTGGACACCCGGCGTCTCGCCGACTGCTTCCCCGCGGTCGACTACTTCGAGAACTCGGGTCTCCCCTTCGTCATCGCCCTCAACGGCTTCGACGGGAACCAGCCGTACAACCCGGACGAGGTGCGCGAGGCCCTGCAGATCGGCCCCGACACCCCGATCATCACGACGGACGCCCGCCACCGCGCGGACGCCAAGTCGGCGCTGATCACCCTGGTCGAACACGCCCTGATGGCCCGCCTGCGCTAGCGGCCCGCCTCTCCGGCACGTTTCGGCTGCGGCCCTCGTTCCTCCTGCTGGGAGGGATGGGGGCCGTAAGTCGTTTGCGGGAGGGGACACGGGGATGAGCGCTGAGGCGGCTGCGCGGTCCGGGCGAGGCCGAAAGCAGCCTGTACAAGCGGCTGTTCACCGAGTGCGTGGAGTACTACGTCCGGATCGTGCGCAGTTCTGTTGGTGCGGACGTCCACGTCGGCCGGTGAGGTGGCCCGCATCCTCGAACGGCCCCCGGACCGCTCCCTGTTCGCGCCGGACGGCACGGATCAGGCCCCGTCTGCGGGCCGACATGAGCGACTGGGAGACCGCGGATACCGAGGGCTCCGGAATGCGCGTGGAGACCGCTCTACGGGGCTCCTCGCGGGTGCTGCCGCAGGGCGAGGCGGGCTCGGGCAGAGGACGACGCTGGTGCGCCGGCCGGCGGTCACCGCGGCCCGCGGCGCCTTCACGGGCGAGTTGACGGACTGGAACGGTCTGACGCCGATGCTCGTGAAGCCACGGGAGTACAGCGGCCGGGCGCTACCGGCGCCGGAGGCCATGCTCGACGGCGTCGCGGCTCCCCGCGGAGTTGTTCGCTGCCCGCCGACCGGCGCGCGCTGAACTTCCCCGGCGGGGATGTCGCCGTCAGCTGAACACGCACCACGGCCCCGCCCTCCCGGAGGAGCACGGGGCCGTGGCCAGACTCAAGAACTCAGCGCCAGCTGTGCGGCGCCCGGAAGCCGGGCTCGCGCTCCAGGCGGCGCCAGCCGGCCTTCGCGCGGCCGCGGTGGGTCACGGCGGGCGCCGGCTGGGCGGCGGCGCGGGCCAGGAGGATCGCCGTGATGGCGGCGACTTCCTCGGGCTCGGCGTGGCCCTTCTCGACGCGGATATCAGGGAGGTTCATGGGTGTCAGTCTCCGTGAGAGAGGTTTCCGCAGCGGTACCGGTGGGTTACTGCGGGGGGTTGCCGTGCTTGCGGGACGGCAGATCGGCGTGCTTGGTGTGCAGCATCGCCAGGGACTTGACGAGTACTTCGCGCGTCTCGGCGGGGTCGATCACGTCGTCGACCAGACCGCGCTCGGCCGCGTAGTAGGGGTGCATGAGCTCGGACTTGTACTCCTTGACCATGCGCGCCCGCATGACCTCGGGGTCCTCGGCCTCGGCGATCTGCCGGCGGAAGATGACGTTGGCCGCGCCCTCCGCGCCCATCACGGCGATCTCGTTCGTCGGCCAGGCATACGTGAGGTCCGCACCGATGGACTGGCTGTCCATGACGATGTAGGCACCTCCGTACGCCTTGCGCAGGATCAGCGAGATCCGCGGGACGGTCGCGTTGCAGTAGGCGTAGAGCAGCTTCGCTCCATGGCGGATGATTCCGCCGTGCTCCTGGTCGACGCCCGGAAGGAACCCGGGGACGTCCAGGAAAGTGACGATCGGGATGTTAAAAGCGTCACACATCTGGACAAAGCGCGCAGCTTTTTCCGACGCCTCGATGTCCAGAACGCCGGCGAGGGACTGCGGCTGGTTGGCCACGATGCCGACCACCTGTCCGTCGAGCCGGGCCAGCGCGCAGATGATGTTGCGCGCCCAGCGCTCGTGGACCTCCAGGTACTCGCCGTCGTCGACGATCTCCTCGATGACCTTGGCCATGTCGTACGGCCGGTTGCCGTCCGCCGGGACCAGATCGAGGAGCACCTCGCTGCGGCGGTCGGGCGCGTCCGAGGACTCGGCCCGGGGCGGGTTCTCGCGGTTGTTCTGCGGGAGCATCGACAGCAGGTAGCGCACCTCGGCGATGCACGTCTCCTCGTCGTCGTACGCGAAGTGGCAGACACCGGAGGTCTCGGCGTGGACGTCCGCGCCACCCAGGCCGTTCTGGGTGATCTCCTCGCCGGTCACGGCCTTCACCACGTCCGGGCCGGTGATGAACATCTGCGAGGTCTCGCGGACCATGAACACGAAGTCGGTGAGGGCGGGGCTGTAGGCCGCGCCACCCGCGCACGGGCCGAGCATCACGCTGATCTGCGGGATGACGCCCGACGCCTTGGTGTTGCGCTGGAAGATGCCGCCGTAGCCGGCGAGGGCCGAGACGCCCTCCTGGATACGGGCGCCCGCGCCGTCGTTCAGGGAGACCAGCGGAGCGCCGGCCGCGATGGCCATGTCCATGATCTTGTGGATCTTCGTGGCGTGGGCCTCGCCCAGCGCGCCGCCGAAGATCCGGAAGTCGTGCGCGTACACGAAGACCGTGCGGCCCTCCACCGTGCCCCAGCCGGTGATGACACCGTCGGTGTACGGCTTCTTGGCCTCCAGGCCGAACCCCACGGCCCGGTGCCGGCGCAGCTGCTCGACCTCCCGGAAGGAACCCGGGTCCAGGAGGAGCTCGATGCGCTCCCGGGCGGTCAGCTTGCCCTTGGCGTGCTGCGCCGCGGTCGCCTTCTCGCTCGGGCCGGCCAGCGCCTGCGCACGGATCTCGTGCAGCTCGGCCGTCCGCCCGCGCGCGTCGATCGGCTCACCCGGTGCCTCATCCAAAACGGTCATGTAGCGACCTTACGAAGGACACCGACAAAAGCGAGCCGTTGACTCCGTACAGTCTCCGGACCCATTTCCTGGTACCCCTGAACAGAACCATCACCGCATGCAGCCCTTCCGACTGGTCAGAGGGCTTGCGGGTTGTGGGGGTCGCACAAAGCCGTCAGGCGAGAGCCACCTCACATCGATGGGTCGCGCATACCATCCCCGGAGTGACACGGACCCTCAGGCGGCGTCCTGTCGCGAGGATCTCGACCGAGTCGTCCGCCCGCAGGACCCGTCGCACGGGGTGGTCCCAGATGATCTCCACCGGCTCACCGGTGCGCGGCGGCTCGCTCAGGCAGAGCGTAGCGGTACGACCCCGGCCCCGGAGCAGCACACTCGCGCCGGCGGAGGCGGTGAGCGGGCCCGCTGTGCCCGGCCGCCAGAAGTTGGCGGCCTTGAGCCCGAGCGAGGGGACGCGCACCGCCTGGCACCCGCTGTCGTTGGCGAGGACCTGCAGCCACCCCTGGTCGGCGGCACGGGCGGCCACCGCACGGCGGTCCGCGCCGGGCATGAGCAGATAGACGTAGGTCGCGTCCGTCGGGTCCGTGCCGTGATCCAGCCACAGGGTCTGCCAGCGGCGGGTGCGGCGCTCGGTCGTGCCGGCGCTGTTGATGTCGGCCCAGGCTCCGGTGCGGTCCTCGCGCAGGGTGCGCAGTTCGCCGTACGGCACCACCCAGCCGCCGTGGCCTTCCAGATGGGCCCAGTCCCGGCCGCGTACGAGGGCCTGGTTGCCGCCCTCCCCCAGGTTGCGGTTGTCGACGACGGTCTCGACGGGGACGCCGTCCGCGCTGGTGATCCCCGCGCCGAGGCAGATCACCGCGTCCTCGACGCAGAACCACGACTTACGGGCCTGGAGCGTCGACCCCAGTCCCTTCAGGTGCTGCCCGATCGCCGCGTACTCGCCGTCGGTCGTGCCGCCGACCCACCGCACGTCGGGCTTGGGCGCGCCCCACTCGCCGCCCGCCCGGTCGGGGAGCCGGAGGGTGGAGACGGTTGTGCCGGGGAGGCGGTACCAGTCGACCGTCGGCCAGTACCAGTCCGTGTATTGATCGGCCCGATCGGCCCGGCCGTCGAGGCCGGCCGCCCACCAGGAGAGCATCCCGGCGCCGGTGTGCCACCCACGTGGGTTCTCGCCGTTGCCGCACTCGTAGTGGGCGATGCGGTCGCTGGCCATGGCGATGTTCGCGACGAAGCGCGGGCGGCGATGCACCGCCCGGTCCATCGCGGCGAAGAGGTGGTGGCCGGGGAGTTCGGGCGTCGCGGGGACCGGTGACTCGGCGACGGTGTGCAGTCGGGCGAGGTCGGCAACGTCCAACTGACGTGCCGTCAAGATCGGTGCGGTCGTGTCGCGTTCGATCCATCCCTTGATGCGGCCGTACCAGCGCTCCCTCTCCGCCACGCTCGCGCCGCCCGCGAGCAGGGCGACGGCGGCGATGATCGCCTGCCCGTGATAGTGGTCGCTGCGCATGACCTGCCGGTCGTCGCTCTTGAGGTAACCCCGGCTGATGGCACGGCCGTTGACGCTGTCCATCACCAACCCGTCGTGAATGAGGGGTGCGTAGGCACGCTCGACGCTGTCGAGGACGATTCTCCGGTTCGGGTCGGTCACCTCCCACTCGGAGCCGGCGAGGAGTGTGAACAGCCGGCCGAGTCCGTCGAGCATCACCTGTCCGTACGTCCCCGAGTACGCGACCCAGGTGTGCTGGACGAAGGAGCCGTCGGCGTAGAGGCCGTCGCCCTTGGTGACGTACGGGAAGACCGGGGAGAGGGCGTCCCGGGCGAGCGCGATCTTCGCCGGGGACCGGCCGAGGATGCCGCGCAGGGCGACGCTGCGGCACAGGTCGACGCGGTTGGCGCCGGTGGAGGTGCCGGAGTAGTCGGTCAGCGTCGCGTCCGGGATGAAGTGGTCGACGGCCGCACAGGCGGCGCCGATCCGGGCGTCGGTGAGGTGGTCGTACAGGGCGGCCGTGATGTCCGTCAGTAGGCGGGGGCTGCCGATCTGCCATTCCCACCAGTTGCCGTAGCGGGTGGTGGCGGGGTTGTAGACGGTGGCGGAGAGGTGGTCGAGGCCACGCAGGACGTCGGCGAGGAGCGCCGGGTCGGCGGTGGAGCCGGTGCCCTGCTGGACGTAGGCCTGGGTCATGGTCCACAGGCGGCTGTAGCTCTGGGTGATGCCGGCCGGAGGGTCGAAGGGGTGGCCGGGCCAGAGGGAGGTCGCGGTGGGGGTCATGGTCGCCCGGTAGCCGCGGGCCAGGGTGCCGGTTTCGGCGAGCCGGGAGGCGTACGGCTCTGTCGCCGGGTCGTAGCCGGTGCCGAGGGCGATGCCGAGCCAGCGGCGGCGGAGGGTGGCGTACGGGTCCTGCTCGGGGTCGGCGTCCGCCGCGTGGACCGTGGCTCCAGGGCCCTGGGCGAAGGTCGCGACGAGGGCGGCGGCGTACAGGAAGGCACGGCGCGTGGGGGTCATGTCCATGCCCTACCACGTGACGGCGAGTAATTCCACAGACACACCTGGAAGATGTTGAACGCTGAACGGAATAGGTCTACGGTGGGCCGCGTTGTGTAGTTCAACATTCAACATCACCTCCCGAGGAGCACGTCATGGGCATCTTCAACCGCAAGGACACGACCGACGCCGGCACCCAGACCGCTGCCGCCGCCGTCAACCCGGACCTGGCCGCGCTGACCGGCGACTACACGATCGACGCGGCCCACACGACCCTCGGCTTCGTCGCGCGGCACGCCATGGTCACCAACGTCAAGGGCAAATTCCTCGACTTCAGCGGCTCCCTGCACCTGGACGGCAGTGACCCGTCGGCGTCCACGGCGTCCCTCGACATCAAGATGGACAGCATCGACACCGGCTCCGCGGACCGCGACGGGCACCTCAAGAGCGCGGACTTCTTCAAGATCGACGAGTTCCCGGTGATGACCTTCCGGTCCACCAAGGCGGAGGCGCTCGGCGGTGACGACTACCGCATCACCGGCGACCTGGAGATCCTCGGCACGACCCGGCCGATCACCATCGACCTGGAGTTCAACGGCGCCGCGAAGGACCCGTTCGGCAACGAGCGCGTGGGCTTCGAGGGCAAGGCCGAGATCCTGCGCTCCGAGTGGGGTCTGACCTGGAACGCCGCGCTGGAGACGGGCGGCGTGCTGGTCTCCGACAAGATCAAGCTGAACTTCGACATCTCGGCGATCAAGAACGCCTGACGTTTCTCCACCAAGCGCCGGTGAGCGATCCGCTCACCGGCGCTTCGTCAGTTCCCGGAGGATCGCGGCGACTTGAGTCGCGCGGCCGCGCGGGGTCCTGGCCTGCAGAAGGCCGAGCATGAGCTGGTAGCGATCGGTCCTGCCGAGCTTCTCGAACGCCGCCTGCGCGCCGGGATCCTCCTGAAGTGCCGCGGTCAGCTCCGCCGGGACCTCCGCCGCGCGCTGCGACTCGTACGCCCCCTCCCACCGCCCGTCCGCCTTGGCCGCGTCCACTTCGGCGAGGCCCGCGGGACGCATACGCCCCTCGGCGGCCAGTTCCGGCACACGCCGCACATTGACCATGGACCAGAGACTGCCGCGCCGGCGCGGGGTGATCCGCTGGACGTAGTACGACGCGTCGAGCCCCTTGCGCTGTCCCGTGATCCAGCCGTGGCAAAGGGCCACGTCGTTGACCTCGTCGGCGGTGACGGACGGAATGCCGGAGTCCTTCTTGGCGACCTTGATCCAGAGGCCGGGGTGCGGGGCCGGGTGGTCGGCCAGCCAGGCGTCGAGGGCCTCGGCGGACGCGAAGGCGCGGGATTCCGGCTCGGGGTGAGGGCTCATGACGCACAACGTAAGGGCGAATTAGGTCAGAAACCGTCCGCTGTCGGCGGGGTCTCCCGGATCAGTAGTCGACGCTCGGGTACCAGTCGCCGCGCCCCTGCGGGGTCAGGTCGAGGAGGTGCCAGACGGGGGCCAGCACGTCGATGCCCCGCTCAGCGATGTCGGGGGACATGCGGGGGTGCACCGAGTAGAAGTGGCGGACCGTGCCGTCGCCGTCGCGGGTGAACACGGAGACGGTGGAGTCCTGTCCGCCGTCCTTGTCCTCGCTGCCGGTGTCGTACTTGAACGTGCTGTCGCCGCAGCTCAGCAGCCGCAGCCGGTGCCAGCCACGGCTGCGGGCGTACGTCCGCAGGACGGGCGGGTCCGCCGCCGCCGCGATGACGAAGTCGGCGTTGCGGGTGACGTGGTGGGCGATGTTGCTGAAGCCGTCGATCCACAGGGTGCACATCGGGCAGGGGTCGGTCTGGGCCTTGCCGTACATGAACTGGTACATGATCAGCGGGCGTTTGGGCGTGGCTTCGGGCCTGGCTTCGGGTGTGGTTTCGGGAGCCGTGAAGAGCTCGCTCAGCCGTACCTCGCGGACCG
Source organism: Streptomyces sp. NBC_01092 (assembly GCF_045039535.1). NCBI lineage: Bacteria > Bacillati > Actinomycetota > Actinomycetes > Kitasatosporales > Streptomycetaceae > Streptomyces > Streptomyces sp. NBC_01092. The sequence goes on along the minus strand of NZ_CP108659.1, from coordinate 7,486,413 downwards.
GTTCGTCGCCCGAATCGAGGTCGGCGGGGCCCTCCAGGAAGAGGTAGTCGTCGAGCGGCGGCCCCGGCGGGAGCGCGCGCCGCCGGGCGGCGACCTCCTCGCGCCGGTGCATCAGCTCGATCTCGGCGAGGCGCAGTTCCTCGCGGGCCGCGAGGTATTCGGCGGATTCCCCTGGCAGCCGGGTGTGCCGGAACATCGCGTCCTCCTGGGTCGGCGTCCCTCCCCCGTGCCGTCTTCAGTCTAGGTGGGAGACCTTGATCGCTCACATGGAGTGCTCCTGCCGTAGGAGAGCTTCTGCCTGGTCGCGGGCGTGCGCGATGGGGTCGGGGAAGACCTGCAGGCCGTGGGCGACGAGGGCCCCCTCGTGCAGGAGCATCAGGGTCCGGCCCAGGCGGTCCGCGCCCTGCGGGGCCAGGTCGGCGGCGAGGCGGGTGAACAGGGCCAGCATCCACTGCTTCTGCCCGGCGATGACCGGGAACGCCGGGTGGGCGGGGTCGCTGATCTCGGCGTGCGCCTTGACCATGCTGCACCCCTTGGAGCCGTACTCCTCCGACCAGGCGCGGGAGGCGTCGAACACGGCCAGGATGCGCGCCCGCGGCGTCGCGTCCGCCGGGTCGAGGTGGTCGTCGAGGTACCGCGCGAGGAAGGCCCTCCAGCGTTCGTCGCGGTCGGCCAGGTACTCCACGACGATCCGCTCCTTGGAGCCGAAGCGGTCGTAGAGGGTCTTCTTGGTCACCCCCGCCTCCGCGGCGATGAGGTCGACGCCGACGGCATGGATGCCGCGCTCGTAGAACAGCCGCTCGGCGGCCTCCAGGACGCGCCGTCCGGCACGCGTCATCGTGATGCGCTGCGGCTGCTGTGCTGTGCCCATGCCTGAAAGTATACCGATCTGTATACTCGAGATCCGAGCCAGGTATACAGATCTGTCTACTGGATGTGGTGTCGTGAACGCCCTGCTCTCGATCGCCTTCGTCCTGTGCTGGAGTTCCGGGTTCATCGGGGCCAAGCTCGGCGCGGGGAGCGCGTCCGCGGTCACGATCCTGATGTGGCGGTTCCTGCCGCTCGCCGCGATCCTGATCGTCGTCGCCGTCACGGCGGGCCGCGCGTCGTGGCGGGGGCTCGCCGCGCGGGACGTCGGACGGCAGGCCGCGATCGGTGTGCTGTCGCAGAGCGGCTATCTGCTCACCGTCTACTACGCCATCCAGCTCGGCGTCTCCAGCGGCACCACGGCCCTGATCGACGGTGTCCAGCCCCTCGTCGCCGGAGCGCTGGCCGGACCGCTGCTGCGGCAGTACGTCTCACGTCGGCAGTGGCTGGGCCTCGGCCTGGGGGTGGGCGGCGTCGCCCTGGTCACCACGGCGGACGCCATGGCCGCGACCGGTGTCGCCGCGTGGGCCTATCTCGTCCCGTTCCTCGGCATGCTCTCGCTGGTGGCGGCCACGTTCCTGGAGAGCCGGTCCCGTACGCCGGTCGCGCCCGGGGTGGCGCTGACCGTCCACTGCGCCACCAGCGCCGTGCTGTTCACGGTGTTCGCCGTGAGCGCCGGAACGGCCGGGCCGCCCGCCGAGGCCGGCTTCTGGGTGGCGGTCGTCTGGCTCGTCGTCCTGTCCACCTTCGGCGGGTACGGGCTGTACTGGATCATCCTGCGCCGCTCCGGGGTGACCAAGGTCAACGCGCTGATGTTCCTCATGGCTCCGGTCACGGCGGTCTGGGGAGCGCTGATGTTCGGGGAGCCGTTCGGTGTGCAGACCGCCCTCGGACTGGCCGTCGGTCTCGCCGCGGTCGTCCTCGTGCAGCGCGCGGGCGGCCCTCCCCGGCGGAAATCCGGTGGCCGCGCTCTCCGGGACCCGCATAGCCTGCCTGCGTGTCCAGCCCCGAGGCCTCCAGACTCCGGCCACCGGCTCTCCGGTGGCTGCTCGTGATGTCGGCCTGATCAGCGCTCACTTCCGCTTCCGGGCTCACTCCGCCACCGGACGGCCGTTCGACGTGCCGTTTTCCACTTCGACTTCGGGTTGCGGAGTTTCTTCATGCCGTTCGCTCTCTTTCTGCTGGGCGTCGCCGTGTTCGCACAGGGGACGTCCGAGTTCATGCTGTCCGGGCTGGTGCCGGACATCGCCCGGGACCTGGGGGTCTCGGTGCCCGCGGCCGGTGCGCTCACCTCGGCCTTCGCCGTGGGGATGGTGGTCGGGGCGCCCCTCATGGCCGGGCTCGCGCGGCGGTGGTCGCGGCGGGGCGCGTTGCTGGGATTTCTGGCGGTGTTCCTCGCCGTCCATGTCGTGGGGGCGGTGACCGGCAGCTTCGGGGTTCTGGTCGCGACCCGCGTCGTCGGGGCGCTGGCCAACGCCGGGTTCCTGGCCGTCGCCCTCGTCACGGCCGTCGGGATGGTCGAGCCGGGGGCCAAGGGCCGGGCCACGTCCACCCTGCTCGGCGGGGTCACGCTGGCCTGTGTCGTGGGCGTGCCCGCGGGGGCGCTGCTCGGTCAACTCTGGGGATGGCGTGCGGCGTTCTGGGCCGTCGCGCTGGTGTCCCTGCCGGCCGTCGCTGCCGTGGCACGGTCCGTACCCGGCGGTGCGGCCGAGGGCTCGCAGCGGCCCGCGCTGCGCGGTGAACTGCGGTCGCTGCGCAGCCCTCGCCTGCGGGTCACCCTGCTCCTGGGTGCCCTCGTGAACGGGGCGACCTTCTGCACCTTCACCTATCTCGCGCCCCTGGTCACGAAGGTGACGGGGCTGGAGAGCGGGTGGGTGCCCGTCGTGCTCGCGCTGTTCGGCGCCGGGTCGTTCGTGGGGGTCGCCGTCGGCGGGCGGTTCGCCGATCGGTGGCCCGGTGCCGTGCTGGCCGGCGGCGGTGGCGCCCTGTGCCTCGGGTGGGCCGCCCTCGCGCTCGGCGCCGGAACACCGGCCGTGACGCTCGGACTCGTCCTCGTGCAGGGCGCCTTGTCCTTCGGGGTCGGATCCACGCTCATCTCCCAGGCGCTGTACGCCGCGCCCGACGCCCCCACCCTGGCCGGCGGCTTCGCGACAGCAGCGTTCAACGTCGGCGCGGCGCTGGGCCCTTGGCTGGGCGGCACGGCGATCGGGGCCGGGCTCGGATACCGGTCGCCCCTGTGGGTCAGCGCGGTGCTGGTGGCGCTGTCGCTGGTGGTCGCGAGCTGTGCTGCCGGGCGGCGAAACGAGCACGCGGACGGTCGGCGGGTGCGGGCATCATGGTCGCGATGACCACACCGTCCTGCTCCGGGACGGATACCGGTCGCCATGCAGGGCACCGCGAGCTGGTGGCACTGTCGTTGGCGGTCGCGAGCTGTGCTGCCGGGCGGCGAAACGAGCACGCGGACGGTCGGCGGGTGCGGGCATCATGGTCGCGATGACCACACCGTCCCGCTCCGGTTCGGATACCGGTCGTGCCTGTAGGGCACCGCGAGCTGGTGACGCCGTCGCTGGTGGTCGCGAGCTTTCCTGCCTGGCGGCGAAACGAGCGCGCGCACGGTCGCCGTACGCGGGGATCATCGTCCGCATGACCGCACCGTCCCGCTCCGCCTCCGCATGGATCGTCATCGCCTCGTACGAGTTCGAGAAGGGGTCCCCGAGGCCCCTGGTCGCCGTGCACGCCTGACTGCGTGAGCGCGGCATCGACTGGATGCCGTTCGGGGCGGGCGAGGTCCGCTGGGACCGTATGTGCGCGCCGGGCGCCGACGGGCACTGGCGTGCGTGGATCACGGTCCATCTCGACGCCGGTGCCGTACGGCGGCTCGGACTGCATCCCGATCAGCCGACCTCCGTCGTCAACGGCCCCTCCCCGCCCGGCTGGTGGCACGCCGCCGGGGAACGGTACGCACGACGGTTCCCGGGCGGGCCGGCCCTGGCCTGAAAATCGCGCGTGGCCGGATTTTGCCCCTTGTGGTGGCGCTCACAGGGTTCCGATAATCCAGCAACAGAATTGACCGGCGCATGCCAGCAGAGCTCACTCCCCCCGCTTGGCATGCCCCCGACATTCCAGCGCTCTGAACGTTCGTATGTCCAACCCCCCACGGAAGGCATCACGTTGAAGAAGCTCCTCACCGCGCTCAAGAGATGCGCGGCCCTCGGCGCCGCCGCTCTCGCGATCGTCAGCCTTCAGCCCGTCTCGGCCGCGCAGGCCGCCGACTCGCGTGTCGTCGGCGGAACCCGCGCCACGCAGGGCGAGTTCCCGTTCATGGTCCGGCTCTCGATGGGCTGTGGCGGCGCGCTCTACACCCAGCAGATCGTGCTCACCGCCGCGCACTGTGTGGGCTCGACCGGCGCCAACACCTCCATCACCGCCACCGCCGGCGTCGTGGACCTCCAGTCCACCAGCGGCCGGGTGCAGGTCCGCTCCACGTACGTGTACCGGGCCCCGGGCTACAACGGCACCGGCAAGGACTGGGCGCTCATCAAGCTCGCCCAGCCGATCAACCTGCCGACGCTGAAGATCGCCACGACCACGCAGTACAACACCGGCACCTTCACCGTCGCCGGCTGGGGCGCCGCCACCGAGGGCGGTGGCCAGCAGCGCTACATGCTCAAGGCCAACGTGCCGTTCATGAGCGACACCCAGTGCCGTTCGTACAGCGGCTACAGCGGTCTCGTCGCGAACGAGGAGATCTGCGCCGGCCTCCCGTCCGGCGGCGTCGACACCTGCCAGGGCGACTCCGGTGGCCCGATGTTCCGCCGCGACGCGAGCAACGCCTGGATCCAGGTCGGCATCGTCAGCTGGGGCATAGGCTGCGCCCGCCCGAACGCCCCCGGCGTCTACACGGAGGTCTCCACCTTCGCCTCCGCGATCGCGTCGGCCGCGTCGTCTCTCTGACCTCCCGGCAACCTTGATCCCTCGGCACCCTCGAAGTGCCGCACCAGCGGGCCCGGTGTCCTCGGACGCCGGGCCCGTGTCCGTATGCGTGTCCGTGTACGTGTACGTGTCCCTGAGCAGGAGCGGGTTCAGAAGCCGCCGCCGTCGAACCCTCCTCCCCCACCGAAGTCCCCGCCCCCGAAACCACCGCCGAAGTCGCCGCTGTCGAAGTCCGCGCCGGACATGTCACCGCCCTCGTAGCCACCACCGCCGTAGCCGTAGCCCGCGCCGTAGTCGGCCCCGTAGGACGGGGTGGCCATCAGGGTGCCCAGCATCGTGCCGACGAGCAGGCCGGGCAGAAGGCCGCCGCCGAAGTAGCCGCCGGCCCAGGGGCCGTACGCCGGGCCGGCCTCCCAGTACGGGCGGCGGCCCTGCTCCGTGTCGACCTCGCGGACCACGGGGTCGCGGCCCTCGGACAACCGGGTGCGGTCGGCCGCGCAGACCGGGACCTCGCGGCTGGTGCCGCCCGGTGGCGTCCAGGTCTCGTCGGCCACCGAAGGGCCGTGGCGCGGGTCGAAGAAGCACGGCGGCCGGCGCTCCGGCAGGGGCCGGTGCTCGCGGCGGGCGGCCAGCTCGGTGAGGGAGAACCGGCCGTCGTTCAGGGCCTGCGTGACCGCCTTGACGTCCTCCGGTTTCCGGGCGGATTCCATCAGCCGTTTCGCCTGTTCGTAGGAGTCCAGGGCCCGCTCGTAGTCCGCGCGCATCGTGTCGTCCGCGCCGGACTCCGCCGGGTGGAAGTCCAGGCGTTCCAGTTCCTCGCCGAACGCGGTGATGTCCTCGTCGACCACGACCCGCAGCTTGTCCAGCGCCGCCCGCTGCTTCTCCTCGTGGCGCCGCCGGTTGCGCCGGACCAGCGCGTACGCTCCCGCGCCGCCCGCCGCCAGCACCACGCCGACGGCGATCAGACCGCCGGCGTCCACACCGGAGCTGCCGCCGCCGTCGCTCCAACTGGCCGGTGCCGTGCCGCGCACGTTGCGCAGCGCCGAGTCGACGAAGTCGTTCAGCTGGGCCTTGGGATCGCCGGCACTCTGCACCGAGGCGACCAGGTTGTCCACGGCCTGCCGGGACATCACCGAGGCGTCGGCCGCCGCGTCGAAGCGGTCGCCGACGCGGACGCCGTACAGGCCCGTGATGCCGGTCTCCGTGCGGAGGTTCAGCAGGAGGTTCTCGGTCGGCTGGTCGGCCGGGAGGACGGCGATGAACACCGGCTTGTCGGCGTCCTCGATCTTGTCGGCGAGCGCCTCGGCGTCGGCCGACGACAGCTGGTCCGAGGCGGCGGGGTCCACATAGACGGGACCGTCCCGCAGTGCCTCGGCCACCCGGGACAGGTCAGTGGCCGCATGTGCGCCGGTCGTGCCTGCCATGAGCACCGCCACAGTCGCGGCGGCCGGCACGATCAGCGAGCGCATGAGGCTCCGGAAGAGCGGAATCCTCATACTGTCGACGCTACCTGATGAGACCGGCAAAGGCGCCGGTCCCGGTGGCTGGATTCCCACCGGGACCGGCGGCCGCACGGCATCCCGCCGCGTGCCGTACGGCGGCTCAGGCCGCGCGGTACGCCGCGCTCAGCCTCTCCACAGCCGACCCGTACCGGCCGGTCAGCAGCAGATGGTCGGCCTCGGCGAAGGGCTTCGCCACCGCCTCGGTGATCCCCGCCCCGGCGGCCCGCTGCTGGACGATCAGCCGGGCCTTGCCGACGAGCGTGCGGCCCACCTGGTCCGCCCCGGCCTTCTCGGCGGCCCTGGCCGCGATGCCGAGCGCCTTGAGCGTCGTGGCACCGCCCCCGGGCACCTTGGTCAGCGTGGTCAGGCCCCAGCCGTACGGGAAGCGCGGGTCGTACGAGGCGTCCCCGACGTTGATCGGCAGCTGGGCCTCCGACCGGGGCCAGCTGACGGGCAACTGCCCCGTGAAGGGCCGCTTGCCGTACAGCACGTCCGCCACGCCGTCGCCCTCCGTGCCCGGCAGCCAGGAGGCGACCAGGGCGTCGATCCCGGACAGTTTCTCGTCGTTGATGAGCTGCGGGCGTCCGGAGACGGTCAGCACGGCGCACTTCATCGCGCCGCACACCTTGTCCACGGCGGCCTGGTCGGCGGCGCTCAGCCGGAGGTCGTGGCCATTGCCGACGTCACCGACGCCCTCGGCGTACGGGGTCTCGCCGACGACGACCACTCCGACGTCGTGGCCGGTCAGGGGCTCGGAGGCGTCCTTGGAGTAGGTGAGGGCGGTGGAGTTCTTGCCGATCGCCTCCAGGATCGTCGTGCCGGGCGTGATGTCCCCGGACGAGCCCTGCCAGGTGATCGTCCAGCCGCCGCTCTGGTTGCCGATGTCGTCGGCGTTGGATCCGGCGACGTACACCTTCTGCGACTTCTTCAGCGGCAGGACCCCGCCGGCGTTCTTCAGCAGCACCTGCGACTCGGCCACGGCCTCCCGTGCCACGGCCCGGTGTCCGGCGGACCCGATCTTCGACGCGCCGCTGGTGTCGGCGTACGGCTTCTCGAAGAGCCCCAGCCGGAACTTCTGCGTGAGGATGCGGGAGACGGCGTCGTCGATCCGCGCCTCGCTGACCCGCCCGGCCTGGACCTCCTTCACGAGCGTGGTGTGGAAGTCCCGGAAGGCGTACGGGGCCATGATCATGTCGAGGCCGGCGTTGACCGACGTACGGATGTCGGAGGCGTAGTCGCCGGGGATCTGGTCGATGCCGTTCCAGTCGCTGATCACGAAGCCGTCGAAGCCCATGCGGTCCTTGAGCACGCCGTTGATCATGTCGGCGCGGGCGTGCATCTTGACCGGGCCCTGTCCGTCGCCGACGAGGTCGAGCGAGGAGTACGACGGCATGACGGTGCCGACACCGCGGTCGACGGCCGTCTCGAACGGCGCCAGGTGCACGGCCTCCAGCTCCTGCCGGGTGACCTTGGTGACGCCCTGGTCGATCGTGTAGGTGCCGTTGGTGGAGGAGCCGTACCCGGTGCCGCCGTCGCCGACGAAGTGCTTGGCGGTGGCGAGGACCTTGTCGTCGTCCTTGAGGTCCTTGCCATTCGCGGCGCCCTGGAGGCCCTGGATGATCGTCTCCATCGACTCGACGAGGGCCGGGTCCTCGCCGAAGGACTCGTACGCCCGTCCCCAGCGGTCGTCCCGCGTCACGCACAGGCAGGGCGCGAAGTCCCAGGGGATGCCGGTGGCCCGGGTCTCGGCGGCCGTCACCGCGCCCGCCCGGTAGGCGAGGTCCGGGTCGCGGGTCGCGCCGAGGCCGACGTTGTGCGGCATGATCGTCGCGCCGACCAGGTTGTTGTGGCCGTGCACCGCATCGACGCCGTAGATCAGCGGGATCTGGAAGCGCGTCGCCTGCGCCCGCAGCTGGAAGCCGTCGATCATCCTGGCCCAGGCCTCGGCGGTGTTGGGCGTCGGGGTGGAGCCGCCGCCGGACAGGATCGAGCCGAGGTCGTACGCGGCCACGTCACCCGCGTTCGACAGGGCGCCGCGCTCGGCCTGCGTCATCTGGCCGGCCTTCTCCGCCAGGGACATCCGGGAGAGCAGGTCGGCGACGCGCCGCTGCACCGGCAACTCGCTGTTCAGATAAGGCAGTCCGTGCGCGTCGACGACGATCTGCGGGGTCTCGGCCGGGGCCTTGGCGCCGGTGACGGTCAGCTTCAGCGGGATCGTCTCGGCAGGCTCGGCGGACCTGTCCTTGAGGGTGGGGACGCGGACGGTGCGCGAGGTGCCGGAGACCGTGCCGGTGGGGAAGGTGACCGTGCCGCTGACCGGCGTGAAGTCCTTGCCGGAGTCCGCGCTGCCGCTCGCGGTCTCGTACGTGACCGTCACGGGTTCGGCGAGCGGGGCGGACCCGGTGGTGGCGACCGCGATCCGCACGGCCGCCGTGCCGCCCTCCCGCACCGGGTACACGGCCGCGTCGGTGGTGACGGAGGCGCGCAGCGACTGGTCGGCCTTGCCGTACAACTCCACGCCGTCCATGGCGAATTGACCCGGGCCGCCGACGGGGAGGGTGACCGAATATCCCCACGTCCCGGTGAGGCCGAGGATGTGGTCGATGCCGCCGACGGGCTGGTAGTCCGTGCGATACGTGAAGTCGGTGAAGGGCAGCTCGATCTGTTTCCAGCCGCTGAAGTCGTCGGTGAAGGAGGTCGTCCACAGCTCGGAGGCCTCGCCGTTCGCGCCGCCGTCCTTGAGCTCGAAGGGGATCTTCTTGCCGTTGTCCTGGCCCTCCCACCACAGGCGGATGCCCTTGTGCGCGGACCAGTCGTGGGCCGGCTCGGCGAAGGCGAAGTCGTGGGTGAAGCCGCCGTATCCGCTGATGTCGTAGCTGCCGGTGAGGACCTTCCCGCCCTCGGGTGCGTCGTCGCGGGCGGTCAGCGTCAGGGCCGGCGGGTCGTCGTTGTCGCTGCCCCAGGTGAAGAGGCCCTCGGCGGGCGGGCGCGCGAAGGGGACCTCGCCCTCGAAGCGGTCCACGGGGACCGGGGCGGGGTCGTCGGCGCCGGACGCGGGCGCGGCGGCGGTCAGCGGGAGCAGGGTGGTGCAGAGGGCGGCGGAGACGAGCAGGGCGGTTCTTCGCATGGAACGTCCCTCGACTCTCATGGTCCACTTATGACTTACCTCACGCCTTGAGTTAACTGGGGGTGCGGTTTGGCGTCAAGACTTCACGTCAGAACCGGTACGCGCTCAAGTCCTGGCCGGATCAGTGGCGTTGTCCCTTCATCTCGTGAACGCGCGACCCCTTGACGCGTATACGAAGCCGTCATTTACTCACGCCTCGCACGCCCCCATCCCCCACCCCCAGAAGGGCTGCGCTCCATGAGGAGATCCACTCGGACGCTCGGGCTGCTTGTCGCCGGGCTCCTCACCTCGGCCGGCTTCTCGGCGGCCACGCCCGCGCAGGCCGCGGGCGAGCAGGTCACCGCCTGGCTCACCACGACGGACGACTCCGGCGGCCGCCATGTGGTCCGCGGGCTCCAGCAGCAGGCGCCGTTCGCCTTCCAGGCCGGCTCCGGCGGAAGCGGCGACAACATCACCGTCGACGAGAGCACCCGCTACCAGTCCTTCACCGGCGGCGGCGCGTCCTTCACGGACACCGCGGCCTGGCTGATGGACGGCAGCGGCGCGCTGTCGCAGGCCACGAAGGACGACACCATGCGCAAGCTGTTCTCCCCGACGGAGGGCATCGGGCTGTCGTTCCTGCGCAATCCCATGGGCGGCTCGGACCTGGCCCGCTTCGGCTACACCTACGACGACATGCCGGCCGGGCAGACCGACCCCGACCTCTCCGAATTCACGATCGCACACGACCTCCAGGACGTCGTGCCGCTGACCAAGCAGGCCCGTCAGCTCAACCCCCAGCTCACCGTGATGGCCTCGCCGTGGACGGCCCCCGCCTGGATGAAGGACAACGGGCAACTCAACGGCGGCTGGCTGAAGGCGGAGAACTACGGGGCCTACGCCTCGTACTTCGTGAAGTACGTGCAGGCCTACCAGGCCCAGGGCGTCCCGATCGCGTACGTCACCGCGCAGAACGAACCGACCTGCTGCTCGGGCTACCCGTCGATGAGCTGGAACGGGAGCGGCCTGGCGTACTTCACCAAGAGCGAGCTGCTGCCGAAGCTCCAGGCGGCCGGCCTGTCCACCAAGGTCCTGGCGCACGACTGGAACTGGGACACCTACGACGCCTACGCCGCCCAGACCGTGGACGACGCGGCGGTGCGCAGCCACCCGAACTTCGGCGGCATCGCCTGGCACGGCTACGGCGGTGACGTGGCCAAGCAGACGCAGGTGCACAACCAGTACCCGCAGCTGGACGCCTTCGGCACCGAGCACTCCGGCGGCACCTGGATCGCGAACCAGCAGCGCGAGGACATGATGAACATCATCGACTACACCCGGAACTGGGCGAAGTCGGTGACCAAGTGGTCGCTCGCGCTGGACCAGAACCGCGGTCCGCACAACGGCGGCTGCGGCACCTGCGACGGCCTGATCACCGTGCACAACGGGGACTCCCGGCACGGGCAGGTCGACTACACCGTCGAGTACTACACGATGGGTCATCTGACGAAGTTCGTGAAGCCGGGTGCGCAGCGGATCGCGTCCACGGCGTCCGCGTCGGTGCCGAACGTGGCGTGGCGCAACCCCGACGGTTCGAAGGCGCTGATCGCGTACAACGACTCCTCGGCCGCCAAGACCGTCACCATCAACTGGGGCTCGCAGCACGCCACTTATTCACTGCCGGGCAAGACGTCGGCGACCTTCACCTGGTCGGGCACGCAGACCGAGGGCCCGTCGCAGTCGGGTGCGCTGGTCGGCCTCGGGAGCAAGTGCCTCGACGTGGCGGGCGGTTCGTCGGCCAACGGCACGGCCGTGCAGCTCTACGACTGCAACGGCTCCACCGCCCAGCGGTGGACGGTGCAGTCCGACGGGTCGGTGCGGGCGCTGGGCAAGTGCCTGGACGTCACGTCCGGCGCGACCGCGGACGGGGCGAAGGTGCAGCTGTACGACTGCAACGGCTCGGGTGCGCAGCAGTGGACGTACAACGCGACGACGGGTGACGTGGCCAACCGCGGCGCGAACAAGTGCCTCGACGTGACCGACAACTCCTCGGTCAACGGTGCCCGTGCGCAGATCTGGAGCTGCACGGGCGCCACTAACCAGAAGTGGCGGTTGCAGGCGTAGCGGCTCAGGCGAACGGCTCGCCGAGGCCCAGCAGATTGCCCTCGCTGTCGTGGAACCAGGCGGCGCGCTCCCCGCGGAAGCCCTTGCTGGGGTAGTGCCCCTCGATGTCGGCGATGCCGTTCGTCGTGCGCAGGCCGGGCACGTCGACGTCCTCGAACTCGACGCCGCGCCGCCTGAGTTCCGCCACGACCGCATCCACGTCCTCGACCTGCCAGCCCATCTGGGTGAAGGTGCCGGGGGAGGCTCCGGTCGACTGGTACACGGCGAACTCCGTGCCGCCGCACCGGTACAGCAGCCCGCCCGGCCGTTCGTCGACCGGGTCCAGACCGAGCTTCTCGGAGTAGAAGCGCCGGGCCCGCTCCAGGTCCTGGGCGGGCAGCCGGGTCGCCACCTGCCCCCGGGTGAGGAAGTGTCGGGCGTCGGTGTCCTTGTCGTCCATGGCTCCACTGTGCCGTGGACGACGGGCCCGGGGGCGGCCTCGAGGTCCGTTCGGCCTACTCCGCCGGCGTCACCCCGGCCCGCAGCAGCCCGTACGTGTACGCGTCCTCCAGCGCCTGCCACGACGCCGCGATGACGTTCTCGGCGACGCCGACCGTGGACCACTCCCCCGCCCCGTCGGACGTGGAGATCAGGACGCGGGTCGTGGACTGGGTGCCGTGCACGCCCTCCAGGATGCGGACCTTGTAGTCGACGAGGTCCAGCTTGGCGAGCTGCGGGTAGATCTTCTCCAGCGCCACCCGCAGCGCCCGGTCCAGCGCGTTGACCGGGCCGTTTCCCTCCGCCGTGGCGACGATGCGCTCGCCCTTGGCGAAGAGCTTGACCGTGGCCTCGTTGGCGTGGCTGCCGTCGGGGCGGTCCTCGACGATCGCGCGCCAGGACTCGACCTGGAAGTACTTCAGGGGCTTGCCCTCGACCTCGGTGCGGAGCAGGAGTTCGAAGCTGGCGTCGGCGGCCTCGTAGGTGTAGCCCTGGAGCTCGCGCTCCTTCACCCGCTCGACCACCCGGCCGACCAGTTCCCGGTCGCCGCCCAGCTCGATGCCGAGCTCCTTGCCCTTGAGCTCGATCGAGGCGCGGCCTGCCATGTCGGAGACCAGCATCCGCATGGTGTTGCCGACCTGCTCGGGGTCGATGTGCTGGTACAGGTCCGGGTCGACCTTGATCGCGGAGGCGTGCAGACCGGCCTTGTGCGCGAAGGCGGAGACGCCGACGTAGGGCTGATGCGTGGACGGGGTGAGGTTGACGACCTCGGCGATGGCGTGCGAGATACGGGTCATCTCGCGCAGGTGACCGGCGGGGAGGACCTGCTTGCCGTACTTGAGCTCCAGGGCGGCCACGACCGGGAACAGGTTGGCGTTGCCGACCCGCTCGCCGTAGCCGTTGGCCGTGCACTGGACGTGGGTCGCGCCCGCGTCGACCGCGGCGAGGGTGTTGGCGACCGCGCAGCCGGTGTCGTCCTGGGCGTGGATGCCGAGCCGGGCGCCGGTGTCGGCGAGGACCGTGGAGACGACCGCCTGGACCTGGGCGGGGAGCATGCCGCCGTTGGTGTCGCAGAGGATGACGACGTCGGCACCGGCCTCCGAGGCCGTACGGACGACGGACTTCGCGTACTCGGGGTTGGCGCGGTAGCCGTCGAAGAAGTGCTCGCAGTCGACGAAGACGCGGCGGCCCTGCGCGCTCAGGTAGGACACCGTGTCGCGGACCATCTCCAGGTTCTCGTCCAGGGTGGTGCGCAGGGCGAGCTCGACATGCCGGTCGTGGGACTTGGCGACCAGCGTGATCACCGGGGCGCCGGACTCCAGCAGCGCCCTGACCTGCGGGTCCTCGGAGGCCTTGGCGCCCGCGCGCCGAGTGGAGCCGAAGGCGACCAGCTGGGCGTACTTGAAGTCGATCTCCTGCTGGGCACGGGCGAAGAACTCGGTGTCCCGCGGGTTGGCGCCGGGCCAGCCGCCCTCGATGAAGCCCACGCCGAAGTCGTCCAGGTGCCGTGCGATGGCCAGCTTGTCCGCGACGGTGAGGTTGATGCCCTCACGCTGGGCGCCGTCGCGCAGGGTGGTGTCGAAGACGTGGAACGAGTCGTCGAGCTCGCTGGTTTCCGTCATGGTCTGAAGGCTCCTGATGTATGGATCTCGGTCTGTACCGGAATGACCGGCTCCACCGTCCTCCAATGATCCCTCGCGCTGCGGTCCCGGCTGTAGGTGGGCCAGAAATGCGAAAAACCCCTCGCGGGTGCGAGAGGTCTGCGCGCGGGTCGAGGACGACGGTGTCCGCCCGTACCTGGTCGTACGTGGCGGTCACTGCGGACCGGCGCGCCTGCTGCCAATAATCATGGCGAACGAGAGCACGGGGGCAGTCTGGCACAGACCGCCCCCGAGCTCACCGTCCGTCTCAGGATGCGAGCACAGCGTTGATCACCGCAGGCGGCGCACGAAGCCGTCGTAGTGGCCGTTGGTGTCGTCCGGGACCAGTTGGGCGGAGCTGCTGCCCAGGCTGACCCGCCCTGCGCCCGCGCCGACCTCGTAGACCGACACGTACGCGTCCGTGACGGGACCGCCGGTCACGGAGGCGCTGACCAGCCGGGTGCCGCCGGTGCGCAGATCGCGCAGGTAGACGTTGTCCGGCCCGTACTGCCCGTCCGCCAGCCGCGGTTCCGCCTCATAGGCCAGGTGACGGCCGTCCGGGCTGAGCTGCGGGGCGTCGAGCCATCGCTCGCCGTCGGGGCCGGGGTCGATGCGCCGGGTCACGTCCGCGCGCAGGTCGCGGACGTAGAGGTCGGAGGCGTCCCCGGGGGCGTCGCCCTCGGCCAGGTCGTCGCCCGTGTACTTGAAGGCGACCGTCCGGCCGTCCGCCGACAGGGAGACGGGCATCGCGTACCTCTCGGCCGCAGTGCCGTCCTGCTTGACGTTGACCCGTTCCTCGGTGCCCGTGCGGCGGTCGTGCACCCAAGTGACGCCGGACCCGCTGCGCGGCACCAGCTGCGTGTACGCCACGAAGCGGCCGTCGGCGCTGACGCTCTGCAGGAGCGCGGGGTTGGTCGGGCGGTCCCCGTTGCTGACCCGCTCGGTGCTGCCGGTGCGGCGGTCGAAGACGTACACCGCCCCGAACAGGTCGCGGGCGCCGCTCTCCATCCGGTCGGCCTTGGCGTTGAACACGATGTAGCGGGCGTCGGCCGACATATGGGCGCCGGCCGAGAACGCGGAGCCGCCGTCGAAGCCGACGCTGATCCGCTCGGTGCTGCCGGTGCGCCGGTCGTGCAGATAGACGTCCTCGGCCGCGTCGTTCGTGGGCGGCGGGTCCCAGGGGACCAGGTTCCGCGCGTTGGAGCGGAACAGGACGTACCGCCCGTCGGCGCTGATGGCCGCCGTCGACGAGGGCATGTCGGCCTGTGTGCCGTCCGAGGCGACGCTGATCCGCTCGACGGTCCCCTTGCGCAGGTCGCGCACGAAGACGTCCGCGTGCCCGTTGGTGTCACCGGGCACCAGGTTGGTCGCGTACGCCGTGAAGGCCGCGAACCGGCCGTCGGCACTGAACTGCGCCCCGTACGAGTCGCCGTCGCCCTGTTGCCCCGTCGACGTCAGCGTGACCCGCTCGGTGCGCGGTGCCGGTGCCGAGGACGCCGCTGTCGCCGTCGTGGCGATCAGCGCCCCCGCGAATACGGCGACGGACGCCGCACGCATGCTGCTCAGCAAGATTCCCCCTGTGGTCCCCGTGAACGCTTCTCCCCCGGCCCGCGCCGAGGGCTCTCCATGAGACAAACGCACCAGGCACTACAGGGTCAATCCCCCATATTGCGTACAACCAGGACCTGGGCTCAGGAGTCCGCGAGGAGGCTGTCGTCGAGGAACTCCCGTACGTGGCGCAGAATTTGCGCTCGGTCCGTGCCGCGCAGCCCGATCGCCACATGGATCGAGAAGCCGTCGAGCAGCGCCCGCAGCCGGGCCGCGAAACGGTCCGGGTCGACCGCTCGGAACTCCCCCCTCGACACGCCTTCCGCGACCAGCGCCACCAGGTCGCGGTGCCAGGCGCCCTCGATCGCGGCCTGCCGTTCGCGGGCTTCCTCGTCGGCGTTCTGCGAGCGGTTCCAGACCTCCAGCCACAGCGACCAGTGCGGGTCGCGGTGGCCGTCGGGGATGTACAGGTCGACGTACGCGTCGAGCCGCTCGCGGGCGGAGGCGGACCGGGTGAGGAGCCGGCCGCGCTCGGCGCCGAGCCGGCCCTCGCTCCACTCCAGGGTGCGCAGCAGCAGTTCGTCCTTGGAGTGGAAGTAGTAGAGGAGATGGCCGCTGCTCATCCCGACCTCGCGGCCGAGCGCCGCCATGGTGAGCTTCTCCAGGCCCAGTTCCGCGATCATGTCCATGGCCGCGGCGAGGACGTCCTCGCGGGGTGGGGCGGGGGTGCGGCGGCGGGCAGGCGTCACGCGGCCACCTCCACGCGGACGGCGTCCGGGACGAGCCGTGTCTCGTAGCCGCTCGTGCAGTCGGCGGCGACGATCGCCACCTCGGCACCGCAGGCACAGACGTGGTTGACCCCGGCCGACCCGTCCGGACCGCAGCAGCCGATCAGGCGGTACGTGTCGGGATGGGGGGTGAGGTCCATGACGTCGTCCGGGTGCAGGACGTATGTGCCGCGCGGCCCTGCGGAGACCAGGAAGCCACGCTCGTCGGACTTCCAGTAGCCGCCGGGTACGACCCCGTCGTACTCCTCGTCGGGACCGATCGGCTCGAACGGCGCCCCGAAGGGCAGCGGGTCGACGACGTAGGTGCCGCGCGACACGCTCGGCGGGCCGTGCCGCCGGCCGTCCGGGCCCGGGAGGCCGTCCCAGCCGGGGTACTCGGGCATCTCGTCGAGCCGCCGGACCGGCTCGGTCAGCCGGGTTCCGCAGGTGGCGCAGAGCAGTACGTTCACCCGTACGTTCTACCTGACCACACCCCTCGGCTGCTGCTGAGTGATGCAGTGGATGCCGCCCCCGCCCGCGAAGACCGTGCGCGCGTCGACGAGCGTCACCGTCCGCTCCGGGAAGAGCCGTCGGAAGATGCCGGCCGCGATCTCGTCGCGCGGGTCGTCGAAGCCGCAGAGCACCACGCCGCCGTTGCAGAGGTAGTGGTTGATGTAGGAGTAGTCGGCCCAGTGGCCGTCGGCCTCCAGGACGGTCGGGGCGGGGACCTCGACGACCTCCAGGCGGCGCCCGCGTGCGTCCGTCTGCGACTTCAGCAGGCCGAGGATCTCCTTGGTCACCTCGTGGTCGGGGTGCGCCGGGTCGGGCTGCACATGGGCCACGACGACGCCGGCCCGGGCGAAGGCGGCGACGATGTCGACATGGCCCAGGGTGCCGAAGACGTTGGGGGTCCCCCCACGCCTTTCGGGCAGTGGGGGAGGATAGTCGCCGGTGAGGCCGCGCGGCAGCCAGATCGCCTTGCGGGTGCCGAGCATGGCATGGATCTCGGCCTCCACTTCCTCGCGCGTCCAGTGCGGGTTGCGCTCCGGCCCGAGTTGGACCGTCTCCGTCAGCAGGACCGTCCCCTCGCCGTCGACATGGATCGCCCCGCCCTCGTTCACCAGCTTCGAGGCGTACGTCCTTGTCGAGCCGGCCAGGTCGGAGACGTATGCGGCGATCTTCGCGTCGTGCTCCCAGCTGGCCCAGTCCTGCGCCCCCCAGCCGTTGAACGTCCAGTCGACAGCGCCGAGTTCACCGGCACCATTGGTCAGGAACGTCGGGCCGATGTCGCGCATCCAGGCGTCGTCGAGGTCACGTTCAACGGTCTCCACACCCGGCCCGAGCAGCGTGCGGGCCTCCTCGGACTGTCCCGGGCCGCACACCACCGTCACCGGTTCGAAGCGTCGCACCGCACGGGCGACCGACGCCCAGGCCAGGCGGGCCGCCACGAGATCCTCGGCGTCCTCGAAGGTCACGTTCGGCCCCGGCCAGGCCATCCAGGTGCGCTCGTGCGGGGTCCACTCGGCCGGCATACGGAAGCCGTCGGAGGCAGCAGACATGGGGTGTCCTTAGCGGAATTGGAGGAATCAGAGGAAGTAGAGGCGATTGAGGGACACGGACTCGGCCGGCTCGGAGCGCAGCGGCTCGCCGTCGAGGGTGACCAGGCCGGTGCGCTGGTCGACGTCGACGGCTCCGGTACGGGAGTTCAGGCGCAGATCGGCCGGCCCGATGCCGCGCGTGGCGCGCACGGCGACCCTGCGGCGCCGGGTCGGCATCGAGTCGTTGCCCTGGTCGACGGCGGCCTGGGCGACGAAGGCGACGGATATGTCGGCGGGGGTGGCGCCGTACGCCCCGAACTGCGGGCCCAGGACGAGGGGTTCGCAGGTGTCGGTGGCGGCGTTCGGGTCGCCGACCACGCCGTACGCGGGGAACCCGGACTTCAGCACCAGCTGCGGCTTGGCACCGAAGTACTCCGGGCGCCACAGCACGATGTCCGCCAGCTTGCCGACCTCGATCGAGCCGACCTCGTGGGCGAGGCCGTGCGCGATGGCCGGGTTGATGGTCAGCTTGGCCATGTAGCGCAGGACGCGTTCATTGTCGTGGCCGTCGTCCGGGGCGCCGAACTCGGCCTTCATCTTCCCGGCCATCGCGAACGTACGGCGGACGGTCTCGCCGGCCCGGCCCATGCCCTGCGCGTCGGAGGAGGTGATGCCGATGGCGCCCAGGTCGTGCAGCACGTCCTCGGCGCCCATCGTCCCGGAGCGGATGCGGTCGCGGGCCATCGCCGCGTCGCCGGGCAGGTCGGTCTTCAGGTCGTGGACGGAGACGATCATGCCGTAGTGCTCGGCGACCGCGTCCCGCCCGAAGGGCAGGGTGGGGTTGGTGGAGGAGCCGATGACGTTCGGGACCCCGGCCATCTTCAGCACGTTGGGGACGTGTCCGCCGCCGCAGCCCTCTATGTGGAAGGCGTGGATGGTGCGGCCGTCCAGGACGCGCAGGGTGTCCTCGACGGACAGGCACTCGTTCAACCCGTCGCTGTGCAGGGCGACTTGGACGTCGTGCTCCTCGGCGACACGCAACGCCGTGTCCAGCGCCCGGGTGTGGGCGCCCATGTCCTCGTGCACCTTGAAACCGCTCGCCCCGCCCTCGGCCAGTGCCTCGACGAGCGGCGCGCTGTGCGAGGACGAACCGCGCCCCAGGAAGCCGATGTTGACGGGCCAGGCGTCGAAGGCGTTGAACGCGTGCTTGAGCGCCCAGGGCGAGTTGACGCCGACGCCCCACACCGGCCCGAACTCCTGGCCGATGATCGTGGTCACGCCGGAGGCGAGCGAGGCCTCCATGATGCGCGGCGACAGCAGATGGACGTGGGTGTCGACGGCCCCGGCGGTGGCGATGAGCCCCTCGCCGGACACGATCGAGGTGCCCGTGCCGACGACGACGTCGACCCCGTCGAGGGTGTCGGGGTTCCCGGCCCGCCCGATCGAGCAGATCCGCCCCTCGCGGATCCCGATGGAGACCTTCCGGATCCCCAGCGCCGCGTCGATCACCACCACATTGCTGATGACGACGTCGCAGGTGTCCCGGACGGCGGCGGCCTTGAGGTGCAGCCCGTCCCGGGCGGTCTTGCCGAACCCGGCGAGGAACTCGTCGCCGTAGCGCTGGGAGTCGGACTCGACCCGGATCGTCAGCCCGGAGTCGCCGAGCCGGATCCGGTCGCCGGCGCGCGGGCCGTGGGTGGACGCGTACTCGTACGGGCCGAGGCGGCGGGCCTCGGCGGCGTGGCCTCCTGGGCGGCTCATCGCACGACCTCCTGATCAGGTGTTTCCGTGACGCCGAGGTAGCCGCACGCGGCGGCCCGGCGCAGCGCCTGCGCGCGGGCGCCGGGCGCGTCCAGCGGCCCGTCGACGAGCCCCGCGAATCCGATCGCGATCCGCTCGCCGCCGATCGGGACCAGCCCGACCTCGATGCTCTCCCCCGGCCCGAAGCGCACGGACGACCCGGCGGGCACGGCGAGCCGCATGCCGTAGGCCTGCTCGCGCGCGAAGTCCAGCCGCGGGTTGGCCTCGAAGAAGTGGAAGTGGGAGGTGACGGAGACCGGCACGGTCGCGGTGTTGGTGACCGTCAGCCGCAGCGCCGCCTCCGGCTCGGCGTGATCCGGACCCGGCAGCAGCGCGCCGGGAGCCTGCGGGCCGAGCCCGCCCCCGATGGGGTCGGAGACGACCGCGAGGCGCGAGCCGTCGTCGAAGACCGCCTCGACATGGACCTCGGTGACGATGTCCGCCACGCCCGGCAGCACGTCGTCCGGCCCGAGCACACGGCGGGCACGCTCGATCGCCTCGGCGAGCCGGGCGCCGTCCCGGGCGGCCTCGCACACCGTGTCCGCGACGATCGCCGTCGCCTCCGGGACGTTCAGCCGCAGCCCGCGGGCCCGGCGCGCCCGGGCCAGTTCGGCGGCTCCGAAGAGCAGCAGCCGGTCACGTTCCGTGGGGGTCAGTCTCACGACGCGGCACCTCCTTGCCAGACTCGACTTTAGAGCATCACTCTAAACACGAAATTCGATGAACCGAAAGGTTGACAGCAAACCTCGGGGACTTCAGATTGAACGTCACTCAAACCGAGGGAGCCACCCATGCCGATGGAACAGCGCGGAGTCGACACCATCCCGGAGGAGGAACGCACGAGCGGTCCCCGGGACCTCGTCTCGATCCTGCTCGGGTCGAACCTGTGCCTCGGGGTGATCGTCTTCGGCTGGCTGCCGCCGTCCTTCGGTCTGGACTGGTGGGCGTCGGTGAGCTCGATCGTGGTGGGCACGGTGGCCGGCACCGCCCTCACCGCCCCGCTGGCCCTGATCTCCCTGCGCACGGCGACGAACCTGTCCACCTCCTCGGGCGCCCAGTTCGGGGTGCGCGGCCGACTGGTCGGCTCGGTGGTCGGCCTGCTGCTCGCCCTCGGCTACACGGCCCTGACCGTGTGGATCGGCGGCGATGTCATGGTGGGCGTACTGGGCCGGCTGTTCGGGCTGCCGGCGAGCGGGGTGTCGTACGGCGTGGTCTACGGGCTGCTGGCCGCGGCGACCGTCGCGGGCGCGGTGTACGGCTACCGGGTACTGCTCGCCATGTCCCGGATCCTCGCGGTCGGCATGACGGCGCTGCTGCTCCTCGGCGTGATCGCCTACGCCCCGCACTTCACCACGCAGGCGCTGCCCGAGGCGGGCGGCTATCTGCTGGGCGGCTTCTGGCCCACGTGGCTGCTGGCGACGGTGGCGGCGGGACTGTCGGGGCCGATCGCCTTCATCACCCTGCTCGGCGACTACACCCGCTACATCTCCCCGGCCCGGCACTCCTCACGCCGGGTGCTGCACGCGACCTGGCTGGGCCTGATCCTGGGGCTGCTGGTCCCGCAGCTGTTCGGCACGTTCACCTCGTACGCCGCACGGGCCGCCCTCGACTACGCCGGTCCCCTGGTCGACGCCTCCCCCGCCTGGTACCTGCCGCCGCTCCTCCTCGCCGCCTCCGCCGGTTCGGTCGGCAACGCGGGGCTGATGCTCTACTCCATGGGCCTCGACCTCGACGCCATCCTGCCGCGCGCCTCCCGCGCCCGGGCGACCTGCGCGGTCGCGGTCGTCGCCACGGTCTGCGTCTTCGTCGGCCACTACGCCTCGACCGCACAGGACGCGATGACGTCCTTCGTGCTGTTGCTGACCGCCGTCGGCACACCGTGGGCGGTGATCACCCTGATCGGCTTCGTCCGGTGCCGGGGCGTGTACGACGCGGACGCCCTCCAGGTCTTCAACCGCCGCGCAAAGGGCGGCGTCTACTGGTACCGCTCCGGCTGGAACATCCCGGCGACCGTGTCCTGGACCCTGGGCGCGACGGTCGGCCTGCTCGCCGTCTCCCTGCCGTCGCACGAGGGGCCGCTGCTCGGCCTGACGGGCGGGGTGGACTGCAGTTTCCTGCTGTCGGGGCTGGTGGGGGGCGTGGCGTACGCACTGCTGCAGCCCCGGGCTCAGTCTCAGCCGAGCCCGGGGGCGGCATTCTCAGCCCGTCCGGCGCTTGAGGACGAGGCCGTCTAGGCCGAAAGCGGGGGCCTGGGGGCGGCAGCCCCCAGACCCCGGCCTCAACGCCGAGCACTGATCAGCCCAGGCGATGCATCCACCCGTGCTGGTCCAGCGCAGCGCCCCGCTGGATGTCGAGGAGCGCCTGGCGGAGCTTCAGCGTGACCTCGCCGGGCTCCCCGTCGCTCTGCTGCCACTCCGCGCCCGTGCGCTTCACGGTGCCGACCGGCGTGATGACGGCCGCCGTGCCGCAGGCGAAGACCTCGGTGAGGCTGCCGTTGGCGGAGTCGCGCTGCCACTGGTCGATGGAGACGCGGCCCTCCTCGGCCTCGTACCCGAGGTCACGGGCGACCGTGAGCAGGGAGTCACGGGTGACGCCCTCCAGGATGGAGCCGGTGAGGGAGGGCGTGACGATCTTGTCGCCGTACACGAAGTACAGGTTCATGCCGCCGAGCTCCTCGACCCACTTGCGCTCGACCGCGTCGAGGTAGCAGACCTGGGCGCAACCCTTGGCGGCGGCCTCGGCCTGGGCCAGCAGGGACGCGGCGTAGTTGCCGCCGGTCTTGGCGTCGCCCATGCCGCCCGGCACGGCGCGGACGTGGTCCTCGGAGACCCAGATGGACACCGGCTTGACGCCACCGGGGAAGTAGGCGCCGGCCGGGGAGGCGATGACGATGAAGAGGTACTCGCTCGCCGGCTTCACCCCCAGGCCGACCTCGGTCGCGAACATGAACGGGCGCAGGTAGAGGGACTCCTCGCCGCCGTGCGCCGGCACCCAGTCCGCGTCCTGCGCGACCAGCGCGTCGCACGCCTCGATGAACGTCTCCACCGGCAGCTCCGGCATGCCGAGCCGGCGGGCCGAGGCCTGGAAGCGCCGGGCGTTCTTCTCGGGGCGGAAGGAGGCGACGGACCCGTCGGGCTGGCGGTAGGCCTTCAGGCCCTCGAAGATCTCCTGCGCGTAGTGCAGGACCATGGTGGCCGGGTCCAGCGAGAGCGGCGCGTACGGCACGAGCTCGCCGTCGTGCCAGCCGCGGCCCTCGGTCCACTTGATCGTCACCATGTGGTCGGTGAAGTGGCGGCCGAACCCCGGGTTGGCCAGTATCGCCTCGCGCTCGGCGGCGGCGAGTGGGCTGGCGGAAGGCTTGAGCTCGATCGTGGGCGTCGTCATGAGTAGGTGTCCTTCACCGGTTTGGTTGTGGCGGGCCGCGCTCACGCCAGTACTGCCAAGGGCCAGTGCTAGGACGTCCGAGCATTCCCTCATTCCGCGGCTCCGCGTTCGATTATCGCAAGCGCGGAGCCGGATGGGGGCTCCCCCCGCCCTTTGGGAGCTTGAGGGAGAAATCGGCCGGTACGGAGTGAATCGCGATCCAGGGGTCGATGGTGACACCCGGCGGCGGACATGGGGAAGCCGCCGGGTGCGATGTGACCCGGCGGCTTCGATGGGGGTCCCCCCGCTCGAGCGAAGTCGAGAGTGGGGGAGTTCGAGTGCGCGCCGGATCAGCCGGCTACTCGTACGGCGAGCGCGTCGCCGATCTCCGAGGTGCTGCGGGCGGGCTTGCCGGTGCGCTCCGCGAGGTCGGCCGACACGGCGTCCTCGATGCGGCCGGCCTCGGCGTCGTACCCGAGGTGGCGCAGGAGCAGGGCGACGGACAGGACCGTGGCGGTCGGGTCGGCCTTGCCCTGGCCGGCGATGTCCGGGGCCGAGCCGTGGACCGGCTCGAACATGGACGGGAACGCGCCGCTCGGGTTGATGTTCCCGCTGGCGGCGACGCCGATGCCGCCGGAGACGGCCGCGGCGAGGTCGGTGATGATGTCGCCGAAGAGGTTGTCGGTGACGATGACGTCGAAGCGCTCGGGCTGGGTCACCAGGTAGATGGTGGCCGCGTCGACGTGCATGTACTCGGTGGTGACCTCGGGGAACTCCTCGGCCACCTTGTTGAAGACGTTGGTCCACAGGTGACCGGCGAAGGTCAGCACGTTGTTCTTGTGGATCAGCGCCAGCTTCTTGCGCGGCCGGGCCTGGGCGCGGGCGAACGCGTCCCGGACGACCCGCTCGACACCGAACGCCGTGTTGACGGAGACCTCGGTGGCGACCTCGTGCTCGGTGCCCTTGCGGATGGTGCCGCCGTTGCCGGTGTACGGGCCTTCCGTGCCCTCGCGGACGACGACGAAGTCGATCTGCGGCTCACCCGCGAGAGGGGTGGCGACACCCGGAAGGAGCTTCGACGGACGCAGGTTGACGTGGTGGTCGAAGGCGAAGCGGAGCTTGAGCAGGAAGCCGCGCTCCAGGACGCCGGAGGGGACACCCGGGTCGCCGATCGCGCCCAGCAGGATCGCGTCGTGCTGCTTCAGGGCGTCGAGGTCGGCGTCGGTGAGGGTCTCACCGGTGGCGTGGTAGCGCCGGGCGCCGAAGTCGTAGTCCTTGGTCTCCAGCTTCACATCCTGCTCAAGGACGGCGGAGAGGACCTTCAGGCCTTCGGCCACGACCTCCTGGCCGATGCCGTCACCGGGAATCACTGCGAGATTGAGGCTGCGAGACATGTCGGCACCCTACTCCTCGTCCCATGGAATGACATGCGGTGTCCGCGATGCGGACGGCCGGACGGGGGAAGGTTCCTGCGCTTCAACCGCCGTTCACCCGCATGCAGGGCGGCTGTTGGCTGCCGCTGGGAACTTTCCCACCATGGACGTTCCCGATTTCGGCATCCCCCCGCAGCTCGCCCGCCGTATGAGCATGGCGGAGCAGCACGAGTACCTGCGCGCCAAGCTGACCCGGCGCCGCACGCTGGTGACCGCGGGCGCGGTCGCGGGCGGGCTGCTGACGGGCTGCTCGGAGCCGGGCACTCCCGGTGCGAAGCCCTCCGTATCGGCGTCCGCGTCCACCCTCACGAAGGTGCCGGGTTCGGCCGTCGTCCCGTTCGGCCGCCATCTCGCCTTCGGCGCCGACCCGAAGTCGCAGATGCGGATCTCCTGGCAGGTCCCGGCCGCGGTGCGGAAGCCGTACATCCGGATCGGCCTGCGGCCCGACGACCTGAGCCGCCGGATCGACGCCGAGATCCGCGATCTGTACACCCCCGAACTGCAGGGCATCCGCGCGGCGTTGGAGCAGTACTACGTCCATGCGGCGCTGGACTCCCTGCGCCCCGGCACGACGTACTACTACGGCGTGGGCCATGACGGCTTCGACCCGGCGGCCCCGAAGAACCGCGCGACGATCGCCTCCTTCCGCACGGCTCCCGCGAGCGCGGAGACCTTCACCTTCACGGCCTTCGGCGACCAGGGCGTCAGCGAGGCGGCCGCCACCAACGACAAGCTCCTGCTGGGCCAGAACCCGGCCTTCCACCTCCACGCGGGCGACATCTGCTACGCGAACGTCAAGGGCCTGGGCAAGGAGTCGGACGCCTACGACCCCGGCTACTGGGACGGGTACCTCAAGCAGACCGAGTCGGTGGCCAAGTCGGTGCCGTGGATGGTGACGACCGGCAACCACGACATGGAGGCCTGGTACTCGCCGGACGGCTACGGCGGCCAGCTGGCCCGCTGGTCCCTGCCGGACAGCGGCTTCGATTCCCGTACGGCCCCCGGTGTGTACTCCTTCACCTACGGCAACGTCGGCTTCGTGGCGCTGGACGCGAACGACGTGTCGTACGAGATTCCCGCCAACCGGGGCCACACGGACGGCCGCCAGACGAAGTGGCTGGACGAGCGGCTCGGTGAGCTGCGGGCGGCGAAGGGCGTCGACTTCATCGTCGTCTTCTTCCACCACTGCGCCTACTCGACGTCCTCGCACGCGTCCGACGGGGGTGTGCGGGCCGAGTGGGTGCCGCTGTTCGCCCAGCACGAGGTGGACCTGGTGATCAACGGGCACAACCACGTCTACGAGCGGACGGACGCCATCAAGAACGGCGAGGTCGGCCGACAGGTGCCCATCGGCGCCTCGACGGACCCGACCCGGGACGGCATCGTCTACGTCACGGCGGGCGGGGGCGGCAAGGAGCTGTACGGCTTCCCCCCGGGCGTCGAGGAGAGCTACGAGGGGCATGTGACCGAGCGGGAGTCGGTCGACACCTTCAAGTGGACCAAGTCACGCAACACCAAGCCGGAGAGCGTGCAGTGGTCGCGGGTGCGCTACCGGGGCTTCTCCTTCCTCACGGTCGAGGCGGAGGGCGGCACGAAGCCACGGCTGCAGGTGTCGGCACTGGCGCAGGACGGGGAGCGCATCGACCACTTCGAGGTGCGGCGCGGGGCGTGAGACCGCGCGCCGCACCTCGATCGGGTGCGGCTCCCGGCTGGTGGCGTGCTGTTACGGCGTCAGGCGGCCTGGTGGCCGGTACTGCCCCCGTTGTCCCGACGGTCGAGCGCGCGCTGCAGCGCAGCCGCGGCATTCTTGCGGTCGGACTCGCTGGTACGGGAGATGTGACGGACTCGACGGCGGGCGGTCGTCTCGGCCATGGGAAATCGACTCCTTCGACAATCGGGAGTGCACAGAGGGGAGACGCCGGGTGGGGCGGGGAGCGGTGCCGCAGGGGTTGCCTGCACGGGGCCCGGCTCACGACCGCCATTCGCTTGATCGAGCGAGACGTTCGGCTCCTACAAAACTAAGGGAGGACGGCGCGTCTGTCTCCACAATTACTCGGACTTCCTACTATCTGAGACGGCGTAGTGGGCCACCCGCCGTTGACCTGCGCTTTCTACCGGCGGCCCGTCACAGCACATCCCCGTCCCGCCAGTCGAAGACCAGCTCGAATGCGGGATCGAGACGACCGGCGAGTGCGGTCCGCATGAACGTGCTGCCCTCCTCGTCCGGGAGATGGACGACGCCTTCGAGCCCGAGCCCGCAGACCCGCCCGCCCCACACCTCCCAGCCCCGGGCTGCGTACAGCGCGGCCCCCTCGTCGCTCGCGGAGAGCATGCCCGCGTCGTAGGCCCGGTCGATCACCCGCTCCAGCTCTGCCATCACCCGGCCGCCGAGCCCGGTGCGGCGCGCGTCGGGCCGTACGCCGACCGCCTCGACGTACCCGACCCGCAACCACCTGTCCCGGTGCCGCACCCGCCGCATGATCACCGACCCGTGCGCGACGAGCCGTCCGGCGTCGTCGTGGACCAGGGCGTGCATGCCGCCGAGCCCGTGCTCGAAGTCCTCGTCGGAGAAGTCGCCGTCGAAGGCGTCGTCCATCAGGGCGCGGATCGCGCGCAGTTCGGCGGGGGTGAGGTCGGCGGTGTGCGCGGTGCGGGCCGTGACGGCGGAAGCGGATGTGGTCATCCGACCAGTATCGGCGCCGCAGGCGGACACCGTCGCGGATCGCCCACTCGGCTGATCCTCCGGGCGGCACGGGACGGACGGGCTCGGCGAGGGGAACGGTGAGGTCATGAACGACACGGCGAAAGTGTTCCTCGAGGGCGGCCCGGACGACCTGCCCGACCGGATCGTCCCGGCCCCGGCCCCCGGGCCGGACGTGAAGATCAAGCTCCGCGGTGGATACGAGCACTTCCGGCCGACGACCCGGCAGACGGACACCCCGCAGGGCGCGCTGGCCGTCTACGAGTGGTGGGAGCGCACGGAGATCGCCGAGTAGCTCACCCCAGTGCGGCCGCCACCGCCTCCCGGAAGCCCTTCGGGTCCTCCACCCACGGCAGGTGCCCGGCGTCGGGCAGGGTCACCCGGCGCACCCGGGGCAGCGCCCGCTCCAGCGAGTCCACCGCCGAGCGCGGCCGGATGTCGTGGGCCCCGTCGACGATGAGCACGGGCAGGTCCAGGTCCCGGCAGGCGGCGTACAGCTCGGGGGTGCCCCAGGTGCGCCGGGTCTCGGCGTTCAGGGCCGCGCCGCACTCGGTGTTGATGCCGAACCACGGGTCGGCCATCCGCCCGGCGTGCTCCAGCGCCCGCGCCCGGTCCTCGAACTCGGCCGACCACTGGAGCACCGCCCGTTCCCGGTCGTCCTTGGGCAACTCCCGCCAGCGGGCGAGCCGTTCGGGATCCTCGCCCAGCCTCGCGAGCAAGTTCTCCTCGTAGGCCGGGTGCCAGTCGCCGGGCGGCCCGATGCCGGTTCCGGCCACGTACACCAGCGTGCTCACCCGCTCCGGGTGCGCCAGTGCGTAGGCGAGCGCCAGCTGCGCGCCCCAGGAGTGGCCGAGCAGCGCCGTCCGGCCGGGCCCGAAGTGCCGTCGGACGGCGTCGAGGTCCGCCACGAACCGGTCGGTCGTCCAGGGGCCCGCGCAGCGCTCGGAGCGCCCGCATCCGCGCTGGTCCCAGCGCACCACCGTGGCCGTGTCGTCGAGCATGGCGGACACGTCCTCGAACATGTCCCACAGCCCGGGCCCGCCGTGGCACAGCACCAGCGGCTCGCCCCGGCCGGTCGCGCTCGCCCACAGTCTTACGCCGTCGTCCGCCGTCACCGTCATGGCCGCATTCTCCCCGCACGGCAAAGGCCGGGTCCCTCAAGACCCGGCCTTTTCCGATGAGTTGGGGTGTCAGCCCATGTGCGGGTAGGTGTAGTCGGTCGGCGCGACCAGGGTCTCCTTGATGGCGCGGGTCAGCGTCCAGCGCATCAGGTTCTGCGGGGCGCCGGCCTTGTCGTTGGTGCCGGAGGCACGGCCGCCGCCGAAGGGCTGCTGGCCGACGACGGCGCCGGTCGACTTGTCGTTGATGTAGAAGTTGCCTGCCGCGTAGCGCAGCTTCTCCATGGTGTACGCCGTCGCCGCACGGTCACCCGAGATGACCGCGCCGGTCAGGGCGTAGGCGGACACCGACTCCATCTGCTCCAGCATCTCGTCGTAGCGGTCGTCCTCGTAGACGTGCACGGCGAGGACGGGGCCGAAGTACTCGGTCGTGAAGACCTCGTTCTCCGGGTCGCTGCACTCGATGACGGTCGGGCGGACGAAGTAGCCGACCGAGTCGTCGTAGGAGCCGCCGGCGACGATCGTGCAGGAGGGGTCCTGCTTGGCGCGGTCGATGGCGGCCTTGTTCTTGGCGAAGGCACGGTCGTCGATGACGGCGCCGACGAAGTTGGACAGGTCGGTGACGTCACCCATGGTGAGGTAGTCGACCTCGGCCGCGAACTCCTCCTTGAAGCCGGAGTTCCAGATCGACGCCGGGATGTACGCGCGGGAGGTCGCGGAGCACTTCTGGCCCTGGTACTCGAAGGCACCGCGGGTCAGGGCGGTCTTCAGGACCGCCTTGTCGGCGCTCGGGTGGGCGACGACGAAGTCCTTGCCGCCGGTCTCGCCGACGATGCGCGGGTAGGAGCGGTACTTCTCGATGTTGTTGCCGACCGTCTTCCACAGGTACTGGAAGGTCTTGGTCGAGCCGGTGAAGTGGATGCCGGCGAGGTCGCGGTGCTCCAGGGCGACCTTGGAGACCTCGATGCCGTCGCCGGTGACGAGGTTGATGACGCCCTTGGGCAGACCGGCCTCCTCCAGGAGCTGCATCAGCAGCACGGCGGCGTGGGTCTGCGTCGGGGACGGCTTCCAGACGACGACGTTGCCCATGAGCGCCGGGGCGGTCGGCAGGTTGCCCGCGATGGCCGTGAAGTTGAACGGCGTGATCGCGTAGACGAAGCCCTCCAGCGGGCGGTGGTCGAGGCGGTTCCAGACGCCCGGGGAGTTCGCCGGGGGCTGCTCGGCGAGCAGGTCGCGGGCGTAGCTGACGTTGAAGCGCCAGAAGTCGACGAGCTCGCAGGGGGTGTCGATCTCGGCCTGCTGAGCGGTCTTGGACTGACCCAGCATGGTGGAGGCGGCCAGCGTCTCGCGCCAGGGGCCGGCCAGCAGCTCGGCGGCGCGCAGGATGATCGCGGCGCGGTCGTCGAAGGACATCGCACGCCAGGCCGGCGCGGCGGCGAGGGCCGCGTCGATGGCGTCCTGGGCGTCCTGCTGGGTGGCGTTGCCGTAGGTGCCGAGGCGGGCCTTGTGGTTGTGCGGCTGCACGACGTCGACGCGCTCGCCGCCGCCGAACCGCTTCTCGCCGCCGATGGTCATCGGCAGGTCGATCGGGTTCTCGGCCAGCTCCTTGAGCTTGACCTCAAGGCGGGCGCGCTCGGGCGAGCCGGGGGCGTAGCCGTGCACCGGCTCATTGACGGGGGTGGGGACCTGGGTCACAGCGTCCATGGGTTCCGTAACTCCTTACTGAGCGGGTGGGTCAGCCCTTGGTGAGGATCGAGCGGGCGAAGAACAGGAGGTTGGCCGGCTTCTCGGCGAGGCGCCGCATGAAGTAGCCGTACCAGTCGGTGCCGAAGGCGGTGTAGACGCGCATGCGGTGGCCCTCCGCGGCGAGGCGCAGGTGCTCGTCGCTGCGGATCCCGTAGAGCATCTGGAACTCGTACTCGTCGAGCTTTCGCCCGGCCGTGCGGGCCAGTTCCTGGGCGATGGAGATCAGGCGGGGGTCGTGGGAGCCGATCATCGGGTACCCGGCGCCCTCCATCAGAATCTTCAGGATCCGGACGTACGCCTTGTCGATCTCGTGTTTCTGCTGGTAGGCGACTTCGGCGGGCTCCTTGTAGGCGCCCTTGACGAGCCGAACGCGGCTGCCGCTGTCCGCGAGGCGGCGGGCGTCGGCCTCGGTGCGGAAGAGGTAGGCCTGGATGACGCAGCCGGTCTGCGGGAAGTCCTTCCGCAGCTCCTCGTGGATGGCGAACATCGAGTCGAGGGTCGTGTGGTCCTCGGCGTCGAGGGTGACGGTGGTGCCGATCGCGGCGGCGGCCTCGACGACGGGGCGGACGTTGGCGAGCGCCAGCTCGTGGCCGCCCTCCAGCGCTTGCCCGAACATCGACAGCTTCACGGACATCTCGGCCCTGGTGCCCAGCTCCAGCTCCTTGAGCCGGTCGATGAGCAGCAGATAGGCGTCCCGGGCGGCCGCGGCCTGTTCCGGGCGGGTGATGTCCTCGCCGACGACGTCCATCGTCAGCTCCAGACCTCGCTCGCTGAGGTCCTTGATGATCGGCACGATCTCGTCGACCGTCTCACCCGGGATGAAGCGGTCGACGACCTGCTTGGTCACCGGGGCCGCCGAGATCAGGCGTCGCATCCGGTCGCTGCGCGACGCGGCAAGAATCACGGGACCCAGCACGGGGCACCTCCACAGACAGGAGAAAAGCAGCCGAATCCCAACCAGTCGGGTACGGCACGGAGAACCACCGTGAAACCTAAGGATCCCTCCGATCGTCGGCCATCGACAGCTGTCACGCATCCGTGCCGCAGATCTCAGACAGATGTATGAAGCCGCTCGGGAAATGCGGGAGAATGCCCGGGTGACGTCGGAATTCAAGGGTGACTACCAGGAGCTGGTCGACGAGATCTCGGAGCTCCTGGGCGCCCCCGCGACGCTGGAGAACCGGGACTTCGAGCTGATCGCGTTCGGGGCCTACGACAGCGAGGACGAGCTCGACGCGTCGGCCCTGGACCCCGTGCGCGCCCGCTCGATCCTGACGCGGCGCTCCACGTCGGCCGTACGGACCTGGTTCGAGGGCTTCGGCATCACGCGGGCCACGGGGCCGGTGCGGATCCCCCGCACTCCGGAGGCGGGGGTGTACCGCGGACGCATCTGCCTCCCCGTACGCCACAGGGGTGTCGTGCGGGGCTACGTCTGGCTCCTGGACGACGATCCGGGACCCACGGACGGGCAGCTGGCGGCCGCGATGGAGGTCGCGGCCCGGATCGGCGCGCTGCTCGCGGACGAGGCGCAGCACGGGGCGGACCTCAGCCGGGAGCTGCGGGCCGCGCTGACCGGCGAGCGCGGCTGGCAGGGGGACATGGCGATCGCCGAGCTGCGCACGGCCCTCGGTCCGCGGGCGGACGGTGTCCATACGGTGGTCTGCGTGGCCCCCTGGCCCTCGGCCGACCCCGACGACGCCCCGTCGGTGCGGACGGTGCCGCACGCGACCGCGCTGTGCACGGTCCCGTGGGGGGCCGCCGACCAGAGCCTGGCCGTGCTCGTACGGCTGCGCTCGCCCGAGGTGCGTACGGCGGCGCAGGCGGCGGCGACCCGGCTGCTGAAGGAGGGCCCGGCCGCCCGGCCGCGCGCGAAGGGCGGGGCACCGGCGGCGGCCGGCCTCGGCGAACCGCGCACCGGCCTCGCCGACCTGGGCGCGCTCTGGCAGGAGGCGTCGGCCGCGGCCCGAGCGGCACTCGCGGAACCACGGCTCGGCCCGGTGGCGCAGTGGTCGCACATCGGCCCGTACCGCCTGCTGACCTCCCTGGCCCCGCAGACGGTGCACGACCCCGTGGTCGCCCCTCTCCTGTCCCCCGCGCAGCACGAACTCGCCCGCACCGCCGAGGTCTACCTCGACTGCGCGGGCCAGGCCGGCCGCACCGCCGCCGAGCTGGGCATCCACCGCCAGACCCTGTACTACCGCCTCTCCCGCGTCGAACAGCTCACGGGCCTGGACCTGGACGACGGCGAGGACCGGCTGCTGCTGCACATGGCGTTGAAGGGCGCGCGGCTGTAGGCCCTGTCGTTTGGATCATCCCGGCGTCGCGGGCCCTGGCACGCACTCCCCCAAGCTCTTCGAGCAGGGGGGACCCCCAGCCGCGTTGTCGTCGGTCGCCGACGTCCCCCAGCCTTCGGCCGGGAGGTGCCCCCACCGCGTCGACTCCCTCCTCCGCCTTGCAGCTGCACGCTCCCCCACGCTCGAACCGGCTTCGCTCGGCTCGCGCGGGGGCACCCCCATCGCCCCGCTCGGGTCGGCCGAGAGAAACCGATCCTCGCAGCCGGGCTGATCCAAACGACAGGGCCTGGCCGTGCCGGCCCGCTCAGCGCGAGGTTACGGCGGTGAGGGCGTCGTGGAGCGTGGCGTCGCCCGGCGGTCCGTCGCTCCAGCGGGCGGCGATGTGGCCGTCGGGGCGGACGAGCAGCGCGCCCTGCGGGGGCAGGTCCCACAGTTCGGTGTGCTCGGCGGGCAACGGCTCGACGCGCAGCGGCCAGGGCGCGGCGGTGGTCGACTCCCAGTGGGCGGGGGCGGCGGTGAGCAGGGTGAACCACTCGCCGAACGCGTCGAGCGTGGAGCGCCCGTCCGTGAGCCACAGATGCGGCACCCGGTGGCCCGGTTCGGCCGTGGGGATGTAGGTCGTGCCCGTCTCGGGCGGCCCCGGTGGGGTGCCGGCGCCGGTCAGGACGGCTTCGGAGCGGTAGGCGACGCCGAGTACCAGTCCGAGTTGCGCGAAGTACTGTTCCGACCAGGGCGGTTCGACCCGGTCGGGGGTCCGGCCCGCTGCGGCCTGGAGCTGCTCGCGGCGCACGTCCTGCACCTGGAACATCATCCTGGCGTTCTCCACGGCCTGGCCGAGCGTCCGCCTCGCGACCGGGCGTCGCTCCTTGTCGTAGGTGTCCAGCAGGCCGGGCCCGGCCCATCCGCGCAGCACGCCGGCCAGTTTCCAGCAGAGGTTGTGCACATCGGCGACGCCGACGTTCATGCCCAGTCCGCCGGCGGGCGGGATCGCGTGGGCGGCGTCGCCGGCCAGCAGGATCCGGCCGTGGCGCAGGCGCTCGGCGACGAAGGCGTTCACCACCCAGTGCTGCACCCGCAGGACGTCGACCTGCGCGTCGGCGCCGAGGGAGCGCGAGACCATGCCGGGCCAGTCGGCGCCGTCGGTGTCCTGCGGCGTGGGCACGAACCAGGCCCAGCCGCCCTCGGGATACAGCGGCAGGAACGACCCCTGTGAGGTGAGGTAGACCCCGGCGGGCTGCCGGGCGGACCACTGGCCGAGGTCGGCGTCGAACACGACGGTGGTGACACGGCCGACCGCGCCGGGACCCTCGGCGGCGATGCCGAGCCTTTCCCGGACGGTGGAGTTGGCGCCGTCGGCGGCGAGTACGTAGCGGGCGCGGACGCGGGACCGCTCGCCGTCGCCATGGTCGGCGAGCAAGGCCAGGACACTCTCGTCCTCCTCGGTCAGGTCGAGGAGTTCGACACCGAAGCGCACCTCGGAGGACGCCGCGCCGAGCAGCGTGGGCTCCAGCCGGTCCTGCGAGGTGACCGCACCGGTGACCGGGCTCTCCGGCACCGGCCCGTTGACCCCGATCATCGCCGCCGAGGCGAAGTCGGGGGCGTGCAGGGTGTCCCGGAAGCGGATACGGCCGTACTCCGGCGCGAACGCGGCCGCCGTGATCGGCTCGGCGAGTTCGAGCTGGCGGAAGATCTCCATCGAGCGCACGTTGACCAGCCGGGAGCGCGGAAACGGAGACAGCTCACGGCGTTTCTCGACCAGCAGGGTCCGTACGCCCCAGCGTTCGAGCAACGCTCGGGCGGTGAGCCCGACGGGCCCGCCACCGACGATCAGAACGTCCACCTCGGCGCCTGCCACAGGCATCTCGGACTGCATGGGATCCATCATCCGCACCCCGATCGGAAGCCACAAAGCAGACGCGACTATTGGAAACGATTGTCATCATGCTACGGTCGCAGCAACCGCTCTCTTGACCGCCCTTTTACCCGGAGGGTCCCGTGCGCCTGCCCGCGAACCGTCTGCTCCCCGTCACCGCCCTCACCGCGGCCTCCGCGCTGCTCACCGGCTGCTTCGCCGGTGCGCAGTCCACGGACGCCGGGACCGACGGCAGGCGCGTACGCGTCGCGATGCTGCAGCCCCCGCGCTCCGGGCTGTCCCCGCTCTCCGACGACGCGTTCAAGCTGTCGCGCTGGTCGACCGCCGAGACCCTGGTGAAGCTCGACAAGGCCGGCGACGCTCAGCCCGCACTCGCCGCCAAGTGGCAGCAGTCCGGCCGCACTTGGACCTTCGAGATACGCGACGGCGTGACCTTCCACGACGGCACGAAGCTGGACGCCAAGGCCGTCGTACGCTCCCTCACCAAGGCGGCCACCGCCTCCCCCAAGCCCCGCATCCTCGACGGCGTCGACCTGACCGCGAAGGCCGAGGACACCGACACGGTCACCGTCACGACCGGCACCGAGGACCCTCTGGTCCCGCAGCGCCTCAGCTCCCCGCAGCTGTCGGTCCTGGCGGCGAAGGCGTACCGCGGGAAGACGGTGAACCCCGTCGGCGCCGGCACCGGCCCCTTCGAGCTGACAAAGGTCGACGGCACCGCCTCCGCCACCCTCGACCGCTACGACGCCTACTGGGGCGGCAGGGCCGAGTCCCCCGGAATCGACGTGAAGTTCGTCCCCGACGGCACCGCCCGCGCGGCGGCGCTGCGCAGCGGCGAGGCCGACATCGTCGAGGCGATCCCGGTCTCGCAGGCCGCGGTGCTCGACCAGGACCTGATCACCGAAGTCCCGATGCCGCGCACCAACACGCTC
The DNA here is from genome assembly GCF_045039535.1 of Streptomyces sp. NBC_01092. NCBI lineage: Bacteria > Bacillati > Actinomycetota > Actinomycetes > Kitasatosporales > Streptomycetaceae > Streptomyces > Streptomyces sp. NBC_01092. The sequence continues at coordinate 7,451,651 of NZ_CP108659.1, read as the reverse complement.
TACCTCAACACCGGGAAGGGCGCCTTCAAGAACCGCGCGCTGCGGGCGGCGGCCCGCGCGGCGATCGACGCCGAGGCGCTGGTGAAGGGCGTGTACGAGGGTCGCGCCGATGTCGCCGAGGGACTGCTGGGGCCCGCGCTGCCCTGGGCCGCCGAACTGCGGTCGCCCGTCCGGCGCACCAAGGCCGCAGAACCGAACGGCGAGGCGATCACCATCGGGACGTACACCGACCGGGCCGAGATGCCCGAGGTCGCCGCCACGCTGCAACAGCAGCTCCAGAAGGCTGGATTCAGGGTGAAGCTGGACGTCCGCGAGTACACCAACATCGAGGCCGACGCCCTCGCCGGCCGGTTCGACGCGTTCGTCCTCTCCCGCGCCACGGTCCTCGACTCCGGTGACCCGGCCGCCTATCTCTACAGCGACTTCGCCTCCGACGGCACGTTCAACCTGTCGCAGCTCACCGACAAGAACGTGGACGCGGCCCTGAAGAAGGCCTCCGACACCAAGGTCGGCGACGCCCGCCGCGCAGCGATCATCGCGGCCGAGGCCGCCGTGCTCGCCACGGACGCGGCCGTCCCCATGCTCCACGAGCGGGTGATCCAGGGCGACGCGGCCGGTGTCGTGGACGCCGCCCACGACCCGCGCGAGCGCGAGCTCGTCACGGTGGACACGCACGTCAAGTGAAGCTCGCCGTAAGGAATTTGGCCGGCCCGGCCGGGCTGACCCGCCTCGCCTGTCTGGTCGCCGCCCTGACCACCGTGGGCCTGCTGCCCTGGCTCTCGCACCGGGACCCCGCGCTCACCGTGCTGCGCGCCCGGTCGGCCGAGCGGGAGGCGACCGAGGAGGCGCTGTCCGCGATCCGCAAGGACCTCGGCCTGGACGCCGGCCCCCTCGCCCTGCTGGGGAGCTGGGCCGCCGACCTGCTGCACGGCGACTTCGGCACCTCCTGGGTGTCCGGGACCGACGTGCTGCCGTCCGTCGTCACCGGCGTCCAGGTGTCGCTGGGCCTGATGGGCGCGGCACTCGGCGTCGCGGTCGCGCTGGCCGCCGCGCTCGTGGCGCCCGTGCTGGTGCGGGGGCGTGGATCGGCCGGATCCTTCGCCGCCATGCTGGCCGCCGTACCCGAGTTCCTGCTGGCCACGGTCGCGCTGCTGGTGTGCGGAGTATGGCTGGGGTGGCTGCCGACGTCCGGCTGGGCGGGCCCCGAGTATCTGGTGCTGCCCGCGCTCGCCCTCGGCGTCCCGGCGGGCGGTCTGCTCGGCCGGCTGGTCGCGGACGCGCTGCCGGCCGTCCTCGACGAACGGTGGGTGGAGCTGTGGCGGGGTGCGGGAGTGGGCCGTACGACGATCTCGGCGGCCGCCCTCAAGCGCGTACTGCCCCCGCTGGTACCGCAGTTCGGGATGGTCGCCGTCGGTCTGACCGGCGGCGCGGTCGCGGTGGAGACGGTCTTCGCGGTGCCCGGCATCGGCCGCACCGCGCTCGGCGCGGCCAAGTCGCAGGACCTGCCGCTGCTCCAGGGCTCGGTGCTGGCCCTGCTGCTGCTCGGCCTGGCCGCGGGCGCGCTGGCGGTGGGCGTACGGCGCCGGCTGCTGGGCCCCGCCCTGCGCGACGCGGGGCTGACCCTGCCCCCGGCCCGCCCGGTCCGCGCCCACCCGGCGCTCCCGCTGACGCTCGCCGCCGTGCTGCTGGGCACCGTCGGCTGGGGTCTGCTGCGCGACCCGTACACGGTGAACACCGCTGCCCGGCTCGCCGCCCCGACCTGGACGCACCCGCTCGGCACGGACGCCCTCGGCCGCGACGTGCTCGCCCGGCTCGGCCACGGCGCCGCCTCGACGGTCGGTACGGCCGCCGCGATCTGTGCGCTGAGCCTGCTGCTCGCGCTCACGCTGGGCTTCCTGCCCGGCGTCGCGGCGGGCGCGGCGGACATCGCCAACGCCCTGCCCCCGGTGATCGTCGGCATCCTGGTCGCCGCGGCCACCGGCCCCGGCACCGCGGGCGCGGCCCTCGCCGTGGCGCTGATCTCCTGGCCGGCGCTGTCGGCCCACGCGGCGGCGCTCGTGCAGGAGGTGCGGGCGTCGGCGTTCCTCACCGCCCAACGGGCCATGGGCGCGACCCCGTTCTGGATCCTCACCCGGCACGTCCTGCCGTCCGTCGCCGCCCCGGTCGCCCGCCACGCCCTGCTGCGCCTGCCCGGCATCGCCCTGGCCCTGGCCTCCCTCGGCTTCCTGGGCCTGGGCGCCCAGCCGCCGGCGCCCGAGTGGGGCCTGCTGCTCGACGAGTCCCGCGCCTATGTCGAACGCGCCCCCTGGGCGGCCCTCGCCCCGGCCGTGGCGCTGGCCCTGCTGGCGGGCCTGGCGGTGTCGGGGGCGGCGGCCGTGCGGGGCCGGGGAGCACGGACCGTACGGAAGGAGCCCTCCGTTGCCGACTGACGCACTGCTGTCGGTGCGCGACCTGCGCATCGCCTTCGACGGCGTCGAGGCCGTGCGCGGCCTGTCCTTCGACGTCCGCCCACGCGAAGTCCTGGCGATCGTCGGCGAGTCGGGCGCGGGCAAGTCCCTCACCGCCCGGGCGCTGCTGGGCATGCTGCCCAAGGGCTCGACGACGAGCGGAACGATCCGGCCGGACCTCACGGCGCACCGCGGCCGCCGTATCTCCCTCGTCCCGCAGGACGCCCTGTCCGCCCTCTCCCCCGTGCACCCGGTGGGCGACCAACTCGCCGCCGCCGTACGGTCGGTGGCCCGCGTCTCCCGCAAGGAGGCCCGCGCCCGGGCGGTCGCCGCGCTGGACCGGGTGGGCATCCCGGACGCCGGACGCAAGGCGCGGGCGTATCCGCACGAGTACTCCGGCGGCATGCGGCAGCGCGCCGTCATCGCCATGGCGACGGTCAACGAGCCCGAGATCGTCGTCGCCGACGAGCCGACGTCCGCCCTGGACGAGGAGCATCGCGACCAGGTGCTGCGAGTGCTGGCCGAGCGGCGGGCGGCGGTCGGCGCCGCGCTCGTCCTGGTCACGCACGACATGGACGTCGTACGGGACCACGCGGACCGCGTGCTGGTCATGTACGCCGGCCGCCTCACCGAGCTCGGCCCGGCGCACGAGGTACTGTCCCGCCCCCGCGCCCCCTACACGGCGGGCCTACTGGCCTCCCTCCCCCAGCACGCGCCCCCGGGCCGCCGCCTCCCCGCCCTGCGCGGCACCCCGCCCCCACCGGGCGCACTCCCGCCGGGCTGCGCCTTCGCCCCGCGCTGCCCGCTCGCGGCCGACCCCTGCCGTACGGCAGAACCGGAGCCGCAGCAGGTGGGGGAACGCCTGGTCGCCTGCCACCGCTGGCCCGAACTCCCCCATCCAGCAACGGAGTTGTTCCATGAGTGACCCGCTGCTGGACGTCCGCGACCTCGTGGTCCGCTACGGCGATACGACCGCCGTCGACCACGTCTCCTTCACCCTGGCAGCCGGCGAGACCCTCGCCCTGAACGGCCCCTCCGGCTGCGGCAAGTCATCGACGGCCCTGGCGATACTCCAGCTGCGCCGCCCGGACGCCGGCGAAGTCCTCTTCGAAGGACGCGAGTTGACCGCCCTCAACGAAGCCGAACTCCGCCCGATCCGCTCCCGCATGCAGCCCGTCTTCCAGGACCCGTACGGCTCGCTGAGCCCCCGCCAGCGCATCCGTGACGCGGTGGCGGAACCGCTGCGAATCCAGGGTCGCCGGCCCACCCCCGACCAGGTGGCCGAACTGCTCGACAGGGTCGGCCTGGACCGGTCGTACGGCGACCGTCGCCCGCACGAGCTCTCCGGCGGCCAGTGCCAACGGGTCGGAATCGCCCGCGCGTTGGCGTCGCAGCCGCGCCTGCTGGTTCTCGACGAACCGGTCTCGTCCCTGGACCCCTCGGTCCGGGCCGGCGTGCTGAACCTGCTCGCCGACCTCCAGGACGACCTCGGCCTCGGCTACCTCTTCATCTGCCACGACCGGGCCGTCGTAAGGCACTTCGCGGACCGGGCGATCGAGATGCGCGAGGGGCGCGTCATTTCCTCGTGACCGCCTCGAACACCTGGCGCAGCCCCTCAGTGAGCTGCTCCGCGCCGGGCGCGGTCTTCGGGTCGAAGGTCCACTGCGCGATGAGGCCCGTCATCAGGGTCACGTAGAACATGCCGAGCGTGTCCACGGCCTCCTCCGGGACGTCCTCCTCCCGTCCGCCCATGAGCAGCGGAATCATCCCGCGCCCGGCCTCCCGCTGAGCCGCCGCCAGATGGTCGCGGAGCTCGGGCAGCCGGTCGCCCATGACGACGATCTCCATGCTGAGCCGCCACATCGAACCGGGCTCGCGCATGGTGCCGATGATGTTCGACCACACCTGCTCGAACCTCTCGAACGAGCCCGGCTCGGCGGTGATCCCGGCGCTCCCGTCACCGTCGAAGGCATCGCTCATCCCCTCGACCAGCGATACGTACGCCTGCGCCAGCAGCGCGTCCTTGGAGCCGTAGTGGTAGCCGATCGAGGCCAGGTTGGTCCCCGACTCCTTGACGATGTCCCGCGCCGTCGTGCGCGCGAAGCCCTTGTCGAGCAGGCAGCGCTTGGCGCCCTCCAGCAGATCCTCACGGTGTCCCATGCGACCACCCTACCGCCGGTCCATACAACCGTCCTATACATCCGTTCTAGACAAGCGTTTAAGACGCGCGTACATTCCTCGGCATGACAACGAACCCGACGAGCACATCCCGCGCCGGCCGCCGCGAATGGACCGCCCTGGGCGTGCTGATGCTGCCGCTGCTGCTGGTCTCGATGGACGTCTCGGTCCTCTACTTCGCGATCCCGGCGATCAGCGCGGACCTGGAGCCGAGCGGCACCCAGCAGCTGTGGATCTTCGACATCTACGCCTTCGTCCTGGCGGGCCTGTTGATGACGATGGGTTCGCTCGGCGACCGCATCGGCCACCGCCGGCTCCTGCTGATCGGCGCCGCCGCCTTCGGCACCGCCTCACTGACGGCGGCGTACGCGAACAGCGCCGAGATGCTGATCGCGGCCCGCGCGGCCCTCGGCATCGGCGGCGCGACCCTGATGCCGTCGACGATGGCCATGCTCCGCACGATGTTCACCGACCCCGGCCAGCGCGCGAAGGCGATCGGCGTGTGGTCCGGCGTCATGACCGGCGGGATCGCGCTGGGCTCGGTGATGAGCGGCGTGCTGGTCGAGCACTTCTGGTGGGGCTCGGTCTTCCTGGTCAACCTGCCCGCGATGGCGCTTCTGCTGATCCTCGGCCCGCTCCTGCTCCCCGAGTCGAAGAACCCGGCCCCCGGCCGCTTCGACCTGCTGAGCGTCCCCCTGTCGCTGGCGGCCGTGCTCCCCGTGGTCTACGGCCTGAAGGAGATTCCCTCCGAGGGCTGGAACGTCCGCTACGTCGTCTCGATCACCGTCGGCCTGCTGTTCGCGGCGCTCTTCGTGCACCGCCAGCGCACCGGCACCTCACCGATGATCTCCCCGGCCCTGTTCCGGGGGCGCGGCTTCGCGCCATCGGTGGCCCTGAACCTCGTCTGCATGTTCGCGGTGATGGGCTCGTCGTACTTCACCACGCAGTACTTGCAGTCGGTGCTCGGCATGGGCGCGCTGGAGGCGGCCCTGTGGGCGCTGCTGCCGTCGGTGCCGATCGGGGCGGCGGGTCCGATCGCGACCCAGCTGGTGCAGAAGGGCGTCGATCGGGCCCACGTCGTCACGGCGGGCTTCGTGATCGCCGCGGCCGGCTTCGCGCTGCTGGCCCTCGCCGGAACGGACTCGATGTGGCTGGTGCTGACCTCGTGCGCGGTGCTGGCCGTCGGAGGCGTCACGGTGATGTCCCAGATCATGGACCTCGCGATGGGCACCGCCCCGGTGGAGCGGGCCGGCGCCGCGTCCTCCCTGATGGAGACCGGCGGAGAGTTCGGCGGCGCGCTGGGCATGGCGGTGCTCGGCTCGATCGGTACGGCGATCTACCGTCACGACATCCCGGACTCGGCCCCGGACGCGGCCCGCGAGACGCTGGGCGGAGCACTGGCGGTCGCCGATCAGGTCCCGGGTCTTGCCACGGTCGCGCGCGAGGCGTTCACCAGCGGGATGCAGGGCGCGGCGATCGCGGGGGCGCTGCTGCTGGTGGGAGCGGCGGTGCTGGCGGCGGTCACGCTGCGGCGGGTCGAGGTGCGGGAGCCGGCATGCGAAACGCCGGACGAGCCGAGTCACCTCAGCTCGTCCGGCGTTTGAGGACGAGGCCCCTTCAGGGCCGAAGCGGGGGTCTGGGGGCGGCAGCCCCCAGTCACCGTCTACTCAGGTCAGGTTCACGGCACGAGCGGACGTCGCCCCGATCTCCGCCGCGACCTCGGCCAGCACCCCGGAGGGCACCGTGTCATCGACGGTCAGGACGGCCAGCGCCTCGCCACCGGCGACCGCACGCGACACCTGCATACCGGCGATGTTGATCCCGGCCTCGCCGAGGATCCGGCCGACGGTGCCGACGACACCCGGACGGTCCTCGTACCGCAGCACGGCCATGTGGTCGGCCAGCGCGAGGTCCACGTCGTACTCGCCGACCGCGACGATCTTCTGCAGGTGCTTGGGGCCGGCCAGCGTGCCGGACACCGACACCTCCTCGCCGTTCGACAGCGTGCCGCGCACGGTGACGACGTTGCGGTGGTCGGTCGCCTCCGAGCTGGTCGTCAGCCGCACCTCGACGCCACGCTCCTGGGCGAACAGCGGGGCGTTGACGTACGACACGGTCTCGTCGACCACGTCCTCGAAGACACCCTTGAGGGCGCTGAGCTCCAGCACCTTCACGTCGTGCTGCGTGATCTCGCCGTACACCTCGACGTCGAGGCGGACCGCGACCTCACCGGCGAGCGCCGTGAAGATCCGGCCGAGGCGCTCGGCGAGCGGCAGACCCGGCTTGACGTCCTCGGCGATGACACCGCCCTGGACGTTCACCGCGTCCGGGACCAGCTCACCGGCGAGCGCGAGGCGCACCGACTTGGCGACGGCGATACCGGCCTTCTCCTGCGCCTCGTCGGTGGAGGCACCGAGGTGCGGGGTGGCGACGACCTGGTCGAACTCGAAGAGCGGGGAGTCCGTGCAGGGCTCCTTCGCGTACACGTCCAGACCGGCACCGGCGACCCGGCCCTCCTTGAGGGCGGAGTACAGCGCCTCCTCGTCGACGATCCCGCCGCGCGCGGCGTTCACGATCCGCACGCTCGGCTTGACCTTGCGCAGCGCCTCGTCGCCGATGAGGCCGACGGTCTCGGGGGTCTTGGGCAGGTGGACGGTGATGAAGTCGGAGACCTCGAGCAGCTCGTCAAGCGACAGCACCTTGACGCCCATCTGCGCGGCGCGCGCGGGCTGGATGTAGGGGTCGTAGGCGACGACCTTCATGCCGAAGCCGGACATGCGCTGGGCGACCAGCGCACCGATCCGTCCCAGACCCACGACACCCAGGGTCTTCTCGGCCAGCTCCACACCCGTGTACTTGCTGCGCTTCCACTCGCCGTTCTTCAGCGCGGCGTTGGCCTGCGGAATGTGGCGGGCGGTGGCGACGAGCAGACCGCAGGCCAGCTCGGCGGCGGTCACGATGTTCGAGGTGGGGGCGTTGACGACCATGACGCCGGCCTTGGTGGCGGCGGAGACGTCGACGTTGTCCAGGCCGACGCCGGCTCGTGCGACGACCTTGAGCTTCTTCGCCGCGGCGACCGCCTCGGCGTCGACCTTGGTGGCGGAGCGGATCAGGATCGCGTCGACCTCGGCGATGGCCGGGAGCAGCTCGGCTCGGTCCGCTCCGTTGCAGTGCCGGATCTCGAAGTCGGGGCCGAGCGCGTCGACGGTGGCAGGCGACAGCTCTTCAGCGATGAGTACGACGGGTTTCGAGCTCACGTGAGTCCTCACAAGTCCAATGCGGACGGCCGTCCCGACGGCCGCAGGCGGTGGAGGGTTGCTAGCCGCGTGGAAGACGCACGACGCTGTGGGCCTGACGCGTATGTAGTAAGGCAGTGTAGTGGCGCGGTGAGAGGCGTCTTGCGCCTCCGCGGAAGGATCACCCGTCCGTGATGCGACGGGTTGGACAACGGGGCCGGAGCAGCACGCTCCGGCCCCGTCAAATGAGGCTTACGCCTCCTCGTTCACCCAGCTCATGAGCTTGCGCAGCTCCTTGCCGGTGGTCTCAAGCAGGTGCTCGGAGTCCTGCTTCTTGTACTCGTTGTACTTCTTCAGACCGCCGTGGTACTCGTCCATCCAGGCCTGGGCGAAGGTGCCGTCCTGGATCTCGGCGAGGACCTGCTTCATCTCGGCCTTGGTGGCGTCGGTGATGATCCGCGGGCCGGTGACGTAGTCGCCCCACTCGGCGGTCTCGGAGATCGACCAGCGCATCTTCTCCAGGCCGCCCTCGTACATGAGGTCCACGATCAGCTTCAGCTCGTGCAGGCACTCGAAGTACGCGATCTCCGGCTGGTAGCCGGCCTCGGTCAGCGTCTCGAAACCGGCCTTGACCAGCGCGGCCGTACCACCACAGAGGACGGCCTGCTCACCGAACAGGTCGGTCTCGGTCTCCTCGGTGAAGGTCGTCTTGATGACGCCGGCGCGGGTGCCGCCGATGCCCTTGGCGTACGACAGGGCGAGCGCGAAGGCGTTGCCGGAGGCGTCCTGCTCGACGGCCGCGATACAGGGAACGCCGCGGCCCTCCTCGTACTGGCGGCGGACCAGGTGGCCCGGGCCCTTCGGGGCGACCATGCAGACGTCGACGCCGGCCGGGGGCTTGATGAAGCCGAAGCGGATGTTGAAGCCGTGACCGAAGAACAGGGCGTCGCCGTCGTTCAGGTTCGGGGCGATGTGCTCCTCGTAGACCTGGCCCTGGATCGGGTCCGGCACCAGGATCATGATGACGTCGGCCTCGGCGGCGGCCTCCGACGGCGTCACCACGCGCAGGCCCTGCTCCTCGGCCTTCGCCTTGGACTTGGAGCCCTCGTGCAGACCGACACGCACGTCGACACCCGAGTCACGGAGCGACAGCGCGTGGGCGTGGCCCTGGCTGCCGTATCCGATGACCGCGACCTTGCGGCCCTGGATGATGGACAGGTCGGAGTCGGCGTCGTAGAACAGCTCGGCCACTTTGGGTTCTCTCCTTGTGTGCAGATGTTGCGTCCCACCGTATGACGGTGGCGGTGGGGGAAGTCGCAGGGTCTCGGAATACGGGCGGCCGGTTTCCCCCCGGCCGCCCGAAAGCGTGGCTACGCCGACCGGTCGAGGGCGCGCAGCGACCGGTCCGTGATCGAACGCGCGCCACGTCCGATCGCGATCGTGCCGGACTGGACGAGCTCCTTGATGCCGAACGGCTCCAGCATCTTCAGCATGGCCTCCAGCTTGTCGCTGGAGCCGGTGGCCTCGATGGTGACGGCCTCCGGGGAGACGTCGACGGTCTTGGCGCGGAACAGCTGGACGATCTCGACGATCTGGGAGCGGGTCTCGTTGTCGGCCCGCACCTTCACCAGAACGAGTTCGCGCTGAACAGCCGAACCCGCTTCCAGCTCAACGATCTTGAGCACGTTGACGAGCTTGTTGAGCTGCTTGGTCACCTGCTCCAGCGGCAGGTCCTCGATCACGTTCACCACGATGGTGATACGGGAGATCTCCGGGTGCTCGGTGACGCCGACCGCGAGCGAGTCGATGTTGAAGCCGCGCCGGGAGAACAGGGCGGCGATCCGGGCGAGGATGCCCGGCGTGTTCTCCACCAGGACGGAGAGCGTGTGCTTGGACATGGTCTTTTTACGTCTCTCTCGCTCAGTCGTCTTCGTTGTCGCCGAAGTCGGGGCGGACGTCCCGGGCGGCCATGATCTCGTCGTTGGAGGTGCCGGCGGCGACCATCGGCCACACCATCGCGTCCTCGTGGACGATGAAGTCGACGACGACCGGACGGTCGTTGATGGAGTTCGCCTCTTCGATGACCTTGTCGAGGTCGGCCGGGTTCTCGCACCGGATCGCGTAGCAGCCCATGGCCTCCGACAGCTTCACGAAGTCGGGGACGCGGGTGCCGGCGCTGGGCTGCTTGCCGTCGGCCTCGGGGCCGCTGTGCAGCACGGTGTTGGAGTAGCGCTGGTTGTAGAAGAGGGTCTGCCACTGGCGGACCATCCCGAGGGCGCCGTTGTTGATGATGGCGACCTTGATCGGGATGTTGTTCAGGGCGCAGGTGGTGAGTTCCTGATTGGTCATCTGAAAGCAGCCGTCGCCGTCGATCGCCCAGACCGCCTTCTCCGGCACTCCGGCCTTGGCGCCCATCGCGGCCGGGACCGCGTAGCCCATCGTCCCGGCGCCGCCGGAGTTCAGCCAGGTCGCGGGCTTCTCGTACTGGACGAAGTGCGCGGCCCACATCTGGTGCTGGCCGACGCCCGCCGCGAACACCGTCCCCTCGGGGGCGAGTTGACCGATCCGCTCGATGACCTGCTGCGGGGACAGCGAGCCGTCCTCGGGCTGGTCGTAGCCGAGCGGGTAGGTGTCGCGCCAGCGGCTCAGGTCCTTCCACCAGGCGGTGTAGTCGCCCTTGTGGCCCTCGGCGTGCTCCTTCTGGACGGCCTGGACCAGGTCGGCGATGACCTCGCGGGCGTCACCGACGATCGGCACGTCGGCGGCGCGGTTCTTGCCGATCTCCGCGGGGTCGATGTCGGCGTGGACGATCTTGGCATACGGGGCGAAGCTGTCCAGCTTGCCGGTGACGCGGTCGTCGAAGCGGGCTCCGAGGGCGACGATCAGGTCGGCCTTCTGCAGCGCGGTGACGGCGGTGACCGCACCGTGCATGCCCGGCATTCCCACGTGCAGCGGGTGGCTGTCGGGGAATGCGCCGAGCGCCATCAGGGTGGTGGTGACGGGCGCTCCGGTGAGTTCGGCGAGGACCTTCAGCTCAGTGGTGGCACCGGCCTTGATGACGCCGCCGCCGACGTAGAGGACGGGCCTCTTGGCGGCGGTGATCAGCTTGGCGGCCTCGCGGATCTGCTTGGCGTGCGGCTTGGTGACGGGCCGGTAGCCGGGCAGGTCCATGACGGGCGGCCAGGAGAACGTGGTCTTCGCCTGCAGGGCGTCCTTGGCGATGTCGACCAGGACCGGACCGGGGCGGCCGGTGGAGGCGATGTGGAACGCCTGCGCGATCACCCGGGGGATGTCCTCGGCCTTGGTGACCAGGAAGTTGTGCTTGGTGATCGGCATGGTGATGCCGACGATGTCCGCCTCCTGGAAGGCGTCCGTGCCGATCGCCTTGGAGGCGACCTGGCCGGTGATCGCGACCATCGGCACGGAGTCCATGTGCGCGTCGGCGATCGGCGTGACCAGGTTGGTGGCGCCCGGTCCCGAGGTCGCCATGCAGACGCCGACCCGGCCGGTGGCCTGCGCATAGCCGGTGGCGGCGTGACCGGCGCCCTGCTCGTGCCGGACCAGGACGTGGCGCACCCTGGTGGAGTCCATCAGCGGGTCGTACGCCGGGAGGATCGCACCACCGGGAATGCCGAATACCGTGTCGGCGCCGACCTCCTCGAGCGAACGGATGAGGGACTGCGCACCCGTGACGTGCTCGGGCGCGGACTGGTGTCCTCCGGATCGGGGCCGCGGCTGCGGATTATGGGCCCCGGTGGCCTGCTCGGTCATCGGCATTCTCTTCTCGATGCTGAGGGTTTTTGCGAAGTTTGAGCGGAGTTTCGATGCTGCACGACTGGTGCCTGTGCAACAAAAAACCCCTCGTGCCGTAAGGCAAGCGAGGGGAGCGCGCCGGTGGTGGTCGCTGGGAGTTCCGGGTCTGTCCGGACGTCACCAGCTTCAGCCGACGCGCTTTCCAAGTACGAGAATTCGGGTGCGCATGGCACTGACCCTCCCCCCGGCGCCCACCCACTGTCAAGTAGGTGGGACGGGAGTCTCATTATGTGAGCGAAGGGCACTGCCGCCTCCGAGAACAACGGGGACACCACTGGTGTACACCCCCGCGCCCCCACCGGCGAACGCGGGCTCGGCCGGCCCGTGCGGTACCGGATAGTGGCCGGAACTGAGCGCCCGGCGCAGCCGGTACTCGTCCAGTGGCCCGGAGAACGCCATGCCCTGCCCGTGCATGCACCCCATCGCCCGCAGTGCGACGACCTGCTCCGGCAGGTCCACGCCGTCGGCCACGGACTGCAGCCCGAGGTCGGTGGCGATCCGCAGCAGCCCGCTGGTGATCTTGTGCAGCCGCGCGGACTCGACGACGCCCTCGACCAGACCGCGATCGAGCTTGAGGACGTCGACGGGGAGCCTGCGCAGTGCGGTGATCGCCGCGTACCCGCTGCCGAAGCCGTCCAGGGCTACCCGGACACCGAGTCTGCGCAGGCCGCTCAGGCGGCGCTCCAGATCGTCCAGCGAGATCCGTGGGTCGAGATCGGACAGCTCGATGACCAGCGACCCGGACGGCAGCCCGTGCCGGGTCAGCAGCGCCTCGATCGACCCGAGCGGCATCGACCGGTCCAGCAGCCGGCGCGCGCCCATCCGTACCGCGACGGGTACGGCGAGCCCGGTCGCGGTGCGCTCGGCGGCCTGCTCGACGGCCTCCTCCAGCATCCAGCGGCCCAGCTCGGCGGTCTTGTCGCTGTCCTCGGCCACCCGCAGGAACTCGGCGGGCGTGAACAGCACCCCTTGCGAGGACCGCCAGCGCGCCTGGGCGGCGACCGACGTGATCCGGCCGTCCGCCAGGCACACCACGGGCTGGTGCAGCAGCGCGAACTCGCCGTCGTGCAGCGCGGCCCGCAGGCGCGTGGCCAGCTCGGCCTTGCGTACGACGTCCTGCTGCATCTGCGGCTTGTAGAGCTCGACGCGTCCCTTGCCGCTCGCCTTGGCGCGGTACATCGCCAGGTCGGCGTTGCGCAGCAACTCCCCCGCGCCGAGGCCCGGTTCGGCGAAGGCGACGCCGATGGAGGCGTTGACCCGGACATCGTTGCCGTCGATGAGGTAGGGCTGCGACAGCGTCAGCCTGAGGCGGTCGGCGAGCTCCAGGATGTGGCGTTCACGGGCGGCGCGGTCACGGGTGTTGTCCCCGACGATCAGGGCCGCGAACTCGTCGCCGCCCAGCCGGGAGGCCGTGTCGCCCTGCCGGACCGCCTCATGGAGTCTGCGGGCTGCCTGGACGAGCAGCTCGTCGCCGGCCTGGTGTCCGATGGTGTCGTTGACGCCCTTGAAGCCGTCGAGGTCGATGAAGAGGACGGCCGTGTTGCGCAGGGCGATGCCCCGGTCGGAGGCCCGGCGGCCGGACAGGGCCTGCTGGACGCGCTGGGTGAACAGCGCGCGGTTGGGCAGGTCGGTGAGCGGGTCGTGCTCGGCGTTGTGCTGGAGCTGCGCCTGGAGGCGCACTCTTTCGGTCACGTCCCGGCTGTTGAAGATGAGGCCGCCGTGGTGCCGGTTGACGGTCGACTCGACGTTGAGCCAGCGGTCCTCGCCGGACCGGAAGCGGCACTCGATGCGCGTAGTGGGTTCCTCGAGTGGGCTGGCGGCGAGGAAGCGGCGCACCTCGTGCACCACGCAGCCCAGGTCCTCCGGGTGGATGAGATTGGCCAGTTCCGTACCCACCAGGTCCTCGGCGGGGCGGCCGTAGACCCCGGCGGCGGCCGGGGAGACGTACCGGAGGATGCCGTTGGGCGCGGCGATCATGATGACGTCGCTGGAGCCCTGCACCAGGGAGCGGAAGTGGTTCTCCTTCTGCGCCAGTTCCTGGGTGAGGGTGATGTTGTCGAGCAGCATGATGCCCTGGCGCACCACGAGCGCCAGCACGACGGTGCCACCGGTGATGAGCACCACGCGGTCGACGCTGCGGCCGTTGAGGACGTTGTAGAGGATCCCCAGGGTGCAGACGGCGGCGGCGAGGTACGGGGTGAGCGCGGCCAGGGAGCCCGCGATCGGGCGGGTGACCGGGTACCGGGTGTGATCACCTCCCTGCGGGGGTGTGTGGTGATGGCTTCCGGAGCGCTGGCCCGGCAGGTGCTCGTGCACCACGCGCGTGTGCCCCGATGTGCCGTGCCGGTCGCACTCCTCCTGCCCGTTCCGGGGCTGGGCCCACGGGGCGTAGGCCAGGAGCAGCGAGCCGGCGAACCAGCCCGCGTCGAGCAGCTGGCCGGAGCGGTAGTTGTTGTGCAGCAGGGGCGAGGTGAACAGGGCGTCGCACATCACGGTCAGTGCGAGCGCCCCGATCGCGGTGTTGACCGCGGTGCGGTTGGCCGAGGAGCGCCGGAAGTGCAGCGCGAGCACCATGCTGACCAGCGCGATGTCGAGCAGCGGGTAGGCCAGCGAGAGCGCGGTGTGCGCCACGCTCGCCCCTCCACTGGAGTCGATCTTGGCCGCCTGGGCCAGCGCGAGGCTCCACGCCAGCGTCAGCAGCGAGCCGCCGATCAGCCAGGCGTCCAGCCCGAGACAGACCCAGCCGGCCTTGGTCACCGGGCGCTTGGCGAGCACCAGGAGTCCCACGATGGCGGGCGGCGCGAAGCACAGGAAGAACCCGTCGGCGTACGAGGGGCTGGGCACGGGCAGCTCCAGGACGACCTCGTACCACCCCCAGACCAGGTTGCCGAGGGCCGCCATGGCCGAGGAGAGCGCGAACAGCAGCCATGCGGGGCGAAAGCGGATACGGCCCCTGCGGGCGTAGCGGAAGCAGGACACGGCGGCGGCGCCCGCCGCGGCGGCCAGCCCGAAGTCACCCATGACCAGCGCGACTTGGTCCGAACCCCAGCCGACCGCGGAACCGACGGCGTATCCCGCGCACACCAGGGCCAGAGCGAGTTGCGGAAACAGTCCCGAGCCGTTGCCGCTCGACGAGGGACGAGGCAGTGTCACCGCCGACGGGCGCTGGGCGCGCAGCGCTCCGTCGAGCGTCGTCGTGGGGGGCGGTGGCGAGCTCACCGGACCCTCCCGGTCCGCGCCGCTCGCGGGTCCCGAGGGTCCCGCCCCGCTGGGTGCTCATGCCGCCTGCGGCTGCTGTGCCTGCGGTGGTGATGGTTGTGACGGCAGCCGTGGGTGCCGTGGTGACCGCGTCTGCGCGCGGCCGCTCGCCAGGGTCGCCGCCGACGGCCCCGTCGCGTCCGATCGCTCGTCCATAGGCCGTGCATCGCCCGTCGCCCCCCTCACAAATCTGAAATGTCCATCCCCGGCGCCGAAAGTACGCGGCGCTGCCCCTGTCGGGACGATACACCAGTCTCGTCACTCAGGGACATAGCATCTCTACGCTCCGTGACGACCAGCGCATATGCGAGTACGGACCGCTTCCGGGAGGTTGCGGACGGTACTCGAACCGGATTATGGGCCTGTTACGCACGACACGCGCGGCACCCGCGCGATAGTCAACCCGTGAGCGTCACGCGTGCGTCGTGCCCGTCGTAAGGATCACGTTGCGCAGGGGCTCCCGGTTCACATAACGACTCAACTGGTCCACCAGCAGCCGCTTGGCGCGCGGCAGGAACGCCGATGTCGGACCGCCCACATGAGGGCTGATCAGGACTCCCGGGGCCTGCCACAGCGGGTGGTCCTGAGGCAGCGGCTCGGGGTCGGTGACGTCCAGGGCGGCGGTGACGCGCCCGCTCTCCAGCGCGGCCAGCAGCGCCTTGGTGTCCACGACGCCCCCACGTGCGACGTTGACCAGCAGCGCACCGTCCTTCATCCGGGCCAGGAAGTCCGCGTCGACCAGGTGCCGGGTGGCGTCCGTCAAGGGCGTGGACAGGATGACGACGTCGGCTTCCGGAAGCAGAGCGGGCAGTTCGGTGAGCGGATGCACAACGCCGCGCGCCGTGGTGCGCTCAGAGCGCGCGACGCGCGCCACCCGCGCGAGCTCAAAGGGCGCGAGCCGGTCCTCGATGGCGGCCCCGATCGAGCCGTATCCCACGATGAGGACGTTCTTGTCCGCCAATGCGGGACGGAACCCGCCGAGCCACTCCCCCCGCTCCTGCGCCCGCACGAAGTCGGGAACGCCGCGCAGCGAGGCGAGGATCAGCGTGAGCGTGAGCTCGGCGGTGCTCGCCTCGTGCACCCCGCGTGCGTTGCACAGCCGTACGCCGGGCCGCAGATGCCTGAGGCCGGGCTCGACGTGGTCGGTGCCGGCGGAGAGCGTCTGCACGACCTCCACGTTGGACATCTGCGACAGGGGACGCTGCCCGAGCCCGGGCGGCTTCATGTACGGGACGACGTAGAAGGCGCACTCGGCCGGGTCTGCGGGGAAGTCCTCGGCGCCGTTCCAGAAGCGGTAGTGGGGGCCTTCGGGGAGGCCCTCGATCTCCTGCGGCGGGATGGGGAGCCAGACGTCAGCAGTCATGGTCAGGAGGCTATGTCAGGGAACTTGAGCGCAGAGGTTAGGTTGGGGTGCCGGAAGAGGGAGGGTTACGGCCAGGTGGAGCGCAGGACGATCGGCGCGGCGGCACTCGCGGTGGGAGCCGTCGGGCTCGGGTGCATGCCGATGAGCTGGGCCTACAGCTCGTCGCGGCAGCGGGGCGAGGAGTCGGTCAGGGCGGTGCACCGGGCGCTCGATCTGGGCTCGACGCTGCTGGACACGGCCGACATGTACGGCCCGTTCACCAACGAGCTGCTGGTGGGGCGGGTGTTGAAGGAGCGCCGCCAGGACGCGTTCGTGTCGACCAAGGTCGGCCTGCTGGTCGGCGAACAGCACATCGTGGCCAACGGCCGCCCCGGCTATGTGAAGCGGGCCTGCGACGCCTCTTTGCGCCGCCTTCAGACGGATGTGATCGACCTCTACCAACTGCACCGCGCCGACCCCGAAGTGCCCGTCGAGGAGACGTGGGGCGCGATGGCGGACCTCGTCCGGGCGGGAAAGGTACGGGCGTTGGGGCTGTGCGCGGTGGGCGCGCGAGGCGGCCGCCGCCTCGGAACGCGCCTGCACGACGCGACGATCCGGCAGTTGCAGCGGGTGCAGCAGGTCTTCCCGGTGAGCGCCGTGCAGGCCGAGCTGTCGGTGTGGTCGCCGGAGGCACTGGAGGCGCTGCTGCCGTGGTGCGAGGCCCGCGGCGTCGGCTTCCTGGCGGCGATGCCGCTGGGCAACGGCTTCCTCACCGGCACGCTCACCCCGGGCCAGGGCTTCGAACCGGACGACGTGCGCGCCCGGCATCCCCGCTTCACCGCGGAGATGATGGCGGCGAACCAGCCGATCGTGGCCGGCCTGCGCCGCGTCGCGGCCCGCCACGGGGAGCAGGTCACGTCGGCGCAGGTGGCGCTGGCGTGGGTGCTGGCCCAGGGACGGCACGTCGTCGCGATACCGGGGACCAAGCAGGAACGCTGGGTGATGGAGAACGCGGGGGCCGGGGCGCTGCGGCTGACCCCACAGGACCTGGCCGAGGTGGCGGAGCTGCCCAGGGCGCGGGGATCCTGGGACTGACGCCGCGAGGGTTCTGCGGCCCTGGCGGGAAACGACCCGGGGGCGTCGCTGATTCAGGGTTCATGGATCGGGAACCTCTGAGGCGCGAGCGGTGTAAGAACAGTAGAACCCGCCGCATCGAAGGGACCGTGATCGTGCAACGTCGAGTTGTGTCGGCCGTACTGGCCGCGGCTGCACTCCTGCTGACGGCCGGCTGTTCCTCCGACGACGGGGACTCGCCGGCCAAGGGCGGAGACAGTGCACCGAGCAGGACCACGGCCTCGCCCACCGCGCAGGCGGCCGAGACCCCACCGGCGCAGGGCTCGGTCAAGGTGGTGCGCACGGTCGCCGAGGGCTTGAACACCCCGTGGGGCCTGGCCCCGCTCCCGGACGGCGACCTGCTCGTCTCCTCCCGCGACGACGCCACGATCACCCGTGTCGACGGCGAGACGGGCAAGAAGACCGAGCTGGGCGAGGTGGCCGGGGTGTCCCCGGCGGGCGAGGGCGGGCTGATGGGCCTGGCGCTGTCCCCGGACTACGCCTCGGACCACATGGTCTACGCGTACTTCACCTCGGCCTCGGACAACCGCATCGTCCGCATGCTGTACGACGAGCAGCGGCCTGCCGGCGACCAGCTGGGCGCGCCCGACACGATCTTCAAGGGTATCCCCAAGGGCTACATCCACAACGGCGGCCGGATCGCCTTCGGCCCGGACAAGATGCTGTACGCGGGCACCGGGGAGAGCGGTGACACGGGCCTGTCCCAGGACAAGGAGTCCCTGGGCGGCAAGATCCTCCGTCTGACACCGGAGGGCGAGCCGGCGCCGGGCAACCCGTTCCCCGACTCCCCTGTGTACTCGTTCGGCCACCGCAATGTGCAGGGCCTGGCCTGGGACTCCGAACAGCGGCTGTTCGCCTCCGAGTTCGGCCAGGACACCTGGGACGAGCTCAACGCGATCAAGCCGGGTGACAACTACGGCTGGCCGGAGGCCGAGGGCAAGTCGGACGACACCGCGTTCCACAACCCCCTCGCCCAGTGGGGCACCGACGACGCCTCCCCGAGCGGCATCGCCCACGCCGAGGGGTCCCTCTGGATGGCGGGCCTGAAGGGCCAGCGGCTGTGGCGCATCCCCCTGAACGGCACGGAGGCCTCGGCGGACCCCCAGGCCTTCCTGGAGGGCGAGTACGGCCGGCTGCGGACGGTCGTCCCGGCGGGCGGGGACAAGTTGTGGCTGATGACGAGCAACACGGACGGGCGGGGTGACCCCAAGGACGGGGACGACCGGATCCTGGAGCTGCAGGTGACCTGAGCGGGCCTACTGCTTGCCGCCGTCCTCGTCGGCCTCGGTGTCCTCGTCGGTCTTCTCGCCCGACGGCTCGGGCGGGCGCACGATGACCTTCCCGGACGCGAGATCTATCGGTCCGTGCCCGGGGTCGTTGTCGCCGACGTCCTCGCGGGTCAGTTCCAGGCGGTTCTGTTCGTCCCGGGTGTGCTTGCGGCCGGGGGCGAAGAGTTCCTCGAACGCGTTGAACACGAAGCCCTCCCTGCACTGACGTCCCTTACAGCGTAAACCTCAGCCGCTCGTCCCGGATGTGAGTGTTTCGGCCGGAAACAGCCTCAGCCGATGCGCCACCGCCGCCGCCTCACCCCGTCCCGAGACGCCGAGCTTGCCCAGGATGTTCGACACATGGACGCTGGCGGTCTTCGGGGAGATGAAGAGTTCCTCGGCGATCTGGCGGTTGGTGCGGCCGGCGGAGACCAGGCGCAGGACGTCCCGTTCGCGGGTGGTGAGGCCGAGGGAGTCGGCGGGGTCGTCCGTGGGCAGGGGCGGGGTCACGCTGAGGGTGAGGCGGGCTCGCTGGGCCAGGTGGGTCGAGGCGTCGACGAGTGGGCGGGCGCCCAGGTGGGCGGCGGTGGCCCGGGTCAGGCGGAGCAGTTCGGTGGCGCGGGCGCGCTCGTCGTCGCCGCCGCTCGCGAGGAGGGCCTCGGCCAGGCGGTGGCGGACGCGGGCGAGGTCGTAGGGGCGCTCCAGGGGCTCGACCGCGGTGACCACCTCCGACCATGCGTCGGCGCTGGTCCGGCCGTCGGCACGGTCGAGTTCGGCGCGGGTCCACTTCTCGTACGCCAGCCACAGGGGCGCGCCCGTGGTGAGTTTGCGGACGGCCTCGAAGAGCCGTGCGAGGAAGGCGGTGCGGCCCTCCTGGGCGGTGGGCAGTGCCTGGGCGCGGACGTCGGACTCGGCGACGGCGGCGGCCAGCAGCAGCGGCCAGGCGTAGCGCTGGGTGCCGGGCGGGAAGCCGGCGCTCAGGGCCCGGTCGGCTTCGGCTCGGGCGTCGAGGAAGCGGCCCTCGGCGGCGGCTATGCCCAGGGCGAGGAAGGACATCGGCAGGTTGTTCTGCGGCATGGGGTCGTGCGTGCCGTAGGAGGTGCGGGCGGCGGCGAGATGGCGGGCGGCCTCGGCGACGTCGCCGCGGGCGAGCGCGAGGTGGGCGAGGCGGTTGGAGCCGCCACCGAGCGGCTTGGCGGACTGGCCCGTGCGCTGGGCGTTCCTCGCGGCCTCGGCGGCCTCGTCCCAGCGGCCCAGGGAGAGCAGTGACTCGGCAAGGTTCGACCACATCCACGCCTCGGAGTCACGCAGGCCCCACTCCTGGGTGAGGCGCAGCCCCTCGCGCAGGATGCGGACGGCGTCCTGCGAGCGGCCGACGCCTTCCAGCACGGACGGCAGGTTCACATGGCTGCGGCCCACCACGGTGGTGAGGCCACGGGCCAGCACCTCGTCCTTGACCTCGTGCATCTGGGCCAGGCCGGTCGCGATGTCGCCGGCGTCGACCATGAGGACGCCGAGGGTGAGGCGCGCGTTGAGTTCGATGTCCTCGGCGCCCACCATGCGGGCGTACTCCACGGCCCGTTCGGCGGCCGACATGGCGTCGGGGCCGGGGGCGCGGAGCATCGACCAGTTGGCCGCGGTGGCCAGCACCTCGGCGTGCACCTCGGACGGCGGCAGGCCGCGCACGAGTTCCTGGGCGGTGCCCAGCTCCTTCCAGCCGTCGCCGCGGGCCATGGCCTGGACCAGCCGGGAGCGCTGGACCCAGAACCACGCGGCGCGCTGGGGGTCCCCCCTGCCCGAACGCAGTTGAGAGCCTGAGGAAGGATCGCCCTCTTCCTCCAGCAGGTGCAGGGCGCGCTTGGTGATCTTCAGGGCGCGTTCGCGCTCTCCGCAGCGCCGTCCGGCGACGGCGGCCTCGGCCATGAGGTCGAGGTAGCGCAGGGGTGTGGTGGCGGGGTCGCAGCCGCAGGGAGGGTAGACCTCGGTGTAGTCGACGGGGCGCAGGGTGGCGCGGGTGTCCTCGGGGGCGGAGTCCCAGAGCTCCATCGCGCGTTCCAGCAGCCGCAGTTGCTCGGAGTGGGCGTGCCGGCGGCGGGCGGTGACGGAGGCGTCCAGGACGGCGGGCAGGGCCTTGGCCGGGTCGTGGGCGTGGTACCAGTAGCTGGCCAGCCGCATGACGCGCTCGCCGGCCGGGACGAGCGTCGGGTCGGCCTCCAAGGCCTCGGCGTAGCGGCGGTTGAGGCGGGAGCGCTCACCGGGGAGCAGATCGTCGCCGACGGCCTCGCGGACCAGGGAGTGCCGGAAGCGGTAGCCGTCGTCGCCGGGCGCCGCGATGAGGATGTTGGCGCCCACGGCGGCTCGCAGGGCCTCGATGAGGTCGTCCTCGGCGAGCTGGGCGACGGCGGCGAGCAGCCGGTACTCGACCGTGGAGCCGCCCTCGGCGACGATCCGGGCGACCCGCTGGGCGCTCTCGGGCAGGCCCTCGACGCGGACCAGGAGCAGGTCGCGCAGGGTGTCGGTGAGGCCGGTGCAGCTGCCCTCGTGGGCGGCGACGGCGAGTTCCTCGACGAAGAAGGCGTTGCCGTCGGAGCGTTCGAAGAACTCGTCGACCTGGGCCGGGTCGGGTTCGCAGGCGAGGATGCCGGCGATCTGGCGGCCGACCTCGGCTCGGTTGAAGCGGCCGAGTTCGATACGGCGGACCGTGCGCAGCCGGTCGAGTTCGGCGAGGAGCGGGCGCAGCGGGTGGCGGCGGTGGATGTCGTCGGAGCGGTAGGTGGCGAGGACGATCAGGCGACCGGTGCGCAGGGTGCGGAAGAGATAGGCGAGGAGGTGGCGGGTGGAGGCGTCGGCCCAGTGCAGGTCCTCCAGGGCCACGACGACCGTGCGGCCGGCGGCGACGCGCTCCAGGAGGCGGGCGGTGAGTTCGAAGAGGCGGGCCATGCCCTCCTCGTCGGAGCGGTCCGACCCTCGCGAAGGGGCGCTCTCGCCCAACTCGGGGAGCAGCCTGGCCAGTTCCTCTTCCTGGCCTGCGGCCGCGGCGGTCAGTTCGTCGGGCAGTTCGCGGCGCAGGGCGCGCAGCGCCGTGGAGAACGGGGCGAACGGCAGGCCGTCGGCGCCGATCTCGACGCAGCCGCCGAGCACGACGACGGCGCCCTCACGGGCGGCGGCCGTCGCGAACTCCTCGACGAGGCGGGTCTTGCCGACCCCTGCCTCACCGCCGATCACCCATGCCTGCGGCTCGCCCGCGGCGGCACGGGCGAGCGCGTCGTTCAGCGTCTCCAACTCGCTTGCGCGACCGACGAACACGGGGCTGACTGACCGGTTTTCCACGGGGCCGAGCATCGCACGCGGCGCCGACAGGAGGGCACCGGTTTTTGCCGGGCTCGGAGTCGGTATCGCTGCGATGGCCCGGCCCGGCGTCGGGAAGTGCGGCCCGGTGTCGACCGATGGCCGCGGACCGGCGCCGGCCCTCACGCGGCGCGCGGAGGCCGGTGCCGACGGAGGCGGAACGTATGCGACTCCGTCTCCGCGGAACCGTGCGCGGAGCGCTCCGCGGCCTCGCGGCGGGCCGCGCGGCGGCCACGGATCGCCTCGCGGACCAGGCGCTGGTGCTCGGCCCTGCGGATCAGTTCGGCGGAACGGATGTGGTGGAGTTCGTACCCGTACATGAATGGACCCTCGTTTTCGCTGGTGAGAGGTGGTTTCTGGCGTCGCTTTCGGCGATGTCTCAACCTTCCTCTCCCAGGCGGGTCCGCCACATCGGGAGAGTTCCGCATCTTCGACGGCCCGAGGGGCCTTAGACGCGCGTGAGGGGCCTCAGGGCGCCGTCTAAGGTGCTTACGGCGGCTCTGAGGCCCCTCGGGACCTGCGGTGACTCAGCCTGCTGAGGGCAGGCCGAGCAATGCGTCGGTGTACTTGAGGACGGCCAGCAGGAGGCCGATGACGCCGAGTGCGACGCCGCCCCAGGCGACCGACTTGATCCACACGGCCTGCGGCTTGCCGGGCGCCCCGAACGCGGGACGGGCGAGCACGACGACGCCGACGATCAGCGCGGCCAGCGCGAACACGCCGGCCCACAGGGCGGAGGTCTGCCAGGCGTCGCCGTAGACCTCCTTGATCTGCTGGGAGACGCTCGCGTTCGAAGCGGTCTCCAGCTGGCCGACGAGGGTCTCGCGGGCGGCGGCGACCGTACCGATCCAGCCGCCGGTCAGGGACACGAGGCCGAGCGCCGCGGAGACGACCGCGCCCGCGCCCTGGCCGACGCCGGAGGGCGCCTCTTCCGTGGCCTCGGCGGCCACCTCCTCGTCCAGCTCGTCGGTCTCCGTCGCCTCGTCGGCGTCGGTGGAGTCAGTGGCGTCGGCCGTCTTGGTGACGTCCACCTTCTCCTCGTCGGTCTTCGCGTCGGTGCCCGTCTCGGCTCCGGTCTCGTCCACTGTCTTCGTTCCCATGTCTCGCACCGTACGGACGCTCTCTGAGAGGTGTCTTAATGATCGTTGTGTGCGGCACGCGCGCGTGCTTCACGCCACGCCGGGGCGAGGATCGACCACACCTCCAGGTCGTGCCGCACCCCACGATAGGGGTGAGCCTGGCGGCGTACGCCGTCGCGGGTCATTCCGAGCCGCCGGGCGACGTTCAGGCTGGCGGTGTTCCCGGAGGCTGCGACCCATTCGACGCGGTGGATGCCGCGTTCCTCGACCGCCCAGTCGATGAGCACCCGCATGGCCCGGGTGATGAGCCCGCGTCCGGTCGCGGCGGGCTCCAGCCAGCACCCGACCTCGCAGTTGCCGGTCGCCGCGTCGAAGTTCAGGGTGAGAACCCCGCCGACGAGTTTTCCGTCCAGCCAGATGCCGTGGTACGACGCCGTGTCCGCGGCGCGCATGTCCGCGTACCGCTGGAGTGTCTCCCGTGCCGACGCCACGTCGGTGGCGTTCGAGCCGAACGGGATGTACTCCCCGATGAACTCCCGGCCCCGCTCCAGGTTCGCGAGGAACTCCTCCGCGTGCCAGGGCTCCAGGGGCCTCAGCTCGGATCCGTCGTCACCCAGCGATATCGCGTACATCGCCCCGCTGCTCCTTCTCCAGTTCCGCCACGACGTCGGTGAGCCTCTCATGGGCGGCGCGGGACTCGGGCGGCTCGATGCTGATGCGGGGCATGCGCCGGTCCAGCCAGCGCGGCAGCCACCAGTTGGCGCCGCCGAGCATGTGCATCAGGGCGGGGACGAGGAGGGTGCGCAGGACGAAGGCGTCCAGGGCGACGGCGGCGGCGAGGGCGATGCCGAACATGGCGATCACGCGGTCGCCGCTGAGGACGAAGGCGAGGAAGACCGAGATCATGATGACCGCGGCGGAGTTGATCACCCGGCTGGTCTCGGCGAGGCCGATCCGGACGGCCCGCCGGTTGTCGCCGGTCTCCAGCCACTCCTCGTACATCCGGCTGACCAGGAAGACCTGGTAGTCCATGGAGAGGCCGAACAGCACCGACACCATGATCACGGGGAGGAATGGCTCGATCGGCCCGGCGCGGCCCAGTCCGAGGAGCTCGCTCCCCCAGCCCCACTGGAAGATCGCGACGACGACACCGAAGGCGGCGGCGACGGCAGCCACGTTCATCACGGCGGCCTTCAGCGGGATGCCGACGGACCGGAAGGCGAGCAGGAGCAGCAGACAGCCCAGTCCGACGACGACGCCGACGAAGAGCGGCAGCTTGCCGACGATCACGTCGGCGAAGTCGTCGTAGCCGGCCGTCATGCCGCCGACGTTCACATCGAGCGAGGTGCCGGTCTGGGCGCGGGGCAGGATCTCGTCGCGCAGCCGGTCGACGAGGTCGCTGGTCTGCCGCGACTGCGGGGAGGACTCCGGTACGAGGGTGAGGTACGCGGTGTCGCCGCCGGAGTTGTAGGTCACCGGCGTCACCGAAGCGACGCCCTCGGTGCCCCGCAGAGTGGCGTCGAGGTTGTCGAGGGCGAGCTTGTCGTCGCCGCCGTCGACCTTGGAGACGAGGGTGAGCGGGCCGTTCACGCCGGGCCCGAAACCGTCGGCGAGCAGGTCGTAGGCCTGGCGGGTGGTCGAGGTCTGCGGGGCGTTGCCCTGGTCGGAGGTGCCCAGGCGCAGGCCCAGGGTGGGCAGTGCGAGGACCGTGATCACGGCCAGGGCGATCGCACCGAGCGCCTTGGGGTGGCGCTCCACGAACGCCGACCAGCGGGCGGCGAACCCGGTGGGCAGCTCGGGCTCGGGGCCGTGCTCGGTCAGCCGGCGCCGCTCGCGGCGGCTGAGGGCGCGCATGCCGATGAACGACAGCAGGGCGGGCAGCAGGGTCACGGAGGCCGCGACGGTGAGGACCACGGTCAGCGAGGCCGCTATCGCGACGCCGTTGAGGAAGCTCAGCTGCAGGATCAGCATGCCGAGCAGGGCAATGCACACCGTCGCGCCCGCGAAGACCACGGCCCGTCCGGTGGTCGACACGGCGTTCGTGATCGACTCGGCGACGGGCAGGCCGCGTTTCAGTCCACGCCGGTGGCGGGTGACGATGAACAGGGCGTAGTCGATGCCGACGCCGAGCCCGATGAGCATCCCGAGCATGGGCGCGAAGTCGGCCACGGTCATGGCGTGCCCGAGCAGCGCTATCGCGGCGTACGCGGTGCCGACGCTGACCAGTGCGGTCGCGATGGGCAACAGCGAGGCGGCGAGCGAGCCGAAGGCGAGGAACAGCACGACCGCGGCGACGGCCACTCCGACGACCTCGGCGAGATGGCCGCCCGAGGACTCGGTGAGGGCGACGGCGCTGCCGCCCAGCTCGACCTGAAGCCCGTCGGCCTCGGCGTCCTTGGCCGCGCTCACGACGGCCTGCGCCTCGCCCTTGTCGAGGTTCTCGGCGCTGTCGTCGAAGGTGACGGTGGCGTACGCCGTGTGCCCGTCCTCGCTGATCTGGGCGGTGCCCTGCTTGTCGTACGGGCTGGTGACGGCCGCGATGCCGGGCAGTTCCGCGATCTCGTCGAGGGTGCGCGTCATGGTCTGTTCGACGTCGGCGGCGCGGACGGTGCCGGACGGGGTGTGCCAGACGACGGTGTCGCTGTCGCCTCCCAGGCCGGGGAAGCCGTCCTGCAGGAGCTGCGTGGCGCGGCCGGACTCGGTGCCGGGGACCTGGTAGTCGTTCGAGTACGCGGTGCCCGTCACGACGGCGCCCGCGGTCACCCCGCCGAAGGCGAGCAGCCAGAGCAGTACGGCGACGAGGCGACGTTGGACACACCAGCGTGCAAGAGCTGCCACGAACGTGCTCCCGGGGGACGATTTGTGGATCTTTGACCGGGATCAGTCGTTCAGGAAAGTGAACAGCCCGCAAAGAACGCATGAGCGATGTGAAGCAAACTCTCGCAGGAGGGCGAGATCGTTTGCCTCGTTCGTGGGTTTATTCACAGGAATGGGAGGCAGATCACAGGACAGTAACGTTCACTCTGTCGTTGCCGAGTGGCGCCTGTCACATCAGTCGAACTGGTCTCCCAGCGCCATCACCATCACTCCGGCCACCAGCAGCCACAGCGCCCGCCGGGTGCGCCCCCGGGACCCGAGGAACGCGGCGAGCGCGCAGACCGCGGCGCCGAAGGCGTAGGCGGCCGGGACGAGGGGCGGGGCCGCCCCACTGAGACGCAGCGTCGAGGCGGCCAGCCCCGCGAGGGCGAGCAGCGCCCCGGTCACGACGGCCGTCCAGCGGGCCCGCCGCGCCACCTGCGCCGGGTCGGCATCCTCCACGTGCTCGGTCTCGTCGGTACGGTCCTCCCCCGTCTCGGATATCTCGGAATCACCGCGTCCACTCATGGCGGGCGAGCGTAGCGCGTCGCGCTGCGAAAGCGGGTGCGGGGCCGCGCGGCCGACTGCTAGCTTCCGAAGGTCGACCATCTCGCGGCACACCGCCGCCGACCTGGGCAGGTGCATTGTTTGAGCGTCCGACCGAGCTCCTTTCGTATCCCTTTCCGCTTCCCCGGACTCAAGGAGCCCGTTCACCGATGCCGAACGTCACCCGGAGGACCTCGGATGAGGACCTCGCCGAGCGGCTGACCCACCCAGGCCACCCGCGCAGCAACAGCTACGACCCCCGCTGGGTCGTCGAGAACCAGATGGGCCCGAACGCACTCTGGCTGCTGGAGTGGCTGGCCCCCGCCCTCGGCCTGGACGCCCTGCGCCCGTGCGCACGCGTCCTCGACCTGGGCTGTGGCCGGGCGATGACCTCCGTGTTCCTGGCCAGGGAGTACGACGCCCAAGTCACCGCCGCCGACCTGTGGATCGAACCCGACGACAACGCCCGGCGCGTCGCCGAGGCCGGTTTCGCCGACCGTGTGCTGCCGGTCCGCGTGGAGGCGCACGACCTGCCGTTCGCCGAGGGCGGCTTCGACGCGATCGTGAGCATCGACGCCTACCAGTACTTCGGCACGAACGATCTGTATCTGCCCACGCTCACCCGCCTGTTGAAGCCGGGCGGGCGGATCGGCGTCGTCGTACCGGCGCTGCGGGACGAGCCGGACGGGATCGAGCCGCCAGAGCATCTGAAGCCCTACTGGGAGCCCGACTACTGGTGCTTCCACTCGGCCGACTGGTGGCGGCGGCAGTGGACCCGCAGCGGCGCCGTCGAGGTCGAGGCCGCCGACTGGCAGCCGGACGGCTGGCGGGACTGGCTGCTGTGGTGCGACGTGGTCGCCGAGGAGAGCCCGGAGGAGTTCCATCGCACGATGGCCCGCCAGGTCGGTGACATGGTGCGGCTGGACGAGGGGCGTGCGCTGGGCTTCGTACGGCTGGTGGGCCGCCGTATCTGATAGCGCGCCGAGGGGGACGCATCACGGTCGATGCGTCCCCCTCGGGGTGTACGGCTACGGGCTCAGCCCTCGCTGACGCCCAGCTGCTCCAGGATCAGCTCCTTGACGCGCGCCGCGTCGGCCTGACCCCGGGTCGCCTTCATGACCGCGCCGACCAGGGCGCCGGCCGCGGCCACCTTGCCGCCGCGGATCTTGTCGGCGATGGCCGGGTTGCCGGCGATGGCCTCCTCGACCGCGGTGGTCAGGGCGCCCTCGTCGGAGACGACCTTCAGACCGCGCTGGTCGACGACCTCGTCCGGCGTGCCCTCGCCCGCGAGGACGCCCTCGATGACCTGGCGGGCGAGCTTGTCGTTCAGGTCGCCCTTCGAGACCAGCTCGCAGACGCGGGCGACCTGCAGCGGCGTGATCGACAGCTCGTCCAGGGACGTGCCCGACTCGTTGGCGCTGCGCGCCAGTTCGCCCATCCACCACTTGCGGGCGGACGCGGCGTCGGCACCGGCGTCGATCGTGGCGACGATCAGGTCCAGCGCACCGGCGTTGAGGATCGCCTGCATCTCGACGGCGGAGATGCCCCACTCGGCGAGCAGCCGGTTACGGCGGGCCAGCGGCATCTCCGGCAGCCCGGCGCGGATCTCCTCGACCCACTCGCGAGGCGGTGCCACCGGCACGAGGTCCGGCTCGGGGAAGTACCGGTAGTCCTCGGCCTCCTCCTTCACGCGGCCCGAGGTCGTGGACCCCGTGTCCTCGTGGAAGTGCCGGGTCTCCTGGATGATCGTGCCGCCGCTGCCGAGGACGGCCGCGTGCCGCTGGATCTCGAAGCGGGCCGCACGCTCCACGGAACGCAGCGAGTTCACGTTCTTCGTCTCGGAGCGGGTGCCGAACTTCTCGGTGCCGTTCGGGCGCAGCGACAGGTTCACGTCGCAGCGCATCTGGCCCATCTCCATGCGGGCTTCCGAGACACCGAGCGCCTTGATGAGCTCGCGCAGCTCACGGACGTACGCCTTCGCCACCTCGGGGGCGCGCTCGCCCGCACCCTCGATCGGCTTGGTGACGATCTCGATGAGCGGGATGCCGGCGCGGTTGTAGTCCAGCAGCGAGTGCGAGGCGCCGTGGATACGGCCCGTCGCGCCGCCGACGTGCGTCGACTTGCCGGTGTCCTCCTCCATGTGGGCGCGCTCGATCTGCACCCGGAAGGTCTCGCCGTCCTCCAGCTGGACGTCGAGGTAGCCGTTGAAGGCGATCGGCTCGTCGTACTGGGAGGTCTGGAAGTTCTTCGGCATGTCCGGATAGAAGTAGTTCTTCCGGGCGAAGCGGCACCACTCGGCGATCTCGCAGTTCAGCGCAAGACCGATCTTGATCGCCGACTCGACGCCGGTCGCGTTGACGACCGGGAGCGCGCCGGGCAGGCCGAGGCAGGTGGGGCAGGTCTGGGTGTTCGGGTCGGCGCCGAGCGTCGTCGAACAGCCGCAGAACATCTTGGTCTTGGTGCCGAGTTCGACATGGACCTCAAGGCCCATGACGGGGTCGTACGACGCCAGCGCGTCCTCGTACGACACCAGGTCGGTCGTGGTGGTCACGGTGAAACTTCCCTCTCAGCCCAGCAGGACGTCGTCGTCGCCCAGCCGCTTCAGCTCGCGATAGAGGATGGCGAGGCCGGTGACGATCGCGACCGCGGAGACGGTGGCGTCGACGAGCCGCAGCGTGTCGTGCTCGGCGCGGGCCTTCTTGATCTGCTTGGCGACACCGAACGCGCCGAACGCGGTGGTGGCCATGGACAGGTACGTACCGGACTTGGACTTCTTGAAGTCCTTCGCCTTGGACAGCTTGCTCACAGCGACGGTGCCTCCTCCAACAGCGGGTGCCCCCACTTTTCCACGAAGGCGGCCTCGACGGCGGCGCCGACCTTGTAAAGACGGTCGTCCTTCAGTGCCGGCGCGATGATCTGCAGCCCGACCGGGAGGTTGTCCTCCGGGGCCAGACCGCAGGGCAGCGACATGGCCGCGTTGCCCGCGAGGTTGGTGGGGATGGTGCACAGGTCGGCGAGGTACATCGCCATCGGGTCGTCGGCACGCTCGCCGATCGCGAAGGCGGTGGTCGGTGTCGTCGGAGAGACGATCACGTCGACCTGCTCGAAGGCCTTCTCGAAGTCCCGGGTGATGAGCGTGCGGACCTTCTGCGCGGAGCCGTAGTACGCGTCGTAGTACCCGCTCGACAGCGCGTACGTGCCCAGCATGATGCGGCGCTTCACCTCGGGGCCGAAGCCCGCCTCACGGGTGAGGGAGGTGACCTCCTCGGCGGAGTG
This sequence comes from Streptomyces sp. NBC_01092, assembly GCF_045039535.1. NCBI lineage: Bacteria > Bacillati > Actinomycetota > Actinomycetes > Kitasatosporales > Streptomycetaceae > Streptomyces > Streptomyces sp. NBC_01092. The sequence continues at coordinate 7,421,870 of NZ_CP108659.1, read as the reverse complement.
CGTGCCGTCGTCGCCGGTCCGCCGGCCGTAGCGCAGGCCGTCGAAGCGGGCGAGGTTGGAGGAGCACTCGGAGGGCGCGATCAGGTAGTACGCCGACAGGGCGAGGTCGAAGGACGGGCAGTCCAGCTCGACGATCTCGGCGCCCAGTTCCTTCAGCAGCTCGACGGACTCGTCGAACCGCTGGATGACACCGGCCTGGTAGCCCTCGCCGCGGAACTGCTTGACGACGCCGACGCGCATGCCCTGGACGCTGCCGTTGCGGGCGGCCTCGACGACCGGCGGGACCGGGGCGTCGATGGAGGTGGAGTCGAGCGGGTCGTGCCCGGCGATGACCTCGTGCAGCAGGGCCGCGTCCAGGACCGTACGGGCACAGGGGCCGCCCTGGTCGAGGGAGGACGAGAAGGCGACCATGCCGAACCGCGAGACCGCGCCGTACGTCGGCTTCACGCCCACCGTGCCGGTGACGGAGGCCGGCTGGCGGATGGAACCGCCGGTGTCGGTGCCGATGGCGAGGGGGGCCTGGAAGGAGGCGAGGGCGGCGGAGGAGCCACCGCCGGAGCCACCGGGGATCTTGGTGAGGTCCCAGGGGTTGCCGGTGGGCCCGTACGCGCTGTTCTCGGTGCTCGACCCCATGGCGAACTCGTCCATGTTGGTCTTGCCGAGGATGACGACGTCGGCGGCCTTGAGACGCTTGGTGAGGGTGGCGTCGTACGGCGGGATCCAGCCTTCGAGGATCTTCGAACCGACGGTCGTCGGAATCCCCTCGGTGGTGAAGATGTCCTTCAGCGCGAGCGGGACGCCGGCCAGCGGGCCGAGCTTCTCGCCCTTGGCGCGCTTGTCGTCGACGGCACGGGCCTGCGCGAGGGCGCCCTCGCGGTCGACGTGCAGGAAGGCGTGCACCTTCTCGTCGACGGCCTCGATGCGGGCCAGGTGTGCCTCGGTGACCTGGACGGCCGTGAGCTCGCCGGAGGCGATCTTCTCGGCGGTCTCGGCGGCCGTCAGCTTGATGATGTTGACGTTGTCCGTCATGGCGGTTAGTCCTCCCCCAGGATCTGCGGCACCTTGAAACGCTGCTGCTCCTGGGCCGGGGCGCTGGAGAGCGCCTGCTCGGGGGTGAGCGACGGACGGACCTCGTCCGCCCGCATGACATTCGTCAGCGGGAGCGGGTGCGAGGTCGGCGGTACGTCTTGGTCGGCGACCTCGCTGACGCGTGCGACCGCGCCGATGATGTCGTCCAGCTGTCCCGCGAAGTGCTCGAGCTCTTCGGGCTTCAGCTCCAGACGCGCCAGCCGTGCGAGGTGGGCGACCTCCTCGCGCGTGATGCCAGGCATGCAGCGATCCTCTGGGGTGAGTGTGTGTGTTTGAGGCCAATCCTATGGGGCGGGGGCCCGTGGCCGTGAAACGGTTTCCCGGCCCCGCGCCGGTGGGTGCCTCGTCACCGGCTGCGCCCGTCCCAGGCCTCGCTCCTGAGGAAGTGGTTGTCGTACCGCTCCTGCACCTCCAACAGGCTCTCCACGGTGGCCTCGCCGAGGGCGATGCGCTGGAGGTGGCGGAAGTACTCGAAGCGCTCGACGCCCGGGGTGATGACGATCAGCAGGTCGGCGTCGGCGCCCGGCACGGCGGAGAAGGCATGCGGCTTGCCGGGCGGCACGACGACGAGGTCGCCGGGGCCGGCGGTGACGACGTCGTCGCCGGAGAGGATCTCGGCGGCGCCGTCGAGCAGGAAGAACATCTCGGCGGAGTTGTCGTGCCAGTGCGGCTTGGCGCCGTCGGCGCCGCTCGTGAGCGTGACGCGCTGGGTGGACAGCGCGCCGCCGGTCCGGCTGCTGTCGGCCAGCAGCCGGACGGTGGTGGGCGCCCGGCCGACGACTTCGGCCTCGGCCTCGCGGACGATCACGGACTCGTCGAACTTCGGAACGAACAGCGACATTTCCCCAACCCCCGGTGCGATGACGTTGTGGACGTACTCAGACGAGGAAGAGCAGAACGGCACTGAGGAGCACGACGACCGCCGTGGCGAAGTGAATCCCGAAGGCCACGGCCTTCGTGCCGCCGTGCCGCAGCACTATCAGTGTGTCGAACATCGGCACGATCGCCACGGCGAGCATGAACCAGGCCTCGGCGCGGGCGCCGACGAAGAACAGCAGCGCCAGGCCCACCAGGCCGAAGGTGCCGTCCCGCAGGCCCTTGACGGAGAGATAGGCGCCGGCGTCGCCCTCCGGCCGGGCCGGGACGCCGTAGCCGGTGGCGGCGGAGGCGGGCTGGAACAGGAACCGGTAGCCGAGGAACACGCAGAACAGGTTGAGCACGACGGCCAGGGTGTACGCGGTCACGGTCATGTCTTCACTCCTTGCTAGCAGCGCTAGGGACAGGAGTGAAGCTAGCAGAGCGTCGACAGATGTGCTAGCAGTGCTAGAATTTCGGGCATGTCGATCCAGACGCGCAAGGAGCGCGAACGAGCGGAACGCGAGCGGCTGATCGTCACGGCCGCGCGGGAACTCGCGGAGTCGGAGGGCTGGGACGCGGTGACGACGCGCCGCCTCGCGGCGGAGATCGAGTACAGCCAGCCCGTCCTCTACAGCCACTTCAAGGGCAAGGACGCGATCATGGCCGCGGTGGCGGTGCAGGGCTGCGCCGACTTGGCGGAGGAACTACGCACGGCCCGCACGGCAGCGAAGGGCACGCGCGAGGCGCTGGCGGCGGTGGGCGAGACGTACACGGCCTTCGGCCGACGACGACCGGCGCTCTACGACGCCATGTTCACGTACCGGGTGGACCTGCCGTTCGCCACCGCCGAGGCCCCGGAGCCGCTGAAGCGGGCCTTCGGTGAGCTGGCAGCGGCGGTGGAGCCCACCGCCAAGGAGGGCGAGGATCTGGGAGTGCTGACGGAGACGTACTGGGCAGGGCTCCATGGGTTGGTCACGCTGATGCGCAGCGGCCGACTGCCGGAGAGAGCTCATGAACAGAGGTTGGCGCTGCTGATCGGACACTTCGCAGCAGCGCCCTGAAGGGGCGGGGCGGTATCGATCTGCGACTCCGCCGCGATGGGGTCCCCCTGTCGGAGAACTACTCGGCGGCCGGCAACGCCGCGCGCGGTCGCTGCCAACCCCGCGACCCCCGCGCCCGCAGCCATGCCGTCGTCTCCTCCGGCGGCATCGCGGCGGCCACCAGCCAGCCCTGTACGGCGTCGCAGCCCAGGTCCCGCAGCCGCTCCCACGTCTCGTCGTCCTCGACGCCCTCGGCGACCACGAGCAGGCCCAGCGAATGCGCCAGGTCCACCGTGCAGCGCACGATCTCCGCGTCCTCGTTGTCCACCGCGAGCCGGGCCACGAACGATCGGTCGATCTTCAGCTCGCTCACCGGCAGCCGTCGCAGATGCACGAGGGACGAGTAGCCCGTGCCGAAGTCGTCCAAGGACATCTTCACGCCGTGCCCGGTCAGCCCGGCCAGCGTGTCCGCGGCCCGCTGCGGGTCCTCCAGCAGGACGTGTTCCGTTATCTCCAGTTGGAGCGCTCCCGCCGGGACACCGTGCCGGGCGAGCCGCGCGGCGACCGAGCCCGCGAACCCGGGGGTGTGGACGTCACGCGGCGAGACGTTGACCGCCACGGGCACATAGAGCCCCTGGGCCCGCCACCGGGCCACCTGCGCGAGCGCCGTCTCCAGCACGTACTCCGTCAGATGCGGCATCAGCCCCGACGACTCGGCGATCGCTATGAACTCGTCCGGCGCCACCCTCCCCCGCTCCGGGTGCACCCACCGGACCAGGGCCTCCAGCCCGGCGACCTGACCGTCGAAGCGGACCTTGGGCTGGTAGTGCAGCTCGACCTCCTGCGCGTCGAGGGCGCGCCGCAGGTCCCCGAGCAGGCCCAGCCGGTCGGGGGTGTTCGAGTCGCGCTTCGACTCGTAGACCTCCACGCCCGTGCGGTCCCGCTTCGCCTGGTACATCGCCACGTCCGCGCGCCGCAGCAACCCCTCGGCGTCGAGGGCGTGGTCCGGGAAGACGGCGACTCCGGCGCTGGCCTCCAGGACCAGGGTGAGGCCGTCGAGGTCGAGCGGGGAGCTCAGGGCCGTGACCAGCGCGCGGGCGACCCGCGTCGCGGACGTCGTGGAGTCGGCGACCGGCAGTAAGACGGCGAACTCGTCACCGCCGAGCCGCGCGGCCTCCGCTCCGCGCGGCAGCGCCAGGCGCAGCCGGTCCGCTATCTGCAACAGCAAGCGGTCACCGGCCAGATGACCGAGCGTGTCATTGACCGATCGGAAGCGGTCGAGGTCGATCAGCATCAGGGCGGACCGGGCGCCGATGCGCTCGGCGTCGTCGAGTGCGGTCCAGATGCGCTCCAACAGCCACTGCCGGTTGGGCAGCCCGGTCAGCGGATCGCGCAGCTGCTCCTCCGCCCGGGCCCGCGCTATCCACAGGGTGGAGTCGAGGGCGACGAGCGGGATGGCGAACAGCGGCAGCAGCAGGGGCTTGGCGATGGCGACGACACACACCAGGGGCGCGATGCCGAGCAGCGCGACCGCGACGAGGCCCTGTCTGACCAGCGCGGTGCGCTCGACGGTGGGCAGGCCGCCGCGCGGGGACTGCAGGTACCACAACAGGACCCGGGTGACCGCGAGATACGCGGCGGCGACGAGCACCACGCCGGGGGCGGTGTAGAGCGTCCAGCTGTCGGGGTTCCAGGGGTTCTCGACGGTCGGCACCCGGCCGAAGGCGGCCAGCACCAGGGCTCCGGCGGCGATGCCGAGGATGTCCACCGCGCCGTGCAGCACGCCCTGGCGCCAGCGGTTGCGGCGGGCCACCCCGACCAGGACGACGACGGTGAGGCTGACCATGCCGGCCGGCACCCAGCCGTAGAGCATCAGCACCGCGAGGGTGAGGGCGGCGCCGGAGCCGGTGCCGCCCCACCAGCGCGCGCGGCCGAGGGCGACGAGATGGCCGACGATGACGCCGGTCAGCACGGCCAGCGACCAGCCGACCGTGCCGGACGGGAAGAGGGCGTGGTGGTCGGTGAACGCCCGGTAGAACCCGGCGCCGAGGACGAACCCGGCGGCCGCGACGACCGCCGAGGGCAGGGCGGGCCACGACAGGTGGCGGTCGTGCTCGGCGTGCGGCAGCCCGGCGGAGTGGTCGACGCCGAGCTGCACGGCGGTGCGGCCGTCCGCCACAGTGGGCGGCCCGGCGGCACTCCCCGCGCCTCTTTCCGCGCGCGAACGCTTCGCGGTCCGCGTCGCCCACCCTCGCCATGCGTCGGCCATCCGACGCAGCCGTGAGTGCGGGGCGGCGCTCTCGGTCGGTTCCATTCCCGTCCCTCTCACAGCCGGCGGTGCCCACGCCACGCGGCCCGATGCCCGACAACGACCCTCAACGGCACCGCGTTGGAAAGCCCTTCCCCTCACCCTCCAAAGCCCTTCCAGAGCAAGGGGATGCCCCAACCGCAGTTGGGCACGGCAGGCGCACATCTCAACAGTAGGCCGCATAAGGCTTCCACGGGCAGCGGTCGTCGACGGTTGCCCGAATGCGCCCCAGCCACCCGTATGCATCTGATATGCGCCGATCGGGGGGCCTTCAACCGCTACTCCTCTGCGGGGAGGGCAACTTCGGCCGCCGCGTCGGGCCCCTGTTCCAGCAGGACATTGAAGCCGTCCTCGTTCAGAACAGGGACCTTGACCTGCATGGCCTTGTCGTACTTGGAGCCGGGGTTGTCGCCCACCACAACAAAAGATGTCTTTTTCGAAACGGAACCGGTTACCTTCGCTCCGCGGCTCTGGAGCGCGTCCTTCGCCCCGTCGCGCGTGAAGTGCTCCAGTGTGCCGGTGACAACGACCGTGAGCCCCTCCAGCGGGCGCGGCCCCTCGTCCTCACCGGAGCTCTCCTCCTCCATGCGGACGCCGGCCGCCTTCCACTTGCGAAGGATCTCCTGGTGCCACTCCTCGGCGAACCACTCCTTGAGCGAGGCGGCGATGATCGACCCGACGCCGTCGGTGTTCGCCAGCTCCTCCTCGCTCGCCTGCTCGATGCGGTCGACGGAGCGGAACTCACGCGCCAGCGCCTCGGCGGCGACCGGGCCGACATGACGGATCGACAGGCCGGTGAGGATGCGGGCCAGCGGGCGCTCCTTGGCGGCGGCGATGAACTCCAGCATCGAAACCGCGTTCTTCTTGAGCTCGCCCTGCTGGTTGGCGAAGACCGTGGCGATCTTCTCCTCGCCGGTCTTCGGATCGCGCTTGGGCAGGCCGCTGTCCTGATCGAGGACGTACGCCTTGATGGGCAGCAACTGCTCGGCGGTCAGGTCGAACAGGTCGCCCTCGTCCACCAGCGGCGGCTCGGAGGGCTCCAGCGGCTTGGTCAGCGCGGCGGCGGCGACGTAGCCGAAGTGCTCGATGTCCAGCGCCTTGCGGCCCGCGAGGTAGAACAGCCGCTCGCGCAACTGGGCAGGGCAGGAGCGGGCGTTCGGGCAGCGCAGGTCGACGTCGGCCTCCTTCATCGGCCTGAGCGCCGTACCGCACTCGGGGCACTCGGACGGCATCACGAACTCGCGCTCGCTGCCGTCGCGCAGGTCGACGACCGGTCCGAGGATCTCCGGGATGACCTCGCCGGCCTTGCGCAGCACCACCGTGTCGCCGATGAGGACGCCCTTGGCCTTGACCACGTCCTGGTTGTGCAGGGTGGCGAACTCGACCTCCGAGCCCGCGACCGTGACCGGCTCGACCTGGGCGTACGGCGTGACCCGTCCGGTGCGGCCCACGCCCACACGGATGTTGACGAGCTTGGTGTTGACCTCTTCCGGCGCGTACTTGTACGCGATGGCCCAGCGCGGTGCGCGCGAGGTGGAGCCGAGGCGGCCCTGGAGCGGGATCTCGTCGAGCTTGACGACCACTCCGTCGATCTCGTGCTCCACGGAGTGGCGGTTCTCGCCGTAGTACGCGATGAACTCACCGACGCCGTCGAGGTCGTCGACGACTCTGTTGTGCGTGGAGGTGGGCAGGCCCCAGGACTTGAGCAGGTCGTACGCCTCGGAGAGCCGGGTCAGGCCCTCGAAGCCCTCCAGGGCGCCGATGCCGTGGACGACCATGTGCAGCGGAAGGGTCGCGGTGACCTTCGGGTCCTTCTGCCGCAGCGAACCCGAGGCGGAGTTGCGCGGGTTGGCGTACGGCTTCTCGCCCGCCGCCACCCGGCGCTCGTTGAGCTCCCCGAAGGCCTCCATCGGGAAGTAGACCTCGCCGCGGATCTCGACGAGCTCCGGAACGTGGTCGCCCGTCAGACGGTGCGGAATCTCCGCGATCGTCATGACATTGGGGGTGATGTCCTCACCGATCCGGCCCGTGCCGCGGGTGGCCGCGCGCGTCAGCCTGCCCTTCTCGTACGTCAGGTTCACCGCGAGGCCGTCGACCTTGAGCTCGCACAGGAAGTGGTACCCGGAGGTGCCGACGTCCTTGTGCACGCGCTCCGCCCAGGCGGCGAGCCCGGCGTCGTCGAAGACATTGTCGAGGGAGAGCATGCGCTCGCGGTGCTCGACCTCGGCCAGGTCGGTCTGGAACTCGACGGACACCTTCTGCGTCGGCGAGTCCGGCGTGCGCAGCTCCGGATACTCGTCCTCCAGCGCTTCGAGGGTGCGCAGCAGCTCGTCGAACTCCGCGTCGCTGACGACGGGAGCGTCCTTCACGTAGTACCGGAAGCGGTGCTCCTCGATCTGCTCAGCGATCTTCGCGTGCTTCTCCCGTGCCTCGACGGGCACCGTCGTCTCCGCTTGATTGTCGCCGGCCACCGTGTTGTCCTCCCGTTACTCTGGGTTGTCCGCGAGGGATCTCGCCGCCCGGGCGCAGTGGGCGAGAGCCTGGCGTGCGTACTCGGGGGAAGCCCCCGCGAGTCCGCACGACGGCGTGACCGTGACGGCCTCCGCGAGAAGCCCCGGTGACAGCCCCAGCCTGCGCCACAACGTCCTGACACCCATGACGCTACCGGCAGGGTCTGACAATGGGCCGTCCGTGCCGGGGACGACACCGGCGAAGAGCCGGGTCCCCCCTTCCACCGCCTCGCCGATCGCGTCGTCGTCACGCTCGGTGAGGAGCGAGAAGTCGAAGGAGATCGCCGCCGCCCCCGCCCGGCGCAGCAGGGCGAACGGGACGTCCGGTGCGCACGAGTGGACCACGACGGGTCCTTCGCCGTGAACCCCGACGACGTCGTGGAGCGCGGCCTCGACGATCTGCCGGTCCACGGCGCGGTGGGTCCGGTACCCGCTGGCGGACCGCACCTGTCCGAGCAGGACGGCGACGAGGGAGGGCTCGTCGAGTTGCAGCACCACCTGGGCGCCGGGGAAGCGGCGGCTGACCTCCGCGAGGTGCTGGCGCAGCCCTTCGGCGAGCGAGGCGGCGAGGTCGCGGCAGGCGCCGGCGTCGGAGAGGGCGGCCTCGCCGTTCCTCAGCTCAAGGGCGGCGGCCAGCGTCCAGGGCCCCACGGCCTGGACCTTCAGCGGCCCCTCGTACCCCTGGGTGAACTCCTCCAGTGCGTCGAGGTCCTCCCCCAGCCACGACCGGGCCCGCCTGGTGTCCCGCCCCGGCCGGTCGCCGAGCCGCCACCCGCTGGGCTCCACGCGCGCGTACAGCTCGACGAGCATCCCGGCGGTGCGGCCGATCATGTCCGCGCCGGGTCCGCGAGCGGGCAGTTCGGCGAGGAACGGAAAGTCCTCGAAGGACCCGGTGACGGTCCTGGCGGCCTCGCGGGCGTCGCCGCCGGGCATCGAACCGACGCCGGTGGCCGCGCCGAAGCTGAACTGGGTGCTGTTGTCGCTCACCCCCGAAGCGTACGTAACCCTCCGGGGGGACCGTGCCCGGACCGGCGCCGTGGAAGAGCCGTCAGTTTCCCGGGCGTACCGTCAGGTCGTTGACCTCCGCGTCCCTCGGGAGGTCCAGGGCCATCAGGATCGTCGTGGCGACCGACTCGGGGTCGATCCACTTCGACTCGTCGTACGCCTTGCCCTCCTGCTGGTGGACCTTCGCCTGCATGGGACTGGCGGTGCGGCCGGGGTAGACGGACGTGACCCTGACGCCGTGGTCGTGCTCCTCGTTGCGCAGGGAGTCGGCCAGGGCCTTCAGGCCGTGCTTGGACGCGGCGTACGCGGACCACTCGGCGCTCGCGCGCAGGCCCGCGCCCGAGTTCACGAAGATCACATGGCCGTGGGCGACGCGCAGCTGCGGCAGGAAGTGGCGGGTGAGTTCGGCCGGGGAGATCAGGTTGACGTTGAGCTGGTGACGCCAGGACTTCGGGGTCAGGTCGCCCACCGGGCCCAGGTCGACGACGCCGGCGATGTGGAGCAGGGAGTCCACCCGGTCCGGCAGCGACTGGTGGGAGAAGGCCCAGGACAGCTTGTCCGGGTCCGCCAGGTCGCCGACCAGGGTGCGCGCGCCGGGGAACTGCGCCGCCAGCTCCTTCGCGCGGGCCGCGTCGCGCGCGTGGAGCACGAGATCGTCCCCGCGCGCGTGCAGGCGGCGGGCGACGGCCGCGCCGATGCCGGAGCCGGCTCCGGTGATCACATGTGTAGCCATGCCCGCCATGCTCGCATCAGTGCCCGTTCACTCCGCGCCCCGGCTCTCCTCCAGGTACGCCAGCGCCCCCATCGGCTCCTGCGCGAAGAACACCAGGTCGGCCAGCGGGCGGGGCAGGAAGCCCTCGTCCTCCATGCGGCGGAACTGCTCCTGAAGGCCGTCGTAGAAGCCGGCGGTGTTGAGCAGGACCACCGGCTTGTCCGTGTGGCCGTGCTTCTTCAGCTCCAGGATCTCGGTGGCCTCGTCGAGGGTGCCCGTGCCGCCGACCATGATCACCACGGCGTCGGCCTTGTCCAGCAGCAGCCTCTTGCGCTCGGCGAGGTCCTTGGCGATCACCATCTCGTCCACGCCCGGGCGGACCTTGGCGGCCAGGAACTCCACGGAGACCCCGACGAGCCGTCCGCCCGCCTCCTGCACGCCGTCCGCGACGACCTTCATCAGCCCGACGTCGGAACCGCCCCACACGAGCGTGTGCCCGCCCTTGCCCAGCAGTTTCGCGAACTCGCGCGCGGGGCGCGTGTAACGGTCGTCGAGGTCGGCGGCGGAGAGGAAGACGCAGATTCGCATGCAGCCACCGTACGCGGGAAGAACCCGGCCCCCGCGAGTGCTTTTCCGGGTATGGCTGATGGACACACGATCACGATCGAGCAGGACACACGACGCGTGCGGGCCGTTCACGGCGGCCAGGTCCTCGCGGAGAGCGAGCGGGCCCTGGCCCTGCGGGAGACGGGCTGTCCCGTGCGCTACTACTTCCCCGCCGAGGACGTACGACTGGAGCTGCTGACCCCCTCCGACACCCACACCTACTGCCCCTTCAAGGGAACGGCCTCCTACTGGTCACTGCCGGACGCGGCGGACCTCGTCTGGTCGTACCCGGACCCGAAGCCGGACGTTTCCGAGATCAAGGACCACCTCTGCTTCTACGAAGTCGAAGTGTCGTGAACGATTAGTTCCGCGCCGTACGGCAATCTCCACAGACATGGACAAGCACACCAATTCAGCCGACGGGACGTCGATCGCGTACGAGACCAGCGGTGACGGCCCGGCGGTGATCCTCGTCAGTGGTGCGATGTCGACCGGGGGCACGGTGGCGCCGTTGGCCGTGCCCCTGTCGGAGCGGTTCCGGGTCGTCGTGTACGACCGGCGTGGACGCGGCCAGAGCGGCGAGGAGTCGCCGTACGCGGTGGAGCGCGAGGTCGAGGACCTGGCCGCGCTGATCGACGCGGTGGGCGGCGAGGCGGCGCTGTACGGCACCTCCTCGGGCGGCGCGCTGGTGCTGCGGGCGGCGGCGAGCGGGCTGCCGGTGCGCCAGGTCGCGGTCTACGAGGTGCCGTTCGCCGTCTACGAGGGCGGTGCGCGCGAGCGCGCCGAGTACACCGAGCGGCTGACCGAGGCGCTCGACGAGGGCCGGCGTGGGGATGCCGTCGAGCTGTTCCTGCGGCTGACGGGGATGGCCGAGCAGATGATCCAGGGCGCCCGCCAGTCCCCCATGTGGGCCGGCATGGAGACGATCGCGCCGAGCCTGGCCTACGACGACGCCGTCATGGGCGACGGTCTGGTGCCCCTGGACCGGCTCGCCTCGATCACGGCGCCGGTGCTGGCCGTCGCGGGCAGCGCGAGCCCCGCGTGGATGCGCGAGGCGACGCGGACGGTCGCGCAGAGCGTGCCCGAGGGGACGTACCGGAGCCTGGAGGGGCAGACCCACATGGTGGATCCGGACGTTCTCGGGCCGGTGCTGGCGGAGTTCTTCGGGGCGTGATCGGGGCGGGGGACGGGCACACGCGTGTGCCCGGAATTCGGCCCAGCCCGGGAGCCCCGTCTCAGACAGCCGTCGGCGTCGCCCGCACCGTCGACGCGATCGTCGCCGAGCCCACCACGCGCGTGCCGTCGTACAGGACGATCGCCTGGCCGGGGGCCACGCCACGGACCGGCTCGGTGAAGGTGACCTCCAGGGCGCCGTCGACCATCTCGGCGCTCACCTCGGTCTCGCCGCCGTGGGCGCGCAGCTGGGCGGTGTAGGTGCCGGGCCCGGTCGGGGCGGCGCCGCACCAGCGGGGCTTGATCGCGGTGAGGGCGCTCACGTCGAGGGAGGCCGCCGGGCCGACCGTCACCGTGTTGTTCACCGGCGAGATGTCGAGGACGTAGCGCGGCTTGCCGTCGGAGGCCGGGGTGCCGATGCGCAGGCCCTTGCGCTGGCCGATGGTGAAGCCGAACGCCCCGTCGTGGGTGCCGAGCTTGTCTCCCGCCTCGTCGACGATGTCGCCCTCCGCCTTGCCGAGGCGGCCTGCCAGGAAGCCCTGGGTGTCGCCGTCGGCGATGAAGCAGATGTCGTGCGAGTCGGGCTTCTTCGCGACCGCGAGGCCCCTGCGCTCGGCCTCCGCGCGGATCTCGTCCTTGGTCGTCAGGGTGTCGCCGAGCGGGAACATCGCGTGCGCCAGCTGCTTCTCGTCCAGGACACCGAGGACGTACGACTGGTCCTTGGCCATGTCGGAGGCGCGGTGCAGCTCGCGCGTGCCGTCCTCGCCCAGCACGACCGTGGCGTAGTGGCCGGTGCAGACCGCGTCGAAGCCGAGGGCCAGCGCCTTGTCGAGCAGGGCCGCGAACTTGATCTTCTCGTTGCAGCGCAGGCAGGGGTTCGGGGTGCGGCCGGCCTCGTACTCGGCGATGAAGTCCTCGACCACGTCCTCGCGGAAGCGGTCGGCGAGGTCCCACACGTAGAACGGGATGCCGATGACGTCGGCGGCGCGGCGGGCGTCGCGGGAGTCCTCGATGGTGCAACAGCCCCGCGCGCCCGTGCGGAAGGATTGGGGGTTCGCGGAGAGGGCGAGGTGGACGCCGGTCACGTCGTGCCCCGCCTCGGCGGCGCGGGCGGCGGCGACGGCGGAGTCGACCCCGCCGGACATGGCGGCGAGGACGCGGAGGGGGCGGGAGGGCTGCGCGGTGTCAGTCATAACCCTTCCAGGGTAAGGGGGCGCGGGAACCAGGGCCCCCGAGTATCCGTTGACGATCACATGGGACAGCGGAAGGCTTCGAAGGACGGCGACCGGAAGGTCGGGCGTCGTGCGTTGCTCATCGGGGGGACGGCGGCCGCACTGGGCACTGCCGTGCTGGCCCGCGACGAGCTGGCGCGCCTGTGGTGGCGGGTGCCGGGCGTGGAGAAGCCGCGCAAGGAGGGCGAGGTCGACTTCGCCGGGGCGCGGTGGGTGGCGGCGTCGGACGCGAACTGGCGGCGGGCGGACCGGCCCGACGACTACGGCATAGACATGGTGATCATCCATGTCACCCAGGGCAGCTTCGCCAGCGCGGTGAAGGTCTTCCAGGACCCGGAGCACGGGGCGGCCGCGCACTACATCGTCCGCAAGGACGGCCACGTCACACAGATGATCCGCGAGCTGGACGTGGCGTACCACGCGGGCAACCGCGACTACAACGAGCGCAGCGTCGGCATCGAGCACGAGGGCTTCGTGGAGCGCCCGCAGGACCTCACGGACGAGATGTACGAGGCCTCGGCGCGTCTGACGGCCCGGATATGCGCGCGCTACGACATCCCCGTCGACCGCGAGCACATCATCGGGCACGTGGAAGTGCCGGGCACGGACCACACCGACCCCGGGGAGCACTGGGACTGGGACCGGTACATGAAGCTGGTGCGGGCGGCTCGTACGGCGAAGGCGAAGGCGTAGCCGCCCTACGTCAGGCCGGCCGCCCTACGTCAGGCCGGCCGGTTTACGTTAGGCCGGCCGCCCGCGCGCGTTCCACCGCCGGGCCGATCGCCTTGGCGACCGCCTCGACGTCGGCCTCCGTGGAGGTGTGGCCGAGGGAGAAGCGCAGGGTGCCGCGGGCCAGGTCGGGGTCGGTGCCGGTGGCCAGCAGGACGTGGCTGGGCTGGGCGACGCCCGCCGTGCAGGCGGAGCCGGTGGAGCACTCGATGCCCTGGGCGTCCAGCAGCAGGAGCAGGGAGTCGCCCTCGCAGCCGGGGAAGGTGAAGTGGGCGTTGGCGGGGAGGCGGCCGCCGGGTGCCGGGTCGCCGCCGAGGATCGCGTCCGGGACGGCCGTACGGACCGCGCCGACCAGGGCGTCGCGCAGGGCGCCGATCTCGCGGTCGAACCACTCGCGCTGCTCGGCGGCGAGGCGGCCGGCGACCGAGAAGGAGGCGATGGCGGGCACGTCGAGCGTGCCGGAGCGGACGTGGCGTTCCTGGCCGCCGCCGTGCAGGACGGGGACGGGGGTGCGGTCGCGGCCCAGGAGCAGCGCGCCGATGCCGTACGGGCCGCCGATCTTGTGGCCGGAGACGGTCATCGCGGCGAGGCCGGAGGCGGCGAAGTCGACGGGGACCTGACCGAAGGCCTGGACGGCGTCCGCATGCAGGGGGACGTCGAACTCCCTTGCCACGTCGGCCAGTTCACGGATCGGCATGATCGTGCCGATCTCGTTGTTGGCCCACATCACGGTGGCCAGGGCGACGTCGTGGGGGTCGCGGGCGATGGCTTCGCGCAGGGCGTCGGGGTGGACGCGTCCGTGGGAGTCGACCGGGAGGTACTCGATCGTGGCGCCCTCGTGCTCGCCGAGCCAGTGGACGGCGTCGAGGACGGCGTGGTGTTCGACGGGGCTGGCGAGGACGCGCGTGCGGGCCCTTTCCGGGTCGGCGTCGCGGCGGGACCAGTAAAGGCCCTTGACCGCGAGGTTGTCGGCCTCGGTGCCGCCGGAGGTGAAGACGACCTCGCTGGGGCGGGCGCCGAGCGCTTCCGCGAGGGTCTCGCGGGCCTCCTCGACGGTGCGCCTCGCGCGGCGGCCGGATGCGTGGAGGGAGGAGGCGTTGCCGGTGACGCTCAGCTGGGCGGTCAGCGCCTCTGCCGCCTCCGGGAGCATGGGAGTCGTCGCGGCGTGGTCGAGGTAAGCCATGGTGACCACGAGTCTAAGGGGCGCCGATAGGGGACCTGGCGTCAAGGCCCCTTGCGGAACGGCTGCTGACGGGGATGCTTCGCGGATGCTTCAGCGCGCTCGGCTCGCGGCTGCGGCTCGTCCCTGGCCGCCTGCCGCAAGCTCGGGGCCCTGCCCCCGGCGACTGTCAGAAGCTCCACGACAGCGTGCTGTCCATCTGCATGAACGCCAGCAGGACGAGCAGGTCGGCAACCCCCAACCCCATGCCCAGGTACGCCCGGCCCTTGCGGCCGGTGCCCCGCCAGAGGGACGCGGCGGCCAGGACGATCGCGGTCGGGCCGAGGAAGACGTTGAAGACCAGCAGCCCGAGGAGGCCGAGGATGAAGGACGCCACGGCCATGCCGTCGGCGTCGCGGGTGCGGGTGCCGGGGCGGGCGGTGGCCGGTGCGGTGAGTTGCATGGGTGTCAGCTCCCGAGGTGTCGGTTCGGTCCGGTGGATGGAGTCAGTTGCGGCGGGCGTGACGCTCGCGGGCGGCGAAGACGGCCAGCCAGACGGCGATCACAGCGGCGGCGACGACGGTGAAGGCGAGCGGTGCGTGGGCGACGGCGCCCAGCATCACGCCCAGCAGCAGGAGCGCGGCGACGAGGAACAGCATGGGTCGGATCCCCCTCCGAGATCTCGCGTGACGATCTCTCTCGTTACGTTTCGGTGAACAGTTGTAGTAACAGTTGTTCACTGACTCCAAGTCTAGCGCGCCACACGGCTTTTCAATTCCAGAGAACAGTTGTTAACTGCATGGCATGAGTCACACCCTCGGCCTTCGGCAGGCCCAGAAACAGAAAACCCGCCAGGCGCTGCTGGACGCGGCGTTGGCACTGCTGGAGGAGCAGAGCCTGAGCAGCCTGGGCCTGCGCGAGGTCACCCGCGCCGTAGGCGTCGCCCCGACCGCCTTCTACCGGCACTTCCGCTCCACCGCCGACCTCGGCGTCGCCCTCGTCGAGGAGGCGCTGGGGAGCCTGCACCCGATGATCCGCACGATCGTGTCCTCGGCCGGCGAGAGCGACCAACGCGTGGAGCGTGCCGTCGACCTGATCGCCCGCCACGTCGAGACGCATCCGGCGCACGTCCGCTTCATCGCCCGCGAGCGGCACGGCGGCGTGCAGTCCGTGCGGGAGGCGATCCAGGACCAACTGGCCCGGTTCGCCGACGAGGTGAAGGTCGCGCTCGCCAAGGACCCGATCTCCGAGGGCTGGAACGACGACGACCTCCTCATGCTGGCCAACCTCTACGTCGACCAGATGCTGATCACCGCCTCGCTGTTCCTGGACGTCCTGGAGGCGCCGCAGGAGGAGCGGCGCCGCGTCACGCGGGCCGCGAACCGCCGGATGCGACTGATAAGCATCGGCCGGGAGCACTGGCTGGACTGAGCACCGCAAACAGGAAGAGGGCGGCACCCCCGGTCACCGGGAGTGCCGCCCTCGCCGTTCGGCTTCGTTCGGCTGCGTTTCGGCTTCGTACGGTGTCGTACGTCAGCTCTTGGTCGCCGAAGCCGCCGCGCTGGGCGCGCCGCTCGGGGCACCGCTGGGCGCCGCCCCGCCGCCCTGACCTCCGCCCGGACCGCCCCCGCAGCCGCCCTGTCCCCCACCGGGACCGCCCTGCCCCCCGCCCGGAGCGCCGCTGGGGGCACCGCTGGGGGCACCTGACGGCGCACCGGAGGCACCGGCCGAAGGCGCACCGGACGGCGCCCCGCTCGGCATGCCCGAGGGCGCGCCCGACGGCTGTTGGCACGACTGCTGCTGTCCGGAGTTGCCGCCGTTCGACGTCGACGACGAGTCGCCGGACCCGCAGGCCGCCAGGGCCAGGGGCGAGAGCGCCAGCAGGGCCACGGCGGGGAGGAGACGCGCACGCTTCATGAGAAACAGCTCCATGGAAGATGAGGAAGTCCTTGGGCTGGACTCAACCAACGGCGCTTAGGGCTTCCTTGGGGGCCTGCTGTCGACGGCCTGTGCGCGCGGCAAAGTAAGACTCAAGTCGGAGCCGTCAGCTCCCGGCGCCGCCGAGCCTCACCCGTGCCAGCTGCCTCGACTGAGCCACCAGTCGGTCCGCACTGTCCCAGACCTCCGCGTCCTCCTCCAGGAAGCCGCCCGCGAGATTGCGGGTCGTGATCGACACCCGCAGGGGGCCCGGGGCCGGGCGGCAGCGTATGTGGACCGTCAGCTCGACCGTGGGGACCCAGCCGGAGATGCCGATCTCGAAGGCGGTCGGCGGCAGCGCGTCCACCGCGAGGAGCAGGGAGAAGGGGTCGGCTTCGCGGCCGTCGGCCAGGCCGAACCAGGCCCTCATCTCGCCCTTGCCGGAGGGCTGCCCGAGTGCCCAGCCCAGGGTGGACGGGTCGAGCTTGAGCATCAGGCGGTCGGCGATGGCCGAGCTGCCGGAGACGGGCGCGGGACCGTCCTCGGGGCCGAAGCAGTGATCCATCGGCGGGATCACGGGCGGCTTGGCCGTCGTACGGACGTCGTCGGGCAGGGAGTCCAGGTCGCCGTAGGAGGCGAGGACGCGGATCCGCTCGACCTCGCGGCCCTGCTCGTCGTACTGGAAGAGCGAGGCCTGGCCGGTGGACAGGGTCCGGCCCGTGCGCACCACATCCGTGCGGACGACCGCCGGGCCCGGCTGGGAGGCGGTGAGGTAGTGCGCGGAGATCGTGAACGGGTCGCCGTGCGGCAGGGCGTCCGCGAGGGCGCGGCCGAGGACTGCCAGCAGATAGCCGCCGTTGACGGCGCTGATGATGGTCCAGCCGGCGGAGAGGTCGATGTCGTAGACGCCGGGTTCGCGGCGGGTGAGCTCGGTGTCGCGGTCGAACTCGCTGTCGCCGATGGTGGCCCGCGGGGCCGTCGGGGCAGAGGCTGCTTCTGGCATGGATGAACGGTACAACAGCTAACTACTAAGCGGTAGCTTTGGAATCTGGCGAGACGTGGCCAACTTTTCGGTAAGTGTCCGGCTCGCCCGAAACCCGAAGCCCGATCTCCCCCTCTATCAGGACATGAGTCTCACCGGGACCACGTTCCTCTACACGCTTGTCGCGCTGTGCGTCGTCGCCGTCGTCCTCCCCCTGATCTTCTGGTCACGGGTGCGCGGACCCCAGGTGGTGCGGGCCGCCGCCCGGGTGCTGATGGTGCTGTTCGCCCAGGGCACGGCCGTCGCCCTGGTCTTCACGATGGTCAACAACTCCAATCAGCTGTACGACAACTGGGGCGACCTGCTCGGCACCAGCGACCATGTGCACGAGGCCGCCGACCTCGGCGCGAGCGGCACCGGCGGGATCGCCCTGGAGAAGCTGCCCAAGGTCCGGCAGACCTTCAAGCCGGGCAAGGGTCCGGGCATGCGCGCGGAGGGCGGCGTGCTCGTCACGCAGCTCAAGGGCCGGGTGTCCGGGGTGCACGCCGAGGTCAACGTCTGGCTGCCGCCGCAGTACCACGAGCCCGCCTACCGCAACCACAGGTTCCCGGTGGTCGAGGTGCTGCCGGGCTATCCGGGCTCGTCGAAGGCGTGGTACGGCACCATGGACGCGCCCCAGCAGCTGGCGCCGCTCATGCGCAGCGGGCAGATCGAGCCGTTCATCATCGTCTCGCCGCGCACCACGCTGCTGCCCGGCAAGGACACCGGCTGCGCGAACATCGCGGGCAAGGTCAACGCCGACAGCTGGATCAGCCTCGACGTGCCGAAGATGGTCATGGACAACTTCCGGGCCCAGGCCGCGCCGGACGGCTGGGCGGTCGCCGGGTACTCGGCGGGCGCGCACTGCGCGGCCAAGCTGGCCGTCGCCCACCCCGACCGCTACCGGGCCGCGGTCAGCATGTCCGGCTACAACGACCCCGTCGCCGTACCCCAGTCGCTGGCCGGCAAGTCCCCGGCCCTGCGGAACGCGAACAACCCGTACGTGCTCCTCAAGAACGCCCCTGTCCCGCCGCGCATCGCCCTGTACATGTCCGGTCAGCCGAACGACGGGTACGAGGCGGCCATGGCCCTCAAGCGGATCGCGAAGGCGCCGACGCGGGTGGACGTCGTGTTCGTCCCGAGCAGCGCCGGCGGCCACACCATGGCGCTGTGGAAGCCGCAGGTCGTCCCGGCGTTCCGCTGGCTGAGCGAGGTGATGGGGGGTCCGCACCGGGCCCGTACGGCGCCGGGCTCGGGCTCCGGCGGTACTACTCCTCTCGCACCGTCGACCGACGGTTCCAGGCACGCGGAGCTCGCCAGTGGAACCTCATCGCCAGCAGACGCAGTACGAAGGCCGTGATCGCCGCGAGCGTGCTGGTGAGCGGGGTCAGGGCGTCGTAGTGGATGCACAGGACGGTCATCGTGGCGCCGACGATCGCAGGCACCGCGTACAGGTCACGGTCCCAGCGCAGCAGTGACGGGACCTCGTTGGCCAGGACGTCACGCAGCACACCGCCGCCCACGGCGGTCGCGAGGCCCAGGGCGACGGAGGCGGTGAGGTTGAGGCCGTAGTCGTACGCCTTCGTCGTCCCCGCGACGCAGAACAGGCCGAGGCCCGCCGCGTCGAAGACGTTCACGCCGGTCTGGATGCGCTCCACGTGCGGGTGGAGGAAGAAGACCAGGAGCGCGGCGAGCAGCGGGGTGAGGAAGTACCCCAGGTCCGTGAAGGCGGCCGGCGGCACGGCGCCGATGACCACGTCCCGGAACAGTCCGCCGCCCAGGGCGGTGACCTCGGCGAGGACGGCGATGCCGAAGACGTCGAAGTTCTTGCGAACGGCCAGCAGGGCGCCGGAGATCGCGAAGACGAAGATGCCGATCAGGTCGAGCGTGTGCTGGACGGACGGGCTGAACAGTTGATGGAGCACCCGTACATTCTCACCCAGCACCGGGCCCCCGCCTTGCAAAGGAAGGCGGGGGCCCGGCTTGGGTTACTTCTCGGTGGTTTCGGCGGAAGACGCCTCGGCCTCGTTCTCGGACGTGGCCGCCGTCTCCTCCGTGGCTTCGTCGGACACGGCACCCTCGGGTTCCGCCTCCGTCACCTCCGCCGTGGCCGAAGTGGCCGCCGACTCCGCGAGCACCTCGTCGGCCACCAGCTCCGCCGCCTCCTTGGCCACGGTCAGCAGGACGGTGTCCTGCGGCTGCTGGTCCTCGAAGTTCTCGGGGTGGTGGCACGCCACCTGCTGCCCGGGCCGCAGCTGCAGCAGCGGCGGCTCCGTCGTCCGGCAGATCTCCGTCGCCTTCCAGCACCGCGTGTGGAAGCGGCAGCCGCTCGGCGGGGAGATCGGCGAGGGCACGTCGCCGCGCAGCAGGATGCGCTCGCTCTTGACGCCCCGACGCTTGGGGTCCGGGATCGGCACCGCCGACAGCAGGGCCTTGGTGTACGGGTGCATCGGCGCCTTGTACAGCGACTCACGGTCGGCGAGCTCGACGATCTTGCCGAGGTACATCACCGCGATGCGGTCCGAGACATGCCGTACGACGGACAGGTCGTGGGCGATGATCACGTACGTGAGGCCGAGCTCCTCCTGGAGGTCGTCCAGCAGGTTCACCACCTGCGCCTGGATCGACACGTCCAGGGCGGAGACGGGCTCGTCGGCCACGACCAGCTTGGGGTTGAGCGCGAGGGCGCGCGCGATGCCGATGCGCTGACGCTGGCCGCCGGAGAACTCGTGCGGATAGCGGTTGTAGTGCTCGGGGTTGAGGCCGACCACCGACAGCAGTCGCTGGACCTCCTTCTTGATGCCGCCCTCGGGAGCGACGCCCTGGAGCTTGAAGGGGGCGCCGACGATCGTGCCGATGGTGTGCCGGGGGTTCAGCGAGGAGTACGGGTCCTGGAAGATCATCTGCACGTCACGGCGCATCGGGCGCATCTGCCCGACGCCGAGGTGCGTGATGTCCCGGCCCGCGAACTCCACCGAGCCGCCGGTCGGTTCGAGCAGCCGGGTGATCAGCCGGCCCATCGTCGACTTGCCGCAGCCCGACTCACCGACGACGCCCAGCGTCTCGCCCTTGCGCACCTCGAAGTCGATGCCGTCGACCGCCCGGACCGCGCCGGTCTGCCGCTGGAGCAGGCCCTTGCGGATCGGGAAGTGCTTCTTCAGACCGGTCACCTTCAGCAGGACCTCGCCGTCGCCGGCACTGTCCTCGGTCAGGGGCGGACCGCTCTGTTTCGGGATGCTCACCGCTTTTTCGTCGCTCACAGCTTCGGCGCAATCTCTTCGGTCCAGATCCGCTCCCGCTGCTCCTGGCCCATGTGGCAGGCGGCCCAGTGCCGCTCGCCGACCTCGGTCAGCTCGGGGCGGACCGTGCGGGTGACGTTGTCCTTCGGGATGTCGGCGTACGGGCAGCGCGGGTTGAAGGCACAGCCCGACGGGACGTTGATCAGAGAGGGCGGGGACCCCTTGATCGGGATGAGGCGGTCGGTGTCCTCGCGGTCCAGGCGCGGCATCGAGCCGAGCAGGCCCCAGGTGTAGGGGTGGCGGGGCTCGGAGAAGACGGAGTCGGCGGGGCCGCGCTCCACGGGCCGGCCGCCGTACATCACCAGCAGGTCGTCGGCCATCTCCGCGACGACACCGAGGTCGTGCGTGATCATGATGACCGCGGAGCCGAACTCCTTCTGCAGATCCCGGATCAGGTCGAGGATCTGCGCCTGCACGGTGACGTCCAGGGCGGTGGTCGGCTCGTCGGCGATGAGCAGCTCGGGGTTGTTCACCAGCGCCATGGCGATCATGGCGCGCTGGCGCATACCGCCGGAGAACTCGTGCGGGTAGCCGTCGACGCGCTTGTCGGGCTCGGGAATCCCCACCCGGTCCAGCATCTCGACGGCCCGCTTGCGGGCCTCCTTCTTGCTGACCTTGTGGTGGACCCGGTACGCCTCGATGATCTGCTGGCCCACCGAGTAGTACGGGTGCATCGCGGACAGCGGATCCTGGAAGATCATCGCCATCTTGCGGCCGCGCAGCCGGCGTACGTCGTCGGGGTCGGCGGCGATCAACTCCTGGCCGTCCAGCCAGACTTCGCCGGTGACCTTGGCGTTGGCCGAGCGGTGCAGGCCCATCACGCCGAGCGAGGTGACGGACTTGCCGGAGCCGGACTCGCCGACGATGCCCAGGGTCTTGCCCCGCCGCACGTCGAAGCTGACGCCGTCGACGGACTTGACCAGGCCGTCGTCCGTGTTGAAGTGGATACGCAGATCACGTACCGAAAGGAAGGCGTCGTCCGTGTCGGACGGGGCGGCTGCGGCGGGTTCGCCGAGCGCCGCTTTCTCGAGCTTGCTCACGAGTACCTCACCCGGGGGTCGATGGCTGCGTACACCAGGTCGACGACGAGATTGCAGAAGACGATGAAGAACGCGGCGACCAGCGTCACGCCCATGACGATGGGCAGGTCGTTGTCCTTGATGGACTGGACCGCGTAGGCACCGATGCCCTGCAGGGAGAAAACGGTCTCGGTGAGCACGGCGGTGCCTACCAGGGTGCCGAAGTCCATGCCGAAGATGGTGACGATGGGGGTCAGCGCGGCGCGCAGGCCGTGCTTGGTGACGACCGTCGTCTCCTTGAGGCCCTTGGCTCTGGCCGTGCGGATGTAGTCCTCGCCCATCGTCTCCAGCATGCCCGCCCGGGTGAGTCGGGCGTAGAGCGCGGAGAAGAGGAAGGCGAGGCTGACCCAGGGCAGGATCAGATGCCAGGCCCAGTCGGCGGGGTTCTCGGTGAACGGTACGTACTCGATGCTGTCCCAGACCGGGACTTCGTAGACGAAGATCGCGTTCAGCAGCTGGCCGGTGAAGAAGATCGGCAGGGAGACGCCGGCGAGCGCGATGAACATCGAGATGCGGTCGATCGGGCTGCCCTTGCGCAGCGCGGAGATGACGCCGATGGTGACACCGGTGATCACCCAGATCACGGCCGCGCCGATGGCCAGCGAGAAGGAGACCGGAATCCGCTCCGTCAGCTGGGGCCACACCTCGACATGGCTCTTGAAGGAGTAGCCGAAGCAGGGGGCGCCGCAGTGGGTCGCCTCGGGGCCGAACTTGTAGTCGGCGCCCACCACGAGACCCTTGATGTAGTCCCAGTACTGGACGGCGATGGGCTGGTCCAGCCCGAGGTTCTGCTTGACGGCGGCGATGGACTCGGGGTTGGCGTCCTTACCGACGTACTGCGTGGCCAGCTGATCGGCGGTCTGGCCACCGAGGCGTGGCACCAGGAAGAAGATCGCGAAGGTGACTGCGCTGACCACCAGCAGCAACAGCACTGCGCCAAAGACGCGTCGGATGATGTACGCAGCCACAGCTGTACGGCTCCGGGTGGCCGCGGCGGTTTGTGGCCGCCGCGGCCACCCGGTACCTTCACCTGCCTTTCAGGGTTCCGGCCTGCGGGTTACTACTTGGTGGAGCTCATCAGCAGGTAGTCGTACATGCCGAGGTAGGCCTGCGTGACCGTGACGTTGGCCGCGGACTCCGGCCGGAGCAGCAGGTTCTTGCGGTAGATGATCGGGACGACCGAGGCGTTGTCGAGAACCATCTTGTCGATGTCGCCCCAGGCCTTGGTGCGGGCCGCGTCGTCGGTGTTGGCGATCGCGTCCGTCAGGGCCTTGTTGATCTTCGGGTCGTTCAGCTCCATCAGGTTGGTGCCGCCCGAGGGCTTGATGGCGGAGCCGTTGATGACCTGGTCGAGGAAGCCGTACCCGGTCGGCCAGTCAGCACCCCACGCCATGGAGAGCATGCCGAGCTTGTGCTCGTGGACGTAGGTCGGGACACCGGCGAAGTTGGTGAAGTACTTGCCGGAGGGGAACTGCTTGATCTCGACGTTGACGCCGATCTTCTTCAGCGACGCCTGGACGGCAGTGGCCTGCGCCACCTCGGCGGGGCGGTCGGAGCGAGCGGTCAGGATCGTGTCGAAGCCGTTGGGCTTGCCACACGCCTTCAGCGCTTCCTTGGCCTTGGCCACGTTGCCCTTGTGACCCTCGGTCGCGTAGGTGTCGAACTTGGCGTAGCCGTTGACCGACGGCGGCAGCAGCGTGGTGGCCACGTCACCCTTGGGCGTGCCGCCCATGGCGTCGAGGACCGACTGCTTGTCGAGGCCCCACTGGACCGCCTTGCGGCAGTCGATGTTGTCGAACGGCGCCACGTTGACGTTCAGCGCGATGTACTGCGTCGCACCGGCGTACGAGTTGTCGGTCATGGCGGCGTTCTTGCCCTGCAGGACCTTCGGCTGCGTCTGCGGCTGGACACCGGTGCCCGCCGCGTCGGCCGTGATCTTGTCGGCGAGCAGGTCGTTGTCGACCGTCACCGGGTTGACCTTGAACTTGATCGAGATCTTGTCCGGCAGCGCCTTGCGGATCGGGTCCGTCTTGGCGTCCCAGTTCTTGTTGCGGACGAGGGTGGCGGCACGGCCTTCCTCGTACGACTCGAACTGGTACGGGCCGGAGGACACGATGTTCTGGACGTACTTGGCGCCCGTGTCCTTGGCCTGCGGCACCGGAGCCGTCTGCGAGAACGTCGCCAGGTAGTCGAAGTCGGCGAACGGCTGCTTCAACTTGAAGACGATCGTGGTGTCGTCCGGCGTCTCGATGGACTTGATGCCGTCCGCGGACTTGTCCTTGTAGGGACCCTTGTACTTGTCGCCGCCCTCAAGGTACGCCTTGAAGTACGTCGGGCCGTTGGACAGGGCCTCGGGCGCGAAGTTGGAGCGCTCGATGGCGTACTTCACGTCCTTGGACGTGATCGGCGTACCGTCCTGGTACTTCAGACCCTTGCGGAGCTTGTACGTCCACGTCTTGGCGTCGGCGCTGGCGGTGCCGAGGGACTCCGCCAGGTCCGGGACGACCTCCAGGCCTTCCTTGCCGGCAGCCGGCTTGAAGCTGGTGAGCGCACGCGCGTAGAGGCGGGAGAAGTTCTGCACCCAGCCGTAGTACGTGTTGCCCGGGTCAAGGGAGTCCGGCACGTCCGAGTGCTCGTACGTGACCGTGCCCCCCTTCTTCGTGGACGCGTTGACGATGGAGGACAGAGCGGCGTCCTTCTTGCCGCTGCCTCCGCCGCTGCCGTCGTTGTCATCTCCGCCACCACATGCGGCAGCACCCAGCGAGAGCGCCAGGACCGACGCCATTGCGGCGGTCACCCTTCTCGTCTTCACCTGAGGAAAGCCCCCTCTATCGATGGATCACTTGCTGCGAGGGTCGAGGGCGTCACGCAGCCCGTCACCCAGCAGGTTGAAGGCCAGGACGGTGATGAAGATCGCCAATCCGGGCACGAACATGTACTGCGGATCTGCTGTGTACAGATCGACAGCGTTGCTGAGCATGCCGCCCCATGAGGCCTGCGGCGGGGCGATGCCGACTCCGAGGAAGCTCAGCGCGGCCTCGAAGAGAATGTTCGTCGGGATGATCAGCGTCGAGTAGACGAGGATCGGCGCGACGAGATTGGGGAGCAACTCGCGGAACAGGATGTACGGCCCGCGTGCGCCCAGGCTCGTGGAGGCCTCGATGAACTCCCGCCTGCGCAGGGTCATGGTCTGCGCGCGCACGATGCGGCCGATGTACGGCCAGCTGAAGAAGCCGATCACGAAGATCAGCACGCAGATGCGCAGCGGAAGTCCTTCGAGCCCGAAGAAACCGTCCTGGACGGAGGCCGAGATGGAGATCGCGAACAGCAGCAGCGGGAACGCCAGGAAGGTGTCCATCAGCCTGCTGATGATGCTGTCGATCCAGCCGCCGTAGTACCCGGCGATCACGCCGAGCACGGTGCCGATGGCCACGGACACGACCGTGGCACCTCCGGCGACCAGCAGCGACACCCAGGAGCCGTCGATGATGCGGGCGAGCATGTCGCGGCCGTACTGGGGGTCGATGCCCAGCGGGTGGTCCCAACTCATCCCGCCCCAGCCGCCCTTGGGGGCGAGCAGGGCCGGGTCGATCAGGTCCTGGTTGAACCCATTGGGGTCGAGGTCGAATACCCAGAGGATCGGCTTGGAAAGCACCGCCATCAGTACGAGACAGAAGACGACCACGCCTCCGGCCATCGCCACCTTGTCCCGCTTGAAACGCATCCAGGCGATCTGGGTGAGCGAGCGCCCCTCGATCTGGCTCTTCTTGACGCCGGAGAGCACGGCCTCGGGCTGCGCTCCGGCCTCCGCGCCCGTTGTCTCGATCGGTGCGGTCACAGTGAGATTGACCCCTCTCGGCCGGCGGTTGCCGACCCCCCTGGTTGCCGCTGTAGCGGTTGAGTGAACTCGTACACAGGACCGACCGGCCCGTGTCTTGCCGGGAGTCTTCAACGCCATGGCGATCTGTTGCCAGAGTTGGCCGGGAAAGTATGCGCAACCGTGATGCTGTCTGGGGGGTTCCGTTATCCGAACAGCGGGTAACGACCGTCGGACGCGAGCCACTTGGGGCGTATGAGGGCGGACCGGGACCTTCCGATCGCATCTACGCGCGGAGATGTGCCTATGAAACCGCAGTCAGCGGCCCTCCGCACCTACGAAGTCGGGCTGCCGACTGAACGGTAGGTTAGCGCGGAGATGATCAGTAACGGCCTTGTGCCGGAGGGTAACCGTAACCACCCGCGGGGGCCTGCGCGGGCGCGGCGTGCGCCTCGCGGTCGTAGAACGGACGGGCGCCCGCCCGCATCCACATCGCGATCGGGTCGTCCTCGTCGGACATCGCCACGGTCGACACCGGCAGCCCGTCCGGGACCGCGCCGATCGACTGGAGCATCATCGAGCGCACCGAGTCCACCGCGGGCGGACTGGTGTCGTACACATCGAGCCCGATGGCGAGATACGGCGCGCCGAGCGCCGGCTGCACCCAGGCGCGGCGCAGCGAGCGGACGGCCGGGGTGCGGTGGGCGTTCTGCGCGAGCAGGGCGTAGAACTGCGGGATCTCGATGCCGGGCTCCGACAGCCGCAGCGGGCCGGCGGGCTGGCGGTCCAGGCCGGTGGCGATCCGGCGCAGGTCGAGCCAGGGGATGCCGACGCCGCCGCCGGGGGCGTGCGGGTTGAGCCAGAGGCCGTAGTGGTCCGGGTAGAGGGTGCGGGCCACGTCGACTCCGTCGACCACCTCGTAGCTGCGGTTCCAGCCGCTGGCCGACAGCTCCTGGGCGGAGGTGACGCACGGGGCGTAGCCGTAGCCGTCGACCTCCATGTTGGCGTACTGGGCGTCCGGGGAGCCGGCCTGGCCGTGCCACAGCAGCATCCAGACCTGGCCGGCGGAGGGGGTGGCGAGGGCCCGCAGGAGGGCCTCGTAGGCGTCGTAGCGCCCGGGCGTCACCTGGCGCAGCATGTGCTCGACCTGCCCGGTCGAGGTTGTGCCGCTCGCGCTCACGATTACCGCCCCTTCGGGAAACATGGGTTTTCGCTCCCAGCTTAGGCGCTCCGCTGGTCGAGCCGTTGAGAGCTCGGGACTCAATGTGGTCTGCCTGGTGCGGGTTCAGTGTGGCCGGTCGCGCCCCGCGGTGGAGCCGCATGTCGATACAGCCCCGCGCCCCTAGGTTCTCAGAGGTCCCGCGTGTAGAAGGGGCGGACCCTTTGGCGCAGCCACTCGATCACCGGGTCCTGGGCCACGTCCATCAGGACCAGGTTGACCGGCCACTGGAGCGGGGCCTGGGCCAGGGCTCGGGCGAGGGCGTCCATGGGGGCCGCGCGCAAGTCGCCCTCCCAGTGGGAGAGTTCCACGCCTATGAACATCACCGGGGTGGCCGTCTCGATCGCCGCCAGGCAGCGGCGGGCCGACGCGACCACGCCGGTCCCGGCGAACTCGGCGGACGCCGCCGCGAGGAAGTCGACCGGGTCGTCCTGCCAGTCGGGCTCGTAGAGCTTGACGCGGCCGCCGGAGGTGAGGCCGTCCAGCGGGGTGCGGCCCACTCGGCACAGGTCGGCGACCGCCGCCGGGGGCAGCGGGACGCCGACCACACCGCCCGGGTTCACGGCGATGCCCACCTGCGGGGGCAGACCGCGGGCGAACTCCACGGCGGGGGCGATGGTGTACGACATGTGGGCGCCGACGACCTGGCGGAACTGCTCCTCGGAGCTGAACACCGGGACGTAGGCCTGGCCCTCGATCTCCACCGTGGGCAGGTCCAGCGGGCCGCTGTGCGGGCCGCCGCCGCCCGGCAGGGGCACCCAGACGAAGCTGCGGCCCAGCACCTCGATGATCCGGCCGCCGGCCGAGGGGATGCCGAGGGAGGCCGAGAGCACCTCCTCCAGTTCGTTGCCGGGCCATCCGCCGTGCGGATGGGGGTGTGGGTGTGCCGGGAAGTCCGCGGGGAGATCCGCTGCGAAGTCCATCTGTGTGACCGCCTGCTGTGAACCACGTCTGTGGCTCAAAAGGCTATCGGGTGTCCCCCCGGCACCGGTATACGGGCGGTCGGCCCCACAGACGGCCGGTCCGGCCCGCACCCGCCCCGGCTCCGGGTGGTCAGGGGGCACGCCGCCGGGCTCGATCTTCATCGGCCGGCATGCCGCCCCGAAGGGCAGCTCGCCGGGCTGCTCCAGGTCGCCTTCGCCGGGCTCGACCGCCAACGCTGCTGGGCCGGGGCGAGAAGTCCCTGTCCAGCAGTCAGCCGGCGAAGCCGATCCGGCGCAGGGCGTCCGCCGCGTCCCGGTCGATCAGCACCGCCGAGCCGCAGCCCTGGGGCAGATCGCCCTTCGCCGCCGCGCGCAGCAGCCGGGACGCCGCCGTGCGGTGGCGCAGGAAGGCGTACCGCGAGACGCCTCGGCCGCGCTCGCGCTGGCCCTCCAGGGCGGCGGTCGGCGTCACGTCGAGCAGCAGCAGATGCAGGGTGCCGCCGCGGCGCCGGGCCTCGCGGGCCAGCCAGGCGCGCACCCAGGCCTGCGTACCGCAGTCGTGCACGACGACGCCCTTGCCGGAGCGCAGCGCGCGGCGCAGTCCCGCGTAGTGGGCGAGGCGGACCAGGGGGCGGTAGACGGCGTAGGGGAGGACGCCGGGCATGCGGGCGTCCCAGCGGTCCCGGGTGTCCTGGGAGTCGATGCGCAGGCCCTTCACGGTCCGCTTCATCAGCGTGGACTTGCCGCTGCCGGGCAGGCCGGTGATCACGACGAGGTCCTTGGGGCCGAAGAGCAGCGCATGCGGGCTGTGGCCGGAGCGCTCGCGCAGATCGCGGACCACGGGCGCGGGGCACGGGGCGTGGCCTTCGACAGCGGGGGCCGCGGGCTGCTTGGGCAGCGCGAGTCCCGAGGTCGTGGCGTACGCCGTGGTGCGGTTCACCGTCATCGTCCTCCTCCGGGGTCAGGAGTCCCCATCCCCACTGAGCGTAAAGAGAAGGTAATAGAGGATCTCTCGTATTTTCGTTCGCTTCCTGCCACAAGCCGGTTACAGACATGGCCCTGCCGCGGACGAGCCTGGCATGCAATGATGGCCGCGCCAACTGCATACCGGCCGCTTGAATCCGCGCGGGAGAGTCCCCAGCAGTCCACCGCTGGGGCGCCGAAGGAGCAAGTCCCTCCCTTGAATCTCTCAGGCCCCGTTACCGCGCGGGCGAGGCACATCTGAAAAGCGGGCCGCTTCCTTGTCCTCGGACGGGCGTGGCTCCACCCAAGGTGCAAACCATGATCGTCCCCGTGGCGGTCGCGGCGAACCTCTCAGGTTCCGATGACAGATGGGGAGGAACGACCTCGCCCGTCATGCCTTGGGAGACAACCGACCGATGAGCAGCACTGACCCCTCCGAGAAGCGCCGTACCGCGCTCGATGCCCTGCATCGCTCGCTCGGCGCGACGATGACCGACTTCGCCGGCTGGGACATGCCCCTGCGCTACGCCTCCGAGCGCGACGAGCACAACGCCGTACGCACCAAGGCCGGCCTCTTCGACCTCTCGCACATGGGCGAGATCACCGTGACCGGTCCCGCTGCGGCCGCTCTGCTGAACCACGCCCTGGTCGGCAACATCGCCTCCGTCGGCGTCGGCCGCGCCCGCTACACCATGATCTGCCAGGCCGACGGCGGCATCCTGGACGACCTGATCGTGTACCGGCTCTCCGAGACCGAGTACATGGTCGTCGCCAACGCCTCCAACGCCCAGGTGGTGCTCGACGCCCTGGTGGAACGATCCGCCGGCTTCGACGCCGAGGTCCGCGACGACCGCGACGCCTACGCGCTGCTCGCCGTCCAGGGACCCGAGTCCCCCGGCATCCTGAAGTCACTCACGGACGCCGACCTCGATGGCCTGAAGTACTACGCCGGCCTGCCCGGCACCGTCGCCGGCGTCCCCGCGCTCATCGCCCGCACGGGCTACACCGGCGAGGACGGCTTCGAGCTGTTCGTGAAGCCGGAGCACGCCGTCGAGCTGTGGCAGGCGCTGACCAAGGCCGGCGAGGGCGCCGGCCTGGTCCCCTGCGGGCTGTCCTGCCGGGACACGCTGCGCCTGGAGGCGGGCATGCCGCTGTACGGCAACGAGCTGACGACCTCTCTCACTCCCTTCGACGCCGGGCTGGGCCGGGTGGTGAAGTTCGAGAAGGAAGGCGACTTCGTCGGGCGCGAGGCGCTGACCGAGGCCGCCGCCCGCGCCTCGCAGAACCCGCCGCGCGTCCTGGTCGGCCTGGTCGCCGAGGGGCGTCGGGTCCCGCGCGCCGGGTACCCGGTCGTCGCCGGCGGCGAGGTCATCGGCGAGGTCACCTCCGGTGCGCCCTCCCCCACCCTGGGCAAGCCCATCGCCATGGCGTACGTCGACGCCGCGCACTCGGCGCCGGGCACGGCCGGCGTCGGCGTGGACATCCGCGGCAGCCACGAGCCGTACGAGGTCGTGGCGCTGCCGTTCTACAAGCGGCAGAAGTAGCGCCACGCGAAGAGACTGACAGCGGTACGTGCGTGACCCTGCGCACATTTCCGCTGATCACCCACGTATCCAGCAGTCCCCCATTCACCACCACTCCCGCGCGTACAGGAGAATTCAGGCCATGAGCAACCCCCAGCAGCTGCGCTACAGCAAGGAGCACGAGTGGCTGTCGACCGCCGAGGACGGCGTCGCGACGGTCGGCATCACGGAGTTCGCGGCCAACGCGCTCGGTGACGTCGTCTACGCCCAGCTCCCCGAGGTCGGCTCGACCGTGGCCGCGGGTGACACCTGCGGCGAGCTGGAGTCGACCAAGTCGGTGTCCGACCTGTACTCCCCGGTCAGCGGCGAGGTCACCGAGATCAACGAGGACGTGGTGAACGACCCGGCCCTGGTGAACTCCGCCCCCTTCGAGGGTGGCTGGCTGTTCAAGGTCCGCCTCACCCAGGAGCCGGACGACCTGCTCTCCGCCGACGAGTACGCCGCCCACACCGCCGGCTGAGGAGCCGTATCCCTTATGTCTGACACGTCTTACACGTCTGACAAGTCGCTTCTGAACGCGCCCCTGCACGAGCTGGACCCGGCGGTCGCGGCCGCGCTGGACGCCGAGCTGGAGCGTCAGCAGTCCACCCTGGAGATGATCGCGTCGGAGAACTTCGCTCCGGTCGCGGTGATGGAGGCGCAGGGTTCGGTCCTGACGAACAAGTACGCCGAGGGCTATCCGGGCCGGCGCTACTACGGCGGCTGCGAGCACGTCGACGTCGCCGAGCAGATCGCCATCGACCGGGTCAAGGAGCTGTTCGGCGCCGAGTACGCCAACGTGCAGCCGCACTCGGGCGCCTCCGCCAACCAGGCCGCGCTGTTCGCGCTGGCCCAGCCCGGCGACACGATCCTGGGCCTGGACCTGGCGCACGGCGGCCACCTCACCCACGGCATGCGGCTGAACTTCTCCGGCAAGCAGTTCAACGTGGTCGCCTACCACGTGGAGACCGAGACCGGTCTTGTCGACATGGCCGAGGTGGAGCGCCTGGCCAAGGAGCACCGCCCGAAGGTGATCATCGCCGGCTGGTCGGCGTATCCGCGGCAGCTGGACTTCGCCGCGTTCCGGCGGATCGCCGACGAGGTCGGCGCGTACCTGTGGGTCGACATGGCGCACTTCGCGGGCCTGGTCGCGGCCGGCCTGCACCCCAACCCGGTGCCGCACGCGGACGTGGTGACCTCCACCACCCACAAGACGCTGGGCGGCCCGCGCGGCGGCATCATCCTGGCCCGCAGCAAGGAGTTCGCGAAGAAGCTGAACTCCTCCGTCTTCCCCGGCTTCCAGGGCGGCCCGCTGGAGCACGTGATCGCGGCCAAGGCGGTCTCGTTCAAGGTGGCCGCTTCGCAGGCGTTCAAGGAGCGTCAGCAGCGCACGGTCGAGGGCGCCCGCATCCTGGCGGAGCGGCTGACGGCCGCCGACGCCCGTGCGGCCGGGGTGAACGTACTCTCCGGTGGCACGGACGTGCACCTGATCCTGGTCGACCTGCGCGACTCGGAGCTGGACGGCCAGCAGGCCGAGGACCGTCTCCACGAGGTCGGGATCACGGTCAACCGCAACGCCGTCCCGAACGACCCTCGCCCGCCGATGGTCACCTCCGGCCTGCGCATCGGCACGCCCGCCCTGGCCACGCGCGGCTTCGCGGCGGAGGACTTCGCCGAGGTCGCCGATGTCATCGCCGAGACGCTGAAGGCGCCTTCTCCCTTCGGGGGGGCCGACGTCGACGCGCTCAAGGCCCGGGTCAGGGCACTGGCCGAAAAGCACCCGCTCTATCCCGTTCTGAACAAGTAGTTCCTTTCCGTGGGGTGTCCCGCACACTGGTCAGTGAGCGGGCGGGGCACCCCGCGGAAGCCTTCTGCACCACCCCGTATTGAGGAGTCCCCGTGGCCATCTCGGTCTTCGACCTGTTCTCGATCGGCATCGGCCCGTCCAGCTCCCACACGGTCGGCCCGATGCGCGCGGCACGCATGTTCGCCCGCCGCCTGCACAACGAGGGCGTGCTGCCCTCCGTGGCTTCCATACGCTCCGAGCTGTACGGCTCGCTCGGCGCCACCGGCCACGGCCACGGCACCCCCAAGGCGGTGCTGTTGGGCCTGGAGGGCGCCTCCCCGCGCGACGTGGACGTGGAGACGGCCGACGAGCGGGTGGAGAAGATCAAGTCGACGGGCCGCCTCAGGCTCCTCGACGAACACGAGATCGCCTTCGCCTTCGACAAGGACCTCGTGCTGCACCGCCGTAAGGCACTGCCCTACCACGCGAACGGCATGACGCTGTGGGCGTACGACGCGTCCGGGGCGGAGCTGATGTCCAAGACGTACTACTCGGTCGGCGGCGGCTTCGTCGTCGACGAGGACGCGGTCGGCGCCGACCGGATCATGCTCGACGACACGGTCCTGAAGTACCCCTTCCGCACGGGCGACGAGCTGCTGCGCCTGACGCAGGAGACGGGCCTGTCGATCTCGGCGCTGATGCTGGAGAACGAGCGGGCCTGGCGCACCGAGGAGGAGATCCGCGAGGGCCTGCTGGAGATCTGGCGGGTGATGCGGGAGTGCGTGGCGCGGGGAATGGCGCGCGAAGGCATCCTGCCGGGCGGCCTGAAGGTCCGCCGCCGGGCGGCGAACACGGCCCGCAAGCTGCGCTCCGAGGGCGACCCGAAGGCGCTCGCCATGGAGTGGATCACGCTCTACGCGATGGCCGTGAACGAGGAGAACGCGGCGGGCGGCCGCGTCGTCACCGCCCCGACGAACGGCGCGGCAGGCATCATCCCGGCGGTCCTGCACTACTACATCAACTTCGTGCCGGGCGCCGACGACGAGGGCGTGGTCCGCTTCATGCTCGCCGCGGGCGCGATCGGCATGCTCTTCAAGGAGAACGCGTCCATCTCCGGCGCCGAGGTCGGCTGCCAGGGCGAGGTCGGCTCGGCCTGCTCGATGGCGGCGGGCGCGCTGGCCGAGGTCCTCGGCGGCTCCCCGGAGCAGGTCGAGAACGCCGCGGAGATCGGCATGGAACACAACCTCGGCCTCACCTGCGACCCGGTCGGCGGCCTCGTCCAGATCCCCTGCATCGAGCGCAACGGCATGGCCGCGGTGAAGGCGGTCACGGCCGCCCGCATGGCGATGCGCGGCGACGGCTCCCACAAGGTGTCCCTCGACAAGGTCATCAAGACCATGAAGGAGACGGGCGCCGACATGTCCGTCAAGTACAAGGAGACGGCTCGGGGCGGGCTCGCGGTCAACATCATCGAGTGCTGACGGGATGGGCAGGGATCCGTGCGGATCTCTGCACGGATCTCCGGGTGGAACATCGCTTTCGCGCCTCAGCGGTCCAGCTCAAGGGGTCCCATCGGGCAGGACCTGATCAACCGCTCCAGGTACCGGACATCGTCGAACCCGTCGGCCGCCCCCGCTGGGACGGCCATCCGGGCGGCGCTCCCTAAGAGGTGCGGGACTGCTCGACGTTGACGTTGGCGTCGGCGTCCGGGGCAGCGCTGCGAGCGTGTTCCTCTCCCCACTGCTGGGCATCCGCCTTGGGCCGGGGGATGAGGAGGGTCGCGAGCATGCCGAGCGCCAGCAGCGCGGCGCAGGTGTAGCCGTTGATCTGGATCGCGTGGGACATGGCATCACGGGCAGCGTCGGCGACCGATGCCGTCTGCGGGTTCTCACTCAGCCCGGAGATCATCGCGCCCGCGCTGTCGGAGACCGCCGACGACAGCTTGTCCGCTTCGGGTGCGGGCGCGCCCTGCTGGACAAGCCGATCCGACAGGTCGGAGTCCAGTGACGTGAAGAAGGTCGACGTCAGAACCGCGATGCCGAGCGCGGAACCGAGCTGACGCGCGGCGCTCTGGATTCCGGATCCCTGGCCGGCGTGCTGTGGCGGCACGTCCGCCAGTACGACGTTGGTGACCTGCGCGGTGGCGAAACCGACGCCCATGCCGTACAGGAACAGGGCGATTCCGATGATCCACCACTGCGAATCACTGCCGGCCAGAAGGCCGAACATCAGCAGACCGGCGGCCTCGAGAACCAGGCCGATGCGCACCAGGCCGATCGGGCCGACCTTCTCGGCCATGCCGAAACTCGCACCGCTGGCGAAGAAGCTGCCGACCGCGACGATGAAGACGATGAGCCCGGTCTGGAGCACCGAGTATCCCAGGGTGTACTGAAGCCACAGGGGCAGAACGGCGAGCATGCCGAACTCCGCCAACGCGATGATCAGCGTCGCGATGTTGCCCGTGCTGAAGGACTTGATGCCGAACAACGAGGTGTCCATCAGCGGCGACGTGCCGTCCACCCGGGTCAGCCGGACCTGGAGCTGGAGGAACAGCGCCAGGCTCGCCACAGCGACGACCAGAGCGACCGGGATGACGGACAGGTCCAGCCCGTCCCCGAAGGGGCCGAAGCTCTTGCGCGGCTCCCACCACCCGTAGTTGCGTCCCTCGATCAGTGCGAAGGCGAGAAGGCCGAGGCCGGGCACCGACAGCACGCCGCCGACGGCGTCGACCTTGCCCGGTTGCCGAGGGGACCGCGGCACGAACTTCATGACGCCCGAGAGGATCAGCACCACGACGAAGATGTTGATGCCGAAGGCCCACCGCCAGGAGAACTCGGCGAGCCAGCCGCCCAGCAGCGGTCCGACCGCGGCCGCCGCTCCGATCGTGGATCCCCAGATGGCGAAGGCCTTGCCCCGGTCCGGCCCCCGGAAGGTCATATTGAGCAGAGCGAGCGAGGTCGGCATGATGATCGCGCCGCCGACGCCCTGGGCGAACCGGCCGGCGATCAGAAGGTCCCCGGAGGGCGCCAGGGCGGCGGCGATGCTCGCCAGTCCGAAGACCACGGTCCCGATCAGGAACAGCCGACGGGCTCCCACGACGTCCGAGAGACGCCCCATCACCAACAGCAGAGCGGCCAGAACGATCGCGTAGGACTCTTGGATCCACTGGGCGTCGAAGGCCGAGATCTCCAGGTCGTCGATGATCGGCGGCATCACCACGTTGACGATGGTGAAGTCGACGACCACCAGCGACACACCGAGAGAAATGGCGAACAAGCCCAGCCAAGGGTCCCGGTTGGCCGGTAAGGGCCGAGATGAATTGTCAGACACTGCGTGTATCCGTCCTGTTGGGCAAAGAGCGCCCGGTTCGGTCGCCGAGGGCGAGATGGTTGGGCCGGCCGGGGAGCCTCTCGCCCCGGCGCAGTGGCACGATGGCAGGAGTAGAGGACGCAGTCTGACCTCTACTCACACCAAT
This sequence comes from Streptomyces sp. NBC_01092, assembly GCF_045039535.1. Lineage (NCBI taxonomy): Bacteria > Bacillati > Actinomycetota > Actinomycetes > Kitasatosporales > Streptomycetaceae > Streptomyces > Streptomyces sp. NBC_01092. Next base: position 7,386,388 of record NZ_CP108659.1, on the reverse strand, counting down.
CCGGAGGGCAATCCTTGATCGCCAACCGCACGTTGGAACTCCTCAGCCTGCTGCAGACCCAGAAGGAGTGGACCGGCGATGGGCTGGCCGAGCGGCTGGGCGTCTCCCCGCGGACCGTGCGGCGCGACATCAACCGCCTCCGCGAGCTGGGCTACCCGGTCACGGCGACGAAAGGCCCCTCCGGCTACTACCGGTTGTCCCGCGGAGCACGTCTTCCGCCGCTGATAGTCGACGACGAGCAGGCCCTCGCCATCGCGCTGTCCCTCCAGACCGCACCGGCCTCGGTGACCGGCATGGGGGATGCCACCAAGCGTGCGCTGAACTCCATCAGGGAGCTGCTGCCGCCTCATCTGGCCCACCGTCTCGCGACCTTCTCCATCGAACAGATCGAGAACGCATGGGAGCTCGCTCCGCCCCAGGTCGATCCCGCACTGCTCGCGCAGCTGAGCACCGCCGCTCAACGGCGTGACCTCGTGAGGTTCTCCTACCGCTCCATCGACCTCGACTCGATGCAGGACAGCGAAGTCCTGGCCGAACCGCACCGGCTCGTCGTCTGGTCAGGGCGCTGGTACATGGTGGCCTACGATCAGCAACGCGGCTCCTGGCATGCCTACCGGCTCGACCGCATCAGGCATCTGGCCCCCACCGCCTGGCGCTTCGGCGAGCGAGAGGGTCCCGAGGCGGACATCACCCGCTTCGTCCAGAACCAACCCGATCGCGGTGACACCCCGGACGCCTGGCCCTGCTGGGGCACCGTCCTGATGGAGTGCCCCGCGACGCTGGTGGCGAAATGGGCTCCAGGGGCCGCGAGTTTCGAAGCGATCGATGACCGGATCACCCGGATCCGGATGGGGGCCTGGTCATGGTCGGCGCTCATCGGCTTCCTGATCACCTTCAGTTGTCGCTTCACCGTGGAAGGTCCGCCCGAACTCGCCGAAGCGGCCCGGAAGGTGATGGGCCGCATCGACGTCGAAATACCCCGGTCCGACAGCACCTCGGGGCCGTCAACCGGAACGTCCGGCTGATCGGCGACGTACTCCACTGACTCCCAGCCGGCTCCGCACGCCTCCAGGAGCAGGGACGCCAGTTCCTTGTTGGTGAGTTCGGTGCCGTCACCGATGTTCAGGCGGACGCCTCGTCGGCTCCTGAGGCGGGTTTCCCGGTCTTGCCGCTGGGCTGACGGGACTCACCGTCGGGCTGTCGGGAGTCACCGTCGGGCTGACAGGGCTCACCGTCGTCGCCCTCGGCGGACACGGGAGCCGGGGCACGGCGGCTCGGCAGGCAGAGCTGGGCGGAGATCACACCGGCGACCCCGATCGCCGCCCACAGTGCCCACTCGTTGTACGCGTAGATCGCGGCGCCGATGAGAGGGCCGACGCCGGTACCCAACGTGAAGGCGGCTCCGTACAGGCCCTGGTAGCGGCCGACCATGCCGGACGGAGACAGTCCCGCCAGGTGGGCGTTGGCCACGGAGGAGTACATCATCTCGCCCAGTGACCACAGGACGACGGTCGCGGCGAGCCAGATCATGTCCGTCGCGAAGCCGGTCAGCGCGAGGCCGACCCCGGTGGCCAGGTTCCCCCAGGCCAGGACATACGCGGCCCGGCGTTTCACCACAAGGCCGGCGATGGGCAGCTCGCACACGAGGACGAGCAGACCGTTGAGGCCGATCAGCAGCCCGAAGTCGGCCTCCGACAGTCCGCTGGCGGTGACGTGCAGGGGCAGGCCGACGGTCGACTGGATGTAGACCAGCTCGGCGATCACCGTCATGAGCAGGAACCGACGCAGGCGACGGTCGGCGAGCGCCAGCCGGTAACTGCCCTGCTCCTGCTTCGTCGCTCCGGACGTGTCCGCCGCGCCTTCGCCGGACCCGCCGCGCGGCACGTCGCGCAACAGCAGCACCGCGATCACGCCGAAGAGCAGACAGGCGGCGGCGTTGCCGAGGAACAACTCCGTATACGAGTTGGCCGCCAGCCAGCCACCGAGGAACCCTCCGGCGGCGGCACCGAGGTTCATGGCGAACCGGAAGACCGCGAAGGCCGCCACCCGCTGCTGGTTGGTCGTCACGGAGTCGGTCAGCAGGGCCGCGGCGGCCGGCCGGTAGAGCTGTGACGCCGCTCCGACCAGGCCGACCACGACGATGTTCAGGACCAGGGTGTCCAGCATCGGGATGACGGCCGTCAGAGCCGCGGTGGTGCCGCCGGACAGGGCGATGGTCCAGCGCCGGCCGAGCTGGTCGGCGAGGTATCCGCCGAGCGCGCTGCCGAGCACGTTGCCCAGCCCGGCGGAGCCCAGCACCAGCCCTGCGGCGCCCGGTGAATAGCCCTGGCTGGTCAGGTAGAGGACGATGAACACCGGCAGGAAGTTGCCGCATCGGTTGACGAGGATGCCGAGGCTGACGATCCACACACGGGCCGGCAGCTCTCGCACGGTCTCGCGGAACGGCGGATCGCTCACGCCAGGCTGCTCGGTGCTCACGTGATCGGCTCCGTGTGGATGTGTACCGCCGCCAGCAGCCGCTCGCAGTTGGCGATCGCCTCCTCGGCGGTCGCACCCCTGGCGACGACATGGCCGACCCGGTCCTCGCTCCAGGTGAGCGGTCGTACCTCGTCTCCGGGCTCTACCGAGATGACGAGGTCGAACAGTGCGGGGTCGTCGGCGATGGCCTCGGCACCGGTCACCTCCGTCACCCGCCCCGGCGCAGGTGTGAAGAAGCGGATCGCCGCGCCCGCGACCGGCTGGGGAGTCTGCTGGAGTGGCTCGACCAGGCCGAACCGCGAGCCGAGCGCATACCGGTCCATGTCGATGCCGTAGGCGATCTCGGTCAGGTCGTGGATACGGTCACCGCCCACGCGGTTGTGCGACTCGATGATCGCCGGCCCGCGAGAGGTCAGCTTGACCTCGGTGTGCGCCGGGCCGTGGCGCAGCCCGATCGCGTCCAGGAACTTCAGCACCAGCTCCTCGACATCGCGCAGCAGTGCAGCGGGGTGACGGCTCGGCTGGGAGTGGCCGGTCTCGACGAAACCCGAGTCGACGCAGACCTTGTCGGTCATCCCCACGAGCACATGGCGACCGTCGAAGCTCAGCGTCTCCACGCTGATTTCGGGGCCGTCCAGATACTCCTCCATCAGGAACCGGTCGAGATCTCCCGCCAGGTCCTTCTTGTCGATCTGCTTGCCGAGCGCGTGGAAGCGTTCCACGACCGACGCCAGGTCCGACTCGTCGCGCACCAGGAAGATGCCGATGCTGCCGGCCTCGTCGATGGGTTTCACCACGATCGGCAGTCCGTTGGCCCGCGCGAACTCCCGCAGATCCTGCTCGGTCCGGCCCACCTCGGCGGCAACGGGGCTGATTCCCGACGCATTGAGATGCCGGCGCATCCTCGACTTGTCCAGCAGCAGCTCCACCGTCTCCAGGGAGTTGCCGCCGAGCCCGAGCTCGTTGTCGATCTTCGCCGCCGGTAACAGCCCGAGTTCCCAGGGCGACATGACCATCTGGAACGGAAAGGTCTCGTACAACGACCGCACCACGGGCAGCACCCGCTCGGTGTCCGCGTAGTCGACGAGCAGAGCCTGGTCGACATACGGCCAGTGGGCGCTGTCGTACTCGTCCTGGTACTGGATGTAGACCACGCCCAGCCCGAGGTCATGGGCCTTCCGGAGGATCTTCGGCTTCCCTCCCACCACGGCAATCACCGGCCTGGGTCCAGGGCCGACGGAATCACTTAACAACGTGGAACCTCTCTTACCGGCCGGTGAATTTCCCCTGACGCCCTGCGTGCACAACACCGGAAGATACTCCGCGCCGGGCGGCGGGCGCATCACTCCACAGACATGGTGGCCGGAAAGGGCCATGGCGGGACTCAGTCGCGATGATCTCGGAATCTCTCCATCAGCACCGGTGAATCGAGTAAATGGGAGCGTGCTATTCCGGCGATGAGAACGCGCCATTCACTTGTCACCGCCAGATTTCACTTTCGTGTCGCGACGGCGAGGAGGTAGCGTCGGCGCAGCGCCAGGTACGGACATTGAGCGACCACGCGTCCGGCCTGACCCGGGAGCGAGGATCGCGATCCGTGTACGGGGGTGCCAGCGAAGATCAACGCCTGACCGCGTCCAGTGATCGCTTCTGGGTTTCAACTTCCGCGCTATTTCACCGTGCACGACAAATACTGTGCGCATCTCCCTGTGGCCCGGCGGACGATTGCCGGCGCCACTCCTCTCAGTGCCTTTGTTGGGCCATCACCCGCAATAAGGGGGAGTTCCGAAAGTGACGGAACAAGCAATCACCGAAAAGCCGACGCAAGCCGATGTCGTGATCGTCGGCAACGGGGCGCTCGGCCTGTTCCTGGCCGACGAACTGATGGAGCGCGGAATGGGCTCCGTCGTCGTGGTCGGGCCCAGCCACCGCGAGACGGGGGCCAGCCAGGCGGCCGGCGCGATGCTGGGCTGCTTCGGCGAGACCACCACGGAGTCGTTACGCACCGACGCCGCCCGTACCCGGTTCGAACTCGGCGTCAACGCGCACGAGCGGTGGCCTGCCGTGCTGGACAAGCTCGAAAAGTTCTCGCGGACGGGACGCCCGCTGCTGAGCGCGCCCGACACGCACGTCGTGCTCAACTCGATCGGCGCCGAACTGGACACCGACAACTTCAAGGCGATGCTGGACGCGCTCGATCAGTACGGCAAGCCGTGGGAGGAGATGGATCCCCACGACATACCCGGATTCAACCCCCGTCTGGACACCAGGGCGCTGCGCGCCGTGCATCTGCCGACCGAAGGTGCCGTGGACGCACGCGGTGTGCTGCTCGCACTCGAGGCCCGGCTGCGTGACGCGGGTGCGGTTCAGGTGGACCAGTCGGTGCGCCGGCTGGTGAGCAGCGACGACGTCGTGACCGGGGTCGAGCTCGACGACGGTCATGTCATCGAGGCGGGCACCGTGGTCGTGGCTGCCGGTATCCACAGCGAGTCGCTGGTCCGGACCGTGTCCGAGGACATCGATCTGATCCCCACGTTCCCCGGTCTCGGCTTCGCGATGATCGCGCGGCGCACCGGTGGGGACCCGTTCCGCAGCGTGGTGCGCACCCCGAACCGCGGCTTCGCGTGCGGGCTGCACGTCGTGCCCCAGGGCGACGGGCTGGAGTACTACGGCGCCACCAACCGTCTGGTGGACTCCATCACCGGTGTCACCTGGATGGCCGACGTCAGGTTCCTCGCCCAGTACTCGATGCAGCAGCTGGACGAACGGGCCGCGGGCCACGAGGTCGTGCAGTGGCTCGCCGGGAACCGCCCGGTGACCCTGGACGGCTTCCCGATGATCGGCTGGCTGCCGCCGTCCGGTCTCTACCTCATGACCGGCACGTACCGCGACGGGTTCCACTGCGCGCCACTGCTGGCCGAACACGTCGCGAACGAGCTGCAGGGCAAGCCCGGGACCATCGACCCGATGTTCGCGCCGACGCGGCAACCGATCGTCACCCGGACGATCGAGTGGTCGATCAACGAGTACGTCGAGCACAACCTCGCCGGCTGGTTCGAGACCGGCGCGGAGGCCGCCCCGCAGATGACGACGGCGCAGATCGCGGAGTACTACCGGACGCGGTGTGTGCAGGCGTACGACCAACTCGGCATCGACTACGGGCTCGGCCCGGACATCCTCTGGTACGCGCAGGGCAGCCTGCTCGGCGCCCGCCGGATCAGGCGCTATCTGCGCAGCCATCGGGGCGGCGGCGAGACACAGGCCCGGTCGGTCGGCACCGGAAGCGGGGAGACGCAGTGACCACCTCCCACACCACCACGGTGGACATCGTCAGGAAGCTGATCGACCAGCAACTCAACCTCTCCGGCCACGGCTTCGAGCTGAAGCACGACGACAACCTGTGGGACATGGGCATGACCTCGCTGACATGCCTGGGGCTCATGCTGAGCATCGAGGACACCTTCGATGTCGAGCTGCCGGAGGACGCGCTCAAGGAATCGACGTTCCGCAGCGTCGACACGATCACCGCGGCCGTCGACGGGGTGCTGAGCTCCGCGCAGAGCTGAGGTCCGAGTCCCGATCCACCTCCCCGCCCGAAGGGATGCGCAGGTCCACATGGTGAAGTTCGAGCCACGTCCGACGAACCCCTTTCCGCTGGTGCGCGGTTCCACCGCGGACTTCCCGCTGTCGGCGGGACAGGAACGCCTGTGGTGGCTGCACCAGGGGGACGCGTCGTACGAGTACCACATCACCGGCGGATGGCGCTTCCCGGACGGAGTGGACCGCGCAGCGCTGACCACCGCGCTGACCGGGCTGGTCCGCAGGCACCAGATCCTGCGGACCAGGTTCGTCCTGCGCCCGGACGGCAGGGTCGCGCAGGAGGTGGCCGACGAGATCGACGTCCCCGTCGTCTGGGCGGGGAGCGACTGGCGGGCCGCGGTGGACCGGGCGGTTCGCGAACCCTTCGATCTCGCCCGGCCGCCCCTGCTCCGGGTCGTCGTCGCGGAACTGGACGACGGATACGGCGTGTTGACGTCGTTGCACCACATCATCACCGACCGCTGGTCCATGGACGTACTGGCCAGGGACCTCTTCGAGTGGTACGACGCCGCACTGGAGCACCGCGAGCCGGAACTTCCGGAACTCGCCGTCCAGTACGGCGACTACGCGGACTGGCAGCGCCGTTTCCTCGGGAGCGGCGCGCTCCAGCCGCAACTGGACCACTGGGTGCGGGCGTTGCAGGGGAGCGAACGGCTGGACCTTGCGCTGGACCGCCCCCGGTCCGCGGCGAACGACGCTGCGGCCGGCACCGTCGTCGTCGAGCTGTCGGAAGAGGCCACCGCGGCGATGACCGCCATGGCCTGGCGCGCCCGGGCGACCCCGGCCGTCGTGGTGACGGCGGCACTGACCGCGGCGCTGAGCGCGTTCAGCGGTCAGACCGACGTCGTCATCGGCGCGATCGTCTCCGACCGGCCGCGCCCGGAGCTGCAGGACCTGATCGGCTTCTTCATCAACACCGTGGCGCTGCGCGTCGACCTGTCGGGCGAGCCGCTGACCTTCCGCTCGCTCGTGACCCGTACACGGGACGCCTGGATGGCGGCGGACGCGCACCAGGACGTGCCCTTCGAGAGCATCGTGGGCGCGCTGCACGCCGGGTCCGAATCCCGGCGCAACCCGATCTTCGACATCGCGGTGAACCACGCCGGTGACCGGGTGAGCCTCGCCGAGGCTCCGGGCGCGCCGGCATGGTGGTATCCCGAGCTGCCGGTGACGGCCCGCTTCGACCTTTCGCTCACCACACAGGTCGTCGACGGACGGCTGCGCGCCACCTTCGTGTACCGGTCGGCGCTGTTCGACGAGGCGCCGATCTCCGCACTCGCGACGAGCTACATCCGGCTGCTGGAACAGGGCGTGAGCGCCCCCGAACTGCCGTTGCACCAGGTGGACCTGGTCGAGGAGCCCGAACGCAAAAGGCTGCACGGGGCCAACGACGCGACGGCCGCTCCGGAGACGACGATCGTCGAACTCGTGCAGGCTCAGGCGCAGAGCCGACCGTCGGCTCCCGCCGTGGTCGGCGCGGACGGCGCGCTGACGTACCAGCAGCTCAACGAGCGCGCGAACCGACTGGCCCGGCACCTGCTCACGCAGGGCGCGGGGCCCGAGCGGGTGGTCGCCGTCTGCCTGGACAAGACGGTCGAACGCTTCGTCGTGCTCCTGGCCATCGCCAAGGCCGGTGCGGCGTACCTGCCGCTCGACCCGGATCATCCGGCCGACCGGTTGCGCTTCCTGGTCTCGGACGCGGGCGCGGTCCTCACCGTCGTCAGCCCAGGACTCCACGACCGCCTGCCCCCGAGCGGGGTGCCGACGCTGGTCTTCGGGGCCGGGACGCTCGATCTGAGCGGCTACGACGCCGGGGATCTGCCGCGGGCCGCGTCCCCCGACAACCTGGCGTATCTCATCTCGACGTCGGGCTCGACCGGGACACCCAAGTCGGTGGCGGTCCCGCACCGGGCGCTGAGCAGGCTGGTGGCGGGGGTACCGCGCCACCTCGACGTCGGGCCGGGTACGACCTTCCTCCAGTGCGGGCCCCTGACGTTCGACGTCGCGGTGCTGGAGTGGACCCCCCTCGCGCACGGCGGGAGCGTCGTGGTGACCGACACCGGAACCCTCCTCGACGGCCTGGACGACGTCGTCCGTGCCCACGGCGTGACCACGCTCAAGCTGGTCTCCCCGCAACTCGACCTGCTGGTGGAACGGGACATCCGGACGCTCGCGGGCCTGAGCCGGCTGGTCGTCGGGGGCGACGTGGTCAACCCGAGGAGCTTCGCCGCCGCGCGTGAGGGCCTGCCCGGGTGTCGCGTCACGGCGTCCTACGGACCGACCGAGTGCACAGTGCTGGCCACACTGTTCGAAGGCGAGGAGTGGAAGGCCGGCCGGGTACCGATCGGGTACGCCCTTCCCCATACCCGCGTGTACCTCCTCGACCGGGAGCTGCGCCCCGTCTCCGTCGGCATGCGGGGCGAGATCTACCTGGCCGGCGACGGACTCGCCCGCGGCTACCACGGCCGCCCGGGAGCGACCGCGGCGGCGTTCGTCCCCGATCCGTACGGCCCGCCCGGCGCCCGTATGTACCGCACCGGTGACGTCGGGCGGTACCTGCCGAGCGGTGCGATCGACTTCCTCGGCCGCGCCGACAAGCAGGTGAAGATCCGCGGCTTCCGGATCGAGCTGAGCGAGATCGAGCAAGTCCTGCTGCGCGAGCCCGGTATCACCTCGGCCGTCGCACTGCGGGTCGAGTCGGCCACCGGACCGGCCCTGGCCGCCTACGTCGTGACGACGGACCCGGTGGACGTACCCACGCTGCGCGCCCGGCTCGGCGCGACGTTGCCCGCGTACATGATCCCCGACCATGTGGTCGAGGTACCCCGCATCCCGTTGACCGCCAACAACAAGGTGGACCGCACGGCGCTGCCGCCCGTCGCCGAGGTCGAATCGGCGCCCACGGCGCCAACTACCGGCCTGGAGGCGCGTGTTGTCGAGGCGTGGTCCGCAGTGCTGGGCCGGACGGTGCCCGCCACGGCGGACTTCTTCGCCTCCGGTGGTCACTCCCTGCTCGTGCCGAGGGCGACCGCGGCGATCCGGCGGTTACTCGGCCGCGAGGTCCCACTGCGGCTGATGATGACGCACCGGACGCCCGCCGCGTTCGCGGCCGCGATCCTGGAGGAGAGCGCCCCTGACCTCGGCGCCGCTACGCGCGAGCACCGCCTCGAACAGCACGTGTGGCACAGCCCTACGTTCCCCGGCGCACGCCGGCTCGACCTGTTCGTCTCGGCCGGGGAACCGGGCCCGGACCTGCGGACCCTGATCGTGCTCGACGGCTCCGAGTTCGTCGACATCATGCGGCTGCCCGCCCTGCTCGACCGTCTGGTCCTTGAGGGCCGGATCCCGGCGACGGCGGCCTTGTTCGTGAGCCCGGCCGAGTGGTCGGTCCGCAACCGGGAACTGCTCCACGAGGACTTCGTGGACGTCCTCGCCGACGAGCTGATCCCGCACCTGCGGGACTGGCTGGGCGAGCGAGGGCGGGGCGGCGGACGTACGACGGCCGTCGGCGCGAGCCTCGGCGCCGTCACCGCGGTGCGTGCCGCACTGCGCCGCCCCGACAGCTTCGACGGAGCCGTCGGCATGTCCGGCCCGCTGACCGACCACCGCCTCCTGCCGTCGACCGACGCCGGGCCGAGCCCCGCCCGGTTCTTCCTGTCCGCGAGCCGCGAGGAAGCGGAGGCGATGCTCGACGGCGGCATCAGCCAGCTGGACGCCGCCGAACGCACCGGGGAGGACCTGGCCCTGCGCGGCCACCACGTGCGGTGCGCGTACGGCGACGGCGGCCACACCTACGCCGCGTGGGAGGCGATGCTCCCGGAGGCGATCGGCTGGGCGCTGGGCGGCGCACCAGGAACGAGTGAACCGGCGACCGGGAGGACGACGTAGGCCATGTTCGACGACGAGGACCGTGAGTTCAGCGTGGTGGTCAATCACGAGGGACAGCATTCGATCTGGCCCGCCGACCGTGACGTTCCGTCCGGTTGGCGCGCCGAGGGATTCAGCGGCGACAAGGCGGCATGCCTCGCCCACGTCGATCGCGTGTGGACCGACCTGCGGCCACTGAGCCTGCGCAGCCAGATGCAAGCCGACTGAGGAGACGTCATCGTGGAATCCAGGCCGCGTACGGTGGTCGATCTGTTCGCGGAGCAGGTCCGGGTACGGCCGCACGCCCCCGCCGTCCGGACGCGGGAACGGTCGTGGACCTACGCCGAGTTCGACCGCGCGACGGCCCGGCTGGCCCACCGCCTGCGACGCGCGGGGGCGGGCCCGGGAACGGTGGTGGGGCTGGTGGCGCCCCGCAGCGCGGCGGCACTGACCGGCCTCGTCGCCGTGCTGCGCTGCGGTGCGGCGTGCCTGCCGCTCGACCCGGGCGATCCGCCCCGGCGCAACCGGGAGGTGCTGGACGACGCCGGATGCAAGCAGGTCCTCGTCGCCGCACCCACCGAATGGTGCCCCGAAGCGCTGTTGATGGGCGACATGGACAACCCGGGCCCGGTGGACGAGGACACCTCCGCGCTCCCCCGACCACGGCCGCTCGACCTGGCATACGCGATCACGACATCCGGCTCCACCGGACGCCCCAAGATCGTCGGAGTGCCGCACGAGGGGATCCACAATCTGATCGTCGCCTCGATCGAGGACCTCGACCTGGTCAGGGTGGACGACGTCATGCTGTGGACGACCGCGCCGACCGTCGACAGCACGATGCACGATGTGCTGATGCCGCTGTGCGCGGGCGCCTGCGTCGCGATCGGCGACGACGCCGATCTGCCCGCGAGCCGGATCCTGGTGACCGTGCGCGCGCTGGGCGTGACCGCGCTGGAGATCCCTGCCGCCGTACTCGGCCCTTACGGTCGAGCGCTCCTGCCCCGGCTGGCGCAGGCGGGCGTCCGTCTCGTCATCACCGGCGGCTCCCAGCTCGACGGTCTCGGTCTCGCGGACTCCCCGCCCCTGGTCGTGGCCAACGGCTATGGCCCGACCGAGGCATCGGTCGCCGCGACCTGGTACCGCTGCACCACGTCGACGCCGAGCTGGGTGCCGATCGGCAGTCCGGTCCGAGAGGTACTGACCTATGTGCTCGACGACGATCTGCGGCCCGTCCCGGTCGGCGCCGAGGGCCAGTTGTTCATCGCGGGAGTCGGCCTGGCCAGGGGCTATCTCGGGCTGCCGGGCCGCACGGCGGCGGCGTTCCTGCCGGACCCGTTCGCGCGGACACCCGGCACGCGCATGTACGCCACGGGGGACCGCGTACGGCTGCAGCCCGACGGCGACTACGTCTACCTCGGCCGGATCGACGACCAGGTCAAGATCAGGGGCTTCCGCGTCGAGATCGGCGAGGTCGAGCACGCCCTGCGCGAGTGCGCCGGAGCCGTGGACACCGCGGTGCTGCTCCGCGAGGACGCGCCCGGAGGCGCCGCCATCGTCGCCTTCCTGGTCGGCGAACGGTCGTCCGCCGAGGTGCTGACCGGCCAGCTGCGCGACCGGTTGCCGAGCCATATGATCCCGCGCTTCTTCGTGTGGCTGGACGAGATGCCCCTCAACCGGGCAGGCAAGGTCGACCGCAAGGCGCTGGCCGCGATGCCGGTCGGGGACCCGGTCCGTCGTGCGTGAAGGACGTGCGTGAAAGAGGAGTCAGTGATGCCACGTGAAGCAACCGGCGTGCACGGTGTGTGCGACGCCTATGTGGACGATTACGCCCGCTTGAACCCGCTCGCGGCCACCGAGTTCGGCATACTCGGCCACGACGACCGGCTGCCCGACCTCTCCCCCGACGGCCATGAGGCACGTGCCGGACTCGCCAGGTCCGCGTTGGCCGACATGGCGGCCACAGCACCGGTGGACGAAGGCGAGCGCATCGCCAAGGCGGTCTTCTCCGAGCGACTCGAAGTCGATGTCGACCTGCACGAGGCCGGTCTGCCCGCGGCGTCGCTGAACATGATCGCGAGCCCGGCGCAGGACATCCGGTACGCCTTCGACCTGATGCCGACCGAAACCGCCGAGGACTGGGCGGTGATCGCGAAGCGGCTGGCCCGGGTGCCGGAGACGCTCGCGGGATACCGGGCAGCACTGTCGGCATCGGCGGACAAGGGCGTCGTGTCGGCAGCACGTCAGGTGCGGCGGACGCTCGAACAGTGCCAGACCTGGTCCGCCGCAGGATCCTTCTTCACCAAGCTCGCCGCGTCCGCCGAGGGCATACCGGCCGTCGACGGTGCCCTGCGGGCCGACCTCGACGCCGGCGTGCGCGCGGCCCGGGAGGCGTACGCGGAGCTGGCCGCCTTCCTCCGTGACGACCTCGCTCCGAAAACCGGGGACGAGGACGCGGTCGGCGAGGACCTCTACGCGCTGTGGTCGCGGAAGTTCATCGGAGCGAAGATGGATCTGCGCGACGCCTACGAGTGGGGCTGGGCCGAGTTCGGCCGGATCGAGGCGGAGCTGACCGAGGTCGCGGGCCGGATCAGGCCCGGGGCGAGTCCGGCCGAGGCGGCCGAGGTGCTCGACGCCGACCCTCGGTACCGCGTCGGCAGCAAGGCCGCGTTCCAGGCGTGGATGCAGGAACTGTCCGAGCGTGCGCTGGCCGACCTTCGGGGCAAGCACTTCGACATCCCGGACGAGCTGATGCGGTTGGACTGCAGGATCGCCCCACCGGGCGGCGGGTTGGGCGCCTACTACACCAACCCCGCCGACGACTTCAGCCGACCGGGCACGATGTGGTGGTCACTGCCCGCGGACAAGCAGGAGTTCTCGATCTGGCGCGAGGCCAGCACGGTGTACCACGAGGGCGTGCCCGGCCATCACCTCCAGATCGGCACGGCGGTGGCGACCCCGACCCTCAACCGGTTCCAGCGCCTGCTCTGCTTCATCGACGGCCACGGTGAGGGCTGGGCGCTCTACGCCGAGCGCCTGATGCGGGAGTTCGGCTACCTCGATGACGGTTACCTGCTCGGCATGCTCAACAAGAACATCTTCCGGGCGGCACGGGTGATCGTCGACATCGGCCTGCATCTGAAGCTGGAGATCCCGGCGGGCTCCAGGTTCCACGAAGGGCAGCGCTGGACCCCTGAACTCGCCCAGGAATTCCTGCGGACGAGAACACTCACCGACAAGGCGCGCGCGGTCGACGAGATAGACCGCTACCTCGGCTGGCCGGGCCAGGCGCCCTCGTACAAGCTCGGTGAGCGGCTGTGGCTGTCCATGCGCGAGGAGATCAAGGCGAGGCACGGCAGCGGGTTCAATCTCAGGGACTTCCACATGCGTGCTCTGCGCAGCGGTCCCGCGGGCCTGGAAACGATGCGGGACGTCCTGGTCATCACCTGACCTTTCCGCCTGACATCTCCACGTGACATCTCCACCTGCGAGACGGATCACCGGCACCCTGATGGGGCATACACCAAGTCCAACTCCTGTCACCCCACATGCACTTCAGGGAGTCCCCCATGATCCGCGGCATCGACGTAAGCGCGTACCAGTCTTCGTCGTACGACACCGACGGCCTCTCCTTCGTCTTCGTCAAGGCGACGGAGGGCCGCTCCTACATCAACCCCAAACTCGCCGCCCAGACAAAACGCGCCCGCGACGCCGGCCTGGTCGTCGGCTTCTACCACTTCCTCTGGCCCGGCAACCTCTCGGCCCAGGCCGACTACTTCGTCAGCAAGGCCCCCGAGAAGGCGGGCGACATCCTCGCCGTCGACTGGGAAACAACGAGCGAGGGCACCCACGCCAGCAACGCGGAGAAGGACCTCTTCATCCGCAAACTGAAGGAGAAGCGACCGAACAACCCGGTCGTCCTCTACTGCAACCGCAACTACTGGTTGAACGTCGACACCACCTCCTACGCCGGCGACGGCCTCTGGATCGCCGACTACGTCACGGCCGGCAAGCCCCGCATCCAGGCGAAGTGGCGCTTTCACCAGTACACGGACGACCCGCTGGACAGGAACGTCGCGAACTTTTCGAGCAAGGCGGCGCTGCGGGAGTGGGCCGAGAACGCCTGAACATGACGAAGGGGCGCCTTCCCCGGAGGGAGGGCGCCCCTTCGTGGGGCGTTACTTGCTCAGGAAGGCCCAGAACTCTTCGAACGACAGCTGCTGGTCGCCGTCGAGGTCGCGGCTCTTGATGATCGCCTCGGCGACGGACTCGGTCACGTTCCAGTCGCCGCCCTGCGCCAGCGCGGACTTGAACTCGGCGGCGGTGATGGAGCCGTCACCGTCCGCATCGATGCGCTCGAACTGCTTGCGTGCTTCCTCGATGTCGATGTGCGCCACCGGTCCGCCCCTTTACTCGCGTCTACTCGCGTCTGTCGTGTTTGTGCTGGCCTGCTGCCGCAGGTCACATTAGCCGCGGTCAGATTAGCCGCCCACCCGTGCCTCCAGTGCGGCGACCACCCAGGCGAGCTCCGCGCGGGTACGCCGACTCGGGCCCGCGGCCCTTCACGACGGACAGCAACTCGCGATAGCGGGCGACCTCGTCGCTCACGCTCGACTTCAGACGTTCGAGCACGGCGGCCGGGTCGGCGTCGCCGAGCAGCTCCGCGAGGATCCGCTCGGCCTCGGGCGACTCGGGGGCGATGCCTTGCACGCGTGCCTCGGCGGCGAGGTGCACGAGCTTCCGGGAGAACCACATCGACGCCCCGGCGGGCGCCTCGGCCCCGCGGCCGGCCGCGTTGAACTCGGCCACCTGACGCATCCGCGCCCGGAACTGCGGGTCCTGGAGCAGCTCGGCCAGCTCCACCCAGGCGTCCACCTGCTCGGACGTCGGCTCGTCCGGCAGGTCCACGGCCATCTCCCGCATCCGGTCGCCGATGGTGAAAAGTCCGGTGCCGTCGTCGATCATGTCTGCGAGTGTGGGCCTTCCAGTGGGTGGAGCCTCAAGGAGCGGGACGGGGTGGCCGTGGCGGAGACCTTGCGGGACATTGTCGACGCGGTGGCGAGGGGGGTCTTCCCGCCCGCGGACGGTCGTACGACCGTCCTCCCCCAGCCCTCCCACCGCGACGCTGGCGTCCTCGCCTTCACCGCGCACTCCGTCGTCTTCACCGACGAGGATCCGGCGTGGGTGTACGACACCCTGCGCGGCGTGGGCTGCGACGCGCTGGCCGCGCCGATGAACCCGCGTTTCCTGGCGGCTCTCATGGAGCGGACGGGGCGTGCGGCGGAGACCGTCGACGCGGTGTTCGTCGGCTCCCCGCTGCCCGGGGCGCCGCCGCTCGCGCTGAAGGAGATCGAGGACGCCGGGCATTCCCGGATCGTCTACGCCCGACGGCGACGCGACGAGGTGCGCGCGTGGGCCGTGGAGGGCGGGGTCCTGGTGATGGGGCGCGGGATCGCCGGGCGGCTGGAGGTGTCGGTCGAGGTCGACGAGGACGTACGGCACCGGGGGCTCGGGCGGCTGCTGGTGACCGCGGCCCGGCATCTCGTCACGGAACCGCTGTGGGCGCAGGTCGCGCCGGGGAACGCCCGCAGTGTGCGGACGTTCCAGGCGGCCGGCTATCGACCGGTGGGCGCGGAGCTGCTGCTGCACGCCCGGTAGGGGGCGGCGCCCGGCGTCAGTGCCAGGCCTCGAAGTGCGGGTTGCTCCGGCAGCCGCTCATGATCTCGACCTTGGTGGTCTTGTCCACCGGGCAGGCGCCGATGACGTACTTGCGGGCGA
This sequence comes from Streptomyces sp. NBC_01092, assembly GCF_045039535.1. Taxonomy (NCBI): domain Bacteria; kingdom Bacillati; phylum Actinomycetota; class Actinomycetes; order Kitasatosporales; family Streptomycetaceae; genus Streptomyces; species Streptomyces sp. NBC_01092. Next base: position 7,370,665 of record NZ_CP108659.1, on the reverse strand, counting down.
CACCGCCCGGGAAGGCCACCTCGACCTGGTCGGCCCATTTGTGGGTGTCGCCGATGGTCTTGTTGATGTCGATGCCGCCGGGGGCGTCGATGTAGTAGTTCCAGCCCGACTTCCACCACTTCTTGTACAGGTCGTGGTCGTAGGTCGTGGAGACGTACGGGGAGGGCTGGTTGACCAGGACGTACTTCTCCAGGTCGTACTGGCCCGTCTCGACGTCCCTGGGCTTGAAGCCGTCCTCGAAGACGACCTCCGGGCCGCGGCCGTCGGCCCGGTAGAGCGTGCCGCAGCTGGTGCGCCAGGCCGGGGCGGGGGTGATGCGTTCGACGTCGACCCCGCGGTCGGCGGCGGCCTTGATCTTGTCGTCGTACTGGACGGGGCAGGCGGCGGGGGCCGGAGCGGCGGCCTTGGCGAGGGTCGTGCGGGCCGAGGCGGGGACGGTCTCGGGGGCCGTGGCGGCCGTGGTCGCGAGGACGGCCGAGAGGGACAGTACGGCGGCAGCGGCCCGCCGCCGCAGGCGAGTTGTGATCATGGGGCCACGATTGCGGGCCTACGGCGGCATGCCGGGGATCTTCACCCGTTCGGCGGCGTGTCCGCTGACGAAGGGTCAATCGGGCGCCGGTCAGCGGAAGATGCCGGTGTGGCCGAGGGAGTAGCGGCCGGGCTGCGGGTAGACGGCGAGGCCGTGGGGGCCCTCGCCCACCGGGATCCGGGCGAGTTCGGCGCCGGTTCGGGTGTCGAGGGCGTACACCTCGGAGTCGTAGCGGCCGGACAGCCACAGCACCCTGCCGTCGGCGGAGACGCCTCCCATGTCGGGGCTGCCGCCGTCGGGGAGCTGCCACTTCTTGGTGAGCGCGTTCTTGGTGAAGTCGAAGACGGAGACGGTGCCTTCGCCGCGGTTGGAGACGTACATCTCGCGGGAGTCGCGGCCGACGTAGAGGCCGTGGCAGCCCTTGCCCGTGGGCAGGAGGGTCGGGGTGCCGAACTTGTCGCCGTCCAGCACCCACATGCCGTCGGCCATCATGTCGGCGATGTAGAAGCGCTTGCCGTCCGGGGAGACCTTGACGTCCTGCGGCATGGCACCGTCGAAGGGGAGCTTCTGCCGGCCGACGACCTTCATCTTCTCGGTGTCGACCTTGAGGAGCTCGCCGCTGAACTCGCAGGAGACGATGAAGTAGCGGCCGTCGAGGGAGAAGTCGGCGTGGTTGACGCCGTAGCAGGTGACCGGTTCGGTCTTGATCCGCTTCATGGTGTGGGGGTCGCGGAAGACGAGTTCGCGGTCGAGGGAGGCCATGACGACGGCGTACTTGCCGTTGGGGGTGAAGTAGAGGTTGTAGGGGTCGTGGACCTCGACCTCCCTGCCCGCCTTGCCGGTCTTCGGGTCGATGGGGGTGAGGGTGTGGCCGCGGTTGTTGTTGACCCAGAGGGTCTTCAGGTCCCAGGACGGGACGACGTGCTGGGGCTGGCGGCCGACGGGGATGGTCTCGATGACCTCGTATGTCTTCGGGTCGATGACGGAGACGGTGTCGGACTCGCTGTTGGGGACGTAGACGCGGGACGGGAAGTCCTTGACGACCGGGGAGAGCTTGTTCGGGCGGTCGGCGGCGTAGACGTCCTTCGGGTCGAGGACGGGGGGCATGCCGGGGAGACCCTTTACGGGCTCCTCCTTCACCGGGGCGGGGATGGCGGCCTGAGTGCCGTGGGGGGTCTCGGCGTGGTCCTCGCTCTTGGGGGCGTTGGTGCCGCAGGCGGCGAGTGCGAGGAGGGCCAGGGTGGCGAGGAGGGTGCGGTACGTGTGGTTCATCGGCAGTTCTTCCGGTGCGGCGGGGTGAGGGCGCGGCAGTCACCAAAGATCACCGGACTATTTAATGAGGATTGGGTCGAAAATCACGCTATTGACCTGATTGGCTGCCGGTGCGGGTCGCTGGGGCCCGGATTCTTTTCGCCCCCGCCGCCCCTACCCGTCCCTCCCCCAAGCTCTTCGAGCAGGGGGGACCCCCAGACAGGCTGAAAGATGGCTCAACCGCCGGAGGTGAGCGTCAGCGGTCTGCCACCCTCATTTCGAACCACGTCGTCTTGCCGCGTGGCAGCAGGTCCACGCCCCAGCGGTCGGAGAGTTTGTCGACCAGGAAGAGGCCCCGGCCGCTGATGTCCATCTCCTGGACCGGCATCAGGCAGGGCAGGCCGCGGGACGGGTCGCGGACCTCGATGCGGATCCAGCCGCGGCGTCGGCGCATGCGCAGGCCGAAGACCCGGGCGCCGGTGTGGCGGACGGCGTTGCCGACCAACTCCGAGACGAGTAAGACCGCGTCCTCGGTCATCTTGGGGGTGAGGCCCCACTGACGCAGGACCACCACTTGCGCCAGCCGGCGAGCCGTCGCGGCGGACTCCGGGCGGGACGGGAGCGGAACCTCTGCCTCCGTGGGATTACCGAACAGCTCCAGCGCCTTTGAGGCAGCTTCGTCCTCGACCGCCGGCGACCAGCGTGGCGCAGTCGCACGGCCGTTTCCCCGCGGGTGTTCGACACCCTCCAGCCCCGCCATGCCCCCATCATGGCCGCCCGCACGGCCCTCCGGGGCCGTTCCCGAGGAATACACCCCCCGGAAGCCTTCATTCCGCAGTGCTCGGTTGGCATATGACGGGGGCAGTTCGGAGCCTTCCATGGCCCATCTGAGCTGCGAAGAAGGGGCCGCCGGCGGCAATCGACGGGCTCCCTCGACAAGGCACGCTTAAGGTTGCCTTAAGGCTGGCATAAACCGCCCCATCGAGGGACCCGGATCAGACACCCCGTCAATTGCAAGTGATTCGGCAGCCCTCGTCAGAGGAACTTGGCCTTGCCCGGCCCCTCCTCCACGAAGCTCCGCATCCCCCGCTCCCGGTCCTCCGTCGCGAACAGCCCCGCGAACCAGCCGCGTTCCACCGCCAGGCCCGTCTCGATGTCGGTCTCCAGGCCCGTGTCGATCGACTCCTTGGCCGCCCGCAGCGCGATCGCCGGCCCCTGCGCCAGCTTCGCCGCCCAGGCGTGCGCCTCGGCGTAGACCTGGTCCGGCGCGACGACGCGGTCCACGAGGCCCAACTCCCGCGCCTCGTCGGCCTTCACCATGCGGCCCGTGAAGATCAGGTCCTTCGCCTTGGACGGGCCGATCAGGCGGGCCAGGCGCTGGGTGCCGCCCGCGCCCGGGATCAGGCCGAGCAGGATCTCCGGCTGGCCCAGCTTGGCGTTGTCCGCGGCGATGCGGTAGTCCGCGCACAGCGCCAACTCGCAGCCGCCGCCGAGCGCGTAGCCGGTCACGGCCGCCACCACCGGCTTCGGGATCCGGGCCACCGCGGTGAACGACTCCTGCAGGCCCCTCGCGCGCAGGACCATCGCCGTATGGTCCATGGCCTGCATCTCCTTGATGTCCGCGCCCGCCGCGAACACCTTCTCCCCGCCGTAGATCACCACGGCCCGCACGTCGTCGCGCCGGGTCGCCTCCTCGGCGAGCTCCTTGAGCCGGTCCTGGGTGGCGACGTCCAGCGCGTTCATGGGCGGGCGGTCGAGACGGAGGGTACCGACACCTTCGGCGACTTCGAGATTCACGGTCATGCGAGCAGGTTAACGGGGACTAACGGCATGGGCCGGAGTGCGGTCAGTCACACACGGCCGGGGGTCTGGGGGTTGCCCCCAGGCAGGCACAGCACAGGGACTAACGGCATGGGCCGGAGTGCGGTCAGTCACACACGGCCGGGAGTCTGGGGGTTGCCCCCAGGCAGGCACAGCACAGGGACTAACGGCATGGGCCGGAGTGCGGTCAGTCACACACGGCCGGGAGTCTGGGGGTTGCCCCCAGGCAGGCACAGCACGGGGACTAACGCCGACGGCCCCGGGGCCGTACCTCACATGAGGTCGTGCACCGGGGCCGCCGTGCCGGAAAGCCGCTACGCCTTCCACTTCTCCCAGGACATGTTCCAGCCGTTCAGCCCGTTCTCCGGGGCCACCGTCGCGTCGGCGGAGTTCTTCACGACCACCACGTCGCCGATCATCGAGTGGTTGAAGAACCACGCCGCCGGGGTGCCCTTGTCCCAGGCGCCCTTGACGTCGCGCAGGCCGATGCAGCCGTGGCTGGCGTTGTAGTTGCCGAAGGCGCCGCCGCCCCAGTAGTTGCCGTGGATGAAGGTGCCGGAGTCGGTCAGGCGGGTGGCGTGCGGGACGTCGTCGATGTCGTACTCGCCGTCGTAGCCGACCGTGTCGCCGTTCATCCGGGTCTGGACGAACTTCTCGGTCATCACCATCTGGCCGTTCCAGGTGTCGTACCCGGGCTTGCCGGTGGTGACGGGGATGGTCTTGATGACCTTGCCGTCCTGCGTGACCTTCATCTTCTTGGTCTTCACGTCGACGACCGAGACCTGGTTGCGGCCGATCGTGAAGGAGATCTTCTTGTCCTGCTCGCCGTAGACGCCCTCGCGGCCCTCCACACCGTCGAGGTTGAGCTCGACGGTGACCTTCGTACCGGGCTTCCAGTACTTCTCGGGACGGAAGTCGAGGCGGTCGTTGCCGAACCAGTGGCCCGCGACCTCGACGGCCGGCTCGGTCTTGACGGTGATCGCCTTCTCCACGTCCTCGGGGCTGGTGATGCCCCGGGTGAAGCGCAGGGAGAACGGCATTCCGACGCCGACCTTGGAGCCGTCCTCGGGGGTGAAGCGGCCGAGGAAGGTGTTCTTCGGGGTCAGGGTGGTGAAGTCGGCCTCCTTGGCGGCCTCCAGGCCGTCGGCGTCCTTGGCGACCGCGTGCACCGAGTACTTCGTGGCGGCGGCGAGGTGCGTGGCCGGAGTCCACGTGGCGCCGTCGCCGGATATCTTCCCGTCTATCGCGTTGCCCTTGGTGTCCTTCACCTCGACGGCCGTCAGCTTGCCCTTGGCCGCGGTCACCTTCAGCGCACCGCTGGTGTCGACGGACTTGGCGCCGTCGCCCGGAGCTATCGTCACGACGGCCTGCGACTTCTTGGCCTCCGCCGTGCCGGCGTCCCCGCCCTTGCCCTCCCCGGCGCCCGAGTCCGAGCCGCCGCCCCCACCGCACGCGGTGACGGTCAGCAGCAGCACTCCCGCGACCGCGGCCAGCGCCTTGCGCCTGCGTCCGCGTCCGTCAACCGACGCCCCCGATATCGGCCGCACGTTCAAAGTCGTTCTCCCCTCCCCGGGCCTGGTCCGGCCCACTCCCCCGCGCGCCCGCCGCGCGCATCGGCGCATATTAACCACAAGGCCAGGCGCGTCGGCGCCGCGCGATTGTCACCGTTCCGTTCCAACATCGGCCGTGAGCCGGTCGGTCGAACGGCCCCGCCCAACTCACCCCCCTGTCGGATTACTTCACCGCACTACCCGCCTTCCACTCCTTCCAGCCCATATTCCACCCTCCGAGGCCATTGTCAGGAGCGACCTTTTTGTCATTGCTGCGGACCACCTCGACGACGTCCCCGACGAGGCTGCGGTCGAAGAACCAGCCCGCGGGCGTCTCGGATCCGCCGCCCTTGACGTCCCTGAGGCCGACGCAGCCGTGGCTGACGTTGCTGTGTCCGAAGATGGCGGAGTCCGCCCAGTAGTTGCCGTGCAGGAAGGTGCCGGAGTCGGTCAGGCGCATCGCGTGCGGAACGTCCGGGATGTCGTACTCGCCCTTGCCGTTCTTCTTCTTGAAGCCGACCGTGGCGCCGTTCATGCGGGTCAGTTCGAGCATCTCGGTGACCACCATCTTGCCGTTGTAGGTGGTCATCTTCGGGGCGCCGGCCGTGACCGGGACGGAGGCGAGCAGTTCGCCGTCGCGGCGGACCTCCATGGTGTGGCGGACCGCGTCGACGAGGGAGACCTGGTGGCGGCCGACGGTGAAGGAGAAGGTCTTGTGCTGCAGCCCGTACACCCCGCGCGCCCCCTCGACGTCCCGCAGCCGCAGCGCGACGGTGACCTGGGTGCCGGGCTTCCAGTAGTCCCGGGGGCGGAAGTCCAGGCGGGACTTGCCGAACCAGTGCGGGCGGATCTCCACGGCCGGCTCGGCGGTGATCCCGATGGCGCGTTCGACGGCGGCCCGGTTCTCGATCTCCCGGTTGAACTCCAGGGAGACGATCATTCCGGTGCCGACGGTGGAGCGGTCCTCCGGGGCGACGTACCCGACGAACCGCTCGTCGGGGACGTACGTGGTGAAGGTCGTGTGCCGTGCGCTGCGGCGCCCGTGGCCGTCGAGGGCCACCGCGTCGATCGTGTACTTGGCGGCCAGCGCGAGCCGGGGGTCCGCGGGCTCCCAGCGCAGGCCGTCCTTGGAGATGCGCCCGGACACCGGGGTCTCCTGGGCGTCCTGGGACTTGACGACCTTCACCGACTCCAGGCGTCCGCTGGGCAGGCGGACGAGCAGTGCGTGGTCGGGGCGTACACCCTTGGAGCCGTCGTCGGGCGTGACCCGGATGACGTCCTCGGGCGCCGGCGGTTTGCCCAGCATCTGGTCGAATCCACCGCCGCCCGTGGTGCAGCCGGCCGCTGCGGCCAGCAGTCCCGCCCATGTCAGTACGGCGGCCAACGCGGCCCTCGCGCGCCGCGCGCGCCCTTGTAGGTGCCTCACGAAGACCCCAACGACCGGGGCGGCCTTGGGGAAACGTGAGTGCGAGGCACGCTGTGGGCAGAACATGTGGGAGGACGACGCGACGGGGAGCCGCGGCCAGGGACGACCGCGGGCTCTCCTTCCACATCGTGTGGTCCGTGAGCCGTGGGAGGCCGCAGGTGTCGAGCGCAGCCGAACAGGAGGCGGTGGCCGGGGCGGTCGCCGCCGAGGAGGGGCGCCCGGCCGCCGTCGTGAACGGCGCGCGGCTCAAGGCGCCCGGTGTGCCCGTGTGGCCGGGCACGCCCGTGCCGCTCGGCGCCCGCTTCCGCGTCGGCCCGGACGGGGTGGCGGGCACCAACTTCGCGCTGTGGGCGGGCGGGGCGGAGTCGGTGGAGCTGTGTCTGTTCGATGAGCAGGGGAAGGAGACCCGCGCCCGGCTCACCGAGCTGACGCACGAGATCTGGCACGGGTTCGTGCCGGGGGTCATGCCCGGCCAGCGGTACGGCTACCGGGTGCACGGCCGCTGGGACCCGTGGACCGGCGGCCGCTGGAACCCGGCGAAGCTGCTCCTGGACCCGTACGCCCGTGCGGTGGACGGCGACTTCAGCCTGCCGCCGGAGGTGTACGGGCACGTCCGCGACTGGCCGCAGCAGCATGTCGCGGACACTGTGCGCGACGAGCGGGACTCGGCGCCGTACGTCCCGAAGGGCGTCGTCGTCCACGATGACGACGACTGGGCGGACGACCGCCGGCCGAAGACGCCGTGGGCCGACTCGGTGATCTACGAGGTGCATGTCCGCGGGTTCACGAAGCTGCACCCGGGGATCCCGGAGGAGCTGCGGGGCACGTACGCCGGTCTCGCGCACCCGGCGGCGATCGAGCATCTGGTGAAGCTGGGTGTGACGGCCGTGGAGCTGCTGCCGGTGCACCAGTTCGCGCACGAGGACCATCTGCTGCGCAAGGGCCTGCGCAACTACTGGGGCTACAACTCCCTCGGGTACTTCGCCCCGCACGCCGCCTACGCCGCCTCCGGTACGACCGGTCAGCAGGTCGGCGAGTTCAAGCGGATGGTCCGCGCCCTGCACGCCGCCGGGATCGAGGTCATCCTCGACGTGGTCTACAACCACACGGCGGAGGCGGGCGAGCTGGGCCCGACACTCTCGCTGAAGGGCATCGACAACCGGGGGTACTACCGGTTGCAGTCGGACGCGCGCCGGTACGCCGACTACACGGGCTGCGGGAACACCCTCCACGTCGTCCAGCCGCATGTGCTCCGGCTGATCACCGACTCGCTGCGGTACTGGGTGACGGAGATGGGGGTGGACGGCTTCCGCTTCGACCTGGCCGCCGCGCTGGCCCGCTCCATGCACGACGTCGACATGCTGTCGCCGTTCCTCGCGGTCATCGCGCAGGATCCGGTGCTGCGGCGGGTGAAGCTGATCGCCGAGCCGTGGGACGTCGGCTCGGGCGGCTACCAGGTCGGGGCCTTCCCGCCGCTGTGGACGGAGTGGAACGACCGCTACCGCAATGCCGTACGGGACTTCTGGCGGGGCGCCCTGCCGGACGTACGGGATCTGGGGTACCGGCTGTCGGGGTCGAGCGACCTGTACGCGTGGGGCGGGCGGCGGCCGTACGCCTCGGTGAACTTCGTGACCGCGCACGACGGCTTCACGCTGCGGGACCTGGTGTCCTACGAGCGCAAGCACAACGAGGCGAACGGCGAGGGCAACCGGGACGGCTCCGACGACAACCGGGCCTGGAACTGCGGCGCCGAGGGCGAGACGGACGACGAGGGGGTACGGGGGCTCAGGCGCCGGCAGCTGCGGAACCTGCTGACGACGCTGCTGCTATCGACGGGCGTGCCGATGCTGGTCGCGGGTGACGAGCTGGGGCGCACACAGCGCGGCAACAACAACGCGTACTGCCAGGACAACGAGATCAGCTGGCTGGACTGGGGGCTGCTGGAGGAGCCCGGCTGGAAGGCCCTGTTCGACCTGACCGCCCGGCTGATCGAGCTGCGCCACCGGCACCCGGTGCTCCGTCGCCGGGCCTTCTTCTCCGGGCGGGCGCACTCGGCGGACGGGCTGCGCGACCTTGCCTGGTTCACCTCGCGGGGCACGGAGATGACGGAACGGGACTGGTACGCGCCGGCCGCCACGCTCGGCATGTATCTGTCCGGGCGGGACATCCCGGGCCGGGACGAGCGCGGGGCGCCGATAGTCGACGACAGCTTCCTGGCCGTCCTGCACGCCGGGGACCGGCCGGCGAGCTTCGTGCTGCCGGGGCCGCCGTGGGCGCGGCGGTACGAGGTCGTCGTCGACACCTCGCGGGAGGAGCAGGGGGACGCGCCGGGCGTGGAGCACCGGGCGGGGGCGGCGATCACGGTTCCGGCGCGGGCGGTGCTGTTGCTGCGGGTCGACTGAGGCAGCGTCTCAGGTCATTGACACAACGGGGCAAGTCATTGAGGCAGCGTTTCAAGGTCATGAAATCCCCGCCCGTTTCCTGGTCCTGGGATCGGCCCGCTGATCGACTGAGGCGCATGCCCGAGATATCCCGCCGTGCCTTCGGTGGTCTCGTCGGCGGCGGTGCCGTGACCGCCGTCGCCGCTGCGACCACCGCCGCCGAAGCCGCCCCCGCCGAGCGCCCCTTCAAGTCCCGCCCCGCCGCCTCCGGCAGGCGCCCCAACCTCCTCGTGATCCTCGGCGACGACCTCGGCTGGGCCGATCTGTCCTCCTACGGCGCCCCGCACATCCGCACGCCGAACCTGGACCGGCTGGCCCGCCAGGGGGTGCGGTTCACGAACGCGTACTCCGGCTCGGCGACCTGCTCCCCGACCCGGTTCAGCCTGTACACCGGGCGGTACCCGGGCCGTACGCCGGGCGGCCTCGCCGAGCCCATCGCCAGCCGGACGCAGGGGCTCGACCCGAACCACCCCACCCTCGCCTCCCTGCTGAAGAAGGCGGGCTACGCCACCGCGCTCATCGGCAAGTGGCACTGCGGCTGGCTGCCGGACTACAGCCCCACCAAGTCCGGCTGGGACGAGTTCTTCGGGAACTTCGGCGGCGTCCTGGAGTACTTCTCCAAGCTCGGCCAGCTCGGCTCCTACGACCTGTACGAGGGCGACGCCGAGTACAAGGACCTGCGGTACTACACGACGGTGCTGACCGAGCGGGCCGTCGAGTACGTCGGCCGGGACCACGACAGGCCCTGGCTGCTGAACCTCAACTTCACCACCCCGCACTGGCCCTGGCTGGCGGAGGGCGACGAGGAGACCGGCGCGGAGATCGAGGCGAAGATCCGGGCGGCGAAGAGCCAGGCGGAGGTCAGCAGGGCGCTCAACCACTACGACGGCGGCTCGGTCGAGAAGTACGCGCAGATGGTGGAGAGCCTGGACGCGGCAGTCGGCGAGGTGCTCGACGCCCTGCGCCACTCGGGTCAGGAGGACAACACCGTCGTGCTGTTCGCCAGTGACAACGGCGGCGAGCGCTACTCCTACAACTGGCCGCTCAGCGGCGAGAAGTTCGTGCTGCTGGAGGGCGGCATCCGGGTTCCGTCGATCCTGCGCTGGCCGGCCCGGATCGACGGCCGGCAGGTCAGCCACGAGCCGGTCTTCTCCCCCGACTGGACGGCGACCCTGCTGGAGCTGGGCGGAGCGCGGCCCGACCCGGCGTACCCGCTGGACGGCACCAGCCTCGCGGGCTACCTGCTGCGCGGCAAGGAGCTGCCGGAGCGGGACCTGTTCTGGCGGGTGCGCGCCAACCGGGCCCTCAGGCGCGGGGACTGGAAGTACTACCGGGACGAGAAGGGCACCGACCACCTCTACGACCTCGGCGCCGACCAGCGCGAGCGGGCTAATCTGGCACCCGACGAGCCGGAGTTGCTGGCGGAGCTCCGGGCGTCCTGGGAGAGGATCGCATCCGGTCTCCTCCCCTACCCGAGCTAAGCGGACCTGGTGAAGTCGACGGCGGTTCGGCAGCGCCGCCCAGGGGCGCGGGGCAGTTTCGACATGCGGCTCCGCCGCGCGGGCGCGACCAGCCACGATGGCGCCGCAGACGAACGAGGGCGTATCACGGCACATCCAGCGGAGCGCCTAGCCGAGGATCCCCCGCTCGTACGCCGTCGCGACCGCGGCCGCCCGGTCGTTGACGCCCAGCTTGGCGTACAGGTGGGTGAGGTGCGTCTTCACGGTCGCCTCGCTGATGAAGAGTTCGCGGGCGATCTCGCGGTTGGGGGTGCCCTTGGCGACCAGGGCCAGGACCTCGCGCTCGCGGGCCGAGAGGGGCTCGTTGCCGGGGGCCCTCGGGGTGCGGACCGCGGAGACCAGGCGGGAGGCGACGGCCGGGGAGAGGACCGTGCGGCCCTCGGCGGCGGCCCGTACCGCGGTGAACAACTCGTCGCGCGGGGCGTCCTTCAGGAGATAGCCCGTCGCGCCCGCCTCGATGGCGGGGAGGGTGTCGGAGTCGGTGTCGTACGTGGTCAGCACGAGGACCTTGGCGCGGGCGCCGGTGCGGGTGAGGTGGGCGATCGCCGCGACTCCGCCGCCGCCCGGCATACGCAGGTCCATCAGGACCACGTCGGGGTCGAGTGCGGCGGCCCGCTCCAGGGCCTCCTCGCCGCTCGCCGCCTCGCCGAGCACGACGAAGCCGGGTGCGGACTCGAACATGCCGCGCAGACCGTCCCGTACGACGGGATGGTCGTCGACGATCAACAGGGAGATGGCCGCCCGGTCACTCATGGCGTACTGATCACTCGTGGCGTAGTCGTCACTCATGGCGTACCAAAGGTACGCGAGCCGACAGTGCCGTGCCGCGCCCCGGTTCGGACTCGACGGTGAGGCAGCCTGCGATGCGCTCGGCGCGGGCGCGCATGCCGGCCAGGCCGAAGCCGCCGGCATGGCTGCGCTCGGGCAACGCGAGCGGGTCGAAGCCCTTGCCGTCGTCGCGGATGTCGAGGATGACCTCGTCGCCGAGGAAGGAGAGGGTGACGCCGACGCGGGTCGCGCGGGCGTGCCGGGAGGCGTTGGAGAGGGCTTCCTGGGCGATCCTCAGCAGGGTCGCGGAGAGCTCGTCGTGGAGGTGTTCGGCGGTGCCGGTGACGGTGAAGTCGGCGCGGATTCCGGTTCGTTCGGCCCATTCGGCGACCGTGCCCTTCAGGGCCTGCGGCAGTCCGTCGTTCTCCAGGGCCATGGGCGCGAGGTTGTGCACCGAGCGGCGGGCCTCGCCGAGGCTGTGGCGGGCGAGGGCCGAGGCGCGGTCGAGGTGGGCGCGGGCGGTGGGCAGGTCGGCAGCGTTCGCGACGACCTGGAGCTGGGCGATGATGCCGGTCAGGCCCTGGGCGATGGTGTCGTGGATCTCGGCGGCGAGCCGGCGGCGCTCGTCGGCGACGCCTGCCTCGCGTGCCTGGACGAGGAGTTGGGCGTGCAGGGCGGCGTTCTCCTCCAGGGCCTGGTGCAGCGCCTTGTTGGTGCGTTCGAGTTCGGCGATGGTCTCGGCGCGGGCCCGGGAGCGTTCCTCCTGCTGGCTGGTGAGGTGGCCGACCACCGTCAGGATGACGTTGTTGACCACCAGGAGCCCGGCGAACACCGCCCACTGCACCGGCTCGTGGAACGGCATCCCCCCGGCCTGCGAGCCCGACACGGCGATCGAGCAGGCGAACGGGCCGACCCACCGCAGTCGCCGGCCGGGGATCAGCTCGTCGGAGTCGAAATAGCCGGTGACCGCGTAGAACGCGAAGAACGGATTGAGCCAGGTGAGCGCGAAGCCGAGCGCCCAGCGCAGCGCGTAGTACACCGCGCCGGCCGTGGTGGGTCCGGGGCGGGTGCGGCTCGCCCGGCCCCACCACAGCTGGAGTACGAAACCGGCGGCGACCAGCACCGCGACCGTGATCCGCTCCGCCGGGCCGGGCGTCAGTTCGGCGGTGGCGGCCGACAGCAGGGTGCCGACCGCGAGCAGCCCGTAGGGCCCCTTGCTGCGGATGAGTTCCCAGCGCCGCTCGATGTCGGTGTCCGCCGCCGTCATGCCTCCAGTCTGCACGGCCGGCCGCCTACTCCCAGCGGAACCAGCGCGCGGCCGCCGCCGACAGCGCCACGGTCCAGACGGCCATGACGCCGAGGTGCGCCCAGCCGGGCCAGTCGCCGGCCGTGGCCGAATTCAGCGCCTGTGCGGCCGCGCCGAACGGCGTGAACCCGACGATGTCGGCCATCAGGTCGGGCATGGCCTGCACCGGCAGCCACACCCCCGCGCAGAACAGCATCGGGAAGAACACCGCCGTACCGACGGCACCGGCGATCTTCACCGTCCCCGACACCGCCGAGATCACCGACCCCAGCGCGAGCGCGACGAGGACCGCGAGGACCAGCGCGAGCAGATAGCCGTACGGCTGTCCGGGCAGTCGGACGTCGTAGACGAGCCGTCCGACCGCGAGGGCCAGCAGCGCCGAGAGCAGCGCGGCCACGGCGTGCACCAGCATCTGCGCGGACAGCAGCGCCGACGGCCGGACCGGTGTGGTGGACATCCGGCGCAGGATGCCCTGCTCGCGGTATCCGGTCAGGCCGACCGGCATCGACTGCACTCCGGCGACGATCATGCCGACGAGGACGGTCACGGGCACGTAGGTGTCGACGATGCGCAGGCCCCCGAGGCCGTCCTGGTGCTCGCGGAACGCGGGGACGGCGCCCAGGATCGCCAGCAGCACGGGCGGGAAGACCAGGATCCAGAAGAGGCTGCCGGGCTCGCGGGCGAGCAGGCGGGCCTCGGTGCGCAGTACGGCGGTGTTCATGGCGTGGGCTCCGTGATCTGCGAGGTCTCCGTCAGGTCCAGGAACGCGTCGTCGAGCGTGGCGTCGCTGACGCGCAGTTGGTGGGCGGTGATGCGGTGGCGGGCGAGCAGCGTGATCACGGCGTTGACCGTCTCGTCGCTGCCGGCCAGGGTGATGCGGCCGTCCTTGTGCTCGACGGAGGCGAGCGCGGGCAGGGCGCTGAGCTCGCTGTCGTCCAGCGGCGCGGACGGCGTGAAGGTGATCACGGTGGCGCGGGCGGAGCGGCGGATCAGGCCGGCCGGGGTGTCCAGGGCGGCGATCCGGCCCTTGTCGATCACGGCGATCCGGTCGCAGAGGCGCTGTGCCTCCTCCATGAAGTGGGTGACGAGCAGGACGGTCACGCCGTTCGCGCGGATGTCCTCGATGAGCTGCCAGGTGTCGCGGCGGGCCCTGGGGTCGAGGCCGGTCGTCAGCTCGTCCAGGACGACGATCCTGGGGTTGCCGACGAGGGCGAGCGCGATGAACAGGCGCTGCTTCTGACCGCCGGACAGCTTGCCGAACCGGGTGCCGAGCCGGTCGGTCAGACCCAGGCGTTCGGCGAGCGGGCGCCAGTCGGCGGGGCCGGTGTAGAAGGAGGCGTAGAGCTGGAGCGCCTCGCGCACGGTGAGTTTCTCCTGGAGGCGGCCCTCCTGGAGCTGGGCGCCGAGGACGTGGGAGACCTTCTCGTGATCGGCGACGGGATCGAGGCCGGTGACGCGCACGCGGCCCGCGTCGGGCACGCGCAGGCCCTCGACGCATTCGACGGTGGTGGTCTTGCCGGCGCCGTTGGGGCCGAGGATGCCGAAGATCTCGCCCTCCTCGACGGTGAAGGAGACGCCGTCGACGACGGTGCGGCCGCCGTAGGACTTGCGCAGGTCGGTGACTTCGATGACGGACATGGCATCAGGGTCGCGGCGCGGCGGGGTCCGCCACATCGGCCGTCACGCTCGAAGCGGCATCGGCCGATCGGTTGATGCGGCGGGTACGACCCCTCACCTCGTTCCTGGTCGTAGGACCAGCGACCGAGTGCGGACCGGCCAAAACTCGGTGGGCAGTGTCAGTGGCGATCCGTAGGCTCGCTGCTGATGGTGACGACACGTGCAAGCGCCGAGGACAGGTCCGATCGTTCCGCCGTCCGTACGCTGCTGCGTCTGTGGCCGTATGTGCGGCCTGTGCGGGTGCGGCTGTTCACCGCCGCGGGCGTGGCGGTCGTCGCCTCGTGTCTGACGCTGGTCATCCCGCTCGTCCTGAAGTGGATGGTGGACGGACCCGTCACCGACCGGGATCCGGCCGGGGTGTGGCTCGGGGCGCTGTGTCTGCTGCTGCTCGGGTTCGCGGAGGCGTTGCTGTTCGGGCTGCGGCGGTGGCTGGTGGCGCGGCCGCTGGCGGGGGTCGAGGCGGCGATGCGGGCGGATCTGTACCGGCGTCTGCAGCGGCTGCCGGTGGCGTTCCACGACCGGTGGGCCTCGGGGCAGTTGCTGTCGCGGGGCACGACGGATCTGATGCTGGTCCGTATGTTCCTCGCCTTTCCGCTGACGTTCCTGCTGGTCAACAGCGTGACGATCCTCGTCGGCGTGATCATCATGCTGCTTCAGGACTGGACGCTGGGGCTGGTGATCCTGATCCCGGCCGTGCCCGTGATGGTCACCTGCGTGATCTTCGAGAAGCGGTACGCCGAGGTGGCGCGGCGCGCGCAGGACCAGGTCGGCGATCTGACGACGGTCGTCGAGGAGAGCGTGCTCGGGATCCGGATCATCAAGGGCTTCGGGCGGCACCGCAGTCAGGCGCGGGCGTTCCGGGACCTGTCGGGCACCCTGCGCGGCACGGAGCTGCGCAAGGCCCGGCTGCTGGCGGCGATCTGGGGCGTCATCGTGACGCTGCCGGAGCTGGCCATCGGGGCGGCGCTGGTGCTGGGCGCCGTGCAGGTGGCGGACGGGGAACTGTCGGCGGGCACGCTGGTGGCGTTCCTGTCGACGGCACTCGCGCTGCGCTGGCCCGTGGACTCGATCGGCTTCCTGCTGGCGATGAGCCAGGAGGCGGCGACGGCGACGGAGCGGTATTTCGAGGTCATGGACGAGGAGCCGGAGGGGCATGAGGTCTCCACGGTGCAGGAGGACCGTTCCGACCTCGGACTGCGGTTCCACGACGTGCGGTTCCGCTATCCCGACGCCCCCGAAGACTCCCCACCCACCCTCGACCGCATCGACCTGCACATCCGCCCCGGCGAATCCATGGCCCTCGTAGGCACAACCGGAAGCGGCAAAACCACCCTCACCGCCCTCGTCCCCCGCCTCCACGAGGTGACGTCCGGCCACATCACCCTCGACGGCCAGGACATCACCGCGATGACCAGAGAAGCGCTGCGCGAACTCGTGGCCGTCGCCTTCGAGGAACCCACCCTCTTCTCGGCCAGCGTCGCCGAGAACGTACTCATGGGTGCCGAGGACGGCGCGGGAGAACCCGAGTTGGAGCGGGCGCTGGCCGTCGCGCAGGCCGCCTTCGCGCACGAACTGCCGCACGGAACCGGCACCCAGGTCGGCGAGCAGGGCCTCAGTCTCTCCGGCGGCCAGCGCCAGCGCCTCGCGCTTGCGCGGGCGGTCGTCGGCCGGCCCAGGTTCCTCGTCCTCGACGACCCCCTGTCCGCACTCGACGTGCACACGGAGGCCGCCGTCGAGGCCGCTCTGCGGGACGTCCTCGCGGAGACGACCGCCCTGATCGTCGCCCACCGCCCGTCGACCGTGCTGCTCGCCGACCGCGTCGCCCTGCTCTCCGGCGGCCGCATCACAGCCGTCGGCACCCACCAGGAACTGCTGCGCAGCAACGCCGAGTACGCCCATCTGATGGCCGGAACCGAGGAGGCCGACCGATGACGGCGACCACCGCCACCGCACCGGGCAAGGAACAGCCGGCCGAGGAACCCCCCAAGGGCGGCGATCCCTTCGACCGCGACGTCCTGCCCACTCCCCAGGGCGCCACCGCCGCGCTCCTGCGCTCGCTGCTCGCCCCCATGAAGGCCCGCGTCGCCCTCACCACGCTTCTGCTGCTGCTCCAGCAGGCGGCGGTGCAGGCGGGGCCGCTGCTGGTGGCGTACGCCATCGACTCGGCCGTGCCCGCGTTCCGGCGGGACGACCTCGGGCCGCTGATCGCGGTCGGGGTCGGCTATCTGCTGTGCGCGGTCGTCTCCGGCACCCTCCAGTACGCGTTCATCCTGGTCGCCGCCCGCGTCAACCAGGACGTGCTGCTCGACCTGCGCGGCCGTATCTTCCGCCATGCCCAGGCCCTGAGCATCGACTTCCACGAGCGCTACACCTCGGGGCGGCTCATCTCCCGCTCCACCACGGACGTGGAGTCCCTGCGCGAGCTCCTGAACGAGGGCCTTCAGGAGCTCGTCACCGTCATCCTGTCGTTCGTCTACATCTCGGCGATGCTGCTGTGGCTGGACCTCGGTCTCGGCGCGGTCGCCATGGCGTCCTTCGTGCCGCTGTACCTCCTCGTACGGCTCTACCGGCGGCGTGCCGCCCGGGTGTACACCCTGCGCTCCACCGCCATCGCGTCCGTGATCGTCAAGTTCGTGGAGACGATGAACGGCATCCGCCCGGTGCGCGCCTTCCGTCGCGAGGCCGCCAACGACGCCGACTTCCGCGTCCTGAACACCCGGCACGAGCGCACGAACGGCGACGCCCTGCTGGAGATGGCCCGTTACGTCGTCGGCTCCCGGCTCGTCGCCAACACGGCCGTCGCGGGGATCGTGCTGTGGGGCGCCTACCGCGTCGCGGGCGGCACGCTCGCCCTCGGTGTGCTGGCGGCGGCCGTGCTGTATCTGCGGCGGCTGTACGACCCGATCGACCGGCTCGGCATGTTCCTCAACTCGTACCAGTCGGCCGCGGCCTCCCTGGAGAAGATCGCCGGGCTGCTGGCCCAGACCCCGTCCGTGCCCGAGCCGCAGGCGCCCCGGCAGCTTCCGGCCCTGCGCTCGGAGCACCCCGGCCGCGAGGTCGTCTTCGACGGCGTCCGGTTCGGCTACCGCACCGGCGGCGAGGTGCTGCCCCGCTTCGACCTCACGTTCCCGGCCGGCCAGACGGTCGCGGTCGTCGGGTCCACCGGCGCCGGCAAGTCCACGCTGGCCAAGCTGCTCGCCCGCTTCTACGACCCCTCCGAGGGCCAGGTCCTGCTCGACGGCGTCGACCTGCGCGAGCTGTCCGTGCCCGAACTGCGGCGCGGGGTCGTGATGGTGACGCAGGAGGCGTTCCTGTTCTCCGGCACGGTCGCCGAGAACATCGCCATCGGCCGGCCGGACGCCACCCGCGAGGACATCGAGCAGGCCGCGAAGGCCATCGGCGCGCACGACTTCATCAGCTCCCTGCCCGACGGCTACGACACCGACGTACGCAAGCGCGGCGGCCGTATCTCCGCCGGTCAGCGCCAACTCGTCGCGTTCGCGCGGGCGTTGCTCGCCGACCCGGCGGTGCTGATCCTCGACGAGGCGACCAGTTCGCTCGACATCCCCGGCGAACGGGCCGTGCAGCGCGCGATGACGACGGTCCTGCACGGGCGCACGGCCGTGGTCATCGCCCACCGCCTGTCCACGGTCGGGATCGCCGACCGGGTCCTGGTCATGGAGCACGGGCGGATCGTCGAGGACGGCACACCGGACGAACTGATCGCCGGCACGGGCAGGTTCGCGGATCTGCACCGGGCGTGGCGCGACAGCCTGGCGTAGCCGGGCGGCACGAGCGAGGAACGGGGCACGGGGAACGATGATCGACGCGTACGAGGATCCGGGCGAGCCCGACTGTCGCGGCGGCGCGCGCTATCTGTGGTGGCTGGTGACCCAGCAGGCGGGGCGGTCCGCGCTCGGGGCGCTGATCTCCGCCGTGTGGATGGTGCTGCTGGCGGCGACGCCGTATCTGCTCTCGCGCGCCGTGGACGAGGGGCTCGCGCCCGGTGACTACGCGGCGCTGGTGGCGTGGACGGGTGCGCTGGCCGGGGTGCACGTGTTCAACGCCTGGCTGAGCATCATGCGGCACCGCACGATGACGCGGGTGCGGATGGACGCCCTGTTCCGCACGATCAAGGTCCTGGTCGGGCAGTCCGTGCGGCTGGGCGCCGCGCTGCCGCGCCGGATCGGCGCCGGGGAGGTCGTCACGATCGGCGTGGGCGACGTGCAGACCATCAGCAACTCCCTGACCGTCATCGGGCCCGGGTTCGGGGCGATCGTCGCCTATCTGGCGGTGGCCGTGCTGCTGGTGTCGGTGTCGGTGCCGATCGCGGTGGTCGTGCTGCTCGGGATGCCGGCCATCGCCGTGCTCGTCGGACCGCTGCTCGGGCGGCTGCAGGGCACGGAGACGGAGTACCGGGAGCGGCAGGGCGTCCTGACCGCCCGTATCACCGACCTCGCGGGCGGACTGCGCGTCCTCAACGGCCTCGGCGGCAAGGACCTCGTCGCCGACGCCTTCCACCGCGACTCGCAGCGGCTGCGCGCGCAGGGGTACCGGGTCGGGGCGGTGACCAGCTGGGTGCAGGCGCTGGGGCTGGGACTGCCGACGCTGTTCCTGGCCGTGGTCACCTGGCTGGCGGCCCGGATGGCCGCCCAAGGGACCATCACGGTGGGCGAGTTGGTCTCGGTCTACGGGTACGTCGCGGTGCTGATCCGCCCGGTGGCGTTCTTCGTCGAGTTCGTCTACCAGGGTGCCCGGGGTGTGGTGGCGGCCCGGCAAGTCGTACGGTTCCTGCGGCTGGAGCCGATGACCGACACCGGCACCCGGGACGCGCCCGCGGAACAGGCGGCGCTGCACGACCCCGAGTCCGGCGTCCGGGTACTGCCGGGCCGCCTGACCGCACTGGCCGGCGCGCTGCCGGCGGACACGGCGGCCGTGGTCGACCGCCTGGGCCGCTACACCGCGTCGACGGCGACCTGGGGCGACATCCCCCTGGCCGAGATCGCGTTGCCGCAGCTCCGGGCCCGCATCCTGGTCGCCGACCACGAGTCCGACCTGTTCGCGGACACCCTGCGGGAGCTGATCGCCGGCCACGCGGACCGGGACGATCCGGCCATCGCACAGGCGGTGCGCACGGCGGTCGCCGAGGACATCGTCCGCGGCCTCCCCGACGGCCTCGACACCCCGATCGACGCCCAGGGCCGCAACCTCTCCGGCGGCCAACGCCAGCGCATCCGCCTGGTCCGCGCCCTGCTGGCCGACCCCGAGGTACTCCTGGCGGTGGAACCGACGTCGGCCCTGGACGCCCACACGGAGGCAAGGGTGGCGCAGCGCCTGCACGCGGCGAGACAGAACCGCACGACGGTCGTGACGACGACGTCCCCCCTGCTCCTGGACCGCGCGGACACGGTGCATTACCTGGTCGACGGCAAGGTGGCGGCGACGGGCACACACCGCGAACTGCTCGACGGGGAGCCGGGATACAAGGCATTGGTGGCACGGGACGAAGACGCCGAGGAGGTCATGAGTTGACGGTCGAGCAACGCCCCTCAGGGGCGCGGGGAACTGCGCGACAAGCCACAACACACCCGCACCCGGCAAACAACCCCACCCCCCGAGCTCTCCCCCGCAAAACCCTCCCCATCGCAGAACCCAAAGACGTACGCCGAGCGACCACCCGCCTGATCCGAGCAGACGCCGGCGCCTTCACAGCCGTACTCGCCCTGAACTCCCTCGCAGCGATCGCCGGCCTGGCCGCCCCCTACCTGGTGGGCCGCATCATCGACGAGGTCCGCGCCGGCCACGGCGTGGCGGCGGTGGACAAACTGGCCCTGGCCATCCTGACCGCGGCCGCAGCCCAACTGCTACTCGCCCGATGGGCACGGTACGTCGGACACAGATTCGGCGAACGGACACTGGCGCGCGTCCGCGAGGAGTTCGTCGACCGCACCCTCGCCCTCCCGGCGAACGTCGTGGAGCGAGCCGGCGCCGGCGACCTCACCGCCCGCGGCACCGGGGACGTCGCCCTGGTCGGCACCACGCTGCGCGACGTCGGCCCGGTGCTTCTCATCAGCTCCGTCCAGGTGGTGTTCCTGCTGGCCGCGGTGATCACGCTGAACCCGCTGCTCGGCGTCTGCGGAGTGCTCGGCTTCGGCGGCATCCACTGGGCGCTGCGCTGGTATCTGCGCCGGGCACGCGACGGCTACCTCGCCGAGGGCGCGGCCACCTCGGACGTCGCGGAGATCCTCGCGGCCACGGCGACCGGCGCCCGCACGGTGGAGGCGCTGCGCCTCGAAGAGCGGCGGGTGAGCGCGAGCCGTGACGCCCTGGAGACGTCCCGCCGGACCCGCTTCCACACCCTGTTCCTGCGCAGCGTCTTCTTCCCGGCCGTCGAGGTGTCGTACGTCGTCCCCATCGCCACGGTCCTGCTGCTCGGCGGTGTCCTGCTGGAGCGGGGCGAGCTGAGCCTCGGCGCCGTCGTGGCGGCCGCCCTGTATCTGCAACAGCTGGCCGATCCGCTGGACGAGATCCTGATGCGGGTCGAGCAACTCCAGAGCAGCGGCGCCTCCTTCGCCCGGGTGGAGGGCCTGGCGCGGGCCCCGCAGGCCACAGCGAGCGACTCTCCGACACCCGCCGACGACCGCATCGACGTGACCGGCGTGCGCTATGCCTACGACCGCGGCGGCGAGGTCCTCGGCGGTGTCGACCTGACCGTCCGGCCGGGGGAACGCCTCGCGGTGGTCGGCCCGTCCGGCGCCGGGAAGACAACCCTCAGCAGACTCCTCGCGGGCGTGGACGCGCCGAGCGCCGGCTCGGTCACGGTCGGCGGTGTGCCGGTCGTCGCGCTCGGCCCGGAGCAGCTGCGCCGCCAGGTCGTCCTGGTCACCCAGGAGCACCACGTCTTCCTCGGCACGGTCCGCGACAACCTGCGGATCGCCGAGCCGTCGGCCACGGACGAGGAGCTGTGGGCCGCCCTCACCGCGGTCGGCGCCGACACCTGGGTACGGCGGCTGCCCGAAGGCCTCGACACGGCGCTCGGCGACGGAGGCCGCGCCACGGACGGCTCGCAGGCGCAGCAGCTCGCGCTCGCCCGCGTGGTGCTGGCCGACCCGCACACCCTGATCCTCGACGAGGCGACGGCCCTGCTCGACCCGACGACCGCCCGCCACACCGAGCGCGCCCTGGCGGCCGTACTTCAGGGCCGTACGGTCATCGCCATCGCGCACCGGCTGCACACCGCGCACGACGCGGACCGCGTGGCCGTGATGGAGAACGGCCTCCTCACCGAGCTCGGCACGCATGACGAGCTGGTCGCGGCGGGCGGGGCGTACGCCTCGCTGTGGCGGTCCTGGCACGGGGAGCGGCCGGAGCGGCCCGCCTGAACAGGCGATCTATGCTCGTTGCCGTAGGAGATCCCTGGCACGCTGAAGAAAGCCAGCTGGAGAAAGCCACAGTAGAAAGCCGCGGTCCATTGAACTTCTGGTCGATCTACCAGCACGGCTTCGCGCGGGTCGCCGCGTGTACGGGCCACACCGTCATCGCCGACCCGCACGCCAACGCGGAGGCGGCGCTGCGGCAGGCGCGCGCGTGCGCGCAGGAGGGCGTGGCGGTCGCCGTCTTCCCCGAGCTGGGCCTGACCGGCTACTCGATCGAGGACCTGCTGCTCCAGGACCCGGTGCTCGACGAGGTCGAGCAGGCGCTCCAGACCGTGGTGGCCGGGTCGGCGGACCTGCTGCCGGTGCTGGTGGTCGGCGCGCCGCTGCGGCATCGCCACCGGATCTACAACTGCGCGGTGATCGTGCACCGCGGGCGGATCCTCGGCGTCGCGCCGAAGTCGTACCCGCCGAACTACCGCGAGTTCTACGAGCGGCGCCAGATCGCGTCCGGCGAGGACGAGCGCGGCGGCACGATCCGGGTCGGCGGCGAGGAGGTCCCCTTCGGCGTGGACCTGCTGTTCGAGGCCCGGGACGTCCCGGGCCTGGTGCTGCACGCGGAGATCTGCGAGGACATGTGGGTGCCGGTGCCGCCGAGCGCGGAGGCGGCGCTGGCCGGCGCGACCGTGCTCGCCAACCTCTCCGGCAGCCCGATCACGGTCGGCCGGGCCGAGGACCGCCGGCTGCTGTGCCGGGCGGCGTCCGCGCGCTGTCTGGCGGCGTACGTCTACTCGGCGGCAGGGCTCGGCGAGTCGACGACCGACCTGTCCTGGGACGGGCAGACCATGATCTACGAGAACGGCGCCCTGCTCGCCGAGTCGGACCGCTTCCCGCTCGGTGACCAGTACGCGGTGGCCGACGTCGACCTCGACCTGCTGCGGCAGGAGCGGCAGCGGATGGGCACCTTCGACGACAACCGGCGCGCGCACGCCGGGCGCACCGGCGACTTCCGGCGCATCGAGTTCCGGCTCGACCCGCCGATGACCGACCTCGGGCTGAAGCGCCGCGTCGAGCGCTTCCCGTTCGTGCCCGCCGACGCCGAACGCCTCGCCCTCGACTGCTACGAGGCGTACAACATCCAGGTGGCGGGCCTTCAGCAGCGGCTCGCGGCGATCGGCGGCCCGAAGGTCGTGATCGGGGTGTCGGGTGGTCTCGACTCCACGCATGCGCTGATCGTCGCCGCCCGGGCGATGGACCGTGCCGGGCGCCCGCGCAGCGACATCCTGGCCTTCACGCTGCCCGGCTTCGCCACCAGCGACCACACCAAGGGCAACGCCCACAAGCTGATGAACTCGCTCGGCGTCACCGCGGCCGAGCTGGACATCACGCCCACCGCGCGGCTGATGCTTCAGGAGATGGGCCACCCCTTCGGGGCCGGCGAGCCGGTGTACGACGTCACCTTCGAGAACGTGCAGGCGGGCCTGCGCACCGACTACCTGTTCCGGCTGGCCAACCAGCGCGGCGGCATCGTGCTCGGCACCGGCGACCTGTCGGAGCTGGCGCTCGGCTGGTCGACGTACGGCGTGGGCGACCAGATGAGCCACTACAACGTCAACTCCGGTGTGCCGAAGACGCTGATCCAGCATCTGATCCGCTGGGTCATCGGCAGCGAGCAGTTCGACGAGGAGACCGGCGGGACGCTGGCCGCGATCCTCGACACGGAGATCAGTCCGGAGCTGGTGCCGGGCGAGGAGATGCAGTCGACCGAGTCGAAGATCGGGCCGTACGCGCTGCACGACTTCACGCTCTTCCATGTGCTGCGGTACGGCTTCCGGCCGTCGAAGATCGCGTTCCTGGCCTGGCACGCCTGGCACGACGCGGAGGCGGGCGCGTGGCCGCCGGGCTTCCCCGAGGCGAAGCGGGTGGCCTACGACCTGGCCGAGATCCGGCGCTGGCTGGAGGTCTTCTGCCGTCGCTTCTTCGCGTTCGCACAGTTCAAGCGCTCGGCGATGCCGAACGGTCCGAAGGTCTCGGCGGGCGGTTCGCTCTCGCCGCGCGGCGACTGGCGGGCCCCGTCGGACGGCAACGCGGCCGCGTGGCTGCGCGATCTCGCGCGCTTCGACGTTTGACGCGTCTGGTCCGTTTATCGAACGTGAACTCCCGGACAACGAACGATTTCCGGCCAACTTTCTGACGCGGTCCTGACAGAAACCGCAACCACCTGCCACTCTTCCCACGGCCGCGCCACAGCAACCCCACAGCGCCGTCACGCGACGGTGCCCGCGGCCGAACTCCCGCACGCGCACGTTCAGTTCCCGCACGCGCACGTCGTTCTGCGTACTACCCCGAACTGCCCGGACGGCCCACCCGCCGACCGGTCTCCCCTGGCCGCGTGATCCGCGGCCGCGCAGAAGGAGTCAGTGTTGAGAGACAGTTCCTCCCACAGACGCGCCCCCCACACGGCGCCCCGCCGAATTGCCGCCGTCGCCCTCGTCGGCGTCGCCGCTCTGATCGCCGCAGCCGTCCAGACGGGCGCCGCCACCGCAGCCCCGGAGAAGGCACCGTCGGCCGCGGGCAAGGTCCTTCCGGGCGCCGAGTCCGTCAAGCTGTCCCCCGCCCAGCGCGCCGAGCTGATACGCGAGGCCAACTCCACCAAGGCGGACACCGCCAAGGACCTGGGCCTCGGCGCCAAGGAGAAGCTGGTCGTGCGTGACGTCGTCAAGGACGGCGACGGCACGGTCCACACCCGCTACGAGCGGACCTACGACGGTCTGCCCGTCCTCGGCGGCGACCTGGTCGTCGAGACCACGAAGTCCGGCGCGACCAAGGACGTCGTGAAGGCGACCCGCGCCGCCATCAAGCCGGCGACCACGACCGCCGCCGTACCCGCAGCCAAGGCTCAGAAGCAGGCGCTGGCCGCCGCGAAGGCCGAGGACGCCAAGAGCCCGGACGTCAACCGGGCGCCCCGCAAGGTGATCTGGGCCGCGGACGGCAAGCCGACCGTGGCGTACGAGACGGTCGTCGGCGGCTTCCAGCACGACGGCACCCCGCAGGAACTGCACGTCATCACCGACGCCACCACCGGCGACAAGCTGTACGAGTGGGAGGCCATCGAGACCGGCACCGGCAACACGGTGTACAGCGGCACGGTCACGCTCGGCACCACGCAGTCGGGATCGACGTACAACCTCACCGACGGCGCGCGCGGCGGCCACAAGACGTACAACCTCAACCGCGGCACCTCCGGAACCGGCACCCTCTTCTCCGGCCCGGACGACGTCTGGGGCAACGGCAGCCCGTCCAACCTGGAGTCCGCGGGCGCCGACGCGCACTACGGTGCCGCGCTGACGTGGGACTACTACAAGAACGTGCACGGCCGCAGCGGTATCAAGGGCGACGGCGTCGGCGCCTACTCCCGGGTCCACTACGGCAACAACTACGTCAACGCGTTCTGGTCCGACAGCTGCTTCTGCATGACGTACGGCGACGGCTCGGGCAACGCGAACCCGCTGACGTCGATCGACGTGGCCGCGCACGAGATGACCCACGGGCTCACCTCGAACACGGCCGGCCTCATCTACAGCGGCGAGTCGGGCGGCCTGAACGAGGCCACCTCCGACATCTTCGGCTCGACCGTCGAGTTCTTCGCCAACAACTCCTCCGACGTCGGTGACTACCTCATCGGCGAGGAGATCGACATCAACGGCGACGGCACCCCGCTGCGCTACATGGACAAGCCGAGCAAGGACGGCGCGTCCAAGGACGCCTGGTACTCGGGCATCGGCTCGATCGACGTGCACTACTCGTCGGGCCCCGCGAACCACTTCTTCTACCTGCTGAGCGAGGGCAGCGGCACCAAGACCATCAACGGTGTCACCTACGACTCGCCCACCTCGGACGGCCTTCCGGTCACCGGCATCGGCCGCGACAAGGCGGAGAAGATCTGGTTCCGCTCGCTGACCACCAAGTTCACCTCGAACACCAACTACGCGGCCGCCCGCACCGGCACCCTCGCGGCCGCCGGTGAGCTCTACGGCACCACGAGCGCCGAGTACAAGGCCGTGCAGGACGCCTGGGCCGGCGTCGCCGTGGGCACCCGCCCCGGGGGCGGCGGCGGTACGTCGTTCGAGAGCGGCACCGACGTGTCGATCCCGGACAACGGCGCGGCCGTGACGTCGCCGATCACGGTCTCCGGCCGTACCGGCAACGCGCCGTCCAACCTCCAGGTCGCCGTGGACATCGTCCACACCTACGTCGGTGACCTCAAGGTGGATCTGCTCGCCCCCGACGGCACGGTGTACACGCTGAAGGGGTACGGCACCGGCGGCAGTTCGGACAACCTCAACACCACGTACACGGTGAACGCGTCCTCCGAGGTCGCCAACGGCGTCTGGACGCTGCGGGTCCAGGACAACGCGGCCATCGACACGGGTTACATCAACAGCTGGAAGGTCACCTTCCCGTAGACCCGTTTCCCGTAGGCCCGTTCGTGTTCTGCCTCTGACAGGGCGCCGTCTCGGTGGGTTCAACTCCCGCCGGGACGGCGCCCGTTCACATTTCTGAAACATTCATCCAACAGTCAAATCTTGGCCAACATCACCGCCCCCTCCTGACATGTACGCGCCCCAGGTGTCACGCTTCCCTCACCCGCCGCACAAGCACCACTGCACCTCCCCCACAAAAGGAGCTCGTGTGACCCCCCTCTACGCGCGTCGCAAGCGCACGACCCTGGCCATCGCCACCACTGTGGCCGCCGGGGCCCTCCTCACCACCGCGCTGACCACCGGTGGTTCGGCCGCCGCGGCCCCCGCGGACGCCGGCACCAAGGCCACCTCGCTGGCCGTGCCGGTCGCGCTCGCCCCCGCCGCGCGCACCACGCTCATCAAGGACCAGCAGGCCAAGGCGGCCGACACCGCCGACGAGATAGGCCTCGGCACCCAGGAGAAGCTGGTCGTCAAGGACGTCGTCAAGGACGCCGACGGCTCGGTCCACACCCGCTACGAGCGCACCTACGCGGGCCTGCCGGTCCTCGGCGGCGACCTGGTCGTCCACGAGTCGGCGTCCGGCGCGAGAAAGGGCGTGACCAAGGCCACCATCAAGGTCGCCTCGCTCAAGCCGGCCGTCACGGCCGCCAAGGCCGAGACCCAGGCCGTCAAGTCGGCGAAGGCAGCCGGCTCGGAGAAGACCGCGGCGGACAGCGCGCCCCGCAAGGTGATCTGGGCGGCCAACGGCAAGCCGACCCTCGCCTACGAGACCGTCGTCGGCGGCCTCCAGGACGATGGCACCCCGAACGAGCTGCACGTCATCACCGACGCCGCCACCGGCAAGAAGCTGTTCGAGTACCAGGGCATCGAGACCGGCAGCGGCAAGAGCCTGTACTCGGGCACGGTCACGCTGGGCACGACCAAGTCGGGCTCGACGTACCAGCTCTACGACACCACGCGCGGCGGCCACAAGACGTACAACAAGGCCCGCAGCACCAGCTCCTCCGCCGGCACCCTGTTCACGGACGCGGACGACACCTGGGGCACCGGCAGCGCCTCCAGCTCCTCCACCGACCAGACCGCCGCCGTCGACGCGGCCTACGGCGCGCAGGAGACCTGGGACTTCTACAAGAACACGTTCGGCCGCAGCGGCATCAAGAACGACGGCAAGGCCGCGTACTCGCGCGTCCACTACGGCAACGCCTACGTCAACGCGTTCTGGGACGACAGCTGCTTCTGCATGACGTACGGCGACGGCACGGGCAACACCAACCCGCTGACCTCGCTGGACGTGGCGGGCCACGAGATGACGCACGGCGTCACCTCCAACACCGCGGGCCTGAACTACAGCGGCGAGTCCGGCGGCCTGAACGAGGCCACCTCCGACATCTTCGGCACGGCGGTGGAGTTCTACGCGAACAACTCCAACGACGTCGGTGACTACCTCATCGGCGAGAAGATCGACATCAACGGCGACGGCACCCCGCTGCGCTACATGGACAAGCCGAGCAAGGACGGCGGGTCCAAGGACAGCTGGTCCTCGTCGCTGGGCGGCCTGGACGTCCACTACTCCTCGGGCCCCGCGAACCACTTCTTCTACCTCCTCTCGGAGGGCAGCGGCGCGAAGACGATCAACGGGGTGAGCTACGACTCCCCGACGTCCAACGGCTCGACGGTCACCGGGATCGGCCGCGACAAGGCCGCCGCGATCTGGTACAAGGCGCTGACCGAGTACATGACCTCGACCACCAACTACAAGGCCGCCCGCACGGCGACGCTGAGCGCGGCGTCCGCCCTGTACGGCTCCACCAGCACGGAGTACAAGACGGTGGCGGCCGCCTGGTCGGCCATCAACGTGAGCTGACGCGCACGTAGCTGACAGGGGCGGCACCCGGGACGAAGGCATCCCCGGGTGCCGCCCTACTCTTGGGACCCATGTCCTTCACGTACGACCACGTCGGCGCGACCCGGGAGCACGGCTTCTGCCCGCCCGGCTTCCACCCCCTGCACGTGCGCACCCGCATCGGCGAGGGCGAGGACGTCTTCCGCCGAGCCGCGGAGGCGGTGATGACCTGGGAGATGCACCGCGCGATGGGCGTAGGCATAGACACCTCCGCCGACCGAGCGGCCCCCGAGGTCGACGTCACGGTCACCCTCGCCGGCGTTATCAAGGCCCCGTGCCGGGTCGTCTGGACGGCGAACGAATACCGCCGCATCGGCTGGGCCTACGGCACCCTGTCCGGCCACCCGGAGTGCGGCGAGGAGGCGTTCCTGGTGGAACGCACCGGCGACGGCACCGTCTGGCTGACGGTGCGCGCCTTCAGCCGGGGGGCGAAGTGGTACGCGCGAGCGGGCGGGGCGGCTACGCGGGGGTTGCAGCATGCGTATGCGCGGCGCTGCGGTGCGGTGTTGCGGCGGTTGTGCGAGGGCCTGGGCGAGTAGGAACTCGCCCGGACCACCCGGCCTGCCCGTGCGTGAGGGCTACCGCAGCAACACCCCCGCCCCCTCCCCCACATCCTCCGAAGGCACCGCCACCAAGCCCAGCTCCGCGCTCGACGCCAGCAACCGGTGCGCCGGAAGGATCCGGACCGTGTAGCCGTACGGGCCCGTGCGCTCCAGGGACAGTGGTCCCTCGTAGACCCAGCGCCCGTCGCCGTCCGGGCTGCCGACCGGCTTCAGGGGCGCCGTCGACGCGTCCGCGATGCGGTCCTCCGCGTCGACCCGGCCCGAGACGACCTGGACCTCCACGTCGTCGGGGGCGAGGCCGCCGAGGGCGACGCGGACGCGGAGGGTGAGGGTCGTGCCGAGTTCGGCCGTGGCCGTCGCCGTCACGGTCGGCACCGAGGTCTCCACGTGGTCGACGCTCACGTCGTGCCACGCCGAGCGGACCCGTGCCTTCCAGCCCGCCAGTTCGCGCGCCGCGTCCGCCGTCATCGCGCGGTGGGCGTGCGCGGCGGGCGTGTAGAGGCGCTCCACGTATTCGCGGACCATCCGGCCCGCCAGGACCTTCGGGCCGAGCAGGGTGAGGGTCTGGCGGACCATCTCGATCCAGCGGTCCGGCAGGCCGGACGGGCCGTGCTCGTAGAAGCGGGGCGTGACGCGTTGTTCCAGCAGGTCGTACAGCGCCGCGGCCTCTATGTCGTCCCGGCGGTCCGGGTCCGTGCCGGTGCCGTCGGCCGTGGGGATCGCCCAGCCGAAGTCCGGCTGGAACCACTCGTCCCACCAGCCGTCCAGGACGGACAGGTTGAGGCAGCCGTTCAGGGCCGCCTTCATGCCCGACGTGCCGCACGCCTCCAGGGGCCTGAGCGGGTTGTTCAGCCAGATGTCGCAGCCGGGGTAGAGCTTCTGGGCCATCGCCATGCCGTAGTCCGGCAGGAAGACGAGGCGGTGGCGCACGCGCGGGTCGTCGGCGAACCTCACCAGCTCCTGGACCAGGCGCTTTCCGCCGTCGTCCGCCGGGTGCGCCTTGCCCGCCACCACGATCTGGATGGGGCGCTCCGGGTGCAGGAGCAGGTCCATCAGACGGTCACGGTCGCGGAGCATGAGGGTGAGGCGTTTGTACGACGGGACCCTGCGCGCGAAGCCGATCGTCAGGACGTCGGGGTCCAGCACCCCGTCGATCCAGCCCAACTCGGCCGTTCCGGCGCCGCGTTGGCGCCAGGACGCGCGCAGCCGCTCCCGCACCTCCATCACGAGCTGCTCCCGCAGCACCCGCCGCAGCTCCCAGATGTCCTGGTCGGCGATCTCCCCGACCGCGTCCCAGCGGTCCGAGCCGCCGACGGTCAGCGCATCCTCGGTGCGCTGGGCGCCGATCTGGCGGGCGCCGAGGCGGAAGACCTCGGGCGCGACCCAGGTCGGGGCGTGGACGCCGTTGGTGACCGAGGTGATCGGGACCTCGTCGGGGTCGAATCCCGGCCACAGGCCCGAGAACATCTCGCGGCTGACGTTGCCGTGCAGCAGCGAGACGCCGTTCGCCCGCTGGCCCAGGCGCAGGCCCATCACGGCCATGTTGAAGAGGTTCGGCTCGCCGCCGGCGTACGTCTCCATGCCGAGCTGGAGGATGCGCTCGACGTCGATGCCCGGCAGTTCGGCGTCGGGCCCGAAGTGATGGGCGACCAGCTCGCGGTCGAAGCGGTCGATTCCGGCCGGGACGGGGGTGTGGGTGGTGAAGACCGTGCCGGCGCGGACCGCCTCCAGGGCGGAGTCGAAGTCCAGCCCCCCGTCGGCCAGTTCGGCGATGCGCTCCAGGCCGAGGAAGCCCGCGTGGCCCTCGTTGGTGTGGAAGACCTCGGGGGCCGGGTGGCCGGTCAGACGGCAGTACGTCCGCACCGCCCGCACCCCTCCTATGCCCAGCAGCATCTCCTGCAACAGCCGGTGCTCGCTGCCGCCGCCGTAGAGCCGGTCGGTCACCCCGCGTTCGCCGAGGTCGTTCTCCTCGACGTCGGAGTCGAGCATCAGCAGCGGCACCCGGCCGACCTGCGCGAGCCAGACGCGGGCGTGCAGCTGCCGGCCGCCGGGCAGGGCCAGGGAGATCTGGGTGGGGGTGCCGTCGGGTTCCTTCAGGAGCGCCAGCGGCAGCTCGTTGGGGTCCAGGACGGGGTAGTGCTCCTGCTGCCAGCCGTCCCGGGACAGGGTCTGGCGGAAGTAGCCGTGCCGGTACAGCAGCCCGACGCCGATGAGCGGGACGCCGAGGTCGCTGGCGGCCTTGAGGTGGTCCCCGGCGAGGATGCCGAGGCCGCCGGAGTACTGGGGCAGGGCGGCCGTGATGCCGAACTCGGGCGAGAAGTAGGCGACGGCGGCGGGGAGTTCGGCGGACTGTTCCTGGTACCAGCGCTCGCCGGTGACGTAGTCGCCCAGGTCGCCGGCGACCGCGGTCAGCCGGCGCAGGAAGCGGCGGTCCTCGGCCAGCTCCGCAAGGCGCGCGGGCGACACGCTGCCCAGCAGCCGTACGGGGTCGTTGCCCGAGGCGGCCCAGCGCTCGGGGTCCACGGACTGGAAGAGGTCACGGGTCTCCGCATGCCAGGACCAGCGCAGATTGCGCGCCAGATCGCTGAGGGGCCGGAGGGGTTCGGGGAGGACAGGTCGGACGGTGAATCGACGGATCGCCTTCACGGTTCACCTCGGGCAGCGCGTGGCAGGGGACACACGGCGGTGTGGGTCCCGTCATCGCCCCCGACGGTATCGGTATGCGGGGCTTCGTCACCACAGTGCGTTTTTGCGCCTGTCAAGCGGAGGGCGCAAGGAGCACCTTCGTCCGAAATCGAGCGCAACCTTTGCACATCCCCCATAGCCGATATGGCCGATTCCGCCCCCGTAGGCGTCCTTGTGGCGACTTCTCACCTCACGAGAGGGTGACAGATGGCGTACCGGCCACACCGGGTGCACCCGGCGATCCACGGCCGCCGTGCGCCGAGTCGAGGAGGGGAACTCACACCATGGCTCGGACGCGAATACGGCGTCTGCGCCGGGCGGGTGGGCTGACCGCGGTGACCTGTGTCGCCGCGCTTTCGGCCACCACCATGCCCGCGCACGCCGCACCGGAGGGGCAGATACTCGGCGCCGGGGACCCCGGCGCCGTCAGCGGCAGTTACGTGGTGACACTCAAGGGGGGAACGAAGGCTCCGTCGGCGGCCGGAAAGAGCCTCGCCGAGAAGTACGGGGCGAAAATCAGCCACACCTACGGCACGGTTCTCAACGGCTACTCCATCCGGGCGGGCGAGAGACAGGCCAAGCTGCTCGCGGCCGACCCACGGGTCGCCTCGGTCGTCCAGGACACCCGGGTGACTCAGGAACACACCCAGAAGAACCCGCCGTCCTGGGGCCTCGACCGCATCGATCAGGCCAACCTTCCGCTGGACAAGAGCTACACCTGGCCCGAGTCCGCGGGCACCGGGGTGACGGTCTATGTCATCGACACCGGCATCCGCATCTCCCACAAGGACTTCGGGGGCCGCGCGAGCTACGGCTGGGACTTCGTCGGCAACGACCGGACGGCGAGCGACGGCAACGGCCACGGCACCCATGTCGCCGGCACCATCGCGGGCAGGCAGTTCGGCGTCGCCAAGAACGCCAAGGTCGTCGCCGTACGCGTCCTGGACAACGCCGGCGGGGGCACGACGGCCCAGGTCATCGCGGGTATCGACTGGGTGACCAAGCACGCCGGGAAACCGGCGGTCGCCAACGTCAGCCTCGGCGGCTACCGCAACGCGCAGCTGGACGCCGCCGTGCGCAACTCCATCGCCGCAGGCGTCACCTACACGGTGGCGGCGGGCAACGACGGGCTGCCGGCCGGCCTGTACTCCCCCGCGGCGGTGCGGGAGGCGATCACCGTCGGCGCCACCGGCAAGAACGACGCACGGGCGGGCTTCTCCAACACCGGCTCGGTGCTGGACCTGTTCGCCCCGGGCGTGTCGATCACCTCGGCGTCGTACGCGAGCAACACCGGGCGGGCCACCTACTCCGGTACGTCGATGGCGTCGCCGCACGTGGCGGGCGTGGCCGCGCTCTATCTGGCCGACCACCGCAAGGCGTCGCCGGCGCAGGTGTCCAAGGCGCTGGTGGCACAGGCGGTGTCCGGCAAGGTCTCCGGCCGCGGGCTGGGCTCACCGAACAAACTCGTGCAGGTACCGGGCTCGTAGCGGCCACTTCCCGGCGAAGTCAGGACACCGGCTCCGTTCCTGAGGAACGGGGCCGGTCTTGTGCGTAGACATACGCGTGAGTAGTTAACAAAGTGCCGGATTGCCCACCCGAATAGGGTGGGAAGGCTCCTCCGGTACACCCCACCCGTGCGCCCCCGGGCGCACACCCACGCGGCGGAGCCGCATCGTCGGCTCAGCCACACGCAGGACCCACCTCCCCATAGCCATCCGCCCACCCACGTTGACGCGGACAGGAGCGGTCATGCCCGCCATGCACCACCAGTCGTCCACACCCCCGACGCCCCGCACCGAAGCACCCCCAGTCCCCCGCGCCACCGCCGCCGACCCCGGACCGCCGGCTCCGGAGCGAACCTCCGCGACCGACACGGCCGGCGGTGTCGGGCGTATACCGGTTCTCGACGTCCGCCCGGTCGTCCAGCACGGGCGCCGGCCCGCGAAGGCGGTCACCGGCGAGACCTTCGAGATCTCGGCGACCGTGTTCCGGGAGGGACACGACGCCGTGGCCGCCAATGCCGTACTCACCGATCCGGACGGCCGCCCGGGCCCCTGGACGCCGATGCGTGAACTCGCCCCCGGCACCGACCGCTGGGGCGCCGACGTCACCCCCGGCGAGCCGGGCCACTGGACCTACCACGTGGAGGCCTGGGGCGATCCCATCCGCACCTGGCGGCACCACGCCCAGATCAAGATCCCGGCCGGAATGGACACGGAGCTGGTGCTGGAGGAGGGCGCGCGGCTGTACGAGCGCGCCGCCACCGCAGTGCCCGAGGGCGAGGGGCGGCCGGTGATCCTCACGGCCGCCGAGGCCCTACGGGACGAAGGCCGCCCGGCCGCGTGGCGGTTGGCGGCCGCGCTGACTCCCGAGGTCGACGCGGTGCTGGGCCGGTATCCGTTGCGGGAACTGGTGACCGCCTCGGACCCGCTACCGCTCCTGGTCGAGCGCGAACGCGCCCTGTACGGCTCCTGGTACGAGTTCTTCCCCCGCTCCGAAGGCACCCCCGAACAGCCCCACGGGACCTTCGAGACGGCCGCGCGCCGGCTGCCCGCGATCGCCGCGATGGGCTTCGACGTCGTCTACCTCCCCCCGATCCACCCCATCGGCACCACCTACCGCAAGGGCCCGGACAACACCCTGTCCGCCGGCCCCGACGACGTCGGCGTGCCCTGGGCCATCGGCTCCCCCGAGGGCGGCCACGACGCCGTCCACCCCGACCTCGGCACGATCGAGGACTTCGACCGCTTCGTCGCGAAGGCGGCCGAGCTGGGCCTGGAAGTCGCCCTCGACTTCGCCCTGCAGTGCTCCCCCGACCACCCCTGGGTCCACAAGCACCCGGAATGGTTCCACCACCGCGCGGACGGGACGATCGCCTACGCGGAGAACCCGCCGAAGAAGTACCAGGACATCTACCCGATCGCCTTCGACGCCGACATGGACGGCCTGATCGTCGAGACGCTGCGGGTACTGCGGCACTGGATGGCCCACGGCGTGCGGATCTTCCGGGTCGACAACCCGCACACCAAACCGGTCGTGTTCTGGCAGCGGGTGATCGCGGACATCAACCGCACCGACCCCGACGTGATCTTCCTGGCCGAGGCGTTCACCCGCCCGGCGATGATGCACACCCTGGCCCAGACCGGCTTCCAGCAGTCCTACACCTACTTCACCTGGCGCAACGGCAAGCAGGAGCTGACCGACTACCTGACCGAGCTGTCCGGCGACGCGGCGGCCTACATGCGGCCCAACTTCTTCGCCAACACCCCCGACATCCTGCACGCCTACCTCCAAAACGGCGCCCGCCCCGCCTTCGAGGTCCGCGCCGTCCTCGCCGCCACCCTCTCCCCCACCTGGGGCATCTACAGCGGCTACGAACTGTGCGAGAACACCCCCCTGCGCAAGGGCAGCGAGGAATACCTCCACTCGGAGAAGTACCAACTACGCCCCCGCGACTGGGAGACAGCCGAGCGTGAGGGGCGTACGATCACGCCACTCCTCACCAGGCTCAACACCGTCCGGCGCGCGAATCCCGCGCTGCGGCAGCTGCGCAATCTGCACTTCCATCAGGCGGACAAGGACGAGGTGATCGCCTACTCGAAGCGGCAGGGATCGAACACGGTTCTGGTGGTCGCCAACCTCGACCCGCACCACACCCAGGAGGCCACGGTCTCGTTGGACATGCCGCAACTCGGCCTGGACTGGCACGAGTCGGTGCCGGTGCGCGACGAGCTCACCGGCGAGACCTATCACTGGGGCAGGGCCAACTATGTGCGCCTCGAACCCGGCGGCGCGCATGTGCTTGTCGTCGGCTGGGGGTCCGGGGGTTATCCGCCGGATAGGCACAGCCGTGTTCTGCGACCGTCCACCCCGCAGATCGGAGGGTCACCCACAAAATGATCGTCAACGAGCCCGTTCAGGACACCTTCGAGGACACGCCTGCCAAGGATCGTGACCCGGATTGGTTCAAGCGCGCCGTCTTCTACGAGGTCCTGGTGCGCTCTTTCCAGGACAGCAACGGCGACGGTGTCGGCGACCTCAAGGGCCTCACCGCCAAACTCGACTACCTGCAATGGCTCGGCGTCGACTGCCTGTGGCTGCCGCCCTTCTTCAAATCACCGCTCCGCGACGGCGGCTACGACGTCTCCGACTACACCGCCGTCCTACCGGAATTCGGTGACCTCGCCGACTTCGTGGACTTCGTGGACTCGGCCCACCAGCGCGGTATGCGGGTCATCATCGACTTCGTCATGAACCACACCAGCGACCAGCACCCGTGGTTCCAGGAATCGAGGAAAGACCCCGACGGCCCCTACGGCGACTACTACATGTGGGCCGACGACGACAAGCAGTACGCCGACGCCCGCATCATCTTCGTCGACACCGAAGCCTCCAACTGGACCTTCGACCCGGTCCGCAAGCAGTACTTCTTCCACCGCTTCTTCTCCCACCAGCCGGACCTGAACTACGAGAACCCGGCCGTGCAGGAGGAGATCCTCTCGGCGCTGAGGTTCTGGCTGGACCTCGGAATCGACGGTTTCCGGCTGGACGCGGTGCCGTATCTGTATGCCGAAGAAGGCACGAACTGCGAGAACCTTCCCGCCACGCACGAGCTCCTGAGGCGGGTGCGCAAGGAGATCGACGCCCACTACCCGGACACGGTGCTCCTGGCGGAGGCGAACCAGTGGCCGGAGGACGTCGTCGACTACTTCGGCGACTATTCCAGCGGTGGCGACGAGTGCCATATGGCGTTCCACTTCCCCGTCATGCCGCGCATCTTCATGGCGGTGCGCAGGGAGTCGCGGTACCCGGTCTCGGAAATCCTCGCCAAGACCCCGGCCATTCCCTCCGGCTGCCAGTGGGGCATCTTCCTGCGCAACCACGACGAGCTGACGCTGGAAATGGTCACCGACGAGGAACGCGACTACATGTGGGCGGAATACGCCAAGGACCCCCGCATGCGCGCCAACATCGGAATCCGGCGCCGGCTGGCACCCCTGCTGGACAACGACCGCAACCAGATCGAGCTGTTCACCGCGCTGCTGCTGTCCCTGCCCGGCTCGCCGATCCTCTACTACGGCGACGAGATCGGCATGGGCGACAACATCTGGCTCGGCGACCGCGACGCCGTGCGCACCCCCATGCAGTGGACCCCGGACCGCAACGCCGGCTTCTCGTCCTGCGATCCGGGACGGCTGTATCTGCCGACGATCATGGACCCGGTCTACGGCTACCAGGTGGCGAACGTCGAGGCGTCCATGGCCTCGCCGTCCTCGCTCCTGCACTGGACCCGCCGCATGATCGAGATCCGCAAGCAGAACCCGGCGTTCGGACTCGGCTCCTACACCGAACTCCCGTCGTCGAACCCGGCGGTCCTCGCCTTCCTGCGTGAATACGAGGACGATCTGGTCCTGTGCGTGCACAACTTCTCGCGGTTCGCGCAGCCGACGGAACTCGATCTGCGCAGGTTCAACGGCCGACATCCCGTCGAGCTGTTCGGCGGGGTGCGATTCCCGGCCATCGGTGAGCTCCCGTACTTGCTGACCCTCGGGGGCCACGGCTTCTACTGGTTCCGGCTGCGCAAGGACGCCGCCTGAGAGCCCGGCGGGGCGGTTTCCACCGCCCCGCCCGGGGCACGCAGAAGTAACACCCCGACCACCCGGGGAAAGGACGCGACGCCATGTCGGAAGCCGTCACCCGTACCGTCACCCTCCCGCCCGGCCTCCTTGCGTCACTGGATCCACTGCTACGGGAATGGCTGCCACGGCAGCGGTGGTTCGCGGGCAAGGGGCGTCCGGTCACCGGGTTCTCGCTGGTCGCGGCGACCGAACTGCTGCCGCCCGGCGGCAAGCTGGGCCTGTACCACCTGCTGGTGCGCGCCCATCAGCCGCTCGCGCCGGTAGCGGGCGCACCCGAGCAGCCCGCCGACTGCTACCAGCTCGTGATAGGCGACCGCGAGGCGCTCCCACCCCGGCTGGCGCCGGCGCTGATCGGGCACGTGACCGAGGGCCCGCTCACCGGACGCACGGTGTACGACGCCCTGTACGACGCCCGTCCCGCCGAGCTGCTCCTGGAGGCCCTGCGCACCGGGGCCCGGATCGGCGCGCTGCGCTTCGAACGGGACGGCGACCAGGAGATCAGGTCGGCCCTGGTGCCGCGCCTGGTCACCTCCGAACAGTCGAACTCGTCGGTCGTCTACGGCGATACGTTCATCCTGAAGCTGTTGCGCCGGGTCGTGCCCGGCGTCAATCCGGACCTGGAGCTGCCGCTCGCGCTGGCCCGCGAGGGCTGCGACCGGGTGCCCGCGCCGACGGCGTGGTTCTGCTCGGAGCTGGCGGGTGAGTCGTACGTACTGGGCGTGCTCCAGCCCTTCGTGCAGGGCGCGGCGGACGGCTGGGAGCTGGCGCTGCGCGAGCTGGCCAAGGGCGAGGACTTCGCCGCCGAGGCGCGGGCGCTGGGGCGCACGACCGCCGAGGTGCACACCGCGCTGGCCCGCACGCTGCCGACGGTGACGCTGGGGCACTCCCAGGTGCAGCAGTTGGTCGACGGCATGGTCGAGCGGCTGGACGCGGCCGCCCAGGCGGTGCCGGCGCTGCGGCCGTACGCGCCCGCGCTGCGCTCCGCGTTCGAGGCGCTGGCCGATCTCGCCGCCGAGGGCTGCACCTGGACCGCCCAGCGCATCCACGGCGATCTGCACCTCGGGCAGTGCCTGCGCTCGCCGGGCGGGCGTTGGTGGCTGATCGACTTCGAGGGCGAGCCGTCGAAGCCGCTGGCCGAACGGCGGATGCCGCAGCCGCCGGTGCGGGACGTCGCCGGGATGCTGCGTTCGTTCGACTACGCCGCCCACTCGGCCGACCTGCCGGTACCGGGCTGGGCCGAGGCCTGCCGGGCCGCGTACTGCTCCGGGTACGCGCAGGTCAGCGGCACCGATCCGCGGACCGACCCGGTGCTGCTGCGGGCGTACGAGACCGACAAGGCGATCTACGAGGTCGTCTACGAGGCCCGCCACCGCCCGGACTGGCTCCCGGTGCCGCTGTCGGCCATAGGCCGTCTCGCCGCGGACGCCGGCGCCCCGCCCGGCTCCACCTCCTCTCCCTCCCTCCCCTCATCCCCACCCTCGCCTAGGAGGCCCCGCCCGTGACCCCCCGCACCACTCCCTCCAGCGGCTCGGAAGCCGAGAACACGACCGAGCAGTCGGTCGAGACGACGAGCGTCGCCAAAAGGGCGACGACCAAGGCCGCCGAGGCCGCGGAGGCCGTGCGGAAGGGGACGGCGAAGAAGGCGGCGGCGAAGGCCGCCGGGCAGAAGAAGGCTGCCGCGAAACGGACGGCCGAGAAGAAGGCCCCGGCGAAGAAGGCGGCCGCCAAGAAGGCCGTCGCGAAGAAGGCGGGGGCGAAGAAGGCCACCGCGAAAACGACGGCCTCGAAGACGACGGCCTCAAAGAGCACGGCCGCCAAGACCACCGCCGCCAAGAGCACCGCCGCCAAGAAGCCCGCCGGCAAGAAGATCCCCGCGCAGAAGGCGACGCAAAAGAAGATCCCCGCGCAGAAGGCGGTCACGAGGCCGGCCGAGCCCGTGGAGGTCGCCGTCTCCCCCGCCCTCGACGCGGCCGACCGCGACCGGCTGCTCACCGGCACGCACCACGACCCGCACTCCGTCCTCGGCGCCCATCCGATGCCCGGCGGTGTCGCTTTCCGGGCCTTCCGACCGTACGCCCTGTCGGTGACCGTCGTCGCGGGGAGCCTGCGGGCCGAACTGCACGACGACGGGGAGGGATTCTTCTCGGGGTTGCTGCCGCTGCTGGAGGTGCCGGCGGACTACCGGCTCCTCGTCGCGTACGAGGGGTCGGTGCGGGAGACCGAGGACGCGTACCGCTTCCTGCCGGCGCTCGGCGAGCTCGATCTCCATCTGATCGGTGAGGGACGGCACGAGGAGCTGTGGCGGGCCCTGGGCGCCGAGCCGATGACCCACATGGGCGTGACCGGCACCCGCTTCACGGTGTGGGCGCCGAACGCCCGGGGCGTGTCCCTGGCCGGGACCTTCAACTTCTGGGACGGCACGGGGTATCCGATGCGTTCGCTCGGCGGCACCGGTGTGTGGGAGCTGTTCGTGCCCGAAATCGGCGAGGGCGAGCTGTACAAGTTCGAGATCACCCGGCCCGACGGCTCGAAGACGCTGCGCGCAGATCCGCTGGCCCGCCACACGGAGGCCCCGCCCAACACGTCGTCGGTCGTGTTCGCCTCGCGGCACGAGTGGGGCGACGCGGCGTGGCTGGCCAGGCGCGGGCAGGTCCCGACGCATGAGGCACCCTTCTCGGCGTACGAGGTTCATCTGGCCTCCTGGCGACCCGGTCTGACCTACCGCCAGCTGGCCGAACAGCTCCCCGCGTACGTCAAGGACCTGGGCTTCACCCACGTCGAGCTGATGCCGGTCGCCGAGCACCCCTTCGGCGGCTCGTGGGGCTACCAGGTCACCGGCTTCTACGCGCCCACGGCCCGGCTCGGCACGCCGGACGACTTCAAGTACCTCGTCGACCGCCTGCACCAGGCCGGCATCGGCGTACTGATGGACTGGGTACCGGCGCACTTCCCGCGCGACGACTGGGCGCTGGCCGAGTTCGACGGCCGTCCGCTCTACGAACACGAGGACCCGCTCCGCTCCGCGCACCCCGACTGGGGCACGCTGGAGTTCGACTTCGGCCGACGCGAGGTGCGCAACTTCCTGGTCGCCAACGCCCTTTACTGGTGCGAGGAGTTCCACATCGACGGGCTCCGGGTGGACGCGGTGGCGTCGATGCTCTACCTGGACTACTCGCGCGAGCCGGGCCAGTGGGTGCCGAACGAGCACGGCGGGCGGGAGAACCTGGACGCGGTGGCGTTCCTGCAGGAGATGAACGCGACGGTGTACCGGCGGGTGCCGGGGGTCGTGACGATCGCGGAGGAGTCGACGGCCTGGGACGGCGTGACCCGCCCGACGCACGTGTCCGGTCCCGGCGGTTTCGGCGGCCTGGGCTTCGGGCTGAAGTGGAACATGGGCTGGATGCACGACTCGCTGGAGTACATCGCCAAGGAGCCGGTGCACCGCAAGTACCACCACAACGAGATGACGTTCTCGATGGTGTACGCGTACAGCGAGAACTACGTCCTGCCCATCTCCCACGACGAGGTCGTGCACGGCAAGCGGTCGCTGGTGTCGAAGATGCCGGGCGACTGGTGGCAGCAGCGCGCCAACCACCGTGCCTACCTGGGCTTCATGTGGGCCCACCCGGGCAAGCAACTGCTCTTCATGGGGCAGGAGTTCGCGCAGGGCGCCGAGTGGTCGGAGGCGCACGGGCCGGACTGGTGGCTGCTGGACCCGGCGTACGGGGCGGAGCCCGACCACCGGGGAGTGCGGGACCTGGTCCGCGACCTGAACACGGTCTACGTCCACACGCCGGCCCTCTGGCAGCGGGACACCGACCCGTCGGGCTTCCAGTGGGTGGTGGGTGACGCGGCGGACGACAACGTCTTCGCGTTCCTGCGCTACGACGCGGAGGGAGCTCCGCTGCTGGCGGTGTCGAACCTCTCACCGGTTGTCCGGCACGAGTACCGCCTCGGCGTCCCGGACGACGTCCCGGCGTGGCACGAGACGGTGAACACCGACGCGGCCCGGTACGGCGGCAGCGATGTCACCAATCCCGACCCGGTCAAGCCGGAGCCACAGCCGTGGCACGGCCGCGCGGCCAGCATCCGCCTGACGTTGCCTCCGCTGGCGACGGTCTGGCTGCGGCCGGCCTAGTTCGTCCCGTCCCCGGGGGCTGCCGCCCCCGGACCCCCGCTTTCGGCCCTGAACGGGCCTCGTCCTCAAACGCCGGACGGGCTGAAAAACCAGCCCCTCCGGCGATTGAGGAGCGGGGTCTGGGGCGGAGCCCCAGAAGGATGGGACGGGTAGGGGCGGCGGGGGCGATCCAGGTTTCAGGCGGTGGTCAGCGCCTTCGGCAGCCGTCCCGTATGCAGCACTCCCAACCGCTGCGTAGCCCGCGTCAGCGCCACGTACAGATCGCTCGTGCCGTACAGCCCCGGTTCCACCACCAGCACGGAGTCGAACTCCAGG
Source organism: Streptomyces sp. NBC_01092 (assembly GCF_045039535.1). Taxonomy (NCBI): domain Bacteria; kingdom Bacillati; phylum Actinomycetota; class Actinomycetes; order Kitasatosporales; family Streptomycetaceae; genus Streptomyces; species Streptomyces sp. NBC_01092. The sequence goes on along the minus strand of NZ_CP108659.1, from coordinate 7,329,276 downwards.
CCCTTCGACTGGCGGGGGTCGAGGAGGACGACCGACTGGGTGAGGTCGGGCTCCGTCCCCGCCGTCACCCCGTCAAGCCGCGCCGCCAGCTTGCCGTGCAGATGGCGCGGCGCGATGACCGCCAGTCGGCCCTCGGCCGGCGTGAGCTCCTCGACGGCCTTGGCCACCGCGCCGGGCAGGTCGTCGGTGGCACGCACCCAGGGACGTACACCGGTGGACCGTACGGAACTCGGCGGTTCGAAGTCCGGGTTCTCCGCGCGTACGACCGCCGCCGCGAGGTCCATGATTTCGGCCGGCGTGCGGTAGTTGACGCCGAGGCGGGTGTGCTCCCAGCGGTCCTCGACGTACGGCTGAAGGATCTTCTGCCACGAGCCGACGCCCGCCGCCTCCGCCGTCTGGGCCGGGTCGCCGACCAGGGTCATCGAGCGGGTGGGGGTGCGCCGCATCAGCAGCCGCCAGGCCATCGGCGACAGCTCCTGCGCCTCGTCGACGATGATGTGCCCGAACGCCCAGGTGCGGTCGGCCGCCGCGCGCTCGGCGGCGCTGCGGTGGTCGTCCTCCTCCTGGCGCTCGGCGAACCGCTCGGCGTCGATGATGTCGTGCGCGGACAGGACCTCGGAGTCCTGCTCGTCCTTGTCCTCGAACTCGTAGGTGCGCGAGGCGTACGAGACGTCCAGCACGCCCTGTGCGTACGCGACCTGCGTCTCCCGCTCCCGCTCGGCCAGCGCCCGCTTCACCCGGTCGTCCTCGCCGAGCAGTTCGGCCGCTTCGTCGAGCAGCGGTACGTCCGCCACCGTCCACGCCCGTGTCACGGGCCGGCGGATCGCGGCCACGTCCTCGTCGGGCAGATGGCCGACGGGGTCGGCGAGGAAGTCCGCGACCAGGCGCTGCGGGGTCAGCCGCGGCCACAGCTGGTCGACGGCCGCCCACACCTCGGGGTTCTCGGCGAGCTCGTCGCGGATCTGGGTGACGTCGGTGGTGTCGAGGAGGCTGCTGCCGTCGTACGGGTCGGTGCCGACCCGCTCGGCGTACAACTCGGTGAGGGTGTTGAGGATGTGGCCCTCGAAGTGCTCCCGCGCCGCGTTGTGCGGCAGCCGCGCGGCACGGGCCTTCTCGCGCGCCACCTTCACCAGGCCGTCGTCGAGCATCAGGATCTCGCGGTCGTGCTCGATCGCGATCACCGGGTCGGGCAGCGCCTGCCAGTCCCGTACGACCTCGGCGAGCACGTCCGCCATGTCGGCGCGGCCCTTCACCGCGGCCGCCTCCCGGGTGTCGGTGGCCGTCGCCTTCACGCCGGGGAACAGCTCGCCGACGGTGGCCAGCAGCACGCCCGTCTCGCCCAGTGAGGGCAGGACCTCGCCGATGTAGCCGAGGAAGGCGGGGTTGGGGCCGACGATCAGGACCGCGCGCTTGGCGAGCAGTTCACGGTGTTCGTAGAGGAGGTAGGCGGCGCGGTGCAGGGCGACGGCCGTCTTGCCGGTGCCCGGACCGCCCTCCACCACCAGCACCCCGCGGTGCGGCGCCCGGATGATCTCGTCCTGCTCGGCCTGGATGGTCTGCACGATGTCGTTCATCCGGCCGGTGCGCGCGGTGTTCAGCGCGGCGAGCAGGACCGCGTCGCCCGTCGGGTCCTCGTGCCCGGTGCGCTCGCGGTCCCCGAGGTCGAGGATCTCGTCGTGCAGGGCGGTGACCGTACGGCCGCCGGTGGTGATGTGCCGCCGGCGCCTGAGCCCCATCGGGGTGTGGCCGGTGGCCAGGTAGAAGGGGCGGGCGACGTCCGCCCGCCAGTCGACGAGGATCGGCGTGCGCTCGGCGTCGTCGGTGCGCAGGCCGATCCGGCCGATGTGGTGGGCCACGCCCGAGGAGAGGTCGATCCGGCCGAAGCACAGCGATCCGTCCACGCCGTTCAGCGCGGCCAGCAGCCCCGAGCGCTCGGCGACGAGGATGTCCCGCTCCAGCCGGGCCTGCATGGGCGTGTTGCCCTGGGCGAGCGCGTCCGTGACGGAGTTCTCGGTGTCACCGCGCAACGCGTCCACGCGCGCGTACAGGTCGTCGATGAATTCCTGCTCGCGCCGCATTTCACCGTCTTGAAATTCGGTGTTTGACAATTCTGCTCCCGCCCGGATATACTGTGCTCACTGAACTTCACCGCGACCGAATTCACGCGAAGTCGCGAACCATTGAATATACCCAAAGAAATCCCCCGAGCACAATTGCTCGGGGGATTTCTTGTGTTCCGGTTCGTGTCCCGGGCGCAATCACAGCACGTCGGCGAGCTCCTCCAGCAGTCGCCGCTTGGGCCGGGCGCCCACCATCGCCTTCACCGGCTCACCGCCCCGGAAGACCATGAAGGTCGGCATCGACAGCACCTTGTACACGTTGGTGGTGTCCGGGTTGGTGTCCACGTCCAGCTGCACGACCTTCAGCCGCTCGCCCTCCTCCGCGGCCAGGGCGCTGAGCACCGGCCCCATCTGACGGCACGGTGGGCACCAGTCGGCGGTGAACTCCACCAGCACCGGCAGCTCCGCCCCGATCACCTCCGTCTCGAAGTCCGCGTCCGTCACCTCGGCCACGCCCGCCGCTCTGATCACAGCTCCTGCCCTCCCAGTTCGCACAACGGTGGTGGTTCCCCCTCGGCCATCGCCAGCCGCAGGCCGATCTTGACCCGCACGGCCTGCAACTCGCCGATCAGCGCGTCGAGCTCGTCCAGCTTGCGCCGGTAGACCGCGAGCGAGGCGGGACACGAGTCGCCCTCCGGATGCCCGGCCCGCAGACACTCCACGAAGGGCCGGGTCTCCTCCAGGTCGAACCCGAAGTCCTGCAAGGTCCTGATCTGCCGCAGCAGCTTCAGGTCGCCCTCGTCGTAGGTCCGATACCCGTTGCCGCCGCGCCGCGCGGGCAGCAGCCCCCGCGACTCGTAGTAGCGCAAGGTGCGCGTCGTGGTCCCGGCCCGCGCGGCCAGCTCGCCGATTCGCATGCCTACGAACGTAATCCTTGACGCCGACGTCAGGGCAACCGCGGCAGGAGCGGCTTCCTCGGCAGCGGGGAGGACAGCACGATCGATGTCGTCGTCCTGCCCAGCGCCGAGATCTGTTCGAGGATCTCCTCCAGGTGGACGGTGTCCTCGACGGCAACCTTGAGGATCCAGCAGTCCTCTCCGACGACGTGGTGGACCTCGACGATCTCGGGGCGCTCGATCAGCTCCAGGGTGCGGGGATGACGCAGGGTGTAGCCGCCGTGCGGGTTGACCCGGATGAAGGCCTGGATGCCGTAGCCGAGCCGGGCGGGGGCGATCTGCGCGCCGTATCCCGTGATCGCGCCCGCCGCCTCCAGCCGCCGCACCCGCTCGGTGACCGCTGCCGGGCTGAGGCGCACGCGCCGCCCGAGCTCGCTGAGCTTGATCCGGCCGTCGGTCTGGAGGAGCTCCAGGATCTGCCGGTCCAGGGCGTCGAAGGCCACCGATGTTTCGACGGCGGACGGGCGCAACTGCCGTGGTTCTTTCGGCACGGTGACCGGATCTCCCATGTCTTCCCCTTCAGGACGCGGTGTGAGGCCGCGAGAATTATGGCCATGGGAAGCGCACGAGAGGTACTGGTCATCGGCGGCAGCCGCTACTTCGGCAAGCGGCTGATCGCACGGCTGCTGGCCGCCGGGGACCGGGTGACGGTAATCAACCGCGGTTCGTCGGCGCCGCCGCCGGGCGTCGTCCACCTCGTCGCCGACCGCGACGACGAGAGGTCCCTGACGGCGGCGCTGGGTTCGCGGACCTTCGACGCCGTGGTCGACCAGGTCTGCTACACCCCGCGCCAGGCGGCGATCGCCCGCCGGGTGTTCGCCGGCCGCACCCGTCGTTACGTGCTGACGTCGACGGTGGAGGTGTACGAGTACGAGGACTCGATCGCCCCCGTGCGCGAGACGGACGTGGACCCGGCGGACGTACCCGTCGACCTCGAACTCCCCTGGGAGGACCCGGAGTTCCTCGACACCCACTACGGCGAGGGCAAGCGCCAGGCGGAGGCCGTGTTCGCCGCCGACCCGGCGCTGCCGTACACGGCCGTGCGGGTCGCCCATGTGCTCGGCGGGGACGACGACTTCACGGGCCGTATGGCGCACTACGCGAGCCGGATCCGCGCCGGGGCGCCGATCGCCGTACCGGTGGTGAACCACCCGGCGACGTACATCCACGTCGAGGAGATCGCCGACTTCCTGTTCTGGGCGGTGGGCCAGGACTTCACCGGCCCGGTCAACGCCGCCTCGCACGGGCTGCTGACCACCGAGGAACTGTGCGCCGAGATCGCCGCGCACTACCCGGACGGCCGGACCGTCTTCCGGCCCGTCGAGGTCGGCGAGGTCTCCCCCTTCTCCTTCACCCGCGCCTACGCCATGGACAACTCCCGCGCCACACGGCTCGGTTTCCGCTTCACCCACGCCCGGCAGTGGCTCCCGAAGGCCGTCGCCGAGACCCTCGGAAAGGACGGCGGCTGACATGCGCCACCGCACGCTCGGCTCCCTGCGCGTGAGCGCGATCGGCCTCGGCGCGATGCCGCTGTCCATCGAGGGCCGCCCCGACGAGCGGCGCGCCCTGGCCACCGTGCACGCCGCCCTCGACTCGGGGGTGACGCTGCTGGACACGGCGGACTCCTACCATCTGCCCGGCGCCGAGCCCGGCCACAACGAACTCCTCGTGGCCCGCGCGCTGGCCGCGTACGGCGGCGACACGGACGACGTGCTGGTGGCCACCAAGGGCGGCCGGGGCCGACCGGCCGACGGCAACTGGACGGTGAACGGCGACCCGCGCCGGCTGAAGTCCGCCGCCGAGGCGTCGTTGCGGCGGCTCGGCGTCGAGGCGATCGGGCTCTACCAGCTCCACAAGCCCGATCCGGCGGTTCCGTTCGAGGAGTCGGTCGGCGCGCTGCGCGAGCTGCTCGACGAGGGCAAGATCCGCCTGGCCGGCGTCTCCAACACGGACGTGGACCAGATCCGCGCCGCCCACCGGATCCTTGGCGACCGGCTGGTGTCGGTGCAGAACCGGTACTCGCCCGCCGTACGGGACAGCGAGGCCGAGCTCCGCCTGTGCGCGGAGCTCGGGCTGGCGTTCCTGCCGTGGAGCCCGCTCGGCGGCATCTCGCGCAGCTCGCTGGACGGGCCGTCGGGGACGGCGGGCGAGCCGCGCTTCGGTGCGTTCCACGCCGTGGCGCGGGCACGCGGTGTCAGCCCTCAGCAGGTCTGCCTGGCCTGGCTGCTGGCCCGGTCCCCCGCCGTGATCCCGATTCCGGGTGCGAGCCGCCCGGAGACGATCCGGGACTCGGCAGCCGCGGCCGACCTGGTGCTGAGCGCTCAGGAGCTGGAACGGCTCGACGGTGCGACGGTTTCCGTCGGTTGACGACCGGGCGGCTGAGTGACGGGGGAACAACTCAGCCGCCCGGCGCAAATGCCGGACGCCCGGCCCCGGTTCAGGCGGGGCCGGACGTCCGGAGTTGTGAGGGGCCGAAGGCCCCCTCAAGGGGCGCGGGGAACTGCGCGACCAGCCACGACCAACCCGCAGCCTGCCACCAACAGGACCCCCCGGAGCTCCATTCGGCCCTCCCGGTGGAGTGCCTACGCCTTGGCGAGCTCCTTGTCGCCGCCCTGCTCCGGCACATCCGCCGGAGCCGCCTCGTGGGCGTCGTCCAAGAGTGTCGCCTCGTCGAACGGGATCTGGCCGGCGAGCACCTGGTCGACCCGGCTGCGGTCGATCTCCTTCGTCCACGTACCGATCAGCACCGTGGCGACGGCGTTGCCCGCGAAGTTCGTCAGGGCGCGCGCCTCGCTCATGAAGCGGTCGATGCCGACGATGAGGCCGATGCCGTCCACCAGGGCCGGCTTGTGCGACTGGAGGCCACCGGCCAGGGTCGCGAGGCCGGCACCGGTGACACCCGCGGCGCCCTTGGAGGCCACCAGCAGGAAGAGCAGCAGCGGGATCTGCTCGCCGATCGACATCGGCGTACCCATGGCGTCGGCGATGAACAGGGACGCCATGGTCATGTAGATCATGGTGCCGTCGAGGTTGAAGGAGTAGCCGGTCGGGACGGTGATGCCGACCACCGGCTTGCTGACGCCGAGGTGCTCCATCTTCGCGATGAGGCGGGGCAGCGCCGACTCGGAGGAGGACGTCGACAGGATCAGCAGGAACTCACGGCCCAGGTACTTGAAGAACGTGAGGATGTTCAGGCCGGCGACGATCCGCAGCAGCGTGCCGAGCACGATGAAGACGAAGAGGAAGCAGGTGACGTAGAAGCCGAGCATCAGCACCGCGAGGCTCTTCAGCGCGTCCAGACCGGCGGAACCGGTGACGGCGGCGATGGCGCCGAAGGCACCGATCGGCGCGGCCCACATCACCATGCCGAGGATGCGGAAGACGAGCCGCTGGATGTGCTGCACACCGCGCAGGATCGGCTCCCCGGACGAGCCCATGGCCTGGAGCGCGAAACCGGCGAGCAGGGCGACGAGCAGGGTCTGCAGGACCGATTCCGAGGTGAAGGCGGAGACGATCGTGGTCGGGATGATGCCGAGCAGGAACTCGGTGGTGTCCTTGGCCTCGGCGTCGACCTGTGCATGACCGGCGTCCTTGACGGCGTCGGTGACCGCGAGGCCGGTGCCCGGCTCCAGGATGTTGCCCACGACGAGGCCGATGGCGAGGGCGACCAGCGACATCGCGAGGAAGTAGACCAGCGCGATACCGCCGACGGCGCCGACCTTGGCGGCCTTCCGTACCGAGCCGATACCCAGGACGATCGTGCAGAAGATGATCGGCGAGATCATCATCTTGATCAGGGCCACGAAGCCCGTACCGATGGGCTTCAGCTCGACAGCGAAGTCGGGAGCGGCGAGACCCACGGTGATGCCGAGGGCGACCGCGATGATCACCGCGATGTAGAGGTAGTGCGTGCGGTCGCGTTTGGCGACGGGTGCGGCAGGTGCCGTATCGGGGGAACTGGCGGCGGCCACGGCTGCCCTCCTTGACGTCTTCGTCGGTTTTGTCACCGGCGTGCGGCTCACGTCCGGGGTGGGGGGTCGCTGATCGGCTGCCGAGCCCCGGGGGGACGGGGGTCGTACTCAGCGATGCGGTGACTATCTCCCGCCATGTGAGGGCGGTCACCCTTCCGTTCATTTAGTTCACAATCAGCCATGGAGGCAGACTGACGACATGCGTATCCCCGTCCCGAGACCCCGCAGCCTGGCCGGCCAGCTCTTCGCGATGCAGGCCGTGCTCATAGCGGTGCTCGTCGCCGGGTACGCGGTGTTCACCTACGTCAGCGACACCGGCCAGGCCGAGGACGCCGCGGGGCGCCAGGCGAAGGCGGTGGCCCAGTCGATCGCCGACGCCCCGTCCGTGCGGGAGGCGATCCGCACCGCCGACCCGACGGCCGAGCTCCAGCCGTACGCGCTGCGGGTCCAGCGCGACGCCGAGGTCGACTTCGTCACGATCATGAACACCAAGGGGATCCGCTGGACGCATCCCGACGAGAAGCAGATCGGCCAGCACTTCCGCGGCCACACCCAGCGCGCCCTGCGCGGGGAGCCCTTCACCGAGACGTACACCGGCACGCTGGGGTCGTCCGTGCGGGCGGTCGTGCCGATCTACGACGGGGGGCGGGACCCGGCCCACATCGTGGGGCTGGTCAGCGCGGGTATCCGGGTCGAGGCGATCAGCAAGCGGGTGCAGGACCAGCTGACGGCGCTGATCGGGGTGGCGGCGGGCGCGCTCACGCTGGGCGCGATCGGTACGTACGTCATCAACGCGCGGCTGCGCCGGCACACCCACGGCATGAACGCGGCCGAGCTGAGCCGGATGCACGACTATCACCAGGCCGCGTTGCACGCGGTGCGCGAGGGGCTGCTGATGCTGGACGGGCAGTTCCGGGTGGCGCTGATCAACGACGGCGGGCGGGAGCTGCTCGGGGTGGCCGGCGATGTGGTGGGCCGGTCGGTGGCGGAGCTCGGGCTTCCGGCACCTCTCACCGGGGCGCTGCTGGCGTCCGAGCCGCGGGTGGACGAGGTGTATCTGACGTCGGAGCGGGTGCTGGTGGTGAACACCTCGCCGGTGTCGGGCGGTGAGCGGCGCGGCACGGTGGTGACGCTGCGGGACGTCACCGAACTGCAGTCCCTGATGGGCGAGTTGGATTCCGAGCGCGGCTTCACGCAGGCCCTCCGCTCCCAGGCGCACGAGGCGGCGAACCGCCTGCACACGGTCGTGTCCCTGATCGAGCTGGGGCGGGCGCCGGAAGCGGTGGAGTTCGCGACGGCGGAGTTGGAACTGGCCCAGGCGCTCACCGACCAGGTCGTCGCGGCGGTGAGCGAGCCGGTGCTGGCGGCGCTGCTGCTGGGGAAGACCGCCCAGGCGAACGAGCGGGGCGTCGAGCTGGTGGTGTCGGAGGACAGCCGGCTGGACGACAGCCTGCTGCCGGACGACCTGCCCGCCCGGGATCTCGTGACGATACTGGGCAACCTGATCGACAACGCGGTCGACGCGGCGCAGGGAAGTGTGGGGGCGCGGGTGACGGTGACGGCGTACGCCGAGGGCGGCGAGCTGGTGCTCCGGGTCTCGGACACCGGCGCCGGGGTCGACCCCGCACTCGGCGAGGCGGTATTCCAGCGCGGCTTCTCGACCAAGCCGGCCGGCCCCGGCGGCCGCGGCCTGGGCCTGGCCCTGGTACGACAGGCGGCAATCCGACACCAAGGGGTGCTGTCGGTGGCGGAGGCCGACGAGGGCGGGGCGGTGTTCGAGGTACGGCTGCCGCTGGCGGTGGGGGCGGGGGCCGCGGACGGGGCGCGAGCCGCGCAGGGGGCTGGGGCCGCTGACCGGGCGGGCGCCGCCCAGGAGACAAGCGCCGCTGACCGGACGGGCGCCGCGCAAGAGACAAGCGCCGCTGACCGGGCGGGGGCCACTCACGGGCCCGGGCCCGCAGACGGGGCTCGCTCCGCGCAGGGAGCCGGGTCCGTGCAGGGGGTAGGTTCCGCTCGCAGGTCCGACGCCGCAGAGGGAAGCGGCTCGGCTGACCGGGCAGGCTCCGCGGACGGGACGGCACCCGCTCACGAACCCGGCCCCGCAGACCAGGCCGATTCAGGCGAAGGCACCGGTTCCGGCGGAGGAAGTGACTCCGTGGAGGGTGCCGGTGCTCACGGCGCGGCGGTTTCGAGAGGTGACGTATGACGGCCGAGCAGGCGATTCGTGTTCTGGTCGTGGAGGACGACCCGGTGGCGGCGGACGCGCACATGATGTACGTCGGGCGGGTGCCCGGGTTCGTCGCGGTCGGCAAGGCGCACACCGGCGCGGAGGCGCGGCGCGCCCTGGAACGGACCCCGGTGGACCTGCTGCTGCTCGACCTGCATCTGCCGGATGTGCACGGGCTGCAGCTGGCGCGTTCGCTCAGGGCTGCGGGGCATCAGGCGGACGTGATCGCGGTGACGTCGGCACGGGATCTCGCCGTGGTCCGCGAGGGCGTGTCGCTGGGGGTCGTGCAGTACGTACTGAAGCCGTTCACGTTCGCCACCCTCCGGGACCGGCTGGTGCGGTACGCCGAGTTCCATGCCGCGGTCGGCGAGGCGAGCGGGCAGGACGAGGTGGACCGGGCTCTGGGGGCGCTGCGCGCACCGGGCCCCGCGGCGCTGCCGAAGGGGTTGAGCGCGCCGACGCTGGAGCGGGTGACCGGGGCGGTGCGGGACGCCGGCGAGGGCCTCACGGCGGCGGGGGTCGCCGAGGCCGTGGGGATATCCCGGATCACGGCTCGGCGGTATCTGGAGCATCTGGTGGAGGCGGGGAGGGCTGAGCGGGCGCCGGTCTACGGGCAGGTGGGAAGGCCCGAGCTGGTCTATCGGTGGGTGAGGGGAGCCGGCGGAAAGGGGACGTGAGGGCGGCACTGGCAGCCAGGTCAGGGGCGTTTGCCCTGGTGAAGGCGTCGGCGGCCTGGAGATACAGCGCCCGGGCTTCCTCCGGACGTTGGGCGTCCCTGTGGACGTTGCCGACGTTGTACAGGGCCTGGCCCAACCCGTACCAGTCCTCGTACTCGCGGAAGACCTCCACATGGCCGACGGAGGCGTGGGTGGCCTCCTCCATCCGGCCTGCCCCACGCAGGACGTTGCCGAGGTTGATCGCCATCTTGGCCTCGTTGTGGCGGTCCCCCTGCGGCCTGGTACAAATCGCGGGCACGCGTGACGGCCTCGATCGCCTCCTCCCACTGGCCCAGCCCTTCCAGGAGGAGGCCGAGATTGGCCCAGGCTCCTGCCAGCCCGACGCCGTCCCCGGCGGACTCGTACAGCTCACGCGCACGCGTGAGGGCCTCGATGGCCTCTTGGCTCCGACCTGCCGTCACCAGGAAGGCCCCGAGATTGCTCCGCGCGTTCGCTTCGCGCCGACGGTCACCGATGGACCGGAACACGTCACAGGCACGGGTCGCGGCATCGATCGGCTCCTCCCCCCGCCCTGCATCTTGTAGGGCGATGGCCAGATAGGACCAGGCCACGGCCTCGCCGGTGCGGTCGCCGAGACGCCGGGCCGCATCCCGGCCGGCGCAGAGAGTGGTGATCAAGTCGTCGAAGTGGCGTCGCAGGTGGAGATACATCGCCAGGTACTGGGACAGCAGCCCCGCAGTGCGCGCGTGCCGCGCCAATGACACCCACGACACCGCCGCCACGAGTGTCGCCCGCTCCCGGTCCAGCCACGCCAGCGCCTGCGCACGGTTGGCGAACAGCCCCGGCTCGGGCTTCCCCGGCAGCCACCGTAAACGCTGGTCGGCCGCCCTCGCCCACACCAGACAGAACATCATCACGCGTCTGCGGGCAGTCTCGCCCTCCTCCGTCCGGGCCGGGTCCCCGGCCACCACCGCCGCCCCGAACGCCCTTACCAGGTCGTGCAACCGCCACCGCCCCCGACCGCTCCCCCGCTCCACCAGATGCGCACGGGCCAGGGCCTTGAGATCCCGGGTCGGCGGAGCGTCGGCTCCCACCAGCACGGCCGCGACCTCGTCGCTGACCTCGGGGCCCGGTGCGAGGGCGAGCAGCCGCAGCAGGCGGGCCCTGGCGTCGGACAGACGGCGGTAGGAGAGGTCGAAGGCGGCACGGACGCTCCGCGCCCCGTCGTCGAGGTGGTCGAGGGGATCGTGTGCGGCGGCGAGCTCCCCGACGAGGTCGGCCACGGACGTACCGGTGTCCTCGGCCAACAGCGCCGCCGCGATCTGCAGCGCCAACGGCAGATGCCCGCAGTGTCCCGCAAGCCGCCCGGCCTCCTCCGGGGCGTCCGCGATCCGGCTGTCGTCCGGGGAGGCGATCCGCACAGCGAGGTCGAGGAGCGCGTACGCCTCCTTGGGCGTGAGCTGGTCCAACGGGACGAGCCGGGCGCCCAGTTGGGGCAGACGGTCTCGGGACGTGACCAGAACGCGGTGCCGGCCGTCGCCGGGCAGGAGGGGTCGTACCTGATCCGGTGAGGAGGCGTTGTCGGCGAGGACCAGCACCGCGCCTCGTTCCTCGGCCCGTGCGGCGAGCGTGGAGCGGTAGAGCGCGGCCCGTTCGTCGGCCGTGGCGGGGATGTGTTCCGGGCGGGTGCCGAGGGCACGCAGCAGGGCTTGCAGGGCTCGGTCGAAGGTGACGGGCTCAGGGTCGTAGCCGTGCAGGTCGACGAAGAGCACCCCGCCGGGGAACCAGCCCCGTTCACGGGCGAGGTGTGCGGTCTCGACGGCGAGCGCGGTCTTGCCGATACCGCCCAGTCCGGACACCGCGGCGACGAGCACCGCAGGTGACTGCACCACCCCCGTCCCGGTTTCCGGATCCAGCGCGCTCAGCAGGGCCGCCGTCTCCTGCGCCCGTCCGGCGAACCCACCGGGCCTCGGAGGCAGGCCGGCCAGCGCCTCGGGCACAGCGGTCCCACCCTGCTGGATCACGACCTGTACGCCGACCACCTCACGCAGGAAGACCCCGCCCCGAAAGTCGGCGTGATCACCGTCGTACCAGGACGTCCCGCTCCCCGGCGCGTCCCGCTCCATGGCCAGCGCGACGTCACGGGCGGCACCCTGTGGATCGGCGGCGAGAAGACCGGTGAGCTCCTCGCCCCATTTCCGTACGACATCTCGCCGCGCCGGATCCCGTACCGCGTCGGCGATTTCGACGACCGATGCCCCGGCGTCAAGCCCCACCACCCGCGCCAGCGTCTCCACCGCCCGACGCCCGTCGTCCCCGCAGGCGCCCTCGACCAGGGCAGCCAATAACGCCGCCTTCATGCGCTCGTTCCATCCCCCGATGTCCCACACCAGCCTGCGTCAACAGTAGGGCGTCAGGCCCGAGTTGGCGCCGGTCTCACGTACACCAGCACCTGCACCGCAAGCCCCACCACGGCCGACGCCTCCAAAGCCGACAGCCCGACGAGGAGCCCGCCCCCGTCCCCACTCGCCCAGAACACCACGAGCGCCGCCATCGGCACCGCGCAGAACGCCGTCAGGTCGATCCCGGCCTGTATCGCCTTGCGCGACCGGCGCCGCGTGTCGGTCCGGTGATAGGCCTCCCAGCCGAAGGTCGCGAAGGACCCGTCGGACGAGGCCAGTTGGGCGAGCCGGGGCCCCAACTCCTCTCGCACGTAATGGCCGATGGCCGAGATCTTCTCGTCGTTGACGAGGTAGGTCCACCCGAGTACGACGCACACCGGCGGCAGCGCCAGCAGCATCGACGGCTGCTTGGCCTGCGCGGCGGCGGCGATGACGGCGGCCACAACGGCCAGCGTCACGTACAGCAGATTGTCCCGGAACCCGATCCGCGCCTTCTGTTCTTCCTTGACACTCTGGTACTCGGCGAGCAGCAACTGCCCGACGGTGACGTCCTGTTCCGGCACTCGCGTCCCTTCCCCCGGCGTACCTTATGAGTGTGCCGGAGACTGACCCCATCGCTCTCATCCTGACCGCACTCCCCTGCGAATACGCCGCGATCCGCGCGCACATCGAGGAGCGGGAGGAGAAGGTCCACCGCGACGGAACGCGAGTCGAGAGGGGCCGCCTGCCCGGCACGACCTGGCATGTCGCCATCGCCGAGCTGGGCATGGGCGCCGAACGGGCCGCCGCTCTCACCACCCAGCTCATCAACTGGCTGCACCCCGAGGCCGTGTTCTTCATCGGCGTCGCCGGCGGCCTGAAGGACGACATCGGCCTCGGCGACGTCGTCGTAGGCACGCAGGTGTACGAGATCCATGGCGGCAAGCAGACGCCGGGCGGCTTCCAGGCCAGGCCGAAGGCCCTGCCGGGCTCACACGCGTTGGAACAGGCGGCCCGTTCCGCCGTACGGGACATGCCCGGCGTACGGGCGCACTTCATGCCGATCGCCACGGGTGATGTCGTCCTGGCGGACGCCGAGTCCGAGATCGCCCGGTTCATCCGCCAGAACTACAACGATGCGGGCGCGATCGAGATGGAGGGCTCCGGTGCGCTCCAGGCGGCGCACCTGAACGGCCAGTTGAACGCCCTGGTGATCCGGGGCATCAGCGACCGGGCCGACGCGGGCAAGAGCAAGGCCGACGCCTCGGGTTCACAGGAGCTCGCAGCCAAGCAGGCGGCCTCGGTGACGGTGGCCGTGCTGCACAAGCACCGGCCCCGCAAGGGGGCCTACGATTCCTCCGACTCCGAGGAGGGGCCCCATCGGCGCGGGGACGACGGGGCGACGTACGGCGGAGACTACATCGACTTCCGGGGAGGCACCTTCTACGGCGCCGTCATCGGAAAGAGCGACGGGCGACGGCACGACGCCGAACGCCGGCCGCGAGCCCGGTCACGTCCACGGGCCGGTCCCGGTGGCGTCGACGACGCTACCGGCACGGCCGATCGGATTCACGGGGCGAGCCGCTGAACTCGACCGCCTGCTGGCCCACTTGACCCCCGGGGCAAACGGATCGAACGGCCGACCGATCCTCATCTTCGCCGTCACCGGGATGGGCGGCATCGGCAAGACCGCGCTGGCGTTGGAGGCCGCGCATGCGGCTTGTGCCGAGGGGTGGTTTCCCGGTGGGACGCTGTTCGTGGATCTGCGGGGGTACGACGAGGATCCGGTGACCGCGGACCAGGCTGTGTCGGCGCTGCTCGATGCGATGGGTGTGCAGGGCTCGGAACTGCCGCGGGCGGTCGCGCGCCAGTACGACGCCTATCGGACGCTTCTGTCCGAGCGGGAGAACCGGACCCTGCTGGTCCTGGACAACGCCTCGACCCCGGCCCAGTTCCTTCCCCTTCTGCCCGGCACGGAGCACCACCGGGTTCTGATCACATCCCGGGATCGACCGGATTCACTGCCCGTACGCCTCATCGACCTTGGGACGCTCGCTCCGGACGACTCGATCGCCCTGGTGACCCGTGCCCTCCACAGCTCCGACGAGCGTGACGATCGCCCGGCACGGGAACCGGGCGTGTTGCGTGAACTGACCCAGCTGTGCGGCCACTTGCCCCTGGCGCTTCAGATCGCGGCCGCGATGCTCCGTCGGCGCCGGCAGCGCGACATCGCCTCGCTCGTGACCGAGATCAAGGCTGCCGAGGACCCCAGCGCCGTCCTGGACAACGGCAGCCTCGGCACGGACCTGTACGGCCGCTCACTCGCCCTTCGACCCGTGCTGGAGACGTCGTATCGTCGGCTGCCGCCCGAGCAGGCCCGGCTGCTGCGTCTGCTCACCATCGCGCCCAGCGCGGAAACCAGCACGGCGGCCGTGGCCGCTCTGACCGGCCTCGATGAGCAGGGTGTGCTCGGTCTGCTGGAGGACCTCGCGGCCACCCACCTGGTGTCGTCGGTACTCAGCACCGACATCCAATGGGCCGTCATGCGATGGCGGGTGCATGACCTGGTCCGCGCCTTCGGGCAGCGGATGGTCGCTGCGGATCCGGACCTGCGCGCGGAAGGGGACGCAGCGCGGGAGCGGGTGCTGGCCTTCTGTCACCGTTGGGCGGAGGCGGCTGACGAGCGGCTTCTCTGGCTGCCGGGCCGGCCGGAGCCCGAGCGGTTCGCGGATCGACCGCAGGCCTGGGCGTGGCTCAACAGTGAACGCCCCACACTGGTCGCGGCCGTGCAGTGGGCGCGCGAGGAACGGTTCGCGGCCATGGCGGCGCGACTCGCCGCGCGTCTCATGAGATTCCTGGATACGTGGAGGTACGTAGACGACGGAATCGCCGTCGCCCGTACGGCACTTGACGTCGTGCGGCGGACCGGAGACCGCACGAACGAAGCCCAGGCTTGGGAACGCCTGGGCATGATCCTCCTGAGGGCCGGACGAGCGGAGGAGGCCATCGAGGCCGCGGCACGGGCCCGCGATCTGCACCAGGAGACCCAGGACCTCAGGGGCGAGGCCGGCGCGTGGGACGAGCTCGCCAATTCCCTGTGCCAGGCCGGCCGGATGGACGAAGCGATCCCGGCGCACACCCGCGCCCGCGACCTCTACCGGAAGATCGGAAACCGCCAAGGGGAGGGGTGGGCGTTGAACCACTTCGGCTCCACATTGCAGGCCTTGGGCCGGATCGACGAAGCGATCGCGGCACACATCCGCGCCCGCGACCTGTTCCAGGCAGTGGGAGACCTCCACCGCGAGGGGTCTGCCTGGACAAATCTGGGCACCGCTCTGAACCGGGCGGGTCGCAGCGAGGAGGCCATCGAGGCCTACGGCCACGCGCTCACCATCCACCGCGGGTTCGACGACGGGTTCAGCATGGGCGTGGTTCTCCACAATCTGGCGGTCACACACGAAGTCAAAGGCCGCCCCGGCGAAGCCCACGCGCACTACCTCCAGGCCGCCGACGCCTTCGCCCGAGCCAATGCCCCCGCAGAAGCCGCAGACGCGCAATCCCGCGCACACGCATTGACCTGACTAGACCACTCAACCTACGTTCACCAGGCAGCCATCCCCGCGCCACAACGAAGTGCGCCCGCAGGAGGTCATGCCCGTGCGCCCCACCGCCGTCCGCCTCGCTCGCCCCGCCCTCCCCAGACTCCTCGCCCTCACTCTCGCCGCCGGCACGCTCACCGCGTGCGGCGGCGGCTCCGGCAGTGACCCGGACACCATCAAGGTCTCCTTCAAACAGTCCACGGACAACTCCATCAAGGTGATGGACACCTTCCTCGCGGACATCAAGAAGCAGTTCGAGAAGGCGAACCCCGGCAAGAAGGTCGAGTTCGTCCCCATCAAGGCCCCGGACTCGGAGTACTACACCAAGCTCCAGCAGATGCTCCGCTCCCCCAAGACCGCCCCCGACCTGGTCTACGAGGACACCTTCCTCATCAACTCGGACATCACCAGCGGGTACTTGAAGCCTCTCGACCCGTACCTCGCCAAGTGGCAGGACTGGAACCAGTTCATCGACACGGCGCAGGCCGCGGCCAAGGGCGAGGACGGCAAGACGTACGGCGTCCCGGACGGCACCGACACCCGGGGACTGTGGTTCAGCAAGGACGTCTTCGAGAAGGCCGGTCTGCCCGCCGACTGGCAGCCGAAGACCTGGGACGACGTCCTGGACGCCGCCCGCACCATCAAGGACAAGGTCCCGGGCGTCATCCCGCTCAACGTGTACACGGGCAAGCCCGTCGGCGAGGCCGCCACCATGCAGACCTTCGAGATGCTGCTGTACGGCACGAACGACGGTACGGCGGACCCGCTCTACGACAAGTCCGCCAAGAAGTGGGTCGCCGGCAGCCAGGGCTTCAAGGACTCCCTGTCGTTCGTCGAGACCGTCTACAAGGAGAAGCTCGGCCCGGACGTCTCCGACGCCCTCGACCCGAACGTCGGGACGCGCGTGCGCGGCGAGTGGCTGCCGCAGGGCAAGCTCGGCATCGCCCTGGACGGCTCCTGGCTCCCGCAGGACTGGCTCCCCGGCAGCGGTCACGAGTGGCCCGAGTGGTCCGACGAGCTCGGTCTCGCCGCCATGCCGACACAGAACGGCCAGGCCCCCGGCAAGGTGAGCATGTCCGGCGGCTGGACCTGGTCCATCCCGGCCAAGGCGGGCAACCCGGACCTGGCCTTCGAGTTCATCAAGGCGATGCAGACGAAGGCGAACGCCAAGAAGTGGTACGTCGCCAACTCCGGCATCGCCGTACGCAAGGACGTCGCGGACGACCCGGCGTACATCGATGCCCAGCCCGGCATCAAGTTCTTCACGGACCTGGTCGCCAGCACCCACTACCGTCCCGCGTTCCCGGCGTACCCGAAGGTCTCCACCGCGGTCCAGGAGGCGATGGAGGGTGTGACGACGGGCGACATGTCGGTGGACGACGCGGCCAAGGGCTACGACGAGGAGCTGAAGTCGGCGACGGACGACCAGGTGATCGAGAAGTGAGCCCCTGTCCATGACGACGGTCCGAGCCCGCACCCTCGCCCGAGCCCTCCCCGTCTCCCCCGCCGTCGTCCTCCTGCTCCTCTTCCTCGCCGGCCCCATCGCCTACTGCGCCTTCATCGCGTTCACCGACCTCCAACTCACCGGCCAGGCCGAGGAGTCGTTCGTCGGCGTCGACAACTTCCGTACGGCGTTCGGTGACGAGGCGTTCCTGAACGCGGTCTGGCTCACGCTCGTCTTCACGGTGATCTCGGCGCTGGTCGGCCAGAACACGCTGGGGCTGGGCCTGGCGATGCTGATGCAGCGTGCCTCGAAGCCTGTCCGCACGCTCACCGGCGGCATCGTCATCACGGCGTGGGTCCTGCCGGAGGTGGTCGCCGGTTTCCTGCTCTACGCCTTCTTCCGTCGCGAGGGCACCCTGAACGCCATCCTGGACTGGCTTCGACTCCCCACCCAGAACTGGCTGTTCACCCTGCCGATCCTGGCGGTGTCGTTCGCGAACGTGTGGCGGGGGACGGCGTTCTCGATGCTCGTCTACTCGGCGGCCCTGAACGAGATACCCAAGGAGATCACCGAGGCGGCAGAGGTCGACGGCGCCGGCGGCTGGCGCCGTCTGTGGCACATCACGCTCCCGATGATCCGCCGCTCCATCGGCACGAACCTCATGCTCATCACCCTCCAGACGCTGTCCGTCTTCGGCCTGATCTGGGTGATGACGAGGGGCGGCCCGGGCGGCAAGAGCCAGACGCTGCCGCTGTTCATGTACGAGGAGGCGTTCCAGAAGAGCATGATCGGCTACGGCACCGCGGTCGCCCTGCTGCTGTTGGTGGTGGGCTCGCTGTTCTCGCTGGTCTACCTGCGTCTGCTGCGAACGGAGGTCTGACGCCCGTGCCCCGCCCTCTCTCCGCCCGCACCACCACCCGCCGCCTGGCCGCCGACGCCGGCCTGCTCGTGCTCGCCGCCGCGTTCGTGCTCCCGCTCGCCTGGGTCGTGCTCTCCGCGCTCGACCCGCACGCAGGCCTCCAGGTGAAGCTCCCGGACGGCCTCACCCTGGACAACTTCGACGCGGTCCTGACTCCGGAGATCACCTTCACGCCGCTGCTCAACAGCCTGCTGCTGTGCGGCGGCGGGACAGCTCTGACGGTGGCGTGCGCGGCGCTCGCCGCCTATCCGCTGTCCCGGTTCCGGTCCCGCTTCAACCGCCCGTTCCTGCTGACGATCCTGTTCGCGACGAGCCTGCCCATCACGGCGATCATGGTGCCGGTGTACGCCCTGTTCGTGCGGGTGAACCTGATCGACACCATGCAGGGCACGATCTTCTTCTTCGCCGCCTCCCAACTGCCGTTCGCCATCTGGCTGATGAAGAACTTCATGGACGGGGTGCCGAAGGAGCTGGAGGAGGCCGCCTGGACGGACGGGGCGTCCTCGCTCCAGTCGCTGGTGCGGATCGTGCTGCCGCTGATGGGCCCGGGAGTCGCCGTCGTCACGGTGTTCTCGTTCGTGATGATGTGGGGGAACTTCTTCGTCCCCTTCATGCTGCTCCTGACGCCCGACCAGATGCCGGCCGCCGTCAGCATCAACGAGTTCTTCGGGAACCGGGGGATGGTGGCGTACGGGCAGTTGGCGGCGTTCTCGATCGTGTACTCGACGCCGGTGATCCTGCTGTACGTGCTGATCGCCCGGCGGCTGGGCAGCGGGTTCGCGCTGGGCGGGGCGGTCAAGGGGTGACGTCCGGCAGTACGCCCGCGCGGAACGCCTCCACGCCCACGACCCTGCGCACCCGCAGCGGCTCGATCAGCAGCATCACGCGCCGCTCTCCGGGCAGCAGCCACGGATAGCGCTCCTCCCCGATGTACTTCTGCGCGAGCCGGTCCATCGCCCGTTCCGCCGTCTCCCCCTCCACGAACCGTACGACCCGCCCCCGGATCTCGGCGCGGTCGTACGGGTTCTCCGGGTCGTGGTGGCTCAGCGAGACGGCTGGATTGAGCCGCAGGTTGTCCACCTTCACGCGCCCCATGGACGTGTTGACCATGACGTACTCATCTTCGATGTCCGCCCACATGGGCGAAACCTGCGGCATCCCGTCGGGGTCCACCGTCGCGAGGTGCCAGAAGTTCGGCGCGAGGAGACGCTCGCGAATATGCCCGTTGAGCTTGCCGTTCACCGACGGTCACCACCTTCCGGGGCCGCCACGGTGACGCCCCGGCGCCATCCTGACCGCCACCCCGCCGAGTCGACAGACGATCTTCGGCCAGCGGTGAACCGGCCAGTAGCCGTAGCTTCCTACAATCCGTGATCCTGGCCGAACAGACCGTAGTCACCCCACCTCATCGGCTCTACGTTGTGGCGCGTGCGTCGACCCCCAGCTCAACCGAACCAGCCACCCAACCGCTCCAGCCACCGCAATCCGCCCACTCCCCCGTTCAACGCCCCCGCCGCCCGCAGACTCCGCGCGGCCCTCAGCATGGGCCCCGGACACGTCGCCTACGGCATGCGCGTCTCGTACGGCCTCCCCTATGTCACCGAGGACCTCGTCATCGCCTGGGAACGCGAGCTCGCCTCCCCCAACAGCAGCGAGCTCACCGCCCTCGCCGGCGTGCTGTGGTGCTCGCCCGGTGAACTGCTCGGCAAGCCGCGGACCCTGCGCGAGCACCGCATCGCCCGCGGTCTCGCGCCGGAGGACGTGGCGCGTGCCGTCGGGCACGAGGTGCTCACGTATCTGCGCATGGAGGAGAACGACGACTGGCGTGGCACCGACCGCCAGTCCGCCGCCCTCGCCGAGGTCCTCGGCCTGACCATCCCCGACTTCATCACCGTCACCGGCCGCGAGACCCGGCTCGCCGAGATGCTGCGCAGTGCCGTGACGACGCGCTGGCAGGCGTATGTCCGCCCGGTCGGCAAGATGGTGCCCCTGGACCGGCGCCTGCTGGAGACAGCGCTCCAGGAGCTGCACCAGAACTACCAGGGGCAGATGACCGCCACCCTCAGCTGGGGCGGCGGCAACGGCGACTCCAGCGCGGCCGGCCGTGAGTTCCTGGACCGGATCGTGGAGCGCTTCTGGGCGACGGTCCAGGACTACGGCGCGTGATCGCCCAGTGGCCGTATCCCGGAAGGCGGAGGTGCTAGAAGACCGACTCCGCCTCGTCCATCCGGTCCTTCGGCACCGTCTTCAGCTCGGTGACCGCCTCGGCCAGCGGCACCATCACGATGTCCGTGCCGCGCAGCGCGGTCATCTTCCCGAACTCGCCCTGGTGCGCGGCCTCCACCGCGTGCCAGCCGAAGCGGGTGGCGAGCACACGGTCGTACGCGGTCGGCGTGCCGCCGCGCTGGACGTGGCCGAGAATGACCGGCTTGGCCTCCTTGCCGAGCCGGCGCTCCAGCTCGAAGGCGAGTGCCGTGCCGATGCCCTGGAAGCGCTCGTGGCCGTACTGGTCGATGTCGCCCTTGCCGTAGTCCATGGAGCCGTCGGCCGGGTGGGCGCCCTCGGCGACGCAGATCACCGCGAACTTCTTGCCGCGCGCGAAGCGCTCCTCGACCATCTTCACGAGGTCGGCGGGGTCGAACGGGCGCTCCGGCAGACAGATGCCGTGCGCGCCGGCGGCCATGCCGGACTCCAGCGCGATCCAGCCCGCGTGGCGGCCCATGACCTCGACGACCATCACGCGCTGGTGGGACTCCGCCGTGGTCTTCAGGCGGTCCATGGCCTCCGTGGCGACACCTACGGCCGTGTCGAAGCCGAACGTCCGGTCCGTCGAGGAGATGTCGTTGTCGATCGTCTTCGGCACGCCGACGACCGGCAGACCGGCGTCGGACAGCATGCGCGCCGCGGTCAGCGTGCCCTCGCCGCCGATCGGGATCAGGGCGTCGATGCCGAAGGCACGGGCGATGTCGGGGGCGTTCTCACAGGCCTCGCGCAGCCGGTTCCGCTCCAGTCGCGACGAGCCGAGGATCGTGCCGCCGCGGGCCAGGATGCCGCTGACGCCCTCCAGGTCGAGGTGGCGGTAGTGGCCGTCGAGCAGGCCGGCGAATCCGTCCTCGAAGCCGATCACCTCGTCGCCGTACTGGGCGACGGCACGGTGCACGACCGACCGGATCACGGCGTTCAGGCCGGGGCAGTCGCCGCCTGCGGTGAGAACTCCGATACGCATCGTGCTGTGTCTCCTGCTCGCTGTTGACACCGGTGAGCCAGTCCGATTGTTTCACGTCCCCGAGGACCCTGTCCGACCCCCGATCCTGACGGGCGCCTAATCCACCGCCAAAGGTATTGTCAAGAGGGTTTCGCCAAGCCCGCTGGGCGATTTTGCGACCCTGGAACCCGACCCTGGAACCGGCCCCGGGAACCCGTCCGGACCACCACACGACGAAACGGAGAGCACACGTGACGCGCAGCGTGTACGTGACCGGTATCGACCGCGGCGACGGCCGGCAGGTCGTCGAACTGGGAGTCATGGAGCTCCTGACCCGCCAGGTCGACCGGGTGGGGGTGTTCCGGCCGCTGGTGCACCACTCCCCGGACCGGCTGTTCGAGCTGTTGCGCGCCCGCTACCGCCTCTCCCAGGACCCGGCGACGGTCTACGGCATGGACTACCACGAGGCGTCCGCCCTCCAGGCCGAGCGCGGCACCGACGAGCTGGTCTCCACCCTCGTCGACCGGTTCCACGCCGTCGCCCGCGACTACGACGTCGTCCTCGTCCTCGGCACCGACTTCGCCGACACCCAGCTCCCGGACGAGCTGTCCCTCAACGCCCGGCTCGCCAACGAGTTCGGCGCGTCCGTGATATCCGTCGTGGGCGGCCGCAAGCAGACGACCGAGTCGGTGCTCGCCGAGACGCGCAACGCCTACCGGGCGTACGAGAACCTGGGCTGCGACGTGCTGGCGATGGTCGCCAACCGGGTCGCCCGCGGCGACCGGGACGAGATCGCCCGGCAGTTGGAGTCAAGGCTGCCCGTGCCCTGCTACGTCGTCCCGGACGAGCCCGCCCTGTCCGCGCCGACGCTCGCGCAGATCGCCCAGACCCTGGACGCGAAGGTCCTGCTCGGCGACGACTCGGGGCTCGCGCGTGATGCCCTGGACTTCGTGTTCGGCGGCGCGATGCTGCCGAACTTCCTGACCGCCCTGACCCCGGGCTGCCTGGTCGTCACCCCGGGGGACCGCGCCGACCTGGTCGTCGGCTCGCTGGCCGCGCACAGCGCCGGCACCCCGCCGATCGCCGGTCTGCTGCTCACCCTGGACGAGCGTCCCGGCGACGAGATCCTCACCCTCGCCGCGCGCCTGGCGCCCGGCACCCCGGTGCTGTCGGTGCCCGGCTACAGCTTCCCCACCGCCGAGCAGCTCTTCTCCCTGGAGGGGAAGCTGAACGCGGCCACCCCGCGCAAGGCGGAGACCGCGCTCGGCCTCTTCGAGCGGTACGTCGACACCGGCGAGCTGCTGGGGCGGGTCTCGGCGCCGAGCTCCGACCGGGTCACGCCGATGATGTTCGAGCACAAGCTGCTGGAGCAGGCCCGCTCGAACCTGCGCCGCATCGTGCTGCCCGAGGGCACCGAGCCGCGCGTCCTGCACGCGGCCGAGGTGCTGCTGCGGCGCGGGGTGTGCGAGCTGACCCTCCTCGGGCCGGTCGACCAGATCCGCAAGCGGGCCGCCGACCTCGGCATCGACCTGGGCGACACCCAGCTGATCGACCCGGCCACCAGCGAGCTGCGCGACTCCTTCGCCCAGAAGTACGCCGAGCTGCGCGCCCACAAGGGGGTCACCGTCGAGCTGGCGTACGACGTCGTCTCGGACGTGAACTACTTCGGGACCCTGATGGTGCAGGAGGGGCTGGCCGACGGCATGGTGTCGGGGTCCGTCCACTCGACCGCGGCCACCATCCGGCCCGCCTTCGAGATCATCAAGACAAGGCCGGACGCCGGCATCGTCTCGTCCGTCTTCTTCATGTGCCTCGCCGACAAGGTCCTCGTCTACGGCGACTGCGCGGTGAACCCGGACCCGAACGCCGAGCAGCTGGCCGACATCGCCATCCAGTCGGCGGCCACCGCCGAGGGGTTCGGCGTGGAGCCGCGCATCGCGATGCTGTCGTACTCGACGGGTACCTCGGGTTCGGGCGCCGATGTGGACAAGGTCCGGGAGGCGACCGAGCTGGTGCGCCGGCGGCGGCCCGATCTGAGCATCGAGGGGCCCATCCAGTACGACGCCGCCGTGGAGCCGTCCGTCGCGGCGACCAAGCTGCCGGAATCCGAAGTGGCCGGGCAGGCAACGGTTCTGATCTTCCCGGACCTCAATACAGGTAACAACACCTACAAGGCCGTGCAGCGCTCGGCCGGCGCGATCGCCGTCGGCCCGGTGCTCCAGGGGCTGCGCAAGCCGGTCAACGATCTGTCCCGGGGCGCCCTCGTCCAGGACATCGTCACGACCGTCGCCATTACGGCGATCCAGTCCCAGCCCTCGTCCCCCTCCCCCGCCCCGTCCCTCCACGAGAAGGCCGTCGCCCAGTGAGCTCGTCCCGCGTCCTCGTCCTCAACTCCGGCTCCTCGTCGGTGAAGTACCAGCTGCTGGACATGCGTGACAGCAGCCGGCTGGCCGTGGGCCTCGTCGAGCGCATCGGCGAGCAGGTCTCCCGGCTCAAGCACACCCCGCTGGCGGCCGGCGGCGAGAGCCGTGAGTGGACCGGCCCTATCGCCGACCATGACGCCGCCCTGAAGGCCGTGGCGGCGGAGCTGGCCAAGGACGGCCTCGGGCTCGACTCGCCCGAGCTGGTCGCGATCGGCCACCGGGTGGTGCACGGCGGCAAGCACTTCACCGAGCCGACCGTGGTCGACGACGCGGTGCTCGCCGAGATCGAGCGGCTGATACCGGTGGCCCCGCTGCACAACCCGGCCAACCTCACCGGGATCCGCACGGCGCAGGCGCTGCGTCCGGATCTTCCCCAGGTCGCCGTCTTCGACACCGCGTTCCACACGACGATGCCGGAGTCGGCCGCCCGCTACGCGATCGACGTGGAGACCGCGGACCGGCACCGAATACGCCGGTACGGCTTCCACGGCACGTCGCACGCGTATGTCTCCCGGGCCACCGCGAAGCTGCTGGGCAAGGCGCCCGAAGAGGTGAACGTGATCGTGCTGCACCTCGGCAACGGCGCGTCCGCCTCGGCCGTGCAAGGTGGCAAGTGCGTGGACACCTCCATGGGGCTGACGCCCTTGGAGGGGCTCGTGATGGGTACGCGATCGGGTGACCTGGATCCCGCTGTCATCTTCCATTTGGCGCGTGTTGGCGAAATGTCCATCGCGGAAATCGACACTCTTCTCAACAAGAAGAGCGGATTGATCGGCCTGTGCGGCGACAACGACATGCGGGAGATCCGCCGCCGGATCGATGAAGGTGACGAGCGGGCCCAATTGGCCTTCGACGTCTACATTCACCGGCTGAAGAAGTACATCGGAGCCTATTACGCCGTGCTCGGCCGGGTGGACGCGATCGCGTTCACGGCCGGCGTCGGTGAGAACGCGGCACCGGTGCGGGAAGCCGCCGTGGCGGGCCTGGAACAGCTGGGCCTGGCGGTGGACGCGGAACTGAACGCCGTACGCGGTGACGAGCCGCGGCTGATCTCACCCGCGGGCGCGAGGGTGGCGGTCGCCGTGGTGCCGACGGATGAGGAACTGGAGATCGCGACGCAGACCTACGCACTGGTCGGCCGCACCGATATGCGGGACCGCGGCGTGGGCAACGACTGAGTAACACGGCTGAGCAAAGCACGGCTCATTTGTATCTTCCACCAGACGGAATATTCCGCGGCGAAACAAACCGATAGGATCGTCCCATGCGCCGTTCGAAAATCGTTTGTACTCTCGGCCCCGCGGTCGACTCCCATGAACAGCTCGTCGCGCTGATCGAGGCGGGCATGAACGTGGCCCGCTTCAACTTCAGCCACGGCACCCACGAAGACCACCAGGGCCGGTACGAGCGCCTGCGGGCCGCCGCGCGGGAGACCGGCCGGGCCATCGGTGTGCTCGCCGACCTCCAGGGGCCGAAGATCCGCCTGGAGACCTTCGCCGAGGGCCCGGTGGAGCTGGAGCGCGGTGACGAGTTCGTCATCACGACCGAGGACGTCCCGGGTGACAAGCACATCTGCGGAACGACCTACAAGGGCCTGCCCGGCGACGTCGCCAAGGGCGACCAGATCCTCATCAACGACGGCAACGTCGAGCTGAAGGTCACCGAGGTCGAGGGTCCCCGCGTACGGACGATCGTCATCGAGGGCGGCGTCGTCTCCGACCACAAGGGCATCAACCTGCCCGGCGCGGCCGTGAACGTGCCGGCGCTGTCGGAGAAGGACGTCGAGGACCTGCGGTTCGCGCTGGCCATGGGCTGCGACATGGTCGCGCTGTCCTTCGTCCGTGACGCGAACGACGTGCAGGACGTGCACAAGGTCATGGACGAGGTCGGCCGCCGCGTCCCGGTCATCGCCAAGGTGGAGAAGCCGCAGGCGGTGGCGAACATGGAGGACGTCGTGCTGGCGTTCGACGCCGTGATGGTCGCGCGTGGCGACCTGGCCGTCGAGTACCCGCTCGAGAAGGTCCCGATGGTGCAGAAGCGCCTCATCGAGCTGTGCCGCCGCAACGCCAAGCCGGTGATCGTGGCGACCCAGATGATGGAGTCGATGATCACCAACTCCCGCCCGACCCGCGCCGAGGCCTCCGACGTGGCCAACGCGATCCTGGACGGCGCCGACGCGGTCATGCTGTCCGCCGAGTCGAGCGTGGGCGCGTACCCGATCGAGACCGTCAAGACGATGTCGAAGATCGTCACCGCGGCCGAGCAGGAGCTGCTCTCCAAGGGCCTGCAGCCGCTGGTGCCGGGCAAGAAGCCCCGTACGCAGGGTGGTTCGGTGGCCCGTGCCGCCTGCGAGATCGCCGACTTCCTCGGCGGCAAGGGCCTGGTCGCCTTCACCCAGTCCGGCGACACCGCCCGCCGGCTGTGCCGCTACCGGGCGGCCCAGCAGATCATCGCGTTCACCACGGACGAGTCGACCCGCAACCAGATGACGCTCAGCTGGGGCGTCGAGCCGCACGTGGTGCCGTTCGTCAACAGCACCGACGAGATGGTCGACCTGGTGGACCAGGAGATCGTCAAGCTCGGCCTGTTCAACGAGGGCGACATCGTGGTCATCACGGCCGGCTCCCCGCCCGGCGTCCCCGGCACCACCAACATGGTCCGCGTCCACCACCTCGGCGGCGGCGCCCGGGACTGACCCCGAGGCGCCCGCGAGGGCCTTGTACGACGCTGAGGGCGCCCCCTGCGACAGGGGGCGCCCTCAGCGCTTGTGCGGCTCCCGAACGGGCTAGTGGGGGCGTCTGATCGAGACGCCCGGCTCAGTCGGTCGTGAAGTTGTGCAGTCCGGGCACGTGCAGGGTGCCGCCGAACTGACCGGCCTGAGTGACCTTCACCTTCGTGAAGTAGATCAGCGGGATGTTCAGCGGCGGCGGGTGCTCCGGGTCGAACGTGATCGGGATCAGACCGAGCAGGTTCCCGGAGATGCTCTCCGTGTACATCACCGTCTTGCCGTTGCGGATCGTGGACGTCGATCCCGCGGCCGCCTGCACGTGGTAGGTCTTGCCGGACTGCTTGTCCTGGACCGTCTGGTGCAGGTCGCCGATGTCGGTGCCGTCGGAGATGACGTACTTCAGCACCTTCTTCTTGGTGCCGTTGGCCGTCCTCACCTCGACGATGCCCTGGTAGTCGGCGCCCTTCAGCAGCAGCGAGCTGGCGTTCAGGTACCACGGGTCGTCGGGCAGCGGCACGGTGTTGTCGACGCCGCCTTCCTCGTCCGTGGCGACCGGGCAGTCGTCCGGGTCCGTGGTGGCGCTCGCGGACGGGCTCGGCGTGGCGGTGGCCTCGTCGGTCGCGCCCTCGGTCGCCTCGGTGGCGTCCTTCGCCGCCTCGGACGCCTTGTCGGTGGCGCCGTCGACGGTGTCCTCGAGCGTGTCGGTGACCTTGTCGGTGGTCTCCTTCACGGGGTCGGACGCCTCGGAGGAGTCCTCGCCGGAGGTGTCGGAGGAGCCCGAGTCCGAGGATCCGGACGCCTCCTCCTCGCTCGCGCTCGCGGAGGGCGTCGGCGTCGGGCTCGCGCTCTCCCCGCCCGAACCGCCGGTGAAGATGCCCTCGATGGCGTCGCCGATGTCCTCCAGCAGGTTGCCGCCGCTCTCGGACGGCGAGGGGGACGCCGTGGCGCCGTCGCCGGACTGGGCCTCGCCCGACTTGCTCGCGGAGGGCGAGGGCGTGGGCTCGGCCGCTTCGTCGGAACCTGAATCCGACGAGGAGGAGTCGCCCGCGGAGCCCGAACCCGACGAGTCCGAAGAGCCGGAGGAATCCGAGGAGTCGGAGGAGTCCGAGGAGTCCTGGTCGTCGGAGGCCGACGGGCTGGGCTCCGTCGTCTCGTCCTTGTCCGCGGACTCACTGGCGCTCGGTGACGGGGACGCCGAGGCGTCGTCCGTCAGCGCGGCCACACAGTCCTTGTACTCGTCCGCCGTCAGGCTGTTGGACGTCGGCTTCGTGGCGTTGTCGCTGTCGGCCTGGGCGAGTGTGGGCGTGAACCCCATTCCCATGAGGACCGCGGTCGGCATCGCCGCCAGGGCTATCGCCTTGCCTGCCGGCATGTGGAACCTGGTGAACAGCGGCTTCTTGGGCGCCGCGTGTCGCGGCCCGGTTCTCACACGGGACTTGTCCACCTCAGTCCCATGGGTCACCTCGTCAGCCGGCACTGTGCCTCCCGTTCGCCCCGTTCGCCGGGCTCGTTCCTGACAGATCGTTCGGCTCGCCCACCACAGGCTTCAGGATCGTTGTGTCGGGGTCCGTGGCACCTTCGGGTGCGCCCGCACCCTGGGGTGCGCTCCCCGCTCCCGTGTTGTCCGTCTTCGCCGGCTGCGCGTCGTCGTCTCCGCCGGGCACCCATGCCACGGCCATCGCCCCGCCCAGAAGGGCGAAGAGGAAGCCGATGAGGAAGCCACCGATGTTGGACAGCGGGATGGACACGAGTGCCAGCAGGATCGCCGCGACGCCCGCGAAGGTGCGCACGTGCTTCTGGAACCAGAGAGTGAAGCCAAGGACGACGAGCAGCACACCGATGATCAGGGAGCTGGAGCCCCCCGCGGTCTGCATCGCGAGCGTCAGATGGCCGATCTGGAGGTTCGCGTACGGGAAGTAGGCGATGGGGAGTCCGCCGAGCATGACGAACAGACCGGCCCAGAAGGGCCGCGTACCGCGCCAGGCGCGGAAGTTCCGCCGAAAGACCCGGAGATAGTGCTCGTCATGACCGGGCGCGGCAGGAGTCTCGGCGCTCATCGAAAACAGCTCCCTGGTACGGCTTTGCTGTGGTGGTGGTGCAAAGGTGATGCAGTGATGTGTCGCGGCCCTGTGACCACATGTGAAGAAAGCGGGCGGAGAGTGGACGGGCGGGGGCGCCATCGGCTCCCCCGCCCGTCAGAGAGTGCTTAGTAGCACTCCTTGACACCCGTCGACAGCGACATCTTCAGACCGCTGAGCTTGAAGGTTCCGGCAGTGGTCGCCCACGCCGTCTGCTTCACGTTGCTCAGGGTGGCCTTGTCGGCCTGCTGGGCGAACCCGAAGGGGTTGGCCTGCTCGCCGCCGCCCTTCATGCCCGGACCCTTGTTGGCGTCCTTGGCGGCAACACCGATGTCGATGTTCTCGAACGTCGCGTCGGCCTCAAGCTCGGCGACGTCGATGTAGAGGTTCTTGGCCTCGACCGGCGTGTCTCCCTGGCCGGCCCGCAGGATCAGGCTGACGCTCCCGAGGATCGGGATGTCGGGGGTGACCACGGACTGGCACATGTTGCTGATCGTCGCGGACTTGAATCCCGAGACGGCGACGGGGTGAACCGTCTTCTTGCCGGAGAGCGTGTAGCCCTCGTCAAGAGCGCCGTACTGCGAGAAACCCGTACCGACGAGCTTGTCGGTGGTCACCTTGAACGACTGACCGGAGACACTGAACGACGCGGCGAGAGCGCCCTGCGCGAGGGCGACACCTATCGCAGCCGTGGCGGCGACGCTGGGCACCAT
Organism: Streptomyces sp. NBC_01092; assembly: GCF_045039535.1. Classification (NCBI taxonomy): domain Bacteria; kingdom Bacillati; phylum Actinomycetota; class Actinomycetes; order Kitasatosporales; family Streptomycetaceae; genus Streptomyces; species Streptomyces sp. NBC_01092. The sequence goes on along the minus strand of NZ_CP108659.1, from coordinate 7,299,895 downwards.
GACCACAGCGAACCGCTTCCATCTGGTCCCGCCACGCACCTGGGACTCCATATTTCCTCCTTCTCGGACGTACATCTCCTGACCCTGGCTGCCGCTGTCGGCTCGACGGCTCAGCCGGTCAGAGATGGGAGAAGTGCTACGTCCTCGGGAAGGAGAGCGCCTGTACCCGGAGGCGCGAATCGCACCCGAATCACCGGCGATCACCCCCGAGCGACAACCACTGGTCGCGCCTGACACGCATCACGCACAACCTTGCTGGACAGGCTTCGCCGGATGAGCGAAGACCCCCCTGTCCAAGAGCCGGCGCCACTGCCGCCGACTCTGCTCGGTGGGGACCCAGGAACTCCCGCGACCCAACCGGCTGTCGGGGTACGGGAACGGACCGAGCGTGGCCGATCGTGGTGCATTCTCGCCGCCCGCACAAGGGGCTTCGTTACTCAGTAGTAACGGCCGGATAACCGAACAACGACCCGCCGGTCTCGGTCGGCGACGCAGGGTGTCTTCAGGCGACCGGACAAATCCAGGAATCACCAGACAGAAACCGACAGAACGACGCCTGCGACTTACCCGCAGTAACTGCGGCCGCGATTACCAAGATTTGGTAAAGCGCGGCCGCTCTGATGCTCTGTCGACAAATCTTTCACTCGCGCAACACGCGCCGGTGCGTTTAGTGACTGGTCAGAACGGGGCTGTCGCCCCGCTCACGGCACCGTCAGAACAACGCACGCGCCAACGCCCTGCGGGCCGCCGCGACCCGGGGGTCGTCGCCGCCCACGACCTCGAACAGCTCCAGCAGCCGAAGTCGTACGGTGTCCCGGTCGTCACCGAACGTGCGCTGCACCGTCTCGATGAGCCGGCCGAAAGCGTCCTCGACGTGACCGCCCACCAGATCCAGGTCGGCCGCGGCGATCTGCGCCCGCACGTCGGTGGGCCGGTCGGCGGCTTCCTTGCGCACCTGCTGCGGGTCGGCGCCCTCCACGCGCTGGAGCAACTCGGCCTGGGCGAGCCCGAGTTTGGCCTCCGAGTTCACCGGGTCCTCGCTCAGCACGGTCTTGTACGCCTGGACGGCACCGGCCAAGTCGCCCGCGTCCAGCGCCTGTACGGCGGCCTCCAGCAGGGCGTCGTAGGGACCGGCCGGCATCGCGGGAGCGGCGGGCGCGGCGCCCGGCTCGGCGTCCGGGTCGACCGTCAGGCCGGTCAGACCGAACCGCTGCTCGGCGACGGTGACGAGTTGGTCGAGCGTCTGGCGGATCTGCGTCTCGTCGGCCGCCCCCTGGAAGAGCGGCAGCGCCTGCCCGGCGACGACGGCGAAGACGGCCGGGATCCCCTGCACGCCGAACTGCTGCATCAGCATCTGGTTGGCGTCGACGTCGATCTTGGCGAGGAGGAGGCGGCCGTTGTACTCGACGGTGAGGCGCTCCAGCACGGGGCTCAGCTGCTTGCAGGGCTGGCACCACTCGGCCCAGAAGTCGATGACGACGGGCACCTCGGCGGAGCGCTGAATGACGTCCCGCTCGAAGCCCGCCTCATCCACATCGATGACGAGGTCGGCGGGGGACACGGCACCCGGTCCGCCCTGCCGGGCGGCTTCGGCACGCGCCTGCTCCGCCTTCGCCTTGGCCTCCTGGGCCGCCTTCACCGCGGCGAGGTCGACGACTCCGCTCATGGACATGTTCCGTGGCTGCATGCGTCTATCCTCCCCCGTTCGGGGCGCACTGTGAAAAGCGGTCTGAAAAGCGGTCTGAAAGCCGGGGCCGGCCGGTGCTGTTCGGCGCCGGGTCCCCACCCCACGCCTGTGGTCGTCGCTTTCGCTACGAGTCGTAGCGTAATGGCAGCCGAGCCCCGCGGAACACCGCCCTCCCGTGATCTGCCTCACGACCGCACAGGAACCCCCCGGTTATGGTCATGGGATGCAGAGCCGCACCGCCGCCACCCGTCCCGGACGCCCGCGCAGCGCCGCCGCTGACGCCGCGATTCTGGCGGCGACGCGTCAGGCGCTGGTCGAACTGGGGTGGTCCAAGCTCACCCTGGGAGACGTGGCCACGCGCGCGGGGGTTGCAAAAACGACCCTCTATCGGCGCTGGTCCGGAAAGAACGAGCTGGTCGTCGACGCCGTGGCCGAGCTCTTCGACGAGCTCCGGCTGCCCGACCTGGGCAGCCTCGCCGCGGACATCGAGGGCGTCGTGCTCCAGTTCGCGGCGATCCTGGCCCGGCCGGAGGCGAAGAGTGGCCTGATGGCGGTGGTCGCGGAGTCGACCCGGGACGACGCGCTGCGCGAGCGCATCCGCGCCTCGATCGTCGACCGCCAGAAGCGGCTGGTGGTGGAGGGCCGGGTCCGCGCCCAGTGCCGGGGCGAACTCCCCCCGGAGACGGACCCCTCGGAGTCCACGCGCACCGTCGACCTCATCTTCGACATGGTGGCCGGAGCGGTGGTCCACCGCACGCTCGTGAGCAGCCACCCGGCGGACGAGGAATGGGTACGCGGCTTCACCCAGGTACTGCTGCTGGGCCTGACCGGCGCCGCCGCGGAGGCCGCCGGGGACTGAACGGGGAGGGCGGCCGGGCCGCCCTCCCGCCGGAGGGTCTCAGAAGCCCGCCGGCTCCGTGTACACCCCCCACTCGTCCCGCAGCACGTCGCAGATCTCGCCGAGGGTCGCCTCGGCGCGTACGGCCTCCAGCATCGGCTCGATCATGTTGGCGCCGCTGCGGGCCGCGGCCAGCATGGCGTCGAGCGCGGTGCGCACCGCGGCGTCGTCGCGGGCCGCCTTGCGTGCGGCCAGCGTCCGGACCTGCTCGCGCTCCACCTCGTGGCTGACGCGGAGGATCTCCAGGTCACCGGTGACCGACCCGTGGTGGACGTTGACGCCGACGACCCGCTTGTCGCCCTTCTCCAGGGACCGCTGGTACTGGAAGGCGGACTCGGCGATCTCGCCGGTGAACCAGCCGTCCTCGATGCCGCGCAGGATGCCGGAGGTGATCGGCCCGATGGGGTGCTGCCCGTCGGGGTGCGCGCGCAGCCCGCGTTCCTTTATCTGCTCGAAGATCTTCTCGGCGTCGGCCTCGATCCGGTCGGTGAGCTGCTCGACGTACCACGCACCGCCCAGCGGATCGGCCACATTGGCGACCCCGGTCTCCTCCATGAGGACCTGCTGGGTGCGCAGGGCGATCTCCGCGGCCTGCTCGGAGGGCAGCGCGAGGGTCTCGTCGAGGGCGTTGGTGTGCAGCGAGTTCGTCCCGCCGAGCACGGCCGCGAGCGCCTCCACGGCCGTACGCACCACGTTGTTGTACGGCTGCTGGGCGGTCAGCGAGACACCGGCGGTCTGGGTGTGGAAGCGCAGCCACTGCGCCTTGTCGCTCCGCGCGCCGTACACGTCCCGCATCCAGCGCGCCCAGATGCGGCGGGCGGCGCGGAACTTGGCGATCTCCTCGAAGAAGTCGAGGTGCGCGTCGAAGAAGAAGGAGAGGCCCGGCGCGAAGACGTCGACGTCCAGGCCGCGCGACAGCCCCAGCTCGACGTACCCGAACCCGTCGGCCAGTGTGTACGCCAGCTCCTGCGCGGCCGTCGCTCCGGCCTCGCGGATGTGGTAGCCGGAGACGGACAGCGGCTTGTAGGCGGGGATGCCGGCCGCGCAGTGCTCCATGAGGTCGCCGATGAGGCGCAGGTGCGGCTCGGGCTGGAAGAGCCACTCCTTCTGGGCGATGTACTCCTTGAAGATGTCGGTCTGGAGCGTGCCGTTGAGGACGCCGGGATCGACGCCCTGGCGCTCGGCCGCGACCAGGTACATACAGAAGACCGGCACGGCCGGTCCGCTGATGGTCATCGACGTCGTCACGTCGCCCAGCGGGATGTCCTTGAACAGGACCTCCATGTCGGCGGCCGAGTCGATGGCCACACCGCAGTGCCCGACCTCGCCGAGCGAGCGCTGGTCGTCGGAGTCGCGGCCCATGAGCGTCGGCATGTCGAAGGCGACCGAGAGACCGCCTCCGCCGTTGCCGAGGATCATCTTGTACCGCTCGTTGGTCTGCTCGGCGTTCCCGAACCCGGCGAACTGCCGGATGGTCCACGTCCGCCCTCGGTAGCCGGTCGGGTACAGGCCACGTGTGAAGGGGTACTCCCCGGGCCACCCGATCCGCTCGAAGCCCTCGTAGCCGTCGCCCGGCCGGGGCCCGTACACCGGCTCCACGGAGTCCCCGGAGAGCGTGGTGAAGTCAGCGTCGCGCTTGCGCGCGGCGTCGTACCGGGCCTGCCAGCGGCGGCGGCCCTCCTCGATGGCGTCAGCGTCCATACCATCAAATTTACTTGGACGTCCTAGTAAATGTCGATGGCTGGCGGAGATTAACTAGGACGTCCTAGTAAAACTCCCAGAAAAAAAGCCTCGACAACCGCCGCGAAGCGAGCTCCGCGGCGGTACCGGTCGAGGCCTGCGGCAGCTGCGGTCAGGCCTTGGCGACCGCGGCCGCCTCGTCGGCGACCTTGGCCTCCAGCTCGTGCGTGATCTTGCGCTCCACGAAGAAGGCGGCCGTCGGGATCGTCCCGGCCAGCAGCACCCACAGCTGTCGCTTGACCGGCCACTTCGCCTTGGAGCCCAGGTCGAAGGCGAAGACCAGGTAGAGGACGTAGAGCCATCCGTGCGCGATGCCGACGACGCTGGTGAAGCTGTCGGCGCCGTCCATCTTCAGCAGGTACTTGGCGATGACGCCCAGCGTGAGCAGGACGAGTAGCACACCGGTCACGTAGGCCATGACGCGGTAGCGCGTCAGCACGCTCTTCTTCATGCGTACGAGCGTAACGACCCGTTCCGGCAGATCTTGCCCCGGGTCAGCTCTCGTCGAAGTCGTGCGCCGCGACCCGGAGCGGGCGCAGCATCGCGAAGATCTCCCCGCACTCCTCGGCGTCGTAGACCCCGAGCCCGAAATCCATGGCCATCAGGTCGCTGGTGGCCGCCTCGACCACCTCGCGGCCCTTGGCGGTGATGGACGCGAGCGTGCCGCGCCCGTCGTTCGGGTTGGGCCGCTTGTCCACGAGACCGGACCTGACGAGGCGGTCCACGGTGTTCGTAACGGACGTGGGGTGCACCATGAGTCGCTCGCCGATCTTGGACATCGGCAGCTCGCCGGCCTTGGAGAAGTTCAGCAGCACGAGCGCCTCGTAGCGCGCGAAGGTCAGGCCGTACGGCTTGACCACCGCGTCGACCTCGGCGAGCAGGATCTGCTGGGCGCGCATGATCGAGGTGATGGCGGCCATGGAGGGCACGTTTCCCCAGCGCTGCTTCCAGAGTTCGTCGGCGCGTGCGATGGGATCGAAGGGAAGACTGAGCGGCTTCGGCACGCGACCGACCTTACCGGCCGGTCACATGCTGGTCAGCCCCGTCTCGCCTTTCGGTCGCTCACCGCCGGGCCGTCTCCCGGACCTGGAACACCCCCGTCCACCGGTCGTCGTGCAGGCAGGCGTTCATCGGCTCGACCAGGGTCCGGTGGGCGTCGCCGGTGCGCCAGCGGCGGATGGCGTCGAGGTCGGCCCACTCGCTGGTGAGCAGCCACTGGGCGGGGTCGTCCAGGGAGCGGCACAGCTGTTCGCCGAGGTGCCCTGAGAACCCCTCGGCCCCCGCTCGTACGCCCTCGTAGGAACGCACGAACTCCGCCTCCATCCCCTCCCGTACGCGCAGCAGCCGGATCACCCGCACCCGCGCCAGGGCCGAGGTGCCGGCGGTCATGACGGGTCGAGGACGACGGGCAGCTCCGCAAGTCCCCGGAAGGCGGGGAACGGCACGGTCATCCAGCGCGCTTCCTCCGGGGCCACGGCGAGGGCCATGCGGGGGTGGCGGGCGAAGAGCGTGCCCAAGGCGATCTGCATCTCCAGGCGGGCCAGGGGCGCGCCGACGCAGTAGTGCGGGCCGTAGCCGAAGGCGAGATGCGTGGCCTGGACGTTCGGGCGCCGGACGTCCAGCTCGTTCGGCGCGGTGAACATCTCCGGGTCGCGGTTGGCCCCGGTGATCGAGATCTGGACGAGCGCGCCCTTGGGGATGAGCACGTCCCGGATCACGATGTCCTCCTTCGCGTGACGGAACGTGGAGTTCTCCACGGACGTCTCGAAGCGGAAGATCTCCTCGATGGCCGCGTTCATCGCGCTCGCGTCCCGCAGGGCCAGCTCCTTCTGGTCCGGCCGGCTGAGCAGGTGGTAGACCGCGTTCCCGATCTGGTACGCCGTCGACTTGTGGCCCGCGAAAAGGAGCACCCAGGCCGTCGAGACGAGTTCGTGGTCGGTGAGCGAGCCCTCCTGGTCCTGGGCGGTGACGAGCGCGCTGAGCAGATCCGAGTCCGGCTCGCTGCGCTTGCGTGCGCACAGGTCCACCAGATAGTCGCGCAGATTTCCCTCGGCGATCTCCAGTTTCGCGCGCGCCTCCGGCCCGAATCCGGTCTGTGCGACGGTGGCTGACCATTCCTGCGCCTGTTTCCGCTCGTTCTCCGGAACGCCCAGGAGTTCACAGATCACCTGGAGCGGCAGCGGGAAACAGAATTCCGGGAGCAGATTCACCGGCCCGGTCGTCGGGCACTGGTCGAGCAGTTCGTCGGTGATCTGCTGCACGCGCGTCCGCAGCGATTCCACCCGCTTCGGGGTGAAGGTGTTGCCGACGATCCGGCGGAGCCTGGTGTGCTTCGGCGGGTCCGAGAAGAGCATGTTGTCGTCCAGCGCGATCGACGAGTCACCGAAGATGCGGTGGTAGGCGTCGATGGCGCCGTACATGTCCTTGCTCAGCCGGGGGTCGGCCAGCGCGGCACGGGCGTCGTCATAACGCGTGATCAGGTACGTCTCCACCCCGTGGGGCGGCGACAGCGGGCACACGGGCGCCGCCTCGCGCAGCGCGGCGTAGACGGGGTGCGGGTTGGCGCGGAACTCCCGGCTGCACGACGAGGCCGCAGCTGCGGCCTCTTGCGACGACAGTGCCTCGGATTCCTCGGATGCGAACGCTTGCGTCATGACTGGTCCCCGGGTCGGCGTGAATTTCGATGGTCAGAGCCACCGTTTCCCGGGCCGTACCGCGCCGCAAACGGCGCTGCGCCATATGGGTCGGGTCACCGCAACACGTGTGTGTCGCACCCCGGCTTGGTAAACATCGACGACGTGAGCGGACACCAAGCGGAATCTGTACCAGTCCTCATCGTCGGCGGATCCCTGGTGGGTCTTTCCACTTCGGTTTTCCTGGGCCGCCTCGGTATCGAGCACATGGTCGTGGAACGCCATGCCGCAACATCGACGCACCCGCGTGGCCGCGGCAACAACGTGCGCACCATGGAGATCTACCGGACCGCCGGCCTGGAGTCACGGATCCGGGACGCGGCCCGCGTGCTCGCCGGGAACGACGGCATCCTCCAGGTGGACACCCTCACCGGGGAGCAGCGCCGCTGGCTCATCGGCGACATCTCCGGCGGCATGGACATCTCCCGGGTGAGTTCCTCCGACTGGTGCCTGTGCAGCCAGAACGATCTCGAACCGGTGCTGCTGGACTACGCCCGCGAGCAGGGCGCCGACATCCGCTTCAACTCGGAGATGCTCTCCTTCACCGAGCACGGGGACGGCGTACGGGCCGAGGTCAGAAACCGCGACACCGGTGAGATCCACACCGTGAACGCCGACTACCTGGTGGCCGCCGACGGCCCCCGCAGCCCCGTCCGCACCCATCTGGGGATCGGTCAGTCGGGGCCGGGCGAGCTGTTCCACAACGTCAGCGTCACGTTCCGCAGCAGGACCCTGAAGAACCACGTCGGAAAGAAACGATTCGTCGTCTGCTACGTCACCGACCCCCAGGGCGAGGGCGCCCTGCTGCCGGTGGACAACGAGGAGCGCTGGGTGATCCACGTTCCCTGGCACCCCGACCGGCAGGAGGAGCTGGAGGACTTCACCGACGAGCGGCTCGCGGCACACATCCGGGCCGCCGTCGGAGTGGCGGACATCGACGTCGAGATCACCGGCAGGGCGCCCTGGCACGCCTCGAAGCGGGTCGCGGACAGCTACGGCGAGGGCCGCGTGTTCCTGGCCGGCGACTCGGCCCACGAGATGCCGCCCACCGGGGCGTTCGGCTCCAACACCGGTATCCAGGACGCTCACAACCTGGCCTGGAAGCTGGCCGCGGTGCTGCGCGGCTGGGCCTGCCCGTCACTGCTCGACAGCTACGAGCTCGAACGCCGGCCCGTCGCCCTCGCCACCGGCACGCGCGCGTGCGTGCAGGCGGCCGACGAACAGCACCCGGGCTTCAGCCCCGGCGCCCGCCGCAACGACGATCCGGCGGACCTGATGACCGTCGCCCTGTGCTACCGGTACGCGTCGAGCGCCGTGGTGGGCGCCCCGCCGGAGCGGCCGATCGTCCCCGACGCCTTCCACCTCGGCGGCGACCCGGGAAGCCGCGCGCCCCACATGTGGGTCATGCGGGGAGACTCCAGGATCTCCACGCTCGACCTGTACGAGCGTTCCTTCGTGCTGCTCGCCGGCTCCGGGGGACAGAAGTGGCGGGCCGCGGTGGAGAAGGCCGCCCTCAACCTCGGCGTCCCCATCGAGGCGTATCTCGTCGGAACGGGCCCCGATCACGACCTCGCCCCCGAACGGGACGCCGACTGGGCCGAGTTGCACGGCACGGCCGAGGACGGCGCCGTGCTCGTACGCCCCGACGGATTCGTCGCCTGGCGGGCGGACGCCGCGATGCCGGACGCCGACCGCGTCCTGACGAATGTGCTGCAGAGCGTGCTCTGCCGCGACTGAACCCCGCTGTCCCCCACCGAACGACGAGGACACCCCCATGACCCTTGCCGGACGCATCGACGTCCACCACCACTTCACCGCCCCGGACTGGCTGGACTGGGCGCAGGAACGAGGTGTGGTCAACCGCGAGAAGCTGCCCTGGTGGACCCGCTGGGACCTGAACACGGCACTGGAGGTCATGGACAAGACGGGGATCGGCACCTCCGTCATGACCGTGGCGATGCTGGGCCGGCTCCGGGAGCGCGCCGAGCGTCAGGAGAGCGCGCAGGTCGCCCTGCGGGCCGCGGCCGACGTCGTGGAGGCCAACCCCGCGCGCTTCGCCTTCTTCACGCCCGTCTTCCTCGACGACCTGGAGCTGTCCTCCTGGAGCGTCGGGTACGGCCTCGACGAGCTCGGTGCCATCGGGGTGAGCACGCGCACGAGCATGGACGGCGTCTTCCTCGGCGACGCCTCGCACGACCGACTGCTCCAGGAGCTGAACGAGCGGTCCGCGGTCATCAGCACGCACCCCATGGACGTACCGGCGGGCAAGGACGGCGCCCCGGGGCTGCCGGGGATGCCGCCCTTCGTCTGCGACTTCCTGCTGGACACCACGCGCGCGGCCATCAACCTCATCCGCAACGGCACCCTGGACCGCTATCCGAACCTCAGTTTCATCCTGCCGCACGGAGGGGGCTTCCTGCCCTACATGGCCACCCGGCTCGAACTGTTCGGCGGGCGTATCGATCCGCCGATCGAGCCCGCCCGGGTCCGTGACTACCTGCACCGGTTCTACTTCGACACGGCCGGGCCCATGTCGGCCTCGGCCACGCCCACCCTGCTGGCGACGGTCGACCCGGACCGCATCCTCTTCGGCACCGACTGGCCGCCCACCCCCGCCCACGTCATCGTCGACAGCGTGACGCCCGCGCTGGACGGCGACCCCTTCCTCTCCGAGGAGCAGCGCCAGGGCATCAACCGGGAGAACGCGCTGCGGCTGATGCCGGGGCTCGCGCGTTCGTGACGGCACGCATGAGAAGGCCGCCGCCCGCGCTCGGTCAGCGTGGGCGGCGGCCTTTTTCGCTCAGTCCCTCTCCCAGCGGTAGAAGCACCTCGCCATCGCGTCCTTCGGACTCCGCCAGGTCTGCGGGTCGTACGGGCTGACGAACGTCTCCAGCTTCCTGCTGATGTCGACGAACTCGGGGTGCCCGGTCACCTTCGCGATGGCCGGTCCCGGGTCCTGCTCGGCCTCGATGAAGTGCATGTACACATCGCCGAACTGGAACAGCGAGCGCTGGGTCACCCCGACGAGGTGCGGCAGTTCACCGCGGTCGGACGCCGCGAAGACACCGGCGATGTCCTTGGCCGACTCCGGGGCCATCCTGGCGACGATCAGTGCGTGGTGCATGCTGCCTCCACACGGTCACGGATGAGGGCCAGCTGGATGGGCGAGTTGCGGTTGATGATGTCCGTCATGCCGGCGTCGTCGACCGGCGCCTCGGGCTTCATGGCGAAGTCCTGCGTCCAGTGCATCCGGACGCCGGCCGGGGTCTCCTCGTACTCCCACACGATGTTCATGTAGGCGAAGGGGCCCGTCTCGACCCGGCGGGCGCGGACGATGAGCTTGTCGCGGTCGGCGGCCCGTTCCGAGACCCAGCTCCACACCTTGCCGTTCTCGTCGGGGTGCATGGTCAGGCGGAAGGTCACCGTGTCGTCCTCGCGGGACAGCACCTCGCAGGAGGCGTACTCGCTGAAGAGCTGGGGCCAGCGCTCCAGGTCGTTCGTCATGTCCCAGACGAGGTCGAGGGGAGCGGCGATGGTGATCTCGTTCTCGGTGTGTCCGGCCACTTCAGGCTCCTGTCGTGAGGGCGCCGTTGACGAGGGTGAGGAAGGCACGGGGGCTCTTGCAGCGCTCGGCGTCGGTGGGCAGCGCCCAGCCGTGCCGGTTCTCCAGCTCGCCCACGATGCCGAGGAGGCCGAGCGAGTCCAGTCCGAACTCGGCGAAGGGGCTGTCCGCCCGGCGTTCGAGGTCGTGCGCGTCGACGGTCACGCCCGCGGCCTTCTTCATCAGGGCGGCCAGTTCCTCGAAGGTCACTTTGGTCACTTCGGTGGTCATGAGGTTCTCCTTGTCTTTCTAAGCGGCGGTCGCAGGGCCCTTGCGCAGGACGAGCGCCGCGTTCGAGCCCATGAGTCCCCGGCTGAGGACCAGGGCCGTGCGCAGCTCGGCCGGGCGCGCGGTGGCGGTCACCAGGTCGATGTCGTGGCAGATGTCGAAGACGCCCGGCGTCGGCGGGATCTGCCCGTGCTCCATGGCCTGCACCGCGGCCACGATGTCCAGCAGGGGCGCCCCGCAGTACGACCGCCCGATGCCGCTCTTGGGGGCGGTGACCGGCACGCGGGTGCCGTGCGGGCCGAGGGCGTCGGCGAGGGCGAGGGCCTCGGCGCGGTCCGCCTCGGGGACGCCGATCGCGTCGGCGAAGACCACGTCGATCTCCTCCGGCGCGCAGCCGGCCTCGTCGAGGGCACCGCGGATGGCGTGCGCGAGCCCCTCCCTCGACCGGCCCCACTGCGAGGCGCCGGTGAAGGTGGCGGCGTGTCCGGCCACGGTGGCCCGGACGACCGCGTCCCGGCGCCGGGCGCGGTCCAGGTCCTCCACGACGAGCACGGCCCCTCCCTCGGCGGGCACGAAACCGCAGGCCGCCGAGGTGAAGGGGCGGTAGGCGCGGGCGGGGTCCTCGACGGTGCTGAGCTCGCGGTAGCCGAGCTGGCAGACCCCCGAGTACGGGGCGAGCGGCGCCTCGGCGGCCCCGACCACGACCACGTCCGTCCCGCGCCGCACGGTCCGGGCGGCGTGCGCGACGGCGTCCAGGCCGCCCGCCTCGTCGCTGGCCACCACACCGCAGGGGCCCTTGAAGCCCTTGCGGATGGATATCTGGCCGGTGCTGGCGGCGTAGAACCAGGCGATGGACTGGTAGGGCCCGACGAACCGGGAGCCCTGTCCCCACAGTTTCTGCAGTTCCCGCTGGCCGAACTCGCCGCCGCCGGACCCGGCCGCGGTGACGACTCCGACGGAGTACGGCGCGTCGGCCCAGGCGCTCTGGGTCAGCCCCGCGTCCTTCAGGGCGGCGTCGGCGGCGGCCAGCGCGAAGTGGGTGAACTTGTCGGTCTGGACGAGGAAGGTCTCCTCGATCAGCGCCGACGCGTCGAAGCCCCGGACCTCGCCGGCGACGCGCAGCGGCAGATGCTCGCAGCCGTCCCGGGTGACCCGGTCGAGGACGCTCGCGCCCTCATGGACGTTCTTCCAGTAGGTGTCGGCGTGCAGGCCGTTGGGCGCGACCACGCCGATACCGGTGACGGCGGTCTGCCGGGCGTGTGGACCACTCATCGTCGTCTCCTCCCACTCGGCCCCGTCAGGAGCACCGCGGACTGGAACCCGCCGAAGCCGCTGCCCACCGAGAGCACGTTGTCGAGCCGGCGGGAGCGTGCGGTGCGCGGGACGTAGTCCAGGTCGCACTCGGGGTCCGGGGTCTCGTAGTTCGCCGTCGGCGGCACCACCTGGCGGGCCAGCGCGAGCACACAGGCGACGACCTCGATGGCGCCGATCGCGCCGAGCGAGTGGCCCACCATGGACTTGATCGAGCTCATGGGCGTGTCGTAGGCGTGGGAGCCCAGCGACTTCTTGACGGCGGCGGTCTCGTGCCGGTCGTTCTGGCGGGTGCCCGAGCCGTGCGCGTTGACGTAGTCGATCTCGGTGGGGTCTACGCGCGCGTGGTCGAGGGCGTCGTCGATGGCCCGCGCCATCTCCAGGCCCTCGCTGGTCAGACCGGTCATGTGGTAGGCGTTGCCGAAGGTGGCGTAGCCGCCGATCTCGCAGTAGACGTGCGCGCCGCGCGCGCGGGCGTGCTCCAGGTCCTCCAGGACGAGGACGGCGGCGCCCTCTCCCATCACGAAGCCGTCGCGGTGGGCGTCGAAGGGGCGGGAGGCGTGCTCGGGGTCGTCGTTGTTGGGCGATGTCGCCTTGATGGCGTCGAAGCAGGCCATGGTGATCGGGGAGATCGGCGAGTCCGACGCCCCGGTGATGCAGACGTCGGCGCGGCCCTCCTGGACGGTGTGGAAGGCGTAGCCCACGGCGTCCAGTCCGGAGGTGCAGCCGGTGGACACGGTCTGCACCGGGCCCTGGGCGCCGAACCGTTCGGCGACGTCGGCCGCGAGCGTGCTGGGTGAGAACGCCCGGTGCAGCTGGGGCTCGGCGCTGCGGTGGTCGACGTCCCAGCGCTGCCCGTGCTCGCTGACCAGGACGTAGTCGTGTTCGAGCCGGGTCGTGCCGCCCACCGCGCTGCCCAGGGACACGGCCACGCGCCAGGGGTCCTCGATACCGAAGTCGACACCGCTGTCGGTCACCGCCTCCTGCGCGGCGGCCAGGGCGAACTGTATGTACCGGTCGGCGCGTTCGGCGACGTCCGGGTCGAGGCCGTGCGCGAGCGGGTCGAAGTCGCACTCGGCGGCTATGCGGGAGCGCAGCCCCTCGGGGTCGAACAGGGTGATGCCGCGGGTCGCCGTACGGCCGTTGGACAGGAGGTCCCAGAACGCCGGAACTCCGATCCCGCCGGGGGCGACCACGCCTATGCCGGTGACCGCCACGCGCCGGGTCATGACAGCACCCCTGGGCGTTCCGGCTGCGCGCCCTCCGCCTGGACGAGCGGGTACGGCTTGATGTCGTCGCTGATCTCCGGGGCCTCGGTGTCGACGTGGCCGAGCTTGGGGTTCGGCGCGAGCGGGCCCAGGTGGAAGACCATCCGGGCCTCCTCGTCACCAACGTTGCGGAAGCGGTGCCGCATGTCGATGGGGATCATGAGGCCTTGGTCGGCCCGGAGAGGAAACGTTTCGCCATCCAGGTCGACCTCCAGCCGGCCCTCGACGACGTAGATGAACTCCTCGGAGTACGGGTGGTAGTGCTCGCTGATGCGTTCGCCGGGCCGCATGATGGCCAGGCCCATGAAGCCGCTCGTCGAACCCACCGTGACCGGGGTGAGCAGGGTGCGAAGGTCGCCGCCGCGCTTGCGGTTGGGCTCGATCTCGTTGACGTCCACGACGCGCGGGCGCATCTTGTCCATGGTTCTGTCTCCAGGTCGTTCGATGAGGTGTCGGTCCCCGCGCCGTCAGGACTGCGCGGCCCTGCGGTCGGTGATCAGCGCCATGTCGGCATGCGCCAGGAGGCGGTTGGCGTCCCGTCCGCCGGTGAGCGGACCGGTGACGCCGAGTGCCTCGCCGTCGAGCAGACGTGCCAGGACGGCGGCCTTCCTGGGGCCGTGGATGCCGAGCGCCATGACCGGATCGGTCTCGGGATCGCCCTGTACGTCGATGAGGCGGACGACGATGTCCTCGCGCTGGAAGACGGTGCTGCGGTGCACGGGGGACGCGGGGTCGGCCGCGGCCGTCTCGTCCTGCCGGGCGAGCAGCCGGGCCAGCGCCATCCCGCAGCCCTGTTTGGCCGGGTAGTACAGGGCCTTGCGCCGCAGTTCGCCGGGTTCCGCGCCGCCGCGCGCCACGTGGTGGACAGGCGGCATGGCGGCACGGATGAAGAAGGTCCGGGCGGACTCGGGATCCGAGAGGTCCCGGTCCTGCTCCAGATACGGGTTGATGGCCTCCTCGACGGCCCGCACCTCGGGCTGGCGGGAGACGTGGCGCAGGGCCGCGGTCAGGTCGCCCTCCACCTCGACGGTGCGCACGACCCGGTTGCCGTGCATGAACAAGGTCGTCCGGCGCAGCCGCGTGGTGGCGTCGACGCGGGCCTCGGGCGGCGCGTAGCCGGCCAGGATCTCCGCGACCTTGGACTCGGAGCCGGGCTTGACGGTGAAGGTCAGGGCATGGCGGATCACGCCGTCGCCCTCGCGCGGCACCGACTGGAGCGCGCCGGCCCGGGGGCGGTCGCCGCCGGTCTCCCGGACGATGCCGTAGCGCATCGAGCGGAGCTCACGCACGCAGTTCTGCAGCGGCCGGACCGTCTCCAGGTGCTGGTCGCTGTTCACCCAGGCGAGGTACGGCGGGGCGGTCGCCCATTCGCTGGTGATGACCCACTGGGAGGGGTTCTCCACGGACTGGCACAACTGGTCACCGAGGTGACCGGGCACCGAGGCGACTCGGTCACGCATCTGCTCGTACGCGTCCAGGAACTCTTGCTGGGCACCCTCGTGGAGGTCGACGAGCAGGAGGACGCGCATCCTGGAGCCGTCGAACGCCGACTGTGACGTGTAGGGCGAAGTGGTCATCCGGCAGACCCTTCCTTCGCGGGAGCAAGCGGCGGCCGTCCCTGTCCACCAGCGCGAACGCGGGTTTCGGCCCTGAGGCCTTCATCGTGGGTCAGGGCCCTGACCTCCGCGAGCCACGCGGGCCAATTGAGGGAACTGCCCGCCGGGCAGGCCGGAATGCGTTTACGCGAGCACACCTGCGGAGCGGGCCGACACCACGTCAGGCACATCTCGGGGCGGCTGGGAGGGCAGGGGCGCCCATCGCGCCGGGGGCGTCCCCCGCGACCGGTAGAACGCCGAAGTCCCCGCTGGATGGCGGGGACTTGGAGGTGACGGAGGCCGGAGGGTCCGTCGGACGCAGGTGCGCCCCTCTATTCGGCTATTCGGCCAGGTGGCGCTCCACCGTCTGCACCTTGGAGGTGAGGCCGTCCGTCACGCCGGGGCGGATGTCCGCCTTGAGCACCAGGGACACCCGCGGCGCGCGTGCCTCGACGGCGGCGACGGCGCGCCTGACGACGTCCATGACCTCGTCCCACTCGCCCTCGACCGAGGTGAACATCGCGTCGGTGCGGTTCGGAAGGCCGGACTCGCGGACCACACGGACGGCGTCGGCGACGTACTCCGCCACGTCCTCGCCGACGCCGAGCGGCGTCACGGAAAACGCGACGATCATGCGCCCACGATTCCTTGCTTGCGGGCGCGGGACGCGATCACCGCGTCCTCGGCCTCGCGCTTGAGCTTGCGGTCGGCGAAGAAGCCGCCGGTCGGCAGGACGGAGAGGACGAAGTAGAGCGCGGCGGTCTTCAGCGGCCACTTGGCGCGGTTCCAGGCGTCCGCCCAGAAGATCACGTACAGGACGAAGAGCACACCGTGGACCATGCCCATCACGGGCACCGCGTTGAAGTCCGTGGTCCGCTTCAGCACCGAGCAGACGAGCAGGAGCAGGAACGACACCGCCTCGGGGGCCGAGACGAGACGGAGGCGGCGGAGGGCGGTGGCGGTCTTGATGTCCACGGGTCACCTTCGGTGGGTTCGGTGGGAGAGCGTCGGTCGGCTCGGATCAGCTTGTGAACGCGAGCACAAACGTCCGCCCATTGTGGCAAACCCCGACGGGGGGTCCGGGCCCGGGGTCGGGCTGCCCACCGGCGAGCCGCTGAGTGGGATCCGAGGGGGATCGGAGTGGGATCCCACTCGGCCAGCTGCTGATGCGGGCCGGCCGGGCCCGGTGGCTGCCCTGGCGCAACGCCGCGCGGCAGGGCCAGATCTCCGCGACCGGCTTCGAGCAACTGCACGCGTCCCTCTCGCCGGGCAAGCAGAGCGAGCTGGAGGAGCGGCGCGTCGCCCAGGTGATGCGGGACGACGAGGAGGACGGGGCGCCGCCGAGGTCGACGGTGGACCTCGGCAGGGGGACCGCGGTCATCCGGCTGCGGCGGGACGAAACCCGCCGAGCCCGCTCCTAGGGGTCCCGTCAGGGATGAAGTCAACCTTTGGGATCTGTTGGCGGCAGGCGGCTGCGGTTACCTTCACTGCGTGGCGATGTTCCGACTCCAAGGCAGCAAGGTGCTCGCCGTCGACATGACCGGGGACGCCGTGAAGGCGAAGAACGGCTCGATGGTCGCGTACGACGGACAGATGGCCTTCAAGAAGATGAGCGGCGGCGGTGAGGGCATCCGGGGCATGGTGACCCGGCGGCTCACCGGTGAGCAGATGACGGTGATGGAGGTGAAGGGGCACGGGACGTGCTGGTTCGCCGACCGCGCCTGCGAGATCAACCTCGTGAACCTCCAGGGCGACAAGCTGTACGTCGAGTCGAGCAACCTGCTCGCGACCGACGCGGGGCTGCAGACCGGCACCTCCTTCACGGGGCTGCGCGGCGCCTCCCAGGGCAACGGGCTGTTCACGACCACCGTCGAGGGCCGCGGGCAGGCGGCGATCATGTCGGACGGTCCGGCCGTGGTGCTGCGGGTCAGCGCGCAGTACCCGCTGACCGTCGACCCGGGGGCGTACGTCGCCCACCAGGGAAATCTGCGACAGTCCTTCCAGTCCGGTGTGACGTTCCGCACGCTCATGGGCGAGGGCGGCGGCGAGGCCTTCCAGATCCGGTTCGAGGGGGACGGGCTGGTGTACGTCCAGCCGAGCGAGCGGAACACGATCGCGGGGGATGTCTGAGATGGGCTTCCGTGAGATCAACTCCAAGATGGTCGAGGCGACGGTCATGCCCGGCCAGAAGCTGTTCAGCCAGCGCGGCGCGATGCTCGCCTACAAGGGCGAGGTGTCCTTCACTCCGAACGTGTCGGGCGGCCAGGGCGGGATCATGTCGATGATCGGGCGCCGGGTGGCGAACGAGGACACCCCGCTGATGACCGTCGAGGGCAGCGGCACGGTCCTCTTCGGGCACGGTGGCCACCACGTCCAGGTGATCCAGCTCACCGGCGACACCCTGTGCGTCGAGGCGGACCGCCTCCTCGCCTTCGAAGGCACCCTCCACCAGGGCACGATGTTCCTCGGCTCGCAGGGCGGGGTCATGGGCATGGTCCGGGGCCAGGTCAGCGGGCAGGGGCTGTTCACGACCACCCTGAAGGGCCACGGGGCCGTGGCGGTCATGGCGCACGGCGGCGTCTTCGAGATCCCGATCACCCCCCAGCGCCCCGTCCACGTCGACCCCCAGGCCTACGTCGCCCACCACGGCGACGTACGCAACAAGCTGTCCACCGCACTCGGCTGGCGCGACATGGTGGGCCGCGGCTCCGGCGAGGCCTTCCAGCTGGAGCTCAGCGGCAGTGGCGCGGTCTACGTCCAGGCGTCGGAGGAAAAGCTGTGAGCACCTACGGAACCCCGGGCGGCCCCACGGTCCTCGACCCGGCCTCGCTGCCCTCCGACGAGAACGTCAACGCCTACACCTTCTGCGTGGAACTCAAGGGAAGCCAGTGGTTCCTGCAGAAGGGGAAGATGATCGCCTACTACGGCTCGATCGACTTCAACGGCGTGGGGCACGGCCGACTCGACCGACTTGTCCGTACGTCCTTTCATTCGCCACTGCACGCGAGTGACTGGGTCGTGGCGGAGGGCTCCGGCAAGATGCTGCTGGCCGACCGGGCCTTCGACGTGAATTCGTACGACCTCGAAGACGGCAACCTGACCATTCGCTCGGGCAACCTGCTCGCTTTTCAGCCAACTCTCGCACTCAAGCAATCGATCGTGCCGGGTTTTCTGACACTCATCGGAACCGGAAAGTTCGTGGCCGCATCTAACGGGCCGGTGGTGTTCATGGAACCCCCGATCCGGGTGGACCCGCAGGCGCTCGTCGGCTGGGCCGACTGCCCGTCGCCGTGCCACCACTACGACCATGGCTACATGACCGGCGTGATGGGCGGTCTACGTGCACTGACGGGCCTCGGCGGGGCCTCCGGGGAGGAGCATCAGTTCGAGTTCGTCGGGGCCGGCACCGTCCTGCTCCAGTCGACCGAGACCCTCATGGCCGAGCAGGCCACGGGGGCGGTCCCGCCGGACGCCGGAGTGCCCGGTGGCGGGGGGTCGCACACAGGCCCTTCACAACTGGCCGGGACACCGCGCCTTCCCGGACAGCTGGGAGACCTCCAGCGTCGCTTCGGGCTGTGAGCGGTAGTCTGCGGAGTGTGACATCGAACGTGTGAGCACACAGGCTTCACACGTACGTGTCATAGGAAACCCTCACTAGTTCGCCTTTCAACTTCTTAGGTAGACTTCATTCATGGAGACCGAGACGGCCACTCGCTGGCTGACCGATGCGGAGCAGTGCGCCTGGCGCACCCACCTGGAGGTCAACAGGCTGTTGACGTACCAGCTCGAGAAGGACCTGCAGCCGTTCGGCCTGACAATGAACGACTACGAGATCCTGGTGAACCTCTCCGAGTCGGAGGACGTACGGATGCGGATGAGCGACCTCGCCTCCGCCACCCTGCAGTCCAAGAGCCGCCTCTCCCACCAGATCACCAGGATGGAGAACGCGAACCTGGTCCGGCGTGAGAACTGCGAGTCCGACCGCCGTGGGCTCTACGCCGTCCTCACCGATCACGGCATGGAGACCATGCAGAAGGTCGCGCCGCACCACGTGGCGTCCGTGCGCCGGCACTTCATCGACCTCCTCTCCCCCGAAGCCCTGGCGGAGCTCGACAAGGGGCTCAAGCCGATCGCCGAGCACCTGCGCGGCCAGCGGGGACGCCCGTAACCCGGGCGGCCCCCGAGGCACCGGCGACCCCGGCGCCTACTGAGCCGGCGGCAGGCGGAGTTCGAACAGGGCTCCGCCCGCCGGCGCCCGGCCCACGGTGAGCGTCCCCCCGTGCCGTACGGCGACGTCACGGGCGATGGCAAGGCCCAGCCCGGCCCCGCCGTCGTCGCGGCTGCGGGCCTCGTCGAGCCGGACGAACCGCTCGAAGATCCGTTCCCGGTCGGCCTCGGCCACCCCGTCCCCGTCGTCGGCGACGGCCGCCACGACCCACTCCCCCTCGGTGCGCACGGTCAAGGTGACCGCCGAGCGGGCATGCCGCCGGGCGTTGTCCAGCAGGTTGGTGAGCACCCGCCCCACCTGCCCCCGCGACCCGGCCACCGTCGCGTCCTGCGCCTCGACCGTCACGCCGGCTCGCCCCTCGGCCTGCTCCCGGGCCAGCGCGCCGAGGTCGAACCGCGCGTCACCGGGCCGCTCCCCCGCGTCCAGCCGGGCGAGCAGCAGCAGGTCGGTGGCAAGGCCCTGGAGCCGTACGGTGTCCTCGACCGCGCCGTCGAGATCGAGCAGCTCGGGGTGCGCGACACCGACCTCCAGCTGGGTGCGCAGCGACGCGATCGGGCTGCGCAGCTCGTGCGAGGCGTCGGCGACGAAGCTGCGCTGGCGCTCCACCGAGGTCTGGAGGGCGGCCAGCGTCTCGTTCGTGGTCAGCGCGAGGCGGGCGACCTCGTCGTGCGTGTCCGGCACCGGCACCCGGCGCGCGAGATCCTCGGAAGCGGTGATCGCGGCCATCTCGCCCCGGATGCCCTCGACCGGGCGCAGCGCGCGCCTCGTGACCAGCCAGGTGACGCCGGCGACGACGCCGAGCAGCAGCGGGAAGCCGATGAGCATGACGGTGAGCGCGGTGTTCACGGCACTCTGCTCGGCGTCCAGCGAACCTCCGGCGTAGACGGTGAGCGGTCCTCGCTCGCCGGCCTCCACGGACACGGCGGCGAAGCGGTAGTCGGCGCTCTCGCCGTCGATCGTCGCGGAGCCGTCGCTGAACTCGGTCCCCTCGCCGATCTCCCCGGCTTCGCCCACGGCGGAGTCGTCGTCCGCGTCGTCGTCGCCGTCCTCGCCGCTCGTACTGCCCTTCTGCGGCTGCGGCTGCACGGCGTCCGTGGCCGTGCCGCTGATCCGCTCCAGCTCGCCGCTCGCCGCGACCAGGGTGCCCTGCGCGTCGACGACCTGGACCGGGCTGTCGTCGTCCAGGTCCAGCTGGTCGTAGGCCTTCCCGGCGGCGAGCTGGGCGACGACGTTCTGCGCGGTGCGCTCCGCCTCGTTGCCCGCCTGTTCGATCAGGTTGGACCGCAGCGACAGCAGCACCGCCGCCCCCGCCGCGACCAGCGCCACGGCGACGACGAGGGTGGCGCCGAGCGTGGCCCTGGACCGGACCGAGCCGAACAGCCTTCTCATTGTTCCTTCTCCAGCCGGTAGCCGGCCCCGCGCACCGTCCGGATGAGCCCGGCGCGCAGCTTGCGCCGCAGGGTGCTGATGTACACCTCGACGATGTTGGGGTCGCCCTCGTACGCGAAGTCCCAGACGTGCTCCAGGATCTCGGCCTTGGACACCACCTGACCGGCCCGCGTCACCAGCTGCTCCAGGACGGCGAACTCCTTGGTGGTGAGGGCCACTTCGGTGTCGGCGAGGAAGACGCGGCGGGCGGCGGTGTCGACCTTGAGGTCGCCGTGGACGTGCACGGGCGAGGCCCCGGCGCCCTGTCCTCCGCGCCTGAGCAGCGCCTTGACGCGGGCGACGAGGACGACGTACGAGAACGGCTTGGTGAGGTAGTCGTCCGCGCCGGTGTCCAGCCCCTCCGCCTCGTCGTACTCGCCGTCCTTGGCGGTGAGCATCAGGATCGGCACCTCGTGGCCGGCGGCGCGCAGGGCGGCGCAGACGCGGTAGCCGTTCATGCCGGGCAGCATGATGTCGAGGATCACGAGGTCGTACGACCCCTCCGAGGCCCGGTACAGCCCTTCCCTGCCGTCGTGGACGACGTCCACGGCGTAGCCCTCGGCCGTCAGGCCCTTGGCGAGCGACAGGGCCAGCCGCTTCTCGTCCTCCACGATCAACAAGCGCATGCGTAAAGGTTCGCAAAGCGAAGCTGAAGATATCTTCAGGGTCCTTCAGGTTCCCCTCAGCGTCGGTTCGGCAGATTGAGCGGTGTCGAAACGACAACGACTCGGGAGGAACCGGAATGAAGCGCAACATCGTCATCGCCACCGTCGCCGCAGCGGCCCTGATCGGCGGCGGCACCGTCGCGGCCTACGCGGCCGGTGGCGACGACAGCGCGCCCACGCAGCGGCAGTCGAGCGTCAAGGTCGCCGACGACCGGGACGACAGCGCGGACGACACCGCCGACGACCGGGACGACGACGTCACCGAGATCCGTACGAACGCAGCCACCGCCAAGGTCACCGCCGCCGACGCCATCGCGGCCGCGCTGAAGCACACGCCGGGCACGGCCGTCGCCGCCGACCTGGACGACGACGGCGTGGACGGGTGGGAGGTGACCGTCGTCAAGGGCGACGGCACCGAGCACGACGTCAAGGTCTCCGCGAGCGACGGCAAGGTCCTCGGCGACCGGCGCGACGACGACGATGACGACGACGCCCGCGAGGACCTCGCCGCGCTGAAGGGCGCGACCGTCGACGCCCGCGAGGCAGCCGCGGCCGTGGCGGCCAAGGGCACCGTCACCGACGTCGACCTCGACGACGACGGCCCCGCGGCCTGGAGCGTGGACAGCACCAAGGGCGAGTGGAAGGTCGACCTCAAGACGGGCAAGGTCACCCAGGACCACGACGACCGCGACGGTCACGAGGACGACGGCGACGACGACTGACGTCGGGCCGTCACACGAGGGGTACGGGCTCTCCCGTACCCCTCTCGCGCTGCGCACCCCGCGCCACGGCCACCGCGGTCAGCAGCATCACGCCCCCGGTCACCGCGAAGCACACCCCCGCCGGCAGCCACCCGACCAGCACACCGGCGGCCGCGGCACCCGCCGTACCGCCCGCGTTGACGGCCGTGTTGACCCAGGCGCCCGCCTGGACCCGGGCCTCGGGCGCGGCGGCCTCGTCGGCGATGAGGTACGCGGTGGTGATCATCGGGGACACGAAGAGGCCGACGACCGCGGCGGCCACGGCGAGCGTGCCCAGCCCCTGCGCCAGCGCGGCACCGCACAGCGCCAGCCCCAGTCCGGCCGCCTGCGCCGACAGCCGCACCCCGGCGCAGGCCCGCCACGCGACGGCCCCGTTGAGCAGCCCGCCGACGGCGCTTCCCGCGGACAGGGCGGCCAGCACCCAGGCCGCGCTGCCGGCGCCGTGACCGTGCCCCTCGGCGAAGGCGACCACCAGCAGATCGAGCACGCCCAGCGAGAGCCCGACCCCGGCGGCGGCGATCACCGGGCGCCTGATGCCGCGCAGCACCCGCTGCCCGGCCGTACGTGCTCCGGCCTTACGCCCGCTGCCGGGTACCGCGCGCACCGCGGGCGACGACACGAACCCGGCCGTCCCCACCACGATCAGCCCCGCCCCGACGAGCACCCCGACCGCCGGCGGAGCGAACCCGACGAGCACGCCGACCAGCAACGGGCCCGAGACGAAGAGCAGTTCCTCGGCGACGGCGTCGAGGCTGTAGGCCCGCTGCATCAGCGCCCGGTCCGGGGCCAGCAGCCCCCACACGGCCCGCATGGTGGGCCCGAGCGGCGGAGTGCAGGCACCGGCGGCGGCGCCCGCGCCGCCGAGGACGAACGCCGGGGCACCCGGCCGCCAGACGAGCACCGCCAGCAGCACCAGAAGCACGGTGTAGGCCGTCGCCATCGGCACGAGCGCCCGGCGCGGCCCGTACTGGTCGATCAGGGCCGCCCGCGCGGGCGACAGAAAGACGCTGGCCCCGGAGAACAGCGCCATGACGACGCCGGCCACCGCGTACGACCCGGAGGCCCGGGTCACGGCGAGCATCACGGACAGCGGGGCGATGCCGTACGACAGCCTGCCGAGCAGGGCGGCGGCGAAGGTACGGCGGGCATGGGGGATCCGGAGAACGGCGGCATACGAAGGCCGCGCCACAGACGTGGAAGACACGGGAGTTCCTCGACTCGAGGCGGAAAAGGGGACGCCGATGCGCCGCGACGGTCCCGGCCGACCGGCCGTTCACCGTGCGCGGGCTGGGCGTGCCCTATGCCAAGAGGAGGTACATGCGGGTCAACCTAGCAGCGGGGAGGAGGAGTTGACCATGGAGGGTTCCCGGAACGTCCGTTTCTTACGGACCTCGGGGCTCAGCCCTTCGTCAGCCCCGCCACGAGTTCGTCCGCCGCCCGATACGGATCCAGCTCACCGGCGACGATCTTCTCCGCCAGCACCCCGAGGCGGCGGTCACCATGCAGGTCGGCGATCCGCTCCCGCAGGGCCGTGACGGCGATGGTCTCCACCTCGCGGGCGGCGCGGGCGCGGCGGCGTTCGGCCAGCACGCCCCGCTCCTCCATCCAGGCCCGGTGCTTCTCCAGGGCCTCCACGACCTCGTCGACGCCCTCGGCACGGGCGGCGACCGTCTTCACGATCGGCGGGCGCCAGTCGCCGGGGCCGCGGGACTCGCCGAGGCCGAGCATGTGGTTGAGCTCGCGGGCGGTGGCGTCGGCGCCGTCACGGTCCGCCTTGTTGACGACGTACACGTCGCCGATCTCCAGGATTCCGGCCTTCGCCGCCTGGATGCCGTCGCCCATGCCGGGGGCGAGCAGGACGACGGAGGTGTCGGCCTGGGAGGCGATCTCGACCTCCGACTGGCCGACGCCGACCGTCTCGACCAGGATCACGTCGCAGCCGGCCGCGTCCAGGACGCGGATCGCCTGCGGGGCCGCCCAGGCGAGGCCGCCCAGGTGGCCCCGGGTCGCCATCGAGCGGATGTAGACGCCGGGGTCGGAGGCGTGGTCCGACATCCGGACCCGGTCGCCGAGCAGGGCGCCGCCCGAGAAGGGCGAGGACGGGTCGACGGCCAGGACGCCGACCCGCTTGCCCTGCTTGCGGTACGCGGTCACCAGGGCGGAGGTGGACGTCGACTTGCCGACGCCCGGTGAGCCGGTCAGGCCCACCACATAGGCGTTGCCCGTGAGCGGGGCCAGCGCCGCCATGACCTCCCGCAGCTGCGGGGACGCCCCCTCCACCAGGGAGATCAGCCGGGCGACCGCCCTTGGCCGGCCCTCCCTGGCCTGGGCCACCAGCGTGGAGACGTCCTGCATCACAGCTCCGTTCCGAGTAAAGGCGTACCGAGATACCGAAGGCTCAGGCCTTGGGTACCCGCACGATCAGCGCGTCACCCTGGCCGCCGCCACCGCACAGCGCGGCCGCGCCGACGCCGCCGCCGCGCCGCTTCAGCTCCAGGGCCAGGTGCAGGACGAGCCGGGCGCCCGACATGCCGATCGGGTGGCCCAGGGCGATGGCTCCGCCGTTGACGTTCACCCTTTCCGTGGACACGCCGAGGTCCTTCATTGACTGCACGGCCACCGCGGCGAAGGCCTCGTTGATCTCGACCAGGTCGAGATCGGAGACCTCCAGGCCCTCCTTCTTCAGGGCGTGCTGGATGGCGTTGGAGGGCTGGGACTGCAAGGAGTTGTCCGGACCCGCCACATTGCCGTGCGCGCCGATCTCGGCGATCCAGTCCAGGCCGAGCTCCTGCGCCTTGGCCTTGCTCATGACGACGACCGCGGCGGCGCCGTCCGAGATCTGCGACGCCGAACCCGCCGTGATCGTGCCGTCCTTCGAGAACGCCGGGCGAAGCTTGCCCAGCGACTCGGCCGTGGTGTCGCCGCGGATGCCCTCGTCCTTGCTGAACAGGACCGGGTCGCCCTTGCGCTGCGGGATCTCGACCGGGGTGATCTCGGCCTCGAAGATGCCGTTCTTCTGGGCGGCCGCCGCGCGCTGGTGGGACAGCGCGGCGATCTCGTCCTGCTCGGGGCGCAGGATGCCGAGGCGGGTGTTGTGCTTCTCCGTGGACTCGCCCATGGCGATGTTCTCGAAGGCGTCGGTCAGACCGTCGTGGGCCATGGCGTCGATCATCTGCACGGCGCCGTACTTGAAGCCCTCACGGGACTTCGGCAGCAGGTGCGGAGCGTTGGTCATGGACTCCTGGCCGCCCGCGACGATCACGTCGAACTCGCCGGCGCGGATCAGCTGGTCCGCGAGCGCGATCGCGTCGAGGCCGGACAG
This sequence comes from Streptomyces sp. NBC_01092, assembly GCF_045039535.1. Lineage (NCBI taxonomy): Bacteria > Bacillati > Actinomycetota > Actinomycetes > Kitasatosporales > Streptomycetaceae > Streptomyces > Streptomyces sp. NBC_01092. The sequence continues at coordinate 7,274,470 of NZ_CP108659.1, read as the reverse complement.
ACAGACCTTGTTGATGGTGAGCGCCGGGACGTTCATCGGGATGCCGGCCTTGACCGCCGCCTGGCGCGCCGGGATCTGCCCTGCCCCGGCCTGGAGCACCTGGCCCATGATGACGTACTGCACCTGGTCGCCGCCGATCCCCGCACGGTCGAGGGCGGCCTTGATCGCGAAGCCGCCGAGGTCGGCTCCGGAGAAGGACTTCAGAGAGCCGAGCAGCCGTCCCATAGGGGTACGGGCACCCGCGACGATCACGGAGGTCGTGCCGTTTCCAGAAGACATGAGGTGCGATCCCCTTCCAGCTTGAGCAGCCGAGGAGTGAACGAGGGTTTACTTCGAATGTACTGAGTGGCACTCCGTGCCGTCACCGGGCCGTCGGTGTGATCGCGCGCACGTTGCGTAACCACCTCCGTGGCGCTCCACTGAACAACATGCTGACGCGAATCGACCACATCGGAATCGCCTGTTTCGATCTCGACCGAACCGTGGAGTTCTACCGGGCCACGTACGGCTTCGAGGTGTTCCACTCCGAGATCAACGAGGAGCAGGGCGTCCGCGAGGCCATGCTCAAGATCAACGACACCTCCGACGGCGGTGCCTCCTACCTGCAGCTTCTCGAACCCACGCGCCCGGATTCCACCGTCGCGAAGTGGCTCGACAAGAACGGCGAGGGTGTCCACCACATCGCTTTCGGTACGGCGGATGTGGACGGCGACGCCGCCGACATCAAGGACAAGGGCGTACGCGTTCTGTACGAAGAGCCCCGACGCGGCTCCATGGGGTCACGAATCACGTTCCTGCACCCAAAGGATTGCCACGGAGTACTGACAGAACTGGTCACTTCGGCGCCTGTTGAGTCACCTGAGCACTGACCCTCGTACATATGGGCCGGTAGGGTTGGGGGCGGTCGCTTCCGGAACCGGGGTGGCCGCATGCCGGGGTCCGGGTTTCGGGGGGCGAGCGTTCAGGGCAGCAGCCCTTGCGCTGCCGTTGATCTGACACCATTCCTCGGGGGCCCCGTTCGGCGGACGGACGGAGCCCGTATGGCCAGACTTGCGACCAGGGGACGGATGGGACCGCGCAGTGCGGGGCTACGAACGCCAGGAGCGAGAGCCGGCGGCTGACGTCGACCACCTCTCTCGGTTCGAGGCCGAGATGGATCGGCTGAAGACCGAGCGGGAAAAGGCGATCCAGCACGCCGAGGACCTCGGCTACCAGGTCGAGGTGCTGCGCGCCAAGCTGCACGAGGCGCGGCGGACCATCATGTCCCGGCCCGCCTTCGACGGCGGCGACATCGGCTATCAGGCCGAACAGTTGCTGCGCAACGCCCAGGTCCAGGCGGACCAGCTGCGCCAGGACGCCGAGCGCGAGCTCAGCCAGGTCCGCGCGCAGACCCAGCGCATCCTGCAGGAGCACGCGGAGCAGGCCGCCCGGCTGCAGGCCGAGCTGCACCAGGAGGCGGTGACCCGCCGCCAGCAGCTGGACCAGGAGCTGGCCGAGCGCCGCCAGACCGTCGAGTCGCACGTCAACGAGAACGTGGCGTGGGCCGAGCAGCTGCGCGCCCGCAGCGAGTCGCAGGCCCGCCGCCTCCTCGACGAGTCGCGTGCCGAGGCCGACCAGTCCCTGGCCACCGCGCGCGCCGAGGCCGAGCGGCTCACCGGCGAGGCCCGTCAGCGCCTCACGGGCGCGGCCGAGGAGGCCCGTGCGGAGGCCGAGCAGATCCTGCTCCGGGCCCGTACGGACGCCGAGCGGCTCCTGAACGCCGCGTCCACGCAGGCGCAGGAGGCCACCGACCACGCGGAGCAGCTGCGCACCTCCACCGTGACGGAGTCGGACTCCGCCCGCCGCCAGGCGCAGGAGATGAGCCGCACCGCCGAGCAGCGCATGGCGGAGGCCGAGGAGGCGCTGCGCAAGGCGCAGACCGAGGCCGAGAAGCTGGTCGCCGAGGCCACGACGGCCGCCGAGAAGGCGCTCTCCAGTGCCGAGTCGGCCAACGAACAGCGCATGCGTACGGCGAAGGAGCAGGTCGCCCGGCTGGTCAGCGAGGCCACCAAGGAGGCCGAGTCCACCAAGTCGGACGCCGAGCAGGTCGTCGCCGACGCCCGCGCCGAGGCCGAGAAGATCGTCGCCGAGGCCGGCGAGAAGGCCCGCACGATCACCGCCGAGGAGAGCGCGACCCAGCTGTCGAAGGCGGCCAAGACCGCCGAGGACGTCCTCAACAAGGCGCAGGAGGACGCGCAGAACACCACCAAGGCCGCGGCCGAGGAGGCCGAGCGGATCCGCACGGAGGCCGAGACCGAGGCGGACCGGCTGCGCGCCGAGGCGCACGACATCGCCGAGCAGCTCAAGGGCTCGGCGAAGGACGACACCAAGGAGTACCGCGCCAAGACGGTCGAGCTGCAGGAGGAGGCACGCCGGCTGCGCGGCGAGGCCGAGCAGCTGCGTTCCGAGGCGGTCGCCGAGGGCGAGAAGATCCGCGCGGAGGCCCGCAAGGAGGCCGTCCAGCAGATCGAGGAGGCGGCCAAGACCGCCGAGGAGCTGCTGGCCAAGGCCCGGCAGGACGCCGACGAGCTGCGCCAGAAGGCCACCACCGACAGCGAGAAGGTGCGCACCGAGGCCATCGAGCGCGCGACGACACTGCGCCGGCAGGCCGAGGAGACCCTCCAGCGCACCCGCCAGGAGGCCGAGCGGCACCGCGAGGAGGTCGTCGAGCAGGCCGAGGGCATCAAGGCCGACGCCGAGCGGGCCGCCCTTGAACTGCGCGAGGAGACCGAGCGGGGCGTCGAGGCCCGCCGGGCGGAGGCCGCCGAGGAGCTGACGCGGCTGCACAGCGAGGCCGAGCAGCGCCTCGCGGCGGCCGAGCAGGCGCTCACCGACGCCCGCGAGGAGGCCGCGCGCATCCGCCGCGAGGCCGCCGAGGAGACCGACCGGCTGCGCACCGAGGCCGCCGAGCGGATCCGTTCGCTCCAGCAGCAGGCCGAGCAGGAGGCCGACCGGCTGCGCACCGAGGCCGCGTCGGACGCGTCCGCGTCCCGGGCCGAGGGCGAGGCCATCGCCGTACGCCTGCGGTCGGAGGCCGCGGCCGAGGCCGAGCGGCTGAAGTCGGAGGCGCAGGACACCGCCGACCGGGTGCGCGCCGAGGCGCAGGCCGCCGCCGAGCGGCTCGCCACGGAGGCGTCCGAGACGCTGGCCGCCGCCCAGGAGGAGGCCGTCCGGCGCCGGCGCGAGGCCGAGGAACTCCTCGGTTCCGCCCGCCAGGAGGCCGACCAGGAGCGCGAGCGGGCCCGCGAGCAGAGCGAGGAGCTGCTGGCCTCCGCACGCAACCGCGTGGAGGAGGCGCAGGCCGAGGCGGTGCGGCTGGTCGAGGAGGCCGACCGGCGCGCCACCGAGATGGTGTCGGCGGCCGAGCAGCACGCCCAGCAGGTCCGCGACTCCGTGACGGGGCTGCACGAGCAGGCCCAGGAGGAGATCACCGGGCTGCGCAGCGCCGCCGAGCACGCGGCGGACCGTACCCGCCGGGAGGCCGAGGAGGAGGCGGACCGGGTCCGCGCCGACGCCTACGCCGAGCGGGAGCGGGCCAGCGAGGACGCGGGCCGCATCCGGCGCGAGGCGAGCGAGGAGTCCACGGCCGCCAAGTCGCTGGCCGAGCGCACCGTCGGGGAGGCCATCGCCGAGGCGGAGCGGCTGCGGTCGGACGCCGCCGAGCACGCCCAGCGGATCCGTACGGAGGCTTCGGACAAGATCGCCGAGGCCGAGCAGGCCGCGTCCCGCACCCGGGCGGACGCCCGCGAGGACGCCAACCGGATCCGCTCGGACGCGGCGACGCAGGCCGACACCCTCATCACCGAGGCGCGTTCGGAGGCCGAGCGGCTCCAGTCGGAGACGGTCACGGAGGCCGACCGGGTGCGCACCGACGCGCGCACCAAGGCCGAGAAGCTGGTCGGGGACGCCACGTCGGAGGCGGAGCGGCTGCGCGCCGAGGCCGCCGACACGGTGGGGTCGGCCCAGCAGCACGCCGAGCGGGTCCGCAGCGACTCCGAGCGCGTCAAGGCCGAGGCGGCCGCGGAGGCGGAGCGGCTTGTCAACACGGCGCGCGAGGAGTCCGAGCGCACCCTCGACGAGGCTCGCAAGGACGCGAACAAGCGGCGCCAGGACGTGGCCGAGCAGGTCGACAAGCTCATCACGGAGACCACGGCCGAGGCGGACAAGCTGCTCACCGAGGCGCAGGCGCAGGCGCACAAGACGACCGCGGACGCCGAGGCGCAGGCCGACACCATGGTGGGCGCGGCCCGCAAGGAGGCCGACCGGCTGGTCTCCGAGGCGACGGTCGAGGGCAACTCCAGGGTGGAGAAGTCCCGTACCGACGCGGACGAGCTGCTCGTCGGTGCCCGCCGGGACGCCACCTCGATAAGGGAGCGCGCTCAGGAGCTGCGCGACCGCATCACGAGCGAGATCGAGGGCCTGCACGAGCGGGCCCGGCGCGAGGCCTCCGAGACGATGAAGTCGACCGGCGACCGCTGCGACGCCCTCATCAAGGCCGCCGAGGAGCAGCTGGCCAAGGCGCAGGCGAAGGCCAAGGAGCTGGTGTCGGAGGCCAACTCCGAGGCCGGCAAGGTCCGTATCGCCGCCGTCAAGAAGGCCGAGGGCCTGCTGAAGGAGGCCGAGCAGAAGCGGTCCTCGCTCATCAAGGAGGCCGAGGAGCTCAGGGCCGAGGCGATCCGCGAGGCCAAGCGCACGGTCGAGGAGGGCAAGCGCGAGCTGGAGGTCCTCGTCCGGCGCCGCGAGGACATCAACGCCGAGATCTCGCGCGTCCAGGACGTCCTGGAGGCGCTGGAATCCTTCGAGACACCGTCGGCCGGCAAGGACGGCGGGGTCAAGGCGGGTGCGACAGTCGGAGCACCCCGATCGGGTGGCAAGTCGTCAGACGGCTAGCGCGTCGGGCGGCTTCCGGTGTCTCCTGGGGCCTTTGACCAGGTTTTTGGCAAGCCGTCCGACGGTTCGCCACCCAAAAGGGGTCTCATTCTCCAGATCAAACACGTATCCGCTCGATGACACACCGCTTCGGCCCCTAGGATTCCACTTATCACCTCACCGGTCTCATTCGACAGGAACCCCATGAGCGACACTTCCCCCTACGGCTTCGAGCTTGTGCGGCGTGGGTACGACCGCGCGCAGGTGGACGAACGCATCTCGAAGCTCGTCTCCGACCGCGACAGCGCTCTGGCCCGCATCACCGCTCTGGAAAAGCGCATCGAGGAGCTCCACCTCGAGACGCAGAACGCCCAGGCCCAGGTAACCGACGCCGAGCCGTCGTACGCCGGCCTCGGCGCGCGTGTCGAGAAGATCCTCCGCCTCGCCGAGGAGGAGGCCAAGGATCTGCGCGAGGAGGCCCGCCGCGCCGCCGAGCAGCACCGCGAGCTCGCCGAGTCGTCGGCCCAGCAGGTCCGCAACGACGCAGAATCGTTCGCTGCGGAGCGCAAGTCCAAGGCCGAGGACGAGGGCGTCCGGATCGTCGAGAAGGCCAAGAGTGACGCCTCGCAGCTGCGCGCGGAGGCCCAGAAGGACGCGCAGTCCAAGCGCGAGGAGGCCGACGCCCTCTTCGAGGAGACCCGCGCCAAGGCCGCGCAGGCCGCCGCCGACTTCGAGACGAACCTCGCCAAGCGCCGCGAGCAGTCCGAGCGCGACCTGGCGTCGCGTCAGGCCAAGGCCGAGAAGCGCCTCGCCGAGATCGAGCACCGCGCCGAGCAGCTGCGCCTGGAGGCCGAGAAGCTGCGCACCGACGCCGAGCGCCGTGCCCGCCAGACGGTGGAGACCGCTCAGCGCCAGGCCGAGGACATCGTGGCCGACGCCAACGCCAAGGCCGACCGGATCCGTTCGGAATCCGAGCGCGAGCTCGCGGCTCTCACCAACCGCCGCGACAGCATCAACGCTCAGCTGACGAACGTCCGCGAGATGCTGGCGACCCTGACCGGCGCCGCGGTGGCCGCGACCGGTGCGCCCGCCGCCGAGGACGAGCCGATCACCCGCGGGGTTCCCGCGCAGCAGTCCCGGTAACGATCGGGCACACGGCTGCTGAATTTTCGCAAAGCCCTCTGCCACTGGGGTGGCAGAGGGCTTTGTCCCGTTTTAGCGTGGGCGGCATGATCGAGCTCGAGGGGCTGACGAAGCGGTACGGCGAGAAGGTCGCGGTCAACAACCTGACGTTCACGGTGAGACCGGGCATCGTCACGGGGTTCCTCGGTCCCAACGGCGCGGGCAAGTCGACCACCATGCGGATGATCCTGGGCCTCGACCGGCCCACCGCGGGCGACGTCCGTATCGACGGCAAGCACTACGACCAGCTCAAGGACCCGCTGACGTACATCGGCGCCCTGCTGGAGGCCAAGGCCTGGCACCCCGGACGCAGCGCCTACAACCATCTGCTGTGCCTCGCGCAGAGCAACGGCATCGCGAGCGGCCGGGTGCGGGAGGTGCTGGACGCGGTCGGGCTGACCGCGGTCGCCAAGAAGAAGACCAAGGGCTTCTCGATGGGCATGGGCCAGCGGCTCGGCATCGCCGCAGCGCTGCTCGGCGATCCGCGGATCCTGATGTTCGACGAGCCGGTCAACGGGCTCGACCCCGAGGGCATCCACTGGATCCGGAACCTGATGAAGTCCCTCGCCGCGCAGGGGCGGACCGTCTTCGTCTCCAGTCACCTCATGAGCGAGATGGCGCTGACGGCCGACCATCTCGTCGTCATCGGCCAGGGGCGGCTGCTCGCCGACACGTCCATGCCCGAGTTCATCGCGCGCAACTCGCGGTCGTACGTCCGTATCCGCACCCCGCAGCGCGAGCGGCTGCTCGATGTGCTGCACGAGGCCGGGGTCACCGCGGTGCAGACCGGCAACGGCACGTTGGAGGTGGACGGCAGCAAGTCCGAGCAGATCGGGGAGCTGGCGGCGCGCCACCACGTCGTGCTGCACGAGCTGAGCCCGCAACAGGCTTCCCTGGAGGAGGCGTTCATGCAGCTGACCGCGGAGTCGGTGGAGTACCACGCGCACGCCGACGCGCCCGCACCGCCGCCGCAGCAGCAGCAGCGGCAGTGGGGCGACGACTGGAAGAGGAGCTGAGCACCGTGGTCACCCAGGTCATCCGCTCCGAATGGACCAAGATCCGGTCCGTCGCCTCCACCGTGTGGACGCTCTCCCTCGCCGTGGTGGTCACCATCGCGCTCGGCATGCTGATCTCGGGTCTGTCGGCGAACGAGTTCGACAACCTGAGCGAGCGGGACAGGCTCTCCTTCGATCCGACCTTCATCAGCTTCGCCGGGATGAGCCTCGGTCAGCTCGCGATGATCGTGTTCGGGGTGCTCGTCGTCTCGAACGAGTACAGCACCGGGATGATCCGCGCCTCGCTGGCCGCCGTGCCGCGGCGCGGCACCTTCCTGTTCAGCAAGATCGCGGTGGCGACCGGGCTCTCCCTCGCCGTCGGCCTGGCCACGAGCTTCGTCACCTTCCTCCTCGGGCAGGCGATGCTCGGCGAGCACCGGGCGGAGATCGGCGACCCGGGCGTGCTGCGCGCGGTGTTCGGCGGCGGCCTCTACATGACCCTCATCGCGATGTTCTCGATGGGCGTCGCCGCGATGCTGCGCTCGCCGATGCTGTCGCTGGGCATCCTGATGCCCTTCTTCTTCCTGGTCTCCAACATCCTCGGCAATGTCTCCGCCACCGAGAAGATCGGCCGCTACCTGCCCGACCAGGCCGGCAGCAAGATCATGCAGGTGGTCACCCCGGTCGACGGCGACACTCCCTACGGCCCCTGGGGCGGGCTCGGGATCATGGTGCTGTGGGTGATCGCGGCGCTCGTCGGCGGGTACGCCACGCTCAAGAAACGGGACGCATAGCCAGAAATAGGTGTGCCGAGGGAACGCAGGTGCGAGATTTTACCCGCTCTTGAGTGGAACCGTCAGCGCCTCGGTATCCTCCTAACCCTTACGGGGGGCGTGTGCCCCGCTGTCCTGAACCTTTCGATGGGTGCGGAGCATGATCGAGGCAGTCGGCCTGACCAAGCGCTACGGCGACAAGACCGCTGTGTACAACTTGTCCTTCCAGGTGCGGCCCGGTGCCGTCACCGGCTTCCTGGGCCCGAACGGCTCGGGCAAGTCGACGACGATGCGGATGATCCTCGGCCTGGACAACCCGACCGCGGGCCATGTGACGATCGGCGGCTTCCCGTACCGAAGGCTGCAGAACGCCCCGCGTCAGGTCGGCGCGCTGCTGGACGCCAAGGCGGTGCACGGCGGCCGCGCGGCCCGCAGCCATCTGCTGAGCCTGGCCCAGCTGTCCGGCATCCCCGCCCGGCGGGTGGACGAAGTGCTGGGCGTGGTCGGCCTCCAGGACGTGGCCAAGCGGCGCTCCAAGGGCTTCTCGCTCGGCATGGGCCAGCGGCTCGGCATCGCCGCCGCGCTGCTCGGCGACCCCCAGGTGCTGCTGTTCGACGAGCCGGTCAACGGCCTCGACCCCGAGGGCATCCTCTGGGTGCGGAACCTGATGAAGTCGCTGGCGGCCGAGGGCCGTACCGTCTTCGTCTCCTCCCACCTGATGAGCGAGATGGCGCTGACGGCCGACCACCTGATCGTCATCGGGCGCGGTCAGCTGCTGTCCGACATGAGCGTCAAGGACTTCATCGCGGCGAACTCCGCGGGCTTCGCCCGGGTCCGTACGCCCGACACCGAGCCGCAGCTGCGCGAGAAGCTGTCGACGGCGCTCACGGAGGCGGGCGGGCACGTGCTGCCCGAGCAGGACGGCGGCCTGCGGGTCACCGGGCTGGCGCTGCCCCGCATCAGCGACATCGCGCACGACACCGACGTACGGCTGTGGGAGCTGTCGCCGCACCAGGCCTCGCTGGAGGAGGCGTACATGCGGATGACGCAGGGCGCGGTCGACTACCGCTCGACCATCGACCAGAAGGAAGGGCTTCAGCAGCCGCTGCCGCCGGGCGCGCAGCCGCCGATGCCGGTTCCCGGTCAGGGTCAGCCCGGCTGGTACGCCCCGCCGCCGCCCGAGCAGGGCGGCCAGCCGCTCGCCCCGCAGCCGGGCGGGCCCGGTCCGTACGGCGCCCCGGCAGCGCCCGGCGCGGTTCCGGGTGCCGGGACGCCGAACCCGTACGCGCAGACGGCCCCCCAGGCGCCTCACACGGCCCCGGGCCGCGCTCCGGCGCAGCCCGCGCCGCCCGTCGCCCACAGCCCCGCCCAGGCGCCCGCGAGCGCTCCTGTCGCCGCGCCTGCGCCCCCGCAGGCACCGGCCCAGCCGCCGGCCGCCCCGGCCGCCCCGTCATTCCCCGCCGCCACCGCCGCCCCGACCGAGCCCAAGGACGCCCGATGAGCACGCCCCAGCCCCCGATGCCGCAGACCGCCGCACCGAACTGGCAGGCGGCGCCCGGCTCTCCGTACCCCACCTACACCTCGCCGATCCCCGTGACGCGCACGCACCTCGGGCACGCGCTCGCCTCGGAGTGGACGAAGATCCGCTCGGTGCGCTCCACGATGTGGACGCTGGGCGTGTTCGTGCTGCTCGTCGTCGGCATCGGCCTGGCTGCCGCCGCGCTGGTCTCCGCCAACTCGTCGGAGGAGGGCCTGGCCGGCGAGAGCCCGCTGTCGTTCGGCTTCTTCGGGCTGCTGCTCGGCAGCATGTGCATCATCACGCTGGGCGTGCTGACCACGGCCTCGGAGTACGGCACCGGCATGATCCGCACCACGATGACGGCGTGCCCGAGCCGTGGGCGGGTGCTGGCGGCCAAGTCGATCGTGTTCTTCGTCGTCGCGTTCGTCGTGACGCTGGTGTCGGCCGTCCTGGTCGCGCTCGCTGACGTGGCGATGCTGGAGGGCTCGCGCGAGCCGACCGGTCAGGAGTGGCTGAAGGGCACGGTCGGCATCTCGTTCTACATCGCGCTGCTCGGCCTGCTCTCGCTCGTCGTCGGCTCGGTCATCCGGCACTCGGCGGGCGCGATCACGATCATGATCGGCGTCCTGCTGGCCCCGCTGGTCATCGCGCTGTTCATGTTCGCGGAGTCGCTGAAGGACCTTCAGCAGGCCCTGCTCGAGTACTCCATCCCGAACCAGCTCAGCATCTTCTACGCCCAGTCCCTGACCGACTCGGGCCCGTCCGGCTGGGACCCGCTGTGGATCATGCTCGGCATCACGGCGGTCGCGTTCGCCGGCGCCTTCGCCCTGCTGGAAAAGCGGGACGTGTGAGCCTGACCCGCTAGAACCTCGGCGCGTTCCTGGACCGCTGCACCCTCGTGGTGCGGCGGTCCTTCGCGTTCCAGCACGCCTTGTGCCAGTGGCGGCGGTCGTCGACGCCCGCGTGCTCCGGCCAGGCGACGACGTGCGGGACGCCGTCCGGGATCGGCTGGTCGCAGCCCGGGCAGCGGTACGCCTTGCCCTGGGCGCTGGAGCCCGCCACATGCCGTACGTTCCACTCCTCGCCGTCCCAGTTCTGGGTGGACTGCCAGCCGCCGTACCGGCCGGGACGGTCGTCCTCGGCGCTTTGGCCGGCCGAGCCTGAGTCCTTGGGTCGGTTGCGACGCGGGGACACGGAACACCTCACGGGGCTATACAGGATGCACGGGTCATGTTCCAGCCTACGCGGCGCGAACAGGGGTAGCCGTACGGCACCAACCCCCACAAGTCCCTCACAGCGGCTGCCGATTCTGCAGACAATCCGCAAATCTCTCCGCCAAGCCGTGTCCTCGGCACGTGTCAGACGGTTATGCCCGGTGGGGGAGCTCCGCGTCGGAGCCAAGGAAGCGGGAAAGAGCAATGCGTGTAGGAAGTTTCGTGCTGGCGGCCCGGTTCCCGGGTCAAGGCGATGGGGAGGCGCTGCACCGGGCGGTCCGCTCCGCCGAGGTCGCCGAAGAGGCGGGGCTCGACGCGGTCTGGCTGGCCGAGCACCACTTCGTGCCGTACGGCACCTGTCCGTCGGCGATCACCCTGGCCGCCTTACTGCTCGGCCGCACCACTCGGCTGCGGGTCGGCACAGCGGTCAGCGTACTGCCCACCGCCCACCCCGTGGCCCTCGGCGAGCAGGCGGCGCTGCTGCACATCACGTCCGGCGGGCGGTTCTCGCTGGGTGTGGGGCGCGGTGGGCCCTGGGTCGACCTGGAGGTGTTCGGCTCGGGCCTCAAGGCGTACGAGGAGGGGTTCCCGGAATCACTCGATCTGCTGGTGCGCTGGCTGCGTGAGCCCTCGGTCGCGGCCGCCGGCGAGCGGTTCGGCTTCCGCGAGGTCGCCGTCGTACCGAGGCCGTCGGACTGCCTCACGGACGCCGAGGGGCCCGAGGTCGTCGTCGCCTGCACCTCGCCCCGCAGTGTGCGCCTCGCCGCCGAGCGCGGGCTGCCGATGCTGCTCGGGATGCATGTGGGCGACGAGGAGAAGGCCGAGATGGTCGCCCTGTGGCGGGAGCACGCGCGCGCGGCCGGGCGGCCGGCGGACGAGATCCGTGGCGCGGCCCATGTGTCGGCCGGCATCTGCCAGATCGCGGACCGGCGCACGGACGCGGTGGAGGCCCTGACGAAGGCGATGCCGGGCTGGCTGCGGCAGGGCCTGGACGCCCATGTGACCGTCGACGGCCGCCATCGCGCGATGCGCGACCCGCTGGCGTACACCGAACTGCTCTGCGGGCTGCACCCGGTGGGCACCCCGCGCCTGGCCGCCGACCGCCTCGCGGCGACCAGCGAACGGACCGGCATCTCCCGCTTCGCGCTGCTCGTCGAGGGCTCGGGCGACCTGGCGGCGACCGAGGAGAACGTCCGACGGCTGGGTGCCGAAGTCCTGCCGCACCTCGGCTGAAACGCCTCGTGCCCACGGAACGGACCCGGTCCGCCAGGGGGCTTGCCGCCCCGGTACTGATTGCACCTCCCGCGTACGGAGCGGCAAGCAAGCGACTCAGTGCGTCAGCAGTCCCTGAACTCCGGGGACTGGTTCATCACCTGACTGCGCACCGAGGTGAAGCGGGACAGCGTCTCGTCGACCGAGGAGTCAAGCGGGAACACCGCCACCCGGTGGCAGTTCTGGAAGGCCAGTCGCACCCCGAAGTGCCGCTGTAGCGCGCCGCGTATCGCGTCACTCGCAAGCGCACGCAGCAGCTGGCCACGTGCCTGCTCGTCCGGCGGGGGCGTCTGGTTGTCGGCGAACGAACCGCCGTCGACCTTCAGCTGGGCCACCAGGGAGCTGATCATCTCCCATGCATAGGGCAGGGAGGTCCGGACGCAGTCGACGAAGGCGGCTTCGTCGACCTCGCCTCGCTCGGCCTGTTCGAGTAGGGCCGGTGAGACGTCGAGCGACATGGGTTCTCCTCTCGCACCCCCGCAGCAGCAGGGGTTGCCGGACAGATAAGGGAGTTCGCGATACCGGACACTCTGTGTACACGCCTCGCGACCTCCCGTTTAATACGGTAGGCAACAGACGGTGACGGCACCAGGAGAATGCGTACATGGGCGGGCCTCGTTAGGAGCACAATCGGCCAGAAATGAACAGGGGCAGTCCGGGGTCTTACGGACTCCCCCAGGGCGAATCGCGTCGACACCAGCCCGTCGAGTAGCGTTGCCGACCATGCGTCTCGTCATTGCCCGATGCTCCGTCGACTACGCGGGCCGGCTCACCGCCCATCTGCCCTCGGCGCCCCGTCTGATCCTGGTCAAGGCGGACGGCAGCGTCTCGATCCACGCGGACGACCGGGCCTACAAGCCCCTCAACTGGATGTCGCCGCCCTGCACGCTGAAGGAGGGGGACGGCGAGCAGCAGGACGTCTGGACGGTCACCAACAAAGGGGGCGAGAAGCTGATCATCACGATGGAGGAGATCCTCCACGACTCCTCGCACGAACTGGGCGTGGACCCCGGCCTGATCAAGGACGGCGTGGAAGCGCACCTCCAGGAACTCCTCGCCGACCGCATCGAGACGCTGGGCGAGGGCTACACGCTCATCCGCCGCGAGTACATGACGGCGATCGGCCCGGTCGACATCCTGTGCCGGGACGCGGAGGGCCGGACGGTCGCGGTCGAGATCAAGCGGCGTGGCGAGATCGACGGTGTGGAACAGCTCACGCGCTACCTGGAACTGCTGAACCGCGACCCCCATCTCGCCCCGGTACGCGGCATCTTCGCGGCCCAGGAGATCAAGCCCCAGGCGCGGGTCCTCGCGACGGACCGCGGCATCGGCTGCCAGGTCCTGGACTACGACGCGATGCGGGGCATCGAGGACGACAAGCTGCGGTTGTTCTGACCGACCGTTCCTGTCCGTTCCGGACAGTTCTACGACGAAGAGGGCCGGGTCCGTTGCACGGACCCGGCCCTCTTGTCTTGATCAGGGCGTCACATCACGGCGTCCGAGCCGCTCGGTGAGCCTGCCTCGGTCGTCCCCGGCGCGCTTGCCGAGGTGCTCGCAGGAGCACTGGAGGTTGCCGGGCCGCTGGCGGAGTCGGAAGTGGTCGGCGTCGGTGTCGGCGTGGGTGTCGGCGTCGGCGTGGGTGTCGGCGTCGGTGTCGGGGACCCCGGCGATGTCGGAGTCGTCGGCGGCTTCGACGTCGGGGGCTTCGAAGTCGGCGGCTTCGTCGACGTCGGCGGTTTCGTCGGCGAGTTCGTGGAACCGCCGCCCGACCCCTGCGTCCCGCTCGGCTCGTCCGACGGGTCCGTCGGGTCGTCCGACGTCCCATCCGTACCGTCAGTGCCCGGATCCGTCGGCCGGCTGGTGGCCGTGCCGGTGTCGCCGGAGCCCTTGTCGTCGTTGCTCTCCACCTTGTCCGCGCCCAGGCTGTCGTCACCGGGGCCCTGGCTGGCCGACGGGTTGACGCCGACCTGGTTGGACGGGGTGTTCGGGTCGTTGTCGGACGTGGCCCCGAGCGTCACCACCGTGCCGAGCACGGCCACGAGCAGCGCGCCCGAGCCGGCCGCGACGAGGTTGCGCCGAGCGAAGCTACGGATGCCGCCGCGGCCCTTGTGCGAGGTGGTGGGGGACGACGCCGAGGCCTGGTGGGTGACCAGCGTCGTGGCGTCACCGACGGGCGGGAACGCGGCCGGCACTCCGCCGGGCGGCGACTGCGACTCCTCGTAGCGCGCGTCCGGCACCTCCTCCCCCGCGGTCGCGGCGAACGCGGCCACCCCCGGCGTCGTACCGGAGCGGTCCGAGACCAGCGCGAGCGCGCGGCGCCCGGAGACGGTGCCGCGCTTGTCGGCGAGGGCACCGCGCAGACCGATGGAGGTCTCCAACTCGGTACGGGCCCGGTCCAGCTGGCCGCCGCAGAGCGCGAGGATGCCCAACTCGTGGTGAAAATAGGCCTGTTCGGATACGTCACCGGCCAGGCGGGCGGCCTCGGCACCGGCGCGCAGCGCACGCTCCCAGGCGCTCCAGTGCAGCCCGGCCGCGAACGCGGGCGCCGCCGTGCGGGCCAGCTGCACGGTCGGGCTCTCCTCGCCCTCGGCGGGCGGTGTCGTCGCCGGGACGAGCACGCCCAGCGCGGCGAGCACGGCGTCGGCCTCCGCGCAGACCCGCTCCGGCGTGACCGAGGGGTGCCCGGCCCACCAGGCGTAGTGCTGCACGGCGGTGCGGGCGTTGTCCTGGGCGTCCTCGGCGTATCCGGCGGCCTCCAGCTGGGCCTGTACCCCGGCGGCCAGCCGGTAGCGGGAGCCGACCGGCGAGACCAGCCCGCAGTCGGCCAGCTCGCCCAGCGCGGCGTCCGCGTGGGTGTCACCGACCAGCGCGGGCAGATGCGCCTGGTGCGGCACCTCGCCGCCGAGCGCGACGGCGAATCTCAGGGTGGTGCGGGCGGAGGCGCTGAGCCGGGAGGCGAGCAGCCGCGCCGGTCCCGCCGCCTCGCCGAGCGAGGGCAGGGGTGTGTCCTCGCCGCCGCCCTCGGTGGCCACCGGCGCCTCGAAGGGCGCGTCGGCGGGAGGGACGTCCTCGAAGACGCCGTACTCGTCGACGGCTTCCGTGCCTGCCCGCAGCCGGTCGCGCTGGCGCAGCAGCGCCCCGGCCTGGACGAACCTGAGCGGCAGGCCCTCCGACTCGAACCACAGGTCGCCGGCCCAGTTCGCCTCGTCCTCGGTGAGGACCCGGCCGATCCCGCGCTCCAGGATCTCCACGCCGGCGGCGCGGTCGAGCCCGCCGAGGACGACCTCCTCGATGCCGGACGGTGGGGGTCCCCCCGCGTGAGCGAATTCGAGCGTGGGGGAGGACGGCGCGGGCGCGTCGGGTGTGGCGCCGAACAGGAAGGCGCACTCGGGGGTCGCGTCGAGCAGCTCGTCGAGCGCGGCGCCGCCGAACTCGACGTCGTCCAGGACGACGACCGCGCCGATCTCACGGACACAGGAGAGCAGTTCGTCGCGTTCCGGGCGGTACAGGGGCGCGCTGTAGACGGAGTAGAAGAGGTCGTACAGCAGATCGGCGGGCGTGCGACGGAAGCCGGTGAGGCGGACCACGCCGTCGGGGGCGAGGTCCACGCAGTCCTCGGCGACGAGGTCGAGCAGGCTCGTGCGGCCCGCGCCACGGGCGCCGACCAGACGTACGGAGCGGCCGCGGGCGAGCATCCGCACCAGCTGTTCGCGCTCGTCCTGGCGGGCCAGGAGCGGCTGCGCGGGACGGGTCGGCCCGGGCGGGACGGGCGGCCTTGCGGCGCGGTCGACCTCGGCGCGTTCGGCCGGAGTCAGCTTCTCGGGCCGCCCGGGACGCTCCGCCGGCGGGCAGACCTCGATCTCGCTGCCGTCGACGGGGTTGACGGTGAGCAGGTAGTCGCCCGAGACCAGTTGCACCGTGCGGGCGAGTGCGGGCGTGTGCTGTCCGAAGTCGGGTGTGAGGGGATCCCTGGGCGGGCGCTGACGGGACGACTGGCCGTCGCCGTCATGGCCGTACTCCTCGGGTCCCCGGTTGTTCGGGTCCATAGGTTCAAGCCCCCCAAAAGCGTCGTGTGCGAAAGCCAAGCCCCTCCCGGCCTTGCTGCACACCGCGCTGTCGCTTCTGGTCCGGGCCCGCTCGAAGGGGTTTGTCTAGGCGGCGGGCAGCCGAACCCTAAACCTTTGCACAGTATCTACGACAGGCCGGGGTACCGCGCCGTCCGAGACATCACAGTCTCGTGAGAATTGTGCGTGACGTGCGCTTCGCAACCGGAACGCCCGACTGTCCCGCCCCACCCGTGCCGGGGTGTCACACCCGGGGCAGGGACTCCACCCCGATGCCGCCCTCGATCGCCAGGATCCGGTGCAGCCGGGTGGCCACCAGCAGGCGCTGCATCTGCGGCGGCACGCCGCGCAGCACCAGGCGCCGGCCGCAGCGGCCGGCCCGCCGGTGAGCCCCCATGATCACCCCGAGTCCGGTGGCGTCCCAGAACTCCAGCTCGGACAGGTCGAGCACCAGATCGCCGACTCCGTCGTCGACGGCCGAGTGCAGGACCGTACGGGCGTCCGCCGCGCTGCGGACGTCGAGGCGGCCCCCGACGACCAGCTCGGCGTGGTCGCCCCTGATGTGCATATCGCTCCCCTAAGCGTGCGTTCGTGCTCCGCGATGTGTTGTCTGTGCCGGTGTCTGTGCTTGCCGTGCCTGTGTTTGCTACGAGTCTTCGCTGTGGCCGGTGATGCAACCTCTGACTGCGTTGAGCGGTCAGAGGTTGCCGTCTGTAAGCGAACCGATACCGAATTCACCCCATCGCGTGACACGTCCAAGGGCTGTGCGGTGGTCTACGAAACCTCAGTAGCTGTAAAAGCCTTGCCCGCTCTTGCGGCCGATGTCACCCGCATCCACCATCCGGCGCATCAGCTCCGGCGGGGCGAACTTCTCGTCCTGGGACTCGGTGTAGATGTTGCTGGTGGCGTGCAGCAGGATGTCGACGCCGGTGAGGTCGGCCGTGGCGAGCGGGCCCATGGCGTGACCGAAGCCCAGCTTGCAGGCGAGGTCGATGTCCTCGGCGGTGGCGACGCCCGACTCGTAGAGCTTGGTGGCCTCGACGACGAGGGCCGAGATCAGCCGGGTGGTGACGAAGCCGGCGACGTCCCGGTTGACCACGATGCAGGTCTTGCCGACGGACTCGGCGAACTCGCGCGCGGTGGCGAGGGTTTCGTCGCTCGTCTTGTAGCCGCGGACGAGCTCGACGAGCTGCATCATCGGCACCGGCGAGAAGAAGTGCACCCCGACGACCCGCTCCGGGTGCTCGGTGGCCGCCGCGATCTTGGTGATCGGGATGGCGGAGGTGTTGGAGGCGAGCACGGCATCCTCGCGCACGATCTTGTCGAGCGCGCGGAAGATCTCGTGCTTGACCTCCAGCTTCTCGAAGACGGCCTCGACGACGACGTCCGCGTCGGCGGCCGCGTCCAGGTCGGTGGTGGCGGTGATGCGGGCGAGGGCAGCGTCGGCGTCGTGCGCCTCCAGCTTGCCCTTGCTGACGAACTTGTCGTACGACGCCTTGATGCCGTCGGTGCCACGCCTGAGCGCCTCGTCGGTGACGTCACGCAGGACCACGTCCCAACCCGCCTGCGCTGAGACCTGGGCGATACCGGATCCCATGAGTCCGGCCCCGATGACGGCGAGCTTCCGTGCCACTGACGACTCCCCTTTGAATCACGGCAGCATTACTGCGATATGCGCTTACACGCTGCTTACGATTGCCTCTGCGGCGGACCTTAGCGGGCATGAGGCACTGTGTGACCGGTTAGTAACGCGAGTCACGTCTCATCTGACGGACATCACACCGGCACGGGTCATTGAGGGCCTCGGACGGCGTAGTTGAGCACCTTCTCGCTCAACAGCTCCTCGATGTCGTCGAGAAGCACGAGTACCTCCCGTGACACTTTGCCCGGTTTGCGCCCGGCGACCATTTCCCGTCCGATGTGGACGAACACCGTCTGGTGGATCCAGGCGATCTGACCGGCGATCAGCCCCGGCAGCCGGTCGGAGTCGTCCGCGCCGGCCTCTTCGCGCAGGGTCGTCTCCAGGTGGTCGTGGATCTCCTGCTGCAGGCTCCACAGCGCGGAGCGCAGCGGCGGTGCCTCGTGGATGCAGCGCATGAAACGGTCGTAGCCCTCCATGAGGCCGACCCGGGGCGAGACCGCCTCGACCTCGGCGCGCAGCTCGCGCAGCACGGCACGAGCGGCCGACTCCCCCGCCTCCCGGCCGCGCACCCAGCGCGAGAGCTGCTCGACGACGCCGGCGGAGCGGTCGAAGAAGAGGTCCTCCTTCGCCGGGAAGTAGTTGTGGACGGTGTTCACGGAGACGTCGGCGGCCTCCGCCACCTCGGCGATCGTCACGGTCACGAACCCGTGCGGGCGCCTCCGGCGGGGGGAACCTGGACAGGGGCCGGGCCCGAATCGGCCGCCACCGGCACACGGGCGTGATGTACGACATGCCTCACCCCCACCTCCCTCACCGGCTCAAGCCGCCCGCCAGGGCATCGCATCGACCTGGCCGTGCGCGAGGGCAAGATCCTTGGCTTCCTGTGCCCCAACGGGGCGGGCAGGACGACGACCCTGCGGATGCTCACGACCCTGCTGGCGCCCACCGGCGGCGCGGCCACCGTCGCCGGCCACGACCTGCGACCGACCCCGCCGGGGTGCGCCGGGTGTGTGGGTACGTGGCACAGTCGGGCGGGGTGGACCCGCAGATCACCGTGCGGGAGGAGCTGCTCACCCAGGGCCGCCTGTACCGCCTGACCAAGGCGCAGGCCGCCGAGCGCGCCGGGGAGTTGGCCCGCGACCTGGGCCTGACCGACCTCCTCGACCGCAAGGCGGGCGCGCTCTCCGGCGGTCAGCGGCGCCGCCTCGACATCGCGATGGCGCTCACGCACCGCCCGAAGGTGCTGTTCCTGGACGAGCCGACGACGGGACTAGACCCCGGCAGCCGGGCCGACCTGTGGGACCTGATCCGGCGCCTGCGCGACGAGCACGGCACCACGGTGTTCCTGACCACCCGCTACCTCGACGAGGCGGACGCCCTCTCCGACCGTCTGGTGGTCGTCGACCAGGGCGTGGTCGTAGCGGAGGGCACGCCGGGCGCGCTGAAGCTGGAGTACGGCGGCTCGATCGACGCGACCCTCCAGGACACGTTCCTCGCCATCACCGGCCACAGCCCCACCGCGGCGGACGCCGCCCCCGTCGCCGTACAGGAATCCCACGAAGCCGCTCAGGAATCCCACGAAGATGCTGCTGCATGACACGGCCCTCATCAACGGCCGCTACCTCCGCCAGTCCCTGCGCTCGCGCTTCGCCCTGCTCTTCGGCCTGCTGATGCCGCTGCTGTATCTGCTGTTCTTCGGTCCGCTGCTGACGGATCTGCCGTTGGGCGGGGAGGGCAGCTCGTGACAGATTCTGGTCCCCGGGCTGCTGCTTCAACTCGGCCTGTTCGGGGCGTCGTTCGCGGGCTTCTCCATCATCATCGAGAAAGGCCAGGGCGTGGTGGAGCGGATGCGGGTGACGCCCGTCAGCCGGCTCGCCCTGCTGCTGGGCCGGGTCCTGCGGGACGCCACCGTGTTCGTCTTCCAGGCGGTGCTGCTGGTGCTGGCCGCGCCGGCGATGGGGCTCAGGGCTCCCCTGGGCGGCGTGCTGATCGGTTTCGCGTTCGTCGCGCTGCTGACGCTGTCGCCGGCCTCGCTGTCGTACGCGCCGGCCATGAAGGTCAGCACGCCGCAGGAGGTCGGCCCGGCGATCAACGCCATGACGATGCCGATGATGCTGCTGTCCGGTCTGATGCTCCCGATCACGCTGGGACCCGCGTGGCTGGACGTGCTGTCCCACTTCATCCCGTTCCGCTATCTGGTGGACGCGGTCCGGGACGCCTACGTCGGCTCGTACGCCACGGCGCACATGTTCTACGGCGTCCTGGTCGCCGTGGCCTTCGCCGCGCCGGCCGTGACGGTCGACACACGCGTGCTCCGAACGGCCGGGGCGTAACTAGGGCCTGCCCGGCGGATCATGCCGGCGTCGCGGGGCCTGGCACGCCCATCTGCGTTGATTAGATGCCGCTACTTGCAGCCGGCCTGATCCGCCGGACAGACCCTAGGCTGACCTCATGGTCAATCTGACGCGCATCTACACCAGGACCGGCGACCAGGGCACCACCGCCCTCGGCGACATGAGCCGGGTCGCCAAGACCGACCTGCGGATCTCGGCGTACGCCGACGCCAATGAGGCGAACGCGGTGATCGGAACGGCGATCGTGCTGGGCGGGCTGGAGGAGGAGGTCGTCAAGGTCCTCACCCGCGTCCAGAACGACCTGTTCGACGTGGGTGCGGACCTGTCGACGCCGGTGGTCGAGAACCCGGAGTTCCCGCCCCTGCGGGTCGAGCAGTTCTACGTCGACAAGCTGGAGGCGGACTGCGACCACTTCAACGAGCAGCTGGAAAAGCTCCGCTCCTTCATCCTCCCCGGCGGCACCCCGGGAGCGGCCCTCCTCCACCAGTCCTGCACGGTGGTACGCCGGGCCGAGCGCTCGACCTGGGCCGCGCTGGAGGTCCACGGCGAGACGATGAACCCCCTGACGGCGACCTACCTGAACCGCCTGTCCGACCTCCTGTTCATCCTCGCCAGGACGGCGAACAAGGAGGTCGGGGACGTGCTGTGGGTGCCCGGCGGCGAGCGCTAGGCGGTCATCGGCGGGCCTGTTCCTTCGACGTGGCGAAGTGGTCGGCGGGCCCAGGCTCGCCCTTCGGCTTCTTCGGCCAGATCAGGTACGCCAGCGCGATCAGGCCGTGGATACCGGCGGTCCGCAGTGCCGCCCCCTGGAAGGACCGCAGGGACGAGGTGTCGCCGTCCCCGACGTACCAGACCGCGCCCTGGAGAAGTGCACAGGCCACGGCCGCCGCGAGCAGCGTACGAAGCCACAGACGTCCCTCGTGCCGGGCCCGTGCCATGCCGTACTGCGGAGGCTTGGGCGGGCGCGGGGCGCCGGCCAGGCGGTGGGCGACGTGGCCGTCCAGCCAGCGGATCGTGTAGTGGCCGTACGCCACGGTGAAGCCGATGTACAGCGCGGCAAGGCCGTGCTCCCAGCCCGGTTCGGCGCCGTTCTTCAGGTCGATCGCCGTCACGATGAACAGGACCAGCTCCAGCACCGGCTCGCACAACAGCAGAACCACGCTCGTACGGCGCCACTTCAGCAGGTAGCGGACGGCCAGGCCCAGTGCCAGCAGCACCCAGAAGCCGACCTCGCAGGCGATGATGAGGGCGACGATCACAACATGCTCCCTTCGGTCACCTTTCCAGGCTCCCGTCGGGACCGGCCGCTTTCGTCGTCGGCACTGACGAACTCGCGGTACATCGAAAGATGCAGTCCAGGACCCTTCCCCGGAATCAGGCGCGGACCGTGCCCACCGTGTTGGATGGAGCCATGGTCCTCCCCCGCCCGCGCCGCTTCGACGTGTACATCGCCGTCGGCGGGCTGCTCGGCGGCCTGCTCCTGGTGGGCATCGGCCTGGGCACCCGACCCCGCGACGACCCGATCACGCTCTTCGACGGCCCCTGGCCGATCCTGGTGCCGCTCGGCGTCATGGCCTGCTGCGAACTGCTGCGCCAGGCGGCCCCGCGCACGGCCCTGCTGACCGGCTCGGTCGCGATCTGCGCGGACGTCGTGACCCAGGGCAATCTGGCCACGGTCCTGATGTTCACCGACATCGTCTACGCGGCCGTGCTGTACGGCCCGCTCGCCTCCGCCCGCCGCATCCAGTGGATCACCGGCCTGCTCACGGTGACCGCGACGCTGGTGCCGTTCGCGGTGTGGCGCAAGCCGGAGGCGCTGCTGATCGGCGTGGTCGTCGGTGTCGTGGCGTACGGCCCCGCCGCCACGGGCTGGATCGTCCGCAACCACCGTGACGCCGCCGAGGCCGCCCGGCTGCGCGCGGAACAGACCGCGCTGCTCGCCGAGATGGACCGCGCCCAGGCGGTCGTCGCCGAACGCTCCCGCATGGCCCGCGAGTTGCACGACATGGTCGCCAACCATCTCTCCGCCATCGCCATCCACTCCACGGCCGCGCTCTCCCTCGACGACCCGAAGACCTCCCAGGAGGCGCTGTCGGTCATCCGCGAGAACAGCGTCGAGGGCCTCGCCGAGATGCGCCGGCTCATCGGCATCCTGCGCGACGCCGGCGGCGACAAGGAGCCGGTCGCCGCACCCACGCTCGACGGCCTCGACGCACTGGCCGCGGGCGCCCGCACCAACGGCCTCGACGTCCACCTCGACGCAGACCCCGGCACCGTCCCCACCCCCGTCGAACTCGCCGCCTACCGCATCGTCCAGGAGTCGCTGACCAACGCCCTCAAGCACGCCTCCCCGGGCCGCGTCACGGTCGCGCTCGCCCAGCGGGACGGCAGTCTCACCGTCGCCGTGACCAGCCCCTTCGGTGACCGTGACGGGCCGCGCGCACCCGGCTCGGGCGCCGGTCTGGTCGGAATGCGCGAGCGCGTCGCGCTGCTCGGCGGCGACTTCGAGGCGGGACCCGTGGAGGACCCGGACTCCGCGGCGGACAAGATCTGGGTCGTACGCGCCACGCTTCCGCTGACCGAAGGAGACCCCGCATGATCCGTGTGCTCGTCGCCGAGGACCAGTCGGCCGTCCGCGCCGGGCTGGTCCTCATCCTGCGCAGCGCGCCCGACATCGACGTGGTCGGCGAGGCGGCGGACGGTGAACAGGCGGTGGAGCGGGCCCGGGAACTCAGGCCCGACCTGGTCCTGATGGACATTCAGATGCCGCGCCTGGACGGGGTGTCGGCCACCCGCAAGGTCGTCGAGGAGCGGCTCGCGGACGTGCTCGTGCTGACCACCTTCGACCTCGACGAGTATGTGTTCGGGGCGCTGCGGGCGGGCGCGTCCGGGTTCCTGCTGAAGAACACCGAAGCCCGCGACCTGCTGGAGGCGGTGCGCACGGTGGCGCGCGGCGAGGGCCTCATCGCGCCAGCCGTCACCCGGCGTCTGATCTCCGAGTTCGCCGCCAAGCCGGTACGGGAGCCGACCGCCGATCCGTCCGTCCTGGACAGTCTCACCCGCCGCGAACGCGAGGTGCTGTCCTGCCTGGGCGAGGGCCTGTCCAACGCCGACATCGCGGCCCGGCTCCAGATGGCCGAGGCGACGGTGAAGACGCATGTCAGCCGCCTGCTGGGGAAGCTGGAGCTGCGCAGCCGGGTCCAAGCGGCCGTACTGGCGCAGGAGTTGGGGATCTAGCAAGGCGGAACCGGGGCGAAAGGTCAACTGGTCCAGACCTATTGACCGGTGGTCCAGACCTTTCTATTCTCACCCCACCATGAGTGGGCGTGAGGCTCAGTCATGCCCCCTGACTCCACAACAAGGAGGCGCAGCATGCGCTTCAGACACAGAGCCGTGGCGGGGTTCGCGACCCTGCTGCTCCCGCTGGCCGGTCTGGTCGGCCTCGCGAGCCCGGCCGAAGCCGCGACATCCGCCACCGCCACCTATGCCAAGACCCAGGACTGGGGCTCCGGCTTCGAGGGCAAGTGGACGGTGAAGAACACCGGCACCACATCCCTCAGCTCCTGGACCGTGGAGTGGGACTTCCCCTCCGGCACCTCCGTCACCTCCGCCTGGGACGCCGACGTCACCTCCTCCGGCACCCACTGGACCGCCAAGAACAAGTCCTGGAACGGCACCCTCGCCCCCGGCGCCACCGTCTCCTTCGGCTTCAACGGCGCCGGCTCCGGCTCCCCCGCCAACTGCAAGCTAAACGGCGGCAGTTGTGACGGCGGCACCACCGAACCCGGCGACAGCGCCCCGAGCGCTCCCGGCACTCCCGCCGCCTCCGACATCACCAACACCTCGGTGAAGCTGTCCTGGAGCGCCGCCACCGACGACAAGGGCATCAAGAACTACGACGTCCTGCGCGACGGCGCCAAGGTCGCGACCGTCACGACCACGTCGTACTCCGACACCGGCCTGACCGCCGGCACCGACTACTCCTACACGGTCCAGGCCCGCGACACCGCCGACCAGACCGGCCCGGTCAGCGGCGCCCGCGCGGTGCACACCACCGGCGGCACCACCGACCCGCCGCCCACCGGCGACAAGGTCAAGCTCGGCTACTTCACCGAGTGGGGCGTCTACGGCCGCAACTACCACGTCAAGAACCTGGTGACCTCGGGCTCCGCCTCGAAGATCACCCACATCAACTACGCGTTCGGCAACGTCAAGAACGGTCAGTGCACCGTCGACGACACCTACGCCGCCTACGACAAGGCCTACACCGCCGACCAGTCCGTCAGCGGCGCCGCCGACACGTGGGACCAGCCGCTGCGCGGCAACTTCAACCAGCTGCGCCAGCTGAAGGCCAAGTACCCGCACATCAAGGTGCTGTACTCCTTCGGCGGCTGGACCTACTCCGGCGGCTTCGGCCAGGCCGCGGCCAACGCGGCCGCGTTCGCCAAGTCCTGCAAGTCCGTCGTGGAGGACCCGCGCTGGGCCGATGTCTTCGACGGCATCGACATCGACTGGGAGTACCCCAACGCCTGTGGCCTGACCTGCGACACCTCCGGCCCCGCCGCCTTCAAGAACCTGATGTCGGCACTGCGCACGGAGTTCGGATCGAACTACCTGGTCACCGCGGCCATCACCGCCGACGGCTCCTCCGGCGGCAAGATCGACGCGGCCGACTACGGCGGCGCCTCGCAGTACCTCGACTGGTACAACGTGATGACGTACGACTACTTCGGCGCCTTCAACGCGCAGGGCCCGACCGCCCCGCACTCGCCGCTCACCTCGTACGCCGGTATCCCGCAGGCGGGCTTCAACTCGGCCGACGCGATCGCCAAGCTGAAGTCCAAGGGCGTACCGTCCGCCAAGCTGCTCCTCGGCATCGGCTTCTACGGCCGCGGCTGGACCGGCGTCACCCAGGCCGCCCCCGGCGGCACGGCGACCGGCGCGGCTCCCGGCACCTACGAGGCCGGCATCGAGGACTACAAGGTCCTGAAGAACTCCTGCCCGGCGAACGGCACCATCGCCGGCACCGCGTACGCCTACTGCGGCAACAACTGGTGGTCGTACGACACCCCGTCGACGATCGCCGGGAAGATGTCGTGGGCCAAGAACCAGGGTCTGGGCGGCGCGTTCTTCTGGGAGTTCAGCGGCGACACCAGCAACGGTGAGCTGGTGACCGCCATCAACAACGGGCTGTAGCAAGCCCGTTAAGCAACATTGACGCGCTGACCGGGCGGGGCTGCTTCCAGCCACGCGAGAAATCCGGTCAGCGCGTCTTCGCTCATGGCGAGTTCGAGACGCGTGCCCCGGTGCAGACAGGTGAGGATCACCGCGTCGGAGAGCAGCGCCAGCTCCTCCTCGCCGTCGGGGACGCGACGGCCGGCCACCTCGATCGCGGAGCGCTCCAGGATGCGGCGGGGGCGGTAGGCGTAGGAGAAGACGCGGTACCACTCGATGCGGTCGCCGTTGTAGCGGGCGACGCCGTAGCTCCAGCCCTTGCCGCTGGTGTCGGGTTTCTCGGAGACGTCCCAGCGCAGGGAACAGTCGAAAGTGCCGCCCGAGCGCTGGATGAGTCTGCGGCGCAGGCCGAAGACGAACAACCCCAGCACCACAAGGGCGACGACGATTCCGCACACAGTCAGAGCGAGGACCATCGGCACCGACCTCCTCGTCTCCTAGGTAACGGAACGGAAAAAACTTCCATATCTGCCTCAGCCGCGACCGGCACCGGATTGCTCCGGTCCCAGCCGCGGCTGAGTGACGTCATCGCGTGCGCTCCCCCAGAGCCTAAAGGGCCCGGGAGGTAACCCCATGGGTCAGCGCGCCGTCGCCGCCCGCAGGCGGACCTCCGCGCGGCGCTCGGCGGAGGCGTCGTCCGCCCCCTTCGCGCGCTCGAGTGCCCGCTCCGCGCGCTGGACATCGATCTCGTCCGACAGCTCGGCGATCTCGGCCAGCAGCGACAGCTTGTCATCCGCGAACGAGATGAAACCGCCGTGCACGGCGGCGATGACGGTGCCGCCATCACTCATACGGATGGTCACCGGGCCCGACTCCAGCACACCGAGCAGCGGCTGGTGACCGGGCATGACGCCGATGTCGCCGGACGTGGTGCGCGCGACGACCAGGGTGGCCTGGCCCGACCAGACCTCACGGTCGGCGGCGACCAGCGCGACGTGCAGCTCAGCAGCCAAGGTGGCTCCTCGGGTCACCACCCGGCTGGTTCTGCCGGGTGTTGGTTACAAGTCTAGTAGGCGTGGAAGAGGGGGCGGGACGAACCCCCGCCCCCTCGTCAAGAGCTCAATGGCTCACAAGCACCGGTGCGTCAGGAGACGCCCAGTTCCTTCGCGTTCTTCTTGAGGTCCTCAAGACCACCGCACATGAAGAACGCCTGCTCCGGGAAGTGGTCGAACTCACCGTCGCAGATCGCGTTGAACGCGGTGATCGACTCGTCCAGCGGCACGTCGGAGCCGTCCACACCGGTGAACTGCTTGGCGACGTGCGTGTTCTGGGACAGGAAGCGCTCGACGCGGCGGGCACGCTGGACGACCAGCTTGTCCTCCTCGCTGAGCTCGTCGATACCGAGGATCGCGATGATGTCCTGGAGGTCCTTGTACTTCTGGAGGATCCCCTTGACACGCATGGCGGTGTTGTAGTGGTCCTGCGCGATGTAGCGCGGGTCCAGGATCCGGGACGTGGAGTCCAGCGGGTCCACGGCCGGGTAGATGCCCTTCTCGGAGATCGGACGGGACAGAACCGTCGTCGCGTCGAGGTGGGCGAAGGTGGTGGCCGGGGCCGGGTCGGTCAGGTCGTCCGCGGGGACGTAGATCGCCTGCATCGAGGTGATCGAGTGACCACGGGTCGAGGTGATGCGCTCCTGGAGGAGACCCATCTCGTCGGCCAGGTTCGGCTGGTAACCCACCGCGGAGGGCATACGGCCGAGCAGGGTCGAGACCTCGGAACCGGCCTGCGTGAAGCGGAAGATGTTGTCGATGAAGAACAGCACGTCCTGCTTCTGCACATCGCGGAAGTACTCCGCCATGGTCAGACCGGCAAGGGCCACGCGCAGACGGGTGCCCGGGGGCTCGTCCATCTGACCGAAGACAAGCGCCGTCTTGTCGATGACGCCGGACTCCGACATCTCCTCGATGAGGTCGTTGCCCTCACGGGTGCGCTCACCGACACCGGCGAACACGGAGACACCGTCGTGGTTGTTGGCGACGCGGTAGATCATCTCCTGGATGAGCACCGTCTTGCCGACGCCGGCACCGCCGAACAGACCGATCTTTCCACCCTTGACGTACGGGGTGAGAAGGTCGATGACCTTGACGCCGGTCTCGAACATCTCGGTCTTCGACTCGAGCTCGTCGAAGCGCGGGGCCTTGCGGTGGATGGACCAGCGCTCGCCGTCGTAGGTCTCGTCGACGTTCAGCACCTCACCGAGGGTGTTGAACACCTTGCCCTTGGTGAAGTCGCCGACCGGGACGGTGATGCCCGTGCCGGTGTCGGTGACCGCGGCCTGGCGGACCAGACCGTCGGTGGGCTGCATCGAGATCGTGCGGACCAGGCCGTCACCCAGGTGCTGGGCGACCTCCAGGGTCAGCGTCTTCTTCTTGCCGTCCTCGGCCGGGTCGGCGACCTCGACGTGGAGGGCGTTGTAGATCTCCGGCATCGCGTCGACGGGGAACTCCACGTCGACGACCGGGCCGATGACCCGGGCGACGCGGCCCGTGGCCGTCGCGGTCTCAACAGTGGTGGTCATTAGCGGTCACTCCCCGCGGTCGCGTCGGCCAGGGCACTGGAGCCACCGACGATCTCGCTGATTTCCTGGGTGATTTCGGCCTGGCGGGCCGCGTTGGCAAGACGGGAGAGCGTGTTGATCAGCTCGCCCGCGTTGTCGGTGGCCGACTTCATCGCGCGCCGCGTGGCAGCGTGCTTCGAAGCCGCCGACTGAAGCAGCGCGTTGTAGATACGGCTCTCGACGTACCGCGGCAGCAGGGCGTCGAGGACGTCCTCCGCCGAGGGCTCGAAGTCGTACAGCGGGAGGATCTCGCCCTTGCTGGGCGCCTCCTGCGCGACCTCTTCGAGGCTGAGCGGCAGGAGCTGGGCGTCCAGCGCCTGCTGCGTCATCATCGAGACGAACTCGGTGTAGACGATGTGGAGTTCGTCCACGCCGCCCTCCGCCGTGTCCTTCTCGATGGCCTCGATCAGCGGGGCCGCGACCTTCTTGGCGTCCGCGTACGTGGGCTCGTCGGTGAAACCGCTCCACGACTCCGCGATCTTGCGCTCACGGAAGTTGTAGTGCGCCACACCACGGCGGCCGACGATGAAGACGTCGACCTCCTTGCCCTCGCGCTCCAAGCGCGCGGTCAGCTGCTCCGCCGCCTTGATGGCGTTGGAGTTGAAGGCGCCGGCGAGGCCACGGTCGCTCGTGAGGAGCAGCACCGCGGACCGCGTGACCGTCTCGGCCTGCGTGGTCAGCGGGTGCTTGGTGTTCGATCCGGTGCCGACCGCCGTGACCGCGCGGGTGAGCTCGGTCGCGTACGGCGTGGAGGCCGCCACCTTGCGCTGCGCCTTGACGACGCGCGAGGCGGCGATCATCTCCATCGCCTTGGTGATCTTCTTGGTCGCGGTGACGGATCGGATGCGACGCTTGTAGACCCGGAGCTGGGCTCCCATGAGTCAGGTCCCTTCCTTACGTCACTTGGCCGCGGCCGGGGCGTCCTCGCCGAGAAGCTTGCCGTCCGCGGTCTCGAACTGCTTCTTGAACTCCGCGATGGCGTCGGCGATGGCGGTGAGGGTGTCGTCCGACATCTTGCCGCCCTCCTTGATGGAGGTCATGAGGCCCTGCTCCTTGCGGTGCAGGTACTCCAGGAGCTCCTTCTCGAAGCGGCGGATGTCGGCGACCGGCACGTCGTCCATCTTGCCGGTGGTGCCGGCCCAGACGGAGACGACCTGGTCCTCGGTGGACATCGGCTCGTACTGGGCCTGCTTCAGCAGCTCGACCATGCGCTGACCGCGCTCCAGCTGCGCCTTCGACGCGGCGTCCAGGTCGGAACCGAAGGCGGCGAACGCCTCCAGCTCACGGAACTGGGCGAGGTCGACGCGCAGACGGCCGGAAACCTGCTTCATCGCCTTGTGCTGCGCGGAACCACCGACTCGGGAGACGGAGATACCGACGTTCAGCGCGGGGCGCTGACCGGCGTTGAACAGGTCCGACTCCAGGAAGCACTGGCCGTCGGTGATGGAGATGACGTTGGTCGGGATGAACGCCGAGACGTCGTTGGCCTTGGTCTCGACGATCGGCAGACCCGTCATCGAGCCCTTGCCCATCTCGTCGGAGAGCTTCGCGCAGCGCTCCAGCAGACGGGAGTGCAGGTAGAAGACGTCACCCGGGTAGGCCTCACGGCCCGGCGGGCGGCGCAGCAGCAGGGACACGGCGCGGTAGGCGTCGGCCTGCTTCGAGAGGTCGTCGAAGATGATGAGGACGTGCTTGCCCTCGTACATCCACTGCTGGCCGATGGCCGAACCGGTGTACGGCGCCAGGTACTTGAAGCCGGCCGGGTCGGACGCCGGGGCGGCGACGATGGTCGTGTACTCCAGCGCGCCGTTCTCCTCCAGCGCACCGCGGACCGACGCGATCGTCGAGCCCTTCTGGCCGATGGCGACGTAGATGCAGCGGACCTGCTTGTTCGGGTCGCCGGTGCGCCAGTTGTCACGCTGGTTGATGATCGTGTCGACGGCCAGCGCGGTCTTGCCGGTCTGACGGTCGCCGATGATCAGCTGACGCTGACCACGGCCGATCGGGGTCATCGCGTCGACGGCCTTGTAGCCGGTCTCCATCGGCTCGTGCACCGACTTGCGCACCATGACGCCCGGAGCCTGCAGCTCCAGGGCACGACGTCCGCTGGTCTCGATCTCGCCGAGGCCGTCGATCGGGTTGCCGAGCGGGTCGACGACGCGGCCGAGGTAGCCCTCGCCGACGGCCACGGAGAGAACCTCACCGGTGCGCTGCACCGGCTGACCCTCCTCGATGCCGCTGAACTCACCGAGGACGATGGCACCGATCTCGCGCTCCTCGAGGTTGAGGGCGAGGCCGAGGGTGCCGTCCTCGAACTTCAGCAGTTCGTTGGCCATGGCCGAGGGGAGGCCCTCGACCTTCGCGATGCCGTCGCCGGCAAGGGTGACCGTACCGACCTCCTCGCGCGAGGCCGCGTCCGGCTTGTACGACTGGACGAAGTTCTCCAGCGCGTCCCGGATCTCCTCCGGCCGGATCGTGAGCTCCGCCATCTGGGTTCCCTGCTCTCCTTGTTGGGCCCGAAGTTTCACTTTGGGGGGATGGGGACTCCCCCCATAAAAGAGGTGAATCCTCTGCACGGCCCAACATGGGCCGTCGTAAGTACGTACTGCTCTTGCTTGTGAAGTTGCTGCTAGCCCGCCAGTCGGCGGCCGGCGTCCTCGATGCGGTCCGCGAGGGAGCCGTTGATGACCTCGTCGCCGACCTGTACCCGCATGCCGCCGACGACCTCGGGGTCCACGTCGAGGTTGAGGTGCATCCGGCGGCCGTAGAGCTTGGCGAGGGCGGCGCCCAGGCGCTGCCTCTGCCCGTCACTCAGCGGCACTGCCGAGGTGACCACGGCCACCATGCGGTCCCGGCGCTCGGCGGCGAGCTTGGACAGGGACTCCAGTCCCGACTCCAGGCTACGTCCACGCGGCGCGGTCACAAGGCGCGTCACCAGACGCTCGGTGGTCGCCTTGGCCCGACCGCCGAGCAGGCTGCGCAGCAGCTCGCTCTTGGCCGAGGTGGTGGCGGCACGGTCGGTCAGCGCGGCACGCAGTCCGGTGTTCGAGGAGACGATCCGGCCGAACCGGAACAGCTCGTCCTCGACGTCGTCGAGCGTGCCCGCCTTCTGCGCGGCGGTGAGGTCGGCGGTGTCAGCCAGCTCCTCCAGCGCGTCCACCAGGTCGCGGGACTGCGACCAGCGGGAGCGCACCATGCCGGCCAGCAGGTCGGTGGCCTCGCCGCCGACCTGGCTGCCGAGTAGGCGCTGGGCCAGGTCGGCCTTGGCCTCGCCGGCCTGCGCCGGGTCGGTGAGGACCCGACGCAGCGACACCTCGCGGTCGAGCAGCGCGGTGACGGCGGCCAGCTCTTCGGCGAGCCGTCCGGCGTCGGCGGACGTGTTGTCCGTCAGCGCGTCGAGTCGCTCGCGTGCGGCTGCCAGGGCCTCGCGGCTCGCTCCGTTCATCGTCCCGCCTCGGCCTTCTCCTCGAGCTCGTCGAGGAAGCGGTCGATGACGCGGCTCTGCCGGGCGTGGTCCTCGAGGGACTCGCCGACGAGCTTGCCGGCCAAGTCGGTGGCGAGCTTGCCGACGTCCTGGCGAAGCACGGACGACGCGGCCTTGCGGTCGGCCTCGATCTGGGCGTGACCGGCGGCGACGATCTCCTCGCGCTGCCGCTGGCCTTCCGCGCGCATCTCGGCGATGAGCGTGGCGCCCTGCTCCTGCGCCTCCTGGCGCAGCCGCGCGGCCTCGTGCCGGGCCTCGGCGAGCTGGGCCTTGTACTGCTCCAGAACGCTCTGGGCCTCGGTCTGGGCGGCCTCGGCCTTCTCGATACCGCCCTCGATGGCCTCGCGGCGCTCTTCCAGAACCTTGTTGATGTTCGGGAGGAGCTTCTTGGCGAGGAAGCCGAAGACGATGACGAAGGCGAGGAGGCCGATGACGAGCTCGGGGATCGGCGGGACGAGGGGGTTCTCCGACTCCTCGACCGCCAGAATGAGCAGCTGGCTCATATCAGTGCCTTTCGTCTAGTCGGCTGGTCGTGGATCCGCAGATCACTTGCCGTAGACGAACGGCATGACCAGACCGATGAGGGCGAGCGCCTCACAGAAGGCGAAGCCGAGGATCTGGTTGGCGCGGATCAAGCCGGCAGCTTCGGGCTGACGGGCCAGGGCCTGGGTGCCGTTACCGAAGATGATGCCGACGCCGACGCCGGGACCGATGGCAGCAAGGCCGTAGCCGATGGAGCCGAGCGAGCCGGAAACAGCGGCAAGGGTCTGGGACATGCCAGTTCTTCCTTTTCTGTACGGACCGGTGGGGGTTGGCCACCGGACGTCTGCGGGGGTGAGGGGCGGGCACTCAGTGGTGCTCGGCGAGCGCGCCCTGAATGAAGGTGCAGGTCAGAAGCACGAAGACGTACGCCTGCAAGGCCTGGATGAACAGCTCGAAGGCCGTCATGACGATGACCATGATGAACGAGACACCCGCATAGGCGATCCCGATGCCGTTCAGCAGGTACCAGCTGGCGATCGTGAAGAGGAGCAGCAGCGTGTGACCGGCGAACATGTTCGCGAAGAGTCGCACCGCGTGCGTGAACGGCCGGACGAGCAGGTTCGAGAAGAACTCGATCAGCATGGCCAGCGGCAGGACCGGGCCGAGCGACTTGTCGTAGCCGGTGAAGTTCTTGAAGGCACCAACGAAACCGTGACGCTTGAAGGTCAGCGAGACCCACAGAACGTAGACGATCAGCGCCAGGCCTACCGGGTACGAGATGATCGCTGTGACCGGGAACTGGGCGACCGGGATGATCGACCAGAGATTCATCATCCAGACGAAGAAGAACAGCGAGACGATCAGCGGTACGTACTTCTCGCCTTCCTTCTTGCCGATCGTCTCGTAGACGATCCCGCGCCGGACAAAGTCGTAGCCGGCCTCGGCCACCATCTGCAGCTTGCCCGGGACGACTTGCGGCTTACGGAAGGCCGCCCAGAAGAAGCCGATGATGACGACGGAGCCGAGCAGCGCCAGCAACATCGTCTTGTCGAAGTACACGTTGCTGGTTCCGTCGCCCCAGAGGGGCTCGAACAGGAACGAGTGCAGGCCGGGAGCCGGGAAGCCACAGCCGTCGAAGATGTGGCAGTCGGTCTCGAAGGCGAGCACCTGCGTCGGGTCAGCACTCACCGCGGGCTCCTTCAGCGTGGCGCATAGGTACGGCAACCTCGTTGTGTCGGCGCGGCGCGCAGCCGCGGTTCGGCACGGGACTGGTGTTACGGATGTGGGGGCGGCTGGGGGGCATCTCGCCTCGCGATTGAGCAGGCGTCAGCTCAGATGCCCGCGCCCGCGATGCCGCAGTTGGCACCGGACGATAGCAGGACTTCTCGAGCGCCTTTATCCCGCCCCTACCTCTCACGACGAGTGCCCCGTCTTTTCGGACTTGCCGTCCTTAGAGGAGGTGTCCGAATCGGGTTCGACGTAGAGGATCTTGGCCTTCATGTGGGCACGCGCCTGCATGGCGATCCACACGAGGGTGGTGCCGAGCAGAGTGAACGCGAAGACCCGCGGGTTGAACAACGTCGTGTTCTTGAACGCGGCCATGAAGATGAACAGCAGCAGGATCTGCGCCGCGTACAGCATCAGGCCCATTGCCTGGAACAGATGCGGAAGCGATTTGGCAGTGCGCTGAAGTACGTAGAGACCGAGCCCCATGAACAGGATCACGACCAGCGTCGCGACGACCGCCCCGATCGCTCCCTTGCCACCGGCGACCACCCCACTGACGACGGCTGCAACAGCGCCGGCGACGGCTGTGGGCACGGCTGCCTGAAGCAGGATCCGGGCGTCATTGGACGGCATGGCGGCAACTCCGCTTTCACGGTGGGGGCAGGGTGTCGTCATGGACGAGCGTAGCCCCGGGCTGAGAGAGAACCTCACGCCGGTGGACCGTCGCACTTTCGGTCCTTCGGCTCTGTCCCGGGTTCTCGTGAACCGTATCACAAACTATTTGATGAGGTCTTTACCTGGCGGGTGTGCCCGGTGTCACACATGAGAGTGACAGTGCGCGTCTGTGCAGAATCGCAACCCACTTGTCTGGTATTGGGATGCTTCGTTCCCCCATGACTTGGCAATGCTCTAGTCAGATTCTTACCTTGACCCCACGCACGATGTGGGCATACCGATCTTGAGACCCTCCGTGCACGGGAGGGTCACAGACATGAAACCGGCAGCCACGCAACGCGTGACTGCCGGCCCAAGACAGCTCCGGTCAAGCCGCGGTGATCAGTACTTGACCTTGCCCTTTATGTCCTTGGCCCATGAACGCCCGGCCTGGATGCGGAAGCACTGCCCGTCCTTCACCTTCTTGTCGAAGGTGTAGTAGTCCCCCATGTCCTTCTTGAAGTCAATCCACTCCGTCAGGGACCTCCAGTCGCCGCCGCACGTGATCAGTCGCACGCCGATCCCGTTGTTGTACTCCTTGTAGGTGAGGGTGCACTTGACCTTGCCTGTCCCCCTCTTAGTGAACTTCTGATCCGACTCAGTCTTCTCCGTCGGCCGCGTGTGAATGCTGAAGCTACCGGTCGCCAGCGCTTCAACCCCTTGCTCGGCCGCCAAGGCCTCACCGGCCGTCAAGGGCAACGTCACAGCCAGTGCCACGGTCGCAGCAGCGAACTGGGCAAGCTTTCGCATGCCTTCCCCGATTCTGGATGAAAGGCGGACCACTGTCATGGCCGCGCCATCTGTTTGGTCGTGGAATTTCTAGCACTCGAGAGCGCTCGACCAGTGCCCCTTTTAGTCAGATAGGCCCTCTTCGTCTGGATGGCCGTGGCTGAACACTCAGGCAGTGATCATTTGCATTTCCGCTTTCACGGGCTGCGAGCCGGATGCACTATGTCTACTTGCCAACGATTCGACCGATCTGAATGAGAGATTCCGCGGAGACGAGCCGCGGAGACGAGCCGAGGCGGCACCGGGGTCCTTCCTGCCGTGACCTCACTTCTCGGTCAAGCGCGGATCCTGGTAAGCAAAAGAGGCGGTTGCCGCTGTGACGCGACAACCGCCCTGAGCACTGTTCAGACTTGAGTACTGCCCGTCTTTCGCCGGTCCACGAGGCGTGAACGGGCGCCGATGGCGGTCGCTCCGCTGACGCCCGAAACCCCGGTGGCGACCGGTGTGCGCGGCTCATCTTCGGCCGGGTAGCGATCGTCGGTCTCGGCAGTTGGCTTGGTGGAGCCGGACTGCGGCGTCGTGGCCGCGGGCTCGGCGACGGTCCCGCCGCGGCGGTAACGCGGCGGCACGAAGTGCTGCGCCCACCTCGGGGCACGCGGCGTGAAGCGCGGGAGCAGCAGCAGGGCCAGGCCGATCGCGCTGAGGAACACCACGCTCAGCACGATCCACATGGACGCCGAGTTCACGGAGTAGGCGAGCGCACCGAAGGCGATCAGCGCCGACCAGAAGTACATGATCATCACCGCGCGGCTGTGGGAGTGGCCGATCTCCAGCAGCCGGTGGTGGAGGTGACCGCGGTCCGCGGCGAACGGCGACTGGCCGCGCCAGGTGCGGCGCACGATCGCCAGCACCAGGTCGGCGGCCGGGATCGCGATGATCGTCAGCGGCAGCAGCAGCGGGATGTAGACCGGCACCGTCTGGTGCACGGCCGCCTTCTCGGAGCCGGCGAACAGTTTCAGCGCGTCCGGGTCGACCTGACCGGTGATGGAGATGGCACCCGCGGCGAGGACCAGGCCGATCAGCATCGAGCCGGAGTCGCCCATGAAGATCCGCGCGGGATGCATGTTGTGCGGCAGGAAGCCGAGGCACATGCCCATCAGGATCGCGGAGAACAGGGTGGCCGGGGCAGCGGCCTCGATGCCGTACGACACCCAGACGCGGTAGGCGTAGAGGAAGAACGCGGCCGACGCGATGCAGACCATGCCGGCGGCGAGGCCGTCCAGGCCGTCGACGAAGTTGACCGCGTTGATGGTGATGACGACCAGGGCGACGGTGAGCAGGGTGCCCTGCCACTGGGTCAGCGCGACATTGCCGACGCTGGGGATGGGCAGCCACAGGATCGTCAGACCCTGCATGACCATGACGCCGGCGGCGATCATCTGGCCGCCCAGCTTGATCAGGGCGTCGATCTCGAACTTGTCGTCCAGGACGCCGATCAGCCAGATGAGCGCCGCTCCGGAGAGCAGCGCCCGCGGTTCGTTGGACTTCTCGAAGACCGTACTGAGGTTGGTCAGGTGGTCGGCGACCAGCAGGCCGGCGCACAGGCCGAAGAACATCGCGATACCGCCGAGCCGCGGAGTGGGTTCGCGGTGCACGTCGCGTGCCCGGATCTCCGGCATGGCTCCGGCCACGATCGCGAACTTACGTACCGGCCCTGTCAGCAGGTACGTCACCGCGGCCGTGATGCAGAGCGTCAGGAGGTATTCACGCACGGGCTTCCCCACAAGTCTCGCTGGCCATCTCAGCCCCACACCCTAGCGACGTACGCATACGCGACGCATATGTGTGGGGACTTCCGGGTAGCGACGATGGTTGCACGTGTGGCTGTGTGCGCAGGTGCGTCTACCCCGCCTCAGCTCGGATACGGCGGAAATCTACCTGTGAGCTCCCGCACTTCTTCACGGGCCTTCTGCGTTTCGGTCCCGCCCCTCAGCACGCTCGCCAGCAGCGCGGCGAGCCACGCCATCTCCTCCTCCCCCATGCCCTGGGTCGTGACGGCCGCGGTGCCCAGGCGCAGGCCGCGGGCGTCGCCGTGCGGCAGCGCGCAGCAGTCCAGCACCATCCCGGCCGCCGCGAGCCGGCCGCGCGCATCGCGGCCGTCGACGCCGAGCGGCGCCGGGTCGGCGGTGATGAGGTGGGTGTCGGTCCCGCCCGTGGTGACGACGAGCCCCTCCTCGGCGAGGCCGGCCGCCAGGGTCCGCGCGTTGGCGACCACCTGATGGGCGTACACGGCGAACGCCGGCGTTGCCGCCTCCCCGAAGGCGACGGCCTTGGCGGCGATGGTGTGCATCTGGGCGCCGCCCTGGGTGAAGGGGAAAACGGCGCGATCGACGCGCTCGGCGAGGTCCGAGCCGCACAGGATCATCCCGCCGCGGGGCCCGCGCAGCACCTTGTGTGTGGTGGCACACACCACATCGGCGTACGGCACCGGACTGGGCGCCGCTCCCCCGGCGACGAGCCCCATGGGGTGGGCGGCGTCGGCGATGAGATACGCGCCCACCTCGTCGGCGATGTCACGGAAGACGGCGTAGTCGATGTGGCGCGGATAGGC
Source organism: Streptomyces sp. NBC_01092 (assembly GCF_045039535.1). Taxonomy (NCBI): domain Bacteria; kingdom Bacillati; phylum Actinomycetota; class Actinomycetes; order Kitasatosporales; family Streptomycetaceae; genus Streptomyces; species Streptomyces sp. NBC_01092. The sequence continues at coordinate 7,237,504 of NZ_CP108659.1, read as the reverse complement.
GATGGACCCGCACACGACGGCCTTGGGCCGGTGATTGCGGGCCAGCGTGCGCACCTGGTCGTAGTCGATGAGCCCGGTCTCGGCGTCCACCCCGTAGCCGACGAAGTCGAACCAGCGGCCCGAGAAGTTGGCCGGCGAGCCGTGCGTGAGGTGTCCGCCGTACGGCAGCCCGAGTGCGAGGACGGTGTCGCCGGGCCGCAGCAGCGCGGCGTAGGCGGCGAGGACGGCCGAAGAGCCCGAGTGGGACTGCACGTTGGCGTGGTCGGCCCCGAACAGCGCCCTGGCCCGCTCCACGGCGAGCCGCTCGGCGACGTCGACCATCTCGCACCCGCCGTGGTACCGGGCGCCCGGGTATCCCTCGGCGTACTTGTTGGCCAGCGCCGATCCGAGGGCCGCCAGCACGGCCGGCGACGTGAAGTTCTCCGCGGCGATGAGCTGGAGCGTCGTCGACTGCCGGTCGAGCTCCCCGAGCAGGATGTCGGCGAGCTGTGGGTCCTGACGGCGCAGGACATCGGCCTCGAGGGTAGGGCTGACCGACATGATGGGCTCCGGGCGTGCGTCGACGGTGACGTACGTCCAATGTAGGCCCGGCTCCCCGGGGGCGCCCGGTTGTCAGGTCCTTGCGGGTACTCCGGTGATCGCGGTGACGACCGGATCCAGCGCCTCGTGTATCTCGTCCCCCACCGACCGGAAGAACGTCAGCGGTGCCCCGTACGGGTCGTACACCTCGTCCGCCTCGGCCGTCGGTGCCAGAAGCCACCCGCGTAGAGCCGCCGCCGCGCGGACCAGGGCGCGTGCGCGCAGGACCACGCCCTCCTCCAGAGGAGGGAGCGTCGCGGGGTCTATGGCGCGGACCAGGCGGGTGAACTCCTTCAGGGTGAAGGTGCGCAGGCCCGCCGAGTGGCCCATGGAGATGACCTGGGCGCGGTGGTCGCGGGTGGCCGTGAGGACCAGGTCGGCCATGATGACGTGCTCGTCGAGGAGCTCGCGGCCGACGAAGCCGGAGGCGTCCGCGCCGAAGTCGGCGAGGACCGTCTCCGCGTTGGATTCCATGGAGGCGCCCTCATGGCCCCAGGTCCCCGCGCTCTCCACGATCAGCGAGCCGCCCAGCACGCCGAGCCGCTGCGTCACGAAATGACGGGTCAGCCGCTCGGTGATCGGCGAGCGGCAGACGTTTCCGGTGCTGACGTGGAGGATGCGGAAGCTGTCGCGCGGGAGTCCCACGAAGGTCGTCGTGATCTCCGCCGCGCTTTCCCCGTTGCCTATGCCACGCCCCGCCTTAGGGGCTGTCAATTCGCCACCTCGAGGTCGGGGACGACCTTCCGCAGATCCTCCGCGGTGAGGGCACCGGCCCGCAGAAGGAGGGGGACCTCACGGGTGACGTCGACGATCGAGGAGGGGACGTTGCCGGGGGTCGGACCGCCGTCCAGGTAGACCGAGACCGAGTCGCCGAGCATCTCCTGCGCGGAGTCGCAGTCCTCCGGCGCGGGGTGACCGGTGAGGTTCGCCGACGACACGGCCATCGGGCCGAACTCCGTCAGCAGCTCGATGGCGACCGGGTGCAGTGGCATGCGCACGGCAACCGTGCCCCGGGTGTCGCCCAGGTCCCACTGGAGGGACGGCTGGTGCTTGGCGACCAGCGTCAGCGCGCCCGGCCAGAAGGCGTCGACCAGCTCCCAGGCCAGCTCGGAGAAGTCGGTGACGAGACCGTGGAGCGTGTTCGGGGACCCGATCAGGACAGGGGTGGGCATGTTGCGGCCCCGGCCCTTGGCCTCCAGCAGATCGCCCACGGCCTCCTTGGAGAACGCGTCGGCGCCGATGCCGTACACCGTGTCGGTCGGAAGGACCACGAGCTCGCCACGGCGGACGGCGGACGCGGCCTCACGCAGACCGGTCGTGCGGTCGGTCGCGTCATTGGTGTCGTATCGCCGTGCCATATCTAGCGGGCCTCCTCGTACACGAAGTACACGTGCTTCCGGGAAAGGGTCTGGGGGGCGGTCACGGCAACGCCTTGCGGGCGGTCGCGAACCGGGGGCGGTTGTTGAGGTCGGGGTGGTCGGCCGCGTCGGCCCAGCCCCGCTCCTCGGTGAAGATCCACGGCACCTGGCCGCCCTGGGTGTCGGCGTGCTCGATGACGACGACGCCACCGGGGCGCAGGAGACGGTGTGCGGTGCGCTCCAGGCCGCGGATGAGGTCGAGGCCGTCCTCCCCCGAGAACAGGGCGAGTTCGGGATCGTAGTCCCGCGCCTCCGGAGCGACGTACTCCCACTCGGTCAGCGGGATGTAGGGCGGGTTGGAGATGACCAGGTCCACCTGGCCGTCGAGGTCGGGGAACGCGTCCAGGGCGTTGCCCTGCCGCAGGTCGACCCTGGACCCCTCGACGTTCTTCCGTGTCCACATCAGGGCGTCCTCGGACAGCTCCACGGCGTGCACGCGCGAGCGCGGGACCTCCTGGGCGAGGGCCAGCGCGATGGCGCCCGTGCCGGTGCACAGGTCGACGATGCAGGGCTCGACGACGTCCATCGCCCGCACCGCGTCTATGGCCCAGCCGACCACCGACTCCGTCTCCGGCCGGGGCACGAACACGCCCGGCCCGACTTGGAGTTCGAGATAGCGGAAGTACGCCCGCCCGGTGATGTGCTGGAGCGGCTCGCGCTGCTCACGGCGGGCGATGACCTCCCAGTAGCGGGCGTCGAAGTCCGCGTCCTTCACGGAGTGCAGCTCGCCCCGCTTCACGCCGTGCACGAACGCGGCGAGCTCCTCCGCGTCGTTGCGCGGCGAGGGCACGCCGGCGTCCGCCAGCCGCTGGGTGGCCTGTGCCACCTCCGCGAGCAGCACGCTGCGGGGGCTTGGGGTCCGCCCCCCGATGAATTGCTGCACGCAAGTCCTCCGTGTCGTACTCGTACGTGCGTACGTCCCGTACGCCCTTACGCAGCCGCCAGCTTCGCCGCCGAGTCCGCGTCGACGCAGGCCTGGATCACCGCGTCGAGTTCACCGTCCAGGACCTGGTCCAGGTTGTACGCCTTGAAGCCGACGCGGTGGTCCGAGATGCGATTCTCCGGGAAGTTGTACGTACGGATCTTCTCGGAGCGGTCGACGGTGCGGACCTGGCTGCGGCGGGCGTCGGCGGCTTCCTTCTCGGCCTCCTCCTGCGCCGCGGCGAGCAGCCTGGAGCGCAGGATACGCATCGCCTGCTCCTTGTTCTGAAGCTGGCTCTTCTCGTTCTGGCAGGAAGCGACGACTCCGGTCGGAATGTGCGTGATGCGCACGGCGGAATCGGTGGTGTTGACGGACTGACCACCCGGCCCTGACGACCGGTACACGTCGATGCGGAGGTCGTTCGGGTTGATCTCGACCTCGATCTCCTCGGCCTCGGGCGTGACCAGCACACCGGCCGCGGAGGTGTGGATACGGCCCTGGGACTCGGTCGCCGGGACGCGCTGCACCCGGTGCACGCCACCCTCGTACTTCATCCGGGCCCAGACGCCCTGCCCGGGCTCGGTCGCGCCGTTCCCGCCCTTGGTCTTCACCGCGACCTGGACGTCCTTGTAGCCGCCGAGCTCGGACTCGGTCGAGTCGATGATCTCGGTCTTCCAGCCGATGCGCTCGGCATAGCGCAGGTACATACGCAGCAGGTCACCCGCGAACAGCGCGGACTCGTCCCCGCCCGCCCCGGCCTTGATCTCCAGAATGACGTCCTTGTCGTCACTCGGGTCGCGCGGGACGAGCAGGAGGCGCAGCTTCTCGGTCAGCTCGTCGCGCTGCTTGTCCAGCTCCTTGACCTCGGCCGCGAAGTCCGGGTCGTCGGCGGCGAGTTCGCGTGCGGTCTCGATGTCGTCGCCGGTCTGCTTCCAGGAGCGGTACGTGGCGACGATCGGGGTGAGCTCGGCGTAGCGCTTGTTGAGCTTGCGCGCGTTCGCCTGGTCGGAGTGCACCGACGGATCGGCGAGCTTCGTCTCCAGGTCGGCGTGCTCAGTGACCAGTTCCTCGACGGCCTCGAACATCTTGGGCTCCTGTGTGAATACGTATGTGAAGGGCGGGCGACCAAAAACGCCGGTCCCGGCGCGCCTGAGGTAGGGCGCGGCCGTGGACCGGCGAATGGGGGCTCGCTACTTCTTGGAGCCGGCGGCCTTGCCGAAGCGGGCCTCGAAGCGGGCCACACGGCCACCGGTGTCGAGGATCTTCTGCTTGCCCGTGTAGAACGGGTGGCACTCGGAACAGACCTCGGCACGGACGGTGCCGCTGGAGATCGTGCTACGGGTGGTGAACGAGGCGCCACAGGTGCAGCTGACCTGCGTCTCGACGTACTCGGGGTGGATGTCGCGCTTCAAGGTGTCTCCTAGTTTCGGGAGGGCGCCGGGTCGCTGCCGCGGGATACGGGAGCGTGAACCGGAGCCGACGTACCAGTCTGCCAGGACTGGGGCCATCCCCCCAAACCGGGGGTTGCCGTTATTTGTTCCCCGCGGGCCGGTGGGGGCTTGTCGCGCCCGCGCGGCGGAGCCGCAAACCGATACAGCCCCGCGCCCCTTAAGGGGCGCTCACCACACCGTTGGCATCGCCCTTCGCCGTGCCTTCGGTCGCCGCCTTCGGGATCGGCTTGTCGGCCTTCAAGGCCTTCCACACCAGCTTCGCCTTCGCCTCGGCCACGATGACCCGGTTCGGGTCCGCCGGGTCGTACTGGACCGGCATCGTGACCATGGACATGTTCTTGGAGCTGATGCCCTTGAGGCCGCCTGCGAAGGACATGAGCCGGTTGACCGAGCCCAGGTCGGAGTCCGTCGTCACCGTCTTGGTGGCGGTGTCGGCCAGGTCGAACAGCCTCTTGGGGTTGCCGAAGAGGTTGATGTCCTTCATCTGGTCGATCAGCGCCTTGATGAAGGCCTGCTGGAGCTGGATGCGGCCGAGGTCGGAGCCGTCGCCGACGCCGTGCCGGGTGCGGACCAGGCCGAGGGCCTGCTTGCCGTTGAGCTGATGCGTGCCGGCCTTGAGATCGAGGTGGCTGTCGGGGTCCTTGATGTCCTTGGTGGTGGTGACCTCGACACCGCCGAGCTCGTCGATGAGCTTCTGGAAGCCGGAGAAGTCGACCTCCAGGTAGTGGTCCATGCGGATGCCGGTGACGGACTCGACGGTCTTCACCGTGCAGGCGGCACCGCCCGTGGAGTACGACTCGTTGAACATCACGCCGGACGCCGCGTCGTGCGTGTTGCCGTCGGTGTCGGTGCACTCGGGGCGGTCGATGAGGGTGTCGCGCGGGATCGAGACCACGCTGGCCTTCTTGTGGCCCTCGTAGACGTGCAGGATCATCGCCGTGTCCGAGCGGGCGCTGCCGTCGTCGGCGCCGCCGCCGAGCTCCTTGTTGCCGCCGGAGCGGGTGTCCGAGCCGAGGACGAGGATGTTCTCCGAGCCGTTGTCGACCTTCTGCGGCCGGTCGGTGCCGAGGGCCTGGTCGATGTCGACGCTCTTGAGGTTGCCGTTGAGCTTGAAGTAGAGGTACCCGGCTCCGGCGCCGCCCAGGACCACGATCCCGGCGGCCGTCCAGGCCATGATCCGCAGCCCCTTGCGCTTGTCGCGCGGCTTGCGGCGGCGGCCCTTGGCGCTTTGGCGCCGGCCGTTGGTGCCGGACTCACCCGGTATGCCGGGCTCCGGCGTGCTCTCGGCGGACACTGTGCTCCTCGCTTGTCGTCCCGGTCGGTTACCCCCTGCTTTCAGGGTCAGGCATGGCCCAAATGGCCCTTACCGCACCATCGTCACCCCGTCCGGTCAGACGGGGAAACCCGGGACAGGGTTGCATAACGGACTGTGCCCACCACCTGTGAGGTGATGGGCACAGTCCGTGGTCGGCGATACCGGGTATGCCGGTCTCACCTGCGCTTTCAGCCGAAGATGTCGTACTGCTTGAAATCGGTGCCGACGGACTTCGGTGTGGCAAAGATCTCGCTTGTGGCCTTTCCGGTGCCCGGGTACAGATAGAGCGTGCCGGAGGAGTTGCGGGCCAGGAAGTCGGCCTTGCCGTCGCCGGTGACGTCACCGACGGCGTCGAAGCCGGTGTAGGTGGACCAGGTGCGCACCTTGACGCGGGTGGCGAACGCGCCGGTGCCGGCCTTGCCGGTGCCCTTGAACAGGTAGATGTAGCCGCCGGAGGAGCTGCGCGCGATCAGGTCGGCCTTGCCGTCGCCGGTGAAGTCGCCGTGGCCGCGCAGGGAGTTGTAGCTGTTGAAGCCCGTGCCGGACTTCACCGGGGTGGCGAAGGTGCCGTTGCCGTTGCCCGGGTAGATCCACAGGGCGCCGGCGGAGTCGACCGACAGCAGGTCGGGCCGGTAGTCGCCGGTGACGTCACCCGGTGCCACGATGCGGGTACGGGTCTTCCAGTTGCTGAAGAGCGTCTTGGTCGCCCAGGTCTCGGTGGACGGCACGAAGTGCGCCCAGAACATGGCCCCGTCGGAGCTGCGCCGGAACACCAGGTCCTGGTAGCCGTCCCGGTCGAGGTCGGTCTGCAGGACGACGTTCACGCCGCTCCAGTCGCCCCAGGACTCGCGCGCGGCGAACGTGGTGCCGTTGGAGTCCTTCGAGTATCCGGTCTTGGTGGAGGCGTTGCGCAGCCACATGTCGGCCCGGTGGTCACCGCTGATGTTGGTGTCCTCGATCCGCGGGTAGGCGGCACCGACGTAGGAGGTGACCTTGGCGAACACGCTGTACGCGCCCTGGGCGACGCAGTCCTGCACGCCCCAGGAGACGACACCGGCGATACGGCCGTTCACGACGAGCGGGCCGCCGGAGTCGCCGTTGCAGGCGGAGACGGTCCCGGTGTCGCTGCCGGTGGCCGGCTTGCCCGCGCAGACCATGTGGCCCTTGACGAAGTCGCTGCCGTAGTAGCCCGTGCACGTGGTGTCGGACTGGACCGGCAGCGTCGCCGACTTCAGCGTCTGCGAGATGTCCTGGCTGGTGGAGCTGGTGCGGCCCCAGCCGTAGACCTTGGCGTTCGTCCCGGCGGCGTACGAGGCGGTGTCGCCGGACGTCGTCATGCGGATCGGCGTCGCCTTGACCGGATTGGCCAGGGTGATGACGGCGATGTCGTTGTCGATCGTCGCCGCGCTGTAGGACGGGTGGTTCCACTGCCGCCACGGCGCCGAGACGGTGGCGCCGCTCGGGATGCTGTCGGAGGCCAGCTGAGCGGTGCCGGTGACGACGGCGCCGTGGTTGAACCAGTCGTAGCCCTTGACGCAGTGCGCGGCGGTGAGGATCTTCGTCGGCGCGACGACGGCGCCGCCGCAGAAGAAGCCGAGGTCGTCGGCCTCGTCGGCGGTGCCCTGGTCGTCGTAGTACCAGAGCTGCGCCATCCAGGGCGCCGAGGTGATGCTGGTGTCGGTGCCGCCGATGACCATGGGGCTCACGGTCGAGTCGTCGGCGGAGCCGCTGGTGCTCGCGCCGTACGACGACTTCTTCGCCGGCTCCCCCGCGGTGTCGTCACCCGCGACGGCACCCTCGACGCGCCGCTCCAACTCGGCGAGCGAGACCGAACTGGTGGCGGGCTTCACGGTGGGCTTGGGCAGCGCGGTCGCGGCCCCCGCGGACGAGGTGAGCAGCGCGGCGGCGACGGCAGCGGCGAGGCCGGCGGCGGCGACGGGCAGCCCGAAACGGATCCGGCGTCTGTGACGACCGCTGCCGGACGTGGTGGTGGTCAAGAAAGTCCCCCCAGAGACACTTGAGTCGGAAGGGACGCACAGATGCGTCCGTTCCTCTCAGCGCCAAAAGGCCGCTCCCCGTCACTGTCTGACGGGGAGCGGCCTTTTTGGGATCGTTTCCGATCAGTCGCCGTTGCCGGGAGTCGGCGTCGTCTTCTGGATCTGCATCAGGAACTCGCCGTTCGACTTCGTCTGCTTCATCTTGTCGAGCAGCAGCTCGATCGCCTGCTGCTGGTCGAGCGCGTGGAGCACGCGACGCAGCTTCCAGGTGACCGCGAGCTCGTCGGCGCCGAGCAGGATCTCTTCCTTACGCGTACCCGAGGCGTCGACGTCGACGGCCGGGAAGATGCGCTTGTCGGCGAGCTTCCGGTCGAGCTTGAGCTCCGCGTTACCGGTGCCCTTGAACTCCTCGAAGATGACCTCGTCCATGCGGGACCCGGTGTCGACCAGCGCGGTGGCGAGGATGGTCAGCGAGCCGCCGTCCTCGATGTTGCGGGCCGCACCGAAGAAGCGCTTCGGCGGGTAGAGGGCGGTCGAGTCGACACCACCGGACAGGATGCGGCCGGAGGCCGGGGCGGCGAGGTTGTACGCACGGCCCAGACGGGTGATCGAGTCGAGCAGCACGACGACGTCGTGACCCAGCTCCACCAGACGCTTGGCGCGCTCGATGGCGAGCTCGGCGACCGTGGTGTGGTCCTCGGCCGGACGGTCGAAGGTCGAGGAGATGACCTCGCCCTTCACCGACCGCTGCATGTCGGTGACCTCTTCCGGACGCTCGTCGACGAGGACGACCATCAGGTGGCACTCGGGGTTGTTGTGCGTGATCGCGTTGGCGATCGCCTGCATGATCATGGTCTTACCGGTCTTCGGCGGGGCCACGATCAGACCGCGCTGGCCCTTACCGATCGGCGACACGAGGTCGATGATGCGGGTGGTCAGCACGCCCGGGTCGGTCTCCAGACGGAGCCGGTCCTGCGGGTACAGCGGGGTCAGCTTGTTGAACTCCGGGCGGCCACGGCCGTGTTCGGGCGCCATGCCGTTGACGGAGTCCAGGCGGACCAGCGCGTTGAACTTCTCGCGCCGCTCGCCTTCCTTGGGCTGACGGACCGCGCCGGTGATGTGGTCGCCCTTGCGCAGGCCGTTCTTGCGGACCTGGGCGAGGGAGACGTACACGTCGTTCGGGCCCGGCAGGTAGCCGGAGGTCCGGATGAAGGCGTAGTTGTCGAGGATGTCGAGGATGCCCGCGACCGGGATCAGGACGTCGTCCTCGTTGACCTGCGGCTCCGCGGCGATCTCGTCGCGGCCACGACGGCCACGGCGGTCGCGGTAGCGCCCGCGACGGCCACGACGGCCACCCTCGAAGTCGTCGTCGTCCTGCTGCTGCTGGCCACGGTCCTGACGACCGCCGCCCTGCTGCTGGTTCTGCTGCTGACCGCGCTGGCCGCCCTGCTGGTCGTCGCCCTTGCGACGGTCACCGCGGTCTCCACGGTCACCGCGCTCGCCGCGGTCACGGTCGCGGCCGCGCTCACGGCGGTCACGACGACGGCCCTCGCCGCCGTCACCGGCGTCGCCCTTGGCGTCGCCCTGCGACTGCGCGGGCGTCTCGGCCTTCGGCTCGCTCTTCGCCTCGGCGGCGACCGTCTCGGGGGCGGCCGCGGGGGCACCGGCATCGGCGGTGGCGCGGCGACGGCGGCGCTCGGCCGGGGCGTCGTCGCTCGCCGGCTGGCCGGGAATCTCGATCTGCTGCTGGGCCGCGGCCTTCTCGGCGGGAGCCTCGGCCGCCTTCTCCGCCTTCTTCTCGGCGTCATCGCCGGTACGGGCCTTGGAGGTGGCGCGGCGCTTGGGCTTGGTCTCGGTCGCGGCCTCCGTCTTGGGAGCCGCGGCACCTCCCCCGGCCTGCGCCTCCTTGATGACCTCGATCAGCTGGCTCTTGCGCATGCGCGCCGTGCCCCTGATGCCGAGGCCGGATGCGACCTGCTGAAGCTCGGCCAGCACCATGCCCTCGAGGCCGGTACCGCGGCGCCGCCGGGAGCCGGCACCGGTGGCAGGCGCGGAGGCGTCCGTGGCGGGCGCGGCAGCGGTCTCCTCGACACGTGCGCCCATCAGATCGGTGGTGTCGCTCACGAAGGGTCCTTCCCTGGAGCGGACGTCGGCCTGTCTGGCTCGGCGACCGGTTGTGCTGTCCGGCTTCGGTCCTTGGTGTGTGGACCGTGCCGGGGCGGTGGTCCGCCAAAGCGGCGGAGGAAATATCTGGTGATGACGCTTCCCAGAGCCGTGGCACGGAGTGTCTGTGTCACTCGGCTCGGTCGCGCCGGTTCCGGAGCGTGCCCGGCAGGTCGCTCAGCGCCCGCGTACGTCGTACGGAACACAGTGCGACTTGGGAGGCTCCCGGAAGAATGTCTGTCCCGGACGGGGACACGAAGCACCTCGCCATGGTGGGGTCGGGTGCAGACTTGAGGTTAACACTACCGGATCCAACAAACATTCCCCCTCTCGAAATCCGGCAACCGTGTGTCAGGTCGCAAGCGGCAGCACGCTCGCTCCCTGGGCGTCGAGGTCGAGCCGGTTCGCGGCCCACCCGTCGCCTGCCAGATCGGCCACCTTGTCGGCGCTGTCGGCGTCGGCCAACGCCAGCACGGTGGGGCCCGCTCCTGAAATGACTGCCGGGACTCCGTCGGCCCGCAGCCGCTCCACCAGCGCGGCGCTCTCCGGCATCGCGGGAGCGCGGTACTCCTGGTGAAGTCGGTCCTCGGTGGCGGGCAGCAGCAGCTCGGGGCGCCTGGTGAGGGCCTCGACGAGCAGCGCGGCACGGCCCGCGTTGGTGGCGGCGTCGACATGCGGGACGCTGCGCGGGAGCAGTCCGCGCGCGGTCTCCGTCAGTACCGGCTTACCGGGTACGAAAACCACCGGAACGATGGAATCGGCGGGCTCCATCCTGATGGCCCGCGCGGCGCCGGCCTCCATCCAGGACAGGGTGAATCCGCCGAGCAGACACGCCGCGACGTTGTCGGGGTGGCCCTCGATCTCGGTGGCGAGTTCGAGCAGGGCCGCGTCGTCGAGCCTGGCCTCGCCGCCTATGGTCACGGCGCGCGCGGCGACGATGCCGGCGCAGATGGCGGCGGAGGAGGAGCCGAGGCCGCGGCCGTGCGGGATGCGGTTGGCGCAGACGATCTCCAGGCCGCGCGGCTGGCCGCCCAGCAGATCGAAGGCGGTGCGCAGGGAGCGGACGAGAAGGTGGTTCTCGTCGCGCGGCAGTGTCTCGCTGCCCTCACCCGCGATGTCGATGTGCAGCCCTGAGTCGGCCACCCGGACGACTACGTCGTCGTAGAGCCCCAGCGACAGGCCCAGGGCGTCGAAGCCCGGGCCGAGGTTGGCGCTGGTGGCGGGGACGCGCACCCGGACGGCGGCGGCGCGGAACGCTGGACCGGCCATCGCTCGATGACTCTCCTTGAGCTGCGTGATTGTCGAAGACATTCGATGACGTACGAGAACCTCTGGGGCCGTTTCCGGACTGCGGAGACGGCGCGGCACCGCACCCATGCGGAGGCATATGCGGCGGGCGGGTTCAGTACAGCGTATCGAAGGTAGGTTCTGTGGCGACATAGGGCGCACAGGAGGCGCACGATGCGTGTCGTATGCCCCCTGTGCACCCCCTGTCGGGAAGCTCCCCAGGTGAGCGCCCTCGTAGTCGCGTACGCGAGCCTGCTGCGACGGAGCGTGGCCCGGCTTACGCCAGTCCGAGCCGCTCTGCCGCCGTCGCCGCGTCGACCGGGACGGTGACGGGCTGCGGGGCGCCGGCGACGGCCCAGTCGGGGTCCTTGAGGCCGTTGCCGGTGACGGTGCACACGATGCGCTGGCCCGGGTCGACCAGGCCCTGCTCGGCGGCCTTCAGCAGACCGGCGACCGACGCGGCGGAGGCGGGCTCGACGAAGACGCCCTCCTGCGCGGCCAACAGCCGGTAGGCGCGCAGGATTTCACGGTCCGTCACCTCGTCGATGAACCCGCCGGACTCGTCCCGCGCGGCGAGCGCGTACTGCCAGGACGCCGGGTTGCCGATGCGGATGGCGGTGGCGATGGTCGACGGGTCCTTGACGATCTCGCCGCGCACGATGGGCGCGGAGCCGGAGGCCTGGAAACCCCACATACGCGGGGTCCGCTTCGAGACACCATCGGCGGCGTACTCCTTGTAGCCCTTCCAGTACGCGGTGATGTTGCCCGCGTTGCCGACCGGAAGGACGTGGATGTCGGGGGCGTCGCCCAGCATGTCCACGATCTCGAAGGCGGCCGTCTTCTGCCCCTCGATACGCACCGGGTTGACCGAATTGACCAGCGCCACGGGGTAGTTGTCGCTCAGGTCGCGCGCGAGCGTGAGGCAGTCGTCGAAGTTGCCGTCGACCTGGAGGATCTTCGCGCCGTGCACGAGGGCCTGGCCCATCTTGCCGAGCGCGATCTTGCCCTGCGGGACGAGAACGGCCGAAACCATGCCCGCGCGCACTGCGTAGGCGGCGGCGGAGGCAGAGGTGTTCCCGGTGGAGGCGCAGATAACCGCCTTTGCCCCCTCCTCCTTCGCCTTGCTGATGGCCATGGTCATGCCGCGGTCCTTGAAGGACCCGGTCGGGTTCGCACCCTCCACCTTGAGGTGGACCTCGCAGCCCGTGCGCTCGGAGAGCACCTGCGCGGGCACGAGGGGCGTGCCGCCCTCGCGAAGCGTCACGACCGGCGTGGTGTCGGAGACGGGCAGCCGGTCCCGGTACTCCTCGATGATTCCGCGCCACTGGTGGGTCATTGCTGGTTACTCTCCTTCAACCCGCATGATGCTGGCGACACCCCGCACGGTGTCGAGCTTGCGCAACGCCTCGACGGTCCCGCCGAGGGCCGCGTCGGACGCACGGTGGGTGACGACGACGAGGGAGGCCTCGCCGTCCTTGCCCTGCTGGCGAACCGTATCGATCGAGACACCGTGCTCGGCGAACACGGTCGCCACCTGGGCGAGAACACCCGGTTTGTCGGCCACGTCGAGGCTGATGTGGTAGCGGGTGACGACGTCACCCATCCCCTCGACGGGCAGGGCGGCGTACGCCGACTCGCCGGGCCCCGTTGCCCCGCTGAGCCGGTTGCGGCAGACGGCGACGAGGTCGCCGAGCACGGCCGAGGCGGTGGGCGAACCGCCCGCGCCGGGGCCGTAGAACATGAGCTGCCCGGAGGCGTCGGACTCCACGAAGACGGCGTTGTAGGCGCCGCGCACGGAGGCGAGCGGGTGGGTCAGCGGGATCATCGCGGGATGCACGCGCGCGGTCACCGACTGGCCGTCCTCGGCCCGCTCGCAGATGGCGAGCAGCTTGATGGTGCAGCCCATCTCCTTGGCGGAGGCGAAGTCGGCCGCGGTCACCTCGGTCATGCCCTCGCGGTAGACGTCGTCGAGGCGCACGCGCGTGTGGAAGGCGATACCGGCGAGGATGGCGGCCTTGGCGGCGGCGTCGAAGCCCTCGACATCGGCGGTCGGGTCGGCCTCGGCGTACCCCAGGGCGGTGGCCTCGTCGAGGGCCTCCTGATACCCGGCGCCGGTCGAGTCCATCTTGTCGAGGATGAAGTTGGTGGTCCCGTTGACGATGCCGAGCACGCGGTTGACCTTGTCGCCGGCGAGGGACTCGCGCAGCGGCCGGATCAGCGGGATGGCACCGGCGACGGCGGCCTCGTAGTAGAGGTCCTTGTCGTGCTGCTCCGCCGCCGCGTGCAGGGCGGCGCCGTCCTGCGCGAGGAGCGCCTTGTTCGCGGACACTACGGAGGCGCCGTGCTCGAAGGCGGTGGTGATGAGGGTGCGGGCGGGCTCGATGCCGCCGATGACCTCGACCACGACGTCGATGTCGCCGCGTTTGACGAGCGCGGTGGCGTCGGTGGTGATCAGCGCGGGGTCGATGCCCTCACGGACCTTGGAGGGCCGCCGTACGGCCACACCCGCGAGCTCCACGGGGGCGCCGATGCGGGCGGCGAGGTCGGCGGCGTGCGTCGTCATGATGCGCGCCACCTCTGAGCCGACCACTCCACAGCCCAGCAGCGCCACCTTCAGCGGATGCGTACGCATCATCCGACCTCGTTTCCTCATACCGTCTACGGTTGCACCAGTCTCACTCACCGGACGGGACTTTCTGCCCTTCGTCCGGATCGTGAGACATCTATTTCATTTTTACGGGGCCGGAAGACAGGAGATCTTCCACCCCGGGCTTTTTTGTCGTTCGGGGCTACCCGACGTCGAGACGGAGGAGGTCCTCCTCCGTCTCCCGGCGGACGATCACCCGGGACTCGCCGTCGTGCACGGCGACGACCGGCGGCCGGAGCACGTGGTTGTAGTTGCTGGCCATGGACCGGCAGTAGGCACCCGTCGCCGGTACGGCGATGAGGTCACCCGGTGCCAGGTCGGCGGGAAGGAACGCGTCCTTCACGACGATGTCCCCGCTCTCGCAGTGCTTGCCGACGACACGGGCGAGCATCGGCGCGGCGTCGCTCGTCCGGGACACGAGGGCGACGCTGTACTCGGCGTCGTACAGCGCCGTACGGATGTTGTCGGACATGCCGCCGTCCACGGAGACATACGTCCGCAGCCCGTCGAGGGGCTTGATGGTGCCGACCTCGTAGAGCGTGAAGGCGGTGGGCCCGACGATGGCGCGCCCCGGCTCGACGGAGATGCGCGGGGTGCGCAGCTTGGCGCCCTCGCACTCACGGGTGACGATCTCGGTGAGCGCCTTGGCGATCTCGTGCGGTTCGCGGGGATCGTCGTCGCTGGTGTAGGCGATACCGAGCCCGCCCCCGAGGTCGATCTCGGGAAGCTCGACACCGTGCTCGTCACGGATGTCCTTCAGCAACCCGACGACCCGATGCGCGGCGACCTCGAAGCCGGACATGTCGAAGATCTGCGACCCGATGTGCGAGTGGATCCCGATGAGTTCGAGCCCGTCGAGCTGGAGGGCCCTTCGCACGGCCTCGGCGGCCTGCCCCCCGGCGAGCGGAATGCCGAACTTCTGGTCCTCGTGAGCGGTGGCGATGAACTCGTGCGTGTGCGCTTCCACCCCGACGGTGATACGGATCTGGACGCGCTGGCGCTTGCCGAGCTCCCGGGCGATGTGCGCGACGCGGACGATCTCCTGGAAGGAGTCGAGGACGATCCGTCCGACGCCGGCGCGGATGGCCCGCTCGATCTCCTCGACGGACTTGTTGTTGCCGTGGAAGGCGATGCGGTCGGCGGGCATCCCGGCGGAGAGGGCGGTGGCGAGCTCGCCACCGGAGCAGACGTCGAGGTTGAGCCCCTCCTCGTGCAGCCACCGCACGACGGCACGGGACAGGAACGCCTTGCCGGCGTAGAAGACGTCGGCGTCGGAACCGAAGGCGCTGCGCCAGGCCCGGGCCCGGGAGCGGAAGTCGGCCTCGTCGACGAAGTAGGCGGGGGTGCCGTGCTGTTCGGCGAGGGTCTTCACGTCGACACCGCCGACGGTGACGACGCCTTCGGTGTCACGGGCGACGGTCTGCGCCCACACCTTCGCGTCGAGGGCGTTGAGGTCGGCGGGCGGCGCGGAGTAGTGGCCCTCGGGAAGGACGTCGGCGTGGCGGGGCCCGGCGGGATGTGCGGAACGGCTCATGACTGTCTTGGGCTCTCTCAGAGGTGATCGGGTGCGTCGATGCCGAGCAGGGACAGGCCACCGGCCAGCACCGTCCCGGCGGCTTCGGCAAGCGCGAGCCGGGCACGGTGGGTGGCCGAGGGTTTCTCCGCACCGCGGGGAAGGACGGCGGGCAGGAGGGGCGCAGCGGCATCGGCGACGCTGACGAGGTGCCGGGCGAGACGGTCGGGAGCGCGATCGGCGGCCGACTGGGCCAGGACGCGGGGGTGGTCGGCGAGGGAGGCGAGCAGGTGGTGCACGTGCTCCATGGATGAGGGAGCCGATGGCTCGTCGGCCTCCCCCAGAGACTCGGGCTCGGCGTGGAATCCCAGGTCGGCGGCGTTGCGGCTGAGGGCCCGGGTGCGGGCGTGGGCGTAGCGGACGCGGAAGAGAGGGTTGCTCTCGCGCTGGACGAGGTGGTCGTCGGTGATACGGGGCCGGTCGTGGTCGGCGGGGTGGAGCAGCGCCCAGCGGGCGGCGTCGCGTCCGAGAGGGAGGGGGTCGACCGGGGCGGGGACCGGACGGACGGTGTAGTGGGGCAGGACGGGGTGCTGCCGCGCGGGCTGCGCGTCGACCCGTACGCCCAGGATGTCGGCCCACTCCGACGGGAGCTCGGCCTCGCAGCGGGTGCGGACCGCGGCGCCCTGTGAGCGCAGGATCCGGGCGAGGGCGTCCATCACGACGACGGCCCGGACCTCGCGGGGACAGGACAGCGGCACGAAGTCCGCGGAGGGGCCATGGGCGTACCCGTACCGTTCGCCGCGCCGAAGGATCTCCTCGACGAGGGCGACGGGCGCGGCGGCGCCGAGGCTGATGTTCAGGAAGCCGGGCCCGGTGACGACGACGTCGGCGACACCGTGCACGCCCGCGAGGTGCGGCCGCAGAATCTCGGCGACGCGCAGGGCGGGCTGCCCTGCCGGGCGGGCCAGCTGAAGGGCGATGTTGGTGGCGTAGTCCCCACACCCACCGGGCCCCGGCACGGTGACCACGGCCCGCTCGGGCACGGCGACGGCCAGTTCCCCTTCGTCGACAGCACGACGCACCGCGCACAGCACGGAACGGGAGAGCTCGACGGGGGTCACGGGACAAGCGTAGGGGAGGAGGGGGGTGGGTATGCGAACGGGTTTGGGGTGGGTTTCGGGATGTGGACGGGCGTGGGCGCCGAGGTCTGGAGCGCACGCTGCCGCTACTGGGGGCTTGGCTTGCCGGTCCCGGCGGAGCTTGAGCGTCGAGGTCGGGAGCGCACGCCGCCGCTGTCGGGAGCTTGGCCTGCCGGTCCCGGCCGAGCTTGAGCGCGGAGGTCGGGAGCGCGCGCTGCCGATATCGGGAGCTTGGCTTGCCGGTCCCGGCGCCTGAGCGGCGAGCTGCGGCTGCCGACCCGAGCTTCAGCCTCCGGTCCGCCCCGCTGCCTCTCCTGCTCCCAGGACTCCCCCGAACACGGCGTCGCCGGCATCCCGGCCGTCGACGTCAACCTCGGACTCCCGGCTGCGCTTGCGCTCGATCAACCGCCGTACGAGGCTGATGAGTTCGGCGGGCTCGAAGGGCTTGGCGAGGAAGGCGTCGACACCGATGTCCAGGCCGCCGTCGACCTCGTACTGGGTACAGGCGCTGACGATGGCGAGAGGAAGATCGCGGGTACGGGGATCGGCGCGCAGCACCGCGGCGGTCCGAAGCCCGTCCAGCCGCGGCATGACCACATCCAGGGTGACCACGTCGGGCCGCACCTGGTGGACGACATCCAGACACTCGGCACCATCGGCCGCGGTCACCACCTCGAGCCCCTCCAGCTCGAGATTGACCCTGATCAGCTGCCGGATGACCTTGTTGTCGTCCACAACAAGGACCCGGCCAAAAGCGCCTGGCACAACTCGAGAGTAGGTCCGGACCGGCCACCGCGTCCGGGTTTTCCCGACTTCCACCCCCTGCGGGCGACCCACCCCAGGTCGCACCGGGTGCGGGGGCCCCGTAAACCGGTTCATGAACACCCCACCGAAGCTGGTAGGGTTCTACCCGTCGCCGCCAAGCAAGGCGCCCGACACGCCCCCGTAGCTCAGGGGATAGAGCAACGGCCTCCGGAGCCGTGTGCGCAGGTTCGAATCCTGCCGGGGGCACCCTTTATGAGGTGCCTAAAGACCCCGCCACCAGCGAGTTCGCTGAGTGCGGGGTCTTCGCGTATGTGCGGGCGGGTGCCGCCGCTTGTCAGTGGTCGCCTTGCCGGAAGGCCAGGGACGGGTGCCAGGTCCCGAGTCTGTGGCCGCGTGTGCGTCACATCCGGCCTGCCCACCCGGTCCCCGCCCTCGGCCCGAACGCCCCACCTACCGGTGACGGGCCTGGCCGCCCGGTCCCCGCCTTCGGCCCGAACACCTACCGGTGACGGGCCTGCCCGGCGTGCCCCGGCCGGCCGTCCCAGCCACCCGGGCCCCCGTCGCTCAGCAGTTCCGCTGCCTGGTGTTGGGTGTGTGCGGCTGCTATCTGCGCTTCCGTTACCGCGTCTCCGCGTTCGCGCACCAGGTCTTCATAGATGGGCAGGTGATCGTTTTCGGTGGGAGTGCGTGTCACTGGGGTGTCCTTCCGCTGGGTATTGCCGTCAGGCCCTGTTCAGGCGGGCGGCAATTCCGTGCCCGAGGAGCAAATACAGGACTGCCGGAAGGCCGCAATTGAGGACGACCCGTAGGCCCTCTGTGTCCATCGTGAAAATGTCCCGTGCCCATCCGGAGAGCAGGTCCGCCGACTCGTGCACGATCGCCACGAAAGCGTTGCCCTGGTTCGCGTCGAGCAGGTACAGCACGATCCACAGGCCGAGGAGACCGGCCGAGACGTCGGCGATCGTGCAGATCGTCAGGGCCGCTCTCCGTGCGGTGTCCTGGTTGCGCGCGGGGCGGCCCTGAGGGGTGTGCTGGTCGTACGACTGGTATCCGGATACCGGGTCGGTGTTCACGAGAAATCCGATCTGACGCGTTGGCAGGGGCGACTGGCCACCGCGCTGTGCCGGGATTCGGATTCTGCACGATGACTTCTTCTGCCTGGTTCTGCGTCAGACGAACGTGAGTGTGTTACACCGCCGGCGAAGTGCGGCGTATGCGTCCCATATATGGCGGGCTATTCGGGCACTTACCCAAATGTTCGCGTGCGGGCGCACATTTGCGGATGCAGCGCGGCCCTGCCGTGAGGGGTCAGGCCCGGTCCGCGGTCGGGAGCATCGCCCAGACCGTCTTGCCCATCGGGTGCCGTCGGGTCCAGCCCCAGTGCTCGGACAGGGCGTCGATGATGCGCAGCCCGCGCCCGTGTTCGTCAAAGGGGTCGCTGGTGTGCGGGTACACGGGTGGGTGGTCGCTCGGGTCGCTGACCGAGCAGACCAGGTGGGCGTGGCGGCGGAGGCTGAGTCGGAGCCAGATCTCGGCGTCGTCCGGGGCGGAGCCACGGGCGGAGCCCGGGTCCGGCCGGTGGGCCGTGGCGTGCAGTACCGCGTTGGCCAGCAGTTCGGTGACCACCGTCAGGGCGTCGGGGCCGCAGTGGTCGAGTTCCCAGCCGGTCAGCGTGCGACGGACGAAGTCGCGGGCCTGACCGCAGCCCCGTTCGGCGCCGGCCAGGCGCAGGACGGCGGAGCGGGGCGAGGTGCGCGGGGTGGCGGGGTGCGGTTCCGGCGTCGCGGTCAACCCCGCAGGTGACGCAGCGTCATGGGCCAGTCGGAGCCCTTCGTACGCAGGTAAGGACACAACGTCTCCCCTGATACACGGTCAGGACGGGGCGTCCCCACTGCACTTGACGCCAAGGGCTATTATCCACGCCGACGGCGCCTCCGTGCAATTTCACGGGAAATTGCGCGAGGGTGTCGACGCAGAGCACGTGGTGCGGCCCGGGTCCGCTGAGGCGTCGGGACGCATGCGTGGCGGAACGTGAGCAAGGAGAGTGCAGTGCCAACAGCGCAGAACGGCGTGCGGGCAAGCTCGTTGGACGTCCGCTGGATCAAGAGCCGGCACAGCAATGCCGAGGGCAACTGCGTCGAAGTGGCCGCCCTGGGCGATGGGAGTGTCGCGATGCGCAACTCCCGCCATCCCGACGGACCGGCCCTCGTCTACACCCCCGCCGAGATCACGGCCTTCCTGGCGGGCGCGAAGGAGGGAGAGTTCGACCACCTCGCGTGAGATGCGACCACCCCGCATGAGATGCGACCACCTCGCATGAGACCGGCGCCTGCCCGGGACCGCGCGACCGGCGAGGGGCGAAACGCCCTCTGCAAGCGGAAGTTGACGCTTCCACTTCTCGCGGTTCCGGCGGCGCGGGGCGGCGGGATGCGATAATGCGGTCTGTCGTATGCCGGTCTACAGGGAGTCAGGATGTCCGCCGAGTCACCTCGCATCTCCCGCCTCGAACCCTATCTGGACCGGACCGAGCCCGCGCCGACCTTGCTGAAGATGCTGGTCGGCGTCCAGTTGGCCGGTATTCGCGAAGACCTCGGTCTGTCCCAGGACCAGGCGGCGCGTGCCGTGGGCTTCAGTCCTGCCAAGCTGTCGCGCATCGAGGCGGGCAAGGGCCGTCGGCCGCCCACGGAGGCGGACGTACGGACCCTGCTGGAGCACTACCGCGCCGCGGAGTTCGAGGCGTCGGTACTGCTGCAGTTGCTGCGCCGTGCCGGTGAGCCGGGTTGGTGGCAGCGCTATGACAAGCGGCTGATGCCGGAATGGTTCGACCGGCTGGTCGGGCTGCAGGAGGCCGCGACGGCCATCCGTACCTTTGAACTGCAGTATGTTCCCGGCCTGTTGCAGACCGAGGACTACACCCGGGCCGTGGTGGAGCGCGGACTGCCGAACGCGCCGGCGCGCGAGCTGCAGCGGCGTGTGGAGCTGCGGATGCGTCGGCGGGAGCTGCTGCACCGCCCGGACGCGCCTCAGCTGTGGGCGATCGTCGACGAGTCGGTGCTGCTGCGTGTCCTGGGCAGCCGTGAGGTGATGCGGGCGCAGCTGGAGCACCTCGTGGAGATGGCCCAGCGGCCCCATGTGACCGTGCAGATCGTGCCCCTGGACGCCACCAACGCCTCGGCACCCGCCATGCCGGTCACCTATCTCCGGTTCGGCGGCGTCGATCTGTCCGACATCGTCTATCTGGAGCACATCAAGAGCGCGGCCTTCCTGGAGGACCGCGACGAGACCGAGGAGTACCGCCTGGCCCTGGACCGGCTGGGTGACGAGGCCCTCAACCCGCGCGAATCGCTGGAGCGGCTGCGCGAGACGATGAAGCGGTACGCCTAGCGGGGTCCGGCCCGGGAGCGGCGGTGACGCCGCTCCCCCTCCGTCCGGTCCCTACGGCAGTCGGCCCACGCCGCCGAACTCGATCCACTCCTGGGTGAGCTGACGCGGCGCCACCTCGGTGTCGGGGCGCCAGGTGGAGACCTCCACCAGACCCGGTTCGAGGATCTCCAGACCTTCGAAGTACTCCGCGACGTCGGCCTCCTGGCGCACCCGGCCCCAGTGGCCCTGGGTCGCCTGGTCCATGAAGTCGGTGACGAACTTTCGGACCTCGGGGTCCTCGCTGACCAGCTGGCACATCACCATGAAGCTGCCGGGCGCGAGGTGCTCGCGTACCCGGCGGGCCACGGCGAGCGGGCCGTTGGCCTCGTCGTCGGGGATGCAGTGGAACACCGAGTTGAACAGCACCGCCACCGGCTGCGAGAAGTCGATCAGGCGCTCGGTGTCCGGGTGGGAGAAGATCTGGTCCGTCTCACGCATGTCGGCGTGGATGACGGCGGTGTGGTCGTTCTGGTCCAGCAGGGCGCGGCCGTGGACCAGGACCATCGGGTCGTTGTCGACGTACACCACGCGCGAGGCGGGGTCGACGGCCTGCGCGACCTGGTGGACGTTGTTCTGGGTGGGCAGGCCGGAGCCGTGGTCCAGGAACTGGCGGATGCCGTAGTCGCCGGCCAGCGTGCCGACGACCCGCTGGAGGAAGCGCCGGTTGTTCAGCGCGAGCGCCCGGGTGCTCGGGACGACCTTGTCCAGCTCCTCGCAGGCGGCTCGGTCCGAGGCGTAGTTGTCCTTGCCTCCGAGGTAGTGGTCGTACATGCGCGCGGCCGTGGGGACCGTGGCATCGATGGACGTGGACAGCTGCTTTCCAGGCTCCATGGCTTCCCCCAGGGGCAGGACGGCCGAGGAGATCACCTCGCCGACAACACATCCTAGGGACGGGGCAGTTGGTCGGGCCAGTCCATCCGTCAACGACCGGGCGATTGGCACTCTTGACGGGGACGGCGTGCGGGGGATCCGCTGCTGGAAGGCGGCTGCGGTGTCCGGGGAGAGCACCTCTCGTCCGGGACGTCCCGAATGTCGTTGTGTCGTCAATTGTTCGTAGGTGCCTACGAGTTGACTGTGCGGTTCCCGGTGCGGCGCTTGTCAGCGGGCGGCCCTCACGGTCGTGACGGCCCGTCCGTGAGGGCTTCTCGGACGCCTTTCATGATCGGGGATGTGCGGCGAGCCACTTTCGAACTAGGGTTCTCCATCGGAAGCCACATTCGACGGGGGTACGCACGTGGCCGATGTGGCGCGTTCGCAGGACGACACCGCGCACGACGGGGGAAGGACCGGCCGGTTCACCGGTATGGGTCCCTTCATGCTCGTCTGGAGCGGGCAGGCGATATCCCTGGTCGGCAACTCCGTCCTGCGGTTCGCCTTCGTCTTCGAGACCTGGTCGGCCACCGGCCGGGCGACCGCGCTCACCACGCTGTCGCTGTGCGCGCTGCTCCCCCAGGTGCTGCTGAGCCCGCTCGCCGGGGCCTTCGTCGACCGCGTCAGACGGCGTACGGCGCTCCAACTCGCGGACGGTGGCGGGCTGCTGATCGTGGCGCTGCTCGGCGTGCTGCACTTCACCGGCGGGCTGAGCACCTGGGAGGTCTACGGGGCGGTCATGCTGCTCGGCTGCGCCGCCGCCTTCCAGTTCCCGGCGCTGGGCGCCGCCGTGCCGCTGCTGGTGGACAAGAACCAACTGCAGCGGGCGAACAGCCTGCTCGCGAGCGCCAAGAGCACCGCGGACGTCGGCGGTCCGGCGCTGGGCGGGCTGTTGGTGACGTTCTCCGGGCTCGGCTTCATCATCGTCGCCGACCTGGTGAGCTTCGCCCTCGCGCTGGCCGCGATCCGGGTCGTACGGATGCGCGGGGACACCGGTCCCGGGGCGAAGGCGGGCGGCCCGCGGGGGAAGCTCGTCGCGGAGGCCGTCGAGGGGATGCGCTTCCTGTTCCGGTTGCCGAGCCTGCGCGATCTGCTGCTGGCCTTCTGTTTCGTCAACCTGGTCATGGTGTTCGGCTTCGCGGCCGTACAGCCCATGGTGCTGGCCCGGTCCGGCGGCGAGACCTCGGCGCTGGCGAGCGTCAACACCGCGATCGGCGTCGGCGGGGTCGCGGGCGGGCTGCTGATGGCGGCCTGGAGCGGGCCGAAGAACCGGGCCCGGGGCATGCTGCTCGGGATCATCGGCATGTGTCTGTCCGCCCAGGTGGCGATGGCGCTCGCGGGCGGGGTGGTCGGCTGGTGCGCGGCCATCCTCGTGGGCGCGGCGTTGATGCCGATGATCAACGGCACGATGCAGGCGATCGTGCAGACCAAGGTTCCCCAGGAGTGGCACGGCCGGGTCTTCGGCGCGGTGATGTTCCTGTCGCAGCTCTCCGTCCCGCTGGCCACCGCGGTCTCCGGCCCGCTCGCCGACCACGTCTTCGAACCGCAGGCCGCGGACGGCGCCGGGATCTTCGTGGTGCTGGGGCCGGTCCTGGGGGACGGGCCGGGCAGCGGTATGGCCGCCATGCTGCTCATCGCGGGCCTGTGCGGCATCACGGTCGCGGTGCTCGGCATGTCGCGGCGCACGGTGCGCGAGATCGACACGCTGCTGCCCGACGCCGCGGACGACTCCCCCGACGTCGAAGACGACGACTCTGCCCGGCCCGGCGATCCCGACGCCGACGCTGACGACTCCGCCCGGCCCGGCGATCCCGAGGCCGCGGAAAACACCGACAAACCCGACAACCCCGAGAACAAAGCACTCGTGGAGGGCTGACCATGACCACCAATCCGTTCGAGGACGAGAACGGGACCTATCTCGTCCTCAGCAACACCGAGGGCCAGTTCTCGCTCTGGCCCGACGGGATCACCGTGCCGGACGGGTGGGACGTGGCGCTGAGCGCGAGCAGCCGTGCCGACTGCCTCGCCTACGTCGAGGAGCACTGGACGGACATATGTCCCGCCCCCACGGGCGCAGACGCCTGACATGGGAGCAACGGGGGCGTTGCACGGTGTACATGAACTCTTCGCACAACAGGCTCGGCGGACACCGGCGGCGACCGCGCTGGTGCACGGCGACGAACGGCTGACGTACGCCGAACTCGACACGCGTGCCGACCGGTTGGCCGCGTTACTGCGGCGGCACGGGGTGCGGCCGGGGGCTCTGGTGGGCGTGTACCTGGAGCGGTCCGCCGAGATGGTGGTGGCCCTGCTCGGCACGCTCAAGGCCGGTGCCGGCTATGTGATGCTCGACCCGGACTTTCCGGCGGAGCGGCTGCGTGGCATGGCGGCCGACGCGGGGGTCGGGGTGGTCGTCTCCCGACGCGGGGCCCAACAGCCCGTGAGCGCCGCCGAGTCGGTGGCAGTGGAGGACTCCGAGCAGACCCCGGCGCCGGCACACGACGAGGTCGCGGTACGGCCGCACGACCCCGCCTGCGTGATGTTCACCTCCGGCTCCACGGGCCGCCCGAAGGGCATCGTCGCCTCCCACTCGGCGATCACCGGGACGCTGACCGGGCAGGACTTCGCCTCCTTCGGGGCCGGCGCGGTGTGGTTGCAGTGCTCCCCGGTGTCCTGGGACGCGTTCGCGCTGGAGCTGTGGGGTCCGCTCCTGAACGGCGGCCTGTGCGTACTGCACCCGGGGCAGCGCCCCGACCCGGTGGTGATGGCCGCTCTGGTCGAACGGCATCCCGTCACCTCCCTGTACCTCTCCGCCTCCCTGTTCCAGGTGGTCGTCGACGAGTACCCGCGGGCCCTCGCCGCGGTACGCGAACTGATCGTCGGCGGCGAGCCGTTGTCGCCCGCGCACGCGGCCCGTGCCCTGGAGCGGCACCCCGGGCTGCGGCTGAGCAACGGCTACGGCCCGGTCGAGGGCATGGTCTTCCTGACCGTCCACCCGGTCACCGCCGAGGAGGTGCGCGGCGGCCGGCCGGTGCCGATCGGCCGCCCCCTCGCCGGTAAACGCCTCCGGGTGCTGGACGAGCGGCTGCGGCCCGTCGCGGACGGCGAGAGCGGTGAGCTGTACGCCGCCGGTGCGGGTGTCGCCCTCGGCTACTGCGGCCGGCCGGAGCTGACCGCCGAGCGGTTCGTGGCCGACCCGTACGGGCCCGCGGGGCGGAGGATGTACCGCACCGGGGATCTGGTGCGGCGCAGGGCCGACGGGGTGCTGGAGTATCTGGGGCGGGCCGACGCCCAGGTGAAGATCCGCGGGTTCCGGGTGGAGCCCGGCGAGGTGGAGGCGGTGCTGGCACGCCATCCGGGTGTCGTCCGGGCCGCCGTGGTCGCCCGGCCCGACGCCACGGGCGACAAGCGGCTCGTCGCCTACGTCGTCCCGCGCGACGGGGAGCGACAGCCGCCCACGGAAGGGGAGTTGCGCGAGCACGCGGCTCGCCTGCTGGCCGACTACCTGGTCCCGGCGGCCTTCGTCCTGCTGGACGCCCTCCCCCTCACCCCCAACGGCAAGCTGGACCGCGCGGCCCTGCCGGAGCCCGGCCCGGTCACCGGCTCGCTCGCCTCGGCGACCGGGCGGCAGCCGTCGGGTGCGGTCGAGGAAGCGCTGTGCGGGCTGTTCTCCGAGGTGCTGGGGGTCGCGTCCGTCGGCCCCGAGGACGACTTCTTCGCGCTCGGCGGCAACTCGCTGATGGTGGCCCGGCTGCTGGGCCGGATCCAGCTGACGCTGGGCGCGCGGGTCGGCGTACGGACGCTGTTCGAGTGCCGGACGCCGGCGGCGCTGGTGCCGCACGTGGAGGAGACGGCGGCGAGCAGCGGTCGGTCCGACGCGACCGCGCCTCTCCCGGACGGCGGCTCACTCCCCCTGTCGTACGCCCAGCGCCGCCTGTGGTTCCTGGACCGGGTCGACGCGGGTACCGCCTACACCCTGCCGGTGCTGGTGCGGCTGCGCGGCGAGGTCGATCCGGCGGCGCTGCGGGCGGCCCTCGGGGACGTGGCGGCCCGGCAGGCGGTGCTGCGTACCGTCTTCGAGGAGACCGACGGCGAGCCGCGACAGCGGGTGCTCGACGGTGCCGACGGCCTCCCGCAGCTGCGGCAGGTCGACGTGGACTCGGGTGAGCTGGCGAAGGCCGTCGCCGAGGCCGCCCGGCACCGCTTCGACCTGGGCGCCGAACTGCCCCTGCACGCCGTGCTGTTCAGCATCCCGGACCGGCCGGGCGAACACGCGCTGCTGCTCGTGCTGCACCACATCGCGGGCGACGGCTGGTCGCTGCCCCCGCTTTTCCGGGACCTGTCGCGCGCCTACGCCGCCCGGGCCGCCGGATCCGCGCCGGAACTGCCCCCGCTGCCCGTCCCGTACGCCGGCTTCGCGCGCCGGCAGCGGGAGCGGCTCGGCTCGGCCGGCGATCCCGGATCACTCGCCTCGCAGCAGCTCACCTTCTGGCGCAAGGCCCTGGCCGACCTGGCGCCCGGCGGCCCCCTGCTGCCCCGGCGTCCCGGACGCCCGGCCCTGCCAGGCCAGGACGCCGACACCGTCGTACGGCGGCTGGACGCCGGCGAACACGCGCGGATCGTCGAGACGGCCCGGGTGCAGGGCGCCACGCTGTTCATGGCGCTGCACGCCGCCCTGGCCGCCGCGCTGGCCCGGGCGGGGGCGGGCGAGGATCTCGCGGTCGGGTCGCCGATCGCCGGGCGCGGGCACGACGGCACGGTGGACGACGTCGTCGGGTTCTTCGTCAACATGCTGGTGCTGCGCACCGACGCCTCCGGCGATCCGACCGCGCGGCAGCTCCTCGCGCGGGTCCGGGAGACGGCGCTGAACGCCTTCGCCCACCAGGACGTGCCGTTCGAGGAGGTCGTGGACGCGCTGGGTCCCGTACGCCCGCCGGGGCGGCAGCCGTTCACCGAGGTGGTGCTGGCGTTGCAGAACAACGCCCGCGCCGAGGTGGACCTGCCCGGCGCCGCGACCGGCGTGGAGCCGCTGCGCACCGGCGCGGCGCGGTTCGAGCTGCTGGTGGACGTGACGGACGACCACGGCCCGTCGGGCGCGCCGGACGGCATGACGCTGGTCTTCGAGTACCGGACCTCGTGTCTGGAGCCGGAGTTCGTGGGACGGCTGGCGGACGCGGTCGTCGAGGCGCTGCGCGCGGCGGTCGCCGCACCGGACCTGCCGCTGTCCCGGCTCGCGCTGCCCGAGCCGCCCCGGCGCGCGGACCCGGCCCGGGACGCGGTGCTCGTCCCCGCCCGCGCCGACGCCGCCCCGGCGGACTCGGCCCTGCACCGGGAGATCGCCGCCGTGTGGTCCGACGTCCTCGGCGTCGACGGCGTCGGCCCGCACGACGACTTCTTCCGGCTCGGCGGCAACTCCCTGCGCGCGGTGCGGGTCGCGGCCCGCCTCACCGGTGCCGGACGCACGGTGACCGCCGCCCAGCTGTTCACCTCTCCCACCGTCGCCGCTCTCGCCGCCGAGCTGGAGCGGGCGCCGGCCGAGGCTCCCACGGCACCGGCGCCCATCCCGCGCCGGCCGCGCGTTCCCCGGCAGCCCGACCGCGCCGGACGTACCGACACCAGCCAGAAGGAGGTGCCATGGACCTGAGCGTGATGTTCTTCGGCGCCGACAGCCCCGCGGACACGGGGGCCACGCCTCGGCACAGCGAGGCCTACGACGACATCCTCACCGTAGCCCGGACCGCGGACCGGCTCGGCTTCCACGCGATCTGGACGCCCGAGCGGCACTTCCAGCAGGTGGGCCAGGTGTTCCCGAGCCCGCCGGTGCTGAGCGCCGCGCTCGCGGTGGCGACCGAGCGGATCAACATCCGGGCGGGCAGCGTGATCCTGCCGCTGCACCATCCGCTGCGGATCGCGGAGGACTGGGCGGTCGTCGACAACCTCTCGCACGGCCGGATCGGACTGTCGGCCGCCACCGGCTGGCACTCCGCCGACTTCGTGCTCGCGCCCGCCAACTACGAGGGCCGCCGCGAGCAGACCCTGCGGGACATCCCGCTGCTGCGGCGGCTGTGGGCTGGCGAGGCGGCCGAGTTCACCGACGGCACCGGTGAATCGGTCACCGTCCGGCAGCAGCCGCGGCCCGTGCAGGACACCCTGCCCCTGTGGCTGACCACTTCCGGCAACCCCGCGACCTGGGAGGCGGCCGGAGGTCTGCGGACCGGGGTGCTCGGGGCGACCGTCGGACAGAGCCGGGACGAACTCGCCGAGAAGATCGGCCGCTACCGGGCTGTCTGCGCCGCCGCCCCCGACCAGGGCGGCACCGACGCGCACGGCCGGGTGACGCTGATGGCGCACACGTTCGTCGGCGCCGACGACGAGGAGGCGCGGCGGCTGACCGCCGAGCCGCTGAAGCGGTATCTGCGCTCCTATGTCCGGCAGACCACGGCGAACCGTACGGCCGACAAGGCCACGGCGGCGCTCACCGAGGAACAGACCGCGCTGCTCGCCGAGTTCGCCTTCCACCGGTATCTGTCCTGGGGCAGCCTGCTCGGCTCCACCGAGACCTGCCGGAAGATGCTCGCCGACCTGCGCGAGCTCGGCTGCGACGAGGTCGCCTGCTTCGTGGACTTCGGCCTCGGCCGCGAAGAGGTACTGGCGGGGCTGCACCGACTGGCCGAGCTCGTGGAGGACGTGGCGTGACGGGGACTACGGGGGCGGCCGGCGCGTCGATGGCCGAGCGGTTCAGCGCGCTCAGTGGTGAGCAGCGGGTCCGGCTGATGCGGCGGCTGGTGGAGTCCGGGCAGGCGGGGCTGATCCCGGCGGTCGTACCGCCGCGCGACGGGGACGGCCCGGCGCGGCTCAGCCCGGCGCAGGAGGACCTGTGGGTGTACGAGTCGCTGTATCCCGGCACCGCGGCGCTCAACCTGTGCTGTGCCTACCACTTCGACGCCCCGATGGACCCCGACCTGCTGGAGTCGGCGCTGACGCTGGTGCGCGGGAACCACGACGTCCTGCGGGCCCGCATCGACGGTGAACCGGGAGCGCTCACCGTCACCTTCCCGCCCGAGGAGCGCTTCCGGCTGGAGCGGGAGGACCTGCGCGGCACCGGCATCACCATCGCCGAGGCCTTCGAGACCTTCCGGCGCCGCCCCTTCGACCTGGCCGGAGAACCGCTGATGCGGGCCCGGTTGGTCACGGTCGACGACCGGCGGAGCACGCTGATGCTGAGCCTGCACCATGTCATCGCCGACTGGTGGTCCTTCGACGTGCTCCAGGCCGAGTTCGCCGAGGCCCACCGCGCGACGCGCTCCGGTACGGCTCCCGCGCTGACCCGGCCCCGGATCCAGTACGCCGACTTCGCGTCCTGGCAGGGCGAGTTGGAGGCGGCCGGCGTCTTCGAGGCGCGGCTGGCGTTCTGGCGCCGCTACCTCGCCGAGCCGCCGGGGCCGCTGACCGTGCCCGGTGCCCGCGCGGGGTCCTCGGAGGAGATCGCCCAGATCCCGTTCCGGGTGGACGCCCCGACCGCCCGGGCGGTACGGGCGCTGGCCCGCGAGCGCGGCGCCTCCGTCTACGTCGTCCTGATGGCGGCGTTCGCGGTCCTCGCGCACCGCCTCACCGGCGCCGACGACATGGTGCTCGGCACGCCGACCGCCAACCGGGCCGCCAAGGGCCTGGAGCGGGTCATCGGGTACGTCATGAACGCCATCCCGACCCGTTGGCGGATCCGGCCCGGGGACTCCTTCGCCGATGTGCTGTCCCGGTTCGCGGCCGACTTCCCCGAGCTGATGGCCAACGCCGACGTGCCGGTGGGCCGGATCGTGTCGACGGTCGCGCCCGACCGCAGCGCCGGGCGCTCCCCGCTGTTCCAGTGGGTGTTCATGCACCTCACCCAGCAGCGCAGCGTGGCCGCGCTGCGGGAGTTCAGCGAGCCCGAGCGGATCCACACCGGTGGTGAGCACGACCTCGTGGGCATCGTCCGGGACGCCGACGACGGCGCGATGGACGGCAGCTTCGAGATCCGTACGGCCCTGTTCGGCGCGGACACCGTACGGCACTGGACGGACGCCTATCTGGAGCTGCTGCGCCGCTTCACCGCCGACCCCGAGGTGCCCCTCGCCGACGTCGGTCTTCTGTCCGAGGCGGACGGGAGGCGGCTGCTGGAGCTCGGCCTCGGCCCGGCCGCTCCCGAGCCGCTGTCCCTGCCCGACCTGGTGGCCCGGCAGGCGGCCCGCACGCCGGACGCGCCGGCGCTGGAGGGCTCGGCGCCGGCGCTGACCTACGCCGAACTCGTCGACCGGGTCGAGCAGTTGGCCGCGGTGTTCTCCGAACATGGTGCGGGGCCTGGGGAGGTCGTGGCCCTCGCGCTGGGACGCGGCGCGGCGATGGTGCCTGCGTTGCTGGCTGTGCAGCGGGCCGGTGCCGCCTATCTGCCGGTGGATCCGGACTATCCGACCGAGCGGATCCGGGTGGCGTTGGAGGACGCGAAGCCGGTGCTGGTGGTCGTGGGGGAGCGGGGGCTCTCTGTCGATACGGATGTGCCGACCTTGAGGTTGAGCAATTCGCTGGAATTGCCACGAGATGTTATGGATCGTCTGCCGCGCCATGGTGGCTGGTCGCGCAGTTCCCCGCGCCCCTTTGGGGCGCCCCCGGCACTCCCCGCCGAATTGGACCCGGCGACCCCGGCCTACGTCATCCACACCTCCGGCTCCACCGGCCGCCCCAAAGGCGTCGTCGTCCCGCACACCGGCCTGGCCGCCCTCGCTCGCGGTCTCGTGGACTCCATGGCGTTGGCCCCGGGCGGCAGAGTCCTGCAACTCGGGTCGCCCGCGTTCGACATCTCCGTGGCCGAGATGTGCATGGCGTTCGGTTCCGGCGGGACGCTGGTCGTGGCTCCGGACGGGCCGCTCGCCGGGCAGGGGTTGGCCGATGTCCTGACCGGGCTGCGGATCAACGCCACGATGCTGCCGCCGTCCGTGCTGGCGACCCTGCCCGCCGGGGAGTACCCGGACCTGCGGTCGCTGGCCGTGGGCGCGGAGGCGTGCCCGCCGGAGCTGGTGGCCCGCTGGGCCGTCGGCGGGCGCCGGTTCCACAACGCCTACGGGCCCACCGAGTACACGGTGGCCGCCACCGTCTCCGGCCCGCTCACCGGCGACGGCACGCCTCCGCCCATCGGCGTCCCGCTGCCGGGCACGCGCACGTACGTCCTCGACGAGCGGCTGCGGCCGGTGCCGCCGGGGGTGTGCGGTGAGCTGTATCTGGCGGGGCCCGCGGTGGCGTACGGCTACCTGGGCCGGGCGGGGGCGACCGCCGAGCGGTTCGTCGCCGATCCGTACGGGGCGCCCGGCACCCGCATGTACCGCACCGGGGACCTGGCCCGCCGCCGGGACGACGGCGCGCTGGAGTACCTGGGCCGCTCCGACGACCAGGTGAAGATCCGGGGCCAGCGGATCGAGCCGGGCGAGATCGCCGCCGTCCTCACCGGGCACCCCTCGGTGGAGCGGGCGGTGGCCGTCGTACGCGAGGACCGGCCGGGCAGGCCGCGGCTCGTCGCGTACGTCGTAGGCGGCGACGGCGTGGAGCCCGCGCCGGACGCGCTGCTGGCGTACGCCGCCGGGCGGTTGCCCGCCGCCATGGTGCCGGCCGACGTGATGGTGCTGGACGCGCTGCCGCTGGCGCCGAACGGCAAGCTGGACCGGGCGGCGCTGCCCGCGCCGGGAAGCCGGCCGGACGTCGAGGGGCGGGCCCCCGAGGGGGTGCGCGAGGTCACGCTGTGCGCCCTGTTCCAGGAGGTGCTGGGCGTCGAACGGGTCGGTGCCGACGACGACTTCTTCCGGCTCGGCGGCGACAGCATCATGGCGATCCAGCTGGCGGGGCGGGCGTCGGGTGCGGGGCTCGGCATCACACCGCGCGAGGTCTTCACGGCCCGTACGCCGGCCGCGCTCGCGCTGACCGCACGGGAGGCCGCGGATCTCGGCGACGACTCCGGCACCGGGCGTTTCCCGCTGACGCCGGTCATGCGCTGGTGGCGCGAACAGGGCGGGGACGCGGCGGCGTTCACGCAGTCGATGGTGTTCCCGGTGCCGTCGGGCGTGGGCCCGCAGCGGGTCGCGGCGGCCGTGCGCGGGCTGGTCGAGCGGCACGGCGCGTTGCGGATGCGGCTGGTGGAGGGGGAGCTGGAGGTTCCCGAGGCCGTCCCCGACGTGGTGGTCGAGCGCGTCGAGGTGCCCGCCGGCGCCGATGCCCGGGAGGTGGCCGAATCGACGGCGGCCTCGGTGCGGCTCGACCCGGAGAAGGGCGAGATGCTGCGGGCCACCTGGCTCGACGAGGGCGCCGGGCGGCCGGGGCAGCTGTTGCTGACGGTGCATCACCTCGCGGTGGACGGGGTGTCCTGGCGGCTGCTCGGCCCCGAACTGGCCGCCGCTCTGGCCGGGGAGCGGCTGCCGCAGGCGCCGGGCACGTCCTTCGCGCGCTGGGCGCGGCTGCTGGCGGACGAGGCGGTGCGGCCCGAGCGGGCCGGCGTGGAGTCGGCCTGGTGGGAGGGGATGTTGAACGGCCCGGACGCGCGGATCGCGGGCGGCCGGGGTGTCGGGGCGCGCCGCGGTGTGCTCAGCGTGGAACTGACGCCGGAGGTTACCGAGGCGGCGCTGTCCGAGGTGACGGAGGCCTTCCACTGCGGCCCGGACGCGGTCCTGCTGACCGCGCTGGCCGCCGCGGCGCTGCGGCACCGGGGCACGGGCACCGGGCTGTTGGTCCACCTGGAGGGCCACGGCCGCGAGGGACTCTCCCGGCCCGCCGACGTCTCGCGCACCGTCGGCTGGTTCACCACCCAGTACCCGGTCCGGCTGGACGCGGGCGCCGCGCTCGGCGCGGACTTCTGGCAGCCCGCACGGGACGCGGCCGGCGAGGCACTCATGCAGATCAAGGAGCGGCTGCGGTCGGTCCCCGCGGGCGGCCTCGGCTGGGGGCTGCTGCGCCACCACAACCCGGACACGGCCCCGAAGCTGGCCCTGCTGCCCGTGCCCGATCTGCGGTTCAACTACCTGGGCCGGTTCTCCGGCGGCGACACGGCCGACGGCGAACTGCTCGGTATGGCCGCCGAGGCGCTGCCGCTCGGGCACGCCGTGGAGGTGGACGCGGTCGTCCTGGAGCGGGGCGCCGGGCGGCTGTGCCTGAGCGCCGGGTTCTCGTACGCGCGCGGGGTGCTCGGCGAGGACGACGTGCTGCGGCTGGCGCGGCTGTGGTGCGAGGCGATCGAGGTCCTGGTCGCGCACGCCCGCCGGGACGGAGCGGGCGGCCACACCAGCTCCGACTTCCCGCTGGTCGACCTGTCCGCGGACCAGCTCGCCCTGCTGGAGGACGGCCTGGACCTGTACCTGGACGACGAGGGGGACGACTGATGGGCGGCCGCATCGCGGACGTACTGCCGCTCTCCCCCGCCCAGGAGGGCCTGCTCTTCCACGCCCTGCGCGATCCGGACCGGCCCGACCCGTATCTGGTCCAGGCCCGCTTCCGGATCGCGCCCGGCGTCACCGGCGAGGCCCTGCGGGCCGGGGTCGCCGGGCTGCTGGAGCGGCACCCGAATCTGCGGGCGTGTTTCCGGCACGAGCAGGTCGAGCGGCCGGTGCAGGTGATCCCGCGGGCGGTGCAGCCGCCGTGGACGGAGCTCGACCGCACCGGACGCACGCCGGACGAGACGCGGGCGGACCTCGCCCGGCTCATGGCCGAGGACCGTGGCCGTCGCTTCGACCTGGCCCGCCCTCCGCTGCTACGGGCCACGCTGGTCCGGCACGACGAGGGCGCCGAACTGCTGCTGACCCTGCATCACATCCTGTTGGACGGCTGGTCGTTGCCGTTGCTCGCGCGGGATCTCGAGGCGCTGACGACGGGCGGCGCCGAGCTGCCGCCCGCCGCGCCGTTCAAGCAGTACCTGGTGTGGCTGAAGGGCCAGGACCAAGTGCGTGCGCAGGCGGCCTGGCGGGAGGCGCTGGACGGTCTGCCGCGGCCCGCACTGCTGTCGCCGGACGGTCCGCGGGGCACCAATGCCCCGGAGGACACGGTCGACGTCGAGCTCACCGCCGAGCTGACGGCGGCGGTGACCCGGCGGGCGGCCGACGCGGGCGTCACCGTCAACACCGTGGCGCAGAGCGCCTGGGCCCTGGTGCTGGCCCGGATGACCGGCGCCGACGACCTGGTCTTCGGCGCGGTCGTCTCGGGGCGGCCGCACGATCTGCCCGGCGTCGAGCGGATGGTGGGGCTGTTCATCAACACGCTGCCGGTGCGGATCGCGCTGCGGGCCGGCGAGGGTGTCGACGAACTGCTGGCCCGGGTGCAGCGGGAGCAGCTGCTGCTGGCGCCGTATCACCATGTACGGCTGTCCCAGGTGCAGCGGGCGGCCGGGGCGGGCGAACTCTTCGACACGGTCCTGGCGTTCGAGAACTTCCCGCGCGCCGAGGGCGCCGCGCCGGCCGTGGAGCTGGTCGGGACGCGGGACGCGACGCACTACCCGGTGACGGTCGCCGTCGTCGCCGGGGAGCGGATGCTGCTGCGGGTGAGCTGCCGCGGCGGCATCCCGGCCGCGACGGTCGGTGCCCGCCTGGTGCGCGCCTTCGAGGCGCTGACGTCCGCGCACGGCATACCGGCCGACCGGCTCGACGTCCTCCCCCGAGAGGAGCGGCTCCGGCTGCTCGCCCTGGCCGAAGGCCCGACGCGTCCGGCGTCCGGGGCGCCGGGCATCCCCGGGCGCTTCGCCGAGCAGGTGGCCCGCACACCCGACGCGCCGGCCGTCGAGTCCGACGGCGAGGTGCTGACGTACGGCCGTCTCGACGCGGCGTCCGACGCCCTGGCGGGGCGGCTGCGGGAGGCGGGAGTGCGGCCCGGCGACACCGTCGCGCTGCCACTGACCCGGTCCGTGTCCATGGTGGTCGCGCAGCTGGCGGTGCTGAAGGCGGGCGCGTGCTGTCTGCCGCTGGATCCGGGGGCTCCGGCGGGGCGGCTGGCGGCGCTGGTGGGCGCGGCGCACGCGCGGGTGGCGGTCTCGGCGAGCGACGTGCGACTGCCCGAGGGCGTGCGGGTGCTGGACGTCGACGAGAAGGGCACCGACGCGCCGGCGCCGGCCGCCGTGCATCCGGAATCCGCCGCGTACGTGATGTACACCTCGGGCTCCACGGGCGAACCCAAGGGCATCGTCACCCCGCACCGGGCCGTGGTGGAACTGGCCGCCGACTCCCGGTTTACGGGCGGCGCGCACGAGCGCGTCCTCCTCCACAGTCCGCACACCTTCGACGCCGCGACCTACGAAATGTGGGTGCCCCTGCTGGGCGGCGGCACGGTGGTGCTCGCCCCGCCCGGACCCGTCACCCCCGACCTGCTCAAGAGGCTGCTGCCCGAGGCGCGGATCACCGCCCTGTGGCTCACCGCCGAACTCCTGCGCACCGTCGCGGAGATCGCGCCGGAGGTGCTCGGCGCCCTGCGTGAGGTGTGGGCGGGCGGGGACGTGCTCGCGCCCGAGGCGGTGCGGCGGGTGCGCGAGCACTGCCCGGACACGCGGGTGGTCAACGGCTACGGGCCCACCGAGACCACGGTGTTCGCCACGGCCCACTGTGTGACGGGGGATGCCGGCGCGTCCGTGCCCATCGGCCGGGCGCTCGACAACTCCCGCGCCCACGTCCTCGACCGTCTCCTGCGCCCGGTACCGGTCGGAGCGGTCGGCGAGTTGTACGTCGCCGGCAGCGGGCTCGCCCACGGCTACCTGAACCGTCCGGGCCACAGTGCCGAGCGCTTCGTCGCCGACCCGTACGGGCCGCCCGGCACCCGCATGTACCGCACGGGCGACCTGGTGCGCCGGCTCCCCGGCGGCGAGCTGGAGTTCGTGGGCCGCGGCGACGACCAGGTCAAGGTGCGCGGCTTCCGGATCGAACCCGGCGAGGTGGAGGCCGCCCTGGCCGCCTGCCCCGGCGTGGAGCGGGCCGTGGTCGCCGCGCGCCCCGGGCCCGACGGCGGCAAGCGGCTCGTCGCCTACGTCATGGGCGGCGACCTGGGCCCGGTGCGGGAGCATGCGGCGCGTGTGCTGCCCGCGCATCTGATGCCGTCGGCGTGGGCGCGCCTGGACGCCGTACCGCTGACCGCGCACGGCAAGGTCGACCGGGCGGCGCTGCCCGAACCCGAGGCGGAGCGTGGGCTTGCGGGGCCCGGCCGGATCGCCCGGCCGGGGCGTGAGCAGCGGCTGTGCGCGCTGTTCGCGCAGGCGCTCGGCGTGGCCGCGATCGGCCCCGACGGCGACTTCTTCGCGCACGGCGGCCACTCGCTGCTCGCTCTGCGTCTGACCGCGAGCATCCACGCCGAGCTCGGTACCCGGGTCTCGCCCGCCACGCTGTTCGAGGCGCCGACACCGGGCGCGCTCGCCGCCCGCCTCGCCGCCGGGGTGCCGGACGGGGACGCCGAGGACGCGTACGCCCCGCTGCTCGCCCTGCGCCGCGAGGGCGACCTGCCCCCGCTGTTCTGCCTGCACCCGGGGCTCGGGCTCGGCTGGGCCTACGCGGCGCTGCTGCCGCACCTCGCGCCCGGGCGGCCGGTGTACGCGCTCCAGACGCCGGTGCTGCACGGCGGGCAACTTCCGCACACTCTGGGCGAGTTGGCCGAGGAATATGTGCCCCGCATCCGGGCGGTGCGACCGCACGGGCCGTATCTGCTGCTCGGGCGTTCCTTCGGCGGGCCGTTCGCGCATGAGTTGGCGGTGCGGCTGCGCGCGGCGGGCGAGGAGGTCGCGCTCGTCGCCGTGGTGGACGCGATGCCGAAGCCGCCCGAGGTGGCGCGGGTGCCGCTGGACCCGGCGGTGGTGGAGCAGGCGGCGCTGAGCAGCCTGCTGCGCAACGCGCTGCCCGGGGCTCCGGCAGGGCCTGGCCCGCTGGACCGGGCCGAGGTCGTCGCCCGCCTCCACGCGCACAGCGCGCTCCTCGCCGACCTCGACGAGCGGCGGCTCGGCGCGCTGGCCGGCGCCATGGAGCGGTACATCGAGATGGCCCGCGCCTGGCGGCCGTCGCCGTACGACGGCCGGGTGACCCTCTTCTCGGCCACCCGCGCCTCGGAGGCGACGACCGAGGAGAAGCGCGCGGCCTGGCAGGGCTGCGCGGCAGGGGTGGACGTGCACGAACTGGACTGCGAGCACAGCGATGTGCTCACCCCGGGGCCGGTCGGCGAGATCGCCGCGGCCGTGGAGAACGTACTGGCACACCGCACGGGGGATGGAGCACAGGCAGATGGCCGCTGACGACATAGGCACGGTCGGGGACTACGGGGACTACGGGGACTACGGGGAGTACGAGGAGTACGAGGAGTACGAGGAGTACGAGTTCCCGACCTCGGACGCGCAGGCCCGGCTGCTCGTCCTGGACCACATGGATCCGGGCGCCGCGACCTACCACGTGCCGGCCGCTTTCGTGGTGCGCGGGCCGTTCGACGCGGCCGCCTTCGGGCGCGCACTCGACGCGCTCGTCGCCCGGCACGAGTCACTGCGCACGGTCCTGCGCACCGGCCCCGACGGGGTGCCGCTCCAGATCGTGTCCACCGCCGGGCAGGTGGAGCCGCGCGTGGAGCGTGACGTGCCCGTCGCCGAGGTGGAGGCCCTGATGCACGCGGAGGCGGCCCGCCCCTTCGACGTGGCGACCGGCCCACTCCTGCGCTGCACGCTGTACGCCGTGGCCGACGGCAGCCACCGCATCCTGCTCGTCGCCCACCATCTGGTCTGCGACGGCTGGTCGCTGGGTGTGCTGCTGCGCGAGCTGTCCGCCGGGTACGAGAACGAGACCAAGGGCCTGCCCCACACCCTGCCCGAACTGCCGCTCCAGTTCCCGGATTTCGCGTCCTGGCAGCGTGAGCGGCAGGCGGCGGGCGAGTACGCCGGCTCGGTCGCGCACTGGGCCGAGCGGCTTCGGGGTGCCCCGGAGGCGGTCGCGCTGCCGCTGGACCGGCCGCGCGGGGCGGTGCGTACGGCGGCGGGCGGCACCGAGCGGTTCACGCTGCCGGCCCGGGTGCGCGAGCGGATCGCCGAGACGGCCCGGACGCGCGGCGGCACACCGTTCATGGCGGTGTTCGCCGCGTACGCCGCGTTCGTGAGCCGGCTCTCGGGCTCCGAGGACCTGGTGATCGGCTTTCCCGTCTCCGGCCGGGACCGCCCCGAACTCCAGGACATGGTCGGCATGCTGACCAACACCCTGGCCCTGCGGATCGACCTGTCCGGCGACCCGTCGTACCACGACCTGATCGACCGTCTGCGCACCGCGCTGCTGGACTCCCAGCCGTACCAGGACGCCCCCTTCGAGGCGGTCGTCGACGAGGTCGCCCCGGCCCGCGAGATCAGCCACGACCCGGTCGTCCAGGTGGTCTTCGGCTACGACGACGACACCGAACTGACGCTGAGCCTGGCGGGTGCGGAGGTCGAACGCCTCCATGTCGCCCTGGACACCGCGAAGTTCGACTTCCACCTCCAGGTGGAGCGGTGGGGCGAGGATCTCGCCGCGTATCTGATCTACCGCAGCGCACTGTTCGACGCGGAGACGGTACGACGGTGGGTGGCCTGCTTCGAGACGCTGCTGGAGGGGTTGCTGGAACGTCCGGAGGCGCGCATGTCGACGGTGGAGATGGTGCCGTCCGAGGAGCGCGAGCGCTTGCTGACGCAGGGGACTGCGACGCCGCTCAGGGGCGCGGGGAACTGCGCGACCAGCCACGACGGACCCGCAGACAGCCACACATCGGAACCCTTGGTTCCGGACCTGGTAGCGGACCGCGCCGCCACCCAGCCGGAGGCCACCGCCCTGGTCTGCGGCAACCTGCGCCTGACATACCGCGAACTGCTGACCCGCGCCGACACCCTCGCAGCACGCCTGCGCGAGCAAGGCGTACACCGCGGCGACCGCGTAGGCCTCCTGCTCCCCCGAGGCGCCGACATGGCCGTCGCCGCCCTCGCGGTGCTGCGCGCCGGGGGCGCCTACGTGCCACTGGACCCGGCACACCCCGCCGCCCGCCTCGCCTACATGGTCACCAACTCGGCCACGTCCCTGCTGCTGACGGCGGCGCGGACGACGGGCCTGGCCGGGACGGACGTACCGGAACTCCGCGTGGACGAGCACCCGGACACGGTGCCCGCGTTCACCCCCGCGACGTGCGCCCCCGGCGACCTCGCCTACGTCCTCTACACCTCCGGCTCCACCGGCGTCCCCAAGGGCGTGGCCGTCGAGCACCGGGCGCTGCACAACCTCGCGGTGAACGTACGGCCCGTGTTCCCGGTGACCGGGACGGACCGCGTCCTGCAGTTCGTGTCGTTCGGCTTCGACGTCGCCGTGTCCGACCTGTTCTTCCCCTGGGTCGCGGGCGCGGAGCTGCACATCGCGCAGGAGGACGAGCGGCTGGGCGAGGCGCTTCAGGCGCGGCTGCGGGACTCCCGCATCACCTACGTCTTCCTGCCGCCGTCCGCCGCGATGACGCTCCCCCGCTCCCCGGGCGCGCTGCCCGAGCTGCGTACCCTCGCGGTCGGCGGCGAGGCGTGCCCGGCCGAGCTGGTCGAGCGGCTCGGCGAGGAGGGCCGCCGGATCGTCAACGCGTACGGCCCCAGCGAGGCCACGGTGTACTCGACCACGGCCGATCTGCGCCCCGGCGAGCCGGTCGTGATCGGCCACGCGGTGCCCGGCTCGCGCGCCTACGTCCTGGACCGCCGTCTGCGCCCGGCCCCGGTCGGCGTGACCGGCGAGCTCTACGTCGCCGGCGCCACCCTGGCCCGCGGCTACATCGGCCGGCCCGGGATGACGTCCGAGCGCTTCGTCGCCGACCCGTACGGCCCGCCCGGCAGCCGTATGTACCGCACCGGCGACCTGTGCCGCGTCGACGCGCAAGGCGTCCTGCACTACCTGGGCCGCAGCGACTCGCAGGTGAAGCTGCGCGGCTACCGGATCGAACTCGGCGAGATCGAGGCCCTGCTGGCGAACCATCCCGAGGTGACGGTGGCCGCGGCGGCGGTGCGGGGGGACGGCGCCGATCAGCGGCTGGTGGCTTATGTGGTCGGGCAGGACGCGACCCCCTCGGACGAGGCCCTGCGTGCCCATCTCGCCCTACGGCTCCCCGGCTACATGGTCCCGGAGGTCTTCGTGCGCCTGCCGGAGCTGCCGCTGAACCGCTCCGGCAAGATCGACCGGTCCCGGCTGCCCGAACCCCCCTCCTCGCGGCCCCGGCTGAGCGAGTCGTACGCGGCCCCGGACAGCGCGGCCGAGCAGCGTGTGGCCCGGGTCTGGCAGCAGGTGCTGACCCTGGACCGGGTCGGCGCGCACGACAACTTCTTCGACCTGGGCGGCAATTCGGTACGGCTGCTGGCCGTGCTCGCGGCGCTCCAGGAACACCCGGAGTACCGGGACCTGACCCTGATCGACCTGTTCCGGCATCCGACGGTCGCCGCCGTGGCGGCCCATCTCGACCGTACGGCCGAACAGAGCGCACCCCACGAGGAGGCGGCCCGGCGCGGCAGCGACCGCCGGGCGGCCCTGCACAAACTCCGTTCCAGGAAGGGCACGACGCGATGACGACCGAGGAAGCCGCACCGTACGACCTTGAGTCCGCGGTGGCCGTCGTGGGGATGAGCGGGCGCTTTCCCGGCGCCCCCGACCTGGACACGTACTGGGCCAACCTGCGCGACGGCGTCTGCTCCGTGTCCGCCTTCACCGAGAAGGAACTGCTGGCCGACGGGGCGGACCCGGCCGACCTGAGCAATCCCGCGTACGTCCCCGCCCACGGGTATCTGGCGGACGCGGACCGCTTCGAGGCCGAGCTCTTCGGCTTCAACCGCACCGAGGCGGCGGCTCTCGACCCACAGCACCGGGTGCTGCTGGAGAGCGCCTGGGCCGCCCTGGAGGACGCCGGGTACGCGCCGCTGGACGCCCCGTCCCGCACCGGCGTGTACGTGGGCGGCAGCCCGACGGAGCACTCCCTGGCCGCCGCCACGGACCCGGCCCTCGCGGCGTCGATCGGCGCCCTTCAGGTCCGTATCCTCACCGACCGCGAGTTCCTGGCGCCCTGGATCTCCTACCGGCTGGGCCTGGACGGGCCGAGCATGACGGTCCAGACGGCCTGCTCGACCTCGCTGACGGCGGTCCATCTCGCCGTCCAGGCCCTCCTGCTCGGCGAGTGCGACGCGGCGCTCGCGGGCGGCGTGGCCGTCGGCAGCGTGCGCAAGCAGGGCTACGTCCACTACCAGGGCGGGATCTTCTCGCCCGACGGCCGCTGCCGCCCCTTCGACGAGAAGGCGGCCGGCACGGTGCCGGGCAGCGGGGTGGGCGTGCTGGTGCTGCGCCGGCTGGAGGACGCGCTGGCCGACGGCGACCCGGTGCGGGCGGTGATCCGGGGCACCGCGGTCACCAACGACGGCGCCGGCAAGGTCGGCTTCACCGCTCCGGGGGTGGACCAGCAGACGGCCGCGATCACCGAGGCGTGGGCGGCGGCGGGGCTGGAGCCGTCGGCGGCGCAGTACCTGGAGGCGCACGGGACCGGTACGGAGCTGGGGGACCGGATCGAACTGGAGGCGGCGAGCGCGGCGTTCGGCTCCGGCGGCGACATCGCCCTCGGCTCGGTGAAGTCGAACATCGGGCACGCGGACGCGGCGGCCGGGGCGGCGGCGCTGATCAAGACGATCCTGATGCTGGAGCACGGGACGCTGGCCCCGACGGTGGACGTCACGAGCCCGGTCACCGCTCTCCAGGGCTCACCGCTGCGGCTGGTGACGCAGGCGCGGGATTGGCCGGGCAGGATGGGCCTGCCCCGGCTGGCCGGCGTGACGTCGGTGGGCATCGGCGGCACGAACGTGCACGTGGTGGTGCAGGAGGCGCCGCAGCGCGGGGCGGGCGCGAGTGCCGCCGCCGAGCCGACGGTGCTGCCGCTGTCGGCCCGCACCGACGCCCAACTCGCCCTTGTTGCCGCCCGGTTGGCGGCGCGCCTGCGCGAGGCGGACGCCCCGTCCCTGGCCGACGTCGCACACACCCTGCGCACGGGCCGGGTCGGGATGCCCGTCCGCGCCTACGTCGTGGCGGCCGTCGCACGGGAGGCCTCGGACAAGCTCACGGCACTGGCCGAGGGCCACCGGGACACGGCGCGGGACCCTCTGGGCGAGGCGTGGCTGAGGGGCGAGGAGGTGACCTGGCCGGCCCTCGACGCCGGTGTGCGGCGGGTGCGGCTGCCGGCGTACCCGTTCGCGGGCGAGAGTCATGGCGCGCTGACGTTGGGCAGCCCGGTGGCTCGGACGACGCCCGACGGCCCGGCAGCCGCGCCGGAGAGCGAACTGGAGTCCAGGGTCGCCGAGTTGGTGATCGAGGCGCTGGATCTCGACGGCCGCGCGGGCCTGGAGCGGACGTACTTCGAGGCGGGCGGCGACTCGCTGACGGCCGTGCATCTCGCCGGACGGCTCCGCGACGAGCTGGGCATCGACGTACCGATCCAGCTGTTCCTCGAACCGATCACCCTGAAGGACATGACGACCCGCATCGTCGAGACCAAGGAGCACGGCGCCGCGGACGGCGCCCTGGACGCGCTGCTCTCCGAGTTCGAGGCGGAGTCATGACCGTCCCCGACATCCGCACCCCCTGGTTCAGGGGCGTGCGCGCGCCCGCCGCGAAGATCCGTCTGGTGTGCTTTCCGCACGCGGGCGGAGCGGCCGGCACCTTCCACAACTGGGCCACGCTGACACCACCGGAGGTCGAGGTCCTGTCGGTGCAGTACCCCGGCCGCCAGGACCGCCTGTCCGAGCCGTGTGCGACCACGATGGACGAGCTGGCGGACGCGATCACGGCGGCCCTGCTGGACGAGCCGGCCGACGACCTGCCGCTGGCGCTGTTCGGCCACAGCATGGGTTCGTCGGTGGCGTACGAGGTGGCCCGCCGGCTGGAGGAGGTCCCCGGCCGCACGCTCACCCGGCTGTTCGTGTCGGGCCGCACCCGGCCACGCCTCGCACAGGAGCTGGCACCGCGGTCGGCCCCGACCGACGACGACATCCTGAACCACGTGCGCAGACTGGATCCGCAGGGCGCCGCGCTGTACGAACACCCCGCGCTGCGGACCGTGATCATGCCGTCCCTGCGCGCGGACTTCGGGCTCCTCGCGGCGTACCGCCCGACGCGCCTGCACCGACTGGGAGTTCCGGTCACGGCCTGCGGGGGCGACGGCGATCCCGCGTGCCCGGTGGAGGACCTCGCGGCGTGGTCGGACGTCACGACCGAGGGGCTGGA
Organism: Streptomyces sp. NBC_01092; assembly: GCF_045039535.1. NCBI lineage: Bacteria > Bacillati > Actinomycetota > Actinomycetes > Kitasatosporales > Streptomycetaceae > Streptomyces > Streptomyces sp. NBC_01092. The sequence goes on along the minus strand of NZ_CP108659.1, from coordinate 7,194,764 downwards.
CGTCCGGGTCTTCGAGGGGAACCACTTCTATCTCAACCCGCGGAAAGAGGAGTTGGTCGGGTTCATCACCGCGCAGCTGCTGTGAGGCGGCGCCCCGGCGCCGCTCCCCGGTCCCCTCCTGCTCACGCCGTGCGCTTGCGTGACGTCGTCTTCTTCGCCGTCGCCTTCTTCGCCGTGCTCTTCGCCGCCGACTTCTTGGCGCCCTGGACCGACTTGGACGTCGCCTTCGAGGCCGACGCCGAGGCCGACTTCGATGCCGTCTTCGATGTCGTCTTCTTCGCCGAGGCCGTCGTCTTCTTCGCCGCGGTCTTCTTCGCCGCCGACGTCGACTTCTTGCCCGCCGTCTGCTTCGGGGCCGCTCGGGCCGACTTGCGCTGGGGCAGGCGTCTGACCTCGGCGGCCTCCTCCGGCTCCTCGCCGCGGGACTCCTTGGCGGCGCGGACGCTGCTCTCCAGGGCCGCCATGAGGTCGAGGACCTTGCCGCCGGCCGCGGGCTCGGGGAGGGAGGGCAGGGCCTCGCCGGACGCCTTCGCGGCGATGACCTCCTCGACGGCCTCGCGGTACTCGTCGTGCAGGTCGTCGAGGTCGACCTCGCCGAGGGTGTCCATCAGGGCGTCCGCGAGGTCGAGTTCCTGGTCACGGACGGTGACGTCGGTGTCGGGGGCGACGCCCTCCGGGGCCCGCACCTCGTCCGGCCAGAGCAGGCCGTGCATGGCGATGGCGTCGCCGACGACCCGGAGCATGCCGAGCCGTTCACGCCCGCGCAGGGCGAACTTGGCGATGGCGACCTTGTTGCTGCGCTTGAGCGCCTCCCGCAGCAGGGTGTACGGCTTGGCGGCCGGGGCGCCGCTCGCGGCGAGGTAGTACGCCGCGTCCATCTGGAGCGGGTCGATCCGGTCACCCGGCACGAAGGCCACGATCTCGATCGTCTTCGCGGTCGGGATGGGCAGCTGGGCCAGGTCCTCGTCGGTGATGGGGATCATCGAGCCGTCGGCGTCCTCGTAGCCCTTGCCGATCTCGGCCTGGCTGACCTCGCGGTCCTCCAGTTCGCAGAACTTGCGGTACCGGATCCGGCCGCCGTCCTCGGTGTGGATCTGGCGGAAGGAGATCGAGTGGCTCTCGGTCGCGTTCACCACCTTGATCGGGATGCTGACCAGGCCGAAAGAGATGGCGCCGTTCCATATGGATCGCACGTTCAGCACCTTTCGAGGCGGTCCCGGCCGGTTTCATGTGATTCTCATCGTATGACGCCGATCACAGAGGTGGAGGGGCGGCGGCTCGCGCTCAGCAACCTGGAGAAGGTGCTGTATCCGGCGACCGGGTTCACCAAGGGCGAGGTGCTGCACTACTACGCGACCACCGCCGACGTCCTGCTGCCGCATCTGCGCGACCGCCCGGTGTCCTTCCTGCGCTACCCGGACGGGCCGGACGGGCAGGTGTTCTTCACCAAGAACGTCCCGCCGGGCACCCCCGAGTGGGTCACCACGGCCGAGGTCCCCCGGGTCGAGGGGCCGGCGCGGATGGTGTTCGTGCAGGACCTGGCGAGTCTGATGTGGGCCGCCAATCTCGTCACCGAGTTCCATACGCCCCAGTGGGTGATCGACGCGCCCGGCGAGGCCGACCGGCTGGTCTTCGACCTCGACCCCGGGTCACCGGCCGGCGTGGTGGAGTGCTGCGAGGTCGCCCTCTGGCTGCGGGAGCGGCTGGCCGCCGACGGCATCGAGGCGTACGCCAAGACGTCCGGCTCGAAGGGCCTGCATCTCGCCGCGGCCATCCGGCCCGCCCCGTCGGCGCAGGCCACCGAGTACGCCAAGGAACTCGCCGTGGAGGCCGAGAAGGCCCTGCCCCGGCTGGCGATCCACCGGATGACGAAGAGCCTGCGGCCGGGCAAGGTCTTCGTCGACTGGAGCCAGAACGCCGCGCGCAAGACGACGGCGACGCCCTACACGCTGCGGGCCCGGCCCGAGCCGACCGTGTCGGCGCCGGTGACCTGGGACGAGGTCGAGGACTGCCACTCCCCCACGGCCCTGAGTTTCATGGCCCCGGACATCGCGCCACGCCTGCAGGACTACGGCGACCTGCTGGCCCCGCTCCTCGATCCCGACCGGGCGGGCCGCCTGCCGTGACCTCGCGCCCCCGCCAGGGGGCACCGCCACGCCGCAGGGGCTGATCTCGTCAGCCCCAGACCCGCCGGTCCCGGGCCATCGCATGCAGCGCCTCCACATCCGCCGGCTTCAGCACCCCGCCCGTCCGGGCCAGGCCCTCCACCTCCGTGTCCTTGAGGACCCGTACCTCCCGAAGCGGCCCGGTGATCGTCACGTCGGCCGGGGTGACCAGGGCGAGGACCGGGCGGACCTCGGCGGTCAGGGCGTACGACGCGCGGTCGGCGTCGGCGCGGACGCGGCGCAGCAGCGGGTACGCCTCGCGGCGGCCCAGGGCGACCATCGGGTCGGCGACGGTGACCTTCTGCTTACGGGCGTACAGCGCATGCAGCGCGAACAGCCCGCCGGGTCCGATCACCAGGTGATGGATGCGGTCGCCGCCGGGCAGCGGCACGGAGTGCAGCGCGTGCCAGCCCACGCCGTCCAGCCGGTCCAGCGCCTCCCCGACCGTCTGCTCCGCGGTCAGCGCCCGCCGCCGCGGGTCCGGCCGCAGGCGGTGCGTGGGGCCCGGGTCCCGGTCCAGGGCGATGAGGAGCGCCTCGCCGGGGCGGTTGGGCGCGAGGTCGTCGTCGGGGTGCAGGGTCAGGCGGGCGAGCTCGGCGGGCGTGGGGACGGGGGGCGGCCCCACCGTCACCGGGCCGGTGATGAAGGGGCCGAGCGCCTCCAGCACATCCTCTCTGCTCGCGTCGCTGAGCAGGTTGATCCGGCCCGCCTCACGGTCGTACCAGGCGAGGTTGCGGCCGTCCGTGAGACAGACGTAGAGCCGTTCCTGGCCGTGCCGCCAGGTCGGTATGACGCGCAGTCCGTTCATGCACCATCACCCCATGACCATGGGAACAGGCGGGGTGCTGCGGGGGCAAGAACCCGGTTACCTTTGAGAGGAGTTGGGCAGACCGCCCTAGGGGTGGTTGGGGAGGCGTTGTTGCGTACCCGCAGGAAGCAACCCGACGTACCTGCTCCGGACAGCCCGTGGAGCGAGATCGTGCCCGGCCTGTGGATGGGCGGGCACGAGTTCCGGGGGCGCTCGGGGCAACTGGAGTTCGCGGTCGTCAGGGACGAGTTCGATCTCGTGCAGACGCTCCTGCGGCTGCCCGGACACGGACCCGATCCCGGCGTGGAGCACCATGTCTGGCCGATCCCGGACGGGCCGCTGGACGGCACCCAGCTCGCGGGGGTGATACGCCTGTCGCAGGCGGCGTGCGAGGCCATGGACGAGGGCCGCAGGGTCCTCGTGCGCTGCTATCACGGCTACAACCGCTCGGGGCTGGTCGTCGCCCACGCCCTGGTCCGCCGTAGCCACTCCGCCGAGCAGGCGATCCGGCTGATACGCTCCCGCCGCTCTCCGTGGGCCCTGCACAACGAGCTGTTCGTCGACTACCTCCGAGCCGGACTGTCGACCGCGCGGCTCCTGGAAGAGCTCGCCGAGTAGCCCTTCGCCCGTCCGCCCACCGGGTGCGCAAAAAGGACTTCCGTACGAATAGGGTGTACGGGCGACAACACCATGAGCCCCAGGAGAACCGTGCCCCGCACCCGCCTCACGCGCACCGTCGCGCTCAGTGCCCTGGTCGCACTGCTGCTGACGGCGGCGACGGCCTGCGGTGACGCCGGGGGACTCCAGGGCTCCGGCCCGACCGAGACCGCGGTCAGCCCGGACAAACTCTGGCCGCAGCTGACGCCGGCGTCCCGGCCGGCCTATGAGATCGGCGAGGTGAACCGGGAGGTCGTGAAGGGCGTCATGCTCCCCGGGGACGACATCCACGACGTGAACCCGGTGGCGGTCGTGCGGCGGGAGCTCGACAAGAGCCCCGGGGACTACGAGGGCAAGGACGCGCAGTACCGCGAGACCGGCCGTCTGATGGCGCACTGCGCGGGCGGCGCCGGCCATGGGAGGTGCCCGGTGCTGCGGCCCTACTTCCGGGACCTGACCGGCGACGGGCGCCCCGAGCTCACGGTCGGCTTCCGGCTGATGCCCGGCAAGACGACCGCGGTGCGCGTCTACACCGTCGAGAAGCACCGGCTCGTCCAGGTGATGAGCTGGGACGACGCCATCAGCAGCGTCGAGCTGGCCGGACGGTCGGTGATCATCCGTTCGCCGTCCGAGGTCGCCGGGTACGAGTACCGGCTGCAGTGGACCTGGGACGCGGACCAGAAGGCGATGCTGCTCACGCACGACGAGATGCTGCGCACCGGCCCCCGCAAGAAGACGCCCCACCCGTCCCCTTCACCGTCCGCGGCCCCCTCCCTGTCCCCCTCGGCGAGCACGCCATGAGGCTCGCGCTCCCCCAGTGGGCCGGCACGCTCGCCGTGAAGGCCGCCGTCTTCATCACGGTGATGTGCTGTGCGCTCGCCGCGCTGCTCGGCATCCTCGTGCATGTCTCGGTGACCAACCAGACCGTCGGCCAGGCCCGCGACCTCGCGCTGTCCCGGCTGGAGGACGCGACCGCGGCGTTCGAGGCCGGGGACCCCATCGAGCCCGGCGTGGGCCTCGACCCCCCGGACCTGCCCGAGTCGCTGCGGAAGCTGGCGGTGGCCGGGGAGCGGGGCACGATGGTCGCCGACCACCGCGGCCGGCCGACGATGTGGGCGGCGGGACCGGCGGACGGCGAGCGGGCGCTGGCGGTCGAGGTGGACTACTCGCAGCAGGCCCGCACCATCGACGGCCTCGACCGGGCGATCGTGTGGTCGTCCGCGCTGGCGATCGGGGTGACGGTGCTGGTGGGCGCGTTCGCGGTGACGCGGGTGACCCGGCGGCTGCACGCCACCGCCCGGGTGGCCCGGCGGATCAGCGGGGGCGATCTGGACGCGCGGGTGGACGACCCCCGTACCCGGGACGCGACCCGGCCGCCGGACGAGGTGGCCGCGGTCGCCGCCGCGCTGGACACCATGGCCTCCTCGCTGCAGAGCAAGCTGCTCGCCGAGCAGCGGTTCACGGCGGACGTGGCGCACGAGCTGCGCACGCCGCTGACCGGGCTGCACGCGGCGGCCGAGCTGCTGCCGCCGGGGCGGCCGACGGAGCTGGTGCTGGACCGGGTGTCCGCGTTGCGCACGCTGACGGAGGACCTGCTGGAGATCTCGCGGCTGGACAGCGGGCGCGAGCGCTCCGAGCCGGACAGCGAGCCGCTCGCGGCGCTGGCCGAGCGGGTGGTGCGGGCGTCCGGCACCGAGACCGATGTCGTCGTCCTGCGGGACGTCGTGGTGGAGACGGATCGGCGGCGGCTGGAGCGGGTGCTGGGGAATCTGGTCGCCAATGCGCACAAGCACGGGCGCGGGCCGGTGTCCCTGACGGTGGACGGGCCGGAAGTCACCGTGCGGGATCACGGTGGCGGCTATCCGGAGTACCTCGTCGAGCACGGGCCGCAGCGGTTTCGTACCGAGGGCGGTTCCAAGGGGCACGGGCTGGGGCTGACCATCGCGCTCGGGCAGGCGGAGGTGTTGGGGGCGCGGCTGACGTTCGCCAACGCGGTGGACGGCGGCGCGGTCGCGACACTCGCCCTGCGGTAGGCGCGGCTCCTCCCCGCGCTGCTTCTCCTATGGCCCATTAGGACGAGCGAAACGCCCGATTGGCTGCTTAATGTGGCGGTTAGTCAGGTTCGTTCCTTTGTCCTGGAGGTACACATGGCCCTGCGATCCCGACTCGCCATATCCATAGCCGCCGGCCTTCTCGCCGCAGCGGCTGCCGCAACGCCCGCCGCCGCCGATGACGAGTGGGGGTCCCAGGGGGACTCCGGCGCGTCCCAGGGCGAGGACTGGGGCGGGTCCGAAGGAGGAGACGGGGGTGGCGACTGGGGTGGATCCGGCGGGGACGGGGGCCAGGGCGGAGACCAGGGCCAGCGCTTCACCCGCGGCCGCGTCACCGCAGGCACGCTGCTGCTGCGCAGCGCACCCAACCGCGGCAGCCAGGTGATCCGGGTCGTCCGCCAGGGGGACATCGTCAGGATCTTCTGCAAGACCGAGGGGCAGAGCGTCCAGGGCAACCGCACCTGGTACCTCCTCGCGGACGGCACCTGGGCCTGGGGCTCGGCCCGGTTCATCGACACCCTCGGGCGCTCGCCGCGCTGGTGCTGAGCCATTAGGCACACAAGACGGACTATTTGGGTAGGTTCCGGACATGACCAAGGCCGGAACCACCCTGGTGGCAGCGGACGCACCCGCTCCCACCGCACCCCTCCCCCGGCGCCGTGGCATCGAACTGGCCCTCATCGTCGTGGCCGTGCTGCTCTCCGTGTACGGCTACTGTGCGGTCGGCCTCGCCAAGAACGGCACCGTCCCGCCCGGCGCCGCCGGCTACGGCGCCGGACTGGGCGTACTCGCGCTGGTCGCGCATCTGGCCGTACGCCTGCGCGCCCCCTGCGCGGACCCGCTGCTGCTGCCGATCGGGGTGCTGCTCAACGGCCTCGGCCTGGTCCTGATCTACCGGCTCGACCTGGAGACGCCGGGCGACCGGGCGGCGCCCACCCAACTCGTGTGGTCCACGCTGGGAGTGGCGCTGTTCATCGTGGTGGTCCTCCTCCTGCGCGACCATCGCGTGCTCCAGCGCTACTCCTACGTCTGTGTCGTCGCCGCACTGGTCCTGCTGACCCTGCCGATCTTCTTCCCGTCCGTGAACGGCGCCCGCATCTGGATCCGCATCGCCGGATTCTCCATCCAGCCCGGCGAGTTCGCGAAGGTGCTGCTCGCGGTGTTCTTCGCGGCGTACCTGGCCGCCAACCGCAACGCGCTGGCGTACACGGGCCGTCGGGTCTTCGGCATCGAGAAACTCCAGCTGCCCACCGGGCGCGTCCTCGGCCCGATCGTCGCCATCTGGCTGCTGAGCGTGGGCGTCCTGATCCTGGAACGCGACCTGGGCACCTCGCTCCTCTTCTTCGGCCTGTTCGTGGTCCTCCTCTACGTCGCCACCGGCCGCACCGGCTGGATCGCGCTCGGCCTGCTGCTCGCGGCGCTCGGCGCGGTGGCCGTCGGGGAGTTGGAGCCGCATGTGCACGGCAGGGTCGAGGACTGGCAGCATCCGTTCGCGTCGATCGCGGCGGGCGAGGGCCCCAACCAGCTGTCCCAGTCGCTGTTCGCCTTCGCGGCGGGCGGCCCGCTCGGCACCGGACTGGGCCTCGGCCACTCGATCCTGATCGGCTTCGCGGCCAAGTCGGACTTCATCCTGGCGACGGCCGGGGAGGAGCTGGGCCTGGCGGGCCTGTCCGCGATCTTCCTGCTCTACGGCCTGCTGGTGGAGCGCGGCTACCGGGCGGGCCTCGCCCTGCGCGACCCCTTCGGCCGGCTGCTCGCGGTCGGGCTCGCCTCGATCGTGGCGCTCCAGGTGTTCGTGATCGCGGGCGGCGTGACCGGCCTGATCCCGCTGACCGGCATGGCGATGCCGTTCCTGGCGCAGGGCGGCTCGTCGGTGGTCACCAACTGGGCGATCGTGGCGCTGCTGATCCGGCTGAGCGACCGTGCACGCAGCCGGCTCGGCGTTCCCAAGACCGAGGAGGCCGCCGTACCGACCGGACCCGGCGCCCCCGCGGAGGCCGCCCGATGACCCGGCACATCCGGCACGCCGCGTTCTTCTGCGCCCTGCTGCTGGTGGCGCTGCTCGTCAACGCCACCCGTATCCAGGTCTTCGAGGCCCCGTCCTACGGCGACAACATCGCCAACCGCCGCACCACGATCGCCCGTTACGGGCAACCCCGCGGCGACATCCTGGTCGACGGCGAAGCGGTCACCGGATCCCATGACACCGGCGAGCACCTGCGCTACGAGCGGACGTACACGAACGGCCCGATGTTCGCGCCCGTCACCGGCTTCGCCTCGCAGGAGTACGGCACGACGCTCCTGGAGCACTCCGAGGACGGCGTGCTGGCGGGCACGGACCCGCTGCTGTCGCCCTTCGCGCTCATGAACGGCGTCGCCCGGGACCGCTACCCCGGCGGCGACGTCGTCACCACGCTGCGCAAGGCCGCGCAGGAGGCGGCGTACGAGGGGCTGGCGGGCCGCAAGGGCGCGGTGGCGGCGATCGAGCCGTCGACGGGACGGATCCTGGCGCTGGTCTCGGCCCCCTCGTACGACCCGTCCGCCCTGTCCGGGAACGGCGCGTCGGTGACCCGGTCCTGGGCGTCGCTGAACCGGGACGGGGACCGGCCGATGCTCAACCGGGCGGTGCGCAAGACGTATCCGCCGGGTTCGACCTTCAAGGTGGTGACGGCGGCCGCGGCACTGGACGCGGGCGTGGTCGAGGACCTGGACGAGCCGACCGACTCCCCCGACCCGTACCGCCTGCCGGGTACCAGGACGTCGCTGACGAACGAGTCCGAGGGCTGCGAGGACGTCCCGTTGCGCAAGGCGTTCGAGTGGTCGTGCAACACGGTGTTCGCGCGCCTGGGGGTCGAGGTCGGGGTGAAGCAGATGGCGACCACGGCAGGAGCCTTCGGCTTCAACGACGCGAAACTGAAGATCCCCTACTCGGTCGCCGAGAGCACCTTCGACACGACGGTGGACCGGTCCCAGCTCGCCCTGTCGTCGATCGGGCAGTACAACACGCGCGCCACCCCGCTCCAGATGGCGATGGTCGCGGCGGCCGTGGCGAACGGCGGCCAGGTGCGGTCGCCGTATCTGGTGGAGCGCACGACCCGGGCGAGCGGCGCGACGGTGTCGACGGCCGGTTCGGGCCCGATCCGGCAGGCGATGCGGCCGTCGACCGCGAGGCTCCTGAAGGAGCTGATGGTGGACGTGGTGCGGGAGGGCACCGGCACCGGCGCCTGGATCCCGGGCGCGACGGTCGGCGGCAAGACCGGCACGGCCCAGCACGGCCTGGGCAACTCCGGCACGCCGTACGCCTGGTTCGTCTCCTGGGCCAAGGGCGACCGTGATCTGGAGCCCAAGGTCGCGGTGGCGGTGGTGGTGGAGGACGCGGACGCGGACCGGGGCGAGATCAGCGGCGGCGGGGACGCGGCGCCGATCGCGCGGGCGGTGATGGAGGCGGTGCTGAAGTCACCCGCGAAGGAGGGCAGTTGACGCGGGTTCCTGGATCAGGGCGGCCGGCAGGGCGACGTAGGCGGTGACGCCCGTGCCCTGGGTGGGGCGGAGCTCGACATGCGCGCCGAGGCGGACGGCGAGGGCACCGACGACGTGGTGGCCCAGGAACCGGGTCGGGGTGGTGTGCAGGGAGTCGCCCTTGCCGGACAGAACGGTATTGGACTCGGCCATGCGGTCGGGTGTCATCCCGATCCCCCGGTCCACGACGGCCAGGCAGTACTCGGCTCCGTCCTGCCAGCCGTAGACCTCCACGGGCTGCTTGGGCGGGCTGAACATCAGCGCGTTCTCCACCAACTCGGCGAGCAAATGGGACAGTTCGGCGACGCAGTGGCCGCGGACGCCGCACTGCTGGATGTCCACGGCGGCCACCCTCTGATACTGCTCGACCTCCGCCACGGCCGACCGCACCACGTCCGTGACGGCGACCGTGCCCTTCCAGGACCGGGCCGGCGACTCCTCGCCGGCGAGCACCAGCAGGGACTCGGCGTTGCGGCGCATCCGCGTGGCGAGGTGGTCGAGTTCGAAGAGCTCGGCGAGAGCGTCCGGGTCGAGTTCCTGGCTCTCCAGGGTGGTGATCAGGCCGAGCTGCCGGCTGAGGAGGCTCTGGTTGCGGCGTCCGAGGCTGGCGAGGGACTCGGTACTGGTGCGGCGCAGGACGGCCTGCTCGGCGGCGAGACCGACGGCGGTGTCCTCGACGTTGCGCAGTGCGGCGGCCAGCCGGCTGATCTCCCGTGCGCCGCCGGGGAGTCGGGGCCGCCCGGCCCCGTCGGCGTGCGGGATGTCGGGGTCGGCCTCCTGGATCCGCCGGACGGCCTCGGGCAACCGCGCCCCGGCGACGGCGTCCGCCTCGTCGGCGAGGGCACCGAGAGGCCGAGTGATGGAGCGGGCCGAGAAGACGGCCAGTGCGACGGCCACGGCGAGGATCAGCACCCCGAGACCGAGGAAGCCGCCGAGCTGACGGGTGGCGGCGGAACCGGCGTCGGCGGCCCGCGCACGGACGTCGTCCCCGACCGCCCTCTGCACACCGTGCAGATCGTCGACGAGGGTCGTCATGTCGGCCCACCAGCGGGCAGGGACCACGTCGAGAGCGGACCCGCCGGCTCCTCGCTCGGCCCGAGCCTCGTATCCGGCGACCCGGCCCGCGCCGGCCGTACCGAAGGCGTTGTCGAGCGCGGACTCCTCGTCCTCACCGGCCAGCTGCCTGAACTGCTCCAGTGCTGCCACCCTGGTGGCCCGGACCTCCGTGAAGTCGAGGTACTCACCTGACCGGAACCGCCCGGCCGCGAACACCCCGTTGAGGGAGCCGCGTTCGAGCGCGACGGCCTCGGTGGCCCGGGCGAGGGCCTGAAGGGCCTGCACGCCCTGCGCGATACGCCGGTCACCGGCCGGGACACCCGCCGACTCGGCGTCGATGAGTCGCGTGACGGCCTTGGTGTAGGTGCGCAGGGTGGCGGCGCGGTCGGCGGTGCCGGCGTCGACGTGCTCGCGCGTGGTGGCGAGGGCGGCGAGCGGAACGTCGGCCGCGCGCAGGGCGGAGACGAGCGCACCGCCCTCCTGGTCGAGCGCGGCACCTAAGTCGTCCCGTGCCCGGTCGGTACGGGTCCGTTGGGCGACGACGTCGTCCCGGTACCCCTTCTCACCCCCCAACAGCCCGTTGGTCAGCCCGCGTTCCCGCTGCACTTCCCGGACCAGCCCCTGCACCCGGAGCAGCACCCCGACATGAGCCTCGGTGTCCCGGGCGCCGGACCAGTCGGCGGCCCGGTCGGCGACGCCGAGCCCGGTGAGGGCGAGCAGCAGACAGGTCGGAACGGCCAGCACTATGGCCATACGGCCCCGAATGGAGCTCCAGCCGGGCAGCGCGGCAGGGCGGCGGACGATCGAGCGGAGGGTGGTCAGTAAGTTCCCCGTCATGCTCCGTGAAGCTACGGGAGGGCCGGTCAGGGCACGGTTTCCCGCCCGTAAGACGGCGGTACACAGGTACTCACGCACACATCGTCCCGGCTGTGAAAGAAGGACATGTGCCCACTTACTGAGACGCCCTCTGGGCCTGCCGCCAGGCCCCGACCTATCGTTCGGTCCATGACGACCTCACCCGCACCGGAAGCCGCCTTCGAACTCGCCCAGGTCAACATCGCCCGCCTCAAGGCACCGCTGGACTCACCGCAGTTGAAGGACTTCGTCGACAACCTCGACCCCGTGAACGCCGACGCCGAGGCCGCGGACGGCTTCGTGTGGCGGCTGAAGGACGACTCCGGCGACGCGACGGACGTGGCCGTGTTCGGGGACGAGTGGCTGATCATCAACCTGACGATGTGGCGGGACACGAACGCCCTGACGGCGTACATGTACCAGGGCCGGCACCGCGAGATGCTGGCCCGCCGCCGCGAGTGGTTCGAACGCGTCCAGGAGGCGATGACAGCCCTGTGGTGGGTCCCAGCGGGCCACCGCCCGACGGTCGCGGAAGCCGAGTCCCGCCTGCTGCACCTGCGCACCAACGGCCCGACCCCGTACGCCTTCACCCTGCGCACGTCATTCCCGCCCCAAGGGGCTGAGCCAGTCCTGGGCGAGGTTCCGGAGGGGCTGGGCTGCTCCCTCTAGGGAGGTTCAGCCCTCCGCGCCCGCCTCGATCGCGTCCTCGACCTCGGCCACCCGCTCCCGCTCCTCGACCGCGAACCGCTCGGCGTCGAGCTGCTCGGCGATCTCCTCGTCCTGGGCCATCAGCAGGTCCAGATTCGAGTCCCCCATTTCGAAGACGCCCATGTCGACATAGGCCTGCTGAAGGCGCTTGCCCCACAGCCCGATGTCCTTCACGCAGGGCACGATGCGGGAGAAGAGCAGCCGCCGGAACAACTGCAGAAACTCCGAGCGCTCGCTGATGTCCTCCGCCTCGGCCTTCGGAATGCCGAAGTTCTCCAGGACCTCGACGCCCCGCAGCCGGTCCCGCATCAGATAGCAGCCCTCGATGACGAACTCCTCGCGCTCCCGGAGTTCGGCATCGGTGAGCTGCTTGTAGTAGTCCCGAAGCGCCATCCGCCCGAACGCGACGTGCCGCGCCTCGTCCTGCATGACATAGGCCAGGATCTGCTTGGGCAAGGGCTTGGTGGTCGTGTCGCGGATCATGCCGAACGCCGCGAGCGCGAGCCCCTCGATCAGCACCTGCATACCGAGATACGGCATGTCCCACCGGCTGTCGCGCAGCGTGTCACCCAGCAGGGACTGCAGATTGTCGTTGATCGGGTAGACCATCCCGATCTTCTCGTGCAGAAAGCGCCCGTAGATCTCGGCGTGCCGCGCCTCGTCCATGGTCTGCGTCGCCGAATAGAACTTCGCGTCCATGTCGGGCACCGATTCCACGATCCGCGCCGCACAGATCATCGCGCCCTGCTCGCCGTGCAGAAACTGGCTGAACTGCCAGGAGGCGTAATGCCGCCGCAGGTCACCCTTCTCCCGCTCGCTCATCTTCGCCCAGTACGGCGTCCCGTAGAGCGCCATGGCCTCTTCGGGCGTACCGAGCGAGTCGTACGGATCGACCTCCAGATCCCAGTCGATCCTGAGCTGTCCGTCCCACTGCTTGTCCTTGCCCTTCTGGTACAGGGCCAGCAGCCGGTCGCGCCCGTTGTCGTACTCCCAGCTGAAACGGGCCGCACCGGCCGCCGGCACCTCCCAGTGAGGTTCTCCCGGATCGTTGGCGTACAGGTCGTATGTCGGCATGTTCGGCAGGCTCACACGTAGTAGACGCGGGGTCAACAAGTCCTGCGCAAGGGATTGACGGCCTTGCTGACAGGCAGTCTCATAAGACTCGGACGACGTACCCCGGTAACAGAGGTGAGGGACCGATGACGACCCTGACGGAAGCCGACGCGGTCGAAGGGCTGCGCGACGCACTCGGGCTGCTCAAGGACCGCGAACAGGTGGCCGAACGCCTCCTTGCCTCCTCCGCCAAGCACTCCTTCGACCCCGACAAGGAGCTGGACTGGGAGGCGCCCTTCGAGGAGGGCAAGTGGTTCTGGCCGCCGGAGCTGGTCTCGCTCTACGACACCCCCCTCTGGAAGCGGATGAGCGAGGAACAGCGCATCCTCCTCTCCCAGCACGAGTCGGCGGCACTGGCCTCCCTCGGCATCTGGTTCGAGATCATCCTGATGCAGCTCCTGGTCCGCCACATCTACGACAAGGCGGCGACGAGCGCCCACGTGCGCTACGCCCTCACCGAGATCGAGGACGAGTGCCGCCACTCCAAGATGTTCGCCCGCCTGATCTCCCACGGTGACACCCCCTGGTACCCCGTCAGCCGCGCCCATCAGCACCTGGGCCGCCTCTTCAAGACGATCTCCACCACCCCCGGCTCCTTCACCGCCACCCTCCTCGGCGAGGAGGTCCTCGACTGGATGCAGCGCCTGACCTTCCCGGACGAGCGCGTCCAGCCCCTCATACGCGGCGTCACGCGCATCCACGTGGTCGAGGAGGCCCGCCACGTCCGCTACGCCCGCGAGGAGCTGCGCCGCCAGATGGTGACGGCCCCGAAGTGGTCCCAGGAGTTCACCCGCGTCACCTCCGGCGAGTTCGCCCGCATCTTCTCCGTGGCCTTCGTCAACCCCGAGGTCTACACCAACGTAGGCCTGGACCAGCGAGAGGCCATGGCCCAGGTAAAGGCCAGCGCCCACCGCCGAGAGATCATGCAAACAGGCGCCAAGCGCCTGACGGACTTCCTGGACGACATAGGCGTACTGCGCGGAGTGGGCCGACGCCTGTGGAAGTCGTCCGGCCTACTGGCGTAAGGAGCACGGAGCCGCACCCGCGCACGGCGGCAAGGGGACGTGCCGGGGGGTGTCCGCCCGCAGCGGCGGGCGTCAAGCAACAGCACCTCTCTGAGGCACAGCAACCGCCCGACCGAGGACGGACACCCCCCGGCACGGCCCCGACCCACACCGCACGCGCAGGCGCTACGCGAACCCCCACCCCACCCGCACAGGCCGCCGCAGGCATCCCGGCCCACCGCCCGGATGGCACTACGCTGCTGGTCATGACGCCCTCGGCCCCCACCCCCGCCTACCGCCGCCTGAGCGTCGAGGAGCGCCGCACCCAGCTCCTCAACGCCGCCCTCACGCTCTTCGCCCACCGCACCCCCGAGGACGTGAACCTGGACGACGTGGCGGAAGCGGCCGGCGTCTCACGCCCCCTCGTCTACCGCTACTTCCCCGGTGGCAAGCAACAGCTCTACGAGGCCGCCCTGCGCTCGGCCGCCGAAGAGCTCCAGCACTGCTTCGACGAACCCCGCGACGGCCCCCTCCTCCCCCGCCTCGCCCGCGCCCTCGACCGCTATCTGACCTTCGTCGACCAGCACGACACCGGATTCAGCGCCCTGCTCCAGGGCGGCAGCGTCGTGGAGACCTCCCGCACCACCGCCATCGTCGACGGCGTCCGCCGCGCCGCCGCCGAGCACATCCTCAGCCACCTGGACGTCACCGACCCCGGCCTCCGGCTCCGGATGACCGTGCGGGTGTGGATCACCGCGGTCGAGGCGGCCTCCCTGATCTGGCTCGACGAGGGCAAGCAACCCCCCATGCCGGACCTGCGGGACTGGCTCGTCGACCAGTTCGAGGCCTCGCTCGCCGTCACGGCGGCCCGGGACGCCCAGACTGAGGCGCTGACCCGGAAGCTGGCGGCCGACCTATAGCCGACACTGTTGCAGTGAAGAGCGAAGACACCCCGTTCGAGGGCGGCCCCATGGACGGCCGCGTACTCCCCGTCCTGCTGGGCATCACCGGCCACCCGCCCAAGACGTACCGCATCCCGGTCCCCGACCCGCACGGCGGCCCGCCCACGGTCCTGGTCTACCGCCGCGTACCGCGGAAACTTGGCACCCGCGTCGGTCTGTCCCAGCGCTGGAAGTACGAGTACGCCCCCGAGGGACAGCAGAGCCGCCGCCTGAACTGGCCGTGGTCCAAGCCGGACAACACGCCGCACGGCAAGCCGCACGACCCGGACGAGTGACCGCACTGCGCCGAACCGCGCACATTCGCCGCGCGGATCCGGCGCACACGTCCGATGCTCGCGATGCGGAGCAGAGAGCCTGTCCGCATCGGAGGTGATGACATGTCAGGAAGGCTTCTCCGTCTGGTGTGTACGGCGGCAGCCGCGACGGCCGTCACGCTCCTCGCACCGGCATCCGCGACGGCGTTCCCCGCATCCCCCGCGCTGCCCGTGCCCCCGGCGCTCCCGGTGGCCTCCGCCCCCCTGACCCCCATCGCTCCCCTGGCCCCCCAAGAGCGACCCACCGCAGAGCTCCTGACGGACCTTCAGCGGCTGTACCGGGAGACCGAGCAGGCCACGGAGACCTACAACGCCACCGCGGAGAAACTGGCGAGACAGCGCGCCGAGGTGGCCCGCCTGGACACCGCCCTGGCCCGCGCCCGCCTCTCTCTGCACGACAGCCGGGGCGCGGCCGGCCGCCTGGCCCGTCAGCAGTACCAGAACACCACCGACATCTCCCCGTACGTCCGCCTGCTCCTGGCCCAGGATCCGCAGCACGCCCTCGACCAGGGCCATGTCATCGGCCGCCTGGCCCGCGAGCGCGCCGAGACGGTCGGCCGGCTGGCCGGCTCCGAGCACAGGGCCGCCGCGCTGGCCCGCGAGGCCCGCAAGGCGCTGGACGGCCAACTCGTCCTCGCCGAACGCCAGAAGAAGGACCGGGACGCGGTGCTGGAGCGCCTGCGGAAGGTGGAGGAACTCCTGTCGTCCCTCACCACGGAACAGCTCGCCGCCCTGGCCCAGCTGGAGGAGAAGGACACGGCGAAGGCGCAGCGTGCCTTCGTCGACTCGGGCGCCCTCGCGCACGACGACCACAAGCCGTCCGCCGAGGGCGCCCGGGCGATCCGCTACGCCAAACGGCAGCTCGGAAAGCCGTACAGGTGGGGCGCGCAGGGCCCCAAGTCCTACGACTGCTCGGGCCTGACGTCCAAGGCCTGGGCCCACGCGGGAACGCGCATCCCGCGCACCAGCCAGGAGCAGTGGGCGCGTCTCGAGCGCATCCCGCTGACCGAGCTGCGCCCCGGCGACCTGGTCGTCTACTTCCCCGACGCCACGCACGTGGCCCTGTACCTGGGCAAGGGCAAGGTGGTCCAGGCCCCGCGCACCGGCGAGAAGATCAGGATCTCCCCGATCGCGTCGAACCCGGTCCTGGGCGCCGTACGCCCGAAGGTCAGACCCCAGAAGCCTCAGCGAGATAAGCCGCGGTCTTCTCCGGATCGTAGAAGTAGTTCTCGAAGTCAGCCGGATCGTTGAACCCGTTGGCGAACCGGTCGGCGACCGGCTGCGCCTGGCCGGCGGCGCCGATGAGGTTCAGGATGTGCTCCGGCGGCGGCGCCAGCATGGCGTTGGTCCACTTGGTGACGTGCTGCGCGGTGTCCCAGTAGCGGTCGAACGTGGCGCGCATCCAGGTCTCGTCGAACTCCTTGTCCCCGTGCTCCAGGATCGAGGCGAGGTAGGCGGCGGCGCACTTGGACGCGGAGTTGGATCCCTGTCCGGTGATGGGGTCGTTGGCCACGACGACGTCCGCGACGCCGAGCACGAGCCCGCCGCCGGGAAGCCGCCCGATCGGGTTGCGCACGGTCGGCGCGTACCGCCCGCTCAGCGTGCCGCCGGCGTCCGTGAGCTCGACCTTGGTGGCCCGGGCGTACTCCCAGGGCACGTACTTCTCCATGAGTTCCAGGGTCAGGGAGAGGTGCTCCGCGGGGTCCTTCACGCCGTCGAAGACATCGAGCGGCCCGCCGGGTATGCCCTCCCAGAACAGGATGTCCGCCCGCCCCGAGGTCGTCAGACACGGCATGACGAACAGTTCGCCGACGCCGGGGACGAGGTTGCAGCGGACGCCCTCGGTGTCCGGGTGCTCCGGACGCGGGCCCAGGCCGTGGACGTACGACACGGCCAGCGCGCGCTGCGGCTCTCCGTACGGGGAACGCTCCGGGTCCCGGCCGAACATCTGGACGAGCTCGCCCTTGCCCGCCGACACCAGCACCAGGTCGTACGTACGGGAGAAGTAGTCGAGGTCGCCGACCGCCGCGCCGTGGATGACCAGCTGGCCGCCGCGCTGGGCGAACGTCTCCATCCAGCCGGCCATCTTCACCCGCTGGTCGACGGACTGCGCGAACGCGTCGAAGTGCCCCAGCCAGTCGATCGCGCGCACCGCCGGGCCCTCGTTCCAGGAGCCGGGGGCCGCCACCGACACGCCGAGTCCCTCGATCTTCGGGGCCTGGGACTCCCAGAAGTTCAGCGAGCAGTCTCGCTCGTGCTGGAGCGCCGTGTGGAACATGCACTGCGTGGACATGACCCGCCCGGAGCGGATCTCGTCCGCCGTCCGGTTGGACATCAGGGTGACCTCGTACCCGTTCGACTGGAGTCCGAGGGCGATCTGGAGTCCGGCCTGGCCGGCTCCGACGACGAGTATCTTCCGCATGCGGGGCTGTTCTCCTACTCGGGGGTGACGTCCAGCGCGTGGCCGACGAGGGACAGGAGGGTCTCGATGACGGAGATCCTCCGCCGCGCGTCCATGATCATTACAGGTACGTGCGCGGGGATCGTCAACGCCTCTCGCACGTCCGCCGGTTCGAACAGCTCGCTGTCGTCGAAGTGGTTGACCGCGACGACGTACGGCAGCCCGCAGCTCTCGAAGTAGTCCAGCGCCGGGAAGCAGTCCTTCAGCCGCCGGGTGTCGGCCAGGACGACCGCCCCGATCGCGCCGCGCACCAGGTCGTCCCACATGAACCAGAACCGCTGCTGGCCCGGCGTGCCGAACAGGTAGAGCACCAGGTCGTCGTCGAGCGTGAGGCGGCCGAAGTCCATGGCCACGGTCGTGGTGAGCTTGCCGGGCGTGGCGGTGAGGTCGTCGGTGTCCTCGCTCGCCTCGGTCATCAGCGCCTCGGTCTGCAGGGGCGTGATCTCCGAGACGGCCGTGACCAGCGTGGTCTTGCCGACACCGAAGCCGCCCGCCACGACTATCTTCGTCGCGACCGGGGCCCGGGTGCGGTCCGTCTGCCAGGACTTCAGGTCCTCATCGGTGTCTTCAAAGACGACGGAGTCCACTCAGCACCCTTTCCAGCAGAGCGCGGTCCGGCCGGCCCGTGCCGTGGCCGGTTCCGGTGCCGTACACACGGATCTTTCCCTGGTCCGCGAGGTCGCTGAGGAGCACGCGGACCACGCCGAGCGGCATCTTCAGCAGCGCGGCGATCTCGGCCACCGTGCGCATACGGCGGCACAGTTCGACGATGGCCCGCATCTCCGGCATGACCCGGGCTGCGAGGGAACCTCCCCCACTGCTGAACGCGTGGGAGGTGCCCCCAGTCAGTTCCTTGCGCTCCTCGGGGGCCTCCAGAGCCGCGACGAACGTCTCGACGAGGAGGACGTGGCCGAAGCGGGTACGGCCGCCGGTGAGCGAGTAGGGGCGTACGCGGGCGGGTTTGCGGTCACCGCCGCGGACGGGGAGCTGGGGCCTGTTCTTCGGGGCGTTGTTCATCGGGTGCTCCCTGCCGAGGCGGCCTCCAGCGACTTCCGTAGCTCGCTGCGGAGTTCGGGGGTGAGGACATGGCCGGCCCGGCCGACGAAGAGCGCCATGTGGTAGGCGACGACGCTCATGTCGCAGTCCGCGGAGCCGTGCACACCGAGCAGTGAGCCGTCGCTGATGGACATCACGAACAGGCTGCCCTCGTCCATCGCGACCATCGTGTGCTTCACCCCGCCGAACTGCATCAGGGCGGCCGCGCCGATGGTGAGGCTGCCGATGCCGGAGACGACGGTGGCGAGGTCGGCGGACGAGCCGCGCGGGCCGGTGGGCCGCGCGGTCCTCGCCTCTCTCGCGGCCTCGTTGCGCGCGTGGTCCGAGGAGAGCAGGAGCAACCCGTCGGAGGAGACCACCGCGACTGACTGGATGCCCGGCACCTCCTCGACCAGATTCGTCAACAACCAGTGCAGGTTGCGGGCTTCACTGCTCAGTCCGAAGGTACTGGGCGCCGTCAACTGCTTGCCTCCTCGACTGTGCCCCCCGTAGCTGCTTCGGACTCGGTGATGCCTGCGGTCGGTGCCTTGCTCTGACCGGTCTGTTCGGCGATCTCCGCCTGGACATCGCGATGGCCTGCCTCCGCGCCCCGGCGGAATCCGCCGAGCCTTCTGCGCAGGGCCTCGGCATCGACGCCGCCGGTCCGCTGGCGCGGGGCCTGGGCCGGGGCGGTGATCTTCGGGGTGCGCTTGGGCAGCCCCTTGTCGGTGACGGCCTCCTCGGGCTCGCCACCCTCCTCCTGTGCGTCCCGGTCGTCCCGGGCACGCTCGTGCGTGTCGGGGCCGATGGCGTAGGGGTCGGGGGCGGCCGGGGGCTCCGACTCCTCGGACGTCTCCGGGAGCAGGAGCTCCATGGTCGTCTCGGCAGGAGTCTCGGCCGCCGTATCCGCTACGACGTAGTCCGCCTCGTCCGTATCCGCGTCCGCATCCGCTACGACGCCGTCCGCCTCGTCCGTCTCCCGTAGGGCCTTCTCCGCCAGCGCGACCAGCGGGTCGGCGTTCTTCGCCCGGCCGCGCAGGACGTTGGAGTTGGCCTCCGCGTCGGCGCCGGGAAGGGTGAAGGCGTGGGTGGCGGTGTGGTGCGGGGCGTCCGAGGGGACCGCGGCGGTGGGGGCGGGGGCCAGCAGGTTCTTGGGCAGGACCACGACCGCCGCGATCCCGCCCTGCTTCTGCTCGCGCAGCTGGACGCGGACGCCGTGGCGGTGGGCGAGGCGCGCGACGACGTAGAGGCCGAGGCCCTGGCCGTCCTCGCCCTCCTGCTCGTAGGTGGCCTCGGGGTCGAAGTCGGCGAGGCGGGAGTTGAGGCGGGTCATGCGCTCGGCGGTCATGCCGATGCCCTCGTCCTGCACGGAGATCATGACCTCGCCGTTCTCCAGCAGCCAGCCGGAGACCTCGACGGGAAGGTCGGGCGGGGAGAACGACGTGGCGTTCTCCATCAGTTCGGCCAGCAGGTGCGAGAGGTCGTCGGCGGCGAACCCGGCCACGTGCGCGTGCGGCGGCAGCGCGGCGATGCGGACACGCTCGTACCGCTCGATCTCGCTGACCGCGGCCCGGACCACGTCGACGAGCGGGACCGGTCCGGCGTGCTGCTGGACGTGTTCGGTGCCGGCGAGGACCAGGAGGTTCTCGCTGTGCCGGCGCATGACGGTGGCGAAGTGGTCGAGCTTGAAGAGGGTCGCGAGGCGCTCGGGGTCCTGCTCGCGCTCCTCCAGGCCCTCGATGACAGCGAGTTGGCGTTCGACCAGACCGAGCGTGCGCAGGGCGAGATTGACGAACGAGCCGCCGATGCTGTCGCGTATCCGCTCCAACTGGGCGGTGGACTCGCTGAGTTCGGCGCGCAGCCCCTCTCGGGCGTCGGCCATCTTCTGCCGCTGCCCGACCAGGTGCTTGCGGTCGGACTCCAGGGTGGTGATGCGCTCCTGGAGGGCGAGCGCGTGCGCGTGCAGGGCGTTGACGGAGTTGACGACCTGCGCGAACTCGTCGTTGCGCCCGGTGAACTTGACGGGTTCCTCGGCCGCCGGGTCCTCGGCCCGGGCGAGGCGGGCGGAGCCGATCCGCAGCACGGCGAGCGGCCGGGTGAGGCTGCGGGCCATGCCGGTGGCGACGCCGACGGCGAGCAGCATCAGGGCGCCGAGGATCGCGATACGGATCTCCAGCGCGGTGACGTCGTCGTCACGGAGCTGCTCCAGGGCCTTGGTGCGGCGGTCGTAGAGGGCGGACTCCACGCCGCGCATCATGTCGACGCGGGCGGAGAGGGCGGCCTCGGCACGCTCGGTGCTGGTGGCCAGGTCCCGGTCGGAGAGCGTGGGCTGGTCGGTGAGGGACGCCAGATACCGCTCGGCGGTGTCGACCTCGGGGCCGGTGACCGTGGAGTCGTACGAGGTGCGCGCGCTCTTGGGGGCGGTGTCGCGGAAGTCGACGAGGGCGGCGTCGGAGCGCAGCCGGGCCTGCTGGGCGGCGGTGCTGAGGGCGTCGCGCTGCTTGGCGTCAGCGCCCGAGGAGGTCTCCTGGGTGCTCGCGAGGCCGGTGACCGGGTCGATGACGGTCTCGGTGGTGGTCGGCACGCTGAGCGCGGCGAGCAGCAGCCCACGGGCGGCCGCGGCCTGCTGTACGGCGGAGTCCAGCTCGGCCAGCGCATAGGTGCCGGAGCCGGCGCGGGGCGGCATCTGTTCGGCCAGGTGCTCGGCGAGCCGGTGGAGTTCGGCGATGGCGGCCGAGTAGGCCCCGTGCGCCTCCAGTGCCGTGCTCTTGCCGGTGAGCGCGGAGCGGCGCAGGGCCGCGATGCCGTCGAGGTCGGCATGCAGTGAGTCGGGGGCGTCGGGGTCGGCGCGCAGTTCCTCGACCTGCCGGTCGACGCGGGCGCTGCGCTGCTCGCTGGGCGCCTTGGACTTGGGGCGGCCTGCGGCGATGTAGGTGGTGACCTCGTCGCGCTCGTCGGCGAGGGAGTGCGCGAGGGTGAGCGCGTCCCCGGTCTGTTCGGCGAGGGTCACCAGCGCCTGGGAGTCGTGCAGTTGCCCGGAGGCGGCGACGATCGAAGGGACACCGGCCCCGGCTATGGCGACGGCCACGACGGCCACGGCGACGATCAGCCGGTTCCGTACGTGTGTCGGGCGCCCCTTGCCGGCGGGTGTGATGTCGGCGGTGGTAGTGGGAGTGGGCTGCGCGCCCCCCGCGGAGGCCGTCTGCTTGCCTGAGCGACGTGGCCGCATCTTCTGCACCGGTGCTCGCATTCCTGACTCGTGATACCCATGGGTCCGGATGACGCTCCGTCAACTGGCGCCGACGGTACGTACACCCTCCCCCAAGCTCTCGACTTCGCTCGAGCAGGGGATGCCCTCACCGGTCCCCGACCCTCCCAGTGCCGGTGGGCGACGGCCGCGCAACATCTGACCCGCCACTCGAAGGAGTGAACCCCGGAGGAGAGTTGGCGGGCAAGTTCCTCCGGCGCACGCACATGCCCTGCGCGGCGGGCCGGTTGGACGTCCGCGGCAGGCGATGGCAGTATTCGCCGCCACGCCCGGCCGGAGCGCTGCATTCCCCCTCAAATCAGGCGCCTGACCTGCGTGTGTGCACCCATTCGGCAACTACTGCGACCCGTTCGCGAGCCTTGTGAAGGGCTCGTGCAGACTGACCGAATGCGAACAGAGCTTGTTTCGGAGTCCGGTGATCCGGCCCGCCCCAACGAGGACTTCGCAAGTGTCGGCCTGCCCGCCTCGGGACAGGGCGGCGCACTGGTCGTCCTGGACGGGGTGACTCCGCCGCGAGGCGAGACGGGCTGCCTGCATTCCGTCCCCTGGTTCACCGCGCGGCTCGGCGGAGCGCTGACCGAACTGACCGTTTCACTCCCGGATGTTCCCCTCGCGGACGCCCTCGCCGGCGCCATCACGCGTACCTCCGAGGCACATACACAAACCTGTGACCTTTCTCACCCACGAACCCCACAGGCAACGGTGGTTGTGGTGCGCTGGTCGGCCGAGACGGTGGAGTACCTGATCCTTTCGGACTCGACCCTGTTGACCGAGTCCCCGGACGGCGTGATCACGCCGTACCTGGACGACCGCCTGGCCCGCCTCCCCCGCGCCTCCCTCGCCACGGACGCGCTGATCGACGCTCATGTCCGCAACAAGGAGGGCGGCTTCTTCACGGCCGCCGCCGATCCGTCGGTCGCGGCCCGGGCGGTGACCGGGGTGCTGCCGCGGGCCGACGTCCGGGCGCTGGCCGCGCTGACGGACGGCGCGACGAGGTGGGTGGAGAAGTTCCGCGAGGGGGACTGGGCGGACTGCTTCCGGTTCGTCCGCAAGGAGGGGGCGCAGGCACTGGTGGACCGGGTGCGGGCGCTGGAGACGGCCGACGCGCAGGAGCGGACGTATCTGCGGCGGAGCAAGACGCACGACGACGCGACGGTCGTGTACGTCGAGTTGTGAGCCTCCTGCTCCTGCCGCGTACCGCTGCCGGCTACTTCTCCATCCCCCGGTTCAGCTGGTTCAGCAGCCGGGCCAGCTCCGCCACTTCCCGCCGGTCCCAATGGGACAGCTGCTCGACATAGCTGGCGCGGCGGGCCTCGCGCACCTTGGCGACCCGCCCCCGCCCCAGCTCGGTCAGATGCACCAGCCATGCCCGCCCGTCGGCCGGGTCCGGCTCGCGCGCGACCAGGCCCAGGTCCTCCAGGGCGCGCAGCTGGCGGGACATGGTGGCCTTGCCGACGCCGATGTAGGCGGCGAGTTCGGTGGCCCGCTGGCGGCCCGCCTCCCCCAGACGGACCAACAGGCCGTACGCCGCGGACTCCAGGTCCGGATGGACCTCGCGGGCCATCTCGCCCTGCTTGGCCCGGGCGCGCCGCAGCAGCACCGTCAGCTCACGTTCCAGGTCGAGGAATTCGGGCCGGCCCGGACCACCACGGGACTCTCCGCCGGAGGGGGCGCCCCCGGATTCGACTCGCGGTCCGTCGCCGTTTCCGTCTTCGTGCACGTCAGTCCCTGCCTCGATTTCCCGGTCCTGAAAGTTTCCGCCGACCGCCGTCATTGCCGCAGCTCCGTCAGTATTTCGCAGGCGTAGACCAACGGCAGCCTCCGAACCCCCTTCCACCTGGTCTTCCGGCTGCCTAGCTTCTCTGTCAGAACCGTGACTGGCATGCCCACGCCACGCTCATCCGCCGGAGTCCGGTCACGGACACGCGCGACTTCCCCACCGAGCGTCACCGAGTCTTCGGAGGCACGCTATGCCCGTGCACAGATCCGAACCGCTCCGCCCCCCGCGCCCGCACCGCGCCGGGCTCCTGCTCGCCGCGGCCCTGACCCTGATCCTCGTCTCCCTGACCGCCACACCCACCCCCGCCTCCGCCGACGACACCCCGCCCCGCGGCTCCGCCTACATGGGAATGGGCGTCGCCGCCCACGACGGAGTGGACGGTGTCCCCTCCGCCGACCTGGCCGCATCGACCGAAGGCGTCGACGTCTCCAGCCATCAAGGCAACGTCGCCTGGCCGACCCTGTGGAGCAGCGGGGTCAAGTGGGCCTATGTGAAGGCCTCCGAGGGGACGTACTACACCAACCCCTCGTTCGCCCAGCAGTACAACGGTTCCTACGACGTCGGCATGATCCGCGGCTCCTACCACTTCGCGACCCCGGACACCACCAATGGAGCAACCCAGGCGAACTATTTCGTCGACCACGGCGGCGGCTGGTCCGGCGACGGCAAGACCCTGCCGGGCGCCCTCGACATCGAGTGGAACCCGTACGGGGCCGCCTGCTACGGCAAGACCCCGACCGCGATGGTCACCTGGATCCGCGACTTCCTGAACCAGTACAAGTCCCGCACCGGCCGCGACGCCGTCATCTACACGGCCACGAGCTGGTGGAAGCAGTGCACCGGCAACTACAGCGGCTTCGCCACCACCAACCCCCTGTGGGTCGCCCGGTACGCCACCGAGGTGGGCGAACTCCCGGCGGGGTGGAGCTACTACACGATGTGGCAGTACACGTCCTCCGGCCCGAGCGTCGGCGACCACAACAAGTTCAACGGGGCACTCGACCGCCTTCAGGCCCTGGCCGACGGCTGACCCACCACCGCACGCCCCGCCCCGAGGCGCGGCGAAGGCCCGGGCCTCCCTCACGGGACCCGGGCCTTGCCGGTCCGGTCGCGTCCGTCACGCCGCGACCGGAACCTCCGGGGCCGCGCCGTTCGTGGCCGGCGCCAGGGCCAGTTCCAGGACCTGGCGGACGTCGGTCACGGCGTGGACGTCGAGCTTGTCCAGCACCTCGGCGGGGACGTCGTCCAGGTCGGGCTCGTTGCGCTTGGGGATGATGACCGTCGTGACGCCGGCCCGGTGCGCCGCGAGCAGCTTCTGCTTCACGCCGCCGATCGGGAGGACCCGGCCGGTCAGCGAGACCTCGCCCGTCATCGCCACGTCCGTGCGGACCAGGCGGCCCGAGAGCAGCGACGCCAGCGCCGTCGTCATCGTGATGCCCGCGCTCGGGCCGTCCTTCGGCACCGCGCCCGCCGGGAAGTGGATGTGCACGCCCCGGTCCTTGAGGTCCGCGACCGGCAGTTCCTGCTCGGCTCCGTGGGAGCGGAGGAAGGACAGGGCGATCTGCGCGCTCTCCTTCATCACGTCACCCAGCTGGCCGGTCAGGGTCAGGCCCGCCGCGCCCGTCTCCGGGTCGGCCAGCGACGCCTCCACGAACAGGACGTCACCGCCCGCGCCCGTGACCGCGAGGCCGGTCGCCACACCGGGTACCGCCGTGCGCCGCTCCGCCGGGTCCTGGGCGGACTCGGGCACGTGGTGCGGCCGGCCGATCAGATCGCGCAGGTCAGCGTCCGCGATGGTGAACGGCAGCTTCCGCTCGCCCAGTTCGTGCTCGGCGGCCACCTTGCGCAGGAGCCGCGCGATGGAGCGCTCCAGGTTACGGACGCCCGCCTCGCGCGTGTACTCACCGGCGAGCTTGCGCAGGGCGCCCTCGTCGATGGCGACCTCGTCCTTGTTCAGACCGGCCCGCTCCAGCTGGCGCGGGAGCAGGTGGTCACGGGCGATGACGATCTTCTCGTCCTCGGTGTAGCCGTCGAGACGGACCAGTTCCATCCGGTCCAGCAGGGCCTCGGGGATGGCTTCCAGGACGTTCGCCGTCGCCAGGAACACCACGTCGCTCAGGTCGAGTTCGACCTCCAGGTAGTGGTCGCGGAAGGTGTGGTTCTGCGCCGGGTCCAGGACCTCCAGGAGCGCCGCGGCCGGGTCGCCGCGGAAGTCCGAGCCGACCTTGTCGATCTCGTCGAGGAGGACGACCGGGTTCATCGAACCGGCCTCCTTGATGGCCCGGACGATCCGGCCGGGCAGCGCGCCGACGTACGTACGGCGGTGGCCGCGGATCTCGGCCTCGTCGCGGACGCCGCCGAGGGCGACCCGGACGAACTTGCGCCCCATCGCGTGCGCGACGGACTCGCCGAGTGAGGTCTTGCCGACACCGGGCGGGCCGACCAGCGCCAGCACGGCACCGCCGCGCCGGCCGCCGACGACACCCAGGCCGCGGTCGTTACGGCGCTTGCGCACCGCCAGGTACTCGGTGATCCGCTCCTTCACGTCCTCCAGGCCGGCGTGCTCGGCGTCGAGGATCGCCTTGGCGCCCTGGATGTCGTAGGCGTCCTGGGTGCGTTCGTTCCAGGGCAGTTCGAGCACCGTGTCCAGCCAGGTGCGGATCCACGACCCCTCCGGCGACTGGTCGCTGGAGCGCTCCAGCTTGTCGACCTCCTTGAGCGCGGCCTCGCGGACGTTCTCCGGCAGGTCTGCGGCTTCCACGCGGGCGCGGTAGTCGTCGGACTCCTCGCCGTCCTTCTCGCCGTTCAGCTCGCGCAGTTCCTTGCGGACCGCTTCCAGCTGGCGGCGCAGCAGGAACTCGCGCTGCTGCTTGTCGACGCCTTCCTGGACGTCCTTGGCGATGGTCTCGGCGACATCCTGCTCGGCGAGGTGGTCGCGCAGCTGCTGGGTGGCGAGCTTGAGACGGGCGACCGGATCGGCGGTCTCCAGCAGCTCGACCTTCTGCTCGGTGGTCAGGAAGGGCGAGTAACCGGAGTTGTCGGCGAGCTGGGACACGTCGTCGATCGCCTGGACGCGGTCCACGACCTGCCAGGCGCCGCGCTTGCGCAGCCAGGCGGTGGCGAGGGCCTTGTATTCCGTCACCAGCTCGGCGACCTGTCCGGGCACCGGCTCGGGCACGCTCTCGTCGATCCGCGTGCCCTCGACCCACAGGGCCGCGCCGGGCCCGGTCGTCCCGGCGCCGATGCGCACCCGGCCGCGACCGCGGATCAGGGCGCCCGGGTCACCGTCGGCCAGCCGGCCGACCTGCTCGACGGTGCCGAGCACACCGGTGCCCGGGTACGTCCCGTCGATGCGTGGCACCAACAGCACCCGGGGCTTTCCGGGTGTGGAGCGGGCGGCGGCCTGGGCGGCCTCCACCGCGGCGCGCACATCGGCGTCGTTCAAGTCCAGCGGGACCACCATCCCGGGGAGCACGACCTCGTCGTCGAGGGGCAGCACGGGCAGGGTGAGCGAAGTGGACGTCGAAGCCATGATCTCCCCTTAGGCAGTCAAGTTGAGTTATGCCGACTCAATGCACGGGGCGGCTCGAATGTTCCCAGGCGTCCGTTCGCTGTGAGCGATCACCTGCGCCACACGCCGTCACCTGGGCTTTCGTAAGTGAACGCAGGCCGGGGCGCACTCCTTCCCGTGGGGAGGAGCGTTCCCGTGAGGAGGAGCGGCTCTAGGCAGCCGAGACCGAAGGCGAGGCCGCCCCGGCCGCCCGCCACCGGCGCACCACCGGCCACAGCCCGACCCCTATGACCAGGGCGATCAGATGCCCCCAGTTGGTCAGTGGGTCGGTGAGGTGCAGCAGGTCCTGGACCAGCAGGGCGCCGAACAGCGCCAGCACGGGCCACTGCAGCCACGGCCGCAGCATCCCGGTGAGCGCGCCGATGCTCGTGGCGACGCCGAAGCTGACGCCGTAGTCGAGACGGTGCAGCGAACTGTCGGGCAGCCGGCCGACCAGCACCGCGAGCCCCACGGGGACCTCGGTCGCAAGGGTGGCCAGGACGTGCCCGACCAGAAAGACGACGGCCGCGCGCACCCCGCCGACGCGCCGCTCCAGCGCGTTGAGCACGAGCAGCAGGCAGAGCGTGTACGGCGCCCAGATCCCGCCCGCTATCCACAGAGCACTGGCGAACAGCACCACCACGGGGGTGTGCAGCAGGTGCGCCACGTCGGTGCTGGAGCCCTGGTGGAGGGCGTGGACCAGGGCGGGGTCGGCGTACGTGGCGATCAGGGAGGTGACGGTCAGGACGACGACGTAGGCGAAGGTGAACGGTGTGCCGGTGGGGGTGGGGAGCAGGCGCCAGGGGCGGAAGGCTCGGGCTTTCGGTGCCTCGGTCGCGTTCTCGGCGGCCGGCACCGAGGCCGGCACGGCAGGGGCAGGGCGCGGCCTCCGCTGCTGCGGCATCCCGTCCAGCAGCCCCGCCACATCCGGCAGCGCCGCGTCTGCCACAGGACGTTCCACGCTGAGGCGCTCCTTCCGTTTCCCCTCAGCCTTGGCCCGCCTCGCCCCACATGTCTGTGATCGTCGTCACACGACAGCCGATTCTCAGCAACCTCTCAAGAAGCGGATGCGTCCTCCCAAGACGGTCCCGACCCTGGCATGCGTCAACCCGGTGCCACCCGTCGGCGTAATTCACTCGGCCGGCCCACCCCGGACCTGCGAGGATGGCCGGATGCCCACTTCGTACGACACTCCCGAAGTCCTGGACCGTCGCGAAGGCCCCCACGGCGAGATCGTGTTGAGACGGCACGGTGACCTGCTCCAGATCATCGCGAACGGCTGTTTCCTGATGGACACCTCCGACGGACGCTCGGAGCGGTTACTCGTGGACGCGGCACTCGGTGCGCTGGAGGCGGGGCGGCCGGATCCGGAGGTGCTGATCGGCGGGCTCGGCGTCGGCTTCTCGCTCGCACACGCCGCCGCCGATCCCCGCCCGGGACGGATCACCGTCGTGGAGCGCGAGAGCGCGATTATCGGCTGGCATCTTGACGGACCCCTGACGCACTTCTCCGCCCGCGCCGTCGCCGACCCGCGCACCAGGATTGTGGAAACCGATCTCGTGGCGTACGTACATGAGACTTCCGACACGTATGACGCACTGTGTCTCGACATCGACAACGGCCCCGGCTGGACTGTCACCGAGGGCAACGACAGCCTCTACTCACCGGGCGGACTCGCGGCCTGTGCACGGGTGTTGAGGCCCGGCGGGGTACTGGCCGTATGGTCCGCCCGACCCTCTCCGGAATTCGAAGAAACCTTGTGTAATGCCGGATTCCAGCAGGTGCGTACCGAAGAGATCCCCGTTGCCCGGGGCGTTCCGGACGTCGTACACCTCGCCGTACGACCTGGATAGCCGTGGCACGGTGACTCCCCGTACTCTGCTCACCTGACGCGGATCATTCAAGCGTCAATCGCAAGCATGAGCAGGCATAGCCAGTCAGAGGAATCACCCCACGGATTCCGGAAAGCAACTTTGGGGCGGGCGATGGAGCAGACACACACCTCCCACAACGGCACGGCGGCGACCCCGGGCGCTCAGCGCCGGGTCCTCGTGGTCGAGGACGATCCGACCATCGTGGACGCCATCGCGGCTCGCCTGCGCGCCGAGGGGTTCCTCGTGCAGACGGCTGGCGACGGTCCGGCGGCGGTCGACACGGCCGAGGCCTGGCAGCCCGACCTGCTGATCCTCGACATCATGCTGCCGGGCTTCGACGGCCTGGAGGTATGCCGCCGGGTGCAGGCCCAGCGGCCGGTGCCGGTGATGATGCTGACCGCGCGCGACGACGAGACCGACATGCTGGTCGGGCTCGGCGTGGGCGCCGACGACTACATGACCAAGCCGTTCTCGATGCGGGAGCTGGCGGCACGCGTGCACGTACTGCTGCGCCGCGTCGAGCGGGCCGCGCTGGCCGCCACGACCCCGCGGTCGGGGATCCTCAGGCTCGGCGAGCTGGAGATCGACCACGCGCAGCGGCGGGTGCGGGTGCGCAGTGACGACGTTCACCTCACGCCGACCGAGTTCGACCTGCTGGTGTGCCTGGCGAACACCCCGCGCGCGGTCCTCTCGCGCGAGCAGCTGCTCGCCGAGGTGTGGGACTGGGCGGACGCCTCCGGCACCCGGACGGTCGACAGCCACATCAAGGCGCTTCGCCGGAAGATCGGCGCCGAGCGGATCCGCACGGTGCACGGCGTGGGCTACGCCCTGGAGACACCGACGCCATGAGCGACGGGCCGGCCGCGCGGAGAGGCCCCGGGGAGCCCTGGGGCGGCGTCAGTCCGTTCTCGATCAAGACCAAACTGGGCGCGCTGGTCGTCATCGCGGTGCTGATCACCACCGGTCTGTCGATGATCGCGGTGCGCACGCAGACGGAGCTGCGCTTCATCACGGTCTTCTCGATGATCGCCACACTGCTCATTACGCAGTTCGTGGCCCATTCGCTCACCGCGCCGCTGGACGAGATGAACACCGTGGCCCGGTCCATCTCACAGGGCGACTACACGCGCCGGGTGAAGGAGAACCGCCGGGACGAGCTGGGCGACCTGGCCGAGACGATCAACCTGATGGCCGACGAGCTGGAGGCCCAGGACCAGCAGCGCAAGGAACTGGTGGCGAACGTCTCGCACGAGCTGCGCACCCCCATCGCGGGCCTGCGGGCCGTGCTGGAGAACGTGGTCGACGGCATCGCCGCGGCCGACCCCGAGACCATGCGCACGGCCCTGAAGCAGACCGAGCGCCTCGGCCGGCTCGTGGAGACCCTCCTCGACCTGTCCCGCCTGGACAACGGCGTCGTACCGCTGCGCATGCGGCGCTTCGAGGTGTGGCCGTACCTGTCCGGCGTCCTGAAGGAGGCCAACATGGTCGCCTCGGCGCGCGGCGGCATGGCGTCGGGCTCCGGCAGCCACACCCGTACGGACGTCCATCTGCACCTCGACGTCTCCCCGCCGGAGCTGACGGCGCACGCCGACCCCGAGCGCATCCACCAGGTCGTCGCCAACCTGATCGACAACGCGATCAAGCACAGCCCGCCGCACGGCCGCGTGACGGTCAAGGCGCGGCGCGGGTCGTACCCGGAGTCGCTGGAGCTGGAGGTCCTGGACGAGGGTCCGGGCATCCCGAAGTCGGAGTGGCACAAGGTCTTCGAGCGCTTCAACCGGGGCGCCGTGCGCCGGCCGCACGGGCCGGGCAGCGACGGCGGCACGGGGCTGGGGCTGGCCATCGCGCGCTGGGCGGTGGATCTGCACGGCGGCCGGATCGGTGTGGCCGAATCCGATCGGGGTTGCCGGATTCTTGTCACCCTTCCAGGGCAGCCATCCGTTCCAAGTTGACGTAAAGTCGAAGCGGAGCCACAAGATCCACGTCCGTCCTGGCTGACGGACACGTGTGATCAGGTCCAGACCTGCGCTTTCGGTGCGCCGTGTCGCGCTCCTCCCATCCCATCTGAAGCGGAACCTCGCTTGTTTCCCGCCATTTCCAGGCCCGAAACACGCTTTCTGATGTGACTTACGCGACGATGACCTTGCTCGACCTGACCTTCCCGGCCATGGAGGCGTAGCCTTTATTCCCGCTGTCCATCACCTTGTGAAGCGGAAGAGGGCGGTTGCCGCCGTGTCGCCACAGTCCCCCAGTAACTCGAGCATCTCGACCGACACCGACCAAGCGGGCAAGAACCCCGCGGCCGCGTTCGGACCGAACGAGTGGCTCGTCGACGAGATCTATCAGCAGTACCTCCAGGACCCGAATTCCGTGGACCGAGCCTGGTGGGACTTCTTCGCCGACTACAAGCCCGGCGTCGGCGCCGCGGCTCCGGCGGGTACTGCGGCCGCGGGGGCCGCAGAGACCTCCACGGCCCCCAGGCCCGCGCCCGCCGCCCCGGCTGCTCCGGTCGCCCCGTCGGTGCCCGCGCCGGCCCCCGTGGCCCCGAGGCCCGCGGCCGCCGCGCCTGCTGCCCCGGCCCCGGCTGCGGCGCAGCCCGCCGCGCCCGCCCCGGCCGCGAAGCCCGCTCAGCCGAAGCAGGCCGAGCCCGCTGCCGCCGGCGGCCCGGAGTTCCTGACGCTGCGCGGCCCGGCCGCCGCGGTCGCGAAGAACATGAACGCCTCGCTGGAGGTGCCCACGGCCACGTCCGTGCGCGCGGTCCCGGTGAAGCTGCTCTTCGACAACCGCATCGTCATCAACAACCACCTGAAGCGCGCCCGGGGCGGGAAGATCTCCTTCACGCACCTGATCGGCTACGCGATGGTGCAGGCCATCAAGGCCATGCCGTCGATGAACTACTCCTTCGCGGAGAAGGACGGCAAGCCGACCCTGGTCAAGCCGGAGCACATCAACTTCGGCCTCGCCATCGACCTGGTCAAGCCCAACGGCGACCGCCAGCTCGTGGTCGCGGGCATCAAGAAGGCCGAGACCCTGAACTTCTTCGAGTTCTGGCAGGCCTACGAGGACATCGTCCGCCGCGCCCGCGACGGCAAGCTGGGCATGGACGACTTCACCGGCGTGACGGTCTCCCTGACCAACCCCGGTGGCCTCGGCACCGTGCACTCGGTCCCGCGTCTGATGCCCGGACAGTCGGTCATCATGGGCGTTGGCTCCATGGACTACCCGGCTGAGTTCCAGGGCACCTCCCAGGACACCCTGAACAAGCTCGGCATCTCGAAGGTCATGACGCTCACGTCGACCTACGACCACCGGGTCATCCAGGGCGCCGCCTCCGGCGAGTTCCTGCGGATCGTCGCGAACCTCCTGCTCGGCGAGAGCAACTTCTACGACGAGATCTTCGAGGCGCTGCGCATCCCCTACGAGCCGGTCCGCTGGCTCAAGGACATCGACGCCTCGCACGACGACGACGTCACCAAGGCCGCGCGTGTCTTCGAGCTGATCCACTCCTACCGGGTCCGCGGCCACGTCATGGCCGACACCGACCCGCTGGAGTACCGCCAGCGCAAGCACCCCGACCTGGACATCACCGAGCACGGCCTCACCCTGTGGGACCTGGAGCGCGAGTTCGCCGTCGGCGGCTTCTCCGGCAAGTCCCTGATGAAGCTGCGCGACATCCTCGGTGTGCTGCGCGACTCGTACTGCCGCACCACCGGCATCGAGTTCATGCACATCCAGGACCCCAAGCAGCGCAAGTGGATCCAGGACCGCATCGAGCGCGGGCACACCAAGCCCGAGCGCGAGGAGCAGCTGCGCATCCTGCGCCGGCTGAACGCCGCGGAGGCCTTCGAGACCTTCCTGCAGACGAAGTACGTCGGCCAGAAGCGCTTCTCCCTGGAGGGCGGCGAGTCCGTCATCCCGCTGCTGGACGCGGTGCTGGACTCGGCCGCCGAGTCCCGCCTGGACGAGGTCGTCATCGGCATGGCCCACCGCGGCCGGCTGAACGTCCTCGCCAACATCGTCGGCAAGTCGTACGCCCAGATCTTCCGCGAGTTCGAGGGCAACCTCGACCCGAAGTCGATGCACGGCTCCGGCGACGTGAAGTACCACCTGGGCGCCGAGGGCACCTTCACGGGCCTGGACGGCGAGCAGATCAAGGTCTCGCTGGCCGCGAACCCGTCCCACCTGGAAACGGTCGACCCGGTCATCGAGGGCATCGCCCGCGCCAAGCAGGACATCATCAACAAGGGCGGCACGGACTTCACCGTCCTGCCGGTGGCCCTGCACGGCGACGCGGCCTTCGCGGGCCAGGGCGTGGTGGCCGAGACCCTGAACATGTCGCAGCTGCGCGGCTACCGCACGGGCGGCACGGTCCACATCGTCATCAACAACCAGGTCGGTTTCACCGCCGCCCCGGAGTCGTCCCGCTCGTCGATGTACGCGACGGACGTGGCGAGGATGATCGAGGCCCCGATCTTCCACGTGAACGGCGACGACCCCGAGGCGGTCGTCCGCGTTGCCCGCCTGGCCTTCGAGTTCCGCCAGGCGTTCAACAAGGACGTCGTGATCGACCTCATCTGCTACCGCCGCCGCGGTCACAACGAGTCGGACAACCCGGCCTTCACCCAGCCGCTGATGTACGACCTGATCGACAAGAAGCGCTCGGTGCGCAAGCTCTACACCGAGTCCCTCATCGGTCGCGGCGACATCACCCTGGAAGAGGCCGAGCAGGCCCTGCAGGACTACCAGGGCCAGCTGGAGAAGGTCTTCACGGAGGTCCGCGAGGCCGTCTCCCAGCCGAGCGCCGAGCCGGTGTCCGACCTGCGGGCCGAGTTCCCGGTCGCCGTGAGCACCGCGATCTCCGCGGAGGTCGTGAAGCGGATCGCCGAGTCCCAGGTCAACATCCCCGACACGTTCCACGTGCACCCGCGTCTGCTGCCCCAGCTGCAGCGCCGGGCGGCGATGGTCGAGGACGGCACCATCGACTGGGGCATGGGCGAGACCCTCGCGGTCGGCTCCCTTCTCCTGGAGGGCACCCCGGTCCGGCTGTCCGGCCAGGACTCCCAGCGCGGCACCTTCGGTCAGCGCCACGCGGTCCTCATCAACCGTGAGACGGGCGAGGAGCACACTCCGCTCCAGTACCTCGCCGAGGACCAGGCTCGCTACAACGTCTACAACTCCCTCCTGTCCGAGTACGCAGTCATGGGCTTCGAGTACGGCTACTCGCTGGCCCGTCCCGACGCGCTCGTGATGTGGGAGGCGCAGTTCGGCGACTTCGTCAACGGCGCGCAGACGGTGGTCGACGAGTACATCTCGGCGTCCGAGCAGAAGTGGGGCCAGACGAGCGGCGTCACGCTCCTGCTCCCCCACGGCTACGAGGGCCAGGGCCCGGACCACTCCTCGGCCCGTGTCGAGCGCTTCCTCCAGCTGTGCGCCCAGAACAACATGACGGTCGCGATGCCGACCCTGCCGTCGAACTACTTCCACCTCCTGCGGTGGCAGGTGCACAACCCGCACCACAAGCCGCTGGTGGTCTTCACGCCGAAGTCGATGCTGCGCCTCAAGGCCGCCGCGTCGAAGACGGAGGAGTTCACGTCGGGCCAGTTCCGCCCCGTCATCGGCGACTCAACGGTCGACCCGGCCGCGGTCCGCAAGGTCGTCTTCGTCGCCGGCAAGCTGTACTACGACCTTGAGGCCGACCGCCAGAAGCGCGGCGTCACGGACACGGCGATCATCCGCATCGAGCGCCTGTACCCGCTGCCGGGTGCCGAGCTCCAGGCCGAGATCGCCAAGTACCCGAACGCCGAGAAGTACCTGTGGGCCCAGGAGGAGCCGGCGAACCAGGGTGCCTGGCCGTTCATCGCGCTCAACCTGATCGACCACCTGGACCTGGCGGTCGGCGCCGACATCCCGCATGGCGAGCGTCTGCGGCGGATCTCCCGTCCGCACGGCTCGTCCCCGGCCGTCGGTTCCGCCAAGCGGCACCAGGCCGAGCAGGAGCAGCTGGTGCGTGAGGTGTTCGAGGCGTAAGCCTGCGGATCCTCTGCACGGGATCTGATCGGAAGGCCCGGTTCCGAGTCCATCGCGACTCGGGGCCGGGCCTTTCGGCGTTCGGCTAGATGGGCTGGGGCTCGAAGTCCCAGTACGGCCGGTGCCGTTCGAGGATGGTGCGGGTGTGCGGGTGGTCGGCGCCGAGGAGTGAGGTGAGCCGGGCGACGGCGTCCTGGTGCAGCGCCCCGGCCTCCGTGCGTTCTCCCAGTTCGGTCAGGTCCAGTGCCAGTCCGGCCCGCAGGCTGATGGTGAGGATGTGCGCGTCGCCGAGGACCCGGGCGGAGCGGTCGGCGCTCTCCCGGCCCAGGGCGGCCGCTTCGTCGGCTTCGCCCACGGCGGCGAGCGCGGCGACCTCGTTCTTGGCGCAGCCGATGGTCCACGGATGGTCCTGGCCGACGGCCCGCCGCATCTGACGCGCGGTCCGCCGGGACAGCTCCAGCGCGGCCCGGTGCTCGCCCATGTCCCGCATGACGGTGGCGACGTTGTCCCGCGCGCCGATCGCGTACGGGTGGCGTTCGCCGAGCTGGGCGGCGTAGTGGGTGGCGGTGGCCTCGGCCAGGTCCCTGGCCTCGTCGGTGCGCTCCAGGTCGCGCAGCAGCATCGCGTAGTCGCAGGAGACCATCAGCGTCTCCGGGTGCAGGGGGCCGCGACGGCGGATCAGCTTCTCCCGGACGCCCCGCAGCATGGCGTGCGCGAACTGCAGGTCTCCGACGCGGCGGGCGCACAGCGCGAGGTTGTGCTCGGCGAGCAGGGTCTGGCTGTGGGTGCGGTCCAGGACCTGGCTGTGCACGCGGGAGTTGTGGCCCTGGATGGCCAGCGCCTCGCGGTAGCTGCCGAGCAGGCGCAGCATCCAGGCGGAGCGCAGCGCGGAGTTGAGGGTGAGGGCGTCGCGTCCGCCGAGTACGTCCACCCGGGCCTCGAAGACCTTGCGGTGCAGGGCGAGCGACTCGGTGTAGCGGCCCTGGAGGCCTACGGCGACGGCGAGATTGCTGCGGATGGCCAGGGTGCGCGGCACCTGCTCGCCGCCGAGTTCCGCGGCGGCGCTCGTGGCGGCCTCCTCGAACAGCGCGCGGGCCTGCGGGTACCGGCCGAGCGCCATGAGGGTGCCGCCGAGGCCGTCCTTGGCGCGGATCACCTCGATGGGCCGTACGTGCTCGGCCCGGTCGAGGCGTCCGAGGATCTCGCGGCCGACGGTCTCCGCCTCCGCGTACTTCCCCAGTCTGCGCAGCATGTTGGCGAGCTGGTGGACGGCGACGAGCACCGAGCGGTCGGTGTCGCCGGAGGTTGCCCGCCAGCGCTCCACGGCCAGCCGGCTGAGCCACCAGCCGTCGTGGTACTCGCCCCGCATCCGCAGGTACTCGATGCAGTTGAGGACGAGTTCCCGGGCGTCGTCGTCGGGCGACTCAAGGGCCCCGGACGGTTCCAGGTGCGGGATGAGGGCGGAGTACCGGGCCCAGTTGCCGGGTGAGGAGGAGTCGCGCGGGTCGGCGGAGACGAGGACCCTGCGGGCGGCGGCCGAGTAGCGCTCGGCGTCCGCCGGCGACTGGATGGACCGTACGAAGCGGTGGAAGAGGCGGTGCATGCGCAGGGTGCCGACGGTCTGGGTGTCCATGCGCGGCCCGGGTTCGTACTCGATCCGCATGGAGGTGATCTCGGACAGCCGGCGCAGGGCGGTGTTCCAGCTGCTGGGCTCGGCGATCAGCTCGGCCAGTTCGGCGGGCAGGTCGCCGTGCCGGGAGGTCTGCAGCAGCCGTACCGGCACCACGTCGTGCGAGAAGCAGACCAGCAGGTTGAGCAGCTGCCAGGCGGACTCCGAGCCGTCGCGCAGGGTGTTGACGAGCTTCGCCCAGGCGACCTCGAAGCTCTCCGGGTACTGGCCGGAGGCCATGACGCCGAAGCGGTCCGGGCGGCCGTCGAGGATGTCCCGGATGTAGTCGTCGACCGGCACGGTCGGGTTGATGTCCAGCCAGGCGGCGGTCTGGTCGAGCAGCAGGGGCATGTCCTCCACCGCCTCGGCGAGGCGCGTGGCCTGCGGGTCGCTGAGGCGTGCCGTGCGCAGCTCGACGAAGGCGACGCTCTCGCGGCGTTCGAAGACCGGTACGGCGATGTTCTCGGCGTGGGCGCCCCACTCGCTGCGGTGGGTGGTGACGAGGACGTGGCCGCCCCCTTCGGGCAGGAGGCCGTCCAGCCGCTCCGGGTCGCCGGCGCCGTCCAGGACGAGCAGCCAGGGCCGCGCGGTGCGGTCGAGTTCCCGGCGTACGGCCGTGATGGTGGAGGCGAGGTCTCCGGAGTCCCGCAGGTCCAGGGCGGGCGCGAGGTCGGCGAACTGCTGGCGGGCGGTGACGCGTTGGGCGGCGCTGACCCACCAGACGATGTCGTACTCGCCGGCGAACCGGTGGACGTACTCCAGGGCCAGCTGGGTCTTGCCGAAGCCGCCGGGGCCCAGCAGCGCCACGGCGGCGCCGTCGGATCCGGCGGCGGAGAAGGCGCCGTAGACCTTCTCCAGCAGTTCGGTGCGTCCGATGAAGCGGCGGTTGCGGCGCGGGACCTGCCAGACGTCCGGCGGGTCGTCGGGGAAGCGGGGGCCGCGGCGCAGGTCGATCAGCGCGCCCGGGGCGGGAATGCCCGCGCACTCCAGGACCCGGGTGCGCGCCACCTCGGGCCTCAGGCCCCGCAGTTCGACGGGGGCCAGGGCGATGACGGCGTCGGGCATGGGCCGGGCGGTGATGCTGACGGCGGCGATGCGGTCCCCGTACGTCGGCAGCACCTGGTGCAGAGCCTCGGCCCAGGCCTGGAAGCGCTCGTTGCCCAGGCGCTCGTGCCAGTCGTCGATCACGAGCAGGACGCGGCCCGGCGCGCTCAGCAGCTCGGTGAACGCCTCGGCGGTCGGCGGTCGGCGCAGCGGGTTCCACCTGATCAGCGTGGTGCCCCGTCCCGCGGCCCGGATCTGGTGGTCGATCCACTTGGCCCAGGACTCGCTCTGTCCGGCGAAGACCACCGTGACATGTCCGAGTTCCGCCGCCATCTCGCCGTTTCCCCGCCGTTCCGCCTCGACCGAGCCTGGTCACGAGTGTGCACAGGTTATTCAATTGTGCGTCAAATCGGCTCCAGAGGTGCTGAGTTGAGCATGGTTCCGGTCACTGAGGTTCACCGGGCGGTGCCCTCCAGCCGGTGCGCGATGTGCCGGACGAGCCGCTCCAGATCGGCGCAGTAGACACTGGGATGCCGGAACCCGGTCCCGGGAGCGTACCGGTGGACGTAGTTCCCGCCTCCGCACACCTTCCCCACGGGACAGCCCAGACACTCCTCGGCCAGCGCCCGCTCCCCCAGCTGCCGTGCGGCGACGCCGGGATGGCGCAGGGCGCGGTCGAAGGAGTCCCGAAAGACGTCGAGTCCGGTCTCCGATGCTCCCTCGTACGCCGACCTGAGCGAGTCGACCTGCTCGATCGCGCCGTCCGTCTCGACCACGACGGCGGCCATCGGCGACAGCCCCACGGCCTCGGCCCTGCTGGGCGCGCCGAGGAGCAGCCCGGCGATCTCCTGGAACAGCCGCACGCGCGTGGCGAGCCGTCCCGCGTCCCACC
This sequence comes from Streptomyces sp. NBC_01092, assembly GCF_045039535.1. NCBI lineage: Bacteria > Bacillati > Actinomycetota > Actinomycetes > Kitasatosporales > Streptomycetaceae > Streptomyces > Streptomyces sp. NBC_01092. Next base: position 7,155,952 of record NZ_CP108659.1, on the reverse strand, counting down.
AGCTGTCGAAGACCGCGGCGAGCCAGTCGCCGTAGGGGGTGGGACGGGGGCGGTGTCGCCCCGGGGGCCGCGGGTCGATGCCTGTGGGCGGACGGCCCCAGTTGGCGTGCGGGAGGAGGAAGTCCACGCCGGGCGGGCGCAGTTCGAGCAGCGAGTGGTAGACGTCCAGGGGGTCGGCGGCCAGGTCGATCGTGCAGAGGATGCCGGCGTACGACTCCCCTCGCGCCGCGAGCCGCTCGGCCGCCGCGCGGGCGGCGGGCCAGGCGGGGCGTCCGGCGCGGTCGACCCGACGGGCGTTGTGCGCGGCCCGCCCGCCGTCCAGGCTGAGGCCGACCCGGACCCGCGCGCCGGCGAGGCGGTCGAGGGCCGCGGCGGTGAGGCGGGTGCCGTTGGTCTGGACGGTGGCGGTGACCCGGCAGCCGGCGGGGACGGCCTCCCGTACGGCTCGGGCGTAGGCGATGACCGGGTCGGGGCCGGTGAGGAGGGGTTCGCCGCCGTGGAGTTCGACGCGGACGGCGTCCAGGCCGTGGGTGCGGACGTGCTCGGCGATGCGGTCCGCCGCCTGCCGCATGGTGCGCTCGGACGTGCGGGCCGGGCGCTCGCGCCAGCCGTGGTCGGGGCCCTGGTAGAGGTAGCAGTAGGTGCAGTCGAGGTTGCAGCGGCCGTGCACCTTGAGCACGAACTGCCGGAAGGGGACCGGCCGATGGACCGTCGGGTCGAGGAGGGCGTGCGGCCAGGGTGGGTGAGGGTGCGTCGTCATGGCGCGTCCTCGTAGTGGGCGACGACGGTGGACTCCCCCTCGCGGGTGCGGAGTTCGGCGAGGATCGCGGCCAGTACCGGGTGGTCGGTATGGGTGGGCGGGGCGATCTCCGGGAGGGGTATCGGGATGTCGTCGGTGGGGAGGGTCACTCGTCGGCCGTTCCGGGGGACAGGCGGGAGATGTACGAACGCAGGAGGCGGCCGCGGTCGCGGTCGTCGGTCAGGTGGAGGGCGCGGTCGTAGTCGGCATGAGCCGTCCTGGGCCTGCCTTGCGACTCCCGTGCCTGGCCGCGCCTCATGAGGGCTGCGGCCACCAGCTCGTCGTCACCCGCCTCCTCGGCGAACTCGACGGCCTGGTTGCAGAGGTCGATCGCCTTCTGCAGATGCGCGATGGCCGCCGTCCGCTCGTACAGGAGCCGGGACACGACCGCGCGACTGGTCAGGCTCTGTGCGATGAGCCCCGGGTTCTCGGTGGCGCGAACGGCCTCCGCGAACAGCCAGTCGGCCTCGTACAGATCCGTCAGTACACCGCTCAGGAGGTAGCGCCTCTGGTAGGCGTGTCCCAGGCTCCGGCGCAGCCCCGGAACGCGCGGATCGTCCGGCGGGCACTCGTCCACCGCCCGGCGCAGATGATCGATGCTCCTGGCGATGTCCTCGGCCTCCCCCCGCAGACCGAACCGGACGTGCAGCGCCAGACCGAGATCGGTCAGCACCCCGGGCCGCCGGGGGTCGTCCGCACCGATCAACTCCACGGCCTGCTCCCATGCCTCGACGGCGCGGTTCAGCTGGATCAGCGCTCCGGACCGGTCATGGCGGTCGCGGTAGCTCTTCCCCGCCCGCACCAGGCACTCGAACCTGAGCTCCGCGTCGTCGCCCGCGGCCCGCTGCGCCTGCTCCACGGCGTACAGCAGCAGGCTCTCCTCACGCTCCGGCTGCGGGATCTCCACGGCGGCCGCCACGTCCAGCCAGATCCGGCAGCGCTCGGCGGCCGGCAGCGCGGTCTCGTCCCGGACCGCCTCCATGAGGTCCTCGGCGGCGCTCGCGGCGTCGTCGGCGGCGACCACGGAGTGCTCCTCGTGCCGCCGGGCCAGATCGAGCCAGAGCCGGCCCCGGGCGGCCAGGGCGAGCGGGGAGCCGGACCGCTGGATCCACGCACTCGCCGCGTCGACGGCCCGCCACAGGTGCAGCACCTGCCAGTCCCCGGCGTCGAGGGCGGCTTCGTCCTCGCCCCGGACGCCCGGCCCCGCCTCCGCCACGGCCCGCCGCACACCCGCCGACGCCTCCGCGGCGACTCTCCGATGCGCCACGGCCTCGGCATCGGTGTCCGTGTCCTCCAGTACGGCGGTGAGGTTGCGGTCGGCGAGATACAGCAGCACGGCGGCCGCGTTCTCCTCAGCCCGCCCCGGCTGCCGCAGCGCCCACTCCCGCAGGCTCTCCGGGATGCCGTCGAAGCCGACTCCGCCGGCCCGCACCTCCTGCGCCTGCGTCCAGGACACCAGCCCGAGAACCAGCCGCCCTCGCGCGGTGGGCGCCCGACCGTCGACCGCCTCCCACGCCTGAAGCAGGTCCTCGCCGACGCGCCGCACCCGCCACCGGGTGAGCAACGCGTGGGCCAGCTCCGCGCCGGCGGCGGCCTGCCCCCCGCCGGTCCGGGCGACCGTCACCGCCTGCCGCAGCAGCTCGACCGCGGCGTCGAGTTCCCGGGTGAGCCCCTCGCCGTTGAACCGGGCGAACGCCTGCCGCCCCAGATCGAACAGCTCCGAGGCGTTGTGCCCCGGCCCCACCGCCACCGCCGGCAGTCGCGCGCCGAGGTCCCGCAGCACGTCCGCCGACACCTCGGCGAACGCCCGCAGCCCGGCAGGTTCCCGCTCCCCCGAACCGGTCAGCGGTGCCGCCTGCTCCCCCGGCGGTACCGCGCCCCGCAGGAAGGCCCCCGCCAGCGCGGGGAAGTTGCGCGCGCTGCGCCCGAACTTGCGCTCCACGTACTCGGAGCAGTGCTTGAACAGCAGCTCCACGTCGTCGACCGACAGCCGGGACCGCAGCTCGGTGGCCACCCCCGGCAGGAAGTCGTAGCGGACGGCACGCGGATCGTCCGCGTCCTCCCGCCGCCGCAGCAGCCCGCTCAGCAGCACCTCGGACAGCACGTCCGGCCCGCTCCCGGCCAGCATGGCGTGCTGGACGAGCTGCATCACCGGCAGATACAGCGGCACCGCGGACAGATACACCGCCAGCCGGCGCGCCTGGGAGGACGCAGGGCGCCAGAACGTGCGGACGCGCTCCGCGCCGCTGCGTTCCTGCGCGGCACGCACCGGCGCCGCGGACGCGGGATGGTCGGCCCGCACCCAGCCGGCCGCGGCGGACAGCGACTGTCCCGTGGCGCCGGACACCAGCCGCGCCCAGCCCTCCACCGAGTCCCGGCGCAGCGCGAGCACGGGAACGGGCAGCGCGCCCGTCTGCACCGGCCCCTTCTCGGGCCGGAACCGAAGCGACCCGGCGGGCCCTTCGCGCCGGTGCAGCAGCCCGCGCCGGGCCGGCAGATGGGTGCGCAGCCACATCCGCTGCGGCAGCGGCTGTACGACGGCCACGGGCGCCGTGGCGGCCCAGCGGTGCAGCAGCCGCTGCACGAGGCCGCTGCGCCACATGGGCCCGGCGCAGTCGCTGAGGACCAGGGTGACGCGCCGCCCGGTCGGGTCGCTGAGCTGCTCCGGCGCGTAGAGCGCGGCGGTGGGCTCCGCGGTGGCCGCGCAGCCGGGCCGGCCGCCCTGCGCCTCGTGCAGATAGCGCACCTGCACCTCGCGGAAGGCGCCGGCGCGGGCGCAGACCTGGCGCAGTTCGTCCAGGGCCTGTTGCCACACGACCGTCGAGGTGGAGACGTCCATCAGGAGCAGCAGGCGTGCCTCGCGGCGCCGGTCGGTACGCAGGACGGGCAGGACCAGCCCGGACTCGGCGGCGCGTTCGGCGGTGGCCCGCTCGTCCAGGGTCCGCGGCACCGGTCGTACGGGCGCGCGGTAGCGCTGGAGGGGCCGTAAGCCGCGTTGCAGGGCGAGGGGTTCGGGCAGCGCGGGTGCGGCGGGGACGCGTACCGGGGTCATCCGGGTGCCCGCGCCGTCGCCGCCCGGGCCGGGTGCGAACAGGCGGGCGCCGTCGGGCTGCCGGGGTTCGTCGTCCTCGTCGGGCAGGCGCAGGGACTGCGGTGGGTGCGGGGGCGGCATGCCGGGGAACGCGGGCCGTTCGAGCGCGGGGTCCAGGGGAACCTGGCCGGTCCTGCCTGGCCGCCCCGCGGACGGCGGCAGCCAGCGAGCCAGCCACAGCGCGTCCGCGAGTTCCTCCACCCCGGGTGGGATGCCCGCGTCCCGCATACGCGCGACCAGCGCCGTGAGCACGGGGCTCACGCCGTCGGCGGGGTTGCCGGGAGCGCCGGAGGCCATCGGCTATCGCGGTCCTCGGTCGAGGGGCTGCATCAGCAGTTCCGAGATCTCCTCGCGCCGCTGGCCGGCGTCCCGGGCGGCGTGCTGGGCGAGGAAGATGGCGTTGAGCAGCTGGTCGGTGGGGCGCATCGCCCCGTCCGCCTCGGCCTGGGTGAACTGGTCGACGAGGTCGTGGTTGGTGTCGTAGGCACCCTGTCCGAAGTGCGCCTGGACGAGGGCGGCGAGGCGTTCGTCGCGTGGGGCCTTCAGGTCGAGCGGGATGCAGCGGCGCAGCAGCGCGGCCGGGAACTCGCGCTCGCGGTTGCTGGTCATGACGACGAACGGGAAGGCCCGGCAGCTGACCTGACCGTCCGTCACCGTCACCCGGCGTCCGTCGTCGGTCACGACCCGCACCTCGGGCGTGCGGTCGGCGATCCGCTTCAGCTCGGGGATGGCGAACCGGCCCTCCTCCAGGACGTTCAGCAGGTCGTTCGGCAGGTCGATGTCGCTCTTGTCGAGCTCGTCGATGAGCAGCACCCGGGGCTTGTCGGCGGCGAGCAGGGCGGTGCCGAGCGGGCCGAGCGTGATGTACCGGCCGATGTCCTCGGCCGCGGCCTCGCCGGGCAGCTGGGCGTCCTGGAGTCGGCCGATGGCGTCGTAGCTGTAGAGGCCGTCGCGCAGTTCGCTGCGGCTGACGATCGGCCACTCCAGGACGCGGCCGAGGTCGAGTTCGTAGGCGACGGAGTGGGCAAGCGTCGACTTGCCGACGCCCGGTTCGCCGGTGACGAGCAGCGGGCGCCTCAGATACAGGGCCGCGTTGACGAGTTCGAGGGCGTCGGGGTCCTGGACGGGCAGCGGGACGGTGCGCTCGCCGAGCCTGCGGTGGGTGGAGGAGTCGAGCTCGGGGACCTCGTAGTCGACGGGTTCGGCGTCGAAGTCACGCCAGGGCGGCGGGTCCGGCAGTTCGGCGATCCTGGCCGGATCCGGCTCTCCGATCCCCCGGTAGATGAACCACTCGCTCATGGCGCGCTCCTCGTCGACGGTCGGGGGTGGTCCACGTCCTGGCCGACGGGAGCGTCGTGCGCCCGCAGCGGGCCCCTGGGAACATACCCGGAACAGCCTTGGTAAACGGGCTGTTCCGGCCAGTCCTCGACGGCGTCACAGCGGTGCGTCCACCGGATCGGTCTCCTCGCCGGGCAGGGGCCGGCGAGGGTCGTCGTACAGCAGGGCGAGGGGTTCGGCCCAGGCGCTGTCGGCGCGCTGTTCGCTGATGTCCTGCCGTACGTGCCGCAGCCGGTCGGGGAGTTCGGACAGCGAGCCGAGGGTCTCCAGGAACTTCTCCACGCGCGCGTGGAGCGTGTCGCACTCGGGCGGGCAGGCGCCGCGCTCCGGGTGCGGGCCGATGTGCCACAGCGCGACGGCGTGACCGCCGCCCAGCGCGCGTTTCATGGCGACCCGCCCGGGGCCCTGTCCGGCCGGGCGGCACATCACGGGGATGCGGTCGCGCTCGGCGTCGCGGTAGCCGACGGCGTCCACGGCGCCCGGCGGCGGCATGCGCCAGCCCTGGAAGCGCCGCTCGCCCGTCATGTGCTGCCAGCGGTCGAGCCAGACATTGTCCGGATCTCCCCGGCGCTCGAGGGCGCGCAGCACCAGGCGACGGCGCGCGCCCAGGTGTCCGGGGTCGTTCAGCGCCGCGATGTCCTCGAAGCGCCAGCGGTGTACGGCGGTGTCGAAGTGCTCGGTGGGCAGGGCGACTTCGAGCGGTACGGGATGCCCTTCCCGGTCCTTGGACTCCAGCAGTCCGCCCAGCGGGACGCGCAGCGCCTGGACGAGTTCGTCGGGCCGGCATCCGTGTATCGAGCCGTCCGTCTCGTGGACCTCGGGCAGGCCGTCGCCGTCGTGGTACCAGATCTGCCAGAAGAACCGGACGGGCTGCGAGCCGATCACGGGGTCGAGCAGCAGGGCCACCACGGGGCCCTCGCCGGGGCCGGGGTAGGAGATCACGATCCGCTCCGGCCCGTCGCCGCCCGGGAGCGGCCGGAGCTCGTCGGGCAGGGCGACGTCCCGGACCAGGGCGTGCAGAGGGCGCCGGGTGTCGCGGCGCAGCCGCCGGCCGATCCAGTCCGCGAGGAGCGGGCTGCCGGCGTCGCGCGCGCCGGCGTGGGCCTCGACGAGCCGGAGGTAGCGCAGGAAGGTGAGCGGGTCGAGCGGGGCGGTGCCTTCGTAGAGCAGGCCGTGGCCGTCGCGCCAGGTCCGCAGCTCGGGGGTGCCGCCGGCCCACTGGTTGCCGCTGCGGGCCTCCTTGGCGATGAGGCGGACGGTGGGCTCGTCGGGCGGAGGCGGCAGCGCGGCCAGCAGATCCAGCGCCCGGCGGCGGTCGCGGGGCGTCCACGCCGGGGTCTGCTCGGCGGACGGCCCGTGCTGGAGGTCGATCCAGTTGTCGCCGCTCTCCGACATCGGCTCCTCCCCGTGCCAGCGGTCGTGGGCCGCCATGACCGTGCGGTACGTCGCCCCGAAACGGCGCAGTGCGGCGATCGCGACCGCCTTGCCGCCGTCCTGCTCCTTGCGCCGCGACTTGATCAGCCCGACGACGGCTCCCGTCTCGGGGTCGAGCAGCGGACCGCCCGACATACCGCTGGGAAAGTCGATGTCGGGCTTGATGATCAGCCCGTACGTGTCCTCATGGCCGTTGATCTCGGCGTCCACCATGCGGAAGCGGGCCTCGGGCGGCCCGGGGAAGTAGCCGCAGGCCTTGAGGGCGCCGGAGTGGCGGGCGGCGCGGTCGGTGAGCCACACGCACTCGTGGGGGTGGTCGTCGGGCTCGCCCGTGAGCCGCACCAGAGCCAGGTCCTCGGCCAGCGGGACCTTGGGGCGGCGCGGGTCGGTGATCAGCCACCGCGCGAGCCGGGCCTCGGCGTCCACGTCCTCGCCGCGCACCCGGAACACGGCCTTGTCGTCCGTCGCGAGATGCGGGCGCAGTACGTGGGCGGCGGTCAGGACCCAGCCGGGCGCGACGAAGAAGCCGCTGCCCCAGAGCGGAGTGTCTTTGCCTCCGGTGGGGAGCAGATGGACGGTGGCGGCCCGGACGAGTGCGAAGAGGCGCTCGTTTCGGTCATTCATGCGCCGTGCTCTCGTCGGCCTCCCCCGCGGTCCCGCGGTCGAACTGCCAGGTGAGGGTGACCTGCAGGGACGCCTTGGCCTCGCCCCGGGCGAGCACGGCGACCGCCACGCCCTCCTTGGCGGTCAGCTCCACGCCGAAGGTGATGGCGGCCTCGTGCGGCTTGGCCTGCCGGGCGGCTTCCAGGACGGTGCCACCGACGCCCTTGATCAGCTCGTGGAGCTGCTCGACCTTTGCCGCGGCGGCCTCGGTGAAGCCGACGTCCTCCTGGTCGTCCCAGGCGTCGGCCGCTCCGATCCGGGCGGTGATCACCGTGCCGTCCGGCAGTTCGAGATCCTGGATGTGCGTCATGCCGCTCCCCCCGCCGAGCCCGTGCCGTCCGGTCGACCGACGATGGACGGCGCCCACTTGAACTGCGACGAGGCTAATACCCAGGTGGGTTGCAGGACTACTCGTCCTCCTCGTCGTCGAGCCGTGCCAGCCACGTCGCCAGCCGCTCCACCGGCACCTCGAAGTCCGGGTTGAGATCGACGAACGTCCGCAGCTGCTCGGCGAGCCACTCGAAGGTGACCTCCTCCTCGCCGCGCCGCTTCGCCAGTTCCTCGATGCCACGGTCGGTGAAGTACAACTCTTCGCTCCTGATACGGACGGGACATGCCGTGATACGGCCGGGACAAGCCCCTGGGGCCTTCCCCCTCAGGGTATGCCGTACCGGCTCGCGCGGGCCTCGGCGTCAGTCACGCGGCTGCGTGCAGGCGTACGCCAGCCCCAGCAGCCCGTGCCCCAGCAGCAGCGCGCCCGCCGCGGTCCAGCCGCCGCTGCGGCGTCGTAGGCCCCAGGCCGTCAGGGGCAGGCCGAGCGTGATCTGGGCCAGGGCGAGGGCGCGGATCTGGGTGCCGCCGGCGCCGGGGAAGAGGGCGGCGAGTGTGCGGCCCTCGACGACGTCCAGTTCCGCCCGGAAGGTGTCGCGCCAGCCCGACAACTCGGTCAGGCGGATGTGCGGCCCGCTGCGGGCGACGCTCTGCAGGTGGTCGGCGCTCTCGCCGGGGGTGAGTCCGTCGGGCAGAGCCAAGCCCGCGCGCGTGAGGACGGCGATCAGGCCACGCATGCGTGCCCGGGCGTCGGCCACGGGGTCGGGGCGCGTCAGCTCGTCGAGTGACTGCATGTCGAAAACCGGATCGAGGCCGAGGCGGGCGGCGAAGGTGCGCATGGCCTCGTCCTCGCCGGCCGGGGTGCCGTTGGTGAGCCACACGTAGCCGACGGGGCGGCGGAAGCCGGCGGCGAGGGTGTATCCGGCGCGGTCGGCGTCCCACCAGAGGGCGAGGACGGGCCAGGGCGCGCCGACGGCGAGGGCGGTGGCCCAGCCGGTGAGGACGCGGTCGACCGGCTCGTCGCCGTCCAGCCAGGGCCTGCCCTCGGGGACGAGCACGCTCCATTCCCCACCGGCCGGGGCGAGCAGCATGTCCTCGCGCAGCAGCCGGGCGACGGGGGCGACGGACTCGGGCTCGGCGCGGCAGAGCAGCAGGGCGCCCGGCGCGGGGCGGGCCTTGCTGGCGGTCCGGGGTTCCGTCGGCATGACAACACGCTAGGCCGGTTTGTCCACGTCGCGTGATTTGTGATCACCAGAACGAGTGTCTTGACTTTCGACGTCCGCGATATATCGTGTTTCACGGGGGACGCGATATGGCGCGTGTCGTGTCCACCGCGTTCGGCGTATTCATCGTGCTCATCGCGTTCGGCGTCTTCATCGTCTTCATCGTGTTCGATCCGGCCCGTGCGGCCGTGTCCGGTCGCCCAGGAGGTCCGCAGCATGTCCGAGTGGTCCGTAGCAGAGCCCAGGAAGCTCACTTTCGACGAGCCGGTGAGCGAGCTCCACGTACGCATCGTCAACGGAACGGTGAACGTCGTGGGGACGGACGAAGGTTCCGCCCGCCTGGAGGTCTCCCAGATCGAGGGCCCACCCCTGGTGGTGACCCAGGAGGGCGGCACCCTGTCGGTGGCCTACGAGGACCTGCCCTGGAAGGGCTTCCTCAAGTGGCTCGACCGCAAGGGCTGGCGCCGCAGCGCGGTGGTCTCCCTGGCGGTGCCGGCCGACACCCGCGTCGAGGTGGGCGTGGTCGGCGCCGCGGCGGTGGTCTCCGGGATCCAGGGCCCGTCGGTGGTCAAGGGCGTCACCGGTGACACGACCCTGGTCGCCCTGTCCGGCCCGGTCCGCGCCGACACCGTCTCGGGGAACCTGGAGGCGCAGGCCGTCACCGGCGACCTCCGCTTCAACTCCGTCTCCGGCGACCTCACGGTCGTCGAGGGCTCCGGCTCCGCCGTGAAGGCCGACTCGGTCAGCGGCTCCATGATCGTCGACCTCGACCCGGAGGGTCCGACGGACGTCCGGCTGACCAGCGTCTCCGGTGAGATCGCGATCCGCCTGCCGGCCCCGGCGGACGCGGACGTCGAGGCCAACACCGCGAGCGGCACGATCTCCAACGCCTTCGAGGGCCTGAGGGTGCACGGCCAGTGGGGCGCCCACAAGATCACCGGCCGCCTCGGCAACGGCACCGGCAAGCTCCGGGCGACGACCGTCTCCGGCTCGATCGCCCTGCTGCGCCGCCCGCCGCGGGAGGAGGAGCCGTGGGAGGCGGAGGCATGGGAAACGCCCGAGGCACCGGAGGCCACGGCGGACTCGACGGCCGACCCGGTGAACGGCGCACGGCACAGCGCGGGGGACAATTCCGTCTCCGGCCAGGGCGACCACCCGACCGACGACCAGTCCGACGCTCCACCCCCCGCCCCGGCCGACGGCACGACCGACAAGAAGGTGCTCTGACATGCCTCCCGTCTTCGCCCATGGCCGTCTCCGCCTCTACCTGCTGAAGCTGCTGGACGAGGCCCCCCGCCACGGCTACGAGGTGATCCGCCTCCTCGAGGAGCGCTTCCAGGGCCTGTACGCACCGTCGGCCGGCACCGTCTATCCCCGCCTGGCCAAGCTGGAGGCCGAGGGCCTGGTCACCCACACCACCGAGGGCGGCCGCAAGGTGTACGCCATCACGGACGCGGGCCGCGCCGAACTGGCCGACCGCAGCGGCGAGTTGGCCGACCTGGAGCTGGAGATCAGGGAGTCGGTCGCCGAGCTCGCCGCCGAGATCCGGGCCGATGTGCGCGGCGCGGCGGGCGATCTGCGGCGCGAGATGCGGGCGGCGGCCTCCGAGGCCCGCAAGGGGACCGGCGCCAAGGCGGAGACGCCCTTCGGCGACCTCTCCGACTACACCGACAAGGAGGCATGGCGCGCCGCCAAGGAGGAGATGCGCCGGGCCAAGCAGGAGTGGAAGGAGCAGGCCCGCCGCGCCAAGGACGAGAGCCGGCGTGCCCGCGAGGAGGCGCAGCGGGCCCGGCGCCAGGCCAAGGAGGCTCAGGACCACGCCCGGGCCCAGGCCCAGGAGGAGGTCCAGCGCATCGCCCGCCGGGTCCAGGAACACGTACAGGACCACTTCGCACGCGGCGACTGGCCGACGGGCGTACGGGAGGGCCTGACGGAACTGGCCAAGGAGTTCGGCGACTTCGGCAAGGACTACGGCAGGGAGTTCGGCAAGGAGTTCGGCTTCGGCCGCCAGGGCGGCGCATCAAGCGCCCCCAAGTCGGCGGAGCGCCGGCCCGAGTACTCCGAGACCCCCGAGGACTTCCCCGCCGACTACGAGCCGACGTGGGCCCATGAGCCGCCCGGCGGCGACCCGGCCCGCGACCTGGACCGTCTGCTCGACCGCTTCCGCGACGACATCCGTGACGCGGCACGCGACCACGGCGTGACGCCGGACCAACTCAAGGACGCCCGCCGCCACTTGTCGACGGCGGCGGCCCACATCGGAGCGCTACTGCGCACCCCGAAGCCCTGACGCCACACCCTGGGCGGCCCGGCCGAGCGATGACCGCAACCGCCCAGGGCAGCCGGAGCCGGGGCCGCAGCCGGAGCCGGCGCCGGAGCCGGAGCCGAACCACAACGCCCGGCGCCGGCACACCGCACTGCCCGGCGCCGCCGCACCGCACCGCGGCTCAGCCCGCCTTCGCCTCTCCCTCGCCGTACAGCACCCGGGTGACCGCCTCGTAGGTCACCCCGTGGTCGGCGAGAACCTCGGCGGGCACGCCGGGGCGGCTGGTCAGGGCCAGCAGGATGTGCTCGTCCCCGATGTGCCGGTCCCGACGGGCACTGGCCACCCGCAGCGCCCGTACGAGCACGTCCTTGGCGCCCCTGCTGAAGGGCCGGTGCCTCGACCGTGACCCCTTGCCCTCCCGGTCCCCGGACATCGCCCCGACCCCGTGCACTTCCTCCACCCGGGCGACGATCTCCGCGACGTCGATCCCCAGCCCGGCGAGCGCCTCGGCCTCGGACTGCGAGACCCCTCCCCGCCGCCGAGCCTCGCCGAGCGCCTGCCGTACGGACTCCAGCCACTGCCCGTCCCCGAGCGCGGCGAGCGCGAACGAGGCCCGGCTTCCCTCCCGGTCGAGCAGGGCGAGCAGCATGTGCTCGGCGTCGACGGCCGACGCCCCACCCCGCTCGGCCTGCTCCACCGCACCCGTCACCACGGCACGGGCATCCTTCGTGAACCGCTCGAACATCAACGCCTCCCGTACTTCTTGTGCACGGCCTGCCTGCTGACCCCGAGTTCCGCGGCGATCTCCTGCCAGGACCACCCCTGGTTGCGCGCACTGCGCACCTGGACCGCCTCCAACTGCTCAAGCAGCCGCCGCAGTGCCGCGACGGCCCGCAGCCCGATCCGCGGATCGCGATCTCCCGCCCGCTCGGCGAGATCTGTTGCTTCGGTCATGATGTCAACATAGGTTGACGCACCTACTCGCGTCAACCTCAGTTGACAAACAAAACGGCGGGCTCGGGGCGAACCCCGAACCCGCCGCAAGCGCCGCAAGCGCCGCAAGCGCAGTGGCGAGAACCGTCAGTTGGTGAGCACGATCTTCCCGAACTGCTCCCCCGACTCCATCCGCTCGAAGCCCTCCCGGGCCCGGTCCATGGGGAGCACCTCGTCGATCACGGGCCGCACACCGGTGGCGGCACAGAAGGCGAGCAGATCCTCCAGCTCGTCCTTGGTCCCCATGGTGGACCCGACGATCTTCAGCTCCAGGAAGAAGATCCGCGTCAGCTCGGCGTGCGAGGGCCGGTCACCGCTGGTGGCACCGGAGATGACCAGAGTGCCCCCCGGCTTCAGCGACTTGACGGAGTGCGACCACGTGGCGGCACCGACCGTCTCGATCACGGCGTCGACCCGCTGAGGCAGCCGGGCCCCCGACTCCACGGCCTCGACCGCACCCAGTTCCAGGGCCCGCTTGCGCTTGGCCTCGTCGCGGCTGGTGGCGAAGACCCGCAGTCCCGCGGCCTTTCCGAGCACGATGGCGGCGGTGGCCACCCCGCCCCCGGCGCCCTGCACCAGGACGGAGTCCCCGGGCCGCACCCCCGCGTTGGTGAACAGCATCCGGTACGCCGTCAGCCAGGCGGTCGGCAGACAGGCGGCCTCCGCGAAGGAGAGCTCCTTGGGCTTGGGCAGGATGTTCCACGTCGGCACGGCGACCTGCTCGGCGAACGTGCCCTGATAGCGCTCGGTCAGGATGGACCGGGGTTCCTTGGGACCCACACCGTGACCGCTCTGTCCGATCACGGAGTGCAGGACGACCTCGTTGCCGTCCTCGTCGACGCCGGCGGCGTCGCAGCCGAGGATCATCGGCAGCCGGCCCTCCGGGAGGCCGACGCCCCGAAGCGACCAGAGGTCATGGTGGTTGAGGGAAGCGGCCTTGACGTCGACGGTGCTCCAGCCGGGCCCGGCCTCGGGGGCGGGACGCTCCCCCAACTCGAGGCCGCTCAGCGGCTGGTCGCGGTCGATTCGGGCGGCGTAGACGGCGAACATGGCGTCGACGATAGGTGGCGTTTGCAGCCGACGGAACGGGAGGGGGCTGTGACACACGCCCTCTTGCCAAGGAGTGCTCACCCGAACGGGCGGTTCGGCGGACAAAAGATCGGCGGACAAAAGAATCGGCCCCGCCGAGTGGGCGGGGCCGATCAGAGCCTGTCGACCGAAGCACCGGTCAGCGCCGGGCCACGCCCTCCGCCCGAGCCGCCGCCGCGACGGCCGCGGTCACGGCCGGGGCGACCCGCTCGTCGAACGGCGACGGGATCACGTAGTCCGCGGCGAGGTCGTCGCCGACGACCCCCGCCAGCGCTTCGGCCGCCGCGATCTTCATGCCCTCGGTGATCCGGGACGCCCGCACCTGGAGCGCGCCCGCGAAGATGCCCGGGAACGCCAGCACGTTGTTGATCTGGTTCGGGAAGTCGGACCGCCCGGTGGCCACGACGGCCGCGTACTTGTGCGCGACGTCGGGGTGCACCTCGGGGTTCGGGTTGGCCATGGCGAACACGAACGCGCCCTTGGCCATCGAGGCGACGGCCTCCTCCGCGACCGTACCGCCGGAGACGCCGATGAAGACGTCGGCGCCCTCCAGGGCGGCCTCCAGCGGCCCGGTGATGCCGGCCTTGTTGGTGAAGGAGGCGAGCTCCTGCTTGACCGGCGTCAGGTCCTCGCGGTCGGCCGAGACGACGCCCTTGCGGTCCGCGACGGCCACGTCGCCGATGCCGGCCTCGACCAGCATCTTGGCGATGGCGACACCGGCGGCGCCGGCGCCCGAGATGACAGCCCGCAGCTCGCCGATCGCGCGCCCGCTCAGCCGCGCGGCGTTGCGCAGGGCGGCCAGCGTCACGACCGCGGTGCCGTGCTGGTCGTCATGGAAGACCGGGATGTCGACGCGCTCCTGGAGCTTGCGCTCGATCTCGAAGCACCGGGGTGCCGAGATGTCCTCCAGGTTGACGCCACCGAAGGACGGGGCGAGGCGCACCACCGTCTCGACGATCTCGTCGACGTCCGTGCAGTCGAGCGCGATCGGGACCGCGTCCACGCCGCCGAACTGCTTGAACAGAATCGCCTTGCCCTCCATCACGGGGAGGGAGGCTTCCGGACCGATGTCACCGAGCCCGAGCACCGCGGTGCCGTCGGTGACCACGGCCACGACGGACGACTTCCACGTGTAGTCGTGGACGAGATCGGGCTGCTCGGCGATGGCGGTGCACACCCGCGCGACGCCGGGCGTGTACGCCAGGGACAGGTCGTCCTTGTCGCGGATCGGCACCGTGGCCTGCACGGCCATCTTGCCCCCGCGGTGCAGCGCGAACGCCGGATCGAAGGAATCGAGGGGCTCGACCCCGCCGTCCTGATCGGTATTGCTCCCGCTGCGAGGATTGACAATCTCCGCTGCCACTTTGTCTGACCCCTTAGGTGTTCATGGTTTGAGGGTGGGACCACTTCTGGTGAGAAGTGGGCGGGACCGCGCATGGCCCTGCTCGTTGATACGTACGACGTACGACGTACGGACCCATACGCGACGGGCGCGCCGCACACGCGCCCTGAGCCCCGGATGAGGGGTTAAAGAACCTTCTTACCGGACGGACCGTACCGACGACGAGTCCAATACGTGCAAGATCACATGACGGGAATGGAAACGCCCGCGCCCGGGGACACGAATCAGACACGACCTGACGGCGATACCGGTGTGATTCGTGACCAAATAAGTGGACAATCGACACGAGAAACCGCAAAGAACACCTGGCGGCCACAAAACCCACGCACGGCCGGTCCGCATCCCGGGACGCACCGAAGATCTTTCGGCCGGAAGGACAGATTCCCGCAGAAGGTGCGGTCAGGATGTACCGACCTGCGGCGGTTCGGGGGTAACCCGTTATCCGATTTTGACATGACGAGCGCCCTGAATGCCTCAGTCCGAATGGCAAGATGCCGTAATCGCACGAGGTCGCGACACTCGAAGGCGTGTGTTCTCGTCGACCTAGGAAACCAAGGCTTCTGCCGACCTATCGGCGGGCGCCTGCCCCATCGGCAACTCCACCCATCCGCCGGAGGAACCCACCATGACCGCAAGCACCACCCGTCGTACGACCGCCACGCGCTCCCGGTTGGCCGCGGTCGCCTCGATCGCGGTCGCAGGCGCCCTGATTCTCACCGGCTGCGGTGACCAGACCGACAGCGGTGGCTCGGACGGCGATTCCACGCCGACGGTCGCGGCCCCGCTGGCCGACCAGCTGCCCAAGGAGATCCGTGACGCCGGCGTCATCAAGGTCGGCTCCGACATCGCGTACGCGCCGGTCGAGTTCAAGGACAGCTCCGGCAAGACGGTCGGCATCGATCCGGACATCGCAGCCGCCATGGGCAAGCAGCTCGGTGTGACGTTCGAGTTCGAGAACGGCACCTTCGACACCCTGATCACGGGTCTGCGATCCAACCGGTACGACATGGCCATGTCCGCCATGACCGACACCAAGGACCGCCAGGAGGGCATCGATTCCGAGACCGGCAAGAAGGTCGGTGAGGGCGTCGACTTCGTCGACTACTTCACGGCCGGTGTCTCGATCTACACCCAGAAGGGCAAGAACACCGACATCAAGACCTGGTCCGACCTGTGCGGCAAGAAGATCGTCGTGCAGCGCGGCACGGTCTCGGAGGACCTCGCCAAGTCCGAGGCGAAGAAGTGCACGGGCGGCAAGACGATCTCCATCGAGGCGTTCGACAACGACCAGCAGGCCCAGACCCGCCTGCGCGCGGGCGGCGCCGACGCCGGCTCCTCCGACTTCCCGGTGGCCGCGTACGCGGTGAAGACCTCCGGCGGCGGCAACGACTTCCAGCTGGTCGGCGAGCAGGTCGAGGCCGCTCCGTACGGCATCGCGGTCGCCAAGGACCAGACCCAGCTGCGGGACGCCCTGAAGGCCGCGCTGGACGCGATCATCGCGAACGGCGAGTACGACAAGATCATCCAGAAGTGGGGCGTCGCCGACGGCGCCGTCAAGGAAGCCATCGTCAACGGCGGCAAGTGACCGCGCGGTCTGCGGACACTGAAAGGCAACACCCGTGACTGACATCAAAAAGACGGACGGGCCGGCGGACACCCCGCCGGCCGGCCCGGAGGCGATCAAGGCCATCCCGGTCCGTCACTACGGACGGTACGTCTCCGCCGTCATCGCGATCGCGCTGCTCGTCGCGGTCATCTACGCGTTCTCCCAGGGCAAGATCAACTGGGGCACGATTCCGGACTACTTCTTCGACGACCGCGTCCTCGAAGGCGTGGGCAAGACGCTCCTGCTGACCGTCCTCTCCATGGCGATCGGCATCGTCGGCGGCATCGTGCTGTCGGTCATGCGCCTGTCGAAGAACCCGGTGACGTCGTCCATCGCCTGGTTCTACATCTGGTTCTTCCGCGGCACCCCGGTCCTGGTCCAGCTCATCGTCTGGTTCAACCTGGGCCTGGTCTTCGAGTACATCAACCTCGGGCCGTTCTACAAGGACGAGTGGTCGCAGTTCATGACCCCTCTCCTGACCGCGCTGCTCGGCCTCGGTCTCAACGAGGCCGCGTACATGGCGGAGATCTGCCGCGCGGGTCTGCTCTCGGTCGACGAGGGCCAGACCGAGGCGAGCCACGCGCTGGGCATGAGTCATGCCAAGACGCTGCGCCGGATCGTCATCCCGCAGGCGATGCGCGTGATCGTGCCGCCGACGGGCAACGAGGTCATCAACATGCTGAAGACGACCTCGCTGGTGTCGGTCGTCCAGTACTCCGAACTGCTCCGCGTCGCCCAGGACATCGGCCAGACGTCCGGCGCCCCCGCCGAGATGCTGTTCCTCGCCGCGGCCTGGTACCTGCTGCTGACCTCGATCTTCAGCGTCGGCCAGTACTACCTCGAGCGGTACTACGCCCGAGGCTCCAGCCGCAGTGTGCCGGCGACTCCGTTCCAGAAGATCAGGGCGAACCTGCTGTCCCTGTCGAACCGTTCGTCGTCGACGGGAGGTGCCGCATGACCGCCATGGTGAAGGCCGAAGGCGTCCACAAGTCCTTCGGGCTCGTGGAGGTGCTCAAGGGCATCAACCTGGAGGTGAAGTCCGGCGAGGTCTTCTGCCTCATCGGCCCCTCCGGCTCCGGCAAGTCGACCTTCCTGAGGTGCATCAACCACCTCGAGAAGATCAACGCCGGCCGACTGTCCGTCGACGGCGAGCTGGTCGGCTACCGCCAGAAGGGCGACAAGCTGTACGAGCTCAAGGACAGCGAGGTCGCGCTGAAGCGCCGGGACATCGGCATGGTGTTCCAGCGGTTCAACCTGTTCCCGCACATGACGGCGCTGGACAACATCATCGAGGCGCCGGTCCAGGTCAAGGGCGTCAGCAGGACGCAGGCGCGGGAGCGCGCGGGCGAGCTGCTGGAGCGTGTCGGCCTGGCCGACAAGGCCAAGAGCTACCCCTCGCAGCTCTCCGGCGGCCAGCAGCAGCGCGTCGCCATCGCCCGTGCCCTTGCGATGGACCCGAAGCTGATGCTCTTCGACGAGCCGACCTCGGCTCTCGACCCGGAGCTGGTCGGCGACGTCCTCGACGTCATGCGCGACCTGGCCGAGTCCGGCATGACGATGATCGTCGTCACCCACGAGATGGGCTTCGCCCGTGAGGTCGGCGACAGCCTGGTCTTCATGGACGACGGCGTGGTCGTGGAGTCGGGCGACCCGCGCGAGGTCCTGACCAACCCGCAGCACGAGCGGACGCAGGCGTTCCTGTCCAAGGTGCTCTGACAGCGCGACGGTAAAGGGGCGGTACGAGGATCTCGTACCGCCCCTTCGCCATGTGCTCGCCCTGCGGCAACAACCTTTCAGGACGCAGTGAAGGCGGTACGAATTTCTCGTACCGCCTCCGCGCCGTCGGCCGAGGACAGCGCCCCGCCCGCCTACTTCACCGCGAGCATCAGCGTGTCCGACGGCGAGCACCACACCGGCCGCGCCTCCCCGAAGCCCTTTTCGCGCAGCACGCGCGCGTGCCACTCGGCGGACGGCATGTCGCCGTCGGCGTGCTCGCCGTAGATCTCGAAGCGGCGGGCCGTCGGGCCGGCCAGCACCGGATCCTCACCGGCCAGCCGCCACCACTCGGCCCAGTCGAGGGCGCCCCGCGCCTTGGCCTGATCCATGCGGGCGTGGCGCTGCGCGCGCTCGGCGGCGTTGATCCGGGGCGTCGACTCGTCGATCATGTGGTCCGCGTTCATGAAGACACCGCCGTCGCGGACGAGCTCCGCGACCTGACCGTAGAGGGCCGCGAGGGGTTCACGGTGCAGCCAGTGCAGGGTCGTGGCGGTCAGGACGGCGTCGTAGGAGTCGTACGGCAGCTTCGCCTGCCAGTCGGGGTCCTTGAGGTCGGCGGGTACGAACGAGACCCGCGCGTCGCCCGCGAAGGTGCCCTCGGCGATCGCGAGGAGCGCCGGGTCGAGGTCGACTCCGGTGCTGGCGGCGTCGGGGAACCGGGCAAGCATCCGGGCCGTGATACTTCCCGTGCCGCACGCGAGATCGAGCACGCGCGGGGCGGGCCCGACGAGCGCCTCGACCATGTCGAGCATGATCCGGAAGCGTTCCTCGCGGTCGGGCATGTACCACTCCTGCTGCCGGTCCCAGCTCTCCTGCCAGGCGGACCAGTCGGCGGCCCTGGTGGTGGTGTCCGTATCCGTCATCGAGCCCCTCCGTTGCGCACATTACGTAATACCCTGGAAGTACGATCAGCTGTTACCCGACCGCACGACGACGATAGAACGCCTCCGTAAGGACTACAAGTGGAACTGGCCTATTACTCGGACTACGCCGTACGTCTCGTCAACAGCGAGGACCCGGCCCGGGGCAAGGACTCGCTGACCTCGGTCGAGGCCATCCGCGACCTGTTCGGCGTCAGCCAGGAGGCGGCCCGCCGCGCCACCGACGCCGACGTCACCCGCTTCCGCTCGGTGCGCGCGCGGCTGAGGGCGGTCTTCGAGGCGGCTGACGAGGGCGACGAGGCACTGGCGGTGAACCTGCTGAACTCGCTGCTGCTGGAGTTCCCGGTGAGCCCGCAGATCTCCGGCCACGACTTCCGGGACGACGACGGCCGCCCGCTGTGGCACATGCACCTGGCGGACCACCCGTCGAACGCGACCGCCGGCTACGCCGCCACCGCCGCGATGGGCCTCGCCTTCCACCTCACCGAGTACGGCGTGGACCGCCTGGGCCTGTGCGAGGCGGCGCCGTGCCGCAACGCCTACCTGGACACCTCCACCAACCGCTCCCGGCGCTACTGCTCGGACCGCTGCGCGACCCGCGCGAACGTGGCCGCCTACCGCGCCCGCAAGCGCCTGGAGGCCGACCGGTCGGCGAACAGCGGCCGCACGGCCGACAGCGCCCAGCGCGCCAGCGCGAACGGCGAGCGCTGATCCGGCTTGCGCGGCCGGTAGCGCAGCCGGACCCTGCCCAGGATCAGCTCGTCCGGTACGACCCCGTAGTCGGTGCTGTCACCCCCCGCGTACGCGTTGTCCCCGAGCACCCACCAGCCGCCCTCGCGGCGCTCCACGGCACGCTTGACGACGAGCAGGTCCTGCTGGAACGGATGCCGCAGCACGATGACGTCCCCCGGCCGGATCCGCCCCCGGTGCGAGACCACGAGCAGGTCGCCGTGATACAGCGTGGGCACCATCGACGGCCCGGTCACCTCGGCCCACCCGAAGGGCCGGTCCGCCCGCCCGCGCTCGGTCTCCTGCGACAACTCCGGCATCCCCGGCACCTCCCCAGTAGGGTCCTCCACCAGTCTCAGTCTCACCCCGGACTTTTGTCCTAAGCCCATGGGGGCACCCGCGAAAACCCGTCTTGCAGGGAGTAATGTCCCACCTGAGAAGACGATCACGAGGAAGGAATGCTCCATGCTTTCCCGCCTGTTTGCCCCCAAGGTCAAGGTCAGCGCACACTGCGACCTGCCCTGCGGTGTGTACGACCCGGCCCAGGCCCGCATCGAGGCGGAGTCGGTGAAGGCCGTGCAGGACAAGATGGCCGCCAACGACGACCCGCACTTCCAGGCGCGTGCCACCGTCATCAAGGAGCAGCGCGCCGAGCTCGCGAAGCACCACGTCTCGGTGCTCTGGAGCGACTACTTCAAGCCCCCGCACTTCGAGAAGTACCCGGAGCTGCACCAGCTGGTCAACGACGCCCTGAAGGCCCTCTCGGCCGCCAAGGCGTCCACCGACCCGGCCACCGGTCAGAAGGCTCTGGACTACATTGCCCAGATCGACAAGATCTTCTGGGAGACCAAGAAGGCCTGACCCAGGTCTCCTTGGCTTCTCGAAGGGGCCCGACCGGTTCGCCGGTGGGGCCCCTTCGTCATGCCCGGAACCGCCAATTACCGGTGAAAAGCACCAATTCGACGCTACGACGAACCCATGGTTCCGTGAATGCGCGGTGATTGTATTCACGCGCCCCCCAGTGGCCGCGGATCACCTCCGTCACGTAGCTTTTGGCACCTCCGCCCCTGCGGCCGACCCGCGGGGCGGGTGGCCCACGGGGGAAGGCGAACAACGCTCACGTCCCGTCTCGACCTGCGAGGTCGAGGCGTAGTCCGGCGTGCTCCGCGTCAGCGGGCGAGCGGGATCACATCACCCGGCGGCCTGTCCCCGCCGTATGGAATGTCGATCCCCTGGAGAATTCCCTTGCCCGAAACCCGTTGGCCACAAGGGGCCCATGTCCTGGGCAATCGGTCATCGGGCGACGATTCCCGTGACATCCCGGCGCGAATAGCCCTTCACCCCCGCCGCCCCCGTCTGTGGCCGGTGCCCCTGCTGTGGACCCTCGCCCTCGGCCTGTGGGGGCTGTCCCGGCAGCACAGCGTCTGGCGCGACGAGGCCGCCACCTGGCAGGTCGCCCGGCGCTCGGCCGGGGACATCTGGGACATGCTCGCGCAGGTCGACGCGGTGCACGGGCTCTACTACCTGCTGATGCACGCCGTCTTCGAAAGCTTCGGACCCGGCACCACCGCGCTGCGACTGCCCTCGGTACTGGCCATGGCGGTCGCGGCGGTCTGTGTCACCGAAATCGGTCGTCGGCTGGCGGGAGCCCGGGCGGGCCTGGCGGGCGGGCTGGTGTTCGGGCTGCTGCCCGCCGTGCAGTTCTACCTCCAGGAGGGACGCCCGTACGCGCTGGTCGCCGCGGGCGCCGGGATATCGACCCTGCTGCTGGTGACCGTGCTTCAGGGGCGCGGCCGAGCCGTGCACTGGCTCGCGTACGGGGGCACGGTCGCGGTGTGCGGGCTGCTGAACTGGCTGTCGCTGCTCGTCCTGCCCGCGCACCTGGCGACGCTGGTGTGGACGCGGGCCGGCCGGCCGACGTGGACGCGCTGGCTGGTGACCGCGGCCGCCGCCGTCACGGCCGTACTGCCGTTGATCCTGTTCAGCCGGCGCCAGTCCGAACAGGTCTCCTGGATCCCCTCGTTGACCTGGCACATGCTCATCGGCCCGGCGATCCTGCTGGCGCTCGGCGGTCTCGGGGCCCTGCTGGACCGGCCGCGCGCGGGACGGCTGTCGGTCGCGGCCGTCGGGCTGCCCCTGCTGGCGGTGCCCCAGCTCGGCCTCCTCGGGCTCTCCCTGGTCCGCCCGCTCTTCCTGGACCGCTACATCCTGTTCAGCATGCTGGGGCTGGCCCTGCTGATCGGTGCGGCGCTGGGTGCGGCGACCCGGGCGGCCGGACCCCGCCATCCGCGCGCGTCGGCGTGGCTCGTCCCGGTCCTGGTCGCCGTCGCGTTCGTGGCGCTGCTGCCGCAGTCGCTGGCCAAGCGCTCTCCGGAGAGCCGGGTGGACGACGTCCTGGCGGTGGCGGCGGACGTACGGCGGCTGAAGGAGCCCGGGGACGCCGTGGTCTTCATACCCGCTGCCCGGCGTGACACCGCCCTGGTCTCCCCCGACGACTTCGCCGGGCTGCGGGACGTGGCGCTGGCGCGAAGTCCTTTGGCCTCGCGGACGTTGAAGGGCGAGGAGGCGGATCCCGCCCGGATCCGGGCCGCGATGCTCACTCACGGGCGGATCCTGCTGGTCACCGACGTGCCCGAGGTGGCCCGGGCGGTGACGGCGAAACGCGACAAGGCGAAGACCGCGGTGCTGGAGGAGCACTTCAGGGTCGTGGCGGACGTACAGGTCCGCGGGCGGCGGGTGACGGTGTACGAGCGGGTCGGACCGGCGAGCTCGGCCACGACGCGGGCCCGCCGCTAGAAGGTGGCGCGTGGTTGGTAAGGGTCCTGCAAAGCAGGCGTGGTGACCGCTTTGCCCGCCGTACGGATATCGCCGCGCGCGACCGGGCCGGCGGTTCTACGATCACCGCATGAGCATCCGCTGGACCTACGCGTTCATCGACCGCCCCGCCGCGGACTTCGCCCGGGCCCACACCTTCTGGACCGCGGTGACGGACACCTGGCTATCCGATTTCCGTGGCGAGCAGGGCGAGTTCGTGACCCTGCTGCCGGGCGGCGGGGCGGACCCCTGTGTGAAGGCGCAGGGCGTCGACTCGGGTCCCGGCGGCGCGCATCTCGACTTCGCCGTGGACGACGTGGAGGAGTTCGTGGCGTCGGCGCTCCGGCGCGGCGCGGACCTCGCCGCCGAGCACGACGGGTGGGCCGTACTGCGCTCCCCCGCCGGGCAGTTGTTCTGTGCCGTGCCCTGGCAGGGGGAGTCGGTACGGCCACCCGTGGTGCGCGGCAGCCGGCTCGACCAGGTCTGCCTGGGCGTACCGCCGTCCGCGTTCGACGCCGAAGTCGCCTTCTGGGGCGGCCTGTTGGACGGCTGGCAGTCGGTGCCGGGCTCGCTCCCCGAGTTCCATGTGCTGAGGCCCCCGGCCGGGCTGCCGGTGCGCGTCCTGCTCCAACGGCTCGGCGAGGAGCGGCAGGGCCAAGAGCGCCCCACGGCTGGTGCCCACCTGGATCTGGCCTGCGCGGACATCCCGGCGACCCGCGCCCGGCACGAGGAGCTCGGCGCGACCTTCGTGGCCCAGGGTGCCCACTGGACGGTGATGCGCGACCCGGCGGGTGGGACGTACTGCCTGACGGGACGGGATCCGGAGACGGGCGGGCTGCCCGGCTAACGGGTCCTGACGAAGCAGAGCGTCTGGCCGTATCCATCGGGCGTGGCGCTCGCACACGCCGACTCCCAGCCCTCCGGAAGCGCCGGCGTCGGATCGGCGTTCTCCCAGCGGTAGGGCCCCGGCGGCTCCGCCGAGTCCTCCAGCCACCACGTCACTGCGCCCGCCACCGCCACGACGATCACCCACACCACCACGACCCACCGCCACAACCGGCGGCGTCCCGTCACCCCCACACCTCCACGTCCACGACCGCGTCCACCGGAATCGGCCCGTACACATGCGGGAACTCCTCGCCCCCGGGCTCCGGCGCCTCGTACTTCAGCGGCACATCCAGCCGCGCGGGGTCCACGACGAGGACGACCAGCTCGTCGGGGCCGTCGTAGGAGCCGTACAGGAAGGCGGCCACGGCAGGGAGTTGGGCGCGGGTCGAGCAGTGGATGAAGCCCTCCTCCCGGAGCGTGCGGCCGCGCGTGGACATCTCGTACGTGCCGCGCTCGCGGGCCGCGTCCCACAGGGAGCGTTCGGTGAGGTGGAGGATGTACGTGCGTTCGACCATGGGGCGAGATTACGGCCTCAGCCGTGCCGCCCGCGCGTGCAGATAGCGCTGTTCGGGCAGGCTCAGTGTCTTGGCGGCCGCGGCCTCGTAGGCGGCGCGGGCCTCGTCAGGGGCGCCGGCCCGCTCCAGGAGGTGCCCCCGGACCGCGTCCAGGCGGTGTCCGGCACCCAACTCGTCCTCCAGCTGCGCCAGTTCGGCAAGTCCGGCACGCGGCCCCTGGACCATGGCGACGGCGACCGCGCGGTTGAGGCGCTCGACGGGCCCGGGGACGAGTCGTAGCAGGACGTCGTAGAGGCCGAGGATCTCCCGCCAGTCGGTCCTGGCCGCGCAGGGCGCCTCGTCGTGCACGGCGGCGATGGCGGCGCGCAGCTGGTACGGGCCGGCGGGCCCCCGGGACAGAGCCCGGGTGACCAGGGCGACGCCCTCGTCGATCGCCGCCTTGTCCCAGCGGTCGCGGTCCTGTTCGTCGAGCGGGACGAGCTCGCCGTGCGGGCCGGTGCGCGCGTCGCGGCGGGCGTCGGTGAGCAGCATCAGGGCGAGCAGGCCGGCCACCTCGCCGTGGTCCGGGAGGAGGCGGTGGACCTCGCGGGTCAGCCGGATCGCCTCGCCGGCGAGTTCGCGGCGCTGGAGGTTCGTGCCCGAGGTGGCCGTATAGCCCTCGTTGAAGATCAGGTACAGGGTCTGCAGGACCGCGGGCAGACGCTCGTCCCAGTGGTCGGGCCGCCCGAAGCGCACCCCGCGCACCTTCTGCTTGGCCCGGCTGATGCGCTGGGCCATCGTGGCCTCGGGGACCAGGTACGCGCGGGCGATCTCCGCCGTGGTCAGACCGCCGACGGCACGGAGGGTGAGGGCGATCTGGGCGGGCGGGGTCAGGTTCGGATGGCAGCTGAGGAAGAGCAGGGTGAGGGTGTCGTCCTCGCGGGGAGCGCGGTCCGCACCCGGCGGCGGGGCCGTGAAGGCGTCCCGTGGCGAGAGCGCCGCGACCTTCTCCTCCCGGGCCCGGCGTGCCTCCTCCGCACGCAGGGTGTCGGTCAGCCGGCGTGCGCCGACCCTGATCAGCCAACCGCGCGGGTTGTCCGGGACGCCGGTGCGCGGCCACTGCTCGGCCGCGGCGAGCAGCGCTTCCTGTACGGCGTCCTCGGCGCTGTCGAAGTGGCCGTACCGCCTGACCAGCGCGCCGAGGACCTGCGGCGCGTGGCGGCGCAGCAGGTCCTCGGTCTCGGGTGTGGCGCTCATGTACGGCTCGGTGCGCGACGTGTCGTACGGCTCAGCCGATGTCTTCCGGGGCCTCGCCGATGGCCCGGATCACCACCGGGTACAGGGGGGCGCCGGCGGGCTGGGGGCACTGGAGGACGCGCTCGGCGATCTCGGTGACCCGCTCCAGGCTCGCGCAGTCCAGCACCCAGTAGCCGGCCAGCAATTCCTTGGTCTCGCTGTACGGCCCGTCGGTGATCACGGCCTTGCCGTCGTCGCCCAGGGTGACGTGCCGCGTCTTCGCGGGTTCGGCCAGCCCCTGTGCGTCGATCATCTCGCCGGTCTCGGCGAGGTCGTTGTTGATGGCCCCCATCCAGGCGAACATCGCCTGGATGTCCTCCTGGGTCCAGGCCACGGAGCCCGGGGACCCCTTGCCCTGCATCGCGTCGTAGTCCGCCTGCGTGCCCTGCACCATGACCAGGTACTTCATCAGTCCGCTCCTTCTACTTCCGTCGGCTCGGGCCACCCTCGGTGGGCGGCTCTCACAGGGGACGTCGGAGCCGGGCCGGGATTCTCGACAGGGGGTTCAGGAATTTTTCGCGGTGGGTGTATCGGGCTGCTCGGGCTGCTCCTCGTGCCCGGCGCCCTCCTCGGCGAAGGCCGCGCAGTCGGGGTTCCGGCACGGGCCGCCCACCCAGGTGGGGACCCACGCGCCCAGCGTCTTGTGGCGTTTGACGACCGTGTCGACGGGCTGTCC
This sequence comes from Streptomyces sp. NBC_01092, assembly GCF_045039535.1. Lineage (NCBI taxonomy): Bacteria > Bacillati > Actinomycetota > Actinomycetes > Kitasatosporales > Streptomycetaceae > Streptomyces > Streptomyces sp. NBC_01092. The sequence goes on along the minus strand of NZ_CP108659.1, from coordinate 7,130,164 downwards.
GCAGTCGGGACAGACGTGCTCTTGGCTGCCCATGCCCTCAGAGTAGGGCGCCGGACCGCTCAGCGCTTCCTGCTGTACGTACGAACCACGGCGCCGTTGCCGAACGAGCGCACCTCGCCGAGGGTGAACTCCGTGACGGCGAAGTCCGAGCCGAACATCGGCATGCCCGTGCCGTACACGATGGGGTAGGTCTTGATGACGAGCTCGTCGATCTCGTCGAACAGCGCGCCGGCGAGCTGCGAACCGCCGCACAGGTAGATGCCCAGCTCGCCCTCCTCGGCCTTGAGGTCGCGGACCTTGCCGACCACGTCCGCCGCGACGATCTCGACCTGCGGGTCGGGCGACTCGGTCAGCGTGCGCGAGGCTACGTACTGGCGCATATGGGCGTAGGGGCTGGTGACACCCTCCTTCAGGGCCAGGTCGTAGCTGGACCTGCCCTGGATGATGGTGTCGAACAGCCTGTTCTCCAGGTCGTCGAAGCCGAGGGCCCGGCGACCGGGCGTCGACATGGTCTCCGGGTGCTCCGTCTTGAGGAACTCCAGGAACTCCGCGTCGACGAAGGGGTACATCGCCGTGGCATCGCCGCTCGGGTCCCCGATGAACCCGTCGATCGAGCACGCGATGAAGTAGGTGAGCTTTCGCAAGCCGGTCTCTTTTCGTAGGGTGACGAACAACCACTCCGGTTGTAGTGCTCCAGTTGTAGTACTTCGCTTGTAGTGGTTGCAAGGTATTTACGGGTGCGTTTACGGGACCGGGGAAAGTGAGAGAGGGGATTCCGAATGGCGGGCAATCCGGAGCGCCGGGCCGCCCTCGTCGACGCGGGCGTCGAGGTGCTGGCTCGTGAAGGGGCGCGCGGGCTGACCTTCCGCGCGGTGGACGCCGAGGCGGGGGTGCCGGTCGGCACCTCCTCCAACTACTTCACCGGGCGCGACGAACTGCTCCGCCAGATCGACGCCCGGCTGCATGTACGGCTCGCGCCCGACCCGGAGGTGATCGCCGGGCTGCTGACCCGGCCGAAGGACCGCGCACTGGTCACCGCCTTCATGCACGACCTGATGGCCCGCGCCACCCGAGACCGCACGGGCTACCTGGCCATGATGGAGATGCGCCTGGAGGCCTCCCGTCGCCCCGAGCTCCGCTCCTCCTTCACCAAGTCGGTGCGCGGCGACCTGGACGAGGCCATCGAGTTCCATCGCGCCGCCGGGCTGCCCGGCGGCGACGAGGTCGTCACCGTGCTCTATCTCGCGATGCTGGGGCTGCTCCTGGAGCACCTGACGCTGCCGGACGTACTGGACGGCGTGCTGCCCGGGGTGAGCGTGCCGGACGGGCTGGTGGAGCGGATCGCGGCGACGATCGTGCCGGACCGGTAGGGGCAGGGGTCGGGGAGAGGGGCTGCGCTCAGCTGCGCGGCTCGCGCCACATCGGCCACATCCGGGGGCCGTCCGGGAGGTCGAGGGGGCGGCCCTTGAGCTCGAAGCCGAGCCGCTCGTACAGATGCCGGCTGCGGGCGCTGCTCGCCTCCAGGTAGGCGGCCACGCCCTCCTCGTCGCAGCGGTCGAGGACCGAGGCGATGAGCGCGCTGCCGAGACCCTCGCCCTGCCGCCCGGGCGCGGTGCCGATCATCCACAGGTACTCGTGGGCCTCGCCCTCCGGGTGGATGGCGGCCGTCAGCCGGCCTATCTGCTCGACGCGCTCGTTCTCCGGATCGACGGCTGCACGCAGCCGGGCCGGGCCTTCTTCGTCCTGACCGTGCGCCTCGGCCGGCACGGACATCCACAGCGCGCACGCGCTGCCGTCCTCGGTGACGTCGACACGGCCATGGGCGAGCACGATGTCGGTGAACGCCGCCATCAACTTGTGGTGGGTGGTACGGCGATGCTCCTCGCCCGGGAAGACCCAGCCGCTGACCGGATCGTCCTGGAAGGCCGCGTCCAGCAGCCGCACCAACAGCTCCCGGTCCTCCTCGCCCGCCGACCGGATCGCGACGCCCATGATGTGTACCCGCCCCTTCGTCTCAACCGGCCTTGATCGTAGGACGGATGACGTGGACACGGCGTCCGCGCAGCCATTTTGTCGAGATCCGGGCGGTGCAAGGAATCGGGCGGGGTACCCGTCGGGATCCGGCGGGCTACCCGTCGAGATCCAGCCGGTACGCGTCGGGGTCTGGGCGGCACGCGTCGGTATCCGGGCGGCACCCGTCGAGATCCGGGCGGCACCCGTCGAGATCCGGGCGGCACCCGTCGAGATCCGGGCGGCACCCGTCGAGATCCGGGCGGCACCCGTCGGGATCCGGCGCCGGTGCACAAGGGCGGGCCCCGCACACCGTGGGGATGTGCGGGACCCGTCGGTCCGGAGCCGCCGGCGGGCCGTACGGGGTCAGGAACCGTACGGCCCCGGAGCTCCGGAGTCTCTACGACCGTCGGCCGCCGCCCACCGTCTCGCGTGGTACGTCGGGCGGCTGCCGATGCCCTCAGTTGCTGCGCCGCGTCACGAACTCGGCCAGGGCGAGCAGTCCGCCCGCGTCCTCCGGTTCGGGCACCGCGCGGACCAGCGCCTGCATGGCGCGGGCCATCCGGTCGGCGGCCTGGGCCTGCGCCCAGTCACGACCACCCGCCTGCTCGACGGCGAGCGCCGTGCGCTGCAGGTCCTCCTTGTCGTAGGGCCTCTCGTACAGCGCTGCCAGCTCTGCCGCCGCCGGACCGCCGGAGGTCAGCGCGGCAACCACCGGCAGGGACTTCTTGCGGGCGGCGAGGTCCGAACCGGCCGGCTTGCCGGTGTGGCTCGGGTCGCCCCATATACCGATCACGTCGTCGATGAGCTGGAAGGCGAGCCCGGCCTCACGGCCGAACGCGTCCAGCGCCGCCACATCCTCCTGCGCCGCGCCCGCGTACAGCGCACCGACGGCACAGGCGCACCCGAGCAGCGCACCGGTCTTGGCCTCGGCCATGGCGAGCACCTCGTCGAGCCCGACCTCGCCCGGGCCGCGCCGCTCCAGCGCCGTGTCCGCGTGCTGTCCCGCGCACAGCTCGACGACGCAGTCCGCGAGCCGGGCCGCCGCCGCGGCGGACGCCGGGTGCGGATCCTCGGCCAGCAGCCGCAGGGCCAGTGCCTGGAGCGCGTCACCGGCGAGGATCGCGTCGGGCTCACCGAACACGGCCCATGCGGTGGGCCGGTGCCGACGGGTGGTGTCCTGGTCCATCACGTCGTCGTGCAGCAAGGTGAAGTTGTGGACCAGCTCCACCGCGACCGCCACCGGTACGGCCGCCGCCCGTGCCCCCGGTCCGCCGAGCGCGGCGGCCGCCGTGAGGACGAGGGCGGGACGGATCGCCTTGCCCGCGTTGCCCGCCGCCGGAGTGCCGTCCGGGTGTGCCCAGCCGAAGTGGTAGAGCGCGATCCGGCGCATGGAGGGTGGCAGCGACTCGATCGCGGCGCGCAGTTCGGGGTCGACCGAGGCCCGCGCACGCTCCAGGATCACCGCCGCCTCGGGGCCGTCGAGCGGACCCGGCGTGCCGTCCCCTTCGGTCGCGATGGGCCCCCGCCCTTCGAGCGTCTCGGTGGACGGCCGCGCCCCGGCGGGGCGTTGCTGCGTCTCCGTCATGAACTCACCCATGGCATCGCCTCGGAGAGTCGGCGGACAGTGGCACTTCCGCTACGGCTGGGCGCCTACCCCGAAGGTCTACCCACGCGAAGGACACGGGACACGGCGCGACTCCGACGAGAGTGCCGGCGAAGCCGCGCCGGGCGGGGAAGGTCACCGCCAGCGCCCGATCTCGACGTTCTCCAGCACGCCGAGGGCGTCCGGCACCAGGACCGCGGCCGAGTAGTACGCCGTCACCAGGTACTTGATGATGGCCTGTTCGTTGATGCCCATGAAGCGGCAGGACAGGCTCGGCTCGATCTCGTCCGGGATGCCCGACTGCTGGAGCCCGATGACGCCCTGCTCCCCCTCGCCGGTACGCATGGCGATGATCGAGGTCGTCCGGGCGTCGGTGACCGGGATCTTGTTGCACGGGAAGATCGGCACACCGCGCCAGGTGGGGATGCGGTTGCCGGCCATCTCGATGGTCTCGGGCACCAGTCCGCGCTTGTTGAGCTCACGCCCGAACGCGGAGATCGCGCGCGGGTGGGCGAGGAACAGCTTGGTGCCGCGGCGCCGGCACAGCAGCTCGTCCATGTCGTCGGGGCTGGGCACACCGTCGTGCGGCTGGAGCCGCTGGTCGTACTCGCAGTTGTTGAGCAGCCCGAACTCGCGGTTGTTGATGAGCTCGTGCTCCTGGCGCTCCTTCAGCGCCTCCACGGTCAGCCGCAACTGCTGCTCGGTCTGGTTCATCGGCTGGTTGTAGAGGTCGGCCACGCGCGAGTGGATGCGCAGGACGGTCTGAGCGACGCTCAGTTCGTACTCACGGGGCCTGGCCTCGTAGTCGACGAAGGTGTGCGGGATGTCGGGCTCGCCGCTGTGGCCGGCCGCGAGGTCGATCTCCCGCTCGCCGTACTTGTTGGTGCGCTGCTCCGGGATCGCCCGCAGCTGTTCGAGGTGCTCGCGCAGCGAGTCGGCGCGCTCCGCGACCTGCTCGACGTCCTGGCGGGGCAGCACGAGCACCGTGCAGGCGGTGACCGCACGGACGGAGTACTCCCAGATGGCGTCGGCGTCCAGCAGGGCCTGATCACCGAGATAGGCGCCGTCGGCCAGGACGCCGAGGGACTCGTCCTCGCCGTAGGGGCCGGTGCCGAGCTTCTCCACCCTGCCGTGCGCCAGCAGGTACACCTCGTCGGTCTGGCTGCCGAACGAGGCGACCACGGCGCCCGCCGCGAACTCCCGCTGCTGGCAGCGCTGGGCGAGCTCCGAGAGCACCTCCTCGTCCTCGTACGACCGCAGCGCCGGCAGTTCGCACAGCTCGGCGGGGATGACCTCGACGCGATCGCCGGTCTTGACGAACGTGATACGGCCGTCCCCGACGGCGTAGGTCAGTCGCCGGTTCACCCGGTACGTGCCGCCCTGCACATTCACCCAAGGCAGCATGCGCAGCAGCCAGCGGGAGCTGATCTCCTGCATCTGCGGCGCGGACTTGGTCGTGGTGGCCAGGTTCCGCGCGGCCGCCGTGCCGAGACTCTGCTGCGGCTTGCCCTGCTCAGTGCGGACCTCTTCGCCTACCGACATAAGGAATTGCCCTCCCGGTCATGCGCCGACGCCGATCTGGCGCCACGCATCGCGATCTGCACCACCGAGCTTTCCATTACGGAGCGTGCCGGTGCTATTACACGAAAGAGCGGGAATGGATCACGGGCCACTGGGCAAGTAGGAGGACCTTGTCCACCGGAACCGCTGCCGACGACTGTCCAAAACGACTCGCACAAAGTGCGATTCGAGGAGTCCCCTCTGCCCGTTTTCGGTAGAGCACCGGTACGAGGCGGCCGCACACAGCGGCCGGCGCACGGCATGAAGGGGGCGGCCGTGGCCACACCCATGTCCGCGAGCAGGTTCCTGGAGAGACTCCGGGCGGAGGGCTCGACCGTCGTCGAGGTCGGCGACTGGGAGCACCACAACCGCAATCACGTGGGCCCATGGGGCCCCGTCCACGGCGTGATGATCCACCACACCGTGACCAAGGGCAGCGCACACACGGTGGAGCTGTGCCGCAACGGCTATGAAGGGCTGCCGGGCCCGCTCTGCCTCGGCGTCATCACCAAGGACGGCAGGGTCCACCTCGTCGGCTACGGCCGCGCCAACCACGCCGGCCTCGGCGACGACGACGTCCTGCGCGCCGTCATCGCGGAGACGGCCCTGCCGCCCGACAACGAGGCCAACACCGACGGCAACCGCCATTTCTACGGCTTCGAGTGCGAGAACCTGGGTGACGGAGTGGATCCGTGGCCCGAGCCCCAGCTGGACGCGATCGAACGTGTCTCGGCTGCCGTCTGCCGCCATCACGGCTGGACGGAACGGTCGGTGATCGGCCATCTGGAGTGGCAGCCCGGGAAGGTGGATCCGCGCGGGTTCACGATGGCCGCGATGCGGGCGCGGATCGGGGAGCGGCTCAGGTAGGGCGGCAGCGGGGTGCGCGCGACAATGAGCGGGTGCCCAGCCCCGACACCGCGCCCGACCCCGACCTCACCACCCTCCGCCCCCGCCTCCCCTCCCCCTTGCAGGAGACGTCGGACGAACGGTTCACCCGTCGCGGTCTGCGTCTGCTGCTCAAGCGGGACGACCTGATCCACCCGGAGCTGATCGGCAACAAGTGGCGCAAGCTCGCGCCGAACCTCGCGGCCGCCGCCGGTCGCACCGTGCTCACCTTCGGCGGCGCCTACTCCAACCACCTGCGTGCCACCGCCGCCGCGGGCCGCCTCCTCGGCCTGCCCACGGTCGGCGTGGTGCGCGGCCAGGAGCTGGCCGACCGGCCCCTCAACCCGTCACTCGCCCGGTGCGTGGCCGACGGCATGCGCCTGCATTTCGTCGACAGATCGACGTACCGCCACAAGACCGAGCCGCGGACCCTGGCGGCCGTCCTGCGCGCGGCCGGTGCGCAGGACGCGTACGTCGTCCCGGAGGGCGGCAGCAATGCCCTTGCCGTACGAGGGTGCAGGAAGCTCGGCGAGGAGCTGCGCGGGAAGGCCGACGTGGTCGCGGTCGCCTGCGGCACGGGCGGAACCCTGGCGGGCCTCGCCGCCGGGCTCGGCCCTGAACAGCGAGCCCTGGGCGTGCCCGTCCTCAAGGGCGGCTTCCTGGGCGACGACATACGGGACCTGCAGGCCGAGACGTTCGGCGGGCCCCGGGGCGAATGGCGGCTGGACGAGCGGTTCCACTTCGGTGGGTACGCCCGTACGACCCCGGAACTGGACGCCTTCGCAGAGGACTTCGAGGAGCGGCACGACGTACGTGTCGAGCGTCTCTATGTCGCCAAGTTGCTGTATGGGCTTGTCGCGCTGGCCGAGGAGGGGGCCTTCCCGCGCGGGACGGTGATCGCGGCGGTCGTCACCGGGGCTCCGTTCCCCGGGTGACCGGCCCTCACTCGGCCTCCCGATAGGCCGCCGCCTCCTCCAGGTCCAGTCTGCGCAGCAGCGTTCGCAGCATCTCGTCGTCGATGTAGCGGCCGTCGCGCAGCCGCACGAAGACCGCGCGTTCGGTGCCGATCGCCTCGCGGGACAGTCGGCGGTAGGTGTCGTCGACGGACTCGCCGGTGATGGGGTTGGACTGGCCCAGGCGTTCCCAGACGGAGTTGCGGCGGCGTTCCAGGACGGCCCGCAGGCGGTCGGCCAGGGACTCGGGGAGGGCGTTGCGTTCGTCGGAGAGGAGTTCCTCCAGGCGTTGTTCGGCGGCGCGGGAGGCCTGTGCCTGGGCGTTCGCCTCGGCGAGGGTCTCGGCCTGAGAGTCGCGGCCGGGGACCTTCAGCACGCGGACCAGCGAGGGCAGCGTCACGCCCTGGACGACCAGGGTGCCGATGACCGTCGTGAAGGTGAGGAAGAGGATGAGGTTGCGCTCGGGGAAGTCGCCGCCGCCGTGCACGGTGAGCGGGATGGAGAAGGCGATCGCCAGCGAGACGACGCCTCTCATGCCGGCCCAGGCGATGATGAACGCGCCCTTCCACGTCGGGTTCTTCTCCCGCTCCCGGATCCTGGCGGACATCATGCGCGGCAGGAACGTCGCCGGATACACCCACACGAACCGCGAGACGATCACCACGAGGAAGACGGCGATCGCGTACCAGGCGGCACGGGTGCCCTCGTACTCCCCGAGGCCCTTGAGGACCACCGGCAGTTGCAGTCCGATCAGCGCGAACACCGCCGACTCCAGCACGAAGGTCACCATCCTCCACACCGCCCCCTCCTGGAGCCGGGTGGCGAAGTCGACCTCCCACGCGCGGTGCCCCAGGTAGAGCGCGACGACGACGACCGCCAGCACTCCGGAGGCGTGCACCTGCTCGGCGGCCGCGTACGCGACGAACGGGATCAGCAGCGAGAGCGTGTTCTGCAGCAGCACCTCCTTCACATGGGTGCGCAGCCAGTGGATCGGCACCATCAGCACCAGCCCCATGCCGATGCCGCCGAACGCCGCGAGCAGGAACTCCCCGATGCCGCCGGCCCAGGTGGCGCCCTCTCCGACGGCGGCCGCGAGGGCCACCCGGTAGGCGGTGATCGCGGTGGCGTCGTTCACCAGGGACTCGCCCTGAAGGATCGTGGTGATCCGCGACGGCAGCCCGACCCGGCGGGCGACCGCCGTCGCGGCGACCGCGTCCGGCGGCGCCACCACCGCGCCCAGCACCAGCGCCGCGGTCAGCGGCAGTCCCGGGATGACGAGATAGGCGACCCAGCCGACGGCGAAGGTCGCGAAGAGCACGTAGCCGACCGACAGCAGCATCACGGGCCGCATCTGCGCCCGCAGATCGAGGTACGAGCTGTCCGTCGCGGCACTGTGCAGCAGCGGGGGCAGCACCAGCGGCAGGACGATGTGCGGGTCGAGGGTGTACTCGGGCACGCCGGGCACGTACGAAACCGCGAGCCCGGCCGCGACCAGCAGCAGCGGCGCCGGCACGGGCGAGCGCCGAGCGGCCGCGGCCACGGCGGCACTGCCCGCCACCAGCAACAGCAGCGGCATCACATCCATACGTCTCGCCCACCCTCACCCGCACCGGCGCCGACGCGCCGATGCCCGTCACTCGACACGGGCCGGCGCCCGCGCTCCCCGCACGCGCCGGACACCCCCGGCCGGCGACCGTCCCTCATCATCCGCCCGCCCCCGCCGAGCAGCGCTCGCCCGGGTCCGCGCGCCGCCTTGTCGGCGCCCCCGATCATGGTCGTCGCCCGCCCTCGTTCATCGTCTCCGCAGCCCGCCCTCGTTTTTTCCGCGCGGGTGTGCGCGTGGCCGTCGTAACCTGGCAATCATGAAACAGTGCACGCATGCCGACGCGCTGCCGCACCCGGAACCCAGTCCGCTCAGCGAGACGTGCCCCAAGTGTCTGGCGGAGGGCTGGCACCCGGTGCAGCTGCGGCTGTGCCTCAGCTGCGGTCACGTCGGCTGCTGCGACTCCTCGCCGGGACGGCACGCCACGGAGCACCACAAGGAGTCCGGGCACCCGATCATGCGGACGTTCGAGCCCGGCGAGCAGTGGCGCTGGTGCTTTGTCGACCACGTACTGGTGTGACGCCGACGTACGCTGGACCACTGGGGATCCGGACGGTTCGACCGTCTGACGTCTGGGTACGTCAAACCGGCGCGCGCTCTTCCCAATTGGGCCCGCAGACCCCCTAGCCACGGAGCGTATCCGTGTGTTTACTATGAGTGACAGCAAGGGGTTGGGGTCCTGGGGACAGGAAAGTTCAGAGCGCGGTAGCGTCACCGCTGAACCAACCATCGCGTTACCCCGGGGGGCGACCCTCGGCCCCGAGAAGCTTGTACCACCTTGGAGGTGAGGGTGTCCCAGATCGCAGGCGAGCCCGCGACCCAGGACTTCGTGGAAGTCCGGCTGCCGGCCGCGGGTGCCTACCTGTCGGTGCTGCGTACGGCGACTGCCGGCCTCGCCGCCCGTTTGGACTTCACCCTCGACGAGATCGAGGACCTGCGCATCGCGGTGGACGAGGCCTGCGCGATCCTGCTCCAGCAGGCCGTGCCCGGCTCCGTGCTCAGCTGTGTCTTCCGGCTGGTCGACGACTCGCTGGAGGTCACCGTCTCGGCCCCGACCACGGACGGCCACGCCCCCGCTAGGGACACCTTCGCCTGGACCGTCCTGTCGGCCCTCGCGGGCAAGGTCTCCTCCGCCGTGGACGAGGACAAAACCGTGTCGATCAGCCTCTACAAACAGCGCGGCGCGGGACCCGGGCCGGCGTGAGGAACGGGGACGGGCCGGTGCGGGACGAAGAGCGCGGCACACGGGAGCTGCCGGACACTCCCCCCTGCTCGGGCGGAGCCGGGAGTCCGGGGACGGGCCCTGACGGCCCGAGCGGTTCCCGACGCATGGCGGACGGCATCGACGGCATTCCCGAGCAGGCCCGGCCGCACCCGGAGGACGACTCCGTGGAGACCGGCTTCCCGGGCGACGGCCGGGAAGACGACGGTGCTGTGCAGGGCGCGCCTCTGGGCGGTCGGATCGGGGTCTCCCCAGTCCGAGCGGGGGCGAGGGCTCGGGAGAGGGCGACGGGCGGGACGATGAGCGAGCACGAGCGACACGCCGACGAGGCGACGGGCGCGCACAGCGCGCAAGCCACGCAGCACGGCCCGCAGGACCGCAGCGGGGCACGCGCCCTGTTCATCGAGCTGCGCAAGCTGAAGGACGGCAGCCCGGAGTACGCGGAGCTGCGCAACCGGCTGGTCCGGATGCACCTGCCGCTCGTCGAGCACCTCGCGCGCCGCTTCCGCAACCGCGGCGAGCCGCTGGACGACCTCACCCAGGTCGCCACCATCGGTCTGATCAAGTCGGTCGACCGGTTCGACCCGGAGCGCGGCGTCGAGTTCTCGACGTACGCGACCCCGACGGTCGTCGGCGAGATCAAGCGTCACTTCCGCGACAAGGGCTGGGCAGTGCGCGTCCCGCGCAGGCTCCAGGAGCTGCGCCTCGCGCTCACCACGGCCACCGCCGAGCTGTCCCAGCAGCACGGCCGCTCCCCGACCGTCCATGAGCTCGCCGAGAAGCTGGCGATCTCGGAGGAGGAGGTCCTGGAGGGCCTGGAGTCCGCCAACGCGTACTCCACGCTGTCCCTGGACGTCCCCGACACCGACGACGAGTCACCGGCGGTCGCGGACACCCTGGGCGCGGAGGACGAGGCGCTGGAGGGCGTCGAGTACCGAGAGTCCCTCAAGCCGCTGCTCGAGGACCTCCCGCCGCGTGAGAAGCGGATCCTGTTGCTGCGCTTCTTCGGCAACATGACGCAGTCGCAGATCGCGCAGGAGGTCGGCATCTCCCAGATGCACGTCTCGCGCCTGCTGGCGCGCACGCTGGCGCAGCTGCGGGAGAAGCTGCTGGTGGAGGAGTAGCCCCCGTCGGCTACTTCTGATCCGGTGCGTTTCCGGGCCCCCGGATGCCGAGGGCCTGGGTCGTCGCCGGGTTGATCAGGAACACGAGCGTCGCGATCGCGATCACGGCGATCGCGATCCCCGCCGGGATGGCGATGCTGTCGGCCTGCAAAAGGTTGTAGGCGACCGGCAGCGCCAGGATCTGCGTGATGATGGACGGCCCGCGGCTCCAGCTGCGCTGGGCGAACAGCCCCCGCGCGGCGAGCAGCGGCAGCAGCGCGAGTGCGACCAGGGTCACACCGAGGGTGACGGCCTGCTGCCGGTCGTCCGGATCACCGGCAACCCCCAGCACGAGCACCCAGACGCCCCCGACGGCGAGGCCCACCCCTTCCAGCGCGGTCAACACCGCCGCATACGTCAGCCGCCGCGGACGCGGACCGGCGATTTCCGGGCTGATCGGGCTCTGCTCCTTGGTCACCCCTGAAGGGTAGCCCTCCGCCTCATCACCCTCCGAGGGCACCTGACCGACGCCGGCCCGCACCATCCAGCCCGTCCGGCTCTTGAGGACAAGGCCCGTTCAGGCCGAAGCGGGCACCTCGACACCCCACGCCGCCCGGTGGCCCGGCCCAGCCGACGGCGCTCCCCCGTGTTGAGACTCACGCCCCCTCTCTTACTTGATCCCTACCTCGACCTGTGCCCGGTACCCCCCAGTAGGTACGCTGCAACTCATGCGTGCACTTCTCGTGGTCAATCCGGCAGCAACCACCACAAGCGCACGTACGCGCGATGTCCTGATCCACGCGCTCGCCAGCGAGATGAAGCTGGAAGCGGTCACCACCGAGTACCGCGGCCATGCCCGCGACCTCGGCCGGCAGGCGGCGGAGAGCGACGACATCGACATGGTCGTGGCCCTCGGCGGCGACGGCACCGTCAACGAGGTGGTCAACGGCCTCCTGCACGCCGGCCCGGATCCGGGGCACCTCCCCGGCCTCGCCGTGGTCCCCGGCGGTTCCACCAACGTCTTCGCCCGCGCCCTCGGCCTGCCGAACGACCCGGTCGAGGCGACCGGCGCCCTCCTCGACGCGCTGCGCAACGGCAGCGAACGTACGGTCGGACTCGGCCTGACCTCGGGAACCCCGGGCTCGGACGACGAGGCCGTGCCGTCCCGCTGGTTCCTCTTCAACGCGGGGCTCGGGTTCGACGCGGGTGTGGTGGGCCGGGTGGAGCAGCAGCGCGAGCGGGGCCGGAAATCCACCCACGCCCTTTATCTCCGCCAGGCGCTGCGTCAGTTCCTGGGCGAGCCCAATCGCCGGCACGGCACGATCTCGCTGGAGCGGACGGGCGAGGAACCGGTGACCGATTTGGTGCTGTCCATAGTCTGCAACACCGCTCCGTGGACGTATCTGGGCAATCGTCCGGTGTACGCGGCACCTAAGGCTTCGTTCGATACGGGCCTCGACGTACTCGGTCTCAGCCGGATGTCCACCGTGTCGGTTGCCCGGTATGCCACCCAGTTGCTCACTTCGTCCCCCGAACGCGGGGCCCGTGGCAAGCATGCGGTCACGCTGCACGACCTGGACCAGTTCACCTTGCATTCGAAGGTCCCGCTACCCCTTCAGATGGACGGCGACCACCTGGGGCTGCGTACGAGCGTGACGTTCACAGGCGTACGCCATGCACTGCGTGTGATTGTGTGAGCGGAACGGGCTAAAGTCCTTTCACTCGAACGTTTAGGCCAGGATCCACCCCATGGAAGTACGGCTGTGACCTAGTCGACACCGAGGAATCAAAAAAAACTTTCCGGAAGGGGTTGTATCCGTCGCTGAGGTTTGCGAGTCTCTACGTGGCGATCGGGACGGCCCGCAAGACCGGCCTCCACTGATCACCGGAACCCCTCTTCAAATCACAGGACCTCGCCAGGGAACCTGGCGGTCGGCCCTTCACTTGTTGAGGGATTCGTGAAAGCGTTCACATTCACAAGCAATCAGCACGTAATACCAAGGAGAGGTAGCAGCCATGGACTGGCGTCACAACGCCGTTTGCCGCGAGGAAGACCCCGAGCTCTTCTTCCCCATCGGCAACACCGGTCCTGCGCTGCTGCAGATCGAGGAAGCCAAGGCCGTCTGCCGTCGCTGCCCCGTTATGGATCAGTGTCTGCAGTGGGCGCTCGAGTCCGGTCAGGACTCCGGCGTCTGGGGTGGCCTCAGCGAGGACGAGCGCCGCGCCATGAAGCGCCGCGCCGCCCGCAACCGGGCCCGTCAGGCCTCCGCCTGACAACACCCGCCCCGCAAACAGCCTGAGCTTGGCGGCGCGTACAGCGAGTACGCATCTCCCGCCCCCGAGCCGCAGCGCGCAGTACCCCCGATGCGCAGCGAATGCTGGCAACGAGCATGTTGAGCCCCAGCCCCCTGAACGGGCTGGGGCTCTTTGCTGTCCAGGGGCCAGGGCAGCGCTACTTGTGCGCCCGCACCGGAATGTCGAGGATCACCCTGGTCCCCCGCTCCGGCGCCGGAACCATGTCGAACGAACCGCCCAACTCGCCCTCGACCAGGGTCCGTACGATCTGCAGGCCGAGGTTGCCCGCGGTGTGCGGGTCGAAGCCCTCGGGCAGGCCCACACCGTCGTCCTGGACCGTGACCAGGAGGCGGACCTGTTTCGTCGTGCCGCCGCGGACCGCCGAGACCTCGACCGTGCCGGTCTCGCCCTCGCGGAAGCCGTGCTCCAGGGCGTTCTGGAGGATCTCGGTCAGAACCATCGACAGCGGGGTGGCGACCTCGGCGTCCAGGATGCCGAAGCGGCCGGTGCGCCGGCCGACCACCTTGCCGGGCGAGATCTCGGCGACCATGGCCAGCACCCGGTCGGCGATCTCGTCGAACTCCACGCGCTCGTCGAGGTTCTGGGAGAGCGTCTCGTGCACGATCGCGATCGAGCCGACTCGGCGGACCGCCTCTTCCAGTGCCTCGCGGCCGCGTTCGGACTCGATGCGCCGGGCCTGGAGGCGGAGCAGGGCCGCCACGGTCTGGAGGTTGTTCTTCACCCGATGGTGGATCTCCCGGATGGTGGCGTCCTTGGTGATCAACTCCTGCTCGCGGCGTCGCAGTTCGGTGACGTCCCGGAGCAGGACCAGCGAACCGATGCGGGTGCCCTTGGGCTTGAGCGGGATCGCGCGGAACTGGATGACCCCGTCCTTGGCCTCGATCTCGAAGTTCCGGGGCGCCCAGCCGCTGGCGACCTTGGCGAGCGCCTCGTCCACCGGCCCGTGGGTCGGGGCGAGTTCGGCGGTGGTCTTGCCGAGGTGCTGGCCGACGAGGTCGGAGGCGAGGCCGAGGCGGTGGTACGCGGACAGCGCGTTCGGGGAGGCGTACTGGACGGTGCCGTCGGCGTCGACGCGGATCAGGCCGTCGCCGACGCGCGGCGAGGCGTCCATGTCGACCTGCTGATTGGCGAACGGGAACGAGCCGGCCGCGATCATCTGCGCGAGATCCGAGGCGCTTTGGAGGTACGTCAGCTCCAGCCGGCTAGGGGTGCGCACGGTCAGCAGATTGGTGTTCCGCGCGATCACGCCCAGGACGCGCCCGTCACGTCGTACGGGAATCGACTCGACGCGGACCGGCACCTCCTCGCGCCACTCGGGGTCGCCCTCGCGCACGATCCGGCCCTCGTCGTGCGCGGCGTCCAGCATCGGGCGGCGGCCGCGCGGGACGAGATGGCCGACCATGTCGTCCTGGTACGAGGTCGGGCCGGTGTTGGGCCGCATCTGCGCCACGGAGACATAGCGGGTGCCGTCGCTGGTGGGGACCCACAGGACGAGGTCGGCGAAGGAGAGGTCGGAGAGCAGCTGCCACTCCGAGACCAGCAGGTGGAGCCACTCGAGGTCGGAGTCGTCGAGGGCCGTGTGCTGGCGTACGAGTTCGTTCATGGAGGGCACGGGGCCGAGCGTACCTGGCGGTACGGACATCGTTCGAAACCAGCCACTGGGAACGGGAACCGGCCGTGAAAACACCCGCGGGCCGCGGCGCCTGAGAGGGACCCTCAGCCCTCCCGGCACCGCAGCCCGGAGCAATATCGGCCGTGGGGTGTGCGGTCCCGGTCGGCCGAAGGATGAGGACCCGGGGCAGTCAGGGCAGAGAGCTCCGGTTCCTCGGTCCGCCTTCCTGTGCGGGGAAGACGGAAGTCGGTGCGTACTCGTACTACGCACTCCTTCGCATTGTGGACTAGACCACTCTCGTGTGTCCATGCGTTGGAGCGTGTTTGCTGTTGACGCTTCCTCGCCGGGCTTCGAACCAGTTGGAGAACTTGTAGGACGCCCTGGCATACATCACGCAGCCTAACCCGTGTGGGTTCATGTGCGGGGCCAGATGGCCATGGCAATTTCCACGAGCGCCTCCAACTCCTCGCGGCTCGCGCCGTCGCGCGCCTGTTGCGACATGCCCTGGATCATCGCGCCGGCGTGCCGGGCGAGGGCGGCGGCGTCGATGCCGTCGGGGAGGGTGCCGGTGGCGATATCCGCTTCGATACGGCTCTCGAGGGCGGCGATGGTGGCGTTGCGGCGGTCCCGCAGCGAGTCGGCGACCTCCGGGGTCGTGCAGTTGATGGCCGCCTGGGCGATGAGACAGCCGTGCGGGCGGTCGGGGTCCGTGTACGCCCCGGCGGCCTCCCGCAGCGTTCGCTCGACCACCGCTCGGGCGGTGGGCTCCTCGGCGAGGGCACGGTCGGCGAAGGCGGCGTAGCGGGAGGTGTAGACGCGGACGACCTCGTCGAAGAGCGAACGCTTGTCGCCGAATGCGGCGTACAGACTCGGGGCGCCGATATCCATGGCGCGGGTGAGGTCGGAGACGGAGGTCGCCTCGTAGCCGCGCTCCCAGAAGGCCAGGATCGCCTTCTCCAGAGCGGTCTCCCGGTCGAAGGAACGGGGACGACCCCGGGGCTTGGACGCGGGCCGGGCCGCCACGTCGATGTGTGCCGTCTCCTCGCTGCTCACCATGGAGTGCATTTTATAGGGAGCGCTAGAGAAATGTCGGCGGGGTGTTGTACGGTTTTTCTGTAGCGACCGCTAGGTAATTGCGAGGGGGGCGTCGGCATGGGCGTGCTTACGGGCAGGACGGCACTGGTCACGGGGGCGAGCAGGGGGATCGGACGGGCGATCGCCGAGCGGCTGGCCCGGGACGGGGCACGGGTCGCCGTGCACTACGGCAGCAATGAGGCGGCGGCGAAGGAGACGGTCACCGCGATCGAGGCCGGGGGCGGCAGCGCGTTCGCGATCCACGCGGAGCTGGGCGTGCCCGGTGACGCGGAGACCTTGTGGCGCGCCTTCGACCGGCATGCCGAGGGCGTGGACATCCTCGTGAACAACGCGGGGATGGCGATCTTCGCGAGCATCGGAGAGACGGACGAGGAGGCTTACGACCGGACGCATGCGGTCAACGCGAAGGCGCCGTTCTTCATCGTCAGGCACGGCCTGGGGCGCCTGCGCGCAGAGGGCCGGATCATCAACGTCACGGCCGCCACGGACGCGGCCATCGCCCCCATCGCCGCAACCCACATGGCCAAGGGTGCGGTCACGACGCTGACGCGCTCACTCGCGGCCGAGTTGGCGCCGCGCGGCATCACGGCCAACTCCGTGGGACCCGGCTTCATCGACACGGACCTGACGAGCACGGCGCTCGCGGACCCCGGCATACGCGCGCACGCGGAGGCCGTCTCGGTCTTCAGACGCGTCGGCACCACGTCCGACGTCGCGGACGTGGTGGCCTTCCTGGCATCGCCCGACTCACGCTGGGTCACGGGGCAGCACATCGATGCGACCGGGGGGTCGTTGCTGAGTCTGCACTAGGGCGTGCCGGCGCCCTCGACATACGCGACACACGGGCCGTCAGCGCGTCTCCGTCACCTTCGCCAGAGCCCGCGGCGCGTCCGGGTCCTGGCCTCGGGCGATGGTGACCTCGTAGGCCAGGAGCTGGAGCGGGAGGATCTCCAGGATCGGCTGGAGCTCCTCGGCGACGTCCTCGGTAGGCAGGACGAAGCCGGCCGAGGCCTGTTCGACCTGGTGCCGGGGGCCGATGACGACCAGGTCGGCTCCGCGGCCGCGGAGCCGGTCGAGGACGGGCCGCAGGGCCTCGCCGCCCTTGCCGTCGGTGACGACCGCGATGACCGGGGAGACGTTGTCGACCATGGCGAGCGGGCCGTGCAGGAGGTCGGCGCCGGAGTAGGCGAGCGCCGGGATGTAGCTGGTCTCCATCAGCTTGAGGGCGGCTTCCTTGGCCGTCGGATAGCCGTAGCCGCGGGAGGTGATCACCATGCGTTCGGCGAAGCGGTAGCGGGCGGCGAGGGTGCGGACCTCGTCCTGCCGGGCGAGGAGTCGCTCGGCGATGTCCGGGAGCACCTTGGCGGCGCCGCCGTCGCCGCCGCGCAGACCTTCGACGAAGAGGTACAGAGCGAGGAGGGAGGCCGTATAGGTCTTGGTCGCGGGAAGGGCCCGCTCGGGTCCGGCCATGATGTCGAGGTGGTACTCGGAGACGCCGGCCAGCGGGGAGTCGGGGTTGTTGGTCACCGCGAGCGTGATCGCGCCGGCCTCGCGGGCGGCCCGGGTCGAGGCGACCAGGTCAGGTGAGCCGCCGGACTGGCTGACGGTGATGACGAGGACGTCGGTGAGGTCGGGGCGCGCGCCGTAGGCCGTGGTCGTCGACATCGAGGTCAGACCGCAGGGCAGGCCGAGGCGGATCTCCAGGAGGTACTTGGCGTAGAGCGCGGCGTTGTCGGAGGTGCCGCGGGCGGTGAGCAGGACGAAGCGCGGGGAGCGGGCGGCGATCTCCTGGGCGACCTGGCGGATGATCGGGGCGCCCTGGGACAGGATCCGGCGCAGTACGGCGGGCTGTTCGGCCATCTCGCGGGCCATGACGCGGCCGGGTAGGTCGTTGTGCGGGGCCTGGGGGTCGGGCGGGTACGGCGTCGTGGTGGTCATGGGCCCTTCCTGCTCTCGCGCTTGTCGTGCCGGGCATGGCGACTGTCGCTCCGGACGGACAGGTCGGAGGGACGGTTCGGACGGACAGTCTCCATTCCACTCCCCCATGGGGAATGACGCCTGCCCGGCGGGCTCTCGAAATGTCCGTGGGGCTTGCGTTCACCTGGGCCTCGGGGTCCCCGCTCTGTTAGATTGGTCTAAACCACATGCCCCTTTCAGGGTGCCCTTCGAGACCCTCTTCAGATCGGCAGGCCCAGCGTGGAAGTTGTCATCGTTCCGGACGCCAAGGCGGGTGGCGAGCTGATAGCCGAGGCCATGGCCCAGCTCCTCGGGCGCAAGCCCGACGCCGTGCTGGGCGTGGCCACCGGGTCGACGCCGCTGCCCATCTACGCGGCGCTCGCGGCCAAGGTCCGCTCCGGCGCCGTGGACGTCTCGCGGGCGCGGATCGCGCAGCTCGACGAGTATGTGGGACTGCCCGCCGAGCACCCCGAGTCCTACCGCTCGGTGCTGCGCAGCGAGGTGCTGGAGCCGCTCGGGATCGGGATGGACGCGTTCATGGGGCCGGACGGTACGGCCGAGGACGTACAGGGTGCGTGCGAGGCGTACGACGCGGCGCTGGCCGCCGCCGGGGGCGTGGACCTGCAGTTGCTCGGGATCGGGACCGACGGGCACATCGGGTTCAACGAGCCCTGTTCGTCGCTGGCCTCGCGGACGCGGATCAAGACGCTGACCGAGCAGACCCGCATCGACAACGCGCGGTTCTTCGAGGGGGACATCGACCAGGTCCCGCACCACGTCATCACGCAGGGGATCGGCACGATCCTGGAAGCGCGGCACCTGGTGCTGCTGGCCACCGGCGAGGGCAAGGCGGACGCGGTCGCGGCGACCGTCGAGGGGCCGGTCGCGGCCGTCTGTCCGGCCTCGGCGCTGCAACTGCACCCGCACGCCACCGTCGTGGTCGACGAGGCGGCCGCGTCGAAGCTGAAGCTGGCCGACTATTTCCGGCACACCTACGTCAACAAGCCGGAGTGGCAGGGGATCTGAGCAGGCCGCGTACGCGGGTTCCGGGCCGGCTCAGCCGGTGCGCCGCCGCCCGAGCACCGCGACAGCCGTCCCGACGCCCGCGATCACGAGCCCGATCCCGCCGAAGATCAGCGGCAGCAGCCACAGCGAGGCGAAGCCGTTGATCCGGGCGTCCTCGGGGGAATCGGCGCGGTAGAGGACCTCGACCTGCTCGCCCTCCTCGTACGAGGGCGGATTGGATCCCGTCGAGCTGCGGAACGTCCTCGACGTGCCGTCGGCCGACGTGAACTCGACCACCGGGTAGGCCACCGGCCGGTTGCTCTCCCGGGCCTTGCGGGAGGCGCCGTTGTCGTCGCTGCGCCACTCCAGTTCCACCACCGTGCCCCGGGCGCGCTCCGCGTCCGCGAGGAACGAGACCGATATCCCCGCCAGGATCAGCCCGACGACCAGGAACACCGTTCCGAACGCGATCATCCCGAAGGCGATCCACCGGCGGGCACGCCGTCCACCCGTCTGAACCTGAAACTGCACGACGTCCCTCTCACTCGTCCGGAGTGAGAGGGACGCTATCCCAGGTGTTCGATCACCGTGTTCCCGCCCCCGCAGGGGCAGTTCGGCGGTCGGCGTGCGCTCACTCCCCCGCGATGACCTCCGCCGCCGCCCGCCCGCACACCCTGGCCGCCCCGTAGGTGGCGATGTGCAGGGCGCCTCGGGGGGACGCCTGGGGGACGCCCATCTCGACGATGATCGTGTCGGGGCGGGACGACAGGAGGGTGTCCAGGGCCGCCGCCATCCAGCGGTAGCGGTGTTCGTCGCGGACCACGGCCACGACCCGGCGGTCGCCGGCCGCTTCGAGGGCCGCTCGGGCCGCGTCCTCGCCCCTGTAGCTGCCCGTCTCCGTGCCGGGCAGGAGGCGGGCCAGTTCGGCCGCCACGCCCCACGGGGTCTCGTCGCCCACCGCGATGTTCGCGACCGGGGTGAACGCGGCGACGAACGGCGCTTCGGTGAGCGGAGCGAAGGACGACGCTGCCGTCACCCTCAGGGCGCGGCGAGCGGCGACGAGGCCGACGTCCTTGCGCCCCTCGCCCTCGGCCGCCGGTGTCGCCGTCGTCGCCGTCCAGCGGGCCAGCTCGCGGACGCGTTCCGCCGCCTCCGCCAGCCGGGCCTCGGCCAGTTCGCCCGAGCGGACCGCCGCGACCAACGCGTCGCGCAGGCGCCGTACCGTCTCGTCGTCCGCCAGGCCGCCGCCCACGCAGATCGCGTCGGCGCCGGCCGCGATGGCGAGGACGCTGCCGCGTTCGATGCCGTAGGTGGCGGCGATGGCCTGCATCTCCATGCCGTCGGTGACGATGAGGCCGGTGTAGCCGAGTTCGCCGCGCAGAAGGTCGGTCAGGACCGGGCGGGAGAGGGTCGCCGGGTGGTCCGGGTCAAGGGCGGGGACGAGGATGTGCGCGCTCATCACCGCCCGCGTGCCGGCGGCGATCGCCGCGCGGAACGGGGAGAGTTCGCGCTCCGCCAGCACCGAGGCGTCCGCGTCGATGCGGGGCAGGGCGTGGTGGGAGTCGACCGCGGTGTCGCCGTGGCCGGGGAAGTGCTTGGTGCAGGCCGCGACGCCCGCCGACTGCAGGCCGGTGACGTAGGCGGCGGTGTGCCGGGCGACCAGGGCGGTGTCGGCGCCGAAGGAGCGCACGCCGATCACCGGGTTCGCTGCGTTGGAGTTCACGTCCGCCGACGGAGCCCAGTTGAGGTTCACCCCGCAGGCGGCCAGGCGGCGGCCCATCTCGAAGGCCACCTCCCTCGTCAGCTCCACGTCGTCCACCGCGCCGAGCGCGTGGTTGCCGGGGAAGCTGGAACCGGTGCGCACCTCCAGCCGCGTCACATCACCCCCCTCCTCGTCGATCGCGACCAGGACGTCGTCGCGCTCGGCGCGCAACTGGGCGGTCAGGGCTGCCAGTTGCTCGGGCGAGGCGATGTTGCGGCCGAACAGGCCGACGGAGGCGAGGCCCTCGCCGAGCCGGCGCAGCAGCCAGTCGGGGGCGGTGGTGCCGGTGAAGCCGGGCTGCAGAACGGTCAGGGCGTCACGCGTCAGAGTGTCGGTGCCGCTGGCGAATGTCGTCATCGGGTGGCGTTATCCCTTCACGGCGCCGGCCGTCAGGCCGCTGACAGCCTTGCGCTGCAGGAAGACGAAGAGGATCAGGATCGGGATGGCGAAGAGGGAGGACGCCGCCATCGTCGCGCCCCAGTCGTTGCCGAAGGCGGTCTGGAAGCTGGACAGCCACAGTGGCAGGGTCTGCGCCTCGGCCTCCTTGTTCAGCACCAGGACCAGGGGGAATTCATTCCATGCGGTGATGAAGCCGAACAGGGACGTGGACATCAGGCCCGGCGCAAGGAGCGGCAGGATGACCTTGCGGAAGGCCTGGGCGCGGCTGCAGCCGTCGACCATCGCGGCCTCCTCCAGCTCCCGCGGCACCGCGGCGACGAAGCCGCGCAGGGTCAGGATCGTGAAGGGCAGGATCATCATCATGTAGAAGACCGTCAGCGGCACGAGGCTGTTCAGCATCGACGCGTCCCGCACGATCATGTACATCGCGATGATCATGACCTCCCAGGGCGCCATCTGGGCCATCATGAAGCCGATGACGAACCCGCGCCGCCCCTTGAACCGCATCCGGGCCAGGGCGAAGGAGCCCGCCAGCGCGATGACCAGGGCGAAGCCGACCGCGCACAGCGTGACGATCAGCGAGTTGGTGACGTAGGTCCAGAAGTGGTCGACGCCGGTCGCCGTCTTGAAGTGCTCGAAGGTGATGTCGGTCGGGAACCACACCGGGTCCTCGGAGATGATGTCGCCGGTCGGCTTGAAGGCCGTGGAGAACATCCAATACACGGGGAAGACGAAGCCGATGAACAGGACGACGGCCGTGACGTTGGGCCACAGACGGCCGAAGAGCGAGCGCTTCACAGCTCGTCCTCCTCTTGCTTGAGCACGATCCTGAGGTAGTACGCGGTCAGGCCGAGCAGGATCAGGATGGTCAGGACGGCGATCGCGGCGCCCATGCCGTAGTGCTGGTTGCCGACGCCCTCGATGTAGGCGTAGACGGGCAGGATCTCGGTGAGCCGGTCGGGGCCGCCGCCGTTGATGGTGAAGACCTGCACGAACGCCTTGAAGACCCAGATGATCTCCAGGAAGGTCGTGGCGTAGAGGAACGGCCGCAGGAAGGGCAGGGTCACCGTGGTGAAGCTCTTCCAGGCGCCCGCGCCGTCCAGCGCCGCGGCCTCGTACAGCTCACCCGGGATGGTGGTCGTGGCCGCGTACAGGTTGATCGCGACGAACGGAATCGACATCCAGACGATCAGCACCGTGACCACGAAGAACGTCGACATCTGGCTGCTGGTCCAGCTGTAGTCGGCCATGGAGTGCCAACCCAGCTTGTCCAGAACCCAGTTGACGACGCCGAAGCGCTGCGCGAACAGCCACTGGTAGACGGTGCTCGCGGCGACCACGGGCATCGCCCAGGCCAGCACGAGCCCGAGCAGCAGCGTGACCCGCATCCGCTTGCCGAGGCGGGCGAGCAGCAGGCCGACCAGGGTGCCCAGGACCATGATCAGGGCGACGTTGACCGCCGTGAACAGGATCGAGCGCAGGGTGACGCGCCAGAAGTCCTCGCCGGTGAGGACCTCCTTGTAGTTGTCGATGCCGTTCCACTCGGTGACGTGCTGGATCAGCTGCGCCATGTTGAGGTTCTGGAACGACAGCAGGACGTCCTTCACCAGCGGCCAGCCGAGCAGCAGCACGGTGGCCGCGCAGGCCGGCAGCAGCAGAAGGTACGGGGTGAGCGCGCCGAGGCGGGACGCGGCTCGGGGCCGCGGTCCGGCGGAGCCGCTCTCGGCTTTCTTCACTACGTCCACCGGACCGGAGGGCGGCCGTTCGGTCTGCACGGTCATGCTCGCGATCTCTCTTCTCGGCCTGCGTATCTCGACCTGCGTACGGGGACCCGCGTACGGTCGCCGGGGCGGGGGGCGTCACGCGCTTCCCCCGCCCCGGCGCGACTCCGGTGCCGTTACTGCTGCTGGGCCAGACGCTTGTTGAACTCGTCCTCGACCTGCGCCGCGGCCTCGGCCGGCGACTTACCGTTCAGCACGGCGGTCATGTACGTCTTGACCGGGTTGGGCGCGTTCTCCACGGCGGCCCACTCCGGGATCAGCGGCGTGGTGCCACCGCCCGCGGCGGCCGGCGCGGCGGCCTCGGCGACGGCGTTGCCCTTCAGGTTGCTCTGCAGGGACTCCTTGTTCGGGATGACGCCGTTCTGCTTGGCGAGCTCGCCCTCGTACTGGTCGGACAGGGCGATCTTCAGGAACTCCTTGGCGAGCTCCTGCTTCTTGCTGCCCGCGGCGACGGCGAGGTTGGAGCCGCCGAGGAAGACGCCCTCGGGCTTGTCGGCCGTGGCACCGGGGATGGTGAAGTAGCCGATGTCCGACTCGATCTTCTTGTTGGCCGCGATCGCCGTACCGGCCTCCCAGCCCATGCCGATGAAGGCGCCCACGTTGCCCTTGGCGAACACCTCGGCCTGCTGCGGGGTCGCCTCGTCCTTGTCCTTGGGCGCCTTGGACAGGGCCTGGAACTTCTTGTACGTCTCCATGGCGGCGGCGACCTTGGGGTCGGCGAGGTTGGAGACGTACTTGTCGCCGTCCTTCTTCACCAGCTCGGCGCCCTCACCGATGGTCAGGCCGACGAAGTGGTACCAGTTCTGGCCCGGCAGGTAGATGGGCTCGGCGTCGGTCTTCTCGCCGATCTGCTTGAGGTCGGCGTAGAACTCGTCGCGGGTCTTCGGGGTGTCCTTGATGCCGGCGTCGGCCCAGACCTTCTTGTTGTAGAGGACGACGCGGTTGGCGAAGTACCACGGGGCGGCGTACTGCTTGCCGTCGAAGATGGAGGACTCGTTCAGGGACTCGGCCCAGTCGGCGCCGATCTCCGTCTTGAGGTCGGCGAGGTCGGCGAGGCCGCCGGTCTTGGCGTAGGCCGGGGTCTGGGTGTTGCCGATCTCGAAGACGTCCGGCGGGTTCTCCTCGGACAGGGCGGTGGTCAGCTTCTGCTGGATGCCGTTCCACTGCTGGATCTCGAACTTGACCTTGGCCTTGGTCTTCTTCTCGAAGGCGGCCTGGACGTCCTTCTGCCACTGGTCAGGGGAGGAGCCGTCCATCACCCAGACCGTGAGCGTCTCGCCCGCGTAACCGTCGGCCCCCGCCTTGTCGCCGCCGTCGCCGTTGTCGCCCCCGCACGCCGCCAGGGAGATCATCATGCCCGCGACACCGATCGCGGATATCAGCTTGCGCTTCACGCCACCCTCCTCAGGGATGCCACAAACCCCCCTGCCTCCCCGCACGAGCGTTGGGCCGGGACCTGGACCAATGGTGTAGACCAGTACGGGGAGCTTGGACCAGACCAAAAGCCCTGTCAAGGGTCACGGATGGGCCCTGACCAGCCGTTATGGGACCTACATATGAAGGAACCTTTAAGTAAGAAGCCAGCGAAAACACCGACGCCGGAGTACTCTCATCCGCTAGACCACTCGGCGGCATGGACTAGACCAAAAGTGGCGGCGACGGTATACAGAAGGGATCACGATGTGACCCGCATCCGGAGCCGGGAAGGCGAAGCATGAGCACCGACGTCAGCAGTGCGGAGAACGAGAACGGCGCCACTGTCCG
This sequence comes from Streptomyces sp. NBC_01092, assembly GCF_045039535.1. NCBI lineage: Bacteria > Bacillati > Actinomycetota > Actinomycetes > Kitasatosporales > Streptomycetaceae > Streptomyces > Streptomyces sp. NBC_01092. The sequence goes on along the minus strand of NZ_CP108659.1, from coordinate 7,105,532 downwards.
TACCGCCCGCGTGCCCAAGTACTACCGCCTGAAGAAGCACCTCCTCGACATGACGGAGACCCAGGCGCCCGGCACCCCGGTCCCGCCCGAGCGCACCCTGGCCGCCGAGTTCGACACCTCCCGCACGACCGTGCGTCAGGCCCTGCAGGAGCTGGTCGTCGAGGGGCGCCTGGAGCGCATCCAGGGCAAGGGCACCTTCGTCGCCAAGCCGAAGGTCTCCCAGGCGCTGCAACTCACCTCCTACACGGAGGACATGCGCGCCCAGGGACTGGAGCCGACCTCCCAGCTGCTGGACATCGGCTACATCACCGCCGACGACCGCCTCGCCGACCTGCTCGACATCACCGCCGGCGGCCGGGTGCTGCGCATCGAGCGGCTGCGCATGGCGAACGGCGAGCCGATGGCCATCGAGACCACCCATCTGTCGGCCAAGCGCTTCCCGGCCCTCAGACGCAGCCTCGTGAAGTACACCTCCCTGTACACCGCGCTCGCCGAGGTCTACGACGTCCATCTCGCCGAGGCCGAGGAGACCATCGAGACCTCGCTGGCCACCCCGCGCGAGGCAGGCCTGCTCGGCACGGACGTGGGCCTGCCGATGCTGATGCTGTCCCGGCACTCGCTGGACCGGGACGGGCAGCCGGTGGAGTGGGTGCGGTCGGTGTACCGGGGGGACCGGTACAAGTTCGTGGCGCGGCTGAAGCGGCCGACGGAGTAAGGCTGCCTCAATTGCCGCAAGGCGGGCGCTCACCAAGCGCGTAGCTGTTACGCTCATCGCGCCGATGACAACCAAGTCGGCGCCACCGAGCGGGTCTTGACCCGCTCCGGCCGCTGGGAGAGTGGTCGCAGGACGGGCGTGCCCCGTCAAACTCCTCGGAGCGATCCAGGGGAGAGTCTCCCGCGGCCATGCGGGAGAGAACTCCAAGTTCCTCCCGTCGCCGTACGAGTTGGGAGGACGACTCGGATGCGTACCACCAGCACGCGAACCATCCTGATCTGGACGCTCGTGGCGCTGGTGGGCGCCGCCGGCTGGACCGTACTCGCGCTGTCCCGGGGTGAGGAGGTCTCGGCCGTCTGGATGGTCGCGGCCGCTCTCGGCTCGTACGCCATCGCCTACCGCTTCTACAGCAAGTTCATCGCGTACAAGGTCCTGAAGGTCGACAGCACCAGGGCCACCCCCGCCGAGCGCCTCAACAACGGCATCGACTACCACCCGACCGACCGCCGCGTCCTGCTCGGCCACCACTTCGCGGCGATCGCCGGCGCCGGCCCGCTGGTGGGGCCCGTGCTGGCCGCGCAGATGGGGTATCTCCCGGGCACGATCTGGATCATCGTCGGCGTCATCTTCGCGGGCGCGGTCCAGGACATGGTGGTGCTGTTCTTCTCCACCCGCCGTGACGGACGCTCGCTGGGGCAGATGGCGCGCGAGGAGATCGGCCCGTTCGGCGGCGCGGCCGCGCTGCTGGCCACCTTCACCATCATGATCATCCTGCTCGGTGTGCTGGCCCTGGTGATCGTCAACGCCCTCGCGCAGTCCCCGTGGGGCACCTTCTCCATCGCGATGACCATCCCGATCGCCCTGCTGATGGGCTTCTACCTGCGGGTCCTGCGCCCCGGCCGGGTCAGCGAGGTGTCGCTGATCGGCGTCGGGCTGCTGTTGCTCGCGCTGGTCGCGGGCCGCTGGGTCGCCGAGTCGTCCTGGGCCGACACCTTCACCCTCGCGCCCTCGACGCTGGTCGTCTGGATGGTGGCGTACGGCTTCATCGCCTCGATCCTGCCGGTGTGGATGCTGCTCGCGCCGCGCGACTACCTCTCCACCTTCATGAAGATCGGCACGATCTTCCTGCTCGCACTCGGCGTGATCATCGCCCTGCCGACGCTGAAGATGGACCCGGTGACGGACTTCGCCGCACGCGGCGACGGCCCGGTCTTCGCGGGCTCGCTGTTCCCCTTCGTCTTCATCACCATCGCCTGCGGCGCCCTGTCCGGCTTCCATGCGCTGATCTCGTCGGGTACGACGCCGAAGATGATCCAGAAGGAGACGCAGGTCCGGATGATCGGCTACGGCTCCATGCTGATGGAGTCGTCGGTCGCCGTGATGGCGCTGGTGGCGGCCAGCATCATCGACCCGGGCCTGTACTTCGCGATGAACGCGCCAGCCGGGGTCATCGGCGACACCGTGCAGAACGCCTCGCAGGTCGTGGGCAGTTGGGGCTACCAGATCTCCCCGGAGGACCTGGCCCAGGCGGCGAAGAACGTCGAGGAGGCGTCCCTGCTCTCCCGGACCGGCGGCGCGCCCACCCTCGCCATCGGTGTCTCGGAGATCTTCTCGCAGGTCACCGGGGGCGGTCTGCGCGCCTTCTGGTATCACTTCGCGATCATGTTCGAGGCGCTGTTCATCCTGACCGCGCTGGACGCCGGCACGCGCGTGGGCCGGTTCATGCTCCAGGACATGCTGGGCAACGTCTACCGGCCCTTCAAGAACGTCAGTTGGAAGCCGGGCCTGGTCATCACCAGCGCCCTCGTGTGCGGTCTGTGGGGCTACTTCCTGTGGGTGGGCGTCCACGAACCCCTCGGCGGCATCAACCAGCTCTTCCCGATCTTCGGCATCTCGAACCAGCTCCTCGCGGCCGTCGCGCTCGCCATCTGCACGACGCTGCTGGTGAAGTCCGGGCGCCTCAAGTGGGCCTGGATCACCGGGGTTCCGCTCGCCTGGGACGCGACGGTCACCCTGACCGCCAGCTACCAGAAGGTGTTCTCCAGCGACCCCAGGGTCGGCTTCTTCAAGCAGCGTCAGGTCTTCCAGGACGCCATCGACCGCGGCGAGGTCCTGCCGCCCGCCAAGACCATGGACGACATGCACACCGTGGTCACCAACTCCACGGTGGACGGCGTCCTCACGGCGGCCCTCGCCCTCCTGATCGTCGTCGTGATCGTCGACGCCACCCGGGTCTGCGTCCGGCACGTGCGCCGTCCGGCCCTGTCCACGCTTCAAGAGGCGCCGTACGTCGAGTCGAAGATCATCGCTCCGGCCGGGCTGTTCCCGACGCAGGAGGAGAAGGAGGAGGAGCGCCGTGCGGTCGCTGAGACGGGTACTCGGTAGCGTGCGCTGGTACCTGCGCGAGCTGACCGACGAGTCGGCGTACGACCGCTATGTCGCGCATGTACGACACGGGCATCCGGACGCGCGGGTGCCCTCCCGGCGTGACTTCGAGCGGATGCGGACGGACCGTCAGGAGGCCGACCCGCGCCAGGGGTTCCGCTGCTGCTGAGCGCGCCGCCACCCGAAGGGTGCCGTGCACACCAACCCTCCACATCCGATATGCGGACGGGGTCTTCCGCTGTCGTTGCACCGTCACCTACATTGCCCGGGCGTTTCTCAGGTGATCAGTGAGGGGACGGAGCCGTCAGATGTCAGATGCCTCAGAAGTGAACAGAGGGCCGGTGGTGACACCCGTGAGGGTCGTCATCGCGCTCTGTCTCGGCGCGCCCTTCGTGGCGATGCTGTGGGTCGGTTCGTATGCCAAGACCGACCCGGCGTTCGCCGGCATCCCGTTCTTCTACTGGTACCAGATGCTGTGGGTACTGATCTCCACGCTGCTGACGATGGTCGCGTACAAGCTGTGGCAGCGTGACCAGCGGTCCCGCGCCTCCCAGAAGGGCGGTGCGCCGGAATGAACGACGGCGTGAACGGCGTCGCACTCGGCGTCTTCATCTTCTTCTTCCTGGCCGTCACGGTCATGGGCTTCCTGGCCGCGCGCTGGCGCAAGGCCGAGAACGAGCACAGCCTCGACGAATGGGGCCTGGGCGGCCGGTCGTTCGGCACCTGGGTCACCTGGTTCCTGCTCGGCGGCGACCTGTACACGGCGTACACCTTCGTGGCGGTCCCGGCGGCGATCTACGCGGCGGGCGCGGCCGGCTTCTTCGCGGTGCCGTACACGATCCTCGTGTACCCCCTGATCTTCACCTTCCTGCCGCGCCTGTGGTCGGTCTCGCACAAGCACGGCTATGTGACGACCTCGGACTTCGTGCGCGGCCGGTTCGGCTCGAAGGGCCTGTCGCTGGCGGTCGCCGTCACCGGCATCCTGGCGACGATGCCGTACATCGCGCTCCAGCTCGTCGGCATCCAGGCCGTGCTGGACGTGATGGGCGTCGGCGGCGGGGAGAACACGAACTGGTTCATCAAGGACCTGCCGCTGCTCATCGCCTTCGGTGTGCTGGCCGCGTACACCTACTCCTCGGGTCTGCGGGCCCCGGCGCTGATCGCGTTCGTGAAGGACACGCTGATCTACATCGTCATCGCGGTGGCGATCATCTACATCCCGATCAAGCTGGGCGGCTTCGACGAGATCTTCGCCAAGGCGGGCGAGGCGTACAGCCAGACCAACCCGGCCACGGGCGCGCCGCGCGGTGCGCTGGTCCCGGCCGAGGCCGGACAGTGGACGTACGCCACGCTGGCGCTGGGCTCCGCGCTCGCGCTGTTCATGTACCCGCACTCGATCACCGCGACGCTGTCCTCCCGCAGCCGTGAGGTGATCCGCCGCAACACCACGATCCTGCCGCTGTACTCCCTGATGCTGGGCCTGCTGGCCCTGCTGGGCTTCATGGCGATCGCGGCCGGTATCAAGGTGGACAACGGCCAGCTGGCGATCCCGCAGCTGTTCGAGACGATGTTCCCGGACTGGTTCGCGGGCGTGGCCTTCGCGGCGATCGGCATCGGCGCGCTGGTGCCGGCGGCCATCATGTCCATCGCGGCGGCGAACCTGTTCACCCGCAACATCTACAAGGACTTCATCAAGCCGGATGCCACGCCCAAGCAGGAGACCCAGGTCTCCAAGATCGTGTCCCTGCTGGTGAAGGTGGGCGCGCTGGTCTTCGTCCTGACGATGGACAAGACGGTCGCCATCAACTTCCAGCTGCTGGGCGGCATCTGGATCCTGCAGACCTTCCCGGCCCTGGTCGGCGGCCTGTTCACCCGCTGGTTCCACCGCTGGGCCCTGCTGGCCGGCTGGGCGGTCGGCATGATCTACGGCACGGTCGCCGCGTACGGCGTCGCCTCTCCGACCCAGAAGCACTTCGGCGGCTCGGCGAAGGAGATCCCGGGCATCGGGGAGATCGGCTACATCGGCCTGACCGCGTTCGTGCTCAACGTGGTGGTGACGGTCGTCCTGACCTTCGTCCTGAAGGCGATGAAGGCCCCGGAGGGCGTCGACGAGACGAAGCCGGAGGACTACACGGCGGACGCGGGCGACGCCGGCGTCAAGACGGAACTGCCGGTGGCGTCCCACTAGTTCAGCCGCAAGGAGGCCGGGCGTACCGCACTAGCTGCGTGTACGTCCGGCCATTTGCTGCCAGAAGCCGTCGAGTTCCCGGACCCGCATGCTGACCCAGCGCGGCGTCTTCCTGCGCAGCCCCCGGGGCAGATGCCGGCGCACCCGTCCCGGCAGCAGGGCCTGCTGCTGGCGGCAGAACGGCTCCCGGATCTCCCCGCGCGGCACACAGCCCCGGGGCGGGTAGGGGCAGAGCTGGAACTTGCAGTCGGGCAGGCAGGTCGCTCCCGGTGTGGGCGGGTCCCCCATGCCGGCCCGCAGGTCGGGCCGCAGCGGGCCGCGGTCGCTGCGGATGCACGGCGGAAGTGACGTCCCGGGCTGGTCCGCGCGGGTCATCCGCTCCTCGACCTCGTCCGGATGCCCGTCCCGTTCGATGAGGTTCAGCATCACCAGCACGTCGGCGACCAGGCGCTGGGCGCGCGCGTCGAGGGTGCTCCAGCCGACCGAGGGCGGGATCCACAGGTTGTGCCTGCGGTACCCCTCGGGGTTGCCGGTGCGCGCGCCGATGTTGTCGGCGACGCCCTTCTCGTCGATCCAGAGGAACCGCTCGGGCTGCCCGGTCTCCAGCGCGAGGGCCACCAGATCCCCTGCCTCGGCGACGAACGGATGCAGGGGCTGAGGCGGCGAGGTGCCGTTCGCCTCGGGATGCCCGGATGCCCGGTTCACCGTGCCGGCCATGGAAAGCCAACGCTCCACGGTCTGCACGGCACTCGCCCCGCCCAGCGCCTGGGGCGGCTCGTGCCCGCCGTGGTGCCCGTCCTTGACCGGCATCGCGTGTGCCTCCCGCTCATGGACGCCCACGCTGTCGGGGAGCTCCCACAGGCACAGCGCCTGGAGCAGCATGACCTGCGCGTACCAGCAGCGGGACTGCTGGAGCACCGTCTCCGCCTGCCGGATCAGGTCATCGCGACCGCCCTGGTAGGCCTGCGGATGCCGGATCCGCCGGTTGGCCGCGTACTTGAAGCCCTGGGCCAGCGCGGCCTCCAGGGCGAGCGGCAGATCGGGGACGCCCCCGGTGGCCTTCGGGTCCAGATGGCTCAGCCACTTGGTGAGACGTTCGCGGGCCTCGTCATGGTGTGCCTCGTCGACGGAGCCCAGCAGCATGGGGATCATCCAGGCACGCATCACGAACTCCCGGAACAGATCGACCCGTTTCCTGCGGTACTCCTGGTTGAGCGTGCGCCGGTCCTGCTGGAGCCGGGCGATGCGCTCGGTCCTGGCCAGCGAGGGCGCGCCCGCGGCCCGCGCCCGCGCCATGCGCTCGGCCCAATGCTCGTACTCACCGCGTTTCCAGGCCTTCAGCTCGCCGAGCCGGTCGTCGTACTCCTGCACGGGGTCGCTGCTCAGCCCGACCCGCCCGCGGATCACGGCGAACGCCGCGTTGCCGCCGGTGCCGAACTCCTGGGCGGCTGCCAGGCGTATCGAGTAGGAGGGTTCCTTCACGCCGATCTGGACGAGCTGCTCGTAGAGGGGAGTGGTGTCGATCCGGTCGGAGACGCTTCGCAGGGCGGCTCCGAGTTGCCTGAGCAGCCGCAGTTTGGCGTCGTCGAGGCTGCGCCGGTCGCCCTTGAAACCGGCCCAGGTCACGCGCACTTCGTTCAGGATGTCCCCGAGCAGCCGCGGAGCGTCCTCCACGCTCTCGATCTCCACGGCGGCGGCGTACAGATCGAGCGCCTTCGGATCGTCCGTGCGGCGTTCCGCGGCCTTGCAGAGCCGTTGGGCCAGGGTGTGCCCGCCCACCCGCGACCGGCGAAGCCGTTCCTCGGCCTCCTTCTTCACCTCGGCCCGGACGCCCACCCCGCGGGCCCTGGCCGTCGCCGCCCGGCGGCGCGACAACAGCACCAGGGCCATGAGCAGTTCGCGGCTGGGTCCGGGCGGCTGGAGCACGTGCTCCACGAGCTCGCCGGCGCCCCGCTCGCCGAGCTGGCGCAGCACGCGGTAGCCGAAGTAGGCCTGGATGATGCTGTGCGGGAAACGGACCTTGCGTTCGAAGCCCTCCACCAGGTCCAGCTTGTCCGCGTTGCGCATGATCCGGGCGAGGGCGGAGCGGCACTGGTCCATGTTGCCCCCGCGCAGCCGCCTCCTCTCGTCCGGGCCGATCCGCCGGCACAGCACGTCCCAGATCTGCTGCCGGTGCCACTCGGAGAAGACATTGCCGCGCCTGCCGTACCGGTCGAAGGCGCGTCCGCCGGTCCACAGGTGCTCGGCGCGGGCCTGTGCGCGGCGCAGCGGACCGGGGTGGACGTCCGAGTCGAGCAGTTCCCCGAGGCCGACCTCCAGCTTGTCCTGGAGCAGTCCCACGCAGGCCAGGGCGGAGACCACTTCGACGGCGTCGCGGCGTTCGCGCCGGCTCAGCGCGACGTCCGGGCGCAGCCGGCCCTCGCACAGCGCCTCGTCCCAGGTCTCCAGCAGCCACAGCCGCAGCGTGCCGCGGTCGCGGCTGCGGGTGTTCATGTGCTGCGGGTCGTTGTCCGGCCGGTCGTGCTCCAGGGCGCCATGGCGGTGCAGTTCGCGGGCGATCTGGAGGTAGACGGGCGACTCGGTCACCTCCGCCGTCTCCACGATCCAGTCCACGCGGCGTTCGTCCGTCTCCGGGACGCGTGCCTGGACGAACCGCAGTGCCTCCTCCTCGCTGAGCGGTTCCAGCTCCACGATCGCGGCCGGGGTGCTCTCCAGCGGGCTGTGCGGACGGGAGGCGATGACGAGGGGCAGCTTCTCCTCGTAGGCACGCTCGATGGCCCGCCGGATGATGTTGTCCCGGTTCTGCTGGAGGCCGTCGCCGAGGAGAGCCTCCTCCAGTCCGTCGGCGATGACGACCGGTTTGTCGTCGGCGAGCAGTTGCTGCCAGACCCGCTCGGTCTTGGTGCGCGCGAGGATGCCCCGGGGTGCCTCGTCGATGAAGCGCTCCTTGGCCATGCGTTCGAAGTTCAGGTCGCTGCCGCCGTTCGCGTCCCGCAGCCGGATCGGCACGGGTACGGCGTTCTGCTCCGCCAGCAGTTCGGTGAGCCGTACCAGGACGGCGGTCTTGCCGACACCGACCCCGCCGACCAGCAGATAGGGCCGGCGCGTGTCGCGGTCGCGCAGCCGTTCGGCGATGACCTGGGCGATCTCCTCCCGGCCCACGATCTCGGCGGTGTCCGGGCCGGCGGTGAGCACCAGTCGGTGGGGGTCGCCCCGTGCCTTGGCGAGATAGCGCCGCTTGGTCCACCGGTACCACCAGAACAGAAAGAGCGCGGCGGCGAGCGACGCGGCGAGCACCGGGCCGACGAAGCGCATGACCGTGTCGAATCCGTCGTTGCCCTGCCGCCACTTCTCGAAGCCGGTCGTGTGGCCCGAGAGCAGGATGTACAGGCCCTCCACCACCCACGCGAGCACGCCCAGCGCGGCCACCGTCCAAATGGCCCGGGTGACATTGGTGTAGGTGAACCAGCGGCGCCACTTCCTGGGGCGGGCGGTGCCGCCGCGGGCCTCCAGGCGGATCGTCAGCCGGTGCCAGTGGCCCACGGCCCCCTGCCTGATCCAGTTGCCCGCCCGTCTCGGAGCCAGCGTCGCCATCGGCGCGTCGCGCGGCCGCTTCTTGCCGGGCGGGCGACGGACGACCCTCGTCATCGTTCGTCTCCTTCCGAGAACGGCTCTCGAAACGGAGCGACCGCGAGGCGCCGACACCTATCTCCATGGAAACACTCCCGGAACTCCCCGCAACCCGGCGGCCCTCGGCGCAAATCCACGGGCCCGCCGTCGTGGCCGTCCGGCAGACTCGGCCGTATGGACTTCGCGATCCGGCCGGCGGCACCCGGCGAGTTCGACGCGCTCGGTGAGATCACCGCCCGGGCCTACCTCGACGACGGACTCCTCGACTTCGGCGAGAGCGACGAGTACCTCGGCGAGCTCAGGGACGTGGCCAGGCGCGCGGCCGCCGCCGAGGTGCTGGTGGCCGTCGACGGCGGGCGGCTGCTGGGCGGGGTGACCTTCGTACCGAGCGGCGGCCCCATGGCCGACATAGCCGGCTCCGGCGAGGCGGAGATCCGGATGCTCGCCGTCGACCGCGCGGCCCGCGGACGCGGCGCCGGCGAGGCCCTCGTGCGCGCCTGCGTCGACCGCGCCCGGGCCACGGAGGGCTGCGTACGCATCGTCCTGTCGACCCAGAGCACCATGCACGGAGCCCATCGCATCTACGCGAGGCTGGGTTTCGTTCGCACGCCCGAGCGGGACTGGAATCCGATCCCGCACCTGGACGACATCACTCTCCTCACCTATGAGTTGACGCTCTGAAACCAGCGCGACACAACATCTGGTGGTGGCGTGGCGGGCGAGCACAAGATGTATGCTCGTCCTCGCTGTCGCCGCAGGGGAATCCGGTGCGAATCCGGAACTGTCCCGCAACGGTGTACTTGTGCATGTCTGTTCCCAGGACTCACCTCCCGGGACCCGGCGGGCACAGGAGTCAGTCCGAGGACCTGTCGACAGCGCGCCCGGCCACCCGGCCGGTGCGCTCTGACGTCCGGGCCTCGTGGAGTGGGCCGGTGGACGCGACGCCGCGTGCGCTCGTGTGCTGCCCCCTGCCCTCCGCAAGGCCCCCGTGCCGAGCGAGGGAGAGCCCCCACGTGACCATCGCGCCAGCAGATCCGGCTTCAGCCGTCCCGACCGTCCCGACGGACGAGGACGCTCCGGGAACCGCGTTGCTGCGGACCCTGACCGAGCTGACCGCCGACCTCTCCGACGCCGACCCCGGCCGGGTCGCCGCCGCCGCGCTGCGCGGCCGGTCCGCCTTCGCGGACGAGGCGGAGCTGCGCGAGCTGGCCACCGAGGCGGCGGCCGGTCTCATCTCCGAGGACCCCGCCTACAGCAGGCTGGCCGCCAGGTTGCTGACCATCTCCATCGCCGCCGAGGCCGCCTCGCAGGGCGTGACGTCCTTCACCGAGTCGGTCGCCGTCGGCCACCGCGAGGGCCTCATCGCCGACCGCACCGCCGAGTTCGTGCGCCTGCACGCGGCCCGCCTCGACGCGCTGATCGACCGGCACGCGGACGACCGCTTCGGCTACTTCGGCCTGCGCACCCTGCACAGCCGCTATCTGCTCCGGCACCCCATCACCCGCAAGGTCGTCGAGACGCCCCAGCACTTCATGCTGCGCGTCGCCGCAGGTCTCGCCGAGGACGACACCGTCCGCTCCGTCGACGAAGTCGCCGCGCTCTACGGGCTCATGAGCCGCCTCGACTACCTCCCCTCCTCCCCCACGCTCTTCAACTCCGGCACCCGGCACCCCCAGATGTCGTCCTGCTACCTCCTCGACTCCCCGCTCGACGAGCTGGACTCCATCTACGACCGCTACCACCAGGTCGCCCGCCTCTCGAAGCACGCCGGCGGCATCGGGCTGTCCTACTCCCGCATCCGCTCCCGGGGTTCACTGATCCGCGGCACCAACGGGCACTCCAACGGCATCGTCCCGTTCCTGAAGACCCTCGACGCCTCCGTCGCCGCCGTGAACCAGGGCGGCCGGCGCAAGGGCGCCGCGGCCGTCTACCTGGAGACCTGGCACTCCGACATCGAGGAGTTCCTGGAGCTGCGCGACAACACCGGTGAGGACGCCCGCCGTACGCACAACCTGAACCTCGCGCACTGGGTCCCGGACGAGTTCATGCGCCGGGTCAACGCCGACGAACCGTGGTCGCTCTTCTCGCCGTCGGACGTGCCCGAGCTGGTGGACCTGTGGGGCGAGGAGTTCGAGGCGGCCTACCGCAAGGCGGAGGCGGCCGGGCTCGCGAAGAAGACCATCCCGGCCCGTGACCTGTACGGCCGCATGATGCGCACCCTCGCGCAGACCGGCAACGGCTGGATGACCTTCAAGGACGCCGCCAACCGCACCGCCAACCAGACCGCCCTGCCGGGCCACGTCGTGCACTCCTCCAACCTCTGCACGGAGATCCTGGAGGTCACCGACGACGGGGAGACGGCGGTCTGCAACCTGGGGTCGGTGAACCTGGGTTCCTTTGTCGACACGATGACCGGCGACATCGACTGGGAGCGGCTCGACGCCACCGTGCGCACCGCAGTCACCTTCCTCGACCGCGTCGTCGACATCAACTTCTACCCGACCGAGCAGGCGGGCCGGTCGAACGCCAAGTGGCGGCCGGTGGGCCTGGGCGCGATGGGTCTGCAGGACGTCTTCTTCAAGATGCGGCTGCCCTTCGACTCGCCGGAGGCCAAGGCCCTCTCCACGCGGATCGCCGAGCGCATCATGCTCGCCGCGTACGAGGCGTCCGCCGACCTCGCCGAGCGCAGCGGCCCGCTGCCGGCCTGGGAGAAGACCCGTACGGCCAAGGGCGTGCTGCACCCCGACCACTACGGCGTCGAGCTGACCTGGCCGGAGCGCTGGGCCGCCCTGCGCAGCCGTATCGCCACGACCGGCATGCGCAACTCCCTGCTGCTGGCCATCGCGCCCACCGCGACCATCGCGTCCATCGCCGGTGTCTACGAGTGCATCGAGCCGCAGGTCTCCAACCTGTTCAAGCGCGAGACGCTCTCCGGCGAGTTCCTCCAGGTCAACTCCTACCTGGTCAACGAGCTCAAGGCGCTCGGCGTCTGGGACGCCCGCACCCGTGAGGCGCTGCGCGACGCGAACGGCTCGGTGCAGGACTTCGCCTGGATCCCGGCGGACGTACGGGCCCTGTACCGCACGGCGTGGGAGATCCCGCAGCGCGGCCTGATCGACATGGCCGCCGACCGCACGCCGTTCCTGGACCAGTCGCAGTCCCTGAACCTCTTCCTGGAGACGCCGACCATCGGCAAGCTCTCCTCGATGTACGCGTACGCCTGGAAGCAGGGCCTGAAAACGACGTACTACCTGCGCTCGCGCCCGGCGACCCGTATCGCCCGTGCCGCCCAGGCGCAGGCCCAGCCCGAGAAGTCCATCCCCGTCCAGCAGGTCGCCGAGCCCGACGCCGTCGCCTGCTCCCTGGAAAACCCCGAGTCCTGCGAGGCCTGCCAGTAATGACCACCCGTAACAGCAACCTTCTCGACCCGGGCTTCGAACTGACCCTGCGTCCCATGCGCTACCCGGACTTCTACGAGCGCTACCGGGACGCCATCAAGAACACCTGGACCGTCGAGGAGGTCGACCTCCACTCGGACGTCGCCGACCTCGCGAAGCTGTCCGAGGGTGAGCAGCACATGATCGGCCGGCTGGTCGCGTTCTTCGCGACGGGCGACTCGATCGTGGCGAACAACCTGGTGCTGACGCTGTACAAGCACATCAACTCCCCCGAGGCGCGGCTCTACCTGAGCCGTCAGCTCTTCGAGGAGGCCGTGCACGTCCAGTTCTATCTGACGCTCCTTGACACCTACCTCCCGAACCCGGAGGACAGGGCCGCGGCCTTCGACGCCGTCGAGAACATCCCGTCCATCCGCGAGAAGGCCGAGTTCTGCTTCAAGTGGATCAACGAGGTCGAGAAGCTGGAGCGCTTGGAGACCAAGGCCGACCGGCGTCGCTTCCTGCTGAACCTGATCTGCTTCGCCGCGTGCATCGAGGGCCTGTTCTTCTACGGCGCCTTCGCGTACGTCTACTGGTTCCGCAGCCGGGGCCTGCTGCACGGCCTCGCCACCGGCACCAACTGGGTGTTCCGCGACGAGACGATGCACATGTCCTTCGCGTTCGACGTGGTCGACACCGTCCGCAAGGAGGAGCCGGAACTCTTCGACGACCAGCTTCAGCAGGAGGTCACCGACATGCTGAGGGAGGCCGTCGAGGCCGAGCTCCAGTTCGGGCGCGACCTGTGCGGTGACGGCCTCCCGGGCATGAACACCGAGTCGATGCGGCAGTACCTGGAGTGTGTCGCCGATCAGCGTCTGACGCGCCTCGGCTTCGCTCCGGTGTACGGCTCCGAGAACCCCTTCTCCTTCATGGAGCTGCAGGGTGTTCAGGAGTTGACCAACTTCTTCGAGCGGCGTCCGTCGGCGTACCAGGTGGCGGTGGAGGGCACCGTCGACCTGGACGAGGACTTCTGAGCCTGGGGCTCGTTGCGTCCCTGGGCCTCCCGGATCTGTCGGTCGATGCGCCGGTCGCGCGCCGCGCCGATCAGTGACGGGAGGACCAGGACCAGGAACATGCCGAGAACGGCGACCATGGCGAGCAGTGTCTGTGTCTGTTCTGTAGTCATGACACCACTGTCGCGCTGAACACTCCTTACAAACAGTGGCAGGACTGCCGCACACCCTCGATTTACTGCCACTTCCGAGGCACACTGGCAGCATGCTGCTGTGCCTTTCCGGGGGACAACCCCCGGCCCCCCGGCCGAAGCCGATACCGAGCGGCGTGGCGATGCGAGGTGACTCGTGCTGAGCAACGTCGCCGCCGTCCTCCTCGACGGCGTACACCCCTTTGAACTGGGCGTCGTCTGCGAGGTCTTCGGCATCGACCGCAGCGACGAGGATCTGCCCACGTACGACTTCGCCGTCGCCTCGGCGGAGGGACCGACGCTGGGCACCCATGTCGGCGGGCTCTCCGTCTCCACGCCCTACGGTCTGGAGCGGCTGGACGAGGCCGACCTGATCGCCGTGCCCGCCGGGCGCGACTATGTCGTCCGCGACTATCCGCCCGAGCTGCTGGACGCCCTGGTCAGGGCCGTCGAGCGGGGGGCGCGGGTGCTCAGCGTGTGCTCCGGCGTCTTCGTGCTGGGCGCGGCCGGGCTGCTCGACGGGCGGCGGTGCAGTGCGCACTGGAAGCACGCCGGGGAACTGTCCCGACAGCACCCGCGGGCGATCGTCGAGCCGGATGTGCTCTACGTCGACGAAGGGCCGGTGGTCACCAGCGCCGGCACCGCCGCCGGTATCGACGCCTGTCTGCACATCGTGCGCCAGGAGCAGGGACCCGAGGTCGCCAACAAGATCGCCCGGCGCATGGTGGTGCCGCCGCACCGGGACGGCGGGCAGGCCCAGTACATCGAGCGTCCGCTGCCGCGCTCGCACTGCGACACGGTCGGCGAGGTGCTGTCCTGGATGGAGCGCCACCTCGACGAGGACGTCACCGTCGAGCAGCTCGCCGAGCGCGCGCACATGTCCCCGCGCACGTTCGCCCGCCGCTTCCAGCAGGAGACCGGGACGACTCCCTACCGCTGGATCCTGCGCCAACGCGTGCTGCTGGCCCAGCAGTTGCTGGAGGCGACGGACGAGACGGTGGACGCGATCGCGGGCCGCACGGGGTTCGGTACCGCGGCCGCGCTGCGCCATCAGTTCGTACAGGCGCTGGGCACGACCCCCCACGCCTACCGGCGGACGTTCCAGGGGCCGAGCGCCGCGTAGGCCGTCACGGCCTGCGCCGGTCCCTCGCCACCGGCTTCAGCAGCAGCGTGTGCGGGTGCAGGGTGATCCCCACCCGGGTCGCGTCGTTCGAACCGGGCACCTGCTCGAAGCGGTACTCGGTGGACAGCGCCGCCGTGATCAGCGTCAGCATGGCCATCGAGAAGTGGTCGCTCGGGCACTTGCGGTTGCCGACGCCGAACGGGCTCATGGCGTATTTCGGCACCTCCTTGGCGCGTTCCGGAAGCCAGCGGTCGGGGTCGAACTCGGCGCCCCGCACGTACGACTTCGGGTCGCGCTGGACGGCGTAGGGGCTGTAGACGATGTCGGCCCCGGCCGGAATGCGATAGCCACCGAGTGACGTATCGGTCACCGCCCGTCGCGTGAGAATCCAGATCGCGGGGCGCAAACGCATCGCCTCCACCACGACATTGTTGGTGTGCCGCAGGCTGCGGACGTCCTCGAATGCCACAGGTCGGCCGCCGGTGAGCGATTCGACCTCCGCGCGTATCTGGTCGGCGTGTTCCGGATGTTCCGCGAGCACATGGAGCAGCCACAAGATCGTGGAGGCCACGGTTTCCGCGCCCGCGGTGAATATCGCGACGACCTGATCGTGGATCTCCTGCTCCCCGATGGGATCGCCATTGCCGTCCTTCGCCTCCAGCAATGCCGTCAGCAAATCGTCCGGCTTTTGACCGGATGCCCGGCGTTCGGCGACGACCTCGTCGACCAGGAGATGGAAATCGGCCAGGGCTTCGTTGAATGCGCGGTTGGCTGGGAGCGGCAGCTTGTAAAGCGGCCCGAGGGGGATCACCATCCGCCGGTACATGCCGCGGAAGAGGGTGTCGAGCGCGGCACACAGCCGGTCGGCCCGCTCGTCCATGTACGCGCCGCGCAGCAGACACCGGGCGACGATGCGCACGGCGATCCGGAAGGACTCGGAGGTGCAGTCGATGGTCTCGCCGGGCTTCCAGCGCTCGGTCAGCGCATGCGCCTCCTCCTCCATGATCGGCCCGTACCCGGGGATCGCGTCGAGCCGGAAGGCGGGCTGGATGGTGCGTCGCTGACGCCGGTGCCGGGGGCCGTTGGCGGTGGCCACGCCCTCCTTGCCGAGCAGGCTCTCCAGGGACTCCCACAGCGGCCCGGCGATCTCGAAGTCGGTGCTCAGCGCCAACGCGCCGGTGAGGTCCGGCGTGGTGACGGCGTAGACGGTCTTCGGTCCGAGCTTGATCCGTACGACGTCGCCGTGATCGCGCAGCGTCGTCATGAAGGCCAGCGGATCACGGACCATCTTCCAGCCGTGGCCGAGAAGCGGAACTCCCCCGCCCGCGAGGGGCGGTTGACGCAATTCCGAGGCCCCGCGGGGCCGGGTCTCGGGGTGGACGGACTCGACGGTCATTTCTCACCTGCCGCTTCGTTGTTGACGTACGGGGGCGTGGACCGGTCGTCCCAGCTGTCGACCCGGTAACGGCCGGACTCGTGGTGGAACCAGTAGACGGAGCTGAACCAGTTGCGCATATTGCCGACGCAAGCGCGCACGGCGGCACCGAGTTCCCTTCCCCACAGCGTGCCGCCGGCGAGAAAGTCCGCGAATTCCAGGGCCTCGCGCTCGGCCACCAGGAAATCGGAGACGCAGTCCTCGACCCGTCGCCTGACTTCCGTCACCGTTTCTTCGAGCGTCAGCCCCTTGTGGGTGATGAGGCTGATTCCGAGATTGTGCACCTCGTCGCCCGCGATTTCCTTCGGGAACGAACACAGATCGTTGTACCAGGCGGCGAATTCTTGACTCAGTAGGGCCGCCCGCCGATATGCCGGGTGATTTCGCACGAAGTCCGGGAGTTCCATTCCGGCGCTCGGCTCCAGCAGATCGGTCCAGATCCAGTGCGCGAAGGTGAGCCGGCGCAGTTCCAGGTATTCCTCGACGGTGGGGACTATCCCTTCCGTACGGTTGTGGAATTCCTGGTCGTACGCCTCGATCACGGCGTGGAAGTGCCGGGCGAACCGGATGTTCCAGGTGCGGGGCAGGAACGAGTACAACCGCGTCACACTGTCCGCGAACCCCGCGACCAGCGGGTCCTTGTGGTGCAGATGGTCCTCGGGGGAGTCGAGCGCCGCGTGCAGGCGGTCCCTGAGTCGCCGCCAGGCGGCGGGGCGGTGGTGGACGAGGTCGCGGTCGTGCCGGTCGTCCCAGACGAAGAACCACGCGCTGTAGTCCGCTATCGCCTGGAGCACCTCGTTGGGGGCACCAATGTAGTACCCCGCCATCAGGTCGGTGTAGCAAAGTCCGTCGGCATATTCTTCGACCTTGTCGGCCGGCATCAGACGTTTTTCCAGCAGCCAGGCGCGGGTCTTCTCCTGGAGCTGGGGCCAATACGGATGCAGTTGCCTGGGAAAGGCCGCTTCGATCATCGGGAGAGAGAGCGACGGTGGAACCGGGACCGCCGTCGATGTCGCTGTGGTGCCGTCCGAGAAAGCATGCACGAACAAACTCCTCTCAGCCGCCAGTTGTGCAGTCGTGCACGCCCTGCCGTTGTGCCGGGCGTGCGCCGTCGCGTATCCCCGCACTTCCATTCAGCACCATAACTGACCGTTTTGGGAACGGATTTGCTTCTTTCACTACCCCTCAGTGCCGCGTTCCTCCCTTTTTGTGACTGGATTTGGATCACTACTTGCATGTATGGGATCGAACGTGCGACGGACATGCGAACGGCGCCTGGTCAGGAGGAGGAACCTGACCAGGCGCCGTGCGTAAGGGACTTGTGGGGCCCGCGAGCCGTTCTCAGTCGTTGGCGACCACGGGGTAGCGGGGCTCGTTCTCGGCCATCTGCCGCAGCGCGTCCTTGCGCTCGCGCTTGGACAGCCGGTCGATGTAGAGGTAGCCGTACAGGTGGTCCGTCTCGTGCTGCAAACACCGGGCGAAGTAGCCGGTGCCGCGCACCTTGATCGGGTTGCCCTTCTCGTCCTGCCCGGTCACCTCGGCGTAGTCGGGGCGGGCGAGCGGCGCGTACGCGGTCGGCACGGACAGGCAGCCCTCGTTGCTGTCGTCCAGCCGGCGCCGGTCGGCGGGCAGCTCGACGAGCTTCGGGTTGCAGACGACACCGACGTGCCGCTTGCCCTCGTCGTCCATGCAGTCGTAGACGAAGACCTTCAGGTCGACGCCGATCTGGTTGGCGGCCAGGCCCACGCCCTCGGCGGTGCGCTGCGAGGCGAACATGTCCGCCACCAGCTGGTCCAGCTCGGCGCCGAACTCGGTGACGTCCTTGCACTCCTTGTGCAGGACCGGGTTCCCCACCACGGTGATCGGCCGCGAGGTGCCGCGCTCATGCCAGGCGTTCTCGCGCTCCTCCGTGTCCTCGGTGTCGACGACGAACCCCTCGTCGTCCACGGGGAGCACGCCCGCGTGCTGCTGCTCGGTGTCCTGCTGGGCCATGACCGACGTATGCCTTCCTGCACAAGAAAAGAGGGTGTGATGCTGATACAGGGTACGGGGAGCGCCGCCACAGGGGCGCGGGACTGCGTCGATGTGCGGCTCCGCCGCAGGGCGCGACGGACCCGCGCCGGCGACGGTCCTAGCAAACCTCTTCGAGATCCCGCCAATCCCTGGAATCCGGGCTATCGGCAGCCCACCCGTCCAGCAACCCCCGCACCAAGGCAGCCGGCGCGGCCACGCCGCACTCGCGCTCCGGCACCCACAGCTGCCCGTCCGTGCGATGCCCCAGCGGCCCCGGGTGCCCCGGCTCGCTGTGGTCGTGCGGATCCAGGTGCTCCCCGTCGCCCTCGTCCGACGGCATCCGTGACTCGGAGCACATCCGGCACAGCAGCCGCACGGACGACGACCAGTCCTCGGCCGCGAACCCGGCGTCGGCGGCGAGCTGCTCCAGCGCGTCCCGGTCGGCCTCGGTGGCGGCCTCCAGGAGGACCACCCAGGTGGGCACGGGCGAGGGCGCCCACAGCTCGATCTCGTCGAAGACGGGGTAGGAGTGCCCGGACCCCGTGGTCCGCTCGCCGTGGGGCACGCCGTCGTGCAGCACGACCTCGCCCCAGCGCCGCCCGGAGGACGGCAGCGGAATCGACAGCACCTCGATCCGGGCGGGGTCCAGGCGCCGCCCCCACACGACCTCGGCCTCCCCCTCCGGGGACAGCCGTACGGCCGCGCTGCCGAGGTCCATGCCGACCGGCTCACCGGAGTCGGTCGCGCCACCGGGCACCCGCAGCCCGTACGCCTGCCAGGCCCGCCGGGCCAGCGGCCAGTCCTGCAGTGCGGTGGCGGCGATACCGACGTTCCACCAGTCGGGCGCCCCGGTCTCCCGGTCCAGCAGCGCCACGGCACGCAGTCCGGCGGCCCGGGCCTGCTCCCAGTCGTGCCGGAACTTGTGCAGCAGCGCGAGGTTGAACCAGGACTCCGAAAGCCAGGGCTCCAGATCGGCGGCACGTGTCAACAGCGCGCCCGCGTCCTCGTACCGGCCGTCGCCGATGAGCGTGAACGCCCGGTCGGTGGCCTGCCGCCAGGAGGCGGAGGGCCGGTGCCGTCCCTTGCCGAAGATCCTCACGATTCCCGCCTGCCAGTTCCGTGGAGTGGGCTGGCTAGTGCTCGCCCCCGGACACCCTCTCATTCGCATCCAACCACGTACGGCTGGAAGGGCGCTCATTACCCATGGGTTACCCAGCCACGGGCGCCGTCAGACAGTCTCTGGACAGCACCCGCGCGAGCGACCCCACCACTTCCGGCGAGTAGTCCCCGGCGGCACTCAGCCGCAGTTCCTCCAGCGCCTTCAGCGACCCGCCCGGACCGGCGTCGCGTGCCTTCTCCTCGTAGGCGTTGACCGCCCGCACGATCCGTGCGGCCAGCGGCTGCTCCGGACCGGGATCGGCGAGTCGCTCCACGACCATCGCCACCTGCGGACTCACCCCGGTCTGCCGTACGACGGCCCCGCCGAGCAGCGCGATCCTGCGCTGCTCCTCGACGGGCAGTACGGCGGTGGCGCCGGCCGGTACCGGGTCGACCAGGCTGAGCTGCCCGATGTCGTGCATGAGGGCCGCGTGCTCCAGCACGGTGAGCTCGGCCTCGGAAAGGCCCAGGTCCCGCCCGACCTCCCGGCTGAGCGCGGCCACCTGCCGAGCGTGTCCGACGGGCGTGTACCCGGCGATCTCGGTGGCCCGGGCGAGGGAGGCGATGGTCTGCCGGTAGGTGGTCCGCACGGCGGCGTACCGGCGGAAGGACATCTGGGTCAGCAGCAGCGGCAGCGAGAAGACGGGCAGCGCCCACAGCCCGACCACGGCGACCGCGAGCGCCATCACCGCGCCGGTCGCGCAGACGGCCGACCCGACCCCGAGGGTCGCCCGCAGCTCGTCCCGCAGCAGCGGCCCGAAGGGCCATCGGGTGCGCGCGTGCGCCAGGGCCGCGGCGAGCAGGGCGTCGCACAGGGTGGTGAGGGCCAGGATCGCGAGCAGGAGCAGAGCGTAGGAGGTGCCCCAGCCGTGGAACGTGCCCTGGTTGAACAGGGGTTGGAAGCAGGCGGCCGCGAAGCCGACGGTGAGCACCCGCCGGGCGAGGTGGTCCAGCACGGGGCGCCCGCGCGCGATGTGCGGCACGCTGCCGAGGAGCGAGGCGGCCAGGACGACACCGACGACCTGGGCGACGCCGTGCTGGGTGGGCTCGCCGCCGCTCTCCCCCAGCAGCGCGTACGACAGCGCGGCGGCGGCTCCGAGGGGCGCCGCCTCCCTGCCTTCGGCTCCGGTCCAGCGGGTGACCTCGCCGAGGACGACGAGAGCGCCGAAGGCGACGGCGATGCCGCGCTCGGCGAGAGCGCTCCCCAGGATGCCGAGCAGACAGCCCGTGGCGAGGAGGGCGGCGCAGGTGTGGACGAGGGTGAGCAACAGGGGTGGCCGCGGGGCGCTCATCGGGGCGCTCCGGGGGCGCCGGCGATCTGCGGGCGGGGCGCGGGCGCGGAGGGCTCGTCGGCGGTCACCGCGGGATGCCAGCCGTGCAGGTCGACGGCGCGGGCGAGGGCCGTGACCATCCGGGGGTCGAACTGCGTGCCGGCGCACTTCTCCAGCTCCCGCAGCGCGACGGGCACGGGCCGGGCCCGTGAGTAGGACCGGGTCGACGTCATCGCGTCGAAGGCGTCCGCGACGGCCACCACCCGCGCCGACTCCGGGATCTGAGTCCCGCTCAGCCCGTAGGGGTACCCGCTCCCGTCCAGCCGTTCGTGGTGATGCAGTACGGCGGCCCGGGCCTCCCCCAGGAAGGCGATCCCGCGCACCATCTCGTGCCCGTACTCGGGGTGCAGTTCGATGACCCGCCGCTCCTCGGGCGTCAGCGGCCCGTTCTTGCGCAGCAGCCGGGTGGGCACGCCCAGCTTGCCGACGTCGTGCAGGATCCCGGCGAAGCGGAGCACCTCGACGCGCTCCTCGGCCAGGCCCAGCTCACGCGCGATCATCATCGTGGCCTGACCGACGCGCTCACTGTGGCCCCGGGTGTAGCCGTCCTTGATGTCGACGGCCTGGACGAGGGCTCGGATGGTCGCCTGATGCGCCGCGTGTTCCCGGTGGTACTGGGCGAACGCCCACCACGACACGCACATCGGCAGCAGCACGAGCAGCGCGGCGACGGGACCGTAGGCACTGCGCCACAGCACGGCCATCATGAGCCCGGCCAGACCGTGGACGGCGATCGGCGCGAGCGACCGCAGGAACAGCGCGTGCCAGGTCCGCCGCAGGGGCCGGCGCTCGGCCAGCGCCAGGATCCCGCCGTCCAGCACGGTCAGCACCAGACAGAACGCCAGGACCGCGGCTGCGGCGGGCACCAGCGCGTACGGGAAGTCGGACGCCACCACGGCGTCGCGCTCGCCCAGCTCCCAGTGCACCCGCGCGGCCACCCACACGGCGACCACGAGCTGCGCCGCCCGCCACACCCGCCGCAGCGGCTGCGGCCGTCCGCCGGCCGGGGCGATCAGCGCCCCCGGCACCGCGACCAGCGCGGCGGCGGGCGGTGACAGCAGGAAGGCCCCGGCGAGGAGCACGGGATAGAACGAGCCGGACAGCCGCTCGCCCACGGCGTAGAGCGCGGCCAGCAGGGCCACCGCCCACCAGGGGACACGCGTCGTCGGCAGGACGTACAGGCAGTGCAGGGCGCCGAGGACGGCACAGCCCACGTAGACACGGGCCCGTACGGGTGTCGCCTCCATACGCCCCTCCCCGGCCGCGCTCGTCAGGCATGGGAGCCTAAAGCGACCAAGGGGAGGTTCGCGGTCTTATGACCGGGGGATTAGCACGTTCGAGTGACGGCTGTGCGGTCAGGATTCCTGTGGCGCTGCCGTGACGTCGTGCTCGGGCACGGCCTGGCCGGAGCGGATCAGGTCGAGCCGGCCGAGGACCTTGGCACGCAGGTCCGTCGGTACGTCGTCATGTCCGCAGCACCGCTTGACCAGCTTCTTCACGGCCTCTTCGAGCCCGTACTTCTCCAGGCACGGCGAGCACTCCTGGAAGTGCTGCTTGAACTTGTCCCGGTCGACGTCCGGCATCTCGCTGTCGAGGAACTCGTAGAGATGATCGAGTACCTCGGAGCAGTCCGTCTCGTGCGGCTCTCCGCAGCTCATGAGCCCGAGCCTTTCGCTTCGTTCGACTCTCCGGCGCCGGCCGGGACCAGCCCGCGCTCTCGGGCGTAGTCCTCGAGCATGCCGCGCAGTTGACGGCGGCCCCGGTGCAGCCGGGACATCACCGTACCGATGGGTGTCCCCATGATGTCCGCGATCTCCTTGTACGCAAAGCCCTCAACGTCGGCCAGATACACGGCGATACGGAATTCCTCGGGGATGGCCTGGAGCGCTTCCTTCACGTCCGAGTCGGGCAGATGGTCGAGCGCCTGCGACTCCGCGGAGCGCAAGCCCGTCGACATGTGCGACTCGGCGCGGGCGAGCTGCCAGTCCTCGATCTCCTCGGCCGCGGAGCGCTGGGGTTCGCGCTGCTTCTTGCGGTACGAGTTGATGAAGGTGTTGGTGAGGATCCGGTACAGCCACGCCTTGAGGTTGGTGCCCTCGCGGAACTGGTGGAAGGACGCGTACGCCTTGGCGTAGGTCTCCTGGACCAGGTCCTCGGCGTCGGCCGGGTTGCGCGTCATACGCAGCGCGGCCGAGTACATCTGGTCGAGGAATTCGAGCGCGTCCCGCTCGAAGCGCGCGCTGCGCTCGGCGGTCGACTCCGCGGACGGGTCCACGCTCGTGCCCAGGCCCTCGGGCTGCTCCGCCTGGCCGTTGTCGGTCCCTGCGTCGGTACCGGGAACCGGACCCACCTCCTCAAGATTGCGGGCAGGGCCGAAACCGGTCCCACCTGAATCGGAGGATAGACGACCTGCCGTACCTGCCGCCCCTCGAATAGGAGTGGTCCTGGCCGCATGCAGGACCGTCCACTCCAGGTCGGCGCGGCTGCCTGCGGTCGGGCAGAAGGTCGAACCCATGCGGCGGACTTCCTCTCCTACGACGTGTGCGCTGCCGGTTCAGCACCGCTGTCCGCCACAACAGGGACCGGGTCCACAACATTCCCGAAGCTTTACCCCAGTGACCCGACCCACTTCACAGCGGCGTCCGTGACGATCGCCACTGCCTCGCCCTGATCGAGGGGCGCCCGCTTGGGCACCGCGAACCCGTGATCGCCGTACGGCACCTCGACCAGCTCGTAGTCACCGGCCGGGAACTCCTCGGGCCTGCCGAAGGGGTCGTTCCCGCCCTGCACGACGAGGGTCGGCACCCCGGCCCCGAGCAGTTCGTCGGCGCGGGACTTCTCGGGCCTGCCCGGCGGGTGGAGGGGGAAGCTCAGCGCGAGCACGGCGTGCGCGCCGAGTTCGACGGCCGTACGGCAGGCGACGCGGGCGCCGGCGCTGCGGCCTGCGGCGATCACGGGCAGCCCCGGTGCGGCGAGCGCGGGCCACAGGCCCCGCCAGCCGACGTCGAGCGTCTTCGGCGCGGGCGCCACCTTCTTGCCGGCCACGCGCCAGGGCTGCTCCACGAGGGCCACGCTCACCCCGTGGGCCGGGAGGACCTCCGCGAGCGCGACGAGGTCCCGTGCCCCGATGCCGCCTCCGGCGCCGTGGCTCGCGGCCAGGACGAGGCGTGGCTTCTTCGCGCGGTGCCAGGTGATACGGGCGTCGCCCGCGTCCGTGCCCACGGTTTCGGTCGTCACATCAGACTCGGTCGTCACGTCAGAAAAGTGTGCCCTCTTCGGGCCCGTCCAGCTCCTTCAGCAGCTCCGGGCCGTTGTTGCGGACGTTGCTGACCAGCGTGGAGACGGGGTAGGCGCGCATCAGTCCGGCGGGCGGCGCGTCCAGGAGCGTGCGCAGCTCGTCCGGGTCCTTGCGGGACGGGTCCAGCCAGGCGTCCCAGCGGTCCGGGGTCAGCATCAGCGGCATGCGGGGGTGGATGTCGGCGAGCGTGCGCGGGCCGTCCGCGGGCGACACGGCGAGCGGGGTCGTCTCGGCCTCCGTGGTGATGACGGAGCAGGTGACCCACCAGGCCTGCGGGTGCTCGTCGGGCAGCGTCTTGTCCCGCCAGAACTCGTACAGTCCGGCCATCGCGAACACCGACCCGTCGGCGGGCAGCACGAAGTACGGCTGCTTGCGCGGCCGTTTCCGCTTCCCCTCGACCTCCAGGTCCCGCTCCTGGGTGCCGGTGACCCACTCGTAGTAGCCGTCGGCGGGGATGATGCAGCGCCGGGAGGTGAAGGCCCGCCGGTACGACGGCTTCTCGTGCACCGTCTCCGCGCGCGCGTTGATCATCTTGAAGGCGCTCTCGGGGGTCTTGGACCAGCTCGGCACCAGCCCCCACTTCAGCTTGCGCAGCTGCCGAACCGGCCGCGGGTCCTCCGCGTCCTTCAGGGCACGGTCGAGGACGACGAGGACCTCTTTGGTCGGAGCCACGTTGTAGTCCGCGTCGAGGGTCTCCTCGGGCTCCCACTTCTCGATCTCGAAGATTCCTGCGAGATCCTCGGGCGCACGACTCGCCGCATACCGTCCGCACATCTGCAACCACCCCTCCGACCTGCGAAAACGCAAGATCACTCTGCCTCACTCAGCACCAGTCGGCATGGTGCCGGGTCAGCGTGCCCGAGCCGCCTGGAGACGTCCAAGGGTGGCAGACCGCTCCCGCACCCGGCACGATCAGGGCTTGTGGCCGTCCGCCTTGAGGTGCGTGGCGAAGAAGCTGTCGATGCGCCGCCAGGCGTCGGCAGCGGACTCCGGGTGCGGCCTGATTCCGGCGACCCGCATCAGCGGACGCAGCGCGCGTGGCCCGACCTCGGAGTCGTTGAGGAAGGAGTGCCCGGCCTCCGGGTATTCCTTGACGTCGTGGACGATGCCGAGCCGGTCGAGCGCCGCCTCCACTCTGGGGGCCGCGCCGCGCAGCGTACGGTCGCGGGCTCCGTAGCTCGCGACGACGGGGCAGGAGCCGTCGAGCGCCGCGTCGAGGTCCTTCGGCGGGCGGCCGTAGTTGACGGAAGCGGCGTCGAACTCGCCGTCGCTCACGGCGAGGAGGGCGAAGGCACCGCCCATGCAGAAGCCGATGATGCCGATCCGCCCGGTGCAGTCGGGATCCTGGGCGAGGCGGGTGCGGGCCGCCTCGATGTCGCGGAAGGCACGGCCTTGGCCGGACAGGGCGGCCCGGAAGGTCGGCACCAGGCAGCGTACGGCCCCTCCGTCGGTGAACAGGTCCGGCATCACGACGAGGTACCCGGCGCTCGCCAGCCGCTGCGCCTGACGGTGCATCACATCATTGACGCCCAGCGCCTCATGGACCACGACGACACCGGGCCAGGGGCCCGGCCCGGTAGGCCGGGTGAGATGACCGGTGAGCCGACGGGAGCCACCGGCGGCGGCGCTCAGCTCGGTGAGATCGACGGTGGTGGTCGCGGCGGGCATGCGGTCCTCCGGAGGGGCGGGGACGGGACGGCCGTCGTGCAGCCTACGGCGCGATGAAGGGCTGGACGTTCTTTCGGAAGTCCTTGGGCCGCACTTCGTTGTAGTACTTGTCCTTGTCCTCGCCCTCCGAGGTGAGCATGTACACCGGGCACTCCTCGGACTTGGCCTCCCCCGTGTGCTTGTACAGCTCTTCGCCGGTGCGCGCCTCGACGACCTTCAGGCGGTACGAGGTGTTGTACGTACGCACCTTGAACGGTTTGCCGTCGTCGCCCTCCATGTCGCACACCTTGCCGCTCGCGGTCGCCTTGGTGCGCTCGACGCAGACGACCAGCTCGGCCTCGGCCGGCTTGTCCGCGTAGCCGAGGAACCAGCCCTTGGGGAAGTCATCGGCGGACGGCTCGGACTGCGACCAGTCGTCACCGGGCTTGTTCATGAGCATCGCCGGGTGCACGGTCTTCTTCCTGCGGTCGTAGGCGGGCATCCCCGAGTAGCCGAGCCCCTCCGTGCACACCCGCTCCAGGTCCTGGGCGAACGCCGGTACGTCCGGTCCGTCCTGCGCCGAGCTCGTCGACGACGATCCGCCGGTATCCCCTCCCGTACCGGCGGTGAGCGACGAGCATCCGCACAGCGCCACGCCCAGAAGCCCGGCGGTGATCCATCTGACGGCACGCGGCGATGACGGCGTTGACGACATGTCGGCGACTCCCGATCGAAGAAAGAACAGCAGGCAGGGCATGTCCCCCGAGTCATGCCCTGTCCCCCGTGCCCTGCTGGAGGTAAGCGTGCCGCCCACCGGCCGCCGCGGACATCGGGGTTGAGCCCCCATGTAGTTGTGCGGCCCCTGTGACTTGTGGGTACTACGCTGTGCGGGCTCGAAGGAGTATTCGACGGGTGCCGGCGGGGGACATCCCGGAAGAGGGCGCAGGGGGCCTGAGTGTCGTCGTTGTCGTCATCGGCACTGGTCGGCAGAGAACCGGAGCGGGATCTTCTGACCGCGGCGGTCGCATCGGCGGGCGAGGGGCGGGGCTCGTCGGTGTTCGTGCTGGGCGAGCCGGGCATCGGCAAGTCGCGCCTCGTCGAGGAGACCGCAGCCGCAGCCGTCCGCTCCGGATTGCGGGTGCTGCGCGGGCGGGCCGCGTCCGCCGGGCGCGCGGTGCCGCTGCGCCCGCTCGCGGAGGCCGTGTTCTCCGGACTGCGCGGCGAAGGGGCGCCCGCGGACGGGGACCTGGGCCCTTACGAGCCGCTGCTGTCGCGGCTGTGCGGGCTGGCGCCGCAGGACGGTGCGCCGCTGGTGGGCTACGCCGAAGCGGTGCTGCGACTCCTGGGGACCCTCGGACGCTCCGGCGGCTGTGTCCTGGTGCTGGAGGACCTGCACGATGCGGACGCCGACACGCTCACCATCGTCGACTACCTCACGGACAACCTTCCCGGCCAACGGGCCGTCCTGCTGGCCACCCTGCGCGGTGGGCCCGGTCCCGCCCTCGACCTCGCGGAGGCCGCCGCGTCCCGCCGCACGGCCCGCACCCTGCGCCTCGCACGCCTCGGCCCCGCCCACACCGCGGAACTGGCGGCCCGCTGTCTGGGCCACGACGACGCGGGCAAGGTTCCGGCAGCCGTACTGGACCGGTTGCACGCCGTCTCCGAAGGTGTCCCCTTCGTGGTGGAGGAGCTGCTGACCGCCATGGTCGACAGCGGCAGCCTCGTCCAGCGGCAGGGCGACGGCTGGACGGTGACCGGCTCGCTGGACGCCGGTGTGCCCGCGACGGTCGCCGCCGCCGTCCTCCAGCGCGTGGACCACCTGGAACCGCCGGGCGTCGCGCTCCTGGAAGCGGCGGCCGTTCTGGGCAGGCGCTTCCCCGTGGACATCGCCGCCCGCGTCGCCGGGGTCGACCGGACGACAGCGCTCCGCCAGCTACGGCATGCGGCACGCGCCCATCTGGTCACCGACGGCGCCACCGCGGAGGAGCCCGGCTGGCACTCCTTCCGTCATGCCTTGACCGCCGACGCCATCACCCACCGGCTGCTGCCCGCGGAGCGGGCGGCGCTCTGCCTCGCCGCCGCCGACGCGATCGAGTCCGCCGACGCGGCAGGGCATCGGCCGCGGGGCGCCGACCGCCCCGCCCGGCGGGCCGGGGAGCCGGACGGTCTGATCGGCGGTGACCCGGGCGACGACCTGTACCGCCTGGCCGCGGAGCTGTGCGTCGCCGGCGGGCAGCGGGCCCGTGCGGCCGTACTGCTCACCCGAGCCGGCCGGCAGGCGGTCCTGCGGGGCGCTCTGCTGACCGCGGTGGAACTCCTCGACCGGGGCCTGGAGCTGACCGCCGACGCGGCGGACGCCCCGCCCGAGGCCGTGGCCCGGCTGCTGGAGGAGCTGCTCGGGACACTCGTCCTCACGGGCGACGTCCGGCGCGTCCCGGAGCTCGGCGACCGGCTGGACCGTGTCCTGACCGCATGGGGCGCGCCGCCCGCCCGCCGCGCCGCGGGTTTCCTGATCCGGGCCAGGGCCGCGGCCACCGCGCAGCAGTGGGAGGAGGGCCTGACCGCCGTACGGCGGGCTCGGGAGCTGCTCGGAGCCGAGCCGGACCCGGCGTCCCGCGCCGCCCTGGACGCGGTCGCCGCGCACCTGGTGCTCAACTCGCAGCGCCCGGACCGGCTGGAGAGCGCCAGAGCCCTGGCCGAGGGAGCCGTGGCGACCGCCGAGGCGGTCGGGCTGCCGGAGGTGAGCTGCAAGGCGCTGAACATGCTGGGGTACTGCCTGCGGCCCCGGGATCTGGCCGAGACGGAGAAGGTGTTCGAACGCCTGGTGGCCACGGCCGACGCCCATGCGCTGCCGGTCTGGCGGATACGCGGCCTGCTGGAACTCGGCGCCCTGGACCGGATCCGGTTCACCGGGACGGATCGGCTGCTGGCCGCTCGGAAGGCGGCCGAGGAGACCGGTGCCGTGCTCATGACGGCCTGGGCCGACATGCATCTGGCACAGGCCCATGTGCTGCGCGACGAGCATGACCAGGCCCTGGAGTCCGCCCGGCGGCTGAGGACGACGGCCCGCAGACTGCGGCTGCAGGAGGTGCAGCTGATCGGCGTCGGAATGGACGCCATCATCGCCGCCTCCCGTGGCGAGCGGGAGAAACTCCAGGCCGCGCTGCAGGCCATGCAGAGCGCACTGGCCGGACGGAGCGCCGGAGCGCTCTGGGGCTACGCCGACACCTCCGTGTGGGGCTGGGCCCAGGGCATCTGCTCCCTGCTGCGGGAGGAACCCGACCGTGCGCTGGCCGAGTTCACCGAGGCGGACCGGGCCATGCGCGCCCTGCCCAGTACGCGCGGGGTCACCGGTTTCCTGGGCCCGTACCTGCTCCTGCGTACCGTGCGGGGCGCGGCCGGCTGGGCGGAGCTGGACGGGGCCGTCGCGGACCGGCTCACCCAGGTCCACTGGGACCGGCCCTTCGTGGGGTGGTCCCGGGCCGTGCTGCTGGGCCGCGAGGGCCGCGCCGGGGAGGCAGCCAAGGCGGCCGAGGAAGCACTGGCCGGGACCGACGCCATCCCCCTGGCCCGTCACCTGTGTCTGCGCCTGGGCGCCTCCGCGGCGCTCGCCGACGGCTGGGGGCACCCCGTCGAGTGGCTGTGCGCCGCCGAGCAGTTCTTCCACGACCGGGGCACGACACGGGTGTCGGCAGCCTGCCGCGCCCTGCTGCGGGAAGCCGGCTCTCCCGTTCCCCGCCGCCGCCAGGGCCACGACACGATTCCGCAGGAACTGCGGCGGGCGGGGGTGACCGCGCGGGAGTACGAGGTGCTGCGCCTGCTCGGCCGAGGACTCGGCAACCAGGAGATCGCCGAGCACCTCTTCCTCTCGCCACGCACCGTCGAGAAACACCTCGCGAGCCTCAGAAACCGCACCGGCCAAAGCGGCCGGGCCGCCCTGATCGCCCTGGCACGCCGTTACGCGGACGGGCCCTGACCCGTACCCCGAGAGTCCCGGAGCATTCCCCGGCTCCAACACTCTGACCTGTGCGTTTGCTGTCAGGAACGATCGCTGCCGAGTCGGCGTCTCAGATACCGTCCGCACTTGCGTGCCACACTGCCAGATTCCATCCGACCCAAGGGAGCCGACGTCTTACATGGACAGCACAGCATCCGCCTCGCTCGCCTCCCTCTGGGGCGAGGTCTCCGGCACCCAGCCCGACCCTGACCTGTGGGTGGTGATCGCCGCGCTGGTCGTCGCGCTGGCCGTCGTCGTCCCGCACAGCCTGTGGCGTCTGTCCCGCAACGCCATCACGATCGCCCACGAGGGCGGCCACGGCCTGGTCGCGCTGCTGACCGGCCGGACGCTGACCGGGATACGCCTGCACTCCGACACCAGCGGCCTCACCGTCAGCCGCGGCAAGCCGCACGGCATCGGCATGATCCTCACCGCCGCCTCGGGCTACACGGCTCCCCCGCTGCTGGGCCTGGGCGGCGCCGCACTGCTGGGCGCCGGCCGCATCACCCTCCTGCTGTGGCTGGCGACGGCCCTGCTGGTGGCGATGCTGGTGATGATCCGCAACGCGTACGGGGCGCTGACGGTGTTCGTGACCGGCGGCACCTTCGTCCTGGTGTCCTGGCTGACCGGCCCGCAGGTACAGGCGGCGTTCGCGTACGTGGTGGTGTGGTTCCTGCTGGTGGGCGGGGTACGCCCGGCGTTCGAGCTGCAGGCGAAGCGGTCGCGTGGGGGCGCCGGGGACTCGGACGCTGACCAGCTTTCGAGGCTGACCCACGTACCGGCGGGCCTCTGGCTCTTCCTGTTCCACGCGGTGTCGTTGTGCGCGCTGATAGGTGGCGGCAGGTGGCTGCTAGCGGTGTGACCAGCCAACTCAAGGGGCGCGGGGAACTGCGCGATCAGCCCCGACGGCGCCGCACCCGAACCACACGCTCCTTATAAAGTGAACCCATGGCCCAAAACCCCGCCGCACACACCGCCCTATGGCCCGCCCCGCACGCGAGCGGAGCCGTCGACGCGACGGTCCACGTGCCGGGGTCCAAGTCAGTCACCAACCGTGCCCTCGTCCTCGCCGCCCTCGCCTCGGAGCCGGGCTGGCTGCGCCGCCCGCTGCGCTCCCGCGACACCCTGCTGATGGCCGGTGCGCTGCGGACGATGGGCGTCGGTATCGAGGAGGGCGTCGGCCCCGAGGGCACCGGCGAGGCCTGGCGCGTGCTCCCCGCGGGTCTGCGCGGCCCGGCCACGGTCGACGTCGGCAATGCCGGCACGGTGATGCGCTTCCTGCCGCCGGTCGCCGCGCTGGCCGACGGCCCCGTCCGCTTCGACGGCGACCCGAGGTCGTACGAGCGTCCCCTGCACGGTGTGATCGACGCCCTGCGCGTCCTCGGCGCCCGGATCGACGACGACGGCCGGGGCGCCCTGCCGCTGACGGTGCACGGCGGGGGCGCCCTGGAGGGCGGCCCGGTGGAGATCGACGCCTCGTCGTCGTCCCAGTTCGTGTCGGCCCTGCTGCTCTCCGGACCGCGTTTCAACCAGGGCGTCGAGGTCCGGCACATCGGCTCCTCGCTGCCCTCGATGCCGCACATCCGCATGACCGTCGACATGCTCCGTGCCGTCGGCGCCCAGGTGGACACCCCGGAGTCGGGCGGCGAGCCGAACGTCTGGCGTGTCACGCCGGGCGCCCTGCTCGGCCGCGACCTGACCATCGAGCCGGACCTGTCCAACGCCCAGCCGTTCCTGGCGGCGGCGCTGGTGACCGGCGGCAAGATCCTCGTCCCGGACTGGCCGGCCCGCACCACCCAGCCCGGTGACCGGCTGCGCGAGATCTTCACCGAGATGGGCGGTTCCTGCGAACTCACCGAGTACGGGCTCGTGTTCACCGGTTCGGGTGCGATTCACGGCATCGACGTGGACCTGAGCGAGGTCGGCGAACTCACCCCGGGCATCGCGGCCGTCGCCGCCCTCGCGGACTCCCCCTCCACCCTGCGCGGCGTCGCGCACCTGCGTCTGCACGAGACGGACCGGCTGGCGGCGCTGACCAAGGAGATCAACGAACTCGGCGGCGACGTCACCGAGACCGCCGACGGCCTGCACATCCGCCCGCGCAGGCTGCACGGCGGGGTGTTCCACACCTACGAGGACCACCGCATGGCCACGGCCGGCGCGATCATCGGCCTCGCTGTGGAGGGCGTACGGATCGAGAACGTGGCCACGACGGCGAAGACCCTCCCGGACTTCCCCGAACTGTGGACCGGGATGCTCGGGGCGTAGGGACACCGCCATGCGCCGCTACGGCAAGCACACCGACGAGGACGACATCCGCACGCGTCCCGGCCGCCGCAACACCCGGCCCCGTACGAACATCCGGCCCAAGCACGAGGACGCCGCTGAGGGCATGGTCCTCACCGTCGACCGGGGGCGGCTGACCGTCCTCGTGGACGACCGGATCGTGATGGCCATGAAGGCCCGCGAACTGGGCCGCAAAGCAGCGGTGGTCGGGGACCGGGTGGCGCTGGTCGGCGACATGTCCGGCAAGAAGGACACCCTCGCGCGGATCGTGCGGATCGAGGAGCGGACCTCCGTGCTGCGGCGGACGGCCGACGACGACGATCCCTTCGAGCGCGTGGTCGTGGCCAACGCCGACCAACTCGCCATCGTCACCGCCCTCGCCGACCCCGAGCCACGGCCCCGGCTGATCGACCGCTGCCTGGTGGCGGCGTTCGACGGAGGGCTCGAACCCCTGCTGGTGCTGACCAAGTCGGACCTGGCACCGCCGGACGAACTCCTGGAGCTGTACGGGGCGTTGGACATCCCGCATGTCGTCACCAGCCGGGAGGAGCTGGAGACCGGGGGCGCCGCGGACCGGGTGCGCGAGCAACTGGACGGCCGGGTCACGGCGTTCGTCGGGCACTCGGGTGTCGGCAAGACGACGCTGGTGAACGCGCTGGTGGCGCAGGATCGCCGGCGTTCGACGGGGCATGTGAACGCGGTGACGGGACGTGGTCGGCACACGACGACGTCGGCGCTGGCGCTGCCGTTGCCGAAGATGGACGGCTGGGTGATCGACACCCCTGGTCTGCGGTCGTTCGGCCTGGCACACATCGATCCCTCGCGTGTGATCAACGCGTTTCCCGACCTGCAACCGGGAACCGAGGGCTGTCCGCGTGCGTGCAGTCATGACGAACCGGACTGCGCGCTGGATGACTGGGTCGCGCAGGGGCACGCCGACCCGGCGCGGCTCTACTCGCTGCGACGGTTGCTGTCCACGCGTGAGCGCACGGAAGGCGACTGAGGAAGGCGATTGACCTTCGCGTTGTTTGTCTTCCTGTGAGTCCGGTAAAGGCATAATCGCACCGAGCCGGATCCAAGCCTGACGAAGCGGTCACAGTACGTGGGGATACGGGAGGACAGCACATGGCGTGGCTGCTGGTCATCGTGGCGGGGCTGCTCGAAACCGGCTTCGCCGTCTGTCTGAAGCTGTCGCACGGGTTCACCCGGCTCTGGCCGACCGTCGCCTTCTGCATCTTCGCCCTCGGCAGCTTCGGGTTGCTGACGCTGTCGCTGCGCAAGCTGGACGTGGGTCCGGCGTACGCGGTGTGGACGGGGATCGGGGCGGCGGGTACGGCGATCTACGGGATGGTCTTCCTCGGGGACATCGTGTCCACGTTGAAGATCATGTCGATCTCTCTGGTCGTGGTCGGCGTCATCGGGCTGCAGCTTTCCGGCTCGTCGCACTGAGCCGGGCCCGTTTCGCGGCGTCAGCCGGGCAACTGCCGGTACAGCGTGCTGCGTACGAGGTCGGCGACACCTCCTTCGCCGGGTGGGGCGGCGACGCAGGACAGGGCAAGTCTGACGACGAGTTCGCAGGACCGGGAGAGGTCGCCGGTGTCGGACTTGCTGTTGGCGGGGCCGGTCAGGACGGACACGGCCCGGTCGCGCACCATCGCCACGAAGTCGCCGGGTGACGGCAGCGGGCCGTCGGCGCGGCGCTGCGCCGGGACCGCGGAGGAGGACGGGACGGCGGACAGGGTCGGCGAGGGCAGGCGCTCGCTCCAGCAGCCGGTGAGCATGGCCCGCACCAGGGCGTTGTCGCGGGCGAGGCCGGCGGTCCACTCCGCGGTGGCGGTGAGGCGGTCGCGGGCGTCGCTGGGGGTGGCGAGGGCGCGGTCGATGCCGGCGAGGTAGCCGTCGGCCTCTCTGCGGACGAGCGCGCGGGCCAGGCCTTCCTTGCTGCCGAACTCGTTGTACAACGTCTGCCGGGACACTCCGGCCGCCGAGGCCACGTCCACCATCCGCACGGCGGACCACGGCCGGCGCGCCAGCGCCGTGTAAGCGGCGTCCAGCAGGGATTCCCGCGCTGCAGGCATCATCGCCTCCCGGGGAGGAGCGGCTGTGCGCCCAGATTTGACGCGCACAGCGTCACTGTCAAGGGTTCGCGAAGGCGTGCGGGGGCGCCAATTGCCCGGGGTGCGCGGGTCTCGGGCGGTTCCGGCGGGGTCGGCTGCGGTGTGCACGACAAAGCGGCCGCCAACCGTGCGCAACCGGCCCAACCGCCCCGGGCCTAGTAGCCCCAGCCCGACCACGGCAGATACCGTTCGTTCCATGCCGGACTACCTGGACGATCTCCGCCTCGCCCACGTCCTCGCGGACGCCGCCGACGCCACCACCATGGACCGATTCAAGGCCCTCGACCTCAAGGTCGAGACCAAGCCGGACATGACCCCCGTGAGCGAGGCGGACAAGGGCGCCGAGGAACTCATCCGGGGCCAGCTTCAGCGGGCCCGCCCGAGAGACGCGATCCTCGGCGAGGAGTACGGCGTCGAGGGCACCGGGCCCCGCCGCTGGGTCATCGATCCGATCGACGGCACCAAGAACTACGTACGCGGCGTCCCCGTCTGGGCCACCCTCATCTCCCTGATGGAGGCCGTGGAGGGCGGGTACCAGCCGGTGGTCGGGCTCGTCTCCGCTCCCGCGCTCGGGCGGCGCTGGTGGGCGGCCAAGGGCCACGGCGCCTTCGCGGGCCGCAGCCTCTCCTCCGCGTCCCGGCTGCGGGTCTCCCAGGTCTCGAAGCTGACGGACGCCTCGTTCGCGTACTCCTCGCTGAGCGGCTGGGAGGAGCAGGGGCGGCTCGGCGGCTTCCTCGACCTCACGCGCGAGGTGTGGCGCACGCGCGCGTACGGCGACTTCTGGCCGTACATGATGGTCGCCGAGGGTTCGGTGGACATCTGCGCCGAGCCCGAGCTGTCCCTGTGGGACATGGCGGCCAACGCGATCATCGTGACGGAGGCGGGCGGCACCTTCACCGGGCTCGACGGCCGCCCCGGCCCGCATAGCGGCAACGCCGCCGCGTCGAACGGCATCCTGCACGACGAGTTCCTCGGGTACCTCAACGAACGGTACTGACGGCGCTCAGGGCTCGACCTGAACGTTTCCCTCATTCCCGGGCCGCCCTCGAAGGCACACCTTGCCTCATCTATCGAAACTCGATAGATTTCCATCGCAGCTCGATGGAAGGACGAGGCATGGGAAAACTGGCAGTGCGTGCGCTTCGCGCCGTGCTCGTCGTGGTGCTCGCCGGCACCGCGCTCGTACAGGTGTTGATGGTGTGGGTGTTGCTCAGCGGCAGCGACCCGGAGGACGGGTCGCTCCCGCTGACCCCGCTGCGCGTGATCGTGATCTTGGGCATGGTGTCGGCCCAGGTCGCCCTGGTCAGCGTGTGGCGGCTGGTGACGATGGTGCGACGCGGAACCGTGTTCTCCCATGCCGCCTTCCGGTACGTGGACGCCGTGATCGGCGCGATCGTGGCGGCCGCCCTCCTGTGGTTCACGGTCACGGCCCTCAATGCGCCGGGCCAGCGGGACGACCCGGGCGTCACCGTCATCATGGGCGGGATCGGCCTGGCCATCCTGGGGGTCGCGCTCATCGTGCTCGTACTGCGGATGCTGCTCACCCAGGCCGTCGCGCGCGACGTCGAAGCGGCGCAGATGCAGGCCGAGTTGGACGAGGTGATCTGATGCCGATCGTCGTCGACATCGACGTGATGCTGGCCCGGCGGAAGATGTCCGTGGGCGACCTCGCGGACCGCGTCGGGATCACGCCCGCCAACCTGGCGGTGCTCAAGAACGGCCGCGCCAAGGCGGTGCGCTTCGCGACGCTCGCCGCGCTCTGCGACGTACTCAAGTGCCAGCCGGGCGACCTGCTGCGCTGGGAGGCCGAGGACGCCGCGAGCGGATGACGCGCGAACGCCACTGAGCGCCCCCTTGTTGACCCGCTCTTTACCTGTCACTCTGAGAGTCCCCCCACTTGTGAATTTGTGAATCGATGAACAAACGGTGCGGGGGCACTTCAGGAGGTGGCTCCATCCATGCTCGTACGTGACGCCATGAGCACCGTGGTCCTCACCATCGGCCCCACCCACACCCTTCGCCAGGCCGCCGCGCTGATGTCCACCCGCAGGGTCGGCGCGGCCGTGGTCCACGACCCCGACGCGGGAGGTATCGGCATCCTCACCGAACGCGACATCCTCGTCTCCGTCGGTCTCGGACAGAGCCCGGACACCGAACGCGCCCATGACCACACCACCACCGACGTCGTGTTCGCCGCCCCGGCATGGACCCTGGAGGAGGCGGCCCGCGCCATGGCACACGGCGGCTTCCGGCATCTGATCGTCCTGGACCGCGGCGAGCCCGTCGGCATCGTCTCGGTCCGCGACATCATCCGCTGCTGGGCACCCGTACGACAGCACGTACCGGCCTGACCACGCACGACGGGCCGGGTCCCCGAAGGAACCCGGCCCGTCCGCCACGGCAAGCGGTCCAGTGCTGGTGATCAGCCGCGCAAAGCCTGGACCGCGGCCTCCAGCCGCTTACCGAAGTCGTCGTCCGCCCTGCGGAAGTTGTCGACGGCCCGCTCGACGATGTCCTCGCGCGAGACCGGGGCGATGGCGCCCGCCAGATTGGCGATCAGGCGCTCCTTCTCGTCCTCGGACATCAGCCGGTAGAGGTTGCCGGCCTGCACGAAGTCGTTGTCGTCCGCGTGCGCGGGGGCCTCGTGGTTGCCCGTGCCGGCGATGAAGCCCGCGAACGGCTGCCACAGCGGGCGGTCCGTCTGGGCCGGGCCGCCGAAGCTGTTCGGCTCGTAGTTCTTCGCGCCGCCGTGCCGGCCGTCGTACAGGAAGCCGTCACGGGAGTTGGTGCGCGCCTCGGTGGCGTGCGGGCGGTTCACCGGCAGGTGGTCGGCGTTGATGCCGACGCGGTAGCGGTGGGCGTCGCCGTAGGCGAAGAGGCGGCCCTGGAGCATCTTGTCGGGCGACGGACCGATACCCGGCACGAAATGCGCGGGGCTGAAAATGCTCTGCTCGACCTCGGCGAAGACGTTGCGCGGGTTGCGGTTGAGCTCCAGCCTGCCGATCTCGATCGGCGGGTAGTCCTCGTGCGGCCACACCTTGGTGAGGTCGAACGGGTTGAAGCGGTACGTCGCCGCGTCCGCCGCCGGCATGATCTGCACCTGCACGGTCCAGCTCGGGAACTCC
This sequence comes from Streptomyces sp. NBC_01092, assembly GCF_045039535.1. NCBI lineage: Bacteria > Bacillati > Actinomycetota > Actinomycetes > Kitasatosporales > Streptomycetaceae > Streptomyces > Streptomyces sp. NBC_01092. The sequence goes on along the minus strand of NZ_CP108659.1, from coordinate 7,068,503 downwards.
CCGCGCTCGATGGCCTGGCGCAGGTCGCGCTGGTGCGAGTCGGGGTCCTCGCCGGCGAGCCGGCCCGCCTCGTCCTGGGTGAGGTTCCTGATCCCCTGGTCGGTCTTGAAGTGGTACTTGACCCAGAAGACCTCGCCGGCCTCGTTGTTCCACTGGTAGGTGTGCGAGCCGTAACCGTTCATGTGGCGGTACGACGCCGGGATGCCGCGGTCGCCGAACAGCCAGGTCACCTGGTGCGTGGACTCGGGCGACAGGCTCCAGAAGTCCCAGACGTTGTCGGCCTCCTGGCTCCCCGAGTACGGGTCGCGCTTCTGGGTGTGGATGAAGTCCGGGAACTTGATGGCGTCCTTGATGAAGAACACCGGGGTGTTGTTGCCGACGAGGTCGTAGTTGCCCTCCTCGGTGTAGAACTTCAGCGCCCAGCCGCGCGGATCGCGCACGGCGTCGGCGGCGCCGAGATTGCCGGCCACCGTCGAGAAGCGCAGGAACGTCTCCGTCTGCTTGCCGACCTCGGAGAGGAAGGCGGCGCGCGTGTACGGCGTGACATCGGCGGTCACCGTGAAGGTGCCGTAGGCCCCGGCGCCGCGCGCATGCACCACGCGCTCCGGGATGCGCTCCCGGTTGAAGTGGGCGAGCTTCTCCAGCAGGAGCTGGTCCTGGACGAGGACCGGACCCCCGATGCCCGCGGTCTCGCTGTTCTGGTTGTCGGCGACCGGAGCACCGGCCTCCGTCGTGAGCGGTCCCTGGGTCACGTGCGCCTCCTGCGTTGTACGAGCAACTCCGGCCACTCCTGTCCATCGGCCAGAGCAGAGCTCGATCCTATACTGGACTTTGTCCAAGTCAAGCCGAGCTCTAAAGTCACATCCATTCGGAACCTGGTCCTCCTGCTGTTAAGGTGTCCTCATGAGCGACCTTCTGGAACGGCTGCGCGGACGCGGATGGCGGATGACCGCGCAGCGGCGCGTCGTGGCCGAGGTCCTCGCCGGCGATCACGTCCATCTGACGGCCGACGAGGTGCACGCGCGGGCCGTGGCCAAGCTGCCGGAGATCTCCCGCGCGACCGTCTACAACACGCTGGGCGAGCTGGTCACCCTCGGTGAGGTGCTCGAGGTCTCGACCGACAAGCGCGCGAAGCGGTACGACCCGAACGCCCACCGGCCCCACCACCACCTGGTGTGCGCCCAGTGCGGCTCGATCCGGGACGTCCACCCGACGGGCAACCCGATGGCCGACCTCCCCGACACCGAGCGCTTCGGCTTCACGGTCTCGGACGTCGAGGTCACGTACCGCGGCATCTGCCCGAACTGCGCGAAGGCCTGACGGCCACCTCTTGAGCCCCGGCACGGGTGAGTGCCGGGGCTTTGTGCTGCCCTGCTACGGGCGGGGTTCCCGAATCTGACGGACCGTCATATGGTCGACCGGCATATGGTCGATCACGCCCCCCATGCGTCACCCACACGTCCGTTCCGCACTCCGCGAGGAGACAGAAGTGGGAGAGCCGTATCCGCAGAATCAGCCGAATCCACCGAGCCCCAAACTCAAGGCCCGTGACCTCACCCGGGCCTTCGGCCGAACCCCCCACACGGTCGACGCCCTCGGCCCCCTCGATCTGACCGTCGCCCCCGGCGAGTTCGTCTGTGTCGTCGGCCCCTCCGGCTGCGGCAAGTCGACGCTGCTGCGCATCGCCGCGGGCCTGCTCCGCCCGAGCACCGGCACCCTGGAGATCCGTACGGCCGGCAGCCGCCCGGCCGCCATGATCTTCCAGGACTACGGCATCTACGACTGGAAGTCCGTTCGCGCCAACGTCCGCTTCGGTCTGGACATCCAGCGTGTCCCGCGCCGCGCGGCGAACGCCCGCGCCGACGACTGGCTGGCCCGCATGGGCCTGTCGGACTTCGCGGACGCCTACCCCGCCACCCTCTCCGGCGGGATGCGTCAGCGAGTGGCGATCGCCCGCGCCCTGGCCGTGGAGCCCGAGATCCTGCTGATGGACGAGCCCTTCGCGGCGCTCGACGCCCAGCTGCGCACGATCCTCCAGGACGAACTCCTGGACCTCACCCAGTCGCTCCGGACGACCACGCTCTTCATCACCCACAGCCTGGAGGAGGCCATCGTCCTCGGCGACCGGGTCCTGGTCATGTCCGCCCGCCCCGGCCGGATCATCGCCGAGCACCGCCCGCCCTTCCCGCGCCCCCGCACCGGCGACATCCGCGCCACCCCCGAGTTCACCGCCCTGAAGAGCGAGCTGTGGGACCTGCTGCGGAAGGAGGCCGTCCCGGCATGACGACCCTCACGAAGCCGCCCGCCGAGTCGGTCCTGGTCCGCCGCCCGGGCGCCCGGGAACTCCACCCCGCACGCGCCCACCGCCGCAGGCGCGCACTGGAGGTGTCCCTGGCCCTCGCCGTGCCCCTCTGCCTCCTCCTGCTCTGGCAACTGGCCGCGACCCAGGCCTGGATCGACGACCGCGTCTACCCGGCCCCGTCCACGATCCTGGCCGACGGCTGGGACCGGGCGGCGGCCGGCGACCTGTGGCCGGACGTATGGGCAACCCTGAAGCGGGTCCTGGCGGGCTACGCGGCCGGCACGGCGGCGGGCTACGCCCTGGGCCTGCTGATGGGCTCCCTGTCGCTGGTACGAGCGGCACTGGAGCCACTGCTGGACGCGCTGTACGTCGTACCGAAACTGGCCCTTCTCCCCATCTTCCTGAACATGTTCGGCCTGGGCGAGGGCCCGCAGGTGGCCCTGGTGGCGGCGACGGTCTTCTTCTTCGTGTGGATCTCGACCATGTCCGCGGTCATGTCCATCCCGTCCGGCCACCGTGACGCGGGCCAGGTCTTCGGCGCCTCGCGGTGGCAAATGTTCCGCCACGTGCTGCTTCCCGCGTCACTTCCCTCCGTCCTGGTGGGCGCGCGCATCGCGGCGGGCGTGGCGGTGCTGGTCATCGTCGCGTCGGAGCAGATCGCCGCGACGAACGGCCTGGGCCATCTGATCTTCGACTCGCGCGCGCTGTTCCAGAACGACGTCATGTTCGTCGGCATCGTCTGCGTGGCCATCCTCGGGGTGCTCTTCTCCGAGTTGATCCGCTTCGCCGGACGCCTGCTCACGCCCTGGGCGCCGAGGGACCGAGGAAGGGGCCAGTCATGAGCAGGGGAACACGCCAGGCGTACGGCGTCGCGATCGCCGCGGCGGCACTGCTGGCATCGGCGGCGTGCTCATCGCCGTACGAGTCGGACTCCTCGTCGAAGGCAGCCGCCGGCGACCGCACGATCCGCCCGGTCGAGGGCTGTGGCGCGAAGGCCTGGACGGACCCGAAGGACCTCTCCCCGACCCGCACACCGGCCCGCTGCCTGCCCGGGGCCCCTTCCCCACAGCCCCTTTCCGAGCCCCGCGAACTGACGATCGCGACGGGCACGCTGAGCGCGGAGTACGTGGCCCCGCTGCAAGTGGCGCTCGACAAGGGGGAGTTCAAGAAGGAGGGCCTGGACGTCACGCTGAAGGTCCTGCCGACACCGGACGCGCTCCCGCTCCTTGCGAAGGGCGACATCGACGCGCTGTGGGCGGCCCCGGAAGCGGCCGTCATGAACGGCATCAAGGGCGGCTTCGACATCAAGTGGGTCGCGGGGAACTTCTCACCGGCCGCGCGCTCGAAGAGCGGTCTGTGGGTGCGTCTCAACGACGGCGAGACCGCGAACCGCGTGACGATGGCCGGCCGCAAGCTGGGCACGATGATCGGGAAGGGTTCGGTCATCGCGTACCCCATGGAGAAGGCACTGGAGAAACACGGCGGCGGCCTCGCCGACATCCAGTACCAGCAACTGGGCTCCGCCGACGTCCTCACGGCCCTCCAGAACGGCGGCGTCGACTCCGCGTGGCTCCTGGACCCGGTCTGGCGCAAGGTGGACGGCGAGCAGGGGTACGCCTTCCTGGGCGGCCAACCGCGGGGCGAACCCCTGGGCGGCATGCTCTACGGCCCCGCGCTCCTCCAGGACGACGTGGACGCGGGGGTGGCCCTCCTGAGGGCCTACATCCGCACCCTAAACACGTACTTCGCGTCGGACTACAAGCAAGATGCGACCTTCGTCACCTACCTCGCCAAACTCCTGAAGGCGGAGGAGCCGATCCTCAAATCCACCCCGTCCCTGACCATGGACTGGGAAATCCGCTCCGGCACGACGACGCGCCTCCAGTCGGCCTACGAGACCCAGGGCGCGGCAGAGGGAAGCCCGCTACCGGAGTCCCGAACGACAAACCGCACCCTGTACGAGGAGGCAGTGGGCCACCAGCCCTGACACGCACCCGAAAAACACCTAGGGCCGGGACCCTTTCGGATCCCGGCCCTAGGCCTTCAGTAGCGGGGACAGGATTTGAACCTGCGACCTCTGGGTTATGAGCCCAGCGAGCTACCGAGCTGCTCCACCCCGCGTCGGTGAACTGAACATTACGTCAAGGACGCGGACAGAGGCAAATCGCTTGTCCGGCAGCCATCCTTCCCCGCTGTGGGGGCTTCGCCTCTCGGCGCCGGCCGGCATCCTTCAGCCCGTCTGGGGGTCCCCCCTGCTCGAAGAGCTTGGGGGAGTTTGAGGACAAGGCCCGTTCAGGTGCGAGGCGGGGGCCTGGGGGGCGGCAGCCCCCAGATACCGGCCGGGGTCGAAGGGGCAGAGCCCCTGGATGGGGGTCCCCCCTGCTCGAGCGAAGCCGAGAGCTTGGGGGAGGGACGGGTAGGGGCGGCGGGGGCGAGGAACCCGGCGCCCCCCCTCAGCGCACCGTCACGCCGACAGTTCCTCCCGCAGAGCGTCCCGCAACCGCGCAGCCCGCTCCGTAACCTCCGCCGGCCCCAGACTCACCGCCCGATCAGCCCACCGCTGCCCTTCCGCAAGCTCACCGCGACGCGCGTAGACCAGGGCGAGCCGCAAAGCCGACCGCCCATGCCCGGCGTCAGCCGCCCGCGTCCACCACACCGCCGCCTCGGGCTCACTCCCCTCCCGGGCCAGCAGCAGCCCCAGATTGAAGGCGCCGTTTCGGGACCCCGCCTCGGCAGCCGTCCGGTACCACCGAGCCGCCTCCACCACGTCCCCCCGGGCCGCGGCCAGCATCCCGACCCGCACCTGCGCCCGCCGATGCCCCTGGGAGGCCGCCCGCTCGTACCACTCCTCGCACTCGGTCTTCTCGTGCGCCGGCTCCCCGAGCTCATGCGCGGGCTCCGGCGGCCGCCGAGCGTCCAGCACGGTCGCCAGCCGGTACGCGGCCTCCGCGCTGCCACCCCCGGCCGCACACCGCAGATGCCGCTCCGCCGCCCGCTCGTCCCCGTCCCGCAGCCGCGCGATCCCGACCTGGAGCGCCGCCTCCGTGTGCCCGGCGGCCGCGGCACGCTCGTACCACCGCAGCGCGGCCCGCTCCTCGCCCCGCCCGGCGTGCAGGATCCCGAGGTTGAACGCGGCGTCCACGCTGCCCGCCTCCGCGGCCTTGGAGAACCACGGCTCGGCGCCCGACGTGTCCCCGCCCTGGAGCAGCAGGATCGCCAGCGCGTTCGCCGCCTCGCGGTGCCCGGCGTACGCCGCACGCCGGTACCACTGCTCGGCCTGCGCGGTACGCGCCTGCTCGGCGCAGAGCAGCCCGAGGTTGTACGCGCCGTTCACATCGCCTGCGTCCATCGCGGCCCGGTACCACCGCTCGGCGGTCTGCGTCTGACCGCGCTCGGCGTGCAGCGCGCCCAGCGCGTTCGCGGCGTTGCCGTCACCGTCCTGCGCGGCCCGCAGCCACCACACGGCGGCGCTCTCGCTGTCCCCGGCGTCCCGCAGCAGGAACCCGAGCGCACAGGCGGCCCGCGCCTCCCCGTCCTTGGCGGAGGTCAGATACCAGCGCCCGGCCTCCTTCAGCTCCCCGCGCTTCTCCAGGATCGCGCCGAGGTGCAGCGCGGCCCTGCGGTGCCCGCGCGCGGCGGCCTGCCGGTACCACTGCTCGGCCTCCTCCAGCAGCGCCTCGTCCGGCGCGACACCGTTGTCGGCTCCGTCCTCCCCCGCGCCCACCGCATGCCGGTCGAGCGCGCGCGCCAGCCGGTACGCCGCCTCCCGGTGCCCGCGCTCGGCCGCGGCCCGCATCCACTGCTCGGCCCGGTCGTCGCTGCGGTGCTCCATGAGATCGGCGAGCGCGTACGCGCCCAGCGTGTGCCCCTGCTCGGCGGACTGCCGCAGCCAGTACTCGGCGGCGGGCTCGTCGCCCCGCTCGCGGTGATGACGTCCCAGCGCGTGCGCGGCGGCGGCCGACCCGGCGACGGCGGCGATCCGCCACCATCCGGCGGCCTCGTCGGCGTACCCGCGCTGATGCAGAAGGACACCCAGGTTGTTCGCGGCCGCCCGGTCACCGGCGGCGGTGGCGGCACGCAGATGGGCCTCGGCTCCGTCGAGGTCTCCGCGGCGCAGCAGCATGGCCCCGAGGACGCTCATCGCCTCGACGTCACCGGTCTCGGCGGCGAGCCGCTGCCGTGCCTCCTCGGCGGCCTCCCCGGTCTCGTCCTGGTCCGCGGGCCGGCCGAGGGCGAAGTCACCCTCCGGCTGCATGAGCTCACCCACCGGCTGCAAGGAGCCGTCCGTCGGCTGCGAGGCGTCGTTCCCGGGGTGCACGAAATCGCCCGTCGGCTGCACAAAGTCGGCAGGCTGCACAAACCGCCCTGTCTCCAACAGAGTTGCCTTGTCCCCCATAACGTCCATCGTCGCACCACCTGCAACCTGGGTACACCTGGTATACCGCAGCCAGTGAGGTCACTTCAGCGTTTTGTCGACATGCCCACAGAGAGACAAGTCAAACACAGTTCCCTCAACTCCCCACGGCGGCACGACCGTCCTGCCCTGCGGCACATGCGTTCGCACACGCCGAAGGCCCGGATCCTCTGGAGGATCCGGGCCTTCGCTGTCGTACGAAATATTCGCCGACTTCAGTAGCGGGGACAGGATTTGAACCTGCGACCTCTGGGTTATGAGCCCAGCGAGCTACCGAGCTGCTCCACCCCGCGCCGTTGTTCTGCAACCGTATCACGGCGCGGGGTGGGCTATTCGATCACCCGCCGGCTCTATGTCCCGGTGGGACTGCTGCTCGGCTTCGGGCTGCCGCTCGGGCTCGCGCCTGCGCCACCGTTGCCCGCGCCGCCGCCGGTCTTGTCGGGCTGCGACTGCGCGTCCTCGGCCCGCCGCAGCGCGTCCTCCAGGTCCTTCTGCGCCTTGCCGTACGCCTCCCAGTCACCCTTCTTCAGGGCGTCCTGGCCGGCCTCGAAGGCCTTCTGGGCGTCGTTGAGCGCGTCTTGGACGGTCGGGTTGCTCGACGTCGGCGGAGGTGTCGTACCGCCGCCGTCCTCGTCGCCGTCGTCCGGTGGCTGGGTGGTCGCGCCGTCCGCTCCGAAGACCTTGTTCAGGGCCTCGTCGAGCGTGTCCTCGAAGGCGATGGCGCCTCCGTAGGTCACCAGTACCTTCCGCAGCAGCGGGTACTTGAGCCCACCACCACGGACGTAGACCGGCTCCACGTACAGCAGTCCTCCGTCAAGTGGCACGGCCAGCAGGTTGCCGTACTCGATGTCGGAGTCGCCGCCGCCCTTCAGCAGCCTGATGGTCTCGGCGATGTCCTGTTCGGAGTTGAACTGGCTCTGGACCTGACTTGGGCCGTTGACCGTGGTGTTGGTCGGCAGTTTCAACACTCTGATCTTGCCGTAGTCAGGGGTGCCGGCCTCGGCGTCGACGGCCATGAACGCGCTGAGGTTGTCCCGGCCGTTCGGTGTGAACGTCGTCGTCAACGAGAACGCCTGCGCCGCCTGGTCGGGCATCTTCATGCTCAGGTAGTACGGCGGTGTCGCGCTGCCCGACTTGTTGGTCGGGTCGTCCGGCACCTGCCAGACCTCGCTGCCGCTGAGGAACGTCGTCGCGTCCTTCACGTGGTAGCGGGTGAGCAGCTCACGCTGGACCTTGAACAGGTCCTGCGGGTAGCGCAGATGAGCCATCAGCGACTTGGAGACCTCGCTCTTGGACTTCACCGTGCCCGGGAAGGCCTTCATCCAGGTCTTCAGGACCGGGTCCTTGGTGTCCCACTGGAAGAGCTTGACCTCGCCGGTGTACGCGTCGACCGTCGCCTTCACCGAGTTGCGGATGTAGTTGACCTGGTTCTGCTGGGCCACCACCGCACGGTTGTCGTTGGTGGCGGTCAACGAGTCGGCCGTCGTGTCACCGAGGGTCGTACGGGACGAGTACGGGTAGCCGTTCGTCGTCGTGTACGCGTCGACGATCCACTGGATACGGCCGTCCACGACCGCCGGGTAGGCGTCGCCGTCGATGGTCAGCCACGGGGCGACCGCCTCGACGCGCTCCTTGGGCGTGCGGTTGTACAGGATGCGCGAACCGTCGCCGATCGCACCGGAGTACAGGATCTGCGGTTCGCCGAACGCCACCGCGTACGCGGCCCGGTTGACCGGGTTGGAGAGACTGACCCCGCTGTCGGCCTTGTAGCTGTAGGTCTTCTCGCCGTTGTCGTCGGAGTAGTCGATCTCCTTCTGGGGACCGCCGACGATCGAGTACATCGTGGTCTTCTCGCCGTAGTAGACCCGCTGCTCGTATGTCCCGAGGTCGCCCTTGGACGGCAGGTCGGACTCGGTGAAGTCCGGCCGGCCCTGCGAGTCTGCGTTGGTGCCCTCGGCGGCGACCACGCCGTAGCCATGGGTGTAGCGGAAGTGGTCGTTGATCCAGTTCCGCTTCGGGATGCCGTTGAGATTGATCTCACGCAGACCGATGACGGTGTCCTGGTCCTTGCCGTCCTTGCTGTACCGGTCGACGTCCAGGTTGGTCGGGAACGCGTAGTAGTTCCTGATCTGCTGGAGCTGCTGGAACGTCGGCGAGACGATGTTCGGGTCCAGGATGCGGATGCTCGCCGTGGTGTCGACGTCGTCGCGCAGCTTCGCCTTGTCCTCGGTCTTGCTGGTGCCCGGGTACTCGGTGACCTGGGTGCCGTCGATGCCGTACGCGTCGCGCGTCGCCTTGAGGTTCTTCTCGACGTACGGCGCTTCCTTGGCCTGCTCGTTGGGCTGGACCTGGAACTTCTGCACGATCGCCGGGTACAGCCCGCCGATGAGGATCGCCGAGAGCACCATCAGGCCGAAGCCGATGACGGGCAGCTGCCAGGTGCGCCGCCACAGGGTGGCGAAGAACAGCAGTGCGCAGATGACGGCGATGCAGAACAGGATCGTCTTGGCCGGCAGATAGGCGTTGGCGTCGACGTACCTGAGGCCGGTCCAGTTGTCGGTCGCCTTGAAGTCGCTGGACTTCACCGCGAGTCCGTACCGGTCGAGCCAGTACGCGACCGCCTTCAGGGCGACGAAGATGCCGATGAGGACGGACAGATGACCGGTGGCGGCCGCTGTGGCGCGCGCGCCCGGGCTGGTGATGCGCAGCCCGCCGTACAGGTAGTGGGTGAGCGCGGCGGCGATCACGGAGAGGATCGCGGCGGCGAAGCCGAAGCCGAGCAGGAACCGGTACCAGGGCAGGTCGAAGGCGTAGAAGCCGACGTCGAGGTGGAACTGCGGGTCCTTCTCACCGAACGGAACGCCGTTGACCCACATCAGCCAGGTCCGCCACTGGCCGGAGGCGGAGGCGCCGGCGATCAGGCCGACCAGGGCGGTGATCGCGAGCAGCAGCCACTTCTTGTACGGCGCGATGCCCATGCGGTAGCGGTCGAGGCTCTGCTGCTCCATCGACATGGCGCTCAGCGGGGGGCGCAGCCGGTGCGCCAGCCAGATGTTGAAGCCGACGGCGAGGGCCATCAACAGACCGAAGACGAAGAAGAGTCCGATCTTCGTCCACAGCGTGGTCGTGAACACCGAGGAGTAGTTCACCGACCGGTACCAGAGCCAGTCCGTCCAGAAGCCCGCGAACATGGTGAAGGCCATGCCGAGGACGGCGAGGACGCCCAGTGTCATGAGCAGGGTCCGGACACGCCGGGACGGGCGGCCCACTCTGATCCGTGGCCCGGTCGGGCCTCCGCCGCGGTCCGGCATCTGGAAAGCCAAGGTTCGCACCCCGAAGTTCGCTGTTGGTCTGCGTCAGGCCCGCGTCTTCGTGGACCCTGAGTGGCCCCCCGTGATCGCGGGCCCACACCTATGCAACTTACTCACCGCTTACTCGGTTCCCGATTCCGGCCAGGAACGAGGCAGGATTGTGACCATGTCCAACACTCCCATGGCTGCGAACCCGCTGACCCGGGCCGTTCTCGAGATCGACGAGTACGCCTCCGGCCTCGGCTGGGACCAGCCCGCCCGCCTCTTCGCCCTCGTCGACACCGCACGGCTGCGAGTCCAGGAACCCGGCCTCGCTGCCCAGCTCGGCCTGGGGGACGAGCAGGAGTCCACCGGCCTGACCCCGATCGAGCAGGACGAAATTCCAACGGGCAAGGCGCTCGACGAGTTCCTCGGCACGATCGCCTGGCCCGACGCGGTGGTCGGCTGCGCGCTCACGGTGGAGCGCCTGATGCTGCCCCCGTCCGCCGAGACGCAGGTCCCGCAGGGCCTGAGCGGGACCAAGCTCACGAAGTGGGTGGCGGACCATCCGGACCGTCAGGAGGTCCGTATGACGGTCGCGGTGCTGCGCGACGGCACCCGTGAGTCGGCCCTGCGCCTGCGCGAGAAGGACACCCCGACGGAGGTCCTCACCGGCCCGGACCTGGTCCCGGGTCTGGCTCAGGCGCTGACGGCGACCTTCGCGGACTGAGGTCTTCCGGTACGGCGACGGGGGGCGCCCTTCACGGTGAAGGGCGCCCCCCGTCGTCGTACCGAGGCCGCTCGCTCAGCTCTTGGCCGTGCACTTGGGCAGGTCGGCGGTGTCGCCGGAGCGGATGCCGTCCAGGGCGCCGAGCGCGTCGTCGATGGTGCCGACCTTGACGAGGGTGAGCCCGCCGGGGACGTCCCTGGAGGCGGTCGCGCAGTTGTCGGCGGGCGTGAGGAAGTACTGGGCGCCCTTCTCGCGCGCGGCGATGGTCTTCATCTCGATGCCGCCGATGGGGCCGACCTTGCCGTCGTCGTCGATGGTGCCGGTGCCGGCGACGAACTTGCCGCCGGTGAGGCTGCCCGGGCTGAGCTTGTCGAAGAGCCCGAGCGAGAACATCAGACCCGCGCTGGGTCCGCCGACGTCGGCGAGCTTGATGTCGATGCCGAACGGGAAGGTGTGGTCGGTCCCGGCGGAGATCCCCACGATGGCGCGCTTGCTGCCGGTGTCGTCGGACGCGGCGGTCCTGATCGTGACCTTCTCGGTCTTCGTGGGCTGCCTGCGCTCCTTCTCCGCGGCGGCCTGCTCCTTGGCCGGCACGATCGTGAAGACGACGTCCTGGCCGGGCTTGTGCTTGGTCACCAGCTTGGCGACGTCCCCCGGTTCCTTCACCGTCGTGCCGTCGACGGCCTTGATCACGTCACCGGCGTGCAGCTTGCCCTCGGCGGGGGTGCCCTTGACGACGGTCGAGACGATCACCCAGCTCTGCACCGGGATGTCCAGCGCCTTCAGGGCGGCGACCTTGGCGCTCTCCTGGGACTGGCTGAACTCCTCGGCGTTCTCCTGGGTGGACTGCTGCTCGGTCTTGCCGTCCGGGTAGAGGGTGTCGTGCGGAACGACCTTGTTGTCGTGCGCGAGCCACCCGTAGACGGCCTCGACCAGGTTCATCTTGTAGTCGGCGCTGGTGACCCGGACCGTGGTCATGTTGAGGTTCCCGGTCGTCGGGTACGTCTTGCGCCCGGAGATCTGCAGCACCGGCTCGCCGTCGTGCTCGCCGAGGGTGTTCACCGTCGGCCCCGGGGACATCTCCGCGTACGGCACGGGAATGAAGACTCCCGCGCACAGGAGCGCGATCAGCATCAGGGTGGAGGCGAGCATCGTCGCGGTGCGGCGTGGCATGCCTCGACAGTACGTGACAGTCCTGTCAGAGCCCCGTCAGGGCCGCGAACCCGACTCCATGAGCATTGTGCCGAGCGATCATGTGCGGGAGGAGGGCTTCTCCATGGCCGCGCGGAAGCGGGCATAACCGTCGAGCTCCGGGCCGTCGCCCCGTGCCTTGCGGTTGCGGTTGGCCCAACTGCCCCACAGACCGGCAAAGATCGCAGCCACAAGCGGAATCAGCAACCAGGCAAGCGCTGCCATGCCGTCCTCCCATCCCCAATGAGCGACCGCAACTGACTGATCAGCAGATTAACCACTGGCACTGACAACGCTCACGCCAGGGGTGCGGTTACGCAAGCGGAGTGAGGTGGACGGGTTCGGGCCGACCGATCCGGGCGCCTTTCAGCAGGCGCCCACCCATTCCTCGGTGCCGTCGGAGAACTTCTGGTGCTTCCAGATGGGCACCTCGTGCTTGAGGTCGTCGATCAGCTTGCGGCACGCCTCGAAGGCCTCGCCGCGATGCGGGCAGGAGACGGCGACGACGACGGCGAGGTCCCCGACCCTGAGATCCCCGACGCGGTGCACGGCCGCGAGCGCCCGCACGGGGTACTCGGCGACGACCTTCTCGGCGATCCGTCGCATCTCGGCCTCGGCGCTGGGATGGCACGAGTACCCGAGCTCGTCGACGTCGGCACCCCCGTCGTGGTTGCGCACGGTCCCCACGAACAGCGCGGTCCCACCGGCGGCATCGTCCCCGACGGCCCGGAAGACCTCGTCCAGGGAGAGGGCCGTCTCGGACACGGCGATGAGCTTGACGGGATCCTGAGCGCCCTGCTCACCGGGGTGATCGTTGGAAGGTGCCATGGGCCCATCGTGCCTCACGCGTGTGTGGCCGGGGAATAGCGCTATCGCCCGGCACACGCGCGTGGAGGTTTGGAGGGTCCTACGGGCCTCAGATCCGCCGCCGGGCCTTGCGGGCCCGCCGCACCACCGCCGCCGCGCCCAGCAGGGCCACCGTCGCGCCCGCCGCGCCGGCCGCCGTCGCGTCCTTGCGCCCGAGCCGCCGCCCGGCGACCGTGTGCCTGCCGGAGACCTCCTCCAGCAGCTCCGCGAGCACTTCCTCGTTTGTCCACTGCGGCCGCCACCCCGCGTCATGGAGCCGGCTTCCGCTCACCACCCACGGATACATCGTGTAGGCCAGGTCACCTGCCGGGGAGGGTGTCAGCCCGATGCGGTGCAGCCGGGCCGCTGCTCCCAGCGCGACCGCCGAGGGCAGTTCCATGCGCCGGGTCCCGCTGAGCTCCTCGACCTCCTCCTGCTCCAGCCAGCCGTCGCATCCGACGGCGAGTTCCCCGTCGACCTTCTCCAGGACGGCGTACTCCAGGGCACTGCACAGGTCCTCGACATGGCAGAACTGCCAGGCGGGCCGCGAACCGGCGACGACGAGCAGCCTCGGCGACTCGAAGTACCTGGTCAGCGCGGTGTCCGTGCCGCCCACGAGCACCGCCGGACGCACCACGGTGACATTGAGTCCCGGGTGGGCCCGGGGCGCCCTGCGCGCGAGACGCTCGATCTCCAGCAGGTCCCCGACGCCGGTGGCCTCGGCCGTCGCCCGCAGTTCCGCGTCCTCGGACAGCGGCAGCTCGTTGTCAGGGAGCGCCCCGTAGACCATCGCCGAGGTGCACAGCACGACGCGGTGGATCCCGGCCGCCGCGGCGGCCGTCAGGACGGTCTGCGTCCCCCGAACGTTGTAGGCGGTGCGCGCGGCTGAATCCGTCTCCAGATCCAGGTCGAGCGCCAGGTGAACGACCACGTCGGCGCCCCGCAGCTTCTCCGCGATGGCCGGATCCCGCACGTCCAGGATGTGCCACTGCGCCGCCGCGCACTCACCGCGCCGCTCGTCGATGGCGATGACCTGCTTGACCTCGTCGGACGCGACCAGCCGCTCGGTGAGCAGGGCGCCGATCCCGGACGCGGCACCGGTCACCGCCACGACGGGGCCGCGCACGCCGCGCGCGGGAGGGGTTGACTGGTTTCGCGCTGCGCGAACCTGCGGATCAGGGGAACTCACCGGGCGTCTCCAGCGGTTGTCTTCAGTACGGACGCGAGTGACGCGTACGTACCAGGTGGCATCCATCCTGCCGCAGGCCGGGAGTCGGCGAAGCACCGAGGCCCGATCGGCTCGCGGTGTCTACGCTGGGTGGTGTTATCGGGCAGTCGTGCCGCCGGCGCCAGCCGGTGGCCTTAACAGCCGAGGAATCCCGTGAGTGACACCCCATTCGGATTCGGCCTTCCGCCGGAGGAGCCGGACGACGGCGACGAGGGCAAGAAGAAGGACCAGCAGAGCGGTGGTGGTCAGGGACCGGCCAACCCGTTCGGTTTCGGCGGGCTGCCCGGTGCCGGTGGCATGGGGGGTGGTGCCGACAATCCGTTCGCAGCGATGTTCGGTTCGCTGAACCCCACCGACCTGGGCGCCGCGTTCCAGCAGCTGGGCCAGATGCTCTCCTACGAGGGCGGCCCGGTGAACTGGGACATGGCCAAGCAGATCGCCCGCCAGACGGTCTCCCAGGGCACCGCTGACGGCACCAAGGACGCGAGCGTCGGCCCCGCCGAGCGCACCGCCGTCCAGGAGGCCGTCCGGCTGGCCGACCTGTGGCTGGACGACGCGACGTCCCTGCCGTCCGGCGCGGGCACCGCCGTGGCGTGGAGCCGCGCGGAGTGGGTCGAGGCGACCCTGCCCGCGTGGCAGGAGCTCGTCGACCCGGTCGCCGAGCGCGTCGGCACCGCCATGGGCGACGTCCTGCCGGAGGAGATGCAGGCCATGGCCGGCCCGCTGATCGGCATGATGCGCTCGATGGGCGGCGCCATGTTCGGCACGCAGATCGGGCAGGCCGTCGGCGTGCTCGCGGGCGAGGTCGTCGGCTCCACCGACATCGGCCTGCCGCTCGGCCCGATCGGCAAGGCCGCGCTGCTGCCGATCAACATCGAGACGTTCGGCAAGGACCTGGGCGTGCCGAAGGAGGAGGTGCGGCTGTATCTCGCCCTGCGCGAGGCGGCCCACCAGCGCCTGTTCGCGCATGTGCCGTGGCTGCGCTCGCACCTGTTCGGAGCGGTCGACGGCTACGCGCGCGGGATCAAGGTCGACACCGCCAAGCTGGAGGACGTGGTCGGCCAGTTCGACCCGCAGAACCCCGAGCAGCTTCAGGACGCACTTCAGCAGGGCATGTTCCAGCCGGAGGACACCCCGGAGCAGAAGGCGGCTCTGGCGCGTCTGGAGACGGCTCTGGCGCTCGTCGAGGGCTGGGTCGACGCGGTGGTCCACGCGGCCGCGAAGCCGCGTCTGTCGTCCGCGGACGCGCTGCGTGAGACGCTGCGCCGCCGACGCGCCTCGGGCGGCCCGGCGGAGCAGACCTTCGCCACGCTGATCGGGCTGGAGCTGCGCCCGCGCCGGCTGCGTGACGCCTCCCGCCTGTGGGCCTCGCTCACGGACGCGCGTGGTGTCGACGGCCGGGACGCCCTGTGGGCCCACCCGGACATGCTGCCGACGGCCACCGACCTGGACGACCCGGACGGCTTCGTGCACCGCGAGCACATCGACTTCTCCGAGCTGGACAAGATGCTCGGCGAGGCGGCGAGCGGCTCCACCGAGAAGCCGAACCTGAAGAAGGACGACGACACCAAGGGCGACGACGACTCCAAGGACGACGGCGCCGAGTGAGCCTGCACGACGACGCGGTCCTCGTGCTCAAGGGTTACGAGGGCCAGGAAGAGCTGCGCCGGACGTATCTGGAGCATCTGGAGACCCACCCGGACGGCCTGTGGAAGGCCTGCGGCGACGGGCACATCACGGCGAGCGCGCTGGTGATCGACCCCTCACGCGGGCGTGTGCTGCTCACCCTGCACAAGAAGTTGCGCATGTGGCTGCAGATGGGCGGCCACTGCGAGCAGGCCGACGACACGCTGGCGGCGGCCGCCCTGCGCGAGGGGACCGAGGAGTCGGGCGTCGCGGGGCTGACCCTGCTGCCGGGCGGCCCGGTGCGTCTGGACCGCCATCACACGCCGTGCGCCTGGCATCTCGACGTCCAGTACGCGGCGCTGGCTCCGGCGGGCGCGGTGGAGGCGATCAGCGACGAGTCGCTCGACCTGCGCTGGTTCGCCTACGACGAGGTGGCGGACGTGGCGGACGAGTCGGTCGTACGGCTGCTGGAAGCGACGCGGGCGAGGCTGTGAACGCGTAAGGGGTGACCGCCCTCGCGGTCACCCCTCACCGATGGTCACGCCGGCTCAGCTCCAGACGTTGCCCTGGTTCTGCCCCCGCGCCCCCTGCTGCCCCATGCCGTACTGCGCGGCGAGGCCGGAGCCGACCTGGGCGTTCTGCGGCGGCAGCAGCTCGCTGGGCTGCACGAGCGCGTAGCCGCTGCCCATGAAGCTGAGCTCCCAGCCCTCGCCGGTGTTGCCTCGGCGCCGCCACACTCCGGAGGAGTGCGTCTGGGCCTGCATCTGCACGCGCAGCGAGGTGGACCAGGCGACGATCGCGTCGGCGTCGCAGTTGACGTACTTGTCGGGCGTCACCTGCATCATCAGCGGCATGCCGGAGGTCATGAGCGCGACCTTGCCACGGCCGGTGATGTTGAGCTGGTACTTCCCGGAGCCGGAGATGCCGTAGAGGCTGTCCACGGCGATGACCTCGTGGTGCAGCGAGGAGTCCATCGCCAGCACATAGCTGCTGTCGACGGTCAGCCCGTCCTGGTCGACGTCCATGAGGTGGACGTGCTGCTTGAGGTTGGCGAGGTAGACCGTGCCCTGTCCGTGACAGCGCATGAGGTTCAGGCCCTCACCGGTGTGCGCACGCGCGCGCCCCTGCTGGTTGCTCTGGTACTCGGCGTCGAACTCGACGAGTCCCTGGTAGGCGACCATCGTGCCCTTGCGGGCGAGGATGTCGTCGTGGCCCTCCAGGCCGACGCGGAGCATCTGCTTGTTCTGCAGGCTCCAGCGGTCCTGGGTCTGCTGATCGTTGTAGGCGAAAATCGGGCTCTGCATGACGTTTCCCTGCTCCCCCTCAGCCCCGGACCCGGAGGCGGTCGGTACTGTCCTCGCTGGGCTGGACGACGACGATGCCCTGGCCGGAGAAGGCCATCTGGTAGGCCTCGCCGCTGCCCCGGCCGATGAGCGACTGCGCCTTGAAGCTGCGCTTGCCCTTCACCTTGAGGTTCGGGGACCAGGCGACGAGCGCGTCCGGGTCGACGTAGGTCTCGTCCTCGCCGCCGCCGCAGTCGACGACGATCGGCTTGCCCCGGGAGGTCAGCGCGACCCAGCCCTGCCCGGAGATCTTGGTGTTCCACAGGCCCTGCCCGGCGAACTTCGCCAGGCCCTTGACCCGCTCGACGCCCCACGTCAGATGCGCGTCGAAGGCGAGCAGGTTGGTGGCGTTGACGGAGATTCCGTCGCCGTTGAGGTTGAGCACGACGACGTTGGCGCCGTAGTCGGCGAGGTAGAGCAGGCCGTCACCGGAGCACTTCATCAAGGGCGCGCCCTCGCCGGTCATCCAGTCCTTGGCGATCTGGCGCACGGCCGGCGGGTTGGGCTCGTACTGGACGAAGCCCTCGTAGGCGACCATCGAGCCCACGCGCGCGAGGAGGTCGTTCCCGGTCTGCATGGCGACCTTCAGCATGTGGTTGCCGTGGTTCTCCATGCGGGCGGAGACGGGTGCGGGGGCGAAGCCCGCGAGTGGCTGATTCATGACGGGCTCCCTCAGATCTCGTACGGCTGGACGACGATGAAGTTGCCGGGAGCGGCCCGGAACTGGAGGTTGACGCTCTCTCCGGTGTCGCCGGGGTAGGCGTTGCGCCGCATGCGGACCTGGCTGGAGACGACGACCTGGGCCGCGGACGACCAGGCGACCACGGCGTTGCAGTCAGCGAACGTGGTCGGCGTGACCGGCAGCACCACGGGCGTGCCGTGCGTCTTGACGACGATCGTGCCGGTACCCGTGAACTGCATCGTGAACAGCGCGCCGCCAGGGATGCCGTGGCCCTCGATACGGCGGACCTCGTGCTGAAGGCTCTCGTCGAAGGCGAGGACGTTCTCGGCGGAGACGCAGATGCCGTCGCCCTGGAGCTCGATGGGGTGCAGCATCGTGGAGTTCTCGGCGAGGAAGACCTGGCCCTGGCCGGTACAGCGCATCAGCTGCATCTCCTGGCCGGTCGCGTTGCCCACGATCCGGCCGGAGAAGCCGGCGCCCTTGTAGCTGAAGTCGACCTTGCCCTGGTAGAGCACCATGCTGCCCTGCCGGGCCAGCACGGGCTGGCCGCCGATGCCGAGGTCGACACGGACGAGCTTCTTGTTCTGCTGGGTCCAGCGCTGCCCGGTGGGCGTCTCCTTGAACTGCTGGAGCGCCGCGGCCACGCCGGGGCCCTGAGGTGCGCCTTGCGGTGCGCCCTGGGGGGCTCCGTAGGGCGCCGGCTGGCCCGGGACCTGCCCGTAGGGGGGCTGCTGGCCGTAGCCCGGGGGCGGGGTCGGCTGGCCGTAACCAGGCGGCGGGGCCGGGGCCTGCGGTGCCTGGGGGTGGGCGTAGCCGGGGGGCGGCGGGGCGGTCGGGGCAGGCGCCTGCGCCTGGCCGTACGGCGGCTGCTGCCCGGGCTGACCGTAGGGCGCGGGCTGGCCCGGCTGACCGTACGGCGGCTGCTGACCCGGCTGACCGTACGGCGCGGGCGCCGGGGCGGGGGGCGGCGGCGCTCCACCGGGCGGGGTCATGGGCGCGATGATGGTCGGCTGGGCGTGCACCGAGGGTGCGGGCGCCGGGGCCGGGGGCGGCGGGGTGGATCCCGGAGGGGGCGCGAAGCCCTGCGCGGCGGGCGCCGGTGCAGGCGCGGGGGCCGGGGCGCCGAACGCGGGCGGCGCGGCCGACTGGGCCGGCGGTGCAAAGCTGGGAGCCGCGCCGGTCTGGGGCTGCTGGGCCTGCTGCGGAGCGGCGGGCGTCTCCTCCTCGGCCACCTCGCCGCCGAAGTTCTTCAGCAGCGCGTCGAGACCACCGTCGAAGCCCTGGCCGACGGCGGCGAACCGCCAGACGTCCTTGAGGTAGAAGTCACCCAGCATCACGGCGCGTTCGGTGGAGAACTCCGAGCCGTTGAAGGCGTACCGGGCCACCTCCTCGCCACCGGCGACGATGCGGACGTACCCGGGGCTGATCTGCGACATCTGTCCGGCGCCGTCGATCGTCGCCGTGAAAGACAGCTTCTGGATCTGAGGGGGGATCCTGTCGAGGGTGATCCGGAAGGACTCCGTGTCACCGGCCTGGGTGCCGAGGAGCTGGATGGACTCCTCGGGGGACTTCGGCTGATTGAAGAAGACGAAGTAGCGGTCGTCCGAGAGCCGTTCGTCGGCGTCGAGACCGAAGCAGCTGATGTCGAAGCTCAGCCCTGGGGCGGCGATCTGTACCCCTACGTACAGATCCGTGCCCGAGGTGAGGTCACTGATCTTGGCCTTGTGGCCGCGTTGGAATTCCCTGGCCATGCGTAACGACCGTCCCCCATCCCGAATGTAAGTGCGTCGCGCCAGGCTAACGGCAAACTCGGACATCGGACGAAGCCGGTACAGACCCGGTACACAAGCCACGCCCGGTCGAACCGGAAGCGCCGCCTCCGGCGCCGCTTCAGAGAGCGGACGGGTGCGGTCGCGGGCCCCTCGGGCTCATTCGCCGCGTGCGCCGGGCAGATGCGGCAACCGCTCGGCGGCGACCACGCCTTCGAGGTAGCCCTTCGCCCGCTCGGTGCGGGGATAGGCCTCAAGCAGCCGCCAGAAGCCGGGCCCGTGGCCGGGCACCAGGAGATGCGCGAGTTCGTGCAGGAGGACGTAGTCGACGACGTACTCGGGCATGCCCTGCAACCGGTGCGAAAGGCGAATGCTGCCCTCGGCCGGGGTGCACGAGCCCCAGCGGGTGTTCTGGTTGGTGACCCAGCGCACCGAGTTGGGATGCGCACGGCCGTCCAGATACTGGTCCGACAGCCGCTCGGCCCGCTCCGCCAGCTCGGCGTCCCCGATGACCCGCTTGCTCTCCTGCGCGGCCAGCTTGTCCAGCATGACGTTCACCCAGCGTTGCTCCTCGGCCTCGGACATCCGGGCAGGGATGAGCACGACGGTGCGATCGCCCTCGCGGTACGCCGAGACCGTCCGGCGGCGCCGGGCGCTTCTGCGGACCTCGATCGCGCTCGCCTTCGAGCCGCTCGGCGGCGGGCTCGTCGTACTGCGCTGTGGTGTTCCGGCGCGGTGCAGTGGGTCGGCGGACACGCCCCGACGTTACCCGCTGCACACGGGGGAAGTCCCGACTCCGGGACGGTTCGATCCCGATCCCCCACCATGCGTTTGATTTGTACGACGAATATCCACCGCCTGTGGACAACTTTCGGCACCGGCCGCCGCGTCGGGGCATGCTGACAGTCGTCGACGGAGCCACGACCGAGCTCCTCCGACGCACGGGGATGTTCCACGACGGCTACGGGGGCCAGTTCATGCACGCGACGGATTCACCGAATTCAGACATTTCAACCGCACAGCCGGGGACGTCGACGCCGCCGACGCCGCCGACTCCACCAGTCCAGTCGACTCGGACGGATCCACCGACCCTGACAGCTCCCCTGATGAAGCCGGCCCTCAGGCGCGGCTGGCGCGACCTCAACACCGTGCAATTCGGGATGACTCCGGCACACGCGCTGACACTGGGGCCCATGGACACGGCGACGGGCAGCTTCCTCGATCAGCTCAACGGCACTCGCGGACTGGAGCTGTTGCGCGAGGAAGGCCGCCGCATGGATCTGCCGGACGGTCATGTCGACAGACTGGTGCGCCGACTGGCAGGGGCCGGACTGCTCGACGACGCCAAAGGGGGCGGCCCGGCCGGCGACACCCTGCGGCGCAAGAAGGAGGTACTGGACCGGATGCGCCCCGATCTGGCCTCGCTGTCCCTGACCACCTCCCAGCCGGGTGAGGCGATGAGCCGCCTGACCGCGCGTCGCTCACTGCGCGTACAGGTGAGAGGCGCCGGCCGGGTCGGCTCGATGGTGGCCTCGCTGCTGTCGGCAGCGGGGGTGGGCGACGTCGACGTGCGCGACGTCGGCCGGGTCGAACCGTGGGACGTGACGCCGGGCGGGCTGCCCATGGAGACGGTCGGCGACCGCAGGGACGAGGCCGCGCGGCGGACGGCACGCCGCTGCGCACCGGACCGCCCACCGCGCCGCGGTCCCCGCTCGCGCTTGGGAGAGGAGACCACCGGCCACTCCCTGGTGATCATCGCGCCCCGGGACGACGTCGCCGTACACGCCCCCTCCCCGTCCGCCGCCGAACCCCTCGTCTCCTCCGGCACGCCCCACCTGTACGCCGGTGTCGTGGAGGGAACCGGCGTGGTCGGCCCGCTCGTCCTGCCCGGCGAGACCGGCTGCGCCGGCTGCCTGAACGAGGAGCGCACGGATCGGGACCCGGCCTGGCCCCGCCTGGTCGCCCAGTGGCGCTCGGGCTCCAGGAGGGCACGCGAGGTGCGACCCTGCGACCTCACGCTGGCCACCACGGTCGCCGGACTGGCCGCCGCACACGCCCTCACCTTTCTGGACGGCCGGATTCCGTCCAGCGCGGGTGCACGCTGGGAAGTGTCCCTACCCGGTCTGACCTGGCACGCCCGGCCCGTGTGGGCACATTCCGCATGCCCGTGCGGCGCCACGAGGAAAGGTGAGGGAGAACACCCCTCCGAGGAAGGGGAGTGGCACGAGACAATGGCGGAGCAGCGGCCGTCGAAGAAGTCACGCCGTAGGGCAGACGCAGAGCGGCCGGCTCGTACCTGGAGGGCGCATGTCTGATCTTCCCCGCAAGGCGGTCACCCGCACCGCCAAGCTCGCCGCGCTTCCGCTCGGCTTCGCCGGACGGGCGACCTGGGGACTGGGCAAGCGGATCGTCGGCGAGTCCGCGGAGATCGTCGGCCGGGAGTTGCAGCAGCGCACCGCGGAGCAGATGTTCAAGGTGCTCGGCGAGCTCAAGGGCGGCGCGATGAAGTTCGGGCAGGCCCTGTCCGTCTTCGAGTCCGCCCTGCCCGAGGAGATCGCCGGCCCCTACCGCGCCGCACTCACGAAGCTCCAGGAGGCAGCTCCCCCGATGCCGACGCGCACCGTGCACTCGGTGCTGGCGGAGCGGCTCGGTGAGGACTGGCACGACCTGTTCCTGGAGTTCGAGGACAAGCCGTCCGCGGCCGCCTCGATCGGCCAGGTGCATCGCGGGGTGTGGCACGACGGCCGTGAGGTCGCGGTCAAGGTGCAGTACCCGGGAGCCGGCGAGGCCCTGCTGTCCGACCTGAACCAATTGAGCCGCTTCGCCCGACTCTTGGGCCCGCTGATCCCCGGCATGGACATCAAGCCACTGATCACCGAGCTCAAGGACCGGGTCTCGGAGGAACTGGACTACGGCCTGGAGGCGCAGGCCCAGCAGGCACACGCGGACGAGTTCGCCGACGATCCCGACGTCGTCGTGCCCGCGGTGGTCCACCAGTGCGACCAGGTCCTGATCACGGAGTGGATGGAGGGCATCCCGCTCTCGGAGGTGATCTCCGACGGCACCCAGGAGCAGCGCGACCGCGCCGGCCAGCTCCTGGCCCGCTTCCTTTTCTCCGGCCCGGCCCGCACC
This sequence comes from Streptomyces sp. NBC_01092, assembly GCF_045039535.1. NCBI lineage: Bacteria > Bacillati > Actinomycetota > Actinomycetes > Kitasatosporales > Streptomycetaceae > Streptomyces > Streptomyces sp. NBC_01092. Next base: position 7,045,950 of record NZ_CP108659.1, on the reverse strand, counting down.
GGCCTGCTGCATGCCGACCCGCACCCGGGCAACTTCCGCCTCCTGCCGGGCGGCCCGGAAGGCGAGGACGACTGGCGGCTGGGCGTCCTGGACTTCGGCACGGTCGACCGTCTGCCGGGCGGCCTGCCGACCCCCATCGGCGACTCCCTGCGGATGACCCTGGACGGCGAGGCGGACGCCGTCTACGAACTTCTCTGCGAGGAGGGCTTCGTCAAGGATTCCATCGACCTGGACCCCGACGCCGTCCTCGACTACCTCCTGCCGATCATCGAACCGGCCCAGGTCGACGAGTTCACCTTCACGCGGGGCTGGATGCGCAGCCAGGCCGGCCGCGTGGCCGACCCCCGCTCCCCCGCCTACCAACTCGCGAAACAGCTCAACCTCCCCCCGGCGTATCTCCTCATCCACCGGGTGACGCTGAGCACGATCGGGGTGCTGTGCCAGCTGGGCGCGACGGTGAGACTGCGCGACGAACTGGAGGAGTGGCTTCCTGGATTCGTCCTGGAGGAGCCGACCGCTGAGGAGGGGGCGGCGGCGGAGGCGTGAGCTGACGCTGCTTGCGCGGAAGCGCTGGGGGAGAGGGAGGGGGGCGGGGGCGGGGGGAGGCCCCCAAGGGAAGCAGCCGCCCTACCACCAAGCCGAGTCCAACCGCCCCTCGATCGCCCTGAGATTCTCCCGAGAGCACTTGTCGCAGATGTACTGACGGGTGCCGTGCTCCACGGAGCAGGTCCAGGTGGGCTGCGGGGACCGGGCCTCGGTGCCGCATCGGGCGCACACGAGGGGCTGGGGCTCCGTGGCGGAGCCGCCGTTGTCACTGCCTCCGGAAAGACTCGTCACTCGGCGACGATATCGCCGCCGCTGTCCGATCGACGGGCACAACGCACCGCGGGGGCCGGTCCGTTCGTACGGACCGGCCCCCGCGGGGAGCTACCGCCTCCCTGACGGGGAGGCAACCGCGTAGCGGTGTGGTCGATTACTGCATGACCGCCATGGCGAGCGCACGGCGAGCACGCAGCGAGGCGCGCTCGGCCCGGCGCTGCATGCGGCGCGCGGTCGCGACGCGCACGGCCCGGCTCTCCCGCGCGGCCTCGTGCTGTCGCTCGTGCATATGCGCACGTGCCAGGGCTTCTTGGATGAGTTGCATCTCTCGGTTCCTGTTCTGACGCGAGTCCTTCGCGCCACTGGTGGTGAAGTCTTCAGGCGCGGAGCCTGCGAGCTCGTGGGTGGACGGCTTCATCGGGGCCTGCTTCTGGGGGTCGTGCGTGAAGGGACGGTCGATCGTTCCTGCGGTGTTCATGCCGTGACCGGGTTCTTGCGCGGGCGGCCACGCGGCCGCTTCCGGGCGACGACGACACCCTGGACGAACAGCTCGCCACCCCAGACGCCCCAGGGCTCACGCCGCTCCTTGGCGCCGGCGAGGCAGGCCTCGATCAGCGGGCAGGTGCGGCAGAGGGACTTGGCGTACTCGACGTCCGCCGGCGACTCGGCGAAGAAGACCTCCGGGTCGTAGGAACGGCAGGGGACGGGTACGCCGAGGTTCTCGATGGCGTCGTCGAGCGCGGTGAGCGCAGTGAGGGGAGTCAAGGTGGAGTCCTCCGTGAGGCCGGGCTTGGGGATCGCGTCTGAAGGCGGTACTGACGGGGCGTGCGCTTCGAGTTGCACGGTTGGTCTTCCTCGTCTGTCGTTCCGGCCCTGTTGGGCCGGGTGGCGGTTGGTACCGGGTTTCCTTGTCCCGAGGCCCCTTCGCTCTGTCATCCCTGGTCGAGGACAAACAGAAGGGCCGCGGATCCCGGATGGGGTTCCGCGGCCCTGAAGGCGCCGGCCTGATCGACTGTCAGGCTGGATCACTCCAGGGTTCTGGCCCACGGAAGGCCCACATCTGGTGGTGCTGCGTCGTCTGCTTCCGGAATCCGGCACCGGTCGCCGTGGCGGCATAGGCATGCGCCTTTGCCTCTACTGCCGCTTCCAGTGCCTTGGTCGGTCGCTCATTGCGCTCACTGACGGGAAGACCCGCGAGAGACACGGAGGACGCCGGGCGGGCGGCACGGATGCCGGACAGACCGGTGCCCTGGTTCGAGGCGACGAGCATGCACAGGGAGGCGACGACCGAGCGATCGGTCATTTTGACGGTGCTGATGGAGCTGGCGTTGATGCTGATCACTGGACTCGCCTCCTCTCGGCGTCTCGAGGGACTGGGGTGAACCAGTCCGATGGGTATGCAAGTAGAACACGGAATTGGGGCCTTCGAGAAGGCCTCCGTTCCCGTGGCTAAGAACCTATGGGGATTGCTGGGGCATGCGCAAACTATTTTTTCGACGAGTTCGTGTCATTCCCCGTCCGGGCCGTCCTCAACCTCCTGGCCTGCGCAGATGGCCAGCACATCGGCTCCGTATCGGTCGAGCTTGCGCTTGAGGACACCGGGGATGCGGGAGAGTTCAACCGGACCGGTCGGCTCCGCCTCGGCGATGGCCATCAGGGTCCGGTCGGTGAAGACGCAGAAGTCGGGCTGTCCGCTGAGCCGTGCCTGAACGCCGCGCCATTCGCGCAGGCGTTCGTAGAGGCCCTCGTCCATGTCGGACGGGCAGGCCTCGCAGCGCATCAGCTTCATCTCGCCGGCGTCGATGAGGGTGCGCCCGCAGACGCGGCAGCGGGCAGGGCTGCGCTGTGTCCGTCTCGGGGCGGCGTCCGGTCGGCTGGTGAAACCGCGCTCGACGCCTCCGGAGCCGGCCGCGGCGGCGCGTCCGGTGGTGCCGGTCGAGCCGGGGCGCAGTCCGTCGAGGAATCGGCTGGGGCGGCGGTTCGCGCGGCCGCCGGGTGCGCGGGTGAGGGCCCAGGAGACGTGGAGGTGCTGCCGGGCGCGGGTGACGCCGACGTAGAGGAGGCGGCGTTCCTCCTCGATCTGTTCGTCGGTCTTTGCGTAGGTGATCGGCATCATGCCCTCGGCGACGCCGACCAGGAAGACGACGTCCCACTCCAGGCCCTTGGCCGAGTGCAGGGAGGCGAGGGTGACGCCCTGGACGGTGGGGGCGTGCTGGGCGTTCGCCCGTTCGTCGAGCTCCGCGACGAGGTCGGCGAGGGTGGCGCCGGGTTTGGCGGCGGCGAAGTCGTGGGCGAGGTTCACCAGGGCTGCCAGCGATTCCCAGCGCTCTCTGACGGCGCCGGAGCCGGCCGGGGGCTCGGTGGTCCAGCCCTCCCCCGACAGCACGGCACGGACCTGGGAGGGCAGGTCGACGACGTCGTCGAGGAGGGCGTCGTTGCCGCCGAAGCGGGCCGCGCCGCGCAGGGCGATGCCCGCCTTGCGTACTTCGGGGCGGTCGAAGAAGCGCTCGGCGCCGCGCAGCTGGTAGGGGACGCCCGCGTCGGCGAGGGCCTGTTCGTAGGTCTCGGACTGGGAGTTCGTCCGGAACAGGATGGCGATCTCACTGGCCGGGACGCCGGCGTCCATGAGTTCGCGGATGCGGCGGGCGGCGCCTTCGGCCTCGGCGGGCTCGTCGGTGTGCTCGGTGTAGACGGGTTCGGGGCCGGGGTCGCGTTGGGAGATGAGCTCCAGGCGGTGGTCGGCGGCGCGGCCGCGGGCCTGGGCGAGCAGGCCGTTGGCGAGGTGGACGACCTGGGGGGTGGAGCGGTAGTCGCGGACGAGCTTGACGACGGTGGCTCCGGGGTGGCGGGTGCGGAAGTCGAGCAGATGGTCGGGGGTTGCGCCTGTGAACGAGTAGATCGTCTGGCTGGCGTCTCCGACCACGCACAGGTTGTCCCGCTCGCCGAGCCACAGCTCCAGCAGGCGCTGCTGGAGCGGGCTGACGTCCTGGTACTCGTCGACGACGAAGTGCTGGTACTGGGAGCGGACCTGGTCGGCGATGTCGTGGCGGTCCTGGAGGATGCCGACGGTGAGCAGCAGGACGTCCTCGAAGTCCATGACGGAGCGGTCCCGCTTGAGGTCCTCGTAGACGTTGTAGATCTGGGCGATCTCGGCCGGGTCGCGGGGGGCTTCGCGGCCTGCTTTCGCGGCGGCGGGCGCGTAGTCGGCGGGGACGGTCTGGGTGACCTTGGACCATTCGATCTCGCCGGTGACATCCCGCAGCTCGCCCCGGTCGAGGCGGATGCGGCAGGCGGCGGCCGCGTCGGCGACGAGCTGGATCTTGCGGTCGACGAGCCGGGGCATGGAGCCGCCGACCGCTTTCGGCCAGAAGTACTGGAGCTGGCGCAGGGCGGCCGAGTGGAAGGTGCGGGCCTGGACTCCGGCGGCGCCGAGCTGGCGCAGTCGGCCGCGCATCTCGCCGGCGGCGCGGTTGGTGAAGGTGACGGCGAGCACGCTGGAGGGCTGGAGGATGCCGGCCCGTACCCCGTAGGCGATGCGGTGGGTGATGGCCCGGGTCTTGCCGGTGCCGGCGCCTGCGAGCACGCACACGGGACCGTGCAGGGCGGTGGCCACCTCGCGCTGCTCGGGGTCGAGCCCTTCGAGCACCGCGTCGGCCGAGTCCGGTGCCTGCGGGAAGAGGGTGGAGTGCGTTGCTGCTGTCACATGGCCATGCTGCCAGGTCGCCGGAGACGGCTGTGCCGGTTGTCCACAGGCAGGCATTGATAGTCGTACTAATGCGGCAGGCGTCACGTGGCGGGGCATACCCCGGGTGGGAATGGCGGCCCGGTCGCGTGCGTTCCCCCTCCGGAAGACCTGTTTCCCCGAGCCATCAGAGGAGCGCGCGAGCCATGCAGGGCACTGTGACGATGTACAGCACCACCTGGTGCGGATACTGCCAGCGGCTGAAGAAGCAGCTGGATCGCGAGGGCATCGCGTACACGGAGATCAACATCGAGCAGGACCCCGAGTCCGCCGCGTTCGTCGAGAAGGCGAATGGCGGAAACCAGACGGTCCCGACCGTGCTTTTCGCCGACGGTTCGACGCTGACGAACCCGTCGCTGGCTCAGGTCAAGCAGAAGGTCAGCGTCTGACCGCGCCTGTCGGCGCGGTTGTGGAAGGCGGTCCCTGAGGCGCTTCAGGGGCCGCCTTCTTGTCGTGCGTCCTGTCAGACGAAGCTCCTCGTCGGCAGTGGCTTGCCGTACCAGAGCTCGATCAGGCGTGCCGCGATGGAGATGCCGTACGGCGGCAGGACCTCGCCGGAGTCGAAGGCGGCACGCAGTTCCTCGCGGGAGAACCAGCGGGCCTCGTGGATCTCGTCACCGTCGACGTTGACGTCGGTGGAGGTGGCGCGGGCCATGAAGCCGAGCATGAGGCTGGACGGGAAGGGCCAGGGTTGGCTGGCGACGTACTCGACCTGCCCGACGGTGATTCCGGCCTCCTCGAAGACCTCGCGGCGCACCGTCTGCTCGATGGACTCGCCGGGCTCGACGAAGCCGGCGAGCGTCGAGAAGCGGCCTTCGGGCCAGTGGACCTGGCGGCCGAGGAGGATGCGGTCGTCCTCGTCGGTGACGGCCATGATCACGGCGGGGTCGGTGCGCGGGTAGTGCTCGGCGCCGCAGGCGGGGCAGCGGCGGATGTGCCCGGCCGCGGCGATCACGGTGCGCTCGCCGCAGCGGGAGCAGAAGCGGTGGGTGCGCTGCCAGTTCTCCAGGCCGACGGCGTGCACCATCAGGCCGGTGTCGCGTGGCGACAGCAGCAGGCCTGCCTCGCGCAGGCCGGCCGCGCGGGCGGACTGGTCGATGCGGCCGGGCAGCGCGTCCTTCTGGAGGGCGAAGTAGCTGACGCCGTCGTCGTCGATGCCGAGGAAGTAGCGGTGTGCCTCGGTGAGGGGGGCCTCGAAGGAGGGGGTCATGACGAGTTCGGTGCGGCCGTCCGCCGTCTCGTCGATGAGGACCTGGCCGCCGGAGACCACGAAGCAGCGGGTTGTGGGGTGGCTCCACGCTGCCGCGAGCCAGGCCTCGTCGAGGCGGTGGTGGGCGGCGCGGTCGATGCCGCTCGGGGCGGTGAGCGAGATGGGTCGGTCGGCGGTGTGGTCGGTCCAGGTGGTCACGGGTGCTTCCAACTCCCCCAGTGGAACGGTGTGCTTCGGCGGGCGGATCGGCGGGACGTATGGCGGGAGGGGGCCGGGTGCGGCAGGGCTCGGTGGTGCGGGACGGCCTGTCCAGTGTGCCCCGCGCGTGATGCCGCTCCGGACGGCCCCGGTGGCTCAGGGCGCATGGCGCCAGTTCGCGGCCAGGTCGCCCCACAGGTAGGCGGTGGTTTCGACGCCCTTGAGGAGCAGGTCCAGCTCGACCTTCTCGTTCGGGGCGTGCCAGCCGTCGGAGGGGACGGAGATGCCGAGGAAGAGCACGGGGGCGCCGAGGACGTCCTGGAGGTCGGCCGCGGGTCCCGAGCCGCCTTCGCGTGTGAAGCGGACGGGCCCTTCGAAGGCGCGGCCCATGGCGCGTGCGACGGACTGCAGGGCCGGGTGGTCCAGTGGGGTCAGGCACGGGCGCGTGGACCCGGTGAAGGTGATCTCGCAGCGGATCCCGGCGGGCACCTGGTCGGCGGTCCAGGCGCGGACGGCCTTCTCGATGTGCTGGGGGTCCTGTCCGGCGACGAGCCGGAAGGAGAGCTTCACCATGGCGGAGGACGGGATGATCGTCTTGCTGCCGGGGCCTTGGTAGCCGCCGCCGATGCCGTTGACCTCGGCGGTCGGGCGGGCCCAGATGCGCTCCAGGGTGGTGAGGCCGGCCTCGCCGTGGGTGGCGTACGACTTGGCGGTGCGCAGCCATCGCGCCTCGTCGAAGGGCAGCTCGGCGAAGAGGTCGCGCTCGCGGTCGGTGAGCTCGACGACGCCGTCGTAGAAGCCGGGGACGGCTACGCGTGCGTGCTCGTCGTGCAGGGCGGCGACGAGGCGGGCGGCGGCGGTCGCGGGGTTGGGGACGGCGCCGCCGAAGGAGCCGGAGTGGATGTCCTGGTCGGGGCCGTACAGCCGGATTTCGCACTCGGCGAGGCCGCGCATGCCGGTGCACACGGTGGGGGTGTCCTCGGCCCACATGCCGGTGTCGGACACGATCACGGCGTCGGCCGCGAGCCGCTGCGCGTGCTCCTCGACGAGCGCGCGGAAGTGCGGGGAGCCGGACTCCTCCTCGCCCTCGATGAGCAGCTTCAGGTTGACGGCGGGGGTGCTGCGGCCGGTGGTGGCGAGGTGGGTGCGGACGCCGAGTGTGTGGAAGAACACCTGGCCCTTGTCGTCGGCCGCCCCGCGCGCGTAGAGGCGTCCTTCGCGGACGGCGGGCTCGAAGGGGTCGCTGTCCCAGCCGTCCTCGCGGGCGGCGGGCTGCACGTCATGGTGGCCGTAGACGAGGACGGTGGGTGCCTGGGGGTCGTCGGAGGGCCACTCGGCGAAGACCGCGGGCGCGCCCTCGGTCGGCCAGACCTCGGTGGTCGGGAAGCCGGTCTCGGTGAGCTTGGCGGCGAGCCAGTCGGCGCTGCGGCGTACGTCGGGCGCGTGGTCGGGCTGGGCCGACACGGAGGGGATGCGCAGCCATTCGGCGAGGTCGTCGAGGAAGGCGGCACGGTGCTGCTCGATGTACGTGCGGACGGCGCTGTCCGGGGTCTGGCTCATGGTCACGAGCCTATCGGCCCGCACCGACATCCTGGTTGGGCGGTTCCTCACAGTTCATCTCGGTGACCGGCTCCTCGGTCAGCAGCCGCTCCAGGACCGCCCGGCCCGGCAGGTCGTCCGGGCGTACGACTTCGCCGCTGCGGACGTACAGGAACGCGGCGTCGACCGATTCCGGGGGTACGCCCTGCTGCTCGGCCCAGGCGAGCCGGTACAGGGCGAGCTGGAGCGGGTCGGCGGTGCGGGTGCGGTTGGTCTTCCAGTCGACGATCTCGTACGTCGCCCCGTCGCCGTCGCCGGTCTTGTAGACGGCGTCGATACGGCCCCGTACGACGCGGCCGGCGATCGCGAGCTGGAACGGGGCCTCGACCCGGTACGGCGTGCGGTGCCCGTATTCGGTGCGCTCGAAGGCGTCCTTGAGGGCTTCCAGGTCCCGCTCGTCGGCGATCTCGGCCTCGCTGCCGGGGAGGTCCTCCGGCTCCAGCAGGGGCAGCGTCAGCTCTTCGAAGCGGGCCTCCACCCAGGCGTGGAATCGGGTGCCTCGACGTGCGGCGGGTTGTGGGGGGCGCGGCATGGGGCGCGCGAGTTCCTGCGCGAACCCGTCCGGGTCGGCGGCCAGGCGCAGCAGCTGGGACGCGGTCAGTGACGCGGGCAGGGGTACGTCCGTGACGCTCGCGCGGGCGCGCAGCAGCTCCCCGGTGAGGGCGTCGAGGTCGCGGTCCCAGGAGGCGATGGTGCGGGCCTCCTCCGGGGTGAGGGGTTCCGCTTCCGTGGGATGTGGGCGGGCCGGGTGCTGCGGGGATGCGGGGGGCTGCGGGGGTGTCGCCTGGTGCGGGATGGTCGGGCGGTCCGGGCGGTCCGGGCGGTCGGTGGTCCAGGAGTCCCAGTCGTCGTCTTCCTCGAAGGGGTCGTCCTGGTCGGAGAAGTCCTCGGGGAGTGGTTCGTCGTCCTCCGGCGGCGCAGGCCATTGCGGGTCGTCGTACTCGTCCGGGTCGTGCGTCGCGGCCGGGTGGCCGTCCTCGTGGGAGGCGAGGTTCTCCAGGTGGGCGAGGACCGTCTCGGCTGCCGCTCGGCGTCGGGTCAGGGCGGCCTCGTCGAGGGGCAGGGGCCAGAGCTGGTCGGCGGTGTCCCGGTGCAGGGCCGGGTTCTCCTCGCCCTCGGCCGGCTCGTCCGCCCACGCCTCGATCTCGCCGTACCCGGCGGCGCAGTGGTCGTACAGGGCGTGCAGGAAGTCGGAGGGGCCGCGGGGTTTCTTCTGGGTGGGGCCCCACCAGTGGCCGGAGCCGAGGAGCAGGGAGCGGGGGCGGGTGAAGGTGACGTAGCCGAGGCGGAGTTCCTCGGTGTGCTGGTGGTCCTTCATGGCGTCCTGAAAGGCCTTCAGGCCGCGGGAGTCCCAGGAGGCGACGTCGGGGAGGGTGTCGGTGTCGCCGCGCAGTTCGTGCGGGAGCACCTTGGCCTGGGCGGTCCACTTCTCGCGGCCCTGCGTGCTGGGGAAGGTGCCGGTGACCAGGCCGGGGACGACGACGACGTCCCACTCCAGGCCCTTGGACTTGTGCGCGGTGAGCACCTTGACGGTGTTCTCGCCGCCCGGGAGGGCGTTGTCGAGGCCCTTCTCGTACTGGGCGGCGGTGCGCAGGAAGCCGAGGAAGGCGAGCAGGGTCGCCTCGTTGTCACCGGCCGCGAAGGAGGCGGCGATGTCGAGGAAGTTGGACAGGGTCTCGCGGCGGCGGGCGGCCAGCGCGTGCGGGGACGCCGACAGCTCCACTTCCAGGCCGGTGGCGGCGAGGACTCGGTGCAGGACGTCCATCAGCGGGTCGGACAGGGAGCGGCGCAGGTCGCGCAGTTCGGTGGCCAGGCGGGCGAACCGCACGCGCGCGTCCGGCGAGAAGGGCAGCCCGTCGTGGTCCCCGTCGCCGTCCAGGGGCGTCTCCAGGAACGTGTCGAGGGCGTCCGCGAGCGAGATCACCTCGGCGGGGTCGACCCCCTCGACGGCTTCGGCGAGCCGGCGGTCGGGGTCGTCGTCGCCGTCCACGCGCGCGTGGGACACCAGCATCCGTGCGCGGCGCCCCAGGAGGGCGAGGTCGCGCGGGCCGATGCGCCAGCGGGGGCCGGTGAGCAGGCGGACCAGGGAGGCGTTGGCGCCGGGGTCCTGGAGGACCTCGCAGACGGCGACCAGGTCGGCGATCTCGGGCAGATGGAGCAGCCCGGACAGGCCGACCACCTCGACCGGGATGTCGCGGGCGACGAGCGCGCCCTGGATCTCGGCGAAGTCGGTGGCCGTACGGCACAGGACGGCGATCTCGGCGGGTGCCTTGCCGGTGTTCACGAGGTGGGCGACGGAGTCGGCGATCCAGTCGATCTCCTCGGCGTGGGTGGGCAGCAGCGCGCAGCGGACGGTGCCGTCACGCTCGGCTCCGGGGGCCGGGCGCAGGGCCTCCACGCCCGCGTGCATGGCGCGCAGGGGCTCCGCGAGGCCGTTGGCGAGGTCGAGGAGGCGGCCGCCGCTGCGGCGGTTCTCGCTGAGCGCCTGGCGGGTGGCGGGGCGGCCGTCGGCGTGGGCGAAGTGCTCGGGGAAGTCGTCGAGGTTGGCGACGGAGGCGCCGCGCCAGCCGTAGATCGCCTGGCAGGGGTCGCCGACGGCGGTCACCGGGTGGCCGGTGCCTTCGCCGAACAGGCCTGCCAGGAGGACGCGTTGGGCGACGGAGGTGTCCTGGTACTCGTCCAGCAGGACCACACGGAACTCGTCGCGCAGGATGCGGCCCACTTCGGGGATCTTGGCGAGCTGTGCCGACAGGGCGATCTGGTCGCCGAAGTCGAGCAGGTCCCGTTCGCGTTTGGCGGCGCGGTAGCGGACCACGAGGTCGGCGAGTTCGCGCCGGGCCGCCGCCGCTTCGGGGACCTTGCGCAGGTCGGCGTTGGTGAGCTTGGCGCCCCGAAGGGTGAGCAGCAGTGCGGCGTCGTGCGCGCGCAGGGCCTCGGGCCGTACGAGGTGCTCGGCGAGTTCGGCGTCGAGGTTGAGGAGGTCGCTGACGAGGTCGGCGAAGGAGCGGGTGAGGGCCGGGTAGGGGCCCGGGGCCTCGCGCAGCACGCGTGCGGCGAGCTGGTAGCGGGTGGCGTCGGCGAGCAGCCGGGAGGTCGGTTCGAGGCCGATGCGCAGGCCGTGGTCGGTCAGCAGGCGGCCCGCGAAGGCGTGGTACGTGGAGATCACCGGCTCGCCGGGCGGGTTGTCCGGGTCGATGACGTCGGGGTCGGTGACGCCGGCTCTGACGAGCGCCTTGCGGACGCGCTCGGCGAGTTCACCGGCGGCCTTGTTGGTGAAGGTCAGGCCGAGGACCTGCTCGGGGGCGACCTGGCCGGTGCCGACCAGCCACACCACACGGGCCGCCATCACCGTCGTCTTGCCCGATCCGGCTCCGGCCACGATCACCTGCGGGGCGGGCGGCGCGGTGATGCACGCCGTCTGCTCCGGAGTGAACGGGATGCCGAGGAGCTCCTTGAGCTGCTCGGGATCGATGATACGGGCGGACATCTCAGAGAGGCTAGCGGCGGGCACTGACACTCGATGCCGGACAGCCCTTCGGGCCGTAGGAAGCGCAGGTCAGCACGGGTGGTGCGATCGGTCACTCCGAATACTGACGGTGTGTCACTCGACCACGTGCCGTCCTTCGGGCCGCGCGCTGCACGATGCCCGGAACGCGCAGTGCGTGCAGTGTTGTCCCGCATTGGGTGTGAACCGCTCGTCGAGGACCTTGCCCGCGGCCGTGGCCAGCAGATCGCCGACCCACTCCCCCTCCGGGCCGTCCAGCGGCTCCTGCCCCTGCACCTTGGGCAGCGTCTCGCCGCCGTCCCGCTTGGCGGCGCCCTGGCGCAGTTGGACGAGTTCGGCGCCGCCCGGCTCGGGGTGCACACCGTCGAAGGCGTCGTCGACGGCGCCCTCGCGGACGGCGAGCTGATAGACGGCGAGCTGGGGGTGGCGGGCCACCTCGGCCGCGCTGGGTGCCTGCTTGCCGGTCTTGAAGTCGACCACGTAGGCGCGTCCTTCGCCGTCGGCCTCGACGCGGTCCATCTGGCCGCGGATGCGCACCTCGAAGTCCCCGGCCGCCAAGGTGACGTCGAAGTCGTGCTCGCTCGCCACCGGTGTGCGCCCCGTGCGGTCCATCACGTGCCACTTCAGGAAGCGTTCGAGCGCCACGCGCGCGTTGCCCTTCTCCTGGGCCGACTTCCACGGCGCGTCGAAGGCCAGCGCGTTCCACACGGAGTCGAGGCGCTCCATGAGGACGTCGAGGTCGGCCGGGGTGTGTCCGGATGCGACTTCGTCGGCGAGGACGTGCACCACGTTGCCGAAGCCCTGGGCGACGGTGGCGGGCGCGTCGGCCTTCACCTCGCGGCCCAGGAACCATTGGAGGGCGCAGGTGTTGGCGAGCTGGTCGAGGGCGCTTCCCGAGAGGACGACGGGCTGGTCGCGGCCCCGCAGCGGCACCTTGGACTCGGTCGGCTCGAACATGCCCCACCAGCGGTAGGGGTGCGCCGCGGGGACCAGCGGGCGGCCGTCCTCGTCAGCGAGCGCCGCCAGCCGGGCCAGTCGGCGGGCCGCGGCCTCCCTGAGGGTGTCCGACGCGCGCGGGTCGACCGTCGTCGCCCTCAGTTCGGCGACGAGCGCGGCTACGGCCAGCGGGCGGCGCGGGCGGCCCGTCACGTCCCTCGGCTCCACACCGAGTTCGGTCAGGAAGCGGGAGGGCTGGTCGCCGTCGTCGGCCGGTGCCTTCACCGCCGTGACGACCAGACGCTCACGCGCGCGTGTGGCGGCGACGTAGAACAGGCGGCGCTCCTCTGCCAGCAGCGCCCCCGGGGTGAGCGGCTCGGCGAGTCCGTCGCGGCCGATGCGGTCGGCCTCCAGGAGGGAGCCGCGGCGGCGCAGGTCCGGCCACAGGCCCTCCTGGACGCCCGCGACGACGACCAGGCGCCATTCGAGGCCCTTGGAGCGGTGCGCGGTCATCAGGCGCACGGCGTCGGGGCGTACGGCACGCCGCGTGAGGGTGTCGGCGGCGATGTCCTCGGCCTGGATCTCCTCCAGGAAGTTCAGGGTGCCCCGGCCACCGGTGCGTTCCTCCGCGCGGGCGGCCGTCGCGAACAGTGCGCATACGGCGTCCAGATCGCGGTCGGCGTTGCGTCCGGCGGCGCCGCCGCGGCGGGCGGCGCGCTCCAGGCGGGTGGGCCACGGTGTGCCCTCCCACAGGTCCCACAGCGCCTCCTCGGCCGTACCGCCGCCGGCGAGGCGCTCACGGGCCTTGCGGAGCAGCGCGCCGAGCCGCTGGGCGCCACGCGCGTACGTGGGGTCGTGCACCGCGAGCCGCTCCGGCTCGGCCAGCGCCCGCGCGAGCAGGTCGTCGGAGGGCGGCGGCAGGGCGTTGCCCGCGGCCCGCTCCTCCTCGCGCAGGGCGCGGCCGAGCCGGCGAAGGTCGGCGGCGTCCATGCCGGCGAGGGGGGAGGCGAGCAGGGTGAGTGCGGTCTCGGTGTCGAGCCAGGCCGGCTCGGGCTCGCCCTGCGGTTCCGGCTCGCCCTGCGGTTCCGGCTCGCCCTGCGGTTCTGGCTCCTCCGGCCCATCCGAGTCCGGCCGATCCGGTTCCTCCGGCGCCCCCGGCTCCGCTGGCTCCCCCGACTCCTCGGCCGAAGCCTCCTCCCCGGCACGTACCGCAGCCTCCGCCGTCGCCACCGCCCGCAACGCCGTCAGCAGGGGTGCGACGGCCGGCTCATGGCGCAGCGGCAGATCGTCGCCGTCGATGTCCAGGGGCACCCCGGCGGCCGTGAGCGCACGGCGCACCGTCGGGATCGTGCGCGCCCCCGCACGCACCAGTACGGCCATCTCGCCCCAGGGCACGCCGTCCTCCAGGTGGGCGCGGCGCAGGATGTCGGCGATGTTGTCCAGTTCGGTGCCGGGCGTCGGGTAGGTGAAGACCTCGACGCGGCCGCCTTCGCGGACCGGGGCGAGCTCGCGGTGGGCGCGTACCTTCTCCGCCGGGAGCCGGGTGAGCGGCATGCGCTGGGTCAGCAACCGGGTCGCGGCCAGCAGGCCGGTGCCGGAGCGGCGGGAGGTGCGCAGGACCTCGACGGGCGCGGGGCGGCCGTCCGCGCGTGGGAAGGCGTGCGGGAACTCCAGGATGCCGTTCACGTCGGCGCCCCGGAACGCGTAGATCGACTGGTCGGGGTCACCGAAGGCGACCAGGGCGCGGCCGTCGCCGGCGAGGGCGCGCAGCAGCCGTACCTGCGCCGGATCGGTGTCCTGGTACTCGTCGACGTACACGGCGTCGTACTGCGCGGCGAGTCGCGCGGCGGACTCGGGGCGGCGGGCGAGGAGTACGGCGCGGTGGACCAGTTCGGCGTAGTCGAGCACGCCCTGCATGTCGAGCACGTCGAGGTACTCGGCGAGGAAGGCGGCCGCGGCGCGCCAGTCGGGGCGGCCGATACGGCGGGCGAAGGCGTCCAGGGCGTCGGGGGCGAGGCCCAGCTCGCGGCTGCGGGCGAGGACCGCGCGAACCTCGTCGGCGAAGCCGCGTGTGGTCAGGCAGGCGCGCAGTTCGTCCGGCCAGCGCACATGGGCGAGTCCGAGCCGCTCCAGGTCGGGCTGGCCCGCGAGCAGCTCACGCACGGTCACGTCCTGCTCGGGGCCGGACAGCAGCCGCAGCGGCTCCGTGAAGAGGTCGCTGTCCTGGTGGGCGCGGACCAGGGCGTAGCAGAACGAGTGGAACGTCGTCGCCCGGGGCGCGCGGGCCGCCCCGATGCGCAGGGCCATGCGGTCGCGCAGTTCCACCGCGGCCTTGCGGCTGAACGTCAACACCAGGATGCGCTCGGGGTCCCCGCCGCGGGCGATGCGCGCCCCCACCGACTCGACGAGCGTGGTGGTCTTGCCGGTGCCCGGACCTGCGAGGACGAGCAGTGGGCCGGTGTCGTGGTCAACCACGGCACGCTGTGCGGCGTCCAGACGAGGGGGAACCGTTCGCACCGCAGGGGTACGCACCAGCCGGTAAGCGCCACGGGCCCCCTGTCGCACCTGTGGGTGCGACAGGCGCCTGGTGGAGAAAGAGGAGCTCACGTGGTTCGCCGGTCCTGGTGGGTGTGCTGGTGGTTCGCCCCTCGCGCGTGGAGGGCGGTGGCCGCGGGATGAGGGGGTCACATGCAGCCGACGCTACGCCGAGGGGCGGTGCGGAAGCAGGGCTTCCGATTCATCCCTCGGGGCACTCGTGGCACGTGCGTCCCTCGCCTCACGAACGTACGTCATGCCACGGACGTGCCCTCTTTCCCCCGTACGGATCACAGGTCACACGGCGGGCGGTCGGATGGCGGAAGCTGTCAGGTGTGACCCTGTGCGCGTCCGCCGCCGTCCCACCGCGCCCGCTTCATGTCCAGGCGTGGCAGGTGGCTCTCGGCGGCCCTGCTCGCCTCCTTCAGGGGCGTGCCCTCCGCCCGGTAGTGCTCCAGCGCTCTGAGCTCGTGGCCGGGCAGCAGGGCGCCGTCCGAGCGGACCACGCGCCACCACGGAACGGCTCCCCCATAGAGGGCCATGACACGGCCGACCTGCCGGGGGCCGCCCTCCTCCAGCCACTCGGCGACGTCCCCGTACGTCATGACGCGCCCCGGCGGGATCAGCTCGGTGACATCGAGGACCCGCTCGGCGTACGCCGGCAGCTCGTCGGCGTCCTCCCGAGGGACATCGGCGTACTCCGGACGGGCGTCGTCATGGGGTGGACGGGCATCGTCCGGAAGACTCTCCTCGCTCATCCGCCCCATCCTGCCCCACGGCACCGACAATGTGACGCGCTCGCCACTGTGCGTATCCCTCGCCCCGGGGCGGCGCTTCGGGCAGACTGTGCGCCCCCGCATTTGCACCCTGATGCCCCCGTGTGTCGGTGGAGCATGCCACCATCGTGCGGGCGGTGACTGGTGATACGAGATCAAGAAGAGACGATGAAGCAGCAGGGTGCGCACCCGGAGGACGCGGAAAGCACCTCTGACGCTTCGTCGCGCCCTGACACCGTGAACGCCGCCAAGAAGGACCCCGGCGAGAGCGACGACGGCACGAAGCACGAGGTCGGCAAGGGCGCCGACCCGAGCGACGCCGGCCGCACGGCCGTCGAGGGCAAAGGCGGCCCCGACCTCGAACTCGACGAGGTGCCCGTGGACGAGGTCGAGGGCGACGAACCGCTGCTTCCCGCGCGCGTGCACCGTCCGTCCGACCTGATGCGGCTCCTGGTGGGCGTGCTCGGCATCGCCCTGCTCCTCGCGATCGCCGCGTTCGCGCACGGGACGACCTCGGGTCTTGAACAGGACATCAACAAGGGCACCGGGCAGGCGCCCGACTTGTTCAGCAAGATCGCCGGGCTGGTGTCCAGCATCGCGATCCTGCTGGTGCCGGTCGCATTCGCGATCGAGCGGCTGATCAAGCGGGACGGACTGCGCATCGCCGACGGCGTCCTCGCGGCGGTCCTCGCGCACGGTGTGACACTCGCCACCGACCTGTGGGTCGCGCGAGGCGCACCCGACTCCATCCGGGACGCCCTCACCCAGCCCTCGCCCGGCGACGTCGGCTCCCTCACCGACCCCGTGCACGGCTACCTCGCGCCGGTCATCGCGTACATGACGGCCGTGGGCATGTCCCGCAGACCCCGCTGGCGTGCGGTGCTGTGGGCGGTCCTGGTCCTGTACGCGTTCTCCATGCTGGTCACCGGCTACACCACGCCGTTCTCGATCATCCTGACGCTGCTGATCGGCTGGACCGTCGCCTACGGCACGCTGTACGCGGTCGGCTCGCCCAACGTCCGGCCCACGGGACGGACGCTGATGGCGGGCCTCAGGCACGTCGGCTTCCGCCCGGTGAGCGCGGCCCGCGAGGAGGTCTCCGAGGAGAGCGGCGACCGCGGCCGGCGCTACTTCGTCACCCTCGAGGACGGCCCGCCGCTGGATGTGACGGTGGTCGACCGGGAGCAGCAGGCTCAGGGCTTCTTCTACCGCGCGTGGCGCAATCTGACGCTGCGCGGCTTCGCCACCCGCTCCAGCCTCCAGTCGCTGCGCCAGGCCCTGGAGCAGGAGGCGCTCCTCGCCTACGCGGCCATCGCGGCCGGCGCCAACGCGCCCAAGCTGATCGCCACCTCCGAGCTGGGCCCGGACGCCGTGATGCTGGTCTACGAGCACACCGGCGGCCACACCCTGGACTCGCTGTCGGACGACGAGATCACCGACGACCTGTTGCGCGACACCTGGCGCCAGGTCCAGGCGTTGCAGTCGCGGCGGATCGCGCATCGCAGGCTCGTGGGTGACGCGATTTTGGTGGATCGTTCCGGCAAGGTGATCATCACCGATCTGCGCATCGGTGAGATCGCGGCCAACAGTCTGCTGCTGCGCATGGACATCTCCCAGCTGCTGGTGACACTCGGCCTGCGCGTCGGCGCGGAGCGCGCGGTGGCCTCGGCGGTGGGCGTGCTCGGCCCCGACGCCGTGGCCGACTGTCTGCCGATGCTCCAGCCGATCGCGCTGAGCCGCTCCACGCGCGCGACGCTGCGCCGACTGGCCCGCGAGCGTGCCCAGCGCGAGCGCGACGCCGTAGTGGAGGCGTCCCGGCAGGCCAAGCACGCCCGCAGCGAGGAGGCCTCGGCCGACACCGGGGTCACACTCGACAAGCCGGACAAGAAGACCGTACGGGCGCAGGCGCGGGCCGAGAAGCGGGCCATCGACGACGCCCTGGACGAGGCGCGCGAGGAGGATCTCCTCACGCTGATCCGCCACGAGGTGCTGCTCATCAGGCCGCAGGCACCGGTCGAGCCGGCCCGGCTGGAGCGGGTGCGGCCGCGCACGCTGATCAGTCTCATCGCCGGCGCCATCGGCGCGTACTTCCTGCTGACGCAGCTCACCCACATCGAGTTCGGCCCGCTCATCGCCAACGCCCAGTGGGGCTGGGTGGCGGCGGCCGTGCTGTTCTCGGCGGCCAGCTACTTCGCGGCGGCCATGGCCCTGCTGGGGTTCGTGCCCGAGCGGGTGCCGTTCCGGCGGACCGTGTCGGCGCAGGTCGCCGGGTCGTTCGTGAAGATCGTCGCGCCGGCCGCGGTCGGTGGCGTCGCCCTGAACACGCGCTTCCTTCAGCGCGCGGGAGTGCGGCCGGGGCTCGCGGTGGCGAGCGTGGGCGCGTCGCAGCTGTTCGGGCTCGGCTGTCACATCCTGATGCTGCTGTCCTTCGGCTATCTGACCGGCACCGAGAAGACACCGTCGCTGTCGCCGTCCCGCACCGTCATCGCGGGTCTGCTGACGGTGGCGGTGCTGGTGCTCGTGGTGACCTCGGTGCCGTTCCTGCGCAAATTCGTCGTCACGCGCGTGAGGTCGCTGTTCGCGGGTGTCGTGCCGCGCATGCTCGACGTGCTCCAGCGGCCGCAGAAGCTGGTCACCGGCATCGGCGGCATGCTGCTGCTGACCGCCTGCTTCGTGATGTGCCTGGACGCGTCGATCCGGGCGTTCGGCAGCGAGGGGACCTCGCTGAGCATCGCCAGCGTCGCCGTCGTCTTCCTCGCGGGCAACGCGCTCGGCTCCGCCGCCCCGACCCCGGGCGGTGTGGGCGCGGTGGAGGCGACCCTGACCGTCGGTCTGATCGCCGTGGGCCTGCCCAGCGAGGTCGCCGCGCCCTCGGTGCTGCTGTTCCGTCTGCTGACGCTGTGGCTGCCGGTGCTGCCGGGCTGGCTGGCCTTCAACCACCTGAGCCGCAAGGGCGCGCTGTAGCGCGAGGGGGCGTACGAGAGGGCGGCCGGGACTTGGCGTACGGGGACCCGGTCGCCGTACGTTGTCAGGGCACGGAAGGTGAGGCGCGGCGGTACCTCGTACGGCCCGTGCCCCGAGCGCCCCACCACGTACGACCCCAGGATGGGACCATGCCGAAGCCTCCCCGGATGCGCGCCGCTGCCCTGACCGCCACCGCCCTGCTGCTGCCCTTCCTGCTGGCGGGTTGCAGCGACGACGACTCCGGGAACGGCGAGGATCTGACGGCGCAGGAACTGAGCTGGAAGGACTGTCCGGCCCCCTCCCAGGCGCAGGGCGGCGAGGGCAGCCCGTCCCCGCTGCCGGACGACGGCACCTGGCAGTGCGCCACGATGAAGGCGCCCCTCGACTGGCCCGATCCCAAGGGCGACACGATCGACATCGAGCTGATCCGGGTGAAGGCGAGCGGCCCCGAGAACCGGCGCATCGGCTCGCTGATCTACAACTTCGGCGGACCCGGCGGCTCGGGCGTCACCGCCCTGCCCGCCTTCGGCAACGACTACGAGAAGCTGCGCACCCGCTACGACCTGGTGAGCTTCGACCCGCGCGGGGTCGGCCGCAGCGAGCCCGTGCTGTGCGAGGACGACCAGCGGCTCGACGCCTACTTCCAGCAGGACTCCACGCCGGACGACACCGCCGAGCGGACCGAACTGGTGGACAACACCAAGGAGTTCAACGCGGCCTGCGAGAAGAAGTCCGAAGAGATGCTGCCGCGGGTGCGCACCACCGACGCGGCCCGCGACATGGACCTGATGCGCCAGGTCCTCGGCGACGACAAACTGCACTACTTCGGCATCTCCTACGGCACCGAACTCGGCGGCGTCTACGCCCATCTGTTCCCCGACAAGGTCGGCCGTGCCGTCTTCGACGCGGTGGTGGACCCGACGCAGACCTCCGAGCAGGGGGCCCTCGGGCAGGCCGCGGGATTCCAGCTCGCGCTCGACAACTTCGCCGCCGACTGCACCTCCAAGGTCGAGGACTGCCCGATCGGCGACACCGCCCAGGACGTGAAGGACCGCATCGCGAAGCTGCTGAAGGACCTCGACAGCACGCCGATCGAGGGGATCTTCCCGCGCAGGCTGACCCAGTCGGCCGCGACCAACGGCGTCGCGCAGGCTCTGTACTCGCAGGACTACTGGCCCATCCTCACCCAGGCTCTCGAGGAGGCGTACGACGGCAACGGCAGGATCCTGATGCTGCTGTCCGACTCGATGAACGGGCGCAGTGAGAACGGCGAGTACAGCAACATCCACGCCGCCAACATCTCGATCAACTGCGCCGACGACAAGCCGCGGTACACCCCCGAGTACGTGCAGCGGAAGCTGCCCGAGTTCCGGTCCGCCTCGAACCTGTTCGGCGACTTCCTCGCCTGGTCCATGCTCAGCTGCACCGACTGGGCCGAGCCCGGCGCCGCCGACCATCCCGACGTCAGCGCGCCCGGTTCGGCACCGATCCTCGTCGTGGGCAACACGGGCGACCCGGCCACTCCGTACGAGGGCGCGCGGAAGATGGCGCAGGCGCTCGGCAAGGGCGTGGGCGTCGAGCTGACGTACAAGGGGCAGGGGCACGGGGCCTACGACAGCAAGAACAAGTGCGTGCAGGACGCGGTGAACGGCTATCTGCTGGACGGGAAGGTGCCGGCGGCCGGCACGGTCTGCTCCTGAGACCGTATCGGCCCGTATGAATCCGCAGGTCAGAGAGTTATCCACAGGCCGCTACGGCCGTTTCGTGATCCGCCTACTATGGCCTGACCGCCATCCGCGGCACAGCGCGGACGGCCTGCGAGGGGGTAAGCGACATGACGCGTTTCGTACGGTGGACGGCCGTGGCGGCCGCTGCCGCGCTGCTGGCGACCGGGTGCAGTGGCGGGTCGTCCGACGGCCCGCAGGCCGGTGACAGGACGAGCGACGCGGCTTCGTCGGCGGCCTCCACCGGCTCGGCGGCCCCGTTGCCGTCCTCCCTGACCTCGCAGAAGCTCGGCTGGGGGAAGTGCAAGGCGACCAGGGACTCCCCCGCGCCGGGCGACGAGTGGCAGTGCGCGACGCTCAAGACGCCGCTGGACTGGGCGAAGCCGGACGGCACGACGATCGACCTGGCGCTGATCCGTACCAAGGCGACCGGCGACGACCGGATCGGTTCGCTGCTGTTCAACTTCGGCGGCCCCGGCAGCTCGGGGGTGTCCACGATGCCCTGGTACGCGACCAGCGCCTCCGAACTGGGCGAGCGGTACGACCTGGTGAGCTTCGACCCGCGCGGGGTGGGCGCCAGTGAGGGCGTGCGCTGCCGCAGCGACAGGGAGATCCAGGCCTCCGAGTCGGTGGACATCACGCCGGACACGGCGGCCGAGGAGGCGGCCTACTTCCAGGACGCCGCGGCCTTCGGCAAGGGCTGCCAGAAGGCCGAGGGCACACTGATGGCGCATGTGTCGACCACCGACACGGCCCGCGACATGGACCTGATGCGCCAGGTCCTCGGCGACCAGCAGATGCACTACTTCGGCATCTCCTACGGCACCGAACTCGGCGGCGTCTACGCCCACTTGTTCCCCGGCACCGTGGGGCGGATGATCCTGGACGCGGTCGTCGACCCGAGCGCGGACGCCACCGGGCACGCCGAGAACCAGGCCAGGGGCTTCCAGCGCGCGCTGGACAACTACCTGGAGTCCACCGGCCAGGGCGCCGAAGAAGGCACCCGGAAGATCGTGGCCCTGCTGAAGCGGATCGACGCGAGCCCGCTGCCCGCGTCTTCGGCCCGCAAGCTCACGGAGCCGCTCGCGCTCACCGGCATCATCAGGCCGCTGTACAGCGAGGCGAGCTGGCCGACCCTGACCAGTGCTCTGGAGGCGGCCGAGCGGGGCGACGGCTCGGAACTGCTGGCGCTCGCCGACCAGTACAACGACCGCGAGGCATCGGGGCGCTACAGCACGGGGACCCATTCGCAACGGGTCATATCGTGCTTGGACGACAAGCAGCGGCCGACGGTCGAGGAGACGAGGAAGCTGCTGCCGCGGTTCGAGAAGGTCTCGCCCGTGTTCGGGCCCATGCTCGGCTGGGACACGGCCGGCTGGTGCCACGACTGGCCGGTGGCCGGGCAGTACGACACCCCGGAGGTCAGCGCGCCGGGTGCGGCTCCGATCCTGCTGGTCGGCAACACCGGCGACCCGGCGACGCCCTACGAGGGCACCCGCAAGATGGCGGACGAACTCGGCAAGGGCGTGGGGGTGACGCTCACGTGGAAGGGCGAGGGCCACTCCGCGTACGGGAAGGGGAGCGACTGCGTCGACTCCGCGGTGAACGCGTATCTGCTTCAGGGGAAGGTGCCGGAGGACGGCAAGGTCTGCGCTTCCTAGCGGCCACCACACCGCAGTTTCCTGCGCGACGCACGGAGGCCCACAGCTCTGAACAGGTCAGCGCCGTGGGCCTCGTGTGTCCCGCCGGTCAGCGGGAAGGTCGATCAGTAGACCGGCTTGTCGGGCTCGATCTGGTGGACCCAGCCGATCACGCCGCCGCCGACGTGGACGGCGTCGGCGAAGCCCGCGGACTTCAGGACCGCGAGGACCTCCGCACTGCGGACACCCGTCTTGCAGTGCAAGACGATCTTCTTGTCCTGCGGGAGGCTCTCCAGGGCGGTACCCATGAGGAACTCGTTCTTCGGGATCAGGCGGGCGCCGGGGATCGAGACGATCTCGTACTCGTTGATCTCGCGGACATCGATGATGTCGATGTTCTCGCCGTCGTCGATCCACTCCTTGAGCTGCTTGGGAGTGATCGTCGAGCCGGCGGCGGCCTCCTGGGCCTCCTCGGAGACGACGCCGCAGAAGGCCTCGTAGTCGATGAGCTCGGTGACGGTCGGGTTCTCGCCGCAGACCGCGCAGTTCGGGTCCTTGCGGACCTTGACCTGGCGGTACTGCATCTCCAGGGCGTCGTAGATCATCAGGCGGCCGAGCAGCGGCTCACCGATGCCCGCGAGCAGCTTGATGGCCTCGTTGACCTGGATGGAGCCGATGGACGCGCACAGCACGCCCAGCACGCCACCCTCGGCGCAGGAGGGGACCATGCCCGGCGGCGGGGGCTCCGGGTACAGGCAGCGGTAGCAGGGGCCGTGCTCGGACCAGAAGACCGAGGCCTGGCCGTCGAAGCGGTAGATGGAGCCCCACACGTACGGCTTGTTCAGCAGCACGCACGCGTCGTTGACCAGGTAGCGGGTCGCGAAGTTGTCCGTGCCGTCGACGATCAGGTCGTACTGGCTGAAGATGTCCATCACGTTGTCGGCCTCGAGCCGCTCCTCGTGAAGGATCACGTTCACGTACGGGTTGATGCCCTTGACGCTGTCGCGGGCGGACTCCGCCTTGGAGCGGCCGATGTCGGCCTGGCTGTGGATGATCTGGCGCTGGAGGTTCGACTCGTCGACCTCGTCGAACTCCACGATGCCGAGCGTGCCCACGCCCGCAGCGGCCAGGTACATCAGCGCCGGCGAGCCCAGGCCGCCGGCGCCCACACAGAGCACCTTGGCGTTCTTCAGCCGCTTCTGCCCGTCCATCCCCACGTCGGGGATGATCAGGTGGCGGGAGTACCTGCGAACCTCGTCTACGGTGAGCTCGGGGGCCGGCTCGACCAGGGGTGGCAGCGACACGGGGACTCCGTTGGTCGGTCGATCACTACGTCTGTTCTCCTGGTAACAGTGCCATGGCCTTTTTCATTCCGAGACACCTGTTCCGATCCGCGAGACGATTTCGTCCCAGTAGCCGGGCATCGTCTCCCAGGGGTCGCCGCGGCCGCCTCGGTCCGTGTGGTCGGTGAACCAGATCGTCGCGGCACCCTGCCAGCGGGCGATGCGCAGTGCCTCGTCGAGATGGCCGAGGGGCACTCCGTGGACGAAGTGGCAGAAGCGGTCGGGCGGATAGTCGGCCGTCCACTCCGCCACCTGCGACCAGCGGTAGTCGCTCCACGGGCCGCTGAAGGTGACGAGCTGGTCGGCGCACTCGGCGTAGCCGGGGTGCGGGTGGGTGCCGTGGCCCAGGACGATGTGGGCCTTGTCACGCAGTGCGCGCAGGGTGGTGATGGTGCGCAGGACCTCCGGCAATGCCGTGCCGTCGGTCGGACAGCGGTCCAGGAGGAAGCCGTCGACCCGGTACCAGTCGAGGTAGCGGTGCGCCTTGGAGATCACCTCGCCGAAGACGCGGGCGCCGTGGGCCGTGCCGAGGTGGACCCGGTCGAGCGAGGCCGTGTCGAGGTTGCCGAGGACACGGACTCCCGCGTTGCGGAGTCGGCCGGCCGATTCGAGGCAGTGGGGGTCCGGGCGGGCGCCGGGGCCGTCGGCGACGTTGAGGACGACCCAGTCCAAGGGGGTGCCGGGGCGGGTGAGTTCGCCCCATTCGGTGGGGGCGAGAAGGGGGTGGGCGTAGCCCGGCACGCCGAGACCGGTGCGGAGATCGGTGCTCGGCGTGGTCCGTTTCAGGCCGGTCAGATACGGCATGCCGCCTCCATCCAGATATCGCCCAGGGACTCCTCGAGGTTGATCCGGGGGCGCCAGCCGAGCCGGTCGCGTGCGGTGCGTACGTCGGCCTGCTGCCAGCTGCCGCAGCCGTCCGGGTAGGCGACGGGGGCGGCGTGGGCCGCGTGCGTCGAGTGCACCGCGTGTGCGGTGGCGTGGACGGCGTGCGTCGCATGGTCCGGGTCGGTGCGCGGGTGGCCGATGGTCGGCCGCAACGGGCCGGGCGGGCCGTCGAGTTCGTGGAGGGCACCGCCGTAGCCGGCCACGCGGGCGAGGACGGCGGCGGCGTCGCGCAGGCGGACGGCGCGGCCGGAGCCGATGTTGATGACGCCCTGCGCTGCGGAGAGGGAGGCGGCGTGGACGGCGCGGGCCACGTCGCGGACGTCGACGAAGTCGCGTTGGGCGCCGAGGCCGGTGAGTTTGAGCTCGCCGTCGCCCGACTGCATGGCGCGGCGCATGGCCTCGGCGAGACGGCCGAGGGGAGAGCCGGCCGGGGTGCCGGGGCCCGCGGGCGAGAAGACGCGCAGGACGACGGCGTCCAGGCCGGAGCCCAGGACCAGTTCGGTGGCGGCGAGTTTGCTGACGCCGTACGGGCCGCCGGGGCGGGGGACGGAGTCCTCGGCCGTGGAGGAGCCGGGCTGGCTCGGGCCGTACTCGGCACCGCAGCCGATCTGCACGAGGCGGGCGCCACAGCCACTGCGGCGCAGGGCCTCACAGACGGTGGCGACGGCGACGGTGTTGTGGCGGGTGAGTTCGCGGGCACCGCCTCTCGTGGCGCCGGCGCAGTTGATGACGACGCCGGGGTGGACCGCGTCGAGGAAGCGGGTGAGGGCGCCGGGGCTGCCGGACGCGAGGTCGAACCGGACGTCGGCGTCGTCGCCGCGGCCCAGAGCGGTGAGTTGGACCGCGGGGTCGGCGAGGAGGCGGTCGGCTACGAAGCGGCCCAGGTAGCCGTTGGCTCCGATCAGCAGGACTCTCATCGGGCGGCTCCCGGAGCCGAGCGGTGGTCGGATCCGGAGGTGATCATTTGGGGGTCTCCTTCTAGGACTTCAGGTTCTGGGGCTTCAGGTGGAGTGGCCTTCGGGCAGGACGGCTTCCGCGGGTGTGTGGGGGCGTATGCCTGCGGCGGCCTGTGCCGGTTCGGTGGGGGTTCGCGTGACGCCGACGGCCCGGGTGGGGTCGGGGCCGTGCCGGGGGGTGCGCGTCCTCGGTCGGGCGGTTGCTGCTGGCCCGGAGGCTCGGTTTCCTGACGGCCGCCGCTGCGGGCGGACACCCCGCGGCACGTCCCTTGCCCGCCGTACACGGGTGCCGCGAGCCGTCGGCTGATGTCGCGTCAGCATGCGTCGTCCGCCCTCGCATGTGCCGACGCCCTGGTGAGGGTGCGCGTCGCGTGGAGCAGGAGCGTCAGGGCGCCCGCCCCGCAGGCGATCGTGGGGATGGCTGCCGGGCCCCCTGCGTCGAGGAGGGCCTGGGCCGGGGTTCCCAGCCAGGCACAGCCGGGGAGGCGGGCGGCGAAGACGGTCGCGACGGCGGTTCCCTCGGCCGAGGCCGCCGCGGTGAGGACCAGGGCGGGGGCGTGGGTGAAGCCGTGGGTGGTGAGGAGGCGGGCGAGGAACAGGAGGGCGCCGAGGGTGAGGGTCGGCGCGTAGGGGGCGGGCTCGTCGAGGGCGGTGGAGGTCAGGGCGAGAAGGGCCGCGAGGGCGGCGAGGTAGAGGGCGAGCGTGGCCAGGATCAGGGGCTTCGCCGAGGCGGCGAAGTCCTTCAGGGCTCGGCTGGCGGAGAGTTTGTGGCGGGCCCGTACGGCGAGGAAGTGGGCGCACCAGGCGGCGGGGGCGCAGGAGAGGGCGAGGGCCAGTACGGGGGCGGCGGTGAGGGGCCAGGGGCCTTCGGCGGCGCCGGTGGGGAGGGCGTCGGGGCCACCGGCTGTGGCTGCCTGGAGCAGGCCGTCGCCGAGGAGGGCGTAGGCGAGGAGCCAGCTGATCCGGGTGGCCGTCGGGGGTGTGGCGTGCTGGGTGGACAGGGGACCTCGGGCCAGGGCCGCGCGCAGGGCGAGGGTCACGGCGAGGGCTCCCACGGCGGCCGCGATGAGGCGGTTCTGGCCGTGGGTGAGGTGCATGCCGGTCACGGCCGCCACGCAGAGTGCTCCGGGGAGGAGGGTGAGGACCACCCAGTCGGCTCGTGCGCGGGGCGTGGCGAGGGGCCCGGCGCTCGGGGGTGCTTCTGCGTCCCGGGACGTCCGGGCGTACATCTCCTCCGCCAGCGAGAAGACGTCCCGGTGCAGGAAGCGGGCCGCCGTGCGGTCGGTGACGCCGTGGGCTTCGAGGCCGGCCGCGATCTCCAGTGGGTCCACCGCGCGTTCGCACAGGTCGCGGTGGCGGTGCATCAGGGCCTTGACCGGGTCGGCGCCGCCTCGGCGGGTGGGGCGAGGGGCCGCGGTCGGGTCCTCGCCGGCCGACGGCGACATCGACGCCGGCGCCGACGCCGACGGAGAATCGGCCGCGTCGTGCCGTACGGCCGTGTCCGCCGTGAGCCACTCCTCCGACCGTTCGTCCCACGCTCCGGCGCCGGTCGGGGTAGCGGGGCGATCGAGTGCGTCACCCACCACGCCTCCCGAGTCACCCAGGTCACCCAGGCCACTCCCCGCGCGCCCGTCGCCGCC
Organism: Streptomyces sp. NBC_01092; assembly: GCF_045039535.1. Classification (NCBI taxonomy): domain Bacteria; kingdom Bacillati; phylum Actinomycetota; class Actinomycetes; order Kitasatosporales; family Streptomycetaceae; genus Streptomyces; species Streptomyces sp. NBC_01092. The sequence continues at coordinate 7,019,478 of NZ_CP108659.1, read as the reverse complement.
GCCCAAGCCCCTCATCGCGCCCCCTCCGTCGCAGGAAGAGCCGTGGCCCGTACGGGAGCTCCCGGCGGCCGGTGTGGGCCGCCGCGGGCCGCGAGGCCGGGCGTTCGCTCGGTCCAGCGGCCGGGGACATGGGCCTCGGCCGGGACGGCGAAGGGCAGAGGTTCCCCGGCCTCGTCGAGGACGACGCGGCGGACCGGAGTGCGCGAGACGATCTCCAGGTAAATGCCGTGAAATGCTGCGATGTTCTGCTCGACGGTGAACAGTTCGAGCGCACGGGCACGCGCGGCCGCACCCAGGCGTTCACGGCGCTCGGGGTCGCGCAACAGCGCGACGCAGGCCTCCGCGAGCGCCCGTGGGTTGCGCGGCGGTACGACGAGCCCGGTGCCGCCGATGACCTCGACCACCGCGCCGACGTCGGTGGACACCGTCGCGCGACCGCACAGCATGGCCTCGACGAGGCCGATGGGGAAGCCCTCGACGACGCTGGACAGGACGGTCACCGCACCCGAGGCGTACGCGTCGGCCAGGGTCGGGGTCTCCGGGGCGCCGATCTCCTCGAAGGAGACCGGGTTGTCACCGACCCGGTGCGGGCCCTCCGCCTCGTCGGGGAAGAGCTGCGCGGCCAGTGCCTTGCAGTGGCCGAGGTAGTCGGCGCCCTCGGGGCCCGAGGGGGTGCCGACGATCCGCAGGCGGGTCTTCGGCTCCTCCTTGCGGACCTCGGCGAAGGCGTGCAGCAACGACACCAGGTCCTTGGTGGGTTCGACGCGGCCGACCCACACCAGCGAGTCCGGGTCCGCGCACTGCGCGTACTCCGCGCTCTCGCCGACCTCCGCGAATCGGGAGGGGTCCATGCCGGGGTAGACGGTGCGGAGCTTCTCGCGGTCGGCGCCGCAGCGCTCCTGCCAGCGACGGGCGTGACCGTTGCCGGGCGTGATGGCGGCGGCCCGCGCGTAGGTCTCGGCGGCGAGCCTGCCGTGGAAGGCGGCGAGCAGGGACCGCACGGCCGGCGAGGAGTCGGGGGCGGCCAGGTAGTGGGTACGCAGCCGCACGCCGTACTCGGTCAGCAGCAGCGGTACGTCGCAGAAGTGCTGCGCGAGCAGGCCGGGCAGGGCCGCGGGGCCGCCGGAGGTGGCGTGGCACAGGTCGGCCGAGCCCAGGCCGTCGTCCTCGTACCAGTCGAGCGAGAGGGGGCGCAGGGCGCGTTCCAAGTGCGCGGCGACGGCCAGCAGATCGGGTACCCGCGCCTCGCGCGCCGTGCGCAGGGCGCCCCGGGCCCGGCAGGCGCGTTCCAGTGCGTGTACGGCTGCCTCGGAGCGGAGCGCTCCCACCAGGCCGCCCTCGTCGCGGGCGAGTTCGGCAAGCCCGTACAGCGCGTTGGCGAAACGGTCCGCCTCAGTGGCCGACGCGCCCTCGGAAGCTTCGGCCGGATCCATGGCGCCGCCCGCGCAGAGCACGGCCGCCAACTCGCCGTAGCAGTCGGCGAACCGTCGGCGGGCGCGGCGGCCGTGGCTCACGCCGTCGTCCTCGGCCGTCCACAGCGGCGCCGTGCGCACCCGGCTGACGTGCGCCGGCAGTGGGACCCAGCCCTCGTCCTCCTGGCGCTCGCTGCGGCTGAGCGCGTAGATGTCGAACTCGTGCTGGCCGAGCCCGCGGACGAGCCGGTCGCACCAGAGCCTGGCGTCACCGCTCACATACGGATAGCCGCCCTCCGCAATCAGTCCGATGCGCACGAGTACACCCCCGATCTCCCATAAGGGGAGCCGCCGTTCCCCCGGCGGCTCGCAGCGGGACGAACGTATGCGGACAAGGCGGTGGCGCGACGGACGGTTGTCCATCGCGCCACCAAAAGGGGTGAACGGTCGTAACTTTCCCGTGCGGGTCGCGTTCCGTCGCGCTAGGAGTTCAAACGCGCACGGATCGTCACACCTGAACGGCCGGGAGGATCACACCGCGGCCAACTCCCGCCGTGCGGCCCGCCGCTGGGCCGCGATCTGCGGATCGAGCGCGGGTACGGCGGCCAGGAGCTGCTTGGTGTACGGGTCCTGCGGGTTGTCGTACACCTCGTCGGCGGGCCCGGATTCGACGATGCGCCCGCGCCGCATCACCGCGACCCGGTCGCTGACCTGGCGTACCACGGCCAGGTCGTGCGCGACGAAGACGAGCGCGAGGCCGAGCTCGCGCTGCAACTCGCCCAGCAGCGCGACGACCTGGGCCTGGGTGGTGACGTCCAGTGCGGACACGGGCTCGTCGCAGACGATGACGCGCGGATCGGCGGCGAGCGCCCGAGCGATGCCGACGCGCTGGCGCTGGCCGCCGCTGAACTCGTGGGGGTAGCGGTCGTAGTGCGCCCCTTCGAGCCCCACGCGCTCCAGCAGCTCCCGCACTCGCCCCCGGATGCGCCCCTCGTCGCTCCCCCACTCTCGGCTTCGCTCGAGCGGGGGGACCCCCATTCCCCGCGCGCGGAGCGGGTCGGCGATCGACTCGCCCACGCTGCGGCGGGGGTTGAGGGAGGAGACCGGGTCCTGGAAGACCATCTGCACGGCCGGATCCACGCCCACGCGCGCGTGCCCGTCGTACCGGACCTCCCCCGCCGTCGGCTCCAGAAGGCCGACCAGCATGCGCCCCAGGGTCGTCTTGCCGCTGCCGCTCTCCCCGACGATGCCGAGGGTCTCGCCGCGGTGGATGGTCAGCGACACGTCGTCGACCGCCGTGAACGCCCGCTTGCCACGCCCGAATTCACGCCGCAGCCCGGTCGCCTCCAGGACGGCCTGCGCCGAGCGCCCGGCCTCCGCCAAGCCCTCGACCTGCCCGGAGCCCTCGACCTCGGCCGGGTCCTCGACCGGGTCCTCGACTCCAGCCGAGCCCTCGACCTCCACCAAGCCCCCGACCCCAGCCGAGCCCTCGACCTCCACCAAGCCCCCGACCCCAGCCGAGCCCTCGGCCTCCGCCAAGCCCCCGACCCCAGCCGAGCCCTCGGCCTCCGCCAAGCCCCCGACCTGCACCGCCCCCCGCGACGCCCCACGGACAGCGCGCGGTGTGTCCACCCGCGGGACCGCGCCCAGCAGGTCGCGTGTGTACGACTGCGCGGGCGCTCCCAGGACGTCGGCGACCGGCCCGTGTTCCACCGCCCGGCCGTGCCGCATCACCAGCACCTCGTCGACGCTCTCGGCGGCGACTCCCACGTCGTGGGTGACGAGGAGGAGGCCCATGCCGGAGTCCTCGCGGAGCGTGTGCAGCAGGTCGAGGATCTGGGCCTGGACGGTCACGTCGAGCGCCGTCGTCGGCTCGTCGGCGATCAGCAGGTCGGGCTCGCAGGCCAGCGCCATGGCGATGAGCGCGCGCTGGCGCATACCGCCGCTGAACTCGTGCGGGCGGGACCGGGATCGCCGTGGCGCGTCCGCGATGCCGACCCGGTCCAGCACCTCCACCGCACGCGCGCGTGCCGCTCGCCGCGAGGCACGCGTGTGCACGCGGTACACCTCGGCGATCTGGTCGCCGATCGCGTAGTAGGGGTCCAGGGACGACAGCGGATCCTGGAACACCATCGCGGCCTTGCCGCCGCGCAGCCGCCGCAGTTCGTCGTCGGACGCTTCCCGTACGTCCACTCCCGCGACCTCGATCGAACCGCCGACCCGCGCGCCCGTGCCCCGTTGCAGTCCGAGCAGGGCCGAGGCGACCGTGGACTTGCCGGAGCCGGACTCGCCGACGAGGGCGAGGGCGGCACCGCGCGCCAGCCGGAAGGTGAGGCCGTCGACGGCGCGCAGGTCGCCGAAGTCGACCGTCAGGTCGCTGACTTCGACCAGGTCCCGCGCGGGAGCCGGGGCCGCCTTGGTCACGTCGCTCATACCAGCACCACCCGTCGGTCGGCCACCGCGTACAGCACGTCCGCGACGGCGTTGGCGACGACCACGAAGAATCCGATGACCAGGACCATGCCGACGACGACCGGAAGGTCGACCACCTTGACGGCGTGGACCAGTTCCTGTCCGATGCCGGGCAGGCCGAAGAGCGTCTCGGTGAGCACGGCGCCGCCGACCGCGCTGCCGAAGTTGTTGGCGTTCAGGGCGATGACCGGCGCGAGGGCCCCACGCAGCGCGTGCCGCCCGATGACCGACCGCTCGCCGACGCCGTACGCCCGGAAGGTGCGGATGTGGTCCTCGGCCAGCGTCTCCAGCATCGCCGCCCGGGTCAGCCGGGCGAACGCGGCGGCCTCGATCAGGGCGAGCGAGAGCCAGGGCAGCAGCAGGTTCCACGCCCACTGTTCGGGGTCGTCGGTGAAGGCCACGTACTGCGGAAACGGCAGCAGTTGCAGCTGCCCGCAGACGACGATCATCAGGACCAGGCCGATGACGAAGACCGGCGTGGCCACGCCCGCGAGCGTGACGCCCGTCAGCAGCCGCTCGGAGAGCCGGCCGCGGCGCCATGCGGACAGGACGCCGGTGCCGACGCCGAGGATCAGCCACAGCACCATGGCGCCGAACACGAGCGACAGGCTGACCGGAAGCTTCGCCAGGATCAGCTCGGTGACCTGCTGGTCGCTCTGGTACGACAGCCCGAGGCAGGGCGCCGCGCAGTGCTGCACGGACGTGCCCGTCGAGTAGTCCTGGCCGGCGACCAGGCCCTGGAGGAAGTCCCAGTAGCGCGCGTACAGCGGGTCGTTCAGGTGCAGTTGCTCGGCGACCTGCTGCACCTGGGCGGGCGAGCAGCGCGGGCCGCAGGTGATCTGGGCGACATTGCCGGGGGTGACGTAGAAGACGACGTAGACGATCACCGAGATGGCGAACAGGGTGACGACGGCGCCCAGGACTCGGCGCACGAGGAAGCCGCTCATGCCTTGGCCTCCCTCTTTCGGCCGGTGCCGACGCGCAGCCGGGACGCCGCGCGCGGGTCGAGCGCCGTGCGTACGCCGTCGCCGAGGACGGTCAGGGCGAGGACGGTCACGAAGAGCGCGCCGGCGGGCAGCAGCAGGTACTGCGGGGCGGCCTGGTACCAGACGTCGGCCGCGGTGAGCATCTGCCCCCAGGACGGCGTCGGGGGCTTCACGCCGACGCCCAGGAAGGACAGGGCGGCCTCGACGGTGATGTTGGCCGGGACGAGCAGCGCCGCGTACGTGATGACCGGCGCGGCGATGCCGGGCAGCAGCTCACGGCGGGCGATCCGCCAGGTTCCCCAGCCGCTGAGCCGGGCCGCGGCGACGTAGTCGAGCCCCTTGAGGGTGAGGGTCTGGGCGCGCACGATCTTCGTGATGTTGCCCCACCCGATCAGGCCGATGACGAGGGCGACCAGCACAGGCCGCGGGAAGCTCGACGGCACGATCGCGAGCAGCGCCAGCGCCATGATCATCAGCGGCATCGCGACGATGACGTCGGTGAACCGGCTCAGCAGTTGATCGACCCAGCGGCTCCCGAGTGCGGCCGCGACGCCCACCACGACGCCGATGGCGACCTGGACGACGGTCGCGGCCAGCGCGACCCCGAGCGACACCCGGGCGCCGTACACGAGCCGTGCGAACAGGTCCCGCCCGGTCTGCGGTTCGACGCCGAGCCAGTGCTCGGCGCTCACTCCGCCGAACGACCCGATGGGCACGCCCCCGCGCGCGGAGTCCACCAGGGACGGGTGGTACGTGGTCGGGTCCTGGCCCTCGATCGCGGTGAGCAGCGGTGCGGCGAGCGCGACCAGGACGAGCAGCGCGACGACGACCGCCGCGACGAGGGCGGCGCGCTGCGTCCGCAGCCGCCGCCAGAACTGACGGGCCCCCGAGGCCCCCGGGACGGCGGTGTCCGCCCCGGGGGCCTGGGAGGTCAAAAGAGCCTCGCTCATGATGACTTGACCGGATCCGTCGCCTACTTGACCGCGACCTGGGAGATGTCCAGGACGCCGGTCCAGTCGCTGATCACGACGTTCTTGATGTCCTTGCCGTAGAGCCGCTTGTAGACGGGGTGGAACAGCGGCACGGTCAGCGCCTGCTCACCGATCTTCTGGTCCAGCGCGCCCCACCGCTTCGCGGCGGCGTCCAGATCGGTCAGCTTGTTGATCGCGTCGAGCTCGGAGTTGACCGACTTGTCGTCGAGCAGGCCCGTGTTGAAGTTCGCGCCGTCCTTCACGATCTGCCGGCCGTCGAAGATCGGGGCGAGGAAGGGACCGCCGGAGGGCCAGTCGGCACCCCAGTGCGCCAGGAAGAAGCCGGGCTCGCTCTGCACGCTGTGGATCTTGTCGGAGTAGTCGTTCTCCTCGAGACCCTGGAGCTTGACCGTGATGCCGGCCTTCTTCAGCGCGTCCTGGATCGCGGTCGCGATCTCGGGGCTGGTCTCGAAGTCCTTGGCGTTGGAGTGGGTCAGGGTGACGGTGAGCCCGTTCGCGTGGCCGGCCTCCTTCAGCAGCTCCTTGGCCTTGGCCGGGTCACCGGCCTTCCCCGCCGGGAAGTGGTCGTAGGGCGTGTAACCGAAGGACTTCTGGTCCGGCAGGAAGGTGGTGGCGCTCTCGGCCAGCGCGGAGCCGCCGGCGGCGTTGACCACGGAAGAGCGGTCGATGGCGTACGAGATCGCCTGGCGCACCTTGGGGTTGTCGAACGGCTTGATCGTCGGGTTGAACGCGATGTAGTTGGTGTAGCCGAAGTGCCCGGTGCCCACGCGAGCGGCGAGTTCCTTGTCGCCGGTCACCTTCGCGAGCTCGGCCGGCCCGAGGTTGGTGTCCGTGGTGACCGCGGCGCCGTCCGCGCCCTGGGACGCCGACAGCCGCTGGTTGATCACGGACGAGTCGAGTCCGGACCGTACGTCGATCTTGTCGGGGTAGGCCCCCCGCTCGGCGTCCGTCGACGCGGACCAGTGCGTGTTGCGCCCCAGGACGAGCCGCTCACCGTCGTTCTCGTTCGTCACGACCTTGTACGGCCCCGACGAGACCGGGTGCTGCTCGTACTTCGTGCCGGTGTCCTTGGCCTTCGGTACAGGCGTGAACTGGGTCTGCGTGGCGAGGTACGGGAACTCGCCCTCGGGCTTGTTCAGATGGAAGACGATCGTCCGCGCGTCCGGCGTCTCGATCGCCGACAGGCCCTTCTTGTCCTTGTACGGCCCCTGGTAGTCGGCCGCGCCGACCAGCCAGTCCCGCAAGTAGGGGGCGCCGCCGGACAGTTCGGGTGCGAAGGAGCGCTCGATGCCGTACTTGATGTCGGCCGAGGTGATCGCCGTGCCGTCCTCGTACTTCAGGCCCTCCTTGAGGGTGTACGTCCACACCGTGGCGTCCTTGTTCGGGCGCCCGGTGTCGGTGGCGAGGTCGGGGACGACCTCGGCGCCGGCCTCGCCGTTCTCGCGGTTGCGGGTGGTGAGGGTGCGGAAGACGAGGGAGGGGACGTTGCCGCCGCCGGAGGTGTAGAGGCGGGCTGGGTCGAAGTCCTGCTGCGGGTTGGAGTTCAGGACCGTGAGCGTGCCGCCCTTGTGGGGCGTGGAGTCGCCGCCGGCACCCTTGGCATCGTTGTCCTCAGGCCCGCAGGCGACGGCGCCCGCTGCCACGACCAGGCTGACGGATGCCGCGGCCACGCGGCGCGCTATGACGGACGGTTGACGCATCGGAGACGACCTCTCGGATTGATGGATCTCGCATCCGATCCCGCGTGGGACGTATCGGATCCAGAGCGGATCTCGAAGTGCGAGACGGAATGACGCGGAGTGAGACGAAGATGAACAGACGTCTGCCCCGGCGTCAGGTCGTCGAAGGCCGTGACCGGTCACGGGACCGATTCACGAAAGAGAGAAGAGATCGCGACGCGAACGCCTGAGGGCGGGCGTCAGCGACAGTGAATGTCGGCCACGCACAGAGCGGTCACGCCGATGAGCGCCAGCTCGATGGCGGCGCGAGAGGAGGCGTGACGGGTCGACATGTGCAGAAATATGGATGATCTCGCTGCACATGTCAATGTGACGTAGGAGTCACCCGTCAACTCCCGGGATACGCCCAGGCGTTGGCGCGGCAGTGGATCCCGTCGTGGTCGAGGAACTTGGTCTGCTGCTGCATGACCGGGGCGAGCTCGCCGTCCTTGTCGCAGGTGACATGGCCGAAGCCGAGCCGGTGACCGATCTCGTGATTGATCAGCATCTGCCGGTACTCGTATATGCGGTCGCCGTACGTCTCGGACCCCTGCGCCCACCGGTAGGCGTTGATCATCACGCGCTCGGTGGCGGCCGAGTCGCACGACACGTTGTCCTCGGTGGTGTCGAGTCCGGACTTGGCGCACCAGTCGGCCGTGGTGCCGGGGCTGGCCAGCGTGATCACGAAGTCGGGCTTGCCGGTGTATATGCGCTCGAAGGTGCGCGCGCCGTTGTGGGCCCAGCTCCGGTCGTCGTTGAGGGTCTTCTGCACGGCCGCGGCGAAGAGCTCGCCGTCCAGCCCGAGCCCCTGCTCCACGTCCACGCGATAGGTGAACTTCTGCCCCTTGCCCGGCGCCTTGTCGACCCCCTTGACCGCCTCGAACTTCCCCGACCCCTTGAGGGTCGCGCCGAGCGGGTAGGTCACGGCCATCTTCTGGGCGTACGTCAGCGGGGCCGCGCCGGGCGCGTCGGACGGCGTCGGCCGCCCGTCCCCGCGCGAGGCCGGGTCCCGGGCGTCCCGCGCCTGGTCGGTCGCGGACTGCGACTGTGCGTCGCCGTCGTCCCGCCCCTTCACGACCTGACCGGCGACGACGACCGCCAGCACGGTCACGACGGCGGCCGCGGCGATGCCGGTGAAGGCCCGCCCCTTGCCGCCCTGCGCCGGCACGGGCACGCCGGTCGGCGGGGCGTCGTCGTCGACGTCGGTACGGGTCCTGGTGTCCCAGTCGGTGACAGAGGCGTACGGGTCGGAGGCGTGCGCGCCCTCGGTCGTCCGGGGCACGAAGACGTCGACGTCCTCGTCGAAGGCGTTGACGTAGTCCTGCCGGGGCCCTTCGGAGCGCGGTGCCTGCCGGGGGCGCGGCAGGGGGACGCCGGTCGCGGCCCCGCCCCTCAACTCGCCCCAGCCACCACCGGGTTCACGCTGCTCGGGGTGACTCCCGCGGGCCTGCGGAATGCCGCGGGCCGGGGTGCCGTCCGCGAATCGGGGCACGCCGTGGGCCGGGGTGCCGTCGGGGAACCTGGGAAAGCCGTGCGCGGGCGTGCCGTCGGGAAGCCTCGGGGTCCCGTGCACGGGCGTACCGTCCGTTAGCCTCGGGAAGCCGTGCGCGGGAGTGCCGTCCGGCAACCTCGGGGTCCCGTGAACCGGCGTACCGTCCGGCAGCAGCGGGACACCACGCGCCGGCGTCCCGTCGGGGAAGCCCTGCCCCCCGTACGTCGCCCCCGGCATCCCCTGCCGTAGGGGCGCGCCTGCCTGCCGCGCTCCCGGAACCCGTCCGGGCCCCGCGCCCGGCACGGAGGGCCCGCGCTGGCCAGGACCCGGCACGGACGGCCCGCGCTGGCCCGCCCCCGTCTCCGGCTGCGCTCCCCGAGTGCCCTGTCGTGCGGTGGTGTCCGCGGTGTCGCGTTTGGCGGCCGGCCCGCGGCGGCTGTGACGTCCCACGTCCCGCCTCAGCTCCCCGCGCTCTCGGCAGCGACCCCGCCGGCGTCGGCGGCCTCCCCGCGCGAACCCGGGGCCGCCGACTGCCCCGTCTCCACGAGGAGTTCGCGGAACGCGTGAGCCACGACCTCCGGATACTCCATCATCGCCACGTGCCCGGCATCCGGCAGGCTCAGCAGGCGGGAGTCGCGGAAGCTGCGCGTGGCCTTCTCGCTCATGCGGTGACCCACGAGCTGGTCCCGGCCGCCGTAGATGAGCAGCGTCGGCGCCAGCACCCGCTCGGCCTGGCGCCACAGCGCGTGCTGGCCGCCGAGGGTGTAGGCGTTGACGAGCCCGCGCGCGGAACGCGTCATCGCGTCCCAGAAGTACGGCAGCTGGAGCCGGCGCTCCATCTCCTCGACCGCGTTGCGGAATGCTTCCGGCGTCGCCCGCCCGGGGTCGCCGTAGCAGAGGTGCATCACGCCGCGGACCCGCTGCTCGGCCGTCCACCCCCGGGTGAGGCGGGTGAAGAGCGCGGTCACTCCGGGCACCGCGAGCAGGCCGGTGGGCACGGCGGTGCGCTGGACGCGGATCTCCGGCAGCGCGGGCGACACGAGCGTGAGCGTACGGATGAGGTCGGGACGCACGGCGGCGACGCGTGTGGTGACGGCGCCGCCGAGCGAGTTGCCGAAGAGGTGCACGGGGCCGCGGTCGGAGGCGTCGAGATAGCGGATCACCGCGCGCGCGTGCGCGGTGATCGAGTAGTCGCCGTCGTCCGGTGGTGGCGAGTCGCCGAAGCCCGGCAGGTCGACGGCCTCGCAGTCGACGTCGCCTTCCAGCTCGTGCATCAGCGCCGACCAGTTCTGCGAGGAACCGCCGAGTCCATGGACGTAGAGCGCGGGCGCCAGCCCCTCGCGCACGGGCGGTCTCGCCCGTACCGTCAGCGTGATCCCCGGCAGTCCGACCGATCGCAGCCGCTCACCCTCCGCGACCCGGACGGTCGCCACCTTGGGGAGCGCGCTGGCGGCCGGCGCGGACGGGAACTCGGTCGAAGACATGCGGCAATGTTACGAGACGATCACGCAGTGGTTCATGTGTTCGCCGTCACAAGTCGACACGTACATGGCAGAAATCGGCCGGGAACCGGACCTGTGCACCGCCCGGACCGAAGTCACCCGGGGCCCGCCCGAATCGCCCGCGGATCCGCCGCGCATCGCATAGCGTCCGGAACGGGTGTCTCCTAGGCTCGTACGCAGGGCACCCGGATGTGGACCCCTGCCTCATCCAGGGACGTCGTCCCCCCGGGGACCTTCTAGGAAGGGAGCCCGTCATGGCCGTCGATCCGACCGACCCCGACACGTTCGTGGACGACGACACCGACGAGTCCGAGGAGTTCGACGTCGAGGCCCCGTCGGCGGACGCGGCCGAGCAGCACGCCGACGTCCTGCGCGACCGCGACGACCCGCTGACCGGCGCGGACCAGGACCGGGCGAACGAGGCCGATCTGATCGAGCAGGCACGCGTCGTCTCCATCGACGAGGACGACTACCGGTGACATCGGCCGGCCCGGAGGCCGCCGAGCTCGAATGAAGGCGCAACGGGACACGGAAGAGTGTGCCGCTGAGCAGGAAAGAGGCCGCCGGTTGCCCGCTCTGCCCCGGTTTCAAACCCTGTGCGCGACTTTCGCCGCCGTCCGGTCCGTGAAATTCTGCGCTCGCACCGCGCACACCAGGGTTACCGAAAAGTACGATGGCCGCGCGGCGCACACCGCATGTGGACGACATTGGGAGGCGGCGTGACAGCCATCGAGCAGACAGAGGCAGCACGCCCGCGAGGCACGCGCCTGCCGCGCCGTGCCCGACGGAACCAGTTGCTGGGCGCCGCCCAGGAGGTATTCGTCGCGCAGGGCTACCACGCTGCCGCGATGGACGACATCGCCGAGCGCGCCGGCGTCAGCAAGCCGGTGCTCTACCAGCACTTCCCGGGCAAGCTCGACCTCTATCTCGCCCTGCTGGACCAGCACTGCGAGTCCCTGATCCAGGCCGTACGCCACGCGCTCGCGTCGACGACCGACAACAAGCAGCGCGTGCGGGCGACCATGGACGCGTATTTCGCGTACGTCGAGGACGACGGCGGCGCCTTCCGCCTGGTCTTCGAGTCGGACCTGACGAACGAGCCGGCCGTGCGCGAGCGCGTCGACAAGGTCACGAACGAGTGCGCCGAGGCGATCTGCGACGTCATCGCAGAGGACACCGGCCTCTCGCGCGCCGAGTCGATGCTGCTGGCCTCCGGCCTCGGCGGCCTCGCGCAGGTGGTGGCCCGTTCCTGGCTGCACAGCGACCGCAGCGTCCCGCGCGACCAGGCGGTGCAGCTGCTGACGTCCCTGGCGTGGCGCGGCATCGCGGGCTTCCCGTTGCACGGCAGCGAGCACCACTGACCCACACTGGCGTGTGCGGGGCGTTTGTTCCCGTCCGTTGTTCGCTCCTGGCGTTCTTGGGCGGAGCGTGCACGTCCCCCTCACCGGGCTAATGTGTGCTGGGTACGGCGCGGAAGGTCGCGCACTTCACTGACCGTCGGAGGGACATAGCCGTGGAGGTCAAGATCGGCGTGCAGCACGCGCCCCGCGAGATCGTTCTGGAGAGCGGTCAGAGTGCCGAGGAGGTCGAGCGGGCGGTGTCCGAGGCACTGGCCGGGAAGACGCAGCTGCTGAGCCTCGTGGACGAGCACGGCCGCAAGGTCCTGGTCCCGGCCGACCGCCTCGCCTACGTGGAGCTCGGTGAGCCGGCTCCGCGCAAGGTGGGCTTCGGCGCGCTGTAAGAAGGCGCACCGCCTGCACAGGCATCACGAGAGGGGCCCGGCGACCACGGTCGCCGGGCCCCTCTCGCCGTCTCCACGGATGGAGCACAGCTCGCTCACACAGGAGGATTGCATTCCGCAGGTCAGGGGTATGACGGGCTACGACCGTTTCGAGCAGGCCGGCCGTGTGGGAGGGACCCCAACATGCTCTTGGAAGCGATCAGCTCCGCGATCCTCGGCCTGGCCCTGGCATGGGCAGCCGCACGCCGCCTGCCGCACCGCCTGCCCGCCCGCTCGCTGGTCCTCCCGACGGGTGTCGCCGGCGCCCTCTTCGGCGCCTTCATCACGCACACGGCGCTCGACTTCGGCAACCTCTTCGTGATCCTCATCGGCGCGGCGATCGTCTCCGCCGCCTCTCTCTCCCTGCTGGTACGCCCGGCGGGAAGACTGAGCCGCCACTCGGCGACCGCGTAGACCGGCCGCCGAATTCCTGACGCCCGCATCCAAGCGCCGATAAGCAATCTCAGCCCGTCCGGCGTTTGAGGACGAGGCCCCTTCAGGGCCGAAGCGGGGGTCTGGGGGCCGCAGGCCCCCAGAGCGCGGGGCGGCCGGCTACGCCGCCAGACCCAGCGCAGCCATCCGCTTCGTGTGCGCCTCAGTGATCCGCGAGAACATCTTCCCGACCTCGGCAAGATCGAACCCGTCCGCGACCCCGCCCACGAGCATCGTCGACAAGGCATCCCGGTCGGCGACGACCCGCTGCGACTGGGACAACGCCTCGCCCATCAAGCGCCGGGCCCACAGCGCGAGCCGCCCACCCACACGCGGATCCGCGTCGATGGCCGCCCGCACCTTCTCGACGGCGAAGGACGCGTGCCCGGTGTCGTCGAGCACGGCCAGCACAAGACCCCGCGAGTCGGAGTCGAGCCGTGCCGCGACCTCACGGTAGAAGTCGCTGGCGATCGAGTCACCGACGTACGCCTTGACGAGGCCCTCCAGCCAGTCCGAGGGCGCCGTCTGCTTGTGGAACCCGTCCAGCGCGGCGACGAAGGGCTCCATCGCCGCCGTCGGCTCGGCCCCGATCTCGGTCAGCCGGTCCCGCAGCTTCTCGTAGTGGTGGAACTCGGCCGACGCCATCTTCGCCAGCTCCGCCTTGTCCGCCAGCGTCGGCGCCAGCTTGGCGTCCTCCGCCAGCCGCTCGAACGCCGCCAGCTCCCCATAGGCCAGCGCGCCGAGCAGGTCCACGACAGCGGCCCGGTACTGCGGATCTGCGGAGGCCCGCGCCCAGTCCTGGGCGGCGACCCCAGTGTGTTCGACGGCGGTGTCGGAGGCGTCAGCGGTGTTGTCAGGCGTCGTCATGAAGCGCACAATAGCCCGCTCATCGCGTCGCGGAAGTCCCTGGTCAATCAGTGTGACGCCGACTACGTGACCAATTCGGCCATCGCATGTGCGCGTTTCCGGGGTATGGTGGTAATGCGCCCGCTGAGTACTCAGACGTACTTCGACGGGCCGCACGTTATGAGGATGCCCGGTCGGTGGCCCGATCGGCTCCGACCCGACAGCCCTCCCCGGCCGTACGGCACTCTGCGTACGACGACCGGAGGGACACCCTCAGCGGTACGAGCGCTAGAGCGTCGGCAGTGGTCCCGTGTCCTACGGCCAATCCGTATGGCAGCCGACGTCCCCGGCACGGTCCGTCAACGACCCCCTCGCTCGCCTCGCACCGCGCACACAGAAGAGGCAGCACCCTGACTACGACTTTCCGAGAGCTCGGAATCCTTCCCGAGACCGCTGAGGCCCTTGAGGCCGTCGGCATCATCAACCCCTTCCCCATCCAGGAGATGACCCTCCCCGTCGCCCTTTCCGGCACGGACGTCATCGGCCAGGCCAAGACCGGCACCGGCAAGACGCTGGGCTTCGGTCTCCCGCTCCTGGAGCGCGTCACCGTCCCCGCCGACGTCGAGGCCGGCCGCGCCGAGCCCGAAGCGCTCACCGACGCCCCGCAGGCGCTCGTCGTCGTCCCCACGCGCGAGCTGTGCACCCAGGTGACGAACGACCTGCTGACCGCGGGCAAGGTCCGTAACGTCCGCGTCCTCGCCATCTACGGCGGCCGGGCCTACGAGCCCCAGGTCGAGGCCCTGAAGAAGGGCGTCGACGTCATCGTCGGCACCCCGGGCCGACTGCTCGACCTCGCGGGCCAGAAGAAGCTCAACCTCAAGCACGTCAAGGCGCTCGTCCTCGACGAGGCCGACGAGATGCTCGACCTGGGCTTCCTGCCCGACGTCGAGAAGATCATCAACATGCTGCCGGCCAGGCGCCAGACCATGCTGTTCTCGGCGACCATGCCGGGCGCGGTCATCGGCCTCGCGCGCCGCTACATGTCGCAGCCCACCCACATCCGCGCCACCGCGCCGGACGACGAGGGCCAGACGGTGCGCAACACCGCGCAGTTCGTCTACCGCGCGCACAACATGGACAAGCCGGAGATGGTCGCGCGCATACTGCAGGCCGACGGCCGGGGACTGGCCATGGTCTTCTGCCGCACCAAGCGCACGGCGGCCGACCTCGCGGACCAGCTCCAGCAGCGCGGCTTCGCCGCCGGCGCGGTCCACGGCGACCTCGGCCAGGGCGCCCGCGAGCAGGCGCTGCGCGCCTTCCGCAACGGCAAGGTGGACGTCCTCGTCTGCACCGACGTCGCCGCCCGCGGTATCGACGTCGAGGGCGTGACGCACGTCATCAACTACCAGTCGCCGGAAGAGGAGAAGACGTACCTGCACCGCATCGGCCGTACGGGCCGCGCGGGCAAGACGGGTACGGCGATCACCCTCGTCGACTGGGACGACATCCCGCGCTGGCAGCTCATCAACAAGGCGCTGGAGCTGAGCTTCAACGACCCGCCGGAGACGTACTCCACGTCCCCGCACCTCTTCGAGGAACTGAAGATCCCCGCGGGCACGAAGGGTGTCCTGCCCCGCTCGGAGCGCACGCGCGCCGGGCTGGCCGCGGAGGAGGTCGAGGACCTCGGCGAGACCGGCGGACGCGGTGCACGCGGTCGCGCCGGCCGCGGTGGCCGGGACGAGTCCCGCTCGTCCGCGCCGGACCGCGAGCGCTCGGCGCGCACGCCGCGTCGCCGTCGCCGTACGCGCGGCGGAGCCGTGCTGGACGCCGCGTCGGCACCCGCCGCCGGTACCGCGACGCCGGACGAGGCGGCCGAGGCCACCACGGCGGAGTCCGTCACGGGATCGCGCACCCCGCGCCGCCGTCGCCGCACCCGCAACGGAGCGCCCGCGGAGCAGGCCGTCACGGCCGTGTCCACGGACGCCGCGGAGGCTGCCGTGACGACGGCCGAGGGCCCGTCCCTGGACGCCGCCGAGGAGACCGCGGCGAAGCCGCGCCGCCGCCGTACGCGCAAGTCGGCCGAGCCGCAGGCGACTTCGGCCGAGGCCGCCCCGACGCCGGAGGTTGTGGCCGCACCCGAGGCCGCGAAGGTCTCGGAGGCCGTGCAGGCATCCGAGCCCGCTACGGCCCCGGAGGCGGAGGCCAAGCCGCGCCGCCGCACCCGTAAGGCCACGGCTGCCGCGGAAGCGGTCGTCGACACGGCCGAGGCCACCGAGGCCAAGCCCAAGGCACGCCGCACCCGCAAGACCGCGGCGCCCGCCGAGGCCGCCGAGATCCCGGCCCAGACGGTCCAGGAGCCGGAGGCCGCCGAGGCCAAGCCGCGTCGTACGCGCAAGGCAGCGGCCGCCGCGGAAGCGGTCGTCGACACGGCCGAGGCCACCGAGGCCAAGCCCAAGGCACGCCGCACCCGCAAGGTCGCCGCGACCGCCGAGGCCGCCGTGGACACGGCCGAGGGCACGGAGGCGAAGCCGCGCCGTACCCGCAAGGCCGCTGCCACCGCCGCCACCGCTGCGGAGCCGGAGGCCGCCGAGGCCAAGCCCCGTCGGACTCGCAAGGCCGCCGCGGCTGCCGAGGCCGCCGTCGACACTGTCGAGGCGACGGAGGACAAGCCCAAGGCGCGCCGCACCCGCAAGACCGCGGCGTCCGCCAAGGCCGCCGAGACCGCCGACATCCCGGCCCAGGCCACGCAGGAGCCGGCGCCCTCCGAGGCCCCCGCGCCTCGTCGCCGTACCCGCAAGGCCGCGGCGACGGCGGAGCCCGCCGACGGCTCGGCCGAGGTGAAGCCCAAGGTGCGCCGCACCCGCAAGGCCACCGCCGCCACGGAGCCCGCGGAGAGCTGATCTCCCACACGACGGCCCGGCCCCACCGCGCGTGGGACCGGGCCGTCGGCATTCCCGGGACCGACACCGCACGAGCGCGACCGGGCCGGCTCGGCGGATCCGCCCGTCCGGACTCCCGACGCACGCCTCGGTGGCACCGGTTACCCTCCCCACGTGACCACCGAACCCGCCTTCACGCCGCCCCCGAACGCCCGCGCCTACCCCCTCCGGACCGCCCGCGGCACCTTCGCAGTGGTCGACCACCCCGTCGCCCCCGGCGTCCGGCCGCGTGGTGTCGCTCTGCTGCTTCCCGGGTTCACCGGCAGCAAGGAGGACTTCACGCTCATGCACGAGCCGCTCGCGGCGCGCGGTTACCGCACGATCGCCGTCGACGGTCGCGGCCAGCACGAGTCGGACGGGCCGGAGCACGACGAATCCGCGTACGCGCAAAGCGAGTTGGCCCGAGACGTCCTCGCCCAGGTGGCGGCCCTCGGCCCCCTGGACACCCCCCTGCACCTCTTCGGCCACTCCCTGGGCGGCCAGATCGCCCGCGCGGCCGTCCTCCTCGACCACACGCCCTTCCGTTCGCTGACCCTCATGGCGTCGGGCCCCGCCCAGATCTCCGACTCCCAGCAGCAGC
This sequence comes from Streptomyces sp. NBC_01092, assembly GCF_045039535.1. NCBI lineage: Bacteria > Bacillati > Actinomycetota > Actinomycetes > Kitasatosporales > Streptomycetaceae > Streptomyces > Streptomyces sp. NBC_01092. The sequence continues at coordinate 7,002,327 of NZ_CP108659.1, read as the reverse complement.
GTGTGAAGCTGCTGAGGGACGCGCTCGGGGTGATGACGATGGCCGAGACCTGGGAGGCGATCCGCGCCATGGGCCCGCCCGAGGAGGTCGGCGGCCCGGCCCGCGGCATCGGCGGCGAGGACCTGCTGCGCCGCCGCTGGCTCGGCACGAAGCCCGCCCAACTCCTCGCCACAGGGCGTCAGTTGTCCACGGAGCCGGACCGCGTCGACGAACTCGCCGCCCTCCCGCTCCCGTTCCACGTCCTGTCGGGCGCCAGCGACGACACCTGGCCGGTTCCGGTGCTCGACGACATGGCCGTACGGCTGAAGGCCCGCCGAACGGTCATCCCCGGCGCCGAGCACTCCCCCAACGCCGACCAGCCCCTGCCCACCGCATTGGCCGTCGCCGACTTCTGGGACAGCGTCACTGCCGCCTAGTACTGCGCCTGAAGGTGCTCCCAGAACCCGTCCCGCAGCGCCCGCCGCAGATCCGACTGCCCCCGCAGCGAGTACTGCAGCAGTCCCTCCGCCTCCACCAGCAGGTCCTGGTCCACCGACCCGGGCAGATACGGATGCCCGGGCAGCAGCTCCACGAGCGATTCCCGCCCGCGTGCCGCGAGCCACTTCGCGGCGATCTGCGCGCCGACGAACCGGACGTCCTCCCGCGTCGGCCGGGCCCCCGCGGCCTCGTACGCGGCGGCCGTGCGACGGGAGACGTAGGGCTTGAAGAATTCGAGGTCGAAGGTGCGCTGGCTGTCGACCTCCCACAGCAGCGGTTCGGCCTGGTTGCGGCCCTCCGGCGCCTCGATGCCCCACAGGTGCACCCGCGCCCCGTACCCCTGCGCCGCCTCGACCGCCGACACCAGGTCCTCGTCCCCGCCGAGCAGGGCCGCGTCGCTGATGGCGCGGTGCCTGGCCAGGGACTCCAGGTCGGTCCGGATCAGTGAATCGACGCCTTTTTGCTGGTTGTTGGCGTTGAGGTTACCCAGCCGCACCTTCACATCGGGGAGTTCGGCGATCGACTGCTGCTCGGCGGTGTGGATGCGGCGCCGCGCGCCGTCGTACCAGTACACCCGCAGCAGCCTGCTGTCCGCGAAGATCGTGCGGGCCCGGTCGATGAGCGCCTCGATCAGGCCCTCGGCGTCCAGGTCGAAGGCGCGGCGGTCCTCCGTCCCGGCGACCAGCCGGCCCGCGGCCGCGTACAGATACCCCGCGTCGACGAAGATCGCATGGGTCGAGGGCGTCTTCGCCACCTCGGCGAGCATGCGTTGCAGCAGCTCGTTGGTGCGGTCGATGCGGGCGGTGAGTGCGCCGAGGTCGTCGTTCATTGCCTCCATTGTCCCGGCGGTCACGCTGCGAACACAACCGGTCCCGGTCGGTCCCCTCTTGATCATCCGGCAGCCACTACCGGCGGGTAGTTAGCCGTTCGAAAAATTTCTTTAGCGTAGGGAATGTTTGTAACGTGAAGCACGTTGACTCCCTGTGTAACCAAGTAGTTCTCCGTTGGAGGATGACCAGACGAAGGGAGAAGCCATGCGCTTCGAAATCATGCGACTCGACGAGTTCGACGGCACGCCCGTCGACAGCACCGTCGTGGACGCCGCCTCCGTCAACAGGATCGTTCAGCAGGCCGCCGCGACGGGGCAGCGACTGTGGATCCGACCCGCCGAGACCACGGCCTCGTAACAGCCGCGGCTCCACCGCAGAAGCTTCGAAGCCCCCGTACGCCACTCACGGCGTACGGGGGCTTCGCGCATCCGGAGACCGAAGCGCCCAGGCCCAGCGGCTCAGGCTCCCTGGATCACCTGGGTGACCCCGTTGATGATCTGCTGCACGGCGATCGCGGACAGCATCATGCCCGCGAGCCGCGTCACCAGGACCACGCCGCCGTCCTTGATGACCCGGATGATCAGCAGCGAGTACCGCATCACGACCCACAGCACGACATGGATGGCGACGATCGCCGACCACACCGACACCTGCATGGCGGCGCTGTCGGCCTTCTGCACGGCGAGGATGACCGACACGATCGCACCCGGCCCGGCCAGCAGCGGCATGCCCAGCGGGACCAGGGCGACGTTGACGTCCTTGGTCTGCTTCGGCTCGTCCGTCTTGCCGGTGAGCAGGTCGAGCGCGATCAGCAGGAGCAGCAGCCCGCCCGCGATCATCAGCGCGGGCACGGAGACGTGCAGGTAGTTGAGGATCTGGTGGCCGAGGAGCCCGAACACCGTGATCACACCGCCCGCCACACAGACGGCCTGGAAGGCCATCCGCTTCTGCACCTTGGCCGGGCGGCCGGCGGTGAGCGCGAGGAAGATCGGGGTGATCCCGGGGGGATCCATGATGACGAACAGGGTCAGGAACAGGGAGCCGAAGACGGCGACGTCGAACATGGGTGCCTTGCGAAGTGACGAAACGAGCGGACGTGAGCGTGCGAAGCCGTCGCGAGCATGCGGGACGGACGCGAACGCGGAGAAAACAGAGGTGAGCGTGCGGGGTGCGGGCCTGGGCCTCAGGCTCCGCCGGTCCCCGGCACGGGAAACGCCCCGGTGGCGCGCCGCGTGATCTCGCCGTACACCTCGGGATCCGTCGTGTACTCACCGAGCACGCAGGTCTTGCGGCTGCCGTGGTAGTCGCTGGACCCGGTCGGCAGCAGCCCGAGCTCCTTGGCCAGCCCGCGCAGCCGGGCGCGGGTGTCGGGGTCGTGGTCCATGTGGTCGACCTCGATGCCGTCGAGCCCGGCCGCGGCCAGCTCGGCGATCGCGGATTCCGGAACGGTACGGCCGCGCTTGCTCGCCGCGGGGTGCGCGAAGACGGCGACGCCGCCTGCGGCCTTGATCAGCCGGAGCGCCTCGAACGGGTCGGTCTCGTGCTTCGCCACGAAGGCCCGGCCGCCGTCGGCCAGCCAGTCCTCGGTGAAGGCATCGCCCACGGTCGGGACGACCCCGAGCTCCATCAGCGCGGAGGCGACGTGCGGCCGGCCGACCGACCCGTCGCCGGCGATCCGCAGCACCTGGTCCCAGGTGACGGGCACGCCCAGCTCATTGAGCTTGGCGACCATGCCCTGGGCCCGCGGCACCCGGTCGTCGCGCACCAGCTCACGCTCGGCGAGCAGCGCGGACTCCTCGGGGTCGAAGAGGTAGGCCAGCATGTGCATGCTGATGCCGTCGACACGACAGGACAGCTCGGCGCCGGTGACGAGGGTGAGCCCCTCCGGCAGCGCGGCAATGGCCTCGGCGTATCCACGGGTGGTGTCGTGATCGGTGAGCCCCACGACGTCCAGCCCGGCCGCGGCGGCGTTACGCACCAGCTCGGCCGGCGTGTCCGTACCGTCGGAAGCCGTGGAGTGGCTGTGCAGATCGATACGCACGACGCGAACTCCAGTCGGTGACGGCAGGAAGGGGACGCTCAAGGATAACCGCACTTTCGAGGCCCCCTGTCACACCCGCACGACCCAAGCACCCCCTACACACACCCACCCAGGGGCGCGGGGAACTGCGCGACCAGCCACACACAACCCGCAGCCGCCCGCCCAGAGCAACCCCACCCCCGGTGGGCGCTACGGCTCAAGCAAGCGCGGCGACAACGCTCCGCAGGGCACCAGCTCTATCTCGGCCCCCGCGTCCCGCAGATCCGTCAGCACCAGCTCGTCGTACATCAGCAGCCCCGACTGCTCGGGCCACATGACCGCCCACAGCCACATCCCGAGCGCCTCCCCCGCGAACACGGCACGGTCGTCGGGCGTACCCGACACATGCCACAGCGGCGTGGGACGCCCGGCGGCGAGGACCTTGGCCTGGGGCGGCTTCTCGACGTTCATGTACGACCCGGGGTCCGGCCCGTCGATACCCGCGTAGCGCGCGCCGAGACCGACACCGAGCTCCTCGGCGACCAGGATCAGCTCCCCCATGCCGCCGAGCGGACCGGGACCGGAGCAGGCCACCGCGGTCGCTCTGCCGCCACTGCGGTCGTCGCCCGCGCTGGCGACCCCGGTGAACAACCAGCCGATCGGCAGCGGCCACGGCATCCACACCGGCACCTGAGTGCGATGCACGACCACACCGAGGGCCTCGACACTGGGCGGGATCACGGGCTGCACCGGATGCACGGTGCCGTGCACGTCGCACTGCCAGGTGTCGGCGAAGAGTCCGGGAGCCCTGACCCGGCCACCACACTTCGGGCAACTGGGTTCGCCCCTCATAGGCCCCCACGGTCCTACCCCTTCTGCGCCACGTCAAGGACGATCACCCGTCCGGGCGGAACCTGCTCGCCGGAGAAGCCGGGCCCTCTTTACATCGTTAGGCACTCTAACTTAATATGTGTATATGCCATCTACTTTCTCGAGGCAGCCACGGGCCGTGTGGGCGACCGCGGGCGCGTCCGTCGTCGCCTTCATGGGCATCGGACTCGTCGACCCGATCCTGCCGTCCATCGCCGGCGGACTGAACGCCACAGCCGGCCAGGTCTCCCTGCTCTTCACCTCGTACTTCCTCATCACCGCCGTCGCGATGCTGGTCACCGGCTTCGTCTCCAGCCGGATCGGCGGCCGCAGGACCCTGCTGCTCGGCCTCGCGTTCGTGGTGGTCTTCGCCGGGCTCGCCGGCACGTCCGGATCGGTCGGCGAGCTGGTCGGGTTCCGGGCGGGCTGGGGGCTCGGCAACGCGCTCTTCGTCTCGACGGCCCTCGCGGTCATCGTCGGCGCGGCGGCCGGGGGCAGCGCGGCGGCGATCCTGCTCTACGAATCCGCCCTCGGCCTCGGCATGGCGTGCGGGCCGCTGCTGGGCGCGCTGCTCGGCGACGCCAGCTGGCGCTACCCGTTCTTCGGTACGGCCTTCCTGATGGCCGTCGGGTTCCTGTGCATCGCGGCGTTCCTGAAGGAGCAGCCGACTCCGGCCCGCAAGACCTCGCTGCTGGATCCGCTCAAGGCCCTCGGCCACGGCGGCCTGGCGTCCGCGGCGGTCTCGGCGTTCTTCTACAACTACACGTTCTTCACCGTGCTGGCCTTCACGCCGTTCGTGCTGAACATGAGCCCGTACCGGTCGGGCGCGGTGTTCTTCGCCTGGGGCCTGCTGCTGGCGGTGTTCTCGGTGCTCGTGGCTCCGCGCCTGCAGCAGCGGTTCGGTTCGCTGAAGGTGCTCGGCGGCTCGCTGGTGCTGCTCGCCGTGGCCGTGCTGGTCCTCGGCTACGGCGACCACACCACCGCCGTCGTCTGCACGATCCTGTCCGGCGCGTTCATCGGCGTGAACAACACCGTCTACACGGAGCTGGCCCTCGGCGTCTCGGACGCGCCGCGCCCCGTGGCCAGCGCGGGCTACAACTTCGTGCGCTGGTTCGCCGCGGCGGCAGCGCCCTACTTCGCGCCGAGGATCGAGGAGTGGACCGGCAGTCTCCGCATCCCGTTCGTGGTGGCGGCGGTCACGGCCGTGGCGGGCGCACTCGTGGTGGTCGTACGGCGCAAGTCGCTCACGACCGAGGCGGCGGAACTGCAGAGCAGGCACGCGAGCGAGGACAGCGTCGCCGTATTTGCCAACTGACGCTTTTCGGCCACCGGTTGGTGAGGTTGCTCACGCCTCGGTCAGTCGAGCGGGACGGATCTGCGGGACGGATCCCGCAGGTCCGTCCCGTTCGTCAGCCAGCGCTCCTGGAGGGCCTGGGCGCCGTGCACCCGCTTCCAGGCGGCCTCGTTCGGCGTCATGGGGAGCAGCGGCAGGAAGCGCACGGGGTCGAGGGGCTCGTCGAGTTCCAGGTCCTCCACCAACCCGCCCGGCTCGGCGACCAGGACCGACGTGAAGGGGGCGCCGGGCCAGAGCGGTTCCCCGACGTCCAGGGAGGCACCCGGCGCCACGATCAGCCCCTCCACCTGCGGGGAAGCGGCGAGCACGGCGAGCGGGCGGAGCACCTTGTCGGTTTCGGCGAGCCCGGCGCGGACCGAGAGGACCAGCTCCGCGCGGGCGCCCTTGACCGGGTCGGCGACCACCGCGGTGGGGTCGTTCATGGGTTGCGCGGACATGCCGAGCGTGGCGTAGCGGACGATGTCGCCGTCCTGGAAACGGAGCACCTCGATGCGGTCCGTACCGAGGAAGGTGACCGCCGCGCGGGCGCCCGGTTCGCCCAGCGCGGAGCGCAACCGGGCCTCGACCAGAGGAAGAACATCAGCCATGCGGCGAGCATAGAACTCGTCAGTACCCGGCAAAGCAGCGCCTTGACACTTCTGTCGGCTGATACTCTTGCCCGGTGTTCGGGACAGCATGCATAAGCGTCGCGATCGAATCCCGACACCGAGATTGACTCCCCTACGGGGAACCCCGAAAGGGGTATGGAACGTCCCTCACGAGGGACCGGCCGGAGGAGGTGGGGCTGCTATGGATCGAAGTCGACCGTGCAGTACCACACGCTCTTCCCGCCGCTGATGTAGCTGATTCGGCTGTTCCGGCTCCGGCTGACCGCCGCCTTTCACGCTCGCGTCCTCACGCGGAAGAGCACTTCGTTTCGCTTTGCCTGATCGGTCTGATCTGAATCAGCAACGAAGCCCATATCACCGCGACGGTGCGGTGCTCCCCGCTTTGTGGACGTGCCAAACATCCTGAGGTCAGGACGTCCCCATTCCGGGTAGTTCCAGCCGTGCTGCGGCCCTCCGAGCTTCGTTGCCCGTTGCGAAGGAGCCTGCTCATGTCGATGATCCGCGATCTGCGTGCCGTGGTCCGCCCGTCCCGCGTCTCGCTGCGCAAGGACAACGGCGCCTACGACACCACCCGCGACCCGGCGACGCCCTCGGCCGTCGTCGACTGCGCCGTCTACCGGCACGGTGCCCGGGTCCAGAGCCCGAAGCCCCTGACCCCGCACGAGGCGATGCGCCAGGTGCGCCGGGACGGCGGCTTCGTCTGGATCGGTCTGCACGAGCCGACCGAGGCCGAGTTCGCCGGTATCGCAAGCGAGTTCGGGCTGCACCCGCTGGCCGTCGAGGACGCGGTGCAGGCGCATCAGCGCCCGAAGCTGGAGCGCTACGACGACTCGCTGTTCACCGTCTTCAAGACCATCCACTACGTCGAGCACGACGAACTCACCGCCAACAGCGAGATCGTCGAGACCGGCGAGGTCATGTGCTTCACCGGACGGGACTTCTTCATCACCGTCCGGCACGGCGGGCAGGGCTCGCTGCGCGCGCTGCGGCACCGCCTCCAGGACGACCCCGAGCTGCTCGCCAAGGGCCCGTCGGCCGTGCTGCACGCCATCGCCGACCATGTCGTCGACGGGTATGTCGCCGTCGCCGACGCGGTGCAGGACGACATCGACGAGGTGGAGACCGAGGTCTTCTCGCCGGGGCGCAAGGGCTCGCCGCGCGGTACGGACGCGGGGCGGATCTACCAACTCAAGCGCGAGGTGCTGGAGTTCAAGCGCGCGGTCTCGCCCCTGCTGCGGCCCATGCAGCTGCTGAGCGAGCGGCCGATGCGGCTGATCGACCCGGACATCCAGAAGTACTTCCGGGATGTCGCCGACCACCTGGCCCGGGTGCAGGAGCAGGTCATGGGCTTCGACGAACTACTGAACTCCATCCTCCAGGCCAACCTGGCGCAGGCGTCCGTCGCGCAGAACGAGGACATGCGGAAGATCACCTCGTGGGCCGCGATCATCGCCGTACCGACGATGGTGTGCGGTGTGTACGGGATGAACTTCGACTACATGCCGGAGCTGCGCTGGAAGTTCGGGTATCCGATGGTGCTCGGGATCACCGCGGTGATCTGTATCGGCATCCACCGCACGCTGAAGCGCAACGGCTGGCTCTGAGCGGTCCGGTCACCGCTGGATAGTCTTGGGGCCATGACAAGCGAGCTGCTCGACCAGGCCCTCGTCGAGGAGGCCACGAAGAAGTCCGGCCTCATCTGGGTCGGCGGACCCGGCGTCCCGGCCCGGGCGCTGTGGCACGTGTGGCACGAAGGTGCGGCATGTGTCGTCGGCGACGGCCCCGGTGAGCAGCCGCTGCCGGGGCTGGCCGACGGCGGCGAGGCCGAGGTGACGGTCCGCAGCAAGGACAAGGGCGGCCGGCTGGTCTCCTGGGCGGCGAAGGTCGTCGAGCTCGGGCCGGACTCCGAGGAGTGGGAGGCGACGGTCGCCGAGCTGAAGGGCAAGCGCCTGAACGCCCCCGACGGCGAGGCAATGCCGGCCCGCTGGGCGCGTGAGTGCCGGGTGCTGCGGCTGGAGCCGACGGGCGCCACCGCACCGCTGCCGGACGGCTCCCTGGCCGAGGCGCCGCTGCCGTCCCCGGCGACCACACGTCAGCCGATCCCCGCGGGGCTTCCGCGACTGCTGCTGAAGAGGAAGCGGCGCGGTTAGACGCTCACGACGTCGGCAGCTGCTTGCCGTAGTCGACCGTCTCGCCCTTGCTCGGCTTCTCCAGGGCGAAGTCCTCACCCCAGGCGGAGAAGGTCAGGGTGCCCGCGCCGCCCGCCCGGGTCAGCAGGAGCGGGTACGGAGTGCCCTCCAGGGAGACGTCGAGGGTGCCGCCGGAGCCCTTGTCGCCGGTGATGCGGATCGTGCGGACGCCCGCCTGCTCGTGGCGGCCGTCGGTCGCCAGCTTGCCATGCAGCGTCAGCAGGCCGTCGATGAGCACGCCCTTGTCGGTGAAACCGCTGAACTTCTTGTACGCCGGGTCGCCCTGCGGCACCTTCACGAACTTGCCGTTCAGCTTGTCCACGGCGGCGGCGTCCGCCTTGCCGTCGTTGCCCGCGTCGCTCCAGAAGCCGGCGTCGGCCTTCAGAAACAGCTGCTCGCCGATCCGCAGCAGCTGGAACGTGGAGCCCTGTGCGGTGACCGACCCGGTCGCGCCGTCGGCCTTCAGCTGCATGTCGAGTTTGTAGGTGCGCCCACTGGTGACGACGTTCCCGGCGATGTGCACCGCTTCGGCGGAGACCGCGGCCGTACGGGACTTGCGCTGGATCTCGGCGGCCGGCAGCTTGCCGACGCCGTTGGTGCCCTCGTCCGGGTCCTCACTGCATCCCGTCAGTCCCATTCCCGACACGACCAGGGCGCACATGGCGGTCACCAGCGCGGCCCGGCGCATACGACCCTGGGGAATCGCAGTCACAGGTGGGGCTGCCTTTCTGTCGTGGGACCTGAGCGGCGTACGCAGCGTACCGGCACGTCACCACCCCCGCGGAGCCAGTCCGTCCGCACCTCTCACCAGGGCGTATCGGATCCGGACGGGCTAGCCTGAAGCCCAACCGAGCGGGCAATTCGGATATGCGGCACGGTCAGCGCGGCCGCGACAGCACCAGTGCACACCCCGCACGCAAAGGAGCCTGAAGCCATGGCAGCCGGCGCTCCCCGGATCTTCGTCTCGCATCTCGCCGGCATCGCCGTCTTCGACCCGAACGGCGACCAGGTGGGCCGCGTGCGCGATCTGGTCGTCATGCTCCGCGTCGGCCGCCGCCCCCCGCGGCTGCTCGGCCTCGTCGTCGAACTCTCCACCCGGCGCCGCATCTTCCTGCCCATGACCCGCGTGACCGGTATCGAGTCCGGCCAGGTCATCACCACCGGCGTGCTCAACGTCCGCCGCTTCGAGCAGCGCCCCACCGAGCGCCTGGTCTTCGGCGAGCTCCTGGACCGGCGCGTCACCCTCGTCGAGACCGGCGAGGACGTCACCGTCCTCGATCTGTCGGTCAGGCAGCTGCCGGCCCGCCGGGACTGGGAGATCGACAAGGTCTTCGTCCGCAAGGGCGGCAGGAGCGGCCCGCTGCGACGGGCCAAGGGCGAGTCGCTGACCGTCGAGTGGTCCGCCGTCACCGGCTTCTCCCTGGAGGAGCAGGGACAGGGCGCGGAGAGCCTCCTCGCCACCTTCGAGCAGCTGCGCCCCGCCGACCTCGCCAACGTCCTGCACCACCTCTCCCCCAAGCGCCGCGCCGAGGTCGCCGCCGCCCTCGACGACGACCGCCTCGCCGACGTACTCGAAGAGCTCCCCGAGGACGACCAGATCGAGATCCTCGGCAAGCTGAAGGAGGAGCGTGCCGCCGACGTCCTGGAGGCCATGGACCCGGACGACGCGGCCGACCTGCTCGCCGAGCTCCCGACGGACGAGCAGGAGCGGCTGCTGAGCCTGATGGAGCCCGCCGACGCGGCCGACATGCGCCGTCTGCTGGCGTACGAGGAGCACACGGCCGGTGGTCTGATGACGACCGAGCCGATCATCCTGCGCCCCGACGCCACCGTCGCCGAGGCCCTCGCCCGCGTGCGCAACGCCGATCTGTCCCCGGCCCTCGCCGCCCAGGTCTACGTCTGCCGTCCGCCCGACGAGACGCCCACCGGCAAGTACCTCGGCACGGTCCACTTCCAGCGCCTGCTGCGCGACCCGCCGTACACCCTGGTCAGCTCGATGGTCGACGGGGCGCTCGAAGCCCTGGAGCCGGAGGCCGCGCTGCCGGTCGTCGCCGGGTTCTTCGCGACGTACGACATGGTCGCGGCGCCCGTCGTGGACGACTCCGGGTCGCTGCTCGGCGTGGTGACCGTGGACGACGTACTGGACCACATGCTGCCCGAGGACTGGCGGGAGACGGAGTTCCACCTGGACGAGGAGGCTGGCGGGGGCGCGGGCGAGGGGGTGTCGGCGCATGGCGCATGAGCGTGAGAGCACGCGCGAGCGCACAGCGACGGGCGCCACCGCGGCCTCCCGGGCGCCCCGCGCGCGCCTCGACCAACCCCGGCCGCCGCGCCGCCGCATCCTGCCCGAGTGGGACCCGGAGGCCTTCGGACGGTTCTCGGAGCGGATCGCCCGCTTCATCGGCACCGGACGGTTTCTCGTCTGGATGACGGTCGTCATCATCGTGTGGGTGCTGTGGAACATCGCCGCACCGAGCGACCTGCGCTGGGACGAGTATCCGTTCATCTTCCTGACCCTGGTCCTGTCCCTGCAGGCCTCCTACGCGGCCCCGCTGATCCTGCTCGCGCAGAACCGGCAGGACGACCGCGACCGGGTCAACCTCGAACAGGACCGCAAGCAGAACGAGCGGTCCATCGCCGACACCGAGTACCTGACCCGCGAGATCGCCTCCCTTCGCATCGGCCTGGGCGAGGTGGCCACCCGGGACTGGATGCGCTCGGAGCTCCAGGACCTGATGAAGGAGCTGGAGGAGCGGAGCAACGGTCACCGGCGCAACGGTCACCGCGAGCACGGGGTATTCCCGGCAGATCGGTCGCGCGGACGTGACGTAGACGACCGCTGACGGGCTTACCGGGGCATGGCTACCGCGCCGTACCATCGTCCTATGGCTACGGAAGACGCGGTGCGTGAAGCACTGGCGACGGTGAACGACCCGGAGATCAACCGCCCCATCACGGAACTCGGGATGGTCAAGTCGGTGGAGATCGGTGCGGACGGTGCGGTCGCGGTCACCGTGTACCTGACGGTCTCCGGCTGCCCGATGCGCGAGACGATCACCCAGCGCGTGACGGACGCCGTCTCCGGGGTCGAGGGCGTCACCCGCGTCGACGTCACGCTCGACGTGATGAGCGACGAGCAGCGCAAGGAGCTGGCGAACGCCCTGCGCGGCGGCACCGCCGAGCGCGAGGTCCCCTTCGCCAAGCCGGGCTCGCTCACCCGCGTGTACGCGGTCGCCTCCGGCAAGGGCGGCGTCGGCAAGTCCTCGGTGACGGTGAACCTGGCGGCGGCGATGGCGGCCGACGGTCTCAAGGTGGGCGTCGTCGACGCCGACATCTACGGCCACAGCGTGCCGCGCATGCTGGGCGCGGACGGGCGTCCGACCCAGGTCGAGAACATGATCATGCCGCCGTCCGCGAACGGCGTGAAGGTCATCTCCATCGGCATGTTCACTCCGGGCAACGCCCCGGTGGTCTGGCGCGGTCCGATGCTCCACCGCGCGCTGCAGCAGTTCCTGGCGGACGTGTACTGGGGCGATCTGGACGTCCTGCTGCTCGACCTGCCCCCGGGCACGGGCGACATCGCGATCTCGGTGGCCCAGCTGGTCCCGAACGCGGAGATCCTCGTCGTCACCACGCCTCAGCAGGCGGCCGCCGAGGTCGCCGAGCGGGCCGGCTCCATCGCCGTCCAGACCCACCAGAAGATCGTCGGCGTGGTCGAGAACATGTCCGGCCTGCCCTGCCCGCACTGCGGCGAGATGGTCGACGTCTTCGGCACGGGCGGCGGCCAGTCCGTGGCCGACGGTCTCACCCGCACGACCGGCGCGAACGTCCCGGTCCTCGGCAGCATCCCCATCGACGTCCGCCTCCGCGAGGGCGGCGACGAAGGCAAGCCGGTGGTCCTGACGGACCCCGACTCCCCGGCCGGCTCCGCACTGCGGGCGATCGCGGGGAAGCTGGGGGGACGACAGAGGGGCCTTTCGGGACTGTCTTTGGGGATCACGCCGAAGAACAAGTTCTAGAGCCTCGCAGGGGGGCGCCCCTTCAGGGGCGCGGGGCTGTATCGATTTGCGGCTCCGCCGCGTGGGCGAACAACCACCCACGCGCCGCAGCCGCCGCATGCGCGGAAGCCCTACGGCGAAGGGGCGCCGAATCCCAACGGCGCCCCTCATCACTTCGGCTCAGCCCCGCCGGCTAGGCGTACGCGGCGACGTCCTTGATCACGGCGAAGCCAAGACCATACGCGCTCATCCCCCGCCCGTACGCCCCCACATGCACCCCGGCCTGAGTGGACCCGGCAAGCACCCACCCGAACTCGGACTCCCGGTAATGGAAGGGCGTCGGCACCCCGTCCACCGGCAGGGACAGCGTCGACCACGCCGACCCGGCGAGATCATCGGCCAAGGCCCACGCCGTCTCCGTCTGCTGCTCCAGCCAGTCGTCCCGCAGCGAGTGATCCATCTGCCCCGGCCAGGTGAAGGTCAGCAGCCCCACCCCCGCGAGCCACGCCGCCGAGGACACCGACGTGGCCTCCAGCAGCCCCGTGCCGTCCGCGCTGCGCCGGGACGGATTCGCGGCGACGGTCACCACGACCGCGAACTTCTCCCGGTCCTCCGTCGCCTCGCTCCGCACGGAGGGCTCGTCCCCGTGTCCGATCGATCCGTGTTCCACGGCTCCGTCGGCCGCCGTCCCGACCTGCATCAGCCAGCGCGGCCCCGTGAAGGCCTCATCGAGGCCGTACCACGGGAAGGGCGCCAGCAGGTAGCCGTCGACCGTGCGCCGGGCAGAGGGGAACTGCTGTCCGCTCTCCGCGGCCGTGTCCTGCGCGACTGCGCGACTCGTCGTCTGACTCGTCGTCTCCATGTGCCCGGACGCCTCCTCGCTCTCGCCGGACCAGTCCGGCCCGCCCCCCTTCGGGCGTACTCGTCCGGTCCGCACAACAACTCGGCAGCATAGCCACACCACTCCGAGCAGCAGGGAAACCGCCCGGCGCGTGGGGCGCGCGGAGGGCGGGTTCTGGCCGTGTGCGACCCGGGCGGAGTATGAGAAGCGTCACGTACGAGCGGTGTCCGCTCCCGTGTTCGTACGGCTCAGGTGGCGTCCGCGTCGTAGGGCGGGCGCTCCTCACGGGCGATCTCGGGCTTCTTCGTCATGTCGATGCTGACGCCCGAGGAGCCGGACGAGGACGAGGACGACGACTCCGACTCACGGCTGTGGACGGCGTCGGTGACCTCGGCCATCTCCTTCTTCAGGTCGAAGCCGTTGCGGATCTCCTTGAGCCCCAGTTCGTCATTGTCCAGCTGCTTGCGGATGAACGTCTTGGGGTTGAGGTCATCGAACTCGAAGTCCTTGAACTCCGGGCCGAGTTCCTGCCGGATGTCCTGCTTGGCGCTGTCCGAGAACTCGCGGATCTTGCGGATCGTCCGCGTGACGTCCTGGATCAGCTTCGGGAGCTTGTCCGGACCGAAGACGAGCACGGCGAGGACGATGAGCGTCACCACCTCGAGCGGTCCTATGTCATTGAACACCTGAAGCTCCTTGCGATGTCCTCGGTCCTCGGCCCTCGGCGGTCTTCCGTGGTCCGGGCCGCCTCCACGGTACCCGGCGATCCGCTACGACCGGTACTGTCCCGAGGCCTCCGAATGCGTGTGGGCGTGCGGTTTTCCGGGTTGTTTGCCTTGTCAGAGCCCATACGGGGGCCTGAGGAGAGGTGCACTGTGACGTTTCTGTGAGTCTCGGCCCCGATCAGCCCCCGCCCGACGAGCCCAGCGTCAGCGAGATCGTGATCTCCTTGCCGCCGCGCTCCAGGGTCAGTTCGAGCCGGTCGCCGGGGCGATGGGCGCGGGTCTTGACGATGAGTTCCTCACCGGAGTGGACGCGCTGGCCGTCGACCTCGGTGATGACGTCGCCCGGCTTGATGCCGGCCTTGTCGCCGGGGCCGCCGTCGGTGACCGCGGCGCCGCCGTCGCTGCCCTTGGTGCCCACGCGGGCGCCGTCGCCGGCGTAGTCCATGTCGAGGGTGACGCCGATGACCGGGTGGGTCGCGTGACCGGTGTTGATCAGCTCCTCGGCGACGCGCTTGGCCTGGTTGACCGGGATGGCGAAGCCGAGGCCGATGGAGCCGGCCTGACCGGCGTCGAGGTCGGAGCCGGTGTCGGCGGAACGGATCGCGGAGTTGATGCCGACGACACGGGCCTGGGCGTCGAGGAGGGGACCGCCGGAGTTGCCGGGGTTGATGGGCGCGTCGGTCTGCAACGCGTCCACGTACGACACGTCGCTCGCGTCGCTCTCGCCGCCGGCCGTGATGGGCCGCTCCTTGGCGCTGATGATGCCCGAGGTGACGGTGCCCTCCAGGTCGAACGGGGCGCCGATGGCGACGACCGGGTCGCCGACCTGGACGTTGTCGGAGTTGCCCAGCGGCAGGGGCTTGAGGCCGCTGACGTCGGTGACCTTGACGACGGCGAGGTCGTAGCCGCTGTCGCGTCCGACGACGGTGGCCTTGGCCGTGTCGCCGCTGTGGAAGGTCACGGATATCCGGCCGTCGTCGCCCGCGGGTTCGACGACGTGGTTGTTGGTGAGGATGTGCCCTCGGTCGTCGAGCACGAAGCCGGTGCCGGTGCCCTGCTCCTCGCTGCCGCTCACATGCAGGGTCACGACGCTGGGCAGTGCGCGCTCCGCGATCCCGGCGACGCTGTCCGGCGCCCGCCCGACGGACTCGGCCCCTGCCTGCGGCAGCTCGACGTCCCCCATGCCACCGTTGCGCTCCAGATACGCCCCCACGACACCTCCGACGCCGCCGGACACCAGCGCCAGCACCAGCGCCCCGACGAAGAGCACCCTCTTGGCCCGCTTGCGCCGCTGCTGCTTACTGGCGACACCGGCCCCGTTCTGCTGGAGGGGCGAGACGGGGAGCGCTGCGCGGGCCCAGGGGTCGTAGTTCTGCCAGGGGTCGGTGGGGGGTGGGGTGTCTGCGGGGGCCGGCTGGTCGAGGGTGGCCGGGGGTGGGGGTGCGAGTGCGGGGGACGGCTGGGTGGGGATGGTGGCAGAGGGAGCCGGGATGGCTGCGGCGGGGGCGGCCGGGCGCGTCTCCTGGGTGGGCATGCCGGGGGTCGGCGCCGGGACGGGCGCGGATACGCCGGCCGTCGGGGCCGGAGCCGCCACGGACGTCACCGGACCGGCTTGCGCGCCCTGCGCGGGGGCAGCCGGGCGGGGCGCGGGCGGCATCGGTACGGCCGTTCCGTGCGCCGGTGTCGTCGCCGGGTGCTGGACCGGCGGCGCGGGCGCCCAGGGGCCGGGCTCGCCGTAGGGCGGGGTGCTGTAGGGGTCGGGGTCGTGGAGGGGCTTGGGGTGTTCGGCGACCGGGGCTGCGGGAGCGGCGGCCTGGTCGGCGGAGTCCGCCATCAGTGCGTCCGCCGACGGCGCGATGACCGCATCCGCCGACGGGAGGGGCGCGGGCGCCCCGGCCGGCCGGGCCAGCTCGAAGTCACCCTCGTCGGAGGCCATGTCTGCAACGCCGCTCGCGGCGGGCCGAAGCTCGAAGTCCCCCTCGGCGGAAGCCGCGTCACCGGAGGCACCCGCCGCCGGCCGGGCCAGCTCGAAATCGCCGTCGGCGGAGACCACATCACCGGCCGAGCCTGATGGCCCCGCGTCCGGCGTGACCGGCATCGTCTCGCCCGGCGTCGGTGTCGCCCCCTCCGCGTGGCCCGAGGCCCCCTGCGGTCGAGGTCGGTTCCACCACTTCGCCTTCGCGGGCTTCCCCTCGTTCATGTTCTGCTTCCTGCTCGCTGCCGACCGTTGCTCGAGTAGGACGCTTCGCTCTGTGCCATGTCCGGGCGGACACGGCTGGAGTGCGGCGGGGCAGCCTTCGTGGGCCGTCGTTCCGCGGCTCGGCGGTGACGGCTCCGGTTCGCATGCCGTGCGAGAAACCCGCTGCCGTCCGAAGAACCCCGCCCGAACGCGATCTCCGGTTCCTCCGCAGACCGCCACCGGGAACCCCCGGCGCCCGAATGCCTACTCAACTCTGCGCTGTCGCGCTCGGCTTCCCCCGGGAAACCGGCGACTTCGTGCTACCTCCCCCATCCGGCACGCGGCGACAACGACGCCCGCGTGCGCGATTGCGCGCCCGGCCCGACGGACACGGCGCGCGGCCCACGCTGGATTCAATCAGGTTCGTGGGCCGATGCGCAGAGGCCGGTCAGCGGTCGGTGGCCGAGGAGGCGGAGGAGGACGTGGCGTCGGGGACGGGTGCGGCGAGCGGACCCGGGGGCGCGGTGATCCCGGCGTCCGGGGACCAGGCGGTCAGGGTGAGGGGCGGGGTGGCGCTGAGCGGGCGTATCAGCGGGGACATGGCGGCCGCGCCGGCCATCACGGGTGCCGTCAGGGAGTGCATGTCCTGGTCGGCCGGCCGGTTCGGCATCCCGGGCAGCAGCGGGGCCGACACCTGGGTCGGGGCCGCCGGGGTGCCGAGCGTGCGCTCGCCCTGTCCTTGAGCCAGCAGCGGGCCCAGTGCACGGCGGCGCTGGTTCTCCGGTGCCGTCGACGCACCGCCGCCCTGGGTCCGCGTGGGGGTCACATTGCTGCCGGCCCCCGAGCCGCCGCGTGCCTCCGCGTCGGTCGGTGCGCTGGACGTGACGCCGCCCAGCGAGATGGCCGCCAGCGACACCGCGCCCGCCGCGACCAACGCGAACCGCATCCGCGAGGAGGCCGAGCGGTCGGTGTCATGACGGCCCACGGGGTGGGTGCGGAAGCCGCGGTCCGAGTCGTGGAGCGCCGGGGCGTGGGAGCCCGAGGGGACGTATCCGAATTCGAAGCGCTCGCCGCGCTTCACGCCGAAGACGCCGGGGGCGCCGGGCCGTCCCTGCAGTCCACCGAAACCTCCCCCGCTCAGCGGCGAGCCGCCGCCGTCCAGGTCACCTCCCCCGGGGAGGCCCTGAAGGCGGGCCAGGAAACTCTCGGAGGGAGGCGGCGGGGCCGCCTCCGCGAAGACGTTCTTCAGCCGGCGCTGGGCGTCGGCCTCGGACTTGCACCTGGCGCAGGTCGCCAGGTGGGCGAGGACACGCTCGCGCGTCTCATGACCGAGCTCTCCGTCGACGAGGGCGGAGAGTCGGTCGCCAAGGTGCTGCTCGGCCAGGAGTCGTTCGGCCGGATTGGGTCGGGAGCCGTTCACGCGGTCGCGCCCCCTCCCCCCAGTGCGGCCACACGCGGCACGAAGGAGCGGCGCTCGGCACGCGCCTCCGGCGAGCGGTGGGCAAGGGCCTTGCGCAGCTGCGAGCGGCCCCGGTGGATCCGGGACCGGACAGTGCCGAGCTTGACGCCGAGGGTCGCGGCGATCTCCTCGTACGACAGTCCTTCGATGTCGCACAGGACGACCGCGGCGCGGAACTCGGGGGCGAGGGTGTCGAGGGCCTGCTGGACGTCCGCGTCGAAGTGGGCGTCGTTGAAGACCTGCTGGGGCGTGGGCTCCTTGCTGGGCAGCCGCTCGGCGGCGTCCTCGCCCAGCGCGTCGAAGCGGATGCGCTGCTTGCGGCGGACCATGTCCAGGAAGAGGTTGGTGGTGATGCGGTGCAGCCAGCCCTCGAAGGTTCCCGGCGTGTACGTCGACAGGGAGCGGAAGACGCGGACGAAGACCTCCTGGGTGAGGTCCTCGGCGTCGTGCTGGTTGCCGGTGAGGCGGTACGCAAGGCGGTAGACGCGGCCGCTGTGCGTGCTGACGATCTCCTCCCAGGTGGGCGGAGTCCACGCCTGCCCGTCCGCGTCGGTGGAGAAGGTCGCGGTCTGGGCGTAGTCGCCGGCGTGGCTGTGGTCAGCGGTGTCGTTCACGGATTTCGGCCTGCCCGCCGATCCGAGAAAGCGCCGAAGCGCTCCTCCCCGATCCACAGGCGCAGCCGCACCTCCCCTGTCGGCTCTGGTGGTGTCCAGTGGAGCCCCTACCATAGCCACCTCGCCCGTTAGCTCCGGATAAGCGGTTTTACGAGAATGTGATCTGGGCCGGCACGGCTGGTGCGCCTGCGTCAGCACTTGCTCGCGGCCTCGCTCGTCGTCGTGATCCAACTGTGTCCCCCCGCTCGTCTTCCCACCCCTCTAAACGCCTGGTCCCATCTGCGGGTTCCCGGCCGCAACGGATACAGTCACGCCCAGGCAACCACGGGGACAGGAGAGGGCCATTACCGGCAACCGGCAGACGAGCTGGGCGTTCGCCGACGCCTACGTCGCCGAGGACGAAGTCCTGCGCTGGGCCAGGGACCGGGCCCGTGAGGCGGGGCTGCGCTCGGTGTCGCCCGGCACGGGCGCCGCGCTGCGGATGCTCGCCGCCACCGTGGACGCCAAGGCGGTCGCGGAGATCGGCACCGGCACCGGCGTCTCCGGCATCCACCTTCTGCACGGCATGCGCCCGGACGGCGTCCTGACCACCGTCGACCCCGAGCCGGAGCACCAGCAGTTCGCCCGCCAGGCCTTCCGCGCCTCCGGCTTCGCCAGCAACCGCGCCCGCTTCATCCCGGGCCGCGCCCTGGACGTCCTGCCCCGTCTCGCGGACGCCGGATACGACCTCGTCTTCTGCGACGGCGACCGGCTGGAGTTTCTCGACTATCTCGCTGAATCGTTGCGCCTGCTGCGTCCGGGTGGCCTGGTCGTTTTCGAAGGCGTCTTCACCAACGGCCGGACGGTCGACTCGGGCCCCCAGCCCACCGAGGTCATACGCATCCGGGAGCTGCTGCGCGCGGTGCGGGAGAGCCAGGACCTGGTGCCGTCGCTGCTGCCGGTGGGCGACGGTCTGCTGTGCGCGGTCAAGCGCTGACCACCTGACCGGCCGTACGCCCCGACCCGCCGCACAGGTACCGGAGACACAGCAACCCCGGCACCATGAGCGATGCCGGGGCCGCCGAAAGGATAGGGTCGCTGCCGCGTCAGCCGACGACCTTCTTGAGGGCGTCGCCCAGCGCGTCTGCCTCGTCAGGGGTCAGCTCGACGACGAGCCGACCGCCGCCTTCGAGCGGAACCCGCATGACGATGCCCCGCCCCTCCTTGGTCACCTCGAGCGGGCCATCGCCCGTCCGCGGCTTCATGGCCGCCATGCTCGTTCCCCTTCCTGAAACCAGCTCATCGTCAAAGCCGACGGCCCCATGGAGGGCACGCGCATCTGGCATTGAGACACGCGACACCGGCATCGAACACATTGCTTCCCAGCCATTATCCCGCATCTCAGGACCCGATGACCAACATCAGTCGGCATCGCTTGGGCAACGCACGCGAGCAAAACCACTCAATTCGGCGAAGCGACTGCGATACTGCGCCACCGCACGCACTTCGGCCGAACGGAATCGGACACGAATTCTTTGACGCAGGTCACACGTCCGGTCAGGGCCGTTGTCGTTGATCTCCGCCATGCTGTCCTTCAGACAGGCGCGTACCGACCGGTACGCCGAGCCGCGACAGCGGAGGGGATAGCCATGGCCGACACCGTGCTCTACGAGGTGAGCGACGGACTCGCGACGATCACGCTGAACCGCCCCGAGGCGATGAACGCGCTGAACATCGCGACGAAGGTCGCCCTGCGGGACGCGGTCGAGGCCGCGGCGGGTGACGACGCCGTACGGGCCGTGCTGCTGACCGCGGCCGGGGAGCGGGCGTTCTGCGTGGGGCAGGACCTGAAGGAGCACATCGGGCTGCTGGCCGCCGACCGGGAGACCGGGTCGGGGCAGACCATGAGCACCGTCCGGGAGCACTACAACCCGATCGCGCGGGCGCTGGCAGGGATGGCGAAGCCTGTGGTGGCCGGGGTGAACGGGGTCGCGGCCGGGGCGGGCTTCGGGTTCGCGCTGGCCGCGGACTACCGGGTCGTGGCCGACACGGCTGCCTTCAACACGTCCTTCGCGGGGGTCGCGCTGACCGCCGACTCCGGGATCTCGTGGACGCTGCCGCGGGTTGTCGGGCCGGGCCGGGCCTCGGATCTGCTGCTCTTCCCTCGGAACATCAAGGCGCAGGAGGCGTACGAGCTGGGGATCGCGAACCGGCTGGTGCCGACCGGCGAGCTGCGGGTCGAGGCGGAGAAGGTCGCGCGGGCGCTCGCCGACGGGCCGACCGTGGCGTATGGGGCGATCAAGGAGGCGATGGCGTTCGGGCTGTCGCACTCGCTTGAGGAGACGTTGGAGAAGGAGGACGAGCTGCAGACGCGGGCGGGGTCTTCTGAAGACCATGCGATTGCGGTGCAGGCGTTCGTGAACAAGGAGAAGCCCAAGTATTTGGGCCGATGAGCTCGGGGCGGTAGCACCGTCGGGGGGCGCGGGTTTGTGGGGGCTGGTCGCTCCCCCAAGCTCTCGGCTTCGCTCGAGCAGGGGGGACCCCCATCGCGGCGGAGCCGCAGATGTCACAGCCCCGCGCCCCTCAGGGGGCGCTCCTCGCGACGCATGCCTCCAAGTGGTCGTCGACCAGGCCGCACGCCTGCATCAGAGCGTAGGCCGTGGTCGGGCCCACGAAGCGCAGCCCCTGCTTCTTCAGGGCCTTGGACAGGGCCGTGGACTCCGGGGTGACCGCCGGGACGTCCGCCAAGGTCTTCGGGGCGGGGCGGGTGGTCGGGTCGGGGGCGTGGGACCAGATCAGGGCGTCCAGGTCGCCGGCGGGCCACTCGGCCAGCACGCGTGCGTTGGCGACGGTCGCGTCGATCTTGGCTCGGTTGCGGATGATGCCCTCGTCCGCGAGGAGGCGGTCCTTGTCGGCGTCCGTGAAGGTCGCGACCTTGGCGATCTCGAAGCCGGCGAAGGCGGCGCGGAAACCCTCGCGGCGACGCAGGATCGTGATCCAGGACAGGCCCGACTGGAAGGCCTCCAGGCTGAGGCGTTCGAAGAGCGCGTCGTCGCCGTGGACCGGGCGGCCCCACTCCTCGTCGTGGTACGTCACGTAGTCCGGGGTGGACAGGGCCCAGGGGCAGCGCAGGGCGCCGTCGGCGCCCGCCACCGCCGTACCGTCGCTCATTGCTGGTCCTCCGGGGCGGGCTTGTCCATGGAGACATGGCCGGCCGACGTCTGGGCGCCGGCCAGGGCCGACTCCAGGTCGGCGATGCGGGCGTCGCGCTCGGCGAGCTCGGCGCCGAGGCGGCTGAGGGCGTCGTCGACGTCGGCCATGCGGTAGCCGCGGGCGGTGAGCGGGAAGCGGAGGCTCTCGATGTCGGCACGGTTGACCGGGCGGTCCGGGGGCAGCGGGTCCCGGAGGCGCTCGGGCGCTGCCTCCGGCAGCGGGCCCTCGCCCTCTCCGCCGCCCACCACGGCGAGTGTCACCGCGGCGACCACGACGGCCAGCGCGACGACCAGGAACAGGAACATAACCATCGCTGTGGCCCCCACGGTCGATGAATGCGTGCGGTCGAGTGTGTCAGTGTCCGATCGTGCCATGCGACTCTGACAGTTAAGGTCGCAGGCGGCCGTAAGGCCAGGACGTACCAGGAAGCTCAAGGAGAGGTCACAGGGGATGCTCAGGCTGGGCAGGCGTGAGTTCGACACGCATGAGCCGGTGATCATGGCGATCGTGAACCGGACCCCGGACTCCTTCTACGACCAAGGGGCGACGTTCCGCGACGAGCCCGCCCTCGCGCGCGTGGAGCAGGCGGTCGCGGAGGGCGCCGCCATCATCGACATCGGCGGGGTCAAGGCCGGGCCGGGGGAAGAGGTGACCGCCGAGGAGGAGGCGCGGCGCACGGTCGGGTTCGTGGCCGAGGTGCGGCGGCGTTTCCCGGATGTCGTGATCAGCGTGGACACCTGGCGGGCCGAGGTGGGCGCCGCGGTGTGCGAGGCCGGCGCGGATCTGCTGAACGACGCGTGGGGCGGTGTCGATCCCGGGCTGGCGGAGGTCGCCGCGCGGTATCGGGTGGGGCTGGTGTGCACGCACGCCGGGGGCGCGGAGCCTCGGACCCGGCCGCATCGGGTGACGTACGACGACGTCATGGCGGACATTCTGCGGGTGACCGTGGGGCTGGCCGAGCGGGCGCTGGAGCTGGGGGTGCCGCGGGAGTCGATCCTGATCGATCCCGGGCACGACTTCGGGAAGAGCACCCGGCACAGTCTGGAGGCGACCCGGCGGCTCGGGGAGATGGTGGGGACGGGATGGCCGGTGCTGGTCTCCCTGTCCAACAAGGACTTCGTCGGGGAGACGCTGGACAAGCCGCTGAAGGAGCGGGTGGTGGGGACGCTCGCGACGACTGCCGTTTCGGCGTGGTTGGGGGCTCAGGTGTATCGGGTGCATGAGGTGGCGGAGACGCGGCAGGTCGTGGACATGGTGGCGACGATCGCGGGCCATCGGCCGCCGGCTGTGGCGCGGCGGGGGTTGGCGTAACCGCCTTCCTCGCCCCCGCCGCCCCTACCCGTCCCTTCCCCGGGGGCTGCCGCCCCCGGACCCCCGCCTCGGCCCTGAACGGGCCTCGTCCTCAAACGCCGGACGGGCTGAAAACAATGCGGGCCGGCGCCGAGAGGTGAAGCCCCCGCGGGTGGGTGGGGGCTCGGGACGGCAAGACCCCGTCCTCGAACGCCGGACAAGCTGAAGGACGCGACCAGGGCTAGCGCCCCGCCTCCTTCGACACCAGTGCCACCGCCTCGTCCACGTCGTCCGTGACGTGGAACAGCATCAGGTCCTTCTCCGACGCCTTGCCCTGGGCGATCAGCGTGTTCTTCAGCCAGTCGACCAGGCCGCCCCAGTACTCGCTGCCGAACAGGACGATCGGGAAGCGGGTGACCTTCTGGGTCTGGACGAGGGTGAGGGCCTCGAAGAGTTCGTCGAGGGTGCCGAGGCCGCCGGGGAGGACCACGAAGCCCTGGGCGTACTTGACGAACATCATCTTGCGGACGAAGAAGTACCGGAAGTTGAGGCCGATGTCGACGTAGGGGTTGAGCCCCTGCTCGAAGGGCAACTCGATGCCGAGGCCGACCGAGATGCCCTTCGCCTCCAGCGCGCCCTTGTTCGCCGCCTCCATGGCGCCGGGGCCACCGCCGGTGATCACCGCGAAGCCCGCCTCGACCAGCCCTCGGCCCAGGCGCACTCCGGCGTCGTACTCGGGAGAGTCGACCGGTGTGCGTGCCGAGCCGAACACGCTGATCGCCGCCGGGAGTTCGGCGAGCGTGCCGAAGCCCTCGATGAACTCCGACTGGATGCGCAGGACGCGCCAGGGGTCGGTGTGGACCCAGTCGGACGGGCCGCCCGCGTCCAGCAGTCGCTGGTCGGTCGTACTCGCCGTCACCTGCCCACGCCTCCGGAGAACCGGTCCCAGACGCTGCTCCGACGGTGGCTGCTTCTTCCCCTCGGGGTTGCCGGTAGCCATGTGCGCTCCCTCCGCTGCGGGGCCTGCGGGTCTTGCAGGTCTATCCACCTCAGCGTAGATCCACGTGGGTTACGGACGGGGGACGTGAGCATGTCCGCCGTGAAGCGCCGTCCCGGCGATCCCGAGGGTGACCCCCTGTCCACCGGGCTTCACCTGCGCTCATGCTCATGCCCACCGTCTGTGAGCGCTAGGCCGTGAGCCACGCCCTCAGCCGCTCCTCGCCCGCCAGGACCTTCGCCGTTTCGACCCGTTCGTCCCGCTTGTGCGCCAAGTGCGGGTTGCCGGGGCCGTAGTTGACCGCCGGGATGCCTAGGGACGAGAAGCGGGAGACGTCGGTCCAGCCGTACTTGGGGCGCGGGATGCCCCCGACGGCCTCCATGAACGCCGCGGCCGCCGGGTGGGAGAGGCCGGGGAGCGCGCCGCCGCTGTGGTCGTCGACCACGAACTCCTCGACACCGCAGTCGGCGAAGACCTCGCGGACATGCGCGACGGCCTCCTCCTCGGTGCGGTCCGGGGCGTAGCGGAAGTTGACCGTCACGACGCACTCGTCGGGGATGACGTTGCCCGCCACTCCGCCCGAGATGCCCACCGCGTTCAGGCCTTCCCGGTACTCCAGGCCGTCGATCACCGGGTAACGCGGTTCGTACGAGGCGAGGCGGGCCAGGATCGGCGAGGCCGCGTGGATCGCGTTCGAGCCCAGCCAGGAGCGCGCGGAGTGGGCCCGCTCGCCCTTGGTCTTGAGCAGGACCCTGAGCGTGCCCTGGCAGCCGCCCTCGACCTCGCCGTCCGACGGCTCCAGCAGGACCGCGAAGTCGCCCTCCAGCCACTCCGGGCGGTTCTCGGCGACGTGCTTGAGGCCGTTGAGGTCGGCGGTGACCTCTTCGTTGTCGTAGAAGACGAAGGTCAGGTCGCGGTTCGGGGCGACGACCGTCGCGGCGATGCGGAGCTGGACCGCGACGCCGGACTTCATGTCGCAGGTGCCGCAGCCCCACAGGACGCCGTCCTCGTCCAGGCGTGAGGGGACGTTGTCCGCGATCGGCACCGTGTCGATATGACCGGCGAGGATCACGCGCTCCGGCCGGCCCAGGTGCGTCCGCGCCAACACGTTGTTGCCGTACCGCTCGACCGTCAGGTGCGGCAGGGCCAGCAGGGCGGTCTCGATGGCGTCCGCCAGGGGCTTTTCCGTGCCGCTGACGGAGGGGAAGTCGACGAGCTGCGCGGTGAGCTTCGCGGCGTCCAGCGTGAGGTCAAGGGAGGTGTCGGCCATGGTGCCGACCCTAACCCGCCGCGCAGTCACCCCACTTTCCCCACTGATTTTCAACCCCGCCCATACCCCTCAGTAACCTCAGCTACCTTGTAGGCGTGCCAGAGCCGTCGCCCTCCCGCAAACGTCATGGCCGTCTCCTGCGTCGCGGAGCGGCCTTCATGGTCCTGCTCGCGGTCGCGGGCTACCTCGCGGTGCAATACGTCACCGGAGGCACCGGGACGCCGGGCTGCGACGTGGTGTCGGGCAAGAGCGACGGGGCCAGATACGAGTTCACGCCGGAGCAGGCGGTGAACGCGGCGACGATCGCCGCCGTCGGCACCGGCCGCGGACTGCCCGAGCAGGCCGTGACGATCGCGCTCGCCACCGCTCTCCAGGAGTCGGGGCTGCGCAACATCGACCATGGCGACCGGGACTCGCTGGGCCTGTTCCAGCAGCGGCCCTCGATGGGCTGGGGCACCGCGGAGGAGATCCGCGACCCGATCTACGCGGCGGGCGCCTTCTACGAGCACCTGGTCAAGGTCCGCGACTACACGCGGCTGCCGCTCACTGTCGCCGCCCAGCGCGTCCAGCGCAGCGGCTTTCCGGAGGCGTACGCCAAGCACGAGCCGGACGCGACGCTGCTCGCCGCCGCGCTCACGGGACGTTCGGCGGCCACGCTGACCTGCGAGGGGCGTCCGGGGGCCACGCGGGCCGCGGGTGCGGACGCCGTGCGGGACGCGCTGCTGCGGGACTTCGGGCGGGACGCGCTCCAGCCGGCCGCCGCGGAGGTGAGCGGCGAGAAGGCCACGCCCT
Organism: Streptomyces sp. NBC_01092; assembly: GCF_045039535.1. Classification (NCBI taxonomy): domain Bacteria; kingdom Bacillati; phylum Actinomycetota; class Actinomycetes; order Kitasatosporales; family Streptomycetaceae; genus Streptomyces; species Streptomyces sp. NBC_01092. Next base: position 6,976,622 of record NZ_CP108659.1, on the reverse strand, counting down.
CGCCCACGCCGTCCGTGATCAAGAAGGACGAGCGGACCGTCGAGTTGCCGGTGCGGGCCGACGGGGATTCCGGCGCCGGGCGCGGTGCGCGCGAGCGCGGCTGGCAGCTGGCCCACTGGGCCGTGGCCAACGCCTCCGATCTGCACATCAAGCGGGTGTCGTACGCCGGGCGGGAGTGGATCGCCGGGAACACCGACAGCCAGTGGCGCCCGAGCGGCGGGGCGGGTGCGTCGGGGGCCGGGAGCGGCGTGAGTCCGGTGCGGATCGTCACGTCCCGGTAGTACGCGCGGCAGTTCGACGGATCACCCCCACGGGTTGGTCGAAGTGTCGGGCGGCGACGGTATGGGCAGGTTTTCGCGCGACCATCCCCGAATCCGTGAAAAGCCTTGAGAGCAAAGGGCTGTAAGGATTCGGCGGGCTTTCGGACGGGACGCGCTTTGCCCGTTTTTATCCGCAGGCGATAATGCGACGCATTGCCAACTCTTTACATTGGCGCGCCGCAACCTTCGCGGGCTTCGAGCGGTAGTCACTGCGTCCGAGCCCGGAGATCAACAGCCAGTCGGTCCCCCGTCAGTCGCCGAAGTGAGTCGGTCAACTGCCGGACGTGGTCGGACACTTCATCGTTCTCATCCGACAGACCCGTCGAAGGAGCATCATGTCCCTCCCCCTGACCCGCCGGATCGCTCGTGCCGCGCTGCTCGTCGCTGCGGGAGCGGCTGCCGGGGTCGGTGCGGCCGGCTCCGCCAGCGCGGCCCCCGCACTGCCCGACGCCTCCAAGGTCGGCGGGCTGACCGCCCTGGACGGCACGACTGTCGTCGACGGCGCGACCCAGAACGCCGCCGGGCTCGCGGGCGGCGCCGTCGACACGGCGGTCGACAAGGCGCTGCCGACCGCGGCCAAGACCGGCGACAAGGTGACCAAGAGCGGCGGCAAGGCCGCGAAGAAGGCGGTGCCGACCGCGGCCAAGGCCGGCGGCAAGGTGACGAAGACCGGCGGCAAGGTCGCGAAGGAGCGGGCCGCTGCCGCGCAGGAGACCGCGGGTGGCGTGGCCGGGCAGGTCGGGGGAATCCTCGGTGACACGGCCGGGTCGGCCACGCAGGGTGGCCTGCCGGCGACCGGTTCGCTGCCGGTGCAGGGCCTGCCGGTCGGCTGACGGTCGGCTGCGTCCGGCTTCACCGCCGACGGGGTTCAGGAAGCTTCCTGGGCCCCGTCGGCTTTTGCGTGCCTACACAGCGGCGGTGGCACCGGCACCGGCAGCCGTACACGGTCACGCCAGACGTCGTACCGCCGCCGCCACCCGCTCGTCCGTCGCCGTGAGCGCGACCCGTACGTGCCGGGCGCCCGCCTCGCCGTAGAAGTCGCCGGGAGCCACCAGGATGCCGCGGTCGGCCAGGTGGGCGACCGTGGTCCAGCAGGACTCGTCGCGGGTGGCCCAGAGGTAGAGGCTGGCCTCGCTGTGCTCGATCCGGAAGCCGTGGGCCTGAAGGGCCTCGCGCAGGGCCGTGCGGCGGGCGGCGTAGCGGTCGCGCTGGACGCGGACGTGCTCGTCGTCGCCCAGGGCCGCGACCACCGCCGCCTGAGTCGGGGCCGACGTCATCATGCCGCCGTGCTTGCGGATCTCCAGGAGGAGAGCCAGGACGGCGGGGTCACCGGCCAGGAAGGCCGCCCTGTACCCCGCCAGGTTCGAGCGCTTCGACAACGAGTGCACGGCGACGATGCCCTCGTACGAGCCGCCGTTCACCTCCGGGTGCAGGACCGAGACCGGGTCGGCCTCCCAGCCCAGCTCCAGGTAGCACTCGTCGGAGAACAGCAGGATGCCGTGTTCGCGGGCCCACGCCACGATCCGGGTCAGTTCCTGCTGCGACAGGACCTTGCCGGTGGGGTTGGACGGCGAGTTCAGCCAGAGCAGCTTCAGGCCGCGCGGGTCCAGCTCGGTCGGGTCGTCGTACACCTCGTACTCCGCGCGGGCGAGGCGGGCGCCCACCTCGTACGTCGGGTACGCCAGGCGCGGGTAGGCCACCCTGTCGCCGGGACCGAGGCCCAGCTGGGTGGGGAGCCAGGCGACGAGTTCCTTGGAGCCGACGATCGGCAGGACGTGCCGGTGGGTGACCTCGCGGGCGCCCAGGCGGCGCTCCACCCAGCCGGTGATCGCGTCGCGCAGCGCCGGGGTGCCCCAGACCGTCGGATAGCCCGGGGAGTCCGCCGCGTCGATCAGGGCCTTCTGGATCAGCTCGGGAACCGGGTCGACCGGCGTGCCGACGGAGAGGTCGACGATGCCGTCCGGGTGCGCGGTGGCCGTCTTCTTGTACGGCTCCAGCTTGTCCCAGGGGAAGGTCGGAAGACGCTCGGAGACTGCGGACACGGGATCTGGCTCACTTTCTGGTACTGCCGGATACGGCAACGCCTCGGTCCCGCACGACGATCAGGCCGTACGGGACCGAGGCGGCACGCTGTGCGGGTCGCCGATGGTGACTACTCGGCCTGCGGCGGCAGCGCGGCGATGAAGGGGTGGTCCCGCTCGATCAGGCCCAGCTTGCTGGCGCCGCCCGGGGAGCCGAGCTCGTCGAAGAACTCGACGTTCGCCTTGTAGTAGTCCTTCCACTCCTCCGGAGTGTCGTCCTCGTAGAAGATCGCCTCGACCGGGCACACCGGCTCACAGGCTCCGCAGTCGACGCATTCGTCCGGGTGGATGTACAAGGACCGGGAGCCCTCGTAGATGCAGTCGACCGGGCACTCCTCGATGCACGCCTTGTCCTTGACGTCGACACAAGGCTGCGCGATGACGTAGGTCACGCTGTCGTTCCTCCTCGATAGGGCGCCGGCGGGCCTCCTCAGGCTCCGCCGCCTGGCGCGCGGGAGCGCGGCGTCGTCGATGCCCGCCTCTAGTATCTCCGTTCTTGGGCATGATCCGAACAGGAGGGGTGAACTGACCTGTGGAAATATCTGCGACGGGGCGCCTTGAGGTCCGTATCACCGCTGCTGACGTGGGTAAACGGGTATCCGTACGCTGCCTGAACGATCCTGCGACCAAGGGTGAGAAGTTCACCGACACGGTGGGTGTTCTCGCATCATGGGACGACCGTGTGCTGGTGATCACACGGAAGAGTGGTGAGACGGTCCGTATTCCGGAAGCGTCACTGGTCGCGGGCAAGGTGGTGCCGCCCGCTCCGGCGCGACGTCGCGGGCCCGCCGCCTCCTACGAGGAGCTCGCGCACGTCTCCGCGCGCGCGTGGCGGCCGGTGGAGAGCGAGCGGCTCGGCGAGTGGGAGCTGCGGGCCGCCTCCGGCTTCACCCGCCGGGCCAACTCGGCGCTGCCGCTCGGCGACCCCGGCCTGCCGCTGCCTGCCGCCCTCGATGCCGTACGGCGCTGGTACGACGCCCGCGGGCTCCCCGCGTACGTCCAGACCGCCACCGGGGCCGAGGGCACGCAGGAGCTGCTGTGCGCGGAGCTGGAGCGGCTGGGGTGGGTGCGGGAGGTCTCCGCCGAGCTGTGGATCGGGGCGCTGGCGCCGGTCGCCGACCGGGACGAGGGCGCCGGAGTGGTGCTGTCCCGGCAGGCGGACGACGCTTGGCTTACGCGGTATCAGCGCAAGGGGGTGAGCGAAGTGGCCCTGAAGGTGCTGGGAGGGGGGTCCCCCCGCTCGAGCGAAGCCGAGAGTGGGGGAGGGCCGTCGGTGTGGTTCGCGACGGTTCCGAGCGAGACCGGCGGCGCGCCCGCCGCCATCGGGCGGTGTGTCGTGGACGGGCGGTGGGCCGGTTTCGCCGCCGTGGAGGTGGATCCGGCGCTGAGGCGGCGGGGGCTGGCCACCCGGGTCATGGCCGCGCTGGCCCGGCGCGCCCTCGACGAGGGGGCGTCCGCGGCGTGGCTCCAGGTCGAGACGGACAACGTGGGCGCGCGGGGCCTGTACGCCGGGATGGGGTTCGCCGCGCATCACGCGTATCACCACTATCGCCACCACTGTCGATCACTGTGAGCGGCGGTACCGATCGCCGTGAAAGGGCACGAGCCAGCTATGCGTCCCCTGTACCCCCCACCGCCCGAGCGTTCCGCCGAACTCCGTCGGCGGTTCGCCGAAGAGGCGCGGTCCGAGCGGCCTGACTTGTCCATGCTGTGCCTGCTGGTGGGAGCCGAGGCCGACGGGACGCTGGACGAGGCGGGGATGGACTGCGCGCAGGTCCGGCTGGACGAACTGGCGGGGCAGCTGCCGTTCCGGCCCGGAGGGCCGCGGGCGTGGGCGATCGCGCTGCGGGAGCTGCTCGGGGAGCGGTACGGGTTTCGCGGCTGCGCCGCGGACTATCAGCGGCTTGAGTCGTCGTTGCTGCACCAGGTGCTGGCGCGGCGCAGGGGGCTGCCGATTCTGCTGTCGGTGGTGTGGCTGGAGGTGGCTCGGCGGGCGGGGGCTCCCGTGTACGGGGTCGCTCTGCCCGGGCACTTCGTGGTGGGGTTCGGGGCTGCCGATGAGCAGGTGCTCGCCGATCCGTTCGACGGGGGGCGGGTGCTGACGGGGAGCGATGCGGAGTTGCTGGTGGCGGGGGCCACGGGGGCGCCGCTCGATCCTTCGATGCTGACGCCGGCCGATCCCCTGGATGTGGTGCTGCGGATCCTGAACAACGTTCGGGCCTGGGCGGCGACTCGGCCCGAGCGGACGGATGTGGGGTTGTGGGCGGTGGAGTTGTCGCTGTTGCTGCCGTCTCATCCGGCTCGGTTGCGGTTCGAGCGGGCGCAGTTGCTGGTGCAGCGGGGTGACTTCGTCGAGGGGGCCGTGGAGTTGGAGGAGTACGCGGAGTTGATCTGTGCGGTGGATGAGGGGGCGGCGGAACAGGTGCGGGGGCAGGCCCGGGCGGCTCGGGCGATGTTGAATTAGTTCGCCTTCTCGCCGTAGGGGTTCTGCTGTCGTGCGACTGCGGGTTCGTTGTGGCTGGTTGCGCCCACGCGGCGGAGCCGCATATCGATACAGCCCCGCGCCCCTTCAGGGCGCTTGCCGGACCGGCGATCTACAGCCAGCCCTTCTCCCTCGCTATCCGTACCGCCTCCGCCCTGTTCCGTGCCGTCAGCTTCTGGATCGCCGTCGAGAGGTAGTTGCGGACCGTGCCCTGGGACAGGTGCAGGGTTGTCGCGAGCTCGGCGTTCGTGGAGCCGTCCTCCGCCGCTCGCAGGACCTCGCGTTCGCGGTCCGTCAGCGGGTTGGCGCCCTCTGCCAGGGCCGCTGCCGCCAGGGTGGGGTCGATGACGCGCTCCCCCGCGAGTACTTTGCGTACCGCCTCGGCCAGTTGGGCCGCGGGGGCGTCCTTGACCAGGAAGGCGTCGGCGCCGGACTCCATCGCGCTGCGGAGGTAGCCGGGGCGGCCGAAGGTCGTGAGGACGACGAGCTTCACGGCCGGCAGCTCCGCGTGCACCAGCGCCGCCGCCTCGATGCCGGTCGCGCCCGGCATCTCGATGTCCAGGAGCGCCACGTCCACGTCGTGCTCGCGGGCCGCCGCCAGGACCTCGTCGCCGCGGGCCACCTGGGCGACGACCTCGATGTCGCGGGCGAGTTCGAGCCTGATGAGACCGTTCATGACCGGCGTGCCTCCTCGGCGGCGGTGATGGCGACGAACGCCTGCTCCAGAGCGAGCCCGGCGACTTCGAGATTGCGGGGGTACAGGCCGAGGCCGTAGAGGGCGTGGACGGTGGCGTCGGCGTCGGCGGACTGGATGCGCACGGTGTGGCCGGACACGTCCAGATACGTCAGGAAGGGCAGCTCCCGCAGCGCCGCCTCGTCGACCGGGTCGGTCGGGTCGTCGGCCAGGTCGAAGGAGATCCTGCGGGCGCCGGCCTTCGCATTGAGCTCGGCCGCGGTGCAGTCGGCCGGCAGCCGGCCCCGGTGCAGGACGAGCACGCGGTCGGCGACGGCGTCGGCCTCCTCCAGGTAGTGCGTGGCGAACAGGACGGTCCGCCCCTGGTCGGCCTGCTCGCGCATGGTGGCCCAGAAGGCCTGGCGGGTGGTGACGTCCATGCCGGTGGTCGGCTCGTCGAGGACGATCAGGTCGCTGTCGCCGGCCGTCGCGAGGGCGAAGCGGACCCTCCCCCAGTGCCTTAAGGGCCTGGGGGCACCCCCAGGGCCTGGCCGCCGGAGAGCTTGTCGACCTTGCGGTCGGCGATCTGGGTGACGCCCGCGCGGGCGAGGACCTCGGAGACGGGGTACGGCCGCGGATGCAGATCGCAGGCCAGCCGCACCAGTTCGGCGACGGTGACCTCGTCCATCAACCCGCCGCTCTGCAGCATGGTGCCCACGCGTCCAGCGACGATCGCCTCGCGCGGGCCCGCGCCGAAGATGCCGACCGTGCCGCTGTCGGGCTGCTTGAGGCCGAGCAGCAGGTCGAGGGTGGTCGACTTGCCGGCCCCGTTCGGGCCCAGCAGGGCCACGGTCTCCCCCGGATGCAGCGCCAGCGTCAGCCCGTCGACCGCCCGCACGCTCCCGTAGCTCTTGCTCACCCGGTCGAATCCGACCACCGGAGTCGCCGTGTCCGGCGCCGCCGCTTTCAGCCCTGTCGTTGTCATGCGTTCCAGGGTGGCCGCGCGGGCCCGGGGCCCGGCAGTGTCGGCGGTCCTGACTGCCGGATGACAGATGTCATACGACGACAGGGGGCACCCGGCGAGTGCCGGGTGCCCCCTGGTCCGAGCGGCTACCCAAGCGGGTCAGGCGGTTCGGCAACGCCCTGAAGGGGCGCGGGGCTGTATCGATTTACGGCTCCGCCGCGTGGGCGCGACCAGCCACGACGGCGGCGCGGCCGAGCGACGACATGACGCGCCCCTACCAGCGGAGCGTCTAGCTCGGGTTGGTGTCGATGGTGACGGTGCGCTCCGCCGCCGTCTTGGCGCGCAGCGCCTTGCGCAGGGCGGAGGCGACATCCTGCGGAAGGACATCGCGCTTGCCGCTCGCGCCGTTGATCTGCACGCCGTTGAAGGTGGCGCCGTAGGCCGCCTTGAGGGCGTCGAGATCGTAGGTGTCCACGAGCTTGCCGTCGACGGCCTTGACTCCGAGGATCTTCGGCAGCGACAGGGAGCCGAACGGGATGCTGTGCGCGGCATCCGTCTGGATCGTGACCTTGTTGGCCATCGCCGGTTCGGCGAACTCCTTCATGAACCGGTCGACCTCGGCGTTCGTGATCTTCGGCTGCTGGCCGGTCGTGGCGACCTGCACCGCGGCGGACTCGCCCGTCTCCACCTGGGTGCGGTACGCCTCCTCCACCGCCGTGGTCGACTTGGCGACGTCGATGCCCTGGCCGCCCTTGCCGTACACGGCGACCGCCTTGCCGGACTTGAACGTGACCGTGCCCTCGGTCACCGAGCCGGAACCGCCGGAGGCGTCCTGCAGTGCCGCGTGCAGCTTCTCCTCGTCGGTGGGCATGGCCGGGTCGACGACCCGCTGGCTGCCGAAGAGGGAGCCGATGACGGAGATCGGGTTGTAGTCGCTGCTCGCGGCCGTGCTGACCGTCGACTGCATGTCGAACTGGAGCCCGGCCTTGTCCGGCTCCAGCGACACGGTCTTGCCGCCCACCGACAGCTTCAGCGGCTTGTTGACCCGCTCGTCGAAGGCGTCGTTGAGCTTCTTGACCGCGTCGTCACGGGTGCCGCCGCCGATGTCGACGCCGAGCACGGTGGTGCCCTTGGGCACATCCGTGTGGTTCATCAGCAGGCCCGCGCCGTAGAGGCCGCCCGCGAGGACGAACACGCCGCCGCCGACCAGCGCCAGCTTGTTGCGGCCCTTCTTCTTGGGCGCGCGGGAGGACGAGGAGCTCGACGAGGACGGCTCGGGGAGCTTCGGGGGCGTGTGCGGCCCCGACGGCTCGGTACCGCCCGGCCCGAAGGGGCCGCTCTGGGCGCCTGCGGGCACGACCGGGATGCCGCTGGTGACGGTGTGGCCGGAGACGTTGTCGGCGACGCCGCCGTAGTTCGTGTTGCCGGGCTCGGGGGCCGGCTTCTGCGGGGTGAGGATCGCGGTGTCGTCGCTCAGCCCGCCGCCGGGGCCGCCGGGGCCCGGGGTCGGGAACGGGGTACCGGGGCCGGGGCCGCCAGGGCCGGGGCCGTTCTGACCCGGGCCGTTCGGGCCGCCGCCGGGCCGGGTCGGGCCGACGTTGATGCCGGGAATGCCGGGGCCGCCGGGCCCCGCGCCGAGGGCCGGCGGCACCGCCGGGCCGTCGCCGGTTACCGGACCGGTCGTCGGGCCGGCGGGGCCCTGCGGGCCGCCTCGGCCGCCACGGCCGTTCGGGCCGTTGAAGTCGCTGGAGCCACCGAAGTCGCTCGGGGCGTTGAAGTCGGCGGCGGGGTCGAAGCCGCCCGGGCCGCCCTGGGCGCCGTAGCCGCCGGGACCGTTCGGGCCGGCCTGCGCGCCCTGGCCGCCGAAGCCGTTCTGCCCGTTCGGGCCGCCCGTGCCGTTCTCCGCGAAGTACGGCAGGTCGTCGCGGCGCGCCTCGCCGCCAGGGCGGGCGCCACTGCCGTTGCCGTTGCCCAGCGGGCCCGCCGCCAGTGCCTCGGTCACGTCGAAGGAGCCGGTGCCGCCGCCGTGCCCGGGAGCCACCGGTCCGCCGGTCGCCCCGGAGAGCCCCGCGCCGTTCGCGCCGCCCGGACGGGAGCCGCCGTCGGGCCGTGCGCCGTTCGGACCACCGGGACGGGGGCCGCCGGGCGCGCTCATCGAGCCGACGACTCCACCGGGCACCGAACCGCCGGGCAGACCGGCACCGTTGGTGGCCGGGCCGCCCTGACCACCCTTGCCTCCCGAGGACTTGCGCGGTGCGAACCAGTCGCTCGTCTTCTCCCCCGCCTGCGCGGCGGGTTCGGCCGGGGGCTCGACAGGGCCCGCGGTCGGGGGCGTGGCGCCGGGGGGCGCCGGTGCCTCCGTGTCGGCGATGTCGCCGGGGTGGTCGGCTTCGGAGACGGGCTTGCGGACGACGACCGGCGGAATGGGCCGCGAGCCGGGGATGTTGATCCGGATCCGGGTCGTCAGCGTGGTCTCGGTCTTGCGTTCCTCCGGCTGCGAGGCCGAACGGCCCTCGTTCGCAGCGCTGTCGGAAGCCATGGGGGTCCCGTACGGCGGCGTGCCCGAGGGGTATGCGGCTCCGCCGCGCCCGTTGGGCCCGGAGGACGGAGTGTCAGTTTCACGACTCAAGGCAGGTTCTCCCGGTTGGCTCCACCGCCCGTTTCGACCTCATTGCTGCGGACGGCTCGGCGGCGCGCACCACCATACTGGCCACGTCTGGCCCGCATCCCACGACCGCCTGGGAAACCCACACGGGACTCGCACGAGTACTTCGTGGAGAAGTGGTACGTCACTTGGCAAGTCGGACGCCGTCGCCACCCGGTTGCCGCAACGGCGCGAGGGTGGCGCAGATCACAGCCACAGCCATGCCGCCGAGCAGGAAGAGGTAGGAGGCGGCTCCCGTGCCGAAGACGAAGTCGCCCTCCGGACGGCTGGCGGTGAGCAGGATGACGGTGATCATCCAGCCGCCTGCGGGCGCGACGGCCCCGGCGCGGCTTCCCGTCGCCCGGCCGGCGCCCAGCAGGAGCCCGGCCTCACCGGCGAGCGCGAGCAGCAGCCCGCCCGGGAACCACGCGGGCTGTACGAGCGCGCCGGCCACGCCGACCACCGCGCCGAGCACGAAGAGCCCGAGGTAGGCGAGGGCCCGCAGGGCGGAGGGCCGCTTCAGCTTCAGCGGCTGGGCGAGCATCGAGCTCATGACGCCTCCCCGGGCGTGAGAGACGCCTCCCCGGGCGTGAGAGACGCTTCCCCGGGCGTGAGACCGGCGAACAGGTCGGACTCCGTCCCCGCCCCCGGCTCACCGCGCACCAACTCGTAGTACTCGGTGGTGAAGAGGGGTTGCGCCAGCTCGTTGGACAGCGCGAAGTACGGCTCGGCCACGTCGATCTGGGTGGCGTGCGCCCGCATCGCGGCGGCTTTGGCGGCGGCGTGCGCGGTGCCGTCGATCACGGTGGTGATGTGCTCGTCGTCGACGACGCCCGGTACGTCGTCGACGGTGGCGGCCTTACTGAAGGGCAATGCGGGCAGATCCGCCTGAAGTCGGGCGAAGGCCTCGTCGGCGACGGTGCGCGGGACGCGGTTCCAGTAGATCCTGGGGATCTCCCACCCGGCGTCCACGGCCAGCTCGGCCGCGCGGGTGGCGACGCGGTGGGCCTGGATGTGGTCCGGGTGGCCGTACCCACCGTCGGGGTCGTAGGTGACCAGGACCTGGGGGCGGACCTCCAGGATCACCTCGACGAGCTCGCGGGCCGCCTCGTCGACGTCCGCCTGCCACAGGCTCGCGGGGTCGTCGTTGTCGGCGAGGCCCATCATTCCCGAGTCCTCGTAGCGGCCCTTTCCGCCGAGGAGACGGAAGTCCTCGACGCCGAGCTCGCGCATCGCGGCGGTGAGCTCGGCCAGGCGGTGTTCGCCCAGCTCGGCGCCGGTCAGGTGCCGAAGCTCCGCGGGGATGACCTCGCCGTGCTCGCCGAGGGTGCAGGTCACCAGGGTGACCCGGGCACCCTCGGCCGCGTACCTGGCCATGGTCGCGCCGTTGTTGATCGACTCGTCGTCCGGGTGCGCGTGCACCAGGAGGAGACGCCGGTCGGGCTGATCCGTCATGGACCCCACCCTACGAGGCGCCGCCGACAACGCCGCGCGGCGTCGCTCAGAACTTGATGCTTCCGATCATGCCCGCGATGTTCGTCGTCAGCTCGCTGATGGTGGGAGCGACGGTCGAGGACGCCAGGTAGAAGCCCAGCAGCATGCAGACCACCGCATGTCCGGCCTTCAACCCTGATTTCTTGATCAGAAGGAAGACGATGATCGCCAGCAGCACCACCGCCGAAATCGAGAGTGCCACGGCGGCTCACCTCCAAGAATCCCAGGCGCGGGGGTCGGGACTTCGCGAACTGTGGGGGCAGATAAATCCATGCAGCAGCCAGCAGGTTCATACCCACTATGCGGTTGTGATCATAACTATCCGTACGTGCGCATCGATCGGCGCACAGCCGCACAAGGGGGCGCACTGGCCAATATGGTCGGGGCATGACGACCGACCCTGTGTCCTTCCCCCGACGGCACGCCCGCACCCAGAGGTTCACGCTCGGCGCGCCGCGCGCGTTCGCGGTGGCGCCCGACGGTTCCCGTGCCGTGTTCCTGCGCTCCACCTCTGGTACGGACCCGGCGAGTTCGCTGTGGGTGCTCGATACACAGAGCGGCGAGGAGCGCGTGGCCGCCGACCCGCGCGCCCTGCTGGGCGGCGCCTCGGAGGACCTCTCGGCCGCGGAGCGGGCGCGGCGCGAGCGCAGCCGTGAGGGGGGCGCCGGCATCGTCGCCCACGCGACCGACAGCGCCGTCGAGTTGGCGTCTTTTGCCTTGTCAGGGCGGCTTTTCACGGCCGAGCTGCAAGCCGGGACGGCCCGTGAACTCCCCGTCCCCGGGCCGGTGATCGACCCGCGCCCCTCCCCCGACGGCCGGCACATCGCCTACGTCGCGCAGGGCGCCCTGCGCGTGGTGGGCGCCGAGGGCGAGGGCGACCGTGCGCTCGCCGAGCCGGAGTCGGACGGCGTCACCTACGGGTTGGCCGAGTTCGTCGCGGCCGAGGAGATGGCGCGCTATCGGGGCTTTTGGTGGAGCCCGGAGTCGGACCGGCTCCTTGTGGCGCGCGCGGACGACACGCCGGTGCGCCGGTGGTGGATCTCCGATCCGGCGCGTCCGGAGCGGGAGCCGCAGCGGGTGGCGTACCCGGCGGCGGGGACACCGAACGCGGACGTGCGGCTGTTCGTGATCGGCCTTGACGGGGTGCGCACGGAGGTCTCCTGGGACCGGGCGCGGTACCCGTATCTGGCGCGAGTGCACTGGTCAGCGGCGGGTGCGCCGCTGCTGCTCGTACAGGCGCGCGACCAGCTCAGCCAGCTGTTCCTGGCCGTGGACCCGGCGACGGGGGCGACCCGGATGGTGCACGCCGACGAAGATCCACAATGGCTGGATCTTTTCCCTGGCGTGCCCTGCTGGAGCCCTTCCGGGCACCTGGTGCGCATCGCCGACGAGGGCGGCGCGCGGGTCCTCACGGTGGGCGAACGCCCGCTGACGGGACCGCAGTTGCACGTCCGTGCGGTGCTGGACGTCACCGCCGACGACGTACTGATCTCGGCGTCGGCGGGCGAGGCCGCGGCCGAATCCGAGATCGGCGAAGTGCATGTGTATCGGGTGAACGAGCTCGGCGTGGAGCGCGTGTCACAGGAACCCGGCGTGCACGCGGCGGTGCGCGCCGGGGGCGTGACGGTACTGGTGTCCCACGCCGCCGACCGGCCCGGGGCTCAGGTCCAGGTTCTTCGTGAGGGGAAGCGGACCGCGACCGTCCGGTCGTATGCCGAAGATCCCGGTTTGACCCCGCGCATGACCCTCACCGAAGGGGGCGCACGTCGCATCCCGTGCGCCGTGCTTATGCCTCGGGACTACGCCGGTGACACTCCGCTGCCGGTTTTGCTGGATCCCTACGGGGGACCGCACGGCCAGCGGGTGGTGGCCGCCCACAACGCGCATCTCACCTCGCAGTGGTTCGCCGACCAGGGTTTCGCGGTGATCGTCGCGGACGGCCGCGGTACGCCGGGCCGCTCGCCGGCCTGGGAGAAGGCGGTCAAGGACGACATCGCGGCGGTCGTGGTGCAGGACCAGATCGACGCGTTGCAGGCGCTCGCCGAGCGGTTCCCGCTCGATCTGACCCGCGTGGCCATCCGCGGCTGGTCCTTCGGCGGCTACCTGGCGGGGCTCGCGGTGCTGCGCCGCCCGGACGTCTTCCACGCCGCCGTGGTCGGCGCCCCGGTCACCGACCTGCGCCTGTACGACACCCACTACCAGGAGCGTTACGTCGGGCACCCCGACAAGCAGCCGGAGGTCTACCGGCGCAACTCGCTCATCGACGACGCGGGCCTGGTGGAGGCGGCCGAGCCGCACCGCCCGATGATGATCGTGCACGGGCTGGCGGACGACAACGTGGTCGTCGCCCACTCCCTGCGCCTGTCCTCGGCACTGCTGGCCGCCGGCCGCCCGCACGAGGTGCTGCCCCTGTCCGGGGTGACCCACATGACCCCGCAGGAGGAGGTCGCGGAGAACCTGCTGCTGCTCCAGCTCGACTTCATCCGGCGCGCTCTCGGCCGGCCTGAGGGGAAACCCTCCACAGAGCACCGCGACCATTAATTGAGCAACCACGACGAAGCACCAGCCAGGTCCGCGAGAGCGGCGCCGGTTTAGGCGCAAAGAACAGCAACGGACCGGGGTGACATGGCGCACCCCGGTCCGTTTACGGCACCCGCACGGCCGTACGTTGTAGAGCCTGACGCGTCCGTATATCGGTATCGGGTCGCTCAAGTTGCCTGTGTGTTAACGCAGTTAGGGTGCGTTTGTGTAGCTATGACCGACCGGCGCGGGCTCCGCGAAGTGGCACGCCGACTCGTGCAGCGCCGGCCCGCCCAGCTCCCGCAGCCGCGACGGCACCGCGAGCACCGGCACCTCCTCGGCGCAGCGTTCCCGCGCCTTCCAGCAGCGGGTGCGGAAGCGGCAGCCGGAGGGGACGTTCGTCGGGGAGGGCACGTCGCCCGAGAGGATGATGCGCTCGCGGCGTTCACGGGCCTGCGGGTCGGGGACGGGGACCGCGGAGAGCAGGGCCTGGGTGTAGGGGTGCGTGGGGTGGTCGTAGATCTCGGTGTCCCTGCCGCTCTCCACGATCCGGCCGAGGTACATCACCCCGACCCGGTCCGAGATGTGCCGGACGATCGAGAGGTCGTGGGCGATGAAGACGTAGGAGAGGTCGAACTCCCGCTGGAGGCCGGCCATCAGGTTGATGACCTGGGCCTGAACCGAGACGTCCAGCGCGGAGACCGGCTCGTCGGCGACGATGACCTCCGGGCGCAGGGCCAGGCCCCGTGCGATGCCGATGCGCTGGCGCTGTCCGCCGGAGAACTGGTGCGGATAGCGGTTGATGTACTCGGGGTTGAGGCCGACCACGTCCAGCAGCTCCTGGACCTTCCTGCGCCGCTCTGACTTGGGTGCCGCCTCGGGGTGGATCTCGTACGGCTCGCCGATGATGTCGCCCACCGTCATACGGGGGTTGAGGGAGGTGTACGGGTCCTGGAAGACCATCTGGATGTTGCGGCGTACGGCCTTCAGGGCGCGGCCGGACAGCCGGGTGATGTCCTCGCCCTTGTACTTGATCGAACCGGCCGTCGGGCGTTCCAGGTTGACCAGCATCCTGGCGAGCGTCGACTTGCCGCAGCCGGACTCGCCCACGATGCCCAGGGTTTCGCCACGGTGGAGCGTGAGGTCGACACCGTCGACCGCCTTGACCGAGCCGACCTGCTTCCGGAAGAGGACGCCCTGGGTCAGCGGGTAGTGCTTGACGAGCCCGCCGACCTCCACGATGGCCTCAGCCATTGAGGCACTCCCTCCAGAAGTGGCAGGCGCTGCGCCGGACTTCGGAGACCTCGTAGGAGGGAGGCACGTCGGTGCGGCACACGTCCTGGGCCATCGGGCAGCGGGGATGGAAGGCGCAGCCCTGCGGGATGTCCATGAGGTTGGGCGGCAGGCCCTTGATGGCGTAGAGCTCCCGGCCCTTGAGGTCCAGGCGCGGGATGGAGTCCAGCAGGCCGCGGGTGTAGGGGTGGGCGGGCGCCTTGTAGAGGTCGTGGACCGGCGCCGACTCCACGATCCGGCCCGCGTACATCACCGCGATCCGGTCCGCCACGTCCGCGACGACGCCGAGGTCGTGGGTGATGAGGATCAGGCCCATGTCGTACTCGCGCCGCAGCTCCGCCAGCAGATCCATGACCTGGGCCTGGACCGTGACGTCGAGGGCGGTCGTCGGCTCGTCGGCGATGATGAGGGCCGGCTCCAGCGCGAGGGCCATCGCGATCATGATGCGCTGGCGCATGCCGCCGGAGAACTGGTGGGGGTACTGCCTGACGCGCTCCTTGGCGGCGGGGATGCGGACGCGGTCCATCAGCTCGACGGCCTTCGCCCGCGCGTCCTTGCGGGACATGCCCCGGTGCACGACGAACATCTCGCCGAGCTGCTCCCCCACGCAGAGCACGGGGTTGAGGGACGACAGCGCGTCCTGGAAGATCATCGCCATCTCGGCGCCGCGGACCTTGCGGCGCTCCTCCTCCTTCAGCTGGAGCAGGTCCCGGCCCTGGAAGAGGATCTCGCCCCCGGTGATCCTGCCGGGCGGCATGTCGAGAATCCCCATCACGGCCTGCGCGGTCACCGACTTGCCGGACCCGGACTCCCCGAGGACGGCGAGCGTCTCCCCCGCGTCCACGCCGTAGCTGACCCCGTTGACGGCCCGGGCGACCCCGTCCCGGGTCCGGAACTCCACGTGCAGGTCCCGCACTTCGAGCAGCATGCGGCGGCTCACCTCAGCTTCGGGTCGAGGGCGTCGCGCACGGCGTCGCCGAGCATGATGAACGCGAGGACGGTGACCGCGAGCGCTCCGGACGGCCACAGCAGGGCGTGGGGGGCGTTGCGGATGTAGGGGGAGGCCGCCGAGATGTCGATGCCCCAGGAGACGCTCGGGGGCTTCAGGCCCACGCCCAGATAGGACAGGGTCGCCTCCAGGGCGATGTACGTGCCCAGCGCGATGGTCGCGACCACGATCACCGGGGCCACCGCGTTCGGGGCGATGTGGCGCAGCAGGATGCGGGTGTTGGAGGCGCCCAGGGCGCGGGCGGCCTGGACGTAGTCGTTCTGTTTGGCGGTGAGGACGGCGCCGCGGGCGATGCGGGAGATCTGCGGCCAGCCGAGCAGCACGATGAAGCCGATGACGGGCCAGACGCTGTTGCTGGTGACGACCGACAGCAGGACCAGACCGCCGAGGACGACCGGGATGGCGAAGAAGACGTCCGCGATCCGGGAGAGGAACGAGTCCCACAGGCCGCCGAAGAAGCCGGCGAGCGCGCCCAGCACCGAGCCGAGGAGCGCGACCCCGAGCGTGGCGCAGAAGCCGACCGTGACGGACGTACGGGCGCCGTAGACGGTGCGTGTGTAGACGTCGCAGCCCTGGCCGTCGTAGCCGAAGGGATGGCCCGGCCCGGCGCCCTGCTGGGCCTTGGCGAGGTCGCACTTGAGGGGGTTGCCGGAGGCGATCACCGACGGCCACAGGGAGATGACCACCAGGAAGACGATGATCAGGGCCGAGACGATGAAGACCGGGTTGCGGCGCAGGTCGCGCCAGGCGTCGGACCACAGGGAGCGGGGCCGGCCCGCCGGTTCCGTACCGGCAGGACCCGGCTCGGCGACGGGCGGCCGCTGCTCCAGGGACTCCACCTCGGTGGCGGCGAAGCCCATCACCCCGCCCGTCTCCAGCGGCGGCTCAGGCATAGCGGATCCTCGGGTCGAGTACGGCGTACAGGAGGTCGACGACCAGGTTGCAGAGGAGGAACACGAGGACGAGGACCGTCACGAAGCCGACGACGGTCTGGGTGTTCTGGCGCAGGATGCCCTGGTAGAGCTGGTAGCCGACGCCGTGGATGTTGAAGATCCGCTCGGTGACGATCGCCCCGCCCATCAGGAAGCCGACGTCGGCGCCGATGAAGGTGACGACGGGGATGAGGGAGTTGCGCAGGAGGTGGCGGGTGACGACTCGGCGCCTCGGCAATCCCTTGGCGACGGCCGTGCGGACGTAGTCGGAGCTCCGGTTCTCCGCGATGGAGGTGCGGGTCAGACGGGTGACGTACGCCAGGGAGACCGAGGCGAGGACGAGGCCCGGGACGATCAGCTCGCCGAAGGGGGCGGCCGGGGAGACCGACGGCCGGATCCAGCCCCACTCCACACCCAGCAGCAGCTGGAGCAGCAGACCGGTGACGAAGGTGGGGACGGAGATGACGACGAGGGTGATCAGGAGGACGCCGGTGTCGACGGGGCGGCCGCGGCGCAGGCCGGTGACGACGCCCAGCGTGATCCCGATGAGGACCTGGAAGAAGATCGCCACGATCGTCAGGCGGATGGTGACGGGGAAGGCCGTGGACATCAGCTCGGTGACTTCCTGGC
Organism: Streptomyces sp. NBC_01092; assembly: GCF_045039535.1. Lineage (NCBI taxonomy): Bacteria > Bacillati > Actinomycetota > Actinomycetes > Kitasatosporales > Streptomycetaceae > Streptomyces > Streptomyces sp. NBC_01092. The sequence continues at coordinate 6,959,580 of NZ_CP108659.1, read as the reverse complement.
CGTTGAACGCCGTACCGAAGTCCCCGGTGAAGACGTTCCCCATATAGGTCAGGTACTGCTGCCACACGGGCTTGTCGAGGCCGAACTCCTTGCGCAGCTGGGTCGCCGTCGCCGGGTCGCACTGCCGGTCGCCGCACAGGCCCGCGATGGGGTCGCCCATCACGTTCACCATGAGGAAGATCAGCAGGGTGGCCCCGATGAACACCGGGATCATCTGCAGCAGGCGCCGGACGACGTAGCTCCCCATGCCGGACTCAGCCGACCTTGATCTCGTTGTAGACGGGGACGCTGAAGGGGTTGAGGGCCACGTTCGACAGCCGCTGCGACCAGCCGGCGCTGCCGTTCTGGTACCAGAGCGGGATCGACGCCATGTTGTCCCGGACGACCTCCTCGGCCTGCTGGAAGGTCTCGACGGCCTTCGCGGGGTCGGTCTCGGCGTTCGCCCGGTCGACCAGCTTGTCGAACTCCTCGCTCGACCACTTGCCGTCGTTGGAGGAGGCGTCCGTGTAGTAGAGGGGCTGGAGGAAGTTCTGGGTCAGCGGGTAGTCCATCTGCCAGCCCGCCCGGAAGGGACCGGACAGCTTCTGGGTCGTGGACTTGCTGCGGAAGTCGGCGAAGGTGCCGATCGGGTTGCCGACGCAGGCCCGGTCGTTGTCCAGGGCGTTGTTGATGGAGTTGCAGACGGCGTCCACCCACAGCTTGTGGGAGCCGGTGTCCGCGTTGTACGTGATCTTCACCTGGCCGCCGGGCAGCCCGCCGCCCTCCTCGATCAGCTTGCGGGCCGCGGCGGCGTCGTACCGGCACCACTGACCGCACAGCCCGGCCTTGTAGCCGCCCTCCGCGCCGAGGACGGGTGAGGTCCAGTCGGTGGCCGGGGTGCGGGTCCCCTGGAAGATGGTCCGGGTGATCTGCTCGCGGTCGATCGCCCGGGACAGCCCCTGGCGGACCTTGACCGAGCCGGGCTTGCTCCAGTCCTTGTCGTAGTGGGGGAAGGACAGGGTCTGGATGATGCCGGCCGGGGTGTTGAGGTAGCGGTCGCCGAGGTCGCTGCGGACGTTCTTCAGCTGCTGGGCCGGTACGTCGTCGACGAGGTCGAGGTTGCCGGCCATCAGGTCGGTGTAGGCCGTGTTGTTGTCCGTGTAGACCTTGAGGGTGACGCCGCTGTTGCGCGCCGCGTCCTCGCCCGGGTAGGCGTCCCACTTCGCCAGCCGCATCTCGGAGCCCTTGGTGTACGACTGAACGGCGTAGGGGCCGTTGCCGACGGGCTTGGACAGCCAGGCGGCGTGGTCGTCGAAGAACACCCGGGGCAGCGGGACGAAGGCGTTGTAGCCGAGGGTCTCGGGGAAGCTGGAGAACTTCTGGCTGAGCCTGACGGTGAAGGTCCGCTCGTCCACGACCTTCAGCCCTGACATGGTGTCGGCGCTCTGCTCGCCCTGGGCGGGGTGGACCTGGTCGTAGCCGTCGATGTAGCTGAAGAAGTAGGCGTTCTTCTGGTTGTTCTTCAGGCTCGCCCCGTAGTTCCAGGCGTCCACGAAGGACTGGGCGGTGACCTTCTCGCCGTTGCTGAACGTCCAGCCGTCCTTGACGGTGACGGTGTAGTTCTTCGAGTCGGGGGTCTCGATCCGCTCGGCGAGCATGTCCTCGGCCTCGCCGGTCTTCGGGTCGTACTGCTTCAGCCCCCGGAAGATCATGTACAGCACCTTGCCGCCCTGCACCTCGTTCGTGTTGGCCGGCTCCAGCGGGTTCTGCGGATCGGTCCACGAGGAACTCAGGCCCGTGCCGCCGTCGCCGCTGTCACCCCCTCCTCCGCAGGCCGTCGTGGCGAGCGCAACCGCCATCGCACACGCGGCCCATCGGGCGGGCGTCGCTCCACGCATGGACTGCCTCCTCCGGTGCTGATCCGTTACGGGCCAATATCGAGTCAAAAGCCGCATAACGCACACGGACTCCGGCCAATGGGGCGACACACCATCCGGATGCCACGCATCCGCGTGAGCGACGTATCGGACTTGTCCCGACCGCGCCCTCCACACGACCCGTCGCTCTTCGAGAAGTCCCGCAATGGATCTTCGCCATCCGATGCCGAACCGTTGGATTCCGACCTCGGGATGTACACATTTCGATACAGGAGCGTCCGTATATCGAACTCGTTGCCCGAATAGTCCAATTGGTCCGAGTCAAGGCACGACTCCATCACGTTGCGCTACCCGCGTAGCTACGGAACGGTCAAGGCAGGGTAAAGAACGTAAAGAGACAACCAACTCGGGCGAGAATTTATTGACCTTGAATGAATTGCGTTGAAAAAGTCCGGCGTAGCCCGTAGGGGAGGTTGCCCTGCGGAGTCATCAGACCCTCCCTTGGGCCAGGAGCACCATGACCCCCCCAACTCCATCCGCGGCTGCCCCGCTTGAGGCGACTGACGAGAGCATCGACAAGTCGCCTTCGCCCTCCACCCCTAAGGGCAGCGAGAGCCGCTCGCCGGGACGGCTGGCGTGGAAGCGCTTCAAGCGCGACCGCACGGGCGTCATATCGGCGTACGTCGTGATCTTCTTCTTCGCCATCGCGCTCGGTGCTCCGCTCATAGCCAAGCTGTACGGGAAGGATCCGTACACCACCTATGCGAGCAAGCAGCCCGAGCTGCTGAACGCCTTCGCGTACCCGGCGGGTCCGAACGGCGGCATCAGCTCCGACTTCTGGTTCGGCGTCGAGCCGCAGCTCGGCCGCGACGTCTTCACCTTCCTCCTCTACGCGATCCGCACCTCGCTGGGCATCGCCCTCGCCGCCACCGTGCTCACCGTCGTCGTCGGCGTGGTCATCGGTGTCACCGCGGGCTATCTCGGCGGCAGGACGGACTACTTCGTGGGCCGGGTCATCGACATCCTCCTGTCGTTCCCGTCCACCCTCTTCTTCATCGCCTTCATGCCTGTCGTGTACGGGCTCTTCGTCGCCCCGGACGAGAACATCCCGACCTCGCTGCGTGCCGCGGGCCTGATCATCGTCCTGTCCGCCTTCGGCTGGGCGTCCATCGCCCGTCTGCTGCGCGGCCAGGTACTCGGCCTGCGCGAGCGGGAGTTCGTCGAGGCTGCCAAGGTCACGGGCGCATCACCGAGGCGTATCGTCTTCAAGGAGCTGCTGCCCAACCTGTGGACGCCGATCATCATCCAGTCCACGCTGATGCTCCCGGCATTCGTGACCGCGGAGGCGGGTCTCGCCTTCCTCGGCGTCGGCATGATCGACCCGACCCCGGACTGGGGCGTCATGATCCAGCGCGGCGCACAGTTCTACACCGAGGACCTCACCTTCATGCTCTTCCCGGGCCTGTCCATGGTGATCTTCGTGCTCGCGTTCAACCTCCTCGGTGACTCGGTGCGTGACGCACTCGACCCGAAGTCCAAGCGCTGACTCCGGCTCTTTTCAGGACCACGGCAACAGCCGGGGTGCCGGATCTCTCTCATCAACCCACTTCAAGGCAGGATGCGATGTCCTTCTCGCGTAGAAACTTCCTGATCGCCACCGGCGTGGCCGCGGCGTCCACCTCGGTACTGAGCGCGTGCAGCAGCGGCAGCGAGGGCGGCTCGCAGGACAAGGCCCCGAAGGTCACGGGCTCCAAGACCACCGAGATCCCGGTGGGCACGAAGGCCGACTCCACCGGCCCCGCCCCCGAGGTCAAGGGCGCGGTCAAGGGCGGGACGATCTACTCGCTCCAGCAGTTCGACATGGACCACATGGACCCGGCGCAGATCTACGTCTCGACCGAGGCCGCCATCACCGTCCCGATCATGCGCGGTCTGACCGGCTACAAGCTGGACGAAAAGGGCAACGCCATCCTGGTCGGCGACGCCGCGACCGACGCCGGCACCATGAAGGACGGCGGCAAGACCTGGACGTACACCATCAAGGACGGCATCAAGTGGGAGGACGGCACCGACCTCTCCATGGACGACGTCCGCCACACCTTCGAGCGCCTCTTCGCGTCCTTCGTCACCGAGGGTCCGCGTTACGTCCAGGACTTCCTGGAGGGCGGCGACAAGTACACGGGCCCCTACGAGGGCAAGAGCCTCGACTCCATCGAGATCGACGGCAAGACCGTCACCTTCCGCCTCAAGGAAGCCCGCGTCGACTTCAACTACACGCTGGCGATGCGCGGTTACGCCTTCGTGCCGAAGAAGGCCGACACCAAGGAGAAGTACGACAAGAAGCCGGTCTCCTGCGGCCCGTACAAGATCGACAGCCGTAGCATCGGCAAGTCGATGACCTTCGTGCGCAACGAGCACTGGGACGCGAAGACGGACCCGATCCGCAACGCCTACCCGGACAAGTACCTCTTCCAGTTCGGCTACGAGCTGGTCGCGTCGACCGACCGCTGGATCGCGGACCAGGGCAACGACCAGTACGCGGTGCCGATCTTCAACGAGGTCGCTCCCGAGCGCCTCGCCCAGGTCCTCACCAACGCCGAGTACAAGAAGCGCGTGCTCACCGCGGTCGACACGGTCACCTACTACTGGCCGATCAACACGACCCGCATCAAGGACGTCAAGGTCCGCCAGGCCATCAACTACGCCTGGCCGCACCAGCAGCTCCAGACCATCGGCGGCGGCGCGGCCAGCCAGGAGGTCGCCACCACGATCTTCGCCCCGGTGACCCCCGGCTACACCAAGTTCGACCTGTACGGCGTCGACAAGAAGCCGGGCGGCAACCCCGAGAAGGCCAAGGCCCTGCTGAAGGAGGCCGGCAAGGTCGGCCAGAAGCTGGTCATCGCCTACCAGCAGTCGGACACCGCGGTGAAGACCGCCGTCGCGATCAAGAACGCGCTGGAAGAGGCCGGCTTCACGGTCGTCAACAAGCAGGTCGACAAGTCGACGTTCTACACCCAGATCGGCAAGATCGACAACGACTTCGACCTGTTCGCCGCCGGCTGGAGCCCGGACTGGCCGGGCGGTTACTCGCAGTTCTACCCCTGCTGGAGCGGCAAGAACATCGGCGACGGCCGCAGCAACTACGCCCAGCTGAACGACCCGGGCGTCAACAAGGCCATCGACGCCGCGGGCCAGATCGCGGACGTGGAAGAGGCCAACAAGGCCTGGGGCAACGTCGACAAGATGATCATGGAGCTGGCCGCGGTCGTTCCGGACTACCACAAGATCCGGAACTACATGTACGGCTCCAAGGTCGGCAACGTGATCTGGGACGCCGGCAACACCTGCGTCGCGCTCACCAAGCTCTACGCCAAGAAGTAAGCGCGCACGACACCTTGGGGGCGGCCATCCCACATGGCCGCCCCTGCGGCCCACCCCCCTCTACTTCCTCCCGGCGACGGCGCCCCGTCCGGAAAGTCACGCCTCATGTTCCGCTTCCTTGTCCGCCGAGTCACCGGCGCGCTGGTCATTTTGTTGATCATCAGCGCCATCACCTTCTGGCTCTTCTACGCCGTGCCGCGTGACCCCGCGATGATGTCCTGCGGCAAGAACTGCACGCCGGACGCCCTGGCGCAGATCCGGCAGAACCTGGGCATCGACAAGCCGATCCCGGTGCAGTACTGGCTGTGGCTCGTCGGCGTCTTCGCCGGACGCGACTACGCGACCTGGGGCCACTGCGAAGCGCCGTGCCTCGGGTACTCCTTCTCGAACAACGAGCCCGTCTTCGGCACGATCATGGACCGTCTGCCGACGACCCTGTCGCTCGCCTTCGGCGCGGCCATCGTCTTCCTGATCCTCGGCGTCGGCGCAGGCATGATCGCGGCCCTCAAGCAGGGCAAGTTCCTGGACAAGTTCGCCAGCTCGGCCTCGCTGCTCGGCTCCTCGCTCCAGATCTACTTCGTCGGCTACATCGCGATGTTCTTCTTCGTCGCGCAGCTGGGGTGGCTCTCCCAGCCGCAGTGGACCCCGCTCACCGACAATCCGGCCGCCTGGTTCTCCGGGCTGTTGTTGCCCTGGCTGGTCCTCGCGATCATCTTCACGGCCAACTACACCCGTATGACGCGCTCCCAGCTCGTGGAGCAGCTCAGCGAGGACTACGTCCGCACGGCGCGGGCCAAGGGTCTGTCCCGGTCCAACGTCTTCTTCCGGTTCGCCTGGCGCGGCGCGATGGGCCCCATCGTCACGGTGTTCGGCATCGACCTGGGCACGCTGATCGGCGGTGCCATCATCACCGAGCAGACCTTCAGCCTCCCGGGCATCGGCCGGCTCGCGGTGAAGTCCGTGGACCAGAGCGACCTGCCCATGCTGCTCGGTGTGACCCTGCTGGCGGCCGGCGCGATCGTCTTCGCCAACATCATCGTGGACGCCGTCTACGCCCTCATCGACCCGCGGATCCGGCTCGCCTGACCTCCGCCCCCCACTCCCGACCCCTCGCATCACCCCCCTCAGGAGCGTCCCCGTGACGAGCACCGATCAGCAGCCCTTCCTCTCCGTCAGGGACCTTCAGGTCCACTTCTCCACCGAGGACGGCATCGTCAAGGCCGTCGACGGGCTCTCCTTCGACCTCGCCAAGGGCCAGACGCTCGGCATCGTGGGTGAGTCGGGATCCGGCAAGTCCGTCACCAACCTGACGATCCTGGGCCTGCACGACCCGTTCCGCACCAAGATCGACGGCGAGATCCTGCTGGACGGCAAGGAGCTGCTCACCGCCTCCGAGCGGGAGATGGAGCGGCTGCGCGGCAACAAGATGTCCATGATCTTCCAGGACGCGCTCGCCTCGCTGTCGCCGTACCACACCATCGGCACGCAGATCGGCGAGACGTACCGCAAGCACACCGGTGCCTCCCGCAAGGAGGCCCGGGCGCGGTCGATCGAGATGCTGCGCCGGGTCGGGATCCCCCAGCCGGACATGCGGGTGGACGACTACCCGCACCAGTTCTCCGGCGGTATGCGCCAGCGCGCGATGATCGCGATGGCGCTGGTCTGCGACCCCGAGCTGCTGATCGCCGACGAGCCGACGACGGCTCTCGACGTGACGGTCCAGGCGCAGATCATGGACCTGCTCAAGGACCTCCAGCAGGAGTTCGGCACGGCGATCGTCTTCATCACGCACGACCTCGGAGTCATCGCCGACATCGCGGACGACGTGCTGGTGATGTACGGCGGCCGCTGTGTGGAGCGGGGCACCAAGAAGGAGGTGCTGCAGACGCCGCAGCACCCCTACACCCTGGGCCTGCTGAGCTCCATGCCGAGCCTGGACGGGCCGGTCGACGTGCCGCTGCAGCCGATCCCGGGTTCCCCGCCGTCGCTGCTGAACCCGCCCTCGGGCTGCCGCTTCCACCCGCGGTGCACCTTCGCCGAGAAGGTCGCGGGCGGGCTGTGCTCCACCGAGCGGCCCGCGCTGGACGTCGTGGACGGCAGGGGTTCCGCCTGCCACCTCCCGATGGAGCAGCGCACGGACCTCTTCGCCGACTTCGCCGGATCCCGGCACTGACTGACGTACACGAGACGGGACTTCACCATCATGAGCAACGCGCAACCGCTCCTGGACGTCAGCGGTCTGACCAAGCACTTCCCGATCAAGGGCGGCTTCCCGATCAAACGCACGGTCGGCGCCGTCAAGGCCGTGGACGGCCTCGACTTCACGGTGGCCGAGGGCGAGGCCCTCGGTCTGGTGGGCGAGTCGGGCTGCGGCAAGTCGACGACGGGCCGGCTGATCACCCGGCTGCTGGAGCCGACGGGCGGCAAGGTCTCCTACCGCGGCCAGGACATCACGCACGCAGGCCGCAGGCAGCTGGCGCCGATCCGCTCCGAGATCCAGATGATCTTCCAGGACCCGTACGCGTCGCTGAACCCGCGCCAGACGGTCGGCAAGATCATCTCCGGGCCGATGGAGATCAACGACGTCAACCCGGCCGGCGGCCGCGAGAAGCGCGTCCGTGAGCTGCTGGAGATCGTCGGCCTGAACCCCGAGCACTACAACCGCTTCCCGCACGAGTTCTCGGGCGGTCAGCGCCAGCGCATCGGCGTCGCCCGGGCGCTCGCCCTGGAGCCGAAGCTGATCGTGGCGGACGAGCCGGTCTCGGCCCTCGACGTCTCGATCCAGGCGCAGGTGGTGAACCTGCTCCAGAAGGTCCAGCAGGAGCTGGGCATCGCCTTCGTCTTCATCGCGCACGACCTGGCGGTGGTCCGCCACTTCTCGCAGCGCGTCGCAGTGATGTACCTCGGCAAGATCGTGGAGATCGCCGACCGCGACGACCTGTACGAGAACCCGCGCCACCCGTACACCCGGGCGCTGCTGTCCGCCGTACCCGAGGCGACCGTGGACGAGACCCCCCGGGAGCGCATCCGCCTCCAGGGCGACGTCCCCTCCCCCATCAACCCGCCCTCCGGCTGCCGCTTCCGCACCCGCTGCTGGAAGGCGACGGAGAAGTGCGCGACCGAGGCGCCGCCGCTGGTCCAGGTCGAGGGCAACAAGCCGGGCCACCTGACCGCCTGCCACTACCCTGAGACGGACGACGCGGCCCCCGCGCCCCGTCTCGCCAAGGACCCCCAGCCGGCGGTCTGACACACCCCTTTTCGTCGGTCGCCGAGCACGGAACGGACTTTCACCGGCCCATTGACCCGAGCCCATGAACGTCCGGTTCCAGGGGATGAGAGGGCCCGCGCCTCCCCGGCGCGGGCCCTCTCCCTTTTCCCTCCTGGCTCCCCCACCGGTGGGCTAGGTTGCGGCCATGGCCCTTCACCTGCGCGGCACCCTCCTCCCCGACGGCACCGTCCGCGACCTGTGGATCCTCGGCGACCGCATCACCTTCGACCGGCCTTCCGCCGAGGCGGAGACGGTGGCCGACGGAGGCTTCCTGCTGCCGGGACTGGTCGACGTGCACACCCACCCCGGATCCCCGTCCGAGGACGAAGCACGCTGGGACCCCGACGCGTTCGGCGAGCAGATCGCCGCGCACCGGGACGCCGGGACGACGGCGTTGCGGTTTCCGGGGCTGCTCGGGGAGATCCCGGACGAGGTGCGGGAGGCTCCCGACGCACCGCGCATGATCACCGCCGGGCGGTGGCTGGCCTGGGCCGGGCTGTCGAAGAACGCCGACTTCCACACCGTCACCGACGACCTCGTCGCCGCGGCCGTCGCGGAGGCCAAGGCGCACGACGGCTGGTGCAAGCTCATGGGCGACTGGGACTTCGAGGCGGACCCGGTGCCGTACGACATCCTGCGCGCGGTCGCGGACGCGGTGCACGCGGCGGGGGGACGGGTGGCCGCGCACTGCCAGTCGGCGCAGGGGGTGCTCAACGCCGCCCGTGCGGGCGTCGATTCGATCGAGCACGGGATGGGGATGCCGCAGGAGTGCGTGGAGCTGATGGCCGCGCACGGGACGACGTACGTCCCCACCCTCACCCCCTTCGCCCGCCGCGCACCCCGGATCATCGACAACCCGCGCGGCCGGCTCTGGCACGAGGGCCACCGCATCATGATCCGCCGGGTGCGCGAGGCCCACGACGCCGGCGTCACCGTCCTCGCCGGCACCGACTCCGCCCCCTTCGGCAACGTCGCCACCGAGGTCGAGCACCTCATCGCCGCCGGACTGCCCGCCGACGTGGCGGTCGGCGCGGCCAGTTGGACGGCCCGGGACTTCCTGGGCCTGCCGGGGCTGGTCGAGGGCGGCCTGGCCGACGTCACGGTGTATGACGCGGATCCGCGGCGGGAGCCGGGGGTGCTGCGGCATCCTAGGCGGATAGTGCTGCGGGGGCGGGTCGTGCGCTGAGCGCCGGAGTCTCCGGGCCTAACGCCCGCCCTCCTGCTCCCGCCGCGCCGTCCACTCCTCGTGGAGGATCCCAAACAGCACGCTGTCGTACCACGCTTCGCCCACCCGGACGGCGGCCCGTCGCCGTCCTTCCTCGACGAACCCGATCCGGCGGAAGGCCCGCATGGCGCGTTCGTTGCCGCTCCAGGTTTCCAGCTCGACCCGGCGGAGCCGGCACGCGCCGAACAGGTGGCCCACCAGCAGCTCCAGCGCCTCGGAGCCGTAGCCGCCGCCCCAGCGGTCGCGCTCGCCGATGGTGATTCCGACCGTCGCCTGTCCGGTGAACGGATCGAGGTCGCGGTAGTCGGCCATACCGATCGCCCGCCCGTCGGTGAGCTCCTCCACGGTGAACGTGGTCTCGCTGCGCGGGTTGTCCCGCAGCCGCGCCTCATGAGACCCCGCCAAGGCCTCCCGCGTCACCGGCCCGAACAGCGGATCCCCTCCGGTGGCCCAGTGCACCACCTCCGGATCGTTCCGCCACCGCACATGATGGTCGAGATCCTCTGCGCGCAGCGCCCGAAGCCGAACAAGCTTGCCCTCAATCATCACGCGATCATAAGGAACACCCCGTCAGCCGGCACCCCCCACCAGCTCCACCTCGAACCCGTCCGCGTTCTCCAGGTACGCGGCGCAGTGCTCCGGTCCGCCCGCATAGGGGTGCCGGTCCGGGAACAGGAGCCGCCAGCCGTGTTCGGCTGCCGCGTCGACCAGCGCGTCGAGGTCGGCGCGGCCGCCGGGCACATGGAAGGCGAGGTGGTTGAGCCCGGGCCGCAGGCGGTCGTGGTGGGCGCCCGTCAGCGCCGGGGACTGCTCGACGACGATGTACGTCTTCCCCGCGCGCCAGCTGCGGCCCGTCGGCCAGTCCTGGTGGAGTTCATGGCCCAGCCGCTCCAGCAGCCACCCCCACGACTCCACCGCCCGCCCCAGGTCCGGCACCCACAGCTCCACGTGATGCAGCAACTCCCCTGCCTCTCCCTCGTGTTGGACCTCGGTGTGGCAGACTGCCGCGCGTGGTCGATCGTTCGTTCGCGGATCTCTCGCTTGCCGCGTTGTACGACATCCTCAACCCGTGGGGGCCGGGTGACGACTTCTACCTCGGGTTCGTGAGGGGTGCCGGCGCCGTGCTCGATGTCGGGTGCGGGACGGGGCAGTTGCTGCGGCGGGCCCGTGACGACGGGCATCGCGGGCGGCTCGTGGGGCTTGATCCCGCCGCCGCCATGCTCGTACAGGCCCGGCAGTGCGCCGACGACGTCGAGTGGGTCCTCGGGGATCTGCGGACGCGGGACTGGGCGGACGAGTTCGATCTCGTCGTGATGACCGGGCACGCCTTTCAGGTGCTGCTCTGCGACGAGGAGCTGCGTGCGGCCCTGGAGGCGGTGCGCGGCGCCCTGCGTCCCGGTGGCCGGTTCGTGTTCGAGACCCGGAACCCCAAGGCGCGGGCCTGGGAGGGCTGGACGCCCGAACACGTGCGGGAGGTGACGGACCCGGCGGGGTCCGCCGTACGGGTGTGGCACGAGGTGGAGCGGCCCGTCCTCGGGGACCGCGTGACGTTCACGGAGACGTTCGACAGCGACACCTGGCCGCGGCCCCGCGTCAGCCGCACCACCCTGCGCTTCCTCGGCCCCGACACCCTGAACCGCTTCCTGCACACGGCCGGGTTCACCGTCGTCGAGCAGTACGGCGACTGGGAGCGAGGCGCACTCACCCCAGCCGCCTCCGAGATCATCACCGTGGCCGAGGCCAAGCCCTAATCGTCGTCCGTCCCCTCCTCCAGCGCCGCCAGCGCCGGATCCAGGACGATGTCCTCGTCCCGGGCCGCGATCGTCGGCTCCTCCGGGAAGTGGCAGGCCGTCAAGTGGCCCGCGTGGTTGCCGGAGATCTGGATCAGCGGCGGTTCCTGCGTCGCGCACTTGTCCTGTGCCTTCCAGCACCGGGTGCGGAAGCGGCAGCCCGACGGCGGTGAGATCGGCGACGGCACGTCACCGGCCAGCCGGATCCGCTCCCGCTGGGCCCCCTCCTCGCCGGTCACGTTCACCTCGGGCACCGCCGACAGCAGGGCGTGGGTATAGGGGTGCCGGGGGCGGGTGTAGATGGAGTCGCGGTCGCCGACCTCGATCACCTTGCCGAGGTACATGACCGCGACGCGCTGCGAGAAGTGCCGTACGACGGCCAGGTCGTGGGCGATGAACAGGAACGCGATGCCGAGTTCCTGCTGGACCTTCTGGAGCAGGTTCACCACCTGCGCCTGGATCGAGACGTCCAGCGCGGACACCGGCTCGTCCGCCACGATCAGCTTCGGCTCCAGGGCGAGCGCCCTCGCCACGCCGATGCGCTGGCGCTGTCCCCCCGAGAACTCGTGCGGGAAGCGGTTGAAGTGCTCGGGGTTCAGGCCGACGATCTCCAGCAGTTCCCTGACCCGTTTCTCCCGGCCGCCCGTCGGCTCGACCCCGTTGATCTCCATGGGGCCCGAGATGATCTTGCCGACCGTCTGGCGCGGGTTCAGCGAGGAGTACGGGTCCTGGAAGATCATCTGGATCTCGGACCTGATCGGCGCCAGCTGTCGGCGCGTGGCGCGGGTGATGTCCTTGCCGCGGTAGGAGATCCGGCCGCTCGTCGGATCCACCAGCTTGGTGATCAGCCGGCCCGTGGTCGACTTTCCGCAGCCCGACTCCCCCACCAGCCCGAAGCTCTCGCCGACGTGCACGGTCAGGTCGATGCCGTCCACCGCCTGCACCTGGCCGACCGTGCGGCGGATCGGGAAGCCGCCTTTGACCGGGAAGTGCTTGACGAGCTTGTCCACCACCAGCAGCGGTTCGCCGGGCGCGTCGGTGGCGGCCTCGCGGGGAGCGGGGAGGACGAGGTCCTCTGTCATAGCCGTGGTCCTCCTCAGACAGGCTGATCAGGGGGCTGCTGCCCGGTCGGGCTCAGCGCGGTCGCGCTAGCCCAGTCTGGGCTTGATCTCTTCGACGAAGATGGTCCGCTTCTGTTCCGCCGTGAGATGGCAGGCCGAGGAGCGGTCCGGGCCGAGCACCGGGACCTCGGTGACACAGCGGGTGCCGCCGACACGGTCCTGGAAGGTGCAGCGGGGGTGGAAACGGCAGCCGGAGGGCGGCCGCAGCAGCGACGGCGGGGTGCCGGGGATGGGCGCGAGCGGGGTGTGCGGGTCGGAGTCCAGCCGGGGCATGGAGTTCAGCAGACCCCAGGTGTACGGGTGCAGCGGCGCCCGCAGCACCTCGTCGACCGTGCCGCGCTCCACCGCACGGCCCGCGTACATCACCATGATGTCGTCGGCCATGTCCGCGATGACCCCGAGGTCATGGGTGATGAAGACGATCGCCGAGCCGAACTCCTGCTGGAGGTTCTTCAGCAGGTCCAGGATCTGGGCCTGGACCGTGACGTCCAGCGCGGTGGTCGGCTCGTCGGCGATCAGCAGGTCGGGGTCGCAGATCAGCGCCATCGCGATCATCGCGCGCTGGCGCATTCCGCCGGAGAACTGGTGCGGATAGTCCTTCGCCCGCTGTCGCGGGTTGGGGATGCCGACCTTCCCCAGCATGTCCACCGCCCGCTCCCAGGCGGCCTTCTTCGAGGTGCGCATGTGCTTCATGTACGGCTCGGCGATCTGCCGGCCCACCGTGTAGTACGGCGACAGCGCGGTGAGCGGGTCCTGGAAGATCATGGCGACCTTGTTGCCGCGCAGCTTCTCCAGCTCGGACTCCCGGGCGGTCGTCAACTCCTTGCCGTCCAGCAGGATCTCGCCCTCGACGGTGGTGAACATCGGGTTGTGCAGGCCGAGGATCGTCAGGTTCGTCACCGACTTCCCCGAGCCAGACTCGCCCACGATGCCCAGCGTGCTGCCGCGCTCCAGGTCGAAGGACAGCCCGTCGACGGCCCGTACGACGCCGTCCTCGGTCCGGAAGCTGACGTGCAGGTCCCGCACCGAGAGGAACGCGCCCTCGCCGGCCGGGACCGGGGCGCCGGCCTCCTTGGTCAGAGTGGTCACGTCAGTGCTCCTCAGACAGTTCCTCAGCGGCCTAGGCCAGCCGCACACGCGGGTCGATGAAGGCGTACGCGGCGTCGACGACGATGTTGCAGAGCAGAATCATGGTGGCGGAGAACAGCATCACGCCCAAGAGGAGCGGCAGATCGCTGAAGAAGACCGACTCCACCGCCAGCCGGCCGAGCCCCGGAAGGCCGAAGGTGTACTCCGTGATGATGGCGCCGCCGAGCAGCGAGCCGAGGTCGATGCCGAAGATGGTGACGATGGGGATCAGCGAGCCGCGCCAGGCGTAGCGGAAGAAGACGTACCGCCGCGACATGCCCTTGGCGCGGGCGGTGCGCACGTGTTCCTCCTGGAGCTGTTCGATCATCGACGAGCGGGACATACGGGTGTACTGCGAGGCGAAGATCGTGGACAGGACGACCCAGGGGATGATCAGGCCCGTGAACCAGGCCGCCGGGTTCTCGGTGAGCGGGTTGTAGGCCGGTTTGTCGAAGAGCTGGGTCTGGTAGACGAGGATCGCCAGCGCGAGCGGGCCGAGGAAGTAGATCTGCATCGAGCTGATCACCATCGCGCCGGCCGTGAAGGACTTGTCGACGAGCGTGCCGCGCTTCCAGGCGGCGATCAGGCCGGTGCCGAGGCCGACGATCAGGAAGCAGACGGCCCCGCCGAGGGTGAGCGAGATGGTGGTGGGCAGCCGGTCCATCAGGGTGCCCCAGACCTGCTCGTTGGAGTGGTACGAGTAGCCGAAGCAGGGTGCCGGGCACGGACCCTGGGCGAAGTCGTCGCTGCCCGAGACCAGGTTGGTCAGGAAGATCCAGTACTGCTCGGGGATCGGCTTGTCGAGGCCGAGCACCCGGTGCAGGTTCTCCAGGTTGGCCGGGGTGCACGTCTTGCCGCACATCAGCAGCGCCGGGTCGCGCGGCATCCCGAAGAACAGCAGGAACGCGACGATGCTCAGCAGGAAGAGGATGATCACGGCGCCGAGGGACCGGCGGACCAGGAAGCGCAGCATGGCAGGCAGCTCTCAGACGTCGGCGGGCTCTGGGGGCCTGTCCGGCGGCACCCGGCGCGCCGTCCCCGAGAGCGAGGGCGGACGCACCGGATGCCGGGCGGGCGGGGTTACTTGACGTACAGGCGGCGCGGGTCGACGCCGGCGATGATGTCGTCGTAGACGAGTCCGCCGACCTTGGTCCCGGCGATCTGGGTCTGCTTGTAGTACGCGGTCGGGACGACGTTGACGACGTCCTTCACCAGGTACTCGTTGAGCTTGCCCCACTCCGACGAGGCCTTGGCCGGGTCGGTGATCTTGTTGATCCGGTCGATCTCGCTGTTGGCCTTGGAGTCGTTGACCTGCGAGTAGTTCTGCGCGCCCTCGGCGATCGCGCGGCCGTCGTACAGCGGCGGGATCACGGTCGAGGCGGACGGCCAGTCGGCGCCCCAGGCGGTGTGGAAGATGTCGTAGTTGTTGTCCAGCTTGCTGACCTGGTCGTAGTAGGTCTCGGCCGGGATCTCCTGGCGCTGGACGTCGAAGCCGGCCTTCTCCAGGCCCGCCGCCATGGCGGTGGAGTACTGCTGGCCCTCGGGGGTGTTGATGTAGCCGAAGGTCAGCTTCAGACCGGTCTTGCCGGCCTCGTCGAGCAGCGCCTTGGCCTTGGCCGGGTCACCGGCGGGCTTCTTCTTCTTGCCCCACGGGTCGAAGGCGGGGTCGTAGCCGGTGACGGTCGGGCTGATGATGCCGCCCGCGACCTCCATCGCGTCGGTGCCGCCGTAGGCACGCACGAACGGCGTGACCGGGAGGGCGTAGGCGATGGCCTGGCGGACCTTGATGTCCTTCATCTCCGGGTGGGCCAGGTTGATGTTCATCTGGCCCACGTAGGGCTGGAAGCCGGAGACCGTGCGGGACTTCATCTTCGGGTCGTTCAGGACCTTGGACAGGTTGCCCGCGTCGACCTGGTTGCTGAAGCTGACGCCGCTCTGGTCGGTGCCGCTGTCGGCGAGGAGGGCCTTGGTGGAGTCCTCGTACTGCTGGTTGAAGGTGATGGTGAACTTGTCGACGTACTGGTGCCGCAGCGGGTCGGTGTTCGGGTCCCAGTTCTCGTTCTTCACGAGCACCATCGACTTGCCGGACTTGAACTCCTGGATCTTGTACGGCCCGGTCACCACCGGGGCCTTGTCGTACTTCTCCTTGGTGTCGCCCTTCTCGGAGACGACGGCGTAGCCCGTCATGGCGAGGGCGTACGGCAGGTCGGCGTGCGGCTGCTTGAACTTGAAGACGACCGTCTTGTCGTCCGGGGTCTCGATGATGCTGTCCGGCAGGTGCTTGCCCTTGAACGGGCCGTCCGGCAGCAGCTTGCGGTAGTCGGCGCCCGGGGTGTCGGCGAGCCACTGCTGGATGTACGGCGGGCCCTGGTTGACGAAGGCCGCGAACTGCCGCTCGAAGGTGTGGCGGACGTCGGCCGAGGTGATGGCGGCGCCGTCCTCGAACTTGATGCCGTCCTTGAGCGTGTACTTCCAGGTCTTGCCGCCGTCCGTGGTGGTACCGGAGTCGGTGGCGAGGTCGCCGACGACCTCGTGCTTGCTGCCGTCGTTGCTGGTGGCCTTGTAGCCGGTGAGTCCTCTGTGCAACAGCTGGGACACGGCCATCTCGTCCTGGACGTAGATCTGTCCGGGGTCGAGGTGGGCGTAACTGTCGCGGGCCAGCACCGAGATGGTGCCGCCGGACTTGGCTCCTGGGACCTCTGCGGCGGGTCCCTTGGAGGCCGCCTCGTCCCCGAACTTGATCGCCGCCTGCTGCCGTTCGGCGTTCTCCTGCTGTTCCTTGTCGTTGCCGCCGCTCTTGCTGCCGCCCTCGCTGCACCCGGTCAGCACCAGTGCGCCGGCCGCGAGCACCGAGATTGCCGCGTATGTGTGGCGTCCGCCCCTACTCATCACTCAGTTTCCACCCATCTGTGTGTCACCAGTGCTAAGAAGTGCCAAGTGCCAACCAGGCCGTCAGCGCGCCGTCTTGGGGTCGAAGGCGTCTCTGACGGAATCCCCGAGCAGGTTGAACGCGACGATGAAGATGATCATCGAGATGCCGGGGAAGAACATGTACGTGATGTCGTTCTGCATCACGAGTTCGGTGGACGCCTTGGAGAACATCTGCCCCCAGTCCGGCGTCGGTTCGACGATGCCCACGCCGAGGAAGGACAGACCGGCCTCGGCGGTCACGAAGTTGGGGAGCATGTAGGTGCCCTGCACGAGGATCGGCGTGACCACGTTCGGCAGGATCTCCTTGCGGATGATCCGCCACGGCGGGGCCCCGCTGACCTTGGCCGCTTCGATGAACTCCCGTTCTCGCAGGGCGAGTGTGGTGCCTCTGAGGATCCGTCCGAGGCTCATCCAGCCCAGGAACCACTGCACGAGGATGAGGGCGACCACCCGGACGTAGACGGGGGTCTCGTCGCGCGGGCTGACGAACAGGGAGACCACGACCGGCATGCTCGCGATGAAGAACAGCTGGGCCGGGAAGGCGAGCAGGAAGTCGATGATCCGGCTGAGCCAGTAGTCCGTCCGCCCGCCGAGGTAGCCGGCCGTGACGCCGAGGACGATTCCGGTCAGGACGGTCGCGAGCGTCACCGCGACCGAGATTCCGAGCGAAGTCCGGATGCCGTAGAGCAACTTGGTGAAGACGTCGTATCCGTTGCCCGGTTCGAGGCCGAACCAGAACTCGCCGCTGATGCCGCCGTTGGGCTGCACCGGCACGCCCGCGCTGTCGAACAGCTCGGGGCGTTCGTCGGCGTACACCGTGTACGGGTTCTTGCCGTACAGCCAGGCGATGACCGGGGCGAGCAGGCCGATCAGGAAGAAGAAGAGGACGACATAGGCGGAGATCACGCCGGTGCGGTCGCGCTTGAAACGGATCCACATCAGCTGGCCGGGAGACCGGCCGACGAGCTCCGCGTCCTCGGCCTTCACCGCCGGCGGTGGTTCACCGTCCGCGATGACCGAGGTCCCGCCACCCTCAATACCGATACGACTTGTCACGTTTCGCCCGTTTCGCTGGTATGAGTATGCCAAAGCGAGGCGTACGGAAGTCCGCAGCCGGACGCGCGTAGGTGGTGTTCGCCCCACCCTCCGACACCCCTGACGAAGGATCAGGCAACCGCCTGTGCTCGTGAGTCGGCACTGTCCCCACAGTGCGAGACCCATTGACCCGAGCGCTGCGGCTAACTATCTGGCATGAGCCAACTACCGACCACTGTCTTTAAATCTCAATTCAGTCACAGCTCACGCCTAGATCTTCCAAAATCCGGACAAACTGTTTGCGGCGAGAAGGCCGCGAAACGGACGTGTTACATGGGTATCGTGCGAGGATCTCCGCATTTCGGACATGGGGGCGAGTCTCGGCCAGGAGAAAACGGCTTGCAAAAAAGCCCGGGCTCCCCCTAGTAGGGGGAGCCCGGGCTCAATTGTCGGAGAATCAGCCGTGCTTGGCGCGGCTCGCGGCGCGGGCACGCTCGCGGGCGTCCAGGTTCACCTTGCGGATCCGGACCGCCTCCGGGGTCACCTCGACGCACTCGTCGTCGCGGCAGAACTCCAGGGACTGCTCCAGGGAGAGCTTGCGCGGCGGGACGATCGCCTCGAACGAGTCGGCCGAGGAGGACCGCATGTTCGTGAGCTTCTTCTCCTTGGTGATGTTCACGTCCATGTCGTCGGAGCGCGAGTTCTCGCCGACGATCATGCCCTCGTACACCTCGGTGCCGGGGTCGGTGAACAGCACGCCGCGCTCCTGGAGGTTCGTCATCGCGAAGGCGGTGACGGAACCGGAGCGGTCGGCGACCAGCGAGCCGTTGTTACGGGTCTGCAGGGTGCCGAACCAGGGCTCGAAGCCCTCGTGGATGGAGTGCCCGATGCCGGTGCCGCGGGTCTGGGTCAGGAACTCGGTCCGGAACCCGATGAGACCGCGGGAGGGCACCACGAACTCCATGCGCACCCAGCCGGAACCGTGGTTGGACATGTTGTCCATACGGCCCTTGCGGACGCCCATGAGCTGCGTGACCGCGCCCATGTGCTCCTCGGGGACGTCGATCGTCATGCGCTCGACCGGCTCGTAGGTCTTGCCGTCGACGTCCTTGGTGACGACCTGGGGCTTGCCGATGGTCAGCTCGAAGCCCTCGCGGCGCATCTGCTCGACCAGGATGGCGAGCGCGAGCTCACCACGGCCCTGGACCTCCCAGGCGTCCGGGCGCTCGGTGTCGATGACGCGGAGCGAGACGTTACCGATCAGCTCGCGGTCCAGGCGGTCCTTGACCTGGCGGGCGGTGACCTTGCGGTCCTTGACGGCCGCCTTGTTGTCGGCGCCCTTGCCGGTGCCGCCACGGCCGACCAGCGGCGAGGTGTTCGTGCCGATGGTCATGGAGATCGCGGGCTCGTCGACCGTGATCAGCGGGAGCGGGATCGGGTTCTCGGGGTCGGCGAGGGTCTCACCGATCATGATGTCCGAGATTCCGGCGACGGCGCAGATGTCACCGGGACCGGCCACCTCCGCCGGCTTGCGGGTGAGCGCCTCGGTCATCAGCAGCTCGGTGATGCGGACGCTGGACATGCTGCCGTCGCGCTTGATCCACGTGACGGTCTGGCCCTTGCGCAGCTCGCCCTGCTCGACGCGGAGCAGCGCGATACGGCCGAGGAAGTTGTCCGCGTCCAGGTTGGTGACGTGCGCCTGGAGCGGGGCCTCCTCGTCGTAGGTCGGGGCCGGGATGTGCTGCAGGATCGTGGAGAAGAACGGCTCCAGGCTGGTGGAGTCGGCCGGGACCGTGCCGTTCTCCGGCTTGGTCAGCGACGCGATGCCGTCACGGCCGCAGGCGTAGACGATCGGGAACTCGATCTGCTCCTCGTCGGCGTCCAGGTCGAGGAAGAGGTCGTAGGTCTCGTTGACGACCTCGTCGATCCGGGAGTCCGGACGGTCCGTCTTGTTGATACAGAGGATGACGGGCAGGCGCTGCTGGAGCGCCTTGCGCAGCACGAAGCGGGTCTGCGGCAGCGGGCCCTCGGAGGCGTCGACGAGCAGCACGACACCGTCCACCATCGACAGACCGCGCTCCACCTCGCCACCGAAGTCGGCGTGGCCGGGGGTGTCGATGATGTTGATGGTGATGACGTCCCCCCCGTCCTTCGGGTGGTACTTCACCGCCGTGTTCTTGGCCAGGATCGTGATGCCCTTCTCACGCTCCAGGTCGTTCGAGTCCATCATGCGGTCGTCGACGCCTTCGAGCTGGTGCGCGGCGAAGGCGCCGGCCTGCTTCAGCATGCCGTCGACGATGGTGGTCTTGCCGTGGTCGACGTGGGCGACGATGGCGACATTGCGGATGTCGTGGCGCGTGGCCATAGTGCGGCGTACTCCCGGAGTGTGAGGAAGGGGCGTCGCGTACGTCTGTGTTACGCGGACCCTGCCGGGCTGTACATGCCACGGCCTCACCCCATGGTACGTGCCCTCCGCGGCAAGGGCTCGCTGGGCCGACCCCAGGGGCGCTGGGCTACGAAGCCGCAGGCCCCGGATTCGCCCCCTTCTTCAGGAAGCCCATGTCCTCGAACACCGGCGTCCCGAAGCCGAAGGCGCCCGCGTTGGCGACGTCTCTCCTCGCCGCGGTGAGCTGGGGGCGCTGGTAGAGGGGGATCGAGCCGGCCGCCGCCCAGATGCGGGAGTCGGCCTTGCGGATCAGGGAGCGGGACTCGGACTCGTCCAGCGTGGCGATGGCCTCGTCGAAGAGCTGGTCGACCTGGTCGGTGCCGACGCGGGTGTAGTTCTGCTCGACGTTCAGGGAGCCGTCGGCGGCCGGGACCGGCTTGGCGTAGATCGGGCGGGCGTCGGTCGCGGGGTAGGCGGACGTCGGCCAGGAGTAGAGGGCGAGGTCGTACTGGCCGGAGGCGATGTGGTCCTTGAAGTAGCTCTCGTCGGCCACCTTGCTGATCACGGTACGGATCCCGACCCGCTCCAGCATGATCGCGATCCGGTCCGCGACCGTGCGCAGCGCCTGCGAGCCCTCGCCCGTCGGCACCACGAACCTCAGTGTCAGCGCCTTGCCGTCCTTCGCCAGCGGCCGGACCGCCGCGCCCGCCGGTGCGGCGGTGCCGCGCGGGGCGTAGGCGCCGGGCGCCCCGCCCTGCTGGAGCTGGCTGCTGCCGTACTGCTTGCCGTCCTGGGCGAGGTGCTTGCCCTGCTCTCCCGCACGGCTCTCGTCGTCGCCCTTGTTGTCCTCGCCGACGACGTACGTCCCGTCGTCGCCCTCGGAGTCCTTGCCCGAGTCCTTCTTGTCGGACCTCTTCTCGGGCTTCTCCTCGGATTCCTTGCCGGATTCCTTGCCGGATTCCTTGGCCGGGTCCTTTTCGGAGCCCTTTTCGGAGCCCTTCTTCGGCTTCTCCGCTTCGGAGCCCTTCTCGGGCTTCTCCGCCTCGCTCCCCGCCGCCTCCTCACCCTTCTTCTTCTCCTTCTTCTCCTCCTTGACCGGCCCGCCCGGCACCCAGCCCGCGTCCGTGAGCAGCGCCTGCGCCTCCGCCGTGTCCTGGCCGCCGATCGCCCCGCTGCTGTCGGCGTAGGCGGCCTGGCCGGACAGAGCGAGGTGGCTGCCGACCGGCTCGGCGGGCAGCCCGAGCGGGGAGAGGACCAGCTTCGCCAGCTCCTCGCGGTCGAGCGCGCGGGCCACTCCACGCCGCACCCGCTCATCGGCGAGCGGGCCGTCCCCGCCGTTCAGGGCGAGCTGGGTGTACGCCGGCTCCAGCGACTTGCGCACCTCGAAGCCGCGGAACCTCGCCTGGTCGCGCCGCTGCTTGGCGGTCAGGGCGCGCGGCGGCGGGCCCATCAGGGACGTACCGCCGGCACTGGCCGTCGGTGCCTTCGGGCGGGGGGCGGCGAGCGCGATGCGCCGGGCCGCGGTGGGGTCGACCTCGGCCAGGTCCAGCTCCCCGGCGGCCAGCTCGGCGGCCCGCTCGCCGCGCGGCACGGCCCGCAGCACGATCTCTTCCAGCTTGGCCGGCTCGCCCCACCAGCGCGGATTGCGGGTGAGCCGGACCTCGTCGTCCTTGCGGTCGATCTTCCGCACGACGAACGGCCCGGCGCTGACCTTGAGCTTGCCGCGCGCCCCGTCGTTGAACGCGTCCGGCGTGCCCATGACCTCCTTCGGGTACAGCGGCGAGAAGAGGGAGCGCCAGTCGGCGTACGGCCGCCCGAAGGTGACCCGCACCTCCAGGTCGTTGTCCCCGCGCTCGATCTTCTCGATGCGGTCGTAGCCGGCGTTGCGGGCGGTCCAGTAGGCGCTGTCCTTGCCGGACAGGGCCCGCCACTGGGCGGCGAAGTCGGCGGCGCCGATCTCGCGGCCGTCGCTCCAGACGGCCTGCTGGTTGAGCTTGTACAGCACGACCTGCTTGGGCTCGGTCTCGACGGTCTTGGCCGACTCCAGGTAGGAGGGGTTGCGCTCCGGGCGTCCGCCGCGGTCGGACCGGAACATCGAGGGCAGCGTGGCCTGCGCGATCCGGGTGGTGGTGGCGTCGGCGTCCGACTGGAAGGTGTTCAGCGTCTCCGGTACGGCGTCCACGGCCCAGCGCAGCGTGCCGCCGTCGGCGATCTGCGCCCGGGCGGCGGAGGCGATGTCCTGTCCGGCCAGCGGCTTCCCGGCCGGGTCGGGGTCGCTGCACCCGGCGAGCACGGACATCGCGAGCGCGCCCGCGCACAGGAAGGCGACCGAGCGCATGACCGAGCGTGTGGCGACGCCGTCGTGGGACATCTCTGGTACCTCCGAGGAGCAGCTCCCGCCGGTGCCGATTAGTGCGTTCTGATCACTTTTGGCGGTATTTTGGAGTTGATCAGATCTATGGCCCCCCACTGAAGAGGAAAGGGTTCGCCGGGCGGAGACGACACGGCGGCGGGGGCGGGCAAGCCCACCCGTCCGGAGTAACGCACCCCCTCGCACTCCGTCAGATCCCCCGGCGCACACAGAGCGCATGCGAGCGCGTGCGAGCGCGCGTCGGAGGCGCGCAATCCGCCAATCGCTGCACATGCCTTCACAGCGACAGGTGTGACGCGCAACACTCGCAGGCGCATGAACGTTGCCACCAAGGGCCGAAGGGCCCACGGAAGTGAGGTCACGTCATGTCCGTGCAAGACGACCTGACAGCTGTCCAGCGCTGCCTCGAGGACCTGGCCCGGTCCGTGGGCCGCCTGGAGCAGCAGCTGGGCACCGGCGGGCTGGAGATGCGCCGTGTGCGCACCGACGCCGACCACCTGCGCGAGAGCGTGGCGCTGCTGCGGGATTCCGCCGCGACGCCCGCCGGGCAGCGCAGGCCGGAGCTCGTCACCATCCCCGACACGCCGTACGACGACTCTCTGTGGATCGACACGGATGACGAGGGTCTCGGCGCCCGGGACCGCCGCGCCCCCTAAACCCCTGACCCGACCGGAGTCATGCATTGGCCACTGGTACGGAACCCCATCTGAACAGCGGCGGCGTACGAACCGCTACGCGCGCCGCGATCACCGCCCCGCACCTGCGGACCGACCGCTGGTGGCTGGCTCCGGCCGTCACCGCGGCCGGTCTGCTGGCGTTCATCGTGTACTCGACCTGGCGGGCCTTCGCGAACGCGGACTACTACGCGGCGCCGTACGTCTCCCCGTTCTACTCGCCCTGTCTGGCGGAGAACTGCGAGCCCATGCACGCCGGGCCGAACTGGGACCTCTTCGGGAGCTGGTGGGGCATCTCCCCCGCGATCATCATCCTGATCTTCCCGCTCGGCTTCCGCCTGACCTGCTACTACTACCGCAAGGCCTACTACCGCGGCTTCTGGATGTCGCCCCCGGCCTGCGCGGTGGCTGAGCCGCACAAGAAGTACTCCGGTGAGACCCGCTTCCCGCTGATCCTGCAGAACATCCACCGGTACTTCTTCTACGCCGCGCTCCTGGTCGCCGGGATCCTGTCCTACGACACGGTGCTCGCCTTCCGCGACGAGAACTACGAGTGGGGCCACATGGGCCTCGGCACCCTCGTCTTCCTCCTCAACATCGCGCTGATCTGGGCGTACACCCTGTCCTGTCACTCCTGCCGGCACATCGTCGGCGGCAAGCTCAAGCACTTCTCCAAACACCCCGTGCGCTACCGCATGTGGCAGTGGATCGGAAAGCTGAACGCCCGCCACATGCAGCTGGCGTGGGCGTCGCTGGTGAGCGTGGCGCTCGCCGACTTCTACGTCTATCTCGTCGCGTCCGGGGTCTTCGACGATCCGCGCTTCTTCTAGATTGAGTGGGGACTGAAACCAATGTCCGTGGTCGAACGGCAGGAGTGGGACGTCGTCGTGGTCGGCGCCGGGGGCGCGGGCCTGCGTGCGGCGATCGAGGCACGTGAGCGGGGCGCCCGTACCGCCGTGATCTGCAAGTCGCTGTTCGGCAAGGCGCACACCGTGATGGCCGAGGGCGGCATCGCGGCGGCCATGGCCAACGCCAACGAGCACGACAACTGGCAGGTCCACTTCCGCGACACCATGCGCGGCGGCAAGTTCCTCAACCAGTGGCGGATGGCCGAGCTGCACGCGCAGGAGGCGCCGGAGCGGGTCTGGGAGCTAGAGACGTGGGGCGCGCTCTTCGACCGTACGAAGGACGGCCGGATCTCGCAGCGCAACTTCGGCGGCCACGAGTACCCGCGCCTCGCGCACGTCGGTGACCGCACCGGCCTGGAGCTGATCCGCACGCTGCAGCAGAAGATCGTGTCGCTGCAACAGCAGGACAAGAAGGAGACCGGGGACTACGAGTCCCGGCTGAAGGTGTACCAGGAGTGCACGGTCACGAGGATCCTGAAGGACGGCAGCCGGGTGTCGGGCGTATTCGCGTACGAGCGCGAATCCGGCCGCTTCTTCGTCCTGGAAGCCCCCTCCGTCGTGATCGCGACGGGCGGCATCGGCAAGTCCTTCAAGGTGACGTCGAACTCGTGGGAGTACACGGGCGACGGCCATGCGCTGGCACTTCTCGCCGGGGCGCCGCTGCTCAACATGGAGTTCGTGCAGTTCCACCCGACGGGCATGGTCTGGCCGCCGTCGGTGAAGGGCATCCTGGTCACGGAGTCGGTGCGCGGCGACGGAGGGGTGCTGCGCAACTCCGAGGGCAAGCGGTTCATGTTCGACTACGTCCCCGACGTCTTCAAGGAGAAGTACGCCGAGTCGGAGGCCGAGGGCGACCGCTGGTACGAGGACCCGGACAACAACCGGCGCCCTCCCGAGCTGCTCCCGCGCGACGAGGTGGCGCGGGCCATCAACTCCGAGGTGAAGGCGGGGCGGGGTTCCCCGCACGGCGGGGTCTTCCTGGACGTGTCCACCCGTATGCCGGCGGAGGTCATCCGGCGTCGTCTGCCCTCCATGTACCACCAGTTCAAGGAGCTGGCGGACGTGGACATCACGGCGGAGGCGATGGAGGTCGGGCCGACCTGTCACTACGTGATGGGCGGCATCGCGGTCGAGTCGGACACGGCGGCGGCGCGTGGCGTACCGGGCCTGTTCGCGGCCGGTGAGGTGGCCGGCGGCATGCACGGCTCGAACCGCCTCGGCGGGAACTCCCTGTCCGACCTGCTGGTGTTCGGCCGCCGGGCCGGCTGGCACGCCGCCGAGCACGCGGCCGCGCGGGCCTTCGAACGCCCCGAGGTCAGCGATCTGCAGATCGACACGGCGGCCGCGGAGGCACTGCGGCCCTTCTCGGCGGAGGGACCGTCGGGGGCCGAGGACGACGGACGCCCGCCGGAGAACCCCTACACCCTGCACCAGGAACTCCAGCAGGCCATGAACGACCTCGTCGGCATCATCCGCCGTGAGGGCGAGATGGAGCGGGCGCTGGAGAAGCTCGCCGACCTGCGCGTACGGGCCCGTCGAGCCGGTGTGGAGGGCCACCGCCAGTTCAACCCCGGCTGGCACCTCGCGCTCGACCTGCGCAACATGCTGCTGGTCAGCGAGTGCGTGGCGCGGGCCGCGCTGGAGCGCACGGAGTCGCGCGGCGGCCACACCCGCGAGGACCATCCGACGATGGACCGCAAGTGGCGCAACATCAACCTGCTGTGCGACCTGGCCGACCCGACGGGCGGCCTCGCGGCCACCGACCCGGAAGGCGGCCAGATCAATCTCAGCCGGGAGACCACCGAACCCATCCGCCGGGACCTGCTGGCTCTCTTCGACAAGGAGGAGCTGGTCAAGTACCTCGCCGAGGAGGAGCTCTACCAGTGAGCAGCTACGAGGCCCGCTTCAAGGTGTGGCGGGGGGACGTCCAGGGCGGCGGCCTGGAGGACTTCAAGGTCGAGGTGAACGACGGTGAGGTGGTCCTCGACATCATCCACCGCCTCCAGGCCACCCAGGCACCCGATCTCGCCGTCCGCTGGAACTGCAAGGCGGGCAAGTGCGGTTCGTGTTCCGCCGAGATCAACGGGCGACCGCGCCTGCTGTGCATGACACGGATGTCGGTGTTCACGCGCGAGGAGACGATCACGGTCACCCCGCTGCGGGCGTTCCCCGTCGTACGGGACCTGGTCACGAACGTCGGCTTCAACTACGACAAGGCGCGTCAGGTCCCGGCCTTCGTACCGCCGGAGGGGGTGGCCCCCGGCGAGTACCGCATGATGCAGGAGGACGTGGACCGCTCGCAGGAGTTCCGCAAGTGCATCGAGTGCTTCCTGTGCCAGGACACCTGCCATGTCGTGCGCGACCACGAGGAGAACAAACCGGCGTTCGCGGGCCCGCGCTTCCTGATGCGGGTCGCCGAACTGGACATGCACCCACTGGACGCCGCCGCCGATTCCGGCCTGGACCGCAAGAAGGCCGCCCAGGACGAGCACGGCCTCGGCTACTGCAACATCACCAAGTGCTGCACGGAGGTCTGCCCCGAGGGCATCAAGATCACGGACAACGCCCTGATCCCCCTGAAGGAACGGGCCGTGGACCGCAAGTACGACCCACTGGTGTGGCTCGGCTCGAAGATCAGGAGGCGCTCCGCAGCGGAGTGAGGACCTGGCCCCGGTGACCCATCCCGGTCGCGCGAGGGCATTGCTGCTCATACGCTCCGAAATGTGACGTCATCCTTGATCCGGGGCCGGCCGCGGCGTGGCCGCTCGCACATATCCGTGCGGGTGGTGCACGCCCTGGTGGGCGGGCTGGTCGGGGTGGTGTGGCTGGTGTTGCCCGGCATGACGGTCGACGGCGGAAACGCGGTCGCGGGCGGGGCGGACCGGCCCGTCGCCGGTGCGGTGGGGCAGGGGGAGGACGAGGGCGACGGGGGGACTTCCGCCGTGGACTTCGTGATGCCCGTGGTGGCCCTGGTCGCGGCCGGGGTGCTCGCGGGGTACGGGTTCGTGCGGCGCAGGCGGCGCGCGCGGGATCGTACGACTCCCGGTGGCGCGCCGGTTCAGGCCGCGGAGCCTGCCGCCGGGGAACTGGATGAGCGGGCGCAGGCCTCGCTGGTCGCGGCCGACGACTGGGTGCGGGTCAGCGCGGAGGAGCTGGGGTTCGTCGCGGGGCGGTTCGGGGCGGGGGACGCCGAGCATGTGGAGCCCTTCGCACGGGTCCTGGCGGACGCGCGGGCCGAGTTGGCGGTCGCGTTCCGGATGCGGTGGCAGTACGAGGGCGGCGTGCCGGAGGAGGCCGCGGCTCGGCGCCATGCACTGGCCGGGATCGTCGGGCGGTGCGAGGAGGCGGGGCGGCTGCTGGACGGGCAGGCCGCCGCGTTCGATCAGGCGCGGGGGCTGGAGGAGGGACTGGGCGGGGGGCTCGGGCATGCCCTGGTCGTCGCCGAGGGGCGGTTCCGGGAGCTGACCTGGCGGACCTCGGGCGCGGGCACGGTCCTGGGCGAGCTCGGCGAGCGGTACGGCCCCTCCGCGACCGCCGCCCTCGCGGGCCATGTCGAGCAGGCCAAGGACCGGCTGGTGTTCGCCACCACGCAGCTCAACCACGCCCGCCAGGCGGCCGACCTCGGAGACAACGGACGGGCCGCGGGCCGGCTGCGCGCCGCCGAGGGCGCCATCGCCCAGGCGGCGGCCTTCATCGACGGCGTCGAACGGCATGCCGGGGAGCTCGCGCGGGCCGCGGGCATGGTTCCGGCAGCGCTGACCGGCGGTGAGGTGGAGATCGCGGGGGCGCGGGAAGCGCGCAGGTGGGTGAGAAGCCCGTACGCGGACATCCCTCCCGGCGAGCTGCGCGCCCGTGTCGTCCATGCCGACCTCGTCCTGGCCGGCGTACGCGAAGAGCTGACGTCGGGGCGGCCGTACGACCCGCTCGACGTGCTGCGGCGGATCGTGCGGGGTGTGGCGCCCGTCGCCGCGGGGCGGGCCGGGGTGATTCCGGCCGCCGCCGTGGTGTGCGCGCGCAGTGCGGTCACCGGTGCGGACGACGTCGTCGCGACGCATCGGGCGGCGGTGGGCGGCGAGGCACGCACCAGGCTGGCCGAGGCCCGGCGACTGCTCGCTCCCCCGGCGCCCGCGCCGGCCGGGCGGGCGCCGCGTGCGGAACTCGCCGACCTCGTCTCGGCCGACACCCTGGCCCAGCAGGCCCACGAGCTGGCCGAACAGGACATCCGCCTGCGCGGCCACCCCGCCGATGTCCCCGGCCACGACATCACCGGCCGCACCGGAGCGCTCCTCGGCGGCATCCTCCTGCCGAGCATGCCGGACAAGCCGGCCGGCGGCCCACCCCCCAGCTTCGGCGGGCCTCGCAGCCACGACCGCCGCCCTGCCCCGACCGACGCCTGAGCCGACCCGGCCCTCCGGCTCGGAACAGACTCAGAACAGACTCAGCAACGCCTCCGCCGGATCCGTGAGGCCGTTCTCGCCGTCCGGCAGCGGTAGTTCGAACCACACCGTCTTGCCGCGTGGCGTGCGGCGGGAGCCCCATGCCGCGCTGAGCAGGCCGACCAGCTGGAGGCCCCGGCCGCCCTCGTCCGTGTCGCGGGCCCGGCGGCGGCGGGGCTGGACCAGGCCGGAGTCCCAGACCTCGCAGACCAGGGTGCGGTCCAGCAGGAGGCGGAGTCTGATCTCACCCTCGCCGTAGCGCAGGGCGTTGGTGACCAGTTCGCTGACGAGGAGTTCCGTCGTGTCGACGAGGGGTTCCAGGTCCCAGGACTGGAGCCGGCCGCGGGCGTACTCGCGGGCGCGGCCCACGCTGCGCGGTTCGCGCGGCAGGGTCCAGTCGCCGACCGAGTCGGCGGGCAGGCCCTGGACACGTGCCATCAGCAGCGCGATGTCGTCCTCGCCGTGGTGGGAGTCGAGGGTGTTGAGGACGTGGTCGCAGACGTCCTCCAGGTTGGGATAGGTGTCGGCGCGCGGCCCCGTCGTCGAGGTGGGCTGGTCGGGCGACGGGCGGGCAGGGTCGGTGAGCGCTCCCACGAAGGCCTGGAGGCCCTCGTCCAGAGGGTGGTCGCGGGACTCGACCAGTCCGTCCGTGTAGAGCGCCAGCAGCGCACCCTCCGGCAGCTCGACCTCGACCTCCTCGAACGGCTCCCCGCCCACGCCCAGCGGCATCCCCGGCGGCACGTCGAGCATCAGCGCCGACTCCCCCGGCTCGACGAGGACCGGCGGCAGATGGCCGGCGTTCGCGAAGGTGCAGCGGCGCGTGACGGAGTCGTAGACCGCGTACACGCAGGTCGCCAGGTACACCTCGGACAGGTCCGCCTCACGGGGGCGGCGGGCCGCGCGGGTGGCCTGCTGGACGCCGCCGGGGGCGCCGAGGCCGCGTGCGATCTCGTCCAGCGCCGAGAGGACTTCCGCCGGTTCGAGGTCGAGCAACGCCAACGTGCGGACGGCGGAGCGCAGTTCGCCCATCGCCACCGCCGCGCGTAGACCTCGGCCCATGACGTCGCCCACGACCAACGCCGTGCGGTGGCCCGGTAGTTCGATGACGTCGAACCAGTCGCCGCCCACCTCGCTGGGCCGGTCGGCGGAGGAGTTGCCCGGCAGGTAGCGGCACGCGATGTCCAGGCCGGAGGCGACCGGGTCGCCGGGCGGGAGCAGGGACCGTTGCAGTATCAGCGCCCGCTCGTGCTCGCGCCGGTACAGCCGGGCGTTGTCGATGCACACCGCGGCACGCGCGGCCAGCTCGACCGCCAGGTCCCGGTCCCGGTCGCCGAACGGCTCGCTGCCCTTCGTCCGGGCGAACTGCGCCAGTCCTACGACCGTGTCGTGGGCGACCATCGGCACGGCGAGCGTGGACTGCACGAGGCCGCCCTCCTCGCCGGGCAGATGCCGGGGCCGGGCGGTGCGCAGGGCGTCCGCGCAGGGCGAGTTGAAGGGGTAGTGGTGCACGGCGCCGACCGGGACGGGGGCGCCGCCGCCCACGAGGGGCGCGTCGGAGACTGCGCTGGCGAAGGCGACTCGGCGCAGTTCCGCGCTGCCGTCGGCGTGCCCGGGCGGGGTCTCGTCGCCGGCCAGGAGGCCCTGGTAGAGGTCGACGGTGGCCAGGTCGCAGAAGCCGGGGACGACGACGTCGAGGAGTTCGCGGGCCGTCGTCTCCAGATCGAGGGAGTTGCCTATGCGGGCACCGGCCTCGTTCAGCAGGGCGAGATTGCGCCGGGCTGAGGCGGCCTCGCGGGCGGCGGCGCGGCGGGCGGTGATGTCGATTCCGAGCCAGGCGATGCCGATGGGGCGGCCGCTGCCGCTGTGCACCCGGTAGAGGTTGACGGACCAGTGGCGGCGTTCGTCGGAGCCCGGCAGGAATCCGGTGACGTGCATGTCCGTGATGGAGTCGCCGCTCTCCAGGACGCGGCGCAGGGTGGCCGCGACGCGCTCGGCCTCGGAGCGCGCCAGATAGTCGTGGACGTCCTTGCCACGGTGGTCGTCGGGTTTGCCGCCGAACAGGGAGGCGAACCGCTGGTTGGCCCGGCGCACCCGCAAATCCGGGTCGATCAGCACGAAGCCGAACGGAGATTGACCGAAAATCGCCTGCGAGGCTGCGAGGTCGGTCTCCATCCGGCGCAGGGTGCGCACGTCCACGACGATGCACACGGCGGCCTTCTCGCCGTCCTCGGTCCGCGTCGGCATGACGTACACCTCGGCGAGGCCCTCCTGACCGGGCCGGCCGTCGGCGTCGTCCGGCGCCCGGAAGGGGACCACGCCGGTCCACTCCCGCCCGTCGAGGATCTCGGCCATCTTGCGCTGGCCGTGCTCGCGCAGGTCCGGGTCGACGAACGCCTCTATGGGGTCCATGCCGACGGCCCGCTCGGCGGGGATGCCGAAGACCTGCTCGGCGCGCAGGCTCCACTGGTCGACCAGGCCGTCGGGGCCGATGGAGAAGGACGCGACCTTGATGTAGTCGTAGATCGAGCCGGGCGGGCTGCTCTGCCAGACGGGGTCGCCGGGGCGGGGCTCGTCGAACGGGAACGCCGGGTCGGAGGCGAGTGCGCCCCGGACCGTGCCGACGTCGCTGGAGGCCTGCGTGTCGCTGGACGGTCGCGTGTCCCTGGAGGCTTGCGCGTCACGGGAGTTCCGCATGTCACGGGAGGTCTGGACGTCGCCGGAATGCCTGGTGTTCCCCGAGACGCGTGTGTCCCGAGAGGACCGTGTGTCCTGAGAGGCTTGCGAGGCCTGTGTGTCGTGGGACCGCTCGTCCGCGGCCCTCGTCCTCGCGCCGTCCGACGGGTCCTCGGACTCCGTGGCCTTCGCTGGTATCTCGCTCACGCGAACCGTCCCCTCCAGCTCACCGCGCCCGGCACCGGTCACCGGCGGCGGCTGCCCGCAGTATCCAGCACTACGGCCCCGCACAACACGGTGTTCACGATCACAGCACGGTCCCGATGGTTTTCGGTCCCGGCCGCAGAAACACTTCCAGACTTCTAACCAGCGGACACGCAGTCGAATCACGCATCGCGACAACTGCCACTGGCCTGAACCATTCGTTCGACAGCGCGAGGGGCGTCGTACACGGCGATGGACGACTACTGACGGGTTGTACAGGGCCCGTGGACCCCCGGCGCAGCGCGCGGGGTCAGTCCGGCACCGCGAGCTCGAACCACACCGTCTTGCCCGTGTTCCGTCCGGGTCTGGTGCCCCAGCGGCGCGACGAGTGCGCCACGAGCTGGAGACCGCGACCGCTCTCGTCCTCGAGATGAGGGATGCGTTCGCGGGGCGGGTCCGGGAGCGGGTCGGAGACCTCGACCAGGAGGACGTCACCGAGGCGGGCGGGGCGCACCAGCCGTACGCCGATGGGGCCCGTGGCGTGCCGCAGGGAGTTGGTCACGAGTTCGCTGACCAGCAGCGCCGCGATATCGGCGAGGCTGTCCAGCTTCCAGGCGTACAGCCTGCCGCGGACGGCGGCACGGGCGGCCCGCACGGCACCCGCCTCCGCGGGGAAGCTCCACTCGGCGCACTCGCCTTCGGTGTCGATCACGCCGATCACTTCCCAGGCCAACGGGTTCACCTATGTCCGGTTTCACAGGGTTAATGGGCACATACCCGATATTCATGGGCCGGTACCGTGCGAAACGTAGAGGACACGTCAGGAATCCGGGAAGTTCCTCAGGGCTTCAGCCGCGCCGCCACCTCCCGGACGGCAGGCACATCCTGGTCCAGCCAGTCCACGTCCCAGAGTTCCCCGGGACCCAGCCAGCGCAGCTCGTCGTGATCCTGGAGGGGCTTGGGTTCACCCGTTCCGGGGAGGAGGCGGGCCGTCCACACGTGCAGGACGTAGGGGGATTTCAGGGGCCAGGCCCCCGGTACGCGCTCGACCACCTCGGCGTCCACGCCGAGTTCCTCGCGCAGCTCGCGCGCGAGCGCCACCTCGGGTGTCTCGCCGGGCTCGACCTTGCCTCCGGGCAACTCCCAGCGCCCGGCCAGTTCGACAGGCGCACTGCGGCGCGCTGCGAGAAGGCGCTCTCCGTCCAGCAGGGCGGCGCCGACCACGATCCGTTCCGTCATGCGCCGGAGCCTACGGGAGCTCAGGGGCGGTCAGTTGTCCGCGCTGTCGCCGTTCTGCGAGATCCGCTCGACCCAGTAGAGCTGCTTGTGACCCCGGCTGTCGAGGCTGTCCGCGATCTTCTGGGCCTCGGCCCGGGTCGCGTACCGGCCGACGCGATAGCGATTGCCGTTGTCGTCCTGGCGGACGACGAGCCAGGGAAGAGTGATCGTGCTGTCGCTCATCGCGCCCCACCGCCCCTTCCCGCCCACGCCAGGCCGCTCGC
Organism: Streptomyces sp. NBC_01092; assembly: GCF_045039535.1. Taxonomy (NCBI): domain Bacteria; kingdom Bacillati; phylum Actinomycetota; class Actinomycetes; order Kitasatosporales; family Streptomycetaceae; genus Streptomyces; species Streptomyces sp. NBC_01092. The sequence goes on along the minus strand of NZ_CP108659.1, from coordinate 6,926,691 downwards.
CCCCGCCCGGCACCGGCAGCTCGCTCCCGCGCACCACCGACCGAGTCCCGCCCGCGGTGTGTGCCGTGCCCCGCCCGATAAGGAAACCGCAATCCGCATATGCCCGAGCCTACGCCTAACCTTTACGCAGCGAATACGCCTTTTCACAAAGAGGTACGCAACCAGCCAAGTCGCAGGGGGCGCACGGCATCGAACGCGCCGTGCGGAGACCTCGATGCTTCCGGTCACAGGCATGCCACGCACGCCCGTGACGACCTGCGAAAACGGCCAGATTCCAACGGCGAGGCAAGAGGCGGAAGTTGAGGCCCGGGCGGCCGCAACTGCCGTGAAGGTGTGCGCTACCTCACCAGTGGGCGCGCTACTTCACCGGGAGGTGGTACGAGACTCGGTAGCGGTCGGCGGGAATCACCACGTCCGCCGTCTCCACCGGACGGCCCGACGCGTAGTAGGTGCGCTGGACGACGAGGACCACGTGACCCGGGACGCCGCCCAACGTCAGCAGTTCCTCCGCGAGGCCGGGGCGCGCGCCCACCTCCTCCGTCACGTTGTCCACGACGACGTCGATGGCCGCCATGCGCTCGACGACGCCCATGCCGCCGAGCGGGCCCTCCTCGGGCAGCATCACGGGGGTGCGGCCGGTGACGGCGAGGGGCTCCCATGAGGTGGACAGCATCATCGCCTCGCCGGCGTCCCGGAAGAGATAGCGCGTGCACATCACGCGGTCGCCGGGCCGGATGCAGAGCCGCTCGGCGACGGCGACGCTGGCCTCGGCCTGCTCGCTGCGGGACTCCCAGGTGCCGCGCACCTCGCCGTCGGCCTGCTCCTGACGGAAGGGGGTGGCGCCGCTCGGCGGGCGGAATCCCGAGCGGGCGACCCGGCGGGGCACGGGCCGCTCCCGGACGTACGTCCCGGAGCCGGAGCGGCCCTCGACCAGGCCCTCGGCCATCAGCACCTTGCGCGCTTCCAGCGCGACGGTGTCCGAGACGCCGTACTCCTCGCGGATCCTGGCCTGGGACGGGAGGCGGGTGTGCGGTGGCAGCGAACCGTCGACGATCTTCTTGCGGAGATCACCCGCGACGCGCAGGTACGCCGGCTGCTCACCGAAAGTCACTGGCCGCTCCCATCAGGTTGTACAGACAGCAACAGCCTGGCAACCATGAGTTGTCTCACGCAAGCAAAGGCCAGAGAATCACTCGATGTGATGACTTGTGCCCCCCGAGGGCTTTACGCAGGCACTTTCTCCCCGCTATAGCCGCCCTCACACCTCGGCTCACACATCGAGACCGCCGGCATCGGAGCCCTCGCCGCCACTGTCGGAGTCGTCCTCGTACATCGGTGCGGTGGTGTCCAGGCCCAGAGCCTTGCGGGCGGTGACGGTCGTGGGGCCGTCGACGTACTCGTACCCGTTGTCGTAGTGCGTGTAGTAGGTGTCGGCGTCCTTCGCCGCGGCCGCCTTCGCCCACTCCCTGCGGGCGGCCTCCATCTCCTCGACCAGGTCGGTGACCGGCTGCTTCGCGTCCGGCTGCCAGCTGTGCCCGCGCAGTGCCTCGATCTGTTCGCCGAGCACGGCGTGGACGTCCTTGGCCCAGGCCTGGTTGGCCGCCAGGTCATCCTCGGGGTAGTCCTCGGGCTCCTCGTACAGCGCCGTGTCGACGGCGTTGGTCACGGAGAGGAAGATGCTCTGGTCCACGTCCAGGGTCGTCGGGTCGCTGCGCAGCGAGCCGGTCAGCTTGCCCTTCTCCTCCGTGCTGCCGAACAGGCAGGTGATCTCGCGGTCGCCGAAGCGCCAGCTCTGCCGGGACGGGATGAAGTAGTACACGTCCACGTCGTCCGGTACGGCCCAGGTGTCCATGGCGTAACCGTCCTGGAGGGCATAGCACTTGTCGTCGGCGGTCCGGCTGACCTCGTCGTCGCCGGGGTAGTCGCCGCCCGGCAGGGTGACGACCGCGAAGACCTCGCCGTCGTGCGGGGCGGAGCAGGACACCGTGTCGACGTCGTACGCGTCCCCCTCCAGGTTGCCCGTCGGCGAGTCGAAGCAGTCGCCCTTGGCGAGCGCGTAGGCGGTGCCCTCGCCGCTCGCCGCGCCCCTGAAGCCGTCCCAGAAGTCGGAGGCGCCGCCCGTGGACAGCGCCAGCGTCCACAGGACCAGCCCGACGGAGGACAGGATGGAACCGGCGATGGCCATGCCCTTGCCGCGCTCGCCCTTCTTCTTGATCTGCGCCAGCGCGATCAGCCCCAGCACCAGACCCACGGCCGGCACGAAGCAGAGGATGCCGAGGACGAGGGCGCCGATGGCGACGCCGTTGACGGGCACGGGGCGGCCGTAGGGGCCGTAGGGGCCGTAGGGGTGGTACCCGTACTGTCCCGGGGCGCCGGGTGGGCCGTAGCCGTACGGCGACGGCGGGGGCGACGGAGGTGCGTACTGCCCGTGCACGGACGGCCCTTGGGCCTGCTCCGGGGACCCTTGTGGCTGGTGAGGTCCGGGAGGCGGAGGTATGGACACGAGAACCGTGCTCCTGGTTCGAGCGGCAAGAACGGGCGTACGACTGGGCGAATGGTAAGCGGGGAACCAGGGGGATTGTCATGCCGGTGACGAATCCGACGATCCGGGCACGCCTCGTCCTCGCGGCGGGCTGGGTCAACGGACCCGGAGCCGTACCGCGAGGACGAGGAGGACTAGTGAGTCAGGGCCAGGACGAGGGCTAGAACTGCAGCGCCCAGGCGTCGATCCGCCCGGTGTCGATGTTCGCGTTGTCGCTGACGCGGAGCTTCCACGTGCCGTTGGCGGCCTCCGACGAGGCGTTCACCGAGTACGTGGTGTTGATGTTGTCCGAACTGCCGCCGGTGCCGTACGACTTCATCGTGTACGCCGTGCCGTCCGGGGCGATCAGCTGGACCTGGAGGTCGCCGATGTAGGTGTGCACGATGTGGACCTCGACGGCCAGGGCCGAGGGCGCGTTGCCGGCGACGCCGGAGACCGTCACCGGGGACTCGACCGTGGAGTTGTCGTTGATCGCGTAGTCACCGGTGTTCTCGAAGCGCGGGCCGGGCGGGGTGGTCGTACCGCCGCCGACGTAGAGCAGACGGTTGGGCGAGCCGGTGCCCGGGCTGGTGACGACGCCGGTCGTGGCGGCGGACGTCAGGGCCGTGGAGACCTGGGCCGGGGTGGAGGTGGGGTGGTCGGCGAGGTACAGAGCGGCCGCGCCGGCGACGTGCGGGCTCGCCATGGACGTACCGGAGATGGTGTTGGTCGCCGTGTCGCCGGAGTTCCAGGCCGAGGTGATGGACGAACCCGGCGCGAACAGGTCGAGCACCGTGCCGTAGTTGGAGTAGCTCGCCTTGGCGTCGGTCGAGGTCGTCGCGCCGACCGTGATCGCCTCCGTGACCCGTGCGGGCGACTTGGTGGAGGCGTTGGTCGACTCGTTGCCGGCCGCTACGGCGAAGGTGACGCCGGAGGCGATGGCGTTGCGCACGGCCGTGTCGAGGGCGGTGTCGGCGCCGCCGCCGAGGGACATGTTGGCGACGGCCGGCTTGACCGCGTTCTGGGCGACCCAGTCGATACCGGCGACGACCTGCGCGGTCGTACCGGAGCCGGAGTTGTTCAGCACACGGACGCCGACGACCTTGGCCTTCTTGGCGACGCCGTACGAGCTGCCCGCGACCGTGCCCGCGACGTGCGTGCCGTGGCCGTGGCCGTCCTGGGCGGTGTTGTCGTTGTCGATGGCGTCGTAGCCGTAGGAGGCGCGGCCGCCGAAGTCGCTGTGGGTGATGCGAACGCCGGTGTCGATGACGTACGCGGTCACGCCCTGCCCGGCCGAGTCCGGGTAGGTGTACGAACTGTTCAGCGGCAGGTTCTTCTGGTCGATGCGGTCCAGGCCCCAGGAGGGCGGGTTGGTCTGGGTCGCGTCGATGTGGAACGTGCGGTTCTGCACGACGGAGGCGACCGCCGGGTCGGCGGCGAGCCGCTTCGCCTCGGCCGCGGAGGCCTCGATCGCGTAGCCGTTCAGGGCCTTCTTGTACGTCCGCTCGACGTCGGCGCCGTACTTCTGGACGAGGTCACGCCCCGCCTTGGAGCCGGAGCGGGCGTGGTCCGCCTTGAGGGTCACGATGTAGCTGTCGGCGACGGCGTTGGCCGCGCCCTGGTACTGGATGCGGCCCTCGGGTGCGGCGGCCGCGGCGGGGAGTGCGGAGACGAGGCCTGCGACGAGGGTCGCGGTGGCCGCTGCGCTGAGCGCGGCGAGTCTTCGCCTTGAGTCTCTGCGGGAGTTACGCATCACTGCCATCTGAGGGGTCCTCCTCAATCGGTGGTGCGCTTGTGGGGGTGACGCACGCTGACCGAGTGATCAGGAGCATGTCAATCAGCTGTGCTTTTCCTGTGCGTCAGCCGAAAGATTGAGGCCTCCACAGGAATTGCACAAGGGCCACTACACGGCGAACTCGGCCCAGACGACTTTGCCGGGGGTGCGGTCGGCCACACCCCACTTGTCGGCCAACGCGCCGACCAGCAGCAGGCCGCGGCCTCCCTCGTCCGGGTCGTCGGGGGTACGGGGGACTCCGGTTCCGCTGTCATGGACCTCGACGCGGATGACGTCGCCGTCGTAGCGGACGCGAAGGAGGAAGCCGCGGCCGGGTGGGACGCCGTGGAGGAGGGCGTTGGTCGCCAACTCGCTGACGCAGAGGAGGAGGTCGTCGGTGCGGTGCCAGTCGGCGAGGTTCCAGTACCTCAGCGACCACGCCGTCAACTGCCTGGCGGCGGGGATGGATCGGCGGTCGCGAGCGTAGAACTGGTCGCGCTGGCAGGGGAGTTCGTCGGTAGCGTTCATGGGACGAATGTTGCGCGGAGTCACTACCGTCGATCAGTGCGCGAGCTCGTACACCGGATTTGTACGGGTCCGCACCGGGTCGGGGCCGGTGTGTGTGGGGAGTTAGCCGAGCATGAACTCCAAGAAGACGCGGAAGAAGAACGTCTCGTCCATGCGGATGCTGGGCGCTCAGATGCAGACGGCGAGGAAGGCAGCGGGGCTCACGCAGCGGGCCCTCGCCGCGGAGGTCCTCGTGGACGAGGAGACGATCGCGTCGATCGAGCAGGGTCGTCGGACGTTGCTGCCGGACATGGCGGAGGTGCTGGATCGGCTTCTGGACACCAAGGGCACATTGGTGGCCGGGGTCGAGAACCTGCCGGAGATCGATCAGTTTCCGCTGTTCGCGGAGCAGTACATGGTGCATGAGCGCGAGGCCATCGCCATCTCCTGGTACGAGGGCCTCGTTCTGCCCGGCCTGCTGCAGACCCGGGACTACGCCCGTGCCGTCCTGTCCGAGCGGGTACCGGCGTACGACGAGGACGAGATCGCGGTCATGACCGAGGCGCGCATCGAGCGCCAGGAGATCCTTCAGCGCAAGGGCGCACCCACGATGAGCTTCATCGTGTGGGAGCCGGTCCTGCACCTCGGCATCGGAGGCCCCAAGGGCCGTCGCGATCAGCTCTGCCATCTCCGCGCGTGCGCGGAACTTCCGGGCCTCGCCCTGCAGTTCCTGCCGGTGAAGACCCCGACGCACGCCGGTCTCGCCGGCCCCTTCATCCTCCTGGAGACACCGGACCACCAGCACTTGGCCTACACCGAGAGCCAGCGCGGCAGCCAGTGGGTCTCCGCCCCGAATGAGGTGTCCATCCTCGCGCGCAAGTATGCGATGCTGCGATCACAGGCCCTGACACCTCAAGAGTCCAAAGGCCTGCTCGATCGCCTGCTAGGAGACAAATGAGCACTGCACTTGAGTGGTTCAAGTCGACCTACAGCGGCAGCGAGGGTGGCGCGTGCCTCGAAGTCGCCTACACCTGGCGGAAGTCCAGCTACAGCAGCGACGAAGGCGGCGCCTGCCTCGAAGTCGCCCTCTCCCCCGGCACCATCCACATCCGCGACTCCAAGAACATCCCGGAGACCGGCCCCACCCTCCGGGTAAGCCCCGCCGCCTGGTCGGCGTTCACCGCAGCTCGCTAAAAGGCCGTCGCCCGCGTCCGCTTCTCCCAGGCGGCGACATCCGCGCGGACCTGGTCGAGGTGACCGAGCACCGCGTCGACCCCGTCGTCGCCCAGCGGCAGCCGCAGTGGGGTCTGTTCGGCCTCCAGCGCGGCCAGGATCAGGGCCGCCGCCTTCGCCGGGTCGCCGGCCTGCGTGCCGTCGCCGCCGGAGACGAAGCCTCGGGTCTGGCTCACCTTGGGGTACAGGCCGCTGTCCGTGCTGGTGCCGGCCCGCCCGGTCTTGAACAGCGCCGTACGGAACGAGCCCGGCTCCACGATCAGCACCTTGATGCCGAACTCGGCGACCTCGTCCGCGAGCCCCTCGGACAGCCCCTCCAGCGCGAACTTGGTTCCGCTGTACGCCGAGAAGCCCGCGAAGGACATCTGGCCGCCCATGCTGCTCATCTGCACGATCGCCCCGGAGCGCCGCTCACGCATGTGCGGCAGCACGGCGCGGGTCAGGGCGACCGGCCCGAAGACATGCACGTCGAACAGCTCGCGCAACTCCTGCTCGGTGGTCTCCTCGAAGGCGCCCACGTGCGTGCGGCCCGCGTTGTTGACCAGGACGTCGATCCGACCGTGCCGGGCGATCACATCCTGTACGGCGGCCTGAGCGGCCCCCGTGTCGCCGACGTCCAGGCGCAGCGCCTCCACCTGGTCGGGGTGCGCGGCCACGAGATCGGCCAGCCCCTCGGGCCGCCGTACCGCACCCACCACCACATCGCCGTCGGCGAGGGCGGCCTCCGCGAGGGCACGCCCGAAACCGCTGCTCGCCCCCGTGATCAGCCACACCTTGTTCATGACAGCTCCTCTGTTGCCGTGATGTAGACCAGCCTGCTGCGGAATGGCGTTGCCCGTCCAAGACCCACGCTGATAACCGATGGTTATGACCATGGACGTTCATGTACGGGACCTGCGCTACTTCGTCGCGGTGGCCGAGGAGCTGCATTTCACCCGCGCGGCCGAGCGGCTGTACGTCTCCCAGCCCGCGCTCAGCAAGCAGGTGCGGGCGCTGGAGCGGCAGCTGGGCGTGGAGCTGTTCCGCCGCGATCCGCAGGGCGTGACGCTCACCGGGGCGGGCGAGGCGCTGCTGCCGCACGCCCGGCGGGTGCTGGACGCCTGGTCGCAGGGGTCGGCGGCGTTGGAGGCCGCCCGGGCGGCGGCGCGCGGCACGCTGGTGGTGGGGATGAGCACCAGCCCGGGGCGGGGTGGCCTGCTGCCCGCGATCCGTTCACGCTTCACGGCCGGCCACCCGGACACCGTCCTGCTGCTGCGGCAGGTGAGCTGGGCGGACGCCACCGCCGGGCTGGCGGACGGTGACGCCGACGTCGCCTTCGTCTGGCTGCCGCTGCCGGACGCCGACCGTTACGACTGGACGGTGATCGCGCGGGAGTCCCGGCTGGTCGCCCTCCCGGAGACCCACCGCCTCGCCTCGCGGCCGGAGATCGACTTCACGGACCTGATGGACGAGCCGTTCCTCGCGCTGCCGGCGAGCGCGGGGCCGTTGCGCGACCACTGGCTGGCCCTGGAGGAGCGGGCCGGGCGCCCACCGCGCATCGGGGCGGAGATCGCGAGCACGGAGGAGACGTACGAGGCGCTGGTCGCGGGGCTGGGGGTCTGCCTGGTGGCCACGGGCAACGCTCCGTTGATCAGCCTGGGTGGCGTGGTGACGCGTCCGGTGCGCGGGCTGTCGCCGAGCCGGTACGCACTGGCGTGGCGCCGGGAGGACGCCGGGCGACCCCTCGTACGGGCGTATGCGGAGGTCTGCCGGCGAGTGGCGGGAGGGGAGTGAGACGTAGGGCCGTATGGCCGCTTGTCGTTCACGCCCGTTCGGTCACGGGCTCGGCCGGGGTCGTGCCCAGCCGTGCCTGTTCCTCCTCGACGATGTGGCGGGCCAGGGCGATGTCCGAGATGTCGACGGCGTCCGGGGTCGCCTCGGCGACCGCGCTGCGGCGGGCGTAGGCGTCGAACAGGCGGGACTTGTTCGCCAGCATCCGCACCAGCCGTTCGTCCACTCCGCCCGTGCACAGCAGGCGGTGCACCTGGACCGAGCGGACCTGGCCCATGCGGTGGGCGCGGGCGACCGCCTGGTGTTCGACGGTGGGCTTGAGCTGGGGCTCGCAGAGGATGACGACGGAGGCGGCCTGCATGTTGAGGCCCACGCCGCCGGCCTCGATCTGCGCGAGCAGGACCGCGTGGCCGGGCGCGGCCGCGAACTCGTCGACGAGCTGCTGCCGGCGGGCGGGCGGCACGCTGCCGGAGATCGGGCCGAAGACCTGGCGCTCGTTCGACTTGGCTGCGAGCGCGCTCTGCGTCACTCCGAGGACGTCGCGGAAGGCCGAGAACACCACGACCTTGAGCCCGTTCTCGGCGGCCTCCGCGGCGATCTCGCGCAGCCGGTCCAGCTTCGCCGACCGCTCCGGACGCGCGTACGCCGCCCTGCGCATGGCCATGAAGTTGCCGGCGCGCACCGCCTCGCGGTACGCCTCCTCGTCCTGCGCGCTGGGCTCCTCCCACTCGTCCGTGTGCTGGAGCGCGGGGAGTTCGGTGAGGACGTCCTGCTGGTTGCGGCGCAGATAGACCGGGGCGACCGCCTTGCGGAACGCCTTGGAGCCCGCCACGCCGTCGTGGTCGTCGACGCTCTCGGCCAGCTCGGGCTGGAGGATCCGCACCAGGCTGCGGAACTCCTCGACTCGGTTCTCCATGGGCGTACCGCTCAGGAACAGCACGCGGTCGCAGCGCTCCGCCCACTCGGAGACGGCCATCGAGCGGCGGGTCCGGGGGTTCTTCACGAAGTGCGCCTCGTCGACGACGAGCATGCCCAGCTCGCCGCCCCCGGGCACCGGGAAGCCGCGCAGGGCGTCGAAGGTGGTGACGGCGACGCCGCCCCGCCCCTTCCAGTCGGCGAACGCGTCCTGCCGGTCGGGGCCGTGCAGCGGGGTCACGCGCAGTGCGCTGCGCTTGTCGATCTCGCGGGTCCAGTTGATGAGCACGCTGGCCGGGCAGACGACCAGGAAGTGGCTCTCGCCCTCGCCGGCGAGGTGCGCGAGCGCGGCGATGGCCTGGATCGTCTTGCCGAGACCCATCTCGTCGCCGAGGATCACCCGGCGCTGGGCGAGGGCGAAACGGGTGCCGAAGGCCTGGTAGCCGCGCAGGGAGACCCGGCGGTGCGTGTCGTCCAGCGGCTGGGTCCTGACCCGCTCGGCCACCTCGTCCGGCAGGAACCCCTCGGCCGCCGCCGGGTCGGGAGCGCGGCCCGAGAGCTCGGCGAGCAGGCCGTAGTACTCGGCGGAGCGGAGCTCGAAGTCGACCAGGGCGGCCACGTCGGACTCCGGTCGGCGCAACAGGTCGACCGAGGCCTGGGCGAGCAGTTGTGGCACCTCGTCCTGGTCGGCCTGCTCGGTCAGGGTGCGGACCTCGGCCAGGGCCGCCAGCGCGCGTTCCCGTCCGGCCCGGCCCGCGAGCAGCATGCGCAGCCGCCCGGCCGTGGGCGCCGCGTCGGCCAGCGGCGGTCCGAGCCGCCTGGCGAGCGTGCCGGCCGTGCCGACGGCCCGGCGTGCCTCGGGGCCCGCCTCCACCAGGACGTTGAGTGCGACGACCAGTGCGGTGGTGCGGGGCTCCGGCCGGTCCACGTCGATGTGTACGGCGATGGTGTCGCGTACGGCGTCGGCGATCCGCCGGGCGGCGGCCACCGTCTGGTCGGCCGTCTGCCGTCCGACGCCGGGCAGTTGCCGCAACCGGTACGGACCGGCGTCCAGGACCTGTCCGACCGTACGGAAGCCGCCCTTCTCCACCTCGCCCAGGCGCAGCCTGCCTTCGGTGAGGTCCTTCAGACGGGCCACCGGGATGCCGTCCAACTCGCGGCGGGCCAGGTCGTCATGGATCGGTTCGAGGGCCGCGTGCACGGCCTCGACGGCCCGCGCGTGATCGTCGACGACGGCCTGCGCCGCCTCGAACAGCCGCCTCCCCCTGGCCACCGCCTCCCGCTCACTCCGCCCCATAGCGCCCCGCCCCTCTCGCCCCTCCTGTCGCGTCCCCGCATCCTGCCACCCCTGGGGACGGGGGGTGTCGCCACCCGCACGTGGCTTCGTTGTCAGTGGCCCCCTCTACTGTTGCGGCCAGTTGATCGAGCGATCACCGGCCGGGGGGTCGGCGAAGGGGAGGGGCCGTGCGGCGCTGGGAGTTTGTCGGGGACGGGTCGGCGAAGTTCTGGGAGGCGGAGGCCGAGGGGGCCACTGTCACCGTGCGCTACGGACGGGTCGGCGCGGAGGGTCGTACGCAGCTGAAGGAGCTGGACTCGGCCGAGGCGGCCGAACTCCATCTGGCGAAGGTGATCGCGGAGAAGGAGCGCAAGGGGTATCGGGAGGTCTCGGTCGAGGTCGCGGCCGAGGTCGAGGTCGCGGCGCCGGTCGGCGGCGGGGTTTCGGCCTCGGCGCAGGCTGTGGAGTCGGCGCCCGCCTCGTCGGACGAGGTCGTCCTGCCCGATGAGGAGACCTTCGAAGTGCCGGCCGCCTGGCGGCGGTTGGTCCACCCGCGGAGGGGCGGGATCGTGCGTGGCCCTGCCGCGCCGCGCAAGGACGCCGCGGAGCGGGTGGCCGGGCGGCTGAAGGAGGAGGCGGACTGGATCGAGCAGATGCTCTCCTCCTCGCTGAGCGACGCCCGGATCGTCGACGCGGCCCGCGCGCATCTGAGCGGGAGCCCCAGTCCGCTCGGCGCGGCCGCCCTGGCCGCGCTGACCGTGCACTACCAACTCCCCAGCGGGGTCTTCGTCGACACCTGGGTCGAGGACCACGGCCTGGCCTTCGCCGCTCGTGCGGTCGTGGAGTACTTCGACATCGAGGCCTACTGGCAGCAGTACGGCATGAACCGGCAGGATCCCCGGCTGCGCTTCCGGCCCGTCGGCGGCTATGTCGACGGCCAGTGGGCGCGCCCCCACTTCGCGGACCGGATGCGGGCCCTGCTCGCCGCGGCCGACGAGGACTCGTACGGGGCGGCCGTCGCCGCGCTCGCGCAGTGCCGGGACGCGGAGCGTCGTCGCATCGTCGTGTCCTATCTGGTGCCCGGCGAGCGGGAGTGGGTCGCCGAGTGCTGCACGGGCGAGGTCGTCGACGACCCGCTGCTCCGGGAGATGCTGCTGTGCTCGATCGGCTCCCCGGACCAGCTCGGCCACTTCGGCGGCCGGCTGCATCTGCACTGGGGCGGCTGGTCGATGGCGTTCGTCGCCACGCTCGCCGAGGGCGTCGGCACCGCGTTCGCGCCGATGCTGGAGGAGGGGCTGGACGTCGCGTACGGCTCCGACCGGACCAAGGCCCTCGCCGGTGCTCTGGTCGAGTTCCCCTCGGACGACGCCTTCGGCATCCTTCTCGCCCGCGTCGAGGACAAGCACGTCCGCCCGCATCTGCTGGAGGCGATGCGGCGTTACCCGGTCCGCGCCCTGCGCCTGCTGGCCAAGGCGGCGCTCGGCTCCGCCAAGTACGCGTCGATGGCGCAGCAGTTGCTGGCCGCGCACGTCCATGCGCACCGGAAGCTGACGGCCGCCGTGCTGCCCGACCTGCCCGCGGCCGTCGCCGACCTCGTCGAACCGATGCTGACCAGCAGTGACCGAGTGGCCGACGCCCCGCCGCAGGCGCTGCCCGCGCTGCTGGTCAGCCCGCCGTGGGCGGGGAAGCGTACGGCCCGCAAGGCGCGCGTGGCGGACGAGACGCCGATCGTCCCGCAGGCCCGGGTCGCCTGGCTGCCGGGTGAGCAGGAGGACTGGGCCGGCACCAAGTGGTGGTACGCCGAGTGGCGCAAGGACTACACCTGGGCCAAGGAGATCGAAGCCCTCCAGCGGGGCGAGCAGTTGAAGGACGTCCGGGACGTCCAGCTGTTCATCGACAGGCCCGAGGACGTCGTACGACCGCTGCTGGCCGTCTGTGCCCCCAAGGACTACTGGGACGGTGAGCCCCCTCTCAAGCGGGTCGCGGCCAAGCACGAGATGCACGCCCTGCCGTTGCTGCTGCACGCCGCCGCCCGGCATCCCTCCACCCTGGGGGTGCCGGTCCTGCCGTATCTGAGTGTCGAGGTCGCCGCGCTGGTGTGCGACTGGCTGGCCCGCCTCAAGTCGGCCGACGCGACGGCCCGCGCGTGGCTGGTGCGGCACGGTCTGGCCGCCGTCCCGTTCCTCGTCCCGCACGCGGTGGGCAAGCCCGGCACCGTGCGCCGGGGCGCCGAACAGGCGCTGCGGCTGGTGGCGGACGCCCGGGGCGGCGAGGCGGTGCTGAAGGCCGTCGCCGAGTGCGGGCCGGAGGCCGCGGTCATCGTCGAGGAGCTGCTGGCCGCCGACCCGCTGGAGAGCACGCTTCCGGCGCGTATGCCGGCCGTGGGTGCCTGGGCCGACCCCGCGCTGTTGCCGCAGATCCTGCTGAAGGAGGGCGGTGCGCTGCCCGCCGACGCGGTGCACCACGCCCTGACCGTGCTGGCGGTGTCCAAGCCCGGCGAGGTCTACCCCGGCCTCGACGTGCTGACCGAGCACTGCACCGCCGACTCCCTCGCCGCCTTCGCCTGGGGCGTGTTCGAGCAGTGGCGGCTCGCCGGAATGCCCCCGAAGGAGAGCTGGGCGCTGCACGCGCTGGGCTGGCTCGGGGACGACGAGATCGTGCGCCGCCTCACGCCCGTGCTGCGCGCGTGGCCCGGCGAGGGGGCGCACCACCGGGCCGTCGAGGGGCTGAACGTCCTCGCGACCATCGGCACCGACGTGGCGCTGCTGCATCTGCACGGCATCGCCCAGCGCGTGCCGTTCAAGGCCCTGAAGGTCCGCGCCCAGGAGAAGATCGCCGAGGTCGCCGAGGGTCTGGGCCTGACGGCCGAGCAGCTGGGCGACCGGCTCGTCCCGGACTTCGGGCTCGACGCCGACGGCAGCACGGTCATCGACTACGGCACCCGGCAGTTCACGGTCGGCTTCGACGAGCAGCTGCGCCCGTACGTGCGCGACGCCGACGGCAAGCCCCGCAAGGCCCTGCCCGCGCCCGCCGCCAAGGACGACCCCGAGCTCGCGCCGGCCGAGCGCAAGCGGTTCGCCGCGCTGAAGAAGGACGTCCGTACCATCGCCGCCGATCAGGTGCGGCGGCTGGAGGCGGCGATGGTCGGCGGGCGGGCCTGGTCGGCCGCGGAGTTCCAGGAGCTGTTCGTGGCGCACCCGCTGCTGTGGCACCTGGTCCGGCGGCTGGTCTGGCTGAGCGAGGCGGACGGCGCGGTGACGGCGTTCCGGGTGGCGGAGGACCGTACGTTCGCCGACGTCGGCGACGACGAGCTGACGCTGCCCGAAGAGGCGAGCGTCCGTCTGGCGCATCCGCTGCACCTGGGTGAGGACCTCGGCGCCTGGTCGGAGCTGTTCGCCGACTACGAGATCCTGCAGCCCTTCCCGCAGTTGGGCCGGGCCGTGCACGCGCTCACCGAGGAGGAGGCCGCGAGCCACCGGCTGGCCCGCTTCGAGCAGGCGACCGTGCCGGTCGGCAAGCTGCTCGGGCTCACCAAGCGCGGCTGGGAGCGGGGCGAGCCGCAGGACGCGGGCGTGGAGCGCTGGTTCTCCCGGCGGATAGACGACCGCCGGTACCTGGTGATCGAACTCGATCCGGGAATCGCGGTGGGCATGGTCGAGGAGCTCGGCGACCAGGTCTTCGAGGCCATCTGGCTCGACAACAGCCCCGGAGACCACTATCCGAGGCGGGACTATCCGCTGCGCTTCGCCGGGCTCGACCCGGTCATCGCCTCCGAGATCCTGGCCGACCTCACCGAGGTGACCTCGAAGTGACCGTCGCCGAGGAGCAGTTGCAGCGCCCGCCCGCCGAGGTCCGCTACGCCGACGAGCTCGCCGCCCTGCGCGCGGCCGACGGCGACCCGCGCCCGCCGGGCTGGCAGCTCAGCCTGCGCGCCGCGCGCCGCTTCATCGTCGGCGACGAGCGGGCAGGCGTCAGCCGCAAGTTCGTCGGCAACGTCTCCCTGGTGGAGCGGTCCCTGGTCACCCTGGCCACCAACCGCGGCCTGATGCTGGTGGGAGAACCGGGCACGGCGAAGTCGCTGCTGTCCGAGCTGATCGCGGCGGCCGTCAGCGGCACCTCCGCGCTCACCGTGCAGGGCGGCGCGGCGACCACCGAGGACCAGATCAAGTACTCGTGGAACTACGCCCTGCTGGTCTCCGAGGGCCCCTCGCCGCGCTCGCTCGTCCCCGCGCCCATGCTGCGCGGCATGGCCGAGGGGTGCGTCGTGCGCTTCGAGGAGATCACGCGCTGCCCGCTGGAGGTGCAGGACTGCCTGCTGTCGCTGCTGTCCGACCGGGTCATCGCCATCCCCGAACTGGACGGGCCGCAGGGCATGGTCTTCGCCCGGCAGGGCTTCAACGTCATCGCCACCGCCAACACCCGCGACCGCGGCGTCAACGAGATGAGCGCCGCGCTCAAGCGCCGCTTCAACTTCGAGACCGTCTTCCCCATCCCCGACTTCGACACCGAGCTCGCCCTCGTCGAGGCCGAGGCCACGGCGCTGCTGCGGCAGTCCGGGGTGGAGGCGGCGCCGCGCCGGGACGTGCTGGAGGTCCTGGTGGGCACCTTCCGCGAACTGCGGGGCCCGGCCGAGCGCGGCGAGCGGATGTCGACGGTGATGAGCACCGCCGAGGCCGTGTCCGTCGCCCACGCGGTGGGGGTACGCGGCTGGTTCCTGCGCGGCGAGGCGGGCAGCGCGGCCGACGTCGTGGCGAGCCTCGCGGGTACGGCCGCGAAGGACAGCCCGGAGGACCTCGCCCGGCTGCGGCGGTTCCTGGAGCAGGAGGTCTCTCGCCGCAAGGGCGGGCAGTGGCAGGCGTTGCACGACGCGCGGCATTTGCTGGCGGACTGATGCCGGGGACTTCGAGGACCTTGGACGCGATGCCGCCCGCCGTCGGCCGCGCCGTCTTCCTCGGCGTACGGCACCACTCGCCCGCGTGCGCCCGGCTGGTCGGCCGGGCGATCGAGGAACTGCGGCCCGCGTATGTCCTGGTGGAGGGCCCGGCCGACATGAACGACCGGCTGGGCGAGCTGCTGCTCGGGCACCGGCTGCCGGTCGCGGTGTTCAGCCACTACCGGGACGAGACGCGCGTCGCGACCTCGTGGGCCCCGCTGTGCGACTACTCCCCGGAGTGGGTCGCGCTGCGGGACGGCCATGCCTCGGGCGCCGAGGTCCGCTTCATCGACCTGCCCGCCTGGCACCCGGCGTTCGCCGAACGCGCCGACCGGCAGACCAACCGCTACGCCGACGCCGAGGCGAGGTACGCGGAGGCGACGGAGCGGCTGTGCGCGCACTTCGCCGTGGACTCGGTGGACGCGCTGTGGGACGGGTTGTTCGAGGTCACCGAACCGGACGACGACGGCCTGCAGTCACGCCTGGACGCCTACTTCGAGCTGGTGCGTGGGGACGCCGAGGCGGACCTTGGGGACCGTGCGCGCGAGGAGTACATGGCGTCCTGGGTGCGCGCCGCCGTGGCCCGCGCCGGGGAGCGGACCGTGCTGGTGGTGACGGGCGGCTTCCACCAACCGGCCTTGCGCGCACTGTCATACCTGGACGACGGCCAGGGCGATGCCGTGTCCGACTGGCCGGAGATCCCCGCCCCACCCCCCGGCGCCCTCGGCGGCAGCTTCCTCGTGCCGTACTCCTTCCGGCAGTTGGACGCGTTCGCCGGGTACCAGTCAGGCATGCCGTCGCCCGGCTACTACCAGCAGCTCTGGGAATCCGGGCCGCAGGCCGCCGCGCAGGGACTGTTGCGTTCCGTCGCCGAGCGGCTTCGGGCCCGCAGGATCCCGGTGTCCACGGCCGACCTGATCGCCGCGCGCGGTCTGACCCAGGGGCTCACGCTCATGCGCGGGCACGCGCACGAGACCAGGGTGGACGTCCTGGACGGCCTCGCCGGGGCGCTGATCAGCGACGATCTGGATCGGCCGCTGCCCTGGACCGGGCGGGGCACGCTCAGTGCCGGCACTCATCCCGTCGTCGTGGAGATGGTCGCCGCCTGCGCCGGTGAGAGCGAGGGCCGGCTGCACCCCGACACCCCCCTGCCCCCGCTCGTGCACGACGTGGCCGAGCAGCTCGCCCGGCTGGGGCTGGCCGACCCCGCCCCGGAGGGACCGTTCACCGTCGACCTCACCGACGCGGCCGGCCTGACGCGCAGCCAGGTCCTGCATCGCCTGCATGTGCTGGGCATCCCCGGGTTCACCCGGGTCTCCGGCCCGGCCGACGGCTCCGACCCGGTGTTCACCGAGCGCTGGGAGCCCGGCCGGGCCGGTGGGCGCGAGGCGGCGCTCATCGAGGCGGGGGCGTACGGGGCCCGGCTGGACGAGGCGGCGTCGGTGGTGCTCGGTCAGCGGGCGCGGGCGTCGGGCACGCAGGCCGGGCAGCTCGCCGGGCTGCTGTTCGACGCGGTGCTGTGCGGCGTCGGGCCCCTCTGCGACGAACTGCTGGAGGCACTCGCCGCCCAGGTCGGCCAGGTCCCGGAACTCGGCCCGCTGGGCGAGGTGTTGACGGCGGCGCTGGGGCTGTGGCGGCACGACCGGGTGTTCGGCGTGGCCCGCGGCCGACTGCTGGGCAGCGTCGTCGCGGGCGCCGCCGACCGGGTGTTCTGGCTGGCCGAGGGGCTGCACGGCGGCACCGGCGTGGACTTCGCCCGCCTGCGCGCACTGGCCGCCGCGCGGGACGCGCTGCTGCACGCGCCGGAGCTGCTGTCGGTCACCCGGGAGGCCGCCGCCGAGGCCGCCGCACGCATCGGCCGCGACCCGCGCGCCCCCGCCGACCTGCGCGGCGCCGCCGTAGGTCTGCGCTGGGCGCTGGGCGTGCCCGACGACCCCGCGACGGCCGTACAGGCCCTCGCGTCCCGCGCCGCCGACACCCTCGGCGACTGGCTCGCCGGCCTGTTCGCGCTGGCCCGCGAGGAGGTCACCGCCGGTGCGACGGGCGACGGGGAGCCCTTGATCGACGTACTGGACGGCATCGTCTCCGCGTTGACCGAGGACGACTTCCTCACCGGCCTGCCCGCGCTGCGTCAGGCCTTCGCCTTCTTCCCGCCCCGCGAGCGCGAACGCATCGCGCAGCGCCTGCTCGAGCGACGCGGCAAGCACGGCTCGGCCCGTTCCCTGCTGCGCACGACCGCCGACCCGTTGCTGCTCGCCCGCGCCCGAGCCCTGGAGGAGAACGTGGCCCGACTGCTCGACCGACACGGCCTGGGGGCGGCGCGATGAACACCCCGGCATCCGGGCCGACACCGGCGTCACCGGACCCCTCCCTGGAGCGCTGGCGCCTCATCCTCGGCTCCCCCGCCGAGCGCTGCACCGGCCCCCTCGCCGCCTCCGCCGCCGCCCGTGACGCCGCGCTCGACTGGCTCTACGGCCGTGACGAGGACCTGCGCCGCCGCGGGGTGCGCCGGGGCGGGTCGGCCGACTCCCGCGTGGGCGGCAGCGGCCCCTCCCAGCTCACCGCGATCGACTGGCTCGACGACATCCACCGGCTGTTCCCCAAGGAGACGGTGGAGCGGCTGGAGCGGGACGCCGTCGAGAGTTACGGGATCGACGAGATCGTCACCGACCCGGACGTCCTCGCCCGCGTCGAACCCAGCCAGACCCTCCTGCGCGCCGTGCTGCGCACCAAGCACCTGATGAACCCTCAAGTGCTCGCCGCCGCACGGCGGATCGTCGAGACCGTCGTCCGGCAGCTGATGGAGCGGCTGCAACCGGAGGTGCGGCGTGCCTTCACCGGCTCCCGTTCCCGCCGCCCCAGCCGGCTGCCGCTGGGCCGCGACTTCGACTTCCGGACCACGATCCGCGCCAACCTCGCCCACTACCAGCCCGAGGAACGCCGCATCCTCATCCAGCGCCCGCACTTCCACTCGCGCACCCGCCGCCACCTGGAGCAGTGGCAACTCGTGCTGCTGGTGGACCAGTCGGGCTCCATGGCCGGCTCGGTGATCCACTCCGCCGTCACGGCCGCCTGTCTGTGGAGCCTGCCGGGCCTGAAGACACACCTGGTCGCCTTCGACACCGAGGTGGTCGACCTGACCTCCCAAGTGACCGATCCTGTGGAGCTGTTGATGGGCGTCCAACTCGGCGGCGGCACCGACATCGCCCGTGCCGTCGACTACGGCGCTTCGCTGGTCGACAACCCCAGGCGCACGATCGTCGCCCTGATCTCCGACTTCTACGAGGGCGGCGACCCGTACCGGCTGGTGCGCACCGTGCGCCACCTGGTCGAGCAGGGCACGACCGTGCTGTGTCTGGCCGCCCTCGACGAGGACGCCGATCCCGTCTACGACCGTGCCCTGGCCGGGCGGCTGGCGCAGGTGGGCGCCCCGGTGGGCGCGATGACGCCGGGCAGTCTCGCCGAGTTCGTCGCCGAGAAGGTCGGCCGGGGAGGGCAGGGACGGTGACCGTACGTGCCGATCTGCTGGCCCTGACGCCCGAGACGCTGGCCTCCCTCGCCAACAAGGGCCTGGTCAAGCGCGCCGAGAAGGACCTCACGGCGGGTTCCGGCCCACAGGTGACGGTCGCCGACGACGGCACCGTACGCGGCCGCTTCCCGGACGGGACGGATACGGCCCTCCCGCCGGGCCTCGGCCTGGACGCGGCGGACTGCGGCTGCGGCGCCAAGGGCGTGTGCCGGCACCGCATCGGCCTGGTGCTCGCCTACCAACGCGGCGCCACCGGCGACCGGGGCGCCGGGCCGGACACGGGGCAGCACGCCGAGGCGGATGACACGCCGGTCGCCAAGGACACCCACGTCGACTGGTCGCCGGCCGAGTTCGACGACGACGCGCTGGCCGCGGCGCTGGGCCGCCCGGCCCTGGTCGCGGCCCGCCGGGTCAGGGACCGCGGCTACGTCGCCCGGCTGCACTTCCCCACCGCCGACGCCCCGGAGCCCCGCGTCGAACTGCCCACCTGCACCGTCCGTTTCCCGGTCCCGCACGAGCTGGGCTACGCCCTCACCGACGCGTCGGCCGCATTGCGCGGCGAGGTCGTGGTGCTGGCGGTGTGGGCGTTCCGAGCCGCGGACGACCGGCCGAGGGAACCCGCGGACGACCACCCAAGCGGGCCCCGGCCCGCCACGGAGGTGAGCGTCGGCGGCCGTACCGCCACCAATGAGCGCTCCGGCGAAGCCCTGCGCACCGCCCTCGCGCTCGCCGACGACCTGCTCCTGGACGGCGTACAGCAGGCGGGGCCGGTGTTCGCCGGGTCGCTCGTGCGGGCCCAGGAGTCGCTGACCGCCGCCAGTCTGCACTGGCCCGCCGGGGCGGTGGCCGAGCTGCGCGAGCAGATCGACGCGTACGCCGCGCGCGGCACCCACTACGAGGCGGAGCGGTTCGCCGCGCTGCTGGCCGAGCTCCACGCCCGCCGCCGCGCCGCGGCCCACGACCCGGTAGGGGTGCTGGGCACCAAGGAGGCGCCTCAGACTCCGTTGCGCCGGGTGCGGCTGGTGGCGCTCGGCTGCCGGGTCGCGGGCACGGCGGGCGAGCGCGGCGCCGAGACGTACTTCGCCCACGCCGAGGCCGGAATCGCGCTGGTGCTGCGCAAGCGCTGGGACCTGACGGAGGGCCAGTCCCTCACCGGACACGAGCTGTCCGCCCGCCGCGTGCTCGGCTCCCCGCTGCGCACCCTCGCCACGGCGAACGTCGTCAGCGAGCACACTTCACGCGCCGCCGACCGGACCGTCTCCATCTCCCGGGGCCGTATCGCCGCCACCAGCGTCACCCCGCTCGGCTCCGCCTGGCGGGATCTGCCCGGCAGCCTGCTGGTCCGGGACGCCGCCGCCCATCTGCGGGCGTCGGGCGAGCGGCCGCCCCGGCTGATCCGCCCGCGCGTCGCGGCGGAGGCGGTGCGGGTGGTGGAGGTGGCGGCCGTGGAGTCGGTCGGCTACGACCCCGCCGCGCAGCACCTGGAAGCAGTCGTCCGCGATCCTGCGGGCAACGACGTCCTGGTCAGCGCCGCGTACAACCCCCTGTGCCCCGGCGGTCTCGACGCGCTCGCCGCCGCGCTCGGCGAGGAAGAGGTGCATTTCGTCAGCGGCATGCTGCACCGCGCCCACGGCCGGATCGTGCTGGACCCGCTGGCCGTACTGACCTCCCGGGGCGTCATCGTCCCCGACCTCGCCCCGGGCGACGGCGACACCACGCTCACCGTGGCCGAGCCCCGCCGGGCCGACCCGATCACCACGGCCCTCGCCTCGGCTCTCACCGCCCTCGCCCAAGCAGCCCACCAGGGCCTGCGTCATCTGTCCGCCCCGGCCCGCACCCGCCTCGCCGACAGCGCGGCGACACTGCAACGCACCGGCCTGCACACCGCGGCCCGCCTCGTCCGCGACCTCGACACCGCCCTCCAGCGCGACGGGGCGACGGCGGCCGTCCCGGCATGGGTGGACGCGCAGATCCACTTGACGGTGAGCCTGGACCTGCACGCGGAGGGAGCCGACGAGCCCACGAACCGGAGCTCGCATCGATGAATCGACATCCACACGCGGCAGTTCGCCACCCGGGGCGTCACCCTGGAAGGGAACCGATGTGTGAGAACGGAGGGACGACCATGCCCGATGGCCTGCCGACCGATGCCCTTGCGGGTGACTCCTTGAAGGGCCTGCGGATCGGGGTCTCGGTCGGGACGAGCGCGGATCTGGACCGACTGGGCCTGGCCGAGACCGAGTTCCGCTCGGTCCTCGGTGAACTCGTGGGCCTCGTCGTCGCGGCGGGCGGCACGCCGGTGTACGGAGGCAGCCTGCGCCAGGACGGCTACACCCCCTTCCTGATCGAGCGGATGCGGGAGTACGCGCCGCCCTCCCGCCCCCTGCTCAACACCCTCGCCTGGACCGAGCACCGCAAGCTGCCCCTGTCGGAACTCGCCGACCAGCGGCAGCGGTTCGGCCGCTACGCCGAGATCGTCTTCCTGAGCGTCGACGGCGAGCCGGTCGACCCCGCCGAGGGCCGGGGCGAGGACCCCGTGCCCGAGTCCGACCCAGGGACCACGCGGCGCGCGCTCACCGGCATGCGCCGCTACCTGATGCGCCAGGTCGACGCGCACCTGATCCTCGGCGGCAGGCGCGGCGGCTTCCTGGGAACGCTGCCCGGACTCCTGGAGGAAGCGCTGCTGGCCCTGGAGGCGGACCTCCCCGTCTACCTGGCCGCCGGCTACGGAGGGGTGACCGCCGAGATCGCGAAGGCGCTGGGCGTCCCCGGCGCACCCGAGGTCCCCGAGCCGTCGGACGCCACTCCCCCTGACCCGCGCCTCCTCAACGGCCTCGACCGGCTACGGCAGTTCACCGACGCGCCCGGCTGGACGGGCCTGCGCAACGGCCTGACCGCCGAGGAGAACCAGTGGCTGGCCGGCTCCCGGTCCCCCCGGGAAATCGCCGGCCTGGCGAGTCGCGGTCTGGCGCAGCTGGGACTGCGCCGGAGCACCTGACCAGGTAGATTCCCCATCAGTACGGATGAACTGTCCGTGGGGCGCTGTGAGTTGGGGAAGGGGCGCGAGAGGTGACGGTACGTGGGAGGTGGACCGTCGCTGCGGCGGGCCGTACGGCCGGGCGGGCGGTGCTGGCCGCTGCGGTGGGCGGCGTCGTCGGTGTCGCCGCGTACTCGATCAGCCAGACGGGAGGCCAGCTGCTCTCCGTCGTGGTCGGCGGCGTGGTCGGCATCGCCCTGGTGCTCGGCGCCGATGTCTACCGCAGGTCGGTCCAGCTGACCGAGGTGCGGCTCGTCTTACCCGGCAGCGAGATGACGTTCAGGACGACCACGGACATGCGGCAGGCGGCGCTGCGCATGTTCTTCCAGGCCGCGACGCGCGTGGCGACGCGTCCGCTGGAGGACGGAAGCGGCAATCTGCGCGAGACCCTCACGTCCCTCAAGACGCTGTTCGACATGTACCGCGAGCCCCTGGAGTCCGAGGGCTCCCCGCCTCCGCCCACCCAGGGCGACTCCGTCCACGAACTCGTCCTGGACATCCTCAACTTCGAGCTGGCGCCGTTCCTCGCCACCTGGCATCCCCGGCTGCGCGCCTTCGAGGAGGCCCACCCCGACGAGGACGAGACGGCCTGGCCCGACAACGCGGAGTTCCGCCGGGCCCTGCGCGAACTCCAGCACAGTCTGCGCCCGTACATCATCGGCCTCGGCGAGATCGCGGGCCTCCGCGACCCCGAACGCCACCTCCGCAGATCCGCCTGGCACACCGCCCAGCACCCCGACGGCGTCCCCGAGCAGAACACGGCGCAACGCTCCACACCGGCCTGACGAAGCGTTACGCCGGCGTCGCGGCTACCGGGGCTGCCAGGCCCGTACGAGGTCCTCCGGTCCCCAGTGCGCGGTCAGCGGCAGATCGTCGGCCACCCCGCAGCGGGAGACCGCGACCAGCGGAGTGCCCGGGCCGGTACCGGGGACGGCGAGCATGTCGCGCACCAGGGCGTCGTACTCATGACGGCCGAAGGGCTGGGTCTCCCGCCACTTGACCGAGCCGACGAAGTGCACCTGCCGGGCCACCGGCTCGCGGTCCGCACCGATGAGGTCGATCTCGGGGTTGTTCTGACGGTTCCACCACCCGCCGACGGCCTCGGTCTCGGGCCACTCGTCACCGGGCATCAGACGCAGCAGGGACTCGCGGATCAGTGGCTCGACCGCCCGCCCGCGCCAAGTGGTCCACGACCGCTCGATGCGTTCGAGTGCCAGGTCACCGCGGCCACGCTCGATGAGCGGGATCGCGCGTGCCAGGAAGGCCAGCCAGAACCGCAGATACGGGTCCGCGATCCGGTAGCGCTTGTTCTTGCTGTCCGGCTTGGTGGACAGGGGGAGATCGGCGGCCAGGACCCGCTTGGCCTGCAGCGCGGCCAGCAGCGGGGAGAGCGTGCCGGACGGCAGCGCGCCGGCGCCGCCGGCCCGGGTCGCGATCGCGCTGAAGGTGCGTTCACCGCTGCCGACCGCTTCCAGTACGGCCCGTGAGTGCGAGGCCTCCGGGAATTCGCCGAGCAGGGACAGTTCGCCGGCCACCAGCAGGGGCGAGAGCGGATGGGCGACCGAGGCCTCCAGGAATGCCGTACGTCCCATACCGGGCCGCCATGACTGCACGATCTCGGGGAATCCGCCGGTGATCAACTGGGCGTCGACGGCTCCGGCCGCGTCGAGTTCAGTCATGGCCTGCACATCGGCCAGATTGAGGGGACGGACGGTCATCTTCGCTGCCCGGCCGAAGAACGGGCGCCCGTACGACTGAAGCGCCTCCATCACCGACGTATCGCTGCCGACCAGTAGCAGAAGCACGGGCTTGGAGGACAGGTGGCGGTCCCAGACGGTTTGGAGTGCGCCCTCGAATTCGGTGTCCTGCTCGACCAGCCAGGGCACCTCGTCGATCACCGCGATGCTGGGTGAGTCATCGGGGACGGCGAGCGCCAGCGAGCGCAGGGCCTGGTTCCAGTCCTGCGCCTGGAGGCCGGCGACCAGCTCCGCCCCCGGCAGCGGCGACTGCGCGAGGGTCGCGGCGAATTCGGCGCGCTCCGTCACGGGGTTGCGCCCCCGGGTGGCCTGGAACACCACATACGGCGCTTCGGTGCGGTCGCAGAACTCCTGGACCAGCCGCGACTTCCCCACGCGACGCCGGCCCGTCATGATCACGGCCCGCCCGCGAGTGGCCCCGGTCCCCTCTGCCACCGCCCGGTACTGCTCGGCCAGCAGCTCAAGATCTCCGGCCCGGCCTCGGAACTCCACGACGCACCCCCAGGGTGAGTAACGTAGATGGATTATTACGTAGATTGAATCTTACTTTAGCTCACGCCCCATCGAGCACCTGCACCCTCGGTCAACCCTGGAGTGTTGGCGGGCGGCGGGGACCCGAGTGGCCCGGCGCTCCTCGGCCAGGCGTCCGCAGTTCCGTGCGCCCGGAGTGCCCCCGTCCACTCTTCCCCGGCCCTCGCGACCTCGACGCCCGCCCGCCTTTGCCGCGCCGCCAAAACCTTCATGATCACAGCCACCATTGTTCGGTGGAATTCGCGCCACTACCAGCCCGAACGCGTCAGTGATCAAGAAATACAGCTCCGCATTGGTTTACGACTGAACGGTCGGAGAATCAAACACCGGCACCGACTGCATTTATGTCGCTTGACAGGGGCCAGTTTCGGACTGTTATATGACTGCCATCAAGGGGACAGGATGGCAAACGGGGGATCAATAGGACCGCGCTCGCCAGCAGACGGAATTCGGGATTCCGTCGGGGAGCGGGCGACCCGGGAGACCAAACCCGCCAGGAGACGGAATTCTGTATTCCGTTGAAGAGCGGGCCCGGGGGTCCGACGCCGCGGACGCGTTGCATTTACCTCGTTGCCATCTCCAGTATGGGGGAGATGTCATGAGGAGAATCAAGCGCGCGCTGCCGATCGTCGGCATATCGATGGTGCTGACAGCCGGGAGCTTCGTCGGCGCGTCAGCCATTTCCGCCCAGGCCAAGACGGCGAGTGCAGCGCCGGCCGCGCACACATCGACCACGACCACGACCGCGGCGGATGCCGGCGGAACGCGCGCACCCAAGACCCCTGCCGAGTTGCTGCAGCTCCTGGGCGAGAGGATTGTGGCCAAGGACGTCGACGGAATCATCGCTCTCCATGAGCCCGAAGCGGCGATTGTCAATTACGACGGATCGATCATCAGAGGCCACAAGGACATCCGGGCGTTCTACCTCGACTGGTTCAAGTCGGATCCGGTACTCAAGGTCAACCCCCTCCAAACCGTGATGGCGGGAGGGAAGCGCGCAGGTGACAAGGTCCGTAACCGCACCGCGGCCATAATGGGCAAATATACGCTGGAGCAGACGGCGCCGGATGGCACCCGCGAGAGCTTCAGCGGGAATTTCTGCGACACCGTGCAAGAGCAGCCGAATGGTACGTGGCTGTACGTCCAGGACAACCCGTACCCGCCGCACGGCGACGCACCGTCGGCCCACCACTGATCGGCGAGCCGGCTCCACACGTGTGAGTTCAATCCGCCGTACCCAAGATCAAGCATTTCGGGGCAACCCCTGCCGCCTTATTGGACCCGCCTCAATGGACTTCTCTATTAGCCATTGACGGCAGGCCATCGGTCAATGCACGGATAGCGAGTTGCCGACATGTTCGAGGTCTGGAGAAAGCTTGAACGTCACCTCGCTCGAAGTTTCACAGGCCCCGGTTGCGCGGCAGCAGCCTCAGTGGGGTGACCCGACGCAGGTCAAGCAGGTCAGGGATGTACTGGCGGCCCTTCCCCCGCTCGTGGAGACCGAATCGCTGAACAGGCTCCGGGGGCTGCTCGCCGGCGTTGCCGCCGGGCATGCGCAGGTGGTGCAGGCGGGTGACTGCGCGGAGGACCCCGCGGAATGCACCGCGATGGACGTGGAGCGCAAGACGGGACTCCTCAACGTGCTCGCCGGCGTCATGAACGCGATCACTCATCAGCCGGTGGTGCGGGTGGGCCGGATCGGAGGCCAGTACGCCAAGCCCCGGTCGGCGCCCACCGAGTGGGTCGGCGGCGTCGAAATCCCGGTGTACCGGGGGCACATGGTCAACGGTCCGGAGCCGGACCTGCACGCACGGCGGCCCGATCCCCGGCGCCTGTTATCGGGCTACCGTGCGGCGAGCCAGGTCATGGCCAACCTCGGTCCGACACCGCGGGCGCGCATCGAGCCGGCCGTGTGGACCAGCCACGAGGCTCTGCTGCTCGACTACGAGATCCCGATGCTGCGCCGGGACCGGGAGGGCCGGCTCGCGCTCACCTCCACCCACTGGCCGTGGATCGGCGAGCGAACCCGCGAGGTCGAGGGGGCTCATGTCGCGTTGCTGGCGGATGTGGTCAACCCGGTTGCGTGCAAGGTCGGGCCGCGTATGACGGTCACCGATCTGCTCGGGTTGTGCGCGCGGCTCGACCCCGGACAGGAGCCGGGCCGCCTCACCTTGATCGCCCGGATGGGGGCCGACGCGACCATGGATCTGCTGCCGCCGCTGGTTCGGGCCGTGCGCGCCGCCGGACACCCGGTGATCTGGCTGGTCGACCCCATGCACGCCAACACGGTGACCACCGCCGAGGGACGCAAGACCCGGATCGTGGAAACGATCGTCCAGGAGGTCACGGCGTTCCAGTTCGCCGTCCGCACGGCCGGCGGGACACCGGGCGGAATACACCTGGAGACCACCCCTGATGACGTGACCGAATGCGTCGACGCCAGATACGGCACCGACCGCATCGGTGACAACTACACGACCTTGTGCGACCCGCGACTCAACCCCCGCCAGGCGGTGTCGGTGGTCTCGGCCTGGCAGACGCAGATGATGATGAACCGAGCCGAGGAAGAACCGTGCCGGGTATAGCGCCGATCCCCGCCTACGCCCTGCCGACGACGGGCGAACTGCCCACCAGCACCGCTCGGTGGACCCTCGACCCGAGCCGGGCCGCGCTGCTCGTGCACGACATGCAGCGCTATTTCCTCGCGCCGTTCGACGCGTCGGTGCGCGACCCGCTGGTGCGCCACTGCGTGCGGCTGCGGGAGCGCTGCGCCGCGCTCGGGTTACCGGTGTTCTACACCGCGCAGCCCGGTGGCATGACGGAGCAGGAACGCGGCCTGCTGAAGGACTTCTGGGGCCCGGGCATGAGGGTGGACCCCCTCGATCGTCTGATCGTCGAGGAGCTCGCGCCCCGGCCGACGGACCGGGTGCTCACCAAGTGGCGCTACAGCGCGTTCTTCCGCTCGGACCTGCTGGAGCAGATGCGCGACCAGAACCGCGACCAGCTGATCGTCTGCGGGGTGTACGCGCACGTCGGTGTGCTGGTGACGGCCGTCGAGGCGTTCACCAACGACATCCAGCCGTTCCTGGTCGCCGACGCCGTTGGCGACTTCTCCGCCGAGCACCACCGGCTGGCCCTCGACTACGCGGCCGCTCGCTGCTCGGTGGTCACGACCACCGAGGAGGTCTTCCGATGAACTCGCGGCAGTTGCTCGAACACGTGCTGGGACCCAATCCGGGCCCCTTCGCCCTGCTGCACCGCCCCGAGACCCTGGGCCTGGACCGGATGGAGATCCTGCTGGGCCAGGTCAGCACCCCGGCCCGGCTGGCCGACATCCCGCTGCCGGACATCCCGCCGGTCGGGCGGCCCGGCGAGGCCCGCCAGGAAGCCCTGGTCCTGGTGCCCCATCAGCAGATCACCGAGCGCGGCTTCGCTGCCGCCGCGGACGGCTCACCGCTGCTCGCGATGTCGGTGACCGACCAGGGTCAGATCGCCACGTCCGAGGCGCTGAGACACCTGCCGGACGAGCCGATCACCCTGGCCGGTGGACGTTTCGACACCGAGGACGACGCCTACGCCGACACGGTGCGCGCGGTGCTCGCCAACGAGATAGGCACCGGAGAGGGCTCGAACTTCGTCATCAAGCGCTCGTTCGTCACCACCATCACCGGGTACTCCACGCGCAGCGCACTGAGCCTGTTCCGCCGGTTGCTGACCCGGGAGACCGGCGCCTACTGGACCTTCCTCGTGCACACCGGTACGCGAACCTTCGTCGGCGCCACACCGGAGCGCCACGTCAGCCTGCGGGACGGCATCGCGGCGATGACCCCGATCAGCGGCACCTACCGCTATCCCCCGTCGGGGCCGGTCCTGTCGGAGGTCATGGACTTCCTCACGGACGGCAAAGAGACCGACGAGTTGTACATGGTCCTGGACGAGGAACTGAAAATGATGGCCCGGGTCTGCCGGGGCGGTGGCCGCGTGGTGGGCCCGTTCCTGCGGGAAATGGCCTGGCTTGCACACACCGAGTACATCATCGAGGGGCGCAGCGACCTCGATCCCCGGGACATCCTGCGGGAAACGATGTTCGCGCCCACCGTGACGGGCAGCCCGCTCGAGAACGCCTGCCGGGTGATCGCCCGCTACGAGCCGCGCGGCCGCGGGTACTACGGGGGCGTCGCGGCCCTCATCGGCCGCGACGCCGGCGGCGCGCGCACCCTGGACTCCGCGATCCTCATCCGCACCGCCGACATCAGCACCTCGGACCTCGACGACAGCGGACATGTCGAGGTCGGGGTGGGCGCGACCCTGGTCCGGCACTCCGACCCCGACGCCGAGGTCGCCGAGACCCGTACCAAGGCCGCGGGCCTGCTCTCCGCGCTGGGCGCCGACGAGCGGCTCGACGAACACCCGCTGATCCAGGAAGCCCTGGGCAGGCGCAACGGGACGATCGCACGCTTCTGGCTCAGCGACGCCCACTCGCGATCCCAGCCGCACCCGGTGCTGGCCGGCCGCCGGGCGCTGGTCATCGATGCCGAGGACACCTTCAGCTGGATGCTGGCCCACCAACTGCGCGCCATCGGGCTGACGGTGCAACTCTCGCGCTTCGACGCGCCGCACCGCTTCGACGACCACGATCTCGTCGTACTGGGCCCCGGTCCCGGCGACCCGCGGGACGCCGACCACCCCAGGATGGCCCACCTCACCTCGGCGATCGAGCACTTGCTGGCCCGGCGCATCCCCTTCCTGGCCGTGTGCCTGAGCCATCAGCTGCTGAGCCGGCACCTCGGGCTCGGGCTGAGGCGCCGGGAGGTCCCGAACCAGGGAGTCCAGCGCGAGATCGACCTGTTCGGCTCGCGGGAACGGGTGGGCTTCTACAACTCCTACGTGGCCTGCGGGCGAGCCGAACAGTTGGAGTGTCCGGGAGTCGGCGAGGTGAAGGTCTGCCTGGACGCCGGCACGGGCGAGGTGCATGCCCTGCGCGGGCCGCACTTCAGCTCGGTGCAGTTCCACCTCGAATCGGTGCTCACCCAGGACGGGGAGCGTGTCCTGGGAGAGCTGCTGGCACCGCTGACGGAGACCGAGGAGGTACTCAACGCATGAAAGCCACCATCTCCTGGTGGGACCTCTCCGCGTCCGACCAGACCATCGAGTCCCTGCGCGCACACCTGCGGGACGAGGGCGTGGAGCCCTGGGCGCGGATACACGGGCTGCGGTCGAAGTTCTGGATCTCCGACCCGCAGACCGACCGCTGGGGCGCGGTGATGCTGTGGGAGTCCACGGCCGACCTGACCGCGCCGCTGCCGCCGAACCGGGCCACCGAGCTGATCGGCTACCCGCCGACTCTCCGCATGGCCGCCGATGTCGAGGCCTTCGTCGAAGGTGTCCACTCCGGTCAGGCGGCCGATCCCGGCCCGGCCTTCGGACCGGTGAGGACGTCGTCATGAGGGCGCTGGCCAACTCCGCGGCACCCACCGGGTTCTCCGCCCCGCCCGCCGAACCGATGGGGCTGGTCCGAGCCTGGTTCGACAGCGCGGTCGCGGACGGCGTCTGCAAGCCCGCCTCGCTGGCGTTGGCCACCGCCGACGCCGGCGGCCACGCCTCGACCCGGATGGTGTCGGTGCTCGCGATCCGCGACACGGGGCTGGTGTTCGCCAGCCACGCCGGCAGCCGCAAGGGCCGCGACCTGGCGGAGACGGGCTGGGCATCAGGCGTCTGGTACTGGCGTGAGGTCGACCGGCAGGTGATCGTGAGCGGCCCGACCCACCCGCTGCCCGAGGCGGAATCCGACGCTTTGTGGGCCGCCCGGCCGGTCAGTGCGCTCCCGATGTCGGTGGCTACGCAGCAGAGCGCGCCGCTGCTGGACGAGGACGCGCTCAGGGAACGGGCCCTGGAGCTGAGTCGCGCCGGCTCGGAGCTGCGGCGTCCGGCCACTTGGCTGGGCTACCTGCTCGAACCGGCGTCGGTCGAGTTCTGGCAGACCGCCCCGGACCACCTGTATCCGAGGCTGCGGTACGAACGCGCCGACCCCGGCTGGCGCATTGGCCGCCTCCAACCCTGACCGCGCGCTGGACAGTGCACTCGAGAGGAAGAAGGCAAATCGATGTGTGGCATTACGGGCTGGGTCTCGTTCGACCGGGATCTGACTCAGCAGCGCGCGGCCCTGGACGCGATGACGGCGACCATGGCCTGCCGGGGACCGGACGCCGAGGGCGCCTGGCTCGACCGGCATGCGGCGCTCGGCCATCGAAGGCTGGCCGTCATCGACATCGAAGGTGGCACCCAGCCCATGGTGGTGCACACCGACGACGGTGCGGTGACGATCACCTACAGCGGTGAGGTCTACAACTTCACCGAGCTCAAGAGTGAGTTGCTCCGTCGAGGCCATCAATTCCGGACCCGCAGCGACACCGAGGTGGTTCTCCATGGCTACCTGGAGTGGGGCGAAGCGGTCGCCGAACGGCTCAACGGCATGTACGCCTTCGCCGTCTGGGATGCCAGGGTCGACAAGCTCGTGATGATCCGCGACCGGCTGGGCGTCAAGCCGCTCTACTTCTCCAGCACCGATGACGGGGTGCTCTTCGGCTCCGAGCCGAAGGCGATCCTCGCCAACTCGCTGGCGGACCGCGCGGTCGACCTCGACGGACTGCGCGAACTGGTGAGCTTCACGCAGACGCCGGGGGCCGCGGTGTGGTGCGGGATGCGCGAGGTGGTACCGGGCGGCGTGGTCACCGTCGACCGGGGCGGCCTGCGTGAACACCGCTATTGGACCCTCCCGACCCGTGCCCACACCGACGACCGGCAGACCACCGTCGCCAACGTGCGCTCGCTGCTCGAGGACATCGTGGGCCGTCAACTGGTCTCCGACGTGCCGCGCTGCACACTGCTCTCCGGTGGGCTGGACTCCAGTGTGATCACGGCACTCGCCGCCGCCAAGCTCGGCAAGCCCGGGGAGCACGGCGAGCCCGGCGAGAAGGTGCGCAGCTTCGCGGTGGACTTCGTCGGGCGGGAGGACGACTTCGTCGCCGACGACCTGCGTTCCACGTCGGACGCCCCCTACGCGCGTGAGGTGGCCGCACACGTCGGCTCCCTGCATGAGCCCATCGTGCTCAACCATGCTGCGATCGCCGACCCCGCGGTGCGCCGTGCGGTCATCACCGCGCGGGACAGTCCGCTCAGCCTCGGTGACATGGATGCCTCGCTGTACCTGCTGTTTCAAGCCATCCGCGAGCATTCCACGGTCGCCCTGTCCGGGGAGTCCGCCGACGAGGTCTTCGGCGGGTACAGGTGGTTCCACCAGCCGGAGGCACAGGCCGCGGACACCTTTCCCTGGATGGCAGTCTTTGTCAGCGGCGCACGGGCCCAGGTGTCCGATCGGTTCAATGCCGATATCACCGCTGCCCTCGACCTGCCCACCTATATTCGCGACCGCTATGCCGACGCGGTCGCCGAAGTCGAGCGGGCCGACGGTGAGAGCGACTTCGAGATGCGAATGCGGGTCATGTGCCATCTGCACCTGACGCGTTTCGTGCGTATGCTCCTGGAGCGCAAGGACCGGATCAGCATGGCCGTCGGACTGGAGGTCCGGGTCCCCTTCTGCGACCACCGACTCGTTGAATACGTCTACAACACCCCGTGGTCGATGAAGACATTCGACGGCAGGGAGAAAAGCCTGCTCCGCGCCGCGACTGCCGACCTGCTTCCCCAGTCGGTGCTGAATCGGACCAAGGCTCCCTATCCGGCCACTCTCGATCCGCTGTACACCGGCGCTCTGCTACAACAGTGCAAGGAGCTCCTCACGACCGACGATCCGGTGTTCGATCTGGTCGACCGCAGCTGGCTGGAAGAAATTACGCGGCGTGACTCGGGCGCGATGCCCATCGACGTCCGTAACGGCATGGAGCGAGTACTCGATCTGAGCACCTGGTTGGACATTTACCGCCCCGAGCTCCGTCTCCACTGACACCCTCGATGCCATCGGATTGAGGTGTCGGAGGAGACATCCGCAGGAAACACCCGTCCCACAGGAGAGGTAATTCAAGTGGCACACACGATCGTCAATCCCGACGGTTTGCACGACCCGGGCCCGTTCGGCTACAGCCACACCGCCAACGTCCCGGCAGGCACGGAGCTGGTGTTCGTCTCGGGGCAGTACGGGTCCGGCCCGGACGGCATGGTGGTCTCGAAGGACTTCAACGAGCAGGTCAAGCAGGCCTTCAGCAACCTCGCCACGGCCCTTGCGGCCCACGGGCTCGACCTCACCGACGTCGTCCAGCTCAGGACGTATGTCGTGGAGCCCGACTTCGACAAGCTCGGGGCGATCGGCCAGGCCGTGGCGAGCGGCGGCGCCGACAAGCCGCCCACGCAGACGGTGATCGGGGTGGCCGGCCTGGCCATGCCCGACATCCTGTTCGAGGTGGAAGCGGTCGCCACGCGGTCCTGAAAACCTGCCGCCGCCCGTGTCCGGGGGTCTTCACCCGGACACGGGCGGCGGCGCGGGGCCGTGTGACAAGCACCGAGAACAGGCCACAACTGGACGGTCACATCAAGGAATACGGGGATTCGAGATGGCAAACACCAGTACACAGCCCGAGGGATTCGGCACCGACGTCGAACTCCGCCGCCGGCACCGTGAGGTCGTCGCGGATTACATGAGCCGAAAGGGCGAGAACCGCCTGACGCGGTATCTGCTGTTCGCCGAGGACGGTAGCGCCGGCCTGTACACCACTGATACCGGAGAACCGGTCGTCTCGCAGGGCCACGAGAAACTGAAGGCGCACGGCGAGTGGTCGTTGCGCATGTTCCCGGACTGGGAATGGATCAACGTGCAGATCTTCGAGACACAGGACCCCAACAGGTTCTGGGTCGAGTGTGACGGCAAGGGCGAGATCCGGTACCCGGACTACCCGATCGGCACATACGAGAACCACTTCATACACTCGTTCCTGCTCGAGGACGGAAAAATCAAGCAGAACCGCGAGTTCATGAACCCGTTCCAGCAGTTGCGGGCATTGAGTATCGAGGTGCCGAAGATCAATCGCGGCGGGATCCCCACGTAGGGACCAGGTTCAAGTCGTTCGAAATCACTCACGCCAAGGAGCGTCAGATGGGATCTCAACTCAACCCGTACCTCGCCTTCAACGGGAACGCACGGCAGGCGATGGAGTTCTATCGGGACATCCTCGGCGGAAAACTGGAGCTGGGCACGTACGCCGATTTCGGTTCGCCGGACGCGCCCAACGCCGACCAGGTCATGCACGCCGTGCTCGACACCCCGGACGGCTACCGGCTGATGGCGTGGGACGTCCGCAAGGAGGTGCCGTTCAACCCGGGCAACAACGTCGCGCTGTACCTCGGCGGCCACGACGCCAAAATCCGCGACCACTTCGAGAAGCTGTCGGCCGGCGGCATGGTGACGCTGCCTCTGGCGAAGCAGTCGTGGGGTGACGAGGCCGGCACGCTCGTGGACCGGTTCGGGATCACCTGGATGGTCAACATCAACCAGCGGCAGTCCTGATCGACCACGGGTCACTGCGTTCGAAGGCGCCCCGAACCGATGACGGACGAGTTGGACAAGAGGTTGGAGCGGATCGGGCGGCACCCCTTCCGTGCGAAGTTCCGGCTGGTCGGAAGGGACCGCGCGGTGGTCGACCTGCGCGGGATCGTGACCGTCCGGGGGCATGCCGAGGATCTGATCGGTCGCAGGTTGGCCCCGGCCGAACCGCACAACGACGGCCGCCAGACGCCGTATCGAGGGCATCCCGTCTTCGTCGCCCAGCACGCCACCGCGACGTGCTGTCGCACGTGCCTCGCGCGCTGGCACGGCATCCCCGCCGGGCATGCGCTCGACGAAGCCGAGCGGGCCTACGTCGTGGAGGCGATCTGCCGGTGGATCGTGAAGCAGTACGCGCCCCACTACCCGCCGCCGTGACCAGGCCGACGCCCGCTCGGCGGTGGCCGGCGGGCTCGCCGTGATGGAACAAGGAGGTAAGTGTGACAGTCGAAGTGCAGGCCACTCGAGACGTGGTCGACATAATCACCGGCGGGTGGCGGGCGCAGGCCCTCTACACCGCCGTCAAACTCGGCCTGCCGGACCACATAGAGGCCGGCCGGAACACCTGCGCCGAACTCGCCAAATCAACCGGGGCGAATGAACAGGGCATTCACCGCCTGATGCGCCTGCTGGTGGCGATGGGCGTGTTCGAGGGCAGCGAGTCGACCGGTTACCGGAGCACGACGGTGAGCGCGGCGCTGCTCGACGGCCCTGAGTCCCTGCGCGACATGTGCCTGCTCTACGGCGAGGAGTTCTACTCCGCCTGGGGTCACGCCCACCACGCCATCAGCACGGCGAGCTCGGGTTTCGAAGTCGCCTACGGCCGGTCGTTCTACGACTACCTCAGTCAGGACGCGGCAACCGCGAGGCGATTCCAGCAGACCATGAACGCCGGAAGCATGTTCTTCCACCAGGTGCCCGAGGTCTTCGACTTCTCCGGCGGCAAGACGGTCGTGGACGTGGGCGGAGGAGGCGGGCACCTGCTCGCCACGATCCTCGGCGCCACACCGGATGCCGCGGGCACGCTCTTCGACCGCGCACACATGATGCCCAAGGCGCGTGAGCACCTGGCCGCCGCCGTCGGACTGGACCGCGTCCACCTGGTCGGGGGCGACATGTTCAAGGACGTCCCGACGGGCGGGGACGTCTACATCCTGTGCCGAGTGCTGGCCGGCTGGGACGACGAAGCGGTCGTCAAGGTCTTCGAGAACTGCCGCCGCGCCATGGCGGACTCCTCGTCGCGGCTGCTGATCCTCGATCGTTTCGTCGAGGACGAGGACTCCACCGTGCTGCCGGCGCTGTGGGATCTGCACCTGCTGATGACGACCGGCGGCGAGCACCGCACCCTCGACCGGGTCGAAGGGCTGCTGAACCGGGCCGGTCTGGACATTGCACGGATCGCCGAACTGCCCATGGAAACGACCGCCCTGATCGCCGCGCCACGTCCCCGGAACTGAATGGGCAGAACCGTCGGGTGGAGCACGAGTAACAAGCAGACGGGAGATCTCCGTGCCCAAGATGGCAACCATCGGCGTCTATGGCTTCGACGGCGAGTCTTTTCTGGAACGACTGCAACAGGCCGACGTGTCCCTGCTGCTCGACGTACGTGCGCGCCGCGGCGTCCGAGGACCCGACTACGCCTGGGCGAACTCACGCCGGCTGCAGGCGGCCCTCGCCGATGCCGGGATCGCCTACGAGCACCACCGTGAACTCGCTCCGACCACCGAGTTGCGTCAGCTCCTGTACGCCGAGGACGAACGCCTCGGGGTCGGCAAACGTTCGCGCCGCGAGCTCGCCGGCGAGTACACCCCCCGCTACATCAGCGAGATCCTCGACAGCGCCGACCTCGCGCCGATCGTGTCGGCGCTGCCGGACAGCGGGCTCGCAGCGCTGTTCTGTGTGGAGCGCGACCCCGAGGCCTGCCACCGGTCGTTGGTCGCCCAGCGGCTGACCGAGCGGCACGGCGTCACCATCGAGCACCTGCGGCCGCTGTGATGGGCCACATTCCTCCCGGCGGGGCGCCGCGACCGCGGATCGCGGTGTTCGCCGGGCCGACGGCGACGATTCTGAACACACCGGACCTGATCACGTCGAACAAGGCACGAGGCCGTCACGGTCTCCCGCCACGCCCCTCTCAGTTCGACGTCCTGCGCCCTCAGCGGCTCGCGGCGCCTGTGACGGTGTACATCGAGGCGTTCAGCGCGCACCCCCTCGAACGAGACGCTGCCCATTTGTACGCGCCCCCGGACGGCTGGCTCGACAAAGACGGCTCCTTCCACAATGAGCAGCCTTTCGACGACGCCACACCGGTGTACGTCGTCGAACTCCACCCCGACGACGGTCCCTATCCCCTCCCCTACATGGCCAGGCAAGCGAATGGGTCCGCTTGGGAGGAAACCGCGACCGCACCGTTCGCACCACCGGGAGACGCTCGACAGACGTTCTACCCCGATGCCCGCCGCCTCTACGAGGACATAGAGCGGTTCGGACTTGCTGACCACGGCAGTCCCGTCGAGCTGGGGTCGATCGCCGACTTCGACTTCTTCCGCGCCGCTCCGTCGGGCGGATACACCGCGGGCCCCGATTCCGAGCGCCATGGGCAGGACTTCTTTGTCTACTATCCCTACCACCTGCAGAGCGAACCCGGCCTGACGAACCTCGCCCAGGCGACCAACCAGGTCCAGGCCGTCCTCGCCACGGGCGAGTACGCCGGCGCCCAATGGCTCGAGGGAAGTCCGACCGTCGACGAGACCCTGTACTGGCTCGGACTGATGGTCGATACGACGGTGCCACTCGTCGGACATGCCGCTCAACGCCGTCACCAGTCGTTGAGCGCCGACGGCGACCGCAATGTGGTGGACGGCGTCAAGTACATCGCGTCGGGCGTAGCCGTGAACGAACGGGGCGAAGACCGCGTCGGTGCCTGCGTGATCGTCGATGAACTCGTCTACACGGCCCGGGACGTGACCAAGGTCGACGCCCGGCCAGGGGGTTACGAAGTCACCGGCGGCCATGGCGGTGTCGTGGCCGACCTGGGTGGCTACGGTCCCCCTCAACTCACCTATCTCCCGGCCCGTAGGCACACACATTGCTCGGATCTGCGCCTCACCATGCTCCCCGAGCAGGTGACCGGCGTCGCCGGCGCATTGGACACGGGCGTGTCCCTGGTCGACGTTTCGACCAAGGACGCCGACGGACTCGTACCCACCGCCATGCCGGAAGTCACGATCACCAAGTACAGCCGGTATGCGGCGTCGGGGACCGGCAGCGACGGTCCGCCCGCCCCTGACGACGAAGTCGAGATCCTGGCCCGGATCAAAGCCAATCTCGCCGGGGCGCCACTGGCCGGTTTCGTCTGCGAGGGCATGTCGCCGTTCGGGATGGCCGACCCGACGAGGAACGCGGCATTGAGCGTCGCCCTCTTCGCCGGAATGCCGGTGGTGCGCACCGGCCGTGGCAACACCGGAGGCATGGCGTACCGGGCCGACCCGACGTTCATCGCGGGCAACAACCTCACGGCGACAAAAGCACGCCTGCTTCTCATGGCCGCGCTGCTCAAGCTCGGTGCACTGCCCCCTGCCGCCGATCCGTTCCACCCGACGTCCGACGAGCGTGCGACCACGGAACGTGCAGTCGCCCGGTACCAGGCCCTGTTCGACACCCACTGACCCGATACCTGAACCGACTTCGAGAACGGGAACCCATGGGTACCTATGAGTACGCGGTGGCCGACGTCTTCACCGAAGTCCCGCTGGAAGGCAACCCGACCGCGGTCTTTGTCGATTCCGCCGGTATTTCGCCGGAGCGCATGCAGCAGATAGCCCAGGAGATGCACCTGTCGGAGACCGTATTCGTCCTCCCCGCGGAGGACGACGGTGATGTGCGGGTCCGCATCTTCACCCCGGTGAACGAGTTGCCGTTCGCCGGGCATCCGACCCTGGGCACCGCCATCGTGCTCGGCGAGTCGCACAAGGCGGACACGATCCGGATGGAGACCGCCATGGGCACCGTGGCGTTCGACCTCGATCGTGCCGACGACGGCCGGGCCGGCGCGGCTCGCATGTGGCAACCCGTCCCGACGTGGGAACTCTACGACCGCGCGGACGAGTTGCTCGCGGGCCTCGATCTGGCGGCGTCCGACTGCACCCTGCCGGTCGAGGTCTACCGCAACGGGCCGCGGCACGTGTTCGTCGGCCTGGACAGCGTGGCCGCGCTCTCCGGTCTGGAGCCGGACCAGAGGATTCTCGCCAGGCTGCCCGACATGGCCGCCAACTGCTTTGCGGGATCGGGCTCGCGATGGAGGCTGCGGATGTTCTCGCCCGCCTATGGCGTGGTGGAGGACGCGGCCACCGGCTCGGCCGCCGGTTCGCTCGCGGTACACCTGGCCCGGCACGGTCTGATCCCGTTCGGGGAGTGGATCGAGATCCGCCAGGGCGTCGAGATCGGCCGTCCTTCGACGATGCGGGCCCGGGCGATGGGGACGCCGGAGCGGATCGAGTCGGTCCAGGTGGCGGGATCCGCCGTCGTCGTCGCCCGGGGAACGCTGTACGCGTAGGTGTGACGGCGGACATAGGGTCCCTGCATGAACTACCAACCCACACAGGAAGGGCCACCGCGCGTGTCCGACACTCGCTGCCGACTCCGGCACCTGGATGTGCTGCTCTGTGGTGATGGCCGGGTGGAGGGATGACGACGGAGGAGCAGGGGCTGTTCGACCTGCCGACGTCCGACGCCCCGCCCGCCGAGCCCGTGCGGGCCACCGCGCCGTTGGCGGTGCGGATGCGGCCGCGCACGCTCGACGAGGTCGTCGGCCAGGCGCACCTGCTGCGTCGCGGCGCGCCCCTGCGGCGGTTGGTGGAGGGCGGCGCCGCGGCGTCGGTGCTGCTCTACGGCCCGCCCGGCACCGGGAAGACCACGATCGCGCGCCTGCTCGCCACCGCCGACACCCGGTACTTCGTCGCCCTCTCGGCGCTGTCCAGCGGAGTCAAGGAACTGCGCGACGTGATCAGCGACGCGCGCCGTCGCCAGGACCGCCAGAACCGGCAGACCGTGCTGTTCATCGACGAGGTGCACCGCTTCTCCAAGACCCAGCAGGACGCGTTGCTCGGGGCGGTCGAGGACAGGCTGGTGTTACTCGTCGCCGCCACCACGGAGAACCCGTCGTTCTCGGTGGTGTCGCCGCTGCTGTCGCGGCTGCTGGTGCTGCAGCTCCAGTCGCTGGGCGAGGACGAGGTCCGCGACCTGCTGCGGCGGGCGGTGACGGATCAGCGCGGCCTCGACGGTTCGGTGTCGCTGGCGCCCGAGGCCGAGGATGCCCTGGTGCGCCTTGCCGCCGGCGATGCCCGGAGCGCGCTCACCGCGCTGGAGGCGAGCGCCGACGGAGTGGCTCACACGGGCGGCACGGTGATCGACGTCCCGGCCGTGGAGCGGGCCATCGCCGAGGTCACCGTGCGCTACGACCGGCAGGGCGACCAGCACTACGACATCATCAGCGCCTTCATCAAGTCGATCCGCGGCTCGGACCCCGACGCCGCGCTGCACTACCTGGCCCGCATGCTCGTGGCCGGGGAGGACCCGCGGTTCGTCGCACGGCGGCTGGTGGTGCACGCCAGCGAGGACGTCGGACTGGCCGACCCCACAGCACTGCAGGCCGCCGTCGCCGCGGCGCAGACGGTCCAGCTGATCGGCATGCCCGAGGCCCGCCTCGCCCTGGCACAGGCCACCGTGCATCTGGCCCTGGCGCCGAAGTCGAACGCGGTGATCGTCGGAATCGACGAGGCCATGGCCGAGGTCCGGGCGGGCGCCGTAGGTGAGGTGCCGGCCCACATCCGATACGGCCGCTACGCAGGCGCCGCGGATTTGGGCAACGCCATCGGCTACCGCTACCCCCACAACACGCCCGACGGCGTCCTGGAGCAGCAGTACCCCCCGGACGCCCTGGTGGGCAAGGACTACTACCGCCCCACACAACACGGCGACGAACGCACCCTGCACGAACGCCTCACGAAGCTCCGCCGCGCGGTCCGCGGCGGGTAGGGGTGGGGTATCGGCGCAGAACTCAGGGGCCCGACCCCGATGAGTCGAGCCCCTGGTTTGTCGACCGCTAGACGTTGAAGCGGAACTCCACCACATCCCCGTCCTGCATCACATACTCCTTGCCCTCCATCCGCGCCTTCCCCTTCGCGCGGGCCTCGGCCACCGAGCCGGTCTCCACCAGGTCGGAGAAGGAGATGACCTCCGCCTTGATGAAGCCCTTCTGGAAGTCGGTGTGGATGACGCCGGCCGCCTCGGGGGCGGTGGCGCCCTTCTTGATGGTCCAGGCGCGGGATTCCTTGGGGCCGGCCGTGAGGTAGGTCTGCAGGCCGAGGGTGTTGAAGCCGACGCGGGCGAGGGTGGTGAGGCCGGGCTCCTCGGCGCCGACCGACTCCAGCAGCTCCATCGCGTCCGCCTCGTCGAGCTCGGCGAGGTCCGCCTCCAGCTTGGCGTTCAGGAAGATCGCCTCGGCGGGGGCGACCAGGGCGCGCTGCTCGTTCTTGAAGTCCTCGTCGGTCAGTTCGTCCTCGTCGACGTTGAAGACGTAGAGGAAGGGCTTGGTGGTGAGGAGGTGCAGGTCGTGGAGGAGTTCCTCGTTGCCCGAGTCCTGGACGATGCCCTGCGAGAAGAGGGTGTCGCCCCTCTCCAGGATCTCCTTCGCCGCCTCGACCGCCGCGACCTTCGGCGCGACGTCCTTCTTGATCCGCGACTCCTTCTGGAGCCGGGGCAGGACCTTCTCGATGGTCTGGAGGTCGGCGAGGATCAGCTCGGTGTTGATCGTCTCGATGTCGTCCTTGGGCGAGACCTTGCCGTCGACGTGCACGACGTTCTCGTCCTTGAAGGCGCGGATGACCTGGCAGATCGCGTCGGACTCACGGATGTTCGCGAGGAACTTGTTGCCCAGGCCCTCCCCCTCGGAGGCGCCCTTCACGATGCCCGCGATGTCGACGAAGTCGACGGTCGCCGGGAGGATCTTCTGCGAGGAGAAGATCTCGGCCAGTTTCGTCAGGCGCGCGTCGGGGACGCCGACCACGCCGACGTTGGGCTCGATCGTGGCGAACGGGTAGTTGGCCGCGAGCACGTCGTTCTTGGTCAGGGCGTTGAACAGGGTCGACTTGCCGACATTCGGCAGACCGACGATTCCGATCGTGAGCGACACGTTGCGACTTCCCGTACGTGAGAGGACTTCTGGGGCTGGGCTGGGGCCCGGTCCTTCTTCGATCTTCGATGCAGATGCACGGGCCGATCCACCAGTCTACGGCGTACCGGGCCCCGCCCCGGCGCCCCGTCGAACACCTGGCCAACGTCCGTCCCCGGGCGTGTCTGAGGGCCGATTCGCCACATAAACCGACCTAGGTTGGTCCAGTGAGGCAAGACAAGGCGTGACCTGCCGGGTACGAGGCGGGGGCCGGTCTGCGCGAGGTGTGGGCCGGTCGACGCCGGGCTAGGGCGGATTTCCGCCGGACGGGGACAGTGTGGAGCGGGGCGAGAGGCGTACGGGGCGCGGCGAGGGCGGTTTCCTGGGTGAGGGGAACAGTGCGGGCGCCAGGAGCAACGAGAGCGGCGGGAGTGGTGCGCGGCGGTCCTCCGGCTGGCCCGCCCGCGCCGCACAGGCCCGGGCATCGCGAGGTATGGCCCCCGGTGGGCCCGCCCGCTCCACGCGTCCCGGCCCGCAGCGCCGGCCGCGCTCGGAGCAGGCGGCAGCGGCGGTACGGCGACCGCTGCCGGCCCCCGCGCCACAGCCCGTGAGCCGGTTTCCCAACCCCCGGCTCACCGGACTGGGCAGCGGCCTGTTCTGCGGGGCCGTGATGCTGCTGCTCGGCTACCTCGATTCGCTGCTGTTCGACTCGCTCGCGCTGTACAGCGTGCTGTTCCTGCCGGTGTGCGCGCTGACCGCCCTCTGGGTGCGCGAGGGCGATCTGCTGACCGCGCCGGTGGTCGTGCCGATCGCGTTCGCCGTGGGGCTGCTTCCGGTGGCCGCGGACGGCGGGGGAATCAGCGGTCACCTGATGGGGCTGGTGACCGGCCTCGCCA
Source organism: Streptomyces sp. NBC_01092 (assembly GCF_045039535.1). Taxonomy (NCBI): domain Bacteria; kingdom Bacillati; phylum Actinomycetota; class Actinomycetes; order Kitasatosporales; family Streptomycetaceae; genus Streptomyces; species Streptomyces sp. NBC_01092. Next base: position 6,885,288 of record NZ_CP108659.1, on the reverse strand, counting down.
CGGAGGCCGGGTGGCTCTACGGGGGGACGCTGATCGCCGGTCTCCTGGTGATCGTCAGGAGAGTGCGCCTGGTGGCCCGGAGGGCGGCGGCCCGCCGCCGGCAGGGGTGAGCGGTGGCTAGCCGTCTCTCTCCGCCGCGTGCATCGCGGCACCGACGATCCCCGCGTTGTTCTGGAGCTCGGCCGGGACGATCTCGGCCTTGATGCCCTCGATGTAGTGCAGGAACTTCTGGGACTTCCGGCTCACCCCGCCGCCGATGATGAACAGCTCCGGGGAGAACAGCATCTCGACATGGGTGAGGTACTTGCGGACCCGGTGCGCCCAGTGCTCCCAGCTCAGCTCCTCGTCGTCCTTGGCCTTGCTGGAGGCGCGCTTCTCGGCGTCGTGGCCGTGCAGCTCCAGGTGGCCCAGCTCGGTGTTGGGGACCAGGCGGCCGTCGATGAACAGGGCGCTGCCGATGCCCGTGCCGAAGGTGAGGAGGATCACGGTGCCGCGGCGGCCTCGGCCCGCGCCGAAGTGCATCTCGGCGACGCCGGCCGCGTCCGCGTCGTTGACCACCGTCACCGGGTGGCCGCCGAGGCGGTCGCTGAAGAGCGTGCGCGCGTCCGTGTCGATCCAGCCCTTGTCGACGTTCGCCGCCGTGCGGATCGTGGAGCTGTCGGTCACGACGCCGGGGAAGGTGAGCCCGACCGGGCCCGTCCAGCCGTAGTGCTCGACGACCTGCTTCACGCCGTCGGCGACTGAGTCAGGTGTGGCCGGGTGCGGAGTGAGCACCTTGAAGCGCTCCTCCGCCAGCTCGCCCCTGTCCAGATCGACCGGAGCGCCCTTGATCCCGGATCCACCGATGTCCAAGCCGAAGATCTGCATGGCCCTACGTTACGACGGACGACTGACAGTCACTCCCCGGAGTCACCGGAGTCAGCGGCCCCCGTGCGCCCGGCGATCAGCGACGCCGCCTCCTCGCGCAGGTCACGGCGCAGTTCCTTCGGCAGCGAGAAGGTGATCGACTCCTCGGCCGCCTTGACGAGCTCGACGTCGCCGTAGCCGCGCTGGGTGAGCCACTCCAGGACCTCCTCGACGAGGACCTCCGGGACGGAGGCGCCGGAGGTGACGCCGACCGTGGTCACGCCCTCCAGCCAGGCCTCGTCGATCTCGCTGGCGAAGTCCACGAGGTAGGCCTCGCGCGAGCCGGCCAGCTTGGCGACCTCGACCAGCCGCTTGGAGTTGGAGGAGTTGCGTGAGCCGACCACGATGACCAGCTCTGCCTCGGCGCCCATCTGCTTCACCGCGAGCTGGCGGTTCTGCGTGGCGTAGCAGATGTCGTCGCTGGGCGGGGAGATGAGCTGCGGGAACTTGTCCTTCAGGGCGTCGACGGTCTCCATGGTCTCGTCGACGGAGAGGGTGGTCTGGGAGAGCCAGACGACCTTCGACTCGTCGCGGACCTCGACCTTGGCGACGTCGCCCGGGCCGTCGACGAGCTGGATGTGGTCGGGGGCCTCACCGGACGTACCGATGACCTCTTCGTGGCCCTCGTGCCCGATCAGGAGGATGTCGTAGTCCTCGTTCGCGAACCGGACGGCTTCCTTGTGGACCTTGGTGACCAGCGGGCAGGTGGCGTCGATGGTGGCGAGTCGGCCGCGCTCGGCCTCTTCGTGGACGACGGGGGCGACGCCGTGCGCGGAGAACATCACGATGTTCCCCGGCGGCACCTCCTCCGTCCGCTCGACGAAGATGGCGCCCTTCTTCTCCAGGGTCTGCACGACGTACTTGTTGTGGACGATCTCGTGCCGGACGTACACCGGAGCGCCGTACTGCTCCAGGGCTTTCTCGACGGCGATCACGGCGCGGTCCACACCCGCGCAGTAGCCACGGGGGGCGGCGAGCAGGACACGGCGGCCAGGCGAAGCAGTCATGCGTCCCATCGTAAGGGTGCGTTCGGGGCATCGAAGATCGCGCAGGTGACGGGTTGGTGCCAAGACTGAACGCGGGCTGTGAGGGGTGGGCAACGGCACTGCTGGTGAGGCACCCACGCAGGCGTGGGTCGAAGCCCGTGCCGAGCCCCGCTCGGCTGGGCCGTGTTGTCGGTCGTGGCCGTTACGCTCGCGGCATGGCTGTGAACACGACCCCGGAGTCCCCCCTGCACGTCGGCGAGGTGTCGCGGCTCATCGGGGGGTGGATCGATCGGCTCGGGGCGGTGTGGGTCGAGGGGCAGATCACCCAGTTGTCGCGCCGGCCCGGTGCCGGCGTGGTGTTTCTGACGCTGCGGGATCCCTCGTACGACATCTCCGTCAGCGTGACGGCCTACCGGCAGGTCTTCGACGCCGTCGCCGATGTCGTGAGCGAGGGCGCCCGGGTCGTCGTGCTCGCCAAGCCCGAGTGGTACGCCCCGCGCGGCCAGCTCTCCCTGCGGGCCACCGAGATAAAGCCCGTCGGCGTCGGCGAGTTGCTCGCCCGGCTGGAGATGCTGAAGAAGTCCCTCGCCGCCGAGGGGCTGTTCGCGCCGGAGCGGAAGAAGGCGCTGCCCTTTCTGCCTCAGCTCATCGGGCTCGTCTGCGGCCGTGCCTCCGCCGCCGAGCGGGACGTCCTGGAGAACGCGCGGCACCGCTGGCCCGCCGTCCGCTTCGAGGTGCGCAATGTCGCCGTACAGGGCGTGCACGCCGTGCCGCAGGTCGTGCAGGCCGTCAAGGAGCTCGACGACATCGACGACGTGGACGTGATCATCGTCGCCCGAGGGGGCGGCAGCGTCGAGGATCTGCTGCCCTTCTCCGACGAGCAGCTCGTGCGTGCCGTCGCCTCGTGTCGTACACCGGTCGTGTCCGCCATCGGGCACGAGCCCGACAACCCGCTCCTCGACCACGTCGCCGACCTGCGCGCCTCCACCCCGACCGACGCCGCCAAGAAGGTCGTACCGGACGTGGGCGAGGAGTACGAGCGCGTGCGGATGCTGCGCGACCGGGCCCGGCGCTCTGTCCAGGGGCTCGTCGAGCGCGAGGAGCGCGGGCTGGCGCACGCCCTGGCGCGGCCCTCGATTCAGGATCCGCACCGGATGATCGACGAGCGCGCCGATCACGTGGCCTCCCTCCTCGACCGTGGCCGCCGCTGCCTCGGTCACCTCCTCGACCGTGCCGAGTCCGAGCTGACGCACACGCACGCGCGCGTGGTGGCCCTCTCCCCCGCCGCGACCCTGAAGCGGGGGTACGCGGTACTGCAGCGGGCCGACGGGCATGTGGTCCGCGACCCGGGCGAGGTGAGCGCCGACGAGGCGCTGCGGGCGCGGGTCGCCGAGGGTGAGTTCTCCGTACGAGTCGACGCTGAAGTCGACGCACGAGCCGATGCATAGGGTGGGCGAATGACCAGCAAGGTGGATGAAGCGCTCGGCTACGAGCAGGCCCGGGACGAGCTGATCGAGGTCGTCCGGCGGCTGGAGGCGGGCGGTACGACGCTGGAGGAGTCCCTGGCGCTCTGGGAGCGGGGCGAGGAGCTGGCCAAGGTGTGCCGGCGCTGGCTGGACGGGGCGCGGGCGCGCCTGGACGCGGCCCTCGCCGAGGAGGCCGAGGCCGAGTCCGCCGAGGACGGCGGGGACGCGTCGTAGGGAATCAAGCCTGGTGAGGCTGTGAAGCGGATCACCACACCCCGCTTTTCGTTGAACCTTGAACTTCTCTCGCGTAACGTCGCAGACGACAACCGGTCCCCGGTCCGTTTACGACGCACCACGCACTTCTCGAGAAGGTTCACGCATGTCTCTCGTTCTTGACCCCACCGCCCAGGACCTGCTCTTCCGCGAGGCCCGCACCGCGAACACGTTCACCGACGAGCCGGTGACCGAGGAGCAGATCCAGGCGATCTACGACCTGGTCAAGTACGGCCCCACCGCCTTCAACCAGACCCCGCTGCGCATCACCCTGGTCCGCTCCGCCGAGGCCCGTGAGCGCCTGGTGCAGCACATGTCCGAGGGCAACCAGGCCAAGACCGCCGCCGCCCCGCTGGTCGCGATCCTCTCCGCGGACAACGAGTTCCACGAGGAGCTGCCGACCCTGTTCCCGGCGTTCCCGCAGGCGAAGGACGTCTTCTTCAGCGAGCGCCCGGCCCGCGAGAACGCCGCCGGGATGAACTCCGCCCTGCAGGCCGCGTACTTCATCGTCGGCGTCCGCGCCGCCGGGCTGGCCGCCGGCCCGATGACCGGCTTCGACTTCGAGGGCGTCCGCAAGGAGTTCCTGGACGACGACCACACCCCGCTGATGGTCGTCAACATCGGCAAGCCGGGCACCGACGCCTGGTACCCGCGCTCCCCGCGCCTTGCGTACGACGAGGTCGTCACCACGGTCTGAGCCCGTCGGGCCGACCCCACGACCGCACATGACGAAGGCCCCCGGCGCCGCAGCCGGGGGCCTTCGTCGTGCTCGGGTGCTCACCGCGCCCGCACGGTCACTTCGCCTTCAGGGCCTTCGCCATCTGCGTCAGCTGCTCGAACGACCCCGTGCCGGCCACCACGGTCGTCGCGCCCTTCTCCTGGTGCACCAGCGCGTCGTAGCGACCGCCGGTGTACCGCGTCCACGTCCGGTCGCCGATCTCCTCGGTGACCTTGGTCGCCCGCCCGCCCTGGGTGGCCTTCTCCAGGAACGTCGCCGGCTTCTCGGCCGACTGCTCGACCTGCACGTAGTCCCCGCCCGCGGTGTGGAAGCCGAGATGCCAGGCGTCGAAGTCGGCGCCCTTGAAGCGTACGGACGTCGGCTTCCAGGTGTCGGACAGGCCCTGGGGCGCGACCACCGGGTAGGACGCCGCGCGACGGGCTGTGAGCAGCTCGACGCGGTAGTCGATCCGCGGAAGGTCGGGAGCCTTGTCGTCATGGGGGACGAAGACATAGATCACCGCCGCCGCGAGCACGGTCACTCCGAGCGAGAGGACCATGTTGCGGACCGTTTTCTGCTTACCGTTCGAACCTGCCACGCGCCCTATCGTCGCAGGTGCCCCGCCCGCTCATCCGTGGGGCCCCCTGCTCATTGTGTGCACCCGAGGATAGAGTCAGGGACGTCACCCTCATCCGGCCGTCGTCGTATCAGAAAGGTGCGTGTCGATGACCGAGAATCATCATCATCTGCCGTCCGAGCTCGAAGTGCCCAGCGAAGCCCCTGACCGCAACCTCGCCCTGGAGCTGGTCCGTGTGACCGAGGCCGCGGCGATGGCCGCGGGCCGCTGGGTGGGCCGCGGCGACAAGAACGGCGCCGACGGTGCCGCGGTGCGCGCCATGCGGACCCTCGTCCACACCGTGTCGATGAACGGCGTCGTCGTCATCGGTGAGGGCGAGAAGGACGAGGCGCCCATGCTCTTCAACGGGGAGCGGGTCGGCGACGGAACCGGGGCCGAGGTCGACATCGCCGTCGACCCGATCGACGGGACCACGCTGACCGCGAAGGGCATGCCCAACGCGATCTCCGTGCTCGCCGCGGCGGACCGGGGGTCCATGTTCGACCCGTCCGCCGTCTTCTACATGGACAAGCTGGTCACCGGCCCCGAGGCCGCCGACTTCGTCGACATCGACGCGCCCGTGTCCGTGAACATCCGCCGGGTCGCGAAGGCCAAGCGGTCCACGCCCGAGGACGTCACCGTCGTCATCCTCGACCGGCCCCGGCACGAGGGCATCATCAAGGAGATCCGGGACGCCGGCGCGCGCATCAAGCTGATCTCCGACGGCGATGTCGCCGGGTCGATCTACGCGCTGCGCGAGGGCACCGGCGTCGACATGCTGCTCGGCATCGGCGGTACGCCCGAGGGGATCATCTCGGCCTGTGCCGTGAAGTGCCTCGGCGGCACCATCCAGGGCAAGCTGTGGCCGAAGGACGCCGAGGAGCGGCAGCGGGCGATCGACGCCGGGCACGATCTGGACCGGGTGCTGATGACCGACGACCTGGTCTCCGGGGACAACGTGTTCTTCGTCGCGACCGGGATCACCGACGGCGAGTTGCTGCGGGGTGTGCGGTACCGGTCGCAGAACGCGACGACCGACTCGATCGTGATGCGGTCGAAGTCGGGGACGGTGCGGCGGATCGACTCCGAGCACCGGCTGAGCAAGCTGCGGGCCTACAGCGCGATCGACTTCGACAGGGCGAAGTGAACCCGGGGCGTTCCCACGCCCCTTGCTGAATTGCGCAGCCAACAGGGCGCCCCCGGTGCGGAGGGGGCGCCCTGTTTCTTGCTTGTCAGCCCGCCTGCGCTATCCGGTTCGTCGCCCTCGCCGCCTTCTTCAGCTCCATGTCGCGGCGGCGGCGCCGGGCCAGCACCACGCGGCGCTCCGCCGCGGTGAGGCCGCCCCAGACGCCGTACGGCTCGGGCTGGAGGAGCGCGTGTTCGCGGCACTCGACCATGACGGGACAGCGGGCGCAGACCCGCTTGGCCGCCTCCTCACGGGAGAGGCGGGCCGCTGTGGGTTCTTTGGAGGGGGCGAAGAACAGGCCGGCCTCGTCGCGGCGGCACACGGCCTCTGTGTGCCATGGGGCGTCTTGGTCCCTGTCTCGCACTGGCACCCGCTGGGCCGGAACGGCAGCTACCTGCAGGGACGAATGCGGCGGTTGCAGCACGGTCTACTCCTGACGACGGCTTCGCGAGCGAGAGACGATGCAGCAAGGTCTACCCGCTGTGCGCGCGCCTATGCAGTGAGTTCCGAACCGCTGGATTTCGAGGGGTCCTGCGCACCACTGTGCGGCCCTCCAACGGCCCGGAAGCCGGAGTCGGGGGGTCCGATTCGCAACCGTCAACGATCCAGGTGCTTACGCAAACCCTTGTCGACCTTGCGCTGGACGCGGTCGAGAATGTCCGCGACGAGCTTGCCCCGTTTCGGCCTGCCCTCGATGTTGCCCAGCACGGCCCAGCCGTCGACATGGACGACCGGCGCCTCGGGGTCCTCCGCGTCGAGGTGGTCCACCTCGAAGTTGCCGAGCACTCCGCCGCCGGTGCCGCGCAGCGAGACGTTCTCCGGGACGCGGACCTCGACATTGCCGAAGACCGATATCGCCCGGATCACGACCTGCTGGTACTCGAACAGCGCCTCGCTGAGGTCTATCTCCACGCTGCCGAAGATCGCGTACGCGTGGATGCGGCGGCCCGCGCGCCAGCGGCCCTTGCGGACGGCGCTGCTGAAGACCGCCACCACGTTGTCGTCGGGCTCGGCCGGGATCGCGCCCGGGGCGGGGCGGCCGGGGGCGGGGACATGGGGGGCGCGGCGGTGTGCGGCCGGCAGGTCCCGGATGAACACCTCCAGTTCACCGACCGTCTTGGCCGCCAGGGCACCCTCGACCCGCTCGGCGTGCTCATCGGCGGTGACGCGCCCTTCGGCCAGGGCGTCGCGCAGGATGTCGGCGATCCGGTCCCGGTCGGCGTCGGAGGCCCGGAGTTCGGTGGCGGCAGCGGGTGCGGTCTGCTTCTGAAGGTCCACGAACGCAGCGTACCCAAACACGATAGATCGCGATAGCCCCCGTCCGGATCATTTGCCGGCCGCCGAACTGAGCCTTACCTCACAAGCTCGGCGTCAGTGGCAGGTTCTACGCTGGTGGACGCTGCCAATGGAGGTCAGCCGCGCTGTCTGTCGAGTGAGGAATGGGCGCCATGCCTGAGTTCGCGTACACCGATCTGCTCCCCATGGGAGAGGACACCATCCCGTACCGGCTGGTGACCTCCGAGGGTGTCTCCACCGTCGAGGCCGACGGGCGGACGTTCCTCAAGGTGGAGCCGGAGGCGCTGCGCAAGCTGGCCGAGGAGGCCATCCATGACATCCAGCACTATCTGCGCCCAGCCCACCTGGCACAGCTGCGGCGGATCATCGACGACCCCGAGGCGTCGAGCAACGACAAGTTCGTGGCGCTGGACCTGCTGAAGAACGCGAACATCGCGGCGGCCGGCGTGCTCCCGATGTGCCAGGACACCGGTACGGCGATCGTCATGGGCAAGCGCGGGCAGAACGTGCTCACCGAGGGCGGCGACGAGGCGGCCCTCAGCAAGGGCATCTACGACGCCTACCTGAACCTCAACCTGCGGTACTCGCAGATGGCTCCGCTCACCATGTGGGAGGAGAAGAACACCGGCTCCAACCTCCCCGCGCAGATCGAGCTGTACGCCACGGACGGCGGCGCCTACAAGTTCCTGTTCATGGCGAAGGGCGGCGGCTCCGCCAACAAGTCGTTCCTCTACCAGGAGACGAAGGCCGTCCTGAACGAGGCCTCCATGATGAAGTTCCTGGAGGAGAAGATCCGTTCGCTGGGTACGGCCGCCTGCCCGCCGTACCACCTGGCGATCGTCGTGGGCGGTACGTCCGCCGAGTACGCGCTGAAGACCGCCAAGTACGCCTCCGCGCACTACCTGGACGAGATTCCGGCCGAGGGCTCGCCGCTCGGGCACGGGTTCCGGGACAAGGAGCTGGAGGAGAAGGTCTTCGAGCTGACGCAGAAGATCGGGATCGGCGCGCAGTTCGGCGGCAAGTACTTCTGCCATGACGTGCGGGTGGTGCGGCTGCCTCGGCACGGTGCCTCGTGCCCCGTCGCCATCGCCGTGTCCTGCTCGGCCGACCGGCAGGCCGTCGCGAAGATCACCGCCGAGGGCGTCTTCCTGGAGCAGTTGGAGACCGACCCGGCGCGGTTCCTTCCCGAGACGACGGACGAGCACCTCGAGGCCGACGGTGACGTCGTCAGGATCGACCTGAACCAGCCGATGGACGACATCCTGGCCGAGCTGACCAAGTACCCCGTGAAGACCCGGCTTTCGCTGAGCGGGCCGTTGGTCGTGGCGCGTGACATCGCGCACGCCAAGATCAAGGAGCGGCTGGACGCGGGTGAGGAGATGCCGCAGTACCTGAAGGATCACCCGGTGTACTACGCCGGTCCGGCGAAGACGCCGGAGGGTTACGCGTCGGGTTCCTTCGGTCCGACCACCGCCGGTCGTATGGACTCCTACGTCGAACAGTTCCAGGCCGCCGGTGGCTCCAAGGTCATGCTCGCCAAGGGCAATCGCAGCAAGCAGGTCACGGACGCGTGCGACGCGCACGGCGGGTTCTACCTGGGCTCCATCGGTGGGCCGGCGGCCCGGCTCGCCCAGGACTGCATCAAGAAGGTCGAGGTCGTCGAGTACGAGGAGCTCGGCATGGAAGCCGTCTGGAAGATCGAGGTCGAGGACTTCCCGGCGTTCATCGTGGTCGACGACAAGGGCAACGACTTCTTCCAGGATCCGGCGCCGGCGCCGACGTTCACGTCGATTCCGGTGCGGGGGCCTGGGCTGGCGTAATACCTGCGGTGCGGCGGGTAGGGGTCGCCCCCGCCGCCCCTACCCGTCCCTCCCCCAAGCTCTCGGCTTCGCTCGAGCAGGGGGACCCCCATCCAGGGGGCTCCGCCCCCTGGACCCCCGTCGGCCTGAACGGCCTCGTCCTCAAACGTCGGACGGGTCAGGTTGACCGTGTCGCCGGGGCTGACGGTTTCGGGGTGTGTGGGTCCACCGCGATCACCGAGCCCGGCAGGTACGCCTTGGCGTCCTCCAGGTGCCGGCCCTCGATCGGGAGGGTCTGCCCGTCGGAGAAGGCGTAGAGCAAGGTGGCGGCGTCGCTCTTGGTGACCGTGCTGCTGAGGTTCGACGCCGGATTCGAGCCACCGGCGACCGAGGTGGCCACCGTGCTCGGCGAGATGTCCAGGTCGGCCGCGATCTCGGCGTCGGACAGGTCGTGGAAATAGCGCAGCACCACGACCGTCCGCATCCGCATGGGCAGTTGCTGCAGCGCACGCACCAACTGGTCCCTGCTGTCGACCTGTCCGTACTCGTCGCCGGGAGCGGCCCGGTCGGGGCCGTCCGCCTGCGGCACCGTACGGCGGAAGCGGCGCCGGCGGTCGTTTGGCCAGGTTCACCATGATCCGCCGTACGTAGGCGTCCGGGGCGTCCTTGGCCGAGATCGTGCGCCACTTGCGGCAGGCCCGCTCCAGGGTCTCCTGGACCAGGTCCTCGGCCGCGTCTCGGTTGCCCGTCAGGACGAGGACGCCCCGGAACAGCGCGGCCGACCGAGCGGCGACGAAACCGTGGAAGTCCGTCTCCACACTCCTCCTCCCTTCCTGTCACCCGTCCTCGACGCGGTCGCCGCCCGATCTGCCGCACGCGCCGGGTGAGACCCCGGTCACAGCGGCCGATCGGCATACGGGCCACAGACACCGCCACACGGGCGGCCCAAGCGCGGAACATCCCCGCCGCCCCGATCGCTGATACAGGCATGAGCGAATACCGCATCGAGCACGACTCCATGGGCGAGGTACGCGTCCCGGCCGAAGCCAAGTGGCGGGCGCAGACCCAGCGGGCCGTCGAGAACTTCCCCATCTCCGGCCAGCGCATCGAGCGGGCCCACATCGAGGCCCTCGCCCGGATCAAGGGCGCCGCCGCCAAGGTGAACGCGGGGCTCGGGGTGCTCGACAAGGACATCGCCGAGGCCATCGAGGACGCGGCCGCCGAAGTCGCCGGGGGGCAGTGGGACGAGCACTTCCCGGTCGACGTCTTCCAGACCGGGTCCGGGACCTCGTCCAACATGAACACCAACGAGGTCATCGCCACCCTCGCGACCGAGCGGCTCGGGCGGGACGTCCACCCCAATGATCACGTGAACGCCTCGCAGTCCTCCAACGACGTCTTTCCCTCCTCGATCCACATCGCCGCCACCGCCGCCGTCACCCGTGATCTGATCCCGGCGCTGGAGCACCTCGCCTCGTCCCTGGAGCGCAAGGCCGAGGAGTTCGCCGACGTCGTGAAGTCGGGGCGGACCCATCTCATGGACGCGACGCCCGTGACGCTGGGGCAGGAGTTCGGCGGGTACGCCGCCCAGGTGCGGTACGGGGTCGAGCGGCTCCAGGCCTCCCTCCCCCGCCTCGCCGAACTCCCCCTCGGCGGCACGGCGGTGGGCACCGGCATCAACACGCCCCCCGGCTTCTCCGCCGCCGTCATCGAGGAGGTGGCCCGCGCCACGGGGCTGGCGCTCACCGAGGCACGCGACCACTTCGAGGCGCAGGGCGCGCGGGACGGCATCGTCGAGACCAGCGGACAGCTGCGGACCATCGCGGTCGGGCTGACGAAGATCGCGAACGACCTGCGGTGGATGGCGAGCGGGCCGCGGACCGGGCTCGCCGAGATCAGCCTCCCGGACCTCCAGCCCGGGTCGTCGATCATGCCCGGCAAGGTCAACCCGGTCATCCCGGAGGCCGTGCTCATGGTCGCCGCGCAGGTGGTCGGCAACGACGCCACGGTGGCCACCGCCGGCGCCGCCGGCAACTTCGAGTTGAACGTGATGCTTCCGGTGATCGCGAAGAACGTCCTGGAGTCGATCCGGCTCCTCGCGAACGCCTCCCGACTCCTCGCCGACCGCACCGTCGACGGCGTCGTCGCCCACCGCGAACGGGCCCGGGAGTACGCCGAGTCGTCACCCTCCGTGGTCACGCCGCTCAACAAGTACATCGGGTACGAGGAGGCCGCCAAGGTCGCCAAGAAGGCGCTGGCGGAGCGCCGGACGATTCACCAAGTCGTCCTGGAGGGCGGGTACGTAGAGCGTGGCGACCTCACGCTCCAGCAGCTGGACGAGGCCCTCGACGTCCTGCGGATGACACGGCCGTAACCGATGATCACGGCCGCGTGAACCGTGACGGGCGCCGCAGCGTCGTATGCCTGTGGCACCTAATATCTGTTCATGGCAGACGGTGGAGCGATGACGACGGAAGTGGAAGCGGGCGGATCGACGGAGTTCTGGACGCCCGGGACACAGATCCTGTGGCGGTACCGGGAGAACGCCGGCCGTCGCTTCCACATCGCGCGTCCCGTCACCGTCGTACGCGACGACCAGGAGGTCCTCGCCGTCTGGCTCGCTCCGGGCACGGAGTGTGTGAAACCGGTGCTCGCCGACGGGACGTCGGTGCACCAGGAGCCCCTGGAGACCCGGTACACCAAGCCGCGTTCCGTGCAGCGCGACCGGTGGTTCGGGACGGGTGTGCTGAAGCTCGCGCGGCCCGGTGAGCCGTGGTCGGTGTGGTTGTTCTGGGATCCCGGATGGCGGTTCAAGAACTGGTACGTGAATCTTGAGGAGCCGCTGGCCCGTTGGGCGGGCGGAGTGGACTCCGAGGACCACTTCCTCGACATCTCCGTGCACCCGGACCGCAGTTGGCACTGGCGGGACGAGGACGAGTTCGCGCAGGCCCAGCGGGACGGGCTGGTGGACGAGGAGCTGGCCGCGCGGGTGCGCCGGGCGGGCCACGACGCGGTGGAGGTGATCCGCGTCTGGGGGCCGCCGTTCGCCGACGGCTGGCAGAACTGGCGCCCGGATCCCTCCTGGGCTGTACCTTCTTTGCCTGAGGACTGGGATCGCACGCCCGCGCACATGTCCTCATGAGACCCTTGATGCGCCCCCGGGCAACAAACGTAGGATCGTCCTCCGCAAGGGCGCACAAGGGCAACTACCGGAGTGCGCGCCGGGCTTGACCGATCGTCACCGAGGGGCGGCAGGACGTGAGCGAGGGTTACCAGGGCGACGCCTGGACGGGCAGACGCTCCACCGGCAGCACAGGAACTGCCTCTGGCCACGCGGGGATTCCGTTCCTGGGGCATGTATTCCGGGTATCGGAGTCTCGGCGGGACGAACTGTGCGCGCGGCGCGCAGCCCCGGACGGATGGATTCGAAAGGCGTGACGGAGCAGCCGACCTCCTTCGAACGCCCCGAGACGGGCGTCGACCCCGCGGAGTCCCGCGGGGCGCTCGTGCGTACCTCGACACCGTCGACGACGCACTCCACGCCGCCCCACACCCCCGGCGGCGGCACCGCCTTACCCGCGCAGGCGCGCACCGGAGACACCCCCTCCACGCCGGGCACCACCGCACCGTCCGGCCCGAGCAAGGAGCCCCCAGTCATCGCCGGCAACGGCCCCGAGCACTCTCAGCCCTCCGTCGCCGCCGAGCCCGACACCCACCGGCCGCGGCCCGTTCCGGAGGCCATCCCGCCGCAGCCCGGCACCGAGCAGTCGCAGACGTCCGCCGAGCGGCGCACCGGTCAGGGCGGCGTGCAGCCGGGCCGGCCCACGCCCATGCGGCGCGACGGTGACCGGCTGCGCTTCGTGGGCGCCGCCACCCGGCGCATCGCCCGCGGCATCGACCTGGACGAGATCGTGATGGGGCTGTGCCGGGCGACCGTGCCGACCTTCTCCGACGCGATCCTCGTCTACCTGCGCGACCCCCTGCCGGTCGGCGACGAGCGGCCCACCGGCCCCGTGGTGCTGCGGCTGCGCCGCACCGACCGCATCCCCGAGGACCGGGACAGCGAGAACGGCTTCCTCCCCGCACAGCAGCAGCCGGAGCCGACCGAGCTCTCCGAACTGTCCGCCCTCACCGCCGAGCTGTGCGAGGTGCGGCCCGGCGGCGCGCTCGCCGAGGTGCTGCGCGGGGTACGCCCCGTGTTCGCCGACGCTCCCGCCGCCCGCGCCGCCTTGCCGGAACTCCTCGGCGACGACGGCGAGTTGATCATCCCCGACGGCCAGCGCGCGATCCTCGCCCCGCTGCGCGGGCGCCGCCGTGTCATCGGCGCCGCGGTCTTCCTGCGCCGCCCGGACCGCCTCGCCTTCGAGCCCGACGACCTCCTCGTCGCCGCCCAGCTGGCCACGCACAGCGCGCTCGGCATCGACAAGGCCGTGCTGTACGGCCGTGAGGCGTACATCGCGGACGAGCTCCAGCGCACCATGCTGCCCGAGACGCTCCCCCGCCCGACCGGCGTACGGCTGGCGTCCCGCTACCTCCCGGCGGCCGAGACCGCCCGGGTCGGCGGCGACTGGTACGACGCGATCCCGCTGCCCGGCAGCCGGGTCGCCCTCGTGGTCGGCGACGTCATGGGCCACTCCATGACGTCGGCGGCGATCATGGGCCAGCTGCGCACGACGGCCCAGACCCTCGCCGGCCTCGACCTGCCCCCGCAGGAGGTCCTGCACCACCTCGACGAACAGGCCCAGCGCCTGGGCACCGACCGCATGGCGACCTGCCTCTACGCGGTCTACGACCCGGTATCGCACCGCATCACCATCGCCAACGCCGGCCATCCCCCGCCCGTCCTGCTGCACCTGGGCGGCCGGGCCGAGGTACTGCGCGTGCCCGCGGGCGCGCCGATCGGCGTCGGCGGCGTGGACTTCGAGGCCGTGGAGCTGGACGCGCCGGCCGGGGCGACCCTGCTTCTCTACACCGACGGCCTGGTCGAGTCCCGCCTGCGCGACGTATGGACCGGCATAGAACAGCTGCGCGAGAAGCTCGCCGCGACCGCCCAGCTGACCGGGCCGGACCATCCGCCGCCGCTGGAAGCCCTGTGCGACGAGGTGCTGGACATGCTCGGGCCGGGCGACCGGGACGACGACATCGCGCTGCTCGCGGCCCGCTTCGACGGGATCGCGCCGAGCGACGTGGCGTACTGGTTCCTGGAGCCGGAGGACGCCGCACCGGGCCGTGCCCGGCGGCTGGCCCGGCGTGCCCTGGCGCGCTGGGGACTCGAGGAACTCACCGACTCCGTCGAGCTGTTGGTCAGCGAGGTCGTGACGAACGCCGTGCGGTACGCCACGCGGCCGGTGACGCTGCGGCTGCTCAGGACCGATGTGCTGCGCTGCGAGGTCGGTGACGATGTGCCGCAGTTGCCGCGGCTGCGGCAGGCCCGCGCCACGGACGAGGGTGGGCGGGGGCTGTACCTCGTCAACCGGCTCGCTCGACGGTGGGGAGCCACGCGGCTGAGCACCGGCAAGGTCGTCTGGTTCGAGTTGAACCGCAGCTGAGCGCCGTAGGGGAACTGCGGATCGCCGGATGCGGGTGCATCGTGGCTGGTCGCGCAGTTCCCCGCGCCCCTGAAGAGCGCTGTCCTACCGGTTGTTTCCCGGTCTGACCGGGTCCAGGGTGATGTCGTCCGTCGGCGTGGAGGTCGGGTCGTCCGTCGGCTCCTCGGTCGTCGGGGTCTCCGTCGGCTCCTCGGTCGTCGGCTCCTCCGTCGGCTCCTCCGTCGTCGGGGTCTCCGACGGCTCCTCCGTCGTCGGCTCCTCCGTCGGCTCCTCGGTCGTCGGCTCCTGACTCGGCGTCGGCGTCCACGTCGGCTGGACCGCCGCGCCCTGGTCGGTGTCGAGGTCGAACCTGGCGTCCGGGTCCGTCACCCCGAACATGTACGCCGACCAGATCTGCGCCGGGAAGCCACCGCCGTTGACGCGGTCGAAGCCGCCGGCGCCGTACATCTTCGTCTGGGCGTGGGTCTTGGCGTCCTCGCCGAACAGGCCCACCGAGGTGACCAGGTCGGGCGTGTAGCCGGTGAACCAGGCCGACTTGTTGTCGTCGGAGGTACCCGTCTTGCCGGCGACCTTCTGGCCGTTGCGCTTGGGGTTGTTCGCCACGGACTGCTGGGCCGTACCGTCGTCGACCACGCCGGTCAGGACCGAGGTCACGGTATCCGCGGCCTCGGGGCTGATGACCTGCTCGCCGATCGGGTCGGGAATGGCGACCGTGGTGCTGTTGTGCTCGGCCTTCTTGAGGATGCCGGGCGTGACCTGCTTGCCGTGGTTGTCGAGGGTTGCGTACACCCCGGCCATCTGCAGCGGGCTCGCGCCCATGGTGCCCAGGGTCTGCGCGGGCACGGCCTGTTCCTTGGCGGTGTCCATGCCGAGCTGGCCGGCCACGTCCATGACGTTCTTCATGCCGACGTCCACGCCCAGCTGCGCGAAGACGGAGTTGACAGACTTGTTCATCGCCGTCTGGACGGTGATGTCGCCGTAGTCCCGGTCGTCCTCGTTCTCGGGCGCGAAGCCGACCTTGTTGCCGTCGGCGTCCAGGACCGGGCGCTTGCTGGTGCCGTCGTAGACGGTGCTCGCGGTGATCGGCTTGCCGGACCGGGTCTCGGCGCTCTCCTCCAGAGCGGCGGCCAGGATCACCGGCTTGAACGTGGAGGCGGGCTGGTAGTCGGTGCGGGTCGCGTTGCTCGTGTAGTGCTTGAAGTAGTCCACGCCGCCGTACAAGGCGACGATCTTCCCCGTCTTGGGATCGACGGAGACCGCGCCGGCCTGGACGTTCGCGTCGACCTTGCGCTTCTTGTTGTCCAGCTTGCTGGTCAGTTGGGCCTTGACGGCCTTCTCCAGCTCGGACTGCTTCTTCTTGTCGATGTTCAGGGTGATGGTCCAGCCCTGGTCCTCGACCGCGGCCTCGGCCTGGGAGCGGGTCAAACCCTTCTCCTCCATCAGCTGGTCCTCCAGCTGACGGTTGGCGAGCTCGATCAGATAGCCCTTCTGGCCCTCACGACCGGCGGTGGGCTTGGGCTCCTTCGGCTGCGGGAGCTCCGTCATGCCCTGGCGCTCCGCCTTGCTCAGCCAGCCCTCCTCGACCATGTTGTCCAGGACGTAGTTCCAGCGGGCCGTGACCAGCTTCCTGCCGGTTTCGGACGCCGCCTGCCAGTCGTACTGGCTCGGCGCCTGGAGCAGCGCGGCGAGGTACGCGCCCTGCTCGACGGTGAGCCTCTCGGCGTCGACGCGGTAGTAGGCCTGGGCGGCGGCCTGGATGCCGTAGGCGCCGCGGCCGTAGTAGCTGGTGTTGATGTAGCCGGCGAGGATGTCGTCCTTGGACATCTGGCGGTCGACCTTCAGGGAGATGACGATCTCCTTGAGCTTGCGGCTGACCGTCTGCTCCTGGCTGAGGTAGTAGTTCTTGACGTACTGCTGGGTGATGGTCGAACCACCCTGCGCGCCCTTGCCCATCAGCGTGTTGAGCACACCGCGGGTGGTGCCCTTCAGGTCGATGCCGTTGTCGTTGTAGAACGTCTTGTTCTCAGCCGCGACGAAGGTGCGCTGGACCTTCTTCGGCACCTTGGACAGGTCCACGATCTCGCGGTTGACCTCGCCGTCGCGGGCCAGGGTCGTCTTGCCGTCGCTGTACTTGTAGACGTTGCTCTGGCGCTGCGCGGCCTGGGCGGCGGCGTTGTCCGTGGGCACGTCCACCGCGAGGTAGAGCGCGATGAAGGCACCGATGGCGAGCAGGCAGAACCCGAGGAACGTGCCGAGGATCTTCTTCCACGTGAACAGCCGGCGTATTCGGCCCTTGCCGTCAGCGCCCTTGCCGCCGCCCTTGGCCGCACGCCGGGCGGCCGCGCGGCCTCCGGCCGCGGCCGACGGTGCGCCGATGACGGTGGTCGACGGGCTGCCCTCGGTGTTCGACGGCGTCCCGGACGAACGCCGGGGCGCAGCGCGGCGGCCACCGCGCTGCCGTGCTCGTCTCTCTTCCGCTCGTCCCATGGGTCCGTTCCGCTCCGCTTCGTTCTTGTGTGCACTGGTGCCACACAGGTTCGCCGCTCAGGTCAGCTCAGAAAGCTAACACCGCACGATGTGACAAAGACCGGCCGATCCGGTCTTTTACGGACGTGACAATCAGCACCTGTCCCACCGGAACCGACGACTGAGGGGTGCATAGGGTTGCCCGGGCGAGGTAAAGTGATATCACTTAGCTAGACCGAAGCTAGTGGATACCCACTGCGGCTTCCGAAGGAAACGGGGGACACCACCCATGTCGAACAACAAGAGCGACGCCACATCCGCCATCACCGACGTGCCCGACATACCCGCGCCACGCGTACGGGAGTTCACGGCGCGCAGCATCAGCGGCGGGCTCGCCCTGCTGCTCGGCCTGGTCGGGCTGCTGCTCGGCGTGGGGGCTCTCGTCGCCGCCGGAACCGTGTCCGGCGGCAGCGGGGTGGCGGCGCTGGTCATCTTCGGCATCGTCGTCTTCATCGCCTCGGTCCTGGCCATGTGCGGACTGAACATGGTCGCGCCGGGCGAGGCGCGGGTCGTCCAGCTCTTCGGGCGGTACCGGGGGACGATCCGGCAGGACGGGCTGCGCTGGGTGAACCCCCTCACGTCCCGTACGCGGATCTCGACCCGCGTGCGCAACCACGAGACGGCCGTAATGAAGGTCAACGACGCCTACGGCAATCCGATCGAGCTCGCCGCGGTCGTGGTGTGGAGGGTCGAGGACACCGCGCAGGCCGAGTTCGAGGTGGACAACTACCTCGCGTTCGTGGCCACCCAGACGGAAGCGGCCGTGCGGCACATCGCCATCGAGTACCCCTACGACGCCCACGACGAGGGCGGCCTCTCGCTGCGCGGCAACGCCGAGGAGATCACCGAGAAGCTCGCCTTCGAACTGCACGCGCGCGTGGAGGCGGCCGGTGTACAGATCATCGAGTCGCGCTTCACGCACCTCGCGTACGCTCCCGAGATCGCCTCCGCGATGCTCCAGCGACAGCAGGCCGGGGCGGTCGTCGCGGCCCGGCGGCAGATCGTCGACGGAGCGGTGGGCATGGTCGAGGCGGCGCTCGCGCGGATCTCGGAGCGGGACATCGTGGAGCTGGACGACGAGCGGAAGGCGGCGATGGTGTCGAACCTGATGGTGGTGCTGTGCGGTGACCGGGCCCCGCAGCCGGTCCTCAACACCGGGACGCTCTACCAGTGACGGTTCCCTCCGAGGGTTCAGCCCCTCAGCGTCGGCCGCAGCAGCGCAAGCAGGTGCTGCTGCGGCTGGACCCGTCCGTGTACGAGGCGCTGGCGCGGTGGGCGGGGGACGAGCTGCGCTCGGCCAACGCGCAGATCGAGTTCCTGCTGCGGCGCGCTCTCGCGGAGGCGGGGCGTCTGCCGGGTGAGACCAAGCCGATTCCCCGCCGGGGCCGCCCTCCGGCGAAACCACCCGAGCCTCAGTAGCAGAACCGTGACATTCGGCCCCCACCTGCGCCTTCACACCCCCCGCCATGATCTACACACTCCGCGTATACATGGGGCGTATACACCCCGTGTAGTGTCCTGGCCATGTCCATCGGTCACACCCTCCTAGGGCTCCTGGAATCGGGCCCCCGTCACGGCTACGACCTGAAGCGGGCCTTTGACGAGAAGTTCGGTCACGACCGGCCGCTGCACTACGGCCAGGTCTACTCGACGATGTCCCGGCTGCTGAAGAACGGGCTCGTCGAAGTCGACGGGATCGAGCCCGGCGGCGGGCCCGAGCGCAAGCGGTACGCCATCACCGACGCCGGGATCACCGACGTACAGCGGTGGCTGGCGACGCCCGAGAAGCCGGAGCCGTACCTCCAGTCGACCCTGTACACCAAGGTCGTCCTCGCCCTGCTCACCCGGCGCAACGCCGCCGACATCCTCGACACCCAGCGCGCCGAGCACCTGCGCATGATGCGCATCCTCACCGACCGCAAGCGCAAGGGCGATCTGGCCGACCAGCTGATCTGCGACCACGCCCTGTTCCACCTCGAGGCCGACCTGCGCTGGCTGGAACTGACCGCCGCGCGCCTCGACAAGCTCGCCGAGGTGGTGACCAAGTGACTCCTCCTCCCGGTTCCCTGCTCGCGGCCGACGGGCTGTACAAGGCCTACGGCCCGACCGTCGCCCTCGACGGCGCCGAGTTCTCCATCCATCCCGGCGAGGTCGTCGCCGTCATGGGCCCGTCCGGCTCCGGCAAGTCGACACTGCTGCACTGCCTCGCCGGAATCGTGCCGCCCGACTCGGGGTCCATCACCTACAACGGGCGCGAGATGGCCACCATGAACGACGCCCAGCGCAGCGCCCTCAGACGCTCCGAGTTCGGGTTCGTCTTCCAGTTCGGGCAGCTCGTGCCCGAGCTCACCTGCGTGGAGAACGTGGCCCTTCCGTTGCGTCTCAACGGGACCTCCCGCAAGGAGGCCGAGCGCACCGCCCTGACCTGGATGGAGCGGCTGGAGGTCGACGACCTGGGCAAGAAGCGGCCCGGCGAGGTCTCCGGCGGTCAGGGGCAGCGCGTCGCCGTGGCCCGCGCGCTGGTCACGGGCCCGCGCGTGCTGTTCGCCGACGAGCCGACCGGCGCGCTCGACTCCCTCAACGGCGAGCGCGTGATGGAGCTGCTGACGGACGCCGCCCGGTCGACCAACGCCGCCGTCGTCCTCGTCACGCACGAGGCACGGGTCGCCGCATACTCCGACCGCGAGATCGTCGTACGGGACGGCAAGTCCCGGGACATGGAGCGGGTCGTATGAGCACGGGTCAGTGGGTCAGGGATCTGGGCATGGGGGTCCGGTTCGCCTTCGCCGGCGGACGTGAGGGCTGGGTCCGTGCCCTGCTGACTGCCGTCGGGGTCGGACTCGGGGTGGCGCTGCTGCTGCTCACGACCGCCGTGCCGAGCGCGCTCACCGAGCGCGACCGGCGCGGAGCCGCCCGGGACGACTTCACGTACAGCGGCGAGGTGCTGCCCAAGGCGGACAACACGCTGGTCATCGCCAATTCCGAGACCACGTTCCGCGACAAGGACGTACGCGGCCGACTCCTGGAGCCCGAGGGCGCGCGGGCGCCGCTGCCGCCGGGTGTCGAGAAGTTCCCCGCGAAGGGCGAGATGATCGCCTCGCCCGCGCTGAAGAAGCTGCTGGAGTCCGACTCCGGCAAGCTGCTGCGCGAGCGCATCCCCTACCGGATCACCGGCACCATCGAACAGGCCGGGCTCGTCGGGCCCGCCGAACTCGCCTACTACGCGGGCGCCTCGGGGCTCGCGGACAACCTTGCCGGCGGTTACGTCGAGCGCATCGACTACTTCGGGCCCTCCTCGGGGGTTCAGGACGAGGAGATGGATCCGATCCTGATCCTGCTCGTCATGATCGTCTTCGTGGTGCTGCTGCTGCCGGTCGGAGTGTTCATCGCCGCGGCCGTACGCTTCGGCGGCGAGCGCCGGGACCGTCGGCTCGCGGCGCTCCGGCTGGTCGGCGCGGACGGAGGGATGGCGCGCCGGGTCGCCGCCGGCGAGGCGCTCGCCGGGGCGCTGCTCGGGCTCGTCCTCGGCACCGGATTCTTCCTGGCGGGGCGTCAGCTGGCGACCCTGATGCAGGTGCGCAACATCAGCGTGTTCACGAGCGACCTCAACCCGTCGCTCGCGCTCGCCCTGCTGGTCGCCGTCGCCGTACCGGCCGCGGCCGTCCTGGTGACGCTGTTCGCGCTGCGCGGGGTCGTCATCGAGCCGCTCGGTGTGGTCCGTGCCGCGAAGCCGCCGCGCCGCCGGCTGTGGTGGCGGCTGCTGCTGCCGCTGGCCGGTCTCGCGCTGCTGTACCCGATGGTGGGGCAGGGCAACGACAACGGGAACTTCAACGAGTGGATGGTGATCGGCGGCACCGTGCTGCTGCTGGTCGGCATCACCACGCTGCTGCCCTGGCTCGTCGAGGCCGTGGTGGCCCGGCTGAACTCCGGCTCGGTCTCCTGGCAACTGGCGGTCCGCAGGCTCCAGTTGAGCAGTGGCACGGCCGCCCGCATGGTCAATGGCATCGCGGTCGCGGTGGCCGGGGCGATCGCGTTGCAGATGCTGTTCGCCGGGGTCGAGGGCGACTACACCGAGCAGACCGGCAACGACCTGAACCGGGCCCAGATGACGGTCTCCGTGCACGGTGACGTCCCGCTGAGCGAGGTCGCCGGGGAGCTGAGGCAGACCGAGGGCGTGCGCCGGGCGTCGGCCGTTTCGCTGGGCAGCCTCGGAGATCGGGCGAAGGAACCCGAGAACTCGCTGGAAGTGGCCGTCGGCAGTTGCGCCGAGCTGCGTGAGGTGGCTCGTGTGACGTCCTGCCGGGACGGGGACACCTTCCAGATTCTCGGCGGCGCGTACGACGAAGACACGAAGAAGCTGGCCAAGCCGGGCGACACCCTGTACTTCGATCCGGCCTACAGCGGGATGACGAGCCACACGGCACCCTGGAAGGTGCCCACCGGCATCAGGACGGCACAGCAGCGCGAGGATCCGACCGGCTACGCGCGCGGCGGCCTGCTGTTCACCCCGGGCGCGCTGCCCGAGGGGGCGGAGTCCGGCCTGTCCCAGGAGGTGTTCCTCTCGCTGGACCCGTCGGTGCCGGACGCCACCGACCACGCGCGCAACAGCGCCGCGCGGCTGGACCCGCTGGCGAACGTGTTCACGATGGCTTCCAGTCGGCAGTCCCTGGAGTTCCGCGCCGTCCGCAACGGGCTGTTCGTCGGCGCCACCTGCGTCCTGCTGCTGATCGGCGCGAGCCTGCTGGTCTCCCAGCTGGAGCAGCTGCGCGAACGCAAGAAGCTGCTGTCGTCCCTGGTCGCCTTCGGCACCCGGCGCCGCACCCTGAGCCTTTCGGTGCTGTGGCAGACGGCGATCCCGATCGCGCTGGGGCTGCTGCTGGCGTCGGTCGTGGGGCTGACGCTGGGCGCCGTCCTGCTGAAGATGGTCGGCACGGCGGTGAGCGTCGACTGGGCGAGCGTGCTGGCGATGACCGGCATCGGCGCCGGCGTCGTCCTCGCGGTGACCCTGCTCAGCCTGCCGCCGCTGCTGCGGCTGATGCGTCCGGACGGGCTGCGCACGGAGTAGCCGGACCGGGTGAGGACCCGGTGCGGTGGTCCGCTCCCGCGGGGGCGGACCACCGCACCGTACGTCCGTCACAGCCCGCCGTGCTCCCGCATCACGCGTCTGGCCTGGGCGAAGAGCATGCCCACGTTGACGGTCTTGCGGCACACGGCGACGGCCACGACGTCCTGCTGATCGTTCATGCGCAGGAACAGGTGCGTCAGGTTTTCGCTGTTGACCAGGATCTCCTGGAAGTAGTGCTGGTCGGTCTCGATGCCGCGGCGCTCCTTGAAGATGTCCTCGATCGTCACGACCGTACGCCCCTGGAACAGGTCGAGCGTCGCCCCCGCCAACAGGTCCAGAACCTCCGCCGGGTGGGACTCCACCGTCTCGTACGACAGCAGCATCCCGGTCGACATATCGACCGCACCGGAGGCGACGCAGTCGGGTGTCTCGCTGCGCAGCGCCTTCACCAGGGACATGACCCGGTCCGAGAAACCGGCGTTCATCCGCTTCGAGGCCATGGGATCACGCCCTTCCGTCTACTGGTGCCGTCGCGGCCAGGAGGGCACCGATACGCCGCAGGGCGGGCTGCGTCTCCTGATGGAGCCGGTCGAGGTCGATGCCCTCGTCGCCGAGGACGACCATGAGGGCGGTGTCGCCGACTGCGTAGAAGGCGGCGCAGCCGTGGCTGCCGTAGGCGACGGTCTTGCGGAGCGTGCCCCGGCCGGTCGCCTCGGCCGCGCGCCGGGCGATGCCCAAGCCGGCGGCGGCGATGGCGGCGAGGCTCTCGGCGTCGATGGTCTCCGCTGTGTCCGCCGCGATGAGCAGGCCGTCGGCGGCTGCCACGGCCGTGTCGGTGATGCCGGTCACTTGCTCGCGCAGGCCGCGGATCTCCAGGGCCAATGCTTCGTGATCCATGTGGTGAACTCCCTGGCGCCGGGCGGTGCGTGTCCGATCCCACGGCCGGCGCCGTCTCTCTTTCTCGCGACGGTTCTTCGTCCGCGACGCCTCAGACACCGGTCTCGGACGGGCGGATGCGACTGCGCAGACGGAAGAACCCTTTCCAACTCGTCCCGTTCCTGCTGGGTCCGAGAGTCTCGGTGATGCCACTGGCCCCCGGCCGCCGCCGAGGCAGATTCCGGGAAGCCGCTGGGTCCGGCACGACGGCCGGGATGGGGGTGGTGTCCGGGACCGAGGTGGGGGTGTCCAGGTTTCGGGAGGCGGCTTCTGACGACTTGGCCACAGCTGACGACAGTGCGGACAGCACTTGGGGCGGTATGTGTGGCGTGCGACAGGCGGCCGGTCGGGTCGACGTGTCCGGCACCCTGGGCAGCAGCCCGGCCAACGGGACGCCCGTCGTCACGGGGGTATGTCCGGAGGGGAAGGTCAGGCGCCCTTCCTGGAGCATGCGGGACAGCTCGACGGTGACCGTGTACACGCTGCGGCCGGTTCTGAAGGCCATGTCGCGGCCGGTGCGGCGGCCGTCGGCGTGGGACAGCAGCTCCCGTTGGGAGGGCGGAAGCCACCGGAGCTCGTCGTCGGTTGCCGGCGCCGGTACCAGCCGCGCGCCGTCGGGCAGCACGGCCCGGGGTAACGCCGCCAGCGCGGCCAGCTTCCTGGTGGCCTCCTGAAGCAGCCGCGCCGGCGTCTCGCCGTACGGTACCGGCGCGAGCGGGTGCCCCTCGCCGAGCGCCTCGCACCCCTCCACCCGGCCGGCGAGGACCGCGAAGACCGCGTCCTGCATCGCCATCATCGATACGACCCGGAGCTGCACCGACCCCGCGTACCCATGGCTGACCAGCCCGTTCTCGGGCCACCGCCCGGCCCCCGGCTCGCGCATCAGCTCGGCCCACTGCTCACCGGTGACCCGCCCCGAGCGCAGCAGCAGGACGTCCGGCCCCGGTGCACCCGGGCTCTCGACGGCGACCACCAGCCCGTCGCGGAAGTGGAAGGTTCCCCCGGGCCGGCCCGACACCCGCAGTTCCCCCGTGCACAAGCCCGTCGCGACCTCGGAGAGGGCCCCCGACAGTCGCTCGTAGCCGTCCCGGTCAAGGGAATCCCGAATGCCCGCCATCACTCCCCTTGATACGCGAATTTCGCACATACGCGTGGTGCGTAGCACTGAGGGAGTATGTGTACCAGTGTGGGCGGCCGTCTCTCCGAGAGTCGCACTACCTGACGGAAGATGAAGTCTTCCGCTTTTCAAGGCGCTTTGTCGGACGTCCATTTGAGCAATTGGCACCCGGGTTCGCCCGAACACATCAGCGGCCCTGTCGCCACACCCGTACCGGCAGCGGCCGCAGGGCATCGCGCAGGGCCACCGCGAGCTCCTCGTACTCATTCGCCCGCGCCGCTCCGGCACGCATGGCGAGGGCGACGCGGCGGGTGGGTGCCGGGTCCGCGAAGTACCCGGTGAGGAGCTGGCTGCTGCGGGTCGTCTCCAGCTTGAGGGCGGTCCGCGGCAGCAGGGTCACTCCCAGCCCGCCCGCGACGAGCTGCACCAGCGTGGACAGCCCGGCCGCCGTCGTGGTCACGGGAGCGTCCGCCCGGCCTGCCTCCCTGCAGATGTCGAGGGCCTGGTCGCGCAGGCAGTGTCCCTCGTCGAGAAGCAGCAGGTTCAGCTCCTTGAGCGCCTCGCGCGCGATGCCCTCGCGGCCGCCGAGCCGGTGATCGAGCGGGGTGACGAGCACGAAGTCCTCGTCGAAGAGCGGGAGTTCGGCGACGCCGGGCACACCGAGGGGGACGGCGAGCAGCAGCAGGTCCAGGCGGCCCGTGGCGAGGCCGTCGATCAGGCTCGCGGTCTGCTCCTCGTGCACCTGGAGGTCGAGGTGCGGATAGCGGTCGTGGACGAGCCGCAGCACGGTCGGCAGGAGGTACGGCGCGACGGTGGGGATGACGCCGAGGCGGAGGGCACCCGTGAACGGGGCCCGCACCGCCTGGGCTTCCTCCATCAGCGCGGCGACCTCCGCCAGGACGGCCTTCGCGCGTACGGCCAGCCGCTCCCCGGCGGGCGAGAGCAGCACCTTGCGGGTGGTGCGCTCCAGCAGCGTCACTCCGAGTGACTCCTCCAGGGCGGAGACGGCACCGGACAGGGCGGGCTGGCTCATGCCGATCGCGGCCGCCGCGTCCCGGAAATGGAGGTGCTCGGCGACGGCCGCGAAGGCACGCAGCTGGGCGAGACTGGGCTGTCTCCTCTTACTTACGGTCACTGATAGCACTCTCCGATCAACCGGACCGAGTGTAGCTATTTCCCGTATCAATGCAGCCTGTGCCAGGATCGGTAAGGTCCAACCCAAGGGAGACACCTGTACCAAACAGGTGTCTCTTCGCTGCAAGGAGAGCGTGTGCTCACTGTCGGTGACAAGTTCCCCGAGTTCGAACTGACCGCCTGCGTCTCGCTGGAGAAGGGCAAGGAGTTCGAGACGATCCACCACAAGACCTACGAGGGCAAGTGGAAGATCGTCTTCGCCTGGCCGAAGGACTTCACCTTCGTCTGCCCGACCGAGATCGCGGCGTTCGGCAAGCTGAACGAGGAGTTCGCCGACCGCGACGCCCAGGTCCTCGGCTTCTCCGGTGACTCGGAGTTCGTCCACCACGCCTGGCGCAAGGATCACGACGACCTGCGCGACCTGCCGTTCCCGATGCTGGCCGACTCCAAGCACGAGCTGATGCGCGACCTGGGCATCGAGGGCGAGGACGGCTTCGCCAAGCGCGCCGTCTTCATCGTCGACCAGAACAACGAGATCCAGTTCTCCATGGTGACCGCCGGCTCCGTCGGCCGTAACCCCAAGGAGGTCCTGCGGGTCCTGGACGCCCTCCAGACGGACGAACTGTGCCCGTGCAACTGGAGCAAGGGCGACGAGACCCTGGACCCGGTCAAGCTGCTTGCCGGAGAGTGACGGACATGTCCCTCGACTCCCTGAAGTCCCGCATTCCGGACTACGCCAAGGACCTGAAGCTCAACCTGGGCTCGGTCATCGGCAATTCGGACCTCCCGGCGCAGCAGCTGTGGGGCACGGTGCTCGCCACGGCGATCGCCTCCCGCTCCCCGATCGTGCTGCGCGAGCTGGAGCCGGAGGCGAACGCGAACCTCTCGCCGGAGGCGTACACCGCGGCCAAGTCCGCGGCGGCCGTCATGGCGATGAACAACGTGTTCTACCGGACCCGGCATCTGCTGTCCGACCACGAGTACGGCAACCTGCGCGCGGGCCTGCGGATGAACGTCATCGGCAACCCCGGCGTCGACAAGGTCGACTTCGAGCTGTGGTCGTTCGCGGTGTCCGCCATCAACGGCTGCGGCCTGTGCCTCGACTCGCACGAGCAGGTGCTGCGCAAGGCCGGGGTGGACCGGGAGACGGTCCAGGAGGCCTTCAAGATCGCGTCCGTGATCCAGGCGATCGGCGTCACCCTTGACGCCGAGGCGGTTCTGGCGGAGTAGCTCTCGCCGCCCAACGCGGGGCCCGTTCACCTCCACGGTGAACGGGCCCTTGTCATTGCTCCGACGCCGACTTGGCCATGTCCGCCGGCGGCTGCGCGAGAGCCACGTCCACCGCCGTCGCGCCCCTCGGCTCGGGCGCGTAGCGAAGCGCCGCCTCCTGCGAGTACGACCGCAGATACCCCACGATCGTGTTCGACACCGCCACCAGCGGCACCGCCACCACCGCGCCGCCGATCCCGGCCACCATGCCGCCCGCCGCCACCGACAGGACAACCGCCAGTGGATGGACGCGGACCGCGCGCCCGAGGATGAACGGCTGGAGGATGTGGCCCTCGATCTGCTGCACGGCCAGCACGACGATGAGGGTCATGACGGCGGTGAAGACGCCCTGTGTCACCAGCGCCACCACGACCGCCAGCGCGCCGGAGGCCACCGCACCGACGAGGGGGATGAACGAGAACAGGAAGATGAAGACGGCCAGCGGGACGGCCATCGGGACGTCCAGGAAGTAGATGCCGATGCCGATGAACACGGCGTCGATCAGGGCGACCACCATCGTGCCGCGCACATAGGCCGTCAGCGTCGCCCAGGCCCGCGGCCCGGCGCCCGCGACGCCCGGACGGGCGGCGGCCGGCACCAGCTTGAGGGTCCAGCGCCAGATCCGCTTGCCGTCGTAGAGCAGGAACAGCGTCGAGAAGGCGGCCAGCAGGATGCCGGTGAGCGTCTCGACGATGACCGTGACGCCCTCCAGGCCGGCCGAGGTGATCTCGTCGGTGTTGGCGCCGATCGCCTCGCGGAGGTTCTCGGCGATCTCGTTGATCTGCTTGTCGGTGACGTGGAACGGGCTGTTGAGCAGCCAGTTGCGCAGCTCGTCGATGCCGTCCTGGACCTGGTCGGAGAGGTTGTCGATGTTCTCCATGACCTGCCAGGTCACGAACCAGCCCATCAGCCCGATGACGACGAACCCGAGGATCGCGGTCAGCGCGGTCGCGGGCCCGCGCGGCACGCCCCGCCGGGTCAGCCAGGCCACCGAGGGCTGCATCAGCGCGGTGAGGAGCAGGGCGATGACGAAGGCCAGTACGACGAGTTGGACGGCGCTGATGACCCGCATCAGCACCCAGACGGTGCCGGCCAGCACCAGCAGCCGCCAGCCGGCCTCCGCGGCGACCCGTACGCCCCACGGCACGACCTGTGCGGGGTCGGGGCGCGGCGGCGGGGCCGTCGGCGCGTAGTCGGGCGGTCGTGGCACGTGGTCGACGACGGGCGGCGGGTCCTCAGCGGGGGGCGCCGCGGTGGCGACGGCGGTCTGCCGCACCGGCCGGGGCTCCGGGTCCTCCCCTTCCACCGCCGCGCGGCGCTCGTCCAACCGCTCGCTCATCTCGGTCAGACCGGCACCGAGCCGACCCAGCCACCCTGGCACTCGCGACATGATCCGTCCTCTTCCCCCGTCTCTCCCCACCACTCCCCCGTGGAGTCGTTGAATCCGACCGTACATGGCGCCGGTCGGAGACGAACGAAAGCCCCTCACCGAAGGACGGTGAGGGGCTCCACAGGGTTGAGCGCGGGCTCAGTACCAGCTGTTGGCCTGCCAGAAAGCCCATGCGCCGCAGGGGCTGTCGTAGCGCTCGTTCATGTAGTTCAGGCCCCACTTGATCTGGGTGGCCGGGTTCGTCTGCCAGTCGGCGCCGACGGACGACATCTTGGATCCGGGCAGGGCCTGGAAGAGGCCGTAGGCACCGGAGGAGGGGTTGACGGCCTGGTAGTTCCAGTCGGACTCGTGGTCCACGATGTTGCTGAAGCACTGGAACTGGTCGCTCGGCACCATCTGGCGGGCCATCGACTGGATCTGCGAGATGCTGTACGAGCTCTGGACCGGGAAGTCGCCGGCGGAGGACCGGGAGGCCTTCGCCTCGGCCTCTTCGCGCTCCTTGGCTTCCTGAGCCGCCTTCTCAGCCTTCTCGGCGGCGTCCTTCTTCTCGATCGCGCTCTGGGCGGCAGCCTTGCGGGCGGCCTCCTCGGCATCCTTCTTTGCGCTCGCGTCCGCTGCGATGGCCTGGACATCCGCTTGCGCCGACAGGGACTCGGTCTGCACCTGGGCCTGCTGGCCCGCGGGTATGTCAGCGAGGAGCGTCGAATCGGCTGCCGTCGCCTCGGCGTCGTTGTTCTGCGCGGTGCTGCCCGAGGCAACGCCGACGACGCTTCCGACAGCGGTGACCGCCGTGGCAGAGGCCACTGCGAATCCCCTGACCGAAATCGGACTCACACGGGTTCCTTCCAGCATCGCCCGCTTCGGTGACCCTGGCGGACGCAATCTTGCCCCTGGCTCTGGCCTCCCAACTGCGGGGTCACGGGAGGCGCGGACCCGATGGGCAACTCCCGGACAGGGAGCACCGCGTGGTGACTCGGGCGGCATACGACGGCGCTATGCAATTGGTGGTGCTGCTGTGGTTCCGTACCGCTGGGGGTACAGGTGTGTCGTATGCGGGGCCTGACAGGAGTGAGACTCTGCCGCACCCGGACGCCGCAAGGCAATTCTGTGTTGCGTGTGAAAGCTCACACCTCGTTTGTCCCTGGGGTTTTACGGAAAGCCGCACACGCCAAAGCGCCGCCCGGCTAGGCTCTTCGCCTTTCCGGACGGCGCCAACTGCCGCGTAACCCCTATGAAGTTGGGCAGTTCTCTACAGGTCCGAGCAGACCCGTCAGATCTGGCCGTCTTCGAGCATTTCGGTCACAAGGGCGGCGATCTGGGACCTCTCGGACCGCGTCAGCGTGACGTGGGCAAAGAGGGGATGTCCCTTCAGTTTCTCCACCACGGCGACGACACCGTCGTAACGCCCGACCCGCAGATTGTCCCGCTGGGCCACGTCATGGGTCAGAACCACCCGCGAGTTAGCACCAATTCGGGACAGAACAGTCAGCAGGACATTCCTTTCCAGCGACTGGGCCTCGTCCACGATCACGAACGCGTCGTGCAGCGAGCGTCCGCGGATATGGGTGAGGGGCAGCACTTCCAGCATGCCCCGCGCGGTGATCTCTTCGATGACCTCGCGGCTGGTGACCGCGGACAGCGTGTCGAAGACCGCCTGCGCCCAGGGGCTCATCTTCTCGGCCTCGCTGCCGGGCAGATAGCCGAGCTCCTGCCCGCCCACCGCGTACAGCGGCCGGAAGACCATCACCTTCTGGTGCTGACGGCGCTCCAGCACCGCCTCCAGACCCGCGCACAGCGCCAGCGCCGACTTTCCGGTGCCGGCCCTGCCGCCCATGGACACGATCCCGATGTCCGGGTCGAGCAGCAGGTCGAGCGCGATGCGCTGCTCGGCGCTGCGGCCCTTGATGCCGAAGGCCTCCCGATCGCCGCGCACCACCCGGACGTTGCCCTCGGGCGTGATCCGGCCCAGCGCCTTGCCGCGCTCGGAGTGGATCGTCAGCCCGGTGTGCACGGGCATGTCGGCGGCCTCGGGAACGTAGACATGGCCTTCCTCGAAGAGGATGTCCACCTGTTCGCCCGGCAGGGTCAGTTCGGACATTCCGGTCCAGCCGGAGGAGTCCGTGATGGCGAGCTCGGCGCGGTACTCCTCGGCGAGGAGCCCGACGGACGAGGCCTTGATCCTGAGCGGAAGGTCCTTCGACACAACGGTGACGTCGAACCCCTCGGCCTGCAGATTGCGGGCGACCGCGAGGATGCGGGAGTCGTTGTCCCCCAGGCGGTAGCCGGTCGGCAGAACGCTGGGGTCCGAGTGGTTGAGCTCGACACGGACGGTGCCGCCGAGGTCCCCGATCGGAATCGGGGCGTCGAGACGGCCATGCTGCACCCGGAACTCGTCGAGCAGGCGCAGCGCCTGCCGGGCGAAGTAGCCGAGTTCGGGATGGTGCCGCTTGGCCTCCAGTTCCGTCACCACGACGATGGGGAGCACTACCTCGTGCTCGTCGAAGCGGTTCAGAGCATTCGGGTCGGCCAGCAGGACGCTGGTGTCGAGAACGTAGGTGCGCCGGTCGGGCTTGTGGCGCTTTGTGCTGGTCACCACGGAAGGACGTACCCCCTCGGATGAGGTCGGGGAGCGACGGAGTGGAGCTGGACCGGTCGTCGGCCGCTCTGCACGGGCCGAAAACCGGCCCCCCGCGTCTTCTTCCGTGCCGTGACCGCACGGTGGGGCTGGTGCAAAGGGCCTCCCGGGCGGACGGCTCCGGCGCCGCCCGCTGAGATACGACACCCGTGGTTCGGGTGTCGACCTGCTTGGCTTATGCCCTCGAACATGCGGTGCCATGCTTACGCATATGACGGCGCCCTGGTGAACTCCTTGTTACTTCCGCCCCAAATGCGGCACTCGCACTCCCGCTGGGAACGCGCTGTTTCAGCCGCCGTAGCGCCGGTGGCGCGCCGCGTAGTCGCGCAGGGCCCGCAGGAAGTCGACCTTGCGGAAGGCCGGCCAGAAGACCTCGCAGAAGTAGTACTCGGCATGAGCTGTCTGCCAGAGCATGAATCCGGACAGCCGCTGCTCGCCGCTGGTGCGGATCACGAGGTCGGGGTCGGGCTGGTCGCCGGTGTAGAGGTGGCTGCCGATCAGGTCGACGCTCACGGAGTCGGCGAGGTCCTCGATCGAGGTGCCCTTGTCATGGGCGTCGACGATCATCGCGCGCACCGCGTCGGCGATCTCCTGGCGGCCGCCGTAGCCGATGGCGACGTTGACCAGTATCCCGTCGATCTGCGCGGTGGCCTCTTCGGCTTCCTTGAGGGTGGTCTGCATCCCGGACGGCAGCAGATCGGGGGTGCCGACGTGGTGCACCCGCCAGCGGCCGTCGGCGGCGAGGGTGCGGACGACGTCCTCGATGATTCCGAGGAGTGGGCCGAGCTCGTCCTGGGGCCGGTCGAAGTTGTCCGTCGACAGCAGCCACAGGGTGACGACCTCGACGTCCGTCTCGCTGCACCAGCCGAGGAACTCCTCGATCTTCTCGGCACCGGCGCGGTGACCGTGCACGGTGGTGGAACCCGCAGCCTTTGCCCAGCGCCGGTTGCCGTCCATGATGACGCCAATGTGCTTGGGCACCTGAGCGTGGTCCAGGTGCCCCTCCACCCGGCGTGCGTACAACCTGACCAGCAGGCCGCGCAGCTTGTCGCGCAGGTTCACGTGTTCGTCAGCCCCTCCGTACGGATGCGGTCCCCGCGGGCCGCAGCCTACCCCTGCGGGGCTTGGGCCGGGATTTGGGGTGCGGGTTGGTTGGGGGCGCCTTGGGTGGGGGGTGTCTTGGGTGCTTGGGCGGCTTGCAGCTGGTGGGGGCTGGTCGCGCAGTTCCCCGCGCCCCTTAGGGGGTGTCAGTCCCGCTCTTTTGAAGGCACCGCCGTGTGAGCAAAAAAACGGGCCGGTCCGTGGGGGGGAGACGGACCGGCCCGAGGGGGGGTTTCCACCATAACCCTTCGTAAGTGCTGCTGTGTGCATCGGCGTGCCACAACTACTCTCCGAAATCGCTCGGCGACGGGGCGGTGGCCGCGAAACGGCACTTTCATGGCGGATTCATGGCGTGACAGGGGCGGATTCCCAGGGGAAACGGGTGGGATACGGCCGGATCCGGAGGGTTTGGCGTCTCTTGAGGCCTGCCTGGCGACTTGTCCGCGCTTCCCTCCCCCGGGTGACCCCGAGCGCGAACGGCCCATTGACGACACGCAGGGACCGGCGGGGAGGAAGCAGCCTCGGCGCGACGCGCGTTCAACAGGGGGCCGCATCGGGGGCACGGCACCGCGCAGTCCCCTCCACCGCGCGGTGCCACCGCGCAGCTTTGCGTACGCGAATTACCTTGGTCCGAACTTAAGCGAGGGATGGGGGGAAATCGAGTCAGCCGCCATAACAATGTGGAAAAGGTGCGGGTTCCTTGGATGTGCAGGGACTGACGGGTCTTCGCGTACGGATGCACGGTTTGCACCCTGTGCACTCTTCGAGCGAAAGCGGACAGCTTCTGACCTATACGGGGTCTAACGTCGCCGTATGACGAGGGCCATTACATGGGACGAAGCGAGTGCTCGGCGGCTGGAGCGGCAGTTCCTGACCCGTCCCGCCGTGCCCGGCACCCCGGTCGCCGAGGTGGTCGGGGCGATGCTGGGCGCGCATGCGCAGGTGCTGTCGGCGGCCGAGGTGTCGGTGGGGGTGCGGGCCGCCGGGGTGACGCGGGCGGAAGTGCGGGCCTCGCTGTGGGAGGACCGTTCGCTGGTGAAGACGTTCGGCCCGCGCGGAACCGTGCATCTGCTCCCCACCGCCGAACTGCCCCTGTGGTGCGGTGCGCTGACCGCGATTCCGACGGGCCACAACGCGTTCGCCCCGGACGTCCGGGTGACGCCGGAGCAGGCGGAGCAGATCGTGGCGGCGATCGGGGACGCCCTGGACGGGGTGTGTCTGACCGTGGAGGAGCTGGGCGAGGAGGTCGTGGCGCGCACCGGTCCCTGGGCCGGCGACCTGGTGATGCCCGCGTTCCAGGACCTTTGGCCGCGCTGGCGTCAGGTGATGCACCGGGCGGGCCAGTCGGGCGCGCTGTGCTTCGGCCCGAACCGGGGCCGGAAGGTGACGTACACCCGTCCGCCGTCGGCCACGCCGATCCCGGGCGCGACGGCCCTGCGGGAGCTGGTCCGGCGCTATCTGCACGCGTACGGCCCGGCCACGCCCCAGCACTTCGCCAAGTGGCTGGCCGCCCCGGCCGGCTGGGCGGTCTCCCTGTTCACAGAGCTGGCGGGGGCCGGGGAGATCGAGGAGGTCGCCTTCGAGGAGGCGGCGGGCTGGGTGGTGGCGGGGGACACGGGGTTCCCCGACGGGCGGGTGCGGGGGGTGCGGTTGCTGCCGTACTTCGACGCGTACGCCATCGCCGCGCAGCCGCGTGAGTCGCTGTTCCCCGGGGAGGCGTACCGGCGGGCGCTTGCGGGCGGCCAGGCCGGGAACTTTCCGGTGGTGCTGGTGGACGGCCGGGTGGCCGGGGTCTGGCACCAGCGCCGCCAGGGCCGGCGTACGACGGTGACGGTGGAGTTGGTCGGGCGGCGGCCGACGGCCCGGCTGGAGCGGGAGCTGGGCGAGCAGGCGGAGCGGGTGGGGGAAGTGCTGGAGGCAAAGGCGGAGTTGGTGGTCGGGGAGGTGACGGTCGGCCCGCACGCGTGAGCGTGGGGCGGGCTCAGGCGCGTGAGCGTGGGGCGGGCTCAGGCGCATGAGCGTGGGGCGGGCTCAGGCGCTGGGTTTGCGGGCGTCGAAGAGGTGGCGGGTGCTGTGCGCGACGAAGGGCCCGTCGGACTCGATCCGCTCGTGCAGGGCGCGCAGTCGGGGCTCGTGGGCCTCGACGGTGAAGCCGGGGACCATCCAGACGACCTTGCGCAGGAAGTGGACGACGGCCGCGATGTCGTGGAACTCGATGCGGAGTTCCTCGGCGCGCAGGTCGACGACCTCCAGGCCCGCGGCCTCGGCGTCGGCGCGTTCGCGCTTCGGGTCCCGGCCGCCGCGGACCTCGTCGGGCTGGGGCCCGAGGAAGTACTCGACCAGCTCGAAGACGCTGTGGGGTCCGACGTGCTGGGCGAAGTACGTGCCGCCGGGCCGCAGCACGCGGGCGATCTCCGGCCAGTGGGCCTGCACCGGGTGCCGGCTCGTGACCAGGTCGAACGCCTCGTCGGCGAACGGCAGCGGGGCGTCCTCGGGCGAGGCGACGACCGCGACACCGCGCGCGGCGAGCAGGGCGGTGGCCTTGGCGACGTTCGGCGGCCAGCCCTCGGTGGCGACGGTGAGCACGGGGGCCTTCGGGGCCCGGCCGAGGGCGAAGTCGAGGACCTCCCCTCCCCCGGTCTGCAGGTCGAGCGCGGCGCTCGCTCCGGCCAGCCGGTCGGCCAGCGCGACGGCATACCCCCAGCTGGGCCGCTCCTCGGTGGCCCGCCCCTCGAACCAGGAGAAGTCCCAGCCCTCGGTGGGCACGGCGGCGCCCTCGGCGACGAGCTCCTCGAACGACCTGTCTCCCTGTCCCATGCGGTGCATGATCGCAGGGCGCTGTCAGTGGCCGCTGCTAGTTTTCGGCGCCATGACGAACTCGACGTACACGGCGGGCGAGAAGGAAACGCTCCGGGCGAGCCTGGACCGGCACCGGGACGCGGTGCTGTGGAAGTTGGAGGGGCTGGACGACGAGCAGCTGCGCCGCCCGATGACCCCGACGGGCACGAGCCTGCTGGGCCTGGTCAAGCACCTCGGCTCGGTGGAGTACGGCTGGTTCGTGTCGAGCTTCGGCGGCGAGGTGGAGCCGCTGTGGTTCGACCCGTACAGCGACGAGGACATGCGAGCCGACCAGGGCGAGACGACGCAGCAGATCGTCGATTTCTACGGCCGTGCGCGCGCCGCGGCCGACCGCATGATCGCCGAGCGGTCGCTGACGGACCTGGGGCAGCCGTCGTGGCGGGACGCGGAGGTGTCCCTGCGGTGGGTGCTCGTCCACATGATCGAGGAGACGGCACGGCACGCGGGCCACATGGACATCGTGCGGGAGCTGATCGACGGGGCGAGGGGTGATCAGCCTTCGGGCTGAGCCGGGAGCACGAGCAGCACATGCTCGTCGTCGCCGTGTCTGAGTGTGCCGGCGTGCTGAAACCGTGCCGTTCGAGGAGCCGTACGGACGCGGTGTTGGCGTGGAAGGGGTCGGCGTAGAGGGGGCGGGTCCGCTCCAGGGCGAGGAAGAGGGCGAGGGCCTTGGTGCCGATGCCCCGGCCCCAGTACGGCCGTCCCAGCCAGTAGCCGAGGAAGCGGCGCTCGCCCTCCCACCAGGAGACGACGCTGCCGGCCACCTCGTCCCCGGCCAGGACGGTTTGCACCAGGCAGGTCTCGTCCCCGAGCACGCTCGTCCGCCAGTGCTTCATGAACGCCTCCCGCGGCCGGGGCGTGAACCTCGACCGCCGGACGGCCTCCGGGTCGTGCTCGTAGGCGAGGAACGCCTCCAGGTCGGCGTCCAGCACGTCCCGGATGCGTACGTCCGCGATGTCGTCGCTCATTTTCAGGAGTCTGGCAGGAGCCACTGACAACGGGGCCCGAGCAGACGGCGCGGGCCGCCCGCGCTGCTACGGCACCAGCGGCCGCACTTCCTCCGCCACGAACCGCACGAACCCCTCCGGGTCGGGCTCGTCCCCCGTCGGCTGGAGGACGACGGTGTCCGCGCCGGCGTCCGCGAGCCGCTGGACCGCCTTCGCGACGGCCCCCGCGTCCCCGGCGACGCCGAGGTCGGGCACGGATGCGAGCCCTTCCTCGGCGAGCTCGGCCTTGAGCCGGGCGGCCCCGTCGGGACCGGTGGCGGTGAGCAGATAGACGACGATCCCGTGCGGCTCGGCATCGGAGCGTCCCACCAGCTCCCGTCCCTCGTCGATGAGCTGGCGCGCCGTGCGCACGCCCTCCGGCGAGGTCGACGCGGTGAGCAGCGTCCCGTCGGCGGCCTCGCCTGCCAGCCTCAGCGAGCGGGGCCCGGTGACGCCGGCGATGACGGGCACCGGCTCGGCGGGCGGCCAGTCGAGTGCGACGTCGTCGAGCCTGACGTAACGCCCCTCGACGGTCACCCTCTCTCCGCGCAACAGGGCTCGCAGCACGTCGAGATGCTCCCGCAGCAGCGTCACCGGCGACTCGACGCGCGCCCCGACCTGTCCCATCCAGTCCTGCACGCCATGTCCGACGGCGAGGATCGGCCGCCCCGGGAACATCCGGTACAGACTGGCGGCCTCCATCGCGGTGATCGCGACGTTGCGCAAGGGCACGGGGAGGAGTCCGATGCCGACGCGGATCCGCTCGGTCCAGGCGAGGGCGGCCGCGGCGGTGGAGATCCCTCCCTCGCGGAAGCAGTCCTCCCAGAGCCACAGCTCTTCGAGACCTGCCTCTTCGGCGAGCCGGGCTACGGATCGGAGTCGTTCGGGGGCCAGCTGGGGGCGGAATACTGCGCCGAGTCCGGTCATGGGGCCTTCCTACCCGGGTAACACTCGGCGGACAACAGGAAATAGTGGAGGTGGCCGATGGTGGGGCGACGGTGGCGTGATGGGCCGGGGGCGCTGATCGTTCACGGCGAGCGGGGTGACGTGTCGGTGCCCCTGGAGATCGCCTCGTCGTACCGGGCCCGTACGAAGGGGCTGCTGGGGCGCGACACGGTCGACGGGGCGATGCTGCTCACCCCTGCCGGCAGCGTGCACACCTTCCGCATGCGCATGCCCATCG
Source organism: Streptomyces sp. NBC_01092 (assembly GCF_045039535.1). Taxonomy (NCBI): domain Bacteria; kingdom Bacillati; phylum Actinomycetota; class Actinomycetes; order Kitasatosporales; family Streptomycetaceae; genus Streptomyces; species Streptomyces sp. NBC_01092. Next base: position 6,848,292 of record NZ_CP108659.1, on the reverse strand, counting down.
ACGTCGCCTATCTCGACCGACGGCTGAAGGTCATCGCCGTACGCACCATGCCACCGGGGCGACTGGGCCTGCCCCGGCTTCGTTCACGGCACGTATTGGAGGCGGAGGCCGGGGCGATGGCCGGGTGGGGGGTGCGGGTGGGGGTGCGGATGACAGTCGAGGCCGAGGGCGGCGCCGTCAGTGCCGAGCCTCCTCCCCCATGAGCCCCGTCTGCACCAACAGACTCCCCCGCTTCCGCGAGACGAAGATCCCCCGCCCCGCCGGCATCGGACGCGGACGTACGTTGCCGAGGATGTCGCCCTCGTTCGGATCGCCGGAGAGCACGACGCCTTGTGCACCCAGCTCCTTGATCCGCTGCATGAAGGGTTCGTACGAAGACCGGCCGGCGCCCGCCGTGTTGCGGGCGACGATGAAGCGGATGCCGACGTCGCGGGCGAACGGCAGGAGTTCCGTGAGCGGGGCGAGGGGGTTGCCGCTGGACGTGGACACCAGGTCGTAGTCGTCGACGACCACATACACCGTCGGACCGCTCCACCAGCTCCGCTCCCGCAACTGGTCGGCTGTGACGTCGGGCGATGGTGTGCGGCGCCGTATGAGGTCGGCCAGGGCCTCCACGTGGTGGTCCATGGCGTTGGACATGGGCACGTACTCGGCGAGGTGGGACGCCGGTGTCGCGCCCAGGAGCGCGCGGCGGTTGTCGATGACGAAGAGCTTGCAGGAGTCGCCGTCGTGCAGATCGGTCAGCTGCTTGATGAGCAGGCGCAGCAGATTGGACTTGCCGGACTCGCCCTCGCCGAAGACGAGGAAGAAGGGGTCCTGGTCGAAGTTGAGGAAGACGGGTTCCAGGTTGTTCTCGTCGAGGGCGAAGGCGATGCCACGCCCCGGCCCCTGCCCTGGCCCCTGCCCCTGTCCCGGCCCCTGCCCCTGCCGCTGCTCCGCGAGGGCTGCAGGCAGGTCCGTGACGGGGAGTTGGCGGGGCAGGAGGCGGACCGCCGGAGCGCCGGGTGCCGTCCAGTGACGGGACACGTCCCGGCCCATGGCGGTGGCCGCCTCGGAGAGGTCGCTGTCGGAGTGGATGCCGTCGATGCGCGGGACCGCGGCCATGAAGTGCAGCGCTTCGGGAGTGAGCCCCCGGCCGGGCACGCCCGCCGGGACGTTCTCGGCAGCCTTGCGGTCCAGTTCGGAGTCCATGGTGTCGCCGAGCCGCAGCTCAAGGCGGTTCATCAGGAGGTCCTTGAGGTTGGCGCGGACCTCCATGCCGCGTGAGGCGGTGAGGATGAGGTGGATGCCGTAGCCGAGGCCTCGCGCGGCGATGTCGAGGACGGCCTGTTCCAGGGCTTCGTACTCGGTGCGGAAGTTGCCCCAGCCGTCGATGGCCAGGAAGACATCACCCCAGGGCTGGTCCGCCACCGGGATGTCACCACGCGCACGCAACTTCCGGAAGGTGGCGATGGAGTCGATGCCGGAGCTGCGGAAGTACTCCTCGCGGCGCGTCAGGATGCCGTGCACCTCGGCGACCGTGCGGCGCACCCGCTCCGGATCCAGGCGTGAGGCGACCCCGCCGACGTGCGGCAGGCCCGCGACGGCCGACATGCCGCCACCGCCGAAGTCCAGCCCGTAGAACTGGACTTCGTGCGGAGTATGGGTCAGCGCGAACGCGGAGATGATCGTCCGCAGCAGTGTCGACTTGCCCGACCGTGGACCGCCGACGATCTGCATGTGGCCGGCCGCGCCGGAGAAGTCCCGGTACAGCGTGTCGCGCCGCTGCTCGAAGGGCTTGTCGACGACCCCGAGCGGCACGATGAGGCGCCCCGCGCCCTCATAGTCGGGCCGGGTCAGGCCCCGTCCCTCGACCCCGGCGAGTCCGGGCAGCAGGGCGTCCAGCGAGGGCGGGTTGTCCAGCGGCGGCAGCCACACGCGGTGTGCGGCCGGGCCCTGGCCGGTGAGCCTGCGGACGATGACGTCGAGCACGGTGTCGGCCTGCGGGTCGTCCCGGCCCGCGCGCGGGTCCGGCACCGGCGCCTGGGAATCGGGCTGCACATAGTGCACCGGCACGGGGGCCGCGGTGAACGGCGCGGGGCGGCGGTCCACCGCCAACGGACCGTCCCCCGTCGCCGCGCGCGCGGAGGCGGGGCGGTGCGCACCGGACACGTAGGCCGCCTTGAAGCGGGCCATTTCGTCAGTGCCGTACTTCAGATAGCCCGAGCCGGGGACGTTCGGCAGGTGGTAGGCGTCGGGGACGGCGAGGGCCGCGCGCGACTCGGCCTCGGAGAAGGTCCGCAGGCCGATGCGGTACGACAGGTACGTCTCCAGGCCGCGCAGTCGGCCTTCCTCCAGTCGCTGCGAGGCGAGCAGCAGGTGGACGCCCAGGGAGCGGCCGATGCGGCCGATCTGGACGAACATGTCGATGAAGTCGGGCTTGGCGGTGAGGAGTTCGCTGAACTCGTCGATGACGAGGACGAGGGACGGGATGGGCTCCAGGGCGCCGCCGAGGGAGCGGGCCTTCTCGTAGTCATGGATGTTGGCGTAGTTGCCGGCCCGGCGGAGCAACTCCTGGCGGCGGTTCAGTTCGCCGCGGATCGAGTCGCCCATGCGGTCCACGAGGGTCAGGTCGTCCGCGAGGTTGGTGATCACCGCGGCGACATGCGGCAGGTCCGCCATGCCGGCGAAGGTGGCACCGCCCTTGAAGTCCGCGAGGACGAAGTTGAGCGTCTCGGAGGAGTGGGTGACCGCGAGGCCGAGCACGAGGGTGCGCAGCAGTTCGGACTTGCCCGAGCCGGTGGCGCCGACGCACAGGCCGTGCGGGCCCATGCCTTCCTGCGCGGCTTCCTTCAGGTCCAGCATCACCGGGGTGCCGTCCTCGCCGACACCGATCGGGACCCGCAGGCGCTCGGTGCGGGAGCGCGGTCGCCAACTGCGGCTGACATCCACCGATTCCGCGTCGTCCAGGTTGAGGAGGTCGGTGAACTCAAGGTTCGCGAGCAGCGGTTCGTCCGAGTCTCCGCCGGACGCCATGTGCAGGGGCGAGAGTTGGAGCGCGAGTGCCTCGGCTGCCTCCTGGCTGAGGCGGTCGGGCGTCCCTTCGTAGACGTGGCCGTCGCCGGACTCCAGGCGCAGGGCCTGGGGATGCACCACGACCGAGAGGCCGCCTCGTGCGCCGGTGAGCCTGCCGGGTACGACCTCGATGACCGTGACACCTTGCAGCCCCTCGGCCGCCGCCAGCGCCGACAGGGGCGACAGCGACTCTCCGTCGAGTACGACGACGATGTGCGGCTGTTCCAAGAGCGGCTGGCCGCCGGCCTGGAACCGGGGGCGGCCTTCGAGCTGCTCCTTGAGCAGCAGTTCCAGTTCGTGCGCCCCGGACGTGATCAGTCGGCGGCTGCCCGCGCCGTCGCTTCCCTCGGTCTGCACGTGGGGCAGCCACTTGGCCCACTCCCAGTGCGGGGCCGTGTCGTGCCCGGCGGCGACGGCGACGACCAGATCGTCCGAGGAGTGCAGCGAGGCCAGGGAAGCCACCATGGCGCGCGCCGACGCGCGGACATGGCTCTCGTCCCCGCTGATCGTGAGGTGGTAGAAGGCCCGCAGCGAGATCGCCATGGGCAGGCCCTCGATCGTGCCGTGAGCATTGAGGAACTGCTTCATCGCCCCGGCCGTCAGCGGCTCCAGCTCGTCCACCGGAGCGGTCTCGGGCGCGACCAGGGGTGCGGCGAGCTGCTGGCTGCCGAGTCCGACCCGCACCTGCCCGAAGTCCTCGTCACTGATGCGCCGCTCCCAGATGCGGCTGCCCTCGGCGACCAGTGCCCACAGCTGCTCGGGCGCCGGATGCAGATAGAACTGGGCGTCACGCTGAAGCCGCGCGGTGCGAAGGACCGAACGACGGGTTTTGGCCAGGTACTTCAGGTAGTCCCGCCGCATATCGGCGAGTTGGCCCTGATTTCCGCGCCGGTAGCGCACGAGCATGGCGATGCCCATGGCGATCGTCGACGCAATCATCACCATGCCCATGATGCGCATGACCGGGTTGGGCGTCATGAAGAAGAAGACGACGGAACCGCCCATGCCCAGCATGGGCAGCAGCTGCATCAGCACACCCTCCTGCTGCCCTCGGGGCAGCTCGGGCGGGGATTGCAACTGCACTGGATCGACCGGCACCTCGGCAGGCAAGGCCCTCTGCGGTCGCTTGACGACGATCTGGCTCAAAGCTGACCCGTCCCCCTCACGGTCTGAAGAGCCCCTGTCCGCACCCCCGTGGCGCCGACTTTCATCCGGACTGGATCTGGAGTAGATCCTACTGACGAGCACTGACATCGCGGGCGGTAAGGTGACGCGACGCGTGTACGCACCCGCTAACGGCCAACGGATTCAGCTCCATTCACGGGCATTCGGAATGCCACCGGAAAGGGGCGCGGCCCGCGATCCGAGAAGCACCGCAAGGGGGAGCAGTAGGTGCCTACGACGGTTCGAACGGCGGGAAACACCGGCGGCAATCGCGGCAACCAGGGACCCGGGGTCCAAATGGGCCCTGGTGGTCATACGGGCCCCGGTGGTCATACGGGCCCCGGTGGTCATACGGGCCCAGGCACGCCGACCGCCCGCAGCACCGGCTTCCGCCGGATCATCGTGGCGGCGCCCGACAGCCGCGTCGATGTGGCACTGCCCGATGACATCCCCCTCGCGCACCTCTACCCGGAGATCCTGCGCCTGTCGGGGCAGAGCCCGGCGCCCGGCGCCCCGGTCGGCTACCACCTGGTGCGCCGCGACGGGACGGTGCTCGACGAGTCGCGCTCACTCGCCACGCAGCGCGTCGTCGACGGCGAGTTCCTGCTGCTGCGCCCCTTCTCCGAGTCACTTCCGCCGGCGGTGTTCGACGACGTCTCGCACGCCACCGCCAGCGCCGTCACCCGCGACCGAGCGCTCTGGAACGACGAACTGCTGCGCGCCGCCGGCCTCTTCGGGGGCTGCGTCCTGCTGATGCTGCTGGCCTTCGTGGCGTGGAGCTCCGATGTCCGCCACGACATGCACGGCCTGCCCGGCATCGTGGCCGCGGTCTCGGGCGTCGTACTGCTGGCGATCGCCGGGGTACGCGCCCGGGTGTACGGCGACCGCGCATCGTCCGTCGCCTTCGGCACCGGCGCCCTCGCGAACCTGTCAGTCGCCGGCAGCGGACTGCTCGCCCTGCCGGCCGGAGAGGGCATCGGCAAGCTGCAGTTCCTGCTCGCGTGCGCCGCCGTGCTGGTGGGATCGGTCGTGCTCGTGATCATCACACCGAGCGGCGACAGCCCCTTCGTCGCCTTCGTGTTCGCCTCGGCCATCGGCATGCTGCTGACGTTCGTGGCGATCCTCACCGAAATGAGGCCCGTCGAGACGGCGGCGGTCTGCGCTCCGCTCGCCCTGGGAACCCTCGCCTTCCTGCCGGGCCTGGCCACGCGCTTCGCCCGCCTGCCGATCGGCTTCGATCCGCCACGTACGGCCGTAGGCAGCGACTACGGCGACGCAGATGACGCCGACGACACCGAAGCGGCCACCGGAATCGACGCCGAACGCATCGCCGCTCAGGCCCGACGCGGTCACGAACTGCTGCTGGGCCTGGTCGGCGGTTGTGCGCTGGTCGCGACGAGCGCGGCCGCGGTGCTCGGGTTCTCCGACGACCTGTGGGCCCAACTGCTCGCCCTCGTCACGGGCCTGGCCCTGCTGATGCGCGCCCGGCTCTTCCGGCACACGGTCCAGGTGGGCTGCACGCTCGCGGCGGGCCTCGCCTCGCTGGTGCTCCTGGGACTCGGCCTGTCCCTCAACCCGCCCGGCCGGATGGTCCTGGAGGCACTGCGGGGTGACGGCTCGGCCCTCGACATCAGGCTGGTCTGGCTGTCGGTCACGGTCGCCGTCGTCGCCGGGGCGCTCGCCGCGATCGCGCTGGTCGTCCCCAGCAAGGGGGTCACCCCGTTCTGGGGCCGGTTCCTGGAGATCGCGGAGAGCTTCGTACTGCTGACGCTGCTGCCTCTGAGCCTTGCGGTGTTCGGCGCGTACCACCAGATGCGCTCGCTCTCTTCGTAAGAGCAACAGGCCTTGAAGCAAGTTGAAGCAAAGGGTCTTGGGGATCAGGACCAGATCGACCTCGGGGGAAAGAGGCAGCGGCAAGATGGCATCACGGCGGGACGAGCTCAACGCCTACACCTTCGCGCGACGGCGCCTGGTCGGACAGTTCCTGCAGCCCAACCCCCATGGCACCGAGGAGGGTTGGCCACGCCCGCTGCGTGCTGTCGTGCCGGGCGCCATCGTCGCCGTAGTGCTGCTCGCGGCTTTCGGCGCCTGGGGCATGTTCAAGCCTGCCGCGCCGAAGGACTGGGACAAGCCCGAAGAGCACGTCATCATCTCCAGCAAGTCGACCACGCGGTACGTGATCCTGGTGACCGACGGCAGGAAGCAGCTGCACCCGGTGCTGAACATGTCGTCGGCGAAGCTCCTGCTGCGGCCCGACAAGGGCAAGGTCATCAACGTCGACGAATCTGTGCTCGACAACGGCAAGATCCCGCACGGCCCCACCCTCGGAATCCCCTACGCCCCCGACCGTCTGCCCGACGCCGAGGAAGCCGGGGCGAAGAAGCGCTGGGTCGTCTGCGAGCGACTCGGTGACGGCGGCCGTGCCATCCAGAAGGCCGCGTTCATCCTGGCCCAGCGGGACATGGACCGAACCGAAGGCGCGGAGCGGCTGCGCGGCGGTGAGCTGATGTACGTCGAGGGCCCCGACCGCACCCTCTATGTCGTCGACGCCGGAGGAACGGCGTACCCGTTGAAGAACGAGGAACTGCTGCTGCGCACCGTCGTCGGCGAGGACCGCACCCCTCAGCGGGTGTCCGCCGGCTGGCTGGAGACCTTGCACAAGGGTGACACCATCGCCTTCCCGGAGATCCAGGGCACGCCCGGCGAGGATGCGGGTATCCCGGGCCAGTTGTCGGGCGAGGCGAACAGGGTGGGGATGGTCCTGGAGGCACCGTCCGGTACCAGGATGCAGAAGTACGTCGTCCTGAAGGGGCGGGTCGCGCCGGTCTCCGACTTCATGGCAAAGCTGCTGCTGAGCAGCAAGGACATGACCACGCTTGGACAGGCGAGCCGAGCGCTGAGCGTCAGCACCGGCGCGATCACGCCTGGAGACCCCTTCGGCGCGGAGAAGACCTGGCCCCGTGTGGAGCCGAACCCGGTCAACTCGCCGAGCACGGCGGAGGGAAGCCGCAACACGGTGTGCAACGTCCTGCGTGAGGTGGACGAGGACAACCAGGGCGCCACGACCCTCAGCACCTGGGCGGGCAAGGACTTCCCGGCCCCCCTCCCCACCGGTTCGAGCAGCGCGTACGTCACCCCCGGATCGGGCCAGTTCTTCCGCCAGTTCACGGGGTCGTCGACCCGCTCCGGCTTCTTCTTCCTGGTCACCGACACGGGCCTGCGCTACGCGATGCAGTCCAACGACGACAGCGAGACGGACGACGCGGGCATCGGCTCCTCGGGCTCGGCCGCCGAGAGGCGGGAGCAGCGCGAGGCGGCGTTGCAGGAGGCTCAGCGGGCACAGAACCGCCTCGGCTACAAGGACGTGACACCGGCGCCGATCCCGGCCGCGTGGTCGGCGTTCCTGCCGACGGGACCGCGACTGTCGACGGGCGCGGCACGGCAGCCGCAGGGCTCGTGAGGGGGCGGGCGGGCGAAGTGGGTCGTACGCTCAGCCAGTTGCGCCTCCTCTCCGGAACGGGCGCCGTTGCCCTCGCGTTCCTCGCGCTGCCCCCAGCTCCGACAGCCACCGCCGCCGCCGACCAGTGCGAGTTCGGGGGCAAACCGTACGAGGGCCGCCCCTGGGCGCTGCAGCGGGTCCTGCTGGACGAGTTGTGGAAGCAGTCCACGGGCGAGGGCGTGCGCGTCGCGGTCATCGACACAGGTGTGGACGTCAAGAACCCTCAACTGGCCCCGGCGGTGAATGTGAGGAGCGGCCGCAACTTCCTGCCGCCGAACCTCAAGGACGACAACGGCAACAAGATCGAACGCGGCCGCGAGGACGGCACCTCCGACGTGGTGGGTCACGGCACGAAGGTCGCGGGAATCGTCGCCGCGCGACCGGCGAAGGGTACGGGTTTCGTCGGCCTCGCCCCCAAGGCGACGATCATCCCGATCCAGCAGAACGACGCGGAGGGCCACGGCGACACGGACAACCTGGCCGCTGCCATCAACTACGCGGCCAATGACGCCAAGGCCCACGTCATCAACATCTCCCAGGACACGGTCAACCCGATCGCGCGCAGCAGCAAACTGGAACGGGCGGTGGCGAACGCCCTGGCCCAGGAGATCGTCATCGTCGCCTCGGCTGGCAACGACGGCCTCGGGGGCAACGTGAAGAAGACGTACCCGGCTTCATACGACGGCGTCCTGGCGGTGGCCGCCGCGGACCGCAACAACGAGCGCGCGGCATTCTCCCAGTCCGGCGACTTCGTCGACGTAGCGGCACCCGGGGTCGACATGGTCTCCACCGTCCCGGACGGCGGTCACTGCACCGACAACGGCACGAGCTTCTCCGCTCCCTACGTCGCCGGGGTCGCGGCCCTCATCAAGGCCAAGCACATGGACTGGACGCAGAAGCAGATCACCGCCCAGATCATGCAGACCGCGGAGCGCTCCATCCCCGGCCATGACCGCCTGGTCGGCTGGGGTGTCGTCGACCCCGTACGCGCTCTGACGGAGGACGACAAACCGATCGACCACCCGGTTCCGAGCAACGAAGGCGCGGGCCGGGCCGAGGCCCCCACGGTGGCCCAACTCCCCCTCGGTGAAACCCCGCAGCAGCGGACGGTCCGCCTCGGAACCTACGTGGTGGTGGGCAGCTTGGTGCTGGTCGCGGTCATCGGGGGCGGGGCGGTGGCGATGAGGGACAGCCGCAGGAGGACGTCCTCGGGATAGCGGCCAGCAGGGCCGAGAAGCGCGTTGGTCCTGTCACTGGTAGTGGCTAGAGTGACACGGATGCGCATGCATGGGTGACGTTCACGTCACCACGATCGCAATGACCTGCGGTCGTAGCAAACGGGGAGCAACGGGGAGCACGGGGAACGGGGGAGGGTGACTGTCATGCCGCGTGCGGCTCAACGCGGCCGCGCGCCGTTCGCCACGCAGCTTCTCCTGGTCCAACCCGTCGGCCCCACAACCGCACCGGGAAGGAAGAACAGATGGCAGGAACGCAGAAGGTCACGGACGACGTACTGCGGCAGTTCGAGCAGGAGCTCAACGAGCGCTTCGGTTCGGTGAAGCAGCAACTGCAGCAGCTCCAGGCCGTGATCGACGGTGTGGAAGGCAAGTGGGCGGGCCAGGGCGCCGTGTCCTTCGACCGCAAGCAGACCGAGATCAACGAGCGCATGGCGCACATCGGCAACCTGCTGGTCCGCTTCCAGAACGCGGTCAACGACAACCGCCGCATCGCCGGCAGCACCGACGAGGACATCTACCAGGCCCTGGCAGGCATCGACGCAGGCGGCTCCAGCCCGTCCGGCGGCGGCTCGGCTGCGGGCAAGTCCTCGGCCTTCTCCGGCATGTAACTCGCGCGCAGCACACCCGGAGCACCACAACACACCGGACACGAAGGGTAGTTGGAGAATCCATGGCAGTGGACAACGGCACCATGCTCGTCACCTACGCGGAACTGGAGAGGGCCGCAGGGGACATCACCTCCCAGGCCAAGAAGCTGGACACCGACCTGGAGGCCCTCCAGAAGCGCATGAGGGACCTCTCGGCCTTCTTCGAGGGCGAGGCCAAGACCGCGGCGGACGGCCTCCACCGCGAGTGGGACATCAAGGCCAGGGAAATCCACCAGTCCCTGAACTCCATCGCGAACGCGGTCCGTGAGGCGAGCGCGGCGTACAGCGCGGCGGACCGGAAGGCCGCCGGGAACTACTGACGCGGCTGGCTTCGTTCAGGGTGGGTACGCACGGGAGGTACCCACCCTGAGCGGCCTTCCGGACATTCATCCGGTGCCCGTGTCGGTGCCACCGATGAATTCCTCGCCCACCGATTCCACGCCCACGACCAGGGTCACCGTGGAGCCTGCCGCGGCCTCGCCTCCGGTGGGCTCCTGCTGGATGACCAGGCCGACCTGCTCGGCGGAGGCGGGCGCGGTGCTGACGGCGGAGACCAGCCCGGCGACGTTGACCTCCTGTTCGGCCTGTGCCTGGGACAGGCCCACCACGCTGGGCACGGTCACCGTTTCCGGGACCGTCGGCTCCGGCGTCTCCGCCGCGACCAGCAAGGTCACCGTGGAGCCAACGGCTGCGGTCCCGCCGCCCTCCGGTTCGGTGCCGGCGACGAGCCCCGCAGACACATCGGGGTCGTCCACCGTCCGTGTCTCGACGACGAGGCCCACGGCCTCCAACTGCTGCGTTGCGTCGGCTACGGACAAGCCCCTGGTCTGCGGAATCTCGACCAGCTCCGCGCTCGGCGACTCACTGTTCTCCCCGTCGCCGCCGCCCGTCAGATCGGGATCCTCGGGCAAGTCGATCTCGACCTGCTCGTCGGGGTCCTTCACATCCACGACCGTGAGGGACTTCTGCGGTTGCTCGGCCTTCTCGACACGCACGACCTGGTCCTTCTTGACCTTCCACTCCTTGTTGCCCTTGCCTTTGCCCTTGAACTCGACTTTCACATCACCGGGTTCGTGCTCGCTCACCGCCAGCGGGTTGCCGCAGTTGCACTTCACGCGTGGCACCCCGAACACGTCGACGAGTACGGCGGTACCCGCTTCGAGGACGGCGTCGTAGCGGTGGGCACGGCCCTTCTTGTAGCCGTGGTTGGCGACGAGGGTGTCGTTGGCGAGGACGACTTCGGTGAGGGACTTGACGAACTTCCTCACGTTCTTGTTCTTGGCGCCGACACCCAGGGCCTTGGCCCAGGCGGCCTTCTTCTTGCCGTTGCCCGCCAGCAGCAGGAAGTCGATCAGCAGGTCCGGATCGCATACGTCGATCGCGGCGCTGCCGCCGTACAGTCCCTGCTCGCTGCCCTTGCGGGAGCCGCCCTTGTCGGTGAGGTTGCGCCCGAGATTCAGGCCGTCACCGAGGGCACCGGTGAAGAAGGCGTCCTCGGCGAGGTACCCGACCGCCTCCGCGGCGACCGTACGGGCCACGCACGCAAGGCCGGTCACGGACCCGAGGACGATGGCGAAGGCGAGAAACGCTCCTGCGGTCCTGAGCGTGAAGGTGCGGAATCCCGGCACACTTGATGTACGTAATTGTCGCGCGGTACGTGCCATGTGCTCCCCCGATATTCCCCCGTAACGCGGACCTCAATGGGTCCAGCATCCTCAGGACATGGGCCGGACCAAGGCGGTGACCAGCGCGGCCACGCCTCCCTGAACAGCGGAGAGGACGGCGTCACGGGCCCCACCGGAAACCGCCCGGCCGAGAGCCCGCAGGCGGCTCGGTTGGGACTGCACGGCTGCGACGACCGCGCCGGGATCCGTTACGGAGCCGTCGAGGCCGACCAGGCCTCGGGCTGCCAACTCATCCACGAACGAACGCAATTCGACGATCGCGGCGTCGATTTCTGCTCGGGACGGGCCCTCTTGATTGCTGACCGTGATGTGGGCGTTGTCGCCGGCCTTGTACTGGTCACGACCTACCTTGTCGCCGTGCACCACGTCCCCGTGAATGTTTTCCCCATATCCGGAGTGAGACATTTCCCAGCCCTTCGACAGTGTTCAGGTGAACGAGCGGTTCCCACTTCCGCTCATCTTGTACTGGTCCCGACCGGCCTTGTCGCCCATCACCACATCTCCGTGCACTTGTACGGAGGTTGGCTGGGAAGGCGGATTCTCGATCGCACCGACAATGACGTTCTTGATCCGGTGAATCTCGGAGGCATCGGTTCCGGACAAGGCGGTGTACTGCGTTCCCGCAGTCTCCAGGACCAGGGCAAACTGCGGCCTTCTGATGAAGAGCCGGTAGACCAACTGCCCCAGGAGGCAAGCGGCGATCAACCCGGCGACAGCGGTGACGGGGGGCACCAGCCGGCGGGCTACCTCCTCGGCGTCAGGGCCGACCTCCGGCGGTAGTTCGGGGGGTATGAATTCCGCCGCCGCGAGGAATCCCAAGACGATGAGAACGACGATGAAAAGCGGTCGTAGCGGGTACCAAGTCGCCCGCCTTCCACCCCACACGAGTTGCAGAGTCTGAACCCTGGAAATGTTCGCGAGCGGATAGACCTCATGCCCGATCTGGACCACTCTTCGGCTGATAATGATCTCGCCGACGTGTCGACGTGCCATGCGGATCCCCCGATGCTCCATACCAATGCAGGATGCAGGCGAACGGGCCTGCCATCGGTATGCGACGAGCAGTAGTGTGCATGGTCGGCATTCGGTCAACAAGCCTTTTCCGTAAGGTGGCTATACGAGGGACGAACGAGGCGGAGGGTGCTCCGCCGGCCCGGGTGCGATGGGTAAGGAACCGAACCACTGGATGTCTGCCTCCCCCTCGCGGACGCATCCACGCCAACGCAGCAGTCGCCGACTCCGCGACTGCCGGCATCCCGACCGCCATGAAGGCCCACAGCTGAAGGGCAGCCTGGCGCACGGCACCTACCATGGACAGACGTGCGAGCAGTGGCAGATCGAGGTGAGCGGTGGAGGAGATGTCTGGTACTTCCTGGACACCGCCCGCGAGATCTGCTGGATCACGTTGGCGGGGATGGGGCATCCTCGGGCCACGGACAGCACCTGAAGTCTGGACCAAGATCGGCTGGCCTGCTCCAGCCCAGGAAGATCACGTCCACGACTTCTTGGTCGGTCACCGAGCCAAGTCGGGTGACCGAAGAGCATTGGACTCCTGCCTCGTCCCTCAACGGCCGGTCATAGTCTCGACAGAACTCCGCGCCAGGCCCATCCCGAACTGAGGACCACTGCCAGCAGGGGCTCTCTCATGTGGCGCGAGTCGCACGCAACGTCTCCACCTTGTGCCGACGGCCATCAGGCCCGCGCTCATAAGCCCAGCCGGACAACCGTGTTCGACCCGCCCACGGCCGTACCGCCTACCGGGGGATCCGTGCGGCGAGGCCTCCCACCGCTCGGTCGAGGGCACGCACCTCGCAGCTCTCCGGGGCTCGCGTCGCGCGGTCATCGGTGCAGGAGTTCTCGAAGCCGCTTGCTCGGCGGCCGGACTGCCCACGCTAGTCATGAGCATGGCTGATACTTTCTCCGTGATCCAGGAAGGGTGACGGCTCCGTCAGTGGAGCTCGCAAGGCGGGGGAACGGATGGGTCAGTACGACCGACCGGACGAGCAGCCACGGCATATGCGGCTCAACCGGCTGTGGTGCGGGGCAGCGGTGCTGGGCATCGGAGCGAGCCTCTGGGCGTTCTGGCTCACCTACGACGACGCGCGTGACCGCGCCGCCAGCGAACGGCAGATCGCCGAGGCGTGCGGCGGACTCGTGTCCGGCGAGGATGTGATGGACCTGCGCGGAGGCATGGTCAGGGCGAAGCCGGACGACAGGGAGATCGACGCGCGGTACCCGCCGGGTCTATCGCGTCCCCGAACCGGGGAAGTCAGACGAATTGCTGACCCTCGTCCTGCGGACATCTTCCGATACGACCCCGCTGCACGTCGTGGGCGACGACATAGGCTCGGAACCCTTCAACTACTTCCGGCACGAGGACAAAGAGGATGTGACCCTCCGAGCCGACCGGTCCCAAGGCCAGCCGCTCGGCGACGGCACCCTCGGTGTGTACGCCGCTGACTTCGTCACCGTACGGGCCGACTGCGCTCCGGCCGCTTCAGATTCGGTCCCGGACCTGCTGACTGTCACGGCACGCGCCGACTACGAAGAGGTCTCCGACGCGGACCGCTCTCTGCTGGCCGACATCGCACACAAAGCCACGGCGACAGCAGCTGCCGAACTCGGTTGCGACGTCCGCCTCCCCACACTTCCCGCCCGACTTGATCCCGTTGACCGGACACTCAAATCTGCGACGACCGCGCATGACTCCTGTGCCTGGTACAGCCGCTACATCAATCGCTCGGGGCAAGGCCGCCTCCCCGACCGCGCGCTGGAGGTCCCCACAACGTCCCGCAGCACTGAGGAACCCTGCCTGCTGGCCGTCAGTCCCAAAGCCGTCCGCGCCATGAGGAACCTGACCGGAGAGGGACTCAAGTACGCGGACAGCGCGCTCACGCACTCCCCCTGGTGGATGCGCACCGTCTCGTACTTCGGCTCCGATGCGCGCTCGGTCGGCTATGCCGACCTTGCCGACGGCAACCAGTTCCTCAAAGCCGGGACAGCGGGCCGCAACGACGGCGCGGACATCCTGTGGGCCTCGTCAACCTGCCAGGGCAAACCCGCACTACACACCCTGACCCTCAGCTACACCTACGACAGCGTCATCAACGACCAGGCGAACAGCCTCTTCCGCGCCTACGTCGACGACATCACCGAGCGACGCGACTGCACAGACGTGAGGTGGCCCGCGGAGAAGGACCTCGACTGGCACTGACCAGCCTGCGGTCAATCGCTGGAGGGGAGTCGGTCACGGCTTGTCGCCCTTCAAATATCGGAGAAGGCGTCGATGGGCTCTTTCGCCATGCCCATAGCAACCCGCAACTCCACCTTCGGCGCCGCCGCTCTCGCCGTCGCCTTGTTGGCTGCCGTCACCGGCTGCTCGTCCGACTCGGCCGGCCGCGACAACGACAGCGACTCCAAACTGCTGCGGGGACTTGGCACCCTGGCCGAGGACAACCGCACGGAACAGGTCACCTACCTCGACGTCGCCAAAGCACGACAGCTGAGCAAAGGCGATTCGAAACGGTTCGCCGTTATCGGGCAGCCTGGAAGCAGCCTGCTGAACTCGCCTATGCCCGGCCCTGTGGTTCTTCCTGGGCCCCCTCAGTTGACCGCTGGCTTGGCTTGGCGCGCCAGGCGGAACAGGACCTGGGCGTACACCATGGTCATTGCCGCGATGATCGTCGGGATGACGGCTAGCGCGAGTATGCCCACCAGCGCGTGGCCGCCATCGGCGTCTCCGCCAAGGCCCTGGTCGTCGTCCATCAGCAACCGGTAGCCGAACCACCCCCACACCGCCAGCGACAGCAGCGCCCACCCGACCGACCACTTCTCGATCCGATGTGCGTCCCGCCGGAACTGCGCAACATCGATTGCCATATCACTCCCGTTCCATGATGCTTTCAGTAGTTCCCGCTACCTCATCCAGAAGGCCGCGCTCCACGGTTTGAACGCCTGGGGTCGGCATGCTTGTGCGCCGATAGCGGCTACTGCGACATAGGAGCCGGGACCTCGGTGGGTAGACTTGCCTCTTTAGCGCACCCCAGTTTTTCTGCGAGGCGACGCGAGAGGGAGTTGAGGATGATCATCCTATCCCTGCCCGTGTCCTCCTCTGCGAATTGATCACCTGAGCTGTACATGCTCGCTTTGACGTACGGTTTTCCTCCATCAGGCCCTTTCGTGGAACAGGCGAAGAAAAGGGTTGCCCCGAAGTTCGCATTCGTAGCTGCGTAAGCGCCGATTGAATAAACGGTTGTCTTTGGCGAATTTGCCTTCAAGGCGCTACGACTACCGGGATGGCTGGCAGCTGCTTCGAAGTCAATCTCGATCAAGGGGTGCCCGCTCTTGTCGTCAGCTTTGTAGATGGTGCATTGCGTTCGTTCTGAGGCTGTGCCGTGAATACCTTCGACTGCACCGCTCAGTGAGAACTGATTTGAGGCGCCATCGCCAGGGCTCTCTCCCTCAAGCTCTGTGAATTCATCCGTGCCTGACACTCTCTTCAGTGCCGCTGCAGCTGAACTATCGAGAGTTGATGCGCAGATTTGAGTAGCGGGAACCCCAGCTACCTCCGGGGCGCTTTCTTCGGTGCAGCCTGACAGTGCTGCGAGGGTCAAAGCAGTAGAGAGCGCCCACCAGAGAACCTTATTCATGGGATTGACTTGACTTCCGACGGGCGAAATATGGTTCATTTGTCAGTCTTCCTTGTAAGCGGGTCGGCCGCGGTAGTCATTCTGATGCGAACCTGTTCCCAGGTATCCTGTCTTGATCTCTTCCTTCCAGTTCTGTTCGTCTGCCATTTCTGCGGCAGCGGAATGATCCTTGAAGTATGTATCGTAACTGGCCCCGATAGCCTCGAACCCCTTGTCATAGAATTCTGCGCTTGTCATCTGAGCCTGCTCTCGGGGATCCTGCTCAACCCCGTCCGCCTCCTTGTCGATTTGTTGGCCAATGAAGGTGCTAACGAATTCTCCTGCCGTCTCTGCCGCAATAGGCGCAATCGCCACTCCGGCGCCAGCCGCTCCTGGGAAGGGGATTGCGGCGACGCCCCCACCGATAACGGCTCCTACGCCGAACTTGATCCACTCTGTCGACTTGCCGAGTGACTTGTTTGCGTCCTCGGCGTTGGCTCCGTAAGTTGTTTCTGCTTGCTGGACGCGAGCATTGTCCAGAATTCCTCGCGCCTCAGCTTCGGCCGCAAGGGCGTCTCTGGCGTGATCGATATTTGTGTCGTTTGTGGGCAGATTGGCATCCAACATGCCCAACGTGTACAGATGCTGGGCTGAGGTGACGACGCCGTGCGAGGTCTCGTTCTGGCCTAGCACGCTGAGAAAATTGATGGCTCCTTGATTCCCGAACTGCGCGCGTCCGGCGTACCCGGCAGGGAAATCTGCCTCGTCCTTGCTGTGGTCGCCGATGCCGGACAGTTCGTAATTGATGTCATCGATGTAGGCGCCAGCCATCTTGCCTAGACTGTCGGCGAGTTCGGGCTGTTCATGCAGCAGCTTCGGCCCGTCTTGGCCCCCATATAGATAGGCGACCTGTTCCATGACGCCTGCCCCGGACGCGGTGCGAAGGTCGCCCGCCACGAAGTCCCTCGGGGCAGCGTCTGCTGAGTAGCCAGTCGTGGCTGCCTCCAAGGCGCGGCCAAGCGAGTTGCGCCCCGCGACGAAGTTGTCGTCCCCCTCCAGAGTGGTGTCAGATACCCAGACGCGTTCTTTGGTCAGATATTTCAGGTGGTCGTTGATCTCGGAATCTTTGTTGACGGTGTCACCCGCGCCAGCGGGCTGGGCGAAGAATTGCGTCGAGGCGTCCGGGTTGTGGCCCAGCGCCTCCAGGAAGCCCGTGACGGGATCACGACCGCGGTCATTCTTGTAACCCCAGTAGTTCAAGTCGCCCTGGTTGGCGTTGTTGACCCACAGGTTGATTCCCTCGCCGTTGACCTTCTTGTCGTATGCGAGGAGCTTTTCTCCATAGTCGTTGAGGAACTGATCATCATAGTCGCCGAAACGCATCAAGTTGCTCATGACGGCGTAGCCGGTCGGATTGCTCGCGTCGTCGATGCCGAGCTGGTCGGGGCCGAGCTTGATGATCTCCTTCTCCCAGCTCTGCATCTTGTCGCTGTCGGAGAGCGTGGCCCGACCGATGGTGATTCCGAGGTTCTTCTGGAGCTGCTTGGCCTGTTCGGCACGTTCGGGGTCGTAATTGCCCTGGTAGGGATCGGCGATACCGGCCCAGAAGGTGAGCGTCTTCCTGGGTCCGACCTGCGTGGCGAACTCCTCCGCGAAGAGTGGATCGTTCTTGTACCGCGCCAGGGTGGAGTTGAGTGAGGCGAGCTCCGTGCTCGTCACGTCGCGCGGGTTCTTCGCGAGGATCTTGGCCATCTTGTCGGCGTCCGCGAAGGCCTTGGCGGCCGAGTCACGATCCCCGTACTTGGCGTCGGAGAAGCCGTACTTGGCCTGATCGACGAGGAGCGTGAGGGCCCGAGCTGCGGTGTTGTCGCTTTCGGTGGCCTTACGGAGGATGCGCTCGATCTCGCCAGTTAGGGCGTCGACGTCATTCTGGGTTGCTGCGTTGATCTGGCCGCTCGGGTCAGATGCCCAGTCAGGTCGGGTGTTACTGGTGACGACGAATGTTCCGTCGCCTGTATCCGCGACGGTCAGATGCTTCTTGTGGCAGCGCTCGATGGCATCGTTCAACTGGGAGCGATAGTCGATGAGTTCAGCGCGGGTATCCTTGAGAATCCTGGTGATGGACTGCGCCTGCGTATGCGCATCACCGAACTCGCCTGCGGTCTTGTCCACGAACTCACGGGTGACCGTGGCGTTGACGCCGGCCCATTTCGCCTTATCTGCCTTTCCTTTGAGGTTACTCTCGGCGTCCTGCTTGAGGTTCGCGAGCTTCTTGGTCATCTGCTCCCAGTCGGTGATTGCTTCACCGAGCTTCGAGAAGTTGCCGAAAAGGAGCGCATCGAGGTCCATCGGCGTCAGTGACCCTTCCGTTCGTCGAAACCCTCGTCCAGTGTGGCGATACTGCTGATGGCACCAGCGATGAACGAATCGTCGGCGGCGTGCAGGTTTCTGGTGTAGCGCAGATGGTTGAAGATGTGGGCGCAGGCGTCCGACAGTGTTTGCGTCTGATCGCTCCAGCGTTTGGCTACATGCTCCAGCGCGGCGCCCAGAGCGAATCCCTCACTCTTGAGCCCACCTGCGGCCGCCTCCGAGGCGACACGTGCATGGCCGCTGTAGCGCGTGAAGTCCTCGAACAGATCACGTGCCGCCTTGCCAACCGCCTCAAGATCCTTATGACCTACGACAAGATCGCCTTGCGTCCCGCCGCCCCCTCCCGGATCTACCGCCAATTGGTTGAGCTGCATTCGTGTGGAGTTGCGCTCGGCCGCCGAGGCCTTGAGCTGATCCCACTCCTCCCACGCCATGCGTGGCCCCTCCCCGTGTCTTGTCGTATGTCGTCGACGGTTGTGAACGCGCGACCGCAACGCAGCGATGGTCGAGCGGGACGGTAGTCCCACTGCATCACATGCCCCATCCGTGCCCGCCACCAGCGCTCTGGGTATCTGTACTTAGTGAGGGCTGAACGTCGTGTTGCGGCGTCGGGCACGTACTACAGGGATGGCGATTGCAGCGCCCAACAGGGCGGCAGCACCTACACCCACGGCGATCCAGAGGCCCGTGTCGCTTTCATCCTCGCGTCCAGCGGCGGCGGACTGCTGGTCCTCCTCGCTCCTGCTTCCGGCGGACTCAGAGGCCTGCGAGGACGGCGACTTGGGCTCTGCGGCGGCAAGGTCGGAGAGAGGGTACTCGTCGGCCGGGCCGGGATCGCCGGGGGTCTTCAGGGCGATCCGGGGACGCAGAACTCCGTAGCCAATGTAGTCGTTTCGCTTCGCGCTGCTTGTCGGGGCGCCTGCTGTGTTGAGCAGGACCCTGAGCACCTGGTTATTGGTCCAGTCAGGGTGCTTCGACCAGATGAGGGCTGCGCATGCGGAGGCGATAGCAGTGGCGGCACTAGTGCCATGGGAATTGCACAGGCCTGTCTTGCCGCCGCAGGCGTGGACCATGTCGATGCCTGGCGCGGTCAGGTCTACTTGGGGACCGTACTGGGACTCGGCGGTCTTGCGGAGGTCCTTGCCGATCGCACCTATGCCAACCACACCGGGAGTGGCCCCCGGAAACTCAAGCGATGAGTCACCATCGTTTCCAACTGAGGCAAAGATCAAGGCCCCCTTCTCAAGGGCATACTCCACAGCATCGCTCTCTGCCTGCGGCGGCGCTCCCGAAGTCTCTCCTTCTGAGCCCATAGAAATGTTGATGACCTTGGCTCCCGCATCGGCGGCGTACCTGATCGCTTCGGGCATTGCGGAGGCGTTCTCGTGTACCCGAACGGGCAGAATCTTCGCCCCAGGGGCGAGACCGAAAGCACCATCCCCCCCACCGCTTCTTCCTGTGCCCACGATCAAGCCGGCAATGCCCGTGCCGTGGCCACGGTAGTCAGTGTGCTGATCGCCTGGGGTGCCTGACGCGAAGTCCTTCCCCGCCAGCACCTGGCCGCGGAGATCGGGGTTCTTGGCGTCGACCCCGCTGTCGATAACTGCGACGGTGACTCCCTCGCCCTTGGCGATCTTCCACATCTCTTCCGCCTTCATGGCGGTCAGATGCCACTGCTGGGAACGGATGGACTCCGCATGGGACGGCGTGGTGGCGATGCCCACCAGCAGGACTGCCAGTACTCCCGGCAGCAGGGTCCTGTGAGTGACACGCTGCATTTGGCTGATGGGCATCGGCATTCCTCTTGCGGTCCTAACGAGTTCAGTCAACGACGGGCGGTGTGGCGCGACGTGCGCCTTGCTGCCAGGTCTCTTCGTCTTCAGTGAGGTAGTCGGGGCGCTCGCCTCGGCGCTCCTCGCGACGAGACTCCGCCGAGCGAGAGCCCGGCGGAACCGCAGTGCCGCCACGCCCGACCGGTCCGGAACCGTGTTGCGGTTCGCCCGTCCGGCGCACCGCGCCTGAGGCCGAGGGCCCGCTGCGCGTGCCGCCTTGACCTGCAGGGCCCGCAGGGCGCCCGCTGCCGCCCGAAACACCGTGTACCGCTCCAGAGCCGCCCGGGGTGAAGGGACGTGCACTCCCTGTCCCAGGCCGCTGGGGACGGCCGCCGACGATGCCTCCAGTCTCCGAGGCGAAACGACGACCACCCGTCCCACCGCCTGGCGCAGAGGGAGCCGTACCACGTGCGGGCGTGGATCCACCAGCACCGATAGGACGGGCATTAGCGCCACCCGGTCCCTGCGGACGACCACCAACAATGCCTTCGGTCTGTCCAACGACGCGTCGGTTACTCCCCGTTCCGCCTTGGACGGGCCCAGGTCGTCCGGTGCCGACAGGTTGACCCGTTGGGCCACGGCCGGAGATACCCTCACCGCCGATGACTGTGCCCCGGGGGATGCCCCCAGCGGCTCGCCCCGGAGACGGACTCACTGGCCGCCCACCTGTGATGCCTCCTCCTGCGGTGGAGCGCTGCGCGGAAGGTCCGGTGCCAATGGGACTCTGCCCAGGGGCTACTGGAGGGCGGAGCCCAGGAGAAGGGCGACTTGCCCCCGCCGAAGGCCCGGTCGGTCTTTGTGCGCCCCCGGCCAGTGGGGGTACCGCACCAGGAGGCATGGTCGGAACTCCCTCCGGCCGTCCCCCCGCCGTCGGTGGAACACTTGGCGGCCCTGACGGGTTAGTTGGCGCCTCTGGAAGGGTGGCAACGCTGTCGATCTCCGTACCGGTCGGCGGCTGCGGACGCACTACTTCTTTGGCTGGGGCTCCGGGAGTGTTGGTGGAGATCTCGGGAGCACCAACCGGCCCGCTCGCTCCATCACCGTGACTTACCGAGCCACCGGCACGTCCACCAGACCCGACTGTTGCAGTGGTGCCGGGCGCAGCTGCGCCACTGGCATCACCAGAGCGCGCGAGATCATCACTCGTGAATCGGGGGTCATTCGGCATCACAACCGCAGGTGGCGGCGGAAACACCGGCTTCTCCAAGCCGTCCATCTGCTGCGCCGACAGCGTGTAAGACTCCCCCAGCTTCTTCATATGTCGAGCAGCCTCTTGCCGCTCCGCCTCCCGCTTGGCCAGGACCGTCTGGATGTCACGGGTGGAGTCGCGGGCGGTGGAGGCCGAGTCGGGGTCCTTGGGTGTGGACTTCGCTGCTTCCAGGTTCGACTGCGCCTTGGCCAGGGTGGACTGGCCGTACTGCGTGTCCCGCGGGATCGACGCCTGGACGCTCGCGATCGTGCCGGCGGCCTCCTGGAGCCACTTCGACGCGCCTTCGCTGTAATCCGCCAGGCGCAGCGTCGCGTTCGCCAGGTCTCCGCTCCAGCTGCGGAACGCATCAGCGCCCTCGCCCTTCCAACTCACCCACTGCGGGCGCGTCTTCAGCTCCTCGCCGGCCTTCTTGATCTCCGCACCCACCCGCAAGAGCTTGGCCGCGGCGATGATGACCGTGTTGGCGTCGGCCTGATCCAGCCAGGCGAGCATGTCCTCGTGGCTCATGCTCTCGAACGGTGTCTTGCCGCCGCCCTTGCCCTTGTTGCCCATCTCGTCTCCCCGTCATCCCCGTGTGCGTGCGTGTCCCCGTGATGCGCAACGGGACTTCGTCAGAAGCCCGACCCGCCCGATGTGTCGCCGCCTCCGGAGGTATCGCCGGGCTTCGTGGTCTCCCCACCCGGCGCAACCGGAACCTGCGGCTCGTAGCTTCCGCCGTAGCGCTCGGTCGTGTCCTTGCTGATCGCCAGCATGCGCCGGCGGACATCCGCGTCCACGTTCTCGTAGCCCTTGTGCGAGGCCAGGACCGCGATGCTCATGCCCTCGATGGAGTCGGTGAGAAGCTTGGAGAGCTTCTCCAGCTCCGTGATCACTGTCTCGTACGAGGAGAAGAGGTTGGTTGCCTCGGCCCAGCCGCCTGATCCGCCGCCGAAGTTGGCTCGCGACATCGCGTCCTGGCCCACCTGCTTCTGGCCGGCCGGGCCTTCCCGCAGGTCACGCAGGAGCGCGTCGATGCGGTCTCGGAACTTCGTGAAGGACTGCAGCTCGGTGATGACGTCGCCAGCAGTCGAAACGGCTGACTTGAAGGCTCCCTCGACGCCGAACGCGGCTGCGCCCAGCGATGCTGCTGCTCCCCCCAAATGACCCGCCGCCCATGCGGCTGGGTCCGCCACAGGCGCGTCGATCGGCACGTCGTCCGCCACAGCATCCTCCCCGTTAGCCAAAGCGTCAGGTTTCACTTTAGCTACGGGCACTGACAATTCACCTAGCTTCTTTGCGGATGCAAGTAAGCGCACAAGTGGGCAAGTTGGGCGCATCGGTCGCAACTGAACGTCACGAGTTCGTGACGGCCGTACCGGTCATCGGCGCCGCATATGGCCGAAAACGCCACTGTAAGCCCCGAGGCCCACCAGGGGATGGGTGCTATCGATCACGGTGCGGCGCTTTCGTGATGCGAATACCTGGGCCTCAGAGCAGGTGGTCCACCTTCCCTGCCTTGATGTCGAGGATGAGCGCGCGGAGCGCTTCGTGCGTGTCCGTGACGTACGCATCCTCGGCGCCGGCTATGGCGATGTAGGCGTTGCCGTCGGGGTCGGTTCCGAGGCGGAAGCAGCTGGCTCCCTCCCCGCAGAACGGCTCCTCCCAAGTGATCGTGTTCGAGCTCTCGTCCATCGGGCGTCTCCCTACAGTTCGTTGGCGATCCTCCGGATGAAGTCGCGCGACTCCACCGGCGACAGAGCGATGCGCACCATCCAGTCCAGATGGGCACGGTACTTGGCCAACTGCGCTTCGCTGCTCAGGAATTCCGGCCCGTGTGAGCTGTCGACCTGAGCTGTGTCCAGCTGCGGGACGGGCCCTTCGAGGTAGTTAACGGTCTGCCCCGCGCCGGGAAATGTACCGGCCGCGAAAGGGATGACCGCGAGGCGGACCGAGGGGCGCTCGGACACGGTCAGTAGATGCTCCAACTGGGCGCGGGCCACCTTGCGTCCGCCGAACTGCATCCGCAGCGCTGCCTCGTGAACGACGCCGACGTATTCGGGAGGATTCTCGCCTTCCAACACCTGCTGGCGCTCCACGCGGTATGCCAGACGCAGAGCGACTTCATGGTCGGGCAAGGGCGGAAGTACGGCCCGGAAGAGCTCAAGGGCGTGGTCGCTGGTCTGAAACAGGCCGGGGATGTGCGCTGTATGGGCCGTACGCATGCGCACCGCGTATGACTCCAACTCGGCGATGTCCAGGAGGCCGGGGGCCAGGGACCCTCGGTAGCGCTCCCACCAGCCCCGCCCGTTGGGGCGAGCCATGCTCACCAGGGCTTCCACGTACTCCTGGTCGGAGCAGTCACAGTTGCAGGCCAGGGTGCGGAGACGCTCTGGATTGATGGTGCGGATGCCCGTCTCGATGTTGGAAATTTTCGCGCGGTCCAGCCCCAGCAGTCCGGCGGCCTGGTCCGCTGACATCCCGGCGGCCGTTCGCATCTTGCGTAGCTCGCCGCCAAGTCGCCTCTGACGCTCTGTGGGGGTCGCCCTCGGTGGCATGCCGTTCCTTCCGGGAGTGGTCCTGTGCAGTCTGCCGCCTTCGAGCGGAGACCGACCACGGACGGGTCAATTTCTTCAAGCAAGTGGCAATATAACCATTGTTCGCTCTACATTCAGTAACACGCAAGCAACTCAGAGCAGTTGGCAGTGCATCGCGCAAGCCTGCCCGCACCCTCCTTCCCCTGGGAGGGGTGGGCTCGCGCCAGGGAGACGAGCCACCGGCTGCTCACCATCCACCTCACGCCCCCGAGGAACGCCCCCATGCCCGAATCCGCCACCTGGCAGTGCCACCTCCACCTCACCAACGACCACAGAGCCCCCCACATCGCCCGCCACACCATCCGCACCGCACTCCTCGGCCACGCCCACACCCCTGAACTCACCGATACCGCCGAACTGTTGACCTCGGAGCTGGTGTCCAACTCCGTAAAGCACTCGGACGGCCCGGTCACCGTCAGACTCCGTTCCCGCCCCGACGCCGTACGCATCGGAGTCATGGACAACCACCCGGAGCTCCCCGACCCTTTGGCCTGTACGCCGGACCAGGACTTCGGGCGTGGTCTGTATCTGGTGGACGTGCTGGCGGACGCGTGGGGTCGCTACCCGGTGATCGGTCACTGCCGCACGCCCGGCTGGAAGGTGGTCTGGTTCGAGCTGTCGGATGCCGTACCGGAATGCCGTCACTCGTAACGGCACAATGGGGTCCGTGGCCCCTGTTCCGATCGCTCGTCACCTCCTCCGCGCCAAGGATCTCGCCGACGCCCGCTACTCCGAGGCACTCACCGTGGCGGACCTGGCCGAGGCCGCCGCGTTGTCCCCGGCCCACTTCAGCCGTTGCTTCAAGGCCGCCTTCGGCGAGTCACCGCACCAGTACCTGCTGACCCGGCGCCTGGAGCGGGCCGCCGACCTGCTGCTTGCCACCGACTGGACGGTGGCCGCGGTCGGCGTCGCCGTCGGTGTGCGGAGCATCGGTTCGTTCACGACGAGCTTCCGCAGGATGTACGGGATGACGCCACAGGCGTACCGGGATGCGCACCCTCCCGCGGCACGGCATGTGCGCATCCCCCGCTGTGTGGCGATGGCCTATGGGCGGCCGCGGAACCGCACGTTTCGAGAAGACACAGGCGTGCCGGCTGCTTAGCGTCGGATTCAGGTAACCGACCAAGGAGCGGCAGGGAGCGGGCCATGACAACTATCAAGATCGCCAATGCGCAGTTCTGGGTGCACGACCAGGATGCGGCGCTTGACTTCTATACGAAGACGCTCGGCTGGGAGGTCCGGGCGGACGTGACGATGGAGGCATGGAGCTTTCGGTGGCTGTGCGTCGGTCCGCCCGGCGGGGACGGTCCCGCGCTCGTGCTGATGCCGGTACCTGGGCCGCCGATGCTGGACGACGCGAACAGTGTCCAGCTGTCGGAGCTGGTAGCCAAGGGTGCGGGCGGCACGCTGTTTCTGGAGACCGACGACTGCAAGGCCGCGTACGACGAGCTGTCCGCCCGCGGGGTCCAGTTCAACGATCCGCCGACGGCGCAGCCGTACGGGATCGACACTTCGTTCCGGGATCCGTCAGGCAACAACATCCGGCTCACGCAGGTGCTGGAGTTCGATCCGGAATGGCACTGACCCCATTCCGCAACGCGCGGACATCGGCGGCCTCGCCGACACCGAAGCGCGCCAAGCCGTCCCCCACCGCCGGACCGGTCACTCCGCGTCGACGTCAGGCCGGATCTCCACAGTGAAGGCCGCGTCCTCGGGACCGTCGCCTTCCTTGTCCTCCCAGACGATCACGCGAACATGCCTCCGCGCGGCGCCTGCCGCCTCCCACTCGGTCACCAGGTCGGTGACGACGAGGGCGGCGACGTACTCGGCGGTCTCTTCGGGATCGTCGGTCATGACGGTTCCCCGCCACCGCTCAGGGCGGGCGCCGTAAGGGAGCCAGCCCCGCGAACCGTGCGGCTCGTCGACCCGGTACACCCAGCGCTTCTCGGTGCCCATGTCCCCGATCCTCGCACTCCAGGAGCACCACGCGCCGGATCGGATTGTCCACGGACAAGGCACCAGCCGCCGCATCGAGCAGAGCGGGGTTGCCACCGGTGGCGGCATGGCACACAGCCGCGCTCTCCGTGAGGGGGTCTCGCGGGACAGCCGCAGCAGAGCTGTGTACGGGTGGTGGATACGGTCGCCGGGCGGACCCTCATCATGCAGATTCAGGCCGGGTCCCGACCTCGCTTCAGCCTGCTACGCGGGCGACGGTTGCGCGGACCCACTTGCCGCCCTCGGGGGCCGTTCCACAGGACCAGGTCTCGGCGAGTGCGTCGACGATCAGCATGCCGCGTCCGCGGTCCTCGTCACGACCGGCCGTCCGCTGTACCGGGGGCATCGCGGATCCGTCGTGCACCTCGATATGGAGTGCGTGGGGCTCCAGCAGCAGCCGGAGCGTGACCAGCCCGCTTCCGTGGCGAATGGCGTTCGTGGCCAGCTCACAGACGATCAGTACGGCGGCTTCGACGAGTTCCTCGGCTTCGCCCCACAGGCGCATGGCCTGTGCCGTGAAGGTCCGCGCCTTCCGGGCGGAGGTCAGAGCTGCCGGCAACGTGAGCGAAGCGGAGGCCGGCTCGGCAACCCGGGGGATAGCGATTTCCGTCGTAGCAGCCATTGCATTACGGCTTTCGCTCGGATGAGCAGCTACAGCTCATATGCGTTCATTGCACTCCATTAAAGATTCATAAAAGGCGATGTCAATAGGCATCGGGATACCCAAGGAAAACATGAGCAGTCTCTGCTCAGACGAGCAAGTGACACCTGCCCACGGTGACATCGCGTACTCACCGCATGACGTCCGGTGGCAATCCCGCGTCAGAGCAGGGTCTCGGCAACCCCGGCGTCCGTGACGATTCCGTTGAAGAGGCCCGTTTCAAGGGCCGCCGCGGTGGCGGCCGCCCGTTGCACGCCATCGGCCAAGAGGAGTACTTCCGGCACCTTGCGCAGTTCTTCAAAGCTGATGGCGATGACCCGCTCGGTGAGTTCCGGGGCGATGATGCGCCCTTCGGCGTCGAGCAGTTGGCCGGCGACTTCAGCACACACGCCCCGGCTCCGGTATTCCTCCCGCTCGGCCTCGCCCAGTGCGTCGAATACGGTGGACAACCCCGGTCCCCATCCGCCGACGGTGACCACGGCCTTGGTCACCTGACCGAAGCGGCTTACCGCATCGACGATTCCGGGCTGTTCCCGCAACATCCGGGCTGCCGTGGCATCGGGCAGCAGCAATGGCGCATAGATGGGATAGACGACTCCCCGTGAAATGGTGGCGGCCCTGCGCACCGCCTCCACGGCCGTCGCGTCCACGGGGCGCAGCGGGGTCGCTCCGCACAACTGGACCACCGTGCACCGGGCGAGCGTGGTCAGCCCGAGGCCGACAGCCTCGATCTCGGGACCCCAGACCATTCCGAGGACATCGTTTTCCGTGACGATTTCGGCAAGCAGGTCGGCGGTGACCGCGCCGAGGCGGCGAGTGGCCTGCACGGTGTCTTCCAGAACATCGCGGCGGTCGTCGATGACGATGGAATGCCGCAGGTCGTAGCGCGTGCGCAGAGCGTCGGAGAGATCGGCGTCGAGTTCGGCCGGGATGCGAATCTCCAACCGGATCAGACCGTCACGCAGGGCCGATTCCAGAGTTCGGGCCACCTTGAACCGGCTGATGCCGAATTCCTCGGCGATCTCCATCTTGGACTTGCCTTCGAGATAGAATCGTCGAGCCATCGCCGCGGTCTGCACCAGGTATTCCGGGCCGGCCTGATGTGCGCGCATGGCAGCCTGGCCTTTCGGGAGGGCGCTTGGCGTCGCCGCTCGGATGAGCAGGTGGGTCTCATATGCGCTGTTTCTCCCATTAAAGCTCCATGAAGGGGCCTGTCAACGCGTGTCGCTTACTGGGAGAAGAGCGCGTCAGCTCTACGAGCGCGGGAACGACACCTCCACCCGTCGGTTCTTCTTACGGCCCTCCTCCGACGCGTTCGAGGAGATCGGGTACTCCTCGCCGTAGCCCCGCACCTCGTACGTGACCGTGGAGTCGTTCAGCTCCGACTCCAGGACGCCCTGTACGGCGTTCGCGCGCTGCCTGGACAGGACGTCGCCGTGGGCCGAGGAGCCCAGGTTGTCGGTGAAGCCGAAGACGCGGATCCGGGTGGCGTTCTGCTTGTTGATCTCCTCCGCGATCGAGGCGATACGGGCCTTCGCCTCGCCGGTCAGCTTCGCGCTGTCCTTGGGGAACAGGACCTCGGCCTGGAGGGCGAACTTCACGTCCGCGTTGGTGTCTTCGCGGCGTTCCTCGCCGCTCTGGTCCTCCACGACCTGCTTGATGTCCAGGACCTTGGGCTCGGCGAGGGTGCCGCCCTCGGGGAGCTTCAGGTCGGGGTCGTTGGCGTCCACCTCGACGGGTGCGGTGGCCGTCGCCTCGGTGCCGGGCGGGACGCTGGGGTCGTCGGCCGCGTCGGCCGTGGTGGCGCCGAGGATGTTGGCGGCGACCATGAGGGTGGCTGCGGTGAGGGTTAGGGAGAGGCGGGGGGAGCGGGTCATTTGGGCCTCACCCAGCGATCTCGATGGGCGCGGAGGCGAACGTCGGCAGTTGGAACTCCACCTCGGTCGTGTCCGCCGGCGGTGCCGGGAACTGCATGAACACGGCGAGGCTCTCACCGGACTTGAGAATCGAGAAGCCCGTGGTCGTCAGGGGGCGACCGTCGGTGTCGCGCAGCACGTAGTACCGCTTCTTGCTCTTGGAGTCGACGAGCGTGGCACCCCCCAGTGACCTGCCGTGCCGGACGATCTCCGTCTCGTCGCCCCGCACCTGCGAGGGGACGGTGACGCTCTTGTCGCCCTCGTTCTGCAGACTGCCGTTCACCGTGAGGAAGCCGCCGGAGTCCCGCTCGGCGGACGTGATCTGGAGGAGCAGACCGTCGGACCCCTTCAGTTCGGCAAGGGGCGTATCCGACTGCCCCTCCTGAGGGCTCGGTCCGGACCGGTCGCTCTCGGTCGCCGATGCCGATGTTTCCGGCTTCTTGTCGTCGTCGCTCCCTGCACCGCAGCCGGATACACCGACGGTCAGACCGGCCGCGAGCGCCAACGCGACCATCCCCCTGCGGCCCTTCGCCGTGAACCGAATGCTCATCACTCCGCTTCCTTCATCACTCGTCATTCGCTTGCCCGTCGGCCAGATGGACGTCGAAGAGGTCCTCGGGTCCAGGGAGATCGTCGAGGTCCTCCGGGTCCAGGGTCCAGTCCCTGTCCTTGCAAGTGAGCTGCGGCAGTACGTCGTCCCCGGCATCCTCACCGGGTAGCTCGAATTCGCAGAGCGGCTCGATCACGGCCATGGCTGTCGCCGTCGAGTGCATGTC
Source organism: Streptomyces sp. NBC_01092 (assembly GCF_045039535.1). Taxonomy (NCBI): domain Bacteria; kingdom Bacillati; phylum Actinomycetota; class Actinomycetes; order Kitasatosporales; family Streptomycetaceae; genus Streptomyces; species Streptomyces sp. NBC_01092. The sequence continues at coordinate 6,819,044 of NZ_CP108659.1, read as the reverse complement.
CTCGGTGCCGGGCACAATGGAGTCGCCGACGGGCTCGGTGGTCCGGACCTCGACGTGGTAGCCGGGGGGCAGTCCGAACGTCTGCGTGCAGTCGACGGTGGCGTCGTTCTGTGCCGCCAGTTGGCTCGCGCGACCGCATCCGTCGAATCCCACGCCCTCGCCGTCGAAGATGTCCTGCCACTGCGTCGGGTCGAGTACGTTCTCCACCCACTCGTTCGTGAGCTTGTCCCGCGTGTCCAGGGCCGCCGCGAGCGCTGCCGCGTCCGCTGCCGTCTGGGCGCCGTTCCGGTTCGCCGCTGCTTGGCCGACCGCCAGGTAAACGAACGCAAGCATGAGCAGGCCCCCCACCACCGTGATGTAGATGGGGAAGGCCTGCCCTGCGTCGCCGAACCTTCGGGTCGGCCTCAGCCGCCGGTGACCTCCGCGATCTGCTCGGTGATCGCGTCGTAGATCGTGCTGCCGATGTCCGTCCCCGTGATGGCCAGCACGATCGCCACGACCACCGCGATGATCCCCAGATACTCCACCGCCGTCTGCCCCTTGTCGTCCCGGGCGACGCGGGAACGCAGGAACTCGACGGTGATGTTGATCCAGTTGTTCATGGTGTTCCCCTCCGATGTCCGGCGATCGTTCAGCGCTCTCGGGAGAAACGTAAGCCGGATTGCCCGAAACACCAGAGGGTCCCTGGACCCAATTCCGGGCCACGGCCGAAAACCATTGCTCAGTCATCGCCGGTCAGCTCCGTCCTGGGTGGGAACCCGGAGCCGTGCCCAGCCACTTGGCGGCTGCCTCCGCGCGGCTGGTGCTGTGGAGTTTGGCGAAGATCCGGTTGATGTGGTTCTTGACCGTCTTCTCGCTGATGAAGCAGGTGGCGGCGATCTGCTGGTTGTTCATGCCCGCCGCGATGAAGTCCATGATCTCCGCCTCCCTCCTGCTCAGCCGGAACCGTGACCTATACGACGAAGACTGTCCCATGTTTGGTTGCACTTGCGAAAGCGATTCCACCGAATTCCCTGTAACAGTTGGGAGTTCATCGTTTGCTTGCGCGAGCGGCGCCATTGCCGCAGCCGCCGCCGTGGGCGTGAGACGCGAGCCTCCCCGCCTGATCTCCCGTACGGCCTCCACCAGTTCGTCCGTATTGAACTCACCGTGGATCAGGTAGCCGGATGCCCCTCGCCGCAGCGCCTCCCGCACCGTCTCCGACTCCCCGCTGTACGTCAGCATCATCACCGGAGCGATGCGCACAAGGTGCGGAAGTGCCGCGATGCCGTCCATGCCCGGCATCCGCACGTCCAGGAGGATCACGTCCGGGCGGTGGCGGCGGGCCGCCTCGTGGGCCTCGTGGCCGTTCGTCGCCTCGGCCACCACCCGTATGTCCGCGTGGCTGGAGAGCAGGGCCGTCAGGCCGGCCCGGACCACCGGGTTGTCGTCGGCCACCACCAGGCGCAGCGGCGTGGCGGGGCCGGGTGCTTGCGACTTGGTCATGAGGTCGTCGCCTTCGTCGTCGTCAGGGCCGCCAGCGGCAGTTCAAGGCGGACCTCCGTGCCACGGGCGTGGGTGCCCTTGCCGAAGTCGATGCGGGCGCCTATCGACGCGGCTCGTTCGGCCATGCCGAGCAGGCCGAAGTGGCCGGTTCGGCGCAGGTGGTCGAGCGTGGTGCCGGGCGGCAGGCCCCGGCCGTCGTCCCGGACCGTGAGGCACAGCACCTCGCCCCGCACGCCGGCCCGTACGTCGACGCGGGTGGCGTTCGCGTGGCGGTGAGCGTTCTCCATGGCCTCGGCCGTGATGGTGAGGAGCTGGCGGGCCACGGCGGGCGGGACGGGGGGTGCCGGGGCGTCGCCCGTGGAGTCGTATGTCGTCGGTACGCCAGTTCTGGCGCTGAAGTCCCTTGCTTGCTCTGCGAGTTCAGGGGTGACGTCCGTCATCCGTTCCGGGTCCGACTCCCGACGCAGGTCCGCCAGGAGTTCCCGGGACTCCGCCGCCGCTCTGCGGGCCGAGCGGGCCACCAGTTCCGCCTGCTCCTTGACCCGGGCCGGGTCCATCGAGGGTGAAGCCGCCGAGACCGCCAGCCCGTCCGCCGCCAGCGCCACGCCATGCAGCGTCTTCGCCACCGAGTCGTGCATCTCGCGGGCCAGCCGGGCCCGTTCCGCGCTTACCGCCTCCGTGACCGCGAGGCGCGCCCGAACCGTCGTCAGGGCCTCGGTGGCCGTACCGAAACGGAGCATGAGGTTACGGAGGGACGAACCCAGCGCACCTGTTATGACGCACAGGCCCGGCAACAGCAGCTTGTCCGTCAGGCCCGTCGAGCGGGCGTCCGTGTTGATCGCGTAGGCCAGGAACAGGATCAGGGACTGCGCGCTCGCGAACACCGCCGCGCCCCGGTAGCCGTACACGATGCCGGCGAGCAGGGGAGTGCAAACGCTCACGTAGGCCAGCGTCGTGTCCGGGCCCGCCGAGACGAGAAGCAGGGACGTGAAGAGGGTGTCCGCCGCCAAGAGGGTGGGGTGGCGCAGGAGGAGAGGGCCGAAGCGTTCCCAGTCGCGGAACAGGGCGTACGAGACCATGAACGTGACGACCACCGCCGCGCCCACCAGCCGCGTGCCCAGTCCCGGCGCCGCGCCCAGCAGGGCCCCGGGTGCCGCGAGGGCGATCATGGCGAGCCGGAAGCCGAAGACCTGGCGGCACATCGCCTGGAGGGCGTTGACCTGGAGCGGTATCCGCGCGGACCGGTACCGCTCGCCCGAGCTGCCCGCAGCCGGTCGGCTGCTGTGAAGCTGCCCGAGCCGCCCGAGCCGCCCGAGGCCGAACCTCGCCCCCCGCGCCCCCCGCGCCCCCGACCTCACCCTCAACGGCATCCCCGCCACGGCCCCTCCCCCCTACTCCCCCGTCAGCGATCCGAAGTCCGTCCCCGACCCCAGCAGCAGCCCCGCCCCCAGCAGGATCATCGTCGCCGGAACCATGAACGTCGTGATCATCAGCGTGGCCCTGGGCACCGCCCTCGCCGCCTTGCGGCGGGCGTTCTGCGCATCAGTCCTGCGCATGTCCTTCGCCAGAGCCACCAGCGTGTCGACGATCGGCGCGCCCAGCTCCTCCCCCTGCTGCAACGCCGTCACGAACATCGCCACCTGCTCGGAGTCGTTCCGGCGCCGTAGCTCCGCGAAGGCCTGGCGGCGGCTCATGCCGAGGTCCATCTGGCGCAGGGTGATGCGCAGTTCGTCCGCCCAGGGGCCCTCGTATTTCGAGGCGACCCGGTCCAGTGCCTGGCGGAAGCCCAGGCCCGCGCTCACCACCACGGCCAGGACGTCCAGGAAGTCCGGCAGGGTGCGCTCGATCTCGTCCTTCCTGATCCGGATCGCCGACCAGATGCCGACCTCCGTCCAGAAGGCGCCGAAGGCCAGCAGCAGCAACGCCACCAGGAACTGTCCCCGCAGCAGGAACACCAGGAAGCCGACCGCGCCCAGGAAGCCGTACACCGCGCGCCGGGCGGCGTAGCGGTCGATGGTCAGGCCGCCGGGGTTGCCCGCGAGGTCGATCCTGCGGCGGTACTTGGCGACCAGCTTCGGGCCCATCACGCGCAGTACGGCGGGGGCATAGCGCATGCCCATGCGGTCGATCAACGAGTCCACGGCACCGGTGCGGGTGGCGCCGATCTCCAGGGCGAGTGCCAGGTCGCTGGGCAGTTTGGTCTCCGCGCGGTACATGCGGATCGCGGCGAAGACTCCCCACACGCCGAGGGCCATCACCGTGGCCAGCAGGATTCCGATTCCCGTCATCGTCCCCCGCCCCTCAGACGTCGATCCGCGACATGCGGCGGATCAACACAAACCCCACTGCGTACAGGCCGAAGGCGATCAGCACCGCCGCCTGTCCCAGCGGCGACCCCGTCATCCGGTCCAAGGCTCCGTCCTTCACCCCGTTCATCAGGAACAGCGAACCCACACCCAGCACCGGGACGGCGTACGACGTCATGCTCACCTGCGAGAGCTGCGTACGGACCTCCCGCCGGGTCTCCTTGCGCTCCTCCAGCGTCTCCGTGAGGTTGCGCAGCGCGCTCACCACCTGGCCGCCGGCCCGGTTGGACAGCACCAAGGTGGTGACCAGGACGACCAGTTCGCGGGACGGGAGGCGTTCCGCCAGCTCGCCCAGGGCGTCGTCCATCGAGGCGCCGAGCGCCAGCTGGTTGGACACCTTGGCCAGTTCCTCGCCCGCCGGCGCTTCCAGTTCCTCCGCCGCCAGGCCGATGGCCGTACGCATGGCCAGGCCCGCGTGAGCCGCGTTCGCCAGGATGCGGGCCATTTCGGGGAGTTGGTTGATGAACCTCTCGATCCGCTTCTGGCGCTGCCAGTTGAGGAACTGCACCGCCGCCCACACGCCCAGCAGGCCCGCGATCGGGCCGAAGAAGGGTGCCAGGGTCGCCTGGCCGATCAGCCACAGGCCCGCCACCGTCGCCAGCATGTAGACGAAGAACTCGCCCGGCGTGACGTCCAGGCCCGTCGCCGCGAGGCGCAGTTCCAGTTGCTTGCCCAGCTTGGTGCGGCGCAGGCGGCGGTCCAGGTCGGCGAAGCGGCGTCGGCGACCGCCGGCCCCGGTGAGCTGGCCGGTGGCGGACAGCCGGTCGACCAGGGCCTGGCGCTGGGCCCGTCCGGCGGCGTAGGCGTGGACGCCCACCACGGCGAGCGCGCAGGTCAGCAGCGCGACGCCGGTGGTGAGCGTGATGCGGGTCTGGAGGTCCACGGCGAGGGTGTGGGGTTCCATGGCGACGGGTTCCTACCTGGCTTCTCGGGTGGCGAGCTCGAGCGGGGTCTGGGCGACGCCGAAGGCCTGCGGTATCGGCTGGCTCGCCATGTAGAGGCGGTCGGCGGTGCGGCGCGGGAGCGGGAAGTAGGCGAAGGCGCCGTGGACACGGCCGTCCGGCGTCATGGGCCGGGCGTTGAAGCGGGCCACCGTCACCAGGCGGTACGGCTCCGCCCCGTGACTGTCCAGGATCGCGATCTCGGTGATCCTGCGGGCGCCGTCCGGGAACCGGGTCAGCTGGATGAGCACGTCCACCGCGCTGTTGATCTGGTCGTGCAGTGCCTCGAAGGGGACCGTGACGTCGGACATGGACGCCAGCGTCTTCAGGCGCATCAGAGCGTCCTCGGCGCTGTTGGCGTGCACGGTGGCCAGCGAGCCGTCATGGCCGGTCGACATGGCCTGGAGCATGTCGAGGGACTCGCCGCCGCGGACCTCACCGACGACGATCCGGTCGGGGCGCATGCGCAGGGAGTTGCGGACCAGGTCGCGGATGGTGACCTGGCCCTTGCCCTCGACGTTGGGGGGCCTGGACTCCAGACGGATCACATGCGACTGCTGGAGCTGGAGTTCGGCCGAGTCCTCGATGGTGATGATGCGCTCGGTCTCGGGGATCAGCCCCGACAGAGCGTTCAGCAGGGTCGTCTTGCCCGTGCCCGTCGCGCCCGAGACGATGATGTTGAACTTGGCCTGCACCAGCCCGGCCAGCAGATACACCATGGGCTCGTCCAGCGATCCGAGGCCGGTCATCTCGTGCAGGGTGAAGGAGCGCGGGAAGCGGCGGATCGTCAGGGTCGCGCCGGTCAGGGACAGCGGCGGGATGATGACGTTCACGCGCTCGCCGGACGGCAGCCGCGCGTCCACCATCGGATTGGATTCATCCACGCGCCGGTTCACCGTCGAGACAATCCGCTCGATGGTCTGCATCAGCTGGTCGTGGGAGGGGAAGCGGAGCGGCAACTGCTCGACGCGGCCCCCTCGTTCGACGAAGATCGCGTCGGGGCCGTTCACCATGATCTCGGTGATCGACGCGTCTTCGAGCAGGGGCTCCAGGATCCCTAGGCCCAGCGCCTCGTCGACCACCCGGCGGATCAGCTGCGAGCGCTCGACCGTCGACAGCACCGGGCCCTCACGGCTGATGATGTGGCCGAGCACCCGCTCCAGGCGGGCCCGGCGTTCGGCCGCGGCCAGCGAGCTCATCTCGGCGAGGTCGATCTCCTCCAGGAGCTTGGCCCGGTAGGAGGAGACCAGATGTCCGTCCTCGCCCCGGCTGCTGTTCTCCTCCGGGGTGTTGATGCGGGACCTCAGGCTCATGTGGATCCTCGTTCAGTGGTCTAGCGGCATGGTCGCGGTCTTCTGGGCGGGGTCGAAGTTCCAGCCGGGGACGATGGACGGGATGTCGACGGTGGCGGTGACGGTGACCTGGTCGCCGCCTTCCGCGGGGATGCAGGTGACGGTCAGCCAGTCGCTGATCGCGTTCGCACAGCCGTCCTGCGCGCTCTCGTCCAGCGAGGCGGCCCGCGCCCCCGCCCTGGCCGCCGTACCGGCCTGCTGGGCGGTGTAGGCGATGAGCCCGACCTGGATGCCGGCCATGGCGACGAGGATCAGGATCGGGATGAACCCGAGGTACTCGATGGCGACCTGGCCGCGGTCACGGTCACGGTCACGGCCGCGGCCGTCCCGGCGGCGAGGAAGGAGTCGGTACGACATCTCAGTCCTTCTCCTCCTGTACGGCCCCCGCGTGGCCCTCGACCGTGAACGGGAAGCCGATCGCGCCCGGGAAGAGCACGGGCACCCGGAGCGTCACGTCCGCCGTGACGAAACCGCCGCCCGCACCGCACTCCACTCCGGCATCCCCCTGCCATGAGTCGGGAAGGTGCTCCAGCCCCGCCTCCTGGCAGGCCGACTGCCCCTCCGACGCCGTCCCCGCCCGCACCGCCTCGTCCGCAGCATTCCCCGCGAGGGTGAACGTGTACCCCACCAGCACGCACTGCCACAGCAGCACCAGGGTGATGATGATCAGCGGCATCATCCCGAGGAACTCGATCGCCACCTGTCCCTTGTCCCCCCGTGCCCGCCGCCTCACCGCCCTATTTCCTTCCGCCGCCGGAAGGTCAGCGCCGCCCGCTCGCCACCGCCCCGCGCCCTGCCATTGCGGCGCTGTACGGCTACGGCCCCCTCCGTGCCCTTGACCAGCCCCAGCTCCCCCGCGAGCGCCCAAAGCGCCTGCTTCACCGTGCTCTTGCCGTCCAGTTCGTGCACCCGGCCGGCGTCGACCGCGCCCTGGAGTTCCTTGAAGTTGGCGGGGATCGCGGTGGCGGCGATGCTCGTGCCGGTGATGCGCTGGATCAGGGCGGGCTGGATCTCCGCACCGCGCGTGTGGCGGTTGACGACGATCATGGTCTCCTCGGCCTTGCGGATCTGGAGCCGGTCCCACATCCGCACCGTGCGCTTGGCGCCGCGCACCGAGACCACGTCCGGAGTAGTGACGAGGAGTGCGGTGTCGGCCATCTCCACGGCGGCCGCGCTCGCGCCCGACAGCTGGGAGCCGCTGTCGATGACGACGACCTCGTAGCGGGAGCGCAGGGCGCTGACGATGTGGCGGGCGGCGCGGTCGGTGACCTCCTCGCCGCGTTCGCCGTCGCCGGGGGCGAGCAGCAGCGCCACGCCCGTGTCGTGCCGGAACACCGCGTCGGCCAGCACGCGGGGCGTGATGTCGTTGATGGCGGCCAGGTCGACGACCGAGCGGCGGAACTGGATGTCGAGGTAGGACGCGATGTCGCCGGTCTGGAGGTCCATGTCGAGGAGCGCGGCGCTGCGGCCCGACGCCTGGGCGGCCAGGGCCAGCTGGATGGCCGTGAGGGTCGCCCCCACGCCTCCCTTGGCGCCGCTCACCGTGACGACCGTGCCGCCGACGCCGCTGAACACGTCGCTTCCGGCGCCCAGATGGCGTCGTACGCCCATGGACCACTGGGCGACCGCGTTGACCCGGCTGGCCAGCTCCTCGTAGCTCAGGGGCAGGGCCACCAGGCCCCGCGCGCCGTAGTCCATGGCGGCCTGGAAGAGGCCGGGGCTCGCGTCGGAGGTGACGAGGATGACGCCGACGGCGGGGAAGCGCAGGGCGACCTCGCGAATGAGTTCCAGGGCCGGGACCGGGCCGATGCGTTCGTGGACGACGACGACCTCGGGGAGTTCGTCGATGGACTCGGCGGACAGGCGGGCGAGAGTGTCGACGAGCTGGGTGGAGTCGGTCACCGGGGCGACCGGCTCGGCGTCGGGGAGCTGGCTGAGCAGCGTCGTGAGGGACCGGACCGCGTCCGCGTCGCCGACGGCCGGGAGGATCCTCGTGGGCATAGGGGCCTCTCACTTGTCCTTGGCGAGTTCGTACGAGCGGTTCGTCGCGGGGATGTCGGAGTCCTCGCCGGGTGCCACCAGGGCGAGCCGGACCTCGTCGGCGAACGACTCGGCGTACGTGAGGCGCTGGGCGTCGATCGGCAGGAGCGCGAAGGTGATCGGGACGGCCTCGGTGGGCCGGCGGCCGTTGTCGTTGTCGTCGGGCTGCAGCGAGGTCAGCTTGCCCACGTCGATGACCCGGGCGTTCTCCACGATGAGCCGGGACTGGTCGGGGTCGGAGTCGCGAGAGCCCTCGAAGGTGGCGTAGACGTTGACCTTGGAGCCCGGGGTGATCTTGCCGGCCACGCCGGTCGCCGCGTCGATCATGATGGCGATCTCCTGCTCGCCCGACTGGAGGGCGGGCTGGTCGACGATCATGTCGCTCTGGAGCAGGGAGCCCTTGAGCAGTTTGGTGACGGCGATCTTGCCCCGGACCTCACGGAGGCTGGTGACCGCGTTCTCGGACAGCCACCGCTCGGGCATCTCGATCTTCTCGAACTGGGCCGCGCTGAGCGGGGTGTAGGGCTCCACGTTCCGCTTGAGCCGGTATGCGGTGACTTCGGGCCCGACCTTGGACTTCACGTCGTTGATGACGGACAGGACGCCGGCGAAGGCGCCGAGGGCGCACAGGACCGACAGGAGCAGGAGTATCACGCCGCGGCGCTGACGGGAGTTCATGAACCGTGCAACCTCATTGGGGGAATCGGTCGGGGGCGGTCGGATCGGGCTCGGCTTCGGTCAGCCTGCGCGGGCCGGTTGCTCGTGGGTGGGCGGGGTGGCGGAGCAGAAGACGCAGCGGTCGCCGATGACGTCGATGCCGCACCAGTGACAGGAGTTCTGTCTTACGGAGGTGACGAGCTGGTAAAGCACCGACAGGTCGGGCAGATAGGCGCAGAACTCGATCAGCTTGGCCGTCCCCCACCAGGTGGCCGACTCGGCGGGCAGGACCACCTCGCGCAGGCCCTGCGCGTTCCAGGACTTGGCCAGGGTCGCGGTGACCCAGTCGGACTGCAGCTGCCCCTGCGCGACCAGCATCGAGGTGCCGAACTCCGGGCCGGGCAGGGTGACTCCGGGTGCCATGCGCACGAGCTGCGGGGCGGGGTGGGCGATGACGCCGAACTGGCTGCCGGGCATCCAGGACTTGGCGTGCGACTTGAGGTCGACGGGGACGCGGTCGAGCCGGGTGACGGAGCCGAGGAGCGCGCCGGCGTGGAGGTAGTGGGTGAGCAGCCGGCCGGCCGAGGCGAGGACGCCGGGGCTGAGGTCGCAGGAGGCGAGCTGGCGCAGCTGGCGGGCGAGGACGGCGAGTCCGAGCGGGGGCAGTTCGGGGCAGAACACGGCGATCCGGTCGCTCTCCAGCAGGGACCGTACGGTGTGCAGCCGTTGCCGCACGGCCCGGGGGGCGGCCTGCGAGCAGACGACGATGACATGGCCGTGCTGCTCGATCAGGGTCTGCATGCCCGCGAGCGACTGCTCCAGCGGCTCCCGGTCGAGGTCCTGGAGCACGACGGCGGGCACGGTTCGCTCATCCTGCGCCGGCAGCGCCATGTCGGCGCTGGTCACGGCAATGGCAGTTGGCACGCGTCGCTCCCCGTTCCCGCCCGGTCCGGTGCACGGGTGTTACTCCGGTGCACCGAGATGACTTCATTGCGTGACTATCTCAGCACTGTATCCACGGCTCGATGACCGGAGAACAGCGTTTGTGTAGCGGGGAAGGAACTCTGCTCGCACAACTCACACCAAAACGGGGCAGGTTGCGCACACCAATTCTCCATGACCGGAATCCCTTGACACTCGGATTGGTCTGGACCAACTTGGTTGACATGTTCATACACAGACGACAGGGGCGTCGCGGCCGACCGGCACGCCTCTGGGCGGCAGCCGTCACCTCCGCCCTCTCCCTCACCCTCCTCAGCGCGGGCCACGCGTCCGCGGCGGACGTCAACAACGCCAAGAACGCCGGCTTCGAGTCCGGCCTGACCAACTGGACCTGCTCCGCGAACAGCGGCGCGACCGTCACCTCCCCGGTGCACGGCGGCGCGACGGCCCTGAAGGCGACCCCGGCCGGGCAGGACAACGCCCGGTGCACCCAGTCCGTGGCGGTGAAGCCCAACTCGACGTACACGCTGAGCGCCTGGGTGCAGGGTGGCTACGCCTACCTCGGCGCGACGGGCACGGGCACGACCGACGTCTCGACCTGGACGCCGGACTCCTCCGCCTGGAAGCAGCTGTCGACCACGTTCACCACCGGCGCCTCGACGACCTCCGTGACGGTCTACACGCACGGCTGGTACGGGCAGGCGGCGTACTTCGCCGACGACGTCTCGGTGTTCGGCCCCGACGGCGGCGGGGGCACCGACCCGACCCCCACGATCCCCGGGGCGCCGAGCGGGCTCGCGGTGTCCGGGACGTCCTCGTCGTCGGTCTCCCTGGCCTGGAACACCGTCTCGGGCGCGACCGGCTACAACGTCTACCGGAACGGCACCAAGGTGACCGCGGTGACCGGCACCTCCGCGACCGTGACCGGGCTCGCGGCCTCCACGTCGTACTCCTTCCAGGTCACGGCGACCAACGCGGCCGGTGAGTCGCCGAAGTCGGCGACGGTGACGGGGACGACCACGGCGGGCCCGGTGGGTCCGGCCCTGCCCAAGCACGCGGTGACCGGCTACTGGCAGAACTTCAACAACGGCGCCACCGTGCAGAAGCTCGCCGACGTCCAGTCCCAGTACGACATCATCGCCGTCGCCTTCGCGGACGCGACCACGACGCCGGGCGCGGTGACCTTCAACCTGGACTCGGCCGGTCTTGGCGGGTACACCGTCGACCAGTTCAAGGCGGACATCAGGGCGAAGCAGGCCGCCGGGAAGAAGGTCATCGTCTCGGTGGGCGGTGAGCGCGGCACGGTGTCCGTGAATGACTCCACGTCCGCGACGAACTTCGCGAACTCGGTGTACTCCGTCATGCAGGAGTACGGCTTCGACGGCGTCGACATCGACCTGGAGAACGGCCTCAACGCCACCTACATGACGCAGGCGCTGCGCTCCCTGTCGGGGAAGGCGGGCTCGTCGCTGGTCATCACGATGGCGCCGCAGACCATCGACATGCAGTCGACGTCGAACTCCTACTTCCAGACGGCCCTGAACATCAAGGACATCCTCACGGTCGTCAACATGCAGTACTACAACAGCGGTTCCATGCTGGGCTGCGACGGCAAGGTCTACAGCCAGGGCTCGGTGGACTTCCTCACCGCCCTGGCCTGCATCCAGCTGGAGGGCGGCCTCGCCCCGTCCCAGGTCGGCCTCGGTCTGCCGGCCTCGACCCGGGGCGCGGGCAGCGGGTACGTCGACCCGTCCGTCGTGAACAACGCCCTGGACTGCCTGGCCAAGGGCACGGGGTGCGGTTCCTTCAAGCCCTCGCGGACCTATCCCGACCTGCGGGGCGCGATGACCTGGTCGACGAACTGGGACGCGACGGCGGGCAACGCGTGGTCGAACGCGGTGGGGCCGCACGTGCACGCGCTGCCGTAGGTCACCCCGCCGGACGGTAGTGGCCAAGCACCCAGGCCAGCTGCGGGAACCACTCCTGCAGCCGGGCCCGGGGCTTGGCCTCCACCGCGCACTCGTAGAACCGGCCGTCCGGGTAGACCACGGCGACCATCAGGGCCTTGCCGTCCGGGCTCGCCTTGTAGTGGACGCCGTGGATCTCGGGCCAGCGGAACTCCAGCGTGTGCCCGGACATCTCGAAGACGACACCGGACGCGTCGACGACGATCGCGTTGCGCTTGTCGACGGCCAGGAACTCCGGGCCGGCCGGTACCGGAGCGGGTTGGGGCGGGACCGGGGCGTAGGCGGGCGGCGCGGGCGCGTACTGCGGTGGGGGTGGGCCGAAGCCCGGCATGGGGGGTGGTGGTGGCTGCTGGGTCATCCGTCGGGTCCTTGGTCCAATGCTCGCTGTGCGAGCTGTGCTCAATGTGAACTTCTCGGTGCTGCGGTGACATTCTTCCCCGGCGACGAATCGCACGCCCCCGCCCCCAACTCCAGGGCCGACCTGGTCTCCACACTCAGGCAAATGCTGCCCGAGGGCAAGATCACCGAGCCAAGCAGACTGGGCGCAGAAAGCAGTCCGTATGACGCGGAGATCGTCTACGACGACGGCAAGGGACCGGCGGCCATCGGCCTCAGCTTCTACCGCTATGTGCCGAACGACATGCAGGGCGAGATGACCATCGGCTGTCCGACCACGGCCCAGTCGGAGGACGACAACTGCGTCACCACTTCGCTGCCCGACCACTCGCGCGTAACGCTGCTCAAAACGTACGCATTCCAAGATGACCGACGCCTGGACACCAAGGTGTGGTCGGCCCAGCTGCTCACCTCCAGCGGGCAGTACGTCAGCGTCTCGGAATGGAACTCCTCCGCCCCGTCGGGTGCTCCCATCAGTCGGGCCGAACCTCCCCTGTCCGGAACGCAGTTGAAAGAGCTGGTCACGGCCGGGGTGTGGCGGCGGATCGTAGACGCCGTCGTCGACGAGCGCAGGGGCTGGGCGCAGACACCCACGCCGAGCGAGGGCGAGGGGCCCACCGTGGAGGCGGTCAACGACACCCTCGCTGCGCTCCTCCCCAAGGACCGCCAAGTCTTCGAAACGCGCTCCGACTACCCGTACGTCGATGTCTTCGACGCCAAAGCCAAGAACATCATCCCGATCGAGACCACGGTCCTGCTCGACGTCCAGCAGCACACCGCGTCCGAGGTCGCCGACGAGTTGTACGGCGCCGACGCCGAGACCCTGCCCGACGGCACCAAGGTCGCCACCCGCCGGGGGCCGGGCGACAAGGGCGTCGAGGAGAGCGTGATGTGGACCGTCGACACCATGCGGACGGACGGTCTCCGTGTGGTGATCAGTGCGTACAACCCCGGCAGCCGTGGCGTTCCGGCCCGCCCGACCCCGAATCTGACGATGGAGCAGCTACGGGAGATCGCGCTCAGCCCGAAGTGGGACCGGTTCCGCTGAGGGGCTCTAGTGTGATGCGCCAGAAATCCTGAGGGTTAGTTATGCTCTGTTTTCTGGCTGCCGGTTCCGACCTTGGTGAGGTAGTCGGCGAGGGAGTGGAGGATTTCGTCGGCGGTCTTGGTCCAGGTGAAGGGCCGTGGGTTCTCGTTCCAGGTGTCGATCCACGCGGTGATGTCGTCCTCCAGGGCCTTGACCGATGTGTGGACGCCCCGTCGGATGAGCTTGTCGGTCAACAGGCCGAACCACCGCTCGACTTGGTTCATCCAGGAGGAGCCGGTCGGGGTGAAGTGGACGTGGAAGCGGGGGTGCTTGCCCAGCCACGTCTTGATCTCGGCGGTGTTGTGGGTGGCGTAGTTGTCACAGACCAGATGGACGTCGAGTTCGGCCGGCACCGCTTTGTCGATCGTGACCAGGAACTTCTTGAACTCGATGGCCCGGTGGCGGCGGTGCAGTGCCGATATGACCGTGCCGTCGGCGATGTTGAAGGCCGCGAACAGGCTGGTGATGCCGTGCCGGTAGTAGTCGTGGGTACGCCGCTCGGGCATGCCGGGCATTATGGGCAGCACCAGCTGTGACCGGTCCAGAGCCTGAATCTGGGACTTCTCGTCCACGCACAACACCACCGCCTTCTCAGGCGGGTGGTGATACAGGCCGACGACATCGACGACCTTGGCGACGAACTGCGGATCGGTGGAGAGCTTGAAGGAATCCTGAAGGTGTGGCTTGAGGTCAAACCGCTTCCAGATCCGCCCGATCGTCGATTTCGACAGGCCGGTCCGCTCGGCCATCGAGGCCCGCGACCAGTGCGTGTCCTTGCCCGGACTGGACTCCAATGTCGCCACGATGACGTCCTCGACCTGTTCGAGCAGGATCGAGGGCGGCCTTCCCACCCGGGGTTCGTCGGACAAGCCGTCGAGGCGTTTCGCGACGAACCTGGCCCGCCAGCGTTCCACCGTCGACTCGTCAACACCGAGGTCGATCGCGGCCTGCCTGTTGGTCCCGCCCTCCGCGCAGCGCAGCACGATCTTTGCGCGCAACGCCAGATACTGGGCGGTCTTCGCCCGCCTCGCCCACCGGGTGAGCTGATCCCGCTCAGCCCTACTCAGGACCAGGTCAGCCTTCGGCCGACCGATACGAGCGGCATCCTCAAGCCCGGCCAGCCGCTCAGCGGCGAACTTCCCGCGCCACTTCCTCACCGTCGCCACCGTCACGCCGACCTCTGCCGCCACACGAGCATTCGGCGCACCGTCCGCGCACGCCAGCACAATGCGCGCCCGCTCCACAAAACGCGGCGCCACCACCCCACTTACCCAACGGGACAACTCCGCCCGCTCCTGAGCGGACAGAGTGACTTCAACAGCTGGAGGACCCGGCGACATGAAATCAGGCTAGCGACTTAACCTCAGGATTTCTGGCGCATCACACTAGAAGAACTCCGCCCACGGCTGGTCCCAGACCTGCTTCAGGCACAGCACCAGGAACAGCAGCCCGGCGATCGCGAGCATCGCGTTGCTCACCGGGCCGTTGCGCCACTGACTCGGCGTTCGCGAGGAGTTGAGGAGCCAGATCAGGGTGCCGGCGAGGAACGGCAGGAAGGCCGCTCCCAGGACGCCGTAGATGATGATCAGGCGGAAGGGTTCGTCCTGGAAGAGCAGGACGATGGGCGGGAAGGTCAGCCACAGCAGGTACGCGCGGAACGGCCAGGAGCGTTCGCGGGCGCCGGACGCGACCTCCTCGCCCTTCCGCTCGCCCTGCCCCCGGTAGCGGGCGACGAAGTCGGCGAACATCAGGCTCACGCCGTGCCAGACGCCGATGAGGGAGGTGAAGGAGGTGGCGAAGAAGCCGATCAGGAAGAACTTGGCCGTTGCGGTGCCGTACTCCGCCTCCAGGATGTCGCTGAGCTGCAGCAGGCCCTTGTCGCCGCTCGCGATGGCGACGTTCGCCGAGTGCAACATCTCCGCGCCGACGAACAGCATGGCGACGACGAAGATGCCGGTCGTGGCGTACGCGACACGGTTGTCGAGCCGCATGACCTTCATCCAGCCGGTGTTGGTCCAGCCCTTGGCGTTGACCCAGTAGCCGTACGCGGCAAGCGTGATGGTGCCGCCGACGCCGCCGATCAGGCCGAGGGTGTTGAGGATCGAGTCCTTCTCGTCGGGCAGGACGGGCAGCAGTCCGGCGAAGGCGTCGCCGAGGTTCGGCGTGACCCGGATCGCCAGATACACCGTCACCACGAACATGACGCCCACCAGGACCGTCATGACCTTCTCGAAGACGGCGTACTTGTTGAACCAGACGAAGACCAGGCCGACCAGACCGCACGCGATGGCCCACCACTCCAGGTCCATCACCTCCGGGAACAGCGCCTGCAGCGGCAGCGCGCTGGACGACATCGCGGCCGCACCGTAGACGAAGCCCCAGATCACGACGTAGACGACGAAGAACCAGGTGGTCCAGCGGCCGAGGCTCGCCCAGCCGTCGAAGAGGGTGCGGCCGGTGGACAGATGCCAGCGTCCGGCCGCCTCCGCGAGGGAGATCTTGACCAGGCAGCCGATGATCGCGGCCCAGAGGAGGGTGTAGCCGAAGTTGCTGCCCGCGATGAGGGTGGCGACCAGATCGCCGGCTCCTACGCCGGTCGCGGCGACGACGATGCCAGGGCCGATGTAGCGCCAACGGGACCTGTCGGGTGGGGGGTTACTGCCGGTGGATGCCTCAGTGGACGTGGGGTTACCTGTGGTGTCCGCCATGCAGATCAAGAAACCGTAAAGAGGCCGAGCCGACAAGGGGGCGGGAGCGGACCGGCTACCCGCAGAACGATCCGCCGACGACCAGGCCCGGCGCGCACCGGCAGGTGCCGAGCTCGAACCACACCGTCTTACCGGCCCCGTCCCGCACCTCGCACCGCAGAATGCCGTGTGCGGCGGACAGCGTGAGCCGGAACCGTCTCGCCGCCCGCCGCACGGCGTTCGTGGCGAGGTCGCTCACCAGGCGCTCGGTCATGTCCACCAGGTCGTCGAGATCCGCGAGCCCCCATACCTCCAGCTGCCGGCGCACCTCGGCGCGGGCCTCGCCGACCGCGGAGGGACGGGGGTCGTACTCGACGCTCAGGTGGCCTGCTCCCAGGGGCGGTTGGGGATACGAGCCGTACAGCATGGGTCCAGAGTGACGGGTACGGGAGGACGGCCACATGGGGAGAAATACCCGATTCCATACCTGCGCCGGGGATCGCGCTACCCGTACTGCAGCCGTACGCTCGCCCTCTCCCCCTCGTCGCGGACATCGACGTACGCGCACACCTGGCGGGCGAACCACAGCCCCTGCCCGGGTTCCGGTTCCACTCTCGGCGGCGGTACGAAGCCGGCCAGCGGGTCGTCGACGCGGCGGTCGATGCGCAGTTCGCAGACGCAGGCCTCGGCGTCGCCCCACAGCAGCGTGTCGTCGAGCGGGCCGAGGGCGCGGGCCGCCTCGGTGACGGCCGTGGCGAACAGTTCCACGTCCGCGGCGGGCAGCCCCTGGACGGTGCCCCAGGTGCGTACGGCGTCGGCGCTGGGGGCCGGGCCGGGGAGCCGCTCGGCGTCGGCGGGCGGCGCGGGCAGCGGTACGGCGTCGAGTTCGGCGGCGAGCCGGACCGGGTCCACGTACACGCCGGTGTCGGGGTGGGCGCGGCGGGCGGCGGCGACGATGGCGTGGCCGGCGACGCGGGAGTCGTAGGCGCACAGGGCGGTGGTGGCGAGCGGGGCGAAGAGGAGGTTGGCGAGCGCCTCGTAGCGGATCCACTCGGCGGTCTCGCGCGGCGAGCGGCCGGCGCGTCCGCCCCAGACGGGTTCCATGAGCAGATGGACACGGCCGCCGGGGCCGGCGTTCTCGGTGAGGTAACCGGCGCCCCGGGCGATCGCGTTGGCGGCGGAGCCGGTGTACCACTCGGTGTGCGGGACGAGGCCGACGTGCTGCGCGTCGCTGCCGAGGGCGTCGCGCAGGAGGTCCAGGTTGGCGGGGGCGGCGATGGCCACGGGCGGGGGTTCGCCGGTCGCCGCGAGGGCTTCGGTGAGGAAGGGCAGGGCGGCGGCGAGGAACTCCTCGTCGCTGCGGAAGACCGTCATGCGGTGGTCGAAGCGGTCCTGGGGCGGGGTGGGCGGGACGGGTCGGGTGGTCATGGGTGCGGACTCCCCTCGGGTGCGAGTCGATGGTGGTGGGCCGGACGGCGGGCCGGCCGGGGGTCTCAGCTCTGCGCCGCCACCCAGGCGGCGATCTGGCTGCGGTTGCTGAAGCCGAGCTTGCGCAGGACGCGTTCGACGTGGCCCTCGGCCGTGCGGCGGGCGATGACCAGGCGGTCGGCGATCTGCTGGTTGGCGAGCCCCTGGGCGACGAGTTCGGCGACCTCGCTCTCCCGGCGGGTGAGGCGGACGCCGGTCGTCGGCCGGTCGGATCTGTGGCGGCCGTTCCCCTCGCGGGTGGCCGTGGGCGGTCGGGGCCGGACCGTGTCGCCGACGGCGTACTCGACGGTCCGGGTGAGGTCGAGTGCGGCGCCGCGTTCGTGGGCCCGCTCGTAGTCGGGTGGGCCGAGGGCCTCGCGTGCCCGGGTCTCGCTCTCGCGGCGGGCGGACTTGAGGGTCGCCGATCCCCAGCGGTCGCGGTCGATGGCGGCCCAGGTGCGGTCGGCGGCGCCGAGCAGGACGGCCGCGCGCTCGTGGGCGCCCTGTTCGGTGGCGGTGCGGGCCAGGAGGTCGAGGGTGAGGGCGATGCCGATGACGTCGTGCACGGCGAGCTTGAGGCGCAGGGCCTGGCGGGCGTGGTGTTCGGCCCGGGGCCAGTCGCGCTGCACGGTGTGGGCGAGGGCGAGCATCCGCAGGACGTAGGAGTGCACCCACTCCTCACCGTGCCGTTCGCACATCCGGCGGGCCCGCTCGCAGACCTCGACGGCGCGCTCGGCCTCGCCCAGGAAGCCCAGGGCGCAGGCGAGTTCGACCTGGTCGAGGCCGTGCAGGCTGAGGTGCTGGCCGGGGACGGGGCCGCGGGCGACGCTCGCCTCGAAGTGCCCGAGCGCGGTCGGCAGGTCGTCCATGAACAGGGTGATGACGCCGATGACGTACTCGGCGTGCGCCGCCTCCGCCGCGTCGCCGAGGTCCTGGGCCAGGGCGTGGGCCTCGCGGGCGAGGGCGAGGCCCGCGGTGAGGGCGTGGGTGGCGGCGGCGAGGAGTCCGGCGATCCACAGGCCGCGGGCCCTTTCCCGGGTGGGTTCCGGGTTGGCGGCGAGGGCGCGGTCGAGCCAGTGGCGGCCCTCGCGCGCGGCGCCGCAGGCGTGCCAGTGGAACCAGAGGGTGCCGGCCAGGCGCAGGCCCGTGAGGCGTTCGTCCGGGGTGGTGAGGCTGAAGTCGAGGGCGGTGCGGAGGTTGTCCTGGTCGGCTCGCAGCCGGGCGACGATCTCGCGCTGCCCGGGTCCGAACCAGGCCCGCTCGCAGGCGGTGGCGCGGCGCAGCATCCAGTCGCGCTGGCGTCTGCGCGCGGCGGGTTCCTCGCCGGGCAGGCGGCGCAGGCGGTCCAGGCCGTAGTGGCGGAGGATGTCGAGGAGCCGGTAGCGGATGCCGTCGGGGCCGGGCTCCCGGGACAGTACGGACTTGTCGACGAGGCCGGTGACGGCGTCGAGGACGTCGTGGCCTTGAAGCGGCGCGGCCCCTTCGCCCGGGGTCACCCGGGGCTGCGACCCCGCGCACACCGCCTCCGCCGTCTCCAGGTCGAAGCTTCCCGCCAGCACCGACAGCCGGGCCCACGCCAACTGCTCGCGGTCGGTGCACAGTTCGTGGCTCCAGTCGACGGCCGCGCGCAGGGTCTGGTGGCGGGGCAGGGCCGCGGGGCTGCCGCCGGTGAGGAGGCGGTAGCGGTCGTCGAGGCGGTCGAGGAGCTGGTCGACGTCGAGGACGCGCATCCGGACGGCGGCGAGTTCGATGGCGAGGGGAAGGCCGTCGAGGCGGCGGCACAGCCGGGCGACGGCGGCCCGGTTGGCGGCGGTCAGGCGGAAGCCGGGGACCACGGCGGCGGCCCGGTCGGAGAACAGGGCGAGCGCCGGGCACCCCTCGGGCGAGGACAGGTCGCCGTCCGGGTCGGGGACCGGCAGTGGCCGTACGTCCAGGAGGTGTTCCTCGGTCAGGCCCAGGCGGTGGCGGCTGGTGGCGAGGATCCGCACGCCGGTCGTGCCGTGCAGCAGGGCAGCGGCGAGTTCGGCGCAGGCCTGAAGCAGGTGCTCGCAGTTGTCGACCAGCAGGAGCAGCCGACGGTCCCGCAGGTGTTCCACCAGGGCCTGGAGCGGCGGCCGCGCGGAGTGGTCGTGCAGGTCGAGCGCGTCGGCGGCGGCGAGCGGGACGAGCGCGGGGTCGTCCAGGCCGGAGAGGGGCACGAAGCGCACGCCGTCCGGGAAGGTGCGCCGTACGCCGGCGGCGATGCGTGCCGCGAGGCGGGTCTTGCCGACGCCGCCGGGCCCGGTCAGGGTGACGAGCCGGGCCCTGGCCAACAGCTCGCGGCCGACGGCAAGTTCGTCGCGCCGGTCGACGAAGCTGGTCGTCTCGACCGGCAGCTGCTGATCCCGTCGTGGCGCTGATCCGCCCATGATCAGCCGTTCCTCCGGGTGAGGTCGCAGGGAGCCGGAAAGTCCACGGCCGGGGAGGCGGTGGGTGCGCCGGTCCCCGCCTGCCGGCGCTCCCACCGCTCCCCCCTTGCGCGGATCACCACACTCCTCCCGGCCCGCACCGCCCCGCACGCCTGGATCACACCGCCGAGTGGACTTGCCCCGGGACCGCTCCGCCCGCAGGCCGCGCGCGTACACTGCGCGGCTGATTTTCGGATGGTTTACGCCATCGGCGACCTGCTTGCCATTGACCTGTCCATGCCACCGCCGTCACCATGAGCGCCACACCCGCACCACGTACGTCGCACTGAACCCCACCCCCCACAAGGAGAATTCATGCGACTTCGCATACGCGGCTCAGGAGGCCGTAGCGGCAGACGTACCGCCGCACTCGCCACCCTGCTCGCCCTCGCGCTCGCGGCGCCGATCTCGGCGAACGTGTCCGCCAGCGCCGACAGCGCCGCCAAGGCGGCCCCCTCGGCCGACGACATCCGGCAGTACGAGGTCCGTCTGCACGCAACCGCCAAGGACCGCACGGCACTTCAGCGGGCCGGCGTGACCGTGGACGCGAGCGACGACCACGGCGTCGTCGTCTCCGGCCGCGCGGACCAGATCAAGAAACTGAAGACGCTCGGCTACGACGTCACCCCGCTCGGCACGGTCCCCGACCGGTCCGCCGGTGAGGACGACATCCGCCTCAACGACTTCCCGTCCGGCGACTCGCGCTATCACAACTACGCGGAGATGACGAGCGAGATCAACTCGATCATCTCGGCCAACCCCTCCATCGCGAGCCAGCGCGTGATCGGTACGTCGTACCAGGGCCGGAACATCACCGCCATCAAGATCAGCGACAACGTCGGCAGCGACGAGGCCGAGCCGGAGGTGCTGTTCACCCATCACCAGCACGCCCGGGAGCACCTCACCGTCGAGATGGCGCTGTATCTGCTGCGCGAGCTGACCTCCGACTACGGCAGCGACTCCCGCGTCACCGGCCTGGTGAACAACCGGGAGATCTGGATCGTGCCCGACCTCAACCCGGACGGCGGCGAGTACGACATCGCCACCGGCTCCTACCGGTCGTGGCGCAAGAACCGCCAGTCCAACTCCGGTTCGTCGGCGGTCGGCACCGACCTCAACCGGAACTGGAACTATCGCTGGGGCTGCTGCGGCGGTTCGTCGGGCTCGACGTCCTCGGACACCTACCGGGGCGCGTCCGCCGAGTCGGCGCCCGAGGTGAAGGTCGTCGCGAACTTCGTGCGCAGCCGGGTCGTCGGAGGCAAGCAGCAGATCACGGCCGGGATCGACTTCCACACCTACAGCGAGCTGGTGCTGTGGCCGTTCGGGTACACGTACTCCGACACCACGACCGGGATGACGGCCGACGACCGCAACGCGTTCGCCGCGGTCGGGCAGAAGATGGCGGCCAGCAACGGCTACACGGCCGAGCAGGCCAGTGATCTGTACATCACCGACGGCTCGATCGACGACTGGCTGTGGGGCAACCAGAAGATCTTCTCGTACACGTTCGAGATGTACCCGCGGTCCGGGGGTGGGGGGTTCTACCCGCCCGACGAGGTGATCGAGCGGGAGACTGCCCGGAACAGGGACGCGGTGCTGCAGTTGCTGGAGAACGCCGACTGCATGTACCGGTCGATCGGGAAGGAAGCCCAGTACTGCAGCTAGTGGGTCTCCTCGAAGTAGGTGTCCAGAACCGCGTCGAGTTCTGACTCCCACTCCTTGAAGCGGCTCCTGGCCGTCGCCTCGATCTCGATCGGGTACCAGCGGCGGTCAGGAGTGTGCACCGTGACGGTGAAACGCTTCCCGAACCGCGGGGCCTCGGTCTCGATCGCGGCGAGCTCGTCCCAGCGGAACTCGCACTCCTGGTCGTCCAGGGTGAGCCGAACACCCTTGTGGTCGGCGACGATACGGGCCCGGCGATCGGCGGCCTCGAAGACGGGGCCGTCGGCCGGGGCCTCGTCCTCATCGGCCTCGCCGTCGGCCTCCTCATCGGCCTCGTCGTCGGCGTCGTCATCGGCCTCGTCGTCATCGGTGGTGTCTTCACCCACCTCGTCGAGGTCGCCGACCTCCGCCTCGGGCTCGTCGGCGGTCTCGAGGACCGACTCCTCGGAGTCTCTCTCCTCGCCCGCCGACTCCTCGTCCTCCTTCGCGCCCTTGGGCGCCACGGACGCGGGCGAGGTGAGACCGGGGATGAAGGCCGGGTCGAACCCGGCGCCCTCCAGGGGCTGGCTGCCTGAACCTATGCGCTGCTCCACAGCCGAGCAGTATGGTCGACAACCCTGTGTCCCGCGCAACCAGCCCCCGCATCGTTATACGAAGAGGCTCAACACCGCCGCCATCACGAAGCCGGCCACCGACAGGACACTCTCCAGCACGGTCCACGTCTTCAACGTGTCACGCTCGCTGATGCCGAAGTACTTGGCGACGATCCAGAAGCCGCCGTCATTCACGTGCGAGGCGAAGATCGAGCCCGCCGAGATGGCCATGATGACGAGGGCGATGAAGGCCTGCGAGTGGTCGCCCTCGGTGAGGAGCGGGGCGACGATGCCGGCCGTCGTGACGATCGCGACCGTCGCGGAGCCCTGGGCGACCCGCAACACCAGCGAGATCAGGTACGACAGGACGATGACGGGCAGGCCCACGTCGTTGAAGGTGTCGGAGAGGGCCTGGGCCACACCGCTGGCCTTGAGGATGGCGCCGAAGACACCGCCCGCGCCGACCACCAGCAGGATGTTGCCGACGGGCTTGAGCGACGAGGTCGACACCGTCTCCAGGGACTTGCGGGACCAGCCGCGACGGATGCCCAGCAGGTAGTACGCGAGCAGCAGGGCGATCGTCAGGGCCACGAACGGGTTGCCGAAGAACTCGATCACCGAGCGGGCGGTGGAGGGGTCCAGGGCGATCGAGGAGAACGTGGCGGCCAGGATCAGCACCAGGGGCGTACCGATGATGCCGAGGACCGTGCCGAGCGGGACCGGCTTCTCCTGGGGCTCGACCCCGGCCTCCCGCTGCTCGTTGATGACCGCGAGCTTCGCCTCGGCCGCCGCCTCGACCATGTCCTGCGGCACGGCGACGAAGATGCGCTTGCCGATCCACGCCGAGTACACCCACGCGGCCAGCACCGCCGGGATGCCGCAGACGACACCCATGAGGATGACCCAGCCCAGCTCGACGTGCAGGAGGCCGGCCGCCGCGACCGGGCCGGGGTGCGGGGGCAGGAAGGCGTGGGTCATCGACAGGCCTGCCAGCAGCGGCAGGCAGTAGAGCAGGACGGACTTGCCGGAGCGCTTGGCGGCGGCGTACACGATCGGCGCGAGGACGAAGATGCCGACGTCGAAGAAGACCGGGATACCGAAGATGAGGCCGGTCAGGCCCATGGCGAGCGGGGCGCGCTTCTCGCCGAAGAGGTTCAGCAGCCGGGACGCCAACACCTCCGCTCCGCCGCTCACTTCGAGGATCGCGCCGAGCATGGTGCCCAGGCCGATGATGATCGCGACATGGCCGAGGATGCCGCCCATGCCGGACTCGATGGTGGACACGGCGTCGCTTCGCTGGACCGTGCCGAAGAGTTCGGTGACGGAGAGGCCGGCCATCAGGCCGACGACTATGGAGACGGCGAGGAGCGCCACGAAGGGCTGCAGACGCGTCTTGATGATCAGGAACAGCAGGAGCGCTATGCCGATGGCGGCGACCGTGAGCAGTCCGGCCGTACCGTCGATGAGGAGGAGCAGGCCGCCGGTGTGGGGTGGGGTCTCGGCGGGGGCCGATGCGGCGAGGGGGAAGGATATCGGGGACAATTGGGGGTCCTCTGCGTAAGTACATACTGCTTTCGGGCAGGGGGGATCGCGGCATGGCGTCCCAGGGGTGACGGACACCATGCCGTGTGCGGCGTGCGGGAGTTGCGTCGGGCGTCAGCCGAGTACGGCCAGCGCGTCGATCTCGATGAGCAGCCCCGCGGGCAGACCGACGTAGACGGTCGTGCGGGCGGCGGGCGGCTGGGTGAGCCCCTGCTCCTCGAAGTAGGTGTTGTAGATGTCGTTCATCTCGGCGAAGTGGGCGACGTCCGTCAGATAGACGCGGATCATCATCACGTCGTCCCAGGAGGCGTCGCCCTCCTCCAGGATCGCCTTGACGTTGGCGAGGGTCTGGAGGGTCTGCGCACGCAGGGTGGGACCGGCGGGCGTCGGGGGCTTGCCCTCCTCGGCCGGCAGGAAGCCGACCTGGCCGGCGACCTGGAGGATGTTCCCCTTCTTCACGCCGTGCGAGAACTTCGCGGGCGGCGCGGTGTGGGTCTTCGGGGTGAGTGCGATTTTGTCGGTCATACGGTGCCCTTCGCTGAGGTTCTGCCGGAGTACTCTCCGCTGATGTCATCGGCCGTGCGGCGCACCAGCGGGAGCAGGGTGAGAAGTTCGTCGGCGGTGACGACGACGTTCGGCGCGGAGACCGACATCGCGGCGACGACCCGGCCGTCGGCGCCGCGGATCGGTGCGGCGACGCAGTTGATGGACTCCTCGTGGCCGCCGAGGTCGGTGGCCCAGCCCTGTTCGCGCACCTTGCCCAGTTCCTTGAGGAAGGCATCCGGGTTCGGCGTCGAACGGGCCGTGTACATGGGGTAGTCGAGCTTCTCGGCAAGGACGCGGCGCTCGTGCTCGGGCTGATCGGCGAGCAGCAGCTTCGCCACGGCGGCGACGGTGATGGCCACGGGTTTGCCGATCCGCGAGTACATCCGCACCGGGTAGCGGCTCTCGACCTTGTCGATGTACAGCACCTCGTCCTCCTCGTAGACGGCGAGGTGCACGGTGTGCCCGCACTGCTCGTTCAGCCGTACGAGGTGGGGGTGGGCGATCTCGCGGATGTCGAGGTTCTCCATCGCCTCCTGGGCGAGGGCGATGAGGCGGGCGCCGAGGCGGTAGCGCTGGTCGGACTGGCGGTAGACCATGCCGTGCTCGTGCAGGGTGCGCAGCAGCCGCAGCGCGGTGGACTTGTGGACGCCGAGACGGTCGGCGACCTGGCCCAGGTCGGCGGGGCCCTCGGCGAGCAGCGGCAGGATGCTGAGTGCGCGGTCGACGGTCTGGCTCATGGCGTACGTACCTCCTCGGCGGCCCGCTCAGTGGCTTGCGTCCAGCCGGGGCCGAGTCGAAGTTTCCCCCACGCGGTGTCATCAAGGGCGGCGAGGCGGTCGGCGGTGTCGCGGGCCGGGGGTGCGGCCAAGTCGCCGGGGGCGGTGAGGGTGGCGGCGGCCCAGAGGTGGCCGTGGCGAAGGCGGTCGCGAAGGGGCAGTTCACGGAGGGTTGCGGAGAGGAAACCGGCGGCGAAGGCGTCACCGGCGCCAGTCGCTGCCGCGACCTTGACCGTGGGGGCGGGGACGAAGACGGTCGGCTGTGAGGTGCCCGGGGTTGACGCCGGGCGGGGGTGGGTCGCGCGGCCCGGCGCTTGCGGGGTGCCGCCCTTCTGTGGGACGGGCGCCGCCCCAGCGGCACGATTGCCCGCAGCTTGGGCGAGGCGGCTTGGCGAAGCACCGTCCACGGCTTGCGACGGGGGGTTGTCGGCCGACCCAAGGGGCGCGGGGAACTGCGCGACCAGCCACGACGAACCCGCAGCCGACACGAATGCTGTAGCCCCCACTCCTCCTTGCTTCACCACCAACACATGCGGCTCGGGCAAGACGGCACGCACTGCGTCCGGTCCCCCCGTGATCCCCCAGGCCTCCTCCGCCTCGTCCTCCCCCACGAACACGACATCGGCACCACGCGCCAGTTCCAGCAGCACCCGCGGACCGTCGGCGTCACGCCACAGCCCCGATCGGTGATTCACGTCGAAGGACACAAGAGGGCGCCCCGGACGCGGAGCCGTCAGCTCCCGCATCAGGCCGAGACAGTCATCCGACAAGGCCGCCGTGATCCCCGAAAGATGCAGCACCCGCCCCGAACGCACCGCCCGCAGGTCCACGTTGGCCGCGGACATCGCCGACGCCGCCGAACCCGCCCGGTAGTACGCCACCTCGTGCGCGTCCGTGGCCCGGTCGCCGGCCGTGCGGAAGTACACGCCCGTCGGGCGCACCGGGTCCCGGCGTACGGCCGAGACGTCCACGCCGTACCCCCCGATCGCTTCCACCAGATGGTCCCCGAACCCATCCGCCCCGACCCGGCTCACCCACCGCACGGCGTGCCCCGCGGCGGCGAGCCCGCACACGACGTTGGACTCCGCGCCGCCGATCCCGCGCTCGAACGACGGCACGTCGGCGAGGCGTCCGGGGCGGGAGGGCAGGAACGTGACCATGGACTCGCCGAGCGCGACGACGTCCACGCCGTCGGGGGCATTGCAAGGTCCGGTGAGGGTCACGATCGTCGTAGCTCCAGACCTTGTGGTGGATGGATCGGCGGCTCCGTTGACCCCCGGTTGGCCGAGATGTTAGACAGCGGTAAGCGATATACGCAACGGATGTTGCAGACACTGCAACATCACAGATCAGGGAGGTTCCATGAGCAACGAGGCGCTGGCCCGTCTGGCCGAGGAACGCGTCGACCACCGCTTCAAGGGCCTCCCCCCGGACGCCGACGGCCTGACCGTGGCCGAGTTGGCCGCCCAGCGCCGCAACCTCTTCACCGACGGTTTCGCCACTCCCGTGCTCGCGCTCTCCGCCGAGCGCCTGGAGCACAACCTCGACCTCATGGAGACGTACGCCACCCGCCACGGCCTCGCCTTCGCCCCGCACGGCAAGACCTCCATGGCGCCCCAGCTGTTCCAGCGGCAGATCGAGCACGGCGCCTGGGGCATCACGCTCGCCGTGCCGCACCAGGTGCGGGTGGCGCGGGCGTACGGCATCGAGCGGATCTTCCTCGCCAACGAGCTGGTGGACGCGGCTGCCCTGCGCTGGATCGCCGCCGAACTGGCCGCCGACCCGGACTTCCGGCTCGTCTGTTACGTCGACTCCGTGCGCGGCGTGGAGCTGATGGACGAGGCGCTGCGCGACGCCGGGTCGACCCGTCCCGTGGACGTCGTCGTCGAGCTGGCGGCCGGCGACGGTGCCCGTACCGGCGTCCGTACGGAGGCGGAGTGCGCGGCGATCGCGGACGCGGTGGCCGCCGTACCGACGCTGCGGCTGGTCGGCGTCGCCGGGTACGAGGGCGAGGTGCCGAACGCGACCCCCGAGCGGGTGCACGCCTGGCTGCGGCGGCTGGTCGCCCTCGCCGCCGACTTCGACAAGGCGGGCCGTTTCGCGGGGCTGGACGAGATCGTCGTCAGCGCGGGCGGCAGCGCATGGTTCGACGCGGTCGCGGACGAGTTCGCCGAGATCCCCGAACTCTCCCTGCCCGTGCTGAAGTTGCTGCGCTCGGGCGCGTACGTCTCGCACGACGACGGCCACTACCGCAAGCTGACCCCCTTCAACCGGGTCCCGCAGGAGGGCGCCCTCGAACCCGCCTTCCGGCTGTGGGCCCAGGTCGTCTCCCGCCCCTCCCCCGACCAGGCCTTCGTCAACGCGGGCAAGCGCGACGCGGCCTACGACCTCGACCTACCGTTCGCCCAGGTGGTCCGCCGGGACGGCGCCGAGCGCCCGGCCACCGGCATCTCGGTGACGGCCCTGTCCGACCAGCACGCGTGGCTGGCGACGACCGGGGAGGCGGACCTTGAGGTCGGTGACTGGGTCGGGATGGGGCTGTCCCACCCGTGCACGTCGTTCGACAAGTGGCAGCTGATCCCGGTCGCCGAGGCGGACGGGACGGTCGTCGACTACATCCGCACGTTCTTCTAGGAGGTGGCGGTCGTGGAAGAGCTGGTCATCCGGGACGCGGAGGTCGTCGACGGCAGCGGCGGTCCCTCCTACCGCGCCGACGTGGTCGTGGACGGCGGCAGGATCGTGTCGATCGTGCAGGAGGCTGCCGCGGCCGGCTGCCAACGCCCCGAGGCGCGCCGGGAGCTGGACGCGGGGGGCCTGGTCCTGTCCCCCGGCTTCGTCGACATGCACGCCCACAGCGACCTCGCGCTGCTGCGGGACCCCGACCACAGCGCGAAGGCCGCGCAGGGTGTCACCCTGGAGGTCATCGGCCAGGACGGCCTGTCGTACGCACCCGTCGACGACCGCACGCTCGCCGAGGTCCGCCGCGCGATCACCGGCTGGAACGGCCACGGCGACGACATCGACTTCGACTGGCGGACGGTGGGCGAGTACCTGGACCGCTTGGATCGCGGCATTGCCGTGAACGCCGCCTACCTCATCCCCCAGGGCACGGTCCGCGCGCTCGCCGTCGGCTGGGAGGACCGCGAGGCGACGCCGGACGAGCTGGACCGGATGCGGCAGTTGGTCGCGCAGGGCCTGGAGCAGGGCGCGGTCGGCCTGTCGTCGGGGCTGACGTACACGCCCGGCATGTACGCCAAGGACGCGGAACTGACCGAGCTGTGCCGGGTGGTGGCGCGGTACGGCGGCTACTACTGCCCGCACCACCGCTCCTACGGGGCCGGGGCCCTGGAGGCGTACGAGGAGATGGTGGCCCTGACCAGGGAGGCGGGCTGCGCGCTCCACCTGGCCCACGCCACCATGAACTTCGGCGTGAACAAGGGCCGGGCGCCCGAGCTGCTGAAGCTCCTGGACGAGGCGCTTGCCTCAGGGGCCGACATCAGCCTCGACACGTACCCCTACACGCCCGGCTGCACGACCCTCGTCGCGATGCTGCCGAGCTGGGCGAGCGAGGGCGGCCCGGAGGCGATCCTGGCCCGCCTCGCGGACGACGACACGGCCGAGCGCATCCGCCACCACATGGAGGTCAACGGCGCGGACGGCTGCCACGGCGTGCCCATCGAGTGGGACACGATCGAGATCTCGGGCGTGAGCGAGGCGGCGCTCGGGGACCACGTCGGCCGGACGGTCCGGCAGTCGGCGGACGCGCGCGGCGAGGCCCCCTGGGTGACGGCCCGGCGGCTGCTCCTCCAGGACCGGCTGGGCTCGACGATCCTCCAGCACGTGGGACACGAGGAGAACGTGCGCACGATCATGCGGCACCCCGTCCACACGGGCGGCTCGGACGGCATCCTGCAGGGAACGAAGCCGCATCCGAGGGCGTACGGAACGTTCCCGCACTACCTGGGCCACTATGTGCGGGAGTTGGGGGTGCTGTCCCTGGAGGAGTGCGTGGCCCATCTGACCTCGCGCCCGGCGGCGCGGCTGCGGCTGCCGGACCGGGGTCTTGTCCGCGAGGGCTACCGGGCGGACCTGGTGCTGTTCGACCCGCGGACGGTGGCGGCGGGTTCGACGTTCGAGGAACCGAGGAGGCTCCCGACGGGCATTCCGTACGTCCTCGTCGACGGCCGTTTCGTGATCGAGGACGGGCGCAGGACGGACGTACTGGCGGGGCGGGCGGTCCGCAGGACGACTCGGTGACTTCGAACCGCCCGCCGCGAGGTGTTACGGCTTGGGCAGCACGCACCCGCTTGCGTTCAGGTCGAGCTTGTTGTCGACGCCGAAGCAGGCGGAGATCTGGTACGTCTCCTGGGCGTAGTTGATGCCCTGGTGGACGGTCACGTTGCCGCTCTCGTCGACCTCGCACGGGTTGTTGACCGTGCAGCGCTGGCCGTCCTCGTTGCCGGTGTTGTTGACGGCGACGACCTTGTTGGTGGCCTGGTCGATGACGGGGGAGCCGGAGGTGCCGCCGATGGTGTTGCAGGCGGAGGTGTAGCGGACCGAGTCCTTGAAGGTCCAGTCGCCTTCCTTGAGGCGGTAGGCGAACCCGTCGATGTTGCAGCTGTACAGGCGCTTCCAGTAACCGGAGGCCACGGTGATGGCGGTACCGGCGACGGGGTGGGTGTCCGCCATGGTGAGGGCGTTGATGCCGTACGAGCTCTTGATCTGCCCGTACGTGGTGGTGAGCTGATAGATCGACACGTCCGTGTCGGTCATCGTCCCGTACGCGATCTTGCTGGCGCGCAGCGTGGCGACCCGGCTGCCGGAGGCGTTGAGCAGACTGAAGGTCCTGCTGGACGCCCGGTCGACGACGACCTCGCCGGGTCCCGGCATGCCGGTCTCCAGACAGTGGCCGTTGGACATGACCAGCGCGGGGTCGTTGTCCTCCGAGTCCGAGAACCGGACGACGGAGCCGGAGCAGTTGCTGAGCGCGACGGTACCCGCGAAATTGACGGCCTTGGCCTTGGGGGTCAGGACCTGGCCGAGGGTCTCCGTCGTGGACGCCACGGCCTCATTGACCACGGACGTGACGGACGACGTGTCCGCGCTCTTGCCGAAGGAATCGGCCGAGTTCACGGGAGCCGCGACCGCGGGTGCGGCGCCGGCCCCGGCTATCGCCAGGGCGAGGAGGGCGGCGCCGAGAGATTTTCTCATGTGGGGGTCCCCTCATACGAGGAAGGTGACCGGAAGATCTCCGGCCACCCGCACTTTTGTCATGCGCATTCTCACGCAGGAGGGGGGTGTGGACAAGGAGTTGATTACCGGCGAGTTCAGGCCGTAGGGGTTTCCCTATCACGGGGGTTGCGGGGTGCCGGCCCGTCGGCGCAGGACGTTCACGAGAGGGGGGTGGGATCACCACAGTCGGCGCCGTTTCGGCAGGGCCGGCTACTTGGGACCCTTCGTGTTCCCCTGCCCCCGCCCGGGGTTGCCGCCAGGGCCGCCGCCCGGTTCCGTGGCCGTCGCCGTGGCCGTCGGTGTGGACGGGGCCGTACTCGTGGCGGAGGAGGTGGGTGACGGCCCGTCGCTCTTGCCGCCCTCGCCGGCGCCATCGGACGCGGAGGGACTCGCCGACCGGTCCGGGGCTTCCGTACGCGAGGGGCCGGTGGCGTCGGGCGCGGCGGACGCGGCCGGGCCGCCGCCCGCGGAGGCGGGGTCCCCTGCCGTCGGGTTGGTGCGGTCCGGGTTGCCCTGCGGGCCGGACGACGAGCCGGACAGCCCGAAGGCGGCGATCAGCGCCGCCACCGACACCGCCCCCACCACACCGGCGGTCACCGCGACGCGCCGCGTGAGCCAGACGCGGGGCTGGTGCCGGCCTCGGTGGCTGCGACGGCCGCCGCGTCCCGCGTCATCGCCGTCGCCGTAGTCGTCGTCGTAGTCGTAGCCATCCTCATAGACGTAGTCGTAGCCACCACTGGCACCGGAGGCGCCGTCGACACCGCGGGCACCGCGGGCACCGCGGGCCTCATGGGCACCATCCGCCCCATCGACCACCGGAGGCAGCTCGGTCGTCTCGTCGTACGCGTTCTGCCACCCGTGGGCGGCCGCGGGGTCGACGTACTCCTCGTACACCGGGGGCGGCTCGGTCTGCGGGTGGTACACGTTCGGCGACGCCTCGGGCACGTCGGCCGACTGGATCCCGCCATGGGTGTCGTACGCACCGGGCGCACCGTTTGCGGTATTCGCCCCGTGCGTTCCGTTCTCGTGCTCGGGCGGCTTGGACATGACCGCGCATTGTAGAGACGGGAGGGGCCCGCGGGACAGCTACCGCCGATAACAGCCCAAACCGCCGCGTCTCACGTGTCGGGAAACACGGCCCAAGCGGCGTTACCGGGCCGTAAGCTCCTGGACATGCAGGTGATCCAGTCGACCAAGCTCGCCAACGTCTGTTACGAGATCCGGGGCCCGGTGCTCGAGGAGGCGATGCGGCTCGAGTCGGCGGGGCATCGGATCCTCAAGCTGAACACCGGCAATCCGGCCGCGTTCGGCTTCGAGTGCCCGCCCGAGATCCTGGAGGACATCCTCCGCAACGTGTCGTCGGCCCATGGGTACGGCGACGCGAAGGGCCTGCTGGCCGCACGCAGGGCCGTCGTCATGCACAACCAGACCCTGGGCGTCGAGACCGACGTCGAGCACGTCTTCATCGGCAACGGCGTGTCCGAGCTGATCGTCATGGCGATGCAGGGGCTGCTCGACGACGGGGACGAGGTCCTGGTCCCGGCTCCTGACTATCCGCTGTGGACCGCCGCCGTCTCGCTGTCCGGCGGCACCGCCGTCCACTACCGCTGCGACGAGCAGTCCGACTGGATGCCCGACCTCGCGGACATCGAGCGCAAGGTCACCGACCGCACCAAGGCCCTCGTCATCATCAACCCGAACAACCCGACGGGGGCCGTGTACGACGAGGCCATGCTGCGCGGGCTGACGGACATCGCCCGGCGGCACAACCTCCTCGTCTGCTCCGACGAGATCTACGACAAGATCCTGTACGACGACGCCACGCACACCCCGACCGCCGCCGTCGCCCCCGACCTGCTCACCCTCACCTTCAACGGCATGTCGAAGGCCTATCGGGTCGCCGGGTACCGGGTGGGCTGGATGTCGATCTCCGGCCCGCGCGCCCACGCCGACTCCTACATCGAGGGCCTCACCATCCTCGCGAACATGCGGCTGTGCGCGAACATGCCCGGTCAGCACGGGGTCGTGGCCGCGCTCAGCGGCCGGCAGACCATCAACGACCTGGTGCTGCCGGGCGGGCGGCTGAAGGAGCAGATGGATGTCGCCTACGAGCTGCTGACGCAGATCCCCGGCGTTTCATGCGTACGGCCGAAGGGGGCGCTGTATCTCTTCCCGCGCCTCGACCCCAAGGTGTTCAAGATCAAGGACGACCGCCAGATGGTCCTGGACCTGCTGCGGCGCGAGAAGATCATGGTCGTCCAGGGCTCGGGCTTCAACTGGCCGGAGCCGGATCACTTCCGGGTGGTGACCCTGCCGACGGTCACGGACCTGCGGGACGCGGTGGGGCGGATCGGGCGGTTCCTCGACGGATACGGCCAGCCCTGACGCTCACCCTGTGTGTACGGACGGTCCTGTTTTGTGAACCGCTCAACTTTAGACAGAATCTAAGCTAGGATGGTTTCCTGTCAGCACAGGAGGCCATCCCCATGTACGAACCGATCCGAACCAAGTCGGTCCACAGCACGATGGCCGGCAACCCCACCACCGACTTCCCTCACCGCTCGCGTGAGGAGGAGCTGGACATCCAGCTCGCCGGTCACCTCGCCGCGCTGCTCGCCGTCACGGACGAGCTGCGGGTGACGGCGCCGTCGGAGGACCTGGACGCCGCGGCGGAGCGGCTAGCGGGCGAGGTGGCTCGGCTGCGGGAAGGTCGTAAGCCGGCCCGCGTCGCCTCTTCCGGCGGTCAGCCGAAGGTGGCGGCGCTGCATCGGCGGGCGCACGCTCTTGCCGGGCGGGCGCTGGTTGTCGCCGCGTCGCGGGCCGACACCGCTGCCGCGATTCTCGCCGCCGAGCGGATGGACGCGCACGCTGCTGCGCAGGAGCTGACCGGCGTCGGCTGACACCCCTTGAACGGCCCCGGTCCGCGTGCACCCGCAGCGACGCGCGGACCGGGTGCCACAGCACTGCGTTGGCTTGGGCGACTTACGCCCTCGCCATAAGGGTTGCTGTTGTGTCGCGGCTGCCCGTTCGTTGTGGCTTGTCGCGCAGTTCCCCGCGCCCCTTAGGGCGTTGCAGTCCCCCGTGTTGTAACGGGACCGGCATGACACCCGCCGTTCATCCCCATTGACCGGGAACGTTGGATTCCGGGAGCACTCTCCCCGGCGTGAGACGAATCGCTGGAATCATCCTCGCGGTGGTGCTGATCGGTGGCGTGGTGGTCGCCGTCGTCGCGGGCCGCAGCAATGGGGACAACGGCACGGCAACGAAGACCGTGCAGGCAGTGATCGGGTCGGAGAAGGCCGAGTTCTTCGCCGATCCCGACGTGGTGAAGGCCCTCGCCGCCAAGGGCTACACCATCAAGGCCGAGACCTCCGGGTCCTGGGCCATGGAAGGGCTGGACCTCAAGGGCTACGACCTCGCGTTGCCGTCGAGCCAGGCGCCCGCCCGTGAACTCGCCGCGAAGTACAAGGTGACGGGGACTCTCCCCCGCCCCTTCTACTCGCCCCTCGTCGTGGTGGCGCACAAGAACGCCGCCGAGGTGCTCGCGGCGAACGGGCTCGCCACGCTGGACGAGGCCCACCGCGGGACGCTGAGGATGGCGGCCTATCTGGACGCCGCCCGCGACGACCGCACCTGGCAGCAGCTCAAGGGCGCCAAGAAGTACGGGGAGTTGACGGGCACGCTCTACCTGTCCAGCACCGACCCCGAGACCTCCAACTCCGGCGCCCTCTATCTGGCCGCCGCCTCCTATGTCGAGAACGGCGGCAAGGTCGTCGCCTCCGACGCCGAGGTCGACCGCACCGCACCGCTGCTGCACAAGCTGGTCAGCGTGCAGGGCGCCCAGCAGTCCGGCAGTGACGCCGTGTTCCGGGACTTCGTCAGCGGTGCCGGCAACCCGCTGGTCGTGGTCTACGAGTCCCAGGTCGCCTCGCTGCTGGCTCAGGGACAGCAGCCCGACGACCTGGTCGTCCTCTACCCGGACACCACGGTCAACAGCGACCACACCGTCGTACCGCTGACCGAGAACGGCAAGGCCGTCGCCGAACTGCTCTCCTCGGACCCGAAGTTGCGCGAGCTGGAGGCCCGGCACGGGTTCCGTCCGCAGGGCGAGGCCAGTGAGTTCACCTCGGACACCACCTACCTCAAGCAGGAACTGACCGGCGTCCACCAGGCGGCCGTGCCCACCTCCAAGGTGCTGCACGAGCTGGCTGGGCGGGCGCGCGGATAAGGGGGGCCACCGCACATGAGCACCAACGACGACACCTTCGTCCTCACCCCGCCCGAGCCCGTGGCCGCCGTGCCGCGCGAGAAGGCCGGCGGACTCGTCCCGGTCGACGACGGCGTCCGTACCGAGATGGCCAACAAGGCCTCCGCCTACGTCGACGGGCTCGCGACGCTCGACGCCCGCTCCCCCGAGTTCGCCGGCAAGGTCGGGGAGATCACCGCCCTGGGGGCCGGGGAGATGCGCACCGCTGCCGCGCAGTCCAACCGGATGCTGGAGCGGACCATCCGGAGCCTGCCCGACCAGGGCGGGGACGCCCAGTCGCAGGTCGCGGGCTCGCTGGTCGAGCTGCGGCGGGTGGTGGAGGACCTGGACCCGCGGGATCTGCCCGCCTCCAAGGGGCGCAAGTTCCTCTCCAGGCTGCCCGGCGGCAACAAGCTGCGCGACCACGTCGCCAAGTACGCCTCCGCGCAAGGGACCCTGAACAAGATCGTGGGGTCGCTGCGGGGCGGGCAGGACGAGCTGCGGCGGGACAACGCCGCGCTGCAGACCGAGCGGGTGCGGCTGTGGGAGACCATGGGCAAGCTCCAGGAGTACGTCGTGCTGACTCAGGCTCTGGACACGGCCGTGGAGCGGCACATCACGGAGGTCCCGGACCCGCAGCAGGCCGACAGTCTGCGCGCCGACATCCTCTTCCCGGTCCGGCAGAAGCACCAGGACCTGCTCACCCAGCTCGCGGTGTGCGCGCAGGGATACCTCGCCATGGACGTCGTACGGCGTAACAACGAGGAGCTCATCAAGGGCGTCGACCGGGCCGCGACCACGACCGTGTCGGCGCTGCGCATCTCCGTGATGCTGGCCTCCGCGCTCGACAACCAGAAGAAGGTCATCGAGCAGGTCAACGCCCTGCGCGGGACCACCGAGGACCTCATTCGCGGCAACGCCGAGATGCTCGCCACGCAGAGCGGCGAGATCCAGCGCATCGCCGCCGACCCGGCGGTGGGAGCGGAGACGCTGCGTAACGCCTTCCAGCAGATCTACCGCACCCTCGACACCATCGACAGCTACAAGGTCCAGGCGACCGAAGCCATGGCGGCGACGGTGGAGAACCTGACGGCCGAACTGCAGCACGCGAGCGGCTACCTGGAGCGCAGCCGCTCGCAGGGCGCGCTGGAGGGTGGCCTCGGATGAGAGCACGCATGCTCGCGCCGGCACTCGCCGCCCTGGCGCTTCTGACCGCCTGCACCTCGCAGAAGGCGACCGATGAGCCCGACAACGCCCCGAGACCCGGATCCCTGCGCGTCCTCGCCTCCAGCGAGCTCAGCGACATGGCGCCGGTCCTCGACCGGATAGCCGACGACACCGGCATCGAGGTCCGGCCCACCTACATGGGCACCCTCGACGCCGTGGAACTGCTGGCGAAGGGCAAGGCGGACGGGCAGTACGACGCCCTGTGGCTGTCCTCGAACGACTATCTGCGGCTGCGGCCCGCGGCGGCGAAGAAGGTCGTCTCGGAGACGCCGGTGATGTCCAGCCCGGTCGCCATCGGGGTCAGGTCGACGACGCTGGGCTCGCTGGGCTGGAAGCCGGACGACGTGACCTGGTCGCAGGTCGAACAGGCCGTGCAGGACGGCAAGCTGACCTACGGCATGACCGACCCGGCCCGCTCCAACTCCGGCTTCGCCACCCTCGTCTCCGTCGCCTCGGCCCTGTCCGGCGCCCAGTCCGCGCTGACGGACGCGGACGTCGACAAGGCCGCGCCCCGGCTGAAGGAGTTCTTCAAGGGGCAGAAGCTGACGTCCGGTTCGTCGGGCTGGCTGGCGACGGCGTACAAGCGGCGCGGGAACGTCGACGCGCTGCTCAACTACGAGTCCGTCCTCAAGGGCATCCCGGGCCTGACGGTGATCCGCCCCAAGGACGGCGTCGTCACCGCCGACTACCCGCTCTCCTCGCTGGCGTCGACGAACACCGCGACCCGCGACGACGTCCGCCGCCTCACCGAGGCCCTGCGCACCGAGGACGTCCAGCGGATGATCACCGAGCGCACCCACCGCCGCCCGGTCGTCGCCTCCGTCGAGCCCGCGTCCGGCCTCGACACCGGCCGGCGGCGCGAACTGCCCTTCCCGGGCACCCGTTCCGTCGCCGACGGACTGCTCGACGCGTACGAGAACGAGCTGCGCCGGCCGTCCCGGACGGTCTACGTCCTCGACACCTCGGGCTCGATGGAGGGCGACCGCCTGGAGCAGCTGAAGAAGGCGCTCGCCGACCTCACGGGTGACTTCCGCGAACGTGAGGAGGTCACGCTGATGCCGTTCGGGTCGGATGTGAAGACGGTGGCCACGCATGTCGTGGATCCGGCCGACCCGAAGGCCGGGCTCGCGGGCATCCGCGAGGACACCGACGCGCTCACCGCCGAGGGCGACACCGCGATCTACACCTCGCTGGAGGCGGCGTACCAGCAGCTGGGCTCCGGGCGCGACACCTTCACGTCGATCGTGCTGATGACGGACGGCGAGAACACCGCGGGCGCCGACTCGGCCGGCTTCCACGCCTTCTACGTCGGCCTGGACCGCGAGCGGCGGGCGACGCCCGTCTTCCCCATCCTCTTCGGCGACTCCAGCAAGTCCGAGCTGGAGAACATCGCCGAGCTGACCGGCGGCCGTCTCTTCGACGCCCAGGAGGGCTCGCTGGACGGCGCCTTCGAGGAGATCCGTGGCTACCAATAAGTCGGCCCCGGGCAAGGCGCTGGCATACCTGGAGTCCCGCAAGAACATCGCCGGGAGCGCGTGCGGGCTGCTCGGCCTGGTGCTGACCTTCACGGGGGTGGCGGGACCGTACTGGCCCGTCGTCGTGGCCGGCCTCTACGGCGCGGGCGCGCTGATCGCCCCGCCGGAGCGGCCCGCACTGCCCGACTTCCCGGATCCGTCGGCCCAGCTGGACGAGCTGCGGGGCGACTTCGAGAAGCTGCGCGGCTATCTGACGGACGTCGAGCTGTCGGTCACGGCGGCCACCCGGCTGCGGGAACTGACCGAGCTGCTGACCGCGTTGCTCGACCGGGGCTGGGTCGCCGAGCTGCTCGCCCACGATCCGGAGGGCGTGCACGTGCTCTCCCGGATCGTGCGGCGCGATCTGCCCGAGGCCGTCGACAGCTTCGTACGGACGCGGTGGTGGACGCGGATGTCGCCGGGCACCGAGTCGCCCGAGCTGCATCTGGAACGCCAGCTCGGGCTGTTGAAGAAGGACGCCGAGAAGCTGGCGGCGGGCCTGCGCGAGGTGGAGGCCCGCCGCCAGGAGTCCCACACCCGATATCTGGAGGACCGGGGCGGGACCGCGGACGGATTTACCGCCTGACGTACACCGTCGCCGAGGCGGACGACGCGCTGTGCAGGTCGTCGCCCGGCCAGCTGACCGTGTAGTCCGCGTCGCCCCGGGTGCGTGGCAGGTCGTTGATCGTGAACGTGCCGTCGGCGGCGACCGTCACCGACGACAGCGTGCCGGTGCCGAGCCGGTCCTTGCGGGTGACCTTGAGGACCGCGCGGTCGGGCAGCGACTTGCCCTGTGCGGTGAACGTGCCGGTGATCTCGACGCCCGTGCTCAGGGAGCCCTCCTCGGGCGCGGTGAGCGCGATCGAGGTGGGTGCCTTGCCGACGGACACCGTGGTGGTGATGTCCTCGGCGGGGCGGTGGGTCAGGTCGCCGAGGTAGGAGACCGTGTAGGTGGCGTCGCCGACGAGGTCGGGCTCGTCGAGGACGGTGAAGGTGCCGTCGTCCTTGACGGTGAAGGTGCCGAGCTCATGGGTGCCGCTCGCGTCGGTGCGGGTCGACTTGACCTTCAGGGGCTCGGCGGGCGCCGGGCCGTCCTGCTCCAGCTTGCCGCGTACGGCGAGCGGTTCGCCGGCGGCGGCCTGGGCGGGGCTGTGGGTGAGGCCGCCGGTGAAGCGGGCGTCGTACTGGACGGCCGGGGGCTGGATGATGTGCAGCCAGTACTGGTTGCCGGCCGCGTTGGTGGTGACCGCGAACAGCCGGGAGCCGTCCGCCGCCCACTCCAGGCCGCGCGCCGCGACCCGGTCTCCGTCGAGGCTGCCCTCGAAGGCGAACTCCAGCGGGGCCGTCGCGTCGGCCGGGTCTGCGGGCTGCACCAGCAGGTCGGGCGTGGAGCCGGTGGCCGAGGCGCCGCGCGCGATGTACTTGCCGTCGCCGCCGAAGGCGACCGCGCTCGCCGAGGCTCCGCCGGGCAGGGCCTGGTAGCCGTCGGCCGCGTCGGACAGGTCGCTGGTGTTCAGCAGCCGCGTCCCGGCGCTCGCGTCGGCCACGGCGACCTTGCTGCCGTCGGCGGACAGCGCCATGTCCTTGAGGTCCAGGGCGCCCTTGCCGTCGGCGTCGGCGAATCGACGGGCGGCGTTGCGGACGAGGGTGTCACCGCCGGCGTCGTACACCGTCAGGAACGGGTTGGTCGCCGCGGAGTTGAGCGGCTGGCCCATCAGCATGCGGTCGCCGGGGCCCGCCTCCAGCTGGAGCTTGCCGTGGTCCTGCCAGTTGGTGCGCGCGGAGGTGTTGGTGGCCGGCGCGTAGGAGTCCAGGTAGGTCAGCGTCGAGTCGCACTGCGCGGTGTAGTACGAGTACGGCGTCGTGTAGTACACCTGCCCGCCCGAGAAGGCGAGGCTGCGGCCGCAGGTGTCGGTGGAGACGTACAGGCCGTTGGAGGTGTAGGTGCTGGTGTCGTAGCGCCAGATCACCTCGCGGCCGCCGACGTAGAGCGTGGAGCCGTCGGCGTTCAGTGCGAGGCCGGAGATGTGCTGGGTGGTCGGGATCGTGGTGATCCGCTCGCCCTGGAAGTTGTAGACGGCGATCTGACCGGGGTTGTTGTAGCTGCCCATGTTGCTGTCGGCGACGTAGACCCGCTGGTGCGCGGAGTCCACCGCGAGTGCGGAGTACGAGGTGATCGGCAGCTTGGCCACCGCCTCGGAGGCCGCCGCGTGGGCCGCGGGTGCGGCGGCGACGGTCAGGCCGGTCCCGGCGAGTGCGGCGGCGAGCAGTGTGGCCGCGAGACGTCTGGGACGGTGTGCTGTATTCAACTGTGCCCCCCACAGGCTGAATTGAGCGCCCACTGGGATCAGTGACGCTCCTGTGAGGCATATGAAACAGCCGTGAAGATCGCGCGTTCAAGGCGGCACGACCGCAAAAAGGGCCCGATGCACTCGATACAGGCGAGGGCCTGTCGTCGCGTTGTTCCTCCCGTCGGGGCGGACGGGAGGGTGCGACGACAGGCCCAGAGCCCCGTACGCCGTTGTACGGAACCTCGCCGGACTGTGGTGTCCGTGGTGCTGTCACCGCGGCCGGCCGTGACGATTTGCTGGTCAGGGCACGATCGGAGCCGGCCGCGGCGCTTTGGGGGGCTGTGCTCAGCCCAGGCGCTGCACCAGCGCGTTGTACTCGTCCCACAGCTCCTTCGGCGTGTGGTCGCCGAAGGTGTTGAGGTGGTCGGGGACGAGCGCGGCCTCCTCGCGCCAGATCTCCTTGTCGACGGTGAGGAGGAAGTCGAGGTCGGACTCGGCCAGTTCGAGGCCGTTGGTGTCCAGCGCGCCCTTGGCCGGCAGGACGCCGATCGGGGTCTCGACACCCTCGGCCTTGCCGTCGAGGCGCTCGACGATCCACTTCAGCACGCGGCTGTTCTCGCCGAAGCCGGGCCAGACGAACTTGCCCTCGTCGTTCTTGCGGAACCAGTTGACGTAGTAGATCTTCGGCAGCTTGGACTGGTCCTTGTCCTTGGCCACGTCGACCCAGTGGGCCATGTAGTCGCCCATGTTGTAGCCGCAGAAGGGCAGCATCGCGAACGGGTCGCGGCGCAACTCGCCGACCTTGCCCTCGGCGGCGGCGGTCTTCTCGCTGGCCACGTTGGCGCCGAGGAACACGCCGTGGTTCCAGTCGAAGGACTCGGTGACCAGGGGGACGGCCGTCGCACGGCGGCCGCCGAACAGGATCGCCGAGATCGGCACGCCCTTGGGGTCCTCCCACTCGGGCGCGATGATCGGGCACTGCGAGGCGGGGACGGTGAAGCGGGCGTTGGGGTGGGCGGCCGGGGCGTCCGAGGACGGCGTCCAGTCGTTGCCCTTCCAGTCCGTCAGGTGGGCCGGAGTCTCCTCCGTCATGCCCTCCCACCAGATGTCGTTGTCGTCGGTGAGGGCGACGTTGGTGAAGACCGAGTTGCCCCACAGCGTCTTCATCGCGTTGGCGTTGGTGTGCTCACCGGTACCGGGCGCGACGCCGAAGAAGCCGGCCTCGGGGTTGATGGCGTACAGCCGACCGTCCTCGCCGAAGCGCATCCAGGCGATGTCGTCGCCGATCGTCTCGACCGTCCAGCCGGAGATCGTGGGCTCCAGCATGGCGAGGTTGGTCTTGCCGCAGGCGCTCGGGAAGGCCGCGGCGACGTACTTCGACTCGCCCTGCGGCGGCGTCAGCTTCAGGATCAGCATGTGCTCGGCCAGCCAGCCCTCGTCGCGGGCCATCACGGACGCGATGCGCAGGGCGTAGCACTTCTTGCCGAGCAGCGCGTTGCCGCCGTAGCCGGAGCCGTAGGACCAGATCTCGCGGCTCTCCGGGAAGTGGGAGATGTACTTGGTGCTGTTGCACGGCCAGGGCACGTCCTGCTCGCCCGCCTCCAGCGGCGCTCCGAGCGTGTGCACGGCACGCACGAAGAAGCCGTCGTCGCCGAGCTCGTCCAGGACGGCCTGGCCCATGCGGGTCATCGTGCGCATGGACACGGCGACGTAGGCCGAGTCGGTGATCTCGACGCCGATCGCGGAGAGCTTCGAGCCGAGCGGGCCCATGCAGAACGGCACGACGTACATCGTCCGGCCGCGCATCGAGCCACGGAAGACGCCCTTCTCACCGGAGAAGACCTCCCGCATCTCGGCGGGGTCCATCCAGTGGTTCGTCGGGCCCGCGTCCTGTTCCTTCTCGGAGCAGATGAAGGTCCGGTCCTCGACGCGCGCGACGTCGCTCGGGTCGGAGGCCGCGTAGTACGAGTTGGGGCGCTTGATCGGGTCGAGCTTCTTGAAGGTGCCCTTCGCGACGAGTTCCTCGCTCAGACGCTCGTACTCGGCCTCGGATCCGTCACACCAGACCACGCTGTCCGGCTGGGTCAGTTCTGCGATCTCGTTCACCCACGAGACCAGTTCGCGGTGGTTGGTGGGTACGACGGGGGGAGCCGCGATGTCGCGCGCCACGGTTGCTCCTAAATGAGGGATTTTGTCCTGAATATGCCCTTGTGTGCCCCGTGGGGGCCACGACCCGAATGCTTCGCGGGCCGATCGGCTGTTCCGATCTTCCGCGCTCATCCGGTGCCGACCGCACTCATTTGATCATCCGACGCGTCTGCCCATATGTCCAGAGGGCGTCACAGGTGAGCGGCGTGAGCATCGCCACTCATCCAGATGTTTTCGATGCGTCACCACGGCTTCACCCCGGGTGCGCCCATTCCGGGTACCCCGTGAGACGATGGCCACTTACGTGCGCCCATCTGGCCGCCCTGACGCGTAACTTACGGTTCCGTAGGTACGATGCCCCCCATGACTGCGCCCGTCCCCGACGCGCCATCGGACACGCCGGCCGCCGGCCGCGATTCCGGCGCGCCCTCGTTGCCGCACCAGATCGCGCACCACGCCCAGCACCTCACGGACGAGATCAAGCCCAGACTCCGGGGCTGGCTGCATCTGGGCATGTTTCCGGCCGTGCTGGTCGCGGGCCTGGTGCTCACCGCCCTCGCGGACTCACCCCGGGGGCGTGTCGCCTGCGGGATCTACGCCCTCACCGCCTGCCTGCTGTTCGGCGTGAGCGCGCTGTACCACCGGGGCAACTGGAGCCCGCGCATGGACGGCATCCTGCGCCGGCTGGATCACGCCAACATCTTCCTGATCATCGCGGGCACGTACACGCCGCTGACGATGCTGCTGCTCCCGGGAGCCAAGGGCCAGTTGCTGCTGTGGGGCATCTGGGCCGCGGCCGCGGCCGGGATCGTCTTCCGGGTGTTCTGGGTCGGCGCCCCGCGCTGGCTCTACACCCCCTGCTACATCGCGATGGGCTGGGCGGCCGTCTTCTTCCTGCCGGACTTCATGCGCTCCGGCGGCATCGCGGTACTGGTCCTGGTGATCGTCGGCGGTCTCCTCTACAGCGCGGGCGGCGTGATCTACGGCATCAAGCGCCCGAACCCGTCACCCCGCTGGTTCGGCTTCCACGAGGTGTTCCACTCCTTCACCCTCGCCGCGTTCGTCGTGCACTACGTCGGGATCTCACTGGTCGCGTACCAGCACGGATAAGCGCTCCAGCACAGCAAGGGCCACGGCTTCCGAGCCGTGGCCCTTTTTCGTACCTCCACGAGATTGACAGTACCGATTGACAGTACCCATCTTTTGAGAGTTACTCTCATTTCATGGAAACTGTCACTCCAGATCCTCGCCGTTGGTGGGCCCTGGCCGCGCTGGTCGCCAGCATGCTGACCCTCGGCTTCGACATGACGATCCTCAACGTGGCGCTGCCGACGATGGCCGCCGACCTCGGCGCCACCACCGGCCAGCAGCAGTGGATGGCGGACGCGTACGTCGTCGTCTTCGCGGCGCTGATGCTCCCCGCGGGCCTGCTCGGCGACCGCTTCGGGCGACGGCGGATGCTGATCGTCGGGCTCGGGATCTTTCTCGCCGGGTCGCTGGTCGGCGCACTGGCCGGCGACGTGAACGCGGTGATCGCCGCGCGTGCCGTGATGGGCGTCGGAGCGGCCCTGGTCACCCCGCTCGCGCTCTCCGTACTGCCCTCGCTCTTCGGCCCGGACGAGCGCACCAAGGCCGTCGGCATCATCTCCGCCGCCTCGGCGCTCGGCCTGCCGCTCGGCCCGATCACCGGCGGCTGGCTGCTGAACCACTTCTGGTGGGGCTCGGTCTTCCTGGTCAACGTCCCGATGGCCGGCATAGGCATCGCCGCCTGCGTCTTCCTGCTCCCGGAGACGAAGGACCCCGCCTCCCCGAAGGTCGACATCGTCTCCACCGCGCTCACCGCGACCGGCCTCGGCGCTCTGATCTACGCGATCATCGAGGCGCCCACCCGCGGCTGGGCGACCTTCCCCCACAGTCTTAAAGACGTGGGGGCACCCCCAGTCCTGGCCATGCTCGGGGCCTCGGTCGTCCTCATCGCCGCGCTGGTGCTGCGCGAACGCCGGGTCGAGCGGCCCATGCTCGACATGAAGCTGCTCGCCCACCGCGGCTTCCTCTTCAACACCGTCGCCGCGACCATGGTGATGTTCGTCCTGACCGGCCTGCTGTTCGTCCTGCCGCCGTACCTCCAGGCGGTCCTCGGCCACGACGCCCTCGGCACCGGTATCCGGCTGCTGCCGATGATGGGCGGCATCCTGGTCGCCTCGCGGACGGCCCCGCCGGTCGTCACCCGGTTCGGCGCGCGGGCCACGGTGAGCGCGGGCCTGGTCGTGCTGGCCTTCGCCGCGTTCCTCGGCAGCCGTACGACCGTCGACTCCGGCTACGGCTTCACCGCGCTGTGGCTCTCCCTCACCGGTCTCGGCTTCGGCTTCTCGCTCATGCCGGCCATGAGCAACGCCCTGGGCACGCTGCCCCGCGACCGTGCCGGCAGCGGCTCCGGGCTGCTGATGACCATGCGTCAGGTCGGCGGTGCGATCGGTATCGCGCTGCTCGGTAGCCTGCTCTCCGGTGTCTTCCGGGACCGGCTCGATGTCACCGGCCTGCCCGCGCAGGCCGCCGACACCGCCGGGGAGTCCGTGGTCGCGGCGCACATCGTCGCCGAGCGGGCCGGTTCCGCCGAGCTCGCGGCCTCCGCGAACAGCGCCTACGTCCACGGCATGGGCGTCGCCCTGCTGGTGTGCGGCATCGCGGCGCTCGCCGCCGCGCTGCTGGCCGCCGCGTTCCTGCCGGGCACGCCCGATGCGGAGCAGCCGGGGACCCCGGACATGGCTGCGGAACGGGCCGATGCCCGACAATGAGCCCCATGACCCCCGCACGCCGCTCTCCCCTGACCGACCGTCCCCAGCTGGGGCTTCGTGAACGGAAGAAGATCAAGACCCGGACGGCGATCCGCGACGCGACGTACGCACTGATCAAGGAGCAGGGCTACGACGCGACCACGATCGAGCAGATCGCCGAGCGCGCCGAGGTGTCGCCGTCCACGGTCTTCCGGTACTTCCCGACCAAGGAGGACATCGTCCTCACGGACGAGTACGACCCGATCCTGCTGGACGAGCTGCGCAAGCGGCCGGCGGACGAGCCGTGGATGGAGTCCCTGCGGTACGTCATGCGGCTGGCCATCACGGCCGTGACCCAGGAGGAACCCGAGGCCATCAAGCTGCGCTCGCATCTGCTGGTCCAGGTCCCCGCGGTGCGCTCCCG
The DNA here is from genome assembly GCF_045039535.1 of Streptomyces sp. NBC_01092. Taxonomy (NCBI): domain Bacteria; kingdom Bacillati; phylum Actinomycetota; class Actinomycetes; order Kitasatosporales; family Streptomycetaceae; genus Streptomyces; species Streptomyces sp. NBC_01092. The sequence goes on along the minus strand of NZ_CP108659.1, from coordinate 6,774,235 downwards.
GATGCTGGAGAGCATGTCGGTCACCGGCCGCATGCTCTCCGAGGCCGTCGCCGAGCGCACCGGCCTGGACCGGGACAGCTTCGAGGCGCGGGTCTTCACGATGTCCCTCATCGGCGGCCTCTCGGAGATCTCCCTGTACTGGGCCGAGCACGACTTCCGGGACGACCTGGGCGACCTCCTCGACCGTGCCCTGGACGTCATCGAGCACGGCCTGCACACGAAAAAGACCTGAGGCGCGAGCGCCGGGCCGTGCCATCCTGGCCGGGTGAACGGTCCCGCGATCCACGTCGAGTTCGCCCCCGAGCTACGCCTGTTCCTCCCCAACGGACGGCGCGAGGCGGGCGCCGCCCAGGTCACCACCGACGGTGTCTCGACCCTCGGCCATGTCGTCGAGTCCCTCGGCGTCCCGCTGACCGAGGTCGGCACCCTTGTCGCCGACGGCCACGAGGTGCCGGTGTCGCACATCCCGACGGCGGGCGCGTCCGTAACCGTACGGCCCGTGGCACGCCCCCAGCGGGTGCCCGGCGCTCCCCTGCGCTTCCTGCTCGACGTCCACCTCGGCACCCTCGCCCGCCGGATGCGCCTGCTCGGCGTGGACACGGCGTACGAGTCGACGGACATCGGCGACCCGGCGCTCGCGACACGCTCCGCCACGGAGAAGCGGGTCATGCTGAGCCGGGACCGGGGGCTGCTGCGGCGGCGCGAGCTGTGGGCCGGCGGCTATGTCTACAGCACCCGCCCCGAGGACCAACTCCGCGACATCCTCGACCGGTTCCGCCCCGAGCTGCGTCCCTGGACCCGCTGCACCGCCTGCAACGGCCTGCTCAAGGAGGCCACGAAGGAAGAGGTGGCGGACCAGCTTCAGGGCGGGACGCAGCGGTCGTACGACGTCTTCGCGCAGTGCACCGACTGCAAGCGCGCGTACTGGAAGGGCGCGCACCACGAGCAGCTGGTGGCCATCGTGGAGCGCGCCCTCGCGGATTACGGGAACTAGGCCCTGTCGTTTGGATCATCCCGGCGTCGCGGGCCCTGGCACGCACTCCCCCAAGCTCTTCGAGCAGGGGGGACCCCCAGCCGCGTTGTCGTCACTCGCCGACGTCCCCCAGCCTTCGGCCGGGAGGTGCCCCCACCGCGTCGACTTCCTCCTCCGCCTTGCAGCTGCACGCACCAGACCCCGCTCGGGTCGGCTGCAAGGTACTGCACCTCACAGCCGGCCTGATCCAAACGACAGGGCCTAGCGCCGGGTCACATCACCCTTCCCGCAGGCGACCCCGTCCCTGTTCGTGTCCAGCCGCAGCGGGTCGTCCCTGCCGTTGACCTTCAGACGGCCGTAGTCGTTCTTCTTCAGCCAGTCGCAGCGGGACTTCGTCGTCGGCTTCACCGTCGGCGGGAAGTCCGTCGGGACGCACACGTTGGCGGAGCCGTAGTGCCGGTCGCAGCCGGAGACGGTCGGGCTGACCTTCTGTGACGTGCGCTTCTTGCCGGGGCCCGTGACCTTGCCCTTGAGGTCGTCCGCGAAGTCGTGGACGTGCGCGGAGGAGTCCGTGGCGCTCAGGGCCGAAGGGCCTTGCAGATGGACCCACTTGGCAACCGACGGCACGCCATTGGCATCCACCGCGAAGAGCATGTACCAGCCGGGCGGGGCCAGGTTGGGGTTGCTCGTCACGTTCAGGTCGACGTTGTTGCCGTCGACGGACAGCGGAAGATCCACGAACCGCTGGTTGGGATCCGACGAGTGCGTCACCGCCGCCGGGCGGATCAGCTCGGCCTTGGCGATCGGCCGGTCGACGGTGATCCGCTGCGTGTCGCCGTACGTCCACTCGGAGTCGATGACCGAGGTGATCGTCGGGCGCTCGCCCTTGAGGAGATAGGGCGGGGTGTAGATCGACACGTCGTGGTTCCAGGAGCCGTTGCCCGGGTTGTCGCCGGTCGCCATCACGCGGCCGTCGGGCAGCAGGAACGCCGAGGAGTGGTAGCCGCGCTCCTCCGGGTCCGCCGCCACCGGGTCGAAGGTGTTGGTCGCCGGGTCGTAGAGCGACGACTCGTACACCGGGTCGGCCCGGTTGTGCAGCGCGCCGCCGGTCTCCAGGACCTTGCCGTCGGGCAGGAGTACGGCGGAGACGTACATCTTGCCCTGGCTGCCGGTCTGCGGGACCTTGCCGCCTCCGAGGTCGACGGTGCCCTGCGGGAGCGGCGGTCCTGCGACGTAGGAGGGGCTCGGCTGCTTGAGGTCGATGAGGTCGGTGAGGCGGTTCGCGTCCGGGTTGGAGTCGATGTTGCCGCCGCCGATGGTGAGGACCTTCTGGTCCTGGGCCGGGGGCAGCAGCACGCTCGCGGACTGGTCGCGCTCGTCCTTGTTCTGCAGACCCGGGATCTGGGTGACCGTGTTGGCGTCGTAGTCGTAGACCGCCGAACCGGTGCCCGGGATGTTGTTGCCGAAGACATGGCTGCCGGAGTAGAAGAGGCGGCCGTCCTGCATCAGGATCATCGACGGGTACAGGCCCCAGTACGACCAGGTCTGGTTGACCTTCCACAGCTCCAGCCACTTCTGCTCGGCGTCCGACCACAGCTCGGCGGTCACCGAACCGGTCGAGTCCTCCTTCAGACCGCCGAAGGAGATCACGTCACCGTTGCCGAGGACGGTGGCCGACGGGTACCAGTGGCCGTCGTTCATGTCGTTGGTCTTGCTGTACGTCTCGGTGACCGGGTCGAAGATGTACGAGTCCTTGTACCCCTCGTAGCCGTGCCCGCCCGGCACCGGATACGCCTTGTTGCCGCTCATCACGAGCACCCGCCCGTCGTCGAGCTGGACGTGCCCGGCGCAGAACATGTCCTTGGGCGTGGGGATCTGCTGGTACGTGCCGTTCTCGGGGTCGTAGACCGCGCTGGTGAACGTGCCCGCCTCGAACATCTCCTCGCTGTTGCCGGAGCCGGCGATCAGCAGCACCTTGCCGTTGTTGAGGACGACGGAGTGCATGGAGCGGACCGGGTTCTCGGTGGGCAGCACGTCCCAGCGGCCGTTCGCGCACTCCTCGGCGGTGCCCGTGCACACCGGGTCGGGGACGGGCTCGGCGACCTGGTCCATCGTGTAGTCGTCGGTGGTGACCGAGCCGGTGCCGTAGACGGAGACGCCCCAGGCGATCCGGTCGGTGCCTGCGGGGACCTCGGGCGTGCGGACCGTCGCCTCGGTCCAACTGCCCGCCATCTCCAGCGTCTTGAGGTCGGTCCAGTACTGCCAGCCCGCCGTGGCGTCGTGCCGGAACAGGGTGACCGAGGTGTCGGGGGTGGTCGACCTGTACCAGAGCCCCAGGTCGTACTGCTTGCCCGGCGTGACGACCGGCGCGCACTCGGCGGACTCGGTGATGAGCGCCTTGCGGTCGCCGTCGACGCGGCGGGTGAGCGACACCTTCATCGCCTTGGAGCCGCTGTGGGCATCCGCCGTCGTCTCGAAGGTGAAGTCGTTGTCGCCCCAGCCGGACTTCTTCCAGCAGTAGGGCATGTCGTCGGTGCCGGCGGTCTCGAAGCCGGGGTTCTTGATGAGGTTGGCGGCGGAGGCGGACTGGGGCGAGGTGAGGAGGAGACCTCCGGTGAGGCCCAACACGGCCAGCAAGGCCGTTCTTGGTCTCGATCTCATGCAGTACTCCTTGCTGTGCGGCTCCTGCGCGGCAGATAGACCAGCGCTTCGGTACCGACGAAGCGCAGGACGAAGGTGATGACCAGGGCCAGCGCGGTGGCGGGCAGCACGGCCAGCCCGAACTGGCCGACGAGCAGCGCGATCAGCGGGATGCGCAGCACCAGGTCGGCGTTGGCGAGCAGCGCGAACCGTACGGTCCGGTCGGCCCAGTGGCGGTGCTGCCGCCGGTCGCGGAACAGCAGCTTCTCGATGAGCAGGAAGTTCCAGGCCACGCCGAACTGGTTGGCGACGATCTCGGCGGGCAGGTAGTGCAGCCCCGCCTCGGTCATCGCCCACAGCGCGCCCAGGTTCGGCACGAACCCGGTGAGCCCGATCAGCCCGAACACCACCATCCGGGACAGCGGGTCGGCCGTCCGCAGCCCGGCGAGGTGCCGAAGGAAGCGCCGCCCCTCGGCCGCCGTGGACTTGGACTCCCCCGCGAACCGCTCCTGGAACACGAACGGCACCTCGGTGACCGCGCGCGGGCGGCTCCGCACCGCCAGCTCCAGCAGGATCTTGTAGCCGAGCGGCTTCAGGGCCTGAGCGGTGATGTCGCTGCGCCGGATCGCGAAGAAGCCGCTCATCGGGTCGCTGATGCCGTGCAGCCGGCGCGGGAAGAGGGACTTGGTCAGCCAGGTCGCCGCCCGCGACACGGCCACCCGGTAGCTGCCCGCGAGCCCGGCCCGGCTGCCGCCCTTGATGTACCGGGAGGCGACGACGAGTCCGGCGTTCGCGCGCTCGCCGGTCGCCACCAACTCCGGTACCAGGGACGGCGGATGCTGGCAGTCGCCGTCCATGACGACGATCCAGTCCGAGCCGGCCGCCTTCATGCCCTCGACGACCGCGCCGCCGAGCCCGCCGACGGGTTCGTCCCGGTGGATGACGGTGACCGGGAACGGGCAGTCCTGGGCCGCCTCCCTGATGACCTGCGGGGTGTCGTCGGTGGAGTCGTCCACGAAGACGACCTCGCAGGGCAGCCGGGACGGCACCGACTCGGTGATCTGGTGCAGCAACTGCCGTACGTTCGCCGACTCGTTGAAAGTCGGCACGACGATGGTGACGGCGCCCGGCTCGGCCACCTCGGCGGCCTGCACCGCCGGATCGCCGAGCTCCTCGGGGGCGGTGTACTCGTGAGTCATCGAACGCCTCCGGAGGCTGTCTGGATCTGGCGGATCTCGATGCGGTCCTCGCCGCTGCCGAAGACGGCGACCGGCTTCGAGTGCTCGATGGCCGCCTTGACGCCCGGCAGATCGACCGCGTCCCGCCGCACCGTCGGCGAGGCGACCACGTAGTCGAGGTCCTTCCAGCCGCGCGGCATCGTCTTCGTCACGGCCGGGTCGAGGTCGGCCTTGTAGAACCAGATGACGCCGAGCCCCGGCTTGTACCCGGCGTGCACCAGGTCCAGCCACAGCGCGTCGTCGACGAGGACGCGGGTGTCCTCCGGGTCCGCCACCTCGGTGGACAGCCACTTCGAGGCCGCCTGGTAGGGCGCGTTGGCGTCGGCGGTGACGGCGGTGCGGTCGCCGTCGTACCAGCGCGGTACGACATAGGCGCCGGCGGCGATCGCGAGCACGGCCGCGAGGGCGTACCGCCCGCCGGTCAGGTACCGGTGCTCGGCCTCGGAGTGCCATCGCCGCAGTACGGCGTGGGCGACGGAAGCCGTGCCTCCGGCGAGGACCAGGGCGAGGAACGGCAGCGCCTGGATGACGTACATCGCGGGCAGATAGCCGCCCGGGCGCATGGCCACCAGGGCGAGGATCACCACCGCGAACGACGGTCCGGCCAGCGCGCGGGCGGTGACCGACCAGCGCCAGGTGACCAGGAGCAGCAGACCGCCCGCGAGGCCGCCGACGATGAGGACACGGTCGTAGTAGAGCCACGACTGGAGCACGCCCCAGGAGCCGGAGCCCTGGTCGAGGATGAAGCCCGAACCGGGTCTGGTCATCTGGTACTTGATGCCGTCCCACAGCGAGACGTGCCCGCTGCCCGGCATCAGCTCGCCCTTCAGCAGGGCGAACAGGGGGTAGGAAAGGCCGATCAGGACGCAGGCGGTGACGGCGCCGGTCAGGGCGAACTTGCGGGTGTCGCGGTGGCTGTGCCGCCACATGGTGATCAGGACCGCGGGGAGGACGAAGAGCATCGTCTCCTTGGTCAGCACGGCCGTGGCCGCCGCGATGCCGGCGCCGAAGTGGTGCCAGAGGTGACGGCTCGGGGAGGCGGCGAGGGCGAACGCGAGCAGCGTCCACATCACCGCGAGGTTGTCGAGGAAGATCTCCCGCTGGAGCACGACCGACAGGGGCGAGAGCCCGAACAGGACCATGCCGAGCCCGGCCGCCCAGCGCGGCAGTGACAGCCGCCGCCCGATCACATAGACGAGGACCGCGCTGGCGGCGCTGACGACCAGCATCGCGGCGCGCATGGAGCCGACGGTCATCGACTCGGGGCTGAGCGCGGCCGGTATCCAGGTCAGCAGGGCGAGCTGGATCCAGCCGAGCGGCGGGTGGTCGTACCAGTACGTGTAGTGGGCGAGGCCCCGGCCCTCCTGGACGGCCCAGGCCTGGGCGAGGTAGGTGCCCTCGTCGTCGCTGAGGGTCGGGTAGTCGGCGATGTTCCAGCCCTGCACGACCAGGATCGCGACGAGGAGTACACCGCACAGGATCAGTTCGGGCCGGGAGGAGCGGAGGCGGAGCGGCGGGGTCGTTCGACCCGTCGAACGCTCAACAGGGGCAGGCTGCCGCTGCGCGGGGACCTTCGGAGTGGTCACCGCGGGAAGGGTGGAGGTCACGCAGGGACGTCCTCTCGGAGGTCGCGGGTCACTTCGGCATCGGTGACGTCGGGGAGATGCGCGCCGACGTGCGTGGTCAACTCCCAGTCGTTCCGGCCGCGCTGCTCACGCCATACGGCGCGCACGGCGGCCCCGGCGAGGAGGACCTGGTAGAAGGGGCCGCCCACGACGAGCTTCAGGTAGTGGACGAAGCGGACGCGCAGCCCGTACTGCTTGCCGAAGTCGTGCAGTCCGACGATCTCGAAGACGAAGGTGACGAGCGCGGTGACGGCCGGCAGGAAGGTGATGAAGGCGACGGTCACGGACACGTCGAGGAAGACCGCGATCGCGATGTTGAGCGGGATGATGAGCCCGGTGAAGGCCTGCATGAACGGCGTCATGAGGGTGTACCGGGCGAGCAACCGCTGCCCGAAGGTGGGCAGTTGCTTCCAGTCCTTCTTCCGGTAGACCTGGAGGAAGCCCTGGTTCCAGCGGGTGCGCTGCTTCAGCAGCGACATCAGGCTGCCCGGCGTCTCCTCCTTGGTCACCATGTCGGAGTCGTAGGCGACGACGACCTTCTTGCCGACGCTGGACAGCCGCACGCCCAAGTCGCAGTCCTCGGCGAGGCAGTTGGGGTCCCAGCCGTCGGCTTCCCGCAGCACGTCGGTGCGTACGAAGACGGTGTTGCCGCCGAGCGGGATGAACCCCTTCTGCGCGTGCAGGTGCAGCCGGGAGCGGAACCAGAAGAAGTACTCCAGGCAGTTGCGCAGGCTGTACCAGCTGGAGTGGAAGTTGATGAGCTGGACGCCGCCCTGGACCACGTCCGCTTTCGTCGTCCGGAACGCGTGGTCGACGTGGGCGAGGAGCTCCGGATGGACCTGGTCCTCGGCGTCGAAGACCCCGACGACGTCGCCGCGGCAGTGCGGCAGCGCCGTGTTCATGGCCTTCGGCTTGTTCTTCTTCTCGTGGGTGTCGACGACGACACGGACGCGCGGATCACGCGCCGCGGCCTTCTCGGCCACCGCCGTGGTCTCCGGGTCGTCGTGCCCGACGATGACGATGATCTCGAAGTCGGTGTGTGTGGACTCCAGCAGCCGCTGGATGGTGTGGTCCAGCACGGCTTGTTCGTGCCGGGCCGGAAGCAGCAGCGAGAACGACACATGCTCGTCACCGTCCGGTCTGCTGAACCGGGTGGAGGCCAGCACCTCGGGCGTACGCCACGCGTGCATCTGCCACCACAGGGTGAAAGCGGCCATCCAGAACAAGGCCAGCGAGACGACAGCTATGAAGACAGACGTCAGCAACAGATCCCCCCAGATCCCCAATGCCCCCTGCCGCGACAGCGAGTCACATCTGTCGCGGAACTGTGTAGACATTAAGGGGGATCTGTGAAGTCCGCAGGCCGATTCGATGAAGAGCGCGTTTCATCACAACGGGCCCCGAGAGTGAGCAATTCGAACACCGGCTGCGTAACCACCCCGCCGCCGGCCTCCGTTTTACCTGCTCAGAGCGGTCCGCAGCCGTTCCGGATCGGTGGTCGGAGCGTCGCAGGTGAAGTTACGACAGACGTAGGCGGCGGGTTGGCCCTGCTGCAGGGGGCGGTCAACGAGGAGCGGGAATTCGCCACTCTCCGGAGTGCCCGCGGCCACGACCGCGCCCGGCGCGGTGCCGAGAAGCGCCGTGTGGTGCAGGGCCTTTGTGGCGGGGTCGTCCATCGTCGGCCCCACGACCGCGACCTCCCGCGGCCCGTCGAGATTGGCCTCGGCGACCGCGAGCCCCCAGCCGATGAAGCGGGGCACACGCGGACCGAGGGCCTTCACGACGCCCAACGCCTTTTCGGCGGCGGTGCGATGCGGCTCGGCACCGGTCTGCGCGGCATAGCTCAGCAAGGCGCCGGCCGCCGCGGTCCAGCCGGAGGGGGCGGCGTTGTCGGTCGGGTCCTGGGGACGGCGGATCAACTGCTCGGCGTCGGCAGCCGTGTCGTAGAGGGCACCGGACTCCTCGTCGACGAAGCGGGCGAGCACGTGGTCGAGCAGGAACCCGGCGAAGTCCAGCCAGACGCCCTCGCCGGTGACGGACGCGAGCGCGAGGAAGCCCTCGGCGACGTCGGCGTAGTCCTCCAGCACGCCGGTGTGCGCGCCGACCCGGCCGTCCTTGCTGGTGCGGGCGATGCGGGCGTGGTCGTCGAGGTGCAGCCGGACGAGGAGGTCGGCGGCGCCGAGGGCCGCGTCCACGAGGTCGGGGCGGTCGAAGTAGGCGCCGGTCTCGGCGAGGGCCGCGATCGCGAGGCCGTTCCAGGCGGCGACGATCTTGTCGTCCCGGCCGGGGGCGGGGCGCTCACCGCGCTTGTCCAGCAGCCGCTGCCGTACGGACGCGATCTTCTCGGCGTCGAACAGCTCGTCCTGCTGCGGGAGTTGCAGGACGGAGGCGCCCTGCTCGAACGTGCCCTCCTCCGTCACGCCGAAGTGCCGGGCGGCGAGTTCGGCGTCGTCGGCTCCCAGGACCTCGCGCAGTTGCTCCGGCGTCCAGACGTAGTACGCGCCCTCGACGTGCTTGCCGGTTCCGTCATCGCTGTCGGCGTCGAGCGCGGAGGCGAACCCGCCCTCGTTGGTGCGCAGTTCACGCACCATGAAGTCGGCGGTCTCCAGCGCGACGCGGCGGGCGAGCTCGGAGCCCGTGGCGCGCCAGAGGTGGGCGTAGACGCGGCACAGCAGGGCGTTGTCGTACAGCATCTTCTCGAAGTGCGGCACGACCCAGTCCCGGTCGACGGAGTAGCGCGCGAACCCGCCGCCGAGCTGGTCGTAGATCCCGCCGCGCGCCATCCGCTCACAGGTGTCCTGCGCCATCTGCAGCGCGCCCTCGGCGCCGGTCCGCGCGTGGTACCGCAGCAGGAACTCCATCACCATGGACGGCGGGAACTTGGGCGCGCCCCCGAACCCGCCGCGCTGCGGGTCGTACTCCCGGGTGAGCCCGAGCAGCGCCTGCGCCAGCTCCTGCTCGCCGGGGGCCTCGGGTCCGCCGTAGGAGATCTCCCGCCCGGCGAGATCCCGGACGATCTTCCCGGCCACCTCGGCGACCTCGTCCCGCCGGTCGACCCAGGCGCTGCGCACGCCCTCCAGCACCTGCCGGAAGGACGGCATGCCGGAGCGGGGGGTGGGCGGGAAGTAGGTGCCGAAGTAGAAGGGCTCGGCGTCCGGGGTGAGGAACACCGTCATGGGCCAGCCGCCCTGGCCGGTGGCCGCCTGGACGGCCTCCATGTAGACGGCGTCCACGTCGGGGCGTTCCTCGCGGTCGACCTTGATGCTGACGAAGTGGGTGTTGAGGTAGTCGGCGGTCTCCTGGTCCTCGAAGGACTCGTGGGCCATGACGTGGCACCAGTGACAGCTGCTGTATCCGACGCTGAGCAGGACCGGTCTGCCGCTCTTACGGGCCTCCTCGAAGGCCTCGGCCGCCCACGGCCACCAGTCGACGGGGTTGTCGGCATGCTGCAGCAGGTACGGCGACTGGGAGGCGGCCAGGCGATTCATACCAACATCGTCGCACGCTGAGGACCGCCCGGCCCAGCACATCAGGTCGGGAGTCAGGGCTCCCGGAGGGTCTCGGGCGCACCTGCCGACACGCGCCGCGGCGATTGGCGTGAAGCCGCAGGCGCCACGTGCGCACGCGACTTCGCGCCTGCCGGTCCCAGGGGCATTCGTGCCTGCCAGTCTCAGGGGCAGGCTGGACGCGGGGAGCCTGGCCATACTCGGTCACATGGACGAGACAGCGCACGGCAAGTCCCTCCTCGGCGATTTTCTGTCCGGGCGTCGGGCACAGTTGAAGCCGGCGGACGTGGGGTTGCCGGACTACGGCGATCGGCGGCGGGTGCCGGGGCTGCGGCGTGAGGAACTGGCCCAGCTGGCCGGTGTCAGCGTGGCGTACTACACCCGGCTGGAACAGGGTCTGTCGCTCAACGCCTCTCCGCAGGTCCTCGACGCGCTGGCCACGGCTCTACGGCTGGATGACGAGGAGCGGCGCCACCTGCACACCTTGTCCGGAGATCCCCGGCAGAGCCGCCGCCGGCTCCCTGCCGAGCGTGTCACCGCGGCGATACGCCAACTGGTGGATGCCTTCGGGGACTCACCCGTGGTCGTCGTCGGCCGGCGCTCGGACGTCCTGATGTGGAACCGCGCCGGACATGCCCTGTTCGCCGGGCACTTGGCCCCGGACAGCCCGGATCAAGCGGCCACGCGGCCCAACACCGCCCGGCTGATCTTCCTGGACGCCCACACGCGGGACCTGTACGTGGACTGGCCCAGGAAGGCTCGGGACGTGGTGGGCAAGCTGCGGCAGGCGGTCGGCGAATATCCGCACGAGCCGCATCTGGCCTCCCTCATCGGCGAGTTGACCATGCGCAGCCCGCAGTTCGCCACGCTGTGGGCCGAGCACCGGGTGCGCGCCTGGGGCATGACCGAGTACCGGATGCGCCATCCGATGGTCGGGGAGCTGGACGTGCTGCAGCACTCACTCCCGGTGCCCCAGGGGCAGGGGATCCGGGTGGTGGTGACGACGGCGGCGCCCGGCTCCGCCTCCCAGGCGGCGCTGCAGTTGCTCAACCAGACCCTTCAGCCCGCGACAGGCATGTCGGCAACCGCCCGCTTCGTTCCTCCCGTGCACCCCTGATCCGGCCGTCCGGCCGTCGCATCACCACAGTCCCCTCAGAGCGTCACGCCTGAACATCACCCGGCACCCCCCGGCCCGAGGCCGGCAGGGGGTTCCCCGGGGGCCTCGTCACGCCCCTTTCCAGCCACCGATGACCGCGGTACACGCCGGCCCCAACCCTTCCAAGGAACAAGGACAATGAAAATGAAGAAGACGAAGCTGAAGATCGCCATCGCGGGCGCGGCAGTTGTCGCTGTCGCGGCCACCGGGACGGCGTTTGCCATGAGCGGTTCCTCTACCAGCACCGGCTCCGGATCCGGCTCCGAGCGGCCCCGGATCGAGCAGAGCAAGCAGAAGACGCCCAGCCAGAAGACGCCCAGTGTCATCAAGGCCGACGGCGCCAATGCGTTCCCGCACTCGCTGGACTTCGCCGCGGGGTCGAAGACGTTCTTCGCCGGCTCACTGAAGCACGGCAAGGTCTACGCCTTCGGCCCGGACGGAAAGGTGCGCACCCACATCGACGACCCGGAACTGGTGTCGGCGCAGGCCGTCGTCGCCGACACCAAGCGTGACCGCATCCTGGTCAGCAATGTGGACTACGGCCTTGCCGACCGTTCCCGCAAGAACGCCCCCTTCCGCATCGCCGGGGTGGGCAGCTACGACCTGGACAGCGGGAAGCAGGACTGGTGCGTCGACCTGACCGCAGTCGCCCTCGACGGCAAGCAGCACCTGATCTCCGACGTGACGGTGGCGCCCGACGGCACCGCCTACGCCGTCGACGAGCTGACCCCGACGGTGTTCCGCATCGACCGCAAGGGCCGCGCCTCGGTCTTCCTGCGCAGCGACCTGCTCCAGGGCACGCTGGACATCCCCAACTTCCTGAACGACGTGGGGATGACAGCGGTGGATTGGGTGGAGGGAAACCAGCTGATCATCGCCATGGCCGACGGCTCCCTGGTACGCGTGCCCGTCCGGCATCCCGAAAAGGCGCAGCAGGTGAAGCTCTCCGCGCCGCTGGCGTCCCCCGCGGCCGGCATGCGGCTCCTGAAGGACGGCTCGATCGCGGTGGTCAGCAGCGGTCTGCTGTCCGGCAAGCCCGCCCAGATCCAGCGGGTGGAGCCCCGCAACGGCTGGAAGGAAGCCACGGTGAAGGTCACCGACACGGTCAACGATCCCATCACCAGCGACGTGACCGCGGGACCGGGCGGGACGACGTACGCGCTCAGCGGCGGGCTGGCCGACCTCCTCGCGGGCAAGCCCAACGACGGGTTCGCCCTGACCCCCGTCAAAACCGGCTGAGCCGACGGCCGTTCCCCGGACGACCTGCGGCGGCCGCTCCCGCGGCCCGTCCCGGAGCCGGCATCGTGCGGTAGCCCCCCTCCCCCCGGGCGGGCTACCGCATTCCCGTTCAGGTCGTTGAACGAGCGGCGGTTGGCCGCGTCCACCGCGACGTCGGCCGACGAACTCGGCCTTTCGCGCCCGCGATCACCCCAGCCACCGCCCCCTTTGCGGCAATTCACCGTGCCCGCAAGGTGATCGAAGCCCGTTCGCCCCCTCGCCCCGATGCGCGGTCCGCAGCACACTTGACCAAGAACGCCATTGCCGCCGGAGGGGGACGTCACATGCGGGACAGCCATCGGACCGATGCCGAGCGGCTGTTGGCCCGGGCCGTGGAGGAGGAGGTGCGGCGCTCGGGCGGCCGTACCGAGGGGCAGGTGCTGCTGTCGCGGGCGCGCGGCGAGCTGGACGCCATGGCGCAGGCGGCGGCCGAGGAGTACGAGGCGTACACCCGGGCGCTGGACGAGGCGGAGGCCGGCCGGCTCACGTTCGGGCAGCGCTTCGCACGCGAGGGCGGTGCCACGCCGCTGATGGTGGCCGGCGTCGCCGCGCTCGCGGCCGCGGTGTCCGACCTGGCGCTCGGCACGAGCACGGTGACGGCCGTCGGCGCGGGTGTCACCGTCGGTGTCGTGGGCGCCGCGGCGACCGTCGTGAAGGTGGCCGGCACGCATCTGCCCGCCGCGCACCACCGCGCGGGCGCCGTCGGCCAGCCCGGCGGCCCGCAGCAGCTGCGCCTGCAGTGGCTGACGGCGCTGGAGGTACGCGGCATCCGCCCCTTCCTCGACCAGCAGCGGGTGCTGAGCGCGTCCACCGGCCCGAAGAAGACGGGGCCGCGGCTCAGGGGCACCGACAAGAGCGCCGCCGCGCGGGGCCGCAATGTGCTGGAGCAGTCGTTCGCCCAACTCCCCGAGCCGATGGGCCCGTTCGCGGGTCGCCGGCCGGAGATGGCCCGCATCGGGCAGTGGGTGCAGGCGGCACGCGCGAGTACGGAGACCAAGCCGACGGTCGTCGTCCTGCACGGCCCGCCCGGCAGCGGCCGTACGGCACTGGCGATCCGCGCGGCCCACGAGCTGAAGGACCAGTTCCGCGGCGCGTGCGTGGTGGACCTGCGCGGCGACACCGCGGAGGAGCCGCCGCTGTCGACGAGAGACGCGCTGCTGCATCTGCTGAACCGTTTGGGCGCCCCGCGCGAGCAACTCCTGTTCCGGGAGCGTTCATCGGCGGACCAGCAGGTCAAGCGGCTCAGCGAGCTCTACCACCAGCACCTCACCGGCCTCCCGGTCACCGTCGTACTGGACGACGCCTCGGACGCGGCGCAGGTCCGCACCCTCGTCCCCGAACGCTCCGACAGCCTGGTCCTGGTCACCTCCCGTGAGCCCCTCGACCTGCCCGCGGATCTCGCCGCCTGGGTGCACCAGCTTCCGGTGGAGGCGCTGGACGCGGCGGGCGCGGAGGAGCTGCTGACCGCAGCGGCGCAGGATTCCTCGGGCCCCTACGACGCCGAATCCGCCGACCTGATCGGGCAGTTGTGCGGCGGCCTGCCGCTGGCGCTGCGCATCGCGGGCTCGTCGCTGGGCCCGCGCTCCCCGCGCACGCTGGCGACGGATCTGGGCGCGTACGGCCCGGTGGAACCGATCGAGCGGGTGCTGTGGCTGCGCTACACCGACCAGTCGGACATCGCGAGGAGTCTGCTGCGCAGGCTGGCGCTCGCGGGCCGGGCGTCGCTGGGTGCGGCAGCGGCGGCGTCGCTGCTGGCCACGGACGAGGCGGAGGCGACCCGTCATCTGGTGGCGCTCGCCCAGTCGGGCCTGATCGACCACGTCCGCGGCAACCGCTACCGCCTGCACGACCTGGTCCGTGCCTTCGCCCAGGCCCGCCTCCTCGACGAGGAGGAGCCGGCGGAGCGCACGGCGGCGCAGGAGCGGCTGATCGTGAACTACGCCGATCTCGCCGATTCGGTGCTGCGGCTGGTCGACGGCAACATGTCGACCCGCTCGGACCGCTTCAGCCCGCACGGCTTCACCTCGCTGGACGACGCGCTGCGCTGGCTGGACGACGAGTCGAGCTTCATCACGGCGGCGCTCCGGCACACGGAGGACGCCAACCAGGCGGCCGTACTGAACCTGCTGGGCGCCCTGTGCGACTACTGCCTGCTGCGCGGCGACCTCTACCGCCTCGGCGAGATCAGCGAGCTCGCGCAGGCCGTGGACAAGGGCCTGCTGGTCCGCTCGGTGCAGTGGCGGACCGGCATCGCGGCCCGCCAGCTCGGCGAACTGGACAAGGCCCGCGCGACCCTGACCTCGGTGGTCGAGCTCTACATGGAGGCCCAGCACGACGCGGGCGCGGCCCGTGCCCTGTGTTCCCTCGGCATCACCCTGCACCACCAGGGCAACCTCACCGAGGCGGCGACGAAGCTCCGCGAGGCCCTCGACCTCCAGTCGGCGCCCGAGCTGGCGACGGACCGCGCCTGGACGATGCACGCGCTGGCCGCGGTGGAACGCGACCGGGGCCGGATCGCCGAGTCCCTGGACCTGCTGACCGAGTCCCTGTCCCTGCACCGGGCCGGCGAGTCACTCCACGGCGAGGCGTGGGCCCACTTCCAGCTGGGCCAGCTGGGCCTGCGGATGGGCGACGTACCGCGGGCGGAGGAGGACCTGCGGGCGGCCCTGGATCTGTACGGCCGTACGCGCGACGCCCGCGGCGAGGCCTGGGCCCTGACCCAGCTGTCCCGGGCCCGGCTGGTCGCCGGTGACCCGTCCCCGGCGGTGGACGGACTGCGCCAGGCGGCCTCCCGGCACCGCGACAACGAGGACGCGCGCGGCGAGGCGTGGTCCCTGTACTACCTGGGCCAGGCCCTGGAGGAGACGGGCAACCTGGACCTCGCGGTACGGGAGCTGGAGCGGTCGCGGACGATGTTCTCGCGGATGCGTGACGTGTACGGGCTCGCGTGCGCCCGGCACCACTCGGCGCGGGTGACGCGCGACCAGCGGGCGGCGCAGACGGGTTCCCTGCGCAACAGCGGTTTCGCCCGGCAGCTGTTGGTGGACGGCCGGGCCGACTTCCAGCGCATCGGCGTCGCGCACGGCGAGGCGTGGACCTGCCTGGAGCTGGCGGTGGTGGACGCCGGGAACACCCGCACCCAGCAGGCGCTGGCGCTGTGCGACGACGCGGTGGGGCTGTTCGCGTCCTACGGCGACCGGCGCGGCGAGGACTGGGCCCGCTTCCTGCGCTGCACCCTGCTGCCGTACGCGGCCCCCGGCGGTGTGGACGTCGGCACGGCGGTGGCGCAGGAGGAGCTGGCCCAGCTGTCCCGCACCGGCCATCCGCTGCGGGACGCGAAGCTGGACGACTACGTCGAGGCGTACCAGCTCCTGCTCGAACGCGGCGTGAACCTGGAGGCGGGATGGCAGGCCTGGCGGCTCGGCATGGTGCCGAACCGCCACGCGCGCGAGGTCATGGGGGTGGCGGCGGCCGCCCGGCACTGACGTATGCCGGGCCCCCGGGGACCTTCGCCCTCAGCCCTGCTGCGGCTTCGCCGCGCCGGTCGCTTCGGCGGTGTCCCCGGAGTCTGCCTTCGGATCCGGGGCCTCCATGAACTCGACCCTGTTCATGTGGCGGTTCATGGACTTCATCAGGCCCCAGACCGCCAGTGCCATCACCGCGAAGACGATGAAACCGAGGACGCCGGGGGTGACCTTGTCCTCGTCCACCTCCTTGGCGAGGGTGGCGAGCTGTGTCATTGCCAGGCTTGCGCTTGCGCTCATGTCAGGCATTGTCGCGGATGCCCGCAAAGAGGTCGTCCTCGGGGAGGGAGGTATCGACGAGGGACTTCGCGAGCTCGTACTCCTCGGTCGGCCAGACTTCCTTCTGGAGCTCCATCGGGACGCGGAACCAGCCCCCGTCGGGGTCGATCTGCGTGGCGTGGGCGATCAGGGCCTTGTCGCGGATCTCATAGAAGTCGGCGCACGGAACATGCGTGGTGATCGTGCGCGCGACGCGCTCGAACTCGTCCCAGCGCTTGAGCCAGTCCCCGTACGGCGACTCCAGGCCGCGGTCCAGCATCGCGTGGTGCAGCGCCTCGGTGCGGGGGCGGTTGAAGCCCTGGTTGTAGTAGAGCTTCTGCGGCTGGTACGCCGGGCCGAACTCCGCCTCCGGGAACTTCTCGGCGTCCGCCGCGCCCTCGAAGGCCACCATCGAGATCTTGTGGGTCATGATGTGGTCGGGGTGCGGGTAGCCGCCGTTCTCGTCGTAGGTGGTGATCACCTGGGGACGGAAGCGACGGATCTGCTTCACCAGCTCACCGGCCGCCTTGTCGACGTCCTCCAGGGCGAAACAGCCCTCCGGCAGCGGCGGCAGCGGGTCGCCCTCGGGCAGGCCGGAGTCGACGAAGCCGAGCCACTCCTGCTTCACCCCGAGGATCTCGCGGGCCTCGTCCATCTCTTTCTTGCGTACCTCGTGGATGTGCTCCTCGATGTACTTGTCGTGCTGGAGCTTCGGATTGAGGATGGAGCCGCGCTCCCCGCCCGTGCAGGTCACGACCAGCACGTCCACCCCCTCGGACACGTACTTCGCCATGGTGGCCGCGCCCTTGCTCGACTCGTCGTCGGGGTGGGCGTGCACGGCCATCAGTCGCAGCTGGTCAGTCAAGACTCAATCCTCATAGTCGGCGCCCCGGTGTGCCCCGGTGCGATCGGCGGCTTCTATAGTGACCGAATCGAGGGGCGGATAATTCCGCGGTACGGCCCCCAGGCCCCTCTTTCGGGACATCGGTCCCGCCCGGCGGAGAGGACGATCATGAGCACGGCGAGCACGCGGCTCCCCGAGGGCCGCTACGGCCGCTCCTCGGACGCACGCGCCGACCGCACGCTCAAGCTCGTCGGCGCCGTCCTCGGGGCGCTGCTGCTGGGACTGATCGGCTATTTCGCCTATCACTACGTCGGCCAGAACAAGATCAGCGCCGAGGTGATCGAGTTCGACGCCCAGAAGGACGCGGTGAAGGTGCATCTGGAGGTCCGTAAGGACGCCGGCGCCTCCGGCTACTGCACCCTGCGCTCCCAGGCGGAGAGCGGCGCCGAGGTGGGCCGGGCCGACTTCCGCTTCGACGGCGACGCCACCCGGATCGACAAGGTCGTCACGCTCCGCACGACGTCCCAGGGGACGACGGCCGAACTGCTCGGCTGCCACGCCGGCTGATCCGGTCGACCGGATTCGACCGCACTTGACCGGCACCGACCGGGTTCTCCCTGAATACGTAAGCGCTGACCTGCGTTGATGCGATTCTGATGGCTTATGTCCTCCCCCTTCGGCCTTTGAATTGTTAGGCTCGTGGTTTCGCCCTTCCATGAAGGAACATCCTTCTGGGTAGGGCGATGCTTTGTATTCCCAGTACCTACGAGGAGCACCTGTGACCCAGACCAGCGAAGACGTCACCTGGCTCACGCAGGAGGCGTACACCAAGCTCAAGGACGAGCTGGAGTACCTGTCTGGTCCCGCGCGCGCCGAGATCACCGTGAAGATCGCGGCCGCACGCGAGGAGGGCGACCTGCGCGAGAACGGCGGGTACCACGCGGCCAAGGAGGAGCAGGGCAAGCAGGAGCTCCGCATCCGCCAGCTGACCCAGCTCCTGGAGAAGGCCAAGGTCGGCGAGGCTCCGGTGTCGGCGGACGGTGCGGTGGCGCCCGGCATGGTCGTGACGATCGCCTTCGACGGCGACGAGGACGACACGACGACGTTCCTGCTCGCCTCGCGTGAGTACGCGAGCTCGGACATCGAGACGTACTCGCCGCAGTCCCCGCTGGGCTCCGGCGTGATCGGCCACAAGGTCGGCGAGGACGCGGACTACGAGCTGCCGAACGGCAAGACGGCCTCGGTGAGGATCCTGAAGGCCGAGCCCTACAACGGCTGACCCGGCCACCTCTCTTCCACGAAACCCCTGGCGCCTCCCGGCGCCGGGGGTTTCGTCATTCCGTGACCGAGACCGCGGTCGGCGGGTTCTCGACGTGCCCTACTTGTGGTCTACTCCAATGGAATCGCTCCCATGGAATGTCATGCACAGGACATCCAGAGCGTTGCCGCACCGCCGCACCACGCCCACGTTCACTTCTCACACTTCTACGGAGTCACTGGATGAGAACGCACCGCATCGCGGCCTTTCTGGCCTCACTGCTCGCCCTCGTCGGCATCCTGACCCTGGCGCCGGCCTCCCCGGCAGCCGCCGCCGGAGCCTGCGACACCGCCCCCGGCTGGGCCGCGGGCGCCTGGTACCCGGCCGGCACCGTCGTCCGTTTCAACGGCGGCTTCTACATCGCCGAGCACGACAACCCGGGCTACGACCCGACGATCAGCACCTGGTACTGGGACCCGTTCAACTGCGGCGGCGGTGGCGGTGGCGGCGACTGCCCCTCGGCTCCCGCCTGGGCCGCGGGCGCCTGGTACCCCGCGGGCAGCATCGTCCGCTACACCGACGGCCTGCTGTACATCGCCGAGCACGACAACCCGGGCTACGACCCGATCATCAGCACCTGGTACTGGGAGCCGTACAACTGCGACGGCGGCAACCCGCCGTCCGGCGGCTTCCCGGTCAGCGAGGCGCAGTTCAACCAGATGTTCCCGAGCCGCAACGGCTTCTACAGCTACCAGGGCCTGATCGACGCGCTGGGCGCCTACCCGGGCTTCGCCAACACGGGCAGCGACGAGATCAAGCGCCGCGAGGCGGCGGCCTTCCTCGCCAACATCAGCCACGAGACTGGCGGTCTTGTGCACATCGTCGAGCAGAACACCGCCAACTACCCGACGTACTGCGACTGGGGCCGCCCCTACGGCTGCCCGGCCGGCCAGGCCGCGTACTACGGCAGGGGCCCGCTCCAGGTGAGCTGGAACTTCAACTACAAGTCGGCCGGTGACGCGCTCGGCATCGACCTGCTGAACAACCCCTGGCTCGTCCAGAACGACTCGGCCATCGCCTGGAAGACCGCGCTGTGGTACTGGAACACCCAGACCGGCCCGGGCAGCATGACCGGGCACGACGCCATCGTCAACGACCGTGGCTTCGGCGAATCGATCCGCAGCATCAACGGGTCCGTCGAGTGCGACGGCAAGCACCCCGACCAGGTGCAGAGCCGGGTGAGCTCCTTCCAGTGGTTCACCCAGATCCTCGGCACGTCCACCGGCGGAAACCTCTACTGCTGACCTGCCCTGGGAGAAAGCTCATGAACGTCCGTACGCACATGGGCAGTTGGGCGGCCACGCTGCTCGGCACGGTGTCTCTGGCGTTGTGGGGGGCGGGGACCGCGACCGCGGCCGTCCCCGTGGACCAGCCGCGCGACGGAAGGATGACGTGGTACGACGCCGTGGGTTACGGCTCGTGCGGGACACCGATCGACGCGGCGAACGAGGACCTGGTCGCCGTGTCGTCCGCATGGTGGACGGCCGCCAACCCAACAACGACGACCTCTGCAAGGGCGTGTTCGTCGAGGTCTCCTACAACGGCCGGACGATCACGGTGCCGGTCCGCGACAAGTGCACCGGCTGCGCACCGGAGCACCTCGACCTCAGCAAGCCGGCCTTCCAGAAACTCGCTCCTCTCGACGCGGGCGTGGTCAACGGCATCACGTGGAAGTTCGTCGGCAGCGGCGGCGGGGACGTGCCCACCGAACCGGGTGACCCAGGCTGCGCCGGCCTGCCCGGCTGGGACGCGGGACGGTCGTACGTCCCGGGTGACACGGCCGCCTTCGAAGGCCGCCGGTATACGGCGACGTACTACTCCACCGGCTCCGTCCCCAGTGACCCTGCCTCGTGGGCCGTGTGGAGGCTCGACGGCCCCTGCTGATCCGGGCCGCTCGAACACCGCTGTTCACGCAGGTCGTTCACCACGGAACACCCGAGGGTGTTCTGTTCCGAAGGCCCCTCCGTGTTGGAGGGGCCTTCGCGAGCAGGATCCGGAAGCCGTCAGCCCGTCGCCCGGCGGTACTTGCGGACCGCGAGTGTGCGGAAGGCCAGGATGATCACGACCGACCAGATCAGCGAGGCCCACACGGGGTGTTGCATGGGCCAGGCGTCGGGCGTCTTGAAGCCCGGGGGAAGGTTGCCGAACAGCTCGCGGCATGCCTGCACGGTGGCGCTGAACGGGTTCCACTCCGCGATGTGCCGCAGGAAGGTGGGCATTTGGTTCGCGTCCACGAAGGCGTTCGAGATGAACGTCAGCGGAAACAGCCAGATCAGGCCGCCCGAGGTCGCCGCTTCAGGAGTGCGCACGGACAGGCCGATGAGTGCGCCGATCCACGAGAACGCGTAACCGAGAAGCAGGAGCAGCCCGAACCCGGCGAGTACCTTGCCGAGGTTCTCGTGCGTGCGCCAGCCGACGATCACGGCGACGACCGCCAGGACGACGAGGGTGAGCGCCGTCTGCACCAGGTCGGCGAAGGTGCGCCCGGTCAGCACCGCACCACGTGCCATCGGCAGGGAGCGGAAGCGGTCGATGAGGCCCTTGTGCATGTCGTCGGCGATGCCCGCACCCGCACCCGCCGTAGCGAACGTGACAGTTTGGGCGAAGATGCCGGCCATCAGGAACTCGCGGTAAGCCTGGGTGGAGGTGGACGAGCCAACCTGGATTGAGCCACCGAACACGTAGGTGAACAGCACCACGAACATAATTGGCTGGATCAGCCCAAAAATGAGCACCTCGGGAATCCGGCCCATGCGAATCAAGTTCCTACGGGCGATGACCGCGGAATCGTTGATGGCGCTCACTTCGCGGCCTCCTTTGTGTCGTTCTCCTCGGTCTTGGTCTCTGCCACATGGCCCGTCAGGGACAGGAACACGTCGTCGAGGGTGGGGCGGCGCAGCCCGATGTCGTCGATCTCGATGCCACGGGTGTCGAGCTCACGGATGACCTCGGCGAGGAGCTTGGCGCCGCCGGTCACGGGCACGGTGAGCTTGCGCATGTGGTCCTCGACCGAGGTGTCGCCCTTGCCGAAGCCGCTCAGCACCTGCGAAGCCGCCTGTATATCGTCGCGCTCGTGCACCACGACCTCGACGCGCTCGCCGCCGGTGCGGGCCTTGAGCTGGTCGGAGGTGCCGGTGGCGATGACATGGCCGTGGTCGACGACGGCGATCTCGTGTGCCAGGTGGTCGGCCTCTTCGAGGTACTGGGTGGTCAGCAGCAGTGTCGTACCGCCCGAGACCAGTTGTTTGATGACTTCCCACAGCAGCTGGCGGTTGCGCGGGTCGAGGCCGGTGGTCGGCTCGTCCATGAACATCACGGGCGGTGAGACCACCAGGGCTGCCGCGAGGTCGAGGCGGCGGCGCATGCCTCCGGAGTAGGTCTTCGCGGGCCGGTCCGCGGCGTCGGCGAGATCGAACTGCTCCAGCAGCTCGACCGCGCGGGCCTTCGCCGCCTTGGCCTTCATCTGGTAGAGCTGGCCGACCATCTGGAGGTTCTCGCGGCCGGTGAGGTACTCGTCGACGGCGGCGAACTGGCCGGACAGGCCGATGGAGCGGCGGACGGCGTCGGGATGCTTGAGGACGTCGACACCGGCGACCATCGCCGAGCCGCTGTCCGGCTGCAGCAGGGTCGTCAGACAGCGGACGGCCGTCGTCTTGCCCGCGCCATTCGGCCCGAGCAGACCCAGGACGGTGCCCTCGGGGACATCGAGGTCGACACCGTCCAGAGCCCTTACGTCACCGAAGGTCTTCACCAGGCCTTCGGCATAGATGGCGCCTGGCATATGAGTCTCCACGTCATGGGGAAAGCATGGGGAAGCATGGGGAAGAAGCCCCGGAAGGCCTAGGTTGGCACTTTTCGCTCATCGCAGTGGTGGAATTACGAGACACACCATAACGCGATGTATCGCGTCTCTCAATGGACTTACCCGAATGAGTGACAAAGAGCCTCCGACCTGGACTTTCGCCCGCCGCGCCGCCTCAGTCGATGACGGTGTAGCCCGCGTCGCGCAGGGCCTGGCCGACCTCGACGCAGTGCACGGGGCCCTTCGTCTCCAGGTGCAGCTCGACCTCCGCCTCCGTGAGCCCGAGCCGTGGGTCGGTCCGTACGTGGCTCACATCGAGGACGTTAGCGTCCACCACTGACAACACCCCCAGAAGTGTGGCGAGCGCGCCCGGCCGGTCCGTCAGCCGCAGACGTACGGCCAGGTAGCGGCCCTGCGCGGCCATGCCGTGCCGCAGGACGCGCTGGAGCAGCACCGGGTCGACATTGCCGCCGGAGAGCACCGCGACGACCGGGCCCTCGAAAGCGCCCGGGTCACTCAGCAGCGCCGCGACCGGACTCGCCCCGGCCGGTTCGACGACCAGTTTGGCCCGCTCCAGGCACAGCAGCAGGGCGGTGGCCAGCGCGTCCTCGGTGACCGTGCGGACCTCGTCCACCAGATCGCCGATGATCCGGAACGGCACGTCACCGGGCCGGCCGACCCTGATGCCGTCGGCCATCGTCACCGGGTTCTCCACCGCCACCGGCCGCCCTGCCGCCAGCGAGGGCGGGTACGCCGCCGCGCCCGCCGCCTGCACCCCCACGATGCGCACGTCGGGCCGCAGCGACTTCACCGCCATCGCGATGCCCGCCGCGAGCCCTCCCCCGCCGATGCCGACGACGATCGTGCGCACCTCCAGGCACTGTTCCAGAATCTCCAGGCCGACCGTGCCCTGACCTGCGATGACGTCCGGGTGGTCGAAGGGGTGGATGAACACCGCGCCCGTCTCGGCCGCGTACTCCTGCGCCGCCGCCAGCGTCTCGTCGACGACCTGCCCGTGCAGGCGCACCTCGGCGCCGTAGTCCTGCGTGGCGCTGATCTTCGGCAGCGGGGCGCCCTTCGGCATGAACACCGTCGAGCGCACGCCGAGCAGCGACGACGCCAGCGCGACGCCCTGCGCGTGATTGCCGGCGCTCGCCGCCACGACCCCCGCCGCGCGCTCCTCCGGCAGCAGCCCGGCGATCCGGACATAAGCACCGCGCAGCTTGAACGATCCGGTCCGCTGAAGGTTCTCGCACTTCAGATGCACCGGCGCACCCACCAACTGGGACAGGTGCCTGCTGCCCTCCATCGCCGTCACCCGCGCCACGCCCGTCAGCATCTTCTGCGCGCCGCGTACGTCGTCGAGCGTGACGGGAGGCAAGGAGTCAGCCGTGCGGTAGCTCATGACACAAGTCTCGCAGTTCACAGGCGCAAGGCCCGGGTGTGACCAAGCACCGAGATGGGTTTCCTCAGCCCCGGTACACCCCGGGTCCGGGCCGCGTACCCTGTCCCCCAACCCAGCACCCCCTTCATGAAGTGAGCCCCCGGCCATGCCCACAACACCTGAAATGTCGATGGACATGACGACCGTCGTTGACAGCGGTCTCCTCGACACGCTGCAGCACGAGGTGGCGGTGTTCGCCCGCCGTGCCGAACAGACCCGGCTCGGTGGGGTCGGGCAGGTGCGCAACTCCATGGACCGCGCCGCATACCTGCTGCTCAACCGCCTCGACAAGGAAGGCCCCATGGGGGTCAAGGCGCTCGCCGCGAGCATGGGGATCGACTCGTCGACGGTCACCCGGCAGGTGGCGCCGCTCGTCGACACGGGGCTCGTCAAGCGGACCTCGCACCCGGAGGACGGGCGCGCGGTGGTGCTCCAGCTGTCCCCGCGCGGGCAGTCGCGACTGGAGGAAGTGCGCTCGTCCCGGCGACAGTTGATGGCCGAGCTGACGCAGGACTGGGCGCCCGAGGAGCGCGAGTCGTTCTGTGCGCTGCTCACCCGCTTCAACACCGCGCTGTCCACCCGGATGGCGGCCCAGGGGATCTCGGGCGCGGAGCCGAACGCGGCGACCTGATCGTCCTGGGCGACCTGATGGTCCTGGGCAACCTGATCGTCCTGAAGGGTTACCGCCCGCACGCATTGCGCGACGGGCACGCGCGTGGGCGCGCGTGATCCGCTCCCGGCTCTTGACCCTGAGCCGTCGCTGGCCTCATATGAAACCGGGTCCTCCTCGTTCGCGGCCAGAATGTCACGTACGCAGCGGGGACGGGTTCCTCAGGACGCGTCAGGCGGGAGGGGCGGTGGGACGACGCAAGGCGGTCCAGGACGCCCGCCGGGACCGGGAGTTCGAGGCGTTCGTCGCGGGCGCGGCCGGGCGGCTGCTGCATGCCGCCACGCTGCTCACCGCGGAGCCGAGGGACGACAACCCGCGCGCGCGGCGCCTGCTGACGCTGTCCCTCGCGCACACGTACGCGTGCTGGGACCGACTGCGCGGTGAGGACCCCTACGACCGGGCCCGCCAGTACCTGGCCACCCGCTTCTCACGAGCCGCCTGGCACCAGTACGGCGGCCTGGGCGCCCTCGGCCGGTCCCGCCCGCACGCAGACGGCCCGCTGGCGAGGCTCTCCCCGCAGGAACGCCTGATCCTGGTCCTGCGGCTGTACGAGGGCGTCGCCGAGGAACAGGTGGCGGCTCTGCTGGGTCTGCCCAGGGAACGCGTGCACGCGATCTGCGACCGGGCGACGGCCACACTGCTGCATCCGCCGCGGGGTCCGGCGCCGAGCGTGCTGGGCGCGAAGGTGGTGTCGCCGTGAACCGTACCCAGCGGGAAGCGGCCGCCCGACGGATCATGGAGAGCACGCCGCCGCCCGTGCCGCAGGAGCTGTACACGGAGGTCGTACGTCGAGGTGGCCGCCTGCTGCGCCGCCGGAGGGTCGTCGTACGGCTGACGTACCTGCTGCTGTTCGCGGCGACGGTGGCGTTCGTGGTGTGGGCGCTGGTGGCCCGCCCGTGGGTGGAGCCGCCGTCGGTGACGACTCCACCCCTGACGGGCTGGTGAAACCTTTCGCTGTGCCCCGGCCCTAGCCGAGCGCCTGCTGAAGGTCCTCCAGAAGGTCATCGACGTTCTCGATGCCCACGGAGAGGCGGACGAGGTCGGCGGGCACCTCCAGGGCCGAGCCGGTCACCGAGGCGTGGGTCATGCGTCCCGGGTGCTCGATGAGGGACTCGACGCCGCCCAGGGACTCGCCGAGCGTGAACACCTTGGCGCGGTTGCAGACCTCGACGGCGGCCTCCTCCCCACCCGTGACCTGGAAGGAGACCATGCCGCCGAACGTCTTCATCTGCTTGGCGGCGACCTCGTGACCGGGGTGCTCGGGCAGACCCGGGTACAGGACGCGCGTCACGCGCGCGTGCCGGGTCAGCATGTCGGCGATCTTCGCGGCGTTCTCGCTGTGCCGGTCCATACGCACCGACAGCGTCTTGGTGCCGCGCAGCACCAGCCAGGAGTCGAAGGGCCCGGCGACGGCGCCCATGGCGTTCTGGTGGAAGGCCAGTTCGTCGCCCAGATCCGGGTCACTGGCGATCAGCGCACCGCCGACGACATCCGAGTGCCCGCCCATGTACTTGGTCAGGGAGTGCACCACCACATCCGCGCCGAGGGACAGCGGCTGCTGGAGATACGGCGTGGCGAAGGTGTTGTCGACGACAAGCTTCGCGCCCGCGTCCCGGGCGATCTGCGCGACGACGGCGATGTCGGTGATGCCGAGCAGCGGGTTGGAGGGGGTCTCCACCCAGACGACCTTGGTCTTCGGGGTGATGGCGGCCCGTACGGAGGCCGGGTCACTGGTGTCGGCGACCGACCACTCCACCCCCCACCGGGCGACGACCTTCGCGAACAGCCGGAACGTGCCGCCGTACGCGTCATTGGGGATGACCACGTGGTCGCCCGGGCTGAGCAGCGTACGCAACAGGCAGTCCTCGGCCGCCAGTCCGGACGCGAACGCAAGCCCTCGACGGCCGCCCTCCAGGGCGGCGAGGTTCTCCTCCAGGGCAGTCCTGGTCGGATTGGCGCTACGGCTGTACTCGTAGCCCCCACGCAGGCCGCCGACGCCGTCCTGCTTGTAGGTCGAGACCTGGTAGATCGGCGGGACGACCGCGCCGGTGAGGGGATCGGCGGTGTTGCCGGCGTGGATCGCGAGGGTCTCGAAATGCTGACTGATGTGCCTGTCGCTCATGAGCACCGAGCGTAGTGCGCGAACGGTCCGGATGCCGGACGGCGGCATTTCACGACGGATACCGGAGCGACGGGGCTGGATTGCGTACCTGTACGGGCCGGTAGTCGCGTACGGCGGGAAGGGGCCGCGGCGGCCCACCCACAAGACAACCGTGAGGCGCTACACGCACCGCCGCCACCGCCACCGCCACCGCCACCGCCACAGAACCCTTTCTCCACAGCCCCCTTTCCACAGGCTCCCGACCTCGTTGGCCATTTGTCGGCGGCGTCTGGAACGCTGGAGGCATGGAGATTCTCTGGGTCCTGGTCGCGCTACTCATGATCGGCTTCGTGCTGGTGCCGCTCATGCGGCGCAGGCGAGGCATGATCGAGCAGGTCCCGCCGGGTCACCCGGACGCCGCGGACCCGGCGAACTACGGCTTCGCACTGCAGGAGGAGCTGGACATCCGCATGCCCGGCCCCGACAAGGACCTGCTGGACGTCCTGGACCTGGTGCAGCGCACCCAGGACTACCGGGCGGCCTCGCAGCTCCTGGCCGGCACCGAGGCGGAGGGCGAGCGCCGCTGGCAGCGCGTGCAGGCCTTCGCTGGCGCCGCCGCGCTGGAGTTGCAACAGCGTCCGGGCGGCGTCAGCGAGTCGCCGGGCGGGCAGTGGCTGCGCGTGTGGCGGAGCGAGCAGCCCAAGGACGCGGGCGGAGCGGCCGTGCACGCGGAGTTCCTGGTGCAGCAGGCGTGGCGCACGGCGACGCCAGGCACGGACGAGTTCCGGATCATCATGGAGGAGGCGAGGTCGGCCTGCGGCGAGGCGGCCCTGCTGGCTCCCGGTGACCCGATCCCGTACATCATCGAGCTGTCGGTCGCGCGCGGACTCGCCTACCCCCGGCCGGAGTTCGAGCAGGTCTGGCTGAAGATCCTGGACCGCGCCCCGGCCCACATGGGCGCCCACCTGGCGGCCCTGCACTATTGGTGCGAGAAGTGGCACGGCTCGCGCCAGCTGGCCAACGAGTTCGCGGAAGCGGCGGCGGCCCGCGCGCCCCAGGGGTCCCTGCTGGCCGCGATGCCGCTGTTCGCGGTCTTCGAGCACCTGCCCGAGGTGAACCTGGTCAGCGGCTTCTACCAGAGCGAGGTCGTGACGAAGGCGATCCACGGCGCGCTGTTCGCGGTGCACGCGGCCCGCCCCGACGACCCGATGCTGGCGCACGTACGCCACCTGCTGGTCTTCTTCCTGGTCCGCGGCGAGCGCTGGGCGGAGGCCATGGACCAGCTGATACACGTCGACGGCCATGTCGGCGCCCTCCCGTGGACGCTGTCCGCCGACCCCGCGGCGGAGTTCGCGGTCTACCGCGCCCTGGCGGTGGCGGGCTACGAAGCGAACGGCGGAAGCCCGGCGACGCTGCCGCACTGAGCAGACGTACGGGTCCCGTGGGCACGGGGCGGAATCCCCGGCCCCGGCCGTACGTTGCAGGCGGGGGAGGCACCCCTGCCGACGCACCGGAGCCGTCGCCCCGGCCCGTGAGACCCGCGAGGCACAAGCCCCGCGAGGCACAAGGAAGGAAGCGTCATGCTCTTCGGCCGTACGCCCGTTCTGCCCACCCCCGAGCAGGCGCTGCAGGGTCGTTCGGAACCGGCCTTCGCGGTCCCCGACCGCCACACGGTCCTCGGCAACCCGCTGCTCGGCCCCTACCCCGAGGGCCTGGAGATCGCGGACTTCGCCCTGGGCTGCTTCTGGGGCGCCGAGCGCAAGTTCTGGCAGCTTCCGGCGGGCGTGTGGACGACCTTGGTCGGCTACCAGGGCGGCTACACCGAGAACCCCACCTACGAGGAGGTCTGCTCGGGCCTCACCGGCCACACGGAGGTCGTCCGCGTGGTCTTCGACCCGAGCGTCGTCTCCTACGACCGCCTCCTGAAGACCTTCTGGGAGTCGCACGACCCCACGCAGGGCTTCCGCCAGGGCAACGACGTAGGCACCCAGTACCGCTCGGCGATCCACACCCACACCCCCGACCAGGCCAGAACCGCCAAGTCCTCCCGCGAGGCCTACCAGAAGGTCCTGACGGGCTCGGGCCACGGCACGATCACGACGGAGATCCTCCCGGCGGAGGGCCGGACGTTCTATGCGGCGGAGGGGTACCACCAGCAGTACCTCGACAAGAACCCGGCGGGCTACTGCGGGCTGGGTGGGACCGGGGTGTCCTGCCCGATCGGCGTGGCCAATGCCGATGGATGAGCGCTCGCGCCTCGGCGGGGACTGGATCTGGGAGGAAAATCTGCGGCCGTTCTGCGAATCGGTCGCGGAGTTCTCGGGCTACGGCTTCGACGACTCGGACTGGCAGGCAGTCGAGAACGCTCTCCCGGCGACAGACGTGGAGAGGCCTGGCGGCTGGTACGACTACCCGCTGTCGGGGCGAGTACCGCTGACGCTTCTAGTCGCGGCCGACCCTGGATCATCAGTCGTCTTCGTCCAGCTCACCGGGGAACCCGATGACCGCACGAGAGCACAGATCGAAGCGGCGTTGCACATCTTCAGCGTGTACAAAGCCAGCTGACTGGGCCGAAACAACCCGCTTCAGGCCGGCCCAGCACCGGAGGCATGGGCGGCCCACAGAGCAGCCAAAATCCCAATATTTGCCGAGTCACGACTGATGCGTGCGCAGATCGCTCCTGGCCCGGGCACGCTCGGCTTCGAGGGAGCGAGACAGATCCTCGAAGTGCGGCCCGACACGCGCACAAGCAGGCTCCTCCCCGCAGACCGGGGCCATGTGGTGGCGATCAACCCGTCTCGGATGGTCGTAGTCGTGATCGTGCTCCTGGTCCTGGTCGTGGCCGGTGCGAGGGGCCTGTTCCGCTCGTCGCCCAGCGCTCCCACAGGGGACAATGGGAGTCCCTCGGGGCAGGTGAGGTGGTGACGATGCCCCCATGGCATCTGCGCGACTATCACGATGACGATCTTGACCAGGCCATCCAGATCTGGGACCAGAGCCGCCGGGCCGACGAGGACCGGGTGTTTCCTGTCTCCGAGGTGATGGCCGCGGCCAAGGCCGGTCAGACGGCGGTGGTCGCGGTGGTCGGCGACGAACTGGTGGGCATGGCCGTAGCGCAGTCGTCCGGCAAGCGGGGGTGGATCCTCCTGGTGGCACTCGCCTCCCGCTGGCGCGAGCGCGGGATCGGCAGCGCTCTCCTCGCCGAGCTCGAACGGCGCCTGCGGGCACTGGGCGTGCGCCACATCAGCGCACTGCTGCCCGCCGGCGCCGCCGGTACGAAGGCTCTGGAGAACTCCGGCTACCGGTCCCGCGACGGCCTGACCTACTACGAAAAGCTCGAACCGCCAGGGGCCGCCAACGCCGACGTCCTCGCGTCACTGGGCGGACGCATGCTGCCCGAAGGGCTGTGGGACGCCATGGCCGGCATGGAGCGGGAGAAACAGGTCGTCGAACGCCGTGTCGTGCTCCCGCTGACGGAGCCTGCGCTGGCCGACCGTTACGGTGTCGTCCCTCCCAAGGCCGTCATCCTGTTCGGCCCTCCCGGCACCGGGAAGACCAGCTTCGCCAAAGCGGTGGCCTCTCGGCTCGGCTGGCCGTTCGTCGAGCTCTTCCCGTCACGGCTCGCTGCCGACACGAGCGAGGGGCTGGCCGCGGCGCTACGGGCAGCCTTCGCGGACCTGGCGGAACTGGACTCGGTGCTGCTCTTCATCGATGAGGTCGAGGAGATCGCCGGCGTGCGGTCCGGGAAGGCGGTCGATCCGGGGCACGGGGTGACCAACGAGTTGCTCAAACTGATCCCTGTCTTCCGCGAGCACGACGCGCGGCTGCTGGCCTGTGCCACCAACTCCGTGCGCTCGCTCGACCCGGCCTTCCTTCGACCTGGCCGGTTCGACTACGTCATTCCCATCGGCCCACCGGACCCGACCGCCCGCGCGGCGATCTGGGCACGCTATGTCAGAGCCTCCGCCGACTCAGTGGACTTCGCCCAACTGGTCAACGCCAGCGAGTTGTTCACCCCGGCCGACATCGAGTTCGCGGCACGGAAGGGTGCGCAGGCAGCATTCGAGCGCGAGGTCACCCACCGAAGGGGCCGACCCGCCACCACCGAGGACTACCTGACCGCCATCGCCGACGTCCGGCCGACGCTCACCGCACAGGCCGTCAAGGACTTCTCCGAGGACATCGAAAAGTTCAGCCGCCTTTGAAACCAGAGCCGGTCCCTGGCCGAGGGCACCGCCCTGCCGGGAACGTGGTCCCCGACTCCTGGCACCAGCAGTACCTTTCGGACACCAAGAACCCGGGCGGGTGCTGCGGGCTGGCGGCACGGGGGTCAAGCTAAGTACCCCGTTCGGGACGAACTGGGGGGCGTCCTGCCCGACGGGTACCGCTCCGGCGCCAGGGGCCACGGGCCGCGGACAAGTAGGCGGTAGTACTGAAGAGTTGCGGCACCTGCAATCCGCACGGTGCCGCCGCCGACCCTCTGCGTCGCGGCGAACGAGAGTCGAAAATCAGTGGCTGCCTGAACCGGCCGACTCCACGCTGTACGCCATGGAAGAACCGCAACGCGGGATCCGTGCGGTCCACTCGGAGTCCACGATCACCGTCTACCAGGCATACCGCCCGGAAATCGGCCTGCCCGCCGCCCGGGACGGCCGTTTCCCGGCCGCGTGGAAGCGGGACAGGATGACGTGGATCAAACCGTCGTTCCTGTGGATGATGTACCGCTGCGGCTGGGGCGCCAAGGAAGGGCAGGAGACCGTTCTCGCTGTCGAGATCACCCGAGATGGCTTCGAGTGGGCGCTGCGCCACGCCTGCCTCTCGAGCTACGTCCGCGGGGTACACCCCGACCGCGCCGCCTGGCAGCGGCAGCTGAAACGCGCGCCCACCCGCGTGCAGTGGGACCCGGAGCGGGACCTGCACCTGCAACCCATGCCGTACCGGTCCCTGCAACTCGGCCTCTCCGCCGAGGCCACACGCCGCTTCGCCGACGAGTGGACAGTCACCATCCGCGACGTGACCCCACTCGCCCACGAGATCCACGCCCTCGTCAGCGGTAGGGACCTGGACTCCGCCGCCCGACTGCTGCCCCAGGAACGCCCCTACCCCCTTGGAGACGAGCTTCTTGCCCACCTACGCGGATGACGGGCCGCTCCACCCGGCAGCCGACTCCGACCCATGGGTCACCTGGCAGCACATGCTCGTAGGGACGGGCGGGTCCTGCCCCATCGGTGTGGCGTCGGCTGAAGGATGAGCAGCGACCTGGACAGAGACCGTCTGTCCGCACTGTGGCAGCGCCAGTTCCCGGAGGGCCTCCGATCGCCCATGAACTGCGCACTGCCTACAGCGACCGTTGGGTGCGCTTCCACAGCCTGCCGGACTCGAAACGCTATCCGGAGAGCGAGGACGAGTACGCCATCGTCCTCCACCGGTACAACACGGTCCTGGACGAACTCTTCGAAGGCACCGATGTCTACGTCATGACCATGGCCTGGTCCTGGGAACCGGACGGACCAGAGCGCCCGCCGCGACGGCATGAGGTACACCCCGAGGGCATCCGGTGGACGACGTTGGCGTACGAGGACGACCCGGACCCCGCATTTCACACCTACACGCACCTCCACGCCGACCGCCGACTCTGGCGACCGGGCATGGTCGACGGCATCCTCCGCGAGGTCGCGGATGACGTACTCAGCGGAGTGATCATCACCGACAGCGGACTCAGCCGCATCCACCACCCCTACGACGGCGGCGCAGACGTCATCGCGACGAGCCCCGAAGACCGGAACCAACTGCGTGACAGCCACCGTGACTGGCTGCCTCGAAACCCCGCCGGCCTTTGAAACGGCAATCGGGGGGCGAAGTCGTCCGTGCGGCTTTGACCTTGACACGGTGGCAAGGCCTTCACTGTTGCCGAGGAGGTGGTCTCGATGACCATGGCGGGACGGGACACGGATGCGATACGAGCGCTCCAGGCACTGGAGGACGACCGTTCGTCCGTGCGGCTGCGGGCGGCTCTGGCGGTCGGCACCGCGCCGGATCCCCGCTTCGTCGACAAGCTCGTCGAGCGATGCGCGATCGAGCCGGAGTTCTTCGTCCGCGACATGCTGACCTGGGCGCTCACCCGCCACCCGACGTCCCTGACGCTCCCCGAGCTGCTCCGCGAAGTCCGCTCGGAGCGGGCGCAGGCGCGCAGCCAGGCGCTGCATACGCTGTCCAAGATCGGGGACCGGCAGGCGTGGCCGGCGATCACGCGGGCGCTCCTGTCCGACGCCGACGACGAGGTGGCGCGCAGCGCCTGGCGGGCCGCTGTCGTGCTTGTGCCGGAGGGTGAGGGGGCCGGGTTGGCCGCGGTGCTGGCGACGCAGCTCGGGCGTGGTGAGCGGGAGACGCAGCTGAGCCTCAGCCGGGCGCTGGTCGCGCTGGGGGAGGTCGTCGTGCCTGCTCTGCGTGCTGCTGCTGCGGCGGCGGCCACTGACCGGCGTGTGCGCACGCACGCGCTCGCCACGGAACGGCTGCTGCGCGATCCGGATGCCGGATTCGAGTTCGCGATCGAGGAGGCGAAGCGCGTGGTGGCTCTCGGTGGGTCCGGCCAGGAGGGACGATAGGAAGTGTTGATCGGTGAGGTGGCGCGACGGTCCGGGGTCAGTGCCCGCATGCTCAGGCATTACGAGTCGCTTGGCCTGTTGCGACCCTCGGGTCGTACGGGCTCCGGCTATCGGGAGTACTCCGGCGACGACATCCGGCGGATCTTCCACATCGAGAGCCTGAGGTCACTGGGGCTGTCGCTGCGTGAGATCGGACGCGCGCTCGACGATCCCCGCTTCACGCCCTCGGCGCTCGTCGACGACCTCATCCGTCAGACACATGAACGCATCGCGGCCGAGACCGAACTGCTCACGCGGCTCCGCCGGATCGATGCCGCGGAACCCGCCGACTGGGAGGACGTCCTCCAGGTCGTCGCCTTCCTCCAGGCACTGGGGTCGAAGAGCGCAGCCGCACGCCAGCGCGCAGCCCTCTCCTCGGCCGGCGACATTCCGGTGCCGGTGGAAGCCCTGGTCGAGGCGGTACTGCGGGAGTCGGAGCCGAACGTCGCCGGAGCCCTTCGATGGGCGCTGGCGCGATCGGGCGACGGCGGCACGGCGCTGCTGGCCGAGGGCCTCGGCTCACCGGTGGCCGCGGTGCGGGAACGTGCCGTTCAGTCCCTCGCGGAGATGCCCGGCGATGAGGCCGACGCCCGGCTGCGGGATGCCCTCGCGAGCCCCGATGTCGTGGTCCGCGGCCATGCGGCTCTGGCGCTCGGGACGCGTGGAGTGGCCGATGCGATCCCGGTGCTCATCGGCATGATCGTGGCGGGAAGGAACGACACCGATGCGGCAGACGCACTGAGCATGTTGGCGAGCGACACCGCGACGGTGGATCGGATCGCCACCGGGCTCGTCGACCGCCTCGCCCACGACACCACTGAAGGGCCTGCACGCGTACGGCTGACCCAGGCGCTGGCGGACATCCCCGGGAGCACGGCTTCATGTGCCCTGGTGGAGCTGTCGCGCGACGGGGACCGTGCTGTTGCGGTGACCGCGGCGTACCTGCTTCAGCTACGCGACGCACGGTGAGGGACGGATCCTCCTGGCGTGCCGCGGACGGCGGAGCCTGTAACAGTCGGACTCCACCGTCCGCCGGGCCGCCTCGCCGTCAGCCCTCGGCGCGGGCGGGCAGCCGCCATCCCGGGCGGGGGAAGTGGCAGGTGTAGCCGTTCGGGTAACGCTGCAGGTAGTCCTGGTGCTCGGCCTCCGCCTCCCAGAAGGGGCCCACCGGCTCCACCTCGGTGACGACCTGGCCCGGCCACAGGCCAGAGGCGTCCACATCCGCGATCGTGTCCTCGGCGATCCGCTTCTGCTCGTCGTCCACGTAGTAGATCGCCGAGCGGTAGCTGAGGCCTATGTCGTTGCCCTGGCGGTTCTTCGTGCTCGGGTCGTGGATCTGGAAGAAGAACTCCAGGAGCGCGCGGAAGTCGGTCTTCTCGGGGTCGAAGAGGATCTCAATGGCCTCCGCGTGCGTGCCGTGGTTACGGTACGTCGCGTTCGGCACGTCACCCCCGGTGTATCCCACGCGGGTGCCCGTCACGCCCGGAAGTCGGCGGATCAGCTCCTCCATCCCCCAGAAACATCCGCCCGCCAGCACGGCCCTCTGCGTCTGCGCAGCCATTGCGGTCTCCTCCCATATCTGTCAGCTCGGTCACTCGGGCTGCTCTGCTCGCACACCGCCGGCATCCCATGTCCACCCTCCTCAACGCGCGAGGGGTCCAGGCGATTCCGAGCCCGTCCGACCGGATGTGACGGCGCTAGCGCACCACGCGGTGGCGGAGGTAGACGAATTTTGAGTTGAAGGTGCGGGTCTCGACGAGTTCGAGATCCACCCGGCGCTCGTGCCGGGGAAAGAACGGAATGCCGCCGCCGACCAGCACCGGGTAGACGATGGCCCGGTACTCGTCGATCAGACCCGCCGCCGACGCCTGGGCGGCGAGCGTCGCGCCGCCGATCGCGATGTCGCCTTCCCCGGGCTCTGCCCGCAACCGCTCGATCTCCTCCACCAGGCCGCCGGAGGCCAGGCGGGCATTGCCCTCCACCGCCGACAGCGAGGTGGAGAACACGACCTTCGGGAGCGGGTTCCAGAGCGCGATCCACTTGAGCTGTGAGTCGTCGAGCGACGGATCCTGGGCGGCGGTCTCCCAGTACAGCATCGTCTCGTAGAGCCGTCGTCCCATGAGGTAGACGCCGAGTTCACGGATCGCGTCGATCCAGAAGCGAAAGACGTCCTCGTCGGGAGCCGACCAGTCGAAGCTGCCGTCCGGCCCGACGATGTAGCCGTCGAGCGAGACGTTCATTGAATAGGTCACGCTGCGCATCCGCAGTCCTCCTCGGTGAGGGGTTCGACAGTACGACCGTCGGACGCCGCGGAACTCATCGCGACACGGGGGCATGTCCCGGGTCCGGGTGGGGAGTGGCTGGGGCGGTTACTGGCGGGTTCACAGGGGTTTGTAAGATCCACTTCGACCAATGCAAGCCCAAAAATGGGGGAACAACTCATGACCAAGCGTATTTCCGCTCTGGCCGTCTCCGCGGCCATCGTCGGCGGCCTCTTCATCGCGTCGGTACCCGCTCACGCCGCCACTTCGGCCGGCCAGGGCGCGTTCTCCGCCAAGGCTGCCGTCACCTGCAACCCGAACCAGATGGGCCAGCAGATCGCCAACCTCAAGCGCAAGGCGGCGCAGCTGAAGCAGCTCGGGGAGACCGCGGCGGCCAGGAAGGCGCTCAACGACGCGGCCGCCCTCCAGAAGAGGCTCGACCAGTGCGTCAAGGGTGACGAGAACGCGAGCAAGCCCTTCCCCGGATAGGTTTTCAGTTCCGGTTCGCTGTGGCGCTGCCCGTCCCGTTCCACGGGAGGGTGGCGCCACACGCTTGTGCGGCCGTGGCGGGCGTACGGACGTCAGCCGCCCGCCTCCGGGCCCCAGCACTCGGGGTCCCCTCCGCGCCAGTCGATCCACGGCGCCCCCGCCACCTCCGCCGGGTCGATCTCCAGCCCGGCTCGGCGGAGGAACTCCGCGACGTCGGCCGTGTTGTGGGCCAGGCCGAGGATCACGCCGTCGGCGCGTACGCGCCGACCGCCCTTCGGCATCGGCGGATGCACGATCACGCGGACCTGTCCGGATCCGGACAGGTCCGCGTCGGGATCATCCGGGACATGCGGGCCCTCATGTCGGCGCGTCATTGATGGAGCCGCTCGCTGGTGTCCCTGTCGGGCCGCCCCAGGTCACGCAGCTCCTGCCAGGCCGCGGGGCTTGGGCGCCGTTGCTGCCAGTAGGGATGGAAGAACAGCCGAGCCGACAGCCGGTACAGACGCCGGCGCAGCTCGGTACGGCCGGGCCGCTCGGCGAGCTGTCGGTAGGCGGCACTCCACTCCTGCTGTGCCTGGGCGAGGTCGTCGGGGAACGGTCGCATGACCTAATTCAAGCATGTGTTCGATTTTTGGGGCTAGCGAAGGAGGCGTGCATCATCCGGTCGCGCCAGGGTGTCACTCGGCCACTCGGTCACGGATGACGTCACCAGACACCCCACCGCCCCCGCCCCTGCCCCCACCACCGCCCTCGCCCCCGCCAACCGGCTGACCTTCAGGGCGGGTCGCGGATCCGCCCTTCGGAAGGCTGGGACGATTCGCGCATGGCCGGTTCCAGGGCAGACACTGCGCCGAGTTCGACAACGGCGCGACTCGTCCTGTTGACGCTCGCGGCCGGCCAGTTCCTGATGGCGCTCGACAGCTCCGTCATGAACGTCTCCATCGCGACCGTGGCCGACGACGTGGACACCACGGTCGCGGGGATCCAAGGGGCCATCACGGCATACACCCTGGTGATGGCGATGTGCATGATCCCCGGCGGCAAGGTGGGGGCACTCATCGGCCGCAGACGGGCGTTCATGATCGGTTGCTGCATCTACGGCTGCGGCTCCCTCACCACGGCGCTCGCGCCCAGCCTGCCCGTGCTGCTGTTCGGCTGGTCGTTCCTCGAAGGGGTCGGGGCGGCACTCATCCTCCCCGCGATCGTGGCGCTCGTGGCCGGCAACTTCGCCACCGAACGACGTCCCGCGGCCTACGGACTCGTAGCGGCGGCCGGCGCTGTGGCGATCGCGCTGGGGCCGCTCATCGGCGGTGTGGCGACGACGTACTTCTCGTGGCGGTGGGTCTTCGCCGGTGAGGTCCTGGTGGTGCTCGGCATCCTGGCGCTCGCCCGCCGCATCGCCGACGTGGTGAGCGCCGACCGTGCACGCATCGATCTCGTCGGCTCCCTGCTGTCCGCACTCGGGCTCGGGATCTTCGTCTACGGCGTGCTCCGCTCGGACGAGTGGGGTTGGTTCCGGCCGAAGCCCGACGCGCCTTCGTGGCTCGGGGTCTCCCTGGTCGTCTGGCTGATGCTGGCCGGGCTGCTGCTGGTCTGGCTCTTCCTGCACTGGGAGAGACGACTTGTCCAGCGGCACAGGACGCCGCTCATCGACCCGGCCATGCTGGAGAACAAGCAGCTCACCGGCGGACTGACGATGTTCTTCTTCCAGTACCTCGTGCAGATGGGCGTGTTCTTCGTCGTACCGCTCTATCTGTCGGTGGCCCTGGGCCTGTCCGCGCTCAAAACGGGGGCCCGCATCCTGCCGCTCTCGGTCACGCTGTTGGCGGCCGCGGTACTGATCCCCCGATTCCTCCCCGACGTCTCACCGCGACGCGTGGTCCGGCTCGGGGTTCTCGCGTTGCTCGCGGGCGCGGTCGCGCTGATGGCCGCGCTCGACGTGGACGCGGGTGCGGAAATCGTCACGATCCCGCTCGCGTTGATCGGGCTCGGCATGGGGGCGCTGGCGTCCCAGCTCGGGTCGGTCACCGTGTCCGCGGTACCGGAGCGGCAGAGCGCGGAGGTCGGCGGCGTCCAGAACGCCGTCACCAATCTCGGCGCCTCCATCGGGACCGCACTCGCCGGTTCGATGATGATCGCCGCCCTCACGACCTCGTTCCTGACCCAGGTCGAGCAGAATCCGGCGGTGCCGGCCGACGTCAAGGACCGGGCGACCGTCGAACTCCAAAGCGGTGCGCCGTTCCTGTCGGATGCCCAGCTGCGGACCGCGCTCGAAGAGGCCGGCGTCAGTACGGAACTGACTCAGGCCACGCTCGACGCGAATGCCGAAGCCAGACTCGACGGCCTGCGCGCCGCACTGGCCGTCCTTTCGCTCACCGCTCTCCTCGCGCTGTTCTTCACCCACCGGATCCCGACGACCCAGCCGCAGTCGAAGGCAGCGTCCGGGAAGCAGGCATAGGGCGTCGGCCCACCCGTCTCGACGCGCGCCAGCGGGTGACGGTGCCTACGCTTGAAGGGCAACCGCCGGGCAGGGCGGGGATCCGGGCTGGGGGATGGCGGTTCAACCTACGGCACCAGGAGGCGGCCCCACCATGGCTACTGCATCTGAGACTCCCGTACTCGACACGATCGCCGCGATGACGATCGACTCCCTCGAGCGTTGCCACATGGACGACCGAACGCTCATCCTCACCCGCCTCGCCGCACTCGTGGCCATGGACGCACCGGCGATCTCCTACCTGGCTCACATGAGCCCCGCGATCAAGGCGGATTTCACGGTCGAGCAGTTGCAGGACCTTCTCGTCGCCATCGCGCCCGTGGTGGGGACGGCACGTGTCATGTCGGCGGCGGGGCACATCACCGAGGCGTTCGGTGTCACGCTCGCGCTGGCCGAGAGCGAGGCCGAAGCCATGGCCCAGGCCGAGGCGGACAGCCGTAACGCTTCCTGAGGCGAAGCGATGGCGCGGCCGGCCGGCACAGCTCGTGCCGGCCGGCCGCGCCGGTCCGTTCGAAGGGACCAGGTCAGCGACCTGCCCCCCTGGCTTCAGGCTTCGTCAACTACGCGGCGCCTGCGGAGAGTTCCCGACCTCTGGTGATGCCGGCGCCTACGACAGCGGGGCGTGACGCTCGACCGCCTGAGTGAGCCTGTCCTCGATGCGGTCCAGGACGCTGATCATCGCGTCCTGTTCATCCGCCCCCAGGCCTGCGGCGACGCTGTCCTCCAGCTCCGCCCACACCTGTTCGACCTCCTTGCGCAGCGCGAGGCTGGCGGTGGTGGGTTCGATGATGGTGGCGCGCTTGTCGGTCTCGCTGGGCCGTCGGCGCACGAAGCCCGCGTTCTCCAGCCGCTTGACCGTACGGGTCATGGTGGCCGCGTCCGATCCGAGCAGCCGCACGAGGTCGGTCTGGCGCTGCGGGCCGAGGTCCCACAGCTGCATCATGACGAGCTCCTGCCCGGGGTGCAGCCCCACGCGGCGCAGCAGCTGCCCGGCGAGCATCCGGTGCAGGCGGGCCACACGGAAGATCGCGTGGGTCATGACCCCCGCCCGGACGGAGGGCGGCATCGGAGCACGGGCCACCTCCGCGGCGGAGTCGGCCGGCGGTGCGGCGCCCGGGTCCTTCGTCACGTCGTTCACGTTCCTCACGAGGGTGGCGCTTGCTCGAACAGGAACATTCTAGTGCCGCGCCCGCTGCCACACCGGTAGGCACTGAGCAGCAACTACACCTCAGCATCGTGATGCGTATCACATTGAGCCGGGAATGGCTCGCCGAATTTACCTGTTCGAGCAAGTAATAGTGCCGGGTGACGACAACCGGCGCCCGCGCCCCTCGCATACGAACAGGAACCTGACCATGACCGCAGCCTTCGCTCCCTACGACCTCGGCGGCACCCGCCTGTCCCATCGCATCGTCATGGCGCCCATGACCCGCAGCCGTGCCTACGGCCCCGGGCAGAGCGCGACGGATCTGATGGCGACGTACTACGCACAGCGCGCCAGTGGCGGCCTGATCGTCACCGAGGGAACCCAGCCGTCGACGGTCGGCCAGGGCTACCCCGACACCCCCGGCATCCACACCGCGGAGCAGGTCGCCGCCTGGCGCAAGGTCACCGACGCGGTGCACGCCGAGGGCGGCGCGATCTTCCTGCAGATCATGCACACCGGACGGGTCGGTCACCCGAGCCTGACCGGGCTCACACCCGTCGGCCCCTCGGCGGTGCGGGCCGAGGGGCAGGTCTACACGCATGAAGGGCCGCAGGACTTCATCACCCCGGCCGAGCTGACCGAGGCCGAAATCGCGCGGACCATCGCCGAGTTCGCGGACGCGGCACGCAACGCCGTCGCGGCGGGCTTCGATGGCGTGGAGCTGCACGGCGCCAACGGCTATCTGATCCACCAGTTCCTCGCACCGAACTCCAACCAGCGCGCCGACGCCTGGGGCGGCACCCCCGAGCGGCGTATCCGCTTCGCCGTCGAGACCGCGCAGGCCGTGGCCGAGGCCGTCGGTCCGGACAAGGTCGGCTTCCGTATCTCGCCCGGCAACCCCTACAACGACATCGACGAGAGCGACCGGCCCGACCGGGAGGCCACCTACTCCGCCCTCGTCGACGCCCTCGCCCCGCTCGGTCTGGCCTATCTGCACCAGATGGAGGCGCCCGAGGTGCGCGACCTGGTGGTGCGGCTGCGCAAGGCATGGCCGGGCACCTTCATCCTCAACCCGTTCTCCGGTGCGGAGCCGACCGGGCCCGACGCGCTCGCCCTGATCGAGGACGGCACCGCCGACCTGATCGCCTACGGCGGACTCTTCCTCGCCAACCCCGACCTGCCCGCCCGCCTGGCCGCCGGCGGCCCCTTCAACACCCCTGACCGCGCCACCTCCTTCGGCGGCGACCACCGCGGCTACACCGACTACCCCGCCCTCGGCTGACCGAGGAGAACGGAGGTCCGGTCAGCCGACCGGTCAGCCGTCCCGGCGCGTGTTGAGCCGGGCCGCCTGGCGGGTCAGGTAGTCGCGTTCGGCGAGGTTGGGGGCCTGGTGGGCGGCCTCGGTGTACAGCCGGGCCGCCCTCGTCAGGTCGCCGTCGCGCTCGTGGAGGTAGGCCGCCACCGCGGTGTGGCGGGGCAGGGAGTCGTCCAGTGCCGCAAGTGCCGCCAGGCCGGCGCGCGGTCCGTCAGCCTCGCCCACGGCGACCGCGCGGTTGAGCCGGACGACCGGGCTGTCGGTCAGGCGCAGGAGCTCGTCGTACCACTCGACGATCTGTACCCAGTCCGTCTCCTCGGCGGCGGGCGCGTCGGCGTGGAGCGCCGCGATGGCGGCCTGGGCCTGGAACGCGCCCAACCGGTCGCGGGCGAGGGCGGATTGGAGGATCACGACGCCCTCGGCGATCAGCTCACGGTCCCATCGGCCGCGGTCCTGATCGGCGAGCGGGACGAGGCTGCCGTCGGGCGCGGTCCTGGAGGCACGGCGGGCATGGTGGAGCAGCATGAGGGCGAGCAGCCCCGCCACCTCGGGGTGGTCGATCGCGGCGGCGAGTTGCCGGGTGAGCCGGATCGCCTCGGCGGCGAGGTCGACGTCGCCGGAATAGCCCTCGTTGAAGACCAGGTAGAGGACGCGCAGCACGGTGGCGACGTCGCCGGGCTGGTCGAGGCGGACGCCGGAGACGGTGCGCTTGGCGCGGCTGATGCGCTGCGCCATGGTCGCCTCGGGCACCAGGTAGGCCGCGGCGATCTGGCGGGTGGTGAGCCCGCCGACGGCGCGCAGGGTGAGCGCGACCGCGGACGACGCGGACAGCGACGGGTGGGCGCACAGGAAGTAGAGCTGGAGCGTGTCGTCCGCCGAGGACGCGGGGCCCGGCGGCGGTTCCTCGTCCACGCGGTCCTCACGCCGGCGGCGTGCGGTGTCCGCCCGGGTCGCGTCGAGGAACTTGCGCCAGGCCGCGGTGACAAGCCAGCCCTTCGCATCCCGCGGCCGGTCGACGGGCCAGACGCGGACCGCCTCGACGAGTGCGTCCTGTACGGCGTCCTCGGCCGCCGCGAAATCTGCTCCGCGGCGGACGAGGATGCCGAGCACGCTCGGCGTGAGGCTTCTCAGCAGTGCCTCATCCATGCATGAGGCATTCCGTGACGGTGGGCGCCGAGCCCAGGAACGGGCGCACCTCCAGCCACTCGTGGATCGGCTTGCCGCCGGCACCGGGGGCGGCCGACAGTTCCCCGGCCAGCTCGACGGCGCGCTCGTGGCTGTCGACGTCGATGACCATCCAGCCGGCGATGAGGTCCTTGGTCTCGGCGAACGGGCCGTCCGTGACCGGCGGACGCCCCTCGCCGTCGTACCTGACCCACGACCCCTCGGGGGCGAGCGCCTGGCCGTCGACGAACTCGCCGGTCTTCTCCAGCCGGGCCGCGAAGTCGTTCATGTACTGCACGTGCGCCGAGATCTCCTCCGGCGTCCACCGGTCCATGGGCACGTCGTTGACCGCAGCCGGAGCGCCTCGGTAGTGCTTGAGCAGCAGGTACTTGGCCATCGTTCTTCTCCTCGGTGCTGGTGCGACCCATTGTGGTCGCGTTCACCTCTGGGACGGAGCCGGACGCGGGTTCTCGACATCGCCGCCGGATTTTCTTCTTCGGGAGTCGGCGGGCGGTGGCGCTCGGCCGGGGGGGCGGTTGTCGGTGGCGGCTGGTTTCATGGGGACATGGCCAGGACGACCGTCGCCGTGGAGCGGCGTATAGCGGCGGGTCAGGGGACGGTGTGGGAGTCCCTGACCGATCTGAGGGGCATGGTGCACGTGCTCAGTGGTGTCACCGGCGTCGAAGTCCTCACGGACGGGGCCTTCGGTGTGGGCACGCGGTGGCGGGAGACACGGCGGATGTTCGGCAAGGAGGCCACCGAGGAGATGTGGGTGACGCTCTGCGAGCCGCCCGAGCGCTATGTGGTGGAGGCCAGATCGCACGGCACCCACTACATCTCGGAGTGGCTGGTGCGGGCGGACGGCCCGTCGGAATCGACGGTCCGGATGACGTTCACCGGCGTGACCTCCGGCGCCGTCGCGGGGGTGCTCGCGAAGCTGCTCGGCAGCATCGGCAACCGGGCCGTGTCCAAGGCCATCGCGAAGGACCTGGAGGAGATCGCCACGGCGGTCGAGAGCCGCGCCCGCTGACACCGGCCCTCTGACACCGGCCCGCTGACACCGCCCTGCGCAGGCGGACCCACGCCCCGTACGGCGGTCAGGCCGGCGTGCCCGACCCCGCCTTCGTCGCGTCCGCCCCCCAGCTCGCCAGCAGCCGCAGTGCCTCCGCCGACGGTGACCCCGGTTCCGGGTGGTACGTGATCAGGGTCTGTTCCGTGCCGTCGGTCAGGCGGAAGGACTCGAAGTTC
This sequence comes from Streptomyces sp. NBC_01092, assembly GCF_045039535.1. Lineage (NCBI taxonomy): Bacteria > Bacillati > Actinomycetota > Actinomycetes > Kitasatosporales > Streptomycetaceae > Streptomyces > Streptomyces sp. NBC_01092. Next base: position 6,731,093 of record NZ_CP108659.1, on the reverse strand, counting down.
AGGGTCAGCTCGCCCACCAGCGGATGCCGAAGGCGCTTGACGCCGTAGCTCTTCTCCTTGACGTCATGGTTGGCCCACAGCCGCCGGAACTCCTCGCTCTTGACGGAGAGTTCACCGACGAGGGAGGACAGGCGCGGGTCGTCCGCATGGCAGCCGGCGTCCATGCGCAGGAAGGCGACCATGTCGGACGCCTTCTGGTCCCACTCCACGAACAGCTCGCGGTACTCCGGCCGCAGGAACACCAGCCGCGCCCAGTTCCGCTCCGGCGCCGGCAGCTCCGACCAGTCGCCGAAGACGGCCGCCGCCATCCGGTTCCAGGCGAGGATGTCGGAGCGTCGGCCGGAGATGTACGCCGGGACGCCGTCGATCGAGTCGAGCAGCTGCCGCAGCACCGGCCGCACCTGTTGGGTGCGGGTCGCCGGCTTCTTCTTGTGCCGCTTCGGCTTCGCCAGGTGGCTGAGGTGCGCCTGCTCGGCGTCGCTGAGGCGCAGCGCCCGCGCGATGGCGTCGAGGACCTCCGCCGAGACATTGCGTCCGTTGCCCTGCTCCAGGCGCGTGTAGTACGCCACGGACACCCCGGCCAGCTGCGCCAGCTCCTCCCGGCGCAGCCCCGGCACCCTGCGGTGCCGCCCGAAGTCGGGCAGTCCGACGTCCTCCGGCTTCAGCCGGGCCCGCCGGGTGCGCAGAAACTCGCTGAGCTCGGCACGCCGGTCCAGGCCGGCCCCGGGGTCGGCGGCGGTGTCCGCGGAGGGTCCTGTCATGGCTCCGGGCCATTCATCCATGCCTCAAGTATTCCCCGTCGTACGCACACGAGCCTGTCCCCGTCAGTAGTAGGACCAGCGAACGTACGTACGACTGAGGTCTGGGTGGCCTGCGATCCCTTCGGCAGGCTGAGAAACGTGCCCGGACGTAGAGCAGAACCAGAAGGCAGCCGGGCGCGAAACCCCCGCTAGGAGAACCCCGGCATGACCACCGTTGCCGCATACGCAGCACCCGCCGCCAAAGCTCCGCTGGAGCGCACCACGATCGAGCGCCGTGAGGTCGGCGAGTTCGACGTCCTGATCGACATCAAGTTCGCCGGTATCTGCCACTCCGACATCCACCAGGCCCGTGAGGGCTGGGGCGAGGCGATCTTCCCGATGGTCCCCGGCCACGAGATCGCGGGCATCGTCTCCGAGGTCGGCTCCGGCGTGACGAAGTACCAGGTCGGCGACCGCGTGGGCGTCGGCTGCATGGTCGACTCCTGCCGTGAGTGCGAGAACTGCAAGGCCGGTCTTGAGCAGTACTGCCTCAAGGGCCAGACCGGCACGTACAACGCCGTCGACAAGAACGGCGAGCCGACCTACGGCGGCTACTCGGAGAAGATCGTCGTCGACGAGAGCTTCGTCCTGCGCATCCCCGACGGCCTGTCCCTGGACGTCGCCGCGCCGCTGCTGTGCGCCGGCATCACCACGTACTCCCCGCTCCGCCACTGGAACGCCGGCCCCGGCAAGAAGGTCGCGATCCTCGGCATGGGTGGCCTCGGCCACATGGGCGTGAAGCTCGCGCACGCGCTCGGCGCCGAGGTGACGGTGCTGTCGCAGTCCCTGCGCAAGAAGGACGACGGTCTGAAGCTGGGCGCCGACCACTACTACGCGACCAGCGACCCGCAGACCTTCAAGGACCTGTACGGCAGCTTCGACCTGATCCTGTCCACGGTCTCGGCGCCGCTGAACCTGGACCAGTTCCTGTCCCTGCTCAAGACGGACGGCGCCTTCGTGAACGTCGGCGCCCCCGAGGAGCCCGTCTCCCTCAACCTCTTCTCCGTGATCGCCGGTCGCAAGACCCTCGCCGGCTCCGGTATCGGCGGCATCCGGGAGACCCAGGAGATGCTGGACTTCTGCGCGGAGCACGGCATCGGCGCCGAGATCGAGCTGATCGACGCCGACGGGATCAACGACGCGTACGAGCGGGTGCTCGGCAGCGATGTGCGGTACCGGTTCGTGATCGACACCGCGACCATCTGACCCAGGTCGCGAAGCCGCCGCCCCAGTCCGAGGGCCCCGGAGCCGCACTGCTCCGGGGCCCTCAGCGCGTCCCCGTGCGGCGCCCCAGCAGCCACAGCAGATACGGCCCGCCGACCAGCGCGGTGAGCGCGCCGACCGGGATCTCCAGCGGGGGCAGCAGAGTGCGGGCCACGAGATCGGCGGAGACCAGGACGACCGCACCGGTCAACGCCGCATTGAACAGCGGCAGTTGGGGCGTGCGCGTCAGCCGGCGGGCGAGTTGCGGGGCGGTCAGCGCCACGAACCCGATCGGTCCCGCCGCGCCGGTCGCCGTGGCGGCGAGGACGACGCCGAGGACGGTGAGACCGAGGCGCGTCCGGTCGACCCGTACTCCCAGCCCGGCCGCCGTCTCCGGGTCGAGCCCGAGCGGCCGCAGCGCCCGGCTCGCCCACACCAGGCCCGGCAGGGAGGCCGCCAGCACGACGGCCAGAGGTCCGGCCTGCGCCCAGCCCCGCCCGTTCAGACTCCCGGTCAGCCACAGTTTGACCTGCTCGGCGGCCTCCAGCTCGCTGTCCGTGAGATACAGCTGGACGACGGCAGACAGCGCGACCCCGATGCCGACGCCGGTCAGCACGAAACGGCTCGGCTGCATCCCGCGCCGCCAGGCCAGCGCGTAGACGAGGGCCGCGGCGGCGAGTCCGCCGAGTACGGACACGACGGGCATGGCGCTCGGCGAGCTCACGGCACCGGTCGCGAGCGCCAGCACGGTCGCGGCGGCGGCGCCGTGCCCGACGCCGATGACATCCGGGCTGGCCAGCGGATTGCGGGTGACGGTCTGCACGAGCGCCCCGGCCGTCCCGAGCGCGGCGCCCACGAGGGCGCCGACGGCGATGCGGGGGACGCGCAGCTCGTTGACGACGAGGTCGTGCGGGCCGGCCCCGGTCCGCAGGGCGCGCCAGACCTCGCCGGGCGGGACGTAGGTCTGACCGACGCAGGCGGAGACGAGCATGACGCCGACGAGCAGTCCGAGGAGGACGACGGCCACGGCGGCGCAGCGGCGGTGGAGGAGAAGGGAGATACGGGGATGGGGACGCAGGAGGGTCAGACCGGCGGGGAGAGCGACCGGGCGCCGGGACGGCTCATCGAGGACGGGAGCCGGAAGGCCGCCGTTCATGGCATGGCCGCGCTTCACGACAGCGCCCCTCTCCTGCGCACCAGCACCACCAGCACCAGCACCCCCACCAGCGCCGTCATCACCCCCGCCGGCACCTCGGCCGGGGCCCGTACGACCCGTCCGGCCACATCGGCGCCCAGCAGCAGCGCCGCCCCGAGCAGCGCCGACAAGGGCAGCACCGCCCCGTACCCGCCTCGCACCAGCCGCCGCGCGAGATGCGGCACCGCCAGCCCCACGAAGGCGATCGGGCCGGCCGCGGCCACCGCCGCGGCCGTGAGCAGCGTCGCCCCCAGCGCCGCGGCGCCCCGCACCAGAGCCACCCGATGCCCCAGCGCCCGAGCCGTCTCGTCCCCGAGCGCCAGGGCGTCCAGTCCGCGCGCACAGGCCAGCACCAGCGCCGCGCCGCCCAGCAGGAACGGCAGCATCCGTACGACCGTCCCCGCGTCCCGCCCGCTGAGCGCCCCCACCTGCCAGAACCGGAACTGGTCGAGCGTGGCGGAGCTGGAGGTCAGGACGACGGTGGTGGCGCCCGCCGTCATGGCCGACAGCGCGGTCCCCGCCAGCGCCAGCTTCACCGGCGACGCCCCGCCCCGCCCCCGCCCGGCGATGCCGTACACCAGGCACGCGGCGACGACGGCTCCGGCGAAGGCGTACCAGACGTAGCCGCCGAAGCCGTTCGCAAGGCCGAGGGCGATGGCGAGGACGACGCCGGCCGCGGCCCCCTGGCTGAGCCCGAGGATCCCCGGGTCGGCGAGCGGGTTGCGGGTGACCGCCTGGAGCGCGGCGCCCGCGACTCCCAGCGCGGCACCGGCCGTCAGTCCGACCTCCGTGCGCGGCAGCCGCAGCGACCGTACGACGAGGGCGTCCGCCGAACTCCCGCCGTGCAGCAGGGCGTCGAGCACGACGGACGGCGGTACGGAACGGGTGCCGACGGCAAGGCTGAGCAGAGCCACGACCGCCGCCGTCAGGACGGCCGCGGGCCAGACGAGCCTGCGGCTCACGAGCCTCACACGATCCTCACTGGCCGAGCTGCCCGGCGAGCTGCCGTACGACCAGACGCGCGGCGGTGGGACCGGCGTTGAGGTACCACGGGTCGTCGTCCACCTTCACCGCGTGCCCGGCCTCGACAGCCTTCATCGACTTCCACAGCGGCCCCGCGACGATGCTCGCGGCGTCCGTCTCGGCCGCGTCGCCCTGCACGGAGTAGAAGATCCAGTCGCCGTCGGCGGTGTCGACGCTCTCCGGGCCGATGTCCTCGGAAATGGCGTTGAACCGCTGCGACTCGGGCCGCTGCAGCCCCATGTCCACGGCGATGGACCCGGTGAACGACGAGACCCCGAACATCCGGGTCCGGTCAGGCGTGAACCGCACCATGGAGACGGCCGGATCCCCCTCGATCGCCTTGCCCAACGCCCCGGCGTCGGCGGTGATGCCGTCCAGCAGGTCCTGCGCCGCCTGCCCCTTGCCGACGGCTTCGCCGACGAGCAGCAGGTCGCGCTTCCAGTTGATGCCGTTGCCGGCGGTGATCACGGTGGGCGCGATCTTCGACAGCTTGGGGTAGAGGTCGCCGAGGGAGTCGTTGGCGAGGATCAGGTCGGGCTTGGCGGTGGCCAGCGTTTCGAGGTTGGGCGCCTGCCGGGTGCCCACGTCGGTCATCGCGGCGAGCCGTGCCTTGTCCTTGGGGAAGGCGTCGGCGAGGTAGCCGGGGACGAGGCCGGCGTTGTCGGCGCGGCTGGTGGCCGTGGGCACGATGCCGAGGGAGAGCAGGTCGTCGAGCTGCCCGGTGCTGAGGACGGCGACCTTGCGCGGCTCGGCCTTGACGGTCGTACTGCCCTGGAAGTGCTTGACCGTGCGCGGGAATGCGCCGTCCTCGTCGGTGTCGGCGCCCATGCCGGCGGCGAGCGCGCTGGGCGCGGCGGAGGGCCCGTCGCCGTCGGCGGATCCGATGACCTGGTTGCGCGAGCCTTCCTGCTTCTTGGCGCCGTCACCGCTGTCGCCCGAGGACGAGCAGCCGGCGAGCACCCCTGCGACGACGACCGTGGCCAGGACGGCCCTCACTGAGACTGCGCGCACGACGACTCCCGCGATCGATTCAACGATCAAGTAGTTAATAAGGCAAGGCTTACCTTAACCGGTTGAATCACGTACGGAACTCGGGACCCCGGGGTCGCAGGACCCAAGGAGTAGGCCCGCACCCTCCCTGCGACCGATGTGCCGCACGGCGGCCCTGCCTAGCGTGAAGGCAATGGAGCCCGTCCGAACCGTGCACACGAGGAGGCAGCCCCGATGACCGTCCAGCTCAACCACACCATCGTCGCCGCGCGCGACAAGAAGGAGTCGGCCCGGTTCCTGGCCGACATCCTGGGCCTGGAGGTGAGCCCGCAGTACGGCCCCTTCATCCCGGTCGAGATCCCCAACGGTGTGACCCTGCACTACCTCGACTCACCCGGCGCGATCACGCCGCAGCACTACGCGTTCCTGGTGTCGGAGGACGACTTCGACAGCATCTTCGGCCGGATTCGGGAGGCCGGCCTGACGTACTGGGCCGACCCGTACCACCGCCGCCCCGGCGAGATCAACCGCAACGACGGCGGCCGAGGCACCTACTTCGACGACCCGAACGGCCACAACCTGGAGATCCTGACGAGGCCGTACGGCAGCGGCGGCTGACCGACCACCGCCGCCCGCCTGTCACATCACCGCTCCGCCCGGCGTCATACCGGCGCAGGCACACCACAACGCGAGGGAAGCGGAGCGGTCATGACATCAACGATCCTGGTCACAGGCGGTACGGGCACTCTCGGCGGCCATGTGGTCCCGCTGCTGCGGGCGGCGGGCCACGAGGTGCGCGTCCTCAGCCGCCGGGAGCGCGCACCCGAGCCCGGCGTCGAGTACGTCACCGGCGACCTGATGAAGGACGAGGGCGTCGAGGCGGCGGTGGCGGGCGCCGCGACGATCCTGCATCTGGCGGGCGGCCCGAAGGGCGACGAGGTGGCGACCCGCAACCTGGTGCGCGCGGCGGCCCGCGCCGGCGTCGGCCACCTCGTGTACATCTCCGTCGTCGGCGCGGACCGGGTCCCGCTGGCCTGGCTGCGGATGAAGCTGGCGGCGGAGCGGACGGTGGCCGACTCCGGGATCCCCTTCACGACCCTGCGGGCGGCCCAGTTCCACGACCTGACACTGAAGATGGTGCGGCAGATGACGCGGCTGCCGGTCCTCCCCTCCCCCGGCGGCCTCCGCCTCCAGCCGGTCGACTCCGGCGAAGTGGCCGCCCGCCTGGCCGAGTTGACGCTCGGCACCCCGTCCGGCCCGGTCCCCGACATGACGGGCCCGAGGCTCTACGACCTCCCGTCCCTGGCCCGCCCCTACCTCCACCTCAGCGGCAGGCGCACCCGCCCGTCCCTGCCGGTCCGCATCCCCGGCAAGGCGGGTCGGGCGTACCGGGCGGGGGCGAACCTGACGCTGGAGGGGGCGGAGGTCGGGAAGCGGACGTGGGAGGAGTTCCTGGCGGAGCGACTGGGGCGGGAGGACCTGCCGGAGTGAGCGCTCACTCCGTACCGCTTCTCACGAGGTCATGCCTCGCGCCGAGCGTCACCCCTGATACGGCGGCGCCGCCCCCCAGTTCCACCGCGGCACCGGCTGCTCCGCGGGCGGTGCCGCGTCCGGGCCCGAGAAGTAGACCGCCAGCCGGGTCCCCCACTCCACGTACGCCAGGAACGCCGAGCGGAACTCGGCGTCCGTCGGCAGGCCCGCCTCGTCCGCCGCGTCCTGGATCAGGTTGACCCAGCGGCGGCGCTGGGGCTCGGTGATCCCGCGGCCCATGTGCTTGGCGACCATGTGGCCGTGGCCGCCCTGGGTCTCGGAGTAGGCGGGCGGGCCGCCGAAGACCTCGCCGAGCCAGAGCGCCACGTGTTCCGCGTGGTGCGGGTCCAGGCCCGCGAACAGCGGGGACAACAGGTCGTCCTTGAGCACCTTGTCGTAGAAGGCCGACGTCAGCCGGGCGAACGCCTCCGCCCCGCCCGCCCAGGCGTACAGCGTGGGCACGGAGGCGCCGGCGCCGCGGACCGTCGTCGGCTTGTAGTGGCGCATCTCCTCTATGTGCGTGATGTACGGGCGGATCTCGGCGAGGAAGTCGGGGAACAGCTCCGACTTGCGGAATCCCTCGATGTGATCGTCCGTCGACGTCCAGGTGATGCGCAGGATGAAGTGCTCGAAGTCCTCCTCGCAGCGGGCGAGTTCGTAGTCGACGCAATGGGGCGAGGCGGCCAGCTGGGCCGCGGCGCGGGTGTAGGCGGCCAGGAACTCCGCCGACTTCTGCTCGGGGATGCGGTATCTGATGTATTCGACCGTGTGAGCCGTCATGGCCTCACCGAAACACGAAATTCGAGCGGACGCTCGTCCTCCGCCGACTCAGGCTCGCCGGATCATCGCGATGTCGAGTTCCAGGGCCACTTTGTCCCCTCTGCCTCGACCTGCTCGGCTCGGTGCGGGTGCGGCGCGAGAGCTACGTGGGCGAGTGGATTCCGGAGCAGATCGTCGGCCGTACGCCGGCGGCCTGCCGCCAGCTGGCCTCGTCGGCCCGCCGCCGTATTCACGCGTCCGAGGCTCCCGCGACCGAGTCAGGCAGGTGTGGGCGGTGCGGAACCCGGAGAAGCTCCGGCCCTGGACGACGGGCTGACGCCCAGGGCCTTCGCTCGGCGCCTACTTGCCGTAGTACGCGTTGTAGATCGAGATCGTCGCCTTGTTGCCCTTCTTGTCGGCGACCTTGGCGTGGAAGGAGATGCCCTTCCCCTTCGCCGGGTTCTTCACGGTGATCTTTCCGTCCTTGACCTCGAGCTTCTTCCAGGTCTGGCCGTAGTCGTACGACACGTACACGTGCAGCGACTTGAGGTTGGCGCCGGCGGCCGCGCCGACGACGCTGACCGGGAACGTCACCTTCTTGTCGGCCTCGACCCGGCTGTCCAGGCCGGTGCTCGCGTTGAAGCGGACGGTGGAGGCCGGGAGTGTGACGCGCTCGGCGGCGGACTTCTTGGAGCGGAAGGTCCAGCTCGCGTCGATCCGCGTGGAGGCGGCGGCGACCTTGACGCTGCGCTTGACCGAGGTCGTCAGCTTGTACTCCGCGTCCGCGGCCGGGACCCGGAACATCTGCTCGCCGAACAGCGGGTCGTCGTTGGTGGCGAGCTTGGTGCCATTGCGGTACAGGCTCGTGCTCACCGCGCTGAAGGCGGACGAGCCCGCGTGCTTGCTGCCGTCGGCGAACAGCGGCAGGAAGCCGTAGATGTCGTTGCCCTCACGGAACAGCCCGAAGTCCTTGTTGATGTGCGGGCCGAAGACCGCGGTGTTGAAGGTCTTCGAGTAGCTCTGGCCCGCCTTGAAGGTCTGCGGATCGCCCAGCGTGTAGTACCCGTCGACGATCGGGAAGCCGTCGGCGTCCTGGCCGGCGCGCTGCTCGAAGTCGAACGTCCACTGGATCTTCTCCGACGTCGACAGGTACATCGTCCGCGTACCCGGCAGCTTCTGCTCGATCGCCGTGCCGAACACGACGTCGTCGGGGAAGAGGCCCAGCGGGAGCAGGGCGCCGGTCTTGTTGGACGCCGAGGCACCGAGGCGGTTCGTCACCTTGGCGAGCTCGCCCGCCTTGAAGTGGCGGACCTTGTCGCCCTGGATCTTCTTGACCTTGGCGGTGGTGGCGACGTCGTACTCGGCGCCGGCGCCCTTGGTCCACTGGCCGTTCCAGGTCTGGGTCAGACCGGTCGGGGCCTCCGGGCCGAGGTGCGCCATGCGCAGGTTGGCGTAGGAGTCGAGGCCGACGCCGATGCCGATGCCCGCCGGGTCGTAGAAGTAGTTGCTGCTGGCGAGGACCTGCTTGGCCTGCGCGTCCGGCACGGTGATGTCGGCCGACTTCGTCGTGCGGGCGTCGATCGTCACGGAGGTGTTCTTGGTGACGTTCAGCTTCGGCTGGACCAGCCAGTCGAGGCCGCCCTCAAGGTTCACCCAGTCCTTGGCGATCCAGGCGTCCAGCAGGTACGAGCCCTTGGGCAGCCGCATCTTGGTGACGCCGGTCTCGGCGAGCGGAACCTGGTAGCCCCGGTTCGCCGCCAGGCCCGAGAAGCCGAGCAGGGCGGTGTTGTACTCGGGGGCCGGCTTGCCGTCCCTGCCGATGTGCTTGACGGTGACGTCGTACGACTCGACCTCACGCTGCACCGCGGCGCCCGTGCGGACGCTCTGGCCGTCGCCGGTGGCCGTGACGTACGCGGAGTACGCGCCGTCGACCGTGCCGCCCAGCTTGGTGTCGACGGTGAAGCCGACGGAGGCCTTGCCGCCCGCCGGGACCGTCACCTTCGTCGCGGCGAGCTTGAAGAAGCCGGCCGGAGCCGCCTGGCCCCCGGGGTTGGTGGCCGTCGAGGAGAGCTGGAGCGTGACGTCCTTCGTACCGAGGTTGCGGTACGTCAGCTGCTTGGTGACGGGCTTGTCGTCGGTGTGGGGCCACGCCTGCGTGCCGAAGCTCACCGACACCGGGTCGGCGATCACGGACTGCTTGATGGCCTTGTCGACCTGGATACGGCCCGAACCCTGCTGGAACGGCGTGTACTTGCCGCCCTTGGCGGAACCGGTCAGCGCGCCCTTCAGCTCGGCGTACGTCCAGTCCGGGTGCTGCTGCTTCAGGATCGCCGCGGCGCCCGCGACATGCGGGGTCGCCATGGACGTGCCCTCGATGGTCAGATAGCCCGGCGGATTCTCGCCGACCTCCTGCTCGATGAGGCTGCCCTTGGCGGACGCGGCCGTGATGGCCACGCCCGGCGCGGTCACGTCCGGCTTGATCGCGCCGTCGCCGACCCGCGGGCCGGTGCTGGACCAGGGCGCGAGCGCGTCCTTGTCGTCGACGGCGCCGACGGTCAGCGCGGCCTCGGCGCTGCCGGGCGAACCGACCGTCTCCGGGCCGGAGTTGCCGGCCGCGATGGCGAAGAGGATGCCCTTGTCGGCGGACAGCTTGTTGACCATCGCCTCCATCGGGTCGATCTCCGGCGTGTCCATGCCGCCGAGGCTGAGGTTGACGACCTGGGCGCCCTGCTCGGCGGCCCACTCCATGCCGGCGATGATGCCGGAGTCGTCGCCGGAGCCGGTGTCGTCGAGGACCTTGCCGCTGAGGATGTCGGCGCCGGGCGCGACACCCTTGTACTTGCCGCGGGACCCTGCGGGAGATGCAGCGCCGGTGCCGGCCGCGATGGACGCGACGTGCGTACCGTGGCCGACCTTGTCCTCGGCTGTGGCGGCCGGCGTGAAGTTCTTGGCCGCGATCACCTGGTCCTTGAGGTCCGGGTGGGTCGCGTCGACGCCGGTGTCCAGGACGGCGATCTTGACGCCCTTGCCGTCGTAGCCGGCCTCCCATGCCTTGGGGGCGCCGATCTGCGGCACGGACTTGTCGAGGCTGGCCTTGCGGACGCCGTCCAGCCAGATGTGCGCGATGCCGGAGGCCGCCCTGTCGCCGTTGGTGAGCGCGGCCCACAGCTCGGGGGCGTCCTGGTGCGGGGTCTGTACCGCGTCCGCGTTCAGGGACTTCAGGGTGCGACGCAGCTTGCCCGCGTCACGGACGTCGGCCTTGGCGCCGGCCGCGGCGCCCTGGTAGCCGACGATGACCTTCAGGCCCTTGGCCTGGGAGGTGCGGGTCGCGGACTTGCCCAGCTCGGTGATGTCGAACAGCCGCTGGTCGAGCTTGCCGGTGGCGAGCAGGCGGGCGGCGTCGGCCGGGATCACGAGGGTGTGCCCGTAGGCCTGGCGTATCTGTACGGGTATGTGCTCGCGCCCCTTCGCCCGCTCCAGGCCGACCACGCGGCCCTTGGAGTCGACGGACACCCGGTCACCCGTGATCAGGGTGATGCGGTGGGGGGACGTGAGCGAGGGCGCGGCGCCGGACGGGCGCTGCTCCGGTTCGGCCGACGCCGGGCTGGTCATGCCCGCGGCGAGGGCTACGGCGGCCGCCGTGGCGACAGTGGCCGCGCATGCTCTATTGAATTTGCTGCGCAAGTTTCCCCCTTGCAGAAGGTCCGGGCGAATTTCCCCGTTCGCCCGGCCGGGGGAGGTCTCCTCCACATGCGCGCCGCCCCCCGGAATACGGAGTATGCCGAGGGGCGATCAGACACCTCAAGAGATGAGAAGAAGGTAAGAAGGACGCCGGTCGACTGTTACGCGACGGCGCGAACTCCGTTACGCAGTCGCCGGGTTACGCCCCCGCGTTCTCCTTGACACTGATGCGGCCCTTGCGAATGGTGGCCAGCCGCGGGGCCTTCTTCGCGATCGCCGAGTCGTGGGTGACCATGATGAAGGTCAGTCCCAGTTCCTTCCACATGCGTTCGAGTACGTCCATGATCTCGTCGCGCATCGACTCGTCGAGGTTTCCGGTGGGTTCGTCGGCGAGCAGCACCTTCGGTTCCTTGACGAGTGCGCGGGCGATGGCGACGCGCTGCTGCTGGCCGCCGGACATCTCGGACGGGAGGTGTCCGAGCCGTTCGCCAAGGCCGACGGACGTCAGCGCCTCGGCGGCCCGCTCGCGGCGGTCCTTCGCCTTGATGCCGAGGGGGACGAGGGCGGTCTCGACGTTCTCCTGCGCGGTGAGGGTCGGGATGAGGTTGAAGGACTGGAAGACGAAGCCGATGTTCTCGCTGCGGACCCTTGTCAGCCGGGTCTCGGAGAGCTTGGCCAAGTCGGTCCCGTCGAGGACGACTTCACCGGAGGTCGGACGGTCCAGACCGCCCAGCATCTGGAGGAGGGTGGACTTGCCACCGCCGGTGGGGCCCTGGATGACGAGCCGGTCCCCGTCGGCGATGGTGAGATCGACGCCCTCAAGGGCGTGCACGGTGTCCTTGCCCCGGGTGTAGAGCTTGGTGACGTTTCTGAGGTCGTACATGGTGGGTGGCTCCTGGGAGAGGTTCGGGGGTGGTGCGAATCGTGTGTCGACTGCGGGTGAGCGGGGGCTGGTCGCGCAGTTCCCCGCGCCCCTGAGGGGGTTGCAGTCCCGGTCTGCCAAGCCGCGGGCAGCGTCTTTGGCTGCGGGTGCGTGGGACCGGGCGCCCAGTTCCCTGCGCCCCTGAGGGCGTTGCAGCACCGGTCCGCCAAGTCGCGGGCGTGCAGGCTCGCTCAAGCCGCGGGCACGCGTGCCGCCCGGGGCGGCGCCCGTCCCAAAGAGGGCGGCGCCCCGTTGGCGCCGGGTTGCGCGGCCTGCCCCCGCCCAGCCCCCGCCGACGTCACCTACTCGACGCGGCGCAGTGCGTCCGCCGGGCGGAGCCTCGACGCGCGCCAGCCGCCGAACGCGCCTGCGATCAGCCCGCCCGTCACCGCCAGGCCGACCGCCAGCGCGACCGTCGTAAGGCTCACCGGTGCCGTCAGGGCGACGTCGAGCGTCGTGCTCGCGGTCTGCCGGCCGGGGCCACCGCCACCCGGGCCGCCGCCCATACCGCCACCGCCCCCGGTGCCGCCGCCCAGCTGGGCCTGAAGCGTCGGGCTGATCGCCGTCACGACGTACGCGCCCGCCAGGCCCAGCGCGATACCCAGCGCCCCGCCCAGCAGCCCGTTCACGACCGCCTCACCGACCACCTGACCGGTCACCCGCCCCGACTTCCACCCCAGCGCCTTCAGCGTGCCGAACTCCCGCACCCGGCGCGAGACGGCAGAGGAGGTGAGCAGGCCGGCGACCAGGAACGCGGCCACGAGCACCGCGATCGAGAGCCACTTGCCGACACTCGTCGCGAGGGAGGACGCCGTCGACAGGGAGCCGGACACCGTGTCCGCGAGATCCGCGGAGGTCGTCACCGTCGTACCGGAAATGTTCTTCTGGATGGCCGACTTGACGGAGTCGATCCGCTGGGAGTCCGCCGCCTTGACGTAGATCGTGGTGACCTTGTCCTTCGCGTCGGCGAGCGTCTGCGCCTGCTTCAGCGGGATGTAGAGGTTGGCGGCCGCGTCCCCGCTGTCCGGCGTGGCGATGCCGATCACCTTGAACTTGGTGCCCTTGACGGTGACGGTCGAGCCGACCTTGAGCTTCTTCTCCTTGGCGTACGAGGTGTCGGCGACGACGACCTTGGCGTCGGTCTCCGTCGACTTGAACGTACGACCGCTGGTGATCTTCGACGAGGTCAGCGGTCCGAGCGCCGGCTTGGTGACATCGGCGCCGTAGACGGAGTAGTTGTTGACGTCGAAATCGGCGCCACCGCCGCGCACTTCGCCCTGCGGCTGGCTGCTGCCCCCGCCCTGCCCGGGCCCGCCGCCCTGCCCCCCGCCGCTGCTCTGGTCCTGCTGGAACTGGCCCCGCGTGAACTGCCCGCTGACCTTGACGACCTGAAGGCTCAGCCCGCCGACGACGTCGGACACGCCGCTCTGCGAGCCGACCTTGGTCACGGTCGAGGCCGACAGGGTCTGGAAGCCCTGGACCATGACGCGGTCGGTGGACTGCTCCTCGTCGGAGCCGTCCTCCTGCGCGTCGAACTGGAAGCGCGGGCGCTCGGAAGTGCTCGCCGCGGGCTCGGCGGCCTTGGTGACGGTCATGTCCGTGCCCAGGCCGTACAGGGACTGCAGGACCTTGTCCTGGGCCTTGCTCATGCCGGAGGACACGGAGGTGACGACGATGACCAGCGCGATACCCAGCGCGAGTCCGGAGGCGACGACGAGGGCCGCCTTTCTGCGGCGGCGCAGCTCGCGCCTCAGGTAGGTGAAGAACATGGGCCGCAAGCTAGGGACAACGCGTGATGAAGGGATAAGGCCGGAATAAGAGGAGGATGAGAAGCCTGGGACCGCCCCCGGAAACGCCGATGCCGCCCCTGAGGGCGGCATCGGTTGGTTGTGAGGCAGCTGTCAGACGGCCGAACCGGCCTTCCACTGCGCCCAGTCCATGTTCCAGCCGTTGAGGCCGTTGTCCGGCGCGATCGTCTTGTCGCCGGTGTTCTGGACGACCACGACGTCACCGACGATGGAGTTGTTGTAGAACCAGTAGCCCGCAACGCCCTTGTCGTTGGCGCCCTTCGTGTCCGACAGGCCCACGCAGCCGTGGCTGGTGTTCACGCTGCCGAAGATGGACTTGGCACCCCAGTAGTTGCCGTGGATGAAGGTGCCGGAGCTGCTGAGGCGGATGGCGTGCGGCACGTCCTTGATGTCGTACTCGCCCTTGCCGTCGTCGTCCGTGAAGCCCACGGTCGCGCCGTTCATGCGCGTCTCCTTGAACTTCTCGGACATCACCATGATGCCCTGGTAGGTCTTGTTCTCCGGCGAACCGGCCGAGATCGGGATGGTCTTGATCGTCTTGCCGTCCTGCGTGACCTTCATCTGCTTGGTCTTCGCGTCGACGTAACTGACCTGGTTGCGGCCGATCTTGAAGGTGACCGTCTTCTCCTGGACGCCGTAGACACCGTCGGCGCCCTCGACGCCGTCCAGGGCCATCTTCAGGGTGACGGTCGAGCCACCCTTCCAGTACTCGTCGGGCCGGCAGTCCATGCGGGTGTCGTTGAACCAGTGGCAGACGACTTCCTGGCCGCTGGTGGTGGAGACGGTGACGCCCTTCTGGACGGCCGCCTTGTTGGTGATCGACTTGTCGAAGTTGATCGACACCGGCATGCCGACACCGACGGTGGAGCCGTCCTCCGGCGTGAAGTAGCCGAGGAAGCTGTTGTCCGGGGAGACCGTGGTGAAGGAGGCGTTCTCGTGGGCCTCCAGGCCCTTGGCGTCCTTCGCGGTCACCGCGACCTTGTAGGTGGTCGAGCGCTCCAGCTGGGCGTTGGGCTTCCAGCTCGCCTTGTCGGCGGATATCGCGCCCTCGACCGCGGCGCCCTCGGCGGTCGTCATCTTCACCTCGGTGAGCGAGCCCTTGCTCACGGTGACGGCGGAGCTGTTGATGGAGGCGTTGTCGGTGCCGTCCTCTGGCGTGATCTTGATCTGGGCCTCGGAGGTCTTCTTCGCGGCCGCCTCGTCGACCTTGGCCTGCGAGGTGTCGCCGTCGCTCGCGGAGGCGTCGCCGCCGCCGGAGCAGGCCGAGAGCACCAGGACACCGCCGAGCAGTGCGGACGCGACCGTCAGGCCCTTGCGCCGCCTACTGTTCGTCATCACACGCTTCTCCATCTTTCCCGAATCCCCAAAACCCCGAGAGTCCCCGTAAGAATCTTCAACGCTACGACCGGTTCGTCCCGTTCCACATCCCTTGAATGTGTGGGGCACGCCACTTCCGCCGGGGCGCGTGGTGCGGATGTCGGTCAGTGCGCAGCATGAGACGACGAAACCCCGGGCGGCGGTTGCCGCCCGGGGTCACGAATTCCCCAAGAAGCCTCAGCCGACCCTCGCGGCCCCCTCGCCGTCGAAGTCCTCCTCGCCATCATCCTCGTCGAGGTCCCAGTCCGGCGAATCCGGGTCGTACTCGATACGCTCGCTCGACCAGGAGGCCTGGGCGAGCTCGACCCCCGGTACCTCGCTGACCAGGTCGAACGGATCAACCAGATACGCGAGGGCCTCCGCAGTGTCTTCCGTCACAGCGCTCTCGGCGTGGGCCCGCTCGTCGACCGGCACCGTCGCGTCGTCGGAGATGCGCCGCAGAGCGGCCTTGGTGACGGCGTCCGCGTCGTCCACTTCGAGAACGAGTTCCACGCGAAGCCGTACAAAACGTGATGTTTCTGGTGTACTCATGCCCGGAGCGTACGGCGCATTCCTCCCGTGACTTTCCCGTGACCCGCGATTTTCACTAACATCGCCCCACACGGCCAATTCGCCAGCGCCACAAGGGGATCGATATTCCGTGTCCGCCGCTCACCGATCGTCGTCCACCGCACGCCGATCGCTGCTGACCGCCACCGCCGCGGGGGCCCTGCTGGGCGCCCTGTGGTTCGTGCCCTCCGCGAACGCAACGGGCGGCGACCCGGCGAGAACTGAGCCCTCGGCCACCCCCACGACCCAGGTCACCCAGCAGGCGCGGGCCACCTCCGAGGGCGCGGCCGACAGCACCGCGGACGGCACCACCGCGCAGGACACCCGGCTCGCCGACACCGGAAGCTTCGACACCACGCCGTACGTCGTCGGCGGGACGCTGTTCCTCACCCTCGGCGCGGGCTTCATCGCCTACTCGGTCCGCCGCGAACGCCTGGGCTTTTAAATTCGTTTGACGACCCTTTGACCTGGGCTTCATAGTCCGCCCATGAAGAGATCATCGGGCGTGCGTGCAGCCGCCACGGTTGTCGTGAGTGCGCTGACGCTCGCCCTTGCCACGGCTTGCGGTGGGGAGTCCGGCAGTTCGGACGCGAAGGCGCTCAGCGCCGCGGAGTTGAAGAAGGCGATCATCGCCCAGGGCGATGTCGAGGGTTACAAGGTGGACGCGACCGGCAAGCGGCTGCCGTCCAAGGACGAGATCAAGAGCAGCGACGAGCAGTGCCGGCCGCTCGCCTACACCATGGGCGGTCTGCCGCCCGGCGAGGCGGCCGTCTCGGACACCGCCGTCATCGCCACGCAGGACAGGAAGAAGCCCACCGACAAGCCCTCCAAGTCGCTCGACGACTTGAGCGCGGACGAGATCGAGGACTCGCTCACGAACGCGATGAGCCTCGACATGACCGTCGTGGGACTGTCCTCGTACGACGGTTCCGGCGCCGAGGACACCTTCAAGTCCGTGTCGGACGCGGTGAAGAACTGCTCCAAGGGCTTCCCCGCGGTCATGCAGGGCGAGGAGCAGAAGACCACCTCGGTCACCGAGGAGAAGGCGTCCGGGGCCGGTGACGAGTCGATCGCGTTCGTCATGAAGAGCGACCTGGAGGACGGCGACGTCGGCACCACGCACTTCGAGGTCGTCCGCCACGGCAGCACCATCGCCACGTACTACACGATGAACCTCGGTCTGATGATGACGGACAAGGCGTACGACGTCCCGGCCACGATCATCGACGCGCAGGCGACGAAGCTGAAGTAACGCGCAGGGGCCCTGCCGTTGTCCGTCCTCGGTGCTCGAACGGACACGACAGGGCCCCCTTCCATGTCACTGCAGCGGGCCGGTGACCTTCTCGGCCGCCGTGACCAGCTCCCCGGCCCGCACGAACGCGTCGGCCGCGGCGAGGTCGGGCGCCAGGAACCGGTCCGGTCCCGCACCCTGCACACCGGCGGCCCGTACGGCGTCGATGACCGCCTGTGAGGCCGGAGCCGGGGCGAGCCCTTCCCTCAGCTCTATGGCGCGGGTGGCGGCGTAGAGCTCGATCGCGAGGACGCGCGTGAGGTTGTCCACGGCCGTGCGCAGCTTGCGGGCCGCGGACCAGCCCATGGAGACGTGGTCCTCCTGCATGGCGGACGACGGGATCGAGTCCGCGGAGGCGGGCACGGCCAGCCGCTTCAGCTCGCTGACCAGGGCGGCCTGGGTGTACTGGGCGATCATCAGCCCCGAGTCGACACCCGGGTCGTCGGCGAGGAAGGGCGGCAGCCCGTGGCTGCGGTTCTTGTCGAGCAGCCGGTCGGTACGGCGCTCGGCGATGGACGCGAGATCGGCGACGGCGATGGCGAGGAAGTCGAGGACGTAGGCGACGGGTGCCCCGTGGAAGTTGCCGTTGGACTCGACGCGCCCGTCAGGCAGCACGACGGGATTGTCCACGGCCGAGGCGAGCTCCCGCTCGGCGACGAGCCGCGCGTGCGCCATGGTGTCGCGGCCGGCGCCGGCGACCTGCGGCGCACAGCGCACCGAGTACGCGTCCTGCACGCGGGGCGCGTCGTCCTGGTGATGCCCGGTCAGCGCCGAACCCTGCAGCACGGCCAGCATGTTGGCGGCGGAGGCGCCCTGACCCGGGTGCGGCCGGATGGCGTGCAGCTCGGGCGCCAGGACCTTGTCGGTCCCGAGCAGCGCTTCGAGGCTCAGTGCGGCGGTGACGTCGGCGGACTTGTAGAGCGTGTCCAGATCGGCGAGGGCCATGACGAGCATGCCGAGCATGCCGTCGGTGCCGTTGAGGAGGGCGAGGCCCTCCTTCTCGCGCAGCTCGACCGGCGCGATGCCGTGCGCGGCGAGCAGCTCACCGGCGGGCCGCACGACGCCGTCCGGGCCCTCGGCGTCGCCTTCCCCCATCAGCGTCAGCGCGCAGTGCGACAGAGGAGCGAGGTCACCGGAGCACCCGAGGGACCCGTACTCGTGAACGACGGGCGTGATACCGGCGTTGAGGACATCGGCCATGGTCTGCGCGACCTCGGGACGCACACCCGTGTGCCCCGAGCAGACGGTCTTGAGCCGCAGGAACATCAGGCCCCGTACGACCTCGCGCTCCACACGCGGCCCCATGCCGGCGGCGTGCGAACGGACGATGTTGCGCTGCAGCTGGGCCCGCAGCTCCTGGCTGATGTGCCGGGTCGCCAGGGCACCGAAGCCGGTGGAGACGCCGTAGACCGGGTCGGGCTTGGCCGCCAGCGCGTCCACGATCCCGCGGGCCGCCGCGAGAGCCGCGACGGCCTCGCCCGACAACTCGACGCGCGCCCCGCCCCGCGCCACGGCAAGAACGTCGGACGCGGTGACCCCGGACTTCCCCACCACCACAGTGTGCATATCCATATTCAGGAGCGTACGCACTGAAGACGAAGATGTCACTAGTGGATGAGCGGTACACCCCTTACAACGCGGGGGCGCGTGCGCGCACCGTCAAGGCAGCCGTCCCCGGAACCGACGCCGCTCCACAGCCCCCTCCCCCGACGGCTCCGCGTCAGCGAGCCGCACCACCGGATCGTCCGGCCCCTCCCGCCCCGCCACCACGGCCCGTTCCGCCCGGACCGCCTTGGCCTGGTACTGCGCCGCATCAGCCAGCCGGAACAACCGCCGAGCGGAACGCACCGGCCCGATGGGATCCTCCGTCGACGCGACCCCGCACGCCACGCCCTCCCCCAGCTCCAACTCCCCCGCACGACGGCACAGTTCATCCGCCGCCTTCACCACGTCGTCGGCAGGCGACCCGACCACCAGCAGACAGAACTCGTCCCCGCCGAGCCGAGCGGCCAGAGCCCCCGGCAACATCGCGCCGCACAGCGACAACACCGACCCGAACCGCTCCAGCAACCGGTCCCCCACGGCATGCCCACAGGTGTCGTTGACGCGCTTGAGCCCGTTGAGGTCGGCCACCACGAGACTGACGACGACACCCTGACCGCGATGCCGCTCGATCGCCTCCTCCAGCCGCACATCGACGGCCCGCCGATTCGCGAGCCCGGTCAGCGCGTCGGTGAACGCCAGCCGCCGGGCCTCCTCCAGCCGCTCGCTCTGCGCCAGCCCGGCGGCCACGACAGAGGCGAGAACGGTCGCGAAGTCGGCGTCCCCACGGTCGAAGACCGGCGCCCCGGCGGACCGGGCGACGTACAGCTCCCCCCAGGCCCGCCCGTTCAGCACGATCGGCGCGACGACACAGCACCCCCGTCCCCGGCGCCGTAGCGCGGCGACCCGCTGATGGATGTACTCGGGATGCCCGGCGGCGGGCCCCTCGGCCGTCTCGACCCAGGCGTTGGGCTCACCGCCGGCGACCCACCGCTCGTGCAGGAACTCGGTGATCTCCGGGAACTGGTGCACGGGATAGGTCTCGTCGCCCGGGAACTCCTCCTCGCCCCGGGCACGGTCCCCCACGTTCACCAGCACCCGCAGCCGCCCGAGCTCCCGCTCCCACACCGACAGCGCGGCAAAGCTCCCGACCAACGCCCGACACGCCCCGAGCGCCGCCGCCCGCCAGGACTCACGCGGGGTGTGCGCCGCTGCCATCCCCTGCGCCAACGCCACCACGGCCGCGAGCCGTCTGTCCTCACCCATCACTCCAGGCTAGGGAGTTTTGCCCAGATTTGGGACGTTGGCGTGGCGAACGGGGAGGTCACAAGGGATTCAGCCCAGCCCCCTCACTCCCCCGGCCACTGCGCCCTCCGCTTCTCGTTGAAGGCCGCCACCCCCTCCGCCCGGTCCCCCGAGAACGCCACCGCACGCCACGCCGCGTCCTCGACCTCCAGACCGGCCCGTAGATCCAGCCCGTGCCCCAGACGCAGGGCCCGCTTGGCGGCGCGCAGCCCGACCGGCGAGTTCGCCGCCATCCGGGCACCCAGGGCCAGGGCCTCCTCCCGGTCGCGCCCGTCCTCCACGAGCACGTCCACCAGCCCCAGCTCCCGCGCCTCGGCGACCTCGACCCGCCGTGCCGTGAAGATCAGCTCCGCCGCCCGGGCCGCGCCCACCCGCCGGGGCAGCAGCTGCGTCCCGCCGCCGCCCGGGATCACCCCGACGGACACCTCCGGCAGCCCCACCACGGCCGTACCGTCGGCCACGATCACGTCGCACGACAACGCCAGCTCGAAGCCACCCCCCAGCGCAAAGCCGTGCACGGCCGCGACGGTCGGCACCGGCAGCTCCAGCACCCCCGTGTAGGCCCCCCGCGCCACCGGCCGCTGGCGCACCAGATCCGCGTCACTGAAGGAGTTGCGCTCCTTCAGGTCGGCCCCGACGCAGAACGCCCGCTCATGCGTCGAGGTCAGCACGACCACCCGTACGTCACGGTCCGCGCCCAGCGCGGCGCACGCCCCCGCGATCGAGCGGGCCATCTCCGTCGAGACGGCGTTCATGGCCTTGGGCCGGTCCAGGACGAGCTCCGCGACATGCCCGACCCCGTCGCCGTGTCGCCGCACCAGCACGTACTCCCCGTACCGCTCCTCAGTCATGACGCCCTCCGGTTAACGCGGGTTAACAACACTCGCCCCGATCATCGCAGCCGGACCCCGCCGGGGAAAGGCCCACCACGGGCGGTTCCCGAGTCGAGTCCCGACACCCCGTTCGAGTGACATCCCGCCCAAGTCCCGCCCTACCGCCAACGACAGCGCATAACGTGCGCGAGCCACAGCGCAATGGGGGCGCGAGCGCGTTGGGAGGGGTCGTGATGGGTGGGACGGCACAAGAGCCGCAGGCGAGAGAGGCGGCGGGGAGTTCGGAAGCGAGCCGGGCGCCGGCGGAAACCGAGACGGCCGGCCGCCTCTTCGGCGCTCGCGGCCGCCATCGCCGCCCCCGCCCCCGCAAGGCCCTCCTCGCGGCCGGCGGCCTCGCCCTGGCCGCCGGCGCCCTGAGCCTCGTACGCCTGACACCCGACGCCCATGTCACCGGCCTCGGCACACCGGATGCCGACCCCGCCCCGGCCCCCGGCACGGACACGGACAGCGCGACCAACGCCGTCGCGGCTCTCCCCACTCCCGCCCCGAAGCCGAGCCCGTCGGCCACGTCCGCGATGGGCGGCCTGGGAGCGACACCGACGACGGGCACGATCGTCGTACCGACCACGAACACCTCGGCCACGCCGCCGCCCGACAATCAGGGCCGTACGACGCCCGACGCCTCGGCGCTCACGCCCGTACCCGACCCCACCGCACCGACCGGCCACGCACCCCAGCCGCCCCCTCCGCGGACTGCGACACCGAGCCCGCCCGCAACGAGCCCCCCGGCCTCACAGCCGGACGACCCCGACGGGGACGTGTGCGTCCCGATCATCGGCCTCTGCGTGGACCCTCTGGCCAACGACAACTGACACCCGACTGCCCCGCGGCGCTCACTCGCCCCCGGCGGCAGCCCTCCGCGTCAACAGCCAAGGCTCGACCACGCCGAGCCCTCGCACCGGGCGCTGCCACATCGGCTGGAGCGCGAACCGGTACACCGGCGGCTCCTCGCCCTCCTTCTCCGCGGCGGCCGCGGCCTCTGCCGCCTCCGCCTCGGACGCCGGCGCCTCTCCCGTTCGGATGAGCTCCTCGGCGAGCGCGCTGTCGACGAGGACGGCGTCGCGCGGGGCTATCGACGTCAACCGGGAGGCGAGGTTCACGGTCGTACCGAACACATCGCCCATACGAGTGGTCACCGTGCCGAAGGCGATGCCGACGCGCAGCTCGGGCATCGTCTCGTCGCCCGCCATCGTCTCGATGAGGCGCAGGGCGATCTCTGCGGCGACCCCGGCGTCGTCGGCCGCGTACAGCACCTCGTCGCCGAGCGTCTTGATGAGCCGTCCGCCGCGCGCGGCCACCAGGTCGGCCGCCGTGGTCTCGAAGGCCTCGACGAGTTCGCCGAGCTCCTCCTCCTCCATCCGCCGGGTCAGCCGCGTGAACCCGACCAGGTCGGCGAAGCCCACGGCGAGGCGCCGGTCGACCATCTCCTCGTCGTCGGCGGCCTGGATGACCCGGCCGGCCGAGGCGGCGAGCTGGCGGCGCCAGACGTAGACGAGGAACTCCTCCAGCTCGGGCAGGAGCAGCTCGATGATCGGGTACGTCACCTCGGTGCGCGTCATGCCGGGTTCCGGGGGCTCGGTCAGGCCCTCCAGGAACGAGTCGATCTGCCACTCGGCCAGCCGGGCCGTGGTCTGGCCGGTGGACCGCGCCACCTGCACCGCCATGGCCTCACTGAGCAGTCCCGCCTCGACGAGACCGGCGAGGCGCCTGAGCGCCAGTACGTCGGCCTCGGTCAGCGCCTTGGCCTGCCCGATGTCGGCGAAGCCCATGGCCCGCCAGAAGCGGGACGCGAGCTCCATGGAGACCCCGGCGCTACGGGCCGCCTGAAACGGGGTGTAGCGCCGCTCCGCGCCGAGGATGAGCTGTTCCAGACGCAGGGCGAGCGGATCCTCGCCGGACTCGGCGGCAGGGGGGTCCACCCGGCCGTCCGCGCCCGTGCCGGAGCCCGTGTCGTCGACGGTCACGCCTGCTGCCCTTCCGATCTGCCGCGGTCGGTCATCGACCGGCCTTCACTTTACGGCAGGTGTGCGCCAGCTCACTCCGTAAGAGAAAGCCGACCGTGCCGTACTTCCGCTGGTGAGGTGTCCGAGGTGGGGACGGGCCTCGTCCCCGGTCACGGGGCGGGCCGGGCCGGCTCGGTCACGCCGGTCGCAGGTGCACGATGTCCCCGGCCCCCACCGGCTCCTGCACGCCTTCCTCCGTCGCCAGCACGAGCCGTCCGTCGCCGTCGAGGGCGACCGCCTCCCCGGTGATCGACCGGTCGCCCGGCAGCTCGGCCCGCACCACCTTCCCCAGCGTCGCGCACCCCGCCACATACGTCTCCTGCAACCCGCTGACCAGCGGATCCCCCACCGCGGCCCGCCACCGCCCGTACCACTCCTCCAGGGACCGCAGCACCCCCCGCAGCAGCGGGTCCCGGTCCGTGCTCACCGCCCCGGCCAGCGCCAGCGAGGCCGCCTGGGGCACCGGCAACTCGTCGGCACGCAGGGTGACGTTGATGCCGACGCCGATGACGACACCGGCCTCCCCGGCCCGCTCGGCGAGGATGCCGCCGGTCTTGCGTTCCTCGTCGCCGACGGTCACCAGCACGTCGTTCGGCCACTTGAGTGCCATGTCGACGCCCGCCGCCCGCGACAGCCCCGTCGCCACGGCGACCCCGGTGAGCAGGGGCAGCCAGCCCCATCGGGCCACCGGCACCTCGGCCGGGTTCAGCAGCACGGAGAAGAACAGTCCGGAGCGGGGCGGTGCCGTCCAGTCGCGGTCCAGGCGTCCCCGCCCGGCCGTCTGCTCCTCGGCGACCAGGACCGTGCCCTCCTCGGCCTTGCCCGCGGTCGCCAGGTCCACCAGGTCGGTGTTGGTGGAGCCGGTGCGCTGCACCACCTCCACCCGGCGCCACAGGCCGCCCTCCCGCACGAGCCCGCGCCGCAGCGCGGCGCCGTTGAGCGGCGGGCGGTCCAGGTCGGACCAGCGGCTGTCGTCTGATGCATCTCGCGGCGTCATGCAAGCCACCCTAGGTGTGGGAAACGCCGCACTGCTGTTTCCCAGGCCCGCCACTACTCTACGGATGAGTAACCGTCCCCCCTTTTGAGCAGGCAGGGAGCCGCGATCCCGATGTCCGAGCCGGAAGCGATCGACATTCACACCACTGCGGGCAAGCTCGCGGATCTCCAGCGTCGTATCGACGAAGCGACGCACGCCGGCTCCGCACGTGCCGTCGAAAAACAGCACGCCAAGGGCAAGTTGACGGCCCGTGAGCGCATCGAGCTGCTCATGGACGAGGGTTCGTTCGTCGAGTTGGACGAGTTCGCCCGGCACCGGTCGACGAACTTCGGCCTCGACAAGAACCGCCCGTACGGAGATGGAGTGGTGACCGGCTACGGCACCGTCGACGGTCGGCCCGTCGCCGTCTTCTCCCAGGACTTCACGGTCTTCGGCGGAGCCCTCGGCGAGGTCTACGGCCAGAAGATCGTCAAGGTCATGGACTTCGCGCTGAAGACCGGCTGCCCGGTCATCGGCATCAACGACTCCGGCGGCGCCCGCATCCAGGAGGGTGTGGCCTCGCTCGGCGCGTACGGCGAGATCTTCCGCCGCAACACGCACGCGTCCGGTGTCATCCCGCAGATCTCGCTGGTCGTCGGCCCGTGCGCGGGCGGCGCGGTCTACTCCCCGGCCATCACCGACTTCACGGTCATGGTCGACCAGACCTCGCACATGTTCATCACCGGCCCGGACGTCATCAAGACGGTCACCGGCGAGGACGTCGGCTTCGAGGAGCTGGGCGGCGCCCGCACCCACAACTCGACCTCCGGTGTGGCACATCACATGGCCGGAGACGAGAAGGACGCCATCGAGTACGTCAAGCAGCTGCTGTCGTACCTGCCGTCCAACAACCTCAGCGAGCCCCCGGCGTTCCCGGAGGAGGCGGACCTCTCCCTCACCGACGAGGACCGCGAGCTGGACACGATCGTGCCGGACAGCGCGAACCAGCCGTACGACATGCACGCGGTGATCGAACACGTCCTGGACGACGCCGAGTTCTTCGAGACGCAGCCGCTGTTCGCGCCGAACATCATCACCGGCTACGGCCGCGTCGAGGGCCGCCCGGTCGGCATCGTCGCCAACCAGCCGATGCAGTTCGCCGGGTGCCTGGACATCGACGCCTCGGAGAAGGCGGCGCGCTTCGTGCGTACCTGCGACGCCTTCAACGTCCCGGTCCTCACCTTCGTCGACGTCCCCGGCTTCCTGCCGGGCGTCGACCAGGAGCACACCGGCATCATCCGCCGAGGCGCCAAGCTGATCTACGCCTACGCCGAGGCGACGGTCCCGCTCATCACCGTCATCACGCGCAAGGCCTTCGGCGGTGCCTACGACGTCATGGGCTCCAAGCACCTCGGCGCCGACCTCAACCTCGCCTGGCCGACCGCCCAGATCGCCGTCATGGGCGCCCAGGGCGCGGTCAACATCCTGCACCGGCGCACCATCGCCGAGGCGGAGGCCGGCGGCGAGGACCTGGAGGCGGTGCGCGCCCGGCTGATCCAGGAGTACGAGGACGCCCTCCTCAACCCCTATGTCGCGGCCGAGCGCGGCTACGTCGACGCGGTGATCATGCCGTCCGAGACCCGCCGCCATGTCGTGCGCGGTCTGCGTCAGCTGCGCACCAAGCGGGAATCCCTGCCTCCGAAGAAGCACGGCAACATCCCCCTCTAGGCCTGCTGGGAGCCACCATGAACATCAAGGTCCTACGGGGCAACCCGACACCGGAGGAGCTGGCCGCCGCACTGGCGGTGGTCCGCGCCCGCGCCGCGGCGGAGGCATCCATCCCGCCCGGCGCCCCCACCCCCCGTGACTCCTGGGCGGACCCGGCCCGCATCGCGTCGAGGCGGCTGCCGCAGCCGGGCGCGACGACCTGGGCCCGTACCTACTGGCCCGGTTAATCAGAGGATCGCCGAGACGGCTTCGGCCATCACCTCGTACCCCGCGTCGTTCGGGTGCAGGTGATCGCCGAAGTCGTACGACGGCCGCAGCCGGTCCGGATCCGCCGGGTCGGCCAGTGCCCGGTTCAGGTCCACCACCGCGTCGTACTCCCCCGAGCACCGGATCCATTCGTTCAGCTCGTGGCTCACCTTGGCCCCGTGCTCACCCCAGTGGTCCGAGCCCCCGAACGGCAGCAAGGTGGCGCCGATCACCCGTAGCCCCGCCGCCCGGCCCTGCCGTATCAACTCCCGGTGTCCGGCGATCAGTTCCTCCGCCTCCACCACCGGCGCCGGTTTGTACGTCGGCTGCTCGTCCGTCTCGCTGAAGCCGATGTCGTTGAGGCCGAGCAGGACGACGAGCGTGTCCACGCCGGGATGGTCGAGGACGTCCCGGCGCAGGCGGTGGACGGCCTTGTCGCCGTACCAGGCGGAATCGTTGAGCAGCAGGTTCCCGCCGATGCCCGCGTTGAGGGCGGGCCGTCCCGTGCGCTCGGCGAGCGCGTCCGACCACCGTCGGTTCGCGCCCGGCGTCGAGCCGAAGCCGTCCGTGATCGAGTCGCCGAAGAGCGCGACGGCGTCCGCGCGGCCGGCGTCGGTCTCCACCGCCGACAGGAAGTACCAGGACTCGCTCGTGGCGTCGAAGCCCGCGCCGCCGGAGTCCGCCGTCAGGTCGCCCTCGCCCCGGTAGCCGGTCGTGAAGGCCTGGGCGTGGAAGGTCGCGGGCCCGGTGGCGGCGTCGAAGTACAGCGTGACGGTCACGGACTCCCCGGCGGCGACGGCGAACGGGACGTCATCGCTGACGACCTGCCCGCGCGCGGGTATCCCGACCTGCCCGGCGCCCCCGAAGGTGAGCCGCGTCAGCGACCCGGGCGCCACGGCCGCCCCTTCGTCCGTACGCCCCACACTCGCGCCCGCGACACGGACCGGCGAGGCCCCGTAGGCGTTGGAGAGCCGCACCCGCACCCGGCCGCCGCCCGCCGACAGCCGGACGACCTGCCGAAGCGACTGGCGCCAGAAGCCCTCACGGGACCAGTTGGGTGTGAAGCCCTCACTGGGGCGCTGTGGTGACGCGGTCCAGGAAGCGGTGAACATGACGCATCCTCCCAAGAGAACAATCCAAACGGAACCAGAGTCCCTTTAGCTAATGAAACCGTAGCACCGTTTGGAGAGAAGTTGAGTATGCGTACTCAGGCGCCGCCCCGGACCCCCGACCGACGATGGAAGGCATGCTGTGGTCCGACCCCGAGAACGAGCCGCCCAAGGAACTGCGGGACATGCAGGAGATGTTGCGGCGGCTGGGTGTTCTCATGGCGCTGGCCATGGTGCTGACGATGATCGTGCTCGGGCTGAGATGAGACCGGCCGGGTACGTCGATACGCTGACCGCATGACTGATCAGCCGCGCCGCCGACTCGTCCTCGCCTCGCAGTCCGCCGCCCGCCTCAATCTGCTCCGCCAGGCCGGACTGACCCCCGAGGTCATCGTGAGCGGCGTCGACGAGGACGCCGTCAGCGCGCCCACCCCCGCCGAGCTGGCGCTCGCCCTCGCGGAGGCAAAGGCCTCCGTCGTGGCGGCGCGGCCCGACGTCAAGGGCGCCATCGTGATCGGCTGCGACTCGGTCCTCGACCTGGACGGCCAGGCCCTGGGCAAGCCGGCCGACGCCGAGGAGGCCACGGCCCGCTGGAAGTCGATGCGCGGGCGGGCCGGCACGCTCCAGACCGGCCACTGCGTCTACGACACCGTCAGCGGCCGCTACACCTCCGCCACCGCCTCCACGGTCGTCCGCTTCGGCGATCCGACCGACGAGGAGATCGCCGCGTACGTCGCCTCCGGCGAACCCCTCTACGTCGCCGGGGCGTTCACCCTGGACGGCCGCTCGGCCCCGTTCATCGACGGCATCGACGGCGACCACGGCAATGTCATCGGCATCAGCCTGCCGCTGGTGCGACGGCTGCTGGGCCAACTGGGCATCGGCATCACGGAGTTGTGGGCGCCGGCGGAGGGGTGACCGGCGAGCCGCCGGTCGGGGAACCGCCGACGGGGGAGCCGTCGCCGCCCTTGCCTCCGTCGGGCGCGGCGTCGGCGGGCCGGTCCGGCGCGGCCTGGCCGTCGTAGCTCATCAGCACCAGCACGATCAGGCCGAGCACGGCGATCATGAACACGAACGCTGTCCAGCCCACCAGCCCCCAGGTGAACGCGCCCAGCAGCCCGTGCACCACGGCCGCGCTGATCAGCAGGATGCGCCCGAGGCCGGCCGGGGCGCGGTCGCGCAGGGCCACGAGCAGGGCGACCAGCCCGCACAACGCGAAGTAGGCGCCGAAGACAAGGCCGCCGACCTTCGAGGACACCGACATCACGTCAGGATCCAGACCGGCCAGGGACATGTCCTGCCGGTCGACGACGACGCCGAGGAACCAGTTCAACCCGGCGATGCCGAGCGCCTCCACGAAGAGCACGACCGCCACCACCCACGCCACCGGCCTGCGTACCACCGGCCCCCACCCACTTCCGAGCTCTTCGAGCGCCGCACCCGTCGAATCCGGGCACGACGATGGTTACCCCAAGTACGTTCGAGACATCGCGAACGCTACTAACGGGTAAACCCCGGGACAAGGGTTTGGGAGATGGCAAAGATGCATTGGGCCATTCGTAGGGATTCCACAAAGAAACCGAGTGGCCCGCAGCACGTGATGACAGAGACCTTGACCACAGAGGGGAGCTAGGGTTTTCCGGGAGAGACCTGCGTACCGTGGCGCGACAAGGGATTTCGCAGGTCGGGCGAGCCTGGAATCACGCTCCGTGTGGGCAAGCTCACCACTGGGGACGGGTCGAAGTGTCGTGTCGGCAGTCCCTAAACTCGGCTTGTTTCAAGGAGGGAGCCTCAATCGTGCGCAAGGTGCTCATCGCCAACCGTGGCGAAATCGCTGTCCGCGTGGCCCGGGCCTGTCGGGACGCGGGGATCGCGAGCGTGGCCGTCTACGCGGACCCGGACCGCGACGCTCTGCATGTCCGCGCCGCGGATGAGGCGTTCGCCCTGGGCGGTGACACCCCGGCGACCAGCTACTTGGACATGGACAAGGTGCTGAAGGCGGCGCGTGAGTCCGGCGCGGACGCGATCCACCCGGGTTACGGGTTCCTGTCGGAGAACGCCGACTTCGCGCAGGCGGTCCTGGATGCGGGTCTGGTCTGGATCGGTCCGCCGCCGCAGGCGATCCGTGATCTGGGGGACAAGGTCGCTGCCCGGCACATCGCCCAGCGCGCCGGTGCCCCGTTGGTCGCCGGTACGCCCGACCCGGTGTCCGGGGCGGATGAGGTGGTGGCGTTTGCCGAGGAGCATGGTCTGCCGATCGCGATCAAGGCCGCGTTCGGTGGCGGTGGCCGTGGTCTGAAGGTGGCCCGGACCCTGGAAGAGGTTCCGGAGCTGTATGAGTCGGCGGTGCGTGAGGCGGTCGCCGCGTTCGGCCGGGGGGAGTGCTTCGTCGAGCGTTACCTCGACAAGCCCCGGCACGTGGAGACCCAGTGCCTGGCCGACTCCCACGGCAACGTCGTCGTGGTCTCCACGCGTGACTGTTCGCTGCAGCGCCGGCACCAGAAGCTGGTCGAGGAGGCCCCCGCGCCGTTCCTGTCGAAGGCGCAGGTCGCGGAGCTGTACTCGTCGTCGAAGGCGATCCTGAAGGAGGCCGGCTACGTCGGTGCCGGCACGGTGGAGTTCCTGGTCGGCGCGGACGGCACGATCTCCTTCCTGGAGGTCAACACCCGTCTGCAGGTGGAGCACCCGGTCACCGAGGAGGTCGCCGGGATCGACCTGGTCCGTGAGATGTTCCGGATCGCCGACGGCGAGGCACTCGGCTACGACGACCCGCCGCTGCGCGGGCACTCCTTCGAGTTCCGTATCAACGGTGAGGACCCGGGCCGTAACTTCCTGCCCGCCCCCGGCACCGTCACCACCTTCACCGCGCCCTCCGGCCCGGGTGTCCGTCTGGACGCCGGTGTCGAGTCCGGGTCGGTGATCGGTCCGGCGTGGGACTCGCTGCTGGCCAAGCTGATCGTGACCGGCGCCACCCGTGAGCAGGCCCTGCAGCGGGCCGCCCGCGCGCTGGAGGAGTTCCAGGTTGAGGGCATGGCCACCGCCATCCCCTTCCACCGCGCGGTCGTCGTCGATGCGGCGTTCGCCCCCGAGCTGACCGGGTCCGCCGAGGCGTTCACGGTCCATACCCGGTGGATCGAGACCGAGTTCGTCAACGAGATCAAGGCCTTCACGGCCCCGGCCGACACCGACGCCGAGGCGGAGGAGGCGGCGGGCCGTGAGACGGTCGTCGTCGAGGTCGGCGGCAAGCGCCTGGAGGTCTCCCTGCCGGCCTCCCTCGGTATGACCCTGGCCCGTACCGGCCTGGCCGCCGGCGCCAAGCCCAAGCGGCGTGCGGCGAAGAAGTCCGGGCCCGTCGCCTCCGGCGACACCCTCGCTTCCCCGATGCAGGGCACCATCGTCAAGGTCGCCGTCGAGGAAGGCCAGGAAGTCAAGGAAGGCGACCTCGTCGTCGTCCTCGAAGCGATGAAGATGGAACAGCCCCTGAACGCCCACAAGTCCGGCACCATCAAGGGCCTGTCCGCCGAAGTCGGCGCCTCCCTCACCTCCGGCGCCGCCATCTGCGAAATCAAGGACTGACGCACAAGGCAGCCGAGGCGCCCGGTGGACTGGATCAGACAGTCCACCGGGCGCCTCGTTCTATGCTCGGTGGCATTCTGGAGGCGGGCGAGAGGCAGGTGAGAGCAATGGCGGGCACGACTTCCAGCGAGGCCACCGAGAGCGCCGGCACGGCGGCACCGCCACGTGCCATGCGCGCCGACGCCCGCCGCAATCACGAGCGTCTGCTCGCCGAGGCCCGCTCCGCCTTCGCAGAGCACGGCACGGACGCGTCCCTGGAGGACGTGGCCCGCCGGGCGGGCGTCGGCATCGGCACCCTGTACCGCCACTTCCCCAACCGCGACGCCCTGTTGAGTGCGGTCTTCGAGGAGGCGGTCGGCGACCTGCTGGCCCGCTCCCGGGAACTCCTGCGCTCGCCGGAGCCGTGCGCGGCACTGGTGACATGGCTGCGCGAGATGGTCACGCACGCGGGTGAGTACCGCGGCCTGGCCCGCTCCCTGATGTCCGTCTCCTACGACGGCACCTCGGACCTGGCCCGGTGCAGCGGCCCCATCAGACAAGCGGGCGGCGCGCTGCTGTCACGGGCCCAGGAGGCAGGGAGCGTCCGCCCGGACGTGGCGATCGGTGACCTGCTCCAACTCACCCACGCGATCGCCCTCGCGGCGGAGGAGACACCCGCAGACCCAGAGCTGGCGGACAGATTGCTGCACCTGACCCTGCGAGGACTGAAGCCCACCTAGGGGCGCGGGGAACTGCGCGACCAGCCACAACGCAGCCGCACCCGCGCGTCGACACGAGGCCCTACGGCGAACAGGCGGCCCTACCGCCGCCGCATATCCGCGACGCGAGCCCGCTCCCGCTCGGCCCCCTGCTCACCCAGCACCGCGGCGGACCTCAGGCCCGCGCCGGCGGCCGGCACCTGACCCCGCCGCGGTCCCGGCAGAGCGCGCCGCCGCGCCGGGACCTCGTCACCCCCCGACGCCCCACTCGCCCCGGCCACGGCGATCTGCACCCCCTGGTCGGCAAGAGCCTGCAGCTCGGTGTGCGCACGGTCGTCATGGGCCGGCGGCTCGTCGGTGACCAGGCGGGTGATGACATCCGTGGGCACCGTCTGGAACATCGTGTCCGTGCCGAGCTTGGTGTGGTCGGCGAGGACGACGACCTCCGCGGCCGCCTGGACGAGCGCCCGGTCGACGGAGGCCGAGAGCATGTTGGACGTGGACAGCCCGCGCTCGGCGGTCAGACCACTGCCGGAGAGGAAGGCCCGCGACACCCGCAGCCCCTGGAGGGACTGCTCGGCACCGCTGCCCACCAGCGCGTAGTTCGACCCGCGGAGCGTCCCGCCGGTCATCACGACCTCGACCCGGTTGGCGTGGGCCAACGCCTGCGCCACAAGAAGGGAGTTGGTCACGACGGTCAGTCCGGGCACCCGGGCGAGCCGGCGGGCCAGCTCCTGCGTGGTGGTCCCCGCCCCGACGACGATCGCCTCGCCCTCTTCCACGAAATTCGCGGCGAGGTCGGCGATGGCCGTCTTCTCGGCGGTCGCGAGATGTGACTTCTGCGGAAAGCCGGACTCCCGCGTGAACCCGCCCGGCAATACCGCACCGCCGTGCCGGCGGTCGAGGAGTCCTTCTGCCTCCAGTGCGCGCACGTCCCGCCGTACGGTCACTTCTGAGGTCTGGACGACGCGGGCGAGCTCACGGAGCGACACGGCCCCGTTCGCTCGCACCATTTCGAGGATCAATTGGCGACGTTCTGCAGCGAACACGAAACTGACAGTAACCCCAACGACCGTCTGGTTTCAGCAGTTTGCGCCGAATAACAGAAGTTGTTCGCACGCAAGGGCAAGGAGTGGTATAGAGCCTAGTCCTGACGCCTATGCCGTACGCATGCTCGACAACTCCCTGTGACCAGCAAGGAGTCGGTTCCGGCCGTCAGAGTTCGCCGCCGGACTTCCGGGTGTGGAGCTGCCGTGCCACCTCGGCGATCGAGCCCGAAAGGGACGGGTACACGGTGAAGGCGTTCGCGATCTGTTCGACCGTCAGATTGTTGTCGACCGCGATCGAGATCGGGTGGATCAGTTCCGAGGCGCGCGGGGAGACGACCACACCGCCGACCACGATGCCCGTACCCGGACGGCAGAAGATCTTGACGAAGCCGTCCCGGATGCCCTGCATCTTCGCGCGCGGGTTGCGCAGGAGGGGGAGCTTGACGACCCGGGCGTCGATCTTGCCGCCGTCGACGTCCGCCTGGGTGTAGCCGACGGTGGCGATCTCGGGGTCGGTGAAGACGTTGGACGAGACCGTCTTCAGATTCAGCGGGGCCACCGCGTCGCCGAGGAAGTGGTACATGGCGATCCGTCCCTGCATCGCCGCGACCGAGGCGAGGGCGAACACGCCGGTCACGTCACCGGCGGCGTACACACCGGGGGCCGTGGTCCGGGAGACCTTGTCGGTCCAGATGTGCCCGGACTCGCGCAGTTTGACGCCGGCCTCCTCCAGGCCCATGCCCTCGGAGTTGGGGATGGCGCCGACGGCCATCAGGCAGTGGCTGCCGCTGATGACACGCCCGTCGGCGAGGGTGACCTCGACCCGGTCCCCGACGCGCTTGGCGGCGGCGGCACGCGAGCGCGCCATGACGTTCATGCCGCGGCGCCGGAAGACGTCCTCCAGTACGGCGGCGGCGTCCGGGTCCTCACCCGGCAGCACGCGGTCGCGGGACGACACGAGGGTGACCCGGGACCCGAGCGCCTGGTAGGCGCCGGCGAACTCGGCACCGGTGACACCGGATCCGACCACGATGAGCTCCTCGGGGAGCTCGGTGAGGTCGTAGACCTGGGTCCAGTTGAGGATGCGCTCGCCGTCGGGCTGGGCGTCGGGCAGCTCGCGCGGGTGACCGCCGGTGGCGATCAGGACGGCGTCCGCGGTGAGGGTCTCCTCGGTGCCGTCGGCGGCGCGGACGACGACCTTGCGCGAGCCGTCGAGGCCCTGCATGCCTTCCAGCCGGCCACGGCCGCGCATGACCCGGGCGCCGGCCCGCGTGACGGAGGCGGTGATGTCGTGGGACTGCGCGAGCGCGAGCCGCTTCACACGGCGGTTGACCTTGCCCAGATCGACGCCCACCACCCGGGCGGGCGTGTCGATGTGCGGGGTGTCGTCGGCGACGATGATCCCCAGCTCCTCGTAGGAGGAGTCGAAGGTGGTCATCACCTCGGCCGTGGCGATCAGGGTCTTCGACGGCACGCAGTCGGTGAGCACCGACGCCCCGCCCAGACCGTCGCAGTCGACGACGGTCACCTCCGCGCCGAGTTGAGCGGCGACCAGCGCCGCTTCATATCCGCCGGGTCCGCCACCGATGATCACGATCCGAGTCACGTAGCCCATTGTCCCGCACGCCTCACCGTGGTACCGCCTGGGGCCCCGCCCGAGACACCACCGTTACGGGAGGGGCACACGATTCTCCTGCCGTACCCTCTCCCCATGTCGCTCTACGCCGCGTACGCCGGCAATCTCGACGCGCGGCTGATGACCCGCCGCGCCCCGCACTCGCCGCTGCGCGCCACCGGCTGGCTGAACGGATGGCGACTGACGTTCGGGGGCGAGCAGCTCGGCTGGGACGGCGCGCTGGCGACGCTCGTCGAGGAGCCGGGCGAGCAGGTCTTCGTCGCGTTGTACGACATCGCTCCCATGGACGAGGACTCCCTGGACCGCTGGGAGGGCGTCGGTCTCGGCATATACCGCCGGCTGCGGGTGCGGGTGCACACGCTGGAGGGCGAGGAGCCGGCGTGGGTGTATGTGCTGAACGCGTACGAGGGCGGGCTGCCGTCGGCGCGGTACCTGGGCGAGGTCGCGGACGCGGCGGAGTCGGCGGGGGCACCGCACGACTATGTGATGGAGCTGCGCAAACGCCCCTGCTGAGGCATACGCCCCTCCTGTCACACCCGTCACACGGTTTCGTTGGAAACGACAAGACAACGATCGCCATCCCGTGAGCTCTGTCATCTACGCGCGTAGGCCCAAACCGGCTACCCTCAGTCGCGTGAACGCATCTCTTCTTCCGGACGACATCCAGGGCGACCCGCACGCCGCCGCCGACGCCGCCGCCTCGCGCCTGCGCGAACTCACCGGCGCCGAGACCCACGACGTCGCCCTCGTGATGGGCTCCGGCTGGGCTCCGGCCGTGGACGCCCTCGGCGCACCCGAGGCCGAGTTCCAGGTCACCGAGCTGCCCGGGTTCCCCCCGCCGGCGGTGGAAGGGCACGGCGGCAAGGTCCGCTCCTACCGGATCGGCAACAAGCGCGCCCTGGTCTTCCTCGGCCGCACCCACTACTACGAGGGCCGTGGCGTGGCGGCGGTGGCCCACGGCGTGCGCACCGCGGTGGCGGCCGGCTGCAAGACGGTGGTCCTCACCAACGGCTGCGGCGGGCTGCGCGAGGGCATGCGTCCCGGTCAGCCGGTGCTGATCAGCGACCACATCAACCTCACGGCGACGTCTCCGATCATCGGCGCGAACTTCGTCGACCTCACCGATCTGTACTCGCCGCGGCTGCGTGCGCTGTGCAAGGAGATCGACTCCACGCTGGAGGAGGGGGTGTACGCCCAGTTCCCCGGCCCGCACTACGAGACGCCGGCCGAGATCCGTATGGCGCGGGTGATCGGGGCGGACCTGGTGGGTATGTCGACGGTTCTGGAGGCCATCGCCGCGCGTGAGGCCGGGGCCGAGGTGCTGGGTATCTCCCTCGTGACGAACCTCGCCGCCGGGATGACCGGTGAGCCGCTCAACCACGAAGAGGTTCTGCAGGCCGGGCGTGACTCCGCTACGCAGATGGGCGCGCTGCTGGCGCGGGTGCTGGGGCGGCTGTAGGGCGTTTCTCGCCCCCGCCGCCCCTACCCGTCCCGTCCCCGGGGGCTGCCGCCCCCGGACCCCCGCTTTCGGCCCTGAAGGGGCCTCGTCCTCAAACTCCCCCAAGCTCTTCGAGCAGGGGGGACCCCCAGACGGGCTGAAATCAGCCTCTCCGGCGTTTGAGGAGCGGGGTCTGGGGCGGAGCCCCAGAAGGATGGGACGGGTAGGGGCGGCGGGGGCGGAACCCAACGACACGAACGAGAGGCTGACCCGACGTGCATGACGACCTCCTCGCCCGGTCCCGGGCATGGCTCGCCGAGGACCCGGACCCGGAGACCCGCGACGAGCTCGCCAAGCTCATCGACACCGGCGACGTCGAAGAACTCGCCGCCCGCTTCAGCGGCACCCTCCAGTTCGGCACCGCAGGCCTGCGCGGCGAACTCGGCGCCGGCCCCATGCGCATGAACCGCACGGTCGTCATCCGCGCCGCCGCCGGACTCGCCGCGTACCTGAAGAAGCAGGGCCACACCGACGGCCTCGTCGTCATCGGCTACGACGCCCGCCACAAGTCGGAGGACTTCGCCCGCGACACGGCCGCCGTCATGACCGGCGCCGGCCTGCGCGCGGCGGTACTCCCCCGCCCGCTGCCCACCCCGGTACTCGCGTACGCGATAAGGCATCTCGGCGCGGCAGCCGGCGTGGAGGTGACCGCCAGCCACAACCCGCCCCGCGACAACGGCTACAAGGTCTACCTCGGCGACGGCTCCCAGATCGTCCCGCCCGCCGACGCGGACATCGCCGCCGAGATCGACGCCGTACGGTCGCTGCACGACGTCCCCCGCCCGGAGTCCGGCTGGGAGACCCTCGACGACAGCGTCCTCGACGCCTACCTCGCCCGCACGGACGCGGTCCTCGCGGCCGACTCCCCCCGCACGGCCCGCACCGTCTACACGGCGATGCACGGCGTCGGCAAGGACGTCCTCCTCGCCGCCTTCGAGCGCGCCGGTTTCCCCACCCCCGCGCTCGTCGCCGAGCAGGCGGAACCCGACCCGGACTTCCCCACCGTCGCCTTCCCCAACCCGGAGGAGCCCGGCGCGATGGACCTGGCCTTCGCCAAGGCCCGGGAGACGAGCCCCGACCTGATCATCGCCAACGACCCCGACGCCGACCGCTGCGCCGTGGCCGTCCCGGACGGCGCGGACTGGCGGATGCTGCGCGGCGACGAGGTCGGCTCCTTGCTCGCCGCCCACCTCGTCGGCCGCGGAGCGCAGGGCACCTTCGCCGAGTCGATCGTGTCCTCCTCCCTCCTCGGCCGGATCGCCGAGAAGGCGGGGCTGCCGTACGAGGAGACCCTCACCGGCTTCAAGTGGATCGCCCGGGTCGACGGCCTGCGCTACGGCTACGAGGAGGCCCTCGGCTACTGCGTCGACCCCGAGGGTGTGCGCGACAAGGACGGCATCACGGCCGCCCTGCTGATCACCGAGCTCGCGTCCGTGCTCAAGGCCGAGGGCCGCACGCTTCTCGACCTCCTCGACGACCTCGCCGTGGAGCACGGCCTGCACGCCACCGACCAGCTCTCGGTGCGCGTCCAGGACCTGTCGGTCATCGCCGACGCCATGCGGCAGCTGCGCGAGCAGCCGCCGACCGAGCTCGCCGGGCTGGCCATCACCCGTGCCGAGGACCTCACCCGGGGCACGGATACGCTCCCGCCCACCGACGGTCTGCGCTACACCCTCGAAGGCGCCCGCGTCATCGTCCGTCCCAGCGGCACGGAGCCCAAGCTGAAGTGCTACCTGGAGGTCGTCGTCCCGGTGGGGACGCACGCCGACCTCCCGGCCGCCCGCGCCAAGGCGGCCGACCTGCTGGCGGCGATCAAGCAGGACCTGTCGACGGCGGCGGGCATCTGAGCCGTACGACCACCGCCTGATCGTTCCCGAAAGGGTGCCCCCATCCGGAGGCACCCTTTCGGGCGACAGGCCGGTTCATGGGGAGTTGGGGTGCCGCATGCTCCCCGGCTGCTCCAGGTGTCCCGCGCCCTTCACACCGAAGCGGGATGCCGCCTGCGGCCCGGGCACGGGGGTCAGATCCGCGTGAGGTAGCTGAACCCGTGTGCCGGTCCCACGCACGACTGAAGGGTGACGTCGCCCCAGTAGAGCCCGGCGGCCGGGGCGCCCCGGCCCGGCGTGACGTAGTGGGCGTACACCTCGTACCGCCAGGTCCCGCGCGGGCCGCTGATCGTGACGGTGGTGCCGACGGGCAGGGTGGCGAAGCGGTCGAACCCGCAGATGTCGTGGCCGACGATCACGGTGGTGCGCATCTCGTAGCCGTTCTCGGTGCCGATCTCGGGCCCGGCCCACTGCACGGCGTCCCGGCAGGCGTCGACCTCGTCCTGCCCGCCCCGCACGATGGGGGCGGACCAGGTGCCGATGCGGATCGTGGGGCGCGTGGGGCGCTGGCTGCTCCGCGGCGCCGCCTTCGGGGTGCGGGAGGTGGGCACGGGGGCGGTGCCCGTGCGGCCGCCGTCGGCGGAGGGTGCCGGGCGGCGGGAGAGGTCGGGTCCGCGCACGCGGTCGCCGGAGGGCCGGGGCGACGGGTGGACCGGGGTGCCGGGCCGCGATGTCGGTGGGGCCGGGACGGATGCGCGGGGTGGCGCGGTGGACGAGGTCGGCTGGGTGGGCGTAGGTGGGGGCGGGGTGGTCGGTGTGGATGCCGTGGCCGCCGTGGAGGGTGCGCCGGTCGCTGCCGTCGGCCCGCCCGCCCCGGCGGCGCCGCATCCCGTGAGCAGGGCCAGTGCGAGCGGTACGACGGCGAGGGCGACCCGTGGGGCCGGACCTCCCCCGGTCATCCGAACCGGCCGTTCACATAGTCCGAAGTGCGCTCGTCCTGCGGGGAGTTGAACATCGCGTCGGTGTCGCCGTGCTCGACGATGACGCCCGGGGTTCCGTGCGAGGCGAGGAAGAAGGCGCAGGTGTCGGAGACGCGGGCCGCCTGCTGCATGTTGTGGGTGACGATCACGATGGTGACCTCGGTCTTCAGCTCGGCGATCGTCTCCTCGATGCGCCGGGTGGAGGTCGGGTCGAGTGCCGAGCACGGCTCGTCCATCAGGAGCACCCGGGGTCGTACCGCCAACGACCGGGCGATGCACAGGCGTTGCTGCTGGCCGCCGGAGAGTGCGCCGCCGGGCTGGCGGAGGCGGTCCTTGACCTCCTTCCACAGGCCCGCCTTGGTCAGGCACTCCTCGACCAGGTCGTCCTTGCCGTCGCGGGTGGCCTTGATGGCGTTGAGGCGCAGACCGGCGAGGACGTTGTCGTAGATCGACATGGCCGGGAACGGGTTGGGCTTCTGGAAGACCATGCCGATCTGGCGGCGGGCGTGGGTGATGCGGCGGCCTCGGTCGTAGATGTC
Organism: Streptomyces sp. NBC_01092; assembly: GCF_045039535.1. Taxonomy (NCBI): domain Bacteria; kingdom Bacillati; phylum Actinomycetota; class Actinomycetes; order Kitasatosporales; family Streptomycetaceae; genus Streptomyces; species Streptomyces sp. NBC_01092. Next base: position 6,692,361 of record NZ_CP108659.1, on the reverse strand, counting down.
CTCCTCGTCGAGGAGGACGCGTCCGCCGAGGGAGGCCGAGGCGATCAGCTCGTGCATCCGGTTGAGGATGCGCAGGAAGGTCGACTTGCCGCAGCCGGACGGGCCGATGAGCGCGGTGACCTGGCGGGCGGGCATGGTGAGCGAGACCCGGTCGAGGACCTTGTGGTCGCCGAACCAGGCGGAGACCGCGTCGGCGCGAAGGGTGGCGGGGCCGCCCTGGCCGGGGGCGCGGCCGGTGATCTTCCCGGTGGCGGTCCGGGGCTGGGGCAGTGTGTCGGTGAGTTCGGGGCTGGACATGGCCTTGAGGTCAACTCCCTGTGGTCGTCCCGGGGTTCAGAGCAGGTTCGGCAGCAGCGCGGTGATGGCCTGCGCGTCGGCCAGGCCGAGCGCGGCGAGGAGGGGGCCCGCGCAGATCCACGTCTGCCAGCGGCCCCAGACTCGGTACCCGACCACGGTGAGCAGGGCGGCCGGCGGCAGGCCCTGCGTCCACAGGAAGACGGCCAGCCAGGCGCTGTTGTCGATGCCCAGCGCCTCCTCGGCCGGTGCGATCCAGCCGGCGCGCAGTTCGCGCGGCGGGTTGGGCTGGACCGGCGCAGCACCGCGCGGAAGACGCGGTCGGGCAGCCCCGGATCCGCATACAGCCGCCGGGGCACGTCGCTGTCGACGACCCCGGCGGCTGTGGCGGTGACCGGCTGTGGCTGTCTGGCATCTTCTGAACGAAGGCACGTTCCCGACACTCCGGGGCATCGGTTGACATGCCCATCACGAGGCGTGAACGAGAGGTTCCCTGGGGCAACTTCCGTTTACTGCCGACGACTCAGGTCTCGCCCCACAACTCCGGCCCCACATAGGCCAGTTCGGGCAGCATGGCACAGAAGCGCTCGTAGGAGGACCGGCATGTCGCATGCCGCTCGTACGTACGAGCCGATCCGGCCAGATGGGCACCCGAGGTGTCCCACACCGCCCACACCCAGCCGCCGCCCTCGATGCTGTGCTGCACGCCGCCGGCCATGTCGTCATGGCGACGACACAGCCGTAAGAACGCCTCACGGCACCTGTTGTGCGTGTCGTGCGAGGTCAGCGACACGGCGACGGAGCGCCCATTGGACGCCACGAGCCGCCAGCCGAATCCCCCCTCGCCGTTGATGTCGATCTGGCATCTCATGCCCACGACCGCGACTGCGGATCTTCCCGCCTCGCCGGACTGCTCCATGTCCCCACCCCCGCCACCCCACGGACGAATAAACGTGCAGGTAAGGCGCTAGGGGGCGGCAGCAGCAATCTAATGACGCGGGCGTGGCAAAGACCCGACAAAATACCTGCCTGTCACACGCTTCATGTCGAAGTAGCCCCTAGGCAACCCCTAGGACAGCTCCCGAGAAAGCGCTCACTGCACGGAGTGGACAACGTTGCCAAACAGGGGCGGAACCCCGCTACTTGGGTCCCTTGCGGGCACCGCTGCGCACAGCGGTCAGGCCCAGAGCAACAGCGCGGCCCACCCCAGAGCCGTGAGCACCGCGAGCGGCCACAGCGGGCGTCCGCGGCGCCGCTCGTCGGTCAGGCCGGTCGGCCGCAGCGCGGGGTCCCGCCACATGGCGGTGATCTCGCGGGCCAGTCGGTCGTAGGGGTGGACGAGGCCCGCCTTGCGCTCCAGCCACCGCCACCGGAGCGTGTCCACCGACCACTCCCCGAAGGCACTCCGGCGGCTGTCGATCTTCAGCTCGTGCCCCTTGCTCCGAACGATCCGCAGGTCGTCCCAGGCCATCTGGCGCGGCCCGCGCAGCCCGTTGAACCACAGCCCCGCCCGGTCGGCGGTGACCCGCCACGCGAGCTGGCGCGGCACCAGCAGGGCCACGCCGATCCCCAGCGCCCCGCCGAGGAGGTACCGCCACAGCCCGCTCTCGTCCGCGAAGAGGACCCACACCCAGACGGCACCCAGCGCCACGGACAGCCAGTCGGGCCACCCTGCCCGCCACCGCCGCACCTCCACGGCCTCCTGCCCGCGCAGCCGCCCGGCGAGATCCTCGACGGCCGCCCGCCGCCGCTCCTCGTCCGCCACCGCACGCTTCTCCCCCGCGAGCCGACGCCGTACGACCCCCTCGGAGAGCGGCCGCACGGGCCCGGTGGACCGCTCGACGACCGGCTCGACCGGCGCGTCGTCCTCAGCCTCCGCGGGGGCGCTGACCAGCAGGATCTCGGCGCCGTCGCAGGGGAGACCGTAGAGGACGGCTTCGCGTACGGGACCGGGTTCACCGGCATCGAGCCGGTCGAGGATCTCCTGAATCTCGGCGTCGTCCCCCTCGTCGTCATCCCCGCCTTCGCCGTCGCCGTCCTCACCGTCGCCGTCCTCGTCGTCGATCTCCGACGTGGCGACGACGAACAGGGGCCGCACCGCCTCCAGGTCGTCGGCGGCGTACACCTCGGTGTCCAGGTCGGCGTTCTCCCGCACCAGCACCCGCAGCACGGGCACGGGCCCCCGCCGCAGGGAGGTGGCACGCCGGCGCCCGAGTGCCGCGGACAGCAGCAGGGTGACGCCGAGCCCGGCCACGTACCAGCCGAGGGCCGGGGCGAACCCCCGGTCATCGGCGGGGCTCCAGCCCTCGGCGGTGACGACCGGTACGGCACCGGCCACCAGCGGGACGAGCCCGGCCCAGGCGAGGAACGTCCCGCGCCGAATCGGCACACCGCCGTCCGGCAGGGCCCCGGTCACACCCCCGGCGGCAGCTCCGGCCACCGCCCGCTGCCGCCCCCGCGCGACGAGCCGCACCATGGCGGCCACCCACACCACGGCGAGGGCGACCGCGAGGGCCGCGCCCCACGCCCACGACGGGCCGGCCCAGCCGAGCAGGACGACCCCGAGCAGGACCGGCGCCGACAGCCGTACGGCCTCGGGCCGCACCGCCACCCACAGGATCTGAAGGGCGAGACAGGCGGCCACCCACCCCCGCAGCCCGGCGAACAGAGCCAGCCCGCTCACGAGCACCCCGGCCGCGAGTACGAGGGCCGCCACGGCGGGCGTCCCCGCCCGCACCGGCACCCAGCGCGGCGGAAGGGCGGCAATCCAGCGCCGGGCCTGTTCGGCGTCCCAGGGCAGACAGCCGTCGGGCAGGGCGGACTCGGGCAGCGGCACAGGCCGCACGGTGTTCGTAGTCATCGCTCCACAGACACTCGGACCACGCGGGTGGTTGCGGTCCTCGGCTCCGTATCCGGAAATGGGGGACGGTCGTCGTGGCCGAGGTGGTGGCCGATCATGCCCCAGGAAGCTGTGCAGGGCGCCTCGCGCCCCTCACGCCACCACCGGCAGAACTCAGGCCACCGCCAGCAGAATCAGCAGCAGCACAGCGCCCGCGACGACCGGCCCCGCCACCTCGTAGGCCCAGCGCACGGTCACCTCGCCCTGCGCGGACGGCGACTCTTCCCGCTGTTCCAGCAGTTCCCGCAGGTCGTCCATGACCTTGTCGGTCTCGGCCCGCATCGGCCCGTCGGCGTCGACGTCCCCCCGGGGCGCGCCGAACCCGAGCCCGCCGAACGCCGCTCCGCCACCCATGCGACCGCTCCGGTCGCCCCGCGAGGCGGAGCTGCGCTCCGAGGCCGCCCGGGCGGTGCGCCGCGCCGCCTTCTTGCGGGCCCGCAGCGAGACCGGGACCGCCCAGAGCTGGTACTTGGTGCCTGACTTCGCGACGGCCTCGTTCGAGTAGCCGGAGCGCAGTCCGGCGATCTGGCCCCAGGGCAGCACGATCACGCGGAGCGGGTTGCGGATGCGCAGCCGTTCCTCGTTGGCCTGGACGGCGGGGCGCAGGGTGAACGCCGCCACGAGCGGCACGAGGAGGATGAGCGCCGCGAGGGCCAGCCACTGTGTGCGTCCCTCGCCGCGCACCAGGGCGTCGATGCCGAGCCAGAGCACGATGCCGAGCAGGAGGACTCCGCCGACCATGCCCATGGGTGAGCGGTAGACCCGGTCCTTCGACGCGGGGTCCGGGGTGGGGGTCGGGTGCTCGGGGGTCGTCATGTGGCCGATTCTGCCGTATGCCTGCGGCGCTTGGGCGGGGGCCCATTCGCCGTGGGGCTGTGCCTTGTGCGCGGGTGCGGGTCGTGGGGGGCTGGGCGCGCCCACGCGGCGGAGCCGCATATCGATTCAGCCCCGCGCCCCTGAGGGGGTGCGAGCCGGCGGCGTCTCATCGAGCCGTCCGCTATGGAAACGGGTCCTCGGGGTGTACAGCCGCTACGCGCGTAGATATGCTCGTCTGGTGACCATGCCCACCAATGCATCTGCCGCAGCTCACGCACTCACGGACGTCACGGCGTCCGACAGCACGCTGCGCCGTTTCCTCCACGGGCTGCCGGGTGTCGACGCGGTCGGCCTGGAGGGGCGGGCCGCGTCCCTCGGTACCCGTTCGATCAAGACGACCGCCAAGGCGTACGCCATCGACCTCGCCATCTCGATGGTCGATCTGACGACGCTGGAAGGCGCGGACACCCCGGGCAAGGTCCGGGCGCTCGGCGCCAAGGCGGTCCGCCCCGACCCCACCGACCGTACGGCCCCGCCGACGGCGGCCGTCTGTGTCTACCCGGACATGGTGGCCACCGCCAAGGAGGCCGTCGCCGGGTCCAGCGTGAAGGTCGCCTCCGTCGCCACCGCCTTCCCTGCTGGTCGAGCCGCCCTCGGCGTGAAGCTGGCGGACGTGCGGGACGCCGTCGCCGCCGGTGCCGACGAGATCGACATGGTCATCGACCGTGGCGCGTTCCTCGCCGGGAAGTATCTGAAGGTGTACGACGAGATCGTCGCCGTGAAGGAGGCCTGCGGGGCGGCCCGCCTCAAGGTCATCTTCGAGACCGGCGAGCTGTCGACGTACGACAACATCCGGCGGGCGAGCTGGCTCGGCATGATCGGTGGAGCGGACTTCATCAAGACGTCCACCGGCAAGGTCGCCGTCAACGCCACCCCCGCGAACACCCTGCTTATGCTGGAAGCGGTGCGCGACTTCCGTGCCCAGACCGGCATCCAGGTGGGCGTGAAGCCGGCCGGCGGGATCCGGACGACCAAGGACGCCATCAAGTTCCTCGTCCTGGTCAACGAGACCGCGGGCGAGGACTGGCTGGACAACCACTGGTTCCGCTTCGGCGCCTCCTCGCTGCTGAACGATCTGCTGATGCAGCGGCAGAAGCTGGCCACCGGCCGCTACTCCGGCCCCGACTACGTGACGGTGGACTGATCACCATGGCATCGGTATTCGAATACGCACCGGCTCCCGAGTCCCGCGCGATCGTCGACATCGCGCCCTCGTACGGCCTGTTCATCGACGGCGAGTTCGTGGAGGCGGCCGACGGCAAGGTCTTCAAGACCGTCTCGCCGTCCTCGGAGGAGGTCCTCTCCGAGATCGCCCAGGCCGGCGAGGCGGACGTGGACCGTGCCGTGAAGGCCGCCCGCAAGGCCTTCGAGAAGTGGTCGGCGCTGCCCGGCTCCGAGCGCGCGAAGTACCTCTTCCGCATCGCCCGGATCGTCCAGGAGCGGGCCCGTGAGCTCGCCGTCCTGGAAACCCTGGACAACGGCAAGCCGATCAAGGAGACCCGCGACGCGGACCTCCCCCTGGTCGCCGCGCACTTCTTCTACTACGCGGGCTGGGCCGACAAGCTCGGCCACGCGGGCTTCGGCGCGAACCCGCAGCCGCTGGGCGTGGCCGGCCAGGTCATCCCGTGGAACTTCCCGCTGCTGATGCTGGCGTGGAAGATCGCCCCCGCGCTCGCCACCGGCAACACGGTGGTGCTCAAGCCCGCCGAGACGACCCCCCTCTCCGCGCTCTTCTTCGCGGACATCTGCCGTCAGGCGGGCCTGCCCAAGGGCGTCGTCAACATCCTTCCCGGATACGGCGACGCGGGCGCCGCGCTCGTCGCGCACCCGGACGTGAACAAGGTCGCCTTCACCGGCTCCACGGCCGTCGGCAAGGCGATCGCCCGGACCGTCGCCGGCAGCCGCAAGAAGGTCACCCTGGAGCTCGGCGGCAAGGGCGCCAACATCGTCTTCGACGACGCCCCGATCGACCAGGCGGTGGAGGGGATCGTCAACGGGATCTTCTTCAACCAGGGCCAGGTCTGCTGCGCGGGCAGCCGTCTGCTGGTGCAGGAGTCGATCGAGGAGGAGCTGCTGGATTCCCTCAAGCGCCGCCTCTCCACGCTCCGCCTCGGCGACCCGCTGGACAAGAACACCGACATCGGCGCGATCAACTCCGAGGAGCAGCTGTCCCGGATCACCTCGCTCGTCGAGGCGGGCGAGGCGGAGGGCGCCGAGCGCTGGTCGCCGGCCTGTGACATCCCGGAGAGCGGCTACTGGTTCGCCCCGACGCTCTTCACGAACGTCACCCAGGCGCACCGCATCGCCCGCGACGAGATCTTCGGCCCAGTGCTGTCGGTCCTGACGTTCCGCACGCCGGACGAGGCCGTCGCCAAGGCCAACAACACGCCGTACGGCCTGTCGGCGGGCATCTGGACCGAGAAGGGCTCGCGGATCCTCGCCGTGGCGAACAAGCTCCGGGCCGGTGTCGTCTGGTCCAACACGTTCAACAAGTTCGACCCGACGTCGCCGTTCGGCGGCTACAAGGAGTCGGGCTTCGGCCGCGAGGGCGGCCGTCACGGCCTGGAGGCGTACCTCGATGTCTGATGTGACCCGACTCTCCGTCTTCAAGACCTACAAGCTGTACGTCGGCGGGAAGTTCCCGCGTTCCGAGAGCGGCCGGGTGTACGAGGTGAGCGACTCCAAGGGCAACTGGCTGGCGAACGTCCCGCTGTCGTCCCGCAAGGACGCCCGTGACGCCGTGGTCGCCGCCCGCAAGGCGTTCGGCGGCTGGTCCGGCGCGACGGCGTACAACCGCGGTCAGATCCTCTACCGCATCGCCGAGATGCTGGAGGGCCGGCGCGAGCAGTACGTCCGCGAAGTCGCCGACGCCGAGGGCCTGTCGAAGTCGAAGGCGGCGGCACAGGTGGACGCGGCGATCGACCGCTGGGTCTGGTACGCGGGCTGGACGGACAAGATCGCCCAGGTCGTGGGCGGCGGCAACCCGGTCGCGGGCCCGTTCTTCAACCTCTCCTCGCCGGAGCCGACGGGCGTGGTCACGATCGTGGCCCCCCAGGAGTCCTCCTTCCTGGGCCTGGTCTCGGTCGTCGCCCCGGTGATCGCGACGGGCAACACGGCGATCGTGGTGGCGTCGGAGAAGGCCCCGCTCCCGGCTCTCTCCCTAGGCGAGGTTTTGGCCACGTCCGACCTTCCCGGCGGTGTGGTCAACGTCCTGTCCGGCCGTACGGCGGAGATCGCGACGCCGCTGGCCGCGCACCAGGACGTCAACGCGATCGACCTGGCCGGCGCCGACGACGTACTGGCGAAGGAGCTGGAGATCGCCGCGGCGGACAACCTCAAGCGCGTCCTGCGTCCACAGCCTGTGGACGACTGGTCGGCCACGCCCGGCATCGACCGCATGACGGCGTTCCTGGAGACCAAGACGGTCTGGCACCCGACGGGTTCGCTGGGCGCGTCGGGCTCGTCGTACTGACGGCGGCCCCTCGAACCGGAGAGCCGCGTTCCCCCTCCGTCCAGGGGGAGCGCGGCTCTCTGCCGTCGCGCGGGAACTCAGGGTACCGAGGTGAACGCGAGATGTAGTCGAGGTGTGACGCGCACTGCAAACGCGGTACGCCGGGTCGTATCCCGCCCTGGCGATGCCTCACACTGGTGTCCCGTGAGTTCCCCTTCGCCCATATCGAAGCGAGTCGTGCTGCTCTGCGGCCCCTCCGGCTCCGGCAAGTCCCTTCTCGCCGCCCGCTCCGGTCTTCCGGTACTGCGGCTCGACGACTTCTACAAAGAGGGTGACGACCCGACCCTGCCCCAGGTCCCCGGGAGCTGCGACATCGACTGGGACCACCCCGAGTCGTGGGACGCGGACACGGCCGTCGCGGCGATCGCCGAGCTGTGCCGCACGGGCCGCACGGACGTGCCGCTCTACGACATCTCCCTCAGCGCCCGCACCGGTGTGGAGACGGTCGAGATCGGGCGCACGCCGCTCTTCATCGCGGAGGGCATCTTCGCGGCGGAGATCGTGACCCGCTGCCGTGAACTCGGCGTACTGGCGGACGCGCTGTGCCTGAGCCGGGGCCCGGTGAAGACCTTCCGCCGCCGCTTCGTCCGCGACCTGAAGGAGGGCCGCAAGTCGGTGCCCTTCCTCCTGCGCCGCGGCTGGCGCCTGATGCGCCTGGAGCGCTCGATCATCGCCCACCAGACGTCCCTGGGCGCCCACGCCTGCGACCGCGACGAGGCCCTGGGCCGCCTGACCGCGGCCGCGGCGGGCCGCTGCCCGGCGGCCACTCCGGCGAGCTGAACGAAGTCGGCGCCCACGGCGTCGTAGGACCGTGAGAAACGGTCCCGTGGCCTCGTGGGAAGGAAGCCGATGACCAGTGCCCTGCAGACCGGCCGACGTCTGCTCCCGGCCGCCCTGCTCCTCCTCGCGGCCGTCGGCTGCGCACAGCAGGGCGTCACGGAGCCGGACGGTGCGGCGCAGGCCTCCTGCGCCTATGTGGTGACGTACGCCGAGCGCTCCTATCTGGGCGTCGCGAACACCGACTTCACCGTCGGAAAGAAGCTGGGCACCGCCACGGTCCCGGAGTGCGACGACACCCCCGGCGACCCGGAAGGTGCCGTCCCCGAGGGCAGGATCACCGCGTACGCGGTCGAGGGGATGGACCCGGCCGTCGCCATCGCAGTGGGCGACACACCCGCCGAGGCGACCCTGATGAAGGTCCACTGACCGCACACACGAAGAAGCGGGACTGGACGGACCCCCCGGCCCTCCAGCCCCGCTCTCGTTGTGCTCCGCCCACGTCCCCCGTGGCGGAGCACCCCCCGTTCCCCCGTACTTCCCCCCTCGGTGTTTCCCCCGTCAGGTCCCCCGTTGGCCCCCCGACCCCCGGTGGGTCCCCCACTTGTTACCGCTCCCCCGCGGTCCCCCCCGAACCTTCAGGCGACAAGCTCCCCGAAGGCGTCCTCCTCGTCACGGCCGAAGCTGAGGACCTCGTCCTCGCGCAGCCGGCGGAGCGACCGCCAGATGCTGGACTTCACCGTGCCGACACTGATGTCGAGGATCTCCGCGATCTCCGGGTCGGTGCGGCCCTCGTAGTAACGAAGGACCAGCATCGTCCGCTGGAGTTCGGGCAGCCGGGCCAGCGCCTGCCACAGGACCGCGCGCAGCTCCGTGCCGCGCATCGCGTCCGTGTCGCCCGGCGTCTCCGGCAGCTCCTCGGTCGGGTACTCGTTCAGCTTGCGGCGGCGCCACGCGCTGATGTGCAGGTTGGTCATCGTCCGGCGCAGGTAGCCCCCGACGGCGGCCTTGTCACTGATCCGGTCCCAGGCCCGGTAGGTCGAGAACAGTGCGCTCTGCAGCAGGTCCTCGGCCTCGAAGCGGTCCCCGGTCAGGTGGTAGGCGGTTGCGTACAGGGAGGCGCGGCGCTCCTGGACGTAGGCGGTGAACTCCGCCTCCGACAGCGAGCGGCGCTGCTCCCCCGAGTCCTCCCTGTACGCGGCACCCCCGTGCGTTTCCCCCGTGAAACCATCAACCACCGTCATGTACGCGGTGTGCTGACGCCCGGCGCCGCGAGCGCACCCCCGCCCGCTCACGGCACCGGACTTCTCGGAACCCCGGCCCCCGTTCACGTCGTGCAGACGCGTGATCACTGCGCTGGTGCTGGTGCCGTGCAGCGTATTCATCTCGCGCCCCCCGTCGTGGACTTCCGGTGTTCTGCTTGGTACGGCTTGCTGTGTTGCGTCCTGCTGTCTTGCCTACGCCGAGAAGCTTGCCCGGGCACCTTCATGGCCGTGTCCGCCGACTGTCACAGACCTGTCACAGGGGCCGGTGCCAGGACCGGCACAGCGCGAGCACAGCCAACAGCGCTACGCGCACGTATCCCTACTGCTCGTACAGGTGTCGAAACACCACCCCCACATGGGCCAGAATGACCCCCGTGCCTTCCCTGTTGCTGATCGAGGACGACGACGCCATCCGTACGGCCCTGGAGCTCTCACTGACCCGCCAGGGACACCGTGTGGCCACCGCTGCCACCGGCGAGGACGGTCTGAAACTGCTGCGTGAACAGCGGCCGGACCTGATCGTGCTGGACGTGATGCTGCCCGGCATCGATGGCTTCGAGGTGTGCCGTCGTATCCGGCGCACCGACCAGCTGCCGATCATCCTGCTGACCGCGCGCAACGACGACATCGACATCGTGGTCGGACTGGAGTCCGGCGCGGACGACTACATCGTCAAACCCGTGCAGGGGCGGGTCCTCGACGCCCGCATCCGGGCCGTGCTGCGGCGTGGGGAGCGGGAGTCCAACGACGCGGCGGTCTACGGCAGCCTCGTCATCGACCGCGCCGCGATGACCGTGACGAAGAACGGCGAGGACCTCCAGCTCACCCCGACCGAGCTGCGCCTGTTGCTGGAACTGAGCCGCCGGCCGGGCCAGGCCCTGTCCCGCCAGCAGCTCCTGCGCCTGGTCTGGGAGCACGACTACCTGGGCGACTCCCGGCTCGTGGACGCCTGCGTCCAGCGCCTGCGCGCCAAGGTCGAGGACGTCCCGTCGTCCCCCACGCTCATCCGTACCGTCCGTGGTGTCGGCTACCGCCTGGACGCGCCTCAGTGACAGACGCGCAAGGGGGTCTCCGCGGCTGGGCCGCGGCTCGCAAGGGAGTGTGGTCGAGGCTGCGTTTCACCAGCCTGCGCCTGCGCCTGGTGGTCGTCTTCGGCCTCGTGGCGCTCACGGCCGCGGTATCGGCCTCCGGCATCGCCTACTGGCTCAACCGCGAGGCGGTCCTGACCCGGACGCAGGACGCGGTGCTGCGTGACTTCGAGCAGGAGATGCAGAATCGCGCGGGCCTGCTGCCCGAGGCGCCGACGCAGGACGAACTCCAGCACACCGCGGGCCAGATGGCCAACAGCAGCCAGCGCTTCTCCGTCCTGCTGGTCGCCCAGGACGCGGAGGGCAGTCCGGCCTACGGCAGCTCCGGCGGCCTGGACGGCTTCACGCTCGCGGACGTGCCCAAGTCCCTGCGCACCGCGGTGAACGAGAAGCAGCAGGTCAACTCCACCAACAAGGCCGAGTACCACCTGTACTGGCAGCGCATCGTGGAGGACGACACCCCGTATCTGATAGCCGGCACCAAGGTCAACGGCGGCGGCCCGACCGGCTACATGATGAAGTCCCTGGAGCAGGAGGCCAAGGACCTCAACTCCCTCGCCTGGTCGCTCGGCATCGCCACGGGCCTCGCCCTGATCGGCTCCGCGCTGCTCGCGCAGGCCGCCGCCACGACCGTACTGAAGCCCGTGCAGCGCCTCGGCGTCGCCGCCCGCCGCCTCGGCGAGGGCAAGCTGGACACCCGCCTGCGGGTCTCCGGCACGGACGAACTGGCCGATCTGTCCCGGACGTTCAACAACGCCGCCGCGGCGCTGGAGAAGCGGGTGGACGACATGGCCGCACGGGACGAGGCGTCCCGCCGCTTCGTGGCCGACATGTCCCACGAACTGCGCACACCGCTCACGGCGATCACGGCCGTGACAGAAGTACTCGAAGAAGAGCTGGAGGCGGAGTCCGGCTCGATGGACCCCATGATCGAGCCCGCCGTCCGCCTGGTCGTCAGCGAGACGCGCCGCCTCAACGACCTCGTCGAGAACCTCATGGAGGTCACCCGCTTCGACGCGGGCACGGCCCGCCTGGTCCTCGACCACGTCGACATCGCCGACCAGATCACGGCCTGCATCGACGCCCGAGCCTGGCTGGACGCGGTCGACCTGGACGCCGAGCGCGGCATGATGGTCCGCCTCGACCCCCGCCGCCTGGACGTCATCCTGGCCAACCTCATCGGCAACGCCCTCAAGCACGGCGGCTCACCGGTGCGCGTGACGGTCCGCGAAGAGGACGACTCACTCGTGATCGACGTAAGGGACCACGGCCCGGGCATCCCCGAGGACGTCCTCCCCCACGTCTTCGACCGCTTCTACAAGGCCAGCGCCTCCCGCCCCCGCTCCGAGGGCAGCGGCCTGGGCCTGTCCATCGCCCTGGAGAACGCCCACATCCACGGCGGCGAGATCACCGCCGCCAACTCCCCCGAGGGCGGCGCGATCTTCACCTTCCGCCTGCCCCGGGACACGTCGGATCCGACCCCCGACCCGGACGGCGACGAAACCGAGGGCAAGGACACGAAGGAGGGGGACGCATGATGAACAAGCGCCGCCTCCTCATCTGCTCCGCTCTGTCCGCCGCTCTCCTCACCGGCTGCGGCATACGCTCCACGGAGGTACCGACCGACTTCGGCCCCGCCCCCTCCCGGGTGCGCTGCTCACTCTCCGAACCGAACGTCTCGACACAGGCCGAGCGGGGCCTCCCGGTCCAGGTGTTCCTGCTGTGCGGCTCACAACTGGTCGCCGTGGACCGGACGGTACGCGTACCGGACGGCACGGCGGACTCCGCACGCCGCGTCCTGGTGGCCCAGGGCCTGCTGGACGAGCTGGAGGCGACGCCGTCGCCCACCGAGAAGGAGGCCGGCTACACCACGGACGTCCGAGGCGCCATGGGGGTCACCGGCCCACGCCCCGTCGACCCCGACGAAACCCTGCGCCTGAGCACACCCCCCAACGACCTCACGTCCTACGCCCTGGCCCAGATCGTCTGCACGTTCTCGGACTCCTCGGCAGCCGAGGGCGACGGCTCGGTCATCCTGGGCGGCCCATCCGCCGAGCCCCCGAGCCGCTACGAGTGCACGGACGAGGTCCGCACCAGACCGGGCAGCAACGAGCCCCCGTCGACCGAGGTAACGGACGACTGAAGACGCCGCACCCCCACGGCGCGGCAGCCGCGAACGGCGGCAAGGGGACGTGCCGGGGGGGTCCGCCCGCAGCGGCGGGCGTCAAAAAGACAGCACCTCTCTGAGGCACAGCAACCGCCCGGCCGAGGACGAACACCCCCCGGCACGGCCCCGACCCACCACACAACCGTTGGCGCTGCGCGCACCCCCACCGAACCGGCACAGGCGCCGCGGGCATCAACGCGCACCCCCACCCAACGGCACCCGTGTGGCAGACACCTCACACGGTTCCCCCGCCCCCCGGAACCGATCCCGCCGGGGGGCGCGTCTACGGGGGCGTGCAGCGTCAAGGCCCCATCGGCGGCACCGCCGCGATCCGCATCCGCGCGACGGGAGGCATCCTCCTGGTCGCCCACCTCGCATTCGTCGCCTGGCTCACGCTGCGGCCAGTGGACGTCCCCTGGGTGACACCGCCCAACCTGCACCCCTTCGCCGGCATCAGAGCAGACCTCGCCCTCGGCTGGCAGGAGGCCGCCCGCCGCATCGCGGAGGGCCTCGCCCTCCTCGCCCCCCTCGGCGTACTGATCCCGACGGCACACGGCAGCCTCACCGCCTCCCCCCTCGGCTCCCTGGTCCGCACGGTCGCCGCCGGCGCCCTGATCTCCCTGGGCATAGAGCTGCTGCAGACCGGCGTCCCCGGCCAGGTCGTGGACGTCGACTCACTGCTGCTGAACACCCTCGGCGTGGCACTCGCCCACGCGGCGATCGTCCCGGCGGCCCGCATCCACCTCCGCCGCAGGTCCCAGCGCGCCCACCGAGCCACCACACCCCAGGATGAGCCCACTCAGGGTCGTACCCCGACGATTCCCAGGGTCGGGATAGCTCCCTAGAGTGACGCTTTGCCCGGTTCGTCTTCGTAGCGTGGATGTCAGATGAGGCACCCACTCGAAAGGCCCCACAAAGGCAGGCCTTCGACCGACGCTCACGAAGGAGCCGCACCATGACCGCGCTCGCCCGACCCACCAACGGCCGCATGATCGGCGGAGTGTGCGCCGCGCTGGCGCGACGCTTCGGCACCTCCGCGACGACGATGCGCGTGATCTTCCTGCTCTCCTGCCTGCTCCCGGGCCCGCAGTTCCTGCTCTACATAGCCCTGTGGCTCCTGCTCCCCTCGGAGGGCAAGGCGACCAAGACCAGCACGGCCTGGTAACCACCGCACAGACAAACGCCGCTGGGGCGCACCCCGTATACAAGGGGTACGCCCCAGCGGCGCGTTCAGGACGAGGCGACTCAGCCGAGCGGAAGCCCGTTCACCGGCAGCCCCTGGGTCGGAAGGGCCGTGGTGGGCAGCCCCACCGGCAGCCCCTCGGTCGGCGCCCCCTGCAGCGGCAGCCCGCCGAGCAGCCCGGCGACCACGCCGGTCGGCCCACCGGCCAGCGCCTGCTCGGCGGCCGGCTGCGCGGCGGACAGTCCGGCGCCGACCGCCTCCTGCCCCTGAGCCAGCCCCGCACCCCCCTGCGCCAGCCCCGCACCGGCAGTGGGCGCCGCCTGCGAGAGGTTCTCGGCGGGGAGCGTCCGGGTGACGGTGTCGAGCGCCGAGCCGGCGTCCGGGGTGACCGGCGCGGCGTTCGCGGCACCGGCGCCCGCGGCGGCGAAGGCGGCACCGAGAGCGGCGACACCGAGGGTCTTGGCAGCAGACTGCTTCATGAAATGCGTCCTCGAAAATTGGTTACGGGGATGTAAGCGGCCCTCGACCGTAAACACGCCCCGCACCCGGCCGCAAACATCGAAATGCGGACGGATTGTGAATGCCGCCCGCATTCCGTGTGACCACAGGATCCCAGGTCAGCCCTGTACTTGCGCAGAGTCGCTGGTAGAGGCGGTCTGCCGGAACAGCCATTCGGACTTCAGTTCGGCATATCCAGGCTTGATGACGTCATTGATCATCGCGAGCCGTTCATCGAAAGGAATGAACGATGATTTCATCGCATTGACGGAGAACCACTGCATGTCATCGAGCGTGTATCCGAAAGCGTCGACAAGATGCTCGAACTCCCGGCTCATACTCGTATGTGACATCAGCCGGTTGTCGGTGTTCACGGTCGCCCGGAAGTGCAGCCGGCGCAGCAGCCCGATGGGATGGGCGGCATACGAATCGGCGGCGCCCGTCTGGAGGTTGGAGCTGGGGCACAGCTCCAACGGGATGCGCTTGTCCCGTACGTACGAGGCGAGCCGCCCCAGCTTCACGGACCCGTCGGCCTGCACCTGGATGTCGTCGATGATGCGCACCCCGTGCCCCAGCCGGTCGGCGCCGCACCACTGCAGGGCCTGCCAGATGGACGGCAGCCCGAAGGCCTCGCCGGCGTGGATGGTGAAGTGGTTGTTCTCGCGCTTGAGGTACTCGAAGGCGTCGAGGTGCCGGGTGGGCGGATGCCCGGCCTCGGCGCCCGCGATGTCGAAGCCGACGACGCCCAGATCGCGGTAGCGGTTGGCGAGTTCGGCGATCTCCAGCGAGCGGGCGGCGTGCCGCATGGCGGTGAGGAGGGCGCCCACGCGGATGCGGTGGCCGTTCTGCCGCGCGATCTGCTCGCCCTCGCGAAAGCCCTCGTTCACGGCCTCGACGACCTCTTCGAGGCTGAGCCCGCCTTCGAGGTGCTGTTCGGGCGCGTAACGCACCTCGGCGTAGACGACGCCGTCCTCGGCGAGGTCCTCGGCACACTCGCGCGCGACCCGGACCAGGGCGTCGCGGGTCTGCATCACGCCGACGGTGTGGGAGAAGGTCTCCAGATACCGCTCCAGGGATCCGGAGTCGGCGGCGTCCCGGAACCAGACGCCGAGTTTGCCGGGGTCGGTCTCGGGGAGCTGGGAGTAGCCCGTCTCGTGGGCCAGCTCGACGATCGTGCCGGGGCGCAGCCCGCCGTCGAGGTGATCGTGCAGCAGAACCTTCGGCGCCCGGCGGATCTGGTCCGAGCTCGGGGTGTTCGCCTTCTGGGCAGTCTCGCTCGTCATTTCCGCACCATAACGCCTACGCGCGTAGATCACCCGCTGAACACCCCATTTTCCTGGTTGTACGAATCCGTCGATACGTAACGGTGACCCCGAGGACGGGTGGCGTACACCGATGCTTCTGACACTGTTCTGTCATGGCACACCAAGCGACGCCGGTGCGCAGGGTCCGGCTGGGCAGGGCGATCGGGCCGGAGCCGACGGCGGTGAGCGGAGTGGTTCTCCTGCTTCCCGGAGGTGACGAGGTCTCACATCGCAAGCCGGCGACGTTGTTGGCGACCTCCCCCGTGCGGACACTGGGCCGCCGTCTGACGCGGGCGGGACGCGAGGACGGCCTGGCCACGCACGTCGTCCGCTACCGCTTCCGCGGCTGGAACGGCAACGCCGCGGACCTCGCGAGCGACGCGCTGTGGGCTGCCGACGAGACCGTACGGCGCTATGGGGACGTCCCCGTGTGCCTCGTCGGGATGGACATGGGCGGCCGGGCGGCCCTGCGCGCCGGCGGC
This sequence comes from Streptomyces sp. NBC_01092, assembly GCF_045039535.1. Taxonomy (NCBI): domain Bacteria; kingdom Bacillati; phylum Actinomycetota; class Actinomycetes; order Kitasatosporales; family Streptomycetaceae; genus Streptomyces; species Streptomyces sp. NBC_01092. The sequence continues at coordinate 6,676,017 of NZ_CP108659.1, read as the reverse complement.
CACGACGCCGTCAACTCCGTGCTGGCGATCGCGCCTTGGCTGCCGGAGGACGACATGGCGGCCGCACCCGAACCGGTGAAGCAGCTCGCGGGCCGGCGCGTGCTGGTCGTGCACGGCACGAACGACGAGCGGACCGACCCCGAGCTGTCGTTCCGGCTGGCGGAGCGGGCGAAGAAGGCGAACCGGGACGTGTGCCGGTTCGAAGTGCACTCCGACCGGCACGCGTTGCATCAGCACCGAGCCGAAGTCCTCGCGCTGGCCGAGGACTTCGTCATGGGGGTGCTGTTCGGCAGGGCGTTCTCGCGGCCGCTCGCCGACGCGTTCGCGGCTCCGCCTCCACTGGGGTTGCGGATGCCGTTGGCTGCGGGGTTCGGTCGGTCGTTGCGGCGGTAGCGCCGTTGCAGGCTGTTGTCCGTCGGCGGGTGCGGGTTGTCGGTGGCTGGTCGCGCCCACGCGGCGGAGCCGGATATCGATGCGGCCCCGCGCCCCTAGGGCAAGAGGCTTCCCCTTCTTGAAAGCAGGAACTTCTTGAAGGCGGCCACCGGCGGCGTGTCCGGCCTGTCCGCCAGCCAGGCCACGCCGATCTCCCGTGCCGCCCTCGGGGCCGTGACCGTCAGTTCCACCACTCCAGGGCGGGGTACGGCCGGCGGGGGAAGGAGCGCGACCCCCAAGCCCGCCGCCACCAGGCCCCTCAGGGTCTCCGCCTCCTCCCCCTCGAAGGCGATGCGCGGCTTGAAGCCCGCCTCCTGGCACAGGTCGTCGGTGATCCTGCGCATGCCGTAGCCGGGTTCCAGCGTCACGAACGTCTCGTCGGCGGCCTCCACGAGACGGACGCGCTTGCGCGAGGCCAGGCGGTGATCGGCGGGCACGACCAGGCGGAGCTTCTGCTCGTCCAGTCGGCGGGCCACCAGGTCCGGGGCGTCCGGCACCGGGGACGTCAGGCACAGGTCGAGCTCGCCGGACCGCAGCCGCTCGATCATCGCCTCGCCGTAGTTCTGGACGAGGCTGAAGCGGATCCGGGGGTGGTCGGCGCGGAAGGCGTGGATCAGGCCGGGCACCGTCTCCGCGCCCATGGTGTGCAGGAAGCCGAAGGCGACCTTGCCGGTGGCCGGGTCGGCGTCGGCACGGACCTCTTCGGCGGCCCGCCCGATCTCGGCGAGGGCGCGTTCGACGGAGGCGAGGAAGGTGCGGCCGGCCGGGGTCAGGGAGACCGTACGGCCACGGCGGGCGAACAGGTCGACGCCCAGGTCCTGTTCGAGGCGGACCATGGCGCGCGAGAGCGTGGACTGCGGGACCTGCATCTCCTGCGCGGCGCGGGTGACGTGCTCGGTGCGGGCGACGCCGGCGAAGTACGCGAGGCGGGGCGCCAGCAACATCACCATGTCTTCTGTGTCACTGGATGGTGACAGACGGGCCCGTGACCTCTGCTGATGCTCCATGGGAACGATTATGGCGATTCCATGCATTGGACGGATGAGCGGGGCCGTACGTAGCTTCGAAGCATGTCTCCCGCCAGTACCGAGGCGTCCATCACCGTGGGCGCCACACCCGCAGTCCCCGTCGTCGACTCCCGAATGGCCCCGGGCGGCCCCGGCTACCGCCGGATGAGCTTCGCCCTCTTCCTCGCCGGTGTCGCGACCTTCGCGCTCCTGTACTCCACGCAGGCGCTGCTGCCGCTGATTTCGGGTGAGTTCGGGGTGGCGGCGAGCGAGGCGAGCTGGACGGTGGCGGCGGCGACCGGCGGTCTGGCGCTGTTCGTGCTGCCGATGAGCGCGCTGTCGGAGCGGTTCGGACGCCGTACGGTCATGACGGCGTCGCTGGCGGTCGCGGTGACCCTCGGGCTGCTGGTCCCCTTCGCGCCGAACCTGACCTCCCTGGTCGTGCTCCGGGCGCTCCAGGGCGCCGCGCTGGCCGGGCTGCCGGCGTCGGCGACGGCGTATCTGGCCGAGGAGGTCCGGCCGAAGGCGCTGATCACGGCGATCGGGCTGTTCGTCGCGGGCAACAGCGTCGGCGGGATGAGCGGCCGGGTGATCACCGGCTGGGTCGCGCAGGAGTGGGGCTGGCGGGTCGCGGTCGGTGTGATCGGCGTGATCGCGGTGGCCTGCGCGGTGGCCTTCCGGCTGCTGCTGCCCGCGCCACGCCACTTCAAGCCGGGCTCGCTGCGCCCGCGCGTCCTGGCCCGCACGGTGCGCGAGCACCTGGCGAACCCGCTGCTGTGCCGCCTGTACGCGATCGGCGCGCTGTTCATGACGGTGTTCGGCGGCGTGTATACGGTGATCGGCTACCGCCTGACCGAGGCGCCGTTCTCGCTGCCCCAGGGCATCGTCGGCTCGATCTTCCTGGTGTATCTGGTCGGCACCGTGTCGGCGTCGACGGCAGGCCGGCTGGTGGGCCGACTGGGTCGCCGGGGCGCCCTCTACGCGGCGGGCGCGACCACGGCGGCGGGCCTGCTGCTGTCCCTGGCGGGCTCGCTCCCGATGGTCCTCCTCGGCCTGGTCCTGATCACCGGCGGCTTCTTCGCGGGCCACGCGGTGGCGTCCTCGGCGGTCAGCAAGACGGCCACCCGGGGCCGCGCCCAGGCCGCCGCGCTCTACCAGTCCGCGTACTACGTGGGCTCCAGCGCGGGCAGCACGGTCGGCGCGATCGCCTTCCACGCGGGCGGCTGGGCCGGCACGGTCGGGGTCGGCCTGCTTGCGGTGCTCGGCGTGGTGACGATCACCGTCCTCGGAACACGTGCGGCAAGGGCCGGCCGGCCCTAGGGCCCAGCAGCGGCTCGCGACGGCCTGAGTCGCACGTCCCCTTTCCCCCCGACCGGGGTCGGCCGGTCGGGGGGATCGGCTTTTGTACGCCTCTCACCTGGGTGTTCGTCCGCTCCAGGGGCCGTTGTCAGTGGGCTGCGGTAGCTTCCAAGTACTGGGCGCAGAGGCGCGACACAGCACGGCCACAGGGGTGGGTGGACGATGAGCGACGGCACGGCGACAAAGACAACGGACCTCGATGTCAGGCTGGAGAAACACCGCGTCGAACTGACCGGGTACTGCTACCGCATGCTCGGCTCGTCCTTCGAGGCCGAGGACGCGGTGCAGGACACGATGGTGCGCGCCTGGCGGAGCTACGACAAGTTCGAGGGGCGCTCCAGTCTCCGCTCGTGGCTGTACCGCATCGCGACGAACGTGTGCTTGGACATGCTGACGGCCGGCAACAAGCGGGCCCGCCCGATGGACCTGACGGAGTCGACGCCGCTGGCCCAGGCGGCGCTCTCGCCCCGTCCGGACAACACCTGGCTGGAGCCGATGCCGGACAGCCGCGTGCTGCCCAGCACCGAGGACCCGGCGGAGGCGGCGGTCGCCAAGGAGTCGGTGCGGCTCGCCTTCATGGCCGCCCTCCAGCAGCTGCCGCCCAAGCAGCGCGCGGTGCTGATCCTGCGCGAGGTGCTGGCCTGGCGGGCGAGCGAGGTCGCGGAGCTGCTCGACACGACGGTCGCATCGGTCAACAGCGCCCTCCAGCGGGCCCGCGCCACCCTCGCCGAGCAGCAGCAGCCGGGCGCCACGGCCACCGTCTCGGACCAGCTGGACGAGGAGCAGCAAAAGCTCCTGGACCGGTATGTCGCGGCCTTCGAGGGCTATGACATGACGGCACTGACGGCGCTGCTGCACGAGGACGCCATCATGACGATGCCGCCGTTCGACCTGTGGCTGACGGGCCACGACGACATCACCGGCTTCATGACGACGCTGGGCTCGGCCTGCGAGGGCTCACGGCTGGTGCCGGTCCAGGTGAACGGTCTGCCTGGCTTCGCCCAGTACAAGCCGGACCCCGAGGCGGGCGGCTACACACCGTGGGCGGTGCAGGTCCTGGAGATCTCAGACGGCCGGCTCACCGGGTTCCACTTCTTCCTCGACACCAAGCGCTGGTTCCCGCTGTTCGGACTCCCGCTCCACCTCGAAGCGCAGGCCGACCAGGTCGAGGAGGGCGTGTAGCGCGGGATCGGGGTCACGCAGCCTGATCCGGCCCCCGGCCCGCCGCGCGGCGAGCTGGAGCCGCGCCAGCAGATCCACGACACCGAGCCCGGGCGGTCCCAGCCCACCCACATCGCACACCACGACTCTCGCCCCACCGGTCTCCAGCCGGGCCCGTACGTCGTCGCACAGCCCCGCCACCTCGTCTCGGGTGACGGGGCCGGCCAGCACGAGTACAGCGGGTGTCATGGCGTCCACGATCGGTAGACCGGGCGGGGGCGGATAACTCATCGCGGCCGGAGCCCCCGGGGGGTGTCCGCCGACCGAGATCACATTGACCTGGTCCCCTCCTTCCCAGGAGGGTTTGCTGTATGCCCCACGTATCGTCTCACCCCCGAATACCCTGCGGCCTGCACCCCGCCAAGGGGGTTCCGTGCAGGGGGTGTTGACGGGATTCGCGGTGATCGCGGTCGTCATCGCCGTGGGCTATGCGATCGGCCGCCGCGGCTACCTCGGCGACCAGGGCCGCGAGGTCCTCACCAAGCTGGCCTTCCACGTGGCGTCCCCGGCCCTGCTGTTCACCACCCTCGCCCAGACCGACCTCTCGGTGATCTTCTCCAGCCGCCTTCTGGTCACGGCACTGAGCACGGCAGCGGCGGCCGGTGTCTTCGTCGCGGTGGGTGTCGTACGGCACTGGGGCGTGGGCCGTACGACGATCGGCGCGCTGTGCTCCAGCTACGTCAACTCCGGCAACCTCGGCATCCCGATCGCGGTGTACGTCCTGGGCGACGCGTCCCTCGTGGCGCCGGTGCTGCTGTTCCAGCTGGTCGGGGTCACCCCGATCGCCCTGACGATCCTCGACCTGTCGGGCAAGGGCGAGAAGGGCCCCCTGTGGCGCCGTCTGCTGACGCCGCTGCGCAATCCGATCGCGGTCGGCTCACTGGCGGGCGTGGCGGTGTCGGCGACGGGGCTCCGCATCCCGGCCCCCGTCCTGGACCCCCTGACCCTGATCGGCGGCATGTCGGTCCCGGCGGTCCTGCTGGCGTTCGGCATCTCCCTGTGCGGCAGCACGATGCCGGGCCGCGGCCCGGACCGTCACCCGGTGTTCCTCTCGGTCGCCCTGAAGTCCGTCGGCCAGCCGGCGGCGGCCTGGGCACTGGCGGCGGGGGTGTTCGGGTTGCGGGGCGCTCCGCTGCTGGACGTGGTGGTGACCTCGGCACTGCCTGCCGCGCAGAACCTGTTCACGTATGCGTCGAGCTACCGCGTGGCCGAACGACTGGCCCGGGACTCGATCCTGCTGTCGACGGTGATATCGGTGCCGGTGTTGGTGGTCGTTGCTGCCTTGCTGGGCTGACGGTCAGTCGACCGGGAACTCATCGGTGTCGATCGTGACGTCGAACGGCTCCGGCAGCTTGATGGGGTCACCGAACTTCACGGCGCTCAACACCCGGTACACATCGCCTTTCGGCTCTCCGAAGAGCGTGGCGGTGGGGCCGCCGGGGGCCCAGCGGTCGATCAGCAAGTAGAGCGGGATCCCAGCGGTAGCGTAGGCCGCGGGCTTGCTGACGCGGTCGTGCTGGGCGTTGGACTTGGAGGTCACCTCGACGACGAGTTCGGCCAGGGCTGCCGGGATGTGGGATTCCGCCTCCGCGCATTCCTGCACGGGCGCCACGAGCAGGTCAGGGATGAGCATGCCCAGACGTGACGGCACGGCGATCGCCAGTGTCTGGAAGATCTCCCAATCCTCGGGGATCGCGGAGTAGAGGCGACGCTGAATGCGGGCCGCGATCACGTTGTGGCGGGATGCGGGAGCGGGTGACACGGTGATGATCCCCTCAATGATCTCCACCTTGCTGCCCTCGGGCCATTCCATCTCCTCCCAGAACCGGACGAGGTCGTCCCAGCTCTGGTCGGGGTCCTGGCTCACGGTGAGTGCGCTCATGGCGGTCTCCTATCGGTGCGTCACCGATCCCAGCATGCCGAACGGGACCGGTGAAGGTCCACCGATCCCGTTCACCCGAATGAGGAAACCCCTGGTCAGGCGATGCGCTCCAGCACCACCGGCGACGCCGTGAAGTCCGTCCCCGCCGCTGCGATGTCGTAGGAGCCCTCCACCGACTGGAGCGCGTACTCGAAGCGCTCCGGGGTATCGGTGTGCAGGGTCAGCAGGGGCTGGCCCTCGGTGACCGTGTCGCCCGGCTTGGCGTGCATCTCGACGCCCGCGCCCGCCTGCACCGGGTCCTCCTTGCGTGCGCGTCCGGCGCCCAGGCGCCAGGCGGCGACACCGATGTCGTAGGCGTCGAGGCGGGTCAGGATGCCGGAGGAGGGGGCCTTGATGACGTGCTGCTCGCGCGCCACCGGCAGTTCCGCGTCCGGGTCGCCGCCCTGGGCCGCGATCATGCGCCGCCAGACGTCCATCGCCGAGCCGTCGGCCAGGGCCTTCGCGGGGTCGGTGTCCTTCACCCCGGCGGCGTCCAGCATTTCGCGGGCGAGAGCGATGGTGAGCTCCACGACGTCCGCGGGGCCGCCGCCTGCCAGGACCTCCACCGACTCGCGGACCTCCAGCGCGTTGCCCGCCGTGAGGCCGAGCGGGGTGGACATGTCCGTGAGGAGCGCGACCGTCTTCACTCCGTGGTCGGTGCCGAGGCCGACCATCGTGGACGCCAGCTCACGGGCGTCCTCGATCGTCTTCATGAAGGCGCCCGTGCCGACCTTGACGTCCAGGACCAGCGAACCCGTGCCCTCCGCGATCTTCTTCGACATGATCGAGGAAGCGATCAGCGGGATCGCCTCGACCGTGCCGGTGACGTCCCGGAGCGCGTACAGCTTCTTGTCCGCGGGGGCCAGGCCGTCGCCCGCCGCGCAGATCACCGCGCCGGTGGTGTCCAGGACGTTCAGCATCTGCTCGTTGGAGAGCAGGGCCCGCCAGCCCGGGATCGACTCCAGCTTGTCCAGGGTGCCGCCGGTGTGGCCGAGGCCCCGGCCCGAGAGCTGGGGCACGGCGGCACCGCACGCCGCGACCAGGGGCGCGAGCGGGAGGGTGATCTTGTCGCCGACGCCGCCCGTGGAGTGCTTGTCGGCCGTCGGGCGGGACAGGGACGAGAAGTCCATGCGCTCGCCGGAGGCGATCATCGCGGCCGTCCAGCGGGCGATCTCACGGCGGTTCATGCCGTTGAGGAGGATCGCCATGTTGAGGGCGGCCATCTGGTAGTCGGCGACCTCCCCGCGGGTGTACGCGTCGATGACCCAGTCGATCTGCTCGTCGCTGAGCTCACCGCGGTCCCGCTTGGTGCGGATGACGGAGATGGCGTCCATGGCCATGGCTTTGCTTCCTTCCGAGGGTTCCAGAAGCCGTACGGCCCCTCCGAGCCGGTCGCATGAGCGACTCGGAGGGGCCGTACGGGAGTTACTTGCGCAGGTGTCCCGGCCCGAAGGCCTGGGGCAGCATCTCCGACAGCGGCAGGATGCCCGCCGGGGTCTCCAGCAGGAGCTCCGGGCCGCCGAACTCGAAGAGCAGCTGGCGACAGCGGCCGCACGGGACCAGCACATCGCCCTGGCCGTCCACGCACGTGAAGTGCGTCAGCCGGCCGCCCCCGGTGTTGTGCAGCTCCGAGACCAGCCCGCACTCGGCACAGAGGGCAAGGCCGTACGAGGCGTTCTCGACGTTGCACCCGGTGATCGTGCGGCCGTCGTCGACCAGGGCCGCGACCCCGACCGGGAAGCCGGAGTACGGGGCGTAGGCCCGGGACATGGCGTCCAGCGCCGCGGCGCGCAGCTTGTCCCAGTCGACGTCGTGCGTGGCGGCCGGGGTCACTTGCCTTCGCCCTTCCGGTACGGCAGGCCGTCCGCCTTCGGCATCCGCAGGCGTTGCGCGGACAGCGTGAGCACGACGAGCGTGACGACGTACGGCGTGGCGGAGACGACCTGGTTGGGCACCTCGTTGGTGGTGGCGTACCAGGTGTACACCAGGGCGCCGATCACCGCGGTGATCATCGACGGGGCGTACTTCTTGCGGACCACCAGCCAGATCGCGCCGATGATCAGCAGGAGCGCGCCGAGCAGCAGCAGGGCGTGGACGTTGGTGGAGCCGCCGCGCAGGTTGAGGCTGTCGGTGTAGCCGAACAGGCCGGCGCCCAGGGCGAGGCCGCCCGGCATCCAGTTGCCGAAGATCATCGCGGCGAGACCGATGTAGCCACGGCCGCTGACCTGGCCCTCCAGGTAGAAGGGGTTGGCCACGATGGACAGGAAGGCGCCACCGAGACCGGCCAGGCCGCCGGAGATGATCACGGCGATGTACTTGTACTTGTAGACGTTCACACCGAGGGACTCGGCCGCGACCGGGTTCTCACCGCAGGAGCGCAGCCGCAGACCGAAGGCGGTGCGCCACAGGATCCACCAGGTGCCGGGGATCAGCGCCACGGCGATCAGGGTCAGCCAGGAGACGTTGGTGACCAGACCGCCGAGCAGACCGGCGATGTCGGAGATGAAGAACCAGCCCTGGTCGTTCAGGTCCCGCAGCCCGTCGGACAGGCCCGGAATCGTGAAGTTGCCGAGCGAGTCGATCGCCGGGGACTGCTTGGCGGAGCCGCCCGCGTGGCCCACGAAGGCGAGGGGCGCGAGGTAGCGGGTGATGCCGAGGGCGAGGATGTTGATCGCCACACCGGAGACGATGTGGTTGACGCGGAAGGTGACGGTCGCGATGGCGTGCAGGATGCCGCCGATGCAGCCGCCGAGGATGCCGACGACGACACCGGTCCACGGGCCCCACTGGAAGCCGGCCCAGGCACCGAACCAGGTGCCGAGGATCATCATGCCCTCGAGGCCGATGTTGACGACGCCCGCCCGCTCGGCCCACAGACCGCCGAGGCCGGCGAGGCCGATCGGCACGGCGAGCTGGAGCGCGGTGGACATCTGGCTGACGTTGGTGATGCCGTCGGCGCCGGTGATGATGCGCACGATCGAGGTCAGCGCCAGGGCTCCGGCGATGACAAGCAGCAGGACGGGCCACGACAGGCGGCGGCCGGTCGGCGCCGCGGGCTGCAGCGTGGGCTGGTTGACGTCGACCGCTGAAGTCTGCGGGGTGGTCATCGGCCAGCCACCTCCTTCGTGTTGTTGGCGCCGAGGACGTGACCGGCAGCCAGTTCGGCGCCGACCCGGCGCTGCTGACGGCGCAGGCCCCACTCACGGACGGCCTCGTAGGAGACGACGACCGAGAGGACGATCAGGCCCTGCATGATGACCGCGATCTCCTTGTCGTAGCCGTGGAAGTCCAGCTCGGGCGAGGCCTTGTCGAGCCAGGCCCACAGCAGGGCGGCGAACGCGATGCCGACGGGGCTGTTGCGGCCGAGCAGGGCGATGCCGATGCCGAGGAAGCCGATGCCGGTGGGGAAGTTCAGGCTGTACGTGTGAGTGTCGCCGAGCAGGATCGGCAGACCGGCCAGGCCCGCGATGCCGCCGGAGAGCAGCATGGCGCTGAGCACCATGCGCTTGGGGTCGACACCGCTGGCCGCGGCGGCCGTCTCCGAGGCGCCGGAGGCGCGCAGGTCGAAGCCGAAGCGGGTGCGGTTGAGGGTGACCCAGTAGGCGATGCCGAGCACGACGGCGAGGAAGATCAGGCCGTAGATCTCGCCGGCGTCGCCCATGCTGATGCCGGGGATCCAGCCGGACTCGTGCATCTCGCCGGTGGTGTTGTTGTTGCCGACCTTGACGCCGAAGACGCTGGGCAGCCACAGGTAGCCGATGACCGAGGTGGCGATCGCGTTGAGCATGATCGTCGCGACGACCTCGCTGACGCCGCGGGTGACCTTGAGGACACCGGCGATGCCGGCCCAGAAGGCGCCGGTGCAGACCGCGGTGAGGAGCAGCAGCGGGACCTGGAGGGCGGCCGGCAGGTTCGCGTGGGCGCCGACGATCGCGGCCATCATGGCGCCGAGCTGGTACTGGCCGTCGACACCGATGTTGAACAGGTTCATCCGGAAGCCGATGGCCACCGCCAGGGCCGCGATGTAGTACAGCGAGGCCTGGTTGATGATCAGGACCTGGATGTCCGAGAAGCCGAGCTGCTCGAACATCAGGGCGTACGGCTCGACCGGGCTCTTGCCCGAGGCGAGCAGGACGATCGCGCTGAGCACGAAGGCCACGGCGAGCGCGATGACCGGTCCGGCCACCGCGAGGAGCACGCGCTCCTTGTCGAACTTCTTCATCAGCGGGCCTCGTCTTCGCCGGACTCGGGAGACTTGCTCAGGTCGGGAGTCTCGGGGGTCGTGTCGTCGTGCTCGAGGTGCCCGGTGGCGGCACCCGTCATCGCCGAGCCCAGTTGCTCCGGCGTGATGGTGGCCGGGTCGGCGTCCGCGACCAGCTTGCCGTTGTAGATCACGCGGAGGGTGTCGGACAGGCCGATCAGCTCGTCCAGGTCGGCGGAGATCAGCAGCACGGCCAGGCCCTCGCGGCGGGCCTCGCGGATGTGGTCCCAGATCGCGGCCTGCGCGCCGACGTCCACACCACGGGTGGGGTGCGCGGCGATCAGGAAGCGCGGCTTGTGGCTCATCTCGCGGCCGACGATCAGCTTCTGCTGGTTGCCGCCGGACAGGGAGGCGGCGGTGACGTCGATGCCGGGGGTGCGGACGTCGTACTCCGTCACGATCCGCCGGGTGTCCGCCTGGGCCGCCTTCGGGTCCAGCCAGACGCCCTTGGCGAGGGGCTTCTCGGTGACGTGGCCGAGGATGCGGTTCTCCCAGAGGGGGGCCTCCAGGAGCAGGCCGTGCCGGTGGCGGTCCTCGGGGATGTAGCCGAAGCCCTGCTCGCGGCGCTTGCGGGTGGACCAGCCGGTGATCTCCTCCTCGATGAGGGTGATCGTGCCGGAGTCGGCGCCCTTGAGGCCGATGAGCGCGTCGACCAGCTCCGTCTGGCCGTTGCCCTCGACGCCGGCGAGGCCCAGGACCTCGCCCGCGTGGATGGTGAAGGTGATGTCGTCCAGCAGGGCCTTGCCGCCGGCCGCCTCCAGGCGCAGCTTGTCGACGGTGATGACCGGGCGGTCGGTGACCGTGGACTCGGCGGTCTCGGGCGTGGGCAGCTCGCTGCCGACCATCATCTCGGCGAGCTGCTTCGAAGTCGTCTCGGCGGGGACGGCCGTGCCCACCGTCGTACCGCGGCGGATCACGGTGATCTCGTCGGCGACGGAGAGCACCTCGCCCAGCTTGTGGGAGATGAAGATGACCGACAGGCCCTCGGCCTTCAGCTCGCGCAGGTTGTCGAAGAGCGCGTCGACCTCCTGCGGCACCAGGACGGCCGTCGGCTCGTCGAGGATCAGCGTGGTGGCGCCGCGGTAGAGGACCTTGAGGATCTCCACGCGCTGGCGGGCGGCGACACCGAGCTCCTCGACCAGGCGGTCGGGCTCGACGCCGAGGCCGTAGCGCTCGGAGATCTCCTTGATCTTGCGGCGGGCCTTGGCGCCGATGCCGTAGAGCTTCTCGCTGCCCAGGACCACGTTCTCGAGGACGGTGAGGTTGTCCGCGAGCATGAAGTGCTGGTGGACCATGCCGATGCCGCGGACGATGGCGTCGGCCGGCGACGAGAAGGTCACCTGCCGGCCGTCGATCGCGATGGTGCCCTCGTCCGGCTTCTGCATGCCGTAGAGGATCTTCATCAGCGTCGACTTGCCGGCGCCGTTCTCGCCGACGAGGGCGTGGACAGTGCCCTTGCGGACGGTGAGGTGGATGTCGTGGTTGGCCACGACGCCCGGGAATCGCTTGGTGATCCCGGCGAGCTCGACGGCGGTCACCTGACCGTTGACCGCCGCGTCGGCCGGAGGGCTGCTGGACGCGTTGATGGCGCACTCTCCTGGGGACGGGGGTCGTCTACGCGCGTAGCGCCCCTATGGCCTGATAAGGGGCCGACGCACCTCGACAACGGGGTACGGGGAGAAGTCTCCCCGTACCCCGTTGAGCGGACGTAACCCCTTGGTTACCGCTGCTCAGGGTCTTGCTTCGTCAGCTGGTCGCGACCTTGATCTCGCCGCTGACGATCTTCTCCTTGGCCGTCTTGATGGCTTCCTGGAGCTCGGCATTGTCCGCGAACTTCGGGTTGGAGTTCGACAGGCTCACCTCGCCGGTCTTCAGATCGCCACGAACGATACCGGTCCCGGGCTTACCGTCCTTGACCGACTTCGCGAGGCTGTGGACCGCCTTCGCGACGTCCTTCATCGCCGAGGTCAGGATGTAGTCCTTGTACTTGGCGAGGGCTTCCTGGTTGTACTGGTCGGAGTCGACACCGATCGCCCACACCTTGTTGGCGGCGGCGGCCTCGATGACGCCCTGGCCGGACAGACCGGCGGCGGCGTAGACGACGTCGGCCTTCTTCTCGATCTGGCCCTCGGCGGCCGTCTTGCCCTTGTCCGGGCTGGAGAAGCCACCCTCCTCCGCGGTCTGCGTGAGGTACTGGGTGAGGACCTTGGCCTGCGGGTTGGTGTCCTTGACGCCCTGCTCGAAGCCGGCCTGGAACTTGTGGATCAGCGGGATGTCCACACCGCCCACGAAGCCGACCGTGTTCGTCTTGGTGCTCTTGGCCGCGGCGACACCGGCGAGGTACGAGGCCTGCTCCTCGGAGAAGACCAGGTCGGCCACGTTCTTCGACTCGACCGTGGAGTCGTCCACGATGCCGAAGGTGGTGTCCGGGAACTTCTCCGCGGCGCCCTTCACGGCGGCGGCGTACGCATAGCCGACACCGATGACCGGGTTGTAGCCCTGCTTGGCCAGCGACGCCAGTCGCTGCTCCTTGTCGGCGTCCGTCTCGCCTTCGGTGGGCTCGACATCGGCCGTGTCGTACCCGAACTCCTTCTTCGCCTGCTCCAGGCCCGCGTAGGCCGCGTCATTGAAGGACTGGTCGCCCTTGCCGCCGACGTCGTACGCGATGGCGAGGCCCTTGTTGCCGCCCTTCGACTCCGAGGAGGCCGAGGTCGAGGTGCCGCCACAGGCGGAGAGCGCGAGGGCCAGAGAGGCGGTCGCTGCGCCTGCGACCGTGATCCGGGAAATCCGGCGCATGTGTTGAGACTCCTGTCGTAACAGCGCCGGACGGTAGAGCTCGGGACAGCTTCACAGCAACGGCGCTGGCTTTCGCCGCAGATTAACGCGCGTAGACCAGCCTGAAAACCCCTTCTGTCCACCTTGTTATGCGGCCGTGCCCAACTCACGGAAACACGAAGCGGGCGGGCACCCTCGGATGCCCGCCCGCTCGTCCTGCGTACGACTGCTGCTACTCGGTCTTGACCTTGATGGAGCCGTCGATGATGCCTGCCTTGGCCTTCGCCACGGCGTCCGAGAGACCGGCGATCTTCGCGAACTGCGGGTTGGACTCGGCCAGGCCGACGCCGTTGACCTTCAGGTCGAAGGTCTGGGTGCCGGTCAGCGGCTTGCCGTCCTCGACGGACTTGGCGAGCGCGTAGACCGAGCCGCCGACGTCCTTGAGGGCGGAGGTCAGGATGTAGTTCTTGTAGTTGGCGAGAGCCGCCTGCTCGTACTGGTCGGAGTCGACGCCGATCGCCCAGACCTTGGCCTTCGCGGCGGCCTCGATGACGCCCTGGCCGGACAGACCGGCGGCCGCGTACTCGACGTCGGAGCCCTTCTCGATCTGGCCCTCGGCGGCGGCCTTGCCCTTGTCCGGGCTGGAGAAGCCACCCTCCTCGGCGGTCTGCGTCAGGTACTGCGACAGGACCTTCACCTTGGGGTTGGTGTCCTGGACGCCCTGCTTGTAGCCGGCCTCGAACTTGTGGATCAGCGGAACGTCCACACCACCGACGAAGCCGACCGTGTTGGTCTTGGTGGCCTTGGCCGCGGCGACGCCGGCCAGGTACGAGGCCTGCTCCTCGGCGAAGACGAGGGAGGCGACGTTCTCACCCTCGACGACCGAGTCGACGATGCCGAAGGTCGTGTCCGGGTACTTCTTGGCCGTGGCCTCCATCGCGGGACCGTAGGCGAAGCCGACGCCGATCACCGGGTTGTAGCCCTGCTTGGCGAGGGAGGCCAGACGCTGTTCCTTGTCGGCGTCCGTCTCGCCCTCGGTGGGCTCGATGTCGGCGGTCTTGTAACCGAACTCCTTCTGGGCCTTCTGCAGGCCCGCGTACGCGGCGTCGTTGAAGGACTGGTCGCCCTTGCCGCCGATGTCGTACGCGATGGCGAGACCCTTGGTGTCGCCGCTGCCGTCGCTGTCGCTGCCGCCGTCGCTGCTGGTACCACCGCACGCCGTGGCGGCGAGCGCGATCGACGCGACCCCCACCGCGACACGGGTCAGTTTGGATGTCCGACGCATCGTGTAGTCCCCATTCTCCAAGACCCGCAGTGGGTGCTGAGTTCGGCGCACAGTAACGCGCGTAGACACTCCTGGGAACGGGGTTTCGCCTTGCCGTTATCCATTCGTGCCGATGGCCGGTTACGGCCTTGTGAACCATCGGATCGAAAGGCACGCACAGGGCGCCAGCACCACAGGTGCCTCCACCCTGATGGCACACAGGACCGCCCGCCATGGGGCCAGACTCCCCCCGCCGTGTGCCGACCGCAACCGGAACGCCGGCGGCAATGGGCCGATCGGGATACGGCTGGGCCACACGGGCGCGACCGGCCGCGAGGAGCCCGCCGGGCGACCGCGCCCCGAACGGCGTCGGCGGCCCGAACGGCGACCGCGCCCCGAACGGCGACGGGGGCCCCGCCTAACCCGCGGCGTCGAGGAGTGCCGCCGCCGTGAAGAGCTCCACCCCGGCCGTGATGGCCGACTCGTCCACGTCGAAGTCACCCTGGTGCAGATCACGACCGACCCGGTCCCCCGGCATGCGCACACCCAGCCGGGCCATGGCGCCGGGCACGTGCTCCAGGTACCAGGAGAAGTCCTCGCCGCCCAGGCTCTGCTCGGTGCTCTCGACCGAGTCGGCGCCCCGGCGGGCCGTCATGGCCTCGTGCAGCAGCTCGGTCGCGGCGGGGTCGTTGACCACGGGCGGGACACCGCGGATGTAGTTGATCTCCGACTTGGCGCGATGGAGGTTGGCGACCTCGTCGATCGCGGCGACGACGAGGTCCGGCGCCTGCCGCCAGGTGTCGAGGTCCAGGCAGCGCACGGTCCCGGAGAGCTCGGCGTGCTGCGGGATGACGTTGGGCGCGTGGCCGGAGTCGATCCGCCCCCAGGTCACCGCGAGGCCGCTGCGGGCGTCGGTGCGCCGGGCGACCAGCGCGGGCACGTCGGTGACGACCCGGGCGGCGGCGGTGACGAGGTCGGTCGTCAGATGGGGGCGGGCGGTGTGCCCGCCGGGCCCGTCGAGGGCGATTTCGAGCCGGTCGCAGGCCGAGGTGATCGCGCCTTGGCGCAGGCCGATCTTCCCGGCGTCCACCTTGGGGTCGCAGTGCACGGCGAGCATCCGGCCCACCCCGTCGAGGACCCCGCACTCGACGACGTCGGCGGCTCCGCCGGGGAGCACCTCCTCGGCGGGCTGGAAGATCAGCCGGACGGGCCGGGGCAGCTCCCCGCGCTTGAGCAGCTCGGCGAGCACCAGCCCGGCGCCCAGCACCACGGTCGTGTGCACGTCGTGCCCGCACGCATGCGCCCGGTCGGGCACCGTCGAGCGATACGGGCAGTCACTCTTCGTGTCCGGGATGGGCAGGGCGTCGATGTCGGCACGCAGGGCGAGCATGGGGCGCCCCTCGTCCCACTCACCGATGTCGCAGATGAGCCCGGTTCCGATGGCGAGCACGCGGGGCCCCAGGCCGGCCTTTTCCAGCCGGGCCTTGATCGCGGCGGTGGTGCGGAACTCCTGGTTTCCGAGCTCGGGGTGCATGTGCAAGTCGCGCCGGAACTCCACGAGTTCGGCACGGAGCGCCTCCGGCAGGGCGCCGGGGAGGAACGCTGCCCCTGGTTGATCGGCCTCGGACTCTGGGGACATCAGTTGGTTCACCCTCTGAAGGGTAGGACGCCGAGGTGGCCAACTGACCCTCGATCAACAAAAGTTCAACCCGTTTGGGGAAGAAAATCTGGCCGCCCGACGCATAGGTATCGGTTTGGGTGGGTAAACTCGCCCGTCTTTCCGTCGAGTCGATCATGGAATCGACGGAGAGTGACGATGTCGACCCTCCACACTCCACGGATACCACGCCGCGAACAGAACCGTCGGTTGTGTTCACCTGTCGGGATCGCACACGCCCGGTGAACGCGCCGGGGCGGGCCCTCGGGGGCGTGGACCGCGCTGGGTCGCCTCGATGCGTTCGGAGTGGCACGCGAGCAGGTCTTCGATCTCGGCCGCCGCCCGACCTGGGCCTGGACCAGCCGCAGCAGGTCGGTCGACCGGTAACCCCGGTGGAAAGGATCCGTTCGGAGCTCATCCCCCTTGTCGTCAGCCAATGCCTGGGCCGGATCAGGGAGTTCACGATCGGTGCCGGTCATCCCCTGGCCGGCTGCCGGGGGTTGAGCTGAGGAACCGGGAACTCCTGGCACACCCCCGGTGAACTCCCGGACGGCCGTCCGCCGCCCGCACTAGGGTGCGGCGCGTGACCGCCGAGAACTCCCAGAACCCCTCGATCGCCGAGTACGCCGACTTCCTGGAGGCCACCCGCGCCTCGTACGACGCCATCGCCCCCGCCTACACGGACCGCTTCTCCGACTGGTCGGCCGACAGCGCTCCCCTGGACCGCTCCCTCGTCACCGCCTTCGCCGAGCTGGCCCGCGAGCACGCCCCGGCGCCCGTCGCGGACCTGGGCAGCGGCCCCGGTTCCGTCACCGCCCACCTCGACGCCCTCGGCACGCCGGTCTTCGGAGTCGATCTCTCGCCGCGGATGGTGGCCCTGGCCCGCCGCGCGCACCCCGGACTCCGGTTCCACGTGGGCTCGATGACCGCGCTGGACCTGCCGGACGAGACCCTGGGCGGGATCCTCGCCCTGTACTCGGTCATCCACATCCCGGACGACCACCTGCCCGCGACGTTCGCCGAGTTCCAGCGCGTCCTGCGGCCCGGTGCCCCGGTGCTGCTGGCGTTCCAGTCCGGCGACAGCGAGGACCGGCTGCATATGTCCGAGCGCTTCGGCCAGGAGATCGCGCTCGACTACTACTGGCGCACGCCGGACACCGTCATCGAGCATCTGGGTGACGCGGGGCTGCGGCTCCACGCCCGGATCGTGCGGGAGCCCGGCGGCGAGGAGAAGCGCCCGCGGGCGTTCCTCCTCGCCGAGAAGCCCGGTGCGGGAGGGCGCTGACCCACCGGCCTCAGACCGCGCTGACCGCCGACAGCCGGTGCACGTCCCGCGCCGTCCCGGTGACACCCGACAGGAAGCCCTGCGCCCGCGGCGAGGCGTTCTCCGTCAGCCACGCGGGGTCGATGTCGCAGACCGCGACGCGGACCTCCGTGCCGGACAGGGCCAGCGGCAGGGTGTGGACGACCGTGGACGGGAAGCTGAGGATCGTACGGCCTATGGGCCCGCGCCGGGCGATCAGCTCCAGCGGGAGGTCGGGACGGACGATCTCCAGGCCCGTCTCCACCGCCAGCCGGTGCAGCTTCTTCGCGCTCTCGCGGCGGTGGGCGAAGTAGCGGGTGGCGCCGTGCGCCTTGGCCAGGGAGCGGACGGCTTCGAGGTAGCGGTCGCCGTCGACGACGCCCGTTTCGACCAAGGACGTGCCGACCATGTCCGCGCCCTTGGTGATACGGGGCGGCCCGAAGCGGTCACGGGTCCAGGCGAAGGTGTTGGCGGTGACCGTCACGTCCGCCAGGGTCTCGTCCATCGGCATGGAGGAGAAGATCTCCACCCGGCGGTTCTGGCTCGGCGTGAGGCGGCGGCGGGCCGAGGACGACACGGGCGCGAAGATCAGGTCCCTGGGCCCGGGGCGCCCGCCCTTGCGGTGCCAGCGCACCAGGCGCTCCCCGCGGGCCAGCTGGGCGACGAACTCCATGGTCGCCGTGCCGTCGTCGACCACGACGAGGTCGCGGGCCTTGGTGATCGTCAGCAGCAGCTGTACGTAGCGGGAGAAGGGGTCGCCGAGGACGACGCGCTCGGCCCGGCGGAGCAGGCCCGAGAGGCCGCCGATGGTCTGGAAGGGCGCCAGGGGACCGCCCCGCGCCTCCTCCCAGCGGACCTCGTGGCCGTCCTCGCGGGCCAGTTCGGCCATCCGGCGGAGCTGGCCGCGGGTCATCGGATCGATCGGGGACAGGACCACGAGGGTGAGCCCACCGGGCGGTGCGCCATGGGAGTGCAGGGTCTGGGCGTGCGCCCACTCCAGCACGTTCAGGAGCTGTACCGGACTCTCGACGAAGGCGAGAGTCTGCTGGCCGGCTGACCCGGCACGGGGGCTCATCGGCGTACGACCGTCCCGTCGTAAGGCGCTCTCGGCGCGCTGGGAACTCAAGGCGTTCTGGGCGGAAGGGGCGGACGCCCGCCGGCGTCCGCCCCAAACCACTGTTCTACTGTCGGCAGTCGGCTCAGACCTGGACCGGCTCGCCAGCAGCCGCGGCGATCTCGGCCTCGGCGACGACACCGGCGACACGGCGCAGCTTCTTCATCGGGCCGAGCTCGGAGTCGTAGACCTTCTTGACGCCGTCACCGAGGGACTCCTCGATGGTGCGGATGTCGCGGACGAGGCGGGTCAGGCCCTGCGGCTCGACCGAGGCGGCCTGGTCCGAACCCCACATGGCGCGGTCCAGGGTGATGTGACGCTCGACGAAGGTCGCCCCGAGCGCGACCGCGGCGAGGGTGGTCTGCAGGCCCGTCTCGTGGCCGGAGTAGCCGATCGGAACGTTCGGGAACTCCTTCTCCAGCGTGTTGATCGCGCGGAGGTTCAGCTCCTCGGCCTTGGCCGGGTACGTGGAGGTGGCGTGGCACATGAGGATGTTGTCCGAGCCGAGGACCTCGACCGCGTGGCGGATCTGCTTCGGCGTCGACATGCCGGTGGAGAGGATGACCGCGCGGCCGGTGGCGCGCAGCGCCTTCAGCAGCTCGTCGTCCGTGAGGGACGCGGAGGCGACCTTGTGGGCCGGGACGTCGAACTTCTCCAGGAAGGCGACGGCCTCGGTGTCCCACGGGGAGGCGAACCAGTCGATGCCGCGCTTCTTGCAGTGCTCGTCGATCTGGCGGTACTCGTCCTCACCGAACTCCACACGGTGGCGGTAGTCGATGTAGGTCATCCGGCCCCAGGGGGTGTCGCGCTCGATGTCCCACTGGTCGCGCGGGGTGCAGATCTCCGGGGTGCGCTTCTGGAACTTCACGGCGTCACAGCCGGCCTCGGCGGCGACGTCGATGAGCTTGAAGGCGTTCTCCAGGTCACCGTTGTGGTTGATGCCGATCTCGCCACAGATGTAGACGGGCTTGCCGGGGCCGACCTCGCGGGTGCCGAAGTTGCGGATGCGGGAGTTGGTGCTCATGGCAGAGATGTCCTTACTTGGTGAGGGAATCGAGAGAGGGGCCGAGGATCCAGCTGGCGATCTCTCGGATGGCGCCGTCCCCGCCGGGTGTGGCGGTGACCGCGCGTGCGGCGCCGCGCACGACGTCGTGGGCGCTCGCGACCGCCACGGGCCAGCCCACGAGGGCGAAGCACGGGAGGTCGTTGACGTCGTTGCCGACGTAGAGCACGCGCTCAGGCGCGATGCCCTGCTCCTCGCACCACTGCTTCAGCGCGAGGTCCTTCCGGTCGATGCCGTGCAGCACGGGAATCTGCAGCTTCCGTGCGCGGGCGGCGACGACCGGGTTCTGCTCCGAGGAGAGGATGAGCATCTTGAGCCCGCTCTTGCGCAGGGCCGCGATGCCGAGGCCGTCTCCGCGGTGTACGGAGACGAACTCCTTTCCATCGGCATCGATCAGCACCCTGTCGTCTGTCTGGGTGCCGTCGAAGTCCAGTACGACCGCGTCGATGTCGTCCGTGGTCGGGAGGGCGCCGGGACGGTCCGCGTCGAACAGCGGCGCCAGCGCGCGGGCGCGGGCCAGGTCGTGCGGATCGTCGATCTCCAGCACCCGGGCGGGGTCGGTGCGCACGAGTTCGGTGCGACCGAAGAAGCGGTGCTTGTGCTCGCGGAAGCCCGCGGCGTTCATCGCGTAGGCGGCGCCGGTCTCCAGGAAGTCCTGGGGGCGGTCCTGGCGGCGCGGGCGGAAGGACTTGTCGTGGTTGACGCCGTAGCCGCCGCCGGCGGCAGCGCGCTCGGACTCGGCCGCGGCCGGCTCGTCGTCGCCGTGGCGCCACACGAAGCCGTGGAAGGGCGCGACGGTCAGCGCGGTGTCGGCGCCGTTCGCGACGATGGCCTTGACGACGCCGTCGAGGTCCTCGCTGATGATGAACGGGCTGGTGCACTGCACGAGCAGGACCACGTCCACCGGCCTGCCCTGCTGTGCCTCGTGCGCGTCCATGGCGTGCAGGACGGCCGCCTCGGAGGTGGCGGTGTCACCGGCGATGGCGGCGGGGCGCAGCACCACGTCGGCGCCGGCCTGCCGGGCGGCGGCCGCGATGCCCTGGTCGTCGGTGGAGACGACGACATCCGTGACGAGCCGGGAAGCCCGGCACTCGCGCACCGCGCGGGCCACGAGCGGTACACCGCCGACGGGCATCAGGTTCTTCGCGGGCACGCCCTTGGAGCCGCCCCGCGCGGGGATCACGGCGAGCACGCGGGGTGCTGAGGCGTCTTGGCCTGCTTCCGGGTTGGACATGGGCATTACTCCTTGGGCTCCTTGCGAAGGCTGCGGGGCGCGTCCCGGCGCCCCGGTCCCCAGGTCGGTCGTCGGGTCGCTCACAGCTCCCCCATCCGCCGGATGACAGGGGCCACGCGCTGGACGCCATGGCGATAGGCGCCGCGTGCCGCCCGGCGCACTATCTGGCGGACCGGGCCGGGCTCCTTGTCGTGGGCGGGGGCGCCGGGCAGCGGGCTGCCGTCCGGGCCGAGGTGGTGGCGGGCGAGGATGCCGGGCAGATAGCCGGGCGCGGTGGCCGGCGTGTAATACGGCGTCAGGGCGGGCATTCCGCCGGGCCGCCCGAGCAGCTTGGCGATGCGCTCACGGGCCGGGTCGAAGGCGGTGGCGTAGGAACCGTCGGCGCAGACGCCCTGCCGGGACACCCACTCCTCGTCGGGCGTCGGCCGGTGCCCCTCGTCCAGTTGGTCCCAGGAGGCGAGGCAGCCGGAGCCCACGAAGTGGTGGTTGCCGAGCACCTCGCGCACCCCGAGGTCGCTGAGGACGACGGTGGGGATACGGCGGTGCAGCGACTCCAGCGCCGCCGTGGAGCTGATGGTGACCATCAGGTCGGCGCGGTCGAGGACCTCGCCCATGTTCCCGTAGACCAGCTTGAAGTTGGCCGGCGGGTCGAGCCGCTGGACCAGCTTCTGGTACGGCAGCTCCTCGATGTGCGTGGTGTGCTCACCCGGCTTGGAGCGCAGCTTCAGCAGCACCTCGCGCTCGGGGTGCTTGCGGGCGTGCTGGATCAGGCGGTTCAGCAGGTACGTACGGTCCCTGCGGTTGTCCGGCACGGAGGGCTGGGCCGCGAAGACGACCGTGTACGGGTCGTGCTCGCCGGCGTAGGGCTCGCCGCCGAGGAACGGCAGCGCGACCTCGGTCACCGAGGAGGCGTCGGCGCCGACCCCCTCGTACACCGCGCGGAAACGCTCGGCGTCCTGGCGGGAGTTGGCGAGGACGAGGTCCGCGCCGTGCCGCAGCAGCAGGCCGTCGGCGAGCTTCTCGTAGACGACTCCGACATAGCCGGTGACGACGGCGGGCCGCTCGGCCTTGCCCTCCCACACCCGCTTCAGGCCGTGCAGCATGGCCTGCACGCCACCGCCGACCAGGGCGAGGACCAGGACGTCGTACGACTCCTGCGCCATGGTGCGCAGGAACTCGACGGCGGTCACCTCGCTGAGGGAGTCGGCGTGGACGCCGACTTCCTGGAGCTGACGGGCTGTGGGGGTGGCCCGGCCGCGCAGGAGGTATCCGTCCAGACGGATGTCCGAATCCTCCGGAGCGATACGGTTCGCGGTGAGCGCGCCCCATTTCCACCGGGTGTCGGAGTCCGCGAGTACGGCCACTCGCCGGGTCTTTGTCGGAGTTACTGGCACGTCGAAGACGCTAGGAAGCGATTTCAAGGTTCCGCCCAACCAGAATGCAACAAACGGTTAACAGCACATCGACTAACGACGAATCGAGGCCAGAAGTCGTTGAAAAAAAGCCTGGTTCACTGCATCGCCACGCGTCGTTCACCTGACATCAAGCTGCGAGTAAAGACGGAGGCCGGACCGACCCCTAACGTCCCTCAGGTGGTCAAGCTCTCCGTCATCGTGCCGTTCTACAACGTGCAGCAATACGCGCCAGACACCCTCAAGAGCCTGCGTGCGAACACACGTCGGGACTTCGAGTTCATCCTCGTCGACGACTGCTCGACGGACGGGACACCGGACATTCTCGCGCGCGCGGAGCGCGAGCTGCCGGGCGCCGTACTCGTCAGACACGAGCAGAACGGAGGGCTGGCCACCGCGCGGAACACCGGAATCGACAAGGCGCGCGGCGAGTACCTGACGTTCCTGGACGGCGACGACTGGCTCGCCCCCGGCTACTTCCCGCAGCTCCTGGCCGCCATCGAGGAGTTGGGCTGCGACTTCGTGCGCACCGATCACGTGCAGTCCACGGGGCGGGCGCGCAGCATCCACCGGGTGCCGCACGGCCGGCGCTGGACGGTGATGAACCCCCGCGAGGCGATCCTGCCCGCCGACCGCTCGACGTCGGTGGACTACGCGTACGCCTGGGCCGGCATCTACCACCGCCGCCTGGTCGACCGCGGGATCCTGCACTTCACCCACGGCCTGCGCACCGCGGAGGACCGGCCCTGGATCTGGAAGCTGCACCGGGAGGCGGAATCCTTCGCCGCGGTCGGGCTGCTCGGTGTCTACTACCGGCGCGGAGTGGCGTCCTCGCTCACCCAGATCGGTGACGTGCGGCAGCTCGATTTCATTCGTGCGTTCGATCAGGTAATCGACGAAACGGCGCGTGACCCCGAGGCCGATAAGCTGCTTCCGAAAGCTGTGCGCACCTATTGCGCGATCATGGCTCATCATCTCGGACAAATCGAGAGGTTCGAACCCGCCGTGGCTCGAAAACTGCGCTCGATGAGCGCCGCCGCCCTGAAAAGAATGCCGCAGGACGTGCTCGCGGAGGTCATGGACTCGATGGACGCGCAGCGCGCCGCCCGGCTGCGTCGGGTGCGCCGCAGGGCCGTCGGGGCCCGGACGGTGGCCGCCTGATGCCTCGCACGACCCAGATCTTCTGCGCCTCGACCCTGTACGGCGCCGCGACGCTCGCCGCCGCCCTGGACGCCGGGCTCTTCGAACCGGCCGACCGCCGGCTGCTGCTGGTCACCAACAACGCGACCAACCCCGAGATCACCCCGTCCGTCGACACCATGCCGGGCTTCGCCCAGTTGAGCGGGCGCTTCGACGAGGTGCTCTCCTGGAACGAGACCATCTCCCCGTTCCACCCGAGCGGCTGGTCGCCCCGCGAGAACGACATCCCGATGTGGGAGCGGTACGTACGGCTGCTGTGGAACCTCGGCGACGACGAGATCCAGCTGGCCGTCGAGTCCGTCCAGGTCAACCCGGCCCTCGCGCTGTGCCAGCTGTTCACCGGCGCTCCCGTCGATGTCTACGCGGACGGCCTCATAAGCTATGGCCCCACGCGCGACAAGATCGACCCGCTGGTCGGCACCCGTGTCGGCCGGCTGCTGCACCTCGATCTCGTCCCGGGCCTCACCCCGCTGCTGCTCACCGAGTTCGGCGTGCCGTCCGAACTGGTGCCGTCCGAGGTGTTCCTGAAGGTGCTCGGTGAACTCACCGAGGCGGAGACCGCTCTGCCCACGCCGTCCGGCGGCGACCAGCCGGCGCTGCTGCTCGGCCAGTACCTCTCCGCGCTCGGCATCCTCACCGACGCCGAGGAGGAGGAGCTGCACCTGCAGATGGTGCGCGGCGCCATCGCGCTCGGCCACCGCAATCTCGTCTTCAAGCCGCACCCCGTCGCGCCGGCCCGCTGGTCGAAGCTGCTGGAGGACGAGGCGAAGAAGCTGGGCGGTGAGCTCACCCTGCTGGACCGGCCCGTGCTCGCCGAGGTCGCCTTCCAGCGGCTGCGGCCCGCACTCGTCGTCGGCTGCTTCTCGACCGGGCTGTTCACCGCCGCCGGTCTGTACGGCCTCCCGGTCGCACGGGTCGGCACCGACGCCGTGCTGGCCCGGCTCGCGCCGTACCAGAACAGCAACCGCGTGCCGCTGACCATCGTCGACGCGCTGCTGCCGGACATCGCGGACGCCGCCGCCGTGAGCGGCTGGACGATGCCCGAGCGGGAGCGGATCGACGAACTGGACGGGCTGCTCAAGGCCGTCGGCTTCGCGATGCAGCCGAAGATCTACCCGGGGCTGCGGGCCGCGGCCGAGGCCTACCTCTCCAAGCAGCTGAACCCGCACACCTGGCGCTACTTCAAGCGCAAGCGCCTGACCTCACTGGCCCTGCCCGGGGCCGTGCCGGCCCAGCTCTCCTTCATCCCGCGCAACGCGACCGTGCGCCGCCTGGCGCGCCGGGCCCGAGCGCTGAAGCAGGTGGCCGGCCGAAAGTAAACAGCAAGAAGGGGTGGTTGTTCATCCGTGTGACACCTTTGCGCTCCCTGAGCGTCAGCCGTCACTCACCTTTCACCCGTCCGAGGGACATAGCGTTCGGTCATCGTATGAAATGGCATCGTCCATCACGTACGACTGAACGCACCTCGAGGCTCCCAGGAGAAAGGCCCCAGGATGAGCGCGGCTGACCAGGCCACGGCCGAACAAGCCACGGCCGCCCAGGCCACGGCACCGCCGGCACCAGCGAAACCCCGGTTGAACCAGGTCATCGCCGCGCGGCCTCCTGTCCGGTCCCGCAAGGAGAGCAGGCTGCGCGCCCTGGACGGGCTGCGTCTGATGGCCGCGCTGATGGTGTGCATGTACCACTTCACCGGCAAGAACGGTGAGGTCGAGTCCTCCTGGCACCAGTCCCCCGGGGTGATGTTCCCGACGCTGTCGCAGTTCTCCACCTACGGCAGCCTGGGCGTGCAGTTCTTCTTCGTCATCAGTGGCTTCGTGATCTGCATGAGCAGCTGGGGCCGCACCCTGGGCGACTTCTTCCGCTCCCGGATCTCCCGTCTCTACCCGGCGTACTGGGTGGCCATCGTGATGGTCACCGGCGCCGCGGTGCTGCTGCCGGTGGTCGTCCACCCGGTCCGGCCGGACGAGCTCCTGGTCAACCTCACGATGATGCAGCAGCCGCTGGGCGTGCCGCGGGTCCTGGGCGTGTGCTGGACGCTCTGGGTGGAGCTGAAGTTCTACGTGCTCTTCGCCCTGTTCGTGATCTGGAAGGGCGTCACCTACAAGCGGGTCGTCACCTTCTGCATCCTGTGGGTGCTGGCCAGCGCCTTCGCCCGGGTCGCCGACAACCCGCTCACCGACGAGCTGGTGATGCGCGACCACGCCCCGTTCTTCATCGGCGGCCTCGCGCTGTACCTGATCCACCGCTTCGGCAGCGACCTGCTGCTGTGGGGGATCGTCGGCATGTCCTTCCTGCTGGGCCAGCGCTACTCGGTCACGGCGCTGTGGCACCCGGGCGCCCAGGGCGAGTTCCACCGCAACCCGTACGTCATCCAGGCGATCGTCTTCTTGGCCTTCGCGGCCGTCGCGGTGGTGGCGATGGGCTGGATGAGCTGGGCGAACTGGCGCTGGCTGACGGTGGCCGGGGCGCTGACGTATCCCTTCTACCTGATCCACGAGCACCTGGGCTGGTTCTTCATCCGGGTGCTGCACCGGGGACTTGGGCTCGGCTCCTACGAGACGCTCGCGCTGTCCGTGCTGAGCCTGTTGGGGCTGGCGTATCTCATGAACCGGTTCGTGGAGAAGCCGTTCGGGCCGAAGCTGAAGCGGGCGTTGCCCGCCGTGAAGCTCCGCTAGGGGCCGTAGTTCGGGTGCGGCGCGGTGGGGGCTGGTCGCGCCCACGCGGCGGCGCCGCATATCGATACAGCCCCGCGCCCCTGGTGGTGGGGGCGCTGCGCGCCTCCCACCACCAACACAAACGGTGGGCGCCTCTCCCGGCTGGGAGAGGCGCCCACCGCCTTTTCTGGACCTTCCGCTACTTCCGCGTCGTCTGCCGCAGCTGGCGTACGGCCTTGCGGACCGCCGGGTGTCTGCGGAGGGCCTCCGCGCGGACCGGGCTGCCGCCGGGCAGGCGCAGGCTGGTGAGGCGGCGGCGCTTGAAGTAGTGCTGGTAGCGCGCCAGGTTGGCGCCGAGCCAGGCGGCGACCTCGTCCCGCGCGGCGTGGTGCTTGCGGGACTGCATGCAGTAGCCGACGCTGCGCACCAGCGGGGCCAGCTCCTCGGCCATGCCGGAGAGTTCGAGCGGGGCGCCGATCTCTGCGACCTCCGCGTTCGGCAGGGCCGCGTCGATGATGGTCAGCGGGATGCGGTTGCTGTTCTCGTACGGCGTGATGCGTTCGAGGAGCAGTTCCGTGCCGACGCGGGCGACCGGGATGCCGTAGAAGGCGGCGGCGGTCATCAGTGCCGTCGAGAAGCAGCCGATGACGAGCTTCGGCTTCAGGAAGGCGAAGACGGTCTCGGCGAGGACGGGCTCGTTGAGGACCGTGAGGTTGACGCCGAGTTCCTTGGCGACCTCCTCCAGGGACTCGTTGAAGACCGCCGGCGCGCTCGGGTGCGGCTTGAACAGCACGTCCTGGTGACCGGACCGGGCCGCGGCACGCAGGAAGCGGATGTGCAGCTGCTCCTCCTCGTCCTGGGTGATCAGGTCGATGGCCGAGAGGTACTGGCCGAGGAGGACGGCGGTGGGCGGGTTGTCGGCCGGGAGGCGCTCGGCGAGGATGCCGGCGCCGGACTCGCCGATCTGCGCCAGTACGTCGACGATCGCCTCGTTCGGAACGGCCTCGGGCTCGACGCCGTACTCCGCGAGGAGCATGGGAGTCAGGCCCGGCACCAGGTCCAGGTGCAGGACGCGCTTGATGCGGCTGCTCATGCCGTGCGGGATGCGGTTGCGGGTGGGGCCGTAGCTCATCAGGCCGTCCGCGTACACATGGATCGGGCTGTCCGCGAAGATGTCCGCGACCGCGCGGGAGGGGTTGGCCTGGATCGACTCGCAGGCGATCTCGACGGGCTCGTCGCCCAGGTTCCAGGCGAGGCGTACGGCCTTCTCCCACAGCAGGGTGTCCTGGCCCCGGGGGGACCAGCCGGCCGGGTGGTGCGGGGAGATGAAGTCGTTCCAGGAGCGCACCTCGTCGAACTCGGGGGCCAGCTTCTCGAAGCCGGCCATCTTGTTCAGCGGGGTGCCGACCTCGGGGATGGCGGCGGTGTTGCTGACGACGAGTATGCGGCGAACGCCCTCGCGCGGCCCGAACTGGCCGGCGCGGATGGCGGCGGTGACCGTCGCGGCCGCGTACTGCGTGGCCGAGAAGAACATCTGGATCATGCCGCCACTCCCTTCATGCCACCCCGTATCCGGCGCAGCATGTACACGCGCTCCTCGCCCATCCCGACGAGGGCCTCTTCCAGTTCGTCCTCCGACATCCTGCCCAGCGCCTCGGCGGCCATCTGCTTCAGCTTGGCAGCGATGCTGCGCTCGAACCGGCCGCGGCTGAGCAGCTGGTGCGCGATGACGACGCAGTAGTTGCGCAGCGCCTTCTTGCGCAGCTTGCCCACCTCGGGGTCGTCGGCGAGCTCGGCGAGGACCAGGTCGAAGGAGCGGAAGAAGTCCAGCTGGCGAACGTCACCGATCTGAGTGAGCGAGCTGGCCACGCCGCGGCGGTAGAAGACGCCGCGCAGGCTGGCGACGGCGTAGGAGTCGGCCCTGCGGTGCAGGTCCCAGATCCAGGGGCGGTCCTCGGCGGTCTTCAGTCCGTCGTGGAAGCGCAGCATGCCCTTGTCGAGGAGGCGGCGGTGGTAGATGCCGGCCCAGGCGTAGGGGTAGTCGACCATGGTGGTGTCGTCGACCGGGAGGATCGAGGTGCGCGGGTCGAGGGGGGTGTGGCGGCGGCCCTCGGGGGCCCGGTGCACCTGCCGCTCGATGCCGGTGACCTGGACGTGGTCGGTGCGCACGAAGTCGACGTCGAACCGCTCGATGGCGTCCACGAGATCCGCGAGATAGCCCGGGGCGAGCCAGTCGTCACCGTCGAGGAAGGTGAGGTAGCGGGCCTCGGAGGCGTCGATGCCGGTGTTGCGCGCGGTGGCCAGTCCGCCGTTCTGCTCGTGCCGTATCACCCGGCTGTTCTTGAGTCTCTTCGTCAGCGTCAGCAACGCTTCGTACGTCTTGTCCTTGGTGGACCTGTCCTCGACGAAGATGAACTCGAAGTCGTCCCGTTCGTTGTTGACCAGGCTGGTCACGGTCTCGGGGACATACGACTCGATGTTGTAGCAAGGGACGATCACGGACAGTGTCGGGGGGCGGTTGGTCACGCGTACACCTGGGCTCTCTCCGGGGCGGATCCCTGCGACCGTAGGAGACGTTCGACGCCGGACATTGACCCCTTGGCAGCCATCAGGTGAACGAAAAGTAACGGCCCGACCTCCTTTTCCGCGAATCAACCATCCGGCGCCACACATGGTTCGATACGACCTGATTCACGAACCTCACCGACCCCCGCACCGCGCCTCGATCCCGGCGATGATCAGCGCCAGGCCGTCCTCGAAGTGGCGGTCGTAATCGGTGAAGATCTCCGCGCCCGCCTGGGCCGACAGCGGGAAGTCGGCCATCAGGCGGGCGCGTTCGTCGATGTCGTAGCCTTCGCGACGCTCGCCCGGCCGCGGCACGACGCCCTGCTCCTCCGTGACGAAGCCGAGGGTGTAGAGGTACGTCGTCGAGGTCGCGCGGACCGCGTGCGCGAGGGTGAACCCCGCGGCCGTGAACACCCGCAGCGTGTCCTCCATCTGCTCGGCGTGCACGATGGCCGTGAAGCGTGAGCCGCTGAAGACCTTGGCCCCGTCGCGGTAGCCGAGCAGTGCCGCGCGCAGTCCGCGGTTGGACCTCAGCAGCCGCTCCCGCCAGGTGTCGTCCGGGTCGAGGGGCGTCCCGGCGAGCATCCGGCGGTACATCTCGGTCGCCATCTCGTCGAGCAGGGCCTGCTTGTCCTTGAAGTGCCAGTACAGGGCCGGCGCCTTGACGTCCAGCTCCTTGGCGATGGCCCGCAGGGTCAGGCCGTCCAGGCCGACCTCGTTCAGCAGTTCGAGGGCGGTGGCCGCGACGCGTCCGCGGTCGAGGGGCGCTCGTCGTTCCGTAGTCACGCTTGACAGCTTAACGGCGTTAAGGGCACTCTCGTCATCGACAGCACTTAACAACGTTAAGGGGGAATGGCATGAACATGGATGTTATGTCCGGGGATGTAGTCGATGTAGTGGACGTACTGATCGTGGGCGCAGGCCCGACCGGACTGGCCCTCGGCATCGACCTCGCGCGGCGCGGCGTGGACGCGCTGGTCGTGGAGCGGGCCGAGGAGCTGTTCCCGGGCTCGCGCGGCAAGGGCATCCAGCCCCGCACGATGGAGGTCTTCGACGACCTGGGCGTGCTCGACGCGATCCGGGCGGCGGGCGGCAGCTACCCGGTCGGGATGCTCTGGCAGGACGGCGAGCGGGTCGGCGAGCACCGGATGTTCGACCCCGCCGAGGCGACGGAGGACTCTCCGTACGACGAGCCGTGGATGGTCCCGCAGTGGCGGACCCAGCAGATCCTCTTCGCGCGGCTGCAGGAGCTGGGCGGGAAGGTCGCCTTCGGCCGGGAGGTCGTCGGGTTCGCCCAGGACGAGGCCGGAGTGACGGTCCGCTTCGCGGCCGGCGAGAGCGTCCGCGCGCGGTACGTGGTCGCCGCCGACGGCGGCCGCTCGGCCGTGCGCCGGGCCCTGGGCATCGGTATGACCGGCGAGACCGTCGACCCGAACCCGACGCTGGTGGCGGACGTCAGGATCACCGGCCTTGACCGCGACAACTGGCACATCTTCCCGCCCCGCCCGGAGGGCGACGGCTTCCTCGCCATCTGCCCCCTCGCGGGCACGGAGGACTTCCAGGTCACGGCCCAGTTCACGGACGGCTCGCCGGTGGACCTCTCCCTGGAGGGGGTGCGCAAGGTCGTCGCCGCGCGCTCGCATCTGGCGCCCGACGACGTGACCGAGGTGCGGTGGGCCTCGAACTTCCGGCCGCGGGCGGCGCTCGCGGACCGGTTCCGGGACGGGCGGGTGTTCCTCGCGGGGGACGCCGCGCACGTCCACTCACCGGCCGGCGGACAGGGCCTCAACACCAGCGTGCAGGACGCCTACAACCTGGGCTGGAAGCTGGGAGCGGTCCTGCGGGACGGGGCGGACGAGGCCCTGCTGGAGACCTACGAGGAGGAACGGCGGCCCATCGCGGCGGACATGCTCGGGCTGTCGACGAGCGTGCACCGCGGTGAGGTGCGGCGCGGGCAGGCGACGCGCCAGCTGGGCCTCGGATACCGGGAGTCGAGCCTGACGGCGGAGACCCGGCAGACCCCGGGGGCGGTGCGGGCGGGCGACCGCGCACCGGACGGGACGCTGGGCGGCGTGCGGCTGTTCGACGCCTTCCGGGGACCGCACTGGACGCTGGTGGCGGTCGGCGTGCGGGCGCCGGAGCTGCCCGGGTCGGTCGGCGTGGTCCGCGGCGCGGCGCAGGAATCGTACGGGACGGGCCTGTTCCTGGTACGGCCGGACGGCTATGTGGGCTGGGCCGGCGATGCCGGCGACGGGCCGGCGCGGTACCTGGAGCGCACCGGCCTGTAGTCACGAACCGGCGAGGGACAGCTTCACCGCGAACCCGAGGAAGAGCGCTCCCGCCGCCGATGTCGCGCCCGCCGACAGGCGCTTGCGGCGCCGGAAGGCGGTCGCCAGCTTGGTGCCGCTGAATATCAGCGCGGTGAGGTACAGGAAGCTCGCCACCTGCGCGAAGGCCCCGAGGACGACGAACGACAGCGCCGGGTAGGCGTATCCGGGGTCGACGAACTGCACGAAGAAGGCGACGAAGAACAGGATCGCCTTGGGGTTGAGGAGACTGATGACGAAGGCGCGGCGGAAGGGCCGCTCGTCGGTGACGGCGTCGGTGACGGCCTCGGGCGTCTCGGTGGCGGCCTTCTCCCGCCGGGTCCGCCACATCGCCCAGGCGGCCCGCAGCATGCCGATCGCCAGCCAGGTCAGGTAGCCGGCTCCGGCGTACTTCACGATCCCGAACAGCACGGCGTTCGCCTGGAGCAGCGAAGCGACTCCGGCGGCGGAGAGAGTCATCAGCACGGTGTCCCCACACCACACCCCGGCCGCGGCGGTGTACCCGGACCGGATCCCGCGGCGGGCGGCAACGGACAGCACGTACAGCGAGTTGGGGCCGGGCAGCAGGACGATCAGGACGAGACCGGCCAGATAGGTGGGGAGATCGATGACACCGAACATGAGAGGGAGTCTCGCACGGGGCTCTGACATTCCGCCCGGGCGTCTCGGATGCGGCAGATCAGGCGGGTCGGGCCGGGCCGGGACAGCCCGGCCGATCGGGCACCCCGGCCGATCAGAAGGTGTCCGACGGGACGTACGTCCCCCAGACCTCCCGCAGCGCGCCGCACACCTCGCCCACGGTCGCCCTGGCCCGTAGCGCCTCCTTCATCGGGTACAGGACGTTGTCCTCGCCCTCGGCCGCCTTCTTCAGGGCGGTCAGGGCCGCGTCCACCGCCTGCCCGTCGCGCGCGGCGCGCAGGTTCGCCAGGCGCTCGGCCTGCTGTGCCTCGATGGCGGGGTCGACGCGAAGGGGCTCGTAGGGCTCCTCCTCGTCCAGTTGGAAGCGGTTGACGCCCACGACGACCCGCTCGCCGGAGTCGGTCTCCTGGGCGATCCGGTACGCGCTGTGCTCGATCTCGCTCTTCTGGAAGCCGTGCTCGATGGCCGCCACCGCGCCCCCGAGGTCCTCGACCCGCCGCATCAGCCCGACCGCCGCCTCCTCCAGGTCGTCCGTCATCCGCTCGATGACGTAGGAACCGGCGAACGGGTCGACCGTCGCCGTCACGTCCGTCTCGTAGGCCAGCACCTGCTGGGTGCGCAGGGCGAGGCGGGCCGACTTGTCCGTGGGCAGCGCGATGGCCTCGTCGAAGGAGTTCGTGTGCAGGGACTGGGTGCCGCCGAGGACCGCGGCGAGGCCCTGCACCGCGACCCGCACCAGGTTCACCTCCGGCTGCTGGGCCGTCAGCTGCACACCGGCCGTCTGGGTGTGGAAGCGCAGCATCAGGGACTTGGGGTCCCGCGCGCCGAACTCCTCGCGCATCACCCGTGCCCAGATGCGGCGGGCGGCACGGAACTTGGCGACCTCCTCCAGGAGCGTCGTCCGGGCCACGAAGAAGAAGGACAGCCTGGGCGCGAAGTCGTCGACGTCCATGCCTGCCGCGAGCGCCGTACGGACGTACTCGACGCCGTCGGCGAGCGTGAAGGCGATCTCCTGCGCGGGGGACGCGCCCGCCTCGGCCATGTGGTAGCCGGAGATCGAGATCGTGTTCCACTTCGGGATCTCGGCCCTGCAGTACCTGAAGATGTCGGCGATCAGCCGGAGGGAGGGCTTCGGCGGGAAGATGTACGTGCCGCGGGCGATGTACTCCTTCAGCACGTCGTTCTGGATCGTGCCGGTGAGCCGGTCCGCGCTCACGCCCTGCTCCTCGGCGACCAGCTGGTAGAGGAGGAGCAGCAGGGCCGCGGGCGCGTTGATCGTCATCGACGTCGACACCTGGTCCAGCGGGATCCCGTCGAACAGCACCCGCATGTCGTCGATCGAGTCGATGGCCACGCCCACCTTGCCGACCTCGCCGTGCGCGATCGGGGCGTCGGAGTCATGGCCCATCTGGGTGGGCAGGTCGAAGGCGACCGACAGGCCGGTCGTGCCGTGGGCGATGAGCTGCCGGTATCGGGCATTGGACTCCGTCGCCGTGCCGAAGCCGGCGTACTGGCGCATCGTCCAGGGGCGGCCGGTGTACATGGTGGGGTACACGCCCCGGGTGAAGGGGTACGAGCCCGGCTCGCCCAGCTTCTGCGCCGGGTCCCAGCCGGTCAGCGCGCCCGGCCCGTACACCGGCTCGATGGGCAGTCCGGACTCCGACTCACGCGTCATGGTGTGTGCCTCCGCGTTGTGTCCCACTCCGTCTCCCACCATGCCCCGTAGTTCGCCGGGGGTCACCCGCGGGGAACATCTCAGGTGACTTCGAGCGGCCGGTCGGGGGGTCGCGCTGAGACACCGGGGGGCGGGATGCGTATCAGGGGCATGGCAAGGATGCGTACCGGGGATACGCGGAAGGTGCGAACCAGAGGCAGAGGCAGGGGCAGGTCCACCGCGGTGCTCGCCGCGGGCGCCACACTCACCGTGCTGTGCGGCTGCACCGTGCAGGCCTCCGACGGCGAACGGCACTCACCGGTGCACATAGAGCTCCCGAGCAAGTCGCCGTCCCCGAAGTCGGCGACGCCCGACGACAAGCCGCGCTCGACGACGGCACCCGCGGCGCCCGTCGTGCTGTGGACGCGCGGCGACACGGGCCGTGACGTGCGCGAGCTCCAGGCGCGGCTGCGCCAGGTCGCCTGGCTCTTCGACGGGCCGACCGGGACCTACGACGACCTCACCGAGCAGGCCGTCAAGGGCTTCCAGGGCAAGCGCGGGCTGCCCGAGACGGGGCGGACCGACGAGGTCACCTGGGAGCGGCTGCTGGCGATGACGCGCGAACCCGGCATGTGGGACCTGTATCTGATGGGCGGTCAGCCGGCCGACGCGCCCGACGCGCGGTGTCTGACCGGCCGGGTGCTGTGCATCAGCAAGTCCAGCCGGACGCTGCGCTGGATGGTCGACGGGCGCACGGTGGTGGAGGTGTCGGTGCGGTTCGGCTCGCAGTACACGCCGACCCGGGAAGGTGTGTTCACCGTCTACTGGAAGTCACGGCACCATGTGTCGACGCTCTATGACTCCCCCATGCCGTACGCGATGTTCTTCAGCGGCGGCCAGGCGGTGCACTACTCGTCCGACTTCGCGGCCAGGGGTTACGCCGGGGCCTCGCACGGCTGTGTCAACGTGAGCGACGAGCCGGCCATCGCGCAGATGTTCGCCCAGGTGCGGAACGGCGACAAGGTCGTCGTCCACTGGTGAGGCGGGCAGGCGCAGTGCGGATATGGGGCGCGGGCGGGACCGGGGGAACGTGTCCCGCCCGCGCCGATGCACGAGCCGCAGGTACGGGGGGAACCCCGGCTCTGTGCTACGGCCGATGACCAGTCGGCTCACTCTCATCAGCGCCCTAGCGGCCGAAAACGTCACTCTCGCGCCGAAGTATTTTCCTGAAATCACAAAACCGCAGGTCAGAGGCTTGTGATGGGAGAGGCGACGACGTGTGTCCTGCTCGGGGCGTCATACGTCGCGCTCAGAGCGCGCGGGACGACGACCTGAGCGTGGGCGCGGAAGTGGACGTGGACGTGGACGTGGACGTGACAAGGCGCAGCGTGGTGCGGTCCGGCAGGAGGCCGGTCAGGGTCGACGAGGTCCGGGCGGCGGCGTCCGAATGACGGCCGTCGCGGTCGCGGTGGCCACGGGAGTGGTCCTCGTCCTCGCCGTCGCCCCGGTCCCTGCCGTTCCGGTCGCCCTTACCGTGGCCCTTGCCTCGGTCCTTGTCCTGGTCGTCGTCGCCCTTGCCCCGGTCCGTGTCGTGGCCCTCGTCATCGCCGCCGTCGCGCTTTGACCGGGTGCTCTCGCCGGCGCCGGCGAGGACCTTCTTGCAGTACTTCCATACGCGGGCGCTGCTGCCCGCCGCGCCTTCGAGGGTGCGGCGGCGGTCCGGGGGCAGCGGTCTGCCGTCGCGTACGTCACGGCAGTAGGAGGTGACGGCCTGCCACCAGCCGCCGGGCTTCGCCCCGCCCTTCCCGTCCTTCGAGGCGGAGTCGTGATCCGCGGCCGGGCCACCGGGTGCCACCGGGTCCTCGGGGGAGCCGGAGGCGGTGGGGGGTGCGGAGCCGCCGTCGGGCGTGGGCTCCTCCTCGCCACCGGTCTGCGGAGAGGGCGAGATGAGCGGGTGTTCCGGGGGTACGGGCGCGGAGACCGTGGCGGCCGGGCGACCCGGTTCGTTCCGGTCGAACAGCGTCGGCAGGACTCCGGTTCCGGCCGCGACCGTGATTCCGCCGACCATGCCGACGGCCAGCGCGGCGGCGAGACCGAGCCGTACGGGACGGGCCCAGCGCGGGCGGCGCAGCGCGCGGGCGGAGCCGCCGAGCTGCACGAGAGGGACGTCGGCGGTCTCGGGGGCGGGCCGTCCGGGGCCGTCGCCGACGGTGGCGCCGGCCTCGCTCCGGGCCGCGCGCGCCGCGCGGAACGCCGCCAACGCGGCGGCCTCTCCGGGGAGTTCCTCGCTGGTCAGCGGGGTTTCGACGGTCAGGGCCTCAAGCGTCTTGGCGAGGCGTTCGGCCTCGTCGCGGTCGGCCGCGTCGACAGCTTCGAGTGACTCTCCGCGCAGCAAACGCTCCGCCGTTTCGCGGTCCAGCCACCTGTACTGCTCGTCGGCCATCACACATCCTTCTGCGTCCGCGTGACGCTTTGCGTCACACTCGCCGACGTCACCGCACGGCCGCGCGCTTCTCGCTGGGGAGGCAGGGCGTCGAGCACCCCGGCCGATTCCGGATCGTCGCCGAGCAGCTCGGCGAGGCGCTTCAGACCCCGGTGCGCGGCGGTCCGTACGGCACCCGGACGCTTGCCGAGCGTCTCCGCGGCCGTCTTGGCGTCGAGCCCCACGACCACGCGCAGCACGACGGCCTCCGCCTGGTCCTGCGGCAGCCGCGCGATGAGGGAGAGGGTGCCGTCGGTGGCCAGGGCCTCGATGGCCTCGCCCGCGGTGTCGGACTCGCCGGCCTTCCCGGTCAGCTCCGTCTCGTCGCCGCCGATCGCGGGCCGGCGGCCGCGCATGCGTATGTGGTCGAGCGCGCGGTTACGGGCTATCCGGGCCGCCCAGCCGCGAAAGCGGTCCGCGTCGCCGCTGAACCGCTCCAGGTCTCGCGCTATCTGCAGCCACGCCTCCGAGGCCACGTCCTCGGCGTCCGGGTCGCCGACCAGCGTCCGCACGTATCCGAGCAGCCGCGGGTGCACGGAGCGGTACACAGTCCGGAACGCGGTCTCGTCCCCGTCCTGTGCCGCAAGCACCGCGGCGGTCAGCTCCGCGTCGTCCCCCAGCACTACGTACCTCAATTGGTGGTTGCGGTTCCAAGACCGCAGGTCGTTGCGGTGGTCATACACCCTCCGCGTCCGGCGCGAAAGGCACGTTACGGCCTGAAACCGCTGGCCGTCCATGTCCGTACAACATGCAACTACCCGGGAATCCTCGATTCTGTCCGCCCGGGTGTGACAGAAAACGCAGTCATGGCGCTGTAGAGAGTACGGGCCGCCGCGCGGCCCGTGCCGCGCGACGGCCGGGGCCTCTCCTGTGGGGGGTGGCGGCCCCGGCCGTTGCCTCGGTGCGCATCCGGGGCCCGGTCTCGCGAGCGTGAGCCGTAGGTCGAAGCCACGGGGCCAAGCCGCGGGTCTTCAGCAGGTCATCGCCCAAGCCGGGGAACGCCGTTCGCCCCCGCCCGGAACCTGGGACCTGGGCCCCCGAGTCAGTCCTTCTTCTCGGCGTTCTTGCCGGAGCTCGCGTTCCCGCTGTCGCTCTCGCTGCTGTCCTGGCCGTTGCCGGTGACGCCGCCACCGTTGGCCTTCTCGGTCGGCTCCGGCTTCTTGGTCGGCTCGGCCTTCTCCGTCGGCTCGGCCTTCTCCGTCGGCTCGGCCTTCTTGGTCGGCCCGTTCTTCGCCGCCGCCAGCTGCTCGGCGCAGTACGCGGCCACCTTGTCCGCGCCGCCGGCCGCCGTGACGAGCCGCTGCCAGGACGTCGAGTCCAGGGCCTTGCCGCTGTCCTTGACCTGGTCGTAGGCGCGGCACTTGGCCTCGGTGTCCTGGGCGGTAGCCGGATGGCCGGGCTTTGCGGAGTCGGCGCCGGACGCCGAGGACGAGTCGGAAGCGCTGCTGGCCGGGGTGGGCCTGCCCTTGTCCTCGGCGGAGTCGTCCGAGAAGCCGGACGTGCCGATCGCGGCGAACGCCGCCCCGCCGAGGGTGAGGCTCGCGAGGAACACGGAGAGCGTGGTCTTCAGCGACAGCGCCAGTCGCCGCTGCTCGCGCGGCCGCCAGTCGTCGCGGCGCCGGGTGCGCGCGCGGTGCGTCCCTGCGTCCCGGGCGGCCCGGAAGGCCGCCACCGCCCGCTGCTCGCCCTCGACGTCCAGGCGGTGTCCGCGCAGTACGGCGGCGGAGAGCAGCGCCTCCAGCGCCTCGTCGTCGAGCACCGCGTTCGCGCCGAGTGCAGGACCTGAGCCGTGCCCGGACGCATGACCGGTGGCGTGGCCCGAGCCGTGGCCGGAGGCGACGCCGCCAGGGTGCACACGCCGACGGCCGGGGGCCCCACCGCCGTTCTGCTGTTCACCCATGTCCGTCTACCGTCCCTGTCCGATTTCCTCGATCGGCCTACGGGGTGTGCGTGTCGCACACGTCCCGCCTGGCCCATATGGCTCTCCGGCCCATGCAGTCTCGATGACCCATGTGGCCTACGTAATCAATGTGACAGCTGTGACTTACGAGTCCGTAGAGCCTGTACGTACATCAGGCCCCGTACGACTCACGCGCCCGTTCGTCGACCGGTCAGCGACGGCTGTTCGGCAGGACAGTCGCCCTGCCGCCGTCGTCACCCTCACTGTTCATTTCGATTCCCCCAGCGTCCGGGGGCCGTCATCCGTCACACCTTGGACGCCCAGCTGCTTGGCCAGACGCTTCAGCCCTCGGTACGCGGCCGTGCGCACCGCACCCGGACGCTTGCCGAGCACGCGCGCGGCGGCCGGGGCGTCGAGGCCGACGATCACCCGCAGCAGCACGGCCTCGGCCTGGTCCCGCGGCAGCCCGCCGACCAGCTCCAGGGCCTGCTCCGTGGAGATCGACTCCAGCGCCTGGTCGTGCGTGCTGTGCGGGCCGGGCAGGTCCAGTACGTCCTGTTCCATCGCCGACGACCGGGGTCGTACCTTCTGCCGGCGCAGATGGTCCAGCGCCCGGTGCCGGGCGATCGTCGCGGTCCAGCCCCGGAACCCGGTCCCGTCGCCCTTGAAGCGGCCGAGGTCCCGGGCTATCTCCAGCCAGGCGTCGGACGCCACGTCCTCCGCGTCGTCCCCGACCAGCCCGCGCAAGAACCCGAGCAGTGCGGGCTGCACCAGCCGGTACGCGACCGCGAACGCGGCCTCGTCACCCTCTTGGGCTCGCGCCACGGCCGCGCCCAATTCCCCGTCGTGCGCGCGCACGCGGCGGGGTTCTCCTCCCTGGCCCAAGAACTGTCCTCGTCCGTACCGGTTCGTGGCGGATCCGCACCTCGCGGCGCGGCCACCCTTGCCCACGTCCCTCCACGCTCATCAGCGCCCGAGCTCACAGAAGTGTCACAGGGCCCGCCCGGAAGCAGCCGCCCTACAACCCTTGCGACCCGTCGCGAGTCAGAAACGCCGTGATGAGGCAGGGGCCTTCGCACAGCCATGTCACAGGGATGGCATACGATGCCGCCCGCCCCCCGCATAAAGATCACTTAAGAGGATGTACACGTCATGGCCATCGCTGCCCCTTATCGTTCTCTTCGCGGCATATCCGCCGTAGTCGCCCTGCTGGCGATCGGCGCGGTGGGGTGTTCGGACGTCTCGGACGCCGTCGACAGCGCCAAGGACGGCGCGGAGAAGGTGGCTCGCCAGCGCTCGGTGTACTCGCTGGACATCGGGGACTGCTACAACCCGAACAGCAAGGGCGAGGGCACCGCCTACACCGTCGAGATCGTGCCGTGCGCCGAGGCGCACGCCGGTCAGGTCGCCGGTGAGTTCTCGATCACCGAGGAGGAGGCGTACCCCGGCGACGACGCGATCTCGGCGATCGCCGACACGCGGTGCCCGGTCGAGGCGGGGAAGTTCGCCCCGGACACCTGGGCGCTCCCCAAGGGCGTCGCGATCTTCTACTACACCCCGACCAAGGAGAGCTGGGCGACGGGTGACCGCGCCGTGAGCTGCACCTACACCAAGGAGTCGGGCACCTACACCGGCGAACTGAACCCCGACGCGAAGTCGTTGAAGCCCGAGCAGACCACCTTCCTGAAGGGTTCGAACGGCGTCTACGAGGCGCTGTGGACGACCCAGCCCGAGAAGGACACCGTCGAGGACGACCTGCCCGGCTACAAGGCTCAGGCCAAGGCCGTCGCGGCCGCCCTCGACGCGCACGTCAAGGGCCTGGAGGGCATCGAGGGCGCGGAGGTCGGCAAGCTCCGCGCGCAGCTGAAGAAGACGGCCGCGCACTGGTCGAAAGCCGCGCAGGCCGCCGACGCCGACGCGTTCTACATCGCCTACGACTCGGCCTTCACCGGCATCGACCCGAACAAGACGGTCGCCGCCCGCAAGGAGCTGGGCCTGGCCACCACCGTCCCGGCCGACGAGGCCGAGGTCTGGGCAAGCTGACGCTCCCCTCAGCAGCGGGGCCGGGTCCGTCAAGGACCCGGCCCCGCTTGCTTGTTGGTCGGTGAGTGACGTTTTCGGTGCGGACTTCGCCCGTGAGTGACAGATCTCGCCATCTGTGCGCTGCCTGTATGTGCCACCTGTGTGACAGGTGATGCGCCCGTGACCATTTACTAGGGGTGGGACAGTTGAGTCCTCGCAGGACCCATGCGTACAAACCGCTCAGCCTCAAGAGACGTGCGTGGCTGACGGTGGGAGCCGTCGTACTGAGCGGCGCCGGCGTCGTGACGTACGCCATCGCGGACCCGTCCGCACCGGCCGACACCAAGCGGGAGAGCCGTGCACCGGCCATCCACACGCTCAAGCTCAAGGACCGCGGCTCGGGCCGCAAGGGTCTGCCCAAGCAGGACACCGAGCGCTTCAGCGCGGTGGTGCTGACCTGGACCGACCCCGAGGCGGAGACCAAGGGCACGCCCGAGGTGCGCACCCGGGACCTGGAGACCGGCGAGTGGTCCGGCTGGCAGCAGGTCACGGTCGAGCCGAACCAGGCGGACGGCGAGGAGGGCGCGCGGGCGGCCCTGCGCGGCGGCACCGAGTCGGTGTGGACCGGCGACTCCGACGGCATCGAGGTGCGCGTCGTGAGCGCGGACGGCACCGAGCTCGGCGGCCAGCCCGCCGGCATGGACGTCAAGCTGCTCGACCCGGGCACGGACCCCAAGGGCGCGATACGCCCGGCCGCCTTCGCGGCGGAGGAGACCACGGCACCGGCGACGGACACCCCCGTGCCGACGGACCCGGTCACGCCCACGGAGACGGCCACCCCCACCGAGACGGCCACGCCGACCGGCACCCCGGCGCCCACGGACACCCCGACGGTGACCGGGACGCCCACCGCGTCCACGTCCCCGACCGCCTCCCCCACCCCGACCCCCACGGTCCCCGCCCCCCGCCCCTCGACGGTCGTCAAGCCGCCGGTCATCACGCAGGCCGAGTGGGGCGCGTCCACGGACTACGACGGCACCCCGGAGTACGGCACCGAGATCAAGGCCGCCGTCGTCCACCACACCGGCGTCGACAGTGACAACGGCCTGTCCTGCGCCGAGTCCAGGGCCCGGATGCGCACCATCCAGCAGGGACACTTCAGCCAGGGCTACTTCGACATCGGCTACAACTTCGTCGTCGACCGGTGCGGCCAGATCTTCGAGGGCCGCACGGGCGGCATGAACCTGCCGGTGATCGGCGCGCACGAC
This sequence comes from Streptomyces sp. NBC_01092, assembly GCF_045039535.1. Lineage (NCBI taxonomy): Bacteria > Bacillati > Actinomycetota > Actinomycetes > Kitasatosporales > Streptomycetaceae > Streptomyces > Streptomyces sp. NBC_01092. Next base: position 6,635,283 of record NZ_CP108659.1, on the reverse strand, counting down.
GCCGGGTTCAACACCAACACGGTCGGCATCTCGTACATCGGCAACTTCGAGAAGGCGACGCCCAGCCGCGCCGGCCTGGACGCCATCGCGCGGATCGTGGCCTGGAAGTTCGGCATGTACGGCATCGACCCGACCGGCAAGGTCACACTGACGTCCGGCGTGGACCAGGGCTACAGCGGCAACAAGATCCCGAAGGGCACGTCGGTCACGCTGCCGCGTGTCTTCGGCCACCGGGACACCAACGCCACGGCCTGCCCGGGCGCGAACCTCTACCCCAAGCTCACCCGGATCGCCCAGACCGCCAAGACCCCGGGCATCTCGCACGCCCTCGCCACCTCGGACTTCAACCGGGACGGCATCGACGACCTGGTCGCCGGCACGCCCCGCGCGCTGAGCAACGGCGGCACCCTGACCCTCGTCCCGGGCGGCCTCGACGGCCCGGTCCCCGCCTCGAAGCTGACCCTCACCCAGAACAGCACCGGCGTCCCCGGCTCCCACGAGTCCGGCGACAACTTCGGCGCCGCCACCGCGTGGGGCGACGTCAACGGCGACGGCTACGCCGACCTCGCGATCGGCGCGCCCGGCGAGGACGACACCAGCGGCAACGCGGACCGGGGCCAGGTCACCGTCATGTACGGCCCGGCGCTGAACACCGGCTTCTCGTACACCACTTCGGGCACGGTCACGGCGGCGGGCGCCAAGCTCGGCTCGACCGTCACCGTCGGCGACTTCAACGGCGACGGCAAGGCGGACGTGTTCTCGGCCGGCACCGGCAAGGGCGGCAACTGGCATGTGCGGCTGACCGGCGGCGCGTCGACGTCCGGCACGCTCACCACGGCCACCGCCGCCGTCGCCTACCTGGACGCCGCGACCGGCGACTTCAACCGGGACGGCTACGCGGACGTCGCCCTCAACTACCGCGACACGGGCGGCATCGGCCGCGTGCTCCGCTTCGCGGGCTCGGCGACCGGCCTCACCAAGGCCGGCGTGATCTCCGTCAAGGGCGGCCGCTCCATCGCCGCGGGCGACGTCAACGGCAACGGCTACGACGACATCGTCATCGGCCAGCCGGTCGCGTCCGAGTCCGGCGGCCTCTCGGGCGGCCAGATCACGATGGTCCCGGGCACGTCGACCGGCTTCACCACCACCGGCATGACGACGATCCACCAGGACACGGCGAACATCGCCGGCGGCAACGAGTCCGGCGACCTGTTCGGCGCCTCCGTCTCGGTCGGCGACTACAACGCCGACGGCTTCGCCGACGCCCTGACCGGCGTCCCCGGCGAGGACTTCCCGCGCGCGGGCGTGAACCAGGCCAACGCGGGTGACGTGCTGCTGGTCAAGGGCACCTCGACCGGCCTGACCGGCACCGGCTCGACCCGTCTGTCGCAGGACACGACCGGCGTGCCCGGCACGGCGGAGAGCAACGACCTGTTCGGCTCGGCGGTGTCGCTGACGGACCTGTCGGGCTACGGCCGCGCGGACCTGACGCTCGGCGCCGAGGGCGAGGACGGCACGGACGGCATCGTGATGTACCTCCCGAGCAACAGCACGGGCCTCGGCTACGCCCAGGCGGTCATCCACAGCAAGACCGCGCTCGGCACCCCGACGGACGCCCACCTGGGCCAGATCCTGACGCCGTAGGGCACCGGGAACAGCTGACCCGGCCGGGACCCCGCCCATTCACGGGGTCCCGGCCGGGTCATGTCCGCACCCGTCGGCTACGGCCGCGTCGCGTCCCGGCACAGCAGCCGCAGCGACCCTTCGCCCGTGAAGCACCGCCGCGCCTCGTCGATCGGGTCCCACAGCCGCCCGTCGGGCGTGCGTATCCAGTGGTCGCCGCCCGTCGCCCACCACTCGGCGCCGGTCTGACGGACGATCACCTCACCGGCGTACGCGCCGAATCCACGCAGCGTGTTCTCCACGGCGGCGTACGGCGTCCCCTCGCGGCACAGGCTCCCGATCATCCGGTCGACCCGCCACAGGCTCTGCTCCGAGTAGTCGAGCCGCAGCCGGGCTCCCTCGCGCATCGTCGCCACCGCGTCCGCCGCCCACCGCACCGGCTTGGTCGCGGCTGCGGGCCTGGTCTCCGCTTGAGTCGTCACACCCTGGAGAGCGTGCCCGACCTGCGATTCGTCACCCGGATCCGGCGACTTTCCCGGACCGGTGCAGGACCGCCCCACCGCGCCCGCACGACAGTCACAGGACTCCCCCAGGAACCAGGTTTACGCGAGCGTCCAGGTTGACGCGGGAGTGACGCTTCGCCGCTCCCGTGCGCTCCAGTCACTGATGAGCATGTACTTCCATCTGCGCGCGGTGCCGCCCTCGGCCCTGCGCAACAGCGCGACCTGGTTCCAGCGCCTTTTCGAGGACGACTGGAACACCGTGCGGGAGCGGATAGGCCGGCATCGCGAGGAGGTGCTCGACAAGCTGTACGGCGACGTCGAGATCCTCTACTGCGGCATCCCCCCGAACCACGCACCGGACGGCCCCCGCACCCGGGTGATCCTCGGCGGCCGGCCGGCCTTCCACACCGATCCCGCCCAGCCGCCGTTCCTGCTGCTCACCGCGTCCCAGGTGACCGGGGTCGCCGAGTTCCTCAAGGGGGCCGACTTCGACGACCTGTGGCGCGACGCGCGCATGCAGCTGCTGCGGCCGTACGACGCGCTGGACGCGGAAGCCGAGGTGCGCGGCCTCTTCGCGGCGACGCACCGCGACCTGACCGCCTTCTACGCGCAGACGGCCGAGTACGGCGACGCGGTGGTGAAGTGGCTGCTGGTCTGAGGGAACCGGGGCGATCCGGGCGTCAGATCCTGCCCCGGGCCCGCCGCGACACCACCGCCCGCAGCACCCGGCGCCCCTCCGTCGACACCTCCAGCGCCTGGCGCAGCCCGCCCGCACCATGGCCGGCGAGCAGCTCCAGGACGCTGACCTGGCGGCGCAGTTCGGCGGCGACGAGCGGCGACATGCCCACCGGGCGGACCGCGACGGGCGCCCCGCCCTCCCGGACCGAGGCGAGGGACTCGCCGGGGGCGTCGGTGTCGCCCTCGGCGGGGTCGAGCAGCCGGTGTATCTGGAGCGAGGCGACAGAGCAGGCGTCGGCCCAGATCCGCGCCTCGGCGGCGGACCGTACGGCGGGGGCCGCGGCCAGCATCCGCCGGGCGAGCAGCGCGGCCTCGTCCTCGATGTCCTCGTCGTCCACGATGTCGGCGACGCCCAGCTTGCCGCGCACCTGGTCCAGCAGCTCGCCCCAGACGGCGGGATCCCCGCCGCTCGCGAGGTTCGCCCACAGGGGCCGCAGTGCCTCGTCGTCACCGCCGAGCAGGGGCACGCATCGATCCAAACAAGCCAACCCGCTGGCGGCCAGTCCGCGTTCGTCGGCCTGAGCGATCAGTTCCACCAGGCTCATCCACGCCTCCCAAAGCGGGTCGGTTATGAGGGTCGGGGTCCCCGCACAGGCCCCTGGCAGGCACCGCGCTTAACGGAGCCCGCACCTCCCCTTACTGCGTGCGACGACCCGGGAGTGTCACAGCGGCACGACGCCGAGCCGGTCGAGCAGCCGAAAGAAGAGGTTTTCGGCCAAAGGGTCCGCCTCGGCGGTGAGTACGTCGACGACGGACTCGGCGTTCACCTCGTGCCCGGCCTCGGCGGCCCAGGCGACGGCCCGCTCGGCGGCGTCGGGGGGTTCGAGGAAGTAGTCCTCCAGCGTGAGCCCCTCGTCCGAGGCGCCGAGATACCCGGCCATGGCGGCCCGCGCCAGGCAGGTCGTCCACGCCCCGCTGTCCGGAGCCGCCGCTTCCACGACCACGCAGTCGCTGTCCATGACGTACCCGAAGAGCGCGGGCGCCCCCGTCTCCTGGGCCAGCGCGTTCATGCTCCCGACGTCACCGCCGTTGCTCGGGTACTCCCACACCTGCCAGCCGCCCGGCGCCTCGTCGCGCAGGGTCAGTCCCTCGGCGCCCGACAGCGCGTCCAGCTCCGCCAGCGGCCGCTGACCGCGGCCCACGACGAAGTACCCCCAGTAGCCCATCCCGGTTCCCCCTGGCTGATCGGTTCGGCTCGGGCCGAATACACCACATTCGTGCAGGAGTTCGCAGCCGGATGGGTCAATCCACGGCTCAGTCCAGCCGGTCCGCGAGCGCCCTGAACTCGGCCCAGGTCAATTGCGGCTTACCCGCGTCCCACAGCTTCTGCACCGTCGCCCGCAGCGGCATCCGGATCCCAGCCCGCACCTGGGCCTGGGTCTGCGAGTTCGCGAGGTCGCACCACACCGCGAAGGACCCGCCCAGGATCTGGGGGTCGTACTTGGCCGGCACGGCCGTCGTCCCCCGCAGCACCCGCGGCGTCCACTGCTCGTAGATCCGCTGGCCGGTCGGATAGACGAAGGTCTGCGGCTCCCCGAGCACGTAGTAGAGGAACTCGTCGTTGTAGTTGATGACCTTCCGTCCCGTGCTCAGATACGCCACCGGCTCCCGGGCCCCGATCTCCTTGCCCGTCCAGTACGCCACCTGGATGTCCTTGTCCGCCTGGACGGAGGTGTCCCGGAAGAACCCGTCGTTCCAGGCCCGCGGCGTGCGGTCGTGGGCGCGGACGGTGTCGGCGCGGTCGTTGAGCCACCCGGTGGTGAGGTCGGCGACGGTGGCGCCGGAGCCGAAGGTCTTGCGGGCGGCGGTGGCGAGCTGCGGGTAGGACGCCTCGGGGTTCGAGACGACCAGCGCCTGGTACTCGTCGCCGCCGAGGTGCCACTGGTTGCCGGGGAAAAGTCCGGCGTACTCGTTCAGCAGGTCGTCGACGATCTCGGCGGACTCGCTCTTGGAGATGTCGATGGCGCCGCGGGTCGCGACCCCGTTCACATTGCGCAGCTGAAGATCGGGGTGCGCGGCGATGACGGCCCCGAGATGCCCCGGCGAGTCGATCTCGGGGACGACCGTGATGTGCCGGCTCGCGGCCAGCCGGACGATCTTCCTGACCTGCGCCTTGGTCAGATGCTGCTGGGAGACGATCTCGGGATGCGAGGCGGACTCGATGCGAAAGCCCTGGTCGTCGGAGAAGTGGAGCCCCAGCTGGTTGAACTTCAGGTCCCCCAGCTCCCGCACCCGGTCCTCGATCCAGGCCGCGGTGAAGTACTTGCGGGCGATGTCGAGCATGAACCCGCGCACCGGCTTGGCGGGCTCGTCGCGCACGACGCCCTCCGGCGCCGTACCGCCGTCGTGCACCGCCTGCTTGAGCGTGCGGGTCCCGTAGAAGACCCCCGCCTCACCGGGCCCGCTGATCGCCACGTTCCCGCCGCGCACCGTCATGGTGTACGACTCCGGGTCCGCGCCCTCGTCGTCGTTCAGCGCCAGCCGTACGTCCCCGGCGCGCACGTCGTTCTTCTGCCCGGCGTACGTCAGCCCCAGCTCACCGGCGATGAGCCGCCCCTCGTCGGCGAGTTCCGCGTCGCTCACGACGACCCGCTTGTTGTCGGCGGGACGCCAGCCGGGCCCGCGGGCGGCGGTGTGGGAGGTGACCGCCGGGATCGTCCGTGGCGCCTTGGAGAGCGGATACGACCGGGTGGGCGCCGGGGTCGGGGCGGCCGTGGGTCCGGAGTCGGCGGCCTCGGAGGTGCCCGGCGCGGACCGCCGCTGCTCGGATCCGGCCGATCCTCCGTCGCCCCCGGAGGCCAGGAGCCCGAGGCTCACCCCGGCCGCGACCGTCACGACGACCACCGCGACGATCAGTACCCATGTCTGTTTCAGGGCCCTTTTCGCCGGTGCTCGGCGCCTGTGCTTGTGCTGACTCACAGCGCCAACCTAGGCCTTGTGAACGCCATCGGGGCGTCCACCACACGTTCCGAAACACTCCCGTTCGGCTGAAATTCGGGCATCCGTCGGACACCTCATGCCCACACTCGGTAACGTGGCGCCACTCCTCCCCCAAATTCCCCTGCCGAAACCCACGTGACGCCCACACACCTTCCCGGCCGAGTGGCCATACCGTCGCTGCCCGAGCAGACGCGCACTCCACCGTCCCCGAACGCGCTGGAGCCCTTCAACACAGCTCCGGCCGGCGAGGTCCGGCAGACCCTCCTGACCTGCCTGAACAGCCCCCGCTGGGCCGACCGCGTCGCGGACCACCGTCCGTACCCCGACGTGGACTCCCTGCTGGCCGCGTCCGACGAGGCGGCCTACGACCTGTCCCCCGGAGACCTGACGGAGGCCTTGGCGGAAGAAACGTTGCCTGCGCTTCCGGAGGGCGCCTACGCGGCGGCCCACACGGCACTGAGTGCCGCACACGCCGCATACGAGGCCAAATTCGGACACGCCTTCATCATCTGCCTGGACGGCCTGTCCCAGGCGGAGACCCTGGACCAAGTACTGGCAGGCATCCGGTCACGTTTGGCGAACGATCCGGAGGAGGAACGGGTGGTCGCGGCAGAGGAGCTCCGACGCCTGGCAAGGGTCAGATTGGTGACCCACCTCAGGGGCACGGGGAACTGCGCGACCAGCCCCAACGGCGCCGCACTCGGTAGATATCAGAACACCCCACCCCATTAGCCGCCAATACCCCATCCGCGTGCCAGTTTGATCACACCGCCTGCCCCCCGCTAAGCCCAGCGCCAGCTCATCGCTACGATGCTGGGGGCCGGTGGACCGTACCCGGCCGGGCCCGACCGACAGCACAAGCCGGCGCGGCCCCAATCCCCGCTCCCGGAGGAACTTCCGTGCCGGCTGGAACGCTGTACCGCGGCCGGGAAGGAATGTGGTCCTGGGTGGCTCATCGAGTCACCGGCGTCCTCATTTTCTTCTTCCTGTTCGTTCACGTGCTGGACACCGCCCTCGTCCGAGTCTCTCCCGAGGACTACGACAAGGTTGTGGCCACGTACAAGACGCCGATCGTCGCGCTGCTGGAGTACGGCCTCGTCGCCGCCATCCTCTTCCACGCGCTCAACGGCCTGCGTGTCATCGCTGTCGACTTCTGGTCGAAGGGCCCGCGCTACCAGAAGCAGATGCTCTGGTCCGTCGTCGGCCTGTGGCTGGTGCTGATGCTCGGGGCGATCTACCCCGTTCTCGGCCACGCCGCTCGTGAACTGTTCGGGAGCTGACGCGCAAGCATGTCAAACAACACAGTCACCACTGAGAAGACCGCCACCGGTATCGGCCCGGTCGAGGGCGAGTCCCTCTACAACGTCGACAATCCGGCCCCGTACATCGAGGCCCCGCGCAAGCGCACCAAGAAGACCCCGAAGTCCACGCGGGGCAACTTCGAGATGGCCGCCTGGCTGTTCATGCGCCTGTCCGGTGTCGTGCTGGTCGTCCTGGTCATCGGCCACCTGCTGATCCAGCTGGTGCTGGACGGCGGTGTCTCCAAGATCGGCTTCGCCTTCGTGGCCGGCCGCTGGGCGTCCCCGTTCTGGCAGGTCTGGGACCTGTTGATGCTGTGGCTCGCGATGCTGCACGGCGCCAACGGCCTGCGCACGGTCATCAACGACTACGCGGAGCGCGCGAACACCCGCCTGTGGCTGAAGGGCCTGCTCTACACCGCCACGGTGTTCACCATCCTGCTGGGCACGCTGGTGATCTTCACCTTCGACCCGAACATCCGCTAGGCACGGGGCTGAGGCAACCACCATGAAGATCCACAAGTACGACACCGTCATCGTCGGCGCCGGTGGCGCGGGCATGCGCGCGGCCATCGAGTCGACGAAGCGCAGCCGCACCGCCGTGCTGACCAAGCTCTACCCCACCCGCTCCCACACGGGCGCCGCGCAGGGCGGCATGGCCGCGGCGCTGGCCAACGTGGAGGAGGACAACTGGGAGTGGCACACCTTCGACACGGTCAAGGGCGGTGACTACCTGGTCGACCAGGACGCCGCCGAGATCCTGGCGAAGGAGGCCATCGACTCGGTCCTCGACCTGGAGAAGATGGGCCTGCCGTTCAACCGCACCCCGAACGGCACCATCGACCAGCGCCGCTTCGGCGGTCACAGCCGTAACCACGGCGAGGCCCCGGTCCGCCGGTCCTGCTACGCCGCGGACCGCACCGGCCACATGATCCTCCAGACGCTGTACCAGAACTGCGTCAAGGAGGGCGTGGAGTTCTTCAACGAGTTCTACGTCCTGGACCAGCTGATCACCGAGGTCGACGGCGTCACGAAGTCGGCGGGCGTCGTGGCGTACGAACTCGCCACCGGCGAGATCCACGTCTTCCAGGCGAAGGCCGTGATCTACGCGTCCGGCGGCACCGGCAAGTTCTTCAAGGTGACGTCGAACGCGCACACGCTGACCGGTGACGGCCAGGCGGCCGTCTACCGCCGCGGGCTGCCGCTGGAGGACATGGAGTTCTTCCAGTTCCACCCGACCGGCATCTGGCGCATGGGCATCCTGCTGACGGAGGGCGCCCGTGGTGAGGGCGGCATCCTCCGCAACAAGGACGGCGAGCGCTTCATGGAGAAGTACGCGCCGGTCATGAAGGACCTCGCGTCCCGTGACGTCGTGTCCCGCTCCATCTACACGGAGATCCGTGAGGGCCGCGGCTGCGGCCCCGAGGGCGACCACGTCTACCTGGACCTCACCCACCTCCCGCCGGAGCAGCTGGACGCGAAGCTCCCGGACATCACGGAGTTCGCGCGCACCTACCTCGGCATCGAGCCGTACACGGACCCGATCCCGATCCAGCCCACCGCGCACTACGCCATGGGCGGCATCCCGACGAACGTCGAGGGTGAGGTCCTCTCGGACAACACCACGGTCGTCCCGGGTCTGTACGCGGCCGGCGAGGTCGCCTGCGTGTCCGTGCACGGCGCGAACCGCCTCGGCACCAACTCCCTGCTGGACATCAACGTCTTCGGCCGTCGGGCCGGCATCTCGGCGGCGGAGTACAGCCAGAAGGCGGACTACGTGGAGCTGCCGGAGAACCCGGCGGAGCTCGTGGTCGAGCAGGTCGAGCACCTGCGCGCCTCCACCGGCACCGAGCGGGTGGCCGTGCTGCGCAAGGAGCTCCAGGAGACCATGGACGCGAACGTCATGGTGTTCCGCACGGAGCAGACGATCAAGACGGCGGTCGAGAAGATCGCGGAGCTGCGCGAGCGCTACCGGAACGTCTCGATCCAGGACAAGGGCAAGCGGTTCAACACGGACCTGCTGGAGGCCATCGAGCTCGGCAACCTGCTCGACCTGGCCGAGGTCATGGCGGTCTCCGCCCTCGCCCGCAAGGAGTCCCGCGGCGGTCACTACCGCGAGGACTACCCGAACCGCGACGACGTCAACTTCATGCGCCACACCATGGCGTACCGCGAGGTCGGCGACGACGGCACCGAGTCCATTCGTCTCGACTACAAGCCGGTCGTCCAGACCCGCTACCAGCCGATGGAGCGTAAGTACTGATGGCAACCCCCGTTATGGACAAGGTCGAGGCGGAGTCCGCGGCCTCCCCGTACATCACGGTCACGTTCCGGGTCCGCCGCTTCAACCCGGAAGTCTCCGCAGAGCCCGTGTGGGAAGACTTCGAGCTGGAGATCGACCCGAAGGAGCGCGTCCTCGACGGCCTCCACAAGATCAAGTGGGACGTCGACGGCACGCTGACCTTCCGCCGCTCGTGCGCCCACGGCATCTGCGGCTCCGACGCGATGCGGATCAACGGCAAGAACCGCCTCGCGTGCAAGACGCTGATCAAGGACATCAACCCTGAGAAGCCGATCACGGTCGAGCCCATCAAGGGCCTCACGGTCCTGAAGGACCTGGTCGTGGACATGGAGCCGTTCTTCCAGGCGTACCGCGACGTGATGCCCTTCCTCATCACGAAGGACACGAACGAGCCGACGCGCGAGCGCTTCCAGACGGCGGAGGACCGGGAACGCTTCGACGACACGACGAAGTGCATCCTCTGCGCGGCCTGCACGTCCTCGTGCCCGGTCTTCTGGAACGACGGCCAGTACTTCGGCCCGGCCGCCATCGTCAACGCGCACCGCTTCATCTTCGACTCGCGCGACGAGGCCGGCGAGCAGCGCCTGGAGATCCTGAACGACAAGGACGGCGTCTGGCGCTGCCGCACGACGTTCAACTGCACGGACGCCTGCCCGCGCGGCATCGAGGTCACGAAGGCGATCGCCGAGGTCAAGAAGGCGCTGATCACTCGGCGGTTCTGACCTTCCGTCTCCAACCTCAGGGCCCTGTTTCCGTCACTTCGGGAACAGGGCCCTCTGGTGTTTTTGGCCTGTTCTCGGCGCTACTGAAGGAACCGTTCCGCCGTCACACTCCGATCGGGGAACGACCCGTCAGCAGGGGAGTCTGGGGGGAGGGGGCATGGCCGATGGTTCGCCGGCGCCGGGACAAGCCACCGACGTCCCTCCGGCGCTGGGGCATGGCGCAGCGCTCAAAGAAGCCCATTTCGTGGCGGCGCCCCTGCTCACTGCGGCCGCGCTCTCGCTGGCCGGCGTAGTCGCCGGTGCCGCAGACGAGTTCCTGTGGGCAGGTCCCACACTCGTCCTGTTGGTGATCACCGCGATGACGTTGATCTTCAGCATGCAGCTCAGCTACAACGCGCGGTACTACTTCTACACCTACGCCGATCTTGCCGAGTGGTTCAAGGGAATCGGGGACGGCTCCGCTCCCGAGTCGTACATACGGTCCCAGCACAGGCTCGCCACTTACATGTGGCGGACGCGCAATGACAGGGCGGTGCGCTTCTACAACTACGGCACCCTGATGCTCGGGCTGGGGGTCGCCGCGTCCCTGGCACCGCCCGACTGCGGCAAACAGGTCGTATGGCGCTGGACGGCCTCGGCCATCGTGCTGGCCGGCTCGATCGCGGACGCCATCTGGGTTCTCACCATGAAGCCGCCCTCAGGGGCCCACGACATCCCGTAAGCGACTGGACTGGAGGAAGCATGCTGCATGACGCGGTACTTCCCGGCGCGCGCATACTGGGCGAGCCGTGCCCGGCCTGCGGTGCGGAACTCGGTTACCGATCCACGGGTGCTCCCTTGCACTCCCTCAGGTCCGTCGTCCGGCTCGCCGACGCGTATCAGGAGGCGATCGAGGGCAGGGACGCGGTCCTCAGGGAGCGACTGGGGGCGGCGCTGAATTCGGTGGTGCATCGACACGTGTGGCAGAACGAGCAGCAGGTCCCCTGCCCCTATCTCCACCTGTCTCCATGGCTGCTGGCACAGTGCCGGGAACCCAAGGACGTGGAGACATGGCTCGAGGCGTTGAAGAACTGGCTACCCACTGAAGGTACGCACACCTAGGGGCTACCGGTGTCATGGCCTCGGTTCCGGGAGCGACCGTGGTCGTAGGGCAAGTCCGCCCCCCTCTCGCCCAAGAACTGGTCCGAGACGCGGAGGAACATCTCTTCCTCGGCGTCGCGATCGGCCGGGAGGCTGTAGTGCAGTGCCTCCAACAGGTCGAAGCGGTGCAGGTCGTAGGCCACGTGCATCAGTCCCGCATAAGCCTGCGCCGCCGTCACGGCGCCTTTGTACGCGGTCGCCGCAAGAGCGAGCTCCAGACCGCAAAGCCACCAGCACGACGGTTCGTCGTACAGCGCCAACGCGCTGGTTCCGGTCAACGCCAGGAACGACCAACAAAGGTTCACGGCCGTGTCGAGAGCGTCGCGAGAAGATCGCAGCAGAACGACGGCGCGTTCCGAGACCTGAAGGTACAGCCGTGGCCAGGAGGCCAGCGTGGTGAGTCCGTAGCGCTCCCCCGCCGAGATCTCGCCCGCCCGCAACGCGTTGCCCAGCGCGGTGGGCATCAGGACGTCCTGCGGCGGCCGTGCGGCGAGGCGACGTTGGGCGTCCGCCTGCACACGCCGGGCGCCACCCCCTCGTGCGCTCGCGTCGGCTCTCCTGCTCAGGGCGTGCCGGCGCCTGCGCTGGACCCCGATCATCAAACTCGCGAGCCCTGCCGTCACAGGCCAGCGATCCCAGTAGCCCTCCAGCACGCGCACGGCACGCACTTGAAACGGCTGGAGCAGCAGGCCGAGAAGCAGCGCGCACGAGGAGATCACGACCAGTGCGCCGATGGCCGTGGCCGGGCGCTCCGGGGGCACCGAACGCCAATCGCTTCTGCCTTCAAAGCTCCCCGCCCGCACCAACGCGAGCACCCCCGCGACGAACAGCGCGCACGGCGCGAAGTGCACCGACAGCACCCGTCGCACGAAGCCCGCCCTCCCCATACGCCCCCTGAGCGCTGTTCAGTATGAGGTGCGGGCATTCGCGGGCCGGAAGGAGGTGCCGCTACAGCTGGCTCAGGATCGTCGGGTCCGTGATCTTTGTGTCGGCCGCCAGCATCATCGCCTTGCTCAGGATCACCGCCAGCATGCGGTCCCCCTCGTAGGGCAGGTAACCCGCCTGCGGAGCCGACGGGTTGGACTTGGGGACGATGCACAGGTACTGGTCGTTCGGGGTTCTGAGGATGTTGCCCGAGCCCAGGTGGATCTTGTACGTGTGGCGTTCGCCCTGCACATGCAGGAAGCGGCCCTCGATCGTGCAGCGGTCGGCGATGGCCAGCCTCGGTATCAGGCGTTCGAGCAGCGTCCGGCGGGTCTGCGCGCTCGCACCCAGGTCGCCGAAGCCGTACGACGTCCAGTACTCGCGGAAGCGGCCGCCGGGGCCGCCGTCCTGCCAGGTCGGGTCGTTGCCGACGCTCGCCACTCCGACGAACAGGTCGACGTCGCGCAGGACTTCGGACAGGACCAGGGGCGGGATGTCCGTCAGGGGCAGCTGGTCGACCGGGTCCGTGCCGTCGCGGAGCCACATGCGGTACTCGCCGCCGCAGCAGTGCGCCGAGTTCTGCGGGGCGTCGATCGGGTAGAAGCGGACCTGGTCGGTGCGCAGGCGCAGGAAGCTGCCGGTGTCGGTGATGTCCTCGTAGTTCTCGCCGCCGTCGCCCTCGATCCAGTACTCGGCGCGCAGACCCCACTGGGGCAGCTCGCGGGTGGCCGGCGGCGCCTCGTCGTCGACGCACAGGCGCAGCTTGTTGTTCCAGCCCCGGATCGCCGCCAGGGAGTGGAACTGGTGCTGGCGCAGGACATGCGCTGCGAACCGGTTGGAGTACGTCCCCGTCGCGCGCTCGGCGTCCGTGAGCAGGTACACCTCGCGGTGGGCCTGCTTGAAGGGCTGGGTGATGCCGTGCCGCTCCAGCCAGTCGCGCCAGGCGACGATCCCGGCGGGCTCGGAGCCGACCGGATGCCAGAGTTCGACCTGACCGCCGCCCTTCACCGGCGCGTCGGCGAGCGTCCGCAGCTCACCGTCCGCGTATCCGACCGTCGTACCGTCGACGGTCCACAGCAGTCGGCGCGCGAGTGTGCCGACCAGCGGGTGGTCGAGGTAGCGCTCGCGCCAGGCGGCGTACGGCCAGGTGCGCCGGGCCAGGAACTGGCGGTCCAGGCGCTCGCTCTGCGCGGAGAGCATCTTGTCGATGTCCTTGACCGCGCCCTTGAGCTCCTTGAGCTCGTCGGCGTGGTCACGGCGTACGGCGGCGGGCACGCTCTTGACCGCCTTGCCGTTCGCGTTGCGCCAGCTCAACACCGCTTTGGGGCCCCGGACTTCGAGCAGCGCGACTACCTCGCCGAGCCGGTGCTCCGCGCGGCCCACCTCGGTCAGGCCGTACGCCGGTACGGCCAGTTCCTCGACCTGCTCGCGGGCGAGGCCCAGCGCCTCCGCGCGGGCGTCCAGCGCGGTGTTCACGAGCTTGAGTGTGCCCTTGAAGCTGACGCGAGTGGCCAGGCGCGCGAGTTCGGCGAGGGCCGGCTCGCCGTCCATGCGGGCCAGCGCGTTGACCGCGGCGTTGGCGACCTTGGGGTTCACCGGGCCGAGGCCCGCGGCCTTGCGCAGGGCCCTCTCCGCGAGGGCGCCCAAGGTACGGGCGGTCTCGGGGTGTGCGGGCAGGAGGGAGAGCAGCCAGGTGACGCCCCGCAGCGCGTCGGCGTTGTACGGATCGAAGGCGGCGTTCGGATCCGGTCCGTAACTCCCGCCGAGCAGTGGAGTGGTACGCGGTCGGCCCACCAGCCGCAGCCAGGACAGCAGCCGCTCCCGCACCTCGTCGGTCCCGAGCGGCTCGATCAGCTCGCGGCCGGCCTTGTCCCACTTCGCGGCCGGGCGGGTGCTGGTCGCGGCGGCCGCGTGCGCGAGCAGCCGCCGCCAGTCCTCACCGAGCTCGTCCAGCTCGGCGAGAGCCCGGTCGGACCACGCCTCGCCGGGATTCACCGGGGGGCCGTCGAGCCGCGCGACCAGTTCCCCCAGTTGCTTCTTTCCGTTCCACAGCGTCAGGCACGAGCGGCGGACCACGGCGACGAACTCGGCGGGCAGCTCCCGCCCGTCGGCGAGCTCCAGGTCGGCCAGCCGGATGAGCTCGCGGCTGTCCCAGTGGACGTCCTGCTCGGCGGCCAGGCGGATCAGTGCGGAGCGGGTGTCGAGCGGCTGCCCGTCGGCGGTCGGCTGCATCCCCCGGAGATTTGCGAGCAGGATCACGATGCGTCGACGCGGGGCCGTGTCGTATCCCAGGTCGTGGTAGCGGGCGGCGAGCCCGTGCACGATCCCCGCCTGGAGCGTGGTGTCCGCGGCCCGGATCGCGTCGAAGACCTTGCGGCCCTCCAGGCCCCAGTGGCCGCCGGTCATCTCGGCGAGTTCGAGCAGCGCGGGAAGGAGCGCGGCGGTGTCCTGGGCGGCGACGAGGGCGAGCGCGCCATCAATCCGCTTGGCGTACTCGGGGGTCCTGTCGATCATCAGCCACCCACCAGCGCGACGAGCTTGAGAAACGTGATCTCGGTGCCGAGCCCGAGCTCGATCTCCTCGTCGAGGTCGGTGATCTGACGGTCCCCCACGAGCACGAGGAAGCCATTGCCCGCGAAGGCCTTCAGCGCCAGCGCGGTCTGCGCCTCGGGGTCTATCCGGCGGGCCGTGCGCATCGCGTACCCGTTCAGCACGCGCTCGGCGTCCCGCGGCTGCACCAGGCCATGGAAGACCTCCGGCGTACGCGCGTTGTACTCGGCGACCTCCTGGAACACCCGGCGCCGGATCAGCTCACGCACGGCGAGGCGCTCCTCGGCGATCTCCAGCCCCCAGCCGTCGCCACGGCTCCCGCTTGTCGTCTCGTCGACGAAGGTCACGAATCCCATGCCGACGACAGTACGAGCCACCACTGACAATCACCGATTTCGGCCGATCATCGCCTTACTCTGACGGTATGTCAGATGACGAGTCGTACGAACTGCTCGGGTTCGACAACGTGCTGCTGCCGGTCGGCGACCTCCGCGAGGCCCTCCGGTTCTACGAGCGGGCCGGGTTCGCGGTCGGGTTCCGGCTCGACGAGGCCGGGATCGCGTCACTGAAGGTCGGGGGCGAGACGCC
Source organism: Streptomyces sp. NBC_01092 (assembly GCF_045039535.1). NCBI lineage: Bacteria > Bacillati > Actinomycetota > Actinomycetes > Kitasatosporales > Streptomycetaceae > Streptomyces > Streptomyces sp. NBC_01092. Next base: position 6,619,955 of record NZ_CP108659.1, on the reverse strand, counting down.
GGGCCTGCTGCTGCGTCAGGAGGAGGCGGTGGGGCACCGGCCGCCGCCGTGGCCCTCCCCCCGCGTGTGGCTGGAGGTGCCGGACGCGCGGGCGGCCGCGTGCGCGTTGACCGACGCGGGCATCGCGCCGCTCGACCGGGCCTTTTCCGTGGCCACCGGCTGGACCGTCGAGTTCGCCGACCCCTGGGGGAACGTCATCGGCCTGACGGACTACTCCAAACGGCCGGAGCTCGGACGCCGGCCGTGACGCCATCTCCGGGACGCCGCCTTGAGGAAGGGGCGTGACGGAGGCCTCACGCAATTGAGTTGAACACGTTCAAAGGCAGGGCCTACAGTCATCCCTGTCAGCGTTTTGAACGCGTTCAAGAAGGGGGAGGCCATGGACCGTACGGTCATCGCCTACGTCATCTATCTGGTCGTCAGCATCGCCCTCACCATCTGGGTGGCCCGCACACTCAGCCGCAACGGGCGGATCTTCCTCGCGGACGTGCTGCGCGGGAACGACAAGCTCGCCGACGCCGTGAACCACCTGCTGGTGGTCGGCTTCTATCTCGTCAATCTCGGCTTCGTCGCGCTGTACCTGAGCGACGACGACACCGTCCTCGACACGCGCGGCATCTTCGAGGCCCTGTCGACCAAGCTCGGCGTGGTGCTGCTGGTGCTCGGCGTGATGCACCTGGGCAACGTCTACGTACTCAACAAGATCCGGCGGCGCGGGATGATGGAGCGCGAGCAGGTGCCCCCGGTCGCGCCGCAGGACTGGGTCGCCCCGTCGGCCGGGGCCTGAGCGGGGCCCGGCATGACGGCCGACACGACGGGCGGCAGGGCGGCAGGGGTCGCGGTCCGCGGCCTCACCGTCCTCTACGACGCCCAGTGCTCGCTGTGCACCTTCCTGCGTGACTGGCTCGTACGGCAGCCGCAGTTGGTGCCGCTGGAGATGGTGCCGGCCGGGTCCGAGGAGGCCCGGCGGCGCTTCCCCGGCCTGGACCACGGCGCGACGCTCGAAGAGATCACCGTCGTCGGCGACGCCGGGCAGGTCTACCGGGGCGGCGCCGCCTGGGTCGTCACCCTGTGGGCGCTGCGCGAGCACAGGGGACTCGCGCATCGCCTCAGCACCCCGTCGGGGGCACGGCTCGCCAAGGGGGCCGTGCTCGCCGCCGCGAAGTGGCGCGGGACGCAGTGGGGCGGGACGAGACAGGGCGGGGATCGGTGGGGCGGGCGGGCCTACCGGCGCGGGGACGGGTGGTCATACGACCCGAGTTGGGGGTGGACGTACCACGCGCCGGGGTGCGACGACGGCACCTGCGCCATCCGCTGAGGGGGGCGGCAAGAAGGGCCGACCTGGCGCCGACTCGGCCCGAAGGGCTCACTCTCGGACTCCGTTTCTGGCATGCACCCTTCCAAAACCGCGCTCGGGTTGGCACGCTGCCCCCGGCTCATCCACTCCGCACTCGCACCGACTGTCGGTCGCCGGGCGGCCATACGGCCGCCCGGTCCCCCCATCGCAGAAGGAGTACGCGTGAGAGGCATACCCCGCGTCACCCGCATACCCCGCCCCGTCCTCGGCGCCCTGCTCGGCGTCACCGCGCTGCTCACCGCGAGCGCCCTCGCCACACCCGCGGGCGCCGCGCCGAGGCCCGACACCTCGACCGGCGTCAGCTCCGTCGCGGCCGGCGCGCAGCAACAGGCCCGTGACTTCTGGACCTCGGAGCGGATGCGCGAGGCGACCCCGCTCGACCTGGTGGGCGTCAACGGCCACATCGACGGCGGCTCGGCGCCCCGCAAGGGCGCGGCGACCACCGTCGCGCCCACCTCCCCGGCCGCGGCACTCGGCAAGGCTGCCTCCGACATCGGCCTGATGGCCTTCCCGAACAGCGGCGGCCAGTGGACCGGCGGCGGTGCGGTCGTCAACACGGCGGGCCGCGTGTTCTTCAGCTACCAGGGCCGTACGGCGTCCTGCTCCGGCAACGCCGTCACCAGCGCCAACAAGAGCACCGTGATCACGGCGGGCCACTGCGTGAAGCTGGAGGGCGCCTGGCACACCAACTGGGTCTTCGTGCCCGGCTACCACGACGGGCAGGCGCCCTACGGCCGCTGGAGCGCGTCGAAGACCCTGTCCACACCTCAGTGGACGGCGAGCGAGGACATTAACTACGACGTCGGCGCGGCCGTCGTCGCCCCGCTGGACGGCAAGCTCCTCACGGACATCGTCGGCGGGCAGGGGCTGGCCTTCAACACCGGCTACAACCTGCGCATGTACTCGTTCGGCTTCCCGGCCGCCGCCCCGTACGACGGCGAGAAGTTCATCTACTGCAGCGGCACCACCAACCGGGACTTCCTGCTGTCGAACGACCACGGCATGAACTGCAACATGACCGGCGGGTCCAGCGGCGGCCCCTGGTTCACGCAGTTCAACGAGTCCACGGGGACCGGTCTGCTGTCCTCGGTGAACAGCTTCAAGTACAACTTCCTGCCGAACCGGATGTACGGCCCGTACTTCGGCGCCGACGCCCAGAACCTGTACCAGACGGCACAGGCCTCCTGACGGTCAGCGCAAACACCACTCGTTAGGCTCTCGTTCCGTGCCCTCGAAGAACGACAGCCCTGAACAGGGCGACGCGCCCAGCAAGTCCGAGCAGACCCGTGCCCTGATCCTGGAGACGGCCATGCGGCTGTTCCAGGAGCGCGGCTACGACAAGACGACCATGCGGGCGATCGCCCAGGAGGCCGGGGTCTCCGTCGGCAACGCGTACTACTACTTCGGGGGCAAGGAACATCTGATCCAGGGCTTCTACGACCGGATCGCCGCCGAGCACCGGGCGGCGGTCCGGGAGGTCCTGGCCCGGGAGCGCGATCTGGAGGCCCGGCTCGCGGGCGTGCTGAAGGTGTGGCTGGACATCGCCACGCCGTACCACGAGTTCGCGGTGCAGTTCTTCAAGAACGCCGCCGATCCCGACAGCCCGCTCAGCCCCTTCTCCCCCGAGTCCGAGCACGCGCGCGTGGAGGCCATCGACATCCAGCGGGAGGTGCTGGCGGGCGCGACGAAGACCAAGGTGCCCGAAGAGCTCCGGGACGTCCTGCCGGAGCTGATGTGGCTGTCCCAGATGGGGCTCGTCCTGTACTGGATCTTCGACCGCACCGAGGGCCGTGAGCGCAGCTACCGGCTCGCCGAGCGGGGCGCCCGGCTGACCGCGCGGGGTGTCTCGCTGGCGCGGTTCCGGGTGCTGCGGCCGCTGGTGCGCGAGGTGCACGAGCTGTTCACGGACTTCCTGCCGGGGATGACGAACGCCATTCCGGATCCGGCGAAGCGCAAGGCGGACGGGAACACCACCAGCAAAGAGGGCCGGAGCGCCGGCGGCAAGGGGACGCCCGCCGAGGACGAGCGCCCCTGAAACCGCATGCGGCCGACGTCAGTTGACGGCGTCCACCTCCCCCTCGGCCAGCTCGACGTCGTACACCAGCGGCCCCTCGGTCACGACCACCTGCCCGGCCCGGGAGCCGTACGATGCGGCGCTCGCCGCCAGCAGATACGTCCCCGGCGCCGGTACCGCGACGATGTACGAGCCGTCGGCCAGGGACGTCACTCCGTCCAGCCGGCGTCCGCCCTGGGTCAGCAGCGTCACCGCGGCGCCCTCGACCGGCTCGCCGTCGGCTCCCCGGACGAACCCGTGGACGACCGAGGACCGGCCGGACACCACCGGCTCCTCCCCGGCCACCGGCAGGTCCTCCGCCGGCTCGACCGCCAGATGCGGCAGCCGCTTCTCCAGCCAGTCCGGCAGCCACCAGTTGGCGTTTCCGAGCATGTGCATCGCGGCCGGCACCAGCGCCGTACGCAGGATGAAGGCGTCCAGGGCGACGGCCGCCGCGAGGCCGATGCCCGCCATCGCGCCCTCCATGTCGCCGCTCAGCACGAACGCGCTGAACACACAGATCATGATCAGGGCGGCGGAGTTGATGACCCGGCTGGTCTCCGCGAGCCCGACGCGCACCGCGCGCGCGTTGTCCTTGGTGTGCACCCACTCCTCGTGCATCCGGCTCACCAGGAACACCTGGTAGTCCATGGAGAGGCCGAACAGCAGGGACAGCATGATGACCGGCAGGAAGGACGTGATCGGGCCTTCCTTGCCGACGCCGATGAGCTCGGTGCCCCAGCCCCACTGGAAGATCGCCACCAGGACGCCGAAGGACGCGGCCGCCGCGATGAGGTTCATCAGCGCGGCCGTCAGGGGCACCACCAGCGAGCGGAAGGCGACCAGCAGGAGCAGGAAGCCCAGCGCGATGATCGTCGCGACGAAGTACGGCAGACGGTCGGCGGTCACCGCGGCGAAGTCCTTGAAGACGGCCGTCACCCCGCCCACATGGGCCTCGGCGCCCGTCGGCGGGATCACGTCCTCACGCAGGCGGTCGATCAAGTCGTCCGTCTGCTCGGACTGAGGGGACGTGGTCGGTACGACCTGGATCACCGTGACGCCGTTCGCGGGCGGCACGGCGACCACCTGGGCGACCCCCTCGGTCGACCGGATGCCGTTCACCAGACCGGCGGGCGCGTCACCCTCGACGACCACCTGCAGCGGGCCGTTCACGCCGGGCCCGAAGCCCTCGGCGAGCAGGTCGTAGGCCTGCCGCGTGGTGGTCGACTCCTGGTGGTTGCCCTGGTCGGTGGCGCCCAGGCGCAGCGACAGCACCGGGATCGCCAGCACCGCCATGACGACGACGGCCATGGCCGCGACCGGCCGCGGGCGCCTTTGCACGTACGACGACCAGCGCGCCGCGAGCCCGCTCGACTCCGCCGGCTCCGGTCCCGCGGCGGCGAGCCGGCGACGCTGCCGGCGACTGAGCACCCGCATGCCGAGCAGCCCGAGCAGGGCGGGCAGCAGGGTGATCGCGGCCAGCACGCTCATGACGACGGTGAGCGAGGTCGCGACGACGACACCGTCCAGGAACCGCATGTTCATCACCAGCATCCCGGCGAGCGCGATGCACACCGTGCCGCCCGCGAACAGCACGGCCCGCCCGGACGTGTTGAGGGCGGTCACGGCCGCGTCCTCGGGCTTCATTCCGCGCAGGATGCCGCGCCGGTGCCGGGTGACGATGAACAGGGCGTAGTCGATGCCGACGCCGAGGCCGATCAGCGAACCGAGCAGCGGGGCCACTTCGGGTACGTCCGTGACATGGCTGAGCAGCATCGTGCCGATCAGGCCGGTGCCGACGCCCGCGATGGCCACGACGATCGGCAGCAGCATCGCGAAGAGCGAGCCGAAGGCGAGGAACAGCACGACCGCCGCCGCGAGGATGCCGACCGCCTCCGCGAGGCCCTGCGGCGGCTCCTGGGTGAGGGCGATGGCCTGGCCGCCCAGCTCGACCTGGAGTCCGTCGCGTTCGGCGGCCTGCGCCGTGTCGACGACGTCCTCGATCAGGTCCTTGGGGACGGCGTTCGCCTGCTCGGTGAACGTGATCTGCGCGTACGCGATCCGCCCGTCCTTGCCGATCTGCGCGGCCCCTTGTGCCGCGTACGGGTCGGTGACCTGGCCGACCCCCTTCATCCGCCCGATCTCCTCGAGCGCGGGTTCGATCCGGGACCGTACGGACTCGTCCCGTACGGATCCCCCGTCCACCTTCCACACCACCGTGTCGGTGTCGCCCGCGCTCTGCGGGAAGGCCTTCTCCATCAGGTCGTACGCCGTCGCCGAGTCCGTGTCCGGGAGGGAGAAGACGTTCGCGTAGTTCGTCCCGGCGCTCGAACTCGCCGCGCCCAGGCCGAACAGTGCCCCCAACCACAGCAACAGGACCACCAGCCGGTGCCGATAGCACCACCGTGCCAATGCCGCCACGCTCAACGCTCCTTATTCGGTTTCGGTCGGTCCCCCAGGTCCTGGGCAACAGCATTGGCGGCGGCACACGCGCGTGGGGATGCGTCGGCCATGACTCTCAAGGAACTCCAAAGCAGAACCGGCCCGGTTGTCAGTGGGCCCGCCGATACTGGTGGCATGACGACGGGTTCAGGCACGGTGCTGGTCGTGGAGGACGAGGAGTCCATCGCGGACGTCCTCGCCATCGCCCTGCGCTACCACCGGTTCGAGGTCATGACGGCGGGCACGGTCCGCGACGCGCTCAGCCTCGCCGAGCGCACCCGCCCCGACGCGGCGCTGCTCGACGTCATGCTCCCGGACGGCGACGGCCGCGCCCTCGGGCGTGAGCTGCGCGTGCGGCGGCCGGACCTCGCGCTCGTCTTCCTGACCGCGCGCGACTCGCCCGCCGAGATCGTCGGCGCCCTCGGCTTCGGCGACGACTACATCACCAAGCCGTTCGACGTCGACGTGGTCGTCGCCCGCCTGACGGCCGTACTGCGCCGCACCCGCCCCGCCGACGTCCTGCCGCAGCGCCCGCCGCTCAGCTACGGCGACCTGGAGCTGGACGAGACGACGTACTCGGTGCGCCGCGCGGGCCGCACCGTCGAGCTCACCCCCACCGAGTACGCCCTGCTGCGCTTCCTGGTGCGCAACGGCGGCCGGATCGTGCCCAAGGACCAGCTCCTGCGCCACGTCTGGCAGTACGAGCACACTCCGCCCGAGTCGACCGTCGTGGAGACCTACATCAGCTATCTGCGACGCAAGCTGGACGCCCTGGGGCCGCCGGTGATCACCACGCGGCGCGGCGTCGGATACGGGCTGGCATGAGGATCCCCTGGATCTCCCGCGTCGGCCGCCGGCGCGGGATCCACTCCCTGCGCGGCAAGCTCACCCTGACGAACGTGGCGCTGCTGGCCGTGGGCATCGTCGTCGCGACCGCGGTCAGCCTGATGACCGCCCGGTTCTACCTGCTCGACAAGGTCGACACCGAACTGAAGGGGGCGCGCGCCACCCTGGGCCGGGCCGGGTTCACCCTGCGCCAGATCGAGTCACTGAGCGAACTGGGCGTCGCGCTGGACAAGTTCAACGGCGGCGGAGCCGCGGACACGGATCCGCTGCCGACCCCGTCCATGGTGTACGTCGCGGTCGGCTCCGGCGGGAAGCCGGTGGCCCTGGGCCCGCTCGAGCCGACAGCCCGGCAGCACGCGCTCGCCGCCGCCGCGAAGGACCCGGCCGCCTTCGCCGCCGACGAGGAGCCGCGGGACGTACGGGTGGAGGGCGACCGCTACCGCATGGCCGGCGCGCGGCTGTCGGACGGCACCGTCGTGCTGATCGCCATGCCGACCGAGGGCCTGCACGAGGGCATGGGCAAGGCCCTGCGGATGGACCTCGCCGTGGGCACCCTGCTGCTGGCGCTGCTCGGCTGTCTGACCATGTTCAGCGTGCGCCGCCGGATGCGGCCGCTGGAGGACATGGTGGAGACCTCGTCGGCGATAGCCGAGGGCGATCTGACCCGGCGCGTCCCCTCCAGCCGCGACCCGACCCTGGAGGTCGAGCAGCTGCGGGTGGCCCTCAACTCCATGCTCCACCAGGTGGAGTCGGCGTACCGCACGCGCGAGCGCAGCGCGACCCAGCTGCGCCGGTTCGTCGGCGACGCCTCGCACGAGCTGCGCACCCCGCTGTCCGCGATACGCGGCTACCTCCAGCTGTACGACCGGGGGATGCTGCCGGAACCCGCCGAGCGCAAACGCGTCTGGGACCGGATGAACGGCGAGGTCGACCGCATGGGCCGGCTCGTCGACGAGCTGCTCACCCTCGCCCGTCTCGACCAGCGGCCCGAACTGCGCTTCCGCAACGTCGACCTGAGCCGGCTGGTGCGCGACGCCGCCGAGGATCTGCGGGTGCAGCAGCCCGAGCGGCCCCTCACGGTCGGCGCCGACGGCACACTGCTCGTGCATGCCGACGAGTCGGGGCTGCGCCAGGTGCTGGGCAACCTGCTGAGCAACGTGCGGACGCACACGCCCGCCGATGTGCCGGTGCGGCTGGGGCTGGAGCGGGCCGACGGGGTCGTACGGCTGTGTGTCGAGGACAAGGGGCCGGGGCTGTGCGAGGAGGACGCGGCGCGGATCTTCGACCGGTTCTTCCGGGCCGGCGGGGGTGCGGGCAGCGGGCTGGGGATGGCGATCGTGCAGGGCGTGGTCGAGGCGCACGGCGGCGAGGTCGCGGTGCGGACGGCGCCGGGTGAGGGACTGGCCGTCACGGTGATCCTGCCGACGAGGCCGGCTTCACGGTCGTAACCGTCACGCGGCCTGTCATGGTCCGGCGGCATGCGGCCTGTCATGGTCCGGCGCGGGCGGGTACGAGCGCCCACACCGTCTTTCCGTGGCGTCCCCGGCTCCACACGCCCCAGGCGGCGGCAAGGTTCTCCACCAGGTGCAGGCCGCGGCCGGTCTCCTCCCACTCCCCCACCACCCGCAGCTGTGGCTCCAGTTGGCCCTCGTCGGACACCTCGATCAGACAGGAGCCGTCGGCGAGCGCGGTGACGGCGACCTCGAACTCGCGCTCCAGCTCAAGGCCGTGGCGTACGACGTTGGTGGCCAGCTCGGAGACGAGCAGGACCGCGTCTTCCAGCGCCGGATCCCGTGTCGCGTGCCCCCAGTCGGCCAGGTGGTCCCGGACCCGGCGCCGCGCGAGACCGACGGACGCCGGATGCCGGGGCAGCCGGAAGGCGTTGCGTCTCAACACGTTTGCTCCTCACCCCACGCACACCCCCCTCACATGGTGCAGCGCCGCAGGGTCCCCCGGCATCACCGGGGTGATGTCAAGGCAGCGATATCGCGTCAGATCCAGGTGAGACGCCAGAGGCGGAAGACACCGGTGCCGTCGGACAGGTACTGGCCGCCGCCGACCTCCTCGCTGGAGACGACGTACTCCTTGGCCTGCCACAGCGGGATCACCGGGACGTCGCGGGCGACGGCCGCCTGGAGGGAGCGGAAGTCCTTCGTGGCCTCAATGCGGTCGGCGTACTGCTGGCTGGCCGTGATCAGCTGGTCCACGGACTTGTCGCTGTATCCGGTGTTCATGGTGCCGTTCGTGCCGACGAGCGGGCCGCCGTAGGTGTCGGGGTCGGGGAAGTCGGCGACCCAGCCGACGGCGTACGCGTCGAGTTTGCCGCTCGCCCACTGCTTCTGGAAGGCGGTCCACTCGTAGCCCTTGAGCGTCACCTTGAACAGGCCGCTCGCCTCCAGCTGCCGCTTGATCTCCGCGGCCTCCTCGGCTCCGGAGCCGCGGCCGGTGGCATAGCCGTAGGTGAAGCGGACGGGCAGACTGACGCCGGCCTCGCTGAGCAGGACGCGCGCCTTGGGGGCGTTCAGCTTGGGGTAGGTGTCGAAGAACGACGTGGTGTGGCCGGTGATGCCGGTCGGGATGAGCGAGTACAGCGGGTCGACGGTGCCCTTGTAGACGGTCGCGGCGAGCTTGTCGCGGTCCACCAGCCAGGCCATGGCCTGCCGGACCCGGACGTCATGCAGGGGCGAGCCCTTGCGGGTGTTGAAGTAGAGGTTGCGGATCTCGGAGCTGTCGGCCTCGGAGACACGCTGGCCCGGGTCGGAGGCGTTCAGGCCGGCGAGGACCTCGGGCGGCAGCGTCCGGGTGGCGACGTCGACCTGCTTGTCCTTCCACGCCTTGTCCAGGGCGTCCCCGTCGCCGTAGTAGCGCAGTTCGACGGGGCGGCCGGTGCCGCCGAGGGCGCCCTTGTACTGCTCGTTGGGGGCGAGGACGGCATGCTCGTCCTTCGCGTACCCGGTCAGGGTGTACGGGCCGGTGCCATCGACAGCGTTGTCCGAGCGCAGAGCCTTGGCCGGATACTTCTCGCGGTCCACGATCGCGCCCGCCCCGGTGGCCACCTTGAGCGGGAACGTGGCGTCGGGCGACGACAGATGGAAGGTGACCGTACGGCCGTTCGCGGTGACCGAGCCGAGGGTGTCCAGCAGGCTGGACGGGCCGACGTCCGACTTGATCCGCTTGACCCGGTCGAAGGAGTACTTCACATCCTCCGCCGTCATGGCGCGCCCGCTCGGGAAGGTGAGCCCCTCGCGCAGCTCGCAGCGGTAGGTACTCAGACCGGTGCCTTCGAAGCCGCAGCTCTGGGCCGCGTCCGGCACGGGTGTCACGCCGCTCGGCTCGAAGGTCAGCAGCGTCTGGAAAACGTTGCTGAACAGCGCCCAGGAACCGGCGTCATAGGCGCCGGCCGGGTCGAGCGATGTCACGGCGTCCGTCGTGCCGACCGTGATGGTCCGGTTGTCGTCCTGCTGCGACGGCAACAGCTGCCAGCCGCCCACTCCCACGGCCGCCAGCACGAGCAGCGTCGCGAGAATCCGCATGCGAATCGAACGCATGGGTGTGCCCTCTCCCCAGGCCCAGAACGGGCCCCCGCATGAGCTTTGGAATGCGCCACTCCCCTAAGCGGCGCGCACACCTAATCACACGGATTTCATCAGGGGGAAGAGGATTCTGACGACATGAGAAAGAACTTACCTACGGGCGTTTCCGGCAGGTTTCACAGGCCGTTCACAGAGTGAGGGTGGTGGTCCGGGGCCGCCGGGCGCGCGCTCGGGCGGCGTCAGGCCTGACGGGACGCCAGCTCGATCACCGTGATGTCCGACTCGGCGCCCACGCGCGTGGGCGGGCCCCAGGCGCCGGCGCCCCGGCTGACGTACAGCTGGGTGTCGCCGTACCGCTCCAGACCGGCCACGGTGGGGTTCGCCAGCTGTGCGACGAGGCTGCCGGGCCACAGCTGGCCGCCGTGGGTGTGGCCGGAGAGCTGGAGGTCGACGCCGTGGTCGACGGCGTCGTGGATCTGGACCGGCTGATGGGCGAGGAGCACGCAGGCGCGTGCCTTGTCGCGGTCGCCGAGGGCCTTGGCGAAGTCGGGGCCCTGGCCCTCGCTCTCGCCCGCCACGTCGTTGACACCGGCCAGGTCGAAGTGGGGCAGTTCGGTGCGGGCGTTCTCCAGCGGGCGCAGGCCCAGGCGGCGCACCTCGTCGACCCACTGCTCGGCGCCCGAGAAGTACTCGTGGTTGCCGGTGACGAAGAAGGCGCCATGTCTCGCCCGGAGCCCGGCGAGCGGGGCCGCCGCCGGGCCGAGGTCCTTCACGCTGCCGTCGACCAGATCGCCCACGATCGCGATGAGGTCGGGCTGGGTGGCGTTGATCGTGTCGACGACCTTCTGCGCGAAGCCCCGGCCCAGGACCGGGCCCAGATGGATGTCGCTGACGACCGCGATCCGGTAACCGTGCGCCGCGCGCGGGAGCTTGGCCAGCGGGACGGTGACCCGCTTGACCTTCGGGCCCCGCAGCACGTCGTAGGTGCCGTAGCCGACGGTCCCCACGGCGGCCGCGGCGGCGGCACCGGCGATGACGCGGGAGACGAAGAGGCGGCGGGTGGGGGTGGCCAGGGAGCCGGGTGGGGTCGGGGAGTCCGGGGGGAGGTCGGTCGCCGACGCTGACGTCGACGCCGAGTCGGTGGCGGTGGACGCGGGCTTGGACGTGGCCGTGGACGTGGTCACGCCGGCCGGCACCGGCTCGGGATCCGGCTCCCGTACGGCCTCCTGGTCGCGATCGCGTCGTTCGAGCCACCGCCGCAGCAGTGGCCGTACGACCTCACCGGCGAGAACCGCCAGGAACAGATACAGCGCCAGGGCCAGCCACAGGAAGCCCGGCCAGGCCAGGACCTGCTGGAGCCAGAAGGGCGCGCCCGTGCGCTCGGCGACCAGGGCGCCGATCATCAGCGCCCAGCCACCGGCGATCACCATCGCGCCCGCGCGGCGCACGAACCCGGGAGCGCGGGTCGTGTCGCGGAACAGCCGACGCCACACCCACCAGTTGCCCGCCACCAGGACGGACAGCACGAGCAACGCGACGAGCGCGAAGACGATGACCACGCGGACGTTCCCTTTCCCTTGCGTGACGAGTGAACGTCCCGGGCCTTGGCCGAGTTCCTATGACATCCGGCGCAGTGCGCGCACTGAGCGCAACCCAATCACTCCGACGACCGTCCCCAATACGAAGGAGACGACGGCGAGCATCAGGTGCACCCAGAAGTACGCCGTCGGGTGACCGTCGTCGAACGCGAGCCCGCTGCTGTCCTTGATCAGATTCTTGACGAAAGTGACCCAGATGACCCAGCTCCACACCCCGAAGGCGAGCAGGAACCAGGAGACCGGGCGGCTGAGCTTCATGAGTTCAGTATCAACGGCGCCTGTCCGGCCCTCCGAGCGGGGTGGGGACAGAAGCGGGACTTCCATGGCAACGGCATGTACGTTCTCCGTCGTGCCCGCACCCAAGAAGACCTCCAGGCGCGCCCTGCTGGTCACTTCCGCCGTCGTGTCGTCCCTCGCGCTGACCGCGCCCGTCTCCCACGCGGCCCCCAAGCCGTCACCGAGTACGAGCCCGTCGGCCACTCCCCCGGCGAACATGTCGACCGTGGGCGGCGAGCGGCTGGGGCAGGCCGGTACCCAGGCGAACCTCGCGAGCGGTGTCCCCGTACTGCCCAAGGACCTGACCGCCCGCTCCTGGGTCATCGCCGACGCCGAGTCCGGTGATGTGCTCGCCGCGCACAACGCGCACTGGCGGCTCCCGCCCGCGAGCACCATGAAGATGCTGTTCGCCGACACGGTGCTGCCGAAGTTCCCGAGGAGCGTCGAGCGCAAGGTCGTCCCGTCCGACCTGGCGGACGTCGGGTCCGGCTCCAGCATGGTCGGGATAAAGGAGGGCGAGACCTACAGCGTCCACGACCTGTGGCTCGGCGTCTTCCTTCGCTCCGGCAACGACGCCGTGCACGTGCTGTCGAAGATGAACGGCGGAATCGCCAAGACCGTGAAGGAGATGAACGAGCACGCCGAGGAGCTCCAGGCCCTCGACACGTACGCGGTCTCCCCCGACGGCTACGACGCTCCGCGCCAGGTCTCCTCGGCGTACGACCTGACCCTGATCGCCCGCTCCGGGCTCCAGAAGAAGGACTTCCGCGAGTACTGCTCGACGGTCACCGCCAAGTTCCCGGGCCAGACGACGAAGAACAAGAAGGGCAAGTCCGTCCGCGAGTCCTTCGAGATCCAGAACACCAACCGGCTGCTGGCCGGCGACAGCGACATCCCGGTGTACCAGGGCATCGCGGGCGTCAAGAACGGCAACACGACGAACGCGGGAGCCACCTTCACGGGCGTGGCGGAGCGGAACGGCAAGGTGCTGCTCGTCACGGTCATGAACCCGGAGAAGAGCGAGCACAACGAGGTCTACAAGGAGACCGCGCGGCTCTTCGACTGGGGTTTCCAGGCGGCCGGGAAGGTCCAGCCGGTGGGTGAGCTGGTGCCGCCCAAGGGCGCGGCGCAGGCCAGCGCGCAGCCGGGTGCGAACGACTCCGGGCAGGCCGGCGGCGCCGGGGACGGCGAGAAGTCCTCGAAGTCGGCGGTGGGCGCCTCGGCCGCGAGCGGTTCGACCGGCATCGGGGTGGCGCTCGGGATCACCGGCGGGGCGCTGGTGCTGCTCGCGGCGGGCGCGTTCCTGATCAACCGCCGCTGGCCGCTGCCCGACCTGGTGCGCCGCCGGGGCCGTTCCTGACGCCGGGCTTCCCGGATTCGGCGGCTGAGCCCTCGGACTCGGCCGCCGAGCCGTCGGATACGTCCGCCGCATCCTCGGAAGCCTCAGCCGAGTCCCGGGAAGCCCCAGCCGAGTCCCGGGAAGCCCCAGCCGAGTCCTGGGAAGCCTTCGCCGAGTCGTCGGAGTCGGCCTGCGAGTCCTCGGACTCGTCGGCGAGTTCTGCTTCCTTGCCGCTCGTCGCCGTCCACGCGGCGCAGAACACCACCAGTTTCGCGGTGAAGTTGATCCACAGCAGCAGGGCGACCGGCACGCCGAACGCGCCGTACATGCTCTTCGTGGCCACGCCCTGCATATAGCCGCTGAGCAGCAGCTTCAGCAGTTCGAACCCGATCGCGCCGATCAGTGCCGCCACGGCCAGCCGACGTCGCGGCGGTTCGACGCCGGGCAGCAGGGTCAGGACGTAGAGCAGCAGCAGGAAGTTCGCGAGTACGGCGACAAGGAACGCGGCGATCTGCAACAGGAGCCCGCCCCAGCCGTCCTCGTCGATGCCCATCTGCCGGGTGATCCAGCCGACCAGGGCGGAGGCGACGGTGGAGGCCGCGATCGTCACGAGCACGGCGCCGCCGAAGCCGACCAGGACGCCCGCGTCCTTGGCCTTGCGCAGGATGGCGTTCTCCTCCGGGTCGGGCAGCTCCCACACCGCGCGCAGGCACTCGCGCATGGAAGTGACCCAGCCGATGCCGGTGAACAGCAGAAGGGCGCCCGCGATGAGTCCGACCGTGCCGGCGTTCTCGACCAGGCCGCTGATGTTGAGCTGGTCGGCGATGCCGGGCACCTGGTCGGCGACCTTGTCCTCGAGTTTGTCCTGCTGCTCCTGGCTGAGCGTCGCGGCGGCGATGGCCGCGGCCAGGGTGAGCAGCGGGAACAGCGCGATGAAGCTGGTGAAGGTCATCGCGGCGGCCAGCCGTGTCCACTTCACCCGGTCCATGCGCTCGTACGACCGCCACGCGTGCGTGGCCATCAGCCGGGTCATCGCGGACCCGACGACGGGGAGTTTTTTCAGCCAGTCCATGATCCGACTCTGCCCTCCGCTCGGCAGACCAATGTCCGAGTGCCCCAAAACCGCAGGATCGTAGCCAGCGCCATGCCGATCGGGCAGAGCAGCCGTACGACCGCTCCGGCGAGGTTCACCGCGCGGAAGCCGGCGTGGGGGGCGCGGGAGGCCCCTGCGGGGCGCCTACCAATTGGCCACCGCCAGGCCGTACATGGCCGGCCACAGCACATTGGGCGACATCCCATTAATCACCCATTTTGCGGAGGGTAGGAATGTTTTAGAACTGATCGCCCGCATACGGACGCTACGGTCGCCGACATGCCTGCCGACACCGTCTCCGTCTCCGTCTCCGTCTCGGGATGGGGCCGCACCGCCCCGACCACCGCCCGTCTGATCCGCCCCAGGACGTACGAGGAGGCCGTGACGGCGGTCCGGGGCTGCGGGACTCGCGGAGGCATCCCGAGGGGCCTGGGGCGGGCGTACGGGGATGCGGCGCAGAACGCCGGGGGCACGGTCCTTGACATGACCGGCCTGGACCGCGTTCACGCGATCGACGCCGACAGCGGCATCGTGCTGTGCGACGCGGGGGTCTCCTTGCACCGGCTGATGGAGGTGCTGCTCCCGCTGGGCTGGTTCGTACCGGTGACGCCCGGCACCCGCCATGTGACGGTCGGCGGCGCGATCGGGGCCGACATCCACGGCAGGAACCACCACGTCTCGGGCTCCTTCTCGCGCCACGTCCTGTCGCTGGAACTCCTCACCGCCGACGGCGAGATCCGCACCGTCGGCCGCGGCACGCCCCTGTTCGACGCGACCACCGGCGGCATGGGCCTGACCGGCGTGATCCTCACCGCGACGATCCAGCTCCAGCCCGTGGCGACGTCACTGATGTCGGTCGACACCGAGCGCGCGCGGGACCTCGACGACCTGCTGGCCCGCCTGTCCGCAACCGACGACCACTACCGCTACTCGGTCGCGTGGATCGACCTGCTGGCGCGCGGCGCGGCGATGGGGCGCGCAGTGCTCACCCGCGGCGACCACGCTCCCCTGGAGGCGCTGCGCGAGGGCACGCGCGCGCGTAGGGAGCCGCTCGCCTTCCGCCCCGGCCGCCTGCCCGCCCCGCCCGCCCTCCTCCCGGAGGGCCTGCTGAGCCGCCGCACCGTGGGCTGGTTCAACGAACTCTGGTATCGCAGGGCGCCACGCGCGCGTACCGGCGAACTCCAGAGGCTCGCCCGCTTCTTCCATCCGCTGGACGGCATGCCGCACTGGAACCGGGTCTACGGCCGGGGCGGCCTCGTGCAGTACCAGTTCGTCGTCGGACACGGCCAGGAGGAGACGCTGCGCCGGATCGTGGCCCGCGTCTCGGAGCACCGCTGCCCGTCCTTCCTGGCCGTCCTCAAGCGCTTCGGCGACGCCGACCCCGGCTGGCTCTCCTTCCCCCTGCCCGGCTGGACGCTGGCCCTGGACATCCCGGCGTACCTGCCCGGGCTCGGCCCCCTCCTGGACGCGCTGGACGAGGACGTGGCCGCGGCGGGCGGGCGGGTCAACCTCGCCAAGGACTCCCGGCTGCGGCCCGAACTGCTCGCCGCGATGTACCCGCGCCTGGACGAGTTCCGCGCACTGCGCGCCGAGGTCGACCCGCGCGCGGTGTTCGTCTCGGACCTGGCCCGCCGCCTCGCCCTGTAGCCCCCGGCATCGGATCCCCCGAACCCTCCGAACTCCCGCCCCCATCAAGCCTCCCCGGCCCCTCAGACCTCTAGGAGCTGTCGTGAAGGACGCCTTCGGCCTCCCCCAGTCCCTGCTCGTCCTCGGCGGTACGTCCGAGATCGCGCTGGCCACCGCACGCCGCCTGATCGCGCGCCGTACCCGCACGGTGTGGCTGGCGGGACGCCCGTCACCGGCCCTGGATCAGTCGGCGGCCGATCTGCGCGCCCTGGGCGCCGACGTGCGCACGGTGGCCTTCGACGCGCTCGACCCCGAGTCCCACGAGACGGTGCTCGGCAAGGTCTTCGCGGAGGGCGACATCGACATGGTGCTGCTCGCCTTCGGGATCCTCGGCGACCAGGCGCGCGACGAGCGCCAGCCGCTGAACGCGGTGCGGGTGGCTCAGACCAACTACACGGGCGCCGTGTCGGCGGCCCTGGTCAGCGCGGGCGCGCTCCAGTCCCAGGGCCACGGCTCGCTCGTCGTCCTGTCCTCCGTCGCCGGCGAACGGGCCCGCCGCGCCAACTTCATCTACGGCTCCAGCAAGGCCGGCCTCGACACCTTCACCCAGGGTCTGGGCGACGCCCTGCACGGCACCGGCGTCCACGTCATGGTCGTACGCCCCGGATTCGTGCGCTCGAAGATGACCGCGGACCTGGAGGAGACTCCCCTGGCGACCACCCCGGAGGCGGTCGCGACGGCGATCGAGGTCGGCCTGCGCCGCCGCTCGGAGACGGTGTGGGTGCCGGGCACACTCAGGGTGGTGATGTCGGCGCTGCGGCATGTGCCGAGGGGCCTGTTCCGCCGGCTGCCGATCTGAGCGCTGTCTGAGCGCCCGCGTCGGAGGCGCCCCGGCGCCCTAAAGGGGCGCGGGAAACTGCGCGACCGGCCACGACGGCGCCGAGGCCGAACAACGACATTAAGTCGCACCCACCCGTCCCGGCGCACCCCGCGGAGCTACCCCGCCGGGATCGACCCGCGCTCCACATGCCCCGCCTGCGGCGGCACCACGGCGCTCCCGAAGGCGAAGTCCCGCAACTTGCGCCACACGCCGTCGGCGCCCTGTTCGTAAAGGGCGAAGCCGGTGCAGGGCCAGTGGGCCTCGTAGTCGGCGAGTTCCTCGAAGGCGCGGTCCATCGACTCCTCGTCGATGCCGTGGGCGACCGTGACATGAGGGTGGTACGGGAACTGCAGTTCGCGTGCGACGGGCCCGGAGGCGTCGCGGACCTGCTTCTGCAGCCAGGTGCAGGCCTCGGCGCCCTCGACGACCTGGACGAAGACCACCGGCGACAGGGGCCGGAAGGTGCCCGTGCCGGCCAGCCGCATCGGGAAGCGACGCCCGGCGGCCGCGACCTCGACGAGGTGCGCCTCGATCGCGGGCAGCAGGGAGGAGTCGACCTCTGTCGGCGGCAGCAGCGTGACGTGCGTGGGGATGCCGTGAGCCGCGGCGTCGCCGAAGCCCGCGCGCCGCTCCTGGAGCAGGCTGCCGTGAGGCTCCGGGACCGCGATCGACACGCCGATCGTTACGGTCCCCACGTCGTCTCCTGTCGTCTCTCGGTGAGCTCTCGCCCTGTTGGTGAGCGTGAGTGGCCGCCTGCGCGGCCACCCGGCTATCGACTGTACGGCCACGACTGTGCTGCGGGCAGGCGCAACCGTAGTGATGTGCAGCGCTGTGCGGTGGTACGGCCGTGTTCCGGCCGTGTGCCGTGGTGCGGGCTCAGTGCTTGGCGGGCAGGAAGCCCACCTTGTCGTACGCCTGGGAGAGCGTCTCCGCGGCGACGGCCCTCGCCTTCTCCGCACCCTTGGCCAGGATCGAGTCCAGCGTCTCCGGGTCGTCCAGATACTGCTGGGTCCGCTCCCGGAAGGGCGTCACGAACTCGACCATGACCTCGGCGAGGTCCGTCTTGAGCGCACCGTAGCCCTTGCCGTCGTACTTCTGCTCCAGATCCGCGATTCCCGTCCCCGTGAGGGTCGAGTAGATGGTGAGCAGGTTGCTGACGCCCGGCTTGTTCTCGGCGTCGTAGCGGATGACGGTGTCGGTGTCGGTGACCGCGCTCTTGACCTTCTTGGCGGTGGCCTTGGGGTCGTCGAGGAGGTTAATGAGGCCCTTCGGCGTGGACGCCGACTTGCTCATCTTGATCGACGGGTCCTGAAGGTCGTAGATCTTCGCCGTCTCCTTGAGGATGTACGGCTTCGGGACGGTGAAGGTCTGGCCGAAACGGCCGTTGAAACGCTCGGCGAGATCGCGGGTGAGCTCGATGTGCTGGCGCTGGTCCTCGCCGACCGGGACCTCGTTGGCCTGGTACAGCAGGATGTCCGCGACCTGGAGGATCGGGTACGTGAACAGGCCGACCGACGCCCGGTCCGCGCCCTGCTTGGCGGACTTGTCCTTGAACTGGGTCATGCGGGAGGCCTCGCCGAAGCCGGTGAGGCAGTTCATGATCCAGGCGAGCTGGGCGTGCTCGGGGACGTGGCTCTGGACGAAGAGCGTGCAGCGCTCGGGGTCGAGGCCGGCCGCGAGGAGCTGGGCGGCGGCGAGCCGGGTGTTGGCGCGCAGCTCGGCCGGGTCCTGCGGGACCGTGATCGCGTGCAGGTCGACGACCATGTAGAACGCGTCGTGGGTCTCCTGCAGCGCCACCCACTGGCGGACGGCGCCGAGGTAGTTGCCGAGGTGGAACGAGCCTGCGGTGGGCTGGATTCCGGAGAGCACGCGGGGTCGGTCAGAAGCCATGTCCCCCATTATCTCAGGTCCCGGGGGCCGGTCCGGAACTGGTCGGGAACAGATGGGAACCGATCCGTGCCCGGCGGTGTAACAAAGGTGTGAGGACGCGGGAGGGGGGCCGCATCGTCGATGAGGCCGCGGTGATCGCACGCGTACGCGCCGGAGAGCCGGAGGCGTATGCGCAGCTGGTGCGGGCCCATACGGGCATCGCGCTCAGGGCGGCCGCCGCGCTCGGGGCGGGTGCGGACGCGGAGGACGTGGTGCAGCAGGCCTTCGTCAAGGCGTACTGCTCGCTGGGCCGCTTCAAGGACGGCGCGGCGTTCAAGCCGTGGCTGCTGGCGATCGTGGCCAATGAGACGAGGAACACAGTGCGTACGGCAGCCCGCCAGCGCACGCTCGCCGGGCGCGAGGCGGCGTTCGCGGAGGCGGAGCCCCTGATACCGGAATCGGCGGACCCCGCGGTCGCCGCCCTGGAGATAGAGCGCCGTGCCGCACTCCAGGCCGCCCTGGAGAAGCTGAGCGAGGAGCACCGTCTGGTCGTCACCTACCGCTATCTCCTGGAAATGGACGAGTCCGAGACGGCCCAGGCCCTGGGCTGGCCCCGGGGCACGGTGAAATCCCGGCTGAACCGCGCGCTGCGGAAGCTGGGGCGACTACTGCCGGATTTCCAGCCTCGGGAAGGGGGTGATGAGCATGGGTGACGGACGCAGGCCTTACGACGATGACGGCGAAGGGGCGCACGAGAGCGGGGGGCGGCGTGCGCCCGGGCATGGGCGTGCGTACGGGCGTGAGGGCGCCGGGGGCGGCGAAAGCGCCGGTCGGAGCGGCCGGGGTGCCGTTGGCCGAGGCTCCGGTGACGGCGGTCGGCGTGGAGAGGCGGCGCCGCACCTGCCGGAGGAGCTGAGGGCGCTCGGGCGTTCCCTGGACGCGCGGGATGCGGCGGACGGCGCCGAGACGATGGTCGAGCGGGTGCTGGGGCAGATACTCGCCGAGCAGATGCCCGTGCCGGTGGCCGAGCCGCCGCGTGCGGCGCAGCGGCTGCGGGCGGTGCGCCGCTGGGCGCGGGTCCGCTGGCGTTCGCTGACGGCGGCGCTGTGCGGCCTGGTGACGGTGCTGGTGCTCACGCCCCCGGTGCGGGCGGCGGTCTTCGACTGGTTCGACTTCGCCGGCGTCGAGGTGCGGTACGACCCGTCGGCGGTCCCCTCCCCCGGCGCCGAGGTCCCCGGCTGCGGCCGCTCGGTGTCACTCGCCCAGGCCGAGCGCCGGGCGGGCTTCGAGCCGCTGGTGCCGAAGGAGCTCGGCATGCCGGACGCGGTAGCGGTGACGGACGAGCCTCGGGGACGGTTCCTGATGAGCCTCTGCTGGCGCGAGGGCGGGCGCACGATACGACTCGACGAGCGCCGGGCCAGCCTGGACATCGGCTTCGCCAAGTCGGTGCGCGAACCGCCGGAGTGGATCTCGCTGGCCCCCGACGCCTCGCGCGGCACGGCGGCCGACACGGCCCTCTGGTTCGCCCGGCCGCATCTGCTGACCTTCTGGCTGGTGGACGCGAGCGGGGAGCACTTCACCCGCGAGGAGCGGACGGCCGGTCCGACGTTGCTGTGGACCCACAACGCCGAGGGCGAGAGCGTCGCGCTGCGGCTGGAAGGGGTGGCGTCGAAGGAGCGGGCCCTCGCGATGGCGCGGTCGGTGGAGAGGGCGTCCGAGGCGGCGTCGAAGTAGCCGGTGGCCCCGAAATAGTCGGTTCGGGGTGGGAACCCAGGCGGGTCGGGCGGTGTACCAGAAGTGACAAGCGGCTCGGGGACGGGCCGCATGGGCATTGCTCGGGTTGGGGGTTCGGATGTGCGGACGCGGACATGAGGTCGGTCGCTTGGAAGGCCGGCTGAGGGGACAGGAGACCGGCTGCTCGGGCCAGTGCTCGCGCGGACGCGGCTGGTGGGCCGGCCGGCGGGGCCGGTGCCGTGAACTCACGGCGCTGACCGGGGCGTTGGCTGCGGCGCTGGCCCTGCTGCTGTGGGGCGCCGCGGCCCCGGCGTCGGCC
The DNA here is from genome assembly GCF_045039535.1 of Streptomyces sp. NBC_01092. Classification (NCBI taxonomy): domain Bacteria; kingdom Bacillati; phylum Actinomycetota; class Actinomycetes; order Kitasatosporales; family Streptomycetaceae; genus Streptomyces; species Streptomyces sp. NBC_01092. The sequence goes on along the minus strand of NZ_CP108659.1, from coordinate 6,598,990 downwards.
GGAGGACCGACGAGCGTGCTCCTGGTCTCCCCGGAGAGCACGGAGACGGCCGCGCTGTACTACTCCGACGAGGAGTACGAAGAGCTGCAGCAGCTGCTCGGCACACCGGGCAAAGGCACCCGTGACAAGCCGCCGGAGGCCGGACTGACGGCAGCCCGCCAGATCAACGTCACATGGATGGCTCATGACGTGTCCCCCTGGCGCCTCGACCAGGTCTACCCGGTCGACGTCGGGAAGGCGGTCTGGATACACACGGCGGCGAGCCTGGACAGCACGCCGAACGGCACCTGGCATCGAGCCGATCACCCGTCCGAGCTGCGCACCCTGCTCGCGAAGCTGGGCCTGATGGGCAAGGTCTCCTCCGAGGGACGCGCGGCGATCTTCCCGCCGGACGGGGAGGCGTCCGGGACGGACGACGTCGCGGAGGACTCGGCGGCGCCCACGGCGGACGAGGCGACCGGGACGTCCCCGGCCGGGTCGGGGTCGACTGACGCCACCGACTGGTGGTGGGCGCTCCCGGGCGCGGCGGCCGGAGCGGTGCTCGCGCTGGTGCTGCGTCCCTTCGCCACGCGACTCCCACTGGACCGCCTGCGGGGCGAGCCGGGGCCGAGGCAGGAGCTGCGGGACCTATGAAGGCCGATCTGAGCGGAAGGCTGCGGCTCGCGCTGGTCGTGGCGGCGTCGGCGGCGCTGGCTCTGTGGGGCACAGCGGCGGCCGCCTGGGCCGCGCCCAAGCAGGGCCGGGACGTCCCCGATGTGGCGATGGTCGTCGCGGGCGGCACGGGGCGTACGACGGCACTGCACTCCGGTCAGCCGGGCTTCGCCAGACTCTGGCAGCTGTTCCAGCCGACGTATGTCGGGACGGAGCGGGTGCCGGAGGACTGGGCGAAGGGCCGTCATCCGTCGATACGGATCACCGTGCTCTGGGGACTGACGGGAGTCGGTGGCTGGCCGCAGACGAACCGGGCGCCGGGAGGGGACGTGGCCATCGAGCGGCAAGACCAGCTGTTCGTGGCCGGGGACGGCACACCCTGGGTGCGCTCGGACCTCGCGCCGGACGTGGAGGACGACGACATCCGCTGGCACCGGGCACCGCGCTCCGTCTTCGAGCGGCTGGACCTGGGAGGACTCCTCGGCGAAACGGAGGGGGAGCTCATGGCTGCCGCTGAGGGAACGGCGGCCGGGGGCCGGTCCGGCGTGGTGTCGGGTGGTGCCGGGTGGGCGCTGGCGGGGCTGGCTGTCGGGTTCGCGACGGGCGTCGGCGGCACGCTGCTGATACGCCGCGCGGCGGCCCGGCCGGAAGCCGGACCGCCGCGTCAGGAGCCACGCCAGGAGTTGATCGACCTGGACCTGTAGGTCGGCGGCGCGTAGAGGCGGGCGTCAGCCCAGGTCGATCTCCGGGTACAGCGGGAAGCCGGTGACGAGGTCGGTGGCCCGGTGGGAGATCTCGTCGGCGATCTTCGCGTCGAGGACGTGAGCGGCCTTGGACGGAGCGCCCGACTTGGTCGTGCCGGCCTCGGTGGACGTGAGGACGCGGTCGATGAGGGCGGCGACCTCGTCCATCTCGGCGGTGCCCAGGCCACGGGTGGTCAGGGCGGGGGTGCCGATGCGGATGCCGGAGGTGTACCAGGCGCCGTTGGGGTCGGCGGGGATGGCGTTGCGGTTGGTGACGATGCCGGACTCGAGGAGCGCGGCCTCGGCCTGGCGGCCGGTGAGGCCGTAGGAGGAGGCGACGTCGATCAGGTTCAGGTGGTTGTCGGTGCCGCCGGTCACCAGGGTCGCGCCACGGCGCATCAGGCCCTCGGCCAGTGCGCGGGAGTTGTCGACGATGCGCTGGGCGTAGTCCTGGAAGGAGGGCCGGCGGGCCTCGGCGAGGGCGACGGCCTTGGCGGCCATGACGTGCGGGAGCGGGCCGCCGAGGACCATCGGGCAGCCGCGGTCGACCTGGTCCTTGAGGGAGTCGTCGCACAGGACCATGCCGCCGCGCGGGCCGCGCAGCGACTTGTGGGTGGTGGTGGTGACGATCTGGGCGTGCGGGACCGGGTCGAAGTCGCCGGTGAGGACCTTGCCGGCGACGAGACCCGCGAAGTGGGCCATGTCGACCATGAGCGTGGCGCCGACCTCGTCGGCGATCTCGCGCATGATCCGGAAGTTCACGAGACGGGGGTAGGCGGAGTAGCCGGCGACGATGATCAGCGGCTTGAACTCGCGGGCCGAGGCACGCAGCGCGTCGTAGTCGATCAGGCCCGTGGTGGGGTCGGTGCCGTAGGAGCGCTGGTCGAACATCTTGCCGGAGATGTTCGGGCGGAAGCCGTGGGTGAGGTGGCCGCCGGCGTCCAGGGACATGCCGAGCATGCGCTGGTTGCCGAAGGCCTGACGGAGCTCGGCCCAGTCGGCCTCGGAGAGGTCGTTGACCTGGCGGACGCCGGCCTTCTCCAGGGCGGGGGCCTCGACGCGGGCGGCGAGGACGGCCCAGAAGGCGACGAGGTTGGCGTCGATGCCGGAGTGGGGCTGGACGTAGGCGTGGCGGGCGCCGAAGAGCTCGCGGGCGTGCTCGGCGGCGAGGGCCTCGACGGTGTCGACGTTGCGGCAGCCGGCGTAGAAGCGGCGGCCGATGGTGCCCTCGGCGTACTTGTCGCTGAACCAGTTACCCATGGCCAGGAGGGTGGCCGGGGAGGCGTAGTTCTCGGAGGCGATCAGTTTGAGCATCTCGCGCTGGTCGGCGACCTCCTGGCCGATGGCATCGGCCACGCGCGGCTCGACGGCGCGGATCACGTCGAGGGCGGAACGGAAGGCGGTGGACTCGTTGGAGAGGGGCTCGGCTGACATGGGGACCTCCGGACGTCGTGTGCAGCGATCACGGTACGGCCCAGGCGCACGGCACTCGGTCTGGACTCGGTCCAGGGGCCGCTCCCCGATGGTTCGTCCATCCCAGCGCGCCAGTCACGGCCCGCCGATCAGCCTACCGGGCGCGCCGGTCAGCCATGGGCGCACGTCCACCATGCGAGCAACGATAGGAGGAGGCCGCACGGCACTCGTAAGGCAGGAATTGGACAGTGGCCGCGAGCCTCGTGACTGCCGGACACGAGCCTCGCGGTGGCGGAAACGGAGAGCCCCGTGAGTACGTCGAGCACCACCCAATCGATGATCGCCGCGATCGAGGCGCACAGCGCGCACAACTACCACCCGTTGCCGCTCGTCGTGGCGACGGCGGACGGGGCCTGGATGACGGATGTGGAGGGGCGGCGGTATCTGGATCTGCTGGCCGGTTATTCGGCGCTCAACTTCGGGCACGGCAACCGGCGGATCCTTGCGGCGGCGAAGGCGCAGCTGGAGCGGGTGACGCTGACGTCGCGGGCGTTTCATCACGACCGGTTCGCCGCGTTCTGCGCGCAGCTCGCCGAGCTGTGCGGGATGGAGATGGTGCTGCCGATGAACACCGGGGCGGAGGCGGTGGAGACGGCCGTGAAGACGGCCCGGAAGTGGGGCTACCGGGTCAAGGGCGTCCCGGCGGAAATGGCGAAGGTCGTGGTCGCGGGCAACAACTTCCACGGCCGTACGACGACGATCATCAGCTTCTCCACCGACCCGGAGGCGCGGGCGGACTTCGGGCCGTACACGCCGGGCTTCGAGATCGTGCCGTACGGGGACCTCACGGCGATGCGGGATGCCTTGACGGAGAACACGGTGGCCGTGCTGCTGGAGCCGATCCAGGGCGAGTCGGGGGTGCTCATGCCGCCGGACGGTTATCTGCCGGCGGTGCGGGAGCTGACGCGGGAGCGGAACGTGCTGTTCGTGGCGGACGAGATCCAGTCGGGGCTGGGGCGCACGGGACGTACCTTCGCGTGCGAGCACGAGGGGGTCGTGCCGGATGTGTATGTGCTGGGGAAGGCGCTCGGGGGCGGGGTGGTGCCGGTGTCGGCGGTGGTGTCGTCGGCCGATGTGCTCGGCGTGTTCCGGCCCGGGGAGCACGGGTCGACGTTCGGCGGGAATCCGCTGGCGTGTGCGGTGGCGCTGGAGGTGATCGCGATGCTGCGGACGGGCGAGTTCCAGGCCCGGTCGGCCGAGCTGGGCGCGCATCTGCACCGGGAGCTGGGCCTGTTGACCGGGACGGGCCGAGTGACGGAGGTGCGGGGACGCGGGCTGTGGGCGGGGGTCGACATCGCCCGGGCGTACGGCACGGGGCGGGAGGTGTCCGAGAAGCTGATGGACCGGGGTGTGCTGGTGAAGGACACCCATGGGGTCACGATCCGGATCGCGCCGCCCTTGGTGATCGGGAAGGAGGATCTGGACTGGGGGCTCGCCCAGTTGCGGGGCGTGCTCGGGGTGTGAGTGCGCCGGTGCGGGTGCCGCCGGCCTCAGCGGGGCGCGGTGTGGTCGAGGATCGCGGTGGCGAGTGGCTTGTGGATCTCGGGTGACAGCGCGTGGCCCATGCCGGGGATCTCGACGAGGTGGGCGCCGTGAATCGTCTGGGCCAGGTGGTGGGCGTGCGGGAGGGGGTAGACGGGTTCGGCGGGGGCCGAGGTGACGAGGGTGGGGACGGTGGTCCGGGCGAGTTGCTCGGTGCGGAGCATGCCGGAGGTGTCGGCGCGGGCGTGGGCGTCGGCGGGCCTGTGGTGGCCGGTGTGGGCGATGACCCGCTGTTCCAGGGTGCGGAAGTAGTCGGCGTCAAAGGGGAGTTGGCCGCCGGACAGTAGTCGCCAGTGCTCGACGCGCCGGTTCAGCTCGGCCTCTTGGCCCTGGTCCGTCCACGGCTGCGACCAGAGCTGCATGATGCGGGGCTCGACGCTGGGGAGTTCCTCGGGCGGGACGCGGGTGCCGTCCGGGTCGCGGTACGGGGTGTCACTGAGGGCGCCCGTGCCGATCAGGGTTGCGCTCAGCAGGCGGTCGGGGTGGTCGGCGATCAGGAGCTGCGTGAGCATGCCGCCGAGTGACATGCCGACGACGTGGGCGCGTGCGATGCCGAGTCCGTCCAGGACCGCGAGGGCATCCTCGGCGAGGGCGGTGAGGGGGTAGGGCCGGTCGTCGTAGGCCCAGGTGGAGCGGCCGGTGTCGCGGTGGTCGTAGCGGATCACGCGGTGCTGGGCGGCGAGGAGGGCGACGAGTTCGTCGGGCCAGCCGAGGCCTGGGGACAGGGCGCCCATGATCAGCAGGAGGGGAGGTGAGTCGGGGGCACCGTGGTCCTCCGCCCACAGGCGGATGCCGGGTGCCGCGTCGAGGTCGATGACGTGTTCCATGGGGCTCCTTGAGGGTGCGGCGGGCTGATGGGCTCGCCTCCGGGTTCACGAGACGAGACGTATCGTATCGCTGTATCGAGGGATCGTCCATGGGGCCGGGCTGCGGCCGCCGCGACCGCCATCGCGATTCCGGGGCGTCGGGAGGACGAGGGCGGTACGTTCCGCACAGGACGCGTTACGGAGAGGCATGGGCGTCATGGGCGGAGCGGGGTCGGGGTCGGGGTCCCCGGATGCGGGGCGGGGGCTGCTCTTCCGGGGCAGTGATGTCGAGGAGTTGCACGCGCTGGTCAGTGCGCGGTTCGCGCCGCACCGGCTGACGGTGCTGGACGAGCATCCGGTCGACGGGCGGTTCCGGTGTGTGCACGAGGGCGGCGTGGCGCTGTACGAGCTGGGGTACGGGGCTGAGGTCGATGTCACGCCGGGTGAGCTGCCGGAGTTCTACAACATCCATGTGCCACTGGCGGGCGACGGTGTCGTGACGGCGGACGGGGTGGCCCTGGCGTCCTCGCTGAGCGTCGTCAATCCGGGGCAGCGGCTGTCGATGCGGTGGAGCGGGCAGACCCTGAACCGGGTGCTGATCATTCCCCGTGCCACGCTCGACGGGGGGCTCGCGGTGCGGCTGGGTGAACTGCCGTCCGCGCCGCTGCGGTTCGCGCCGGTGCTGGATCCGCGGGTGGGGGTGGTCGGGGCGTGGTTGCGCGTGGTGCGGGCGTTCGCCGAGTTCGCCGACTCGGAGTTGGCGGAGCGGTCGCCGCTGGGGGTCGGGCACTTCGAGCAGTTGGTGGTGAACGGGCTGCTGGACGCCCAGCCGCACATGCTCAGCGACACGGTGGCGGGGCGGGGGCCGGCGGTGCTGCCCAGTGCCGTGCGGCGGGCCGCGGACTTCTGTGCCGAGCATGCCCATGAGCCGATATCCGTGGCCGACATGGCGGTGGCGGCGCGGGTGAGTGTGCGGAGCCTCAGGGAAGGGCTCCGGGTGCATCTGGCCACGACTCCGCTGGCGTATCTGCGGCGGGTCCGGCTGGATCTGGCGCGGCGCGAACTGCTGGCCATCGCGGACGGGCACGGGCTCGGGACGGTCACCGATGTGGCGTTGCGGTGGGGGTTCGCGCATCTGGGGCGGTTCACCGGGCACTATCGGCAGGTGTACGGGGAGACGCCGTCACAGACGTTGCGGCAGGGCTCGGGCTATCCACAAAAAGGGGCGGTTTCCGCCGTAAGCGGATAGCTGGGTGGCGGGTGCCGACGCGATGCTGGAGTCCTGCCGCCCGGGTCGTGGACGGTGGTTCGGGGGAGCCGAGCCGGGCGGCAGCACCGGCCTCGCGGCCCGCTCTCGCCCGACTCGCCTTCCGTGTACGGCCGTGTAAGGCCGTACACGGCCGTTACAGGATCACGTGCGGCAGGAAGCGCGCGTACTCGTCCGTGATCAGGCCGGACGACTCGCGGATGCCGAGGCCCGCCGACTCGTCCTCGACGACCCACGCGCCGAGGACGACGTGGTTGCCGTCGAAGGCGGGGAGTGGGGCCAACTGCTGGTAGCAGCAGGGTTCTTCGCGGACGATGGCCTCGGCGGCGGCGGGTTCGTGGATGGTCACGCCGGCGCCCTCCCTGCCCAGCAGGGGCTTCGCCACGTAGCCGGTGGTCGTCGCGAGGTCGCGAGGCCCGTCGAGGTATGCGGGGAGCAGGTTCGGGTGGTCCGGGTAGAGCTCCCAGAGGATGGCGAGGAGCGCCTTGTTGCTGAGGAGCATCTTCCAGGCAGGCTCGATCCACAGGGTCGTGCCCGTGCCGCCGCCGTTGTCGAGGGTGCCGAGGACGTGGTCGGCGAAGCGGTCGGTGGTGAGCCACTCCCAGGGGTAGAGCTTGAAGCAGCTGCGGATGAAGCGGAGCTGGTTGTCGACGAAGCGGCCGGAGAGGCGGTCCCAGCCGATCTCCTCCATGGAGATCCAGCCGGTGTCCAGGCCCGCCTGTTCCGCGGTCTCCTTCAGATAGGCGACCGTCATCATGTCCTCGCCGAGTTCGTCGGCCGCGGAGTACGCGAAGTGGAGCGGGGCCCCGGGCGGGAGCAGGGCGGACTGTTTCTTCCAGGCGGCGACGAGGCGTTCGTGCAGGGAGTTCCACTGGTCGGCGCCGGGGAAGCGGTCCTCCATCCAGAACCACTGGGGCGAGGCGGCCTCGACCAGGGAGGTGGGGGTGTCGGCGTTGTACTCCAGGAGCTTGGCCGGGCCGGTGCCGTCGTAGTGGAGGTCGAAGCGGGCGTAGACGGACGGGAGTTCGGCGCGGCGGCGCCAGGCCTCGGCGACCGCGTCCGCGATGCGCGGGTCGGTGATGCCGAGGTCGGCGAAGCGGCCGGTGGAGGCGATGTGGTCCGCCGCGGCGAGGCACATGCGGTGGAGTTCCTCGACGGTCTCCTCCAGCGCCTCGACCTCCGGGAGGGAGAACACGTAGTAGGCGCTCTCGTCCCAGTACGGGCGCAGGGAGTCGTCCGGGTGGCGGGTGAGGGGGTAGACGAGGCCCTGCTCCTCGACGGTCTGCTGCCAGTCGGGGCGGGGCTCGATCGTGCGGCGCTGCATCTCGTACGGGTCCTGCTCAGCCGCCGCTGCTGCCCGAGCCCGAGCAGCCGAAGCCGCCTCGGTCGACGGCCTCGCTGCGGCTGAAGGTGCCGAAGTCGGCGTGGCCGTCGTCGATGTCGGCGTCGTAGTACCAGGCGGCGTCGGAGCTGCCGGTCTTCTTCTTGCCGCTCTTGCCGTACGAGGAGCCGGAGCCGGTGGTGGATGTGCAGTTCTTGTCCGCGACGATCTTGTAGCCCTCGTAGGTGTAGCTGTCGCGGTCGACGCAGCGGCGGTCGGGGTCGGAGCTGCAGGAGGTCAGGGCCGCGGCTATGACTCCCATGCCGCCGAGTACGACTGTGCTGGAGCGCAGCCTGCGTCGCGTTTCTGCCATGTGTGTCTCCCCCGGTGTTCTCTGTGCCCGGCCGTCGATGACCCGGCCGTCGAAGACCCGGTTGTCGGGTCCGTTGTCGGGTCCGTTGTCCGGGCCGGTTGTTCGTGGTTCGTCAGGCGGACAGCCTAGAGACCGGTGAGAGTGCGACTGTCGGGGGGCTGTCGATCTTCCGCTCGCCTACAGTCGCTTTGTGCTGTTTGGGATGCTGTGTGCGCTTGGTGCGGCGGTCTGTTTCGGTGCGGCGACCGTGTTGCAGGCGATGGCCGCGCGGGCGGCGGGCGTCCAGGGGGGTGGGGGCGGCGAGGCGGGGGTGCTGCTGCGGGCGCTGCGGCAGTGGCGGTATCTGGCCGGGCTGGGCCTGGACGGGATGGGGTTCGTGTTGCAGGTCGTGGCCCTGCGGTCGCTTCCCATCTACGCCGTGAGCGCGGCGTTGGCGTCCAGTCTCGCGGTGACTGCGGTCGTCGCGGCGCGGCTGCTGCGGGTGCGGTTGAGCCGTAACGAGTGGGGCGCGGTGGGGGTCGTGTGCGCCGGGCTGGCGATGCTGGGGCTGGCGTCGGGGACGGAGGGGGATCAGGAGGGGTCGGACGCGCTGAAGTTCGTGATGCTCGGGGTGGCGCTGGCCGTGCTGGGGGTGGGGCTGGCGGGTGGGCGGTTGCCGGAGCGGGGGCGGGGGTTGGTGCTCGGGCTGGCGGCGGGGTTCGGGTTCGGGGTGGTGGAGGTGGCGGTGCGGCTGATCGACTCGGTCGAGCCGGCGGAGCTGGTGGCCAATCCGGCGACTTATGCGCTGCTGTTGGGGGGTGGGGCGGCGTTTTTGGCACTGACGTCTGCGTTGCAGCGGGGGTCGGTGACGGTGGCTACGGCGGCGATGGTGATCGGGGAGACGGTCGGGCCGGCGGTGGTGGGGGTGGTGTGGCTGGGGGATCGTACGCGGGAGGGGTTGGCGTGGCTGGCGGTGCTGGGGTTTGTGGTGTCGGTGGCGGGGGCGTTGGCGTTGGCTCGGTTTGGGGAAGCGCCGGGTGCCTCCGGCGGTGAGGATGGGGGGTGAGCGTTCGTCGTGGTGGGCGTCGAGGTTGCTCGCCCCCGCCGCCCCTACCCGTCCCTCCCCCAAGCTCTTCGAGCAGGGGGGACCCCCAGGGGGCTGCCGCCCCCGGACCCCCGCTTCGGCCCGAAGGGCCTCGTCCTCAAACGCCGGACGGGCTGAATGATGCCGCCCTCACGGCAACACCCTGCCCAGCGCCTCCAACGCCCCCGCCCACGCATGATCCGGAGGTGTCCCATAACCCACGACCAGGGCGTCCAAGGGGGCTGTCGTCGACCGCTCATGGCGGTAGGAGTTCACGCCATGCAGGGCCAGCCCCTGCCACGTCGCCGCCTGGACCACTGACCGTTCCGTGCCGGGCGGGAGGCGCAGGAGGACGTGGAGGCCGGCTGCGATGCCGGTGACATGGAGGTGGGGGGCGTGGGTGGACAGGGCCCGGACCAGGGCGTCCCGGCGGCGGCGGTAGCGCAGGCGGGCGGCGCGGACGTGGCGGTCGTAGGCGCCGGAGGTCAGGAACTCGGCCAGGGTCAGCTGGTCCAGCACGCCGCAGGTGTCCGAGCCGCCCTTCGCCGCCGTCACCTCCTTCACCAGCGCCGGCGGCAGCACCATCCACGCCAGGCGGAGGGCGGGGGCCAGGGACTTGCTGGCCGTGCCCAGGTAGACCACCTTGTCGGGGTCCAGGCCCTGCAGCGCGCCCACCGGCTGGCGGTCGTAGCGGAACTCTCCGTCGTAGTCGTCCTCCAGGACCAGTCCGCCGGTGCGGCGCGCCCAGTCCACCACCGTCCCCCGGCGGTCGCGGTGCAGCGGCACGCCCATGGGGAACTGGTGGGCGGGGGTCAGGAGTACCGCCCCGGGGCGCAGGTCACCTGACGTCAACTCCCCCGGGTTCGTGCCCAGTTCGTCGAACAACAACGGTTCCGTGGTCAGGCCCGCCGCCGTCAGTTGCTTCCAGTGCGGTGGGAGGCCGTACGACTCCACCGCGACCGTCTCCACGCCGCGCGCCCGCAGCACCCTGGCGAGCAGTTGCAGGCCGTGCACGAAACCCGCGCACACCACGACGCACTCGGGGTCGGCGCGTACGCCCCGTGCGCGGGCCAGGTAGCCGGCGAGGGCGGTGCGCAGTTCGGGGCGGCCGCGGGGGTCGCCGTAGCCGAGGGCCTGGTTCGGGGCGGTGAGGAAGGCGCGGCGGGCCGCCTTGAGCCACTCCGTGCGGGGGAAGGCGGCGAGGTCCGGGGTGCCGGGGATCAGGTCGTAGGCCGGGCCCGGGCGCTCCGGGTGAGGTGTGGCCGTGGTGCCTGTCGGTGGGGTCACCGTGCGGTCGGCCACCCTGGTCCCCGAGCCCTGGCGGGCGGTGAGCCAGCCCTCGGCGACGAGTTCGGCGTAGGCCTCGGCGACGGTGTTGCGGGCGATGCCGAGGTCGGCGGCGAGGGAGCGGGACGAGGGCAGCCGGGTGCCGGGAGCCAGGCGTGCGCTGCGGACCGCCTCGCGCAGGGCGGCGGTCAGGCTGCGGCGCAGGCCCGGTCCGGACGGCTCCAGGTGCAGATCGACGCCCAGAGTGGCCCAAGGTTTCGGCATGGAAGTGGACCATACTCCTGGGCTGCTTCGCTCCTAGGCTCGACACCATGACGACGATCGACAGCACCCCCGACACCACGACGGTCGAGTACGCGGCCGAGCGGCCCGCGCGTCTGAACTGGGCCAAGCACGCCCCCGAGGTCTACAAGGCGATGGTCCGTGTCGACGCGGCCGCCCGTAAGGGACTCGAACCCGGGTTGTACGAGCTGGTGAAGATCCGCGCCTCGCAGCTCAACCACTGCGCCTTCTGCATCGACATGCACACCAAGGACGCCCTCGCGGCCGGCGAGAGCGTCGAGCGGATCGTCCAGCTCAGCGCCTGGGAGGAGTCGGCACACTTCTACACCGAGAAGGAGCTCGCGGCGATCGAGCTCACGGAGGGCGTGACCGTCCTGACGGACGGGTTCGTGCCCGACGAGGTGTACGACCGTGCCGCCGCGCACTTCGAGGAGCCCGAGCTGGCCCAGCTGATCTCCGCGATCGCGGTGATCAACGCCTGGAACCGGTTCGGGGTGACCTGCCGTATGACGCCGGGGCACTACCGCCCGGGGCAGCATTCGTGAGCCATCGACAACTCCAAACCGGGATACACAACGTGTCCAAGGTCGAGACCTTCCGCGCCCTGCACCGGCGCCACTCCCCCGACGACCCGCTCGTGCTGCCGGGCCCCTGGGACGCCGCCTCCGCCCGGGTCTTCGTCGAGGCCGGGTTCCCCGCGCTCGCCACGCCCAGCGCGGGCGTCGCCGCCTCCCTCGGCCACGAGGACGGGCAGACCCCGGCCGACGAGATGTTCGCGGCGGTCGCGCGGATCGTACGGGCCGTGGACGTGCCGGTGTCGGCGGACATCGAGGGCGGGTACGGGATCCCGCCGAAGGAGCTGGTGGAGCGGCTGCTGGAGACCGGTGCCGTCGGGTGCAACCTGGAGGACTCCGAGGGCGGGGTGCTCAAGGACCCGCGCGCGCACGCGGACTGGCTCTCCGAGGTACGGCACGCCGCCGGCGACCGGCTCTTCGTCAACGCCCGGATCGACACCTTCATCCGGCCGCCCGGTGCCGCGAACCCCAAACAGGCCGCGGAACAGACCATCGAGCGGGCCGCGTTGTACGTCGCCGCGGGCGCCGACTGTGTGTATCCGATCGGCGCCCCCGTCGGCGTACTGCCGCTGCTGCGGTCCGGGATCCAGGGGCCCGTCAATGTGCACGGCACGGTGACCGGCGGCCCCTCGTCCACCGAACTCGGTGAACTCGGGGCCACCCGCGTCACGTTCGGGCCGGGACTCCAGCGCGGGGCCGCGCAGGCGCTGCGCGAGATCGCCGCGGACCTGGACTGAAAGTGCCGGGCGCCCTCAGCGGGGCGCCCGGCACTGCCGTTGCCGGCGGTCTACTTGGGCAGCCACGCCTTCCAGACGTCCTCGTTGGCCTTGGCCCAGGCCTCGGCCGCCTTGTCCGAACCCATCTTCTTGTCCGCGATCATCGCGGCGACCTCGTTCTGCTGGTCGTTGGTCCAGTTGAAGTTCTTCAGGAACTCGGCCGCCTTCTTGTTGTCCTTGGCGAAGTCGGCGCCAAGGAACTTCTGCAGCGGCGTGTTGGCGTAACCGCAGGCGACCTTCTCCGCGTCGGAGTCGCAGCCCTCCTTGTACTCGGGAAGCTTGACCTCGACCAGATCGAGCTGGGAGTTGAGCCACTGCGGCGTCCACCAGTAGCTGATGAACGGCTTCTTGGCCTTGTAGCTCTCCTTGATCTGGGTGATCTGCGCGGCCTCGGAACCGGCGTAGACCGTCTTGAGGTTCAGGTTCAGGTTCTTGATGATCGCGTCGTCGTTGGTGGTGTACGACGGTGAGCCCTCCAGCAGCTGGCCCTTGCTGCCGCTCTCGGCGGTCTCGAAGAGGCTCGCGTACTTGTTGAGGTTCTTGTAGTCGGTGATGTCCGGGTGCTCGTCCGCCAGGTACTTCGGTATGAACCAGCCGATGTGGCCGGTGACGCCGAGGTCGCCCGCCGAGACGACGGACTTCTTGCTGTCGACGTACAGCTCGACCTTCTTCGGCGCGCCGCCCCAGTCCTCCAGGATCGCGTCGGCCTTGCCGCTGTTGAGCGCGTCGAACGCGACCGACTCGTCGAGCTGGGTCAGCTTGACCTTCATGTCGAGCTCGTTCTCGAGGATGTACTTCGCGACGGCCGCGTTGGCCTCCGCGCCCACCCACGACGGTACGGCGATGGTGACCGAGTCGGAGCCGCCCGACGAAGAGGAGGAGTCGGTCTTGGCGGCGCCGCAGGCGCTCAGGCCGGTGACGCCCAGGACGACGGCGACGGCGGTGGCGGCGCGGAGGAGGTGCTTTCTGTTCTTCATGTGAGTGGGTCTCTCGTTTCGGACAGGCAGCTGTTCCTGCGGGAGCGGCGTGCCGGGATGGGTAGGTACGGGGGGCTGAGGTTGGGGCCGGTGCGGGCTAGTGCCTGCCCGTCCGCTGGGCCGGGCGCTGCGTGGTGCGGTCCAGGACCAGACCCAGCAGCACGATCGCGACACCCGCGGCGAGGCCGGTGCCGAGTTCGCTCTTCTGCAGGCCGTAGACGACGTCGTAGCCGAGCGCGCCCGAGCCGACGAAACCGCCGACGATGACCATGGCCAGCACCAGCACCACGCCTTGGTTGAGCGCGAGCATCAGCGCGGGCCGGGCCAGCGGCACCTGTACCTGGCGGATCTGCTGGAAGGTGGACGCGCCCATGGAACGGGCCGCCTCCAGCGTCGCGGCGTCGACCTGGCTCAGGCCCTGCACGGTGATCCGAACGACGGCAGGCAGCGCGTACAGCACGGCCGCGGCGACGGCGGCGGCGCGGCCCACGTTGAACAGGGCCACCACCGGGATCAGGTAGATGAACTGCGGCAGGGTCTGCATGGTGTCCAGGACCGGACGCAGCATGCGTTCCAGCAGCGGTACACGGGCCGCCGCCACGCCGATCAGGAAGCCGAGCACGAGCGTGACGACGACGCCCGCGATCGCCTGCGACATGGTGTCCAGGGAGTGGCCCCACACTCCGATGACGCCGACGCCGGCCATCGCCAGGGCCGCGGTGCACATGGCGCCCCAGCCGCCCGCGAGCAGGGCGAACCCGGCGGCCAGGAGGACCAGCAGCCACCACGGCATGCCGGTCAGGCCGTCCCGGAGCGGGTTGAGCAGCCAGGTGGTGAAGCCGTCCGCCCAGGTCCGGGTGCCGCCCAGCACGGGCACACCCTCGGCCAGGTGGCCGGTGAACCAGTCGACGGCGTCGTTGACGGGCGGGGCGATGTTCACCCCCCAGGCCTCGGGCCACTCGGCGATCAGCAGCTGCCACCCGACCACACTCAGTACGACACCCGAGGCGGCCGTCACGATCCAGGCCCGCCAGCCGTGCAGCCAGGAGGAACCGGCCGGAGCCGCGCCCTCGCCCAGCCGCTCACCGGCGACAGCGGTGGTGCGGTCCAGCCAGATGGCCAGCAGCACGATCGGGATGCCCGCGGCGAGCGCCCCGCCGACGTCGACGGTGGACAGTGCGCGGAAGACCTCCTCACCGAGGCCGCCGGCGCCGATCACGGAGGCGATGGTGACCATCGACAGCGCCATCATGATCGTCTGGTTCAGGCCGAGCAGGATCTCCTTGCGGGCCAACGGCAGCCGGGCGGTCAGCAGCAGCTGCGCCGGGCTCGTGCCCAGCGACTTCGCGGCCTCCATGACGGACGGGTCGGCGCCGCGCAGGCCGAGCGAGGTCAGCCGGGCCATCGGCGGGGCCGCGTAGATGATCGTCGCGATCAGCGCGGACGGTACGCCGATGTCGAACAGCAGCACCAGCGGCAGCAGGTACGCGAACGCCGGCATGATCTGCATGGTGTCCAGGACCGGTCGCAGGATGCGCTCGAAGCGGTCCGACAGGCCGGCGCCCAGGCCCAGCAGGGCACCGATCACGGCGGAGACGGCGACCGCGACCGCCATCAGGGCGAGGGTCTCCATGGTGGCCTGCCACATGCCGAGCACGCCGCAGACCGCGAAGGCGGCGAGCGTGACGCCCGCAAGCTTCAGCCCGCGCTTGTGGCGCAGGCCGCCGACCCGCCAGGACACCAGCACGGCGGCCACGATCACCGGGAACCAGCCGACGGTCTCCAGCAGGTCGGTCAGCCAGGTCACCGAGCTGTCGGACCAGTTGCTCAGGTGCAGCAGGAAGTAGAGGAACACCGGGTTGGTGTCCCGGTTGCTGATGACCCAGGTGTAGGCGTCGTCCAGGGGTGTCTTGACGTCGACGGTCAGATCCGACGGCCAGGCTCCGCTACCCCACAGGATGGCGGCCAGCGGTACCAGGACGACGGCCGCGACGCCCAGCGGCAGCAGGCGCCGTACGACCGGGTGGCGCAGCCGCGAGCGCGGCTCGGCCAGGACGGCTTCCTCGGCCGGTTCGACCGGCGTCGGCGGCGATGACGGGGTGACGACGGCACTCATGCGGTCCACCCCCGGGTGTGGGAGGCGTCCGCCGCGCCGATGTGGGCGGGTATCACGCGGCCACCTCCTCGCGATCCAGCCCGGCCACGAACCGCAGCAGCCCCGCGTTGTCGACCTGGCCCAGGCACCTGCCGTCCTGCGTCACGCAGGCGGCCCGGCCGGTGCGGGCGACGATCTCGATGGCGTCGGACACGACCGTGTCGGGGGTGAGGGCGCCGGGGTGCTCGGGGCCGCCGCAGTCGCCGGCGCGCATGGCGGTGCGCACGGTCATGACCTGCTCGCGTGGCACGTCCCGGACGAAGTCGCGGACGTAGTCGTCGGCGGGCGAGCCGACGATCTGCTCGGGGGTGCCGAGCTGCACGATCTTGCCGTCCCGCATCAGCGCGATGCGGTCGCCGACGCGCAGGGCCTCGCTGAGGTCGTGGGTGATGAAGACCATGGTGCGGCCCTCCTCGCGGTGCAGGCGGATGACCTCCTCCTGCATGTCCCGCCGGATCAGCGGGTCGAGCGCGCTGAACGGCTCGTCGAAGAGCAGCACTTCGGGATCGGGGGCCAGCGCCCTGGCGAGGCCCACGCGCTGCTGCTGGCCGCCGGAGAGCTGGCCGGGCCGACGCTGTTCCAGGCCGTCGAGGCCGACCTTGGCGACCATCTCGGCGGCCCGGGCGCGGCGCTGGTCCTTGGGCATGCCCTGGATCTCCAGGCCGTACGCCACGTTGTCCAGGACCGTGCGGTGCGGGAGCAGGCCGAAGTGCTGGAAGACCATCGCGGCGCGGTGCCGGCGCAGTTCGCGCAGGCGGGCCTTGTCCATGGCGCGCACGTCCTCGCCGTCGATGGCGATGCTGCCGGCCGTCGGCTCGATCAGCCGGGTCAGACAGCGCACGAGCGTGGACTTGCCGGAGCCGGACAGGCCCATGACGACGAAGACCTCGCCCTTGCGGACGTCGAAGGACACGTCACGCACGGCCGCGGTGCACCCGGTGCGGGTGCGCAGCTCGGCGGGCGTGAGCGCGGCCAGGTCCGGGTCGGCGGGGACGCGGTCCGCCTTGGGGCCGAAGACCTTCCACAGGCCCTCCACGGAGAAGACCGGCGCGGTCGGGGACTTACGGTTCTCGGGCGTCGCGGTGCTGGTTGTCGTACTCATCACGCCTCACCTCCAATCAGATCGACGGCCTTCTCCCCGACCATGAGCACCCCGATCATCGGGTTCACGGCGGTCATCGTCGGGAAGACGGAGGCGTCGGCGATACGGATTCCTTGCATGCCGCGGATCCGCAACTGCGGATCGACCACGGCGAGTTCGTCGTCGGCGGCGCCCATGCGGCAGGTGCCGGCCGGGTGGTACACGGTGTGCGCGACCTTGCGCGCGTACTCGCTCAGCTCCTCGTCGCCGGTGACGTCCGGGCCGGGGCACACCTCACGCTTCAGCCAGTTCGCCAGCGGTTCGGTCCTGGCGACCTCGCGGGCGATCTTGATCCCGTCGACGAGGGTGCGACCGTCGTAGTCGTCCTCGTCGGTGAAGTACCGGAAGTCCAGCGCGGGCTTCACGGACGGGTCGGCGCTGGTCAGGTACAGCCGGCCGCGGCTCTTCGGCTTGGGGATGTTCGGGGTCATGGACACCCCGAACTCCGGCCGCTCGTAGCCGAGGCGCTCCGGGTTGTCCGTGAAGGGGACCTGGTAGAAGTGGAACATCAGGTCCGGGCCCTGGTGTTCGGGGTCGCGGCGCACGAACAGGCCCGCGTCGGAGTCCATCGCGGAGTTCTCCGGGATGGGCCCATTGGTCTCCCAGACGATCACCGACTCGGGGTGGTCGAGGAGGTTCTCGCCGACGCCCGGCAGGTCGTGGACGACCGGGATGCCCAGCTCGGTGAGGTCCTCGCGGGGGCCGATGCCGGAGTGCAGCAGCAGGCGGGGCGAGTCGACGGCGCCCGCGCACAGGACGACCTCGCGCCGGGCGCGGACCAGGATCTCCTCGCCGTCCTTGGTGCGCACGTGGACGCCCTCGGCGCGGGTGCCGTTCAGCTCCAGCCTGTACGCCCAGGTCTCCAGCAGGATCGTGAGGTTCTCGCGCTCGTCCATCACCGGGTGCAGATACGCCACCGACGCCGAGGAGCGCTTGTTGTTCTCGGGGTGGTAGGCGAGGTCGAAGAAGCCGACGCCCTCGGTGAAGGGCTGCTTGTTGAAGCCCTCGACGCGCGGGACGCCGAGCACGTCCTGGGCGGCGTCGACGAAGTCACGGGCGATGGCGTTCCGGTCGTTCTCGTCGACCGGGACGATGTTGTTCTTGAGCCGGGCGTAGTACGCCTCCATCGGCACCGCGCCCCAGCCCTTGGCGCCCGCCTCCTCCCACTCGTCCCAGTCGGACGGCAGCGGCTTGAAGGCGATGAGGGTGTTGTGGCTCGAACACCCGCCCAGCACGCGGGCGCGGCTGTGCCGGATGTGCGAGTTGCCGCGGGGCTGCTCGGTGGTCGGGTAGTCGTAGTCCAGCTCGCCGCCGAGCAGGCCCATCCAGCGGCGCAGGGTCAGCACGTCGTCGCGGCCGACGTCGCTGGGGCCGCCCTCGATGACGGCGACGGTGATGTCGGGGTCCTCGGTGAGGCGGGAGGCGATGACGGAACCTGCGGTTCCGCCGCCTATGACGACGTAGTCGTACTCGTGGGTGTGCTCGGGCATGGGGTGGTACTCCAAGAGGGGTTGATCAGAGCTGACTTGAGGGGACGGGGGTCAGCCCGTGAACCAGCGGACCGGCTTCGGCGCGAGGTTCTGGTAGACGTGCTTGCTCTCGCGGTACTCGGCGAGTCCGGCGGGGCCCAGTTCACGGCCCACCCCGCTCTTGCCGAAGCCGCCCCACTCCGCCTGCGGGAGGTAGGGGTGGAAGTCGTTGATCCAGACGGTGCCGTGCCGCAGGCGGCCCGCGACCCGGCGGGCCCGGCCGGCGTCGGCGGTCCAGACGGCGCCCGCGAGGCCGTACTCGGTGTCGTTGGCCAGCGCGATCGCCTCGTCCTCGGTGCGGAAGGTCTCGACGGTGAGGACCGGGCCGAAGACCTCCTCGCGTACGACCTTCATCTCGCGGTGGCAGTGGTCGAGGACGGTCGGCTCGTAGAAGTAGCCGCTCTCCGGCCGCTCCGGGGACGGCTCGGGGCGCTTGCCGCCGGAGCGCAGCACCGCGCCTTCCTTGAGCGCGGATTCGACGTACGACTCGACCTTGGCGCGCTGCTGCTCGGAGACGAGCGGGCCGCACTCGACGCCGTCGGCGGTGCCGCGGCCGAGGCGGATCTTCTGGGCGCGGCGGGCGAGTTCGGTGACGAAGCGGTCCCGGACGGACTCCTCGACGATCAGGCGGGCGCCCGCCGAGCAGACCTGGCCGCTGTGGATGAACGCGGCGTTGAGGGCCTGGTCGACGGCGGTGTCGAAGGCCTCGTCGGTGGCGCAGGCGTCGGCGAAGACGACGTTGGGGTTCTTGCCGCCGAGTTCGAGGGCGACCTTCTTGACGGTGGGCGCGGCGGCCTGGGCGACCTTGGTGCCGCTGATCAGGCCGCCGGTGAAGGAGACGAGGTCGACGTGGGGGTGCTCGGAGAGCCGGGCGCCGACGGAGTGGCCGGGGCCGGTGACGATGTTGGCGACCCCGGCGGGCAGGCCCGCCTCGACGAGCAGGTCGATGAGCGCGACGGTCGTCAGCGGGGTGATCTCGCTGGGCTTGACGACGAAGGTGTTGCCGGCGGCGAGCGCGGGCGCGATCTTCCAGCTGGCCTGGAGGAGGGGGTAGTTCCAGGGGGTGATCAGCGCACACACGCCGACCGGCTCATGGACGACGACACTGTGGATGTCGGGCGAGCCGGCGTCGACGACCCGGCCGGGGGCCTCGGCGGCGACGAGGTCGGCGAAGTAGCGGAAGGCGTCGGCGACGCAGTCGATGTCGACGCGGCCCTCTTCGACGGTCTTGCCGGCGTCACGGGCCTCCAGCAGGCCGAGCGACTCGCGGTCGCGCACGAGCAGGTCGGCGACGCGGCGCAGCAGGGCGGCACGCTCGGCGACGGGCGTGCGGGGCCACTCTCCCTGGCCGCCGTCGAAGGCACGGCGGGCGGCCTCGACCGCCAGATCGGTGTCCTTCTCGTCACCCTCGGCGACCCGGACGAACGGTGTCGCGTCCGCGGGGTCGAGGATGTCGCGCGTCGCGCCGGAGACGGCCGCACGCCATTCCCCTCCCACGTGGATCGTGCCGCGCGTCTGGAGTTCCGTACTTTCCGCCATGATCGGTGTTGCCTTCCGTTCCTGTTCAGAGCCCCTGTGTCACACGTATGTCACCCATGGGACCGAGTGCGCCTGCCCCTCGGTTGCGGATGCATGCGCGATCCATGGCCGGAAGTGTGCTGTGTCACTGAACATGCGGGCAAACCAGACAAAACAGGAGTCGGAGGGGCTGGACCTGGACCGGACCTTTGACTAAAGTCAAAGAAATATGAAGCCAGTGTCGGCAGAACAGGTGACGGCCTTCCGTCGCTTCAACCGCTACTTCACGCGCCGCATCGGCGTACTGGACGACCACTACCTCGGCCAGGACCGCCCGCTGGGCGAGGCGCGGCTGCTGTTCGAGATCGGGGACGGGGTGTCCCTGCGTGAGCTCAGGAGCCGGCTCGGGCTGGACGCCGGGTATCTGAGCCGGATGGCCAAGGCGCTCCAGGCCCAGGGCATGGTCCGGCTCAGCACCCACTCCCAGGACAGCCGGCTGCGCATGATCGAGCTGACGCCGGCCGGACGGGTGGAGGTCAAGGAGCAGAACCGGCGGGCGAACGTGGTCGTCGCCGGGCTGCTCGACGGCCTCAGCGAACCGCAGCGCGCCGAGCTGACCGGGGCGCTGACCACCGCCCAGCGCCTGCTGCGCCTCGCCGGCATCACCGTCACCCTCGTCGACGGCGCCGCACCGGACGCCCTGGCCTGCCTGGACGCCTACGCGGCCGACCTCGACGAGCGGTTCCCGGAGGGGTTCGACAAGGACGACCTCGTCCGGCCCGAGGAGGTGTCCGGCGACGCCGGCGCGTTCTTCGTCGCGTACGAGGAGGGCCGCCCGGTGGGCTGCGGCGCGCTCCGGCGCCTGGAACCCGGCGTCGGCGAGATCCGCCACGTCTGGGTGTCCCCCACCGCCCGCCGCCTCGGCCTCGCCCGCCGCCTGCTGGCAGCCCTCGAACAGGAGGCCACCACCCGCCACTTGACCGTCGTACGCCTCGACACCCACGCCGCACTCACCGAGGCACAGGCGATGTACCGGGCGAGCGGATACACGGCGATCCCGGCGTACGACGACAATGTCTACGCCAGCCACTGGTTCGAGAAGCGACTGACCGGCTGAGCGGCGCCCGTCCGGCCGACGGGCGTGGCCCAGCGCCTAGGCTCGCCGCATGACCCACGGCACCCGCCTTCGCGCCCTCCTCGACACCGGACTCATGGACCGCCTCGACGCATCCGACAAGCGGGTCCTGGAGCGGCGCGCCGACCTCGCCGGTGCGGGTGACGAGGCATCACCGGTGGATCCCCGGGGCTGGTGGTACGCGGTGCCCGCGGACGCATACGAGGGCGTCTTCGAGGTGTTGGGGCTGCATGACCGCTTCCCCTGCACCCTGACGGAAGGCGCCGATGTGGAGGACCTGCGGCACAGGCGGGGCGCGCTGCCCGTGTTCATCACCCCCGAACTGGACGGGTGGCGGCTCGTGTTCGGGAATCTCGACAGCGTCGTGGGGGTGGACTGGGACGACTGGATGGGGACCGTGGAACGCCTCAGTGCGCGCTGCGGCCGGGCCCAGATGTTCTTCATGGACGGCGCCGGCGGGTCGGACATCTGGGTGGTCGCCGAGCAGGGAAGCATCCGTCGTCGCTACCCGGCCGAGAGTGACCCGGAGTGGATCGGCACGCCCTTGCCCTGGGAGGAACCGGGCGCCGACGACGAGGATTTCGACGGGGACGGGCCCGGCGTCGAGGGGACCGCGGGAGCCGCGGAGGCCTGCGGTGCGCTCTCCGTCGACCCTGCGGAGATCGGCGCCGGGACCCGCGTGCGCGGGCACGGGTGGCTCGCGCTCAGCGCGCCGGGGATCGGGCACGAGGAGCTCGGCTTGCTGGTCTAGCCGGCACCCGTTCAAGGCTGCCGGCCGGCCTCCTCAGCTGAACATCCACGCCACCACGATGATCGTGCTGATGACGCAGAACGCGACACCTCCTCCGAGCAGGCAGCCCGCGCCGCCGATGCGGCTGGTCATCCTTGCCCTGAGCGAACTCGGCGGGTGGTCCGCAGGCTGTGGGAGTGGGGCGAGAGGGGGTGGGACCGTGGTGCGGGGTGTCTGGGGTGGTGGCGCAGTGGACTGCGGTGGGCGGTTGACCCGGATCAGCGCGTTCGCCAGGAGTTGGCCCCATACGGCCGGCGGCAGGTCGGGGACGCGGCCGTTCGGGGGTTCGATGATGCTCTGCCGGAGCCAGTTGCCCGTGGTGGGGTGGGGGTCGCGGCTCAAGCGGTAGAGCAGTTCCTGGAGCTGGCGCAGATGCCGCTCGTCGCGGGCCATCGGGGCGACGGCCCAGGTGAAGAGGTGGGCCGCCCGGGAGGCCCGGTCCGCTCCCGATCTGCCTTCCGCGCCCGTTCCGTGCGGCGTGAAGTACAGGTCGTTTCGCAGCACTTCGGCGCACACGGCGTGCCGCATCTCCAGGGGGCGCGCATGCGTCCGGTGGGATTCTCCCAGCACGTCCAGCAGCAACTCGACGGTCTCCACGGGGAGTTCACCCGTGCGCAGCTCCTGCAGCAGCACCTCGTCGGACTGCCTGCGCAACTCCGCCAGCACCACGCTCTGCCCCATGACGTCACCCCGCCGGTGACCGCGCAGGTTCTGGTGCAGGGCGCGCGCGTCATGGCCGTTCGGGGTGGGAGCGGGCTGCTGGGAGGGCTGTGGCGGGGCGGCGGGAGGGGGAGGCGGTGGCGGCGCCATGGGTGCCGAGTTCGCGCGCGGCTGCGGATACTGCTCCGCGCGCGGCTCGGCGTACGCGGCCGGGTTCGGCTCCGCCGTGACCGCCGCGCGGGCCGGCTCCCCGGCGAGGTCCCACTCCCGGTCCCGGGCCGGTTCGGGCTCGCGTTCCTGGTCCCGTACGGAGGCCGGGATCCTCGTGCCGCCCGGCGGCGTGCGGTCCGTGCCGAGGATCTGTTGGAGCCGGGCGCGGCGCCGCTCCCAGTCCAAGGTCGCTCCGCCGGCGAGCTCCTCGACCAGCTGCGGCACTCCGGGACGCGCCTGCCGATGGGCGAGGAGGTGCCTGACCAGCTGGGCCGCCGCCCGGTGCTCGAAGCGGGGCTTGGTCTGGCGCCGGCCCATGACCCTGGCCAGCGGACCGGAACCGCCCGTGTCCGGCTCCCAGCGCGGCACGGCCATCAGCCGCAGGGGATGGGTGTCGGCGGTGTCGCAGGTGGCGAACGTCCACTCCTGCCCCAGCCAGTCCCCGAACAGCAGGAACAGCCCGAGATAGACCACCGGCACCGCGTCCCGGTCGGGCCAGTCGCGCGGGGTCTCGTCCTCCAGGAGCAGCGACACCCGCTGCGTCGGATCGCGCAGCAACTCCGCGGTGGCGAGGATCAGCGCGTGCTCGACCTTCGGCAGCCGCTCCAGCATGCCCGGCAGCCGGCCGAACGCCAGCTCGTCGAGGTACGTGCCGTCGAACTCGGGCAGCTGCCCGGACGCCTGCTCGGCCTTCTCCTGCCTGCGCCAGCCACCGTCGGCGAGCCCGAGGCACTGACGCACCTTCAGGCTGCCGCGGTCGCCGACCAGGACATGGCTGACGGTGCTGGGCCGCCCGCCCCGGTCGGTGGTGGGCCAGCGCTGCACGAGCAGGACGTCGCCGTCGCCGGACAGCGTCCGCACCACGCTCGGCCGGGCGGCCGCCGCACCGGACACCCACAGCAACGGGCCCAGCTCCCGGCCGAGTTCCTCGGCCCGCTCGGCGTCGCAGGAGTGCGCGACCGCGTTCATGCCGGTGCCCTGACGGCCGTGGTTGCCGTCCCAGCGGTAGACGACCTGCTCCACCGAGCCCCGGTCCTGGAAGTCGTTCACTGTTGTTCCCCTCCCTCGGACCCCTCGGGCTCCTCGGGCCCTTCCGTCCTCTCGAATGTCTCGGCCTGCGCGGCTTCGCCCCACGGCACCGCCTCCAGCGCGGGCGCCTCCCCCACCGCCAACGCCTCACCGCCGCCGGGCAGTTGAATCAGCCCGTGCATGGCGAAGAGCGCCAGCAGCGGCTCCAGTACGCGCCGGGGTCCGGCCCCCGCCGGATAGCGGCCGTGGTCCTCCTGGCCGCCGGTGGCCGACGCGATGTGCAGGGTGCACCGGCGGATCGCGTCGAAGGGGCGCAGCCACGCCTGGCCCGCGTGCCGGCGCAGCAGCCCGTAGAGGTCGCGGCTCTCCTCGCGCATCAGCGCCGGGTCCAGCGAGGTCGCCGGCGTCCGGGTCAGCCACCGGTCGACGGGCGGCTGGAACCTGAGGAGGTCGGCCTTGCCGAGCACCATCGCGGCCGGCACGTCCACGTACCCGCCGTTCTTCGGCAGCCGGTCCAGGACCGTGCCGAAGGCGAGGTCGCCGTCCCGGTTCACCTCCACGCCCCAGCGTTCCCTGGCGTGGTCCAGCTGCGGCAACGGCAGGGCCAGCGCCGGGTCGACGACGAAGACCAGGGCGTCGACACCGAGCAGGAACCTGAGCGCGGCGTCGGTGCGGACCAGGTCCTCGCCGCCGAGGTCGAAGAAGGCGACCGGGCGCACCTGCCCCCGTGCGTCGGTGATCAGCAGGGACTCCACGAAGCGGGCGAAGTCGTCCATGCCCAGGGCCGCGGTGTGGTCCAGCACCTTGCCGTTGCGCAGCGGCTGCACCCGGTCCCGTACGAAGCGGGCGTGCTGCTCGGGGTTGACGGACTGCCACTTCAGGCCGAACGGCTCCAGTCCGCCGTCGGTGATCGCCGCGATCATCTGGGTCAGCAGATGGCTCTTGCCGGTGGAGGACTGGCCGACCATCGCGACGGTCAGCGGGCGGCCGTACGTCAGATAGGGCACCGGGATGTAGTGCGCGGGGAACTCCGGGTCCGCGGTGCACTTCTGGACGGCGCCGCGCATGATGTCGTTACGGCGCACCGGGTTGTTGATGCCCTTGAGGTCCAGCGGCTTGTACTGCATCCGGCTGTCGGTGACGAACAGTTTGGTGAGGTCGAGCCGGATGGACTCCAGGCAGTACGGGCACAGCACCTCGGCGCCGGACTGCTCGGCGTCCGAACCGCCGCGGGGCCGGGCGGCGGGTGCCTGCCGTTTGAGGCGCAGCGCCTCCTCGAAGGCCTCGTGGTGCGGGCGGGTCTCGTCGGGAGGCACCGCGAGCCGGACGCGGCGGGCGGCACCCGGCGCGACGAGGTCGAGCACCTGAGCGGGCGTCGGCCGGTCGGCCGCCATCGGGGCGAAGGCGTCCCGCAGCGTCCGGTCCAGCTTGCGGTGATCGCCGAGGTCGCCGGGCGGCCGGTCGGCGGGGCCGGGCCGCCCGGTCGCCAGCCGGTAGAGCACCTGGGCGGCGCTCCACACCGCGTCCCGGGGGTCGGCGAGACCGTCGCCGCCGCGCTGTTCGGGCGGGCAGAAGGGCGAGCGGCCCCACGGGCGCCTCGGCCGGCCGATCCGGGTCACCGACTCCAGCCCCCACAGCTGGACCTTCGCCCCGTCCCAGAGCACGGTGGCGGGCGAGATGCCGCGCGGCACCAGGCCCTGTCCCTCCAGCAGGCACAGGGCCAGCATCAGATCCCGGGTGAAGATCTCCTGGTCGGCCGCGCCCATCACATGGATCCGCGAAACGGCCGTACCGCGCGGCGGGTCGTACAGCAGGTACGGCTCGGCCGTGTCCAGCTCGTGGCCGACCAGCCGCGGGAAGAGCGCCGCGTACTCCGTGTCGCCGAGCACCTGGTGCAGTTGCACGGCGGCGCCGGCCTCGGTGTCCAGCAGGGCGCGTGCCGCCGGGTTCGCCGCGTCCTTGGCGCTCAGCCGTACCTGGACGCACTGCTGGCCCTCGTCGTCGAGCACGGCCTTGCGCAGCAGTTGGGGCAGCAGCCGGTCGCGCCGGAACTCGCGGCCGACCCGTACCGGGGTGACGCGCCTGCGCCCCGACGGCACGGTGAACGCGAGCTTGTCCGGAGGCGGCCCGCCCGGCCCCGGCGGACGGGAATGCGTGGTGCTGGTCACCGGCGGTCCTTTCGTTGGTACATGTGCACCGGGCCGTACGGGTACGTGCCCGGCGGTCCGGGATGCGAGCTGCCGATCACCAGCGATCCCCGTCCCCTCGGCCGTGGCCCTCGCCGCCCTCCGCGTGGTCGTACGGGTTCGTCGGCTCACCCACATCGGCCCTGTCATAGGAGTCGTACGCATCCGTCGTCCCGTCGGGTCCCGAGCCGTGCCGGGCCCGGACCGTGTGGACCACGCCCATCCGCAGCGGGGTGAGCCGGACCAGCCCGGCGTAGCGGCCCGAGGACGTCCACAGGACCTCCTCCGGGTGCACCGAACCGCTCGCCCGCCAGGACTTCTCGACCTCGTCGCGTACGGCCCTCGGGGCGAACCTGAGCCAGGTCGCGGCGGCCGGGTCGCGGCTGAGCAGCGTGCCCTGCTCGGGTGTGGACAGCTGCACCACCGCCTGCCGGTCGGCGTCCGCGCCGACCAGTTCGGCCAGCCCGTACGGGTCGGTGCCGAGCAGGTTCGCCGAGGTGGCCCGGATGCGGCGCGGGGCGGCGAACGGGGGCGGGGCCAGCACCCCGTTGTGCTGGAGGTGATGGCGAGCCGTGGACAGCAGCTCGCGGACCCGCTCCTCGGTGCGCCGCACGGCACGCGCGCCGGCCTGGCCGCGCTCGACGGCGCCCCAGTAGTGCTTCATGGCCTCCAGGGCGGCGTCCGTCAGATCGGCGGACAGGGTGGCGACCAGCTCCGGACCGCCCTCACCGCTCTCCCGCTCCAGCCAGCGCGGCACGTCCTTGGGACGGCTCCCCCAAGGGTTCCCGGAGCTGCTCCCCTGGTCCCTGTCCCCGTCCCTCTCCCGGTCCTTGTCCTCCCCGGCCTCGTCCCACTGCTCCCCGTCCTCCCAGGCGTACACGCTCGCCCAGTCGCCGTCCCCGTCGTCGGAGCCGGCGTACTCGTCGTCCGGCTCCAGGTCGGGGTCGCTGGAGAGCCAGTCGTCGTCGAGGTGCGGGCCGGCACCGGACGCACCGGATCCGCCGGACGCACCGGTGGCCGCGAGCCGCGCCGGCTCGGGCACCGCCTCCGCCTCCGCCGCGGCCGCCGTCGCCCGCAGCATCCCGGCGACGGAACGGGCGGCGTCGGCGCAGTACAGACGCTCCTCGACGGCCCAGTGCTCGCGGACCGCCTCGGCGAGGAGGCCGTCCAGACCCTCAAGTGCCTGACGCACCACGGCGGTTGTGTGAGCCGGGGCCCAGGCCGCGGCCGCCGCGCGCCAGAGCCGGCGTACGGTCTCCACCGCGATCCCGAGACCGACCAGCAGGCCGATCGTGCCCATCCAGACCGGGGAGTCGGTCGCGTACCCCACGCCCGCGCCGGCCGCGGTGCCGCAGAACGCCGCGACTCTCGGCGCCACGGCCCAGCGGCCCGGGCGCCCGGCGCCCCGCAGCCGGGCCGACCCGAGCGCCGCCATGCCGACGAACAGCAGCGGCACGAGGACCGCGAGGGCGAGGAACGGCCCCGACCACAGCGCGCCGAGCAGCCCCGCCCCGGCCGCCGCCAGCGGTCCGGCCACCGGCAGCCCGGGCACCTCGGTACCCGCCGCGCCCGTCGTCTGCCGGGCCACGGCCTCGGCGGAGTGCGGGGCGAGCTTCGGCAGCAGCGCCGAGCCCGGCAGCGGCTCGACCCGGCCGGCGAGACCGGTGAAACGCTGGGCCACCGACCGCAGGGCGAGCCCCTGCCCCAGCAGTTTCAGGGCGAACTCCCGCAGCCCCTCGCCGATCCGCTCCCCCATGCCCTCGGCCGACGGCACCCGCAGCCCGAGGGCCGCCAGCCGGGTGGTCGACTCGGCGGCGGACGGTGCCGTGCCGCCGCCGCTGCGCAGGGCCGTGGCGACGAGGTCCCGGTAGTTGTCGAGCGCCTTGCGCGCCTGGTCGACCTCCGCCTCGAACGTCTCCCGGCGCGACGCCCGCAGCAGACCGGGGAGGGCCCGCAGCCCGGCCAGCGCGTCGTCGGCGTAGTCGAGGGCGTCCGCGCAGGCGCGGAAGGCGTCGTCGGCGATGCCGCCGGGTTCCCGGTGCCCCAGGTCCCGGCCGCCGCGTCCGGCCACAAGACCGCGCAGCGGCTCCGGCAGATCGGCTCCGGAGGAGGCCGTCAGCACCACGTCCGGCGCCAGGTCGTCGTCCGCTCCGGCGAACCGGGTGAGCGCGTCGCGCCAGGCCCGGTCGCGCACCTCCGGCGGCAGGTCCTGCTCCAGCAGCCGTACGCCGGGCGCGGCGACGGCCTCGGGCAGCGCCTGGAGGCTCTCCAGCACGCTGAGATAGACGTCCGGCACCGACAGCACATCCACCAGGATCGACAGCGCGTCCGGGTCGTCGGCCGCGGGCTGCTCCAGCGCGGTGCGCGCCGAGCGCAGATCGCCGGCCCACAGCAGCCCGCTGCCCGAGGCCCGCAGCACCGAGGGGCGCAGCAGCCGGCGGTCGGGCTGGAAGCCGCCCTCCTCGCCGGCGAACGAGCCCGGTGCGCTGCCCACGAGCAGGACGAGCAGCCTGACCTCGCCCACCGCCCGGTATCCGGTGAGCAGTTCGTACTGCGTCTGGTGGTCGTTGAGCCCGGCGGGGGTGTCGACCACCAGGAACAGCGGGTCGTCCGGTTCCGGCAGCCCGGCCCGGCCCAGCTCCTGGGCGACCCTGTCCCGCAGGGCCGACGGACTGTGCAGCGCCGCCGCCCCGGCACGCAGGTCCAGGCGGATGACGGTGCGGAAGGCCTGAGGCACGCTCACTGCGCGTCACCGTCCCAGGGGTTGCTGCGGCCGGAGTCGCCGGGCCGGTCCTCGTCGCCCCAGGGGCTGCCGCGGCGCGGGTCGCCGGGCTCGTCGTCGTCCCAGGGAGCCCGCCGCCGGCCGTCCTGGGCGTCCGCGCCCCGGCGCTCGCCCAGGTCGGGGTCGGCGTAGTCGTCGTGCCGGCGCTCGCCGCCCGGCCTGCCGTAGTCGTCGGGGTCGTCGTGCCGGCCGCCCGGGCGGGGGCCGGTCCCGGCGTCGCGGCGGGTGCCCCAGCCGTCGCGGCTCTCCCGTTCCGCGTCGCCGCGTTCGTCGCCGTAGGGCCGCTCGGAGTCGTACGGCCTGCCTTCGCCGTACGGCTTGTCGTAGTCGTCGTCGCGGCCCCGGCCGCGCGGCGCGACCGGAGCGGTGCCCCAGTCGTCGTCGTCCGGTGCCGGGCGCCGGGGTGCCGCATAGTCCTCGCGGGTGCGGGGGTCGGCCGGTGTGCCGCCGCGGACGTGTTCCAGCAGGGTGCGCAGCGTCGGCTGCACGGCGCGCTGGTCGCCGAACTCGGTGTCCAGCGCCGCGGGCAGGGTCTCCGCCCAGAACTCCCACAGCGGGCGTACCCAGCCCTCGACCCGCTCGCCGCCCCGCTCCCGGCGCTCCGCCAGCAGCTCCAGCTGGCGCGGGGCGACCTTCTCGACCAGGTCGACGAAGAGGGGATGCGGTTCGCTGCCGGCCCGGGCCAGGCCCACCGGCTGAGCCCCCATCAGCTCACGGCAGTAGTCCTCGACGATCCGCTCGTCGTCCAGGACCGTCCAGCGCTCGTACGACCGCATCAGTTCGGCCCAGCTGGACACCCCGCCGGGGAAGTCCCCGAGGCGCAGCCGCACGCCCGGGACCTGGGTGCCCTTCTCGGGGTGCAGCCGCAGCCGGATCCGGTCCGGCGAGGACGGGTCGCCGTCGACGACGTCCACCTGGCCGTTCCACATGCAGCACAGCAGGCGGTGCAGGATGACGCGGCGGTCCTCCTCGCTGCTGACCATCCAGCTGTCCCGGTAACCGAGCCGCTGCCGCCACCGCAGCACGTCCTGGGCCTGCTCGGAGTCCTTGGCCCGGGCCCACTGGCGCAGCACCTTGCGGGCCTCGGGCACCTGGGTGAGGCTCATCTCGCTGCGGAAGAGGACGACGGTGATCGAGTCGCTCTCCACACCCCGGTACTCCACGGAGTTCTTCGCGTCGGAGGGCAGCCGCAGCGTCTTGCCGAGGAACTCCTGGACCTCCTCCACGGCCTGCACCCGCGGATAGGTCACCAGGACCCGCAGCAGCCCGGTGCCCTCGGGGGTGAACCCGACCGGCAGCAGCCCGGCGAGCTTGCGCCCGAACAGGTCGAGTGCCTCCTTGCTGACCTGGTCCTTGGCATCCGCGTCGCCGGCCGCCGCGGCCAGCAGCGTGCCCATGGACGGCAGCAGCGGCCGCTCCTCCAGATGGGCGCCGCTCTCGGCGAACAGCCGGGTGATCCGGGCCTCCAGCTGCCCCTTGACCCGGGCCACCGAGCCCTCGGGGTCGCGCCGGCTGAGCCCGTGGACCTGCCGCCAGGTGTCGCCGTCGACCAGCTTGAGCAGCAGCGCCGCCTCGTCGTCGTTCTCGCGCAGGCCCTCCCGGCGGATCAGCCGGGAGACGACGTCCTCGTAGAAGTGGTTGAGGGTGCGCTGCGGCGGCAGCAGATACGAGATGCCGGTGCGGTCCTCGTAGAGTTCGAGGCCCTTCTGCTGGGCGGTCTTACGCTCCTGGTCGCTGTGCCGGCGGAAGGCGCTCACCAGTCGGCCGAGGTCGGTGCCGGCCGCGTCGGACTGGGGCTGCCAGTGCATCTGCTGCTCGCGCCAGGCCTCGTGCCACACCTGCCGGCAGCGCCACTGGTACCAGAGGTTCTGCTCCTCGATGGCGGCCTGCACGTCGTCGTCGCCCCAGCGGGCCGGCGCCAGGCCCCCCAACTGGCCCTTGATCCGGGGGATCTTGGGCGGCTGCTCGGTCACCCCGGACGGGCGCTGCGGGGTGCGGGCGCGGTGGTCCAGCATGCCGAGGAAGCCGAGCCGGGCGATGGGTTCCTCGCTGTCCGGGACGCCCCTGACGACGCGTTCGGCGAGGAAGGGGTCCACGGTCTGGAGCAGCTTGTCGATGGCGGGGCGGGGGGCGAACCGGTCGGCCATCGAGATGGCCGCGCGCTCCGCCTCGGCCCGCAGGTCGGTCAGCAGCCGCTGCATGTCCCCGATGCGTTCGCCGAGCGCCTGCTCGATATTCCTGCCGCCGCGCGGCAGCGGATCGGGCTCGGGCACCGGCAACTGCCGTCGTTCCCACAGCTCTTCCAGGTGGGAGTCGGCGAACAGCTGCCGGATCATCGGCACCGCCTCGTCCCGCTGCGCCGCCCGCGGCTGCTCCACGAGGTCCGTGACCGCGAGCCGCAGCAGCCGCCCGGCCACCAGGTCGGCCATCTGCTCCATGGGGGCGGTCATGGAGGCGACGAGGCTGGTCGACACGCCCTGCCGCCCGATGCCGGTCGGGGAGACGGCGCTGCGTTGCACGCCCCGGTTGATGAAGCTCGCCGCGAAGGTCGTGAAGTCGTCGTCGGCGGCCAGCTTCCGGCCCCGGGCCCGGCCATCGCCCAGCTCGGTGCCGATCAGCGACATCACCAGGGAGACGATGGAGCGGCGCAGGTCGTCGGCGCGGATGCCGGCGGTGGGGCTGAACAGGAACGCGGTGGGCAGGATGCCGGTGCGCAGCCGGATCGGGATCGTGCCCGGGTAGCGGATGCCGCCCCCGGGCTCCTGGTCGAGATCGCCGATCTCGGCGCCCTCCGACGGCGCGTTCTGCGTGTCCACCAGCCGGAACAGGTCGACCAGGGAGCGGGCCGCGTTCAGTTCGGCCTCGCGCCCGCCGCCGGTCGCGGCGGAGAACGACGACGGCATGACGACCAGCGGGTAGATCTTCACGCCGTCGAAGCGGCGCAGCTGGAAGGCGTGGTTGATGAGGTGCAGATAGTCGAGGAAGATGCCCGCTCCGGTGCCGCCGGCCACCGAGAAGGCGACGAACACGTCACAGCCGTTGACCTTGCCGCCGCCGAGTTCGCTCAGCTCGCCGGCCGACTTGGCGATCGCGTCGATCGCCTGGAGCAGCGGTTCCAGGACCGGGCCGAGGCCGTGCCGGAGCGTGGCGAACAGGGCCGCCCGGCCGACGGTCGGCAGCTGCCCGGCGCCGGCGTGCAGCGGGGTGACCTTCGGCTCGTCGACGCGCGGCGGCAGCCAGTCGGCGACCTCGTCGCGCAGCACCGCCCGGAGCATCTTGGTCACTTCCGGGGAGGCGTCGAAGTTCGGCAGCAGGTTGTGGGTGGCCCGCGAGGTGCGGGCGTACGCGGCCCGCAGGGACGGGTCCACGTTGAACTGCGGCAGCCGCTGGAGGTCGCTCTCGCTGTAGTCGGCGTACACGAACTGGAGGCAGTCGGGCAGCTGGAACGGGGCGTGGCCGCTGTTCCGGCTCAGCGCCATGCCGTCGGGTCCGCACAGTTCGGCGCGCAGTCTGCGTTCCAGCTCGGCACCGACCAGTCCGCCGGTGCCGCCCAGGCCGACGAACATCATCGGCTGGAAGATCTTCATGGTTTCCTCCCCGCTGTACGGCCGGCGGGCGGCCGCAGGATTGTGCTGGGTACGTCCGTGGTGCCGCGGGCGGGCCGGCCGCGCGGCGGTGCGATGTGCCGGTGCGGGGGCGGGCAGGCCGGTGCCGGCCCGGCCCGCCCCGCGCGTCACAGGAAGTCGTCGTAGGCGCCGCCCGTGCTGGGATTCCTCGGGCCGCTGCCACCGGCGTAGGCGCTCTCCGGCGAGTGCGGGCCCGGGGCCGGGCCCCCGCCGATGGAGAGGCTCAGCGTGTCGGTCAGCTGGACCCGGCCGCGGATCGGCAGCGGGATGCGGCTGCCGCTCTTGCGCACCACCGCGCCGCCCTCGCGGCTGCGCCGCACCGCGTACGGGCCGTGCGCGCGCTTCTCGATGCGCGGGCTGCGATGGGCCTCGGCGAGGGCGAACTCGTACCACTGCTTGTTGTTGCCGTGCCCGGCCTTGTGCTCGTTGACGACGGTGCCGTCCTCGGCGACCAGTTGCAGCACCAGCCCGAACGGGTCCCGCCGGCGCCTGCGCAGCCGTAGCCAGGCGACGACCGCGGCGACGGCCAGCGCGAGCGCCACGGCGCCGGCGACGAAGGCCCACCAGTACTTGTCCCAGAGCCCGGGCTCGGGTGTGACCCGCACCGAGACCGGGGCGCGTTCGAGGATCCGGTCGTCGTCGGTGGTGTCGACGACGGTGAAGGTGCCGGAGAGGTCGAGGCCGTCGCCGAGTCGGTCGCCGAAGGCGCTCTTCGGGGAGACCCGGACGGTGACCTGTCGGGTGCCCTGCTCGCCGGGCTTGAGGGTGATCTCCTTCGGCTCGACGGAGAGCAGCCCGTCCTTCACGTCGGCGACGGACAGCCGCAGGGTGTGCGGGGCGTCGGTGGTGTTGCTGACGTCCAGGGTGCCGGTGACCGTGCCGCCCGGGTGGGCGCTGCCGTCGGGCAGTTCGAGCGGTGCCTTGACGGGCAGTTCGCCGGGCGCGAGGTCGGCGGTCTCGCTGCGGGTGTCGGCGCTCAGGCCCGTGGCGGTCAGCGTGGCGCTCACCGTCACCGTCCCGTCGGCGTCCTGAGGGATGGTCACTGTGCCGGTGAAGGAGCCGTCGCTCGCGTCGGGGTCGGAACCCTTGCCGTTGTCGGCGAGGTCGAGGGCCAGTGGGGAGAAGTCGTCCCCGGTGAGTTCGCTGCGCACGCGCAGCCCCTCGTAGTCGCGCGGGTCCTTGATCTCGTAGCCCTCACGCGTCTGCAGCCGCATGGTCACCGTGACCTTCTCGCCGGCCTGCGGCGAGGGCGGGTCCATGGTGATGGCGCCGCGCAGTTCGCCCTGCCAGAGCACGCTGACGGCGACGGGCAGCGAGCGGTGGCCCTCCGGGGCCTCGGCCTTCACCTTCCAGGTGCCGGGCAGCGGGTCGACGATCTTCAGCGCCTCGACGGTGCCGGTGCCGCCCGCCAGCTCGAAGCGGGATCCCTTGTACGTCCCGGAGGTGTTGGGGATCTTGTCACCGGCGGGGTCGATGTAGGTGATCTTCACCTCGGGGTCGCCCTTGTCGACGACGATGCTGCCGACGGTCGCCAGCGGGGAGATGCCGATCTCCAGGGTGGCCGGCGGCCGCTTGCTGGGGCCCTCCTCGTGGCGCAGGCAGTGCGCGGCGGCGAAGATCCGCTCCAGGGTGGTGCCGACGTCCTTGGCCCCGTCGACCTTGTGGGCCTTGGGCGTCGCGGACGGCAGTTCCACGCAGCCCTTGCGGTAGCCGCCGGCGGCGATCTGGTCGAGCTGCTTCTTGTCCGGGTCGGGTCCGAAGCCCAGCGGCCAGATCTGGACGTTCTGCGCGGCGGCCTCCTTCAGCGCCTCCTTCAACTGCCGTTCGCCCTCGGCCTCGCGGTGCGCGGGGTCGCCGTACTTGAAGCTGTCCTTGACGTCCATCTTCCCGTCGGTCAGCAGGAACAGCACCCGGGGCACCGAGGCGTCGGAGCCGTCGGTGAGGTCGTCCACGCCCTGCCGGATGGCGGTCGGGAGGTCGGTGCCGGTGCCCTCGCTCTTCTTGCGGCCGCGCAGTTCGTCGACGCACTTGCCGACCTCCTCGCGGCCGGCCGCGTCCAGGGTGGTGCGCGGGCACACCGGGTCCACGACGCGCTGGCCGGCCTTCTCCGCGGCGGCGAAGCCGAACACCGTGACCTGCGAGGACGAGGACACGTCGCCCAGCGCGATCCGCTTGGCGGCGGCCTTCTCGGCCCGCATGTCCTCGGGCGCGAGGCTGGCCGACTCGTCCACGGCCACCGCGTAGTTGACGGCGGGGAACGCGGGTGTGGAGTCCGCCGCCGGCACCGGATCCTGACCGGCCGGTGCCAACAGGGACACGAACACCGCGGTGCCGCCGAGCACCGAGGCCGCGGCGCGGCGCACCCGGGGCCTTCCTGTCTGCCGTCTTCCCGTGCTTCTTCCCACGGCCGTCCCCTTGGTCTTCGACATACGTGCTTGAAGTTCGTGCTGGAGGTTCTTGATTCGTTTGTGGCGTGTACGTGGTGACGCCTGCGCGTCGTTGCTGGTGCGCGCCGGTGGGGGGTGCGGCGGTGCGTTGGCGTGTGCGCGGTGGTACACGGTTCGTGCGTGCGCCGGTCCGGGATCAGCCCGAGGTCAGTCCCCAGACCACGGCCAGCGCCGCGGACGGGGCGAGCGAGCCCACCCCCCAGCGGATGGCCCGGTACTTGGCGGACAGGATCGAGCTGACGTCGACGGCCTGGACGAGGAGCCATTTGGCCGGGTCGCGCCCGGCCTCGCCGACCCGCGCGGTCAGCCCCGCGAGGTCGTGGGATGCCACCAGGTCGCCGAAGTACGTCACCCCGTCCCCGCGGCGGACCGTGCCGGTGCGCGGCAGCAGCGCCGCGACCAGCGCGGCCACCGCGACGGCCCAGAGCACCCCGGACAGCACCAGCGTCACGTCGGCGAGCCCGTCCCAGGCGGGGGTGCCGCGCCACCCGGCGAGGAACGCGGGCAGCGCCAGCGTCCCCGAGAGCAGCACGGCCGCCTTGGAGTCGGCGCGCCCGAGGTCCTCCCGGACGGTCGTCAGTAACCGCTCGGCGATGCGCTCCCCCGACCGGTCGTTGCAGTGCCGACCCCCGTCCGGCACCGGCACGACCGGGTCGGGGGAGGTCCGTGCCGCGCCGTCGGCGCTCATCGGTCCTCCTCCACCCAGGACCAGCCGTCGTCCTCGGCACGTCTGCGACGACGCGACCGCTCGTCGTCCGGGTAATAGGGCTCCGGCCGGTAGGTCCGGGGCCGGTCACCCGAGCGCGGCTCATCCTCCGGCTCGTCGCCGGGGACCGGTCCCGCGGGGCCGAGCTCGGGCCGCCGCGGCAGCCGCCGCACTCCGGCACGACGGTCGTCGTGGTCGACGTCGTCGTCGAGTTGGTAACGCTCCGGCCGGTAGGTCTGACGACGGTCACGGAAGCGGGGCTCGTCGTCGTAGCGCGGCTCGTCGTCATGGTCCGAGGAGGGAACCGGGCGCTGCGCCTGGCGCCCGTCCCGGGAACGCGGCTCGTCGTCGTGATCCCCGTAGGGCGCGTACGGCTCCGGACGATACGTCCGCCGGCGGGCCCCGGCGCGGGGCTCGTCGAACTCGGCGTCGTCACGCGCGTCGTAGGGCTCGCCACGGCCGGGCCCGCGCCGGTCGCTTCCGTACCGGTCGCCTCCGTACCCGTCGCTTCGGTACCGGTCGCTTCCGTGCCGGTCGTCCCCGTGCCGGTCGCTCCCCCGCTGGTCGGACTCGCCGCCCCGGGAGGGCGCCGCCCGTTGCGGGGGCCGCCGCCTGGGCGGTTCGTCCGATGCCCAGTCCGGGTTGAACGGCCGGCCGTCGGATGCCTCCAGCTCCCGGTGCCGGCGTGCCGGCACGGTCCCGATGGGGCCCACCATGGGCCGCCCGTCGCCCTGGTTGAGCAGGTTCAGGACCTGTGTCTCCACGTCCACGGTGGCGAGTTCGCCCCGGGAGGCCATGGCGAAGAGCCGGGCGACCCGGTCCTTCTCGTCCTGCCGGCCCTCCTGGCGGATCTTCTCCAGGAAGTCCTTGGCGCCCTCGGGATCGGCGGCCAGCATGAAGCTGAGCTGCTCCAGCTCCCCGCCCTGCAGCATGCGCCGGTACGACTCCTGCCGCAGCCGGATCACCTTGGCCTGGGCGTGCGCGTCCCGCTCCTCGTCAGCGTGCTCGATGGTCCGGTCGTCCACCCGCAGCCGGACGTACAGCCGTACCCGCAGGCCGAGTTCGGAGCCGAGGTCGGCCCAGCGACCGCCCGCGCACTCGCGCGTGATGGCCCGGTTCGCCTGCTCGGCCTCGGTCACCCGATAGGTGGTGGTGACCTCACGCAGCCGTTCCAGGACCGGCGAGGTGAGCCGGTTGGCGACGTCGGTGACGACCTCCAGGGCGGCCAGATGGGGATCGGTCACCGACCACTCGATGTCCACCTCGGCCTTGAAGAAGGTGGTGCCGCCGGCGGCCGGCAGCTCCATCTGAAGCGGTGTCACATAGGTGCCGAGCGCGATCTCGCAGATGCTGTGCGGCCGGGCCAGCACCGGCTTGTCGACGTGCTGGACGCCGGAGGCCCGCTTCACCGTGTAGCCGCCGTTGCGGTAGAACTGCACCAGCGCCGAGCGCGGACTCACCCGCGGATAGCCGTCCGTCAGCGGGTTGAAGTCCCGGACGAAGGGACCCGTGGGCGCCGTCGGCTCGGGGCTCTCCGTCTCGTCCTGACCGGGCGCCTGGTCCTCGTTCTCAGCCATACCTCTCCTCCTCGCGCGTCCTCTCCCGACGCGGCCCTGCCTGGCGCTGCCTGTCCTCCGGCTCCACGGCGAGCCACCACAGGGCGCGCGCCTTCGGCTCGGGGAGCGGCTTCTCCGGGTCGTTCATCATTCGGCGCAGCAGCCAGTCCAGCCGCCGCCGGTCGTGCTCCTCGGTCGCCAGCGCGGGCAGCAGCGCCGCCAGCCCCGGCCGGGTCCACTCGGAGCCGCTCTTGCGCTCGGCCGAACGCAGCAGTTCCTCCAGCGAGTCCATCGCCACGTCCTTCGACCGCGCCGTGTTCAGCGCGGTCCACATCAAGTCGGCCATCGCGGGCACGAGTTCGGGCCGGATGGCGGCGAGGGCGAGCAGGACCGGCCAGTCCCCGCGGTCCCCCCACGGGGAGTCGCTGTCGTCGAGCAGCGAGTCGGGGTCCATCAGCAGCTCGTCCACCGTCGTCAGGGCGAGCCGCACGGTGGCCGCGAGCCCCAGGTCCTGGTACGGCTCGCGCTTGTGGTGGGTCCAGTCGGCCATCCGCTCCAGCACCTCGGCCGCGTCCGGCAGCACCAGCAGCCGTACGACGTTGTGGGAGGCGACGCTGACCAGTTCCCCGTCGTCGCGAACCCCGATCTTGGCGAGCGCGTCCAGGGTGTCGTCCGTCGTGGCCGCGGCGTTGCCGTAGCCCAGGGCCCAGGCCGCGGTCCAGCGCTGGGACGCGGTGCCCTTGCGGCTCCAGTCGCCGACCAGCTTGTGCACGGCCTTGCGGTGCGAGGCGTGGCCGGCCGCCTGGTCCAGCGTGGTGGCCGCGAAGATCAGCCGGCGGCTGGTGGTGGCCTCGGCGAGCGGCCGCACCAACTCGGTGTAGCCGTGGTCGAAGTCCCGTACGCACAGCTCCCCCGCGGACACCGCGGCGCGCATCCACACCTGGGAGCGCGGGTCGTCCGCCAGCAGCCGCAGCCAGCGCACCACCGGCGCCCGCACCGGGAAGTGCCGGTCCCACAGCTCGGTCAGCACGGCGGACGGCAGGGCGGAACCCCGGTAGAAGATCAGCCGGGCGGGCACGTCATGGCCGTCCACCTCGACCTTGCCGTCGGTCAGTTCGGCGCGCGAGAGCGCCACGTCCGCTTCCGGGTCGTCGCAGAACAGCGGGCGGGCCGGGGTGTTGTCCGGGTCGGACTGCACCGACAGTTCCCAGGTCAGCAGGTGGGCGGCGGCGGCCACGGCGCTGTGCGAGGCGCCGCCCAGCACCGCGAGCGCGATCCGGAAGGCCACCGGGTGGAACAGGGTCGCCGTGCCCGACCGGGCCGTGCCGCGCTCCGGCCGCTCCGGCTCGGCCGGCAGCGCGGTCAGGGCCCGGTCCACTCCGGCGAACCACTCCTGGGCCTGCTCGGCGGCGATGCTGCGGCAGCCGGACAGTAGATCGTCGTAGGAGACGTCCCCCAGCACATGCCCGGCCAGCAGCGACGCGAGCAACTCGGCCTCGGCGGGGCGCAGATCGTCAAGCCCGACCGCGTCGGTGATCTCGTCCCCGCCCGCGAGCTCCTCCGCGCGGGCCAGCAGGTCGTCCAGGGACGTGTCGTCCTCGCGCGCCTCGGCGGTACGTTCCTCCAGGCGCTCACGCAGCCGGGTGGTGAGCAGTTCGTCGGTGGGCGCGGGCGGGCAGAGCATGCCGTAGCGCCCGGCGAGGAGCGGGTTCGCCGCCGAGCCCACCGTGACGACGATCACCGCGAAGGCCTCGCGGCGGGCCAGGGCCGCGGCGAGCTGGTCGAGGTCCATCTCGTCCGGGGGCAGCGCGTCGGGCCGGGTCAGGGACAGCTCCAGCAGATGGCCGGTGCCGTGCCAGGCCTGACCGCCCTCGCCGTCGAGCGTCTCGGCCAACTGCCGGATGCCGCCGTCCGAATCGACCCGGCGCACGCGGGCCTCGGGCTCGGCGTCGGTGCCGTTCGCGGCCGAGGTGGTGACCTCGTCGAGCAGGGAGAGCGCGGTGCTGGTGCGTCCCGTGCCGGGCGCGGCGCCGAGCACCAGCAACCGTCGGGCGCGCAGCGCGTTGCGCAGCCGTACGTACCCCTCCGGCGGCACGTGCGCCCGGCGCAGCCTGCGCAGTTCCTCCTCGGGGACGGGGCCGCTGCGCATGCCGGCGCCGGGGCGGCGGGCGCCCAGCATGAGGTTGATGTTGTCGCCGATGTGGGCGCTCTGCAGCCGCGAGTGGGCGAAGCTGATCAGGTCGCGGTGGACGTCGAACAGCTGCCGGGTGGCGCGGCGGGTGCGCGCGGCGGCGGCGAGGTCGGTGGGCCCGTCCTCGCCCTGGTCGTCGGCGAGGGGGTCGCGGGTGCGCTCCTTGAACCGCCCGGCGGCGCGCTCCCGTTCCTTCTCCCGCTCCTTCTCCTTCTCCGCTTCCTCGTCCTCGGCGGACTTCTCGCCGTCGGAGGCGTCCTCGTCGCCGCTGTCCCGGTCGTCCTGCTTCCGGTCGTCCCCGCCCTTCCTGTCGTCCCGGTCGCGCTTACGGTCGTCCCGGTCGCCCTTCTTGTCGTCCCCGCCTTTCCTGCCGTCCCCACCTTTCCTGCCGTCGTCGGACGACCGTCCCGCGCCGGGCTGCTCGGAGGCGTCGTCGGCCGCGCCACCCGCCTGCTCGTCGTCGCTCACTCGGCTCAGCCCCTCCCCTGCTCGGTGACCTGGTTGCCGGACCCGCCCATCTGCACGGGCCCGTGGTAGACGTTGCTCTCGTTATGGAAGGCGTCACGCCTGACGTTTTGATGAATCCCGACGTGGCCGGGCCGATGGCCGGACATGTCCACGGCCTCGAAGTCGTCTTCGTCGCCGTCCGGCTCGTCGTCGAGCCCGTCGTCGCCGATGGGCGGGGGGCTCCCGGCGGGCGCCGGCACCGGCGCGGCAGGCGCGGACTCGGGGATCTCCGGGGCGGGCCGGCCGGGCAGGTGGAACCAGGCGGTGACCTCGCCCTCCTTGAGCTCCAGCCGGGCCGGGGCGTAGTGCGCGGGCTCGATGAACTTGCCGCCGGCGCCGACCACGTCCTCGTACAGGGACTGGGAGGTCACCAGCACGAGGTCGGCCTTCTCGGCGTCGAGGAGCTGCCGGGCGACGGACGAGTCGGCCAACCGGCAGGCGAGGTCGACGGCGCGTCCGCTGATGCCCCGGTCGTCATGGCGGACCGGGCCGACGTGCATGCCGACGCGCAGCCCGAGCGGGACGGCCAGGTCGCGGTTGACGTCCCGCAGCTTCTCGTGCGCCTCGATCAGCCACAGGCCGAGCAGCCGGCTCGCCGCGATCCGCCCGGCGACGGACACCAGCACGCCGTCGCCGCGGTCCTCCAGATGTACGGCGTCCCGCGCGAACTTGGCGTGGGTGAACGCCGTCTCCACCACCTGGTAGATCCGGGCGCGCATCCGCTGCTTGTCGACGTCGTCGTACTCGCCGGAACGTCTGGCGTCGACGCTGATCACCAACTCGTAGTGCGCCTCGGTGAGTTCCGATGCGTCGTGGTTCACCCGTGCCCCCTGCATGTTCTGTTCGCTTGGCGTGTTCTGTTCGCTGCCGAAGAGGTGGTCCGTCATGGCCGAGGAGGTGGTCCGCACAGCCAGCCTGGACGGTCGTCCGTGGGAGGGGTCCCGCCTCATCAGGGTCGGGCCCGGGACGAGAGGCGTCTGTAGCCGTTTACACACGGCGGGGCGTGGGTCTACTCCTGATGACCGTCCGCGAGGAGGGCGAGCAGCGCGGGGTCGAGGATCTGCACCATCCGGTTGCCGGTGCGCACGATGTTCTGGGTGCGCAGCAGCCGCAGTGCCTTGGCGACGGCTTCCCGGGTGGCCCCTATCGTGGCGGCCAGCTCGTCCTGGGCCAGCTGGACGGCGGGGCCGGAGGCGGCGGCACTCGACGGGCCCGCCGCGGAAGGGGCGTAGGGGCCGGAGGGGTCGACGCCCGACAGCTCGATGAGCCGGCCGGCGAGGCGTTGGAGCACGGTGAGCGAGGCGAGCGCGGACCGTTCCTGGTCGGCGCTGCGGAGCCGGCCGGTGAGCTGACGCATCACCAGAGCGCTCACCCGGGGATACAGGATGAGAAAGCGGCGGAACGCGTCCCCGGATATGACCTGGGCCTCTATGGGACCGAGCGCACGCACGGTGGCACTGCGGGGATGCTGGTCCAACGCGGCCATCTCACCCAGCAGTTCACCCGGGCCGCGCAGGCCGAGTATCAGCCGGGTGGCCCCACGGTCCGTCGCCACGGACACCGTCACCCACCCCCGAATGATGATCAAGACGTGACTGGACCGGTCCCCCTCTGTGAGCAGATGGGTATCGGCCGGATAGCGCTTCCGATGACCGAGAGCCATGACGCCCTCGTGCTCCTGGGGAGTCAGCGTCTGTGCGAACGCCAGCTCATTTCCGAGCAGCCCCATGGCCAGTCCCCCGCCGCAGTCCGGACGCCTGGAATTTCGATGGGTGTTGATGGTGGCAGGGCGAAGGTTCACGCCGAGCGGATTGCGCCATACCGGGGGTACTGGCCGGTAGTTGCGGAATGCCAGGTTGGTCGCCCCGTCGCCGCGCGCCCCCTCCGCGCGCCGCCACGCCGGGACCGCCGCAGGCCGTGTCCACCTCGCCCGCGTCCGAAGGAACGATCGTGAGGTCAGACCCGACACTCGAACAAGAGACCGCATCGAGGCCGGGATTCGGTCAACGGATGGAGAGTTGGCGAAAACTCGGGTTTGGGCTGTGACAGCGGTGATGGCGTGGTGGTGGAGGGGTGAGGGGACGGTGAGGCGGGCGGGGGGCATGGGGCGGGAAGGGTTCGAGACCTTCACGGCTGTACTCCAATGTGCAGGGTCCCGTGGTGTACGGCTGTCAGCTTTCCGAGGGGGAGCCGAGGGAATGTTGAGGAAACCTGTACGCGCAGGTCGTACGCCCTGGACCATGACCGCTCGGAGGACAGGGCCTAGGGAAGGACGGACCGGTGGAGATCCGGTTGCTGGGACCGGTACAGGCGTGGGCGGACGGGGCCGCGATCGACGTCGGCCGCCCTCGCCAGCGGTGCGTGCTCGCGGTGCTCCTCATGGAGGCCAACCGCGTCGTACCGATCGAGACACTCATCGACCGGGTCTGGGGCGACGATCCGCCCGTTTCGGTGCGCAACGTGGTCTACGGCTACATAGGCCGCCTGAAGACCGCGCTGGGCGGGTCCGGCCCGGCGGCGAAGGACATACGGCTGAACCGGGTCTCGGGTGGCTACGAGCTACGGGTGCCGGACGAGCGTGTCGACCTGTACAGCTTCCGTGATCTCGTCGCCCGTGCCCGGGACTCCGACGACGACCGGGCGGCCGAACTCCTGCAGGGCGCCTTGGAGTTGTGGCGCGGCGAGCCGCTGTCCGGGGTGACAGGAGCGTGGGCCGACACGACCCGTGCCGGTCTGGCCGGGGAGCGCATCGACGGCTGGCTCAGGTACCACGAGGTGCAGTTGCGCAGGGCGCGCCACAGCGAGATCCTCCCCCGGCTGCGGGAGCTGGCCGCCGCCCACCCGCTGGACGAGCGACTGGCGGGGCAGCTGCTGACGGCCCTGTACCGATGCGGATTACCGGCGGAGGCCCTCCTCCACTACGACGCCGTCCGCAAGCGCCTCGCCGAGGACCTGGGCGTCGACCCGTCGCCGGAGCTGCAGGCCCTCCACCAGCTCATCGTCACCAACGACCCGACGCTGGCCGCACCGACCCCGCGACGTTCCGGGGTACCGGCCGAACTGCCCCACGACGCCGCCGGTTTCGCGGGCCGCACCGACGAACTCGCCCGCCTGCACGCACTGCTGGACAGCGGCCCGGCGAACACGGTCGTGATCTCCGCGATCGGCGGCGCCGCGGGCATCGGCAAGACCGCCCTGGCCGTGCGCTGGGCCCACCAGGCGCGGTCCCGCTTCCCCGACGGCCAGCTGTACGTCAACCTGCACGGCTTCGACCACGACCGGCCGCCCCTCGCGTCCGGCGAGGCCCTGGAGCTGCTGCTGCGGAGCCTGGGCCTGGAGGCGTCGGAGATCCCCCCGACCGACGAGGCGCAGGCACGCGTGTACCGGAGCCTGCTGGCGGGCCGGCGTCTGCTCGTCCTGCTGGACAACGCGGCGTCGGCGGAGCAGGTGCGTCCGCTGCTCCCGGGGAGCGCGTCCTGCTGCGTCGTCGTCACCAGCCGCAACCGGCTCGGCGACCTGGTGGCCCACGACGGCGCACACGCCCTGCCCCTGGACCTCCTGCTGCCGGAGGAGGCCCGCGCCCTGCTGGGCGAGGCCCTCGGCACCGATCGCCTCTCGGCGGAACCGTCCGAAGTGGTCGAGGAGTTGATCCGGCTGTGCGGCAGCCTTCCGCTGGCCCTGCGGGTCGCTGCCGCGAGGTTGGCCGGCGATCCGGGCCTGCGCCTGGCGGACCTGGTCGCCGAGATGTCGGAGGGCGACCGGCTGCAGGCCCTGGCACCGGACGACACCGGCAACTCCCCTTTGCGTACGGCCTTCTCCGCGTCGTACCGGGTCCTGTCGCCCGGGGCTCAGCGGCTGTTCCGGCTGCTCGGGCTGTTTCCCGGCGCGGATTTCACCGTGGAGGTGGCGGCGGCGCTGCTGGACGTACCGGTGTCGCAGGCCCGGCGTCTGCTCGGAGGGCTGGCCGCCGCGCATCTGATCGAGGCGGCGGCGGTGGGGCGGTATCGGTTCCACGATCTGCTCCGCGAGTACGCGCGGGAGCAGGCGCGGGTGGAGGAGCCGCCGGCGGATCGGGACGCCGCGGTGAAGCGGCTCCTGCTCTGGTACCTCAGCGCCGCCCGGGCCACCGGGGGAAGCTGGCTCTTCCCGGAGCTGCCGCCGGAACTCGTAGCGGGTGATCAGCCGGCCGTTCCGTCGGCTGCGGACGCCGGACGGTGGCTGGATGCGGAGCGGGCGAACCTGCTCGCCATCATCAACCACGCCGGCCGATACGGCCCCCGCCCGGTCGCCTGGCACCTGGCGAACGCACTGATCGGCGACTTCTGGCTGCACCTGCCGCGGGCGACATGGCAGGCCACGGCACAGACGGGGTTGGACGCCGCCACGGCCGAAGGCGACCTGTTCGGCCAAGTCGCCATGCACAGCAGCCTAGGACTGCTCAAGTCGGACCGGGGGCACGGCGGGCAGGCGTTGGAACACAACACGCGCGCATGCGAGATCAGCCGGGAACTCGGCTGGGCGACCGGTGAGGCAGCGGGGCTCGGCGGCCTGGCCCAGACCGAGTGGGGCATGGCGCGCCTCCGCAGTTCGCACGAGCATGTCACCGCCGGCCTACGGCTCACCCGCGCGGCAGGGAACCGTCACCTCGAAGCGTTGGGGCTGGTCGTTCTCGGTGTGACCTGCCGGGATCTGGGCCGACTGAGCGAGGCCGCCGAGCACCTCGAATCGGCCATCAGCCGGAACCAGGAAGTCGGTTGGAACGGCAACGGCCTGGTTCTGCCGAATCTGGGCTGGGTGTACTGGGAACTCGGCCGTCTGACCGACGGCCTTGAGACCCTCGCGCCCTGGGTCACCCCGTCGAGGAGGGGCGGCCATCGCAGTGACAGCGCGATGATGCTGAACCTCGTCGCGCGGATCAACATCGAGCTGGGCCACGACGACGAGGCGCTTGAACAGGCCGAGCGCGCCCTGG
The DNA here is from genome assembly GCF_045039535.1 of Streptomyces sp. NBC_01092. Taxonomy (NCBI): domain Bacteria; kingdom Bacillati; phylum Actinomycetota; class Actinomycetes; order Kitasatosporales; family Streptomycetaceae; genus Streptomyces; species Streptomyces sp. NBC_01092. The sequence goes on along the minus strand of NZ_CP108659.1, from coordinate 6,554,714 downwards.
CGATGGGCAAGGGCCGAGCGCGGCGCTGGATTCAGGCCGGCATCCTGGACACGATCGCCGGCGCCCACCGAAAGCTGGGCAGTCTCGACCGGTCGATGCGAGCCGGCAGCCAGGCTGTGGCCCTGGCCCGCGAGGCGGGTTACAGACGCATCGAGGCGGAATGCGTCCTGGGCCTCTCCCTCGTACAGCAGCAAATGGGCCGCTACGACGACGCCCGCGCCCACGCCGAACAAGCCCTGACCCTGGCCCGCGACCACGCGTTCGGCGTGGTGGAGGGCCAGGCCCTCACCGCCCTGTCGGCGACGGCAACATCGCAGGGATCGCACACCACAGCCGCCGCCCTGGGCAAGGAGGCCCTGGCCATCCACCGCCGCACCGGCCACCGCCTCGGCGAGGCCCGCACCCTCCTGATCCTCGGCCGGGGGCAGGAGGCGCGGGACATCTTCACGGACGTCGGCGTGCCGACGCGGGAGTAGACGCCCGCGGGCCCCGCCCCGGAAGAAACCGGAACGGGGCCCGCGGCTGACGCGCCTGGCGCGGGTGGCTCAGATGAGGCCGAGGGCGCGGACCGCCTCGCGCTCCTCCGCCAGCTCGGCGACGGAGGCGTCGATCCGGGCGCGGGAGAACTCGTTGATCTCCAGGCCCTGGACGATCTCGTACTTGCCGTCCTTGGTGGTGACGGGGAAGGAGGAGATGAGCCCCTCCGGCACGCCGTAGGAACCGTCGGACGGAATACCCATCGACACCCAGTCGCCGTCGGCCGTGCCGTTGACCCAGGTGTGGACGTGGTCGATGGCGGCGTTGGCGGCGGAGGCCGCCGAGGAGGCGCCGCGGGCCTCGATGATCGCCGCGCCGCGCTTGGCGACGGTCGGGATGAAGTCCTCGGCGAGCCACTTCTCGTCGCTGACGACCTCGGCGGCGTTCTTGCCGGCGATGCTGGCGTGGAAGATGTCCGGGTACTGGGTGGCGGAGTGGTTGCCCCAGATCGTCAGGCGCTTGATGTCGGCGACCGTCGAACCCGTCTTCTTCGCGAGCTGGGTCAGCGCGCGGTTGTGGTCGAGGCGGGTCATCGCGGTGAACCGCTCGGCCGGTACGTCCGGGGCGGCGGCCTGCGCGATGAGCGCGTTGGTGTTGGCCGGGTTGCCGACGACGAGGACCTTGATGTCGTCCGCGGCGTTGTCGTTGATGGCCTTGCCCTGCGGCTTGAAGATGCCGCCGTTGGCGGAGAGCAGGTCACCGCGCTCCATGCCCTTGGTGCGGGGGCGGGCGCCGACGAGGAGGGCGACGTTGGCGCCGTCGAAGGCGACGTTCGGGTCGTCGCTGATGTCGATGCCCTGGAGCAGCGGGAACGCGCAGTCGTCGAGCTCCATGGCCGTACCCTCGGCAGCCTTCAGCGCGGGCGTGATCTCCAGGAGACGCAGCTTGACCGGCACGTCCGCGCCGAGCAGCTGGCCGGAGGCGATGCGGAAGAGCAGGGCGTAACCGATCTGGCCGGCCGCGCCGGTGACGGTGACGTTCACGGGAGTGCGGGTCATGGCGTTCTCCGTATGACAGCTGGCGATGGGGCGTCTCTGCCCCCGGGGTGCGGGACCTGGGCCCTGAGATGATCGATCTCTTGGCGTCGAGAGATCCACCGGTCAGGCTATCGCGCCTCCGGTATCCCGCACGGCCGGGTCCCTGTGGCCCACCCCACAGGATGACCATCAGTACGGCAAAAAGGGGCGGCCGCCCGGTCCGGGAGAGGGAAACCTGGGCGGCCGCCTGTGGGGGTACCGATGCCGGACTCCCGTGGGGGTACCGTGCGCGTGCCCACTTTGCCGGGGGCCATTCCTGCCGCGGGGGATTTCTTTTCCCCTGGAAACGGGAACCGGGGGGAGGCGGCACCCTCCCCCCGGTTCCCTTCGGCCTCAGCGGCGCCGCCCTACTGCGTGCACCCCTCCGTGCCGGCGGCCAGCGTCGCGCAGGCGATTGCCTCGCCCGCGTCCTTCACGGCCACCATCGGCGTGTACGCGATCGTGTCGCCGGCCACCGTGATCGACCCGGTCTCCTTCGCCTTGCCGACCGTCACGGCCACCTCGTCGCCCTGCGCGGCCTGGGTGATACGCCCCCACGCCGCGCCGCACGTCTCGCTGTAGCGCACCTCGACCACGGCCGCGCCGACGGTCGCGGTCTTGGCGGTGGTCACGAGGTCACCGCTGCAGCCCATGGCCTCCGCGTCCTTGCCGGTGCAGGAGTCACCGCTGCACTTCACGCCGACCGGCAGGTCGGTGTCGGTCGAGGTGGTCGGCGAGGGCGACTTGGCGGCGTCCTCGTTCTTCTTCCCGCCGACGCCGTCGGTCAGGAAGAACACCGCCGCGATCACCACGAGCACACCGACGACGCCCGCGAGGAACATCGTCAACCGCCGCTTCCCGCCGCCCCCACCGGCGCGGCGACTGCCGGGACGAGGCCCCCGCGGAGGCTCGCCGTAGGGACTCGGCGTCCCCGGCGTCCACGCGGCACCCGACTCCGCCACGGACGGCCCGGACACACCGGATGCGCCGGACATACCGGACGCGCCGGATGCCGCGGAGGCTCCCGTCGTACGGCTCCCCGGCTGGGACGGCCCTCGATACCCCGCCAGGCCCCACGAGTTGGCCCCGGAGGACTCCTCCTCGCGGACGTCACCCCCGCCGGACCCCCGCACCGGAGCATCCCGGACCACCGCGTCCCGCACCTCCGGCGCCTTGGGCTGCACGGGCACCGACGGCGGCACGGTCGGTGCCACACCGGCCGGACCCGCCACCCCGGGCGTGGGCGCGGCCGTGGCGCTGCCGCCGCGGCGTGAGCCCTTGGCCGCCTTCGCGCCCCCCTTGGCGTTCGCGGGCGGCGCTCCGAACTCGCTCAGCGCCGCGCGGGCCTGGGAGATCCGGATGGCTTCCATGGTCATGTCGTGGCGCATCTCCGAACGGCTCCAGGCACGTTCGGCGAGCTCCCACATCGTCGTCAGGTGAACCGGATTCGTACCGGTGACCTCGGCAAGCGCCACGATCGCGCCCTTGGGCGCAAGGAGCCGCCCGTTCAGGTACCGCTCCCAGGACGTCTTGCTGTATCCCGTGCGGTCGGCCAACGCCGCGACGCTCAGACCGCTGCGGTCCACGAGCCGACGCAACTGGCTCGCGAACTCCCTGACCTGCGGATCGAGTTCATCCGGCAAGGCCCTCCAACGAGGCATTGCTTCCCCCCTCTTCCCCCCGGTTCGTGCTGGTGTTTCTCGCGTTCCGCCGCGCGTGGTGCCCTCTGCCGAGTCCCCGATGTGGCTACCCACAGGGATGCGCCACGTAAGGATCTCAGTTCCCGGGGTGGGGGCGCACGGGAGCATTGGGACTGCGGGCATGCACCGTCGCACGCCCGTCCAACCGCGTCCAGTGTTCCACCGGCTCCCCTTGCCGGCCGACACAACCCTGGCAGTAAGCCCTTACAGCCCTTACAGACGAGCGGGACGCCCCGGACGTCCCGCTCGACCACGCTAGCCCGCCCACTGAACGAATTCCTTGCAAATGCGCGAACTTGTCAACACATCGACACACAGAACGCACATAAAAGATCACTCACGTCACATGCGCCGTATTCGGGCAAGTCCGACGCCGCCGTCCCATCGGGCTCACCCCAGCGCAACGGCCCCGATCACGGCCGCCAGCACCAGCACCACGACGAGTACGACGGCGACCATCAGCAGGCGGCGCGACGGCGGCCCGGTCTCCTTGGGCGGCGCGTCCCACCAGGGCAGCGTGGGATCGTCCTCGTACTCCTCGTCGGCGTACTGCTCACCGCGGGCGCCCGCACGGCCCGCGGTCTCCCCCGCTTCCCCCGCCTCTCCCGTCGCATCCGGCTTCCCGGGCACCGTGACGGGCTTCGGCCAGGCCTGCACGGCCAGTTCCCAGCGCACCCCGAAGCGTTCGGCCTCCTCCTTGCCGACCCCCGCCACCCGGCACAGGGCGACGACCGCCTGCCGGGGCGGGGGCTGGGTGGCGTTGAGGTAGCGCTGCCAGGAGGACTTGCTGTACGCGGTACGCGCGCCCAGCGCGACCAGGCTCAGGCCCGTACGGTCCTTGAGCTGCCGCAACTGCACCACGAAGTGCCGCACCTCCGACGGCAGATCGTCGGGCAGCGGCTGCCACGCACCCATCGCTCACCTCCGAACCAGACCCGATCGGGTGACGACACGACACGGCGCCTTGGTTCCCCGACGTGTCCGACGTAGCGGAACGGTCACTTCCGTGCCACAGCGCACTGACAGGCGTTGAACAGCGGGTTCACCGTGCCCGAGGGTTGACGCAGACGGCGGTCCGTCCTTCCTCGGGGGAGAGGACGGGCCGCCGTCGCGCGCAGGGTTTTCCGCGGGCTAGTTCTCCACCGTGAAGTGCAGCGCGTCCTTCAGGAACGGCAGCCTCAGCAGCGGGTCCGGCTGCGCCATCAGCGCCAGCAGCACGATCGTGAGGCCCAGCACGCCGTACGTCACGATGTCCGTGAAGCGCGAGCGCACCGCGAGCATGCCGACGCTCGGCAGCAGCCACCGCATCACCGCACCGGCCAGCAGGGCCCCGCCGATCAGCAGCGTGCCGGCGCGGAACACGTCGAGCGCGGTGACCAGCAGCCCGACCCCGACCAGTCCGAGGACGACGAGGACGGGCCACTGCCGGGCGGGCGCCGGCAGGTCGCCGGACGCCGCGCGGCCGCCGCCCTCGGGGCGGGCCGTGTCCCGGGTGAAGAGCGGGAAGCGGCGGGTGGTCCGACGGGGCCTGCCCTCCGCGTCCGGCGCGCTCACCGGATCCCGGACCTCGATGTCGTCGGTCTCCTCGATGGCCTGGATCTCCTCCGCCTTTCCGGCGCCCGGTTCAGCCGACACTGCGCTCCGCCGCCTCGACCACGTTGACCAGCAGCTGCGCCCGGGTCATCGGACCCACGCCGCCGGGGTTCGGGGAGATGAAGCCGGCCACCTCGGCGACGCCGGGGTGGACGTCGCCCACGATCTTGCCGTCAGCGTTGCGCGAGACGCCGACGTCGAGGACGGCCGCGCCCGGCTTCACGTCCTCGGGCCTGACCAGGTGGGCCGAGCCCGCGGCGGCGACGATGATGTCGGCGCGGCGCAGGTGCGAGGCCAGGTCACGGGTGCCGGTGTGGCACTGGGTCACGGTCGCGTTCTCGCTGCGCCGGGTCAGCAGCAGCGGCATCGGACGCCCGATGGTCACACCGCGGCCGACGACGACGACCTCGGCGCCCTTGATCTCCACGCCGTACTGGCGCAGGAGCGTGAGGACGCCGTTCGGGGTGCAGGGCAGCGGGGCCGGCTCGTTCAGGACGAGGCGGCCGAGGTTCATCGGGTGCAGGCCGTCGGCGTCCTTGTCCGGGTCCATCAGCTCCAGGATGCGGTTCTCGTCGATGCCCTTGGGCAGCGGCAACTGGACGATGTAACCGGTGCAGGCCGGGTCCTCGTTCAGCTCGCGGACGACGGCCTCGATCTCCTCCTGGGTCGCGGTCGCGGGCAGTTCACGCTGGATGGAGGCGATGCCCACCTGGGCGCAGTCGCGGTGCTTGCCGGCGACGTACTTCTGGCTGCCGGGGTCGTCCCCGACCAGGACCGTGCCGAGTCCGGGCGTGACGCCCTTCTCCTTCAGCGCCGCCACGCGGGCGGTCAGGTCGGACTTGATCGCGGCTGCGGTGGCCTTGCCATCGAGAATCTGGGCGGTCATGACTCCCATCTTCCTGGATGACGCCCTCCCGGTTCCAATCCGGGTCCCACGTGGCCTGCGTCACCCCATCTACCCCCGTATCCGCCCATGATCAGCGATGTTGCACTTGCACAACACATAGGGAATGCGGCTGGACAAGTAAGAGCCGACTAAAGAACGATGTGACTGCAGTGCCGCGGGCTGTACCGGGGGGACGAACCGCATCAGTCAACTTTCCTCCGCACCGTGCCGCGCGTCCCCGCACTCGGACAACGGAGGAAAGACCGCCATGAGTTTCGGCGACCCGAACAACCCTTACGGCCCGCCTCCCCAGGGCCAGCCCGGTTACCCGCCGCAGCAGCCACAGGGTCAGCCCGGTTACGGCTACCCGCAGGGCGCTCCGCAGCAGCCGCCCGCTTACGGCTACCCGCAGGGTCAGCCGGGCTACCCCGGCTACCCCGGCTACCCGGGCGGCGCCATGATGCCGATGGAGATGCCGGGTCTGATGAAGACGGCCCGCGTCTTCCTCTTCATCCTCGCGGGCTTCCAGATCCTGGGCGGCCTCTTCGCGGGTGTCGCCGTCGGTGCCCTCCAGGACGTCTCCAACGGTGTCGGCTCGGGTGACAGCACCGACAGCCTGGCCGGTCTCGGCTTCCTGCTCGCGGCTCTCTTCATCGGCCTGGGAGCGCTCTCCATCTTCCTGGGCGTGAAGTTCAAGAACGGCGGCAGCGGCATCCGCGTCACCACGATCGTGTACGCCTCGCTGATGATCCTCGGCGGCCTCGTCAACACGGTGAACGGCGGGGGCGGCTCCTCCACCTTTGGCGGGCTGATCTCCCTCGCCATCGCCGGCATCATCCTCGCCTCGATGGTGAACGGCGCCGCGTCCGCCTGGTTCAACCGCCCGCGCTACTGACGCACACCGGACCTTCACGGAATACCGCGGCAGCCGGGGCACAGTTCACGCCAAATAACAGCCGAGGGCCGTGTCTCACCTGTTCGAGGGGGACACGGCCCGGCTGCGTCGCCCTACTCTGACGTGGGTAGCCGTCAGGCACGGGGAGACGCACCTTGTACAGCATCATTGTGGTACCTCCGCCGACCACGGAGGACGAGAGCCAACGCACCCAGCACAGGCTGGCGCCCGGCGAGCGGCTCGGCTTCGGGCGATCCGTTTCCGACAACGACCTCGCGATCGTGCACGACGGGGTGTCCCGCAGAGCCGGTGAGATCACCGCGCAGGGCGCCTTCTGGATACTGAGCAACCTCAGCCGGGAGCAGACGTACGTCGTCGAGAACCCGGAAGGCGCGGGTGAGCACATCAAGGTCGGGCCGGGGCGGCTCGATGCCCCGATCCCGTTCGAGTTCTCGCGGATCGTGCTGCCCGCCGCCGGCGATCTGCTGGCCATCGAGGTGTGGGCGCCGCGCCACGACTACCTCAGCTCCGAGGGCAGTCCGGACGGCGCCACCACCGCGCCCGCCTTCTCCGTCGACCGCACGAAGCGGTACTTCGCGGTCCTCGCCGCCCTCTGCGAACCCCGCCTGCGCGGCGAACCGCACGCCGCGCTGCCCACCGTCGAGCAGGTCGTGGACCGGCTGCGCCCCACCTGGCCGGCCGCCTCGCGCACCTCGGTGCAGTGGAACATCGACTACCTCGCCGTGAAACTGCGCCTCAAGCCCGGCCCGGAGACGGCGGACACCGGCCCGCGCCTCAACGGCAAGAAGGAGTCACTGGTGTCGCTGGCCCTCCGGTTCGATCTCGTACGGGAGGACGATCTCATCGTGCTCAAAGAGGCCGCCCCCGGCCGGGTGGTCCGGTGACCGAGCCCTACGCCGTGCCGGTGCCCAGGGGGTACCGGGTGGGCGTGTGGGAGGTGCGGGAGCCGATCGCCACGGGCGCGTTCGGCAGCGTCTACGAGGCCAGACGCGTCGGCGACGACGAGACGCAGCCCGCCACGGCAGCCCTGAAGTTCCTGCCCACCGGCACCGGAACCCCCCGCCAGCTCACCCACCTGCGCGAACTCATCGAGCGCGAGGTCGAGTTGCACCGCCGGCTCAAGCAGCCACGGCTGATCCGGATGTACGACACCCTCACCGTCGACGACCCGGCCCGCCCCGCCCTCGACGGCGCCACCGTCCTCGTACTGGAGAAGGCGGAGGGCTCCCTGTCCGCCCTGCTCGCGGCGGACCCGCGCCCCGAGGCGGGTCCGGCGCTGCTCGCGCAGATCTGCGAGGGTCTTGCGCAGCTGCATCACGCGGGCTGGGTGCACGGTGACCTCAAACCGGCCAATGTGCTGCTGATGGCGGACGGTTCGGCCCGGCTCGCGGACTTCAACATGGCCGCGGAGCTGGAGGGCACGCACGCGTACACGCCCGCGTTCTCGACGCCCGACTACACCCCGCCCGAGCTGTTGTGGTCGGAGATCGGTGAGCGGGGCCGCCGGATCCGCCCCTCGGCGGACGTGTGGGCCTTCGGCGTCCTGGCCCACCTGCTGCTGACCGGCTCCTTCCCGCTGCCGGGCGCCACCCCGTCGACCCGCCGTGACGCGGCCGCCGCCTATGCGCGCGGCACCGACGAGCTGCGGCTGTCCCCCGAACTGCCGGAGGACTGGCGGGAGATCGTCCGCGACTGTCTGACCCGCACCCACGAGGACCGCGTCGGCACGCAGGACCTGCTGCGCCGAGTGGAGGCCGCCGCCGGCACGGGCCGCTCACCGCGTCTGCCGCGCGCCCTGCTCCCCCGCCGCCGCTCCCGCCGTACGACGATGCTGGCCGCGGTGAGTGCCGTGGTGGCGGTGTCCGCCCTGGGCTACGGCATCAGCAACTGGGCCGGTGGCGGTACGGGCGACGGCGGGAACCCGGGCGGCGAGAACACGAAGGTCACGACCGCCAACTACGGCGCCGCCGAACTCCGTACCGACAAGGGCATCCCGGTGGCCTACCGGCGCCTCATCGTCGACTCGGCCCACGACTGCGTCCAGCCCGAGGTCGCGCCCGCGCTGATCGCCGCCCTGCTGAAAGCGGAGAGCAACTTCGACCCGGACCTGTCCGACCCCTCCGTCGGCAAGGAGGGCGAGTACGGCATCGCCCGCTGGACGCCGAGTCTGCTGCGCTGGTGGATCCGCGCGGACGGCGTCCCGGCGACCGAAACCCCCAGGCCTCCCCTCACGCCGGAGGAGTCCATCCCCGCCGTGGGCCGCTACCTCTGCTACATGGAACCGCTCCTGCATCAGACCGGCCTGTCCGGCGACCGCCAGGTCCTGCTGGCGGCCGCCTACCGCACCTCGACCAAGGTGGTGAACAACGCGGGCGGTGTTCCCCCGAAGTACCGCGACTACGCCGCCCGCGTCGCCCACTACCTCAAGGAGTACACCCCGCCGGGCAAGGAGTGACCCTGTGACTTCTCAGGTACCGCTCGCGCGGAGCCGGTGGCACCGTGACCGCGACGCGCCATGTCGGCCGAAAGCTTCGGAGTCGAGCCGAGGCACCCCTTACCCTGCCCATGCTTGAACGTTGAACTGGGGATCTTGAGGGGGACGGCTCCATGTACAGCGTCATCGTCGTACCGCCTGCGTGCGGGAGTGTGGACGACCAAGTCAGGATCGCAACCGGCGAGCGGCTCGTGTTCGGCAGGGCCGCGTCGGACAGCGGCCTGACCATCGCGCATCAGGGGGTGGCCCGGGTCGCCGGGGAGATCACGGCGCACCGCTCCTTCTGGATGCTGAGCAACCTCAGCGAGGACCAGACCTACGTCGTGGAGAACCCGGAGGGCGCCGGGGAACACCTCAAGATCGCACCGGGCCGGCTGGAAGCCCCCGTGCCGTTCGAGTTCGCGCGGGTGGTCCTGCCCGCCGCGGGCGACCTGCTCACCTTCGACGTCTGGGCGCCACGCCACGCCTTCCGCAGTGCCGACCGCCGGGGACTGACCGGCCCTGCGACGGCCCCGGCGTTCGTCCTGGACCGCACCAGCCGCTACTTCGCGGTGCTGGCCGCCCTGTGCGAGCCCCGACTTCGCGGCGAGCCGCACGCCCCGCTGCCGACGGTGGAGCAGCTGGTGGAGCGACTGCGTCCGTCCTGGCCGACGGTCAGCCGCTCGACCGTCTACTGGAACATCGACTACCTGGCCCTGAAACTGCGGCTGCGCCCCGGCCCCGACACCGCCGAGCCCGGCCGGCGCGTCAACGGCAAGAAGGAATCGCTGGTCTCGCTCGCGCTCCGCTTCGACCTGGTCCGCGAGGACGACCTGACCGTGCTGACAGCGGCGACGGCCCAGGCGGTCCGGTGACCGGGCAGGCGGCCTATCCCGTTCCCGTCCCGAAGGGCTACCGGATCGGCCCGTGGGAGGTGCGCGAGCCCCTCGGTTCCGGCGCGTTCGCCACGGTCTACGCGGCCCGGCTCACGGACTTACCGGACCCGGAGCTGCCGCCCATGGCCGCCCTGAAGTTCCTGGCCACCGGCACCCGCACCCCACGCCAGCTGCGCCACCTGCGCGATCTGGCCGAAAGGGAGGTGGAGCTGCTGGGGCGCCTGCGTGCACCCCGGCTGATCCGGATGTACGACACCCTGACCGTCGACGACCCGGACCACCCCGAACTCGACGGCGCCACCGTCCTCGTACTCGAACGGGCCGAGGGCTCCCTGGACGCCGTACTGGAACACGACCCGAGACCGGAGTCGGGCCCGGCCCTGCTCGCGCAGATCTGCGAGGGCATGCACCAGCTGCATCACGCGGGCTGGCTGCACGGCGACCTGAAGCCGGCCAACGTGCTGCTGATGGCGGATGGTTCGGTACGGCTCGCCGACTTCAACATGGCCGCGGAGCTGGAGGGCACGCACGCCTACGCGCCCGCCTTCGCCACGCCCGACTACACCCCGCCGGAACTGCTGTGGCCGGAGGTCGACGAGCGCGGCACGCGGATCCGCCCGACCGCCGACATCTGGGCCTACGGCGTCCTGGCGCACGTCGTCCTCACGGGCACCTTCCCCCTCTCCGGAGGCTCGGCGGAGGCCCGCGCGGACGCCGCGACGCGCTATGCGAGGGGCGTGGAGGAGCTGCGCCTCTCCCCCGAACTCCCGGAACCCTGGCGGGACATCGTGGCCGACTGCCTCTCCCGCACCCACCGCGAGCGCGTCGCTCACGACACGGCGTCTCTCCTGCGGCGCGTGGAGGAGGCGGCGGGCACCTCCCGCTCGGCCCGCCTGCCGAGGCTACGGCCCCGGCGGTGGCGGCGTCCGGCGCTGGTCGCCGCCGTCGTGGCGATGGCGGTGCTGGGCGCTACGGCGGTGACACTCGCACTCCGTGACTCGGCCCCCACCACCTCCGCACCTCCCACCTGCGAGAAGCCCGCGGTGTACGAGGACCAGGCCCACGGCCGCGGCCACACCGCCGGCTGGAACGGCACCTGGGAGTTCACCATCAAGCGGGGCGACGGCGGCAGCCAGGTCCGCGAGGCGCAGTGCCTGCTGCGGTACCTGCACGGCATCACGGAAGTCGGCGAGGTGGACGGCGACTTCGGCCCGCTCACGCACGGTGCCGTGGTGACGTTCCAGAAGCGGGCGGGACTGGACGCGGACGGGATCGTGGGGCCCGGGACGTGGAGCGCGCTGCGGAAGGCGGACGCATCGTCAGCCGCCGCACCCTGAATTGTTCGAGGTTCCGGCCTGCTCCCCGGGCCCTCACCGTAAGGGACCAGAACAACCGGACCACCGACATCGAAATCGGGGAGCGAAGACATGTCCATACTGCGCAAGGCCGCCCTGGGAGCCGCCACATCGGCGCTTCTCCTCGCAGGCTCGGCCGTGCCCGCCCTCGCCGCCGCGCCGGCCCCGCAGGCAGCTCCGGGAGACGGCTGGGTCCTCGTGGCCTCCAGCGGCGACTTCACAGCCCAGAGCACCTGGGACGAGTCCACGTCGTGGGGTTCGTCGGAGGGCACCATCACCACCACGGCCGCCAGCGGCTGGGTCAAGGACCTCGATGACGACGGCTACTGCGCCCAGGTCGTCATCAAGTGGTACGGCACCAACGGAAAGACCGACACCGACTACTCGCCCCAGGCCTGCCCCCAGGGCGACGAGGACGACTTCTCCAAGAAGCCCGGCGACTCCTCGTACTGGACCGCCACCGGGTACGAGGTCTATATGCAGAGGGTCTGAGCCGCCTAGGACGCCCGGACCGCGTCGATGAAGAGGGCCCAGGAATCGCGGGGGAACGCGAGGACTGGGCCCTCTGGGGTCTTGGAGTCGCGGACGGGGGTGATGCCGGGGAGGTTGTCAGCTACTTCGACGCAGTCAGCACCGTCCTCGTTGCTGTAGCTGCTCTTGAACCAGACGGCGGAGGTCAGGTCAACCCTCCTGCTGCACTTCATGTCTATAGGTCCTCGCTGCGTCTTCGATCAGGTCAAGGGACGTCTCCGGTGGGAGTGCGACGGCCCTGAGCAGATCGTACGACCTTCGGTAGTCGTTCACGAGGGGCGGAAAGTCGACGACTTGCCCATCGAAACTGCCCTCCGACCACACCAACGGCGGGGCATCGGCGAACGTCATGATCTTCGCCATGCCGTTCCTGAGGGGATGCCATGGCGTCGTTTCCGGAATGATCTGGAGAACGCCCTGCGTCGACCGGAGCACGTCGAGGATGTGCTCCAACTGCTCGGCCATCTCCCCCGGTGAAAGGGGGGTCTGCCGGATGACCGACTCCCGGATGATGCCCCAATAGGCGGGGCGGTCCTTGCGTTTCCACAGCTCCCCACGCGCCACCCGGGCACGGACGCGTTCCTCAATCTTGTCCGGTGGCGTCAACGGCGCCCCGTACCGGATGAGCCCCCGCATGTACGCCCCGGTCTGAAGAAGCCCTGGGATGACATTGGGCCCCCACTCCTCCAGTGTCTCCGCCTGCTTCTCCAGGTCCGGGATGTCCTGGAAGTACAGCGGATGCCCCGTCAGCCTCGCCTTGGCCGCGTCTTCGCACCGCCGCTCGAAAAACCCGTCCGTCTCGAGCTTGCGATCCACATGCAGGGCCAGATCCACCGGCATCCGCCGCTCCCCGCGCTCGATCTGGCTGAGGAACGAGATCCCTCGGAAGCTCCCGTCGGCCAACTGCTCCAGCGTCATCCCCGCTTGCTCTCTCTTCCAGCGCAACTCGGCGCCGTAGAAACAGGGGACGTTCATCGAGGCGTCAGGGTCCTTCTTCGCGGGCACAGCCCATCACCGCCGTTTCGTACTTGCCGTGCGCAGCTGAAACGCCTTTCACGGTACGCAACTCCCCGCCACTCTGTGAGCGGTTCACTACAGAACGCACACGGAGGCTTCCCCTCATGCCCGACACCCACCTCGAAGAACTCCGCACCGCGCTGGAAGCGAACGGCATCACGCTCCCCTCCCTCGGTGTCGACCTGCCCTCCTTCACCGCGCTGCCCGCACGCCCTCTCATCGCGCTCGGAAACTGCAATCTCGCCACCGCCGAGGCCCTGGCCGCCGCCCTCCGCAAGGCGGCTGAACGGTGACCGACCCGCTCGTCCTGGACCTCCTCGCGCTCCCCAAGGCCGTACCGGAGGTACGCCATGCCGTGCGCGAGCACCTCGGCGCACCCTGCCCCGAAGCCGAGCTCTGCGTCAGCGAGTTGCTCGCCAACGTGATCAAGCACGTCGGCGAGAGCACCCCGGTGACCGTCCGCGTGTTCCGCACCCCGGACGGCCGTACCCGCCTGGAGGTCACCGACCCCGATCCGCACGCCTGGCTCATCGCCCGCCACCCGGGCGAGGACGACGAGACCGGCCGCGGCCTGCTCCTGCTCGACGCGGTCGCCCGACGCTGGGGCGTGTGGCTGACGCCCGCCGGCAAGACGGTGTGGTGCGAGCTGTCCGGACCCTGAAACGTTCGAGGTACCGCGCGGCCCTCCGCCGTCCCACAGTGGTACCTGCTTCGACAACGGGAGGAACCCTCATGGCCAAGCGCACCATCACCGTCCTCGGCACTGTCGCCGCGGCTTTCATGCTCGCCACCACCCCGGCCTCCGCACGCGACGCGATCCTCGAAGAGGAGCGGGGATGGCTCATGTACACCCGTTCGTGCGGGTCCGTCTACTCGCTCGACCTCAGCACCGTCAAGGCCACCGGCATCAAGTACAACACCGGCTGCCAGGGCGACGTATGGGTGCGAGTCCACGGGGACAGCTGGGGCGACTGGCACCACCACAAGAGCTCGGTCACCCTCAACAGCCCCCACGGCAAGTTCGACAAGGCGCTGGTCAAGGGATGCGCCGACTGCCACGAGTACACCGTGTACCCGAAGAACACCTGAGCGGGACCACCAGCCCTCGGGCCACTCCCCCGCCCCACGCGATAGCCTCGCACCAACCGTCGTGACACAAGCGACCGTTGGGAAGAGCAGCTCTCGGGGGATCGATGACAGACCAGCGGCAGCCCACGCCGGCGTCCGCCGGCGCCGCCCTGCAGCAGGCCGGTGCCAGTCCGATGAGGCCGAGCGACCCGGGCCGTATCGGGCCCTACGTCCCGCTCGGCCTCCTCGGCAGCGGCGGTATGGGCCACGTCTACCTCGCCCGCCCCGCCGACGGCGCCCCCGGGCTCGCCGCCGTCAAGGTGATCCGTCCCGAGTACGCCGAGGACCCCCGGTTCCGCCGGCGCTTCGAGCGGGAGGCCGCAGTGCACTCCCGGGTGCACACGCCCCGGACGCCGGACCTGCTCGGCACCGGGTTCGACGACTCGCTGCTGTGGATGGCGACGCAGTACCTACCCGGCCTGAACCTCGCCGAGGCGGTGCGCGAGTGCGGCCGGCTGGAGCCCGCCGGGGTGTGGCGGCTGGTCGCGGAGATGGGTCAGGCGCTGTCGGCGCTGGCCGCCGCCGACGTCGTACACCGGGATCTGAAGCCGTCCAACGTGATCCTGTCCCTCCAGGGCGTGTACGTCATCGACTTCGGCATCGCCCAGGCCGCCGACGGCAGCGCCATCACGTCGAGCGGGAGCCGAGTCGGCACGCCCGCCTTCATGGCGCCGGAGTATCTGCGCGAGGGCAGCTGCGACACCGCCTCCGACGTCTTCTCGCTCGCCGGGAGCCTGATCTACGCCGCCACCGGGCACGCCCCGTTCGGCGACGGCACGGGCGTCGACGTGATGCACCGGGTCGCCTTCGAGGAGCCCAAGCAGGAGATCATGGCCGAACTGGCCGCCGTGGACCCCGCGTTGGCGGCCCTGATGTCCGCCTGCCTCGCCAAGGATCCGGCCGGGCGGCCCCTCCCGCGGCAGCTGATCGAGGCCGCCACGGCCGCCGGTCACGGGCACGGCCGCGCGCCCGCCTGGCACGAGCCCCTGGGCGCTCGGCTGCTCGCCCGGCAGCAGGCGTGCGAGGTGCTGGAGCGGGTCGCCGTACAGGAGACCGTCCAGTTGCGTACGCCGGTACAGCCGCTGGCCTTCCCTGGCTCCGGCCCCGGCTCCGGCCCCGTGTCCGGCCCCGTGTCCGGATCGCCTACGCCGCCCTGGCAGCACGCCACCCCTGTGCAGACCCCGGCCCCCGAGAACGGCGGCAGGCGGAGCAGGCGCAGGGTCTACCTCGCCGTCGCCGCGGGTCTCGCCGTGTGCGCGGTCGCAGCGGGGGCGTTCGCCCTCACTCGCCCGCCCCTCGACGAGAAGGCGTCGGCCAGACCGGGGGCGGCCGAAAGCGCCCTCCCCGGTGGCGCACGGACCTCCGCCCTCCCCAGCTCGTCCGCCTCGCCCTCCGGCAAGAAGAAGGAGTCGGAGAAGGCCGAGCCTCGGGAATCGGACGTCACGGCGTCCGAGAGCTCGAAGGCGACGCCCGACAGCGGCGCGGGCGGAACCCGGCCCACCCCCACCGACGACGCCTCCACCCCGTCCGGCGGCGGCACCACCCCGACCGCCACCCCCACCCCGACGGCGCCCACCACACCCGCCACCCCGCCCTGGATCTCCCAGTGCACGTACTACTCCGGCAGCGAGCTCACCGTGCAGGGCAACAAGGGCCAGCGCGTGGTCCAGGTGCAGTGCATGCTCACCCAGCGTGGCTACAGCGTCGGCTCGTCGGGCGTGGACGGTGAGTTCGGCACCGCCACGCTGGCCGCCGTGAAGCAGTTCCAGGGGGCCAAGGGCCTTGAGGTGGACGGCGAGGTGGGCCCCAACACCTGGGCGGCGCTTCGTAGTTCGACATGACGTGGGGCCCGCCGCTCATCGAACGACGGGCCCCGCGACCGGTACGGCTCAGTGGAAGAAGTGGCGCGTCCCCGTGAAGTACATCGTGACGCCCGCCTTCTTCGCGGCCTCGACCACCTGCTCGTCACGGACCGAGCCACCCGGCTGGACCACGGCCTTGACGCCGGCCTCGGTCAGGATCTCCAGGCCGTCGGGGAAGGGGAAGAAGGCGTCGGAGGCGGCATAGGAACCCTGCGCGCGCTCGGCGCCGGCCCGCTCCACGGCCAGCTTCGCGGAGTCGACGCGGTTGACCTGGCCCATGCCGACGCCGACCGAGGCGCCGTCCTTGGCGAGCAGGATCGCGTTGGACTTGACGGCGCGGCAGGCCTTCCAGGCGAAGGCGAGCTCGGCCAGGTCCTCGGCGGAGAGCGCCTCGCCCGTCGCCAGGGTCCAGTTCGCCGGGTCGTCGCCGTCGGCCTGGAGGCGGTCGGTGACCTGGAGGAGGGCGCCGCCGTCGATGGGCTTGATCTCGACGGGGTTGCCGGGGCCCTCGGGGCAGCGCAGCACGCGGATGTTCTTCTTCTTGGCGAGGGCTTCGAGGGCGCCGTCCTCGTAGTCGGGCGCGACGATGACCTCGGTGAAGATCTCGGCGACCTGCTCCGCCATCTCCTTGCTGACCGAGCGGTTGACGGCGATCACGCCGCCGAACGCCGACAGCGGGTCACAGGCGTGCGCCTTGCGGTGCGCCTCGGCGACGTCCGCGCCGACCGCGATGCCGCACGGGTTGGCGTGCTTGATGATCGCGACGCAGGGCTCGGTGTGGTCGTACGCGGCACGGCGGGCGGCATCCGTGTCCGTGTAGTTGTTGTACGACATCTCCTTGCCGTGCAGCTGCTCGGCCTTGGCCAGACCGCCGCCATTGCCGTCGACGTACAGGGCGGCCGGCTGGTGCGGGTTCTCGCCGTAGCGCAGGGTGTTCTCGCGCTCCCAGGTGGCGCCCAGGAACTCCGGGAACTGCGAGTCGTCCAGCGGGGCGTAGGAGGAGGCGAACCAGGAGGCCACCGCCACGTCGTAGGCGGCGGTGTGCTGGAAGGCCCGCCCGGCGAACAGCTTGCGCAGTTCGAGGGTGAAACCGCCCTCGCGGACCGCCTGGAGGACGGCGGCGTACGCGTCCGGGTCGGTGACGACCGCGACCGACGGGTGGTTCTTGGCGGCGGCGCGCACCATCGACGGGCCGCCGATGTCGATCTGCTCGACGCACTCGTCGGGGGTGGCGCCGGAGGCGACAGTCTCGCGGAACGGGTAGAGGTTGACGACGACCAGGTCGAACGGCTCGATGCCCAGCTCGGCCAGCTGCCGCTGGTGGTCCTCCAGGCGCAGGTCGGCGAGGATGCCCGCGTGCACGCGCGGGTGCAGCGTCTTGACGCGGCCGTCCAGGCACTCGGGGAAGCCGGTGAGCTCCTCGACCTTGGTCACCGGGACACCGGCCGCGGCGATCTTCGCGGCCGTGGAGCCGGTGGAGACGAGCTCGACGCCCGCCTCGTGCAGGCCGCGCGCGAGGTCTTCCAGACCGGTCTTGTCGTAGACGCTGACGAGCGCCCGTCGAATGGCCCGCTTGTTGCTCTCGGCGGTCACTGGATAACTACCTTTCGTCCCTCAATGCGGTGGCCGTTGCGGGCGATCCGCCCCACGACCTCGACGAGCAGCCTTCGCTCGACTTCCTTGATGCGCTCGTGCAGAGCGCTCTCGTCGTCCTCGTCCCGGACCTCGACCACGCCCTGAGCGATGATCGGCCCGGTGTCGACGCCGTCGTCGACGAAGTGGACGGTGCAGCCGGTGACCTTGGCGCCGTACGCGAGGGCGTCACGGACGCCGTGGGCGCCGGGAAAACTGGGGAGCAGGGCCGGGTGGGTGTTGATGAACCGGCCGCCGAAGCGCGCGAGAAACTCCTTGCCGACGATCTTCATGAACCCGGCGGAGACGACGAGGTCGGGCTCGTGCGCGGCCACCGCCTCGGCGAGCGCCGCGTCCCACTCGTCGCGGGTGCCGTAGTCCTTGACCTTCCGCACGAAGGTCGCCAGCCCGGCACGCTCGGCCCGCGCCAGCCCCTCGATGTTCTCCCGGTCGGCGCCCACGGCCACGATCTCGGCGCCGTACGCCTCGGTGCCGACGGCGGCGATCTCGTCGAGGAGCGCCTGCAGGTTGGTGCCGGATCCGGAGACCAGCACGACGAGGCGCTTGGCAGACTCGGGACGCTCGGGACGGTCGGCCACGGGCTTGGCGGCCACTGTGGGGCCCTTTCTCGGGGGTATTTTCTTCGCGGCCGACGCTTTGTATATTCGTACGAATGCATCGCGCCCCGGGATACGGGGAAGTCTACGAAGCGGCCGACCGTCAGCAACGATACCGGCACTCCCGACAGCCCCCACGGGACGGGGGCGTGGCCGGAAGGTAGCGTCTGGGGGGAGCGGGCTCGGGAACGCGGTCGTCGTGCGGTGCGTTCTTCGTGTGACAGCTCAGGACAGCCAGCCGTATCACCAAGGGGAAGACGCTCACTTGATGCCGGACCGCAGCTTGCGACTCCTCACGCTCCCCCCGCAGTCCTTGCCGGGAGGGGAGCGCAGCGGCGTGCTGCTGCGGGAGCGCCCCACCTCGCCGCCCGACGCCCCGTCGGGCGGGCAGCACGGCGACCAGCAGGGCAGCGGCGGCCAAGGGCAGGACGACAACCCCTTCGCGCCACCGCCGGAGGGCACGCCGGACCGCCCGTGGCAGCCGCGCCGCCCGTCGGGCGACGACAGCTCGCAGGGCTCCGACCAGGGTGGCGACAACTCCCCGTGGGGGAATCAGTGGAGCGACCGCCAGCCGGGCCGCTCCCCCGGCGGCTTCGGTGAGAACCCGCGCGGCACCGGGCAGGACGGCCCCGGTGGCGGCGGCCCCGGCTCGGGCATGCGCTGGGACCCGACCGACCCGGCCCAGCGCCGGGCTCGTTACGCCCTGCTGTCCGGCATGTGGGCCTTCTTCTTCGCCCTGTTCAGCTGGCCGTACATGGCCCTGCTCCTGGGCGCACTGGCCCTCTACTGGGGCATCACCAGCCTGCGCACCAAGCCCCGCAGCCCCGACCCGGACACCCCGGCCCCGCAGAACACCGGCCGCCCCCAGACGACGGCGGCGGTGAGCGGCCTGGTCACGGCGTCCCTCGCCATCGCGGTGGTCGCGGCCGGGTTCGCGGCGCAGGTGGTCTACAGCGACTACTACACGTGCCGCGACGACGCCCTCACGAACGAGGCGCAGCAGTCGTGCAACGAGCATCTGCCGAAGGAGCTGCGGGGGATTCTGGGCGCGGAGAGCTGAGCCCGGGTCATCGGGGGTGCCCCTCGGGGGCGTTCGGTGAGTCCGGGTTGTCTTCGGCGGGCGGGGTCTCCTCGGTGGCCGGTTTCTCGTGGGTGGCCGGTGCCTCCCGGGTGACCGGCAGTTCCCGCTGTTCCGGCGCGTCCGGCATCTCTGGGACATCGCGTGCGTCCGGTTCCTCGTCGTCGTGCCTGGACGAGGGCCGGGGCGGGGGCGGCGGGGGCTCCGAGAGTTGCCCGGAGGGCGGGAAGTCGTCCGGCTCGAAGGTCGTGTCGTGGTCGTACGTCGCGTACGGGACGCCCTGGGCGAAGGGTTCGTAGCGAGGGCCCTCGCCGTACATGGCGGCCGGAGGGCTCTTCTCGTCGGACTGGTCCGCGGTGGCCTGATCGGACGCCGGAGGCCCTGTCTCTGCCTCTGCCCCTGCCCCTGCCGACCCGGCCTGCTCGTCAGACTCCGCCTCCTGCGGCGCCTCCACCCGAGGCCTGCCGATCCGGGCACCCTGCGTGTCACCCACCGGCTCCGCGTGCCGCTGCTCCCACCAGCACCGCCAGCCCCGCACCAGCACCGCCACCGGCACGGCCACCAGCGCGACCCACCCGAGCGTCGCCGCCCCGGTCTGCCACCACACCGGCCCGAACCGTGCCAGCGCCCCCAGCCCCAGCGGCCCACCCGACAGCGTGGCCAGCACGGCGAACGCCACCGCGCAGAACACCGCCGCCAGCACTGCCGTCACGGCGGTCCGCCCGGGCGACCAGGTGACGGCGGACGCCGGCCCGCTCTCGGACCGCCCGTTCGAGGGCCCCTGCCCGACCCGGGACCGGCCCGTGGCCGACACCTGCCCGGTCCGGGAGCGTGCCGTCGCGGACCCGTCACCACCGCCGTACCGGTCATCGAGCCCGTCCCCCCAGCCCGCCGCGAACCACCCCACCACCAGGCCCGCCAGGACCGGCACCACCGCGACCCCCCACCGCAGCGGCCCGCCGACCGCCGTCTCCGGTACGGCCTCAAGCAGCGGGAACGGCGGCAGCAACGGCGCCGGTGCCGAGGACAGCGGCCCCACCACATGCCCCGACCCGAGCACGAACCCCGGTCCGAGCGCGTACGCCGCCGCCCACACCGCCGCGTTCGGCACGAGGGCCGCGCACAGCAGCAGCACCGAGAAGCGCCCCGACCAGCCCTGCGTCAACTCCAGAAAGGACCCCCGCACCGCCACGCCGTGCCACAGCAGCGCCCCGCCCACCAGCAACGCCCCGCCTCCGGCGAGCGCCGCCACCCCCGCCCCCGCCGCCCGCGCCGCGGCGCCGACCCGTGCGCGCCCCTCGATCCCGGGTACGAGACGGCGTACCCGGGCCGGCAGCACGACCAGCAGACCGTCCAGCACCTCGGGCCGCCGCTCGCACGCCGTCCACACTCCGACCCCCGCCGCCGCCATCGTAACCAGGGGCACCCGCATCGCCGTCCACAGCCAGGACGGCCGCAGCTCGCCCCCGGCCGAGTACAGCGCGGCCGCCAATCCGACGCCGAGGTACCCGAGCACGACGCCGGCCCACGCCGTACCGATCGACACCAGCGGCACCCCCTCGCCCCCGTCGGCCGCCGCGTCCCGTGCCGCCCGGTGCACCAGCCACACCGGCAGCGCGAGCAGCAGCAGCGGGGTGATTCCGACCGGTGCGGGGACGCCGGAGAGGGTGTCGGTGCGGACCAGTTCGGCGCCGTGCGCCAGCAGCCACAGCACGGAGGCGATCCGCAGGGCGCCGCCCGGTCCGCTGTCCGGATAGGGCGAGCTGATCCACAGCGCGATCACCACCACGGCGAACACGCCGAGCCCCAGTCCGGCCGCCACCGCACCACCGAAGAGGCTGGCGCCCAGGCCGGGCGTGCGGCGGCGCACGCGTGTGAGCAGGGGCGTTCGACGAGCGGTCATCTCGATCACGATCGCCATGCTCCCAACGACACGCGCTTTCCCGTCGTAACAGGCGAACCTCCGATGTGTCGCTCAATATATGTTTATGTACTTTTTCGACCGAAAGGGCGCCCGGTGACGCAGAACCCCGCAGCCCCGCTTCCTCCGCCCAAGGAACGCCGACGCCTGCGCGAGGCCGGTTCATTGACGCAGGATCAGGTCGCGGAACGGGTGGGCGTCAGCCGCGAGACGGTACGCGCGTGGGAGAGCGGCCGTACGGCACCACGGGGCCGAAGGAGGGAGGCGTACGCACAACTGCTGCGGTCCATCGCCGACCAGACGGAGGTTCAGGAACCCGAGGAAGTACATGAGATGACGGCACATCAGAAGGGCCGGCTCACCGCGGCGCAGGCCTTCGACGCGCTCTACGCCTTCTGCGCGCCCGCTCTCGTGCGGCAGACCTACCTGCTCACCGGGCGCCGCGAGCTCGCCCGGGAGTCGGTCGAGCGGGCCTTCCAGCACGCCTGGCAGCGCTGGCCGGAGGTGGCCCGCGACCGGGATCCGGCGGGCTGGGTGCGGGCGACGGCATACGACTTCGCGCTCTCCCCCTGGCACCGGCTGCGCCCCCGCTACCGGCACCCCGAACCGCCGCCCTCCGACGCGTCCGACCGCGCCCTGCTGAACGTACTCCTCCAGCTGCCGCCGGCACAGCGCCGCACGCTCGTCCTCTACGACGGTGTGGGCCTCGACCTGCCCGAAACGGCGGCCGAGACGGAGGCGAGCACACCGGCCGCCGCGACCCGCCTCCTGCACGCGCGCACCGCGGTCGCCGCCCGCTTCCCGGGCCTGTCCGACCCCGTCGAACTCCACCACCGCCTGGCCGAACTGGCCGCCACGGAGCGGTTGCGCGCCGCC
Source organism: Streptomyces sp. NBC_01092 (assembly GCF_045039535.1). Lineage (NCBI taxonomy): Bacteria > Bacillati > Actinomycetota > Actinomycetes > Kitasatosporales > Streptomycetaceae > Streptomyces > Streptomyces sp. NBC_01092. The sequence goes on along the minus strand of NZ_CP108659.1, from coordinate 6,532,680 downwards.
AGGCCGACGACGGTCCGCGACGGCAGCGAACGCCGGGCGCGCTTTTGGACCCGGGCCGCGATCGCGTTCACCGTGACGCTGATCGGCACGACGGCACTGACGCTGCGGACCGCTCCCACGCAGTACGAGCCGCCGGTGCCGCCCGGTGCGACGGTGCGCGGGGTGCCGCCGAGGATGGCGCCGGGGCCGCTGTCGGAGAAGGAGCTGGAGCTGCGGGACAAGCTGCGGTCGCAGTTGCAGGCCGGCCCGGTGAGACTCCTGCCGCTGACCACGTGAAGGCGTACGCGGGCCGCGGGCGTACCCAGACCGAGGGCGAAAACGCCCGGTGGGCCCGCCCCCTCTCGGGGAACGGGCCCACCGGCCTCCTGCTGATGGCCGTGACCGAGGTCAGCCGCCCAGGATCTCGCGAGCCAGCTTCGCCGTCTCGGTCGGCGTCTTGCCGACCTTGACGCCCGCGGCCTCCAGGGCCTCCTTCTTCGCCTGGGCGGTGCCCGACGAACCGGAGACGATGGCGCCGGCGTGGCCCATGGTCTTGCCCTCGGGGGCGGTGAAGCCCGCGACGTAGCCGACGACCGGCTTGGACACGTTCTTCGCGATGAAGTCCGCGGCCCGCTCCTCGGCGTCGCCACCGATCTCGCCGATCATGACGATCAGGTCGGTGTCGGGGTCGGCCTCGAACGCGGCGAGCGCGTCGATGTGCGTGGTGCCGATGATCGGGTCGCCACCGATGCCGACGGCGGTCGAGAAGCCGATGTCACGCAGCTCGTACATCATCTGGTACGTCAGCGTGCCGGACTTCGAGACCAGGCCGATACGGCCCGGCTTGGTGATGTCGCCCGGGATGATGCCGACGTTCGACTGGCCCGGGGTGATGATGCCGGGGCAGTTCGGGCCGATGATCCGGGTCTTGTTGCCCTTCTTGCCGGCGTACGCCCAGAAGGACGCCGAGTCGTGCACGGCGATGCCCTCGGTGATGACGACGGCCAGGCCGATCTCGGCGTCGATGGCCTCGACGACCGCGTCCTTGGTGAACTTCTCCGGCACGAAGATGACGGAGACGTTGGCGCCGGTCTTCTCGATGGCCTCCTTGACGGTCCCGAAGACGGGTACCTCGGTGCCGTCGAAGTCCACGGTCTGACCCGCCTTGCGCGGGTTCACGCCGCCCACGACCTCGGTGCCGTCACCGAGCATGAGCTTGGTGTGCTTCATGCCCGTGGCGCCGGTCATGCCCTGGACGATGACCTTGCTGTCCTTGTTGAGCCAGATAGCCATGGTGTGTTGTGTCCTCGTCCTGAGTGCTTACTTGGCGGCGTGAGCCAGTTCGGCGGCCTTGTCGGCCGCGCCGTCCATGGTGTCGACGCGCTGGACCAGCGGGTGGTTGGCGTCGGTGAGGATCTGCCGGCCGAGCTCGGCGTTGTTGCCGTCGAGGCGGACGACGAGCGGCTTGGAGACGTTCTCGCCGCGGTCCTCAAGGAGCTTCAGGGCCTGGACGATGCCGTTGGCGACCTCGTCACAGGCGGTGATGCCACCGAAGACGTTGACGAAGACGGACTTGACGTCCGGGTCGCCGAGGATGATCTCGAGGCCGTTGGCCATGACCTGGGCGGAGGCGCCACCGCCGATGTCCAGGAAGTTGGCCGGCTTGACGTTGCCGTGGTTCTCACCGGCGTACGCGACGACGTCCAGGGTGCTCATGACGAGACCCGCACCGTTGCCGATGATGCCGACCTCACCGTCGAGCTTGACGTAGTTGAGGTTCTTCTCCTTGGCGGCGGCCTCGAGCGGGTTGGCCGCGGCCTTGTCGTGCAGCTCGTCCCAGTCGTGACGGAACTCGGCGTTGTCGTCGAGCGACACCTTGCCGTCCAGGGCGAGGACGTCACCGGAGGCGACCTTCGCGAGCGGGTTGACCTCGACGAGGAGGGCGTCCGACTTGATGAAGGTGTCCCACAGCGTGACGAGGACGTTCACGACCTTGTCGGCGACCTCGGCCGGGAACTTCGCGGCCGCGACGATCTCGCGGGCCTTGGCCTCGTCCACACCGTCGATGGCGTCGATCGCGATCTTCGCGACGGCCTCCGGGCGGGTGGCCGCCACCTCCTCGATCTCCATGCCGCCCTCGACGGACGCGATGGAGAGGAAGGTGCGGTTGGCACGGTCGAGGAGGAAGGAGACGTAGTACTCCTCCAGGATCTCCGGGGCCGTCTCGGCGATCATCACCTTGTGGACCGTGTGGCCCTTGATGTCCATGCCGAGGATGTCCGTCGCGCGGGCGACGGCCTCGTCCGGGGTGGCGGCGAGCTTCACGCCACCGGCCTTGCCACGGCCGCCGACCTTCACCTGGGCCTTGACGACGGACTTGCCACCGAGACGCTCAGTGGCTGCGCGGGCCGCCTCAGGCGTGTCGATGACTTCACCGGCCAGCACCGGTACATCGTGCTTGGCGAAGAGGTCCCTCGCCTGGTACTCGAACAGGTCCACGCGCTTCCGTCCCTATCAGTGATCTCGCGGTTCGTTGGATGCGTGGGCGTGCCGCGAAGGGCAACGTGACGTCCGCTGTCACAAGGGAGGCGCACACGGTGTCCGAGCGCGCGGCATGTCCGTCTCGCAGGTTATCGCTGCTTGAAGGAGGCCCCTAAATCGAGGGTCACACCTCAGCGGTGATACCTGTCACATGATGCCGCGAACAGCGGGAATCACTGGCACGGCGTGCCGACTGTGAGGTGCCGGTGGGGTGGCGGCGAGGTGCCGGGTGACGAGTCGGGCGAGCAGTCGGGCCAGGACCTCACCGGGTTGGGGTTGACCCGGTGAGGTCCTTTGAACAGCCCGAAGGGGCACGAATGGGCCGCCCCTGTGGGCTCTGGACGGGTGATCCCCACCCCAATGGGGATCACCCGTCCTGTCCGCGAGGTTCCGGCCGGATGAGACCGACGGCTTTCGGCCGTCCGGATCCGTGTGCCTCGCGGAGTCGTCGGTCGCCGGGGAGCGCGGTGATCACGCTCGCCGTGGCGGCTGGGGTGTCGTACTCGGCTCCGCCGGGGGCTGTCGTACGACGAGGGGGGAGGGCGGTGCGGTCAGACGCCGTACCGTCCGAGGTCGTCGCGGAGGTCCTGCGCGTAACCCGGCGTGACGGAGTGGGCGACGCCCTGGACGCCGGTGACGGCGTGACCCGCCAGCGGGCCGGCCGAGTCCTGGACCGTGCCGGTCAGGTCCGCGGCGAACGGCGCGACCTGCCCGGCGACCCCGTACGCGAACGGGTCGACCTCGCCGACGACGCCGCCCACGAAGGGCCGGACGTCGTCCGTGACGCCGTACGCCAGGGCCGTGGCGCTGCCGCCGACGCCGTCCACGACCGGCCGGACGGTGTCCACGACCGTGTCGACGACGGGCCGCACGGCGCCGGTGACGCCGTACGCGAACGGCGGCACCTGCTCGGTGACACCCTCGGCGAAGGGCACGGCCTGCCCGGCCACGCCGTGCACCAGCGGGTCGACCTGGCCGACGACACCGCCCGCGAAGGGCCGGACGTCGCCCGTGACGCCGTACGCCACCGCACCCGCGTCCGCGACGGCCTGCCCGGCGACGGGCACGACGCCGTGCACGGCGGTGTCGGCGACGGGCGGCAGGACGGTACCGGTGGCGTCCGCGGTGACCTGGCCGACCAGGCCGGTGGCGTAGAGGGGTACGTCGGCGGCGACCCCGTGCACGACCGGCCGCACGTCGGAGACGGCGCCGGAGGCGATGGGCCGGACGTCGGAGACGGCGCCGGAGGCGACGGGGTGGACGTCGGAGACGGTGCCGTGTGCGAGGTGCCCGGCATCGCCGAGCGCGCCGTGGGCCACGGGCCGCACGCCCTGAACGACTCCACCCGCGACGGGCTGGACCCCCTGGACGGCCCCGGCGACAACCGGCTGGACGTCGGCGACCACGCCGTACGCCAGCGCGGTCGCGGCGCCGACCGTGTGCCCGGCGGTCCGGCCGACCCCGGCGACAGCGCCGTGCGCGACCGGAACCACGCCGTCCACCGCCTGGCCCACGACCGGGGTCACCCCGTACACCGCGTCGCCGACCACCGGCTGGACGCCGTGCACCGCATGCCCGGCGACCGGAGTCACGGCGGCGACGGTGCCGGTGGCGGCGGGGACTACGCCCCCGACGGCGTGCCCTGCGGCCGGGACGACGCCTTCGACGGCGCGGCCGGCGACCGGGACGACGCCGTGCACGGCTCCGGTGACGACCGGCGGGACGACCGCGTCGGCGGTCTGCCCGACGACCGGGGTGACGGTGCCGGGGACGGTGGCGACCGTGCCGACGACCCGCTGCTCCACACCGCCGACCGTGCCGGTGACGTGGCTCGGGACGGCGGAGACGGAGGCCTCGGCGGCGGCGGTGACCGCGGTGGCCCGGCCTGTGGCGGTGGCCTTGGCGGCCGTTGCCGTGTCGGCGACCCTGCCGTCGGCGGCGTGCGCGACGTCGCCGGCACCTCCTGCGGTTCGCCCAGCGCCGGCGACGGCGTACTGCGCCTTCGTCCGTACGACGCCCTCCACGCCCTGCGCCTGCGCACGCACGGCCGCCTGGCTGCCCTGCAACTTCGTCTGCGCTGCGGCGAGCGCCCGCTCCAGCTCGGGGGCGAAGGCGGCGAGGGGGCCGAAGAGGTAGTCGATGCTGCCGGGGTGGTGAGGGGTGGGCGGCGTGTTCGGGATGCCCGGGGTGTTCGGGGTGTTCGGGGTGGGGTGCGCCGCGTCGCGGACGTCGGTGACGGTGGCGGAGACGTCGGCCTGCGCCTGCGCGGCAGCCTTGTCCGCGCGGGCGGCCTTGGCGCCCTGGATGGCCTGGGCCGCGCCCTTTGCCTTGGTGGCGGAGGGGGGCGTGACCTTGGCGTCGACGTAACGGCGGGCCTGCTCGGCGGTGTTCGCGGGCGTGGTCCTGGCGGTACCGGCGACTGTGTCGGCGGGGCCGTCGGTGGCACCCTCGGTCACGTTGGCGACGGTGTCCGTCACGCCGGAGACGACGCCGTTGACGGTGTCGGCGACGCCGCCGAGGAGGCCCGGGGCGTCGGCGCTGTCGGGGGTGTCGGCGGTGTCGGTCACCTCACTGGCCTGGTCCGGGACGGAGAGGGTGGATGCGGGCAGCTCGTCCGCGCTGGCGGCGGTCGAACCGAGCGCCCAGGCGCCGGTGACACCTGCGGCTATGACGATCGAACGGCGGATGTTCTTGTTCATGCGTGCGTCGGATCCCTAGATCTTGGGGTTCCGAAGGCCCCCGGAGGATCGGAGAAGTGAAGCTCCGGGACTTCGGACGGTTGGGGGACATTCCGGCACCGATCACGGTCGCGGTCCGGCAAGTCGGGACCAGCGGGACCGGGTACGGCACCGGCGGCTTCCGTCCGGGGTCCGGGGGATGTCGCGGGACATCCGGGAACTGGGGAGTGTCCGGACGGGAGGGGCAGACCTGTTTCCGCCCCCGCGCGGCAGGTCTAAGGCGGGGAGGATCGGCCTACTGGCCTACGGACCTAGGCGGGGGAAACCGGAATGTCCCGGTGCCTGTCCTGTATGGCGTCCGCTTCGACGCGGGCGGCGGAGCCGGGCACCAGCCACAACGCCACGCGTCGGCTCAACGAGACCGCGTGCGCGTCTCCGTGCCGGGGCGTGCCGTTGTCGCCCGCCGCGTGGTTGCCCTGCACGCCGCCGGGGTGGTCGGTCGGTGCCTGAGGCGCGGGGGCGTAGCCGGACGGCGCGGTGCGGTGCGCATGACCGGCCGACGCGGCGTGGGACGCGGTGCCGTCGGCGACGAAACGGGGGCCGTAGGCGCCGTTCGCCTCCTTGCCGGTACGTCCCCTGTCGGCAGGTCCGTCAGCCGAGCCGGGCGCGTCCGGCCGCGGCTGCGGCGTCGCGGTGACCGGAGCGGGCAACGTCTGCGCGGGCAGCACGGGCAGCGCGGGAACACCGGCGCCCGGCAGGTCCGGCAGCCCGGGAAGGACGGGGAGGTCCGACCCCGGCCAGGTCGGCCAGGTCGGCGCCTCGGGTGCGGTCGGCAGCGCGGGCAGCGAGGCCAACGGCGGCACCGCCGCCTGCACTTCGGCCAGCCCCGCGGCCAGCTCCTCGGTCACCGTCCGCACGACATCGCCGACCGGCTGCACGACAAGGTGAGGTGCCTGGACCTGAGGAGTTCGGTCCTCGGGGGCCGGAGTCCGAGGTGCCGCCGGCTTGGCGGACGGCGCCGTCGACTCGTCGTGCGGGCCGGGCTTGGACGGCGCGGCAGACGCGGGAGGAGTCGCGGCAGGCTTGGAGGGAGTCGCGGCAGGTGCGGAAGGATTCGCGACAGGCGCGGAAGGATTCACGCCAGGCGCGGAAGGATTCACGCCAGGCGCGGAAGGATTGGCGGCAGACGCGGAAGGATTCGGGGCAGGCGCGCTCAGGAGCCGCTCGACCGTGCCCTGCGCCGACGACCGGGGTTCGTCCGCCGCCGTGCCCGACGCGGAGGACACCGATGAAGCGCCGACCGACACGCCGTCCGCCGCGTATGCCCGCTCCCCGCAGAGGAATCCGATCGCGAGCAGACCGCCCGCCACCAGCACCAGTTGCAGCGCACGCCGCCCACCCGCGACGCGCAGGACGCGCGCGGCGGCACCGGGCAAAGTGGCTGGCCAGGTCAAGACGGGGTGGTCCCTCCGGGCGGTGGACGAAGTGCACGTGATGAGCGTCGCGTCGGCTGGACGCGGTACGGACGGGCGGCGCGACGGCGCACCGGCGATGAGGCGTCGATCCTCGCACGCCCCTCATGCGGTCGCGCAAGCCCCCTGCTACCGATGCGTACTCATGTCCGTTTTGCTGGCCGAAGTCGGTCATCGCTTGGTCGACAAATCACCGGTAATTCCTCGCCATTACCTCCCCAATGCCATTCTCAGACCGCGTCCGGCACCGGAATCGGCCGCTTCTCGATGGCCGCCGCCATCACCTCCGGGAACAGGTCGGGCGTACAGGCGAAGGCCGGTGCGCCCAACGCGGCGAGCGCGGCCGCGTGTTCCCGGTCGTACGCCGGCGCCCCCTCGTCCGACAGCGCCAGCAGCGCCACGAACTGCACCCCCGACGCCTTCATCGCGGCGACCCGCTTGAGCATCTCGTTGCGTATCCCGCCCTCGTACAGGTCGCTGATCAGCACGACCACCGTCTCCGCGGGCCGGGTGATCTGCGACTGGCAGTACGCGAGCGCCCGGTTGATGTCCGTGCCGCCGCCGAGCTGGGTGCCGAAGAGGACGTCGACGGGGTCGTCGAGCTGGTCGGTGAGGTCGACGACGGAGGTGTCGAAGACGACCAGCCGTGTGTTGATGGACCGCATCGACGCCAGCACGGCCCCGAAAACCGACGCGTACACCACGGACGCCGCCATCGACCCCGACTGGTCGATGCAGAGGATGACCTCTTTCTTCACGGACTGCGACGCCCGCCCGTAGCCGATGAGCCGCTCCGGCACGATCGTGCGGTACTCCGGGAGATAGTGCTTGAGGTTGGCCGCGATGGTGCGGTTCCAGTCGATGTCGTGATGGCGCGGCCGGCTGATCCGGGCACTGCGGTCGAGCGCACCGGTGAGGGTGGCCCGGGTGCGGGTGGCGAGCCGCTTCTCCAGGTCCTCGACGACCTTGCGCACGACGGCACGTGCCGTCTCCTTGGTGGTCTCCGGCATCGCCCGGTTGAGCGAGAGCAGCGTGCCGACGAGGTGCACGTCCGCCTCCACCGCCTCCAGCATCTCGGGCTCCAGCAGCAGCGTGGACAGCCCGAGCCGGTCGATGGCGTCCCGCTGCATGACCTGGACGACGGACGAGGGGAAGTACGTCCGGATGTCCCCGAGCCACCGCGCCACGGACGGCGCCGACGCCCCGAGCCCCGCGGAACGATCCCTCCCCGACTGCGTCCCCTTGTCCCCCTTCCCGTACAGCGCGGTCAACGCCCCGTCCATCGCGGCGTCCTTGCCGGAGAGCGCGCACCCGGTGCCGTCGGCGTCGTCCCCGCCGAGCACCATCCGCCACCGCCGCAGCCGCTCCCGGGCCGGATCCATCGCCTCGATCGACATCGCCTCGGTCGGCATCGGCGCGCTCGTCATCGGCGCGCTCCATTCCGGGGCCGCTCCCACAGCGGGAGCACCGGCACGGTCGTCGTCATGGGTCGGCCCTGCGCCGCGAACCCGTGCGATTGCCTCCCGGCAGCCGCCGCCGTGGTCCGCTCCCCCGACTCCCTCACTCCGTGAGTCGTCATCCCGTCGCCCCCACAAGGTTGTTGTCCGTGAGGCCACCGTCGGCGCCCTCGTCCACTTCCACCTGGTCCAGCCCCAGCAGCAGCCGCACCACCGGGAGGACCGCGTCCGCCCGCTCGGCATCGAACTCGGCCGCGAATCCGGGTATCCCGGATCCGCCCACCCTGGCGCCGCCCCGCTCCGCCGGCCCACGCCGGACCAGCTCCCCGAGGGTCCGCCGCACCCCCGGCTCATACGCCGAGAAGGTGCGCCGCAGCAGCGGCAGCACGTCCGTGAACGCCTCCGCCGACACCCCCGTCAACCACGCGTCGACCAACCCGAGCAACCGCTCGTCGTGCACGAGCAGCATCCCGCCGCCCGAGCCGCCCCCGACGAACCCCTCGATCCACGCGGCCGCGTCCCCCGGCGGCGTCCCCGGCGACAACGCGAGCCCCATGGCCCGGGCCGCCTCCTCCTGCGCCAACTCCCCGTCGTCCAGCAGCAACCGCACCGCGCGCCCCCTGATGACGCCGGGCACCGTGTCCCGCCCGGCCAGCACCCGCAGCACGGCATGCCAGCGCTTACGCAGAGCCTCGCCCGGGGTTTTCCGGCCCGGTGCGGGGGCCTCGCCCAACGCTTGCCGACCCGGCGCCGGGACCTCGCCCGGCACTTCCCGGCCAGGTACCGGGACCTCACCCGAGCCGCCACTCCCCGGCGCAGCACCCGCGTCTTCCGGCCCCGACCCGCTCCCCCCGCCCCGCGCGTCCCCTCCCGACGCCACCGCGTCGCCCAGCAGCCCCACCGCGCCATGCACCGCGTCCACATGGCGCCGCATCGACTCGGCCGCGTCCGCGTCCAGCGCGGCGCAGGCCGGGGGCAGGCCGACGAAGACGCGCTCGGCGAGCCCCGCGGCGACCTCCGCGAGCGCCCCGGTGTCCGTGCCGCGCACATCGCCGTACCGCAGGGAGCGGACCAGCGCGGGCAGGGCCTGGGCGAGATGGCCGACGTCGGCGTCGAGAGCGGCGCGGTCGGCGAGGATCCGCATCACCGTGGGCAACGCGTCCGGCAGTTCGGCCAGCAGGCAGCGCTCGGCGAGGGCGGTGACGTCGGCGAGGCTCTGCGCGCAGACGGCGTCCGCCTCGGCCTTGGCGGTCGCCGCGGCGAACACCGTCGTCCCCCACACCCCGGCCTCGGCAACCCGCACGGACAGCTCCGGCTCCCACCGCAGCCGCCACGTCTCCCGGAACGTCCCCGTGCTGCCCCGCGACGCGACCGGCTCGCCCCACTCCACGCGCAGCAGCCGCAGCCGGTGCAGCAGCCTGCTGCGCTCGGCGTCGTTCTCCTTGCGCAGGTCGAGCTCCAACTCCCGCTCCAACGCCTCCGGCTTGAGCCGCAGCCGACGCTGGATCCGGTCGAGGTCCCGCTGCAACGGCACCGCCGGCGCCGACCGCGGCACCTCCCCCAGCACGTCCCCCACGACCAGCCGGTCCTGCACCAGCGCCAGCGGCACGTCCGAGCCGTCGCACATCACGGCCCGCACCGCGTCGGTCGTCTCGCTCAGCCCCGGCAACGGGCGCCCGCGCATCACCGCGAGCGTCTCCGCCAGCCGCACCGCCTCGATGACATGCGCCGAGGACACGATCCGGTCCTCGTCCCGCAGCAGTCCGGCCACCTTGGTCATCCACCGCTCGACCGGCCGGTCCGGCGCGCTGAACAGGTGCCCGTACCAACCAGGGGAGTCGATCCCCGCCCCGTACCCGCTGACCCGGGCCAGCCTGCGGTTCGTCCACGGCACCCAGGTCATGTCGGCCTTGACCTTGGGCAGCCCCTTCAGCAGCGCCTTGTCGGCGGCCACGCTGCTCTTCTGCCGCAGCGCGGGCACATGCCAGGCCCCGCACACGACCGCCACGTCATCGCCGAACTCCCGCTGCGCGGCCCGCACCTGGAGCCGCATATAGGCCTCCCGCACGAGATCCCGCTCATGTCCCCCGCTCCCATACACCTCCCGCAACGCCCCCATGGCCTCTTCGAGCCCGAGGAACGGCGCGAACGCGTCCCCGTCCCCCAAGCCCCGGTGCTCGACGACGTCCTCCCACCACCGCTCGGGATCGTCGTAACCGGCGACTTCGGCGAGCACGGCGAGGGGGTCGACCCGGACGGCGGCACGAGGATCGTCCGCGTCACCCGCGTCGGCATCCGCCCCGCCACCGGCGTCGGGCGCAGGGTCGCTCGCCGGGTCCGGCCGGGTGTCGTCCTCGGAGCCCGGCCCGCCGCCCGCAGCCGGCTCACTCCCCCTACCGGCCTCCGCATCGAGGGCGGCCTCGTCCTGCCTCCCCCACGCCAACGTGTGCGTGGCCGGCAGGTCGATGAAGCGGGCCGGGACCTGGTGCTCCACGGCCCAGCGGATCGCGACCCACTCCGGGGAGAACTCGGCGAGCGGCCAGAAGGCCGAGCGGCCGGGCTCGTCCACGGCGTGGGCCAGGAGGGCGACCGGGGGCCGCATGGCCTCATCACCGGCGAGCGGGATCAGGGCATCGGCCTCCGGCGGCCCTTCGATCAGCACCGTCCGTGGCCGGGCCGCGTCCAGCGCCGCCCGCACGGCCCGCGCCGACCCGGGCCCGTGGTGCCGTACCCCGAGCAGCAACGGCCCCGACGGCTTCGTCCCCGACACCTTCGCCCCCGAACGGGATGCGGCCGAGCCGTCCGAATCCGTCCGCTCATCGCCCGCCCCAGCGACGCCCGCGTCCATCCCCCGACTCCCCTCCCTCTCAACGCCGTTCACACCGACCCCCTCAACTCCGCGGCCACCGCGAGTCGTCGTTCACCGTCCCGGCCTTCCCCTGACCTGCCACCCTCACGGATCGGCTCCGCGCCGAACCCCCGCGCGGGCGCCCCCAACCGAGGTCGTCCTCGTTCACACGCTCACCTCTCGGCACGCCCGGTAGAAGTCCGTCCAGCCGTCCCGCTCGCGCACGACCGCCTCCAGGTACTCCTGCCAGATGACGCGGTCGGCCGCGGGGTCGCGGACGACGGCGCCGAGGATGCCCGCGGCGACATCGCCGGGGCGCAGCACCCCGTCGCCGAAGTGGGCGGCCAGGGCGAGGCCGCTGGTGACGACGGAGATCGCCTCGGCCGTCGACAGCGTGCCGCTCGGCGACTTCAGCTTGATGCGGCCGTCGGAGGTGACCCCGTCGCGCAGCTCGCGGAAGACGGTGACGACACGGTGGATCTCGTCGATGCCGTCGGGCACGGCCGGCAGGTCGAGGGAGCGGCCGATCTGGTCGACGCGGCGGGAGACGATGTCCACCTCCGCCTCGACGCTCGCCGGCAACGGCAGCACGACCGTGTTGAAGCGTCGGCGCAGAGCGCTGGAGAGGTCGTTGACCCCACGGTCGCGGTCGTTGGCCGTGGCGATGAGGTTGAAGCCGCCGACCGCCTGCACCTCCTGCCCCAGCTCCGGTATCGGCAGCGTCTTCTCCGACAGGATCGTGATCAGCGTGTCCTGTACGTCCGCCGGAATACGGGTCAACTCCTCGACGCGGGCGGTCATCCCCTCCGCCATGGCCCGCATGACGGGGCTCGGCACGAGGGCGTCACGGCTCGGCCCGTGCGCGAGCAGCTGCGCGTAGTTCCAGCCGTACCGGATCGCCTCCTCCGGAGTACCCGCGGTGCCCTGGACCAGCAGCGTCGAGTCACCGCTGACCGCCGCGGCCAGGTGCTCGGAGACCCACGTCTTCGCGGTGCCGGGCACACCCAGCAGAAGCAGGGCACGGTCCGTGGCGAGCGTGGTGACGGCGACCTCGACGAGGCGGCGCGGGCCCACGTACTTGGGTGTGATCACCGTGCCGTCCGCAAGCGTGCCGCCCAGCAGATACGTGGACACGGCCCACGGCGACAGCTTCCAGCGTGCCGGCCGTGGACGGTCGTCCTGCGCGGCCAGCGCGGCGAGCTCATGGGCGAAGGCGTCCTCGGCATGCGGTCGCAACGCCTCGGTCGGTTCCGTCTCCCCCGCCTCGACGGATGTCGGTTCTACGGACACAGGCATGGCAAAGTCCCCCTCCAGCTCGGCCGGTTCAGCCGTTTCGGATCTGGCACCCACGTTGCACCACGCCACTGACAACGCGTTCCGACCTGCGCAAACGCGCTCACGCCGGCTTCCGTCGGCCCGCTGCCCCGGCCGATTGTCAGTGGTGGGATCTACCTTCGATGACATGACTCAGCAGGGGGTGCGCTGGACCGCGGACCAGGTGCTGGCGCTGGCGCCTGACGCCGCGTCACGCAAAGCGGGAAGCAAACTCGGCGCGGCGGGGCCGTGGTCCGAGGCGGGGAGTGCCGACGAAGGGACGGTGTGGGGGCTGTGCAAGGGCAGTGGCAGCAAGCCGTATCAGACGGTCATCGACATCGCGGACGCGTCCGGGCCCGCGTACAAGTGCAGTTGCCCGAGCAGGAAGTTCCCGTGCAAGCACGCGCTCGGACTGCTGCTGCTCTGGGCGGGCGGGGACGGCGCGGTGCCGCCGGGGCAGCCGCCGGACTGGGCGGAGCAGTGGATAAAGGGGAGAAGGCAGCGCGCCGAGGAGAAGCGGACGGCGGGCCCGTCCGGCTCCGAGTCGGCGTCCGCTGATCCGGAGGCGGCTCGACGCAGGGCGGAGCGCCGCGCCGAGCGGGTCACGGCGGGGGCGACGGAGCTGGAGCAGCGCCTGACGGACCTGCTGCGCGGCGGCCTGGCCGGAGCGGAACAGGCGGGGTACGGGCTGTGGGAGGAGACGGCCGCCCGCATGGTCGACGCCCAGGCTCCCGGACTGGCCTCCCGGGTGCGGGAGTTGGGGGCGATCCCGGCATCCGGGCCGGGCTGGCCGGTGCGTCTGCTGGAGGAGTGCGCCCTGCTCCATCTCCTCGACCAGGGCTGGTTGCGCCGCGAGCGGCTGCCCGACGGCCTGGCGGACACGGTCCGCTCCCGCATCGGCCTGCCCGCATCGGCGGACGGGCCGCCGATACGGGATCGCTGGCTGGTCCTCGCCCAGTACGACACGGCCGACGTGAAGCTCACGACGCGCCGGATCTGGCTGCACGGCGCCGACTCGGGCCGTACCGCGCTGCTCGTCTCCTATGGCGCGGCCGGCCGCGCGCCGGAACTGACGCTGCCGGTGGGGCTGGCCCTGGAGGCGGAGCTGGCGGCGTACCCCGGGGCGGGCCAACTGCGGGCGTCGCTCGGCGAGCAGTTCGCGCCACCGGCACCCGCGTCGATACGACCGCCGGGCATGACGCCGGCCGAGGCCACCGTCCGCTACGGCGAGACGCTCCGCGACGATCCGTGGCTGGACTCCGTCCCGGTGACCCTGGACCGGGTCATACCGACCCAGGACGGCGACTCGTGGCAGCTGGCGGACGCCGACGCGGACACGGCCCTGCCGCTCACCCCGGCCGCCCGTGCCCGTCCGGGCCTGTGGCGCCTGGTCGCGCTGTCGGGAGGTGCGCCGGTGAAGGTGTTCGGCGAGTGCGGCCACCGCGGCTTCACCCCGCTCACCGCCTGGCCGCAGGGGGCGGGCGAGCCCGTGCAGCTGTGCTGAGCGACGCGCCCTTTCCCCCGACCGCTCCACGGCACCCAGCACACCGAGGCAGAGAGGAACGAACCTCATGAACAGTCCCTCCGTTCCCGTGGATTCGCCCGCGCCGAGCGCCTGGGAGGAACTCGTCACCGCGGCACTGCTCGGGACGGACCGGCGTACACCTCCGGGGTGCGCGCCGGGCCGGGAGGCGCCGGTGGCACTGCTGGACGCGGCGGCCGTGGAGACCGTACGGCGGCGGGCCGGACTGCGACCGGCGCGGGCGGCCGAGCCTCCCCAGCCCGCCCCCGAGGACGCCCGAGCGACGCTGCCCGCTCCGGCAGCCCGCAGGCTGGCGATGCTGTTGGCCGACCGTCCCGGCGTCGGCGGTGGCGGCCGCAGAGGCACGGCGCCGGACCTCGTGGAGCTGCTGCCCGAGTGGCTCGCGCGAGCCAACGACCGGCGTCTCGCGCCGTCTCCCGAGGTGCTGCCCGCACTGCTGGACGCGGCACGGGGGCGTACGGATCTGCGGCCGGCGGCGCTGACGTTCGCGGGCCCGCGCGCGGTGTGGCTCGCCCGGCTGAACCCGGACTGGCGGTTCGCCCTGCGCGCGACACCGGGCGGGGGCGCGGCACTGCCGCATCTCGAGGACTCGGCCAAGGTCCAACAGCTGTGGCGGGAGGGCCTGTTCGCGGAGCGGGTCGCCCTGCTCTCCGCGATACGCGCCCGTGAGCCCGTCGCCGCGCGCGAGCTGCTGACCACGACATGGGCGACGGAGCGGGCCGAGGACCGGTTGATGTTCCTCGACTCGCTGCGCATGGGGCTCGGCCCGCAGGACGAGCCGTTCCTGGAGCAGGCGCTGGCCGACCGCAGCCGCAATGTCCGCGCGACTGCGGCGGAGTTGCTGTCGGCGCTGCCGGGTTCGGCGCTCGCGGCGCGGATGGCGGTGCGCGCCGGGTCCTGCGTGGCGCTGGATCACACGGGTGACGAGCCGACGATCAGCGTCGAGGCACCGCACGAGTGCGACCCGGGCATGGAGCGCGACGGCGTGGTGGCCAAGGCTCCGGCGGGGCGGGGTGAACGGTCGTGGTGGTTCGGCCAGTTGGTGGAGGCGGCACCGCTCGGCACCTGGGCGGGCCGGCTCGGCGGGCGTGCGCCCGGGGAGATCGTGGCGCTCCCTGTGACGGACGACTGGCAGGCCGAGCTGCACGCGGCATGGTGCCGGGCGGCGGTGCGGCAGCGGGACGCCGAGTGGGCGAGGGCGCTGCTCGGCTCGCCCTCGGCCCCGGAGGCCGGCGGTCCGGGGGCGGTGTCCCTGGCCGAGCGAGCGAAGCTGCTGGGCACGCTGGGCTCGCCCGAGCGGGCCGAGTGGGTCGCGGGGTTCATCGCGACGCACGGCCTGTCGGAGGCGTTTCAGCTGCTCGGGGTGTGCGCCGTGCCCTGGGCCGCGCCGCTCGGGCGGGCGGTGGTCGACGCGCTCAACATCGCGCGGGACGCGGGGAGTTATCCATGGAGTTTCAGCGGAGTGATGGGCCTGGCCGAGCGCTGTCTCGACCCGGCCGAGGGAAGCCGCCTGGACGGCCTGCTGGCGGTACCGGACGAACCGGAGGACGCGTCACCGGGGGCCGGCGGGTACTGGGCGGAGGCGTTCCAGCGACTGGTGACGACGTTGCGCCTGCGGGCGGCCATGATCGAGGAGCTGGAGCCGACCCTCACCCCAGCTCACCCACAGAGCACGACGGCCTAGGCCCCGGCCGGCTGTCGCACGTTCGCCCGCACCCAGTCCACGATCGACTGCGTCGTCGCGCCCGGCGTGAAGATCTCCGCGACGCCCTTCTCCTTGAGCGGGGGGATGTCCGCCTCGGGAATGATCCCGCCGCCGAAGACGAGGATGTCCTCCGCCTCGCGCTCCTTGAGCAGTTCGATCACGGCGGCGAAGAGGGTGTTGTGGGCCCCGGAGAGGATGGACAGACCGATCGCGTCGGCGTCCTCCTGGATCGCGGTGCCGACGATCTGCTCGGGGGTCTGGTGAAGCCCGGTGTAGATGACCTCCATACCGGCGTCGCGCAGCGCCCGCGCGATCACCTTGGCCCCGCGATCGTGGCCGTCGAGTCCCGGCTTGGCCACCACCACGCGGATCGGACCGGCTGCCACACCCATCACTGCCTCCATGAAGCGACTACATCCATCCGTACCGACAAGCACTACTCATGTATGAGTTATGCCGCACTCACGGCACATGTCATACATGGTGCGCGTATCGCACATTTCCGCCGCTCACCGCACCGGACGCGCCCTCACGGAACGGACGCCCCGGGCCACGTCGCCCGGAGAAGTGAACGAACGTTATCGCCAGCATCCCGCAACCGGCAGTTTCGCGGTGCAGACCGAGGGGGAAATCACACGGTGGGACACGTTCGCCGCGCACCGTTCCACATCTCTGCGGCACACGGGCCGCAGCAGCCTGCGGTACACGCGTCGCAGCGGGACCAAGCGCAACGGGAGCCGCAACGAGGTCGCCGCACCACCGCGCCGCAGGCCGCGCGACGCGACGGTGCGGCGCGCCGACGGTGGTACGAAGGGCACGTAGGGCAGGTAAGGCACGACAGCGGGGAAGCCTCGTCGCCACACCGGCAGGGACCCCCGTCAGGTCATCGGCGCACCACGGCCACCAGGGCCGGCTCGCGCACCGGGCGCCTCGCTTGCCCCACGCGCCCTCGCCATACCCCGCCGGCCCCCTCGGCCGCGACTTCCCACGAGGGCACACGGGGGCCGGAGCCGTCCTCCTGCGTGCCGCAAGGAGGTCGGCCATGAAGGTCACCGGGGCAGCACTCCCCTTTCTCCCGCTCTACCGGCGTCTGCT
Organism: Streptomyces sp. NBC_01092; assembly: GCF_045039535.1. Lineage (NCBI taxonomy): Bacteria > Bacillati > Actinomycetota > Actinomycetes > Kitasatosporales > Streptomycetaceae > Streptomyces > Streptomyces sp. NBC_01092. The sequence continues at coordinate 6,516,048 of NZ_CP108659.1, read as the reverse complement.
CCCGAGCAGGCTCGCCGGCCTCTCCCTGGCCCTGCTGAAGGCGACCGCCCTGGAGATCGCGATCCTCGCCGGGCACCTTCTCCTCTACCCCTCAGGCATCACACAGGAGCGCCGCACCACCCCCATGCTCCCCTCCCCCGAAACCGCCAAGCTGCCGACGCAGACCAAACCCCCCGTCGTCCTGCTGCACGGCTTCATAGACAACCGCTCGGTCTTCGTCCTGCTGCGCCGCAACCTCGCCCAGCACGGCAGGCACCAGGTCGAGTCGCTCAACTACTCCCCGCTGACCTGCGACATCCGCACCGCCGCCGAACTGCTCGGCCGGCACATAGAGGGGATCTGCGAGCGCACCGGCAGCAAGCAGGTCGACGTCGTCGGACACAGCCTCGGCGGGCTGATAGCGCGTTATTACGTGCAGCGCCTCGGCGGCGACCTGAGGGTCCGCACCCTCGTCACGCTCGGCACCCCGCACTCCGGCACCCGTGTCGTCCCGCTGGCGAACGCGCACCCGATCGTGCGCCAGATGCGCCCCGGCTCGCCCATCCTCGAGGAGTTGGCCCGCCCCGCACCGGGCTGCCGTACGCACTTCGTGAGCTTCTGGAGCGACCTCGACCACCTGATGGACCCGTTGGAGACCGCCTGCATCGACCACCCGGATCTGCTCGCGCAGAACGTCCGCGTGAGCGGCGTCGGCCACCTCGCCCTTCCGGTGCACCCCGCCGTGGCGACCGGCATACGGCAGGCCCTCGACTCCACACGCCCGGGAGCCGCAGCCGTCGCCCAGTCCGACGGCATGACCGTGGCGTAACCGCGCCCCGGCGCCCCAGGACGGCCGTCCGACATCGAACAACCCTCGAACACAAGGCCAACATCGCGCCCGTACTCCGCCAAAACACGGCCGAATGCCCGTTTCCTGCGCGCGCGAAACCTGCGGAAGATTGTCGTGCCCGCGTACTGCCGGGTACAGTCGCCGCACTGCTCTGGCAGCCCCTGTTGTCGAGGCGAGAGAGAAGTTGGTGAACGATCGTCACCCGTCGGGGACCATGACGTCTCCGGCTTCGGCTCCCGATGCCACCTCGGCGCACTACGCGTCGTACGGCGCCCAGGAAGCCCACTACGGTGACTCCACCACGTACGGCACCTACGACGCCAACGGATTTGCCACCGCCGGTCACTGCGCCCCGACCTTCGACGCGGACCCTCTCTTCGGCAGCCTCCCCGGCGACGGCACGGGCGCGACGGGCGCGTACGACGCCACCCAGTGGTCCACGGGCAGCCACCAGAGCGCGCACTACGACGCTTACGCGGCCCAGCACCACGCCGCCTACGACACCGGGGCGTACGAGACCGGGGCCTGGACGACCGACCACGAGCGACTCGCCTTCGTCCCGCAGCAGGCCAACGGCCATGACGTCTCCGGCCAGTGGGACGCGAACGCCTGGCTCCAGCCCGAGCAGTCCGGGGCCCCTGCCGACCAGACCCAGCACTGGGAATGGGGCACGACGGCCTTCGACACCGGGGCGTACGACGCCACCCAGTGGAACTCGGACGGCAGTCCGGCGCAGGCGCCCGACGGCTACGAGCAGCCAGCAGAATCCTTCGACCAGCAGGCGACCGCGCACTTCGACCAGATCGAGCACGGCGCCCCTGCGTCGTACGACGACCCCACGTCGTACGACGATGCCACGGCCTACGCCGAGCACCCGGCCTACGACGAGCACACGCCGTACGACCACACCTCGTACGACGACCCGGCCCAGCACGAAGGCGAGTTGACCGCCACCGGCGAACTCCCCGCCGCGGCCCCGCTCCTCGACGACCAGGAGGAGACCACTCCGGCCCCCTCCCCCCGCGCCGGCTCCCGCAGCGGGGCGCGCTCCCGTCGCCGTACGCCCCCCAAGCGCTCCGCGCTGCTGACGATCGCTGTGCCGTCGGCGTGTGTGATGGGCGTCGCGGGTATCGCCGCCGCCTCCGTCGGCACGCTGACCGACGACAAGGACGCGTCGTCCACGCTGGCCTCGGAAGGCGAGGCCGTGAAGCCCTCCGCGGCGAACAACAAGCTGGACAGCCAGCTGGAGAGCCTTTCTGCCGGCGCCGACGACTTCGCGGACCGGGCGAGCCGGACGCAGGAGCGCATCGACCTCAAGGCCCAGCAGGCGGCCGAGAAGCGCAAGGCCGCCGAGGAGGCGGCCCGCAAGGAGCGGCTGCGCCCCAAGTTCGCGATTCCCGTCGCGACCCACGGCCTCAGCGCCTATTTCGGCCAGTCCGGCATCAACTGGATGTCCATCCACACCGGCATCGACTTCCCCGTCTCGTACGGCACGACGGTGATGGCCGCGACCGACGGCACCGTCCGCACGCAGTGGAACAGCGCCTACGGCAACATGATGATCGTGACCGCGATGGACGGCACGGAGACGTGGTACTGCCACCTCTCCAGCTACCGCGTCGCCTCCGGTACGACGGTCAAGGCCGGCGACCCCATCGCGTACTCCGGCAACTCCGGCAACTCGACGGGTCCGCACCTGCACTTCGAGGTGCGGCCGGGTGGCGGCTCGGCGATAGACCCGCTGTCCTGGCTGCGCAGCCACGGGCTCGACCCCACGTGAGCAACGCCTGACGACTTGCCGGTACTGACGACTTCACGAATGCGCCCCCGTCCTTGACGGGGGCGCATTCGCGTGAGTGCTACAGCTTCTCCACCGGCGCATACCGCAGCAGCAGCCGCTTCGGCTTGGTGTCGCCGAAGTCGACCGTCGCCTCGGCGTTCGCGCCCGTGCCCTTCACCGCCATCACCGTGCCGAGCCCGAACTGGTCATGCGTGACGCGGTCACCGACGGCCAGCTGGACGACCGGCTTCTCGCCGGTGCGGCGCGTGGCGAAGCCGGACGCGCCCGAGGCCGAGGAGCGCGAGCGGGACGAGGACAGCGAGGCGGCGACGCCGGACGCCGGACCGGAGGAGACGGGCGCGGTCGCCCCCGTGCGCTTCCAGTCGACGTGCTGAGCCGGGATCTCCTCCAGGAAGCGGGACGGCGGGTTGTACGAAGGCTGCCCCCAGGCGCTGCGCATCGACGAGCGCGTCAGATACAGCCGTTCACGCGCGCGCGTGATGCCGACGTACGCGAGCCGCCGCTCCTCCTCCAGCTCCTTGTTCTGGCCGAGGGCGCGCATGTGCGGGAAGACGCCGTCCTCCATGCCGGTGAGGAAGACGACCGGGAACTCCAGGCCCTTGGCGGTGTGCAGGGTCATGAGGGTGATGACACCCGACCCGTCCTCCTCCTCGTCCGGGATCTGGTCGGAGTCGGCGACGAGCGCGACCCGCTCCAGGAAGTCCGCGAGCCCACCGGTGGCCTCGCCCTCGCCCGACTCCTGCTCGAACTCCAGGGCGACGGCGGCGAGTTCCTGGAGGTTCTCGATCCGGGTCTCGTCCTGAGGGTCGGTGGAGGCCTGCAACTCGGCCAGGTACCCGGTCCGTTCGAGGACCGCCTCCAGGACGGTCGCCGGTCCCGCGCCGGACTCGACGATCGTACGGAGCTCCTCCATCAGCGTGTTGAACCGCTTGACGGCGTTCGTCGACCGCGCGGCCATGCCGTACGCCTCGTCGACCCGCCGCAGCGCCTGCGGGAAGCTGATCTTCTCGCGCTGCGACAGCGCGTCGATCATCGCCTCGGCGCGATCGCCGATGCCGCGCTTGGGCACGTTCAGGATCCGCCGCAGCGGCACGGAGTCCTCGGGGTTGGCCAGCACGCGCAGGTAGGCCAGGACGTCCCGGACCTCCTTGCGCTCGTAGAACCGGACGCCGCCGACGACCTTGTAGGGCAGGCCGACGCGGATGAAGATCTCTTCGAAGACACGGGACTGGGCGTTCGTACGGTAGAAGACGGCGACGTCGCCGGCCTTCGCGTCGCCCGCGTCCGTCAGTCGGTCTATCTCCTCGGCGACGAACTGTGCCTCGTCGTGCTCGGTGTCCGCGACATAGCCGGTGATGCGCGCGCCTGCGCCAGCGTTGGTCCACAGGTTCTTGGGGCGGCGGGACTCGTTGCGCTCGATGACCGCGTTGGCGGCGCTCAGGATCGTCTGGCTGGAGCGGTAGTTCTGCTCCAGCAGGATCGTCGTCGCGTCCGGGTAGTCCTCCTCGAACTGGAGGATGTTGCGGATGGTGGCGCCGCGGAAGGCGTAGATCGACTGGTCGGCGTCGCCCACCACGCACAGCTCGGCCGGCGGGACGTCGGACTCGTTCGGCGGCACGTCGACGGGGTGCTCGCGCGTGCCGACGAGCTCGCGCACGAGGGCGTACTGCGCGTGGTTGGTGTCCTGGTACTCATCCACCAGCACATGCCGGAAGCGACGGTGGTAGTGCTCGGCGACGTCCGGGAAGGCGCGCAGCAGGTTGACCGTCGTCATGATCAGGTCGTCGAAGTCGAGGGCGTTCGCCTCCCGCAACCGCGACTGGTACAGGACGTACGCCTGCGCGAGGGTCTTCTCGAAGCCGTCCGTCGCCTGGGCGGCGAAGTCCTCCTCGTCGATCAGCTCGTTCTTCAGATTGCTGATCTTGGCGCTGAAGGACTTGGGCGGAAACCGCTTGGGGTCGAGATCCAGATCACGGCACACGAGCGCCATCAGCCGCTTGCTGTCGGCGGCGTCGTAGATCGAGAAGGACGAGGTGAACCCGAGCTTCTTGCTCTCCCGGCGCAGGATGCGCACACACGCGCTGTGGAAGGTCATCACCCACATCGCGTTCGCGCGCGGGCCGACGAGGTGCTCGACGCGCTCCTTCATCTCGCCCGCGGCCTTGTTGGTGAAGGTGATCGCGAGGATCTGCCCCGGATGCACGCTCCGCTCGGCGAGCAGGTGGGCGATGCGATGGGTGAGCACCCGGGTCTTGCCGGACCCGGCCCCGGCCACGATGAGCAGCGGGGTGTCGGAGTGGACGACGGCGGCACGCTGGTTCTCGTTCAGCCCCTCCAGCAGCGCCGCGGCGTCGATGGCGGGGCGCGGGGCGCCGTCGCGGTAGTAGCCGTCCCGGTCCGGTGGCACGTCGAACTTCCCACCGAACAGATCGTCCGGAACCGGTTCCGGAGTGTGATCGTCCTCGGGCGGCGGCGGGTGTTCTTCCTCGCGGGCCCGTGGGGCCTGGAGGTCCGCCAGGAAGCTGTCGTCAAAGAGGCTGCTCATCGCTCTCCGAGTCTAGGCCGCGCCACTGACAACCCGCCGCCGCCCTCGGAACATCACCGGCCCAGGAACCCGACGATCTTCCGACCCGCTCCCCCAGCCCGCCCCATCACCCACCCCATCACCCCCCGCGACCGCTCCACCACGACCGGCAACCGACCAGGCCAGGCCGCCACTGTCAGTCCCATATCGGTTCAACCGAGACATCAAGCAGAAGGCATCCCACACCTCCGCACACCACCCCGAACCAACCACCGCCCACAAGATTTCGCTTCAAGGTCACGAAAATGTATCGGGCATATCGAACATCAACCTTCACAGGGGCCACACGAGTTGGCTACCGTGCCGGACAGGCCGTACGACCCCCTCCGGCGAACGACGCCGGGCCGCACGGCCTCCGCCGAGTCCGCACGCCTCACGGCAAGCCGGAGCCGGGGACCCACCGAACTTGGGGTGAATCGGCCCGACTTCCCTCCCGGAAGTGGCCGTAGGGCAACCCTTCCGATCCACCCGCCCGAACCCGACAGCTAACTCGGTAGGCGGAGTATGGAAGGAGTCGCCTCCCTTGGCGTCGCACCGCAAGTCGCGTCCCGCCGGTACGCGCGTAGCAGGCATACGCACCCCTGCCCTCGCCACGGCCGCCCTCACGTCCGTGGCCCTGTTGTCCCAGACGGCCAACGCCAGCCCCTCGACGGACGACAAGCCCAGCCTCGAAGAGGTCGAGAAGAAGGTCGACGACCTCTACCGCCAGGCGGAGTCGGCGACCGAGAAGTACAACGCGGCGAAGGACCAGACCACCAAGCAGCGCAAGCGCGTCGACACGCTCCTCGACGACGTCGCCCAGCGCACCCAGAAGCTCAACGAAGCGCGTGAGGAACTGGGCCGCAACGCCGCCGCGCAGTACCGCACGGGTGCCGCGGCGCCCGACACGGCGACCTTCCTCCTGGCGGACACTCCGCAGGACTACTTCGACCAGAACCAGCTGATGGACCGCATGACGGGCCGTCAGAAGGAAGCGGTCGACGACTACTTCACCCAACAGTCCGCGACGATGAAGAAGCGCCAGGAGGCCACCCGGAGCCTCGAGACGCTCACCGAGTCGCAGAGCGACCTCCAGTCCGCGAAGACCACCGTCCAGCAGAAGCTCTCCGACGCACGCGAACTTCTCTCGAAGCTGACGGCGGAGGAGAAGGCCCGCCTCGCCGCGATCGAGAAGGCCAAGCAGGAAGAGGCCGCCCGCAAGGCCGCCGAACTGGCCCGGCAGCAGGCGGAAGCCGAACGCCAGCGTCAGGAGCAGGAGGCTGCCGCCCAGCAGCAGCAGCAGGAGAGCACCGAGCCGCCCGCCGACTCGAGCGGCTCGGACTCCAGCAACTCGGACTCGTCCGCGGACTCCTCGTACGCCACCAAGGCCGAGAAGGCCCTGGCCTTCGCCCGCTCCCAGGTGGGCAAGCCGTACGTGTGGGGCGCCACCGGCCCCGACTCCTACGACTGCTCCGGCCTCACCCAGGCTGCCTGGAAGGCCGCCGGCGTGGACATCCCGCGCGTCACCTACGACCAGGTCAACGCCGGCACCACGGTCTCCCTCTCCAACGCCCAGCCCGGCGACCTGGTCTTCTTCTACGACGACATCACCCACGTGGGCATCTACATAGGCAACGGCATGATGATCCACGCCCCGAAGCCCGGCACGTACGTCCGCGAGGAGTCGATCTACTACGACGGAGAGTCGTCGATCCACAGCGTGGTCCGCCCGGCCTGACACCGGTCAGGATCGGGTGACCTCGCGACGTACCGGGGGGATCGGACGTGCCGGGGGGATCGAGGGGGAGCGAGCACGCCCCACCCCCCGGCACCGGGCGATTTCACCCCACCCCCGAGCGCGCCCCGCCTCCAACCCCCACGGCGCTCCATAGCATCGCCCCATGCCCGCCACCACCACCCCCACTTCCCCCCTCCACACCTGGTGGTCGCAGCGACCCCCCGCAGCCGGTGCCGCAGTCTTGGCCACCGGCATCCTCTCGGTGGGCTTCCACCAGACGGGCTACGAGACCCTCTCCCGCATCGCCCTCGCCCTCGCCTGCGCGGCCTGGCTCGCCCTCGCCGCCGACTTCACCGCACGGTTCCTCCTGGACCGCCCGAACTGGCTGAAGCAGGCGGCCACCCCGGCCGCCCTGACCGCCGTCGCCGCAACGACAGTCCTCGGCACCCGTTTCACCGCCCTCGGCTGGGAAACCCTCGCGGAGGCCCTCCTGGCCCTCGCCGCCGTGCTCTGGCCGGTCCTCCTGCTCGCCGTCCTGCGACACTGGCGCCGCCACATGCCCGGCGCGGTGTTCCTGGTCTGCGTGGCCACCCAGGGCCTGGCGGTCCTGGGCGCGACCCTCGCCGCCGCCGAGACGACGGCATGGCTCGCCCACGTGTCGCTCGTGTTCTTCTGGCTGGGTCTCGTCCTCTACGTCGTCGCCCTGCCCCACTTCGACCGGAGCCAGCTCGCCCGGGGCGCCGGCGACCAGTGGGTGGCAGGCGGCGCCCTCGCCATCTCCGCACTGGCCGGCTCGAGACTCCTCGCCGCCGACAGCCCCGAGCTGTACCTCTGGAACGACGACGACTACGGCGTCCTGCGCACGGTGAGCGTCGCCCTGCTCGTACTCGACCTGGCCTGGTACGTCGTCCTGCTCCTCGCCGAGTTCGCATGGCCACGCCTGCGCTACGACGTACGCCGCTGGGCCACGGTGTTCCCGATGGGCATGACGGCGGCGGCGGCACTCTCCGTCGGCACCGCCGTGGACGTCTCGTGGCTGGAGCCCCTGGGCAAGGCACTGCTGTGGATCGCGGTGGCGGCATGGCTCGCGGTGGCCGCGGGCGCGGCATGGACCTACACGGGCCGCGGCTCCCGGCCCGGAACCCAGGCACCCCCCGGCCCTGGAGCCGGCGTCACGTCCACAATACGGCGATGAAGACGTTCGCCACGGTCAGCAGCCCCACGACCCCGAACAGCCGCTTGTCCACCGTCTCCTCGTCCCGCTTCACATAGACGAGCCCGAGAATCACGATCAGCAGCGCCAGCTTCACACCGATCTTGATGTTGTTGACGGACTGGTCGTCCGCCTGATTGAGGCCGACGAGGATCACGCCGGTGACCAGCATGGTCAGCGCGCCGTGCAACATCGCGGGCACGAACCGGGCGGTGCCCTGCCCCATCGCCTTCATCTGGGTGAAGAAACCACCGAGCAGCGCGGCGATACCGATGATGTGCAGACCGACGAACAAATGGATGAGTAGGTCCATGGGGCCGGAGCCTAACCATCACGAAAATCCCACCCGACACCGCCCCGCACCCTGATTCCCCTCACTACTCCGCTCACCGCTCCGCTGCCGAACCCCGCATATATGCGCGCCATAGCACTCCGCCACCCCGACGCACCCCCAAACCGCCACTTCGGTCAGCACACAGCGTGAACTCGACGCCCCCGTCCCGGGATCACGCTCACTTACGGTCACCTCCGGCCAGCACCCAGCACTTCCGCACAACGCGTCACCGGCCCAACACAGCGAGGTTTAGCGTCCTCCACCAGGTGACCGGCTCCCCACCGCCGCCCCGGGCCAGGGGCGGCAGTCGGACACCACCGCCGAGAAAGTCCGGCGGCGGCCCGCTCCCCCTGTGCAGGCCGCCGCCGGACGCGTAACCCGCCCCGGGCGGTCGTACGTCGCTCCCCCCAGGCGCTCGTACAGCCGCCGTCCTCCGGGGCGCAGTACGCCCGGCGCCGCCCTGACGGACGTACGGGACGAGGCGGTCGTACGAAAGGACGTGCAGTCCACGTGGCAGCGCACCGAAAGCCCCGTCAGCGCTCGGCCGGCGGCAACACGGCCCGCACGGCATGGACGATCGCACTGGCGGGCGCGGCGACGGCGACCGGATTCGACGGGACCGGACACGCCGAGCCGCAGCTGACACCGGCGCAGGTGAAGGCGAAGGTGGACAGGCTGTACCAGGAGGCGGAGGCCGCCACCGAGAAGTACAACGGCGCGAAGGAGAAGGCGGACGCGGCCGAGCGGCGGATCAGGGCGCTTCAGGACGAGGCCGCCCGCAAGACGGAGAAGCTCAACTCGGCGCGCGAGGCGCTCGGTTCGATGGCCGCGGCGCAGTACCGCGACGGCGGCCTCGACCCGGCCCTCCAGCTCGCCCTCTCCGCAGACCCCGACCGCTACCTGGACGGCGCGGAGTTCGCCGAACGCGCTGGCAACCGGCAGGCCGCGTCCGTCGCGAGCGTCCGCAGACAGCTGCGCGAGATCGAGCAGCTGCGCGGCGCCGCCCACATCGAACTGACCTCACTGAAGTCCCGCCAGGCGGAACTGAAGCAGCACAAGAAGACGATCACCGGCAAGCTGGACACGGCCCGCACCCTGCTGAGCCGGCTGACCGCCGAGGAACAGGCCCAGCTCCAGCAGAGCGGCACGGACCGCGCAGGCCGCTCCTCGACCGGCGCCCGCGAAGCCCTGACCGCCCCCGGCTCCGCCACCGCCCAGGCCCCCAACGCCCGCGCGGCGGCCGCCGTCTCCTACGCCTACGCCAAGCTCGGCAGCCCCTACGTGTGGGGCGCGACCGGCCCCAACGCCTTCGACTGCTCCGGCCTCACCCAGGCCGCGTACCGCTCGGCCGGCCTCTCACTGCCCCGCACGACCTACGCCCAGATCGACGCGGGCCGCCGCGTCTCCCGCTCCGAACTGCTCCCGGGCGACCTGGTGTTCTTCTACTCCGGCATCAGCCACGTGGGCCTGTACATCGGCAACGGCCAGATGATCCACGCCCCCAACCCGTCCGCACCCGTGCGGGTGGCGCCGTTGGACGAGATGCCGTTCGCGGGAGCCACGAGGGTGTCCTGACCGAGCCCGGGCCACGGCGAACCGGCCGAAGCCCCGGCCCCAGCCCCGGTGTCACACCAGACGCCGTGCCGTCGCCCACCGCGTCAGCTCGTGCCGGTTGGACAGCTGGAGCTTCCTCAGCACCGCCGAGACATGGGACTCGACCGTCTTGACGGAGATGAACAGCTGCTTGGCGATCTCCTTGTACGCGTACCCCCGCGCGATCAGCCGCAGCACCTCCCGCTCGCGCTGGGTGAGGCGGTCGAGGTCCTCGTCGACCGGCGGCGCGTCCGTCGACGCGAACGCGTCCAGGACGAACCCGGCGAGGCGCGGCGAGAACACCGCGTCGCCGTCCTGCACCCGGAAGATGGAGTCGACCAGGTCCGTGCCGGTGATCGTCTTCGTGACGTAGCCGCGCGCACCGCCCCGGATCACCCCGATCACGTCCTCCGCGGCGTCCGACACGGAGAGCGCGAGGAAACGGACGGGCTGCTCGGCGTCCGCCATCAACGGGGCGCAGCGGCGCAGGACTTCGACCCCGCCGCCACCCGGCAGGTGCACGTCGAGGAGGACGACCTCGGGCAGGGTCGCGGTGATGACCGTGACCGCCTGGTCGACGTCCGCGGCCTCGCCGACGACCTCGACTCCGGTCTGCTCGGTCCGGCCGATCTCGGCCTGGACTCCCGTACGGAACATGCGGTGGTCGTCGACGAGGACCACGCGCGCGTGCCGCTCGGCCGCGCCCCCGCCGGTCGACTCCACGGGCTCGCTCGCCTCGGTCGGGTCACTCATGACGTCTTCTCCGCCCTCTCCATCTCCAGCTCGACCTCCGTGCCGCCGTCGGGCACTGCCCGCAGCCGGGCCGTACCGCCGTGGCGCTCCATGCGGCCGATGATCGATTCTCTGACGCCCATGCGGTCGGCGGGTATCGAGTCGAGGTCGAAGCCCGGACCGCGGTCCCGGACGGACACGAAGACGGTCTTTCCCTCCACCTCGGCGTAGACCTGCACGGCGCCGCCCTCGCCACCGTACTTCGCGGCGTTCACCATCGCCTCGCGCGCGGCCTGCATTTGTGCGCCGATCCTCTCGTCGAGCGGACAGTCGCCGACGACCACGACCTCTATGGGGACGCCGTGTTTGTCCTCCACCTCGGCGGCATTGCGCCGCACCGCGTCGGCGAGGTTGGCGGGTTCGTCGGCCTCGTCCTTGCCGGTGCCCTCGGGTTTGTACAGCCAGGTGCGCAGGTCGCGCTCCTGGGCGCGGGCGAGGCGGCGCACCTCGTTCGCGTTCTCCGCGTTGCGCTGGATCAGGGTGAGGGTGTGCAGCACCGAGTCGTGGACGTGGGCCGCGACCTCGGCGCGCTCCTGGGCGCGGATGCGCATCAGGCGTTCCTCGGAGAGGTCCTGGGTCATCCGGACCAGGTACGGCCCCGCGAGCAGCGTTATGCCGACGAGGACCGCCAGGGCCGCCTGGAGGACGGAGCCGAGGTGGGCGGCCGAGCCCTGCAGGACGAAGATTCCGGAGACGCCGGTCGTGACGAGGACGACGCCGCCTGCGGCACGCAGCAGAGTAAGGGTGCGCCGGCGCCGCCCGACCTCCATCCAGCGGGCCCGGCGCGCATTGTCCGCCTGGCGCCAGACGAGGGCGACGCCCGCGCCGACGAGGACGGCGGGCAGGAGATAGGCCTTGGCGCCGTTGCCCAGGTCCACGCTGCCGACGAAGACCATCGCCACGGCCACCATCAGGAGCAGCGCGACGATCTGGCCCTTGTCCGGCTTGCGGGTGACGAGTCTGCGGCGGCCGTCGGCCGCGGTCTCGGTGGCGAAGGGGGACGGGCGCTGCGCGTCGACCCCGCCGACGCCGAGCGGCACGAAGAACCAGAACGCGGCATACAGCAGCGCGCCGAGGCCGTCCGCCATGAACAGGCCGACGAAGACGAGCCGCACCCAGATGACCGGCAGGCCGAGATGCCCGGCGAGCCCCCGCGCCACGCCCCCGAGCCAGCGTCCGTCACTGCTGCGGTAGAGCTTGCGCGGCGGCCGCGGTTCGGCGAGTGGCGCTGCTGCGGCTTCCGGCATGCCATCGATGTTCACACGCCCGGACGGCCGGAGCATCAGGGTCGACCCCCTAGACTCCCCTGATCTTCGAGGTCCGTCGCCTCGAAGGCTTCCCCCGCACCCGACTCAGGGCCGATATCAGGGTCCGACCAGGGTCATTCCGACTCCCGTCACGCCGACCCGCCCGTCACCATGGACACATGACTGATCACCAGCACGCCGCGGACTCCGTGCCCGAGCCGGAGGCCGTGCCCCCCGCGGGCGCCCCGTCCGGCCCGGCACCCGCGAGCGCCGCGGGTGAGGAACCGCGCGCACCCGCGGACGCGGAAGCAGAGGCGTCCGCGGAAGCGGGCGGACTCGCCCCGCCGCACAGGTTCCGGCGCGACCGGCGGCACAAGATGCTGGCCGGCGTGTGCGCCGGGCTCGGGCGGCAGTGCGACATGGACCCGGTGATCTTCCGGATCACCCTCGCCGTGCTCTCCGCGACCGGCGGCATAGGCCTCATCTTCTACGGCTTCGCCTGGCTCTTCGTCCCGTACGACGACGAGGACGAGAACGAGGTGCGCAAGCTGCTGACCGGCCGCGTCGACGGCCAGGCGCTCACGGGCGTGCTGTTCGCGCTGGTCGGCTGCGGAGTCTTCCTGACGCTGCTGAACAACGGCGGTGTGCTGGCCTTCGCCGTCGTCCTCTCCCTCCTCGTGGCCGGCGCCGGTTACTGGTCACGTCACCGCGGCACCCCCGACCCCGACCCCCTCGCCGCCCAGGCCGTCGCCGACGCCCCGCCGGAGGCGCAGGCCCCACCGGTCCCCGCCGCCCACCCGTCCTGGTGGCGCGAGCCCATCGTCAAGGACGGCACGCACGAGGGCGGCACGGGCTATCTCTGGGGCCCCCGCGACTCCCGCGACCGCGACATCGCGGCGGCGGTCAACATCGGCCTCGGCGCCACCTGGAGCAGCCGCCAGGACATACGGGCCCGCCGCTCCCGGCAGCCCAAGCCCCGCGGCGCCCGCTGGATCGGCGGCTGGGTCTTCCTGCTGGCCCTCCTCGCGGGCGCCGCCGGCACGGCCGCGACCTGGGAGGACCACACACTCGGCACCAGCCTCCAGACGGGTCTGGCCTGCGCGCTGCTGGTCATAGGCCTGGGCATAGCCATCAGCGCGTTCCTGGGCCGCACGGGAGCGGGCTCCGTCTTCCTGGCGATCATCACCGCGGGCCTGCTGGCCGCCTCGGCAGCGCTGCCCAAGGACATCAGTACGCAATGGATCGAGCGCACCTGGGAACCGGCGGCCGTGGCCGACGTACAGAACCAGTACGACCTGGGAACCGGCGTCGGCACCCTGGACCTGACCCGGCTGGATCTCTCGAAGGACCGGACGGTGACGACCAGAGCCGATGTGGGCGTGGGCCAGCTGAAGGTGATCGTCCCCAAGGACGCGACGGTGAAGGTGAGCATCGACGTGGGCGTGGGGGACATCCAGCTGCCGGGCGAGGACGAACAGGACGTGGACGTGGCACCGGGCAAGCACAAGGAACTGACCCTGACTCCGGCCGCGGGCACCAAGATTGCGGGCACGCTGGACCTCGATCTGAGCGTCGGCGTCGGACAGGCGGAGGTGAGCCGTGCTACGTCATGAGTTCCAGCCCGGAAGGCTCGTCGCAGGCGCCTTCCTGACCATCGCGGGGATCGCCTACGCCGGTGACGCCGGCGACGCCTGGGAGACCCCGTGGTTCGCGGTGATCCCCTTGGTCGTCGGCGGCCTGTTCCTGGCAGGTGTGACGGCACTCCTGACCCGAGCGATACGCAGACGCCGCGGCACACCGCGTGCGCCCCACACACCACCCTCGCCGGACGCACACACCTGACCGGCTCCCCCGGCCACCGGGAGCGGACGGGAGCTACCGATACCCACCCGTCCGCTGTCGTCGCCGCGCCCGCAAGGCGGCATCCAGCGACAACATCGGGGCACCCGCGAGCACGAGCGGCAGCCAGGCCATCAGATAGGCGAGGTCATTGCCGTAGTAGTAGGGATCGGAGGCCCAGCTGACCGTCAGCCACAGACTGAGCGAGATCAGCGCCCCACCGAGTGCCGCCAGACGGGCGAACAGCCCGATCAGCGTGCCGATCCCGACGGCGAGCTCACCGAAGGCGATGGCGTAACCGAAAGCCACCGGGGCGTCCAGGGCCATGTCGACCATCGCCGGAATGGCCGCCGAATCCTTCACGGCCCGCATCATGTCGCCGATCGAGCCCGCGCCGGAGTCCTTCATGAAGGCGCTGTCGGTGAGTTTGTCCAGGCCGGCGTAGATAAAGGTGACGCCGAGGAAGACGCGGAGCGGGAGGAGTGCGTAATGGGCAGCGGTGTCCCGCCAACCCCGGTTGCCGTTGAGGTAAGGGGACTGCGTGTCCGTGTGCATACCGTGAGTCATCGCCCGTAGCCGCCTCTCGCCCGCCGTGCCGTGACCCCTCAAAGACGATACGTACGCAATCGCTGCGCCGCTCAACCATGCCGCCCGTATTCTGCGCCGCGCCTTGCCGGGTGAACACCCCCCCAACCACATCGGCCTCACCGGGCAGCAACGGGCCGTCGCAGGCACCCCCACCCACCCGCCGGAGGCACCGTCACTCAGTCACATCAATGACATACCGATTCGTCTCCACCCCCACCGCAGTGACCACCTGCACCTCCACCCGCCCCGGCTCCACATCCGCCGGCACCGGCACCGTCAACACCGCATCCGTCGGATTGCTGAACCCCCCAGCCACCGGCACCAACGGCACATGCACATGCACCGCCCCGATCCGCACCACCATCCGCGACAGCCGATCGGCCCCCTGCGCCCCGGGCGGCACGAACCCGGCACCCCGAATCTCGATGTCGTCCCCCGTACGGATCGGCGCGTCCAGGTCACCGGCCTCCCGTGCCCGCACCACGGACAGAATCACCGGCCGGCCCCCCTCCGCATACTTCCCGGCCAGATACGTCGCCGCCGAGATCAGCACCACCACCGCCAGCCCCCACGGCAGATCCGGCAACTGATCCGGCCGCCGCCCCAACCGCACCGCCGCGAACAGCAGAGCAACCCCACCGATCACGACGTACTGAATGTCGGCGAAGGACCCCCGCCCCGCGTCATCCGTCAGCAGATCCGCCGCCCGAGGCCGATGCGCCCGCACCTTCTGCAGCCGCTGCCCGAGCACCCGCACCCCGACAACCCGCCGCACCAGCACCGCGATCGCACACACCACGGCGAGCACGGTCACCACACCGGCCCCCCTCCCGAGCCCGAGCCCGGCGATCAGCGCATCCCGCTCGGCGTGCCCGGACGCCGCCGCCAACCGTCCCACCAGCACGAGCACGGCGAACGCCACGAACAGCACCCACGCGCCGGCCACCGCCCGCGACGTGGACAGCCGGTTGTCCTCACCGATGACCGGCGCCAGCGCCCCGCCCCGTGCCCGGTGGAACCACGACGCCGCTGTGAGCGCCCCGGCCGTCACCACGGCCGCGAGCAGTCCGGCCGTACGCGCCGCCGTCCACCCCGCGCCGATCGCCGTGAGCGCCTGCCCCAGCAGCAGCGCCACGACGAGCGCCCAGACCACGGTCGCCGTACGCCACCACAGCCGGGCGAGCCACGCGTCCCCCTCGGCCCGCCCCCGCTCGGCGACGAGTTCCGCCGACTGCGTCAGTTCCTCGGAGACCCACTGCCGGGAGGCCGACGCCGAGTGGGCCACCGCGGCGGGCAGCCCCTGCCCGGCGGCGAACTCGTCCCGCTTCAGCAGGAATGCGGCGACCGCCCGCCGATGCCCCGCACGTGCCCCGTGCGGACAGTCCCCACAGGTGCAGCCGCCTCCATGCGCGCCCAATACCGCGCCGCTCTGCCCAGCCTCCTGCACCGCCACGCCCGACGCCCGCCTTCCCAGACTTTTCCGAACCCACGACCCACGACCAACGACGCACGACCCACGACCCACGACCTTCAGGGCCACGCACATCAGATCCCAGTGACCCCAGCAACCCTGCCGACCAGGTGGCCACATCACTTCATGGCCTCATGGCCTTATAACCCACAACCCCACCACCGGCAGCCGCATCTCACATACCGGCCATCACCGATTTCGGCCGCCGTCCGCCCCGCCCGCAACTCCCGCACGACGACAGCGAATTGTGCCGTACGCCACTCACTCCCCGTCCGGCAGGTCCGCTCGGCGCGGGTGATGCACGCACCCGGCGAGTTGACCCGGCTGCGAGAATTCCTCTATGGCCGAGATCATCCAGCGCGACGGGACCTGGGCCTTCGACGGCACAACGGTCCGGATCACGCCGGGACTCCACCGCTCCGTGCCACTGTTCCGGCAGACGTACGGAGAGATCGCCGTGCCCCTCGAAGCCGTCGCGAGCATCGTCTTCGAGCCGGAACGCAAGCGTGGCCGACTGCGCATGCGGCTGCGCGAAGGCGCCGACCCGCTGCTCCACGCGACCGGCGGCAGGCTGCCGGACACGGCGGATCCGTACCGGCTGACGGTGGACGTCGACCGGGCGGGGGTCGCCGAGTACGTCGCCGAGGAGATCCGCCACGCGCTGCTCCTGGACCAGATCCCCAAGGAGCCCACCAAGGCCTATCTCCTCGCCGGCCCACCGGTCCCGGTCTCCGTCCGCTCCTCCGACGGCACGGTCTCCTTCGACGGCGCCCAGGTGCGCATCGACTGGTCCGACACCTCCGACCGGGTCAAACGGGCGACCGGCCCGCGGATCATCAACGTGGCCGACCTGGTCCAGGTCGAGTGGCTGCCCAACTCCGGCTACGAGGACGGCTTCCTGCGCTTCGTGACCCCCGAGACGGTGTTCTCCAAGCTGCCGCCGGAGAAGGACCCGTACGCCCTGGACCTGTGGGGCAGCGTCCGGCGCGACCTGCTCACGGCGCTGGTCGCCACCGCGGTCACCGCCCGTCTGCCGCACCCGTCCACCCGCACGGGCCTCGACCACGCCGACCGCCCCCAGCTCGCCGCATCCGTCCCGGCCCCGGCCGACCATCACGACGTACTCCTGCGCAGACTGCGGGAGTTGGGCGAGCTGCACCGCGACGGCGTACTGACGGACGAGGAGTTCGCGATGACGAAGGCCGTGGTCCTCCGGGGCTTCTGATCACCGGTGTCGGTCAGCTCAACAGATCCGGTTCACTGCGGCTGACGTCCTGCCACAACGGCTGATAGTTGATCCACGCCACCAGATCCCCACCCAGCTGCTCCCGCGTCGCGACGGCCTGCCGGTGTTCGATCAGCACCGGACGGCCCGCCGCCCTGGCGGTCAGCTGCACCTGGGAGGAGCGTTCCATGGACAGGAACCACCAGGCCGCCGCGTCCACCGAGTCGCCGACGGTGAGCAGCCCGTGGTTGCGCAGGACGAGGGCCTTGTGGGAGCCGAGCGCGGAGGCGA
This sequence comes from Streptomyces sp. NBC_01092, assembly GCF_045039535.1. Taxonomy (NCBI): domain Bacteria; kingdom Bacillati; phylum Actinomycetota; class Actinomycetes; order Kitasatosporales; family Streptomycetaceae; genus Streptomyces; species Streptomyces sp. NBC_01092. Next base: position 6,498,524 of record NZ_CP108659.1, on the reverse strand, counting down.
TCCGGCGGCCCTCCAGGGTGTCGACGGCGACGCCGGAGTAGGCGTCGTAGAGGGCATGGTCCTCGTAGAAGGCGCAGCTCTCCTGGGTGATCGGGTCGAGCAGCTCCCCCAGCGCCGCGAGCGCACGCCCGTGCACCGAGTGGCAGTGGGCGACCGCGACGACGTCCGGGCGGGCGGCGTGGACCTGGGAGTGCACGGTGAACGCCGCCTGGTTGACGTGATAGCGGCCCTCGATCACCTGGCCCTCGGAGTTGGCGAGGACCAGATCGCTCACGGTGACGTGCTTGAACGGCATCCCGAACGGGTTGACCCAGAAACAGTCGCTGAGCTCGGGATCGCGCGCGGTGATGTGCCCGGAGACCCCGTCCTCGAACCCGAGCCTCCCGAAGATCCGCAACGCGCCCGCGAGCCGCTCCTTTCGATGCCGGCGCTCGTCGTCCAGCGACTCGTGCATCGGCGGCATGGCGAACCGCAGCTGGTCGGTCGGCAGCGGCGAGGGCGGAGTGGGCCCGAGGGGCGTCCCGTGCATATGTCCTCCCGCACTGGGTTGCTTACGGGGCGGAAGTTACCGTCGGTCAGCGCAGGAGAACAGAGCTGTTCTGTAAAGATCCCGCTACCCGGACAGCGGAAACCGGACAGAAGATGTCGGGTATGAGGGCCAGACTGGCCGTATGACAGTGAACTGGGCAGCTTTCACGGAGGCGGAACCCGACCTCGCCCGCACCGCCGAGGAACGCTTCGGCGCCTTCACCCACCACACCCTCGCCACCCTCCGCAAGGACGGCTCCCCCCGCACCACCGGCCTGGAGGTCCGCTTCCTGAACGGCGAGCTGTGGCTCGGCATGATGCCGGACTCGCTCAAGGCCCTCGACCTGCGCCGCGACCCGCGCTTCGCGCTCCAGGCGAACCCCGGGGAGGGCCAGTCGATGGGCGGCGGCGACGTGCGGATCGCCGGGCGGGCGATCGAGGTCGAGGACCCGCGGCAGAAGGCCGCATACGGCGAAGAGGTGGAACCGCCGGAGCCGTTCCACCTCTTCCGCACCGAGCTCACCGAGGTCGTGAGGACCTACATCGAGGACGACAAGTACCTCGTCGTCCAGATCTGGCAGCCCGGCCGGCCCCTGCGCACGATCAAGCGCACCTAGGGCACATGAAGGCCCGGAGGGCCTACTCCCACTCGATCGTCCCCGGCGGCTTCGAGGTCACGTCGAGGACGACACGGTTGACGTCCCGCACCTCGTTCGTGATCCGCGTCGAGATCCGCGCCAGGACGTCGTACGGCAGCCGCGACCAGTCGGCCGTCATCGCGTCCTCGGACGAGACGGGCCGCAGGACGATCGGGTGGCCGTAGGTCCGCCCGTCGCCCTGCACACCCACGCTGCGGACGTCGGCGAGCAGGACCACCGGGCACTGCCAGATGTCCCGGTCGAGGCCGGCCGCCGTGAGCTCCTCACGGGCGATGGCGTCGGCCTCGCGCAGGAGGTCGAGCCGCTCCTTGTTCACCTCGCCGACGATGCGGATGCCGAGGCCGGGACCGGGGAAGGGCTGGCGCTGGACGATCTCGTCCGGGAGCCCGAGCTCCTGGCCGACCATCCGGACCTCGTCCTTGAACAGCTGGCGCAGCGGCTCGACGAGCTCGAACTCGATGTCGTCGGGGAGGCCGCCCACGTTGTGGTGGGACTTGATGTTGGCGGTGCCGGTGCCGCCGCCGGACTCGACGATGTCCGGGTAGAGGGTGCCCTGCACGAGGAAGGCGACCTCGGGACCCTCCTCCTGGAGGATCTCCAGCTGCGCCTGCTCGAAGACCCGGATGAACTCGCGGCCGATGATCTTCCGCTTCTCCTCGGGGTCGGAGACCCCGGCCAGCGCCTTGAGGAACCGCTCCTCGGCGTCCACGACCTTCAGCTGTACGCCGGTCGCGGCCACGAAGTCCTTCTCGACCTGCTCGGTCTCGCCCTTGCGCATGAGGCCGTGGTCGACGTACACGCAGGTCAGCTGGGAGCCGATGGCCTTCTGCACGAGGGCGGCGGCGACGGCGGAGTCCACGCCGCCGGACAGCCCGCAGATGGCGCGCTTGTCGCCGACCTGCTCGCGGATCGAGGCGACCTGCTCCTCGATGACATTGCCGGTGGTCCAGTCCGGCTTCAGGCCCGCACCCCGGTACAGGAAGTGCTCCAGCACCTGCTGCCCGTGCGTGGAGTGCATGACCTCGGGGTGGTACTGGACGCCGTAGAGCTTCTTGTCGTCGTTCTCGAAGGCGGCGACCGGGACGACGTCCGTGGACGCGGTGACGGAGAAGCCCTCGGGGGCGGCGGAGCAGGCGTCGCCGTGCGACATCCACACATGCTGCTCGGCCGGGGTGCCCTCGAAGAGGGTGGAGGACGACTTCGACACGTGCAGATCCGTACGGCCGTACTCGCGGGCGCCGGTGTTGTCGACCGTGCCGCCGAGGGACCGCGCCATCAGCTGGAAGCCGTAGCACATGCCGAACACGGGGACGCCGGCCTCGAAGATCTCGCGGTCGAGGCCGGGGGCGCCCTCCTCGTACACGGACGAGGGGCCGCCGGAGAGGATGATCGCCGCCGGGTTCTTGGCGAGCATCTCCTGGACCGGCATGGTGCTCGGCACGATCTCGCTGTAGACCCGGGCCTCGCGGACGCGACGGGCGATGAGCTGGGCGTACTGCGCACCGAAGTCGACGACCAGGACGGTGTCGGGGGCGGCGGCGGGGTTCGCTGATGACACGGGTTGCCTTCCGGCGGTGAGCGAGGTGTGTGTGGGGCCGAGTCTACCGGGATCCGGCGGGCCGCCCTCGGGGCAAGCCCTGTCTCAGGATGCGAACCGGCTTGGACACCTGCTCGCCGCGCGGCATACTGACCCCATGCTCACGCAGACGACCTTCCTCTTTACCTATGGCACCCGGCCCGCCGGCTGCCATGGTCGTGCTGCTTGAGCAACTGACAAGCGACTTCCCAGGCGCCCCGGGCCGACAAGGCCCGGGGCGTCTGGCGTTTTCCGGGTCCTGTCGCTCCGGGGCACCCACCGCCGCAACACGAGACCGACGAGGAGCCCCCATGACCCCCATGACCGCGACCGACGTGACCGGTGCCCGTACCCCCGAGGCCGCCGACGTGATCACCGGCGCCCGCGAGCGCATCGACTCGCTGGACGACCGGATCATCGGCCTGATCCAGGAACGGATGGCCGTCTCAGCCGTGATCCAGGAGGCGCGGATCGGCTCCGGCGGGCGGCGCGTGAACCTCTCCCGGGAGATGGAGGTCCTCGGCCACTACAGGGACGCGCTGGGCAAGCCGGGCACGGCCCTCGCCATGACGCTGCTCGAACTGTGCCGCGGTCGCATCTGAGTTCGGCCGCCCTCTCACCCGTCCGGCGCGTGACGCCTCCCGCACCCCTTCGTTGGTACCGGTGTCCGTGCCAGCCAGGGGCGGGCCCGATAGAACCACGCGTGGCTCGCTGGGGCGATGAGGTGCACGGATCACACCGTGTGCCGTGGGACCTCGCTCCAGGAAAGTGACCGGACGGCAGGGGACAGCAGCCCGGTCACTGAAGAGAACGGTCGGCTCCGGGGACGCCCGGGGCCGATCGGCGGAGAGGGCGAGAAGGAGTACGGGGCCGGGTCGAACGCTTGCGATGACCGCGCCCGTCCAGCACGATGCGAAGCAGGCTCCCAGCCCCTCCGTGGACAACCGCATTTCGCTCGTCCGGCTGTGCGTTGCCGCACTGCCAGAGGTCGAGACCAAGGACCAGCGGCGCACCCCCCGGCGCCGCTCCCGAAGCACCGACGCTGCCCTGACGTCGGTGCTGACGAAAGAAGGGCCCCGCGGCCCCGCCCTGCGGGGCCCTTCTCATGTCCTCCTCATGTCCTCCTCAGGACCGTCTCGCGCTCGTCCGCGCATGTGACGCAGGACACATAAAGAATTCGTTAGTGAACGCACAACCATTCACCGGCGTCACCTATCCAACGCTGCACAACTAGGGCCACACCCGCGCCCCACACGCGGAGGCCTCCCTATATGCGCGTGCTGCGATGCCGTGGCACGCCGGACTTTCCGAGGTCTTCATGAAGCTTCGCCGTGCCATGGCCGCTGCGGCCGCGACGGCTGTCATAGCGCCGATCGCGCTGCTGTCCGCGCCGGTCGCGTTCGCCACGGACGAGACCCCGACGCCGACGGTGTCGGAGAGCACGCCGGCCGCCGAGGAGAGCACGCCTGCGGCCGAGGAGTCGACCCCGGCCGCCGAGGAGAGCACCCCCGCCGCCGAGGAGTCGACCCCCGCCGCCGAAGAGAGCACCCCCGCCGCCGAGGAGAGCACTCCCGCTCCGGAGACGAGCGAGAGCACCCCCGCCCCCGAGGAGAGCACCACCGCTCCGGAGGAGTCGGAGACCCCGGACCCCGAGGTGTCGGCGTGCGAGGACTCCAAGGTCGACGTCAGCTACACCGGCCTGCCCGGCAAGATCGCCGCAGGCAGCGGCTGGCACAAGTTCTCGCTGAACGTCCTCAACAGCTCCGACTCCACGCTGGAGGACCTCGACTTCTTCGCCGGGGCCTCCCCCGACGCGGACGGCATGGAGCTGTTCCGGAGCAAGCAGGTCGAGCTGCAGGCCTGGGACCCTGAGGGCAAGGTCTGGGTGACCCTCGACGAGGAGGGCTACGCGGTCGGGTACGTCGGCTACACCGACGCGCTCAAGCCCGACTACGAGGTCAACATCCCGATGCGGATCAACGTGAAGTCCAGCGCCCCGGCCGGCGCCGGCTTCACCCTCGGCGCGACCATCTACGGGGACGCCGACGACGAGTGCGTCGGCTTCGGCGAGGTCGCGTACAAGTTCCAGATCGTGGCCGCGGGCACGGACACGGACGGCACCGAGCCGCAGGAAGGCGGCAAGGCCCCCGTCACGGACAAGGAGCCGAGCAGCAACACGCCTGAGGTCACCGGCAACCTGGCCGAGACCGGGTCCAGCTCCAACCTTCCGGTGATCGGCACCATCGGTGGCATCGCCATCGTCGCCGGTGCCGGCGTCGTGTTCGCGATGAAGCGCCGCAAGGTGGGCGCGGAGGCGTAAGCCTCAGCAGAGCTGCACGCAAGAAACAGAGAAGGACCTGCGCTCGGAGGGGGGTGCAGGTCCTTCTCTGTTCGTCGTTCGAAGTCGACGTCGGTCGTTCGAAAGCGCGGCCTACTTCTTCGGCGGTACCGCCGGCATCCCCAGGAACGGCAGCTTCAGCGCGCCGAACGCCTCCGCCGGGACCGCCGGGGACTTCGGCTCGACCGCGTTGAGGCGTTCGTACGCCGCTCCCTGCGCCGGGCGCTGATCGGCCTCGCCGATATTGGGCCAGTAGGACATCGCCCGCTCGGCCTGCGCGGTGATCGTCAGGGACGGGTTCACCCCCAGGTTGGCCGAGACCGCCGCCCCGTCGACGACCGAGATGCCCGGGTGGCCGTACAGACGGTGGTACGGGTCGATCACGCCGGTCTCGGGCGAGTCGCCGATCGGGCAGCCGCCGAGGAAGTGGGCGGTGAGCGGGGTGCCCATGAGCTCGCCGACGTTGGAGCCGGCGAAGCCGTTGATGTCGGCGGCGATCGCGGAGGCCGCCTCCGAAGCCGCCCTGATCTGCTTCGGGTTGGGGGCGCCGTGGCCCTGGCGTGCCGTCAGCAGGCCCTTGCCGACGCCGTCCGGCTTCAGATACGTCGTCAGCGAGTTGTCCAGCGACTGCATCACCAGGCCGATGATGGTCCGCTCCGACCAGCGCCGGTTGGACAGCGAGCGCAGGACCAGCAGGGGGTGGCGGGCCGCGTTCGCCAGCCAGGCCGCGACCCGCGAGGAGCCCTCCGCGTACGGGACCTGGAGGATCGACAGGCCGCCCATCGAGTTGGAGCCCTTGCCGTAGCGGACCGGCTCGATGTGGGTGCTGTCGTCCGGGTGGATCGAGGACGTGATGGCGACTCCGCGCGTGAAGTCGACCTTCGCCTCGCCCGTGGCCCTGCGGTAGCGCCGGTTGTCGGTCTGCGCGCCGACGAGGGCCTCGGAGTTGGTACGGGTCAGCTCGCCCAGCTTCGGGGAGAGGTACGGCAGTTGGCCGCCGGCCTTCATCCGGTGCAGGAGGGTCTGGGTGCCGTACGTACCGGCCGCCAGCACCACCCGGCGGGCCTTGAACAGCCGGCCCTCGCCCGTCTTCTTCCCGTCGGTCGGCAACGTCGCCACCGCGTACCCGCCCTGCGAGTCGTCGGTGATCGAGACGACCGTCGTCATGGGGTGGACGACCGCGCCCGCCTTCTCGGCCAGGTAGAGGTAGTTCTCGTTCAGGGTGTTCTTCGCGCCGTGCCGGCAGCCCGTCATGCACTCACCGCACTCGGTGCACGCCTTGCGCGCCGGGCCGGCCCCGCCGAAGTACGGGTCGGCCACCTCCTGCCCCGGCTTGACCTTCGCCTCGCCCTCGGCGTCCTCGCCGTCCCCGAAGAACACGCCGACCGGCGCCATGTGGAAGCTGTCGCCGACGCCCATCCGCTCGGCCGCCGCCTTCAGATGCACGTCGGACGGGGTCATCGTCGGGTTGAGCCGTACGCCGAGCATGCGCCGGGCCTGGTCGTAGTACGGCTTCAGCTCGTCCTGCCAGTCGGTGATCCCACGCCACTGCGGGTCGTCGAAGAAGGCCTTCGGCGGTACGTAGAGGGTGTTGGCGTAGTTGAGCGAGCCGCCGCCGACGCCGGCTCCGGCCAGCACCATGACGTTGCCCAGCAGATGGATGCGCTGAATGCCGTACATGCCGAGCTTGGGCGCCCAGAGGTAGTTCTTCAGGTCCCAGGAGTTCCTCGGCAGGCTCTCGCGGGTCCAGCGGCGGCCCGCCTCCAGGACGCCGACGCGGTAGCCCTTCTCGGTCAGACGCAGGGCGGTGACGGAACCGCCGAAGCCGGACCCGACGACGATGACGTCGTAGTCGTATCCGTCGTGACCCGAGCCGTCGTGATCCGAGCCGTCGGCCTGTTTTGGGGCGGAGTTCTCCTGTGACACGTGCTCTCCTCGTTGAAAGCGGTGGTGCGGTGGGGCTCGGAACCGGGCCTAGCGGAAACGGAACGCCTTCATCAGGCGCAGGCTCCGGCTCATGAACTGCGCGTACTTCTCGTCGTCCATGCCCAGCGAGGGCGCAATCGGCAGCAGCCGCTGCTGGGCGACCGTCTGGGCCTCCGTGTACTTGAGGATGCCCTCGGAGCCGTGGCGGCGGCCGAGTCCGGAATCCTTCATGCCGCCCATGGGCGACTGGACGCTGGCGTAGGCGGGGGCGTAGCCCTCGTTGACGTTCACCGTGCCGGTGCGCAGGCGGGCGGCGACGGCGCGGCCACGGCTGCCGTCCTTCGTCCAGACCGAGGAGTTGAGGCCGTACGGCGTGGAGTTGGCGTGCTCGACCGCCTCGTCCTCGGTCTTGAAGCGGTAGATGGACACGACCGGGCCGAAGGTCTCCTCGGAGCAGAGGGTCATCTCCGGCTCGACGCCGTCCAGGATCGTCGGCTCGAAGAAGTACGGGCCGATGTCCGGGCGGGCCGACCCGCCCGCGACGAGCTTGGCGCCCTTGGCGACGGCCTCCTCCACGTGCCGGGTGACCGTCTCCAGCTGGCGCTCGCCGGCCAGGGAGCCCATGTCGGCGCCGTAGGCGAGGGACGTGCCGAGCCGCATCGCCTTGGTGCGGGCGGCGAAGCGCTCCACGAAGGCGTCGGCGATCGACTCGTGGACGTACAACCGCTCGATGGAGATGCACAGTTGGCCGGCGGAGGAGAAGCAGGCGCGGACGGCGCCGGCGGCGGCCTTCTCGATGTCGGCGTCCTCAAGGACCAGCATGGCGTTCTTGCCGCCGAGTTCGAGGGAGACGCCGACCAGCCGGGCGGCGGCGCCCTGCGCGACCTGGCGGCCGGTGCGGGTGGAGCCGGTGAAGGAGACGTAGTCGGCGTGCTTGACGACCTCGGGGCCGATGACCGGGCCCTCGCCGAGGACGACCTGGAAGACGTCGGCGGGCAGTCCGGCCTCGATCAGGAGGTCGCGCGCCCACAGCGCGGTGAGGCAGGTCTCCGTGTCGGGCTTCATCACGACCGCGTTACCCGCGACGAACGCCGGGAGCGCGTCGCCGACGGACAGCTCCAAGGGGTAGTTCCAGGGGGCGATCTGGCCGACGACGCCGCGCGGGTGGCGCAGCTCGGTCACCTTCGTGAGCGTGGGTATGGCACCCGTGTGCCGCTTCGGCCCGAGGTAGGCGGGTGCCTTACGGCCGTAATGGCGGGCCGTGACGGCTACGGACAGCACCTCCTCGTGCGCGTGCAGCCGGGCCTTGCCGGTCTCCAGCTGGACGAGGTCGAGGACCTCCGCCTGGCGTTCGAGCACCAGGTCGTGGAAGCGGAGCAGCACGGCGGCGCGCTGCCGCACCGGGACCTGCGCCCAGACGGCCTGCGCCTTGCGGGCCGCCTCGAAGGCCTTCTCCACGTCCTCGGGCGTCGATTCCGGCAGGTCGGCCAGCTTCTCGCCGGTGAACGGCGTGTGGTTCGCGGTACGGCCGGAGCCGACCACGCCCTTGGTGAGCTGGGCCACCAGCTCCGGCGTGACCACGTCGGCGGCGGTACGGGCGCCCTGCGGGGCGGGGGCGAGGGGGTTGGTGCCGGTCTTGGCCGGGGCCTGCGCGTCCGTCATGAGGCGCAGAGTATGCCGGAGCGGGGGCTTTGTGTACCCGTCGGTAACGGGGATTCACCGAGTGCTCACATGCCGCCAGTGTCCACTGGCAACAAACGAGCTGATCAGGGCGTTGCCGACGAAGATCGGGTGCGGGTCAGTCCCGTCCGATCTCAAGTCGGTCACGGGCGCCCTTGAAGACCGCGGTGCCCTTCTTCTCGGTGGGCGTGCCCTTGGGCATGTCGACGCGCAGCTCGTACATGACGTCGTCGCCGGTGACGACGATCAGCTGCATGACGCGGGTCGGGGACTCGTCCTTGTCATAGGTCGTGTCGGACAGGACGGCGTCGTAGCCCTTGAACGTGGTGCGGGTGGCCTGGGTGCTCGCGTCGTGCTTGTAGCTGTCCCAGGTGTCGTGGGCGTACTGCGCCTGCTTGAGCAGCGGGCGGGGTGCCTGGTCCCAGCGGGTGAGGCGGACCTGGACGAGGCCGATGTCGTAGACGACGAGGCGGGGCTGGTCGGCGGCGCTGCCCTCGCGCGCGGCCTCCTTGTACTCGGCCGGGAGGAAGAGGACGGCGTCCATGTCCTTCTCCCGGTGCTCGGTCCAGGTGCCGGCGGAGGTCGCCGGGACCAGGGGTGCCGAGCTGTAGGTCGGGTTCATCTCCCGGACGTCGTCGCCCTTGTCGACGAGGAAGGAGGAGGTGGTGAACCAGGTACCGGCGACGAGGAGCACACCGAGGACGGCCACGGGGACGGGGCGCAGCAGCCAGGAGCGGTGGGGGCGGGGCTTCTGGGCGGCGGTCGAGGAGGCGGTTGAGGTGGCGGTCGAGGTGGCAGTTGCCGGTTCGGGGGTGGGGCTTGTGGCGGGCTCGGGGCTGGATCCTGATGCCGGCTCGGGGGTGGGGCCCGTGGCCGGCTCGGGGCCGGATCCTGCTGCCGGCTCGGGTAGGGGCTCGGACGCCGCCCCGCCCCTCAGCCGTACCGTCCCGGAGTCCTCCGCGAACTCCCGTAATCCGGAGGCGTCCTGTGCCCCCGCCACCGCCGGACCCCCGGAGGGTTCCGGCACCGGCCACCCCTTCGCCACCGCCTCCAGCGCGGCGCCGACCTCGTCCGCGTCGGGCCGTCGATCGGGGTCCTTCAGCAGCAGGCGCACGATCAGCGCCCCCAGCGGACCCGCCTGTTTCGGCTCGGGCGGATCGGCGGCGAGGATCGCGGCGAGCGTGGACTCCAGTGTCGTACGGCGAAAGGGCGACCAGCCCTCCACGGCGGCGTACAGCAGCACGCCCAGCGACCACAGGTCGGAGGCGGGGCCGGCGCCGCGGCCGGACATCCGCTCGGGGGCGATGAACTCCAGAGAGCCGACGAACTCGCCGCTCACGGTGAGGGATTCCTCGCCCTGGATGTGGGCGATGCCGAAGTCGGTGAGGACGACGCGGCGATGGGCGCCGAGCAGGACGTTGGCGGGCTTGACGTCACGGTGGACGATGCCGACGGCGTGTGCGGCGCGCAGGGCGCCGAGGACGGCGATGCCGATGCGGGCCGCCTCGGGCGCCTCCACGGGGCCGCGTTTGAGGACCTCGTGGAGGGACTCGCCGCGGATCAACTCCATGACGATCCAGGGCAGTCCGTCCTCGTCCACGACGACGTCATGGATGGAGACGGCGGCCGGATGGTCGACCCGAGCGGCGGCGCGGGCCTCGCGGTAGAGCCGGCCCGCGGCCCGCTGATGGGCCGCGTCCTCCGGGTCGCCGGGCAACCTCGGCTGCTTGACGGCGACTTCGCGGTCCACCAGTTCGTCGAGCGCCCGCCAGACGGTGCCCATTCCGCCGGAGCCGATGCGCTCGGCCAGGCGGTAACGCCCGCCGAGCACACGCCCGTTGGGTCCGGTGCGGCCACCGTCGTTGGTCATGGTCCATGCCTACCCTGCGGGGCGGGCCGTTGGCCAGTTCAGAGTTTGTCGACGTCCAGGTTCGCGATGGCCGTCCTCGCCACTTCCTGGCCACGTTTCAGGAAGTCGCCGCCGCCGGGGTAGCTGATGGTGAGTTTGTACATGTTGCCGGCGGAGGTCTTGTAGTAGAAGATCCGCAGCTCGCGGGGGCGGGGGTTCTGGGTGTCGTTGGTGTCGTAGGTGACGGTGTTCTCAGCAGCCGGCTTGCCCTGGTAGGTGGCCCCGTCCTCGGGCTTGGTCTTCGCGGCGCCCGCGGCCATGCTGACGTCGTAGTCGCCGCTCTGCTTGAATCCCTTGTCGTCGTCGTACATCTCGGCGCCCGCGGAGCCGGCGATGTTGTCGCTCGTGTCCTCGGCCTTCTTGTCGAGCTTCAGGCCGATCCAGATGGCCCCGCTCGCGTCGGTGTACGTGACCCAGTGCCCGTCGTCCGTGTCCTCGGGCACGCTCCGCTTGTAGCCGTCGGGCACCGCCAGCTTCGCGGCGAGTTCCTTCTCCTGGCGCGTCTGCCAGCCGTCCGGCAACGGCCCCGCGAACGGGTCGGCGATCACCAGATACGCCGCCACCGCACCGGCGACGACCGCCGCCCCGATCCCGAGCAGCGCCTTGGGCCCCAGCCGTATGCCGGCCTTGACGCCCTCGGGTATGCGCACGACCTGCGTGGCAGCCTGCACCGGCGGGTTGGCCGCCTGTTCCAGCAGCGCACGCGTCTGCGCGGCGTTGGGGCGGCGTGCCGGGTCCTTCTGGAGGAGGCCGTTGATGGCGTCGGCGAGCGGGCCCTTCGCGGAGGCCGGCGCCGCGGGCACGGCGTTGAGCACGGACTGGAGGGTCGCCGGGGTGTTGCTGCGACGGAACGGCGAGACGCCCTCCGTCGCCGCGTACAGGACGACGCCCAGGGACCACAGGTCGCTGGCCGGGCCCGGGCGCTGGCCCAGCACCCGCTCCGGCGCGATGTACTCGGGCGAGCCGACGAACCCGCCCGTGTCGGTCAGATTGGTCTCGCCCTCGATCTGGGCGATGCCGAAGTCGGTGAGGACGACGCGGTCGTGGCGGCCGAGCATGACGTTGTCCGGCTTCACGTCGCGGTGCAGGATGCCCGCCGCGTGCGCGGCCTCCAGCGCGCCGAGCACTTCGAGGCCGATTCTCGCCGCGTCCCGGGCACCGAGCGTGCCCTCCTGCAACGCGTCGCCCAGCGAACGGCCCTGCACCAGCTCCATCACGATCCACGGCCGGCCGTCCACGACGGCGACGTCATGGACGTTCACGACGGCCGGGTGGTCGAGCCGGGCCGCGGCGCGTGCCTCGCGGCGCATCCGCTCGTAGGCGTTGGCGCGTTCCCGTTCGGGAAGGTGATCCGGAACGCGGGGCTCCTTGACGGCGACCTCGCGGTCCACCGTCTCGTCCTTGGCCCGCCACACCGTGCCCATGCCGCCGTGCCCGAGCTTGGCGAGCAGCCGGTAGCGGCCGGCGATCAGCCGCCCGGTGCCGGGGCCCGGGGCGGGCGACTGAGCGGGCGCGGCGGGGTGCGCGGGCCCGGCGGGCGCGGGTGCGGCCTGCTGCGGTGCGGTCGGAGCTGGCGCCGCGTACGGATTGTCCGGGTGTGGCGCCGGCGCCGACAAGTTCGGCTGCGGTGGTTGCAGTTCGAAACTCGTCGGCTCGTCGGACCGATAAGGGACTCCCCCGTTGCTGCTCATGGCTCCATTCGTATCGCGGCGGGCGCCCAGGTATCCAGCGGGAATGCTTTCCAGTCACAGAGCCGTGACTCAGGTCGCTACTTATCTCCCCTTTATTCGGAGTTGGTGGGAGAGAGGCCCGGAGTGGCCGATGAGGGAGACGTGGTGGGTGAGGGAGACGTGGTGGATGGGCTCGGCGACGGAGACTTGGTTGACGGGCTCGGCGACGGGGACTTAGTGGAGGGGTCGGCGGAACTCGCCGTCGGGGACGGCTTCTCCGAGGTCTCCGGTGCCGAACTGGTCGGCACGACGCCCCCGTCCCCGCCCCCGTTCACCAGCAGCGCCGCCGCCGACACCCCCGCCACCGCCATGGCGGCGACCAGCACGACGGTGGCCAGCACGCTGCGGGGCGAGTAGGTGCGCTCCGCCCTGCCGAACCGTTTCGGCACGAGGGCGAGCCCCGTCTCCAGAAACTCCCGCAGCAGCCGCTCCGCCTCCAGGGCGTCGAGCCGCAGCCCCGGATCCCGATCCAGCAGCCCCTGTACGACGGGCAGGATCGGCGCCGCCTGCGCGGGCGGACGTATCTCGTCGGACACCACGGCGAGCACCACGCCGCTCAACGAGTCGCGCCGGAACGGCGACTCACCGCTCAGCGCCGCACACAGCAGCGCGCCCACCGACCACAGGTCGGACGCGGGGCCGGTCCCGGCACCGGACATCCGCTCGGGCGCGGTGTACTCGGGCGAGCCGACGAAGGACCCGGACTCGGTGAGCGTGGAGGCGCCCGGCACCTGGGCGATGCCGAAGTCGGTGAGGACGACGCGATCGCTGCCGTTCTCGATGAGCACATTGGCCGGTTTGATGTCCCGGTGCAGCACCCCGGCCGCGTGTGCCGTGCGCAGCGCGCTCAGCAGGTCGGCGCCGATCCGGGCGGCCTCGCGTGCGTCGACGGGCCCGCGCGCGGCGATCCGGTCGGCGAGAGAGTCTCCGTCGATCAACTCCATGACGATGTAGGGGCGTTCGTCCGCCTCGACGACATCATGGACGACGATCACATGGGGATGGCTGAGCTGCGCCACCGCCTGGGCCTCACGCAACGTCCGTTCCCGCTGGTGCCGGGCCTCGGCCGCGGAGAGCGTCTCGTCGCGGGGGAGCTCCTTGACGGCCACCCTGCGCCCGAGCAACTGATCGGTCGCCCGCCATACGACGCCCATGCCGCCGCGACCGAGCCTCGTCTCGAGGCGGTAACGCCCCGCGATCACACGGAAGTTGGCCCCCTCGGTCCCCATGCGCCCCATCATGCCGCACCGGACGGATCGACTCCGGGGTGCCGATCGGCCAACTATGCAAAGGAGCAAACGACTTCAAAAGCCGCCCGCCGGTCAGGAATCCCACGGGACCGCCCGGCGATCGGACGCCTCAAGACCCGCTCGCCTGCCACCCCTGGAGCACCGACGTGTACTGCTTGCGCATGGTCGTCCAGTCGGCGATCGGCGTGGACATGTAGATCGCGTACTCCGTGCCGTCCCGGTCGATGTACGCCTGGTCGATGGCGCGGCGCGGCCCGGGGAACGGCGTGTCCTTGGCCAGCGCGGTCCACGTGTACTCCCACAGGGAGCCCTGGCGGTCGCGGTACAGGTTCTGCTTCAGGTACACCGCCTCGTAGTCGACCAGCTTCCGCCCCAACAGGTCGTCCAGGTCGCGCAGATGGTCGTAGGAGTTCGCGAATTGGGGCGAGGTGTCGACGGCGATACGGACGAAGTGGTCACCGCCGTCCGGCGAGTAGTCGACCTGCTGGAGGCCGTCGACCTCCTTGCCGACCACCTCCCGCTCCCAGCCCTCGGGCAGGTACAGGCTGAACCCCAGGGGGTCGTCGTAGCGCTTCCAGGAGGCCGGTACGCCGCCCTGCGCGCCCGGGTCCTGCGACGGGCCCGGCGAGTCGGAGGGCCCGGTCGAGGCGGAGCCGGACGTGCCGCTCTGCGGCCCCCACTTCTGGAGCACCACCGCGGTGCCGCCGCCGATGATCGCGGCGAGCGCGACGACGAGCGCCAGCGTGCGCAGCCGACGGCGCTTGCGCGTCGGTGCGGCGCCCGTGCGGGTGGGCGGATACGGGGTGCCGGTCACCGGCGGGTACGGGGTGCTGCTCGCCGAGCCGTAGGGGGTGTTGCTCGCCGACGGGTACGGCGTGTTGCCCGCCGGTGTCTCCGCGCCGGTGCGTGCGGCCGTTCCGGGGTGCGCGGGGCCCGCCTGCGAGGGCCCGGTGTGCGCCTCCGGCTCGTAACGGTTGTGCTGCGTCGGCACATACACCTGCGCCGCGCTCGGCCGCCGTCCCTCCGCCGCCTCGGCCAGCATCTGCTCCGCCTCGGCCGCGTCGGGCCGGGTGGCCGGATCCTTGCGCAGCAGGGCGGTGATGACGGGCGCGAGCGGGCCGGCGTGCTGCGGCTCGGTGGCCTCTTCCTCGACGACCGCCTGCATGGTGCCCAGTGGCGAGGTGCGGCGGAAGGGCGAGCGGCCCTCCACGGCCGTGTACAGCGTCGCGCCGAGCGCCCACAGGTCGGAGGCGGGGCCCGGGTCGTGGCCGCGGACCCGCTCGGGGGCGAGGTAGTCGACCGAGCCGACGACCTCTCCGGTGCGGGTGATGGTCGAGTCGCCCTCGATCTGGGCGATGCCGAAGTCGGTCAGCAGGACGCGGCGGTCCTCGGACAGCAGGACGTTGCCGGGCTTGACGTCGCGGTGCAGGACCCCGGCGGTGTGCGCGGCGCGAAGCGCCCGCAGCACCCAGAGGCCGATCCGGGCGGCCTCGGCCGGTTCGACGCGCCCGCGCTCCTTGACCGCGTCGGCCAGCGAGTGCCCCTCGACCAGCTCCATCACGATCCACGGCCGGCCGTCGTGCTCCAGCACGTCGTGCACGGTGACGACCGCCGAGTGGTTGATGCGCGCGGCGGCCCGCGCCTCGGCCCGCGTACGGGCGAGCAGCCGCTCCTGGTCGCTCTCGGAGACGTAGAGCGCGGCGGTCAACTCCTTGATTGCCACGGCCCGATGCAGCACCTCATCGTGCGCACGCCAGACACGCCCCATGCCGCCGCTGCCGATCGCGTCGGCGAGCCGGTAGCGCCCCGAAACGAGCTGGCCCTGCATCTGATTCACGTTGCCCCGCAATGTTCTTGACAGGGTCAGGTTAAGGACCGGCCGACGCGACCGGAACCACGGGGGTGCCATGGAGACCGCACTGTGATGGTTGTCGCATTCGCCATCGGGAAGCAACCATCACGCAGGGTCCGCGGGCGCAATCATCCGGTGACCTGGTAGGTCGCCGACGCCTGCTCGAACAGCCGCGTCACCTCGTCCCGCTCGGCCTCGGGCCCGCGCACCTGCACCACGTGGTACCGCCCGTCGATCAGGATCGCGAGATTGCGCACGAACAGCTCCCGCCCCTCGCCGTCGGTCCAGGTGAACTGCCCCTCGGCCATGGTCCGCTCGCCGACCTGAATGGTCTTCAGCCCGCCGGAGGACGCCCAGCTGGAGTCGCGGTAGGGCTGCAACTCCCGCTCGTGCTCCCGCTGGTAGACCATCGGGTCGCTGCCGTACTGGTCCGTGGTGTCCCGGCCCGGTACGACGAAGAGGTCGAAGTCGCCGTGGGAGTACACGACTTGCCCGCGCCCGTTCTTCGGCGTGCGGTCCCATCCGTTGGCCACGGCGACCTGGAAACCGGCGTCGTCCTTGCGCAGCGTGAAGCCGTCGGGGACCTCGGGGTCGTTGCTCTGCGTCTCGGTGGAACCTGCCGACTCCGAAGGGCCGTTGCCGGACTCCGGGGAGGTCTGGTCGGGCCGCGGCTCGCTGCTCGCCTCGGGGGACTGGTCGGTGTCCGCGTCACCGGCCTGGCCGGCGGCGCCGGTGCGATCCCCGCCCGCCGTACCGGCGTTGCCCTCACCGGTCTTCGGCATGAACAGCATGGCGTACGCGATCGCCGCGGCCATGCCGAGCAGGACCAGCAGCAGCAACGTACGCCCCAGCCTGCGCGGCGAAGACGACTCCTGCTTGGCCCGCTTGTGCCGCCCGTGATGCGCGGGCAGCCCGGCCCGGCGCCGGCGCACCAGCTCGCCCCGGCGCCGCACGATCGGCAGCCGGTTCGGGTCGACGGGCGGGGCGGCGACGACATGCGCACCGGCCTCCGGCTCGGGCGCGGAGCGGACCAGCGAGCGCAGCCAGCCGCTCAGTTCCTCGTAGTCGAGGCGCTCGGTGGGGTCCTGACGGAGCAGCGACTCCACGACCGGCCTGAGCGGCCCGCATTCCTCGGCGAAGGCGGGCGGCTCCGCGCACACCATCTGCACCAGCTCGGCCGTCGACTCCTCCGGATACGGCGCGTGCCCCTGCACGGCCCGGAAGAGCAGCGCCCCCAGCGCCCACAGGTCGGTCGAGGGGCCGATCGGCGCGGCCAGCCGCCAGTTCTCGTGCACGGGCCCGGCCTGCTCCGGCGCCCACCGCTCGGTCACGGGCCCGACCACGGCCATCCGCGCCTGCCGGGCCCGCTCCGCGGCAAGCGCGGTGGTGGGGCCTCGGTGAGCGGGGACGCCTTTCGCGAGGTCGTTCCAGCGGGTCGGCGGGTGGGGGGAGTTGGTGGTGGGGGCGCCGGTGGTGGGGGTGCCGGTGGAGGGGGCGCCCGCTGAGGAGGGAGCGCCGGGGGCGGGGGTGCCTTGCGTCGGGAAACGGCCGACGCCGGGAGGGGGGACGGCGGTGCCGTGAGCGGGTGCGGGGGTGCCGGGAGGCGCCGCGGCGGTGCCGGACGGGGGCACGGCGGTGCCGTATGCAGATGGGGCGGTGCCGGGCGGTGGGCCGAGGCCGGGCTGGACGCCTGGGCCCGCCGGGGGCAGTGCCGCACGGTCGCGGCCCGCCTCCGTCGGCGTGCCGGCGGCCCCGCCGCGAGGCGCGGCACCCGGCCAGGGCGTGGTCTGCACGCCGTACGGGTCGGCGATCTGCCCCGAGGGAGTCGTGGCGCCGTCGCCGACGTACGGCTGTGGCGCCGCGCCGTTGGCGTGGGGCGCGGGGCCGCCTTCGGGCGCTGGACGGGCACCGGGCAGCGCGACACGTCCGTTCTGCCCGCCTTCCTGCACCCGGGCCGCTGCACGGGCGCCCGCCCGATACGCGGCGATCGCCCCGGCCCGCGCGGCCCTGATGTCCCCGCCGGTCTCCAGAGCACCGCGTGATGCCGCTCCCGGTGCCCCTGCGCCATGGCCGGCGTCGGCCGCGGGCACCGGCAGCCCACCTGCTGCTCGTGCCTCTATGGCGGCGCGCCGAGCAGCCTCGGGATCCGTACCACCGTCGCCGGGGCCACCGGCCGCCCCAGAGCCACCCACAAGCTGTCCGGGAGCTCCGAGGCCCCCCGTGCCACCGGGGCCGCCATCCGGAGTCGTCCCGCCACCGAAGCCGCCACTCGGAGTCGACGGCCCACCGCCGAACGTCGCGAGCCCACCGCCCCCGTCACCGTCCTCGGCCGGCACCGGGTCGTACCCGCACAGCGCCTCTTCCGCGGCCCCGACCGCGAGCCCGGTCAGCATGACCCGGCCGTCGTCGCAGACGAGCACCGTGCGGGCGGTGATGTTCCGGTGGACCCAGCCATGCGCGTGCAGCACCCGCAGCGCCATGAGGACGTCGGAGGCGACCTCGGCCGCCCGGTACGGCGTCAAGGGCTGCTCGGCGAGCAGCGCGGCCAGCGGGCGCGCGGCCACGAACTCGCTCACTATCCACAACGAGCCGCCCTCGGCGAACACGTCGAAGACCTGGTCCAGCCGCGGATGGTCGGGGATCCGCGCCGCGGCCTGCGCCGCCTCGACCGCCCGTCGCACGGCGGGGTCACTGGGACGGCGGGTGCTCGAACGCGCCGACGTCCGGCGCCCCGCCCCGCGCTCGTCCCGCGCGGTGAAACCGTCGGGCAGCCCCTCGGCGTCGAGCACCTCCGCCTCGACGACCTCCGGCAACGGCACCTGCCGGACCAGGACTTCCTGCCCGCTGTAGGTGTCGAAGGCCCGGGTCTCGGTGAGTTCGTACTCGTCGGAGGGCGGCAGCGGCAGGCGGTAGCGGTCGGCGAGCACCCGACCCGCGTAGTCGTCCACGTTGCGCCTCCCCCGGCCGCCCGGTTGGTCAATTCCGCTCGCCTTGCGTTGCGTTCCGGACGCACGACTGGATGCGCACGGTCCGCAAGCTTTCACGATACGTGCCGGAGGCAACCCGCAAAGAGGGGTTGCCGTATCTCACGGCTCAAACCCGGTCTTCGCGAACCCTTGCCGAGAGCCGCTCACCTCATGACTTCGGCTGGAACGAACCGGTCAATGTCTTCCAGGTGTCCTTACGGAGATCACCGTCCCAATCGGCGGCCTTCGCGGTGTACATCAGCGCATAGCCGCGACGGTCGTCCACGACGAACCCACGGTCGATCGTCCGGTACTTCGTCCCGCCGTCGGTATAGGTGAACTCCCAGTCGGCAGTGTTCCAGCCGCGGTACTCCACCTTCTCTATGCGGATTTGGTCGTACTGCGAGCGCTCCATGTAGCGCTCCTGGTTCTTCCAGTCCGCCACCGGGTCGTCCTTCGGCGTGGACGTCCAGGCGACGAGCAGCTTCTGTCCGTCGGGCCCGGTGAACTGGTCCCCCGACAACCCCGTGGACGCGTACTTCCACCCCTTGGGCAGCCCGATCGAATACCCCTGGCTCCCCTTGTGAGTCGTGGCGGCCCCGCTGTCGCTGCCGGACCCCGCGCCGGCGCCGCTGCCACCGGTCGCGCTCGCCCCGGCACTCGGCGTCTTCCCGCTCTCCGCCTCGGAACCCGAACCCGACCCGTCCGTCCCGGACGACTTCTCACCGTCCGTACGAGTCCCCTCGTCCCCGTCCCGCTTGGTGTCGGCACTCGCGCTCGCCTTGCCGGAGGCCTTGGCCCCGCCACCGCTCGCCGCGTCGTCCGAGTCACCGCCGCGGAGCACCACCGCCAGCACCACGCCGAGCACGGCTAGCGTCACGACCACCGCGATGATGACCAACGTCCGCCTGGGCACCACATCGGTGAGCGGCGCCCTCGGCGCGGGCCGCGACGGCAGATCCGGCGGCGGCATGACCGGCCACCCCGAACTCCGGCCCCCGCTCTGCCCGTTCCCGCTCGCTGCCTCCCGCTCACCGGCACCGGCCTTGGCATCCGCCTTGGCACCGGCACTCGCGCCGGACCCGGCAGCCACGCCACCGCCCGCCGAAGCGGAACCCCGACCCGAACTCCCGGCCTCCGACGAAGCCCCGGCTCCACTCACCGCCGTGGCCGACCCACCGGCCGCCGCAGCGCCGGAACCGGAATCGGATGCGGAACCGGAATCAGCCTTCTCGCCGGCGGACTTGCCACGCGTGGCAGCTCCGGCCGCCCCCGCGCTCACGGCGGCCTTCCGCACGGAACGCAACGCCCCGCGCAACCGCTCCCCTGCCTCCTCGCCCCGCTTGCCCCCGGTCCTGGCACCCGAACGCCCCTTGCCCTCAGGCGCGTCGGGCTGCGGCGGCAGGGGCACGACCTTGGTCGCGTCAGCCGGCTCCGGGTCGTCCTTGGGCGCGGGCGCGTGGATGACGGCGCTGAGCATCGCCCGCGCACCGGCGTCGTCGAGCCGCTTCTCAGGGTCCTTCGTGAGCAGGCCGTAGATGACGTCCTTCAGCGGCCCCGCGTTCTTCGGCTCCTCCATCGGCTCGGTCATCACCGCTGTGAGCGTGGCGATCGCGGAGCCCTTGTCGTACGGCGGCACACCTTCGACCGACGCGTACAACAGCCCGCCCAGCGACCACAGGTCGGCCGCGGGGCCCGGCTTGTGGCCGCGGGCGCGCTCCGGGGAGATGTAGGAGGGCGCGCCGACGAGCATGCCGGTCGAGGTGATGGACGGGTCGCCCTCGACCTGGGCGATGCCGAAGTCGGTGAGCACGACCCGGTCGGTGTCGGACTCCAGCAGGACGTTCGACGGCTTCACGTCGCGGTGCAGGATGCCCTCGCGGTGCGCGGACCGCAGCACGTCGAGCACCGCGAGTCCCACCTCGGCCGCCCGCTTGGGCTCCAGCAGGCCGTCCTCCCGGATGACCTCGGCGAGCGACTTGCCCTCGACGAGCTCCATCACGATCCAGGGGCGGTCGTCCTCTTCGACCACGTCGAACACCGTCACCGCGCTGTTGTTGCGGATCCGCGCGATCGCCTTGGCCTCACGCAGGGTGCGCGTGATCAGGCGCCGCTTCTCCTCCTCGTCGATGTTCGACGGGAACCTCAGCTCCTTGACGGCGACGGTGCGCCCCAGCGTCTCGTCGACGGCACGCCACACCGTGCCCATGCCGCCCCGGCCGAGGACTCCGCCCAGCCGGTACCGCCCCGCGAGGAGACGCTCACGGTCGTCCTGACGAGTGTCCTGACGAGATGTCCCCGCCCGCTCCGCCTCCGACATGCGTCCCCTCATACAACCCGCCCTGAAAGAGCCTCCATTGTCTCTCACCCGACAAGTGCCCAACGCCCAGGGTGCCTGTCGCACCGCCATCCGGCCGCGCGGCGCGGGCGTCCGGGTCCCTTCTCGGCCAAGGCCCCGTGAACCGCGCGCTCTGCCGCCCGGCATGATGAGCCGCGGTGAGGAGGACCTCGTATGGCGCGACCGGCGATGCCACTGCTTCGGACACTACTGGCCTTCCCTGTGTTTGTGACCCTCCTCGGCCTCGTGTCCCCGGCGTTCCTCGGCCTGTACCCCGCCGGCCTGCCGGCTCTCACCGCCTCGTCGACATCCCGGGCACCGGCGACGGACGCCCTCCTCGCACGGCTCGTCACCCGGGGCAAGGCACCCGCAGCGGCCCTGCTGGCCCGCGAGGAGACCGGCGTCCGGTACACCCTGGCCGGCCAGGGCATCTCCCGCACCGACCACTTCCGCGCCGGCAGCATGACGAAGAGCCTCATCGCGACGGTCGTCCTGCAACTGGCCGCCGAGCGACGGCTGTCCCTGTCCGACACGGTGGAGCGGCACCTGCCGGGTCTGGTGCGCGGGGCGGGCAACGACGGGCGCGCGCTGACCCTTCGTTCCCTGCTGACCCACACCAGCGGCCTGTACGACTTCACCGCCGCGACCGGGGGCGCCGTCCCCGTGACGCCGCTTCAGGCCGTCCGCATCGCACTCACCCACCCCCCTGCCGCCCGCGGCGGCTTCGCCTACTCGAACACCAACTACGTGTTGCTCGGCCTGGTCGTCGAACAGGTCACCGGCCGCTCCTACGCCTCCGAGGCCGAGCGGCGCGTCATCGCTCCGCTGGGTCTGACCGGCACCTCCTTCCCCGGATCCCGCACCTCACTGCCCTCCCCGCACGGCCGTGCCTACGCCACCGACGGGACCGACGTCACCGAACTCGACCCACGGGTCGCGGGCGCCGCCGGTGAGCTGGTGACCACGCTCGCCGACCTCGACCGCTTCTACGCCGCGCTGCTCGGCGGCCGTCTGCTGCCCCCGCGCTGGCTGCGCGAGATGCTCGACACCCGTGCCGCACACGGCTCGTACGGCATGGGGCTCTTCCCCGTGAAACTGCGCTGCGGCACCGTCGTGTGGGGGCACAGCGGGCGCATCTCCGGCAGCTACGTGCGCTCCGCGGCCACCATCGACGGGCGTCGTGTCATGACATTCCGGGTGAACACGACGGCGATCGCAGAACCCCGCCTCGAATCCCGGCTGCTCGCTGCCGAGTTCTGCCCTCGCACCAGTGAGAACGGCCGAGATTCGAGCAGAGATCCCGACTCCGATCACCCATTCGAGTGACGTTCTCCCAGGTCGGCGGGGTCTGCGACCATGGCGGCCGGGCCGGGCGACGGCAGCGAGGCCAGCAGCACCGTGCAACGGCAGCCCGGCGCAGGCGCCGCTGCGGACCACCGCAGACTCTGTGTAACCCGACCTGGCAGACCACCGCAGACTCCGCGCGGCCCGACCTGGCAGACCACCGCAGACTCTGCGTGCCCCCCCCGGCAGACCACCGCACACTCCGCGCAGCCGCAGCCCGGCACGCCCGCCAACCCGACACGCCCGGCGCAGACCGCACGTAAGCAGCGTCCGACCGACGCTCCGGCCCGAGCCACCCCCTCCACACACAACCGGCGCCCGACACGACAGACCTACAACGGCACGATGTCCGGCGCCCCCAACCGCGCCGCGTCCGCCGTCAGGTCGTCCGGCTGGCGCTGCGACTCCCGTTCGGCCTCCACCCGCTTCTGATAGTGCTCGATCTCGCGGTCGATGTGGTCCTTGTCCCAGCCCAGCACCGGCGCCATCAGCTCGGCCGCCTCACGCGCGCACCGCGTGCCCCGGTCGAACGTCTCGATGGAGATGCGGGTGCGCCGCGTCAGCGCGTCGTCCAGATGGCGTGCCGCCTCGTGCGAGGCGGCGTACACGATCTCGGCGCGCAGATAGTCGTCGGCGGACTGCAGGGGCTCGCCCAGTGTGGAGTCCGCGGCGATGAGTTCGAGGACCTCCTCCGCGAGCGACCCGTACCGGTTCAGCAGGTGCTCCACGCGGACCACGTGAATCCCCGTGCGCGCCGCGATCCGCGCCCGCGCGTTCCACAGCGCCCGGTACCCCTCCGCGCCCAGCAGGGGAATGTCCTCCGTGACGCACTCGGCGACCCGCATGTCGAGCCCGTGCACCGCCGCGTCCACCGCGTCCTTGGCCATCACCCGGTACGTCGTGTACTTGCCGCCGGCCACCACCACGAGCCCGGGCACGGGGTGCGCCACGGTGTGCTCGCGCGACAGCTTGCTGGTGGCGTCCGACTCGCCGGCGAGCAGGGGCCGCAGCCCCGCGTACACACCCTCCACGTCGTCCCTGGTCAGCGGCACCGCGAGTACCGAGTTCACGTGTTCCAGCAGGTAGTCGATGTCCGCGCTGGACGCGGCCGGGTGGGCCTTGTCGAGGTCCCAGTCGGTGTCGGTGGTGCCGACGATCCAGTGCCGGCCCCAGGGGATGACGAACAGCACGGACTTCTCGGTGCGCAGGATCAGCCCCGTCGAGGAGTGGATGCGATCCTTGGGCACGACCAGGTGGATGCCCTTGGAGGCACGGACGTGGAACTGTCCGCGCTCGCCCACCATCGACTGGGTGTCGTCGGTCCAGACGCCGGTCGCGTTGACGACCTGCTTGGCGCGGACCTCGTACTCCCCGCCGCCCTCGACGTCCTGCACCCGGGCCCCGACGACGCGCTCGCCCTCGCGCAGGAACGAGGTCACCCGCGCGCGGTTGGCGACCTTGGCACCGTAGGCCGCCGCCGTGCGCACGAGGGTGGCGACATAGCGGGCGTCGTCCATCTGGGCGTCGTAGTACTGCAGGGCGCCGACCAGTGAGTCCTTCCGCAGCGCGGGGGCGACACGCAGGGCGTGACGGCGGCTCAGGTGGCGGTGCAGGGGCAGGCCGCGCCCATGGCCCCGGGCCATCGACATGGCGTCGTAGAGCGCGACGCCCGAACCGGCGTACAGGCGCTCCCAGCCCTTGTGCTGGAGCGGATACAGGAACGGCACCGGCTTCACCAGATGCGGTGCGAGCCGCTCCAGCAGCAGCCCGCGCTCCTTGAGGGCTTCCCTTACGAGCACGAAGTCGAGCATCTCCAGATAGCGCAGTCCGCCATGGATCAGTTTGCTGGACCTGCTGGAGGTGCCCGACGCCCAGTCGCGGGCCTCGACCAGTCCGGTGGACAGTCCGCGGGTCACCGCGTCGAGCGCTGTGCCCGCGCCCACGACGCCACCGCCCACGACCAGTAGGTCCAGCTCGCGCTCGGCCATTGCCGCCAGTGACTCGGCGCGCTCGGCCGGCCCCAGTGTCGCTGTCCTCACCGCTGCCTCCCGCTCATCGGTCGCGTAGGCCGCACCCGTCGGGCGAAGCCCGCTTCGTACCCCCTATGCCCAAAATTCTGACCGGGTTGGCCGACTTCAGCCACCACTCGCCCCCAGCCTGTGGACAACACTCACGGAAACGCGATCATTCAATGCCGCAAATCGGTCATATTTACTCCTAGTCTGACATTGCGCTCCCTCGTCCTGTCCACAGGGGTTGCGCACCTGCCCCGCTTCGGTTACTGGGAAGGACGGCCCACGCCATGCCCGCAGATCTCGCCGTCATCGGACTAGGCCCGTACGGCCTGCCCCTGGCCAAGGCCGCCGTCGCCGCCGGCATCGCCACGCTCGGTTACCGGACCGGGCCCGAGTCCGGCTCCCTCAGTCCCGCCGAGCTGCGCCGGATGCTCTCGGGCGGCTTCAGGCACGCCACCAACCCCGCCGAGCTCGGCCGCGTACGCACCGCCGTCATCTGTCCGCCCACCCCACGCGGCGCGGACGGCGGGCTCGACCTCAGCCAGCTGGAGGCGGCCGCCCGCACCCTGGCCGCAGAGCTGCGCCAGCACACCACCGTCATCCTGGAGTCGCCCGTCCCCCCGGGCACCACTGAGAACGTCCTGCGGCCCCTCCTCGAAGAGGGCTCCGGAATGCGCGCCGGCCGCGACTTCCACCTGGCCTACTCCCCGAGCCGCGTCGACCCCGGCAACCGCCACTTCACGCCCGCCAACACCCCCAAGGTGATCGGCGGCCTCACCCCCGCGTGCACCGAGTCGGCGGCCGCCTTCTACGGCCGTCTCACCGACAAGGTGGTACGCGCGCGTGGACTGCGCGAGGCGGAGACCGTGCAGGTCCTTGAGACCAACTTCCGGCACGTCAACATCGCCCTCGTCAACGAAATGGCCGTCCTCTGCCACGACTTGGGCGTCGACCTGTGGGACGTCATCCGCTGCGCGGAGACCAAGCCGTTCGGCTTCCAGGCCTTCCGCCCCGGCCCCGGCGTCGGCGGCCACGCCGTCCCCCAGGACCTTTCCGGCCCCGCGGGCCGCACCCTGCGCATGGTCGAGCTGGCCCAGCAGGTCAACGGCCAGATGCCCCGATACGTCATCCAGCGCGCCGCCACCCTCCTCAACGAGCACGGCAAGTCCGCGCGCGGCGCCCGCATCCTCCTGCTCGGCGTCACCTACAAGCCCGACCTCGCCGACCAGCAGTCCACCCCCGCCCAGGAGGTCGCGATCCGCCTGCTGGAGCTGGGCGCCTGCATCAGCTTCCACGACCCCTTCGTCGCTTCCTGGAACGTCCTGGACCGCCCGGTACCGCGCGCGGACGCCCTGTACGAGGCGGTCGCGGAGGCCGACCTGACGATCCTGCTTCAGCAGCATCGGACGTATGACCTTCAGGGGCTGTCGGTGAAGGCGCAGCTGTTGCTGGACACACGGGGGGCGGCGCCTACGGGGGCGGCGCATCGGTTGTGAAGGGGGGCGCGTGGGGGTGGTTGCGCTTCTGAGGCTGGTGGCGCGCGATTCCCTGGCGTCGGTAGCGTACGAGTTCGGAGCTCGTCGGCCCGGCGGCGGGCTCCGAGCTGGTAACGGGTGTCCGCCCCTGGCTCTCATTGGGGCGGCCGCTCATCGCTCTGCCGTCAGACGGGCGATCCGGTACCGTACAAAAGAGATGGAGCCTGCCGCAGCGGGTACTGCGACAGGCTCCTGGGAAGTTACGGGTGTCCGCCCCTAGCTCACCTGGGGGCGGCCGCTCACTTCCCGAAATACCACAAGATGCACCTCCTCCGGAACTTCACCAGCCGAAGCCAAGTGCGATCCCAGCGGGTGGGCTTGCGGTGACGGCCCATGGGCGCGCCCCCTTCCACGATGCCGCCCATAGACCCGGTAGGCGGTCCGTCTGGAGCTCGGGCCGGGCCCCGAGGGCCGGGGTCCGGAACATCTCCTTGGAAGGGGGCGCCCCAGAGAGCTTGGGTCGCCAGACACGGACACTACCGACCCCCTTCGCCCGTTCAGCCCACATTCGCCCCAAACGCAACCACGCGCCCCCTCCGGCACAACGCGCCCCCGCCCAAGCCCACTTGGGCACGCAAAAGGGCCGGTCACCCCACCCGGAGTGACCGGCCCTTCCCTGACGCCAATGGAATGGCTACCGCATGTGCTGCGAGTCCGCGACCGTCACCTCGACGCGCTGGAACTCCTTCAGCTCGCTGTACCCGGTCGTCGCCATCGCCCGCCGCAGCGCACCGAAGAAGTTCATCGAGCCGTCGGGAGTGTGCGACGGACCCGTCAGCACCTCCTCGATCGTGCCGACGGTGCCCAGGTCGACCTTCTTGCCGCGCGGCAGATCCTCGTTGACCGCCTCCATGCCCCAGTGGTTCCCCTTGCCGGGCGCGTCCGTGGCGCGGGCGAGCGGGGAGCCCATCATCACGGCGTCCGCGCCGCAGGCGACCGCCTTGGGCAGGTCGCCGGACCAGCCGACGCCGCCGTCCGCGATCACGTGCACGTACCGCCCGCCGGACTCGTCCATGTAGTCCCGGCGGGCCGCCGCCACGTCCGCGACCGCCGTGGCCATGGGGACGCGGATGCCCAGCACGTTGCGCGTGGTGTGCGCCGCGCCGCCGCCGAAGCCGACCAGGACGCCCGCCGCGCCGGTG
Source organism: Streptomyces sp. NBC_01092 (assembly GCF_045039535.1). NCBI lineage: Bacteria > Bacillati > Actinomycetota > Actinomycetes > Kitasatosporales > Streptomycetaceae > Streptomyces > Streptomyces sp. NBC_01092. The sequence continues at coordinate 6,471,736 of NZ_CP108659.1, read as the reverse complement.
CGCATCAGGTGCAGGGCCGCGGTGTACGTGGCGCAGCCGCCGACGATCACCGGGACGTCGAGCTCGTAGATGAACTGCTTCAGGTTCAGCGGCTCGTGCGAGGACGAGACGTGCTCCGCCGAGACCGTCGTGCCGCGGATGACGAAGATGTCCACGCCCGCGTCGACGACCGCCTTGGAGAACTGGGCCGTGCGCTGCGGGGAGAGCGCGGCGGCCGTGACCACGCCCGAGTCTCGCACCTCCTTGATGCGCTGCCCGATCAGCTCCTCCTTGATGGGAGCGGCGTAGATCTCCTGGAGGCGGCGCGTGGCGGCCTCGGTGGGCAGCCCGGCGATCTCGTCGAGCAGCGGCTGCGGGTCTTCGTACCGCGTCCACAGGCCCTCGAGGTTCAGCACGCCGAGGCCGCCGAGCTCGCCGATGCGGATCGCGGTGGCCGGGGAGACGACCGAGTCCATGGGGGCGGCCAGGAAGGGCAGCTCGAAGCGGTAGGCGTCGATCTGCCAGGCGATCGAGACCTCCTTCGGGTCCCGCGTACGGCGGCTGGGGACGACGGCGATGTCGTCGAAGGCGTACGCCCTGCGCCCGCGCTTGCCGCGCCCGATCTCGATCTCAGTCACGTCTGTGGCCTTTCCCTGATGCGTTCAGCGTCTTCCAGTATCGCCGACGGGTACGACAAGGGCGGCCCCGGTGGTTCCGGAGCCGCCCTTGTCGATGCCTGGTGACTACTTGTTACGGCTGTAGTTCGGTGCCTCGACCGTCATCTGGATGTCGTGAGGGTGGCTCTCCTTGAGGCCCGCCGAGGTGATCCGCACGAACTGGCCCTTGTCCTGCAGATCGGATACCGTCCGGCCGCCGACGTAGAACATCGACTGGCGCAGACCGCCGACCAGCTGGTGGACGACGGAGGACAGCGGGCCGCGGTAGGGCACCTGGCCCTCGATGCCCTCGGGGACCAGCTGCTCGTCGGAGGCGACGCCCTCTTGGAAGTAGCGGTCCTTGGAGAACGACTTGCGGTCGCCGCGGGTCTGCATGGCGCCGAGCGAGCCCATGCCGCGGTACGACTTGAACTGCTTGCCGTTGATGAACAGCAGCTCGCCCGGGGACTCCTCGCAGCCCGCGAGCAGCGAGCCCAGCATCACGGTGTCGGCGCCCGCGACCAGGGCCTTGGCGATGTCGCCGGAGTACTGCAGGCCACCGTCGCCGATGACCGGGATGCCTGCCGCCTTGGCGGCCAGCGACGCCTCGTAGATGGCGGTGACCTGCGGGACGCCGATGCCGGCGACGACACGGGTCGTACAGATGGAGCCGGGGCCGACGCCGACCTTGATGCCGTCCACCCCGGAGTCGATGAGGGCCTGGGCGCCGTCCCTGGTGGCGATGTTGCCGCCGATGACGTCGACACCCGCCGAGTTCGACTTGATCTTGGCGACCATGTCGCCGACCAGGCGGGAGTGGCCGTGCGCGGTGTCCACGACGATGAAGTCGACGCCTGCCTCGATGAGCGCCTGGGCGCGCTCGAAGGAGTCGCCGGCGACGCCCACCGCGGCGCCGACGAGCAGCCGGCCCGTGGCGTCCTTGGCGGCGTGCGGGTACTTCTCCGCCTTGACGAAGTCCTTGACCGTGATCAGGCCCTTGAGGACGCCCTGGTCGTCGACCAGCGGCAGCTTCTCGATCTTGTGGCGGCGCAGCAGCTCCATGGCGTCGGTCCCGGAGATGCCGACCTTGCCGGTGACCAGCGGCATCGGCGTCATGACCTCGCGCACCCGGCGGGCGCGGTCGCTCTCGAAAGCCATGTCGCGGTTGGTGACGATGCCGAGCAGCTTGCCGGCGGGGTCGGTGACCGGGATGCCGCTGATGCGGAACTTGCCGCACATGGCATCGGCCTCGGCGAGCGTGGCGTCCGGGTGGATGGTGATGGGGTTGGCCACCATGCCGGACTCGGAGCGCTTCACCAGGTCGACCTGGTTGGCCTGGTCCTCGATGGAGAGATTGCGGTGCAGTACGCCGACGCCGCCCTGGCGGGCCATCGCGATCGCCATGCGCGACTCGGTGACCTTGTCCATGGCGGCGGACAGGAGCGGGATGTTGACCCGCACGTTCTTGGAGACGTACGAGGCGGTGTCGATCTCGTCGGGTGCCATGTCGGACGCGCCGGGCAGCAGCAGCACGTCGTCGTAGGTCAGCCCGAGGGTTGCGAATTTGCCGGGCACTCCGTCGACGTTGGCAGTCATGACACCTTCCCCAAATGGCCTTGATCGGTGCGGATGTCCATGCTAACGGGAAGCATGGGCTGCAAATTCCACGGTTACGGCCGACCCCGGGCTTCGTATGTTCGTACGGAATCGGAGAGAAGCCTGTTCATTTGGGGGCGCACTCAAGGGAGCACTGACGGAGCACTACTGCTCGGCCAGCGCGCGCAGCCTGCTCAGCGCCCTGTGCTGGGCCACTCGGACGGCGCCGGGTGACATTCCCAACATCTGACCCGTCTCCTCCGCGGTCAACCCCACCGCGATCCTCAGCAGCAACAGCTCCCGCTGGTTCTCGGGCAGGTTGGCCAGCAGCTTCTTGGCCCATTCGGCGTCGCTGCTGAGCAGCGCGCGCTCCTCCGGGCCGAGGGAGTCGTCCGGGCGCTCGGGCATCTCGTCCGAGGGGACCGCGGTGGAACCCGGGTGCCGCATCGCCGCCCGCTGGAGGTCCGCGACCTTGTGCGCGGCGATGGCGAAGACGAACGCCTCGAAGGGGCGGCCGGTGTCCTTGTAACGCGGCAGCGCGAGGAGGACGGCGACGCAGACCTCCTGGGCGAGGTCCTCGACGAAGTGCCGGGCGTCGCCCGGCAGGCGGGACAGCCTGGTGCGGCAGTAGCGCAGCGCCAGGGGGTGGACATGCGCGAGCAGATCGTGCGTGGCCTGCTCGTCCCCGTCCACGGCGCGATGGACGAGTGCACCGATCGCCCCTGCGGCTTTGGCCGCCTCGTCGTCGCGCATCGGTCCATGGTGCCTTGCGGCCGAAGGGTCCGTTGCATCGCGTCCGATGTTGTGCACCGAAGCGTTATGAGCAGGTGCGCCGGCACTCATCCGCTGCGCCCTCCCCTTCCGCTCGACCGACTCGTCCCCGAGAGACTCCACATCTCAAGGATGCGGCATCCGCGGCGAAACGAGCAGCGGGCACCGAAAGGACCGGTTGACCGACCCCGCAGCCGCGCCCCCGAAGGGGCGCGGAACTGCACCGCCGCGAGGGCGCGACCAGCCACGACGAATCCGCGGCCGCCAGACGACACAACGCGGCACCCACGGTGGGGCGCCTAACGAACCAGGCCCCACCGGAAGCCGAGCGCCACCGCGTGCGCGCGGTCCGAGGCGCCGAGCTTCTTGAACAGCCGCCGGGCATGTGTCTTGACGGTGTCCTCCGAGAGAAACAGCTCACGGCCGATCTCTGCGTTGGAGCGGCCGTGACTCATGCCTTCCAGCACCTGGATCTCACGCGCGGTGAGAGTCGGCGCCGCACCCATCTCGGCGGAGCGCAGTCGACGCGGGGCAAGACGCCAGGTCGGGTCTGCCAGCGCCTGCGTCACCGTGGCACGCAACTCGGCGCGCGAGGCGTCCTTGTGCAGATAGCCGCGCGCCCCGGCGGCGACCGCGAGGGCCACGCCGTCCAGGTCCTCGGCGACGGTGAGCATGATGATGCGCGCTCCGGGGTCGGCGGACAGCAGCCGCCGAACGGTCTCTACGCCGCCCAGACCGGGCATGCGTACGTCCATCAGAATCAGGTCCGAGCGGTCGGCGCCCCAGCGGCGGAGGACTTCCTCGCCGTTGGCCGCCGTCGTCACGCGCTCGACGCCGGGCACGGTCGCGACCGCGCGGCGGAGCGCCTCTCGGGCAAGCGGGGAGTCGTCGCAGACGAGGACGGATGTCATGGCCGCCCTCCGCAGCTGATGCACGTCACCTTGAGCCTCCAGGCTGGTACGAAATCGTCACCTGTGCGGTCGACCGTCTCGGACGCTTGCCCGAGCGCTTGTTCCTTCAACCGCCTCCGCCCTCTCAACGACGGTCACTCGAAAGAGTTACGGGGGCATGTGCCGTCTTCGGCACTCTACGTGAGGGGGCGGACACGGGGCAGACATGCACGACGGACCCTCAATGTTTCATCACAACCCATGCCCCATTCAGCCGTTTTTCTTCCCGTTTCTTGGCGTTTGGGGCTAGATTCGCAATGAGTCATATTTTCATCTCCTTAGATCGTAGATGTACGGTCGTAGACACCGTATCCGCCCAGAACGGCTACAAGGGGTCACGCAATGGCAGATTTCTCCCGCCTTCCCGGACCGAACGCGGACCTGTGGGACTGGCAGCTGCTGGCTGCATGTCGCGGGGTGGACAGCTCGCTCTTCTTTCACCCCGAGGGCGAACGCGGTGCGGCTCGGAGCGCTCGAGAGAACTCGGCCAAAGAGGTCTGCATGAGGTGCCCGGTACGCGCGCAGTGCGCGGCGCACGCGCTGGCGGTGCGCGAGCCGTACGGCGTCTGGGGCGGCTTGACCGAGGACGAGCGCGAAGAGCTCATGGGGCGGGCGCGCAACCGGCTGGTGTCGGCATCGACGACCAGCGGTGAGACCGGCCCGAACACTTGAAGGAACGTTTCTGCAACCAGGGCGCGCGGACTGCGTGCCCTTCCTTCTGTTCGCTTCGCTAGCGGGCGGCGGCCCAGGTCAGCTGCTCCAGCGTCGCGGCCACGGCCGGCACCTGCGCGAGGTCGCTCAGCGTGAGCGCGACGATCTCCCGGCGGACGGCCGGTTCCAGCGTCAGCATGCGCGCACCTCGCGGCCGTACCGACTCCACGGCCAGCTGAGGCAGGACGGCCACTCCGAGGCCGGCGCCCACCAGGCCGACGACCGCCGGGTAGTCGTCGGTGGCGAAGTCGATGCGGGGCGTGAAACCGGCGCTCTCGCACACCTCGATCAACTGCCCTCGGCAGCGCGGGCACCCGGCGATCCAGGGCTCGGCCGCGAGTTCGCCGATGCCGACGGAACCCGAGCGCGCCAGCCGGTGCCGTTCCGGTACGAGGCCGACGAGACGGTCCGTCAGCAGGGGACGTACGACAAGGTCGTCCCACTCCCCTTCCTGGGGCGCGCCCTCGTAGCGGAACGCGAGGGCCACGTCGCAGTCGCCCTCGCGCAGCAACTCGACGGACTTCGGCGGCTCGGCCTCCTCCAGGGAGACGCGGGTGCCGGGGTGCGCGGCGCGCAGGGCGGCGAGGGCGGTGGGGACGAGGGTGGAGCTGCCGCTGGGGAAGGAGACGAGGCGTACGCGCCCGGCGCGCAGACCGGCGATCGCGGCGACCTCCTCCTCGGCCGCGGTGAGGCCCGCGAGGATCCCCGCGGCGTGCCGGACGAGGGCCTCCCCCGCCTGGGTCAGGCGCATCTCGCGTCCGCTGCGGACCAGCAAGGGCGTGCCCACGGACGACTCCAGCGCCTTCATCTGCTGGCTGACGGCGGGCTGGGTGCAGCCCAGTTCACGCCCCGCCGCAGAGAAGGAACCGGTGGCGGCGACGGCGCGCAGCACACGGAGATGACGAGCCTCGATCACGGGTATGAGCATAAGCGAACCTTGGATATGGCGCCGAATAGTGCATGGACGCTTTTACTGCCGGTCAATTAATGTGCCGTTATGAAGCTTCTGTCAGTGAACCTGGGCCACCGGAAGTACGTGTCGTACACGGATCACCCGGAGGGTGTGACCGGGATCGACAAGCAGCCGGTGGAGGGGCCGGTGCGGGTGGCGGCGCCCGGGCCCAAGGGGGTCGCGGGCAGCGGCGTGGCCGGGGACGAGGTGTGCAGCCTGCGCTACCACGGCGGCGACGAGCAGGCCGTGTACGCGGTGGCGCGCGAGGACCTCGACGACTGGGAGCGCGAGCTGGGGCGCCCGCTGGCGAACGGCGGCTTCGGCGAGAACCTCACGACGTCGGGCCTGGACGTGTCCGGCGCGCTGATCGGCGAGCGCTGGCGGATCGGACCCGAGGTGGTGGTGGAGGTGACGTCCGGCCGGATTCCGTGCCGGACCTTCCAGAGCCATGTGGGTGAGAAGCAGTGGGTGAAGCGGTTCACGGCGAAGGGTGCGCCGGGCGCGTATCTGAGGGTGATCGAGCCGGGCGAGATCCGGGCGGGCGACACAGTGGAGATCATTCACCGGCCGGACCATGACGTGACGGTGGCGCTTCAGTTCCGCGCGGTGACCACGGAACGGACGCTGCTGCCGCGACTGCTCGCCGCGGGCGAGGCGCTGCACTCGGAGACGCGGGAGGCGGCGCGTAAGTACGTGGAGCGGCACGGGTCCTGACGAGCCGTCACCGTCGGCGTCGCGACACCGGTCGGCGAACACGCGCAGGGCGAGCGCCGACGGGCTCTCACGGCCGCGGTCTTCGCCCGGGCTTCACCGACCGGGAGGGCCTGTGCAGTAAGCGGATCCACCCGGTCCGGGTCACTAATCTTGGGCCATGACAACGGCATTGATTACGGGATCGACCGCGGGTATCGGCGCCGCGTTCGCACGGCGGCTGGCCGCTGACGGGCACGACCTCGTCCTGGTGGCCCGGGACACCAAGCGGCTGCGGGAGCAGGCGACCGAGCTGCACGACCGGCACGGCATCGAGGCGGAGGTGCTGACCGCCGACCTCGCCGAGGACACCGGCATCGAGGCGGTCGCCGCCCGCCTCGCCGACCGCAGGAACCCCGTCGACCTGCTGATCAACAACGCCGGCTTCGGCAACAAGGGCCGCTACCTCGACGTCTCCATGGCCGACGAGCTGACGATGCTCAAGGTGCACTGCGAGGCCGTACTGCGGCTGACGTCGACGGCCGCGGAGGCGATGCGGGAGCGGGGGCGCGGCGGTGTCGTCAACGTCGCGTCGGTCGCGGCCTTCGTGCCGCGGGGGACGTACGGCGCGTCCAAGGCGTGGGTCGTGCAGTTCACGCAGGGGGCGGCGCGGGATCTGGCCGGGAGCGGGGTGCGGCTGATGGCGCTGTGCCCGGGGTTCGTGCGGACCGAGTTCCATGAGCGGGCCGGAATGGGGACGGACAACATCCCGGGGTGGATGTGGCTGGACGCGGACAAGCTGGTGGCGGCGGCGCTCAACGATCTGGCACGGGGGAAGTCGCTGTCGATTCCGGACCCTCGGTACAAGGCGATGATGGGGGCGGTGAAGCTGCTGCCTCGGGGGATGCTCGGGGCGGTCAGTTCGAGGACGGGGCGGAAGTACGGGCCGCAGTAGGCAGCTGCCGGAAGGCTGCTCCGAGGACCGGCATGGCGGCGGTGTTCCGCGACTCGACAGGCACACCGCTCCTGCGGCGAGGACAATGGTGGTGTTCGGCCGCACCCAGCGCCACCGGGAGGCGACGGCGTTATGACCTTCGTGCAGCTCATCGATTGCAGGACCAGCCGCTTCGACGAGATGAACCGGCTGATGGACAGGTGGGTCGAGCAGACCGAGGGGAAGCGGACGGCGACCCACGACATCATCGGCAAGGACCGGTCCGACTCGGGGCACTTCATCGAGATCGTGGAGTTCGCGTCGTACGAGGATGCGATGCGCAACTCCAACCTTCCCGAGACCGATCGGATCTTCCGGGAGATGGTCGCGCTCTGCGACGAGACGCCGACGTTCACCGATCTGGACGTCATCCGGGACGAGCAGCTGAACGTCCTGGCCGCGCGGGCCTTCTTCGAGAACATGGGGACGATGGCGCCGGAGGCCATCGGCGAGCACCTCACCGACGACTACGTGGATCACGATCCGTCGTATCCGCAGCCCGTGCGGGGTGTCGACGGGATCCGTGAGCAGTACGCGGGCTGGCGGGCCGCGTTCGACTTCACCTTCCGGATCGACGACCAGATGGCGCAGGACGACCAGGTGTGCACGCGGTGGATGTGGACGGCGCGGCACAAGGGTGACTTCCTGGGGATCGCGGCGACCGGGCAGGACGTGACCATGCGGGGCATGACCTGGCAGCGGTTCCGGGACGGCAGGATCTGCGAGAGCCACTGGCTGTACGACCGGGCCGGGCTGCTGGAGCAGCTGGGGGTACTCGGTCGGTGAAGCCCGCGAAGGGGAAGGCCCCGGTCCCGCACGTGAGTGCGGGACCGGGGCCTTTTACGAGCGGTTGAGCGACTGGGCTCAGTGCGCGTGCCCGTGGCCGTGGCCACCGGCAGCCGGCTCTTCCTCTTCCTTCTTCTCGACGACCAGGGTCTCGGTCGTCAGGAGGAGGGAGGCGATGGAGGCGGCGTTCTCCAGGGCGGAGCGGGTGACCTTGACCGGGTCGATGACGCCGGCCTTGACCAGGTCGCCGTACTCGCCGGTCGCGGCGTTGAAGCCCTGGCCCTTGTCGAGCTCGGCGACCTTGGAGGTGATGACGTAACCCTCCAGGCCGGCGTTCTCGGCGATCCAGCGCAGCGGCTCGACGACCGCGCGGCGGACGACGGAGACGCCCGTGGCCTCGTCGCCGGTCTTGCCGAGGCCGCCCTCCAGCACCTTCGCGGCGTGGACGAGCGCGGAGCCACCACCGGAGACGATGCCCTCCTCGACCGCGGCGCGGGTCGCGGAGATGGCGTCCTCCAGACGGTGCTTCTTCTCCTTCAGCTCCACCTCGGTGGCGGCGCCGACCTTGATCACGCACACGCCGCCGGCCAGCTTCGCGAGGCGCTCCTGGAGCTTCTCGCGGTCCCAGTCGGAGTCGGTGTTCTCGATCTCGGCCTTGATCTGGGCGACGCGGCCCGTGACGTCCGCGGAGTCGCCGCCGCCGTCGACGACCGTGGTGTCGTCCTTGGTGACGGTGACGCGGCGGGCGCTGCCCAGCACGTCCAGGTCGGCCTGGTCGAGCTTGAGGCCGACCTCCTCGGAGATGACCGTGGCGCCGGTGAGGACCGCCAGGTCCTGCAGCATCGCCTTGCGGCGGTCACCGAAGCCGGGGGCCTTGACCGCGACCGCGTTGAAGGTGCCGCGGATCTTGTTGACGACCAGGGTCGACAGGGCCTCGCCGTCGACGTCCTCGGCGATGATCAGCAGCGGCTTCGAGGCACCCGACTGGATGACCTTCTCGAGCAGCGGCAGCAGGTCCTGGATGGAGGAGATCTTGCCCTGGTTGATGAGGATGTAGGGGTCCTCCAGGACGGCCTCCATGCGCTCCTGGTCCGTCACGAAGTACGGCGACAGGTAGCCCTTGTCGAAGGCCATGCCCTCGGTGAAGTCCAGCTCCAGACCGAAGGTGTTGGACTCCTCGACGGTGATGACACCGTCCTTGCCGACCTTGTCCATCGCCTCGGCGATGAGCTCGCCGACCTGGCTGTCCTGGGCGGACAGGCCGGCCACGGCGGCGATGTCGGACTTGTCGTCGACCGGACGGGCGGTCGCGAGGAGCTCCTCGGAGATCGCGGCCACGGCCGCGTCGATGCCCTTCTTCAGCAGCGCCGGGGAGGCACCCGCGGCGACGTTCCTCAGGCCCTCGCGGACCAGCGCCTGGGCCAGCACGGTGGCGGTGGTGGTGCCGTCACCAGCGATGTCGTTGGTCTTGGTCGCCACCTCCTTCACCAGCTGGGCGCCGAGGTTCTCGAACGGGTCGTCGATCTCGACCTCACGGGCGATCGTGACACCGTCGTTGGTGATGGTGGGCGCGCCGAACTTCTTGTCGATGACGACGTTGCGGCCCTTGGGGCCGATCGTCACCTTGACCGTGTCGGCCAGCTTGTTGACGCCGCGCTCGAGGGCGCGACGGGCGTCCTCGTCGAACTTCAGGATCTTCGCCATGGGAGCGGTTCAGCCCTCTCGGAAAACGTGGGTGAAACGAACCGCGCCCCTGACGCCCGGCTTCATAAGGTCGCGGGGGCCAGGGGCGCAGCTCAAAGCAAATGCTTCGGGTGAACTACTTCTCGATGATCGCGAGCACGTCGCGAGCCGAGAGGACGAGGTACTCCTCGCCGTTGTACTTCACCTCGGTGCCGCCGTACTTGCTGTACAGCACGATGTCGCCGGTCTTGACGTCGAGCGGGAGACGCTCGCCGTTCTCGAAGCGGCCCGGGCCCACGGCCAGGACGACGCCCTCCTGGGGCTTCTCCTTGGCGGTGTCCGGGATGACCAGGCCAGAGGCGGTGGTCTGCTCGGCGTCGAGCGGCTGGACCACAATGCGGTCCTCAAGCGGCTTGATGGCAACCTTGGAGCTGGTGGTCGTCACGATCCGACCTCCCCCTTCGGAGATCTCACGGGGTTAACTGTCTGAGGTGGCGACCAGGTGGATCCGTCGTCGCGGGTGCCGGACCTGCCCGTCGCGTTGTTGGCACTCTCCAGTGGGGAGTGCCAGACCTGAGACTATGACCGCGATTAGCACTCGGTCAAGCGGAGTGCCAATCACGTCGGGGGGACCCGGGCTGGATGGCCTACAGGTAGTCCTCCAGGCGGCCCACCGTCAGCCCCCGCTGCTGGACCTCCCGCAGCAGCCTCGTCGTGCGCTCCCGCAGGGACAGGCCGGCCGGCTCCCCCGAGGGGACGGACACGATGTCGCCGGCCCGCAGCCGCTGGGGGCCGTGCGCGTACGTCAGTTCGCCGTCCCCCTCCAGCGCCGCACGCCACAGCACGACCGCCGTCACGCCGCAGTCGGCCGCCGCGCGCAGTGTGGTGGTGTCGTAGGTGCCGTAGGGCGGGCGGAAGAGGCGGGGGCGGATGCCGAAGCGGGCGCGGAGCTTGTTCTGCTGGCCGCAGATCTCGGCGCGCTGGCCGGCGTACGGCAGACCGCGCAGGGCGGCGTGGTCGAGGGTGTGGTTCTGGATCGACGCGCCGACCGAGCGCAGCCGGGCGAAGTGGCCGTAGCCCGGGCCGACCACGCTGTCGGTGAGGAACATGCTGACGGGCAGCCGCAGTTCGCGGACCATGTCGACGAAGCGGGGGTCCTTCTCGGCGCCGTCGTCGTAGGTGAGGAAGACGACCTTGTCGCGGGTGAGGACGCGGTGCACGACGGGCAGCGCGTCGCCGGCCGGGTGCGGCAGCCGCCGGGCGGGCGGGGGCGGCGGCTCGGGCAGCGGGGCGCTCAGGCCCCAGCGGCGGTACGGCCGGTCCGTGTGCGCCGGGTTCTTCGCCGACCGTGCCGCCCGCTCGCCGGGTTCTCCGCGCGGGTCGGCAGGACCGGCCGACCCGGCGCAGCCGGCGAGCAGGGCGGACGTCAGGACCAGGGCGGCGAGCGCCCCGGGGGCCGACCTCACAGGTAGTCCTCCAGCCGGGCCACCGCGTACCCCTCGGCCGTCACCTTGTTCAGGAACCGGCGGATCATGTCGGGCATTGTGCCCTTCCAGTCCTCCCGGCCCCGGAAGTGACTGAGCACGATGTCACCCGGACGGATCTTCCGGTCCCACTCGCGGTACTCCCAGTGGTCGACGAACACCTCCTCGTTCCACAGGGGGACGTACCGGACGCCGCAGGACTTCGCCGCGCGCAGCGTGTTGCGGTTGTAGTTGCCGAAGGGCGGGCGGAAGAGCAGCGGGCGCTTGCCGTAGCGCTCCTCGATGACGTCCTGCATGCTGCAGATCTCGTGCTGCTGACGGCGATAGGAGAGGGCCGGCAGGTAGAGGTGGTGGAGGGTGTGGTTGTTCAGGACCACGCCCCTGCGCTGCATCTTCCTGAAGTAGCCGTAGTCGTCCTCGATCACGTAGTTGCTGAGGAAGGCGGTGTACGGCACCTTCAGATCGCTCATCATCCGCAGGAACACCGGGTCCTTCTCGGCGCCGTCGTCGATGGTGAGGAAGACGACCCGCTCCTTGGTCGGGACGGTCGTGAAGACCGGCGGGAGGCCGAGCTCCTCGTGCCCGTCGACCTCGAAGCCGTCACGGGTGGTGATCCCCGGCTTCTTGGCCGGGGGCGGCGGGGGCGTGAGCGGGACTCGTTCCAGGCGCCAGCGTCTGGCGGCGGCGACACGGGCGGCGTGCGCGGACTGGGCGGACTGGAACTTCTTGGCGTGCGGGGTCGATGTCGCGGCCGGGGGCGGCGCCTTGTGCGGCTGCCCCTGGCCGGCGGTGGCGTCCGGGGCCTCGATCCCGCTGCCACGTCCACCGCCCACGCCGCCGCCCTGCGCGCAGCCGGACGCGATGGCGGCGACGGCGAGCACGGCGACGACTCCCCGGACCCGTGCACGCCGGGCCGCCTCCCTGGTCCCACGACGACGACCTGCGGGGATCCCTTTTCGGAGCCTTTTGTCATTTTGTACTACTAGTCGCATGGAGCCGGATCCTGGCAGGCGCCCGCCCCGAAGCCGGGCCGACACCGCCGCAGGCGGCGGACCATCCACCGACTGGCCCACAGCGAACCGGCGGTGAGCGGGCGGTAGGCCGCCTGGCCGACAATGACCCGGTGAACGACCACCTCGCCTCCTTCGACTCCCTCCTCACCCCCGAGGGCCGCACCCTCCTCCACACCGTCCGCGACACCGACCCCGCCGACGAACTCGCCGTCGCCACCAGGCTGCGCCGCGAGCACCCCGCCGAGCTGGTGTCGGCGGCGCTCGGGCAGGCGCGGCTGCGGCAGCGGGCGGTGGCGAAGTTCGGGGCGGCGGACGCGGGCCGGATGTTCTTCACGCCGAACGGGGTCGAGCAGTCGACGCGCGCGAGCGTGGCGGCGTACCGGGCCGGACGGATGAAGGAGCTGGGCATCGCCTCGGTCGCCGACCTGTGCTGCGGGATCGGGGGTGACGCCATCGCGTGGGCGCGGGCCGGGATCCGGGTGCTGGCGGTGGACCGGGATCCGGTGACGGCGGCGGCGGCACGGGCGAACATGGCGGCGCTGGGGCTCGGGGACCTGGTCGAGGTGCGGGAGGCGGACGTCACCGGGGTGGACACCAGCGGCTTTGACGCCGTGTTCGTCGACCCGGCGCGGCGCGGGGGTCGCGGGAGGATCTTCGACCCCGAGGCGTACTCGCCGCCCCTGTCCTGGGCCGTCGAGGCGGCACGCAAGGCGCCGCGTGCCGCACTGAAGATCGCGCCCGGCATCCCCCACGAGGCGATCCCCGACGACGCCGAGGCCGAGTGGATCTCCGACGGCGGGGATGTGAAGGAGGCGGTGCTGTGGTTCGGCACCGACCCCGGGGCGGTACGCGCCACCCTGCTGCCAGGCCCGCGCTCGCTGCTCGCCCGCGGCCTCCCCGACCCCGAAGTCCGGTCCGTCGGGCGGTACTTGTACGAGCCCGACGGCGCCGTCATCCGCGCCCATCTGGTCGCCGACGTCGCCGACGAGCTGGACGGCGGGCTGGTCGACGCGACCATCGCGTACATCACGGCGGACGAACTGCGGCCGACGCCGTATGCGACGGCGTACGAGATCACCGACCAACTTCCCTTCAACGTCAAGAAGTTGAAGGCGCTGCTGCGGGAGCGCGAGGTGGGCGTCCTCACCGTCAAGAAGCGCGGCTCCGCGGTCGAGCCGGAGGAACTGCGCAAGAAGGTCAAGCCGCAGGGGCCGAACTCGGCGACGGTGTTCCTGACCCGGGTGGCGGGGGCGCCGACGATGCTGGTCGGCCGGCCGGCGTAGTCACTCCTCGTCGCCGGCCGCCCGCTTCAGCAGCATCTCCCGCTCCCGCTCGTTGCGCGTCAGCGCCGCCGCACGCTCGAACTCCGCCCGTGCCTCCGTCGTACGGCCGAGCCGCCGCAGCAGGTCGCCGCGCACGCTCGGCAGCAAGTGGTACTCCCGCAGGGCCGGTTCGGCGGCGATGGCGTCGACGATCTCCAGAGCAGGCTCCGGGCCGTCGGCCATCGACACGGCGACCGCACGGTTCAACTCGACCACCGGGGAGGGGGACCGGGCGGCCAGGAGGCCGTAGAGGGTGGCGATGGTCCGCCAGTCGGTCTCCTCGTACGCGTACGCGTGCGCGTGGCATGCCGCGATGGCCGCCTGGAGGGCGTACGGGCCGGGGGCGCCGGTGGCGGTGGCGTCCGCGCGGGACAGGGCCGTGATGCCGCGGGCGACGAGCATGCGGTTCCAGCGGCGGCGGTTCTGGTCCTTGAGGAGGATCGGCTCGCCGGACGGGCCGGTGCGGGCCGCCGCGCGGGACGCCTGGAACTCCAGCAGCGACGTCAGGGCGTGCACCTCCGGCTCCTTCGGCATCAGCCCCGACAGCACGCGGGCCAGCCGCAACGCGTCCTCGCACAGCGCCGGGCGCAGCCAGTCGTCGCCGGCCGTGGCGGCGTACCCCTCGTTGAAGATCAGATAGATGACGTCGAGGACCGAGCCGAGGCGGGCCTCGCGGTCGGGGCCGTACGGGACCTCGAAGGCGACGTTCTTCGTGGCGAGCGTGCGCTTGGCGCGGACGATGCGCTGGGCCACCGTCGGTTCCGGGACCAGGAAGGCTCTGGCGATCTCCGGGGTGGTCAGGCCGCCGAGGAGGCGCAGGGTGAGGGCGATGCGGGCCTCCGGCGACAGGACCGGGTGGCAGGTGGTGAAGACGAGGCGGAGCAGGTCGTCGTCGATGTCATCGGGGTCGGACGGCTCCTCGGGAGGTGCCGTCGTCTCCAGGGTGCGGCCGATCTCGGCGAGCTTGCGGGCGTAGTTCTCGCGGCGGCGGATCAGGTCCACGGCGCGGTGCTTGGCGGCGGCCATGAGCCAGGCGCCGGGGTTGTCCGGCACGCCGTCGCGCGGCCACTGCTCCAGCGCGGCGACCAGCGCGTCCTGCGCGAGTTCCTCGGCGATGCCGACGTCGCGGACTATGCGGGTGACGGCAGCGATGACGCGCGGGGACTCGATGCGGAAGACGGTCTCGACGGTCGCGGCCGGGTCGGCGGGGGCACGGCCGGTGGCTGCGGTGGGCTGGGGCTGTGGTTCCACAGCCCACCATCAGACACCCGTACGGCTACGGAGCCAAGGAACCGGCTCAGCCCTCGGCGATCTCCCGCACCTCGCAGGTCACCGTCCACTCCTCGCCGTGCACCTTGACGAACCGCTTGGTCCACTCCAGGGCCTCGGCCATGTCCTTGCACTGCATGAGCGCGTAGCCGCCGATGACCTCCTTGGACTCGGTGAAGGGCCCGTCGGTGACGGAGATGCTGCCGCCCTCCCAGTGCACACGGCTGCCCTGCGCGGACGGCGTCAGTCCGGCCGTGTCGAGCATGACGCCGGCCTTGGTGATCTCTTCCAGCAGCTCGCCCATCCGCCGCATCATCTCGGGGCTCGGGCCCTCGGCGGGGGCGGTGGACTCGTCGACCTTCACGAGCGACAGGTAGCGGGGCATGGTGGCTCCTCGGTGCGGGGGCCGGGTCCTTCCCGGCCTCTCACCCCTGCGTCGAACGGCGGACCGCCCGATCGACACGCTCCCCGGATTTCTTCGAGGATTCTTTTTCACCGCCCCCGACCCCCCTCACCGCAGCGACTCCCACAGCTCCCCCGCCTCCGGCTCCCGGGCCACCACCCGGTTGCGGTCCGACGGCGCCGGGACGACCGGCATCGTCACCGTCCGCACGGCGTCCGAGGACAGGCCGCTCAGGCTGCGGCCGAGGCTCGTCAGCTCGGTCAGGGAGTCCAGGCCGGTGTCGGTGGTCAGGCCGGCCGTCATCGCGTCGGCGACCCGGTAGAGCCGGGCCGGGTCGGTGAGGAGGGAGGTGGCGGAGATCTGATCCAGAAGGGCCTTCACCAGGTTCTGCTGGAGGCCGATGCGGCCGAGGTCACTGCCGTCGCCTATGCCGTGCCGGGTGCGGGCCAGGGCCAACGCCTGTGCGCCGTCCAGGTGATGCGTGCCCGCCGCCAGGGTCAGGTGGCTGTCCTCGTCGTCGATGTCCTCGTCCGTCGTGACCGTGACGCCGCCCAGCGCGTCCACCAGCTTCGCGAAGCCCGAGAAGTCGATCTCGATGTAGTGGTCCATGCGGATGTTCGTGATCGACTCGACGGTCTTGACGGCGCAGACGGGGCCGCCGACCGCGTACGCGCTGTTGAACATGGAGTTGTACGCCACCTCGGTCGAACCGCCCGACGGCAGCGGGCAGGACGGCCGGGTGACCAGGGTGTCGCGCGGGATGCTGACGACCGTCGCCGCGGTGCGTCCGGCGTCGATGTGGACCACCATCGCCGTGTCCGAGCGGGCGCCGGTACTGCTGCCGCCGCCGAGCTCCTGGTTCTCCTCGCCGCTGCGCGAATCCGAGCCCAGGACAAGGATGTTGAGGGATCCCGTGGGCACCGCCGAGGCCGACGGCGCCGGAGTCGTCATGCCGCTCATCGGCCGGTTGTCGCCGAGCGCGCTGTCGATGTCGACGCTCTTGATGTTCTCGTTGAGGTGCCAGTAGACCCAGCCCGCGGCCGCGGCGGCCAGGGCCAGGGTGCCCGCCAGGAGAAGGCCGGCGGCCTTGAGCATGGTCGACCGCCGGCCCCGTCCTCTGCCGTCGTCCCCGTTCGTTTCCCGCCCGTTCGCGCCAAGTCCCGTCACAGGCAGGAACGTACGTCCGATTTATTACGGGCAGGGACGGCAGACCGGCTTTTCTTCGGAAATTCTCAGACTCCCCGGCCGACGGTGCGAGGCTCGAAAGTTTCGATTGGACGTCCGATTGGCTTCGCAGCACCCCGCCTTCGCCGCTAAGCCTCCGCAGGCGCCCCCGTACTGCTGCGCACCACCAGGCTGGTGGCCAGCTCCACCCGCGTCGCCACCGGCGTCCCCTCCTCCCGCGCGAGGTCGAGGACCAGCTTCGCCGCCGCCTCCGCCATCTCCGTCAGCGGCTGCCGTACGGTCGTCAGCGGCGGCCCCACCCAGCGCGCGATCGGCAGATCGTCGAAGCCGACGACGCTGAGGTCCTCCGGGATGCGCAGCCCCAACTCGCGCGCGGCCTCGTACAGTCCGAGCGCCTGGAGGTCGTTGCCGGCGAAGACGGCGGTCGGCCGGTCCGGGCGGCGCAGCAGCTCAAGGCCCTGGCGGTAACCGGTCTCGTGGTGGAAGTCGCCGGGCCGGACGAGGTCCTGGTCGACGGGGAGCCCGGCCGTCTCCAGGGCGGCGCGGTAGCCGTCGACGCGGGCGCGGCTGCACATCATGCGGGACGGCCCGGTGATCGCGCCGATCCTGCGGTGCCCGAGCTCGACCAGATGCCGGGTGGCGGCGAGGCCGCCCTGCCAGTTGGTGGCCCCGATGGACGGCACGTCGGCGCCCGGGTCGCCCGCCGGGTCCATCACCACGAACGGGATCGACCGGCTGGTGAGCAGGGCGCGCTGGGACTCGTCGAGGCCGGACAGGACGAGGATCACGCCGTGCGGGCGGCGGGCGGCGACCTGGTCGGCCCAGGTGCGGCCCGGGGTGAGCCGCCCCGCGCTCTCGCTCAGCACGACACTGAGCCCGGCGTCGCGGGCGACGTTCTCCACGCCCCGGATGACCTCCATCGCCCAGGCGCTCTCCAACTCGTGGAAGACCAGGTCGATCAGGGGCGAACGGCTCGCCTCGGCCCGCCGTCGGCGATAGCCGTGGGCGCGCAGGAGTTCCTCGACGCGGGCGCGGGTGGCCGGGGCGACGTCGGCGCGTCCGTTGAGGACTTTCGAAACAGTCGGCGCGGACACGCCGGCCTCGCGGGCGATCTCGGCGAGCGTCGCGGTCTGGGTGGACCGGCCGGTCGACGGTGATGTCGTCCGGGTTTCACGCGTTGTGGTCCGGCTTTCGGCGGGCTCCGAGGGTGTCATGGCGGCGATCGTATCCCTGCGCGACCTCTTGACGAACCCTTCTCACCGCGCCTAGGTTCCCGGAACATTCGAAGTTAACGACGAAACATTCGCGAGGCTCATCCCGCGGCCGCCGCCCCAACAGGGGTTTCCAGCCATCGCCCGGACAGGAGTTTCATGACCACCGCCCCCTGGCGCGACCCCGCCCTGCCCGCCGCGGCCCGCGTCGACGACCTCCTCTCCCGGTTGACCCTGCGGGAGAAGACCGCCCAGCTGTACGGCGTGTGGGTGGGCGCCGCCACGGACGGCGAGGCACGGACCGAGGGAGTCGCCCCGCACCAGCACGACATGACCGCCGACTACGACTGGGCCGAACTGATCACCCACGGCCTCGGCCAGCTCACCCGCTCCTTCGGCACGGCCCCCGTCGACCCGGCGCTGGGGGCGCAGGCCCTGGCCCGCGCCCAGCGCCGTATCGCAGCCGCCGGCCGCTTCGGCATCCCCGCGGTCGCGCACGAGGAGTGCCTGGCGGGCTTCACGGCCTGGCGGGCCACGGCATACCCGGTACCGCTGGCGTGGGGCGCCACCTTCGACCCCCCGCTCATCGAGGAGATGGCCCGGCGCATCGGCGAGGACCTGCGCTCGGCCGGCGTCCACCAGGGTCTGGCGCCGGTCCTGGACGTCGTACGCGATCCGCGCTGGGGCCGGGTCGAGGAAACGATCGGCGAGGACCCGTACCTGACCGGCACGATCGGCACGGCGTACGTCCGGGGCCTGGAGTCGGCCGGCGTCATCGCCACGCTCAAGCACTTCGCCGGGTACGCGTCCTCGGCGGGCGCACGGAACCTGGCACCGGTACGGGCAGGCGTCCGGGAGTTCGCGGACATCACCCTCCCGCCCTTCGAGATGGCGCTGCGCGAGGGTGGGGCGCGGTCGGTGATGGCGGCGTACAACGAGACGGACGGGGTGCCGGCGTCGGCGGACCCGGTGCTGCTGACCGAACTCCTGCGCGAGCAATGGGACTTCACGGGCACGGTGGTCGCCGACTACTTCGGCATCGGCTTCCTTCAGACCCTGCACCGGGTGGCGGGCACCCCGGCGCAGGCGGCACACGTGGCGCTGGCGGCGGGGATCGACGTGGAGCTGCCGACGCTGAAGTGCTACGGGAAGCCGCTGGTGGAGGCGGTGCGGGCGGGCGAGGTGCCGGAGGAGCTGGTGGACCGCGCCGCTCGCCGAGTCCTGCTCCAGAAGTGCGAGTTGGGCCTCCTGGACGAGGACTGGACCCCGGAGCCGCGCGCGTCACACCTCGACCTGGACTCCCCCGCGAACCGGGCGCTGGCCCGCCGGGTGGCCGAGGAGTCGGTGGTCCTGCTGGACAACCCGGACGGGGTGTTGCCGCTCCCCCCGGACGCCCGGGTCGCGGTGGTGGGCCCGCGCGCCGCGGACGCCCTGGCGATGCTGGGCTGCTACTCCTTCCCCTCCCACGTCCTCACGCACCACCCCGAGGTGCCGATGGGCATCGAGATCCCGACGGTCCTGGAGTCGCTCCGCGCCGAACTACCGGACGCCAAGGTGACGTTCGCCGAGGGTTGCGGCGTGTCCGATCCGGACCCGACCGGCTTCGAGGATGCGGTGGCCCGGGCGTCGGAGGCGGACGTGTGCCTGGCGGTGCTGGGCGACCGGGCCGGGCTGTTCGGGCGGGGGACGTCGGGCGAGGGCTGCGATGCGACGGACCTGCGGCTGCCGGGGGTGCAGGCCGAGCTGCTGGACGCGCTGGTGGCGACGGGCGTTCCGGTGGTACTGGTCCTGCTGACGGGCCGTCCGTATGCGCTGGGCCGCTGGGAGGGCCGGCTGGGGGCGGTCGTCCAGGCCTTCTTCCCGGGGGAGGAGGGCGGCCCGGCGGTGGCCGGCGTGCTGTCCGGACGGGTGAATCCGTCGGGACGGTTGCCGGTGAGTGTGCCGCGTGAGCCGGGGGGCCAGCCGTGGACGTACCTCCAGCCGCCGTTGGGGCTGGCCGGCGAGGTCAGCAACCTGGACCCGACACCGCTGTACGCCTTCGGACACGGACGCTCGTACACGTCGTTCGCGTGGGAGGACTTCCAGGGCACGGCCTCTCAGATCCCGACGGACGGCACGTACGACCTCTCCCTCACCGTCCGCAACACGGGGGACCGGGCCGGGGCGGAGGTGGTCCAGCTGTACCTGCACGATCCGGTGGCGTCGGTTACGCGGCCGGATGTGCGGTTGATCGGGTATCGGCGGGTGGAGCTGGGGGCGGGCGAGGCCCGACGGGTGACGTTCCGCTTTCACACAGACCTGTCGTCCTTCACCGACCGCTCGGGGCGCCGGATCGTCGAACCGGGGGTCCTGGAACTGCGGGTGGGGTCGTCGAGCGCGGACGTACGGCATACGGCACGACTGAAACTCACCGGCGCTGTACGGGAGTTGGGGCGGGACCGGCGGTTGCGGTGTGAGGCGGCGGTGTCGGGGTCGGCGTGACAGTTCCATCCAAGTAGCACTGCCAGATTTTCGGCAGCATGACAGGTGAACCGCCATGCGGAGCAATCCCTACGTACCATTTGAGCTTCTCTCGCCCCACGAGAACCTCACATGCAGCCCCCCTGAATCGGATCAATACATCCCCGAAGGCCCCGTCCGAAATCTCATCGATTCGCTCGAACCCAGCCTGCAAGAGGCTGAATGAGAGTTCATCAAGCCAATCTTCATGCATCTCATTCACCTTCCCGCTGGTCCGGCGCCCACACCGAGTCCGGGTGTTGTCGCTGTACGCGTAGCCGTTGATCTGCTGTGGGTCGGTCAGGTCCATCACCGGGTCGACCGAGAGGAAGTGGCCCGTCCTCGGTGACGGCACCAGCGGAGCCCGCGGCCCCGGACGACCGTTCGCCCGCCGTCGACGCTTCGGAGGCCGATCGCTTCAGCGGGAGCAGACCGAGGGGCACGGCGAGACTCACACCGATCGCGACGGACGCTACGGATCTACCCGTACCCCATTCACGAACTCACGCCCCGTCAGACAACTCGAGCACCACAGACTCGAACCGCCACCGATGCACCGCTCGAGTCACCAACTCCCCATCCGGCTCCGGAAGTTCGGGAAGCTCGGCGGCGAGCTCCGCGTCCCACCACGTGATGACGAGGACGCGATCCTCGGGGGCCCTGAAGGTCTCCCGGCGCACGGGCCGCGCGGACAGTTCCTGCGTCCGGGCCCACGCGAGCAGCTCCTCCCCCCGCCCCGAAACCGCCCGCGCCTCCCACATCAACGCGACCGTCACGAGTACAGGTTCTCCTTGCTGACCTCGTGCACATGGTCGTGGGAGTGGGCGGTGCCCGGTACATGAGGTTCCGTCACCGGGAGCGAGGAGTCCGCCGACAGGTCCCAGCTGGACGTGGGCCGGTTGCGTGCCACCATCTCCGCGCCCAGCGCCGCCACCATCGCGCCGTTGTCCGTGCACAACTTCGGCCGTGGCACCCGGAGTCGGATACCGGCCGCCTCGCACCGCTCCTGCGCCAGCGCCCGCAGCCGGGAGTTGGCGGCCACGCCGCCGCCGATCATCAGGTGGTCGACGCCCTCGTCCTTGCAGGCCCGTACGGCCTTGCGGGTCAGCACGTCGACGACCGCCTCCTGGAAGGAGGCCGACACGTCACGCACCGGCACCTCCTCCCCCGCCGCCCGCTTGGCCTCGATCCAGCGGGCGACCGACGTCTTGAGGCCGGAGAAGGAGAAGTCGTACGCCGGGTCGCGCGGGCCCGTCAGGCCGCGCGGGAAGGCGATGGCGTTCGGGTCGCCCTCGCGGGCGTAGCGGTCGATGACCGGGCCGCCGGGGAAGCCGAGGTTGAGCACCCGGGCGATCTTGTCGAAGGCCTCGCCGGCCGCGTCGTCGATGGTCGCGCCGAGCGGCCGTACGTCCGAGGTGATGTCGGTCGACAGCAGCAGCGACGAGTGACCGCCGCTCACCAGCAGCGCCATCGTCGGCTCCGGCAGCGCCCCGTGCTCCAGCTGGTCCACGCAGATGTGGGAGGCGAGGTGGTTGACGCCGTAGAGCGGCTTGCCCAGCGCGTAGGCGTACGCCTTCGCCGCCGACACGCCGACCAGCAGCGCGCCCGCCAGGCCAGGACCTGCCGTCACCGCGATGCCGTCCAGGTCGCGGGCGCTCACGCCCGCCTCCTTCAGCGCGCGGTCGATGGTCGGGACCATCGCCTCCAGGTGTGCCCGTGAGGCGACCTCCGGCACGACGCCGCCGAAGCGCGCGTGCTCGTCGACGCTGGAGGCGACGGCGTCGGCGAGCAGAGTGGTGCCGCGGACGATGCCGACGCCGGTCTCGTCACAGGAAGTCTCGATGCCGAGGACGAGGGGAACGTCGCGCGAGTCAGCCATTGATCTCGGTTCCTTGTACGGAGTTTTCAGGGGCGGTCAGTCGCATCACCAGGGCGTCCACGTTCCCCGGCTGGTAGTAGCCGCGCCGAAAGCCGATGGCCTCGAAGCCGAAGCGCTCGTACAGCTTCTGCGCGCGGACGTTGTCCACACGGCACTCCAGCATCACTTCGGCGCACTCGAAGTCGGACGCGGCGCGGAGCAGTTCGGTGAGCAGGCGCCCGCCGAGCCCGGTGCCCCAGTGGTCCCGGGCGACGGCGATGGTCTGGATGTCGCCGAGGTCCCCGGAGGAGGCGAGGCCGGCGTATCCCACGACCCGGTCGGGCCCCTCGGCGAGGACATAGCGCCGCGTGGCCTCGGGTCCGCGCGCATGGGCCAGCTCGGACCAGAACATGCCCCGGGACCAGGCGTCCTCGGGGAAGAGGTCCTTCTCCAGCTCCAGCACGGAGTCGATGTCCCACCAGCGCATCTCGCGCAGCGGGGGATCGCCGGGATCGGCGGAAGGAGTCACGGGTTCGGTCACTTGGGGGTGACCACCTTGTAGTTCTTGGGGACCTGGGCGTCGGGCCGGCGCAGATACAGCGGCCGCGGCGCGGGGAGTTCCTCGCCCGCGGCCAGCTTCTCGGCGGCCAGCGCCGCGAGCGCCGCCGCCGACACGTGCTCGGGCTCGTGGGCGCTGGGGAAGGTGTCGGGGTACAGCAGCGCGCCCGCGCCGACGGCCGGCAGCCCGGCAACTTGGTCGGCGATGTCGGCGGGCCGGTCGACGGCCGGGTCGGTCAGGCGCGTACGCGAGTCGGCGTACCGCGCCCAGTAGACCTCCTTGCGCCGGGCGTCGGTCGCGACGACGAACGGGCCCTTGTCGATGTCGGCGGCGTAGGCGAGGCCGTCCAGCGTGCACAGGCCGTGCACGGGGACGCCGAGGGCGAGCCCGAAGGTGTCGGCGGTCATCAGGCCGACGCGCAGCCCGGTGTACGGGCCGGGTCCGATGCCTACGACGATGCCGGTGACGGCGTCGAGTCTTTCGCCGGCCTCGGCGAGGACCCGGTCGACGGCCGGCAGCAGCAGCTCACCGTGCCGGCGCGCGTCCACCTGGCTCGACGAGGCGATGACGTCCGTGCCGTCGTGCAGCGCGACGGTGACGGCGGGGGTGGCGGTATCCAGAGCGAGCAAGAGCACGCAAACAGCCTACGGCGCCCGCGCCCCGGGAAGCGCCGCCCCGGTCGGGCGCTTGACGGCTGCTACGGTCGGCCTGGATCGAGAGATACGACGCGAACGCTGAGGTGGGTGACGGTGGCAGGCAGCAGCTCCGGATTTGTTGCGGGGCTCACCGCGGCTGCCCTGGCGACCGTCGGCGTCCTCGCCTTCCAGGCCTCGGCGACCGTCCCGGCCGGCCTGGCCAAGCCCCGGACGGGTGACGCGCCCGGGGTGAGCACGTCCAAGGCGCCGCGCGACCGCAAGGAACCCGGCGCGCTGCCCGACGGATCCGGCACGGGCCAGCGGGTCGTGTACTCGGTGGACGACGACCGGGTGTGGCTGGTCGGCGAGAGCAGCAAGGTCAAGCGCACGTACCGCGTCACCCCCGGATCGGTCGACCCTCTCCCGGGCGTGTACACGGTCACCTCCCGCTCCAACGCGACCACCGGCACCGACGGCTCAGCCATCGAGCACGTGGTCCGCTTCGCCACCGTGGACAGCGTCACCATCGGCTTCAGCACGGTCGTCCGGGCCGCTTCGGCACCACCCGACCCGGCCCTGAAGACGGGCGGTATCCGCGAGTCGAAGGCGGAAGGCGACGCGATGTGGGACTTCGCGACGATCGGCCGACCGGTCGTCGTGATCCCTTAGGCGGCTACTGGGCGGCTGCTGGGCGGCTGCCGGGCGGCTGCCGGGCGGCTTCTTACGCGGCTTCGCGATGCCCGTGACCGGCTGCGGCCGCGGTCGCGGCTGCCCGGGTCGTCTCCGGGTCGGGGACCCGCGGCGGGGTGGAGATCACGTTCGCGGCGGCGCCGGCCGCCAGCAGATCACGCATGGAGACGCCTGCCATCACCTGGGGCCGCGGCTGGGCCTTGTTCTCCGAAGCCGGCATGGACGCCTCCTGGGGCCGGGGGCGGACGTAGTTAGGTACACCTAACTACGGACTGGGTACCATGTGACCACGCACAAGACCGCGAACGCAATATCTTGCCGACGTCTTGTCGGAATGTTCATGAGCCTCGGCGGACCCACCGCCGACCCGCGCCCGCTCAGGCGGACAGCACGCTCAGATCCGCCGCCGCCCAGCGCTCCCCGAGCCCGGTCACCGTCACATGCCGCACCTCGTCCGTCGTGTCACCGACGGCGCGGTGGATGACGACCTGGAGCCGCTCGTCGGTCAGCTCCTCGACCTTGCCCTCGCCCCACTCCACGACGATCACCGACTCGGGCAGCGAGACGTCGAGGTCGAGGTCCTCCATGTCGTCCAGGCCGCCGGACAGCCGGTAGGCGTCGACGTGGACGAGCGGCGGCCCGTCGCCGAGGGACGGGTGGACGCGGGCGATCACGAAGGTCGGGGACGTGACGGCTCCCCTGACCCCGAGCCCCTCGCCCAGCCCGCGTGTCAGCGTCGTCTTGCCCGCGCCGAGCTCCCCGCTGAGCATCACGAGGTCGCCGGCGCGCAGCAGCTTGGCAAGGCGACGGCCCAGCTCCCGCATCTGGTCGGGAGCGGTCACGGTCAGCTCTAGGTCACCCGCGTTGTGCGGTGCTGCTGGTGCTTCCATAGCCACTAACCGTAGCCCCTGCCGGCACGGCACCCGCCCGGGTGAGCAGGTCGGCCAGACGGTCGGTGACCACTTCCGGGTGCTCCAGCATCACCAGGTGCCCGGCGTCCGGCACGAGCACCAGCTCGGCCTCCGGCAGATGGTCGGCGATGGCCTCGCTGTGCTCACTGGGCGTGACGAGATCGCCCACGCCGGCCAGGACGAGCACCGGCATGTCCGTGAAGAGGGCGAGCGACTCGGTCTTGTCGTGGTCGGCGAAGGCCGGGTAGAACTCCGCGACCACGTCGATCGGCGTGCCCTCGATCATCCGCTCGGCGAACCGGGCGACGGCCGGGTCGACGTCCCGGGACGAGAACGAGTACCGCTTGATGATCCCGGCGAACAGGTCGGCGGTGGCCCGCCGTCCCCGCTCCACCAGCTCGGCCCGCTGCCCCAGCGCCTTGAGCACGCCCGGCAGCACGCGCCGCACCGCGTTCACTCCCGCGACGGGCAGCCCGAAGTTGACCTCGCCGAGCTTCCCGGACGACGTACCGACGAAGGCGGTGGCGACGACCCGGTCCTGGATCAGCTCCGGATACTGGTCGGCCAGCGCCATGATCGTCATCCCGCCCATGGAGTGCCCGACCAGCACGAGCGGCCCCTGCGGCGCGGCCGCGTCGATGACGGCCTTCAGGTCGCGCCCGAGCTGCTCGATGTCGACGTGCTTGCCCTCCTGCGTCTGGGCGACACCGCGCCCCGAGCGGCCGTGGCTGCGCTGGTCCCAGTGCACGGTGCGCACCACGCCCCTGAGCGCGGCGCGCTGGAAGTGCCAGGAGTCCTGGCTCAGGCAGTAGCCATGGCTGAAGACGACGGTGACGGGGGCGGGTGCCTTGCGCCCGAAGAGCCGTCGGCGGCGCGGGGTGAGGGCGGGGGCTGCCTCGGGGTCGATGTCGTCGACCTCGTAGTACAGCTCGGTGCCGTCGTCGGCCTGCGCCTTGCCGGGTGTGCCGCGCAGCGAGCCGTAGGGTCCCGCCGAGTCGAGGGCGAGTCTCGCCTTCTGCCGCATGCCGCGGCCCACGGTCATCCGCTCTATGGCGACGCCGGCGGCCGCGCCGGCCGCGATCACGCCTATCGCCGCACCGGCGATGCCGGTCGCCCTGCGCCAGTTCGCGGCCGCCCCCGTGGCGGAGGCGACGGCCGCGACGGCCTCCGCACTGCTCTCGCTCACGTACCGCTCCTCTTCGCTGGGTCTGGTGGTGCCGTTGTGACGTGGGTGGTGGATGGTGCCGGTGTTTCGATGCTGTGTCCCGCTACGGGATACCCGTCTCGTTCCTCATTCACTTAGCCGCATGCAGATGGACGCATCACATAGCCCGCATCACAGCGCCGCATCAGGTGGACGCATTCCTATAGACGCGTGGAACGCGCGTTCCGATCCGGGTGACGATTTCGTAGGCGATGGTGCCCGCCGCCTGGGCCCAGTCCTCGGCGGTGGGCTCACCGCGGTCGCCGGGCCCGAACAGCACGGCCTGCGCACCCGGATCGGGCTCGTCCCCGCCCAGGTCGACGACGAACTGGTCCATCGCGATCCGCCCCGCGACCGTGCGCCACTTGCCGCCGACCA
Organism: Streptomyces sp. NBC_01092; assembly: GCF_045039535.1. Lineage (NCBI taxonomy): Bacteria > Bacillati > Actinomycetota > Actinomycetes > Kitasatosporales > Streptomycetaceae > Streptomyces > Streptomyces sp. NBC_01092. Next base: position 6,445,347 of record NZ_CP108659.1, on the reverse strand, counting down.
GCACCGGCCCGGCGCCGGAGGCGTGCCGCGGGATGCCGTCGGCGTAGCCCAGCGGGACGAGGCCGAGGGTGGTCTCGCCCGGGGTGACGTAGCGATGGCCGTAGCTGACGCCATGGCCGCCCGGCACGTGCTTGACCAGCGCGAGGGACGCCGACAGCGTCATCACGGGACGCAGCCCGAAGTCGGCGGGGCTGCCCAGCTCGGGGCTGGGCGAGATGCCGTAGGTCGCGATGCCCGTGCGCACCAGGTCGAAGTGGCTCTCCGGGAGGGTGAGCGTGGCGGGCGAATTCGCGATGTGCCGCACCTCGGGCCGGGCGCCCCGCTCCTCGGCGTACGCCACCATCTCCCGGAAGCGGGAGAGCTGGGCGGCGATGGAGGGATGCCCGGGCTCGTCGGCGCAGGCGAAGTGCGACCACAGCCCGGTGATGCGGAGCAGCCCGTCGGCCTCGGCCTTCAGGGCCTCGCGGACCAGCTCGGCCCAGTCGTCACCCGGTTGGCAGCCGCCCCGCCCGAGCCCGGTGTCGGCCTTGAGCTGCACCCGCGCGGGGGCGCCGATCTGCCGGGCGGCCTCGGTGACCTCCTTCAGGGCCCACATCCCGCTGACCGAGACGTCGATGTCGGCCTCGATGGCCTCCTGCCAGGGCCCGCCCGGCGTCCACAGCCAGCACATCATCCGCATGCCGCGCAGCCCGGCGGCCCGCAGCACGAGGGCCTCCTCGGGTGTCGCCGTACCCAGCCAGGTGGCGCCCGCCTCGACGGCCGCGCGGGCACACTGCTGCGCCCCGTGGCCGTACGCGTCCGACTTCACGACGGCCATCAGGGCCGCGCGCGGCGCGAGGGCGCGCAGGGTCCGCACGTTGGCCCGCAGCGCGGCCAGATCGATCTCGGCGCGGGCTCGCAGGGGCGCGGTCCGCAGGGCTGTTGTCTCTGTCATCGCGCCCCCAGTGTCTCAGAGGGGTCCGACATCACCGCCGAGCCGGGACCCCTCGGCCGCCGACCGGCCTTAGCCTTCCGGCCGGTGCCCCCACACGTACACCCGGTCGCCCTTCTTCAGCACGCCCCACAGTTTGCGGGCCTCGTCGATGCGGAGGTTGACGCAGCCCATGGAGCCGACGGCGCTGAAGATGTTGCCGTAGACGCCGTGCAGGGCCTGGCCCCCGCTGAAGAACTGGGAGTAGGGCATGGGGCTGTTGTACAGCGTCGACACGTGGTTCTTGTGCCGCCAGTAGATCCGGTGCATGCCGCCCCGCGTGCCGTATCCCTCCCGCCCGCTGCGCACGTGCACGGGCCCGTACACGACCTTCTTGCCGTTCTGTACCCAGGCCAGCTGCCGGTCGAGATCGACGCAGGCCACGAGGTACGACCGCTGCGGGCACTTCTTGGCGGCGTTGGGGTTCTTCTTGGCGGAAGCGAGCTGCATGGTGGCCCATGTCACAGGACCGGCGTACCCGATGGCGGGCTTGATCCGGTGCTTCTTCTGGAAGGCGCGGATGGCCCGGCAGTCCGCCTCCGACTGCTCCCCGTCCACCTTCACCTTCAGCCATCCCTCGACCTGCCGCTGGCGGGGGCCCTCCCACTCGCTGCACTCCACGTCGCCGAGGGCGTCCATGGGATGGACCTCCTCCACGAGGTCGTACGTCCCGACGGGCGCTTTCCGCGGCTCGACGGCCTCCTCCTCGGGACTGGGTGTGTACACCTCCGGAGGCATGGCCTGGTCGGGTGTGTCGATCGGCTGCTGCCAGAGCGGGAGCGCGTTCAAAGGGAGGCCGGGCACGAGTTCCGTCTGCGGCCCGGAGGCCGGGGGCACGGGGTCCTCGGGGTCGGCCGAGGCACTGCCGATGGGCAACAGGGCGGCCCCTGCGAGCAGCACGGCGATGCTCCGGCATGCGATACGTCCGCTGATCATGGGCACAGGGAAGCGTGGGGGCCCGTCCCTTCGGGAGGCGCCGCGCTGCGGGGTCACTCTTTCGAGGGCCCCTTTTCGAGGACCCATAAGGTGCTCGGCATGAGCATCATCGGGGTCGGTATCGACGTGGCCGAGATCGACAGGTTCGAGGCGGCACTGGAGCGCACACCCGGGCTGGCCGAACGGCTGTTCCTGGAGAGCGAGTTGCTGCTGCCCAGCGGGGACCGCCGGGGCGTCGCCTCGCTCGCGGCCCGCTTCGCCGCCAAGGAGGCCCTCGCCAAGGCGCTGGGCGCGCCGGCGGGCCTGCTCTGGACGGACGCCGAGGTCTACGTCGAGGACAGCGGCCGGCCCCGCCTGCGGGTGACGGGGACGGTGGCGGCCCGCGCGGCCGAACTCGGCGTGCAGTCCTGGCATGTGTCGCTGAGCCACGACGCCGGGGTGGCGTCGGCGGTGGTCGTGGCGGAGGCCTGAGCCAAAAGCCACGGCAAAGCGTCAATGGATGCGACGCGCCTCGCCCGGTGCGCGAGACTCGATCGCATGCGGACTGCGTACGGCGTGGAGACGGTAAGGGCGGCCGAACGAGAGCTGATGGCACGGCTCCCGGACGGGACGCTGATGCAGCGGGCGGCGGCCGGACTCGCCGCGGCCTGCGCGGATCTACTGGGCCGGGTGTACGGCAGCCGGGTCGTGCTGCTGATCGGCAGCGGCGACAACGGCGGCGACGCCCTGTACGCCGGGGCCCGGCTGGCAAGGCGCGGAGCGGGGGTGTCGGCGGTACTGCTGTCGCCGGACCGGGCGCATGCCGAGGGCCTGGCGGCGCTGCGGCGGGCGGGTGGCCGCCCGGTCGGCATCGACGCGGCCGGGGACCTGCTCGACCGCGCGGACCTGATCCTGGACGGCATCGTCGGGATCGGCGGCAAGGGCGGCCTGCGACCGGAGGCGGTACCACTGGCGGACGCGGCGGCGCGGTCGAGGGCCGCGGTCGTCGCCGTGGACCTGCCGAGCGGCGTGGACGTCGACACGGGCGAGGTACGCGGCACGGCGATGCGGGCCGACCTCACCGTCACTTTCGGCACGCACAAGCCGGGCCTGCTGATCGATCCGGCGCGGGAGTACGCCGGTGTGGTGCGGCTGGTGGACATCGGACTGGCGCTGCCGGCGGACGCGGTGGAGCTGGAGGCACTCCAACACGCGGACGTGGCAAGGCTGTTGCCGCTGCCCGCGGCGGAGTCGGACAAGTACCGGCGAGGCGTCGTCGGCATCGCGGCCGGCTCGCCGCGCTACCCGGGCGCGGCCGTACTGGCCGTGGCGGGCGCGCTGCGGGGCGGGGCGGGGGCCGTACGGTACGTCGGCCCGGCCGGGGACGCGGTGATCTCCCGGTTCCCCGAGACGCTGGTGTCGGACCGGGGGCCGAAGAAGGCGGGGCGCGTGCAGGCCTGGGTCGTCGGCCCGGGCGCCGGGGACGACGCGGCAACCGTGGCGGAGGTGCTGGCGACGGACGTACCGGTGCTGCTCGACGCGGACGGGCTGCGGCTGGCGGACGCGGAGGCGGTACGGGGCCGTACGGCACCGACCCTGATGACCCCGCACGCCGGGGAGGCGGCGGCGCTGCTCGGTGTCTCCCGGGAGGAGGTCGAGGGGGCCCGGCTGGCTTCGGTACGGGAGTTGGCGGCGCGGTATGCGGCGACCGTGCTGTTGAAGGGCTCGACGACGCTGGTGGCGGACGCGGGCGGCACCGGGGCCGTCCGGGTGAACCCGACGGGAACGTCCTGGCTGGCGACGGCCGGCAGCGGCGATGTGCTGTCGGGATTGGCGGGATCACTGCTGGCGACGGGGCTCCCGCCATTCGATGCTGCGAGCGTGGCGGCGTACCTCCACGGCCTGTCGGCGAGATTCACGTCGGACGGGGCGCCGTTGGGGGCGCACGACGTGGCTGAGGGGATTCCGGATGCTTGGCGGGATGTACGGGGTTGAGGGGAACGCGTTAGGCCGCCGGGGAGGGGCGTTTCCAGGCCGGGTGCCTGGCGGGACGTACGAGGCTGAGGCGAGCGCGTCGGCGAATCCGCGCCGGATGCCCGGTGGGACGTACGGGATTGAGGCCGGCGCGTCAGGACGCCGACTGTCCGCGATTGTGTGCCGGGCACCCGGCCGGGCCGTCGTATGAGGGCGATCGTCGTGGGGGCCGGAATCGGTGGACTGGCCGCGACGCTGAGTCTGCGCCGGGCGGGTTGGGAGGTCACGCTCGTCGAGCAGACACCCCGCTTCGCCGAGGTCGGCGCCGGCATCCAGCTCGCGCCGAACGCCACGCGGGTGCTGCGCCGGCTGGACGTGCTCGACGCGGTCGCCGCGCAGGCCTCCCACCCCTCCCACATCAGCTTCCGCACCTGGTCCGACGGGTCGGAGATCTGCCGCTACACGACGGGCCGCGAGGCCGAGGAGGAGTTCGGGGGGCCGTACCTCCTGCTCCACCGCGCCGATCTGCACCAGGCCCTGGCCGCCGCGGTACCGCCCGAGTCGGTGCGCCTGGACACGACGGTCGTCGACATCACCCAGGACGACGACTGCGCGCACGTCACGACGGCGACCGGTGAACGCCTGCGCGCGGACCTGGTGGTGGCCGCGGACGGCATCCGCTCCGCCGCCCGCCAGTGGCTCTTCGGCGAGGACGAGGCGGTGTTCTCGGGAACCGCCGCGTACCGGGCCCTGCTCCCGTCCGCCGAGGTGGCCGACCTGGGCCTGCCCCCGCTCGGCGTCTGGCTCGGCCCGGACCGCCACTTCGTCCACTACTGGGTACGCCGCGGCGAACTGCTCAACGTCGTGGGCGTGTTCGCCACGAAGGCGGCGGCACAGGAGTCCTGGACCGCTCGGGCGGAACCCGGAGAGCAGCTGCGCGAGTTCGCGGGCTGGGACTCCCGGGTACGACGCGTCCTCGAACGCGCGGGCCAGGTGCTCCGCTACGGCATCTACACCCGGGCCCCGCTGGCCCGTTGGAACGTGGGCCGGGTGACCCTCCTCGGCGACAGCGCCCACGCGATGACCCCGTTCCAGGCCCAGGGCGCGGCCCAGGCGATCCTGGACGCGGCGGCACTGGGAGACGCCGTCACGGACACGACGTCGGCCGAAGTCGCCTCCGCCCTCGACCGCTACGTCGGCCGCCGGCTCCCGACCGCCACGAGCACGCAGGCCGGCTCGACCCGGGCGGGCAGGGACTTCCACCTGCCGGACGGCCCGGAGGCGGAGGCGAGAAACGCGCGCATGGTGGTGCACGCGGCGGAGAACAGGTTCATGCCGCAGGCGGCGGCGTGGAGGAGGAGGGACGGGCTGGACGACGAGCCGGGACGCTGAGCCCGCTCACTCCACCGTCACGGACTTCGCGAGGTTCCGAGGCTGATCCACCTCGTTCCCCCGGGCGGTGGCCAGCTCGCACGCGAAGACCTGCAGCGGCACCGTCGCCACCATCGGCTGAAGCAACGTCGGCGTGGCCGGAATCCGGATCAGGTGATCCGCGTACGGCACCACCGCCTCGTCCCCCTCCTCCGCGATGACGATCGTCCGCGCACCGCGGGCCCGAATCTCCTGGATGTTGGACACGATCTTGTCGTGCAGAACCGACCGCCCCCGAGGCGACGGCACCACGACAACCACCGGCAGATCGTCCTCGATCAGCGCGATCGGCCCATGCTTCAACTCCCCCGCCGCAAACCCCTCGGCATGCATGTAGGCGAGCTCCTTCAGCTTCAGCGCCCCCTCCAGCGCCACCGGATATCCCACATGCCGCCCGAGGAACAGCACCGTCTTCTTCGCGGCCAGCGACCGCGCCAGCTCCCGCACCGGCTCCATGGTCTCCAGCACCCGCTCCACCTCACCGGAGATGTGCGACAGATCCCGGATGACGGCCCCGATCTCGTCACCCCACTTGGTGCCCCGCACCTGCCCCAGATACAGCGCGACGAGATAGCAGGCCACCAACTGTGTCAGAAACGCCTTCGTCGAGGCGACGGCGACCTCGGGCCCGGCATGCGTATACAGCACCGCATCCGACTCACGCGGAATCGTCGACCCGTTGGTGTTGCAGATCGCCAGCACCTTGGCGCCCTGTTCACGGGCGTGCCGGAGCGCCATGAGGGTGTCCATGGTTTCGCCGGACTGGGAGATGGCGATGACGAGGGTCTGGTGATCGAGGATCGGATCCCGGTACCGGAACTCACTGGCCAATTCCACCTCGCACGGAACCCGGGTCCAGTGCTCGATGGCGTACTTGGCGATCAGCCCGGCGTGAAAGGCCGTACCGCAGGCGATGATGACGACCTTGTCGACTTCCCGCAGCTCGGAGGCGCTGATCCGCACCTCGTCCAGCGTCAGCGAACCGGACGCGTCGATACGCCCCAGCAACGTATCGGCGACCGCCTTGGGCTGCTCGGCGATCTCCTTGAGCATGAAGTAGTCATAGCCCCCCTTTTCCGCGGCGGCGGCGTCCCAGTCGATGCGATACGACCGCACCTGCGCCGGACGCCCGTCGAACCCGGTGACGGTCACCCCGTCCCGCCGCAGCTCCACGACCTGGTCCTGCCCCAGCTCGATCGCCGACCGCGTGTGATCGATGAACGCGGCGACGTCCGAGGCGAGAAAGGCCTCACCCTCCCCAACGCCCACCACGAGCGGCGAGTTCCGTCGCGCCCCGACGACCACGTCCGGGTCGTCGGCGTGCACCGCCACGAGCGTGAACGCGCCGTCCAGCCGCCGGCACACCAGCCGCATGGCCTCGGCGAGATCGGCACAGACGGAGAACTCCTCGGCCAGCAGATGCGCGACGACCTCGGTGTCGGTCTCGGAGGCCAGCTCGTGCCCACGCTCCTCCAACTCGGCGCGCAGAGAGGCGAAGTTCTCGATGATGCCGTTGTGCACGACGGCCACCCGTCCGGCATTGTCGAGATGCGGATGAGCATTCGCGTCGGTCGGCCCCCCGTGCGTGGCCCACCGTGTATGCCCGATCCCCGTGGTCCCGGTCGGCAACGGCCGCTGCGTCAACTCCTTCTCCAGATTGACCAGCTTGCCCGCCTTCTTCGCGCCGGCCAGCCCTCCGTCCGCGAGCACGGCAACCCCCGCCGAGTCGTACCCCCGGTACTCCAGCCGCCTCAGCCCGGCCGTCACAACCTCAAGCGCCGACTGCGACCCCACGTATCCCACGATTCCGCACATGCGCGGCAGCCTACGACCAAATCAGCGCCCGAAAGGGCAACAGCGTGCCCGAAATCGGAAATCCACACCGCAGTACGAACGCCTCGACAACCCTCACGTCTTGGCCCGATAGGCCCGCATGGCCAACGGATAGAACACCACCGCGATCCCGGCCGCCCAGACCAACGACCACAGAACCGGCTCAGCCACAGGCCCGCCCAGCAACAACCCCCGGAACGCGTCCGAAAGATGCGTCACCGGATTCACGTCGCTCCACGCCTGCAGCCATCCCGGCATGGTGTCCACCATCACGAACGCGCTGCTCGTGAAGGTGATCGGGAAGATGATCGTGAAGGCGAAGGCCTGCACCTTCTCCGCGTCCCCGGCGAGCATCCCGATGAGCACCGCGCCCCACGACACCGCCGCCGCGAACACGACCACGAGCAGTGTCCCGAGCAGGAACCCGCCGAACCCGCCCGTGATCCGGAAGCCGAGGAGCAGACCGAGGCCGATCATCAGCAGCAGCGCCCAGACATGCTTGGCGAGGTCCGCGGTGATGCGGCCGACGAGCGGGGCGGAGCGGGCGATCGGGAGGCTGCGCAGACGGTCGAAGACGCCCTTGGTGAGGTCGGTGTTCAACGCCATCGCCGTGTACATCGTCATGAACAACGTGTTCTGGACGATGATCCCCGGCAGCGCGTACTTCAGATACGCCTCGGGCGACCCGGCCATCTGCCCGCCCAGCACGAACGTGAAGAGGAACACGAACATGATGGGCGTGATGCTGTAGTCGACCAGCTCCAGCGGGTTGTGCTTGACCGCGACCAGACTCCGCCAGGCCATCGTGAAGGTCTGCCGCAGCCCGTCCATCGGCCGCACGCGCCCCGACTTGGTGAGGGGCGCCGTGACGGTCGTGGCGGTCATGACCGGCTCACCGCCTTCTCCAGCTCACTCACCTCGTCGTCCCGAACGGCCGCCCCGCCGTCTCCCTCCGCCTCGCCCGGCTCGGCCCGGTGCCCGGTCAGCGCCAGGAACACCTCGTCCAGCGACGAACGCCGCAGCGCCAGCTCCCCCACCGCGATGCCCTCCCGGTCCAGCGTGCGCACGACGGCCGGCATCAGCTCGGGCTCCTTCACCGGCGCGGTGATCATCTCGCCCTCGATCCGGGCCTGCGGACCGGCCGCCCCGGCCACCAGCACATGCGCCCGCGCGAGGTCCTGCCCCAGCACCGGCCTCAGCTCCAGCACCTGCCCGCCGACCTGGGACTTCAGCTCGTCGGGCGTGCCCTTGGCGATCACCCGCCCCTTGTCGATCACCACGATGTCGTCGGCGAGCACATCGGCCTCGTTCAGATACTGCGTGGTCAGCAGGGCCGTGGCACCGTCCGCGACCAGTCCCCGCAGCAGGTCCCGCAGCTCACCGCGACTGTGCGGGTCCAGGCCGGTCGTCGGTTCGTCGAGGAAGAGGATGCTGGGCCGGCCCACCAGGCTGGCCGCGAGGTCCAGGCGCCTGCGCATCCCGCCCGAGTACGTCTTCGCGGCCCGCCCGGCCGCGTCCGACAGCTGGAAGCGCTCCAGCAGCTCGGCCGCCCGAGCCCGCGCCTCCCGGCGTGGCAGCCCCAGCAGACGCCCGATGAGCAGCAGGTTCTCCGTGCCGGTCAGGTTCTCGTCCACGGCCGCGTACTGCCCGGTCAGCCCGACCATGGCCCGGACGGCGCCGGCCTCCCGGACCACGTCGTGACCGGCCACGTGTGCCCTGCCCCCGTCGGGCCGAAGGAGCGTCGCGAAGATCCGCACCGCGGTCGTCTTCCCCGCGCCGTTGGGCCCCAGCAGGCCGAGCACCGAGCCCCTGCGGGCCGCCAGGTCGACCCCGGCCAGCGCTTCGGTCTCCTTGAACCGCTTGACCAGGCCTTCCGCCTCTATCGCATACGTCGTCATGGGTCACCCCTCGGGGTTCGTGGACCCGTGGACCCCGGCCCGGGCCCACCTCTTCCACAACTGTGACGCACGCCACTGACATTCCGCGCCTTGTCTGGATTTCCCCCAAAAGCCATCGAGTGACGGATCCCACCCCGCCGTCCGTTCGTACTCCCGTAACAATGGACTGTGATCTCTCCGGTCTCCTCGATACCCCGGAGCGCCCACCGGCAGCGGCCGGAGGCGACTCCCTACGTGGACCTCACCCGCTCGGAGTGGAGCGCGCTGCGGGACAAGACCCCGCTGCCGCTCACCGCGGAGGAGGTCGAGAAGCTGCGCGGCCTCGGCGATGTCATCGACCTCGACGAGGTGCGGGACATCTACCTCCCGCTCTCCCGCCTGCTCAACCTCTACGTCGGCGCCACCGACGGCCTCAGAGGCGCGCTGAACACCTTCCTCGGCGAACAGGGCTCCCAGTCCGGCACCCCGTTCGTCATAGGGGTCGCCGGCTCGGTAGCCGTGGGCAAGTCCACGGTCGCCCGCCTCCTGCAGGCCCTGCTCTCGCGCTGGCCCGAGCACCCGCGCGTGGAGCTGGTCACCACCGACGGCTTCCTGCTGCCCACGAAGGAGCTCCAGGCTCGCGGCCTGATGTCGCGCAAGGGTTTCCCGGAGTCCTTCGACCGCCGCGCCCTCACCCGCTTCGTCGCCGACATCAAGGCGGGCAAGGACGAGGTCACGGCACCCGTCTACTCCCACCTGATCTACGACATCGTCCCGGACCAGCGCCTCACCGTCCGCCGCCCCGACATCCTGATCGTCGAGGGCCTGAACGTCCTGCAGCCCGCCCTCCCCGGCAAGGACGGCCGCACCCGGGTCGGCCTCGCCGACTACTTCGACTTCAGCGTGTACGTCGACGCCCGCACCGAGGACATCGAGCACTGGTACCTCAACCGCTTCAAGCGACTGCGCGAGACCGCCTTCCAGAACCCCTCCTCGTACTTCCGCAAGTACACCCAGGTGTCCGAGGACGAAGCCCTCGACTACGCCCGCACGATGTGGCGCACGATCAACAAACCCAACCTGGTCGAGAACATCGCCCCCACCCGCGGCCGAGCCACTCTGGTCGTCCGCAAGGGCCCGGACCACAAGGTGCAGCGGCTGAGCCTGCGCAAGTTGTGACGGCTAACCTGCCCCCATGCTGCACCTGCGCCTGATCACACCGGCCGACAAGACCGACGCGGTGGTCCGCCTGATCGAGGGGACGGTGGGGACGACCCACCTCGCCGTCCTGCCGGGCGCCGCCCGCAACCCCGTAGGGGACCTGGTCCTGTGTGACGTGGCGCGCGAGGCTGGCGACGAACTCCTCACCAGCCTCCAGCAGTTGGGCATCGAGGAGTCCGGCTCCATCGCCGTCGAGAACATCGACCTGTCGCTGTCCAAGCGGGCAGACAAGGCCGAGGAGGAGGCGCCGGGCGAGGGTGCGGACGCGGTGCTCTGGGAGCACCTGACGGAGGCGACGCACGAGGAGTCGACCCTCTCCGTCACCTACCTCGCGTTCATCACGCTCGCCACGATGATCGCGGCCTGCGGTGTCGTGCTCGACAACGCGATCCTGATCGTGGGCGCGATGGCGGTCGGCCCGGAGTTCGGGCCGTTGGCGGGCTTCAGCACGGCGATCGTCCAGCGGGCGCCCCGCCTGGCGCTGCGCTCGTTGAACGCGCTGCTGGTGGGCTTCGCCGTGGCCATGGTGGTGACGGTGGGCTTCAGCTACTTCATGGACGGCGTGAATCTGTTCAGCGTCGAGCAACTGGACGCCGAACGTCCCAACACGAACTTCATCTACCGGCCCGACTGGTTCTCGTTCGTCGTGGCCGTCCTGGCGGGCTGCGCGGGCACCCTGTCCCTGACCTCGTCCAAGTCGGGCGCCCTCGTCGGCGTCGCCATCTCGGTGACCACCGTCCCGGCGGCCGCGAACGCGGCGGTGGCCTTCAGCTACGGCGAGTACAAGCAGGCCTGGGGCTCCACCGAACAGCTCCTGCTGAACCTGCTCGGCATCGTCCTGGCCGGCACGCTCACACTGCTGGCCCAGAAATGGCTGTGGACCAGGCAGCGCGAGCGTACGGCGAAGGCGGGCGGCGTCTAGAAGCGACGCTCGCAGTCCGCGGCGATGCTGTCACCGGCGTCGCGGAACACCACGTCGGAGCCGCCGTTGCAGCTCACCGTGTCACCGGGCATGCCGTCGTTCACGCCGATCGTGTCGCCGCCGCTGCCGGTCGCCACGGTGTCGACGCCCGGGCCCGCATCGACGGTGGTCCGCAGCGTGACCATCCCCTGGAAGCTGTCGTTCCCGTCGGCCAGTCCGATCGCGAGCCGCCCGACGGTGGCGGCGCTGCCGCAGTCGGCGCTCGTGGCCGACAGCCGGGTGCACCCCGGTCCCACCGCGACGCCCGTGGTGTCCATGAGGACCAGACGACCACTGACGACGCTGGCCGTCATGTGGTTGGCCACTCCGGCCCGCGCGCTGAGGAAGGCGGTGCCGAATACCCGGAACGCGGTGGAGCCGGGGGTCTGGGCCGCCGCCGGGGTGGCGAGAGCGGTCACGACGAGACCGGCGGCCAGGGCCGGACCGACCCCTCGCTTCAGGGTGCTGCTCACGATCTTCATGCGGTGTTTCCCTCTTTCGTCCGGGCAGCCCCCTCAACGAAAGTGAAACAATCAGTCACCGGTAGCGCACTCTTTGTTGCGCCGCCGGGGCAGGAGGACGGATCCGCCCCGGACGGCTTTGCGCGTCCGCGGAACTAACCCAGAGCCGACTTCACGGCATCGGCCAGCCGCCCCGCCACCGACCGGGCCTGATCGATGTCCGCGGCCTCGACCATCACACGCACCAACGGCTCGGTGCCCGACGGCCGGAGCAACACCCGCCCGGTGGACCCGAGTTCCCGCTCGGCCTCCGTGACCGCCGACGCGAGCTCCGCCGACGTCTTCACCCGCGACCTGTCCACGTCGGGCACATTGATCAGCACCTGCGGCAGCCGCTCCATGACGGACGCGAGGTCCTTGAGCGTACGGCCGGTCTGCGCGACCCGCGCCGCCAGCAGAAGCCCGGTCAGCGTGCCGTCGCCGGTGGTGGCGTGATCGAGGATGATGACGTGCCCGGACTGCTCGCCGCCCAGGGCGAACCCGTGCTCCTTCATCTCCTCCAGCACATACCGGTCGCCGACCGCGGTCTGCACCAGGGCGATGCCCTCACGCTCCATGGCGAGCTTGAACCCGAGGTTGGACATCACGGTCGCAACGACCGTCCCGGCCCGCAGCTCGGACCGCTCCCGCATCGCGAGCGCGAGCACGGCGAGGATCTGGTCGCCGTCCACTTCCGCACCGGTGTGGTCGACGGCGAGGCAACGGTCGGCGTCACCGTCGTGCGCGATACCGAGGTCGGCACCGTGCTCCGCCACCGCGGCCTTCAGCTTGTCCAGATGCGTGGAACCGCAGCCGTCGTTGATGTTGAGCCCGTCGGGCTCGGCCCCGATGGTGACGATCTCGGCCCCGGCCCGCGTGAACGCCTCGGGAGAGACCCCCGCGGCCGCGCCGTGCGCCTCGTCGAGGACGACCTTCAGCCCGTCCAGCGGGTTGGGCAGCACGCCGAGGAGGTGGGCGACGTACTCTTCGAACCCCTGGTCATAGGACCGCACACGCCCGACGGCCGAACCCGTGGGCCGCTCCCACGGCTCACCGTGCCGATGCTCGTCGTAGACGGTCTCGATACGGTCCTCCAGCTCGTCGGCGAGCTTGTGACCGCCGCGGGCGAAGAACTTGATGCCGTTGTCGGGCATGGCGTTGTGGCTGGCGGAGAGCATGACGCCGAGGTCGGCGCCGAGCGCGCCTGTGAGGAACGCCACCGCCGGCGTCGGCAGCACACCGACGCGCAGGACGTCCACGCCGGCGCTCGCGAGGCCCGCGACCACGGCGGCCTCCAGGAACTCCCCGGACGCGCGCGGGTCTCTTCCGACCACCGCAGTCGCCCGGTGGCCCTCGAAGGTGCCCGCCTCGGCCAGTACGTGCGCCGCCGCCACGGACAGTCCGAGCGCCATCTCGGCCGTCAGATCCGCGTTGGCGACACCACGCACGCCGTCCGTGCCGAAGAGTCGTCCCACTTGTCCTCCTGAGGAAACATCAGTTCCGGATGCGGAGCCGGCGCACGCTGTAGCGCACATCGCCGAGGACTGCCGCTTCCAGGCATTCCATGCCTGGGCATCGGATCACACAAGCCTTTGAACGCCTTGTGCCGTTATACGCCCGAGCCCGGGGATAAGACGAACGCCCCGGCGGCACTGTGGCGTGCCGCCGGGGCGTTCGGAGTACCGGAGTACGAGCAGAGGCAGCTTGCGCTTAGCGCTTGCTGTACTGCGGGGCCTTGCGGGCCTTCTTCAGACCGGCCTTCTTGCGCTCGACCGCACGGTCGTCGCGGCGGAGGAAGCCGGCCTTCTTGAGGGCGCCGCGGTTGTTGTCCACGTCGGCCTCGTTCAGGGCACGGGCCACGCCGAGGCGCAGGGCGCCGGCCTGACCGGAGACACCGCCACCCGCGATGCGGGCGATGACGTCGTAGCGACCCTCGAGCTCGAGCACCTTGAAGGGCTCGTTGACTTCCTGCTGGTGCACCTTGTTGGGGAAGTAGTCCTCAAGGGTGCGACCGTTGATCTTCCACTTGCCGGTGCCCGGAACGATCCGGACACGAGCAATGGCGTTCTTGCGACGGCCCAGGCCCGCGGCGGGCTGGGGCTCACCGAAGCGCGAGGCGAGGGACTCGGAGGTGTACTCACCCTCCACCGGAACCTCGGACTCGGTGGTGTAGCTGTCGATGTCGATGTTCTCGACGTTCTCGTCGAGCGGCTGCTCGGCAGTGGTCTCGGCCACGATTCTCCTCAGATTCTCTTCAGTCTTAGGGGGTGGCCGGACTTACTGCGCGACCTGGGTGATCTCGTACGGCTGCGGCTGCTGCGCGCCGTGCGGGTGCTGGTCACCCTTGTAGACCTTCAGCTTCGAGAGCATCTGACGGCCCAGCGTGTTCTTGGGGAGCATGCCCTTGACGGCCTTCTCGATGGCCTTCTCGGGGTTCTTGTCGAGCAGCTCGTCGTAACGGACGGAGCGCAGACCACCCGGGTAGCCGGAGTGGCGGTACGCCATCTTCTGGGTGCGCTTGTTGCCGGAGAGGTGCACCTTGTCGGCGTTGATGATGACGACGAAGTCACCGGTGTCGACGTGAGGGGCGTAGATCGGCTTGTGCTTGCCCCGCAGAAGGGACGCGGCGGTGGTGGCGAGACGACCCAGGACAACGTCCTGGGCGTCGATGACGTGCCACTGGCGCGTCACATCGCCGGGCTTGGGGCTGTACGTACGCACGGTTCGTAGCCTTCGCTTCGATTGAATGGACCTGAACAGGTCACCGAAACGATCACGACAGCCTGAGCCACTGCGGCGACGCATACCGCGTACGTGGGATTGCTGGTCATCGGCCCGGTGGACCGGTGTAAGGGCCCGTCCCGTGAGAATGAGCAAGCCAATACACAACGAACATGCAGGATACCTGCGGCGCCACGGCCGGGTCAAAACGGGTCGCCCACGGACACCTCTGCTGTCTACCCCCAGAGTAACCGCCCGGCCCGAGCCGACCGTCCCCCTCAAGACAGAGCCGAAGGGGCCGAGCCCTTTGAAGGCGGGACGGGCAGGGGGCGGCGGGGGCGACATACGCCTCGCATCCGTCCAGCAACGAACGCCCACCGTAACCGCTACTCCACACAACGTCACCGCATCCAGAAAGGCCCTGCGCTGCGTCGCCTCCAGACAGGGCCACGTCACTCCGGGCAGCTGCGGCACCAGCACCAGCCAGAACCAGGCCCCCCCCCCCGGACCACCGGCACCCCGACCCTCCCCGCCAGCCCCCGCCACTGCCGCGCGAGCAACGCCACCGGCGCCAGCAGCGGCTTCAACGCGACCGCCGCACCGAGCACGGGCGAACGGCGCGAACCCGGCCGCAAGCCCGATCAGCCCCAGGGCCGCGAAGCGGCTGCGCACCGGGACGCCGTGCAGCCGTAGCGCGCAGACCCAGCCCCCGACCCGACAGCCGGTCACCACCACCGGCACCAGCACGCTCAGCACACCCCTCGGGACCACCGTCCAGGGAGCCGCCGCCATCACCGCGCTCGGCAAGTAGAGGAAGTGGGGGTCGTCATACCGAGAACCGCCGGCCGGCCGCACCCGCGCCGCCCGCGCGACGATCGCGTGGTCCATCCCTCCGTCCGAGGTCAGCCGCACCGTCCGCGCCACGAGAGTCCCCAGCGTGGCCCCGAGCGCGACCCACAGATGCCACGAGGCGCGTCGTACCAACCGCCCGGAGATGTCGCCTTTGTACTCGCTCATCGACTGAACGCCAGGGGCCTGTGCGCCTCTTGGGGCGGACCGGCACACCCCAGCTCCGTCTAAGATGCGCCCCATGAGCTATGGGCAGCAGGGGGGACCCCAGTCCCAGTGGGACCCCTGGACACCGCAATCCCAGCAGCCGTGGAACAGCGGCGCCGATCAGACCCCGGACTGGGCCGCGCTCGCCGAGGCCTCCGAGACCCGCAACAAGCGTCGTCGGCTGCTGTTCGTCGGCGGCGGCGCGCTGGCCACCGTCGCCATCGGTGCCGCCGTCGCCGTGGCCGTGGTGTCCGCGAACGACGGCAATTCCGCCTCGAGCAAACCGTCTTCGCAGCTGCCCGGGACCGCGGACCTGCCGAGCGAGTCGGGCGCCGCCCCGTCGTTCGCGTCGACGAGCGCTCCGCCGCCGCTGGATCCGAAGGACTTCATCTCCAGCAAGAGCAAGGACACCGCTCCGCTCGGCGTTCAGATCCTCTTCCCGGGCACCCAGCTGACGGTGGGCGGCGCGGTGTACAAGAAGGGCGCGACGGACGACACCAAGAGCTGCTCCGCGGTCACCAAGGGCGGGCTCCCGAAGATCGTCACCAACAGCGACTGCACCCGCTTCATGCGCGTGTCGTACGTGAAGGACGGCATCGCGGTGACGGTCGGCGTGGCCGTCTTCGACACCGCGGCGCAGGCCACCAAGGTCAAGGGCCAGGTGAACACCAAGAAGGACATCATCAGGTCGCTGTCCGGCAAGGGCATCAAGGACTTCTGCACCTCGTCCGTCTGCCTGTCGACGTCCAACTCCTACGGCCGCTACGCCTACTTCACCATCACGGGCTTCACCAACGGCAAGGACATGACGGACAAGGACACCGCGGCCTTCCAGGTGAGCGACGAGTTGGAGGAGTTCACCTTCCGCCAGATCCTCAGGCGGGGTCAGGCACAGGCGTCGGCGGCGGCCAACGAGTAGGCGGCCGCCGCCCCACGGGCCCGCCTACAGGCGCTTCGCGCTGCGCAGCGTCTTCGCGTAGTAGCCGTTGCCGTCGAGCCGGGACACACCGCCGACGTCGCCGATGGTGGGCCCGTTGACCTCCTCGCGGCTCGACACGAAGATCAGGTGCCCTTCGGTGTCATGGCCGAGGACCATGCCGACGTGGTCGAGTCGCTGGGCGGTGCGCGTGTCGAGCTTGAAGAAGACGAGGTCGCCCGGCTGGAGCTGGTCGATGGCGGACGGCCGGTCCCCCGCCGAGAGACCGGCGAGCGGCAGGATGTCGACGCCCACCTTGGAGCGGGCCATGCCGTTGGCGGTGCGGGGCAAGCCGTCGCCGGAGGTGTCCGAGGACATCAGGGGGAACCGGGCCCGGTAGCCGAGCACCATGCGCATGAAGCCCGAGCAGTCGATGGAGCGGGCCCGCGTGCTCTCCGGCTGCCCGACGACGCCGTCCCGGAACGGGTACTGCACACCGAGGTAGTCGTAGAAGTCGGACTGCTCCAGACGCAGGTCGCCGCCCTCGGCCCCGGTCGCGTTCAGCGGGCCGAAGTTCGCGTCACCGGCGTAGACGGTGCCCTCCGCGTCCTTCTTCACCGGTGCGCCCGCCACGTACTGGAACGCGAAGGCGAAGATGTCGTCCTTCTTGCTGTCCTTGAACTCGGCGTACCAGTCCTTGAACCACTTCTTCTGCTCCGCGCCCTTGGCCCAGGGCTCCGGCATCAGCCGCACCCAGTCCGTGGTGCTGACCTTGGACGCGGTCGAGGTCGGCTCCTGGAAGGTGCGGGCCGGCCCCGTCAGCGTCGCGGTGCGGGCGCCGTCCGTGAACACGGCCTTGATCTGGCCGTCGCCCCCGCGCAGCACGGACCGCGCCGGGTTCTCCAGCCGGGACCAGGTCTCCTTGCCGGTGTCGGAGGTGGCGCCGGTGCTGCGGCCGCCCTCCAGCACGCCGACGTTGCGCACCTCGGTGACGCCCTGTTCGTCCTGCCCCCGCAGCTCCACCGTGAGGTAGCCGGAGGTGCCGACGAGCGCCAGCAGCACCAGGCCCGTGACGACGGGCCGCGATTTCTTCTTCCCTGCCATCGTTTGCTCCTGGATTCTCAGACGGTCGGCATGACGCCGAGCAGCAGGCCGGCGGCGACGACGATGTAGGCCATGAGGGAGACGGTGCCGGTGGCCAGCAGCGTGGCCCCCTTGGGCTGGCGCACCATCTGGTAGGCGATCAGGCCCGGCACGATGAAGCCGAGCGTCTGGTTGCCGTACAGCAGCGGGAACTCGAGCGAGAGCACGATCATCACCGTGGCCTGCAACAGCACGCCCAGCAGCACCACGGCGGCGAACAGCCGCTTGCCGTAGAGGATCACCAGCCGCTGCATGATCTTGGTGCCGCCGTAGGTCAGGGCGGTGACGCCCACCACCATGGCCGCGCGCTGCAGGTCCTCGATGAGGGTGAGCGCGATCCAGCCGGGTGTGATCATGCCGCCGGGCGACAGGTTGGTCGTGAGATAGCAGAGCAGCGAGAAGAACAGGCCTATGGCGATGCCGAGGGCAGCCATCTCTGGGGTCAGGGCGGCGGTGGTCAACGGGGTCTCCGGACGAAGGGGTGCGGGTTCAGGGGCGGAGCGGGCGGCGGCCTGCGGACGAGGGCCGCCCACCCCGCGGATGCCGGGCACGCAACGGGCGCCGGGCGCGGGACGGGTGTCATGCGCGCGACGGGTCGCCACCTCCGTCGTCGTCCGCCGGCCGCCGGGGTGGCCGGCCGAAGGGGTCGTCCCCGTAGGGCTGCTCCTGACCGTGCCCGTGCGACGGCTGACGTGCGGTGCGGAACCACGCCGAGAGCTCCGCGTTCCCGCCCTCGTACGGCTGCTGCTCCGAGCCCTGCGGCCCACCGGACGCGTACGACGGCCCTGAGTCGTGCGGCCGGCCCTGGCCGTACTGCCCGGTCTCCCCGTGGTACTGACCCTGGCCGTACGACTGCGCCCTGTGCTCCCCGCCCGGCGCGGCCGCGGCATAGGCGCCCGGTGCCTCGGCGTACCGCCCCGGCGGCTGCGGGATGGTGATCACCGGGATCTCCTGGGTCTGCGAGGCCTGGTAGCGCTCCTCGTAGGCCGTGGGGTACGAGGCGTACGGGTCCAGGCGCTGCTGCTGGGGCGGCGCGGCTGCCGTCGGCTGTCCGGCCTCGTCCTCGGCGTCGCTCTCGTCGGCCGGGAGCTCCGCCAGGTATTCGAGGAGTTCCTCGCCCTGCCCGTGGATGTTGCCGATGGCGACCAGGGAGGAGCCGTCGGACATCCGGCCGAGCAGCGTCGGCATGAACTCGTCCGCCGCGCGACGCTCGCCGCCCAGGTCGACCGCGCGGTCGCGCCACTCGGCGGGGATGGCGTCGATGGCGCTCTTGGAGGGGTGCCCGATGACGAAGACGTTGTCCGGCTGCAGGTCGGGGATGATCTCGCCCATCTGCCCGTTGCGCTCCACCCGGTCCGGGCGGCAGTTGATCACGACGTTCAGGGGGCGGCGGATCGCGCCGAGGTCGAGCAGCTGGTTGATGTTCATCAGCGTCGACTCGGGGTCGTTGGCCGCGAAGACGTTGGCGAAGGCGAGCCTCTTGCCGTCGGGGGCGACGTACTTCTCCACGGAGAGCACACCCGGGTCCGGCGGGGCGTCGTACATGCCCTGCAGCGCGACCTGGCGCTCGATGCCGAGCAGGTCCGCCACGACCAGCGCGATCGCCACGTTCTCCTTGAAGGTGAACCAGCTGAAGCCGCGCAGCTCCTCGTCGGTGACCGTCTCCGGATCGGCGTAGATCAGCTTGCAGTTACGGGCGTCCGCCTCCTCCTGGAGGATGTGGAAGCGCTCCTTCTCGGCGGTGACGCAGATGCCGTCCTCCGGCATGGAGCGGCACAGCGAGCGCGCCACGTCGTCCAGGGTCGGGCCCATCTCGGCGAGGTGGTCCTCACGGACGTTGCACAGCACGCCGATCGTCGAGCGGATCAGCTTGCTCTGGTTGACCTCCTGCAGGGCCGGCATGACCGCCATGCACTCGATGACCAGGGCGTCGGGGCGGTAGGTGGCGGCCCGGCGGACGATGCCGATCTGCTCCACCACGTTGGCGATGCCGAACTTGCGGTAGACCGGCTCCTCGGTGGCGTCCGGGTGGATGAAGCGCGCGGCGGTGCCCGTCGTCTTGGCCACGGTGACCAGGTCACCGCCGCGCAGGGCACCCGCGCACAGCCGGGTGATGGAGGACTTGCCGCGGATGCCGTTGACGAGCACCCGGGACGGGATGGTGTGCAGGGCGGCGTAATGCCTGCGCTGCTCGATGATGCCCGCGATCAGCAGGAACACGCCGCCGATCAGCAGCACGAAGTAGAGGTAGAGCACGGCCGGTCACCTTCCTCCGGCGCCGAGCCGGGGCTCGGCGCTGCGGCGCGCCTGGTTCTGCCTGCGGGCCTGCAACTGCTGACGGACCAGTTCGAGGCTGCGGACTACGGCCCCCACCTCGTCGTGATAGCGGGGGTACAGCACGGTCTTGAGGTCGCCGTCGGCCAGCTTCTCGGCGCCGCTCGCGAGGGCGCGCAGCGGCCGGACCACGACCAGGTGGATCCAGCCCAGGCAGACCACGATCAGGGCGAGCCCGAGCATCCCGGCGAGCACGCTGCGGTCCTCGCGCTCGTACGGGGCGATCTCGAAGTGCTTGGCGTTCTGCCAGCTGACCACGGTCCAGCCGACGTCGGCCGCGACACCACCACCGGAGAAGGGCGCGGCGGCGGCGACGGTGACGGAGCGACCCTCGCGGATCAGCAGCCCGTTCTCCACGGGGCCCGCGCCGACCCTGACGCCGCCGGCCCGCACGAGGTCGGTGAGCGACTGGCGCGGCAGGTCCTCGAAGGCGAGGAAGCCGTCGCTGGCGGCGATGGTCCTGGTCTCGGCGTCGACCACGCGGACCTCGCCGAGACCGGGCCGGGCCAGCAGCGAGTTCAGGAACTCCACCCGGATCTCGCCGACCAGGGTCAGGCCCTTCTCGTCCGGTACGGCGGCCGCGGCCTGGATCACCGGCTTCTTGCCGCCCTCGCCCGCCACCCGGATGAGCGAGGCGTCCTTGGCTCCCTCGCCCTCGGCCCACTCGGCGCTCGGCTCCTCGCCGGCGCGGGCGACGACGTCGCCGCCCTTGTCGACGACGTACAGGGAGCCGTAGCGCGTGTGCTTGCGCAGGGCGTCGTCGAGCACACCCGTGGTGGCGTCGGGGTCGTCCACGTCGATCAGCCGGGTGATGGAGACGAGGTCGGCCTGGGCCTCGTTGAGCGCCCGGCGGACCCGGTCGGCGACGAGGTCGGTGCGGTCGCGCTGGTCGCTGACCATGCTGCTCGGCACGCTCACGGAGGCGTCCGTGCGGTTCAGCAGCAGCCCGACCGGCACGCACCACAGCAACAGCAGGACGGCGGTCAGCGCCAGCGGCACCCGCAGTCCGAGCCGTCCCCTACGGCCGACGCCGCTGCCGGAGCCGGGCTCGGCCGCCCCGCCGGACAGCTGCACCCGCAGCCGCTCCAGGGCGGCACCGACGCGGGCGGTCTCGCCCCAGCGGGGCACCTCGACGGGGCGGGTCAGATCACCGCGGGCCAGCCGGCGGGACTCCAGGAAGAGCCCCAGCAGGGGCCGCTGCACGGCCACCCACAGCAGGGCCGCCGCCACCAGCCCGAACAGCACCAGGACGCCGGCCGCGACCAGCCCGTACAGCTCGCGTTCCTGCCCGACGGCGTGCTCCTGCACCACGGGCAGCATGGCCACGACCGTCAGCCCGAGGCCCGCGCCGACGCTCCCCCGTTGCTCGGGGTCGGCGGAGGCGAGGGAGGCGTATCCGGCGGTGGCGATACGGCCGTTGTAGGAGTCGCCGAGCAGGGTTCCGCTGACGCCCGGGTAGCCGCGGGAGCCGGGCTCCCGTGCGCTGACGGGGTCCTCCTCGGTCTCCTTGGCCGACCGCTCGGACAGCCGGCTCATCTGCTTCTGCAGGAAGGAGAGCTCGCTGCGCTCCGCGTCCGAGTTGAGCGCCTCGGCCCGCTCGAAGCCGGCCGTGGCGAGGACCTCGCCGCCGCGGGCCACGACCGCCATCGCGCGGAAGGGGCCCAGGTTGATGGCGGGCACGGAGAGGCTGTTGGAGGCGATCAGCAGCTGCTGCGGACGGTCCTTCCAGTCGAGGAGGGCCATCGTCATCAGCCGGACGTCGCCGGTCTTCAGGCGCACCATGCGGGGCGTCAGGGCGTTCTCGCCGGTGAGGACGTCCTTGTCCAGCCAGGCCAAGGGAATCGTTTCACCCCGCGCGGCCAGCACCTTGCCGCTCTCCAGGTCCAGCACCGTGGTGCCGGTCCACTTCTGGTACGTGTTGCTCAGGTCCGACAGCACCCGCTCGGGGTCCGCCGGCTTGCCCGCGTTCAGCGCGGCCGCGGTGCGGTCCAGGTCGGTGACCCGCTCGTCGATCGACGCGCGTAGGGCGATCGCGCCGTCCTCGGCGAAGTGCTGCTGCGAGCCCAGCACCGCCTTCGGTACGACCGGGTCACCGGCCGGGCCCAGCACCTTGGCGGTCAGCCCGGCCAGGGCGAGGATCAGCAGGCACAGCAGCGCGATCGGCGGTCGTATACCGCCCAGGAGCGGCATGTCCGCGCGTCTGCGCATGCGGCGCCGCCCGCCCCGTGCGGGACGCGGCGCGCCGTGGGTTGAAGTCACCGGTGGTTTCCTTCGCCTCTTCACTACACAGGCGCTCGCAGGAGCCACCGCTGACGCGGGCATGAGACGCCGTCACTTTAAAAGACTGTTAACTCGCCCCGGGGTTGGGTCCCGGGGCGCAACAGCTGCGTGTGTCGCTCGTCACGTCCCGAGAGAGAGCTGCTCAAGGCCGTCGCCGCCCGGGGCGCCCCGGTTGTAGAGGAAGCCGCGGGTGCGGTCGGCGGCCAGCTGGTAGCGGGCGAGCCGGTCCTCGGACAGTTCGCCCGGGTTGTCGAGCACTTCCTGCACGTCGACCAACCGGTGATCCACGACCGCGCCCGCGGGCGCCTTCTCGCCTTCCTCCAGCTCCGGCGGGATGTCGACCAGCGTGGTCCGGTAGCGGGCGCTGACGTCCCAGCCGTCGGTCGTCTCCTTGAACTCGAACCAGCCGATCGCGCCCTCCTCGGTGAGGCCGCTCGGCGAGGAGTGACGGGCCACCTGGTTGCCGAGGCCGTAGGCGATCCAGGTGCCGTTGAGCTTCTGGATGGGCTGCACCACATGGGCGTGGTGGCCGATCACCAGGTTGATCCCGGTCTCCTTGGTGATCCGCTCCGCCAGCTGCAGCTGCGGGACGCTCGGCTCGTTGTAGTGCTCCAGGCCCCAGTGCACCGAGAGGATCACCACCTCGGCGCCCTTCTTGCGGGCCTTCGCCTCGGCCTTCTTGACGGCGTCGAAGGCGATCCGGTTGAAGGCCCAACGCTCCTTCTCGGGCGTGGGGTTGAGGAAGGACTCCCAGGAGTAGGCGAGATGGGCGACCTTGACGCCGTTGACGTCCCGGATGTTGATCTGCTCTGCTTCCTCGGGCGTACGCGCGGAACCGGTGTGACCGAGGCCCGCCTTGTCCATCGCGTCGAGGGTGCGCTTCACGGCCCCCAGGCCGTGGTCGTAGGTGTGATTGGAGGCCGTCGAGCAGGTGTCGTACCCCACGTCCTTGAGCGTCGTGAGGATCTGCGGTGGAACCAGGAACTCCGGGTACCCCTCGAAGGGGCCCTTGGGTGAGCCGACGGGCGTCTCCATGTGACAGATGGCCAGATCGGCCTTGCTGATGACCGGCTTCACCCCGGCCACGAGCGGTCCGAAGTCCAGCCCGGCCTGCCCCTCACCGGTCTTCTTGGCATCCTTGGCCGCCTGTTCGACCAGCTCGGGGTGGATGAGCACATCACCCGCGGCGGCGACGGTGAACGAGCGCCCACCCGGCTTCACCTGCGACCCGGCCGACTCGGAGGTACAGGCGGCGACGAGGCCGGCCAGAGCCCCCAGAATCGCCAGCGAGCGACCTATACGGAGAGACTTACGAAATGTCACCGCGACATATTCACACGCGCCTCACAACCCAACCGGTCTCTCACGTCACAAGACAGTCACGTTTTGCTCGCATTCTTGCTCAAACGGTTTTGATCCTCGCCTTGGCCGGTTGTCATACGAGTTCGCCCGAAGCGTCGGAACATTCCGTTCCGCAGGCCCGCGAACTCGTGGACCTGCGCAGCCGGATCCTCACGTACACGGCCGACTTCGCACCCGAAGACCCGTACACCGCGCCCGGCGACTCCCAACTCGACCAGCTGGCAGACGGCGTGGGTCACCTCCTGGACGGCGACGCGGCCGAGGCGGAACGACAGCTGGCCCCCCTGGGCCTCGGCGTCACCCGCCTCACCGACACCGACTCGGGCCGGCGCTACGACGAGATCGCCGCCCTACGGCCGAACGGCAAGGCCACGCGCTGGGGCCGCCTCTACCTGACCGCGGACTCCGACCTGCGCTGGAACGTCCAGGTGCCGCATCCCGTGTCCGACCGCGACACCGAGGCACTGGGCATCCGGCTGCTGGAGAGCACCGCGTCGGGCTCCCTGATCGTCGCCGGGGCGCACCGCGACGCCGGCCGATCGGACGCCGCGGACGTCGCCCACCGCGAGGACAGCGCCTTCCACACCATCGTCGTGGAACTCCAGAAGCGCGGGGTGCCCGGTCTCCAACTGCACGGCTTCGCCGAGTCGTCCGAGCGCCCCTACGAGGCCGTCGTCTCCGGCGGCTCCGCCCAGAGCACGTCCCGCGAGGCCTCGGCACTGGCCGACCGCCTGGAGGGGGACGGTCTGCGGGTCTGCCGGGGCTGGTCCGCGCGCTGCCCGCTGGAGGGCACCACGAACGTCCAGGGCAGGTCGGCCGAGCACCGGCACGCCCCGTTCCTGCACGTGGAACTGGCCCCCGACGCCCGCGACGACGGCCATGACGCCGACGAGACCGAGGACGCCCTCGCCGACCTCCTGCAGACCTGGTCGAACGACTGAGGGCCGGGCCTCCCGCTCAGCAGCAGCCCGCCGCCCCCGGCAACGACCGCTTGTTCCGCGCCTCTTTGTTCCGCGCCGCCAGCAACTCGTCGGCGGGGTAGCCGACCTCTTCCAGGGTCAGCCCGTGCGGCCGTACGACATGCACGGCGGAGTCCCTGACACCGGCGGCCAGCACCTTGCCCGGCCAGTCGGCGGGCCGATGCCCGTCCCCCACGAACAGCAGCGCCCCGATGAGCGAGCGCACCATGTTGTGGCAGAAGGCGTCGGCCCGCACAGTGGCGGTGACGATCCCGTCGTCCCCCCGCACCAGGCTCAGCTCCTGAAGCGTACGGATGGTGGTGGCACCCTCCCGCTTCTTGCAGTAGGCGGCGAAGTCGTGCTCCCCGAGCAGCCGTCGCGCCGCCTCGTTCATGGCGTCGACGTCAAGCGGCCAGTCATGCCAGAGCACATGACCGCGCAGCAGCGGATCGACACCGCCGGGGTTGTCGGTGACGCGATAGGCGTACCGCCGCCAGATCGCCGAGAACCGCGCGTTGAACCCGCTGGGCGCCTCCCGCAGCGCCCACACCCGCACATCCTTGGGCAGCCGCCCGGCAAGCCGCTTCAGCAGCTTCTCGTGATGCTCACGCCACACCTGCTCGGGCAGATCGACATGCGCGACCTGCCCCCGCGCATGCACCCCGGCGTCGGTGCGCCCGGCGACGGTCAGCTCGTACGTCGTCCCGCCCGAGCGCGTGACGGTCCGCAGGGCATCCTCGATCTCCCCCTGCACGGTCCGCCGCCCACCGGCCTGCTTGGCCCACCCGGAGAACTCGGAACCGTCGTACGACAGATCAAGGCGAACACGGACGTACCCGGGTGCTACTTCATCACTCACGCACAGATCCTCTCAGCAACACAAGAGCGGGCCCGCTCCTCGAAAGGAACGGGCCCGCAATCGCCCTGAAGGGGCGCGGGGAACTGCGCGACCAGCCACGACGGCGCCGCAGCCGCAATCCGAACAGCCCCCGGCAGACGCTTACGCGTCCTTGGACTCCTCGGCGGCAGCCTCGTCGTCGGCCTTGGTCGTGTCGACCTTGGCCTCGGCAACCTCGGCGTCCTTGGCGGCACGCTTGGTGGCAGCCTCGGCCTCGCCCGTGGCCTCCTGAGCGACCGTCAGCGCCTCGACCAGCTCGATGACAGCCATGGGCGCGTTGTCGCCACGACGGTTACCGATCTTGGTGATACGGGTGTAGCCACCCGGACGGTTCTCGTAGCGCGGGCCGATCTCGGTGAAGAGCGTGTGCACGATGCTCTTGTCCGTGATGACCTGCAGCACCTGGCGGCGGTTGTGAAGGTCACCCTTCTTCGCCTTGGTGACCAGACGCTCGGCGTAGGGCCGCAGACGGCGGGCCTTCGCCTCGGTGGTGGTGATACGGCCGTGCTCGAAGAGGCTCTTCGCCAGGTTCGCGAGGAGCAGCTTCTCGTGCGCGGCACCGCCGCCCAGACGGGCACCCTTGGTGGGCTTCGGCATTTCGTTTCTCCTGTGTGTCTGCCCCGGCCGTATCAGGTACCGAAGTCAGTATCCGAGCAGACGGTTGTCTGTCGGAGATCCGGGGTCCGCTCGCGCGAACCCCGGAGGTGGAACCGATCAGTACTGCTCGGTCTCCACAAAACCCGCGTCCGCGTCGTCGTCGGCGCCGAAGGCGTCGGCAGCGGCCGTGGGGTCGAATCCGGGCGGGCTGTCCTTCAGGGCCAGGCCCATGCCGACCAGCTTCGCCTTGACCTCGTCGATGGACTTCGCACCGAAGTTGCGAATGTCGAGGAGGTCGGCCTCGGAACGAGCCACGAGCTCACCCACGGAGTGGATGCCCTCGCGCTTGAGGCAGTTGTAGGACCGAACGGTGAGCTCCAGCTCCTCGATCGGCAGCGCCAGATCAGCGGCAAGGGCGGCGTCCGTGGGGGACGGGCCCATGTCGATGCCCTCGGCGTCGATGTTGAGCTCACGGGCGAGCCCGAACAGCTCGACCAGCGTCTTACCGGCGGAGGCCATGGCGTCACGCGGACGCATCGCCTGCTTGGTCTCGACGTCGACGATCAGCTTGTCGAAGTCGGTGCGCTGCTCGACACGCGTGGCCTCGACCTTGTACGTGACCTTCAGCACCGGCGAGTAGATCGAGTCGACCGGGATACGACCGATCTCCTGGCCGACCTGCTTGTTCTGCACGGCGGAGACGTAACCACGGCCACGCTCGACCGTGAGCTCCATCTCCAGCTTGCCCTTGCCGTTGAGCGTGGCGAGGACCAGGTCGGGGTTGTGCACCTCGACACCGGCCGGCGGCGCGATGTCGGCGGCGGTGACCAGACCCGGGCCCTGCTTGCGCAGGTACATCACGACCGGCTCGTCGTGCTCCGAGGAGACGACCAGCTGCTTGATGTTGAGGATCAGGTCGGTGACGTCCTCCTTGACGCCCGGCACGGTGGTGAACTCGTGCAGCACGCCGTCGATACGGATGGACGTGACCGCCGCACCCGGAATCGAGGAGAGGAGGGTCCGGCGCAGGGAGTTGCCGAGGGTGTAGCCGAAGCCCGGCTCCAGCGGCTCGATCACGAACCGGGAGCGGAACTCGTCGACGACCTCTTCGGTCAACGAGGGACGCTGAGCGATCAGCATGTGTGGATCAGATCCTTCTTTCGTGGACGCCCGCTATTTGACGTCCGACGGAACCGTCCCCGGCAAAAGGGACGGGTACTGCAAGGGTACGGGCGGCACGACCCGAAAGAGCCGTACCGCCCGACTGTGCCTATGTGGGGGATACCCCCACACCCCCGAAGCCTGCGTGAAGCAGCCGTGCGTCAGACGCGACGACGCTTCGGCGGACGGCAGCCGTTGTGCGGGGTCGGGGTGACGTCCTGGATGGAGCCGACCTCGAGACCGGTCGCCTGAAGCGAACGGATCGCGGTCTCACGACCCGAACCCGGACCCTTCACGAACACGTCGACCTTGCGCATGCCGTGCTCCTGGGCGCGGCGGGCAGCCGACTCGGCAGCCATCTGCGCGGCGAACGGCGTGGACTTCCGGGAACCCTTGAAGCCGACGTGGCCGGCGGAGGCCCAGGAGATCACGTTGCCGGACGGGTCCGTGATGGAGACGATCGTGTTGTTGAACGTGCTCTTGATGTGCGCGTGGCCGTGAGCGACGTTCTTCTTTTCCTTGCGGCGCACCTTCTTGGCAGCGCCCTGACGACCCTTGGGGGGCATCTGTACTCCTACGGGAGGTGGTCGGTCCTACAGCGAAGACCGCTGGACGGCGAAGTCCGCTGTGGACTACTTCTTGCCCGGCTTCTTCTTGCCGGCGATGGCGCGACGCGGGCCCTTGCGGGTACGAGCGTTCGTGCTGGTGCGCTGACCGCGGACGGGCAGGCCGCGACGGTGACGAAGACCCTGGTAGCAGCCGATCTCCACCTTGCGGCGGATGTCGGCCTGGACCTCACGACGGAGGTCACCCTCGGTCTTGATGTTGTTGTCGACGTACTCGCGGATCGCGACGAGCTGCTCTTCGCTCAGGTCACGAACACGGGTGTTCGGGTCGATGCCCGTCTCCGCCAGCGTCAGCTGCGAAAGCGTCCGGCCGATGCCGAACACGTAGGTGAGGGCGACCTCCACGCGCTTTTCGCGCGGGATGTCAACACCGGAAACGCGTGCCATTCAATGGCTCCAGTTGTCGTTCGGAGGTCTTCCGCAGAACCGGATCCCAGCCGCCGTATCAGGTACGAACTGGGTCCCCGGCCTCCGAGCCGGGGGTGTCGGGCGATGGCTCACCCGGGTTCTGCCTATGAACATATTTGCTTGCGTCGCGCGAATCTCTGCGATGGATGCAGAGGGTTCGGTCGTGCGTCAGCCCTGGCGCTGCTTGTGGCGCGGGTTCTCGCAGATGACCATGACCCGACCGTGACGGCGGATCACCCTGCACTTGTCGCAGATCTTCTTGACGCTCGGCTTGACCTTCATGGGATTGAGGTTCTCCGGGTCAGTGCCACCACCCCGCCGAAGCGGAATGCGGGCAAGATCTACTTGTAGCGGTAGACGATCCGGCCACGCGTCAGGTCGTACGGAGACAACTCCACCACGACCCGGTCGTCAGGGAGGATGCGGATGTAGTGCATACGCATCTTGCCGCTGATGTGTGCCAGGACCTGGTGGCCGTTCTGGAGCTCGACCTTGAACATGGCGTTCGGCAGAGACTCGACGACAGTGCCCTCGATCTCGATGGCACCTTGCTTCTTGGCCACGCTTCGCCCTTCGGAATCGACTACCTTGATCGACCCCTGCACTTTCCCTTGCGGGGTGCATGCGGACATGCGAGTGCACGAGAGCCGACGAGTCAGTCTACGTCAGCGCACCCGGAAAGACGAATCGGGGAAGTCTGCCCATGACGGCGCCTCATTAAGCACTGACGAGGTAGGCGCCCCCATAGGGGCGCGGGGCTCTGCCGCGGAGAGCTGACTCAGACCAGCGGATCCGGCGCGGCGACGATCCCGTACTCGGCCAGCTTCGCCTTGCCCCCGTCGGGAGACGTCAGCACGAGCGGCCCCTCCTCGGTCAGCGCGACCGAGTGCTCCCAGTGCGACGACCAGGTCCCGTCCGTGGTGATGACGGTCCAGTCGTCCGACAGGACCTCCGTCTTCGGCGTCCCCAGCGAGACCATCGGCTCGATCGCGAGGCAGAAGCCCGTGACCAGCTTCGGCCCCTTCCCTCGCCGGCGCTCCACGTAGTTCAGCAGGTGCGGGTCCATGTGCATCTCGGTGCCGATGCCGTGGCCGCCGTAATCCTCGATGATCCCGTAGCGGCCACCACCGGGCTTCGGCTGCCGGCGGATGTACGTCTCGATGGCACGGGAGACGTCGACGAGCCGGTTCCCCTGCTTCATCGCCGCGATGCCCGCCCACATCGACTCCTCGGTCACCCGGGAGAGCTCGACGAGCTCCGGAGCGTGACCGGAGCCCACGAAGGCGGTGTAGGCGGCGTCGCCGTGCCAGCCGTCGATGATGGCGCCGCAGTCGATGGAGATGATGTCGCCGTCCTTCAGGACGACGTCCTCGGACGGGATGCCGTGGACGACGACGTCGTTCACGGACGTGCAGATCGTCGCGGGGAAGCCGCCGTAGCCGAGGAAGTTCGACTTGGCGCCGTGCTCGGCGAGCACCTTGCGGGCGACCTCGTCCAGATCCTTGGTGCTGGCCCCGGGCACGGCGACCTCGCGCGTGGCCGCATGAATGGCGGCGACGACCAGCCCCGCCTCACGCATCTTGGCGATCTGCTCGGGGCTCTTGATCTGCACCATGGAGACGGGGGCCTTTCCTGCGCCGAATAAAGGGACTGCATCAACGATAAGGGCGGAGCCGGGGCGCCCCACCCCACGCAGCAGCCGCGGCCCCCTCAGTGGGAACCGCGGCCTGAGCTACGTACGAGCTGAGAACGCTGCTACTCGCCGTCCTCGTCACGCTTGAGCGCCTCCATGGCGCGCGCCGTGACCTCTTCGACCTTGCCGAGCGCGGAGATGGTGACCACCAGTCCCTGCGTCTTGTAGTAGTCGATGATCGGCTCGGTCTGCGTGTGGTAGACCTCGAGCCGCTTGCGGACGGTCTCCTCCGAGTCGTCGTCCCGCTGGTACAGCTCGCCGCCGCAGGCGTCGCAGACGCCTTCCTTCTTCGGCTGGCTGTACGTGACGTGGAAGACGTGGCTGGAGTCCTTGCGGCAGATCCGCCGACCGGCGATCCGCTTGACGACCTCTTCCTCGGGGACCTCGAGGTCCAGCACCGCGTCGAGCTTCATGCTCTCGGACTGGAGCATCTCGTCGAGCGCCTCGGCCTGGGACACATTGCGCGGGAAGCCGTCCAGCAGGAAGCCGTTCTCGGCGTCCGGCTTCTCCATGCGGTCCTTGGCCATCCCGATGGTGACCTCGTCCGGCACCAGGTTGCCCGCGTCCATGTAGGACTTCGCGAGCTTCCCGAGCTCCGTCTGCTGGCTGATGTTGGCGCGGAACAGGTCGCCCGTGGAGATGTGCGGGATCGA
Organism: Streptomyces sp. NBC_01092; assembly: GCF_045039535.1. NCBI lineage: Bacteria > Bacillati > Actinomycetota > Actinomycetes > Kitasatosporales > Streptomycetaceae > Streptomyces > Streptomyces sp. NBC_01092. The sequence goes on along the minus strand of NZ_CP108659.1, from coordinate 6,414,858 downwards.
CAGGTTCTTGGCGAGGAACGCAGCCTGCGTTCCCTTACCGGCGCCCGGCGGCCCGACGAGGACGATACGCATCAGCGGAGGAACCCTTCGTAATTGCGCTGCTGGAGCTGGCTCTCGATCTGCTTCACCGTTTCGAGACCGACACCCACGATGATCAGGATGCTGGTACCACCGAACGGGAAGTTCTGGTTTGCCCCGAAACCAGCCAACGCCATCGTCGGCACGAGAGCGATCAGACCCAAGTACAGCGAGCCCGGCCAGGTGATCCGGTTGAGCACGTACGAAAGGTACTCAGCGGTCGGTCGGCCAGCCCGGATGCCCGGGATGAAGCCACCATACTTCTTCATGTTGTCCGCGACTTCCTCGGGGTTGAACGAGATGGCCACGTAGAAGAACGCGAAGAACACAATCAGGAAGAAATAGAGGGTGACGTGCACGGGTGCCCCCGTGTCCGCCAGGTTCTTTGTGATCCAGGTCGCCCAGCCGGACTGGGCGTTGTTGGAGAACTGCACGATCAGCGCCGGAATGTAGAGCAGCGAAGACGCGAAGATGACGGGAATCACACCCGCCTGGTTCACCTTGAGCGGGATGTAAGTCGACGTACCGCCGTAGGAACGGCGCCCGATCATTCGCTTCGCGTACTGCACCGGAATACGACGCTGCGCCTGCTCGACGAAGACGACGAGGCCGACCATGACCAGGCCCACGGCGATGACGGTCCCGAACTCGATCCAGCCGCCGGCCAGGTCGCCCTGCTGCTTGATGGCCCACAGCGCGGACGGGAAGGTCGCGGCGATCGAGATGAACATCAGGATCGACATGCCGTTGCCGATGCCGCGGTCGGTGATGAGCTCACCGAGCCACATGACGACGGCCGTACCGGCGGTCATGGTGACGACCATGGTGATGGTCGTGAAGATCGACTGGTCGGGGACGATCTGGTTGCCGACCGGGCACTGCTGGAAGAGCGCGCCGCTGCGGGCGGTGGCCACGAGGCCGGTGCCCTGGAGAATGGCGAGCGCGACGGTCAGATAGCGGGTGTACTGCGTGATCTTGGCCGTACCCGCCTGACCCTCCTTCTTGAGGGCTTCCAGGCGCGGGATCACAACGGTCAGCAGCTGAAGGATGATGCTCGCCGTGATGTACGGCATGATGCCCAGCGCGAAGATCGTGATCTGAAGCAGTGCGCCGCCGCTGAACATGTTGACCAAGCCGAACAAGCCCGTGTTGGTGCTGGCCTGGTCGATACAGGTCTGGACGGCCGTGTAGTCGACGCCCGGGATCGGAACGTGTGTACCGACCCGGTACACGACGATGATGCCGAGCGTGAAGAGCAGCTTCTTGCGCAGGTCGGGCGTCTTGAACGCCCGGGCGAACGCGGTGAGCACGGTGCCTCCTGCGACCCCCGCGCTACTGCGTCAAGGGTGACGGTCTTGAGGTTCGACTAATAGGAACGACTTAGCTAACGGTCAGCTGCCGCTCAGAGTGCCCCACAAGAAGCACTCCGTAAAAGTGGGCAGTGCAGGCCACCTTACCCGCGGGACCGCCCCCCTTGGAACGACCAACCGGGGATACCCCATTTGTGGGGTATCCCCGGTCGGGATCGTTCAAGTCATCGAGACGTCCGATGTGTTCAGACGAGCTCGGTGACGGTGCCGCCGGCGGCGGTGATCTTCTCCTTGGCGGAGCCGGAGACGGCGTCAACCGTCACCTGCAGCGCCACGGAGATCTCGCCCTGGCCGAGGACCTTGACGAGGCTGTTCTTGCGAACGGCACCCTTGGCCACCAGACCCTCGACGGTGACTTCGCCACCCTCGGGGTAGAGCGCGGCCAGCTTGTCGAGGTTCACGACCTGGAACTCGGTCTTGAACGGGTTCTTGAAGCCCTTCAGCTTCGGAAGACGCATGTGGAGGGGCATCTGGCCACCCTCGAAGCGCTCCGGAACCTGGTAACGGGCCTTCGTACCCTTGGTACCACGACCGGCCGTCTTACCCTTCGACGCCTCACCACGACCCACACGGGTCTTGGCGGTCTTGGCGCCCGGGGCGGGACGGAGGTTGTGGATCTTGAGCGGGTTCTGCTCCGCCATGATCAGTCGACCTCCTCGACCGTCACGAGGTGGCGGACGGTGTGCACCATGCCGCGGAACTCGGGACGATCCTCCTTGACGACCTGCGTGTTGATCCCCTTGAGACCAAGGGAACGCAGGGTGTCACGGTGGTTCTGCTTGCTGCCGATGTACGACTTCGTCTGCGTGATCTTGAGCTGCGCCATTACGCACCAGCCCCGGCACGCGCACGCAGCAGAGCCGCGGGAGCGACGTCCTCGAGCGGCAGACCGCGGCGGGCCGCGACCTCCTCGGGACGCTGCAGGCCCTTGAGGGCCGCCACGGTCGCGTGCACGATGTTGATCGCGTTGTCGGAGCCGAGCGACTTCGACAGGATGTCGTGGATACCGGCGCACTCGAGCACGGCACGCACCGGACCACCGGCGATAACACCGGTACCGGGCGACGCGGGCTTGAGCAGCACGACGCCGGCAGCCTTCTCACCCTGGATCGGGTGCGGGATGGTGCCCTGGATACGGGGGACCTTGAAGAAGTGCTTCTTGGCCTCCTCAACACCCTTGGCGATGGCGGCCGGCACCTCCTTGGCCTTGCCGTAACCGACACCCACGGTGCCGTCACCATCGCCCACCACGACCAGCGCGGTGAAGCTGAAGCGACGACCACCCTTCACAACCTTGGCGACACGGTTGATCGCGACAACGCGCTCAACGTAAGCGGTCTTCTCGGCGGCAGCTGCGCCGCCGTCACGGCCCTTCCGGTCCCGCCGCTCGCCGCCACCGGCACCGCCACCGCGGCGCTGGGGTCCAGCCATTGGAATTACCTCTCTCTGTTTCCGCTAGCTACGGAACCGACTAGAACTTCAGGCCGGCTTCGCGGGCGGCGTCCGCCAGGGCGGCGATGCGCCCGGCGTACTGGTTGCCACCACGGTCGAATACGACAGCCTCGACGCCGGCGGCCTTGGCGCGCTCGGCGACCAGGGCTCCGACCTGCTTGGCCTGAGTGGACTTGTCGCCCTCGCCACCGCGGATCGAGGTGTCCAGGGTGGACGCCGACGCCAGGGTGTGACCCTTGATGTCGTCGATCACCTGGGCCACGATGTGGCGGTTCGAGCGGGTAACGACCAGACGCGGACGCTCCGCCGTTCCGTTGATGTGCTTACGGATCCGGATGTGGCGGCGCTTGATCGCGGCGCGCTTGTAGGCGTCGCCCTTGAGGATCTTCTGTCCGTATGCCATGGCTTACTTACCCGCCTTTCCGACCTTGCGGCGGATGACTTCGCCCTCGTACTTGACGCCCTTGGCCTTGTACGGGTCGGGCTTGCGCAGCTTGCGGATGTTGGCCGCAACCTCGCCGACCTTCTGCTTGTCGATGCCCTCGACCGAGAAGTGCGTCGGGTTCTCGACCTTGAACGAGATGCCCTCGGGCGCCTCGACCGTGATCGAGTGGCTGTAGCCGAGCGCGAACTCGAGGTTCGAGCCCTTGGCCGCGACGCGGTAACCGACACCGCTGATCTCGAGCTTCTTCACGTAACCCTGGGTCACGCCGGTGATCATGTTCGCCACCAGCGTGCGGGACAGGCCGTGCAGGGCCTTGTTCTGACGCTCGTCGTTGGGGCGGGTGACGTTCAGAACGCCGTCCTCACCCTTGGCGATGTCGATCGGCGCAGCGATGGTGTGGGTCAGCGAGCCCTTGGGGCCCTTGACCGAAACCGTACGGCCGTCGATGGTGACGTCCACGCCGGCGGGAACCGTGATGGGGAGCTTGCCAATACGCGACATAGCTGTTTCCTCCGTTCCCTTCCGCTACCAGACGTAGGCGAGGACTTCCCCGCCTACGCCCTTCTTGCCGGCCTGCTTGTCGGTGAGGAGACCGTGCGACGTGGAGATGATCGCCACGCCCAGGCCGCCGAGCACCTTCGGCAGGTTGGTGGACTTCGCGTAAACCCGGAGACCGGGCTTGGAGATCCGCTTGATGCCCGCGATGGAGCGCTCACGGTTCGGGCCGAACTTCAGCTCGAGGACGAGGTTCTTGCCGACCTCGGCGTCCTCGACCTTCCAGCCCGTGATGAAGCCCTCCTGCTGGAGGATCTCCGCGATGTGAGACTTGATCTTCGATGCCGGCATCGTCACGGAGTCGTGGTATGCCGAGTTCGCGTTCCGCAGACGCGTAAGCATGTCTGCGATCGGATCAGTCATGGTCATGAATTGGCCTTCGGCCTCTCTCGCCGTGGTTTCCTGGTGCGCCATCCCTCTCCCCGATCCGAGACGGGACGGGTGCGGCGCGGTGGACCTACGGCGTAGTAAGTCGTACGGGCGACCGTCAGGCGCCCAACCCTCCAAGCCTAAGCCATGGAGGGGAGGGCGCCTGACACGCCCATTGCTTACCGAGAGCCTCTGGAATCCCTAAAAGGGGGATTACCAGGAGCTCTTGGTCACGCCCGGCAGCTCGCCACGGTGAGCCATCTCACGAAGGCACACGCGGCACAGGCCGAACTTGCGGTACACGGAGTGGGGACGGCCGCAGCGCTGGCAGCGCGTGTAGCCACGCACGCCGAACTTGGGCTTGCGAGCAGCCTTCGCGATCAGAGCCTTCTTCGCCATCTCGCTCACGCCTCCTTGAAGGGGAAGCCGAGGTGACGAAGGAGGGCACGGCCCTCAGCGTCGTTGGTCGCCGTGGTCACCACGGTGATGTCCATACCCCGGGTACGGTCGATCTTGTCCTGGTCGATCTCGTGGAACATGACCTGCTCCGTGAGACCGAAGGTGTAGTTGCCACGGCCGTCGAACTGCTTGGGGGACAGACCACGGAAGTCGCGGATGCGCGGAAGCGCGAGCGACAGGGTGCGGTCCAGGAACTCCCACATGCGGTCGCCACGGAGCGTGACGTGGGCACCGATCGGCTGACCCTCACGCAGCTTGAACTGCGCGATGGACTTACGGGCCTTGGTGACGGCCGGCTTCTGACCGGTGATGGTGGTCAGGTCGCGGATCGCGCCCTCGATCAGCTTCGAGTCACGGGCAGCGTCGCCGACACCCATGTTGACCACGATCTTGACGAGGCCGGGGATCTGCATGACGTTCTCGTACTTGAACTCGTCACGCAGCTTGCCCGCGATCTCCTCGCGGTACTTCGTCTTGAGACGCGGAGTGGTGGTGGTAGCCATCAGATGTCCTCACCCGTCCGCTTGGCAACGCGAACCTTGTTGCCCTCATCGTCGAAGCGGTAACCGACACGCGTGACGACCTTGTTGCCGTCCTTCTCAACGACCAGCTGGACGTTGGAGACGTGGATCGGCGCCTCGGTCGTGACGATGCCACCGGCCTGCGAACCCTTGGCGGTCGGGCCGGCCTTGGTGTGCTTCTTGACCCGGTTGACACCCTCGACCAGAACACGGTCCTCGCGGGGGTAGGCCGCGATGACCTTGCCCTGCTTGCCCTTGTCCTTACCGGTGATGACCTGGACCAGGTCGCCCTTCTTGATCTTCATGCTTACAGCACCTCCGGCGCGAGCGAGATGATCTTCATGAACTTCTTCTCGCGCAGCTCACGGCCGACGGGGCCGAAGATACGGGTGCCGCGAGGGTCGCCGTCGTTCTTCAGAATGACGGCGGCGTTCTCGTCGAAGCGGATGTACGAGCCGTCCGGACGGCGGCGCTCCTTGACGGTGCGAACGATGACCGCCTTGACGACGTCACCCTTCTTCACGTTGCCGCCGGGGATCGCGTCCTTGACGGTGGCGACGATGACGTCACCGATGCCCGCGTAGCGGCGACCGGAGCCACCGAGCACACGGATGCAAAGGATTTCCTTCGCACCAGTGTTGTCGGCGACGCGCAGTCGCGACTCCTGCTGGATCACGTCTATCTCCTGTTTGTCTGCCGGTTCCCGGCAGGGGCCGTTCTCTTACGAGACGAGCCCCTGCCGAGCCTGGCGGAACTGACCTGCGGGATTTGCCCCGCAGGAATTACTTGGCCTTCTCGAGGATCTCGACGATGCGCCAGCGCTTGGTCGCCGACAGCGGACGCGTCTCCATCAGGAGGACGCGGTCGCCGACGCCGGCAGCGTTCTGCTCGTCGTGCGCCTTGAGCTTGTTGGTACGGCGGATGACCTTGCCGTACAGCGCGTGCTTCACGCGGTCCTCGACGGCGACGACGACGGTCTTGTCCATCTTGTCGCTGACGACGAGACCCTCACGGGTCTTGCGGAAGCCGCGGGCCTCTGCGTTCTCAGTCACGTTGCTCTCGCTCATCAGGCGCTCTCCACCGTCTCGATGCCCAGCTCGCGCTCACGCATCAGGGTGTAGATCCGCGCGATGTCCTTACGGACGGCCTTCAGCCGACCGTGGTTCTCGAGCTGACCCGTCGCCGCCTGGAAGCGGAGGTTGAACAGCTCTTCCTTGGCTTCGCGGAGCTTCGCGAGAAGCTCCTCGTCACCCAGTTCGCGCAGCTCGGACGCCTTGGTACCGGCCGACATCACGCTTCACCTGCCTCGCGCTTGACGATCCGGCACTTCATCGGCAGCTTGTGGGCCGCACGAGTCAGCGCCTCACGGGCGATCTTCTCGTTGGGGTACGACAGCTCGAACATCACGCGTCCGGGCTTGACGTTGGCGATCCACCACTCCGGAGAACCCTTACCGGAACCCATGCGGGTCTCGGCAGGCTTCTTGGTGAGGGGACGGTCCGGGTAGATGTTGATCCAGACCTTGCCACCACGCTTGATGTGACGCGTCATGGCGATACGAGCGGCCTCGATCTGACGGTTCGTCACATACGCCGGGGTCAGCGCCTGGATGCCGTACTCGCCGAACGCAACCTGCGTGCCGCCCTTGGCAGCGCCGCTGCGCTTCGGGTGGTGCTGCTTGCGGTGCTTGACCCTACGGGGGATCAGCATGTCGGTCAGGCCTCCGTTCCGGTGCTCTCAGCCGGAGCGGCGGGGGCCTCGGCCTTGGGGGCCTCGGCGCCGGCAGCCTGCTGCGGCTTACGACCGCGCCGCTCGCCACCGCGGCCACCACGGGCCGGGCGGTCGGAGCCGCCGCCACCGCGAGCCGGGCGGTTACCCGCACGGGCGGCAGCGTTCTCAGCGCGGACCTCGGCGATGTTCTTGACGTCGCCCTTGTAGATCCAGACCTTCACACCGATGCGGCCGAAGGTCGTCTTGGCCTCGAAGAAGCCGTAGTCCACGTTCGCGCGGAGCGTGTGCAGGGGCACACGGCCCTCGCGGTAGAACTCCGAGCGGGACATCTCGGCGCCACCGAGGCGGCCACCGCACTGGATCTTGATGCCCTTGGCGCCGGCCTTCATGGCGGACTGCATGCTCTTGCGCATGGCCCGACGGAAGGAGACGCGGGAGGAGAGCTGCTCGGCAACGGCCTGGGCAACCAGCTGAGCGTCGGTCTCGGGGTTCTTGACCTCGAGGATGTTCAGCTGGACCTGCTTGCCCGTGAGCTTCTCGAGGTCACCGCGGATGCGGTCGGCCTCGGCGCCACGGCGGCCGATGACGATGCCCGGACGAGCGGTGTGGATGTCCACCCGCACGCGGTCACGGGTGCGCTCGATCTCAACCTTCGAGATACCGGCGCGCTCCATGCCGGACGTCATCATCCGACGGATGGCGACGTCTTCCTTGACGTAGTCCTTGTACAGCTTGTCGGCGTACCACCGGGACTTGAAGTCCGTGGTGACACCGAGCCGGAACCCATGCGGGTTAACCTTCTGGCCCATTACCGGGTTCCTTCCTTGCTGCTGACGACCACAGTGATGTGGCTGGTCCGCTTGCGGATCCGGTAGGCACGGCCCTGGGCACGCGGACGGAACCGCTTCAGGGTCGGGCCCTCGTCGACGTACGCCTCGCTGATGACCAGCGAGGAGGCGTCCGGGTGGTCGTAGTTGTGCGCGGCGTTGGCGATGGCGCTGTCGAGCACCTTGCCGACCGGCACGGAGGCTGCCTGCGGAGCGAATCGCAGAACAGCCTGAGCCTCCGTGGCATCCATGCCACGGATAAGGTCCACCACGCGGCGGGCCTTCATGGGCGTAACGCGGATGTACCGCGCCTGGGCCCTGGCTTCCATGGTTGTCCCTCTCAGTTACTTACGTGTCTGAATGCGATCCGCTACTAGCGGCGCTTCGACTTCCGGTCGTCCTTGACGTGGCCCCGGAAGGTGCGCGTCGGCGAGAACTCGCCGAGCTTGTGGCCGACCATCGACTCGGTGACGAACACCGGGATGTGGGTCTTGCCGTTGTGCACCGCGAGCGTGTGGCCGAGCATGGCCGGCACGATCATGGAGCGACGGGACCAGGTCTTGATGACGTTCTTGGTGCCTGCTTCGTTCTGCGTTTCCACCTTCTTGATCAGGTGGTCGTCGACGAAGGGCCCCTTCTTGAGACTGCGCGGCATCTAAACCCGCTCCTAGCGCTTCTTGTTCGTCTTGCGGCGGCGGACGATGTACTTGTTCGACGCCTTCTTGGGCGAACGAGTACGACCTTCCTTCTGACCCCAGGGGCTGACCGGGTGGCGACCACCGGAGGTCTTGCCCTCACCACCACCGTGGGGGTGGTCAACCGGGTTCATCGCCACACCGCGAACGGTCGGGCGGACGCCCAGCCAGCGCTTGCGGCCGGCCTTGCCCCAGTTGATGTTGCTCTGCTCGGCGTTGCCGACCTCGCCGACCGTGGCGCGGCAGCGCTGGTCGACCAGACGGATCTCACCGGACGGCATGCGGAGGTGGGCCATCGAGCCCTCCTTCGCGAGCAGCTGCACGGAGGCACCGGCGGAGCGGGCGAACTTGGCGCCGCCACCGGGACGGAGCTCGATCGCGTGGATCGTGGTACCGACCGGGATGTTGCGCAGCGCCAGGTTGTTGCCCGGCTTGATGTCGGCCCCAGGACCGTTCTCGACGCGGTCGCCCTGGTTCAGGCCACGCGGCGCGACGATGTAGCGCTTCTCGCCGTCCGCGTAGTGCAGGAGCGCGATGCGCGCGGTGCGGTTGGGGTCGTACTCGATGTGCGCGACCTTCGCCGGCACGCCGTCCTTGTCGTGACGACGGAAGTCGATCACTCGGTAGGCGCGCTTGTGTCCGCCACCCTGGTGGCGAACGGTCACACGACCGGCGTTGTTACGGCCGCCCTTGCTGTGCAGCGGGCGGACCAGCGACTTCTCCGGCGTGGACCGCGTGACCTCGACGAAGTCGGCGACGCTGGAGCCACGACGGCCCGGCGTAGTCGGCTTGTACTTGCGGATTCCCATTTCTCAGTCCTCGTCCGATATCGGACGATCCGACCCGCTTACGCGGTCGGACCGCCGAAGATGTCGATACGGTCGCCCTCGGCGAGGGTCACGATCGCGCGCTTGGTGGCGGCACGCTGGCCGAACCCGGTGCGGGTCCGCTTGCGCTTGCCGGCGCGGTTGATCGTGTTGACCCCAGTGACCTTGACGTCGAAGACCGCCTGGACGGCCTCCTTGATCTGGGTCTTGTTGGCACGCGGGTCGACGACGAACGTGTACTTGTTCTCGTCGAGAAGCGCGTAGCTCTTCTCGGACACGACCGGCTTCAGCAGCACGTCACGGGGGTCCGTGTACGCCTTGCTGGCCGGGGTGACGACGGTGTTCTTGCCCTCGGCGGCGTGGCGACGCGCCTTGGCGACGCGCGCGGCCTTGGCGACCTTGGCCGCCTTGGAGGCAATGCTCGGGTGACGCGTAGCCATCAGGCCTCGCTCCCTTCGGTGTCAGTGGCCTTCGGGCCCGACACGAAGGACTCGAACGCGGCCTGGGTGAAGACCACGTCGTCCGAGACGAGAACGTCGTACGTGTTCAGCTGGCCCGGCTCCAGAATGTGGATCTGGGGCAGGTTGCGGGCGGAGAGCCACGCGGCCTCGTCGGCGCGCTCGACGATCAGGAGCAGGTTCTTGCGCTCCGAGATCTTGCCGAACAGCGTCCTGGCGGCCTTGGTGCTGGGGTTCTCGCCCTCGATCACGCCGGAGACGACGTGAATGCGGTTGTTGCGGGCCCGGTCGGTGAGGGCGTGGCGCAGGGCCGCGGCCTTCATCTTCTTCGGGGTCCGCTGCGAGTAGTCACGCGGCACGGGACCGTGCACGACGCCACCACCGGCGAACTGCGGCGCGCGGGTCGAACCCTGACGGGCTCGGCCGGTGCCCTTCTGGCGGTACGGCTTCCTGCCACCACCACGGACTTCGCCGCGGCGCTTGGTCTTGTGCGTGCCCTGACGGGCAGCGGCCAGCTGTGCGACGACGACCTGGTGGAGCAGCGGAACGCTGATCTTCTCTACGTCGAAGATCTCCGCGGGGAGCTCGACGGAACCGGCCTTCTCGCCAGCGGGCGAAAGGATGTCAACAGTGCTCATCGGTACCTCAGGCCCCCTTGGCCGCGGTGCGGACCAGGACGAGGCCGCCGTTCGGACCGGGAACCGCGCCCTTGATGAGCAGCAGACCCTTCTCCGCGTCAACGGCGTGGACGGTCAGGTTCTGGGTGGTGACCCGCTCGTTGCCCATACGACCCGCCATGCGGAGGCCCTTGAACACACGGCCCGGGGTGGCGCAGCCACCGATGGAACCGGGAGAGCGGTGCTTGCGCTGGGTGCCGTGACCGGCGCCGAGGCCCTTGAAGTTGTGACGCTTCATGACACCGGCGAAGCCCTTGCCCTTGCTCTTGCCGGTCACGTCGACCTTGATGCCGGCCTCGAACACCTCGGCGGTGATCTCCTGGCCGAGGGTGTACTCGCTGGCGTCAGCGGTACGGATCTCGACGAGGTGGCGGCGGGGAGTGACGTCGGCCTTGGCGAAGTGGCCCTTGAGGGGCTTGTTCACCTTGCGCGGGTCGATCTCGCCGAACGCGATCTGGACCGACTCGTAGCCGTCGCTGTCGTTCGTGCGGACCTGGGTGACGACGTTCGGGCCGGCCTTGACGACGGTGACCGGAACAACACGGTTGTTCTCGTCCCACACCTGCGTCATGCCGAGCTTCTCGCCCAGGATGCCCTTGATCTGCTTAGCCATTCTCAGATCACCGGCCCCTAGAGCTTGATCTCGATGTCGACACCGGCCGGGAGGTCGAGTCGCATCAGAGAGTCAACGGTCTTGGGCGTCGGGTCGAGGATGTCGATCAGGCGCTTGTGCGTGCGCATCTCGAAGTGCTCGCGCGAGTCCTTGTACTTGTGCGGCGACTTGATGACGCAGTACACGTTCTTCTCGGTGGGGAGCGGCACCGGGCCCGCGACCGACGCACCAGTGCGGGTCACCGTCTCGACGATCTTCTTCGCCGAGGAGTCGATGACCTCGTGGTCGTAGGCCTTGAGCCGGATGCGGATCTTCTGTCCCGCCATGGCTACTCAGTAGTCCTGTCTCTTTTAACGCTCTGGAACCCGGTGTTCCGTCTTCCCGCCTCCGACCCACGCGGTCGGGTGTGTCGCGCTCTCACCGACACAGATGCCCCTTGTTCGAGCATCCCCAGTCTGGGAGCACGGCCCTTCCGGAACCGCAGGCCGGGGGCGGATGGCCCACCGGGTGCCTGGCCGGTATTGCACTGTCACTTCCCGAAAGATTCCCGTACGTCCGCCCCAGCGCTGCCTTACGGCAGTTAGGGCGACGAGTACTGTGGGACTCGCTTCCGGTCCTCCCGGCGGGAGGCGCGCAGCATCAACACTCGACCGAGCAACTCCGACAGTCTGCCATATGGTGCGGGGGCTCCGCCAATCGAGCCGGAGAGAATACCCCGAGGGTGACGTAGGTCAAACCCGAACCCCGGGGTCGCGCCCGCAGCCGTCGAGATCACACGGGCCGGGATCACGCGCCGCGCTCCATGAGCCCCGGCCGGACATCGCGCGAACCCTCTCCGTACACCTCCCTTGCGGCCGATCGCCGCAGGCTCGCCGTACACCATCTGGCTACTTTTGGGCGCTTCAGCGTTATTTATGGCTGATATTTCCTATTTCTTCATTATGAGAATGGAAGAGATGAGGACGTCGCCACGCCGACGATCCGTCCTGGCCTCAGCCGTCGCGGTTGCTGCGCTCGTCGTGGCACCGCTGGCGGGCGCCGGGACCGCCCTCGCCATGGACAACCCCTACCCGCCTCATCCGACGAAGCCGGGCCACCCGTACCCGCCGTACCCGCCGAAGCCTCCGGGCCACGACCACGACCACGACCATGACCACGACGGGCACCACCCGGGCAAGCCGGACCATGACTGGCACGGGCACGACGGGGGCGAGGAGGGTCACGACCAGGATCCGGGCCGGGAGCACCTCGCTGAGACCGGTGGCAACGACAACGACAAGGACAAGGAGCTGATCCTCGGCGGTGTGGCGGCCGCTCTGGTCGCGGCGGGCGCGGGCACCGTGCTGGTCGTGCGCCGCCGCCACAGCTCATGACGATGCCGAAACCGCGCATCACCTTCCGTGGGCGTCCGGGCGACAGCCGGGACGCCCATCGGGCAGGCCCGCGGTTCCGCGGGCCTCGTGCCCGGGTCGCGCTGCTGGCCGCCCTCGCTCTTCCCGCGGCGGCCGCCGCCTGGATCGGGGTCACCGGCTGGCTCGCCCACAGCGAGCTCCTCGCCGCTCGCGAGGACCTGAGCACACTGCGGGGGTCGGTCGGCACCTCCGTCGCCCGCAGCTCCCACGCAGCGGGCGCCGCGGGGTCCGCGGCGGAGTCCGATCAGGAACGGCTGCTGCGTTCGGCGGCCGCGCACGCCTCGCGCGCACATGGCCTCACCACCGGGCCCGCCTGGTTCGTCGCGGCCGAGCTGCCCCTCATCGGCGGACCCTTCGAGACCGTACGCGGCATCGCCGACGCCTCGGACAGACTGGCCACGGACGTACTGCAACCGCTGGTCGGCGCCGTCCCCCGCCTCTCGTCGTCGGCTGGGGCGGGCGGTGTCCCGAGTGCTCTGGCAGGGCTGGAGAGCGAGGCGCCGAGATTCGCGCGAGCCGCACAGGTCGCGGCCGAGGTGCGCGCCGACGCCCGCCGTCTTCCCCGCTCCACCTGGCTGCCGGCGGCCGATCGCGGCCGTGCCGAGCTGTCGGGGCAGCTGGACCGTCTCGTCCCGCAGACCCGCGACGTCGCCGTCGCGGCCCGCGTGGTGCCGTCCATGCTCGGGACACACGGGCCACGGCGCTATTTCCTCGCTTTCCAGAACATCGCCGAGGCCCGGGGCACGGGCGGCCTCCCGGGTGCCTTCGCGGTGCTGCGGGCAGACCGGGGCAAGCTGTCGTTCGAGCACTTCGGCAACAACACCGAGATCGACGTCCGGGCGAAGGTGGACCTGGGGGCCGAGTTCGCGGCCCAGTACGGGCACAACGGCCCCCAGAGCGTGTGGGCGAACTCCAACATGAGTCCGCACTTCCCGTACGCCGGCCGTATCTGGACCTCGTACTGGCGCGCAAAGACCGGCCGGGCGCTGGACGGCGCGATCGCGATCGATCCGGCCTCGCTCGGCATGCTGCTGCGTGCCACCGGGCCGGCCCGGCTGCCCGACGGGAGCGCTCTGACCGCTGACAACGCCGTGGACCTCACCGAGCGGGACAGCTACTCGAAGTACTCGGACGTCGCCGAGCGGAAGTCGTTCTTCGTCGAGGCCGCGCGGGCCGCCGCCGGGGAGATGATGACCGCGTTCGACGATCCGCGTCTGCTCCCGGCGCTGCTGAGGGCCGTGCACGACGTACAGCGCGCGGGCCGGCTCCAGGTGTGGAGCGCGCACCCGGGCGAGCAGCGGCTGCTGGAGGCACGGCCGTTCGGTGGCGCGCTGCCCGACGCGCCCGGACCGTTCGCGGGACTCGTCCTGAACAACGGGGCGGGCACCAAGCTGGACTACTACCTGGACCGGAGTCTCGTGTGGGAGCCGGGTGCCTGCACGGACAAGGGCCGCGCGGTCACCACGACGGTGACGCTCACCAACCGGGCGCCGGCCTCAGGGCTCCCCCACTACGTCACCCAGCGCGTGGACGCCCCGCCCTACCGCACCCGCCCGGGTGACAACCGGCTGCTGGTCTCCTACTACGCCGGCACAGGGGCGAAGCTGACGCGGGCCACCCTGGACGGCAAACCGATCGAGCCGATCCCCGGCTTCGAACGCGGCCACCCGGTGTACACCCTCGACCTGGAGCTCCCCCGGCAGTCCACGCGCACGCTGGTACTGCACCTGCACGAACCCGAGGCCGACCGCCCCCCGACGATTCTGCGGCAGGCCCTGGTGACGCCGCTCAAGGCGACCGTCAAGCCCGCGCGTCCGTGCGGTCGCTGAGCCCAGGGCTCAGTCGGCCGCGCGTCCGCTCGGCACGCGCTCGGCGACGCTGAACGCGTCGGGGTTCCCGTCGTCGCCGCCCGGCAGGTGATGCGAGGCGGCCGGATCCAGGATCGCGGCCAGCGTCAGCACCGCCGCACGGACTTCCAGGGCCCGCGCCCGGTGCACATGGGGCAGGGCGCCATGCGGGTCGGCGATGCCGTCCGACTCTCCCGGTACGGGCGGCACCTCGCCGCGCCGGGTCGCCGCCAGCCGGACCGCCTCGCCCGGTGTGCCCGCCCGGGTCCCGGCCGAGAGCCGGACGAACTCGCGGAGGGTGAAGCAACGGCGCAGCGCCAGCGGGCAGAGCCGCACCGCCGCCTCCCGGTGGCACCGCTCCAGCCCGAGCACCAGGTCGGCCCGTTCGACATGGCCGGCCGCCAGGGGCCGGGCGGTGAAATCGCGCGCGTCGCCCCCGAGTTCCGTGAGGATCGTGCTCGTCACGTGGTCAAGCGGCGCCGGCCGGGCTCCGGTGCCCGCGCTGCGCACGCGGAAGCCGGGCTCCGGCAATACGGCGGCCAGCAGCCGCTCGGCGAGCGGGGAACGGTGCAGATTGCCGGTGCAGATGAACAGGACTTCGAAGGCGGTCACAGGGACGCTCCCTTCTCGCCGGCGACGGGCTGCGCGGCGGCCCCGGCGCCTTCGGCGGATCCCTCCCGGCCGGCCCCGGGGCGGGGCACGGGCAGTTCGGCGCCGTACCCGTAGCCATAGCCGTAGCCCTTGCCCTTGAAGGCGGCGACCATGCTGAACACGGTGCCGAGGACGCGTACGCCGGTCCGGTTCAGCGAGTCGGCGGCGCTGCGGATCTGGTCGCGACCGGTGTGGGACGCGCGCACCACGAGCAGCACACCGTCGACGAGCGGGGCGAGCCCGATGGTGTCGGCGACCGGCAGCAGAGGGGCGCTGTCCACGACGACCACGTCGTAGCTGCCGGCGAGTTCGCGCAGCAGCTCCCCCATGCGTTCGGAGGCGAGCAGCTCGGTGGGATTGGGCGGCACGGCCCCGCTGGTGAGCACCGCGAGCCGGCCTCCCGCCTGCTGCATCACGTCCTCGACCCGCGCCTGCCCGATGAGCACCGTGGTCAGACCGGCGTCCTGGACGAGCCCGAAGGTGCCTGCCACGGCCGGGCGGCGCAGGTCGGCGTCGACGAGGCAGACCCGCATCCCCGTATCGGTGAGGGAGAGCGCCAGGTTGACGGCGGTGGTGGACTTGCCCTCGCCGGGCACCGGGCTGGTCACGACCATCACCCGGGGGCGGTCGTCGATCTGTGCGAACTGCAGGTTGGCACGCAGCTTGCGGAACGCTTCGGCGCGTACGGAGCTGCCGGCGCCGTCCATCGCGATCCGCTGCCGGGCCGAGGTCCTGTCGTACGGGATCGAACCGAGGACCGGCAGTGCGGTGAGTTCTCCGAGCGCGTCGCCGGTCTTGACGGTGGTGTCCAGCGCCTCGCGCAGCGCGACGGCCCCGGCGGCGAGCAGCAGCCCGCCGAGCATGCCGGCCACCAGGTCGAGCAGCCGCTTCGGCGACACGGGTTTCGTGGGGACGCTCGCCTGCTCGGTGACACCGAGCGAGACGGGCGAGGTGGGCGCGGCGGGGGGCTTGGACGCCTTGCGCGCCCCGCGGGGCGCGGGCTTCTGCTTCGGCGTCTCCAGTTTCTCGACGACGGTGATGAAGCGGCTCGCGACGGCGTTGGCGATACGCGCCGCACGTGCCGGATCCGTGTCGCGCACCGTGATGTTGATGAGCACGGTGTTGAGCGGGGCCTCGGCGGTGATGCGGGACGCGAGCTGCTCCGGCGTGGACTTGAGTCCCAGCTGGCGTGCCACGTACCCGGTCACCGGGCGGGTGCCGACGATCGCCGCGTACGACTGGACGCGGGCCTGCGAGAAGGACTGCCCCTGGTTCAGGTCGTCGGTCTCCACGCCGGTGCGGGTGGCGACGAAGAGCTGGGACCGGGCCTCGTAGACCGGCGTGGTCAGCACGGTCACCGCCTCGCCCGCGCCGATGCCCAGCAACAGACAGATCAGAGCAGTCGGCCAGCGTCTGGCGAGCATCTTGAGATATCCACGAAGGTCCAACGGGCACCCCTCACAGGAGCGAATTCATTTCGCTTTGCGCGTGTTCGTCGGTGTATGCGCGAGCAGAATAGGCGCTCCATGCCCTCGTATTCGGCAACCACGAGCCGTGGGCACACCCGCGCACGCACCGATGGGAGCCGATCGGGGGAAATAGCCCCGAAAATGTATTGAGAAGAATGTTTCGGCGCCGAATTCCATGCCGTTCCTGCGCAATATGCCTGGCGGCAGAAGAGGGCTCCGCACGGCGGATGGACGGGTCTTCATGCGTAGAAACATCGACAATGGGGCTGCCGGACTGCGTATCGTCCTGGTCGCGTTCACCTGCGATCCGACGCGGGGCAGCGAACCCGCCATCGGTTGGGGCTGGACCGAGTCACTGGCGAGACGCGGGCACACCGTCGAGGTGCTGACACACCCCGAATTCGACAGCGTGCGGCACGCCGAGCGCCGGGTGGCGGACCTGGGGGAGGTGGGCGAACGCATCAAGCTGCACGTCATCCCGGAACCGCGGGCGCCCAGGTGGACCGGGCTGCTGCCCGGCCCGCTGAGCGGCATGGCCGCGGAGGTCAAGCGCTACGACCGATGGCAGCGCCGGGCGCTGGCGTACGCCCGCGGCCACGGCCTCGACAGGGCCGACCTCGTGCACCACGTCTCGTACGGGTCTTTGCAAGGTGGCTCGGCCCTGCGTCACCTGGGGCCGCCCTTGGTGTTCGGTCCCGTCGGCGGTGGCCAGATCGCGCCGCACAGTCATCGGCGTTACCTGGGCGCCGCCTACCCGCAGGAGGCGTTGCGGACGTGGCTGTGGGTGCGCTGTCTGAGCCGTCGGCAGTCGTGCCGTATGACCCTTCGTGACGCGGCCGTGGTGCTGGCGACCAACCGGGACACGGAACGGCGGGCCCGTGAGCTGAGCCGTGCCACCACCCGTCTGATGCTGGCCGACGGTATCCAGGAGTCGCTGATCCGGGAGCCGGCCGAGGCCCCACCGGCCCGGTCCGATCGCCCGCCCACCGTGCTGTGGGTCGGCAGGCTGCATCCGCGCAAAACTCCTGAGCTGGCGGTTCGGGCCGTCGCACATCTGCGGTCGGAGATTCCGGACGCCCGTCTGGTGGTCCTCGGCGACGGGCCTCTACGGCCGTCCCTGGAACAGCTCGCGCAACGGCTGGGGGTGGGTGAATCGGTCGAATTCCGGGGCCTGTTGCCCCGCGAAGAGGTCTTCACCGCCTGTGACGAGGCCGATGCGTTCCTGATGACCAGCCTGCGGGACTCCTCCAGCACCCAGACCCTGGAGGCGTGGGCCAGAGGCCTTCCCGTCGTTCATCTCGGCCACCACGGCATCAGTGACTTCTCGGCACCGGGCGGGGCGATCTCCGTGCCGCTCGGCGACCCCTCCGACCTGCCCCAGCGCCTGGCCTGGGCGCTCAGCGGTGTGCTCAAGGACCAGCACGCCCGCCACTGCATGGAACGAGCCGCGCTGGCGTGGGCACGGAAACACACCTGGTCGGCGAAGGCGGAGACCGCCGAGGAGCTCTACCGCGCCATTCTGCCCCCGAGAGCCGGGGGCTGATCGAGAATCCGTGCCGACGTCCGAGAGGCGACCATGCTCGTATCAGTGATCATCCCCCTGCACAACACGGAGAAGTACATCGAGGCGTGTCTCGCGTCCGTCCTGGACCAGACGCATCGGGAGCTGGACGTCATCGTGGTGGACGACGGGTCCACGGACGGCGGAGCGGCGATCGCCGAGCGCGTCGCCGACGAGCGTGTCCGGGTCGACCGGGGCGTCAACCGGGGAGTCGCGGGTGCCCGTAATCGTGGTCTCGCCCTCGCCAGGGGTGAGTTCGTGGCCTTCCTGGACGCCGACGATCTCTGGTATCCGGACAAGCTCGCCGAGCAGCTCGCCGTTCTGCGCGGCGATCGTGACGTCGTGGCGGTCGGCGCGGTCTTCCAGTACCTCTCCGGCAGCGGCCGACTGCTGGGCCGAGCGGGGGAGAACGCGCGGGATGCCGCCGCCCTGCAGCGCCTGCGGCGCGGTCAGCTGATGCCGTTCCCCATCTCCTCCCTGCTCTCCCGCACCGACGCCGTGCGGGACGCCGGAGGGTTCGACGAGTCGCTTCCCCCCGTCGCCGACCTGGACCTCATGGCCCGGCTGGCCGTGGCCGGACCGGTTGCCACGGTCATGCGGCCGCTGGGCGCCTACCGGGTGCACGCCGACTCCATGTCGGCCCGGCAACCCGCCGAGATGATGATGCTCGTACGGTTCGTCGAGCAGCGGGCCACGGCACGGCTCGAAGGCCGGCAGGCACCCGACCTGGAGTCGTTCGTGGCCTCCTACCGCCTCACGAGAGCGCAGCGGCGGCGGGACGGCGCGGCCCGGCGTTTCCGCGCCGCCGGTCTGCTGGTGATGGAGCGCCGGTACGGCAAGGCGGCGGCGCTGTGCGCTCTCGCCCTGCTGGCCCGGCCGTCCTACACGCTGCGCCGTATCGCGATGCGGCTGCCGCTGGGGCGCGCGCCACGCGTCGTTGCTCAGAGCGCTCCCGGTGTCTAGGGCCTGTCCGGCGGATCAGGCCGGCTGCAAGGAACGGCATCCCATCAGCGCAGGGTGAGCGGGGCCTGGTGCGTCCAGCTGCAAGGCGGAGGAGGGAGTCGACGCGATGGGGGTCCCCCCGCTCGAGCGGAGTCGAGAGTGGGGGAGTCGGCGAGTGACGACAACGCCGCTGGGGGTACCCCCTCTGGGGGAGGGCGTGCCAGGCCCCGCGACGCCGGCATGATCCGCCGGACAGGCCCCAGACCGAGGACGCCGGATCACCCCGGCTCGGCCGAGCAGACGGGTGCTTCGTGCCCGGCGGCGGTCTGCTGGCTCGGCAGAGGCTGCGGCGTCGGCCGGCCGAGCGCCCGCAGCGTCCAGCCGGCCGACCTCCACAGGGCCGCGTCGAGGGCGTTGCGCGCGTCGAGGATCCTGCGCGAGGGCGTCACAGCGGCGAGTTCGGCGGGGTCGATCCGGCGGTAGTCGGACCACTCGGTCAGATGCAGGACGAGATCGGCGCCCTCGCACGCCTTGACCACGTCGGGGACGTAGTCGAGCAGGGGCAGGACGGCCCGCGCATTGTCGATTCCCCGCGGGTCGTGGAGCCGTACGTCCGCACCTTCACGGTGGATCGCGGCCACGACGGCCAGGGCGGGCGAGTCACGGACGTCGTCGCTGTCGGGCTTGAAGGTGGCACCGAGGACGGCGATACGGCGTCCCTCGAACCCGCCGCCCGCCATGTCCCGGGCGATGTCGACGGTGCGGCGCCGCTGCCGGGTGTTGATGGCGTCGATCTGGTGCAGGAACGACACCGCGGCGCCGACGCCGAGTTCCTCGGCGCGGGCCGTGAACGCCCTGATGTCCTTGGGGAGGCAACCGCCGCCGAAGCCGACCCCGGCCGAGAGGAAGCGGCGGCCGATGCGGGTGTCGTACCCGAGGGCGTCGGCCAGGGTGGTCACATCGGCACCCGTGGCGTCGCAGACCTCGGCCATGGCGTTGATGAACGAGATCTTGGTGGCGAGGAACGAGTTGGCCGCGACCTTCACCAGCTCGGCGGTGGCCGGTCCGGTGCTGATGTACGGCACGCCGACCCGCAGCAACGGCGCGTACACCTCGCGCAGGATCCGGTCGGCCCCCGCGGACCGGACGCCGACCACCAGCCGCTCGGGGCGGAGCGTGTCCTGCACGGCGAAGCCCTCCCGCAGGAACTCCGGGTTCCAGGCGACCTCGACGTCCTGCCCCCGCGGGGCGAGCTCCTCGACCCGCGCACCGAGCCGGGCGGTGGTCCCCACGGGGACCGTGGACTTGCCCACGATGAGGCACGGGCGTCGCAGCCGGGGCGCGAGCCCCTCGATGACGGCGTCGACCGCCCGCAGATCGGCGGCGGGCGAGTCCCGGCGCTGCGGGGTGTTCACGCAGACGAAGTGCACGTCGCCGAAGTCGGCCGCCTCGTCGAGGGCGGTGGTGAAGCGCAGTCGCCCCGAGTCGACGGCTCTGCCGAGAACGTCCTGCAGACCTGGCTCGTAGAAGGGCACCCTGCCCTCACCGAGGGCCGCGATCTTCTCGGCGTCGATGTCGACGCCCAGCACCTCGTGTCCGAGTTCCGCCATGCACGCGGCGTGCACGGCACCGAGGTATCCCGTTCCGATGACGGTCAGTCGCATCTCGCTGGCCTCTTCTGTGTCAGTCCGGATAGCCGGACGGGTTGAGCTCCTGGAACCGCCACGCGTCCTCGCACATCGCGGCGAGGTCCCTTCTCGTGGTCCAGTCCCAGGCACGGGCCACGGCAGCGGGATCGGCGATGAGAGCCGGTACGTCTCCGGGCCGGCGAGCGGTGATCTCGTACGGGATCGGCCTGCCGCAGGCGCGCTGGAAGGCGGCGACGAGTTGGAGCACCGAGGTGCCCTGTCCCGTACCGAGGTTGAAGACGCGCATGCCGGTGTCGTCGTCGAGGTGTTCCAGTGCGGCACGGTGGCCCTCGGCGACATCCATCACATGGATGTAGTCGCGCACCCCCGTGCCGTCGGCCGTGGGGTAGTCGTCGCCGAAAACGCTGAGCTTCGGGAGCCTGCCGGCGGCGACCCGGGCGAGGTAGGGCATCACGTTGTTGGGCACTGCTGTCCGGGGCACCTCACCGAGCAGTCCGCCGGGGTGCGCACCGACCGGGTTGAAGTAGCGCAGGGCCAGGACGGACAGCTCGGGCACGTGTCGGCAGATATCGGCGAGCATCTGCTCACAGAGCCACTTCGAGGCGGCGTACGGGTTGGTGGGGGCCGCCGGGTCCTGCTCGGTGATCGGGACGCGGGTGGCGTTGCCGTAGATCGAGCAGGAGGACGAGAACACCAGACGGTGGACCTCGTGGTCGCGCATCGCGCGCAGCAGTGCCGTGGTGCCGCCGACGTTGGTGTCGTAGTACTCGACGGGCAGTTCGACGGACTCCCCCACGGCCTTTCTCGCCGCGAAGTGGATGACGGCGTCGATGCGGTGCTCGTCGAACACCCGGGACAGCGCGCGCCGGTCGAGCAGGTCGAGTTCGTGGACGGCGGCCGGCGGGCGGGCGGCGATCTTCGCAACGCGGTCCAGCGCGCCGGGCGAGCTGTTGGAGTAGTCGTCCACCACCACCACGTCGTAGCCGTGATCGAGGAGTTCGACACAGGTGTGGCTGCCGATGAATCCGGCGCCACCGGTCACCAGGACCGTGGTGCGACCGGGCATGGTCACCTCTCCTCGGCCGCGGCGTCGCCCGCCCGGCCGCGGAACCACTCCACCGTCCGCCGTACGCCCTGCGCGACCGGTACTTCCGGGTGCCAGCGCAGGTGTGCGCCGGCGCGGCCGATGTCCGGGCGGCGGCGGACCGGGTCGTCCACGGGGAGCGCCTGATACCGGATCTCCGAGTCCGAGCCCGTGATCCCGAGGACGAGATCGGCGAGATCGGCCACCGTCCACTCCTCGGGGTTGCCGAGGTTGATCGGGCCGGTCTCGGCCGAGTCCAGCATCGCCACCAGGCCACGGATCAGGTCGCTCACGTAGCAGAAGCTGCGGGTCTGCTTGCCGTCTCCGTAGATGGTCAGCGGTTCGCCGCCGAGGGCCTGGGCGATGAAGCTGGAGACGACCCGGCCGTCGTGCGGGCGCATGCGCGGGCCGTAGGTGTTGAAGATCCGGACGATGCCCACGTCGACGCCGTGTGTGCGGTGGTAGGCGAGGGACAGGGCCTCGGCGTACCGCTTGGCCTCGTCGTAGACGCTGCGCGGTCCGACTGGGTTGACGTTCCCCCAGTAGCTCTCCTCCTGAGGATGGACGAGCGGATCGCCGTAGACCTCGCTCGTGGACGCCATGAGGAACCGGGCGCCTGCGCGCCGGGCCAGTTCGAGGGCGTTCTCGGTACCCCGGCTTCCCACGGCGAGGGTCTGCAGGGGCAGCCTCAGATAGTCCGGGGGTGACGCCGGGCTCGCGAGATGGGCGACGGCGTCGACCGGACCGGGGACGTCCACGGTCACGCTCACATCGGCGTGGATGAATTCGAATGCAGGGTATTTCCGCAAGTTTGCGATGTTCTCGGGACGGCCCGTACTGAGGTCGTCGAGGCACACCACGGCGTCTCCACGCCGCAGCAGCGCCTCACACAGATGCGAACCGAGAAAACCGCCGCCACCTGTCACGGCAACGCGCATGGCTTTTCTCCAGGGTTACAAGAGGGGAGGGAGATGCTCACGCGGAGCCTCGAAAGGATATAAGCGGATGGTCGCTTCTTCCTGGGGCGGGAAAAGGCTGTGCACTGTTTGGCGGACAGCCGGCGGCGGACAGGAATTCGGCGATGAGGCGGCACATCGTGCATTGCCGCGAGCCGGCCGATCACTCGCACGTGTGAATGGGTGGCCCGCGCGTCGCGCATTTCGCCGCGCCGGGTGACTGGATCCTGTCCCCATGACGCAGCTGACGTCCGTCACGGTCCGGGGAATGCGCTGGACCTATTTCGCCGGCGTGGCGGCCGCCGCCGTCCAGATCCCCTATGCGGCCACGATGGCGCGGCTGCTCACACCCGAGGACTTCGGACTGATGGCCCTGGCCTATCTGGTGCCGCGCTTCGCTCACCACTTCGCACAGGGCGGGGTGAGTTCAGCGGTGGTTCAGCGGCCCTCGCTGACCGGCCGCGACGTGCGCGTGATCTTCGCCCTGGCCCTCACCGTCGGCAGCTGCTGCTCCGCGGCGGTGTGGCTCATTGCGCCGTACGGCACCGAACTGGTCCGAGGACCCTCAGAACTGACCGGCATGATCCGGGCACTTGCCCTGGGTCTGCTGATCACGGCTCTGGGTGCCACCTCGACCGGGCTGCTGAGCCGGAGCATGCGCTACCGGGCCGTCGCCCTCACCGACTTCTTCTCCTTCGTCGTCGGCTACTGCGTCGTCGGCATCACCTCCGCCCTGCTCGGCGCGGGCGTGTGGAGCCTCGTCTACGGCACCCTCGGCTGGAACCTGCTGCTGGCCCTGCTGTCCTACGCCATGGTCAGGCACTCCCTGCGCCCCCTGTTCGACGTGCGCGCGATGCGCGAGGTGATGCGCTTCGGCGGCAAGGTGTCGGTGAACGGCTTCCTGGAATACCTCACCGCCGACCTGCCCAAGCTCGCCATCGGCCGCTACGTGGGCGTCGCCGCCGCGGGGCTCTACGACCGCGCCGCGCTCCTGGCGTCGTTTCCGCTGCAGCAGATCCAGCAGGCGGCGAGCAAGGTGCTCCTGCCCGCCCTGAGCCGCATCCAGCACGAGACCGGCCGGCTCGCCGCCTCCTACGCCGACGCCATGGCCGTGACCACGCTCGTCCTGTTCTCCCTGTGGGCGGTGATCGGCGCGAGCAGCGAGCAGCTGGTGGCCCTGCTGCTCGGCGGCCAGTGGCGGGGCAGCGCGGCGCTGATGCCGATCCTCGGCCTGATCAGCGTGCTCGGCCTGGTGGCGCAGATCTCGGGCACGCTGGTGGAGGCCATGGGCGCGGTGGGCCGCAAGGTGATCATCCATCTGGTGCAGTTGCTGGTGCTCGTCGCCGGCACTTTCGTCGCGCTGTTCCTGGGCGGCGGGGTGCAGGGGCTGATGACGGCGGTGCTGGTGAGCCAGCTCGTCAAACAGGCTCTGTTCTACGTGTGGTTGAACCGGCTCTTCCCCACGGTCCGGCGGCCGGTCGCGCAGGGCTACGCTCAGGCGGCCACGCTCTCCGGTCTGATCTGGACCGCCCTGTGGTCCGTGCAGCGGGTGCTGGAGGGCAGTTGCCCCGGGCCGGTGATCCTCGCGGCCCAGCTGGCTGCCGCGGCCATGCTGGCGCTGTGCTGTGTGCGGTTCGGGGCGGCCCTGCACGGCGTCCGGGTCGCCCGGGAACGCGGGCTGCTGCCGGCCGCGCTCACGCGCCCGCCGGCTCCCGGTCAGTAGGCGCCGTTTCCCTCGACGACAGCGCGCAGGGTACGGGAGAGGATGCCGAGGTCGACGGCGGGAGACCAGTTGTCGACGTAGTGCAGATCCAGGGCCACGGTCTCGTCCCAGGACAGGTCGGAGCGTCCGCTGATCTGCCACAGCCCGGTGAGCCCCGGCTTGACGCACAGCCGCCGCAGCTCCACCTCGTTGTACTGCGCGACCTCCTCGGGCAGCGGCGGCCTCGGTCCCACCAAGGACATGTGACCCTGCACCACGTTGACCAACTGGGGGAGCTCGTCCAGCGAGAAGCGGCGCAGTACCCGGCCCACCCGCGTGGTCCGGGGATCGCGACGCATCTTGAACATCAGCCCGTCGTGTTCGTTGGTCTTCGCAAGCTCGTGCTTGAGCTGTTCGGCGTCGGCGACCATGGTGCGGAACTTCGCCAGGGTGAAGTGGCGACCCTGGTGCCCGACACGGATCTGGCGGTGCAGGACCGCGCCCGGCGAGTCCAGCCGCACGGCGATCGCCACCACGGCGAACACCGGGGCGAACAGCACCAGCAGCACCGCGGCACCCGCACGGTCGAGCATGCCCTTCGCCAGGAGGGCGCCGCCGCGGGCCGGCGGAGTCACGTGGAGCGTCGTCAGGCCGGCCAGGGTCGCGACGGTGACCCGGCGCTGCACCACCTCGGTCAGACCGGGGACGACGACGAGCGGACAGCCGTCCTCGTGCAGGGCCCATGACAGCCGACGCAGTCGCTCGGCGGCCATGGTCGGTCCGGACACGACGAAGACCAGGTCCACCTCCAGCCCACGGACCGACGCCAGCACCGGCACGGAGTCGTCGGACAGCTGCGCGGGAAGCCGCCGGGCCAGCCGTGCCGCGACCGGGGCGATCAGGTTGGGGGTGTCGTCGCCGATCGGGCACACGCCGACCACGACGAACTCGTGGTCGGTGCGGCGTGAGAGACGGTTGACCAGGCCGTTGAGGGCGGCCGTCTCACCGATCACCAGGGCCCGGCGGACCCCTCGTCCGTCACGTCGGCGCGCCTGGAGGTGGCGGTGCGTCAGGGTCTGGCAGGCGGCGGTGAACGCGAGACACACGACCAGGGCGGACGGCACGAGATGGCGGGGGGAGTCCTCGCCGGTCGCCGCCCTCACCGCGGTGAGCAGCGCCACCAGGACCATGCCGTCCCGCAGCAGGGGCTGAGCGTGGCCGCGCTCCCCCAGGGCGCGCCAGCCGTACCGCGTGCGCGCGGCCCGTACGAGGACCCAGGCCACGGACACGACCGCCGCGTAGTACACGGCGTGTGCCTGGTCGAACAGACGGAAGGCCGCGTACACCGGCACGGCCGCGCCGATCACGTCGACGACGACCGTGGTCGGCGCGTACCAGGCCGGCTTGCCGCGCCGTCTTCGCCTCACGCGCGACGGACTCCCGTCGGAGCGCATCCGCGTGCGCCCCGGCAGCGGCACATGGGGCACGTCTCCCCGAACAGTCACTGCCACCATCTCCAACCGGCTCCAGCGGATCACTTGGGGTCCGTGCGCCTGTCCATGGGATGAAGCCGACGACGGTGGCCGTGAGGTCCAGGGCCTCATGCGAGGCGCGGCAGGCTGCGGACGGCACCGAGTGTCTCTGACACATGCACGGCGAGGCGGACGGCGACGCTCATCACAACAAAACGATCACCCGATGAGCAGCATCAGCCTCTCGAACCGGGTGACGACCACCGCTTCCCCGTTCGCTCGGCCAGGCGGGTGGACTCACCGCGGCCACCTTCCCCAAACGTCACGGAGAGTCAACGGTTGCGCAAGGTTGTCCGTCATGCCCGAGTTGATCCGTGACGGCCGGAGGAGCTAGTCGTGGCTGATACCGATGCGGTGGTGCCCAGGACCCCGGGCACCACGACCGAAGGCACGCTGCTGTGAGGATCGCGGTGGTCCACAGCTTCTACACCGCCGCGACGCCCAGCGGGGAGAACGCGCTCGTACGGGATCAGGTGCGCGCGCTCGGGGCGGCGGGCCACGAGGTGGAACTGTTCGACGCCCACACCGACGAACTGGCGCGTGATCCGCTCTACCCCCTGCGGGCGGCGGCACGTGTGGCGTCCGGCAGGGGCAGCAACCCGCTGGCCCAGGTACGTGCGTACGCCCCCGATCTCGTGCACGTCCACAACCTCTTCCCCAACTACGGGCGCTCCTGGGTACGGCAATGGGCGGGCCCGCTCGTGGCGACCCTGCACAACTACCGGCCGATGTGTGCCGCGGCGACCCTGTACCGTGCGGGCGCGGTGTGCACACGCTGCCCCGACGGCGACCGGTGGGCGGCCCTGCGGCACGGCTGCTACCGCGATTCCCGGGCCGCGACGCTGCCGCTGGCCTGGGCCGGACGGCACGGCCCCGCACGCGACCCGCTGCTGGCCCGCGCGGACCGGCTCGTGGTGAACTCCCGGTTGAGCGAGCGGACGTACCGGGGCGCCGGCGTGCCCGCCGAGCGCCTGCTGCTCGTCCCCAACTTCGTCGACGCACCGCTGTCCGGCGACACACCGGGCCCCGACAACGGCCGCTGGCTCGTCGCCGCGCGCCTCTCGGCCGAGAAGGGTGTCCTGGAACTGCTGCGCCAGTGGCCGGCCCACGAGCCGCTGGACGTCATCGGCGACGGCGAACTCCTCGCCGCCTGCCGGGCGACGGCCCCCGCCTCCGTCCGCTTCGTGGGCCAACTCGACCGGGCGGAACTGTGCCGACGGATGCCTTCCTACCGCGGGCTGGTCTTCCCCAGTCGCTGGTACGAGGTCCAGCCCTGTGTCCATGTCGAGGCCCTGGCGGCCGGGCTGCCGGTCCTGGCGTTCGAGGGCTCGTCGGTGGCCGAGGCAGTACGGGACCACGGCACCGGCCTGGTCACGACGTGGGACGAGCCCCTCGCCCCGGTCCTGGCCGAGGCGGCCACCCGCTTCCCCCGGCTGCGTGACCACTGCCGGCGGATCTATGCCGACCACTTCACGGAGCAGGCCTGGCTCACCCGTATCTCGGAGGCGTACGAGGAGGCGACGCACGTCGCCCGTGGCCGCGTCGCGGCGCCCACCCCGTAGGAGGGCCTGCGTGGCCAGGCAGGCGAACGAGGGCGATTCGTGACAGCGAGAGTGGACATGGCGTATCCGAGGACTGACGTGGCCGCGCGCATGCCGCCCGTGCGCCACCGCCCGTCCGGGGCCTCGGCGGCCGAACCAGGACCCGCCGCGGACCGCCGGCCGGTCGCCGGAGTGGTCGCGGTCACCGTTCTGCTCGCCGGGAGCCGCTGGGGTTCGCACATTCATGTGGGACCGCTGTACATCGGCGACTTCCTGCTGTGTGCCGCCTTCCTGGCCGCCACCTGGACGGCGTTGCTCTCCGGGAAAGGGTCCGAGCGCGTCCACGGGCCGGGAGTCCTCATCGGACTGCTGCTGCTGGTGACGGGGTTCCGGCTGCTCACCGTGCAGGACGATCTGCGGGTGGCCCTGCGGGACGCGGCGCCCTTCGCCTACGTGGCCATCGCCTATCTGTCCGCGGGTGCCTACCAGCGATCGGGTGACCGCGGCCGGGAGCGCACGGTCCGGCTGCTCCACGGGGGACTGCTGCTGCACCTGGCATGGATGGTCGTGGCGACGCTCGCACCGGCCTTCGTCGCGACCCTGCCGAGCGTGGGCAGTACCCGCGTCTTCGAGATCAGGACCGACTTCGACGTGGCGGTGCTCGGTGTGCTGGCGGGCCTGTCGATCCTGCGGATGAGGCGGGGGCGGATCTGGCTGCACGCCTCGGTGACGGCCGCCGCGCTGGTGACGGGCCTGGCCCAGGTGAACAGAGCCGGGCTCTTCTCGTGCTGTGCGTGTGTGCTGGTGGCCGTCATGCTCAGGGCGGCCGGTGACGGGCGCCTCCGGCTTCGTGCGGTGCTGCTCGGCGCGATCGCCGTCCTCGCCACGGTGGCGGTGCTTCCGATCTCCCCGGCCGGCCAACGCCTCCTGGCACTCAACGAGACCGCCACAGCGTCCTCCGAGCTCGTGGAGAACGCGCACGGCACCACCCGCGCACGGCTGATCGCCTGGGAGCGGGTCCTGACGTACACCCTCGACGATCCCGTGCGGTCGGCCGTCGGCGTGGGATTCGGACCGGACTTTCTGCAACAGTCCAACGGCGATCTCCCCATCGGCCGGGGAATGGGGGTGCGTTCCCCGCACAACTACCTGCTCACCACCTTTGCCCGGCTCGGCTTCGTCGGCCTCACCGTCGTCGTCGCCCTGCTGGCGAGTCTTGTGACCATTGCCGTCAGAACCGTCCGCCGAGGTCCGCCCGACGAACTGACGTCGTTGTGCGTGCTGTTGGTGGTCTCCCTGCTCATCGTCGCCCTGCTGGGCGTCATCCTCGAATCGCCCTTCGGCGCCGCTCCCTTCTTCTGGGCGGCCGGAATTCTCCTCGCCGGCGAACGGTCGCGGCGGGCCCGTGTCCGGCGGGAGCCGGAACAGGATCCCTTGGTCAGCTCTCCTCAGGAGGCGATTGCATGAGTGTCGCGGTGGTGACCGGCTCGGCCGGTCTGATCGGTTCCCAAGCGGTACGGCACTTCGCGCGCCTGGGACTCGATGTCGTCGGCATCGACAACGACATGCGCTCACGGTTCTTCGGGCACGAAGCCTCTACCGCGTGGAACGTGCGACGCCTGTCGGCGGACCTCGGCAGCGTCTACACGCACCGCGACGTGGACATTCGCGACCGGGACGCGCTGGCGGCCGTGTTCCGGAAATACGGCCGGGACATCGCCGTCGTCATCCACACCGCGGCCCAGCCCTCCCACGACTGGGCGGCACGCGACCCCCTGCTGGACTTCGACATCAACGCCGGCGGCACCCTCAATGTGCTGCAGAACGTCCGCGAGCACTGCGCCGACGCCCCGCTGATCCACTGTTCCACCAACAAGGTGTACGGCGACCGCCCCAATTCCCTGCCGCTGGTGGAGCGGGAGACACGCTGGGAGATCACCGAGGACCACCACTACGCCGCCGGCATCCGCGAGGACATGTCGATCGACGCCTGCCTGCACTCGGTGTTCGGCGCCTCCAAGGTGGCCGCGGACATCATGGTCCAGGAGTACGGCCGCTACTTCGGACTCCGGACGGCGTGCTTCCGCGGCGGCACCCTCACCGGCCCCGGCCACTCCGCCACGGAACTGCACGGGTTCCTCGCCTATGTGATGCGCTGCGCCATGGAGCGACGTACGTACAAGCTCATCGGGTACAAGGGCAAACAGGTACGGGACGCCATCCACAGTCACGACGTCGTCACCGCGTTCGAGGCGTTCTTCCGCAACCCGCGCAGCGCGGAGGTCTACAACCTCGGCGGCGGCCGGCATTCCAACACCTCCAATCTCGAAGCGATCGCACTGGCCGAGAAGATCTCCGGGAACGAGGTGCGGGTCGAGCACGTCGAGACTCCCCGCACCGGCGACCACATCTGGTGGATCAGCTCCAACGCGCGTTTCGAGTCGCACTATCCCGCATGGCAATTGATGTACGACGTCCCCATGATCATGAACGAGATCCACGAGGCCAACATGGACAGATGGACGCCGGTCCGGTGAAAGAGGGCGGGGTGCTGCCGGGCCCGGGGAAGAGGAACGTACTCGGCGTCCTCGTCGACGCGACCACCTATGCCTCGGCGACGGACGACGTGCTCACCGCGGCCCGGCAACGCCGCCCGTTCGCGGTCACCGCGCTGGCCGTGCACGGCGTGATGACGGGCGTGCTGGACCGGGAGCACGGAGCCCGCCTCAACTCCTTCGACCTGGTGACCCCCGACGGCCAGCCCGTGCGCTGGGCGCTGAACCTGCTCCACGGCACGGCGTTGAAGGACCCGGTGTGCGGCCCGGACCTGACGCTGCACGTCCTGCGCGCCGCGGCCGACGAGGGCCTCCCGGTGTATCTGTACGGCTCGACGGAGTCGACGCTGGAAAGTCTCGTGCTGAACCTGGAGAACACCCTGCCCGCGCTGAAGATCGCCGGCCGCGAGGCGTCCGGGTTCCGGGCCGCCCGCCCCGGCGAGGACCTGGAGATCGCCACACGGATCACCGAGTCCGGGGCACGCCTTGTCCTGGTCGGGCTCGGCTGCCCACGCCAGGAGATCTTCGCGCACGCCATGCGTCCGCTGCTGCCGATGCCGCTGCTCGCGGTCGGTGCCGCGTTCGACTTCCACGCGGGAAACCTGCGCAGACCACCGCTGTGGATGCGCCGGCGCGGGCTCGAATGGCTGTGGCGGCTGTGCCTGGAACCGCGCCGGCTGTGGCGCCGGTACGTCGTGCTCAACCCGCACTACCTGCTGCTGCTCGCGGCACAGTGGGCCCGGCTGAGGCCGGCCGTCCCGCCACCCCCCGCGACGGACACGCAGCTCGAGTTCCCGGTGTGATCAGCCCGAACCGACCGCCTCGGGCCGGGCCGGTGCGCGCCGCGTGATGCGACCGCGCCCGTCCGTGGCGTCCTCGGCCAGCCCCCGGATCAGCCCATGGTCCGCAGAGAGCCCGCACGCCGGATCCGTACGGCCCGCGTCCCCCGTCAGCGCGTAAGCCTGGCAGCGGCAGCCGCCGAAGTCCTCCTCGCGGCGGGAGCAGCTGCGGCAGGGGTCGGGCATCCAGTCGGTGCCGCGGTAGCGGGTGAACGCCTTGGAGTGGTCCCAGATCCAGTCCAGCGGGTGGTCCCGGACGTTCGGCGGGTCCAGGTCCGGCAGCGAGGCGGCGGCCGGGCAGGGCAGGACGGTGCCGTCCGGGGTGACGGTGAGCGAGACCGCTCCCCAGCCGCCCATGCAGGGCTTGGCGACGCCGTCGAAGTAGTCGGGGACGACCCAGACCAGCTCGGGCCCGTTCGGGAGCCGCCCGCGCCACCGCTGCACCGCCTCCCGCGCCCCGGCGAGCTGCTCACGGGTGGGCAGCAGCGCGGCGCGGTTGAGCAGGCCCCAGCCGTAGAACTGCGCATTGGCCAGCTCGATGCGGTCCACTTCCCAGGCCACGCCCAGTTCGACGAGGGCGTCCAGGGCGTCGAGGTTCTCGCGGTGCAGGACGACGTTCAGGCCGAGCGGCAGGCCCGCGGCCCGCACCAGCTCGGCGGCGCGTTCCTTCTCGGCGAAGGATCGGCGTCCGGCGATGCGGTCGGAGGCGCGCGGGTCGGCGTGCTGCACGGACAGCTGGACGCTCTTCAGCCCGGCGGCGGCGAGTGCGGCCAGGCGCGGCTCGCTCAGGCCCACGCCGCTGGTGACCAGCTGGGTGTAGATGCCGGCCGCCTCGGCCGCGGCGACGATCTCCGTCAGGTCCCGTCGCAGCAGCGGCTCGCCGCCCGACAGATGCATCTGGACGACGCCGAGCTCGCCCGCCTGGCGCAGCACGTCCGTCCACTGTGCGGTGGTCAGTTCGCGTGAACGGCGCGTCAGCTCAAGGGGGTTGGAGCAGTACCCGCAGTGCAGCGGGCAGGCGTGGGTGAGCTCGGCGAGCAGGGCCCAGGGTCGGGCGGGGGCCGCGGCGGCGGGGCCCGGCGGCGGATCGGTCGGGGTCATCGCAGCCAGCCCTCCGTGCGCAGCCGTTCCAGGAACAGGGGGACGTCGGTGGCCACCGGGGCGTCGGGGAAGCGCGCGGCCAGTTCCTCGACGATGTCGCCGACCCTGCGGGTGCCGTCGCACAGGCCGACCACCGCGCCGGCCGAGCCCGTCAGGACGCCGACGCGCTCCGGGAGGAGCAGCAGGTCCGCGTCCCGTACGGGGTCGTGGCGCCGCACGATGGCGGGGGCCAGGGCGGGCCGCCAGTCGGTGCCGGGCGGCGCGTTCACTCCTGCTCCCCGCGGCTCGCCCCGTCCACGGTGTCCAGCAGCGACCACAGCACGTCGCACTTGAAGCGCAGCGCGGCCACGGCACGCTCCTGGTCGTCGCGGGTGCGGGCCCAGCCCATCACCAGGTCGAGCGCCTCGCGGCTGTCGCGCCGCCCCTGGGAGACACGGGTGCGGAAGTAGGCGAGGCCCTCGGCGTCGATCCACGGGTAGTGGCGCTCGAAGGCGTCGATGCGGGTGCGCATCAGGTCCGGGGCGGACAGTTCGGTCAGCGAGGCGGCGACGGCCTCCAGGGGTGGACGCAGCCGGCAGAAGTTGACGTAGCCGTCGACCGCCAGCCGTACGCCCGGCAGCACCGAGTCGGCGCGCAGCAGCATCTCGCGGTCCAGGCCGGCCGCCTCACCGAGCCGCAGCCAGCGCTCGATGCCGCCCTCGCCGGTCTGCGCCCCGTCGTGGTCCTGGATGCGGCGCAGCCACATCCGGCGCAGGTCGGAGGTGGGCAGTTTCGCGGTGATCAGGGCGTCCTTGACGGGGATGAGCCGCTGGTAGTGGAAGCGGTTGACGATCCAGCGGCGCAGTTCCTCCGGGCTGAGGTCGCCGCTGTGCATCCGGAGGTTGAAGGGGTGCAGGTGGTGGTAGCGCTGCTCCCCCACCGCGCGCAGCCGCGCCTCGAACTCCGTGGTGCTCCAGGGCTGCGCGGGCGGGGCGAGGGTCGTGTTCGCAGCTGGCGTGTTCATGGCTCGATCACCATCCCGTCGTGGGCCACCTCGATGCCCAGCCGGGCGAGCCGCTTGTGCTGGGGCGCGGCCGGGTCGACGAGGGGGTTGGTGTTGTTGAGGTGCGTGTACAGGCACCGGGCGGAGAGGCCGGCCAGCCGCTCGGCGGTGCCGTCCGGGCCGTCGATGGGCAGATGGCCCATGCCGGTGGAGGTGCGGGAGGAGATGCCGGTGCGGCGGGGCTCCTCGTCGTCCCAGAAGGTGCCGTCGACGATGACGCAGTCGGCCTCGGCGGCGGCCTGCTGGAGCCGGTCGGGCCAGGCGGCCAGCGCCGGGGCGTAGAGGACCGAGGCGCCACAGGCGGGGTCGTACAGGCGCAGCGCGACGACCCAGGCGCCGTCGTCCGGGGCGTCGGCGGCGTAGCGCGGGCGCTTGCCGGACACCGGGATGCCGGTGACCTGGAGGCCGTGTCCCGCACCGTCCAGCGGCTCGGCGCCGCGCCCGGGCAGCTCCCGCCAGGTCACGTCGGTGTACGGCGCCAGCACCTCGCCGAGGCGCAGGCGGTCAAGGAGCGTCTGCCGGACCGGGGCCGTCGCCAGCACCTGGAGCCGCTCGGCCTCGCGCAGCCGGGCGATGCCCAGGGTGTGGTCGAGTTCGGCGTCGGTGAGGATCACTCCGGCGACCGGGCTCTGCCGGGGGCCGGGCCCCGGGTGGAGCTCGGGCCGGACCTCGATCTGGTCGCCGATGTCGGGGGTCGCGTTGACGACGTACCAGCGGCCCTCACCGGTGCGTACGGCGAGCGAGGCGTGCCGGCGGCGTCGGTGCGGGTGGGCGCGTGCCCCGGAGCAGCCGGGGCACGCGCAGTTCCACTGGGGGATGCCGCCGCCGGCGGCGGTGCCGAGTACCAGCAGCAGCATGGCAGCGGCTAGCGGGTGCTGAGCGAGTAGGCGGTGACTTCCAGCGCGGTGTCGACGACCTCGAAGGCGGGGGCCTGCCAGGTGGTGTCGTCCGTCGTCGCGGGGGTCTGCTCGACCGGCTTCAGCGGTTCCTTGGTCTCGTGCATCGGTCGTACGTCCCTTCTGGTGGGGTTACTTGACGGGTTACTCGGGGAAGGGGCCGGGTCACTTGATCGGGACGCGGAGGATCTTGTCGTTGCCGTATCCCAGGTCGCTGGTGCCGACCCACAGTTCGTTCGCGCCGGGCACCTTGGCGATGGCGCGCAGCCGGCCGTACGTTCCGGGGTAGAAGGCGCTCTTCGTGCCGAGGCGTTCGCTGTTGCCGTCGATCGGGACGCGCCACAGCCGCTGCCCGCGCAGCGCCGACACGTACAGGACGTTGCGTACGACGGCGAGCTGGGCCGGCACGCCCTTGACGGGGCTGAAGGTGGCCTTCGGGCCGGTCATGCCCTTGACGGAGCAGGAGCCCTCGCAGCTGGGCCAGCCGTAGTTGGCGCCCCGCTTGATCAGGTTGAGCTCGTCGTGGGTCTGCCGGCCGATCTCCACCGACCACAGCCGGCCCTTGCGATCCCAGGCCAGGCCCTGCGGATTGCGGTGGCCGTAGCTGTAGACGTGGTTGCCGAACGGGTTGCCGGGGGCCGGCTTCCCGCTCTTGGTGATCCGCAGGATCTTGCCGTTGATCGAGTTCTTGTTCTGCGCGAGCTTCGGCTGGAGTGCCTCGCCGGTGGTGACGTAGAGGTACTTGTCGGGGCCGAACGCGATCCGGCCGCCGTTGTGGTCGCCGCCCCGCCGGATGCCGGTGAGGATCGGCTTGTAGTTGCGCAGCGAGGAGCCGTCGTAGTCCATCCTGACGACGCGGGTCTCGTTCTTCGTGGTGTGCATGAAGAACACCTGCTTGTCCTTCTTGCCGTCCCAGGTCGGCGACGGAGCGACCCCGAGCAGCCCGCCGGCGCCCTCGTCGTACGGCTCCGGAACCGTGTACGGCACCTCGCCGACCCACTTCTTGTGGCCGGCCCGGTCGAGTCGGTAGACCTGGTAGGACAGCCGCTCGGTCACCAGGGCGGTCCGGCCGTTCGGCAGGAACGAGATGCCCCAGGGGGTGTGCCACCCCTTCGACAGCGTCTTGGCGCCGGCCGGGGCGCCGCCGTCGGCGGTGGTGGGGGCGGCAGTCACCGGCTGGGCCAGGCCGGTCGCCAGCAGCGCGACCGCGGTGGCGAGCGAAGCTATCCCGAACCTGGATGAATGCTGCATCGAGCGGCGTATGTCGGTCATGTGGACGTCCTTCGTCGTACTCGAATTGACGGTGGGCAGCGCTACTTGACGACGACGCGGAGGATCCGGTCGCCCTCCGCGTGCCTCGACGTGCCCATCCACAGCTCGCTGCGGCCGGGGACCTTCGCGAGGGCACGCAGTGCGTACCCGGAGAAGACCTTGGTCTTCGCGCTGTCGCCCTTGCCCGCGAGAGCCGAGGCGATCGGGACGCGCCAGAGCTTCCAGCCGCGCAGCGACGACACATACAGGTGGTCGCCCACAACAGCGACCTGGGCGGGGGCCGTGGTGTGATCCCAGGTGACCTTCGGATTGGTCATGCCCTTGACGGAGCAGTGGCCCTCGCAGGTGGGCCAGCCGTAGTTGGCGCCCCGCTTGATCAGGTTGAGCTCGTCCTTCGCTTCCTGCCCTATTTCCGCCGACCACAGCCGGCCCTTGCGGTCCCACGCCAGGCCCTGCGGATTGCGGTGGCCGTAGCTGTGGACGTGGTTGCCGAACGGGTTGCCGGGAGCCGGCTTCCCGCTCTTCGTGATCCGCAGGATCTTGCCGTTGACCGAGTTCTTGTCCTGCGCGAGCCTCGCGTGCGTGGCCTCGCCGGTCGCGACGTAGAGGTACTTGTCGGGGCCGAAGGCGATCTTGCCGCCGTGGTGGTTGGAACCCCGCTTGAGCCCGCCGAGGATCACGGTGTAGCCGCTCAGCGACTTGCCGTCGTAGTTCATCCGCACCACCCGGCTCTCGGTCGCCGTGGTGTGCATGAAGAACACCTGCCTGTCCCTGCGGCCGTCCCAGGTCGGGGACGGTGCGACTCCCAGGAGCCCGCCCTTGGCGGCGTCACCGGGCCGGAAGACAGCCACCTTCGGCACCTTGCCGATCAGGGTCCTGCTGCCGTTGTCGCGCAGGCGGTAGACACGGGCGCTCTCGTTCTCCGTCACCAGCGCCGAGCGCCCGTCCGGCAGGAAGGAGATGGCCCACGGATTCGACCAGCCCGTGGACAACTTCGTTACGTCGACGGCGGCTTGCGGGGCGAGATCCGTGGCCACGGCGGTGGTGGACGGCACCGCACCGGCCAGCAGGGCGGCCGCAGCGGTGAGCGAGGTTATGCAGAACCGGGACGAATAACGCACCCAGTGCCCTGAATGTGCCATGCCGACACCTTTCTTGATTCCTCACAGCACTCTTTTCGAGGCGTGATCGGCATGCCACTCGGGGGGAGCCACGAGGGTGAGAAAACAGCGAAAGGGCCCGTACGACCGAAGTCGTACGGGCCCTCTCAGGTGCTCGCGCTGGAGCTACCAGGTCAAGTCAACAAGCTTACTTGTTGATCTTGGTGACCTGGCCGGCGCCGACCGTCCGGCCACCCTCACGGATGGCGAACTTCAGGCCCTCTTCCATGGCGACGGGCTGGATGAGCTCAACGGTCATCTCAGTGTTGTCGCCCGGCATGACCATCTCGGTGCCCTCGGGGAGGGTCACGACGCCGGTCACGTCCGTCGTACGGAAGTAGAACTGCGGACGGTAGTTGTTGAAGAACGGCGTGTGACGGCCGCCCTCGTCCTTGGACAGGATGTACGCCTGCGCCTCGAACGAGGTGTGCGGGGTGACCGAGCCGGGCTTGATGATGACCTGGCCGCGCTCGACGTCCTCGCGCTTGATGCCACGGAGCAGCAGACCGACGTTCTCACCGGCCTGGCCCTCGTCGAGCAGCTTGCGGAACATCTCGATGCCGGTGACCGTGGTGGTGGTCTTCTCGGTCTTGATACCGACGATGTCGACGGTCTCGTTGACCTTGAGGACACCACGCTCGATACGACCGGTGACGACCGTGCCACGACCGGTGATCGTGAAGACGTCCTCGATCGGCATCAGGAACGGCTTGTCGACGTCACGCTCGGGCTGCGGGATGTTCTCGTCGACGGCCTTCATCAGGTCGAGGACGGTCTTGCCCCACTCGGCGTCGCCCTCAAGAGCCTTGAGCGCCGAGACCTTGACGACCGGCAGGTCGTCGCCCGGGAACTCGTACTCGGAGAGGAGCTCACGAACCTCGAGCTCGACGAGCTCCAGGATCTCCTCGTCGTCCACCATGTCGGCCTTGTTCAGCGCGACAACGATGTAGGGAACGCCGACCTGGCGGGCCAGGAGCACGTGCTCCTTGGTCTGCGGCATCGGGCCGTCGGTGGCGGCAACCACGAGGATGGCGCCGTCCATCTGCGCCGCACCCGTGATCATGTTCTTGATGTAGTCCGCGTGACCGGGGCAGTCGACGTGGGCGTAGTGACGCGTCTCGGTCTGGTACTCGACGTGCGCGATGGAGATGGTGATACCGCGCTGGCGCTCCTCAGGAGCCTTGTCGATCTGGTCGAAGGCCGAGGCCTCGTTCAGGTCCGGGTACGCGTCGTGCAGCACCTTGGTAATGGCGGCCGTAAGGGTCGTCTTACCGTGGTCGATGTGACCGATGGTGCCGATGTTGACGTGGGGCTTAGTCCGCTCGAACTTCGCCTTCGCCACGGGGTCCTCCTGTGGAGTGGTTCTGAACGCCTTGCTTCATCGGCGCCAGGTGATCTTTGCTGGAAAGCCCGGGCCTCGGGGCAAACATCCGTGTTTGCGGGTGTTTGCCCCTGAAGGCTCCGGAGTCAAGCCTAAAGCGTGTGAACGCGGAGCGTTACTCGCCCTTGGCCTTCGCGATGATCTCCTCGGCGACGTTCCGCGGAACCTCGGCGTAGGAGTCGAACTGCATGGAGTAGCTGGCCCGGCCGGACGTCTTGCTGCGCAGGTCGCCGACGTAACCGAACATCTCCGAGAGGGGCACGAGGCCCTTCACGACGCGGGCACCCGCCCGCTCCTCCATGGCCTGGATCTGGCCACGGCGGGAGTTGATGTCGCCGATGACCTCACCCATGTAGTCCTCGGGCGTGGTGACCTCGACGGCCATCATCGGCTCGAGGAGCACGGGGCTGGCCTTGCGCGCGGCCTCCTTGAAGGCCTGCGAACCGGCGATCTTGAAGGCGAGCTCCGAGGAGTCGACCTCGTGGTAGCCACCGTCGATCAGGGTGACGCGCACGCCGGTCATCTCGTAACCGGCGAGGATGCCGAACTGCATGGCCTCCTGCGCACCGGCGTCGACCGAAGGGATGTACTCCTTCGGGATACGACCACCGGTCACCTTGTTCACGAACTCGTACGAGGCGTCGCCGCCCTCGATCGGCTCGATCGCGATCTGCACCTTGGCGAACTGGCCGGTACCACCAGTCTGCTTCTTGTGCGTGTAGTCGACGCGCTCGACGGCCTTGCGGATCGTCTCGCGGTAGGCGACCTGCGGCTTGCCGACGTTGGCCTCGACCTTGAACTCACGGCGCATACGGTCGACCAGCACCTCAAGGTGCAGCTCGCCCATACCACCGATGATGGTCTGGCCGGTCTCCTCGTCCGAGTGGACCTGGAAGGACGGGTCCTCCTCGGCCAGGCGCTGGATCGCGACGCCCAGCTTCTCCTGGTCGCCCTTCGACTTGGGCTCGATGGCGACCTGGATGACCGGCGCCGGGAAGTCCATGGACTCCAGGATGACCGGGTTCTTGTCGTCGGACAGCGTCTCACCGGTGGTGGTCTGCTTCAGGCCCATGACGGCGATGATGTCGCCGGCGCCCACCGAGTCGATCTCCTCACGCTTGTTCGCGTGCATGCGGTAGATCTTGCCGATGCGCTCCTTCTTGCCCTTGACGGAGTTCAGCACGGCAGTGCCGGACTCCAGGCGGCCCGAGTAAACCCGGACGAAGGTGAGCTTGCCGAGGTGCGGGTCGCTCATGATCTTGAACGCCAGCGCGGACAGCGGCTCGTCGTCGGACGGCTTGCGCTTGACGACCAGCTCGGGGTCCTTCACGTCGTGGCCCTCGATGGCCTCGACGTCGAGCGGGGTCGGCAGGTAGCGCACGACCGCGTCGAGCAGGGGCTGGACGCCCTTGTTCTTGAACGCGGTGCCACAGAACACCGGGGTGACCGTGGTGTCGCTGGACTTGCCGGACGCGATGGTGATGCGACGGATCGCGGCGTACAGCTGCTCCTCGGTGGGCTCCTGGCCCTCCAGGTACAGCTCCATGATCTCTTCGTCGTTCTCGGCGACGCCCTCGATCAGCTTGCCGCGGTACTCCTCGGCAGCCTCGGTGTGCGTGGCCGGGATGTCGACGACGTCGTACATCTCGCCCTTGGCGGCCTCGGCGGACCACACGAGCGCCTTCATGCGGACCAGGTCCACAACGCCCTTGAAGTCCATCTCGGCGCCGATCGGCAGCTGCATGACCAGCGGCTGCGCACCAAGGCGGTCCGAGATCATGTCGACGCAGCGGTGGAACTCGGCACCGGTGCGGTCCAGCTTGTTCACGAAGCAGATGCGCGGCACGCCGTAACGGTCGGCCTGACGCCACACCGTCTCGGACTGCGGCTCGACACCGGCGACACCGTCGAACACCGTCACGGCACCGTCGAGCACACGCAGGGAGCGCTCCACCTCAACGGTGAAGTCGACGTGCCCAGGGGTGTCGATGATGTTGATGGTGTAGTCGTTGTCCTCGAGCGGCCAGTGACAGGTGGTCGCAGCAGACGTGATCGTGATGCCACGCTCCTGCTCCTGCTCCATCCAGTCCATGGTGGCAGCGCCGTCGTGGACCTCACCGATCTTGTAGCTGACGCCGGTGTAGAAGAGGATCCGCTCGGTGGTGGTCGTCTTGCCCGCGTCGATGTGGGCCATGATCCCGATGTTGCGGACCTTGGCCAGGTCAAGTGAAGTGGTAGCCATAAGGCTTCAGTCTTCTCTCGGTCTCGATGGGGTCTGCGACTACCAGCGGTAGTGCGCGAAGGCCTTGTTGGACTCGGCCATCTTGTGGGTGTCCTCGCGCTTCTTCACGGCCGCACCGAGGCCGTTCGAGGCGTCGAGAAGCTCGTTGAGGAGACGCTCGGTCATGGTCTTCTCGCGACGGGCGCGGGAGTAACCGACCAGCCAGCGCAGCGCGAGCGTGTTGGCGCGACCGGGCTTGACCTCGATCGGAACCTGGTACGTCGCACCACCGACACGGCGGGACTTGACCTCGAGGGTCGGCTTGATGTTCTCCAGCGCGCGCTTCAGCGTGATGACCGGGTCATTGCTGGTCTTCTCGCGCAGGCCCTCCATGGCGCCGTACACGATGCGCTCGGCGGTGGAGCGCTTGCCGTTCAGCAGCACCTTGTTGATCAGCGACGTGACCAGAGGAGAACCGTAGACCGGGTCGATGATGACCGGGCGCTTCGGGGCGGGGCCCTTACGAGGCATTTCTACTTCTCCTTCTTGGCGCCGTAGCGGCTGCGGGCCTGCTTGCGGTTCTTGACACCCTGGGTGTCAAGGGAGCCGCGGATGATCTTGTAGCGAACACCGGGCAGGTCCTTCACACGGCCACCACGCACGAGCACGATGGAGTGCTCCTGCAGGTTGTGTCCCTCACCCGGAATGTAAGCGGTGACCTCGATCCCGCTGGTCAGACGCACACGCGCGACCTTACGCAGGGCCGAGTTCGGCTTCTTCGGGGTGGTCGTGAACACACGCGTGCAGACGCCGCGACGCTGGGGCGAACCCTCGAGTGCGGGCGTCTTGTTCTTCTCGACCTTGTCCTGCCGGCCCTTCCGGACCAGCTGCTGGATCGTAGGCACTACTTCTCCGGTTTCTGTGTGCCGAATGGTGAAGCTAACCTGGAACGTCGCCGACCCACGCGGTCGGGTGTGTCGAATCCAGCGAACTTCCGCCGTGAGGCGAAAAGAGCACAGATTACGGTGGCCGCTCACGGCTCGCTATGCGGTTGAAGGCACGCACAAGAGCCAGGGCACACCCCAGGCACAAGGTCTGAGCGTACCTACCTCATACGCTGCGGTCAAAACAAATGGGCCCCGCCCGCATCGCCATACGGCCGATGTCAAGACCGCACGGCGGGTTTGATCTTCGAATCGCCGATCCGGGCATGCCAGAGTCCCTCAGCCGGCCCCCGATTCGGACAAGGCGGCGGCCACCATCAGCAGCGTCAGCAGCACCACCCAGCCCGCGGTCGACAGCCACCCGAGCACGAGCCCGGTCAGCGCCAGCGCGTCACCGCCCTGCCCGGTGCGGCGTATCTCGGTACGCGCCGCGTGCCCCAGGACCACGGCCGGAATGCCGGTCAGCCCGAAGCTCACGAGACAGAGCACCCCGCACACCGCCGCCCCGACGGCCTTGCTGTTGGTCTGCGGCCGCGGCGACGCCAGGAACGTCCCAGGTACGGGCGTGACGGGCGCCGGCTGCGGCATGGGGCCCTGCGGCAGGTCGGAGACGAGCAGGGCCAGCTCCCCCACCGTACGGGCCGTATAGGCCCGCGTGACCCGCTTCTCGAACTCGGGCTGCTCCAGCCGTCCTTCCCCGTACCCGGCCCGGAGCACATCCACGGCCCGCTCACGGTCGGCGTGCGAGGCGAGCATCGACGGGGCGCTGGGCGCGGACCAGGGCTGTGGCGCGCTGCTCCCCTGCCATGGCTGCCACGGCTGCCACGACGGATGCGTCATGGAACACCTCCCCCGTACTGGTCGGAGTCCTTCCATGATGCGCCGAACCGGCATTGCGGGCATCGGGGTCCACCCGGAGAAAACCCGGAGACGGCACCGGGGAACGCCGAAGGGCGGCCACCTCGAAAGGTGACCGCCCTCGACTGTGCCTGAGTCAGGCTGCTCGCTTACTGGTTGTACGGACCGTAGTCGTAGTCCTCCAGCGGAACGGCCTGGCCGGAGCCGGTGCCGAACGGCGAGTAGTCGATGTCGTCGTAGCCGACGGCCGAGTACATCGCGGCCTTGGCCTCCTCGGTCGGCTCGACCCGGATGTTGCGGTAGCGGGACAGACCCGTACCGGCCGGGATGAGCTTACCGATGATGACGTTCTCCTTGAGGCCGATGAGGCTGTCGGACTTGGCGTTGATCGCCGCATCCGTCAGGACTCGGGTCGTCTCCTGGAAGGAGGCGGCCGACAGCCAGGATTCCGTCGCCAGCGAGGCCTTGGTGATACCCATCAGCTGCGGACGACCGGAGGCCGGGTGACCGCCCTCCTGGACCACACGACGGTTCTCGGTCTCGAACTTCGAGCGCTCGACCAGCTCGCCGGGCAGCAGCTCGGCGTCGCCGGACTCGATGATCGTCACACGGCGCAGCATCTGCCGGATGATGATCTCGATGTGCTTGTCGTGGATCGACACACCCTGCGAGTTGTAGACCTTCTGGACCTCGCCGACCAGGTGGACCTGGACGGCACGCTGACCCAGGATGCGCAGCACGTCGTGCGGGTTGGTGGCACCCACGGTGAGCTTCTGGCCCACCTCGACGTGCTCGCCCTCGCTGACCAGGAGTCGGGCACGCTTCGAGATCGGGAACGCCGTCTCGTCGCTGCCGTCGTCCGGGGTGACGACGAGCTTCTTGGTCTTCTCGGTCTCCTCGATCCGGACGCGGCCGGTGGCCTCGGAGATCGGGGCGACACCCTTCGGGGTACGGGCCTCGAAGAGCTCGACGACACGCGGCAGACCCTGGGTGATGTCGTCACCGGCCACACCACCGGTGTGGAAGGTACGCATCGTCAGCTGGGTACCGGGCTCACCGATGGACTGGGCGGCGATGATGCCGACCGCCTCACCGATGTCGACCAGCTTGCCGGTGGCCAGCGAACGGCCGTAGCACATCGCGCAGGTGCCGACGGCAGACTCGCAGGTCAGGACCGAGCGGGTCTTGACCGTCTCGATGCCGGCCGCGACCAGCTGGTCGATGAGCACGTCACCGAGGTCGACGCCCGCCGGGGCGAGCACCTTGCCGTCCACGACGATGTCCTCGGCGAGGCAGCGTGCGTACACGGACGTCTCGGCATTGTCCGCCTTGCGCAGGACGCCGTCGGCGCCACGCTCGGCGATGGCCAGCTTGAGGCCACGGTCGGTGCCGCAGTCCTCCTCGCGGATGATGACGTCCTGGGAGACGTCGACCAGACGACGGGTGAGGTAACCCGAGTCGGCGGTACGCAGGGCGGTGTCCGCCAGACCCTTACGGGCACCGTGCGTGGAGATGAAGTACTCCAGCACGGACAGACCCTCACGGAACGAGGCCTTGATCGGACGCGGGATCGTCTCGTTCTTCGCGTTCGACACCAGACCACGCATACCGGCAATCTGACGCATCTGCATCATGTTGCCTCGTGCACCCGAGTTCACCATCATGAAGATCGGGTTGGTCTTCGGGAAGTTCTCGTTCATGGCCTCGGCAACCTCGTTGGTCGCCTTGGTCCAGATCGCGATGAGTTCCTGGGTGCGCTCGTCCTTGGTGATCAGACCGCGCTCGTACTGCTTCTGGACCTTCTCGTCCTGCGCCTCGTAGCCCTTGACGATCTCCTTCTTCGCGTCGGGAACGACGACGTCGGAGATGGCGACGGTGACGCCGGAACGGGTGGCCCAGTAGAAGCCGGACGCCTTCAGGTTGTCGAGCGTCGCCGCCACGATGACCTTCGGGTAGCGCTCGGCGAGGTCGTTGACGATCTCGGAGAGCTGCTTCTTGCCGACCTCGTAGTCGACGAACGGGTAGTCCTCGGGCAGCAGCTCGTTGAAGAGCGCGCGGCCCAGAGTCGTCCGCAGACGGAACGAGTCACCCTGCTGCCACTCCGGCTCGCCCTCTTCCTGCGCCGGCGGCATCCAGCCGCGGGGCGGGATGGTGCCGACCGGGAAGCGGATGTCGATCTTCGACTGGAGCGAGAGCTCGCCCGCGTCGAAGGCCATGATCGCCTCGGCCACGGACGCGAAGGAGCGGTCCTCGCCCTTCACGTTCCGCATCTCGCTGTCGGTCGTCAGGAAGAACAGACCGAGGACCATGTCCTGGGTCGGCATCGTCACCGGACGGCCGTCGGCGGGCTTGAGGATGTTGTTCGAGGACAGCATCAGGATGCGGGCCTCGGCCTGCGCCTCCGCGGACAGCGGCAGGTGCACGGCCATCTGGTCACCGTCGAAGTCCGCGTTGAACGCGGTGCAGACGAGCGGGTGGATCTGGATGGCCTTGCCCTCGACCAGCTGCGGCTCGAAGGCCTGGATGCCGAGGCGGTGCAGGGTGGGCGCACGGTTCAGCAGAACCGGGTGCTCGGCGATGACCTCTTCGAGGACGTCGTACACGACCGTGCGGCCGCGCTCCACCATGCGCTTGGCGCTCTTGATGTTCTGCGCGTGGTTCAGGTCGACCAGGCGCTTCATCACGAA
The DNA here is from genome assembly GCF_045039535.1 of Streptomyces sp. NBC_01092. Classification (NCBI taxonomy): domain Bacteria; kingdom Bacillati; phylum Actinomycetota; class Actinomycetes; order Kitasatosporales; family Streptomycetaceae; genus Streptomyces; species Streptomyces sp. NBC_01092. Next base: position 6,370,479 of record NZ_CP108659.1, on the reverse strand, counting down.
CGGCTTGAAGAGCTCCAGCGCCATCGCCTTGGGCAGACCGCACTGGTGCAGCTTCAGCTGCGGACCGACGACGATCACGGAACGCGCGGAGTAGTCCACACGCTTGCCGAGCAGGTTCTGACGGAATCGACCCTGCTTACCCTTCAGCATGTCGCTGAGGGACTTCAGCGGACGGTTACCGGGACCGGTGACCGGGCGACCACGACGACCGTTGTCGAAGAGGGCGTCAACAGCCTCCTGAAGCATGCGCTTCTCGTTGTTGACGATGATCTCGGGAGCGCCGAGGTCAAGCAGCCTCTTCAGACGGTTGTTGCGGTTGATCACACGGCGGTACAGGTCGTTCAGGTCGGAGGTCGCGAAGCGGCCACCGTCCAGCTGCACCATCGGGCGAAGGTCCGGCGGGATGACCGGGACGCAGTCGAGGACCATGCCCTTGGGGCTGTTGGAGGTCTGCAGGAAGGCAGACACGACCTTCAGCCGCTTCAGCGCACGGGTCTTCTTCTGGCCCTTGCCGGTACGGATGATCTCGCGGAGGCGCTCGGCCTCTTCGTCGAGGTCGAAGGACTCCAGGCGCTTCTGCAGCGCCGCGGCACCCATCGAACCGTCGAAGTAGGTGCCGAAGCGGTCCCGCAGCTCGCGGTAGAGCAGCTCGTCGCCCTCGAGGTCCTGGACCTTGAGGTTCTTGAAGCGGGTCCACACCTCGTCGAGGCGGTCGATCTCGCGCTGCGCACGGTCACGCAGCTGCTTCATCTCGCGCTCGGCACCCTCGCGCACCTTGCGGCGCACGTCGGCCTTGGCACCCTCGGCCTCAAGCTCGGCGAGGTCCGTCTCGAGCTTCTTGGCGCGGGCCTCCAGGTCGGCGTCCCGGCGGTTCTCGACCTGCTGACGCTCCACGGAGACGTGCGCCTCCAGGGAGGGCAGGTCGCGGGTACGGCGCTCCTCGTCGACGAACGTGATCATGTACGCCGCGAAGTAGATGACCTTCTCGAGGTCCTTCGGCGCCAGGTCCAGCAGGTAGCCGAGGCGCGAAGGAACACCCTTGAAGTACCAGATGTGCGTGACGGGCGCGGCCAGCTCGATGTGGCCCATCCGCTCACGGCGCACCTTGGCGCGAGTCACCTCGACGCCACAGCGCTCACAGATGATGCCCTTGAACCGGACACGCTTGTACTTGCCGCAGTAGCACTCCCAGTCCCGGGTCGGACCGAAGATCTTCTCGCAGAAGAGTCCGTCCTTTTCGGGCTTGAGGGTGCGGTAGTTGATGGTCTCGGGCTTCTTGACCTCGCCGTGGCTCCACTGACGGATGTCGTCAGCGGTGGCCAGACCGATCCGGAGCTCATCGAAGAAGTTGACGTCGAGCACTATGCGTCAATCCCTCTCAGGGTTGTAAGTCTTTGGTCTGATACGGGGGCCTGGGGGTCGGCGGGGCCCTGTGGGTGAGGGCCCCGCCGGACTCCCGTCAGACCTCTTCGACGCTGCTCGGCTCGCGCCGGGACAGGTCGATGCCGAGCTCCTCCGCTGCGCGGAAGACGTCCTCGTCGGTGTCACGCATCTCGATGGACATACCGTCGCTGGACAGCACCTCCACGTTCAGGCAGAGCGACTGCATCTCCTTGATGAGCACCTTGAAGGACTCGGGGATGCCGGGCTCGGGGATGTTCTCGCCCTTGACGATGGCCTCGTAGACCTTCACGCGGCCGGTGACGTCGTCGGACTTGATGGTCAGCAGCTCCTGGAGGGCGTAAGCGGCGCCATAAGCCTCCAGCGCCCACACCTCCATCTCACCGAAGCGCTGGCCACCGAACTGGGCCTTACCACCCAGCGGCTGCTGGGTGATCATGCTGTACGGGCCGGTCGAGCGGGCGTGCAGCTTGTCGTCGACCAGGTGGTGCAGCTTCAGGATGTACATGTAACCGACCGAGATCGGCTCCGGGAAAGGCTCACCCGAGCGGCCGTCGAACAGCGGCGCCTTACCGGTCGGGAGCACCATGCGCTCGCCGTCGCGGTTCGGGATCGTGTGCTCCAGCAGACCCGCGAGCTCGTCCTCACGCGCACCGTCGAAGACGGGGGTGGCGACGTTGGTGCCCGGGGCGACCTGGTCGGCCTCGATGGCCTGCAGGCGCTGCGCCCACTCCTCACCGAGACCGGAGACGTCCCAGCCACGGCTGGCGAGCCAGCCGAGGTGGATCTCCAGGACCTGTCCCGGGTTCATTCGGGACGGCACACCCAGCGGGTTGAGGATGATGTCGACCGGAGTTCCGTCCTCGAGGAACGGCATGTCCTCGATGGGCAGGATCTTCGAGATGACACCCTTGTTGCCGTGACGGCCGGCGAGCTTGTCACCGTCCGTGATCTTGCGCTTCTGCGCCACGTAGACACGAACCAGCTGGTTCACGCCCGGCGGCAGCTCGTCGCCCTCTTCACGGTCGAAGACGCGGACGCCGATGACCTTGCCGATCTCGCCGTGCGGGACCTTCAGCGAGGTGTCACGGACCTCACGGGCCTTCTCACCGAAGATGGCGCGCAGCAGGCGCTCCTCCGGCGTCAGCTCGGTCTCACCCTTGGGCGTGACCTTGCCGACGAGGATGTCACCGGCGACGACCTCGGCACCGATCCGGATGATGCCGCGCTCGTCGAGGTCGGCGAGGACCTCCTCGGAGACGTTCGGGATGTCCCGGGTGATCTCCTCGGGGCCGAGCTTGGTGTCACGGGCGTCGACCTCGTGCTCCTCGATGTGGATCGAGGAGAGGACGTCGTCCTGCACGAGGCGCTGCGACAGGATGATCGCGTCCTCGTAGTTGTGACCCTCCCACGGCATGAACGCCACGAGCAGGTTCTTGCCCAGCGCCATCTCGCCGTTCTCGGTGGCCGGACCGTCGGCCAGGACCTGGCCGTCGATGATCCGGTCGCCCTCGTTGACGATGACCTTCTGGTTGACCGAGGTGCCCTGGTTGGAGCGGGCGAACTTGGCCAGGCGGTACGTGATGTACGTGCCGTCGTCGTTGGCGGTGGTGATGTAGTCCGCGGAGACCTCCTGGACGACACCCGCCTTCTCGGCCTTGACCACGTCGCCGGCGTCGACGGCGGAGCGGTACTCCATGCCGGTGCCGACGAGCGGGGACTCGCTCTTGATGAGCGGCACCGCCTGACGCATCATGTTCGCGCCCATGAGGGCACGGTTGGCGTCGTCGTGCTCGAGGAACGGGATCATGGCGGTCGCGACCGACACCATCTGGCGCGGCGAGACGTCCATGTAGTCCACGTCGTCACCGGCGACGTAGTCGACCTCGCCGCCACGACGGCGGACCAGGACGCGGTTCTCGGAGAAGCGCATGTCGTCGTTCAGGCCGGCGTTGGCCTGCGCGATGACGAAGCGGTCCTCCTCGTCGGCGGTCAGGTAGTCGACCTCGTCGGTGACCTGGCCGTCGATCACCTTGCGGTAGGGGGTCTCGACGAAACCGAACGCGTTGACCCGGCCGTACGAGGCGAGCGAGCCGATCAGACCGATGTTCGGGCCTTCGGGCGTCTCGATCGGGCACATGCGGCCGTAGTGCGACGGGTGCACGTCACGGACCTCGAAGCCGGCCCGCTCACGGGAGAGACCACCCGGGCCAAGAGCCGACAGACGGCGCTTGTGGGTGAGACCCGACAGCGGGTTGTTCTGGTCCATGAACTGCGACAGCTGGCTGGTGCCGAAGAACTCCTTGATGGAGGCGACGACCGGCCGGATGTTGATCAGGGTCTGCGGCGTGATCGCCTCGACGTCCTGAGTCGTCATGCGCTCACGGACGACGCGCTCCATACGAGCCAGACCCGTGCGGACCTGGTTCTGGATGAGCTCGCCGACGCTGCGCAGACGACGGTTGCCGAAGTGGTCGATGTCGTCGGTCTCGACGACGATCGTCTGACCGCTGTCGGCGACCGTCTCGGTCTCACCCGCGTGCAGCTTGACCAGGTACTTGATCGTCGAGATGACGTCCTCGACGGTCAGGATGCCCGCGTCCAGCGGAGCGTCCGCACCCAGCTTCTTGTTGACCTTGTAGCGGCCGACCTTGGCGAGGTCGTAACGCTTCGGGTTGAAGTAGAGGTTCTCAAGCAGCGTCTGCGCGGCCTCACGGGTCGGGGGCTCGCCCGGACGCAGCTTGCGGTAAATGTCGAGCAGCGCGTCGTCCTGGCCCTGGGTGTGGTCCTTCTCCAGGGTGGCGCGCATCGACTCGTACTCGCCGAACTCCTCGAGGATCTGCTCGGTGGTCCAGCCGAGCGCCTTGAGCAGGACGGTGACGGACTGCTTGCGCTTGCGGTCGATACGGACACCGACCATGTCGCGCTTGTCGATCTCCATCTCCAGCCAGGCACCCCGGGACGGGATGATCTTGGCGGAGAAGATGTCCTTGTCGGACGTCTTGTCGATGGAGGAGTCGAAGTAGACACCGGGGGAACGGACCAGCTGCGACACCACGACACGCTCGGTGCCGTTGATGACGAACGTGCCCTTGTTCGTCATGAGCGGGAAGTCGCCCATGAAGACCGTCTGGGACTTGATCTCACCGGTCTCGTTGTTGGTGAACTCCGCCGTCACGAAGAGCGGGGCGGCGTAGGTGAAGTCGCGCTCCTTGCACTCGTCGATCGAGTTCTTCGGAGGCTCGAAGCGGTGGTCGCGGAACGTCAGCGACATCGACCCGGAGAAGTCCTCGATCGGAGAGATCTCCTCGAAGATCTCCTCCAGACCGGACTTGGTGGGGACGTCCTGACCGGACTCCAGAGCCGCCTCGACCCGACTCTGCCAGGCGGTGTTCCCGAGCAGCCAGTCAAAGCTCTCGGTCTGCAGCGCGAGCAGGTTGGGAACCTCGAGGGGCTCCTTGATCTTTGCAAAGGAGATGCGCAGCGGGGCGGTGCTGGCGCCGTTGTTCATATTCGCGGTCGAGGCGTTGCGCGAGGCGGCCAAGAGGGGGTCCTTCCGAGGGCTCGGACTCACTACGCGCGTACCGGCCCCTCACCGGCGCACAGAGACAGGGGGTTCCTTCTCCGACCAAAGAATGGCCAGGTCAGGGATGGTCCGGTCATCGGTGCTCAAGCGAGGGCATGCCCCTGGTGACGGGCAGGGGACAGCTAACAGGCAGCGCAAAGGGTCAGTGTAGCCACTTGGCACACTGATGTCCAGTCCGGGTTTTTCGCGACCCTCGTTGTTCTCAACGCCCTCGGCCTGCTTGCCCTCAATGCAGGTTGATACTGCCCTCTTCGTCGCCGATCCATGCCTCGGATTCGGATCCTTGTGGCGACGCGTCCTGAGAATTGCGCGCTGCGTGCGGTTCGTCAAGGCCCCCATGCCCGAACCGAGGACGGCCCGGAGACACGATGAAGATCACCATACCCCCCGCCGTAGCGGGCGCAAGGTAACCGTGGCCGCGCCCCCAGGAACGCCGAAGAGCGACCACCCGAATGGATGATCGCTCTTCGGTGCGACTGCGTTACAGCCTCAGGAGGCTGCTTTCAGCAAGCGCGACGGTCGTGCTCGACCGAGAGGTGTTACTTGACCTCGACGGAGGCGCCGGCGCCCTTGAGGGACTCGGCGGCCTTCTCGGCGGCGTCCTTGGCGACCTTCTCGAGAACGGGCTTGGGGGCGCCGTCCACGAGGTCCTTGGCCTCCTTCAGACCCAGGGAGGTCAGCTCACGCACGACCTTGATGACCTGGATCTTCTTCTCGCCGGCGCCGGTGAGGATGACGTCGAACTCGTCCTTCTCCTCCTCGGCCGGGGCGGCGGCGGCCGGACCGGCCGGGCCCGCAACGGCGACCGCGGCGGCGGCGGTGACGTCGAACTTCTCCTCGAACGCCTTCACGAACTCGGAGAGCTGGATGAGGGTCATGCCCTCGAACTCGGCGAGCAGTTCGTCCTGGGTGAGAGCCACGATGGCTTTCCTTCCACTAATTTCGGCTGGTGCCGGGATGTACATGTCTGGCGGGCGTACGTTCGGCCCGCTACGACCTCTGCCTCAGGCGGAGCGCCTCAGGCGGCGGTCATTTCGCGAGCCGAGTTACTCGGCACCGCCCTGCTCGTCCTGCTTGGCACGAAGCGCGTCCACGGTGCGGACGAGCTTCGACGGGAGCGCCTGGAAGACCTGAGCAGCCTGCGTCTGCTTGCCCTTCATGGCGCCCGCCAGCTTGGCGAGCAGAACCTCGCGGGACTCAAGGTCCGCAAGCTTCTTGATCTCGTCGGCGGACAGCGCCTTGCCGTCAAGGACACCGCCCTTGATGACGAGGTTCGGGTTGTCCTTGGCGAAGTCACGAAGACCCTTCGCCGACTCCACCGGGTCACCGGTGACGAAGGCGACCGCCGTCGGACCGTTGAACAGGTCGTCGAGCGTGTTGATCCCGGCCTCGTTGGCCGCAATCTTGGTCAGCGTGTTCTTCACCACGGCGTACTGGGCGTTCTCACCGAGCGAACGACGCAGCGTCTTGAGCTGCGCCACGGTGAGACCCCGGTACTCGGTCAGCACGGCGGCGTTCGAGCTGCGGAACTGCTCCGTCAGCTCGGCTACCGCGGCAGCCTTGTCGGGCCTTGCCATAGAGCGTCGGCCTCCTTCCGGGTGATGGGACCGCTCGGAAGGGGCTGGGTAAACGAAACGCCCCGGCGCAGGCGCACGGGGCGTAGCTCAACCGGGCATTCGTAGCGTGAGCAGCGAACTCCGGGAGCACTTCCACGGTCACCTGCGCGGGTCGTCCGCAGTTCAGCGGATCCTTCGGCCACCGCGCTCTCTGACGAGCGCACGGCAACGACCAGCGGTCTTTGGCTTCTGTAGGAGAGTACGGGACGCGATCGCCGTCAGGCAAATCGGTCCCTACGGCCGTCAGCTCCCGTTCTTCTCCAGCGGCTTGCGCAGGTCCGCCGTGTCGTCGGGGCGGGGTGCGCGGACGGTCACGGACTTGCCGTAGTCGAGGATGGTGAGGGTGAGGTCGAGCGCACCGTGCCGGCCGAAGCCCTGGGTGCGCACCCGCTTGACGCGGTCGTCGCCGTCGATCCAGACGTCCAGGGTGAGCTCGTCCACGCCCGCCTTGTCGTACTGGTCGAGACTGCGCTCGCGTCCCTCCCGGGTGGCCTTGTCCTCGATCTCCTTCAGCGAGGCACGGAGATCGTCGATGGCGGCCGTTCCCGCGTAGTGCGTGGTGTCGGTGCCGTCGGCCTTCTCGTCGCCGACCTTCTTCACGTCCTGTGCGGTGGCCAGGAACGCGGCCTCCCGGGCCGGGTTGCGGCCTACCTGGTCGCGCAGGCTGCCGACGTCCATGCGCAGGCCGCTGTCCGTGGTGAAGTTCGCGGCCGGGCCGTAGCTGATCCAGTGCCGGCCGCCGATCCGCGCGACCATGTCGCTGGTCGCGCTGCCGTACAACACCCCGCCGACCAGACGCAGCTCGGTCGTGCCCCGCTCCTCGCCACTCAGGTTGGTCGTCCTGAGGCTGGCCACCACCGGCTTCGTACGGACGGTCCCCTCGTCGGCTATGCGCCCCCGCTCCGGGAACTGTCCGGTCACCCGGTAGTGCAGCGACGTGACGCTCTCGGTCTTCTCCACGGCCCGCGTGACGGCGTCGGCGGCCGATGAGCCCGCGGCGGGCTGCTCGGCGCCGGATCCCGTCCCGCAGCCGGCGAGGAGCAGCGCGGCGGCGGGCAGAGCGGCACGGGCAGCGGCGCGTACGGAAAGCCTCAATTGATTCCCCCCAAGGAACACATGGCCGGTGCGGGGTCGGCGCACGGCAAGATCGGGAGCGTAGCCCAGGAGTGCGGCAGCGGTCCTGCGAATACCTGTGCGCCGAGATCTACGAGGTGCCGCCGAGGGTCCCTTCCTTCAGCAGCTCCTCCAGGTCCGCGGTGTCCCCGGCCGGCGGCTTCTCGACCGTGGCCTGCACGCCGTAGTCGCTGTAGTAGGCGGTCTGGGTCAGCTGCCCCGTGGCTGTGCGGCCCTTCTCGACCTTCTTGACCAGCAGGTCCCGGTCGTCGACCCATATGTCGACGGTCTGCGAGGTGGCGCCGGCCACCCGGACCGTGCCGGAGTAGCGCGTGGTGCGCTCGCCGCTCACCTTCTCCTCACCGACCTTGCGCACGTCCGTGGAGGACAGCAGCAGCTTCACCGAGGTGTGCGGGGCGGTGCCGCGCATCTGGTCGGCGAGGTCGGCTCCGGAGCTGCCGGCGAGGCGCTCCAGGTCTTCGTAGGCGTACTTGATCCAGTGCTTGCCGTCGGCCTTCTCGGCGAACGCCTCGCCCATGCGCGCGTAGTAGGCGTCGGGGAGATAGCGGGCCTGCATCGACGTGGTGCCGAGGCGGCGCATCGTCTCGGCCGTGGTGCCGCCCGTGTACGTGATCGTCAGGGCGCCGGTGAGGTCGTCGTGCCAGGCGAGGGTGCCGTGGGCCTTCATGGACAGGGCCGAGCCGACCGTGGTCGTGGACTGAACGCGCGCGGAGTCGGCCCGGTCGGTGGACCGCTCGACGGTGCGCAGGGCGGCCGTCACGGCACGGGAGGGTGTCGGGCGGTCCCGCCCCTCGGAGCGGTCGGAGGAGGTGCAGGCGGCCAGGGCCGTCAGCGCGGTCAGCAGCGCGACCCAGAGCGCCGATCGGCGCGCCCTCGTGCTCGTCATCCGTCCCCCCTGAGCGAATCCCGTGAATGCACGTTAACCCAGGGCACTGACAAACGGACGGAGAGAAAGGGGACGGGCCCCGCACCCGGGAAGGGTGCGGGGCCCGTCGTCGAGCCTGGTGAGCCGTTGGCTCAGACCGCGGCCGGGTCCTCCTCGACGAGGAGGTTGCGGGTGCGGTTCGGGTCGACCGGAATGCCGGGGCCCATCGTGGTGGTGATGGCGGCCTTCTTGATGTAGCGACCCTTGGCGGCGGACGGCTTCAGACGGAGGATCTCGTCCAGGGCCGCGCCGTAGTTCTCCACCAGCTTGGTGTCGTCGAAGGACGCCTTGCCGATGATGAAGTGCAGGTTCGAGTGCTTGTCGACGCGGAACTCGATCTTGCCACCCTTGATCTCGGTGACAGCCTTGACGACGTCCGGGGTCACGGTGCCGGTCTTGGGGTTCGGCATGAGACCACGGGGACCGAGCACGCGGCCGAGGCGGCCGACCTTGCCCATGAGGTCCGGGGTGGCGACGACGGCGTCGAAGTCCAGACGCCCCTTCGCGACCTCGTCGATCAGTTCGTCGGAGCCGACGATGTCGGCGCCCGCGGCCTCCGCGGCCGCAGCACGGTCACCGGTCGCGAAGACCAGGACCCGGGCGGTCTTGCCGGTGCCGTGCGGAAGGTTCACGGTGCCACGGACCATCTGGTCGGCCTTACGCGGGTCGACACCCAGACGGAAGGCGACCTCGACGGTGCCGTCGAACTTGGTCGCGGACGTCTCCTTGGCGAGACGGACGGCCTCGAGCGGGGCGTAGAGCTTCTCCCGGTCGACCTTGGCGTCCGCAGCGCGGAGAGTCTTGCTGCGCTTGCTCACTACTGCTCCTGTGGTTTCTTAGGAGTTGTGGTCCGGGCCGAGCAGGCCCCGCCACTCACTTCTGCTTCGGGGGGTTGGGCTCAGCCCTCGACCGTGATGCCCATGGAACGGGCGGTGCCGGCGATGATCTTGGACGCGGCGTCCAGGTCATTGGCGTTGAGGTCGGGCATCTTGGTGGTGGCGATCTCGCGGACCTGCGCCTCGGTGATCTTGGCGACCTTGGTCTTGTGCGGCTCGCCAGAGCCCTTCTCCACGCCCGCGGCCTTGAGGATCATCTTGGCGGCCGGCGGCGTCTTGGTGATGAAGGTGAAGGAACGGTCCTCATAGACCGTGATCTCCACCGGGATGACCCAACCGCGCTGCGACTCGGTCGCGGCGTTGTAGGCCTTGCAGAACTCCATGATGTTGACGCCGTGCTGGCCCAGCGCGGGGCCGACCGGCGGCGCCGGGTTGGCCGCACCGGCCTGGATCTGGAGCTTGATAAGCCCCGTGACCTTCTTCTTCTTGGGAGGCATGCTCTCTCCGGGTCCTTAGTGAGAGGTGTTCCGCCGCCATCCGTACCGCTTGGCCACCTGGAACGGTGGACGTCCGGATCATCCGGATGGAGGCATACCGCACAACGATAACGGGAAACGCGTCAGGGCCAAAACCGGCAGCTCAGGCGCCCGGCCGCGCAGACCCCGGACAAGGCGAGTCCCGGCCGCCGCGCGACGGCCGGGACTCAGGGGGCGGGACGGGGTCAGCAGCGCTTGGCCGTGGTGGCCTGGCCCGGCACCGGGTCGCCGGGAGCGCGCAGGGTGCCGATGGCCGCCGTGCACTCGCTCACCGTGTCGGCGGGCAGGGACCAGAACTCCTGGCTGTTGGTGGCGTTCCACCAGTCCTGGCCCACGATCTCGTCACGGGCGTAGCTGTAGACGCCGGTGCTGACGTCGTAGTCCTTGATCTTGTCGCGGAAGCTCTGCCAGACCCAGACATAGCCGTAGTTGCTCTTGCACCTGGGCGAGTAGAACTGCTTCACCGAGGCCACGTGCGCGCCGCCTCGGTTGATGTAGGCGGTGGCGCCGATCTGGTAGGCGTCGGAACAGACCCCGGCCGCCTGCGCCTTGGTGCTCAGCGGGTTGCCCGCCTCCGACGGGGCGGCCGAACGGGCGGTCAGGTTCTGCTTGTTGGGCGACGGGGCGGGGCCCGTGCCGGCGACGGCGGAGGTCGTCGGCACGAGGACACAGGCGGACGCGGCCGCCACGACCAGGATGGTGCGAGCACGCATGAGGAAGTTCCCCCTACTTCTTGGTGACTGACTCGACGGGTACCGATTGCCCACGCGGGCAGCGCGCAGCCCAGGGCGAATCGCCACAAAGAGCTTGAGAACACCATGAAGAACGCTGTCCACGCGTTTCGGTCATCAAGTCAGACCGGCGGAGGCGCCCGATGGTTGTGGTGCAGCACACATTTATTGGGGACAGCTGGCCGGATACGTTCGGCGCGAGCGACGACGTATACGACGAAAGGGCCTCCCACCAGCGGAAAACCGCCGGTCGGGAGGCCCTTCGTGAGAGCTGCTGTGCCGCTAGTTCTTCTGAATCTGGTCGAAGGAGAGCTCGACCGGCGTCTCGCGGCCGAAGATCTCCACCAGGCCCTTGACCTTCTTGGAGTCGGCGTTGATCTCGTTGATCGTGGCCTGCAGCGTGGCGAACGGACCGTCCGTGACGGTGACCGAGTCGCCGACCTCGAAGTCCAGGACCTGGACCTCGACCTTGCGCTGCGGGGCGGGCTTGCCCTCGGCCTCGGCGGCCTCGCGGGCGGCCTTCTCCTCGGCCTCCGGGGCGAGCATCTTGACGATCTCGTCCAGGGTCAGCGGGTACGGGTCGTAGGCGTTGCCCACGAAGCCGGTGACGCCGGGGGTGTTGCGGACGACGCCCCAGGACTCGTTGGTCAGGTCCATGCGGACCAGGACGTAACCCGGGAGCTTGTTCTGCTTGATCGTCTTGCGGTCGCCGTTCTTGATCTGGACGACCTCTTCCTGCGGCACCTCGGCCGCGAAGATGTAGTCCTCGACGTTCAGCGAGACGGCGCGCTGCTCCAGGTTCGTCTTCACGCGGTTCTCGTAACCGGCGTAGGTGTGGATGACGTACCACTCGCCGGGAAGCGTGCGCAGCTCCTCGCGCAGGGCGGCGACGGGGTCGACCGGCTCGGCCTCCTCGTCGGCGGCCTCCTCGTCGGTGGCCTCTTCCTCGGTGGACTCGTCAGCGTCCTCGGCGTCCTCGACGTGCAACGCGGCCTCTTCGGCCGGCTCGCCCGCCTCGGCATCGGCAGCCTCGACCTCGTCCAGGTCCTCGTCCGCGCCCTCGACGATGTCGAGCTCGTCTTCCACGGACTCGTCCGGCTCGACGGCGTGGTTCAGGTTCTGGTCAGACACGGTGGCTGCTTCTTCCTGGATACAAGGGGTGGAACATGCGAAAAGGGGCGCCGGTAACCACGGCGCCCTTCGCTCTCGGCTCAGCCGAACACGTACTTGGCGGCGTGGTCGAGCCCATAGTCAATCACGGTCACCAGGCCGATCATGATGGCGACGAAGAAGATCACCACGGTGGTGTACGACGTCAGCTGATTGCGCGTCGGCCAGACGACCTTGCGGAGCTCCGCGACGATCTGGCGGTAGAAGAGGGCAAGCCGCTTCAGCGGACCCTTCTTCGCGCGCTTGCCACCCTTGCGGGCCTTCTTCTCCTGCGCCTCATCCTGGGCGTCAGGCGTGTCGATGGAGCCCACGGCGTCCGCCATTCGTCCTCACCTGAATCCCGGGTCGTGGCCGTGCCGCGCCCGGACCGAGCCGCACGGCGTTGCAATACTGTACGTACATGCGCACACATCCTGGCGATGGTGTGTGTAGCAGGGCCGGAGGGACTTGAACCCCCAACCGCCGGTTTTGGAGACCGGTGCTCTACCAATTGAGCTACGACCCTTTGTGTGTCCCCCAACGTACCGCATCCGGGCGAGTGCTCGCTGTGCACCGTTCGAGTGCGGCTGCTGAAGGCCAACGAGGTGAGAGTGTACGTGGTCCTGGGCGCGCCGTCGAACAGAAAGTGCCCGCCAGGGACTTGATACACGAAAGATCGACGGGCGCCGAACAGGGCCTCGACGCAAGATCGCCCAGGCCGGGGGCCCGATCCGGACGGATGTTCAGCCGGTGTTCAGTCCGTGAAACCCGCGTGCCGCCCGCGTTTCCGGTCTGAAACGATGGGTCCCATGAGCGCTGCAACCCCTTCGACCGAGCGCCGGGTCTCCGCCCGAGTCGGCGCGATCTCCGAGTCCGCCACCCTCGCCGTGGACGCCAAGGCCAAGGCCCTCAAGGCCGCCGGGCGTCCGGTGATCGGCTTCGGCGCCGGTGAGCCCGACTTCCCGACCCCGGACTACATCGTCGAGGCCGCCATCGAGGCCTGCAAGAACCCGAAGTACCACCGCTACACCCCGGCCGGCGGTCTGCCCGAGCTGAAGGCCGCGATCGCCGCGAAGACGCTGCGCGACTCCGGCTACGAGCCGGACGTCTCGCAGATCCTCGTCACCAACGGCGGCAAGCAGGCCATCTACGAGGCCTTCGCCGCGATCCTCGACCCGGGCGACGAGGTCATCGTCCCGGCGCCGTACTGGACGACGTACCCGGAGTCGATCCGCCTGGCCGGCGGTGTCCCGGTCGATGTCGTCGCCGACGAGACCACCGGCTACCGCGTCTCCGTGGAGCAGCTGGAGGCTGCCCGTACGGAGAAGACGAAGGTCGTCCTCTTCGTGTCGCCGTCCAACCCGACCGGCGCCGTCTACAGCGAGGCCGAGACCGAGGCGATCGGGCGCTGGGCCCTCGAGCACGGCCTGTGGGTGCTGACGGACGAGATCTACGAGCACCTGGTCTACGGCAACGCCGCCGCGGTCTCCCTGCCGGGCCTGTTCCCCGAGCTGCGCGACAAGTGCATCGTGGTCAACGGTGTCGCCAAGACGTACGCCATGACGGGCTGGCGGGTCGGCTGGGTCATCGGCCCGAAGGACGTGGTGAAGGCCGCGACCAACCTCCAGTCCCACGCGACGTCCAACGTCTCGAACGTGGCGCAGGTGGCCGCCCTCGCCGCCGTCTCCGGCGACCTGGACGCCGTCGCGAAGATGGGCGAGGCCTTCGACCGCCGCCGCAAGACGATCGTGCGGATGCTCAACGAGATCGACGGCGTGCTCTGCCCGGAGCCCGAGGGCGCCTTCTACGCGTACCCGTCGGTGAAGGCCGTGCTCGGCAAGCAGATCCGCGGCAAGCGCCCGCAGAGCAGCGTCGAGCTGGCCGAGCTGATCCTGGAGGAGGCCGAGGTCGCGGTCGTCCCAGGTGAGGCCTTCGGCACGCCTGGCTATCTGCGGCTGTCGTACGCGCTGGGTGACGAGGACCTCGTCGAGGGCGTGAGCCGGATCCAGAAGCTGCTGGCGGAGGCCAGGGACTGACGTCCGCCTCCTGCCATGGGGGCACCACCTCCGGATTTCCGGAAGTGGTGCCCCCATTTGTTTGTGCGAGCAAGACCACTAAAGGGGAAACCGCTACCGGGACGGTGCGGACGTGCGGCAGGATCCTGGAATGGAGCGTGTACGTGATGTCTCTGAACTGCCGAAAGCCCATCTGCACCTGCACTTCACCGGCTCGATGCGGCCGGCGACCCTGCTGGAACTGGCCGACAAATACGGTGTGCGCCTGCCCGAGGCGCTGACCGACGCACTGACCAGTGGGGAACCGCCGAAGCTACGGGCGACGGACGAGCGCGGCTGGTTCCGCTTCCAGCGGCTGTACGACGCGGCACGCTCGTGCCTGCAGCGGCCGGAGGACATCCAGCGGCTGGTCAGGGAGGCCGCGGAGGAGGACATCAAGGACGGCTCGGGCTGGCTGGAGATCCAGGTCGACCCGACGTCGTACGCCCCCCGGCTGGGCGGTCTGATCCCGGCGCTGGAGATCATCCTGGACGCGGTGGAGACGGCGTCGCGGGACACGGGCCTCGGGATGCGCGTCCTGGTCGCCGCGAACCGGATGAAGCACCCCCTGGACGCCCGCACGCTGGCGCGGCTCGCGGTGCGGTACGCCGAGCGGGGCGTGGTCGGCTTCGGGCTGTCGAACGACGAACGCCGGGGCATGGCAAGGGACTTCGACCGCGCCTTCCACATCGCCCGCGAGGGCGGCCTGCTGTCGGCCCCGCACGGCGGCGAGCTGACCGGCCCGTCCTCGGTCCGGGACTGCCTGGACGACCTGCACGCGAACCGGATCGGCCACGGGGTGCGGGCGGCCGAGAACCCGCGGCTGTTGAAGCGCCTCGCCGAAAAGGGCGTGACCTGCGAGGTGTGCCCCGCCTCGAACGTCGCCCTCGGCGTCTACGAGAAGCCCGAGGACATCCCGCTGCGGACCCTGTACGAGGCCGGCGTCCCCATGGCCCTCGGCGCCGACGACCCCCTGCTCTTCGGCTCGCGTCTCGCCGCCCAGTACGACCTCGCGCGCCGCCACCACGCCTTCACGGACGAGGAGCTGGCGGAACTGGCCCGGCAGTCGGTGCGCGCGTCGGCGGCGCCGGAGGAGATGAAGGGCAAGCTGCTGGCGGGGGTGGACGACTGGCTCGCCTAGGCCCCGCCGGTCGGCGACGCGGGCGATTCGGCCGACGGCGTCGGCCGGTCAGTCGGCGATCCCGGCGAGCAGCGTGCGGGCCAGCCGGGCGGCGAACTCGTCCACCGGCGGCCGCACCGCCTCCCTGGTCGCGTCATAGGCGAACGCCCGCTGCGCGCAGGCCCCCATCAGCAGCGACGCCGCCGCGAACGTGTCCGCGTCCGTACGGACCCGGCCCCTCTCCTGCTCGGCCCGCAGGTAGGTGTCGAGCTCCTGGATCGGCACGTGCGGGCCCGCCCCCATCTGCCGTACGGCCTCGTCGTGTCGCCGCTTGAGCTCGGTCTGCGCATACAGCGAGGCGGCGATCGGGAAGCTCTGCTCGTAGAACAGCGCGGCCTGGCGGGCGATCTCGGTGAGGTTCTCCTCCAGGGAGTGCCGACCGGGCTCGGCCGCGAGGCCGCTGAGCAGCGGGCGGAGCGGGGGCAGCCGCTCGGTGAGCACCTGGATGAAGAGCTCCTCCTTGCTCGCGAAGTGCTTGTACAGCGCCGCCTCGGAGCACCCGGCCGCCCGCGCGATCTCCTTCGTCGTGGCCCGTGCCAGCCCGACCGTGAGCATCAGGTCGTGGGCGGCGTCGAGCAGTCGAACGCGGGTGGGTCGGTTTTCCATGAAGTCTCCAATCGCCCTTGACGGGTGGGTGAGTACTTACTCACTCTAGAGGAGAAGGGGGTGAGTGAATACTCACCCACCAAGTTCTGACCCATCAGTTCTCACCCATCCCTTCTCACCCATCACTTCTCACCCACACGGGAGACCTCATGAAACTCACCGTCTTCGGTGCCACCGGAGGCATCGGCAAGGAGATCGTCCGCCAGGCGCTGGACGCCGGTCACGAGGTCACGGCCGTCGTACGGGACCCTGCCCGCTTCCCCGTCACCGGGGACCGTCTGGAGGTGTTCCGCGCGGATCTGACCGACCCGCAGGCCTTGCGCCCCGCCGTCGCCGGACGGGACGCGGTGCTGTCCGGGCTCGGCGCCCGCAGCCGCAAGGACGCCGGGATCGCGGCGCGTCTGACGCGTACGGTGCTCGGTGCCCTGGAGGCCGAGGGGGTGCGGCGGCTGGTCGTGGTGAGCGCGGCGCCGGTCGGCCCCGAACCGGAGGGCGACGGGTTCGCCGACCGGGCGGTGCGCGGCATCGTCTCGGCCGTCCTCAAGGACATCTACACCGATCTGCGCGAGATGGAGGCGGAGTTGGCCCGCAGCGCCACGGACTGGACGGCCGTACGGCCGCCCCGCCTTCAGGACAAGCCGCTCACCGGCTCGTACCGGAAGGTCGTGGGCGGGTTCCCGGTCCGGGGCCGCTTCCTGGGGCGCGCCGATGTGGCGCACGCCATGCTGGCGGCGGTCGGCGACCCGGCCACGGTGAAGCAGGGCGTGGGCGTCGCCTACTGAGGGCCGCCCGAAGGACCCGGCGAGACGGGGTTACAGGCTGACGCCGACCGTCACCGGCTCGTTGACCAGCGTGATGCCGAAGGTCTCACGCACACCGGCGACGACCTCGCGGGCGAGCGCGAGGAGGTCCTCGGTGGTCGCCTCACCGCGGTTGGTGAGGGCGAGGGTGTGCTTGGTGGAGATACGGGCGGGGCCCGTGCCGTACCCCTTGGTGAAGCCGGCCTTGTCGATGAGCCAGGCCGCGGAGGTCTTGGTGCGCCCCTCCCCTGCCGGGTAGGCGGGCGGCGCGACGCCCTCGCCGAGGTGCTCACGCACGCGCGCGTGGAACGCCGCGAACTGCTCGTCGGTGAGGATCGGGTTGGTGAAGAAGGATCCGGCCGACCAGGTGTCGTGGTCCTCGGGGTCCAGGACCATGCCCTTGCCGGTACGCAGCTTCAGCACCGTCTCTCGAGCGGTGGCCAGGGGCACGCGGTCGCCCACCTCGACGCCGAGGGCGCGGGCCGTCTCGGCGTACTTGACGGGGGCGGAGAGCCCGTCGGCGTCCTCCAGGCGGAAGCGGACGCGCAGGACGACGTAGCGCTCGGGGTCGGCCTTGAAGCGGCTGTGGCGGTAGGAGAAGCCACAGTCGGCGTTCGGGATGACGACCGTCTCGCCGGTCCGGCGGTCGTAGGCGATCACCTCGGTGATCGTCGAGGAGACTTCCTGGCCGTAGGCTCCGACGTTCTGGATCGGCGTGGCGCCCGCGGAGCCGGGGATTCCGGCGAGGCACTCGATCCCGGCGAGCCCGGCCTCGACGGTGCGGGCGACGGCTTCGGTCCACACCTCGCCGGCGGCCAGTTCGAGCGCGGTGCCGTCCAGCTCGAAGCCCTTCGTGGCGATGACGAGTGCGGTGCCCGCGAAGCCCTTGTCGCCGATGACCAGGTTCGATCCGCCGCCGATGAGCAGCAACGGGGTCCCGGCGGCATCGGCCTCGCGCACCGCGTCGATCACCTCGGCGTCGGTGGTGGCGGTGACCAGGCGGGTGGCGGGGCCGCCCAGCCGGAAGGTGGTGAAGGGGGCGAGGGGAGCGTCGTGGAGTTCCTGCACGCGCTCAAGACTACGAGACGGCACCGACAGCCCCGGCACCCCTGTGGAGTGCCGGGGCCGATGCGCGCTCCACGCGCGCGTGCCGTTCAGGTCAGCCGTCGGAACGCCTCCGTCCAGTCGAGCGGGAGCTCGTCGCTCGACACCTGCCAGGTGGCGAACTTCGCGTCCAGCATCTGGGCCGACAGACCTCGCGAGGTCGGGGCGTGGGTGCCCGAGCGGGCGAAGTCCTTCAGCGCCGCGGGCGACTCCCAGGCGGACAGCGTCCAGAAGGTCCGCTTGAAGGGCTCGGCCTTCAGGGAGGCCCCGTACGCGCCGGGCGCCCGGCTCACCTGCCGCCACACGCCCGGCGTACGGGCGAGGAAGCGGAGCGCTCCCCAGAGGGTGTGGGTCTCGAAGCGGGAGGCGAAGACATGCACCTCGGTGCCGTGCGGTGCGGGGTTCGGGACGGTCCAGGGAAGGGTGGGCATGATTCCTCCTCATGGTTTCGGGGGTCGGCCGGCGGTCAGTGCGCTGCCGTCTCCAGCACGGGCTCCGATGCCTGCTCGGTCGGGCCCGCGGCCGCGCCGCCACGCCGCCGCGACGGGATCACCAGGGCCGCGAGGCCGGCGACGGCGACGACCGCGGCGCCAGTGACCAGGGCGGGCTGCAGGCCGTCGACGAAGGTCTGGCCGGTCTCGTAGCCGCCCTGTACGGAGAAGATCGACGCCATGACGGCGATGCCGAGCGCGCCGCCGACCTCGCGCAGGGCGTTGTTCGCGCCGGAGGCGACGCCCTGCTCCGAGGCCCGGACGCTGGACATGACCAGGTGGGCGGCCGGGGCGAAGAACAGGGCCATGCCGACGCCGCTGATGATCAGGCCGGGCAGCTGGGCGGCGTAGGAGACGTCGACGGTGACCACGGACGCCAGGTAGGCGAGGCCGGCGGCCTGGAGGAACAGTCCGGTGGCGACGACGGGCCGGCCACCGATGCGGTCGGCGAGGATCCCGGCGATCGGCGCGACGAGCATCGGCATGCCGGTCCACGGCAGCATCCGCAGCCCCGCCTCGGTCGGCGAGTAGCCGAGCACGCCCTGCATGTACTGGCTGAGCAGGAAGATCGACCCGAACATGCCGAGGAACATCAGCATGCTCGCGGCGTTGATCCCGGAGAAGGCCCGGGAGCGGAAGAGCCGCATCGGCAGCATCGGGTTCTTGGCGCGGGTGCTGTACAGGACGAACCCGACGAGGAGCGCGCCGCCGGCGAACAGGCCGGTCAGGACGAGACGTCCGGTCCAGCCGTCGGCCGGGCCGCGCACCAGGCCGTACACGATCCCGAACAGGCCACCGCTGGCGAGCAGGGTGCCGGGGATGTCGAGCGGGGCGCCGGTGCCGTGCGACTCGGCGAGGCGCAGGCGGGCGAGCGGCAGCAGGGCGAGGCCGAGCGGAACGTTCAGCCAGAAGATCCACTGCCAGGAGATGTGTTCGGTGAGGGCACCGCCGATGAGCGGCCCGGATGCGATCGCGAGCCCGTTGACGGCGCCCCAGATGCCGTACGCCATCCCGCGCTTGGCCACGGGCACGGCCGCGGTCAGCAGGGTCAGCGTCAGCGGCATCATGATCGCCGCGCCGGCGCCCTGCACCGCGCGGGCGGCGATCAGGGAGTCGATGCCGGGCGCGAGGGCCGCGGCGGCGGAGGCCACGGTGAAGATCGAGATGCCGACGAGGAAGAGCCGGCGACGGCCAAAACGGTCGCCGAGGGCCGCGCCGAACATCAGCAGGACGGCGAAGGTGAGTGTGTACGCACTCACCGTCCACTCCAGGTCATGCAGCGCTCCACCCAGGTCCTTGCGGATGGAGGGCAGTGCGGTGGTGACGACGAGGTTGTCGAGCGCGGCCATGAACCCGGCGACGCTGGTGATGACGAGGGCCCATACGGCCCCGCCCGGGCGGGCTGTCCGCGCGTTCTGATCGGTGTGGTGTGACATCGCTTCCCCTGGGGTGATGCATTCCGCTTGAACGAGTAGTTCGCGGATAGTTATTGATCACTAACTTTGGCGTTCATAAAAAGGCAGGGCGACCCTCGCCACCCCGCTCCTACTCCCGCTCCTCGTCCCGCCCTGTCAGGTCCATCCCCGCCCAGACCCGGTGATCCGGCGGAAAGCCCATGGCCACCAGGCAGTTGATGAGCATCCCGTACGCCATGAAGGTCGTCGTCTGACCGACGTCGGCCCCCAGCGGCAGATGGACGGTGTCCCACAGGCGGGTCCAGCCGGCCCGCACCGCCTCGCCGAACTCGTGGTCACCCTCCTGCTCGGCGGCCGCCACGGCGAGGTACATCTGCATCTGCATCATCAGCTGCTCGGGCTGCTCCGAGACGACCTTCCGGTAGGCGGCACCCATGGCGTGCAGGGCCTCTTCGCCCTCCACCCCTTCGGCGGCCTCCTCGAACATCCGGATGGTGTCCTCCACGCAGCGTCGGGACGCCGCGAGGAAGATCGCCTTCTTGCCCGGGAAGAGCCTGAAGAGATACGGCTGCGAGACACCGACCCGCTTGGCGATCGCCTCGGTGGAGGTGCCGTAGTAGCCGCCGCGGGCGAACTCGGTCATCGCCGCACGGATGACGCTCTCGCGCCTCTCCTCTGCACTCATCCTGACCATATAGCTAAGTTAGTACTCAATCACTAACTTAGTCAACAGGGTGCCGGCAGGAACACGTAAGGGGCGCCCCACCATGGAGAACGCCCCTTACCTCACGGCACGCGCGTGCCGTTCACGCGAGCTGTACGACCGCCCGCGACATGCCGAGCACCTTGCGGCCCTCGCTGACCACGGTCAGGTCCACACGGACCCTGTTGTCGTCGAGCATGGCCGCGACCTTGCCGCTGACCTCGATCGTGGCGCCCTGGTCGTCGTTCGGCACGACGACCGGCTTGGTGAACCGGACGCCGTACTCGACAACCGCCGCCGGGTCGCCGGTCCAGTCGGTGACCACACGGATCGCCTCGGCCATGGTGAACATGCCGTGCGCGATGACGTCCGGCAGCCCGACCTCCTTGGCGAACTTCTCGTTCCAGTGGATCGGGTTGAAGTCCCCGGAGGCGCCCGCGTACTGGACGAGCGTGGCACGGGTCACGGGGAAACTCTGGGCGGGCAGCTCGGTGCCGACCTCGACGTCACTGTACGCAATCTTCGCCGTCATAGCCGCTCAGCCCTCCCCTTCTTCGGCATCCGCCCCGCGGGCCACGAGCTTCGTCCAGGCGGTCACGACGTGCTCGCCCGCCTCGTCGTGGACCTCGCCGCGGATGTCCACGATCTCGTTGCCAGCCATGGACTTGACGGCCTCGATGGTCGAGGTGACGGACAGCCGGTCGCCGGCGCGCACCGGCCGGGTGTAGGCGAACTTCTGGTCACCGTGCACGACCCGGCTGTAGTCCAGGCCCAGCTGGGGGTCCTCGACGACCTGTCCGGCTGCCTTGAAGGTGATCGAGAAGACAAAGGTCGGCGGGGCGATCACATCCGGGTGACCGAGCGCCTTGGCGGCCTCCGGGTCGGTGTACGCCGGGTTGGTGTCCCCCACGGCCTCCGCGAACTCACGGATCTTCTCCCGGCCCACCTCATAGGGCTCGGTGGGCGGATAGCTCCGCCCCACGAAGGACTGGTCGAGCGCCATGGCTCGGTACCTCCTGCTGTCTGCTGCGGTTGACCTGCTGGCTGCCGGGCGGAACCGACCGGTAACCGGGCCTGAAACGACGCGAGGCCGCCCCCACTGTGGGGGGCGGCCTCGCGTACGAGCCTGATTTATCGCGTTTCGCGGTGCGCGGTGTGCGCGTTGCAACGCGGGCAGTGCTTCTTCATCTCCAGTCGGTCCGGGTTGTTACGCCGGTTCTTCTTGGTGATGTAGTTCCGCTCCTTGCACTCCACGCAGGCCAGCGTGATCTTCGGGCGGACGTCGGTGGCAGCCACGTGAGTGCTCCTTGACGAACGGATGGGACGTATAACGCATAAAAGAGTAGCCGATCGAAGGACCGACCCCACAATCGGCTACTGTCAGTAGCGGTGACCGGACTTGAACCGGTGACACAGCGATTATGAGCCGCTTGCTCTACCGACTGAGCTACACCGCTGTGATGCGATCGGTCCCCGCCTAGCGACGGGAACCTCCCACACCAGAGCCCCAATACGGAATCGAACCGTAGACCTTCTCCTTACCATGGAGACGCTCTACCGACTGAGCTATTGGGGCGAGCGATGAAGACATTACACGCTCAGCCGCCGTTCACCCAAATCCGTTTCGCGGCCCCGGCCTGCGGCCGATCGGCGGACCACACAGCCGCCTCGCACGCCTCCGCGGTACCCCGGACAGGGTCCCGTTCGGCGGACCACACCGGTACGACTATTGCGCTCCTGCGAGCCGACGCCCCCTCGCCACCCTAGGCTCGACTCACTCTGCGTGATCTTGCCTCTGGAGTGCGATGCCCGACAGCCACCCCCAGCCGCCCCACTCGTCGTCCTCGTCGGGCTCGTCCGGACCGGCCGACCCGGGTGCTCTGCTGCTGTGCGGGGCGCGCCTCACCGACGGCCGCACCGTGGACGTACGGCTGGACGGCGGGCGCATCGAGGCGGTCGGCACCGCCGGGAGCCTGGCGGGCGGCACGCGCGCGTGCGCCGCGCGCGTGGACCTCGGCGGCTATCTGCTCCTGCCGGCCCCGGCCGAGCCGCACGCCCACGGCGACACCGCGCTCTCCGCCGACGAGGGCGGGCCGGTCTCCTACGACCCCCATGACGTCCAGCGCCGGGCCACGGAGGCCGCCCTGCTCCAGCTCGGACACGGGGCGACGGCGCTTCGGGCACACGTACGCGTGGACGAGATCCAGGAGCTGAACGCGCTCGGCGCCGTCCAGCAGGCACGGCGTTCGCTGCGCGGGCTCACCGAGTTGACGACGGTGGCGATGCCGCGGCTGCTGACCGGCGTGGCCGGGGCCGACGGGCTCGCGATGCTGCGGGACGCGTTGAAGATGGGCGCGTCGGTGGTCGGCGGCTGTCCCGACCTGGACCCGGATCCGACGGGCTATGTGGAGGCGGTCCTGGAGGTCGCCTCCGAGCACGGCTGCCCCGTCGACCTGCACACCGACGCCACCGACCCGGCGCGGCTGTCCCGCGTCGCCGCGATGGCGGGCGGTCTGCGCCCCGGCGTGACGCTGGGCCCGTGCGGCGGCCTGGGACGCCTGCCCTCCCAGGTGGCCTCCCGGGCCGCGGACCAGCTCGCCGCGGCCGGGGTGACGGTGGTGTGCCTGCCACAGGGCGGCTGCGGGGGCGTGGAACGCCGGGCGACAGCGCCGGTACGGCTACTGCGCTCCGCCGGTGTACGCGTCGCCGCCGGAAGCGGCGCCCTGCGGGACGTGTCGAACCCCGTCGGCCGCGGGGACCCGCTGGAGGCCGCGTACCTGCTGTCCTCCCGCCATGGGCTGCGCCCCGAGGACGCGTACGACTGTGTGAGCTCCTCGGCGCGTGCGGCCCTGGGGCTGCCCGAGGTGCGGGTGGAGGCGGGCTTCCCGGCCGAACTGCTGGCGGTGCGCGGGGACCGGTTGTCGGGCGCGTTGTCGCTGGCGTACAGCCGCATCGTGGTGCACCGGGGGCGCGTGGTGGCGCGGACGAGCGCGGTGCGGGAGTACTGCAACTCGGCGGTGGCCGCGGAGTTGGGCTTGCCTCGGCAGGGGCGGGGGGAGTTGTCGTGAGGCTGTGTGGGCGGGTGTAGGAGGGGTGGCGTAGGCGGGGTGGTGTGGGTGGGTGGCGTAGGCGGGCGGGCCGCGAAGGGCGCTTGGACGGGCGCATGGAGGGGCGCTCGATCGCGAAAGCGCACGCGGCTCGCACGCCCGGCGCTTACGCATTCGGGGCGCGCGCCTCGAAAGCACTGAGGCGTGGCTGAAGTCGTGCGGCGGATGCGGCCGTCCGGGCGTACGGTCGGAATCATGCGCATTGTCATCGCTGGTGGTCATGGTCAGATCGCGCTGCGGCTGGAGAAGCTGCTCGCCGCGCGCGGCGACGAGGTCGCGGGAATCATCCGCAAGGCCGAACAGGGCGACGATCTGCGGGAGGCCGGTGCCGAACCCGTAGTGCTGGACCTGGAGTCGGCTTCGGTCGAGGAGGTCGCCTCCCATCTCCAGGGCGCGGACGCGGCGGTCTTCGCGGCCGGCGCGGGTCCGGGCAGCGGGACGAACCGCAAGGACACGGTCGACAAGGGCGCGGCGGTCCTGTTCGCCGACGCGGCGGTCCGGGCGGGCGTACGCCGCTTCGTGGTCGTGTCGTCGATGGGTGCGAACCCGCAGCACAAGGGCGACGAGATCTTCGACGTCTACCTTCGCGCCAAGGGCGCCGCCGACGAGTACGTCCGCGGCCTGGACGCGCTGGACTGGACGATCCTGCGCCCCGGAATGCTGACGAACGACGCCGGAACCGGCCAGGTGCGCCTGGAGGCCCACACCGGCCGCGGCCCGATCCCGCGCGACGACGTGGCCGCAGTACTGGCGGAGTTGCTCGACACCCCGGCGACGAACGGCCTGACACTGGAACTGATCAGCGGCTCGGCTCCGGTGGCGGTGGCGGTGAAGTCGGTGGCAGGGAACTGAAGATGGGCGCGCAGGGGATTCCCGCCGCGCGGGAGGCGCTGTTGCGCCGCATGTACGAGGTCTTCTCGACGGACGAGCGGGAGCCCTTCATGCAGCAGTGCCTCGCCCCCGACGTGAACTGGCCGAACGTCCTCGACGGAGTCCGACTGCACGGCTACGAGGCGGTACGGGCGTACTGGGCACGGCAGTTCGCCGCCGGGCACCCCCTCGTACGGCTGGAGGGGCTGCGCCCGGACGATGACGGCGAGGCCGTCGTGGTGACCGTACGACCCGGGGCGCGCGACGCTACGGGCGATCAATGGGCGCGCGAGACGATCGAGCATGTCTACCGGTTCGACGAGGACGGGCTTGTCACGCGGATGGACGTGCGGGCAGGCGGCCAGGGCGCGCCAGCGTGACCTGAGAGCCACGCAGGTGGTGCGCTTGCGCTCAGAACAGCGGAAGCTGGCCGGGGAAGTCGGGCACGACGTACCCGTCCAACGCGGGCTGCGCGGCACCGAGTTCCGCCAGTCGCCGTGATCCGGGACACGACACGAGCTCCGCACTCTCCCGAGCGCCCGGCGGGTCGTGCCGTGCGAACCGACCGGCGACGACGGCGATCTCCCGCCGGCACTCGGGGCAACTTCTGCGACGCGTGCTCATGGGGTCAGTGTGCCTCTAGCGTCGCCGTCGGACGCGTGGTGCGGGCCCGACCCCCAACGCGAAACCGAGCAGAACCCCACCGCTGCCCCGTGCGCACGGAGCCGCCGCCCACGAGAAGTGAGCGGCGGCTCCGTGACGCGGACCGGCGGACCGGCTGCGGTCGGCGACCCGGCCGGCCAGGTCAGTACCAGGCAGTGCAGATGGTCCGGTGACCGCTGGTGTCACCACATGCCCGCACCTTGTGCGGCGAGCCGTCGAACAGCAGGTTGTTCTGCGGCGTCTGCGTCGACCTCGACGGGCTGGTCGTGTACTGGCGCGCGGTCCAGCTGCGCCCGCCGTTGATCGAGTCGTCCATCCACACCCGCGCCTTGGAGGCGTTGGCGCTGCCGGAGATGATCCCCTTGGCGTAGTCGTGCCCGTCCGGGCACCGCCAGATCTGAAGGATGACCGAGTCCCCGCTGCCCGACGCCGTCCTCTGCTTCGAGTACGAGCAATCCCCGGTGCCGTATGCGTTCGCCGTACCGCTAGTGGCCACCAGGCCGCCGACGGCCACGGCGAAAGCTATGGCGATTCTGCCGACTGTCTTCTTCATCTCGCACCCCGTTCCTCAGTCACGCATCTCAGCGTGAACCCCTCTGGTCGAGTGAGGGGTTGGGCCCGATTGTAGTCCTCAAGATCATCTGGCCGGTTTCTGGCAGCGGCGCTCCCATGCGCGCTCAGTGAGTTCACCCCAAACCCTCGGAGCGACAGGCCTCGGGTCAACTGCCTCGGTCGGCCCGGAGATGAAGTGGAACCACTCCCTCGACACGTGGAGCGACGCGGGTAACGGTGAAAGTCCCGTCCACGCTCCGTCCACACACATCGAGACGGGGTGAGACAGCCTGTCCCGTTCGGCAGCGCATGACAAAGGGCCCGTGACCTGCAATGAACGCAGGTCACGGACCCTTTGTTTCCGTGTGGCGGCGCCAGGATTCGAACCTGGGAAGGCTGAGCCGGCAGATTTACAGTCTGCTCCCTTTGGCCGCTCGGGCACACCGCCGGGGTTGCTGCCGTTCGAACCGCTCTTCGGCGGTGCTCGCTGGCAACGACGTAAACAATACCCGATGTGGAGGGGTGCTTCGCCACCCGATTGATCGCCTCCCGGGGGACGACGGGTGGCTAGGCTTGTCCGGATGCGGTCCGGGGCCTGCCCCGGGCTCGGCGGCCACCCCCACACCCGCCGATTCGCACCCCACACGCACCCCGATACAAGGAGCCACAGGACATGGCCGACTCCAGTTTCGACATCGTCTCGAAGGTCGAGCGGCAGGAGGTCGACAACGCCCTCAACCAGGCCGCCAAGGAGATCTCGCAGCGCTACGACTTCAAGGGCGTGGGTGCCTCGATCTCGTGGTCCGGTGAAAAGATCCTGATGGAGGCGAACTCCGAGGACCGGGTGAACGCCATCCTCGACGTCTTCCAGTCCAAGCTGATCAAGCGTGGGATCTCCCTGAAGGCCCTGGACGCGGGCGAGCCCCAGCTCTCGGGCAAGGAGTACAAGATCTTCGCGTCGATCGAGGAGGGCATCTCCCAGGAGAACGCGAAGAAGGTGGCGAAGATCATTCGCGACGAGGGCCCGAAGGGCGTGAAGGCCCAGGTGCAGGGCGACGAACTGCGGGTCAGCTCAAAGAGCCGTGACGACCTCCAGGCCGTGATCGCCCTGCTGAAGGGCCAGGACTTCGACTTCGCGGTGCAGTTCGTGAACTACCGGTAGGCGAGGGATCCGCCGAGCGGCTGATTCACCGGAGCGGCTGATCGTCGGCCGGTCGTTCCGGCTGAGTCGGCCGGCCCGGTTGAGTCGGATGTACGAGGAAGGGTGGGCACCCGTTGTGGATGCCCACCCTTCTCGCCTGCTGGCTGCGGTCCGGAGGTGTCGCTCTCAGGCTGTCCCGTTCAGCTGCGGGAATGGCCGAACAGGAGGCGGTAGGCGATCAGGAGCACGAGGGAGCCGCCGATCGCCGAGGCCCATGTCGCGCCGTCGTAGAAGTCCGTGGTGATCGGGTGGTCCAGCCAGCGGGCCGAGATCCAGCCGCCGATGAACGCGCCCGCGACGCCGATCAGCGTCGTGCCGATGAAGCCGCCCGGGTCGCGGCCCGGCAGCAGGAACTTGGCGATGGCCCCGGCCAACAGCCCCAGAATGATCCAGCTGATGATCGTCATGCCTTGAACCTGCCCCTCCGCGCTGTGCCTGCACTTTTCCGGCACTGTGATCTCGGGCGCGCTTGTTCGTGCTCCGTTGATGGACAGGACGACACGGTGGCATCCCTCGGTTGCAGCGATCAGTAGGGTTCCGGCCATGACACAGCCCAGCTCCGCCTCGTCCGAGCTGCGGCGCACCCTGGGGGTCGGGGACGCCGTGGTGATCGGGCTCGGCTCGATGATCGGAGCCGGGATCTTCGCCGCGCTGGGGCCGGCGGCGCGCGCGGCCGGGTCAGGACTGCTGCTCGGGCTGGCGGTCGCGGCCGTGGTCGCCTACTGCAACGCCACGTCGTCGGCGCGACTGGCCGCCCTGTATCCCGCCTCGGGTGGCACTTACGTCTACGGGCGCGAACGGCTCGGGCCGTTCTGGGGGTATCTCGCGGGCTGGTCGTTCGTGGTCGGCAAAACGGCCTCCTGTGCGGCGATGGCCCTCACCGTGGGCGCGTACGTCTGGCCGGAGCAGGCACACGCGGTGGCGGTCGCGGCCGTGGTGGCGCTGACCGCGGTGAACTACGGCGGCGTCCAGAAGTCCGCCTGGCTGACGCGGGCGATCGTGGCTGTGGTCCTCGCTGTCCTCGCTTGTGTCGTGGTCGTGTGTCTGGGGTCCGGGGAGTCCGATGCCGGGCGTCTGGACATCGGGGCCTCGGGCGGCGTCGGCGGAGTGCTTCAGGCGGCGGGGCTGCTGTTCTTCGCGTTCGCCGGATACGCGCGGATCGCGACCCTCGGCGAGGAGGTGCGGGACCCCGCGCGCACCATTCCGCGGGCGATTCCGCTGGCCCTCGGCATCGCGCTGGTGGTGTACGCGTGTGTGGCGGTGGCTGTCCTTTCTGTTCTGGGGTCGGAAGGTCTCGGGCAGGCGGGCGCACCGCTGGCCGACGCGGTACGGGCGGCCGGGGTGCCGGGGCTGGCGCCGGTGGTACGGGTGGGCGCCGCCGTCGCCGCGCTCGGCTCGCTGCTCGCGCTGATCCTGGGTGTCTCCAGGACGACGCTGGCCATGGCCCGCGATCGGCATCTGCCCGGTGCCCTGGCGGTCGTGCATCCGCGTTTCCAGGTCCCCCACCGGGCCGAACTCGCCGTGGGCGCGGTGGTCGCGGTGCTGGCGGCCACGGTGGATGTGCGGGGCGCGATCGGGTTCTCGTCGTTCGGTGTGCTGGCCTATTACGCGGTGGCCAACGCGTCCGCTTGGACTCTCGACTCCGCCCTGACCTCGCGCGTCGTACCCGTAGTGGGGCTTCTCGGGTGCGTGGTTCTGGCGTTCTCCCTTCCGGGGGTCTCGGTGGTTGTCGGTGCGGGTGTGCTGGCGGTGGGCGTGGTCGCGTATGGCGTACGGCGGTGGGTGGCGGCGCGGGGGCGGTAGACCAGGAGGCTGCCGGGTAGGCAGGGCGAGGGTGGGAGGCGGGGCCGCATCGCGGCGGCAGGGCCGGTCAGGACGCGGGTGCCGCCGTCGTGCGTATGCGGAAGTCGGCCCAAGGGGCCATCTCCAGCTCCTCGTTCATCTCCTCGTACCAGCCCGTGCCGTCGGTCCAGGCGCGCAGCCAGTGTGTGAGGCTCGGGGCGTCCACGTACCACGCGTGGTCGGCGTCGTCGGCGTTCGGCTCGAAGAGCAGGACGGTGGACTGAGGGCTGAGGCAGTCGACGCACGCGTACATCGCGCAGCCCCAGTGGGATATCGGCAGGACGCCCTCGGGCCAGGGCCAGTCGGGGTCCTTGCGGGCGCTGTCGCGGTTGGCGAGGTACTGCGTGACAGCGGCGGGCTCGCCGGCCGGAAGGCTGTCGAGCAGGGGCAACAGGCCGTACTCCGGGCCGAATCCGCCGTCTCCTATGCGCAGGTAGAGGTCGGCGAGCAGCGGCGGCAGTCGGAAGCCGAGGGCGGCCTCGGCACGGGCCACGGTGGCCGCGTCCACGGGCTCGGGAAGTGAAGTCCAGCCCCACGGTCGGGTGTTGCGGGCCTTGTCCGCCACCCTCGTCAGCAACTGCTCGTACTCGGTCATGCATTCATGATGCAAGCCGCCACTGACAATCGGTCCGGGCTGTGGATAACCGCCGGATTGTGGAAAACCCTCGCCCGTTCCCCGCGTCGCGCCCGGCTACCAGCTCGACGCGAACGGCCTGTCCGTCGGCACGATTTCGCGGCCCAGCGGGAACAGCGACACCGGGATCAGCTTGAAGTTGGCGATGCCGAACGGGATGCCGATGATCGTGACGCACAGCAGCAGGCCGGTGACGATGTGGCCGATGGCGAGCCACCAGCCCGCCAGGACCAGCCACAGCACGTTGCCGATGCAGGAAGGGGCTCCGGCGTCGCGGCGTTCGACCGTCGTGTACCCGAAGGGCCACAGGGCGTAGACGCCGATGCGGAAGGCCGCGATGCCGAACGGGATGCCGATGATGGTGATGCACAGCAGCAGGCCCGCGGCCAGGTAGGCGAGGAACAGCCAGAAGCCGCTCAGGACGAGCCATATGACGTTCAGGATGGTTTTCACCGGGGACCAGCCATCCTCTCGAGCCGGGAGATACGCTCCGCCATGGGCGGGTGGGTGGAGAACATCTTGGAGAACCCCTGACCTGGGCGGAACGGGTTCGCGATCATCATGTGGCTGGCGGTCTCGATGCGCGGCTCGGGTGGCAGCGGAAGCTGCTTGGTGCCGGCGTCGAGCTTGCGCAGCGCGCTGGCCAGGGCGAGCGGGTCACCGGTGAGCTGGGCCCCGGACGCGTCGGCCTCGTACTCTCTGGAGCGGCTGATCGCCAGTTGGATGAGCGCGGCGGCGAGCGGCCCGAGGATCATGATCAGCAGCAGGCCGAGGATGCCGGGGCCGTCGTCGTCATCGGAGCGGCCGATCGGGATCAGCCACGCGAAGTTGACCAGGAACATGATCACCGAGGCGAGGGCCCCGGCGACCGACGAGATCAGGATGTCGCGGTTGTAGACATGGCTCAACTCGTGGCCGATGACACCGCGCAGTTCGCGCTCGTCGAGAATGCGCAGGATTCCTTCAGTGCAGCACACGGCGGCGTTGCGCGGGTTGCGGCCCGTCGCGAACGCGTTCGGCGCCTCCGTCGGTGAGATGTAGAGGCGCGGCATCGGCTGGCGGGCCTGGGTGGAGAGGTCGCGGACCATGCGGTACAGCCCCGGGGCCTCGAACTCGCTGACCGGACGGGCGCGCATCGCGCGTAGCGCCAGTTTGTCGCTGTTCCAGTAGGCGTACGCGTTCGTGCCCAGCGCGATGACCACCGCGATGACGAGCCCCATGCGGCCGAAGAAACTGCCGATGACGATGATGATTGCGGACAGTCCCCCGAGGAGGACTGCGGTCCTGAGCCCGTTGTGCCGGCGGTGCACGGTACGCCCTCCAAGTGGTGCGGCAGGGGAACCCTTTGCTGGTCGATCTGCGATGCCACTGGTGCCGTGGTGTCACGTCCAGTGGACCCTTCTGTACTGGTCAACGCCAGGCGAGGGCCACGGGTTCCCTTGTGCGTACGGCGGCGGGCGTGGGCCGTACGGGTGAACGCGCCCGCGCGCGTGGGAGGCGGGATGTCCCACGCGCGCGCGTGCGGAACGCCCCCAGGGCTGGGCGCCAGGGCTCAGAAGAGCCCGGTGTCGGCGAACCGCAGGATCAGCTGGGGGGCTCCGGACAGGACGATGCCGACGACCCCGGTGACGGCCATCGCGGCCGTGAGCGGTGCGGGGGCGAGGTACCTGACGGGCTCGCCCTCGGGGGCGCGGAACAGCAGGGCCGTCCACTGGAGGTAGTAGAACAGCGCGATCACGACGTTGACGGCCATGACCACGGCCAGCCAGCCGAGCCCGGCGTCCACGGCGGCGGAGAAGACGGTGACCTTGGCGAAGAGGCCGATGATGCCCGGCGGGAGTCCGGCGAGGCAGAGCAGGAAGAAGGCCAGGATCAGGGCGGACAGGGGGTTGCGCGCGTACAGGCCGCGGTAGTCGCTGATGCGGTTGAGGGTCTTCGTGCGGCCGACGAGTGCGGCCACCGCGAAGGCGCCGAGGTTCACGGCGGCGTACATGAGGGCGTAGGCGACGGTGGAGCCGATGGAGCGCTCGGCGTCGTCCGAGTAAGCGGCGGCGGCGATCGGCACCAGGAGGTAGCCGGCCTGGCCGACGGAGGACCAGGCGAGCAGGCGTACCGCGCTGTACGCGCGCGTGGCCTGCTGGCGCAGGGCACCGACGTTGCCGACGGTCATGGTGAGGGCGGCGAGCGCCGCGAGGGCGGGGCCCCAGACGTCGGCGTACGACGGCAGCATGATGACGGTGACGAGGATCAGCCCGGTGAAGCCGACCGCCTTGCCGACGACCGACAGGTAGGCGGCGATCGGCAGCGGCGCCCCTACGTAGGTGTCCGGTACCCAGAAGTGGAAGGGCACGGCGGCCGTCTTGAAGGCGAAGCCGACCAGGGTGAGGACGACTCCGGTCTGGGTGAGGGTCTGGAGCTGTCCGTCGACGTTCTGAACGCGGTCGGCGATCTGCGTGAGGTAGAGGGTGCCCGTGGAGGCGTACACGAAGCTGATGCCCATGAGGCTGACCGCGGTCGCGGTGACCGAGGACAGGAAGAACTTCAGTGCGGCTTCGGAGGACTTGCGGTCGCCGTGGCGCAGGCCGACGAGCGCGAAGGCGGGAAGCGAGGCGACTTCCAGAGCGACGATGAGGGTCGCCAGGTCCCGGGAGGCGGGCAGCAGGGCGGCTCCGGCGGCGGAGGAGAGCAGCAGGAACCAGAACTCCCCTTCGGGGAGTTGCTTGTTGGCGTCCTTGAGCGCGGTGACGGACAGGAGGGCCGCGAGGAGTGCGCCGCCGAGGACCAGGAATTGGATGACGAGGGTGAAGCGGTCGGCCGTATAGCTGCACAGGCCGGCGTCGCCCGCCAGGCAGAACGTGGAGCGGTCGCCGTCCAGGAGGGGCAGCAGCAGGAGCGCGGCGGCGGCCAGGCCGGCCACGGACGTCCAGCCGAGCACCGCCTTCTTGTGCTCCGCGATGAACAGGTCGGCGACGAGGACCACGAGTCCGACGGCCGCCGCGATGGTGGGCGGCGCGACGGCGAGCCAGTCGACGGACTGGACGAGGTTCGCGGCCATCGGCTGGGCCAGGGAGCTCATCGGGTGCCTCCTGCGAGGAGCTGCTGCACGGCCGGGTCGGTCAGGCCGAGGAGGGTCTTCGGCCACAGTCCGGCGACGACGGTGAGGGCGACGAGCGGGGTCCAGGCCGCGAACTCGTAGCTCTGGACGTCGGCGAGTTTCGGGGCCTCCTGGGGCGCGGCACCCATGCAGACGCGGCGGACCACGACCAGCAGGTACGCGGCCGTGAGCAGGGTGCCGAAGGCGGCGATCGCCATGAAGGTGAGGAAGGCCGGGCGGCTGAGCTCGGGGGCGGGGTCGAACGCTCCGAACAGCGCGAGCATCTCGCCCCAGAACCCGGCGAGCCCCGGCAGCCCGAGCGAGGCGACCGCGGCGAAGGCGAGCAGGCCGCCGAGGCGGGGGGTCTTGGCGTAGAGGGCCGCGCCGGTCTTGTCGGCGAGGGTGTCGAGGTCGGTGGTCCCCGTACGGTCCTTCAGCGCGCCGACCAGGAAGAAGAGGAGGCCGGTGATGAGGCCGTGGGCGATGTTCGCGAACAGGGCGCCGTTCACGCCGGTCGGGGTCATCGTGGCGATGCCGAGCAGGACGAAGCCCATGTGGCCGACCGAGGAGTAGGCGATGAGGCGTTTGAGGTCGCCCTTCGCACCCTGCTTGGCGAGGGCGAGGCAGGCCAGCGATCCGTAGATGATCCCGACGACGGCGAAGGCGGCGAGGTAGGGCGCGAAGTCGGCGAAGCCGTCCGGGGTGATCGGCAGCAGAATCCGGACGAACCCGTACGTACCCATCTTCAGCAGCACACCGGCCAGCAGGACCGAGCCGACGGTCGGGGCGGCGGTGTGGGCGTCGGGCAGCCAGCTGTGCAACGGCCACATCGGCGTCTTCACCGCGAGCCCGAGACCGATCGCCAAAACCGCGATGACCTGCACGGATGTGGTCAGCGACCGGCCGTTGTCAGTGGCGAGTGCCACCATGTCGAATGTGCCCGCCTTGATTCCGATCAGGAGCAGGCCGAGCAACATGACCACGGATCCGAGCAGCGTGTAGAGGATGAACTTCCAGGCGGCCGCGGCGCGGCCCTCGCCGCCCCAGCGGGCGATGAGGAAGTACATCGGGATGAGGACCATCTCGAAGGCGAGGAAGAACAGGAGCAGGTCGAGGACGGCAAAGGTGGCGAGGGTGCCGGACTCCAGGACGAGCACCAGTGCGACGAAGGCCTTCGGGGTCGGGCCCGAAGGCATCTTGAAGTACGAGTAGAGCGCGCAGAGGAAGGTCAGCAGCGCGGTCAGGACGACAAGGGGGAGAGAGATGCCGTCGATGCCGAGGTGGATGCGCACGTCGAGTGCGGGGATCCAGCTGATGTCCGTGCTGGCCTGCATCTTCGACGGCTGGTCGTGGTCGAAGCCGAGCGTGAGGACGATCGCCGCGATGAGCACCGCGCCGGCGACGGTGACGCCGTGCCGGAGCACGGCCTGGTCGGGGGACTTCCCCTTCAGCCCGGGCGGGGTGGGCAGGAGAGCGGCGGCGGCGCCGAGGAGCGGGCCGACGACGACGAACGCCAGAAGGAACTGCATCACGGACTCGTTGATATCGATCACGCCTGCTCACGCTCCCGTGGCGACGAGGACGGCGGCGACCGCGAGGACGACGGTGCCGGCGAGCAGCGCGCTCACATAGGTCTGCACATTGCCGGTCTGGGCGCGCCGTACGGCGATGCCGAGCCAGCGGGGTAGGGCGCCCGCGCCGCGTACGTAGGTGTCGACGACCTCGCGGTCGAGGAACCGGACGAGACTCGCGCCGGCCTGGACTGGGCGGACGAACAGCGCCGAGTACACGGCGTCGACGTGGAAGCCGACGGCCGCGTGACGGTACAGCGGGCCGAGCAGCAGACGGCTCGGGTCCGCCGGGTCGGGCGCGGCGGCCACGTGTCGGTTGACGGGCTCATGGCCGGCCATGGCCTCCGCCTCGACCTGGGCGGCGTCACCCTCGGGGTGAGCCGCTACCGCACCCAGCTGAGCACGAGCCGCCACCGCCGTGGTGTGCCGCCAGGCCGCGTACGTGACGATGCCGCCGACCAGGGCCACGCCCGTGCCGAGAACGGAGGTGGTGAGGGTCGGGGTGAGATCACGGCCGTCGAACCAGTCGGGCAGCACGCGGTAGGCGAGCCCGCCGACGGCGAGGGACGGCACGGCGAGCACCCACAGCACCACGGTCATCGTCAGCGGCTGCCTGCCGTGGTCGGGGGCCTCGGCGCCCCGGCCGCGGAAGGCCAGCAGCCACAGGCGCATCGCGTACGCGGCGGTGAGCAGGGCCGTGAGCAGGCCCGAGACGAGGACGAGCCAGCCCGTGGCGCCGGGGGCGTGCTCGGTGTGGCCGGTGGCGACCTGCTCGGCGGCGCCGAGGACGGACTCCTTGGAGAAGAAGCCGCTGAACGGCGGGATCGCGGCGAGCGCGAGGAGCGCCACGGTCATCGTCCAGAAGGCGTCCGGGACGCGGTCGCGCAAGTGGCCCATGCGGGACATGGCGGCCAGCGAGTTGGTGCCGGCGGCGTGGATGATCACGCCGGCCGCGAGGAACAGCAGCGCCTTGAAGGCGCCGTGGGACAGGAGGTGGAAGACGGCGGCACCGCGGTCGGCGACGGCGAGCGCGCCGGTCATGTAGCCGAGTTGGCCGATCGTCGAGTAGGCGAGGACGCGCTTGATGTCGTCCTGGGCGAGCGCGGCGAGGCCGGAGCCGATCATCGTGACGGCGGCCATCGCGGCGAGGACGATCATCGCGGCCTGGGATGCCTCGAAAACCGGAAGGAGCCGGGCGACGAAATAGACACCGGCGGCGACCATCGTCGCGGCGTGGATCAGCGCGGAGACGGGCGTCGGGCCGGCCATCGCGTCGGGAAGCCAGGTGTGCAGCGGGAACTGCGCCGACTTGCCCGCCACGCCCGCGAGAAGCAGCAGAGCGATCAGGGTCGGGTTTTCGAGTCCGCCGTTCGCGACGGTGTCGAGGACCTTCGTGATGCGGAAGGAACCGGCGTCGGTGGCCAGCGCGAACAGGCCGATGAGGAAAGGGACGTCACCGAGCTTGGTCACCAGGAAGGCCTTGATGGAGGCGGCACGGGCCTCCGGGGTCTCCCAGTAGTGGCCGACCAGGAAGTACGAGCAGATGCCCATGATCTCCCAGCCGACCAGCAGCACCATCAGGTCGCCGGAGTAGACGACGAGCAGCATCGCGGAGGTGAACAGGGAGACGAGCGCGGCGTAGGAGGGGTAGCGCGGGTCCTCGCGCAGGTAGCCCGTCGAGTAGATCTGCACGCAGGTGGCGACGACGCCGACGAGTACGGCGACCAGCGCGGCGAAGCCGTCGATGTACAGGGCGAGTTCGATCGGGACCGAGCCGGTGGGCGTGAGCTCGGTGGCGGCGTTGATCGCCTGGTCGCCGCCCTGGCGCACGGCGACGACCGCCGCCAGCACCAGGGACGCGAGCGTCGGCAGGATCGCGAGCGGGCGGACGAAGCCGGGGGCCGTGCGGCCCAGGAGCAGCCCGGCCACGGCGCCGAGGAAAGGAAGGAGGGGGACGAGTACGGCGAGGGTGGTCGTGGTCACGCGGTGGCCTCAGCCTTCTCGGCCTGCCCGGTGGTGAGGGCGTCGTGGTCGGGGCCGTCGCTCTCGTGACCCTCGGCGGTGTCGCGGAGCTTGTCGATGTCGGCGGTGCCGCGGTTGCGGTGGACGGCGAGGACGATCGCCAGGCCGATGCCGATCTCGGCGGCGGCGACGGTGATGGTGAACAGGGTCAGGGCCTGGCCGGAGTGCAGGGTCTCCTCGGCGGCCTTGCTGAGCCAGACGTCGAAGGCGACCAGGTTGAGGTTGACGGCGTTGAGCATCAGCTCGACGGACATCAGGACCAGGATCGCGTTGCGGCGGGCGAGGACGCCGTACAGGCCGGTGCAGAAGAGGAGGGCGGAGAGTACGGCGGGATAGGCGAGATGCATCAGCGCGGCTCCTTCTCGCTCGGGGCGCCGGGCTCGGGGGCGGTCTCCTTCGCCTTGCGGGACAGGACGATCGCGCCGACCAGGGCGGCGAGGAGGAGGACGGAGAGGGCCTCGAAGGGGAGGACCCAGTTCTGGAAGAGGCTCTCGCCGGTGGCCCGGGTGGAGCCGGCGGCGGGACCGTCGAGGTCGATCCAGGTCGTGCGGAAGGCGTCGACGACCACCCAGACCAGGGTGCCCGCGGCGGCGACGGCCACGGTGAGGGCGACCCAGCGGTTGCCGGAGTCGGCGTCCGGAGAGCGGCCGATGGGGGCCCTCGTGAGCATCAGACCGAAGAGAAGGAGGACGACGACGGAACCGACGTAGATCAGGACCTGCACCCAGGCGATGAACTCGGCGGTGAGCAGGAGGTACTCGACGGCGAGCCCGCCGAGCGCGACCACCAGCCACAGGGCGGCGTGCACCAGCTGCCGGGTGGTGACGGTGACCAGGGCGGCGCCGAAGGTGACCAGGCCGACGAGGAGGAAGGCGATCTCGACGCCGGTCGGGGAGAGGAAACCGTGGGTGTCGGCGGCCGTCGTCAGCGCGGCGGAGGTGGGGCTCACGACTCGCCCTCCTGCGCCTGGGTCGGCTCGGTCGGCTCGGCCTGCGCGGCCGCCAGCTTCTCGGCGGTCTTGCGGGCGGCGGCGATCTCCTTGGGCTCCTCCGCGCCGGGGTCGAGAGCGGGTGGGGCCGGGACGGTCCACATCCAATCGCGGAGCTTGTCGCGCTCGTGGGTGAGCTCGCGGATGTCGGTCTCGGCGTACTCGAACTCCGGGGACCAGAACAGGGCGTCGAAAGGACAGACCTCGATGCAGATACCGCAGTACATGCACAGGGCGAAGTCGATGGCGAAGCGGTCGAGGACGTTGCGGCTGCGCTCGCGGCCACCCGGGGTCGCCGCCGGAACCGTCTCCTTGTGGGAGTCGATGTAGATGCACCAGTCGGGGCACTCGCGGGCGCAGAGCATGCAGACCGTGCAGTTCTCCTCGAACAGGCCGATCACACCACGGGTGCGGGGCGGGAGGTCGGGCTGGGTGTCCGGGTACTGCGCGGTGACGGACTTCTTCGTCATCGTGCGGAGGGTGACGGCCAGGCCCTTGGCCAGGCCGCTTCCAGGAATCGACAGGCGGGGCCGCCCGGAGGGCGTCGGTGAGGGGTGGTGGTCGGGTGACGGGCGGGACATGGTTACTGGATCACCACCTTGACGACGCCGGTGAGGGCGATCTGGGCGAGGGAGAGCGGGACCAGGAGGGTCCAGGAGAGCTTCTGGAGCTGGTCCTCGCGCAGGCGGGGGTAGGTGACGCGGAGCCAGATCACGATGAAGGCAAGGACGGCCGTCTTCAGCAGGGTCCAAACCCAGCCGAGGCCGTCCGCGCCCCACGGGCCGTGCCAGCCGCCCAGGAAGAGGACGGTGGTCAGGCCGCACAGGACGACGATTCCGGCGTACTCGGCAAGGAGGAAGAGGGCGAAGCGCAGGCCGGTGTACTCGGTGTAGGCGCCGAAGATGATCTCCGAGTCGGCGACGGGCATGTCGAAGGGCGGGCGCTGGAGTTCGGCCAGTCCGGCGATGAAGAAGACGATCGCGCCGACGATCTGCCAGGGCAGCCACCACCACTCGAAGGCGTCGAGGATGCCGGGGAGGGAGACGGTGCCGGCCGCCATCGCCACGGAGGCGGCGGTGAGCAGCATCGGGAGTTCGTAGGCCAGGAGCTGGGCGGCGGTGCGCAAGCCGCCGAGGAGGGAGAACTTGTTGGCCGAGGCCCAGCCGGCCATGAGCGAACCGAGCACGCCCACGCCCATCACGGCGAGGACGAAGAAGATGCCCGCGTCGATGACCTCGCCGACCGCGCCCTCGCTCGGGCCGATGGGGATGGCGAGGAGGACGAGCAGATAAGGCAGGAGGGCCACGGCGGGGGCGAGCTGGAAGATACGGCGGTCGGCGCCGGCCGGGACGACGTCCTCCTTCTGCGCGAACTTCACGCCGTCGGCGACGAGTTGGGCCCAGCCGTGGAAGCCACCGGCGTACATCGGCCCGAGGCGGCCCTGCATGTGGGCCATCACCTTGTGCTCGGTCTGGCCGATGATCAGGGGGAAGGTGAGGAAGACGACGAAGACGATCAGGAGTCGCAGGGTGACGTCGAGCGCGTCGTTCACTGCGGGCCTCCTGCGGAGTCGTTGCGGTCTGCGGGGTCTGCATCAGGGGCGGGCTCGGCGGTGGGCGCCGCCTCAGCGCCGTCGGACGGCGCGGGTGCCGATTCCGGTTCCGGCCCTGACTCGGGCTCGGACTCGGACGGGCGCTCGGGCTGCGGCTCGGACGGGCGCTCGGGCTCCGGCTCGTCGAAGGCCGGACGGGCGTGGTGCCACGGGGCGTCCGGGCTGCGGGGCGCCTTGGGGGGCGCCGCCTCGGAGGTGGCCGTGTCGGGCGCCGACTCGGCGGGGGCGGCAGGTTCGGGCGCCGACTCGGCGGGGGCGGCGGCTTCGGGCGCCGCGGCGTCCGGCGTGGTCCCCTGGCTCGCCGAGCCCTGCGAGGCGCTGCGCGAGCGGCGAGGGCCGGACGGAGGATTAGTGCCCTCGGGCGTCCCGGCCTCCGGCACCGCCTGACTCGCCGAACCCTCCGCCGCCGTACGAGCACGACGCGCAGGCGCAGGCGCAGCACCCTCCGCCGCCCCGGCCTCCGGCACCGCCTGACTCGCCGAACCCTCCGCCGCCGTACGAGCACGACGCACCGGTCGTTCGCCCGCTGTCCGTGCCGGCCGATCGCCGGTCGCTCGGGCCGGGCGGTCTCCCGCTGTGCGGCCCACGGCACGGGCCGGGCGGGCCGGGGCAGGGGGAAGCTGGCCCTTCAGAGGGCCCCACTCGTTCGGGTCGGGGACGCCGGGCGGGAGCATCTGGCGGCGCTTGGGGCCGCCGTGCTCGGACTCGCCGGGTTCCTTGGCGCCGGGCCAGGCCTTGGCGACGCGGGCCGCCAGGACGAAGTCCTTGCGCAGGGGGTGGCCCTCGAAGTTGTCCGGGAGGAGCAGGTGGTCAAGGGCCGGGTGGTCGGAGAACACCACGCCGAACATCTCGTGCGTCTCCCGCTCGTGCCAGGCCGCGCCCGCGTAGACGCCCACCGCCGAGGGCAGCGTCGGCGCCTCGTGCGGGACCGTCGTACGGACCAGGAGGCGCCGTACCGGAGAAAGGGCGGCGACGTGGGCCACGACGCGGAAACCCGTGCCCGGTTCGTCGACCGCGCTCAGCCAGTCGAAGTAGGTGCAGCCCAGCTCGTCGCGGGCCGCCTCAAGCGCGGCGATCCAGGAGGCCGGGGGTACGTCGACCGTCAGGACCTCGTACGACTCCTCGGCCGTCGCCTCCGGACCGAAGAGGTCTTCGACAGGGGCGGGCAGCCAGCCGATCGTCGTCATCGGGCGGCCTCCCCCGAGCCCGTGGCGCCCGTACCGCCGACACCACCCGCACCACCGGCGTCACTCGAACCACCGGCACCACCGGCACCACCCGCACCCGGCACCTGCGGCCCCCGCACCAACCCGCTCTGCAACGCCGCCGCCGACGGGCGCGCCGTCCCGCTGCCGTACCGCTCCCCCAGCGACTCCCGGGCGATCTTCTCCTGGAGCTTCAGGATGCCCTGGAGCAGCGCCTCGGGGCGCGGCGGGCAGCCGGGGACGTAGACGTCGACGGGGATGATCTGGTCGACGCCCTTGGTGACGGAGTAGGAGTCCCAGTACGGTCCGCCGCAGTTGGAGCACGCCCCGAAGGAGATGACGTACTTCGGCTCGGGCATCTGCTCGTACAGCCGCTTGACGGCCGGGGCCATCTTGTCCGTCACCGTGCCCGAGACGACCATGAGGTCGGCCTGGCGGGGGCCGGGCGCGAAGGGGATCACGCCGAGGCGGATGAAGTCGTGGCGGGCCATCGACGCGGCGATGAACTCGATCGCGCAGCAGGCGAGGCCGAAGTTGAAGACCCAGAGCGAGTAGCGGCGGCCCCAGTTCAGGATCACCTTCATCGGCTCCGGCGCGAGACGGGCCAGTGCGCCCAGCCGCTTCGGCTCCGGCAGCAGTACCGGCTGCCCCTCGGTGTCTGGCGTCACGTCCATGCCAGGACGCCCTTCTTGTATGCGTAGAGCAGGCCCACGGCCAGGAAGCCCAGGAAGATGAACATCTCGACGAGCGTGGTCGCGCCGTAGCCCGGGTCGGCGAAGACCGTGGCCCAGGGGAACAGGAAGATCGAGTCGATGGCGAAGATCACGTACAGGAAGGCGTAGACGTAGTACCGGACCTGGGTGTGCGCCCAGCCCTCGCCGACGGGGTCGACGCCGCACTCGTACGTCATGAGCTTCTCGGGCGTGGGGACCACGGGGCGCAGCAGGCGGCCCGCTCCGAACGCGACGGCGACGAACAGCACGCCGACGAGGGCGAGCAGTCCGACGACCGAGTAGGACTGGAAGTAGTCCGCCGCGACGACCACATGGCGCCCGGCCTGCGCGTCCGCCGCGACGACGACGGTCTGGTCCGACACGTCCGCCCCTCGCTCCCTGACCTCGTGACCGATGCCCCAGGAACAGGCCCTGTGACCAGTGTCCTGCGATATGTGATCGCGTGAACACCCCTGTTCGACGATCTGTACGCACGGGAGTCTAGGCCCTGCTAAAGAGACCGTAAGCAGCCCGTCACGCGTTGAGATCTCGTCGAGACGCGGGGATGTGCTGCCCGGTCGGTCACGGGGTGGGGTTTTCCCCCGGAGATCTCGGCGGCCCGCTCCATGGCGCGGCGGCCCGCCGCGCGGCACGCTAGCCCATATGACCGAACGCCCCAGCCCTTCGTGGGACGCCTCACGGCGGTCCGAACGCGAGCAGCCACCGCTGCCACCGGCCCGTTTCGCCTACGACCGGCAGACCTGGAAGGAGATCGCGCACCTCCTGGCGAACCTTCCGCTGGCCCTGCTCGGCTTCACCTATGTCGCGGTGGTGTTGTTCACCGGTGCCTTGCTGACGTTGACGGTGATCGGCTTCCCGCTGCTGGCGGCCGGCCTGGTGGGTGCACGGCAGCTGGGCAAGATGGAGCGCGCACGCGCGCGTGCGCTGCTGAGCGTGGAGGTGGCCGAGCCGAGTCCGCTGCCTTTGCGCGGCGGCAAGGACGGCTTCTTCCCGCAGCTGTGGATGGCGCTGAAGGACCCGGTCGGCTGGCGCACGATCCTGTACGACTTCATCCGCCTGCCCTGGGGCATCCTCACCTTCGTCATCGCGCTGACCTCGTTGTTCGTACTGTGGCCGGTGCTGCCCTTCATCGCGCGGGGCCTGACGAACGCGGACCGGGCGATGGTGCGCGGCCTGCTGTCGCCCTCCGACGAGCTGGAGCGCCGTATCGCCGAACTGGAGTCGGACCGGGGGGTCGTCGTGGACACGGCGGCCGCCGATCTGCGGCGCATCGAGCGCGATCTGCACGACGGCGCGCAGGCCCGCCTGGTCAACCTCGCCATGGGGCTGGGCCTGGCCAAGGAGAAGCTCCTGGAGGACCCGGACGCCGCGGCCTCGATGGTCCAGGAGGCGCACGGCGAGGTGAAGCTCGCGCTCCAGGAGCTGCGCGATCTGGCGCGCGGCATCCACCCGGCCGTCCTGACCGACCGCGGCCTGGACGCCGCCCTGTCGTCGGTCGCCTCACGCTGCACGGTGCCCGTGAAGGTGACCGCCGACCTGCCGTCCAGGCCGGCCGCGGCCATCGAGGGCATCGCCTACTTCACCGTCTCCGAGCTGCTGCAGAACATCAGCAAGCACAGCGGGGCGAAGTCGGCGTCGGTCGACGTGTGGCGCTCGGACGACCGGCTGCTCATCCAGGTGTGGGACGACGGCCGGGGCGGCGCGCGCCTGGGAAATGGAGGTACATCGCGCAGCGATTCGGTTGAGGGTGGTGGTGGGAGACGGGAGGGCGGCACGGGCATGCGCGGGCTCGCCGACCGGCTGGAGGCCGTGGACGGACTGTTCGTCATCGAGTCGCCGCAGGGCGGCCCCACGACGGTGACGGCCGAGCTGCCCTGGCGGGACCGCACCGCAGGGCAGGGGTAGGGAAAACCCCCCGTTCAAGACGCCGACGGCCTCCATGTTCCGCGGACCTGTGGTCGAGGAGGGTGGAGTTACGACGGCACAGCCCCGGCGGGGCTGACGGGACGAGGAGAACGGACGACGCCGATGGCCACGGAGTACGGACAGGGTTACGGGCAGGGGCTCGGTTTCCCCGAGCGCGGCCTTCCCGAGCACGGCGGCGAGCGGCGGCACCGGCTGCCGGCCGGGCTGCGGGCGCCGTTCGAGGGGCGCAGCTGGCGCGAGTTCGGGTATGTGCTGCTGAGCCTGCCGATCAGCATCATGCTGTTCGTGTACGCCATCACGATGGTGTCGCTGGGCGTGGGCCTGCTGGTGACGTTCCTCGGCATCCCAGTGCTGGCGGCGGGCCTGGCCGGCTGCCGCGGCTTCGGGGCGCTGGAGCGGGTACGCGCGCGTGCGCTGCTGGACCTGGAGGTCGCCGAGCCGGAGCCGCTGCGGATGCGCAAGCGCGGCTTCATGGGCTGGATGGGCGCCGTCCTGAAGAGCGGCACGTCGTGGCGTTCGCTGCTGTACGCGGTGCTGCACCTGCCGTGGGCGACGTTCTCCTTCGTGGTCGCGGTGAACGTGTGGGCCTTCGGCTGGGCCATGCTGACGTATCCGCTGTGGTTCTGGGTCTTCCCGATGTGGGCCGGTCAGGACGGTCTTCAGTTGTACGGCGACGAGACCCACCGCATGTACCTCGACAACCCCTTCGAGATCACGGTCACCGCACTGGTGGGCCTGCTGTTCACGCTGGCCACGCCCTGGATCGTGCGGGCGCTGACGACGGTGGACCGGCTGCTGGTGCATGGCCTGCTCGGGCCGTCGCGGCTGGCCACGCGCGTGGTGGAGCTGGAGTCCGACCGCGGTGTGGTGGTCGATACGGCCGCTGCCGACCTGCGGCGCATCGAGCGCGACCTGCACGACGGCGCCCAGGCCCGGCTGGTGGCCCTGGCCATGGATCTGGGCCTGGCGAAGGAGAAGCTGGCGGAGGACCCGCAGGCGGCGGCACGGATGGTCGACGAGGCGCACGGCGAGGTGAAGACGGCGCTGCAGGAGCTGCGCGATCTGGCCCGCGGCATCCACCCGGCCGTCCTGACCGACCGCGGCCTGGACGCGGCCCTGTCGGCGGTCTCCTCGCGGTGCACGGTGCCGGTGGAGGTCCAGGTCGACCTGACGGAGCGGCCGGTGCCGGCGATCGAGGGGATCGCGTACTTCACGGTGTCGGAGCTGCTGCAGAACATCAGCAAGCATTCGCGAGCCACTTGGGCGGCCGTGGATGTGTGGCGGGTGGAGAACCGGCTGATGCTGCAGGTCGTGGACAACGGCATCGGCGGCGCGGCGACCTCCGGCGGCTCGGGCCTGTCCGGGCTGGCCGAGCGGCTGGACGCGGTGGACGGAATTCTGGTGGTGGACTCGCCGGTCGGCGGGCCGACTCGGATAACGGCGGAGCTGCCCTGGCGGACCGTTTAGTTCCGGGTGTGCCGTTCGGCCCGCTCAGGTGCGGATCCGGCTCCGGTTGGTTCGGGGCCGGATTTCCGTGTGCCGGATTCCCTGGGCCGGATTCCATTTGCCGGGTCCGCAGGCCGGATTCCGTATGCCGGATCCGTATGCCGGGATTCCGTATACCGGGTTCGCGGTGGGCCGTATGCCGGGTTCCCCTTTGGCCGGCCTTCCAAGGCTCGGGCTGTCAGGTGCCGG
Source organism: Streptomyces sp. NBC_01092 (assembly GCF_045039535.1). NCBI lineage: Bacteria > Bacillati > Actinomycetota > Actinomycetes > Kitasatosporales > Streptomycetaceae > Streptomyces > Streptomyces sp. NBC_01092. The sequence goes on along the minus strand of NZ_CP108659.1, from coordinate 6,326,496 downwards.
GCTTTCAGGTGCCGGCGTCGGCTCTCCTACTGCCGGACTTCCCAGTGCCGGCTTTCCGTTTGTTCGCAAGGACCCCCTGAGCTTGCGCCCCCAATTCGCCCCCTTCGTGCCCACGCGATCCGAACTGCGGCCGACAGGTTATCCACAGGCCCGGTGCGGAAGAGCCGATCGCGGGATACTGAGGTCGCGAGGGACGACAGGGCCGGGGCGCGCTCGGCCGAACGCCAAGGCTCGGGGGGCCGGGGATCGTGGAGGACAGGGTGCGGGTGGTCATCGCCGAGGATTCGGTGCTGCTCAGGGAGGGACTGACCCGGCTGCTGACCGACCGTGGGCATGAGGTCGTGGCGGGGGTGGGGGACGGCGACGCGCTGGTGAAGACCATCACGGAGCTGGACGCGCAGGGCGAGCTGCCGGACGTGGTGGTCGCGGACGTACGGATGCCGCCGACGCACACCGACGAGGGGGTGCGGGCGGCCGTGCTGCTGCGCAAGGTCCACCCAAGACTCGGAGTGCTCGTGCTGTCGCAGTACGTGGAGGAGCGGTACGCCACGGAGCTGCTGGCCGGCTCCAGCAGAGGGGTCGGCTATCTACTCAAGGACCGGGTGGCCGAGGTCCGGGAGTTCGTGGACGCGGTGGTGCGGGTGGCCCAGGGGGGTACGGCGCTGGACCCGGAGGTCGTCGCCCAGCTGCTGGGCCGCAGCCGCAAGCAGGACGTCCTCGCGGGGCTCACCCCACGCGAGCGCGAGGTCCTGGGGCTGATGGCCGAGGGGCGGACCAACTCCGCCATCGCCCGGCAGCTGGTGGTGAGCGACGGCGCCGTCGAGAAGCACGTCAGCAACATCTTCCTCAAGCTCGGGCTGTCCCCGAGCGACGGGGATCACCGACGCGTACTCGCGGTCCTCACCTACCTGAACTCCTGACGGGCCGATCCCGTGTCAGTCAGGTGGGTGACCGCTCCGGCGTCCACCGGACGGATGCGAATACGGCAACCGAACAAACAACAGGGAGCGTCTTCAAAAGCAGCGCCGGGGGGCGTGTGAATCATGACAAGTCAGGGTGGCGAACCGCTTCACATCCATGTCCGTCATGCGAATGGCCCGGGGAGGGCGACCTTTACGGACGTAGGGTTGATCCTGGGAAGGCTTGCGGGAAGGCCATGCCCAGACAGCCGCCTCGAAGGAGGTCCAGTTCAGTGACCAGCCAGGTCAGTAGCCCATCCGAGCAGGCCGACGAAGCCGTCGTGGGAGAGCAGCGCAAACCGGCAGGGACGACGAAGGACGTCCGCCGGCTGGACCGAGTGATCATTCGATTCGCGGGGGACTCGGGCGACGGTATGCAGCTCACCGGCGACCGCTTCACCTCGGAAACGGCGTCTTTCGGCAACGACCTGTCGACGCTGCCGAACTTCCCCGCCGAGATCCGCGCTCCTGCCGGAACCCTGCCGGGCGTGTCCTCCTTCCAGCTGCACTTCGCCGACCACGACATCCTGACCCCGGGCGACGCACCGAACGTGCTGGTGGCGATGAATCCGGCGGCCCTGAAGGCCAACCTCGGCGATGTGCCGCGCGGCGCGGAGATCATCGTCAACACGGACGAGTTCACCAAACGGGCGATGCAGAAGGTGGGCTACGACGTCTCTCCGCTGGAGGACGGCTCGCTCGACGGATACAGCCTCCACCCGGTGCCGCTGACGACTCTGACGGTCGAGGCGCTGAAGGAGTTCGACCTCACCCGCAAGGAGGCCGAGCGCAGCAAGAACATGTTCGCGCTGGGCCTGCTGAGCTGGATGTACCACCGCCCGACCGAGGGCACCGAGAAGTTCCTGAAGTCGAAGTTCGCCAAGAAGCCCGCCATCGCGGCCGCCAACATCGCCGCCTTCCGCGCAGGCTGGAACTTCGGCGAGACGACCGAGGACTTCGCCGTCTCCTACGAGATCGCCCCGGCGACTACGGCCTTCCCGGTCGGCACCTACCGGAACATCTCCGGGAACCTGGCGCTGTCCTACGGGCTGATCGCCGCGTCCCGCCAGGCGGACCTGCCGCTTTATCTGGGCTCGTACCCGATCACCCCGGCCTCGGACATCCTGCACGAGCTGAGCCGGCACAAGAACTTCGGCGTACGGACCTTCCAGGCCGAGGACGAGATCGCGGGCATCGGCGCGGCACTGGGGGCGGCCTTCGGCGGCTCGCTGGCGGTGACGACGACGTCCGGCCCGGGCGTGGCGCTGAAGTCGGAGACCATCGGCCTCGCGGTCTCCCTGGAGCTGCCGCTGCTGGTGATCGACATCCAGCGGGGCGGGCCGTCCACCGGCCTGCCGACCAAGACCGAGCAGGCGGACCTGCTCCAGGCGATGTTCGGGCGCAACGGCGAGGCACCCGTCCCGATCGTCGCCCCGTGCACTCCGGCCGACTGTTTCGACGCGGCTTTGGAGGCGGCGCGGATCGCGCTGACGTACCGCACTCCTGTGATGCTGCTGTCGGACGGCTATCTGGCCAATGGCTCCGAGCCCTGGCGGATCCCGGAGCTGGACGAGCTGCCGGATCTGACCGTGCAGTTCGCGCAGGGCCCGAACCACACCCTGGAGGACGGCAGCGAGGTCTTCTGGCCGTACAAGCGCGACCCGCAGACCCTCGCCCGGCCATGGGCGATCCCGGGCACCCCGGGCCTGGAGCACCGGATCGGCGGCATCGAGAAGGAGGACGGCACGGGCAACATCTCGTACGCCCCGGCCAACCACGACTTCATGGTCCGCACCCGCCAGGCCAAGATCGACGGCATCGAGGTGCCGGACCTGGAGGTCGACGACCCGCACGAGGCGAAGACGCTGGTGCTGGGCTGGGGATCGACGTACGGCCCGATCACGGCCGCCGTACGCCGCCTGCGCACCGCGGGCGAGTCGATCGCGCAGGCGCATCTACGCCATCTGAACCCGTTCCCGCGCAACCTGGGCGCGGTACTCGGGCGCTACGAGAAGGTGGTGATCCCCGAGATGAACCTCGGCCAGCTCGCCACTTTGGTCCGGGCGAAGTACCTGGTGGACGCCCACTCGTACAACCAGGTCAACGGCATGCCGTTCAAGGCGGAACAGCTTGCCAAGGCTCTCAAGGAGGCCATCGATGCCTGAGACGTCCACGGAAGGCACGATCGAGGCGCTCTCGCTCATCCCCAAGGCCGAGGCCCGCCAGTCCATGAAGGACTTCAAGTCCGACCAGGAAGTGCGCTGGTGCCCCGGCTGCGGTGACTACGCGATCCTGGCCGCGGTCCAGGGCTTCATGCCGGAGCTGGGGCTGGCCAAGGAGAACATCGTCTTCGTCTCGGGCATCGGCTGTTCGTCCCGCTTCCCGTACTACATGAACACGTACGGGATGCACTCCATCCACGGCCGCGCCCCCGCGATCGCGACAGGGCTGGCCACGTCGCGCCGGGACCTGAGCGTGTGGGTGGTCACGGGCGACGGCGACGCGCTGTCGATCGGCGGCAACCACCTGATCCACGCCCTGCGGCGCAACGTCAACCTCAAGATCCTGCTGTTCAACAACCGGATCTACGGCCTGACGAAGGGCCAGTACTCCCCGACCTCCGAGGTCGGCAAGATCACCAAGTCGACGCCGATGGGTTCGCTGGACGCGCCCTTCAACCCGGTGTCCCTCGCGATCGGCGCGGAGGCGTCCTTCGTGGCCCGCACGGTCGACTCCGACCGCAAGCACCTCACCCAGGTGCTGCGCGAGGCGGCGGCCCATCGGGGTACGGCGTTGATCGAGATCTACCAGAACTGCAACATCTTCAACGACGGCGCCTTCGAGGTCCTGAAGGACAGGCAGCAGGCGGAGGAGGCGGTGATCCGCCTGGAGCACGGGCAGCCGATCCGCTTCGGCACCGACGGCGCACGCGGCGTGGTCCGCGACGCGCAGACCGGTGACCTGAAGGTCGTCACGGTGACACCGGAGAACGAGTCGCAGATCGTGGTCCACGACGCCCACTCCGCGTCCCCGACCACGGCCTTCGCCCTGTCCCGCCTGGCCGACCCGGACACCCTGCACCACACCCCGATCGGCGTGTTCCGCGCGGTGGACCGCCCGGTGTATGACACACAGATGGCCGACCAGCTGGACTCGGCGATCGAGCAGAACGGCAAGGGGGACCTGGCGGCGCTGCTGGCGGGTGGGGACACCTGGACGGTGGTCGGCTGACCAGCGGCTGATCGACGGTATGACGAAGGGCCTGGGCGCACTACGGCGTCCGGGCCCTCTGCGTCAGGCGTCGGGGATGTCCCTCTTGGCGCGGATGAGGGTGTCACGCGTGATGACGACGATGCGCTCGTAGTCCGCCCGGGCCGCGTCCGGGGGGAGGTGCGGGTCGAGGTCGGCCGTGGCCTCGGTGCCGATGACCGCGAAATCGCCGTTGCTGAGTTCGAACAGGTCCGGACATGTCTCGCCGGTTCCACTCCCCCGCAAGGCAGGAGCGTCCCCAATCCGACGGGCGATTCGGAACGGCGAGACTTCGTCGCGCACCTGAGCGGTCCCCTCTCGGGGCCGCGCAGCCCCGCGTCTCAAGGGGCGCCACTCGATGAGTGACGCCCCTTGGGTTCACAGTGCTCTGGATCTTACATGGGGTGCGCCCTCAAATGTGACCCCTCTCACATTCATTCCCGCGACTCAGGAACGGGGCCTACGACCCACCATTCGTCCGGATCATCCCGTAAGTCCTCCAACATGCCGTCCACGACCGACCCGACGCGGCTTTCGAGGGACTCGTCGGGGACGCTGCGCCGATGCTCGACCGTGGAGGCCCAGTACTCCGCGAACACCTCGTTGCGGCACAGGACACGCAGGTGGCCGACGAGCTCGTCCCAGTCGTAGACACCCACGCGGTGAGCCATCAGAAGCACCCCGTACTGACGGTTGGAGAAGAGCATCTGCCGGCGTCTGCGCTCGGAGAGCCCAGTCAGCGTGCTCATGGCCGCAGCCAGCGCCGGATCGTCGATCGCTCGATCCATCTGCTCCACGGAGAGCCGGTACTGCTGGATCAGATTCGCCCGGCGCATCTCCTCGGTCATCCGCGTCAGCTGGCGCAACAGTTCCAGCATGAGTTCCTCCTGACGCCGGCGACGGCCACGGCTGAACGGCGCACGCACGAAACCGAGTCCCACCATTACCGCAGAACCGATCCTGCTGGGCCGGGCGGCCGGAGTCTGTGTGGCCATGTCAAGGCAACCCCCTGGGTCCAGTGAACGTGCGCCATGCGGTGGCAGCGCGAGTCGGCACACGGGTGGGCGTAGCACTCCGCCTCCACATTGCCCGCCCGTCAAAGGCGGCGTGGGAGGCGGAAAGGGGGCGCATGGAAGGACGTGTCTCGCATGTCGACCAACGCCCTGACATATGTGTGCCCCCAGGCGCCGTGGGCATTCCTGCCGACGAGGCCCGGGCGCCCGCGTCATCCCTGCTCAGAGCCGCCTTTTCGCGCGTCGTACACCTCGCGCGCCTTCTGCACCTCGCCCATCCGCCGCTCGGTCCACAGCGCGAGCGCACGCACCTGTTCCGCCGCCTCGCGGCCCAGATCGGTGAGGGAGTAGTCGACCCTCGGGGGGATCACGGGCTTGGCGTCGCGATGGACGAGGCCGTCGCGTTCCAGGATCTGGAGGGTCTGGGTCAGCATCTTCTCGCTCACCCGGCCGATCGCACGGCGCAGCTCGCTGAAGCGGAAGGGCCGCTCCTGGAGCTGGATCAGGACGAGGACGCCCCAGCGGCTGGTGACGTGCTCCAGGACCAGCCGGTGCGGACACATCTGCTCGCCGACGTAGTACCTGCTTGCCGTCACACTCTCCACGCCACTTACCGTCATGCCAGTACCTTACTTCAAAGTGGGTACTTTCGCTGAGTTAGTGCCGCTCCTAGGGTTAGTGACAACGCACCCCACAAGGAGTTCTGATCATGAGCATCGTCGTCACCGGAGCCACCGGACACCTGGGCCGCCACGTCCTGGAGCAGCTGCTGGAGAAGGTTCCGGCCGGCCAGGTGACCGCCGTCGTCCGCACCCCCGAGAAGGCCGCCGACCTCGCCGAACGGGGCGTGAAGCTCGCCGTCGCGGACTACAACACCCCCGAGACCTTCGACGGACTGTTCGCGGCCGGCGACAAGGTGCTGCTCATATCCGGCAACGAGTTCGACAAGGGCCGCGTCGGTCAGCACCAGATCGTCATCGACGCCGCCAAGTCCGCCGGCGTCGCCCTGCTCGCCTACACCAGCGCCCCCGGCAGCCTCACCGCCGCCCTCGCCGACGACCACCGCGGCACCGAGAAGGCGCTGCTGGAGTCGGGGCTGCCGTACGCGCTGCTGCGCAACGGCTGGTACCACGAGAACTACACCGAGAACCTCGCCCCCGTCCTGGAGCACAGCGCGGTCACCCACGCCGCCGGCGCGGGCCGTATCTCTTCCGCCTCCCGCGCCGACTACGCGGCCGCCGCCGTCGCCGTACTGACCGGCGAGGGGCACGAGAACCAGACGTACGAGCTGGGTGGCGACGTCGCCTGGAGCCTCGCCGAGTACGCCGCCGAGCTGAGCGGGCAGACCGGCCGGGAGATCGCCGAGAACCCCGTCTCCGGCGAGGTCCTCACCGGCATCCTGGCCGGCGCCGGACTGCCGGAGCCCTTGGCCGCGATCCTTGCCGGCGTGGACGCCTCCATCGCGAAGGGCGAGCTGGTCATCGACAGCGGGGACCTGTCCCGTCTGGCGGGCCGTCCGACCACGCCGCTCACCGAGGCGATCTCGGCCGCACTGAAGGGCTGACCCGCACCCCCCGGTGCAACCCGGGCGCTCCAGCCCCTGCCTGTCATGACCGTATGGCGATACGGGCATGACACGCGGGGGCTTTCGGCGTTACCTTCGTGCGGGCCGACGTAGGGACGCGGCACCAGAGGGCACGAAGGAGGGGCCGTGACCGGGAAGTCCAAGGGCGAGCGGCACATAGGTCTGCTGAACGGCTTCGCGGCATACGGGATCTGGGGACTGTTCCCGCTGTTCTGGCCGCTGCTGGAACCCGCCGGGTCGGTCGAGATCCTCGCCCATCGGATGGCCTGGTCCCTCGTGTTCGTGGCGGGAGCACTCCTCGTCATACGGCGCTGGGCCTGGGCGCGTGAGCTGATACGGCAGCCGCGACGGCTGGCGCTGATCGCCGTGGCCTCGGCCGTGATCACCGTCAACTGGGGCGTCTACATCTGGTCCGTGAACTCGGGCCATGTCGTCGAGGCCTCGCTCGGGTACTTCATCAATCCGCTCGTCACCATTGCCATGGGCGTGCTGCTCCTGAAGGAACGGCTGCGGCCTGTGCAGTGGGCGGCGGTCGGCGTCGGCTTCTCCGCGGTGGTCGTGCTGACCGTCGGCTACGGCCGGCCGCCGTGGATCTCCCTCGTCCTCGCCTTCTCCTTCGCCACCTACGGGCTCGTGAAGAAGAAGGTCAATCTCGGCGGCGTGGAGTCGCTGGCCGCGGAGACCGCGATCCAGTTCCTGCCCGCGGTCGGGTATCTGGCCTGGCTGACGGCACAGGGGAAGTCGACCTTCACCACGGAGGGGTTCGGGCACGCGGCGCTGCTCGCGGCCGCCGGCGCCGTCACCGCGCTGCCGCTGGTCCTGTTCGGCGCGGCGGCGATCCGGGTGCCGCTCTCGACGCTGGGGCTGCTTCAGTACCTGGCGCCGGTCTTCCAGTTCCTGATCGGTGTCCTGTACTTCCACGAGGCCATGCCGGCCGAGCGATGGGCCGGGTTCGCGCTGGTCTGGCTGGCGTTGACGCTGCTCACGGCGGACGCGTGGCGCGCGGCGCGGCGGGCCAGGGTGGCCGCGATCAGCGTCCCGCGGGGGCTTTCGCAGCCGGGCGGCGACCGGGAGAAGCCGGCGTCCGCCGCCGTGGACGCCTGACACGCGAGCACCGGTCGGCACCGGTGGGCGACCCCGGTCCGCCGACCGGCGATTCCCATTGCGCCCCGGCTCCCGTACCGCCTATGAGTGGTCGCATGACTCAGGAATCCGGCACCACCCCTGCGCCCCTGCACTTCAAGCTCGTCATCGACTCCGCCAACCCCCAGTCCCAGGCCGACTTCTGGGCCGCCGCGCTGCACTACGAGGTCGAGGACAACAACGCCCTCATCGAGCGGCTGCTGGAACTCGGCGCGCTGCCGCGGGAGGCCGCCGTCGAGTTCCACGCCCGGCTCGCCTTCCGGGACCTGGTGGCCGTACGGCATCCGGACGACCCGTACGACAAGGACAGTGGCACCGGACGGGGACGGCGGCTGCTGTTCCAGCGCGTGCCGGAGGAGAAGACCGTCAAGAACCGGCTCCATCTCGATCTGCACGCGGCGCCCGGTGAGCGTGAGGGTGAGGTCGGGCGGCTGGAGGGGCTGGGGGCGAGTGTGCTGCGGCGGGTGCAGGAGCCGGGCGGGGAGTGGGTGGTGATGGCGGATCCGGAGGGGAACGAGTTCTGCGTGCAGTGACGCGCACACAGGGTTTTCCCTATTTCTAACCCCCTGTCCGAATAGCCCTCTTGACGGAGAGTCAGTTTCAGCTTCACCATCCAGGCACCCCATTCACTGTGGAACTCCTGTGGCCAACCCCGCAGAGTTCCCCACGGAATTCGGAGCCCCCCACATGAAGCTCTCCGTCTCCGGGCGTGCGATGGCGGCCGGCGCCGCCTCGGTCGTCCTGCTGATCTCCGGCGGATCCATAGCCGGCGCGGCGTCCACGCCCTCGGTGGCCGCCGCGCCCGACATCCCCGTGGCCGGTGTGAAGGCCCACCTCACCCAGCTCCAGTCCATAGCCACCGCCAATGGCGGCAACCGCGCCCACGGCCGCCCCGGCTACAAGGCCTCCCTCGACTATGTGAAGGCCAAGCTGGACGCCGCCGGATACACGACGGCCATCCAGCAGTTCACGTCCTCCGGCCGCACCGGCTACAACCTGATCGCCGACTGGCCCGGCGGCGACACCAACCAGGTCGTCATGGCCGGCTCCCACCTCGACAGCGTCTCCTCCGGCCCCGGCATCAACGACAACGGCTCCGGCTCGGCGGCGGTCCTGGAGACCGCGCTCGCCGTGTCACGGGCCGCCTACCAGCCCACCAAGCATCTGCGGTTCGCCTGGTGGGGCGCGGAGGAGCTGGGGCTCGTCGGCTCCCGCTACTACGTCAACAACCTCTCCTCCACCAACCGCGCGAAGATCAGCGGCTACCTGAACTTCGACATGATCGGCTCACCCAACCCCGGCTACTTCGTCTACGACGACGACCCCGCGATCGAGAAGACCTTCAAGGACTACTACGCCGGCCTCGGCGTCGCGACCGAGATCGAGACCGAGGGCGACGGCCGCTCCGACCACGCGCCGTTCAAGAGCGCCGGCGTGCCGGTGGGCGGCCTGTTCACGGGCGCGAGCCGCACGAAGACCGCGGCACAGGTGACCAAGTGGGGCGGTACGGCCGGGCAGTCCTTCGACCGCTGCTACCACTCGTCCTGCGACACCACGTCCAACATCAACGACACCGCCCTCGACCGCAACAGCGACGCCGTCGCCTACGCGGTGTGGGAGCTGTCGGAGTGACCGACTGATTCAACTCCTGGGCGGTTCGGCCGACTTGGCGGCTCGGGCGGCGAGGCGGTCCATGCGGGCACGGGCCGACTCCAGCTCCTCGACGTCGTCGGCGGCCGGACCGCCCTCGGTCGTGAGCTCGGCCCACAGCCCGAGCAGGTCCCGGCCCAGGCGCAGCCCCAGCGCCGGGTCCCGCACGGCACGCCAGGCCGTGGCCGCGCCATGGAGGCTGCCGTACGCCGCCTCCGCGTCCCGGGCGCCGTGGTGCCTGCGCGCCACGTCGAGGGAGAGGGCGAAGGCACGCTCCGGGTCGCCCGCCAAGTAGGCGATGTACGCGCCGAGTTCACGGATCCGGAGCACCTCGGGGTGCTCCGGGCCCAGCACCGCCGACGCCTCCGCCACGGTCCGCTCCACGAGCTCCGACGCCTCCGCGGTCCGCCCCGCCGTCACGGCTTCGTTGATCCGCGCCATCGGCTCGGCGAACGGGGAGGCATCGGCTGTGGCGCCGGGCGACGCCTCACCGAGGACGGCTTCGGCGACCGCGTCGAAGCCGCGGGGCGGGGTGGGTTTCGGGTCGGGGTCCGGGTGGGGTTCGGGGTTGGTGACCGGGATCGGGACCGGGCTGGGGCTGGGGGCCGGGGTGGAGACCGGCAGCGGCGCCGGGTCCGAGACGGGGATGAGGGTGGCGGCCTGCGGTCCGTCCTTCGGTTCCGGCCGCGCGTCCACCGGTGCCTCGATGGGGGCGTGCGTCGGGACGTCCGCGGGGGTGTTTGTCGGGACGTCCGCGGGGGTGTTTGTCGGGACGTCCGCGGGGGCGTCCATGCGTGGCGGTGGGCCGAACTCGCCCAGCGGTGGCGCGACCGTGCCGGGGGCGGCGTCCTGCACCGGCTCGGGCAGGGGGCGCAGCCGGAAGGTGGGCGAGGGGTCCTGCGCCGGGCCCGGCAGCGGTCGTAGGACTTGGGTGAACCGGTCCTCATGGGGCTCGGTGTCCGGTGCGGGGTCGCTCGCCGCGGGGGCGGGCGCCGCGGGGAGCGCGGGCCGTACGGCATGCCCGAGCGCCGGGGGCGGCGGCGGAGCCGTCCGGAGGGGCTCGGCGGTGAAGCGGCTGGATCCGTCGGCCTCGACCAGCAGCGGGACGACGTAACCGATGCGCTCGTCGTGGACGGTGGCGTGGCCGGCGGCGAGGGCGATGCGCTGGAGGTGGGTCAGGACGACGTGCTGGATCTCCTCGCCCGGGGACGCGGTGACGGGGACGCCGCCGATCGACGCACCGCCCGCGCCCGGACCGGCGACGGGGACATGCACGTCGATCGGCGCGGTCACGGAGTCCGCGGTGTCGGCGCGTTTCTGTTCCCGCTTCTTCGCGCGGCTCAGTCGAGGCATCGCTTCCCTCACTCGCATGCGTCGGGGGAGTTCCAGAACGACGCGTTCGGGTTCCATGGTGCTCCCTCTCGCCGTCGGGTTCCGCTTCCCCGGCGTCCAGGTCCGGTTGTACAGGTCGGACACGTCGTACACGTAATCTCGAGTCTCTCCGGCCGCGCACGGTACGGACGTCACCGTGGCGTCACAGACTCGTTCCAGGAGCTTGTGCCACGTCACAGCGTGTCCATGCCTGGCGGGAAGATCGATGGCGTGACGAGGGAGGAGTGCGGGCATGGGGACTGACATGCACGTACAGCAGGAGCGGCCGCAGCCGGGGCCGGAGATCTGGATCCGCGGCCCGGTGGCCCTGCCGCAGGAGCCGCCGCCCTCCCCCACCGCCTTCACACCCCGGCGGTTCTCCTGGGTCGGCGTGCACGGCGGGGCCGGCGTCACCACGCTCTCCTCGGTCTACGGCGGCCACGACTGCGGACGCGACTGGCCCGACCCCGCCGATCCGCCGTCGGTGCTGCTGGTGGCCCGCACCCATGCGGCAGGGCTGACGGCCGTCCTGAACGCCCTGGAGGTCTTCCGGCGCGGGGAGGCTCCGTACGGGCTCGATCTCGACGCCGTCGTGCTGGTCGCGGACGCGCCGGGACGCCTTCCGCGACCGCTCGCCGAGCACGTCAAGGTGATCGAGTCGGTGATCGACGTGTACCGGGTTCCGTGGGTGCCCGCTTGGCGGCTCGGCGAACTGAGCGGGCAGCCGCCCAAGGAGGCCGAGGCGCTGGCGCGGCTGACCGCGCGGGCTCGCTGACGCCCGTGGCACCCGGCTCCGCCGCCGCCCCCGCCGCCATGCCAGGCGCCCTGTCGGCCGAGGAGATCGCGTCCGCCGTACGGTCACGGACCCTGCGCGCGGTTGACGTCGTCGCGCAGGCCCTCGACCGGATCGAGCAGGCCGACCCCGCCCTGTCCGCCTTCATCGAGGTGTGGCCCGAGGAGGCCCTTCGGCAGGCCGCCGAAGTGGACGCGCGGGTCGATGGGGAGGGTGAGCGGCTGCCGCTGGCCGGCGTACCGATCGGGGTCAAGGGGCGGCGGGGCCTGCGGACCGCGGGTCCCCTGCTCGCGGCGGGGTGTGTGCCGGTGGGGGCGACGTCCGTGCCGGGACCGGGAACCGTCTGGCAGACCTGGGGACTCGGGCGCTACGGCCGTACGGTCAACCCGTGGCGCCACGACCGTACGCCGGGCGGCTCCTCGGCCGGTTCGGCGGTAGCCGTGGCGGCGGGCCTGGTGCCGCTCGCGACTGGGAACGACGGGGCCGGGTCGGTACGGATCCCGGCGGCGTGGTGCGGGGTCGTCGGCCTGAAGGTCGGCAACGGCCGGCTGCCGTCGAGCGACCCCACGGGGCTCATGGTGCCGGGGGTGCTGACGCGGTGCGTGGGGGATGCGGCGGCGTACTGGAGAGTGATGTCCGGCGCGGTGGCAGGGGGCGGCACGCAGACGGCCGACGTGGCATGTGGCTCCGGCTCCGGCTCCGGCTCCGGCTCCGGCTCCGGCTCAGAGCACAGCCCGGCCGTCGACGCCCCGACCGCCGTATGGTCCCCCGACCTCGGCTTCGACTCCCCCGACCCGGATGTCGTCGCCGTCGCCCATGCCGCCGCCGTGCGCCTCACCGAGGCCGGGGTGCTTCGGACGGCGCGCCCGCGCACCGCGCTGCGCCTGCACGACCCGGCTCCGGCATGGATCGCCCTGCGGACCCCGGGCGCGGGGCCGACCCCCGAGGTCCACCGCATCCGGGCCGCGAACGATCGCCGCCTGGCCGACCTCTTCGCCGACGCCCAGCTGCTGATGACGCCGACCGCCCCCATCCCGCCGCACGGTCACGAAGGTCCCGGCGAGCGCTACTCCACCGCGCTCACCTGGGCGTTCAATCTGAGCGGGCATCCGGCGATCAGCATCCCGGCAGGGTTCGGGCCCGACGGCTGCCCGGTCGGCCTCCAGTTGGTGGCGGCGCACGGCGGGGAGTCGCTGCTGCTGAGAGTCGCAGGCGCGGCCGAGGGGCACATCGGGCCCTGGTGATCCCGGCGGCTCCCCCCGCAGCCCGGGTACCTGAGAGGTACCTCTGGACAGACCTCTGGACAGGTACCTCTGGACAGCTACATGCGTACGCATATAATGCACATGCGATTAGTTGTCGTACGCCGACCAACGGGCCGCTGCGCCGGCCCACTGTCTGGGGGAACCATGACCCGCCGCTTCCTGTTCGTCCTCGGCAGCAGCCGTTCCGAGGGCAACACCGAGCTGCTGACCCGCAGGGCCGCCGAGCAGCTGCCCGAGGATGTCGAGCAGCAGTGGATCGATCTGTCCGCCCATCCGCTGCCCGACTTCGAGGACCTGCGGCACGACAGCGACCATGTGCGCCCCACGCAGGGGAACGTGGCGCTGCTGCTCGACGCCACCCTCGCGGCGACGGACGTCGTGATCGCCTCGCCGCTGTACTGGTACTCGGTGTCCGCCCCCGTCAAGCGCTACCTCGACTACTGGTCGGGCTGGCTGCGCACACCCGGCATCGACTTCAAGGCGACCATGGCCGGGCGCACCCTGTGGGGCGTCACCGCGCTCGCGCACGACGAGCAGGAGGTCGCCGACCCGCTGGTCGGGACGCTCAGCAACTCCGCCGCGTACATGGGGATGCGCTTCGGCGGGGTGCTGCTCGGCAATGGCAGCAAGCCCGGTGACGTGCTCGCCGACGCCGAGGCTCTGACCCGGGCGAAGACGTTCTTCGCGCAGGAGGCGCCGCTCGCGCGCTTCCCGTACGAGAACGACTGAAGCCCTCTGGGGACTTACGCCGTGATGTCCTTCGCCATGAACCTCGCCCACGCCGCCGAGCCGAACACCGCCGCGTAGAGGGCCTGGATGCCGAGGTTTCTGACCAGGTCGTCCCAGTAGACGGGTTCGCGCATGAGGTCGGCGAAGGACAGCCAGTAGTGGGAGAAGAAGTACGGCTGGATCGCGTGGAGTTGGGGGATCTGGTCGAGGATCTGGACCGTGATCAGCAGGCCGACCGTCGTCGCCATCGCCGCGATGCCGCTGTTGGTCAGCGTCGAGACGAACAGGCCGAGCGCCGCCAAGCCGATGAGTGAAGCGGCGACGACCAGGGCGATCAGCAGAGCTCTGCCCAGCCCCTCCGCGAAACTGATCCGGGTGCCGGAGATGGTCGTCAGCTCGCCGAGCGGGAACAGCAGCGCCCCGACCGTGAGCGCCGAGACCGCGACCACGAGGGTGGCCACCAGGCAGAACGTCATCGTGGTGACGTACTTGGTGAGCAGCAGGCGGGTGCGTCCGGCGGGGGCCACGAGGAGGTAGCGGAGGGTTCCGGAGTTCGCCTCGCCCGCGATCGCGTCTCCCGCGATGACGCCGATCGCCATCGGCAAGAAGAAGGGCAGCGTCGCGGCGAGTGCGGTGAAGACCAGGAACAGGCCGTTGTTGGTGATCTGCGAGATGAACGCCGGGCCGCCACCGCCCTGTGGGCCACCGCCGCCCACCGACGAGCCGTCGCCGGTCTCGATCTTCACGGCGATCCCGACCAGGATCGGCACGGCGGCCAGGACGGCGAGCAGCGCGAGGGTGCGCCAGCGGCGGAAGGTGGTGAGCAGTTCGCTGCGCAGGAGGCCGAGGGTCCACAACGGGTTCGGTCTGCGGACGGCGCCCGCCTGCGGGATCGCCTGATCCTGCTGGATCGCCCGATCCTGCGGGATCGCTTCAGCCCGCGACATCGAACCCCTCCCCCGTGAGTGCCACGAACGCGTCCTCCAGGGAGGCCCGCTCGACGCCGAAGCCGCGGACGCGGACTCCGGCTTTCACCAACGCCGCGTTGACGTCGGCGAGTTCGCGCTCCGGGGGCTCGGCGGTCACCCGGTCGTCGGTGATGACGACGTCACCGGCACCCTGCTCCTTGAGCACCCGGGCCGCGTCCCCGGTGTCGGGCGTGGTCACCACGAGCCGGCCGCGCGCCCCGGCCGCCAGCTCCGCCACCGCGCCCTGGGTGATCAGCCGGCCTTGGGCCATCACGGCGGCGTGCGTACAGACCTGCTCGATCTCGTCGAGGAGGTGGGAGGAGAGGAACACGGTCGTGCCGTCGGAGGCCAGCTCGCGGATCAGCGACCGGATTTCGCGCATGCCCTGCGGGTCGAGACCGTTGGTCGGCTCGTCGAGGACGAGGAGCCTGCGCGGCTGGAGCAACGCGGCGGCGAGCCCGAGCCGCTGCTTCATGCCGAGCGAGTACGCCTTGGCCTTCTTGCCCCCGGCGGCCGTCAGGCCCACCCGGTCCAGCGCGGCCGTGACGCGGGCGCGACGGGTGCGCGGATCGGCGGTCGGGTCGGCTGCGTCGTACCTCAGGAGGTTGTCGCGGCCGGAGAGGAAGCCGTACAGCGCGGGCCCCTCGATGAGCGCGCCGACGTGCGGCAGTACGGCGCGCGCGGCCCGGGGCATGGGGTGCCCGAGCACGCGCGCGGT
Source organism: Streptomyces sp. NBC_01092 (assembly GCF_045039535.1). Classification (NCBI taxonomy): domain Bacteria; kingdom Bacillati; phylum Actinomycetota; class Actinomycetes; order Kitasatosporales; family Streptomycetaceae; genus Streptomyces; species Streptomyces sp. NBC_01092. The sequence goes on along the minus strand of NZ_CP108659.1, from coordinate 6,311,053 downwards.
ACCGGAGGTGGGCTCGATCAGGCCCATCAGCATGCGGATGGTGGTGGTCTTGCCGGAGCCGTTCGGACCGAGGAAGCCGAAGACACTGCCCGCCGGGACGGTCAGATCGAGACCGTCCACGGCGAGCTGCCCACCGCGGTAGCGCTTGGTGAGCCCGTGGGTGGCGATCACGGTGCCGGCCGCCTCGCCGGACGGCACGGTCCGAACGGAGTGCGGCGCCGCTTCAGGCCGGTGAGCCTGGTCGGCCCGCACACTCCGGTCGGCCGGGCCGGCCTCCTCCGCCCGCACACTCCCGTCGGCCGGGCCGGTCTCCTCCGCCCGCACGGCACCCTCCGCCCGGCCGGCCTCGTCGGTCCGGCCGGCCTCGTCGGTCTCCCCGGCGGGCGGTTCCTCCATCGGCGCCTCGGGCTCCTCGGTTCGTGGTGCGGGCAGGGCGGTCGGTGACGGGCTACTTGCCCGAGTCGGCCGCCTTCACGAGCGCGTCCTTGGTGACCGCGCCGACGTAGACCTTGCCGTCGTCCGTCACCAGGGCGTTGATCAGGCGGGTGCTGAAGACCGTGCCCGAGCCGAACTTACCGGTGGCCTTGTCGCCCAGGGAGTCCAGGAAGCCACCCATGTCGCCGCCGACCTCGGCGCCGGACGGGACGCCCTCGCCGCCGGTGTCGAAGACGGCCACGGAGTTCCAGCCCTCGCCGATGACCTCGGGACCGCCCTCGGCGCCCTGGCCCAGGGCGCCCCCGGTCAGCGGGCCGCCGAACTCCTTCTCCAGCTCCTTGCCCAGCTCGTCCTCGGACTTCGCGCCGCCGTGCTCCCGGGCCGCCTTGTCCGGGCCGCCCTCCTCGGTGACCGTCGCGCCCTTGGGCGGGGTGAAGTCGAAGGTGGAGGCGGCCGGCTTGGCGAAGCTGACCTGGGTGAAGCCCGCGTCGATCACGGCCGAGCCACCGCTCGACGGGGTCAGCGTGAACTTCAGCGGCATGCCGGTCTTGGCGTCCACCGCGACGGTGATCGCGCCGACCGTGCTGCCGGACTGCTTCGGCTTGATGAGCAGCCGGTAGGCGTCCCGGCCCGCGACCTGCGCGGTGCCGTCGACGGTGACGGACGTGGTGTCGTCGACCGCCTTGAGGGCCTCCTCGGTGAGCTCCTTGGGCGTGCCGGGGGCCTCTTCGGACTTCCCCTTATCCGCCTGCGCCTCCTCGCCGGTGCCGTGGTAGACCTCGTTCGACTTGCTGTCGTAGCCCCAGATGTCCTTGCCGTTGTGGATGAGGCTGTACTCGGAGGCGTTCTCCAGCAGGGAGAGCTTCTGCTTGTCGTCGCCGTCGACGGCCAGGCGCAGCGTGTGCGTGCCGGACGCCAGCTCGGTCAGCTTGGCCGAGGGGTCGGCGGACGAGCCGTCACCCGAACCCGACGCCATGGCGCCGGAGGCGAAGCCGGCCCCCAGCCCGCCGAGGTCGGGCAGACCCAGGTCGGTGGTGATCTTGAAGGTGCCGGACAGCTGCTGCACGTCCGACTTCGCGATCTTCTCGATGAGTTGCTGCGCGGTGATCTCCGGCAGGTCGGGGTCGCCGGAGTCGGCGATCGCCGGGACGAGCCCGATGGTCGCCGCCGCGATTCCCACGACCGCGACCGGAACGACGTACCGCGCGGCCTTGCGCCGGCCCGCGCGCAGCTCGTCGGCCTCCTCGGCGTTCGAGCTGTCGTCCGATTCGTACGGTGCCATGTGTGCCCTACCTCCGTCGTCGGCGGCGGCTGTTCTCGTTCCTCGCCCGCGAGTCCTACGACCCCGCACGCGCGCACCCCTGAGCCGCCATTCTCACCCGAATCGGTGAGGAGTGGTGTTTTCCGTGGTCTCCATCTGACCAAATCGGCCAGCGAGATTCGTCAACCTTCGGAGCCAACTCCGCGTACACCTGCGGTATGACACAAGGGGGCGACGCCTCCCCCGACCCGTAGGGGTCGATGCGGGAAGACGCCGCCGTGTGCCTCGAATCGGTCAGCCGTTGATGAACACGTAGTCGGCCTGGTACGGCACGCCGACGATCGCGCCGGGCGTGCAGGAGCCGGTCGGGGCCACGCCGCCGACGGTGTTCAGCCGCAGGATCTCCGCGGTGTCGGCGAGCAGGCCGTGGTGCTTGCCGGACTGAGTGGCCTTCAGGTCGAGCTCGGGAATGTTCTTGTCGCCGTTCGGGGTCTTGGAGATGACGGCCCCGGTCACCGCGCTGCCGTCCCGCGCGATCCACTGCGGCGTACCGGAGTTGGGCGCCACGAAGGAGTGCGCGATACGGCCCCCGAGGACGGCGCTGACGTCCCGCTGGGCGAACGCGTACCCGCCGCCCTCGGCCGGCTTGCACTCGTAGATCTGCTTGCCCTTGATGACGGACGCCTGGAAGTTGTGGAGCGCGTCACGGAAGTCGAACTTGGCGACGGTGACCTTGTGGAGCTGCCCCCGCACGGCGCCGCCCGGGAACTGGGCGGTGTGGAGGTTGGCGTAGAAGGAACTCGGGTCGGTCTTCAGGGCGTTGAGCAGGACAGGGTCCTTCACGGTGACGGTCCCCGTGACGCTGTGCCCCTTGCTCTTGCCGAGGAGGCCGCCGAAGTCGACCTTGATGCCGCCGTTGGTGCCCTTGGCGCCCTGGTGGATGTGGAGGGCGGTCGGCTTGCCGGTGGCGCGCCAGGTGACGGCGACGGACACCTTGTCGCCCTTGACCTTCACGAACTGCACGGCGGCACCGTCCTTGTCCCCGACGGCGGGCCCACCCGCCACGGGCACCTCGTTCGCCCCGCGCAGGCTGGCGGCGAGGACGGTGCCCCCGCTGCCGCCACCGAGGGTCCCGCTCTGGCTCACGATCCCCTGTGCGTCGCCTGCGGCGTGCCCCGCGTGGTCGGCGCGGTCACCTCCAGCGGCGAAGGCGGGAATCACCGCGGCGGCGACACCACCGGCGGCAGCCACCGCGACAGCGGTGACGATCAGGCTCTTACGGCGCTTCGAAAACGTCGTCTTCATGCCCATGATGTTGTTTTCTCCCCGTAGTGCTGCTGACGCCCCCTGCGTCAGCTTCTGGGCATTCATACGGAGGCGATCTGAGTTTGGACTCAGTCCAACGATGTGACGTGCATCACTCTCGTCGGCCTGTCTGGCGTTGGAAGCCAACCCTCGCCATCCCCAACCCCCACCCACCCGGCAGGGGCTTTACCTCCCAACGCGGGCCCGCACCTCTCACCGCCGGCCCGCACATCTCAGCCCGTCCGGCGTTTGAGGACGAGGCCCGTTCAGGGCCGTTGGGGGTCCAGGGGGCGGAGCCCCTTGGTGGGGTCGAAGGGGCGGAGTCCTTGTGGGGGTCCCCCCTGCTCGCAGAGCTTGGGGGAGGGACGGGTAGGGGCGGCGGGGGCGAAAACCTACCCGGCCCGATGCACCACCGCGTCGCACAACTCCATCAACGCAGCCTTGGCATCAATATCCGGCAACGGCGCCAACGCGGCCCGCGCATCCTCCGCATACCGCACCGTGTCCCGCCGAGCCTGCTCCAACGCCGGATGCACCCGAAGCTGAGCCACGGCCTCCGCAAGCCGCGCGTCGTCATTCAGATCGGACTCCAGCAGCTCGCACAGCGCGACATCCTCCGCCAGCCCCAACCGCTCGGCCCGCTCCCGCAACCGCAGCACGGGCAAGGTCGAGATCCCCTCCCGAAGATCCGTCCCCGGCGTCTTCCCGGACTCGCGCGAGTCGCTCGCGATGTCCAGCACGTCGTCCGCCAGCTGGAAGGCGATACCCAGCCGCTCCCCGTACTGCGTGAGCACATCGACCACCCTCTCGTCGGCGCCCGACATCATCGCCCCGAACCGGCACGACACCGCCACAAGCGACCCGGTCTTGCCGCTGAGCACATCGAGATAGTGCTCCACGGGATCGCGCCCGTCCTGCGGCCCCGCCGTCTCCAGGATCTGCCCGGTGACCAGCCGCTCGAACGCCTCGGCCTGCACCCGCACCGCCTCGGGCCCGAGGTCGGCGAGGATGTGCGAGGCCCGCGCGAAGAGGAAGTCGCCGGTCAGTACGGCAACCGAGTTCCCCCAGCGGGTGTTCGCACTCTCGACGCCTCGCCGTACGGCGGCCACGTCCATCACGTCGTCGTGGTACAGCGTCGCCAGATGGGTGAGCTCCACGACCACCGCCGACGGCACGACCCCCGGCGCGTAGGTGTCCCCGAACTGGGCAGCGAGCATCACGAGCAGCGGCCGGAACCGCTTGCCACCCGCCCGCACCAGATGCTGGGCGGCCTCCGTGATGAAGGGGACCTCACTCTTGGTGGCTTCGAGCAATCCCTCCTCGACAGCCGTCAATCCGGCCTGGACATCGGCTTCCAGAGCCTGGTCCCGCACGCTCAGCCCGAACGGCCCGACGACGGTCACGAGGGGTCTCCTGTCTGCTGGTGTCCACTGGCGGTTACACGGTTTGTCGATAGGTCGCTGCCATCACTCAAGTCAGCGTATCCGGTCAGGTTTCGATCACCGATGCCGCCCACCCGTCCACCACGGGCAGTATTGGATCACGACCGGTATGTTTTTGATCACGTGATAAGGCGGGATATCCATCGACTTATAGGGAAGTAGCCGCCTCTGCCCTGAACCGAAGTCGGCGTCGAGCCCGAGAGCGGTCGCCCACGGCGGTATGGGCATGTCGGCCGGAACCGCGGCCTGGCGTCTCCGCCACCTACGGCACCCTCGTCCATTGGTCTCCGTTGCCGGCGGCCGGCTCGGCGACCGCATCCTCGGCTCGTACCGCGCCGGTGCCGTGGGGCGACAAGTTCTACCGCACCGACGACGAGCGCCGGGACGCCGGCTTCGCCCTCTACTCCATGGCGATCAACGGCGTCTTCGCGGGCCCGCTGATCACCGGCTGGCTCGGCGACCACAGGGGCTGGCACTGGGGCTTCTCGGCCGCCGCCATCGGCACGACATTCGGCCTGGTCCAGTACGTCCTCGGCCGCCGCCGCCTGGCCAGGCGGAAGCACGCCGCCGAGTTCGCGCCGGACCCCGACGCCATGCGCCGGGCGATCCGCCCGATCGTTACGGGCCTCGTCAGCACTGCCACCATCGCCGTCCTCCTCGCGGCCGCCGGCCGGCTCCCCATGGACCGCTTCGTCGACCTGCTCACCCTCGTCTCGGTGATCGCAATCGGGGTCGCCCTCGGCGGCCTGTCCTTCCTGCTGATGGCCCTCCCGACCTCGGGCCACTCCTCCGACGCCGCGTCGCGCGGGCTGCGCCGCACGATGCACCCGGTGCACTGACCGGACGGGGGCCTTGCTCATGCGCATCCGTACGTCCTTCCCCTACGAACGACCCACCACGACCTCCGCATCCCGCTCCGGGACGGGCCCCTGCTCTACGCGCGCGTGGCGCCCTGTCACGAACGAGCCCCTACCGGCGCTCCTCGCCGACGGCGTCGAGGTCGTCAACTGGCCCGCGGCGCAACCCTGATGCGACGGCAAGGTCGGTATGTTCGGCATCTCATGGAGCTTCAACTCCCTCCAGATCGCGGCCCTCGCCCGAACCGCTCAAGGCGATCGTCACGGTCTGCTCCACGGACGACCGCTATGACAACGACGTGCACTACACGGGAGGTTCCGCCCTCGCGGTCGACATCCACGCCTGGTCGGCGACGATGCTCGACTTCGTCTCCCGCCCGCCCGATCCGCGGTACCTCGGCGACGCGTGGCGGGGGCATGTGGCGGGGCGGCTGGAGGCCGTCGACCCGTTCATCCACACCTCGTTGGAGCGCCAGAGACGCGACCGACCGGGTCCGCGGCCTGCCGCCGGGCCCGGCGATCGGCTTCCTGCAGGAGGCGCTGCGCTGGTGGGACCACTGACTGAAGGGCGCGACCACGGGCGTCATGGCCGAGCCCCTGCTCAGCTCGTACGTCAGCGACTGGCACGCCCAGCCACGGTGTACGCCGCCCCGCCCGGCAGCTGGGTCAGCGAGCCGGCCTCGCCCTCTCCCCACGTGCGCGACGTGACGTACGCCCTCCAGGGCGCCCCCGCCCTGGTGCGCTCCCCCATGCACACCCGCCTGGACGCCGGCCGCTTCTTCCCCTTCGGCAACGACGCCGACCTGCCGCCCGACCAGCCTGAGGAGGACGCGCGTTCGGCGTGCTTCGACTTCGAAGTGGGCGAGGAGACCTGGGTGTTGGGACGGCCGAAGGTGCGGCTGCGGCTGACGTCGGAGGTGCGCGCGGGCAGGTCGTCGCTGGAGACGTACACGATCGACGAGTCGGACCCGCTGTCGGCCCGCGCCCGCTCGGAGTGGTCGATCCGGCTGCACCGGCCGGAGCCCGCGTGGGACACGACGGTGCGTACACGCTCGGAAATCAGCCACGAAAAGGGGCATTTCGCCACCCCCCAACGAGGCCAGCCACACGAAGGGCGAAGAGGTTCTTTACCGCCGAACACGGGAAAAACGGACCCCACGGACAGCCGGTTAAAGGTGAGTTGGAGGCATTGCCCGATTTGCCACTCTTGCGCTCACCAGTGAGTTGGGTCACTCGGGCCGAGTCCGGCACCCGACCCGGCACACCCCCTTCCCTCCTTGCGCCGAACGTAAGTTGAGGGTTGGCAACCGCAAAGGATCAAGCACCCCATTCACACCAGACCATGGTCAAACGGCATGACAGCCCCCCATGGCACTTGTTCCGGGCATGTGCTCTCGCATACGTTCCCGCTCGTCGGGCGGACGCCGAATCCTGCCGCCGCCCGAGTCATCCCCGACGAACACACACGCGCGGCAGGAGCGGGGGACCCAGGTAAGTCGCCGGACCGGACGCCTTGATGGCGCACCGGCACGGCTAGGGGTGAAGGCGCGCCGCCGCAGGGCGGCGCGTCCGGGCATCTCCCGCCCGAACCCGACAGCTCACCTCGCAGGCGCCGGAGAGGAACAGCGCCATGCCCCGAGGCAAACACCGCCGCCCCCGCACCAACCCGCTCACCCGCCGCGTCATCGTCGCCGGTACCGGCACCGCCGCCCTCGCCCTCCCCCTGATGAGCGCGACCACCGCCGGCGCCGCGGAGTCTTCCGCAGCCACGGTCGGGTCCGTCACGTACACCACCAAGAAGGGCGACTCGCTCTACGGCATCGCGGACCGCTACGACGCCCAGGGCGGCTGGAAGCAGCTCTACAAGGACAACCGCAAGGCCATCGGCGACAACCCCCGGCTCATCCACACGGGCCTCGAGCTGAAGGTCCGGACGACCAAGAAGGTCAGCTCGCCGGGCAAGACGGCCGACCATGCGTCTGCACCCGCCAAGAAGTCCTCCGTCGCCCAGGCCACCCAGGCCTCCGTGAAGACGTTCCCGGACAACCTCGACGGCTGGATCCGCAACGCTCTGGACATTATGGGGCAGAACGGAATCCCCGGTTCGTACGAGGGCATTCACCGCAACATCATGCGTGAGTCGTCCGGCAACCCGCTGGCCATCAACAACTGGGACTCCAACGCAGTGGCGGGCACCCCCTCCAAGGGCCTCCTCCAGGTCATCGACCCCACCTTCGCGAGCTACCACGTGCCGGGGACCGTGTACGACCCCTTCAACCCGGTCGCGAACATCGTGGCCGCGTGCAACTACGCAGCCGCGCGTTACGGCTCGATCGACAACGTGAACGGGCCGTACTAAACCGGGCACAGACTTAGTACCTATTAGGCCCAATTCGCCCCTATTGGGCGAAGTCGACCAGGCTGCCCGCGAACAGTCTCTCGAGGACGACGGCGATGCCGTCGTCCTCGTTCGAGAGGGTGATCTCGTCGGCGACCGCCTTGAGTTCGGGATGCGCGTTGGCCATCGCGACCCCGCGGGCGGCCCAGTCGAACATGGGGATGTCGTTGGGCATGTCCCCGAAGGCGATGGTCTCGCGCGGACCGAGCCCGAGATGCTCGGCGGCGAGCGCGAGACCGGTCGCCTTGGTGATGCCGCATGGCTGGAGTTCGACGGTGCCCGGTCCCGACATGGTGACCGTCGCGAGCGAACCGACCACCGAGCGCGCTGTCGCCGCCAACTCGTCGTCCGACAGGGTCGGATGGCGCAGCAGCACCTTGCTGATCGGCTCGCACCACAGGTCGTCGCGGCGCTCGACGCGTACGGCGGGCAGCGTGGGGTGCGGCATCAGATACCCGGGCTCGATGAGCGTGAGCCCGTCGACGCCGTCCTGGTCGACGGCCGCGTACACCTGGCCCGCCTCGGCCTCGATCTTGCCGAGCGCGGTCTCCGCCAGCTCCCGGTCCAGCGTCACGGACCACAGCAGACGGTCCGCTCCGGCGTCGTACAACTGCGCGCCCTGTCCGCACACCGCGAGCCCCCTGCTGCCCAGGTCGTCGAGCAGCGGCCGCACTCTGGGCGCCGGCCGTCCCGTGACGACGAGGTGCTGGGCACCGGCAGCCGCCGCCCGCGCGAGCGCGTCGACGGTCCGGTCGGAGAGCGTGTCGTCACCTCGGAGCAGCGTCCCGTCCAGGTCAGTGGCGATGAGTGAATATGCGATGGGTGGGGCCATGATCAGAGAATACGGACAGGACGCCCCATCGACTCGACCTGAACCGGACGGCTGCTGCGTTCACATGTGTTGACACCTGTTCCGGTTCCCTTTCTGCCTCCGCATGCACAACTTCCTTCCGCCCATGGCGATTTCACTCCCACGTGGCCCCGAAGCACCCCCGAGCCCGCGCCGAGGGTGACGACCTGCTGTTTCGCCGGCCTCGGCGACGCGGGATCTCCGTACTGCCAAGGCAGGCGGCTCACCCGTAACGTGTGGCCCGACCACATGGCATACGGAGCGTATGAGAGTGAGGCAGCACCCCATGCCCCCCTTCGATCTCCCCGAGGGCGACCCCTTCGGCACGCACAACCTTCCGTACGGTGTCTTCTCCCTTCCCGGCTCGGACTCCGCACGACGGGTCGGCGTCCGGCTCGGCGACCACGTTCTCGACGCGGGCAAGGCGGCCCACACGCTCGGCTCGCCCTACGCCCCGCTGCTCGCGCAGGACTCCCTGAACCCGCTGCTCGCCGCCGGCCGCACCACCTGGTCCGACGTACGGCGCGCACTGACGGCATGGGTGACGGTCCCGGCGCACCAGGAGGCCATCCGCGACCTCTTCCACCCCCTGTCCTCGGTGACCCTGCACCTCCCCTTCGAGGTCGCCGACTACGTCGACTTCTACGCCTCCGAGAACCACGCCCGGAACGTCGGACAGATCTTCCGCCCCGACGCCGCGGACTCCCTCACCCCCAACTGGAAGCATCTGCCCATCGGTTACCACGGCCGCTCCGGCACCGTGGTGGTGTCCGGCACCGACGTCGTACGCCCGTCGGGCCAGCGCAAGGCCCCCACCGACCCGGCGCCGGTCTTCGGCCCGTCGGTTCGCCTCGACATCGAGGCCGAGGTCGGCTTCGTGGTCGGGACGCCGTCGCGGAGGGGCGAGCCCGTGGCACTGGGCGACTACCGGGAGCACGTCTTCGGCCTGTGCCTGCTCAACGACTGGTCGGCACGCGACATCCAGGCCTGGGAGTACGTCCCCCTCGGCCCCTTCCTCGGCAAGTCCTTCACCACGTCGGTGTCGGCGTGGATCACCCCGCTGGACGCCCTGGAGGAGGCGCGGGTGGCACCGCCGGAGCGCACGCATCCCCTGCTGCCGTATCTGGACGACTCCGGCTCCGAGACGGAACCCGGCGGCTACGACCTGCGTATCTCGGTGGCCGTCAACGGGCACGTGATCTCCGAGCCGCCCTTCTCCTCCATGTACTGGACCGCCGCCCAGCAGCTCGCCCATATGACCGTGAACGGCGCCTCGCTGCGCACCGGCGATCTGTACGGCTCCGGCACGGTCAGCGGCCCGACGGAACGCGAGCGCGGCTCACTGCTGGAGCTGACGTGGAACGGCCGGGACCCGCTCGAACTCCCCGACGGCAAGCGGACGTTCCTGGAGGACGGCGATGTGGTGACGCTGTCCGCCTGGGCGCCGGGGCCGGGCGGAATCCGGGTGGGGCTGGGGGAGGTCACGGGTCGCATCGCGGCGGGGTGACGTCGGGATCCGGGCCAACTCGCCGGTCCCACAGGACGGTTCGCGGTCCCGGCGTCGGCTCCGGACGGTCGGGCGACCGGCGCCGGGAGGGCATTCGGCGTGTCTTTCCTCCTGACTCCGCCGACGGTCACCGTCATACTGGCTGGCGGTGGGATGCGAGCCGCAAGCTGCGTTCGCGACCCGCCGCCCCGCACGGCCGCCCGCGCACGTTCCTGTTCAGGATCCGGAGACCTCGGCATGACCGTCTGCATGCTCCTGTTGAGCATCGTCGCCCTGACGGCCGCCGTGCCCGTCCCCCGAGCGCTGACCCGGGCCACCTGGCCCGAACGCGAACCCGTGGTCGCGCTCTGGGTGTGGCAGTGCCTGGTCGCCACGGTCCTGCTGTGCTGCCTGACGGCGCTGTCCCTGGGCACCGCCGCCGTCTTCGGCGCGGTACGCACCCAGCTCTTCGCCCCGGCGCCGCCGTCGGTGACGGAGGCGTACGACCTCTCGGCCGCGCCGGCCTGGGCGGCCGCCCTCTCCCTGCTGCTGGCCTGCGGTGCGGCCTGGACGACCGCGATGCTGGCCCGCGAGGTCGTCGAGGCGCGCCGGCGACGCGGCCAGGCCAGGGCCCATCTGCGTGAGCGCGCTCCCGACCTGCCCGCGGGCCTGGGCTCGGCGCGCGGTCCGCTGCTGGTGCTGGAGGACGAGTATCCGGACGCCTGGTGGATGCCCGGCAGCCCGGCCCAGCTGATCGTCACCACGGGCGCCCTGCACCGCCTCACCGACCACCAGCTCGACGCCGTCCTCACCCACGAGCGCGGCCACGCCCGCGCCCGCCACGACTGGCTGCTGCACCTGTCCACCGCGCTTGCCACCGGATTCCCCCGCATCCCGTTGTTCGCCCACTTCTGCGACCAGACCCACCGCCTGGTCGAACTGGCCGCCGACGACACGGCGTCCCGCCGCTGCGGTCACCTGACGACGGCCCTGGCCCTGATCGAGCTCAACCAGCACCGGGGCGTGTTGTCCTGCGCCTCCACCCACCGCCTCCTGGGCGAGCGCGTCGACCGTCTCCTGGAGCCGCCCCCACGCCTGGGGCGCCGCGACCGGGCGCTCACGACAACGCTGGCGGCGCTGGTACCGCTGCTCCCGCTGCTGATCACGTTCGCACCCGGGCTCACCGCACTGACCTGAGCGTCACGCGGCCGGCGCTCGGCGGCTGCCCCTTTTTCCTGGCGCCAGACCCGAGGCCAGGTCCCACGTCCTAGGCCCAGTCCTCCGGCTCCGGCTCCGCCTCCATCTCGGGCCAGTCGTCCACCCCGTGATCGGCCCCGTCATCGGCCCCGAGAGCCGCGTCGGGTGCCGCGTCGACCGCCGCCCCGGCACCGGACTCCCCACGGACCGCGGCCAGCACCTCCAGCACCCCTTCGCCATAGGTCGCCAGCTTCTTCTCACCGACCCCGCTGACGCCGCCGAGCTCCCGCACGGACGCGGGCCAGACGGTCACGATCTCCCGCAACGTCGCGTCGTGGAAGATGACGTACGCCGGAACCCCATGCTCCCGAGCCTGCTCGGCACGCCAGGCCCGCAGCGCCTCGAAGGCCGGCGCCAGCTCCTCCGGCAGCTCGGCCACCGCGGCCTTCGCCTTGCGCTCCCCGCGCCCGGAACCCGAGCCCGACCGCGAGGTCTCCGGCTTCTTCGGTTCCTTCCGCAGCGGCACCTCCCGCTCGCGCCGCAGCACCGATCCGCTGGCCTCGGTCAGCACGAGCGTCCCGTACTCCCCCTCGACCGCGAGCAGCCCCTGGGCCAGCAACTGGCGGATGACGCCCCGCCATTCGCCCTCGATCAGGTCGTCGCCGATACCGAAGACGGACAGCTGGTCGTGATCGAACTGGATCACCTTGGCGGTGCGCCGCCCCATCAGGATGTCGACGATCTGCAGCGCCCCGAACTTCTGACCCCGCTCGCGCTGCAACCGCACCACCGTCGACAGCACCTTCTGCGCCGCGACCGTGCCGTCCCAGGTCTCCGGCGGCGTCAGGCAGGTGTCGCAGTTGCCGCAGCCCACCGGGTCGGGGTCCTGGCCGAAGTAGGCGAGCAGCTGACCGCGCCGGCACTGGGCCGTCTCGCACAGCGCCAGCATCGCGTCCAGGTGCGAGGCGGCCCGGCGCCGGAATGCCTCGTCGCCCTCGCCCGACTGGATCAGCTTGCGCTGCTGTATGACGTCGCCCAGGCCGTAGGCCATCCACGCCGTGGAGGAGAGGCCGTCACGGCCGGCGCGGCCCGTCTCCTGGTAGTAGCCCTCGACCGACTTGGGCAGGTCGAGGTGGGCGACGAAGCGCACATCCGGCTTGTCGATGCCCATCCCGAAGGCGATGGTCGCCACCACGACCAGGCCGTCCTCCCGCAGGAACCGGGACTGGTGCGCCGCGCGCATGCCCGCGTCCAGGCCCGCGTGGTACGGCACCGCCTCGATGCCGTTGCGGGACAGGAACTCGGCCGTGGCCTCCACGGACTTGCGGGACAGGCAGTACACGATGCCCGCGTCGCCCGCGTGCTCCTCCCGGAGGAAGCTCAGCAGCTGCTTCTTCGGGTCCGCCTTCGGCACGATGCGGTACTGGATGTTCGGCCGGTCGAAGCTCGCCACGAAGTGTCGGGCCGTCGGCATGTTCAGCCGCTGGGTGATCTCCTGGTGCGTCGCATGCGTGGCCGTCGCCGTGAGCGCGATCCGCGGGACGTCCGGCCAGCGCTCGCCGAGCAGCGAGAGGGCCAGATAGTCGGGCCGGAAGTCGTGGCCCCACTGAGAGACACAGTGCGCCTCGTCGATCGCGAAGACGGCGATCTTTCCGCGCGAGAGCAGCTGCAACGTCGAGTCCAGCCGCAGTCGCTCCGGTGCGAGGTAGAGCAGGTCGAGCTCGCCCGCCAGGAACTCCGCCTCCACCACCCGTCGCTCGTCGAAGTCCTGCGTGGAGTTCATGAACCCGGCCCGCACGCCCAGCGCCCGCAGGGCGTCCACCTGGTCCTGCATCAGCGCGATGAGCGGCGAGACGACCACGCCCGTACCTGGTCTGACCAGGGACGGAATCTGGTAGCAGAGGGACTTCCCGCCGCCGGTCGGCATGAGCACGACGGCGTCGCCGCCGGCCACCACATGCTCGATGACCTCTTCCTGCTCGCCCCGGAAGGCCTCGTACCCGAAGACCCGGTGCAGCGCGGCCAGCGCCTCACTTCCACCCGTCTCTGCTGCCCCTGCCGCCTCGGTCACCCTTGGCATCTCCCTGATCCCACCCGTCACACCCATCGCCATGTCCCCCGCACGTCGTCCCTCGACCACTGCCTCCACGATAGGGGCCACCGCCGACAGCGCCGGAGTTATCCACAGGCTTGCACCGCGCTCTTGCGTAATCGACCGATACCTTTGAGTGATCGATCACGAGCCTGGTCTCTCCCCCACATGACAGCGGCCCGGCATCCCTCCAAGGGGAGCCGGGCCGCTGCCGTACACACGGCGCCGTGTCAGCGCACGAACACCCCCGCCTGACCGGCCAGATCCAGGAAGTACTGCGGGGCCACACCCAGCACCAGCGTGACCGCCACACCCACCCCGATCGCCGTCATCGTCAGGGGCGACGGAACAGCGACCGTCGGGCCCTCGGGCCGTGGCTCGCTGAAGAACATCAGGACGATGACGCGGATGTAGAAGAACGCCGCGATCGCGGACGAGATCACACCGACCACGACCAGCGGGCCCGCCCCGCCCTCCGCCGCCGCCTTGAACACGGCGAACTTCCCGGCGAAGCCGGAGGTCAGCGGAATGCCCGCGAAGGCCAGCAGGAACACCGCGAACACGGCCGCGACCAGCGGCGAACGGCGGCCCAGACCGGCCCAGCTGGACAGGTGCGTCGCCTCACCGCCGGCGTCGCGCACCAGCGTCACCACGGCGAACGCCCCGATCGTCACGAACGAGTACGCGGCCAGGTAGAAGAGGACGGACGAGACCCCGTCCGGCGTGGTCGCGATGACACCCGCGAGGATGAATCCGGCGTGCGCGATCGACGAGTACGCCAGCAGCCGCTTGATGTCGGTCTGCGTGATCGCGACGATCGCACCGCCCAGCATCGTGACGATCGCCACGCCCCACATGACCGGCCGCCAGTCCCAGCGCAGGCCGGGCAGCACGACGTACAGGATCCGCAGCAGCGCACCGAACGCCGCCACCTTGGTCGCCGCCGCCATGAACCCGGTCACCGGCGTCGGCGCGCCCTGGTAGACGTCCGGAGTCCACATGTGGAACGGGACCGCGCCCACCTTGAACAGCAGGCCCATGACGATCATCGCGGAGCCGACGAGCAGCAGCACGTCGTTGCCCATCGTGTCCGCGAGCGCCGGGGTGACATCCGGGACCGTGCCGTCGACGACCTGCGCGATCGTCGCGTACGACACGGAGCCCGCGTACCCGTACAGCATGGCGATGCCGAACAGCGTGAACGCGGAGGCGAAGGCACCCAGCAGGAAGTACTTGACCGCGGCCTCCTGCGACATGAGCCGCTTGCGCCGGGCCAGCGCGCACATCAGGTACAGCGGGAGCGAGAGGACTTCCAGGGCGATGAACAGCGTCAGCAGGTCGTTGGCCGCCGGGAAGATCAGCATGCCCGCGACGGCGAACATCAGCAGCGGGAACACCTCGGTGGTGGTGAACCCGGCCTTCACCGCGGCCTTCTCGCTGTCGCTGCCCGGCACGGATGCGGCCTGTGCGGCGAAGGAGTCGACCCGGTTGCCGTGCGCCGCCGGATCGAGCCGCCGCTCGGCGAAGGTGAACAGGCCGACCAGGCCTGCCAGCAGGATGGTGCCCTGGAGGAACAGGGCGGGTCCGTCGACGGCGATCGCGCCCATGGCGGCGATGCCCGACTTGGTCGTGGCGTATCCGCCGGCCGCCAGCGCCACGACCGCGGCGAAGGCCGCGACGAGCGCCACGGCGGCGACGAACACCTGGGCGTAGTAACGCGCCTTGCGCGGTACGACCGCCTCGATCAGCACTCCGATGATCGCCGCGCCGAGAATGATCAAGGTGGGCGACAATTGCCCGTACTCGATCTTCGGCGTGTCGATCTTCGAGATCGGGTCGGCCGCGGTTGTCCACAGGCTGTGGACAGCAGATGTGCTCACTTGGCCGCCTCCACCTCGGGCTGAGGATCCTTCTTGTGTACGTCGGACATGGTCTGCTGGACCGCCGGGTTGACGATGTCCGTCAGGGGCTTCGGGTAGACGCCCAGGAAGATCAGCAGTGCGACCAGCGGGGCGACGACCACGAGTTCGCGCACCCTGAGGTCGGGCATCGTCGAGACCTCCGGCTTCACCGGGCCCGTCATCGTCCGCTGGTAGAGGACGAGGACGTACAGCGCGGCGAGCACGATGCCGAAGGTGGCGATGATGCCGATCACCGGGTAGCGCGTGAACGTGCCGACCAGGACCAGGAATTCACTGACGAACGGTGCGAGTCCCGGCAGCGACAGGGTCGCCAGACCGCCGATCAGGAAGGTGCCGGCAAGCACCGGGGCGACCTTCTGCACACCGCCGTAGTCGGCGATGAGGCGCGAGCCGCGCCGCGAGATCAGGAAGCCTGCCACCAGCATCAACGCGGCTGTGGAGATGCCGTGGTTGACCATGTAGAGCGTCGCGCCGGACTGGCCCTGGCTGGTCATCGCGAAGATGCCCATGATGATGAAGCCGAAGTGCGAGATCGACGCGTAGGCGATCAGGCGCTTGATGTCCCGCTGGCCGACCGCGAGCAACGCACCGTAGACGATGCTGATCAGCGCCAGGACCATGATGGCCGGCGTCGCCCACTTGCTGGCCTCCGGGAACAGCTGGAGGCAGAAGCGGAGCATCGCGAAGGTGCCCACCTTGTCGACGACCGCTGTGATGAGGACGGCGACCGGTGCGGTGGCCTCCCCCATCGCGTTGGGCAGCCAGGTGTGCAGCGGCCACAGCGGCGCCTTCACCGCGAAGGCGAAGAAGAAGCCGAGGAACAGCCAGCGTTCGGTGTTCGTCGCCATGTCGAGCGTGCCGTTGGCGCGGGCCTCGGCGATCGCCTGGAGGCTGAAGTTCCCGGCGACCACATAGAGGCCGATCACCGCGGCCAGCATGATCAGACCGCCGACCAGGTTGTAGAGCAGGAACTTCACCGCCGCGTACGACCGTTGCGTCGACGCCACCTTCTCGCCGTGCTCGTGGGCACGGTCCCCGAAGCCGCCGATGAGGAAGTACATCGGGATGAGCATGGCTTCGAAGAAGATGTAGAAGAGGAAGACGTCGGTGGCCTCGAAGGAGATGATCACCATCGCCTCGACGGCCAGGATCAGGGCGAAGAAGCCCTGCGTCGGCCGCCACCTCTTGCTGCCGGTCTCCAGCGGGTCGGCGTCGTGCCAGCCCGCGAGGACGATGAAGGGGATCAGCAGCGCCGTCAGCGCGATGAGCGCGACCGCGATGCCGTCCACACCGAGTTCGTAGCGGACCCCGAACTCCGCGATCCAGGCGTGGGATTCGGTGAGCTGGTAGCGGTCACCGTCCGGGTCGAAGCGGACCAGGACGGTGATCGCGAGGGCGAGTGTGCCGAGCGAGACGAGCAGCGCCAGCCATTTGGCGGCGGTGCGCTGCGCGGCCGGTACGGCGGCCGTGGCGATCGCCCCGATCGCCGGGAGCACCGCCGTGGCTGTCAGCAGTGGAAAGGACATCGGTATCAGACCGCCCTCATCAGCAGGGTCGCGGCAATGAGGATCGCCACACCGCCGAACATCGAGACCGCGTACGACCGCGCGAAGCCGTTCTGCAGCTTGCGCATCCGTCCGGACAGGCCGCCGACCGAGGCCGCCGTGCCGTTGACGACACCGTCGACCAGCGTGTGGTCGACGTACACCAGGGAGCGCGTGAGGTGCTCGCCGCCGCGGACGAGGACGACGTGGTTGAAGTCGTCCTGGTACAGGTCGCGCCGGGCGGCCCGGGTGAGCAACGACCCGCGCGGGGCGACGGCCGGGACCGGGCGGCGGCCGTACTGGCCGTAGGCGATGGCGACGCCGATGACCATGCACGCGACGGTCGCGCCGGTGATGGCTCCCGCGCTGATCGGCGCGTGGCCGTGGTCGTGCCCGGTGATGGGCTCCAGCCAGTGGATGAAGCGGTCACCGATGCTGAAGAACGCACCAGCGGCCACCGAACCGACGGCCAGCACGATCATGGGGATCGTCATGACCTTGGGCGACTCGTGCGGGTGCGGTTCGTTGCCCTTCTCGTCCGGCTGCCAGCGCTTCTCGCCGAAGAACGTCATCAGCATCACGCGCGTCATGTAGAACGCGGTGATCGCGGCGCCCAGCAGGGCGCAGCCGCCGAGGATCCAGCCCTCGGTGCCGCCCTTGGCGAACGCCGCCTCGATGATCTTGTCCTTGGAGAAGAAGCCGGACAGACCGGGGAAGCCGATGATCGCGAGGTAGCCGAGGCCGAAGGTGACGAAGGTGACCGGCATGTACTTGCGCAGGCCGCCGTACTTGCGCATGTCGACCTCGTCGTTCATGCCGTGCATGACCGAACCGGCGCCGAGGAACAGCCCGGCCTTGAAGAAGCCGTGCGTCACCAGGTGCATGATCGCGAAGACGTAGCCGATGGGGCCGAGGCCCGCGGCGAGGACCATGTAGCCGATCTGCGACATGGTCGAGCCGGCCAGTGCCTTCTTGATGTCGTCCTTCGCGCAACCGACGATCGCACCGAACAGGAGCGTGACGGCGCCGACGATCGTGACGACCAACTGGGCGTCGGGCGCGGCATTGAAGATCGCGCCGGAGCGGACGATCAGGTAGACGCCCGCGGTCACCATCGTCGCGGCGTGGATGAGGGCCGAGACCGGGGTCGGGCCCTCCATCGCGTCCCCGAGCCAGGACTGCAGCGGCACCTGGGCGGACTTGCCGCAGGCCGCGAGCAGCAGCATCAGGCCGATGGCGGTGAGCTTGCCCTCGCTCGCGTCCCCGACCATGCCGGGCCCGCCCTCGCCGCCGAGCAGCGGCCCGAAGGCGAAGGTGCCGAACCAGAAGAACATCAGCATGATCGCGATCGACAGGCCCATGTCGCCGACGCGGTTGACCAGGAAGGCCTTCTTCGCGGCGGTGGCGGCGCTGGGCTTGTGCTGCCAGAAGCCGATGAGCAGGTACGACGCGAGACCGACGCCCTCCCAGCCGACGTACAGCAGCAGGTAGTTGTCGGCGAGGACCAGCAGCAGCATCGCTGCGAGGAACAGGTTCAGATAGCCGAAGAAGCGGCGGCGCCGCTCGTCGTGCTCCATGTACCCGATCGAGTACAGGTGGATCAGCGAGCCGACGCCGGTGATCAGCAGCACGAACGTCATCGACAGCTGGTCGAGGCGGAAGGCGACGTCCGCCTGGAAGCCCTCGACCTGGATCCAGCTGAACAGGTGCTGGGTCAGGGTCCGTTCTTCGGCGCCCTTGCCGAGCAGGTCGGCGAAGAGGACCACGCCGAAGGCGAAGGAGACGAAGGACAGGAGCGTGCCGATCCACTGGCCGACGGCGTCCAGGCGCCGGCCGCCGCACAGCAGTACGGCCGCTCCGAGCAGGGGCGCTGCGATCAGCAGCGCAATCAGGTTCTCCACGTTTTCTTCCGACCCCTCAGAGCTTCATCAGGCTGGCGTCGTCGACCGAGGCCGAGTGGCGGGAACGGAACAGCGACACGATGATCGCCAGCCCGACGACGACCTCCGCGGCGGCGACGACCATCGTGAAGAAGGCGATGATCTGGCCGTCGAGATTGCCGTGCATCCGGGAGAAGGCGACGAGCGTGAGGTTGCAGGCGTTGAGCATCAGCTCGATGCACATGAACACGACGATCGCGTTGCGCCTGATCAGCACGCCGGTGGCACCGATCGTGAACAACAGAGCCGCGAGATAGATGTAGTTGACCGGGTTCACTTCGACGCCTCCTCTGGCCGCTTGAAGGTCGACGGCTCGATGGCGGTCCGCTCCAGCCGCTCCTCCGCCCGCTGCTCCAGCGCCCGCAGATCGTTGAGCGCCTCGGTTGACACGTCACGGATCTGGCCGCGCTCACGCAGCGTCTTGCTGACCGTGAGGTCGGACGGGGTGCCGTCGGGCAGCAGGCCCGCGATGTCCACGGCGTTGTGCCGGGCGTACACGCCGGGGGCCGGCAGCGGCGGGACGTGCTTGCCCTCGCGGACGCGCTCTTCGGACAGCTCGCGCTGGGTCTTGGCGCGCTCGGTGCGCTCGCGGTGCGTGAGCACCATGGCGCCGATGGCGGCCGTGATCAGCAGGGCGCCGGTGATCTCGAAGGCGAAGACGTACTTGGTGAAGATGAGGGTGGCGAGGCCCTCCACATTGCCGTTCGCGTTCGCCTGCGCGAGGCCGTTGAACTCCGTGATCGAGGCGTTGCCGATGCCCCCGATCAGCAGGGCGCCGAAGCCCAGGCCACAGAGAAGGGCCAGCCAGCGCTGGCCCTTGATGGTCTCCTTCAGGGAGTCGGCGGCCGTGACGCCGACAAGCATCACCACGAACAGGAACAGCATCATGATCGCGCCGGTGTAGACGATGATCTGGACAACGCCCAGGAAGTAGGCGCCGTTGGCGAGGTAGAACACCGCCAGGATGATCATGGTCCCGGCCAGGCAGAGCGCGCTGTGCACGGCCTTCTTCATGAATACGGTGCACAGGGCGCCGATCACGGCGACGGTGCCGAGGATCCAGAACTGGAAGGCCTCGCCCGTGGAGGTGGAGTAGGCGGCGAGCTGCGCGCTCATGCGTCCACCTCCTCATCCTCGGGCTTCTCGCCCTTGGACACGGCGACCTGCTGCTCGGTCCCCGGCGCGGCCTCCGTCACCAGGCCCCGGTAGTAGTCCTGCTCGTCGGTCCCCGGGTAGATGGCGTGGGGGCTGTCGACCATGCCGTCCTCAAGACCGGCGAGCAGTTGCTCCTTGGTGTAGATGAGGTTGGCGCGGCTGGAGTCGGCGAGCTCGAACTCGTTCGTCATCGTGAGCGCGCGCGTGGGGCACGCCTCGATGCACAGGCCGCACAGGATGCAGCGGGCGTAGTTGATCTGGTACACGCGCCCGTACCGCTCGCCCGGCGAGTAGCGCTCCTCGTCGGTGTTGTCGGCGCCCTCCACATAGATGGCGTCGGCGGGGCAGGCCCAGGCGCACAGCTCGCAGCCGACGCACTTCTCCAGGCCGTCCGGATGACGGTTGAGCTGGTGCCGTCCGTGGAAGCGGGGAGCGGTGGTCTTCTGCTGCTCCGGGTACTGCTCGGTCAGCCGCTTCTTGAACATGGCCTTGAAGGTCACGCCGAAGCCGGCCACGGGGTTCTGGAAACCGGGCTTGGTCTCCTTGGGCTCCTCAGCCATCGGACGCCTCCTTTCCATCCAGAGATCCGTCACTCTGAGTATCGGGCCCACCACTGACAATCAGCTCCCGCTCGCGGTGCGAGCGGCGACGCGGCACCGGCGGCAACTCCTGTCCCGGCAGCGGTGGTACGGGGAATCCGCCCGCCATCGCGTCGAAACCGGCCGGTTCCTCGGCGGCCCCCTCGCCGCCCTTCGCCTTCTCGCGGAACATGTCGGCGAGGAAGGAGAGCAGGAGCAGGGCGAGGACGCCGCCGCCGACGTAGAGGGCGATGTCGGCGAAGTCGTAGTTCTCGTTGCGCAGGGTCCGCACGGTCGCGACGAGCATCAGCCAGACGACGGAGACCGGGATGAGGACCTTCCAGCCGAGCTTCATCAGCTGGTCGTAGCGGACGCGAGGCAGCGTCCCGCGCAGCCAGATGAAGAAGAACAGCAGCAGCTGGACCTTGATCACGAACCAGAGCATCGGCCACCAGCCGTGGTTCGCGCCCTCCCAGAAGGTGCTGATCGGATACGGGGCCCGCCAGCCGCCCAGGAAGAGCGTCACCGACACCGCCGACACCGTCACCATGTTCACGTACTCGGCGAGCATGAACAGCGCGAACTTGATCGACGAGTACTCGGTGTTGAAGCCGCCGACCAGGTCGCCCTCGGACTCCGGCATGTCGAAGGGGGCGCGGTTGGTCTCACCGACCATCGTGATGATGTAGATGATGAAGGAGACCGGCAGCAGCACGACGTACCAGCGGTCCTGCTGCGCCTCGACGATCGCCGAGGTCGACATCGAACCGGAGTAGAGGAACACCGAGGCGAAGGCGGCGCCCATCGCGATCTCGTAGGAGATCATCTGCGCGCAGGACCGCAGGCCGCCGAGCAGCGGATAGGTGGATCCGGAGCTCCAACCCGCAAGGACGATGCCGTAGATGCCGACCGAGGCGACCGCGAGGATGTAGAGCATCGCGATCGGCAGGTCGGTGAGCTGCATCGTGGTGCGCTGGCCGAAGATCGAGATCTCGTTGCCGGCCGGGCCGAAGGGGATCACCGCGATCGCCATGAAGGCCGGGATGGCCGCGACGATCGGCGCGAGGATGTAGACCACCTTGTCCGCGCGTTTGACGATGACGTCTTCCTTCAGCATCAGCTTGATGCCGTCGGCGAGCGACTGGAGCATGCCCCAGGGGCCGTGCCGGTTGGGGCCGATGCGCAGCTGCATCCAGGCGACGACCTTGCGCTCCCAGACGATGGAGAACAGCACGGTCACCATCAGGAAGGCGAAGCAGAACACCGCCTTGATGACGACCAGCCACCACGGGTCGCGGCCGAACATCGAGAGGTCTTCAGCGGCGAGGAAAGGGCTCATGCCTCCACCTCCTCGGGGGCCTCGGACGTCAGGGTCGCCGGGCCGATGCGGACGAGTGAGCCGGGCAGCACCCCGGCGTCGGAGGCGACGCCGGCGCCCACGGAGTTCAGCGGGAGCCAGACCACCCGGTCGGGCATCTGCGTGATCTGAAGGGGCAGTTCGACGACTCCGGCGGGGCCGGTCACGGCCAGGACGTCGCCGTCCTTCACGCCGGCCTCGGCGGCCGTGGCGGCCGACACGCGCGCGTGGGCGGCGTGCCGGGTGCCGGCGAGCGCCTCGTCGCCCTCCTGGAGCAGGCCCTGGTCGAGCAGCAGCCGGTGCCCGGCCAGGACGGCCTCGCCGGCGGCCGGCCGCGGCAACGTGGCGGCGACCTCAAGGGGTTCGGTGGCCCTCGGCCCGTCCCAGGCACCGAGCCGGTCGATCTCCGCGCGCGTGGTGCGCAGATCCGGCAGGCCCAGGTGTACGTCCATGGCATCGGCCAGCATCTGCAGCACGCGCGCGTCGGTCGGCGCCAGGCGGCGGGTCATCTGGTCGGGCTTGAGCGCGGCCTCGAAGAAGCGCACCCGGCCCTCCCAGTTGAGGAAGGTGCCGGCCTTCTCGGCGACCGCGGCGACCGGCAGCACGACGTCGGCGAGCTCGGTCACCTCACCGGGCCGCAGTTCCAGCGACACCACGAAGCCGACCTCACCGAGCGCCTCACGCGCGCGTGCCGGGTCGGGCAGGTCGGCGACCTCGACGCCCGCGACCAGCAGGGCCTGGAGCTCGCCGGTGGCGGCCGCCTCGACGATCTGGCCGGCGTCACGGCCGTAGCGGAGCGGGAGTTCGGCCAGGCCCCAGACGGCGGCGACCTCCTCACGCGCGCGTGGGTCGGTCGCGGGACGTCCGCCCGGCAGCAGCGTCGGCAGCGCGCCCGCCTCGACGGCGCCGCGCTCCCCCGCCCTGCGTGGGATCCACACCAGGTCGGCCCCGGTCGCGGTCGCCGCGCGTACGGCTGCGGTGAGCCCGCCCTCCACGGCGGCCAGCCGCTCGCCGACGACGATCACCGCGCCCTCGGTGCGCAGCGCCTCGGACGCCTGCGCACCGCCTCCGTCCAGGCCGACGCCGCTCGCGAGCGCGTCCAGCCACTCGGTCTCGGTGCCGGGAGCGGCGGGCAGCAGCGTGCCGCCCGCCTTCTCCAGGCCGCGTGTCGCGTGCGTGGCGAGCGAGAAGACCTTCTGGCCGTGCCCGCGCCAGGCCTTGCGCAGCCGCAGAAAGACGCCGGGCGCCTCCTCCTCGGCCTCGAACCCGGCCAGCAGGACCGCCGGCGCCTTCTCCAGGGAGGTGTAGGTGACGCCCCTGCCGTCCAGGTCGCGGCCGTGACCGGCGACCCGCGCGGCGAGGAAGTCGGCCTCCTCGCCGCTGTGTACGCGCGCGCGGAAGTCGATGTCGTTGGTGTCGAGCGCCACGCGCGCGAACTTGCTGTACGCGTAAGCGTCCTCGACGGTGAGCCGGCCGCCGGTCAGCACGCCGGTGCGGCCACGCGAGGCGAGCAGCCCTTGAGCTGCGATCTGGAGAGCCTCCGGCCAGGAGGCCGGCTCCAGCTCACCCTCCGCGTTGCGCACCAACGGCGTCTGGAGCCGGTCGCGCTGCTGGGCGTACCGGAAGCCGAACCGGCCCTTGTCGCACATCCACTCCTCGTTGACCTCGGGGTCGTCGGCCGCGAGGCGTCGCATGACCTTGCCGCGCCGGTGGTCGGTGCGGGTGGCGCAGCCACCGGAGCAGTGCTCGCACACCGACGGCGAGGAGACGAGGTCGAAGGGGCGGGAGCGGAACCGGTACGCCGCCGAGGTGAGCGCGCCGACCGGGCAGATCTGGATGGTGTTGCCGGAGAAGTACGACTCGAACGGATCGCCCTCACCGGTGCCGACCTGCTGGAGCGCGCCCCGCTCCAGCAGCTCGATCATCGGGTCGCCCGCGACCTGGTTGGAGAACCGGGTGCAGCGGGCGCACAGCACGCACCGCTCGCGGTCGAGGAGCACCTGTGTGGAGATCGCCACGGGCTTCTCGTAGGTCCGCTTCTTTCCTTCGAAGCGGGAGTCGGACTGGCCGTGCGACATGGCCTGGTTCTGCAGCGGGCACTCGCCGCCCTTGTCGCAGACCGGGCAGTCCAGCGGGTGGTTGATGAGCAGGAGCTCCATCACACCCTTCTGGGCCTTCTCGGCGACCGGAGAGGTGAGGTGCGTCTTGACGACCATGCCGTCCGTGCACGTGATCGTGCAGGACGCCATCGGCTTGCGCTGGCCCTCGACCTCGACGATGCACTGGCGGCAGGCGCCGGCCGGGTCGAGGAGCGGGTGGTCGCAGAAGCGGGGGATCTCGATGCCGAGCTGCTCGGCGGCCCTGATGACCAGGGTGCCCTTCGGCACGCTGATCTCCACGCCGTCGATCGTCAGCGCCACGAGATCCTCCGGCGGGACCGCCGCCTCTCCCCCTCCGGAGGGAGCGCTGGTGGTCACAGTCATGCGTTCACCTCCGTGCGGTGGTCGGCCCAGGCCGTCGACTTCGCCGGGTCGAAGGGGCAGCCGCGGCCCGTGATGTGCTGCTCGTACTCCTCGCGGAAGTACTTCAGCGAGGAGAAGATCGGCGAGGCGGCGCCGTCGCCGAGGGCGCAGAAGGACTTGCCGTTGATGTTGTCGGCGATGTCGTTCAGCTTGTCGAGGTCGCTCATGACGCCCTTGCCGGCCTCGATGTCGCGCAGCAACTGCACGAGCCAGTACGTGCCTTCGCGGCAGGGTGTGCACTTGCCGCAGGACTCGTGGGCGTAGAACTCGGTCCAGCGGGTGACGGCCCGCACGACGCAGGTCGTCTCGTCGAAGCACTGCAGGGCCTTGGTGCCGAGCATGGAACCGGCGGCGCCGACTCCCTCGTAGTCGAGGGGGACGTCGAGGTGCTCGTCGGTGAACATCGGCGTCGAGGATCCGCCCGGCGTCCAGAACTTCAGGCGGTGGCCGGGCCGCATGCCGCCGCTCATTTCAAGGAGCTGGCGGAGCGTGATGCCGAGCGGGGCCTCGTACTGGCCGGGGCTGACGACATGGCCGCTGAGCGAGTAGAGCGTGAAGCCCGGGGACTTCTCGCTGCCCATCGAGCGGAACCATTCTTTGCCCCGATGCAGAATCGCGGGAACCGACGCGATCGACTCGACGTTGTTCACAACAGTCGGGCAGGCGTAGAGACCTGCCACCGCAGGGAAGGGGGGACGGAGCCGCGGTTGACCACGGCGGCCTTCGAGCGAGTCGAGCAGTGCGGTCTCCTCACCGCAGATATACGCGCCGGCGCCGGCGTGCACGGTGAGTTCGAGGTCGAGTCCGCTGCCCAGGATGTTCTCGCCGAGGAAGCCGGCCGCGTAGGCCTCGCGCACGGCCTCGTGCAACCGCCGCAGAACAGGGACGACTTCACCACGCAGATAGATGAAGGCATGCGAAGACCTGATGGCATAACACGCGATGACAATGCCCTCGATGAGGCTGTGCGGGTTCGCGAAGAGGAGCGGAATGTCCTTACAGGTTCCGGGCTCCGATTCGTCGGCGTTGACAACTAGATAGTGCGGCTTTCCATCTCCCTGCGGAATGAACTGCCATTTCATTCCGGTCGGGAATCCCGCACCGCCGCGCCCGCGCAGACCGGAGTCCTTGACGTACGCGATCAGGTCGTCCGGCGACATGGCCAGCGCCTTGCGGAGTCCCTCGTATCCTTCGTGCCTTCGGTAGACGTCGAGCGTCCAGGACCTGTCCTCGTCCCAGAAGGCCGACAGCACGGGTGCGAGCAGCTTCTCGGGGCTGTTTTCCTTCAGCTCTGGTGCCAACGTCATCACTCCCCCTCCTCGGCGACAGGCCCTGCCGGGTGGGCCGGGTCGGACGCGGACGATTCCTGCGGCGCGTCGTGCGAGCTGAGGTGTTCAGCCGACGACGGTTGGTGCGCTGCCTTGCCCTGCGGCTCGTCGTGCGGGCCGCCGACCCGCGGATGGACCACGCGCGCGGGTGCGACCTCTCCCTTGGCCAGGCGGAGGCCCACCAGCGACGCCGGTCCCGCACTGCCGCCCTCCTCGACGGCCCCGGGCCGCTCGTCGGGGAAGCCGGCCAGGATCCGCGCGGTCTCCTTGAAGGTGCACAGCCGGGCCCCGCGCGTCGGCTCCACGGGCCGGTCCGCGCGCAGATCGTCGACGAGGCGCTTGGCACTGGCCGGGGTCTGGTTGTCGAAGAACTCCCAGTTGACCATCACGACCGGCGCGAAGTCGCAGGCCGCGTTGCACTCGATGTGCTCCAGGGTGACCTTGCCGTCGCCCGTGGTCTCGCCGTTGCCGACGCCCAGGTGCTCCTGGAGCTCCTCGAAGATCGCGTCGCCGCCCATCACCGCACACAGCGTGTTGGTGCAGACGCCCACCTGGTAGTCACCGCTCGGCTTGCGCCGGTACATGGTGTAGAAGGTGGCGACCGCGGTGACCTCGGCCGTGGTCAGCTCCAGTACGTCCGCGCAGAACTGCATCCCGGTGCGCGTGACATGGCCCTCCTCCGACTGCACCAGGTGCAGCAACGGCAGGAGGGCGGACCGGGAGTCCGGGTAGCGGGCGATGAGCTCGCGCGCGTCGGCCTCCAGTCGGGCTCGAACGTCGTCCGGGTAGCCGGGCGCGGGCAGTTCGGGCATGCCCAGGCTGACGCCCCGCTCGGAAGAAGAGGTGGTCACCGGTCGACGCCTCCCATCACGGGGTCGATGGACGCGACGGCGACGATGACGTCGGCGACCTGGCCGCCCTCGCACATCGCCGCCATGGCCTGCAGGTTGGTGAAGGACGGGTCGCGGAAGTGGACCCGGAAGGGGCGGGTGCCGCCGTCGGACACGGCATGCACCCCGAGCTCGCCCTTGGGTGACTCGACGGCCGCGTACGCCTGTCCCGGCGGGACGCGGAAGCCCTCGGTGACCAGCTTGAAGTGGTGGATCAGGGCCTCCATGGAGGTGCCCATGATCTTCTTGATGTGGTCGAGGGAGTTGCCGAGCCCGTCGGGTCCCAGGGCGAGCTGGGCGGGCCAGGCGATCTTCTTGTCGGCGACCATGACCGGGCCGGGCTGGAGCCGGTCCAGGCACTGCTCGACGATCCCGAGGGACTGGCGCATCTCCTCCAGGCGGATCAGGAAGCGCCCGTAGGAGTCGCAGGTGTCGGCGGTCGGGATCTCGAAGTCGTACGTCTCGTAGTCGCAGTACGGCTGCGTCTTGCGCAGGTCGTGCGGCAGGCCGGTGGAGCGCAGGATCGGGCCGG
The DNA here is from genome assembly GCF_045039535.1 of Streptomyces sp. NBC_01092. Taxonomy (NCBI): domain Bacteria; kingdom Bacillati; phylum Actinomycetota; class Actinomycetes; order Kitasatosporales; family Streptomycetaceae; genus Streptomyces; species Streptomyces sp. NBC_01092. The sequence goes on along the minus strand of NZ_CP108659.1, from coordinate 6,283,962 downwards.
TGGCGCCGAGGGCCATGCAGCCGGCCAGGTCGAGATAGCCGACGTCCTGCATGCGGGCCTTGAAGATGGGGTTCCCGGTGGCGAGCTTGTCGTACTCCGGGAGGTTCTTCTTCATCTTCTTCACGAACTCGCGGATCTGGTCCACCGCGCCGGGCGGCAGGTCCTGGGCGAGTCCGCCGGGGCGGATGTACGCGTGGTTCATCCTGAGGCCCGTGATGAGCTCGTAGATGTCGAGAATCATTTCACGATCACGGAATCCGTAGATCATGATCGTGGTGGCGCCGAGCTCCATGCCGCCGGTGGCGATGCACACCAGGTGGGAGGAGAGTCGGTTCAGCTCCATCAGGAGCACCCGGATGATCTTGGCGCGCTCGGTGATCTGGTCCTCGATGCCGAGGAGCTTCTCGACGGCGAGACAGTAGGCGGTCTCGTTGAAGAAGGACGTCAGATAGTCCATGCGCGTCACGAACGTGGTGCCCTGCGTCCAGGTCCGGTACTCGAGGTTCTTCTCGATGCCGGTGTGGAGATAGCCGATGCCGCAGCGGGCCTCGGTGACGGTCTCGCCGTCGATCTCCAGGATCAGGCGGAGCACACCGTGGGTGGAGGGGTGCTGCGGACCCATGTTGAGGACGATGCGCTCGTCGTCGGCGCGGGCCGCGGCCTGGACGACCTCGTCCCAGTCGCCACCGGTGACCGTATATACGGTGCCCTCGGTGGTCTCACGGGCAGATGCTGACTGCGTGCTCACGAGTACGACCTCCGCTGGTCCGGAGCCGGGATCTGGGCGCCCTTGTACTCGACGGGGATGCCGCCGAGGGAGTAGTCCTTGCGCTGAGGGTGGCCCTGCCAGTCGTCCGGCATCATGATCCGCGTCAGGGCCGGGTGACCGTCGAAGACGATGCCGAAGAAGTCGTAGGTCTCGCGCTCGTGCCAGTCGTTGGTCGGATAGACGGAGACGAGCGACGGGACGTGCGGGTCGCTGTCCGGGGCGCTGACTTCGAGGCGGATCAGCCGGTTGTGGGTGATCGAGCGCAGGTGGTAGACGGCGTGCAGCTCACGGCCCTTGTCGCTCGGGTAGTGGACGCCACTGACCCCGGTGCACAGCTCGAAGCGCAGGGCCGGGTCGTCGCGCAGGGTGCGGGCGACGCGGACCAGGTGCTCGCGCTCGATGTAGAAGGTGAGCTCGCCGCGGTCGACGACCGTCGCCTCGATGGCGTTGCCGGGCAGGAGTCCCTGCTCCTCCAGGGCGCCCTCGAGTTCGTCGGCGACCTCGTCGAACCAGCCGCCGTAGGGGCGGTTCGCCGGTCCCGGGAGCCGGACGGAGCGGACGAGGCCGCCGTAGCCGGAGGTGTCGCCGCCGTTGGTGGCGCCGAACATGCCGCGCTGGACACGGATCTCCTCGCCGCCCTGGCCGCGCTGGCCGGGGAGGTTGGAGGCGGAGAGGTCCTTCTCGGGGTTGACCCCGTTGGACCCGTTCGCCCCGTTGGTTCCGTTCGCGTCGCTCACTGCAGCAGCCCCTTCATCTCGATCGTGGGCAGGGCCTTGAGCGCCGCTTCCTCCGCCTCGCGGGCCGCCTCCTCGGCGTTCACGCCGAGCTTGGAGGTCTGGATCTTCTGGTGCAGCTTGAGGATGGCGTCCAGCAGCATCTCGGGCCGCGGCGGGCAGCCCGGCAGATAGATGTCGACCGGGACGATGTGGTCGACGCCCTGCACGATCGCGTAGTTGTTGAACATGCCGCCCGAGGAGGCGCAGACCCCCATGGAGATCACCCACTTGGGGTTCGGCATCTGGTCATAGACCTGCCTGAGCACCGGCGCCATCTTCTGGCTGACCCGGCCGGCGACGATCATCAGGTCGGCCTGACGCGGCGAGCCGCGGAAGACCTCCATGCCGAAGCGCGCCAGGTCGTATCGGCCGGCACCGGTGGTCATCATCTCGATGGCACAGCAGGCGAGGCCGAAGGTCGCCGGGAAGACGGACGCCTTGCGCACCCAGCCCGCGGCCTGCTCGACGGTGGTCAGCAGGAATCCGCTCGGCAGCTTTTCTTCGAGTCCCATGTCGTTAAAGGCCCCTCAGTCCCATTCCAGGCCGCCGCGCCGCCATACGTACGCGTACGCGACGAAGACGGTGAGCACGAAGAGCAGCATCTCCACGAGCCCGAAAATCCCCAGGGAGTCGAAGGTGACGGCCCAGGGGTAGAGGAAGACGATCTCGATATCGAAGATGATGAAGAGCATCGCCGTCAGGTAGTACTTGATCGGGAAGCGCCCGCCGCCGGCCGGCGTGGGGGTCGGCTCGATTCCGCACTCGTAGGCCTCGAGCTTGGCCCGGTTGTACCGCTTCGGACCGATCAGCGTGGCCATGACCACGGAGAAGATCGCAAAGCCTGCCCCGAGGGCTCCCAGTACGAGGATGGGCGCATACGCGTTCACCGCTCCTCGCTCCTCTCAGTCGGCACTGACTGCTGGCGGTTGCACTGGGCTCACAGCCGCCTCACCAGTCCCACGAGCCCCGCTCGTCCCGGCGAAGATCGAGAACATGTGAAGCAGGTCACAAGCCCAACTGCCTCGCATCCTATGCCCGCCGCTCTGTGATCTGCGACACGGGGTATTACACAAGCTTTGTGATCTCCACCACCTGACGAAGGATCATGAACATGGATGAGCGGTGATCTTCACACGAGAAGCGTCCAGGTGATCACCAGAGGTGACATTTTCGCTCGTCGGCGCAGCTCGGAGGGGTCGTCTCAATATCAAGAGAGTTCTCTTGCATGCAAATTGGTGCTGGACGGGACGCCTTGATAGAGGACCCCGTTCACACATCAGAGGGAGAGTCGGGAGCGGATGTGGACGCGTGCACGCGTTCACGAGCGATGCCGGGCGCGATCCGGGCACGGGACGCGCACACTGCCGTAACCGTTGCGTGACCTCTGCCACATCGATGAGAGACCTCTGAGAACCGGGCTTGGCCACCGGTCCCAACAAGTGGTAAGCGCTGGGCAATTCGGACTTAATGATGAAAGGCCGTGATCACGGGCAGGGTAGCGGGCGTCCGCAATGTCCGTTAGGGCGTCAATAAAGGGCGGTCGGACAGGAATTTGGAGCGCCGATTGAACAACTGTGGCGCAGCACACGTTCCTTGAAGGTATGGAGGAGCCCCTGATACCCGTTGTTCTCATGTCCCACACCGCTCACATACGTAGCCACCGGAAGCCCCGCCGCACCGCGTCGACGACCATCGCGATGCGCGCCGGAGTTGCCGGTGGCGTCCTCAGCATGGCAGCGGCAGGCGCTGCGGCCACGGCGCACGCCGCCGAGCCGGCTACGCAGACCATCGAACTGCCCACCCTCACGGGTGACCTGGCGGACCAGCTCGCCCAGTCCGCCGACGCCACCCAGTTGGCTGCGGCGAACTACGAGCTCGACGCCGAGCGTGACGCGGCCGCCGCCGCGGCGGCCAAGGAAGCCAAGAAGGACCTCGCAGAGGCCAAGAAGAAGGCCGAGGCGAAGAAGAAGGCGGAGGAGGCCCGCAGGGCCGCCGCCGAGGAGGCCGCCTCGCGCAGCGCGGAGCGGGCCACCCTGTCCGCTTCCGCGGACACGAACGTCGACGTGCCCGCTCCCGCCAGCGGCAGCGTCGGCACGGTCATCGCCTTCCTCCAGGCGCAGGTGGGCGACGCCTACGTCATGGGCGCCACCGGCCCCAACGCGTGGGACTGCTCCAGCCTGGTCCAGGCCGCGTTCAAGCAGGTCGGCGTCGACCTGCCGCGCGTTTCGCAGGACCAGTCGATGTCCGGCACCGACATCCCGCTGTCGCAGATCCAGGTCGGCGACATCCTCTACTGGGGCGGCAAGGGTTCCGCCTACCATGTGGGGGTCTACATCGGTAACGGCCAGTACCTGGACGCGGCCAACCCCTCCAAGGGTGTCGTCATCCAGGACCTGTCCGGCTACCCGGCGTCGGGCGCGGTGCGCGTCCTCTGACGCACAGGGATCACCGTAAGGGCCGCAGCCGCTCGGGGGCAGCGGCCCTTACGTCTTGTCCGATACGTCTCATCCGAGGTCGAAGGTGTTGGGCAGGCCGAGCTTGTAGCGCAGCGCGTCGATCCGCTTGAGGGGCTCCATCTCCGGGGGCCGGTACAGCTCCCAGATCCCACAGCGCTCGGCGTCCGAATTGTCCGCGTCCAGGAGTGCGTTGACCGCGAGGCGGGCCGACTCGTTGGCGCCCTCCATCGTCGCGAGGTCCACGTCCGTGCGGACGTAGTCGCCCGCGAGGAAGAAGTTCGGGACCCTCGTGCGGGCCGTGGGGCGGTTGTAGAGCGTGCCCGTGGGGTGAATGAGGAGCTGCTCGCGGTTCTGCGGGTCAGGGCCGCCCAGACCCGTCACCGCCGGGTCCATGAACCAGCCGAGACGGTCCTCGTCCCGCAGCACGGCCTTCCCGGCGTCGTTGAGGCCGTCCTTCAGCTGGGCCCAGAGCTCGGCGACGACCTCCTCCTTGGTGCACTCCTTGGCCGTCTTGCCGTACAGGATGCCCGGCTTGTCCCACTCCGAGATGATGGCGGACAGGCAGTCGCGGGCGCGCCCGTCGCCGTAGTCGCGGGAGAAGTCCCGTCCGTCCCAGAACTGGGCCTGGCCGACGGCGGTCACCGACCAGGGCGAGTCGAGGCAGTTGATGTGGCCGTGCACGACCGGGGTGGGCGTGCGCAGGTAGAACATCACGCCGGTCATCCAGTCGGCCTGGAGGGCGTCGCAGCGTGCGAGCTGCGGATCCGCCGCGCGCAGGGCCGGGCCCCACGTTCCGCGCGCGTGCTCGACGGGCAGCGCGCTGATGTAGTGGTCGGCGGTGATGGTGCGTTCGTCGCTGCCGTCCCGGGCCGAGACGCGGACGCCCCTCACGCGGCCGCCGTCGTAGCGGACCTCGCGGACCTGGGCGCCGAGGGCGAAAGCGACGCCGAGAGAGCGCAGGTGGGCCTCCCAGGGGTCGATCCAGGCCTCGCTGGTGGGGGCGTTCAGGACGCGGTCGATGTCGGCGTCGCCGTCCATGCCGCGGCCGAGCAGGCCCCACAGCAGCAGGGCCTCGATGATGACGCGGCCGACGGTCCGGGTGGAGGCCACCTCCGCGCGCGTGGCGACGAGGTTGCGGGTCTGGCCGATGCCGAGGAGCGTCCGGTACTCCTCGCTCATGTCCTCGGCGCGGATGAAGTCCCACCACGAGACCTTCTCCCACTGCTCCTCGCGGCGGGCGTCGCAGCTGGTGAGGTGGACCAGGAGCCGGTCGGCGAAGTAGGCCACCTCGTGGGCGGGCAGGCGGGTGCCGAGGTCCAGGACCGACAGGAGCTGGTCGCGGATCCAGCCGAGGGTGAGGTCGCCGGGGCGGGGCGGGGTGGTGGCGCGGCGCAGCGGGAAGTGCAGGTCAGGACGGCCGCCGGCGCGGGCGAACAGGGCCTCGGTGCCGCTGACGAGGTTGTCGTGGACGCCGTGCGCGTTGCCGGGGACGGGGATGCGGCGCATGGTGTCCGGCAGGTTCCGGTAGAAGCCGGGGAAGAAGCGGAAGCCGTGCTCGGCGGGGAGGTCGGCGCGGCCGCCGGCCGCCGTCCCCGGGACGGGCATCGAGCGGGCCTTGCCGCCGAGGACGTCGTAGTACTCGTAGACGGTGACGGCGTAGCCGCGTTCGGCGAGTTCGTGGGCGGCGCTCAGACCGGAGACTCCGCCGCCGAGGACGGCGACGCGTCTGCCGGAGGCCGCCTTCGCGGTTCCCGCGGGCCATAACGCGACGGCGCCGGCCGCCGACCCGGCACCGGCCAGAAAGCGTCTGCGCGTGTGGCCGGATGGCGTGTGACCTGTCTTCTCCTGGGGCTCCTGCGTGTGTTCTGTTGTCATGAATCCCGGAGGGTAGGGAGGGTCCGCCGAGGTCGGAAGCCTGTTTCCCGGCCGACCACAGCATCCTCACAACCCGCAACGGCACAAGGACAGAAGAGGAGAAATGCGATGCCCAGCGTTTTCGTGCAAGGCAGGCCCGTGGAGTCGTATCCGCCGCTCGCGCCCGAGGCCCGGCGTGGATCGGTGCGCAGGATCACCGAGGTGGGCGAGGAGGTGCTGCACAAGCCGTGCAGGGACGTGACCGAGTTCGGGCCCGATCTCGCCGCGCTCATCGACGACATGTTCCTGACGATGTACATCGCCGACGGGGCGGGGCTGGCAGCGAACCAAGTCGGGGTCGATTTGCGGCTGTTCGTGTACGACTGCCCGGACGACGACGGGGTCCGTCATGTCGGGCATGTCGTCAATTCGGTGCTGGAGCCGCTCGACGCGTCGGGCAGGCGGCTCCTCGACGACTCGGAGGGCTGCCTGTCCGTGCCGGGCGCCGTGATGGACGTACCGCGTCCGGACCGGGCCGTGGTGCGCGGCGTCGACAAGGACGGCGAGCCGATCGTGATCGAGGGCACCGGGTACTTCGCCCGCTGCCTCGCGCACGAGGCCGATCACTGCGACGGACAGGTCTATCTGGACCGGCTCTCCAAGCGGGAGCGGAAGGAGGCGCTGCGGCAGGTGGCGGACCGGCGGGAGGAGGTGTTCGCGCGCCGGGCCGCCAACATCGAGGCGTTGAAGAGCTAGTTCACGCCTTCGGGGCCACCTTGCTGAGGCCGTTGATGATGCGGTCCATCGCGTCGCCGCCGGTCGGGTCCGTGAGGTTCGCGAGCAGCTTCAGGGTGAACTTCATCAGCATGGGGTGCGTCAGGCCGCGCTGGGCCGCGATCTTCATGACCTTCGGGTTGCCGATGAGCTTCACGAAGGCGCGGCCCAGCGTGTAGTAGCCGCCGTAGGTGTCCTTCAGGACGCGCGGGTAGCGCTGGAGGGCCAGTTCGCGCCCCGCGGGGGTCGAGCGGGCGTGGGCCTGGACGATGACGTCGGCGGCGATCTGGCCGGACTCCATGGCGTAGGCGATGCCCTCGCCGTTGAAGGGGTTCACCAGGCCGCCGGCGTCGCCGACCAGCAGCAGGCCCTTGGTGTAGTGCGGCTGGCGGTTGAAGGCCATCGGCAGGGCGGCGCCGCGGATCGGGCCCGTCATGTTGTCCGGCGTGTAGCCCCAGTCCTCCGGCATGGAGGCGCACCAGGCCTTGAGGACCTCGCGCCAGTCCAGCTCCTTGAAGGAGTCGGAGGTGTTGAGCACGCCCAGGCCGACGTTGGACGTGCCGTCGCCCATGCCGAAGATCCAGCCGTAGCCGGGCAGGAGGCGGTCCTCGCCGGGGCCGCGGCGGTCCCACAGCTCCAGCCAGGATTCCAGGTAGTCGTCGTCGTGGCGGGGGCTCTCGAAGTACGTCCGCACGGCCACGCCCATCGGGCGGTCCTCGCGGCGGTGCAGGCCCATCGCCAGGGACAGCCGGGTGGAGTTGCCGTCGGCGGCCACCACCAGGGGCGCGTGGAAGGTGACCTCGCGCTTCTCCTCACCGAGCTTGGCGTGGACGCCGGTGATGCGGCCGGTGCGGTCGTCGATGATCGGAGCGCCGACGTTGCAGCGCTCGTAGAGGCGGGCGCCTGCCTTCTGGGCCTGGCGGGCGAGCTGCTCGTCGAAGTCGTCGCGCTTGCGGACGAGGCCGTAGTCGGGGAAGGAGGCGAGATCCGGCCAGTCCAGCTGGAGGCGCACGCCGCCGCCGATGATCCTCAGGCCCTTGTTGCGCAGCCAGCCCGCTTCCTCGGAGATGTCGATGCCCATGGCCACGAGCTGTTTGGTCGCGCGCGGGGTCAGGCCGTCGCCGCAGACCTTCTCCCTCGGGAACTCGGTCTTCTCCAGCAGCAGGACGTCGAGGCCGGACTTGGCCAGGTGGTACGCCGTCGCGGAGCCGGCCGGCCCCGCGCCCACGACGATCACGTCGGCGGTGTTCTCGGAGAGAGGCGAGGAGTGGGGCTCGGTCACGACGGTCACGGCTGGATCTCCCCGGGTTCGAAATCTGCGTGCCGACCGGCACTGGACATGGGCAGTCTATTCAGCAGAATTGATCACCCGGCTGAAGGGCTGCCCTGTGAACCGAGCTCACCCCGAAGTACGGCTGCGTGTGCCCACCGATGAGGACGCGGTCGCCTGGCACCGGGTCTTCGCCCACCCGGATGTCATGGAGTTCCACGGCGGCAGGGCCGCGGAGCTGTCCGTCTACGAGGAACTCACCGCGCGCCAGCGGCGGCACGACGCCGAGCGCGGGTACTGCCTGTGGACCATGCTCGACGAGAACGAGCAGGTCATCGGCTTCACCGGCGCCCAGCCCTGGGAACGGCAGTGGGGTCCGACCGGAGAGATCGAGATCGGCTGGCGGCTCGGACGTGAGCACTGGGGCAAGGGGTACGTCAGCGCGGCCGCCCGGATGACGCTGGAGCGGTTGCGGGCGGCCGGGGTTCCGGGTGTGGTGGCGATGGTCGACGCGCGCAACGAGCGGTCGATCGCGGTGACGCGGCGGCTGGGGATGCGGCTCGTCGAGGTGTTCACGACGCCCGAGGCGCGGCAGAAGGGGCACTGCTACCGGCTCGATCTGTGACACACATGCCGGTGTCCGACATCCGAATGACCCGGCTATCCGGATGACCCGACTCCGAATTAGTGACCGTACGTAATCGACTGTTACAGAAAGGTACTTGAAGCTTCCGGGCGACACCCCCGGGCGGTTACCCTGCCAGTACCGCTGGGGGTGACATCTGTGCGCATAACACCCAAAACACCCGAGGTGCGAGTACCGAAACTCGTCGGACTGATGGCCATGGACGCGCGCGAGGAAGCGAAGTCGCACGGCCTGATCCTCAACGCACCGGACCGGCCGGACTTCCATCTCACCGTCGTCGATTACGTCGTACGCCAGTATCCCCAGCCCGGTGCCGAGGTGCCGCGGGACTCGATGGTCTACATCTGGTTCGACTTCGGCGAAGGCGAGGGCGGCGGAGGCGTACGCGAACCGCGCATACCGCGGCCGCCCTCGGGCGGAATGCAACGCGAACTCGACGAGCCCGGCGACCCGTACCCCGTGGTCAGCTCTGCTTGAACCCGCGGTGCAGGGCCACGACCCCGCCCGTCAGGTTCCGCCAGGCCACCTTCGACCAGCCCGCCTTGCGCAGGCGCTCCGCCAGGGCCGGCTGGTCGGGCCAGGCGCGGATGGACTCGGCGAGGTAGACGTACGCGTCGGGGTTCGAGGACACCTTGCGCGCGACCGGGGGCAGGGCACGCATCAGGTACTCGGTGTAGACCGTGCGGAAGGGCGCCCAGGTCGGATGCGAGAACTCGCAGATCACGACCCTGCCGCCGGGCCGCGTCACCCGGTACATCTCGCGCAGCGCGGCGTCGAAGTCTTGGACGTTGCGCAGTCCGAAGGAGATCGTCACGGCGTCGAAGGTGTCGTCCTTGAACGGCAGCCTCGTCGCATCGCCCGCCGTGAACGGCAGCCAGCTGTGCTTGCGCTTGCCGACCCGGAGCATCCCGAGGGAGAAGTCGCAGGGCACGACGTACGCGCCGGTCTGCGCGAAGGGCAGCGAGGAGGTGGCCGTACCGGCGGCCAGGTCGAGGACCTTCTGCGCGGGGCGGGCGTCGACGGCCTTCGCGACCTCCCCCCGCCATCTGCGGTCCTGGCCGAGCGACAGCACGTCGTTGGTCAGGTCGTACCGTTCCGCCACGTTGTCGAACATCGAAGCGACTTCGTGCGGCTGCTTGTCCAGGGATGCGCGGGTCACGGGCCCATTGTGGCAGTACGGCCGCAGGCGCCATGTGGCAGTACGGCCGCACCGCACCACGTGGCAGTACGGCCTCAAGGGAGGAGCCTCGGCTTCTTCTTCCCGGCCACGTCCTCCACCCATCCGCACAGCAGCACGAAGACGGCGATCAGGATCCAGCCGACGCCGAACATGAACCACTGGCTCTCCAGCGGCAGGTACTTCTCGAACGCGGGCACGTTCCAGAACTGGTCGATCAGCGGGACGGCGAGGATCAGGGCGATCTCGTGCCAGAGGTAGATCGTCACGGCACGGGAGTTGAAGACCGTGACGAGGCGGTCGGTGCGACGGAAGCGGGTGAGCCAGGCGAAGTCGATGCGGAAGAACGCCTTCGCGTACATCAGCAGCGTCACGAAGCCCGCCGACCAGAAGGCCTGCGCGAGCGGGATGTCGTCCAGGTCGTAGGAGCCGGTCTCGGCCTGGTGGGTGAAGGCGTACCAGCCGCCGTAGCCGATCGCGGCGAGCGAGAGGACGACGACGGCGAACGGCCTGAGCCGCTGGAGCACGCCGTCGCGGTGCGCGAAGCCGAGGATCCAGCAGAAGAGGAAGGTCGCCAGGTCGGTGAGCGCGCTGCCGAAGCGGTCGTCCGGGGGATCCCAGGCGAAGTGGAGGATCAGGACCGGCGACAAGGACAGGAGCAGCACCGGCACCGGGGCCAGGCGGAAGACCTTCAGCAGCAGCGGGGAGAGCAGGACGAACCACAGGTACGTCCGCAGGTACCAGAGGATCTCCCACGCCTGCTCGGCCCACGCGTTGCCCGGCGGGTCGCCGAGCGGCACGATCCAGTAGACGATCTGCCGGCCCGGCATCCAGTCGTGGATCAGCATCGCCACGACCACGAAGAAGCCCCAGAACCAGAACGGCGGCAGCAGCCGGCGCATCCGGCTGCGCACCACCTTCAGCGCGGGCCGCTCCAGGGACTTCGCCATGAGGGTGCCGGCCAGGGCGAACATGATCCCCATCGAGGGGAAGACCATGCCCGCCCAGGCCCAGCCGAAGGTGTGGTAGGTGACGACGCGGACGAGGGCGACGGCGCGCAGGGTGTCGAAGTAGCGGTCGCGGCCCGGGGGCCGAGGCGGAGGCTTCTCCTCCTCCGCCTCGGCGTCTGTGGGAGGCGCCCCAACCGCGAGCTCAGGCTCCGGTTCCGGCTCCCTCACCGGCAACGGGGCAGTCGCCTGTGACGCTCCCTGCGCGTACTCCACATACTCCTGTGGATACGGCTCCGGCGCATACCCCGAGTACCCGTACCCCTGACCGTATCCCTCCTGGTAGCCCGGCTGCTGATACGGCTGGGAATAGCCCGTCTGCTGATACGGCTGCGGCTGCTGTGGCTGGTACCCCTGCTGCTCCCAGCTCATCAGCTCACCCCTGCCGGCGTCCCGACCTCGCCGGTGCGCTTCAGCTTCTGCCAGCGCAGGCGGCCGCCCGTCATCGCGGTGATGCAGGAGTGGATGAGGACCAGGTACATCATCTGCCGGTAGGCGAGTTGCTGCAGGGGCATCATCAGCAGGTAGCGGTACTTCTCACGGTCGAGGCGGAAGGCGTACGCGGCGCAGAACAGCTGCACGGCGAGCACCGCCAGCCACGCGAACAGGGCCGCCTTGAAGTCGACGAAGATCATCGAGTAGACGGTGAACACGTCGATGAGCGGCGCGAAGACCGGCGTGACGATCTGGAAGATGACGACGAGCGGCATGCCGACCCGGCCGAAGCGGCCCGAAGGACCCTTGTCCGTCAGCGACCTGCGGTGCTTCCACAGCGCCTGCATGGTGCCGTACGACCACCGGTAGCGCTGCGACCACAGCTGCTTCAGCGAACCGGGCGCCTCCGTCCACGCGCGCGCGTGCTCCTGGTAGACGACCCGCCAGCCCGCCCGGTGCATCGCGATCGTGATGTCGGTGTCCTCGGCGAGGGTGTCCTCGCTCATGCCGCCGACCTCCAGGACCGCCTCGCGACGGAACGCGCCGATGGCGCCCGGGATGGTCGGCATGCAGCGCAGCAGGTCGTACATGCGCCGGTCGAGGTTGAAGCCCATCACGTACTCGATGTGCTGCCAGGCGCCGATGATCGTGTTGCGGTTGCCGACCTTGGCGTTGCCGGCGACCGCGCCGACCTCGGGGTCGGCGAAGGGCTGCACGAGCTGCCGTACGGTGTCCGGCTCGAAGACCGTGTCGCCGTCCATCATCACGACGATGTCGTAACTGGCGCTGCGCACACCGTTGTTCAGCGCGGCCGGCTTGCCCGCGTTCTCCTGGCGGATGACGCGGACGTTGGTCATGCCGAGTTCGTGGGCGGCGTTCCGGGCGATCTCGGAGGTGCCGTCGGTCGAGCCGTCGTCGACCACGATGACCTCGATCGGATGGGTGCTCTTGGACAGCGACTCAAGCGTGTTGGCGATGCACTCCTTCTCGTTGTACGCCGGGACGATCACACTCACGGGCTGGTGCACCGTCGGCCCCCAGCTGAACCGGCGTTTGTTGCGCTGCCGGTAGTGGCGCCGGGCGAGGAGCAGCATCATGCCGAAGCGGCCCATGACGGCGACACCGACGACGAGGAGACCGACGGAGAGCACGGGCACCGTCCATTCGGCGACGGCCACCGCTCCGATCAGGGCCTTGCCCTCGTAGAGGGTCGTGCCCGACGCCTCGCGGTGGGCGGCCTGCAGGTTCGCCGTCCCCGACATCCCCGACGGCCCCATGCCTCCGGCACCGGCCCGAGCGCCGCCGGCCTGACCGCCGCCCGCCGACTCCTCCTCCTGGATCGCGCCGCTGATCGTGGTGAAGGTGTACCCCTTCGCCTTCATCTTCTCGATGTACGCCGGCAGGGCCTTGATCGTCTGCGACCGCTCGCCGCCCGCGTCGTGGAACAGGACGGACGCACCCTCGCCGTCCTCCGGAGTGGCCCACTTGATGATCTTCGAGACGCCCGGCCGCTTCCAGTCGTCGCTGTCGGTGTCGACGAAGACGCTGGTGTAGCCGTCCTCGCCGAGCTTCTTGTAGACGGGCCAGCTGTAGTTGTCGATGGCGTCCGTCTCTGAGGAGTACGGCGCCCGGAACAGGGTCGTCGTGATGCCGGCCGCGCCCGCGAGCGCGAGCTGGGTCTGCGTCATCTCACGCCTGATGCGGGCGTCGCTCTGGTACGACAGGTCGACGTGCGTGAAGGTGTGGATGCCCACCTCGTTGCCCTGCTCGACCATGTCGCCGACGATCGACGGGTAGCGCGAGACCATCGAGCCGACCACGAAGAACGTGGCCGGGATGTCGTACTTCTTCAGGATCGCCAGGACCTGCGGCGTCCAGGTGGGGTTCGGGCCGTCGTCGAAGGTGAGCGCGATCGTCTTCTCCGGCACGGAGACGGTGGTGGCCTGACCGCCCCGGAAGGTGAGGATCGGACCGCCGTCGAGGACCTTGTCGGGGACGTTGCCGGCGCTGGCCCCGGTGCGCACCCGCTGGTCGCCGCCGACCTCGGCGCGCAGATAGCCGTCGAGCAGCATGACGCTGGTCAGCGCGAGCAGCAGCAGTCCGGCGAGGATGACCCGTGGTTTTTGCAGGGCCGCGGCCTTCCCCGCCACCCGCTCGATCCGGGTGGGGGCGCGGCGGCGGCGACGTGAGGGCGTCGTCGTAGTCATGAGGGGGCTGCGCTCCGGTCAGTTGGCGGACGCGTCGGCGGACGCAGTCGGTGCGGGGGCACCCGAGGGCGGCGCCGACGGGGTGCCGCTGGGCGGGGCGACCGGGTTGCCGCGGCCGCCCTGGGGCTCGCTGCCCGGGCCCGCGCCGCCGGGGCCGCCCTGGCCGTTGGCGAAGGGCAGCAGCTGGGACGGGCTCAGCGAGGTGCCGACGCCCATGAAGGCCATGCCCAGCACGACCGCGTAGCCGAGGCAGGCGACGCCGAGGAACACGCCGAGGCGCCGCAGCAGCTTGGAGCGGCGTCCGGAGTTGTCAACGAACACGGGCCCGTCGGCGGACCCGTTGCCGCGTTTGCGGCGGCGACCGCGCACACGAGGTTCGGCGGCGCGGTTTTCGATGGCAGGCTCGGAATGCATTCCCTGGATGTTAGGGAGCCTTTATGTGCCACAAACTCGGTATCCATGTGAGACGCATATGAGAAACGCCTTAACCTGTGCGCTCCCTGAGAGTTTTCGGCAACGGCCCCGCAAAGGTGAGAGATTTCCAGCATGCAAACGTACTCAGGGAAATCGGCGGCCGGACTCACCTGCCTGCTCGCGCTGACCACGGGGTGCTCCGCGGGCTCCGACGGTACGGCTGACGCGGCACCGCAGTCGCCGACGCCCACGTCTGCTTCGGCGAGCACCTCGTACGCCCCCTACGTCAGCGCCACCGCCGCGTCCGCCAACGACTCCGCCGGCTCCCCGGCGACGTACAACCTGGCCTTCGTCATCTCGGACGGCAGCGACTGCACGCCCAAGTGGAACGGCGCCACCGCCCTCTCGGACTCGGCCGTGAAGTCCCGTATCTCCAAGCTCACTCAGGGCGGTGCCACCGTCCGCGTCTCCTTCGGCGGGGCCTCCGGCAAGGAGCTGGCGGCGAGTTGCGACAGCGCGTCGGCGCTGGCGCAGGCGTACGGGAAGGCGCTGGACGCGGCGGGTTCCTCGCAGGCCGACTTCGACATCGAGGGCGACGAGCTGACCGACTCCGAGTCGGTGGACCTGCGTTCGGAGGCGATCGCGCTGCTGCAGAAGGAGCGGAGCGACCTGGAGGTCTCCTTCACGCTGCCGGTGATGCCGTCCGGTCTGGACGACGACGGCGTGGCGCTGCTGGAGTCCGCCAACGAGCATGACGTTCAGGTCTCCACGGTGAACATCATGACGATGAACTACGGCGAGTCGTACACCGGTGACATGGGTGACTACGCGCTCACCTCGGCGAAGGCCACGCACACTCAGCTGAAGGAGGTCTTCGGTACGTCGGACGCGACCGCGTGGAAGGCGATGGCGTTGACGTCGATGCTCGGCACGAACGATGTCGACAACGAGACGTTCTCACTCGATGACGCGGCGCAGGTGCGGGAATTCGCCGACGAGAAAAGGATCGGATGGGTGTCGATGTGGGCGACGTTCCGGGATCAGGAGTGTGGTGACGATTCGTCTTCGGATGACGCGCTGACGAACTGCAGCGGAGTCGACCAGGAGAATGGGGCGTTCGCCGAGGCGTTTTCCGGGTGAGCTCGGGTGCGAATGCAGTACGCGGGCCGCGGGTCGTTCGTGGTTGATCACGCCCACGCGGCGGAGCCGCATATCGACACAGCCCCGCGCCCCTGAAAGACAGGGCGCTGTCTCACCGTCGGCGATAGACGATCCGTCCGTCCGCCACCGTCGCCACGCACGTCCCCGCCCCGCGCTCCGCAAGCTCGGCCTCGTCCCGTACGTCGAACACCGCGAACCGCGCGGCGGAGTCACGCGCCCGCTCGGCCGCGAACTCCACGGGCAACCCGGCGTCGTACGGGTCGAGCGCGGGGGTTCCGCCGGGGCGGCCGATCCTGCCCATGACCGCCAACCCCGAGCGGTGCACGGCGTCGCGTACCGCGCGGTTGCGCAGTTCCTCGCAGGCCGCGCGGACCGTGCCGTGCGCCAGCATCCGCTGGACCCCGCGCCGGGCGCTCGCACCCCAGCGGGCGTCGTCCATGGCGAGGGCCGCAAGCGCGTCGCCGGTCAGCGGCTCGGTGCCCAGTTCGTCGGCCTCGCGCGGATCGGGATGGTACGCCTCCTCCAGCAGCTCGTTGCCGTGGAGGTTGATCAGCCCGGGCGTGAGGATGCCCGGCCACTGCCGCACCCGCGCCCCCGGATACGCGGCGACGAGCTCCGGCAACTCCCCCGCGTCGGCGATCCACGCGCCCTTGACGGCGAGCGCCCGCCCCCTCGAATCCGCGTGAATCGTCAGCACAGGCAGGTCAGTTGGAGGCGAGAATCTTCAGCTCGGGGTGCGCGGTCCCGCCCTCGATCGCCGTCGAGGAGATGTGGGAGGCGACCCGCTCGTCGACGGGGTCGTTCGCCGGGTCGTCGTGGACCACGATGTGCTCGTACGTCGTCGTCCGCTGCGCCGGCACCCGCCCCGACTTGCGGATGAGGTCGATGATCTCCATCCGGTTGGAGCGGTGCTTGGCGCCGGCGGAGGAGACGACGTTCTCCTCCAGCATGATCGAGCCGAGGTCGTCCGCGCCGTAGTGCAGCGACAGCTGGCCGATCTCCTTGCCGGTGGTCAGCCAGGAGCCCTGGATGTGGGCGATGTTGTCCATGAAGAGGCGCGCGATGGCGATCATCCGCAGGTACTCGAAGATCGTGGCCTGCGTGCGGCCCTTCAGGTGGTTGTTCTCGGGCTGGTAGGTGTACGGGATGAAGGCCCGGAAGCCGCCCGTGCGGTCCTGGACCTCACGGATCATCCGCAGGTGCTCGATGCGCTCGGCGTTGGTCTCGCCCGTGCCCATCAGCATCGTCGACGTCGACTCCACGCCCAGCCCGTGCGCGATCTCCATGATCTCCAGCCAGCGCTCACCGCTCTCCTTCAGCGGGGCGATGGCCTTGCGCGGCCGCGCGGGCAGCAGTTCGGCGCCGGCGCCCGCGAAGGAGTCGAGGCCGGCCTGGTGGATCCGGGTGATGGCCTCCTCGACCGACACACCGGAGATCCGGGCCATGTGCTCGACCTCGCTCGCCCCCAGGCTGTGGATGACGAGCTGCGGGAAGTCCTTCTTGATGGCCGCGAAGTGCTTCTCGTAGTACTCGACGCCGAAGTCCGGGTGGTGTCCGCCCTGGAACATGATCTGGGTGCCGCCGAGTTCGACGGTCTCGGCGCAGCGCCGCAGGATGTCGTCCAGGTCGCGGGTCCAGCCCTTGGCCGTGTCCTTGGGGGCGGCGTAGAAGGCGCAGAACTTGCACGCCGTGACGCACACGTTCGTGTAGTTGATGTTGCGCTCGATGATGTACGTCGCGATGTGCTCGGTGCCCGCGTACCTGCGGCGGCGTACGGCGTCTGCGGCGGCGCCCAGCGCGTGCAGCGGGGCGTCGCGGTAGAGGTCGAGCGCTTCCTCGGGGCTGATCCGCCCGCCCGCAGCGGCACGGTCGAGCACGGACTGGAGGTCGGCCTTCTCGGTCACCGGGCGGCCCTTTCGAAAGGGGATGAGACGGACCGGACCAGCCTACGCCAGCGTTTTCGCGGACCTGAGGTCAGGCCGTGTACGCGCCGATCAGCAGCCCGGCGTACGCCCCCGCGATCATGAACGGCCCGAACGCGATCGCCGTCTTCCGTCCCGCCTTCCGCAGGGCGACGAGGACACCGCCGTAGAGCGCGCCGAACAGGAACCCGGCGAAGGTGCCGAGCATGACGGTCGCCCAGCCGTACCAGCCCAGCACCGCG
Source organism: Streptomyces sp. NBC_01092 (assembly GCF_045039535.1). Taxonomy (NCBI): domain Bacteria; kingdom Bacillati; phylum Actinomycetota; class Actinomycetes; order Kitasatosporales; family Streptomycetaceae; genus Streptomyces; species Streptomyces sp. NBC_01092. The sequence continues at coordinate 6,266,852 of NZ_CP108659.1, read as the reverse complement.
CCCACCCCGAGCGCGAGCTTCACATCGCCGAATCCCATGCCGCCCGGGTTGATGAGGTGCAGGACGAGGTATCCGGCGCCGAGTGCGAGCGCGCCCCACACCGCCGTCGGCCAGTCACCCGCGTGTTCCGGCACCAGCGCGACCACCCCGAGCAGCCCGAGCGCGGCGCCTGCGAGCGGCAGGGTCAGCACGTCGGGGAGCCGCCGCACCCGGAGGTCGACGAGCGCGAGCAGCACGCCCACTGGAGTGAGCAGCAGCCAGACGGCCAGTTCGGGACGGGTGTCGGTCGCGGCGGCGAGCGCGGCGCAGAGCAGCGCGGTGGTGAGGGCGACGGGCACGGTGCGGGGGCCGTACGTCGTGGCGCACTGCGGGCAACGTGCCCTCCCGAGCCATCCCGGGACGCGATGTCCGCCCGGACACAGCTCCCGCCACTCCTCCTCCGCCTCGACGGAGAACCGGTAGGCGGCCCGCGGCAGCAGGGCCCCCGCGGCCGCGCCCCACAGCAGGGCGACACCGATCACGACGAGCGTGTCCATCCCTACTCGGCCTTTCCTACTCGGCCTTCGACAGCCGCGCCACGGGATTGCCCTCGTCATCGCTCTCCGAGCGGTACACGAGGTCGTCGCCGGCCGCTGCGATGCGGACGGTGTGCGGTGTCGGGTTGCACCCGCCGTGGTTGGTCTTGCGGCCCACGGACGTCACGACGAGCTCCTTGGCCGTCACCTGCTTCAGCGTCAGTACGTCGTTGCAGACGCCGCCGAGCAGGTCGGTCTGGCGCAGGGTGCCCACCTCGTCGCCCACGTCGGCCTTGTGCACGGTGAGCCGGAAGGTACCGGCCGACAGGGCGCCGTCCAGGACGGTGGCCTTGCCTTCCCAGGTGCCGAGGTAACGCTCGGGGACGGCGGTTCCGGCGCCGTCGGCGCTGCTCGAACTGGCCGTGGGTGTCGGCGAGTAGGCGCCGGTGTCGGAGCTGCCCGCGTTGCCGTCGCCGTCGTCCGGCAACAGCTCGAACACGAACACCGACCCCACGGTCACCGCCGCCAACGCGCCCGCGACCGCCAGCGCCACAGTGCAGCTCATCCTCCGTCCGCGACCGCCCTCCCCCGGCGTCGAGGCCGCCGCGACGGAGAGGGAGAGCTTGCCGGGGCGGTCCTCTGCCGCCGGCACGGCGTCACGGGGTTCAGGTTCGGCGGCAGGAGCCTCGGTCCGGGGCGCCGGCATCACCGGCGGCGGCCCGAACTCCCCGGCAGTCGCCGCGCGAGCGTCCGCCCCCGCCGTCTCGGGCACCCCATCCGAAGGTGCGCTGAACGCCACTGGCCCTGACGCGACGTCGGGCCCCGCCTCCAGGTTCAGCAGCCGCACAGCACCCCGGCTGACCTGCTCCACCAGCGTCCCCGGCAGCCAGCCGCCCGCGACCAGCCGGGCCGCACCGTCCGGAGCGAGCCGCCGGGCCACGTCCCCCGGAGCGGGCCGCGCACCCGGATCCTTCGCCAGGCAGGCCGCCACCAGCTCCCGCAACTCGCCGTCCAGCGCGTCGAGTTCGGGCTCCTCGTGGACGACCTTGTAGAGCAGCGCCGCCGACGAGTCCCCGGTGAACGGCGGCTCCCCGGTCGCCGCGTACGCCAGCACGGCGCCCAGCGAGAAGACGTCCGCCGCGCCCGTGGCCCCCTTGCCGAGGATCTGCTCGGGCGACATGTAGCCGGGGGAGCCGATCGAGACGCCGGTCGACGTCAGGGACGCCGTACCGTCCATGGCCCTCGCGATGCCGAAGTCGATCAGCAGCGGGCCGTCCAGCGTCAGCAGGACGTTCGACGGCTTCACGTCCCGGTGCACAAGGCCCAGTTCGTGCACCGCCGCCAGCGCCTCCGCGAGCCCCGCCCCCAGCGCCCGTACCGAATGCGCGGGCAGCGCGCCCGAGTCCGCGACCGCGGACGTCAGCGACGGTCCCGCCGCGTAGGCGGTGGCCACCCAGGGCACCGCTGCCTCCGGGTCGGCGTCGAGGACGGGCGCCGTCCACGCGCCGCCCACCCGGCGGGCCGCGTCCACCTCGCGGCGGAAGCGGGCGCGGAACTCCTCGTCGAGGGCGAAGTGCGGGTGCACGATCTTGACCGCGACCGTACGGCCGCCCGCGCTGCGCCCCAGGTACACCCGCCCCATGCCGCCGGACCCGAGCCGGCCGAGCAGCCGGTACGGCCCGACGATCGTGGGCTCGTCAACTCCGAGCGGCTGCATGGACGTCCACCCTCCCCCGTAGGAACCGTCAGCAGATTAGTGCGGAATCCCCCCGCGGCACGCCCGCGTCACCCCGCGCTGTGCGGCTGGAGCAGATCCACCTTCACATCCGCGGGAAATCCGGTGGTCGGCCCCACCCTTCGGGCGAACTCGGCGACCGCCGCCAGCTGCGGGCCGCCGAACCGGAAATCGAGGGTGGTGAAGTACCGCTCCAGGACCTGCTCGTCGAAGGCCTCCCAGCGGGCCGCCTGCTCGGCGACCTTGCCGACCTCTTCCAGGGAGAGGTTGCGGGAGTCCAGGAACGCCTCGTGGACCTGGCGGGTGATGACCGGCTCGCGCTCCAGATAGTCCCGGCGCGCGGCCCAGACCGCGAAGACGAAGGGCAGGCCGGTCCACTCCTTCCAGAGGGCGCCGAGGTCGTGCACGTCGAGGCCGTAGCGCGGCCCGTCCAGCAGGTTCGCCCGCAGCGCCGCGTCTCCGATGAGTACGGCCGCGTCCGCCTCCTGCATCATCAGGCTGAGGTCGGGCGGGCAGGTGTAGTACTCGGGCTGGACGCCGTAGCGCTCGGCGAGCAGCAGCTGGGCCAGGCGGACCGAGGTGCGCGAGGTCGAGCCGAGGGCGACGCGGGCGCCGTCCAGCCGGTCCAGCGGGACCTGCGAGACGATCACGCAGGACATCACCGGACCGTCGCAGCCGACAGCGATGTCGGGGAAGGCGACCAGGTCATCGGCGTTGCGGAGGAACTCGACGAGGGTGATCGGGCCGATGTCGAGGTCGCCCCGCACCAGCCGCTCGCTCAGCTTCTCCGGCGTGTCCTTGGTCAGCTCGAAGTCGAGCAGGGTGCCTGTTCTCGCGAGCCCCCAGTACAGGGGCAGGCAGTTCAGGAACTGGATGTGGCCTACGCGCGGCCGGGTGCGAGAATTGTCCACATCGCGACAGTAGACCCCATGGGGTAGCGTGCATCCTTCAGGGGCGTGACACCAGCGTCACAACCTCTCGTCACCCTGGTGTCGGATCCACTCCGTCGTCCCGACACATATGACTCCCCCGTCAACCCGAAACGGGCCCTTCAAACGTCCGAGTGGCGTGATCTTGACCTCTATTGCTTTCGGCTGCCCACGTGCTAGGCTCGCCGCAAGTTGCAGTTTGGTTTCCCTTGCAGTACAGAGCCTGCGGAGCATGTAACCGCGGGCTCTCGTCGTTTTCAGACGTATGCAGTTGTGCAGCACTTGTTTTCACACTTGCAGGGTTCTGGAGCAGGGCAACCCTTTGGGCCCAAGGAGGGCTTATGGCTACCGGAACCGTGAAGTGGTTCAACGCCGAAAAGGGCTTTGGCTTCATCGCCCAAGAAGGCGGCGGCCCCGACGTCTTCGTTCACTACTCCGCGATCAACGCGAGCGGCTTCCGCTCGCTGGAGGAGAACCAGCAGGTCTCCTTCGACGTGACCCAGGGCCCGAAGGGCCCGCAGGCGGAGAACGTCACCCCCGTCTGATCAGTTCGATCAGTCTGATCATTCGGTCTCGGAGCCTGGTGCTTTGATCCGGAACTAATAGCAGTACCCAAGGAGCCCCGTGCCGCAAGGCAACGGGGCTCCTGCCTTTGCATCCCCTCGCGAGGGCTAGATGTGCTGCATGACCAGCACGAACGTCGTCCCGGGCGCGAGCGCCTCGTACGAGTGCGGCACATCCCCGCGATACGTCATGTAGTCGCCGGGCCCCAGCTCGGCCTCCTCACCCAGGGGCCCCGCCTTCACCCGCCCCGTGCTGACGATCAGATGCTCCACGGACCCCGGAATGTGTGGCTCCGACTCCCTGGCCGGGCCCGGTTCCACGCTCAGGTGATAGAGGTCCCGGCGGGCGCCGGGCGGGCTCGCGGAGAACAGGGTGGCCACGAAGTCCGCCCGCTCCGACGCGACGGTGGGCCCTTCGCCGGCTCTGATCACGTGAACCGACGTGGCCGGCGGCTCCACCAGCGCGCTGAACGGCACACCGAGCGCGACACCCAGCGCCCACAGCGTCTCCACGCTGGGGTTCCCGCTGCCCGCCTCCAGCTGGGACAGCGTGGACTTCGCGATCCCGGCCCGCTTGGCCAGCTCCGACAGCGACAGCCCGGCCCGGGTGCGCTCGCGGCGCAGGGCGGCGGCGATCCACGTGAGCGGCTCGCTCATCCTGGTTCCCTCCCGTTGTTCGCTATACAGGTACGTTCGTTCGTCTTGACGAACGGTCGACCCTTGTTCATTCTGGAAAACATGCGTTCGCCACTCCGAACACCGATGATGGCACCCCTGGTCCGCGACAGCGCACTGGTCTGGCTGGCCAGCGGTGTCGTCGGCATCTCCTTCGGCGCGATCTCGGTGGCCGGCGGGCTGCCCGTCTGGGTGCCGGTGGTGATGTCGCTGATCGTGTACGCGGGATCGGCGCAGTTCAGCGCGGTCGGCGTGCTGCTGGCCGGGGGCGGGCCGCTCGCCGCGGTGACCACCGGACTGCTGCTGAACACGCGCACGGCGGCCTTCAGCCTCGCCGTGGCCGACGTCATCGGCGGCCGGAGCCGGGCCGCCCGCCTCCTCGGCGCCCACCTCGTCACCGACGAGACGGTCGCCTTCACCCTCGCCCAGCCGGATCCGGTACGGCGCCGGGCGGCGTTCTGGGTGAACGGGCTCGGCCTGTTCGCCGCCTGGAACACCGGCGTCCTGGCCGGGGCGCTCGCCGGAACAGCGCTCGGCGACACGGCGACGTACGGCCTCGACGCCGCCTTCCCGGCCGTCCTGGTGGCACTGGTCCTGCCCACTCTGCGCACGGACGCCCGCATACGGCGGTGCGCGTTGATCGGCGCCGCGCTGGCCCTGGCGGTGACGCCAGCCGTCCCGGCGGGAGTACCGGTGGTGCTGGCGCTGGCGGGACTGGTCCTGTACGGCCGTAAGGAGGTCTCGGCGTGAATGCCACGGTCGCCATGATTCTGGCGCTGGCGGTGGGGACGTATGCCTTCCGGCTGGTCGGCCCGGTGCTGCACGGGCGGGTCGCCCTTCCCGCGCGTGTCCAGGAACTGCTGGCCGCCGCCGCGGTGGTGCTGCTGGTCGCGCTGCTGGCGACGGGCGGGCTCACGGAGGGCGGCGGCTTCGCGGGGTGGGCGCGGGCGATCGGGGTGCTGGTCGCGGGTGCACTGGCGTGGCGCGGGGCGCCGTTCCCGGTGGTGGTGCTCGGGGCGGCCGGGGCCACCGCGCTGCTGCGGGCGGCGGGGTTGGCGTGAGGCGCCCCATGGGAGAATGCCCAGGTGACAAGCAGTAACGAGAACAACAACGGGGCAGAGGGCGGGACTCCCGCCGACAACAGTTTGGCGATGGGCCTGTCGGTCGGCCTTGCCCTCGGCACGAGCATCGGGCTCGTCTTCGGAATGTTCATCTTCGACAACCTGGCGCTCGGGCTCGCCCTGGGCATGACGCTGGGCAGCGCCGTCGGGACGGCGATCGGGGTCGGCCGGACGCGGACGGGTGAGCCGGAGGAGAGCGGCGAATAGTCACCGGCTTCGCTAGGGTCCCCGGCCATGACCGAAGCCGACTTCCTCACCACCACCCGCACCTTCTACGACGCCATCGCCGAGGACTACGCGACCCTCTTCCAGGACGAGCTGAAGAGCAGGCCCGTGGAGCGGGCGGTCCTGGCGGTGTTCGCCGAACTCGTCGACGGAGACGGCCCGGTGGCCGACCTGGGCTGCGGTCCCGGTCGGACGACCGCGCGCCTCGCCGCGCTGGGGCTGCCCATGTTCGGGGTCGATCTGTCGGAGTCGATGCTCGCGATCGCCCGCCGCGAGAACCCGGGGCTGCGTTTCGAGCAGGGCTCGATGCTGGAGCTGGACCTGCCCGACGGCACACTGGCCGGCGCCATGTCCTTCTACTCGTCCATCCACACGCCCGTGGACCGGCTCCCGGCCCTCTTCGCCGAGTTCCACCGCGTGCTGGCCCCGGGCGCGCCGCTGCTCGTCGCCTTCCAGGCCGGTGACGAGCACCGGCACCACGACCGGCCGTTCGGCCACCCGGTCGCGCTCACCTTCCAGCGGCGCCGGCCGGAGGACATGGCCGAGCTGCTGACGGGTGCCGGTTTCGCCCTCGTCTCCCGGACGGTGCGCGAGGCGGACCCGGCGCTCGACGAGACGTCTCAGCAGGCGTTCCTGATCGCCCGGAAACCGGCGGCCTAAAGGACCCCCGCCAGGTCCTTCGCCGCGATGTACCCGAACGTCATCGCCGGGCCGATCGTCGAGCCCGCGCCCGCATAGCTGTGCCCCATGACGGCCGCGCTCGCGTTGCCGGCGGCGTACAGCCCCCGGATCACCGAGCCGTCCTCCCGCAGCACCCGGGCGCGGGCGTCCGTGAGCAGGCCGCCCTTGGTGCCGAGGTCGCCGGGGACGATGCGGAAGGCGTGGTACGGGGGCAGCCAGAGCGGGGCCAGGCAGGAGTTCGGCAGCACGTACGGGTCCGTGTAGTAGTGGTCGTAGGCGCTGTCGCCGCGCTGGAAGTCGGGGTCCTTGCCTTTCAGCGCCTGGGAGTTGAAGCGGTCCACCGTGGTCCGCAGCGCTGCCGCCGGGACGCCGATCGAGGCGGCGAGCGCGTCCAGGGTCCAGGCCTTGTGCGCGGCGCCCGAGTCGTACCAGGCGCCGGGCAGGGGCAGGGTCGGCAGGACGTCCTTGAAGAGGTAGCGGTTGCGGTAGTGCTGGTCGACGATCAGCCAGGACGGGATGGCCGGGCTGGTGTCGTTGACGTCGTACATCGTGTGGACGACGTCGCTGTAAGGGGCGGCCTCGTTGACGAAGCGGGCGCCGGCGGCGTTGACCAGCAGGCCGCCGGGGAGGGTGCGTTCGGCCAGGCAGAAGTACGGCTGGCCGGGGAGCGGGATCGCCGGGCCCCACCAGGCGTCGTCCATGAGACCGAGGGCGGCGCCGAGCCGCTGCCCGGCCCGGATGCCGTCGCCGGTGTTCTCCTTCGCGCCGACCGTCCAGTCCGTGCCGATCGGCGCACGCTGGTAGTGCTCGCGCATGGCCGCGTTGTGCTCGAAGCCCCCCGAGCCGACGATCACCCCGCGGCGGGCGCGCACCAGGGCGGGAGCGCCGTCCCGGGTGACGACCGCCCCGCTCACGGCGCCGCCCTCGACGTACAGGTCGGTCAGCGGCGTGTCGAGCCACACGGGCACTCCCGCCGAGCGCAGCCCCAGCCGCAGCCCGGCCGCCAGCGACTGGCCCATGGTCAGGGGTTTCTCCCCGCGCAGGGCGGCCGCCGTACCGCGTGCGAGGCACTGCGCCGCGACGGCGGCCCCCTTGGCGTTCACCGCGGCCAGGGCCAGCCACTTGTAGTCCGCGCTGAAGACGACCATCCCGGCGGGCACGTCCATGTACGGCGGGTTCAGGTTCGCCAGCTCGGCGCCCAGGAGGTTGCCGTCGAGCTGGTCGGGTTCGACGGAACGGCCGTTCGGGAGGCCGCCGGGCAGCTCGGGGTAGTAGTCGCTGTACCCGTCCATCCAGCGCAGGCGCAGCGGGCTGTGGGCCATGACGAAGGAGAGCATCGCCGGGCCGTGGGCGAGGAAGGCCTGCTGCCGGTCCGCGGGCACGTCCGGGCCCACGACGGCGGACAGATAGGCGGCGGCCTTCGCGGGGGTGTCCGGCACGCCCGCCGCGAGGAGCACGGAGTTGTTGGGGATCCAGATCCCGGCACCGGACCGGGCCGCGGATCCGCCGAAGGTGGGCGCCTTCTCCAGCACCACACAGCTCAGGCCCTGCCGGGCGGCGGTAAGGGCGGCGGTCATGCCGGCGGCGCCCGAGCCGATCACCACGACGTCGTAGGTACCGAGAAGAGGCACGTCCGCCGCATGAGCGGCCGTCACTCCGAGGGAGGCCGTGACCGTACCCGCGGCGGCGCCGGCGAGGACGTGTCTCCTGGAAGGGTGCGCGCTGGTGGTCATGGAGGCAGCTCCCGCCTGGACGGCTCCACATTTCTGAGGGTGTGTCAGAAATGCGAATGTGACGCGAATGCCCGGTGAAGTCAAGCGCCGGGCAAGGGAGTTGTGGTCCGAGTCGTACGTGTTTGGGTCGGCACCCGCTCCCTCCCCGCCATGGTCCGGACTCCGGCGGGGGCGAGGAGCGGGTTGCCGCCCGGGCCCGTCCAGGATCGTCGTACATCGGGCAAAGCCCAGTCAATCCTTGGGATTTGTCGCCGTACCCAAGTGTTTACTTGGGTCTCATGACCCTGGATGACCTGCGGGTGTTCGTGGCCGTGTGCCGGGCCGGGAGTCTCAGCTCGGTGGCGCGGGAGCTGGGATGCACACAGTCGGCCGTGAGCCAGCACGTGAAGCGGCTGGAGCGGGAGACCGGCGTCGCGCTGCTGGAGCGCCAGCCCCGGGGAGTCGTGCCGACGCAGGCGGGACGGGTGCTGGAGGCCGCGGCCGCGGAGGGGATATCCGGGCTGGACCTGGCGGTACGGCGGCTGCGGGATCTCGTCGACGGCGAGAGCGGGCACGTGCGGGTGGCGACGGGCGCGACGACCGTACGGCACTTCATGTCGGAGGCCGTCGTCGCGTACCGGCGCCGGCATCCCCGGGTCAACCTGGAGTTCCGGACGGTGAGTTCGGGCCGGGGCAGCTTCGACGCGCTGGCCGACGGCACGCTCGACCTGGCCTGGATCACCCTCGGCCCGCCGGTGCGCGGCATCGAGCAGCGGCCGGTGGTGGAGCTGCCGTGGGTGCTGGCGCTGCGGGCCGACGATCCGCTCGCCGAGCGGCCGTACGTCGACGCCGGCGCCGACCTGGACGGCGTACGGCTGATCCGGCTGCCGCCGAACTCCGCCTCCGCGGCTCATCTGGACGCCGCCTGCGCCGAGCTGGGTGTGCGGTTCGCGCACGACACCAGCGTCGCCGACTGGGACACGGCGCTGCTGCTGGCCGAGCTGGGAGTCGGGCGGGCGGTCGTGCCCGCGCTGCCGGGGCTGGCGGTCCCCGGCGACGGCGGCCTGCGCCTGATCCCCCTCCCCGCGCTGCGTCCGCTGCCCGTGGGCTGGGCCGTCCGCCGCTGGGACGCGCTCAGCCCGCCGGCCCGGGCGTTCGCGGATCTGGTGGAGAGTCACCGCGCCCCGGGCCGCCGGGGCTGACTACTCCAGGCCTTGCTGCTCGCAGTCCGCCTTGTACGCGGAGGTGCAGATCTGGTCGGCGGTGTAGACGCCGTCCTTGATCACCGTTTCCTCGATGTTGGCCTTCGTCAGGGCGACCACCGCCACCAGGTGTGCCGGGATGTCGTCCTCGGTGGGGCTGTCGACCGACTCCTGGGTCAGCGAGTCGAACTCCAGGTCGCGGCCCTGCACCTTGTACACGGCCATCTTCGCGGCGTTGGTCGCCTCCTGCAGGAAGGGCTTGTACACGGTCATGAACTGCTCGCCCGCGACGATCCGCTGCACCGCGTCCAGGTTCGCGTCCTGCCCGGTCACCGGCGGGATCTTGCTCGCGCCCGCCTCCTTGAGCGCGTCGATGACCGCGCCGGCCATGCCGTCGTTCGCCGAGTAGACGGCGCCGATGTCGCCGAGCCCGACGGCGGCTATCGCCTTCGCCATGTTGGCCTTGGCGACGTCGGGCGACCACTTCGTGGTGTCGTACTTCTTGACGATGTTCACCGCGCCGTCGAGCTCCGCGAGGGCGCCCTCCTTGAACCGGTCCGTGTTCGGGTCGGCGGGGTCGCCGTTCATCATGACGACCTTGCTGCTCGCCGCCTTGTCACCGAGTTCCTCGACGAGGGAACGGCCCTGGACCTCGCCGACGAGTTCGTTGTCGTGGGAGACGTACGCGTCGATGGGCCCCTCGGCGAGGCGGTCGTAGGCGATGACCGGGATGCCCGCGTCCTTCGCCTTCTGCACGCCCGAGGCGATGGCCTTGGCGTCCACGGCGTCGACCAGGACGACGTCCACCTGGTCGTCGATCATCTGCTGGAACTGCTCGCTCTGCTTCTCGGGGCTCGCCTCGGCGTTGGCGTAGACGACCTTGCCCTTGCCGTCGGTGAGGGTGCCGACTTCCTTCTTGATGAGCGGGTAGTCGAACTTCTCGAAGCGCGCGGTGTCCTTGTCGGGCAGCAGCAGGCCCACCGTGATGTCGTCACCCTTCTCCGGCGACGCCGAGCTGTCACCGCCCCCGATGCCGTCGATGACGCCGCACGCGGTGAGCGACATCGCCGAGGCGGAGGCGAGCAGGGCTGTGCCGACACGGCGTACGGCGGCGATACGGGGGGTGCGAGCGTTCACTACTGGGCCTTCCGAGCTGAGGAGCGGCGTTGCTACCCGGTGTGGCGGTAGCCAACGCGGGGACGGCATGTCACGTCAAGCGGTTGTCGTAACGAGACTGCAACCGTTTGCTCCGTTCACGGTTCCGCGTCCCGTCGGCCACGCCCGCCGCTACTTGGCGTACAGCTCCTCCACCTCGGTCGCGAAGTCCCGCATGACCGCCTCTCGCCGCAGCTTCATCGACGGCGTCAGATGTCCCGCCATCTCCGTGAAGTCCGTCGGCAGGATCGCGAAACGGCGGATCGACTCCGGCCGGGACACCAGCTTGTTCGCCTCGTCCACCGCTCGTTGCAGGATCGCCCTCAACTCGGGGTCGTCCACGAGGAGTTCGGCGGGTACGGAGTGCTTGCCGTTCATCCGGCGCCAGTGGGTGACGCCGTCCATGTCCAGGGTGATCAGCGCGCAGACGTAGGGGCGGCGGTCGCCCAGGACCATGCACTGGGAGATCAGGGGGTGCGAGCGCAGCCAGTTCTCCAGGGGTGCCGGGGCCACGCTCTTGCCGCCCGCCGTGATGAGGAGTTCCTTCTTGCGGCCGGTGATCGTCAGATAGCCCTCGTCGTCCAGGGCGCCGATGTCCCCGGTCGGCAGCCAGCCGTCCGCCGCCGCCGGGACGACGCCGCCCGCGGAGGGGTCCCAGTAGCCGCGCAGCACCTGGTCGCCGGCGATGAGGATCTCGCCGTCGGCGGCGATGCGGACGCGGGTGCCGGGCAGCGGCCAGCCGACCGTGCCCAGGCGGGGCTTGAGCGGGGGCGTGACGGTGGCCGCGGCGGTCGTCTCCGTGAGGCCGTAGCCCTCGTAGATCTCGATGCCCGCTCCGGCGTAGAACGCGGCGAGGCGCCGGCCGAGCGGGGAGCCGCCGCAGATCGCGTACCTCACGCGGCCGCCCATCGCGTTGCGGATACGGCGGTAGACCAGCGGGTCGTAGAAGGCGCGGGCGGTCTTGAGGGCCGTGTTCGGGCCGCCGCCGGTCCCGGACGCGCGGGCCTCCAGCGCCTCGCCGTAGCGCTCGGCGACCGATGCCGCGCGGTCGAAGGACGAGACACGGCCGCCCGTCTCGGCCTTGGCGCGGGCGGAGTTGAAGATCTTCTCCAGCATGTAGGGGATGGTCAGCAGGCAGGTCGGGCGGAAGGCGGCGAGGTCCGGCAGCAGGTCCTCCGCCTTCAGGCTCGGCGCGTGGCCGAGGCGCACCCTGGCCCGTACACAGGCCACCGCCACCATCCGCCCGAAGACGTGCGACATCGGCAGGAAGAGGAGCACCGACGCCTCTTCGCTGGTCCGCGCCTTGAAGATCGGGTAGAGCAGCTCGATCGCGTTGTCCACCTCGGCGAAGAAATTGGCGTGCGTCAGCGCGCAGCCCTTGGGGCGCCCGGTCGTGCCCGAGGTGTAGATGAGCGTCGCCAGCGTGTCCGGCACCAGCATGCCGCGCCGCACGCCGACCTCCCCGTCCGGCTGCTGCGCGCCGAACTCCTCCAGGCGCTCCACATGGCCCTTGTCCATCACCCACATGTGCCGCAGGTCGGGCACCCGGTCCAGCTCGGGGCCGAGGGCGGCGGCCTGGGCGGCGGTCTCGGTGACCAGGGCCACCGCGCCGGAGTCCTGGAGGATCCAGCGGGTCTGGAAGACGGAGGAGGTCGGGTAGACGGGGACGGTCACCAGCCCGGCCGCCCATGCGGCGAAGTCGAGGAGCGTCCACTCGTAGCGGGTGCGCGCCATGACGGCGATCCGGTCCCCGGGCACCAGCCCCTCGGCGATCAGCCCCTTCGCCACCGACTGCACCTGGTCGGCGAACTCCGCCGCCGTGACGTCCGCCCAGCGCCCGTCCTCGCCCTTGCGGCTGAGGACCACGGCGTCGGGAGCCGCGTCCGCGTTGTCGAAGGGCAGGTCCGCGAGGGAGCCGTGGGTGACCGGCGGCGCGAAGGGCGGTACGTACGCCTCCCTGACGACGCCGTCCAGCCGCCGCGTCTCGGGCTGTACCAGGTGCGGTCCGGGAGCGTCGTCGTAGGCCGCCGAGGGGGCGAAGGAGGGAAGCGAGGTGGACACGGGCGGCTCCTGCGACGGGCGTGCAGCGAGGGAACGCTTGCTGCATGACGTACGTACCTCGCGCACCGTGGCGTTCACCTGCGGAGGCCGGCGGAAAAGGGTTACCGCTGGTTAGGCAGGCGATCGTACGGCTCGCGCGTGTGGGGGTTGTGCGGGTTCGGCGGTGGTCCGGGGCCGGGGATGTGCAACCTCGGGGGTTATGTGAGGAGTACTCAGCTTCGTCTCACCCCATCCTTACCTCCGCTCCAGGATCGCCGTCACGCCCTGTCCGCCGGCCGCGCAGACCGAGATCAGCCCGCGCCCCGAACCGCCGTTCTGAGCGAGCGACTTGGCCAGTGTCGCCACGATCCGCGCGCCGGTCGCCGCGAAGGGGTGACCGGTCGCCAGGGACGAGCCGGTGACGTTGAGGCGGGCGCGGTCCACGGGGTCGAGCCCCCGCTTCTCCCACGCCGCCAGCGTGGCCAGCACCTGGGACGCGAAGGCCTCGTGGATCTCGACGAAGTCGAAGTCGGCGAGGGCGAGTCCGGCCCGCTCCAGCATGCGCGGAACGGCGTACGCCGGTGCCATCAGCAGCCCGTCCTCGCCGTCCGCCACATCGCCCCGCACGAAGTCCACGGCGGCCGTCTCGTAGGCGGTGAGGTAGGCCAGCGGCTCCAGCCCCCTGCTCTGCGCCCACTCCTCGCTCGCCAGCAGCACGAGCGCCGCCCCGTCCGTCAGCGGCGTCGAATTGCCCGCCGTCATCGTCGGTTCGGGCCTGTCCAGGCCGAACACCGGCTTCAGCGCGGCGAGTTTCTCCGGTGTCGAGCCCGGGCGCAGGTTCTGGTCCCGGTCCAGCCCCCGGAAGGGCACCACCAGGTCCTGGAAGAAGCCGCGTTCGTACGCCGCCGCCAGCCGCTGGTGACTCGTCGCCGCCAGCTCGTCCTGGGCCTCGCGCGTCACGCCCCACGCCCGTGCCGTGACGGCGGCGTGCTCGCCCATGGAGAGCTTGGTGCGCGGCTCGGCGTTGCGCGGGATGTCCGGGACGAGGTGGGAGGGCCGTACGCGGGCGAGTGCCTTGAGCCGACCGCCGAGCGACCTGGCCCGCCGCGCCTCCAACAGGATGCGTCGCAGCTCGTCGTTGACGCCGAGAGGCGCGTCGCTCGCCGTGTCCGCGCCACCGGCGATCGCCGAGTCGGTCTGACCGAGCGCGATCTTGTTGGCGGCGGCGATGACGGCCTGCAGTCCCGTGCCGCAGGCCTGCTGGATGTCGTACGCGGGCGTGCGCGCGTCCAGCTTCGAGCCGAGGACGGTTTCGCGGGCGAGATTGAAGTCGCGGCTGTGCTTGAGGACGGCCCCGGCGACGAACTCCCCGACCGCGCCCGGATCGCCCAGCTCGTACCGCTCGACGAGGCCGTCGACCACGGCCGTGAGCATGTCCTGGTTGGACGCGGTGGCGTACGAGCCGTCGGAGCGCGCGAAGGGGACCCGGGTGCCGCCGATGATCGCGACGCGCCGGACCGCCGGCGCCAACAGGGAGCTCATCTCCACCCACTCCTCACGTACAGCATGGGATTACCTCCGGTAACCTTACTCCGGAGTCAGTACTGGATCGCACTGGGAGTGGGCCATGGCCGACCGCTATCTCAGCTTCACCGGCACGGCGCCCGGCCGCTTCCTCACCCGCCGCCTCGGGCTGCCCCAGCCGACGGCCCTCAGACGCTGGTCGCCGCAGCGCCCCGCCCTGGAGGGCGACCGGCTCCTCCTCACCGCCGGCAAGTCGGACCTCGACCTCGCCGGCACGGGCCTGGACCTCACGTGCGCCGCCGAGCAGCCGGCCGCCGTCCTGCTGGACGCCACCGGAGTCCGGGACGTCGAGTCGCTGTCCGAGGTGCACGCCGCCCTGCACCCGGTCGTGCGGTCGGTCGCGGACAGCGGCCGCGTCGTCGTCCTCGGCGCGCCCCTCGACCCCGCCGACCACCACCAGGCGGCCGTCCAGCAGGCCCTGGAGGGCTTCACGCGCTCGCTCGGCAAGGAGATCGGCCGCGGCCGAACGGTGAATCTGGTCCGGCTGACGGACGCGCGCGCCGCCCGGTCGACGCTGGACTTCCTTCTCTCACCCAAGTCGGCCTACGTCAGCGGACAGGTCGTCGAGGTGGGTCCGGCACCGGTCACCGGCGCCGCGTCCGACGACCCCGACCACCCTCTGACCGGCCACACCGCCCTGGTCACCGGCGCCGCGCGCGGCATCGGTGCGGCGGTCGCCGAGACGCTGGCCAGGGACGGTGCCCGGGTCGTCGTCCTGGACGTGCCGCAGGCCGAGCAGGACGCGCGGCGCCTGGCCGACCGGCTCGGCGGAACCGCCCTCGCGCTCGACATCACCGCCCCCGACGCGGGCGAGCGCATCGCGGCCGCGCTGCCCGACGGCCTTGACGTGCTGGTCCACAACGCCGGGATCACCCGCGACCGGCGGCTGGTCAACATGCCCGCCGAGCGCTGGAGTTCGGTCCTGGACGTCAACCTCGCGAGCGTGCTGCGCACGACGGACGCGCTGCTGGCGAGCGGGGCCCTGAGGCGGGGCGGCCGGATCGTGGCGACGGCGTCGATCGCGGGGCTTGCCGGGAACGCCGGCCAGACGAACTACGGCGCGAGCAAGGCGGGCGTGGTCGGCCTGGTCCGTGCCCTGGCTCCGCGCGCGCTCGCCGAGCACGGGGTGACGGTCAACGCGGTGGCGCCCGGCTTCATCGAGACGAAGATGACCGCGGCGGTCCCGCTGTTCATCCGGGAGGCGGGGCGCCGGATGAACTCCCTCGCGCAGGGCGGGCTGCCGGTCGATGTCGCCGAGACGACTGCCTGGCTGGCGGATCCGGGCTCCGGGGCCGTCAACGGCCAGGTCGTACGCGTATGCGGCCAGAGCCTGCTGGGGGCCTGATGGATCTCGTGCTCACCGCTGCTCCTTCCCTTCCGCCCCTGCTCACCCGGGGCGCCCTGCTGTCACCCTTCAAACGCCCGAGCCCCGACGCGGAGTTCCCGCGCACCCGGCTCGTGTTGCCGGGGCTGCGGGTGGACCTCGCCCGGCTCGCCGCGTACGAGCGGGTGTGCGGGTTCCCCACCGGGGAGGACGCCCTACCGGTGACGTACCCGCATGTGCTGGGCTTTCCGCTGGCGATGCGGCTGATGAGCAGCCGGGAGTTTCCGCTGCCGCTGCTCGGTCTCGTCCACACGTCGATCTCGATCACCCAGCACCGGCCCGTGGCGGCCACCGGGGAGTACGAACTCACCGTGCGCGTCGACGGCTTGACGCCGCACCGGCGCGGTACGGAGGCCGCCGTGAGCACTGCGATACGGGCCGGCGAGGAGACCGTATGGGAGTCGAGAAGCACCTATCTGGCCCGGCATCGCACCCGGCACCAGGCCCCCGAGTCCGCTCGGGAGGCGGGGAAGCCGCTGCCCGACGTCGCCGAATGGCGCATCGCCGGGGATGTCGGCCGTCGCTACGGTGCCGCCTCGGGTGACTGCAACCCCATCCACCTGCACCCCTTCACCGCCCGCCTGTTCGGCTTTCCGCGTGCCATCGCGCACGGCATGTGGACGGTGGCCCGCTGTCTCGCCGCACACGGTGTGCCCGAACGGGCGCAAGTGAAGGCGGAGTTCAGGGCGCCGGTGCTCCTGCCGGGGACCGTGACGTACGCCGCGGAGGGCGGTCGGTTCGAACTGCGGAGCGGCGCGGACCGGCTGCACCTGGCCGGGGAGGTCTATCCGCTCACTTCGTGAGCGGCGTCCGGCGGCGTCCAGCGCCGGCCGTCCATGAGGTTGCCCAGCCCAGACCAGGCGAAGTTCATCAAGGTCGCCGCCGCCGCTCTCGCCGTCACGCCCGGCGTGGCGTTGGCCCAGGCGGCGAGCGACTCGGCGGCGCCGACCAGGGCTTCGGCGAGACCTGCGACCTCGCTCTCGGGGAGGTCGGGGTCGCGGTGCGCCTCCCGGGCGGCCGCGAGGATCAGCTGGGTCACGAACGCCACGATCTCCGCGCGCATCGCGGCGGCCTCGGAGGCGAACGGCTCGCCGTGGGTGCGGGCCTGGAGGTGCAGGACGGACCAGCCGTCCGGGTTCTGCGCGGTGTGCGTGAAGAACGCGCCGAGGCCTTCCCAGAGCTGGCGGTCCGCGGGCAGCTCGCGTCGCACGCCGGCCCGCACGGCGGCGGTGAGGGCGGCCGCCTCGCGGCGTATGCAGGCCGTGAAGAGGTCTTCCTTCGAGTTCAGGTACAGGTACACCAACGGCTTGGAGACGCCCGCGAGTTCGGCGATCTCGTCCATCGACGCGGCCATGTACCCGCGCTGCCCGAAGGTCAGCACGGCGGCATCGAGCATCTGCTGCTCACGGACGGCCCGCGGCATCCGCTTGGTCTTCACGGCACCCATGGCGCTCAGCGTACGGGCCGGGAGGCAGATCCCACCCGGCCCGCTGCGAACCGCTGCGCTACTCCTCGCCGCTCACGTCGTCGGCGAACCGCGCCACCCGGTCCGCCCACTGCTGCCCGTCCCCGGACGGCAGGGCCGTCATCCGGGGCAGCAACTGCGCGGCGAGCAGGGTGGACAGGGCCGAGGTGTCGGCGTTCGTGCCGTCGGTCCGTACGACGACCGGCTGCGGGGCCCTGCCGGCGAGCTTCGCGCCCACCTCCAGGCGACGCCGGGCGAGTTCGTACTGCAGGACGGCGCGGTTGTCGCGGTAGGCCTTGGCGAGGGCACGCTGGGCGCGGGCCTCGTTCTCGGCGGCGATCAGGCCGCTGCGGCCCCGCGTCTCGATCTCGAACCGCACCCGCTGGGCGTTGGTCTCCTGCTCCTCCAGCAGCTGCGCGACCTCCTCACGGGCCCGGTTCAGCGCGGCCCTGACCTCGACGATCCGGGCGTCCCGCACCTTCTTGGCCCGCTCGATGTCCATACCCAGCTGGTCGATCCGGCGCTTGCGGATCAGGCCCCACTCCTGCTCGTACGCCGTGCGCTCCTTGGCGACCCGCTCCCGGGTGGCCAGGTGCTGCTGGTACTGCGCCGGCAGCTGCACGTCCGGGATGTTGGAGCCGGTGATGCGCACGCCGTAGCCGGACAGCTGACGGTTGAGCAGTTCCTGCATGTCGGCGACGTCCGAGCCGCGCAGGTCGTACGCCCGCTCGGTGCGCATCTTGCGCGCCCGCTGCCGGATCGCGTCCTGTACGGCGCTGGAGAGCACCAGGTCGAAGTTGCCCGCGCCGATCGTGCGGACGAACAGCACGGCGTCGTTGATGCGGAATTTCAGGAAGAACTCGATGGAGCGCAGCGGCACGTTCTCCTGCGTCGGGCAGGCCATGACCGGTGCGGAGTACGGGATCTCGGTGGCGGTGTCGACGACGAAGTCGACCCTGGACCAGGGGTGCCACAGGTAGTGGCGGCCGGCGTCCAGGGTGCGGGTGACGGCGCCGTAGCGGGTCAGCACGCCGTTGGTGCCCTGCTCGATCTCGACGATCGAGGAGCGCCACCACCACAGCGCGCCGATCACCAGCAGGAGCGCGCCGCCGATGTAGGAGAGGGTGGCCAGGGTGCCGTAGGCGAGGTCCCCGGCGACCGACTCGGAGTCCACCGCGCCCAGCGTCAGCATCAGGCCCATCAGCAGGGCGTAGACGCCGAGCCACAGCGGCAGCATCCACCACAGGCGGCGCCGGTGGCGCGGGATGATGACCGGGATCAGGGTGTCGGCCTCGCCGCCGCGCAGCAGCCGCGCGATGTCGCTCCAGGGGGCGACCTTCTCCGAGATGACCGACCGGCGGTGGGAGGAACGGGCGGTGCTCACTGGTCGGCCCCCTCGGAGACGTCAGAGCTGATGGAGCTGTCGGGGCTGCCGGAGCCGTCGGAGCTGTCGGTCGATTCGGGCTGTTCGGGCACCTGCGGCACCGTCGGCCGGTCCGCCGCCAGCAGCACGCCGATCTCCGTCTCGCGCGCGGCGATCCGCTCGGACACCTCGCCGAGACGCTCCCGTACGGCGGCCATGTCCGCGTCGGTAAAGAGTTCCGTGCCGCGCTCGCCGACCAACTCGCGGGCCAGCTCCAGGAAGTCGATGCCGGCGCCGCCGCCGGCGTCCGTCGCGCCGCCGATGCGCACCAGCCGCGGCAGGTGGTCGGCGACCTGCTCCAGCGTGTCCAGCACCTGCTGCTGGTAGCGGTACTCGAGGATCTCCGGCGCCTGGGCCGTGGTCACCGCGCGGATGTCGAGGGCCTGCGCCTCCAGCAGGGCCGCGTTGGCCTTCGCCTCCGACTCGGCCTGTACGTAGCGCTGGCGGGCGAGCGCCTCGGCGCGGTTGGTCTCGCGCTCCACGGCCGTGTCCATCTGCGCCTGGTACTGGGCGATGTCGGCCTGGATCGCGGACAGCGTCTCGTGGCTGGAGGCGAGTTCGCGGGTGAGGTCACCCTCGTCCTGCTCCTTGCGGAGCTGGAGCGCGTACTCGTGCGTGTACGCCTCCTTGGCCACGCGCACCATCTCGGGCGCCGCCAGGTCCATGCGGTAGCGCTGGTCGGAGGGCTCGGCGTGGGTGATGTTGGCGTTGGTGAGCTCGACGGCCGGGCGGAACTGCTGGTTGAGCAGGTCCAGCAGGCGGCCGGTGTCCTCGCCGACCATGTCGTAGATGCCGGCGGCTTCCTGCTCGTAAACGAGGGTGCGGATCGTCTCGCTCACCGCGTTGCTCAGCTTCTCCTCGAAGCCGCGCACCGCGCCCAGCGTGTAGACGAACTCGGTCGGGTCGCTGATCCGGAACTGGATGAACAGGTCGATCGACGCCTTCACGCCGCCCTTGGTCGGTGCCTCGCGCACCGGCGCGTTGAACGGGTACTCGATCGTGGTGTTGACGATGTACGACACCCGCTTCCACGGGCTCAGCAGCACGATGCGGCCCGGTCCGACGACCTTCTCCAGCTTGCCGAAGCGGGTGATCATCGCTTGGCAGCCGTCGGGGACCATGACCATGCCCTGGCGCCACCACACGAAGGCGATCGCGCACACCGCGATGACCCAGTAGTGCACGCCGAACAGCGGGTTGGTCAGCACGTCCGCACCGGACGCCGCCACGATTCCCGCGCCGACCGCGCCCAGCAGGAGCAGCGTCAGCACCGGCAGCATGGAGAAGATCGAGCGGCCCTTGGGGATCACCATCGGGCAGATGGCGTGCACCGTCCCGGTGCCCTCGCGCACCTGCTCGCTGCGGCCGAGCGCCTCCCCGGCCTCGTCCAGCGGCACGGTCTTCTGCCGCATGACGGTTGCCGTGGAGCCGCCCTGTTCCCGGGCGGCCGGGAAGTCGGCCGGGTCGATGCCCTGGCCCTGGAGGTCGTACTCCTCGCCGCCGTCTCCCCGTGTCCCCCGTCCGCCGATCTGCCGGCGCAGTTCGTCCTGCGCGGCCGACCGCGGATCGGTTCCGGTCACGACGGCCTCGGCAACGCGTCGTGCGCTCTTTTCCGCCTGCGCGCGCGCTCGTGCCACGGTTCCCCCTTACGTCACGAATGCCGGTGCGAACAGCCGTTCCACCGACGTGGATCCGGACAAGCGTAAGGGGCTGGCCTGCGCGGTTACCGACAGGTCTCGTCGCCGGTACGCGCCGGGGCGGCTTGCGGCGCGCTAGGCCTGTCGTTTGGATCAGGCCGGCTGAGAGAAGCTGCGCCTTTCAGCCGACCCGAGCGGGGCCTGGTGTGTGCAGCTGCAAGGCGGAGGAGGGAGTCGACGCGGTGGGGGCACCTCCCGGCCGAAGGCTGGGGGACGTCGGCAACCGACGACAACGCGGCTGGGGGTCCCCCCTGCTCGAAGAGCTCGGGGGAGTCCGTGCCAGGCCCCGCGACGCCAGGATGATCCAAACGACAGGCCCTAGGAGGTCTGGCCCTGCGCGCGGGTCGTGTCGTCGGCCACGTCCTCCTGGCTGCGGCTCGCGTCCAGGTTTGCCTTCATACGGTCGACGCGCTGGACGATCCCGGCGGAGGCGCGGTCGCGTTCCCCCCGCAGGACGACGAAGCTGATCGGGGCCGACAGCACCAGGGAGAGCAGGACGATCCACATGCCGTTGGAGTCACCGAGGCCGCGCGGGGCGACGCCGGAGTAGACAAGGCCCCAGACGACCACGAGGCAGCCCACGAAGATCCCGAGGCGCATCAGTGTGTAGCGGAGCATCTCAATCCACTCTTCCGATTCCAAAAAGGGCCACTGCCCAGTGAAGCACGGAGGGCCGCCGATCCTGCAAGGGGGTCAGGACGGGGTCCGGTGGAGCGGCAGCAGCATGATCACGTCGTCGCGGTCGTCGCCCGGCGCGACCCGGATGGCGTCCGGGATCCGGCCGACCTCCTTGTAGCCGCAGGAGCCGTAGAAGCGCTCCAGGCCGAGGCCGGCCCGGCAGGTGAGCCGGATCGCGTCGATGCCGTCGAAGGTGCGGGCCGACTCCTCGGCGGCGGCCAGCAGGTCGCGGCCGTAGCCCTTGCCCTGGTGCCGGGGGTGCACCTGCACCGTGTACAGCCACACCCAGTGCTTCATCAGCCGGTGCGTGTTGAAGGTGAAGAACGCCGTCGCGGCGACCTCGCCGGCCTCGCCGTGCCCGACCAGCAGCCGGCAGCGCCCTTCGGCCATCGCCACGAAGTGCCGAACCAGCTCCGGCCGGATCTCCTCGCGCGCCACCGGCGGCACGAACCCGACGGCTCCGCCCGCGTTGGAGACATCCGTCCACAGATCGAGGATGCCGTCACGAAGGGTGGGGGTGACGGCAGGGTCGAGAGTGAAAGTAAGGGACACAGGGCCAGCGTATGCCTTACGGGCCCCGCGTCCTCATGTCGGTCGCATCACACGCGCATGGGCTGCGGGGACTCGCGGCGCAGCGGGTCCGGGGCGTCGTACTCGCGGATGATCTCGTAGCGCGTGTTGCGCTCGACCGGGCGGAAGCCCGCGTCCCGGATCAGGTCCAGGAGGTCCTCGCGGGTCAGCTTGTTCGGGGTGCCGAAGTTGTCCGCGTCGTGGGTGATCTTGTACTCGACGACCGAGCCGTCCATGTCGTCGGCGCCGTGCTGGAGGGCCAGTTGGGCGGTCTGGACGCCGTGCATGACCCAGAAGACCTTGACGTGCGGGACGTTGTCGAACAGCAGACGCGAGACCGCGAAGGTCTTCAGGGCCTCGGCGCCGGTCGCCATCTGGGTGCGGGCCTGGAGGCGGTTGCGGACCTTGCCGTCCTTCATGTCGACGAAGTCGTGCTGGTAGCGCAGGGGGATGAAGACCTGGAAGCCGTTCGTCTCGTCCTGGAGCTCACGCAGGCGCAGGACGTGGTCGACGCGGTGACGCGGCTCCTCGATGTGGCCGTACAGCATGGTGCTCGGGGTCTTCAGACCCTTTTCGTGCGCCAGGCGGTGGATGCGGGACCAGTCCTCCCAGTGGGTGCGGTGGTCCACGATGTGCTGACGCACTTCCCAGTCGAAGATCTCCGCGCCGCCGCCGGTGAGGGATTCGAGCCCCGCGTCGATGAGCTCGTCGAGGATCTCGCTCGCGCTCAGCCCGCTGATCGTCTCGAAGTGGTGGATCTCGGTGGCGGTGAAGGCCTTCAACGACACATGCGGCAGGGCCGCCTTCAGCTCCCGCAGCGAGCGCGGGTAGTAGCGCCACGGCAGGTTCGGGTGCAGGCCGTTGACGATGTGCAGCTCGGTGAGGTTGTCCGACTCCATCGCCTTGGCGAGCTTGACGGCCTCCTCGATGCGCATCGTGTACGCGTCCTTCTCGCCCGGCTTGCGCTGGAAGGAGCAGTACGCGCAGGAGGCCGTACAGACGTTGGTCATGTTGAGGTGACGGTTGACGTTGAAGTGGACCACGTCGCCGTTCTTGCGGGTGCGTACCTCGTGGGCGAGACCGCCGAGCCATGCAAGGTCGTCCGACGCGTACAGCGCGATGCCGTCCTCGCGGGTCAGCCGCTCACCGGAGCGGACCTTCTCCTCCAGCTCGCGCTTGAGCCCGACGTCCATGCGTACACCTCTCTCAGACAGCCTTCGTAAACCGTACTTCCCCCACCCTCCGGACGGGCGGCGCCCCCCGGACGGCGCTACGCGCCTAGTACTCCTCGGGCAGCTCGCCCACCCGGTTCTCCCACTTCGTGGAGAGCACGATGGTGGTACGGGTCCGGGACACGCCCGTCGTCCCGCTGAGCCGTCGGATGATCTTCTCCAGGCCGTCCACGTCCGCCGCCCGCACCTTGAGCATGTACGAGTCGTCGCCCGCGATGAACCAGCAGTCCTCGATCTCGCCCAGGTCCCGCAGGCGGTTCGCCACGTCCTCGTGGTCGGTGGCGTCGGACAGCGAGATGCCGATCAGCGCGGTGACGCCGAGACCGAGCGAGGCGGCGTCGACGGTGGCGCGGTAGCCGGTGATGACGCCGGCCGCCTCCAGCCGGTTGATGCGGTCGGTGACGCTGGGACCCGACAGTCCGACGAGGCGTCCCAGCTCCGCGTAGGAGGCCCGGCCGTTCTCCCTCAGGGCCTGGATGAGCTGCCTGTCCACCGCGTCCATGCGATTCGAAGCCTTCCGCTGAAGAGGTCTGACGTACTTGCTGAACTGAGCCTTGAAGTGATGGGTTCTGCTGGTACCGCGTGCTGCGGCGGCGTGCCGGTCAGGTGGAACGGGCGCCGCCGCCCAGTTCGCCCTTCCAGCGGCGGTAGAGCCGGTGCTCGACACCCGCCGCGTCGAGGACGCGTCCGGCGACGAAGTCCACCAGGTCCTGGATGTGCGTGGCCCCCGCGTAGAAGGCGGGCGAGGCGGGCACGACGGTCGCGCCCGCGTCGTCCAGTGTCACCAGGTGGCGCAGCGTCTGCCCGTTCAGGGGCGTCTCCCGGACGGTGACGACGAGCCCGCGCCCCTCCTTCAGGGTCACGCTCGCCGCCCGCTGCAGCAGGTCCTTGGACAGCCCGAGCGCGACCCCGGCGACGCAGGCGGTGGAGGCGGGCACGATCAGCATGCCCTTCGTGGCGTACGACCCCGAGGACGGTCCGGCGGCGAGGTCCCCGGCGTTCCAGTACCGGACGTCCTCGATGTCCACGTCGAAGGTCCCGGGCTTGCCGTCGGCGCCGCGCGCGAGCCACTCCCGCAGGTCGTCCTGCCAGTGGCCGTCCCGGAACGAGATCCCCGTCTCGTCGAGCAGGGTGAGCCGCGACGCCCGGCTGACGACCAGATCGACGCTTTCCCCGGCGGCGAGGAGCGCGCGCAGGACGGCCGCGGCGTATGGGGTGCCGGAAGCGCCGGACACCCCTACGATCCAAGGCGTACGCGCCGTCTCTCCTGGCTTGACTGGGTTCACGACACCGAGCCTATCCGGCGTGGCGGGGTGGGAACCGACCAAGGGGGGCCAGGCGTTCCCGTTTGGGGACGAGTTGGTCGGTGGGGGTTGCCATGCCGGGTGTGTGGAGTGCTGAGCGCGAGTGGTCGCGAGGTGAGCGGGCGCTGACCGCGGCCAAGCTGATGCTGGGCTGGGTGGCGCTGCTGTGGCTGCTGGAAGTGGCCGACGTGATCAGCGGACACGCGCTGGACCGCTTCGGCATCGTCCCGCGCACCCCGTCCGAGCTGGTGGACGTCGTCCCGGCCGCCTTCATGCACTTCGGCTTCGCCCATGTCGCCGCGAACAGCGTGCCGCTGCTGGTCCTGGGGTTCCTCGCGGCGCTCGGGGGCATACGCCGGTTCGCCGCGCTGTGTGCGCTGATCATCGTCGCGGACGGGCTGGGCGTGTGGCTGATATCCCCGTCCGGCACGAACACCGCAGGCGCCTCCGGCCTGATCTTCGGCCTCTTCGGCTTCCTGCTGGTCACCGGGTTCGTCGAGCGGCGCCCGCTCGGCGTGCTGGCCGGCGTGCTGGTGGCCGCGGTCTGGGGCGGCTCCATCCTGGCGGGCCTCGCCCCGACCCAGTCCGGCGTCAGCTGGCAGGGGCATCTGGTGGGGCTGGTCGCGGGGGTGGCGGCGGCGTTCGTGTTCCGCCGCCGCGAGGCCGACCCGCGTGCGGAGCTGCCCGTCTAGACGGTCGGTCCGCTCACCACTAGACGGTCAGTCCGCGCACCAGCAGATCGAGCAGCGCGCACACGAACAGGGCGATCCCGATGAACCCGTTGACGCTGAAGAACGCCCGGTTGAGGCGGGACAGGTCATGGGGGCGGACGATCGAGTGCTCGTACAGGAACGCGCCCGCGACGATCAGCAGACCCAGCCAGAAGAAGGCACCCGCGTCCGTGGCCACGGCGTACCAGGCGAACAGGGCCGTGGTGACGGTGTGGCAGACCCGGGCTCCCCAGATCGCCGCCGGGATGCCGAAGCGTGCCGGGACCGACATGACGCCGATCTCGCGGTCGGTCTCGACGTCCTGGCAGGCGTAGATCAGGTCGAAGCCGCCGATCCAGATGCCGACGGCGAGGCCGAGGATCACCGCGTCCCAGGACCAGGTTCCGGTGACGGCCAGCCAGCCGCCGACCGGGCCCATCGCCTGGGCGAGACCCAGGATGGCCTGCGGGAAGTTCGTGAAGCGTTTGCCGTAGGGGTAGACCACCATCGGGATCACCGCGATGGGGGCGAGGGCAAGACACAGCGGGTTCAGCAGGGCCGCCGAGCCCAGGAAGATCACCAGGGCGATCAGGGCGCCGGTCCAGGCGTGCCGTACGGACATCGCGCCCGTGACCAGCTCCCGGTGCGCGGTCCGGGGGTTTCGCGCGTCGATCTCGCGGTCGATGATCCGGTTCACGGCCATCGCGAAGGTGCGCAGGCCGACCATGCAGATCGTCACCAGGAGCAGCCTCCCCCAGTGGATATTGCTGTCGAGCTGGAACATCGCCGTCAGCGCGGCGATGTACGCGAACGGCAGCGCGAACACCGAGTGCTCGATCATGACGAGGCGGAGGAACGCCTTCGTCCGTCCAGGCTGCGGGATCGCGGCGGAGGCGCTGCTCACAGGCCGTACTCCTTCCAGCGGCGGTCGACCTTCGCCGCCGTCTCCGGGTCGGACTCCACCATGTCGGGCCACCCGCCGTCGCGGGTGTAGCCCTCCTCGGGCCACTTCTTCGTCGCGTCGATGCCTGCCTTGCCGCCCCAGAACTGCTGGTAGGAGGCATGGTCGAGATGGTCGACGGGACCTTCGACGACCGTCAGGTCGCGGGCGTAGTCGGTGTTGCCGAGGGCCCGCCAGGCGACCTCGTGCAGATCGTGCACGTCACAGTCGGAGTCGACGACCACGATCAGCTTGGTCAGGGACATCATGTGCGCGCCCCAGATCGCGTGCATCGTCTTCTGGGCGTGCTTGGGGTACTTCTTGTCGATCGAGACGATCGCGCAGTTGTGGAAGCCGCCGGCTTCCGGCAGGTGGTAGTCCACGATGTCCGGGACGATGATCTTCAGCAGGGGGAGGAAGAAGCGTTCCGTCGCACGACCCAGGGGGCCGTCCTCCGTCGGCGGCCGGCCTACGACGATCGACTGGAGCAGGGGTCGGCGCCGCATGGTCACGCAGTCGATCTTCAGGGCCGGGAACGGCTCCTGCGGCGTATAGAAGCCGGTGTGGTCGCCGAAGGGGCCCTCCGGCAGCATCTCCCCCGGCTCCAGCCACCCCTCCAGCACGACCTCGGCCTGCGCCGGGACCTGGAGCGGGACGGTGTTGCAGTCGACCATCTCGATCCGCTTGCCGGCGACGAAGCCGGCGAACAGGTACTCGTCGATGTCACCGGGGAGCGGGGCGGTGGACGCGTAGCTCACGGCGGGCGGACATCCGAAGGCGATGGCGACCGGCAGCCGCTCGCCCCTCCTCGCCGCGACCTGGTAGTGGTTGCGGCTGTCCTTGTGGATCTGCCAGTGCATGCCGATGGTGCGCTTGTCGTGGCGCTGGAGGCGGTACAGACCGAGATTCCGTACGCCGGACTCCGGGTCCTTGGTGTGGGTGAGGCCCAGGTTGAAGAAGGAGCCGCCGTCCTTGGGCCAGGTGAACAGGGCCGGCAGCCGGTCGAGGTCGACCTCGTCGCCCTGCAACACGACCTCCTGCACCGGCGCGTCGGACGACTTCACCTTCTTCGGCGGCACGTGCGTCATCGAGCCGAGCTTCCCAAAGGCCTCGCGCACCCCGACGAACCCGTGCGGCAGCTCGGGCTTGAGCAGCCCGCCGATCTTGTCGGAGATGTCGCCGTAGGACTTGAGCCCCAGGGCCTTCAGCAGTCGCCGGTCGGTGCCGAAGACGTTCATCGCGAGGGGCATCGAGGAGCCCTTCACGTTCTCGAAGAGCAGCGCGGGACCGCCGGACTTCTGCACCCGGTCGACGATCTCCCCGACCTCCAGATACGGATCGACCTCGGCCTTGATGCGCTTGAGGTCGCCCTCGCGCTCCAGCGCCCTGAGCAGGGAACGAAGATCGTCGTAAGCCATGGGGTCAAGTATCCCCGAGCGGCTACCCTGGCCATTGACCCGGGGGCCGTGCCCCCGGTCCGCCGACCGTTTCGCTGAGAGGGCCCATGCTCCGGGTGCTGATGTTCCTCGTGCCACTGGCGCTGAGCGTGTACGCGTTCATCGACTGCATCAGCACGAAGGAGGACGACATCCGCCACATGCCCAAGCCGCTGTGGGCGATCCTCGTGCTGGTGTTCCCGCTGGTCGGCTCGATCTCCTGGCTGATCGCGGGCAAGAAGCGCAGCCCCGCCGCGGAGGGCTGGTCCGGCGTACGGGACCGCCGGCAGCAGCAGTGGGTCGCGCCGGACGACAACCCGGAGTTCCTGAAGTCGCTGGACGAGGACGACGACGACAAGAAGAAGCGCGACGAGCCCTGACCGGGCGCGCCGGGCACGTCACCCTCAACGCGAGCGAAGCTGTTGCTGCGGGTCGGCGGGTAGCCGCCGTGACGGGCGGGGGCGCCTGGCCCGCGTAGGGGGAAGGCGCCTGGCCCGCGAAGGGGGAAGGAGAGGCCGCCCCCCAGCGCATCGGGCAGGTGCCCTAGCTCGCGTAGGTGTCCCTCAGCTCCCGCAGCCGCGCCACCTCACGCCGCGCGGCCGCGCGATGGCCGAGGTCGAGGGCCATGGTGCCGCGTCCATAGGCGTAGAAGGCGTCCTCGCGTATCCGGCGGTCCAGGCCGCGCGTCCGTCGCAGGGCGTTGAAGTCGACGTCCAGGGAGAGCTGGGTGCCCGACATCCAGTCGCGGGCCGGGGTGGTCAGCTCGTCGCGCAGCACATCCTTGAGGTGGTCGCGCGTCAGCCTGTCCGCCTCGTCGGGGCGGGGCACGCCGGGATGGTACGGGTGGTCCACGAGCTCGTCCGCCCACTCCTCCAGCGTCAGGACGACGTCCTCGGCCGCTTCGAGGTCTCCCCCGTCATACGCGAGCGCGCACACCCGCGCCGCCAACTCCCTTGCCTCCCGGGCCCGTTCGTCGTCACGCCCACGGCACGCGCCCACGAACGCCGCCAACGCGACACCCCTCTGCCGCAACTCGGCAATCCGCCAAGCCCGGTCCCTCCACACCATCGACCCTCCCCACCCCGGCGTTCCTGGCGATCACCGGGCCACGCCACACAACACCTGGACACCACAGGCCCGCCACCGAATTACCGGGGGCGTGCCCGGCGCCGGCGTTGTCGGTGACGCCCACACGGGCAACGGCGGGAAGGGGCGAGCGCCGCGTCACGCCTCGCCGCCGAGCCGACTCGCCCCTTCCCGCCGTTGCCCGCGACCGCCCCGCCGCTGGAGAGTGAGGGCATGGATCAGTCAGAGGCACGCGGGTGGCTCCGGGCCGCTCTCGCGGAGGCCCGCGCCGGGCTCGGCGAGGGTGGCATTCCGATCGGTGCCGCGCTGTACGGGGCCGACGGGAAGCTGCTCGGGCGGGGCCACAACCGGCGGGTGCAGGACGGTGACCCCTCTCTGCACGCGGAGACGGCCGCGTTCCGGGCGGCGGGACGCCGGCGCTCGTATCGCGGCACGACCATGGTCACCACTCTCTCCCCCTGCTGGTACTGCTCCGGCCTGGTCCGCCAGTTCGGCATCTCCCGGGTGGTGATCGGTGAGGCGGTCACCTTCCACGGCGGGCACGACTGGCTGGCCGGGCATGGTGTGGAGATCGTGCTTCTCGACGATCCCGAGTGCATCGACATGATGCGTGCCTTCATCGAGCACCATCCCGACCTGTGGAACGAGGACATCGGTGAGTGACCACCCCCGTAACCCCGGCACCCCCCGCACCCCCCGCATCCCCACGATCGACCTCCGGCCCTGGCTGAACGGCGACGCCGAGGCCCGTACCGCCATCGCCCGCACCGTCGACGAGGCCCTGCGGACCGCCGGGTTCCTCCTGGTCACCGGCCACGGCGTGGACCCGTCCCTGCGCACCCGCATCCGCGAGGCCGCGCGCACCTTCTTCACGCTCCCCGCCGAGGCCAAGCAGGCGTACGCGGTGAAGGTCGGCGGACGCGGCTGGCTCGGGCCGGGCGCGGAGGCCAACGGGTACTCGGAGGGCACCGAGACCCCGCCGGACCTGAAGGAGTCGCTGAGCTTCGCGACGCACGAACCCTTCGACGACCCGGCGGTCAACGCCGAGTGGTACGCGCCGAACGTCTGGCCGGCCGAGGTGCCCGGACTGCGGCCGCTGTGCGAGGAGTACCTCGCACGGATGGGCGAGCTGGAGAACCGGCTCCTCTCCCTGCTCGGCGAGGCGCTCGGCGTCGAACCCGACTTCTTCACCCGGCACATGGACCACCCGACGTACGGCTTCAACATCAACTGGTATCCGGCGCGGGAGGTGCTCGGTGAGCCGGAGCCCGGCCAGTTCCGCATCGGCCCGCACACCGACTTCGGCACGGTCACGATCCTCGACCGGCAGGCGGGCAGGGGCGGCCTGCAGGTCTACACCGACGACGGCGGCTGGGAGGACGCTCCGTTCGACCCGGAGGCGTTCACCATCAACATCGGTGACCTGATGGCCCGTTGGACCGGCGACCGGTGGCGGTCGGGCCGGCACCGGGTGCTGCCGCCGCCCGCGGACGCGCCCGCCGAGGAGCTGATGTCGCTCGTGTACTTCGGCGAGTGCACGCCCGGCACGCTCGTGGAGTCCGTGCCGGCTCCGGTGGGCCGGGTGGCGTACGAGCCGTTCGACTCGCATGTGTACCTGCGCCGGCAACTGGACTCGATCACCGTCGACTGAGCCCGCGGCCGATCACCGAACCGTTTCTGAGGAAGGGTTGCCTCGTTGGGCGGGATACCACCCTTTCGGGTGTGTCCCCCGCCGCGAATGGAGCCGCCCGTGCGAATGACTGACATCCAGCGCTGCGAGGTCCGGCCCGGACGACTCGTCGAATGGACGTTCAGTCCGGCGGCTGTCGCGACGGCGTCAGGCCTGCCGGAGGACTCACGGCCACCTGCGTACATCCAGGAGTCGCACATCAGGACCGCCCGGTCCGTGCGCGAGGACGGCCTGTTCGTACCGACCTGGCTCGGTACCGCCTTCGACATCCCGGGCCGGGCCGACCTCGAAGCGCTGGAGGTGGCCCTGCGCGGCTGGACGCTCAGGCACGAGACGCTGCGCAGCGGGTTCCGCTGGTCCGGCGAATCCGGCGACGAGATGCGCCGGTTCACGCTCGACGCCGACGCCGTGTCCCTGCACCGCACGGAGGTCGGCGACTTCACCGACCCGGCCGCCCTCGTCCGCCACCTCCAGGACCGCTTCGACGTCACGGCGGACGCGCTGCGCTGGCCCAACCTGATCTACACGGCCGTCGTCCGGGACGACTCCACCAGCGTGTACATGGCCTTCGACCACAGCAACGTCGACGCCCACTCCATCCACCGCATCCCCGCCGAGATCCACGAGCTCTACGGGGCGCAGCTCGCGGGCGAGGCCCTGGAACCGGCGCCGGCCAGCAGTTACGTCGACTTCTGCGAGATCGAGCGGACGGACGCCGACCGGATCGACGACAGCCACGAGATCGTCGCGCGCTGGCGGGAGTTCATCCGCCGCTGCGACGGCAGGCTGCCGAACTTCCCCGTCGACCTCGGCCTCGACCCCGAAGGTCCGCTGCCCGCCCAGAAACTCCTGCGCGAGGAGCTCACCGGCCCGGACACCGCCGCCGCGTTCGAGGCGTACTGCCGTCCCTACGGCGGCAGTTCGGTCGGCGTCCTGGCCGCCACCGCCCTGATCCTCCACGAGATCGGCGGACAGTCCGTCTACCGCACCGTCGTGCCGTTCCACACCCGGGCGAAGTCGCGCTGGTCCGACTCCGTGGGCTGGTACGTCGGCGGCGCACCCATCGAGATCCCCGTGGAGCAGGCGTACGACCTGCCCAGCGCCCTGCGCACGGTGCGCGCCGCCCTGCACGCCGGCCGGCATCTGGCCCGCATGCCGCTCGCCCGGGTGCTCCACCTGCTCGGCGCGGACTTCCGCCCCACGTCACCCGACCGGTACTCGATCGTCTCCTACGTCGACACCCGGGGCATCGCCGGATCCGGTCAGTGGACCGAGCAGAAGGCGTACGGCCTGATCAGGGTGTCGTACGGCGACCAGGTGTGCGCCTGGGTGACCCGGCTGCACGAGGGCCTGTGGCTCGCCAGCCGCTACCCGGACACCGATGTCGCGCAGAAGAACATGCGGTTGTACGTGGAGCGGTTGCGGGACGTCATCGCCTCGACCGTCAAGTAGCCGAGGGGCCCTTCAGGAGCCGTTCTCCAGCACCTCGATCAGCCTCTCGAAGCGGGCCCGCCAGCGCTGCTCCGTCTCCGCCTCGCCCTGGAACTCGTGGGTGAAGCGGAGCGCGGCGCCCTTCTCGCCGTCCCGTTCCAGGTGGAACCGGATCCGGCCGCCGTCCACCGTGTACTCGGCGACCCGGTCCACGTCCCAGGCGGTGATCTGCCCGCTGCCGAAGTCGCGCAGGTCGACCTCGCCGCCCAGGCGCGGTTCGAGTGTGTCGACCGGAGTGCACCAGGACGTGAGCCCTTCCGGGGTCGCGAGGCACGGCCAGACCGCGTCCGTGGACCGGGGAAGCCGCACCAGGAAGTGCAGGACGTGCGTGTTCCCGTGGGTCTGGCTGATGCCCTGTTCTATGGAACCGGTCATGACACCAGCCTGACCCCGCCGGGGCCGAAACGCACCTGTTACGGGCGCTGACCTGCGCGATCGACGATCGCCCGGTCCAGGATCGCGGTATTGCTGGTGACCTGGCCCTTCTTGATGTCCGAGTAGTCGTCGGTGGCCACCGCGCGCTCGCCGAGGAACTCATGGGTCTTCGCGTCGAAGAGCCACTCGTCCCGGGTCGGGTTGTCGGGGTCGTCCCGGGTGATCGCGACGCCACGCCGGCCGGCGGCGTCCACGACGTTCTCCACCACCTTCACGCCGGGGATCCGCGCGACCGCACGGAAGAGCGCCGCCGCCTGCTCCGGCGGCACCAATGCGTCCCGGATCAGGTCGCCGACCAGCACGAACATGGCCTGGTGAAGCTCCTGGCCGCTGTTGCCGGGGCCCACCCTCTCCAGCCACTCGTACATCTCGTCCGGGTCGGTGGGGAGCGTGGCGAGGTGGCGGTAGTTGGTGGAGACGTCGTAGCCGGGCTTGCCCGGGGCCGGGTCGGCGTCGGTGGGCCAGTGCCCGCGTCCGGCCTCCCGGACCAGCCCCTTGCGGGTGCCGTCCACAGACGTCCACTGCTCCGAGCGGTGCAGCGGCTGGATCACCGTCGGCTTCCCCGCCTCGGACCCTGAGTACGACACCTTGCTGTCGACGTACACGAACTGGTCGTCACGGATCTCGCCGTACGCGCCACCCGCGTCCTCGGCCGCCAGCGCGATGTCCTCCAGCACCGACACGGCGGTCTTGGCGGGCTGCTGAGCGCTCGCACCGCCGCCCGAGCCGGACGACGGCAGGACGACGAAGGTGACGGCGGCCGCGGTGACGACGGCGGCCGCGGCGAGCGCGGGGCGCAGCCACTTGGCGCCGGGGCGTGCGGGTTCTTCTTCGCGCCGGATCTCGGCCATCAGATGCTCCTTGAGGAGTCGGTGACGGCCCGGCGGAAGGTCGTGTTCGGGAAGCTGGTTCATCGTTTTCCCTCCCTGATGGGCCTGACCGCGGTGCCGCGGTCACCGTTCATCTGTCCGTCCTGGTAAGGCGGTTCCATATATTTCGCGAGTTTTGTCCGCGCACGAGAGAGCCGCGACCGTACGGTCCCGACGGGCACCCCGAGCGCCTCCGCGGCCGCCCGGTAGTCCAGCCCCGCCCACACGCACAGCGCCAGCACTTCACGCTCGGCCCGCCTCAGCTCGGCCAGCGCGGTGCGTACGAGGGCCAGTTGCGCGGCGTCGTCGATGCGGTCCGCGACCTCGTCGGCGAAGTCCCGTACCGCCTCGTCGCGCGGCAGGCGGGCGACGGCGGCCACGTGTCTGCGGGTCGCGCGGCGGAGGTTGCGTGTGACGTTGGTGGCGATGCCCAGCAGCCAGGGGCGCGGGGAGCCGCCCTCCTCGTCGAGCCGCTCGCGCAGCCGCCAGGCCTCCAGAAAGGTCAGCGAGACGACGTCCTCGGCCGTCGACCACTCCCCGGTGAGCCGGAAGGCGTGGTTGTAGACGGAGCGTGCGTACGCGTCGAAGAGTTCAGCGAATGCGCCGTGATCCCCCGCGCGGATGCGTTTCCGCAGATTCGTATCCACTTCCCCTACCTGTCCGCACGACAAAGGCCGGTTCCCATGACACAGGTCACAGGAACCGGCCTTCGCGGCAGGGGACTTACACCCCGGCGTACGAGTGCTTGCCGGAGACGAAGATGTTGACGCCGTAGTAGTTGAAGAGCCAGCAGCCGAAGGCGATGAGGGCCAGGTAGGCGGCCTTGCGGCCCTTCCAGCCGGCCGTGGCGCGGGC
Organism: Streptomyces sp. NBC_01092; assembly: GCF_045039535.1. Classification (NCBI taxonomy): domain Bacteria; kingdom Bacillati; phylum Actinomycetota; class Actinomycetes; order Kitasatosporales; family Streptomycetaceae; genus Streptomyces; species Streptomyces sp. NBC_01092. Next base: position 6,233,450 of record NZ_CP108659.1, on the reverse strand, counting down.
GTGCAGGTAGCAGGCGTAGGCGACCCAGGTGATGAAGGACCAGGTCTCCTTGGGGTCCCAGCCCCAGTAGCGGCCCCAGGCGTCGCCCGCCCAGATCGCGCCCGCGATGATCGTGAACGTCCACAGCGGGAAGACGGCGGCGTTGACGCGGTAGGAGAACTTGTCGAGGGAGGCCGCGGCGGGCAGCCGGTCGAGGACGGAGTTGGCGAAGCGGCCCGGGGTGCCACCGCTTGCCAGCTTGTTCTCGTAGCTGTCCTTGAAGAGGTAGAGCAGCGTGGAGACGGCGCCGACGTAGAAGACCGCGCCGCAGAAGATCGCCGTGGAGACGTGGATGTACAGCCAGTACGAGTGAAGGGCGGGAACCAACTGGTCGCTGGCGGTGTACAAGACAGTGACGGCGAGGCCGAGATCGAGGAGGACCGTGGTGATCAGGAACAGCCCGAGCCAGCGCACGTTCTTCTTCAGCGCGAGCAGCGCCAGGTACACCCCGACGGCGACCGTGGAGAAGGTGATGTTGAACTCGTACATGTTGCCCCACGGCGCCCGCTGCACCGACAGAGCCCGCGTGAGCACACCGCCGAACTCGATCAGGAAGGCGAGGGCGGTGAGGGAGATGGCAATACGCCCGTAGAGGTCGCCCTGCTCGTCCCCGCCATGCGCGCCGGGCCCGTCCGGCACGTCCCGCTGCCCGGCCGTGGCCCGCACGACGACCTTAGGCCGCTCCAGTACGGCGGTGGAGCCGCCCTTCTTCACGGTGACGGCGGGCGCGGCGGCCTTGGCGGCCTTCGCCGGGGTGAGCGCGGCGGCCGTGCGGCCGACCTTGCTTCGGCTGCCGAGGAGCCATTCGGCGATGTGGGCGAAGAAGGCCAGGGTGTAGACGGCCATCGACGAGTAGATCAGCGTGTTGCTGATACTGGCGAGGTTCTCGTTGGTGGCGGCGGCCAGATCGGTTGCGGCGGCGAGAGTCACTTCTCAGCCCCTTCAGCGGGTACGACTTGGGGGTCGGGGGAAGCTTCGGAATCTGCGGGGTCGTCGTCGGGGTCGGGAGCCCCCGGCGCCTGCTCGTACAGGATCCCGGCGAGGTCGCCGAGCTCCTCGGGCACCTTGGCGGACTCGCTGCGGCCGAGGCCAGCCATCTCGACGACCGTGACGCCGTCGGTGCCGGTGGTGGCCCGCACCCAGACGCGGCGGCGCTGGATGAAGAGGGAGGCGGCGAGGCCGAAGATCGCGGCGAGCGAGCCCGCGAGCGCCCACCCACTGGCGGGCTGGCGGGCGACCTGGAAGCCGGCCCACTCCTTGATGCCCTTCTCGAAGGTGATCGAGCCGGCGCCGTTCGGGAGCTTCATCGTCTCGCCCGGGTTCAGGTTCTCCCGGAGCTGCGCGCCCTTGGAGTCCTTGAAGCCCTTCAGGTTCTTCTTGTTGAGCTGGTACACGCTCTGCGGCAGCCCCGCGTTGACACCGAGGTCGCCGTGGTAGGCCTCCAGGTTCAGGACCGGGTTCAGCAGCGCGGGGAACTGTGAGGAGAGTTCGTTGCCCTTGACATAGCTGGGCAGGAAGAAGGCCTGGAAGCCCAGCTGGTCCCACTTGCCCTTGGCGTCGCGGTAGTCGTCCATGACCTTGACCGCACCGGTGGAGGTGACGTTGCCGTCCAGCGGGAGGAGGGGCACGGCGTCGTGGAAGACGACCTTGCCCCTGCCGTCGCGGACCGTGATGACGGGGGCGTAGCCGTGGCTGACGAGATAGACCTTCGAGTCGCCGATCTCCAGCGGCTCGTTGACCTTGACGGTGGTCTTCTCGTCCTTGCCCTCGGCGCCCACGCTGTAGGTGAGGTCGGCCTCGTAGGTGCGCGGGGTGCCGCGGTTGGGGCCGGTCGCCTCGTAGGTGCCCTTGAAGTTCTTCAGGGTGAAGCTGAACGGGTCCAGGTCGTCCTGGGAGAAGAGGCTGCCGGACTTGAAGTCGTCGTACTGGGTGAGCGTGTTGGAGAACCCGTCGCCCTCGACGACCAGCTTGTTGCCCTCGGACTTGAACAGCTGGCCCCAAGCGAAGGCGATCAGCATCACGATCAGCGCGATGTGGAAGGCGAGGTTGCCGACCTCGCGCAGATAGCCCTTCTCGGCGGAGACGGCGTCACCCGCGAGATGCGCGCGGAAGCGGCGCTTCTTCAGCAGGGTGAGCGCGGCCTCGCGGATCTGCTCGGGCTCGGCCTCGGTGCGCCAGGTGGTGTAGGCGGGCAGCCGGGTCAGGCGCCTCGGGGCGCCCGGCGGACGGCCGCGCAGCTGGCCGACGAACTGCCAGGTACGCGGGACGATGCAGCCGATGAGGGAGACGAACAGCAGGATGTAGATCGCGGAGAACCACACCGAGCTGTAGACGTTGAAGAGGCCGAGCTTGTCGTAGACCGGGGCGAGCGTCTCGTGCGCCTGGCGGAACTCGGCGACCTTCGTGTCGTCCATGCCGCTCTGCGGGATGAGCGAGCCGGGGATCGCGCCGAGCGACAGCAGCAGGAGCAGCAGCAGTGCGACCCGCATCGAGGTGAGCTGCCGCCAGAACCAGCGGGCCCAGCCGATGACGCCCAGGGAGGGCAGGTTGGGTGCGTCCTCGGTGGGGGCGGTGGAGAGCTGGGAGCCGGCGGCGCCCAGCTCCTCGTCCTGGCCCTCGGGGGCGGCCGGGGCGGCCTTGTCGGTCGTGTTGCTCATCGATCAGATCCCCACAGTGAAGCCGTTGGACCAGACCTGCATCTCCTGCACGATGCGGTCCCAGGCACCGGTCAGCAGCAGCACACCGGTCACGATCATCATGGTGCCGCCGATCCGCATGACCCAGGCATAGTGGCGCTTGATCCAGGCGAAGGCGCCGAGCGCCTTGCGGAAGGCTACGGCAGTGACGACGAACGGAATGCCCAGACCGAGGCAGTAGGCGACGGTCAGTATGGCGCCGCGTCCGGCGCTGGCCTCGTTGATGGCGAGGGTCTGCACGGAGGACAGGGTCGGGCCGATGCACGGCGTCCAGCCGATGCCGAAGAAGGCACCGAGGAGGGGGGCGCCGGCGAGTCCGGTGGCGGGCCTGGTGTGGAAGCGGAACTCCCGCTGGGTCAGCCAGGGCATCATGCCCATGAAGAAGACGCCCATCAGGATCATGAGGACGCCGAGGATCTTGTTCAGGACGTCCCGGTTCTCCTGGAGGGTCGAGCCCCAGTAGCCGAACAGCGCCCCGCCGGAGACGAACACGACGGTGAAGCCGAGCACGAAGAGGGAGGCACCGGCGACCATCCGCCAGCGCCGGGTCTCGGCCAGGTCGGTGCCGCTGACTCCGGTGACGTAGGAGAGATAGCCCGGGACGAGCGGCAGGACGCACGGGGAGAAGAAGGAGACGAGGCCGCCCAGCACGGCGATCGGGAGCGCGAGCAGCAGGGCGCCGTGCATCACGGTGCCGTTGTAGCCCGCGCCCTCGGCGAGCGTGGTCAGTGCGCTCACGTCACTTCTCCGCGAGGACGGGCTTGATCATGCTGCGCAGGGTGTCCTCGCCGAGGGGCATCAGCGCGCGGGCCGCGATCCTGCCCTGCCGGTCGATGACGAGCGTGGAGGGGATCGCCTGCGGGTTCAGCGTGCCCTTGCCGAAGCGGAGCATCTGCTTGCCCGTGGGGTCGTACAGGCTCGGGTAGCTGACCCCGAACTCCTTCTCGAAGGCCTTCGCCGGGGTGGTGCTGGTGTCCCGGGTGTTGATGCCGACGAACTCGACGCCCTGGCCCTTGACGTCCTCGTAGACGGTCTGGAAGTTCTTCGCCTCCGCCCGGCAGGGTGGGCACCAGGATCCCCATACGTTGATGACGAGGACCTTGCCCTTGTAGTCGGCGGTGCTGAGCTGCTTGCCGTCGATGGTCTGGCCGGACAGCTCGGGCGCCGTGGCGCGCTTGCCCTGCGCGGCGGTGTCGATGCCGTTGCTGCCGGTGACGAAGTTGGTGTCGCCGCCGCCACCGGACGTACCGCCCGAACTGCACGCGGAAAGGGTCAGCGCGGCGACTGCGGCGCTGGTGACGGAGAGCAGGGCGGTACGGCTACGGGCGCGACTGGCGGCACTCATGTGAAAAGTTTCGCATGTCCGTTCCGGGGATCTTGCGCACCCCCCTCCCGGACCTAAACGCGCATTTCAGGCGGCGTTTTGGGTGCTGTCCGCGGAGTTCGCGGAGGAGCCGGAGGGCGAGCCCGTGGAGCCGCCCTTCATGAAGGCGTTCCAGCCGCCGGCGGGCGCCTGTCCGACCTCCAGAGTGCGCAGCTTGTCCAGAACGTCCGGCTTCTGTGCGTCCATCCAGTCCACGAACTGCCGGAAGGAGACGAGCCGGACGTCGCCGCCCTTCTCCTTCTCCCGCGCGATGTGCTTGAGTGCCTCCTCGACGGCGTCCATGTAGATGCCGCCGTTCCACTGCTCGAAGTGGTTGCCTATGAAGAAGGGTGCACGGTTTGACTCGTATGCCCGCTCGAATCCCTGGATGTACGCCTGCGCCGACTGCTCACGCCAGCCCGGGTAGTTGTGGCTGGGCGCGTTCGTGGAGTTGACCGACTGGTTCGCGAGCATGTTGTAGTCCATGGACAGGACCTCGAACGAACGTCCGGGGAAAGGTATCTGCTGCAACGGCAGATCCCACAGCCCCTGCTTCTTCGTCGGCCACACCTGACGGCCGCCGGGCGAGGAGGCGTCGTAGCGCCAGCCGAGCTCGCGGGCGGTGGGCAGCAGGTTGTCCTGGCCGAGGAGGCAGGGCGTGCGGCCGCCGACGAGCTCCTTGTCGTAGTCGAAGGGCAGGGACGGCAGATCGGTCCAGCCGGAGTTCGTCCGCCACTCCTTGACGAAGGACTTGGCCTGGTCGATCTCGCTGCGCCACTGCTTCGGGGTCCAGTTGCCGACGGTGCCGGTGCCGCCGCAGAAGTGGCCGTTGAAGTGGGTGCCTATCTCATGGCCGTCGAGCCAGGCCTGGCGGACGCCCTTCAGGGTCGCCTTGATGTGGTCGTCGGTGAGGTAGCCGATGTCGGAGGCGCCGCGCGGGTTGTTCGGCGGGTCGTAGAGCCGCTTCTTGCTCTCGGGCAGCACATACAGCCCCGAGAGGAAGAAGGTCATGTGCGCCTCGTTCTCCTTGGCGAGCTCCAGGAAGCGCGGGAAGAGGCCGTTGCCGACCTCGCCGGCACCGTCCCAGGAGAAGATCACGAACTGCGGCGGCTCCTGGCCGGGCTCCAACGGCTCCGGCTTGCCGGGCTGATGGGGCTGCTTGCCGGTGTAGGAGGTGGAGCCGTCGCCTATGGGGCGGGCGCGGTCGGTCTGGGGGCCCGGCTTGTTTCCTGCGCCATCCCCGGAACCCGATGACCCGTTCGAACCGTCAGACGAGGTGAGGGTGCCGCACCCCGCGAGTCCGAGGCCGGCGGCCGCTCCGGCACCGAGCCCGATGGCTCCCCTTCGGCTGAAGTTGCGCATTGCTGCCCCGTCCGTCGTGCTTGCTCTGGTGGTCACCCAGTCAGAGGGCACGACGAACGAGGAGGTTCCTCCTGATCACGGAGGATTCGCAACAAATGTCACAAACGTGTCTTAGGCGCCGAAGGCCTTGTCCTTCCCCTTCACCGGCTTGGCGCCGGCGCGGAGGTGGGCGGGCACGAGATCGATGGCGGGCTCGGTGTAGCCGACGGACACGATCTTGTCGCCCTGGTACGTGAAGGTCGTCAGGGACGCCAGCGTGCACTGCCGCTTGCGCGGGTCGTGCCACAGCCGCCGCCGCTCGACGTAGCTGCGCACGATCCAGATCGGCAGCTGATGGCTGACCAGCACGGCCTCGTGCCCGCGCGCGGCGTCCTTGGCGGCGTCCAGCGCGCCCATCATGCGGATGACCTGCTCGACGTACGGCTCGCCCCAGGACGGCCTGAACGGGTTGACGAGATGCTTCCAGTTCGCCGGCTTCTTCAGGGCGCCGTCGCCGACGCCGAAGGTCTTGCCCTGGAAGACGTTGCCGGCCTCGATGAGACGGCCGTCGGTCGCGAGGTCCAGCCCGTGCGCCTTGGCGATCGGCGTCGCGGTCTCCTGCGCCCGCTCCAGCGGGGAGGCGCAGACGTACGTGACGTCGCGGGGGGCGAGGTGCTCGGCGACCCGGTCGGCCATCTGCCGGCCGAGCTCGGACAGGTGGTAGCCCGCGAGACGGCCGTAGAGGATCCCGTCCGGGTTGGCCACCTCGCCGTGCCGCAGGACGTGCACGACGGTGATGTCGCCGTCGTCGGTCGGAGCGCCGTCGTTCATGGTGCTCTCGTTCACGGCGCTCTCGGTCATGGGGTTGTCGGTGATGGGGTTGTCGGTGATGGGGTTGTCGGTCATGCCGCCGTGGCCTCCGCCGCCGCTCGGGCCGCCGCCGGGAGGGCGTCGGCGATGCGCTGGACCGCCTGCTCGTCGTGTGCCGTGGACACGAACCAGGACTCGAAGGACGAGGGCGGCAGATAGACGCCCTGCGCCAGCATCGAGTGGAAGAAGGCGGTGAAGCGGAAGGACTCCTGCCGCTTGGCGTCCTCGTAGTTGCGGACCTCACGGTCGGTGAAGAAGACCGAGAACATGTTGGAGGCGTTCTGCAGCCGGTGCGCGACGCCTTCCTTGGTGAGGGCCTCGGTGACGAGGGTCTGGACGGTCTGCGACACCGCGTCGACCTTGTCGTAGGCGGCCTGGTCGAGGAGCCGCAGCTGGGCGAGTCCGGCGGCGGTGGCGATCGGGTTCCCGGACAGGGTGCCCGCCTGGTACACGGGGCCGGCCGGCGCGAGGTGGGCCATCACATCGGCGCGACCGCCGAAGGCCGCGGCGGGGAAGCCGCCTCCCATCACCTTGCCGAACGTCATGAGGTCGGGCTCGACCCCGTCGACGCCGTACCAGCCGGCGCGGCTGGTCCGGAAGCCGGTCATGACCTCGTCGGAGATGAACAGGGCGCCGTTCTTGTGGCAGGCGTCCTTCAGTCCCTGGTTGAAGCCGGGCAGCGGCGGGACGACGCCCATGTTGCCGGGCGAGGCCTCCGTGATGACGCAGGCGATCTCACCGGGGTGGCGGTGGAAGGCCTCGTGCACGGACTCCAGGTCGTTGTACGGCAGCACGATCGTGTCGCCGGCCTGGGCGCCGGTGACGCCGGGCGTGTCGGGAAGGGCGAAGGTGGCCACGCCGCTGCCGGCCGCGGCGAGCAGCGAGTCGACGTGCCCGTGGTAGCAGCCGGCGAACTTGATCACCTTGGTCCGCCGGGTGAACCCGCGGGCGAGCCGGATGGCGGACATGGTGGCCTCGGTGCCGCTGGAGACGAGCCGCACCTGCTCCAGCGGGGCGATCCGGTCGGTCATCTCCTCGGCGAGCGCGACCTCGCCCTCACCGGGCGTACCGAAGGACGTACCGCGGGACACCGCGTCCCGGACGGCGGCGATCACGTCCGGCTGGGAGTGCCCGAGGATCATGGGTCCCCAGGAGCAGACGAGGTCGACGTACTCACGCCCGTCGGCGTCGGTCAGGTACGGACCGGTGCCGGACACCATGAACCGGGGCGTACCGCCCACGGCACGGAAGGCGCGCACCGGGGAGTTCACGCCGCCCGGCGTGACGGCGGCCGCACGGTCGAACAGAGCCTGCGAGGCAGGCGCATCGTATGGATAGGGCGTTCCTGAAGAGGGCGCTTCGCTCATGGCCTGCGACTACTCCGACCTTCTCTGACCTACTCCGATGATCTCGGACTCCGGTTGCCAGTGACCTCCTCAGGGTAGGCCAGCGGGCGACGACGACAGCGGGGCGCTACCGCCAGGGGAACCGGTCACCCGGTCCTACCCCGGTCCTCCCCCGTCCCTCCCCTGATCCTCCCCCGGCCCCTGGCCCCCGCCCCTCCCGTCCCGCCCTTCCCCGCCGTCACCTCTCCGTGAATCTGCGAGACTGGACGTGATACACACAGCTCATGCGGGGCGTGGTGGTCGGGGACTGAAAAGATCCCGCGGACAGGTGTTTCAGCGCACGTTTCGGCGGGCGGCCGTGGGGGAGGTCACTGACACGATGATCGGGTTGCGCGGCGGGGCCTGCGCGTCCTAGAAAAGCAGTCGGGTGGAGATATGCATCGCGGTGGCGGACTGGGCGAGGGGACTGATGACCTGGGTCCTCGACGTGCCCGAGGGGGAAAGCACCGGCGCGACGCGGAGGATTCGAACGAAGCACGCCAGGGACACGTTGTACCAGGTATGCCAGATGCAACGGGTGTACCGAGTGAGCACGAGCAGTTCGACCGGCGGATCGACGGCCAGGTCGACCGTCTTCGGGCAGGGAGCAGGAATGGTGGTCGGGTGGGGGTGACGTACAAGTACTTCGGCGCGCCGGACGGCGCCACCGCGGCCCGCGTCCCCATCTCGATGCGTCCCGAGGAGCTGGGCGGCGACGAGCTCGGCATGAACGGCATGTTCACCAAGATCAAGCCGGAGACCATGGCGGCGATGGTGCTGACGGGCATCGAGGGCGTGCCCCTGCACAAGGTGCCCCCGCTGGAGCTTGTCGTCCTGCACCCCGACTACGCGGTCGTCAAGCTCCCGATGACGGTCGTCGACCCGCTGCGGGGCATAGGAGAGGAAGCGGTCGGCGCGGCCGCGTTCATCTGGTCGACGGTGCCGGATCGGGGCGGGCCCCGGGACGCGTTCAATGTGTACCAACTGCTGCATGAGTGGCAGGACTTCAGCCATCGGTTGCATGAGGCTGGGCATCAGCCTTATTGCCTTGTTTGGCCCTGAGCTGGGGTTCGTAGGAGCGGGCGGGACTGTCGGGTCCCGCCCTTTTCGTGCCTCAGGCGGGCTGCAGACGGTCCGGGTTCAAGAGGGCAATGGCCACTGCGGGCCGTTCGGATTCCCGAGCCAGACCACCTGGGCATCGCGGGAAGCCGTCACGCCGAACGCAGCGGTGCTCGGTGAGCCGTACTCCTCCCAGATGGCTACCGACGACTCGACCGCGTCCCAGAGCCGACGCGGACCACCCTGGCGGACCTGCCAGCCGTTGTCCGTGGGAGCGAGCACGGCGAAGGAATCGGTGACGCTGTCCAGGACGAACGTGCTGATCGCTCCGCCCTCGACCGGCATGGAGAAGAAGCGCGCGTCCGGCGCCGCGAGCTGCGCCAGGAAGCCTGGACCGGAGCTGGTGAGGACATCCGGCCCGTACGTGGCTTTCCGCGTCGTTCCGTCTTCGGGATCGGGCACCATACCGAAGCTCTCGGGAGCGTCCTGCTGGCGGGCGATCATGAAGCTCGGCCCGTCCTCGCTGAACCACCCGCTCGCGCTGTCTCTGGTGAGGGTGAGCTTCACCAGCCCCAGGGAACGCAGCCAGCCGCGCAGAGTGGTGAGGATGACGCCGCCGGGCAACACTTGCTCCAGCCAGGCCGGAGGGATGTTGCGGAAACCGCATGTGGCGATCAGCCGGTCGTAGCGGGCCCCGTCGAGGTAGCCGGCGCGGCCGTCCCCCACCAGCAGGCGAGGATGGTAGCCGCACGTGGTGAGGGCCTTTCGAGCTCGACGTGCCACACCTTCGTCCGTCTCGATCGAGGTCACGTTCTCGTCGCCGAGCCGGTGGCACATCAGTGCTGTCGAGTAGCCGGTGCCCGTGCCGATTTCCAGCACGTTCATGCCCTCGTGCACATCCAGGTCTTCGAGCATCCGCACCACGAGGCTCGGCAGCGTCGACGACGAGGTGGGAGCCGCGTTGCTGATCGGCTTCGGATCGGTCCAGTCGACGTCCTGGCCGTCGAACTGGGTCATCCACGTCTCGTCGGAGTAGACGAGCCGCAGCCACTCCTCCTGACCGACGCCCTCCGGTGTGACCGGCTCCCAGGCGGTGACACCAGGGGCGTCGCCCTCCCGGTAGAAGCGGGGGATGAACGCGTGGCGCGGCACGCTCTCGACGGCGGCCCGCCACTGCGGCGACAGCAGCCGGCGGTCCTTCTCCAGCAGGTCCGCCAACTGCCGCCGGAGACCGGCTGCGGCCGTCTCGATACCGGGCTCACTGGCCATGAAGTCCTCCTTCCAGGAGGTCGGAGAGTGCGGCTGCCATCGGCAGACCGGTCGGCGGCTCCAGCCATGCCCACTGTCCGGAAGGATTGCACTCGATGAAGATCCACTCGCCGGAGTCGGTCAGGGCGAAGTCGAACGCCCCGAAAACGAGCCCGAAGTGACGAAGATAGGCACGCATCGCTCGTTCCACTGCGGGCGGTGCGGTCACGGGCGTGTAGGTGTGGGTGCCGTAGTCGGTGCGCCAGTCGAGGAGGCCGGAGTCGATCCGCACCGCGAAGGTCTGCTCGCCGATGACCGTGACCCGGACGTCCGCAGCCTTGCCCACACGCTTCTGGAAGAGGTGCATGGTGCCCGTGACAGCCTCGTCGATCTCGTCACCGGTCACCTCGGTCACGGGGACAGTCTGGGCCTTGGCGTCGACCAAATAGAGCGGAACTGAGATCGGCTTGAAGATGGCAGGGCCGTGCTTCTTGATGAACGCCCTGGCATCGTCGGGCACGTTGGTGATCAGCGTGGGTGTCAGTACGCAGCCTGCCGCCGCCGCGGCGGCAAGACCTGCCGGTTTGTACTCGGCGTCGCCGATGCGGTGGGGGTGGTTGACGTACAGGCAGCCGGGCAGTGACGTCAGAATGCCGCCGAGCCCGTAGCGAGCCTGTGCCACAGCGAACCGCTCGTCCTGCCTGTCGAGGTGCGGAAACGTGAACCCGGACGGGCGCCGGTAATACATTGAGCGCACCGAACCCAGCTCCGCCCGTCGGCTCGGTGTCTGCAATCTTCCTCGCCAGCTGTCGGTCTCGCCGATGGCGGCCGAGCACGAAAGGGTGGCGGGGAAGTCTCCGGAGTCGAACCGCACGACCGGGACGCCCCGGTCGTGCAGCTCAGCGATCACAGTGTCCGCGGTCGGGTCGTCGAGGTTGGTGACGACCAGGACCGGACGCTCGTCGTTCGTCACTGGTCGGTGTCGTTCCCGGTGTCGCTGTCCGGGGAATCGCTGTTGCGGTCGCCCTGACCTGTCGTGCCGGTCGCCGGGTTCGTGCCGGAGGAGGTGCCGTGCCCTGGTGCCATGGTCGGCGCCCCGGATGCGTCGAGGTAACGGGCGGTCTGCGTGGCCGGGTCCAGTTCCACCCTCGCGTAGTCGGGAGCCTCGACGGGCGGGTACGGGGCGATGCGGCGAAGGCCCCAGGGAGCGACGGTCAGATGGCCCTGCGGCAGTGGGCTGCCAGTGGGGAATCGGTCCATGTGATTGAACACGGTCTTCCTTTCGCTGCGGAAGGTGGCTGTGTATCGACTGCCTTGCTTGCCCGCCCGACACCTCGGACACCGAGTCGCCCAGCGGGAGTTGTGAAGCACCGGCCTCGCGGGAGGGGATCAGGTTGCCAAGCGATCTCCGCCCGCATGGCTTCGGCGCGGATTGCTCCAAGCGCCAGGTAGGACTCCATGTGCAGCCGGAGGAGGTCCGCGGGGGTCATGCGGAGGGGCTCAGCGAATTCCGCGACGCCGAGGTCATCCATCGAGCCGATGGGATCGAGGAGAGTTCCACGTACGCCTCCGGGCTGGGGTCGTCCACCAACTCATCGGCCCTCATCAGCCGTAAGGACACGCGGCGCCTCAGCACTTCGCCGGGACCTCCAGCTCGGCCCACACGACCTTGCCCCAGCGCTTTCGGTCGTATCCCCATCTCCAGCTGAGGGCCTCGACCAGGAGCAGGCCGCGCCCCTCCTCGGCGTCGTCGTCGGGGCTGCCCAGCTCGGGGCCTTCACTGCAGGTGTCGGCGACGCCGATCCGCACCACGCCCTGGGTTGGACGCGTGACCAGGACACGGACGTTCCGGCACCGGGTGTGGTCGATGGCGTTGTTGACCAGCTCGGCCACGATCTGCACCCCAGCCTCAGCCAACTCGCCTATGCCCCAAGTGCTCAGGGCGGCGGAGACGAGCGTGCGGGCCCGGCGAGCGGACTCCGGCTCGCACGGCATCGTCTCCGTATAACCGGGGGTACCGGTCGCAGTAGGTCGGGCTGCGGTCATGGTCACAGGAACATCCCTCCGGGGCGGACGCCCGCCCCCGCGACGGGGTGGCGCCGGGGCGGGCTCTCCTCCAAGCCGTCGAGGACGGGGAATCAGGCCCTCGACGGGCTGATACCGAGTCAACGGCCTGTGGCCCGAGAGGAACAGGAAGGGTCGAGCTCCCACCGGCCGCCCCGAACCGGAAGACTTTGCGTTCCCGTGACCTGGGGTCTGGTTCGGTCGGTGACTGCCGGTCTACGGTCGGTGGCATGGGAGCGAACGCCATCCTCAAGAGCCGGATGGAGGAACTCGGGCTCACCCAGGATGAATTGGCTGGTCGGATGAACACTGCGCTGGCAGAGATCACCGGCAGGCCCGGCGATGTCTCCGCCCGCACCGTCCGCAACCTGCTCAACGGAACGTCCCGCCGCCCCATCGGCCGTACATGCGCGGCGCTGGAGCGGGTGTTCGGGTGCCCAGTCAAGGACTTAGGGTTCAGCGCACCACGCACCATGCACCACCCGCAGGAGGACCCTGTGCGGCGTCGCACCTTCATTGCCTCGGCCACCGGGACCGCAGCCGCCCGCGGTTCCCCTGGTCGCCCAGCGCCGCGCCGTCGGCATGTCAGATGTGGCTCGGGTCGCCGCCGGACTGAACGCCCTTGTCGCGGCCGACCAGCATCAAGGTGGCCACGCAGACCTGGAGAAAGCCGCCCTCAAGGGGCGCGACAGCGCCCTTGAGTTGCAGCAGCGCTGCGCCAGCGAACGCGTGCGCCGCGCCCTGTACACGCTGGCCGCCGAGTACACCGATGCGGCGGCCTGGTCCTGTACCGACGCCCGCAATCTCGAACAGGCACAGCGATACCTGAACGAATCCGCCACGTATGCCGGCCTCTCTCAGGACGGGCCGACGGAGATGAGTGTGTGGGTCAGCCTGGCGATCCTCGCCGCACAACGACACAACTGGCACGAAGCCCTCGCAGCAGCTCAGGCCGCACAAGCCTCTACGGCGGCCCGCAGGGACCCCTTCTTCGATTCACTGGGGCGTGTTCGCTCAGCTCTCGCCTACTCGGCGCTCGGCGAGAGCCGTAACGCCCTTCGCTCGCTCGGGTCAGCCCAAGAAGCCTTCGCCAAGGCCAGCGAGCGGGAACGTCCGCATTGGACAGCCTTCTACGGTCAGGCTGAACTCGACCATCTCGGTGCCATCGTCAACAACCGCAGCGGACGCCACACCCACGCCGAAGCCATGGCACACCGCGCCCTGGCCAAGATCCCGCCCGGCTTCCGCCGCAACAGGGCACTGGCGACCGCCCAACTCGCCCTGGCCCAACTCCATCAAGGAGACGCCGAAGAAGCCATCGCCACGGCCACCGATGTCTTCACAATCATGGATGGCGATCCTCTCCCTGGCCGTATGCGCACCCTCATCGGCGACTTCCACCGGGACCTCTTCACCCTGGCCCCTTCTATCACCTACGCACGAGACTGGTCGGACCGCCTGCGAGCCGAATGGAGTCGAGCGTGATTGACCTACGTCACTTCCGGCACGGAAACCTCCCCGGGGGCTTCCGGCAGTTGCTCATCGACGTCCATGCCGACGCCTACGCCGACGACATGGACGACCCGTTCAACCAGCGCTTCGACTGGTTCGTCGACCACTGGTCGAGCGCAGAGGGCTTCACGTGCGTCGTGGCGTACGACGGAAGCGAACCGACAGGGTTCGCCTACGGCGCACCGGCCACATCCGGTCGGGAGTGGTGGCGCGACTGCGGGTACGAACCAAGCGAGGGCAGCACCTCCACGTATTCAGTGTCCGAGGTCATGGTGCGCCCCCGGTGGCGCAAGCAGGGCATCTCCGAGCGATTGCACGAAGCGCTGTTGAAGGGTCGCGCCGAAGACCTCGCCGTACTTCTGGTCGACGTGGACCACCCCAAAGTGCAGGCACTGTACGAGTCGTGGGGATACAAGAAGGTCGGCGAACGGCAGCCCTTCGCCGACTCACCGCTGTTCGCGGTGATGGTCCAAGACCTTCGGGACTGAACCGCCATCAGAGAGCGGCGAGTCGGCTGTCGAAGCCAGCATGCACAAGCCGCTCGTATGCGTCATACACATCCGTCGGTACGTCCTGCTCGACAGCGAAGCCGAGCTTCGGGTACTCGATCACCCGCTGCAAGTCACCGACGAGCATGTCGACGACGAGCTTCTCGTCGCCGATGGACTTGATGTAGTCCTCCAGCTCCAGCGGCTCGGAGGCGCACACGATCTGCGCCTCGGGCCAGAGCTTGCGGCACGTCGCGTACGAGCGGCGCTCCATGTACGGCTTGGAGATCAACAGCAACGACTCGACCTCCACGCCGGCCTCGGCCAACAACTCTCTGGAGAAGGTGATGTTCTGGCCGGTGTTCGCGGCCTTCGGCTCGACCAGGATCGCGTCGTCCGGCACGCCCTGGCTCAGCGCGTGCTCGCGGTAGTGGACGGCCTCGCCTCGCGGGAAACGGGCACGGGTTGTGGGGCTGTTGCCGCCGCTGAACACCACGACGGGGAAAAGGCCGGCGCGGTAGAGATCAGCGGCAGTAGTGGCCACACCCAGATCGTGGCTGCCCAGGCCGATCGCCGCCGAGCACGGACGCGGACTGTGGCCCATCTGGTGATGGCTCCAGATCAACATTGCGTCTTGGAACTGCTCGTCCGTCATCTGATGCTGCGGCACCGGTACCTCCCTGTGATATCCGTCCACGACACTCCATCAGCGCTTGCCGGACGCCTCGGCCATCGGCCGTCGTACTGGTCCGCAGCATGTGGCTTGCGGGGCGGTCTGATTGCACAACAGGCCGCCCGGACATCCGACTTGATCGCCAACGCCTTCTCGATATACCAGTTCCACACGTTCTGCCGCTCGATCCCGCCGAGCATCGACCAGGCTGCCCGGCTGGACGGCGCGAGCCCTTGGCGCACCTTCCCCGCCCCTTGTGTTGCGCCGGCGTCCTGGACAGGTCGCATTTGAACGTGTTCAAATTACGAGGTGCGGGGACGAGAGACATACCGGAGCCGGGGAGGGCGCTTTGGGGTCGGGTGCGGGTTTCATCGTCTTTCCGGTGTTCTTCTTCTACCTGCTCCTCATGGGGCCGTTCTGCCTCCTCATCGGCTCACGAACGTCCTCGCGCATGGGCTGGCTGATGTCGGT
Organism: Streptomyces sp. NBC_01092; assembly: GCF_045039535.1. Taxonomy (NCBI): domain Bacteria; kingdom Bacillati; phylum Actinomycetota; class Actinomycetes; order Kitasatosporales; family Streptomycetaceae; genus Streptomyces; species Streptomyces sp. NBC_01092. The sequence goes on along the minus strand of NZ_CP108659.1, from coordinate 6,218,241 downwards.
TCCCTTGATCTTTCTGCCCTTCGCCCTGCTGGTCGGCATTCTGATTCCCTGAGCGGCCAGAGGTCCGGTGGACGACCGTGATGTGGCGCTCCATGCCGGGGGTCTCGACTTCGTCGACCAGCGCCACTGCCAGGTCCTCCGCGCTGATCCACGATCGGCCGTCCGAGTCCGTGAGCAAGGTGTCGGTGCCCCGCCGGTAGCGGCCGGTCCGCTCGCCGGGTTCGAGCAGGGCGGGCGGGCTCAGGTAGACCCAGTCGGCGTCGGCGTGGGCCCGGCAGGTTCTCAGTTGGGCGATTCCGGCGAGCGCCACCTCCCGGTACTCGGCGGGCACATACGCCCGGTTGCCGGCCACCGGCAGGTCGGGGTCCTCGGGGCTGCGCAGGGCGCCGGCACCGCCGACCACCAGCACGCGCGTGCCGAGGCGGGCGGCGGCGTCCAGCACCGTGCGGGTGGCGTCGACCAGGAACTCGCTGTCGGGCGGGAAGGTCCGCACGGACAGGACGACGGCGTCCGGGGCGCCCGTCGGGGCGGCGGTGGAGAGTGCCTCGCGTACGGCGTCCGGGTCGCTCGCGCCGACCGCGAGCGGGGTCACGTTCGGGTCGCCGTCCCGGGGATGCCGAAAGGCCCCGGGGTTCCGGGACAGGGCGAGCACCCGGTGTCCACGTGCAGCCGCCTCGGCGATCACCCGGCTGCCGACCATGCCAGTGGCGCCGAGCACGGCGATCGTCATGCGCGGCTTCACCGAAACCGCCGTCGTCGAACCCGCCGTCGCCGAAGCTGTGGTCGCCGCCTCCGCGGCCGTCGAACCCGTGGCCACTTCCAACGCCGTCGTCGAAGTCTCCGTCATCGAGCCTGCCGTCCTTTCCCCCGCCGCCAACGAACCCACGGTCACCGAACCCCCGCCCCCAACCTCACCGACACCGAACCCACCGTCACCGAACCCCGCCCCAGCCCGCCCCACCGTCACCGAACCCGCCCTCCCCCAACCCGCTCCCCCCGCCCCCGACTCCCCAGGCCCCGCCCACCCCGCATCAGCACCCGCGCCGGCACCGTCGGGGATTCGAGTTGTGCCGCCAGCAACGCGGCCAGGGCGAGGGCGAAGCCGAGGGACTGGGGCAGGCTCAGGGACTCGCCCAGTGCGATGCCGATGACGGTCGCGACCAGCGGAGACAGCAGCACCAGCGGTGCGGACGCGCCCACCGACAGCTGTCCGATGCCGCGGAACCACAGCGTGTACGCGATCAGCCCGCCGACGCTGCCGAGCCACAGGTATCCGGCCGCCGCCCCGGCGTCGATCCGCTGCGGCACCCCCTCGATCGCGAGGGTGAGCGGGAGCAACAGCGCGCCGCCGACGGTCAGTTGCCAACCGGCGAGGGTCAGGGGACCGACGCCCGGAGGCCGGCCCCACCGCTTGGTGAGCACGGTCCCGGCGGCCATCGCGGTCGTACCGCCGAGCCCGGCGAGCACCCCGACGGTGTCCAGCCGGGCCTCCGGACCGAGCACCACGAGGCCGACGCCCGCCAGGCCGAGCACCCCCCAGACCCAGCGCCAGACCGTCGGCCGGACGTGCAGCGCCCCGATGGCCAGGCCCGCGACCAGCAGCGGCTGGGTCGCGCCGAGGGTGGCAGCGACACCGCCGGGGAGTCGTTCGGCCGCCAGGAAAAGCAGGGGGAACAGCGTGCCGATGTTCAGCGCGCCGAGCACACCGGCCTTCCACCACCAGTCGCCGCGCGGCAGCACGCGGGTGATCGCCAGCGCCAGCAGCCCGGCGGGCAGGGCGCGGACGAGCCCGGCGAACATCGGATGGCCGGGCGGGAGGAGTTCCGTGGTCACGGCGTAGGTGGTGCCCCAGGCCGCGGGAGCGAAGGCGGTCAGTGCGACGGTTGCCAGTGGCTGCGTGCGGGAGATCCGCGGCGGGCCCGATGACCGTTCGGTCGAGGGATGCATGAGAAGCAGTCTCCGCAGCCTGCCCTCATGACTCCAACGCATGGTTGTCATGGCAGCCATGAGCAGAAACCATGCATCCGTGGATCTCCAGCAGATGCGTTACGTCGTCGCCGTGGCCGAAACCCGTAACTTCACCCGTGCCGCGGAGCGGTGTTTTGTGGTGCAGTCGTCCCTGAGCCACCGGATCGCCGGTCTGGAACGGGAGCTCGGGGTCAAGCTGTTCGCCCGCTCCAGTCGCCGGGTGGAACCAACCAGCGCCGGGCTCGCGTTCGTGGCCGCCGCGCGCGAGTGCCTGGCCGCTGCCGACCGTGCGGTCGCCGACTCCGCCGCCGCGACCGGGGTGGTGCGGGGCCGGCTCGCCGTCGGCGTGATCGTCACGACGGCCGCCGTGGACGTACCCGAGCTGCTGCAGCGCTATCGCGCCCGGTATCCCGACGTGCGCGTCGTCCTGCGTTCCGGACGCAGTGACGAGCTGGCCGCGGCCGTGCGGGACGGGGAACTGGACATCGCCTTCCTCGGCCTGCCGGAGGGCGAGCGGCCGTCCGGCGTGGAGGCCCTCGTCCTCGATCACGACGAGCACGCCCTCGTTGTGCCGGCCGGGCACCGGCTCGCGGGCGCGTCCCGGGTCACGCTGGCGGAGATCGCCGAGGAGACCTTCGTGGACTTCGCGGCCGGGACGCCCGCCCGCGCCCAGTCCGACCAGGCCTTCGCCGCGGCGGGCCTGGTCCGTGACGTCGCCTACGAGGCCGGCGTCGTCGAGCTGATCTCCCGGCTGGTCGCGCGCGGGCTCGGCATCGCGCTGCTCCCGTCGGCATACGTCCGCCCCCTGGCGGCCGGCGATCCCGAACTGGCGCTGGTCCGTGTGCTGGACGGGCCGCATCGCCTGGAGCACCTGGTGTGGAGCCGCTTCAACCCCAGCCCGGCAACCCGGGCGATGCTCGACGTCCTCGGGGTCGGGCGGGGGCCGGCCGCCTCCTGACCCCACCCGGGATACGTCAGCTCCGCGCCACCGGCCCGCTCGCCAGCAGCCCGTTGACCACCAGTGCGGCCAGCGTCTCGGCCGTGGCGGTCTGCTGCTCCGGCGAGGGGTGCTCGGGCCTGCCCAGGCGCCGGGCCAGGGGCACCTCCACCATTCCGGAGACCGGCGGGATGACGGCGAAGAACAGCACGTCCATCGGGATGGGCGCCATGCGTCCGCAGGCCACGAGCCGCTCGATGCTGGGGGCGAGGATCTCCAGCATCGGCGTGATGTAACGCTCGTACAGGTAGTCCAACCGCTCGGTGTCGCGGTTGAGTTCCTCGACGAAGAGCCGCCCGACCAGCGGTGAGTCCACCGCGCCCTGGTAGAAGCCGGTGATGATCAGCCGCAGTTGCTCGACGTCGTCCAGCGAGGGATCCACCTCGGGCATGCGGCCCAGGTGTCCCCCGAGGACGTAGTCGACCACCGCGCGCCAGAAGGCGGCCTTGGAGCCGTAGCGGTCGTTGATGAAGTTGTGGCTGACGCCGAGGCGGCGGGCCAGCTCCCGCGCGGAGGCGTGGTCGTATCCCAGCTCGGCGAAGGCTTCGAGCCCGCGCTGCAGGATGCTCTCCTCCTCCGGCACCGCAGGTGTGTCCGCGCCGGGGCGTCCCGGCCGCCGAGCGGATTCGGCTCTCGCGCCCACCTTGCCTCCCTCACTGCCTGCCCCGAGCCTCCGGGGTCGCCGACAGTTTACTTGACACCTGTCAGACGGAAGCTAATCTGACAGATGTCAGGGGAATCTGACAGCCGTCAGGGCGGCCGGAGCAGCATCCCCACCCTCGCCGGACACCCTCGTGAAGCGGAGCCCGTCATGTCCCACCCCTCCACCGACACCCCCGTCAGCACCTCACCCCTCCCGCCCGCCGAGGCACCACCCCGGAATCGCTGGTGGATCCTCGCCGTGATCGGCGTGGCCCAGCTGATGGTCGTGCTGGACAGCACGATCGTGAACATCGCGCTCCCCTCGGCCCAGAAGGACCTGGGGTTCTCCGACGGGGACCGGCAGTGGATCGTCACCGCCTACGCCCTCGCCTTCGGCAGCCTGCTTCTGCTGGGCGGCCGTATCGCCGACCTCTTCGGCCGCAAGATGACCTTCCTGGTGGGGCTGGTCGGCTTCGCCGGGGCCTCCGCTCTGGGCGGCGCCGCCGGCAGCTTCGAGATGCTCGTCGTCGCCCGCGCCGCACAGGGCCTGTTCGGCGCGCTGCTCGCCCCGGCCGCGCTGTCCCTGCTGACCACGACGTTCACCGACGCCAAGGAACGCGCCAAGGCCTTCGGCGTCTACGGCGCCATCGCCGGCGCCGGCGGCGCGATCGGCCTGCTCCTGGGCGGTGTCCTGACCGAGCACCTCGACTGGCGCTGGACGCTCTACGTCAACCTCGTCTTCGCCGCCGTGGCCTTCGCCGGCGGAGCCGTCCTGCTCCGGCGCACCACCCGCGACCGCGGCGTCAGCATCGACATCCCCGGCGCGGCCCTCGTCGGCGCCGGACTGTTCTGCCTGGTCTACGGCTTCTCCAACGCCGAGAGCCACGACTGGAGCTCGGTCGCCACCTGGGGCTACCTGGCCGCCGGCGCCGTACTGCTCGCCGCCTTCACCTGGTGGCAGACGCGCGCCGCGCACCCGCTGCTGCCGCTGCGGATCCTGCTGGACCGCAACCGCGGCGCCTCCTTCGTCTCCGTCCTGATCAGCGGCGCCGGCATGTTCGGGGTCTTCCTCTTCCTGACCTACTACCTCCAGCAGAGCCTCGGCTACTCGCCCATCAGGACCGGCCTGGCCTTCCTGCCGATGGTGGCCTCGCTGATGCTGACCTCCACGCTCGCCTCCAGCATGCTGATCCCCCGCATCGGCCCCAAGCCGGTCGTGCCCTTGGGCATGGGGCTGGCCGCCGCAGGCATGGTCTGGATGACCGCCCTCGACCTGAGCAGCGGCTACGCCTCCGACGTGCTGCCCCCGCTGATCGTGGCGGGCCTCGGCCTCGGCCTGGTGATGGCGCCCGCCATGAGCCTGGCCACCGCCGGTGTGGACGCGAAGGACTCCGGGGTCGCCTCGGCCACCGTCAACGCCATGCAGCAGGTCGGCGGCTCCATCGGCACCGCCCTGCTCAACACCCTGGCCACCGGCGCCGCCACCGACTACCTGGCCGGCCACGACCCCAGGGACCCCGCCGTCCAGGCGCAGGCCGGCCTGGAGGCCTACTCCACCGCCTACTGGTGGTCGGCCGTCTTCTTCGCCGTCGGCCTGGTCGTCAGCGTCGTCCTCTACCGGCGCGGCGCACCGGCTACCGACGCGGCCGCGGCCGCGGCACCGGTGGTGCACATGTGAGCCGAGCCTCCCTCCCCCCGCCCGGCGCGACCCCCGGAGTCGCGCCGGGCTCGCTCTCACGGATTCCCGCACTCCGTACCATGAGAGGCATGAGCGCCATGAGAGCCACGAAGGAGACCGTCGAGCCGCCGATTCCGCCCGCGCCGGGCGCGGAGCAGTACCCGTCGCTCGCCCTCGCCAACAGCGTCATCGCGCTGCCGGGCGGGCAGTTCGTGGATCAGCTCGGCACCGCGGCCGCGGCGAACGAGTGGCTCGTCGAGCGCGACCTCGCTCCCGTCGACGCCGGGATGCGGGAGATGTGCGCGGCGCAACTGCGGGCGCTGCGGGAACAGATCCGGTCGCTGTTCGACTCACGGGTCGCGGCGCTGCCCGCGCTGCCGGCCGCGCTGAACGCCGTGAACGACGCGCTGACCAGGGTGCCCACGGCTCCGCTGCTCCAGTGGGACGAGAAGGGCGGCCCCTACCGCGCGGCCCCGCACCCCACCACCGAGATCGTCGACCACGCCCTGGCGACCCTCGCCGCCGACGCCGCCGACCTGCTCACCTCCCCCGACGCCGAACGCCTCACGGCCTGCGGCTCACCCCCCTGCAACCGCTACCTGCTGCGCCACGGCCGCCGCCACTGGTGCTCCACCCGCTGCGGCGACCGGGCGCGCGCGGCCCGCGCGTACGCCCGGCGCACCCAGCCCCCGACGGACTGAGGACCTCACGCCTATCATCCGCTGGGGCTCGCCCTGGTCGTCGTACGTCGCCCTGGCGCGGGCCTGGGTCCAGCCCCAGGTGCCGTCCAGCTTGGTGCCGTGATGGCGGCTGACCTGGGGGTCGTCCTCGCCCAGACAGATGTGCACCTCGGGCCGGTTGCGCCCGAACAGCACCTCGCGGCCCTCGCCGGGGCCCAGCGCCATGCCACCGCCGAGCGCGAGGGCGAAGAGCGTGCCGGGGACGGGGGCCGAGGCGCCCCGGGCGAGGCTGCCGTGGGTGGGCGGCAGGGCACGGCCACCGCCGGGGACGGGACGGGTGTGGCCGTTGTTCATGGGGCGTTGGCCAACGATCATGTCCCCTCCGGCAGTTGCGCGGCGATGTTCCTCACCGCGGCGGCAGACAGGGCCTCGGCCGTGGCGCACTCCTGCTCGACCGGCCGCTGCCCGCGTACGGTCAGCCGGAACAGCTCGGTCGTGCGGTCGCCGACGGAGTTGGTGTACGTCCGGTGCGGTGCGTACACGACGCAGCTGCCCTCGCCCTCCTCCTCCGGTGAGACATAGCTCGTCGTTCCGGCGACGGACGTCGGCCGTCCGTTGTCTTCCAGCTGGTTGTCCCGGGTGAACGACAGTTCCACGAAGGCCTTGTCGCCGTCCGCGCTCGCCCATTCGCAGTCCCAGTTGGCGAACCCGTAGTCCGACGGCCGGGTCCCCAGGTCCGGTACGCGCCTCAGCGCGGCGGTGTCGAGCAGCTTGCAGGCGTCGAGGCGGGCGAGCGAGGTGGCCGGCCAGGACTCCGCGCGCCGGGGCACCGGGCCCTGGTCCAGCACCGTGACCGCGTAGTCGGTGGCGGCGTCGGCCAGGGCACAGGGATCGGGGGCGCCGGCTTCCCGCCGCTCCCCGCGGACGATGATCCCCCGGCGGTCGGAGGTCCGGATGTACCGCTCGCAGTGGTCGCCGACGCGCGCCAAGCCGGCGACCTGGACGCTGCCGACCCGCCGGACGGACAGGCCGCCGTCGAACTCCCGGGCCTCACTGAGGAAGTTGGCCTCGACACCGGCGAGCTCGTCCCCGTCGGCGCCGAGTACGAGCACGTCGCAGCGGTCCAACTCGCCGTAGTCCGGGTCGAGTTCGGTGTCCCCGAAGCGGCTCAGCGAGGCGGCGTCGAGCAGCCCGCACGGGTTGGCCGTACGGATGTCGCCGATGGCGCCGGCCTGCGCGGCGGCCGTGGCTGGGGGCTTCGCGTCAGGGGCGCGGGGGGTGTCGTCCGGGTCGCCGCCCGACGTGGCGACGAGGATCCCCGCCGTGACCGCGGCCGCTACGGCCAGCGCCCCCGCCGTGATCGCCAGCGGGCGCCGCCGACGCCGTACGGCACGCGGCAGCCGGAGGGTGAGCGAGGCGAGGTGCAGGGTGTGCTGGTCGTGCAGCCTGCCCTGGATCTCCGGGGGCGGCGGGGCGGCCCGCGTCAGCAGCCGGTGCGCCTCGGCGGCGTCCGGGCGGCGACGGGCGTCCAGCTCCAGCAGCGCGGTCAGCGGGGTGGTGAGCAGGCCGGCCCGCTCGGCGGGTTCGAGGTGGCCCTGGACAGCGCGGGCGACGTAGGCCATCGGGTGGTCGACCTCGCCGTACGGCGAGTGGCCCTCGACCGCGGCGAACAGGCTGGCGCCGAGGGAGAACACGTCGGCCTTCTCGTCGGCGGGCCGGCCCTTGGCCAGTTCGGGCGCGAGGTACTTGGGCTTGCCGCGCACCACGCCCGCCGTGAGCGTGTGCGTCTGGGTGACGTCGCTCCACAGGGCCCGTGCGATGCCGAAGTCGGTCAGCCGGGCGACGCCGTCCTCGGTGACCAGGATGTTCTCCGGCGTGACATCGCCGTGCACCACGCCTTCGGCATGGGACTTCGCCAGCGCGGCCGCGATCTGGCAGCCGACGGACCCGGCGTCCTCGGGCGACAGCGGGCCGGATTCGGCGACGAGCTGGGCGAGGCTGCGGGAGGGGACGTACTCCATGACGATCCAGCAGGTGGACTCACCGGATCCGCCGCCGGGCCCTTGGCCTGACCCCTGGCCGGCCCCCTGGCCGGACCCCTCTTCCGGCTCCTCGACGAAGTCGAAGACCGGCACGATGTTCGGATGGTGCAGCCGGGCGGCGTACTGCGCCTCCTTCTTGAGTCTCCTGGCGGCCTGTTCGTCGTCCGGGCGGGCGCACTTGACCGCGACGGTCCGCTTCAGCGTCTCGTCCCACGCCTGCCACACGACGCCCATCCCGCCCCTGCCGATGGGTTCCCTGAGGAGGTAGCGGCCGGCGACTTCGTGCCCGGCCTTCAACGTCAACACGGTCACGGAGTGTACGGAGCCCTGGGCCAACAGTGACTGCCTTCACGGGACTTCATACGGACGAGCACAGGACCCTCTCAGGGTCCCGGCTCACTTCGTGCCGACCGTCCGCAGCACCGTCACCGCCAACGTCCTTGCCACCTCCACCACTTCGGCGACCGACACCCGCTCCCGCTCGCTGTGCGCGACCCGGATGTCCCCCGGCCCGTACTGCAAGGTCGCGATCCCCGCCCCGGCGTACAGGCGCAGATCACTGCCGTACGGCGCCCCGCACTCGCGCGGGTCCGCGGCTCCCCCGGTGTCTGCGTGGGCGCCGCGGATCAGCTCCGGCAGCGGATGCCCCTCCGGCAGCCGGCCGCCGGCGAACTGCCCGCCCGGCCAGGTCACCGTCGCCGGATGGTCCCGCAGCCACGGATCGGCGGCGCACGCCTCGGCGACGCACCGCTCGAACGCGGCCCGCGCCTGCGCCGGGTCCTCGCCGAGCCGTACGCCCAACCGGCCCTCGGCGACAAGCAGATCGGGCACGCTGCTCGCCCAGTCCCCGGCGCGCACGGTGCCCACCGACAGGGCGTAGGGGATGGGGTGTTCGGCCATCAGCGGATGCGGGTCCCGGTTGCGCTCGGTCTCCAGCCGGGCCAGCGCCCGGTGCAACGGCAGGTACCCGTCGATCGCGCTGACACCCTGGTCGCGGGCGCTGCCGTGCGCCGCCTTGCCGGGCACGGCGAGGCGGAAGGTCAGCGCACCGGCGTTGGCGGTGACGAGCGCGCCGCCCGTCGGTTCGGTGATGACGCAGACGTCGCCGCGGTGGCCGCGCCGCAGCGTGCCGAAGGCGCCGAGTCCGCCGTCCTCCTCGCCCACCACGAAGTGCACGCCGACCCGCCCGCGCAGCCGCACTCCGGCGGCCCGTATCGCCGCGAGCGCGGCGAGGTGGGCCACCAGCCCGGCCTTCATGTCACAGGCACCGCGCCCGTGTACGACGTCCCCGACCACCCTCGGCACGAAGGGATCGCCGTCCCAGGCGTCGAGATCCCCGGGCGGTACGACGTCCACGTGGCCCTGCATCACGAAGGTGGGCCCGTCGCCGCCGTCCTCCGTCACGCCGACCAGCCCCCAGGCCTCGTCCCGCTCGGCCTCCGTCCCCGGGAAAGCGGGGTCCGCACGCAGCGCGTCCAGGTCCATGGACCACAGGTCGACGTCCAGACCGAGCCGCTCCAGCCGCCCGGCCAGCAGATGCTGGAGCTCCGACTCGGCCGCACTGCCGGTCACACTCGGCACGGAGATCAACTCCAGCAGCGTCCGCCCGATCCCGGCGTCGTCGATCTCCGCCAGTACGGCGCGCTCCACGTCACTCAGCACGATGCCGCTCCTCCCCTCGATGGTGCTCCGCTTCGGCCACACGGTAGGCCCCTGGCCGTCGTCACCTCTCGACGCAGGCCCGCACCCTCCAGCCCGTCTGGGGGTCCCCTGCTCGAAGAGCTTGGGGGAGTTTCCCGTCAACCCGAACCACCCACCGTGAACCCGACCGCCGTCCCACCCCCGTCCCGCCGGAAGGCGAACGGCGCCCCGCCATGCGCCAGCGCCACCTCCCGCACGATCGACAGGCCCAGCCCGGACCCGGGCAGGGAACGCGCGTCGGCGGCGCGGTAGAAGCGGTCGAAGACGCGAATCAGGTCGTCCTCGGCGATGCCGGGCCCCCGGTCGAGGACCTCTACGCGGACCGTGCCCGGGCGGGCCGGGCCGGCGACGTTGATCTCGATCGGCGCGGTGCCGTCGCGGTCGAACTTCGCCGCGTTGTCGACGAGGTTGGTCACCGCCCGCTGGAGCATCCCGAGCCGCCCCTGCGTCGCCGTCTCCCCGCTCGCGCGCACGAGGATCCGGCGCCCGGTCCGCCGCCGTGCGACGACCGCGACGTCCTCGGCGATGTCGGCGAGGTCCACCCGCTGGGCCGGCTCGGTGTCGGACTGCCCGGCCGCCAGATCGACCAACTCGTTGACCAGGTCGGTCAGTTCGCGCGCCTCCTGGCCCAGGTCGGCCACCAGCTCGCCGCGGGTTTCGGGCGGCAGCTCGTCGATGCGGCGCAGCAGGGAGATGTTCGTACGCAGGGAGGTAAGCGGCGTGCGCAGCTCGTGGCCCGCGTCCTGCACGAGGCGCCGCTGGTCCTCCTCCGACTGGGCCAGCCGCCCCAGCATGCGGTCGAAGGCCCGGCCGAGGCGGCCGACCTCGTCGTAGCCCGTGACGGGTACCTGGATGCCGAGCTGCCGGGTGCGGGCGACGTCCTCGGCCGCGTCGGTGAGGACGACCAGGCGGCGGGTGATGCGCCGGGCCAGCCACCAGCCGAAGAGCCCCGCGAGGGTCACCACGGCCGACATCAGCAGCAGCGTCCGCTGCTGGAGCGCCCGCAGCAGGTCCTCCGTGTCGCTGAACTCCTGCGCGATCTGCACCGCGCCCCGCCCGCCGCCGAGCGCGACGGTGGCGACGCGGTAGACGTCGCTGCCGACGTCGACGTCCCGGTGCTGGACCATCCGCCCGGCCGTCCCGTCGGCCGCGATCCGCCGGTCGGCGCCCGTGACCGGCAGCCCGGGCCGCCCCGGGTCGACCACGGCACCATCGGGGCCCAGCACCTGCACATCGGTACGGGCGGGCCGTACGAGATCGTGGCCCGGCGCCGAGGAGGAGAAGTCCTCCGGCAGCATCGGCCGCTGGCGCACCTCGCCGCGCAGGTCCTGCACGACCTCGTCGAACACGGACTCCTGGTCCACCCGTACAAGGCGGGCGGCGGCGGTGTACGACAGCAGCCCGACGAGGACGGTGACCACGGCGGTCACGGCCGCGAAGGACACGGCGAAGGTGGAGCGCAGCGAGACGAGCCCGGTCCGCCGCCGTCCGGTCAGCAGCCGGGCGAGCCGACGGCGCGCGGGGCCGCCCACTCAGTCCTCCCGCAGCACGTAACCCACCCCGCGCACCGTGTGGATCAGCTGCGGCGCGCCGGGATCGTCGAGCTTGCGGCGCAGATAGCCGACGTAGACGGCGAGGTTCTTGGAGCCGGGACCGAAGTCGTAGCCCCAGATACGGTCGTAGATGGTGGAGTGGTCGAGGACGATGCCGGCGTTGCGCACCAGCAGCTCCAGCAGCTCGAACTCGGTCCGCGTCAGCTCCAGCTCCCGCCCGCCCCGCCAGGCCCGCCGCGCCTGCGGGTCCATCCGCAGCCCGGCCGCCTCGATCAGCCGGCCGGTGGTCTCGGGGGCCTGCTTCGGTACGTCGACGGGGGCGGCGCCGTTCGTCTCGCTGGTGCGGCGCAGCAGGGCGCGCAGCCGGGCGAAGACCTCCTCCACGTCGAAGGGCTTCACCACATAGTCGTCGGCGCCCGCGTCCAGGCCCGCGATGCGGTCCTGGGTCTCCACGAGCGCCGTCAGCATCAGGATCGGGGTGCGGTCGCCCTCGGCGCGCAGCACCCGGCAGACCTGGAGTCCGTCGATGCCGGGCATCATCACGTCCAGGACGAGCACGTCCGGCGGCGTGCGGTGGGCCTGCGCCAGCGCCTCGACGCCGTCGGCGACCGCGGTGACCTGATAGCCCTCCAGGGTCAGCGCGCGCTCCAGGGCGTGGCGGATGGCGCGGTCGTCTTCGGCGAGGAGAACAGTCTGGGACACGGGTTCAGTCTGCCAAGGCCTCCGGCGGTTCGGCCGGGTGGGCTGCGCTGCAGTTGCCCTTCTTACTGGGCTCACACCCTCACACGGCCGCCCCTGGGGGCTCCGCCCCCAGACCCCCTTTTCGGCCTGAACGGCCTCGTCCTCAATCGCCGGACGGGCTGTTCAGCGCGGCCAGCTGCTCGGCGAAGGGCACCACCGTGAGGTCGTCCGCGGCGGCCGTCCTGACTCCCGACAGCCCCTGCATCAACCCCACCAGCTCCCCCGCCGCCCGCTCGACGCGCCCGTCCAGCCCCTCCGCGCCCCAGTCCTCCGAGGCGGCGTACACGCCGGTCGGGACGACCACGGCCCGCAGGTGGGCGAAGAGCGGACGCAGCGCGTGCTCCAGGACCAGCGAGTGCCGGGCCGTACCGCCGGTCGCGGCGATCAGCACCGGGATACCCGCCAGGGCGTCCTTCTCGATCACGTCGAAGAACGACTTGAACAGCCCGCTGTACGACGCCGAGAACACCGGCGTGACCACGATCAGCCCGTCCGCCGAGGTCACCGCGTCGATCGCGGCGGCAAGACGCCGGCCGGGGAAGCCGTTGGTGAAGTTGTGCGCGATCTCCACGGCGAGGTCGCGCAGCTCGACGACCTCGACGTCCACCGTGTCGGCACTGCGCCCCACCACCGCCGCGGCCAGCCGGTCTCCCAGCAACCGCGTGGAGGACGGGACGCTCAGCCCCGCGGACACGACGACGAGCTTCATGCGACGGTCACCTCTTCCGACTCCTTCTCGGCCAGCAGGGAAGCGTGGGTCGGCGCGTCCGGCACCTCGGCCGGGCGTCCGGCGGCGAACTCCTTGCGCAGCACCGGTACGACTTCCTCGCCGAGCATGTCGATCTGCTCCAGGACGGTCTTCAGCGGCAGCCCGGCGTGGTCCATCAGGAACAGCTGGCGCTGGTAGTCACCGGCGTACTCGCGGAAGCTCAGCGTCTTCTCGATCACCTGCTGCGGGGAACCGACCGTCAGCGGGGTCTGCTCGGTGAACTCCTCCAGCGACGGGCCGTGCCCGTAGACCGGGGCGTCGTCGAAGTAGGGCCGGAACTCACGGATCGCGTCCTGGGAGTTCTTCCGCATGAAGACCTGACCGCCGAGCCCCACGATGGCCTGCTCGGCCGTGCCGTGGCCGTAGTGGGCGTACCGGGACCGGTAGAGGTCGATCATCCGCTTGGTGTGGTCGGCCGGCCAGAAGATGTTGTTGTGGAAGAAGCCGTCGCCGTAGTACGCCGCCTGCTCGGCGATCTCCGGGGAGCGGATCGAGCCGTGCCAGACGAAGGGCGCGACCCCGTCCAGCGGCCGCGGCGTGGACGTGAAGCCCTGCAGCGGCGTACGGAACTTGCCCTCCCAGTTCACGACGTCCTCGCGCCACAGCCGGTGCAGCAGGGCGTAGTTCTCGATGGCGAGGTTGATGCCCTCGCGGATGTCCTGGCCGAACCAGGGGTAGACCGGGCCGGTGTTGCCGCGGCCCATCATCAGGTCCACCCGGCCGTCGGCCAGGTGCTGGAGCATCGCGAAGTCCTCGGCGATCTTCACCGGGTCGTTGGTGGTGATGAGGGTGGTGGAGGTGGAGAGGATCAGCCGCTCCGTCTGCGCCGCGATGTAGCCGAGCATCGTCGTCGGCGACGAGGGCACGAAGGGCGGGTTGTGGTGCTCACCCGTGGCGAAGACATCGAGACCCACCTCCTCGGCCTTCAGCGCGATGGCGACCATGGCCTTGATGCGGTCGCGCTCGGTCGGCGTACGGCCCGTGGTGGGGTCCGGTGTCACGTCGCCGACGCTGAAGATCCCGAACTGCATGGTCGCTCATCCTCCAGATTGTTGACGGTTCAACTATACCCGGAGAACGGCGACCGGCCAGGGACTATTCCCGGCCCGCCATGACTACCGCCAGTGCGGATCCCGGCCGGTCCGGGCGAGCAGCCGCTCGAACCCGGACGCACCCTCGGGCTCCGCCACCGGCTCCCCGAACACCCCCATCTTCCTGGCCGTCGGCGCCAGCGTGTCCACCGCGCCGGCCAGCTCCGCCACGACCGCCTCGTCGGCACCCGGGTAGTCCTGGCCCGTGGCCCGCGCCAGGTCCCACACATGCACGGTCAGATCGAGCAGCGCCATCGAGCCGACCAGCCGCGCGGGCATGTCCCACGCGCCGGTCGTCCCGTCCTCGGCACCGGGCGCGGACCAGGCCGCCACCAGCCGGTCCGCCTCGTCCGCGAGCCGCTCGCGCCACTCGGGGCCGTCGGCGACCCGGTCGGGGGCGTCGCCGAAGTCCGACGCCTCCTTCGCGGCCAGCCGCTGGAACTGCACGATCACCTGGAAGAGGTGATTGACCAGGGCCTTCACGTCGTACTCCGCGCAGGGCGTGGGCGCGGCGAGCGTCTCGTCGGGAATGCCGCGCACCACCGGAACCGCCCGCTCGCGCGCCATCGCCAGCAGCTCACCGATGTCGTACGTCTTCACACCGTTCGTATCCATGCCTCGACCGTAGGAAATCCGCCCCCGCCCCTTCTTGAAGAAACGCGACGCCCCGCCCGGCGAATCCCGACGTACGATCCGGCCATGGAGGCACCCCGCCACGACACCCGCGGGATCGTCGACCCGTCCGGGCTGCTGAACCGCGTACGGTTCCGCCGGCACGAGCCCGCCGAGCCGCTGCGCCGGTACGTCGAGTGGTACTGGCTCATCGACTGGGACCTGCCCCTGCCCTACGCCTCCCACGTCGTCCCGCACCCGGCCGTCAATCTCACCTTCCAGTGGGACGAGGACGAGGGACCGCCGTACGCCGAGGTCACCGGCGTCGCGCTGGGCCTGTACACCCGGAAGCTGACCGGACGGGGCCGGGTCTGCGGGGTGAAGTTCCGGCCCGGCGGATTCCGCCCGTACGCCCCCGAGGCCCCGGTGTCCCGCTGGACGGGCCGCGCGCTGCCCGCCCATGAGGTGTTCCCGCCGGCCACGGCCGACACCGCCCGCACGATCGTCACCCCGGCCGACGACCACGCCCGCGTGGCTGCCCTGAACACCTTCCTCCTGGCCCTCCCCTGCGCCCCGGACCCCCAGGCCGACCAGGCCATGAGCCTCGTCCGGCACATCCGCGCCGACCGCACGGTCCGCCGCGTCGGCGACTTCGCCGAGGAACAGGGCCTGTCGGTACGGGCACTCCAGCGGCTCTTCTCGACCTACGTCGGCGTCAGCCCCAAGTGGTGCATCCTGCGCTACCGCATCCACGAGGCCCTGGAACGCGCCGGCACCCGCAGCGACGTCGACTGGGCCACCCTCGCCGCCGACCTCGGCTACGCCGACCAGGCCCACCTGGTCCGCGACTTCACGGCAACGGTGGGGGTACCGCCGACGACTTACGCACAGGGAGTGGAACCGGCGTAGCCAGCCGCGTCCAACCCGGGCCGCGGAGTACCCACCCCACCGGCACCGACCCTCACGGCACCAGCACCAACCGCCCCCGAACCCCACCCTCCGCAAGCCGCGCATGCGCCTTCGCCGCGTCGTCGAGCGAGAACGTCTCCGCCACCCGAGTCGTCAGCACCCCGTCCTCCACCAACCGCACAAGCTCCGCCAACCGCGCCCCATCGGCACTCACCTCGACCGCCCCGGTCCGCACCCCCCGCACCGACGCCGGCTCAGCATGCGGAATGACGCCCAGGTAGGCACCCCCGTCCCGCACCCACTCCAGCGCCGGCTCCCCCAGGAACGCCGCGTCCAGCACCGCGTCGAAGCTGCCCGCCTCGACATCGCCCGCCGTGAACCCCACCGCCCCCAGCGACCGTACGAACTCCTCGTCCGTCTCCCGCGCCAGCGCGCTGACCGGTATCCCCCGGTGCGCGGCAAGCCGCACCGCGTACCCGCCGACCGCACCCGCCGCCCCCGTCACCAGCAGCGACTGCCCCGGTTCCAGCTCCAGCCGGTCCAGCGCCTGCGCGGCGGTGAGCGCGTTCAGCGGCAGCGTCGCCGCGTGCACGGCGTCCACCGTCGCCGGGGCCGCCGCGACGGCGTCCGCGTCCACGACGACGTACTCCGCATGGGTGCCCAGCGGCTTGACCGGCCCGTAGTGGAGGGCCACCACCTGGTCGCCCACACTCCACGGTGCCCCCGGGGCCACCGCGTCCACCGTCCCGGCGACGTCCCAGCCGAACCCGATCCGCTGCCCCGCACCTCCGAAGCCACCGGCCCGCACACCCGCGTCCACGGGGTTCAGCGCGGCCGCCGAGACCTTGATCCGTATCTGTCGCGCACCGGGCTCCGGCACGTCGGTCTCCACGACCTCCACGGCCTCCGGCCCGCCGAACGAATTCACCACTACAGCACGCACAGCGACTCTCCTTGTTCGTCAGCGTGTGGGCGGGACGCTCTCCCGGCCACTGCGAACGACCCTAGGAAGAGTTACTATCCATTCGTAAGTAGTTACCTGAGAGTGCGTACCTACCCCAGGGGTGAGCCATGGCGACCACGACGGCGGCCCAGCGACGCGAGCAGGCCCGTATCGAGTACGACGCGTTCGTCAAGAGCTGCCCCACCAACCAGCTCCTGGACCGCATCAGCGACAAGTGGGTCAGCCTGGTCGTCGCCGCCCTCGCCGCCGGCCCCATGCGCTACAGCGACCTCGGCCGCAAGATCGCGGGCGTCAGCCCCAAGATGCTGACCCAGACCCTGCGCTCACTCGAACGCGACGGCCTCCTCACCCGCACCGTCACCCCGTCCGTCCCGGTCCGCGTCGACTACGAGCTGACCGTGCTGGGCCAGAACCTGGCCCTGCTGCTGACGGCCGTGAAGGCCTGGGCGGAGACCCACTTCGACGAGGTCCACCGGGCCCGCGAGCGCTACGACGCCGACGGCCCCGACGCATAAGCGCAGGGTGGCGCAGGACGGCGCCGGGCGGCACCGGGCGGGCGTCAGAAGTAGTACGTGTCCCCCGTGTCCAGCACCAGCACCCGCTGCCGCTCGTCCACCCGGTCCTCGTCCACCGCCACCGCCCCGTCGCTCGCCACCGTGTCGAACTCCAGCAGCACCTCCGACGGCGCGCCCTGCAGCCGTACCTGAAGACCGATCCGCTCGCCCACGTCGTCCGCACCCAGGGCCCCGGTCCGGCACAGCACCGCGCGCTCCCCCTCCCGCGCACACCCCACGGGCAGCGTCTGCCCGTCCGCCAGCGGCTGCGACCAGCCGATCCGCACCATGGAGTCCGGCACCGCGCCCGGCCCGTGATTGTGCGGCGTGAACCGCACGTCGACCCGGCCCGCGACCATGTCGGCGGAACCGTGATAGGCGAGATCCGCCTGGGGCCGGCCCACCGCCCAGGCGCCCGGAACCGCCCCGCCGACCGCCGTCGCCACGGCCGCACCGCACACCGCAGCAACCCGCATCCGCCGCATATCGCCGCTCCTCACTCCATGTGGTCGTAGCGATGTATCCCACGCACGGCGCCCGGCAGGCGCCGTCCAACAGGTGACACGGGGACACAGGTGACACCGGTGACACGGGGACACAGGTGCCCGATGGCCCTCGACGGCGGCATGCAAGGCTGATCACCATGCTGGTCCTGCGCTCCGTCGCCCTCTTCGTCGTCGCCGCCCTCTTCGAGATCGGCGGCGCGTGGCTGGTCTGGCAGGGCGTACGCGAACACCGCGGCCGGCTGTGGATCGGCGCCGGCGTCATGGCGCTCGGCGCGTACGGCTTCATCGCCACACTCCAGCCCGACGCGAACTTCGGCCGGATCCTCGCCGCGTACGGCGGCGTCTTCGTCGCCGGTTCGCTGGCCTGGGGCATGGTCGCCGACGGCTACCGCCCGGACCGCTGGGACGTCACGGGCGCGCTGATCTGCCTCGCGGGCATGGCGGTGATCATGTACGCGCCGCGAGGGAACTGACACCGGCTGCGGCGGCCGCGGCCGGGCTCAGGACGGCTCGTCGGGCAGCAGCCCCAGCTGCCCCATGAACTCCATCTCGTCGAAGTAGAGCCGGTAGTCGACGATCCGCCCGTCCGCGTCGACCGTGGCGAAATCGACCCCACGGATCCTGATCTCCTTCTGCGTCGGGGGCAGCGTCTCCCCCGAGGGCAACTGGATCGGCCCGGTGTTGCGGCCGCTGAAGACGCCCTCGTCGATGGCGGTGTTACCGACCTCGTACGCGTGCACCGACTCGTACGTGCCGTCCGGGACCGCCTGCGTCATCTGACGCCAGTACTCGGCGATGTCGTCCCGCCCGTGGAGCTCCCCGCCGTCCGGGGTGACGGCGACCGCGTCCTTCGCGTAGAGCTCGGCGATGGTCGTGGAGTCCGCCGTCGTGATCGCCGCGGTGAGCCGATCCATGACCTCACGTGCCTGTCCCATGATCCACCTCCTGGCTTGGGGATCACCCGTCTCATTGTCCCACCGCACCGCCCGCCTATCCTGGCCGGACAGTCTCTCGACTCGAACCGCACGAGGAGCAGCCATGGCCACCGCCGCACCGTCCGCCGCCTCCCGCATCGCCGTCGTCACCGGTGCGAGCAGCGGAATCGGCGCCGCCACGGCACGGCAGCTCGCCGCGGCCGGCTACCGGGTCGTCCTGACCGCCCGCCGCAAGGACCGCATCGAGGCGCTCGCCGAGGAGATCAACGCGGCCGGCCACTCGGCGGCGGCGTACCAGCTGGACGTCACGGACCGCGCGGCAGTGGACGAGTTCGCGACGGCCTTCAAGACGATCGGCGTCCTCGTCAACAACGCGGGCGGCGCACTCGGCGCCGACCCGGTCGCGACCGGCGACCCCGCCGACTGGCGCACGATGTACGAGACGAACGTCATCGGCACCCTGAACCTCACCCAGGCCCTCCTCCCTCAACTGGAGGCGAGCGGCGACGGCACGGTGGTCGTCGTCTCCTCGACGGCCGGCCACGGCACCTACGAGGGCGGCGGGGGTTATGTCGCCGCCAAGCACGGCGCCCACGTCCTCGCCGAGACCCTGCGACTGGAGATCGTCGGCCGCCCGGTCCGCGTCATCGAGGTCGCGCCCGGCATGGTCAGGACGGACGAGTTCGCCCTGACCCGCTTCGGCGGCGACGAGGCCAAGGCCGCCAAGGTCTACGCCGGCGTGGCGGATCCCCTGACGGCCGACGACGTGGCCGACACCATCACCTGGGCGATCACCCGCCCCAGCCACGTCAACATCGACCTCCTCGTCGTCCGCCCCCGCGCCCAGGCGTCCAACACGAAGGTGCACAGGGACCTGTGACCCCACCCGACCCCGACAGCCCCGAGCCCAAGGACCCCCACAACGAACGCCAGATGTGGTGGTGGCTCGGCTACTTCCTGTTCGGCATCCACATCGTGGCGTTCGTGATGATCTACGCGGTGACACACGCGCCGAAGTAGCCCACAGGCACCGGGGACAGTGACCGCCTAGGGTCACTGTCCGTGGACAGACACATACCCTTCGAAGCGCTGCACAACTTCCGCGACCTGGGCGCCTATCCGACGACGGACGGCCACCGCGTCCGCCCCGGCCGCCTCTACCGCACGGACTCCCTGGGCAAGTTGAGCGAGGGCACCGCGGACTGGTCCCGCTTCCGCTCCCTGGGCATAGGCACGGTCATCGACCTGCGCTACCCGTGGGAGATCGAGAACAACGGCCGTATCCCGGACCACCCGTCGTTCACCTACCACAACCTCAGCATCGAGCACCGCCCGTACAACCAGGCGGCCTTGGCGCCCGATGTGGACCCCGGCCCGTATCTGGCCGAGCGCTACATGGAGGTGGCGCAGGACGGCACGAAGGAAATCCGCAGCGCGCTGGAACTGGTGGCGAAGGCAGCGGAGTCGAACACCCCCCTGGCCTTCCACTGCGCCTCGGGCAAGGACCGCACGGGCCTGCTGGCGGCACTGGTCCTGGGCCTCCTCGGAGTACCGGAGCCCACGATCATCGAGGACTTCACCCTCACGGAACGTGCGGCTCCCGCCCTCCTCGCGGACTGGAAGCTCCGCAACAACGGCCGCGCCCCCACCTGGCTGGGCTTCGGCCGAGCCCCGGCAGCGGCCCTGCGCCTGTTCCTGGCAGACCTGACGAGCCGTTACGGCTCGATCGAGGGCTACGTCTCCGAGGCCCTGTCCCTGGACCCGAGGGCCCTCTCGACAGCCCTCCGCAGCGCCCTGCTTGAGAAACGGCGTGAACGCCCGCGTAACTCACAGGAGTGAACGTCATCGATCACCCGAACGGAGGCTGAACTGGCGATCTAGGCTCGCGCCACAACATCAAAATGACGGCCCCCGGCCGGGATGCCGGTCCCGATCCGAGGGCCTGACCAGCAAGGGAGGAACAGCTTCCTGATGGCTGACTGCGAGCCTAGCGTTCACCAGTTCATGGACCTCACGGTCCCCGAGTACGCGTACATGTTCGGCTTCTTGCAGGCGGACGGGCACCTGGCGAAAGGCGCGGGGCAAAAGGGGCGCCTAACGGTCGAGATCAACGCCCGCGACGTGGAACTTCTGCGCAGGTTCCAGAAGCTGACGCCGTACTACAGCAGCATCACCGAGCGCACCCGGTCGACCAACTTCGCCAAGACTCACAACTCGGTGGTCTGGAGACTGTGCTCCCTCGAAGCCAGGACCAAGCTCAACGAACTCGGCCTGCCGTACGGCCGCAAGTCCAAGACGATCACCCCGCCAGGCGTCGAGTTCTCAGACCGCGACTACCTGCGCGGCGTTATCGATGCCGACGGCTCAGTGGGATACACACGACAAGGCCTGCCCTTTATCTCACTCACGACGGCCAGCACAGCGATCGGCGCCTACCTGTCCAGCTACGCCGTGAAGATCACGGGAGTCGAGCGCACCATCAAGCGCAATGCCCGCGACGACATCTACAACATCCTCTACTGGACGGAGGCCGCCCAGGCTCTGAGCGAACACCTCTACTACCCGGGCTGCCTGTCCCTGGAACGGAAACGAACAGCCGCAGACTCACTCGCCGCCTGGATCCGCCCAGCCGACATGAGGATCGCACCCGACCGTCGCCGCTGGGAGGAATGGGAGGACCGCGTACTGCTGAGGCTGAACAATGACGCGGCAGCGGCGACGGAACTCGGCAGGACCGAGCAGAGCTGTTACATGCGGCTCTGGCGCTTGCGCACCGGCCGAGTCCGCCTGCCACGCGACCAATGACCAATTGAACGAGGGCCCCAGTTTCACCGGGGCCCTCGCCCGTCAGCCCTTCACGCAGATGAACTGCTTCAGCTTCGCCACGACCTCAACGAGATCGCGCTGCTGCGCCATCACCTGATCGATGTTCTTATAGGCAGCCGGAATCTCATCCAAGACACCTGTGTCCTTGCGGCACTCGACGCCCCGCGTCTGCTCCTCAAGATCCCGCACAGTGAAGCGACGCTTCGCGGCATTCCGGCTCATGCGCCGACCCGCACCATGCGAAGCCGAGTTGAAGGCCTTCTCGTTCCCGAGCCCCTTCACGATGTACGAGCTGGTGCCCATCGAGCCGGGGATGATTCCGTGCTCACCGGAGCCCGCGCGGATCGCACCCTTGCGGGTGACCAGCAGGTCCATGCCCTCGTACCGCTCCTCGGCCACGTAGTTGTGATGGCAGGAGATCTCCGCCTCAAAGGCCGGCTTCGCCTTCTTGAACTCCTTGCGGATCACATCCTTCAGGAGCCCCATCATGATCGCGCGGTTGTACTTGGCGTACTCCTGAGCCCAATACAGATCGTTCCTGTACGCGGCCATCTGCGGAGTATCCGATACGAACACCGCCAGATCACGGTCCACGAGACCCTGGTTGTGCGGGAGCTTCTGAGCGACACCGATGTGGTGCTCCGCCAACTCCTTACCGATGTTCCGGGACCCGGAGTGGAGCATGAGCCAAACCGAATTTGACTGATCGAGACAAATTTCGATCATATGGTTGCCGCTGCCAAGCGTCCCCATCTGCTTCCCCGCACGTTCCTGACGGAATTTGACCGCTTCCGCGACCCCGTCGAACCGTCCCCAGAAGTCGTCCCACCCACCAGTGGCGAAGCCGTGCAGCCGCCCCGGGTCCACGGGACTGTCATGCATCCCCCGCCCCACCGGAATCGCCTGCTCGATCTTCGACCGCAGCCGGGACAGATCCCCCGGCAGGTCGTTGGCCGTCAGGGACGTCTTGACCGCCGACATCCCGCAGCCGATGTCCACCCCGACCGCCGCCGGACACACGGCCCCGTGCATGGCGATGACGGACCCGACCGTCGCCCCCTTCCCGTAATGCACGTCCGGCATCACGGCGAGGCCCTTGATCCACGGCAGGGTCGCGACGTTCTGGAGCTGCTGCAGTGCGGAGCCCTCGATCGTCGCCGGGTCGGCCCACATACGGATGGGAACCTTCGCGCCCGGCATCTCCACGTACGACATATCGTCCTCAATCCCCCGGAAACAAAACACAAGCCTGAAATCGCAAAACCGGCGCCAAGGTCGATGAAAAAGGACAACGGACCGGCGTCCACGGCAGTGCGTGCGATACACATTGTCTCCAGTGGGCGCCCCCGCGCGGCAAGCGATTAACCAGCGGGGACACTGAGAGACCGGCAGCGGACCGACCATCCAGTCACCGTCGAGAGGAGCCTGACCGTGCAGCGGAAGGCCTACGTATCCGGCGTCGCCGCGCTCCTCGCGGCGCTGCTGGCAGGCTGCACCGGCAGCTCCGACAGCGGCGGCACGGCCGACGACTCCAACCCCGGCGACTCCGGCACGGCGGCGGCGCCTGCCGAGCCCGGCCGGTACCGGACGCTGCCCGAGCCGTGCGGCGTGGTCGGCGAGGACACGCTCGACTCGCTCCTGCCCGGCATCCAGGAGCTCACGGACGCCGACCAGCAGGAGAAGGCGTACGAGGGCACGCCGACGCTCACCTATGACACGGACCGCAAGGTCGGCTGCCGTTGGAAGGTGGAGTCGGCCGACGCGACCGACCACCTCACCGTCGACTTCGAGCGTGTGGTGTCGTACGACACCGCGGTCAGCGACGACAGCGAGGCGGAGGAGCTCTTCGCGACGCGGCAGGAGGCGGCGGACCTTCCCGAGCCGACGAGTTCGGACGGCGACACCGAGGGCACGGAGGGCACGGAGGGCTCCGCGACCAACGACCCGTCGACCGACCCGTCGACCGGCCCGTCCACCCGCCCCGGCGGCAGCCCGAGCGGCTCGCCCTCCTCCTCGGCCTCGAACTCCGCGTCCCCGTCCGTTTCGTCCTCCACCTCCCCTTCTGCGTCCGCGTCCACCGACGGCGCGGCGTCCGCCGAACTCCAGCCCCGTGTGCTGGACGACGTCGGCGACGAGGCGTTCCTCGACGACGCGCTCGCCAGCTCCGGTTCGACGGCTCAGCAGCGCACGGTGACTGTGGCGTTCCGCACGTCCAACGTGATCGTGACCATCGAGTACGAGGAGCAGCCGGCGACCGTCGGCACGGTCCCGGACAGCGAGGAAATGCAGGACAGGGCCCAGAAACTGGCCGCGCAACTGGCTGACGCGCTGTCGGACTAGCGCTCCTCGTTCACACCTCCACGCCCTTGTGCGACGTAACCGAAACGAGACCACACAGCTTCTTCACCGCGTACCGTGGCCCCTCGGACCCGATCCGAACGCAGGAACCACGAGTGTCAGTCATGAGTGAAGGAACCATGCAGCGAGTTGCAGAGCGAGACCAACATGACCGGCGTGACCAGCGCGAGCAGCGGGCGAGGGGCCTGCGCCGCGCCCTTGTCTGCGCGGGTGTCGTCCCCGTGATGCTGGTCGCCGCGGCCTGTTCCTCGGACTCCGGTTCGGACGACAAGGCGGCCGACAGCAGCACGAAGACGTCGGCGTCCGAGTCGGCGAGCCCGTCGCCGACGGTGCAGGCGGCCGTGTACAAGTCGCTTCCCGAGCCGTGCAAGGTGCTGGCGAAGAAGACGCTGGAGGACCTGGTCCCGCAGGCCAAGTCCGGTAAGCGGGGCTCGTCCGACGAGGCTTCGACGCGCGCCTCCTGCTCCTGGAGCAGCCTGGACAACAACGGCGTGAAGGGCTCGCAGTTCCGCTGGCTCAACGTCTCCCTGCTGCGCTTCGAGTCCGATGTCACACGTGGTTCGGGCGACAAGCTGGCGCAGGCGTACTACGAGACTCAGGTGCGGGACGCGAAGTCGGCGTCCGGTGCGAAGAACCTGAAGTCGGCGCCGGTCGCCGGGGTGGGCGACGAGGCGACGGCGGTGCGCTACGACCTGAAGAAGAAGGAGGGTTCCTTCAAGCAGGAGACGGTCGTGGCGCGGGTCGAGAACGTCGTCGTGACGCTGGACTACAACGGCGCGGGTCTGGCCGGCGAGAAGACTCCGAGCGCGGACTCCCTGAACAAGCTGGCCCAGAAGGCGGTCAAGGAGGTCGTGGCCGCGGTGGGCAGGGCGAACGACGGGGGCAGCGCGGGCACGCCGAGCGGCACCCCTTCGAAGTCGGCCTCGAAGTCCCCTTCGTCGAGCCCGTCGAAGGCGGCCTCCGCCTCCCCCTCCAAGTCAGCGGCGAAGAAGAGCTGACTGTCACACCCGGCTCGCCGCTGGGTCACAACGCGCAGCTCAGCCAAGCCCTTTGTTCGAGCCCGGCCCGTTCGTGGGCCGGGCTCGCGCCGTACCGGAGGAACGTACGCCGTATGGATGTGCCACCCTGTTGCGCGCAACAACACGCAAGGGGAGGGGAATACGAGTGGCCGCGCCACCGCAGCTGACTCGAACGCACCGCGTTCTCATAGGCGTGGTCGTGTTCGGCGCCGTGATCATCGCCGGCATCGGCTTCGCCGGCTCGTACGCGGCCGTCCGAGAGCTGGCCATCCAGAAGGGCTTCGGGAACTTCAGTTATGTGTTCCCGATCGGCATCGACGCAGGTATCTGTGTGCTGCTGGCCCTGGATCTGCTTCTGACCTGGATCCGCATCCCGTTCCCCCTGCTGCGTCAGACGGCCTGGCTGCTGACGGCCGCGACGATCGCTTTCAACGGCGCGGCGGCCTGGCCGGACCCGCTGGGCGTGGGCATGCACGGCGTGATCCCGATCCTGTTCGTGGTCTCCGTGGAGGCGGCCCGCCACGCGATCGGCCGCATAGCGGACATCACGGCCGACAAGCACATGGAGGGCGTGCGCCTGACGCGCTGGCTCCTCTCCCCGCTGCCGACGTTCCTGCTGTGGCGCCGTATGAAGCTGTGGGAGCTGCGCTCCTACGAGCAGGTCATCAAGCTGGAGCAGGAGCGTCTGGTGTACCAGGCCCGGCTGCGTTCCCGCTTCGGCCGGGCGTGGCGCAGGAAGGCGCCGGTGGAGTCGTTGATGCCGCTGCGTCTGGCGCGCTACGGGGTTCCGTTGGCGCAGACGGCTCCGGCGGGGCTGGCGGCGGCGGGCATCGAGCCCGCGTTGCTGCCGCCGGCGCCGCAGCCGGTCCTGGATGCCTATCCCGCGGCCGAGGCGGCCGCCCTGGCGACGCCGGCCGCCACCGGTGCGGCGCCCGTCCCGCAGCAGCGGACGGCACCGGCCGGGGAGCAGCGCCCTGAGCTGGCGGGCCCGTCCGCCGCGGAGCAACAGGAGTATGTGCAGGACTGGTTCAACACTCCCCGGCAGGTCGAGTACCAGGGCGGCTACAGCGCCACGTACGACCCTCAGGAGCACTACGAGGAGTGGTACCAGGAGCAGCTGCGGGCCGAGCAGTACCAGGACCAGTTCCAGCAGGAACCGCCCGCCCAGGAGCCCTCTCCGGAGGACACCGGCACCTTCCCGATCCCGGTGACCGCCAACCGCACCCGCCAGCTCGGCGAGGGCGGCGGTCCTCCGGAGCGCCCTGACCCGTCCGAGGAGGACTACTACCAGGTCTTCAAGAAGTCGATCGGTGGCACGGGCTACCCGACCCCGCGCGAGTTCAGCGAGAACGTGGAGGCGGAGTTCGGCGCCGCGCTCCTGCCTGACGAGGCCAAGCGCATGGTCAACCGGTTCACGAAGCTCTACAACGCGGAGCTGGAAGAGGACCACATCGCCTGAACCGAAGCACGAAGAGCACGAAGAGCACGAAAAAGGGGCCCTCGACCGAGGGCCCCTTTCCCGTGCGGCTTACTCGCCGAGCAGGCGCCGTACCCGCTCCTGCCCCACCGCCAGCAGCAGCGTGGGCAGTCGCGGTCCGGTGTCCCGCCCGACCAGCAGGTGGTACAGCAGCGCGAAGAACGTCCGCTGGGCGGTCTTGATCTCGGCCGGCAGCTCCTTGGGCGTGGCGTCCGCGGAGAACCCGGCCTGCACCTTGGGCACGCCGTACACGAGGTGGGTCAGCCCGTCGAGCGACCAGTGCTCGGCGAGGCCGTCGAGCAGCAGCCGCAGCGACTGCTGGGACGCCTCGTCGAGGGACTTCAGCAGTTCGCCGTCGGGCTCTTCGCGCACGATGGTCCGCTGGTCGGCGGGCACCTGCGTGTTGATCCACGCCTCGGCCTTGTCGTACCGGGGCCGGGCCTCGTCCAGCGAGCCGAGCGGGTTGTGCGGGTCCAGCTCGGAGAGGATCCGCAGCGCCTGGTCCGCGTGGCCGGCGGTGATGTCGGCGACGGAGGCGAGCGTCCGGTACGGCAGCGGGCGCGCCGTGCGCGGCAGCTCACCGGCGGCCGTGCGCACGGCGCGCGAGTGCGCGGCGATGTCGGCGGGCAGCGCGGAGCCGTCCTCGACCTTGGCGTCGAGCTTGTCCCACTCGTCGTAGAGCCGCTGGATCTCCTGGTCGAAGGCGATCTTGAAGGACTGGTTGGGCCGGCGGCGGGCGTAGAGCCAGCGCAGCAGCTGCGGTTCCATGATCTTCAGCGCGTCGGCCGGGGTGGGCACCCCACCGCGCGAGGAGGACATCTTGGCCATGCCGCTGATGCCGACGAAGGCGTACATGGGGCCGATGGGCTGCTTGCCGCCGAAGATCCCGACGATCTGGCCGCCGACCTGGAAGCTCGAACCTGGCGAGGAGTGGTCGACGCCGCTGGGCTCGAAGATGACGCCCTCGTAGGCCCATCGCATGGGCCAGTCGACCTTCCAGACCAGCTTGCCGCGGTTGAACTCGTTGAGCCGGACGGTCTCGGAGAAGCCGCACTCGTTGCAGGTGTACGTCAGCTCGGTGGTGTCGTCGACGTAGGCGGTGACGGTGGTGAGGTCCTTCTCGCAGTTGCCGCAGTAGGGCTTGTACGGGAAGTACCCGGCGGAGCCGAGGCTGCCGTCGTCCTCGCTCGCCGCGCCGGAGCCCTCGGCGGCCTCCAGCTCGGCCTCGTCGAGGGGCTTCTGCGACTTCTTGGCGCCGCCCTTCGCCTTGGTGCGGTACTGGGCGAGTACGGCGTCGATGTCGCCGCGGTGCTTCATGGCGTGCAGGATCTGCTCCCGGTACACGCCCGAGGTGTACTGCGCGGTCTGGCTGATCCCGTCGAACTCCACGCCGAGCTCGGCCAGCGCCTCGACCATGGCCGCCTTGAAGTGCTCGGCCCAGTTCGGGTACGCCGACCCCTCGGGCGCCGGCACGGACGTCAGCGGCTTGCCGATGTGCTGGAGGTGGGTCTCGTCCGAGACGCCCGCGATGCCCTTGGGCACCTTGCGGTAGCGGTCGTAGTCGTCCCACGAGATCAGGTGCCGTACCTCGCGCCCCCGCCGCCGGATCTCGTCGGCGACCAGGTGCGGGGTCATGACCTCGCGCAGGTTGCCGAGATGGATGGGCCCGGAGGGAGAGAGTCCGGACGCGACGACGACCGGTTTGCCCGGGGCCCGACGCTCCGACTCCTCGATGACCTCATCCGCGAAACGGGAGACCCAGTCGGTGGTCTCGGTGCTCTGAGCCACGATCGGCACGTCCTTCTTTCTCCAGGGCAGCCAGTACGGTCAATTCAGCTGCGCACCCAGTTTAGGCGGCGCAGCCGCCTCAAAGGGGCGCGGGGAACTGCGCGACCGGCCCCACCGGCCCGCAGCCGCAAAAAACGCCTTTACCCCCCATGGGATACTGGCGACGTCTACCCATCCCACGAGGAGAACGGCTCCCACCCCATGGCTTCGGTCACGTCGCTCACCGCTCAAGTCCAGCAGCGCCTCGCGAACGCCCTCTCGGCCACCCGGCCGGAGGCCGACGCGGACCCGCTCCTGCGACGTAGCGACCGGGCCGACTTCCAGGCCAACGGGATCCTGGCCCTCGCCAAGAAGGCCAAGTCGAACCCGAGGGAGCTGGCGACGGAGGTCGTCGGCAACATCGTCACCGGTGACGTGATCAAGGACGTCGAGGTCTCCGGCCCCGGCTTCCTCAACATCACGATCGCCGACAGGGCGATCACCGAGAACCTCGCCGCGCGGCACGCGGACGGCGAGCGCCTCGGCGTGCCGCTGAAGGAGAACGCGGGCATCACGGTCGTCGACTACGCCCAGCCGAACGTGGCGAAGGAGATGCACGTCGGTCACCTGCGGTCGGCGGTCATCGGCGACGCCCTGCGCGGCATGCTCGACTTCACCGGCGAGAAGACGATCGGCCGGCATCACATCGGCGACTGGGGCACCCAGTTCGGCATGCTCATCCAGTACCTGTTCGAGAACCCCGGCGAGCTGGCCCCCGCGGCCGACGTCGACGGCGAGCAGGCGATGAGCAATCTGAACCGGGTGTACAAGGCGTCGCGTGCGGTCTTCGACTCGGACGAGGAGTTCAAGGAGCGGGCCCGTAAGCGGGTTGTCGCCCTGCAGTCCGGTGACAAGGAAACGCTGGAGCTGTGGCAGCAGTTCGTGGACGAGTCGAAGGTCTACTTCTACTCGGTCTTCGAGAAGCTGGACATGGAGATCCGCGAGGACGAGATCGTCGGCGAGTCCGCGTACAACGAGGGCATGCCCGAGACCGCCCGCCTCCTGGAGGAGATGGGTGTCGCGGTGCGCTCCGAGGGCGCGCTCGTGGTGTTCTTCGACGAGATCCGCGGCAAGGACGACCAGCCGGTCCCGCTGATCGTGCAGAAGGCGGACGGCGGCTTCGGCTACGCGGCCTCCGACCTGACGGCGATCCGCAACCGGGTCCAGGACCTGCACGCCACGTCCCTGCTCTACGTCGTGGACGTCCGTCAGTCCCTCCACTTCAGGATGGTCTTCGAGGCGGCCCGCCGCGCGGGCTGGCTGACCGACGAGGTCACCGCGCACAACATGGGCTACGGCACGGTGCTCGGCGCGGACGGCAAGCCGTTCAAGACGCGTGAGGGCGAGACCGTACGGCTTGAGGACCTGCTGGACGAGGCGGTGCAGCGGGCGGCCGAGGTCGTACGGGAGAAGGCGCAGGACCTCACCGAGGCCGAGATCCAGGAGCGGGCCGCGCAGGTCGGCATCGGCGCCGTGAAGTACGCGGACCTGTCGACGTCGCCGAACCGGGACTACAAGTTCGACCTGGACCAGATGGTGTCGCTGAACGGCGACACGTCCGTCTACCTCCAGTACGCGTACGCCCGTATTCAGTCGATCCTGCGCAAGGCGGGCGACACGAAGCCGGCCGCGCACCCGGAGCTGGAACTGCACGCGGCGGAGCGGGCGCTCGGTCTGCACCTGGACGCGTTCGGCGACACGGTCTTCGAGGCGGCCGCGGAGTACGCCCCGCACAAGCTGGCCGCGTATCTGTACCAGCTGGCGTCGCTGTACACGTCGTTCTACGACAAGTGCCCGGTGCTGAAGGCCGAGACGCCCGAGCAGGTGCAGAACCGTCTGTTCCTGTGCGACCTGACGGCCCGGACCCTGCACCAGGGCATGGCCCTGCTGGGCATCCGGACGCCCGAGCGGCTCTGAGCGCCTGACGTGACGCTGCGGCCCGTCCTCTCCCCCGCGGCGAGGACGGGCCGCGGCCATGTCGGGGCGACGACTCAGACGACTCAGACGACTCAGCAGTACTGCTTGGAGTCGGCCGCGAAGTCCTTGAACGCGGCCTTGGTGCCCGATCCGGCGATGCCGTCGATCGCGCCGGTGTAGCCGTGGTGCGCCTTCAGGTCACGTTGCAGGGCCTTGATGGTGTTGGGGCCGACGATCCCGTCGATGTTGTCGTTGTAGCCCCAGTGCGCCTTGAGCCAGCGCTGCAGCGCCTTCCAGCTGTTGGTGCCGAGCTGCCCGTCGAGGGCGCCGGTGTAGCCCCAGTAGTCCTGGATCCAGCACTGGACGTAGCGGGCCTCCGTGGTGCTGAGGCCGAGGTTGTTCACCGCGAGGACGCCGACGTCGGAGCGCACGGCCGGCCTCGCGTCCGACGCGGCGAAGCTGGTGCCCGCGGTCGCGAGGCCCGCGGCGGCAAGGCCCACGACGGCGCTGACGCTGACGAGGGTCCTCGTCCAGATGTTCGGTCGCATGTGTTTCCCTCTCGCTCTGGCTCGGGTGGCGGCGCCTGCCGCCGGCTGGTGAGACGAGAGTGCGCGGCGGGCGGCGACGGTTGCCACAGTTGCCGCACAAGTGACGTCACGGCGGGATGTCCCACTCGCTGACCTGCACGGATACCTCCCGTCGGGACGGCACGGCGGGACGCCTGTGACAGGGCGGTGGCCGATTCCGTACCCGTGTCGGAACCAACTTCCGGTGCGGCCCGTGGATGCTGATGCAGAATGCGGCGGGGGCACGGGGGCCGCTGACCACGGACCGCGGGCCCGGACCGTGAACGCGAATGGGGGGAACATGTCGCGTTGGGCAGCGCTGCCCGCGGAGCTGGATCCGCGTGTACGGCAGTTGGTGGTGCGGTTGCGCCGGCTGAAGGACCACAGCGGGCTGAGCCTGCGGCAGCTGGCGGCGCGGACGGGGTACAGCCAGAAGTCGTGGGAGCGGTATCTGGGCGGAAGATCCCTCCCGCCCCGCGAGGCCGTCGACGCGCTGGCCCGGGCCGTGGACGAGGATCCGACGCGGTTACTGGCGTTGCACGAGGTGGCCGCGGAGGCGTGGGGGAACCGGCGGGCCGAGGCGGCCGTACCGGAAGTGACCGTCGCGGAGCCGGAGTTCCTCGACGATGCAGCCGCCCACGGACACCCCACCAGCCGTTCGCTGCGCGTCGCCCTGGTCGCGGGGGCCGTCGCGCTGGTCCTGGCCGTCTCCACGGCCGCCCTCCTCGTCGTACGGCTGAGCGGCCGCGACGGCGACGTGGCACACCCGACGGCTCCCCTCGCCGCGACCGCCAAGTCGGCGTCCCCGCCGGCCTCGCGGCCGCCCGCACCGACGTACACCTGCCTCCTCGAACGGATCGACGACCGCTGGTACGCGGGCATCAGCCGCACCCGGGGCGCCATCCTCGCGAACGGCCACGCGGGGCCCGAGGTCGCAGAGGCGCAGTGTCTGCTGCGTCGGGCGGGCTTCTCGCCGGGCGGGATCGACGGGATCTTCGGTCCGGTGACGGAACGCGCGGTCGAGCAGGCGCAGCAGCGGGCGGGGCTGGTCATGGACGGCATCATCGGGCCGCACACCTGGAAGGCCCTACGGCGATGACGGCGCCGTCGCCGGAACGGGCCCGACTTGCCGCCGCGCTGCTGGAGTTGAAGGGCCGCACCGGTCTGAGCCTGGCCGGGCTCGCGGCGAAGACCGCGTTCAGCAAGTCGTCCTGGGACCGCTATCTCAACGGCCGCACGCTCCCTCCGCGTGACGCGGTGCAGGAGCTGTGCCGACTCGCCGGCGAGCCGGAGGGGCGCTGTGTGGCCCTGTGGGAGATCGCGGAGTCGGAGGGGAGCGGACGGACGGCGCAGGGACCGCGCATCCTGCCGCCGACCCCACCTCCTCCTGAGGAGGCCCCGCCTGCTGGTGCCACCGCCGACGCCAGGGACGTCCACCGCGGCGCGACGCTCGTCGCGGTGCTCGCGTCGGTGTCCGCGGTGGCCGTCGGGGGCGTTGCCGCGGTGGTCCTGCTGCTGCCGCACCGGGACGGCGAGCCGCGTGCGTCGCTGTCACCGCCCGCGTCCGCGGTCGAGCCGCGTTGCCGGGGAGAGGTCTGCGAGGGCAAGAGCCCGATGCACATGAAGTGCGCCCCGGCGCCGGAGACCCTCGCCTCGTACCGGACCGCCACCGGCGCCTGGCTGGAGCTGCGCTACAGCCAGGAGTGCGGGACGAGTTGGGCCCGGATGTGGGGGACACGCGTCGGCGACCGGCTGGAGATGTCGGCACACGGCGACGACGGCGGAAAGGCCCGTGCCGGAGGCGTCCGCAGCGCGGAGATCCGGGACGGCGTCGACGCGGACTCCTACGTCTACACCCCGATGACCGCGGCCCGCCCCGGAACCGTGGTGCGGGCCTGCTTCCACCCGGCGGAGGGGGGCGGTACGGAGTGCTTCGACAGCACAGTGGTGAGGTGAAGTGAGTTGTCAGTGCCGCCCCCTAAAGTCACGGTCATGGCGACACTTCCGAACCCTCTGCCGAAGCTCACGAGCGACCCCTCCGGTGCCGCTCTCGGCCTCCAACTCCCGCCGGGAAGGCTCCTCGACGAGACCGCGGAGGGCCCGTGGCACGAGCCGCTGCTGTGGCTCGCCGACGGACGGGCGAAGCCGGGCGCATGGGCCGCGCTGACCCCGGCCCGGCGGACCGCCGGCCTGCTGCCGGTCGTCGTCGACGCGGGCGGCCGCCATGGCGGCCCGCAGGACTGGGAGTTGATGCCGGACGAGATGTCGTACCCGGGAGATCACGACGCCGACGAGATCCTGGCGGAGCTCTGGGACGAATACGCGGCCGGGGAGACGCAGGAGGAGTGGCCCGGCCTGGCCGGCGCCCCCGCTTCAGCCGCCGACTCCGTGGACCCGGAACCCGTGGACCCGGAAGCGGTGGCCGCCGACATCGCGGACTCCCTGATCGACAGCGGCAGCCTGCTGGAGGACCCCCGCCTCGCCCTCGTCCCGGCCCGCCGCAGCGCGGACATTCCGGCGGCGATCGGCTGGACGGGCCCGGTGAACCACGAGGGCGACACCGCCCGCCTCTGCGCGGTGCTCCGCTCCTGGGAGGACCGCTTCGGCATACGGGTCGTCGCGCTCGGCTTCGACCACCTCCTGGTCTCCGTGGCGTTCCCGCCGGACACCCTGGCCGAGGCGGAGGCCGTCGCCGCCGAGCACTTCGCGTTCTGCCCGGACAACATCCTGCAGAGCCACGACACCAACATCCGCGCCTACGCCGAGAACCGCCTGCTCAACCAGCCGGCCTGGCACTTCTGGTGGGACTGACGGCCCGCCCTCACGCGGGCAGCAGCGTCATCCCCTCCGGGGCGTCGATCCCGAACTCCCGCGCCAGCAGCCGACGCGCCTGCGCCTCCCGCGTCACCTCGCGCTCGACGACCGTGCCGTCCGCCCGCGTCTCGGTGAGGAGCCGGCCGTTGAGGAGCAGGTGACGCTCGGCGGTGAGGCTCTGGACGTAGACACGCTGGGTGAAGGGCGAGCGCGGGTTGGTGCCGATGTGCCAGTTGATGACCTCGAAGTCGGGCTTCTCGAACGGCTCCAGGGTGAAGGCGTACTGGTCGGCCCACTCGTCCTTCGCCCGGTCGTGGGCCTGCAGCAGCCACAGTTCGAGCGGCCCGTGGTGCGGGGCGTGGGCGAGCCGGTGCCGGCGCTCGGCGTCCCGGAACTCGACACCGGCGGTCAGCGGCACCGGTTCCAGCAGCGCGCCGATGGCCCCGAAGCCGACGTCCGCGAGATACGGCTGCGGGTCGCCGGGCGCCCGGACGAGCAGCGCCATGTGGGTGCGCGGCCGGCTCTCGATGCGGTCGGCTCCGACGACGACGCGTGCGCCCAGCCGGGTCACCTCGAAGCCCAGCGCCTCCAGGGCGTCCGCGAAGAGCGAGTTGTGCTCGTAGCAGTAGCCGCCGCGCCGGCTGTGCACCAGCTTGGCCATCAGGTCGGCCGGGTCGAGGGACGGGGCGATGCGCCTGAGGGCGTCCAGGTTCTCGAACGGGATGCCCCGCAGATGCGCCAGGTGCACTCCCCGCAGCGTCGCCACGTCGGCGCGCCGCTCCCCCTCCCAACCGATCCGCCGAAGGTACGCGTCGAGATCGAACCGCAAGCTGTCGGACATGGCTTCACCTTAGGAACACCGGCCGGTCCCCGTCTGCCGTCCACGGCCCGACCCGCCCTGGACCCTTCGCCCTAGGCCCGCGGGCCCGCGGGCTCCAGGACCCCAGGCCGGCGAGCCACAGGCCCTGGGCCCGCAGGCGCTAGGCCCGCAGCCCCTCCCCCAGCCGCCGCAGCCCCTCCCCGATCTCCCGCGGCGTCTGCGTCACGAAGCACAGCCGCAGCGTCGACCGGTCGGGCTCACCGGCGTAGAAGGGCGCGCCGGGCACGTAGGCGACGTCGTGCCGCACGACCTGCGGCAGCAGGGCCGTCGTGTCGTACGACTGGGGCAGGCGGGCCCACAGGAACATGCCGCCCTCGGGACGGTTCCAGGCCGAGCCCTCCGGGAGGGCCCCGGGCAGGCCCGCGAGCATGGCGTCGCGGCGTTCGCGGTAGACGTCCCTGACCCGGGCCACGTGTGGGTCGAGGGCGCCGAGGTAGCGGGCGGCGGCGAGCTGGTTGACGGTCGGGGTGTGCAGGTCGGCGGCCTGCTTGGCGACCGCGCAGGCCCGCCGCAGGGCGGCCGGGGCGCGCAGCCAGCCCAGCCGGAGGCCGGGGGCCATCACCTTGGAGAAGGAGCCGAGCAGCACGGTCCGGTCCTCGGCGCCCGGGTACGAGGCGATCCAGGGCACGCGCTCGCCCTCGTACCGCAGCTCGCCGTACGGGTCGTCCTCGACGATCCACACCCCGCGCCGGGCGGCGGCCTGCGCGACGGCCGCCCTGCGCTCGGCGGGCAAGGTCCGGCCGGTCGGGTTCTGGAAGGTGGGCACGGTGTAGAAGAGCTTCGGCCGCTCCCGCGCCACCAGTTCCTCCAGCGCCTGCGGATCCACGCCGTCCGCATCGCCGGGCACGGCCACGACCCGGGCGCCCGCGAGGCCGAACGCCTGAAGTGCCGCCAGGTAGCAGGGGTCTTCGACCAGGACCGTGTCACCAGGGTCCAGCAGCGCGGTGGCCAGGAGCGCCAGCCCCTGCTGGGAGCCGGTGGTGATGAGCAGGTCGTCGGCGTCGGTCGCGAGTCCGCGCGCCGACACGCGGGCGGCGAGTCCGGTGCGCAGACTCGGCTCGCCCTCCGTCGTGGAGTACTGAAGGGCCTGCGCCGGGGTCTCGGCGAGGACGTCCCGGAAGGCGGCTGCGATGCCGTCCCGGTCGAACAGCTCCGGCGCCGGCAGCCCGCCCGCGAAGTTGATGACCTCGGGCCGGGCGGTGACGGCGAGGATGTCCCGCACGGGCGATCCGCCGACGGCGCCGGTCCGCGCCGCGAGCGGTGGCAGGGCGGCCGGGGCGGGTCGGGGCGCGGGCTCGGTGACGGTCATGACACGGCTCCTTGGGCTGCGGCGACGAGGGCGACGGCTCGTGCCGGGCAGCCTAGAGAACTGTGTGCCCTCTACAAGCGACTTTCCGGGATACGGACCCCACTGTCCCGTACACAGGGCCGTACACAGGGCCCGCCCGCCGGTTCGCACGGCTTCCCGCGTCCCGCGCCGAGCCGTCGGGACCTGCCGTCCCCGCAGGTCAGCGGCCGTCCCGCCGCTCGGGCGTCCCGAATTCAGCGCCGACGGTGGCGGACGGGGCGGATGATCACGCAGGCTGGGGTCCGACCCCAACCCCACCTATGGAGAGGGCCGCACCATGTCCGCGTCCGCACACCCCCCTCGCTCCCGCGCCCGGCTGCTCGCCGCCACGCTGGTGGCGGTCGCCGCGTTCACGCTCACCGCGTGCGAGGACGGCCAGGGCCTGCGCGACGAGGGCCCGTCGACCCCGACCAGCCCCTCGGAGCCGGCGCCCACGACGCCACCGGCGACCGACGGACGCTGACGGGACCCGCGTCGGCCCGCTACCGGATCAGGCGCGGCCGAGCTTCTGCGCGGCCTCCGTCGCCCAGTAGGTGAGGATGTTGCGCGCACCCGCCCGCTTGATGCCGGTCAGCGTCTCGAGGATCGCCCGGTCGCGGTCGATCCACCCCTTCTCGGCGGCGGCCTCGACCATCGAGTACTCACCGGAGATCTGATAGGCCGCCACCGGCACGTCCACCGCGTCGGCGACCCGCGCCAGGATGTCGAGGTAGGGCCCGGCCGGCTTGACCATCACCATGTCGGCGCCCTCCTCCAGGTCGAGGGCGAGCTCGCGCAGCGCCTCCCGGGCGTTCGCCGCATCCTGCTGATAGGTCTTCCGGTCGCCCTTCAGGGAGGAGGCGACGGCCTCACGGAAGGGCCCGTAGAAGGCGGAGGCGTACTTGGCGGTGTAGGCGAGGATCGCGACGTCCTCGCGGCCGATCTGGTCGAGCGCGTCACGGACGACCCCGATCTGCCCGTCCATCATCCCGCTGGGCCCCACGACATGGGCTCCGGCGTCGGCCTGCACCTGCGCCATCTCGGCGTAGCGCTCCAGGGTGGCGTCGTTGTCGACGCGCCCTTCGGCGTCCAACACACCGCAGTGCCCGTGATCGGTGGTCTCGTCGAGGCACAGGTCGGACATGACGAGCAGGTCGTCGCCGACCTCGGCCCGTACGTCCCGGAGGGCGACCTGCAAGATCCCGTCCGGATCCGTGCCCGGCGTCCCGAGGGCGTCCTTCTTCTCCTCCTCGGGTACCCCGAAGAGCATGATCCCGGAGACCCCGGCCTGCACGGCCTCCAGCGCCGCCTTCTTCAGGCTGTCCCGCGTGTGCTGGACGACGCCCGGCATGGTGGCGATCGGCACGGGCTCGCTGACGCCCTCGCGCACGAAGGCCGGGAGGATGAAGTCGGCGGGGTGCAGCCGGGTCTCGGCGACCATGCGCCGCATGGCGGGAGTGGTCCGCAGACGCCGCGGCCGCGTGCCGGGGAAGGATCCGTACGTCGTCATGCCACCTACGCTACGCCCGCCCCGGCAGCACCTTTGCCGACTGGCCGTCGGGACGCCGAGGCGCCGACGACGGCCCCGCATGCGCCGCGCACGGCCCCGGGTCCATCCTGAAGACAAGCCCCGAACGGCCGACCCCAAGGGCCTCGATCGAGCCCCCGCCCGCAAGGCCCCTCCGTACACGCGCCACGGAGGACGCGATGACCGCTACCCACCGCAACACGCCCGACCTGTTCGCCCTCTCCGAGATCCACGGCCCGGTGCTGCGCCCCGGCGACGACGGCTACGCCGACGAGGTCACCGGCTTCAACCTGGCCGCCCTGCACACGCCCGAGGTGGTCGTGGGCGCGACGAGCGCCGATGACATCGTCACGGCCCTGCGCTGGGCGACGGCCACCGGTACGCCGGTCGCGGTCCAGGCGACGGGCCATGGAGCGAACTTCCCGATCTCCCACGGCCTGCTGATCAACACGGCCCGCATGACGGACGTACGCGTCGACCCGGCCAAGCGCCTCGCGACGGTCGCGGCCGGCGCCAAGTGGCGGGACGTCCTGGAGGCGGCCGCACCCCACGGCCTGGCCGCGCTCGCCGGCACGTCCACGGACGCCGGCGCGGTCGGCTACACGCTGGGCGGCGGACTCCCCGTCCTCGGCCGGACCTACGGCTACGCCTCCGACCTGGTCCGCTCCTTCCAGGTGGCCACACCCGACGGCACCCTGCGCGAGTCCGACCCCGACCACGAGCCGGAACTGTTCTGGGCACTGCGCGGCGGCAAGGGCAACGTAGGCGTGGTCACGTCGATGACCTGCGACCTGCTCCCCCTCACCACGATCCTGGGCGGCGGCGTCTACTACCCCGGCGAGCACGCCGAGGCCGTGCTGCGCACCTGGACCGACTGGACGCGAACCCTGCCCGACGAGATGTGCAGCGCCTTCACCCTGCTGCGGCTGCCCCCGATCCCGGAGATCCCCGAACCGCTGCGCGGCGGCTTCTGGGCCCGTGTCGCCATCGCCTGGCCCTCGGACCCGGCGGAAGGGGAACGCCTGCTGGCCCCGATCCGCGCGGCGGCGCCGGTGACGGTGGACACGGTGGAGGAGATGCCGTACACGGCCCTGGACCGCATCCACATGGAGCCGCAGGACCCCCTCCCCGCGCGGGAGTCCTGCGCCCTGCTGCGCGACCTCACCCCCGAGGCCCTGCGCACGTTCCTGTCCCAGGCAGGCCCCGAGGTCCCCGACTACCCCATCCTCATGGTGGAGCTCCGCCACCTGGGCGGCGCCCTGGCCCGCCCCGCCCGCCAGGAGGACGCGATCTGCGCCCGGGACGCGAGCTACATCCTGGAAACGGTGGGAGTCCTGACGACCCCGCCGACAGCGGAAGCCATAGAGCAGGCGACGACGTCCCTGCACGAAGCGATGTCCCCGTACGGCACGGGCCACACGATGATCAACCTCCACGGCACCCCGGGCAACACCGAGGACCGAGCCCGAGCCTGGACCCCGGAAACCCTGGACCGCCTACGCAAGGACAAATCGACCTACGACCCGGCCAACCTGCTCAGCTTCGGCCACACGGTCGGCAGCGACTGAGGGTAACGGCGGCGGGGGCGCGGCGGGGGCGAAACACCCTCCCGGCACGCGCCCCCACCCCCCGTCACACACCTACGTCGTGGACCGCCGCCGCCGAGCCCCCGGCCGCCGCTCACTGGGCCGAGTAACCGGATCCCCGGCGTCCACAGCAGCAGCCCGCCGCCGCATCCCGAAGTCCGCCAACGCCTCGGCCAACTTGTGCACGGACGGCTCCGGAGCCATCACATCCACCCGAAGCCCATGCTCCTCAGCAGTCTTCGCCGTGGCAGGCCCGATACAGGCGATCACGGTCACGTTGTGCGGCTTCCCGGCGATCCCCACCAGATTCCGCACGGTGGAGGACGACGTGAAGAGAACGGCGTCGAAGCCACCCCCCTTGATCGCCTCCCGCGTCTCCGCCGGCGGCGGCGAGGCCCGCACGGTCCGATAGGCCGTGACGTCATCGACCTCCCAGCCCAGCTCGATGAGCCCGGCGACCAGAGTCTCCGTGGCGATATCGGCCCGAGGCAGGAACACCCGGTCAATGGGGTCGAACACCGGGTCGTACGGCGGCCAGTCCTCCAGCAGCCCCGCGGCCGACTGCTCGCCACTGGGCACCAGATCCGGCTTCACACCAAACGCGATCAGCGCCTTCGCGGTCTGCTCCCCCACCGCGGCGACCTTGATCCCGGCAAACGCCCGGGCATCGAGCCCGTACTCCTCGAACTTCTCCCGCACGGCCTTCACGGCATTCACCGAGGTGAACGCGATCCACTCATAACGGCCCGTCACGAGTCCCTTGACGGCCCGCTCCATCTGCTGAGGCGTCCGCGGCGGCTCGACGGCGATCGTCGGCACCTCGTGCGGCACGGCCCCGTACGACCTCAACTGGTCGGAGAGCGAAGCCGCCTGCTCCTTCGTACGCGGAACGAGCACTCGCCAGCCGAACAACGGCTTGGACTCGAACCACGACAACTGGTCGCGCTGTGCTGCGGCGGAACGCTCACCGACCACGGCTATCACCGGCCGCCCGCCCTCGGGCGACGGCAGCACCTTGGCCTGCTTCAGCGTCTGGGCGATGGTCCCGAGGGTCGCGGTCCAGGTCCGCTGCCGGGTGGTGGTACCGGCGACGGTCACCGTCATCGGCGTATCGGGCTTGCGCCCCGCCGACACCAGTTCACCGGCAGCCGCACCGATGCCGTCGAGCGTCGTGGAGACGACGACCGTGCCGTCCGACGCCCCGACCTCGGTCCAGCACCGGTCGGACGCGGTGCGCGCGTCCACGAACCGGACGTCCGCGCCCTGCGCGTCGCGCAACGGCACGCCGGCATACGCGGGCACGCCCACGGCCGCCGCGACACCCGGCACGACCTCGAACGGCACACCCGCCGCGGCGCACGCGAGCATCTCCTCGGTGGCGTACGTGTCCAGCCCGGGATCCCCGGACACCGCACGTACGACCCGCCTGCCGCCGCGTGCGGCCTCCATGACAAGATGTGCGGCATCCCGCACCGCGGGTAGCCCAGCGGTCGTTGACGCGCCGTCAACTACCGCTAGTTGAGGCGTGCCTGTGCCCGGGACGGTGTCCGCATCGGGACCCGTGTCCGTGTGCACTTCGGCTACGCCTGATCTGGCGTGCCGGCGTACCACGTCGAGCACTTCGTGCTCGGCGACCAGTACATCGGCGCTCGCCAGCGCCTCGACGGCGCGCAGAGTCAGTAGCCCCGGATCCCCGGGTCCGGCACCGAGGAAGGTGACGTGCCCGTGTTCAAGGCCGGCGGGAAGGGTGGTGGGGCTCACTGTGCTCGCTCCCCCATCAGACCGGCCGCGCCCTGGGCAAGCATCTCGTCAGCGAGTTCGCGACCGAGCGCAAGCGCTTGGTCGTGCGTCTCGGGCACGGGACCGGTGGTGGACAGCTGCACCATGCGAGTGCCGTCGGTCGTGCCGACAACTCCCCGCAGGCGCATTTCCTTGACAATCTGCCCGTCGGCCAAAAGGTCGGCCAGCGCGCCCACAGGGGCGGAGCAGCCGGCCTCCAGGGCGGCGAGCAGTGAGCGCTCGGCGGTCACGGCGACCCGCGTGAACGGGTCGTCGAGTTCCCCGAGCGCGGCGATGAGGTCCGCGTTGTCCGCGGTGCACTCGATCGCCAGTGCCCCCTGGCCGGGGGCGGGCAAAACCGTGTCGACCGACAGGAAGTCGGTCACCTCGTCGATACGGCCGATGCGCTGCAGC
Organism: Streptomyces sp. NBC_01092; assembly: GCF_045039535.1. Lineage (NCBI taxonomy): Bacteria > Bacillati > Actinomycetota > Actinomycetes > Kitasatosporales > Streptomycetaceae > Streptomyces > Streptomyces sp. NBC_01092. Next base: position 6,177,581 of record NZ_CP108659.1, on the reverse strand, counting down.
CCGGCCGCAGCAAGCACCACCGCATCCAGCTCGCCGTCGCGCACGTACCCGATCCGGGTATCCACGTTCCCGCGGATCGCGACGGTCTCGATGTCCAGCCCGTGGCTGCGCGCGTACGCGTTCAGCTGCGCCATCCGGCGCGGCGAACCCGTGCCGATGCGCGCCCCGCGCGGCAGGTCGGTGAGCTTGAGGGCGTCGCGCGCGACGATCACGTCGCGCGGGTCCTCGCGCTCGGGGACGGCCGCCAGGGCCAGCTCCTCGGGCTGCGCGGTCGGCAGGTCCTTCAGCGAGTGCACGGCGAAGTCGACCTCGCCCTTGAGCAGCGCGTCGCGCAGGGCGGTGACGAACACGCCGGTGCCGCCGATCTGCGCGAGGGCCTCGCGTGAGACATCGCCGTACGTGGTGATCTCTACGAGCTCGACGGGCCGTCCGGTCACCTGGCGCACGGCGTCCGCGACCTGCCCGGACTGGGCCATGGCGAGCCTGCTGCGCCTGGTGCCGAGCCGTAGTGCCTGCTGAGTCATCGTGGGCCTCGGTTCTTCTCGGTGCTGTCCTCGGCGCGGGAGACGGAGGCCACCGTCTCCTGATCGAGGTCGAACAGGGTCCGCAGGGCGTCCGCGTACCCGGCGCCGCCGGGCTCGGCCGCGAGCTGCTTGACCCGGACGGTCGGGGCGTGCAGCAGCTTGTCGACCACGCGCCGCACGGTCTGCGTGATCTCACTGCGGTGCTTGGCGTCGAGGCCCGGCAGACGGCCCTCCAGACGGGCGATCTCGTTCGCCACGACATCGGCGGCCATCGTGCGCAGCGCGACGACGGTGGGCGTGATGTGCGCGGCCCGCAGCGCCGCGCCGAAGGCCGCGACCTCGTCGGAGACGATATGGCGGACCTGGTCGACGTCGGCCGCCATCGGAGTCGCGGACGAAGTGCGCTGATCGGACCCGGTGGCGGAAGCTTCCGCCAGCGACTCGATGTCCACCAGCCGCACCCCGGCCAGCCGGTGCGCGGCGGCGTCGATGTCGCGCGGCATGGCGAGGTCGAGCAGCGACAAGGCCGGCGCGGGGCGCGGCACCTCGACGACGGGCTCGGGCTTGCGGCGCTCTGGGATCCGGCCGACGGTGGCGACCGTCGCGGCGAGCGCGGTGATCAGCTCGGCGTCGGCCTCGGGGCTGCGCCGGGCGGCCTCGCGGCGGTCGACGGCACTGCCCGCGGCCCAGGTCGCGTGCTGCTCCAGGGTGGCCGCGTCCATACCGGCGACGGCGGCCTCCCCGTGCACGGAGAAACCTCCCTGCACGGCGGCGAGGTCCAGCGGACAGTTCTCGTCGGTGCCGACGCTGGTGGGCGGCAACGGGGTCTGCCGTACGTCGGCGGAGTCGGCGTGCGTCCTGGGGGCGGGCGCCTTGTCGGCCGTACGACCGCTGCCGCTCTCCTCGTCGAAGGCGACCGGCCGACCGGTACGGCCCTCGACCGCGGCGGCGATCTCCTCGGCCGTGAGGACGAGGCCGGTCGCGCCGGTGCAGGAGACGGCGACGTCGGCACGTGTCAGCTCGACCGGCACCGAATCCATCGGTACCGCGCGGGCCAGCACGTCCGTGTCGTCGGCCGCGTTCAGGATCTCGGCGAGGCGCTCGGCCCTGTCGTGGGTGCGGTTGGCGATCACGATCTCGGCGACCCCGGCCCGCGCAAGCGTGGCCGCGGCCAGGGAGGACATCGAACCGGCACCGATGACCAGGGCCTTCTTACCCCGGGCCCAGTCCTGCACGTCACCGCCCTCGGCCAGCTGCTCCAGGCCGAAGGTGACCAGGGACTGTCCGGCGCGGTCGATGCCGGTCTCGGAGTGGGCGCGCTTGCCGACGCGCAGGGCCTGCTGGAACAGGTCGTTCAGCAGCCGCCCGGCGCTGTGCAGCTCCTGCGCCTTGGCGAGGGAGTCCTTGATCTGCCCGAGGATCTGCCCCTCGCCGACGACCATGGAGTCGAGCCCGCAGGCCACCGAGAACAGATGGTGGACGGCCCGGTCCTCGTAGTGGACGTACAGATAGGGCGTGAGCTCGTCGAGCCCCACCCCGCTGTGCTGGGTGAGCAGCGTGGACAGCTCGGCGACCCCGGCGTGGAACTTGTCCACGTCGGCGTACAGCTCGATGCGGTTGCAGGTGGCGAGCACCGCGGCCTCGGTGGCCGGCTCGGCTGCGACCGTGTCCTGCAGCAGCTTGATCTGGGCGTCCGTGCTCAGCGCGGCCCGCTCCAGAACGCTGACCGGGGCGCTGCGGTGGCTCAGCCCCACGACGAGGAGACTCATGCCGGCATCACGGCGGGTACGTCCCCGTCGGGCCCCTGGTCGGCGGATTCATCGGAGTCGCGGGTGACGGCGGCCGGTCCGGCGCCGTCGGCGTGGGCCTCTTCGCCCGCCTTGCGCTGCTCGTGGAAGGCAAGGATCTGCAGCTCGATCGACAGATCCACCTTGCGCACGTCGACGCCGTCAGGGACGGTCAGCACGGTCGGCGCGAAGTTCAGGATGGACGTGACACCGGCGGCCACGAGCCGGTCGCAGACCTGCTGGGCGGCACCGGCGGGCGTCGCGATGACACCGATGGACACACCGTTGTCCTCGATGATCTTCTCGAGGTCGTCGCTGTGCTGCACGGGAATCCCCGCGACGGGCTTGCCGGCCATGGCCGGGTCGGCGTCGATGAGCGCGGCCACGCGGAACCCACGGGAGGCGAACCCGCCGTAGTTGGCCAGGGCGGCGCCGAGGTTACCGATACCGACGATGACAACCGGCCAGTCCTGGGTCAGCCCAAGCTCGCGGGAGATCTGGTAGACGAGATACTCGACGTCGTAGCCGACACCCCTCGTCCCGTACGACCCGAGGTACGAGAAGTCCTTGCGCAGCTTGGCGGAGTTGACCCCCGCGGCGGCCGCGAGCTCCTCGGAGGAGACCGTGGGTACCGAGCGCTCGGACAGTGCCGTCAGGGCTCGGAGGTACAGCGGAAGCCGGGCGACGGTGGCCTCGGGAATCCCTCGGCTACGGGTCGCCGGTCGGTGAGTTCGGCCAGTTGCCACGGTGCTCCTGCGGGTAGAGCGGGGCTGTAGGCGGTCACACGTCCCTACATGACCGCCCCGTCGAATGCAGGCTATGTCTTTGTGAACGCGTGCACAAAGATGGTGTCCGATTTGCCCGCCGAACGTGACCGGGCTCACGCACGCCCGGCGCACTGGTGTGGAACCGGCGCATACGCACCACCGTTCCTCAACTCTTGGGGGCAAAACCGCACACACTCCTCAACGATGCCCGCCCCCGAGACCAAGTCGCCATCGATCCTAAGCCGTTTCCGGAGGACTTTGGACTACTCGGTCAGTGCTTTGCGGAGGCGATCCTCGTTCACACGCCAGAAGGTGTGCTGCGCCCCGTCGACCAGCACCACAGGGATCTGTTCCCAGTACTGGTCGTGCAGTTGAGGGTCCTGATTGATGTCCTTCACCTCCCACCGAACCCCCAGCTCGCCGCAGACCCTCTCGACAACGCTCTGTGCGTCATCACACAGATGACAGTCGGGCTTGCCGATGAGAGTCACGAGACGGTCCTGCGGAGGCTTGGCCGTGGCGCGACGAAACAGGGGGCTCATGTCAGCCATTCTCGCGCGCCGGCGCGCGGATCACCGGCCGTCGCCCGACCACACTGTTTAACTGCGCGGTCGCGGAGAGTTCACAACCTCCAAACCTCTCGACTCCGGTAGCACCGAACAAACTGGCTATGCTCACGGTCATGGCCGCTCTTGGATGGCTCACTCCCCGTAGGCGCTCCGCCACGGCGCGGAGCGTGTTGGCTGGCGAGGCCTCGGCGGAGGCAGCGCGCAAGTCCTCGCAGGAGGCGACGGAGGTCTCGGAGGCCGAGCCGGACTTCCCGGTGCTCGGCGACGAGAAGGCCGCGGCCTTCTTCGACCTGGACAACACCGTGATGCAAGGTGCCGCGCTGTTCCACTTCGGCCGGGGCCTGTACAAACGGAAGTTCTTCGAGACACGCGACCTCGCCAGGTTCGCCTGGCAGCAGGCGTGGTTCCGGCTGGCCGGTGTCGAGGACCCGGAACACATGCAGGACGCACGCGACTCCGCCCTCTCCATCGTCAAGGGCCACCGAGTCTCCGAGCTGATGTCGATCGGCGAGGAGATCTACGACGAGTACATGGCGGAGCGCATCTGGCCGGGCACCCGCGCGCTGGCCCAGGCGCACCTGGACGCGGGCCAGAGGGTCTGGCTGGTCACGGCGGCCCCGGTCGAGATCGCCCAAGTGATCGCCCGCCGCCTGGGCCTGACCGGCGCGCTGGGCACGGTCGCCGAGTCGGTGGACGGCGTCTACACGGGCAAGCTGGTCGGCGAGCCCCTCCACGGCCCGGCAAAGGCGGAGGCGGTCCGCGCCCTGGCCTCGGCGGAAGGCCTGGACCTCTCCCGCTGCGCGGCCTACAGCGACTCGCACAACGACATCCCGATGCTCTCCCTGGTCGGCCACCCCTACGCCATCAACCCGGACACCAAACTCCGCAAACACGCCCGCCGCCTGGACTGGCGCCTACGCGACTACCGCACCGGCCGAAAGGCAGCGAAGGTAGGCATCCCGGCAGCAGCAGGCGTAGGCGCGGTAGCAGGCGGCACAGCAGCAGCAATCGCCTTGCACCGCCGACGCCGCTAGGACGAGCCCACACACCCCCGCAGCCGCCCGTCCGCCGTCCGAGGACGAGGTCCCGCCGTCCCAAGCCCCACCCGCGGGGGCACCACCTTTCGGCGCCGGCAGGCGCATCCTTCAGCCCGTCCGGCGTTGGGGGCACCACCTCTCGGCGCCGTCCCGCATGTTTTCAGCCCGTCCGGCGTTTGAGGACGAGGCCCTTCGGGCTGAAGCGGGGGTCCGGGGGCGGCAGCCCCCTGGGGGTCCCCCCTGCTCGAAGAGCTTGGGGGAGGGACGGGTAGGGGCGGCGGAGGCGAGAAAAGGTTCGAACCCTGAGGCACGCCCGGGCCACCAACCCAATCCGCACCCCATACCCCCGCAACGCCCTGTCCAGTCCCCTTGGCTGCACACGGCCACAACACGCCCCGGAGTAAGCCGGAACACGGAAGCATTCGATCAACAAACGGTCACTCTCAGGCACTTGAACGGGCGTCAATCGGTTACAGAAGAGACGCAATCGGTGATTTGAGCAACTGGGCGTAGCAGTGCCTGCACGAAGCGTTATTCTCCTCAGACGCAAACCGGTACCCCTCCGTCGCTACGACGGGTGAACGGTCCCGCACTGCACGTGATGGAAGCTCTGCCTCTGGGAGTCCCGTGTACCCACACGTCGGGGTTGACGCCTCGGGCCTGGCTACGCTGCGCGCAACGGTCAAAGACCTGTTGCGCGGCTTCGTCCCCACCGCGTACGCCGTCCCCGCCCTCGCCGTAACCACCGTGCCCGTAGGCCCGTGCTACGCGCTCGCCGACGGCGGCGCCGCCGTCGGCAGACGCGGACGCACGGCCGGCGCGGCCACCGCCCGCCGACCCGCCGCGGACAGCGACAGCGCTCGAATGATGGATCTCGTCGAACGCGCACAGGCCGGCGAGGCCGACGCCTTCGGCCGGCTCTACGACCAGTACAGCGACACCGTCTACCGCTACATCTACTACCGCGTCGGTGGGAAGGCCACCGCCGAAGACCTCACAAGCGAGACCTTTCTGCGCGCCCTGCGCCGCATCGGCACCTTCACCTGGCAGGGCCGGGACTTCGGTGCCTGGCTCGTGACCATCGCCCGCAACCTCGTCGCCGACCACTTCAAGTCCAGCCGCTTCCGGCTGGAGGTGACCACCGGCGAGATGCTCGACGCCAACGAGGTCGAGCGCTCCCCCGAGGACTCCGTCCTGGAGTCCCTCTCCAACGCCGCACTCCTCGACGCCGTACGGCGACTCAACCCCCAGCAGCAGGAGTGCGTCACCCTCCGCTTCCTCCAGGGCCTCTCCGTCGCCGAGACGGCCCGCGTCATGGGCAAGAACGAGGGCGCCATCAAGACCCTCCAGTACCGGGCCGTCCGCACCCTGGCCCGACTGCTGCCGGACGACGCGCGCTGAACGCGTCCCCGGTACCGACCCAACACTCTGAGCAACCTCCAACTCACCGTCGGTGAAAGTCCGTTGACTTCGCGGTCCGTTCATCCGCAGTCCGTAACCCAAGTGCCGCGCCACTCGTTGTGCGGGATGCAGGCTCCCTGTGGTCACTCCCTGGCCGACTTCGATCACTCGATCGTGTGCAAGTGGTCAGGGCGTGCAACCCTCAGGACCCCCTGGGGAGTCGACCGTCATCACGAGAGGAGGTGCCGCCAGTGATCGCGAACGTATCGGCACACCGGCGGGCGAACGCCTTCGCCCAGGCCCTGGACGAGCTGCCCGACCGGGATTCGGCGGCCGAGCAGCCCGAGCACCCCGATGCCTCGGCACCGGCACCGGCTGCTTCGGAACACACCGAGCAAGGGCGCCTGTTGGCCCTCACCGCCGGCCTCGGCGAACTGCCGAAGCCCGAGCTCGACCCCGAGGTCAAGGTGATCCAGCGGGCCCAGCTCGTGGCCGCGATGGAGGCCATGCTCCGGGAGGGCACCACGGGCGTCGAATCGGCGCCCGCCCTGCCGGGGCAGCGTTCCGATCGGGCACGAGGGGCTCACCGGGCGTCCCCGCTGGGGAAACTGCGGCCGCGTTCACGGCTCGCCAAGGGCCTCACCGCGGGCGGACTCAGCGTCGGTGTCGCCGCGGGAGCCTTCGGCGGAGTGGCCGCGGCGAGTTCCGAAGCCCTGCCCGGCGACTCCCTCTACGGCCTCAAGCGCGGCATCGAGGACTTCAAGCTCAACATCCTGGCCGACGGCGACGACGAGCGCGGGCGCAGCTATCTCGACCAGGCCTCCACCCGGCTGAGCGAGGCGCGGCGGCTGATGGAGCGCGACCGTGGCGGACAACTCGACCACGAGTCGATGGCGGAGATCCGCCGCGCCCTGTACGGCATGCGGCACGACGCCGCGGAGGGGCACCGTCTGCTGCGCGAGGCGTACGAGCGCGACCCGGGCTCCCTGGGCCCCATCCAGGCCCTCTCCACCTTCTCCCGCTCGCACCGCGCGGCCTGGGGCAGCCTCCGCGAGCGGCTCCCTCTCCAGCTCGGGGACGTCGGTGACGAGGTGTCGTCGGTGTTCGACGCCATAGACCAAGAGGTCGCCCCGCTTCAGTCCCTGCTTCCGGAGCAGCCCGCTCAGGACGGCGAGGGCAAGCACCGCGGCGGCTCCGGCTCGGCGTCCAGCGGTACGTCCGGTTCCGACCGGTCGGCCAGGCCCAGCGCCGGCGGCAGCGGCACTTCCGACGGCCGCTCCAGCCGCCCGAGCAACTCGGCGGAGAGCTCCGGCAGCGAGGGCGAGGGCCTACTCGGCGGAAGCACCGGCGGCCTCCTCGACCCCCCGAAGGACACCGGCAGCTCGGGCTCGTCGTCATCCACCCCAAGCCCCACCACCGAGCCCGCCGTCACCCTCCCACCCCTACTCCCGGGCCTCCTGCCCGGCCTGGGCATCGACAGCGAGGACACGAACTAGGCCACTGCGAAATCGGCCTTACGACGATGGGGGCGCCCCTCACACAAGGGGCGCCCCCATCGTCGTACAAACGTTTCTCCGACCGGAGAACTCACCCCGAGAACTCAGAAGAAGACCGACCGCCGCCGCAACAGCCACTTATCCAGCTGTGCTGAATCTGCTCCCGCACCTGATTCCCAGTGCCGCCCTCGCGCCGCTCCGCGGGCTTCGCACGGCTGCGCCGGACTCCGTCCGCCGGCTCACCGCACCCGGCCACCACCCACGCGGCCGAATCCGGCACGTCAGAAAAAGACCGACCGCCGCTGCACCAGCAACTTGTACAGCGTGTGCTGAATCTGCTCCCGCACCTGATCCGTCAGGTTGAACATCAGCATCGGATCCTCGGCAGCCTCCGGCGGATAGCCGTCCGTCGGGATCGGCTCGCCGAACTGGATCGTCCACTTCGTCGGCAACGGGACCGCACCGAGCGGACCGAGCCACGGGAACGTCGGCGTCAGCGGGAAATACGGGAAACCCAGGACGCGGGCCAGCGTCTTCGCGTTGCCGATCATCGGGTAGATCTCCTCCGCCCCGACGATCGAGCACGGGATGATCGGGGTGCGCTTGCGCAGGGCCGTGGAGACGAAGCCGCCGCGGCCGAAGCGCTGGAGCTTGTAGCGCTCGCCGAACGGCTTGCCGATGCCCTTGAAGCCCTCCGGCATCACACCGACCAACTCGCCCTTCCCCAGCAGCCGCTCGGCATCCTCGGCGCAGGCCAGGGTGTGGCCGAGCTTGCGGGCGAGTTCGTTGACCACCGGCAGGACGAAGACCAGGTCGGCGGCGAGGAGGCGCAGGTGGCGGCCGGCCGGGTGGTGGTCGTGGACGGCGACCTGCATCATCAGGCCGTCCAGCGGCAGCGTGCCGGAGTGGTTGGCGACAATCAGCGCGCCGCCCTCGGACGGGATGTTCTCGACGCCCTTCACCTCGACCCGGAAGTACTTCTCGTACACCGGGCGCAGCAGGGACATCAGGACCTGGTCGGTGAGCTCCTCGTCGTATCCGAAGTCGTCGACCTCGTAGTCCCCGGTGAGGCGGCGGCGCAGGAAGGCCAGACCGCTCGCGATGCGCCGCTCCAGTCCGCCGCCGCCGTCGTCGTCCTGGGGCTTCACAGGGGGCGGCTCTTCCTCAGGTGTCACAGGAACATCATCCTGCGCGAAGGACCGTCCGGGGAGGGGCTGGACCTCGCGTACCAGCGCGGATTCACCGCTCTTGCGCCGACTCCCCGTGCCCCGGCGCCGCGCCGGCCGCTGCACGGCGCCCCCGCGGGACCGGTCGTCGTCGAACGGAATGACCTTGGCGTCCGCCATCGTTGATGCGCTCCTCAGTTGGCGCTCTGCGTCGGGAGGTGGCCGCCGCCCAGCACCGGCAGCGTGGCGATCCGGTCGACGGCTCCCGCAAGAGCCTCCGGCGGCAGCAGACCCGGTCCGCGGCTGCGCGCGAACTCCGCGAAGGTCTCCGCCGTCGTGTACTTCGGCTTGAATCCGAGGGTCTCTCGCATCTGGTCCGTGGACACCACCCGGCCGTGGGTCAGCAACCGGATCTGCTCCGGTGAGAAGTCCGACATGCCCAGCGTACGCACCAGGGAGCCCGCCCAGGTGACCGCGGGGAGCAGAAGCGGCACGGTAGGGCGGCCCAGCCGCCGAGAGCACTGCGAGAGCAGCAGGACCCCGTCGCCGGCGATGTTGAACGTGCCGCTGTTGAGCGTGCCCCGCTCCGGATCGTGCGAGGCGATGCGGAGCACCTCGATCACGTCGTCCTCGTGGACGAACTGCAGCCGCGGGTCGTAGCCGAACACGGTCGGCAGCACCGGCAGCGAGAAGTACGAGGCGAGCGGGGTGTCCGCGGAGGGGCCGAGGATGTTGGCGAACCGCAGCACGCACACGGCGACGTCCGGCCGCCGCCGCGCGAACCCGCGCACATAGCCCTCGACCTCGACCGCGTCCTTGGCGAAGCCGCCGCTGGGCAGGGACTTGGGCGGGGTCGTCTCGGTGAAGACGGCCGGGTCGCGGGGCGCCGACCCGTACACGTTCGTACTGGACTTGACCACGAGCCGCTTCACGGTGGGGGACTTCTGGCAGGCGCCGAGCAGCTGCATCGTCCCGATGACGTTGGTCTCCTTGACCGTGGTCCGGCTGCCGCTGCCCAGCGCGGTTCCGGTCACGTCCATGTGGACGACGGTGTCGGCGCCGCTCTCCGCCAGCACCCGCGCGATGGTGGGCTGCCGGATGTCGGCCTGGATGAAGTCCGCACCGCCCAGATGGTGCTCGGGCGGGACAGCGTCCACGGCGACCACCCGGTCCACCTGAGGGTCACGCTGGATCCGTCGTACGAAACGGCCCCCCAGTTGACGGGCCACTCCGGTCACGAGCACGACCTTGCCCAAGATCAGCGCCTTCCTTCCAGCACTCGTACCCCTGCCGAGTTCCCCGTGTGCGGCCAACCTAGCGGGTCGATGTTGCGCTGTGATGACCGCCCAATGCACGAAGTGACGATAATTCCCTGCGTACGACCGGATGGGTCAGGCGCAGGTCCAGGCATACGCACAGAGTTCGGCCCTTCGCACACCGCCCTCGATACGCGTGTGGCCCCCCACCGGTGTGGTGGGGGGCCACAATCACGCTGCTTTCGCGGCGCCGCTTACTTCTTGTTGCGACGCTGAACGCGCGTGCGCTTGAGCAGCTTGCGGTGCTTCTTCTTAGCCATCCGCTTGCGCCGCTTCTTGATAACAGAGCCCACGACTACCCTCGCTCACTTCTCATCACTCGGCGTTGGGCGCCATGGGCCCATACGACCTACGAGGGGCTAGCCTACCCGCCCGAGCGCTGAGGTCGTAATCGAGGGGACGAGGGGGAATCCTGAACAGCCCTGAGGATCCCCTCTCGCCCTTTGCCGTCAGGCGGTTTCCACCCCCACGTAGCTCTCGCGGAGATATTCGTGAACCGCTTGCTCCGGGACACGGAACGAACGTCCCACCCGGATCGCGGGCAGATGACCACTGTGCACCAGCCGGTACACGGTCATCTTCGACACTCGCATCACCGAGGCGACTTCCGCCACGGTAAGGAACTGAACCTCGTTCAGAGGCCTCTCGCCAGCTGCAGCCATGACACACCTGAACCTTCCGCACTCGACGGCCACCGGCTTCCCCTTCCGGTGACTCTTCGTCGCTGCGTGCTCACTCCCCAATGTAGGGGCCTGTGATGCGAGTGGGGAAGAGGTGCAGCCATCGGCGACCTACTGTGACAGACACGCTCGATTGAGTACGTAGCGGGTAAGCGGCCGGTAGTAATCAGACCGCACAGCGTCATCAAGTGGAACGACGACGGACACGGACCCCTCGGCCTGCCCCACAAAGAGCGCGGGGTCATTCGTATCGGCCGGACCAATGGCCTCAAACCCCAGCTGACCTGCCCCGCAGACCCAGCCGTGATCCCCGATCACCAGCTCGGGCATGGGCCCGCCGGCCTCCGCCGCGGCCGCCAGCGCGGTGCGAACCGGGAGGGGTGAGTGCGTGTGTGCGCCGGGCTCACAACCGGGGCACGAGGCGCCGGGTTCCCGCACCAGCGCGACTCCTCGTACGTAGGCAAGGTTGTACGTGCGTAGACCGAACCGGGTCGTTATGTCGATACAGCGACCATGCGCGGGGGTGAGAACGGCACATCCCGCCGCCGACAACGCGTCCGCCAGGGCGGCGTAGAAGCCGAGCAGCCGATGGGGATGTCCGGTGCCGAGCAGGACGGGTGCCCGGCGCTGGGCGACTGCCGCCAGGCGGTCCGCGAAGGCATCCAGAGCGGTCAGAGTCAGCTCGGGATCGATCACATCCTGGCCTGAAATATGGTTCGGATCGGCCGAAACACCACACTTCTCTGCCATTAACGCAATCAGTTCGCGCTGCCCCCAGATCCCTTCGGGATCGAGTCCGAGCAGCACACGCGGGTCACGAGCGGCGAAGAGCCGGTAACTCCGCAGGCTCTCCTCACGTGAGGTGGCCACGGGCCCGGCGAGGTGCGCGGCGAGGAGATGGGCGCGGAGGGCGCCGGTGCTCAACACGTCAGCGATGGTGACGGATAGGGCGGGCAAATGCCGCTGGAACGGGAAAACACCGCACAGTTGGCGTAACGCCCACGGCGCCCGCCCACGACCGCCCATGGGCTCCCTGGTCCCACAACACGTCTGAGGCGAGCGCCAGTTGACCGACGTCGACATATACGGCGACAGCGCGCAGAGCCACTGCTCCTGAACCCCGGCCGCTGTTCCCGCAGCGCGGGGCGCCGCTAGGGCAGCAGCCCCCGCAGCGGGAACACCGCCCGCCGGGCCGCCAGTACGGCCTGATCAAGCCGGTCCGCGGGGTCGTACCCCGACTCCCAGTCCGCCCAGGCCACCGGCCACCGTCCGTCGGTCATCCGCGCCGGCGCCAGCTGCCGCGTCCGCGCGAAGACCTCCTGCCGCCAGCTCTCCGGGATCATCGCCTCGGGCTCGATCGGCCACCCCGCCGCGATGGCCACCAGATGCGTCCACGACCGCGGCACGACCTCGACCACGGCATAACCGCCGCCGCCCAGGGCGACCCACTTCCCGTCGGCGTACTCGTGCGCCAGGTCGTGACACGCCACCTGCACGGCCCGTTGCGCGTCCAGCGACACTGCCAGATGCGCCAGCGGGTCCTCGAAGTGCGTGTCCGCACCGTGCTGCGTCACCAGCACCTGCGGCCGGAAGTCCGCGATCAGCTCCGGCACCACGGCATGGAACGCCCGCACCCACCCGGCGTCCCCAGTACCGGCCGGCAGCGCCACGTTCGCCGCCGACCCCTCGGCGCTCGACCCACCCGTCTCCTCCGGCCATCCGGTCTGCGGGAACAGCGTGCGCGGATGCTCGTGCAGCGAGATCGTCAGCACCCGCGGATCGTCCCAGAACGCCGCCTGGACGCCATCGCCGTGATGCACGTCGACGTCGATGTACGCGACCCGCTCGGCCCCCAGCTCCAGCAGCCGCGCGATCGCGAGCGAGGCGTCGTTGTAGATGCAGAACCCGGACGCGCCGCCCGGCATCGCATGGTGCAGCCCGCCCGCGAAGTTCACCGCGTGCAGCGCCTCCCCGCGCCACACGGCTTCCGCGGCCCCGACCGACTGCCCGGCGATCATCGCCGACACTTCGTGCATCCCGGCGAACGCGGGATCGTCCACGGTGCCGAGCCCGTACGACTGGTCCGCCGCCCTCGGCTCGACGGAAGCCGTTTTCACAGCCTCGATGTAGTCCTCCCGGTGGACGAGCCGCAGCGTCGACTCCCCGGCCGGCTTGGCCGCGACGACCTCCACCTCCCGGTCGAGCCCGAAGGCGTCGACGAGTCTCCGGGTCAGGGCGAGCCGGACCGGATCCATCGGATGCTCCGGCCCGAAGTCATAGCCCGTTACTGCCTCATCCCACATCAACTGTGCGCGGCCGCTCATGCCCGTCACCGTATCGGTCCGGTTGAGCGGCGAACGACCGGGCGTACCCGAGCGTCACCAGCACCAACACCATCGGCACGAGCATGGCCCCGCGATAGCTCCACGCGTCCCCGAGCGCCCCCACCAACGGCGACCCGATCAAAAAGCCCACGTAATTGAAGACATTGAGTCGCGCGACGGCCGCATCCGAAGCGCCGGGGAACAACCGCCCGGCCGCAGCGAAGGTCTGCGGCACCAGCACACACAGCCCCACCCCGACCAGCGTGAACCCCAGCATCCCGATCCAAGCCCCCGGCGCCGACGCCACCACCGCGAACCCGGCCGCCGCCACCAGCGACCCGCCCCGCACGACCACCACAGCCCCGAACCGCCGCACCCCGAAGTCCCCGAGGGCCCGCCCCACCAGCGTGGTCACCATGTAGACGTTGTACGGCACTGTCGCCATCTGCTCCGAACTGCCCAGCACGTCCTGGAGATACTTCGCGCTCCAGTTGGAGACGGTCGAGTCCCCGATGTAGGCGAAGGTCATCACCAGACACAGCGGCAACAGCCACTTGAAGACGACGGGCCCGCTCGCGTCCGTGCCCTCCGGCACGGCCTCCTTGCCGGCGCCCCCGTCGACGTACCACCGACTCCCCACCAGAGCAGCCGGCAGCAGCACCACGACGACCGGCAGATACGACACGAACAGCGCCAGATCCCAGTGCGCCCCCACCCACGCCAGCGAGGCCCCCACGATCCCGCCCAGGCTGTACGCCGCGTGGAAGCTCAGCATGATGCTGCGCCCGTACGACCGCTGCAGGCTCACCCCGAGCATGTTCATCGAGGCGTCCAACGCCCCCACGGCCAGCCCGAACGCGGCCAGCGCCACCCCGAGCTCGACCATCCGCTCCCCCGCCCCGACGCCGAGCAGCGCCAGCAGCACGACGGGCTGGGACCAGCGCAGCACCCGGCTCGGCGGTATTCGCTTCACCAGCCGCTCGGTCGTGACACTGCCGACGCCGGCGAGGATCGGAACGGCGGCGAGGAAGGCCGGCAGCAGCGCGTCGGAGACGCCGTACCGGTCCTGGATGGCCGGAATCCGGGTCACCAGCAGGGCAAACGCAACACCCTGAGCGAAGAAGCTCAACGCCAACGAGGCCCTGCCGCGCCGCAGCACATGAGTCATGGCGGCGAGCGTAGGGCCCCGGCGTACCGGTGGGTAGATCCAGCCAAAGATGAATTCCCCTCAGCTTTACTTGGCGGGGGCGAGGTTGGCCGTGCCGAGGTTGGCGGAGCCGAGGCGGGACTCGACGTCGACGGGCCGACCGACCTCCACCGGCGCCCCCGCCTTGGTCTCGGCGATGACCATCGCGGCCATCGGACCGGCACCCAGTGCACCGCTGACCAGGAAACCCACACCCATGGCGACAATCATGATCACATTGCCGACCCAGACCATGGTGTCCACCGGCAGGGAGTACGCCCCCACGATCCGCACCACACACTCCGCGAGCAGTACGACACCCCACACCAGCGAGAACACCCGCTCGGCCCGCCGAAACCGCGCCGAACCGGCGTGCAGCCGCGCCCAGGCCGCCTCCCGGCCCGCGTCCCCCTTCACCACCCAGGGCTTCATGCCGGCGGTCATCATCGGCTTGCCCAGCACCACGGACACGATGATCCCGATCCCGATCGTGCTGCTGACCGCGCTGTCCTTGGCGATCATCAGCCGCGGGTCACCGGCCACGAAGCTCAGCAGGAGCGAAATGACGTTCACGAACAGGATGAGAGCGGCCAGCCCGTTGACCTCGCGCGACTTCAACACGCCCCACCCCGTCCGCACGGCCGGCACGACACTGCTCAGCCCGAGCGCCATCAGGGTGCTCATCCCGAAGCCGTTCTTCAGGAGGTAGTACGCCCCGATGGGCACCGCGACATCGATGATCAGCGGCCCGAAGTTCCGGAGCACGCTCCGACTCCTGCTGCTGTTTGCCTTGGCGGTCCCCGTGTTCGTCGTCATGCACTCAGCTTCGCGGCCGACGCCGGGTCCCGGGTAGAAACGATCGTCCAGCCCTCGGCATGACAAATGTCAGCACCGCACCACCGCCCCGCATCACACCAGCAGGTCAGCCAACTCGCCCATGTCGGAGAAGAGTTGAGTGGCCCCGCCGAGCCTCCCGGCAGGCGTCATCGCGGTGAACCCGTAGACATCCATCCCTGCGGCGACGGCCGCCTGCACCCCCAGCGGACTGTCCTCGACGACGAGACACCGCACCGGCGCAACGCCCATCCGCTCCGCGGCATGGAGGAAGAGATCCGGCGCCGGCTTCCCCCGCCCCACATCCTGCGAACTGAAGACCCGCCCGTCCTCGAAGAACCGATCGAGCCCAGTCGTCCGATGCCCCACCCGGATCCGCTCGTGACTCCCGGAGGACGCCACACAGTACGGCACCCCACCCCCGACGAGCTTCTCCAGCACATCGACCACACAGGGCACGGCCTTCAACTCCCGCTCGAACGCGGCGAACACACGCGCATGAAAGACATCGTCGAAGTCCTCGGGCAGCCGCCGGCCCGTCCGCTCAAGCACCAGGTCGTGAATCCGGTGCATGGCCGAGCCCATGTAGTCCCGAATGGAGTCCTCGTAGGACGTCGGATGCCCCAGCTCAGTGAGGTACGCGGCGAGAAGCCGGTTGGAAATGGGCTCGCTGTCGACGAGCACGCCGTCATTGTCGAAGATCACCAGGTCATAGCGCATAGATTCGAGCTTAAACGCAGAAAGGCCCACGCCATATGGCGTGGGCCTTTCCCAAAATTTGTTCGGCGGCGTCCTACTCTCCCACAGGGTCCCCCCTGCAGTACCATCGGCGCTGTAAGGCTTAGCTTCCGGGTTCGGAATGTAACCGGGCGTTTCCCTCACGCTATAACCACCGAAACACTATGAAACTGTGACCGGAAACCCCCCAAACCTGGGGGGACGTCGGTCGTTGCTTCAGAACCAACACAGTGGACGCGAGCCTCTATGGACAAGCCCTCGGCCTATTAGTACCGGTCACCTCCACACGTTACCGTGCTTCCAGATCCGGCCTATCAACCCAGTCGTCTACTGGGAGCCTTACCCCATCTAGTGGGTGGGAATACTCATCTCGAAGCAGGCTTCCCGCTTAGATGCTTTCAGCGGTTATCCCTCCCGAACGTAGCCAACCAGCCATGCCCTTGGCAGAACAACTGGCACACCAGAGGTTCGTCCGTCCCGGTCCTCTCGTACTAGGGACAGCCCTTCTCAATATTCCTGCGCGCGCAGCGGATAGGGACCGAACTGTCTCACGACGTTCTAAACCCAGCTCGCGTACCGCTTTAATGGGCGAACAGCCCAACCCTTGGGACCGACTCCAGCCCCAGGATGCGACGAGCCGACATCGAGGTGCCAAACCATCCCGTCGATATGGACTCTTGGGGAAGATCAGCCTGTTATCCCCGGGGTACCTTTTATCCGTTGAGCGACGGCGCTTCCACAAGCCACCGCCGGATCACTAGTCCCGACTTTCGTCCCTGCTCGACCCGTCGGTCTCACAGTCAAGCTCCCTTGTGCACTTACACTCAACACCTGATTGCCAACCAGGCTGAGGGAACCTTTGGGCGCCTCCGTTACTCTTTAGGAGGCAACCGCCCCAGTTAAACTACCCATCAGACACTGTCCCTGATCCGGATCACGGACCCAGGTTAGACATCCAGCACGACCAGACTGGTATTTCAACGACGACTCCCCCTGAACTGGCGTCCAGAGTTCACAGTCTCCCAGCTATCCTACACAAGCCGAACCGAACACCAATATCAAACTGTAGTAAAGGTCCCGGGGTCTTTCCGTCCTGCTGCGCGAAACGAGCATCTTTACTCGTAGTGCAATTTCACCGGGCCTATGGTTGAGACAGTCGAGAAGTCGTTACGCCATTCGTGCAGGTCGGAACTTACCCGACAAGGAATTTCGCTACCTTAGGATGGTTATAGTTACCACCGCCGTTTACTGGCGCTTAAGTTCTCAGCTTCGCCATGACGAATCATGACTAACCGGTCCCCTTAACGTTCCAGCACCGGGCAGGCGTCAGTCCGTATACATCGCCTTACGGCTTCGCACGGACCTGTGTTTTTAGTAAACAGTCGCTTCTCGCTGGTCTCTGCGGCCACCCCCAGCTCACCGAGTAAATCGGATCACCGGACATGGCCCCCCTTCTCCCGAAGTTACGGGGGCATTTTGCCGAGTTCCTTAACCATAGTTCACCCGAACGCCTCGGTATTCTCTACCTGACCACCTGAGTCGGTTTAGGGTACGGGCCGCCATGAAACTCGCTAGAGGCTTTTCTCGACAGCATAGGATCATCCACTTCACCACAATCGGCTCGGCATCAGGTCTCAGCCTCATGTGCGACGGATTTACCTATCGCACGGCCTACACCCTTACCCCGGGACAACCACCGCCCGGGCTGGACTACCTTCCTGCGTCACCCCATCACTCACCTACTACAGGTCTGGTCCGTCGGCTCCACCACTCCCCTTTGCCCGAAGGCTCCAGGGCGGCTTCACGGACTTAGCATCGCCTGGTTCAATGTTTGACGCTTCACAGCGGGTACCGGAATATCAACCGGTTATCCATCGACTACGCCTGTCGGCCTCGCCTTAGGTCCCGACTTACCCTGGGCAGATCAGCTTGACCCAGGAACCCTTAGTCAATCGGCGCACACGTTTCTCACGTGTGTATCGCTACTCATGCCTGCATTCTCACTCGTGAACCGTCCACAACTCGCTTCCGCGGCTGCTTCACCCGGCACACGACGCTCCCCTACCCATCACGATCCCCGTTGGGGGTATATATCGCAATGACACGACTTCGGCGGTACGCTTGAGCCCCGCTACATTGTCGGCGCGGAATCACTAGACCAGTGAGCTATTACGCACTCTTTCAAGGGTGGCTGCTTCTAAGCCAACCTCCTGGTTGTCTGTGCGACTCCACATCCTTTCCCACTTAGCGTACGCTTAGGGGCCTTAGTCGATGCTCTGGGCTGTTTCCCTCTCGACCATGGAGCTTATCCCCCACAGTCTCACTGCCGCGCTCTCACTTACCGGCATTCGGAGTTTGGCTAAGGTCAGTAACCCGGTAGGGCCCATCGCCTATCCAGTGCTCTACCTCCGGCAAGAAACACACGACGCTGCACCTAAATGCATTTCGGGGAGAACCAGCTATCACGGAGTTTGATTGGCCTTTCACCCCTAACCACAGGTCATCCCCCAGGTTTTCAACCCTGGTGGGTTCGGTCCTCCACGAAGTCTTACCTCCGCTTCAACCTGCCCATGGCTAGATCACTCCGCTTCGGGTCTTGAGCGCGCTACTATATCGCCCTATTCGGACTCGCTTTCGCTACGGCTTCCCCACACGGGTTAACCTCGCAACACACCGCAAACTCGCAGGCTCATTCTTCAAAAGGCACGCAGTCACGAGATACGTGCAAGCACGTATCCGACGCTCCCACGGCTTGTAGGCACACGGTTTCAGGTACTATTTCACTCCGCTCCCGCGGTACTTTTCACCATTCCCTCACGGTACTATCCGCTATCGGTCACCAGGGAATATTTAGGCTTAGCGGGTGGTCCCGCCAGATTCACACGGGATTTCTCGGGCCCCGTGCTACTTGGGTGTCTCTCAAACGAGCCGCTGATGTTTCGACTACGGGGGTCTTACCCTCTACGCCGGACCTTTCGCATGTCCTTCGCCTACATCAACGGTTTCTGACTCGTCTCACAGCCGGCAGACTGTGAAAGAGAGATCCCACAACCCCGCACACGCAACCCCTGCCGGGTCTCACACGTATACGGTTTGGCCTCATCCAGTTTCGCTCGCCACTACTCCCGGAATCACGGTTGTTTTCTCTTCCTGCGGGTACTGAGATGTTTCACTTCCCCGCGTTCCCTCCACTTGCCCTATGTGTTCAGGCAAGGGTGACAGCCCATGACGACTGCCGGGTTTCCCCATTCGGACACCCCCGGATCAAAGCCTGGTTGACGACTCCCCGGGGCCTATCGTGGCCTCCCACGTCCTTCATCGGTTCCTGGTGCCAAGGCATCCACCGTGCGCCCTTAAAAACTTGGCCACAGATGCTCGCGTCCACTGTGCAGTTCTCAAACAACGACCAGTCACCCATCACCCCCAACCTCAAGCTGGAGTTCACTGGGACCGGCAACTGAGGAAAGTTCATTCCCTCAGACACCCAACAGCGTGCCCGGCACACTCCCCGCTCCCCTCAACGTTCCACGCTCCGAAGAGCAGTACTAGAAGGAGAAGACGATCAAGTGTGCCGAATAATCAACGTTCCACCCATGAGCAACCACCGTCGAACGTTTGCCGACGTAGTGGCCTCTGACCTCGTCCCGAAGGACTCGGTAAGAAGTGCTCCTTAGAAAGGAGGTGATCCAGCCGCACCTTCCGGTACGGCTACCTTGTTACGACTTCGTCCCAATCGCCAGTCCCACCTTCGACAGCTCCCTCCCACAAGGGGTTGGGCCACCGGCTTCGGGTGTTACCGACTTTCGTGACGTGACGGGCGGTGTGTACAAGGCCCGGGAACGTATTCACCGCAGCAATGCTGATCTGCGATTACTAGCAACTCCGACTTCATGGGGTCGAGTTGCAGACCCCAATCCGAACTGAGACCGGCTTTTTGAGATTCGCTCCACCTCACGGTATCGCAGCTCATTGTACCGGCCATTGTAGCACGTGTGCAGCCCAAGACATAAGGGGCATGATGACTTGACGTCGTCCCCACCTTCCTCCGAGTTGACCCCGGCGGTCTCCTGTGAGTCCCCATCACCCCGAAGGGCATGCTGGCAACACAGAACAAGGGTTGCGCTCGTTGCGGGACTTAACCCAACATCTCACGACACGAGCTGACGACAGCCATGCACCACCTGTACACCGACCACAAGGGGGGCACTATCTCTAATGCTTTCCGGTGTATGTCAAGCCTTGGTAAGGTTCTTCGCGTTGCGTCGAATTAAGCCACATGCTCCGCTGCTTGTGCGGGCCCCCGTCAATTCCTTTGAGTTTTAGCCTTGCGGCCGTACTCCCCAGGCGGGGAACTTAATGCGTTAGCTGCGGCACCGACGACGTGGAATGTCGCCAACACCTAGTTCCCACCGTTTACGGCGTGGACTACCAGGGTATCTAATCCTGTTCGCTCCCCACGCTTTCGCTCCTCAGCGTCAGTAATGGCCCAGAGATCCGCCTTCGCCACCGGTGTTCCTCCTGATATCTGCGCATTTCACCGCTACACCAGGAATTCCGATCTCCCCTACCACACTCTAGCTAGCCCGTATCGAATGCAGACCCGGGGTTAAGCCCCGGGCTTTCACACCCGACGTGACAAGCCGCCTACGAGCTCTTTACGCCCAATAATTCCGGACAACGCTTGCGCCCTACGTATTACCGCGGCTGCTGGCACGTAGTTAGCCGGCGCTTCTTCTGCAGGTACCGTCACTTTCGCTTCTTCCCTGCTGAAAGAGGTTTACAACCCGAAGGCCGTCATCCCTCACGCGGCGTCGCTGCATCAGGCTTTCGCCCATTGTGCAATATTCCCCACTGCTGCCTCCCGTAGGAGTCTGGGCCGTGTCTCAGTCCCAGTGTGGCCGGTCGCCCTCTCAGGCCGGCTACCCGTCGTCGCCTTGGTGAGCCATTACCTCACCAACAAGCTGATAGGCCGCGGGCTCATCCTTCACCGCCGGAGCTTTTAACCTCCACCCAGGAGAGTGGAAGTGTTATCCGGTATTAGACCCCGTTTCCAGGGCTTGTCCCAGAGTGAAGGGCAGATTGCCCACGTGTTACTCACCCGTTCGCCACTAATCCCCACCGAAGTGGTTCATCGTTCGACTTGCATGTGTTAAGCACGCCGCCAGCGTTCGTCCTGAGCCAGGATCAAACTCTCCGTGAATGTTTACCCGTAATCGGGTGCACACATCACGAGAGCGGAACAGTCAGGCGGAATAGGCCCGACCGTTCACAGCGTCCTCGCTGTGTTTATTTCAAAGGAACCTCGTCCCAACCGGAAGACCGGCCGGAGACGGGGTATCAACATATCTGGCGTTGATTTTTGGCACGCTGTTGAGTTCTCAAGGAACGGACGCTTCCTTTGTACTCACCCTCTCGGGCTTTCCTCCGGGCGCTTCCCTTCGGTCTTGCGTTTCCGACTCTATCAGACCGTTTCCCGATCCGATTTCCTCGGTGCTTTCCAGGTTCCCGCTTTCGCGTTTCCCTTTCCGGCGGTTCCGACTCTATCAGATCCTTTCGGGCCTGACTCCCAGTCAGCGGGGTTTGTCTTCCCGGCCGTTGGGCCGTTCCGACGAGTGAGACTTTAGCGGATTCCCTGCTCCCGAGCTAATCGGGGGCTGCGCTCTGTCGAGCGCGGATTCCTCATTCCTTAAATACGCATGCCAATGAAACGACGGCAGACAGATCGACTGTCGTCGAATAGTGGTTGGTACTTGCGGAGTGGCTGTCCGGGGACCGACCGAAGTCGGCGCTCACGTCGGACAACTCGGAGAACACTACGGATCGGGTCAGGGCGTGTCAACTTCACTCCATGTGGCACCCCGGCGGCGTACTGTGGGACGCATGACGACGCGTACGTACACCCAGCTGTGGTGGGCCGCCTGACGGCGGCCGTGCTTACGTATGCACTCAACGGCCGCCGCCTCGGCGGCCGTTTCTCGTATCTCCCTCCAGAGGGTCGGCCGGCCGGGGACGGCGGTCTCGACCAGGAGGTGGAGAAGAGATGACGCGGGTCTTCAGTGGGATCAAGCCGACCGGGCATCTGACGCTGGGGAACTACCTGGGGGCCATGCGGCGGTGGGCGGCCGTCGATCAGCACCAGGCCGACGCGCTGTTCTGCATCGTCGATCTGCATGCGCTGACCGTGGACCACGATCCGGCGCGGGTGCGCAGGCTCAGTAGGCAGGCGGCGACGTTGTTGCTTGCGTCAGGGCTGGATCCGGAGCTGTGCACCGTCTTCGTACAGAGTCATGTGGATGAGCACGCGCGGCTGTCGTATGTGCTGGAGTGCGTGGCCACGGACGGCGAGATGCGGCGGATGATCCAGTACAAGGAGAAGGCGGCGCGCGAGCGGGCGCGGGGCGGGAGTGTGCGGCTGTCGCTGCTGACGTATCCCGTGCTGATGGCGGCGGACATCCTGGCGTACGGGACCGATGAGGTGCCGGTCGGGGACGATCAGACGCAGCATGTGGAGCTCGCGCGGGATCTGGCGGTGCGGTTCAACCAGCGGTACGGACATACGTTCGTGGTGCCTCGGGCTACTCCGCCGCAGGTCGCGGCCCGGGTCATGAATCTGCAGGATCCGGCCTCGAAGATGGGCAAGAGCGATGACTCCGGTCCGGGGATCGTCTATTTGCTCGACGAGCCGGACGTGGTGCGGAAGAAGGTCCTGCGGGCCGTGACCGACAGTGGGCGGGAGGTCGTGTACGACCGGGCCGCGCAGCCGGGGGTGGCGAATCTGCTGGAGATCCTCGCGGCCTGTACGGGTGGGAACCCATCGGAGCTGAGCGGTGTGTATGAAACGTACGGAGCTTTGAAGTCAGACACCGCGGAGGCCGTGGTCGAGGTCCTCAGGCCCGTGCAGGAGAGGCACAGGGAGCTGTGCGCGGATCCTGGCTATGTGGAGGGGGTGCTGCGGGATGGTGCGGAGCGGGCTCGGGCGATGGCTCGGCCAACCGTGGATGCCGCGTATCGGGCGATCGGATTGCTGCCGGCTGTGGGTGCGGCCGCCGATATCGGGGTGACCGTATAAGGGGTGCGCTGGGCCGCCCTCTGGGGCAGGGGGCGGCCGGGCGTCACTTGTTGCTGCTGCCGGTGGCGAGCTCGCGGCTGCGGTCGCGGGCGGCTTCGAGGGCGGCGATGAGGGCGGCTCGTACGCCGTGGTTCTCCAGTTCGCGGATGGCGTTGATGGTGGTGCCGGCGGGGGACGTGACGTTCTCGCGCAGCTTGACGGGGTGTTCGCCGCTGTCGCGGAGCATCGTCGCGGCGCCGATCGCGGACTGGACGATCAGGTCGTGCGCCTTGTCCCTGGGCAGTCCGAGGAGGATGCCGGCGTCCGTCATGGCTTCGACCAGGTAGAAGAAGTACGCCGGGCCGGAGCCGGAGAGGGCTGTGCAGGCGTCCTGCTGGGACTCGGGGACGCGGAGCGTCTTACCCACGGAGCCGAAGATCTCCTCGGTGTGCGCGAGGTCGGCTTCGCTGGCGTGGCTGCCGGCGGAGATGACGGACATGGCCTCGTCGACGAGGGCGGGGGTGTTCGTCATGACGCGGACGACCGGGGTGCCCGCGGCGAGGCGGGACTCGAAGAAGGAGGTGGGGATGCCTGCGGCTCCGCTGATGACCAGTCGGTCGGCGGGGACGTGCGGGGCGAGCTCGTCGAGGAGGGTGCCCATGTCCTGCGGCTTGACCGTGAGGATCAGGGTGTCGGCGGTCTTGGCGGCTTCCGCATTGGTGACCGGGGTGACTCCGTGGCGGGTGCGGAGTTCTTCGGCTCGCTCCGCGCGGCGGGCCGTCACCAGGAGGTCGGCCGGGGCCCAGCCGCCGCGGATCATTCCGCTGAGCAGGGCTTCGCCGATCTTGCCGGTGCCGAGGACTGCGACTTTCTGGGTCATGGCTGGGGTGTCCTCCGGGGGTTGAGTCGTCCGGATTCATCCTCGCACCGGGCGCCACCTTTCGAGGTGACGTGTCCGGTGGGCGGACGGTCCGGGCGACGCCGGGTCCGGCCCCTCGGGGGTCATGCCGTCCTGCGTCGCAGGGTCGCCGCTCCCAGGCCCAGGACCAGCAGGGCGCAGCCCGCCACGATCAGGGCGTCGCGGACGAAGTTGGCGGTCATGTCGGTGTGCTTGAGGACCTCGTTCATGCCGTCGACCGCATAGGACATGGGGAGGACGTTGGAGATGGCCTCGAGGGCGGGGTGCATGTTGTCGCGGGGAGTGAACAGGCCGCAGAGGAGGAGCTGGGGGAAGATCACGGCCGGCATGAACTGGACGGCCTGGAACTCGGAGGCCGCGAAGGCCGAGACGAACAGGCCGAGTGCGGTGCCGAGCAGGGCGTCGAGCAGAGCCACGAGCAGCAGCAGCCAGGGGCTTCCGGTGACGTCCAGACCGAGGAACCAGAGGGCGAGTCCGGTCGCCAGGGCGGACTGGATGATCGCGAGGGTGCCGAAGGCGAGGGCGTAGCCGGCGATCAGGTCGCCCTTGCCGAGGGGCATGGCGAGCAGGCGTTCGAGGGTGCCCGAGGTGCGTTCGCGCAGGGTGGCGATGGAGGTGACCAGGAACATCGTGATCAGCGGGAAGATCCCGAGGAGGGAGGCGCCGATGTTGTCGAAAGTGCGCGGGTTGCCATCGAAGACGTAGCGCAGCAGGAACAGCATCACGCAGGGCACGAGGAGCATCAGCGCGATGGTGCGGGGGTCGTGGCGGAGCTGGCGCAGGACCCGGGCGGCGGTGGCGGTGGTGCGGGCGATGCTCAGGGCGCTGGTGGGGACGGGCCGGAGCGTGGTGGTCGGGCTCGTGGTGGTGGTCATCGCGTGGTCTCCTTCGCGCGGGCGGCGGCGACCGCCTCGTCGACCAGGTGCAGGAAGGCGGCCTCGACAGTCTCGGACCCCGTGCGGGTGCGCAGGGCCTCCGGGGTGTCGTCGGCGAGGATCTCGCCCTCGCGCATGAGGAGGAGGCGGTGGCAGCGCTCGGCCTCGTCCATGACGTGGGAGGAGATGAGGAGGGTGGCGCCGCGGGAGGCGGCGATCTCGTGGAAGAGGTTCCAGAGGTCGCGGCGCAGGACCGGGTCCAGGCCGACCGTCGGTTCGTCCAGGACGAGGAGTTCGGGGGTGCCGAGGAGTGCGACCGCCAGTGAGACGCGGCTGCGCTGGCCCCCGGAGAGGTTGCCGGCCAGAGCGTCGGCGTGGCTGGTGAGGTCGACGTCGGTGATGGCGCGGGTGACGTTCTCCCGGCGCCGGGTGGCCGCGGAGTGGCCGGGGTCGAGGATCGCCGCGAAGTAGTCGAGGTTCTGGCGGATCGTCAGGTCGTCGTAGACGGAGGGGGCTTGGGTGACGTAGCCGATGCGGGTGCGCAGGGTGGGGTGGCCGGCGGGGCGGCCGAGGACGTCGAGGGTGCCGGTGACCTTGCCCTGGGTGCCGACGATCGCCCGCATGAGGGTGGTCTTGCCGCAGCCGGACGGGCCGAGCAGGCCGGTGATCTGGCCGCGGGGGACGGTGAAGTCGAGGTCGCGGAGTACCTGGCGCGGGCCGCGTACGACGTTCAGGGACTCGGCTCGGATGGCGGGGGCGTCGGGAGGGTCCGAGCGGACCGAGTGAACCGGGGAATAATTCATCATGCGATGAATAATGCTCCGGTGGGGATGCGGCGTCAAGGGCCGAGGTGGGCGTTTGGAGGGTGCGCGGAGTCGCGGGCACGCGGGGTCCGGGCGCGCGAGGTCGGGGGTGCGCGGGGTCGGGTGCCGGGCGCATGGTTCGCCCGCCTTCGCCGGGGCGGGTGGAGGGCGGGCGCGAGGGGCAATGGAGAGCGGGATGAAGGGCGTGTGGGCGTCAGGGGGTGGTGGCTACGAGGAGGTCCACGTCGTAGGTCTCTTCGATAAATCCGTCCGGGAACTCGGTGAGGAGGAGTTGCTTCTCCTCATTGAGGAAGCTTGTGCTCGCCTCGGTGCCGTGGACGAGGAAGATCGAGTGGCTGCCGAGGTTGGCCAGGTGGGTGTCGACGGGGACTCGGCGGCTCCAGCGGACCTTGCGGCGGATGAAGTCGAGTTTTCCGGTCGGGTCGGTCTGGGCGGCTCGGGCGCCGCTGCCGTTCGGTTCGACGGCGGGGTGGAGGCCGAAGCTGCGCTCGATGCGTCGCGCCTGCGCGGCGTGCCAGGGGATGTCGAGCGGGGTGGTGTTCCACCACAGGGCCAGTGCACCGCCGGGGCGCAGTACGCGCAGGGCCTCCGGCACCGAGTGGGCGGGGTCGGTCCAGTGCCAGGCCTGGGCGTAGGTGAGGAAGTCGGCGGAGGCGGTGGCGAGGGGGAGGGTGTTGCCGTTGCCGCGGACGATCGGTATGTCCGGGTGGGCGTGGCGGAACTGGGCGGCCATGCCGTCGCCGGGTTCCACGGCCAGTACGTCGGCGCCGCGCTGGTGAAGGAGGGCGGTGGCGATGCCGGTGCCCGCGCCGATGTCGATGACGCGGGCGCCGGTGAGGGGGCGGGAGGCGAGTTCCTCGATCGCATCGAAGAGGGCGGGTGGGTAGGAGGGGCGGTTCGCGGCGTACTGGGCTGCGGCGGCGTTAAAGGAGCGGGCGCGGTCGGAATGGGAAGGGGCGGTCATGCGGCCATGGTGGCCCTGGTTTGTGTGGTGTGCACCGAGTTTTGCGGGGGCGGCTCGGTGGGAGGGGGGGGCGATGACCGTGGCTCGGGGAATCGTCGCCGGCCACGGTTGCCCAGTGCGCCCGTGTGTCCACCTGCGCAGTGCGCCCCCTGCGTCTGCCTGGGCACCGTGCGCCCCTGTCCAAGGGCAGCGCTCAGTCGCGGCGGCGTTTCTTCGACGGGTTGCCGGTGCGGCGGGTGGTGCGGGATTCGTGTTGTTTGCGGGCCTTCTCGTATTCCTCGCGGTGGAGTTTCTCGCCGGGGGCCTCGATGAGGGAGCGGAAGAAGTAGGCGAGGAGGGAGCCGACGAAGCCGATGGTGAGCAGGCCGCGGAGGCTGGCGTGGCGGTGGGGGTCGGGGCGCTTGGTGAAGCCCTCCCAGGTGTGGCGGAAGGCGAGCGCGCTGCAGATCGCGAACATCGCGACGACCAGGACGGTCACGAAGCTGCCGGGGCCGGCGATCACGATCCCCTCGTAGGCGAAGCGCAGCACCAGGCAGGAGACGGCCGCGGCGGCGAGGGACCCGGCGGCGACCCCGATGCGGCGGGCGGTGTAGCGGTTGTCGTGGTCGACCCAGGTCGTGCCGAAGAAGCGCAGGGGCTCGGGGCGGGGGCCCGAGGAGCCCGCGGGGGTGGCCGGGGTGCCGTTCTTCTCGCTCACGCGTCGATTATGGCTCCGACCGGGCCGCGGGCTCCGTATGGGGTCCGGCGAACCGGATCCGAGATCGGATTCCGGGATCGGATCAGGAGCAGCGCGGACGGACGTAGCCGTCGCTGCCGGTCTGGACGTACGCGTCCGCGACGTACTCGCTGTCGGCGATGTTGTCCCAGATGTTCGACGTGCCGTACGGACCCGAGACGTTCGTGCCGGGCGTCTGGCAGTAGATCGGGATCCTGGCGCCCTCGGGCAGGGTACGGACGAGGGCGTAGCCGGTGCCGGGGCCGCGGCGGACGTTCAGGCGGACGCCCGGCGCGACCGAGTAGTAGCGCAGGGCGTTGGCCGAGGCGGCCAGCGTCGTGACGGCCGGTGCCGTGCCGCCCCCGGTCTCGTCGGCTCTTTCGGCCTCTTCGACGCGGTCTGTGGACATGTTCGAACCTCCCCCGTTGATCCCCATGCCTGCCATGGGGTCCCGTTGATTCCCCTAAATCACGCCACGCACACATGTGCGCGTTGGGAACACGGAGGCTAGCAAGCCGCCTCTGTCTCGTACGAGTCATCGACTAGGCTCCGTGCGTCGCGCGCGCGGACGAACAGCACGGGGGTGGTCCCATGGCGCCGCAGCAGAACGCCGGAGCGGGCGCGGAAGCGGAACTTCCCGAGTACGCCGGTCACTACCGCCTGGAGTCACATCTGGGTTCCGGCGGCATGGGCGTCGTCCATCTAGCCCGGAGCACCTCGGGCATGCAGCTCGCGGTGAAGGTCGTGCATGCCGAATTCGCCAGAGACCCCGAGTTCAGGGGGCGGTTCCGGCAGGAGGTGGGGGCTGCCCGCAAGGTCAGCGGGGCCTTCACCGCGCCCGTCGTGGACGCCGATCCGGAGGCCGAACGGCCCTGGATGGCCACGCTGTTCATCCCCGGCCCGACCCTCGCCGACCAGGTGAAGCGGAACGGCCCGATGGAGCCGGGGCAGTTGCGGCGGCTGATGGCCGGGCTGGCCGAGGCGCTGCGCGACATACACCGGGTCGGCGTGGTGCACAGGGATCTGAAGCCGAGCAACGTGCTGCTCGCCGAGGACGGGCCGAAGGTCATCGACTTCGGCATCTCTCGGCCAAAGGACAGCGAACTGCGCACCGAGACCGGGAAGTTGATCGGCACGCCGCCGTTCATGGCGCCGGAGCAGTTCCGGCGGCCCCGGGAGGTCGGGCCCGCCGCCGACATCTTCGCGCTCGGGTCCGTGCTGGTGCACGCGGCGACGGGACGGGGACCGTTCGATTCCGACAGTCCGTACGTCGTGGCCTACCAGGTCGTCCATGACGAGCCGGACCTGACCGGGCTGCCGCCGAATCTCGCGCCGCTCGTGCTGCGCTGCCTCGCCAAGGAGCCCGAGGACCGGCCGACGCCCGACGAGTTGATGCGGGAACTGCGGTCGGTGTCGGCGTCGTACGACACGCAGGCGTTCATACCGGCGCAGCGGGCCACCGACGCGAAGCCCCACAAGCCGGAGCCGGAGTCGGGGGCGGAGGCGGGGGCGGGGGCGGAGACGGACTCCGCGTCGGCGTCGAAGTCGCGTGCTCTGCGCGGATCCGGGGCCGCGTCCGGATCCGGGCCAGGAGCCGGAGACCCGTTCGAGCGGCCGTCCGGGAAGCGTCGGCGTCGCAGGCTGCTCGCCCTCGGGGCCGGGGCCGTCGGGCTGGCCGCGGTCGCCGCGCTGGCCTCGGTGCAGCTTCTCGGCGGCGATACGACGCCGCAGGACCACGGCCCGCGGACCGCGTCGGCCGGCTCCGGCGCGTGGACGGCCGCGCCGGCGCCCAAGAAGGGCACGCCCCAGTGCGCCTACGGTGCGGGCAAGCTGCTGTGCTCGCAGACCGGGCTGGTCTACGCGCTCGACCCGGCGGACGGCCGGCTGCTGTGGCGCCACCCCGTCGCCCCGTCGCCCGTGAACACGGCACCGGTCGTGGCGGGCGGCCTCGTGCACCCGTCGTCGGTTCAGGGCGGTCTGCTGGAGGGGCTCGACCCCGCCACGGGCAAGGCGGCCTGGCGGCAGAACACGCCCGCGTACGGCGGGATGACGGCCGTGGGCGGCATGCTGCTGCTCACCGGCGCCGACGGCACGGTCACCGCCGTGGACGGCGCCTCGGGCGACACGAAGTGGAACCGTTCGGTTCCGGGGCACCGGGCGCCGAACTTCGTCTCCTTCGCCAAGGATCCGCTGGCGTACACGGCGACCATGTCCGACGACGGTTCGAGCACGCGGGTCACCGCGGTGGACCCGGTCACGGGTGACGTGCGCTGGGACGCGCGGCTGAAGGGGACGCTGGAGCTCACCGGTGCGTCGGACGGGTCGGTCTTCCTGCTCTCCGTCGACGGGATCTACAGCGACACGAGGGCCGTGATCCGTTACTCCCCCGCCGACCGGACCACGCAGCGCGTATCCCTGCCCCGTCCGGTCCAGCAGGCGCACGGCACCGTGCGGGGGAACGTGGTCTACCTCGGGGGCGACGGCGGTTCGCTGATCGCCGTGGACATGAAGGCCGGCAGACAGCTGTGGAGCCTGGAGACGTCCGTGATCCGTACGTCGTCGCCCGTCGCCGATGGCCGGCATGTGTACGTCAGCGCTCCCGACGGCCGACTCCTCGCCGTGGACGCCGCCGACGGCAGGCTCCTGGGCCAGACGCCGCCCCGGCTCGGCACCGACTCGGACCGGGTGACGGCCCACCTGCCTCAGCCCGTGCTCGCCGACGGCCACGTCCATGCCGCCGCCCCCGACGGCACCGTCTTCGCCGTGGACGCCCGCGACCCGTCGCAGTGGTGAAACAGCCGTACTCGACGACACGACCGCAGCCCCCGCGGGCGCCCTCGCCGCTGACAGCCGCAGGGGCCGCCTCCCGAAGAGACGGCCCCCGCGATACGCGATAGGCGCGTCAGCCCAGCTTCGTCACGTCCCGCACGGCGCCCTTGTCCGCGCTGGTCGCCATCGCCGCGTAGGCCCGCAGGGCCGCCGACACCTTGCGCTCGCGGTTCTTCGGGGCGTACTGCCCGTTCAACGCCTGCTCGCGGCGGGCGAGTTCCGCGTCGTCGACGAGCAGCTCGACCGAGCGGTTCGGGATGTCGATGCGGATGCGGTCGCCGTCCTCGACGAGCGCGATCGTGCCGCCGGACGCGGCCTCCGGGGAGGCGTGGCCGATGGACAGGCCGGAGGTGCCGCCGGAGAAGCGGCCGTCGGTGATCAGGGCGCAGGTCTTGCCGAGGCCGCGGCCCTTGAGGAAGGACGTCGGGTAGAGCATCTCCTGCATGCCGGGGCCGCCCTTGGGGCCCTCGTAGCGGATGACGACGACGTCGCCGTCCGTCACCTGCTTGTTGAGGATCTTCTCGACGGCCTCTTCCTGCGACTCGCAGACGACCGCCGGGCCCTCGAAGGTCCAGATGGACTCGTCCACGCCCGCGGTCTTCACGACGCAGCCGTCGACGGCGAGGTTGCCCCTGAGGACTGCGAGGCCGCCGTCCTTGGAGTAGGCGTGCTCGGCGCTGCGGATGCAGCCGCCCTCGGCGTCCTCGTCGAGTGCCTCCCAGCGCTCGGACTGCGAGAAGGCCTCGGCCGAGCGGACGCAGCCGGGGGCGGCGTGCCACAGCTCGACGGCCTTCGGCGAGGGGGACCCGCCGCGCACGTCCCACGTCTTCAGCCAGTCCGACAGGGACGGGCTGTGGACGGCGTGCACGTCCTCGTTGAGCAGGCCGGCGCGGTGCAGCTCGCCCAGCAGGGCGGGGATGCCGCCGGCGCGGTGCACGTCCTCCATGTAGTACGTGCGGTCCTTGGCGACGTTGGGCGCGACCTTCGCCAGGCACGGGACCCGGCGGCTGACCTCGTTGATCTGCTCAAGCCCGAACGGAACGCCCGCCTCCTGGGCGGCGGCGAGCAGGTGCAGGATCGTGTTGGTGGAGCCGCCCATGGCGATGTCGAGAGCCATGGCGTTCTCGAACGCCGCGAAGGTGGCGACGTTGCGCGGCAGGACCGTCTCGTCGTCCTGCTCGTAGTAGCGGCGCGTGATGTCCATGACCGTGCGGGCCGCGTCCTCGTACAGGGCCTTGCGGGCCGTGTGCGTGGCGAGGACCGAGCCGTTGCCCGGCAGGGACAGGCCGATGGCCTCGGTCAGGCAGTTCATCGAGTTGGCGGTGAACATGCCGGAGCAGGAGCCGCAGGTCGGACAGGCGTTCTCCTCGATACGGAGGATGTCCTCGTCCGAGATCTTGTCGTTCACGGCATCGGAGATGGCGTCAACCAGGTCGAGCGTGCGGACCGTGCCGTCGACGAGGGTC
Source organism: Streptomyces sp. NBC_01092 (assembly GCF_045039535.1). Classification (NCBI taxonomy): domain Bacteria; kingdom Bacillati; phylum Actinomycetota; class Actinomycetes; order Kitasatosporales; family Streptomycetaceae; genus Streptomyces; species Streptomyces sp. NBC_01092. Next base: position 6,146,116 of record NZ_CP108659.1, on the reverse strand, counting down.
GCGCGGCCGGACTCCATCGGTCCGCCGGAGACGAAGACCGTGGGGATGTTCAGGCGCAGGGCCGCGTTCAGCATGCCCGGCGTGATCTTGTCGCAGTTGGAGATGCAGATCAGGGCGTCGGCGCAGTGCGCCTCGACCATGTACTCCACGCTGTCCGCGATGAGGTCGCGGGAGGGGAGGGAGTACAGCATGCCGCCGTGGCCCATCGCGATGCCGTCGTCCACGGCGATCGTGTTGAACTCGCGCGGGATGCCGCCGGCCTCCTTGATCGCCTCGCTGACGATCCGGCCGACGGGCTGGAGGTGGGTGTGGCCGGGCACGAACTCGGTGAAGGAGTTCGCCACCGCGATGATCGGCTTCCGGCCGATGTCCGCACCGGGTACACCGGAGGCGCGCATAAGGGCGCGGGCGCCCGCCATGTTGCGGCCGTGGGTGACTGTGCGGGACCTCAGCTCGGGCATCGTCGCTCGCTCCTTCAGGACTGCGGGGGACTGCGGGGGACAGCGGGTACTGCGATCAGAGACTTCTGACTGCTAACGAGCGTACGCCGGTCATCCAGTGGGCGGGACGAGGTGTCCGGAATACGGGACGAATGTCTCGCGAATCAGCGAGCCGCCCCTTCACCGGCCGGTCAGGTGCCCCTGCACGACGGGTGCCACGCGCGCGATGATCTGCTCCGGGTCCGCGGAGGCGATCGGCTCGATCTTGATGACGTAGCGCATCATCGCGACCCCCACCAGCTGCGAGGCCGCCAGTTCGGCGCGCAGTTCCGCGTCCGGGGCGTCGATCTCGCCGGCGATGCGGCGCAGCAGCTGGGCCGAGACCAGGCGCCGGAACACGGTGGCCGCGGCCTCGTTGTTGACCGCCGACCGGACGATCGCGAGCAGCGGCTTGCGGGTCACGGGGTTCTCCCAGAGCCCGAAGAGAAAGCGGGTCAGGCGCTCGCCGACGTCGTCGAGGGGCGCTTCGAGCACAGCGTCCCGCACCTTCAGGGCGGGCACGAGGGCGACCTCCACGGCCGCCTCGAAGACCTGCTCCTTGGTGCCGAAGTAGTGGTGCACGAGCGCGGAGTCCACGCCGGCCGCCTTGGCGATGCCCCGCACCGAGGTCTTTTCGTAGCCGCGCTCGGAGAACTCCTCGCGGGCGGCGTCCAGGATGCGGTCGCGGGTGTCGGCGGACTCGGTACGCGGGGGCCGGCCCCGGCGTCGGGAGGTCACCTCGCCCCGGCCGTCGGCTGAGTCGGCTGCGTCGGCTGAGTCGGTCACGGCCGGGGCACCTTCACCGCGGAGGCCAGATGCAGCCGTGTGAAGGCGAGGGCCTCGGCGAGGTCGGCCTCGCGTTCGGCGCTGGACATCGCGCGGCGGGTGTTGACCTCGATGACGACGTGACCGTCGAAGCCGGTCAGGGCGAGGCGCTCCAGCACCTCGGCGCAGGGCTGGTTGCCGCGGCCGGGGACGAGGTGCTCGTCCTTCGCGGACCCTCGCCCGTCCGCGAGGTGCACATGCCCCAGCCGGTCCCCCATCCGGTCGATCATCTGCACGGCGTCCGTGCGGGCGGTCGCCGTATGGCTGAGATCGATCGTGAAATGCCGGTAGTCGTCCTTGGTGACGTCCCAGTCGGGGGCGTAGGCGAGCATCTCGCGGTCGCGGTAGCGCCAGGGGTACATGTTCTCGACGGCGAACCGCACGTCCGTCTCGTTCGCCATACGCCAGATGCCGGCGACGAAGTCCCGGGCGTACTGGCGCTGCCAGCGAAACGGCGGATGCACGACGACCGTGCCCGCCCCCAGCTTCTCGGCGGCGGCCCGGGCGCGCTGGAGCTTGGTCCACGGGTCCGTCGACCAGACGCGCTGCGTGATCAGCAGACAGGGAGCGTGGACGGCGAGAATCGGGACCCGGTGGTAGTCGCTGAGCCTGCGCAGCGCCTCGATGTCCTGGCTGACCGGGTCGGTCCACACCATGACCTCGACACCGTCGTACCCGAGGCGCGCGGCGATCTCGAAGGCCGTCGCCGTCGACTCCGGATAGACGGAGGCCGTCGACAGAGCGACCTTCGCATCCGGGATGCGCACCACTGGTTCTGCCACGAGGGACAGCGTACGGGGCGGCGCGGAGCGCGGGGGAACCGATGACACGGCGCCCGCCGAGAGGGCTCACAACCGGCCGGCGGCGCGCGAACTGGGCGGATGCCGGGCGGGTGGCGGGCGGGTGGAGCGGGGGTGCGAGGTGGGGGGTGTGGCGGGGTTCACGTGGGGCGGGCGGGAGCGTCGGCCTTGGGGGCGGGGGCGTCGCCGGGCGGAGGGGCAGGGGCGTCACCGAGCGCGGGGGCGGGGGCGTCGCCGGCGCGGGCACGGGAGCGTCGCCGGGCGCGGCCCTTCAGCGGGCGTGGCGCGGGGGCCATCGCCGGGTGCGGGGACCTTCGCCGGACGTGGACGCGCGGGCCGTCCTCAAGCGCGCGGACCACGGCCCAGCGCGAGCCCACGGACCTCACGGCGCCGCCACCCCTACGACGCCGCCGGCGCCCCTCCCCAGGTCGCCGGACGCGCCGTACAGGCCGTACGCATCCGTCACCCCACCGCCAGCTGATCCAGCTTCCGCAGGATCACGCCCTCGCGCAGTGCCCAGGGGCAGACCTCCAGCGTCTCCACGCCGAACAGATCCATCGCGCCCTCGGCCACCAGTGCCCCCGCGACCAGCTGCCCGGCCCGCCCCTCGGAGACGCCCGGCAGTTCCGCCCGCTGGGCCGCGGTCATCCCGGCCAGCCGGGGCACCCAGGCCTCCAGCGACTCCCGCTTCAGCTCGCGCTGGGTGTAAAGGCCCTCCGCGGAGCGCGCGGCGCCGGCGATACGGGCCAGCTGCTTGAAGGTCTTGGACGTCGCGACCACGTGATCGGGCGCGCCGAACCGGCTGAACTCGCCGACCGTCCGAGCGATCTGCGCCCGCACATGCCGCCGCAGTGCCCGGATGTCCTCGGAGTCCGGCGGATCCCCCGGCAGCCACCCGGCCGTCAGCCGCCCGGCGCCGAGCGGCAGCGACACCGCCGCGTACGGCTCCTCGTCGATGCCGTAGGCGATCTCCAGGGACCCGCCCCCGATGTCCAGCACCAGCAGCTTCCCGGCCGACCATCCGAACCACCGCCGGACCGCGAGGAAGGTCAGCCGAGCCTCCTCCGCGCCGGTGAGAACCTGCAGCTCAACCCCGGTTTCCGCCTTCACGCGCGCCAGTACGTCGTCGGCGTTGGTCGCCTCGCGCACCGCGGACGTGGCGAACGGCAGCACTTCCTCGACACCCTTGTCCTCGGCGGCCTGCAACGCCTCTTGCACGACGCCTATGAGCCTGTCGACCCCGTCGGGACCGATGGCCCCGCTGGCGTCGAGCAGTTGGGCAAGGCGCAGCTCCACCTTGTGCGAATGCGCGGGCAGCGGGCGCGCGCCAGGATGCGCATCCACCACCAGCAGATGCACCGTGTTAGATCCCACGTCGAGGACACCGAGTCTCATGTACGGAACGCTACTGCCACCTGGGCGATCCTCTGTCCTCGAAGTCGCAGGTGCGGACGCCGTACCCTGGTCCCGTGCCAAAGACGAAAAAGGCGAAGAACGACAAGGCAGCCAAATCCGACAAGGGTTCTTCGCAGGCGAAGGCGGCCACGAAGTCGAAGAAACCGGCGAAGGGCTCCCCGGAGCCGGACGAGAAGGGCCTCGACTTCGCACGCGCATGGGTGGAGTTCCCTGATCCGGCGGACGACGAGCAGATCTTCCGCTGCGATCTGACATGGCTGACCTCCCGTTGGAACTGCATCTTCGGCAGCGGCTGCCAGGGCATCCAGGCGGGCCGCGCGGACGACGGCTGCTGCACGCTGGGCGCCCACTTCTCCGACGAGGACGACGAGAAGCGCGTCGCCGAGCATGTGGCGAGGCTCACGCCGGAGATCTGGCAGCACCATGACGAGGGCATGGAGCACGGCTGGATCTCGGAGGACGAGGACGGCGACCGCCAGACCCGCCCCTTCAACGGCTCGTGCATCTTCCAGAACCGCCCCGGCTTCGCGGGCGGCGCGGGCTGCTCGCTGCACATCCTCGCCCTGAAGGAGGGCCGCGAGCCGCTGGAGACCAAGCCGGACGTCTGCTGGCAGCTGCCGGTGCGGCGGACCTACGACTGGATCGACCGGCCCGACGACACCCGGGTGCTCCAGGTGTCGATCGGCGAGTACGACCGCCGCGGCTGGGGTCCGGGCGGCCACGACCTGCACTGGTGGTGCACGTCGGCGACCTCGGCGCACGGCGCGGGTGACCCGGTGTACGTGTCCTACCGGGCGGAGCTGAGGGAACTGATGGGCAAGGCGGGCTATGACCGCCTGGTCGAGCTGTGCGAGGAGCGGCTCGCGTCGCAGCTGCCCCTGCTGGCGCCGCACCCGGCGGACCCGGCCGGCTGACCGACGGCCACCGGCCGCGCGACGCCACCGCACCCGCACCCGCACCCGGCGCCCAGGCCCTACGGCCCCAGCCCCTACGGCCCGGACGGGCTGGGCTCCCCGCTCCCGCTGGGCGGCGGGGTCGAGCCCGTCGGGTCTGACGGATCGGACGGATCGGACGGATCGGAGGGGCTGGAAGGGCCGGACGGCGTCGGATCGGGCGATGTCGGCGGCGGCTCGCTGGGCGTGGGATCGGACGGAGCCGGGCTCGTCGGCGTCGGATCGGGATCGGCGGACGAGGGCGGCGGCTGGCTGGGCGTCCCGGGGTCGGTCGGATCGCTGGGGAGCGGGTCGGGGCCGTGTCCCGGGTCGGAGGGGCTGGGGGCGCTGCCGTGGCCCTCGATGGAGACGACGGCGCCGGCGGGTGCGATCGCCACCCGCGCGCTCCAGTAGCCGGACGGCTCGCGCAGCTGGTCGACGTGCACCTTGATCGTCAACGACTCGCCCGGCGCCAGCGTTCCCGCCGACCGGCTCAGATAGAGCCAGTGCGCCCCGGTGCTCGCCGACCAGCGCACCGGTGTGCGCCCCGTCGCGGTGAGGGTGACGAGCGTGGTGTCGCCGCTGTGGTCGGCGCTCACCTCCAGGTTCCCCGCGCTCGCCCCGCGCACGCCGCTGACGCTGACGACCTCGACGAGGACGTCCGGGCCGGGGCGCTCGCCGAAGCGGCCGCCGGGTGCGGTGCTGGCGTTGCCGGCGTTCTCGTAGCCGCCGCGCGCGGCGTCGCCTTCGAGGGCGCCGGGGTCGTGCGCCTCGCTCGCGCTGGCCGTGGCGCCCTCGGCGCCTTCACCGGTCGGGGTGCCCCGGTAGGCGGCCCACAGGGCGAGGACGGGGGCGGCGATGACGGTGGCGACGACGGTCGTGGTGACGGCACGCGCGCGTAGCCGGTCCCTGCGGGCGGCACGATCCTTCGGGTCCATCGGAAAGCCACGCCGGTCGAAGCGCGGCACGGCGACGCCACGCGCGCGTGGGGCGTGCGCGAGGGCCATGTGCAGGGCCGCGCGGGGCGCCTGAAGGACGGGCAGCTCGGCGGGGGTCACGACCGCGCCGGGCCACCGGCCGGGGATCGCGCGCTCGGCGGTACGGCGGCAGCGCGGGCAGTCGTCGACGTGCCGGACGAGTTCGCGGCGCAGGGCCGAGCCGAGGACGACCTGGTTGTCGCCGGTGAGCCGGGCGACGCCCGGACAGGCGCCGGTCTCGACGACGGCGAGGGCCGCGCGGGTGCGCTCGACCTCGCAGGCGGCGGAGGCGAGCAGCTCGCGGGCGGCGGCGAGGTCGAGGCCGAGGACGGCGGCGACCTCGTGGGCGGCGAGGTGGTGGCGTACGGCGAGTTCGAGGGCCTCGCGCTGCTCCGGGGTGGTGCCGGCGGCCTCCGGCCAGGCGAGCAGGGCGAGTTCGCGGCGCCGCTGCTCCTGGACCTCCTCGGCGACGGGCGGCCCGGCGGTCCGCGCCCCCGTCGGCCGATGCGTGCCGTGGCGGTTCGCGGCGTGGCTGCCCTGACGTTTCTGCTTGGCCTCGGCCAGCCCCCGCAGACACGCCCAGCGGGCCAGCGCGTACAGCCAGGGCCGCCGGTCGGCGGCGGTCTCCGGCACCCGCTGCCCGCGGCGCTCGGCCAGCGCGAGGACGTCGCCGAGGGCGGCGGTCGCGGTGTCGTGGTCGCACAGGACGGACAGGCAGTAGGTGAACAGCCCGTCCAGATAAGGCTCGTAGCGCGCGTGCGGCCGCTGCGCCAACGTACGCGCCGCCGCACGATCACGCGCCTCCCGGTGCGCCCTGTGCGCGCCGGCGGTGCGGGGCGAGGTCTCCGGAGTGCTGCTCATCATTCGTGGACCGTAGGCGGCCCGGGGTGGCGCCTTCTTCCTGCTTGAGCAGTTTTAATCCGTACGGGTGAAACGATCCCTCAATGGGGTACAGGAACCCCGGATTCCGTGGCTTGTGCATGACGAGCCGGGCCCTGGGAGGCCCCCGAAGAGGCGCCGTGTGCACGGCCGCACGGCGTTGTCAGTGGGCTCGGCTACGGTTCATCGCATGGCTGCCCGTACCAAGACCACGAAGGACCGACCGTCCTACCGCTGCACGGAGTGCGGCTGGCAGACGGCCAAGTGGCTCGGCCGCTGCCCCGAGTGCCAGGCCTGGGGGACGGTCGAGGAGTACGGCGCGCCCGCGGTCCGTACGACGACGCCGGGGCGGGTGACGACATCCGCGCTGCCGATCGGGCAGGTCGACGGGCGGCAGGCCACCGCGCGGCCCACCGGCGTGCCCGAGCTGGACCGGGTGCTCGGCGGCGGGCTGGTGCCCGGCGCCGTCGTCCTCGTCGCGGGCGAGCCCGGCGTCGGCAAGTCCACGCTGCTGCTGGACGTGGCGGCCAAGTCGGCGAGCGAGAAGCACCGCACGCTGTATGTCACCGGCGAGGAGTCGGCGAGCCAGGTGCGGCTGCGCGCCGACCGCATCGGCGCCATCGACGACCACCTGTATCTCGCGGCCGAGACCGATCTGGCCGCCGTGCTCGGCCACTTGGACGCGGTGAAGCCGTCGCTGCTCATCATGGACTCCGTGCAGACCGTGGCCTCCCCGGAGATCGACGGTGCGCCCGGCGGCATGGCACAGGTCAGGGAGGTCGCCGGCGCCCTGATCCGGGTCTCCAAGGAACGCGGGATGTCCACGCTCCTTGTGGGACACGTCACCAAGGACGGCGCCATCGCCGGACCCCGCCTCCTCGAACACCTCGTGGACGTGGTGCTCAGCTTCGAGGGCGACCGGCACGCGCGCCTGCGTCTCGTGCGAGGCGTCAAGAACCGCTACGGCACGACGGACGAGGTCGGCTGCTTCGAGCTGCACGACGAGGGCATCACGGGCCTTGCCGACCCAAGCGGACTTTTCCTGACCCGTCGTGACGAACCGGTCCCGGGCACCTGCCTGACGGTCACCCTGGAGGGCCGCCGCCCCCTCGTCGCCGAGGTCCAGGCGCTCACCGTCGACTCCCAGATCCCCTCACCCCGCCGTACGACGTCCGGTCTGGAGACGTCGCGCGTCTCGATGATGCTGGCCGTGCTGGAGCAGCGCGGCCGGATCAGCGCACTCGGCAAGCGGGACATCTACTCCGCGACGGTCGGCGGAGTCAGGCTCTCGGAGCCCGCGGCGGACCTCGCCGTAGCCCTCGCGCTGGCCTCCGCCGCGAGTGACACACCTCTCCCCAAGAACCTCGTCGCGATCGGCGAGGTGGGCCTCGCGGGCGAGGTCAGACGGGTCACGGGCGTGCAGCGCAGACTCTCCGAAGCGCACCGGCTGGGCTTCACGCACGCCCTCGTTCCGGGCGACCCGGGCAAGATCCCTGCGGGCATGAAGGTGCTGGAAGTGGCCGACATAGGGGACGCCCTGCGGGTCCTTCCGCGCTCTCGTCGGCGAGAGGCCCCACGGGACGAGGAGGACCGCCGGTAGACTTTGCCCTGGTCTCGCCCGTCCGTACGAACAGCGTGTGCGAAACGGGAGCGCCCCAGAACCTGCGACCGGAGGAGTGCAGTGGCAGCCAACGACCGGGCAGCAGCTCCCGGAAAGTCCGGTGGGAGTGCCGGTTCCGATGGCCTGATGCGCGCCTCCCTGAGCGCCGTGGCTCCCGGCACGGCGCTGCGCGACGGCCTTGAGCGCGTCGTCCGCGGCAACACCGGCGGACTCATCGTGCTCGGCTCCGACAAGACCGTCGAGACGATGTGTACGGGCGGATTCGTGCTGGATGTCGAGTTCACGGCCACGCGCCTGCGTGAGCTGTGCAAGCTCGACGGCGGCATCGTGGTGTCCTCGGATCTGTCGAAGATCTTGCGGGCGGGCGTGCAGTTCGTGCCCGACGCGACGATCCCCACGGAGGAGACGGGCACCCGGCACCGTACGGCGGACCGGGTCAGCAAGCAGGTCGGCTTCCCGGTCGTCTCCGTCTCCCAGTCCATGCGGCTGATCGCGCTCTACGTCGACGGTCACCGCCGCGTCCTGGAGGACTCGGCGGCGATCCTCTCCCGCGCCAACCAGGCCCTGGCGACCCTGGAGCGCTACAAACTCCGCCTGGACGAGGTCGCGGGAACGTTGTCAGCGCTGGAGATCGAGGACCTGGTGACGGTCCGCGACGTCTCGGCGGTGGCCCAGCGCCTGGAGATGGTCCGGCGCATCGCGACCGAGATCGCCGAGTACGTCGTGGAGCTGGGCACCGACGGCCGCCTTCTCTCCCTCCAGCTGGACGAGTTGATCGCGGGCGTGGAGCCCGAGCGCGAGCTCGTGGTGCGGGACTACGTCCCCGAGCCGACGGCCAAGCGCTCCCGCACGGTCGACGAGGCGCTGTACGAGCTGGACGCCCTCACCCACGCCGAGCTTCTTGAACTGCCCACGGTGGCAAGGGCGTTGGGCTACACCGGCTCCCCCGAGGCGCTGGACTCCGCGGTCTCCCCGCGCGGTTTCCGCCTCCTGGCCAAGGTCCCCAGACTCCCCGGCGCGATCATCGACCGCCTGGTGGAGCACTTCGGCGGCCTGCAGAAGCTGCTCGCCGCCAGCGTGGACGACCTCCAGACGGTGGACGGCGTCGGCGAGGCCCGGGCACGCAGTGTGCGCGAGGGCCTGTCGCGGCTGGCCGAGAGCTCGATCCTGGAGCGGTACGTCTAGTACGTCTGGTCGAGTCCCGGGCCGTGCGCCGAGGCGTACGGCCCGTCAGTCGTTCTCCAGGACGAACGACGTCTGCGCCGTCCCGAACCCGGGCGTCGTCGCCTCCACCAGATACGTCCCCGCCGCGGCCGAACCGGCGGCGGGCGTCGCGCACTGCGGGGCGCTCGCCTTGCGGTCCCACTTCACGGTGTACGTGATGCTTTCGTCGGCGGGCACCCGGAACCGCAGGCTGGCGGCGTCCTTGGGGCAGTCGGCGGAGGACCAGAAGTCGTCCTCGGAACCCGCCTCAGTGACCGTCACCACCGCGTTCTTCGGGCCGAGATCGACCTTGCAGTCGTAGGTGGAGGAGTTCGTCGCGGTCAGCAGCAGGGCGGGGGTCTCGCCGGGCTCGTAGGAGTTGTGCAGGCTGCGCACCGACAGCTTCATCTGGCCCGAGACGCAGTCGGGCAGCGAGGAGCCGTCGGCGACCGCGTCGTCCGCACCGACACCGCCGCCCGAGCCGCCGCCCGCGGATCCGCTGCCGGAGCCGCCCGAACCGTCGGAGCCCCCGTCGGTCGAGCCTTCCCCGGAGCCCGACCCACCGGAGTCCCCGCCGGCCGTCGACTCGTCGCGTCCGCCCGGCGCTTGACTGATCGCCGGCCCCGACCCCGAAGGGCCCGGCGTGATCGTCGAGGGCGCGGGATTCTTGCCGTCGGATCCGCCCGCGTTGTTGGTGCCGCCTCCGCCGCCCGAGGTGAGTACCCAGGTGATCAGCAGCGCCAACAGGGCGCACATCGACAGCAGTACGGCCCTCCGCCGCCAGTAGATGGTGGAGGGAAGCGGCCCGACCGGATTGCGCAGAGATCCCACGGCGCAAACTGTACGAGAGATCGGCGCGCTGTCTTGCTCCACCCGCCGCCCCGACGACAACTTTTCCGGATCATCATCCCGGAAACCGCCCGTCGGCGCCCGCGCCACTCCTGTCTTCCGTCAGGGGCGGCACCTGTCGATCGCAGGGTGTGACGGTATCGGCCTGCCCCCTACGGTCCGTGACCATGGATTTCTGGGACAGCGAGCTCCATCGCGACATCACCGACCTCGCCCACGGCACCCCGACGTGGGTACAGCGCACGGCCGAGACTTGGACGGAGGCCGGACTGCTGCTGTTCGCCGCGCTGTTCGTCATCGCCTGGTGGCGGGCCCGACAGGACACGACCCGGGCATTAGCAATCGCGGTCCTTGCACCTCTGGCCACGGCTACGGCGTACGTGTGCAGCGAGGTGCTCAAGTCCGGCTTCGCCGAGGAACGTCCGTGCCGTGCGACGGCCCGGGCCGCCCCCTCCCTCGCCGCCTGCCCGCCGCCCGGCGACTGGTCCTTCCCCAGCAACCACGCCACCATCGCGGGCGCCGCGGCGATCGCCCTGGCCCTGACCGGGCGCGCCCTGCTGCGGCTCACGGCGCCACTGGCCCTCCTGATGGCCTTCTCCCGCGTGTTCGTCGGGGTGCACTATCCGCACGACGTCGCCGCGGGCCTGGTCCTGGGCGCGGCGGTCGCGATGGCCGCCGTACGGCTCGGTACCCGCCCCGCGATCCGGCTGGCCGAGGCGATGCGGGCCTCGTCGGCGCCGCCCGTACGGTGGTTCACGGGCCCGGGACCGGCGCGCGTCCCCGCGTACGGCATGGACACACGGTGAGCCCGACCCGTACGGCATGCGCCGGGCGCTACGACTCCACCAGCCCCGCCTCGTACGCCACGATCGCCGCCTGTACGCGATTGCGCACGCCCAACCGGTCCAGCACCGCGCTGACATAGGCCTTCACCGTGCCCTCGACGAGATGCAGCCGGGCGGCGATCTCCGGGTTGGACAGGCCCGCGCCGACGAGGCCGAGCACCTCACGTTCGCGCAGGCTGAGCTCGGCCACGCGCGCGCGTGCGGCGGCCTCGCGGCCCAGGCGGCCTTCTGCGCCGCCCAGTCCGTCGATGACGTACCGGGCCACCTTCGGCGACAGGAAGGCCGCGCCGCCGGCGACTGCCCTTACGCCCGCGATGAGTTCGTAGGGGTCCCCGGACTTCAGCAGGAAACCGGTGGCGCCGCCGCCCAGCGCGCGGGCCACGTAAGCCTGTTCGGAGAAGGTGGTGAGCATCGCCACGGCCGTGCCGGGCGCGGTCCGTGCGATCTCCTCGGCGGCGGCGAGGCCGTCCAGCCGTGGCATACGGATGTCCAGCAGGGCCACGTCCGGCCGGTGCGCCCGCACCAGCTCGACGGCCGCCCGCCCGTCGCCGGCCTCCGCGACGACGTCGATCTCACCGCCGCTGGTCAGGATGGCGCGCACGCCCGCACGCACCATCGCCTCGTCGTCGGCCAGCAGTACCCGGATCACCGTGCGAACTCCTCATCTGTGGAAGGGCGTTGGGACGGGCCGGCTCTCGGGACGACGTCCTTGGCGACGAGCCGTTCCTCGTCGTCGAAGCAGAGCCTGAAGTGGTCGACGGAGACGAGGAGTTCGCCGCTCGCGCGGTAGTAACGGCAGTCGCTGTCCCGCGGCGGCGGGCCCGGCGCCCGCTCCACGGGAGCGTCGCGCACGGACCGGTCCGGAAGGACCCCGGCGAGGTCCTGGACCGACGTGCCGATGCGCAGGTCGGCGTAGGCCGCGGGCGGCAGCACCGAGTGGGTCTCGGTGTACGCGTACCAGGCGAACGCCCCGCCCACGAGCACGACGCCCGCGCCGACGGAGGCCGCGAGGGCCAGGGCCACCCGGCGGCGGGCGTGGGTGAAGGGGGCGTACGGGGCGGGGGCGGGCCGGGGTGTCGTGGCGGCCTGCTCGGGGACGCGGGCCCGCACACGGAACCCGTCCCCGTACGGACCGGCCTCGAAGCCGCCGCCGACCGCGGTGACGGCGGCGCGCAGGGCCTGGAGGCCGGTGCCGCCGGAGGACGGAGAGGGGGCGCCCGTCCCGCCGTCGGCCGCCGGGCGGCCGCCACTGGTCACGGTGACGGTCGTGCCGTCGGCCTCCTCGACGGCCGAGACGGTGACCGTGGCCCCGGGGGCGTGCCGGGCCGCGTTGGTCAGCGCCTCGCGGACCACCCGGTACAGGACGCGCTCGGCGACCCCGCCCGGTGCCGGCGCCGCGCCCCGTGCGCCGGCGCCGTCCGACGCGGCGCCCGCGACCGGCTCCCACCGCACCGCCAGCCCCGACTCGGCGGCGCGTGCGACGAGTTGCTCGACGGTCTCGCCCGCCGGGGTCAGGGACACCGGCACCGGATCGTCGTCCTCCCGCAGGACACCGATGATGCGGTGCAGCCGCTCGGTGGCGTCGGCGGCGGCCGCGCGCAGGTCGCCGGCGGCGGTGCGGTGGCGGTCCGGCAGGTCGGGGGCGACCTGGAGGGCGCCGGCGCGCAGGGCGATCAGGCTCAGCTCATGGCCCAGGGAGTCGTGCATGTCCTGCGCGATCCGGGTCCGTTCGCGCAGCCGGGCCCGCTCCTCGGCGATGCGCTGCTCGCCCTCCAGGCGCATGGCCCGGCTCCAGCCGGCCCGGGTCAGCTGACGGCTCTGGCGCCAGTAGCGACCACCGAGCCAGGGGAACACACAGCCGAACAGCAGCGTCCCGGTCAGCACCGCCCACTCCGGCGCGGGATCGACCCCGATCAGCGCGATCCTCGCCGTACCCAGGCAGCCGACGGCCCCGAAGACGACCACCGCCGGCCGCGCCCGCGCCGCGCGCAGCCCGAGCAGCAGGGCGAAGACGCCGAGCGCCGGACCGTAGGAGACGGTGAACAGGGCGGGGGCGGCGACCAGGCTCAGTCCGGCCGCCAGGGCGAACGCCGCAAGGGGCTGGCGCCGGGCCACGGTCACCGCGGCGCCGATCACGAGCAGACCGGCCGACTGCTGCCACAGGGCCCACGGTTCGTTCAGGCCCAGTCGGTCGGCCGTGAGCGCCGGCGACACGAGGACGGCCCAGAGCAGACCGGCCAGCCATATACGAGGACGTTCCATCCGGGCGACGCTACAAGCGGGGGTCGGGGGGAGACTGCTGCCGATCGTCAGGTGGGGGGCGCTTTCCACTCGGGCCAGGAGTTCAGCCGCAGGCTCCCAGGATCCGCGGGCCCCCCCGATCCGCAGGCTCCCAGGATCCGCGGGCCCACCCCGATCCGCAGCGACCAACGCACCGGCATCCGCCGCCTACCCACCCGGCCGCCCCCGACATGGCAGGATCGGAAAGCCATGACTGCGCCCACGAAACCCCCGCACACCCACATCGACGCCGACTCCGACGGCCCTCTCGGTCAGCCGCTGCACAGCAGTGTCATCGACTGGTTCGACGAGAACGCCCGCGACCTCCCCTGGCGGCGCCCCGAGGCGGGCCCCTGGGGTGTGATGGTCAGTGAGTTCATGCTCCAGCAGACTCCGGTGAACCGCGTCCTGCCCGTCTACGAGCAGTGGCTGTCCCGCTGGCCCCGCCCCGCCGACCTGGCCAAGGAGGCGCCCGGCGAGGCCGTCCGCGCCTGGGGCCGGCTCGGCTACCCGCGCCGCGCGCTGCGCCTGCACGGCGCCGCCGTCGCCATAGCGGAACGGCACGGCGGGGACGTACCGACCGACCACGCCCAGCTCCTCGCGCTGCCCGGCATCGGCGAGTACACCGCGGCCGCCGTGGCGTCGTTCGCGTACGGCCAGCGGCACCCGGTCCTGGACACCAACGTCCGCCGTGTCATCGCCCGCGCCGTCACCGGTGTGCAGTACCCGCCGAACGCCACCACGGCCGCCGAGCGCAAGCTCGCCCGCTCGCTGCTCCCCGACGACGAGCACACCGCGTCGCGCTGGGCCGCGGCCTCCATGGAGCTCGGCGCGCTGGTGTGCACCGCGAAGAACGAGTCGTGCCAGCGCTGCCCGATCGCCGCGCAGTGCGCCTGGCGGCTCGCGGGCAAGCCGGAGCACGACGGCCCGCCACGCCGCGGTCAGACGTACGCCGGGACCGACCGCCAGGTGCGCGGCAAGCTGCTCGCCGTGCTGCGCGACGCCCACACGCCCGTCCCGCAGGCGGCACTCGACCGTGTGTGGCACGAACCCGTGCAGCGCGCCCGCGCCCTGGACGGGCTCGTCTCCGACGGACTGGTGGAGCCGTTGCCGGGCGGGCTGTACCGGCTGCCGCTGAGCTGACGCACAGTCACATCACAGCCGTACGGCCTCTGCAACACACGACTCACAGCCTCCGCACGGCCTTTGCGGCTCCGGCACCCCAACAAATCACCCCATAGCCATCCCAACCGCCCGACCCTTTTGTCCGTTTCCTGATTCCGTTACATAACCGACGGACAGCCGAGCGCTGGCCGCAGGCTGCTTCGGACAGCGCCGTGACAACGCCTCCGTAGCTTCATTCCCGTACCCGGCAGACGGGGACGACGAAGCAGAAGCAGTGAGACCGACGGCCGACAGGCCGGCCGGGAACGGGGAATCGGGAGGCGGTCAACATGGCGCAGGGCGAGGTGCTCGAGTTCGAGGAGTACGTCCGCACCCGGCAGGACGCGCTGCTGCGCAGCGCCCGCCGGCTGGTCCCGGACCCGGTCGACGCGCAGGACCTGCTGCAGACCGCGCTGGTGCGGACCTACCACCGCTGGGACGGCATCGCCGACAAGCGGCTGGCGGACGCCTACCTGCGCCGCGTGATGATCAACACGCGGACCGAGTGGTGGCGGGCGCGCAAGCTGGAGGAGGTGCCGACCGAGCAGCTCCCGGACGCCTCGGTCGACGACTCCACCGAGCAGCACGCGGACCGCGCCCTGCTGATGGACATCATGAAGGTGCTCGCTCCCAAGCAGCGCAGCGTCGTGGTGCTGCGACACTGGGAGCAGATGTCCACGGAGGAGACGGCCGCGGCCCTCGGCATGTCGGCCGGAACGGTCAAGAGCACGCTGCACCGGGCGCTCGCCCGGCTCCGCGAGGAGCTGGAGAGCCGCGATCTGGACGCACGCGCGCTGGAGCGTGAGGAGCGGGAGCGTTGCGCGGCCTAGGCACGACGACGGGCGGCACCGGGCACACGAACAGGGGTGACAGGGCCACGGACGGGGACTCGGAGGACGGCGGCTCCGCGCAACGCGGGCCCGGCCCCGTACGGGGGACCTTTCAGGCGGCGTTCACGGCGGTGGTCGTGGTCGTCGCCCTCGCCCTTTTCTCCTCCGCCTGCGCGACCGGCGGCACCGGCGCCCGTGACGAGGGGCCCGCCCACGCCGACATGGCGGGCGGTTCGGCCGTCACACCGTCGGCCACGGCCTCGGCCTCCGCCGTCCCGAGCCGCGAACAGGCCGTCCAGCTGGTCAAGGCGGACCCCGTGGTCTCGACGGAGGTCAAGCGCGAGCTGAAGCCGTGCGTGTCCGACGACTACCCCATCGACGTGTCCTACGGTGACCTGACCGGCGGACCGGCGGACGACATCGTGGTCAACGTCCTGTCCTGCGGGGATGAGATCGGCGTCGCCTCGTACGTGTACCGCGAACAGAGCGGCGCGTACCGCAATGTGTTCAAGTCGGAGGAGCCTCCGGTCTACGCCGAGATCGACCGCGGCTACCTTGTGGTGACCAAGCAGGTGTATGCCAAGGACGACGCACTGTCGAACCCGTCCAGCGAGGACGTGTTCTCGTACCTGTGGACATCCGACCGCTTCGTCCGGAAGTACAGCACCCGCACCGACTACGGCTCGCTCGGCGACGACGAGCCGGCGGCGCCGGAGGGCTGAGACCGCCGGCCGTGAACGCATCGGGCGATCCACGCGTCCCTGAAGTGGACGCGCCATGCGCGGCCCAGCAGCATCAGACGCACCCCTAGAGACACGAGGACTGAGAGCACCGGGATGGCAGACCAGACCCACGTCCTGTTCGTCGAGGACGACGACGTCATCCGCGAGGCCACCCAGCTCGCCCTGGAGCGGGACGGCTTCGCGGTCACCGCCATGCCCGACGGGCTGTCGGGCCTGGAGGCGTTCCGGACGAACCAGCCCGACATCGCCTTGCTGGACGTGATGGTCCCGGGTCTGGACGGGGTCAGCCTGTGCCGCCGTATCCGCGACGAGTCCACCGTGCCGGTGATCATGCTGTCGGCGCGCGCCGACTCGATCGACGTGGTGCTGGGCCTGGAGGCGGGCGCGGACGACTACGTGACCAAGCCGTTCGACGGCGCCGTGCTGGTCGCCCGGATCCGGGCGGTGCTGCGCCGCTTCGGGCACGCGGGCCGCGCGGACCGGGTGGACGAGGCCGACTCCGCGGCCAACGGCGGCCTGCTGACCTTCGGCGACCTGGAGGTCGACACCGAGGGCATGGAGGTGCGCCGGGCCGGGCAGGGCGTCGCGCTCACTCCGACCGAGATGCGGCTGCTGCTGGAGTTCTCCTCGGCGCCGGGCACGGTGCTGTCGCGGGACAAGCTGCTGGAGCGGGTGTGGGACTACGGCTGGGGCGGCGACACGCGGGTGGTCGACGTCCATGTGCAGCGGCTGCGCACGAAGATCGGCCAGGACCGTATCGAGACGGTCCGTGGCTTCGGCTACAAGCTGAAGGCCTGAGCGGGGCGGCATGCGGGGGATGTTCAGACGGCCGGCCGCGTCCGGTGCGCAGAGAGTCGGCCTCACGGATCCCACGCGGATCGCGGGGCAGGGGACGGGTGTCCATGCGGGCAATCTCACCGGTTCGGTGGCGGGTCGTCACAGGGGCGTGCGCGTGAGGGGCGCGGGCGGCGGCCGTATCGCCATACGTACGGGGCTGCGGTGGAAGCTGAGCGCGGCGATCGCGCTGGTCGGCGCGCTGGTGGCGGTCGTCCTGAGCCTCGTCGTGCATAACCAGGCCCGGGTCTCGATGCTGGACAGCGCGCGCGACCTCGCCGACGAGCGCATCCAGATCGCCCAGCGCAGCTACGAGCAGTCCAAGCGGCTGAACTTCCCCAATCTCACGGTCGACGACCCGGAGCTGCCGGCGGCGCTGCGGGTGAAGGTCGAGGAGGGCCGGCGGGCGACCTATGTGACCGACTCGCCGAGCGGCGCGCCCGACATCTGGGCTGCCGTGCCGCTCAACAACGGTCATGTCCTGTCGCTGCGCACCGGCTTCACCGACCGCAGCGATCACATTCTCAACCGCCTCGACCAGGCCATGATCATCGGCTCCATCGCGGTGGTGCTCGGCGGCAGCGCGCTCGGTGTGCTCATCGGTGGCCAGCTGTCGCGGCGGCTGCGCAAGGCGGCGGCCGCGGCGAACCAGGTCGCGAGCGGCGAGCCGGACGTACGGGTGCGGGACGCCATCGGGGGTGTCGTACGGGACGAGACCGACGACCTCGCGAGCGCGGTGGACGCCATGGCGGACGCGCTCCAGCAGCGGCTGGAGGCGGAGCGCCGGGTCACCGCGGACATCGCGCACGAACTGCGCACACCGGTGACCGGTCTGCTGACGGCGGCCGAGCTGCTGCCGCCCGGTCGGCCCACGGAACTGGTCCTGGACCGGGCGAAGGCCATGCGCAAGCTCGTCGAGGACGTCCTGGAGGTGGCCCGGCTGGACAGCGCCTCGGAGCGGGCCGAGTTGCAGGACATCCTGCTGGGCGAGTTCGTCAGCCGGCGGGTCGCCGCCAAGGATCCCGCGATCGAGGTGCGGGTCGTCCACGAGTCGGAGCTCACGACCGACCCGCGGCGCCTGGAGCGGGTGCTGATCAACCTGCTGGCCAACGCGGCACGGCACGGCAGGCCGCCGATCCAGGTCACGGTCGAGGGCCGGGTCATCCGGGTCCGCGACCACGGCCCCGGATTCCCGGAGCATCTGATCGCCGACGGCCCCAGCCGCTTCCGCACCGGCAGCAGCGACCGCTCGGGCATCGGCCACGGCCTCGGCCTGACGATCGCCGCAGGTCAGGCCCGGGTCATCGGTGCCCGTCTGACCTTCCGCAACATCCGCCCGGCAGGCGCGCCGGAGCATGTGCCGGCGGAGGGCGCGGTGGCCGTCCTCTGGCTCCCGGAGCACGCGCCGACGAACACGGGGAGCTACCCGATGCTGCCGTAGGGCCGGCTGCTCAGCAGGACCAGTCCTTCGACAGGTCAAGGTCGCCCTCACGGGGCTGGGTGAACGAGAACCAGTTCCCCGAGTCGTCGCGGAACAGCGCCTCCGTGCCGTACGGACGCTCCTGCGGCTCCTGGAGGAACTCCACCCCGCGGTTCTTGAGCCTCTTGTAGTCGCCGTGGATGTCGTCGGTGGTCAGCACACCGGCGCCGAGCACGCCCTTGGCCACGAGCTTCCGCACCATCTCGGCGGACTCGGGGTCCAGCGAGGGCGGCCCGGGCACCATGAGGGTCAGCTCGACGTCCGGCTGGCTCCCGGCGCCCACGGTCAGCCAGCGCATGCCGCCCTCACCCATCGACATGTCCGTACGGACCTCCAGGCCCAGCTTCTCGGTGTAGAACTCCTTTGCCCTGTCCTGGTCGAGTACCCAGACGGTCGAGATCTTGAGTCCCTTGATCATCGTGCGCTCCTGTTCGCGGCGATCGGCTCCTGCCCCGTCACCGTAGGCAGCCGCGTCACCGGTCCGCTTCTCCAGAATTGCGCTGTGCGCCGGGGCCCTGGGGGAACCCGCCCGCCCACCACATCGCGTAGCACCCCGGTATCAGCGCGGCCCCGCGCCCGACGTGCTTGTCCCGGTACTCGCTCGGCGACAGCCCGGTGCGCGCCTTGAACTTCGCCGAGAACGTGCCGAGGCTGCTGAACCCGACCAGATGGCATATCTCGGTCACGGTCAGGTTGGCCGCCCGCAGATAATCCTCGGCCCGCTCGATCCGCCGGTGCGTCAGATACTGCCCCGGGGTCTCGCCGTACACCGCCTTGAAGGCCCGCACGAAGTGGTACCGCGAGTACCCCGCGTGTGCGGCCACCGCGTCCAGGTCGAGCCCCGGATCGGCCCAGTCCCGGTCCATGGCGTCCTTGGCCCGCCGCAGCTGCCGCACCTTGTCCATGCAGCCGATGGTGGCACGCACCACTGACAACGAAAGGGCGAAGGCCCTCGGGGAGCGATCCACCCGAGGGCCTTCCACATACCGTGCGACTGAGACGGCGGCCGAACCGCCGCCTTCGGGCCTAGACGCCGTCGGCGACGACCTCCGCCTGCGGTCCCGCCCCCTTGAGCGGGACCTCCTTCACGAACACGGCCGCCGCCAGGGACAGCACCGCGATCACGGCACCCAGCAGGAACGCCGAGTGCGTGCCGGACGACACCGCGTGCTGGTACGCCTCTCGCACCGCGTCCGGCAGCTTCGCCAGGCTCTCCGCGTCGAGCTGCGCCGACTGCTCGGTCACCTTCGAACCCAGCGACCCGGCCCGCTCGCTCATGACGTCCTGCACCCGGTTGTTGAACAGCGCGCCCATGATCGCGACGCCGAACGAGGAGCCGAGCGTACGGAAGAGCGTGGTCGACGAGGACGCGACGCCCATGTCCTTCATCTCGACGCTGTTCTGTGCGACCAGCATGGTGATCTGCATCAGACAGCCCATGCCCAGGCCGACGACGGCCATGAACACCCCGGACATGAACCGGCTGGTCCCGGTGTCCATCGTCGACAGCAGATACAGCCCGACGACCATCAGCACACTGCCGGCGACCGGGAAGACCTTGTAGCGACCGGTGTTCGTGGTCACCCGCCCGGCGACCATCGAGGTGACCAGCATCGCCCCGAGCATCGGCAGCAGCAGAAGCCCGGAGTTCGTGGCGGAGGCACCCTGCACCGACTGCTGGTACAGCGGCAGGAACAGCGTCGCGCCGAACATCACGAACCCGGTGATGAAGCCGATCACGGACATCAGCGTGAAGTTCCGGCTGCGGAAGATGTGCAGCGGCACCACCGGCTCCGCGGCCCTGGTCTGCCAGAACAGGAACCCGACCAGCGCGGCGACGCCGATGCCGATGAGCTCCATGATCCGCGCGGACGTCCACGCGTACTCCGTACCGCCCCACGTGGTCACCAGCACGATCGCGGTGATTCCCACGGTCAGCAGGCCGGCGCCCAGATAGTCGATCCGCGCCTGCGCCCGCTTCTTCGGCAGATGCAGCACGGCACTGATCGCGGCGAGCGCCACGACGCCGAGCGGCAGGTTGATGTAGAAGGCCCAGCGCCAGCCCCAGTGGTCGGTGATGGTGCCGCCGACCAGCGGCCCGCCGATCATCGCGAGCGCCATGACGCCGGCCATCATGCCCTGGTACTTGCCGCGCTCCCGCGGCGGAATCAGGTCGCCGATGATCGCCATGACGCCGACCATCAGACCGCCGGCGCCAAGTCCCTGCACCGCCCGGAACCCGATGAGCTGCCCCATGTCCTGAGCCATGCCGCTCAGGGCCGACCCGATCAGGAACAGCACGATCGACGACATGAAGACGCCCTTGCGCCCGTACATGTCACCGAGCTTGCCCCACAGCGGGGTGGAGGCCGCGGTCGCCAGGGTGTACGCCGTCACGACCCACGACAGATGTTCCAGGCCGCCCAGCTCGCCCACGATCGTCGGCATCGCGGTGCCCACGATCATGTTGTCGAGCATCGCCAGCATCATCGTGATCATCAGCGCGAGCAGCACGACCCGTACGCTCTGCGGCTGCTTCTCGGCCTGATCGGCTTGCTTCGCCTGATCCGCCGGTCCTGTGTCCACTGCCAGTGTGTCCGCCATGATTCCCACTCCCCCAGCCACTTACTTGCCGCCCGGCTAGTTGCTTACACTGAAGGAAGGTAGGGGCGCAACTAGCCGGGCGTCAAGTAAGTTTTCTGGAAGGCCCAAGAGTACGAGGATGGGTGGCACCATGGACGGCACCAAGCAGCGGCGCCGCGGGAACACCCGCCAGCGCATCCAGGACGTGGCCCTCGAGCTCTTCGCCGAGCAGGGCTACGAGAAGACCTCCCTGCGGGAGATCGCCGAGCGCCTCGACGTCACGAAGGCGGCCCTGTACTACCACTTCAAGACCAAGGAAGAGATCATCGTCAGCCTCTTTCAGGATCTGACGCAGCCGATCGAGGACCTGATCGAGTGGGGCAGGCAGCAGCCGCACACGCTGGACACGAAGCAGGAGATCGTACGGCGCTACAGCCAGGCCCTGGCCGACGCGTCACCCCTGTTCCGCTTCATGCAGGAGAACCAGGCGACCGTCCGCGAACTGAGCATCGGCGAGACGTTCAAGAACCGCATGCTCGGCATGCGGGACATCATCATCGACCCGGACGCCGATCTGGTGGACCAGGTGCGCTGCATCAGCGCCCTGTTCACGATGCACGCCGGGATGTTCGTGATGAAGGACCTCGAAGGCGACCCCGAGGAGAAGCGCAAGGCCATCCTCGAAGTCGCCACGGGCCTGATCACTCAGGCGCACAAGGGCGCCTGAACGACTCGGTGACTCAGATCGACAGACCGTTGGCCCGCAGGAAGGCGACGGGGTCGATCGCGGTGCCGTAGTTGGCGCTCTTGCGGATCTCGAAGTGCAGGTGCGGACCGCTGGAGTTACCGGTGTTGCCGGACTTGGCTATGTTCTGGCCGGTCTTGACGACCTGGCCGATCTTCACGTCGATGCGCGACAGGTGGGCGTACTGGGAGAAGGTCCCGTTGCCGTGCTTGATGACGATGGCGTTGCCGTACGCGGGACCGTCACCGGCGCCGTTGCCGCCGGCCTTGACGACGGTGCCGCCGTGCGCGGCCACGACCTGGGTGCCGGTCGGGACGGCGAAGTCCTGACCGCTGTGGGTGGACTGCCACATGCCGCCGGCCTGCGCGTAGCTGGCGGACTTCGTGTACTTCTTGACCGGCTTCACCCAGGAGACGGCCTTCTTCGCGGTCGCCTTCTTCGCGGCGACGGTCTGGGCCTGGACGGCGGCGGGAGCACCGGTGGCGGAGGTCATCTCAGCAGCGACCGCGCCTCCGGCGCCCAGCACGACCGAGGCCCCCAGTCCGGCGGCCAGCACAGCTGCACGGGTGCGGAACGCGGAAGTACGGGGCGAACGGAACGAGAAGCGCGGGGACATTCGAAACCTCACGGGGACGACGACAGGGAAAACCACCCGACACATGCGGTCGCCGGATGGCCATCCCTTGGTAACCCCGCCCGGCCCCAACCCCAAAACCCCTCAACTACGACGAGGGCTAGTACTCCCCACCAAAAATCCCTGCATCTTGACAGAGCGCCCAATACGGACGAACCAGCGTCAACGCCAAAATGGTCCGCGAGTTTTCGTAATGAAAGTCCGATTTGCCCGCCAGAGGCGTTTCCACTATTCCCGCTAGTAACGGACAAATCGCCTGTGCGGCATGTCACCGCCGAGCGCAATCGGAAGACCTCGGAATGTGACGGCCACTACGCTGCTGTTCCGCCTACGAGGGCACTCAGGGGGAGGCCGCGTGGACCCGACGGTCATCGGCACGAGAATCGCGTCCGGCCTGGTCGGCCCGCTGGTGAAGAGGCTGTTCGTGCAGGAGGGCCCGGGTGCCGGGCTGGTGGACAGGCCCGTGCGGCTGTCGGCGCTGGTGTCCTTCCGGGGCGATAAGCGGGGGCTCGGCGACCGGGAGTTGCGCAAGCTCGTCCGCGAGCTGGTGGAACGGGCGGCGCGCGAGACACGCGAGACAGCGCTGGACGAGGGAGAGCTGGAAGCGGTGGCCCGGGCCCTGCTGCGGACCCTGCACGCGCTCGGCGATCTGGACCTGGACGACCTGCAGGCCGTACGGCTCGGCTACGAGGCGCTGGCCGACAAGCTGTACACACAGGCGGGCGGCAACCGGCTGCTGAGGGATCTCAGCTACGACTCCACGTTCCTCTATTTCCATCTCCTCAACAGCGCAGGCGTGCACATCCTGCACTTCTTCACCCAGCGCTCGACCTTCGTGGCCCGCACCCTCGTCGAGCAGAGCCGGCAGCTCGACCGGCTGATCCGGCTCACCGACATCCTGGTCGAGCGCCTGACCTCGCGCACCGCGCAGGACGCGGCCTTCGAGCAGCAGTACGCGCGCTACCTCGCGACCAGGTACAGCCGGCTCACCATCTACGGCATCGATCTGAACGAATGCCCGGACTGGCCGCTCGACACGGCGTATCTGAGCCTGGCGGCGACGCGGGCCGGTGAGATCCGCGCGCTGCCCGAGGACCAGGGCGGACTCGTCCAGCCGTCGCCCGCGCCCCGGCCCGTCGAGCAGGCACTGGCCGGGCACGAGCGGGTGCTGCTGCGCGGCGTCGCCGGGTCCGGCAAGACCACGCTCGTCCAGTGGCTCGCCGTCACCACCGCCCGCCAGGAGGAGCTCACCGGTCAGCTCGCCCACCTCATGGGCCGTGTGCCCTTCGTACTGCCCCTTCGCACCCTCACCCGGGGCGGCGCCACCCTCCCCGTCCCCGGTCACTTCCTGAGCTCGGTCGGCTGCCCGCCGGCCGGCTCCCAGCCGCACGGCTGGGCGGACCGTGTGCTCGCCGCCGGACGCGGAGTGCTGCTGGTCGACGGCGTGGACGAGGTCCCCGAACAGGAACGGGCCCGCACCCGGCGCTGGCTCGCCGACCTCCTCGCCGCGTTCCCCGGCAATCTGTGGCTGGTGACCTCGCGCCCGTCCGCGGTACGGGACGAGTGGCTGGGCGGCCAGGACTTCACCGAGCTCACGCTCTCCCCCATGAGCCGCGACAACATCGCGGTGTTCGTCCGGCGCCGGCACGAGGCGGCGGGCGCCGACCCGGCCCTGGGCGCGGCTCTGCTGTCGTCGGTGCGCACCAAGCAGGACCTCGGCCGCCTGGCGACCAACCCGCTGATGTGCGCCCTGATCTGCGCCCTGCACCGCGAACGCCGGGGCTTCCTGCCGCGCCGGCCGCAAGGCGTTGTACGACGCCGCGCTGTCGATGCTCCTGGAACGCCGGGACCGGGAACGCGACCTGACCGTCGAACTGGACGAGGAGTCCCAGGTCGAGCTGCTTCAGCGGCTGGCCTACTGGCTGATCCGCAACGGCCGGGCGGAGATGGACCGCGCGGACGCCGTCCATCAACTGGAGCGTCTGCTGCCTTCCATGCCGTACGTCGCCGCCCAGGGCTCCGCCGAGGACATCCTGCGGCATCTGCTGGTCCGCAGCGGCCTGCTGCGCGAACCGGCCGCCGGCACCGTGGACTTCGTCCACCGCACCTTCCAGGACCACCTCGGGGCGCGCGCGGCCGTGGAGGAACGCGACTTCGACGTCCTCGTCGCCCATGGCCACCTGGACCAGTGGGAGGACGTGATCCGGATGGCGGTGGCCCACGCACGGGCGGACGAGCGGGGGCGGTTGCTGACAGGGCTGGTCGAGCGGGGTGACGCGGAACCGGAGCATCGCGGGCGACTCCATCTGCTGGCCATGGCGTGCCTGGAGCATGCGGCGAAGCTGGATCCGGGGGTGCGGGCGGAGGTGGAGCGGCGGGCCGGGGCGCTGATTCCGCCGCGCAGCCAGGCCGAGGCACGTGCGCCGGCCGATCTGGGGCCGATCGTTCTGGAGTTGCTGCCGGGGCCGGAGGGTCTGGACGACGGGGCGGCGATGTTCACCGTCGAGTGCGCCTGCCTGATCGGTGGAGACGCCGCGTTGCCGTGCCTCGTGCGATACCGGACCCACGAGAGCCGTCCGGTCCGGGAGCGACTGGGGTTCTACTGGGACCGGTTCGACACCGAAACGTACGCCGGCGAGATCATCGGTCACCTGCTGGAGGCGTCCAGGACGGAGATCGTCGTCCATTCGCCGGAAGAGCTCGCCACGCTCACCCGCCTCGGGAGCCACAGCGATGTCGCCCTGTTCGGCGACTTCAGCCCGGCCCGGATACGTGCCGCCCTCGACGAGGGGAAGCTTACGAACCTGGAGCTTCGGAACAACTCGGTCACCGATCTGGGGTTCCTGAGCTCGTATCAGAAGCTGCGCCGGCTCCATCTCCGGGACTGTCCGGGGCTCTCCTCCCTCGCGTCACTGTCCGGGTTGCCGCTGAAGGTGCTGGTCCTGAACAGCCTCTCCGGTCTCGCGGACGTCAGCACCCTGCGTGCGCTCGCCGGCGCACCTCTGGAGTGCCTCTTCCTGCCTCCGAACGCGCGTGACCTGTCCGTGCTGACCGAGTTTCCCTCGCTGAACCAACTCCGGCTGATGCTGGACTCCCCCGTGGCACGCGAGGACTGGCGGTTCGTCACGGGCCTGCCGGAACTGGCCGACCTGTTCCTGAACCCCGACGAGCTCGCGGCCCTCGCAGCGGAGGGCATCCGGCTGGAGAAGGTGCGCACGGTCGGCCTGGCCTGCCACGACCGGTCGCCCGGCGATCTGCGACACGTCATCACGGCCTTCCCCGAGATGACCACGCTCAACGTGTACTTCGCCGACGAACTCGACCTCGCCCCGCTGGCCACCCACCCTCGGCTGACCCTGGTGAACACCATGGGCGCACGGCTTCTCAACGCCGACGAACTCTCCGTCCGGTTCCGCCTCAACCCGCCCTCCGAGGCGCACCCCGAGGACTGACCACCCCACCCGCAAGCAGATGCACAGCATCATGTGACGCACACCTCTAGCGACTTACCCTCCAGTAACCTTACCGTTCCCCTCACGCCACCCCCACCCACGAACATGCACGCGACAACAACAGATCGCACGTGACGTGAGAGGACCCCCCACATGACGCTTCGCCTGCCCTGGGCGCGCCGTATCGCGGTCGGCACTGTCTCCGCGGCCGCCCTCGTGGCCCTCGCAGTCCCCGCCGAAGCGGCCACCGCCGCGAGCACCTCGACCACCGCCGGCGCCACCGCGGCGGCCGAGGATGTGGACTACGACACCTGGCAGAAGGACTGCCAGGCGGTCATGAACCAGGCGCTGCCCTATCTGAAGCAGCGGATCGCCAACACCAAGCCGGGTGAGAAGCAGGCGATCGTCTTCGACATCGACAACACCACCCTGGAGACGGACTTCGGCTTCAGCTACCCGCAGCCGGCCAACAAGCCGGCCCTGGAGGTCGCCAAGTACGCCCAGGAGCACGGCGTCTCGCTGTTCTTCGTGACCGCCCGCCCGGGCATCATCTACTCGGTGACCGACTACAACCTCAAGTACGTCGGCTACAAGGTCTCCGGCCTGTACGTGCGCAACTTCTTCGACCTGTTCAAGAACGTGGCCGACTACAAGACGGCCCAGCGCGCCGACATCGAGAACAAGGGCTACACGATCATCGCGAACATCGGCAACAGCGCCACCGACCTGTCGGGCGGCCACGCCGAGAAGACGTACAAGCTGCCGGACTACAACGGGCAGCTCTCGTAGCCCGACGGCATGCCAAAGGGGCCGGTGCTCGAAAGCACCGGCCCCTTTTCAGCTCGGGGAGCTGGTGAGGCTTACGCCTCCTTGCTCAGGTTCGGGCCGGTTCCGCCGGCCGCCTGCTCGATCGGCGGGACGTCCGGCAGGGCCGCCTTCTCCTCGCCGCGGAAGGTGAAGGTCTTGGTGTCGCCCTCGCCCTCCGTGTCCACGACCACGATGTGACCGGGGCGCAGCTCGCCGAAGAGGATCTTCTCCGAGAGGCTGTCCTCGATCTCGCGCTGGATGGTGCGGCGCAGCGGCCGGGCGCCCAGCACGGGGTCGTAGCCCTTCTTGGCGAGCAGCTCCTTGGCGGACTGGGAGAGCTCGATGCCCATGTCCCGGTCCTTGAGGCGCTCGTCCACCTTGCCGATCATCAGGTCGACGATCCGGAGGATGTCGTCCTGGGTCAGCTGCGGGAAGACGACCACGTCGTCGACGCGGTTGAGGAACTCGGGCCGGAAGTGCTGCTTGAGCTCGTCCTGGACCTTGTTCTTCATGCGCTCGTAGTTGGACTTCGTGTCACCCGAGGCCGCGAAGCCCAGGTTGAAGCCCTTGGAGATGTCCCGGGTGCCGAGGTTGGTCGTCATGATGATGACCGTGTTCTTGAAGTCCACGACCCGGCCCTGGGAGTCGGTCAGGCGACCGTCCTCCAGGATCTGCAGCAGGCTGTTGAAGATGTCCGGGTGGGCCTTCTCGACCTCGTCGAACAGGACCACCGAGAACGGCTTGCGGCGGACCTTCTCCGTCAGCTGGCCGCCCTCTTCGTAGCCCACGTAGCCGGGGGGCGAACCGAAGAGACGCGAGACCGTGTGCTTCTCGCTGAACTCCGACATGTCGAGGGAGATCAGCGCGTCCTCGTCACCGAAGAGGAACTCGGCGAGGGCCTTCGACAGCTCCGTCTTACCGACACCGGACGGGCCGGCGAAGATGAACGAGCCACCGGGGCGCTTCGGGTCCTTCAGACCGGCACGCGTACGGCGGATCGCCTTCGACAGCGCCTTGACGGCGTCGACCTGGCCGATGACCCGCTTGTGGAGCTCGTCCTCCATGCGCAGCAGACGCGAGGACTCCTCCTCGGTCAGCTTGAAGACCGGGATGCCGGTGGCGGTCGCGAGGACCTCGGCGATCAGCTCGCCGTCGACCTCGGCGACGACGTCCATGTCGCCGGCCTTCCACTCCTTCTCCCGCTTGGCCTTGGCGGCCAGGAGCTGCTTCTCCTTGTCGCGCAGGGAGGCGGCCTTCTCGAAGTCCTGCGAGTCGATCGCGGACTCCTTGTCCCGGCGGACACCGGCGATCTTCTCGTCGAACTCGCGCAGGTCCGGCGGCGCGGTCATCCGGCGGATGCGCATCCGCGAGCCCGCCTCGTCGATCAGGTCGATCGCCTTGTCGGGCAGGAAGCGGTCCGAGATGTACCGGTCGGCCAGGGTGGCGGCCTGGACCAGCGCCTCGTCCGTGATGGAGACGCGGTGGTGGGCCTCGTACCGGTCGCGCAGACCCTTGAGGATCTCGATCGTGTGCGGCAGGGACGGCTCGGCGACCTGGATGGGCTGGAAGCGGCGCTCCAGCGCGGCGTCCTTCTCCAGGTGCTTGCGGTACTCGTCCAGCGTCGTCGCACCGATGGTCTGCAGCTCACCGCGGGCCAGCATCGGCTTCAGGATGGAAGCCGCGTCGATGGCGCCCTCGGCGGCACCCGCACCGACCAGCGTGTGGAGCTCGTCGATGAACAGGATGATGTCGCCGCGGGTGCGGATCTCCTTGAGCACCTTCTTCAGGCGCTCCTCGAAGTCACCGCGGTAGCGGGAGCCGGCGACCAGCGCGCCGAGGTCCAGGGTGTAGAGGTGCTTGTCCTTGAGGGTCTCGGGCACCTCGCCCTTGACGATGGCCTGGGCGAGGCCCTCGACGACGGCGGTCTTGCCGACGCCGGGCTCACCGATCAGGACCGGGTTGTTCTTCGTACGGCGGGACAGCACCTGCATGACCCGCTCGATCTCCTTCTCGCGCCCGATGACCGGGTCGAGCTTGGACTCACGAGCGGCCTGGGTGAGGTTCCGGCCGAACTGGTCGAGGACCAGGGACGTCGAGGGGGTGCCCTCGGCAGGCCCGCCGGCGGTGGCGGTCTCCTTGCCCTGGTAACCGGAGAGCAGCTGGATCACCTGCTGCCGCACGCGGTTGAGATCAGCGCCCAGCTTGACCAGGACCTGGGCGGCGACGCCCTCGCCCTCACGGATCAGGCCGAGCAGGATGTGCTCCGTGCCGATGTAGTTGTGGCCCAGCTGAAGGGCCTCGCGGAGCGACAGCTCCAGGACCTTCTTGGCACGGGGGGTGAAGGGGATGTGCCCGGACGGGGCCTGCTGCCCCTGCCCGATGATCTCCTCCACCTGCTGGCGGACCGCCTCGAGCGAAATCCCGAGGCTCTCAAGGGCCTTGGCGGCGACACCCTCACCCTCGTGGATCAGGCCCAGGAGGATGTGCTCGGTGCCGATGTAGTTGTGGTTGAGCATCCGGGCTTCTTCCTGAGCCAGGACGACAACCCGCCGCGCGCGGTCGGTGAACCTCTCGAACATCGTTAATCGCTCCTCAGAGCGGTCAGGCAGTGGGGGGAACTTCCCCTCCCTGTCCTTCCGCAGCTTAGTCCCGCAAGCGGGGACCGCTCATTCCAACTGCCGACACCGTCGATGGCCTCCTGACCCCGAACGCCGACATCTGCTCCAACCCGATGGTGCGAGACGATGTTCCCGCAGGCCAGGTGGTTACCCTCACCATCACTACGCCGATGGCGAACGTAAGACTCACTGTCCTGCGTGTCGCCCCCTCCCACTAGGGATGTCTTACCCGCTGGGACAGACACTCCATGCCGCGCCCCCCGGTTCCCTCCGCTACGGGCGAACAACCTTGCGCCACCCCACACCCCCGCACGCCCCCTTTTTCGCCACTCTGCGCAATTGCCACTACACCCAGCGTAACCCGCACGCCCATTCGGCTGTTGCACTTGGCATGGTCGGCACCCGTCCCAAGATCACCACGGACCTCGCCTCGATCCCTTTCCCCCGTCGGCCGCTCGATCCGAGCGATCAGGTCCGCCGGTGGTACGAGAACGAACTGGGCTGGCCGGTGGTGCCCGCCGCCCCCGGATCCCCGCTGAGCCTGCGCGTGGGCCTGCGCTTCGACGTCCTGGACGTCCCGGCCGAGGCGGGCCGTGCGGCGCTGCGCCATCTGGGGCCGGACTCCCCGGTGGCCGTGCGGGACGACCGGATGCGGCTGCTGATCGCGGCGGGCGACGCACAGGAGGTGCCGGGGGTGCTGACCTGGCTGGAGTGGGGCGCGCTGCCCCTGGACCTGACGGCACTCGGCGAGGGCGACCTCATGGAGGCGCCACTGCCTTCGAGAGCGATCGGGGCGCGGACGGCCGTATGGCATTCCGCCTCGTATTCCGCCTGGAATTCCACCGGGGATGCGCGGCCGGGGGCGGTCGTACGGCATCACGCCGACGATCCGAGCCCGGTCGGGGCATCCGTACGGCGCCCTGTCGACGCCGGGTCGAGGGGGGCCGTACGGCGTCCTGGGCCGCCGGGGCACGGCGGCGTGCGGCCGCTTCCCCTGGGCCGCTCCGGTGCCGTACAGGGGGCCGCCGTGTGGCTGCGGCCCCCCGAGCCTGGGGGCGAGGTCGAGGCCTCGCTGCCGACGTTGTCGGCGCTCGGGGGCGGTGGGGGCGCCCCCGATCTCGTGCGGGTGCTGGACACGGTGGCATCGCAATGCCACCGCCTGCGGCTGCGGCGCAAGTGCGCCGGGCCGACTGCCTGTCCGTAGCTCAGGCGTTGCCCTGGATCAGGCGTTGGCCTTCTCGTAGGCCTCACGAATGGACGCGGGAACGCGGCCGCGGTCGTTGACCTCGTAGCCGTTCTCCTTGGCCCACGCGCGGATCTGCGCGGTGTCCTGGCTGCCACCGGAAGCGGCGCGCGCCTTTCCGCGGCCACCCGAAGCGCGGCCTCCGGTACGACGACCGCCCTTCACGTAAGCGTCGAGAAGGCCACGGAGCTTGTCCGCATTGGCAGTCGTGAGATCGATCTCGTACGTCTTGCCGTCCAGCGCGAACGTCACGGTCTCGTCCGCCTCGCCGCCGTCGAGGTCGTCGACAAGAAGGACCTGAACCTTCTGTGCCACCGGATTTCCTTTCATCGATAACTTGAGGGCCTGGGGTCTGCGGCGTCCGCCGTTTCGCCGTCCCCTGTTATATGCAGTACTGCAGTACGTCGGAAAGCAAACCGCTTTTGCTGGAAAAACACAAACCCCCGGGAGAGACCCACAGCCCGGGCACCGTCCGGAAACATGCGCGTTTCGGACATAGGGCACCTGGGCACGGCCTGTCGGGCGGAATACACCTTGAGGATCCATGGAGGATCCTTGGCGATCACAGATGCAGAAGCATCCGGCTGTTGCCCAAGGTGTTCGGTTTCACTCGTTCGAGACCGAGGAACTCCGCCACGCCCTCGTCATAGGAACGCAGCAGCTCCGCGTAGACATCGGTGTCAACCGGCGTCTCGCCGATCTCGACGAAGCCGTGCTTGCCGAAGAAGTCCTCTTCGAAGGTCAGACAGAAAACGCGTCGAACGCCGAGCCAGCGTGCGGTGTGGAGCAACTTCTCCAGCAACTGGTGACCGACGCCGGCGCCCTTCAGGCCGGGCTTCACGGCGAGAGTGCGCACTTCCGCCAGGTCTTCCCACATCACGTGCAGGGCGCCGCAGCCGACGACCTCGCCGTTGTCGTCACGTTCCGCGACCCAGAACTCCTGGATGTCCTCGTAAAGCGTCACTGTGGCTTTGTCGAGCAGGATGCGACGGCGGACGTACTCGTCAAGGAGACGACGCACCGCCGGGACATCGCTGGTGCGGGCCCGTCGGACGGTGATGGCTTTTGCGGTGAGTTCTGGGCTCTCCGCCGAGGGGGTCTCGGCCGAGTGGCTCTCTGCTGACATGAGCGGACGCTATCGCCCGCCGGGCTCCTGTGCGGAGCCGGGGTTCTCGGGGGCGGTATCCGGGTCGGTATCGGAGCCGGTATGCCGGCCAGGGGTTTGGCGGCGGCGGGTTTGGGTGCGGGCGGTATCCGGGGCGGCGGTTTCGGAACCGCTTGTATCGACCTTGTCGCTATCGGTGCTGGTATCGGCGCCGGCGGTATCGGTTCCGGCGGTATCGGCGCCCGTTACGCCGCGCGTATCCGACGGTGGTGTCGGTTCGACGGTTTCCGGCCCCTGGACGATGCGTACGGCGTCCCGCAGGGCGAGGCGCTGTTCTTCGCTCATCATGCCGAAGAAGGCGACGAGTGCGGCTGCGGGGTTGTCGCTCTGCGACCAGGCATCGTTCATCAGGGCGGCGGCGTAGGCGGCTCGTGTGGAGACCGCCTCATATCGATAGGCCCGGCCTTCCGCCTCGCGGCGTACCCAGCCCTTCTGATGGAGATTGTCCAAAACGGTCATCACGGTGGTGTACGCGATGGACCGTTCCTGCTGGAGATCTTCCAGGACTTCTCGAACGGTCACCGGGCGGTTCCACTTCCACACCCGCGTCATGACCGCGTCTTCGAGTTCTCCCAATGGGCGAGGCACAACTCAGCACAATAGTGGGAGTTTCGAGTGTTGGCCTGCCGGACGTGCGCTTTCTCTGGCAAATGAGAACAAAAAGGGCGTACGACTCGGAAAGCGTCGGGGCGCTTGGAGTCGTACGCCGTTGAGCGTGCCGCCGGTGTGGGGGCGGCCGTCGTTCTGGCGACTGCCGTTGAGGCGGCTGTCGTTCAGGCAGCCGTCGTTCAGGCGTCCCGGTGCGCGGAGGCCTGGCGGGCGCCCTCCGCGCGCGCGAGGGCGGCGTCCACGGCCGCGTCCTCCTTGGCCTTGTTGGCTCCGCCCTGGGTCTTCACGATCACCCTGATCAGGCTGACGAAGAAGACGGCCATGACGGCCGGCGGGAGGAGTGCGGAGACGTAGTCCATGCGTCCAGGGTAGCCAGGGGGGTGCGGGGTGAGGCCGCCCGGGGGCGGGTCAGCCCGCGGCCAGCTGTTGGGGTGGGGTCGTGGGGGGCGGGGTCGGTTTGCGGCGGGGGAAGACCTCGCCGGGGGTGGGGATGGGGCGGGTTGGTTTCGGGGTGCCGGGAGGGGGTTCGGAGCCCGGGCCGGGGGCGGGGGCGGGTTTCGGGGCGGCCGGTTTTTCGGCGGGCTTCTTGCGGGGTTGCTTGGCGGGGTCCTGGGCGGCGGCCTCGGTGGCGGTCCGGGGGGTGGTCCAGGGGGTGGTCCGGGGGGCCGTATCGGCGACGGCCTGGGCGGGGAGGTCCACCGGGGTGGTGGGCGTGGTCGCGCAGAGGCCTCCGGGGAGGGCCTGGAGGTGCGTACGGGACGCCGGGATGGACGGGGTGGCCTGTGTGGTGCGGGGGGCCTGGTCGGCGAGGGGGAGGCAGCGGCTGAGGAGGGTGGCTGCGGTGGGGTTGCCATGCAGGGCGCGGAGTGCGGCCAGGTCGTCGGGGGTCGGGTCGCAGCCGGCGCCGAGGGCCTCCTTGAGGAGGGCGAGGTAGCCGGCCGCGGTGCCGGGGAGGGCGGCGCGGTAGCGGGCGAGGTCGGCCACCAGGAAGGCACGCATCCGGTCGCCCTCGCGCATTGCCTCGTCGAGGGACTGGGCGAGACGGAGACAGTCCTCGACGTCTTCGGCCGAGGCGGGGCAGGGGTTGAGGGCAAGGTCGAGGGCGCGGCGGAGCACACGCAGCTCCTCCACGCCGAACGCCATGCCGCCGCGGGATCCGTATGGCGTGGGCATGCGCCGACGATACGCGCTAATCAGACAAACACGGCATATGGGGGCGGGTGTGGCGTGGGGTGACACTCGGGTGGTGGGTGGGGGTGCCTGCGGCGGCCTGTTGCTCTTCGGTGGGGGTTCGCGTAGCGCCTGCGGGCCGTTTGTGGGTCGAGGCCGCGTCGGGGGTATCCGTCCTCGGTCCGGCGGTTGCTGTGCCTCAGAGGGGTGCTGTTTCTTGACGCCGGCCACTGCGGGCGGACACCCCCCGACGCGGCCCCTTGCCGCCGTGGGCGACTGCGGGCGCGTAGGGGCTGCCCCCGCGTCCCCAACGGTTCGTTCCAGCCCGGGACCGCGCCATTCCGCCCGCCGGTGCGCGCTCATGGGACGGTCCCTCTACGACGCCGGCCGGCATCCTTCAGGCCGTCCGGCGGCCGAGGCCTCGCCGTCCCGAGTTCCCCCGCCTCCAGGGGGGCTTCTCTCTCAGCGCCGGTCCAGGCAATCTCAGCCCGACCGGCGGCCGAGGCCGAGGCTTCGCCGTCCCGAGCCTCCACCCACCCGCGGGGGCTTCGCCTCTCGACGCCGGCCGGCATCTTTCAGCCCGTCTGGGGGTCCCCCCTGCTCGAAGAGCTTGGGGGAGCTTGAGGACGAGGCCCCTTCAGGGCCGACGCGGGGGTCTGGGGGCCGCAGGCCCCCAGTCACATGCGGGAGACGTTGCGTTCGTAGACCAGGCGTAGGCCGACCAGCGTCAGCCACGGTTCGTGTTCGTCTATGACCGAGGACTCGCCGAGGACCATGGGGGCCAGACCGCCCGTCGCGATCACCGTGACGTCGTCGGGGTCCTCCGCGAGTTCGCGGGACATGCGGTTGACGACGCCGTCGACCTGGCCCGCGAAGCCGTAGATGATGCCGGACTGCATGGCCTCGACGGTGTTCTTGCCGATGACGCTGCGCGGGCGGGCCACCTCGATCTTGCGGAGTTGGGCGCCGCGGACGCCGAGGGCCTCGACGGAGATCTCGATGCCGGGGGCGATGACACCGCCGATGTACTCGCCGCGCGCGCTGACCGCGTCGAACGTCGTCGCCGTACCGAAGTCGACGACGATCGCGGGACCGCCGTAGAGGTCGACCGCCGCGACCGCGTTGATGATGCGGTCGGCGCCGACCTCCTTGGGGTTGTCGGTGAGGATCGGGACGCCCGTCTTGACGCCCGGTTCGACGAGGACCGCGGGGACGTCGCCGTAGTAGCGGCGGGTCACCTCGCGGAGCTCGTGCAGGACCGAGGGGACCGTCGCGCAGATGGCGATTCCGTCGATGCCGTCGCCCAGTTCGTCGCCGAGGAGCGGGTGCATGCCCATGAGGCCCTGGAGGAGGACCGCGAGTTCGTCGGCCGTGCGGCGGGCGTCCGTGGAGATGCGCCAGTGTTCGACGATGTCCTCGCCGTCGAACAGGCCGAGGACGGTGTGCGTGTTGCCTACGTCGATGGTGAGCAGCATGCCGGTTCTACTCCGCCGCTCGCAGGTCCAGGCCGATGTCCAGGATCGGCGAGGAGTGGGTGAGGGCTCCTACGGCGAGGTAGTCGACGCCCGTGTCCGCGTACGCCTTGGCGTTGTCGAGGGTCAGGCGGCCCGATGCTTCCAGCGCCGCGCGGCCGCCGACGATGGCCACGGCCTCCTCGCACTCGCCCGGAAGGAAGTTGTCCAGGAGGATCAGGTCCGCGCCCGCGTCCACCACTTCGCGGAGCTGGTGGAGGGTGTCCACCTCGACCTCGATCGCGAGGTCCGGGAAGGCTTCTCGTACCGCTTCGAAGGCCTGGGTCACGCCGCCGGCCGCCAGGACGTGGTTGTCCTTGACCAGGGCCGCGTCCGACAGGGACATGCGGTGGTTGACCCCGCCTCCGCAGCGGACCGCGTACTTCTCCAGGGCGCGCAGCCCGGGGGTTGTCTTGCGGGTGTCGCGGACCCTCGCCTTCGTGCCGTCCAGGACGTCCGCCCACGCGCGCGTGGCCGTCGCGATGCCCGACAGGCGGCACAGGATGTTCAGCGCGCTGCGCTCGGCCGTCAGGAGGTCGCGGGTGCGGGTGGTGATGGAGAGGAGCTTCTCGCCTGCCTCCACCTTGTCGCCGTCCTCCACGTGGCGTTCCACCTCGAACTCGTCCTCGCAGACGATGGAGACGACCGCTTCGGCGACCCTGAGGCCCGCCACCACGCCCGCCTCGCGTGCCACGAAGTCGGCCGTGGCCACTGCTTCTTCGGGGATGGTCGCGACCGTCGTCACGTCCACGCCGTGCGCGAGGTCCTCCTGGATGGCGATGCCCGCGATGTCCTCGACCTCGACGGGGTCCAGGCCCGCGTCGGCGAGGAGCTCGGCGAGTGCGGGGTCGAGGCCGCACTCCAGGTACTCCCCGTCGGCACCGCAGGCGCAGTCGTCGCCGCAGCCGCCGTTCGAGGCGAGGGGAAGGTCGGGGGTGGTCACTGCTGTCACTGCTCCTGGGGACGGGTCGGGGGGAAGTCTGCGGTGTCTGTGGTGTGCACGGCCAGTGTGCGGTCCGGGTTCAGGCGTACGACGATGTGGCGGCGCCAGGTCGCGTCGTCACGGTCGGGCTCGTCGTCGCGCCAGTGGCAGCCTCGGGTCTCTTCGCGCAGTTGTGCCGCGGCCACCAGGACCCGAGCCACACAGAGGAGGTTCGTGGCCTCCCAGGTGTCGACGCCGGGCTCGGCCGTCTTGCCGTTCTCGGTGAGGGCGTCGCGGGCCTCGGTGCGCAGTCGCTGGAGCTGGTCGGCGGCCTTGGCGAGGGACTCGGCGGAGCGCAGGACCCCGGCGCCGTCGGTCATCGTCCGCTGGATCGCGAAGCGGGCCTCGGGGGCCAGCAGAGGGTGCTCGGGGGTCTCGGGGTACGGCACCGGGTGCGGCACGCGCGCGTGGAGGCCGTTCGCCGCGCGGGAGGCCGCGATGTCCTCCACGATGCGCTCGGCATAGACCAGGCCTTCGAGGAGTGAGTTCGAGGCCAGGCGGTTGGCGCCGTGCACGCCGGTGCAGGCGACCTCGCCGCACGCGTACAGGCCGGGGACGGTCGTACGGCCCTGGGAGTCGGTGCGTACGCCGCCCGAGGCGTAGTGGGCGGCCGGGGCGATCGGGATGGGGTCGTGGACCGGGTCGATGCCGTGGGCGCGGCAGGCGGCGAGGATCGTGGGGAAGCGGTGCTCCCACATGTCGGCGCCGAAGTGGCGGGCATCGAGGAACATGTGTTCCGCGTCCTGCTCCTGCATGCGTCGCATGATGCCCTTGGCGACGATGTCCCGGGGGGCGAGTTCGGCGAGTTCGTGCTGTCCCACCATGAAGCGGATGCCGTGGGCGTCGACCAGGTGGGCGCCCTCGCCGCGTACGGCCTCGGAGACCAGGGGCTGCTGTCCCTCCGCCTCGGTGCCCAGGAAGAGGACCGTGGGGTGGAACTGGACGAACTCCAGGTCGCTCACCTCGGCGCCCGCGCGCAGCGCCAGGGCGACGCCGTCGCCCGTCGACACCGACGGGTTCGTCGTCGCCGAGAAGACCTGGCCCATGCCGCCGGTCGCCAGGACCACGGCGGGGGCGTGGACCGCTCCCACGCCGTCGTGCTGGCCCTCGCCCATGACGTGCAGGGTGACACCGGCCGTACGGCCTTCGGTGTCCGTGAGGAGGTCGAGGACCAGGGCGTTCTCGATCGTGCGCAGGCCACGCGCGCGTACGGCCTCGACGAGGGCGCGGGAGATCTCCGCGCCGGTCGCGTCGCCGCCCGCGTGGGCGATACGGCGGCGGTGGTGGCCGCCCTCGCGGGTGAGCTCCAGGCCGCCTTCCTCCGACTCGTCGAAGTGGGCGCCGGTCTCGATCAGGCGGCGTACGGCGTCGGGGCCCTCGGTGACGAGGATGCGGACCGCGTCCTCGTCGCACAGGCCCACGCCCGCGACCAGGGTGTCGTCCAGGTGCTGCTCGGGGGTGTCGCCCTCGCCGAGGGCCGCGGCGATGCCCCCCTGGGCCCAGCGGGTGGAGCCGTCGTCGAGGCTGGCCTTGGTGACGACGACCGTCTTCAGGCCGATGGCCTCGCAGCGCAGGGCGGCGGTGAGGCCGGCGACGCCGGAGCCGACGACCACGACGTCCGCGGTGATGGACCACCCGGGCGCGGGTGCGTGCAGTCGTATGCCTGTGCTGGTCACGAGGCGGCTCCGAAGGTGAGGGGGATGTTGTCGATCAGCCGGGTCGTCCCGACCCGGGCGGCGACGGCGAGGACGGCCTCGCCGATGTATTCGTCCTCGTGATCGGCGATCTCCGTGAAGTCGGACGGGTCGACGAGGGCGACGTAGTCCAGTTCGAGCGGCGGGTCGAGGCGGGCGCCCTCGTCCAGGACCAGGCGGGCGGCGGCACGGACGGCCGCGGCGGCGCCGGGGAGGGCCTTGGCGACCGCGTGCGCGTCGGCCGCCGCGCGGGACTCCCCTATGGCGCTGAGCGCCTCGGCACGCGCACGCGTGGCGGGCACTTCACGCGCGCGTGCGCGCAGTGCCTCCTGCGCCGCGTGCCTGTCGTTGCCGGCGAACAGCGCCTGGGACAGCGCGAGGGCCGTGCGGCGTTCCTTGGGCGAGAGGAAGCGGTTGCGGCTGGAGAGGGCGAGGCCGTCCTCCTCGCGCACGGTGGGGACGCCGACGATCTCGACGCCGAAGTTCAGGTCGCGGACCATGCGGCGGATCAGCGCGAGCTGCTGGGCGTCCTTCTGGCCGAACAGGGCGATGTCGGGGCGGGTGAGGTGCAGCAGCTTGGCGACGACGGTGAGCACGCCGTCGAAGTGGCCGGGGCGCGAGCTGCCCTCCAGTCGCTCGCCCATGGGGCCGGCGCTGATGCGGACCTGCGGCTCACCCCCCGGGTAGACCTCGTCGACGGCGGGGGCGAACACGGCGTCCGCGCCCGCCCGTTCGGCGATCTTGAGGTCGGCGTCCAGGGTGCGCGGGTAGCGGTCGAGGTCCTCGCCCTTGCCGAACTGCAAGGGGTTCACGAAGACGGTGACGACGACCTCGCCGTCCGCTCCGGCGACCGCGCGCGCGGTGCGGATCAGGGTGGCGTGGCCCTCGTGCAGGGCGCCCATGGTCATCACCACGGCGCGGCGGCCGGCACGCGTGCGTGCGTGCAGTTCGTCGGCGGTGCGCAGCAGGGTGGTGGTCATCGGGCGTCTCCCTCGGCGCCGGCGGTCCCGGTGGTCCCGCCCGCGAGTACGTCGAGGAGGTCCTCGGCGAGTTCCGGCTTGAGCAGGCCATGGGCGAGCGCTCGGTCGGCGGTCGCGCGGGCCATCGCGAGATAGCCGGCGACGGTCTGCGGGGCGTGCCGGCGCAGCTCGGTGACGTGCGCGGCGACGGTGCCCGCGTCCCCGCGCGCGACGGGGCCGGTCAGGGCCGCGTCGCCGGAGCGCAGGGCGTTGTCGAGGGCGGCGCCGAGGAGCGGGCCGAGCATGCGGTCGGGGGCCTCCACGCCCGCCTCGCGCAGCAGCTCCATGGACTGGGCGACCAGCGTCACCAGGTGGTTCGCGCCCAGCGCGAGCGCCGCGTGGTAGAGCGGGCGCATCTCCTCGGCGATCCACTCGGGCTCGCCGCCCATCTCGATGACGAGGGCCTCCGCGGCCAGCCGCAGTTCCTCGGGCGCGGTGACGCCGAACGAGCAGCCGGCGAGGCGCTGGACGTCCACGGGGGTGCCGGTGAAGGTCATCGCCGGGTGCAGGGCCAGCGGCAGCGCGCCCGCGCGCAGGGCGGGGTCCAGGACCTTCGCGCCGTACCGCCCGGAGGTGTGCACCAGCAGCTGGCCCGGCTTGACGGCCCCGGTCTCGGCGAGGCCCTCGACCAGGCCGGGCAGGACGTCGTCCGGGACGGTCAGCAGCACCAGCTCGGCCCGCGCGAGGACTTCGGCGGGCGGCACCAGGGGCACGTCGGGGAGCATCCGCTCGGCCCGTCGCCGCGAGGCCTCGGAGACCCCGGAGACGGCCACCGGACGGTGCCCGGCGAGCTGGAGGGACGCGGCGAGCGCGGGGCCCACCCGACCGGCGCCGACGACACCGACGGTGAGCCGCGCGGGGCGGTCCCTGGGATCTGGCTGTTGGCTTGTACTCACGCGAAGGCGGCCTTCCCGTTCCAGTCCGCTCGGGGTACCGGACGATTTCTCGTCATGTTAACGCGATTGGTTCGAGCGGCGTTCGGTTGTCCACAGGCTGTGGGTTTCGCCACGCCCTCGCACGCGGGCGCGCGGCACGGGGCCGGCGCGGGAAAGGGGCGTGCGGGCGGCGCGGGCCGACGTACCCGGCGCGGGCCCGTGGGCGGGCAGGCGCCGCAGAGCGAGCGCGGAAAATGCGCGTGCTCGCGGGGATGGGCGCGGGGGATGATCCGGGGCATGAGCGATAGGGCGGAGCGGGGCGGGAATCGGGTGGAGCGGGGCGGGAATCGGGTTGAGCAGGGCGGACAGCGGGCGGGGGCGGATCCGGACGGGCGGGTGCCCGGACGGCGGTCGCCGGACGAGGCGTCTCCCGAGCGGCAGCCGTCGGACGGGCAGCCACCCGGCCGTCAGTCCCGCGACGAGCAGTCCCCGGACGGAGAGTCGCGCAGCCTGCAGTCGCGGAACGAGCCGTCACCCGGCCAGCAATTGTCGACCGAGCCGGTGTCGGACGACGAGCGGCGCAAGCGGCGCCGTGAACGGCGCATCGCCGCCTACCGCAGCGCGCGGCGCGTGCTCGCGCGCCCCGGCTACTTCGGCACCCTGCGCGAGCGCCTGGCGCTGCTGGACGAGGCGCGTGAGCTGGATCTGCACGACCTGGACGGCCTCTCGGACCTCTACGGCGACGGCATCGTCGAAGCCCTGGAGGAGAAGACCGCCGGGCTGCTCGGTAAGGAGGCCGCCGCGTTCTTCCCGACGGGCACGATGGCCCAGCAGGTGGCCCTGCGCTGCTGGGCGGGCCGCAGCGGGAACCCGACCGTCGCGCTGCATGCGCTGGCCCACGCCGAGGTCCATGAGCGAGGGGCGTTCAGCCAGGTCAGCGGCCTGCGCCCGGTCCGCGTGACAAGCGAGCCGCGGCTGCCGACGGCCGCCGAGGTACGGGACTTCGACGAGCCCTTCGGGGCGCTGATGCTGGAACTTCCTCTCAGGGACGCCGGTTTCGTGCTGCCCACGTGGGAGGAGCTCACGGAGGTCGTGGAAGCGGCGCGGGAGCGCGACGCGGTGGTGCACTTCGACGGCGCGCGCCTGTGGGAGTCCACCGTCCACTTCGGGCGCCCCCTGGAGGAGATCGCGGACCTGGCGGACAGCGTGTACGTGTCGTTCTACAAGTCCCTCGACGGCTTCGGCGGCGCGGCGCTCGCCGGTCCGAGGACGCTGGTGGACGAGGCGAAGGCGTGGCGGCACCGCTACGGAGGCGCGATCTACCAGCAGTTCCCGACCGCGCTGTCGGCCCTGGCCGGCCTGGAGCGGGAGCTGCCCCGGCTGCCCGAGTACGTCGCCCACGCGCGCGTGGTGGCCGCCGCGCTGCGCGAGGGGTTCGCGGCGGCCGGGGTGCCATGGATGCGGGTTCACCCCGAGCCGCCGCACACGAACGAGTTCCAGGTCTGGCTGCCGTACGACGCCGACGTCGTGGCCGAGGCCGCGATCCGGCACGCCGAGGAGACGAGGACCGTTCTGTTCGCCAACGGCTGGGAGGCCAAGGCACCGGGCCTGGCCTTCACGGAGGTCTACGTACGGGCCGCCGCTCTGGAGTGGACGGCCGACGACGTGTTGGAGGCCGTCGCCGGGTTCGTGGCCCTACTGACCGAGGAGATCACCAGGTAGAGCGCGGCCAGGCATGCAGCCAACGGACCAGGGCCTGCCGTATCCGGCCGTGGACCGGGCGCTCCGCGATGACGGCCCTGAACTGCCGCTCGTCGCGGAACTCGCGCACGACCTGCCAGTCGTGGGTGCCCGGCGCCGGAGGGGCCGCCTCGTCGAGCATGCGGGCTCGGTAGGTGTCGAGGAGGTACTGCTGCGTGATGCTCATCGCTGATCGCCTTCTCGGGACGTAGGAGACATGACGTGGGGTGATCGGGCTCCGCGGCTGCCCCGGTGGTCCCAGGCTGCGCCGGGTGCGGCGCTCTCGTCGCGTGAATTGACGGTCGCCGTCAATCGACGGCCGCGTTGTCAGTGGCGGGGTGCACCATGAGGGCATGAGCGTGACCATCGACATCGCGGGGCTGCAGCCGGAGAGGCTCGCCGTCGTGCCCTCGCCCCTGGCCGAGCTCGGCATGGCGCTGCACGCGCTGTCGGAGCCGGGGCACCACCCGGGCCTCCAGGGCTGGGTGACGGGCGTGACGGCCCGGCTGGACTCACACCTGGCCGACCGGATGTGCGAGGCCGACTTCCTGTGGCGGACGACCTTCTCCGACCTGTTCATGCCCTTCGCCGGCATCCCGGGCCGCAGCACCCTCCCGGGCGCCACCCTGGCGGAGGAGCTGGACCAGCTGGACAAGCTCACGGACGAGCAGTTCGTGGACGCGGCCCTGGAGTTCACCTGCGCGCTTCCGTACACCACGCAGACGTCCGACCTGCTGGCCGACGCGGAGCTGCGCCGGCGTGCTCTGGAGCTGGCTGCCGCGCGTGGGCCGCAGCAGTTGCGATTCAGCCAGCGGCTGGTCGAGGATCCGCCGCGCATCCGCGCCTGGCTGCGGCAGTTCCTGGAGGACTGCGACGAGATGTTCTTCGCGGACGCCTGGTCACGCCTGCGCCACCAGCTCGCGGCGGATGCCCGCCACAAGACCGACCTGCTGCGGCACAAGGGGCTGGCCGAGGCGCTGACCGCGGTGTCCCCGGCGGTCGGCGTCGACGAGGCCACCGGTCTGGTCACCATCGACAAGCTGCGCCAGGGCCACATCGTCATC
Source organism: Streptomyces sp. NBC_01092 (assembly GCF_045039535.1). Classification (NCBI taxonomy): domain Bacteria; kingdom Bacillati; phylum Actinomycetota; class Actinomycetes; order Kitasatosporales; family Streptomycetaceae; genus Streptomyces; species Streptomyces sp. NBC_01092. The sequence continues at coordinate 6,104,048 of NZ_CP108659.1, read as the reverse complement.
AAGGACGGGGGCCTGCTGCTCGTGCCGACGAGCCTGGGCTGGCCCCATCTGAGCGTGCTGGACCGGTACGGCTGGCAGCCGGTGCTGCACTACCCGATCGGCTCCCCCGGACTCGCCGCGCCGCCATCGGTCGACCAGCTGACCCTGAGGATGACGGCCCTGTCCCACCCGGTGCGGATGCAGATCTGCCGCAACCTCGCCCGCAGCACCTACACCACGAGCGAACTCGTGCAGATCCACGGCATGACCGCCCCTGAGCTGTCCCGGCACCTGAGTGTCCTCAAGAAGGCAGGCCTGATCACCACCCGCCGCCGGGGGCGGTACGTGCTGCACCAGCTCGACGTCACCGCAGTGGCGCGGCTCGGCAGCGACCTCCTCGAAGCTCTGCTGAGGTGACCGTGCTCTGCTCAGGTGACCCTGCTCGCCTGAGGTGACCGTGCTCTCCTGAGGCGACCGTCAGTCGAACCGGATGTGCCTGATCCCGACCCCCGCCTGCCGCAGCCGCGTCCGCAGCGCGCCCTCGTTGTTGTGCAGCAGCCGCAGCCCGGCGAGGACGGCGATGCGGTCCGCCGTCTTCGGCACGGTCGAGTGGTCGGTCCACAGATGCTCGGCGAACTCCGGCTCGCGCAACCGCTCCAGGCAGTGGTCGAGCTGCTGCACGGCCCAACTCTCCCGGCGCAGCCCGGCGTTCTTTCCCGCACTCTTTCCAGCACTCTTTCCAGCGCTCTTCCCGGAGTTCTTCACGGGGTTCTTCCCGGCGACGTACTGAAGGAGGTGCCCGAAGCCGCGCTCCCGCAGCCGCTTCAGGACGGTCTCCCGCTCGGCGAGGAGGGTGAAGTGCCGTACGTCATGGCCGAGTTCGCCCAGCCGCCCGACCGTCTCGGCGAAGTAGTCGGAGTTCGTGACCGTCATGGGGGCGATCACCACGCCGTCGCGCTTGGTGAGGGCGAGGTCGAGCACTTCGACGACGCCCTGCCGCCAGGACGTCAAGTCCTGGAAGTTGCCCCGCAGTTCGGGCGGGAGCGTGCGCCGCAGACCGAACCCGGCGTGCTCCGGGTCGCAGATGACGCTGCCGGGCAGGCGGCGCTGGATCTCGTGTGCGGTCTGTGTCTTGCCGCCCCCGAAGGGGCCGTTGATCCACAGGAGCATGCGCAGACCCTAGTGGGCACCGGTCACGCCGGGGTCACGCCCCCGCGGTGCGTCAGCCGTGCCCGCCGGCCCGGACCAGCCCCGTCTCGTACGCCAGGACCACCACCTGCACCCGGTCGCGCAGCCCCAGCTTGGTCAGGATGCGGCCCACGTGGGTCTTCACGGTCGCCTCGGACAGCACCAGCCGGGCGGCGATCTCCCCGTTGGAAAGCCCCTGGGCGACCAGCACCATGACCTCGCGCTCACGGTCGGTGAGCCGCTCCAGCTCCTTGTGCTTGGGCTCCTTGCCGGTGGACGGCAGCATGGGCGCGAACCGGTCCAGCAGGCGCCGGGTCGTCGACGGCGCTACCACCGCGTCGCCGCTGTGCACCGAGCGGATGGCGGCGAGGAGCTCGCCGGGCGGCACGTCCTTGAGCATGAAACCGGAGGCGCCGGCCTTCAGCCCGGAGAAGGCGTACTCGTCGAGGTCGAAGGTGGTCAGGATCAGCACCTTGGGCGGATCCTCCTCCAAGCAGATACGGCGGGTGGTCTCCACGCCGTCCAGCTTCGGCATGCGCACATCCATCAGCACCACGTCGACGGCGGTCTCCCGAAGCACCTGGAGAGCCTCGACGCCGTCGCCCGCCTCCGCCACGACGTCCATGTCCGGCTGGGCGGCGAGCACCATCCGGAACCCGGTGCGCAGCAGCACCTGGTCGTCGACGAGCATCACGCGGATCGCCATCGGGGTCCTCTTCCGTGTCTTTCGTATCCGTCTACAGGGCCGTTACAGGTGTCAACAAGGTGCATGGTTCAGAGGTCAGTGTGCTGGTTTGAGCGGCAGCAGCGCACTGATGCGGAATCCTCCGCCCGGGCGCGGTCCCGCGTCCAGGGTGCCGCCGACCATGCCGACGCGTTCGCGCATCCCGATCAGGCCGTGCCCGCGGCCGTCGGCGCCGCCGTCCTCGTACAGCTCGTGCGGGGCACCCTTGCCGTCGTCCTCGACGAGCAGGCCGAGGCCGTCGTCGAAGTAGACCAGGCGCACGCTGGCACCCGCGTTCGGCCCGCCGTGCTTGCGCGTGTTCGTCAGCGCCTCCTGCACGATGCGGTACGCCGTCAGCTCCACGCCGCTGGGCAGCGGGCGCGGGGTGCCCTCGACCTTGAAGTCGACCGGGAGACCGGAGGTGCGGCACTGCTGGATGAGCTCGTCGATCTGCTCGACGTCGGGCTGCGGGACGTACTCGCCGCTCTCCTGGTGCTCGCCGGTGCGCAGCACGCCGAGCAGGCGGCGCATCTCGGCGAGGGCCTGGCGGCCGGTGGAGGAGATGGTCTCCAGCGCCTTCTTGGCCTGGTCCGGGGCGGAGTCCAGGACGTAGGCGGCGCCGTCGGCCTGCACCACCATCACGGAGACGTTGTGCGCCACGACGTCATGGAGCTCGCGTGCGATCCGGGCGCGTTCGGCGGCGACCGCGACCTTGGCCTGCGCCTCGCGCTCCTTTTCGAGCCGGGTCGCGCGCTCCTCCAGCTGCTCGTAGTAGGCGCGGCGGGTGCGGATCGAGTCGCCGAGCACCCAGGCGAGCGCGAACGGCACCGTAAGGAAAATCACCAGGGCGATGTTGCCCAGCGCACTGGATTCCTCCTCCGGCCAGCGCAGCTGGGCCAGCGGCGCCGCGCACAGGCCGGCGCCCAGCGCGAGCCAGGAGGCCCAGCGTGCGCCGGTCGCGGCCACGGTGTAGGTGATCACCAGGAAGGCGAAGTTGGCGGGCGTCGTCGCCACGTCCAGCACCAGTTGCGCCAGCCCCACACCGAGGGCCAGCAGCAGCATCTTCTCCGGCATACGCCGGCGCAGCGCGATGACCAGGCACAGCAGCAGGACCACGACGATGATGGCCGCCGCCGAGTCCGTGCCCGGAGAGTTCTGCCCGCCCTCGTCGCGGACGGCCACGGTGACCGCAGAGATCCCGAAGAGGAAGACGGCCCAGAAGCTGTCGACCCACGTCGGGTGTCTGCGGATGAAGTCGTAGAGGCGCTGCACGTAACCCAGCGTAGGGAAGCGAGATGCGTGCAGGGGTCAACCGGAGGGCCGATCCGCACCCGGCGCGCGTACTCCCCAAGGTGGAGGCTGCGTTCCACTGTGCGCTTAGCCTGGGCCGGTGACAGCGGAGGCGACGGGCGAGTGGCACGGGTGGCGCACGGCAGCGGAAGCCGCCCTCTACGGCCCGGAGGGCTTCTACCGCCGCCCCGAGGGGCCGGCCGGCCACTTCCGTACGTCCGTCCACGCGTCCCCGCTCTACGCCTCGGCCGTGGCCCGGCTGCTGTGCCGGGTGGACGAGGCCCTCGGCCGGCCCGCGTCGCTCGACCTCGTGGACATGGCGGCCGGGCGGGGTGAGCTGGTGACCCGCGTGCTGGCGGCTCTCCCGGCCGAGGTGGCGGCACGCACGCGTGCCTGCGCCGTGGAGATCGCCGACCGCCCGGAAACCCTCGATCACCGGATCGAGTGGCTGCCCCGGCCGCCGAAGCGCATCACGGGGCTGCTGTTCGCCAACGAGTGGCTGGACAACGTCCCCCTGGACGTCGCGGAGGTGGACTCGGCGGGCGTACCTCGCGAGGTCCTCGTACGAGCGGACGGCACCGAGCGCCTCGGGGAGCCGGTCGCCGGGGCGCAGGCGCAGTGGCTGGCGCGGTGGTGGCCGCTGGGGGATGCGCAGGGGGCGCGGGCCGAGATCGGGCTGCCGCGGGACGAGGCATGGGCCGCCGCCTGCGCGACCCTCGACCGGGGCCTCGCGGTCGCCGTGGACTACGCGCACACGGCGCACGCCCGGCCGCCCTTCGGCACCCTCACCGGCTTCCGCGAGGGGCGCGAGACGGCGCCCGTCCCGGACGGTTCGTGCGACATCACGGCTCACGTCGCGCTGGACGCGTGCGCCCTGCCCGGGGCGCATCTGCTGTCCCAACGCGACGCCCTGCGCACCCTGGGCATCACCGGCGCACGCCCCCCGCTGGAGCTGGCCTCCACCCGCCCCGCGGAGTACGTACGAGCCCTGGCGAGCGCGGGCGAGGCCGCCGAGCTGACGGCGACGGGCGGCCTCGGGGACTTCGTCTGGCTGCTGCAGCCGGTTGGAATTCCAAACGTACTGGCGCACTGACGGCCCACTCGCGGGCATACGGCCTGCGCGCGGACCGACGGCCTGCGCGCGGACCGACAACCCGCGCGCGGACCGACGGCCTACTTGTCGATGTCCCCCACGACGAAGAACATCGACCCCAGGATCGCCACCATGTCCGCGACGAGCGTCCCCGGCAGCAGCTCGGCCAGCACCTGGATGTTGTTGTACGAGGCCGAGCGCAGCTTCAGCCGGTACGGGGTCTTCTCGCCCTTGCTGACGAGGTAGTAGCCGTTGATGCCGAGCGGGTTCTCGGTCCACGCGTAGGTGTGGCCCTCGGGCGCCTTCAGCACCTTGGGCAGCCGCTGGTTGATCGGCCCGGGCGCCAGCTCGGCGAGCCGGTCGAGGCAGGCGTCGGCGAGGTCGAGGGCGACGTGGGTCTGCTCCAGCAGGCACTCGAAGCGGGCGAGGCAGTCACCCTCCTCGCGCGTCACCACCCTCAGCACGTCCCCCAGCTCGCCGTAGCCGAGATAGGGCTCGTCGCGCCGCAGGTCGAAGTCCACGCCCGAGGCGCGCGCGATCGGCCCGCTCACGCCGTACGCGTGCACGGCCTCGGGCGTGAGGGTGCCCACGCCCCGCGTACGCCCCCGGAAGATCTCGTTGCCGAGGACCAGGTCGTCGAACCGGTCCATGCGGGAGCGCACGTCGGCGACGGCGGCACGCGCACGCGTGGTCCACCCGGCCGGCAGGTCCTCCTTCAGGCCGCCCACCCGGTTGAACATGTAGTGCATCCGCCCGCCGGAGACCTCCTCCATGACGTGCTGGAGTTCCTCGCGCTCGGAGAAGGCGTAGAAGATCGGCGTGATCCCGCCCAGCTCCAGCGGGTACGACCCCAGGAACATCAGGTGGTTGAGCACCCGGTTGAGCTCGGCGAGCAGCGTGCGGGTCCACACGGCCCGCTCGGGCACCTCCATGCCGAGCATCCGCTCCACGGCGAGGACGACGCCCAGCTCGTTGGAGAACGCCGACAGCCAGTCGTGGCGGTTGGCGAGCATGATGATCTGGCGGTAGTCGCGGGCCTCGAAGAGCTTCTCGGCGCCGCGGTGCATGTACCCGATCACCGGCTCCGCGCTGGTGATGCGCTCGCCGTCCAGCACGAGCTTGAGGCGCAGCACTCCGTGCGTGGACGGGTGCTGGGGCCCGATGTTGAGCACCATGTCGGTGCTCTCCGCGGCGCCGCCGATACCGACCATGGTCTCCGTCGTAGGAGTCATGGACACAGTCTCTCCTACGTACGCTGGCCTCATGGAGACGGGGAGCCCGGAGAACACGGGAACGGCGGGGCACGAGCGGGCGGGGGACGAGCCAGGGTGGACCGGGCTGCCACCGGGCCTGCTGCGCATGCGCCGGCTGCTGCTGGTGGTGTGGCTGGGACTGCTGACGATCGGCCTGGCCGTGCTGCTCAACCTGCTCGCCGGGCCGAGCTGGGCGGCCTTCGCGCTGCTGCCGCCGGCCCTGATGGCGTGGGGCTGGGTGATGCTGGGCCGCAACTGGCGCTCGTGGCGCTACGCCGAGCGCGCCGACGACCTGCTGATCAGCCGGGGCGTGCTGTGGCGCGAGGAGACGGTCGTGCCGTACGGCCGTATGCAACTGGTCGAGGTCACCTCGGGCCCCGTGGAGCGGCACTTCGGCCTGGCCAGCGTGCAGCTGCACACGGCGGCCGCCGCGACCGACGCCACGATCCCCGGCCTGGACCCGGCGGAGGCGGAACGGCTGCGCGACCGGCTCACCGAGCTGGGCGAGGCACGATCGGCGGGCCTGTGACGACGCCCGGCGTCGACGACGCCGTACGCGAGCGGCGGCCGGTGACCGAGCGGCGTCTGCATCCCGTGACGCCGCTCAGGCGCGCGTGGGCGCCGGTGGCCGTCCTGATCGGCTGGGCGGTGCACGACCCGGACCAGGCGCAACGCCAGCTCACCAGGCTGACCACGACCACCCTGCTGATCGCAGTCGCCGTACTGCTCCCCGCGGCCGCCCTTTACGGCTTCCTCACCTGGTGGTTCACGCACTTCGCGGTGACCGACGCGGAACTGCGCATACGTACCGGCCTGGTGTTCCGGCGCACCGCGCACATCCGGCTGGAGCGCATCCAGGCGATCGACGTCACCCAGCCGCTCCTCGCGCGCGTGGCGGGAGTGGCGAAGCTGAAGCTGGACGTCCTCGGCACGGGCAAGAAGGACGAACTCGCCTTCCTGGGCGCGCAGGAGGCGCGCGCCCTGCGCGCGGAACTCCTCGCACGCGCCGCCGGTTTCGCCCCCGAGACGGCGCACGAGATAGGCGAGGCGCCGTCCCAGCAGCTTCTGCGGGTGCCCCCGGCGGTCCTGGCCACCTCCCTCCTCCTGACCGGCGCGACCTGGGCGACGCTGGCCGCCGCGCTGGTCGTACCGACCGTCCTGTGGCTGATCACCTCAAGCGCGTGGACGGTCCTGGCCACCGCGATTCCCCTGTTCGGCGCGGCCGGAGCGAGCAGCGTGGGGCGGTTCGTCGCCGAGTACGACTGGACGGTGGGCGAGTCGCAGGACGGTCTGCGCATCGACCACGGCCTCCTCGACCGCGCCCACGAGACGGTGCCGCCGGGCCGCGTGCAGACGGTACGGATCGTGGAGCCGCTGCTGTGGCGACGACGCGGCTGGGTGCGGGTGGAACTGGACGTGGCCGGCTCATCCAACTCACTCCTGCTGCCAGTGGCCCCGCGCGAGGTGGCCGAGTCGGTCGTCGCGCGCGTGCTGCCCGGCGTGACGGTCCCGAGCCGGGCCTCCCTGTCGCGTCCGCCACGGCGTGCGGCCAGGTGCGTGCCCCTGTGGTGGCGTGGCTACGGCCTCGCCGTCACGGACGGGGTCTTCGCCGCCCGCTCGGGCCTCTTCCGCCGCAGCCTCGCGCTGGTACCGCACGCCAAGGTCCAGAGCGTACGGCTGGCTCAGGGCCCCTGGGAGCGCCTGTGGGGCGTTGCCGACGTCCACGTGGACACGGGGGCCAACAAGACCGTCACCGCCCGCCTGAGGGACGTCGAGGAGGCTGCGGAGCTGCTACGGGGCCAGGCGGAGCGGTCCCGCACGGGGCGCCGGGATGCCCGGCCGGACCGATGGATGGCGTGAGCGGATCGCACAATGGCGTGAGCGGCCGCTCGTGAGGGCGGCCCCGCTCAGTCAGGAGACCGCGCTGCGCAGCCCCTGCACATCGATCTGCTCGGTCTCGTCGTGCGCCGTCAGGTCGATGACCTGGCCGATGCCCCGGGACTCCTCGCCCGCCGGCTTGAACTGCGCCTCGGACTCGGCCTTGTGCAGGGCGAGGGCCTCCTGGCCGACGACGTCGGCGAGGTCCTCGTTCTGGACGGAGTCCAGCGCGGACGGCGCCGCGCCCTGCTGCGTACCGAAGAAGTCGAACCCGCCCTCGATCGCCGGACGTCGCACGGGCGCGGCCGGCACGACGGCCACCGCGGTCGGCTCGATGAAGTGCCCCGCCGGGCGCTGAGCGGAAGGCAGCGCCGGCCGGGCCGTGGCGGCCTCGCCTGCCGGGGTGACGGCGGCCGCGTGCTCATGCCCGTCGGCCGCCCCGGGCTTCCCCTGCGGGTCGTCCTCCAGCACGGGTTCCGTCTCGGACCCGGCGGTCCCCTGGACCTCGGCCTCACCCGAGTCGTCCTGCACCGGCTCACCGCCGGAAGGACCGTCGCCCTTCGGGGGGTCGTTCTTCGGGAAGTCGTTCTTCGGGGACTCGTCCTTCGAAGGCTCGTCCTTGGAGAGCTCGGCCTTGGGGATCTCACCCTTCGGCGACTCGTCCTCGGGAGCCTCACGCGTCAGCGGCTCACCTATCAGGGACTCGTCCTCGGCGGACTCGCCCCGCGGCGACTCCTCCTCGGGCGACTCGCCCTTCACCGGCGCGCCGTCCTCGTCGAACCGCGCCAGCGCGGCCTTGGCCCGCAGGAACAGCCGTGACCCCTCCGGCGAGAAGACGCCCGAACCCACCGGCTCGTCCTCGTCGGCGTCGTCGGCCTCATCGGCGTCCGCAGTCCCGGCAACCTCGCCGTCCTGCGCACCCTCGGCGTCCTGCGCCTCGGCCGGGGCAGCCACAGCCCCCGCCTCCTCGACGGACTCCGCGGACTCGGCAGCAGCGGCCGCGTCGGCCTCCGCGCCGTCACGCGGCACCGGCGGCAGGGCCCGCGCAGGCGCGGTGGCCTCTATCTCCAGTACCCGGCGCTCCTCCAGGACGGTCGCCCGCTCGGTCTCCGCCGTGGCATAGCGCCGCAGCAGCGACGCGTGCTCGTTGCGCAGCCCGGCGAGCTCCGCCCGCTTGCCCCGCAACCGCTGCTCCAGCTTCACCCGCAGCTCGCGCGACTCGTCGAGGTCGGCCTCCAGTTCGGCGACCCGCTCCTCGTGCCGCCACTCGTCGCTGGCACGCGCGCGCGTGAGGTCGGCGACCTGCTTGCCCGCCTGCGAGTCCCAGCGACGCATGACGATCCCACCCACGACCGCCGTCGCCGCGGCGGCCGCGGCGAGGCCGCGCAGCGCCATGGGTTCGGTGAACACCCAGGGGGCGAGCGCACAGACGACGGACACGCCAGCGATCGCCGACGGGGGCAGCAGCCTGTGCAAGGGCGGGGAATGGCGGTGACGTCCACGTGGCATGGCCAGAAACTTACCGCGCGTAGGCGAATCTTGGTGCCCCGCCCCGTAAAAAGACAGCCATCCTGAGTCGTTCACTTGGCATCAGGATTCAGTTACGCCACCGAATTGGCCATGAACCAAGATCAAAACGCCGGATCGGCCACCTCACCTGCCGCCCAGCCGTCCGCTCATCCACTCCAGCGTCCCCGGAATCTCGCGCCGCCAGGTGTTGAAGTTGTGCCCTCCGCTTTCGAGGATGACCGACGAGATCCGGGTCAGCCCGGTCGCCTTCACACGCTCAATGAACTTCAACGTGTCCTTGTAGTTGGATTCTCCAACTTTGCTGCTGCTGACGAGCAGTGAAGTGTCCGGAGCCGGCATGTGCTTGAGGTACCACCACAGGTTCGCGCGATTGCGCAGTTCCTCGTCGCCGTGGAAGAGATCGCCCGTCGTGGCGTCGATCGGCGCCTTGTAGTAGGCGGAAAGTCCCGCCCCCGCGGCGTACACCCGCGGATGGTGCATGGCGAGCTTCAGCGCGCAGTAGCCGCCGGTGGAGTCCCCGATGATGCCCCAACTGCCCGGATTGCCGCCCACCCTGTAGTGGCCGCTCACGGCTTCGGGCAGATCCGACGCGAAGAACGTCTCGGTCTGCGGGCCCCCGGGAATGTCCACGCACTCCGTGTCCCTGGGCGGCGCCACGGTCGGCCGCATCATCACCAGGATCATCGGCTCCATCCGGCCCTGCGCGGTGAGCAGGGCGGCCGTACGCGGGTAGTCGAGCTTGTCCACCAGCGCCTGAGCCGTCCCCGGGTAGCCGGTGAGGACGACGGCCGCCGGGAACGTACGCGTGCGGTATTCCGGCTGAAAATACTCGGGCGGCAGATAGACGTAGGCGGGCGTCGCTATGTGCGACGTGCGCCCCACGATGTCGATCTTCTGGATCTGACCGCCCCGGGCCGGGCCGGCGCTCGCCGCACCCGGCACCCGACGCGTCTCGACGACCCGCAGCGGCCCGTCGGCCGGCACATGGTCCACGACCACGCCCTGGTCCTTCTCCTGCCCGAACAGGTCGGCCCAGCTGGCGTAGAACCCGAAGGCCTGGTTGGCCAGGAGACCGACCGACGCGAAGAGCGCCAACTGCGTGCCGAGCAGCAGCCCGACACGGCCGGCGACGGCCCGCAGGCCCCGCCGCGCCAGTCGTGGCCACAGCCACACCGTGCCGACGAACAGCCCTGTGGCGGCGAGCACCGCCAACGCCAGCACCTTGTCGCTCGTGAGACCCATCGATGGTTACCTGTCCACACTTTCCGCCCGGACCACGGGCGCGCTCACCTGCCGCACGCCGCGCCTCCCCCACTCCTTCGCGAGGGCTTGCCCCGGACTTTCCTTGGCCTTTGAAACGGTTTTGGGAAGCGGAGTGAACCTCTCCCCTCAAGACACCGTCCTAGAGGGCGCAATGTCGCCGGATGCCCGAATCGGCACCGGATCCAAGGTCTCTCGCAGAACTATGGGATGCGATGTCTGTCAGGACAGATGTGGAAATGTCGGGCAAGGTTCCTCAACGATCAAGCCAGGTGGGGCCCCTGACCGGCCGCGTACGGCACGTGCTGCGCGGCCCGCGCGCCGAAGCCGTTCCCGTCCTCCTCGGCAGAGCCTGCGCCCTGGTCGGCCTGCTGGACGTCGCCGCCGGCGTCTTCCCGCGCTTCCGGCACAGCCGCATGCACGCCATCGCCGAGGTGCTGCCGGGCTCCACGGGCCCGTTCGCGGCAGCGCTCTCGCTCAGCGCCGGCGTGCTGTTGCTGCTGCTCGCGCACGGCCTCAAGCGCTGCAAACGGCGGGCGTGGCGCGCGGCGGTCATCCTGCTGCCAGCCGGAGCGGTGGCGCAGTTCACGTACCGCCACTCCATCATCGGCGTCCTCATCTCCCTCGCGCTGCTCGCGCCCCTGCTGCGCCACCGCGACCAGTTCGCGGCGCTGCCCGACCCACGCAGCCGCTGGCGCGCGCTGGCCAACTTCGTCCTCATGGGCGCCGGTTCGCTCGCCCTCGGCCTGGTCATCGTCAGCGCCCACCCGAAGACCCTGCTCGGCGACCCGAGCCTGGCGGACCGCATCACCCACGTCCTGTACGGCCTGTTCGGCTTCGAGGGCCCCGTCGACTACGCAGGCAACACCTCCTGGACGGTCGCCTTCTCCCTCGGCGCCCTCGGCCTGCTCACCGCGATCACCACCATCTACCTGGCCTTCCGCCCCGAGCACCCGGCCGCGGCCCTGACCGAGGACGACGAGTCCCGGCTGCGCGCCCTGCTCGCCAAGCACGGCGGCCGCGACTCCCTCGGCCACTTCGCGCTGCGCCGCGACAAGGCCGTCGTGTTCTCCCCCAGCGGCAAGGCGGCCGTGACGTACCGCGTCGTCTCCGGCGTGATGCTCGCCAGCGGCGACCCCATCGGCGACGTCGAGGCCTGGCCCGGCGCCATCGAGCGCTTCATGGACGAGGCCAAGGCCCACTCCTGGACCCCCGCCGTCATGGGCTGCTCCGAGACCGGCGCCGAGGTCTGGACCCGCGAGACCGGGCTCGACGCTCTCGAACTGGGCGACGAGGCGGTGGTGGACGTCCCGGATTTCTCGCTCGCCGGCCGCGCGATGCGCAACGTACGACAGATGGTCAAGCGCATCGAGCGCGCCGGTTACGAGACCCGGGTACGTCGTGTCCGTGACCTCGGCGAGACCGAGCTGGAGCGGATCCGGCAGGCCGCCGAGGACTGGCGCGGCACCGACACCGAGCGCGGCTTCTCCATGGCTCTCGGCCGCGTCGGCGACCCATCCGACGGCGACTGCCTCATCGCCACCGCCCACAAGGCCGATGACGAGCCGGGAGAGTACGGCGACCTCAAGGCGATCCTCCACTTCGTGCCGTGGGGCACGGACGGGGTCTCGCTCGACCTGATGCGCCGCGACCGCGCGGCCGACCCCGGCATGAACGAACTGCTGATCGTGGCCGCCCTCCAGGCCGCCCCGAAGTTCGACATCGCGCGCGTGTCCCTCAACTTCGCCATGTTCCGCTCGGCGCTGGCACGCGGCGAGAAGATCGGCGCGGGCCCGGTGCTGCGCGCCTGGCGGGGCCTGCTGGTGTTCCTCTCCCGCTGGTTCCAGATCGAGTCCCTGTACAAGTTCAACGCCAAGTTCCAGCCGCGCTGGGAGCCCCGCTTCGTGGTCTACCGCGCCTCGGCCGACCTGCCCCGCCTCGGCATCGCCGCCATGCAGGCGGAAGGCTTCGTGAACCTGGCCCTGCCGCTGCCGCGCTTCCTGCGCCGCCGCAGGCCGGCCCGCCCGTGCGCGCACCGGGTGGCCGAACGGGGCGTGCGCGCCGCGTGAGCCGCGCACGCCCGTGACAGGCCCGAGCGGAAGCCCGCCCCCCACCGGGCTCCCGCTCGGGCCGCGGCACGTCGCGGCCCTTGCTGGGCCTACGCTGAACGTATGAGCAAGCACAGCGGACGCGGCCGCGTCACGGGCCTTCCCCAGTGGGACCGGTGCGCGGTCATGGGAGTCGTCAACGTGACCCCCGACTCCTTCTCCGACGGCGGCCGCTGGTTCGACACGACGTCCGCCGTCAAGCACGGCCTCGCCCTGGTCGAGGAGGGCGCCGACCTCGTCGACGTCGGCGGCGAGTCCACCCGCCCCGGCGCCACCCGGGTCGACGAGGACGAGGAGCTGCGCCGCGTCATCCCCGTCGTGCGCGGCCTCGCCGCCGAGGGCGTCACGGTCTCCGTCGACACCATGCGCGCCCGCGTCGCCGAGCAGGCCCTCGCCGCCGGCGCCGCCCTCGTCAACGACGTCAGCGGCGGCCTCGCCGACCCCGCGATGATCCCGGTCGTCGCCGACGCCGGCGCCCCCTTCGTCGTCATGCACTGGCGCGGCTTCCTCGAAGGCGCCAACGCCAAGGGCGTGTACGCCGATGTCGTCGCCGAGGTCGTCGAGGAGCTCCACGCGCGTGTGGAGGCCGTTCTGGAGGGCGGCATCTCCCCCGACCGCGTCGTCGTCGACCCCGGCCTCGGCTTCTCCAAGGACGCCGAGCACGACCTCGTGCTGCTCGCCCACCTCGACCGGCTGCTCACCCTCGGCCATCCCCTCCTCGTCGCCGCCTCCCGCAAGCGGTTCCTCGGCCGGGTCCTGGCCGGCCCGCAGGGCGCACCGCCGCCCGCCCGGGAGCGCGACGCCGCCACAGCCGCCGTGTCGGCGCTCGCCGCGCAGGCCGGTGCCTGGGCCGTGCGTGTGCACGAGGTGCGCGCCACGGCGGACGCGGTGCGCGTCACACGCGCCATCGAAGAGGCACGCGACGCCGGGCACAGCGGCGCACACGGCCCCGAGGGAGCCCGGTGAGCGCCCCGCACACCGACGTCGAGCAGGTGGAAGCCGCCAACACCGCCTTCTACGAGGCCATGGAGCGCGGCGACTTCGAGCAGGTCTCCTCGCTCTGGCTCACCCCGTCCGACCTCGGCGTCGACGAGACCTACCACGACCCGGCCGACTCCGGCGTGGTCTCCTGCGTCCACCCCGGCTGGCCGGTGCTCACCGGACGCGGCGAGGTCCTCAGGTCGTACGCGCTCATCATGGCGAACACCGACTACATCCAGTTCTTCCTGACCGACGTGCACATCTCCGTCACCGGCGACACCGCCGTGGTCACCTGCACCGAGAACATCCTCAGCGGCGGCCCCGCACCCGAGGGCGGCGAGGAGCTCGGCCCGCTCGTGGGCCAGCTGGTCGTCGCCACGAACGTGTTCCGGCGCACGCCCGCGGGCTGGAAGATGTGGACGCACCACGCCTCGCCGGTTCTGGCCGAAAACGACGAGGACGACAGCGACGAGACCCCGTCCTGAGTGGGTAGGCGACCCCCAAGGACTACACGGGGACTCCCCCGGAGCCACGCGCAAGGAGGCCCGCGGAGCCCCGCCGGGACCAAGAAGTGGTTGGAATCACGTGCGTGCGGGTAGGGGCGGCTACCAACCCGTGAGCCACCGGATTCCCCAGGGAAAACACACGATGAATCCTGTCGGCCCGGACCGGGCCCACGCCCCCGTTGCCCGGCCCTGTCAGTGCCCGCAGGTAGATTCGTTCGAGGCCGGTGTGCCGCCCGCACACGGCATCGACCGGCCGTCACCGACGATTGCAGGAGTGATTCGCGTGGATCGTGTCGCGCTGCGCGGCCTGAAGGCCCGCGGGTACCACGGCGTGTTCCCCGAGGAACGCGCGCAGGGCCAGACCTTCGTCGTGGACCTCGTCCTCGGCCTGGACACCCGGCCCGCCGCCGCGGACGACGACCTGGCGAAGACCGTGCACTACGGCATCGTGGCGGAGGAGGTCGTGGCCGTCGTCGAGGGCGAACCGGTCAACCTCATCGAGACGCTCACCGAGCGCATCGCCCAGGCCTGCCTGAAGCACGAGGGGGTCCACGAGGTCGAGGTCACCGTCCACAAACCGCACGCGCCGATCACGGTCCCCTTCGACGACGTGACCGTCACCATCACCCGGAGCCGAGTATGACTGCACCCTTCATCAAGGGCCCCAGCGACCCGACCGTACAGCCGGTACCCGCCTCCGTCGTCGAGCAGGTCGACGCCGCCGACACCACCCTCAGCAACCCCAAACGGGCCGTGATCTCCCTCGGCGCCAACCTGGGGAACCGGCTGGAGACCCTCCAGGGCGCCATCGACGCGCTGGAGGACACCCCGGGCGTGCGCATCAAGGGAGTCTCCCCCGTCTACGAGACCGAGCCGTGGGGCGTCGAGCCCGGCAGCCAGCCCTCCTACTTCAACGCGGTCGTCGTCCTCAAGACCACGCTCCCCCCGTCCTCGCTCCTGGAGCGGGCGCACGCGGTCGAGGAGGCCTTCCACCGGGTCCGCGACGAGCGCTGGGGCGCGCGCACCCTCGACGTCGACATCGTCGCCTACGCCGACGTCGTCTCCGACGACCCGCAGCTCACCCTCCCCCACCCCCGCGCCCACGAACGGGCCTTCGTCCTGGCCCCCTGGCACGACCTGGAGCCCGAGGCCCAGTTGCCCGGCCGCGGCACGATCGCCGCGCTGCTCGGCGTGGTCACCCGGGCCGGCGTGGCGCCGCGCATGGACCTGGAACTCCGGCTGCCCGAATAGTCGTTAAGGTCAAGACGACCACAATCCGCGGGCACCCGGGGGAGCTGAAGAAACACCGTGAGAGAGCTGCGCATCAGGATGCTGGCCGGCGTTTTCATCGTCGCCGGAGTCCTGTCCTGGGCGGGCACCCGACTGTGGAACGCCGTCGGGACCCTGCCCAGCGTCCCCCTGGCCGCCCCCATCGTGCTCGCCCTGATCGCCGTGGTGCTGCTGTCCACGACGATCTCGATCCGCGCCCGCCTCAAGGCCCAGCGCGAACGCCAGCCCGAGGCCAAGGGCGTCGACCCCCTGATGGCCGCCCGCGCGGTCGTCTTCGGCCAGGCCAGCGCCCTGGTGGCCGCCCTCGTCGCCGGCATGTACGGCGGCACGGGCGTCTTCCTCCTGGAACACCTCGAAGTCCCCGCCCGCAGAGACCAGGCCATCTACGCCGGCTTCGCAGTCCTGGCAGGCCTCGGCGTGATAGCGGCAGCGGTGTTCCTGGAGCGCGTCTGCAAACTCCCGGAGGACGACGAACACAATGGCGCGGGGGCGGCGCCGACGGCGTAGAGCCCCTGGCTCACCAGGGCTGGCGGGCGAGGTGACCGTTCACCAGGAACCCCGGGTATGGGTCGAGACGGTAGCTGTAGAGGGTGAACGGCTTGGCTCCCCCGGCTTTGCGCAGCTGGACATCGCGGACCTCGACCCAGGTCGACTCAGCGAGTTCCAGTGGGTGCTGTTCGGCAATGAACGTTCCCCGTGCACGCCATCGGTCTGTGATGACGAGCGCGGAGGACGATCCTGTGGGGCGCGGGGTGAACCGCGCACCGATGATCCGGGCCAGTTCCGAGAGGAACGGCACATTCGAACTGACCACAGTGCGCCCGTCCCAGTCCTTGTGCCGAAACCCGTCGCCCTCGACGTAGCCGTCAAGAAACCCTTCGAAGGTGTCGATGTCTCGCAGAACCACTCGTGGAAGTCGCTGACGCATGTGATGCGCATCGCCCCCGAGGTACTGACGCATGAGATCGGCGAGATACGACGAGACCACCCTCACCCGAAACCCCGGAACGTCACGCTGCAAGTACCCGGAGGGGCGAGTGACCGCCTCCAATCGAGCAGGTAAGCCGGTCGCGGCCGTCAGACACGCCGCGTAACGCGAGGCGAAGGATTTCTCGTTGACGACCAGGGACACATAGTTCTTGCCCACTGTCGCATCGGCGCACGTGGCACCCACGAAGTACCCGAACTCGTATCCCGGCTTGATGGTCAATCGCTCGCGGTGCAGCTTGCGTGCGTATGTCCAGGCGAGAACGGTCCCCCCAGCGTCCCTCGCATGCACCCACCCGTCGGGTGTACCCAGCACCTGGTCGGGCGCCACCGTGAACGTCACTCTGTCGGTAACCACATCGACGACGTCACGTGCCTTGACCGCCGACACCTCGACGACGGTCGTCTGCACAGTGCGCGTCCCATCCAGGGTCCAGAGCTTGGACCCGACCTCCACGTTCCTGGCCTGTCGACACCCGCCGACGACACTGACCAACTGCTTGCTGGGCAGCCCATACCCCACCGCGATCCCCCTTGATCAGCGATCACCTCACTGATCAAGGACGGTATCGGGCACCACTGACAATCAGGTCAGCGCGCCAGTATCAGGCTCATCGCCTCGGCCCGGGTCGTAGCGTCGCGAAGCTGACCACGCACCGCCGACGTCGTGGTCTTGGCGCCCGGCTTGCGGATTCCGCGCACCGACATGCACATGTGCTCAGCCTCGATGACGACGATCGCACCCCGGGCCTCGAGGATCTTCATCAGGGAGTCGGCGATCTGAGTGGTGAGTCGTTCCTGCACCTGCAGGCGACGGGCAAAGACCTCAACCAGTCGCGCAAGCTTGGATAGACCCGTGATCTTGCCATTTTCGGCCGGAATATACCCAATGTGAGCTACGCCGTGGAATGGCAGCATGTGATGTTCACAGAGGCTCACGATCTCGATGTCCTTCACCAGGACCATCTCGTCATGCCCGATGTCGAACGTGGTCGTCAGCACATCCTCAGGCTGCTGCGTATGTCCCGCCAACAGCTCCCGATACGCCCGCGCCACCCGCGCCGGCGTCTCCCTGAGGCCCTCACGGTCCGGGTCCTCGCCGACCGCGATCAGCAGTTCGCGCACCGCGTTCTCGGCGCGCTTCTCATCGAACTCGCCGATGCGGCCCTCGCCGTCCAGCGTCACGGGGTCGGTCATGTGGTGCCTCGTTCCTGTGCGGGTGGCGCGTGTGGGTCACGCGTCTGAACTGCGGGCATACGAGAATGCCGCGCCCCCCAGGCTAAAACCAGGGGGGCGCGGCATCCATTCCGGGCCCGGTGGACTCACCGGGTCACGGCGTCAGCTCTCGGGACGCTCCTCGGGGGCCGGCTCGGCCGCCGGGGCGGGCTCCGTCACCGTCGACTTGGCGGTGGAGATCGCCGGGGTCGCGCCGTTGGCGCCGTTCGTCAGTGCGAGCTCCTTGGGGGAGAGCACCGGCGGACGGGTGGACGGCGTGCGGCGGGAGGACCCGGTCCAGGCGGGCCGGGGCGGGCGCTTGACGATGGGGGCGAAGATCTCGGCGATCTCCTCCTTGCCCAGCGTCTCCCTCTCCAGCAGCTGAAGCACCAGGTTGTCGAGGACGTCGCGGTTCTCGACGAGGATCTCCCAGGCTTCGTTGTGCGCGTTCTCGATGAGCTTCTTGACTTCCTCGTCCACCAGCGCGGCGACCTCTTCCGAGTAGTCGCGCTGGTGAGCCATCTCACGTCCGAGGAACGGCTCGGTGTTGTCGCCGCCGAACTTGATGGCGCCGAGACGCTCGGTCATGCCGTACTGCGTGACCATCGAGCGGGCCGTGGTCGTGGCCTTCTCGATGTCGTTCGCAGCGCCCGTGGTCGGGTCGTGGAAGACGAGCTCCTCGGCCGCGCGGCCGCCCAACATGTAGGCCAGCTGGTCCAGCATCTCGTTGCGGGTCGTGGAGTACCTGTCCTCGTCCGGCAGGACCATCGTGTAGCCGAGAGCACGGCCTCTGGAGAGGATCGTGATCTTGTGGACCGGGTCGGAGTTCGGGGAGGCCGCCGCGACCAGGGCGTGTCCGCCCTCGTGGTACGCGGTGATCTTCTTTTCCTTGTCCGACATGATCCGGGTCCGCTTCTGCGGGCCCGCCACGACGCGGTCGATGGCCTCGTCCAGCATCTGGTTGTCGACCAGCTTCCGGTCCGAGCGGGCCGTCAGCAGCGCTGCCTCGTTGAGGACGTTGCTCAGGTCCGCGCCGGTGAAGCCCGGCGTGCGGCGGGCGACCGCCGACAGGTCGACGTCCGGGGCGACCGGCTTGCCCTTCTGGTGGACCTTGAGGATCTCCAGACGGCCCTGCATGTCCGGGCGGTCGACCGCGATCTGGCGGTCGAAGCGGCCGGGGCGCAGGAGGGCCGGGTCGAGGATGTCGGGCCGGTTCGTCGCGGCGATGAGGATCACGCCGCCCTTGACGTCGAAGCCGTCCATCTCGACGAGCAGCTGGTTGAGGGTCTGCTCGCGCTCGTCGTGACCGCCGCCGAGGCCGGCGCCGCGGTGGCGGCCGACCGCGTCGATCTCGTCGACGAAGACGATCGCCGGGGCGTTCGCCTTGGCCTGCTCGAACAGGTCACGGACTCGGGAGGCACCGACACCGACGAACATCTCGACGAAGTCGGAACCGGAGATCGAGTAGAAGGGGACGCCCGCCTCGCCGGCGACGGCGCGCGCGAGGAGCGTCTTGCCGGTACCGGGAGGACCGTAGAGCAGTACGCCCTTGGGAATCTTGGCGCCGACGGCCTGGAACTTGGCCGGCTCCTGGAGGAATTCCTTGATCTCCTGGAGTTCCTCGACGGCCTCGTCCGAGCCGGCGACGTCCGAGAACGTCGTCTTCGGGGTGTCCTTGGTGATGAGCTTGGCCTTGGACTTGCCGAAGTTCATGACCCGGGAGCCGCCGCCCTGCATCTGATTCATCAGGAACAGGAACACGACGACGATGAGGACGAAGGGAAGCAGCGAAAGCAGGATCCCGACGAACGGGTTCTGCTTGGACGGCGAGACGGTGTAGCCGTCCGGGATCTGCTTGTCCTGGTACTTGTTCTGCAGCGTGCTGGCGATGGTCACGCCTTGGTCGCCGATGTAGCTCGCCTGGATCTTGGTGGCGCCCTCGACCTTTTCGCCGTCCTTGAGCTGGACCTTGATGGTGTTCTCGTCACCAGTGGTCAGCTTGGCCGACTCGACCTTGTTGTCATTGATCGCCTGGACGACCTGGCCGGTGTCCACCGTCTTGTAGCCGCCGGACGAGCCGACGACCTGCATCAACACGACCACGGCAAGGACGGCCAGCACGATCCACATGACCGGCCCACGGAAGTATCGCTTCACGTCCATCCATACGGAGCGGTGTCGCCCCGTCCCTCCTGCCATAGTGAGTTTGATAAGACAGTTCTTCTGACGGTACCCCAGCTTTGTCGCGCGTAGCCGCACGGGACGGCCGGTAAGCCCGTCTGCATGCTCCAACGGCGCGAGGCCCGCTGGGGTTCCCGATCTTCGTACGGGGGTTGGGCCCTTCGGGTCCGCGGTCGCGGACCGTCGGACTCAGCCGCCGTAGACGTGGGGCGCGAGCGTACCGACGAACGGGAGGTTGCGGTACTTCTCGGCGTAGTCGAGGCCGTAGCCCACGACGAACTCGTTGGGGATGTCGAAGCCGACCCACTCGACCTCGATGGCGACCTTCGCGGCGTCCGGCTTGCGCAGCAGGGTGCACACCTTGAGCGACTCCGGCTCGCGCGAGCCGAGGTTGGACAGCAGCCAGGACAGCGTCAGGCCGGAGTCGATGATGTCCTCGACGATCAGGACGTGGCGGCCCTTGATGTCGGTGTCGAGGTCCTTGAGGATCCGCACGACACCGGAGGACTGGGTGCCGGCGCCGTACGACGACACGGCCATCCAGTCCATGGTGACGGGGGTGGACAGCGCCCGGGCGAGGTCGGCCATGACCATCACCGCGCCCTTGAGGACACCGACGATGAGGAGGTCCTTGCCCTCGTATTCCGCGTCGATCTTCGCTGCCAGCTCTGCCAGCTTGGCGTCGATCTCTTCCTTGGTGATCAGCACCTGCTGGAGGTCGTCACCCATGTCTTTCGCGTCCACCCGCATCACTTTCGGTCGGTCGTCCCGCATTCTCGGCCCGCCGGCCCCTCCGTGATCTGCACTGCGGAGGGGTCGCGAATCAGCCTTGCCGAATCACCAGTCTGCCACCCTGGCGCTGGGCGACGACTTTGCCGGGGAGATTGATGGCCCCCTGGCCGCGCCAGCCGGTGATCAGACGGTCGACTTCCTCGATGTGACGGGCGAACAGCGAACCGGCGGGCGCCCCGGCCTCGATGGCGGCGCGGCGCAGGATCCGGCGGCGTACGGCGGGCGGCAGCGCGTACAGCTTGGCGCACTCCAGGAGGCCGGTCGCGTCGCGTACGGCGGCCTCGGCCTGGCTGGCCCAGGCGTCGAGGGCGTCGGCGTCGTCGCGGGAGAGCTGGGCGGTGCGGGCGAGGGCCTCGACGACGCCTTTGCCGAGCGCCTTCTCCAGGGCGGGCAGGCCTTCCTGGCGCAGTCGCGACCTGGTGTACGCGGGATCGGAGTTGTGGGGGTCGTCCCAGACCGGCAGGGACTGGACCATGCAGGCTTTGCGCGCGGTCTGCCGGTCGAGTCCGAGGAAGGGGCGGCGGTAACGGCCGCCGGCCCCCGAGACCGCGGCCATTCCGGACAGGGAGCGGATGCCGGAGCCGCGGGCGAGGCCGAGCAGGACGGTCTCGGCCTGGTCGTCGCGGGTGTGGCCGAGCAGGACGGCGGTGGCGCCGTGGCGTTCGACGGCGTCGTCGAGGGCGGCGTAGCGCGCGTCGCGGGCGGCTGCCTCGGGGCCACCGGTGCGGCCGACGGTCACGGCGAGGGACTCGACCGGGTCGAGGCCGAGTTCGCTCAGGCGCAGGGCGACTTCGTCGGCGCGCAGATCGGAGCCGGGCTGGAGGCCGTGGTCGACGGTGATGCCGCCGGCGCGGATGCCGAGTTTGGGGGCTTCGAACGCGAGGGCGGAGGCGAGGGCCATGGAGTCGGCGCCGCCGGAGCATGCGACGAGCACGAGCGGGGAGGGGGGCCGCTCGTGCAGGGCAGCGCGCGGGGGCTCCTGGGGGCTCTGGCCGGGGAGCTCGTACGACGTTTCGAGCGCGGTGCCGTGGGGGGCGCGCTGGGCGCCGGTCGACAGCACGGGCGGCGCCTTGGGCGAGGCCGCGCGCGGGCTGCTCGGCGCGGGGACGTCGGTGATGCGGCTGTGTTCGGTGAGGATGTCGTGGAGGACGCGGCGGACCGCCAGGCGTATCGCCGCGACCGCAGGATGGGGACCCATGTCCGGTTCCCTTCATGAAGTTGTCGGGGGGTGAGTCCGAGTTCAGTCACTCAGAGTGTGTAGATGGTGACAGAACCGGGCCGTTCCCCGAGCATTGCACGCCTACCCATGGCTCACGGTCCCTCGGACGGGTGATTGGAGGGGCGTTCGCCTGCCGTCGGCCGGATTCGGTTCACGACCTTCGTATGAGATGCACGACTCGGCGCGTGTTTCACGACTCCGCCTTGCGGTGCACCCGCGCGATCCAGTCCGCCGGTTTGGCGATCTCCGCCTTGGTGGGGAGGGTGTTCGGGGATGTCCAGACACGGTTGAAGCCGTCCATGCCGACCTGTTCCACGACGGCTCGTACGAAGCGTTCCCCGTCGCGGTACTGCCTGAGTTTGGCGTCCAGGCCGAGCAGCTTGCGCAGGGCGATGTCCAGCCTTGAGGCGCCCTTGGCGCGTCGCTGCTGGAACTTTTCGCGGATCTCGGCGACGGACGGCACGACCGCGGGGCCGACGCCGTCCATCACGAAGTCGGCGTGGCCCTCCAGGAGGGACATCACGGCGGTGAGGCGGCCGAGGATCTCCCGCTGGGCCGGGGTCTGCACCAGTTCGACGAACGAACGTCCGCCGTCGTCCTCCTCGGCCTCGGGCCGACTGCCGGTGAGGGACTGGGCGGCCTCGCGGATGCGCTCCAGCACGGTCATGGGGTCGACGTCCGTCTCCCCCAAGAACGACTGGATTTCGCCCTCCAGGTGGTCGCGCAGCCAGGGCACCGCGCTGAACTGCGTGCGGTGGGTCTCTTCGTGCAGGCACACCCACAGGCGGAAGTCGTGGGGGTGCACGTCGAGTTCGCGCTCGACGTGCACGATGTTCGGGGCGACGAGGAGGAGGCGGCCGCCGCCGTGCTCGCCCGCCGGGAGGTCGCGGGTGGCCGGGGCGAAGGTCTCGTACTGGCCGAGGACGCGGGAGGCGAGGAAGGACAGCAGCATGCCCAGTTCGACGCCGGTGACCTTGCCGCCGACCGCGCCGAGGACCGCGCCGCCGGGGCTGCTGGTGCGCCGCTCCTGCATCTTGTCGAGGAGGGGCTTGAGGATCTCGCGGAAGCCGGCGACGTTCGCCCGGACCCAGCCGGGGCGGTCGACGACGAGGACGGGGGTGTCGTGGATGTCGCCGGTACCCATGAGGGTGAAGCCCCGGACGTGTTCCTCCGCGGCCTTGGCATGCCGGCGCAGCTCGGCGACGACGGCGCGGGCCTCGTCGCGGCTCACCTCCGGGCCCGGCCTCACGAACCGGGTCGCGGTCGCGACCGCGAGATTCCAGTCGACCATCTCGGCACCACCGATGCTCGTCATGTGTCAACCGTACGTGAGCGTTCCCACTTGGGGCAGGCCGTGGAGGTTTGCGGCGGCGGGGGTTGGCGGTGGTCAGCCGCAGCCGCACGCCGCCAGTGCCGTCGCCGTTCGGTCCAGCGCGGACCGGGCCGCCTCGGTGTCGGTGCCCGTCGACAGGAACGCGAAGGCGAGCAGGCGGCCGTCCTGGTCCACGACCGTGCCGGCCAGGGAGTTCACGCTGGACAGGGTGCCCGTCTTCGCCCGGACGATGCCGGCCGCGCCGTCCGTGTAGCGGCCGGCCAGGGTGCCGGTGAAGCCTGCCACGGGCAGGCCGGTCAGGACCGGGCGGAGTTCGGGGTGGGTCGGGTCCGCCGCCTTGGCCAGAAGGGCCGTGAGCAGGTCGGCAGTGAGTTTGTCGGCGCGGTTGAGGCCGCTGCCGTCCTTGAAGTCGGCGCCCGCCACCGGGAGCCCCAGCTTCTTCAGCTGAGCCCCGATCGCCTTGCCCGCGCCGGTGAAGTCGGCGCGCGCGCCGCTCGCCACGGCGGTCTGGCGGGCGAGGTGCTCGGCGATGTCGTTGTCGCTGTTGGTGAGCATGCGCTCGACCAGGGCGGACAGCGGCGGCGAGGAGACCTGGGCGAGCGACTGGGCTCGGCCGGTCGCCTTCGACGGGCCGGGCGCGCTCGTCTTGATGCCGTGGTCGGCGAGGAGGGCCGCGAACTTGACCGCCGCGTCCCTGGCAGGGTCCTCCACCCGCTCCACGGGGCCGCTGGTGGAGTCGGAGGGGCGGGCCTCGTCGACCATGAGGGCGCTGACCGGGGCGAGGTTGCCGTTGTCCCCGATGGGGTGCAGTTCGGGACCGGCGTACAGCGTCTTGTCGTACGAAAGGGTGACCTGGCGCATGCCCCGCTGTGCCAGGGCCTCGGCCGTGCGGTCGGCCAGTTCGCGCAGGCTCGCCCAGCCTTCGGCGTCCTTGCGGGCCGTGAGTGTGGGGTCGCCGCCGCCGACCAGGACCAGTTCCTTCGTGTCGGGTTCCAGGGCGGTACGGGTGGTGAGGCGGCGGTCGGGGCCCAGTGCGGCGAGGGCAGCCGCGGCGGTGGCGATCTTCGTGGTGGAGGCGGGCGTGAGGGCCTCGTCGGCGCCGTCGCCGTACAGGCGCTTGCCGCTGGCCACGTCGACGATCGCCGCCGAGCTGCGGCCGAGCGCCGGGTCGTCCAGGAGCGGGCCGACCAGGCCGGCGACGGCCTTGCCGTCGGGGGCCGTGTTCACGGCGCCGACGCCGCCGCCCAGGCCGGTCAGGACGGAGGCCGCGCTGGGGGCCGGGCGGGGGCCTTCGGCCGAGGTGCCGGAGGAATCGGATGTATCGGCATTACGGCCGTGATCTGTGCCACCCGTGCGCTTCTGGGCGACCGCCCAGTCCCGCTCGGCCGTACGCTGACCGGTGGAGTCCCAGGGTCCGGCGGAGGTCACCACGGCGGCGGCCAGCGCCAGTCCGGCGGTGGCGGCGCCCGCGGTGTACTGCCAGGTCTTCGGCCTCGTGATCCGCGCGGCCTGCGGGGATACGGCTCGCGCGAACCGTGCGACCCGCGGTTTCGCGGCCGTCGCGGCGCGTGCGAGACGGGGGCGTACGGCCTCCGCGGCCCGTGCCAGACGGGGTCGTACGGCACCCGCGACCCGCGTCACATGCGGTCTCGCGGCTCGCCAAGGCCTCAGCTCTGGCACGACCACCAGCCCCTTTCGCGATCACACACCTGCGTGAGGGACACTTAACCACCAGAACTATGTGTTGATCATGGAGGAGCCACCGGTGGAGTTCGACGTCACGATCGAGATCCCGAAGGGTTCGCGGAACAAGTACGAGGTGGACCACGAGACCGGTCGGATCCGCCTGGACCGTCGACTCTTCACCTCGACCAGCTACCCGGCCGACTACGGCTTCGTCGAGAACACCCTCGGCGAGGACGGTGACCCGCTGGACGCGCTGGTCATCCTGGAGGAGCCGACGTTCCCCGGCTGCCTCATCAAGTGCCGCGCGATCGGCATGTTCCGGATGACCGACGAGGCGGGCGGCGACGACAAGCTGCTGTGCGTGCCGGCGTCCGACCCGCGCGTGGAGCACCTGCGCGACATCCACCACGTGTCGGAGTTCGACCGCCTGGAGATCCAGCACTTCTTCGAGGTGTACAAGGACCTGGAGCCCGGCAAGTCCGTCGAGGGCGCCGACTGGGTGGGCCGCACCGAGGCCGAGGTCGAGATCGAGCGTTCCTACAAGCGCTTCAAGGACCAGGGCGGCCACTGAGGCAACCCCTGGCCTTTGGCCATGTGAACGGGCTGTACGCGCACGCGTGCAGCCCGTTCGTGTGTCTGTGCGCATACTGAGTGCGGCAGGAGGTGTCGTACAGGGAGTGCTACGCAGGTGACGGACGCGGAGGACCGCAAGCCGCAGTCGGACGAGGCGAGGATGGCGTTCACGCCGCCCGCCGGGATCGAGGTGGGGGACAGCGAGTCGGAGACCACCTCCGAGTTCGCCCTGCCCAAGGGCCTGGGCGTGCCGCAGCCGCCGGTCCACGAACCCGAGCACTCGGCGTTCAGCACGCCCAGCGGCTACGACGTCGAGGACGTCGTGCCCGCGTTCACCCCCGCCGGCGGCATACCGAAGATCAGCCTGACCAAGGACCTGCCGTGGCAGGACCGGATGCGCACGATGCTGCGCATGCCGGTGGCCGAGCGGCCCGCGCCGGAGCGGATGCCGAAGGCGGAGGAGGAGGGTCCGGCCGTCCCGCGCGTGCTCGACCTGACGCTTCGCATCGGCGAGCTGCTGCTGGCGGGCGGTGAGGGCGCGGAGGACGTGGAGGCCGCGATGTTCGCGGTCTGCCGGTCCTACGGACTGGACCGCTGCGAGCCGAACGTCACCTTCACGCTGCTGTCGATCTCGCACCAGCCCTCGCTGGTGGACGATCCGGTGACGGCGGCGCGCACGGTACGGCGGCGCGGCACCGACTACACGCGTCTGGCGGCCGTGTACCAGCTCGTCGACGACCTCAGCGACCCGGAGAGCCACATCTCGCTGGAGGAGGCCTACGGGCGCCTCGCGGAGATCCGCCGCAACCGGCACCCGTACCCGACCTGGGTGCTCACCTCGGCGAGCGGGCTGCTCGCGGGCGCGGCATCCGTGCTGGTCGGCGGTGACCTGATCGTGTTCGTCGCGGCCATGATCGGCGCGATGCTCGGCGACCGGCTGGCGTGGCTGTGCGCGGGGCGGGGGCTGCCGGAGTTCTACCAGTTCACGGTGGCCGCGATGCCGCCGGCCGCGATAGGGGTCGCGCTGACCCTGGCGCACGTCGACGTGAAGGCGTCGGCGGTGATCACCGGTGGGCTGTTCGCGCTGCTGCCGGGGCGGGCGCTGGTGGCGGGCGTGCAGGACGGGCTGACCGGCTTCTACATCACCGCGGCGGCACGGCTGCTGGAGGTCATGTACCTCTTCGTCGGCATCGTGGTCGGGGTGCTGGTGGTCCTGTATTTCGGGGTGAACCTGGGCGCCGAGCTCGACCCGGATGCGGCGCTGAAGATCTCCTCACGGCCCTACTGGCAGATCGCCGCGTCGATGCTGCTGTCGCTGACCTTCGCGGTGCTGCTCCAGCAGGAACGGTCCACCGTGCTCGCCGTGACCCTCAACGGGGGTGTCGCCTGGGTCGTGTACGGCGCCATGCACTACACCGGTGGGTTCTCGCCGGTTGCCTCTACGGCTGTCGCGGCCGGGCTGGTGGGGCTGTTCGGGCAGCTGATGGCGCGGTATCGGTTCGCTTCGGCGTTGCCGTACACCACCGCGGCGATCGGGCCTCTGTTGCCGGGTTCCGCGACGTATTTCGGGCTGTTGTCGATCGCGCAGAACAACGTCGACAAGGGGCTGGTCTCGTTGGCCACGGCGGCGTCCTTGGCCATGGCCATTGCCATCGGGGTGAACCTCGGGGCCGAGATCTCCCGACTGTTCCTGCGGATCGGGTCCCCGGAGAAGCGGCGGGCCGCCAAGCGGACTCGAGGGTTCTGAGCGCCTGGCAGCTCGGTCACTTCCGGGTGGACGGCGACTGCGGGTTGCCTGAGGGCGTGTCAGTAGCCCTGGTTCGGCGGGTACTGCTGGTGCTGCTGGCCGTAGCCCTGGGGGTACTGCTGGGCGTACGGCTGCTGCTGTTCGGGCTGTTGGGGCTGTTGGGGCTGTTGGCCGTAGTACTGCTGGTCGTAGCCGTACTGCTGCTGATCGTGGTTGCCGTACTGCTGCTGATCGTGGTTGCCGTACTGCTGCTGGCCGTGCTGGCCGTACTGCTGCTGGCCGTGCTGGCCGTTCTGCTGCTGGGGCTGGTCGTCGGGCTCGATGCGGCGGAGCTGGGTCGTCGCGTCGTCCATCGCCTGGGGGTGCTGCTGGGCGGGGGCCGGAGCCTGTGCCGCCGCGCGCTTCTTCTTGGCGCGCTCGCGCAGGACCTCGATGATGATCGGGACCACGGAGACGAAGACGATCAGGATGAGGATCGCCTCGACGTTCGTCTTGATGAACGCGATCTGGCCGAGCCAGTAGCCCGCGAGGGTGACGCCGGTGCCCCAGGCGATACCGCCGATGACGTTGTACGTGAGGAATGTGGCGTACCTCATGCGGCCGGCGCCCGCCACGATGGGGGCGAAGGTGCGCACGATCGGCACGAAGCGGGCGAGGACGATCGCCTTGGGGCCGTACTTCTCCATGAACTCGTGCGCTTTCTCCAGGTTCTCCTTCTTGAAGAGCCTGGAGTTCGGGCGGTTGAAGAGCTTGGGTCCGAAGAACTTGCCGATCATGTAACCGACCTGGTCGCCGATGACGGCCGCCAGGACGATGAGCGTGCAGACCAGCCACAGCGGCTGGCTGATGTAGTTCCCCTCGGCCACGAACAGGCCCGCCGTGAACAGCAGGGAGTCCCCGGGCAGGAACGCGAAGAGACCGGATTCGGCGAAGACGATCAGCAGGATGCCGGGGAGGCTGAAGGTCTCGATCAGATAGTCCGGACTGAGCCACTCGGGTGCGAGCGCAAGCGTGGTCACGGGATTGTGGCTCCTGCGGGGAAGGGGCGGGCGGGCTGTGACTGGCGCGTCAAAAGTATCAACGCCGCGCCGGTCGCCCAGGTTCCATGGACCCGTTCAGGATGCACTGTGCCCCCGCTGGGACAAAGCTGTGAGCCATGGGCATCGAAGAGTACGGCGGCGGGCAGGAACCCCAGCCCGACGTTCTGGTAGTGACCACGAATGACGTCCCCGGACACCGGGTCACGGAAGTCATCGGCGAGGTCTTCGGACTGACCGTGCGCTCCCGGCACGTCGGCAGTCAGATCGGCGCCGGACTGAAGTCACTGGTCGGCGGTGAGCTCAAGGGGCTCACCAAGACGCTCGTTCAGACCCGCAACCAGGCCATGGAGCGGCTCGTCGAGCAGGCACGCGCGCGTGGCGCGAACGGTGTGCTGGCGTTCCGCTTCGACGTGACCGAGGCGGCCGACGTGGGCACCGAGGTGTGTGCCTACGGGACCGCGGTGGTCCTGGCCCGGGAGTGACCCGTGCGGGGTCCCGGGCCAGGGATCACGAGGAGTGCCGGGCCGCGTTCGCGACGATCGCGGCCCGCAGGTGCTCGGCGAGGCCGGGACGCATGGTGTTGTAGAACGCCTTGAAGCGTTCGTCCGCGACGTACATCTCGGCGAGGCACTGGTGCATCTCGTAGCCGCACTCGTAGAACCACGTGCCGATGTGCTGCCGGTGTTCCTCGGCGAGGTCCATGGCACGCTCACCGGTCGGCGGTTCGTCGGCGGCCACGAGGGCGACGTAGCGCTCGCCCCACTCGGCCGCCTCCGCCTGCATCCGCTTCCAGTCCTCCTTGGTGTAGCTCGCGGCGCGGCGCTGTGACTCGGCGTACGCCTCCGTGTTGCCCCAGCGCTGTTCCGTCTCCTCGGCGTACTGCTCCGGGTCGTTGTCGCCGAAGACCTCGAAGCGTTCCTCCGGCGTGAGATTGATCCCCATCTTGCGTGCCTCCATGGCGTGCTCCACGGCCTCCGCCATCTTGCGCAGCTTCTCGATCCGGGCGGTCAGCAGCTCGTGCTGCCGGCGCAGGTGTTCGCGCGGGTCCGCGGCCGGGTCGTCGAGCAGGGCGGCGACCTCTTCGAGCGGGAAGCCGAGCTCTCGGTAGAACAGGATCTGCTGCAGCCGGTCGAGGTCGGCGTCGTTGTAGCGCCGGTGGCCCGCGTGGCTGCGCTCGCCGGGTACGAGCAGGCCGATGTCGTCGTAGTGGTGCAGGGTGCGCACCGTCACGCCGGCGAAGGCCGCGACCTGTCCCACGGAGTAGCTCACTTCCGCTCCCTTCTCGGTTCACGCTTCACACTGGGTCCTTACGTGGCGTGAGGTGCAAGCCGGGCGGCTCGGTTCTACCGTCGATTGCATGCCACTGCATCGTGGGAACAGCGAAGCACCGGACAAGGACGGCCTGCGCAGGCTGTCCGTGAATCCCTTCTACGGCGAGGCGAACCCGGTCGGCGGCATGACGGAGGCCCCGCCCACGCATCGGCTCCCCGACGCCCCCATGTCGCCGTGGTCGGCGTATCAGCTCGTGCACGACGAGCTGATGCTGGACGGCAACTCACGGCTGAATCTCGCCACCTTCGTCACCACGTGGATGGAGCCGCAGGCGAGCGTGTTGATGGCGGAGTGCCGAGACAAGAACATGATCGACAAGGACGAGTACCCGCGCACCGCCGAGCTGGAGCGGCGCTGTGTGGCGATACTCGCCGATCTGTGGAACGCGCCCGACCCGTCGGCGGCCGTGGGCTGCTCCACCACCGGCTCCAGCGAGGCCTGCATGCTCGCCGGGATGGCGCTGAAGCGGCGCTGGATGCGGCGCAACGCCGACCGTTACCCCGGCGCGCGCCCCAACCTGGTGATGGGCGTCAACGTCCAGGTCTGCTGGGACAAATTCTGCAACTTCTGGGAGGTGGAGCCCCGGCTGGTGCCGATGGAGGGCGAGCGGTTCCATCTCGATCCGCAGGCGGCGGCCGAGCTGTGCGACGAGAACACCATCGGCGTCGTCGGGATCCTGGGCTCGACCTTCGACGGTTCGTACGAGCCGATCGGGGACCTGTGCGCCGCGCTCGACGCCCTCCAGGAGCGCACCGGGCTCGATGTCCCGGTGCATGTCGACGGGGCGTCCGGCGCCATGGTGGCGCCGTTCCTCGACGAGGACCTCCAGTGGGACTTCCGGCTGCCACGGGTCGCCTCGATCAACACCTCCGGGCACAAGTACGGCCTGGTCTACCCGGGCGTCGGCTGGGCCCTGTGGCGGGACAAGGAGGCGCTGCCCGAGGAGTTGGTGTTCCGCGTCAACTATCTGGGCGGCGACATGCCGACGTTCGCGCTGAACTTCTCGCGGCCGGGTGGGCAGGTCGTGGCGCAGTACTACTCGTTCCTGCGGTTGGGGCGGGAGGGGTTCCGGGCCGTGCAGCAGGCCGCGCGGGACGTGGCCGGGAAGGTCGCCGAGGCCGTGGAGCAGCTCGGCGATTTCCGGCTGGTGACCAGGGGTGACCACCTGCCCGTGTTCGCGTTCACGACGGCCCCGGAGGTCAAGGCGTATGACGTCTTCGACGTCTCGCGGCGGATGCGTGAGGCCGGCTGGCTGGTTCCGGCGTACACGTTCCCGCCGAATCGCGAGGACCTGTCGGTGCTGCGGGTGGTCTGCCGCAACGGCTTCTCCACCGATCTCGCCGAGCTGTTCGTGGAGGACCTGAGCCGGTCCCTGCCGGAGCTGCGCCGGCAGCCGCGCCCCTACACCCAGGACAAGGGCGCGGCCACCGGCTTCCACCACTAGGGCCTGTCCGGCGGGGCCGTCAGCGGCTCAGGCGCGCGAACCGCCGTACCGCCAGCGGGAAGAACACCGCCAGGAGCACCAACGGCCACAGGATCGCCGCGCCGAGGTGTTCGGTGCCGGTGCCGCCGAACAGGTCCCGTACGGCCGTCGCCGTATGGGACATCGGGTTCCACTCGACGACCGTGCCCAGCCAGCCGGGCATGGACTCGGGCAGGGCGAGGGCGTTGGACAGGAAGCCGATCGGCCAGACCAGGATCTGCACGGCCTGCACCAGCTCCGGCTTGCCGGCCACCAGGGCCAGCTGGATGCCGATCCACAGCATGGCGAAGCGGAAGAGCAGGAGCAGTCCCACGGCGCCCAGGAAGGCCCCCGGGCCGCCGTCCGCGCGCCAGCCGAGCGCGAATCCGACGCCCATGAGGACCAGCAGGGCCAGCGCCGACTGGAACATGTCGGCCACCGAACGGCCCACCAGGACCGCCCCGTTGGTCATCGGCATGGACCGGAAGCGGTCGATCACACCCTTGTTGAGGTCTTGGGTGACCGCGATCATCGTGCCCTCGAGGCCGAAGGCCATGGTGAGCGCGAGCATGCCGGGGACGAGGTAGTCGATGTAGGAGCCGTCGACGCCGCGGCCGCCGCCGATGAGGTAGCCGAACATCAGCAGCAGCATCACGGGGAAGACCAGGTTGACCACGACCTGCACGGGCTGGCGCGCCCAGTGGGCGAGTTCGCGGCGGGTCATGGTCCAGGAGTCGGTCAGGGCGTAGGCGTTCGTGCTCATGCGGGCTCCTTCACGCGGTGGTCGTCCCCGGTGAGGTGCAGGAACACCTCGTCCAGCGTCGGGCGGCGCAGCGCGACGTCCTCGGCCTCGATCCCGGCCGCCTCCAGGGCCCGTACGACGCCGGAGAGCGCCGCCATCCGGTCGGTGACGCGGGCGCTGAGCAGCCGGCGGTCGGGGTCCACCGAGACGGCGTCCTTCGGTACGGGCAACAGGGCGACGGCGGCGCCCAGTTGGCCCGCGTCGCGCAGGACGACGTCGATGCGGTCGCCGCCGGTCGTCGCCTTGAGCTCGTCCGCCGTGCCGTCGGCGATGACCCGGCCGGCGTCGACGACCGAGATGCGGTGGGCCAGCTGGTCGGCCTCCTCCAGGTACTGGGTGGTGAGCAGGACCGTGGTGCCGCCGCCGACCAGGGAGCGGAC
Organism: Streptomyces sp. NBC_01092; assembly: GCF_045039535.1. NCBI lineage: Bacteria > Bacillati > Actinomycetota > Actinomycetes > Kitasatosporales > Streptomycetaceae > Streptomyces > Streptomyces sp. NBC_01092. The sequence goes on along the minus strand of NZ_CP108659.1, from coordinate 6,072,219 downwards.
GGCGGACCAGACCTCGGCGCGGCCGCGCGGGTCGAGGCCGGTGGTGGGTTCGTCCAGGAAGAGCACCTCGGGGTCGGCGCCGTGCCGGTCGCCGATGAGAGACGCGGCCAGGTCGAGGCGGCGCCGCATGCCGCCGCTGTACTGCTTGACCGGCTTGCGGCCGGTGTCGGCCAGGCCGAAGCGCTCCAGGAGCTCGCCGGCACGCACGCGCGCGTGGCGGGCTCCGAGGTGGTAGAGCCTGCCGAACATCTCCAGGTTCTGACGGCCGTCCAACTCCTCGTCCAGGGCCGCGTGCTGACCGAGGAGGCCGATGCGCAGGCGCACCTCGTACGCCTGGCGCAGCACGTCGTGTCCGGCCACCTCGACGCGGCCGCTGTCGGGCCGCAGCAGGGTGGACAGGATGCGGACCAGGGTCGTCTTGCCCGCGCCGTTCGGGCCGAGCACCGCCTGCACGGTGCCCCGCGCGACCGTGAGGTCGAGCCCGTCGAGTGCGTACTTGCCGGCTTTGCCGCCGTACTTCTTGCGTGCCCCTTCGACGATGATCGCCGTGTCGGCCACTGAGAACTCCCTTGCTAGTCAAAGTTGACTACCAGCCCGAAGCTAGTACCCGGGAATCAGATAGTCAAACTTGATTAGCGGTCGTCCTCCGGATGCCGCTCCCCCGTCGCGTACGGGTTCTCCTGATCCTCGGCGAGGACCCCGACGAACGGATCACCCTCCCCGGCGAAGGTGTACGCGCCGCCCTCGATCCGCGCGATGAGCCCCTGGGTCCACTCGGCCTCGGCGTCGGCGGTGTGGACCCAGAGGTTCATGATCTCGCCGATGTGGCCGAGCTGGCCGGGGCCCGCCTCGGGCACATAGTGCTCGGTGACGGCGGAGCGCCACTCCTCGATGCGCCGGATGCGCTCCTTGAGCAGGGCGACCGTCTCGCCGCGCGGCAGGTCGACCATGAAGCCGATGGCCGCCGACTTGACGTCCATCTTCTGGTCGTAGGAGGTCAGCGCCTCGCGGACCAGCCCGAGGTACTCCTCGACGCCCTTCTCGGTGATCTCGTACTCCGTGCGCGGCGGCCCGCCTGCCGTGGACGGCGCGATCTCATGGGCGTGCAGCAGCCCCTGCTTCGCCATCTGCTTCAGGGCGTGATAGATCGAGCCGGGTTTGGCGTTGGACCACTCGTGCGCGCCCCAGTACTCCAGGTCGTTGCGCACCTGATACCCATGGGCCCGCCCGTGCTGCCGGACCGCACCGAGCACGAGGAGACGGATCGCTGACATGCGCTCCAGGTTATGACCGCGCCGGGCCGGGGCCGAGGTCAGCCCCGGAACGCGCCGCCGAATGTCGGATCAGAACGGGAAGCCGCTGCGGCCGTGCTGCACCGAGATCCACTTCATCGTCGTGAACGCGTCCAGCATCGTCTCGCCGTTCAGACGGCCGAGCCCGGAGTGCTTCTCGCCGCCGAAGGGGACGATCGGCTCGTCGTGGACGGTGCCGTCGTTCACGTGGAACATGCCCGTGTCGATCTGCTTGGCGAAGGCGACGCCGCGCTCGATGTTCCCGGTGTGGACGGCGCCGCTCAGGCCGTACGGGGTGTCGTTGACCAGGCGTACGGCCTCCTCCTCGCCGTCGAAGGTGGCGAGGAAGGCGACCGGGCCGAAGACCTCCTGCTTCAGCAGGGGCGAGTCGGCCGGGAGGCCGGTCAGGACCGAGGGCTCGACGAGGTTGTCCGTCGTCGTGCCGTGCACCAGGGCCGTGGCGCCCTCGGCGATGGCCTGCTCGACGGTGGCCGAAATGGCCTCCGCCTGGGAGGAGTTGATGACCGGGCCGATGACGGTCTCCGGGTCGCGCGGGTCGCCGGCCTTCAGCGACTTCACCTTGGCGACGAACTTCCCGGTGAACTCGTCCGAGACCGAGCGGTCCACGAGGACGCGGTTCGCGGCCATGCAGACCTGGCCCTGGTGGACGTACCGGCTGAAGACCGCCGCGTCGACGGCGTAGTCGATGTCGGCGTCGTCCAGGACCACCAGCGCGCTGTTGCCGCCGAGTTCGAGGACCGAGCGCTTGAAGTGTGAGGCGCAGACGGTGGCGACGTGGCGGCCGACCTTGTCGGAGCCGGTGAAGGAGATGACCTTCGGGACCGGGTGCTCGATGAAGGCGTCACCGATCTCGGCGATGTCCGTGATGACGACGTTGAGCAGACCGGCCGGCAGGCCCGCGTCCTCAAGGATCTTCGCGACCAGGGAGCCACCGCAGATCGGCGTGTTCTGGTGCGGCTTGAGAACGACGGCATTGCCGAGCGCGAGGGCCGGGGCGACCGACTTCAGCGACAGCAGGAAGGGGAAGTTGAAGGGGCTGATCACGCCCACGACGCCGACCGGCACGCGGTAGACGCGGTTCTCCTTGCCGTCCACCGGCGACGGAATGATCTTGCCCTCGGGGCGCAGCGCCAGATGGACCGCCTCGCGCAGGAACTCCTTGGCGAGGTGCAGCTCGAACGCCGCCTTCAACCGGGTGCCGCCGAGCTCGGCGATGATCACCTCGGTGATCTCCTGCTCACGGTCCTCTATCAGGCGCAGTGCCTTCTCGAAGACGGCGCGGCGGGCATAGGGGTTGGTCGTGGCCCACTGCTTCTGGGCGCGCGCGGCCGCCTGGTAGGCGTCGTCCACCTCGTCGACCGTGGCTATGGTGATCGACGCCAGCTTCTCGCCGTCATACGGGTTGAAGTCGATGATGTCCCAGGAGCCGGTGCCCGGGCGCCACTCACCGTCGATGTACTGCTGAGCCAGGTCGGTGAAGTAGGACGACATGTGATCCCTCAATCCCTAGCAGACCCGCGATCGGCACGGCCGCCATCGCGCTCGTCTTCACGGTCTGATCACACGTCATCGTACTTGCGATTCAAGAGAGTTGAAGGAGACCCCGGAGAAGATCCCGGCTCTCGTCCGGGCCCGGACTGTCCTGCTGGAGCTCCTTGAGCGCCTTCTCGTACTGGGCGACGTCCTCGTGCTTGTCGAGGTAGAGCGCGCTGGTGAGCTGCTCCAGGTAGACGACGTCCGACAGGTCGGACTCGGGGAAGCTCAGGATGGTGAACGCGCCGGACTCCCCGGAGTGGCCGCCGAAGCCGAACGGCATGATCTGGAGCCGTACGTTGGGCCGCTGGGAGATCTCGATGAGGTGCTGGAGCTGACCGCGCATCACCTCGCGGTCGCCGTAGGGGCGGCGCAGGGCGGCCTCGTCCAGGACGATGTGGAACTCGGGGCCGTTCTCGTCGGCGAGGTACTTCTGCCGCTCCAGGCGCAGCGCCACGCGCTTTTCGATGTCGGCGGCGCTCGCGCCCTTCATGCCGCGCCGGACCACCGCGCGGGCGTAGGCCTCGGTCTGCAGCAGGCCGTGCACGAACTGCACCTCGTAGGCGCGGATGAGACTGGCCGCGCCCTCCAGTCCGACATACGTGGGGAACCAGCTGGGCAGGACGTCCGAGTAACTGTGCCACCAGCCGGCCACGTTGGCCTCGCGGGCGAGGGACAGCAGCGAACCGCGCTCCTGTTCGTCCGTGATGCCGTACAGCGTCAGCAGGTCCTCGACGTCACGCGTCTTGAAGCTCACCCGGCCCAACTCCATGCGGCTGATCTTCGACTCGGACGCACGGATCGAGTACCCCGCCGCCTCGCGTGTGATCCCGCGCGCCTCCCGAAGTCGCCTCAGTTGCGAGCCGAGCAGCATGCGCCGCACCACCGATCCGGGCTCTCCCGCGCTCACGTTCGCCAGCCTCCCCAACCGTCTTCAGGGCCCGCAGTCTGCCACTAAATCACTTCGAGCAGTACTCGCCCGATTACAGAGATGGAAAGAAGACAAGGATTTCACCCAGGAAGGAGACATCGGAACGCAAGGAGAGGGAAGGAAGTTGGCGGAAAAAATGGCCAACAAGCGGTACGGGAACGTCCAATTCGGTCACGTGCACGTGCATCTGCCCTTGCATCTGCCCTTCGCATCGGAAACCATGGTCCCGCGCCACCGCTGCATCGCAACGACCGCGAACTCCCGGGAGTGCCTCGCATGGGGACGAATGGATCGACCATGCTCGAGCCGTTACGGCAGGGCCTTCCGCCACTGGATCCCGCAGCCGTCTCCAGCGCCGCCTCCTGCGCTCTGCCCGCCCGTTACGAAGCGGTGCGCGAGGCACGGAAGTTCACCCGCCGCACGATGGACCAGTGGGACCTGGGCTATCGCTTCGACGACGTCTGCCTCGTGGTGTCCGAGCTGGTGACCAACGCGCTGCGGCACGCACTGCCGGCCGGTGCGCAGCGGTCGCCGGAGCAGACGCCGCCCGTGCGGCTGCATCTGATGCGGTGGACGGAGCGGCTGGTGTGCGCGGTACGCGACCCCAGTCACGACAGTCCGGTGGCACGCGACTCCGACGACTTCTCCGCGGAGTCCGGGCGCGGTCTCTTCCTCGTCGACTCCTTCAGCGACAGCTGGGGATGGCAACCGCTGGCGGGTGCGCTCAGCGGAAAGGTGGTCTGGGCGCTGTTCCGGCTGCAGCCGGGGCAGGCGACCACAGGTGGTTCGGCGGACTCATGAACCGCGGCGCTCGATGGCGCCGCGGTTCTACGCGCGTTACCGAGCGATAGGCGAGGATTACCCCCAGTTGTGCACCCGAGTGGGAGGGTGTGTCAGCCCGCGACCAGGTGGTCGAACTCGCCGTCCTTGACGCCGAGGAGCATGGCCTCGATCTCGGCGCGGGTGTAGACGAGCGCCGGGCCGTCCGGGAAGCGCGAGTTGCGCACCGCCACGTCCCCGCCGGGCAGCCGCGCGAACTCCACGCAGGAACCCTGCGAGTTACTGTGCCGGCTCTTCTGCCAGGCAACCCCGTTCAGCTCCGTGGCCGCCATGCCGTTGTACACGTCGTGGTCCACAGGTCGCTCCCCGGTGGTGCGGTGGCTCGAGGCCATTGAGGCAAGAGGTGGTGCAGTGATGCGGAAGTCAACTGCTTCCGGATCATAGCTCTGTTCACGTGCAACTGCATGAGCAGATGCACGTGCACGCGGGGTGTTCCTGTGGTTACTCCTGTGACGTACGCGGGCCTACATGCGTTCCAGCGTTTGCCCCAGCGATCGCATCACATGCGTCCGCCAGCCGCCGCCCATGATCTTCCTGGCCATGAGCTGAGCGGGGTCGTCCGGATCGAATCCCTCGTGCACTAGGAACAGACGCGTTCCGCGCCCTTCTTGTTCCAAACGCCAAGTAACCCTCCACTTGGCGGAGTTGGCCGGAGAAGGGTCACTCCATCCCAGGCTCAGCATCCGCCCGGCCTCGTACGCCAGGACCTCCACCTCGACGGTGCCGGAGAAGTCGGTGTTGGGCCGCGGCACGGAGGTCATCGTGTACCGGTGCCCGATCTCCAGCCGGAAGCCCTCGACGCCCTGCATCTGCCACTGCACGAGCAACTCGGGCTCGGTCAGGGCACGCCAGACCTTGGCGGGCGGGTGCGCGAAGTACTGGTCCACGCGGATGACGGTCAGGTCGTCGTCGGGCTCGGGGCCGAGGTGGGGGCCGGGTTCGGTGCTCATGTCGGCTCATCGTCGGGCATGCGGTCGAGCAACGCGCCGAGGCCCTTCATCCGGTCGCGCCAGAACCGCTCGTACGGATGGAGCCAGTCCTGCACCTCGGCGAGGGGGGCCGCCTCCAGCCGGTAGATGCGCTGCCGGCCGGAGCGCTCCTCGGAGACGAGGCCGGCGTCCCGGAGCACCTTCAGATGCTCCGAGAGGCTGGGGCGGCGCATGTCGAAGTGATCGGCCAGGACCTGGACCGGCTGGGGCCCACCGTCGCGCAGCAGCCGCAGCACCTCGCGGCGGGTGCCGTTGGCGAGCGCTGCGAAGACGCGGTCCTCCATGGCCTCCCGGGCCCCGGTCGCAGTCATGCCCTGCCCTTTCCGTTACTGAGCGGCCTCCGTCAGCAGCATCAGACCGTTGCCGTCGGGGTCCTGGAAGCCGGCCATCCGCCCCCAGGGCATGGCGTCCGGCCCCTGCACGGGGACGCCCGCCTGCGCGAGCCAGGCACAGTCCGCGTCGACATCGGTCGTGACCAACATGATCCCCCGGGTCGAGCCCGCCTCAAAGCCACCCATCCCGGGGCCGGAGAGCGTGAAGACCGTCTGCGCACCCTTGGGCGCGACCTGGAGCCACCTCCCCTGCGGCATGTCCAGATCGGCTGTGACCTCGAAGCCGAGGACCTCCGTGTAGAAGCGCAGGGCGCGGTCCTGGTCCGCGACGGGGAGCGTGATGAAGGAGGCGTGAGTGATGTTCATGGGAACGACAATAGGTAGGAGATTCCCTACGCGTTAAACGTAGGGAATCTCCTACCTATTAGGGTGGCGGGAGACGGCTACCGGGGCGAGTAGGGCAGCAGCGCCATCTCCCGCGCGTTCTTGATGGCCTTCGCCAGCCTTCGCTGCTGCTGGACCGTCACGCGGGTGACGCGGCGGCTGCGGATCTTGCCGCGGTCGGAGATGAACCGGCGCAGGAGGTCGGTGTCCTTGTAGTCGACGTAGGTGATGCCGGCCTGGTCCAGGGGGTTGGGCTTCTTGACGGGCTTGCGTTCGGGCTTGCGGGGCATGGGGTCAGACCTCCAGGAGGGTGTCGAAGGCGGGCGGAAGCCGCTTCCAGGCGGTGCGGCCGGCGGCGTACTCGGCGTCAGTGAGCAGGCAGGACTCGAGGAGCCGTTCGAGGCCGTCGCGGTCCAGGCCGGGCGAGGTGAAGACCAGGTGCTGGCAGCAGTCGCCGTGCTCGGGGTGCCAGTCAAGGGCGGCGGCGGCCCGGCGCACCGGCGGGACCATGTCCCAGGCCGCGTCGGGCAGCGAGGCGAGCCAGGGGCCGGCGCTCTCCACGCACAGGGCGCCGCCCGCCGCGTCCCAGTGCAGCAGCACGTCGGGCTTGTCGGCGAGCCAGAAGCGGCCCCTGCTGCGGGCCGCCGCACAGGTGATGTCCTCCAGGGCCTCGTACAGCCGCTCCGAGTGGAAGGGACGGCGGCGGTGCCAGACCAGGGTGCCGACGCCGTGCGCATCGGCCTCGGCGGGGAGCAGGGCGCACGCCGGATGCTGGGCGGCCGCGGCCGCCTCGATGTCGAAGCCGCCCAGCGCCGCCCGGGCCAGGGGCGACGCGGGGCGCCGCCGCGGGGCGGGCACCGTCAGGTCGTCCTGCTCCGCGCCCGCCGGGTCACCGTGGCCGATCGGGATCTGGCGGGCCGTCGGGTGGAGCTGGGCGAGCAGCTCGCGGTCCTCGTCGTCGGCGTCCGGGGAGTCGGCGACGGCGAGGACGGGCGCGTACTCCAGCTGGCGCGCGAAGGTGTCGGCGACGGTGCGCTGGTCGGTCGCCGCGGCGGCCAGGCCGCGCTCGGCCAGGTCGTCGCCGTTGCCCAGATACGGCAGGACCAGCGCCGGGTCGACCGCGGTGAGCACACCGGTGACCGTGAGCCCGCCGGCCGCGACCACCTCGGCCATGGCCTTCGGCTCGACCGAGTCCCACAGTTCGACGACGGCCATGCGCGTGCCGCCCGCGTCCCGGATCCTCAGCAGCTCCGGCACCAGGTCCTCACGCAGGGCGCAGCAGGCGCAGTCGTTGACGAGGGGCGCCTCGCCGGCGTCGAGGAGGCCGGTGACGTCACGGACCGTCCGTACGACAGTGCCGGCGACGGCCGTCGCCAGGTCGTGGTGGAGAACGACGCTGTCGGGGACGTCGGCGAGCAGCCGCGCCACGGCCGCCTTGCGGGCGTCGGCGTGCAGCCCGCCGACGATCACGACGGAGAGCTCGGGCACCGCGTCAGCCCTGCTTTCCGTACCGGCGCTCGAAGCGCTCCACGCGGCCGGCGGTGTCCAGGACGCGGGCCGTGCCGGTGTAGAAGGGGTGGCTGACGTTCGAGATCTCGACGTCGACGACGGGGTAGGTGTTGCCGTCCTCCCACTCGATCGTCTTCTGGCTGGTCATCGTCGAGCGGGTGAGGAAGGCGTGGTTCGCGGCACAGTCGCGGAAGACGACGGGGCCGTAGGCCGGGTGGATTCCGTTGCGCATGGCTGTCTTCAGCGCTCCTCTCGGAAGTCGACGTGGCGGCCCGCGACCGGGTCGTACTTGCGCAGGGTCATGCGGTCGGGGTCGTTGCGGCGGTTCTTGCGGGTCACATAGGTGAAGCCGGTGCCGGCGGTGGACCGGAGCTTGATGACCGGGCGGAGTTCGTTGCGTGGCATGCTGCTATCTTACTGAAAATGAATTCCATTAACAGCAACGCTCGAGGAGAGGTTCGTCACCCATGTCCGCCCACTGCATGCTGACCGGCGCCCGGCCCGGCTTCGGCAACAAGATTTCCCACTCCCATCGGCGGACCCCCCGCCGCTTCGACCCCAACATCCAGACCAAGCGGTACTGGCTGCCCGGCGAGGGCCGGCACGTGCGGCTGCGGCTGAGCACCAAGGGGATCAAGACGGTCGACGCCATCGGTGTCGAGGCGGCCGTCGCGCGGATCCGCGCCCGGGGAGTGAAGGTCTGATGGCCAAGAAGAGCAAGATCGCGAAGAACCGGCAGCGGCAGGAGGTCGTCGCGCGGTACGCCGAGCGGCGGGCCGAGCTGAAGGAGATCATCCGGCGGCCGTCGTCCACGGACGCCGAACGGCTCGCCGCCCAGCGCGAGTTGGGCCGCCAGCCGAGGGACGCGTCCGCGACGCGCGTTCGCAACCGCGACCAGGTGGACGGACGGCCGCGCGGCTACTTCCGCACCTTCGGGCTGTCCCGGGTGAGCCTGCGGGGGCAGGCGCACGCCGGATATCTGCCAGGGGTGCGCAAGGCGTCCTGGTAGGCCGGGCGAATGCTGGGGTCCGGACACGACTCCCTGGTAACTTGCTGCGGTCGTTTCGGCCACGTCGGCCGAAACGGCCGTATGCCGACCGCTACAGCTTGGGAGCTTCCAGTGACCTCGGCGACTTACTCGCGCACGCGCACGATGTCGGGCCGGCGGATGCGGGCCGCGGCCCTGGCCGCGACGCTGGCGGGCGCGCTCGCACTGACCGCGTGCAGCAGTGACGGCGACTCCGACGGCGACGCCGGCCCCAGCGGCTCCGCGACCGCGAGCGCCGACACCGGCGGCACGGGCGGAGGGTCTGCCTCCGCGTCCGGTGAGCTGGAGGGCAGCTGGCTCGCCACGACCGACGGCAAGGCTGTCGCGCTGGTCGTCACCGGCAAGCAGGCCGGCCTCTTCGCGACCGGCGGGACCGTGTGCAGCGGGACCGCCGGTGAGGAGGGCGGGATGAAGATGATCCGTCTGAAGTGCACCGACGGCAGCAAGGACCGGGCGATCGGGATGGTCGAATCCGTCGGCGAGACCTCGCTGAAGGTGACCTGGAAGGACGGCCTCGGCGCGGAGACGTACACCAAGGCGGAGGGCGGCAAGCTGCCTACGGGGCTGCCCACGGCCGGTCTGGGATCGTGAGGTTTGATTCGGTCACTGCCCGCGATGACCGACGTGACTCCCCGAAGGACCTCATGCGCGCCACCTCCCTCACCGTCGCCGCCCTCTCCGCGGCCCTCCTCCTGACCGCCTGCTCCAGCGGCGGGGACAAGGACAGCAAGCAGGACCGCAAGGCCGCCGCCTCGTGCGTCGACGAGCTGGCCGTGGAGTTCGGACCGGCCAACGCCGCCCCCGCCGCCGGGGACACCGGCAATGTGCCCGTCACCGTCACCAACCGCGGCGGCGCCGAATGCGCCCTGGACGGCCTGCCCGCAGTCGAGTTGGACGCGGGCGCCGCCTCGACGGCCGTCGCGCCCGACCAGGCCGCCCCGTCGGGGAAGACCAAGCTCGCGAAGGGTGCCTCCACGTCCTTCACGCTCACCTACGTGCGGGGCGAGGAGGGCGGCGGCAAGAGCCTCGTCGCGCAGAAGGCGAAGGTGACGCTGCCCGGGTCAACCAAGGGGCACAGCTTCAAGTGGTCGTACGGCGCCGTCGCGTTGAAGAGCGACAGCAAGACGCCGGACGCCTCGGTGAGCGGGTTCCAGCAGTCCGGCGCCTGACGCCGGGCCGACGGTTCAGGGAAGCGGCCGGCGCGGTGCCATCTGTGCCCGGTCGGCCGCCTCCGCGCCCTGCACCCAGCCCGCCTCGTCGCTGACGCCGCGCAGGCGGGTCGTGGTGGTCTCGGGGAACATCCGGTCCAGGCGGCCGGTCACCGCCACCTCGCGCGAGGCGAGGACCGGGAGCAGGTCCTCGGTCAGCTGCGTCCGTGCCGCCGCGTCCAGTCGGGTGCCGATGCGGTGGGCGTAGGCCACCAGGAACGACTGCCGAAAGGTCTTGGTCCGCTTGCGGCCGCCCGCACGCTGGGCCGCCTCCGCCCTCGTCATCGCGGACTGGGCCTGCACGAGGAGCGAGGTGTAGAGGAGTTCGACCACCTCCAGGTCGGCCTCGAAGCCGACGACGGTGGAGAAGGCGAAGGGCTCGTTCCACACGGCACGGCAGTGATTGGCACTCGCCACCGCGTCCAGCAGCACGGCCTTCGCCTGCTCGTACGGCGGCTCCACACCGATCCGGCAGGCGCCGGGCGCGTCCTTGGCGTCGGGCGCGCGGGACGCCAGCAGGGCCTCGTCGATGCTGTGCCGGGCCATCAGCTCCTGCGCCTTGGCGCTGAGCGCCTCCGCCTCCTCGGGGAACCCGGTCGCCTCCGCCTTCGCCAGCAGCGCGCGGATGCGGGTGAGCATGCGGGACTCGGGCCGGGCGGCCTTTCCGGCCGTACCGGGGGCCTCGTCGAGGGGCTCCAGCGCGGGCAGGCGCAGCAGCAGGCGGTACAGCTCCAGGACGGCGGTGGCATGCGAGAAGCGGTCGCCGCGGGCCGGGGCCTCGGTGGGCAGGTCGTCGAGCTGCGCCTGCCAGCGGGGGCCGCGGGGGCGGTCGTGCGGTACCTGTGCGCGGATCAGCGCCGCGAGCAGTCGTATGTGTACGTCGTCCAGCTCGCGCCTCACCAGCCGTACGACATCCGCCGGCTGCCAGCCGCGCCGCCAGGCCGCCGCCACGAACTCCTCGCCGCGCCGGGCGAGTTCGGGGTCCGCCCCGCGGTCGGCCGCGAGCAGGGAGGCGCCCGTGTCGAGGGTGCTGTGCTCGGTGTCGTAGAGGGCCGCCTCGAAGGCGCGGTCGACGGTGCTGGGCGTACTCACCAAGGGATCGTAAGTCGGTTGCGCCAGGCGGGCGAAGATCGATGTCAACCTCGGGTTGACACCCCAGGCGTGTCAACCTACGGTTGACACATGTCGACGAACCCGACCACCATCACGTCATCCGTACGTCTCGACGAACTCATCGCGGCCATCAAGAAGGTCCACCCGGAACCCCTCGAACAGCTCGAGGACGCGGTGATCGCCGCCGATCACCTCGGCGAGGTGGCCGACCATCTGATCGGTCACTTCGTGGACCAGGCGCGGCGGTCCGGCGCTTCCTGGTCCGACATCGGCAAGAGCATGGGCGTCACCCGGCAGGCCGCGCAGAAGCGGTTCGTGCCGAAGGAGGGCACCGACCTCGACCCCCAGCAGGGCTTCGGCCGCTACACGCCGCGTGCCCGCAATGTGGTCGTCGCCGCGCACAACGAGGCCATCGCGGCCCGCAACCCCGAGGGCCGTCCCGAGCACCTCGTCCTCGGTCTGCTGGCCGAGCCGGACGGCATCGCCGCCAAGGCGATCACGGCCAAGGGCGTCCTGCTGGACTCCGTGCGCCAGGCCGCCACCGCCGCGCTGGCGCCCGCAGCCGACGAGGTCCCCGAGCTCATCCCCTACGGCTCCGACGCCAAGAAGGTCCTGGAGCTCACCTTCCGCGAGGCCTTGCGCCTCGGGCACAACTACATCGGCACCGAGCACATCCTGCTGGCCCTGCTGGAGTTCGAGAACGGCACCGGCGTCCTGTCCGGCCTCGGCCTCACCAAGCAGGAGGTCGAGCAGTACATCGTCGAGCTGCTCTCCCAGTTCCTCAAGAGCGGCGAGGAGACCACCAAGCAGGCCCGGGAGCAGGGCGAAGGGTAGGGCGAGGGGTAGGGCGAAAGGCAGGGCTGGGGCCGTTGTCAGACCCGGGTGCCACACTCGCAGCATGACCGACCGGTGGGCACTCGCTCCGGCCGAGGACGGCGGCGTGGAGGTCGCCCCCCTCGGCCCGGACGGGCTGCTCGCCGGGCCGGTGCGCCGGGAGCCGGATCCGGCCGCGGCCGTGCGCGGGCGGCCGGAGGTCGCGCGCTGGGTGTGGCGGTCCACCGCCGAGGTCTATCCACGGCTGCTCGCCACGGGGGTGCGAGTGCAGCGGTGCTACGACATCGAGGACGCCGAGACCCTCCTGCTCGGCCACGAGGGGCGCTACGGCGAACCGAGATCGGCCGCGGCGGCGCTGGCCCGGCTGCGGGGCGGCGCCGTACCGTCCGATCCGCCCCAGCGCGCGGCCGAACCCGGCTCACAGTCCCCGCTCTTCGAGCCACAGGCGGTCCATGTCCCGCTCACCGACCTCGTCGAGGTCTACGCCGAGCAGCAGCGGCGCCACGACCGGACCGGGCAACCGGAGCGGATGAGGCTGCTGACGGCGGCGGAGTCGGCGGGGATGCTCGTGGCCACCGAGATGAACCGGGCGGGGCTGCCGTGGAGCGCCGACGTGCACCGTGCGGTGCTGCACGAGCTGCTGGGCGAGCGGTATGCCGGCGGCGGGGAGCCACGCCGGCTGGCCGAGCTGGCCGACGAGGTGTCGGCGGCGTTCGGACGCCGGGTGCGGCCCGACCTGCCGGCCGATGTGATCAAGGCCTTCGCACAGGCCGGCATCAAGATCAGATCGACCCGGCGCTGGGAGATCGAGACCGTCGACCATCCGGCCGTGAAGCCCCTGATCGAGTACAAGAAGCTGTATCGGATCTGGGTGGCCCACGGCTGGTCCTGGCTCCAGGACTGGGTGCGTGACGGGCGGTTCCGGCCGGAGTTCCTCGCCGGCGGGACCGTCACCGGGCGATGGGTGACCAACGGCGGGGGCGGGTTGCAGATCCCCAAGGTCATCCGGCGTGCGGTGGTCGCGGACCCGGGCTGGCGGCTCGTGGTGGCCGACGCCGACCAGATGGAGCCGCGCGTGCTCGCCGCGATCTCCCGTGATCCCGGGCTGATGGAGGTGGCCGGGCGGGAGACCGACCTGTACCAGTCGGTGTCCGACCGCGCCTTCTCCGGTGATCGCGGCCAGGCCAAACTCGCCGTACTGGGCGCCGTCTACGGGCAGACCTCCGGCGACGGCCTCAAGAACCTCGCCGCTCTCAGACGCCGCTTCCCCAGGGCGGTGGCCTACGTCGACGACGCGGCGCGGGCCGGCGAGGAGGGGCGGCTCGTGCGGACGTGGCTGGGACGGACCTGTCCGCCGGCGGCCGGGGCGACGGACGACGCGGCCGAGGAGGCCGGCATTCCGGTGCCGGTCGCGGAGGGCGAGCCGGCCGAAGGCTCCGGGCCGCAGGAATGGGTGCCGGGCTACGCCTCCACCAACGCCCGCGCGCGGGGCCGCTTCGCGCGCAACTTCGTCGTGCAGGGCAGCGCCGCCGACTGGGCACTCCTGCTGCTCGCCGCACTGCGGCAGGCCTGCGCGGGGATGGCGGCGGAGCTGGTCTTCTTCCAGCACGACGAGGTGATCGTGCACTGTCCCGAGGAGGAGGCCGAGACGGTGGTGACGGCGATCCGGGAGGCGGCGGAGCTGGCCGGACGACTGACGTTCGGCCAGACGCCGGTGCGGTTTCCGTTCACCACGGCGGTGGTGGAGTGCTACGCCGACGCGAAGTGACCGGAGTGGTGGAGGACGTTCCTGGCGTCAGGTCCCGGGTCCCAGGTCCCAGTTCCCCGGGTGACCGCGCGGGGCGTTCGGCATTGCCGTCGAGTGTCGCGGAACACAATCGACGAGATGTCAGCGACCTGTCGGTATGGCTTAATCTGATCACTACATCGGGTCCGGCCCGACGGTGCGCGCGTACGACGCGCAGCTCGGGGGAGCGTCGCCGCCGTGGCCGGATCCGGGGACTCAGTCGGGTCCCGGTCGGCGGAGGTGAACGACCGGGACCCGCGTCCCGCTCCTCCTCCCCCCGGCCCCCGGGCCCTCGGGTCATATGACCGGCGGCCGCCCCAGCCGGCACAGCCGCCACACCGTCCGCCAGCGCATGGGCCGCCGCTCACCTGCCGGTTCCCGCACACCTTCGACGAAGCCGCCGAACCACGCGCGCAGTCCGCCGAACGACCGGGTGCGGGCGAGGGTGAGCAGGACCCAGACGCCCAGGTGCACCGGGATGAGGGGCAGGGGCAGCCGACGACGGGTCAGCCAGACGCGGTTGCGGGCGTTCACGCGGTAGTAGATGGCGTGCCGCGCGGGCGAGGTCTTCGGGTGCTGGAGCAGGAGTTCGGGAGCGTAGAGAATGCGCCAGCCCGCGTCGACGGCCCGCCAGGCCAGATCGGTCTCCTCATGGGCGAAGAAGAACTCCGCCGGCCAGCTGCCGGTCCGGGTCAGCATCGCCGTCCGCAGCGCGTGTCCGCCGCCGAGGAAGCCGGTGACGTAACCGCCCCTGAGCGGATCCGACTTGCCGACCCTCGGCACGTGCCGCTGCTGGGTCTCGCCGTGCTCGTCGGCGATGCGGAAGCCGACGATGCCGAGCCGGTCGTCGGCGGCGTACAGGTCCCGCACGCGGCGCAGGACATCGGCGTCGACGAGGAGCCCGTCGTCGTCCAGCTCGACGACGACATCGACGTCCCCGAACGCCAGCAGCCGCTCCAGGGCGGCGTTGCGCCCGCCCGGGCAGCCGAGGTTCTCGTCCAGCTCGATCGCCGTGAACTCGCCCGGCAGCGCGAGCCGTTCGGCGAACTCGGGCAGCGGGCTGCCGTTGCCGACGACGACGATCCGGTCGGGGGCGAGGTCCTGCTTGGCCACGGACTCCAGCAGCGCGTCGACCTCGGCGGGACGGTTGCCCATGGTCACCACGGCGACGGCGACCCTCAACTCGGACATACCCCGCCCCCTCGCCTCGCTCCGGCTTCGATTACCGGCGCGATGCTAGTGGTTCACGGTAAAGACTTCTCAAGTTCGCCGTATTGAGGGGGGGTCGGCGGGGGGGGAGGTGGCGGGGATGGGGCGACTACGGGGCATCCTCGGATTGGGCGAGGCTGTCGTCGAGTTGGGCGAGGTCGTCGTCGAGCCGTACAGGACGATCCGCCGGCCAGGGCTACTTACGGCGGTTCTCCCGACGCCGCACGAACTTCAGGCCCGACCAGTCCTCCCCCAGCGCCGCCACCTTCACGTCGACCAGGCCGAGGGGGAGGAAGAGGTCGCGCAGGGCGTTCTCGGTGATGTCGCTGACGTGGCCGGCCGCCCGTCGGGGCCAGGCGATCCACAACATGGCGGGGTCGGCGAGGTCGCCGGCCAGCGCGGGACCTTCGGCGACCAGATCGCCGTACGACCGATAGAACGCGAGGGTGACGTCCGCGCCGCGCGGGCCTCCCTCAGCCACCTCGCAGCCCTCCGGCAGCCCGGGGACATCCCACCGGTCGGGCGCGTGCCGGAGCCGGACCCGGTGGCCCGGCTTGATGCCGATCTTCCTGGCGAGCGGCGTACTGGATCCCCGGTCGGAGTCGCCCATACCGAACTGTCCGCCTCTCTGCGCGCCGTCCGTGTGCCGTTTGCGGGCACCGTCCGGATGCCATCTTGGCGCAGCGGAATCCGACATGCCCGATTCCCCGCGACACGCACAACGAAGGCCCGGCACACTCATGACCAGGACCAGGACCAGGACCAGGACCAGGACCAGGACCAGGACCAGGCTCAGACGATGCCGCCCCGCAAGGGATTGGAGCGCGTGGCCGCCATCAGGTACCAGGCGGTCGCTCCCACATGCCGGTACGGGTAGTACCCGAATCCGAACCCGGTGTCGATCGGACTGCTGGCCGACACGACGCCCGCCCGCTCGGGAAGCGCCCGCCCGCCGACGGTCTGACCAGCCCCGAGCCGTTCCTGAGCCCGCTCGATGGAGCTGATCAGCAGCCGAGCCCGCGCCTCGTCACCCCGCCCGGCCCGCTCGCGCAGGGCGAGCGCGAGATGGGCGGTCCCTTCGAACCACACACCGTTCCTGTCCGGCTTGGGCTGGGAGTCGGCGATCGGCACGTCCTCGTTCGCGAGGAGACTGGCGGAACTGAAGGTGACACCGTCGTACGACTGCCCCGCGGGCACCGTGCTGTTGCGCCGCCCAGCGTGATCGAGGACGGCGAGCTCGCGCGCGGCCCAGTCCAACGACCGGGCGTGGACACGGGAGTCGAGGGCGAGGTGGGTCCAGGTCTGGGTGTCCTCGGGAATCGGCGACGTATTGACCGTGACCCCGTCATTGGTCCCGGTGTAGAAGAACCCGCCCTCCGCCTCCCACATCCTCAGGACGAACTCCCGGGCCCGAGCACGCCGTTCCCACCACACCGAGTCTTTTGTGAGCCGGGCCAGCCGCCCGAAGAGACAGACAAGGTCGGTGTTGTGCTCGGTGGAGGTGAAGGGCAGCTTCTGATTGCCCCCGTCGACCCCGAACTTGTAGCCCCCGAGTGGTTCGTCGGTACGCCCGTACCGCTCGATCCACTCCCCGATCCGCACGGCGCCCCGAAGGAACCGCTGCTCCCCCGCCGTCCGCGCGAGCGCGCTGAGCGCGATGCCGGCCCAGGCCATGTCCCCCACGGCCGTCCCCGTGAACCCGAACTGCGTCCCCACATTGACGGTCCCGTCCGCCCGCACGAACCCGTCCGGCTGCCGCGAACCGTCATAGAAGGTGTACGGCCCGACGTTGTACCCCTGCCGAAGCCGACCGTCGCCATGAACCGGATCATGCGCCTGCGCATACAGGAGCGCGTCCCCGAGCGAGGCCGCCCGCTCTTGTCCGCCGGCGGTACGTGTGGCGAGCAGGGCGAGGATCGCGAGGGCGTTGTCATAGGTGAAGGCGGTACTGAAGAGACCGGCCTGGTCGGCGTAACTCTGGGCGAGACGGGTGGGGCCGTGGTCGGGGTAGGCGTCGATGGCGGCGGCGAGGAAGGCGCCGGCTCGATGCGGGGCTGAGGCGGAGGCGGAGGCGGCCTGTGCCGTTCCGGCCCGGGTCGCGGTCGCGGTGAGCACGGCGGCACCGATACCGGCTCCGATGACTGTGCGACGGCTGAGCGCGGGGGATTGTCTGCCGGTCATGCCGGTCATGCCATTCATGCCGTTCATGGGTCTCCCTCGGATGATGCCGACGGTTGGACACGCGCTTGCGGCGCCACTTTGAGAGCGCTCTCAGCAAGGCGCGCTCATTCTGCTGGTGCACCGGGAGCGGGTCAACGCCCTTGGCAGCGCTATGGGTTGGAGCAGGCATGAGCGAAGTCGGCAGTTCCGTGGGCGGGCTGGACGAGTCGGCCGACTGAGAGATCGCCGACGCCGGCGAGACCGGAAACGGCTTCGGCGCCCTCCGGTCGCTGCTCAGGCGGTGCCTTCCGCGTCGTGCGATACGCGAGTTGCGGCGCGACGCACGCGCTCAAGTCCCGCGCGGGTGTTCAGTGTCCTGGGATGTTCGGCACCCAGCACCCGCTCACGGCCGGCCAGAGTCTGCTCGTACAGGAGGGCGGCACGGCGTAAGTCACCTGCCGCTTCGTAGGTGGCCGCCAAGTTGTGACGAGTCATCAGAGTGTCGGGATGGTCGGACCCGATGAGCCGCTCGCGGTCGGCCAGCGCGGCCACCAGGAGTGGCACGGCCCGGTCGAAATCCCCCGCCGACTGATAGGCGGCCGCCAAATTGTTGCGGGATCTGAGAATGCTGGGATGCCCCGGTTCCAGCACGCGCTCACGGTCGGTCAGTGTCTGTTCGTACAGGGAGATGGCACGGTCCAGATCTCCCGCTCCCCGGTGCGCGGCCGCCAGGTTGTTACGGCACAGCAGAGTGTCGGGGTGGTCGCTCCCGAGCACACGCTCGAGCGAAACCAGAATTTCCTTGAAGAGTGCGATGGCCGCGTCGAAATTCCCCGTCTCCTTGAAGAGGACGGCGAGATTGTTACGGGACGACAGGGTGTCGGGATGGTCGGCGCCCAGCACCCGCTCGCGGCCCTCCAGCGTCATGATGTGCAAGGGGATCGCCCGACCGAAGTCTCGCGCCTCCTCATAGGCGACCGCCAGATTGTTGCGGGACGTGAGCGTGCGGGGGTGTTCGTGACCCAACAATCGCTCGCTGTCGGCGAGACCCTCCAGTAAGAGCGGGATGGCACGATCAAGGTCCCCCACCTCCACATAGGCGTAGGCGAGGCTGTTACGAGCCACGAGGGTGTCGGAGTGGTCGGTACCCAGTACCCGCGTGCGGTCGGCCAGACTCTCCAGTAGCAGAGGGATGGCCCGATCGAAGTCCCCCGCGGTCCTACAGGCCAAAGCGAAGTTGTGAAGGGACGTGAGGGTCGTTGGATGGTGACGGCCGAGTCGGGCTTCGCGGGCTTGGGCAAGGCGCTCGTAGTGGGTTGCGGCGCGAGCCGGGTGGCCGGTTTCGAGGTCGTAACGGGCCAGGCTGGCGAGCAGTTCGAGTGAGGGGGGCGTATCCAAGGTTTCGGTGAGGGCGCGAACGTGGGGCGTGAGGTCGGCGAGGTCGAGACGCCCAGCTTGATACACCGGCTGCATCAGCCGGGTTGCCGCCGCCGTGACGGCAGCCCGGAGAGCCGGGAGGTCCTCCTGCTGGGCGGGATCGAGGGTCAGGGTGCGGCTGACGAGAGCGTGGAGGAACCATCCGCCTGCCTCGTCCCCCGTCTGCCGGATGAGCGACCGACGTTGGGCGGTGCTGAGGGCACGGAGGTTGGCGCGTTCGGCAGCGGACTCGTCGATGCCCCGGACGGTGGCGGTCACGGCGGTCAGCAGGCGGGTCGGAATCGGGGCGGCAGCGAGGTTGGCAGCCGCGCGCAGCAGCGTGAGGGCGTCCTCGTCGAGGTGGCGGAGGCTACGGGTGAACGTAGCGGCGATGTCCGCGGTGTGGTCGGTGGGGACCTGGAGGTAGAGGTCGTCGAGGAGGTCCTGAAAGCCGTCGCCGTGCTGCGTGTCGTCAAGCTCACGCAGGAGAGCGCTGTAGGTCAGGTCGCGCTGGTCCTCCAGGCAGCCTCGGACCAGATCGATGGCCAACGCATGGCAACCCAGCCGGGCGACCAGGGTACGAGCGCTGTCCTCCTCCACCGGCCCGGCCGGCTCACGAGTCCCGGTCAGCAGGCGGTACGCCTCTTCCGGGGCCAGGACGTCAACATCGATGCGGGGTAACTGATAGCCACGCCACCGGGTGGTCACCAGAGTACGGCCCAGCGGATGAGGGGCAGCCAGCTCGCGCAGGACCGCGGGAGTGAGGTGCCCCGGAAGGTCATCGACGATCCACAGACAGGGTGCCCCGATCCGCTCGATGTGCCGCCGAGCGGCTTCCCGGATCTCCTCCGGGCTGTTCCGAGCGGGGTCGAGAGCAAGTGCCGCGGCGACCTGCTGGTAGTGCTGGGCGCGCACCTCGGCGTGCAGAGCAACGGTGTCCGTCAGGGGCCTACCGCGGTTGCCGGCGCCCTCCTCGGCCGTCTCGGGGGCGTGGCTCGCGGCGGCGGTGAACCAGTAGACGCCACCGGGGTAGAAGGACGCGAAACGGCGTGCGTAATGCTCGGCCAGCAGGGTCTTGCCGACTCCTCCCAAACCGATCACGGCAGCCTGCCCGGTGGCGGCATCGTCCTGCGTCGCGGGGTACTCGTGGGCATGCAGCGCGGTGTGCAGCTGCCAGAACTCCGCCACCCGTCCGACGAAACGCTCGGACCCAAGATGCTCGGTCGGCCTCCAGACCGGGCGAACGCTCTGAACGGCGTCTCCGAACGGCTCCGGACCACCGGCCAGCCGTGCCGAGAGCCGCTCCACCAACCGGTCGGCCGCGTGGTCGCCGGGCTCGAGGTAACGGGGATCCGCCAACTCCACCGGCTGGATGTGTGCGGTGGACTGCTCGGGGTTCACGACGAGGATGCGCTTGCCCGGCGGGCCCAGCGCGCTCGCGACACGAAACGCCGTCAGCAGCTCCCACTGGCAGGCGGGCCGCGACGGATACGTCGCCGAGTAGTACGCCACGAACAACCGCGCCCCGGCGAGCGCCTGCCGGATCTTCTCGGTGATGCCCTCGAACTCATCGATCCGGTGTTCGTCCACGAACACGGGCACACCGGCCGCGTGCAATGACTCCGCCAGAGGCAGCACGCGTTCCCGATCCGCCCGCGCGTAACTCAGGAACACCACCGCCGGCTCGCGCCCCGGCGCCCCCTGCTCAACACCCTCCATGGACGCCCCCCGACGCTCCGGCAACCGCCGGCAGACTTCCGCAGCCCCGATGGAAACTCAGCTTAGTGAGCACCCAGCCTCACCGGACCGATCCCGACCGCCGTCGCCGCACTGACGGAACAAGGAAACCCCAGCTCATAGACTGCCTGAGCTGGGGTTGAATGGAGCCGCCTTCGGGATTCGAACCCGAGACCTACGCATTACGAGTGCGTTGCTCTGGCCATCTGAGCTAAGGCGGCGAGCCGTCCGCACTATGGTGCGATCGGCAACGTCGGTAAGTCTACACAGTTTCCAAGGTGCTCCGTACCGGCCCTTTCGTCGGTCGGGATCAAGGCTATGAGCAGCGCTTTCCCTCGGTTGGCGGCGTCCCTCGGAGGAGGTACCTGTTGATCGTGTCGTCAATGCAGGTGCTGCCACGGCCGTACGCCGTGTGGCCGTCGCCGTCGTAGGTGAGGAGGCGGGACGAGGAGAGCTGGGTGGTGAGGGCCCGGGCCCAGCGGTAGGGGGTCGCGGGGTCGCGCGTGGTGCCGACCACGACGATCGGGGCCGCGCCCTTCGCCTCGATGCGGTGCGATTCACCCGTGGGGGCCACCGGCCAGTACGCGCAGTTCAGGGTGGCCCAGGCGAGGCCCTCGCCGAAGACGGGGGACGCCTTCTCGAAGGCGGGGAGGGCCCCCCGGACCTGGTCCGGGGTGGAGAAGGCGGGCGGGAGGTCCACGCAGTTCACGGCTGCGTTGGCGAACATCAGGTTCGTGTAGCGGCCGTCGCCGTCGCGCTCGTAGTAGCTGTCGGAGAGGGCGAGCAGGCCCGCTCCGTCGTTCTCCCGCATCGCCGAGGTCAGCGCGTCGCGCAGGGTCGCCCAGGCCCCCTCGTCGTACATCGCCGCGATCACCCCGGTCGTGGCGAGGGATTCGCCCAGGTCACGGCGGTCCGGGTCGCCGGTCGGGACGGGCTGGGCGTCGAGCTTCTCGAAGAAGGCCTTGAGGCCCCGACCGACCTCGCTCGCCTTGGTGCCCAGCGGGCAGTCCCGTTGCCGCACGCAGTCCCTCGCGAAGGCCTGGAACGCCGTCTCGAACCCCGCCGTCTGGTCGAGGTTCATCCGGCGGGCGGGCAGGGACGGGTCCATCGCGCCGTCCAGGACCAGCCGGCCCACCCGGTCCGGGAAGAGCCCGGCGTACGTCGCCCCGAGGAAGGTGCCGTACGACGCCCCCACATAGGTCAGCTTCTCGTCGCCCAGCACCGACCGCAGGATGTCCATGTCTCTCGCCGCCTCGGCGGTGGACACATGGCGCAGGAGACCCGGCGCGTCGGCCCCGCACCCTTCGGCGAACTTCTTGTACGCCTCGACGAGTTCGCCGGTCTCCTCGGCGTCGTCGGGAGTGAAGTCCGTCTGCGTGTACGCGTCCATCTCCCGTCCGTCGAGGCATTCGACGGGCTCGCTGCGGGCGACTCCGCGCGGGTCGACCGCGACCATGTCGTAGCGGGCGCGCACGTCGGTCGGGTAGCCGATCCCGGCGTACTGCTGGAGGTAGCCGATCGCCGAGCCGCCGGGTCCGCCCGGGTTCACCAGCAGCGACCCCAGACGGGCGCCCGGTCCCGTGGCCTTCTTGCGGGCCACGGCGAGCTTGGCGTCCCCGGCGTCCGGCTTCGTGTAGTCGAGCGGCGCCCGCATCGTGGCGCACTGGAAGCCGGGCATCCCGCAACTGCGCCAGGTCAGCTTCTGTGTGTAGTACGGCGTGAGCGCGGCCGGCGTCGACCGCGGCAGCGCCGCCAACCCGGCCTCGGCCGCCCCGCTCTCCGAGTGCGTCGACCCGCCGGAGGTGCAGGCCGACGCGAGCAGCCCGACTGCGGCGAGGAGGGCGCCGAGCGCGCCCGCGTGACGGCGGGGTCGGCGGCTGTTGCGGGGGCCCCGCCCGCTCGGGCTCGGGTCTGGGCCGACCGTGGAGCTGTGCCTGAGGTGCATCTGGCGAGCGTAACTCTGCGCAGCCGATTGGATGCCCTGCGTGCGCGTCACGGCTCGTACGGGTTACATGGTCAACCTCCTGTTGATCATGCGGCGGGTCCTTCGGGCTGTCCGGCCGGTGGGCCGCGTCGCCTCAGCCCACCCCTCTGACCACTCGCCGCCGACTCAGCCCGCGCCGCCGACTCAGCCCGCTCTGAGCGCCATGGTCATCGCCTCCACCGCCAGCAGCGGCGCCACATTGCTGTCCAGGGCGTCACGGCAGGCGGCGATCGCCTCGATGCGGCGGAGTGTGGACTCCGGGGAGCTGTCGCGGGCGAGGCGCTGGAGAGCGTCCTCGGCGTCGGTGTTGGCGAGGGCGATGCGGGAGCCGAGTTGGAGGGCGAGGACGTCGCGGTAGAAGGCGGTGATGTCGGTCAGGGCGAGGTCGAGGCTGTCGCGCTGCGTGCGCGTACGGCGCCGCTTCTGCTTGTCCTCCAGATCCTTCATCACGCCCGCCGTGCCGCGCGGCATCCTGCCGCCCTGGCTCGCACCCAGGGCCGCCTTGAGTTCCTCGGTCTCCTTGACGTCGATCTCCTCGGCGAGCTGCTTGGCGTCCTCGGCGGCGGCGTCCACGAGTTCCTGGGCGGCCTTGAGGCAGGCGCCGACCTCGCCGACGCGCAGGGGCAGCTTCAGTACGGCGGCCCGGCGCTCGCGCGCTGCCGGGTCCGTGGCCAGGCGGCGGGCCCGGTCCACGTGGCCCTGAGTGGCGCGGGCCGCCGCGACGGCGACTTGGGGCTCGATGCCCTCACGGCGCACCAGCATGTCCGCGATGGCGTCGACCGAGGGCGTGCTCAGGTTCAGGTGGCGGCAGCGGGAGCGGATGGTGGGCAGGACGTCCTCGAGGGAGGGGGCGCAGAGCAGCCAGACCGTGCGGGGGGCGGGCTCCTCCACGGCCTTCAGGACGGCGTTGGCCGACTTCTCGTTCAGTCGCTCGGCGTCCTCGACGAGGATGACCTGCCAGCGGCCGTTCGCCGGCGAGGTGAACGACTTGCGGACGGTGTCCCGCATGTCGTCGGCGAGGATCTGGGTGCCGACGGCCGCGACCGTGGTGACGTCGGCATGCGTGCCCACCAGGGCCGTATGGCATCCGTCGCAGAACCCGCAGCCGGGGGCGCCGCCGAGCGCCCGGTCGGGGCTGACGCACTGCAACGCGGCGGCGAAGGCCCGCGCCGCCTGATTCCGGCCCGCTCCGGGCGGCCCCGTGAACAACCAGGCGTGCGTCATCCTGGACGCCTCGGGCCGCGGCGCCGCGGCGGCAACTGCGGTGACCAGGGCATCGGCGTCCCGAGCGGCGGCGTCCAGCTGCTCGCTGACCCGCTCCTGCCCCACCAGGTCGTCCCATACGGTCATGGGTCACGCCCGCCTTTCGTCACAGCTCGCGTGGTGAGATCCACACAGCTCGCGTGGTGAGATCCATTGTGCGGGGCGGCACTGACAATGGGCGCCGGCCGGGGCGGGGAGGCATCGGCCGTCGTGCGGCTGCGGGCCGGTGGGGGCTGGTCGCTCCCCCAAGCTCTCGGCTTCGCTCGAGCAGGGGGGACCCCCATCGCGGCGGAGCCGCATCGCGAGCACAGCCCCGCGCCCCTCGGGTGGGTCCGATCACGCCGACGTAAGCCCAACGGCACCAACGGCACCCGGTCGACCGTAGCCCCCGCCGGCCTCAGCGCCGACGGCCGCGCCCCCGGCCTCCGTCCTCGTCGTACTCGTCCTCGCGCGGACCCAGCAGCTCGTCCGCCAGCGTCGGCAGATCGTCCAGCGGGGTCTCCTCGGCCCAGTCGGACCGGGCCCTGCGACGCGGCGCGCCCGCCTCGTCGACCTGGGGCATCTCACGCGTCCGGTCCTCTTCCCGGAAGTAGCCGGGCGGAACCCGGTCCCCGGGCCCGTCCGCCGGCACGGGAGGCAGCACGGCCGTCTCGTCCGCGGCCCCCGGAGGAACCGGCGGCAGCACAGCCGTCTCATCGGCCGCACCCGGCACAACCGGCGGCAGTACGGCCGTCTCGTCCGCCGCCCCGGCAGGCGCCGGAGGCTGCGGCAGCTTCGCCGTCACCTCGGACTCGGACTGCCCGTGGGCGCGGTTACCGGAAGGCCGCTCACTGCCCGTCTGCGGCCGCTCCTCATCACGCACCGGCCGCAGCACGGTCGTCTCGTCCGACGCCCCACCCGGCGCGTTCCCCGGCGTCACCGCAGGCGTGGCAACCGTCGCCGCGTCCCCGAAGCCGGCCCCGGCCGCGGGCCCCGTCGGCTTCGGACCCGCCTCCGCCGCGGCCGCCGCCTGCTCGGCCAGCCGACGGGCCTCCTCGGCCCGCAGCAGAGCGTCCTCCGCCTTGCGCTGCTTCTCCAGACGCCGCTCCTCGGCCTCGGCACGAATACGCGCCTCCTCCTCGGCCTGCTTGCGACGCTGCTCCTCCTCGGCCTTGCGGCGCGCTTCCTCCTCGGCGCGCACCTTCTCCTCCGCGAGGAGCCGCTGACGCTCCTCCTCGGCACGCCGACGCGCTTCCTCGGCCCGCTGCCGGGCCTCCTCCGCCTGCCGTTCGGCCTCGCGCCGCTGCGCCTCCTCCAGCTCGCGCCGCTTGCGCTCCTCCTCCTCGGCGCGCAGCCGGGCGAGCTGCTCCTGGCGCTCACGCTCCAGGCGCTCCTCCTCGGCCTTGCGGGCGGCCTCTTCCTCGGCCTTGCGGCGGGCCTCCTCCTCGGCCTTGCGACGCGCTTCCGCCTGCGCCTGGATCTCCGCCTCGGACAGCGGAAGCATCTGGTCGAGCCGGTGCCGGATGACGGTCGTGACCGCCTCGGGCTCCTGGCCGGCGTCCACCACCAGGTACCGCCCGGGGTCGGACGCGGCCAGCGTCAGGAATCCGGAGCGCACGCGCGCGTGGAACTCGGCAGGCTCCGACTCCAGCCGGTCCGGCGCCTCGGTGAACCGCTCGCGGGCGATCTCCGGCGAGACGTCGAGCAGGACCGTCAGATGCGGCGCGAGGCCGTTCGTGGCCCAGCGGTTGATGCGGGCGATCTCCGTCGGCGACAGGTCGCGGCCCGCGCCCTGGTAGGCCACCGAGGAGTCGACGTAGCGGTCCGAGATCACGACCGCGCCGCGCTCCAGGGCGGGCCGGACGACCGTGTCGACGTGTTCCGCGCGGTCCGCCGCGTACAGCAGCGCCTCCGCGCGGTGCGACAGGCCGGCGCTCGATACGTCCAGCAGGATCGACCGCAGCCGCTTGCCGACCGGCGTCGCGCCCGGCTCGCGGGTGACGACGACCTCGTGGCCCTTGCCCCGGATCCACTCGGCGAGCGCCTCGGCCTGGGTGGACTTCCCTGCGCCGTCGCCGCCCTCCAGGGCGATGAAGAAGCCGGTCGTCGCGGGCACCTGATCCGGGTCGTCCCCGCCGCGCACCGCGTCCCGCAGGTCCTGCCGCAGCGGCACGCCGGAGCGGTCGTCGACCTTGGCCAGCACCAGCACGGCCACCGGCAGCAGCAGCGCGCCGACCAGCATCAGCGTGAACGCCGCCCCGCCGTGCGCGAAGACGAACTTGCCGCTCTCCAGCCGGTGCGGCCCGATCAGCGCGGCCACCAGCGGCGCGATCACCGCGCCGAGCCCGACACAGACCCGCACGACCGCGTGCAGATGCTCCGTCGTGCGCGAGCGCCGGAACTCCTCGGCCTCCTGGTCGAGCAGGGTGTGCCCGGTGTTGGCGGACACACCGGCGCCGACCCCGGCCAGCGCGACGATCAGCAGGACGGTGGTGACGTCCGGGACGAGTCCGGCGGCCAGCAGGGCGACGCCGGTGAAGGCGATCGCGAGCGCGAGCAGGCGGCGCCGGGACAGGGCGGGCAGCAGGGAGGGGGCCGTGCGGATGCCGACGACCACTCCGCCGGTCAGGGCGAGCACCAAGAGGCCGTAGAGCACGGGGCCGCCGCCCAGGTCCTTGGCGTGCAGCACGGCCACGGCGACCGCGGCGGCCACCGCCGCGGCGACGGCGGCGCACGCCGTCACCAGCAGCGCGATCGCGCCGGTACGACCCTTGTCGACGCCCGAGCCGGTCTTCGGCCGGCGCAGCCCCTCCAGCGGCGACCGCGCGCGCGGGGTGCGCGTGTCGGGCAGCTCCAGGAACGTCAGCACGGACAGGGACGCGGCGAACAGACCGGCCGCGACATACGACGCGAGGGCCGCCTGGTGCTGCTCGAACCAGTCGAGCCCGGCACCGAGCAGGTTGTTGAGCAGGGCGGCCGCGACGAGTGCGGCGGCAGCCAGCGGAACCGCCACGAAGCTCGTGCGCAGCGACAGGCGGCGCAGGGCGTCCATGTGGTCCGGCAGCGGTCGTACGGTCGCGCCCTCCGGCGGCGGGGGCGGCAGCAGGGCGGGCGCCGCGCTCTCGCGGGACACCGTCCAGAAACGCTCGGCCACGCCGGTCACGAAGACCGTCACCAGGAGGAGCGCCAGCGCATTCTCCGGCGTCCAGTCGATCCACAGGGGCGCGACGATCAGCAGGGCGGCCCGCAGTCCGTCCGCGCCGACCATGGTCCAGCGCCGGTCGAGCGGGCCCTCCTGCGAGGTCAGCGAGGTCAGGGGGCCGAGGAGTACGGCGCCGAAGAGCAGCGTGGCCAGGATGCGCACGCCGAAGACGGTCGCCACTGCGAATGCCACGCCTCGGTAGCCGCCACCGAACGACCCCTCGACGATCGCCGCCTGAAGGGCCAGCAGCACCAGCACCAGGAGGGCGAGAATGTCGCCGACACCGCCCACCAACTGCGCACTCCACAGCCGCTTGAGCTGCGGTCGGCGTAGCAGGGCGCGGACGGCACGCTCGCGGGAGTCCACGACCAGGGCGTCGTCGGGGGCCGGCTGGGGGGCCGTTGGCTGCTCGGCACGGGTCATGCTTTCAGCCTATCGGGACCCACCGACAGCCCGGTGCCCCCGCCCGAACGTACGACCGCCCCGACACCAAACTGATGCCGAGGCGTTCGTTTTGCGAACCGTGAGTGAAGGACCGGACCGTCAACCGGTCCCGTTAGAGGCGCGGTTGGTCCTCGCCGGGACCCGGTCCGCCTTGCGGGCGAGGGTCCCGGCGGGCGAAGGTCCCAGCGGGCGAAGGTCCCTGCGGCGGTTCAGTCCTCCGAGGACGACTTGGAAGCGGTCGCCTTCTTGGCGGTCGCCGTCTTCGCCGTCGTCTTCTTCGCGGCCGTCGTCGTCTTCTTCGCCGCGGTCTTCTTGGCGGCCGTCTTCTTGGCCGGGGCGGCCTTCTTGGCGGTCGTCTTCTTCGCGGCGGCCTTCTTGGTCGTCTTCTTGGCGGGCGCCTTCGCGCGCTTCTCGGCGAGCAGCTCGAAGCCGCGCTCCGGGGTGATCTCCTCGACGCTGTCGCCGGAGCGCAGGGTCGCGTTGGTCTCGCCGTCCGTCACGTACGGCCCGAAGCGACCGTCCTTGACGACGACCGGCTTGCCGCTGACCGGGTCCGCACCCAGCTCCTTCAGCGGCGGCTTGGCGGCGGCCCGGCCACGCTGCTTGGGCTGGGAGTAGATCTCCAGCGCCTCTTCGAGCGTGATCGTGAAGAGCTGGTCCTCGGTCTGGAGCGAGCGCGAGTCCGTGCCCTTCTTCAGGTACGGGCCGTAGCGGCCGTTCTGCGCGGTGATCTCCACGCCCTCCGCGTCGGCGCCGACGACGCGCGGCAGGGACATCAGCTTGAGGGCTTCAGCGAGCGTCACCGTGTCGAGCGACATCGACTTGAACAGCGAGGCCGTACGCGGCTTGACGGCGTTCTTGCCGGTCTTCGGGGTGCCCTCGGGGAGCACCTCGGTGACGTACGGGCCGTAGCGGCCGTCGCGGGCGATGATCTGGTGGCCGGTCTGCGGGTCGGCGCCGAGCTCGAAGTCGCCGCTCGGCTTGGCCAGCAGCTCCTCGGCCAGCTCGACGGACAGCTCGTCCGGGGCCAGGTCCTCGGGGACGTCCGCGCGCTGGTGGTTCTCGGAGTCCTTCTCGCCACGCTCGATGTACGGGCCGTAGCGCCCGACGCGCAGCACGATGTCGTTGCCCACCGGGAACGACGACACCTCGCGGGCGTCGATCGCGCCCAGGTCGGTCACCAGCTCCTTGAGGCCGCCGAGGTGGTCCCCGTCGCCGTTGCCTGCGTCGGCCGCGCCGCCGTTGTGCGTGCCCTCGCCGAAGTAGAACCGCTTCAGCCACGGCACGGACTGCGCCTCACCGCGGGCGATGCGGTCGAGGTCGTCCTCCATCCGCGCGGTGAAGTCGTAGTCGACGAGCCGGCCGAAGTGCTTCTCCAGGAGGTTGACCACGGCGAAGGACAGGAAGGACGGGACGAGTGCCGTGCCCTTCTTGAACACATAGCCGCGGTCGAGGATCGTGCCGATGATCGACGCGTACGTCGACGGGCGGCCGATCTCGCGCTCTTCGAGCTCCTTGACCAGGGAGGCCTCGGTGTAGCGGGCCGGGGGCTTGGTGGCGTGCCCGTCGACCGTGATCTCCTCGGCGCTGAGCGCGTCGCCCTCGCTGACCTGGGGCAGGCGGCGCTCGCGGTCGTCCAGCTCGGCGTTCGGGTCGTCGGCGCCTTCGACGTAGGCCTTCAGGAAGCCGTGGAAGGTGATCGTCTTGCCGGACGCGCTGAACTCGACGTCCCGCCCGTCGGCCGCCGCGCCGCCGATCTTGACGGTGACCGAGTTACCGGTCGCGTCCTTCATCTGGGAGGCGACGGTGCGCTTCCAGATCAGCTCATAGAGCTTGAACTGGTCGCCGGTCAGTCCGGTCTCGGCGGGCGTGCGGAAGCGGTCGCCGGAGGGGCGGATCGCCTCGTGCGCCTCCTGCGCGTTCTTGACCTTTCCGGCGTACGTCCTGGGCTGCGGCGGCAGGTAGTCGGCGCCGTACAGGTGCGTGACCTGGGCACGGGCCGCGGCGACGGCGGTGTCGCTCAGCGTCGTGGAGTCCGTACGCATATAGGTGATGAAGCCGTTCTCGTACAGCTTCTGGGCGACCTGCATGGTCGCCTTGGCTCCGAAGCCGAGCTTCCTCGAAGCCTCCTGCTGGAGCGTCGTCGTACGGAACGGGGCGTACGGCGAGCGGCGGTACGGCTTCGACTCGACCGAGCGGACCGCGAACTGCGTCTGCTCCAGGGCGGCGGCCAGGCCGCGGGCGCCCGCCTCGTCGAGGTGAAGGGTGTTCGCGCTCTTGAGTTGTCCGAGGGAGTCGAAGTCGCGGCCCTGCGCGACCCGCCTGCCGTCGACGGTCTGCAGGCGCGCCACCAGCGACGACGGGTCCGACGAATCCCCCGCGCGGCCGGTCGCGAAGGTGCCCGTCAGGTCCCAGTACTCAGCAGAACGAAACGCGATGCGCTCGCGTTCCCGCTCCACGACGAGTCGCGTGGCGACCGACTGGACACGGCCCGCCGACAGTCGCGGCATGACCTTCTTCCACAGGACCGGCGAGACCTCGTAGCCGTAGAGGCGGTCGAGGATGCGGCGGGTCTCCTGGGCGTCGACCAGCTTCTGGTTCAGCTCGCGCGGGTTGGCGACGGCGGCCTGGATCGCGGCCTTGGTGATCTCGTGGAAGACCATCCGCTTGACCGGGACCTTGGGCTTGAGCACCTCCTGGAGGTGCCAGGCGATGGCCTCGCCCTCGCGGTCCTCATCGGTGGCGAGGAAGAGCTCGTCGGAGTCCTTCAGCAGGTCCTTGAGCTTCTTGACCTGGGCCCGCTTGTCGGCGTTGACCACATAGATCGGCTCGAAGTCGTGTTCGACGTCCACACCGAGGCGGCGGACCTCACCGGTGTACTTCTCCGGCACCTCCGCGGCGCCGTTCGGGAGGTCGCGGATGTGCCCGACGCTCGCCTCGACTACGTATCCGGGGCCGAGGTAGCCCTTGATCGTCTTCGCCTTGGCAGGCGACTCGACGATGACGAGTCGGCGGCCGCCATGTGCGGTCTCGCTGGTCGGGGACAACTTCGCTCTTCTCTCCGGTCGACGCTGGGGCCTCCCCGGGGGTCGCTCGGCTCCCGGGGTCGGGTGGTGGTGACGCTGCGGAGTGTGACGGTACATCCCGCCCCGTTGTCAAACGGGAAAAGCCCGCAACGGCCACTCGAACGGTAACCCGACTTCCGCCATTCCTGCCGCCCGGAGTGCCGACAGGTCTTTTCGAGCCTTTCCGGAAGAGGCCCTGCCAATTACTGGCCGCCCAGCTCGCGGGCCGTTCTCAGAGGCGGGTGAAGCACCAGGTTCCGAGGATGAGCGCGATCACCGAGACGACGCCGGCGAGGGTCGCCGATGCGACGGGGTTCACACCGTGAGCGACGGGCTGACGCTGTCGCACCCGGACCGCCGTCCACACCAGCAGCCCGCCTCCGAACAGGGCGAACACGATCCCAGCGAAGAGCGCCGGTCCGCTTTCCATGGCTCCGTATGCCCCTTTTCTTCCCGTACGCGAGTGCCCCAGCCCGGGGAGGCTGACACGCGCGGACGGCGCACAGGCGAACCTCAGGTGAACGAGGGACCGACGCTGCTGTGGACTCTCCGAATCGCTCCGGTCCCGGCCGCCACGACAGCCCCACAGCATCCTCCGCCCTCATCGGCCCCGTCCGCCTCAGACCGCGCCGGGCGCCGGTATCTTTCCGGTCGTCTTCGCGTTGTCGACCCGGCCGACCGTGCACACGACCTTGTTGAAGCCCGCTTCCCAGTCCTCGTCGTCCGCGATCCAGCCGTAGACGGCCCGCTCCGCACCGGGCGCCCAGATCGACTCGAATTTGTTCCGGCACAGCTTGGTGGCGTTGTCCGAGCCGTTCTTGTGACTCATTTCGCCGGGTGCCTGAACAGTGCCTATGACCTGGTCGGTGTGCGGTTTGGCGCAGCCGATCAAGGGGGCGTTGTAGCCGTCGTCCTCTTCCTCGTAGATCCAGCAGTCACCGACGCCCATCTGACCGACCCAGAGGTTCTCGCCGTCGTCGCGGAAACCGCCCACCTCGCCACCTATCGCGGCATGCCGGCCGAGCACGAGGCACGCCGTACCGCTGTTGGCCGCGGCGAACCCCTCCTGCGTCGGTACGACCGCATATCCGGCCGCGTCCGGCAGCGCGGTGGCGATCGCCCCGCTCTGCTTCTCGCAGCGCCGCGCACCCTGCGCGCGGGCGTCGGCGAAGTCGGTGGCGGTGTCGACGGCCACGACCTGGCCGTCTGGCCAGTCGTCGTCGCAGTCCACGACCCCGAGGTTCGGCATCGACTTGAAGGGCGTCCCCGCCCACACCGCCTGCACGCAGTCCCCCGTCTCCAGCGGCTCGGTGAGCCCCACGGCATCGCCGTACGGATACACGGGCCCGGTCGGCGATGGCGACCCCTGTGACGCGCTCGCCGAGGGCGAACTCTTCGTCGCGGAGTTCTTCTTGTCCCCTCCGTCGTCGCCGGTCAGCGACACGACGGCCCATGTACCACCGGCGACGACGAGGACGAGCCCCACGACCAGGGCGATGAGCGCGGTGCGCTTCCTGGCGGCGGAAGCCGGGGGTGGCCCCTGACCTCCCCCACCAGGCAGGGGACCGCCGAGCCCGCCGGTGGCCCAGGAACCTCCCGGGCCTCCAGGGCCGCCGGAGGCGCCGCTCAGGTACGACGGCGTGGTGGCACCGCCCGCGTACGGCGACGAGGTGGGGCTGTCGGCGTACGGCGACTGGGCGGCGGCCCCTCCCGCGTGCGGAGGCTGACCGCCGCTCCCGGCGTAGGGCGACTGCCCGGCGCCGTCCGCGGAGGTGGCACCGGGGCCCTGCGCGTAGGGACCTTGCGCGTAGGGGCTTTGCCCGTAGGGGCCTTGCGCGTAGGGGTTCCCGGGGTCGAAGGGCGGCTGCGGGGCGGGCTGGCGCCACGGGTTGTACGGTGCCGAGCCGGGCGTGTGTCCGGGCGTGGCCGGACCGCCGGCGCCAGGACCGCCCCCGGCCGGAGTGTTCGGGGTCGGCGCCGCACCCGGCGTCTGCGGCGTACCCGGCGCCGGTCCTAAGCCGCTGGGCGACGGCCCGAACCCCGCCTGCCCCGCACCGACCGCCGGCTCCACGCCCCACCCGGGCGGCGCCCCGGAACCCGCATCCGGCGCCGGCGTCACGCCAGGCGCCCCCTGCACCACCCGCTCCAGCCCCCGAGCCGCCACCTCCGGCGCCGACCTGCGCACCGGGTCCTTCACCAGCAACCCCTGAAGCACCGACGCCAGTTCACCGGCACGGACCGGTGGCGTCGGGTCCTCGCCGAGGAGGGCCGTCAGGGTGGCGTAGTCGCCGTGGCGGTCGAAGGGGCCGCGGCCCTCCACAGCGGCGTAGAGCGTGGCGCCGAGGGAGAACAGGTCGGCGGCCGGAGTGGGCGGCTCGCCACGCGCACGCTCCGGGGCGAGGTAGCCCGGCGTGCCGAGGATGCCCGCCGTGGCCGTGAGCCGGGGCTCGCGGGACTCGGGCTGGAGGGCGATGCCGTAGTCGGTGAGCAGCACGCGCGCGTAGGGGTCGCCCGACGCGTCCGGCGCCAGAAGGATGTTGGCCGGTTTCACATCCCTGTGGAGGATGCCGATCCGGTGCCCGGCGGTCAGCGCGTCGAGCACGGCGAGCCCGACGCGGGCCACCTGAACGGGCGTCAGCGGCCCCGAACTCCGCACGACCGCCTGGAGATCCACCGCGTCCGGCACGTGCTCCATGACGATCCACGGCAGCTCCTCGTGCACCACCACGTCATGCACCGTCGCCACATGCGGATGCCCTCGCAGCCGCGCCGCGTGCCGGGCCTCGCTACGGGCCCGGGCGACGCGGTGCCCCGTCTCGCTCGCGTCCATCGGCACGTCCGGAAGCGCGATCTCCTTCATCGCGACTTCGCAGGCCAACTCCTCGTCGTAGGCGAGCCAGACGCGGCCCATGCCGCCCGCGCCGAGCGTCCGCACCAGCCGGTAGCGCCCGTTGATGAGCCTGCCTTCGCCGTGATCCGGCGTCTCCCCCGCCATCACGCCTCCCCCCGAGACCCGAGGCAGCGCGTCTCCCCCGAGGGCGCGTCGAGTCCGTCTCTCGAAGGTAGCTTCGCACCCACCACTGACAGGAGACCTTTTCAGGATCAATCCTGGCAGACCGGACACTTGGGCATCAGGGGTGCCAATCCATCTCAGGTGTGACGCGGCAGGGGCGAACCCCGGGCGGGGTCACCGAGCCGGTTCGAGGAACCCCTGCTCCACCAGCAGCCGGATCTGCGCGGGCGTCCGGTCGCGCAGCAACATCGGATCCTCGCCCATCAGTTGGGCGATCGCATCCAGGATGCGGCCCGCGCTCAGCGTGCCGTCGCACACCCCGGCGAAGCCCGCGCCGACCGTGTCCACCTGCGTGGCCCGGCGCATGCCGCGGTGCTGGCGCAGCACCACATGCTCCGGGTCCTCGGCGCCGGGCAGCCCGACCTGCTCCTGCACGACTTCGGCGACGAGCCTGAAGTGGTCGTCCAGCAGGGCCGCGTCGTCGCGGGCGCGCAGGTAGTCGAGCCGGTCGAAGTGCGCCCGGACCGTGTCGCCGAGCGGCTGCTCGACCGGGTGCGGCCACTCCTCCACCGTGATCGAGGGCACGGCGGCCGACGCCTTGCGCAGGGTGATCCACCCGAAGCCCACGCCCTTGACCTTGCGCGCCTCGAACTCGTCCAGCCAGGCGTCGTACCGCGCCTGGTACTCGGCCACGTCACCCCGGTGGTCACCGGCGTCCCTGAGCCACAGCTCGGCGTACTGCGTGACGTCCTGCACCTCGCGCTGCACGATCCACGCGTCGCACCCGCGCGGCACCCATGACCTGAGCCTGTCCTGCCAGTCCTCCCCCTCCACGTGCTGCCAGTTGGCGAGGAACTGCGCGAACCCGCCCTCGTTCAGCCGCTCCCCCGCCCCCTGAACGATCGACCGGCACAGATCGTCCCCGCCCATCCCGCCGTCGCGGTACGTCAGCCGCGCGCCCGGCGAGATCACGAAGGGCGGGTTGGACACGATCAGGTCATAGGTCTCGCCGTTCTTGAGCGGCTCGAACAGGGAGCCCTCCCGCAGATCCGCGGCCGGCGCGCCGGACAGGGCCAGCGTGAGCGCGCAGATGTGCAGCGCGCGCGGGTTGAGGTCGGTCGCCGTCACGCGCGTGGCGTGCTGCGCGGCATGCAGCGCCTGGATGCCGGATCCGGTGCCGAGGTCGAGGGCGGAGGCGACGGGCGTGCGGACGGTGATGCCGGCGAGGGTCGTGGAGGCGCCGCCGACGCCTAGGACGACAGCCTCGTCCGCCTGACGGCCGTCACTGCCACTGCCGCTCGCACCGCCGACCGCGCAGCCCAGGTCGGACACGATGAACCAGTCCTCGCCCCCGGGCCCGCCGTACGGCCGTACGTCCACGGTCGCGCAGACGTCGTCGGAGTCGCCGCCGACCCGGACCAGCCACCCGCTCTCCAGGCACGCGTCGACGGGCAACACGCCCGCCACGCGCGCGTGCGGAACGGGCTGCTGCAACAGGAACAGCCGTACGAGCGCTTCGAGCGGCGCGTCCGCGCGGGTCGCCCGGAGCGCGGGCACGGTCTCGCTCCTGGCGAGCGCCGCGTACGCGGGCGCGCCGAGCAGTTCAAGCAGTCCGTCGGCGGTGAAGGAGGCCCTGAGCAGGGCCTCCCGCAGCCGCACGGCGACATCGGGGCGGTCGGAGGTGGGCAAGGAGGGCAGCGTGGAGTCACTCACGCCCTCATTGTGACCCGCGCCCGCGCCCCAAGTCGGCACGGCCGCGGGCGGCCGCTTCGGCTCAGCTGTCGGTGGCCCCGGCCGCGCCGGACGCCGCGGCGGCCTGCTTGCAGCCCTCCTGCGAGGTCAGCGCCTTCTTGGTGTCGCCGGACTCCAGCTCCTTCAACGCCGTCACGGCGCTCTTGCGCTGGGTCTCCACCTGCTTCATCTCGGCCGACACGTCCTTCAGGCCGGACGCGAACTTCGCCTGGTCCTTCGTGTCCAGCCCGTCGACCCGCTTCTTCAGGTCCGCGTAGGCCGCGGAGAGGGCGGTGAGCTTCGTGACGACGTCCTTCTGGGCCTTCGCGCCGTCCTCGACCCCCGGAGGCGCCCCGGCGGAGCTGATGAGCGTCGCGCGCTCCTTGTAGCCGTCGGCGAGGTCCTGGAAGGCCTTGGAGTCGGCCGCCTGGAGCTCCTTGGGCGTGCTGGTCGTGTCCTTGGCCGCCTTGGTGATCGCGACGTAGGCCGCCGAGATCTTCGCGTTCTGCGCCGGCACCGAGTCACAGACCTTCTTGGCCCAGGCGTCGAGCTCCTTGTTGCCCTCTTCGCTCGTGCATCCCGTCAGCGCCAGTACCAGTACCGCACCGCCGGACATTACGGCCGCGAGCTTCTTGTTCACCGGTTTGGTCCCTTCCATGGCTATCGGCCACGGGACCCTACACGTCGGATCGGGGACGACACCGTGCCCCATACGCCATCCGTAGGCTTTTCATACCTTTTGCACCATGTGAGAGAAGGGTCACGGCAAGGGCGTGAACCAGCACGAGGCGGGCGGGCGGCACGTCAATGCGCGCCGCCCGCCCGCCTCTTGAGCAGGACCGTCGTAAGACCGCCTACGAGACCACCGCGGGATCGGCCGGCTTGGCCAACCGCTCGGCGTTGTCTTCGTCACCCACGGCGATCCCGCGCCGCTTGGAGACGTAGACCGCGCCGGCGATCACAAGGAGCGAGACGACGGCGATCAGGACCCGCACGCCGACGTTCTTGTCCTCGCCGTAGCTGAACTGGATGACCGCGGGCGCGATGAGCAGCGCGACCAGGTTCATCACCTTCAGCAGCGGGTTGATCGCCGGCCCGGCGGTGTCCTTGAAGGGGTCACCGACCGTGTCGCCGATCACCGTCGCGGCGTGGGCCTCACTGCCCTTGCCGCCGTGGTGGCCGTCCTCGACGAGCTTCTTGGCGTTGTCCCAGGCACCACCGGAGTTGGCCAGGAACACCGCCATCAGCGTGCCGGTGCCGATCGCGCCCGCCAGGAACGCGCCCAGGGCTCCGACGCCGAGTGTGAACCCGATGAAGATGGGCGCCAGCACGGCGAGCAGACCGGGCGTGGTGAGCTCGCGCAGGGCGTCCCGGGTGCAGATGTCGACGACCTTGCCGTACTCCGGCTTCTCCGTGTAGTCCATGATCCCGGGACGCTCACGGAACTGCCGCCGCACCTCGTACACCACGGCGCCCGCCGACCGGGACACCGCGTTGATGGCGAGACCCGAGAAGAGGAAGACGACCGCCGCGCCCGCGATGAGACCGACGAGGTTGTTGGGCTGCGAGATGTCCATCATCAGGTTCATCGGCGCGCCTTCGCCGCTGAGCTTCTCGCCCACGTCCCGCGCGCCGGTGGTGATGGCGTCGCGGTACGACCCGAAGAGCGCCGCCGCCGCCAGGACGGCGGTGGCGATGGCGATGCCCTTGGTGATGGCCTTGGTCGTGTTGCCGACCGCGTCCAGGTTGGTGAGAACCTGGGCGCCGGCGCCCTCGACGTCGCCGGACATCTCGGCGATGCCCTGCGCGTTGTCGGAGACCGGACCGAAGGTGTCCATGGCGACGATCACGCCGACCGTGGTGAGCAGACCGGTGCCGGCCAGCGCCACCGCGAACAGCGCCAGCATGATCGACGTGCCGCCGAGCAGGAACGCCCCGTAGACGCCGAGGCCGATCAGCAGGGCGGTGTAGACGGCCGATTCGAGACCGATCGAGATACCGGCCAGGACGACAGTGGCGGGCCCCGTGAGCGAGGTCTTGCCGATGTCCTGGACCGGGCGGCGGTTGGTCTCGGTGAAGTAGCCGGTCAGCTGCTGGATGACGGCGGCCAGCGCGATGCCGATCCCCACCGCGACGAGCGCGAGGATCCGCGGGTCGCCGTCCTTGGCCGCGATGGCCGCGTCGCTGATGCCGTCGAGGTCGGCGTACGACGACGGCAGATAGGCGTACACGGCGATCGCGACCAGCACGATCGAGATCACCGCGGAGATGAAGAATCCGCGGTTGATCGCAGTCATGCCGCTGCGGTCGCTGCGCCGCGGCGCCACCGCGAAGATGCCGATCATCGCGGTGATCACGCCGATCGCGGGCACGATCAGCGGGAAGGCGAGCCCGGAGTCACCGAACGCCGCCGATCCGAGGATCAGGGCGGCGACCAGGGTCACCGCGTACGACTCGAAGAGGTCGGCTGCCATGCCCGCGCAGTCGCCGACGTTGTCGCCCACGTTGTCGGCGATGGTCGCGGCATTGCGCGGATCGTCCTCCGGAATGCCCTGCTCGACCTTGCCGACCAGGTCGGCGCCGACGTCGGCGGCCTTGGTGAAGATGCCGCCGCCGACACGCATGAACATCGCGATCAGCGCGGCACCGAGTCCGAATCCTTCGAGCACCTTCGGCGCGTCGGCCGCGTACACCAGCACCACACAGGAGGCGCCGAGCAGACCGAGCCCCACTGTGAACATGCCGACGACGCCGCCCGTGCGGAAAGCGATCTTCATGGCTTTGTGCGAGACGGCGGTGAGATCCTTTTCCGGTTCGCCCGCCGCCGGGGTCGCTTCCCGTGCCGCCGCGGCGACCCGCACATTGGCGCGCACGGCGAGCCACATGCCGATATAGCCGGTGGCCGCCGAGAACGCAGCGCCGATCAAGAAGAACACCGATCGGCCGATGCGCTGATTCCAGTCGTCCGCGGGCAGCAGCATGAGCAGGAAGAACACGACCACGGCGAATACGCCGAGCGTGCGCAACTGCCGGGCCAGATAGGCGTTCGCGCCTTCCTGGATGGCCGTCGCGATCTTCTTCATGCTGTCGGTGCCCTCGCCCGCCGCGAGCACCTGGCGCACCAGGACTCCGGCGACAACGAGCGCTGCCAGTGCGACGACACCGATGATCGTGATGATGATCCGGTTGTCGTCTGTCAGCACTGCAGCCGCGAGGGCAGTGGGATGGTCCAGCTGATGAGGGGTAGAAAGCCCCGCCATTCGTCCTCCTTGACGCTTGGGCTGAGCTCAAGATGTGGACGGATTCTAGGTACCGGAACCTGATCAAAACAGATGGCGGTAAGCGGAATCGGCCTTCACGTGCCGTTCAGCAAATGATCGACATCAAGCCACTGAACCCGAAAGCGCTAATGCCCTAAAACCGTTGACGCCGGCTTTGACGCTTGATCAAATTATGAGGAGCTTGATCAATTATCGGAGTATCGATCGTGAATTCCTTCACGAATTCCCCGGCGTCGGAGGAAAAAACACGAAGGGGCCCTGCTGAGCAGGGCCCCTTCGTGATGAGACGGGTGGGTGAAGCTGTTCAGGAAAGTACCGCGGCCGGCGGTGTGGTCGGCCAGGTCATACGGATCAGGCCGCCACGCTCTCCGGCGGAGACCTCCACGTCGTCGACGAGGCCGCTGATCACCGCGAGGCCCATCTCGTCCTCCTCGGCGTCCACCTCAGCGTCGTCGCCCGCGGCGCCGGACGACCGCTCGCCGGGAACGGAGCGCGGCGCCTCGTCGCCGACCTCGATGGAGAACTGCTTCTCCTCCTCGATCAGCGACACCTTCACCGGCGCCGTGATGCCGACGCTCTGGTGCAGCCCGACGGCCCGGGTGCAGGCCTCGCCGACGGCGAGTCTGACCTCGTCCAGGACGGCCTCGTCCACTCCGGCCCTGCGCGCCACCGCCGCCGCCACCAACCGGGCGGTCCTGACGTGCTCGGGCAGCGCGCTGAAGCGGAGTTCAACGGTGGCCATGCATCCCCCTCAGAACTTCGGGCGTGCTGTCGGGGGGACCGGGCCGCCGAAAGCCCAGTCCCCCTTCGCTTTCACCTTCTGCAGCCCCGGGCACCCCGCGTACGGCGGGCCCGGGCCTGTGATCAGTCGGTCGCCGCTACCGCTTCCTCGACCGAGGTGTGGATCGGGAACACCTTGGTGAGGCCGGTGATGCGGAAGATCTTGAGAATGCGCTCCTGGTTGCACACCAGGCGCAACGAGCCCTCATGGGCACGCACCCGCTTCAGGCCGCCGACCAGCACGCCGAGCCCGGTGGAGTCGAGGAAGTCCACGCCCTCCATGTCTACGACGAGGTGGAAACTCCCATCGTTCACCAGCTCGACCAGCTGCTCGCGCAACTTGGGCGCGGTATATACGTCGATTTCGCCACCGACCTCGACGACCGTACGATCGCCGACGGTACGGGTCGACAGGGACAGGTCCACGGATCCTCCAGCACCTTGCTATCGAGCGGTCGCCCCTCGGGACACCTCGGCTTGCAACCCCAAGGTCGGTTCGCCAGCCGCGATGGCATTCAATCACTTACCGGCAGGCGTGCACGACGCCTTGGTCCCATTGTCCGTCACGCCAGTGACACACTCGGTGCCGATGGCCAAGAATCACCGATCCGATCGATCCCCGACGGGCACCGTTTCCCGGGTGGACCCGGGCGCGGTGCTGGGCCGACTCGCCTCGGGGCCGAGCCGGGCTTCGCGCATCACTCATACGGAGCATGTGCCCCCGCGGGAGGGTCGCCATGCAGTCTGGCCCGACCGGATCCGCGCGGAGGTCATCGCCGCAGTACAGACGGCCGGAATCGAACATCCCTGGGCCCACCAGGCACGCGCCGCCGAGCACGCCCTGGACGGCGCGTCCGTGGTCGTCGCCACGGGCACGGCCTCCGGGAAGTCCCTGGCCTACCTCGTGCCGGTTCTGTCGACCCTTCTGGACGGCTCAGAGGCCCCGAACGGCCGCGGCGCCACCGCCCTCTACCTGGCCCCGACCAAAGCCCTTGCGGCGGACCAGTGCCGTTCGGTGAAGGAACTTTCACATCCGCTGGGCAATTCCGTACGTCCGGCCGTGTACGACGGCGATACTCCGTTCGAGGAACGCGAGTGGATCCGCCAGTACGCCAACTACGTCCTGACCAACCCCGACATGCTGCACCGCGGCATACTCCCGTCCCACCCTCGCTGGTCCTCCTTCCTCAAGTCGCTGAAGTACGTCGTCATCGACGAGTGCCACACCTACCGCGGCGTCTTCGGCTCCCACGTCGCCCAGGTGCTGCGCCGACTGCGCCGCCTGTGCGCCCGCTACGGCGCCTCTCCCGTCTTCCTGCTGGCCTCTGCGACGGCCGCCGAGCCCGCGGTGGCAGCCCGCCGCCTGACCGGCCTCCCGGTGCTGGAGATCGCCGACGACGCCTCCCCACGCGGCGAACTGGTCTTCGCCCTCTGGGAGCCCCCGCTCACCGAGATGCAGGGCGAGAAGGGCGCACCCGTCCGGCGTACCGCCACCGCCGAGACGGCGGACCTCCTGACGGACCTGGCCGTGCAGGGCGTGCGGTCGGTCGCCTTCGTGCGGTCCCGGCGTGGCGCCGAGCTGATCTCGGTCATCGCCCAGGAGCGCCTCGCCGAGGTCGACCGCTCCCTCGCCCGGCGTGTCGCGGCGTACCGCGGCGGCTACCTCCCCGAGGAACGGCGCGCCCTGGAGCAGGCCCTTCACTCCGGGGAACTCCTCGGCCTCTCCGCCACCACCGCGCTGGAACTCGGCATCGACGTATCCGGCCTCGACGCCGTACTCATCGCCGGCTACCCGGGCACCCGCGCCTCCCTGTGGCAGCAGGCGGGCCGGGCCGGCCGCTCCGGACAGGGCGCCCTCGCGGTCCTCGTCGCCCGCGACGATCCGCTGGACACCTACCTCGTCCACCATCCCGAGGCCCTGTTCGACCGTCCGGTGGAATCGACGGTCCTCGACCCCGACAACCCGTACGTCCTGGCGCCGCATCTGTGCGCGGCGGCCGCGGAGATCCCGCTGACGGACGAGGACCTGGAGCTGTTCGGCCCCGAGACCGAGGGCCTGCTGGCGCAGTTGGAGGCCGCGAAGCTGCTGCGCCGCCGCACGAAGGCCTGGCACTGGACGCGCCGGGAACGGGCCGCCGACCTCACCGACATCCGCGGCGAGGGCGGCCGCCCGGTCCAGGTGGTCGAGGCCGGGACGGGCCGGCTGCTCGGCACGGTCGACGCGGGCGCCGCGCATTCCACGGTCCACGAGGGCGCGGTCCATCTGCACCAGGGCCGTACGTACCTGGTGCGCTCCCTCGACCTGGAGGACTCGGTCGCCCTGGTCGAGGAAGCCGCCCCGTCGTACTCGACAGTCGCCCGCGACACGACGGCGATCTCCGTCCTGGAGACGGACGTCGAGGTCCCGTGGGGCGACGGCCGCCTGTGCTACGGCTCCGTCGAGGTCACCAATCAGGTGGTCTCCTTCCTGCGGCGCCGGCTGATCACCGGCGAAGTCCTGGGCGAGACGAAACTCGACCTCCCTCCTCGTACGCTGCGCACGCGCGCGGTGTGGTGGACGGTCACCGAGGACCAGCTGGACGAGGCCCGGATCAACCCGGAGATCCTCGGCGGCGCCCTGCACGCCGCCGAGCACGCCTCGATCGGCCTGCTGCCCCTCTTCGCGACCTGCGACCGCTGGGACATCGGCGGCGTCTCGATCCCGCTCCACCCCGACACGCTGCTCCCCACGGTCTTCGTCTACGACGGCCACCCCGGCGGCGCGGGCTTCGCCGAGCGCGCCTTCCACACGGCCCGCTCCTGGCTCACCGCCACCCGCCAGGCCATCGCCTCCTGCGAGTGCGACGCCGGCTGCCCGTCCTGCATCCAGTCCCCCAAGTGCGGCAACGGGAACGATCCGCTGCACAAGAGGGGCGCCGTGCGGTTGCTGACGGTGTTGCTGCGTGGGGCGCCGGAGGAGGAGTCGGGAGAGGGTGCGGACGGGAGCGGGGAGCCCGGGTCTGTCCAGGACGGGGTGCCCGGTTCGGGCCAGGACGGGGGGTCCGCGCCGGCGCCGGGCGGGGCGACGGTGGCTGCGGGACCGGTCAAGGATCCGGTGTCGGCCGGTCCATCAGCGCAGGGCCGGGCGGCGGATGTCCCGTCGTCGGGGTCTGCCCCGCAGGCGCCGTCGGCGGCCGAGGCCCCGGCGGCGACGGAAGCCCCGGCCGCGGCGGAAGCCCCGGCGGCGGCAGAGGCACCCCCGGCTCCGCAGGCCCCGCCCTCGCCCTGACCTCCGCCGCGAAGGGGCCCCGGCCCGAGGCCGCCGTCACGTCCGAGACCTCGCCGACCAGTACGCATCGCACCAGCCGCACGCCCTGAGCGCCGGCAACCCGTTCGGCCCGTGCACAGGCCGCCGTGCCGCCCTCCGCCCAGTGGTCGGCCGCCGCGAGCGCCGCGAGATCGGCACCACCGGCCGCACGGTGCCGGGTCGCGACCGCGTGGCCCAGGGCGAGTACGACGCCGAAGACCACACAGAGCACGGCGATGGCGCCAAGGCTCCACACGGTCGCGGAACCCCGATCGGAGCGCAGCCCGACGGCAGCCTTCCGGGCGGTGCGTGGACCGCCGACCGCGGCCCGTCCGTTACGGCGCCCGGCACCCGCCCTTCGGCCCGCTACGGAACCTCCTCTCATGTCCCCGACCCCACCGTCTCCTCCGCCGCCGCGACGGCCTCCTCCCGCACCTCGAAGGGGAGTCCGGTCAGCACCGGCGGCTTGGCCACGACGACCACGCGGACCTCGTCACCTTCCCGGCCGACCGTGACCGTCGCGCCGCGGGGCGCTGCCTCTCGGGTCACCTCGATGACCGCGTCGGTGGGATCCTGCCGGGCTGCCGCGCGGGCACCGGTCCGGGCCGCGTCCACGCACTGGATCTGTGCCGCCAACACCAGCAGGCCCCACACCAACGCCATCGCGAACATGACCAGAACAGGCAGCACGACAGCCGACTCCGCGGTGACGAAGCCAC
The DNA here is from genome assembly GCF_045039535.1 of Streptomyces sp. NBC_01092. Lineage (NCBI taxonomy): Bacteria > Bacillati > Actinomycetota > Actinomycetes > Kitasatosporales > Streptomycetaceae > Streptomyces > Streptomyces sp. NBC_01092. The sequence continues at coordinate 6,029,130 of NZ_CP108659.1, read as the reverse complement.
GATCCGAGCCCCAGCCTGCCTTTCGGGCGGTTCCCCGGTCCGGCCCCCGCTCGCCCTCCGCCTCACATCCGTGCATCGAGCGCCTGCTTCACGATGGCCTGCAGTTCCTCGCTGACCTGCCCGCTCGTCACGACCTTGTAGAGCACCACGGCGAACGCCACCGCCGCCACGATCCCCATCGCGTACTCGGAGGTGACCATCCCGGCATCACCCCGCGCCGCCCGCACCCTGAACGCCAGCGCGCGCATCCGTGCCCATACCGCCTTGTACATCTCAACCCCCGTAAGGTTCAGTCTCGTTGAGCAAACCGTTGAAACAAATCGTTGAAACGACCCGTTGAACTTCCGCTGTGGAACGCCCGCGAGCGCCCGCAGCCGGGCCCGCCTGTTGCAGAACCCTCGACCGTCTTGCAGACCTCTCGACCGTCGACCTGCGACCTGCAGAGCCAGCTGAGACGGTCAACCTGCGACCGTCCCGGCCCTCACCCCGTCATCCACCACCCCCTCCCAACACCCCGCCCGCAAGCCCGATCACCACCGGCGCCACGCCCACCGCGATGAACGCGGGCAGGAAGCACAGGCCCACCGGCGCGCTGACCATGACGGCCGCCCGCCGGGCCCGTTCCGTCGCGGAGCGCGTCCACTCGGCGCGGGCCTCCGCCGCGAGCCGCGCGACCGGTCCGGCCGCCGGGAGCCCCGTCACATCGGCCCGTTCCAGCAACCGCGCCAGCGGCCCTGCCCCGGGCATTGAGGCCAACCGCTGCCACGCCTCGCCCGGTTCACCACCCAGCCGCACCTCCGCGGCACCGCGCGCCAGCCCTTCCCCGACGGGACCGCCCAGCGCCTCGCCCACGGCCTGAGCCGCGATCACCGGGCCGGCTCCGGCCGCGATGCAGGCAGCGAGGAGATCGGCGGCGAGCGGAAGCCGACGTGCCACCTCACCGGCGTCGACCTCCGCCGCGGCGCCCTCAACGGCTCTCTGCCGACGCCGCCACAGCCACAGCCCGCCCGCGCCGACCAGCCCCACGCCCAGGCCGGCGACCCCGCCGACCAGCGCCCAACCTGCGCCCACGACCGCTGCCAGCGGCAGCCATTGCCGTACGCCCTGCCGGACGTCGTACCGTCTGCCAATAGGCGTCGCGCCGGTCGCTCCGCCGGCCGTCCGGTCGGCCGTCGTCACCAACGACCCCAGCCGTCGCCGAACCCTCCGTTCGCGCCGTACCTCCGCCGACCAGCGCCACAGCCACCCGACAGCCAGCACCGCCCCCATCGCCGTCCCCAGCCTGTGGACAACCTCCACGTTCACACCGCCACCTCACTCTTCCGGCGACCATCGACTCGGCCTCTCACGCCGACTCCGCTCCCCGCACGATCCGCGTCGCCCACCACATCCCCAGCCCTTCCAGCACTCCGCCGACGACCAGGCACCCGAGCCCCGCCCCGGTGTGCAGCAGCACATGCAGCGGGTCGGCTCCCATGGCGGCCCCGAGCATGAGTCCCAGGACCGGCAGCCCGGCGAGCATCAGCACCGTCGATCGGGCGCCTGCCAACTGGGCGCGCAGATCGGCACGTTGGTCCCGCTCGGCCCGCAACGCCCCTTCCAGCCGGTCCAGCCCGGCCGCGAGCCCCGCGCCCTGGTCCACGGCCACTCGCCAGCACGCCGCCAAACCCAACAGGCCCTCGGCACCCGGTTGCCGTGCCGCGGAGGCCAGAGCACCCGGCACATCCCCGCCGAACTTCGCCGCCGCCAACACCGCGGACTGCGTCTCACCGAGCCCGCCGGCATCCCGTACCGCCCGCTGCAGCGCCTCACCCGGCTGCCGCCCGGCCCGTACCTCTCCGGCGAGCGTCGCGCACAGCACGATCACCGCGTTCCCGTGACTCTCCCGAGCCCTTCGCGCCTCCCGGGCCAACCGCACCCGCCGTAGCAAAGGCACCCCGGCCGCCCCCGCGACGACCGGCAGCACCGACGACCCCAGCAGCGCCAGCACCAGTCCGACGACCGGTGCCCACCACTCGGCCCGCATCCGCCCCCGCAGCCGCCGCAGCCCCCCTGCCAACTGCCGCCAGTCGGGCGGTCCGGCGCCCACGGCCCCGCCGCCGGCCAGGAGCAACTGCGCTCGCCGCACTCCGGAGTTCGGCCCACCCAGCAACCAGACCGCCATGCCGAGGCACAGCACGGCCGCGCCCGCAGACATCTCACCCACTCACATCACCGAACCCCTCATGAACACGGCGCCCTCCATCGCCCTCGCCGCGAAGCAACCCCCGCAGCCGCTCCCACCCCCGCTCGTACGCGAACGTCTCCGCGCCCCACCGCAGCGCCGGCACCGTCCGCACCAACCCCGACGGGTCCCGCTCCAGCACATGCACCTCGGCGATCCGCCGACGCCCGGTCCGGTCGCGTACGAGATGGATGACGACCGACAGAGCTGCCGCCAACTGGCTGTGCAGCGCGGCGCGGTCGAGCCCGGCCGCCGTGCCGAGCGCCTCCAAACGGGCCGGCACATCGGCCGCCGCATTCGCGTGGACGGTCCCGCAGCCTCCTTCGTGACCGGTGTTCAACGCGGCCAGCAGATGGACGACTTCAGGGCCGCGCACCTCGCCCACGACCAGCCGGTCCGGCCGCATCCGCAGCGCCTGCCGCACCAGGTCCTCGAGGGTGACGAGCCCGGCGCCCTCCTGGTTGGCGGGTCGGCTCTCCAGCCGTACGACATGGGGATGTTCCGGCCTGAGCTCCGCGGAGTCCTCGGCGAGCACGATCCGTTCACCTGCGCCGACCAGTCCGAGCAACGCGCTCAACAGCGTGGTCTTGCCGCTGCCGGTCCCGCCGCTGATGAGGAACGACAGCCGTGCGTCGACCAGTGCGCGCAGCACCCGGTCCCCGCCCGGCGGCACCGTGCCCGCCGCGACCAGTTCTTCGAGCGTGAACGCTCGTGCCCGTACCACTCGCAGCGACAGGCACGCGCAGCCGATGGCGACGGGCGGCAGCACCGCGTGCAGCCGGGTCCCGTCGGGCAGCCGGGCGTCCGCCCAGGGCCGTGCGTCGTCCAGTCGCCGCCCGGCCACCGCAGCCAGGCGTTGCGCGAGACGTCGTACGGCAGCCGCGTCCGGGAAGGACACGGACGTCAGCTCCAGGCCGCCGCCTCGGTCCACCCAGACCCGATCCGGTGCCGACACCAGCACGTCCGTGACCGAGGGATCGGCGAGCAGTGGTTCCAGCGGGCCGCTCCCGACCAGCTCGGACCGCAACTGCTCGGCTGCCCCGAGGACTTCGGCGTCCCCCAGCACCCTGCCCTGCTCCCGCAGAGCCTGCGCCACGCGCGCGGGCGTCGGCTCGGCCCCGCTCTCGGCCAACCACTGCCGCACCCCGTCCAGCAGCTCCGACGGCATGCCCGCCCTGGCTGCCGACCGGTCCGGCGCCCGGCTCCCGCCCGAGGGACCGCCCCGTTGGCCCGAGTCGGGCCGCCCACCGCCCGGACTCACCGAGTTCACCGAATTCACCGCAATGGCCCCACTCACCGCGCTGACCGCCCCTTGCGACAGCCGCCACCGGGCAGCGGCGCCACCTGAGCCGTCCACCGCTGATGCGGTCGAACCGGCCCGCACCCCTGCGGCCACCGTCCTGCCCGACCGCCACCGCTCAGGCGCCGCCCGCACCGACCCGGCCTCGCCCCCGCTCACCCAGTGGAGCTCCGATGCCGCACTCATGCCGCCCTCGCTTCGAGCATCGACCGCTCCCAGAACTCTCGGCAGAACCGCGCCAGCGGCCCCCGTCCCATCGCCCCCGGAGGTTCCTTGCTCTCGTGCGGTCGCAACAGCCCCGGCTCGACCGGCACCTCACCCACCAGGGGCAGATCCAGCAGTCGGGCCACCTCGCGGTCGTCGAGTCCGGGCGCGTAGGGACCCCGAACTGCCACCCGTAGGTCCCGCAGGACCAGCCGGACCGCGGATGCCATCTGCCGGGCGGCAGCGACGGCGCGCAGTTCGGCGGGGACGACGAGGATGCCGACGTCGAGTTGGGCGAGGGCCTCGGCGACGCCGTCGTCGATGCGGCGGGGCAGGTCGACGACGACTGTGCCGCCCCGGCGACGGGCCGCGGCGAGCACCGCTCGCACCGCCTGCGGCGGAACGGCTACGCATTCGCCACGGTCCCAGCTGAGGACCCGCAGGGAATGCAGCTTCGGCAGCGACTCCTCCAGCGCGCCGCTGCCGAGCCGCCCGCGTGAGCCGGCGAACGAGGGCCAGCGCAGCCCCTCTGCCGCCTCGCCACCGAGCAGGACGTCCAGTCCGCCGCCCAGCGGATCGGCGTCCACGAGGAGGGTGCGCAGTCCCTCACGCGCGGCGGTGACGGCGAGGGCACACGCGAGCGTGGACGCTCCGGCGCCGCCTCGGCCGCCGATGACGCCGACGGTGAGGGCGGGTCGGCCGACTCCTTCGGCGACGTCAGCGATGCGGTCGACCAGCCACTGTTCGCCGTCCGGCAGCATCAGGACGTGGTCCGCCCCGATCTCGACGGCCCGGCGCCAGACCCCGGCATCGTCCTGGTCGCGGCCCACGAGCACCACCCCGCGCCTGCGTCCCGCGCCATGCACGCGGCGTGCGGCGTCGTCCCCGACCAGGACGAGCGGCGCCGCCTCCCAGCTGCCTCCGGGCTCGGGCACTGAGTGGTGGACCTCGGGTGTGGCGCCGGCCGCGGCGCACAGGCGCAGCAGGTCGTCCAGCAGTTCGGCGTCTTCCGTGACGATCAACGGCCTGCCCGGCTGCCCTGAGGCGGCGGGCGGTGGATCGTGTGTGACGGCTGCGGTCACGGTTTCCGTCCCCCTTCGCTGCATCACTCGCGCAGCCCTGCGGCCCCGCGATTCCCAAACGTGTGAAGAACCGGCAACCGGCCTCCATATGAACGGCCGATACGAACCGGCCAAACACGCCCGACTAACCGGAACCGGCCATCAAGTCGGCCCGAGCCGGACGCGTTGGAATCACGGTGCAGCGATCCCGGAAATCGTGTGGATCTTGGTCGATAACTGTGGACAACTCGGTGGTTGTGAATATCGCCGTCACCCAAACCGGTGACCCGGCACCGACCCCTGTGCGACTCCCGCAGAGCAGCACGACGGCTACACACAGTCACGGATCATGAACATGCCGAATAGGCGGCCGCAGCCGCCTCGTTCCGGCCTCGCGGCCACGTTCGAAAGGGGAAAACCCACCGGGACATGCGACGACCCCCGCCGGGGGGGAGAGCGGGGGTCGTCTCCACGGCCGACTCGGGGGGGGAGGAGTCGGACCGCGTTAGCACGGTCGCGAACGATCCGTGACTTCCATGGTGTACCCGAGAGCCCTCTCAGGCAAACCCACGCGCCCACCTTACGCCGAATGGGCTGCGCCTATGCTCAGGGTCGTGGAAAACCACTCCTTGCCCCGCACAGCGGCCTTCTTTGACCTGGACAAGACGGTCATTGCGAAGTCGAGCACGCTCACCTTCAGCAAGTCGTTCTACCAAGGCGGTCTGATCAACCGCAGGGCCGCCTTGCGGACCGCATATGCCCAGTTCGTCTTCCGCTTGGGCGGTATGGACCATGACCAGATGGAGCGCACGCGCGAGTACCTCTCCGCGCTCGTCCGCGGCTGGAACGTCCAGCAGGTCAAGGAGATCGTCGCCGAGACGCTGCATGACCTGATCGACCCGATCATCTACGACGAGGCCGCCTCCCTCATCGAGGAGCACCACATCGCCGGCCGCGACGTGGTGATCGTGTCCACCTCGGGCGCCGAGGTGGTCGAGCCGATCGGCGAGTTGCTCGGCGCGGACCGCGTGGTGGCCACGCGCATGGTCGTGGGGGACGACGGCTGCTTCACCGGCGAGGTGGAGTACTACGCGTACGGCCCGACGAAGGCCGAGGCGATCAGGGAGCTCGCCGCATCCGAGGGCTACGACCTCGACCGCTGCTTCGCCTACAGCGACTCGGCGACCGATCTGCCGATGCTGGAGTCGGTCGGGTATCCGCACGCCGTGAACCCGGACCGAGCGCTGCGCCGCGAGGCTCTCGCGCGCGGGTGGCCCATTCTCGATTTCCATCGCCCGGTCCGGCTCAAGCAGCGGATCCCCTCCTTCTCCGTACCGCCGCGTCCGGCCCTGGTCGCGGCGGCGGCCATAGGAGCCGCGGCGGCCACGGCGGGCCTGGTCTGGTACGCGAACCGACGCCGTACGTCGCTTGCCTGACCTGCACTTTCCGCATTCCGGGCACCGATTCGACAAATCGATGCCCGTTTCAAGTGATTTGAGACTAAAAGTAAAGAACTGCGGCAACCCCTTCCGCTTGGTTGTGACCTGGAGTACAAAGGAGTCAACGGCCCGCGAGACCAAGGACATCCGCGAGGATCACCTTAAATACGCATTTGGCCCCACGGACCGAGCATGAACACTGGGCACCCACGCGACGTCGACCCGTCGATTACGGGCCAGCCGCACCAGGTGACGGGCAAAGCTCCCGACCTGATGGGCAATATATCGAGGACGCTTGGTAACCCGGTGAACATGCCAGCGGCGGTACGAAATCTCGTACCGCCGCAACTCTGTTCAGGCCCCGCGCGTGAATCCTGGAACGCCACGACGCCTCACGCGCGCGTGCGCCACACCGCCCCGGGCCGCTACGCCACGTCGCGCTATGCCGCCCCGCGCTGGAGCGCCTCGCACACCGCCGTCGACTCGCGCGCCCCTAGCTCGATCGCCCTGCCACAGTGGGCGATCCACGCGGCCATGCCCTCGGGAGTGCCGGACACATAGCCCTCAAGCGCTGCCACATAGGCCGCGCGGCCCAGTTCGGCGTGGCCGACCTCGGCCGGGCAGACGGACTTCGGGTCGAGGCCGCTGCCGACCAGGACGATGCGCTCGGCCGTGCGCGCAACCAGGCCGTTGTGGGAGGTGAAGGGGCGCAGCGCGAGGAGCTCACCGTGCACGACGGCCGCCGTCACCAGGGCGGGCGCCGAACCGCCGGCGATGACCAGTTCGGCCAGTCCCTCCAGACGGCCGTGCACCTCGGCCGCGCTCGGCAGCGGGAGCTCGATCAGGGGCTCGTCGACCGGCTCGCCCGCCTGGCGCGGGCGCCCGACCTCGTCCTCCTTGCTCGCCGCGGCCACAAGATGAAGCCGGGCCAGCACCCGCAGCGGCGACTGCCGCCAGATGGACAGCAGTTGGCCCGCCTCGGCCGTCAGCCGCAGGGCCGCACCCACGACGCGGGACTCGTCCTTACCGCTGAAGTCGGTACGCCGGCGCACCTCTTCGAGAGCCCAGTCGGCACCCGACAGCGCCGCGGAGCCACGGGCGCCACGCAGGGCCGCCTCGGAAGTGATCTCGTTGCTGCGGCGCCGCATGATGCGGTGCCCGTAGACCCGGTCCACTGCCTTGCGCACGGACTCCACGGACTCGGGCACCCCGGTCAGTGAACCGAGCGCCGCGAGCGGATCGGCGCTCGCACCTGTCGTACTCATGAGTACGACACTACGCGCCCCCGGTCACCCGACCGCCACCCCCCAACGAGCTTCGCGCGCCCCTTCGATCGCCCTCCCCCCACGATCGAGTGGCCTTCTTCACGTACGCCTGCCACATACAGCTATCGCGCGACTACTGTTCGTGAACATGAAAATTGCTTTCGTCGGAAAGGGCGGCAGCGGCAAGACGACCCTGTCCTCCCTCTTCATCCGTCACCTCGCGGCCGCCGGAGCGCCGGTCGTGGCCGTCGACGCCGACATCAACCAGCACCTGGGAGCCGCGCTCGGCCTGGCCGACGCGCAGGCGGCCGCACTGCCCGCCATGGGCGAGCGGCTGCCGCTCATCAAGGACTACCTGCGCGGCACCAACCCGCGGATCGCCTCCACGCAGACGATGATCAAGACAACACCGCCCGGCGAGGGTTCTCGGGTGCTGCGGGTGTGCGAGCACAACCCGGTGTACGACGCCTGTGCCCGGCCGGTGGAACTCGACGGCGGCACCGTCCGTTTGATGGTCACCGGCCCCTTCACCGAATCCGACCTCGGGGTCGCCTGCTACCACTCCAAGACGGGGGCGGTGGAGCTGTTCCTGAACCACCTGGTGGACGGCCCCGACGAATACGTCGTGGTCGACATGACGGCGGGCTCGGACTCCTTCGCCTCCGGGATGTTCACCCGGTTCGACATCACGTTCCTCGTCGCCGAGCCGACCCGGAAGGGGGTCTCCGTCTATCGCCAGTACCAGGAATACGCCCGCGACTTCGGAGTCGTCCTGAAGGTCGTCGGCAACAAGGTGCAAGGGCAGGACGATCTCGACTTCCTCCGCGCCGAGGTCGGGGACGACCTGCTGGTGACCGTCGGGCACTCGGACTGGGTGCGCTCCATGGAGAAGGGCCGACCGTCCCGGTTCGAGCTCCTGGAGGACGCGAACCACCTCGCCCTGCGCCGGCTGCGCACTGCCGTGGACGCGACGTACGAGCTGCGGGACTGGGAGCGCTACACCCGCCAGATGGCGCACTTCCACCTGAAGAATGCCCGGTCGTGGGGGAACGAGCGCACCGGGGCCGACCTGGCGGCGCAGATCGACCCCGGCTTCGTCCTCGGGGAGAGCGTGTCCGCCCCCGGAAGCAACTCCCCTCTGATGCCTACTGCTTGAGGGGCGGAGCCTGATGCCTACTGCTTGAGGGGCGGAGCCCCGGGCACCCCCTTCGGAGCCGGTGCGGGACGCCCCGACAGGAAGGACGCCCAGCCCTGCTTCGGGGCCTCGCCGACCTCCAGGGTGCGCAGCTTCCGCAAGGTCGCCGGGTCCTGGGCGTCGAGCCAGTCGGTGAGCTGCCGGAAGGACACGCAGCGCACGTCGGGCTTGTTGCAGACGGCCTCGACGACTTCCTCGACGGCGCGCATATAGGTGCCGCCGTTCCAGGACTCGAAGTGGTTGCCGATGATCAGGGGCGCGCGGTTGCCGTCGTAGGCCCGGTGGAAGCCCATGAGCAGGCCCTCCCGCATCTGGTCGCCCCAGAACTCGTGCTTGTCGGGGTCGCCCTGACTCGTGGTGCCGGACTGGTTGACCATGAAGTTGTAGTCCATGGTGAGCTGCTCGTAGGAGTGCCCCGGGAATGGCACGAGCTGCAGCGACAGGTCCCACAGGCCCTCTCTCTTCACGGGCCAGAGCTGGTTGTTGACGCCGCTTGAGTCATAGCGGAAGCCCATCTCCCGGGCCGCCCTGACGAAGTTCTTGCGGCCCTCCAGACAGGGCGTGCGGGCGCCGATGAGCTCCTTGTCGTAGTCGAAGGGCAGAGGGGACGCCTTCGTCATGCCGGTGTTGGTCTTCCAGGACTTGACGAATCGTTTCGCCTGAGTGATCTCGTCCTTCCACTCCTCCACCGACCACTCGCCAACGCCTCCACCGCTGCCGCAGAAGTGGCCGTTGAAGTGGGTGCCGATCTCGTTGCCCTCCAGCCATGCGAAGCGCAGTTGCCTCACGGTGTCGCGGATGCCCTCCTCATCGTTGAAGCCGATGTCGGAGCGGCCCGGGGAGTGTTGCGGGGGCCGGTACAGGTCGCGTTTGTGGTCCGGCAGCATGTACACGCCGCTGAGGAAGTACGTCATGGTCGCGTTGTTCGCCTTGGCGACCTTGCGGAAGTGGGAGAACAGCTTCTGGCTGTCCTCGCCGGCGCCGTCCCAGGAGAACACCACGAACTGCGGGGGCTTCTGACCTGGCTTCAGCCGTTCGGGCCTGGACAGATGCGGCTGCGCGCCGGTGTACGCGGTGGACCCGTCGCCGATCAGGTGGATCGCGGTCCCGGGCGCGGGCGCCGCGGGCTTCGCCTTCTGCGGCCCGGACGTCACAGGAGCGGAGCGGCCGCTCGTGCATCCGGCGAGCGATGCGGCGCAGACCGCGGCGACGGCGGTACCCGTGGCGATTCGGTGTGTCGCGGCGGTTTTTCGGGGGGCGGCGAACCTGCGGGTGGCAGCCATGTTCGGTCCACCTACTTCCTTCTCTCGGGTGGCGACAGCGCCGCCAAGGTCGCATGGGACCGAGAAGGAATTAATACGACAAGCCGACTAATTAGCTACTTCACTCTTCAGGGGGATTTATTAGTCCATTTGCTCGGAAAATCTATTCCGGGCCTTTACTCTGCATTACGATCCGTTTACCGACAGTTGATGCATCCCGCCGCTGCATGCCGTGACCACACGGCCGCGACCCGACCCCCGCCTCGAGCGGGGACCGCCAGATCCGCGACCGCGCTGCCCCGGAGGAGACGGGAAAAATGTCAGCCTGCGTCCCCACCCGCGCCGACGAGCCACGTCGAGAAGAGCACAGCCACGAAGCACACAGCCCGCCTCCGACCCGGCGCCGCCGCCCGCACATCGCGGGTGCCGACCTGTCGGCCTCGATCGCGGTCTTCCTGATCGCACTCCCCCTGTCCCTCGGCATCGCCCTCGCCACCGGCGCGCCCTTGCAGGCCGGCCTCGTCGCCGCCGCCGTCGGAGGACTCGTCGCCGGACGGCTCGGCGGTTCCCCGCTCCAGGTCAGCGGCCCCGCCGCCGGACTCACGGTGGTCACCGCCGAGCTCATCCACCGATACGGATGGCGTACGACCTGCGCCATCACCGTCCTCGCCGGCCTCGCCCAACTCGGCCTCGGCCTGCTGCGCGTGGCACGCTCCGCGCTCGCCGTCAGCCCCGCCATCGTGCACGGCATGCTTGCCGGCATCGGCGTCACCATCGCCGTCGCCCAGCTGCACATCGTCCTCGGCGGCATCCCGCACAGCTCGGTCCTCGACAACATGCGTGAGCTGCCCGCCCAGTTGGCCGGTGTGCATCCCGCCGCCCTGTCGGTGAGCGTGCTGACCCTCGCCGTGCTGGTCGCCTGGCCCAGAATTCCCGGCCGGGCCGGACGGCTCCTGCGCAAGGTGCCGACCCCGCTCGTCGCCGTCGCCGTCGCCACCACGACCGCCTCACTCACCGGCCTGCGCCTGCCCAAGGTCGACCTGCCGTCCTGGAGCAGCCACGCACTGGCCGCGTTTCCCGACGGCCCGGTGCTCGGCCTCGTCGCCGCCGTGCTCACCGTCACGCTGGTGTGCAGCGTGCAGTCGCTGCTCGGCGCGGTCGCCGTGGACAAGCTGGTCGCCGGCCGACCGGCGCAGTCCGCCCGTGTCGGACGCTCCCACCTGGACCGCGAGCTGCTCGGCCAGGGCGCCGCCAATGTCGTCTCCGGCGCCCTCGGCGGACTGCCCATCGCCGGCGTGGCCGTGCGCAGTTCCGCGAATGTGCAAGCCGGTGCCGTGAGCCGGAACTCCACGATGTTGCACGGCGTTCTCGTAGTAGTCGCCGCGCTGCTGATGGTCCCGATCCTGGAGCTCATCCCGCTCGCCTCGCTCGCCGCCCTGGTGATGGCCGTCGGCATCCAGATGGTGTCCCTGCACCACATCCGTACGGTGACCCGCCACCGAGAGGTGCTGGTGTACGCCGTCACCACCCTCGGCGTGGTGCTCTTCGGGGTCCTGGAGGGCGTGACCCTGGGCATCGCCATGGCCGTCGGCGTCGCCCTGCACCGCCTCACCCGCACCCGGATCACCCATGACGAGACGGAAGGAGTCCATCACGTACATGTAAGAGGGCAGTTGACGTTCCTCGCGGTGCCGCGGCTCAGCCGGGCCCTGCATCTCGTACCCCAAGGCGCCCACGCCGTGGTGGAGTTGGACGGGTCGTTCATGGACCACGCGGCGTACGAGTCACTGCAGGACTGGCAGAACACGCACACCGTGCACGGCGGCACCGTCGAGCTGGTCGGCCGCAGGTCCGGAGTCCGCATCGGCGAGCCGACGGGACCGGCCGGTCTCCAGGCCACCGGGATCGTCGCGGACGAGTCGGCCGACTGCCGCTGCCACCCCTGGACGGCCTGGCGCAACCACCAGTGCGAGCTCCCGGAGGCCGCCCTGTCCCGCGACGGGCAGCCCGGGGAGGCCCAGGCGACCGGGAGCGACGGATCCACGGCGCCCTCCGACACGGACGCCCACGGCGGCACCGGCGGTACCGGCGGCGCTCGCGACACCGGCGACCCCCACCCGGGGGGCGGGCCCGGCGATGCCGCCGGCGCAGACGGCCTCACCCACCCCGGCCACCCCCACAACAGCCCTGCCGCCATGGGCGAAGACAGAGGCACAGGTACAGGGACAGGGACCGTCACCGGCACCGGCACCGGCACCAGCCCCGACGCCAGTCGCCCCAGTGCCCGGCAACTGGCCCGCGGCATCAGCGCGTTCCAGCGCAACACCGCACCCCTGGTACGGGGCGAGCTGGCGCGGCTGGCGCGTGAGGGGCAGCAGCCCTCGCAGTTGTTCCTCACCTGCGCGGACTCACGAGTGGTGACGTCGATGATCACCTCCAGTGGTCCCGGCGACCTGTTCGTGGTGCGCAACGTGGGCAACCTCGTGCCGCTGCCCGGCCGGGAGAGCGGGGACGACTCGGTGGCGGCCGCGATCGAGTACGCGGTGGACGTGCTCCAGGTGCGGTCGATCACGGTGTGCGGGCACTCCGGGTGCGGGGCCATGCAGACGCTGCTCACCTCCGAGCCCGGCGCCTCGCAGACCCCGCTCAGCCGGTGGCTGCGGCACGGGCGGCCGAGCCTGGAGCGGATCTCCGACGAGAGCCGGCCCTGGGCGAGGCTCGCCGGGCGGGCGCCGGCCGACGCGGTCGAGCAGCTCTGCCTGACCAACGTGGTCCAGCAGTTGGAGCACCTGCGCGCGCACGAGTCGGTGGCCCGGGCCCTACGGGCGGGAGCGCTGGAGTTGCACGGGATGTACTTCCACGTGGGCGAGGCACAGGCGTATCTGCTCGCCGAGGGACACGGGGACAAGGTGTTCGATCATGTGGGCGTGGCGGATCTGTCGGCCTGATCCAGGCAGTCGTGCGCGGCCCCGGTCTGTGCGGGGCCGCGCTTCCCGTGGGGCCCGCGTTTCGCCCGCGCCCGGCCAGGATGTGACAGGGATTACAGACCTGAACCGCCCCCGTCCGGCGTCCGTGGGAACGGGTGACCCAAGCGCCGACAGCCGCTCGGGCCCTGACCCCCACTGACAGGTCTAAACCAATTTTCCGGCGACCCTTGTCATCGGACCCCCGGGTCTGATGAGCTGTGGCCTGGGACACAACGGACACCCTGGGAAAGGGAGATGTCGTGAGCAACGAAAGCCTGGCCAACCTGCTGAAGGAAGAGCGCAGGTTCGCACCCCCCGCCGACCTGGCCGCAGGCGCCAACGTCACGGCGGAGGCGTATGAACAGGCCAAGGCTGACAGGCTCGGCTTCTGGGCCGAGCAGGCCCGCCGGCTGACCTGGGCCAAGGAGCCGACCGAGACGCTGGACTGGTCGAACCCGCCGTTCGCGAAGTGGTTCAAGGACGGCGAGCTCAACGTCGCGTACAACTGCGTGGACCGGCATGTGGAGGCCGGGCTCGGCGACCGGGTCGCCATCCACTTCGAGGGCGAGCCCGGCGACAGCCGCGCCCTCACCTACGCCGAGCTCAAGGACGAGGTCTCCAAGGCGGCCAACGCCCTGCTGGAGCTGGGCGTTCAGAAGGGCGACCGGGTCGCCGTCTACATGCCGATGATCCCGGAGACGGCGGTCGCGATGCTGGCCTGCGCCCGGATCGGCGCGGCGCACTCCGTCGTCTTCGGCGGGTTCTCGGCCGACGCGCTGGCCACCCGTATCCAGGACGCGGACGCCAAGGTCGTCATCACCTCCGACGGCGGCTACCGGCGCGGCAAGCCGTCCGCGCTCAAGCCGGCCGTCGACGAGGCGATCGGCAAGGTCGACAACGTCGAGCACGTGCTCGTCGTGCGGCGCACCGGCCAGGACGTCGCCTGGGACGACAGCCGTGACGTGTGGTGGCACGAGATCGTCGAGCGGCAGTCCGCCGAGCACACCCCCGAGGCCTTCAACGCCGAGCAGGCGCTCTTCATCCTCTACACGTCCGGTACGACGGGTAAGCCGAAGGGCATCCTGCACACCTCCGGCGGCTACCTCACGCAGGCGGCGTACACGCACCACGCGGTCTTCGACCTCAAGCCGGAGACGGACGTGTACTGGTGCACCGCCGACGTCGGCTGGGTCACCGGCCACTCGTACATCGTGTACGGGCCGCTGGCGAACGGCGCGACGCAGGTGATGTACGAGGGCACCCCGGACACCCCGCACCAGGGCCGTTTCTGGGAGATCGTGCAGAAGTACGGGGTGACGATCCTGTACACGGCGCCGACGGCGATCCGTACGTTCATGAAGTGGGGCGACGACATCCCCGCGAAGTTCGACCTCAGCAGCCTGCGGGTGCTGGGTTCCGTGGGTGAGCCGATCAACCCCGAGGCGTGGATCTGGTACCGCAAGCACATCGGCGCGGACCGGACCCCGATCGTCGACACCTGGTGGCAGACCGAGACCGGCGCGATGATGATCTCGCCGCTGCCGGGCGTCACCGAGACCAAGCCCGGTTCGGCGCAGACCCCGCTGCCCGGCATCTCCGCGACCGTCGTGGACGACGAGGCGAACGAAGTGCCCAACGGCGGTGGCGGCTACCTGGTCCTGACCGAGCCGTGGCCGTCCATGCTGCGCACCATCTGGGGCGACGACCAGCGGTTCCTCGACACGTACTGGTCGCGCTTCGAGGGCAAGTACTTCGCCGGTGACGGGGCGAAGAAGGACGACGACGGGGACATCTGGCTGCTCGGCCGGGTGGACGACGTCATGCTCGTGTCGGGGCACAACATCTCCACCACGGAGGTCGAGTCCGCCCTGGTCTCGCATCCGTCCGTCGCCGAGGCGGCCGTCGTGGGCGCCGCCGACGAGACGACCGGGCAGGCCATCGTCGCCTTCGTGATCCTGCGCGGCACGGCGAACGCCGAGGACGAGGGCCTGGTCAACGACCTGCGCAATCACGTCGGCACCACCCTCGGCCCGATCGCCAAGCCGAAGCGTGTCCTGCCGGTGGCCGAGCTGCCGAAGACCCGCTCCGGCAAGATCATGCGCCGACTGCTGCGGGACGTCGCCGAGAACCGCCAGCTCGGCGATGTGACGACGCTGACCGACTCGACCGTCATGGACCTCATCCAGGCGAAGCTCCCGGCGGCGCCGAGCGAGGACTGAGTCTGCGGCTGCGGAAATCCGCTGAAGGGCCGCCCCGCGCATCACGCGCCGGGCGGCCCTTTTCTGCCTAACGTGAGACGTACCGGACCCCTTCCGTCGCCCCTTAGGCAAAGTAAACAAAGCCACCTTAGGTAAGCTAATAAAAAAGACGTCAACCCTCGTCAACCCAAAGACGTCAACCTCAGGTGCGCCGGGAAGTCTGGTCGGCAAGTGCTCCGTGCTGCCCACCGACCGGAGGTCTCCCCTGTGACCGCGCCCCGCACCCCCGCTCCCGTCCGCAAGGTCTTCGGACGGCTCTCGTTCCCCGAGCGGACCTTCATCGCGGACGCGCTGCGCACCGAGACCGTCGGCGGCGTCCTGCTGCTCCTCGCCGCGATCGGCGCGCTGATCTGGGCGAACGTACCCGCGCTGGCCGACAGCTACGAGACCGTCGGCCACTTCCACCTGGGCCCCGCGGCCCTCGGCCTGGACCTGTCCGTCGAGCACTGGGCCGCCGACGGACTGCTCGCGATCTTCTTCTTCGTCGCCGGGATCGAGCTCAAGCGTGAGCTGGTCGCCGGCGATCTCAAGGACCCGAAGGCGGCCGTGCTGCCGGTCGTCGCCGCGCTGTGCGGGATGGCGGTGCCCGCGCTCGTCTACACGCTGACCAACGTCACCGGCGGCGGCGCGATGGACGGCTGGGCGGTCCCGACCGCCACCGACATCGCCTTCGCGCTCGCCGTGCTCGCCGTCATCGGCACCTCGCTGCCGAGCGCTCTGCGCGCCTTCCTGCTCACGCTCGCCGTCGTCGACGACCTGTTCGCGATCATCATCATCGCGATCTTCTTCACCGACCGGATCAGTTTCGCCGCCCTCGGCGGCGCCGTCGTCGGGCTGGGCGTCTTCTGGCTGCTGCTGCGCAAGGGCGTACGCGGGTGGTACGTGTATGTCCCGCTCGCCCTCGTGATCTGGGGGCTGATGTACAACAGCGGCGTCCACGCCACCATCGCGGGCGTCGCGATGGGTCTGATGCTGCGCTGCACCCGGCACGAGGACGAGCAGCACTCCCCCGGCGAGCACATCGAGCACCTCGTCCGCCCCCTGTCGGCGGGGCTCGCCGTCCCGGTGTTCGCGCTGTTCAGCGCCGGTGTGGCGATCTCCGGCGGCGCGCTCGGCGATGTGTTCACCCAGCCGGAGACGCTCGGCGTGGTCCTGGGGCTGGTGGTCGGCAAGACGGTCGGGATCTTCGGCGGTACGTGGCTGACGGCACGTTTCACCAGGGCCTCGCTCAGCGACGACCTGGAGTGGGCGGACGTGTTCGCCGTCGCGACCCTGGCCGGCATCGGCTTCACCGTCTCGCTGCTCATCGGCGAGCTCGCCTTCGCGGGCGACGCCACGCTGACCGACGAGATCAAGGCCGCCGTACTGCTCGGGTCCCTCACCGCGGCGATCCTGGCGACGGTGCTGCTGAAGATACGGAACGCCAAGTACCGCAGGATGGTCGAGGCCGAGGAGCGCGACGAGGACGCGGACGGCATTCCGGACATCTACGAGCAGGACGAGCCGGAGTACCACCTGCGCATGGCCGCCATCCACGAGCGCAAGGCCGTCGAGCACCGCCGGATCGCCGAGGAGAAGATCGCCGCACGCCACGCGCTTGCCGAAGTGACGGGCAGGGCAGGCGAGGAGGACCACCGTCGGGCATGATCTGACGGGACGGTACAAAAGACGG
The DNA here is from genome assembly GCF_045039535.1 of Streptomyces sp. NBC_01092. Lineage (NCBI taxonomy): Bacteria > Bacillati > Actinomycetota > Actinomycetes > Kitasatosporales > Streptomycetaceae > Streptomyces > Streptomyces sp. NBC_01092. Next base: position 6,012,284 of record NZ_CP108659.1, on the reverse strand, counting down.
AACCGTACGCAGTCAGGCAGAAGACGGATCCGTACACGACGAGGGAGACCGCGATGAGCGCACCCGACGGCAGCCCGGTCGGCGCCGAACGCAGCATCGGCCAGCTGTTCGCCTCGGCCACGACCGAGATGTCGGCGCTGGTGCATGACGAGATCGCACTGGCGAAAGCGCAGCTCAAGCAGGACGTCAAGCGCGGCGCGACAAGCGGCGGCGCGTTCATGGCGGCGGGCGCCGTGCTGGTGTTCTCGCTGCCGATGCTGAACTTCGCCCTCGCGTACGGCATTCGGACCTGGAGCGGCTGGAACCTCGCGATCTGCTTCGTGCTCTCCTTCGCGGCGAACGTCCTCGTCGCGGGTCTCCTCGCGCTGATCGGCGTCGTCTTCGCGAAGAAGGCCAAGAAGAGCCAGAGCCCGCAGAAGGTCGCCGCCTCGATGAAGGAGACCGCGGGCGTCCTGCAGAAGGCCAAGCCGCACCCGCGTCCGGCCGCACAGCCGGAGCTGGAGGACCGGGCGCCCGCGGCCATCGAGGCTGTGGCACGCTCGTCGTCATGACGGATCCCGCCACACCCTCGGCTCAAGCCGCCTCGGTCGTACGACTCGACGTCCTCGGCGGGAAAGAGGTGACGCACCGGGACGTCGCGGCGAACGGCGCACGCTTCCACATCGCCGAAATGGGCGACGGTCCACTGGTGCTGCTGCTGCACGGCTTCCCGCAGTTCTGGTGGACCTGGCGGCACCAGCTCGTCGCGCTCGCCGACGCGGGCTTCCGGGCGGTCGCGATGGACCTCAGGGGCGTCGGCGGCAGCGACCGCACGCCGCGCGGTTACGACCCGGCCAACCTCGCCCTCGACATCACCGGCGTGATCCGCTCCCTCGGCGAGCCGGACGCCGCGCTGGTCGGCCACGACCTGGGCGGATACCTGGCGTGGACGGCGGCAGTGATGCGCCCCAAGCTGGTGCGCCGGCTCGCGGTCGCGTCCATGCCGCACCCGCGGCGCTGGCGCTCGGCGATGCTCTCGGACGTCAAGCAGACGAGTGCCAGTTCCTACATCTGGGGGTTCCAGCGGCCCTGGATTCCCGAGCGGCAGCTGACGGCCGACGACGGAGCGCTCGTCGGCCGGCTGATCCGGGACTGGTCCGGCCCGCGGCTGCCGGACGACGACGCGGTGGAGACGTACCGCCGCGCGATCTGTATCCCGTCGACGGCGCACTGCTCGATCGAGCCGTACCGCTGGATGGTGCGCTCGCTGGCCCGCCCCGACGGCATCCAGTTCAACCGCCGTATGAAGCGGCCGGTGCGCGTGCCGACGCTCCATCTGCACGGCTCCCTCGACCCCGTCATGCGCACCCGCAGCGCGGCCGGTTCGGGCGAGTACGTCGAAGCGCCGTACCGCTGGCGGCTGTTCGACGGTCTCGGGCACTTCCCGCACGAGGAGGACCCGGTCGCTTTCTCCACCGAGCTCATCAACTGGCTGAAGGATCCCGAACCCGATCGGTGACCGCGCCGATGCGCCCGGTATCCGGAACTGAACACCTGTCCTACGAACAGCCAATTGCCTGGCGCATAGGCCAATTGGGGGCCCTGGGGGCGGTTATCGACCTTGGGGCAGGGGCAGACGTCGGGGTATGGGCTGGACGCACGACTACAGTGACGCAGCACGCAATCGCCGCTCGGCCAGTGGGCTGAGCTCCCACCAGCGGGGCAGCGCCCCGCAAATGCCGGGCGCGGACCTCCGGGTGGGCATTCCGCGCATTCTGCGCCGCCGGGCCCGCTGGGTCTCGGTGCGCCTGCGCCACCCGCGCGGCTGACCGCCGCCACCCTTCACCCCACGACCGGGCACACCCCTGACCCGGGCTCACGGGCTTACAGCGCGCAGCTGTCGCTGTCCACCTGCTGGTTGGCGGTACGGCCCTTGACGATGTCCTCCTGGATCTCGTCCGCGGTCAGCGCGTAGCCGGTCTCGGCGTCGTCGAGCGACTTGGCGAAGACCACGCCGTACACCTTGCCTTCGGGCGTGAGCAGCGGGCCGCCGGAGTTGCCCTGACGCACCGTCGCGTACAGCGAGTAGACGTCACGGCGCACGGTGCCGCGGTGGTAGATGTCCGGGCCGTTGGCGGGCAGGCGCCCGCGCACGCGTGCGGCACGCACGTCGTACGCGCCGTTCTCCGGGAAGCCCGCGATGATCGCGCCGTCGCCGCTCTCGGCGTCGGTGGCCGTGAACTTCAGGGCGGGCGCGTCCATGTCCGGTACGTCGAGTACGGCGATGTCGCGCTCCCAGTCGTAGAGGACGACCGTCGCGTCGTACCGCTTGCCCTCGCCGCCTATCTGGACGGTGGGTTCGTCGACGCCGCCGACGACATGCGCGTTGGTCATGACCCGGCGGTCGGCGAAGACGAAGCCGGTGCCCTCAAGGACCTTGCCGCAACTCGTCGCCGTGCCCATGACCTTGACGATGGATCGCTGGGCGCGGGTGGCCACCGGGCTGTTGGCCAGGGCCGGGTCGGGCGGCCGGACCTCGTTGATCGGCTCGTTCGAGAAGGGGCTGAAGACCTGCGGGAAGCCGTTCTGAGCGAGGACCGAGGAGAAGTCCGCGAACCAGGTGTCCGCTTGGTTGGGCAAGGCCCGCGAGACGCCGAGCAGCACCTTGGAGCTACGGACCTCCTTGCCGAGCGTCGGCAGGGTGGTCCCGGCGAGGGCGGAGCCGATCAGCCAGGCCACGAGCAGCATCGCGACGACGTTGACGAGAGCCCCGCCGGTCGCGTCCAGGGCGCGGGCCGGGGACCAGGTGATGTACCGCCGCAGCTTGTTGCCCAGGTGGGTGGTCAGGGCCTGGCCGACCGAGGCGCACACGATCACGACGACGACCGCGACGACGGCGGCGGTGGTGCTCACCTCTGCGTTGTCGGTCAGCGCGTCCCAGATGACCGGGAGGAGGTAGACGGCCACGAGGCCGCCGCCGAGGAAACCGATCACCGACAGGATGCCGACGACGAAGCCCTGGCGGTAGCCCACGATCGCGAACCAGACGGCGGCGACCAGCAACAGGATGTCCAGCACGTTCACCGGTTCGAGCCTCGCCTCGTCACTCTTCGCTCACCACAGGTCGGCCACGGGCCCGGCCCGCCACACAGCGGCTTTCGGACACGACGGCCCCCGGGAAGACACAGCACGGCAGACACCCTGTCATGACCGCCAGTCGAGCGGGACCTGCTTGCCCCGGTCCCAGGGCAGCTCCCAGCCCGAGAAATGGAGCAGACGGTCGATGATCCCGGCCGTGAACCCCCACACGAGCGCCGATTCGACCAGAAATGCCGGACCTCTGTGGCCGCTGGGGTGGACGGTGGTGGCGCGGTTGTCCGGATTCGTGAGATCCGCCACGGGGACGGTGAACACGCGGGCCGTCTCGTTCGGATCGACGACGTCGACCGGCGTCGGCTCACGCCACCAGCCCAGCACGGGTGTGACGACGAAGCTGCTGACCGGGATGTACAGCTTCGGCAGGACGCCGAAGAGTTGGACGCCGCCCGGATCGAGCCCGGTCTCCTCCTCGGCCTCGCGCAACGCGGCCCGCAGCGGCCCGTCGTCCTGCGGGTCGCCGTCCTCCGGGTCGAGGGCGCCACCGGGGAAGGAGGGCTGGCCGGCATGGGAGCGCAGCGAGCTCGCCCGCTCCATGAGCAGCAGCTCGGGCCCCTGCTCGCCCTCACCGAACAGGATCAGTACGGCGGACTGGCGCCCCGCGCCGCTCTCCGGCGGCAGGAAGCGGCTCAGCTGCAGCGGCTCGACGGTCTCCACCACCCGCACCACTGGGTCCAGCCAGGCCGGCAGTCCGTCCTTGCTGACCACCACCGGCCCGTCCTGCGTATCGCTCGCCCTCGTCATAGCCACCCCCGTCGTCCTGCCGAGTCCAACGCGTGAGGGCACCTAGATCGTTCCAAGACACCGCTAGGCCCGCCGGCCCGCCGCCGGACGGACCGAGCCCTCATGGCCGTACGACGGCCTGCCGGCGCCCCGGCCCTTCCCGCTCGCCCCGTCATCCGGCCCCCAGCGGCGGGGCCGGTTTGCCGCCCGCGTCCAGATAGGACTGCGGCGGATTCAGCCGCTGCCCCGGGAAGCCGCCCTTCTCGTACTTGAGGAGCTTCTTCGCCTTCTCCGGATCCGTCTCGCCCTCGCCGAACGCCGGGCAGAGCGGCGCGATGGGGCAGGCTCCGCAGGCGGGCTTGCGGGCGTGGCAGATGCGCCGGCCGTGCCAGATCACGTGGTGCGAGAGATCGGTCCACTCCCCCTTGGGGAACATCGCGCCGATCTCGGCCTCGATCTTGTCCGGGTCGGTCTGCTCGGTCCACTGCCAGCGCCGCACCAGCCGCTGGAAGTGGGTGTCGACGGTGATGCCCGGCCGCCCGAACGCGTTGCCGAGCACGACGAAGGCCGTCTTGCGCCCGACGCCGGGCAGCTTGACCAGGTCTTCGAGCCGGCCCGGGACCTCGCCGCCGTAGTTCTCCACGAGCCCCTTCGACAGGCCCATGACCGACTTGGTCTTGGCCCGGAAGAACCCGGTCGGCCGGAGGATCTCCTCGACCTCCTCGGGGTTGGCGGCGGCCAGATCCTCGGGGGCCGGGTACTTGGCGAAGAGCGCCGGGGTCGTCTGGTTGACGCGCAGGTCGGTGGTCTGGGCGGACAGCACCGTGGCGACCAGGAGCTGGAAGGGGTTGTCGAAGTCCAGCTCGGGGTGGGCGTAAGGGAAGACCTCGGCGAGCTCGCGGTTGATGCGGCGGGCACGGCGGACGAGGGCGGTGCGGGACTCGGCCGTAGGGGGTTTGGGGGCAACGGTCTTCACCGGGGAGGCGGCCTTTACGACGGCGGTGGCCTTCTCGGGAGCGATGGCGGGCTTCTTTCCGACGGCCTTCTTGGTGGTCACTTTCGCGACAGGGGTCTTTGTCGCAGGAGCCGCCTTCTTCGAGGCCGCTGCCTTCTTCGCCGGCGCCGCCGCCTTCTTCGCAGGTCCTGCCTTCTTCGCGGCCGTCGCCTTCTTCGCGGCCGTCGCCTTCTTCGCGGCCGTCGCCTTCTTCGCGGCCGTCGTCTTCTTCGCGGCCGTCGTCTTGCTCACGGCCGTCGACCTCTTCACCGCCGCCGCCGATTTCCGGCCACTGGCCGCCACCTCACCCGGCGCCTTTTTCGCCGCCTTTGTCGTTTTCTTTCCGCCACCGGGGTCCTGTTCGCCCACAGCGGAATCGCGACGTACAACCACCCGCCCAGCCCCCTTGGCCTGTGCTCTCACCGGCGATTTGGACACCCGGCCAGCCTAAAGCCCGGCACTGACATCCGCCCCGGACCCTGAAGATCGGCCCCCAATTGGACCCCTGCCGCTTACCTCGGGACACCTGTGCGGCATCCTTGTGACAGATCACACTGTTTGGACCGTCCGGCAAAATGGGGAGCACGGTCCCCTGGTACGCGGGGGAGCGATCCCCTGAGCAGGTCGACAAGGAGAGAACTCGTGGACGACCCTCTGCGGCGCAATCCGCTCTTCGCGGCTCTCGACGACGAGCAGTCCGCGGAACTGCGCGCCTCCATGAGTGAGGTGACCCTCGCACGTGGCGACTCCCTGTTCCACGAGGGCGACCCGGGCGACCGGCTCTACGTCGTCACCGAGGGCAAGGTCAAGCTTCACCGGACGTCTCCCGACGGCCGCGAGAACATGCTCGCCGTCGTCGGCCCCGGAGAGCTCATCGGCGAGCTGTCCCTCTTCGACCCGGGCCCGCGCACGGCGACCGCCACCGCGCTGACCGAGGTCAAGCTGCTGGGCCTGGGCCACGGTGACCTTCAGCCCTGGCTGAACGCCCGTCCCGAGGTCGCCACCGCGCTGCTGCGCGCCGTCGCTCGTCGGCTGCGCCGCACCAATGACGCGATGTCCGACCTGGTCTTCTCGGACGTGCCCGGGCGTGTGGCTCGCGCGCTGCTCGACCTGTCCCGCCGGTTCGGCGTGCAGTCCGAGGAGGGCATCCATGTCGTCCACGACCTCACGCAGGAGGAGCTGGCCCAGCTGGTCGGTGCGTCGCGTGAGACGGTCAACAAGGCGCTGGCCGACTTCGCCCAGCGTGGGTGGCTTCGGCTGGAGGCCCGTGCGGTGATCTTGCTGGACGTCGAGCGTCTGGCCAAGCGTTCGCGTTAGGTCCGCCCTTACGCCCCCCGGGGTCCTGCCTCACCACGAGGCGGGGCCCCGTTTCGGCTTCCCGCCGCGGATTCTCGCCCCCGCCGCCCCTACCCGTCCCTCCCCCAAGCTCTCGGCTTCGCTCGAGCAGGGGGGACCCCCATCCAGGGGCTCCGCCCCTTCAACCCCGGCGCCTACTGGGGGCTGCCACCCCAGACCCCCGCTTCGGCCCTGAACGGGCCTCGTCCTCAAACTCCCCCAAGCTCTTCGAGCAGGGGGGACCCCCAGACGGGCTGAGAGATGCCGGCCGGGGCTGATGAGAGACCGGCACAGTGAGCGCCATAGAGGGCAGCCCCACGCGCCCGCACTCGCCCACGGCGGCAAGGGGACGCGTCGGGGGGTGTCCGCCCGCAGCGGCCGGCGTCAAAGGACAGAGCCGTCCGAGGCACAGCAACCGCCGGACCGAGGACGGACACCCCCCGACGCGGCCCCGACCCACAAACCGACCCGTAGGCGCTACACGCACCCCCACCGGCCAGCAACGGGCCGCCGCAGGCATCCCCCCAGGCACCCCTCGAACATCCGCCCACCAAGAGATAGCCTCCGCCCATGGCAAACGGGCAGTGGTACCCACCGGAGTGGCCGGACCGTATCCGCGCGCTCGCGGACGGCAGTCTCACCCCCGTCGCCCCGAAACGGGCGGCCACCGTCATGCTGCTCAGGGACACCGACACCGGCGGCCCCGCCGTGCACATGCTGCGTCGCCGTAGCTCCATGGCCTTCGCCGGCGGCGCCTACGCCTACCCCGGCGGCGGCGTCGACCCCCGCGACGAACAGCAGATCCGCTGGGCCGGCCCCACGCGCGCGTGGTGGGCGGACCGGCTCGGCGTCGAGGAGGCCGTCGCGCAGGCGATCGTCTGCGCCGCCGTGCGGGAGACGTACGAGGAAGCCGGCGTTCTGCTCGCCGGGCCCACGGATGACTCCGTCGTCGGCGACACCACGGGCGACGACTGGGAAACCGACCGCGCCGCCCTCGTCGCCCGCGACGTCTCCTTCGCCGAGTTCCTCGACCGCCGCGGCCTGGCTCTGCGCTCCGACCTCCTCGGCGCCTGGACCCGCTGGATCACCCCGGAGTTCGAACCCCGCCGCTACGACACATGGTTCTTCGTCGCCGCGCTCCCGAAGGGCCAGCGCACCCGCAACGCCTCCACGGAAGCCGACCGTACGGTGTGGATCCGCCCCACGGACGCCGCCGCCTCGTACGACAAGGGCGAGCTGCTGATGATGCCGCCGACCATCGCGACATTGCGCCAGCTGACCGCGTACGACAGCGCCGCCCAGGCCCTGTCCGCCGCCCCCGACCGCGACCTCACCGCCGTCCTGGCGCAGGCCCGCCTGGAGGAGGGCGAGATCGTGCTCGCCTGGCCCGGCCACGACGAGTTCACCAAGCACATCCCGACCGGCGGAGCCCCCGCATGACGTTGCCCGAGGTTCCCGCAGTACCGACAGCCCTGGAAGGCCCCCACGCATGACGGACGCAGCAGCCCTCCCCGGCCAGCCGCGAGGCGAGGTCCTCTCGGGCCCCGCCACCGCCCGTGCCGTCAACGTCCTCGCCCCCAACGCCTCGGCGATGACCCTGGACGGCACCAACACCTGGCTGCTCTCCGAACCGGACTCCGACCTGGCCGTCGTGATCGACCCCGGCCCGCTCGACGACGGCCACCTGCGCAACGTCATCGCCACGGCCGAGAAGTCCGGCAAACGCGTCGCCCTGACCCTGCTCACCCACGGCCACCCGGACCACGCCGAGGGCGCCGCCCGCTTCGCCGAACTGACCGCCACACGCGTGCGTGCCCTCGACCCGGCGCTGCGACTCGGCGACGAGGGCCTCGGCGCCGGGGACGTGGTCACCGTCGGCGGCCTGGAGCTGCGCGTCGTACCGACGCCCGGGCACACCGCCGACTCCCTCTGCTTCCACCTCCCGGCCGACCGTGCCGTCCTGACCGGCGACACGATCCTGGGCCGCGGCACGACGGTGGTCGCACACCCCGACGGCCGCCTCGGCGACTACCTGGACTCGCTACGACGGCTCAGGTCCCTCACGGTCGACGACGGCGTGCACACCGTCCTCCCGGGCCACGGGCCGGTCCTGGAGGACGCCCAGGGCGCGGTCGAGTTCTACCTCGCCCACCGCGCCCACCGCCTCGCCCAGATCGAGACGGCGGTCGAGGACGGCTACCGCACCCCGGCCGAGGTCGTCGCCCACGTGTACGCGGACGTCGACCGCTCCCTTTGGCCGGCGGCCGAGCTGTCGGTACGGGCGCAGATCGACTACCTGGAGGAGCACGGGCTCATCTAGCCGGGCTCCTAGCCGCGCTCCTGGCCGCACTCAGTCGGGCCTGGGGGCTTTCACGCCGTGCACGCGCGCGTACTCGTGCGCCAGCCATGGCCCGAGATCATCGACATACGACCGAAGGACGCCCTCGTCCCCCGTCGGCTCGTACCCGAGCTCCGCCGTCGCCTTCATCTGCTCGGCCCGCGCGGGGTAGTACGACCCGAAGGCCTCCGCCATCTCCCCCAGGTCGCTGGTCCACCCGCCCCACCGGGGCATGACCAGCGTGAACCCCGTCCGCACCAGACGCCGGGACATGAACCGCACGAGCGGCCGCCGGGCTTCGTCGCTCCCGCCCGCGTCGGCGATCCGCGCGCGCCAGCGGGGCAGCAGCAGCCCGAGGTCGCCGTTCGTCTCTCGCGCGAGCAGCGAGTCGGGCCGGTAGCGCGGCAGGAACTCGGCGAGGTCCTCGCCCAGAAGGGGCGTACAGAGGCAGGCGACGAACCACCCGCCGTCGTACCTCTCCAGGTCACTCAGCAGCCGCCCGCGGCTGCTCAGCAGCGTCCCCGCGCCGTCGATCTGCGCGAACTCCTTGTCCAGTGCTTCGTCGAGCACGCGCGCGTCCGCCCGGTCCGCCTCGGTCGGCTCCTCGCGCAGGGCGACCAGCAGATCCAGGTCGCTGCGCCCCACGCGCGCGGTGCCGCGCGGAATCGACCCGTAGAGGTAGGCGCTGTGCAGCCGCGCCCCGAACACGTCCAGCAGACGGTCCCGCGCGGCCGCGACGACGGGCCGGAACGCGTGCGAGACCCGCCCGAGGGACCCTTCGGGCGCGATGTACCCCTGGGCGTCGAGCCCTCTGCCTGGAACGGTTTCGGCCATGGAGCCACTGTGCCCTGCCGAAAGACCGACGACGGCCCATTTACGGCCCCGCCGGGCGATGTTCAGCCTGCCCGGGCATCCCGGACAGGCTGCTGCGAACTGGACGACCGGCGTGACCGCCGAAGGCCTACGCCCCCGTCAGCTCCACCTGAACCTCGACCTCGACCGGCGCATCCAGCGGCAGCACGGCCACGCCCACCGCGCTGCGCGCGTGGACGCCCTTTTCGCCGAGGACCTCCGCCAGGAGCTCGCTCGCGCCGTTGATCACGCCCGGCTGCCCCGTGAAGTCGGACGCCGACGCCACGAACCCCACGACCTTCACCACGCGCGCGATGCGGTCCAGATCACCCGTCACCGACTTCACGGCCGCGAGGGCGTTCAGCGCGCAGATACGGGCGAGGTCCTTGGCCTCCTCGGCGGTGACCTCGGCGCCCACCTTGCCGGTGACCGGGAGCTTGCCCTCCACCATGGGCAGCTGGCCGGCGGTGTACACGTACACGCCGGACTGGACCGCCGGCTGGTACGCGGCGAGCGGCGGCACGACCTCCGGGAGCCTCAGGCCCAGCTCGGCGAGCTTCGCCTCGACCGCGCTCACGCTTGCTTCTCCCGCTTCAGGTAGGCCACGAGCTGCTCGGGGTTGTTCGGCCCGGGCACGACCTGGACGAGCTCCCAGCCGTCCTCGCCCCAGGTGTCCAGAATCTGCTTCGTGGCGTGGACGAGCAGCGGCACGGTTGCGTATTCGTACTTTACGGGTGACACCATGAACCTCATGATTCCGAGCTCGTGAGCGAGATGACCGTTCACGCAGCAGGTTATACGCGGCCGATCAGCCGCCCGCAGGAGCCGCGGTGCAGCCGACGCTCCGCTGGAAGTGCGGCCATGCCCCTGACGGCCGTCCGTGGCCGGTCACACGCTGACCGCGCCACTCCGCGCCGGGTCAGCGCACCAGAGCTTCCCGCATTCGCTCAACCAGCAGCCGCACGGTTGCGTATTCCCACTTGGTCATGTGGCCGACTTTATCCGTAGTCGGCGAAGGGCCGAGCGGCCGACCTCGCTCAGGTTGTCCACAGGCTGCCGCGTGACTCGCGCACCGACTGGTTAGGCTCGAAGGCGTGAGCAGGCTCCAGGTCGTCAGCGGCAAGGGCGGGACCGGAAAGACCACGGTCGCCGCCGCTCTAGCGCTCGCCCTCGCGACGGAGGGGAAGCGGACGCTTCTCGTCGAGGTCGAGGGCAGGCAGGGCATCGCGCAGCTCTTCGAGACAGAGGCGCTGCCCTATGAGGAGCGGAAGATCGCCGTCGCTCCTGGGGGCGGGGAGGTGTACGCCCTCGCCATAGACCCCGAACTGGCCCTTCTGGACTACCTCCAGATGTTCTACAAGATGGGCGGTGCGGGCCGGGCCCTGAAGAAGCTCGGCGCGATCGACTTCGCCACCACCGTCGCGCCGGGGCTGAGAGACGTACTTCTCACCGGCAAGGCGTGCGAGGCGGTGCGGCGCAAGGACAAGGCCGGGCGGTTCATCTACGACTGTGTCGTCATGGACGCGCCTCCCACCGGCCGCATCACCCGCTTCCTGAACGTGAACGACGAGGTCGCGGGGCTCGCCAGGATCGGGCCGATACACAATCAGGCGCAGGCAGTGATGCGGGTGCTGAAGTCGGCGGAGACGGCTGTGCATCTGGTCACGCTGCTGGAGGAGATGCCCGTCCAGGAGACCGCGGACGGGATCGCCGAGCTGCGGGCGGCGCGGCTGCCGGTGGGGCGGATCATCGTGAACATGGTGCGCCCGGAGGTGTTGGACGCGGCCGATCTGGAACTCGTCCGCAGTGTCCCGCGCGCGGCCGTCGCCAAGTCGCTGTCCTCGGCGGGGCTGGGCGGGGCGCGGCGCGGTGGGAACGCCGAGAAGCTGGTGGACCCGCTGCTGACGCAGGCCGACGAGTACGCCGAGCGGCACGCGCTGGAGCAGGAGCAGCGGGCGGTCCTGGACGAGTTGGGGCTGCCGGTGCACGAACTGCCGCTCCTCGCCGAGGGCATGGATCTGGCCGGCCTGTACGCGCTCTCGCGCGAGCTGCGGGAACAGGACCTGTCATGAGTCCGTTCACAAGTCGGGAGCCGTACGCGGAACGTCAGCAGCCGTACGCGGTACGTCGGAAGCAGGGGATGTCATGAGTCGTCCGGAACCGGCCCAGACACAGGACGCCGCCCGCCGGCCCCACCACCTCTCCGCCGCGCGCGTGCTCGACCTCGACCCGCTGCTCGACGACCCGAGGACCCGCATCGTGGTGTGCTGCGGTTCGGGCGGCGTCGGCAAGACCACGACCGCGGCGGCGCTGGGGCTGCGGGCCGCCGAGCGCGGACGCAAGGTGGTCGTGCTCACCATCGACCCGGCCCGCCGGCTCGCCCAGTCCATGGGCATCGACTCGCTGGACAACACCCCGCGGCGGGTGAAGGGCGTCGAGGGCGCCGGCGAGCTGCACGCGATGATGCTCGACATGAAGCGCACGTTCGACGAGATCGTCGAGGCGCACGCGGACCCCGACCGGGCGGCCGCGATCCTGGGCAATCCGTTCTACCAGTCGCTCTCTGCGGGCTTCGCGGGCACGCAGGAGTACATGGCGATGGAGAAGCTGGGCCAGCTGCGGGCCAGGGACGAGTGGGACCTCATCGTCGTGGACACCCCGCCGTCCCGCTCCGCCCTGGACTTCCTGGACGCGCCCAAGCGGCTCGGCTCGTTCCTGGACGGCAAGCTGATCCGCGTCCTGCTGGCGCCGGCGAAGGTCGGCGGGCGCGCGGGAATGAAGTTCCTGAACGTCGGCATGTCGATGATGACGGGCGCGCTCGGCAAGCTGCTCGGCGGGCAGCTGCTGAAGGACGTACATACCTTCGTGGCGGCCATGGACTCGATGTTCGGCGGCTTCCGCACGCGCGCGGACGCGACGTACAAGCTGCTTCAGGCGCCCGGGACGGCCTTCCTGGTCGTGGCGGCGCCGGAGCGGGACGCGCTGCGGGAGGCCGCCTACTTCGTGGAGCGGCTGGCCGCCGAGGACATGCCGTTCGCGGGTCTGGTGCTCAACCGGGTCCACGGCAGCGGCGCCGACCGGCTGTCGGCCGAGCGCGCGCTCGCCGCCGCGGAAAATCTTGAAGAGCCCCGCATTGTGGATCAGGAGGGCGGGAAAGCTGGACTTCGTAACTCCCCCGACACGTACGACAGTTCAGAATCAGCCGCTTCCGAGGCACCGGCTCCAGACGCAGGCTCCCCCGCCGCCACGGACGTCGACCCGGACTCCGTCGACCCACCGTCCGTCACTCCGCATGTGGAGCGGTCCGTCGACCAGCTCACCGCAGGCCTGTTGAGACTGCACACCGAGCGTATGCAGCTGCTCTCCCGAGAGCAGCGCACGCGTGACCGCTTCACCACACTCCACCCCGAGGTGGCCGTGGCCGAAGTGGCCGCGCTGCCCGGCGATGTGCATGACCTCGCGGGGCTGCGGGACATCGGAAACCGGCTCGCGGCGCATCGGCCGGAGCTGCCTTCTCCCGAGGCCTGAACAGCGCGATCGGTTCCCTGAGGGGCCCTCCTGGGCCGCTGTGCCGCTGTGCCACCCGGGGTGAGACCTCGTGGGCTCGTGGCGCCCTCAGCCGACCGCCGCGAAGTTCTCGTACACCTCGTCATCATCGAGCGGCAACAGGCCCGCCCCGCGCTCGTACTCCGTGCGCGCCGTCTCCAGCAGCCGGCGCCACGAGGTGACCGTCGGCCGCCTGCGCAACAGCGCACGGCGCTCGCGCTCCGTCATTCCTCCCCACACGCCGAACTCGACGCGGTTGTCCAGCGCGTCCGCCAGGCACTCCGTGCGCACCGGGCATCCGGTGCACACCGCCTTGGCCCTGTTCTGCGCTGCTCCCTGAACAAACAGTTCATCCGGATCGGTAGTGCGGCAGGCCGCCTGCGCACTCCAGTCGGTTACCCAGCCCATACCGGCGCCGTCCTCTCCCGAATCGAGGCTCCCCCACGGCGGCAGCGGCATATTCACCGCCGCCAGTTGAGGACGTTACGGAAGGTGGGCACAGCGCAACACCCCCTTCGGGCCCAATCTTGAATGGCCCGAACGGACTATGCGTAAGCGGCAGATCACCCGGGGGAGTGAGCTGGCGACATGCGTGACTTTCCCGGCAAACCGGGATAGTTCTGTTGAGTCACAACGGACGCCGGATGACACACAAGGCGGATTCGGACACGTCCCCACCAAAAAAGTGGGCTACCGCCAGAACGATTCGGGGTCGCCGGACGTATTGATACGTGGCCGCACTGCTGTGACAGTTGAGAGCAGCTTAGGCCAAGGCCTGCGCCCCTGTCCGGCAAATGGGAAGGCAGCCGGCCGGCTCCGCCGTGCCACGGTTCACGCCGGCCCGCCCGTGCGCATGGCGTGACTCACGTCTCCGTACCGGGCTCGCGCACGATCGGCCCTCGGTTCGCTCATGTCTACGGTTTAGGCTGCCCCCATGCCAAAGAACCGCTCGGGCGGTGGTCTGTCGCCGACGCAGCAGGCCGCCAAGTTCCTCGGTGTCAGTGTGCTCGCGGGAGCCGTGCTGGCCGGACTCGCGCTGCCCGCCGTCGGTGCGCTGGGGCTCGCGGCCAAGGGGTCCGTCGAGAGCTTCGACGAGCTCCCGGCCAACCTCAAGACGCCTCCGCTGAGCCAGCGCACCACGATCCTGGACGCCGAGGGCGGCACGATCGCCACGGTCTACTCGCGCGACCGCACGGTCGTCGACCTCAAGGACATCTCGCCGTACATACAGAAGGCGATCGTCGCGATCGAGGACGCCCGCTTCTACCAGCACGGCGCGGTCGACCTGAAGGGCGTCCTGCGCGCCCTCAACCGCAACGCCCAGAGCGGCGGCGTCAGCGAGGGCGCGTCCACGCTCACGCAGCAGTACGTGAAGAACGTCTTCGTGGAGGAGGCCGGCGACGACCCGACGAAGGTCGCGCAGGCCACCCAGCAGACCCTCGGCCGCAAGATCAAGGAGCTGAAGTACGCGATCCAGGTGGAGGAGGAGCTCGGCAAGAAGAAGATCCTCGAGAACTACCTGAACATCACGTTCTTCGGCCAGCAGGCGTACGGCGTCGAGGCCGCGGCCCAGCGCTACTTCTCCAAGTCCGCCAAGGACCTCAAGCTCCAGGACGCCGCGCTGCTCGCCGGCATCGTCCAGTCGCCCAGCCGCTACGACCCGGTCAACGACGAGGCCGAGGCCACCAAGCGGCGCAACACCGTCCTGCAGCGCATGGCCGACATCGGCGACGTCTCGCAGGCGGAGGCGGACAAGGCCAAGAAGGCTCCGCTGGGCCTGAAGGTCAGCAAGCCCAACAACGGCTGCATCACCGCGGTCAAGGGCGCCAGCTTCTTCTGCAAGTACGTCGAGAAGGTCTTCCTCAGCGAACCGGTCTTCGGCAAGAACCGCGAGGCCCGCGCCAAGATCTGGAACCAGGGCGGCCTGACCATCACGACGACCCTGGACCCGCAGTCCCAGGAGTCGGTCCAGGCCTCGCTCAAGGACCACGTCAACCAGGACGACAAGGTCGCCGCCGCGACCACCCTCGTCGAGCCCGGCACCGGCAAGATCCTCGGCATGGGCCAGTCGAAGCCGTACGGCTACGGCAAGAACGAGACCGAGTACAACTACTCGGTCGACGCGGCGTACGGCGGCTCCAACTTCGGCTTCCCGACCGGTTCGACGTTCAAGCCGTTCGTCGCGGCGGCCGCGCTGGAGGAGGGCCGGCCGCCGACGCAGGAGTACCCGTCGCCGTACCAGATGGAGTACCCGAGCCCGGTCCAGACGTGCGAGAGCAAGCCGTGGACCAACCTGCAGGGCGAGAAGCTGGAGAACGAGAGCGAGTCGGAGCGCGGCCCCTACCGTCTGAAGAAGGCGATGGAGCTGTCGGTCAACACCTACTTCGTGCAGATGGTCGCCGACATCGGCCTGTGCCCGGTGGTCAACGTCACCGACAAGCTCCACGTCCGCCAGGGCAACGGCGACAAGCTCCCGGAGACGCCCGCCGTCACCCTCGGCTCCGTCGGCCTCTCACCGCTGACGATGGCGAGCGCGTACGCCGCCTTCGCCTCCCGCGGCATGTACTGCACGCCGATCGCCATCGAGTCGATCTCGCAGAAGGTCGGCGGCCAGCAGAAGTCGCTGGAGGTGCCGAAGTCGACGTGCTCGCGCGCGATGTCCGAGCAGACCGCGGACACGATCAACAACCTGCTGCAGGGCGTGGTCGACTCCGGTACCGGCAAGTCTGCCGGTCTCACCGACCGCGACAGCGCCGGTAAGACGGGTACGACGGACGAGCGCCGCAACGCCTGGTTCGTCGGCTACACGCCGAACCTCGCGGGCGCCGTCTGGGTCGGCAGCGCCACCCAGAAGGTGAAGATGCGCAACATCTACATCGGCGGCGAGTACCACGACCTGGTCTACGGCGGCCAGGTCCCGGGCCCGATCTGGAAGGACGCCATGGTCGGCGCCCTCGACGGCAAGCCCGTCGAGGAGTTCAACGAGATCCACATCCCGGACGACGAGGACCGTGACAAGGGCCGGGGTGACGACGACCGTGACGACAACGGCAACGGCGACGGCAACCTCATCGGCGGCCTGATCGGCGGCGGGGACAACGGCGGCGGCAATGGCGGCAACGGCGGCTCGGACGGCGGGACCACGACCCCGACCCCGACGTTCTCGCTCCCGGAGGGCTGGTGGCAGGGCCAGACGAACGGGAACGGCACCGGCGGGCGCGGCTGACGCGGCGGCCCGAGCGGCCATGGGTTCTGCGGCCATAGATTCTGCCGCCATAGGTTCTGCGGACGGCGACGGCCCCTACCTCCCTTTGCTTCGGGGGGTAGGGGCCGTCGTCGTACGAGTCGTGCTTGTACCGAGTCGTGCTCGTACCGAGTCCTGCGGGGCTGTGTGCCTCAGCCGGCCAGCAGCTTCTTGACCGCCGCGGCCACCCGGCCGCCCTCGGCCAGGCCCGCGACCTTCGGGTTCACGATCTTCATCACGGCACCCATGGCCCGCGGGCCCTCGGCGCCGGCCGCCTTGGCCTCCCCGACGGCCTGGGCGACGATGTCGTTCAGCTCGTCGTCGCTGAGCTGCTTCGGCAGGTACGTGGCGAGCACCTCGCCCTCCGCCTTCTCCCGCTCGGCCTGCTCGGGACGACCACCCTGCGCGAAAGCGTCGGCCGCCTCGCGGCGCTTCTTCGCCTCGCGGGTGATCACCTTCTGCACCTCGTCGTCGGAGAGCTCGCGCTTCACCTTGCCCGCGACCTCCTCCTTGGTGATCGCGGCGAGCGTCAGCCGGAGCGTCGAGGAGCGGAGCTCGTCGCGCTCCTTGATCGCGGCGTTGAGGTCTTCCTGCAGCTTCGACTTGAGCGTGGTCATGGGCTCGATTGTCGCAGGTGTGGGGAGCGGAACGCCCGTTGATTTCAAGGGGCGTGCGGGAAGGGCGCCGTGGCGGAGGCGGCCGTGACCGTCGGGAGCCGCCGGGAGGACCGGGAGGGCCGGGGGGCCGGGGGCGGCCGGGATCGGGGGACCTCGCCGGTCTGACACGATGGTCGTATGCGCGCGCGATACGGAGTACCCCTGGGAATCACGGCGGTTGGTGCCGCCGGTCTGCTGTACTCGGCGGGTTTCGAGGCCCGTTCCTTCCGGCTGCGACGGGTGACGGTCCCCGTCCTGCCCGCCGGTATGCGCCCGCTGCGGCTGCTCCAGGTCTCCGACATCCACATGGTCGGCGGCCAGCGCAAGAAGCAGCGCTGGCTGCGCTCGCTGGCAGGCCTGCGCCCCGACTTCGTGATCAACACGGGCGACAACCTGTCGGACCCCGAGGGCGTGCCGGAAGTGCTGGACGCGCTGGGCCCGCTGATGGAGTTCCCGGGCGCGTACGTCTTCGGCTCGAACGACTACTACGGCCCCAAGCTGCGCAACCCCGCCCTCTACCTGCTGGAGAAGGCCCAGGGCCGGCACGGCCTGAACGGCAACGCGCCCGCCGTCGGAGTGATCCACAACCCCTGGCAGAACCTGCGCGACGGCTTCGACTCCGCGGGCTGGCTCAATCTGACGAACACGCGGGGGATGCTGAAGGTCGAGGGCATCTCGGTGGAGCTCACCGGCCTGGACGACCCGCACATCAAGAGGGACCGCTACGAGCAGGTGGCCGGCGGCCCCTCGGACGCCGCCGACTTCGCGATGGGCGTGGTCCACGCGCCGTACCTGCGCGTCCTGGACTCGTACGCGGCGGACGGCTACCCGCTGATCCTGGCCGGCCACACCCACGGCGGCCAGCTCCGCGTCCCCTTCTACGGCGCCCTGGTCACCAACTGCGACCTGGACACGGACCGGGCGAGGGGCCTGTCCACGCACACCGCCCAGGACCGCATGTCCTACCTGCACGTCTCGGCAGGCTGCGGCGCGAACCGCTACACCCCGTTCCGCTTCGCTTGCCCGCCGGAGGCTACTTTGCTGACGTTGGTGGGGCGGGAGTGACGCCGTAAGGCTCACGCGGGAGAAGTAGGCCGAGAAGTAGGCCGGCCTGGGGCGACGCCAAGCCCGGTCAATCCGCAGCGCCTCCCTAACTCGCACGGACCACTCATATCGCCCATTTCGCCCACGCTGCTTAGCGTGAGGCCATGACCGCCCCGATACCCAGGGACATCCCGGACCTCCCCGCGATACCGGGCATGCCCGTGCTGATGCCGTCCCACGTCCCCGCCACGGCGGTGGCGGCCCCCGCACCCCGCCGCCTGGCCGCCATGTTCCGCCTGCTGGTGGCCCTGTCCGCGGCCGCGGCGGTGACCGTCGAACTGACCCTCGGCAGCCCCCTGCGCACCCTGAGCCACTTCGCGATCCAGAGCAACGTCCTGCTGGCGCTCGTCTTCCTCGCCTCGGCCCGCCGCGCCTGGACCGCCCGCCCCCCGCTCCCCTCGTCCCTGACGGGCGGCACACTGCTCTACGCCCTGGTCACGGGCCTCGTCTACCACCTGCTCCTGGCCAACGAGTCGAGCCCCTTCGCCCTGCCCGGCGTCCTCACGGGCGAGGCCGCCGACCCGACGGGCTGGCACGCGATCACCACCCAGATCCTCCACACGGTGACATCGATCGCCGCCCTGCTGGACTGGCTGCTCCTCACACCCCCCGGCGACCTGCACCTGCGCCAGGCGGCGACGTGGCTCCTCTACCCCCTCACCTACCTGGCCTTCACCCTCACCCGAGGCGAGCTCCTCGTCCCCGGCACGCCGGGGCGCTACCTCTACCCCTTCCTCGACGTGGCCCAGGACGGCTACAAGAGCGTCCTCGGCAACGCCCTCCTCCTCGGACTCGCCATCTACGCCCTGGCCATCCTCCTCGTGGCCCTCGACCACGCCCGCCCGAACCCGTTCCGCCACCGCGTCCACCACCGCGCGAAAACCGGATTTCGTCTCCAGCCACCGGTGGGCTAAAGTAAACGTCGTCGCCGCGAGAAGCAGCGACATCGGGGTGTAGCGCAGCTTGGCAGCGCGCTTCGTTCGGGACGAAGAGGTCGTGGGTTCAAATCCCGCCACCCCGACAGAGAAACATCACTTAGGGGCCTGATCCGCATCGCGGGTCGGGCCCCTGAGTGGTTGTGGGACCGTTGCGGCACAGGCCGATGGTGGCGGCCGCTGCCTGCCTGGCGGCGGCCGCCACCGGCGCGTGGACCTTGTTTCCCCCTCGCAAGCAAGG
The DNA here is from genome assembly GCF_045039535.1 of Streptomyces sp. NBC_01092. Taxonomy (NCBI): domain Bacteria; kingdom Bacillati; phylum Actinomycetota; class Actinomycetes; order Kitasatosporales; family Streptomycetaceae; genus Streptomyces; species Streptomyces sp. NBC_01092. The sequence continues at coordinate 5,993,181 of NZ_CP108659.1, read as the reverse complement.
TCCCCGCGCGAGGATCGTCCTCACGGCCGACAGGGGCGACGCGGGAGTGTGCCCCGTCTCGAAGGACAGGCCGGGAGGACGAGGCGGAGTCTGTTCGTGTCCGGGTCCGAAGTGGGACTGAGGCTCCGGTCGCCTGTTGGGTGCGTCTCTCCCGACCCGGGGGCACGGGGTCGGCGATGGCCCGGTGCACGGGCCGCGCTGCTGCCGCTTCACAGAGCGGCAGGTCTCGGCTGACAGCCTAGAGCGAGCGACACGGAAGGCAATAGTCCGGGATCGGCCTTTGGCCGGGAAGCCGTACGCTCGTCGGCTCATGTCCGCCCTCAGCTCGCGGACATTCGGCCGTCCAGCGCCTCGGACAGCGTGGCCGTCATGGCGAAGACCCTGCTGAGGCCGACGATCCGGAGCATCTTGCGGATGAGGGGGTGGGGGCAGACCAGCGTCAGGTGTCCGCCTCGCTCCTCGACACGACGCCGTGCCCGGCACAGCAGCCTCAGCCCGGAGCAGTCCAGGAACTCGACGGGACGGAGATCGATCACGAGCTCGGCCGACGGGCGGCCTGTCGCCGCGTCCAGCTCCGCGGTTATACGGAGGGCGGCGGCAAGGTCGATTTCACCCAGCAACTCGATGACCGTTCGCCCTGCCTCCTCGTAGATGCGAAGGTGCTGGGCGGGAGCAGCAGCAGCGTTCCCGGACATGGCGGCATCACCGTGGTTCAGCAGGCTGCCCGCCTCGGTGTCGGAGCGGCGGACGGCGACGGATGTGCACAGCCACCGGGAGCAGGGGTGACGACGACGCGAATCTAAGCCGACACGCTGCGGAGGCGGGCCGGGAACTCGAACAGAATCGCTTCACCTGAGAGGATATTCCTCCTTTCGGGTGAATACCTTCCGGCCATCTTGACGGTTCGCTCCAGGGTGCCGGGCCGGCGCGCCGAGCGCCGCCCTGCCCTCCGTATCGGCCGCTTGTTACATCTCACCCGCCGCCCCGGGTTCCGCTAGGCTCACAGCGTGACGGCCGACCAGGCACCCGCGGATCACTACAGCATCGTTGCCGTCGCATCGTCCGCGGGCGGCATCCAAGCACTGAGCGTGCTACTCGGGGCCCTGGGCCCCGATCTGCCGGTACCGGTGCTGGTCGTCCAGCACCTCGACCCCCGGCACCGAACGGTGCTCGCCGAGGTCCTCGCCCGTCGCACCGAGCTCGGGGTGAAGCTCGCCGAGGCGGAAGAGGTCGCGCTGCCCGGCACCGTCTACATCGCGCCGCCCGACCGGCACCTCCTCATCGGCTCCGACGGCGTCCTGACCCTCACCAACACCGAGCTCGTCCACTTCGTACGCCCCTCCGCCGACCTTCTCTTCGAATCGGTCGCCGGTGCCTACGGGCAGGAGGCGATCGCCTGCGTGCTCACCGGGACCGGCCGGGACGGCGCCATGGGAGTCGACGCGGTGAAGTCACGCGGTGGCACCGTGATCGCACAGGATCCGGAGACCGCCGAGTTCACGGGGATGCCGCAGGCGGCCGTCCACACGGGAGCGGTGGACTTCGTGCTACCTCTTGGGGAAATCGCCGCGGTCGTACGCGGACTTGTCGAGGCCAAGAGGCAGTGATGGGCTGATGGGCTGATGGGCGAACCTCAGGACGCCGGGGACAACGCGGGGCTGGAGGAGCTGCTCGGCTTCATCCGGGAAGCCCGCAGCTTCGACTTCACCGGGTACAAGCGCTCCACACTGGCCCGGCGCATCCACAAGCGGATGAGCGACGTCGGCATTCGCTCCTATCTGGACTACCAGGATCTCCTGGAGACCAACCAGGAGGAGTTCGGCGCTCTGTTCAACACGATCCTGATCAACGTCACCTCCTTCTTCCGGGACCCCGAGGCCTGGACCTTCCTCCAGCACGAGGTCGTCCCCGAGCTGCTCGCGGCTCTCGCAGCGGACGAGGAGATCAGGGTGTGGAGCGCGGGCTGCTCCAGCGGCGAGGAGGCGTACTCGCTGGCCGTCATGTTCGCCGAAGCGCTGGGCATCGAGGAGTGCGTGCGCCGGGTCAAGATCTACGCCACGGACGTCGACGAGGAGGCGCTGCGTGAGGCCCGGTCCGGGCTGTACCCGCCGAAGTCCGTGGAGCCGCTCCCCGTGGATCTGCGGGAGAAGTACTTCGAGCAGAACGGCGCCCGGTTCAGCTTCCGCGCCGACCTGCGACGGCGGGTGATCTTCGGGCGGCACGACATCACCCGGGACGCCCCAATCTCGCGGCTCGACCTGCTCGTCTGCCGCAACACCCTGATGTACTTCAACACCGAGGCCCAGACGCAGATCGTCGACCGCTATCACTTCGCCCTTCGCCCCAGAGGCTTCCTCTTCCTCGGCAAGGCCGAGATGCTGCTGAACGACGCCGAGCGGTTCGAGGTCGTGAACATGCGCCAGCGCATGTTCAGGCGCCGGGCCGGCGACGCCGGGCTGCCGTACCACCCCGCCACCGTGAAGATCAGGTCGGGCGCGGGCGCCGAACTGCACTCCGTCGCGCGCACCCGTCAGCTGCGCGACCTGGCCCTCGACGCCGGACCGACCCCGGCGATCGCCCTCGACGGCGACGGAACCGTCGTGGTGATCAACAGCCAGGCGCGGATCCAGTTCAGCCTGACCACCACCGACCTGGGTCGTCCCTTCCAGGACCTGGAGATCTCCTACCGCCCGGCCGAACTCCGCTCCCTGATCGACCAGTCCACGCACGAGCGCCGGACTCTGCGGGTCAACCAGGTCGAGCGCAGGCTGGGCGAGGACGTCCAGTACTTCGACATCCTCATCCAGCCGCTCTCCGGGCCCAGCGGCATGCACGTCGCCACCACGATCTCCTTCACCGACGTCACCGTCGTCACGCACCTGAAGGCCGAGGTCAAGCGCATCCGGGAGGATCTGGAGACGGCGTACGAGGAGCTCCAGTCCACCAACGAGGAGTTGGAGACCACCAACGAAGAACTCCAGTCCAGCATCGAGGAACTGGAGACGACGAACGAGGAACTCCAGTCCACCAACGAGGAGTTGGAGACCACCAACGAAGAACTCCAGTCCGGCAACGAGGAACTGGAGACCATGAACGACGAGATGCGCATCCGCACGGACGAACTGGACACGGCCAGGGCGTTCCTGGATGCGATTCTGACGAGCATCGCGGCGGGTGTGGTGGTCCTGGACAAGGATCTGAAGGTCAGGAGCTGGAACCGGGGTGCCGTCGACATGTGGGGACTGCGCGCCGACGAAGTGCTGGACGTGCCCTTCTTCGACCTGGACTTCGGACTGCCCACCGATGTGCTCCAGCCCGTCGTGCAGCGGTGCCTGAAGACCGGCAAACGCTCAGGTCCGGTCGCCGTGGAGGCCCGCAGCCGCATCGGCCGGCAGCTCACCTGTGACGTGTTCTTCTCCCCGCTCGGCGGACCCGACGACGGCGTCGTCCTGATGATGGAGAAGAGCCGCAACGACACCCCCGGCTGACTCGGCGTACGCTGAGCCTCATGGACCCGCAAGGGCACGAGGACGACCTCGGCCTGGCAGCAGTGGCGCGGCGTCGGGCCGCGCTGGCCCGCGAGCGCGCGGACCGGGCGGAGGCGGCCGCCGAGCGGCACGAGCTCCTGGCGGCGAAGCCCGGTCGTGAGATCCACGCGCATATCGCTCGGACACACCGCAGAACGGCGGCGTGCCATCGTGACTCCGCTCGTCTCCAGGAGAGCTTCGCCCACCGCGCGACGGCCTGGGACGGGGGACAGGGCACCCGGCCGCGATTCATGACCGTGGTCGCCGAGGCGTGCGGCACCGGCAGCGCGGCGATCACTCTGCTGGACTCCGGGCGGAACCAACTCGCGGTGGCGGTGTCCGACGATCGTTCTCGCGCCGCGCAGGACCTGGAGTACGTGCTCGGCGAGGGGCCCGGCCAGGACGCGGCGGCGCAGCGCCGGCCGGTCCATGTGGCGGGGCGGGAGATCGTGGAGCGCTGGCCCGGGTACGGGCCTTCCCTCACCTCTCTGGGCGTCGCCACGGTGGCCGCCGTACCGTTGCAGGCCGAGGACGACTGCATCGGAGCGCTGACCGTCTTCGACGCGCGGCCCGCGACCGCGAAGCCGGCCCGCCTCACCGAGGTCGCCGAGGCCCTCACGCGCATCGTGCTCCTCGGCCCCGACGCCGACCCGGACCTCTACGGCGGAACCGACCTCCGAGCCACCGTTCACCAGGCGGCCGGCATCCTTTCGGCGGGGATCGGCTGCTCCGTGGCCGACGCACTGGCGCTCATCAAGGCTCGGGCGTTCACCGAAGACGCGCCCATCGAGACGGTTGCTCGCAAGATCGTGCATGGGGACCTGAGACTCGGCTGAGGAGGAGGTGGCATGACCCGCGAACAGCGGCTGGCCGACGCGTTCGTCACCCTGGCCGGCAGCACGGCGGAGGGTCCGTTGGACATACCCGGGACCCTGTCCGTGCTGGTGAACCATGCCCCGTCCCTGCTCGGTGCCCGCGCCGCTGCCGTGCTGTTCGCCCCCGACGGCTACGAGGCGGCCCACGTCGCGGGCTCCGACGCCGATGTGTCCCGCCTGGAGCTCGAAGCCGTCGGGTGGCGAGAGGGGCCCGGCCACGACTGCCACCAGGCCGAAAAGCCCGGAGTGCAGGCGACCCTCGACAGCCTCCCCAACAGGCAGCGGTGGCCGCACTACACCCCACGGGCCCTGGAGCTGGGCTACGCCAGCGTGGCGGCCATCCCCCTGCGCGAACCCACCGGAACGAGCGGTGCGCTCGTCCTGCTGTCCGGCGAACGCCACCCCCTCGCCCCGGGGGAACTGGCCATCGGCCAGTCCATGGCGGACTTCACCGCCGTCATCCTGAAACGTGCCCGCGAGGCCGACCACAGCCGGACACTCACCGCCCAGCTGGAACAGGCCCTGACCGGCCGCGTGATCATCGAGCAGGCCAAGGGCGTGATAGCGAACCGCCGATCGGTGACACCGGACGAGGCCTTCGAGCTTCTGCGCAAGCACGCCCGTTCACTCCAGCGGCCGGTTCGGGACGTGGCGCACGAGGTGGTGGACGGTCACGCGGACCCCGGTCTGACCGGTCCCACGGAAATGACACCTGACGTTTAGGGCCGCCGAGCCGGACTGTGGACGGTCGACACGCAGCCGACCGTAGTGCGGTCGGACACGCGCAGGTGAATCAGGGGGTTGGACTCCGGTCGCGATCCGTCGGAGATCACGGGCGACACGGTGTCCGCGTCCCGGAACGCCCACCTCAACGGCCGTTCCAGCAGGCCGCGGAGCGTCCGCTGTACGGCAGGTGCGCACAGCGTCGTCATGATCGTGGCTGCCAGCACGGTGACCGTCGCCTCGCCGGCGGGGTGGTGGAGCCAGGGACCGGCGTACCAGTCCCCGTGCTCGGCCGCCTGGGCGATGAAGCCGTGGAGGAGGTAGGCGTACAGGGTGCCCGCGCCCAGGGCCGTGAACCACCGTCTGCCCCGTGGCACCAAGGCGAGGAAGGCAGCGGAAAGTATCACCGAGCAGCCGAATGTCGCCAGGGTCATGATCGGGCCGGACCAGGCCGGTGCCCCCAGGGCTGTGGCGCTGTCGTTGTGGAAGAACCAGGCGTAGTTCATGCGCGGGACCGCCCAGTAGGCGAAGGCCAGCGCGCCGGCGAACAGCGGCACCGCCAGGAGGCGTGTCCTGCGGTGGTGCAGCCGGTGGATGTGCTCGGGCTTGAGGACGAGGCCCAGCACGAAGTACGGCAGGAACTGCAGGACGCGTTGCAGGTCGAGGTCGTTGCCGAGGGAGGGGGTGAGCGTCGCGAGGGCGGCGATCGTCAGGGCGACGGGAAGCGGCCGGCGTACGAGCCTCCAGACCGGGGTCGTCAGGCGCCAGAGGAACAGGGCCGCCAGGAACCAGGTGAGGTAGAGGGGGTCGAGGAGGGTGACCGGGCGGTCGGGGTCCTCGCTGGTCCAGCGGGTGAAGAAGGTGTACGCCGTCTCGAAGACCACGTAGGGCAGCGCCGTGCGCTTCAGCAGGCCCGCGAGTTTCCTCGGGCTCGCCTCGAAGCCACGCGATAAATGGCCCGCGATCACGGCGAACACCGGCATGTGGAAGGCGTACACGAGCGTGTACAGGGCGGTGATCGACCTGTTTCCCTCGCGCAGGGGCTCCCAGGCGTGGCCTATCGCGACCAGGACGATCGCCAGGTACTTGGCGTTGTCGAGGAACGGGTCCCGCCGCGTCGGCGCCGGTCTCGCCGTCGCTCCTGCGGACCGCGGTTCCGGTACGGCAGTGGCGTCGGTTGCCGGTGTGGCGTGAGTGGGGAGCATTGCCAGCACCCTAAACACACCGTTGAGGCCTGGCTCAACCCCCGAAAAGCACAACGCTGAGCTCGCTCCTCGCGCACCTGGTAACTTCTACAGCAGTGTAGAAGTAACCCATCGTTTGGAGTTCTCATGGCCCTGTGGGACCGCATCAAGGAGTCCGCATCGACGATGCAGACCCAGCTCGTGGCGAGGAAGAACGACCTCAAGAGTGGTGCCTTTCGCGACGCGAGCATGGCGATGTGCGCGCTCGTCGCCGCGGCGGACGGCACCGTCGACCCCTCCGAGCGGCAGCGCGTCGCCCAACTGATCGCCACCAACGAGGTGTTGCAGAACTTCCCCGCCGACGATCTGCGCCGCCGCTTCGAGGAGAACCTCGACCGGCTCACCACCGACTTCGACTTCGGCAAGGTGAGCGTCATGCAGGAGGTCGCCAAGGCGAAGAAGAAGCCCGCCGAGGCGCGTGCCGTCATCCAGATCGGCATCGTCATCGGCGGCGCCGACGGCGACTTCGACAAGGACGAGCAGGCCGTGGTCCGCGAGGCGTGCTACGCGCTCGGTCTGCCGCCGCACGAGTTCGACCTCTGACCGGCCTCGCACCCGTGCCGGACGGACCCGAGCGGGGCCCGTCCGGCACGGCCCGTCAGCGGATGCGCCCGATGTCGAGGTCCTTGCCGACGACCAGCGTGACCACGCCCGCGGTCGCGTCCGACGCCGGTGTGGCCCGTACCCCGGGCAGCCGTGCGGCGAGCGCCTTGGCCTGTTTCTCCAGACCCGCGGGGTAGCTGACCTCCGTGGCGCCGGTGTTCTCGGGCGCGTTGCCCGTGCCGGTGACGGTGACGCCGGCCGTGCGCAGTTTCTCCGCGACGGTGCCGGCCAGGCCCTGGACCGAGGTGCCGTTGAGGACCTGCACGCGCACGGCGGAGGCGTACAGCGGGTTCTTCGCTTCCGCGTCCAGCCGCTTCTTGTCGACCTCCTTGTCCTTGGCCAGGGCCGTGAACAGGTCGGTGGCCTGCGGGTACTGCCAGACGACATTGGCCTTGTCGGTGGCGACGTCCGCCTCACGCGGGTAGTTGGGGACCGTGAGGAAGGTCAGGCGGTCGCTCGGGATGCCCTTGAGTTCCGAGGCGAGGGAGTACAGCGGCCTGATGCCGGCCAGATCGGGGTCCGTGGTCAGGGACTTGGTGGCGGACCGCAGGAAGCCGTAGAGCGAGTTCGGGCTGGTCAGCTTGGACTGTGCCTTCTCGGTCAGGGCGTTCATGAACTCCTGCTGACGCCCGATGCGGCTGATGTCGGAGCCGTCGCCGACGCCGTAGCGGACCCGCACATAGCCGAGCGCCTGCTCCCCGCGGACGGTCTGGCAGCCGGGCTCCAGGTCGAGCCGGGCCTTCTTGGAGTGGATGGCCTGCTCGGGGCAGACCTCGATGCCGTCCAGGGCGTCGACCATGCCCTTGAAGCCCTGGAAGTCGACGGACATGAAGTTGTCTATGCGCAGGCCGGTGTTGGCCTCGACCGTCTTGATGGAGCAGGCGGCCGCCCCGGCGACCTCGCCGCTGGTACCGCCGATCGCGAAGGCTTCGTTGATCTTGTAGTGGTGCGGCGAGGAGGTGCTGCCGTCGCCCTTGTCGCAGGCCGGTATCCCCACCCAGGAGTCGCGGGGGAAGGACACGACCGTGGCCCACTTCCGGTTCGCGGGCACGTGCAGCACCATCAGCGTGTCCGACTGCATGGTGGTCAGGTCCTTGCCGTACTTCGCGTTGGCGCCGTCGCGGCTGTCGGAGCCGACGACGAGGATGTTCTTCGAGCCGGGGCTGAGATTGACCGGCCGGTCGCCGCCGATCTTGTCGTCGACGTCGGCCGACCTGATGTTGCCGTCGAGGTCCTGGTAGACCCAGGCGCCCACTCCGGCGACACCGAGCACGACCGCCGAGGTCACCCCCGCGCTCCACGCCAGGATCCGCCCCCGCCGGGTCAGCCGGGCCTTGCCCGTACCGGCCCCGTCCTGCGTACGCCGCCGTTTCCCCGATCCGCTCACTGCGCCCTCCCCCTCGCTCACAGCCGTCCCCCCATGAACAGACGGCGAACTCCGTCACTTCCGTTGCCTGAACGGCCCGATCACCCCGGTCCGGTCACAGCGGCCAGTCCGATCACCCCGGTCCGGTCACTGCGGCCAGCCCCGTCACAGCGGCGTCGCCGCGTGCAGGATGAGGACCATCGTCACCGCCGAGTTCGCCGACGACATCGCCGATACGGCCGTCCCCACGGCCGCGACCCACACCGCGAGCCCCACCGACGTGAACAGCGACGGCCAGCGGCGCGCCACGGGGGCCGGCCCGAGCAGCGCGGCCACCCGGCGCGGCACCGGCCCCGGCGCCGCGAAGCCGGCCAGTGTCGCGACCGGCGCGCCCCGGGACACCAGCGCCGCCCGGCCGATCGCGCACGCCACCGTCCGCCGGCTGCCGACCTGCTGGGCCGCGGCCTCGTCCGCCCAGCGCTCCGCCGTGTACGACACCGCCGTACGCAGCGGGCGCAGGAACGGGTTGGCGCGGGCGGCCAGTTGGACGGCGAGCAGGAAACGGTGGTGCCGCTCGCTCAGATGGGCCCGCTCGTGGGCGAACAGCGCCCGGCGTTCGGCGGGTTGGAGGTGGTCCAGCAGGCCGGTGGTCACCACCACGCGGTCGCGTCGTCCCCCGGGCAGCGCGTACGCGTACGGCAACGCGTCGGGCAGTACGGCCACCCCGGTCCCCGGCAGCCCGGCCAGCGCCCGGTGGGCGCGGCGGCGTACCCGGACGTGCCGCCACAGGGTCCGGGCGCAGGCCACGACCACCGCGCACAGCGCCGGGATCGCCGCCTTGCCCACGACCTCGTCGTAGGGCACCGCCGCCCGCACCTCGGGGTCCGACCAGCCGTCGGGCAGTGGGTTGCCGGGCAGTTGGGCGGTGCCCACCACCATCACCAGGGCCAGGCACACCGTGCTGCACGCGGCCATCACCGCGGCGACGGCGGTGAGCAGTCGCGTGGCGGTGCGGGGATGCAGATGCTGCTCGGCCAGGCGGGCGATCGGCCATGCCGTGAGCGGCAGGACGAGCGGCAGAAAGACGAAGACCCCCATGCGGCGTCAGACTTCCCCTTCGCCCGGGGACCGGCCCGTGCCCGCGGACTGCCCCAGCAGGTCGCGCAGCAGCCGCTCGTCGTCCGGGCCGAGGCCCGTGACGAAGCTGGCCAGCACCGCCTCCCGGTCGCTCTCGGCGTCCAGCACCTTGCGCATCCGGTGCGCCGCGAGGCCCGCCTGGTCCGAGGCCGGCGTCCACGCGAAGGAGCGGCCGGCCCGCTCCCGGGTCACCGCGCCCTTGGCCAGCAGCCGGGTCAGGATCGTGATCACCGTCGTATAGGCGAGGTCGCCGCCGAGCCGTTCCTGCACCCAGCCGGCCGTCGCGGGTCCGTCCGCCTCGGTCAGTGCCGACAGGACCAGCGCCTCCAGCTCGCCCTGTCCCCGGCGCCGGGAACCCTGGCGGTGATCCGCCATGCCCTGTCTCCCTTCCGCTGGCATGCACGTCATGTGCGATACATCGAGCGGTACATCGTAAGGAAAGCAGAGGCCGTCCGGCGGAGGCGGTCTTCCCCCATTTCTACAGTGATGTAGTTTTCATGGGCACGAAGAGGCATTAAGGGGCACGCCGCCGCACCCCCGGCCCCGCTCACCAGGAGGACAGGACCCCATGTTCGGACTGAGCGAACTCGCGATCATCCTTGTCGTCGTCATAGCCGTCCTCTGCGCGAAGAAGCTGCCCGAACTGGCCCGTTCGGCGGGCAAGTCGGCGCGCATCCTCAAGGCCGAGGCCAGGGCGGCGAGGGACGAGGACGATCCGGCGACGGCCCGGGTGATCCGGGGCGAGACGGTCACGCCGGGCTCGGCCGAACCGAAGGACCGGGGCACACCGCAGCCCCGGCCGTGAGACGCCGTCCGGCGCGGGATGCGCCGGCTCGGTCACCTCAGCCTCCTCCGCGGCCGGGGCGGAGGGTGAGGCCACGGACGGTCGCGTGCAGTTGATCGCCCGCTCCCGGCTCGACGCCCTGCCGGCCCAGCTCCTCGTCCAGCGCCATCGCCGCGGTGACCAGCGCGAGGTGGGTGAACGCCTGGGGGAAGTTGCCGAGTTGCTCGCCCGAGGGGCCGATCTCCTCGGCGAACAGGCCGACATGGTTGGCGTAGGTGAGCATCTTGTCGAAGGCGTACTGGGCCTGGGCGAGCCGGCCGCTGCGGGCGAGGGCCTCGACGTAGAGGAAGCTGCACAGGTTGAAGGTGCCCTCGGAGCCGCGCAGGCCGTCCGGGGAGGCCCCCGGGTCGTAGCGGTAGACCAGGCTGTCGCTGACGAGTTCCTCGTTCATGGCGTCGAGGGTGCTCAGCCAGTCCGGGTCGTGCGCGGAGACGAAGCCGACCCGGGGCATGAGCAGCAGCGAGGCGTCCAGGACGTCGGTGTCGAAGTGCTGGACGAAGGCCTGGCGCTTGTCGTGCCAGCCACGCTCGACGATCTGCTGGAAGACCGCGTTGCGCGCTTCGGTCCAGCGCTCGATGTCGGCGGGGCGGGAGGTGTAGATGGCCGCGCGGATGCCCCGGTCGAAGGCCACCCACGTCATCAGCCGGCTGTAGGTGAAGTTCTGCCGCCCGCCACGGGTCTCCCAGATCCCTTCGTCGGGCCGGTCCCAGTGGTCGCACAGCCAGTCCAGCACGCCGCTCAGCGACTTCCAGCCGCGCAGCGCGCCCGTGTCGCTGCCCACGATCAGGGCTTGCGCGGCCTCGCCGTAGATGTCGAGCTGGAGCTGGTCGGCGGCGGCGTTGCCGGCCCTGACGGGTCGTGAGCCCTGGTAGCCCTCCAGGTGGTCGAGGATCTCCTCGGTCAGATGGGGTTCCCCGTCGACCCGGTACATGATCTGCAAAGGGTCCCCCGAGGCCGTGCGTCCGGCCTCGATGCGGTCGCGCAGCCAGCGCCGGAAGGAGTGGGCCTCGGCCTGGAAACCCAGATCGATCAGCGACCGCACGGACAGGGAGGCGTCGCGGATCCAGGTGTAGCGGTAGTCCCAGTTGCGCTCGCCGCCGACCTGTTCGGGCAGGCCCATGGTGGCGGCCGCGATGGGCGCCCCGCTGGGGGCGTAGGTGAGGAGCTTGAGCGTGATCGCCGACCGGTTGACCATGTCCTGCCAGCGTCCCCGGTAGGTGCACGACCGCAGCCACGACAGCCAGAAGGCCCGGCAGTGCTCCAGCTCCCCGACCATCTCCGCCAGGGACGGCGCGGGCGGTGCGGCGCCCCCACCGGCCGTGCTGGTCAGCGCGAAGGCGGCGATCTGCCCGGCGGAGAGCGTGAACCGGGCGGTGACGTCGTCGCCGTCGGCCCGCAGGTCGACGTCACCGCTGGTGCGCACGTGCAGATCGGTCCCGGGCCCGCGCAGGACGGCGTAGTGGTCGTCCGCCAGGCTCAGGGAGTGCGGGGCGCGGCCGTAGTCGAAGCGCGGGCGGCAGGCGAACGCGAAGGGCAGGCTGCCGCGGACGACCCGGACGACCCGGAGCAGCGTGTGCCGGTCCGTCGGGGCCGACGACTCGACGGGCACCATGAAGTCGGCGACCTCACCGACGCCGCCGGGCGCCATGAAGCGCGTGACCAGGATGGCCGTGTCGGACAGGTACAGCTGGCGCACGGTCATCCCGCCGTCGTCCAGCTCCGCGGCCAGCCGGCAGTGGCCGCCGCGCTCGCTGTCCAGCAGCGAGGCGAAGAGGCTGGGCGAGTCGAAGCGGGGTGTGCACCACCAGTCGACGGTGCCGGCGGAGGACACCAGGGCAGCGGTCTGGAGATCGCCGACCATGCCATGGTCCGCGATGGGTGGGTACGGGTTCACGAGCCCCTCCTACGGCAGGTGGACGCAAGGCCCGGACGGTCGGCATCAGCGGTTCGTGCGCCGTGCTCCCCGCACGCGCGTGCGTGGTGGCTCACCCGCCGCCGCGGAGCACGCGGTCGATCGACGTCACTCGCGGTCCTACGAGCTGAAGTCTTCCTTCTTCGCGACGCACAGCGCCCAGATGATGAACCCGGCCATCGCGATCATCACGACCGACCACACCGGGTAGTACGGCAGGGAGAGGAAGTTGGCGATGATGATCAGCCCTGCGATGGCCACGCCACCGACCCGGGCCCACACCGCCGGCTGGAACAGCCCGATGCCGATGATCACCGCGACCGCGCCCAGGATGAGATGGACCCAGCCCCAGCCGGTGAGGTCGAACTCGAAGACGTAGTTCTGCGTGCTGACGAAGACGTCGTCCTCGGCGATGCCCATGATCCCGCGGAAGACCGCGATCAGCCCGGCGATGGTCAGCATGACGGCGGCGAAGACCGTCAGGCCCCCGGCCCAGGCGTACTTCGTCTCGTGCGCCTGCTTGGTGTGCATGGCGGCCATGGTTGTTCCTCGCTTCCCTTGTACGTACTCGGATGCGTCAGGAGGGGGTGGTGGAGTCGCTGCGGGCCGAGGAACCGGCGCCGCTCAGCACGAGGTCCTTGGCGCGGCGGAACTCGTCGTCCGTGATGTCGCCGTGGGAGCGCATCTCGGACAGCTTGGCGAGCTCCTCGGCGCTGCTGGACGGCTTGCTCTCACCGGCCCGGTCGCGGACGTAGTCGTCGAACGCCCGCTGCTGTGCCTGGGCGTGTTCGATCTCGCGGCGGCCCATGTCCTTGCCACGGGCGATGAGGTACACGAACACGCCGAGGAAGGGCAGCACGATGCAGAAGACCAGCCAGCCGGTCTTGCCCCAGCCGCTCAGGCTGTCGTCGCGGAAGATGTCGCCGATGATCCGGAAGAGCAGGACGAACCACATGACCCACAGGAAGAACCACAGCAGCGTCCAGAACATGCTCAGCAGCGGATAGTCGTAGGCGAGGTACGTGTTCGCGCTCATCGTCTGCCTCCGTCCCGGGCGGGGGCTCTTGTGCCGGTCCCGCCGATTTCAGCGTGCGCATGCTCAACGGGAACGGCCTCACCCAGGACGGGTGAAGCCTGCCCGGTGCAGGGCGGAGCGCCAGGCGAGGGCGACCCCCAGCTCGGTCAGCCCGAGCAGCAGCAGCCACAGGCCGAGCAGCCGGGTCAGTACGACGGCGGACTCGCTGGGCAGGGCCAGTACGACGACGCCCGCGACGAGGCCGAGCAGCCCGGCGCCGAGGACGAATCCGCGGTGCGGCAGCCCCTTGGCGGCAAGCGCCGTCCAGGCGGTCAGCATGCCCGTCACGACCCACACGGCCCCGACGATCAGCGAGAGCGCGGCGATGGTCTGGAGCGGGTGGCGCAGACACAGCACCCCGGCGAGGACGTACAGCGCCGCGGCGAGCAGACCCAGATGCCGGTCGCCGTGCTCCCGGGCGAACGAGGAGACGAACCGGAACGCGCCCGTGACCAGCAGATACAGCCCGATGATCACCGCCAGCACATGCAGGGTGGCGTCCGGCCAGGCCAGGGCCACGATGCCCGGCACCAGCGTGGCCACCGCCGACCCCAGCAGCCAGGTCCACGAGCCGCCGAGTTGCGCCAGCACCCGCTCGGTGTCCGGGTCGTCGGTGAGAACCGTCCCGTCGGCCAGAGGATCCGGCCCGGTGTCCGGCGCCGGTTCACGCGAAACTGTCATGGCTCCTCCTCGCGTGCTACGGCCGGCAACCGGGCCACCGACGGGACGGTGTACGGCACCCTCACCGGCTCAGCGTCGCGCGCGCCGCCGCGGGCCGGGTCACCCCTCACGGGTGATCCGCGGACGGGGCGGAGGCGATGAGCTGGGATTCAAGGGCCCGCCGGTTCTGCGCGGGAGCAGGGCCACGGCCGCCCGGAGGTGGAGGGTGAGCCATGTCGATACCGAGTGCGTTCACGGCCTCGCTGTCGCCCGAGGAGCGGGCGGCACACGGCAGAAGCGCCCGGCGGCGCGCCCCGCGTTCCGGCCACGGCCGGTTCGAGGCGGGAGCGGAGCGGCCCGATCCGATCGAGGTGATCGAGCGTCAGTCGGCGCAGCGCGTCCAGGAGTTGGTGCCGATCCGCTACGGCCGGATGCTGGAGTCCCCGTTCCGTTTCTACCGGGGCGCCGCGGCCATCATGGCGATGGACCTGGGCCGGATGACGGACTCGGGCCTGACGGCACAGCTCTGCGGAGACGCCCATCTGCTGAACTTCCGGCTGCTGGCCTCCCCGGAGCGCCAGCTGGTCTTCGACATCAATGACTTCGACGAGACGTATCCCGGCCCGTTCGAGTGGGACGTCAAACGGCTGGCGGCCAGTTTCGTGATCGCCGCGCGCGCCAACGGGTTCTCCACCGCCGAGCAGGAGGGCGCCGTACGGGAGTGCGTGAAGGGGTACCGGACGCGGATGCGGGAGTTCGCCGGTATGCACACCCTGGACATCTGGTACGCGCAGGACGCCGTCGATCGCATGCGTGAGCTGCTGGCGTCCTCCATGAGCAAGCACGCCAGGCGCCAGGCGGCCGCGGCGACGGCGAAGGCACGCACCCGCACCTACCTCCAGGCCTTCGCCAAGCTCACCCGGATCACCTCCGAGGGCCGGCGGATCGCAGCGGACCCACCGCTGATCACCCCGCTGCGGGACCTCACGGCCGGCTCGTCCGCCGGCGAGGAGGAGAAGGAGCTCGAGACCGTCTTCGAGGAGTACACGAAGACCCTGTCGTCCGAGCGCCGGCACCTGCTGAGCCGCTACCACCTGGTGGACATCGCCCGCAAAGTGGTGGGCGTCGGCAGCGTCGGCACCCGCTGCTGGATCATCCTGCTGCTCGGCCGGGACGACGACGATCCCCTGCTGCTCCAGGCCAAGGAGGCCTCGGAGTCGGTGCTGGCCGCGCACGCCGGCGGTGAGCGCTTCGACAACCAGGGCCGCCGTGTGGTGACCGGACAGCGGCTGATCCAGACGACCAGCGACATCTTCCTGGGCTGGACCCACATCACGAGCGGCCTCGACGGCCGCGGCCGGGACTTCTACGTACGCCAGCTGCGGGACTGGAAGGGCATCGCACGCCCGGAGACCTGGGACCCCGCGATGCTGCGGCTGTTCGGCCAGGTCTGCGGAGGCAGCCTCGCGCGCGCCCACGCCCGCTCCGGCGACCCCGTCGCCCTCGCGGCCTATCTGGGCGGAGGCGACAGTTTCGACCGTGCGCTGACCGAGTTCGCGCAGGCCTACGCCGATCAGAACGACCGGGACTTCGAGGAGCTGGGCGTCGCCGCCCGCTCGGGCCGGGTGCAGGCGCACGACCTCTGAAGTGCGGGAAACCGGCCGCCGGGGTCACTCCGGCAGCTGACGCATCTCCAGCACCCGCAGGCCGAGGGACTGGCAGCGGGCCAGCAGGCCGTAGAGGTGGGCGTCGTCGACGACGGGCCCGAACAGCACCGTCTGCCCGGACATGACCACGTGATCCAGTTCCGGAAAGACCTTCGCCAGGGTCTTGGACACATGTCCTTCGACGCGGATCTCGTAGCGCATGTGCTGCCTCCCGCCGACAGCCGCCGGCCCACCTGCCGCGCCCATCGTCCCGCCGTGAGCAGGGGACCACCTCACCCGGCGCAGGTGACCCCCCTTCTGCCCGGCCCTTCTGCCCGAGTCAGTGCGTCACGACGAGCTTGAACAGGATGATCAGCAGACCGAGCACCAGGTTGACCGAGGCGCTGATGGCCATCAGCGACCTCGAGGCGCCGGCCCGCCGGGCCGCGGCCACGGACCAGCCGACCTGCCCGGCCACCGCCACGGACACCGCGAGCCACGCGGCCCCGGACACGTCAAGGCCCAGGAGCGGGCTGATCGCCACCGCCACGGCCGGCGGGACGGCCGCGTTGACGATCGGCCACTCGTCACGGCACACGTGCAGCACGGTCCGGCGGTCCAGGGCGTGATGGGTCAGGCGGGCGCCGAACAGGTGGGCGTGCACATGCGCCACCCAGAAGACCAGGCCCGTCACCAGCAGCAGCGCGACCAGTTCCGCACGCGGGAAGGAGCCCAGGGTGCCGGCCCCGATCACCACCGAGGCGGCGAGCATGGAGCCGTAGACGCCGCCGGTGTAGTCGGTGCGCGCCCTCAGCTCAGGCCGTCGGGACATCACAGCAGGTGCAGTTCGCGGGCTCGTCGTACGGCGTCGCCTCGACGGTTGACCGCCAGTTTCCGGTAGACGCTCTTGAGGTGGGTCTTCACCGTGTTCACGGAGACATACAGATCGGCGGCGATGTCCTCGGTCGACATCATCTGGGCGAGCCGCTGGAGCACGTCGCGCTCCCGTCCGCTCAGGTGCTCCACCAGCAGCGGCCCGGGCTCGTCGGACGCGGGCCCCGGCGTGAGCCAGCCCGCGGCCAGCCCGTGCAGCGTCGGGCCGGCCAGATACGGCCCGAGCCACGCCCCCGCCTCCAGGAAGGGCAGCCGCAGCCGCTCGCGCCGGGCCTCGGTCAGTGACCGGGCGAGCAGCCTGCGCACGGTGACGACGTCCCCCGCCGCGTTCGCGGCCTGCGCCCTGAGCAGCGTGGCCCGCACGAGCACCGCCGGGCCGGTGCGCTCCCCGGCGCCGGCCGCGTCGACGGCGTCGAGCAGCCGCAGGGCCGCGTCCGGGTCGCCGGCCGCGAGACGGGCCCGCGCCGCGCCCACCGCACAGGCCGGCTGCTCGGCGGCCACCTGCTCCAGCACCTCCGCCGCCTCGTCGGGCCGGCCCTCGGCCAGGTGGGCGGCCGAGGCGACCAGCGCGGCGTGGCCGCGCTCCCACGGGGAGGCCACATCGGCGGTCACGGCGGCCTCGGTGGCCGCGAGCGCGGCGCGCGCCCTGCCCCGGGCCAGCAGGAGCTGGGCGGTCGCGATGGACCGGCCCGCCGCCGTCACCGGGTCGCGCGGCGCGCTCCGGCTGGCCCGGTCGAGGAGTTCCTCGGCCTCGCTCAGCTCGCCCCGGTCGACGGCGACGGCGGCCAGGACCAGGCACCCGAGTGCGGAGACGGACGCCCGGGGCAGGCTGAACCGCTCCGTCTCGGTCATCGCCGCGACGGCCTTGCGCTCCGCCCGGGTCGGCCAGCCGTCGAGGTAGTCGATGAGCGCCAGATGCTCCAGGGACTCCTCCCGCGGCAGCGCCGTCGCGGCGCCGGCGGTGCCGTCGGCGACGGTGCTGAGCGCGTCGCGCGCCGCGTCGAAGCGCCCGGCCCACAGCCGCGCCGAGCCCAAGTGGGTCAGCAGCAGCGCGGGCAGCTCCGGGTGCTTGTCCAGCAGCTGGGCGGGGACCTCCTGCTCCAGCTCACGCGCGGTCCGTACGGCCTGCTCCGCCCGGCGCGGGGACCCGGCGAGGCGGGCCGCCAGGGCCTGCAGCAGGGCGCAGCTCAGCTGGGCCGCCGCGGGGCCGGAGCCGTCGGCGGTCAACTGCTCCTCGGCGTGCTGGAGATGGGCCAGCGCCTGATCCAGGTCGCACCGGGACAGGTCGCCCGCCGCACGGACCAGGTCCGCCGCGGGGCTCGTCGTCTCGGGGCCCATGCCGGCGAACAGCTCGGTCAGGTCGTCGGAGCGCAGGCCCGTGAAGAGCTGGCCGATCGCCAGGTCGTCGACGAAGGCGCGGGCGGTGAAGTCCCACTCCCCCGCGGCCGCGCCGTGGGCCAGCATCTCCGGCAGCAGCCCGGAACGCCCCAGCCAGTGCGCGGCGCGCAGGTGCAGCTCCGGTTCCAGGTCCGCGCAGCGCTCGCGCAGGTGGGCCCGGAGGATCTCCCGGAACAGCGGGTGGAGGCGGTACCAGGTGTGCCCGAGGTCCTCGACGAAGGCGTTCTCGCGGTGCAGCCCGGCGAGGATCGACTCGGCGTCGGTCCGCCCGGTCAGCTCGCCCGCCAGCCCGACGCAGAACCGCTCCAGGACGCTGACCCGCAGCAGGAGGTCCTGGGTGGGGGGCGGCTGCCGTTTGAGGACCTCCGCCAGCAGGAAGTCGGCGACCGCGCTGTGCCCGGCCTCGAACTCCTTCAGATAGATCTCCGGGTCCGGCTGCTGCCGCGCGGCCAGGGCGCACAGCCGCAGCCCGGCCGCCCAGCCCCGGGTGCGGTCGACGAGGGCGTCCGCCGCGTGGACGGGCAGGCTCAGCCCGTGCCGGTCCAGGAGGGCGACGGTCTCCTCGGGCGTGAAGGCCAGCTCGGCGCCCCGGATCTCGGTCATCGCGCCGGCCGTGCGATAGCGGTGCAACGGCAGCAACGGCTCGGTCCGGGTGACGATGACCAGGCGCAGCCCCGGCCCGGCGTGGTGCAGCACGAACTCCAGCTGTTCGGAGATCTCCGGGGCGCTCACGCGGTCGTACTCGTCGAGCACCACGGTCACGATCCGCCCGCTGTCGCCGAGCTGCGCGGCGAGCCGGGTCAGCAGGGTGCGGCTCACCCGGCTCGCGTCGGCGGGGAAGCCGATGTCGTCGGCGACCGGCACCCCGCTGATGCGCAGGGCCTGGAGCACATGGGCCCAGAACATGCCGGGGCCCTGGAGTGCCGGGTCGAGCGTGAGCCAGGCGACCGGCCCGTCCAGGCCCGCCGCCCAGTCGGCGACCAGCAGGGTCTTGCCCGCTCCGGCGGCGCCGTTGACCATCGTCAGGGGGGTCAGCAGCGCCTGGTCGAGGTGCTCCACCAGGCGTTCGCGCCGCAGGAAGGTGCCCGGCCGGGCCGGCAGGGCGAACCGGGTCCGCAGGAACGGGTCGCCCAGCGGATCGACGTCGGCGGTGGCCGCTGCGTCCCGGTTCTCGTCGCTCGTCGCCACCACGCTCACCGCCCTGCGCGATCGGGGATCCAGCTCCCCCCACCACCATCACAGCTTTGCCGCGTTCCTGCGCGCCAAGGTCCGAAAGGCGCCCCACCTCCGCTTTCCGGGAGGGAGACGCGCGTCACATTCGCTCATGTCACAGGGGCTCGGGCCGCCTCGTCTCGGGGGTGTAGCCACTACGACGGCCAAGGGAGCACGGCATGGACGCGCGACTGGACTTCTTCACCAACCCGATCACCGGCAAGGCCCTCAAGCACGTCATGTCGGCGGGCAGGGTGGTCAAGGACTCGGCGCTGCCGGCCGCGACGCAGGAGCTGGTGTCGCTGCGGGTCAGCCAGATCAACGGGTGCGCGGTCTGCATCGACATGCACACCAAGGAGGCCGCCGCGGCCGGTGAGAGCCCGGTGCGGCTGCACCTGGTGGCGGCGTGGCGGGAGGCCGGCGTCTTCAGCGAGGCCGAGCGGGCCGCGCTGGAGCTGGCGGAGGCCGGGACCCGGGTCGCGGACGGGGCCGGCGGGGTCCCCGACGAGGTGTGGGAGAACGCCGCCCGGCACCACGACGAGGAGCAGCTCGCCGCGTTGCTGATGCTGATCGCATTCATGAACATGGCGAACCGGCTGAACGTGATCACGCGTCAGCCGGCCGGGGACTACGAGGCCGGCCGGTTCCACTGACCCGACCGACCGCCAGCGACAGGAGGGGGACGCGCATGAGCAAGGTCGAGGAGTTCGAGGAGCTGCGGCCGCTGCTGTTCTCGATCGCCTATCGGATCCTGGGCAGCGTGGGCGAGGCCGAGGACGCGGTGCAGGAGACCTGGCTGCGCTTCGACGGCTCCTCGACCCGGCCCACGTCGACCAAGGCCTTTCTGTCGGCCACGGTGACGCGGATCTCGATCGACGTACTGCGTTCGGCGCGGGTACGGCGGGAGGAGTACGCCGGCCCGTGGTTCCCCGAGCCGCTGCTGAGCGACCCGTACCAGGATCCGGCGCGCTCGGTGGAGCTGGCCGACTCGGTGTCGATGGCCGCGCTGCTGCTGTTGGAGCGGCTCAGTCCGCTGGAGCGGGCGGTGTTCGTGCTGCGGGAGGTGTTCGGCTTCGGCTTCGACGAGATCGCCGGGGCGGTGGGACGGTCGGAGGCGGCGTGCCGTCAGCTGGTGGTCCGGGCGCGGCGGCACATGGAGGCCGGGCGGCCCCGGTTCGCGGCCGACCGGCAGGAGCGCCGGGAGCTGGCGACCCGGTTCTTCGACGCGCTGAAGGACGGGGACGTGGGCGGGCTGCGGGACCTGCTGGCCGCCGACGTGCAGCTCGTCGGGGACGGCGGAGGCAAGGCTCCGCAGCTGGCCGGGGCCGTCGTGGGCGCGCAGAAGGTGGCCCGGCTGCTCGCCTCCGTCTTCCCGCGGCTGGCCCGGCTGGAGGTGTCCTTCGAGCCGCACGAGATCAACGGCCAGCCGGGCGCGATCTACCGCGACCGGGACGGCAGGGTGCTCCAGACCCTGGTGCTCGATGTGCTCGACGGGCAGATCCAGACGATCCGCACCGTGCTCAACCCCGACAAGCTCGGGCACATGGGTCCGGTGGCGGACGCCTGGGCGATCACCGACGAGCTGAAGCGCACCCCCGCCGAGGACCCCCGCCGGCCCTGACCGCATCGTCCGGCACCGGTCCCTCCCCTCGTGGGGACCGGTGCCGAACGGCGGGGCGGCGTCGATCCTCGACCTGCCGGCCGGTGGGCCGGCGGGTCAGTGAGGATCGAGCAGGATTCGGGCGGCGCGACGTGCTTCCGGCTCCCGCGGAAGGAGATCCCGTGAAAGTCCGTCCTGCGGAAGGTGTCCGAGAACATGCGGCGCCATGAGTGGTGTCTGCGAGCTCCGGGCTGGTCGCCCGCCTGGGTGACGCGCGAGAGCCGCGCGATTGCGTCGTGATCCTGCCAGCCGAGGGGGCCGGCGAGGAGGTTCCGGTCTCCGGACGCCGCATTAACCGCAGGTCAGCCGTATAAAGTGAGTTTTCCGGTCCGGATGCCCAGGTGCGGCTGACCAAAGGAGTGCAGGCCTTGAGTTCCGAGTCGTCGGCGCGCACTGCCTTCGCCGAACGGCTCGCGCTGCTCTACAAGGAGGCCGGCAACCCGCCCCTGAAGAGCGTGGCCGAGGCGGTCGTCCGGCTCAAGCGGGTCGACGAGCGAGGGCGGCCCGTACGGGTCTCCGCCCAGCGGATCAGCGACTGGCGCCGCGCCAGGAACGTACCCGCCCAGTTCGCCGCCCTGTCGGCCGTCCTGCATGTACTGATCCCCCAGGCGCGACGCGAGCGGCCCGTGCCGGTGTCCGCCGGGCTGTACGACCTGGGGCAGTGGCAGCGGCTGTGGGAGCGGGCGACGGTCGGGGAAGAGGAGGAGCAGGCTCCGGTCGAGGTCCCCGCGATGTCCGGCGGGGTGTGCCCGTATCGGGGGCTCGCCTCCTACCGGCAGGAGGACGCCCGCTGGTTCTTCGGCCGGGAGCGCGGCACCGAGGCGCTGGTCGCCCAGCTGCGCGCGGTGGAGAAGAGCGGCGGCCTGGTCATGCTCGTCGGTGCCTCGGGCGCCGGGAAGTCCTCCCTGCTGAACGCCGGCCTGGTGCCGGCCCTGCGCGGCGGCGCGCTGGGCGGTCGGAGCACCGGGGCCGGCGCGGTCGTACAGCTCGTGCCGGGCGGCGATCCGCTCGCCGAGCTGACCCGCCGGATCCCGGAACTCACGGACGTCGTCGCGTCGGCCGGACCGGACCGCGTGCAGGAGCCTGCGGACGCGCAGGACCCGGGCGGCCCGGCGCAGGCCGATGAGTCCGACGCCCGGGAGCCGTGCGCCGGCTTCGTGGACGCCGCACGCGAGGCCGTCGCCGCCTGGGCCCGCCGCGAGGGCACCGACGGCGCCCCCGCGGTCCTGATCGTCGACCAGTTCGAGGAGACCTTCACCCTCTGCCCCGACGAATCCGACCGCCGCACCTTCGTCAAGCTCCTCCAGGCCGCCTGCACCCCCGCCGGCCCCGGCGACCCGCCGCCCGTCCTCGTCGTCCTCGGCATCCGCGCCGACTTCTACGAGCAGTGCCTGGGCCACCCGGAGCTGGCCGACGCCCTCCAGCACCGGCACATGGTGCTCGGGCCGCTCACCACGCCGGAGCTGCGGGAGGCGGTGACCGCGCCGGCCAAGGCGGTGGGTCTCGAACTGGAGCCGGGGCTGGCGGAGCTGATCGTGCGGGAGGTGAGCGCGGACGGGGCGCGCGGGACGCATGACGCGGGCGCGCTGCCGCTGCTGTCGCACGCCCTGCTCGCCACCTGGCAGCGCCGCAAGTCAGGCCGGCTGACGGTGGCCGGATACCGCGCGGCGGGCGGCATCCAGGGCGCGGTCGCGGCCACCGCCGAACGCGCCTGGTCCGGCCTCGACCCGGCGGCCCGCTCGGCGGCCCGGCTCCTGCTGCTCAGGCTGGTCCGGCTCGGCGAGGACACCCAGACGACCCGGCGACGGGGCACGCGCCGCCAGCTGGCGGCGGAGTCCACGGATCCCGGCAAGACGGAGGAGTCGCTGGAAGCGCTGGTGCGGGCGCGGCTGGTGACGCTGGACGCCGAGACCGTGGAGATCACGCACGAGGCGCTGCTGCACGCCTGGCCCCGGCTGCGGGACTGGATCGACGAGGACCGGCAGGGCAATCTGCTGCGCCAGCAGCTGGAGGAGGACGGCCGGGCCTGGGAGGGCTCGAACCGTGACTCGTCGCTGCTGTACCGGGGCTCGCGGCTGGAGCAGGCGCGCGGCTGGGCGCGGTCGGCCGGGGACACGTTCCTGACCCGGAGCGCGGTGGAGTTCCTGGCCGCCTCGGTCCGGCTGCGCCGGCGCACGGTCTGGATCATGCGCAGCGCGGTCGCGGCGCTGCTCGCCCTGGTGATGGTGGCCGTCGGCGCGGCGGTGGTGGCCTGGCAGCAGCGCGACGACGCCGTGTTCGCGCAGGTGCTCGCCGAGGCCGACCGCTTCCAGTACACCGACCCCTCCCTGTCGGCCCAGCTCGGCCTGGTGGCGCACCGGCTGCGCCCGGACGACGAGGACACCTCCAGCAGGCTGATCTCCATCGTGAACGCGCCGCTGGCCACGCCCCTGCGCGGCCACACGGGCGCCGTCTATCTCACCTCCTTCAGCCCGGACGGACGGCTCCTGGCCACCGCCAGCTACGACCGGACCGTACGGCTGTGGGACGTGTCCGACCGGGATCGGCCCAGGCCCCTGGGCAAGCCCCTGACCGGGCACAAGAGCTGGGTGAGCAGCGCGGTCTTCAGTCCGGACGGCCGCACCCTCGCCAGCGCCGCCGACGACGGCACGGTCCGGCTGTGGGACGTGACCCGGCCGAGCCGGCCGCGTCCGATCGGCGCGCCCCTGACCGGGCACGAGGGCACGATCTACCTGGTCGCCTACAGCCCGGACGGCCGCACCCTCGCCTCCGTCAGCGAGGACCGCACCGTACGCCTGTGGGACGTGGCCGATCCGCGGCGGCCGAAAGCGCTCGCCACGCTGACCGGTACCGACGCCGCCGTACGGTCGGTGGCGTTCAGCCCGGACGGCGACACGCTCGCGGCCGGGGGCGACGACGACACCGTGCGGCTGTGGGACGTGGCCGCGCCGGACCGCCCGAAGCAGCTCGCCACGCTCACCGGCCACACCGACCTGGTGCATTCGGTCGCCTTCAGCCCGGACGGCCGCACGCTCGCCAGCGGCAGCGCGGACGACACGATCCGGCTGTGGGACGTGGCCGACCCGCGCCACGGCCACCAGCTCGGCGCGCCGCTGACCGGCCACACCGGCCCGATCTGGTCGGTCGCCTTCAACCCCGACGGCAGCATGCTCGCCGCCGCCAGCGCGGACAGCACCGCGAGTCTGTGGAACGTCAGCGACCCGGCGTATCCCTCCCAGGTCGGCGAGCCCCTCGCGGGCAGCAGCGGGGAGATGTACGCGCTGGGCTTCAGTCCCGACGGCCGCACGCTGGCCACCGGCAGCGGCGACAGCAAGGTCCGGCTGTGGTCGATCCCGACGTCGGACATGATCGGCCGCGGCGGGGCGTTCCGGCCGGACGGGAAGGTGCTCGCCACGGCCGCGCGCGACGGCAGCGTCCGGCTGTGGAACGTGGCGAAGCCCGCCCGGCCCGTCCTGCTGAACCGGCCCTTCATGCCCGGCGACGGCGGCCAGCGCTCCCTGGTGTTCTCCCCCGACGGCCGCACCCTCGCGGTGCTGACCGGCAGCCGCGCGGTCCATCTGTGGGACATCGGCGACCCGGCCCGGCCCGTCTCCCTCGGCCCGCCCCTCACCCTGCGCACCCGGTTCATGGGCCCCGACGCCCTGGCGTTCAGCCCGGACGGGCGCACCCTGGCCACGGCCTACGACGACCGCACGATCCGGCTGTGGAACGTCGCCGACCCCTCCCATGTCGTCCCGCTCGGCGCACCGGTGACCGGGCACACCGGTTACATCAACTCCCTGGCGTTCAGCCCGGACGGCCGCACCCTGGCCAGCGGCAGCGCGGACTCCACCGTGCGGCTGTGGAACGTGACCGCACCGGACCGGCCGAAGGCGCTGGCCAGGCTCACCGGCCACACCGGGCCGGTCAACGCGCTCGACTACAGCCAGGACGGCCATACGCTGGCCAGCGGCAGCGACGACGACTCCGTGCGGCTCTGGGACGTCACCGACCCGGGTGCGGCGACCGGGCTGGGCTCCCCGCTCACCGGTCACACCGAGGCGGTCGTGTCGCTGACGTTCAGCAAGGGCGGGCGCTATCTCGCCAGCGGCGGCAACGACAACACGGTCCGCCTGTGGAACGTGTCCACCCCGTCGGACGCCTCCGCGATCGGCCAGGCGATGAGCCCCAACGCCAAGACGGGCAACTTCCTCTCCTTCAGCCCCACCAGTCACATGCTCGGCGTCTCCAGCGGCACCGACACGGTCCGGCTGTGGAACCTGGACGTGGACCAGGCGATCAGCCGCGTCTGCTCGACCACACAGGGCGTGCTGACCAGGGAGAAGTGGGACGAGTACCTGCCCCGGCTGTCGTACGAACCGCCGTGCGCGGGCTAGTCCGGTGCGCTCAGTGACCGGGCTGCGACGCAAGTGACGTCGCCACCGGTTCGGCGGACAGCGGTTTCCGTGATCCCGATCACACCCCTGGTCGCAGCCGATCAGGCAGCTCCCACGAGGCAGGCAGCCTTGTTACTGTTGTGGACAGCCCGATCGCTGGTGCATCCCCCGTCGCCAGCGATCGGGTCTTCTCATGTCCGATCATGTCCGACGTGATGAGTCGTACGTGCTGAGTCGTACGAGGGAAAGGTGGTGAACGACGCCATGTCCCGGCGCGTCATCGTCGTCACCGCTGTCCACGGCCCCTCGGCGGGATTCCTGCCCGAGGCCCACGCGAGCTTGCGCGCACAGGAGTTGCCGCCCGGCTGGGAGTGGCACTGGGTGATCCAGGAGGACGGGCGCACGGACGAGGTCCGCCCGCACGTCCCCGACGACCCTCGGGTGACCTTCCGTCAGGGCCGGCCCGGAGGCCCGGGTGTGGCCCGCACGTTCGCACTGGCACACGCCGAGGGCGAGTACGTGAAGATCCTGGACGCCGACGACCGGCTCACCCCCGGGACGCTGGCCCGTGACCTCGCCGTCCTGGAGGCCGACCCCGCCGTCGGCTGGACCACCTCCCGCGCCCTGGACCTTCTGCCGGACGGCAGCACGGCCGGTTTCCCCGGCGACCCCGACGACGGGCCCATCGCACCGGGCGCCGTACTCGACTTCTGGCAGGCCAACGACTTCCGCGCCCAGGTCCACCCGGCGACCCTGTGCATGCGCCGGGACCTCCTGCTCGCGCTCGGCGGCTGGATGGCCCTGCCGGCCTCGGAGGACACGGGCCTGCTGCTCGCGCTGGGCGCCGTGAGCCGGGGCTGGTTCACGGCCGAGGCGGGGCTGCTCTACCGGAAGTGGGACGGCCAGGCGACGGGCCAGGCGGCGCACGTCGACCCGGCGGAACGGCAGGCCCGGATGGCGGTGGTGGCCGCCAGGGCCCGGGCCCTGGCCTCGTCGGGCTGGCGCTACCCGCCCGCCGAACAGACCTGACGAAGCCGACCGCCGGTCCGGCGGCACCCCCCGGGGGGGCGCGGCGGTACCCGCCCGCCAAGCCGACCCGGCAAAGACGACCAGCGGTCCGGCAACGCCCCAGGGGCGCGGGGAACTGCGCGACCAGCCACCACGGCGCCGCAGACGAACGACGGCACGGCGCGGCACACCCAGCGGAGCGCTCAGGTGAGGGAGATGGCCTGGGACGGGCACTGCTCGACGGCTTCCCGCACCTGCGGGTCGTCGCCGCTGCCCTCCCGTCCCGGTCGCACGACGCCGTAGTCGTCCACGAAGTCGAAGACCGCCGGTGCCCGGTGCGCACACTCGGCAGAGCCGTAACAGAGGCTCCGGTCGATGGAGACCTTCATCCGCGCTCCCGTCGTACGACTTGCGACTTGCGACTTGCGGCCAATGACCCCGCACGACGGGACTGCCCGGCGACCCGGTCGTCCTAATCCTCCTGGTCAAAGGGGAGTTCGAGCATCCGGATCGCGTTGCCGCGCAGCAGCTTGTAGGCGACCTCGTCGGAGAGTCCGCCGACGTGCTCCTGGGCCACCCGCTTGGTCTCCGGCCAGGTCGAGTCGACGTGCGGATAGTCCGTCTCGAAGGTCGCGTTGTCGACGCCGACCGTCTCGATCGCCTCGATGCCGTGCTTGTCGCGGAAGAAGCAGCAGAAGATCTGGCGGTAGTAGTACGTCGACGGCGGCTCGGGGATGAGGTCCTTCACGCCGCCCCACGCCCGGTGCTCCTCCCAGACGTCGTCCGCGCGCTCCAGGGCGTACGGGATCCAGCCCATCTGGCCTTCGCTGTACGCGAGTTTGAGCCGCGGGAACTTCACCAGGACCCCGGAGAAGAGGAAGTCCATCATCGACGCCATCGCGTTGTTGAAGCTCAGCGAGGCCTGCACGGCGGGCGGGGCGTCGGGGGACGCGGCTGGCATCTGCGAGGAGGACCCGATGTGCATGTTGACGACCGTGCCGGTCTCCTCGCAGGCCGCGAAGAACGGGTCCCAGTAGCCGGAGTGGATGGACGGCAGCCCGAGATAGGTGGGGATCTCGCTGAAGGTGACCGCGCGCACGCCACGCGCCGCGTTGCGGTGGATCTCCGCGACCGCGAGGTCGATGTCCCACAGCGGGATCAGGCACAGCGGGATCAGCCGGCCGCCGCTGTCGCCGCACCACTCCTCGACCATCCAGTCGTTGTAGGCGCGCACACAGGCGAGCCCGACCTCCTTGTCCTTGGCCTCCGCGAAGGTCTGGCCGCAAAAGCGCGGGAAGGTCGGGAAGCAGAGCGAGGCCTCGACATGGTTGATGTCCATGTCCGCCAGCCGGGCCTTGGGGTCCCAGCAGCCGCGCCGCATCTGCTCACGGGTGATGCCGTCGAGCGTCATCTCGTCCCGGGAGAAGCCGACGGCCGCGATGATGCGTTTGTACGGGAAGAGGTCGCCCTCGTACTCCCACCAGTCGGTGAGCTGGCCGTCCGGGTCCGTGGTGAACCGGTACTTCCCGCCGATGTACTCGAGTTCGCCGATTCCGGCGGTGAGGGGCTTCGGGCCCCGGTCCCGGTACTTGGCCGGGAGCCAGGTCTCGAAGAGATGCGCGGGCTCGATCACATGGTCGTCCACGCTGATGACCTTGGGCAGGTCCTTCGTGCCGCTCTCGGTACTGGCCACGCCATGCCTCCCGAATCTGACGGTCCATCAGATTCAGCGTAGGGGGCGTCCCCGGGAGCGGCAAGAGAAGGCACTCGTCAGCTGTTCCAGCTTTCGTCGTACGGATCCGTCGGCTCCGCCACCGGCCTCGCCTCCGTGGCGTCGATGAACGGGATCGGACGGCCGTTGACCGGGTCCTCGACGCGGCGCGGGGTGTAGGTGCCGGTGATCTGCAGCCAGGTGTCCGGCTGGAGGACCGGCGGGATCCGGCCGGTCAGGGCGACCTTGACCGGCTGGGCGTCGGCGGCGCAGCAGTTGAGGGCCATGCGGACGAGGTAGGGGGTGCCGTCGCGGTCCAGGGCCAGGAAGCCGGTGAGCCGGACCTGGCGGCCCCGCAGGGTGCGGCCGTGGTCGTAGACGGCGCGGCCCGCGTAGTCGACCACGCTCAGGGGCAGCGGGTCGGCGGCCGGGAGGGCGGGATAGGCGAGGGGTTCCTGGAGGGCCGTGCCGGTGCGGGTCGCGCTGTAGGAGCCGAGCGCGGGCGGGGCGACCAGGATCAGGGCGAACAGGGGGAGGACGAGGAGCCAGGCGACGCGGGGTTCGTGGTGGGTGTGGCCCTCGTCCGCCTCGCGGCCCTTGTGCCTGCAGGCCCGCGCCCGCTCGTACCAGACCGTCGCGATCGCGGCCGCGACCAGTACCGCGCCGGCCACCAGCACCAGCGGGCGCAGGCCCTGCTTGACGTAGCGCAGATACAGGTCGGTGGTGGCCGCGTGCAGCAGGGACGCGCCCAGCAGGAACAGAACGGCCGACTGGGCCTGGCGGTTCACAGGATCACCCATCCGGTCAGCACCGACACGATCACGGCCAGCGCGAAGGTGGCCGGGGCGAAGCGCAGGGCGAAGGCGCGGCCGAAGGTGCCCGCCTGCATCGCGAAGAGCTTGAGGTCGATCATCGGGCCCACGACGAGGAAGGTGAGCCGGGCCGTCAGCGAGAACTGCGACAGCGACGCCGCCACGAACGCGTCCGCCTCCGAGCAGATCGACAGCACCACGGCGAGGACGGCCAGGGCGAGCACCGCCAGTACGGGGTTGTCGGCCGCCGCGCGCAGCCAGCTCTCCGGCGCCACCGCCTTGAGCGTCGCCGCCGCCATCGCGCCGATCACCAGAAAGCCGCCCGCGTGCATCACGTCGTGCCGCACGGAGCCCCAGAACGCCTCGCCCCTGCTCTGGCCGTCGTGGGACGGACGGACCGGCGGCTTCAGCCAGTCGGTGCGGCCCAGGCGCAGCCACAGCCAGCCCATCGCGCAGGCCACCAGCAGGCTCGCGACCAGGCGGGCGAGGACCATCTCCGGGTTGCCGGGGAAGGCCACGGCCGTCGCCGTCAGCACGATCGGGTTGATCGCCGGGGCGGACAGCAGGAACGCCAGCGCCGCGGCCGGGGTGACCCCGCGCCGGACCAGCGCCCCCGCGACCGGCACGGACGCGCACTCGCAGCCGGGCAGCACCGCGCCCGCCGCCGAGGCGACCGGGACGGCGAGGGCGGGGCGGGCGGGCAGGGCGCGGGCGAAGAAGGACGGCGGCACGAACACCGCGATGGCCGCCGAGAGCAGTACGCCGAGGACCAGGAAGGGCAGCGCCTGCACCATCACCGCGACGAACACCGTGGTCCAGCTCTGCATGACCGGCGCGGCCAGCGCGCCGCGGATCGGGCCCTGCAGCAGCACCAGCGCGAGCATGACGATGGTCAGCAGGAGGGGGGAGTTGAGGTGCCGGCCCTCCGCGTCCGGCTCGGCCGGTTCCCTCGGCTTCGCCGGCTCCCCGCGGTCGTCGGTCCGCTGCGGGACGGGCTTGGTGATCGCCACGGGCGAGGTACCTCCGGTGGTGCGGAAGGGCGCTGGTTTCCCTCCCCTCCAGTACGGCCGAAGGGGCGCGGGCGTTCAGGTCCGGAAGGGCCGCATCAGGGTCGCATCAGGGTCGTATCTGGAACCACCCGTCACCTTGAGGCACTCTTTCCCCTTGTGGTGAGCGTTCCGAATCAGGGCTTAGCGAATGACACGGTCGCGCACATGGTCGTGTGCGGCGACGACGGGCTCGCGCACCGGCTGGCCGCCGAGTTGCGCGGGGTGTACGGCGAGCAGGTCACGCTCGTCGTGCCGCCGTCCGAACGCACGGAACGCCCACCGGTGGTGGGCCGGGCCCGGGCGGCGTCGGCGGCGCTGTTCGACCGGATGGTGACCGCCGCGGTGGGCCGTGCGGCCGGCGCACCCGGCGGCGGCAGCGAACCCGCCGGGAGCGTGCGGGTGGTGGAGGCCGCCGAGGCGAGCGAGACCAAGCTCGCCGAGGCGGGCGTGGAGCGGGCCGACGCCCTCGCCCTCGTCTATGACGACGACGAGACCAACATCCGCGCCGCCCTCACCGCCCGCCGCCTCAACCCCCGCCTCCGGCTCGTGCTGCGCCTGTACAACCGCCGGCTGGGCCAGCACATCGAGGAACTCCTCGACCAGGCGGCCACGTTGGCGACACCCGCGGGCGACGCGGCTCCCGACGACGCCTCCACGACCGTCCTGTCCGACGCCGACACCGCCGCCCCCGCCCTGGCCGCGGCGGCGGTCGCCGGCACCACCAAGGTCGTCCAGGCGGACGGACTGTTGCTGCGCGCGGTCGAGCGAGCGCCGCTGCGGCCGGGGCAGGCCCCGCCTTCCGGGCTGATCACGCTGGCCCTGCTGTCCCGCAACGACCCGGCCGGAGCCGACGGTTCCGAGGGCAACGGCGAGCACGGCCCGCTGCTGCTGCCGGACGCGGCGGCCGTGCGGGACGCGCAGAACCGAGGGACGGTCGTCCTGGAGCAGGTGTCGTACGCGGGTACGTCGATGCCGGCCGGCGGCGGCGGGCGAGGCATCGTGCCGGCGTTCGGCTCGCTGTTCTCGCGGCGCCTGAGGTGGTCGCTGGCAGGGATCGTCGGCTGTGTCGCGGCGCTGGCCGTGGCACTGACGGTGGTGACCGGCGAACACCCGCTCTACGCCACGTACATGACCCTCCTCGACCTCTTCGCCATCAACGAACCCGCGCTGCACCAGCCGCTGGCCCGGCAGATCCTCCAGCTCCTGTCCGGGCTGACCGGTCTGCTGCTCCTTCCGGTGCTGCTGGCGGCGGTGCTGGAGGCGCTGGGTACGTTCCGTACCGCGTCCGCGCTGCGCAAGCCGCCGCGTGGGCTCGGCGGCCATGTGGTGCTGCTCGGGCTCGGCAAGATCGGCACCCGGGTACTGACCCGGCTGCGCGAACTGAACATCCCCGTGGTGTGCGTCGAGGCCGACCCCGAGGCACGCGGGCTCGCGACGGCGCGGCGGCTGCGGGTGCCGGTGGTGCTCGGGGACGTCACCCAGGAGGGCGTCCTGGAGGCGGCGAAGGTCCATCGGTCGCACGCCCTCCTCGCGGTGACCAGCGCGGACACGACGAACCTCGAAGCCGCCCTGTACGCCCGCTCCGTCCGCCCCGACCTGCGCGTGGTCCTGCGCCTGTACGACGACGACTTCGCCACCGCCGTCTACCGCACCCTGCGCGCCGCACACCCCCAGGCGTCCACCCGGAGCCGCAGCGTGACGCATCTGGCCGCGCCCGCGTTCGCCGGGGCGATGATGGGGCGGCAGATCCTGGGCGCGATTCCCGTCGAGCGGCGGGTGCTGCTGTTCGCCGCGCTGGACGTGGCCGGGCATCCCCAGCTGGAGGACCGGACCGTCGGGGATGCCTTCCAGCCGGGTTCCTGGCGGGTGCTGGCCCTGGACCGGACGCCGCCGGACGAACGCCGGGAGGAACCGGCCGCCGAGGAGTCCTACGAGGAGACGCGGGCCGGCGACGGGGCGTCGGGGTGGGTGTGGGACCTGCCCGAGGGGTACGTCCTGCAGAAGGAGGACCGGGTCGTCCTGGCCGCCACCCGGCGGGGGTTGGCTGAGCTGCTGGGGAGGCGGTCGCGGGAGCGGGCGGGGGCGTAGCCTGGGAGCGGTGGAGCGAGATCGGGCGGGTGTCATGAACTGCGATGAGTTCGTCGAGCTGGTCACCACTTTCCTCGACGGCGCCATGGACGAGCCGACCGAGCTGCGCTGCCTGGTGCATCTGACGGGCTGCGACGACTGCGAGACCTACCTCGGCCAGTTCAGGCGGACCATCACGGTCCTGGGCGCGCTGCCCGGGCCGCGCCTGTCCAACGGGGCGCGCGACCAACTGCTGGGCGCCTTCCGGGCCGTGCGGCGCGACTGAGCGGCCCGCCGCCGCCCGCCGCCGCCCGCCGCCGCCCGCGACCGCCCGCTCCCGGCCGTGCAGGTCCTTACCGGGACATGAACAAGCGGACCGCCCTACGGTCCCACCCGCTGCGCTGCCCTAGGCTGACCCCCTCAGTTGACCGTCGGCAAGGAGAGACGAATGGCGGGCGCACGCGAACTGCCCCCGGACGAGGTCCTCGTCCAGCGGCTGCGTGACGGTGACGAGGAGACGTTCGCCCTGGTGCTGGACACCTGGTCGGGCAGCATGCTCCGGCTGGCCATGTCGTTCGTGTCGACCAAGGACTCCGCGGAGGAGGCCGTCCAGGACACCTGGCTCGCGGTCATCAGAGGGATCGGCGACTTCGAGGGCCGTTCGTCCCTGAAGACGTGGGTCTACCGGATCCTGGTCAACACGTCCAAGGCGCGCGGCACCAAGGAGAGCAGGACGGTTCCCTTCGCGAGCCTGCTGCCGGAGGAGGAAGGGCCGACGGTGGACGCCGAGCGGTTCCGCGCCTCCGGCGACCCTTACGCCGGGCACTGGGCCGTCGGGCAGAAACCGCAGCCCTGGCACTTTCCCGAGGACCACGTGCTGCGCGGCGAGGTCCGCGAGATGATCACGGAGGCGATCGACGAACTGCCGCCCCGCCTGCGCACGGTGATCACACTTCGCGACGTCGCCGGGTACGGCTCGGAGGAAGTGTGTGCCCTGCTGGAGATCTCGCCCGGAAACCAACGCGTCCTCCTCCATCGGGCCAGGGCGTTGTTGCGCCGTAAACTGGAGGAGTACCTGTCCGGTGCCCATGACGTCGCAGGCGGGAGGGGTCGAGCGTGAACTGCAACGACTTCGTGGAGCTGGTGACCGAGTTCCTCGACGGCGCCCTGCCGGAGGCGGACGAGCGGCGCTTCATCGAGCACCTGTCGGAGTGCTCCGGGTGCGAGACCTACCTCGACCAGTTCCGTCAGACGATCGCCACCACGGGCGAACTGACCCCGGACGGCATCTCACCGGACGCCAGGCAGCACCTGCTCTCCGCGTTCCGGGACTTCCGCCGGAGCTGAGCCCGCATGCGGGACGTTGACGGCGGCTCGCCCGCTTTGGCCTGTTTGTGCCCGGAGGTCTTGTAACGCTCGCGCGGCGCGCCGCTCTGAACGTCCATGACTCTGCTCAGAAGACTCCTGTTCGGCATCATCGCCGCACTGCCGGGCGGCGCGATCGTGGCGGCCGTGACGAACCCGCCCTGGCTGCCATGGGCCGCGCACACCGCGGTCCTGGGAGCCGTGTTCGGCCTCCTCTTCGGCGAACGCCGACAGAGCAACGGCTCCGCCTTCTCCGTCGGTCTGCTCATCGGCCTGCTCGACTGGGTGACCTGGACGCTGACCCTCGCCCCCGCGCTGGAGGGGAGGACGCCGTCATGGACGATCGCGGTGGCCGTGTCGCGCTTCCCCGAACTCGTCGGCGCCGCCCTGTTCGGCGCGATCACCGGGCTCGCCTTGCACGCCCTTTCGTCCTGGCGCCCGACCGCGCCGGCACCCGCGCGGGCCAAACCCCATGTGGTGATCGTCGGCGGCGGTTTCGGCGGCGTCGGGGCCGCCCGTGAACTGGACCGGCTGGTGGGCCGCGGGCTCGACGCCCATGTGACGCTGATCAGCGACTCGAACTTCCTGCTGTTCACCCCGCTGCTGGTCGGCGTCGCCTCCAGCACGGTGGAGGCCAGGCATGTGAGCGCCCCGGTGCGGGCCGGGCTGGAGAACGCCTCCTTCCTGCACGGGCGGGTCGTCTCCGTCGACGCGCAGACGCGCAACGCCTATGTCTCCGCGGGCAAGGAGGGAACGCTGCGCGTGCCGTACGACCATCTGGTCCTGGCGGTCGGGGCCGTACCGCACTTCTTCGACCTGCCGGGAGTGGGCGAGCACGCCTTTCCGATGAAGTCCGTCGAGGACGCCACCAGGCTGCGCGACCAGGTGCTGGGCGCGCTGGAGCGGGCCGACCTCGAACCGGACCCGGCCGAGCAGGCCAGGCTGCTGACGTTCGTGGTGGCGGGCGGCGGATTCGCCGGGACGGAGCTGGTGGCCGAACTGTTCGACCTGGTGCATGACGTGCTCCACCTCTATCCGCGGCTGCACGGGCTGCGGCCCCGATTCGTGATCGTGCACGCCGGTGAGCGGCTGCTGCCGGAGCTGTCGCCGAAGCTCGGCCTGTACGCGCAGCGCAAACTCGGCGGACGCGGCATCGAGTTCCGCCTCGGCGCGCGGGTGAGCCGGGCCACCGCCGAGGACATCACGCTCGACTCCGGGGAGACCATCCCCACCCGCACCCTGGCCTGGACGGCGGGCAACCGGCCCCATCCGCTGGTGGGGCAGATCATGCAGCCGCCGCTCGCCGTGGAAGCCACCCTGCAGGTCCCCGGCATGCCCGGCCTGTGGGCGCTGGGCGACTGCGCGAGGATCCCGGACCTCGGGGGCGGATTCCACCCGCCGACCGCGCAGCACGCGATCCGCGAGGGCAAGGCGGTCGCGAAGAACATCGCGGCGGTGCTGCGCGGACGCCGTCCCGTCCCGTTCCGCTTCGGCGGGCTCGGCGTACTGGTCTCGCTCGGGCACCGCACGGCGGCCGGTGAGGTCGGCGGGCGCCAGGTCTCCGGCCTGTTCGCCTGGATCCTGTGGCGCTCGGTCTACCTGAGCAAGCTGCCCACGGCGGAGAAGCGGCTGCGCGTACTCGCCGACTGGACCCTCGACCTGGTCTTCCCCAGGGACATCGCCCTCTCGGGCACCTCGGCCGTCTCCACCGGCCCGACCGTTTCGTCGAAGGGTGATCGTCATGCGTAACGCCGGACTCGGAGCACTCGCCGGCCTCGTGGGAGGGCTGGTCTTCGGCGCCGTGATGGCGGAGATCGGGTATCTGCCCACCGTCGCGGCGATCGTCAGGACCGACTCGCCCGTCGTGGGCTTCGGCGTCCACCTGCTGATCGCGGCGGTCATCGGGGCCGTCTTCGGCGCCCTCGTGACGCGCCAGCGCGAGCTGCTGTTCTGGGGGCTCGCGTACGGCGTGCTGTGGTGGTTCCTCGGGCCGTTGACGCTGCTGCCGGTCCTGCTGGGCAAGCCGGTGGCCTGGGACGTGGAGACGGCGCAGGCGCTGATCCCCAGCCTGTTCGGCCACCTCGCCTACGGAGCGGCCACGGCCTCCGTCCTCGCCCTGCTGGTGCACAGGGAACGGGAGTTCAGGCCCGGCCTCCTGGTGCGCGCGTCGGCCGCCGGGCTGCTCGTCTCCCCGGTGCTCGGGCTCGGCTGGAAGGGGCTGCTCGTCGGGGTGCTGGTCGGGGCCTCGTACGCGGTGTTCTTCGGTGATCCCCGCGAGGGCTCCGGCCCGGCCCTGATCCGCGGCGCCGCCTTCGGCTTCGCGTGGTGGGTGCTCGCGGCGGTCACGATCGCGCCGCTGCTGGACGGCGACGGGCTTCAGTGGACGCCGGCCGCGGTGCGCACCGCCGTGGCGTCCCTGCCCGGCCACCTGCTGCTCGGCGCCGGTACGGCCCTCGTCACCGGCTGGCTCGGCGGCCTGTCGCGGGCGGTGTTCTCCGACGACGTACGGC
This sequence comes from Streptomyces sp. NBC_01092, assembly GCF_045039535.1. Classification (NCBI taxonomy): domain Bacteria; kingdom Bacillati; phylum Actinomycetota; class Actinomycetes; order Kitasatosporales; family Streptomycetaceae; genus Streptomyces; species Streptomyces sp. NBC_01092. Next base: position 5,957,486 of record NZ_CP108659.1, on the reverse strand, counting down.
ACGCCCTGGAGGGACGCCTCGCCGGCGGGCGGGTGATCTCGGTCTGGCACGGCGTCATCGCCGGGCTGGCGGGCGGCGTGATCTTCACCGGTGTCATGGTCGCCGTGGGCTACCTGCCGGTCGTCGCGGCCCTGGTCGGCTCCCGGTCCGCGGTCGTGGGCCTCGTCATCCATCTGCTGATCTCCCAGGTCGTCGGCGTCACCTACGCGGTCTTCTTCCGCCGGCGCAGCTTCGACCCGGCCTCGGGGATCGGCTGGGGCGTGTCCTACGGCTTCCTCTGGTGGGTTCTCGGCAACCTGACGCTGCTTCCCGTGCTGCTCGGGGCCGACCCCCGGTGGAGCGCCGCCGCGCTGGCCGTGTCCTTCCCGTCGCTGGTCGGCCACCTCGCCTACGGCGCCGTACTGGGCCTGGTGTACCAGCGCCTCGAGGAGCGGGTCGGGCCGTGGCACCTGACCCGCAGTGAGGCGACCGCGGCCCGCGCGGCCGCCCGTCACGAGCAGACGCTGAGTGCGGCCCCTGCGCTGTGGAGCCTGATCACGTGCGTGGCGCTGCTCGTCCCGATCCTGGTGTCCTGAGAGGTTTCACACAGCAGTGGGGCGGGTGGCATGGCCACCCGCCCCACTGCTTTACCGGCGCGATCCGGTTCCGTCAGGCGCTCTGCTTCAGCTCGGCCGCGCCGAACGACACGCTGAACCGCTCACACCAGATCGTCACCGTCGTGAACTTGTTCAGGTCGGTGCCCGCCGGGATCGCGTAGTTCTGGTTGCCCTCGTTGCCCTTGAGGTCGCCCAGGTCGATGTGCTTGCCGTCGTCGAGGTTGCCGCCGCCGTCCTTCTTGACCGGCTGGTCGCTGAGCCACACGTGCAGGGCCGGGCCGTCGGAGGTGCGCAGGTCCGTCAGCCGCAGCGTCGCCTTCCCGCCGTCGAGGTCCAGGACCTGCACCGAGCCGCTGGTCTCGTGCTCGTGGGTGATGAAGGCGCCGGTCGCCGACGGCTTGGCCGCTGCTCCCGGCCGGGCGGGGGCCACGGGAGCCGCCTCGTCCACGCGCTCCGTGGTGAACAGCCGCCAGGGCTGGAAGAGGTAGAGCCCGACGGCTGCCGCGACGACGACCACCGCGGTGGTGATCCAGAGGACGGGGCGCTTGTTTCGGCACATGAGGGTTTTTCCGTTTCTTGTTCGGGTGTTGGCATTCAGAGACGGAAAGAGCGGCGAACGTTACAGATGAACGCCCGCCGCTCTTCCGGAAATCAGGTGCCTGCCGGGCCGCCGGCCGTCAGCAGTTCTCGGGAGCGGCAGGGTGCGGCTGCTCGGGTGCCGCGGTGTGCGTGGCCCTGGCGCGGCGCAGCTCGTCGGCCTCGTCGCGGACGGCGTCGAGCCTGACCTCGAGCATCCCGACCCGCTCGCGGTAGCGCTCCAGCTCGGCCCGGACGAACACGGCGTCCGCCACCTGAGCGCCCGTCTCCTCACGGATCGCGTCGGTCTCCTCGGCGAACTTCTCCTTCGCGGCGTCGAGCGCGGTGACGGCCATCTCGGCCGCCTCCTCCGCGAGCGTGGCGCGCTCCTCGGCGGCCAGGATGCGCTGCGCGCAGGCGCGGGTGACCGTCTCGATCCGGGCCTCGGCCGCCGCGGAGTCGGTGATGATCGCCAACTCCTCTATGTAGGAGGGCAGTTCGGTGGCGAGCTGCTTGATCAGCGCGACGAGGTCGTCGCGTGACTGGGCGGCACGGTCGCCGTCGGCCGTCGACGTGGCCGCCAGTGCCGCCATTTCGCTGTCCACGGCTTCCATGAGCGCCTGCTCGGAAGGCTCGGCGACGGGCGCCTGCGCGGGCTGCTCGGAGGCGGCGACGGGAACCGGTACCGGCTGCTCGACGACGGGCCAGGCCTGCCCGGCGACCGGCGCCTCGGGCCCCCTCGCATCGTCCTTGGCCGCCTTCTTGGCCTCGGCCGCCACGCGCTTGTCCTCCTTGCGCTGCTGCCGCTTGGCGCGGAACTTCCGGAACGCGCCGAGCGCGTTGTGCTCGGGGTGCCCGCAGTAGCGCGACGCCGGACCCTGCGCGTCCGGGGCGTGCGGCTCGGTCGGATTGGTGCAGCCCGGGTAGGCACAGGTGGGGACGGTTTCGGTGGTCTCAACAGTCATTTCTTCGGCCTTTCGTTGCATGACTCAGCGATATTCCGGATTCTCGAAGTCGAACCGACACCCCGCGTCCCACCGCGACCGCTGGTTCCCGTGCGCCGGAATGCCGCCGGCGTCCTTGAGCAGCCGTGCCAGATGCAACAGGTTCCACGTCATGAAGGTGGTGTTCCTGTTGGTGAAGTCGTTGGTGGGTCCGCCGGAGCCCGGATCGAGATACGAGGGGCCCGGCCCGGCCTCTCCGATCCAGCCGGCGTCCGCCTGCGGCGGGATGGTGTATCCCAGGTGCTGCAGGCTGTACAGGACGTTCATGGCGCAGTGCTTGGCGCCGTCCTCGTTGCCGGTGATCAGACAGCCGCCCACACGCCCGTAATAGGCGTACTGACCGGCGTCGTTGAGAAGGCCCGAGCAGGCGTAGAGGCGCTCGATGACCAGCTTGGCGACCGAGCTGTTGTCACCGAGCCAGATCGGGCCGGCGAGGACGAGGATGTCGGCGGACATCACCTGCTGGTAGATCGACGGCCACGCGTCGCGCTCCCAGCCGTGCTCGGTCATGTCCGGCCACACACCGGTGGCGATCTCGTGGTCGATCGGCCGCAGGTGCTCGACCTGGACGCCCTGCTTCTCCATGATCCGCGAGCTGAGGTCGATCAGGCCCTGCGTGTGGCTGCGCTCCGGGCTTTTCTTCAGCGTGCAGTTGACGAACAGTGCACGCAGGTCGTCATGGCTCATACCTCTCAGTGCCGCCGGCCCGCCGAACGTTACAAGTCGGCTTGGCAGTTGCCTGGCTCGGACGGCACCGAGGTCATGAGCGGTCGGCCCGCGATGGCTGGGAGACGCATGCGCGGGCCGACGTCGAAAGGCTCAGCCCACTACGGGCGGGCGGGGTCTCCACCTGCTGGTCCTCGAAGTCGGGTAAGTGAGCGTAACCATGTATGAGTGAGTGTCGTTGTCAGAGCGTGAATCTCACGGAATGGGCGAAGACGCAGGGCGTGCATCCGCAGACCGCGTATCGCTGGTTCCGTGAGGGGACGTTGCCGGTACCGGCTCAGCGGGTCGGGCCGCGCACGATCCTGGTGAACATCGACGCGAACACCACGCCCGAGGCCATCGGCGGTCTGGGCCTATATGCCCGCGTGTCCTCGCACGATCAGAAGAGCGATCTGGAACGCCAGGTCGCTCGGCTGTCGGCGTGGGCAGCGAAGGCCGGTCACCGAGTCGTTCGTGTTGAGGCGGAGATCGCTTCCGGGATGAACGGCTACCGTCCCAAGGCCCGGCGCCTGCTGGCCGACCCGCGCGTGACCTGCGTGATGGTGGAGCACAAGGACCGGCTCGGCCGGATGAACGTCGAGCTTGTCGAGGCCGCCTTGTCCGCGACGGGCCGTCGCCTGCTGGTGCTGGACGACGGCGAGGTCGAAGACGACCTGGTGCGGGACATGGTGGAGGTGCTGACCTCGTTCTGCGCCCGCCTGTACGGGCGCAGGTCGGCGAAGAACCGCGCCCGCAAGGCACTGGAAGCCGCCGAACATGGCTGACCTCCGCCCGATCGCCGCGCCGTTCGTCGCTCTCGGCCCGTCCGGTGTGGCGGTACGTACCCGGCTCAAAGACCTCACGCCTGAGGATGAGAAGGTTCTACGCTTGGTGGGTGCGCACCTGGGCTCGCTCGCCTCGAAGGACCTCAAAGCGCGTTGCGCTGACGGCCTGGAGCACTCCACCGAGTCATGGGCGGCCCGTAAGCGGGGTCTGACGGCCGAGTCGTCGTCCAGGTGGGCGGGGTCGATCACGAAGGCCACGCATGACCAGTGGGCGCTCGCCCGGCGCAGTCAGGCCGCGCACGTGCAGTCCCTCGAAGCCGGTATCACAACGATCCGGCTCCGGCTGTCGCTGCCGGTCGGGGAGAAGGGCACCAAGCGGGCTCCGGGCGGCTACCGCTCCGCGCACGAGTGGTTCCACAAGACGCGACGGCTGCATGTGCTGGAGGACCGGCTCGACCAGGTTCGGGCCGACCGGGAAGCGGGCCGAGTGCATGTCGTGCGTGGCGGTAAACGTCTGCTGGGCACCCGCCGCAACCTCGACAAGGCGCAGCTGGCCGAGGTCGAGTGGCGTGAGCGGTGGGAAGCCGGGCGCTGGTTCCTCCAGGCGGACGGCGAGTCGGGTAAGAGGTTCGGCAACGAGACGATCCGCATCACGCCCGAGGGCGAAGTGTCGATCAAGCTCCCGGCCCCGCTCGCCGACCTGGCGAACGCCAGGCACGGCCGGTACGTACTCGCTGCGAAGGTGCGGTTCCCTCACCGGGGGAAGGAGTGGGCCGACCGTGTGGAGGCCAACCGGGCGGTGGCCTACCGCGCCCACTACGACACGGGGCGCGGGCGCTGGTACGTGGACGCCTCCTGGCAGATCCCACCCACCAAGACCATCCCACTGGAAGCCGCCCTCACCGATGGCGTGATCGGCGTGGACACCAATGTCGACCACCTCGCCGCATGGCGCCTGGACACTCACGGCAACCCGATCGGCCGGCCGCGCCGGTTCTTCTACGACCTGTCTGGCAACGCCCAGCACCGCGACGCCCAGGTACGGCACGCCCTCACGCGGCTGCTGAACTGGGCCAAGAGCTGCGGCGTCAAGGCCATCGCGGTCGAAGACCTCGACTTCCAGGCCGAGAAAACCAGAGAGAAGCACGGGCGCAAGCGCCGATTCCGGCAGCTGATCTCCGGCATGCCGACCGGCAAGCTCCGCGCCCGGCTGGCCTCCATGGCCGACGCCACAGGTATCGCGATCATCGCCGTGGACCCGGCCTACACCAGCAAGTGGGGCGCCCAGCACTGGCAAAAGCCGATGGCCGGCCCCACTCGTAAGACCACCCGGCACGATGCGGCGAGCATCGCGATCGGGCGACGCGCCCAGGGGCACCCGATCCGGCGACGGACGACACCGCCCCGTGCACACCAGAGCGATGTGCACGGGCATCGGACCGTCCAGACCGACCGGCGTGCCCCTGGGCGTGAGGGACCCCGCCTCCGCATCCCCGGACCACGGACACGATCCGTGCCGCCGGACGCGGCGAGTACGCGGGCGACCAGGACATCCAAAACCGTTCGGGGTGTCCGCAGTGACCAGGCATGGGTCCAAGACTCACTCCTGCTCACTGATTAGGAACGGTTCAGGAATCGCGCCGCCCCTTCAAGTGCCGCTCCGCGAAGTCCAGTTCCAGCCGGACCTGCTTGATCCGCTCGTCCACCACCAGCGATCCGTGCCCGGCGTCGTACCGGTACACCTCGTGCACCGCGCCGCGGGCCTGAAGACGCTTCACGTAGTTGTCGATCTGGCGGATCGGGCAGCGCGGGTCGTTCACACCCGCCGAGATGTAGACCGGGGTCGTGACGTCGTCGACGTAGGTCAGCGGGGACGAGGCCTCGTAGCGCTCCGGTACCTCCTCCGGGGTGCCGCCCAGGAGGGTGCGGTCCATGGCCTTCAGCGCCTCCATCTCGTCGTGGTACGCCGTGACGTAGTCGGCGACGGGGACCGCCGCGATGCCCACCGTCCACGCGTCCGGCTGGGCGCCGAGGCCGAGGAGGGTGAGGTAGCCGCCCCAGGAGCCGCCGGTCAGGATGAGACGGGCCGGGTCGGCCAGGCCCGATGTCACCGCCCATTGACGGACCGCCGCGATGTCCTCCAGCTCGATCAGGCCGACCCGGTGCTTGAGGGCGTCGGTCCAGGCGCGGCCGTAGCCGGTCGAGCCGCGGTAGTTGACCCGCACGACCGCGTACCCGTGGTCCACCCAGGCCGCCGGGCCCGCCGCGAACGCGTCGCTGTCGTGCCAGGTCGGGCCGCCGTGGATGTCGAACACGGTGGGGAGTGGGCCCTCGGCGCCCGCGGGGCGCTGCACCAGCGCGTGGATGCGGCCGCCGGGGCCCTCCACCCACACGTCCTCGACGGCGACCGAGCCGGGGGACTTCATGCCGGGCGGGTCCAGGACGACCTGTCCGGTCGTCGAGCGCACCGCCGACGGCTCCGCCGCCGACGACCACATGTACTCCACGCTGCCGTCCGGCCGGGCCGTCGCCCCCGACACCGAGCCCGCCGGGGTCGGCACGCGCTCCAGCTCACGTCGGGCCAGGTCGTACCGGAACAGCTCGCTGCGCGCCTCGAAGCTGTGCACGATCAGCAGTCCGGTGCCGTCGGGATACCACTCCGCGCTCACATCGCCCGGCAGCTCCAGCGCGAGGTCCGACTCCTCCCCCGTCGCCACGTCCCACACCAGCGGCTCCCAGCGGCCACGCCGCTGATGCCCGATGAGCAGCCGGGTGTCCCCGTCCACCGGGGCGAAGCCCAGGACCTCCAGGCCCAGCTCCTCGCTGCCGCCCTTGGTGTCGTCGAGCTCGGCGACCGCCGAGCCGTCCGGGCGCAGGACGCGCAGGGCCGAGTGCATCGCGTCGCCGTGCTCGGTGTGCTCGACGGCGATCAGCGTGCCGTCGTGCGACAGGTCGCCGACGCCCGCGGACTCGCGGTGGCGGTAGATCTCCACCGGGGGCTCGCCGGTGCGGGCCAGGTGGACGGTCGTGCCGTCCTCGTCCGTCGAGCGGCCCACGATCGCCGTACGCCCGTCCCGGCCGAGGGCCAGGCCCGCCGGGTACGACGGGTCCAGGCCCGGCGCGGCGAGCTCGTCCTCGCCGCCGTCGAACCGCTGGCGGCGCCAGACGCCGAACTCGTCGCCGTCCTTGTCGTCGAACCACCAGATCCAGGCGCCGTCCGGGGTGAGCACGCCGTCCGTCGTGCCGTTCGGCCGGTCCGTCACCTGGCGCTGCTCGCCCGTCGAACGGTCCCAGGCATACAGCTCGTACGTCCCCGTGGCGTTCGACACGAACAAGGAGCGGTCCGGTGCGTCCTCCGCCCAGTCGGGCAGCGACACCCGCGGCGCCCGGAAGCGCTTCTCCCAGTCCGGCATGTCCTTGTCCTGCATCTGGCGATCCCGCGAATCGGACCCGTGGCTCTCAGTCATGGCCCCATAGTGCCTGGCCCGGACGACAAATTCGCTGGCGAGGTCCCCAGCCTGTGGATAACTTCGTGACCATGCCCTCCACCACCCCCACGGACTGGAATGATGCCAACCGTGCCCTGTGGGACGAACGCGTCCCGCTGCACGCCGTAGGCGCCTTCTACGACCTCGACGGATTCCGTGCCGGCACCGACCCCCTGCGCGACTTCGAGCGGGCGGAGGTCGGGGACGTCACGGGGCGCTCGCTGCTGCACCTGCAGTGCCACATGGGCCTGGACACCCTGTCCTGGGCCCGGCACGGCGCCGCCCGCGTCGTGGGCCTGGACTTCTCCGCACCGGCGGTGGACGCGGCCCGCGCACTCGCCGCCGACCTCGGCCTCGGACCCGACCGGGCCGCCTTCGTCGCGTCCGATGTGTACGACGCGGCGGACGCGGTGCCCGACCCGTCCTACGACATCGTCTACACCGGCGGCGGCGCGCTGTGCTGGCTGCCCGACCTCACACGCTGGGCCGAGACGGCCGCCTCGCTCGTCGCGCCGGGCGGGTTCCTCTACCTCGCCGAGTTCCATCCCCTCACCGAGGTCCTCGACGACGAGACGGGCTCCCGGGTGGTCCGCGACTACTTCGACCGCGACGCCCAGGTGTACGACATCCCCGGCACCTACGCCTCCGACAGCACGGACACGGTCAACAACCGCAGCGTCGAGTGGCAGCACCCGATCGGCGAGGTCGTGACCGCGCTCGCGGCGACGGGCCTGCGCATCGAGTTCCTGCACGAACACGACGTCTCGCTGTTCCGCCGCTTCGAGACCTTCGAGGAGCGGGACGGCTACCACCGCTTTCCGGCGGGCCAGCCGCGGATCCCGCTGATGTACTCGCTGAAGGCGAGCCGGCCGTACTGACCCCGCGGGCGGTCCCGCCACGGGGCCCCCGTACCGTTGACGGTGTGTACCGGTTTCTGCTGACGCCCCGTTGGTGGGGGATCAACGTCTTCGTGCTGCTCGCCATCCCCTTCTGCGTGTTCATGGGGTCCTGGCAGCTGAGCCGGTTCGAGGCGCGGGTGCAGGACCATCGCAACGCGGGTGAGCAGGCCGCGGAGAACAAGCGGGAGGCCGCCCGGCCGCTCGCCGAGCTGCTGCCGGTGGACAAGGCGACGTCGGGCCGGCAGGCCACCGCGACCGGCCGGTACGCCAAGCAGCTGCTCGTCCCGGACCGCAAGCTCGACGGCAAGCAGGGCACTTACGTCCTGACGCTGCTGCGCACCGCCGACGGCAGGGCGCTGCCGGTCGTGCGGGGCTGGCTGCCGGGCAGGGCTGACCCGGCCGACGCTCCCGCCGCACCCACCGGCGAGGTCACGGTCACCGGCGCGCTCCAGGCGTCCGAGGTGCCCGGGGAGAACGGCGTGCCCGGCCAGGGAGGCCTGCCCGTCGGCCAGACGGGGGCGATCAGCGCGGCGTCGCTGGTGAACCTGGTGCCGTACGACGTCTACGACGGCTGGATCACCCTCGCCAAGGCCGACTCCGGCATGCGGCCGGTCCCGGCGGCCGCCGCCGACGACACCGGCCTCGACCTGAAGGCGTTCCAGAACCTGGGCTACACCGGCGAGTGGTTCGTCTTCGCCGGCTTCGTGGTCTTCATGTGGTTCCGGCTGCTGCGCCGCGAGGTGGAGTTCATCCGGGACGCGGAGCTCGGGCTGACGCCGGACGAGGAGCCCGTCTCCAGCCCGTCCGGCGTCTGAGACCGCCACGGGGTGCGGCTACGGGCTACGCCCCCGCCAGCACGCCCGTCCAGTAGATGGCCCCCGCGCAGGCGTTGGACACGACCACCGTGGCCGTCGGGGCTCCCGCCGCCGTCGTGTTGGTGATCGTGACGCTGCCGTCGAGGGTGGTGTCCTCGCTCAGCAGCTGCGTCGAGGTACCCGAGTCGGTGCCCGTGGAGCTGCCCTCGGTGGTGCCGCTGGTGGGGTCGGTCGGGGTCGGGTCGGGTGAGGGTTCGCCACCGCCCGGGCCGCCGGTCGTGGGGTCGGTCGTGGTGGGGCAGGTCTCCGAGGGGATCCAGGCGAACTTCACCGCGTACGACTCGCCCGGCTTGAGGGCGAGGGACGTGAGTTCCTGGGCCGGGTCGGGCAGACCGGCCGCCGCGTCGCCCGCGACATGCCGGATCGCGGAGATCTTCGTGGCGTCCGCCGCTCCGCCCGTCACGAAGCTGACCGTGCCGGGGCTGCTCACCGTGCAGTCGACCGTCGAGATGTTGCTGAAGCGGAAAGTGCCGTACACCGTGCCGGACGGGTCGGGCCCGTCCGCGCTCCCGCCGGAGGTGCCGAGCTGGTCGGCGGTACACGGCGTGACGTCGGCGGCGCTGGGGGCGGAGGGGTCGGCGGAGCTTCCGGGTCCGGTGCCCGTACCGGTACCGGGGTCCTTGTCCTCGTCCTTGTCGTGCCCCTTGCCCTGGTCCTCGGTCTTGCCCGAGGAGCCGCCCGAGGTGCTCTGGCCGCCGTTGGTCTCCTTGCCCTGACCCGCCCCGCCCTGGGCCTGCTCGCCATGGCCGGCGTTCGCCGGGTTGACGTTGGGGCCGGTGGAGTTGGACACGTGCACCAGGGCCGGGACGGCGGTGCCGATGAAGAGGGCCGCGGCCGCCATGCCGACGAGCGCCTGCCGCTTGCGTGCCCGCCGGGCGGGCACCGCCCGGCGCAGATGGTCCAGGGTGCCGTCGCGCGGCTCGATCTCCTGGACCACGTCGTGCAGCATGCGGCGCAGTTCCAGCTCGTCCGAGACGAGCCCCTCGGGGCCCTGGTCGTCGGGGCCGTGGTTCACAGTTCGGTTCCCAGCGTGCGATTGCTTCGGCTGTTGCTCGTCCGGCCGCTTCGCCGGCTCGGGCCGCCCGTCATGGTCGTCGCTCATGCCGACGCCTCCATGGCGACCCGCAGCGCCGCGATGCCGCGCGAGCCGTAGGCCTTCACCGAGCCCAGCGAGATGCCGAGCGTCTCGGCGACCTGAGCCTCGGTCATGTCCGCGAAGTAGCGCAGGACGAGCACCTCGCGCTGGCGGCGCTGCAGGCCCTTCATCGCCTTGATGAGGGAGTCCCGCTCGAGCTGGTCGTAGGCCCCCTCCTCCGCGCTCGCCATGTCGGGCATCGGCTTGGACAGCAGCTTCAGGCCGAGTATGCGGCGGCGCAGGGCGGAGCGGGAGAGGTTCACGACGGTCTGGCGCAGATACGCCAGTGTCTTCTCCGGATCCCGCACCCGCTTGCGCGCGGAGTGGACGCGGATGAAGGCCTCCTGGACGACGTCCTCGCAGGAGGCGGTGTCGTCGAGGAGGAGGGCCGCGAGACCCAGCAGGGAGCGGTAGTGCGCCCGGTAGGTCTCGGTGAGGTGATCGACGGTCGTGCCGGCCGCCGCGGTGTTCTCCGCGTGCTCGGCACCGTCACGCTGACTCGGGATGCGGGTGGGCCGCGCTGCGGGCATGGGCGCGATCACCGGCATGCCGCCGCCGGGCGCACCGGGCATGCGGGGTCGGACGGTCCGACGGGGCGGCCGTAGGGCCGTACCGCGGGTCGCCGCGCTGAAGTCGAGTACCTCTGCCACGCCTGTTTGACACGCGTCCCCCCAAGAGGGTTGTACGTGCCGGACGTCACTTTTGCGCCAGTCCTCGCAATCGACCCTCCGGTTCCCGCTCCGGACGGTCTCGTCCCAGGCAGCACAGCTGACCGTGCGTCAAACGCCCACATGCCTACCCGCTCTTCCCTTATGTCCTCAATAAGCAGAGCGTCCCCACGCCCTGCTCGTGGCGTCCCCACGCCACAGAAAAACGCGTCTCCACGCCCCATAAGGGCGACCGCAAAGACGCTCCCCGCCCTGCAAGCGGTTGCAAGGGCGGGGAGAAAAATCTTCGGCTGCCGGCCAGGTCCGGTTCAAGTGGTCCGGACCATCGATCAGCTCACACTTTTCACACAGATCCTACAAACGATCCGCCGGGTGCCCAGCGAGTTTTCCTGCGGCGCGGCCGCTTCACGAGAACTCCGCCGCCACGAGCTCGGCGATCTGTGCGGTGTTGAGGGCCGCGCCCTTGCGCAGATTGTCCCCGCAGACGAAGAGTTCGAGCGCCGTCGGATCGTCCAGCGCGCGCCGCACCCGGCCGACCCAGGTCGGGTCCGTGCCCACGACATCGGCGGGCGTCGGGAACTCACCGGCCTCCGGGTCGTCGTACAGCACGACGCCCGGCGTGGTGGCCAGGATCTCGCGCGCCTTGGCGACGGTGACCTCGTTCTCGAAGCGGGCGTGCACGGTCAGCGAGTGCCCGGTCAGCACCGGCACCCGCACACAGGTCACCGCGACCGGCAGCTTCGGCAGCCCGAGGATCTTGCGGGACTCGTCCCGCACCTTCATCTCCTCCGAGGACCAGCCGTCCTCGCGCAGCGACCCGGCCCACGGCACGACGTTCAGCGCGACCGGCTCCGGGAACGGCCCGGTGTTCTCGCCGATGGCCCGCCGTACGTCTCCGGGGCTGGTCCCCAGTTCCGTACCGGCGACCAGGGACAGCTGCTGGCGCAGGGTGTCGACGCCGGCGCGGCCGGCCCCGCTCACCGCCTGGTAGGAGGACACCACCAGGGAGCGCAGCCCGAACTCGGCGTGCAGCGCGCCGAGCGCCACGATCATGGAGAGGGTCGTGCAGTTGGGGTTGGCGACGATGCCGCGCGGCCGCCTGCGCACCACGTGCGAATTGACCTCGGGCACGACCAGGGGCACCTCCGGATCCATCCGGAAGGCGCCCGAATTGTCCACCACCACCGCGCCCTTGGCGGCGGCGATCGGCGCCCATTGGGCGGCCACCTCGTCCGGTACGTCGAACATCGCGACGTCGATCCCGGCGAAGGCCTCCTCGGTCAGCGCCACCACCTCGACCTCCTCGCCGCGCACGGTCAGCTTGCGGCCGGCCGAGCGCGGCGAGGCGATCAGACGGATCTCGCCCCAGATGTCCGCACGCTGGGACAGGATCTGGAGCATGACCGAGCCCACGGCCCCGGTCGCTCCCACGACCGCGAGCGTCGGTCGTCGGGTCATCGCCCGGTGCCTCCGTACACGACAGCCTCGTCGCTGTCGGAGTCGAGCCCGAAGGCGGAGTGCACGGCGCGCACGGCCTCGTTGACGTCGTCGGCGCGGGTGACGACCGAGATACGGATCTCGGAGGTCGAGATCAGCTCGATGTTCACACCGGCGTCGGCCAGCGCCTTGAAGAAGTCGGCCGTGACGCCCGGGTTGGTCTTCATACCGGCGCCGACCAGGGAGATCTTGCCGATCTGGTCGTCGTAGCGCAGCGAGTCGAAGCCGATGCCGCCCTTGTTCTTCTCCAGGGCGTCGATGGCCTTGCGGCCCTCGGACTTCGGCAGCGTGAAGGAGATGTCCGTCAGACCGGTGGCGGCGGCGGACACGTTCTGCACGATCATGTCGATGTTGATCTCGGCGTCGGAGATCGCGCGGAAGATCGCGGCGGCCTCGCCCGGCTTGTCCGGCACACCGACGACCGTGACCTTGGCCTCGGAGGTGTCGTGCGCGACACCGGAGATGATGGCCTGCTCCACCTGCTTGATCCCTTCGATCGGCTCGCTGCTGACCCACGTGCCCCGCAGTCCGCTGAAGCTGGACCGGACGTGGATCGGGATGTTGTACCGGCGGGCGTACTCCACGCAGCGGTGGAGCAGCACCTTCGAGCCGGACGCAGCCAGCTCCAGCATGTCCTCGAAGGAGATCCAATCGATCTTCTTCGCCTTCTTGACCACGCGCGGGTCGGCGGTGAACACACCGTCGACGTCGGTGTAGATCTCGCACACCTCGGCGTCGAGCGCGGCGGCCAGCGCCACGGCGGTGGTGTCGGACCCGCCGCGGCCCAGCGTGGTGATGTCCTTGGAGTCCTGGCTCACGCCCTGGAAACCGGCGACGATGGCGATGTTGCCCTCGTCCACCGAGGTGCGGATCCGGCCCGGCGTGACATCGATGATCCGGGCTTTGTTGTGGACCGAGTCGGTGATGACACCTGCCTGGCTGCCGGTGAACGACTGGGCCGAGTGGCCCAGGTTTTTGATCGCCATGGCCAGCAATGCCATGGAGATCCGCTCTCCGGCGGTCAGCAGCATGTCGAGCTCGCGTCCGGCAGGGATCGGGGATACCTGCTCGGCGAGATCGATCAGCTCGTCCGTCGTGTCGCCCATCGCGGAAACCACGGCAACCACCTGGTGGCCGTTCTTCTTGGCTTCCACGATCCGCTTGGCGACGCGCTTGATGCCCTCGGCATCGGCTACGGAGGAGCCTCCGTACTTCTGCACGACAAGGCCCACGTGCGCTCCTCGCTCAGTCCGTGTGTGTCGGCTCAGTCTATAGAGCGTCCGAAAACGACCTTGGGGTTCCCAGATGGTGAGATTCGGACGCTCGGGGTGGTGTCTGCCCGGCGCAGGGCACGGCACACGAAGAAGTGGCACAGCTCACCACCCCCCTCACCATTGACGCTCTCCGTAGTCGCACACTAACTTCGCGTCGTCGTCGCCACACCAGGGGCACAAGGCTCCATCGGGACTAGCGACGCGAAGGACCCGCATCCTTTGACGACTGCGACCGCTTCCGAGATCCAGCACGTCACATCAGCCGATACGGATTCTCCGGCCGGCTCATTCAAGATCCAGCCCTTCACCCCGCACTGCGAGGTCATCCGCACCGCCGGCGACCACGCCGTGGTCGGCGTCTCCCCCGGCAACAGCTACTTCTCCGCCCGCCGGGTCCACGACCTGGCCCGCTGGGGCCTCGCCCGCTTCGAACGGGTCGACTTCGTCTACACGGACCTGTACGTGGCCGAGATGTACGCGGCGTCCGGCTATCCGCCCGAGGACGCCCGCCGCAAGGCGGTGAAGAACCTGCGCGGGGTACGGGCCAAGGTCCTCGGCGCCGTCGAGGCGGCCGACCCGGACGGCACCCGCCTGCACGCCCACGCCATGTCCGACTTCCGCGGCAACGCGGCGTACCGGGAGATCCACGACCGTCTCCAGGCCCGCCTCGCCACCGACGACGAGTTCCGCACGACCTGCGAGAAGCTCGTCGACTCCTTCCTGGACGGCCGGGCGGGACGGGTGAGCGCCGCCCAGCGCGAGGTCTGCCTCGCCTACGTCTGCGCCGAGGCCCCGCTCTTCCTGGACACCCCCGCCATCCTCGGTGTCCCGTCCTCCCTCAACTGCTACCACCAGCTGCTGCCGATGGCCGAGCTGCTCTACTCCCGCGGCGCCGGACTGCGCGCCTCCCGCAACCAGGGACACGCCATCGTCACGCCGACCGAGGGAACCACCGATGCTCACTGAGACCCCCATCGACTTCCCCTTCTCCTGGCGCGGCGACCAGCTCCCGCACGAGGTCGAGGAGTTGCGCGCCGGCACTCCCGTGCGCCGGGTGCGCACCATCGCCGGCGACGAGGCCTGGCTGGTGTCGTCGTACGACCTGTGCAAGCAGGTCCTCGAAGACCCCCGCTTCAGCCTCAAGGACACCTCCGCCCCGGGCGTGCCCCGCCAGTACGCGCTGACGATCCCGCCCGAGGTCGTCAACAACATGGGGAACATCACCGGCGCCGGGCTGCGCAAGGCCGTGCTGAAGGCGCTGAACCCGAAGAGCCCCGGCCTGGCCGAGTGGATGCGCTCCCGCGCCGGCGAGCTGGTCGACGCCCTGATGCGCGAGGGCGCTCCGGCGGACCTGCGCGGCGGCTTCGCCGACCCGTACTCCGCGGGCATGCACTGCCGCATCCTCGGCATCCCGCACGCGGACGCGCCCCGGCTGATGCGGAGCCTGGACATCGCGTTCATGAACTCGGCCTGTCCCGTCACGGGCGCCCGGCTCAACTGGGACCGGGACATCGCCTACATGACCGAGCGGCTCGACGACCCGGCGACGACCGGTCTGATGGCCGAGCTCGCCGCCCTGCGCGCGGACCCCGAGTACGCCCAACTGACCGACGAGATGCTCGCGACGGTCGGCGTGACGATGTTCGGCGCCGGGGTCATCTCCACCGCGGGCTTCCTGACCATGGCCCTGGTGTCGCTGATCCAGCACCCGGACCTCCAGGCCGAGCTGGTCGCGGACAACGGAAAGATCCCGGCGGCCGTCGAGGAGCTCCTGCGCATCAACCTGTCCATCGGCGACGGCCTGCCGCGCCTCGCCCTGGACGACGTACGGCTCGCAGACGTCGACGTCCGCAAGGGCGACCTCGTGCTGGTCCTCGTCGAGGGCGCGAACTTCGACCCGGCCGCCTTCCCCGACCCGCACCGGGTCGACCTCGGCCGGGAGAACGCCACAGCCCACCTCTCCTTCGGCGGCGGACGCCACTACTGCCCCGCCACCGCCCTCGGCCGCAGGCACGCCGAGATCGCCCTTCAGACCCTGCTGGAGCGGATGCCGAAGCTGCGGCTCGCGGTGCCGATCGAGCAGCTGGTGTGGCGGACGGGCTTCATGAAGCGGATCCCGGAGCGGCTGCCGATCATGTGGTAACTCCCGTTCTGCCCGGTCATGGGCTCGGCGGCCGGACGTCTTTAAAGTTCAACCACTATGGTTCGCCGTGTGCGCGTACTTCTGGTGGAAGACGACGAACCGGTCGCCGAGTCGCTCCGGCGAGGGCTCCTGCGCTACGGCTTCGAGGTGGCCTGGGTCACCACGGGCGGCGCGGCGCTGAGCCACAGCGATCCCTACGACGTCGTGCTCCTCGATCTCGGTCTGCCCGACACCGACGGACTCGACGTCTGCAAGGCGCTGCGCGAGCGCGGCGACGTGCCGATCATCGTGATCAGCGCGCGCAGCGACGAGACGGACCGGGTGGTCGGCCTTGAGCTCGGCGCGGACGACTACGTCTCCAAGCCGTTCGGGGTCCGCGAGGTCATCGCGCGGATACGAGCCGTGATGCGCCGCGTTCAGCCGCGTACGCCCGCCGCCGACGCCGGCCCCGACCGCTACGGCGACCGCCTCACCATCGACCGCAAGGCGGCCCGCGTCCGGCTGGACGGCGAGGAGGTGGCGCTCGCGCCCAAGGAGTACGACCTGCTGGCCTTCCTCACCGAGGAGCCCGGGGCGCTGATGTCGCGCGAGCAGATCATGGAGGCGGTCTGGGACGCGAACTGGTTCGGCCCGACCAAGACGCTGGACGTGCATGTGGCGGCGCTGCGGCGGAAGTTGGCCGGGGCGATCACGATCGAGGCGGTACGGGGGGTCGGTTTCCGGCTGGAGATCGCCGCGGGCAGCAGCGCCTCATGAACCGCCAGCTCATCCGCAGCTACATCCTGCTCGTCGCGGTCGCCATCTTCCTGTTCACCGTGCCGGTCGCCTTCACGCTCACCAAGCAGCTGCGCGACGACACCGAACTGTCCGTCCTGCGCGAGGCCAAGACCATGGCGCTGCTGCTGGGCAACGGCGACGGCCTCTCCTGCGACGCCCTGACCCGGGTGGCCAAGGCCTACGGCACCGAGACACCCGGCGACGTCCAGGTGACCCCCACCGGCGGCTGCGCCCCGGACGTACCGCGGCCCGCGGCGGACGCGGCGCTGACGCGGGCCGTGGAGCAGAACAAGCAGTCCACGGACTGGGGTTCCGACTTCATCTGGGGCAAGCACCTGACGATCACCGTCCCGGCCCAGGGGGACGCGGCCGTACGGATCGTCTACTCGACCTCGGACATGACCACGCGACTGTGGTCGATCTGGGGCTTCCGGGCGGCCCTGGCCGTGCTCGTGCTGGCGGCGGCCGCCGCGATCGGCGCGTTCGCCGCCCGCCGGATCACCGCGCCGCTGCGCGAACTGAACTCCATGGCGAGCAAGTTCAGCGACGGCGACCTGACCGCGCGCTCCCCGGTGACGGGTCCGCCGGAGACCCAGACCCTCGCCCGCACCCTGAACCAGGGCGCGGAACGCCTGGACACCCTGGTCGCCTCACAGCGGATCTTCGTGGCCGACGCCTCGCACCAGCTCCGTACGCCTCTCACGGCGCTGCGCCTGTCCCTGGACAACATCGCGGACGGCGTGGACGACGAGTTCGTGCGCGAGGACGTCGAGCAGGCGACCGCCGAGGTCGTGCGGATGAGCCGTCTCGTCAACGGTCTGCTGGTCCTCGCCCGCGCGGAGGCGAAGGTGTCGGCCGCGGAGCCGCTGTCGCTGAGGGAGATCGTGGAGGAACGGCTGACGGTATGGAGGCCGGCCGCCGACGAGCGCGGAGTCACCATCGCGCTCGGGGGGAGTGCCGACGGCCGGCCGTTCGTGCTGGCCAGCCCGGGTCATCTGGACCAGGTGCTGGACAACGTGCTCTCCAACGCCCTTGAGGTGTCACCGGACGGCGGCACGATCACCGTCGAGGTGGAGCAACGGGGCGACGAGGTGGTGCTGTCGGTGCTCGACGAGGGCCCCGGCATGTCGGACACCGACAAGTCCCGTGCCTTCGACCGGTTCTGGCGCGGCAGGGGCCTGACCGGGAAGACCGGTTCGGGCCTCGGCCTCGCCGTCGTCAAGCAGCTGGTGACCGACGACGGCGGGACCGTGGCGCTCGGGGACGCTCCCGGGGGCGGGCTGAAGGTGACGATCAGCCTTCGGGCATCTTCGAGGAGTGGTGGTTGACGATGAGCCACTCGCCGCCGCGCTTCTCGTAGGCGTAGGTGTAGCGGGCCTCGACGGTGCTCTTCTCGCCGGTCTCGGGGTCGGTGAGCGCGAACTCGTAAGTGCCGGTGTCGATGGCCGAGTTGCTGTCGAGGACGTTGACGTGGGTCTCGATCTTCGTGCCGACCGGCTTGTTCGCGAGGAAGTGCTCGAAGTAGTCGACGATGCCGGCGCGGTCGGTGCGGACCTTGTTGGAGACGGTGGGCAGCAGCACCCCGTCCCTCGCGTACAGGTCGGCGACCTGCTCCGGGTCGCCGGTCTGCAGGGCTCTGTTCCACTGGTCGAACAGCCCGGCTATCTGCTTCTTGCCGGGCTTGCTGGGCTTGCTGTCGCCCCAGCCGGGCCCTGCGACCGCGCCGCCGGCGGCGACGGTGCCGACGGCGACCATGGCGGTGGCGGTGACAATGGCTGCGCGCTTGCTGAGGGAACGACGAGTCATCGCATCTCCAGTACGGGTCTGGTGGGTTCACTGCGGTGGAAGTGACTCCAGACTCGCTTCGCACTGGTTAGGGGCCGTGCAGCGGACGTACAGGCCCGGGACAGCACGTCTCCAATTCGCGCCGCGTACCCGCCCGGTCACACAGCGGCAGCCCTCTTGCGGCCGCGCCCGCGCACCAACTCGCCCCCGGCGCCCAGCGATACGACGCCCATGCCGACGGCGGTCATGACGCCCTGCGTGCCGTCCACGACGAAGGGGGCGGCCGCGGCGACGACGGCGTTGAAGAGGAACAGGAACCACAGGACGGGGCGGGAGGAGAGCAGAGCCTTCACGACGGTTTCCTTCGGGGCGGGGCCGCCGCTGCGGCCGTTGACCTAGCACGATCAACGATTCCGTGTCCCGGGGCCGGCGACGAGGGAGCGGACTCCCGAAGGCGGGGTGCAGCGGGCTACACCATCCCCCCGAACAGCGTCACCAGGCCCTGGTCCAGTTCCGCGCCCAAGGTCTCCTCGCCGGGTGCGACCACGGTGTAGGTGCGGGCCAGGAAGCGGTACAGGTCCGCGGTGGCGAACCGGAGCACGGCCACCCCCACCGGCGAGTGGAACTCGACAGACGTGTCCGACTCCCCGCGCGGCCGGACGCGTACGGTGCCGATCCCGGCCGGGGCCCGCAGGCCTTCCCCGAGCAGTACCCGGGCGAACGTCCAGGTGGTGGCCTCGCCGTCGAGGGTGACATGGCGCGGGAAGTCGATGTGCACGGCCAGCGGGTCGCCGGCGGTGTAGCGCAGCGTGGCCGGTATGGCGATTTCCTGGCCCGCGTCGGTGATCAGACGGGCGCCGGTCGGCTGCTCCAGGGTGACGTGCATGGTCGGGGCTCCGATTCGGGGGCGGGGCAGCGGCCGGGTCTGGCCGTTGTGAGTGTGAGACGCCGCGAGGGGCCCGTCCATTACGCCGCTTCCGCAGACTTCTTCTGTAACCTGCGTCACTCCACCGTGGCCGGGTAATCCACTCGCCCCGCTCCCCGCCCGCGGTTACCGTCCACGGATGGAGATTTCGCGCTACGTGGCCTTCAGCAGCGACCCCGCGGGAGGCAACCCGGCAGGTGTGGTGCTCGACGCCACCGGGGTCGACGACTCGGTGATGCTGGCGACAGCCGCCGAACTCGGCTACTCCGAGTCGGCGTTCGTCGTGCCGGCCGACGACGACACCCTGGACATCCGCTACTTCAGCCCGCTCGCCGAGGTGCCGTTCTGCGGCCACGCGACGATCGCCACGGCCGTCGCCTACGCGGAACGCCACGGCACCGGCCGGCTGTTGCTGCGCACGAAGGCCGGCCCGGTCCCCGTGACCACCGACCGGGCGGCGGACGGCACCCTGACGGCGACCCTGGTGAGCGTGGCCCCGCACACGGAACCGCTCGCGGAGGCCGACCTGGCCGAGCTGCTGGCGATCCTGGGCTGGTCCACCGCGGACCTGGACCCGGCGCTGCCGCCGCGCGTGGCCTTCGCCGGAGCCCGGCACCCGATCCTCGCCGCCGCGACACGCGAGCGGCTGGCCGACCTGGACTACGACATGGAGGCGCTGGCCGCCCTCATGGCCCGCGAGGACTGGACCACGGTCGACCTGGTCCGGCGGGAGTCCGAGACCGTGTTCCACGCCCGCAACCCGTTCCCGCCCGGCGGTGTCGTGGAGGACCCGGCCACGGGTGCGGCGGCGGCCGCCTTCGGCGGCTATCTACGGGAGCTCGAACTCGTGGCGGCACCCGCCACCCTGACGATCCATCAGGGTGTGGACATGGGCAGGCCGAGCACGATCACGGTGACCGTGCCGAAGGAGCCCGGCGCGGGCATCGGCGTGACCGGCACGGCCGTACGGATCTGAACCGCCGCTACTGCGCCGGGCGCAGCCCCAGCTGCTCCCCGATCTCCTGCTCCATGACCTTGCCGGCCTCGAACTCCAGCGTCTCGTCACCCATCACACCCTGGTCCGTGTCCAGGCCGTCCAACTCCTCCAGGGGCTGGTCAAGGCGGACGTGGGCCAGGACCGAGTGCAGTGCGCGCAGCGTCGCGGACGCCGTCGAGCCCCAGTTGGAGAAGTAGGAGAACTGCCACCACCACAGGGCCTCGGCGGTGCGGCCGGCGCGGTAGTGGGCCATGCCGTGGCGCAGGTCGGTGATGACGTCGGTCAGATCGTCGGAGATCCGCGCCGGGACTGGGGCCTTGCGGGGCTCGTAGGGGTCGAAGACCTCGGAGTAGACGTCGACCGGGTCCAGGAGGCGGGCGAGGTTCTCGCGGAGCTCGTCCACGTCCGGCTCCGGGCCCAGGTCGGGCTCGTAGCGCTCGTCGGGGACGATGTCCTCGTGGGCGCCGAGGCGGCCGCCGGCCAGCAGGAGCTGGGAGACCTCCAGGAGGAGGAAGGGCACGGTCGAGCCCGGCTCGTCGCCCTTCGCGACCTCCGTGACGGCGACCAGGAAGCTCTCGATCTGGTCCGAGATCTGGACCGCGAAGTCGTCCGGGTTGTGCTCGGTCGCGTGCAGCGTGGCGTCAGACATCTAGGAGTCGTCTCCCCTCGAAGGCGCGGCCGAGGGTGACCTCGTCCGCGTATTCCAGGTCGCCACCCACCGGGAGGCCGCTGGCCAGGCGGGTGACCTTCAGGCCCATGGGCTTGATCATGCGTGCGAGGTACGTGGCGGTGGCCTCGCCCTCGAGATTCGGGTCGGTGGCCAGGATCAGCTCCGTGACCGTCCCGTCGGCCAACCGCGCGAGAAGTTCTCGTATACGCAGGTCGTCCGGTCCGACACCCTCGATCGGGCTGATCGCGCCGCCGAGGACGTGATAACGGCCGCGGAACTCACGGGTCCGCTCGATCGCCACGACGTCCTTCGGCTCCTCGACCACGCAGATCACCGCCGGGTCGCGGCGCGCGTCCCGGCAGATGTTGCACAGCTCCTCCTGCGCGATGTTCCCGCACGTCGCGCAGAAGCGGACCTTCGCCTTGACCTCCATCAGGGCCTGGGCGAGGCGCCGTACATCCGTCGGTTCCGCCTGGAGGATGTGGAAGGCGATCCGCTGCGCGCTCTTGGGACCGACGCCGGGCAGCCGACCCAGCTCGTCGATGAGGTCCTGGACCACGCCTTCGTACAACGGACTGCCGTCCTTCCTGGGGGTTCCTTACGGTACGTACGGTAGTTGGCGACGACCCCTCTTAGAAAGACAAGGCGGGGAACGCCCCGAAGCGTCAGAAGGGCAGGCCGGGGATGCCGCTGCCGCCGCCCAGGCCCTGGGCCAGCGGGCCCAGCTTCTGCTGCTGGAGGTTCTGCGCGTTCTCGTTGGCCGCCTGGACGGCCGCGATGACCAGGTCGGCGAGGGTCTCGGTGTCCTCCGGGTCCACCGCCTTCGGGTCGATCTTCAGCGCGCGGAGCTCGCCGGCGCCGGTGACGGTGGCCTTCACCAGACCGCCGCCGGCCTGGCCCTCGACCTCGGTCTGCGCCAGTTCTTCCTGCGCCCGCTGCAGGTCCTGCTGCATCTTCTGAGCCTGCTGAAGCAGCTGCTGCATGTTGGGCTGGCCACCACCGGGGATCACGATCAGCTCCTTGCGTGTGTTACGCGTTTCCCGTTCAGCACGAGCCTACGTGGTCTGCGTGGCCGTCGCCCCAGCACTCTTTCGAGTGAGAGGAACTGGAGTCCTATACCTGATCAAGGCCCCCTTCCGGGCGGAAAAGAGGCGAAAGGCATCTCTTCGACACCCATTGGGCGGTAGGAAGGGTCCGGCGCGTCAGCCTCAGGTGTTGCGTGACGTTCCGTGCGCTGCGGGGGTCGCATCCACGTCGTAGGTCGTACGTGATGTCACGCACCGTGACAGTAGGGAGTGCCGGGTGGGTCAGCCGGAGATGCAGCCCGACAGGTCGCCTCGGGACGGGCGGGGCGGTGAAGGGGCGGCCGGGCTGCGGCCCGGCGATCTGACGGGGCGGGCGTTTCCGCACGGGGACTGGGGGGAGCCGGCGATGCGGCTGGACGAGCTGTACCGGTGGGTGGAGCGGGGGGCGCTGGACACGGCGGCGTGGTATCTCGCGGACCGGGTGTGGAAGCGGCGGGTGGCGCGGGCGTTGCGGGGTGGGGCTGCGGCGGGGGCGGTCGTGGGGGCTTCGTTGCCGCTGCTGGATCTGACCGGGGTCACGAGCGGGGTGGCCCCCTGGGGGTATCTGGCGCTGCTGATGGCCGTGGCCTGTGTGGCGGTCGACCGGTTCTTCGGGATCACGTCCGGGTGGATAAGGGACGTCGCCACTGCGCAGGCCGTGCAGCGGCGGGTTCAGGTCCTTCAGTTCGACTGGGCGACGGAGTGTGTGCGCGAGGTTCTGGGGCCGGCGGAGGGGACGGCCAGTGAGGCCGCGGAGCGGTGTCTGGGGGTGCTGCGGCGGTTCTCCGAGGATGTGACCGAGCTGGTGCGGGCGGAGACGGCCGACTGGATGGTGGAGTTCCGGACGGGGTCGGCGCCGCTGGGGATTCAGTCGGCGGTGGCCGGGGGGAGTCGGCAGGACGCGGGGGTGGGGCAGGGGCGGTTCGCTGTGCCGCCGTCGAACGGGGCCCGGCCGAACATGCCTCGGCAGCGGCCGCCCGAGCCGCGGTGACGGGGACTCTCCCGGTTGTCTGAGGGCCTTCGGCCCCCAGACCCCAAGTGGTGGGCTCCTTACGCGAACGGCGTCAAGAAGTCCCGTACGGGCAGCGCCCGGTTGACTATCCGGGTGTCGCCTATCCAGCCGTAGAAGCTCTGGCCGAAGCGTTCGTCGAACTGGGTTGCGCCGAGGACGAAGGGCTTGCCGAGGGTGGCTATGCCGGTGGAGCGCTGGGTGGGGTTGCGGGCGATCTTCGAGCCGTCCACGTAGACCACGGTGCGGCGGCCGTCGTTGACGACGGCGATGTGGGTCCAGCGGCCGACGGGAAGGGCGTGGCTCCAGGACGTCGGGTCGGCGTCCTGGGCGTGCGGGTAGACGACGAACTGGAGGAAGCGCTCGGGAGAGAGGTTGAGGCTGCAGGTGGGTTCCAGGGGGGACCATCCGGTCGTCTTGCCCGCGTCGCCGTTGCGCCCCTCCCAGCTGAGGATGCCCATCCAGCTGTGGTCGCCCTCGAAGGGCTCGGGGAGCCGGATGAAGGTCTCGATGGTGTAGCCGCCGGTGAACTTCCGGCTGTTCAGGGCGGCTTGGGGGCCGGTGGTCAGGATGGCGCCGCGGTCGGGGCTCTTGCCGCCGTCGAAACGGAGGCTGGCGTGCGCCGGCTGGCCCGGGTGGTGGTCCGCCGACCAGGTCAGGGCGTCGGGTCCGCTGGAGTGCAGACGGCTGACGGTCAGGTCGTTGCCGTTGCCGCTGAGGTCGCGGACCACCGCGCCGTCCGCGATGGGCGTGCCCGGCGATCCGGCCGCGGTCGTGCCCGATGTGTCGAAGCGCCAGTACGCGACCGTGCCCCGGGGCATCACCGCGGAGGCCGGGCGGGGTTTCGGCGGTACCACCGGGGCGAAGCCCTTGAAGCGTTCGTTGAAGTCGATCGTGAGGGTGAACCGGTCCACCGGGCCGGTCAGTTCGATGGTCTCCGCCTCCAGCGGCGTGCGCCGGTCCGGGTCGCGGGCGAGGAACCACGGGGAGAACGTCTCGACGTCGATGACGCCCCGGGCCAGGTCGAATCCGTAGGTGCGGATCATTCCGGCACCGCCGTAGTAGCGGTCCTGGTAGTTGGTGATGTGGACGTGGACATCGTTGTCGGCGTCGTTGGAGAGGACCGTGCGGCCCGGCGGCCAGTAGTGTCCGCCCAGCGCGAGGAAGATCTGGTCGTTGTCGCGGACGAGGCCGTCCCACAGGCGTCGGCCGTTGTCCGACAGTTGTGCCTTGCCGTCGTCGTCCGACCAGGCCATGTCGTGCGTGGTGAGGACGGCCGGAAGGGTGGGGTGCGCGTCCAGGACGCCTTGCGCCCAGCGCAGTCCCTTGTCCGACACCCTCCAGTCGAGGGCGAGGACGAGCCACTCGCGGTCCGCCGCGCGCAGTACGTGGTAGCTGTTGTAGCCGTCGGGCGAGGCACCGCCGAAGGTCGGCATGGAGGCGTAGCGCCTGGGCCCGAACTCCGCGAGGTAGGCGGAGTCGCCGCGCTGGTCGTCGGTGGAGGAACGGATGTCGTGGTTGCCGGCCAGCACGCTGTACGGCACTTTGCCGTGCAGGGTGCGGAACGTGTCGGCGGCGAGTGCGATCTCGTCCTCGGTGCCGTGCTCGGTGACGTCCCCGAGGTGGGTCATGAAGGCGATGTTCGCCTCGGCGCGCTCGGCGACCAGGTAGCGGAAGGTCTCCCGCAGCGGGGCCGGGTCGGCGCTGTCGGCGTCGAAGAGGTACTGCGTGTCGGGGAGGACGGCGAGGGTGAAGCGCGGGTTCTCGGGATCGAAGCCGCCGTGCCGTGCCGTGGTCGCGGCCTGCGCCGCCGTCGGGTCGAGTGCCGTGACCGCGGCGCCGGCGGCCGGTGCGACGACCGCGGCACGCAGCAACGTGCGTCTGTGCAGGCGGTTCTGGTCGGGTGACGTACTCATGCACACTCCATGCCTGAGCTCGGGTGCCTGGACAGGCCGAATGGTCTACACCGGCCAAGTCCCTGCGATGGCAGCCGACTGAACGTCACCTGTCATGTGCCGCACGATTGCCGCACGATTTCCGAGGTCCGGCTACGGCACGGGACCGCTCACGCCTGCGGGGCCGGGAACGCCACGGGGCTGCGCAGGCCGGTCGCGTCGACCGCCCGCACCCCGAAGAACACGTTGTCCTTGGACAGGTCCACCTCGTGTGTCGTGACGTCGCCCACCGGCAGGACGTGGGTCCACTCCGGGGCGGTCGTCTCGCGCCAGACGACCTCGTAGCCGGCGAGGTCCGGTTCGGCGCCCCTCGCCCAGGTCAGGCGGGTGGAGTTGGTGAGGGCGCTGGTGATGATCCTGGCGGACTTCGGGGTGCCGGGGGCCTGGGCCAGGGTCCACAGGGCCGCCGCGTTCACCTTGGCCACCCTCGCCGTGTACGCGAAGTCGCAGAACTCCGGCAGGTCGCCGTACTGCTTGCCGGTGTCGTCGACGCGGACGTCCTGGTGCTGGTGGGCGTAGTCCTCGGCCGGCTCGGTGAAGCGGGCGGCCGGGTAGCCGCGTTCCAGGAAGGGGATGTGGTCGCCGCCCCGGAGGTAGCGGTCCCGGCGGTAGATCACCCGGACCCGCATGCCGGTCGCGTCGTTGTCGGCCACGTCCCGGACGAAGCGGGCCAGTTGGCGGGTCGCCGAGTCGTTCTCGCCGCCCACCGAGCGGCGCAGCGCCGCCTGTTCGGGGGTCTCGGAGGAAGGGACGCCTTCGGCGAACAGGCGGATCGTGTACGGATCGCGGGCGCCGTCGTCCGCCGTCGCGCTGCCGACGATGTCGTTGGTGAACATGGCCTGGACGTCCGCGCCCGCCGCCTTCAGCGTCTGCGCCATGTGCCCCGCCCCGTACAGGCCCTGCTCCTCCCCCGCCACCGCCGCGAACACGATCGTCGCGGCCGGCCGGCGCCTCGCCATCACCCGGGCCAGCTCCAGGACGACGGCCACCCCGGACGCGTCGTCGTCGGCGCCCGGCGCGTCGGAGGTCGCGTCCATGACGTCCGTGACGCGGGAGTCGTAGTGCCCGGACACGACGTAGATGCGCTCCGGCGTCACCGAACCCCGCAGCGTCGCGACGATGTTGGTGATCTTCGTGGGGGTTGGGATCCGCGGTGCCGGCTGCTGCACGTACGACTGGAGTTCCACCGTCATCCGGCCCGCGGAGGCTGTCGCGTAGGAGCTCAGTTCGGCGAGGAGCCAGTCCCTGGCCGCGCCGATGCCCCGGTTCGGGTCGTCCTGGACGGAGAGGGTGTGGCGGGTGCCGAAGGAGACGAGTTTGCGGACCGTGGCCTCGATGCGGGCGGGGTCGATCTCCTTCAGGAGGGTGCGCAGTTCGCGGGTGGGGCGCTGGGCGGTGGCCGGAGGGCGGGTCGCCGGCGCGGGCGCCGCCTCGGCCGTACCGGTCGTCGTCAGCGCCGCCGCGCTCACCGCCGTGGCCGTCAACACCGTTCTCCTGGTGGGGCTGCGACGCATGTGTCCTCCCGGGGCTGCCGATGCCGGCCGACCCTGGTCATGGTTGTGGACATGGCAACCAACGGCAAGGGTGCCTCAGCCGCACAACTTCAGCGGCACAACGTCAGCCCCACCGGCGTCCCGCACGGCAGATGCCCCTGCGTACGGATCACCTGCCGGCTGCTCTCCTTGTCGAGGTAGGCGAGGAACCCGGCGGTGAGGGAGTCGTTCGGGGCGATGCCGTAGGTGTAGGCGTACTCGATGTCGCGGTACGGATAGGCGCTGTCGCCGCGCTCGATCTCGTCCACGTCGGCGCGGTCGCCGTCCAGCGGCACCGTCGTCACGCCCTTGTGCTTGGCGGCGACACTCAGCTCGCTGTACCCGATCGCGCCGGGCTGCTCGGCGATCTTGTCCAACACGTCCCCGGTACTGGCGAGTTCGCACCGCGTCACCACGGTGGCGGCACCCTTCGGCGGCCGGCAGTCCAGTGACGTGCTCTGCGTCTGCTCCCATCCGCCGAGCACCCGGTCCTGGAACACCTGCCGCGTCCCCGAGGTGTCACTGCGGCTGACCAGGACGATCGGCAGGTCGGCGACGGCCTTGGCGGCCCCCGGGATCACCTCGCCCCACCGCTTGTACCTGCCTTTGTAGATGTCCCGCACCTGCTGCACGGACAGCCCGTCCGGACCGAGGTCGATCCCGTCGTTGACGGCGAGGGTGAAGACGGACAGCGCCACCTTCTTCCCCTTCAGGCCGAGGCGGTCGCCCAGCGGGCCGTCGGAGAACGCGATGACCGACCGTGCCCTGTTCTTCGACCGGTCGGCCAGCGCGGCGAGTTCGGCCACACCCGACTCGCTCCCGCGGGTCTGGACGTCGATCTCCGCACCCGCGCACTTGCCCTCGTAACTCTTCGCCAGCGTCGAGATCACGGGCTCGAAGGCCGTCGAGCCGATCACCGTCAACTCGCCCTGCTCGCACTCGATCGGATTGCCGTCACGGAAGACGACGATGCCCGCCAGCGCCAGGACGGACAGGGTGAGCAGCCCGGTGAAGATCCGGGCCTGCAGGCTGAACACCGGCGCCGTGTCGTCCGGTGTGGCACTGCGGTTGGGGTGCACCTCGCCGTTGCGGATGCCGCCGCGCAGCCGGATGTCACTGCCCACGTCACCGCCGGACAGCAGCACCAGCAGCTTGAAGTAGTCGCCGGGGTTGAGCGGGACGCGCGGGATGCGCAGCCGGTTGCCCTCGTAGCCGAAGCCCCGCTCCTCGGTGAAGTGGTCCATCAGGTGGTCGATGTCGGTCGGCTGGGTGACCGAGACGCCCCGGATGGTGCGGTCCGTGAACACCGCGGTGAGGCCGCGGGGGCCGGGGTCCGTGTAGTCGTCACGGTCGATGGTCTGCGAGCCGTCGTTCTCGACGCGCAGCAGCACCAGGGTCGCGTCGTCCATGTCCGCGTCGAAGAGGCCGAGCCGCACTCCCCCAGAGGGGGGACCCCCAGCCCGGCCCGAACGCACGCCGTAGCCTATGGGGTTGTCCATCTGGACGCGGTAGCCGATCCGCTTCCTGCGCGGCACGCGCCGCTCGTACCAGACCATGACGCCCGACGCGACGACACCCAGCACCGCTGTGCCGACGGCCACGACGTTCTCTGCGCTCAGCCACTCCACTGTGGTGCCCCCGCAACTC
This sequence comes from Streptomyces sp. NBC_01092, assembly GCF_045039535.1. Taxonomy (NCBI): domain Bacteria; kingdom Bacillati; phylum Actinomycetota; class Actinomycetes; order Kitasatosporales; family Streptomycetaceae; genus Streptomyces; species Streptomyces sp. NBC_01092. Next base: position 5,929,480 of record NZ_CP108659.1, on the reverse strand, counting down.
ACCAGAGCCGTAGTGTGGGGTCACCGTACGTCCGTTCGGGGCCTGCGGCGGCGCTCGGGCGGGGAAGTTCGCCGGACGTTCAACTGCCTCACGGGAAACGGCACTTCACCCGCGCCCGCGCACCCAGCAGCGGCCCTGCCGGGTCACTGCTTGGTGTACGTCAGCTTCTCCCCGGTGCCGGTGGTCACCCGCTCCAGGCTGCCGTCCGGCAGCAGCGAGATCTCGGTGGCCTTGCCCGGCGAACAGGTGGGCGGCGCGCCGGCCGTCACCGTGGACGGGCCGATCCTCAACGGGCCGTCGCCGCCCGGCGCCGCGGAGAGGTCCGCCGCGAACTCGCAGTGGTAGGTGCCGTTGCCTGCGGGCCCGTCGGCGACGAGGGACAGGACCGGGTCGCCCACCTCGCCCTGCCGGATGGTCAGCGTGCGGGTGTTCTGACCGGTGGCGTTGTCGATGGTGGCCGTCCAGGTGCCGAGGTAGCGCGTCGGGATCACGCCGTCCTCGGGTGCCGGGGGCGTCGGGGACGGGGACGGGGTGGAAGCCGTCGGGTCATCGGTGGCGGAGTCGGTCGCGGTGGCCGTGGCGGTCGGACCGCCGCCGGTCGTGTCGTCACCGTCGCCGTTCATGAGGGCGTACACCGAACCGCCGGCGCCGAGCGCGACGACCACCGCGACCAGGACGAGCGCCACCGTGGAACGGCCGCTGCGCCGGGGCGGTTCGGGCGGCGGCGCGGGGAGGTACGGCAGGGGCGGCTGGTAGGGCGGGGTGGCCCCGTACGGCGGGGTGGAGCCGTTCGACGGGTTCGGGCCGTACGGAGGATTCGGACCGTAGGAAGGGTTCGGGCCGTACGGCCCGTACGCCTGCGGGTAGCCGTACGCCGGCTGCTGCGGGTGCTGCTGCGGATAGCCGTACGCCGGGTGGGCCGGGGTGCCGCCGGGGGCGGCGGCGTCTCCGAAGGAGCCGGCGGGGGGCGCGGCGGGGCCCGGCGGCGGGGTCGGGCCGCTCCGGGGCGCGGCCATGGTGGGGAGCTGGTCCGGCGGCGTCGGGGCGTGCTCGGGGGAGGCCGTGGGGGTCGGGTCGGCGGGGCCCGGCACACCGGGATCCGCGGGGCTCTCCCCCGCCGGGTCGCCGTCGTGGGCCGGGGTCTGCGCTCCCGCTCCGCCGACCGGGTCCTCCGCGTCCAGCAGGCGCACCGCGTGCCGCCCGAGCTGTGCCACCAGCGCGCTCGGCAGCCAGGGATCCCGGGAGCGCCCGCCCGAGACGGTGTCCTCGGCGCCCGTGCGCTCCAGGATCCGGTCGAGGGTCGGCCGGGCTCCGGGGTCCTTGCGCAGACAGTCCCGCACCAGCTCGGCGATGCCCTCGGGCACGCCCTCCAGGTCGGGCTCCTCCTGGGCGATGCGGAACATCACGGCGTGCGCGCCGCTGTCGAGGGACCCGAAGGGCAGATTGCCGGTGGCGGCGTAGGCGAGCACCGAGCCCAGGCAGAACACGTCGCAGGCGGGCGTGATCCGCAGGTCACCGCGGACCTGCTCGGGCGCCATGAACCCCGGCGACCCGATGAGCGCGCCGGTGCGGGTGAGCCCGCTCTCGCCCACCGACTCCAGCGCGCGGGCGATCCCGAAGTCGATGACGCGGGGCCCGTCGATGGTGACCAGGACGTTGGACGGTTTCAGATCCCGGTGCACGATCCCGGCGGCGTGGATGTCCTTCAGCGCGTGCGCCAGCCCCGCCGCCAGGATCCGTACCGAACGCTCGGGCAGCGCCCCGTGATCGCGCCCGACCACCTGCTGGAGGCTGGGTCCGGCGACATACCCGGTGGCGACCCAGGGCACCTCGGCCTCGGTGTCCGCGTCGAGCACCGGCGCGGTCCAGAACCCGCCGACCTGCCGCGCGGCCTGCACCTCCTGCCGGAACCGGGCCCGGAACTCCTCCTGCGCGGCCAGCTCCCGCCGTACGAGCTTCACGGCGACGGTACGGCCGCGCTCCGACCGGGCCAGATAGACGTCCCCCATGCCGCCCGCGCCCAGCCGCGCCAGCAGCCGGTACACCCCGATCCGCTGTGGATCCCCGGGCCCCAGCTTCTCCATCGCACGCCCCCAACCCGCCCCCGCCAATGCGTCGGCCCCACGATAGTGCGGCATATGGGGAGGTGAGCGGGCCGGTGTCTACGGTTCCGTAACAGGACCGGCGATCTGGTCGAGCACCTTCGACAACCGTTCCAGAACCCTTACGGCATCGACGAGTTCCGCCTCCCCGAAAGCCTCCGCCAGCCGGTCCGCGAATTCCGCGTGGCCGGGGTCGATCCGGGAGATCGCCGCCCGCCCCTCCTCGGTGGGCGCGAGGAGCTTGGCGCGGCGGTGGGCCGGGTTGGGCCGGTACTCCGCGAGCCCCTTGTCCACCAGCAGATCGGCGATGCGCTGCACGCTCTGCCGGGTGATGCCCATGGCGCGGGCGACACCGGCGACGGGCAGGGGTTCGCCGAGCACCGCGCCCAGCACCTGCCACCAGGCCGCCGTCAGCCCGGACGGCCGGGCCAGTTCCTCGGCGACCCCGAGGAACTGGCCGTTGAGCCGGAAGACACCCAGCGCGCTGCGGCTGAGCAGATCCTGACGTTCCCGGCTCACAGCACGCCGGCCTTCTCCAGCACGGCGTACGCGGTGGGGTCGGAGTCGTGGAACAGGCGGTACCAGGCGTCGACGGCCTCGTCGTCGTACACGTGCAGCAGCCGCAGGATCTCCCGCGCGAAGGCGACGGGTTCGGTGGGTCCGGCCGTGACGAGCCCGCCGTCGGTGACGGCGTCGGCCTCGACGTACCGCTCGCCGCCGCCGTACCCGGTCGCGGCCAGGTAGAAGGAGACCGCGCTGGTGTGGTCCCGGCCGTCGAGCAGACCTTCGCGCGCCGCACCGGCCGTCGCCCCGCAGATCGCGGCGACGGGCACGCCGGCGTCGAGGAACTCCCGCGCCTTGCGGGCGAAGGGGGCGAGTTCGTCGCCCGCGTCCCAGAGGTCGGCGCCCGGGAGGATCAGCAGGGAGGCGTCGGCCGGCCGTACGTCGTCCAGGGCCAGGTCGGGCTGGATGCGCAGTCCGCCGACGGTCGTGACGGGCTCGCGGGTCGGGCCGACGGTGCGGATCTCGTACCCGGCCCGGGCCAGCTGGGCGGTGGCGTGGCCGGGCTCCCAGTCGGCGAGGGTGTCGTAGACGGCGAGATACACGGGCCTGCGGGGCTCGTGGGTGGTGGTGCCGGTGCTGTCGCTCATGGCTCCTCCTGGAGACTTCGTCACCTCTAAGATGACAGCATCCTGCCACTTGGACAGCAAGCTGTCAACCATTGGGACCGCGGCAGCCGTCGACAACCTGTCGCGGAAACCCCCGGACCGCAGACAGGACGCCGATATCCCGTCCGGGGCGCCGATCCCTACGCTCGGCGCATGACCCCTCAGCCAAATCCCGAGGTCGGCGCCGCCGTGAAGGCCGCGGACCGTGCGCATGTGTTCCACTCCTGGTCCGCACAGGAGCTCATCGACCCGCTCGCCGTCGCCGGTGCGGAGGGGTCGTACTTCTGGGACTACGACGGCAAGCGGTACCTCGACTTCACCAGCGGGCTCGTCTACACCAACATCGGCTACCAGCACCCGAAGGTCGTCGCCGCGATCCAGGAGCAGGCCGCGCGGATGACGACCTTCGCGCCGGCGTTCGCGATCGAGGCCCGCTCGGAGGCGGCCCGGCTGATCGCCGAGCGGACGCCGGGCGACCTCGACAAGATCTTCTTCACCAACGGCGGCGCGGACGCGGTGGAGCACGCCGTGCGCATGGCCCGGCTGCACACGGGCCGCGCGAAGGTGCTCTCGGCGTACCGCTCGTACCACGGCGGCACCCAGCAGGCCGTGAACATCACCGGCGACCCGCGCCGCTGGGCCTCCGACAGCGCCGCGGCGGGCGTGGTCCACTTCTGGGCGCCCTTCCTCTACCGCTCCCGCTTCTACGCCGAGACCGAGGAGCAGGAGTGCGCCCGGGCGCTGGAGCACCTGGAGACGACGATCGCCTTCGAGGGGCCGGCGACGATCGCCGCGATCGTTCTGGAGACGGTCCCGGGGACGGCCGGAATCATGATCCCGCCGCCCGGATACCTGGCCGGCGTCCGTGAGCTCTGCGACAAGTACGGGATCGTCTTCATCCTGGACGAGGTCATGGCGGGGTTCGGGCGGACCGGTGAGTGGTTCGCGGCGGACCTCTTCGACGTGACCCCTGACCTGATGACCTTCGCCAAGGGCGTGAACTCCGGCTATGTACCGCTGGGCGGGGTGGCCATCTCCGGGGCCATCGCCGAGACCTTCGCCAAGCGCCCCTACCCCGGCGGCCTGACCTACTCCGGCCACCCGCTGGCCTGCGCGGCCGCCGTCGCGACGATCAACGTCATGGCGGAGGAGGGCGTCGTCGACAACGCCGCCCGGCTGGGCGCGGACGTGGTGGGACCGGCGCTGCGCGATCTGGCGGAGCGGCACCGTTGCGTCGGCGAGGTGCGGGGCGTGGGCATGTTCTGGGCCCTCGAACTGGTGAAGAACCGCGAGACCCGCGAACCGCTGGTCCCCTACAACGCGGCCGGCGAGGCGAACGCCCCGATGGCGGCGTTCGGCGCCGCCGCGAAGGCCGGGGGCCTGTGGCCGTTCATGAACATGAACCGCACCCATGTCGTACCGCCGTGCAACGTGACCGAGGCGGAGCTGAAGGAGGGACTGGCGGCGCTGGACACGGCGCTGGGAGTGGCAGACGAGTACGCCGACTAGTTTTCAGCCCGTCCGGCGCTTGAGGACGAGGCCCTTCGGGCCGAAAGCGGGGGTCCGGGGGCGCAGCCCCCGGGGGACGGGATGCGTAGGGGCGGCGGGGCGAAAGAAGAACCTGGTCGCCACAGAAACGTCCCCAGAACCCGAACGCGTAAGGTGGCGTGCTCGTAGACATATACGTGCACGCCACCTCATCGCGACGACGGGAGACGCCCCGACCATGCCCGGCACCGGCGGCAACGGCTCCGTGACGCGAAGTACCCTGCGCCAGCAGATCGCGGACGCACTCCGGGACGAGGTACTGGCCGGGCGACTCCAGGCCGGCCGCGAGTTCACCGTCAAGGAGATCGCCGAGCAGTACGGCGTCTCCGCGACCCCCGTACGCGAGGCACTCGTCGACCTCTCCGCACAGGGCCTGCTGGAGGCCGACCAGCACCGCGGCTTCCGCGTCCACGAGTACTCGGTCGAGGACTACCGCGGCATCGTCGAGGCCCGCGGCCTGGTCACGAACGGCATGTTCCAGGTCCTGGCCACCGACCGCTCCAGCCACCGCGACCCCGACAACCCGCGCGTCGCCGCCGCCGTCGCCGGGGTACGCCGCCGCGCCGAGGAGGCCCAGCGCGCCGCCACCGCCGGCGACCTCACCGTCCTCATCGGCTACGACCTGCGCTTCTGGCGCGAGCTCGGCGCCCTCTTCGGCAACCCCTACCTCGCCGACTTCCTGCACCGGCTGCGCGTGCAGTCCTGGGTCTGCGCGGTCCAGCACCTGCGCCGCCTGGACGATCTGCGCGGCCACCTGTGGTCCCGGCACACCGACCTGGTCGACGCCCTGATGCAGCGCGACCTGCCCACCGCCCGCCAGATCATTGCCGCCCACGACAAGGACTCGGTGGCCCTGATCGAGCGACTGGCGGCCGAGTGAGCCAAGAGCGGGAGGCGACGAAAACCCCCGCCCCGCCCGAGGTCCCCGACCTCTCCGTCGTCATCCCCGCCTACAACGAACAGCACCGGCTGGCCCCCACCCTCGACGCGCTCACCAACTACCTGTCCGCCGACGAAGCCCGCTGGGGCTCCTGGGAGATCGTCGTCTCCGACGACGGTTCCACCGACGCCACCGCCGATCTCGTCACCGCCCGCCAGGACCCCCGGATCCAGCTGGTCCCCGGCCCCCGCAACCGCGGCAAGGGCCACGCCCTGCGCCTCGGTGTCGCCGCCTCCCGCGGGCGCCGTGTGCTGGTCACCGACGCCGACCTGGCCACGCCGATCGAGGAGCTGGAACGGCTCGACAAGGCGCTCGGCGAGGGCAACTGCGCGGCGATCGGCTCCCGTTCGGCCCCCGGCGCCTCGATCGGCGCCCGCCAGCACCGGGTACGCGAACTCCTGGGCCGCGCGGGCAACGTACTCATCCGCCGTACCGCCCTGCCCGGCATCCACGACACCCAGTGCGGCTTCAAGCTCTTCGACGGCGACCCCGCCCGCGAGGCCTACGCCGCCTCCCGCGTCAACGGCTGGGGCATAGACGTCGAGGTGTTAAGGCACCTGCGCCGGGCCGGCCTGACCGTCGCCGAGGTCCCCGTCCGCTGGTCCCACCAGCCCGGCTCGAAGGTCGGCCCCGCCGACTACGCCCGCTCCCTCACCGAGATCGTCCGGATCGCCGCCCGCTCCCTGCGCCCCGCCGACGTCTTCGCCGCCCTGCTCTTCCTGCTGATGTCGGTGGCCCTGTACTCGGGCCGTTTCTTCGCCCCGGCCCACCGCTATCTCCCCGACTCGATGCGCGACCAGAACCAGTGGGAGTGGTTCTTCGCGGTCACGGCCGACAACGTCGCCCACTTCCGAAGCCCCCTCTTCACCGACCTCCAGGGCTTCCCCGACGGCGTGAACCTCATGGCCAACACGGTCATGCTCGGCCTGTCCGTCCCCCTCACGCCCCTCACCCTGGCCGCCGGCCCCGCGGTCACCCTCAGCCTGGTCATGACGCTGGGCCTCGCCGCGACCGCGGCCGCCTGGTACTGGCTGATCGTCAAGTACGTCGTACGCGGCCGGATCGCGGCCTTCCTCGGCGCGTCCCTGGCCGCCTTCGCCCCGCCGATGGTCAGCCACGCCCACGCGCACCCGAACTTCGTGGTGCTGTTCATGATCCCGCTGATCATCGACCGCGCCCTGCGTCTGTGCACGGGCACCCGGGTCGTACGGGACGGGATCGTCCTGGGCCTGATGGCGGCCTACCAGGTCTTCCTCGGCGAGGAGCCGTTGCTCCTTGCGGCGCTGGGCATGCTGCTGTTCGCCGCCGCCTACGCCGTCGTACGCCCGGATGCGGCACGGGACTCCTGGCGGCCGCTGCTCCGGGGCATCCTCATCGGCGCCTCGGTCTGCCTGCCGATCGTGGTGTATCCGCTCGTCTGGCAGTTCGCCGGGCCGCAGAGCTACACGGACATCGAGCACAACCCCCGCTCCTTCAACAGCCCCCTCGCCCTGCTCTCCTTCGCCGAGCGCTCCTGGCTCGCGGGCGACGCGCAGACGGCGAACGCGCTGGCCTTCAACACCACCGAACAGAACGCCTTCTACGGCTGGCCGCTGGTCCTGCTCGCCTTCGCGATCGTCGTACGGCTGTGGGCGCGGGCCCAGGTCAAGGCGCTGGCGTTCACGGCGGTGGCCGCCGCCTTCCTGTCCCTGGGGCGGGAGCTGCGCATCCCGCTCACCGGCGTCACCCTGCCCGGCCCCTGGAAACTCCTCGCCGACAGGCCGTTGTTCGAGGCGGTCATCGAGAGCCGGGTCGCGATGATCTGCGCGCCCGCGCTGGGCATGCTGCTCGCCGTCGCCGTGGACCGCCTGCTGACGGCCCGCCCCCTGGGGACGCGCTGTGCCGGCCTGTTGGGTATCGCTCTCGCGTTGCTCCCCCTGGTCCCGGCCCCGCTCAGGGCCGTCGACCGGATCGACGTGCCCGCCTTCATCGCGGACGGCACCTGGACGTCGTACGTCCGCGAGGGCGAGTCACTCGTGCCGGTGCCGTTGCCCGACCCCGGCGACGCGGAGGCGCTGCACTGGCAGACCGAGGCCGGGCTCGCCTTCAGACTGCCCGGCGGCTACTTCAACGGCCCCTACGGCGCCGAACGCGTCGGCATCTACGGCGCCGAGCCCCGCTTCACCTCCAACCTGCTGCGTGACGTGCGCAACTCGGGGGACGTCCCGCCGGTCAACGACTCGTGGCGGGAGCAGGCCCGGGCGGACCTGGCGTACTGGAGGGCGGGCGCACTCGTGCTCGCTCCGCAGCCGAACGCCGACGCGCTGCGTGAGACCGTGGAGAAGCTGGTGGGCGGCCCCGGCAGGTGGGTCGACGGCGTGTGGGTATGGGACCTGCACCAGCGGGGACCTGCATGAGGGGGTCCGCCGCCGAGCCGCAGCGATTACCCTTCCCTGACCACTGTGCTACGCCTGAGCCACGCCCCGCGACCGCCCTGTGACGACTTGCTGTGTGAGGAGCCCTCTTTTGGCCTGTGACCTGTGGCTGGTACCGCTCGTCGATGTGTTGTGCCACACCCCCGACAACCCGTTCGCCGAGGAACTCGCGGAATACAACAAGGTGCTCGCCGGGGCCGGGCTGCCACCGGTGCCGGTGTACCAGTACATGCCGGGCCTGTCCGGAGACGTCGCCCCGGTCGCCGGCTTCGACTACGACGCCCTGCACTTCCTGCGCCGCGCGTATCTGCTCCAGGTCTGCGGGCTCGCGGTCACCCCGGTCGACGAACTGGGCGGTGACTACGAGCAGCTCCTGGAGATGTTCGATTCGACGGCCCAGCAGTCGCACCTGGTCTGGCACTACGACCACGCGGGCGCCTACGTCCCCGTGGACTTCCCGAGCCCGCTCGCCAGCGACGAACTCCTCGCGGGCGGCGGCCCGCTGGGCTCCGCACAGGCGCTCCTGCGCGAGCTGGAGTTCGTGGCCCCGGTGATCGGCATCGACCCGGCCAACCCGCCGACGGCTCCCCAACCCCCGCTCACGCCCACGGCCCTGGAGGAACCGGCCGTCCCCGCCCCCTACGACCCGAGCCCCTTCGCCCGCGAACGGCACGTGTGGCTGGGCCTGCACGCGGCGGCGACCCGGAGCCTGGCGCAGGGTTCGATGATCGTCTTCAGCTGACCGTCAGCCGGCCTGCAGCTGGGACAGCCCCTTCTGCAGGTCCTCCGTGTTCATCACCGGCGAGTAGTCCACCTCGGCTCCGAGCTTCTCGAAGAGCGGCTCGGTGAGCGGCGGCATCTGGGCGGAGTCCTGCATGTCGAAGACCAGGAACATCGTGCGGACCCCGCCGGCGGCCGTGAAGTAGGTCGCCTCGGGCTTGAACGCTCCGACGATCTCCTGCATCAGCTTCGGCATCGTTCCGCTGCTGATGATTTCGTTTGCCTTGTCGGTGTCGAAATGAGCCTGAAGCAGCACACGCATGACGCACCTTCTTCTGTCGCAGCTGAGTGGTACGGCTTCACGCTATGAGCGCCACGCACACTTCGCCCGCTCAGTACGCCATCGGGGGCGGACCGGAGGAGAGGGGCACCTGGCCGGTGCCCCCTTCGCGGCTCGTCAGTTCTGCTCGACGATGCGGATCGTGCGGATGCCCGTGCCCCGATAGCGGGTCGGCGTCCTGGTCAGGACTGGACGTCCGCGCGGCCACTCGACGGTGGGCAGCGCGAGGTGCAGCACCTGCGCGCCGCTCCAGTCCGGCTCGTCCTTGCCCTCGTCGTTGATACCGGCCGTCCGCAGGCGCTTGCCCACGGAGGCAGCGGCCGGGAAGTCGAGCGCCTCGACATTGACGGACGGCAGGGCGCCCAGGTGCTCGGCGACTCCGGCCCGCTCGCGCTCGGCGGCGGCGAGGCTGAGTGCCGGGATGTAGACCCGCAGGGCGGGGTCCTTCTCGGCCTCGACGACCAGCCGCGAGGCCATGCTGTTCCCCGCGCCGAGGGCGAGCGCGGCCGTGTCGTCGAAGATGACGGCGCGCGGCAGCGGGTACTGCTTCTCCTGCGTCACTGGACCTCTCCGATCCGCCCGGCCTCGAGGTCGGCCCACAGCTTCTCGCCGGCCCGCTCGTCCTCCTCGGTGTACGGCCGCCCCAGGAAGTGCTCCTCGACGTACGCCTTGGTCTCCTCGTACCGCTTCCGCAGCTCTTCCTTGGTGGGCGTGGCCCCGGCCAGCTCCGCCACGAAGTCCCGCATGCTCATCCCGCGCTCGCGGGCCAGCTCCTGCAGGCGGTCGCGGACAGCGGGGTCGACTTTGATCGTGGTGTCAGCCATGAGGAGAGTATACCGACGGTATACCACCTCGGGCCGCTCCAGTACGACGGTCATCGAACGCTCCATTTCTCTCGGAGGAACCGCCAGGCGAGACCGCCCGGCTTACGGAAATCAACCTCAACTGCCGTGACAGGAGCGGCAGTTGACACCACCGGGCGACACGCCCCACCCCGCAACCGAGCCTCGACATGGCCGTACGCCGACCGCACCCACCGCGGCCCGTCCCACGTCACCGCCGCCCGCACCTCGGCACTGCTCGCCCCCCGCAGCCACCACTCCTCCACCAGCGGCGCAAGCCGCAGCGCCTCGGCGGCGTCGAGCGTGAGGCGCCGGTCGAAGTCCCCGAACGAGAGCAACAGACGCGCGGCTACGGCGGTCAGGGCGCCCCTCGACGCACGCCGGTCCGGCATTTTTTCGGTTTCACCCGTTCGTGGCACGGCTTCGTACGGGGCGTCGAACACCTCGTAAAAGACGGAGAGTTGGCCCGCGACTCCCGCCGTCCCGCCCTCGCGCACCACCCGCCGCAGATACCGCCGTTCCTCCAGTTCACGCAGGGCGGCGGCGATCCGCGACCGCCCCTCCACGCGCTCCACGGCAAGCGCGCGAAGGGTGACGCGGGCGTGGTTCGGGAGGGCCAGCAAGTACGTCAGTACGCTCACCGCGCACCAGGAGATGCTCCGGTCGCGGAGAAGGGCGGCAGACAGGCCTGAAAAGACGCGCGCAGGCGTCGTACGATGAGTACGCATTGGGAGGGTTGAGCTCCTGATGTCGAGCCCCCGAGTGTTGGCGCACTGCGGGGGCATTTCGTTCTTGGCGTGACTCTAAGGCCACGCAGAGCGACGATTGCAAGTCGAAACCGTCTTTTCCCAGGCGGAAGTTCGCGTTCTTCACTCCTGCGAGTGAAGTGCGGTGCACAGCAGCAGCGCGTGGACGAGGCGGTCGGCGGCCGTGGGGCGGTAGCGCCAACTCAAAGGCCAGGTCAGACCGTTGAGGGCGGGCACCGGGATGTACGAGACGTGGCCCGGACCGGCGATGAAGCGGGTGACTCCGTCGGGCCATGCGCGGTGGGACGTACTGCCGACGGGCACGAGGAAGTAGACCCCGCGGCGTCCCGTCGCCGTCTCGACGATCGGCCCCGGATCACCGCCGGTCATCCGCGCGAGCCAGTCGGCGACGTCCCGCCCCTCCTCGCCGTCGACTCTGATCGCGTCGAACTGGACGCCCGCCTTGCGGAGTTGAACGCCGGTCGCGGGGATCCAACTCAGGTCACATTGCGTATTCACGGGGTCAGTTTGCGGGTGCGGGGCTAGCTTGATCCATGACTCTGCGTTGTCGGTTGAACACGGTTGAGCACCGACGTCCGTGAGTTGTGACCGGTTGAGTTCGGTTGAGTTCGGAGGTGACCGCGATGGCGCGGGCGGAGAACAAGACGGAGGCGGGCGGTACGGCCCATATGGTCGCCGCCCTGGCCAAAGCGTTGCGGGAGCAACAGGGGCTGACACAGCCGCAGTTGGGCGAGAAGCTCGGTTACACGGCAGCGGCGGTCAGCGCGATGGAGACGTGTGCGCAGCCGGCGAGCGATCAGATGCTGGTGAAGTTGGAGGCGGCGATCGGGGGCGGGTTGGGGGTCTTCGAGAAGGCCCGCAAGTGGATACTGCTGGAGAAATACCCGGCTCGCTTCCGGGGGTTCTCGGAGCTGGAGGCGGGGGCGGTCACGATCTGTTCGTACGAGACTCTCGTGGTGGATGGCCTGTTCCAGACCGAGGATTACGCGCGGGCGTTGATCGGCGGCGGCTATCCACCTCTATCCGATCCGAAGCGCGAGGAACTGGTCGAGGCGCGGTTGGCCCGCCGGGCACTCTTCGACCGGAATCCTGCCCCGCTCATCGAGCTGATCCTCGAAGAGAGCGTGCTGCGGAGGCCGTTCGGAAGCTGGGAGATTCTGCGCGGCCAACTACTCTCGCTCGCCGACGACGCCCAGCGAGACAATGTCTGTGTGCAGGTGCTGCCCCTGGAGCGTGGGCTGCGCGGAACGTACGCAGGCGCCCGCGGCCCCATGCACCTCGTTGAGACCGAGGACCACCAGCATGTGATCTACCTGGAGGTGGAGGACCAGGGCATCCTGGTCAGCGATCCGGCCGAGGTATCCCCACTGTCTCAGCGCTATGCGAGGATCCGTTCACAGGCCCTGAGTCCGGACGAATCACTGGCCTTCATCGAGCAGTTGGCAGGAGAGAAGCGATGACCGGCACCGGAACCCTTCGCTGGTTCAAGTCAAGCTACAGCGACAGTAGCGGCGGAGCCTGCGTCGAAGTCGCCTACGCCTGGCGCAAGTCCTCGTACAGCGATGACGGCGGCGGGGCCTGCCTCGAAGTCGCCCCCTGCCCCCACACCCCCACCACCACCATCCACATCCGCGACTCCAAAAACCCCGACGGCCCAAACCTCACCGTCTCCGGCAAGGCCTGGACCGCCTTCATCTCACGGGCCTAGGCGCCGCCGCAGGGCCCGAGGACCTCGGCCGCGTCCCGCCGGGACTGCGTCTCAGACCATGGCAAGCCGGTCCACCAGCAACTCCACCCTCCGCTCGGCGTCCCCTGTGGGCAGCCGTCCCGACCGGGTCAGGGTCGCCAGCCCGTGCAGGGCCGCCCAGAACGTCTCGGTGAACAGTCCCGGGTCGACGCCGTCCCCGGCGACCTCGGCGAGAGTCTCCAGCAGGGCGGCGAAGCCGTCCTTCAGTGGCTCCGGGGTGTCCTCCTTCGCGAAGGCCAGGCCGCCGTCGAGTTGGAACATGGCGTCGTAGACCGCCGGGTTGCGTTCGGCGAAGTCGAGGTAGGCGCGGGCGAGGGCGGTGACCCGGGCGCGCGGGCCGTCCGCGGCGGAGGCCCCGGCCCGCAGCGCCACGGCCATCTCGGCGGCGCCCTCCAGGGCGACGGCGCCGATGATCTCGCGCTTGCCGCGGAAGTGGCTGTAGAGGACGGGCTGGCTGTACTCGATGCGCTCGGCGAGCCGGCGGGTGGTGACCGCGTCCCAGCCCTGCTGCTCGGCGAGTTCGCGGGCCGTCGCCACGATGAGGCGCTCACGGACCGCCCGTTCGCGTTCCTTGCGTTCCTGTACCGACATGATTCGATCCTAGCACCGCTAGACAATCGAGCGGCAGCAGTACTAGCGTTGCATCATCACCTAGCGACGCTAGATTTCAGGAGGGGTCATCATGCTCAACGCACTTGAGATCGTCACCACCGTGATCGTCGGCCTGATGGTGGGGGTGGAGTTCTCCGTCGCCTTCGTCATCAACCCGATCCTCAACGCCCTCCCCGACGACAGCAACCAAGCCGGCCGAAGCCACGGCGGCCGGATGCTCGGCGCCGTCATGCCGGTCTGGTACATCGGCTCGCTCGCCCTCGTCGCGGTCTGGGCCATCGCCGGACGGCACCACGACGGCGCCGGACTCGTCGTCACCGCCGGCGCGCTGCTGATCCTCAGCGTGGTCATGTCGCTCCTGCTGCTCGTCCCGATCAACAACCGGGGCAAGACATGGACCCCCGAGAACCGGCCCGACGACTGGAAGGAGCAGATGAACCGCTGGGACCGCTTCCACTACGTCCGCGTCGCCGTCATCATCGCCGCCTTCACCCTGCTGGTCGCCGCCCTCGCCTGAACACAAAGAACTGCGCCGCGCCCGGAAGCCGGACGCGGCGCAGCTGCTTTTCGAGTGGAGCGGAACCAGGGATTCTCAGAGGAACGAGTTGATCTCGATCGTCTCGTCCCGGCCCGGACCCACGCCGATCGCGGAGATCGGGGCGCCGGACATCTCCTCCAGCGCCTTGACGTAGTTCTGGGCGTTCTTCGGCAGGTCGGAGAACGACTTGGCCGACGTGATGTCCTCGGACCAGCCCGGGAGGGTCTCGTAGACCGGCTTCGCGTGGTGGAAGTCGGACTGCGAGTAGGGGAGTTCCTCCACGCGCTTGCCGTCGATCTCGTACGCCACGCAGACCGGGATCTGCTCCCAGCCGGTGAGGACGTCGAGCTTGGTGAGGAAGAAGTCGGTGAGGCCGTTCACGCGGGTCGCGTAGCGGGCGATCACCGCGTCGAACCAGCCGCAGCGACGGTCACGGCCGGTCGTCACGCCCCGCTCGCCGCCGATGCGGCGCAGCGCCTCGCCGTCCTCGTCGAACAGCTCCGTCGGGAACGGGCCGGCGCCGACACGGGTCGTGTACGCCTTGAGGATGCCGATGACGCGGCTGATCTTCGTCGGGCCGACGCCCGCACCCGTGCAGGCGCCGCCCGCGGTGGGGTTGGACGACGTGACGAAGGGATACGTGCCGTGGTCGATGTCGAGGAGCGTGCCCTGGCCGCCCTCGAAGAGGACCACCTTGTCGTCCTCCAGCGCCTTGTTGAGGACCAGGACCGTGTCGGCGACGAACGGCTTGATCTTCTCGGCGTAGCCCAGCAGCTCCTCGACGACCTGCTCGACGGCGATCGCGCGCCGGTTGTAGAGCTTGGTGAGGACCTGGTTCTTGACGTCGAGGGCGGCTTCGACCTTCTGCGTCAGGATCGACTCGTCGTAGAGGTCCTGGACCCGGATGCCCACGCGGTTGATCTTGTCGGCGTAGGTCGGGCCGATGCCGCGCCCGGTCGTGCCGATCTTCCGCTTGCCGAGGAAGCGTTCCGTCACCTTGTCCACCGTCACGTTGTACGGCGTGATGATGTGCGCGTTTCCGCTGAGGAGGAGCTTGGACGTGTCGACGCCACGCTCGTTCAGACCGCTCAGCTCGGAGAGCAGGACCGACGGGTCGACGACGACGCCGTTGCCGATGACCGGGGTGCATCCCGGCGAGAGGATGCCGGAGGGAAGAAGGTGGAGGGCGTACTTCTGGTCGCCGACGACGACCGTGTGGCCGGCGTTGTTGCCGCCCTGATAGCGGACCACGTAGTCGACGGAGCCGCCGAGCAGGTCGGTGGCCTTCCCTTTACCCTCGTCACCCCACTGAGCACCGAGCAGCACAAGTGCGGGCACGCGCGTACACCCCTTCCGGGCGGGGCATGTCCAAGGTCAGGGGCGCACGCGTAAGGTTCCGCCGCGTGCACCACCACGGACCGCGACCGTCATTGGCCGCGAGCCGTCGGACCGGATGGCCCCGGAATAGACGAAGCCCCTGGCGCAATAGCGCAAGGGGCTCTTGCACAAAGATGCTACCCGAGGAAGCGAGGCATGGCCGAGGTGGCGACTTTCGCGATGTCCGATCAGCTGCTGGTGGTGATCGATCCGATCGCCTTGAGGACCGACGGCGAGTCCGTCAGGATCGCGAAAGACGTGCTCAGCGCGGGTGCGGCGACGAAAGTGTGCCTGCCGGAGGACCCGGACGAGTTCGCCCGCGCGTTGGCGAAGCGCGGGTCGCGCCGGCCGGTGGTCGTCGGCGACGACGGGGCGCTGCTGCGCACGGTGGCGCTGCTGCACCGGCAGCGGCAGCTGGCCGAATGCGTGCTGTCGGTGGTGCCGGTCGGGGGTGCGCTGTCGCTGGCCGGTTCCCTGGGGGTGCCAACGGGGGCGGTCGCGGCGGCGCGGGCGGTGCTGGACGGGGCGGAGCGGCGGCTGGATCTGCTCGTGGACGACAGCGACGGCGTGGTGCTGGGCGGGCTGCGCATCCCCCCGATACGGGAGCCCGCCGCATCGGCCGATGCGGCGGGGCCGGCTGCTGGGCGGCCGCCGTGGCTGCGGACGTGCCAGTCGCTCGTACGGACGCTGGTGCCACCGCGGGGCCCGTCCCCGGCCGGCACGTCCGGGCCGTCGCGGCTGCGCGTCGAGGTCGACGGGGCGACGCTGGTGGACCTCGACCAGCCGGTGGCGGCGGTGTCGGTGACACCGGGCATCGCGGGCCTGGCCGAGGTGGAGGTGCGACCGGCCTCGGTGGGCGCGGAGGCGTCCCCGCTGCGGGCCGAGGGCCGGACGGTGACCGTGTCGGGGGCGCACTTCCGCTATCGCGCGGACGAGGCGGTCTCCGGGCCGGTGCGCCGGCGGACCTGGACGGTGGGCGAAGGCGCGCTGCGGCTGGTGCTGCCGGGGCGGTGAGCCTCGGAAGGGCCGGCCCGGGTCAGGTCTGCCCGGGTCAGGTCTGCCCGGATCAGGTCTGCCCGGATCAGGTCTGCCCGGATCAGGTCTGCCGGGGTCAGGTCTGCCCGAAGGTCTTCTCGCGGTGCGCCCGCCAGCGTTCCATCATGGCCGCGATCTCACCGTCGATGAACTCGAAGAAGGCGAGCGTCTCGGCCAGGCGGCGGCCGGCGGGGGTGTCGGCGCCAAGGCTCGTGACACCCTCGCGCAGGGCCGACTCCCACCGTTTGAGGACGGCTTCGCGGTTGGTGAGGGCTTCGTACCACTGGTCGCCGTGCACCCGGTAGCGCTCCCGACGCGATCCGGGCTCCCGCTCGCGGGACACCATGTGGGTCTGGGCGAGGTAGCGCACGGCGCCGGAGACGGCCGCGGGGCTGATGCGCAGCTGCTCGCTCAGCTCGGCGGAGGTCAGCACACCCTTGTCGGAGGCGAGCAGCGCGGCGAAGACCCGAGCGGCCATGCGCTGCATCCCGGCCTCCACCAGCTGCGCCGCGAAGGACTCCACGAACTGCGACACGCTCTCCGCGTCCCGGCCGGCCCCGATTGTCTCCGTCATCGGTCCATCCTATCGGGCCTTCATACGCTTCTTTAACTTCACAAATTTCTGAAAGAAGCGTACGTTCTGAACCATGACGAAGGCAATCACCGTCTCCGGACTGCACAAGTCGTTCGGCAAGACGCACGCCCTGGACGGCCTTGACCTGGACGTCGAGACGGGCGAGGTCCACGGCTTCCTCGGCCCCAACGGCTCCGGCAAGTCCACCACCATCCGCGTCCTGCTCGGCCTGCTGCGGGCCGACTCCGGCGGCGTCCAGGTGCTCGGCCGCGACCCCTGGACGGACGCGGTGGAGGTGCACCGCCGGATCGCCTACGTGCCGGGGGACGTGACGCTGTGGCGGAACCTGTCGGGCGGTGAGGTCATCGATCTCTACGGCCGGCTGCGTGAAGGGGGCCGCGCGAAGCGCGTCAGGCAGGGTGGTGGTGGGCGACGGGCGGGCGGCCTCGACAAAGGGCGCCGCGCCGAGCTGATCGAGCGCTTCGAGCTGGACCCGACGAAGAAGGGCCGCACCTACTCCAAGGGCAACCGGCAGAAGGTCGCCCTCGTCGCCGCGTTCGCCTCGGACGTCGACCTACTGATCCTGGACGAGCCGACGTCGGGCCTGGACCCGCTGATGGAGGAGGTCTTCCAGCGCTGCGTGGAGGAGGAGCGCGACCGGGGCCGGACGGTCCTTCTCTCCTCCCACATCCTCAGCGAGGTGGAGGAGCTCTGCGACCGGGTCAGCATCATCCGCAAGGGCCGTACGGTCGAGAGCGGCTCCCTGGCCGAACTGCGCCACCTGACGCGGACCAGCGTCACGGCCGAGCTCGCCGGTCCACCCAACGGGCTGTCGCAGCTGCCGGGCGTCCACGACCTCGACGTACAGGGCCGGCGCGTCCGCCTCCAGGTCGACACCGACAAGCTCGACGCCGTCCTGCGCTCGCTGAGCGAGTCCGGCGTACGGTCGCTGACCTCGACTCCGCCGACGCTGGAAGAACTGTTCCTGCGCCACTACCAGGCGGACATGAGCGAGGTGGCTGCCCGATGACCGCCGCAGCCTTCGAGGTACGGCCGTCGGGCTCGCGCCAACTGGCGGGCACCGGCACCCTCCTGCGCTTCGCCCTGCGCCGGGACCGGGTGATGATCCCGGTCTGGGTGGCGGTGAACGCGCTGATGATCCTCTCCATGCCGAACACGCTGGAGAACCTGTACGACTCCCCCGCCGACCGCGCCAACCTCGTGCAGGACACCGCGACCAACGCCTCCTTCCGCGCGCTGATCGGCCCGGTCTTCGACGACTCGATCGGCGCCCTGACGGCCTGGCGGGTCGGCGTGTACGCGGGCGCGCTCGCGGCCGTGATGAGCATGCTCCTCGTCGTACGGCACACCCGGGACGAGGAGGAGAGCGGCCGTCAGGAGCTGGTGGCGTCCGGGATGGTGGGCCGCAGGGCCTCGCTGGCGGCGGCGCTGCTGACGGCCGCGGTCGCGAACGCGGCACTGGCCCTGCTGGTGACGGCCGGGCTGGCCGGCCAGGGCGCCTCGGGGGCGCTGGCGTTCGGCCTCGGGCTCGCCGGGGTCGGCATGGTCTTCGCGACGCCGGCGGCGATCGTCGCCCAGTTCACGGAGAGCGCCCGGCTGGCGCGGGGGCTGATGGCGGGCCTGGTGGGCGCCGCGTTCGCGCTGCGCGCGGCGGGCGACTCGGCGTCGGACGACGGTTCCTCCGCGCTGACGTGGGCCTCACCGCTGGGCTGGCTGGAGAACCTGCGGCCGTTCGCGAGCGAGCGCTGGTGGGTGCTGCTGCTGTTCGCCGGGGCTGTCCTGGTGCAGGGCGTCGTGGCGTACGAACTCGCCGGGCGCCGGGACGTCGGCATGAGCTTCCTGCCCGCCCGACCGGGCCCGGCCGTCGGCCGCCTCGGCACGGCGGGTGCGCTGGCCTGGCGGCTGCAGCGCGGCGGCGTCCTCGGCTGGAGCATCGGCTTCTTCCTGGCCGGGGTCATCTACGGCGGGCTGACCGACGGGGTGGCCGACCTGGTCGGCGACAACGACAACGCGCGGGAGATCTTCGAGCGCATGGGCGGCCAGTCGGGGCTGACGGACGCCTTCCTGGCGTCGATGATCGGCATGCTGGGCCTGATCGCGGCCCTGTACGTCGTGGCGTCGGTCCTGCGGCTGCACGGCGAGGAGACCTCGATGCGGGCGGAACCGATCCTGGCGAACGCGGTGGGACGGCTGCGCTGGGCCGCCGGTCACCTCGTGATCGCCTTCGCGGGCTCCGCCCTGATCATGCTCCTGGCCGGCCTGGGCTTCGCCGTCGGCTACGGCAAGGAGATCGGCCCGATCCTGGGCGCCTGCCTCGTCCAGCTCCCGGCGATCTGGGTCGTCGGCGGCCTGGCGGTCCTGCTGTACGGCCTCGTCCCAGGAGCGGCGATGGGGGCCTGGGCGGTGGCCGGGGCGGTCCTGCTGATCGGCTGGGTGGGCCCCGCGCTCGACGTCCCGCAGGCGGTGCTGGACCTGTCCCCGTTCGGGCATCTGCCGAAGCTGCCGGGCGGGGGGATGGAGTGGGGGCCGGTGCTGATCCTTACCGGTCTCGCGGTGGTGCTGGTGGCTGGAGGGCTGGCGGGGTTGCGGCGGCGGGACGTGACGACGTGACGGGGATCAGTCGAAGTACAGCTTGAGTTCCTCCGTGTCGAGCTCGATGCCGACCGGGTCGGGGAGAGTGACCTTGCCGCCGAGCCTGACCACGTGGATGTCCCGGTAGCCGTCCTCCAGGTCCGGATCGCTGTGCACGAGGACGGACAGGTTGTCCCGGTCGATCAGCAGATAGACCGGGATGCCGGCCTCGGCGTACGCCCGAGGCTTCTCGACCCGGTCGCGATTGTGCGTGTCCGAGTCGTACGACGTGATTTCGATTGCCATCAGCACGCCCTGGGGGTCGGCCCAGTCCCCCTGGCCCACGAAGTGATCGACCGGGGCGAGCACCCCGTCAGGTCGGGCCCGTCCCTGGCGGTAGGCCTCCACCTTGAGACCCTGCAATGGGTTGAGGTCGAGCTCGGGCCTGGCACGCATGCATTGCCGGATCAGCCACATGGTGATCGCGCCGTGGTTGCCGTTTGTCACTTTCTTGAGCCCGATCCGTCCGTCGATGAACTCGAACCTGACGGTCTCGTCCTCCCGCTCGGCGAACTCGGTGATCCGCTCGAACATGTCCACCGACAACTGAGACGACGCGCGCTCTGCCATAACCGTCATGGTGCCTCCCTTCGCAGGCATGCACCAGGATGACGAGCCGCCGACGGCCATCGATCGGATTCGTTCAGCGATCATCCGTACGAGTGATCACCCCACCTCGACGCTCAGCCCCTCCAAGCCCCGGATCACGAAGTTCGGCTTCCGCTCCGGTTCCGCCGCCAGGCGGAGGGTCGGCGCCTGCTCCAGCAGTGCCGTCATCGAGGCCGCCAGCTCGATGCGGGCCAGCGGGGCGCCGATGCAGTAGTGGATGCCCGCGCTGAAGGAGATGTGCGGGTTCTCCGCGCGGGTGAGGTCCAGCCTGTCCGGGGTCTCGAAGACCTCGGGGTCGTGGTTGGCGGAACCGAAGAGCATGGCGATCTCCGCGCCGCGGGGGATCGTCGTGCCGGCGATCTCGATCTCGTCCAGGACCCAGCGTTCGAAGAGCTGGAGCGGGGTGTCGTAGCGCATCAGCTCCTCGATCGCGGACGGGATCAGGGAGTGGTCGGCGCGCAGGGCCGCCAGCTGTCCGGGGTTGCGGAACAAGGCCCACCAGCCGTTGACCGTCGAGTTCACCGTGGCCTCGTGACCGGCGTTGAGGAGCAGGACCGCCGTGGAGATCATCTCCTGCTCGGTGAGACGGTCGCCCTCGTCGTGGGCCGCGATCAGGCCGGAGATCAGGTCGTCCCCCGGCTCCTTGCGGCGGACCGCGATCAGTTCCATGAGGTAGTCCGAGAACTCGACCGACGCGCGCACCGCCTTGCGCGCCGTCTCCTGCGACGGGGCCAGCTCATACATCCCGCAGATGTCCGCCGACCACGGCCGCAGCTGCCCCCGGTCCGCCTCGGGAATGCCCAGCATCTCGGCGATCACCGCGACCGGCAGCGGCTCCGCGACATCCGTCAGCAGGTCACCGCCGCCCGCCTCCACCAGCCCGGACACCAGCTCCCCCGCCAACTGCCGCACATACGGCTTCAGCTGCTCCACCGTGCGCGGCGTGAACGCCTTCGACACCAGCCGGCGGATCCGCGTGTGATCCGGCGGCTCCAGGTCGAGCATCCCGTGGTCGTTCAGGACGTGGAACGGCTCGTGCTCCGGCGGGGGCGCCGTCCGCCCGAAGTCCTCGTGAGTGAAACGGTGCTGGTACGTCCGGCCCAGCCTGCGGTCCCGCAGCAGCGCCGACACGTCCGCGTGGTGCGGGACCAGCCACTGGTTCGTGGGCTCGTAGTAGTGCACGCGGCCACGGGCCCGCAGCTCGGCGTAGGCCGGGTACGGGTCGGCGAGGAAGGCCGGGGCCCACGGATCGAAGGCGAGGGCAAAGGGAGCTGCCATGTCCGGACGTTAGCCCGGCTCCCCCCGGTCTGACCAGGGGCCTAGGCGGTGCCGAAGTCCGGGAGAGTGACGGAACCGTCCTCGGCGAGCGGGAACCCGGGGTTGTGGGCGACCTCCCAGGCATGGCCGTCCGGATCGACGAAGGCACTGGAGTAGAAGCCGATCGCGTTGACCGCCGCGGGCTTGGTGACCCTCCCGCCGGCTCCCTCCACCGCCGCGAGGAGCGCGTCCACCTCCGCCTCGGACCGGACGTTGTGCGCGAGGACGATCCCGCCGAACCCGCCCGCCGCCCCGGGCTCCAGACCGCAGTCCCGGGCCAGCTTCTCCCGGCCCCACAGCACCAGCCCCAGGCCGCCCGCCTGGAAGAACACGGTCTCCTCGACCTCCTGCCCACGCCAGCCCAGCGCCTCGTAGAAGGCCTTGGAACGGGCGAGATCGGAGACTCCCAGCGTGATCAGAGTGATGCGCTGTTCCATGCCCCTCACCGTAGCCCCGGCGCCTCAGCCGGGCGTGACCAGCCGCGCCTCGTAGGCGAACACCGCCGCCTGCGTGCGGTCGCGCAGCCCCAGCTTCACCAGGATCCGGCTGACATGGGTCTTGATCGTCGACTCGGCGACCACCAGCCGCTCGGCGATCTCCGAGTTCGACAGGCCCTGGGCGATCAGCACCAGCACCTCCGTCTCCCGCTCGGTCAGATCTCCGTACGCCGCGTGCGCCGACGGCATCAGGCGCGGGGAGTCGGACATCTTCGAGAACTCCGTGATCAGCCGCCTGGTGATCGAGGGGGCGAGCAGCGCCTCGCCGGCCGCCACCACCCGCACGCCGTCGGCGAGCTGGCGTGCCGAGGCGTCCTTCAGCAGGAAGCCGGAGGCTCCCGCGCGCAGCGCCTGGTACACGTACTCGTCGAGGTCGAAGGTGGTCAGCACCAGCACCTTGGCGGCGCCGTCCGCCGCGACGATCTCGCGGGTCGCCTCGATGCCGTTCAGCTCGGGCATGCGGATGTCCATCAGCACGACGTCCGGCGTGAGCTCACGGACCCGGTCCACCGCCTCGCGCCCGTTGACCGCCTCGCCGACGACCTCGATGTCCGGCATCGCGTTCAGCAGGACCGAGAAGCCCTCGCGCACCATCATCTGATCGTCCGCGATCAGCACGCGGATGGTCATGAGCCGTCCTCTGTGGTCGCCGTGACCGGCAGGAACACCGTCACCTCGTAGCCGCCTTCGTCCGTCGCGCCCGCCGTCATCTCACCGTTCAGCATCGTGACACGCTCCCGCATGCCCGTGATGCCGTGGCCGGCGCCCGGCGAGGGCTTGACCAGGGCCGGCGCGGGCGGCGGGCCGTTGACTATGCGCACGCCGAGGCCGCCGAGGACGTACGCGATCTCCACTCTGGCGCTCGCGCCGGGCGCGTGCCGCAGGCTGTTGCTGAGCGCCTCCTGCACGATCCGGTACGCCGACAGCTCCACGCCCTGCGGGAGTGCGCGCACCGCTCCGGTCACCGTCTTCTCGACGCTCAGGCCGGTGTCCCGCACGTTCGCCAGCAGCCCCTCCAGATCGGTGAGGGTGGGCTGCGGGGTGTCCGGGGCCTCGTAGTCCTCGGCGCGGACGACGCCCAGGACGCGGCGCAGTTCGGTGAGCGCCGCCACCGCGTTCTCCCGGATGGTGGCGAAGGCCCGCTCCAGCTCCGGCGGCGGGTTCTCCACCCGGTAGGGGGCGGCCTCCGCCTGGATGGCGACGACCGACATGTGGTGGGCCACCACGTCGTGCAGCTCGCGGGCGATGTTCGTGCGCTCCTCCAGCAGGGTGCGGCGGGAGCGCTCGTGCTCGGTCACCGTCTGCTGCGCCGTCACCTCCTGGCGGGCCTCCTTGCGGGTGTGCCAGACGGCGACGACGAGCAGGATCAGCGCGGACAGCACCAGCATGGGTCCGCTGTTCGTGCCGTAGTAGCCCGGCCCGAACAGGAAGTCCGCCACGAAGGCGTACGCCGCAGTGACGGCCCACATGTACGCGGCCGTGCGCGGCCTGGTGCGTATGGCCACGACCGTCAGCACGGTCAGATGGCAGGCGAAGGCCGCGGGCAGCCACGGCCAGCCGTCCCATGAGCTGCCGAAGACCTGGCTGACCGGCGTGGCCGCCAGGGACAGCCAGAACGCTCCGACCGGCCGGAGCATGGTCAGCAGGATCGGAATCGCGGCGAGCGGGCCGAGGATCAGGCCCGCGCCGCCGCCGTCGACGATCGCCATGGGCAGCGCGATCAGGGCGATCCCGGTGATCAGGGCGTGCGGTGTCCAAGCTGCGGAATCGCGCAGGCGGCCCGGCAGCCGCCTGGTCACGGGGCCGTCCACACTCATCCGCCGCAGCGGGCGATAGGCGAAGGCGTCTTCGAACAGGTCCTGCCGCAGCCCCCGCAGGGCGCGCGCGGCCAGCCGGTACTCCGGGCTGTGCTGCTTGGCCGCGTCCCCCGTCGGCGGGGTCGGCATCTGAGTCGTCTCGGTCACGTACAGAAAGGTAGGCGCCAAGGGCCGTGGCGGTCGTCCCCAGTGAGAGGGGTTCCTGTAGGTCCATCTCAGGTACTACGGGTATCACCGCTGGTCGCACCCGTTGCGCGTGCCGGGGCGGGCTGGGGGATGGACGGGCGTGGGCGGGCCGGGGGATGGACTGCGGGATGGCGGGCGGGCGGGCCGTGGGATGGGCTGCGGAGCGGGCTGCAGGGCGGGAGGGCGCGCGGCCCCGCACGCGAGGTCGGCCGCGGACGGGGCGGGCGCGAGGCTTCATGCTCAGAGTGGGCCGCGACGCTCAGAGTGAGCCGCGGGACGGGTGGGCGCACGGCCCTTCGGCCGGGGTCGGCCGCCGGGCGAGGTGGGCGCGCGCCCACACACGCGGAGTGGGCCGCAGGGCGGGAGGGCGCGCGGCCCCGCACGCGAGGTCGGCCGCGGACGGGGCGGGCGCGAGGCTTCACTCAGAGTGGGCCGCGACGCTCAGAGTGAGCCGCGGGACGGGTGGGCGCACGGCCCTTCGGCCGGGGTCGGCCGCCGGGCGAGGTGGGCGCGCGCCCACACACGCGGAGTGGGCCGCAGGACGGGCGGGCGCGCGGCCCCGCACTCGGAGTGGGTCGCAGGACGGGCAGGCGCACAGCCCCACCCCCGGAGGCGGCCACCGGGTGGGGCAGGCGCGAGACTTCACGCTCAGAGTGAGCCGCGGGACGGGTGGGCGCACGGCCCTTCGGGCCGGGGTCGGCCGCCGGGTGCAGCGGGCGCCCCCCACACGTGAAGTCGGCCCCCAGATGAGGCGGCCGCTCAGCCCCGTGGTCGTTCAGTAGCCGGTGGGCCGTACCAGTCCCGACTCGTACGCGAAGACCGCCGCCTGTGTGCGGTCCCGGAGGCCCAGTTTCACCAGGATGCGGCCCACGTGGGTCTTTACGGTCTGTTCGGCCACGACGAGGCGGTCGGCGATCTCCGCGTTCGACAGGCCCTGCGCGATCAGGGCGAGGACCTCCGTCTCGCGTTCGGTCAGGTCGCCGACGCGTTCCTTCAGGGGGGCGCGCGGCCGGCCGTCCATGCGGGAGAACTCGGCGATGAGACGGCGGGTGATGACGGGCGCGAGGAGGGCGTCGCCGGCCGCCACGACCCGTACCGCCTCGGCCAGCTGGTCGGCGGAGGCGTCCTTGAGGAGAAAGCCCGAGGCGCCCGCGCGCAGCGCCTCGTAGACGTACTCGTCGAGGTCGAACGTCGTCAGCACCAGCACCTTGATGTGCGGTGTCGCCGTGGTGATGCGGCGAGTGGCCTCGATGCCGCCGAGCTCCGGCATCCGGATGTCCATCAGGACGACGTCCGGGACGAGTTCGGCGACCTTCGCGAGCGCGTCCAGGCCGTCGACCGCCTGCCCGATCACGTCGATGTCGGGCTTGGTGTTGAGCAGCACGGAGAATCCCTGCCGGACCATCTGCTGGTCGTCGGCGATGACTACGCGGATGGGGCTGCTCGTCATGCGGTGCCGTCCTTGTCGGGGTGGTGAGGGTTCGGGTCGTGGGCGGACGCCTTCGCGTTGGCGGCGTGCCCGGGGTCCTGCGGTACGTAGGACAGGCCCTCGACGCGCGGGTACGCCGGGAGGAACGCGCTCACCACGTAGCCGCCGTCCTTCGCGGGGTACGCCGACACGGAGCCGCCGAGCATCGCGCCCCGCTCCCGCATGCCGAGCAACCCGTGCCCCGCGCCCTGCGACGGCGGCGCGGGCCACTGCGGCGGTGAGTTGACGACCCGCAAGCTCACTCCGAACGGCTCGTAGGCGACGGAGACCTCGGCGACCGCGCCGGGGGCGTGGCGCAGCACGTTGCTGAGCGCCTCCTGCACGATCCGGTACGCCGAGAGTTCCACGCCGGGCGCCAGCGGGCGGCGTCGGCCGGTGATGTCGAGGTGCACGGTCAGGCCGACGCCGCGGATGTTGTCCACCAGCGCTTCCAGCCGGTCGAGGGTGGGTTGCGGCGCGTGCGGGGCGGCTTGGGCGGTGGTGTCGGTGCCCGTCGGGTCGAGAGTGCTCGGGGCGTCGGGGTGCTCCGAGCGCAGGACTCCGAGGACGCGGCGCAGTTCGGTCAGGGCCTCCAGGGCGTTCTGGCGGATGCCCTCCAGGTTCTCCTTGAGTTCGTCGGTCGGGTTCTCGACGAGGTGGGGGGCGACCTGCGCCTGGATGGAGATGACCGACATGTGGTGGGCGACCACGTCGTGCAGTTCGCGGGCGATGCGGCTGCGCTCCTCCAGGACGGTGCGCTGGGCGCGTTCGGACGCGGTGAGGGTTTCCTGCTCGACGAGTTGGGTGCGGGCCTCTTTGCGGCCGCGCAGTGCGGTGCCGACGAGGACGGCCACCGCGAAGATGGCGACCGCGACCATGCCGGTGCCGGAGTAGCGCTGGGCGCCGATGATGCCTTGAAGGAGGAAAGTCACCAGGGCGGACGCCGCGAGGGCCGCCACGGCGTTGCGGGTGCGGACGCGGAGGGCCAGGAGCAGTAGGACCGTGGCGTGGGCGATGAGCGCGGGGGTGCTCCAGGGCCAGTTGGGGCCGGGGGCCGCGGTTCCCGCCAGGTGGGGGCGGGCGGTCGTGGCGATGGCGACCGTGACCGCGAGGCTCAGGGCCCAGGCCGGACCCGGGTGCCAGAGGGCGAGGACCAGGGTGAAGCCCAGTGCGAAGCCGGCGACCAGGCCGTTGGCCATGGTGAGGTCGTAGCTGGAGCTGAGTTCGTTGCCGCCGGCCAGGGAGACGCCGAAGGCGATCCAGACGGTGAGGAGGATGGTCAGCCAGCGGAGCCAGGTTGTGCCGAAGGGTTTGCGGAGGTGGGCGGTCCAGCGGCGTTTCCTGGGTGCCGGTGCCGCTGCCGCTTTGTGGGTGGGCACGCGGCCTTCGGCCGCGTTTGGGTTCCCACTCGCACCACCCGTGCGGACATCGTCGTCGGGTGCAGGTGGCCCCTGCAAGGGCTGAGCGCCGTCGGCGGCCTCGGGCCGGTGGGCGGAGCGGGCGCTCGGGTCCTCCTTTTCGTTCACGTGGTCAACCCTAAGCATGGTTCCTGGCCTTCGTTTCGCGGCTGTTCGGGGTCGGGTGGGCGCGGATGACGCGCGACTCGCGGCCCTTCGGGCGGCGCGGGCCCTGTTCGTAGTGGCGGAACGCCGCCCAGCACACGGCCAGCACCGCTGCGAAGAGGGGCAGCCAGGCCACGCGGGCCGCCACCCAGGTCAGGTGGTCGGGGAGAGTGTGCAGGCCGGGGAGGTGACCTACCGTCAGGGCCGTGGCCGTGGTGGCCATCAGGGCCGTCTGATGCCAGAGGAAGATCGTCATCGCGGAGAGGTTGAGCAGGGCCACCGCCGCCCACAGGAGCGGGCGCCGCATCGCGCGGCGCAGCGGCTCACGCAGGAGCAGGGCCAGACCGCACTGGGCCAGGCCGAAGGTGACGGCCGCCAGTGTCGGCGGGTTGAGGTTGGAGACTTCGGCGCCGGGGACGCCGACCATGGACGCCGGATAACCCGCCCAGGCAATCAGCGCGGCCGTCACCGTCGCTCCGGTCGTCAGCAGGATCCAGCCCGCGCGCCGACGCTCCAACTCACCTCTGGTCCAGGCGGCGCCCAGCGTGTACGGCACCAGCCAGCCCGCCGCCAGGTTCACCCAGCCGAGCCAGTCGGGGCCGCCGAAACCGAAGCGGACGAGGTCCACATGGAGGACGACGGCCAGCGGCCAGAGGGGGTGGAGGCGCAGGAGGAGCGGTGTCACCGCCGTCAGCGCCGCGAACACCAGGAGGAACCACAAAGGGGACAGGGCCAGCTTGAGCAGGGTGTGGACCGTGTCCATCTCCGTGCCCGACAGGAGAAGCAGAACCGCTGCCACCGTCCACAGGGTGAGGACGGCCGCCACCGGTTTGAACAGGCGGGACAGCCGGGACTTCAGCCACTGGCCGTACGTCGTGCCACGCTTGCGTGCCGAGGCGTAACCGCGGGTGGCCACATGACCGCCGACCAGGAAGAACACGGCGAGGGTCTGGAACACCCAGGAGATCGGGGCCAGCCAGGGCATGTCGTGGAGCGGGCTCGCGGTGCGCAGCCCTGTGCCGCCGCCGTCCGCCACCAAGGCCGTGACCAGCCAGTGGCCGAGGACAACGCCGAGGATCGCGAAGGCGCGCAGGGCGTCCACGGCCCGGTCGCGCTCGGCGGGGGTGGCGGCATCCACCTGGGCGGCGCCCCGGCGTATGCCCTTCCATGCGACCGTCAGGCGCGCGGCCGTCGTCGACTCAGCCATGGGTCACCTCCGAGGTCTCGCCCAGGACGATGCGGGCCAGGTTCGCCAGGGACGTCGACCCCGGCCTGAAGTAGTCGCTGTGGCCGCCGTCGCCCGCCGTGAACACGCGGGCGCCGAAGGACGGGGAGATCGGGTCGGTGCCGAAGCCGACGGTCGTGCCGAGCAGGTCGAGCCTGACGTGCGGGACCTCCCCCACCCAGTCGTCAGTGCCGCGGGCCGCCCAGACGCGGGCCCGGGTGTCCAGGCCGGCGGCGGTGTCCACACCGGTGCCGGGGCTGCCGACCAGGGCGATGTCGTCGACGTCCAGGTCGGAGACGGCGCGAGCGCAGACCACGGAGCCGTAGGAGTGGCAGAGGAGGGAGATACGGGGACGCCCTTCGTCCGCCCCGGTCGCTCTGCGCGCCCCGGCCTCCCCGGCCTCCCCGCTCGCCCCGGCCTCCCCGGTCACCCGGGTCGCCCGGGTCGCCCGGGTCGCCCCGGTCCGCTCGTCGATCGTGAGCGCCCGGAGCTGCCGTATGAACTCCCGCAGCTTCGGGGCCGCGTCATCGGCTCTGCCCATCGTCGCCACCGTGGTGCTGACCGTGCCCGGTGTCTCATAGCCGAGCCAGGCCACCACGGCTGTGCGGGTGCCCTGCGGGGCTTCCCGGGTGAGTCGGTCGTGCAGAGCGCGAGCGGTGTCGCGGAAGCGGTCGTAGGTGTCGATGGACGTGTCGGAGCCCGGGACCAGGACCGCGATGCGGTCGGCGTGGGCCAGATCTCCGAAGACCTCCGTCGCGAGGCCGAGACCGCGGCCGTCGAAGGCGAGGAACCGGCGGGACGGGTCGGCCATCGCGCGATCCGCGGCCGCACGATCCCGGTTGCCGTGGGCTGCCGCCATGCGGGACGCCTCGGCGGCGTTGGCACGGTTGGCCTCGTACGTCTCGTCCAGCGTCGCCGCCGACAAGGGGGCGAGGGCGGCCGGAGCCGGGGCCGGGATCTCGGCGCGCGCCGCACCGGACAAGGGGACGACCACGGCACCGGTGATCACGGTGGCGAGCAGCGCCCGGCGCCATCGGTGGGTGCGGTGGGTCGTCCTTCGCTCGCCCGACCCCGTCGTACGCCCCATGGTCGTCTTCCCTTCCAGTCCGCCCGGCCATCGGGCTTGTCTGAAGGGGAAGTTACGGATCAGAACTCGTCGTCCGCGTCATGCCAGGGAGCTCACCTGCGACGTAGCTCTCAGGTACTACGGGTATGACGGGTACGACGAGTACGACGGGTCACGCCCTGCAGGGGCCGCATTCCTGGCGGGGGCCACCCTCGGAGGGGGCACTCCCACGAAGGGCGACACGCCGCCTCACCACGCCAACTGCGCGATCTCCTCCACCACCACCGCACACGCGTCCGCCGCAGGATCGATCAGCGGGAAATGGCCGACGTCCTCCAGCAGCGTCAGACCGACCACCTCGCCCGCCTTCGCCGCCGCGTCAGCGTACGACTCGGCGACGGCCATCGGGACCACGATGTCCGTACGGCCCTGGACGAGCGTCGTCGCGATGCCCGTCGGGAGCAGGAACGACGGGTCGGCATACGGCTGCCGCTCCGCGAACTCCTCGCTCCCGCCCAGCAGTTGCCGAGCAGCGCCCCCGCACACGTCCAGCTTGTCGGAGACCGTGAAGTCGGCGATCGGGGCCAGGGCGACCACACCCCGCAAAGGCGCGGGCCGGTCGATGCGCCAGGGAGCGTCCGCCGGCAGGACATGGCGGGCCGCCGCCCAGAGGGCCAGATGGCCGCCGGCGGAGTGGCCGGTGAGCACCGTCCGGCGCGCGTCGGCCTGCGGCAACGCCTCCCGTACCAGCGCCGGCAGCGCGTCCAGCGCGGCGGCGACATCGTCGAAGGTGTCCGGCCAACGCCCGGCGACCGCCGCCCCACCCCCGGCCGAACCCGCGGAACCAGCCGAACCGGCCGAACCCGCCGAACCCGCGTCACCCCCGGCACCAGCACCAGCACCGTCAACCCCGCCCGCAGCCCCCCGCCGATACTCCACATTCGCCACCGCGAACCCCCGCCGCGCCAGGAAGTCCGCGAACGGCGTGACATGCCGGCGGTCGTACGGCGTACGCCACGCCCCGCCGTGCAGGACGACGATCAGCGGGGCCGGTTCGCCCGGCGTGGTCTCGCCGCGGGGCGCGTAGAAGTCGATCACCTGGTCGGGGTGGTCGCCGTAGGAGGCAATGGCGTCGGGATCGACGGGCGGATGCGAGAAGGCCGACTCCTCCTCGGCGGCGTCCCGGGCAGCGGCGGCGTCGTCCGGCATGCTCCAACCTCTCAGCGATCAAACGGATTTGGACGAAAGCGGGGGTGGCGGACCAGGTGCGACTTCGGCCGTTGGCGGGACGGTACCAGGCCCGTCACGTGCACGGACACGCGCATGTCACGCTCGGTAAGGGTTAAACGGTACCGTTGTTTCGTTACGCTGGCACCGCGGATCACGCCGCAGCGCGCACGTGCACCAAGGAGGCCGATATGTCCGCCGAACCCGGCACCGTCCGTCCCGGAGGACGCACCGCGCGTGTCCGTACGGCCGTGCTGCGGGCCGCCGGAGACGTGCTGGCGGAGCAGGGTTTCGACGGCCTCGACCTTGCCGACGTCGCCCGCCGCGCGGAGGTCGGCAAGACGACCGTCTACCGACGGTGGGGCTCGGTGACGGGGCTGGTGGCCGACCTGCTCGCCGACATGGCCGAGCAGTCGCTGCCGCGCGCGGAGACCGGCTCCGTGCTGGGTGACCTGCGGGCCAACGCGGAGCTGGTGTGGCGCACCCTGGCCGACCCCCGGCAGGGCGCACTGTTCCGTGCCGTCATCGCCGCCGCGACCTGCGACGAGCGTACGGCGCAGGCGCTGCGGCGCTTCTACGAGGTGCGGGTGGCCGAGTGGGCACCCTGCGTGGAACAGGGCGTCGCCCGGGGGGAGCTGCCCGTCGGTACGGACCCGGAGGCGGTCGTACGGGCGGTGTCGGCGCCCCTCTACTACCAGTTGCTGACGACCGGGGAGATCCCCGACGCCCCCGCCGCGGAGCGCGCCGCGCGGGCCGCGCACGCGGCTGCCGTGGCGGGGGTGTACGCCGGCTAGGACCGACCGGGGTCAGCGCCGCAGCAGCACCTCGGCCAGCACCCGGGCCGCCCGCTCCGCATCCGCGAACCCGACGTACAGCGGCGTGAAACCGAACCGCAGCACGTCCGGGTGGCGGAAGTCGCCGACCACCCCGCGCTCGATGAGCCGCTTCATCACGTCCCCGGCGTCCGCACAGCGCAGCGCCACCTGGCTGCCGCGCTCCGCGTGGGGCGCCGGAGTCACCGACTCCACACGGCCCTTCGGCACATACGCCGCGACGCACTCCAGGAAGAAGTCCGTCAGCGCGAGCGACTTGGCCCGCACCGCCTCGATCGGCACGCCGTCCCAGACCTCAAGGGCCGCCTCCAGGGCGAGCATGGAGAGGATGTCGGGCGTGCCGACGCGGCCGCGCAGGGCGCCGGAGGCCGGTTCGAAGTCGGGCCGCATGCCGAAGGGCTCGGCGTGCGAGTTCCAGCCGGGCAGCGGGGAGTCGAAACGGTCCTGGAGGTCCCGGCGCACATACAGGTACGCCGGTGAACCCGGGCCGCCGTTCAGGTACTTGTAGGTGCAGCCGACGGCCAGGTCCACCCCGTGCTCGTCGAGCCCGACCGGCAGGGCGCCCGCGCTGTGGCACAGGTCCCAGACGGCCACCGCGCCCGCCGCGTGCACGGCGGCGGTCAGGGACGGCAGGTCGTGCAGCCGGCCGGTGCGGTAGTCGACGTGGTTGAGGAGGACGGCGGCGGTACGGCCGGACAGTGCGGCCGGCACCTCCGCGGGCGTCACGGGCCGTAGCGTACGACCGGTCATCCGGGCGGCGGACTCGGCGATGTAGCCGTCCGTGGGGAAGGTCGTCGCGTCGACGAGGATCTCGTCCCGGCCGGAACCGGCGGAACCGGTAGAACCGCCAGAACCGGTGGAAGCGGCGGAACCGGTGGACTCCGCAATCCGCACCGCTGCCACAAGTGCCTTGAAAACATTGACACTTGTCGAGTCGCCGACCACGATCTGGCCCGGCGCGGCACCGACCAGCGGAGCGATCCGGTCGCCGATCCGCTCCGGCGCCGTCCACCAGCCGCTCTCGTCCCAGGAGCGGATGCGCATCCGGCCCCACTGCCGCAGTACGACGTCCTCGACCCGTCCCGGCACGTTCGCCGGCAGGGCGCCCAGTGAGTTGCCGTCGAGGTAGACGACCTCGTCCAGCACGAACTCGGCGCGCTTGCCCGCGAGTTCGTCGGTCGCGTCCAGCTTCTCGGCCTTGGCGGCCAGTTCGGTGAACTCAGACATGGGACCTCGCCGTCCACAGCTCCGGGAACACGTTCTTCTGCGCGCGCTTCTCCAGCCAGGCCACGCCGGCCGAACCGCCCGTGCCGGCCTTCGCGCCCATCGCGCGGCGAGTGGCGACCAGGTGGTCGTTGCGCCAGCGCCACACCAGTTCGGCTACGTCGGTGAGCGCCTCGCCGAGGCGGGCGAGCTCGGAGTTCTGGTCGCCGGCGTAGATCGCCGTCCAGGCCGCCTCGACCTCCTGCGACGGCTCGTACTTCCGGGACACGTCCCGCTTCAGCACGGCCTGCGGGATCGCGCAGCCGTGCCGGGCGAGGAAGCGCAGCACCTCGTCGTAGAGGCTCGGCTCGTGCAGCGCCTTCTCCAGTTCCGCGTGGACGCGCGGGGCGCCGCGGTGCGGGACGAGCATGGACGCGGACTTCTCGGCGAGCAGGAACTCCATCCGGCGGTACATCGCCGACTGGAAGCCGGAGCCCTCGCCGAGGGCACTGCGGTAGGAGTTGAACTGGGCCGGAGTGAGCTGGCCGAGCGGCTTCCAGGAGGAGTTCAGGGCGTCCAGTTCCCGTACGGAGCGCTTCAGGGCGTCGATCGCCACGGCCGGGCGGTCCTCGCGCAGGGCGCGTGCCGCGGTCTCCCACTCGTGGACGATGACCGTGAACCACAGCTCCATGACCTGGGTCGTGACCAGGAAGACCATCTCTCCGGGGTCGTCGGAGAGGGTGTGCTGGAGGTGGGTGAGCACATCCGCCTTGACGTAGTCCTCGTACGGCGTCGTGCCTGCGAAGTCGAGATTGGGGGTCTCGGGCTCCTGAGTCTCCGTCGACGTCTCCTTGGACGTCTCCACGGGCTGGTGAGCCTGCTGGGACATTGCTGTCTCCTGTGTAACTCCGGGTAGCGGTCCGCCCTGCCGTTATCGACAAAGGGGCCCCGGTCCCCACCCGGCATCCTCAGGTATCGCCCCGGGTGGCGCAAGGCCCGCCTGGTCACATCGGCGGGCCTCACGCGGGGTGCGCGGCTAGCCCAGGGTCTGGGCCGCCACGGGCGAGGAGTCCTTCAGGAACTGCGAGCAGCGCTCGTACTCCTCCTGCTCGCCGATCGCTCCGGCGGCGCGGGCGAGGGCGTGCAGGGCGCGCAGGAAGCCGCGGTTCGGCTCGTGCTCCCAGGGGACCGGGCCGTGGCCCTTCCAGCCGTTTCGGCGCAGGGCGTCCAGGCCGCGGTGGTAGCCCGTGCGGGCGTAGGCGTACGACTCCACGACGCTGCCGCGCTCGAAGGCGTCGTCGGCGAGCTGGGCCCAGGCCAGGGAGGAGGTGGGGTACTTCGCTGCGACGTCCGCGGGGGCGGTGCCGCCGGCGAGGAGCTCGCGCGGCTCGGGGTCGTCGGGGAGGTGGGTCGGGGGCGGGCCCCCGAGGAGGTTTTCGTGAATGGACATGGGTCAAGTGTGGGCCATCGCCGGGGGCGGTGGGCGTCGTGTCCTCGCCCCCGCCGCCCTTACCCGTCCCTCCCCCAGGGGCTCCGCCCCTTCGACCCCACTGGGGCTGCCGCCCCAGACCCCGCTTCGGCCCCAAGGGGCCTCGTCCTCAAACTCCCCCAAGCTCTTCGAGCAGGGGGGACCCCCAGACAGGCTGAAAACGCCTACCCCTCCCCCGACAACCGGCCCCGACTCCGCACCCCCTCCAACGGCGGCGAATTGATCGACCCGTGGTGGAGGCACTCCGGCCGGAGGCAGTCCGGTGGCAGCGCCCGTACCGTCGTGAAGGCGATCGCCGCGCCGACGACCAGGGCCCCGGCGCACCACACCATCGCCCGGTCGAACGACGTGTTGAAGGCGTCCGGCGAGCGGTACGCCTCCTCGCCCATGCCGGCGAGCAGTGGCAGCGCGGCCACCGCGATCAGGCCCGCCGCTCGGGCCGCCGCGTTGTTGATGCCGCTGGCCAGGCCCGCGCGGGCGACGTCGACCGAGGCGAGGACCGTGGCGGTCAGGGGGGCCACGAGGGTGACCAGGCCGATGCCGAGGACGAGCACGGCGGGCAGCACGTCGGCGACGTACGAGGCGTCCTCGCCGACCCGCAGCATCAGCAGCATGCCGACCGCGCAGACCAGGGGCCCGACGGTGAGCGGGATGCGTGGGCCGATCCGGGCGGCGAGCGCGCCGGAGCGGGCGGAGAACAGCAGCATCAGGAGGGTCGTCGGGAGCAGGGCCGTACCGGCGCCCAGGGCCGAGTAGCCGGAGACGACCTGGAGCTGGAGTGCGGCGAGGAAGAAGAAGCCGCCGAGGGCCGCGTACACACAGAGGGTGACGAGGTTGACGGCGGTGAACTGACGGGAGGCGAAGATGCCGAGCGGCATCATCGGATCGGGCCGGCGCTTCTCGACGACCACGAAGGCGACGCCCGCTGCCACGCCGGCGACCGCGGACACGGCGACGAGCACCGAGCCGTTCTGGGCCTCGATCAGCGCGTACGTCACCAGGGCGAGGGACAGGGCACCGAGGGCCGCGCCGAGCACGTCGAAGCTGCCGTGTTTGCCGCCGTCCCCGGACTCCGGGACGTGCTTCACGGCGATCGGCGCGCACGCCAGCGCCAGCGGGACGTTGAGCAGGAACACCCACCGCC
The DNA here is from genome assembly GCF_045039535.1 of Streptomyces sp. NBC_01092. Classification (NCBI taxonomy): domain Bacteria; kingdom Bacillati; phylum Actinomycetota; class Actinomycetes; order Kitasatosporales; family Streptomycetaceae; genus Streptomyces; species Streptomyces sp. NBC_01092. The sequence goes on along the minus strand of NZ_CP108659.1, from coordinate 5,894,460 downwards.
AGCCGGGACCGTCCACCAGCCAGCCGCCGACGAAGGGGCCCACCGCCGCGCCGACGCCCCCGAAGCCCGACCACAGGCCGACCGCCCGCGCCCGGTCGTCGGGATGGAAGGACGCCTGGATCAGGGCCAGGGAACCGGGCGTGAGCAGGGCCCCGCCGACGCCCTGCAGCGCTCGCGCGGCGATGAGCACCCCGGCGTTCGGGGCGATCCCGCACAGCAGTGAGGCCAGGGCGAACCACACGACGCCGATGACGAAGACCTTGCGCCGCCCGTACCGGTCCCCCAGCGAGCCGCCGAGCAGGATCAGCCCGGCCAGCGTCAGCATGTACGCGTTGACCGTCCACTGGAGCGCGGCGAGGTCGGCGTCGAGGTCCTCGCCGATGCGGGGGAGGGCGACATTGACGACGGTCGAGTCCAGCATGGCCATGCTGGAGCCGAGGACTGTGGTGAGCAGGATCCATTTGCCCTGCGGTGAGGCCAGCCGGACGTCGGGCATGCCCTCAGGTATACAGCGAGCCCGGCGCCGTAGAACAGGCGCCGGGCTCGGAAGATCCAGGGAAACCCGGGGAAACCCGGGAAAACCCGGGAAATCCGGGGAAACCCAGGGAACTACTTGATCCTCGTACCCGAAGAACGCAGGTTGCCGCAGGCCTCCGTCACGCGCGCGGCCATGGACGCCTCGGCGAGCTTGCCCCAGGTGCGCGGGTCGTAGGTCTTCTTGTTGCCGACCTCGCCGTCGACCTTCAGGACACCGTCGTAGTTCTGGAACATGTGGGCCGCCACCGGACGCGTGAAGGCGTACTGCGTGTCGGTGTCGATGTTCATCTTGACGACGCCGTTCTCCAGCGCGGTCGCGATCTCCTCGGCGGTGGAGCCGGAGCCGCCGTGGAAGACGAAGTCGAAGGGGGACGCCTTGCCGAACTTGGCGGCGACGCCCTCGTTCAGCTCCTTCAGCAGCTCGGGGCGGAGCACGACGTTGCCCGGCTTGTACACACCGTGGACGTTGCCGAAGGACGCGGCCAGCAGGTAGCGGCCCTTCTCACCGAGGCCGAGCGCCTCGGCCGTACGGATCGCGTCGTCGACGGTCGTGTACAGCGAGTCGTTGATCTCGTGCGTGACGCCGTCCTCCTCGCCGCCGGTCGGGGTGATCTCGACCTCAAGGATGATCTTCGCGGCGCGGGCGCGCTCCAGCAGCTCCTGGGCGATGGAGAGGTTGTCGGCGAGGGTCTCGGCCGAGCCGTCCCACATGTGCGACTGGAACAGCGGGTTCTCACCGCGCCCGACGCGCTCCTCGGACACGGCGAGCAGCGGGCGTACGTACCCGTCGAGCTTGTCCTTCGGGCAGTGGTCGGTGTGCAGGGCGACGGTGATGTCGTACTTCTTGGCGACGATGTGCGCGAACTCGGCCAGGGCGACGGAGCCCGTGACCATGTCCTTGCTGTGCTGGCCGCCGAGGAACTCCGCACCACCCGTGGAGATCTGGATGATGCCGTCGCTCTCCGCCTCCGCGAAGCCGCGCAGGGCCGCGTGCAGGGTCTGGGAGGAGGTCACGTTGATGGCCGGGTAGGCGAACTTGCCTGCCTTCGCCCGGTCGAGCATCTCGTTGTAGACCTCGGGGGTTGCGATGGGCATCTGTCCGCTCCTTGGAGTGTGCGGGTTGACGTACTGCGTACGGCGTTTTTCTTACGGCCCTGACCTAGACCTTGGGGGGTGTGACGTCATCGTCGGCCCCATCTTTCCAGACGAACCGGGATGCTCCGAGCGCCTGTCACCAGCCGAGACGGAAGCCGCTCGGAAGCCGCTCGGGAGCCGGCGTCAGTCCAGAGCGAGTTCGTCCTTGGAGTACGCGAAGAGGTACGGCACTCCCGCGCCCTCCTGGATCTTCTCGGCGGCCCCGGTGGCCCGGTCGACGATCGTCGCGACGGCGACGACCTCGGCGCCGGCCTCGCGCACGGCCTCGACGGCGGTGAGCGGGGAGCCGCCGGTGGTGGAGGTGTCCTCGACGACGAGCACACGGCGGCCGGCGATGTCCGGTCCCTCGACCCGGCGCTGCAGCCCGTGCGCCTTGGCGGCCTTGCGCACCACGAAGGCGTCGAGGCGCTTGCCGCGGGCGGCGGCCGCGTGCAGCATCGCGGCGGCGACCGGGTCGGCGCCCATGGTCAGCCCGCCCACCGCGTCGAACTCCAGGTCGGCCGTCAGGTCGAGCAGCACCTGCCCGACGAGCGGAGCGGCCTGCCCGTCGAGGGTGATGCGCCGAAGATCGACGTAGTAGTCGGCTTCCAGACCCGACGACAGGGTCACCTTGCCGTGCACCACGGCCTTGTCCTTGATCTGCTGCAGCAGCTCGCCACGTACGTCAGTCATGCCGCCCAGCTTAGAGGCGCCGCCAGCTCCAGACGGTCGTGGCCTCCAGCGGCTCCAGGGGCGTGACCAGGCGGGGCAGGGTGTTCAGACCGTTGGGCGGCCCGGTCTGCGGCTCGACGCACACGGCGGCCTCCTGCTCGTCGTACACGACGACCCACTCCTCACGGCTGGCCACCTTCAGCTCCAGCTGCCCCGGCCAGGTGAGGGTGACGTCGACGCCTCCGGGCATGCCGAAGCAGTCGTCCCAAGGGCCGGGCTTCGGCTCGATCCGGTTGCCGGTGGGCAGGTGATCGTCCCCGCGCTCCTCCTGCCAGGCCGGGGTGAAGTCGAGCCGGGCGTCCTGCGCGCCCTCGCCGCCGAGGTTCCGGTTGAACCAGGGATGCCAGCCGATCTGCGCCGGGAACGAGTCCCCGTACGTCTCGACCGACATGGTCAGGCTGAGGCTGTCCGGGGTGAGCGCGATCACGTGGGTGACGCGAGCGGCATACGGCCAGGGCTCGACCAGGTCGTACGTGATGACGGCCTCGTCGTCGGTGACCCGGGCGACGTTCCAGGCGCCGTCGCGGGCGGTGCCGTGGATGGCGTTCGGCGGGGCGTTGAGCGGCATCTGCCGCACCCGGGCCCCGTCGAGGAACCGGCCGTCCCTGATCCGCCCGCACGAGGGAACCATCGGGAAGCACCCGAACCGCTCCCCCTGCCGCAACAGCTCCGTCCCGCCGACGCGAAGCCCCCCGACCCGCCCGCCGTTCCCCGGCAGCACGTCCACCTCCGCGTCACCCGCGGTCAGCGTGATGTCTTCGTTACTCACGGGGACGACCCTACTGGGGTGATCAAGCGTGGGCAGGCTCAGCCCGTCCGGGGCGGCGGGGGCGGGACCGCTCAGCGGCGTCGCCGCAGCATCCGCCCCACCACGAACGCCGAGGCCAGCACCAGCGCCGCCGCCGGAGCGGCCCACCGCAGGGTGGAATGCGGCGCGACGGTCTGCGGCGCCGGAACAGGCGCGTACCGGCCGCGCGGCGGCGCGTGGTCCACTTCCTCCGCGCTACGACCGATCATCGTCCGCCGGGCGTGCGCCGCCTCCGCGACGGGCGGCTCCTCGTCGCCTTCGTCGTGCCCGTCGTCCGCGTCATCTTCATCGGCTTCGTCGTCCTGGGCCCGGGGATCCAGCGCCGGCGGCGGCACCTCGCTCTCGAAGACGGACGCGGGCTGCGCCCCGACCTCAGGCGCCCCGACCTCCGGAGCCGCGGCATCATCCGCGTCCGGCGTCGTCTCGAAGTCACTGGTCACCCGGGTCTCGAACTCCCCGGGCGCCAACGCCTCCTCGACGGCCTCGACGGACGCCCCGGGCTCCGGCTCGACCTCCGGCTCGGGCTCGGGCTCGGACCGCTCTTCCCCGGCCACCACTCCCAGCTGCCCCCCGAACCGGTTCAGCAACCGGGTGACGGCCGACCCCACCGCCTCCGCCGAGAACTCCGTGATCCGCCCGTCCGCCGATGCGCTCCCCTCGAACCGCATGGTGGACCCGCCGTCGGCCTCGTCCACCCGCAGGGTGAGCGCCAGTTTCACTGACCCGCTCCCGCGCGCCTCGGTCGCGTCGCCCTCGACGGCATAGGAACCGTCGTCCCGGGCGGAGATCCGCACGGCGCCCCGATAGGTGATGGTGTGGCCGCCGACGCGCACCTTCAGCCGCCCGGTCACCGGCTCGGCCCCGGCATCCTGCTGGAGCCCGGGGACCGCCCGGGCGACCCGTACGGGATCGGCCAGCACCTCCCTGAGCCGCTCCGCCGGAACCGGAACGAACACCTCATGCTCCATGCCGATCGAGCCTACCCAGCATGGCGTGAACCGCACCCACACATCCCGGGATTCTCACCGGACACCCGCCCGCCGGGCGTATCCTCCCCCGGCCCCCGGCCCCCCGCCGCTCAGTACCGCGGATGCACCAGCGTGGAAGCCCCCAGCCCCCACACCCGCGTCCCCTCCGCGGCCCGCGCGTCGGCCGTCAGCCCCGTCTGGGTCAGCGTCTGAAGCCGTGGCGCCCCCGCGCCGAGCCGCAGCGCGGGACGCTCGTCCCGTCCCGCGAGGATGAACCCCCAGTCGTGCGGTGCCCGCGCCGGTCCCGTCGAGCGGTCGGGGCCCGCCGTGAAGCCGGAGTCACGGCCCCTGACGCGGTAGGGCGCGGTGCGCAGGCCCGCCGTGTGCAGGGTCGTGTCGACCGTCCAGAAGACGCGGGGGCGGGTGGAGACCGGCCCGGCGTGCACCGCGAGACGTCCGTGCGGCGTCAGGGCGCGGCGGGCGAGGTCGTAGAACTCCTGGGAGTAGAGCTTCGTGCTGGCGGTGATGCCGGGGTCGGGCAGGTCCGAGATGACCACGTCGTACGTCGAGGGCGGCGCCGCCCGCAGCCAGCGGAAGGCGTCGTCCGTCATGGCGTGGACGCGGGGGTCGTCGTACACATGGCCGTTGAGCCGGGACAGCGGAGGGTCCTCGCGCGCCAACCGCACCACACCGGCGTCGAGTTCGACGACGTCGACCCGGTGCACCCCGGGATGGCGCAGCACTTCGCGCGCCGCCAGTCCGTCACCGCCGCCGAGGACGAGCACGCGCGTGTGCTCGCCGCTCATCGCGGGGTGGACCAGCGCCTCGTGGTACCGGCGGGCGTCACGGCCGCTGACCCGCAGGCGTCCGTCGAGGAAGAGGTCGAGCGGACGGCCCTGCGTGCCGCCGGTGATGACGACCTCCTGGATGTCCGTCTGGACGGCCACGCGTACGTCCCGCCCGTACACCGCGTGCCGTGCCGCCCGTTCGAAGTCGTCGACGAGTACGGCGGCGGAGGCGAGGACGCCGAGCACGGTGACATTGGCGATCACCAGCAGCCAGCGGGCGCGGCGGCTGAGGTCCCGGCGGAACAGGCCGAGGACGAGCGCGCCGCCCACCACGGCGTTGACGGCGCCGGTGATCAGGGCGGAGGTCAACTGGCCCAGCAGGGGCAGCAGGAGGAAGGGGAAGGCGAGGCCGCCGACCAGCGCGCCGACGTAGTCCGCGGCGAACAGGTCGGCCACCGCGCCGCCCGCGTCCTGGCGCCGGATGCGCTGGATCAGCTCCATCAGCAGCGGCACCTCGGCGCCGATGAGGAGGCCGATGGTGAGGGAGAAGGCGACGAGGAGGGCGCGCGGGCCGTTGGCCCACATCCCGCCCCAGTCGCCGGTCCAGGCGAAGACGGCGTACAGCCCGAGCGCGCTGGACCCGCCGACCAGGGCGAGTACGGCCTCGATGGCGCCGAAGCCGGCCGCGGCGTGCGGGCGCAGGCGCTTGGCGGCCAGGGAGCCGATGCCCATCGCGAACACCATGACGGACAGCACGACGGAGGCCTGGGTGACCGAGTCGCCGATCAAGTACGAGGCGAGGGCGACGAGTTCGAGTTCGTACACGAGTCCGCAGGCGGCGCACACGAAGACGCCCGCGAGGACCAGGAACCGTCCGGTGCCCGGCCGGACCGGAAGCCGCGCGGGACCGGGCCAGGGCGACCTGGTGCCGGGTGGGGCGGGGGCGTGCGGCTCGATCACGCTGCCGACGGTACGTTACGGCTGCCGCACGCTACGTCACCCACACGTGTGGAACTGACCGTCATTTCCGTACCCGGTGGTTTATGCGGCCACCATCGGATTCGTCCGCCCTGGGCCGGGCGGTGACCGGAGACACCCTCACCCCCACCCTCGTCCGCGTCGCCACCAACTGCCCGTCCTGCGGGTACGCGTGCCACGTACGCCAGTGGACCTGACCCTCGTGGTGCTGGGCCAGCATCGCGGTGAAGGCGTGCGGGCTGCCCGGGAAGACACCGGCGAGGCCGTGCGGATGGTCGGCGACCAGGGCGAGCAACTCCTGGGCACGGCCCGCGAACTGGCCCGGCGACAGGATCTCCACCCGGGCCGCGAACTCGTACTCCCAGTCGCCCGCCCGCTTGGCCACGCCGAGCGGCAGGGGTGTGCTGCTGCCGGGTATGCAGGCCACCGTCTCGGAACAGATGCCCCGCTCCTCCTCCAACAGCACCTGGTGGGACGCGCCGAGCAGTCTCAACTGAAGCTTCGCACCGGTCAGTTCGAGGTCGAGTGCGGCCAGCGCGGGCAGCGGCTCGCGCCCCAGGGCCCAGGCCAGGTCGGCCGCGCGCGTGTCGGTATAGGCGGTGTTCAGGGTCGTGAGCATGGGTCGGCTCCGCTACGCGAACAAGGGGAGGTGTGGGTCTCCGGCGCACCCCGGCCCCGACACGGCGAGGTCGACCCGGTCAGCTCATTGATCGGCAGGTCAGATGAGTGTCTGCAGGACGTCCGAGGGGCTGCGTTGGCGAAATTCACTGAATCATGAACTAGGGCGCCATCACAGGGTTTTTACCCAAGTTCGTAGGGTTTCCACCCCTCAGAGGGCTTATCAGCTCAACTGTTCAACTCCGGCGTACGCCGATGGGAACGGGGCGTGCGCCGGTGCGCGGCCGAACGCACGAAAGCGGGGCCGGTCCCAGACACCGGCCCCGCTCGTCGCGGATGCGGTTCCCCCTGCTCGGGGAGCTCAGCTGCCCCGTGTCAGCTGCCTCCGCCACCGCATCCGCCACCGCCCCCTCCGCAGGACGACCCGCCTCCGCAGGACGAGCCGCCTCCGCAGGAGGAGCTGGAGCCACCCCCGCAGGACGATCCACTGCTTCCGCCGCCGGCCCACCAGCTGCCGCTGCGCGAGCGCCCCCGGCGGTTGCGACCACTGCGGGTGGCGGACTTGACGATCACCACAAGGACCACTGCGACCAGCACCACGAAGAAACCAGTAACCATGGCGTCAGCCTCCTTCCGTTCCCCCGAAGCGGCCCTGGGCGTCCCCCCGTGGGCGCCACCGCTCGGTGCGTGGCAGTCAGATTCCCGCCCTTCTCGCGGCCCAAAGCAGAGTTGAGGAACTCCAGAGCTTGGGCGCAGGATGACCCGCATGACCTCCACCACCCGCCCGCTGCTCAACCGCCGGCTCGCCGAGTTCGGGACGACGATCTTTGCCGAGATGTCCGCGCTGGCCCTGAGCACGGGGTCCATCAATCTGGGGCAGGGCTTCCCCGACACCGACGGACCCGAGGAGGTCCGCGAGGCGGCCGTGCGGGCGCTGCGGGACGGGCGCGGGAACCAGTACCCGCCGGGCCCCGGCGTCCCGGAGCTGCGCACGGCGATCGCCGCGCACCAGCAGCGGCGCTACGGGCTGTCGTACGACCCCGACACCGAGGTCCTGGTCACCGCCGGCGCCACCGAGGCCATCGCGGCCGCGCTGCTGGCGCTGCTGGAGCCCGGTGACGAGGTCATCGCCTTCGAGCCGTACTACGACTCCTACGCGGCCTGCATCGCCATGGCGGGCGGCACCCGCGTGCCGGTCACGCTGCGCCCGCACGAGGGAAGCTTCCGGCTCGACCTGGACGAGCTGCGGGCCGCCGTCACCGAGCGCACCCGGCTGCTGCTGATCAACACCCCGCACAACCCCACCGGCACCGTCCTCACCCGCGCGGAGCTGACGGCGATCGCCGAGCTGGCCGTCGAGCGGGACCTGCTCGTGGTGACCGACGAGGTGTACGAGCACCTGGTCTTCGACGACGCCGAGCACCTGCCGCTGGCGACCTTCCCGGGCATGCGCGAGCGGACGGTGACGATCGGGTCGGCCGGCAAGAGCTTCTCCTTCACCGGCTGGAAGGTCGGCTGGGTGACCTCGGCGCCCGGCCTGGTCACGGCCGTACGCTCGGCGAAGCAGTTCCTGACGTACGTCTCGTCGGGGCCGTTCCAGTACGCGGTCGCCGAGGCGCTCGCCCTGCCCGACAGCTATTTCACGGCCTTCCGCGAGGACATGCTGGCCAAGCGGGACCTGCTGGCCACGGGGCTGACGGAGGCCGGGTTCGAGGTGTTCCGGCCGGCCGGCACCTACTTCATCACCACCGACATCCGCCCACTCGGCGAGAGCGACGGCTTCGCCTTCTGCCGCGCGCTGCCGGAGCGTGCCGGGGTCGTCGCCATCCCCAACGCGGTCTTCTACGACCACCGGGAGGCGGGAGCGCCCTTCGTGCGGTTCGCCTTCTGCAAGCGGACGGAGGTGCTGGAGGAGGCGGCCAAGCGACTGCGGGCGCTGTGAGCGGCGCAAACGGCGAAGCCCGGCCTCGGCACTCGGCCCGTTACGACCGGTGCCCTTGCCGGGCTCTGCCTCTGCGCGTCTGCGGGACTACTCCTCGCCGTCCTCCGGCTCCTCCGCGTCGTTGACCTCCTGCTCAAGGCCGAGCTGCTCGACGAGCCACTTGTCGAACTCGATGGCGGCCCGCACCCAGCTGACCGTCGACGAGACGAAGTGCTCCAGGCTCACGCCCGTGCCGATCAGCATCTGTGCTTCGCCGATCAGGCGGACGGTGCCGTCGTCGTGCGTGTGGCTGTAGACCTTGGGCCACAGGGTCCGGCGGTTCCAGTCGTCGATCGACTCCAGAAGCTCGGGCTTCTCGTCGATCTTGTGGGGCCGGTCGTAGAACGTCCGCACCGAGAAGACCTGCTGGTCATCCTCGCCGCGGAACATGAAATACGTACGGAACTGCTCCCACGGCGCCGCGAGGTCACCCTCGTCGTCGACGACGTACTTCAGCTCCATCTGGTCGAGGAGCTGCTTCACGAGGTCCTGATCCGGGACTACGGGGCCGGGCGGGGGCCCGGGCTGCGGCTGCTGGCCCCCGAAGTTCGGAATCGAGGACGGGTCGATGCTCACCGTGATTTTCCCTTCGTACGGATTACGCCATCCTCCCTCATGCGGGGAGGGGGGTGGCAACCCCGGACCGGGCCTGTCAGCCCTCGGCTGACATGATCTGGCCTGTCGTGACGGTCCCGTACGGAGGGTGGGGGCATGTCCGGAAAACAGGGCGGGGAGCAGGCGCCTCGCGGGCACACCAGGTGGTGGCTGTTCGCCGCGCTCGTGGCCGTGCCGGCGCTGGCCCTCGCGGGCTTCGTCGTCATGGTGGCGGTGTGGGTGCTGGCGGACGACGACCTGACCCGCTCCGGGCCCGAGAAGGTCCCCTGCGCCGACGCCCTGCGCTTCGGCGGGGCCGCGCTGCCGGACGGCGCCAAGACCGTCGGGGCGTGCGAGGTGCAGGGGTTCCAGGACATCCATTACCGCGCGACCTTCCGGATGCCGCGCGCCGACGTGCCGGACTGGCTCACGCGGACCTATCCGGACGCCCCGGCGCCCGAGACCGAGTTCTGCACCCCGGACGCCGATCTCTGTCTCGATCTGGATGCCCCGGGCGACCATCCCGGCGCGGGCGCCCACGCGGTGCAGGTGCGGGTGGACTACGAGGACGGCGGCACCGCACTCGTGCGCTTCACCGCGTTCACCATGTGAGCACGCGACGACGGCCCGCCCCGGATGCGGGACGGGCCGTCGTGCCCACTGCCTGCGGCTAGAGCGTCTTCCCGGTGGCCGGCCCCACGATCAGGCCGTCGCCGAACGCGTCCACCCGGACCGTGTCGCCGTCCTTGACCTCGCCGGCCAGGATCTCCTTGGCGAGGCGGTCGCCGATGGCGGTCTGGACGAGGCGGCGCAGGGGGCGCGCGCCGTAGGCCGGGTCGTTGCCCTCGTCGGCGAGCCAGGCCAGGGCCGCGTCGGTGACCTCCAGGGTGAGGCGCCGCTCGGCCAGCCGCTTGGCGAGGCGGTCGATCTGGAGCCGCGCGATCCGGCTCAGCTCGTCCTTGTTCAGGGCCGAGAAGACGACCAGGTCGTCGAGGCGGTTGAGGAACTCCGGCTTGAAGGAGGTCCGGACCACCTCCAGGACCTGTTCCTTCTTCTCCGCCTCGCTGGTGACCGGGTCCACCAAGAACTGGCTGCCGAGGTTCGACGTCAGCACCAGGATCGCGTTGCGGAAGTCGACCGTACGACCCTGACCGTCCGTCAGCCGCCCGTCGTCCAGCACCTGGAGCAGGATGTCGAAGACCTCGGGGTGCGCCTTCTCCACCTCGTCGAGCAGGACGACGCTGTACGGCCGCCTGCGCACGGCCTCCGTCAGCTGGCCGCCCTCCTCGTAGCCGACGTACCCGGGAGGGGCGCCGACCAGGCGGGCCACGGTGTGCTTCTCGCCGTACTCCGACATGTCGATGCGGACCATGGCCCGCTCGTCGTCGAAGAGGAAGTCGGCGAGCGCCTTGGCGAGTTCGGTCTTGCCGACGCCGGTCGGGCCGAGGAAGAGGAAGGAGCCGGTGGGCCGGTCGGGGTCGGCGATACCCGCGCGCGTGCGGCGTACGGCGTCGGACACCGCCTGGACGGCCTCGTGCTGGCCGATCAGGCGCCTGCCGAGCTCGTCCTCCATGCGCAGCAGCTTCTGCGTCTCGCCCTCCAGGAGACGTCCGGCCGGGATGCCGGTCCAGGCCGCGACGACGTCGGCGATGTCGTCGGAGCCGACCTCGTCCTTGACCATCGTGTCCTTGGCGGCCTCCTCCTCGGCCTCGGAAGCGGCCTCCAGCTCCTTCTCCAGGCCGGGGATCTCGCCGTACAGCAGCTTGGAGGCGGAGTCGAAGTCGCCTTCGCGCTGGGCGCGTTCGGCCTGGCCGCGCACCTCGTCGAGCCGTTCCTTCAGCTCACCGACGCGGTTGAGGGACTGCTTCTCCTTCTCCCAGCGGGCGGTCAGGCCGCGCAGCTCCTCCTCCTTGTCGGCGAGGTCGCGGCGCAGCTTGTCCAGGCGGTCACGGGAGGCCGGGTCGGTCTCCTTGTCGAGGGCCAGCTCCTCCATCTTGAGCCGGTCCACGACGCGCTGGAGTTCGTCGATCTCGACGGGGGACGAGTCGATCTCCATACGGAGGCGGGAGGCCGCCTCGTCGACGAGGTCGATGGCCTTGTCGGGCAGGAAGCGGGAGGTGATGTACCGGTCGGAGAGGGTCGCGGCGGCCACCAGCGCGGCGTCCGCGATCTGCACCTTGTGGTGGGCCTCGTAGCGTCCCTTGAGTCCGCGCAGGATCGCGATGGTGTCCTCGACGGTCGGCTCGGCGACCAGCACCTGCTGGAAGCGCCGCTCCAGGGCGGGGTCCTTCTCGATCCGCTCGCGGTACTCATCGAGCGTGGTGGCGCCGACCATGCGCAGCTCGCCGCGGGCGAGCATGGGCTTGAGCATGTTGCCGGCGTCCATGGCGGAGTCACCGCCGGCCCCGGCCCCGACCACGGTGTGCAGCTCGTCGATGAAGGTGATGATCTGCCCGTCGGAGTCCTTGATCTCCGCGAGCACGGTCTTCAGCCGCTCCTCGAACTCGCCGCGGTACTTGGCTCCGGCGACCATGGCACCGAGGTCGAGCGCGACGAGCCGCTTGTCCTTGAGGGACTCGGGCACGTCGCCCTTGATGATCCGCTGGGCGAGCCCCTCGACGACGGCGGTCTTGCCGACGCCGGGCTCGCCGATGAGGACGGGATTGTTCTTGGTGCGGCGGGAGAGCACCTGCACGACGCGCCGGATCTCCTGGTCCCGCCCGATGACGGGGTCGAGCTTGCCCTCGCGGGCCGCGGCCGTGAAGTCGGTCCCGAACTTCTCCAGCGCCTTGTACTGCCCCTCGGGGTCGGCGCTGGTCACCCGGCGCCCGCCGCGCGCCTTCTGGAAGGCGTCCAGCAGCTTTTTCGCACTGGCCCCCTGCTGGGTGAGGACTTCACCGGCCTGGCCGCCCTTGGCGGCGATGCCGATGAGGAGGTGCTCGGTGGAGAGGTACTCGTCCCCGAGCTCCTGGGCGCGCGCCTGGGCGTCCGCGATGACGGCGAGCAGCTCACGGTTGGGCTGCGGGGGCGCGACCGTGGACCCGGTCACGCTGGGCAGCGCGGCGAGCGCCTTCTCGGCGCCGGCCCGCACGGAGGCCTGGTCGGCGTCGACGGCCGCCAAGAGGTCGATGATGTTCGCGTTGTCCTGCCGCTGGCCCGGGCCCTGGAGCAGAGCCAGCAGCAGGTGGGCAGGGGTGAGGTCCGGGTGCCCCTCGGTCACGGCCCGGTTGCTGGCCGCGTTGATCGCGTCCCGGCTCCTGTTGGTCAGCTCTGCGTCCACGTGTCCGTTCTCCTCCTGGTGTCAGCGTCGCCCAGTACTGACTGAATCAGCGTACACAAAGTTGAGTCTATTCCGCTCAAGGTAGTACCAAGAGGCTTGGGACGGCTAGGTTCCAGGGCCATGGCGGCATACCCTCAGGATCCGGGCGCGCCGGACGCGCCGTACCTCACCTTCTGGCAGGAGAGGCACCTGTGCACTCTGACGACCCTGCGCCCGGACGGCACCCCGCATGTCGTACCCGTCGGAGTCACATACGACCCCGGGGCGCGACTTGCTCGGGTGATCACGAACAAGTCGAGCACGAAGGTGGGCAACGTCCTGGCCGCCGGCCCGGACGGGGCGGCCGTCGCGGTCTGCCAGGTGGACCGCAGACGGTGGGCCACGCTGGAGGGGCGGGCGTACGTCCGCACGGAGCCGGAGCGGGTCGCGGAGGCGGTGCGACGGTACGCGGAGCGCTACGGCCGGATGCCGGCGCCGAATCCCCACCGGGTGGCGATCGAGATCGAGCTGACGCGGGCGATGGGGCGGGGGTGACCGGATCCGGCCGTTCCGGCAGCGACCGGATGAACAGGCGGATACGGGGAAATGTCCCCGGAAAACTGCAGCGGCGTCACCGTGTTCAGGTCACGGTGACGCCGCTGCGGGGGGAAGCACCTGAGCGATCTGTTACGACGGGGGAATCGCGTCAGGCACTGCGGGGGGTGGCTGAGATGGTCCTTGGGGCCGGGGCCTCCGGCTCCACCAGTCGGTGGTCGCGCTGATCGAGATTGACGAAGATCATTCCGTACCGGATGGCACACCGCACGGGCTGCGGCGCCCCCCGAGGCCGCCGCAGACATCGGTATGCCCGCACGTCCTCGTCGTCGTCCCGGGTGACGACGACCGGCTCTCCGAAGACAGTCACCATCAACGAGTCACCGGAGTGGGGGATCGCGGTGACCAGGTCGATGAAGTGCCAGCCGGAGCGGTAGGCGGTGGCCATTTCTCGGCGGAAGGAACGATCGTCGGGTGGGGTGGTCATGACGTCGCACCAGTCGGGTCCGCAGGTGCGGCCCCCCAGCCGGTGTCCTCCGCCACGACGACGATTCCCGTCGCCTCAGCAGCTCCCCAGCCCGTGTCCTTCAAGGTCGTACTGGCTGCCTGCGCCGTTCCCGCCCCAGCACCGAAGACCACGGCCGCAGAGAAGGCAACGGCAAGCGCCGCTCGAAGCATTCTCTTGAACATAGTCGGCTTCGTCCTCACTCAACGAGTTCCCTTCCCCCGTGCCACGACGACGATGGCTCATTCGGACACGTCAATGCCACAGGGGCGATGCATCATGTTCCTGCATGTTCAGGACCCTGGGGGGTGGAGATTTGCCTAACAATCACATAAAAGGGACACATCCCCATGCGATCACAAATCTCTGTGAGGAAGGGACGCAGCTTTATGCGACCGCGTTGAGCACCGGCCGCATCGCACGGGCTGAGATCGCCGACGCCCCCTGCCTGCTCGAGTTCGCGCTGCTGCACCCGGACCCTGATGACGAGAACTGGCTGCGGCCGGTTCCGCCCTCCGTCGTGCTCGCACAACGTCTTCACCCGCTGGAGCGCGAGATCCTCGACCGTCGGCGGATGTCCATCGATCTCACCGAATCCTTCGAGCCATTCATGGCGCTCAGCGCGCTCGCGCCGGCGCCCACCCACGCCATCACCGTGCTGGAGGGCAACAACCGGATCAACGCGGCCCTCAACCTCGCGACCGCCGAGTGCCGCCACGAGGTGCTGACCGTGCAGCCGGGGGGCGCACGCAGCGAGCACATCCTGAGGCAGGCCCTGGAACGGGACCGCCCGCTGATGGAGCGGGGCGTGCGGATGCGCACGCTCTACCAGCACACCGTGCGGCACAGCCTGGGGACCATGGCCTACGTCGACGTCATGTCGCGCGGCAAGGTCGAGATCCGCACGCTGGAGGAGCTCATCGGCCGGCTCATCATCTGCGACGAGACGGTCGCCTTCGTGCCGGCCCACGACGACCAGCAGGTCGCCCTGGAACTGCGGCACCCGGGGCTCGTCAAGTACCTGATCAAGGTGTTCGAGAACCTGTGGAGCCGGGCGACCCCGCTGCGCGAGGAAGCCCCCTACGAACCCACCCGCGACGGCATCACCGGCGTCCAGCGCTCCATCGCCCGGCTGCTCGTCGAGGGCCATGTCGACGAGGCCATAGCGCGCCGCCTCGGCATGAACGTGCGGACCTGCCGCGCCCACATAGCCAAACTCGCGACCGCCCTGGGCAGCGGCAGCCGCGCCCAACTCGGCTTCCTCATCGCACAGTCCGGGCTCCTGGACGAGGATCCCGGACTGCCGGGGGGAGACGTCCACTCGTGACCACGGCGCATCCACACACCGACCGGGAACTGTGCGAACCGGGCCTCACGCTGTACCGCAAGGCCCTGCACGAGGGCCGCCTGCACGCCGAGGACGCCGCGCCCGCGCCCTGCCTGGTCGACCTCGGCCTGCTGCACGCCACCGTCGACGACCTCGACTGGCTGGAGCCCGTCGCCCCCGCCGTCGTACTCCACCGGCTGCTGCGGACCTCCGAGGAGCGCATCGCCGGCGAACGGCGCCGCGAACAGCTGCTGGCCGACGCCTTCGAGCCGCTCATGCGGATGGAACGCCGGCACGCGTCGACGGCGGACAACCCGGCGATCACCGTGCTCAGCGGCACCGAGCGGATCAACCACGCCCTCACCGAGGCCATGATCGAGGCGTCCCGGGAACTGCTGAGCATCCAGCCCACCACCCAGCAGAGCGAGGCGCGCACCGAAGCGGCCCAGGCGCTGGCGCTGGACCGCGACCAGGCCCTGCTGGACCGCGGGGGCCGCATCCGCACCCTGTACCAGCACACACAGCGCTACCGGCCCCTCGTCATGGCGCGCTACGAGCACCTCCGGGGCGACGCCGAGGCCCGCACCCTGGACGAGGTCACCGACCGGCTCCTCGTCATCGACCGCGAGGTCGCCTTCATCCCCGCCAACAAGGACCGCACCCTCGCCCTGGAGATCCGACACGAGGCCCTCGTCGGCTACTTCGTCACGACCTTCGAGCGGCTGTGGCGGCTGGCGACGCCCATGTACCCCGAGGCCGTCCAGCAGCCCACCCTGAACGGCGTCACGCCGCGCCAGCGGGCCATCGCGAGCCTGCTCATCGAGGGCCACACGGACGCGGCCATGGCCGACCGGCTCGGCATGAACGTCCGCACCGTGCGCGTCCACATCGCCAAACTGGCCGCGACGCTGGGCAGCGAGAGCCGCGCCCAACTCGGCTATCTCATCGGCCAGTCGGGGATTCTTGACCAGGCACACCCGCAGCCCTGATCACGGCGGACCCGGCGGCGTCGGACGACGACGCCCGTGGCCCGTCCAGCCCCACCTGCGCTATGCGCACCCCGAGTTGGGTACGGCTCGCCGCCCCCAGCGTCTCCGACAGCCGCGCGATGTGCGCCCGGCAGGTCCGTACGCTTATCCCCAGCCGCTCCGCGATCACCGCGTCCTGGTGCCCCTCGGCGAGCAGCGCGGCGATGGACTGTTCGCGGTGGGAGATGCCCTCGATGCCGGTGTCGGGCAGAGACGCCGTCAGCGGGATCGCGAGGCGCCAGAGCCGCTCGAAGACCGTCACCAGGTAGTGCACGAGCCCCGGGTGCCGCAGCTCCAGCGCCAGCGTGCGGTCGGCGTTCGCCGGGATGAAGGCCACCGTGCGGTCGAAGAGGATCAGCCGGTCGATCACCTCGTCCAGCGTGCGGGCCTCCACCGAATCGCCCATCAGCTCCAGGTAGTTGAGCAGGCCCTGGCCGTGCCGGGCCACGTGCGTGTACAGGTCGCGCATCCGCACGCCCCGCCCCCGCAGCGCCATCGCCCGGTGCAGGCCCTCCGTCAGCTCGTGCTCGGGCCGGATGCCGCCGGGCTGCACGGTCAGCACCTCCGTCGTGCACGCCTGCGTCGCCTCGTCCAGCGCGCCCTGGATGCGCGAGTCGCCCTCCAGGACCCGGATCGCCGAACCGGGCGCGGTGCCCTCGACGCCGGACGCCTGGTTCGGCTGCGGGCCGAGACCGGCGTACCACTCGAAGGCCGCCACCGCCGAGCCCATCCGCCGCTGGCTCGCGCTGACCTCGTCGTACACCCCGCGCAGCAGCCGCGTCATGACCTCCTGCGGGGAGGTCGGCACCAGCCAGTCCATGTCGTCGGGGTCCGGGTGCAGCAGGGCCAACTCCAGCAGGCAGGGCACCGGATCCGCGTCGCCGCGTGGCACCCGGCCACGCCGTACGGCCCGGGAGTACACGCGGTCCCCGGCCTCGCACAGCCGGTCGGCGCCGTGTGGATGCTCCTGCGCCCCGTGCCCGGCCATCGCCCATCCACCCCCGGTTCTTGCCTCTGTCGCCGGCTCGCTCACCTCCGGAGCGCGGTGTCGACACCCCTGCCGGGACACAGCGGCAGGGCGGGGCCTGGTCGACGGACCCACCGTGCTCGGCCGTGTCGGCCCCGCGGTTCGCTCGCGCTTCCGCAGCGCAACTATGCGCGGACCGGCCTTGCTCCGCAACACGGCTCCTACCGGGACGGCCGCCGTAATACAGGGGTTCGCCCCGTTATCCCCGGGCCTCCGCACGTCGAGATGCAACAAGCTGATGGTGGTTTTCCGGCCCTTGCCGGGCGCGCGGAACACCGGCGCGCCCCGACCGGAGTTCGCGACACGAAATCGCATACGGCGGCGGGGCGGGGCCGGGGCGTGGGCACAGCAGAGTGCCGCCGGGGACGGGCCCCGGCGGCACTCGTGCGCAACGAACGAGGGCGCTACTTCAGCCCGAGCGAGTTGCAGTCCGCCTTGTACTTGGCCGTGCAGATGTCGGCCACCGAGTAGATCCCGTCGGCGACGACGGTCTCCTTGATGTTGTCCTCCGTCAGGGCGACCACGGGCACCAGCAGGGCCGAGATGTCCTTGTCGGTCGGGCTGTCGACCTGGTCCTGGGTGAGCGAGTCGAACTGGATGTCGTGGCCCTGGACCTTGGCCACGGCCATCTCCGCGGCGCTCTCGGCCTCCTGCGGGTACGACTTGTACACGCTCATGAACTGCTCGCCGCTCACGATCCGCTGCACGCCGTCGAGTTCGGCGTCCTGGCCGGTGATCGGCGGCAGTTCGCTCACGCCCGCCGCCTGGAGGGCCTTGATGATGCCGCCGGCCATGCCGTCGTTGGCGGAGTAGACGCCCTTGATGTTGTTCACGCCGACGGCCTTGATCGCCTCGGACATGTTGGCCTGGGCGTTCTCCGGCTTCCAGTCCTTCGTGTCGAATGTCTTGGCTATGTCCACCGCGCCCTTGAGCTCGGACATGGCGCCCGCCTTGAACTGCTTGGCGTTCGGGTCGGTGGGCGAGCCGTTCATCATGACGATCTTGTCGGAGGAGTCGACCGGGTTCATGGCCTCCAGGAGCGTGCGGGCCTGGACCTCGCCGACCAGTTCGTTGTCGAAGGAGACGTACGCGTCGATCGGCCCCTCGGCCAGCCGGTCGTAGGCGATGACCGGGATGCCCGCGTCCTTGGCCGCCTTCACCCCGCCGGCGATGGCGTGCGAGTCGACGGCGTCCAGCAGGATCACGTCGACCTGGTCGTCGATCATCTGCTGAAGCTGGCTCGCCTGCTTCTTGGCGTCCGCGTCGGCGTTGCGGTAGACGACGCTGCCCAGCTTGTTCGTGAGCTCGGCGACCTTGTTCTTGATGATGGGGTAGTCGAACTTGTCGTAGCGCGTGTTCGCCGTCTCCGGCAGCAGCAGCCCCACGGTGACGTCGTCGCCCTTGGTCGGACTCGCCTCGCTGCCGTCCCCGGTGACGCCCAGTGCCCCGCATGCGGCCAGCGAGAGGGTCATCGTGGACGCGGCGGCCACGGCTGTGGCGGTGCGGCGCAGGGGGCGCAAAGGACGCATAGAGGAGCTCACTTCTGGTGCCTTCGGGACACGGGCGCGTCAACGCACCCAGATGACTGAAAAGCCAACGCGTCGACAGCACCCAGCGTCAAGCGGAATCACTTAACGAGTGCGCAACACCACGCTCAGCTGACCATGTAAAGACAAGGCGGAACCTCTCCAAATACCCCTTACACCCCCTCCACCAAATCTTGATCCAGCGCGAGCCCAAGATCCGTACAACCAACCCCATTCCCCGCGAGTCCAGATCAGGACAGCGCCCACCGCTGTCCCCTACTCGACCAGGGGAGCGAATGATCCCAGCCAGACGCACGACCGCCGCGGCCGCGGCGACGGTCGTGCTCGCCACCGCGGGCACCCTGCTCACGACGGCACCCGCATCCGCCGCCACGACCTGCGCCTCGCCTGTCTTCAAGCGGCAGTTCTTCGCGAACACGTCCTTTTCGGGCACCCCGAAAAAGACCGACTGCGACACCACGATCGACTCGAACTGGGGCACCAACGCCCCCGCCGCGGACCTCCCGAAGGACAACTTCGCCGTCCGCTGGACCCTGACCCGGGACTTCGGCTCGGGCGGCCCGTTCACCCTCGCCGCGTCCGGGCTGGACGGCATCCGGGTGTACGTGGACGGCAGCCGCAAGGTCGACCTGTGGAAGAACACCTCCACGACCGTCTCCAAGACCGTCAACGTCACCATCCCCGCAGGCGGTCACACCCTGCGCATCGACTACGTCAACTGGACCGGCTCGGCCAAGGTCAACTTCAGCTACGGACCGAGGACTTCGGCCACTGTCGACACCGTCAAGCCGCTCGCCCCGACCGGGCCCTCGGTCTCGTACGACCCGGCGACCGGCAAGGCGAAGCTCACCTGGTCGAGGAACAAGGAGATGGACCTCGCCGGGTACCGCGTGTACCGCCGCCTGAAGGGCGCCTCCTTCGGCAGCACGCCGCTCGCGACGAGCACCTCGACCACATACACCGACAGCACCCTGCCGGTGACCGGAGCGACGTACTACTACGAGGTGCGCGCCTACGACAAGGCGGGCAACGAGTCGGCCGGCACGACCGACCAGGCCGTCACCACCGTCGACCGAGTCGCCCCCGCCGCGCCCACCATCACGAGCGCGACGGGCGAGGTGACCCCGACCGGGAGCACGGGCGGGCTGCGTGTCGCCTGGAGGAAGGTCACGGACGCCGCGACGTACCGCGTCTACCGGGCGGCGAGCGAGAACGGCACGTACACCCGGATCGCGACCACGGACCAGCTGTCCCACCTCGACACCTCGGCGGCCGAGAGCACCGCCTACCACTACCGGGTGTCGGCCGTCGATGCGGCGGGCAACGAGTCCGCGCGGTCCGTTCCCCAGCTGGGCCGGATCTGGGACAACGATCCGCCGCCGGTCGTCACCGGACTGAGCGTCACCCCGACCGAGTACGGCTTCCGGCTGGACTGGGACAAGAGCCCGGCCGAGGATCTGCGGTACTACACGATCCACAAGGGCGAACTCGTCGGCGACGAGGACGACGAGCAGGTCTGCTACGGCAGCCTGGTGGAGTACGTCTCGCCCGACGAGACCTCCTACTCGTACACGACGCACCCGGACGGCGACGAGGTCTGCTTCTTCGTCGACGCCGTGGACGACGACGGCAACTCCGCGATGAAGTGGAGCGACGACCTGGTCCCGGCCGTGGCCGTGACCGAACTCGACATGACGCCGAGCGTGCCGACGCCCGAGGGCTCGCCGCTGCACCTGACCGCAGCGCCGGCGGAGGGCGACGAGGGCAACCAGCTCTCGTGGACCGGGCTGGGCGCGGGCGAGGAGAGCGCCGACCCGGCGAAGGGCTTCCGGATCTACCGCTGGAACCCTGCGACCTCCGCGTACGAGAAGATCGCCGATCTCGGGGCCGGTGCCTTCGAGTACTTCGACACGGGCGCGAAGCGCGGGACCACGTCCTACTACTGGGTGACCGGGGTGCTGGCCGACGGCACCGAGTCGGTGCCCGCGGGCGACTGGACGGTCACGGCACCCGTCACCTGATCCCACCTGCGAAGATCACCGCAGGACCGGTGGCCCTCCGGAAGGGCCGGGCATGCGAAAGGGGCCGGGAGATCCCGGCCCCTGCTCGCATGCGTGCGCCTCAGTCCTTGGCCTTCTTCGGCCGCCACACCACCAGCGCGCTGGTGTGCTGTACCTCCTGGTACGGCACCAGGTCGCGGCGGTACGACGCGTGTACCGCCGCCTCGCGCTGCTGCATCGCCGCCGCGGCGCCCTCGACGGCGGCCTGGAGTTCGGCCACGCGGGACTGGAGCGCCGCGACCTGGTTCTCCAGTTCGATGATGCGCTTGATGCCGGCCAGGTTGATGCCCTCGTCCTGCGACAACGCCTGCACCTGGCGGAGCAGTTCGATGTCGCGGGCCGAGTAACGCCGGCCGCGGCCGGCGGTGCGGTCCGGGGAGACCAGGCCGAGGCGGTCGTACTGGCGCAGTGTCTGCGGGTGCAGGCCGGAGAGCTGGGCCGCCACCGAGATGACGTAGACCGGGGTCTCCTCGGTCAGTTCATACGGATTGCGTCGACGGCCGTCCATCTCCATCAAGCTCCCTTCGCGGCCTGGAACAGCTCCGCCCGCGGATCCTCACCCGCGGTCGCCTCGCGATACGCCTCGAGCGCGTCACGAGCCTTCCCCGTCACGTCCTTGGGGACACTCACCTCGACGGTGACCAGGAGGTCTCCGCGGGTGCCGTCCTTGCGGACCGCGCCCTTGCCCCGCGCCCGCATGGTGCGGCCGTTGGGCGTGCCGGGCGGCAGCTTCAGGGTGACCGGCGGTCCGCCCAGGGTGGGAACCCTGACCTCGCCGCCCAGGGCCGCTTCCGTGAAGGTCACGGGGACGGTCACCGTGAGGTTGTCCTCCTTGCGGCCGAACACCGGGTGGGCGTCGACGTGCACGGTGACGTACAGATCGCCGGCCGGGCCGCCGCGCTCGCCCGGCGCGCCCTTGCCCCGGAGGCGGATGCGCTGGCCGTCCGACACCCCCGCCGGGATGCGGACCTGCATGGTGCGCGACGACTTCGCCCGGCCGCTGCCCTTGCACTCCATGCAGGGGTGCTCGGCGATCAGGCCGCGCCCCTTGCAGTCCGGGCAGGGGTCGGTGAGCGAGAAGCCGCCGCCCGAGCCCCGGGCCACCTGGCCGGTGCCGACGCAGGTCGGGCACACCCTGGGCGTGCCGTTCTTGTCGCCGGTGCCCGCGCACGCCTTGCACGGCGACTGCGAGGACATCCGCAGCGGGACCGTCGCACCCTCGATCGCCTCGGTGAAGCTGAGGCTGACCTCGGTGTCGATGTCCTGGCCGCGCCGGGGCTGGGTACGGGTCGTACCGGTACCGCCGCGGTTGAACAGGCCCCCGAAGACGTCACCGATTCCGCCGCCGAAGCCGCCGGCTCCCCCTTGGCCGCCCTGGGCGCCGCCTCCGAAGAGGTCGCCCAGGTCGAAGTTGAAGTTGCCGCCGCCCGCGCCGCCCGGCCCCGGGCGGAAGCCGCCGTTGCCGAAGAGGGCGCGTGCCTCGTCGTACTCCTTGCGCTTCTTGGGGTCACCGAGGACGTCGTTCGCCTCGGAGATCTCCTTGAAACGCTCCTCCGCCTTGGCGTTGCCCTTGTTGGCGTCCGGGTGGAACTCGCGGGCGAGCTTGCGGTACGCCTTCTTGATCTCGGCCTCGGTGGCGTCCTTGGGGACGCCGAGGACCTTGTAGAAGTCCTTCTCGATGAAGTCCTTGGTGCTCATCCTCGACGTCCCTCCTCTCTCCTCGTCAGTTCAACGTCAGCCCTCGTCCGGGCCACCGCTCTCCTTGTCGTCGGCCGCCTCGGCAGACTCCTCCTTGACGGTCTGCGCGCCCGGCTGGGGCTCGGCGACGGCCACCCGCGCGGGGCGGATGGTGCGCTCGCCGATGCGATACCCCGGCTGGAGGATCGCGACGCAAGTCGTCTCGGTGACGTCCGGCGCGTAGGAGTGCATCAGCGCCTCGTGGATCGTCGGGTCGAAGGGCTCGCCCTCCTTGCCGAACTGCTGGAGGCCCATCTTCGCCGCGACGGTCTCCAGCGACTCCGCGACGGACTTGAATCCGCCGACGAGTTCGCCGTGTTCCCGCGCGCGGCCGATGTCGTCGAGCACGGGCAGGAGCTCGGTCAGGAGGTTCGCGATGGCGATCTCCTTGACCGTGATCCGGTCGCGCTCCACACGGCGGCGGTAGTTCTGGTACTCGGCCTGGAGCCGCTGGAGGTCCATCGTGCGCTCACCGAGCGCCGTACGCACCTGGTCCAGCTGGGCCACCAGACCCGCGTCTGCAGTTCCGTCCCCGGCCGGGGCCGCCCCCTCCTGGGGGGCGGCCTTCGACTCGGCGTCGTCAGGGGTCGCGCCGGAGGGGACGTCGGGCTTCTCCTCGAAGCCCGGGGTCTCCTCCGTCATTACGCGACACCGTCCTTGCGCTCGTCGTCGACGATCTCGGCGTCCACGACGTCGTCGTCGGCCTTGGCGCCACCGGGGGCGCCGCCCTCGGGACCGCCCGCGGCCTGACCGGCCTGGGCGTCGGCGTACATGGCCTGGCCGACCTTCTGGGAGACCGCGGCGACCTTCTCGGTGGCCGTGCGGATCTCGGCGGTGTCCTCGCCCTTGAGCGCGGTCTTCAGCTCCTCGACGGCGGCCTCGACCTCGGTCTTGACCTCGCCGGGGACCTTGTCCTCGTTGTCCTTGAGGAACTTCTCCGTCTGGTAGACGAGCTGCTCGCCCTGGTTGCGGGACTCGGCGGCCTCGCGGCGGGCGTGGTCCTCCTCCGCGTACTTCTCGGCCTCTTCGCGCATCCGGTTGACCTCGTCCTTCGGCAGCGAGGAGCCACCGGTGACGGTCATCTTCTGCTCCTTGCCCGTGCCAAGGTCCTTGGCCGTGACGTGCATGATGCCGTTGGCGTCGATGTCGAAGGCGACCTCGATCTGCGGGACGCCACGCGGCGCCGGCGGCAGACCGGTCAGCTCGAACATTCCGAGCTTCTTGTTGTACGCCGCGATCTCGCGCTCGCCCTGGTAGACCTGGATCTGCACGGACGGCTGGTTGTCCTCGGCCGTCGTGAAGATCTCGGACCGCTTGGTCGGGATCGTGGTGTTGCGCTCGATGAGCTTGGTCATGATGCCGCCCTTGGTCTCGATACCGAGGGACAGCGGGGTCACGTCGAGGAGCAGGACGTCCTTGACCTCACCCTTGAGGACACCGGCCTGCAGGGCGGCGCCGATGGCGACGACCTCGTCCGGGTTGACGCCCTTGTTGGCGTCCTGACCGCCGGTCAGCTCCTTGACGAGCTCGGCGACGGCGGGCATACGGGTGGAGCCACCGACGAGGACGACGTGGTCGATCTCGTTGATGGAGACGCCGGCGTCCTTCATGACGTTGAAGAACGGGGTCTTGCAGCGCTCCAGCAGGTCGGCCGTCAGCTGCTGGAACTGAGCCCGGGTGAGCTTCTCGTCCAGGTGCAGCGGGCCCTCGGCGGAGGCGGTGATGTACGGCAGGTTGATCGAGGTCTCGGTGGACGAGGACAGCTCGATCTTGGCCTTCTCGGCAGCCTCACGCAGACGCTGCAGGGCCATCTTGTCCTTGGCCAGGTCCACGCCGTGGCCGGACTTGAACTGCTGCACCAGGTAGTCGACGACGCGCTGGTCCCAGTCGTCACCACCGAGGTGGTTGTCACCGTTGGTGGCCTTCACCTCGACGACGCCGTCGCCGATCTCCAGCAGGGACACGTCGAAGGTGCCGCCGCCGAGGTCGAAGACGAGGATCGTCTGGTCATCCTTGTCGAGGCCGTACGCCAGCGCGGCCGCGGTGGGCTCGTTGACGATACGAAGGACGTTCAGACCGGCGATCTCGCCGGCCTCCTTCGTCGCCTGACGCTCGGAGTCGTTGAAGTACGCGGGGACGGTGATGACCGCGTCGGTCACCTTCTCGCCCAGGTACGACTCGGCGTCGCGCTTCAGCTTCTGCAGGATGAAGGCGGAGATCTGCTGCGGGTTGAAGGGCTTCCCGTCCAGCTCCATCTTCCAGTCGGTGCCCATGTGACGCTTCACGGACCGGATGGTCCGGTCCACGTTGGTGACCGCCTGACGCTTGGCGACCTCGCCGACGAGCACCTCGCCGTTCTTGGCGAAGGCGACGACGGACGGCGTGGTCCTGGCGCCCTCTGCGTTGGTGATGACGGTGGGCTCGCCGCCTTCAAGAACGCTGACGACGGAGTTTGTCGTGCCCAGGTCGATGCCGACCGCACGTGCCATGGTTAATTCCTCCAGCTGACTTGAGTGGAACGGACTCAAGTGTGCACGACGGCTCGGAATGGGTCAACAGAGCTGAGTCGACCTCACTCAACTCTTATCCGTTCCTTACACGCAACTGGGCTCCGACCTGCGAAGACGCGATCCGATCGGAAGCCCGAGCGGAGTCCTGAACCGGAACTCTGGGTTGACGCCGAGGCCCGTAGGGCTTGATGTGCAGCAGCGCCAGTACGGCGATCACGGCACCCACCCCCACCCACAACGCCCCCGAGCGCGCCATCCATCCCATGTGCACGAGGACGCCGA
This sequence comes from Streptomyces sp. NBC_01092, assembly GCF_045039535.1. Lineage (NCBI taxonomy): Bacteria > Bacillati > Actinomycetota > Actinomycetes > Kitasatosporales > Streptomycetaceae > Streptomyces > Streptomyces sp. NBC_01092. The sequence continues at coordinate 5,869,485 of NZ_CP108659.1, read as the reverse complement.
CGAGTACCCCGGCAAAGGCCCCGACACCCAGCAGAACGGTCACGCCCTGCGGAGTGAGGCCGATCCGGCGCAGCCGGTGGGCGAGATGATCCGGCCCGCGTCGCAGCAGCGGCCGTCCGGCCAGCCGGCGCGACAGCGTCACGAGGAGGACGTCGGCGGTGGCCAGGGCGGTGAGCGAGTACAGCACGCCCGCGCTCGACACCGGATCGTGCCCGGCGCGGGTCATCACGGCCGACGACGCGAGCACGAACCCGACGAAGAGGGACCCGCACGCGCCGAGGCCGATCCGCGCGGGAGGCCAGTTGTGCATGAGGAACCCGGTCAGGGCGGCGGCCAGCACACTGAGCAGCACGGCGAGTTCGTCCATCACCTCGGCCGCCGCGCAGATGCCGACACCGAAGGCGGTGAGCACCCCGACGGTGCCGACCAGCGCGTCCGCGTGGTCGAGCGCCTTGAAGCCGACGGCGACGAGGACGATCCAGCCGACGGCCACCAGGCCCAGCAGGATCCCGGTGTCGCCGTACGGCACGACACAGGCCGCCGCCACGGCCGTACCGCCGACGAGGAACCGGGCCTTCACCCGCCGCACGTCGGCGACGAGTCCGAGCAGGGCGACGGCGCCCGCGGCGATGAGCAGCCGTCCGATCTCGGAGCCCAGCGGGGCGAACCGCGTCCACTCCCCGGCGGCGGCGACCAGACAGGTGACGAGCGCGACGGCGACCCCGCCGAGCAGAGGCAGCGGCCGCTGCCGGCGGCGGTCGACGATGCCGAGACGCAGGGCGGGCAGGCGGAGCAGCATCGCTAGGAGGGCGGTGACCAGGAGAGCGGTCGTGGCGGCGGCGATCCCGTAAAGCACAGGCATAGATTAGTGGCGTATATACCATTTCGGGATGAATAACACGAATCGTTCTTAAGGCAAGCCTCAGCGACTCAGATCACCCCGCCCCTGGCTACAGTGCGACGGAGGATGCGGGTAGTCTCAGAGGACTGCATAAGTTACCGCTTAGTAATGTCGCCTCGCAGGCCCGAGGAGCCCCGAAATGCAACTCGCCGCGATCATCGTGTCGCTGGTTCTGATCGTGGTCGGCGTGGCCCTGTTCGCCCGCGCCATCGTTCAGATCTACAACTTCATGCGGCTCGGCCAGAACGTGCCCGCGGGCACCCGCACGGACGAGCCGGTGCAGCGCACCGTCACCGTGGCCAGGGAGTTCCTCGGCCACACCCGGATGAACCGCTGGGGCATCGTGGGCGTGGCGCACTGGTTCGTGGCGGTGGGCTTCTTCTCGCTGCTGCTGACGATCGTCAACGCCTTCGGCCAGCTGTTCAAGGCCGACTGGATCCTGCCGATCATCGGCGACTGGGCGCCGTACAACGTCTTCGTCGAGTTCCTCGGCACGATGACGGTTCTCGGCATCCTCACCCTGATCGTGATCCGCCAGCTGAGCCGTCCGGGCAAGGCGGGCCGCAAGTCCCGCTTCGCCGGCTCCAACACCGGCCAGGCGTACTTCGTCGAGAGCGTCATCCTCATCGTCGGCGTCTGCATCTTCACGCTGCACGCGCTGGAGGGCGCCCAGCACCACGTGGACAGCTACGAGGCGTCGTTCTTCATCTCGTACCCGGTGGTGTCGTGGTTCGAGGGCATGGACATCTCCACGCTCCAGAACCTCACCTACTTCTTCGCGGGCCTGAAGATCGCGACCTCGTTCATCTGGATGATCACGGTCGCCCTGAAGACCGACATGGGTGTGGCCTGGCACCGCTTCCTGGCGTTCCCGAACATCTGGTTCAAGCGCAACGCCGAGGGTGGCACCGCGCTGGGCGCCCTGCTCCCGATGACCTCCGGCGGCAAGCCGATCGACTTCACCGACCCCGGTGACGACGACGTCTTCGGTGTCTCCCAGGTCGAGCAGTTCTCCTGGAAGGGCCTGCTGGACTTCTCCACCTGCACCGAGTGCGGCCGCTGCCAGTCGCAGTGCCCCGCCTGGAACACGGGCAAGCCCCTCTCCCCCAAGCTGCTGATCATGTCGCTGCGCGACCACGCGCACGCCAAGGCGCCGTACCTGCTGGCCGGCGGCGGCAAGAGCATGGAGGGCGAGGAGAAGGCGTCCGAGGAGCAGCTGAAGGACGTCCCCGCGGCCGCCCTCGCGGAGGCCGAGCGTCCGCTGATCGGCACCGTGGAGGAGAACGGGGTCATCGACCCGGACGTGCTCTGGTCCTGCACCACCTGCGGCGCCTGTGTCGAGCAGTGCCCGGTGGACATCGAGCACATCGACCACATCGTCGACATGCGCCGCTACCAGGTGATGATCGAGAGCGCGTTCCCGTCCGAGGCGGGCACGATGCTCAAGAACCTGGAGAAGAAGGGCAACCCCTGGGGCCTGGCGAAGAAGCAGCGCCTGGAGTGGCTCAAGGAGGTCGAGTTCGAGGTTCCGGTCGTCGGCCAGGACATCGAGGACCTCACCGAGGTCGAGTACCTGTACTGGGTCGGGTGCGCCGGCGCCCTGGAGGACCGGGCCAAGAAGACCACCAAGGCCTTCGCCGAGCTGCTGCACATCGCGGGCGTCAAGTTCGCGATCATGGGCGGCGACGAGAAGTGCACCGGTGACTCCGCCCGCCGCCTCGGCAACGAGCCCCTGTTCCAGGAGCTCGGCATGGAGAACGTCATGGCGCTGAACATGGCGTTCGGCGAGGAGCTGGACGACGACGGCAAGGTCGTCCCCGAGTCGGCGAAGCCGAAGTCGGCGAAGAAGATCGTCGCGACCTGCCCGCACTGCCTCAACACGATCGGCAACGAGTACCCGCAGATCGGCGGCGACTACGAGGTCATCCACCACACCCAGCTGCTGCAGCACCTGGTGGACGAGGGCAAGCTGGTCCCGGTCACCCCGGTCGAGGGCATCATCACCTACCACGACCCCTGCTACCTGGGCCGCCACAACAAGATCTACACGCCGCCGCGCGAGATCATCGCGAGCGTCCCGGGTCTTCGGAACGAGGAGATGCACCGCCACAAGGAGCGCGGCTTCTGCTGTGGCGCCGGTGGTGCGCGGATGTGGATGGAGGAGCGGATCGGCAAGCGCATCAACAACGAGCGTGTTGATGAGGCTCTTTCGACCAACCCCGACATCATCTCGACGGCCTGCCCGTTCTGCCTGGTCATGCTCACGGACTCCGTGAACGGCAAGAAGAACGACGGCACGGCCAAGGAGTCCATCACTGTCGTCGACGTCGCCCAGCTACTGCTGGAGTCCGTCAAGACCCCGGTGGACCCGCAGGACACCGCCGAGGCGGAGAGCGAGCCGGAGCCGGCGCCGGCGAAGTAACCGCCCCGACGACAGCACGAAGCCCCCTGTCCCGCACGGGACAGGGGGCTTGTCTGTACGGCAGGCTGTAGGCAGGAACTGATCGGAAGGGACCACCGCGTGATCATCTTCGGCACCAAGGGCTACCTCTACCAGCTCGCGATACTCACGCTGGTGTGCGGCCAGTGCGGCAACCCCTCGGCGCACACGCTGCGCAAGCGCGTCACGAAGTTCACGCTGTTCTTCGTGCCGCTGTTCCCGATCTCGACCAAGTACGCGACGCAGTGCACCTTCTGCGGCGCCGAGCAGAAGGTGACCCAGGAGCAGGCCGAGCAGCTCCAGGCGCAGGCAGCCGCCGGGGGCCCCGGGGGTCAGCAGCAGTACGGACAGCCTCAGCAGCCGTACCGGTCCTGACCGACCCGGTGGGCCGGGGGTCTCCGGAACCCCGGGCGGCGGTCTACGACTTCGGCTGCTTGGGGCCGTTCATCGTGTCGGCGGCGTGCCTGGGGCCCGGCCGCGACGAAAACTGGCCGACAAGCTCGCGAAAGCAGACCAGGGCGGTGATCGGCGGAATTCCGACGATCACCATCGCCAGCAGGGAATCCGCCGACTGGCCGATGCACAGGGCGACCGCGGTGCCCGAGGAGATCAGCATGACGGCCCAGGACCGCCGAGCGGTCCGGCGCTGAACGGATGCCCGCAGGATGGACAGGCCGGCCAGCAGCCACGGTCCGTACACCGTCAGGGGCCACCATTGCGCCAACTTCTCCGACACGACGAGAAGCGCGATGTCGCGGAGCTGATCGTACGAATACGAGATTGACCAGGTGAGCATCGTCACCGCACACAGGGTGATTAACGTGACCAGAACGGAGACGCTCACGATCTTCGGATTCCCGCCGAGGATCCGGGCACCCGTCTGAGGTCGCTTCCGATGGACCGGGCGAGGCGGGGGTCTGTCATCGCTCCGCTGCGGCGCCGGCGGAGGTGGAACGAGATCAGCGAGATCCAGGCCCTGTGTCGTACTCAGCATCTGAGCCAGCTCCGCGTCCAGATCCCAGCCGCCCGACGAAGAGATCGGCTGCTCAGGAGCCTGCCAGAGGTTGTGCATATCGAGCCGCTGAGCGTACTGAAGCTGCTCGTCTACCGCGTCATAGTCCGACCTCATTTCTAGATCTTCTCCCCCTCCAGTGCCGCACGGAGATATTCACTCTCCATCCGACCGATCGCCCTCAGAAAGTCCTCAAGCAGATCAGAGCACCCGGTGATGCTTTCCGCACTGGTCTGATCAGCTGCCCGGAACGGGCTCATAGAACTGTCCTCGGATGCAAGTTTTTCCCGCCACGTCACATTCATCTAACGAGCACCACGCGGGACCGGACATCTGGCATTCGGGGGAATACGCGTCAACGGTGATTATCTAAATTCTGAAGATCGAAATTCAGAATATCTGTGACTGAGGGCCAGGACGGGGCCGATGGCGATGAGCAGGGCGAGAGCGGCGTAACCGTAGGTGAGGGTGGCCGCGGCGGCGACGCCCGCGACCAGCAGCGGCCCGCCCGCGTCGCCCAGCTCCCGGCCGAGCTCCGCGGAGCCCATGGTCTGGCCGAGCCGCTCGGTGGGGGTGGAGGCGGCCAGGGCGGCGAAGCCCAACGGCGTGATCAGACCGGTGCCGACGCCGATCAGAGCCGCGGCGAGGAGGATCCCGGCCGCACCGGGGAGCATCGCGCAGGCGAGCCCCGCCGCCGTGGTCAGCAGTCCGGCGGTGAGGCCGGTGCGCAGGGTGAGGCGGCCGTCGTCCAGGGCCCGCCCGGCCTTCGGCTGTACGACGGCCGCACAGGCCGCCAGCACCGAGACCGCGGCGCCGGTCGCGACCGTGCCGAGCCCGGCGACGGCGCCGGAAACCGGCAGGAAGCCGACGCCGACGGAGAGGGCGGCGGTCGCGGCGGCCAGGGCTGCCGTGGGGCGGAGGAAGGCCGGGTCGGCCAGCCGCCGGGCCAGGTCCACGACCGTCTGCCGCTGCTTGGGAAGCGGCGGCAGATGCGGGACGGCGACGGCGGCCCACAGCGCGACCGCGGCGCCGAGCACCGCCAGCACGACGAACAGCAGCCGCAGACCGCCGGCCCACACCAGGACTCCGCCGAGCAGCGGGCCGAGGGTGTAGCCGATGGACTTGTAGAAGCCGTAGCTGCCGAACGCCCGCCCGTGCTTGGCAGCCGGGTTCAGCCGGGCGACCAGCGCGGACGCGGACGGCGAGAACGCCGAGGCCGCGGCGCCCTGACCGAGCCGGGCGGCCCAGAGCCAGGCGGGGCTGTCGGCGACGACGTAGGCGGCGGAGGCGAACGCGAACGCGACCAGCCCGCCGAGCAGCACGGGCCGGGCGCCGATCCGGTCGGCGAGGGTGCCGAAGACCGGCTTGAGCAGCACCTCGGCGCCGTCGTACAGGGCGAGCAGACCGCCGAGCACGAGCAGGGAGGTCACCGCGTCGTCGGAGTGGCCGCCGAGGTTGGCGGCGATGCCGTGCGCGCCGAAGGCGGTGGTGAAGCCGGCGGCGTACAGGGGCCACATCTGGGCCGCGGGGGCAGCCTGCCGGGGCTGTGTCGTGGTCATCGGCCGCTCTCGTCCCCGGGCTCGCGCCGGCCCCCTTCGGGCATCCGCTGCTCCGGCACCTGATGCAGTGCGGCGAAGACGCGCTCGGCGTAGTCCTCGCAGGCCGCCACGCAGACCTTGAGCCGCTCGGTGGCCTCGGCGGCCTCGGGGGCGCCGAACACGTCGCGTGCCGTCAGGTCCCGGTGCCAGCGGCGCAGCCGCTCCAGCGACTGCTCCTCTTCCTCCAGTTCGGCGAGCGTGAACTTGGCGATACGGATCTCTTTGGCCAGTTCCGCCTCGAACTTGCCGCAGTCGGCGATGAACTCGGCCCAGTCCGCGGAGCGCGCGGCCGTGAACATGGCCCGCAGCCGCTGCCCGTCCTGCGTGCCACGCCCGGTGGCCGCCAGGGACACCGCCTCGCCCCCGGCGCGCTCGGTCAGCTCCAGCACCCGGCCGATCCCGTCGGCGAACAACGGCACGTCCGGTACGGCCCACACGCCCTGCCCGAGCGAGAGCGCACCGGTCTTGCGCAGCTCACGCCAGACGGCGACCCGATGCCGGGAGGGTTCGGCAGGGACCCTGACGACGAGGACGATCCAGCGCGTTCCGGCACGCGCGTCGCCGCCCTCGCCGTTCTCCATCGCAGTCACACTTCGGAATGTAGCAGCCGTTACATCCGAGCGGCACCCGACCGGGTGACCGGGCTGACCGGGGGTGGGTGCGGGAGGTGTCAGTCCTGGCGCTCTACGTCCGTGCCCGGCCCGCCCGACAGGGTGTCGCGGCCCGGGCCGCCGTACAGCTTGTCGTTGCCGCTGTTGCCGTAGATCGTGTCGTCGCCGCTGTTGCCGTACAGGATGTCGTTGCCCGGGCTGCCGTACAGGTAGTCGCTGCCGGTGCCGCCGCGCACCGTGTCGTTGCCGTCTCCGCCGGTCAGGTGCTGCCGGCTCGCTCCGCCGTGGATGACGTCGTTGCCCACGCCGCCGTCCGCGGCGGCCTCGTCGCCGTTGACGTAGATCGTGTCGACGCCGCCATGACCGAACACGACGGACGACTCACCGGCGTGGATCGTGTCGTTGCCGTCCTCGCCGAAGACCACGCCCGCGCCGCCCGCCGTGATGTTGTCGTCACCCGTTCCGCCGTTGAGCCGGTTTCCGTCGACACTGCCGGTGTGGGTGTACTTGTCCTTGCCGGCGCCCAGGTCGATCGAGGCGTGGTAGTAGGCCTGGTCGGTGGCGTTGTCAAAGGCGACGCTGTCGTTGCCGTCCTCCAGGTTCAGGTACAGCGTGGCGTACGGGTCCTGGGACTCCAGGGTGGTCACCGTGCACGAGACCTTGGTGCGGTCCGCGCTGACCGGGTAGCTGCACTCCGTTGCCGTCGGGGCGATCTCGAGCGGGACCACGTCGTCGAGGACGTAGGTGATCCGCGCCAGGCCTTCGCTCTTCGTCGCGGTGACGCTCAGCTTGTTGGTCTGGCCCTCGGCCGCTATGTAGACGATCGAGTGGCCGCCGGCACCCTGCTCCACCCTGGCCGACGGCGCCGCGGCACCGGCCACGCCGGGCAGGGCGATCGAGGTGGTCAGGGCCGTACCGAGGGCCAGGGTCAGGGTCGAGGTGGCGATTAAGGCCTTGCGGCGGGCGGGGCGAGCGAACATGGCACAACCTCCGTGAGAAACAGGTGGATACGACAACCACAGGTGACTCGCGGAGTTTGTGGGTGGTTGCACCCGGAGTCGTGCGATCACATCGGGTCACCGCCCCGACGATGACCGCGAAACCCCGCCGACCAGCGGAGATCCATCCATCGCGCCTCCGATCAACACCTGACCTCCATGCAGTCGTCGTCAGGAATTCATCGGCCCGGCCGACGCCCCGCAACCGTCGACGAACGTCACCGTCTCCTCCAGCGGCGCCCGCCCGGTGCGGGCGGCACCCGCGACGTCGGCATCCTCGAACCCGATCGACATGCCGCAGAAGAGGATCAGCCCGTCCGGCGGTGACAGCACCTGCGCGACGGACCTGCGGTACTTCGCCCACGCCATCTGCGCGCAGCTGTGCAGCCCCTCGGCGCGCAGCAGCAGCATGACGGTCTGCAGATACATGCCGACGTCGGACCACTGGGCGGGCCCCATGTCGCGGTCGATGTAGCAGAACAGCGCGGCGGGCGCGCCGAAGCAGTCCCAGTTCGCGGAGGCGGCCCGCCGGCGCGCCTCCAGGTCCTCGCGCGGGATGCCCAGCGCGCCGTAGCGCTGCTCACCGAAGGCGGACCGGCGCTCGCGGTACGGGGACTTCAGGTCGGGCGGGTACTGCTCGTACTCGGGCTCGTCCCAGGCGTCGCCGGAGGCCAGGCGCTCGCCGGCACACTTCTTCAGCTCGGCCAGCGGCCTGCCGGTCACCACGTAGGCACGCCACGGCTGGAGGTTCGAGGCGGACGGCGCCCAGGCCGCGGCGGCGACGACACGCTCCAGCACCTCCTTCGGAACGTGCCGGTCGGTGAAGCCGCGTACCGCCCGTCGGCTCGTGACCGCTTCGTAGACGTCCAAGGTCGACTGCCTCCCGTTCGCACAGCGCGCTCGCGCTCGGTTTGCTCAGCTCGGTTTGCTCAGCGCGCTCCTCTTCGTTGCGACTGCGACGGTATCATTCGAGACGATCGCGAGTTAAAGTATGGGCGAGAACAAGACATCAGCCCCTGGTTCGGTTCGGCCCCGGGGCTCGGCCCCTTGGAGAAAGCCCATGGCCACGCTGCTGCACATCGACTCGTCCGTGCTCCCGGGCGAGGCGTCCTCGTCCCGTTCGGTCGCGGCCGCCTTCCGCGAGGCCTGGGAGGAGCAGCACCCGGAGGGCACGGTGGTGTACCGCGACCTCGCCGCCGACCCCGTCCCGCACATCACCGCCGCCGCCTGGACCGCCGGTTACGTCGCCCCGTCCGAGCGCACGCCGGAGCAGTCCGCGGCGTTCGCCGGGCGCGAGCGGCTCATGGCGGAGCTGGAGCAGGCCGACGCCGTCCTGATCGGCGCCCCGATGCACAACTTCTCGATCCCGTCGACCCTCAAGGCCTGGCTGGACAACGTCCTCCTGCTCGGCCGCACCGCCGGCCCGAACCCCTCGGCCAAGGGCACCCCGGTCATCGTCGTCGCCAGCCGCGGCGGCTCGTACGCGCCGGGCACGCCGCGCGAGGGCTTCGAGTTCGTGCGGAATTATCTGGAGGCCGTGCTCCGGGACACCCTCGGCCTGGACCTCGACTTCATCGTCCCGGAGCTCACGATGGCTCCGCGCAACCCGGCGATGTCCGAGCTGGTCCCGCTCTACGAGGCCTCCCGCAAGCGGGCGTTCGAGGACGCCGCCGTCAAGGCCAAGGAACTGGCGGAGCGCCTCGCGGCGTGACCGTCCGACGGCTCGCGAGCGGGAAGCCGGGTGACGGCTCGCCTGCCGCCGAGCGGAACGCCGTGTGACGCCAGCCCCCTCCGGACGTCACACGGCTTCCCGCTCGGCGGCCGTCGCCCGAGGTCAGTCGGCGCTCAGCCGGAGCCCTCATCCCCTCCCGGATGCGCGAACCGCGTCAGCAGATCCGTCAGTTGCTCCGTCTCGCCGGCTCCCAGCTCGGCGACCAGGCGCTCGGCCGACGGCTTCGCCGCCACATGCGCCGCGTCGAACAGCTGGACGCCCTGCGGCGTGATCTCCACCGCCTTCACCCGCCGGTCCCCCGGCACGGCCTTGCGTACGGCCAACCCCTTGCGTTCCAGGTCGTCCACGACCCGCATGACGCCCGCCTTGTCCGTCCCCGTCGCCGCCGCGAGGTCGCGCTGCACCGTGGGTCCGCTGTTGACCAGCACGATCAGCACCGAGAAGTGCCGCAGCTCGATGCCGAGCGGCCGCAGCGCCTCCGTCATCACCGTCTGCGCCCGCCAGTGCGCCCGGCGCAGCAGCAGGCCCAGCGCGAAGGGCGATCCGTCACCGGGGCGGTCGGTCGCTCGCGGGGCGGTGGTTCCGGGAGGCGGAGAGGCGGTGGTTCCGGAGGGATCATCGGCGGTCATGCGGCCAGATTAGCGCCGTTCGGCCATTCGATACGGTATCGATTGAAACCAAATGGGATGGTTCCTGCGCGGCTGATCCCGGCCGATGTCCCCGGCGCCGCCGCACAGTCCGTGCACAGCCCTGTCACCCCCTCTCGAACACGTGCATCATTGCTCAGTTGTTGCCTTTGGTTGCCCTTGGTTGCCCTTGGTTGCCCTGATGCTGACGAGGTGAGCGGTGCGCGCGCGAAGAAGCGGGAGTGGGAGAGGGAGCGGGAAGAGTACGGCGGCCACGACCGGCGTCCTCGGAATCCTCGGCGTCCTCACCCTCGCGGTCACGGCCTGCGGCCCGAACCGGCACGACGACGCGGAGCCGGCCCGCCCCACCCCCCTCCAGGTGGCCGACGCCCCCGCCATGCTCCCCGTACCCCAGGGCAAGGGCAGCAAGACGGCCGACGACTTCAACGGCGACGGCCACCGCGACCTCGTCCTCAACGACCTGGTCAAGGCGCAGGCCCACGCGGACGACGCGGGCATCGGCGTCGTCTACGGCAGCGAACGCGGACTCACTCCGGGCGCACGACAGTTGCTCAGCCCCGAGCGGCAGGCTGCCCCCACCAAGGGCCGGCGCCCGGCCGTCTTCGACGCGGAGGCGACCTGCGACCTGGACAGCGACGGCTTCACGGACCTGGTCGTGTCCACCGACCCGCCCTACGACGGCCAGGGACAGCCCCCGGTGCCGCTCCAGCTCCTCTTCGGCTCCCCGCAGGGCCTCACCGGCAACGCCGTCAAGCTCGCGATCCCGGACGGCGCCCGCGTCGGCAACGACTGGCCCGACCAGCCGGTGTGCGGCGACTTCGACGGCGACGACGCGCAGGACCTGGTCGTGCACGCCTCCGGCGGCCAACTGAGCTTCCTGCACGGCCCGTTCAGCCGCAAGGGCACCCCGCGCAAGGCGGGCGCCCCCATCCAGTCGCCCGGCAACGTCCCCACGGGCCCGGCGGCCGACGTCAACGGCGACGGATACGACGACCTGGTGGTCCGTACGGCGGAGGGCAAGGGCACTTCGGCGGTCGTCCTCGGCGGCCCGGCCGGTCCGACCCGCACCGGAGCCGCCCTCCCCGCCGGCATCGACGTGGCTCTGGGCACGTTCGGCAAGGGCAGGGCGGCCCTGGACGCGGCGATCGGCACGATGGGCGGAACGTCCCTGCGCTACGACCTCACCGCGGCGGCCGGCCGCGGAACTCTCCAGTCCCCCGGCTCCACGCTCGACGCGGCCGACTTCGACGGCGACGGCCTGAGCGAACTCCTCTCCAGCGGCTCGCAGTTGCGGATCTTCCACGGCCGTACGGCGGGACTCGCGACGGCGGGGATGGTGACCGTACAGCCGCCCGCACAGGGCACCACCCGTGTCGTGTCGACCGGCGACTTCGACGGGGACGGCCGGGCGGACCTGGTGGTGCGCACGTACGTCGGCGAGACGAAGGACACGGTGGCGGTGTACCCGGGGACGAAGAAGGGGCTGGTGGCGGCGGAGCCGTCGGTGACGTTCTCCAGCTCGGAGTTTTTGGTCAAGTAGCAGCCCCACGGCGGCTGTTGCCGAACACACGTACAACCCTGCCGGGGCCCCAGCGGTCTCCTGATCACCGGATGATCAGCTCCCCGCAGGAGAGACCTCATGCCCCAGCAGCACCCCCGCCCGGCACGACTCGCACTCGCGACGGCCACCGCCGCCGCCCTGACCGGCGGTCTGCTCACCTTCGCGGCCCCACCGGCGACCGCCGCAGCCGAAGACCGCCCGTACGAGGCGGACTTCAATGGTGACGGCTACGGCGACGTCGCCCTGGCCGCCCCGTACGTGAAGCTCGGCGACAAGGGCTTCGCCGGATACGTGGCCGTGCTGTACGGCGGCGCGAACGGCATCGACCCGGCCCGGCGCACCGTCGTGAACCAGGACACCGCGGGCGTCCCCGGCACCGTGGAGAGCGAGGACACCTTCGGCTCCGCGCTCGCCGTGGCCGACCTCAACGCCGACGGCTACACCGACCTCGCGGTGGGCGCGGCCGGCGAGGACGGCGGCGAGGGCTCGGTCACGATCCTGTGGGGCTCGGCGAACGGCCTCGCCAAAGGCACTGAGGTCGCCGACCCCGCGCCCGCCGCGCACGGCGAGTGGGGCAAGCTCCTGACCGCCGGCGACTTCGACGGCGACGGCAAGGCGGACCTGGCGGTCGGCACCGGCGCGTCACACGCTTATGTCATCAAGGGCGGCTTCAAGGCCGACGGGACGACGGGTCCGGCCCGGCGCATCGACGTCCCCGAGCAGGCGTACGCCATCGACGCCATGGACGCGGGCGACACCAACGCCGATGGCAGGGCCGACCTGGTCCTGACCTACCGCACCGACCGGACGACGGACCCGTCGGGCAGCTGGTCCAAGGGCGTGGCATACCTGGGCTCGGCCTCGGGTCCCGACACCGCCACCCCGCGCATCCTCAACGGCGGCACCTCGATCGCCCTGGGCGACATCGACGGCGACGGCTACGACGAGATCGCCCTCGGCAACGTCTTCAAGACGGAGGACGACCACAGCGGCAGCCTCGGCGGCAAGGTGGTCGTCATCCGCGGCTCGGAGGGCGGCCCCGTCAACGGCGACGCCCCCATGGCCGAACTCACCCAGGACTCCACGGGAGTTCCGGGCGCCGACGAGGCGAACGACGGCTTCGGCAGCGCCGTCTCCATCGCCGACACCAACGGTGACGGGCACGGCGAGCTCGCGATCGGTGTCGTCTTCGAGGACCTCGGCACGACCGAGGACGCGGGCGCGACGATCGTCATGAACGGCTCGTCCTCCGGGGTGTCCCGCACCGGCGCACGTACCTTCACCCAGAACACCGCGGGCGTCCCGGGCACGGGCGAGGCCACGGACTACTTCGGCTCCGACGCCGTGCTCTCGGACGTCAACGCCGACGGCCACGCCGACTTCACGGTGACGGCCGGCTTCGAGGACGAAGGCGTCGGGGCGATCACGGCTCTGCCGGGTTCGGCGACGGGCATCACGACCACGGGCGCACGCACCTTCGGTCCGGGGAGCCTGGGACAGCCGCGGACGTACGGCGGCTTCGGGGCGGGGCTGATCGGCTGACGGACCGCCCGATGCCGCGCACACGGTGGGCTGGACCAGGCCGCGTCCAAGCGGTCGGGAACGTTCCGCGCGCACACCTCGTTGGCCCCCATCGTTGGCCCCCAGGCCACCCGCCCTCACCTGAATCCGAGGAGTCCCTTGACCGACACGGCCTCGAACGCCGCCCTGTCCCCTCTTCCCCCGCTCGCCGCCCAGGCGGACCGCCTGATCGCGCTCGGGGTGCACGACCTCGCGGGGATACCCGCCGATGAGATGCGCGCCTTCGCCGAGAAGGCGGCCGGGGGCGGTGACGGCGGCGCCCTGCTCGCCGTCCACCCGGACCGCGTCCCCGCCTCCGCCCTCACCCCGCTGCTCCGCCGTGACGACAAGCCCGGCTTCGTCGTCGTCGACATGCCCGACGTCGATGACTTCGCCCCCGAATCCGTCGAACTTCCCGACGCGCCCCTCTATCTCGTCACCGGCCTCGACCGCGGCGACCACATGGCCAACTGGAGCCCGGAGGAGGCGCTGCCCGCGCTCACCAAGGAGGGCCGGACGCCGCTCGTGCTCAGCGAAGGCATCCACTGGGTGCTCCAGCAGCCGGCGGCCCTGGAGCGCAACCGCTGCTTCATGACGATCGGCTCCCGGCTGCGCAAGGCCAACGGCACCCTGGACGCCCGTACCCCGGCGATCTGGATCAGCAACGGCACGGGGCGTGACGGCCGCGAGCGGCGTAACGCGCCGAAGGTCGGCTGGTGCTGGTGGGGCAACCGGCACACCTGGCTGGGCTTCGGCTCCACGACCGGCCGCGGAAGCTAGCGCCGACCGGCTCCCCGGCAGGCGGTGGCGGCTTCGGTGTGGAGGACGTAAACGCCGAAGTCGCCACCAATGTCAGATAGCCACCGCCGCCTCAAAGAATTACCGAACTCACGTACAACCCTTCCGCCCCATCGCAGGTCTCCTGATCGCCGACCGCATGGTGAACCCGAGGACAACGCCCGGAGAACACCCACGGTCGCACCCCACCAACTGCGGATGCCCCGCCAGGCATCCCCGCATGCAGCAGGAGAACCCGCATGCAAAAGCACCACCTGCGACTCGCCCTCGCGACGGCCACCGCGGCCGCGCTGACCGGCGGTCTGCTCACCTTCGCCGCCTCGACGGCGACCGCCGCCGACTCCACGCACGTCCCGCGCGCCGACTTCAACGGCGACGGCATCGGCGACGTGGCCTTCTCCGCCGACGGCGCCTACGTGAGCGGCAAGAAGGAGGCCGGTCAGCTCGTCGTCCTGTACGGCACCGCCACCGGCGTCTCGTCCGCCAAGCGCCACACCATCAGCCAGAACACCACCGGCGCCCCCGGCACCGCCGAGGCCGGCGACCGCTTCGGCTACGACACCGCCTTCGCCGACTTCAACGACGACGGCTACGACGACATCGCCGTGGGCGCCCAGGGCGAGGACGTCGGCAGCGACGTCGACGGCGGTGGCCTGGCCATCCTGTGGGGCTCGGCCTCCGGCATCACCGGCGAGGGCGTCACGATCGCCGACCCGGCCCCGACCGCGCACGACCGCTGGGGCAAGAACCTCGCCGCCGGCGACTTCGACGGCGACGGCAAGGCCGACCTGGCCGTCGGCAGCAACAACGCCACCCTCTACGTCTTCAAGGGCGGCTTCGCCGCCTCCGGCATCCCGGGCGGCCGCTACACCATCAAGCCCCCGATCATGGGCACGGACGCGGGCGGCCCGCTGAACCTGAGCGCCGGTGACGTCAACGGCGACAACCGCACCGACCTGGTCGTCGACGGCTACGAGTACCAGACCGACTACGGCTGGAACGAGAACTCCTACATCCCCGGCGCCTCCAGCGGCCTCGCCGTGGGCAACATCCGGACCCTCAAGCCCGGCGTGATCACCGCGATCGGCGACATCAACGGCGACGGCTTCGGCGACATCGTCAGCGGCGCCCAGTGGAACGCCACCACCGAGGACGGCACCACCGTCCCGAACTCCGCCAAGGGCGGCAAGGTCTGGGTGACGTACGGCACGGTGGACGGCCCGGGCTCGGCCACCGGCATCACCCAGGACACCGGAAACGTCCCCGGTGCCTCCGAGACCAACGACTGGTTCGGCTACGAGCTCGACCTCGGCGACATCAACGGCGACGGTTTCCTCGACCTCGCCATCGGCGTCGCCGGCGAGAACATCGGCAGCGCCGCGAACACCGGCGCCGTCACCGTCCTGTACGGCGGTGCGAGCGGTCTGAACACCGCCTCGGGCGCGCAGTCCTTCGCGCAGTCCACCGCGGGCGTCCCCGGCAACGACGAGGACGACGACATGTTCGGCATCGACCTGAAGCTCGACGACGTCACGGGCGACGGCAAGGCCGACCTGATCGCCGGCTCCGCCGAGAACGCCGCCAACGGCGGGGTCACGTACCTGCCGTCCAACGGCTCGAAGATCACCGCCACCGGCTCCCGTTCGATCGCGCCGAGCACGTCCGGCGTCTCGACCACGGGCACGCCGTGGTTCGGCGCCAACTTCGCCGACTGAGCGACCGTAGCCACCGTACGACCGACCGGCCGGGCCCTTCCTTTCACGGGCCCGGCCTCCTGACACACGGAGCACCCCGGGCTCGCCCCCACCGGGCATCGGACGCGCCCCCTCCTCCCAGGAGCACCCACCTTGCGCAAGCGCCCCCTCCTCCTCGCCGCCACCCTCACCACCGGCCTGCTCACCGCGCTCCCGGCGACGAGCGCCTCGGCGGCCCCCTCCGGCCTGGCCGGTGACTTCAACGGCGACGGCTACCGCGATGTCGCCGTGAGCGCCCTGTGCACGGACGTCGGCTCCGCGTCCTGCGCCGGCGCCGTCGTCGTGCTGTACGGCTCGTCGTCCGGTGTGTCCGCGACCCGCAAGGCCGTGATCACGCAGAACTCCCCGGGCGTGCCCGGCACCGCCGAGACGGGCGACGTCTTCGGGTCCTCCCTCGCCGCCGCCGACCTCGACCGCGACGGCTACTCCGACCTCGTCGTCGGCTCCTCCGGCGAGAGCATCGGCGACCGCGACGGCATCGGCTCCGGCACCGTCCTGTGGGGCTCCAACTCCGGCCTGTCCGGGGGCAAGGGCCTGCCGCAGCCGTCCACGCTCTCCGAGTGGGGTGGCTTCTCGCACGGCGCCGCGACCGGTGACTTCGACGGCGACGGCGACATGGACGTCACGCTCACCGGACAGAGCCACACCCGCCTGTACCTGGGCCCGTTCACCCGCACCGGCGGCCCGCTCAGCCACTACGGCGTCGGCGAACTCGGCTCCACCTACGACGTGCTCGCGGGCGACCTGACCGGCGACGGCGCGGCCGAGCGCGTGTACCCGTTCGGCGTGGACGGCGACTCCGGCGGCGACATCCGCTACTACCGCTGGACCGGCGGGGGCTACAAGTTCACCGCGCTGCCGAACGCGGACGGCCTCGGCGGTTCCATCGCCGACATCAACGGCGACGGCTACGGCGACCTCGTCCTCGGCGACTCCTCGGACCCGAACGCCGACAAGCCCGGCGGCCACAAGGGCGGCCAGATCACCGTCTGGTACGGCGGCCCGAACGGCCCCGATCCCGCACAGCAGCCGACGGTCGTCCACCAGGACAGCACGAACGTGCCCGGCTCCGGGGAGAGCGACGACGCCTTCGGCACGTATGTGAGCACCGGCGACATCAACGGCGACGGGTTCGCCGACGTCGCCGTCGCCGCCCCCGGCGAGGACATCGGCGCGGCGACGGAGGCGGGCTCGGTGACCGTGCTGTTCGGCTCGGCCTCCGGTCTGAAGACCTCGGGCTCGAAGTCGTACACGCAGAACACCGCGGGCGTGCCCGGCACCGCCGAGTCCTGGGACCGCTTCGGCTCCGCGGTCGACCTGACGGACATCACCAAGGACGGCAAGGCCGATCTCACCATCGGCGTCGACGGCGAGAACGGCGCGGGCGGCGTCTGGACCCTGCGCGGCTCGTCCGCCGGCCTGACCACGTCCGGCGCCCAGGGCCTGACCGCGGCCGCCCTCAAGGTCGGCAACAACTTCGGCTCGGTGATCGCCCAGTGACGTACCACTTCCTGAGCAAGCGAATGTTCCTGGGGAAGCGCATGTCCGCCGCCCTCCTCGCGGCGGCCCTGACCCCCCTCGCGCTCACCCTCTCCGCCCCGGCCGCCCACGCCGCCACGCCCGCCAAGCCGTACGACTTCAACGGCGACGGACGTATCGACCTCGCGATCGGCGCGCCCGGCGCCACGGTGTCCGGCAAGGCGAAGGCAGGTGCCGTGTCGGTGGTGTACGGCGGCTCCAGTGGGCTGAACACCGCCACGCGCACCCTCCTCACCCAGAACACGGCCGGCGTCCCCGGCGCCGCCGAGGCCGACGACGCCTTCGGGACCGCGGTCGCCTCCGCCGACCTCAACACCGACGGGTACGCGGACCTGCTGATCGGCGCGCCCGGCGAGGACGTCAACGGGGACACCAACGACGGCTCGGCCGTCGTCATCTGGGGCGCCAAGTCCGGTCTGTCCGGGGCGCGTTCGGTGCCGAACCCGTTCAGCACCGACGTGGACCGCTACGGCCAGTCGCTGGCGGCGGGCGACGTCGAGGCCGACGGCGACCTGGACATCGTGGTCGGCTCCAACGGGCCGATCACGCTCTGCTTCGTCAACGGCCCCTTCACCAGGACCAGTTCCTTCCAGGGCGGTTCCGGCTCCGGCTTCCCCGACCCGTATGCGCAGACGTACGGCATCACGTCCCTGGCCGTCGGACCGGTCACGGCCGCATGGGACACCAACCTGGTCGTGCACGGACGCAAGGCGGGCACGGGCGAGGCGATCACCCACCTGGTGACCGAACCGCGCATCGGCAACTACACCGACTGGATGCAGGAGTTGCCCGCCGGCTACGTCTCCGCGATCGGCGACATCGACAAGGACGGCTACGCGGACATCGCGATCGGCAACGAGCGCGAGCCGTCCGCCGACCCGGCCGGCGCCAAGGGCGGCAAGGTCACGGTCGTCTACGGCGGCTCGGCGGGCCTGGACTCCTCCCGTACGCCCCTGGTCCTCACCCAGGACACGGCCGGCGTCCCCGGCGCGTCCGAGTCCGGCGACCGCTTCGGCACCGGGGTCTCCCTCGGTGACGTCAACGGCGACGGCTACGCCGACCTGGCCGTCGGCGCGCCCGGCGAGAACTCCGGGGCCGGCTCGGTGACCGTGCTGTACGGCTCGGCGGCCGGCCTGCGGACGACCGGCGTCCAGTCCTTCACGCAGAACACCGCGGGCGTGCCCGGCGCCTCCGAGCCGAACGACCGCTTCGGCACCCGCGTCCTGCTCACCGACCACTCCGGCGACCGCCGCGCCGAACTCACCGTGTCCGCGACCGGCGAGAACGGCGACGGCGCGGTGTGGTCCCTGCGGGGTGCGCCGAGCGGCGTGACGACGGGCGGGGCGACGAGCTTCGGTCCGGGAACGACGGGCGTCTCCACGGCGGGCACCCCCGGCTACGGCACGGCCCTCAACTCCTGACCTCCTGACCTCCTGAGCCTCTGAACTCCTGAACTCCTTTATTCCGAAAGGGACTTCACCTTGCGCAAGCGCACTCTCCTGCTCGCGGCGACGCTCACCACGGGCCTGCTGACCGCCCTCCCGGCCACCAGCGCCTCCGCCGCGCCCTCCGGGCTGGCCGGCGACATCAACGGCGACGGCTACCGCGACGCCGTGATCACCGCGCCCCTCGCCAAGGTCGCCGGCAAGAGCAACGCCGGCTATGTCGCCGTCGTCTACGGCAGCGCGAGCGGCCTCAACACCGGCAACCGGCAGGTCATCAGCCAGGACACCGCCGGGATCCCGGGCGTCCCGGAGAGCGGCGACTACTTCGGCGACCGTGCCACCACCGGCGACCTGGACGGCGACGGCTACACCGACATCGTCGTCGGCGTGCACGCCGAGCAGATCGGCTCGACCGACGACACCGGGGTCCTGACGGTGCTGTGGGGCGGGGCGACCGGGATCAAGTCCGGCACCGACATCTCCACGCTCCCCGAGTACCGCAGCGAGCTGGGCTGGTCCGTGGCCACCGGCGACTTCGACGGCGACGGCGACACCGACCTCGCGGCGGCGAACATCGCCTCCCCGGGACTGAACGTCTTCGAGGGCCCCATCCCCCGCACCGGCAGGGCAGAGGAACTCGGCGGCATCGACACCTCCGCGGAGACCGGCATCAGCACCGACCAGATCGTCGCGGGCGACGTCACCGGCGACGGCAAGTCGGACCTGCTGGTGATGGGCCAGGAGGAGATCAGCGGCGGCAACCGCACCCGCAGCGTTCTCTACAAGGGCTCGGCGCTCGGCCTCACGCCCGGCAGCAAGGTCGCGGGCGGCTACGCGGCGGTCATCGCGGACGTGAACAAGGACGGCTACGGCGACATCGTCACCGGCAACTTCATGGAGAAGTCGACGGACGAGCCGAACGGCGGCTCCGGCGGCGCGGTGACCGTGACGTACGGCGCCGCGAGCGGCCTGAGCACCCGCACCCCGGTCCGGTTCACCCAGGACAGCGCGGGCGTGCCGGGCGCGTCCGAGCGCAACGACGCCTTCGGCTGGAGCCTGGACGCCGGTGACACCAACGGCGACGGCTACACCGACATCGCGGTCGGCGTCGCCAACGAGGACCTGGGCGGGAAGACGGACGCCGGTTCGGTCGTGATCCTGCGCGGCTCCGCCTCCGGCCTGACCGGCACCGGTTCCAAGGCCTTCTCCCAGGACACCAGCGGCGTGCCGGGCACCGCCGAGTCGTACGACTACTTCGGCCACTCCGTGCTGCTCACCGACGTCAGCAAGGACGGCCGCGCGGAGCTGGTCTCCGGCGCCCGCGGCGAGAACGACGGCGCGAGCTCCGTCTGGACCCTGCGCGGCAGCTCCTCCGGCATCACCGCCACCGGCGCGAAGTCCTTCAGCAGCACGACGGTGGGCGGCCCGTCGGGCCTCACGTACTTCGGCGACGTCCTGGCGGGCTGACCCGCCCGCTCTCCGACCATCCACCCCACTCCAGGAGAACCCGCCATGCTCCGGCCCCACCGGAACCGCACCCGCCTCCACTCCCTGGCCCTCGCCACGGCCACCGTCGCCGCCACCCTGACGGCCGCCCCGCTGCTCAGCGCCGCCCCGGCCGCCGCGGCCCCCGCCAAGTACGCCGACGACTTCAACGGCGACGGCTACCGCGACCTCGCCACCGCCGCCCCGTACACCCCGGTCGGCGGCAAGACCGACGCGGGCGCGGTCGTCGTCAACTACGGCTCCGCGAACGGCATCAGCGCCGCCCGCCGCACCGTCATCACCCAGAACACGGCCGGCATCCCCGGCACCGCCGAGCAGGACGACGAGTTCGGCCGGTCCCTCACCTCCGGCGACCTGAACCGGGACGGGTACGCCGACCTCGTCGTCGCCGCCACGGGCGAGAACGCCGAAGCCGGCGCCGTCGTGATCGTCTGGGGTGCCAAGAGCGGCCTGTCCGGCGGCCAGGTCGTCCCCGACGCCGCTCCCGCGGACCACAACGAGTACGGCATGTCCCTGACCGTCGGCGACTTCAGCGGGGACGGCAAGGCCGACCTCGCCGTCGGCAGCACCGGCAGCGACATCTGGATCCACAAGGGCGGCTTCCTCAAGGCTTCCGGCGCCGCCTCCCGCTACAAGCTCGCCACCGAGCTGTACAGCACGGGCAACAGCATCTACGGCGCCCAGAGCCTGGCCGCGGGCGACCTGAACGGCGACGGCGCCGCCGACCTGGTCGTCAGCGGCAGCCAGGCGGAGACGTACGACAACGGCACCTTCGTCTACCTCGGCTCCGCCTCGGGCCTCACCCGCCAGGCGTTCATCAAGAACGGCGCCTACGAGCTCGCCGCGGTCGGCGACCTCAACGGCGACGGCTACGCGGACGTGGTCACGTCGACGTACGGAGACGAGGGCCGGACCAGCCTCGGCGGCTCCGTAAGCGCCTACCTCGGCGGCGCGTCCGGCGTCCGCACCCAGCCCCAGACCACGATCACCCAGGACACCCCCGGCGTCCCCGGCTCGGACGAGGAGAGCGACTTCTTCGGCAATGCCCTCTCGATCGCCGACGTCAACGGTGACGGCAGGGCGGAGGTGGCCGTCGGCGCGCTCCACGAGACCATCGGCGCCGCCAAGATCGCCGGCAGCGTCACGGTGCTGCGCGGCTCGGCCGCCGGCCTGACCGCGACCGGCGCCCAGTCCTTCACCCAGAACACCGCAGGCGTCCCCGGCACCGCCGAGTCCGCCGACCGCTTCGGCGCGTCGGTACGCCTGTCCGACCTCACCGGCGACGGCAAGGCCGACCTGTCCGTCGGCGCGGACGGCGAGAACCACCCGGCGGGCGCGATCTACAGCCTGCGCGGCGCGGCGTCGGGCGTGACCACCAGCAAGGCGATCAGCTTCGGCCCGGGCTCGCTGGGCCTGCCGTCCGGCTATCTGCGGCTGGGCCAGGTCATGCTGCGCTGACTCACCGGCCCGCTCCCCACGGCCGTACGGGTCAAGGCCCCGCCCGTACGGCCGAACCCTGACGGACCACGGAGAACGGGACCGCGGCGCCCCCTAAGGGATGTCACAGGTCGGCCGCAAAGCCGGGCCCGAATGCCGGGGCCCGGCACGCGATTCTCCGGGACCAGGTACGTTCGAAGACGTGGCTGGATTCAGGATCGGACGGGGCAGCCGGAACAACGGCACCCCGCAGACGCGCCCCCAACAACCTCCGTACGGGCAGCAGGCGCCCCAGGGACCGGCGTACGGCTATCCCCCGCCGCCCCAGCAGCCGTACGGCGGCTCGGGCGGCGGCGCAGGCGGCTGGCCGCAGGCCAACGGGGGCGGCGGCCAAGGCGGTTACGGGGGCCACGGGGGTCACGGCGAGCCGGAGTACTTCGGCGACGGCGGCTACCCGCACGGCCAGGGCGGCGCCCCGGACCCGTACGCGGCGAACCAACCGGGCCACACCCAGGCGTTCGCGGTCGGCGAGGACCCCTACAACCAGGGCGGGACCTACCGGGCGGGCTCGGCCCCGGCGGCCCCGGTCGGCCCCCGCCTGCACTGGAAGCCCCTGCTGCGAGGGATCGTCCTCTCCCCCGGCCAGACCTTCCTGCAGATGCGGGACTACACGATGTGGGGCCCGGCCCTGATCGTGACGTTCCTCTACGGCCTCCTGGCCGTCTTCGGCTTCGACACCGCCCGTGAGGACGCGATCAACGCGACCCTCTCCAACGCGGTCCCGATCGTCCTCGTGACGGCCGTCGCGATGGTCCTGTCGTCCTTCGTCCTGGGCGTGGTCACCAACACCATGGCCCGCCAGCTCGGCGGCGACGGCGCCTGGCAGCCCACCGTCGGCCTCTCGATGCTGATCATGTCCCTCACGGACGCCCCCCGCCTGATCTTCGCCACGTTCGCGGGCGGCGACGCGACCTTCGTCCAGATGCTCGGCTGGGCGACGTGGGTGGCGGGCGGCGCCCTGCTCACCCTGATGGTCTCCAAGTCCCACGACCTGCCGTGGCCGAAGGCCCTGGGCGCGAGCGCGATCCAGCTGATCGCACTGCTGTCGATCGTGAAGCTGGGCACGTTCTAGAGACACCGGGCACCCACGCTCTGAGCCCACAGCAACGCAAGGGCCCCGGCACACAGCCGGGGCCCTTTCTCACTGTCTGGGCTTCGACCCACAGGGCTAGGATCGCCAGAGTGGATGACACCCGGATACCCCGAGCTCTGACCAGTGAGGCGCAACTCCGAGAGTTGTACGCGGACCCCGGAGAGCGGGCGGTACGCAAAGAACTCGACCACATCGACGAGATGTCGCGCCGCCTCATCGCGGTCTCGCCCGTGGTGTTCGTCGCCACCAGTGATGCCCATGGCCGCTGTGACGTGGCCCCTCGGGGCGGCACCCCCGGTTTCGTCACGGTCCTCGACGAGCGTCACGTAGTGATTCCGGACGCGACGGGGAACAACCGGCTGGACAGCTGTCGCAACATCCTGGCCAACGGCCACGCCGGGCTCAATTTCGTCATCCCTGGCCGGGACACGACGCTTCGTGTCAACGGCGCGGCCTGGATCACGGCCGATGAAGATCTGCTGGCGCGGCTGACCCCGGTCGGCAAGCCGCCGAAAACTGCGCTGGTCGTGCGGGCCGACGAGGTATACGTCCACTGCGCCAAGGCGTTCGTCCGGTCGAAGATCTGGCGCCCCGAGGCCTGGCCGCTCAAGGAAGAGCAGCCGACGCCGGCCGAGGTCGCTCTCGCTCATCAGCGCGACCCCGACTTGACGCTCGCCGAGGTCGAGCAGGATCAGCGTGACTCCCTCCTGCACCGACTGGCCTGAGGGACCGAGCCCTGGTTGCCATGTCGGACATAGGCGGGGAACTCAGCTGGCTCCAACACTGGTACGAAGCCCAGTGTGACGGTGACTGGGAGCACGAGTGGGGCGTTCGGATCGCGACGCTCGACAACCCTGGCTGGACAGTCGACATCGACCTCGAAGAGACGTCCCTGGCCGGCCGGCCCTACGCCCGCACCGACTTCCGGCGCAGCGACTGCGACTGGGTGATGGCGAAGGTGTCCGACGACGTCTTCCAGGCGTCCTGCGGCCCGCTCAACCTCGGGGAAGTACTGCGCCTGTTCCGAGACTGGGCCACCGCGGATGGCCCGGAGCTCCAGTAGCCGGTTGTGCGCCTACGTCAAGCCCGGCGGGGGTGCACTCGGCCGGATCAGTGGGAGGGCGTAAAGCCGGCGGACTGGTCGAGGTGGAACGCCGAGCCCGGAGCCGTCGGAGTCCACCCCTCCCGCAGGGCAAGCCGCACTGCTGCCGCAACGCCGGACGGCAGCACGGGCTCAGCCTCGCGACCGATCCAGTTGCTCGGATGCGGCTGGTCGGTGGCGACCACGAGCGTCATCCCCGGGGTGTCCGCATGCTCGACCGCGAATGTGCACGGTGCCCAGGCCAGGCCCTGGAAGTAGGTCGGTCGGCCTCGCAGCCGCCAGCGGTAGACCGTGCCGTCGACGTCGATCCGTCGTGATCCCTTGCGGACCAGTGCCATGGCTTCCCCTTCGGCAGCGAGGTGGATGCCGGCGAGCCCGGCCCGCCATCCGTATCGGTCTCGCCTGATTCAGCGAAGCCCTGAGGCGCAGATCAGAGCGCTTCCCTGTTCTCCTTGGCCGCTGCGCCCGACTTCCCCACTGGAGGCAAAACACTCCAAGGGAAGTTGATCCACTCATCCGTCCGCTTCCACACGTACTCGCACTTCACGAGGGAGTGGGACTTCTCATAGATCACGGCGGAGCGGACTTCGGCGACATGGTCGAGGCAGAAGTCATGGACGAGCTTCAGCGTCTTGCCCGTGTCGGCAACGTCGTCGGCGATCAGCACCTTCTTGTCGGTGAAGTCGATCGCGTTGGGGACGGGGGCGAGCATGACGGGCATCTCCAACGTGGTCCCCACGCCCGTATAGAACTCCACATTCACCAGGTGAAGGTTCTTGCAGTCGAGCGCGTAGGCGAGCCCGCCGGCGACGAAGACTCCGCCCCGGGCGATGCTGAGCACGATGTCCGGCTCGTACCCGTCGTCGGCGATGGTCTGAGCGAGCTCACGGACGGCGACGCCGAACCGCTCGTAGGTCAGATTCTCCCGCACGGGCGTCTCACGTATCCCTTCGCTCACACCTGGGTCCGATGGAAGTTCTGGAAGGACCGGGAGGCGGTGGGCCCGCGCTGCCCCTGGTACCGGGAGCCGTAGCGCTCGCTGCCGTACGGGAACTCGGCGGGCGAGCTGAGCCGGAACATGCACAGCTGGCCGATCTTCATGCCGGGCCAGAGCTTGATGGGGAGCGTGGCGAGGTTGGACAGCTCAAGAGTGACGTGCCCGCTGAACCCAGGGTCGATGAACCCGGCGGTGGAGTGGGTGACGAGCCCGAGCCGCCCGAGGGAGGACTTCCCCTCAAGCCGGGAGGCAAGATCGTCGGGAAGCGAGATGACCTCGTAAGTAGAGGCGAGAACGAACTCCCCGGGATGCAGGATGAACGGCTCATCGCCCTCGGGCTCGACGAGCCGCGTGAGGTCCGCCTGCTCGACGGAGGGGTCGATGTGCGGGTACCGGTGGTTCTCGAACACCCGGAAGTACCGGTCCAGCCGTACGTCGATGCTGGACGGCTGCACCATGGTCTGGTCGTAGGGATCGATCCGTACCCGCCCGGCATCGATCTCGGCCCGGATGTCCTTGTCTGAGAGAAGCACGCCCCGAGGATACGCAAGGCGCGCGGAACGACCACAATCGCGCCGTCCGCGCGCCAGGACTGATACTGCTGTTCCTACTGGTGCGGGTGCTGCTCCACTCCCGCTTCCCGCTCCGCTAATGCTTCTCCAACTGCACCGGCACCACACTGCGGAGCCGGGCACAGCGGGGACACCGGACGAGCCGGCCGGGGCCGAGGCGCTCGGCCTGCTGCATCGGGAACGAAGCGGTGCTGAACACGTGCCCATCGGCACAACGGACGACGGTGCGCTCCATCAAGTCCTAGAGTCCCTTCCCCAAGAGCCGCGTCCGGCTGCTGCCTGCCGGACGACGAGAGGCCACATTACGGGATCAAAGGGACGGCCCTCCAGGCGGCACTCCGACCCCTCGCGGACCCTCTCCCACCCCTCCACGGTACGCCCCAACTCCGGCCCCTCGCACCAGGATCCACCCCCTGAAACGCACTCAGGCCCCACGGCGTCAGCGCCGGGGGCCGGTGATGGGGTACAGTGACCAGGCGATCGGACACCGCCCGGATGATCTCGAATCTTCCCGAAGCGAGCGTCTTACGCGGGTGTAGTTTAATGGTAGAACATCAGCTTCCCAAGCTGAGAGCGCGAGTTCGATTCTCGTCACCCGCTCCATGCGAAACCCCCAGGTCATTGACCCGGGGGTTCTTTGTTGTCTAGACCGGTGGGCAGGGTGCGCACCACAACCGCACCATAAGAGCCGGGCTAGCTGCCAGTGGGCTTCTCCTTGTGGTGCGCTCGGTCGTCCTTGTGGTGCTTCGCACGTTCAGCGCGGACCAGGTCGTCGAGCCCCGCCGCGATGTCGCGCTGCCGCTCCTCGTCGGAGTGCTGATAGATCAGCGCGGCCTTCTCAGAGGACTGACCCGCCCGAACCATCGTGTCCTTGAGCGTGGCGCCCGAACGGGTCGAGAGCGTGTGCCCGGTGTGACGAAGGTCGTAGAACCGGAAGCCGTCCGGGAGGCCGACGGCCGCACGGGCCCGACGCCACTTCCGGCCGAAGGAGGTGCGCCGGAAGGGAGCTCCCTTCTCGCCGACGAAGACCAGGCCGTCGACCCCCTTCTCTGCGAACCAAGCGAGGTGCTGCTTCACCTCCTTGTGGAGGAAGGCCGGGAGGACGACGGCCCGGACGCCCGCGTCGGACTTGGTCTCACCGGGGGCGCGCTTGCCGTTCGTCCGCTCCGGCTCGGCGACGCGGACGCGGATCACCAGGTTGTCGGGGTCGACGTCCCGGCGGCGAAGGCCGGCCAGCTCCTCGGGCCGCATCGGGCCGTAGGCGCCGAGATAGACCATGAGGCGCCAGCGGATACCGATCGCGTTGGCGAGGGCGTCGACCTGGGTGACGGTGGCGATACGGCGTTCGGCGGCTGACTCTTTACCCGCGCCCTTGATTCGGCACGGGTTGCGGGTGATCAGGTCGTCGTCGACGGCCGTCTCAAGGATGCCCTTGAGGAGGCGGTACGACTTGGCGACGGCCGTCTTCGCTTTGCTGGTGCGGAGCCGCTCCGCCCGCCACTCACGCACGCGCGGAGCCGTGATCTCGTCCAGGTCGAGCGGGCCGAAGGTCGGGAGGATGTACAGCCGGAGGAGGTGCTTGTACAGGTCCTCGGTGCGAACGGCCAGTTCCCGTTCCTCGACCCACTTCTCCGCGTAGACACGGAAGTTGACCTCTCCGGCGTCGGGCGCACGCCAGTCCCCTCGGGTGAGGTCTGCCTCTACCTGGGACAGCCAGACTTCCGCATCCTTCTTGGTCTCGAAGGTCTCGTCCGCGCGGATGCGCTCGTTGTCGGGCCCGAGGTACGACGCGGTCCAGCGACCGGACCGGTACTGGCGCACCGCGCCGAAGCGGCGACGTCTCCCCTTCTTGTTGGCCATCAGGCAACCCTCCGAAGTCCGGTGCGACGGAGCCTGATCGGCTCGACTGTGCGGGATTCGATGAACTCCTCGACCGCGCTCTCGGGGATGCGGACATGCCGGCCGACCTTCACGTAGCGGATGCGCCGCTCCTCAACCAGTCGTCGGGGAAAGCGGGCGGTCGTGCCGAGCAGCTCGGCGACCTGGTCCACGGACAGGTAGCGGTCGGTCATGCGGTGGGTTCTCCTTCCGTTCCGGGAGCGGGTTCGAGTGATGCGGCAAGCCAGGCTTCGGCGCGGGAGAGGCCGGTTCCGGCGAAGGCCCAGTGCGAGAGGACGAGGGTGGTTTCCGGTGCCTCGGTCTCGACGGCGGCAGCGGCTTGTGCGCGGCGCCATTCGGCGCGGGCATCGCGAAGGGCGCCCAAAGTGGTCGAGTAGCGGCGGGACTTGGTGGAGAAGTGGCCGCGGAAGCCGAGCATGTGCGCCCAGGCCCGAAGGCGGAGCTCGGCGAGCTCGGGGCGGGCGCCAAGCGTCCAGGCGGCGCGGATCATGCGTCGGGCGTGGTCGGTGATGCGTGCTTGGGCCAGCTCGGCCAGGAACTTGAGCGGCCGGTCGAGGGTGCCCGTCGCCGTCTCGGCGCCCTTGGTGGCGTACTTGGCGATGTAGGCCGCTACGGCTCGTTCAGTGAGCTCCTGGCCGTCGTTGAAGTCGGCGGATGGGCACCCAGTGACGCGGTCAGCGCGACAACGAACCAGCACCATCCAGCGGCTTTCGCCATGCCGGAGCGCAGCCGTCGCCACGCCGCGACGAGGAGCAGGTCAACGCTGACCGGGTAGGCCCACGCCTTCCACCCGTCCTGCCCAGCCGCCGCAGCGAGGTCGTGCAGGTGGGCGAAGGACAGCGCGGCAGCGATGCCCGCTTGGACCAGCACGGGGTCAAGCCGGATCCGATGGGTGCGCATTCGTCAGTCCCCCGCTGTCTCAGAGGCGAGGCGCACCGTAGGTACCGGTGTGGCGGGGGCTACGGGCGGGACGTACGGCCGGAAGGGCGTGAGCGCAGGAACGTCCGGGGCGAGATGGGCCGTGTCTCGGCAGGTGGCCGCAGCATCGGCCAGCGACCGGTAAGGGGTGCGGATGCGGGACCAGCCGCCGGAGGTGTCACCGGCCACGGCCAGGCCCGGCAGCTCGGCGGCGATGGCGCAAGAGGCGTAGACCGCTTCGGGCGCAATGTCACCCAGAGCCATCTTGGCCGAGGCTTCGTCATTGACGCGGTGACAGACCCGGCCGGTGAGCTGGGCGCGCAGCATGGTCGCGCCCTTGCCGAGTTCAGCGCCGAAGCGCTGTCCGCACACCTCCAGGTAGATGCCGGCGGCGCGGCCGAGTTGGGCGAGCCGGATGAGGTGGGTGACCATCTCATCCCGGCGTTCCTCGTCCTTGCGCGTAGCGACAAGGAAGAGTTCTGCCACCTCGTCGACGAACAGCACGATGGGAACGGGTCGTTGGTAGTCGGGAAGGCCCCAGATGTCGGAGGTGATCTCCTCGTCCGGCGTGCCCGGGGCGATGCCCTGCCGCGCCTTGATCAGGTCGTATCGGTCCTCCATTTCCTTCACCAGGACCGGCAGAAGTTCTGACGCCTCGTCCGGATCGGTCGCCAGCGCGGCGAACCGGGAGGCGAACGGCGCCAGCTCGACACCGCGCTTACAGTCGATGCCGACCAGGGCGACGGGCTGTCGGGCGAGACCAGCGATCAGGTTGCGCAGGTACATGGACTTGCCCGACAGCGTTGCGCCGAGGACGAGTTCATGCGGTACGGCGCGGTAGTCGCGTAAGAACGCCGTAGCGTCCTCCCGCAGCGCCACCGGCACCTTGAGGAACCCGCCGTCGCTCCGCCGGGGCATCCGGACCTTGCGCAGGACGTCGAAACCGATGAGCCGCAGTTCGACGACGCCGGGCTTCACGTCTTTCACGTACACGCCGTGCACGCCCCACGCGTGGCGGAGCCGTTCCGCCGAGGCGGCGACGTCAGCAGGTTCCTGGCCCGGCGCCAGCCGGAGCCGGACACACAGCCCGGTTGTGGTGGGTCGGATGATGCCCCGGCGGGGCGGGACGGGACGAATCTCCCGCCGACTGGTCGCCTTGATGGCCAACACCCGCAACCGGGACGGTTCGACGGTCAGACCGCAGGCGTCCATGGTCGAGGAGTACGAGGCCAACAGCCGGGCCACCGAAACCGGCAGCCCGACTGTGGACCAGTACGCCGCCGGGTGAGCGTGCCGGGCATAGGCCGCGCCGCCTATCGCAGCGAGCGAGCCGCCCAGCTCAGCCACCGTGATCAGGTCCGCCACAACGATCAGCCCGCCTGAGCGACCGGGAAGGCGCCCGGCGCAATCGCGGTGGCGCGGTAGGCGATCCCGTGCCGCTGCTGGCCGTTGAACACGCTCTCCCACGGCCGGGCGATGAGGCCCGGCAGCGATACCGGAGAGCCAACGGTCAGGCCCTCCGTAACACCGCCCTCAGGAATGGTGACCTGGATGAGCGACGAGTCCCCCTCGTCGATGAAGACAACGCCGACGGTCATCAGCGCCTCACCGCTCACGGTGTCCTTGGCGATCTCGCCGGTCTGCCGGTCACGCACCTTCGGCGCCGGAGCTTCGGTCAGCAGGATCGTGGCGGACGAGGCGTCAACGCGGATCACACGCACAGAGAGTTCTCCTTCTGAGATCGATCAACCCATCACCTGACAGGTTGACTTAGCAAGTTCGAAGCTAGGGTTGCCAAGTTGACTTGTCAAGCGGGAAGGAAGTTCAACTGCCCCCGCAACGAGCTCAGTTCAAGCGATACGTGTCTTCGAGTTCCTGCCCATCGGCAGGAAGCAGCACGTCAGAGACCTGCAAAGCTTGGCCGGACGCATCGCGGGCGATGACCAGGACACTGAGGACAGGCATGCCGTCAGGCAATCCGAGCAGCTCAGCTTCACCTGCATCAGGCAGCCGAGCCGAGACCCTCTCCGTCACGTGGTCGAAGCGGACTTTTCTCCGACCCTCCAGGTGTTCCCGGGCGCCGATACCCAGCGGTTCGGAGCTCCCGAGCTCGGTGCCCTCGACAAGGCCGGCGGGGAAGTACGACGAGACGAGTTCGACCGCCTCCCCGTCCTCCTCGACCAGGAACCGACGCATCAGAACCTTGGCTCGCTTCGGCAGCCCGAGTACGGAAGCGACGCGCGCCGGAACCGGGACTTGCTCAACTACAACCAGACGCCCTGGAGTCCGTGACTCGTCGCGCTCCAGCGCTTCGCGCCCGCGGCGGTCTTTCTGCTCGACGACGGCCGGCCGCCCCCGCACGATCGTGCCGTACCCCTGCCGGGACTCCAGCCAACCGTCCCGTTTCAGCAGCTCAAGGGCGCGCACAACGGTTGGGCGGGACATCCCGAAGGATTGGACCAGCTGATTCTCACTGGGGACCCGCGTGCCCGGCGGGTACGTGCCATCCTCGATGCGGCGTTGGATCGTCTGGGCGAGGCGGACGTACTTAGGTGCCTCCACTTCATACGCCATGAACGCCGCCTGTCGAGATTGGCC
Source organism: Streptomyces sp. NBC_01092 (assembly GCF_045039535.1). NCBI lineage: Bacteria > Bacillati > Actinomycetota > Actinomycetes > Kitasatosporales > Streptomycetaceae > Streptomyces > Streptomyces sp. NBC_01092. The sequence goes on along the minus strand of NZ_CP108659.1, from coordinate 5,838,707 downwards.
AAGTCAACTGGTCAACCAGACTAGCGATAAATCCAATTACGCAATACTGCGGCGCCACACCTGCCTCAGACAGGCCAGGCATCGGCCATCACGAAGGAGACGACCGTCCCACCGCACCGACTGGGCCCGGAGTGCCACGACTCGGCGATGGCGTCGACGAGGAGCAGCCCACGACCATGCGCGTCGGCGGCGTCGGGATGCCGCAGCCTCACATTCGCCGGAAACCCTGGGTTGTGTACCTCGACACGGAGCGAGGTCCCCTCGCGGAACCACTCCACCCGGACGTGCCACGGGTCTTCCGACCGACCGTAGGCGATGGCGTTGGTCACCAACTCCGAGACCATCAACAGGCAGTCGTCAACCGAGCAGGCCGGGTTGTACGGGGCGATGAACTTCCGGAACCAGCGCCGGGCCCGAGGCACCGACTCCGCCACGGGGTGCAAGGTCATCGCACCGAGTCGCGGCGAGTCCTCGGAGGGGTAGCGGTCGATCGTGTAGGCCATCCGTGCTCACTCCTTGCCGCTGCCGTCACAGTCGAGGCAGCGCCGTTTCGATGCGGCACGGGCACGGTCGTTGACGGTGGAGAGCGCCAGGGCCGTGCGCGTGCTGACTCGCTTCCAGCCCCGCCCACGACATCCCCGGCAAGGTAAGTGCGCGCCATGTGCCGGCCGCTGACCCGTCACGCCATGCCCCCTTTCGTAAGTGGCCTTAGCCACTTACTGGATAGTGGCATTAGCCACTCGCGCGACGCAAGCAGTTCGCCGAAATGACGGTCCATCAGGTGAGCGGGTAGCCCTGCTCGAACGCCCAGCGGTTCGGCGGGTAGGTGGCTTCGGCGAACTCCAACGGCCGGTCCTGGAGGTCAAACACGACGTGGTGCACGATCAACACGGCAGATCCGGACACCAGTTGGAGGTCTGCGCTCTCCTCGTCGCTCGCTTGCCGAGCGCACATGCGGTCTTCGGCGTAACTCCCCTGCCGTCCCGTCATGTTCTCGACGTACATCAGAGTGCCCTCTTGGATGCGTTCGGGCTCCAGCAGCTTGGGCGCCCGTTGCCCGACATCCGGCGCGAACCACGACGTGGACAGCGTGATGGGCCCGTCCTGGTTGTTGGTCACGCGCCGGCGGTGCACTGCCCGACGATCCTTCAGCAGGCCCAGCGCCTCAGCCACGTGATCCGGCGCCTCCATCCAACCGGCCGAGGTGATGACCGCGTACTCACCAGGCGTGTAGATCTTCCCGGTCTGCCGCGCCCGCCCGTACAACTCCCGTGCTCGCCGATTGACTTCAAGGCTCCGCACGTACGTGCCCGAACCCTGCCTCTTCTCAACAAGCCCCTGGTGGCTCAGCGCCTCCAACGACCGCGCCGCCGTTGGCCTGGACACCTTCCAGTTCGCCGCCAGTTGCCGCTCCGAAGGGACCTCGTCCCCCGGCCTCAGGTCGCCCCGAAGGATCTGATCGCGGATGTAGTGAGCGATCTGGAGATACTTCGGCTGCGCCTCTTCGATCTGAGGCATGTCCCCTCCTCATCCAAGTGGCTATGGCCTCTAGCCACTATAGGGTGAGTGGCCAGATGCCGAACCCGTAATGTTGACCACATGACGCGGTTGATCGTCGCAGCAGGAGGAGGGGGCGACGCAGTCGCCGCCGCAATGCTTGACGCCGCCCTGTACGGCGACGAGGACCAGGCGGTGATCCTCACCTACGCGTGGGACCGCCTCTTGGTCGACCCCGTGCCAGGCCCCCGAGGGCCATCCGACTTCACGGGCCTCGAAGCGATCACTCCCTCGGTCTGGTCGGTGCCGGCCGAGGCCCGCCCGATCGCTCCGGCGGGATCCACTCTCCCCCGCCTCGCGGCAGAGCTCCCACACACCTTCGCCCTGATCGACCCGCACCACGGAGCCGAGGGCATCACGCGCCAACTCGAAGAGCTGGTTGGCCACTTGGAGCCGACCTCGATCGACCTCCTGGACGTGGGCGGTGACATCCTCGCGCGAGGCGACGAACCGACCCTGAAGAGCCCCCTTGCCGACGCCCTTACGCTCGCCGCGTGCTGCCGGATGAACGCTCCCGTCAGGCTCCTGGTCGCCGGTCCCGGCCTGGACGGTGAACTCCCGCTCGACGAAGTACGCAGCATGCTCGGCCCCCTCGTCCTCACCTTGACCGCGCAAAACACGGAGCCGGTCAGCTCCGTCCTGGAATGGCACCCGTCCGAGGCCACCGGGATGCTCGCTGCAACGGCGCGAGGAGTACGAGGTATCTGCGAAGTACGGGACGCCGGACTCCCCATTCCGCTCACGGACGATGGCCCGACGGTCCATGAAGTCGACCTGGACGACGCCTTGAACCGCAATGAGCTGGCTCGCGCCATCCTGTCGACCGCCACCCTGGATGAGGTGGAGGCCCACAGTCGCGAAGTCTGCGGCTACTCGGAAATCGACTACGAGCGCAACAAGGCCGCTTGGCTCAAGGAACAGCCAGCAGTGAAACTCGACCGCGACAACGTGCTCTCGCAGCTCGACCGGTTCGAGGACGAGGCCCGAAGCCGCGGAGTCACCCACACGACGTTCCGGCACCTCACAGAGGTCCTGAACTTCGACGGGTCACAGCGCGACGACCTGCGCCAGCTCCTCATCAACAGCCGTCCGGAGCGCTACGTTGCACCGCTGTGGCACATCCCAGCTGAAGTGTCGGATCCCAGCTGATGCTGTCTAGCTTCAGATGAGGCTTGACGGATGTGTGTCGCTTGATGCTTTCCGGTTCCTAGCCTGTCGTGCGGTTCTTCGTGCCGTAGGCCTTGAAGCGGGCCACGACTTGGCAGTGGTGCGGGGCAGGGTGCACCGCGGTTTCCGATCTGGTCAAAGATGGGCGGCCGCCTCCGAACCGCGCCCTGCGGTGCATGCATAGATGACCAAGAGAACGCATTTGGACCGCACCTTGCGATCGGATTGATCCCCGAGGCGAGCTGATGCGGCTTCCTCAGCCAGCGACACGAGACGCAACAACCACAGCTCACCAGATCGGCGTATCGCCTCACGCTGCTCCGGCGTGCTGCAAGTTTGGGCCATTATGCGGTGGTTAGGGTGAGGTGAGGAGCGTCGCCAATAGGCACGGACGGAGAATCGGACGACTTGTCACCGGAGCCGAGCGGAGAGCCGGAAGGCGCCGCACAGCCGGATGGCACACCGGGTGCCCCCGATGCTGCAGCCGATGCGCCGCCGAAAGGCCTGCCGGATCGTGGAAGCCAACCGGTAGCGGATCCTGTCACGCCCACGGAGAAGCGCCTGTTACGCATCCAGATGGCCACGGTGCTCGCCACACTCCTGCCCGGCTTCGCCGCACTCTTTGCGCTGATCTTCACGTTCACTTCGGTGAACCAGACACGCGAGGAACTCCGGATCGCAGAGCAGGGGCAGATTACCGACCGCTACACCGCGGCAGTCACCAACCTCGGAGCGGACTCCATCGACCAGCGCATTGGCGGAGCCTTCGCCCTCCAGCGCATCATGAAGGACTCGCCACGCGACCGGCCAAGCATCGTCCGGATCCTGTGCGCCTTCGTGCGTGTGCACGCGCCGGCCCGCAGGCCCCACAATGCGTCCAGTGGCAAGATCGCTGTGATCCCGCCCTATCCAGCCGCCGACGTCTCTGCCGCTCTCGAAGTGCTGCGCAGCCGGACCATTCGCCGTGGCGACGCACTGGGCGTCGAACTCAGTAATGCCGCGATCCGCGGCGCGTACCTGTACGGAGCCCGCTTGGAGGGGGCATTTCTGAACCTTGCGGACCTCAGGGGCGCAGACCTGAATCGCGTCTGGCTGCGGTTCGCCTACCTGCGGGAGGCCGACCTGCGCGGGGCGTATCTCCGCGGTGCGCGGATGGAGGGCGTGCACCTGCGCGGAGCCGATCTGCGAGGCGCTGACCTACGCGGGGCGCACTTCTACCACGCCGGATTCAACGCGACCAACCTGCGGGGAGCCGATATCCGGGGCACTGATCTGCGAGGAACGTTCACACTCACGACCGAGCAGGTCGTATCGGCAGTGCCAGACTCCAAGACGCTGTTGCCCACGGATATCGCCGAAGATCCCCGAGTGCGAGCGCGGATCGCAGAGGTCGAGGATCGAGGGTGATCCATGCATCACGTCCCTGACCGCGTGATAGCGCTGCTCGACCACGCTCAACTCCACCAGCACGGCCCCGACCCTCACCATGCGCCACATCCAGGCGCACAGCCAAGCCGAGGCAAGCGGTGTCAAGCATCAAGTGAGGCCACTGCGTCAAGCATCAACCGAGACAAGACAAGATCCCAGCTGATGCCTGAGTAACAACCTTCTCTACGGGTTCAAGGCGGCTCGCTCCGCTCACCGCCCGCGGCACGGTCCCCGGCCGGGCCTGCGCTCCTGCCTGCGTCCCGCTCCAGCCCGGCCGGCGCCCGTGCCGCGCGCACAGCAATCAGCCACTTGAAGGGTGTTAGCACGGCCACAGGTGACGGGAGACGCATGGCCAACCGGACATCGAGTGGCGCCGACCGGTCGACGCACCCCATGCCCACCTACAGCGGTCCTCAGCGCGGAGCCGCGACGCCGTTACTGTAGGAGCTTTTACTCCATGCGATCGAAGGCGGGTTGCCACACGTGGCGTGGCTCCAGAGCGGGGGCAGCAGTAGGCAAATCATGAACCCATGACTCGCTTCGTAGGCCTCACTGGGAAGACATGGACGTACGATGAACGCCAAAACATCGGCCGTGGCGGCGGCGGGGTTGTCTTTGCTGGGTCCTACGAAGACGGCGCGCCCGTAGCAGTTAAAAAGGTAAATCTTTCAGACGCAGGCCTGGAAGCGCAGCGTCGACGAGATCGCGAGATTGAAATTGGTGATCTAATCGCTGCCAGCCATGCTGCCGAAGCGCTGAAGCATGTATTGGTCCCGCTGGACCACGCTGTTGTCGATGACGTGCTGTTGATCGTTATGCCGATCGCCGAAGGCTCACTTGCGAAGGCCATTCAAGAGGACACACTCGACGAAGGCAGCCGCATTGGCGTCTTGCTCCAAGTCGCGCAGGGATTGGAAGAACTCCACAGTCTTGGAATTCTACATCGAGACTTGAAAGCAGATAACGTGCTACAGGTTGACGAACGGTGGCTGCTGGCAGACTTCGGGATTTCACGAGACACGGCACAAAAAACAGCAACGTATACTCTAAGCGCCTTTGGAACCGCGCCATATGTCGCACCGGAACTGTGGGAATTTCAGAGCGCATCGGTGAAGTCCGACCTGTATGCACTCGGAGTACTTGCATACCAGGTGCTCACCGGACAGTGCCCTTTCCGAGGGCCCGAGAATTCTGACTACAGGCGCCAGCACCTGACTGAGGCTCCAGCCGACTTGGGGGACCAGGCACCGACATCAGTGGCCCCCTTGATCTACCGACTCCTTCAAAAGGACCCGGCACGGAGACCTCGCGATGCGCGGGCGGTAGTCGAGGCGCTCCGGTCCAGGACGGGCCCACTGACGCCAGCGCAGCAACGCTTGGCCACTCGAGCTCAGCAAGCAGAGGCTCGGCGCTTGCAGGTCGAGGCAAAAGTCCCCCAGAGTGCCCCCCAGCGGGAAGACTTCCAGCAGCAGGCGTACGCGGAGCTTAGTCTCGTGCTGGAAGAAGCAGAAAATATCGCACGGCCCATCATTCCAGAATTGACTGCCGGAGCAAGCTTCGACGAGAGGAATTTCTGGCTGCTGGTGCCTGGCGGCCGTCTAGAATTCGAAGGATGGTCACTTGACAGCGCGTCGACGCAGCCATTGATTTCCGCAGGCGCAGTTTACCTTCACAAAATTGCCGCCTTGAATATCCGAGATCCGCACGCCAACATTCTTTGCGAAAAGGAGCCCGAGGGTCGACTGAGTTGGCATATCGTGCAGTTCGAGGCGAGCCCGTACATTCCTTACTACTCCAAGGGGCCTAGGGATCGCGCGCACGGCCTCTCAAGAGAGCAGTTCATTGCCGATCGGTACGAAATTTTGCGCGCAGATTCAAACTCGTGGACCATGACCAAGCAAAAGTTGAACTCAGATGTAATTCTCGAACTCCTTGGTGATCTGATTTCTCTCTGAAACTGAGTGGCAGCTGCTTCGGAACGAAGCGGTCTCGTCAGCAAACTATGCGGGGGAGGGGGCGGTGCTCTGGCATGAACTACATTCCCGAGGCGGAACCCGGGGACTTCAGATCCCGCCCCCCTTAGACCGCTGCCCTTAACGGTCTGACCGGTCTCAATGAGCGCCTCACCCTAAAGGCGGCTGCTGACATCGGCGTGTTCCAGGCTCTGCCGTCGACGGCAGTGACGGCAGCGGCGACGGCGACGGCGGACGGCAGCGGCAGCCGGCAGCCGGCAGCCCGTCACGGTAGTGACATGGGCTGGTGATAACGGGCCACAGGAGGGTGCCCGCATCTTCTAAGCACTTGGTCGGCATCGAGTCTGAGCCGACCAGGCCGGATGTGCCAGATCGGACGGGGAGCCACGGGGAACGGGGAATACCGCGGACCAAGGCGGCAGCGATCCATCCGACGTTGCAGCACCATCGCAGGGCAGCAAGGAAGGCACATACGGATCACCTGAGCTTCCCAAGCTGAGGGATCCGGCATCCTCGTCACGGGCCGGCCGTCGTGGCCCGCTCTGGTCGACGGCACCGGCAGCGTGGCGGAGGCCGGTCGGGGTACAGCGAGGCATACGCGTGCGTGGTCGGTCGGCGCACCCGCCGTCGTGGCTGACTGTCGTCGGTTGAGGTTCAGACGGGACGCATCGACAGTGCTGGCAGTCAGCCGAGTGCGGCAGAGCTGGGGCCGTCTTTGGGCCGTCCGAGGTCGCTCAACAACGGCCAATGACGGTCGACGACGACCACCAGGCACACGGGCCCACCGCCCTGACCAGCAAAAACCCAGCTCGCCAAGATCCCCGGCAAGACCAAGGGCAAGAAGAAATGTCGCCCACTCGCTCTCTCTGCGGCCCCTGCCTGCGATTGTTCCGCGGGCAGGGGGCTCGTCGCTGCGCTCGGGCGACGTCCTGACGCGCGTCAACGCACCCCGGGAGGAAGTCGCCTGCCGGTACCGCTCACGTCGACGCAGCTTCAGGTCGCCGGGGGTCGGTGACAGGACGTAGGCGTCAGCCGCCAGATGTCGCTTAGCGCGCCAGCGCCGACGGGCGAGCACGCGCCGCACCGAACCGACGCGCGCGGGGATTTCCAGACCGGACTTCTTCTCCTTCACCTCCAGTCTGTCGGCCTGTGGAGGACGGGCCAGCCGCACCCCCTCAACGATGAACGCGGACGCACCTTCTGGAGCCTGGGTCGGGCAGCTCCAACGCTCACGGATCATGATCACGCGCGGAGGCTGGTCGACCCGACCTGCGGCGCGCTGTGAAGCGCCGCCCCACCCGTGCATCCGCTCTCGATGAGGTACACAACTGTCGGCTGTCGAGCCGCCAGCAAAGGCCCGTCTTGCCGTTAAAGATCGAAAACTATCGCCCCACCATGCAGCGTGGTTGACCCGCGTAGAGGACGTTATAACTAGGGGTGATATATGTGAAGTGATACTTAGTTGTCCTACGGCACTCGCTGTACTGCGCATCGCCGTCGCGCCCCATTCCGTGCACTCAGCTACCAGAGATCCGGCAAGGCAGTCCAACATTGGGGACGTGCGAACCGAACCCAGGCTCAGCCATGAAGACACCATTGCGGAACTGCTTCGATCCTCCCGAAGGCTCGGGAAAGCGGTACCTATCCGGCGGTCTTTCGTGCAACGGCCACTACGGTCAAAAAATGGAGCGGCGCGCAGCAAGCCAGGACCAATGGCTCAGCTCGTGGCGAGCAGGCAAGAGAAGGCATTGGATCTTCTCCTACTCGTGTACGCCGTCACCGTAAAGGAAGACTTCAGCACCTCTCATTGGTCCACGACGTGGGCCCGAGCCATCAACGGCTCGTACGACGAACGAAGCGCTTCCGCGCAAATTTCTCGCCTCTGGCGCCAACTCGAAAGCCATAAGTTGATCACGCGGAGCCAGAGCGGACGGCAGGCGAATGTCAAAAAACTCAGAGAAGATGGCACCGGGAAGCCCTACACGCGACCCTTGGCTGAAAGGGATGGGCGGCTCGGCGAGGTCTATTTCAAACTTCCGTATGAATACTGGGATTCAAACTGGCACAACCGTCTTACGCTTCCCGCAAAGGCGGTCCTATTCATTGCAATGAGTCTGCGCAAACCTGAATTTACTTTGCCAGACCGCTGGACTTCAGAGTGGTACGGGATTTCCGAAGCAACCGTGACGCGGGGGCGAGCCAAGTTGGAGGCCGAGGGAATCATCGCCGTGTCGCGAGAGGAGACGACTTCCAGCCTCAAAGAAATGCACGGCTTCGGGAGGCGCGTTTACTACAGGCTAGAAGATCCATTCAACCGGAACATTCGTAACGGGTTGGCTCAACCTTCCCCAATGGGCCCCTCGAGCGGAAAGGGGAAGGTGGTAATCCGCAGCATTCGACCTGATTAGCGCAGGAGGACGGGGGTAGCTCCCTGCATCATCAGAGAGCCACCGACACACATTGAAAATGAACATCAGACAGGAGACCACTATCAACGCCTACGAGCGTGCGGCCAGCCAGACACCAGTCAACAGGCCGACCGAAGGAACAGCGCCTGCGGGCCCCACCGCCCTCGCCCCCGCTATGGGAGGCGCAGTGGGAGGAGGAATCACCGCTGGAGTCATTTCGGCAGCAACTGGCAGCCCAAGCGCTCTTCTGGCAGTGCTTGGTGTTGTCGGTCTGCTCCTTCTGCTTGTCCTCGGGCCAGCAGTCTGGTCCAGGAAGGCGGAACGGCGGGAAGCCGCACTCGCAGTGGTGGATCGAATCTTCGGTCCCGCTGGACATCGGCCAAGCTGAGGCTGGCACCTGCACAGGGTCACCCCACATGAGTAACGGAAGATAGTGTTGGGTGACCTCGGAGGTATACGTCTTCCACTTCCGCCGAGCCCCAAGATCAAAGCCGACGGCGCAGGTGTCGGGGCCACGTGCTGGCCGTCGTGTGCCTCTCTAGGAGTTAGCCCAACGCGTGGCTGAGTCCGATGGGGGGCAGCGAGGCATACGCATTCATGATCGGTTGGCGCCCTCGTGGCTGACCGTCGTCGGCTGAGGCACAGATAAGCCCCCGGGGGCTGGTCTGGGGCAACGACTGTGATCGCCGGCGGACGGACAATAGGCGGATGGCGGGCAGTCCTGCCGTCTGCTCTTGATGCCGTCCGACCCGGCAAGATGCAGAGTGCTCAGTCCGACTCGAAGAAGATCTTGGAGACGGGTAGGAAGCAGTGCCCTGTCTCGCTCGCGTGCCGCTTCTTGCGGCGCATCAGCTCGTCCAGGCGGATGCGTTGGTCGAGCACAGCCATAAAGTCGCCCCCATCCATCGTGATGAACGGCGTGCTGAGGCTGTAGACCGCCAGGGCGTCCGAGGTGAAGTTGCTCATGCTGATGTATAGGCCGAGGGTGTTCTTTCCCTTCCGCTCGATGTTGCTCTTGAAGACGTCCAGCTCCCGGCGACCGATGGCCGCTTTCCACCACTTGGCTTCGAGGACGTAGTGGTCAGTGTCGAAAGAGAACGCACCGTCGATCTGCTCGTGGTCCAAGCTGTATGCTGCCCGCGGTTCCAGGTCATACAGGGCGAACAGCTCATTGATGAAGCCCTCGAAGTCTCTCCCCCGCTGCTGCGGGTTGGTAGCCGAGTGCATCACGATGAACCGTTGTTTCAGCTCCTCATGAGCCTGGGCAAACGCTCGGCCGTCCTGGGCCTGCTTGGCGCTCTCCGCGATGGCAACCGCGTGTGCCTCATGCTCCGCGATGACCTCACGCTGCTTGGCAGTCCAACGCCTCAACTCCGCTACAGCCGCAGTCGCTTTGGCTATTTTCTCTTCCCCATCTTGCTGGGAAGTCAGGTTAGGGAAGGTCTCCATGTCGGCGATGTCGAGCATGAGTGCGACCGTCAGGTCGAGGTACCGGGCCTCATTGGCTTGCAGCAGGTTGACCAACTGGCCGGACACTTCCCGCTTGGTGGACGACGGGAAGCTCAGCTGTGACAGGAGCTCACTGTGGTCCTTCAGCATTGCTCGGACGTAGAGCTCAAAAGGGCCTTTGTTCCAGTAAATCGTGGTCAGCGCCTCGACCAGTGCCGTGTATGCGGCCGGGCGGATGGCCTTACTGCGGTTGTTGGGCTGCGGCACCGTCCCCCTCCTCCTTACGCACGATGACCGACCTATCACGGTACCGCGCGATCAGTCGATGACCAGCCTGTATGACGGGGTTTGATCCCGGAAGGGCTTTGATCCTGCGCCGACACCAAGATGATTCTGGTCGGGCTGACATCCACAGGTGACATCAACGGCATCGGACGTAGGTACCCATGCACGGCTCGGCACGTACCCGCCGATCGAGCAGAGGCGCTGCGGGCAGCGCTCGGATCGAACTCCTAAAGCGGGTGTTGCAGGTTCGAATCCTGCCGAGAGCACACGGCTAAGGGCCAGCACCCGGCACACTTCAGGCATGACTGCCGAGCAGGCGACCGTGGTCGCGGCCTTGATAGGTGTCGTAGGTGGGGGGTTGGTTGGCGTCTACATCGGGCGTTGGCAGGTTCGGGACGAGGCGGTAGTGGAGCACAAGCAATGGCTCCGCGGACAACGGCTGGAGGCCTATACGGCGCTTCTCGCTGCCTGGGACGTGAGCGTCTCGAAGCTCATCGATCTACCCCCGTACGGGGAGTACTGGACTCACCAAGAGGCCACATACCAGGGAGACCTGATCGAGGCGACGGAAGAGAGCATCTGGAACGAGTCTCTCCAGATCAAAGAGGACCTCAGAAAGCACCTTGAACGGGTGCAACTGCTGGGCCCCAACATCGTTCATGTCGCGTGTGTCACCCTCGCCGACACTGCGGAGATGGCAGTCCAAACGGTTCGTCGAGTCCGCTTCCCCTTGGATGAGGCAGCCTTCGAGGAACTGCACGAGCTGCAAGACCGCGCCGATGCAGCACGCACAAAGTTCTTCAGCGCCGCTCACCAGGTGATCCACACCCCTCCGAGTCCAAGGCGGCGAGAGCCAGCACTCGAGTCAGACAGCACGATGTAACTCGGTTCGTCGCCGCGGTACAGCAATGAAGTACAGCAACCGCAACGACCAGTCCCGTCCGACGGGAGCCACGCCTGACCGAGGTGCACCCGATACGACCGTCAATGGCCGATCCACATAGAGCTACGGATCAGAAAGTTGTGCCTATGGGCACCCACCACGGCCACACCACAAGCGCACCAGATCGAGCGGGGAACAGCGGGGAATCACGGTGAAAGCAGCCCGGCTTAAGGAGGCTGCCCCTTGGGCGTTCGTCCAGGTCAGCGACCAAGCGGGCGTCAAACAACCGCAGCTTCCCAAGCTGAGAGCGCGAGTTCGATTCTCGTCACCCGCTCCATGCGAAACCCCAGGTCAGCGGCCTGGGGTTTGCGTTTTTTCACTGGTTTTCCGGCGTTTTTCACCACAGCGTGCGCTCGAAGATTGGGCACGTGGAGGGCACAAACGCTGGTCGAGACCATGCCGGGGCTGCCCCCCATAGCGGCGCACACTGCTGACCTGTGGTTTCACGCCCGAGCAATGCAAGATGACGTAGAGAGCCCTCAGCCTGCCGCGCGACCGATGCTGACGCCCATGCGGGCATCCACGTCCCTCTGGACCAGCCCCTCCATGGTTTTCCAGTCCTGCGCGACCCTCTTGGGCATGCCAGCGACGGTCGAACAAGTGCCGTTCTGGGAAGTGAACTTGGCCCAGCCGCCGGCCGGGTTGCCGAGGGGCGCGACGGAGCAGGACTTCATGATGTCGGCCGCCGGGGCGCCACCGAAGGAGGCGCCGGTGCTGCCGGTCGCCGTCTCGTAGGTGTACGTTCCGGCGCCGTAGGCCACCGCGCGGGTGCCGGTGAAAGTGCAGGTGCCGCCCTCGCTCGCGCACCGGCTGAAGCCCGGGCGCAGAGTGTCGGTACCTGGCGCCCGGGCCTCACCCCAACGCGGACTCCACCAAGGAGGCCGCGGCCTTCATGCCGGCCTCGTTCGGGTGGTACGTGGTCCGTCCCGAGGCCGGCTTGTACTTCTCCACCCACGGGTCGGCCGCGCAGGCGTCGTGACCGTGGCTGGCGGTGGCGAGGCGGACCAGGGTCGCCCCGGTGTCGTTCGCCGCGGTGATGGTCGCCTGCGCCAGGCGTTGGGCGACGGTGCGCTCGAACACTCGCTGATCGGCGGTGAGCGGTACACCGGCGCAACCACCGGTGTCGGGCAGGAGGGTGGAGTAGCTCACCAGGAGGACACGTGCCTGCGGGGCCCTGGCGTGGACGGCGTTCACGACGTTCTCGATCCGCTGGCCCACCACACCGAGGGCGGTGTTGATCGGGGCCTGGTCCACGGTGCCGCAGTTCGTGCCGCCGCTGTTCTGGCAGGAGTACGTGACCATGCTCCCCAGGTAGTTGACGTCGTTGCCGCCGATGGTGATGGTGACCAGGTCGGTCCCGCTGTTCACGGCGTTGATCTGCGGCGGCTGCGAACCCTGGTTGGTGGTGAGGATGTTCGCCGTCGTGGCACCGCTGCAGGTGACGTCCGTCAGGTTCGCCCCGGTGTCGCGGGCCACGATGCTGGCGTAGTTGTTGGCCGACCGGCTGCACGCCGCCGCCCCGCTACTCGACTGCAGCGGCGGAATGCTCGGGCCCGCGGCGAACGAACTGCCCAACGCGACGTAGTCGAGACCGGCCGCCGTGGTAGAGGCAGTCCCCGCCTGAGCGGTCTTCGTGGTGACCGAGTCGGCGGTCCGGGCCAGTTGCGCCTTCGACTGCCGGCTGGAGCCGTCCGCTGTTGCGCTGCCACCGCAGGCCGTGAGGGTGAGGGCACCGACGACCAGGGCCGCACAGGCCATCAGGGCGTTTCGTCGGGGTGTCTCCGTTGCCACGAGGTGCTCCTGTCTTCATGGTTCATGGGGGTGTGGTCCGCTCCGGTGCTGTCAGAGAACATCAAGCAGTGCTGCATGTGGTTACTGGTGAGACCACCTGATGGCTGTCGCGTGACAGAACCAGTACATCCGGAGGGCTGGCGTTCGCCGGCTGTGACGCGTATGCAACTCACCGTCGACGGTGCAGAGTTCAGGCCGCGTGGTCGTGGCGGAGGATCCCCGCATCCGTCGCCGCGTAGCCCGTGGTGCCCAGGACCCGGGCCGACTCGGACGGGGAACTCGGCGTCGTCATCGGCCGTCCGATCCCTGACGTCACGACGGACGAAGCCCTGGGTCATGTCTTCGGTCGGCTGACCTCTGCGCGGACGATGACGGGATGATGGCCGCCATGCGCATCCGCATCGACGCCGTCGACCTGCCCGGGCTCACCCGCCCCGCCTCCGTCGACGGCAAAGTGCCCGCCTACGGGAACATCCACATCGCCGTGCAACGCCGCGACCGTCCGGCCGAACTCCTGGAGCCGCAGCCCGGCGACGCACCGTCGGCGACATGGACCCTGGAGTGCACCACGAGTTCCTCGCCGACCGGCACCAAGGTCAAAGGGCCCTACGTGCAGGACCGTCTGGGCCGACGGTTCATCTACCTGTCGTGGGGCACGGTCGACGAGTCGGGCACCTTCACTATGTTCCGCCGCGCCAAGCTCATGCTCGACGTCATCTCCGCCCACGTACTCGCCGCCGCCGCACGCGACGGGCTGCTGGTCGGACGACTCGGCCTGACCGACGGGCAGGGCGGGCCCCTGTGCGGACGCGTCGAGCCCCCGCACATCACCTGGACCGCCGCACGCGCCGGCTAAGAGCGGTTGCATACCGTCCCTCGCCGGCATCGCCTGCGCGCCACCCGCGGTCAGTGCTCACCGGTGGTGAGGCTGAGCGAGACACAGCGATTCTCGTAGCGGCAGGCGCGGCACGATGTCGTCGCCGTACGGGCGGAACGCGGCCGGCAGCCGGGCGAAAGCACCTGACCGACGAACCGGCCACCCGTCCGGTTGACGACGCGGGGTGCTCACGGGAACCGCCGTGGCTGCGGCCGTCGGCGTCGTACCCTTCTGGCCGATGTGACCTTCATCGCGGTAGTGGGGTCTCGGCGGGGTACCCGTTGCACCATCCGCTGATGACGATGGCAGCGGCGCATGGCTCATCGACGGAGGTCATGGCGCTGTGGCCGGAAGCGCTCGGCAGGAACACTGCATCCGCGCGGATCAATATCTGTATCCGTGAAGTGAGAAATAGGTGCGGCACACTGCGAGTATTCCTCGATCACAGACCCTGGCGGAATTATTTTCCCGCGCAGGGCCGATCGCGGCATGCTAATGTTGATCTCAGTTGCAGGTGTGGTTGCCAGAAGGTTCATTTTCCGACGGGTTAATCAGCACGGCGACGCGGAATCCGCACAGGGCGAATTCCGCACATCGTCTCCGAAGGAGAAATGACATGGCTACTGGCACCGTGAAGTGGTTCAACGCGGAAAAGGGCTTCGGCTTCATCGAGCAGGACGGCGGCGGCGCCGACGTCTTCGCCCACTACTCGAACATCGCCACCCAGGGCTTCCGCGAGCTGCAGGAAGGCCAGAAGGTGTCGTTCGACATCGGGCAGGGCCAGAAGGGCCCGACGGCCGAGAACATCGTTCCTGCCTGACCCCGGCAGCAACGCATACTTCGCAGCTGGGGCCCGCACCTTGGGGTGCGGGCCCCAGCTCGCTGCATTTCAGGGCGCATAACGGGAATGCCTCACCGCATCACCGAACGGTGACGCATTACCGCGTCGATCCGAATCGGCGCCCATCACCTCCGGCCCGTTCTCGCGATTCTCTGCGCCATTCATTTTGCTGCGGAATCTCCTTGCTACGTGCCCACGTGCTCACATCGAGGAAAGGTTCCGCTTGAACCGCGCACGCACCGCACTCACGACCCGCACAACCCGCACCTACGACCGCTCCCGGGGGGCTGCCGCCCAGCGCTCGGGAGCGGCGCGGCGTTCCAACGGCTACGAACGTCGGCCGGCCGCGCGCCAGGGCGAGTTCGCGCTGCCGAAGACGATCACGCCCGCACTGCCCGCCGTCGAGTCGTTCGCCGACCTCGCCCTGCCGGCGCCGTTGCTGGCCGCGCTCGGGCACGAGGGCGTGACCGTACCGTTCCCCATCCAGGGAGCGACCCTGCCGAACTCCCTCGCCGGACGTGACGTGCTCGGCCGCGGCCGTACCGGATCGGGCAAGACCCTCGCTTTCGGTCTTGCGATGCTGGCCCGTACAGCGGGGCGGCGCGCGGAATCACGGCAGCCGCTTGCCTTGGTCCTCGTCCCCACGCGCGAGCTGGCCCAGCAAGTGACCGACGCGCTCACCCCGTACGCCCGCTCCGTGCGGCTGCGGCTGGCGACCGTGGTCGGCGGGGTGTCCATCGGCAGGCAGGCCGGGGCGCTGCGGGCCGGGGCAGAGGTCGTCGTCGCGACGCCGGGTCGGCTCAAGGACCTCATCGGCCGTGGCGACTGCCGGCTGGACGACGTCGCCATCACCGTCCTCGACGAGGCCGACCAGATGGCCGACATGGGCTTCATGCCGCAGGTCACCGCCCTGCTCGATCAGGTGCGGCCCGAAGGACAGCGGATGCTCTTCTCCGCCACCCTGGACCGAAACGTCGACCTGCTCGTCCGCCGCTACCTGATCGACCCGGTGGTCCACTCCGTCGACCCCTCCGCGGGAGCGGTCACCACGATGGAGCACCACGTACTCCACGTGCACGAGGCGGACAAGCACCGGACGACCACCGAGATCGCGGCACGAGACGGCCGGGTGATCATGTTCCTGGACACCAAGCACGCCGTGGACCGGCTCACCGAGCACCTGCTGAACAGCGGCATCCGCGCTGCGGCCCTGCACGGCGGCAAGTCCCAGCCCCAGCGCACCCGGACCCTCGCCCAGTTCAAGACCGGACATGTGACGGTACTGGTGGCGACGAACGTCGCCGCCCGCGGCATCCACGTCGACAATCTCGACCTGGTCGTCAACGTCGATCCGCCCACCGACCACAAGGACTATCTGCACCGCGGCGGCCGCACCGCCCGCGCCGGCGAGTCCGGCAGCGTCGTCACCCTCGTCACCCCCGGCCAGCGCCGCGGCATGAGCCGACTGATGGCTTCGGCCGCCATCACCCCTCGGATCACCCCGGTACGTTCGGGTGAGGAGGAACTGAGTCGCATCACCGGGGCCCAGGCCCCTTCCGGAATTCCCGTCGTCATCACCGCCCCCGTTGCGGAACGCCCCCGCCGCGCCGGGTCGTCCGCGGCTTCCTCGCCCCGAGGCCGCCGCGCCCGCCCCGCCCAGGGGCGCGCCACCGGACGAGCGGGGCGGGGCAGGACGCAGCGGCCCGCCTTCGACCCGGCTGCCTAGAGGCATCGATCAGAAGCTCACGCATCCCCGAGGAGACAGCTTTGACACCGGTACAGAGGCGGCGGCAACGAACGGTTCCCTCCCCCAGGAGCGCAGTCGACGACATGGACGCGGCCGGGCCCCGGGTCCGGGACGACATGACCGTCGAGGTCGCCCTGGCCGTCATGGCCAGTGCCGATGTCGAGTACCTCGTCCTGTGCGACGGGGACGACGAGTGCACGGGCTCGATCACCAGGGCCGAACTCGCCGTTCACCGCCGCAGTTCCACGTACACGGACCGACTCCGTCTACGGGACGTCCTCGACGGGCCGTTCACCTCGCCCGCTCCTCGGCCCGTCGCCGTCGGGGAACACGGGCGGGCCCCGGGTGTCCTCGCCCTCTCCCGCTGATCCGCCTCACCCCGGTCAGCCCGTTCTCCTTCTCTCTGTGAGGGCATCATGCGCTGTGTCATCGCCCGGTACCCGTTCGACCTGACCAAGAGCGGAGTGCTGGCCTCGATGAGGGGCGTCACGCCCGAGATCGTCACGGGTGAGTCCGTGACCATCGGCCGCCGCCGCTACCCCGTCAAGCAGGTAGGCCAGGTCGTCACCCGACAGGACCGCCGCGACTTCTCCGGCGGCGAAGTCATCCGGGCCATGACCCGCCTCGGCTTCACCTGCCATGCCCGCCCCGACGCCGCGCCGGTGCGTGTCCCGACTCCGCTCCAGACCGCGTCGACACTGCTCGGCGCCGCCTCCATGGACGCGTGAGGCCGGGCGGCAAACCGCCATCAGGATCCCCGTGAGGGCCCTGCCGACATGTGTCGGCAGGGCCCTCACGGCCGTCTCGACGCCCGTTCTCCGCGACTGGACCGCCGACCACAACGGCCTGCGTCACCCGTTGTTGCAGGTCACAGGCTATATGTTCCCCCAAAGAGCTGAAATCTACTCTTGCCAGAGTAGACATTGAGCCCTGGCACGGTTAGCCTTTTTCTCGTTGACACCGGTCAAGCGAAACCCGGCAGACACGAACTGGCGGGTTGCAGTACATGAAGTTCGCAGGCCAGTGCGGCTCTGGAGTCCCGAAGCCAAGGCTCGTAGAACGGTGACGGGGCTGAGGGCCACACTGGGCGGCCCGCAGGTCGAGGGGCCGCCGACAGCAGTACCGCAGTATCAGTTCACCAAGCGGTTGGTTCAGAGGAAGGACGGAGGACACAGACGCCATCAGGATCGCCCGGCCCGGGAAGCACTCGGCCGGGTACCGCAAGACCCCGGATTGGAAGGTGGTCCCCGGTCACGCAGCCTCGATCCCCGCACCCCCCTTCTGCAGGGCTGGTAGCGGGAACAGAAGGTCGGCACAGCAATAGGGCCGACAGATGGTGTTGAATTTCCTTCGGGGCCCTGGTGCCGTACGGCACCAGGGCCCCTCGACGCGTTGCGCAACGAGGTGACATGACAGCAGATATCCCCCTCAGTGATCGTCTGGACGACGACGACTACCCCGCATACACCATGGGGCGGGCCGCCGAAATGCTCGGAACCACCCCGGCTTTCCTCCGAGCCATCGGTGAGGCCCGTCTGATCACTCCGCTTCGCTCGGAGGGCGGACACCGCCGGTACTCCCGCTACCAACTACGGATCGCCTCGCGCGCCCGCGAGCTCGTCGACAGGGGCACCCCGATCGAGGCTGCATGCCGCATCGTCATCCTTGAGGACCAGCTCGAGGAAGCTCAGCGCATCAACGCCGAGTACCGGAGCCGTGCCGAGCACGAAGCGCCCGACAGCTCCCTTCCCGGTGACAGCTGATCACGTGGGCGCGTGCCGGTCGCTCAAGCCGGAATCGTGCCCCATCCGTGCCCGTAAGAACGGACAGCCACGGTCAACAGCGGTGTGATCAGTCCCGCGCAACGGCCCCAGCACGATTAATCCGCGCAGGTCAACGGCCATACGGCCGCCCAAGCGCCGTCGCTTCCCAAGCTGAGAGCGCGAGTTCGATTCTCGTCACCCGCTCCATATAAAGCCCCCTGGTCAGTGACCCGGGGGTTGTTTGTTGTCTGACCACTGGGTGGGGCGCACATCACGACCGCACCATAAAGATTTGGCCGGCTTCCGGTGGGCTTCTCCTTGTGGTGCACACGACTGTTCTTTGCCTGCTTCACACGCTCGGAACGGAGCATGTCGTCGAGCCCGGCCGCTACGCCGCGCCGCCGCTCGTCGTCGGATTTCTGGTAGATCAGCGCGGCCCGCAGCCTTCTCCGAGTAATAGCCCGCCCGCACCATCGCGCCTTTGAGGGTCGCGCCAGAACGGGTCGAGAGCGTATGTCCAGTGTGACGAGTGGAGCTCCTTTTCTCACCGCCGAAGCCCCGGCCGCCGAGCCTTCTCTGCGAACCAAACGAGATTGTGCTTCACCGCCTTGCGGAGGAAGGCCGGGAGGACTACGACGCGGACGCCCGCGTCGGACTCAGCCTCACCGGGGGCGCGCTTGCCGTTGGCCGGCTCCGGCTCGGCGACGCGGACGCGGATCACCAGATCGTCGGGGTCGATGTCCCGGCGATAAAGGCCATTACGCAATACTGCGGCGCCACACCTGTCTCAGACAGGCCAGGCATCGGCCATCACGAAGGAAACGACCGTCCCACCGCACCGACTGGGCCCGGAGTGCCACGACTCGGCGATGGCGTCGACGAGGAGCAGCCCACGACCATGCGCGTCGGCGGCGTCGGGATGCCGCAGCCTCACATTCGCCGGAAACCCTGGGTTGTGTACCTCGACACGGAGCGAGGTCCCCTCGCGGAACCACTCCACCCGGACGTGCCACGGGTCTTCCGACCGACCGTAGGCGATGGCGTTGGTCACCAACTCCGAGACCATCAACAGGCAGTCGTCAACCGAGCAGGCCGGGTTGTACGGGGCGATGAACTGCGTGCATGCGGGCGGAAGCGAGAACGTCATCCGCGGGCCAAAGACATGCCTCCGGCGGGGGCGCTCGGACTCTGGGATGGAGGGGGCGCCGTACGCGAGTGCCGGCCGGTTCGAGGTGAACGCTGTGGGCTCCCATCCCGTCCGCCATCGACCCAGGCAGAGCCGAGCAGACGCGGCCCATGGCGTCCAGGTCGTTCGTACAGTGGCGCGCTCCACCTGGACGACATGAACCACGCCCGCTCCACGGTGTGTGGGTCGACGGCGGACGGGATGGGAGCTGGGGAGAGTGGTGAGTTGAGCGGCGAAGGCAAAGCAACCGGCAAGACGGCATGCGGACTTGTGGCCAGCGCGACTTCTGAGGCCACTGTGACGCTTGCGAAAGATCTTGCGCTTCTACAGTGGGGGTTCGCCGGCCCCCTAAAAGTTGCTTTTCATCCGATTTGGCCCTCAATAGCGCATATGTCGGATGCCTGATTCGGCAAGATCGAAATATTCCCTTGGGGGGAACCTTGACGAGAAGCACCATGCCGAGACGCATCCTGACCCGGTCAGTGGGCGTTGTCGCAGCAATGGCAGTCGCACTCATAGCCGCACCGCTGGCGGGCACTGCACAGGCCTACAGCGCGACGTCGGGAACGCTGAGCTTCAGCGGCGACGCCGGTGAGCCCATCTCAGGCGGTCAGCCGTATGAGTACTCGGCTGGAGCAGTCCAGATGTTCGACGTCCAGGGCGGCACGGACCAGAACGGCCTCACCGTCGCAATAGATTCGGACCAGGGCACGCTCTGGCGTCTCATCGTCGCCGCCCCCGACGGTCAGAAGCTGGCTGAAGGCACCACGTACAGCGGGGCGAAGCAATGGCCCTACGCCCAGCCAGAGGATCCTGAACTCACGTTCGGCGGAATCGACAACGGGACCGAGAAGGGGTGCAACACCAACTCCGGCTCCTTCACCATCGAGCACATCGCCTTCGGCCCCTACGGCTACGT
The DNA here is from genome assembly GCF_045039535.1 of Streptomyces sp. NBC_01092. Classification (NCBI taxonomy): domain Bacteria; kingdom Bacillati; phylum Actinomycetota; class Actinomycetes; order Kitasatosporales; family Streptomycetaceae; genus Streptomyces; species Streptomyces sp. NBC_01092. The sequence goes on along the minus strand of NZ_CP108659.1, from coordinate 5,818,373 downwards.
CCGCGAACTCGATGCCACCTTCGAGCAGTACTGCAATGGATCGACAGTGCCTCTGCGCGGTGCGGTTCACGCGGTCATGCCCGAACCTCCGGTCGAACTCGCCATGGGGATGAACGTCGACTCCGCGGGCACGGTGGACGTCCCAGATGGCCAGATCACCGTCGGTGGCACCGTGACGTGCAACAAGCCTGCGAGCGTCTCGCTCGTCGGCCAGGTCTTCCAGATCCAGAAGAAGGGGACGCCGGGCGCGTCCTATGAGACAACCGTGGCCTGCACCCCGGGCGCTCCCGTCCCGTGGTCTGTCAGGCTGACCAGCCAGGAACCTGGCACCTCGTTCCAGCCTGGCACCGCGACGATGCGCAGCAGGGCCCGAGCAGATGACCGGGACTACCCGGTGACTGTCGACACGGGACAGCAGGAGTCGGAGGTCACGCTTTCCAAGCCCTGACCCAGCTGGGCGCAAGATCAGCTGACATCACGGGTTGACAGCAACGCGAGCGAACAGCCCCGATCGATCAGAGCAGTGACCCAGCCCTCGGATGACATAGGGGCCCCTCGATGCCTATCGAGGGGCCCCTATCGTCGACAGCACGCGGCGAAGACCTAAAGCGCAGGCAGGGGCGCTTCCTTGTTCTCCTTGGCCGCCTCACCCGACGTATGTACTGGAGGCAAGACACTCCAGGGATAGTTGACCGTATGAGGGTCGTCACTCGTAGCGAGGTGCCGCAGGTCAGCCAGGAAGCAGTCGGCTCCCTGAGCGAGCGCGGTCATGACCTACAGGTTCGTTGCCCGCGCCGTCGGGGCGCAGATGGACCTCGACCACGACCCTTCATCGAGGCAGTACTTGAGGCGCCGACCGAGGACATCGCCCGTTTCCGCGAGGTGCCGTGGCGCTTGCGGCTCGTTCTCGCTGCTCGGCCGGAACGAGGCTGATGACGAAATCATCGACGGCTTCACCGACGCGTCCCACCTTCCCGCAGCCTCACGTGGTAGGTGGCGCCGCCGCGGAGGGCGGCCAGAGCAGCCGCGGACGCCTCGTCGTCACCGGCCAACAGCCTCTCCAGCAAATGCCGTTCCATGGTCACTCCCGCCAGGACCCTGCGGTACGGCAGCCAGGTACCGCGACCCCAGCAATCGCCCAGGTCCGGCAGCGTCCTCCGGGGCCCGGTAGCGGCCGGAATGGCCGTCACTGGCCGATCCGGCCAAATCACCACAGCCAGCGGCCTAGGAACTCGGCGCAGCCGTTCGGCCCGCCACTCGCGGACGCGCGGTGCGGTGATCTCATCCAAGTCCAACTCGGCGAGGGCGAACAGGTGCTTGTCGAGGAGGTATCGGTAGAGGTCCTGAGACAGTGGCGCCAACTCCCGTTCCTCCACCCACTTGTCGGCGTAGGCACGGAAGCTCACAGCCCCGGCATCCGGGTCACGCCACTCGCCTCGGCGGACCTCTGTCTGCTTTTCAGCAAGCCAGTCGTCCGCGTCAGCCGTCGTCTCGAAGGTGACGGGCGCCGGGCGCATAACGCCGTCAGGCCCCGGATAGCGCGCCTGGTACCGGCCGGACGGAAGCCGTCTGATCGCCCCGAAACGGCGCCGCCTGCCTTTGCTGTTGGCCATCAGGCAGCCCTCCTGTAACGCGCCTTCCGTTCCGGCGGCGGGTTCGAGGGATGCGGCCGGCCACTGCTCACCACTGCTGAAACCAGTTCCGGCGAAGACCCAGTGGGCGAGGACGAGCGTGGTTTCGTCGTCCTGCGGGACGGCCGGGGCGACTTGGGCGCGGCGCCAGTCGGCGCGGGCGTCGCGGAGAGCGCCGAGGGTGGTGGAGTAGCGGCGGGACTTGGTGGAGAAGTGGCCGCGGAATCCGAGCATGTGGGCCCAGGCGCGGAGCCTGAGGTCTGCCGGCTCGGGGCGTGCGCCGAGGTCCCAGGCGGTGCGGATCATGCGACGGGCATGGTCGGTGATCCGGGCCCCGGCCAGCTCGGCGAGGAACTTGATCGGCCGGTCCAGGGTGCCGGTCGCTGTCTCGGCGCCCTGGGTGGCGTACTTCGCGATGTACGCGGCCACCGCCCGCTCGGTGAGCTCCTGGCCGCCCTCGAAGTCGGCCGAGCGGATCGTGCGGACGTCGAGTTGACGGCCGAAGGCAAAGGTGTGCGTCCGGCCGTCCTCGTGGCGCAGACGCTCGATGGCAAAGCCGCGGATGTCGTCACGTACCGCGTCGGCATCCCACCTGGCCCTCGACAGCAGGTGCTGCACGCCGTACGGGGTCGCGTCCCCTGCCTGCTCCGCAGGCGTCCAGCACATCTCCGGACCGCCGGTCGGAGGGCCGGCCAGGCTGGAACCGTTCCTCCGGACGTACAGGGCGACGGCCTCCGGCGCCGTTCAAGTCCAGTTCGGCCCGGCGTTCCCAGGTCCGGACGAAACCCTCCTGGACCACATCCTGCGCCTCGGCGAGGTCGCCTGTCATCGCATACAGCCGGCCGATGAGTCGACCGACGCTCGCGGCGTAAAAGGCGTCGAATTCGTGCTCGTCGGCACCCTGGCCGCCGCGCGGTTCATCTGGTGGTCGCATGCCTCTCTTGTCACGCTGCGCCGTGCCACTTGGCTCCCTCGCATCGGCTCCCTCGAACCACAAGAAGTCAGCGACTCACGCGCAACCCCCGGGTCCCGACGCCGAGCTCTTCCGACCACCACCGACGGCCTCCCCACCCGCCTACCCCCACTGGGAATTCCCGACTTCGGCATCGACACGTCCGAGGGCCGGACGCTACTCGCGAGAGCCTGACGCCACTGGAGGTGAGGGCAGCCGGGTCGTGGTGGCGGCTCCGCCCACGCGGGCCTCGAAGCACTCCCGTTCGCCGTCGGCCGACGCGGGCCGGAAGCAGGCCCGGACGGTGCTGCCGGGACGGACTTCGGTCATCTCCGTATAGATGAAGGTTGCCGCGTCGTCCTTGTTCCTGATGCGCACGCTGTGGGTCGGGCCGCCTGCCGTGACGTCCACCCGGTCGCCGATCTCGGTCCCCCAGGTCCGGGCCCAGCTCGCGCCGCACTTCTTGCTGTGGCGCAGCTCGACGTGGGCGCCGGTGGCCGTGCGGTACGAGGCGAGGGTGTCGGGGCCGATGCCGCAGATCAGACGCATCGGGTCCCGGCCCTCGCAGGCGGCTCCTTGGCATTGGGGAGCGAGTGAGAACGGGACGGAGGCCGGTGGCGGCTCGGCTTCCTGAGCCTCCGAGTCCGGCAGCAGGAGGAACAGCAGAGCCGCAGCACCACCGACGATCACTGTGTACGCCGACGCCAGCACCACCAGGAGCCTGCCCCTGCGGAGTCGCCGCCACCCGCTCCCGGCGGGCGGCGGCGACTCCTGAGGTTGTGGCCGCGGCGACTCGTCCGTGGGAGGGGCGGGCGCGGGGGCCACCGCGCGTCCGCTCCAGTGCGACTCGGCGATCTCCCACAGGGCCAGCAGACGCCCGTCCGGTTCGTTCGCGAGCCGGCACAGTTCCTGTACGGCCTGGCGAGGAGGCAGGCTCTTGCCGTTGAGGTAACGCTCCCACGAGGACTTGCTGTACGCCGTCCGCTCCGCCAGCGCCGCCAGGCTCAGCCCCGCACCGGCCCGCAGTTCCCGCAGCGCCGCGGCCAGCCGGGTGTGTTCCGCGGTCACTTCGCATCCGCCGACCGCAGGGCCTGCCAGGTGGGCGGGTCGATGACTCCGTTCACGATCAGCCCGTTCTGCTTCTGCATGCGCTCGACCGCTCGGCGCGTCTTGGGGCCGAAGACGCCGTCGATGTCCCCTGGCGCGGTGCCCGCCCGGTGCAGCAGGCACTGCGCCTCGGCCACTTCGAGCCCCACGTGGGTGTTGGACAGGAGGATGTCCGTGGTCCGGCTCAGGCCCGCGTACCAGCGGCCGTCACGCTGCTCCAGCCGGCAGGTGTAGATGACCGGCACCAGGGACTCCGACACGGTGGCCGGGGCCGTCGCGACAGCATCGCTGCGGTCGTGCGCGAGCTGGGCACGGGCCTCGGTGAGCCGCACGGCCAGCAGGAGCGCGGCGGAGACGGACAGCGCCGTGACCACGGCTCCCGCCGTGACCGCGACGCGCAGGTGACGCCCGTACGGCTGCTGCTCCGTGGGGGTGTGTTCCGGTGTCGCGGAGAAGTCCTCGGGGGTGTCGGTGGTGACCGCCCTTCCCTCCGCCCAGCGTTGGGCGGCGATCTCGTGCATCGCCAGCAGCCGGTGCGGATCGTCACCGCCGACGCGGGCCATCGCCTCGACGGCCTCCCGGGGCGGCAGAGACCTGCCGTTCAGATATCGCTGCCACGACTTCGCGCTGTACCCGGTCTTCGCGGCCAGTTGCCGCGTGCTCAGTTCGCTGCGGTCCTTCAGCCTGCGCAGTCGCACGATCAACTGATGGGCGTGTGGGTGCAGTTCTCCAGGCAGTGCCTTCCAGCGCGACACGCTTTCCCCCACTCGCGTTCGGGACCGCAGGCCCGCCCCCCGTGTCCCCGTCTCATTCTGCATCAGCTGTCACGGGGATCACAGAGTGGGCACCCCGCCCCGGCGCGACCCCGCCCTGGCGCGGAATCAGCCATCCCCTCGTCGCGGTCCCGCCCCAGGGACTCGGCGGGCGACATCTCCGCAGGTCAGCGCGCGGGACGTCCCGGGATGAGGTCACTTCTGCGTCAGCTGTGGCCCAACATCACACCGAACCCGCAGGCTCGTTGCGGAGCCGGCCGGTGCGGTCGGCTCCGGCAAACGCACGCCAATTGGGGAAGGAACACAATGAACTTCGGTATGACCCGGACCCGCCTCGCAGCCGCCGTCGCCGCCACCGTCGCGACGGGCGCGCTGGCCGTGAGCGCCTCGCCCGCCTCGGCCACCTCCTCCCAGGGGTACTTCACCGGTTACGGCACCACATGGACGGACGACTGGAGCAACGAGGGAACGCTGTCGTCCGGCAGCTACGCCAGGTCCAACGCCACCTGCCTGTGGCAGAAGATCCTCTGGGCCGAGGGCGCGACGGAGAGCAACGGCACCGCCTACGACTACGCGGACATCGACGGCGTCTTCGGCTCCAACACCACATACGCCAGCAAGCGGCTTCAGACGCGCTGGGGCCTGGACGACGACGGACGGGTCGGCCCCCTGACGCTCGGCAAGGCGGACAACAAGCTGCGGTACAGCTCGGGCAGCACGTCCTCCGGGACGCTCTACCTCACGTACGACGGCGCGGCCCACGACTTCACCCTGAGGCGCGACGACAGCAACCGGTACGGGTTCGTCCAGGACGGTGCCTGGCGCCTCGCGGGCTACAACTACCGCACCTGCAGCTGACCACACGTCCTTCCGAGGGCCGTCGGTCGGCAGCCAGGCGAACGACGCCGACGCCATCAAGATCTGGCGCGACCCCGACGACGGGAAGTGCAGCGGGCACCTGGCAGGTGCCGCAGGGCCGCATCAAGGACGGCCGGCGCCCCTGACACACGCGGCCTATCCCTCGTGCAGGAGGGGACAGGCCGCAGGTGGCACTCGATGAACGACAAGCACTCCAAGCCCTGGTCGGCCCACTCGGCTCGGCGTGCCACAACGAAAGGAAATACGGGGGAATCATGTCTCTTCGCAGCCGACTCACGCGCCGCGCGCAGGTCACTCTCATAGGCGTCGCCGCCGGAGGTGTCGCGGCCGCAATCGCCGTCGTACCGTCGTTCGCCGACAGCGACTCCTCGGAGCCGGCGACGGTCGCCGCCCAGAAGGAGACCGACTACGGGCCCGAGCCCGAGGCCGACAGCAAGCTCGTCACCCAGGCCGGCGAGCTGTCGACCATGGCCACGGCCACGCTCTCGCCCGACACGATGATCAACCGGGCCCGTACCTGGCTCACGGCCAACAACGGAGCCCCGGTCCCCTACAGCATGGAGCGCACTTGGAAGGACGGCTACCGCCAGGACTGCTCCGGCTATGTCTCCATGGCACTCGGGCTGGGGAAGCCCGGCCTGAACACCGTCGGGCTGGCCGACTCGCGAAACGGCGTCACCACACGGCTCAGCAGCATGAGTCAGCTCAAGAAGGGTGACCTGCTGATCGACTACAGCACCACTGACGGCGATTTCCGTCACGTAGTGATCTTCGAGAAGTGGGCCGACACGTCGCACAGCGCCTACTGGGCGTACGAACAGCGCGGTACGTACGGCACGACCCACCGGCAGCTCAAGTACGGGATCGGCAGTGACAACTACGACCCCTTCCGCCCGGTCAACCTGGGTGACGGCGGTGGCGGCGGACAGCTCCCCTCCCCGGGTGTCTCCTGGCCGATCCTCCAGAGCGGTTCCAAGGGCGCGGACGTGCGGTCCGCCCAGCAGCTGCTGACCGCGCGGGGCTACACGGTCGAGGCCGACGGCATCTTCGGCCCGAATACCCGCTCCGCGGTGATCCAGTTCCAGAAGTCCCGCTCCCTGGCCGCTGACGGCGTCATCGGCCCGAACACCTGGTCAAAGCTGATCACGACGGTGCAGTACGGCTCGTCCGGCCAGGCGGTGACGGCAGCACAGACGCAGCTGAACGTCTACGGCTACGGCCTCGCGACCGACGGCAGGTTCGGCTCGAAGTCGAAGTCGGCGACGGTCGCCTTCCAGAAGAACCACCACTTGCAGGCCGACGGCGTCATCGGCCCGCAGACCTGGCGCGCCCTGCTCGGCACCCGCTGACGCGAGCGGTCCCGGCGGCCGACCGACGGCTCCTTCCCACTGCGCCCGCAGCGGGAAGGAGCCGTCGCTGTACATCCGTGGAGCCGATGGAGGCGTGGCAGCGTCCCCGAGGGCTACTGACTGGGCACGGCACGCTCGTACGCCGACTCGCCGGGCTGGTCGGAGCAGGACCCGATCGGGGGCGCACGGTGGTGAGACTGAACGCGGATGCGCTGGACGGCGCGCGTGGGACCCCGCGGATATGTGAGCGCTCCCCGGACCGGTGTGACTGAGCGCCTCAGTTGGCGAGTTTCGCCGACCCGGACGCTCAGAGTTCAGCTTGGGGACGTTGAGGAGCCGCCTCGGCATCGGCAGTCCGCCGGCCACGGAGAGGGGCTCCCAGCGGCCCCGTCCGCACGGTGTGCCCTTGGCGGCCCCGTAAGACCGGTGAACCACGGTCAACAGCGGTGCGATCCCGCACCTTCGGGCGCTGGACCGAGAGACATTTACCCAGGTCAGAAGCTATCTGGCCGCCCAAGCGCCGTCGCTTCCCAAGCTGAGAGCGCGAGTTCGATTCTCGTCACCCGCTCCATGTGAAACCCCCAGGTCAGTGGCCTGGGGTTTGTTTGTTGTCTAGGCCAATCTGAGGGTGACGTGGAAAGGACTCTGGAGTTGCCCGATCTGCCGCGCCTGATCGGCGGACGGTCGGCCGCCTTCCGGGCCGCGGTCGCCGCCGTGCCCAGCATGAGAGACCTCAAGGCCGCTCGCCTGCAGCGGAGTTCACGCGGCGGACGGCCTCCGGAATGAACCCGGACGCGTCTACGTCTCTACGTCGGCACGGTCGCCGCCGCCGCGCGCCTCACCCGGCTCAGATCGTGATCAGAGAGCCGGATCCGACGGCCCCACTATCGCCCGCAGCGCCTCAAGGTGCCTCTGATATGCATCCCGACCTCGTCGGGTCAGCCGGAGCCACACTCGCTGCCGGGTGTCGCGGACGGCCTTGCGCTGCTCGACGTAGCCGGCGTCCATCAGCACGGTGACGTGCTTGCTCAGCACGGAGGCGGAGAGGTCGAGTTGCTTTTGGACCAGGCCGAACTCCGCCTCGCCCGCAGCGTCCAGGAGGGCGCAGATGCGCAGCCGGTTCGGGGCGTGGATGGTGGTGTCGAAACCCTCCAGCCGGTCGGGGGTTTCGGCGCTCACGGGGTCTTCCGGTGCAGGCGGACGAAGGCAAGGTGGAAGCCGACGGACACGGCGGCACCGATCAGCGAGGCCGCGATCAGCCACACCGGCCGTCCCGTGACGCGGAAAGCGAGCACTGCCGCCACCAGTAGCACGGGCAGGCCGACCGCGAGCGGCACGGTCGCCCGCTTCGGCAGCACGTCCAACCGCAGCGCCACCCCGGTCCTGTCGCGCCACGCCTTCGCCGCAACGGCGAAGAGGGCCAGGTACACCGCGGTGCTCGTCAGCATGATGGCCATCCAGGCGGGGCGCGGCAGCAGCCAGTCCGAGTCCGCCATGACGCCGCCGTAGGTGATCGGGAGCGCGGCGATGTAGAGCGTGAGCGTGATGAAGAACCAGTTCGGCCAGGGTGTGGCCGACAGTGCTGCGGCGGAGGCCCGGATGTGCTCAGTGTCGGCCAGGGCGGCATGGGCCTGCCCCGGCGTCAGACGTACCCCGTGAGTTTCCATGACGGAAAGAGTAGCGGACAGTTTCCAGCATGGAAAGAAACGAGTTTCCGGTACGGCAAGTGACTGGCTCGGCCGCTTTGGTTCTGTCTGTCCGCTCGTGATCGGGGCGCTCTCCGGGATGCGGGCATGTCGGCCGACCTTCACCTACCGGATGCGCCGCTCCTCGATCAGCCACCGAGGGAAGCGGGCGGTCGCGCCTAGCAGCTCGGCGACCTGGTCCACGGACAGGTAGCGGTCATTCATACGGTGGGCTCTCCGCGACCGGGACTTCGAGTGCATCGCCGCCGTCACCGGCCAGGCACTCCAGCGGTACGGACCCGTAGCCGGCAAATGAACCAAGGGCGAGCCTCAACCGTTCCGCGAAAGCCGCGCCCATCGGCCTCGCAGCGCAGAACGGACATCACTCGAGCGCTGTGCACACGCGAAGGCATTCCCCGACTGGACGTCCGAGCGAGACCGGCTCAACACCGAGCCCGTCCGAGAACACGATCTGCCCACCATTCTTCGCGCCCGTGCCCACAGTGTGCCCATGAGAGCGGACAACCACGGTCGACAGCGGTGCGGTCCGACCCGCACGAACGCCCGAGCAAAAGTCATCTGCGCACGTCAGAGCCGTATGGCCCGCCCAAGCGCCGTCGCTTCCCAGGCTGAGAGCGCGAGTTCGATTCTCGTCACCCGCTCCACGACCAAGGCCCAGGTCATGGACCCGGGCCTTAGCTGTCTGTCGTGATCAGTGGTCGCGTGCCAGGTCCGTGCCAGGCGGCTTGCCAGGCTCGCGCCCACTGGGCGTCAGTCAGCCGCACAACCAAACCAACGATCAGATGATCCGAAGGAACGGCCCAAGCCCGAGGGGCGGTGGCCGTACTCCTGAGAGCATCCGGCCGCCGCCCCTTCCCCCGTTCGACCGGGTACTACTCGATGGTCCAGCCGACGCTGCCGACACCCGTGCTGTACCAGGCACAGGTGGCGGAGGACTGGCCATACTGGCCCGGGTTCAGGGTCACCCAGTCACCGGAGACGTCGGGGGCCCGGCCGCAGACGACCTCGGCGCGGAACCGGATGGTGCGGTCGCTGTTGTTCGTGCAGCTGGCGATGCCCCGGTCCGTGTCGACACCGTGGACCGCGCCACGGCAGTCGACCGAGCCCGCGGCCGACGCCGGGGCGGCCATGGCGCCGACGGACAGGGCCACCGCCGAGACGGTGGTGGCCAGACCTGCGGCGAACATCTTCGTACTGCGGATCATTTTCGTGCCCCCGAAAGGTTGCGGCTTGCATGTGCTGACCTCAGTGAAGGGCACGGGAGCGGCCCCGGGTACCTGACATCTGTCAGGGTGCCCGGCCCAGGGTCTGTCGTTGGATCAGGTCGGCTGAAAGGAACTGCGCCTTCCAGCCGCCCCGCGACGCCGACATGATCCAAACGACAGGCCCTAGCCGCCCTGTCGGCCACGCCGTACGACAGTCTCAGTCTTCTCGACCCAGTCGAGGTACCAGCCAGCGAATCCGACCTGTCCGAGGGGACTGAACCGTCCGTCCCCAGGACGCTCGTCGAGCCACACTTGCCCGCGCTGTGGGCCGGACACGACCAGCCAGTGGAAGTAGCCGCACCCTTCGTGGCTGAGGCACACAGCGCCGGACAAGAACCAGTCGGACAGTTTCTCGTCCTCCTCCAGCCAGGCGCGGTACGCCGCGTCGAAGGCTGCTTCGTCCTCGAAGTCGGACTCGACGGGCTCCTTGCGCTCCTGCTCTTCCTCGGCACGCACGCTCTCTTCCGCATCCGGGAAGGGGAAGCGCAGTCGCTCGTGGGCGGTACCGCCACCGGGGTCAGTCCATAGCCACCCGGCATCTGCGCGGGACAGGGTCGCGAGTCCATAGAAGGGTCCGGCACCGCCGGCACCGACTTCGAGGAGAAAGGCCCGGTAGTCCGCAGGCAGCGAGACACCCCACCGAGCCTCTGCCTCGGCGACATTCGCCTCCGAGAGCGGATCAGCAAGCTTGAAGTGGTGACCAGTTCCCCCGTACTTGTCCCACGCGCCGAAGACCTCCCGCGCCTTGTCGGCACGGGCCAGAATCTCCACCCGCTCTCGGACATCCCTCCAGATCACCGCCCCCATGAACGGAGCGTAGGCCAGGGGAGAGTGGTGGATTGAGGTCCGTGCGGAGGGGGCGGGCAAAAGCCCTGGTGAGCGCCGGGCACCCTGCGGACAATGACCCCATGACGTTGACGATTTGGGTCGATGACTGGCAGATCCAGTGCTGCGGGGAGGCCTTCACGCCGGGTGATGTCGTCTCGTGGCACCTGCTGGAGATCGATCCCGAGGATTACGCCGACCTCGTTGGTAGCGAACGTGCTGCCGAGATCGACTTCTGCGAGGAGCATCACGGCCGGGAAGGCGGGCGCCCGCCAACCCGGTTGCAAGTGCTGACCATCACAGAAGTGCACTGCCGGTACGAAGTCCCTTCAGACAGCACGTCGAACGTGCAGCATCCAGTGCCGGGCACGACCGAATTGGTACCGGTCCAAGTAGCGAACGGATGGGCAGAGGCTCGCCCATACGTCAGCTTCACCGGCTACCTCGTGACTGCCGAGCGGACCGCAGACGGGGGGCAGGAAGGCCCAGCTTCTCGGGAGCGGGGAGCCAAGCTCGGTGCATCGATCGGCCACGAGCGCTCACCGGCCGCGACTCGGTGAAGTCCCCTCGTGGCGAGCGAGCCTGCTACGCCGAGTTCCGTCGGGCGCGCATGGCCCACAGGTAGCCCGCCTGGAAGCGGCTCTGGGCGCCCAGTTCGACCATGACGTCCGCGATGTGTCGGCGGCAGGTGCGGACGGACATGCCGAGGCGCAGGGCTATGGAGGCGTCGGTCATGCCCTCCATGAGGAGACGGACTATGGCCTGGCGGATGTCGTCCGTGATCTCGCTCCCGGCGCGGAACGCCATGGTGAAGGGGTCGGCCGCGAGCCAGAGCCGCTCGTAGGTCTCCCTGATGAAGGCGACGACGTTCGCCTCCCGAACTATGGTCGCGGCAAGGGGGTTGTCGGGCACGGAGATGACCGCCGCCTCGTCGTCGAAGACCAGGAGGCGGCTGAAGTGGTCGTCCAGAGTGCGTACTTCCGCGCCCAGGTGGGTGATGCGGTCGACGTACTCACCGGTGCCCAGACCGAACCGGGCGGTGTGCTGGTAGAGGACACGCATTTTCACGCCCCGCTCGAGAGCGGCACGATCCCGGGGGGCGGCTTCGGCGAGGATGCCTTCCTCGCGGGCACCGCCGGGCTGGGCCGTGAGGATCTCGCTGCGGGCCCGAGTGGTCAGGTCGGCGATCGCGATGCGGACCTTCGAGAGGTCGTTCAGGACTTCGAAACGGTTCTTGTTCTCGTAGGCGACCTGGGCCGCCTCGAAGAGCGGGAGGAAGGACATGATGGATGCGCGCGTGTCCTCGACGAGGGCGCGGCGAGCCCGGATTTCCCGCTCGATGGGGATCACGACTTCGTCGACCGCTCCTCCGGGTGCCACTGCACACAGCCTGCCCCTGGAGTGACCGCGTAACAGCCCCATCGCGATCAATTTCTCCACAGCGGCGGCGGCGAGGGCGTCGGGCAGCCCGATGGCCGGGCCCACTTCGGCTCTGAGGAACCCCTGCCCCACACCGTGATCAAGAGCATGTTTATACACAGTTTGCAGGGTCCCACGGTCCACCTCGATCAAGCCCAACAACCCCCGTTTATGCTGTATTTGTCCAATTTTTCGGGGCGTCATCATGCTGCCAGGCAACATGATGACGCCCCTTCATTATGTAATCATCATGCATGGAATGGCATGGTGATTCGTCTCGCCTCCATCACCTCGCACCAACTCGTGTGATCAGGAGGTGAACAGCACCCCACGTGCAGGCGAAGGACAGGCTCATGAAGCTCCTACACAAGACCGTTCTCGTCGGCTGGGCCTTGGCCCTGGCCGTCGGCGCAGTGAGCGGACTGACGAATGTCTCGGCCACGGCCTCCGGCGTGGTCGGCGTCGCCGCACAGGACACCGGCTGGGGCTGAGCAACCCCCACCGTCTCCAGGTGGCCCCCCGGCCCCCCGGCCCCCGGCCCCTCTTCTCCTCGCCATCCACCCTCTGGCCAGACCATTTCCGTCGCAGGGGGCGCGGCTACCGATGCCCTTCATGTCTGCCCCGACCAACAGGTGTGCGCCGAACCGGACGACTGACGTCCCACTGCTGTGCCGGCATGCACTCCCACCGGGAATTAGCGAATAGGCGATCCATGATTCTGACCGGGACCGAAATCGAGCGTGAACGCAAGAATGGTCGGATAACGATCGAGCCGTTCACTCCGGAACAGGTCAATCCCAACAGCTACAACTTCCGCCTGGGCAAGACCCTGAGGGTCTACCAGGACATGCCGCTCGATGCCCGGCATACCAACCAATTCGAAGAGATAGAGATACCGGACGACGGCTACGTCCTGGAGCCCGGCCGGCTCTATCTCGCCCACACCATCGAGCGGCTCGGCAGCGAACACTACGCGCCCACCTTCGCCGCGCGCTCCTCCGTCGCCCGGCTCGGCCTGTTCATCAACCTGTCCGCCAGCCTCGGGGACATCGGCTACACCGGCCAGTGGACTCTGCAGCTCTACAGCATGAACCGGGTCCGCGTGTACCCCGGTATCAATATCGGCCAGATGATGTGGTGGCGCCCGCAGGGCGACATCATCCTTTACGACGGCAAGTACCAGGGCTCCGTCGGCCCCCGGTCCAGCGATATCCACGTGGACTTCGACAAGCAGTTCGCACGTCAGCGGTTTCCTGGACTCGGCGCCACCTTCGAGCCGAACGAAGTGGGTCCCAAGTTTTCCCAACTCGGCGCCTCCAGCCACGATTTCAAGGTGCCGACCGCATTCTGTGTGCCGGCAGGTGAATTCGCGGACGCACTGACCGACGATCAGAAGACGGCACTCGCAGGCACCTTCGCCGATCTCAAGGCCACCGTTGGCGCCTTCTTCACGGACTCCGTCGCGAAGATCCAGAAGATCAGCGCCGAGATCCGTGTCCCGGAGCAGGCCCGCGCACTTCTCGCCGCCCGGGTGACGGAGGTCTTCGGCGACGTCGACGGGGTGGAGCTGGCGGTCCGCTCCTCGGGCCTGGACGAGGACACCGAGGACTCGTCTCTCGCCGGTGTACACCAGTCCGTCCTGGGCGTTCGCGGCCTCGACGCGGTGATCGACGCCGTCGAGCAGTGCTGGAGGTCCTACTACGAGGCTCCGGCGGTCGCAGCCCGGGTCCGAGCCGGGAACTTCAGGTCCACGCCGCGCCTCGCGGTGATCGTCCAGCGTCTGGTGCGGCCGACGCTGGCCGGTGTGGCGTTCACCGGACTCGACGGTGCCGACGACGACGCAGTGGTCGTCGAGTACGTCGAGGGGCTGGCCGACGCGCTGGTCGCCGGTGTCGCCGTACCGCGTCGTACCGACTCGGCCGAGGTGGCCGCCGGGCCGTCGCCCCAGACCGCCGCGGACCACCCTGTGCTCGTCGAGGTCATCGACATGGTCCGGCGCCTGCGCGAGAGCCGGGGCCACCACGTGGACGTCGAGTGGGCGGCCGACGCCGACGGTGTCCATCTCGTCCAGGTCCGGCCGCTGACCGCGGCCCGTGAGGTGTCCACCACCTCCCCCGTGCCGGTCGCCGAGGGCCACCGGCTCTACCTCGACGAACTCCCTTCCTCCTTCAACCTCGGTGCGGTGGCGGCCGTCTACGGCGGCTACACCGCCAAGCGGGGGCCCGCCCACCGGATGGCCCACGAGCACGGTGTGTCCACCGGGGCCGGCTGGGTCGTGCGGTTCAACGGCAGGGGCCTGCACGGTGCCGAGACCGCCGCGTCCCTACGGGAGATGCTCGGCGGCGGCAGCGACGAGTGCGTGCTGGACTTCGGCGACACCCTGCGCCAGATCGTGGTGCCCAAGGAGGAAGTGCTGCCTCAGCTCGCCGTCACGACCGGGGCGTCCGCGGACGGTACGGCGCTGCACAGCGTGGTCGTACGCGACTTCATCCGCGGCGAACTCGGGGTGATCTCCCGTCAGGTGGGCGAGACGGGCCTGGTCGTCGAGTACACGGACGAGGGCCTGATGGCCCTGAACCGGGGCACCGCCGGCGGCGAGACGATCGTCGTCAAGGACGTGGCGGCGGGTTATGACGACCCCGCCAACGCGACGTTCCCGCCCGCCGGGGCCGTCCTGCGTCCGCACCTCGACGAAATCGCCCGCTTCACCGCGGCCATGCACGCGGGGCACGGGCCGGTCACCTTGGAGTGGGTGTACGACAACGGCACGCTCTACTTCGTCGACTACTCGGTGCTCGGCGGCGACGACTCTGTCACCGTCTCCCACGGCGAGGTCTGCATCTCGCCCGGCACGGCCCGCGGACCGCTGCTGCGGCTCGACGACGACGCGCTGCTGCGCCGGCTCTCCATCGGCCCGGCCGTGAGCATCGACAAGTCCCAGGACGTCAGCGAGCACGAGGGCCTGGCCCGGATCCTCGAACTGGTCTCGTCGTACGACGAGAAGCCCGTGATCAGCGCCTCCCGGCCGTACGCCGTGCTCTCCGTCCTCATCGAGCACGTCGCCGGATTCGTCTTCGACCAGGGATCCGCGCTCGGACACCTGGCGATCCTGCTGCGCGAGGCCCGGATCCCCGCGGTGACCGCCGCCGGAATCACCGGAGCCGAGGCAGTGATCAGCGACGGCACCGTCGCCACCACCGGCCGCAAGGGAGAATGAACATGAGCGACACTTCCGTACCGACGGCCGACACGGCCGGCCGCCGCCGCGCCTGGCTGGCCCTCGGCGGGCTCCACCTGCTCAACGGAACGGCCCCGCTGGCCGGCACCGACGCGGTGGTCCTCGTGGAGCTCGACGCTCCCGTGGAGCAGCCCTTTCCCAGCAACACGGTCGTGGTGCACTGGGACCGCCTCGGGCCGCTGGAACTGTCCGCCCGTACGGTCGACGGCTCGCGTCGGCACACGCTCAAGGCCCAGGGCGACGACCTGTTCCCCGGCATGCTGCCGGGTGAGGCGCTGCGGGCGGCGGTGGCCGCGGTCGCCGACGGGCAGGCCGGCCCCCTGGTGCCGCTCTTCTATGTGACGGCGGAGGGCGACCGGGCCCATGTGCACAGCCAGATCAGGTTCCTGGCCGAGGACGCCTGCTTCATCCGGATCACCCCCGAGCCGGTGGCCACCTCCGAGGTCGAGAACTTGGGCTGGCTGCCGGAGGCGGTGCGGCTGCACGCGGAGCAGTTCCTCTTCCTCAACAACCACCAGCGCTACTACCGCAAGTGCTTCGGCGGCAAGGAGCTGGAGTACAAGTACACGCTCACCCCGCCCGTCGACTCCTGGACGCTGACGGTCGAGCTGTACCAGGAGATGCTGGCCGGCGGGCTGCCGGGCTACATCATGGAGTACCGGGACGAGTACCAGGCCTGGGACTACCTGAACCACCTCTTCGAGATCACCGGTCCCGAGGAGGAGCGCGGCTACGCCTCCTTCATCCCCACCACCGACGGCAAGCACCTGCTGAAGCGCAAGTGGTACGCGGAGGACACCTTCGAGCGCCGGGAATCGCACACCTACGGCCTCGACCTCGCGGACGACGGCCGGTTCGAGCGGTACATCCGGGAGGAACTCCAGGTCCAGGCCGTGCGGCTGCCGTCGTTCCGACGGGTCCGCTACGACATCAACTTCGAGTCCGTGCGCACGGGGCACGTCTACGGGATCTTCTTCGACCACTGCAGTCTCGTCGATGCCCGCGACGTGACCCTCAACCAGTGCGAGCTGGAGTACCTGCGCAGCCGCGTCGCCGTCGAGCCGGACGAGGCCGAGGTGCTGACGGAGATGACGGAGATCGTCGGCTGGCTGGAGGGGTTCCTGCGGGCGCGCGGCCTCAATGACCAGCGGGGCTTCTACTCCAAGCGGACCTTCCTCAAGGACGCCGTGGCCGCCCGGCCCGAGCTGGCGCGGAAGGTGGACCGATGACGGGCACGCCGGTGCGCGCGGTCCTGCTCGACCTGGAGGGCACCCTGTACGCCCGGGGAGCCGCCGTCGACGGTGCGGTGGAAGCGGTGGCCGCCTTGCGCGAACTCGGGATCGGGCTGCGCTTCCTGACCAACACCGACTCCAAGACGGCGGACCGGATCCACGCCGAACTGGCGGAGTACGGGCTGACGGTGGCGGTGGACGAACTGTTCACCCCCGTGGTCGCGGCGACGCAGCTGCTCACCGCCGCCGGGGCACGCACCCGCGCGATGGTCTCGCGGGAGCTGAGCGCGGCATTGCCCACGCTGGCCGACGAGCCGCCGTACACCCATGTGCTGATCGGGGACTGCCGGGACACGCTGGACTACGCGGCGCTCGACAGCGCCTTCCGGGCGGTGCGCGACGGGGCCGAACTGCTCGCGCTGCAGACCGGCCGCTACTTCAAGCGGGCCGACGGCGACCATCTGGACACCGGTGCCGTGGTGGCGGCCGTCGAGTACGCCTCGGGCGCGCGGGCCCGGGTGCTGGGGAAGCCTGCCACCGACTTCTTCGAGCTCGCGGCCAAGTCTCTGGAACTGCCCGCCGACGCGTGTGTGGTGGTGGGTGACGACGCCACCACCGACATCTCCGGTGGCCGGGCCGCGGGCATGCGGACCGTGCAGGTACGGACGGGCAAGTACACCGACCAGCGGGCCGAGGGACTCACCGGCCGGGCCGACCACGAGATCGACTCCGTGGCCTCTCTTCCCACGCTGCTGCGCGAGCTGGTCGCCGTATGACGGTGTACTGGGTGGTGTGGGACGCGGCGGCGCACTGGGTCGTGGACCGGCTGGAACGGGAGGGCGCCCTGCCCTCGCTGCGCCGCATGCGGGAGCGCGGCGCCTTCGCGGCTGCCCGTCCGGCGCACCCCAACTGCCAGACCCCGCCGTCGCTGGCGACCCTGTTCACGGGTACCTGGCCCCGCGAGCACAAGGTCACGGGGTACACCGTGCCCGGCGCGGGCGAGGGCATCGCCAGCCATGTCAGCGGCTTCTCCCCGGGGTTCCCCGCGGTGCCGCCGGTCTGGGAAACCCTGTCGGAACGCGATCTCAGCAGCGCGCTCGTTCACGCCCCCTGGGTCTTCGACCACGGGGGCCGGGTCGGCCCGCACATCGACGGCGCGGTGGAGGCGTACAGCCGCCGCGTGACCCGGCACGCGGTACACGAGCTGAACACCGAGGGCCAGGACTGGCGGATCGGTGGGTTCCGGGTCGCGGTCTCGGTGGAGGCGGAGCCCTCCCGGCGGGTCCGGGTGCAGGTCACCGGGGCGCCGGGGGGCCACGGCGGGGACGGACTGCTGCTCGAACCCGGTACCGGCTGGCAGCCGCTGGAGCTGGACCGCGAGCACGGCACCTGGATCTCCTGCGTCGATACCGGCGGCCGGCTCCTGCTGGCGCACACCGGTGTCTGGCAGCCCCGTTTCGCCGGGCGCAATCGCAAGACGCTGCAGCGGCTCGCCCAGTGCCCGCCGTTCGCCGGTGAGGGGGTGGGCCCGCTCTACCGGGAGGGGGTCTTCGGCCCCCGGCTGGCGGAGGGCGGCGACGGCAGCGCCGAGGAGGTGTTCCTCTCCTCGGTGGAGTGCGTGGCCCGCTCCTTCGGCGCCGCGGCCGATGCCGTACTGGAGACGCACGAAGCGGATCTGGTCGTCGTCTACCTTCCGATGACGGACGACGTCGGTCATGAACTGCTCGGCTGGTGCGACGAGAAGAGCGCGGCCCACCGCCCGGACATCTCCGAGGCGGTGTGGTCGTACATCCGGCGTTGCTACCAGTGGTCCGACTCCGTGCTGGGCCGGATGCTGGACCGTGCGGGGCCCGAGGACACGGTGGTGCTCGGCGCGGACCACGGCATGGTCGGGAGCACTCATCTCGTCCACGTCAACGACCAGTTGGTGCGCGCCGGCCTGGCCCGGACGGCCCCGGACGGGAGCCTCGACGCCGACGGCTCAACGGTGTTCTACCACCCGGCGAACAACGGCTCCCTGTGGACCGGACCGAGCCTGGCCGGCGACCCCGTACGAGCCCGGGCCGCCATGGAGCAGGCCCGCACCGCCCTGAGCTCCCTCACCGACCCCGACACGGGGCGGCCCGTCGTGGCCGGCTTCCTGGACCGGAACGGTGTCCGTGCGGCCGACCCGGGCGCCGATCCCTTCGTCGCCTATGTCGCCCTCGCCGACGACTACCAGCCGACCGCCCAACTCCTGGGCGAGGAGGGGGTGGTGCGGCGGGTCCCGAAGACGGGCGCCCACGTCGTCTACACCGGTGACAGCAGGCTCCACGCCGTCCACGCGGCCGTCGGTCCGGGCATCGCGGCCGACGGCCGGGAGGGCGTCATCGACAACACCTGGCCGGCCGCGCTGGTCCTCGGCCAGCTCGGCGTGGACCCCGCCCTGGCGGGCCCACACGCCCCCGGCACATTCGAACCGACCGAAGAAAGTTGATGGTATGCCGTCCGGCTTTCCCCACGTCCTGGCCCCGGCCGACCTGACAGCACGCCGCCACGCCCATGTGGCCGCGTTCCTCGCGAGCCGGTCCCTGGACGCCGAGTGGCTGTCCGACCTGATGCGCGAACGGGTCGGCGAGGGCCTGCTGATGCTGACCAGCTCCCCGGTGCACGGGCTGGCCAACCCCACCAGTGACCTCGACTTCATCCGCATCCAGGAGGCCGAGATCGACGGCCCCCGGATCTCCACCAAGATCTTCGAGAACGGGCACCACCTGGAGGTCGTCTCCTTCAGCCGGGCCGAACTCGCCTCCAACCTCGACGAGCTGCACCGGCTCGCCGGCCTGCCGGCCGAGGAGACCGTGTCCGGCTTCCGGGCCTGGGACAAGCAGCGCGAGCCGCGCCGCAAGCAGACCGAACGCATTGTCAACGGCATCGCCCTGGACGGCTCCGCGCCGTATCTCGACTGGTTGCCCCCGCTCAGCCGGGTCTGGAGCCGGGCCTCTGTGCAGACCGCCGTCGAGCAGGCCGTCCACTGCGTGCTGGCCGAGGCCGCCGGGGAGGCCCGCGGACGGGTCGGCTACGCGTACAACGTGCTCCTGCACCTGATGGACGCGCTGCTGTCGCACCACGGCGACGTCTACACCACACGCAAGTGGTACGCGCTGCGCTGGACGCGGCTCGTGGCCGAGGGCGGCTGGCACGACGACCGGCTCCAAGCGGTCGCCTCCGACGTGGAGCGGCTGCGCAAGGGCGTGGGCGCCGCCCTGCGTCCGGCCGCCGCCGGCGAGCCGCTGGCCGGGGCGTTCGCCGCGCTCGCCCTCGACGCCGTACGGGCCACCGGTACCGCCGAGACGGTCACCGTGCGCGCCGAACTCACCGGATCCGTACAGCCGTTCCTCGCCGGCTCGGCGCTCCTGATGGGCTCCGGAAACGGGGTCGTGCTCCCCGGTGTCGGCGCGGAGAGGGACCTTCCGCTCACCGGCCCCGCCGTCGGCCTGGACGAGTTGGCCGGGCTCGACGCGAAGTCCGCGGCCTCGCTGCTGCGGGCGCTGCGCGCGGGCGCGGCCGCACTGCGCATCGGCTACCCGGTCACGGAGGCGGGCCGATGACCACGTACGCGAACAAGGAGTCGGACATGACCGAGGGCCGCACGCCCCGCGCCACGCGGGCAGCCGCCGAGCTGACGGCGTTCCCGTCGGTACGGGCCGGGCACGTCATGGCCGGTCCGCAGGCCGTCGAGGCCTGGGTGCAGGCCGCCTGGCTGATGCTGGCCGAGGGGCGGGCGTACATCGAGGACCTCGAAGGAGGCACGGAGCAGCCGCAGATGCAGCAGGCCGCGAAGCTCCGTTTCCTGGAGCAGCTCCTGGACATCGACCAGCGGCTGGCCGGCCGCGCCCCGGTGGATGACGCCCACTGCCTGGCGGTCGCCCTGGAGTACGGGATGCGGGAGGTGGTCGACGCCACCGGCCCCGAACTGGCCGAGGTCTTCGGCCTGTACGAGGAGTTCGGCGGCGACAGCTGCGCGGTCGAGGAGATCCACATCCTGTGGGAACGGCTGCTGGCGGCCTTCCCCGGGGAGCTGCCCGACCGGCTGGTGGCCGAGGGACAGCGGGACATGCTGCACACCCTGCGGGTCTGGGCCGTCCTCGCCCGCGCGGCCGGGCTCGACATCGGATTCCTGGCCCCCTTCATGAAGGCCGCCTGAAACAGAGAGGTGAGGTGAACATGCCTGAGATTCAGGCGGAGATGCTCGTCGAGGGGCGAACCCCCGACGAGATGTGGGCGCTGGTCAAGGACAGCGCGAGGATCGCGTCGCAGGCCCGGCACGTGGTCGGCGTACGCCCGCTGTCGGAGCAGGACAAGACCTTCCGGCTCAACGAGTGGAAGGTGCTGCTCAACGGCAGTGAAGTGACCTGGGTGCAGCGGGAGGCCGCCGGTCCGGGCCTGCGGCTGCGCTTCGAGCAGACCACGGGCGACCTGGAGCAGCTGTCGGGCGAGTGGGCCGTCACCGCCGCGCCGGCCGGGACCCAGGTCCGTCTCTCCCTCGCGTTCGAGCTGGGCGTCGACGGTCTGGCCCCGCTCCTCGAACCCATCTGGTCCCAGTCCTTCCAGGCTCACGCGGACGCGCTGATGCGCTCCCTGTCGGCCTGCGCCGCGTCACACCGTGCACCGGAGAAAGACCTGACATGAGCCTGTACCTGAACTTCCTGCACACCACCGTGCGGTTCGACGTGGCCACGGACGCCGAGGCCGTCTTCGAGCCGGTGCGTCGCTTCTTCCGGCACCTGATCTCCGCCGAGGCGGCCCACGAGCCGACCTTCCGGATCGACGTGCGCGGCTACGACCCGGAAGCGGATGTCGCCGCCGAGGTCTGGGAGACGCCCCAGTCGATCGTGCGCCGCAGCAACGCCGCCGAGTTCAACTTCGACGCGCACATCGTGGACGGGGGCGGCCGCCGCCGGTACATCAACCGGGCGACCCTGCTCGACGCTCCCGTGGACACCGCCAAGGACAACACCTTCGCGCTGCGCATCACCGAGAAGTCCACCGTCCAGGTCCTCGACTTCGTCCGCGATCTCGTGATCCGCAACGAGGAGAACCTCGGCACGGTCGTCCTCCACGCCTCGGGGGTGCACCGCGACGGCGAGGCCGTGATCATCGCCGGGCCGAAGGGCGCCGGCAAGACCACCACCCTGCTGTCCGTCCTGCGGCGGCCGGGATGGCGGTACTTCACCGGCGACAAGCTGTTCTGCACGATCGAGGACGGCGCGGTCCTCGTCCACCCGTGGCGCGACTACCCGTATGTGGGCGTCGGCACCATCCGGGCCGACGCGCGGCTGGAGCAGATGGTCCGCGACGGCGTCGACGATCAGGTCGACACGTACGAGCCCGGCCACAAGATCCTCATGGACCCCGATGTCTTCGAGTCCTGGCTCGGCGCGGAGTTCACGGCCGAGCCCAAGCGGCTGACCGCGCTGCTGCTGCCCGAGGTCAAGCCCGGGGAGCCGCTGACCGTCCGGCAACTCACGGACGACAACGAGCGCTGGGCCCACCTCAACAAGATCGTGGACCGTCAGGTCGACACCACCTTCTTCACCTGGCAGTCGCACCTGGTCCCGGACTACACGCGGTTCTACCGCTCACTGGGCGAACTGCGCACCGTGCTGGGCTCTGTGGCCATGGTGCGGCTGCACGGCACGCTCGACGTCGACCCGGACGTGGTCCTCGGCCGTCGCCCCGCCGACACCACCACGACCTCCGAGCAGGAGAACCGATGACGACGACCGAAGCCCGCCGCCCCCTACGGATAGCCGTCGTCGGCCTGGCCGGCGCGGGCAAGTCCACCTGCGCCACGCTCATCGAGGAGTTCGCCCGGGACAAGGGCCTGGCGTACGCCCGGGTCAAGCTCGCCACCCCGCTGTACGACCTGCAGGAGCAGGTGTACCGCAGGGCGGGCGGCTCCCTCCACGAAGGGGCCCAGGACCAGGTCCTGATGGAGGCGCTCGCCGACGCGATGCGCCGGATCCGGCCCGAGTCGCTGGCGGACGATTTCGCCGCGCGGCTCGCCGCGGTCGACGCGGATCTCGTCGTCAACGACGATCTGCGCGACCCGCACGTGGACGCCCCGGCGCTGCGCGGGCACGGGTTCCGGGTCCTGCGCATCACCTGTGCCGAGGAACTGCGCCAGGAACGGCTGGCCGGGCGCGGCGACCCTTCGCGCGCGGACCGCTCCACCCGGGAGATCGACCTGATCGAGCCGGATGCCGTGATCGACAACGGGGCGGGCCTGGACACCTACCGGTCCACCGTCCACGAGCTGTTGGGGAGCTGGCTGTGATTCTGAGCGGGCCCGAGATCCTGTCCGAGGTGCGAGCGGGACGTATCCACATCGACGACTTCGACGCGGAGCGCATCGAGCCGAACAGCTACGGCTTCCGGCTCGCCGACGACCTCCTCTGGTACGAGCAGGACGTCATCGACTGCTTCGAGCCGCCCGAGGCCTCGCACGTGAAGATGGGCCCCGAGGGCATGATCCTCGAACCGGGCCGCTTTTACCTCGGCGGCACCATGGAGGCGATGGGAAGCCCGCACTACGCCGCCACCCTCTACGCCTGCCGGTCCGCCTCGACGCTCGGCATCTGGATCCAGTTCTCCGCCCCGCTCGGACACAGCGGTGCCGTCTTCCCGTGGACGCTGGAGATGAAGGTCGCTCACCCGGTGCGGGTGTACCCGGGCATGGTGATCGGCAAGCTGGCCTTCTGGTCCATGCAGGGCGAGCCGGTCGGCTACGACGGCAAGTACACGGGCTCCTCCTCCGCCGTGGCCTCCCGCTTCAGCCTGGACGCCCGTGTCACAGGTTGATCTCTTCCGCGTCCTGACGGCCCTCGCCCTGCTCCTGGCCTCGGCCCACGCGGTGGGGCGGCTCTTCGCCAGGTTCCGGCAGCCCCCGGTGATCGGTGAGATCCTCGGCGGGCTGCTCCTGGGGCCGACCGTGCTGGGCCAGCTGCTGCCGCAGGCGCAGACCTGGCTCTTCCCCGGGACGGGTCCCGTGGCGTCCGGGCTGACGCTGGTCTACCAGGTCGGCATGCTGCTGCTGATGTTCACCGCGGGCGTGGAGATGCGTACGGTCTTCTCCCGCAAGGACGGCCGGTCCGTGGTCCTGATCGCGGTGGCGGGCATGGTCGTGCCCTTCGCACTGGGCCTGCTCATGGTCAAGGCGATCGACACCGGGGACGTGCTCGGGTCGGCCGCCAACGTGTCGGCCCTGACGCTGGTCATCGCCTGCTCCATCGCGATCACCAGCATCCCGGTGATCTCCCGGATCATGCTGGACCTGGGCATCATCCGGACCCCGTTCGCACGGATCGTGCTGTCGGTCGCGGTGCTGGAGGACATCGTCCTCAACGTGATCCTGTCCGTGGCGCTGGGTATGGTCGCGGGCGGCAAGGAGAACGGCTTCGGCCTGGCGCACACGCTGGGGATCAGCTCGGCGAACGGCTCGGCGGCCTACCACTCCGTGGCGTCGGTGGCCTTCTTCGGCCTGATGGTGCTGGCGGCAGCGGCGCTGCGGCGCCTGCCGGGCGCCACGTCCGGTACGGCGGACCGGTCACTCGGCCAGGTGGCGGTCCGGATGGCCGTCATCCTTGCCGTGGCCGCGAGCTGCGTGTTCCTCGGGGTCGCGCCCATGTTCGGCGCGTTCGTCGTGGGTCTGCTGTCCGGCATGGCCGGGGGCCTCTCGCGAAGCGACGCGCTCGGTCATCTCCGGGGTTTCGCGTCCGGGTTCTTCATCCCGGTGTACTTCGCGGTCGTCGGCCTGAAGCTGGACCTGGTCCATTCCTTCGACCCCTGGCTCACCGGGGGATTCATCCTGGTGGCCTGTGTCGCGAAGGCGTCCAGTGCGTACGGCGGGGCCCGGCTGGCCAAGCGGCCGAAGGCGGAGTCCCTGGACCTCGCTGTCGCGCTGAACGCGCGCGGCGGGCCGGGCATCGTGCTCGCCACCGTGTCCTACGACGCGGGGATCATCAACGCCTCGCTGTTCACCACGCTGGTGCTCACCGCCATCTTCACCTCACAGTTCGCCGGCTGGTGGCTGGAGCGGGCCGTGGCCCGGGGGGCCTTCTCTCATGACCCGCCCGATCTGGATCCGCCTCCGGACGGGCAGCTCACGCGGCCCGTGAAGGCCACGGCGGACTGAGCACGCCCGGGGCAGCTCCCTCGCCCTGCTTGCTTCTCCTTGCCCCGCTTCTCCTCGCCCCCGCTTCCCCTGCCCTCGCGACCACCGGAGCCCCGCCTTGGCCAAGCCGCGCACAGCAACGACGACCAAGCACATCTTCGTCACCGGGGGTGTCGCCTCCTCGCTCGGCAAGGGCCTGACGGCCTCCAGCCTGGGGGTGCTGCTGAAGGCGCGGGGTCTTCGGGTCACGATGCAGAAGCTGGACCCGTACCTCAATGTCGACCCTGGCACGATGAACCCCTTCCAGCACGGCGAGGTGTTCGTCACCGACGACGGCGCCGAGACCGACCTGGACATCGGCCACTACGAGCGCTTCCTCGACGTCGACCTGGACGGTTCGGCGAACGTCACCACCGGCCAGGTGTACTCGACCGTGATCGCCAAGGAGCGGCGCGGCGAGTACCTCGGCGACACCGTGCAGGTCATCCCGCACATCA
The DNA here is from genome assembly GCF_045039535.1 of Streptomyces sp. NBC_01092. Classification (NCBI taxonomy): domain Bacteria; kingdom Bacillati; phylum Actinomycetota; class Actinomycetes; order Kitasatosporales; family Streptomycetaceae; genus Streptomyces; species Streptomyces sp. NBC_01092. The sequence goes on along the minus strand of NZ_CP108659.1, from coordinate 5,793,345 downwards.
CCCACGAGATCAAGCACCGCATCCGCCGCATGGCCACGGATGACGTCGACGTGGTCATCACCGAAGTCGGCGGCACGGTCGGCGACATCGAGTCGCTGCCGTTCCTGGAGACCGTCCGCCAGGTCCGTCACGAGGTCGGTCGTGACAACGTCTTCGTCGTCCACATCTCGCTCCTGCCGTACATCGGCCCCTCGGGAGAGCTGAAGACCAAGCCCACCCAGCATTCGGTTGCCGCCCTGCGGAACATCGGCATCCAGCCGGACGCGATCGTGCTGCGCGCCGACCGCGACGTACCGGCGGCGATCAAGCAGAAGATCTCGCTGATGTGCGACGTCGACGAGGCCGCCGTGGTCGCCGCCGTCGACGCGAAGTCGATCTACGACATCCCGAAGGTGCTGCACACCGAGGGCCTGGACGCCTACGTGGTGCGCAAGTTGAACCTCCCGTTCCGCGACGTGGACTGGACGCGGTGGGACGACCTGCTCGACCGCGTCCACAACCCCGACCACGAGATCACCGTCGCGCTGGTCGGCAAGTACATCGACCTGCCCGACGCCTACCTCTCGGTCACCGAGGCGCTGCGCGCGGGAGGTTTCGCCAACAGAACGCGGTGCAAGATCAAGTGGGTGGAGTCGGAGAAGTGCGGAACGCAGGACGGTGCACACAAGCAACTCTCCGACGTGGACGCCGTCCTGGTCCCCGGCGGCTTCGGCGACCGAGGGGTCTCCGGCAAGATCGGCGCCATCCGGTACGCCCGTGAGAACAGGGTGCCGCTGCTCGGTATCTGCCTCGGCCTGCAGTGCGTCGTGATCGAGGCGGCCCGCAACCTCGCCGGCATCCTGGACGCCGACTCCACCGAGTTCGACGCGGCCACCGCCCACCCGGTCATCTCCACCCTGGCCGAGCAGCTCGACATCGTGGCCGGCGAGGGCGACCTGGGCGGCACGATGCGCCTGGGCACCTACCCGGCGAAGCTCGCCGAGGGCTCCCTTGTCCGCGAGGTGTACGACGGCAAGGAGTACGTCGCGGAACGCCACCGCCACCGCTACGAAGTCAACAACGCCTACCGCAGGGACCTCGAGAGGAAGAGCGGCATCGTCTTCTCCGGCACCTCCCCGGACAACAGGCTCGTCGAGCATGTCGAGTACCCGCGGGAGATCCACCCCTACCTGGTCGCCACGCAGGCCCACCCCGAGCTGCGCTCGCGCCCGACCCGCCCGCACCCGCTCTTCGTGGGCCTGGTCAGAGCCGCTGTCGACCGCATCACCTCCACGCCCTGCGCGGCACCCCGCGCCCACAACTGAAGGAACCCCGTATGAGCACCCCCCAGGGCCCGCGCCCCGTCGTCGCCATCGTCGACGCCTACTCCAGCGCATGCCATCTCGCGCCGCTCTTCCGCGCCCGGGGCTACGACTGCCTCCATGTGCAGAGCCTGGAGGAACCACCCCCGGTCTTCGGCGCGACCTTCCGGCCCGACGACTTCCTGGGCACCGTCGTCCACCGCGGTGACGTGGCCGAGACGCTGGCCGCCATCGCCCCCTACACCCCGGTCGCGCTGCTGCCCGGCGCCGAGATAGGCGTCGAACTGGCCGACGTACTCAGCGAGGCACTGGACCTGCGGACCAACGGAACCGCGCTGAGCACCGCTCGACGGGACAAGTTCCGGATGGTGGAAACGGTCAAGGCCGCCGGAGTGCCGGCCGCCGACCAGATTCTCGCCGGCGATCTCGACACCCTGCTGGCCTGGTACGGCGAAACCGACCGGACCGTGGTCCTCAAGCCGGTGCGCAGTGCGCTCAACGACGGCGTGTCCTTCTGCTCCACCGCCGCGGAAGTCCGTTCCGCCTTCGCGTCACTCGTCGGCGCCGACAGCGCCCTGGGGCTGCGCAACGACGCGGTGGTCGCCCAGGAGTACCTGGTGGGGGCCGAGTACTACGTCAACACGGTCAGCCTGGACGGCGAGCACTACGTGTGCGACCTGTGGAAGACCCAGCACCTCGGGGTCAACGGGGTCCGGGATCTGCTCGGCGGTTCGGCGCTGATGGTCCGACAGGGCCCCGAACAGGACCTGTTGGCCGCCTACGCCTTCTCCGTGCTCGACGCACTGGGCATCCGCAACGGCCCCGCGCACACCGAGCTGAAGCTCACCCCGCAGGGCCCCCGGCTGGTCGAGACCGGCGCCCGGGTCTGCGGCGCGATGCTCCCGCTGCTCACCCGAGCGGCGATCGGTGAGAGCCAGTTGGAGTGGACGGTGCTCGCCTACACCGACCCGGCAGGTTTCGAAGCCCGTAGGCACACCGACTACGAGGTCGCTCGGCACGCGGTCTGCGTCAACATGATCGCGCCGGAGGGCGGCAAGCTCGTCGACTACCCGAAGCTGTCCGAACTGCGCGCCCTGGAGAGCTTCCACGACGTGCTCCTGAAGGTGCAGCCGGGCGACGAGATGTCCCGGACGGTCAACGACATCACCTACCCGATGCTCGTCCACCTCCTCCACGAGGTGGAAGGCGTGGTCACGCACGACTACATGACGGCCCGTTACCTGGACGGCGAGGGCTTCTACGATGTCGTCTGAAGCCCGCCTCGCCCTGGCCGCCGGCCCCTTGCTGGTCCTCGGCTACTGCGTCATCAACTCCACCAAGTCGGTCTTCGAGGGCGCCCTGGTCCAGGGCCTCTCACCGGAGTTCATCGCCTTCAACTCCTTCGTCATCGCCCAGGCCTTCTACTTCCTCACCCTGCGCGACAAGCAGGCGCTGAAGTCCGTGGTGCGCCGCTGCCTGCCCGACGTGATCATGCTGAACATCTCCACCGCGGTCTGCTGGATCGCGGTGCTGTACGCGTTCACCGTCCTTGAGCCCGCCGTGGCCAACTCGGTGATCATCGGGCTCGGGCCCACCATCACCATCGTGCTCGGCTTCAAGCTCCGCCCCGGCACGAAGGCCCTCCCGCTGGAGCTGGCCGCGGCCGCGGCCATGCTGGCGGCCATGGGCTACCTGCTGGCGATGGCGTCCGACGGGGCGTCGGCCATCGGTGAAGTGCCCACCGGGGAACTGGTCTTCGGGCTGGTGATGTGCTTCCTCACCTCGATCTCCCTGTCGGGGGTCACCTACTACACCAAGCGGCTCGGCGACGCCGGCATGACCGTCCCGCAGATGATGGCCTCGCGTTTCGTGGCCCTCATCGTGGCCACGCTCACCCTGCTCGTGGTCCGCGACAGCTTCGGGCCGTACTCCCCGGGCAACGTGGGGGCGATCCTCGCGATCAGCGTCGTCGGAGTCATCATCTCCCTCTACCTGCTGCAGCAGGGCATCGTGCGGACCGAGCCGATCACCGTCTCGATGCTGTTCGGGACGAACCTGCTGATCACCTACATCACCCAGTTCCTCGACCCGAGGCTGCACCAGTCGCAGCACACCTTCATCGGGATCATGGCGGTGTCCGCCGCGATGTGCCTGGGAACCTGGGCCCGTTGGCGCCACGGGAAGCGCACCAAGGCGCAGAATCCCGCGCAACAGCCGGTCGAAGAAGCCAAGGCATGACCGTGCTGGCCCACCTCAGCGACCTGCACCTGGACGGCGGTGCCGAGAGCGCGGACCGTGCCCGGCGAGTGGTGGAGTACCTCACCGCTCTGCCCGGCACGGTCGATGCCGTTCTCATCACCGGCGACATCGCCGATCACGGGACCGAGGCGGAGTACCACCAGGCCCGCGAGGTACTGGCTCCGCTCCACGACCGTCACCCCGTCCTGCTGTGTCCCGGGAACCACGACTCCCGGCCGCAGTTCCGCGAGGTCCTGCTCGGCCTTCCCGCCGGGCCGGCCCCGGTCGACGAGGTCCACGACATCGGGGGCGTACGGATCCTCATGTGCGACTCCTCCGTTCCCGGGCGGCCCGAGGGCGCGCTGGAACCCCAGACGCTGCGGTGGCTGGACGACACCCTCGCGGCCGCCCCCGACCGGCCGTCCTTCGTCGCGTTCCACCACCCGCCGACGCCGCTCGGCCTGCCGTACATCGACGGGATCGCCCTGCGCGAGCCGACGGCCCTGGCAAAGGTCCTCGAACGTCACGACCAGGTGCTCGCCGTCCTGTGCGGCCACGCCCACACAGCGGCCACGACCGCCTTCGCGGGCCGGCCCCTGCTCTGCGCCCCGGGCATCGCGTCCACGGCGCTCCTCCCCTGGGAGCAGGGCCCCGAGGAATCCTGGAAGACCCACGAAGCCCCACTCGCGCTCACCTTCCACCTGTACGAGGAGGGAGACGAGGAGGGACGTGTCACCAGCCATGTCAGGGCCCTGTGACCCGCGGACGCCGACCAAGGAGGAGATACCGACATGAAGGCCCATGAGGCACACCCGGTCCACGGGTGGACGGACAGCGGGTACGAAGGAGTGCGCGCCGCCTTCGCCGACGTGATCGACGCACAGCCCGAGACCCCTGGACAACAGTTGGCGGTGTACCGGAACGGGCGGCTGGTGGTGGACCTCTGGGCGGGTCCGGAGGTGGACGGCGACTCGCTCTTCGGCGTGTACTCGGTGAGCAAGGGCGCGGTGTTCATGGTCGTCGCCCTGCTGGTCCAGGACGGAAGTCTCGACCTCGACCGGGAAGTGGCCGCGTACTGGCCGGAGTTCGGACAGGCCGGCAAGGCGGACATCACCCTGCGGCAACTGCTGGCCCACCAGGCCGGCGTCATCGGCGTCGACGAGCACTTCACCGTCGAGGAACTGGCCGACGACCGTGTGCTCGCCGAGCGGCTCGCCGCACAGAAGCCCTACTGGAAGCCCGGCACGGCCTTCGGCTACCACGGCCTGGTCATCGGCGCACTCGTCGGCGAGGTCGTACACCGTGCCACGGGCCGGACCCTGCACGACTGGTGGGAGCACCGGGTGCGCCGCCCGCACGGGCTGAGCTTCCATCTGGGCCTGCCGCAGGAGCTGGAGCCCCGCTACCGGCCGATGCGACCCGCCGCCCCGGAGCCCGGACAGATCACGCCCCCCGAGGACCCCCCGGAGGGCCAGGACCTCGGCGCCATCGCCTTCAGCACCCGGCACCTGCCCGACCTGGCCACCTTCTCGAACGTCCGGCGCGTCCGGGAACTCGGCCAGGGCTCGGCGGGCGGTGTCGCCTCCGCACGGGGTGCGGCGGGAGCGTACGCGGCTCTCCTCGGCGGTCTCGACGGGACACCGCCGCTGTTCACCGCGGACACGGTCGCCACGTTCACCCGGCCCCACTCGGTGGGACCGGACGTCGTCACCAAGGCCGAGAGCCGGTTCACGCTGGGCTTCCAGCTCTACGACGTCCGCTCCCCCGCCCTCGGCTCCCAGGCTTTCGGCCACGCGGGGGCAGCCGGCTCCGCCGCGTTCGCCAGCCCGGGCCTCGGCATCGCGTACGCCTACGTCCGCGGCCAGTTCGCCGTCGGCGACGCTGCGGACCGGGAGAACACACTGCTCATCAATGAGGTCCTGGCTGCCGGCTGAGGCCGCCTCCGAATGAATCCCGAGCCGGAGGCGCCGGCCGTGTGTTCAGGCACCAAGATGTGCCCCGTCGCCGGCGCCGAGGAGCGGGATCGTGAGCCGGCGTTCGACGGCGGTGGGCAGGTGCCACAGCTCGGTACGCAGCCTTCGGTCCTCGGAGCCCTGGCGGGCAGCGCGGCGGATGCCGGGCACGGCCAAGGCCAGGGCGGTCAGGGACACGGCGAGCCCGGCCCCGAGGAGTGCACCGGCCAGTACGGCGCCGTCCGCCAGGGCGAACGGAAGCGCGAACCCGAGACAGAACACGCCGAGGCTGCCGAGGACGGCAACCATCCACCACAGTGGCGTGAGCGGGTGCTCGTTGCGCAGGTGGTCGACCAACTGCCGGTCGGTGGGACGCCGCCGCGGGTGCTCTTCGGCGGCGCGGAACAGCTCGGCGCGCCCGCGCAGCGCCCACACAGCGTGCACTCCCACCCATGCGACGGGCAGCACGAGCAGCGTCACCAGCACCAAACCTGCCTGAATCGCCCGCGGCACGGACGCCCAGCCGGAGGCGTCGGCGACCACGGACGCCACGGCGGCTCCCACGAGTACGGCACCCGCCGCGCTCGCGGCGACGAGCCATCGCCGGGCCCCACGCACCCGCGCGCTGAGGGGGAACTCGACCGCGTCCACCATCTTCTCCCATCGATGACCGCGCGTACTCTACGCAGCCCTCCGCGGAGGACGCGCCCCGCTCTTCCTGGCCCGCTCTAGCGGGTCTTCAGCTCCCCGATCCGGGCCACCGTCCTTCCCCCCTTCGGGCATGCCCACACCGCCGTGTCCGTACGGACAGTCGCCGTCAGCGGGTGCGTGTCAGGGTGTGTCGGGCACTGTGGCCAGACCGCCGATGCGCCTTCGGACCACAGTGTCTCCACCGCCCAGTCCTGGACCTGATCTGCCAGGTGCACGAGCAGTTCTGCGGCGGTGCCATCCGGATGCGGAGTCACGCCATGGCCGGAACCGTCCGGGGCCCAGAGCACGATCCCGAACTCGTCGTCCGCACGTATGTCTGGCTGCACCGCGCACTGTGCTTTGAGGTCCCGCAAGACTGTCTCCAGAGCGTCGGCGAATTCCATGTCGTCCACTGGGGCTCCTGATCACATCGGGGAGAACTGCCTCACAGTCTCCACTGCCCCTGACTTGGGGCGGACAGTTGGTTGTTGCGGCGTCTGGGCGGGGGTTCCGGTCGTTGCCGCGCATTCCGGCGGATGCCATCAGGCGCCGACGACGACCGGCCTCAATCTACGCACGAGTTCCCTCTGATTCTGGATCGCGGATCCTGACGGTGACTTCGAACTTTGTGCTCTGGAATTGTCGGTGTGTTGTGTGCTGCCTGGCGTCTGGAATTGGCTTCCCTTCAGGAAAACAGCGCGGAGCAATGTCGTAGCCTGTTCGGCATGTTGCGCCGGATACAGGCACTGCCGTGGATACACACGGCGTACGACATCGCCATCGCGGTGCTGGTGGTCTGCGTGGCCCTGCGGTACGACGACGGGTACGACCAGCTTGTCGGCTCGGCGATGGCTCTGGTTCTGGTGTTCCGTCGGCGTCGGCCGATGGCCGTGATGGGCATGGTCTCGGTGCTCGCGCTGGTCCAGTACGCGCTGGCGTCCGCGCCGGCGGCGTACGACATCGCACTGATCGTCGCGATGGTCTCGGTGGTCACCCATGCCCGGCGGATGTGGCATGCCTACACGGCGGGCGCGGTCGTGGTGCTGGGCTCGGCAGTGGCTCTGGGCAGCGACGAGAGCGTCGCCGACATCGTCGCCCTCGGTGGTGTCTGTGCGGCCGTGTGGATGACCGCTCTGGTGCTGCGGACCCGCCGGCTCTACGTGGACAGCCTGGAGGCCCGGGCCGCCACCGCCGAACGGGAGCGTGAGCACCTGGTGCGGATCGCGGCCGCCGAGGAGCGTGCCGAGATCGCCCGGGAGTTGCACGATGTGGTGGCCCACAGTCTGGCGGTGATGATCCTTCAGGCGGACGGCGCCGGGTACGCCCTCAAGTCGGATCCGGACAAGGCGGGTTCGGCTCTGAAGGCGATCGGCGACACCGGGCGGGACGCGCTGGAGGACATGCACCGGATCGTGCGGGTCCTGCGGGCCGGCCGGACCTCCGGGCAGGATGCGGACACCGGTCGCCGCCGGGTGTCGCTTGAGGACCTGGAGACGGTGGCCGAGCGGGCCCGTGCCGCGGGGCTCAAGGTGGACCTGGTGGTCGAGGGGGACCGGGGCGGGCTGTCGACGGGAGACGAGCTGACCGTGCTGCGGGTGGTCCAGGAGAGCCTGACCAATGTGCTGCGGCATGCCGGTCCCGGTGCGCAGGTCGCGATCACGCTGCGGTTCGACGGGGATGCCGTGCTGATCAGCGTGGTCGACGACGGGGGCGGCAGGCTGGCCGGCCCCGGGGCGGCGGCGGAGCGGGTCAGCGGTGGGAACGGGCTGGTGGGGATGCGCGAGCGGGTTGAGGTGTCCGGCGGCAGTTTCACCGCCGGGCCGCGTCTGGGCGCGGGATGGCAGGTCGAGGCGGAACTTCCGGTGAGGACAGGTGCATGAGTGACATGAGCAGGCCCATCCGGGTCGTCGTGGTGGACGACCAGCCGCTGATCCGGGCCGGGTTCGCGATGGTGCTGGCCGCGCAGAGCGACATCGAGGTCGTGGGCGAGGCGGAGAACGGCGCGGACGCCCTGACGTTGCTGGCCCGCACCGAAGCCGATGTCGTCATCATGGACATCCGGATGCCCGTCATGGACGGGGTGGAGGCGACCGGGCGACTGAACCAACTCGCCGATGCGCCACGGGTGTTGGTGCTCACCACCTTCGACACCGACGAGGACGCCTTCGCCGCGCTGCAGGCCGGGGCGAGCGGCTTCCTGCTGAAGAACACCCCGCCCGAGGAGGTCGTGACAGCGATCCGTGTCGTGGCGGGCGGCGAGTCCGTCGTCGCCCCGCGCGTCACCCGCCGGCTCCTGGACCGGTTCGCGGGGAAACTGGCGCCCTCGGCCCGTCACGACGAGCGGCTGGACCTGCTGACCCTGCGCGAACGAGAGGTGCTCGGTCTGATCGCCGAGGGCCTGTCCAACAGCGAGCTCGCCGAACGGCTGTTCATCGCCGAGGCGACCGTGAAGACCCACTTCGGCAAGATCCTGACCAAGCTGGACCTGCGCGACCGCGTGCAGGCCGTCATCTTCGCCTACGACTCGGGGCTCGTCAGCCCACAGTCGTAGTCCCGCCCTCTGACTGCGGTCGCAGATCCGCGGCGCGGAGATCAGGTTCCGAGCCGATGTGCCGCGATGCCCGGCCTTCGAGAATTGCCCGTACCGGACGGCGAAAAGAGCGTCGTACGGAATTCTCCGGAGGTCATCATGGCTGCTCTCGCACGTCCGCAGAACAGCAGGGCAATTCTTTTCGGCGTCATCGCACTGCTGGTTTTCGCGGCCGTCGCGGTCGCGGGCAGCTATTGGTGGAACCAGCACAACCGGCCCAGCCAGGCGTCCAGGGCCGACTGCCGACTGGCGCAGAGGCTCGTCGACTCCGCGCAGGAGATCCCCAGCGGCAAGGCCGGCGTCGAGGAGTGGGTGAAGAGCGAGCGGCAGCTCAGGTCGCAGCTCGATGACGGATACCTCGGCGCCAACATATCGATCTACAACGGATGGGCGGCCCAGCAGGCGAAGGGGGTGGGCACGCCCCCGCAGAAGAAGGAGCTGGAACAGCTGGCGGACGAGGCCAACGGCCACTGCTCGACCGCGAAGGTCACCCTCGAATTCCCTCCGATCGCGTCCTGACGCGCCGCGACCAAGGGAGACCAAGGGAAACCATGGGTAATCAAGGGCACATCGCGGCGGCCGTGGATCTGGTCAAGGTCTACCGGCAGGGGCAGGCAGAGGTCAGGGCCCTGGACGGAGTGACGGTCGGTTTCGCCCGGGCACGGTTCACGGCGATCGCGGGCCCTTCGGGCTCGGGCAAATCGACGCTGATGCACTGCCTGGCCGGTCTCGACTCGGCCACCTCGGGCCAAGTGATCCTGGGTGACACGGAGTTGAACGGGCTGTCCGACCGGGAGCTGACCCGCGTACGGCGGGACAAGGTCGGCTTCGTCTTCCAGTCGTTCAATCTGCTGCCCCAGTTGACCGCTCTGGAGAACGTCGTGCTGCCCGTCACCCTGTCCGGCCGGCGCGTCGACAGCGACCTGCTCGACCACCTCGTCGGCGTGCTCGGCATCGGCGACCGGATGTCCCACCGGCCCTCCGAACTCTCGGGCGGCCAGCAGCAGCGCGTGGCGCTGGCCCGCGCCCTGCTGGCCCAGCCCGTCGTGCTGTTCGCCGACGAGCCCACCGGCAACCTCGACTCGCAGTCCGGCGCGGAGGTCCTCGACCTCCTGCGCCGATCCGTGCGCGACCTCGGCCAGACCGTGGTCATGGTGACGCACGACCCGCAGGCCGCCTCCTACGCCGACCGCGTGCTTGTCCTCGCCGACGGGCGTGTCGTCGACGACGATGTCGATGCCACTCAGGACCCGAAGGGCCCAAAGGACCCGCAGGCCCCGCAGGCCGTGGGAACCGTGAGGAGGCTCAGGTGAACGCCCCCTGGCGCGCGAGCGTCCTCGGCTCGCAGCTGGCCGAACTGCTGCGGCGGCCCGGCAGGTCGCTGACGACCGGACTGTCGGTCCTGGTCGCCGCCTTCGTGGTCTTCGCCACGGTCATGGCCCAGCAGATCACCACGAACACCACCCTCGACCGCTTCCGCGGCACACCCGAGGCCGTGAGCCTCGTCGCGACGGCCGACACCTCCGACGCCTCCGACATCAGCGCTGCCGCGCTGCGGCAGATCCGCGCGTTGCCGGGTGTCGCCGAGGCCGTCGGCCGCGTGAACTCCGGCGCACCGATCGCCGGTCCGTCCGAGCACTGGCTGGAGCTGCACTCCGATCCCGGCACCGGACCGCTGTCCCAGGTCCGGCTGGTCGAGGGCGACTACCCCGACCGCGCCGGAGAGGTCGCGGTCAACCGCCGGGCCGCCGAGGAACTGCAGCTCGCCCCCGGCACCCGCACGACCCTGCTGGTCCCCGACCCCGAGAACGCCGAGAAGACCGTCAAGGTCGCGGTCGCCGTCACCGGTGTCGTGAAGAGCACCGCGACCGCCGAGCAGCAGTCCGGCGGCTACACCACCGACGCCCACATCGGGCGCCTCGCGCATCTGCCCGGCTACGAGCACGTCGACATCCGCGCGAAGGACGGTGTGCCGACGGACGAGCTGTCCCAGCAGGTGCGCGGCGTGCTCGACGGCGCGTCGCTCGCGTCCGGCAGCGCGGTCCGTGCCCAGGAGGAACGCGAGATCCTCGGAGGGGACCTGCGTGAGATCTTCGTGCTCATCTCCGTGTTCCTGGCCGTGGCGGTGGGCGCCGCGGCCCTGGTCGCCACCTCCACCTTCCGTATCGTCTTCGCGCAACGGCTGCGGCAGTTGGCGCTCCTGCGCGCCATCGGCGCTCCGCAGAGCCGGCTGGTGACGGCACTCGCCGTCGAGGGCGCCCTGGTGGGCGCGGTCGCGGGCGGCCTCGGGGTGTCGGCGGCGCTGGGTGCCGGGCACCTGGCTCCCCTGGTGGCCCGATGGGCGGGGCAGGAGCTGTCCGCGCCGGGGTTCCCCGTGACGTACGCCGTGCTGGTCGTCGTAGGGACCATGCTGCTGACGGTCGGCGCGGTCCTCGCCCCCGCCCTGTCGGCGGCTCGCGTGTCCCCGCTTCAGGCGCTGCGCGCGGCGGGCACGGTCACCGGCGAACGCGGCATCGGCCCCGCCCGGCTCATCACCGGGATCGCCTTCGCCGCCATGGCCGCGTGGCTCGCCGCGCAGCCCGGGCAGGACGGCGACCGCGACTTCGCCATGATCGCCACGGTCGCGTCCGCGGGTCTCGCCTTCCTTGCGCTGATCGCCCTGGGCCCGCTCCTGGTCCGCCCGGTCCTGGCAGTCGCCGGATGGCCGCTGCGCCGCCCGGGCACCACCGGCAGGCTGGCGGTCGGCGGCGTCGGCGGCACCCCGCGCCGGGCCGCGGCCGTCTCCGTCGTCGTCGCCCTCGGCGTCGCCCTGGTCTCCGGCGCCCTCGTCTGCGTCGCCTGTCTGGGCGGCCACATGGAACGCACCGACGCGGTCGAGGCCCCCGCCGACTTCCGGGTCGCGGCGGGCAGTGCAGGCCTGGACTCCACCGTCGTACGGCAATTCGCCGCATCCCCGCAGCTCACCCATGTCACCGCCTACCGCACCCATCAAGTCGCCCTCAGCGGCGCGGAGTTCGAGGTGTCGGACCTGGATCCGGGCGCCCTGTCCACCGGCAAGGACATCGCCACGGCCACCGGCTCCCTCGCCGACCTGGGCCCGGGGCACGCGGTCGTCGCGTCCAGGATGGCCGAGCGGCTCGGGCTGACGGCGGGCGACACGTTCACGCTCCCTCCCCCACTCTCGACTTCGCTCGAGCGGGGGGACCCCCATCGCCGCGGCGGCGTCGAGCTGACCGTCGCGGCCACGCTGCCGGGGCAGGGCCCGCTGCTCGCGGACGTAGTCGTCGTACCGGCCGATCTCGACCGGTTGGGTGCCGCCAGGAACGCGAGCGGTGTCATCGCCGATGCCGACGGCGACCGCGCAGAAGCACAGCGGGCGCTGGAGAGCCTGATCCGGGAAGAACTCCCCGACCGCGACGACATCGGCATCAGCGTGCTGGCTCAGACGCGCGACAGCGGCCGGGAAACGGTCCGGATGATGGGCACGATCGCGCTGGGGCTGGTCGCCCTGACCGTCCTCATCGCCGTCGTCGGCGTCACCGCCACCACCAGCCTGACCGCGATCGAACGCACCCGTGAGTTCGGACTGCTGCGCGCCCTGGGCCTGGGCGGCGGCGCACTGCGCCGGACCGTCACCATGGAGGCCGGCCTGTACGGAGTCCTCGGCGGCGTCCTCGGCCTGGCCCTCGGCGTCCCCTACGCCTGGCTCCTCATCCGCACCGTCGTCACCGAGGCGCCGCTGAGACTCCCGGGAGCCCAACTCCTGCTGGTCTTCGTCGGCTTGGCAGTCCTCACCGCCCTCGCCGGCCTCCTCCCCGCCCGCCGTGCCACCCGTGTCACGCCGATGACCGCGCTGGGCGACGACGAATGAGCCGGGCGCCTTCGGTGGCGGGCCACGTGGGGAAAGTGGATGCTGGATGCAGGGGCACCTGAGGGAGAGGCACCCCATGGCCGGGACCAGCACAGACCACAAGGCTCACACGCCGTTCCTTTCCCGCCCCGGCGTCCGCCGCCTCATACCGTTCGCTGTGATCACCGCGATCGCCCTGGTCTTCATCTTCCAGAACCGCACGAGCGTCGAGATCCGCCTTCTCGTCCCAGAGGTGACCATGCCGCTGTGGGGTGCCCTGTTGATCGCCTGGGGCCTCGGCATGCTCGCCTGCGCCTTTACCGTGCGTCGACGCCCGAAGCGGCATTCACGACAGCCGCGGTAGGTTCCCTCCACTCACACGGGCCGTGCACACCCGCCTCTTCGTAGCCGCTGTGGCTGTGGCGAGGGGCGTCGGGGGGCGACATGCCGCCTGTGGCGTAATCGGCTCGTTGCACGATCGGCGATGCAAGCCTGTGCCGGTCGGCGGCGTCGGGCCTGAAGGCGCCGGCGTCGCTCCGGCCGGCATCGCCCCACACCCCGCTGCGGTTCGACGAAGCCGGGGCACCGGACCGCCTGGCGGACACCATGCGGACACTGCCGCCCAATGAGTTCCCCATCCCCCGGGACGAAGGGAAGCAGAACCACGATGACGGACGGTGGGCGGAAGCCGGACAGGATCGGGGTGGACCGGTCGGAGGGGTTTGGCGAACGACTGCTGGGTGTGCTGCTGGACCGGGCCCACGAGATGCCGCCGCAGTTGATCGCCCCACTCGTCGCGGAAGAGGTGGCCAGGGTCGGAGGGCGGGACGTCTCCATCCTCCTGCAGGACTACGAACAGCTGCTGCTGGTGCCGCTGCCGGGCCGGAGGCTGAGGGTCGGCAGCCCCGAGCCGGTCGACGGCTCCCCGGCCGGCGAGGCGTTCCTGAGCCGCAGAGTGGTAGAGGTGCCGCAGGACGGCAGTGTGCGGATGTACCTGCCTCTCCTGGACGGCAGCGACCAGATCGGGGCGATGGCCGTCACTCTGGACATCGTCGATGACGATGACCGGCGGTTGCTCCGCAGACTCGCCGGTCTGGTCGCGGACATGATCGTCACCAAGGACGCCTACACCGACCTGTTCTTCCAGGCCCGCCGCAGCGCCCCGATGAGTGTGGCCGCGGAGATCCAGTGGTCGCTGCTGCCCCCGCTGTCGATGACTGTTCCGCAGGTCGAGGTGGCAGGAATCCTGGAGCCCGCCTACGACGTGGCCGGCGACAGCTTCGACTACGCCCTCAACGGCGACCTCCTTCACCTGGCCATGATCGACGCGATGGGCCACGGGCTGGACGCGGCGACCATGGCGACGGTGGCCATCGGCGCCTATCGCCACACGCGACGGGCCGATACCGATCTGTCCCAGGTGTACGCGTTCATGGACAGGGCCATCAATGAGCAGTTCGGCCACGACCACTTCGTCACCGCACAGATGATGGTTCTGAACATCGCCACAGGCCGGCTGCACTGGGTCAACGCCGGCCACCCGGCGCCGTTCCTGATCCGAGACCGCGCTGTGGTGGACCGGCTGGACAGCCCGACCACGTTGCCGGTCGGCTTCGGCGGTGAGGACCCGGTGGTCAGCGAGCGGACGCTGCAACCCGGTGACCGGTTGCTGTGCTTCACCGACGGCCTGTTCGAGGAGCACCAGACCGGCGGGGAACAGTTCGGTGAGGAGCAGCTCATCGAGTGGACCAACCGCATTCTCCACGACCGCACCGAGGTACGGGCAGTGGTGCGAGCGCTCTCCCACGCCCTGAAGCAGGAACGCGGCGGCAGCACGAGTGACGACGCGACCATCCTTCTGATCGAGTGGCGCGGCGGCGACGCCGATCATCTCGCCACCCTCGATTGAGCCCGCGATGAAGGGCGCGCCGCCCGCCGGACCGTAAGTCACCGCGCCCGCCGCCGTCCCGTCCTCGGCGGCAGCCGCGCCGCAGTCGGCCGCCGCGGCAGGAGAGTTCGTACTGCCGGCCGCCAGCCGCCCCCGCGTGCCGTCCCCAGGGCCACGCAGATCCTCAACGCGGGGGCGGGGCCGGGCAGACGCCCGTGACCGGGCTGCCGGACGGTGCGGGCAACATCGTCGTCGAGGACGGTGACGCCGGGTCCGTCGCCGCGCCCCGTACCCAGGCCGTCGTACAGGCGGCATCGACCTCGTGGCGCCCGCAGCCGAGCCCATCGGCTCGGGCGCCCCGCGGGGGCGTGAACCCCACCGCTGCCCCACGCCGCCCGGTGCGAAGATAATAAAGTGGGCGAACATACAGAAACCGCTCCGCTGCGATCGGCGGTGCGGCAGACGGTGACCGCCGCCGACGCCCTGATCGGCATGGTCTACCTGTGCGACGGGCCCGGTGGCCGTCTTCGCCTGCAACCGGCGCTGACCAGCGCAATACCCGAAGGCCTCCGCCTCAGCCAGGAGGAGGTCGGGGCCGAGGCAGGGGCAGCAGCCGCTCGGGCGATCCAGGAGCGCGCGGTGGTGTGGCTTCCGGCCTCCCCCGGCCGGACCCCCGCCCCGCACACCGGCGTGGTGGGCGTTCCGCTGTCCGACGGGAGAGGCACCCTCGGGGCACTGTCCCTCGTGACCAGGCGGCCCGGGCCGCCCACCGCCGCCGAGCGAGACCTTCTCGACGTGGCCGCACGGTGGATCGCCGACCTGCTGGGTGCCGGCTCCGCGGACCGGCACACCGCCTCGGACTTCCGGGCGGCACGGGAGGCCGTGCCGGTCGGCGCGTGGGACTGGAACATCCGTACCGGTGACATCGTCTGGGACGACGAGATGGCGCTCGTGCTCGGCCTGCCCCCGGACTACTTCGACGGACGGATCGAGACCTGGCGCGCACTGGTCCATCCCGAGGATCTGCCGGCTGTGGTGACCAAGGCGGAGCAGTCCCTGCGCAAGGGCGGGGAGTACAGCGTCAGGCACCGGGTGCTGCGCCCCGACGGCACTGTCGGGTGGGTGGAGGCCAGGGGGCGGATCACCGAGGGTGACGACGGCCTTCCGGCCCGTATGGTGGGCCGTCTGTGGGAGACCACCGAGACCCGGGCAGCCATGGACTCGGTCGGCCGTGCCCTGCAGCACATGAGCGACGGTTTCCTCGCCGTCGACTCCGACGGGCGCGTCATGTACGTCAACGAGCGGGCCCAGATGCTGCTCGGCCCCTCGGACGATCTCATCGGCCGAGTGCTGTGGGAACTGTCGGCGGTCGCCGTGCCCGCCCTCGCAGCACGGTGCCGCGGTGCCATGGCGGACCGCGTCGCCACCGGTCTCGACGTGCGGTCGCCGACCGACCGGCGCTCCTACCACCTGCGGATCATCCCGGTGCCCGACGGGCTGACGGTCTATCTGACCGATGTCACCGACAAGCGGGAGACGCAGGCCAGACGGGCCGCCGAGGAGCGCGCGGCCGCCGAGCGCACCACCCGTATCGGGGGACTGACGAGGGCCCTCGCCGAGGCGCTGACCGTGCAGGACGTGATCAACGCCGTCGCGGAGCGGATGCTGCCGCTGGTCGGTGCCTCGGGGCTGATCGTGCAGGCCTCCGGTCCCGGCGCCGCCCCGACGATCCAATCCGTCGGCTACCCCCGCTCGTACATCGACCGGCTCCCGGACCGGCCCGAGCACAACCCTTTCGACCAGGCACTTCGCGACGGTGTGCCGCGGTTCATCGGCTCGCCGCAGGAACTGGAGGCCCGATATCCCGGGCTCGCCGACTTCGCGTCCCTCGGCGGAAAACACTCCTGGGCCTTCCTCCCGCTGATGGTCTCCGGGCACGTGGTGGGCGGCTGCGTCATCTCCTTCGACGAGCCGCGCCACCTCGAGGACACCGAGCGCGGACTGCTGATCGCGCTGAGCGGGCTGATCGCGCAGACGCTGGAGCGGGCCCGGCTCTACGACGCCGAGCATCACCGCGCACAGGAGTTGCAGCGCGGTCTGCTGCCGCGCGTACTGCCGCTGCTGCCCGCCGTCACCACCGCCGCCCGTTACCTCCCGGCCAGCGAGGGCATGCTGGGCGGCGACTGGTACGACGTCATCCCGCTGTCCGGCGACCGGGTCGCGCTGGTGATCGGCGACGTCATGGGCCACGGCCTGTCCGAGGCGGCGACCATGGGGCGGCTGCGTACCGCCGTACACACCCTCGCCGGCCTCGAACTGCCCCCCGACGAATTGTTCGCGCACCTCAACGACCTGGTCAGTGATCTCGGCGACGACTTCTACGCCACCTGTCTGTACGCCGTGTACGACCCGGCCACCGGCAGCTGCACCGTCTCCAGCGCGGGGCACCCGCCGCCGGCCGTGGTCGGCCCAGACGGCACGGTCCGCCTCCTCGATGTGACGGCCGACCCACCCCTCGGCGCTGCCGACCCGCCCTTCGAGACGACCCAGCTGGTGCTGCCCGAGGGGAGCCTCCTGGTCCTCTACACCGACGGGTTCATCGAGTCCGCGCGCCGCGACATCGACACCGGCATCGTGCAACTGGCCACCGCCCTCGCCACGGTGGCGGACGTCGCGCCCCCGGCGCGTGCGACCGGACCGTGGGCGCCGTTCGATGTCAAGGAGCGGACGGACGAGGCCGGCCGCCTGGACCGACTGTGCGCCTCGCTCACCGCGGCCCTGCTGCCGGAGGGCGAGCGAACCGGCGACGACGCGGCCGTGCTCGTCGCCCGGGTGCACGCTCTGCGCCCCGAGGACATAGCTGTCTGGACGCTCCCGGACGGCCCCGTCGCGGCCGGTCAGGCCCGCTCCCTCATCCGTAGCCGACTCGCCGAATGGCAGCTCGACGAGCTGGTGATGACGACGGAACTGCTCGCCAGCGAGCTGGTGGGCAACGTCGTGCGGCACGCCAGGGGACCTCTTCAACTGCGCCTCGTTCGCAGCCGCACCCTCATCTGCGAGGTCTCCGACGGAAGCCTTACGACCCCCCGCGTCCGCCGTGCCCAGGACACCGACGAAGGCGGGCGCGGACTGCAGCTGGTCGCCGCGCTCAGCCAGCGCTGGGGCGTCCGCTACACGCTCGACGGCAAGTGCATCTGGACCGAGCAGCCGCTGCCGGCCGCCCCGCCCGCACACGACGGCGCTCCCGTCAGGGGCAGTCGTACGTGAAGTGAGCGGTGACCCCGTGCCGGGTCGGGGAGAGGATGCGCAGCTCGGCCTGTGCCGAGTGGTGGCCCTCGCCCTGGAACGTCCACAGCAGGTGAAGACGCGCCTGTCGCTGGCCCCGGACCACCACTTCACGCAGCACGCCCGAGGTGGTGCCGTCGCTTCGGATCCAGCGGTAGGAGATTGTGCCCGGACGGCCGTTCGTCGTGACGAGGCCGACGATGTCCGCGGTGCCGTCGCACCCCAGAACCGTCGACCGGGCGGTGACCGCCACCGCGCTCACCGCGGCCGACGGACCGAGGCGCTGCCAGGCGAGGAACGCGAGGACACAGAGCACCACCAACGCGGGCAGGGCGTGCCTGCGCAGGCGTCTGCGCGGGGGCGTGCGAGGCGGCGGCACGGCGGGCAGAGTGCGGTGGGTGCGGTGCGCGACGTCGGCGGTCACACCCGGGCCGAAACGCAGCACGGTGCCTTCGATGCGGTCGGGCAGCGTCGGCCCCGTCTGCGCCGAGGGCGGTTCGACGAGCGTGTCGCGCGACTCAGGTCTCTGGATCCAGTGGCTGGCCAGCACGGTGGCGCTGTACTCGGCGTCGGCGAGTGGCAGCACCTGTGTCGGCCCGGTCGGCTCGGGGTCGTCGGCGGGCGCGGGAGTTCCGCCGTTCGATGCGGTCATCGGATCTCACACTGCCTGGTCAGAAGCTGCTGCGAGGCGCCACCGCCGGCAGCGGCCGGGGTGGTCGTGGCCTGAACCGCCCAGTAGCAGCCGTCGCGTGGGAACGTGTGGTCGACGGTGATCGTGTACTGACTCGCGCCGCTGCGCTCGAAGGTCTGGGGCGCACCGTCCGGGGTGCCGAGCTGTCCCGCTGTGTCGCCTCTGAACCACGACACCGTGATGGAGACCGGACCCGTGCCGTCCGTGGTGACCTCGATGGTTGCCGTGGCGGTCGTGGGGCCCGTCTGCCGGAAGGCCGACACCGCGACGTCCTTGACGGACGGAGCGGCAGGCGAGGCGGGGGAAGCGGTCGTCGGCGTCGCCGTGGTGGTCGCACCGCCGGGCGTAGTTGTCTCCTCGCCCCCGGCCGAGGGGGCGGAGGCCGAGGGTCCCCCCGTCCCGGTGGACGCCGCTCCTGACGGCGACAGACCGGGTGACGCCGACAGGTCGGCTGACGCGGTGGGCGTCGGGGACGAGGACGTGGAGGCCGACCCGCCGGGAGCGGTGGGAGCGGTGGACGCTGCGGGCTCCGCGCCCGGCCGGGCGCCGGTGGTGGCCAGTGACTGCGCCGCCTGCTGCTGATCAGCTCCTGGGCTGTACTGGATTCCGTAGGTCAGGAGAACACCCAGGAGCACGGCGGCACCTGAGACGAGCATCCCGGGCCGGCCGGGCAGCCACGACCGCGCCGAGCCGTGCCCCGCCTCCCTGCTCAGGACCGTACGTGCCGTGTCCGTGGTGGTCCGGGGCGCGCTCCGGGCCGAGGGCAGCAGCAGCGGCAGCAGTGCCACCAGCGCGGCGAGCCGGCCGCGACCGCGTTCCTCCCAGTCGGGCCCGTAGGCGCCGTCGGCCGCCGCCTCCAGTTCCGTGACGAACGCCTCGGCCTGCGCGGGCCGTTCCTCGGGGTCCTTGGCCAGACCACGCCGTACCAGATCCCGGATCGGTTCGGGGACCTCGTCCACGGGGATCGGTGCGTCGACGTGCTGCAGGGCGAGTTCGGCGAGATTGTCACCCGCGTACGGCTTGTGGCCCGTCAGGCACTCGAAGAACGTGGCCGTGGCCGCGTACACGTCGGCGGCGGGTGAGGCGGGCGCGCCCGTCCACTGCTCCGGGGCCATGTAGGACGGGGTTCCCGCCACACCGGCGCTGGTGCCCGCGTCCACCGCGATCCCGAAGTCGACGAGCTTGGACGATCCGTCCGGCACGACCAGGACGTTCGCCGGCTTGTAGTCGCGGTGGACGACGCCGACGCGGTGCGCGTCGGCCAGACCGAGCAGTGATCCCTTGAGGACGACGAGCGCGGCCTCGGGGGTGAGCGGGCCCTGTCCGGTCAGCAGCGCCCGCAACGAGACACCGTCCACCAGCTCCATCACGATGGCGGCGCCGTGCGGGCTCTCCACGTACTCGTACAAGCCGGTGACGTACGGGCTCTGAAGCCCGCCGAGCAGCCGCGCCTCTGCCCTGAAGTCGTGCACGAAGCCCGGCCGGGTGCGCAGTGAATCGCTGAGGTACTTCACCGCGACCGGAACGCCGGTCTCCTCGTGTACGGCCAGGACGACCCGCCCGCTCGCCCCGGACCCGAGCTCCAGTGATTCGGCGTATCCGGGCACTGCCCATGCGTTCATTCCATCCCCCCAGGCCTCCGCGCCACCGGAACCTCACCCGCGCCCGAACGACCGGGCCACGCGCGAAGAGAGACACATTTTCGGCCACAGCGGTTGCGGTACGGCGTCCACGGGTTCCCGCTCCGGGCACCGGCCGACGCGGCAGGCACTGGACGGCACGGATCGATGGCGCTGCCGGGCCGGTGAGGCTCGACTCGCACGCCGTGGCCGGAAGTATCCGGGAGGTGCGCCTGGTCCTCAAGGTCTGCCGCGCCGACTTCTGCGCCGGGCCGACTGCCGGTGGACTCCTCTTTGCTGCGGCTTACGCACGGGTTGCTGCGGCTTACGCACGGGTTGCTGCGGCTTACGCCGGGCCCGGCGCACCCGCGTCGCCAAGGAGTCTGTCCACGAGGAGTTCCGCGTAGCCGGAGGCCGGCAGGTCGATGCCGAAGATCGCCCGCAGGTAGAGCGGGGCGATGAGCTGGTCGAGGATCTCCTCCACGGGCGGGGGCGTTTCGCCACGGGCCGCGGCCCGCTCGCGGATGCGCTCAATGGAGTGGAGCCGGCGCCGGAATTGCTGTGCGCGTTCCGCCTGCGTGGGGGCGCTGCTCGGCATGGACAGGACGACGGCTCGCACGAGTACCCGGCCCTCGGGGGTGCGGATGCTCTCCACCCCCGCTTCCACCCAGGCGGTGAGGTCCCCGCGCAGGGTGCCGGTGTCGGTCAGCGGCCAGTCCCGTTCGAGGCGGGTGGTGACCACGTCGGCCAGGAGAGCCTCAAGACCGCCCCAACGCCGGTAGATGCTGGTGTGGTTGACCCCGGCGCGTTGAGCGATCGCGGGGATGGTGAGGTCCGCGCCCGCGGAGTCGGACAGCAGGTCGATGACCGCCTGGTGGACGGCTGAGCGGACCTGCTCGGAGCTCTTGCGGATACGGGCGGCCGGTTCTTTCGAAGTCACCCCCACATCGTAAGCACAGATGTTTGCTTCGCGGCGCTCGCGGGTCTACTGTCATCTCCACAAGCACAGATCTGTGCTTGTGGTCCCGAGGAGGGCACCATGAAGCAGCTGCTGTTCCCGAACAACGCCCAGTTCTGGTACGAGACCCTGCGCTCGATGAGCCACATCGCCTACGGCGGCGCCGACTTCGGCGAGGTCGTCTCCACCAGCGAGCGCATCGTCGAGGGCGACTACGACAGCTGGCACAAGGAGTGGCTGGCCACCGCCGACCGGGTGTCCGCCGAGGCGCAGAAGGCCCTGGACGCCGGCCACACGATCAGCGCCCGGGACGGATTCCTGCGGGCGTCGAACTACTACCGCTCGGCGGAGTTCTTCCTGCACGGCCACCCCTGCGACCCCCGCCACGACCACGCCTACGACCGCTCCGTGGCCTGCTTCCGCTCGGCGGCGGCACTGTTCACCCAGGTCATCGAACCGGTCAGCATCCCCTACGAGGACACCACCCTGCCCGGCTACCTCTACCGGGCCGACACCACAGGAGAGCCGCGGCCGACCCTGATCATGCACAACGGCTTCGACGGCACGGCCGAGGAGATGCACTTCTTCGGGGCAATGGCCGGCGTCGAGCGCGGCTACACCGTGCTGGTCTTCGACGGCCCCGGCCAGCCCGGACCGCGCCACCACCAGGACCTGGTCTTCCGCCCCGACTGGGAGAACGTCATCACCCCGGTGATCGACTTCGCCGAAACCCTCCCCGAGGTCGACAACAGCCGCATCGCACTCCTCGGTTGCAGCATGGGCGGCGTACTCGCCCCCAGGGCCGCGGCCTTCGAACAGCGCCTGGCCGCGCTGATAGCCGTCGACGGCGTCTACGACCTCGGCCAGGTGTCCGTCCGCAACATCCCCGGCGACCGCGAGGCAGCCGAACGCCTCCTGCGCGCCGACTCCGCCCCCGAACTCGACGACGCGATGGAGCGGATCATGGCCACCGACGCGACCGCGCGGTGGGCGATCAACCACGGCATGTACGTCATGGGCGTCGACACCCCCCGAGCCTTCAGCGCCTCCTACCTCGACTACACCCTCGGCGGCGGCATCGCCGAAAAGATCCAGTGCCCCACCCTCGTCTGCGACGCCACCGAGGACGAGTTCTTCAAGGGCCAGCCCGAGCAGCTCTACGACCACCTCACCTGCCCCAAGACCCTGATGGTGTTCACCGCCGAGGAAGGCGCCGGCGCCCACTGCCACCCCGGCGCCATGCGCCTCTCCCTTGCCCGCATCTACGACTGGCTCGACGCCACCCTCACCACCACCGGCGCGTGACCCGCGCATCCCTCCCGTCCGAATCTCCTGGTAGGACCTCTCATGACCCGCACCGGCATCAAGGCCGCCCTCACCGACCTTCTCCTCAACGACGACATCACCCTGACCGAGGCCGCCGACCGCCACTTCACCCCCGACTACCGCCAGCGCACCGACGGCGAGTGGGCCGACTGCGCCCAGTTCCTCGACCACATCAGCCACCTGCGCACGCTCGTCGCCGACGGCGAGGTCGAGGTCCACGAGGAGCTCTACGACGGCGACAGGTACGCCGACCGGCACACCTGCCACATCACCAAGAAGGACGGCACCACCGTCACGATGGAGGTCTACGTGTTCGCCGACCTCGCCCCCGACGGCCGCTTCCAGCGCATCGAGGAAACCACCCTCATGCTCAAGGGCTCCGACGCCGACCGCACCCTCGGCAGCGCCCGCTGACCACCCGCACGCCGCGAGGACGCGTGTCCGCCGCCGGTGACGCCTTCCGTCGCGCAGAACCTGACCGTCAACTGAGCCGTCAGTCCGGCTGGGGCTTCCACTCCTCCGCCAAGATCGCGTGGACCACCGAGTCCCGCCACTGGCCCGCCTTCTGGATGTGGCCGCGGATCGTGCCCTCCTGCGTCATGCCTGCCGCGGCCATCGTGCGTGCCGAGGCTGTGTTGAGGGGGGAGCGGGCGCCCCAGACGCGATGGAGGGCCAGGTCCTCGAAGGCCAGGGCCAGCAGGAGACGTACGGTCTCGGTGCCGTGGCCGGTGCCCCAGGTGTCCGGGCGGAGGGCGAAACCCATGGTGGCCGCCCGCTGTTGGTGGGGGTCCATCGCCAGCCGGGCGACGCCGATCAGCCCGCCGGAGGGCGGGGCGACCACGGCGAGCGCGTACTCGGTACGGGGCTCCGCCGTCGCCGCCGCGATGGAACGGGCGACGATGTCGCCGGTCTGTTCCCGGGTGCGGGGTTCGAACGACAGGTGTTCCGTCGCCTCGGGGTCACCGTAGACGGCGAGCACCGCGTCGACGTCATCGACGGTGATTTCGCGCAGGCCAAGACGTCGGCCGGAACGCTGGACCGGATACATGCGGGAACCCTATCGACGCGGCGAAGTAGGGAACGACGACCGCCGGGGCGGGTACACGGAGATCTCCTCTCTCAGGTCGCGGGCCACGACCGCGGTACGCGCACGGGACGTCGCCAGCGCCTGCCGGACCCGCTGCGCGGACACGATGATGCCGTTGTTGCGGTACATCGGCTCCAGGTCCAGCATCGGGCGGATGACCTGCGCGGCTCCGTCCACGTCCCCGCTGTGGAGCCCGTCACCTGGTGCGGCCGGCCCGTAATCGACGGGTCGACGTCGCGTGGGGGGCCGGGGCCGGGGCGGTGATCCGTCTGCCCTCCGAACGGGGTGTCACGGCCCGGCAGGCGAGGGCCCCGTATAACTACCCATTGAACGCGTCGAGTTGAGCCCCCCACAGGACGGATGCCCCTCGCTCGGCCAAGGGGCACAGTGACGCAGATCCCTGACAGGCGCCGCTGCGCCTCCGGCGGCAGGCCCTACGCTGATCCCCGTGAGGCAGGCAGGCGCTGGGGAGGATGATCGGCGATGACGCCCCTGAGCACCGGGGACCCGGAGTCCATAGGCGGGTACACCCTTCTCGGTCGGCTCGGGGTGGGCGGCATGGGAGTCGTCTATCTGGGAGTCTCCGCCTCGGGACGGCAGGTCGCGGTCAAGCTCGTGCGCGAGTCGTACGCCCAGGAGGAAGAGTTCCGCACCCGCTTCCGGCAGGAGATCGCGGCGGCGCGCAGAGTGAGCGGCGCCTTCACCGCGCCTGTCGTGGACGCCGACCCGGACGCCGACCGGCCGTGGATGGCGACGCTCTACGTGCCGGGGCCCACGCTTGCCGAAGTCGTGGAGAAGGAAGGCCCGTTGAGCGGGCGGAAACTGCGCGCGCTGGGGCTGGGGCTCACCGAGGCGCTGCGCGACATCCACCGGGCTGGCCTGGTGCACCGGGACCTCAAGCCGGGCAACGTCCTGATGACCGAGGACGGGCCGCGCGTCATCGACTTCGGCATATCGCGCGCTTCCGACAACCAGAGCCTCACCGTGACCGGCCGCATCATCGGCACTCCACCCTTCATGTCGCCGGAACAGCTGGCCTCTCCCCGAGAGGTCACGCCGGCCTCGGACGTCTTCTCGCTGGGGTCACTGCTGGTGTTCGCGGCCGTCGGCACAGGGCCGTTCGACTCCGACAGCCCCTATATGACCGGCTATCAGGTGATGCACGAATCCCCGGACCTCGACGGGGTGCCCGAAGCGCTCCTGCGCATTGTCGAGCGCTGCCTCGACAAGGACCCGGCCGCACGGCCGGAACTGGCGGATCTGCATCGCACGCTCCGGGCGCTGCCGGAATCCGACGCCGCCGCGCCCCAGAGGGTCAGAGAGTCCGCGAAACCCCGTCCCCGCCCCGCCCCTTGGGGCGCGGCCACCGCCTCCGCGCACGCCGCGACCCGCACCGGAACCGGAGCCGGCAAGAGACGGCGAACCCGGATGCTGCTGGCCGGCCTCGGCACGGCGCTGGCCGTCACGGGGTTGACCATCGGGGCGGGCGTCTTCGTCTCGGGCCGGGACACGACCACCCCCTCCGACAACGCCGCCGCCACGGCCACCGCTCGTGCCGCGTCGCTGCCCGACGGCTGGCGACCGTGGCGCACGGCCCTTCGGTACGACGTGCCGGGTGTCCCTCTCGACTACCAGGCCCCCGGATGCGTGGCGGACGGAAAGGCCCTGTTCTGCGGCGGTACGGGCTTCACCGCCGCCAGGATCGACGCGGCCTCCGGCCGCACCCTGTGGCGGGCCGGCACCCGCCCTCAGGGGGTGCAACCGATCGGCGTCCGCGACGGACTGGTCTACGTCTACGAGGACCCGGACGATACGACCAGGCGTCTGGTGGCCCTCGACGCCGGCACCGGACACCGGCGGTGGCAGCGCGACATCAGCGGGTCCGAGGACGCGATCCTGTACGACGGAGGACTGCTGACCCTGTCCGACGACCACAGGTGGTTCGTCGCCTACGGGCCTTCCGGCAAGGAACTGTGGCGGGCGCCCTCGTTGGACGAGTACTGCACGACGTCGGTGCTGGGAGACGCCCCTTACGCCCTGTGCTCGGCCGGCACCGAGCCCGGCCAGGCTCCGGTCGACCTGATGAAGCTCGAACCCGACCGCCTGACGAAAACCGCCGCACTGCCCAAGAAGGCGCAAGCGCTCGGCGCCGTCGGCGGGCACCCCCTGTTCCTCGCCCCCCAGACCGCGAAGGACGTCTACGAATCCGGGTACGAGCGGCCGTACAACGCGCTGCTGCGAGTGGACCCGGAGACCCGGCAGGTCAGACGGATACCGCTGGCACGTCCGCTGACCGGCGCGGCCACGCTGGTGGACGGCGTCGTCTACTTCGTCCGGTCCAACGGGTCGGTCACCGCGGTGTCGGCGGACAGCGGCAAGCAACTCTGGCAGAAGACGACGGACATGGAGAGTCTGTCCGCGCCCGTGGTGTCGGCGACGTACAAGCGGGTCTACTTCTCCAACCGCTTCGGCCGCCTGCTGGCACTGGACAGCCGCACCGGAGCGGAGGTGTGGCGCACCTCGGCGCTGGACGACCCCGGGGACAAGGCGCAGGGCACCCCGCCGCGCGTGCTGCTCGTCAAGGACGCGATCGTGGCGACCGCCGGCGACACGGCGTTCTCCCGTAGCCCGGACGGGCCCACCTGACCGGCCGGTGCCGCCCGATCCGGTCAGTGGGAACGCGGGTGCTCGCCGGCGTCGGCTTCGGCGGTGGTCTTCAGGTCGTCGAGCCACGCTTCGAGGCCCCCGGCCAGGGCCGCGGTCGCAGTCGGCACGTCCGCTTCGACCTGGTCGCCGGTCCAGGTTTCCTCGGTGTGGACGCGCACGCCGCCCTTGACCTTCTTGAAGGTCCACAGGTGGACGCCCTCGTCGATACGCAGCCCCTCGCCGATCGCGGGTCCGCTCCACAGGATGCAGTCGTGGCGCCTCAGTTCCTGGACGGTGGAGGTGATGGCGAGTGTGGTGGCGGGGGTCGTGGGGGTGGCGGGCGCGGGGGTCGTCCACCGGAACCGCGAACCCGGCTTCAGACGGCCGGGGTCGAGACGTTCGGCGGTGGTGAAAGGCGGCTGCCAGGACGGCCAGCGTTCGACGTCGGTCTGCAGCCTCCAGACCGTGCTCAGCGGCGCCTTGATCAGGACGTCGGACTCGTAGCGGATGAGGGCGGCGGAGTCCACGCCTCGCCCGCCGCACCGGGACGACGTACCGCCATGGGGTGTGGCCTGGGCGGTCGGGATGGTGCTCGCGAGAACGGCGGCGACGGCAAGCGCGGTCGTGACCGCGGCCTTACCCGCGCGGGGCGACTTCGACGGGCCGGTGCTGAACATGGTGTTCCTCTCGATGCGTTGCGGTGATCGGATCGGGCCACTCGGGTGCGGTGCTTGCTACGGGTTCAGTACGACCTTTCCGGCGACGGTGCCCGACTCGGCCAGCCGCAGGGCGTCGGCGATGCGGGTGAGCGGCAGTTGCGCGGCGATCTGGGCCGTGACCTCGCCGCGCTGGAGGGCGGCGAAGACCTGGGTGAGGTCGCTGCGCAGACGGGCGCGGAAGCGGTTCTTGGACAGGGCCCGGCCGGCCCAGACATTGAAGAAGTACGCGCGGCGGCGGTTGGGGAGGGCATTCCACAGCCACACCCGGCCGAGCAGCTTGAGCACGGGCCACTGCTTGGAGCCCTCGTCGTCCCGGGTCGAGGCGCTGCCGTACGAGACGAGCGTGCCGCCGGGGGCGAGGAGTCGCCAGGAGTCGACGATGCCGCGGCCGCCGATGTGGTCGAAGACGGCGTCCACGCCATGGGGGGCGAGTTCGCGGATGCGGGCGGCGACGTCGGCGGCGCGGTAGTCGACCGGGGCGACTCCCCGTTCCCTCAGGGCGTCGTGGTGGCGCTCGGACGCCGTGCCGATCACCCGGGCGCCCGCGGCCTGGGCGAGCTGGACCAGGACCGAACCGACACCGCCGTTCGCGCCGTGCACCACGACGGTGTGCCCCGCACGGACGCGGGCCTTGCGGTGCAGCATCTGCCAGGCGGTGATGCCGTTGACGACGAGGGTCTCCGCCTCCGCCGCGCCGATCCCGTCGGGCACCGGCACCACGTCCGCCGCGTCGACGAGCACATGGCTGGCCCAGCCGCCGACCTTGACCAGCGCGGCGACCCGAGTGCCGGCGAGGCCGGGCTCGACGCCCTCGCCGGTCGCCAGCACCGTGCCCACGAGGTCGTAGCCGGGCACGAACGGGAAGGGGGGCTGGTCGTAGTAGCGGCCACGCCGCATCTGCTGCTCGGCGAAGGAGACGCCGGTCGCCTCCATCCGGATCACGACCTGGCCAGGGCCCGCGGCGGGTACGGCTCCCTGCCGGATCCGAAGTCCTTCGGGCTCGACCTTGCCCGGCAGAACGACCTCGACGAGTACGTCGGTGTTCATGGCGCTCACGGTGTTCATGGCGTTCATGGCGACCTCCACAGAGTCCTGAGTTACTTGGCTTCGCGTTAGTTAGAAGCTATAACTCGAATCCGAGAGTGTCAATAGCTTCAGTGATAACCTCTAACTATGGTGAACTCGGAAGCGAAGACCCCGCGTGAGCGCTACCGCGCCCAGGTGCGTACGGAGATCAAGCAGCGCGCGTGGGAACAGATCGCCACGGCGGGCGCGTCCGCGCTCTCCCTGAACGCGATCGCCAAGCAGATGGGCATGAGCGGACCCGCTCTGTACCGGTACTTCGGCGGCCGGGACGATCTGATCACCGAGCTCGTCAGGGACGCGTACCGCAGCCTTGCCGACACCTTCGGCGCGGCCGCGCAGGCCGGAGCCGACGCGACCGGGCTGGCGCACGCCCTGCGGGAGTGGGCGCTGAAGGACCCCCAGCGTTACTTCCTCATCTACGGCACGCCCGTCCCCGGCTACCGGGCGCCCGACGACACCACCGCGATCTCGGCGGAGATCATGACCACCCTGCTGGACGCCTGTGCCGCGCTGCCCCTGGGCGGACCGGCGACACCGTTCGACGCGCACCTCGAGGACCACCGGGACTGGGCGGGCGACCATCCCGCTCCGCCCGCGGCCCTGCACCGGGCCCTGAGTTTCTGGACCCGGCTGCACGGCGTTCTGTCCCTGGAACTCGCCGGCCACTTCACCGGCATGGGAATCGACCCCGCACTGCTCTTCGCCGCCGAGCTGGACGACCTGGTCACCGGCGCGCCCTCCCCCGGGTGACGCCGACAGGCAGGGCGGCCACACCGTCGAGCAGCTCAACACCTCCGCCGGTGACAAGCCGGTGACCGGCGAGATCGTGTTGCTCGCGGTCCCGTATCCGGCCGTCGCCGACGTCGTCGCCAAACGTGGTGATCAACTCGTCGGCAAGGTGGTCGTGGACATCACGAACCCGATCGACTCCGCGACGTTCGACGGGCTGACCGTCGCGGCCGACAGCTCCGCCGCGGCCGAGATCGCGGCGGCACTGCCCGAGGCGCGGGTCCTCAAGGCGTTCAACACCAACTTCGCGGCCACCCTCGCGGCCGGCACCGTCGGCGGGCAGCCCACCACGGTGCTCATCGCGGGCGACGACGCGGACGCCAAGGCACTGCCGGCCGACGTGGTCGGCGCGGCCGGCCTGCGGGCCGTGGACGCCGGCGGGCTCAAGCGAGCCCGTGAGCTGGAGGCGATGGCGTTCCCGCAGATCAGCCTCGCGGCCGGCGAGAAGATCTCGTGGACCGGCGGGTTCGGCGTCGTCTCCTGACCAGGTTTTGGACTGTGAATCCAAATCTGGACAGTTGAGCCAGCCGTGGATAGCGTTCCTGTTCCCAAGGCAGCCTGGGTGCCCACAGCGGAAGAGGATCCATGGACCACGGCACGGATACGGACGAGCACTTCATCCGGGAGGCCGAGAAGATCGCCGTGGCCCTGGGCCGGATGTTTCCCGGCCTGTGCGAAGTGGTCCTGCACGATCTGCGTGACCCGCAGCATGCGATCCGGGCGATCGAGAACAACCTCTCCGGTCGCCAGGTCGGGGACTCCGCGACCGAGCTGGGACTCGCCCGCATCGCCGACCCGCAGTACCCGGGCGTCATCCAGAACTACCCCAACCGGTTCCCCGACGGCCGCCCCGCGAAGAGCACCTCCATCGGTATCAAGAACGCGGCGGGCGAATACATCGCGGCCCTGTGCCTGAACCTCGACGTCTCCGTGCTGTCACCGGTGACACTCGCCCTGTCCAACCTGGTCGCCACGGACACCGAGCCCCGCGACCAGCCCCTGGAGACCCTGCGCAACCGCAACGCGCGCGAGCTGCGCCGGACGGTGGAGGCGCTGTCCGCGCAGCGCGGAGGCACGCCGAGGTCGCTGAGCCGGGAGGGCAAGAAGGCGCTCGTACGACAGCTGCACCAGGACGGCTACTTCGACTCGCGCGACGCCGCGCAGGCCATCGCGGACCTCCTCGGCGTGTCCAGGGCGACGGTCTACAACTACACGAAGTGAAAGGGTCTTCATGAAGAACACGGAAGTCGCCCTGTGAACAGCACCCCGCCCGCCCCCGCACGGACCCTGGCCGACCCCGACACCCCGTTCGCCGTCGTCGACGTACACAAGGCCCGGCGGAACATCGAGCGCCTCGCGGTCAGGGCCGACCGGCTCGGCGTCGCCCTGCGACCGCACGTCAAGACGGCCAAGAGCCTCGACGTCGCCGCCCTCCTGCACGGCGGCACACCCTGCCCCGTCACCGTCTCCACCCTCGCCGAGGCCGAGGCGTTCGCCGACGGCGGCTACACCGACATCACGTACGCCGTCGGCATCGACCCCCACAAGCTGCCCCGCGTGACCGCCCTCCTGCGCCGCGGGGTCACCCTGCGCGTGATCCTGGACAGCACCGAGCAGGCGGCATCCGTCGTGGAAGCCGCCCGCGCGGCCGGCCTCGGCATCCCCACCCAGATCGAGATCGACTGCGACGGCCACCGCGGCGGCGTCCACACCGACGCCCCCGCACTCGTCGACATCGGCCGCATCCTGCACGACGCCGGCTGCCTGGACGGCGTACTGGTCCACGCGGGCGAGTCCTACTTCGCCCACACCCCCGAAGAGCAGCGGCTGGCCGCGCGGAACGAACGCGACACCGCCGTCGCGGCCGCCGAGAAGCTGCGCGCGGCCGGACTGCCGGTGCCCACCGTCAGCGTCGGCTCGACCCCCACCGCGCACGCCGCCGAGGACCTCACCGGCGTCACCGAGCTGCGCGCCGGCAACTACGTCTTCTTCGACCTGGTCATGGCCGGACTGGGCGTCTGCCGGATCGACGACCTCGCTCTGTCGGTCGTCGTCACCGTCATCGGCCACCGCCCCGAGTACGGCTGGATCCTCACCGACGGCGGCTGGATGGCCATGTCCCGTGACCGCGGCACCGCGGGCCAGCCCCAGGACCAGGGCTACGGCCTGGTCACCGACCTGCGCGGGAATCTCGTCGAGGGCCTGGTGATGAGCGCCGCGAGCCAGGAACACGGCACCCTCACCGTGCGCGACGGCGCCGTCCTGCCGGACCTGCCCGTCGGCACCCGTCTGCGCATCCTGCCCAACCACGCGTGCGCGACCGCGGCCCAGCACCGCGGCTACCACGTCGTCGACAGCACCCGGCCGACGCACGACGCGCCCGCCGTCCAGGCCCTCTGGGACCGGGTCAGCGGCTGGTGATCCGGCACGGACCGCAGAAGGCCCAGGTCAGAGACCTGGGCCTTGATCGCTGTCCAGAGGGATCAGGTCTCGCTTGCGGACCGATCTCGCAAAGCGGTTGTTGCAGTTCGGATCTGTGCCGACGACCACAGCGAACGGGACCGCCCTTGGCGCATACTGGGGGCAATGACAAAGCCAGCTGCTCCTAAGCGCCATCTGCCTACCAGCCCCTTCAAGGCCCCGGTAGCCCCGGCTCCCAAGCACTTCGCCGTGGGCGACCAGGTCACACACGACATGTACGGTCTCGGCCGTGTCATCGGCATCGAGGACGGAATCGCGGCACTCGTGGATTTCGGCTCGTCGCAGATGCGGATCCTGAGCCCGTACTCCAAGATGACCAAGCTGTAGGTCCGCTGTGCCCGGTCACGGCACACCAGGTCCCCTTCAGGGACCTGTAATGAAAGAGAGACTCTCATCGATCTGACGTCGCTGTTCTCCGCCCTGGAAGGGCAAACCCGCAACTCCAACGCGGCATCGCCGCCTCCGGCGACGAACCCCTTCCAGGCTCCGGACTTCGGGGAGGACGAGACCTTCCCGCTCGACGACGCGCAGGAGCCCCCCTCGGGCATGCGTGGGGCGCGCCCCGAGGCGGCCTAGCTCGTCTCTGTCTCGTTCAGCCCCGTTCACCGTCGCTCGGACGAGACCTTGTGCCTGACCTTCCCGTAAGCAGGCCGCCCACCAACACAGTTGGAAGGCGTGCGCCCGGCCTTCGATGCCCCAGGCCCTCATCACCCCGAACCATTGCCGGTGTCGGCTGAGTTGTCCGCGAACGCCCCCGAGATTGTCCGTGATCGGTAACGGACGGATCCCGTGGCCGCCGTTCCTCGTCCTGCCAGTTGGTCGCGAGGCGACCGGGGATCGGCGAGGAACTGCGCGGAAGCGGGGGCGGACATGGCACGGCACGGCGGCGGGCGGGGCTGGTACGGCAAGCTGATCGGGGCGGCGCTCGGGGTGACGGTGCTCGCCACCGGTGCCTCGGTGTGGACCGCGCAGGCCAGTCTCGCGGGCGACTCGTCGCCGAAGGCGACCGCGTCGGCCAAGCCGGCCAGTGACGTCAAGGCGGTCGCGGAAACGATCGTGCATGCCTCGGACAAGGGGGCGCGCGGCGTCAACATCACCATCGACGACGGCCCCGACCCCGTGTGGACCCCTCAAGTCCTCGACGTGCTGCGGGAGTACGGCGTGAAGGCCACGTTCTGCATGGTGGGGACGCAGGCGCAGGCCCACCCGGACCTCGTGAAGAAGGTGGTCGCGGACGGGCACCTGCTGTGCAACCACTCGGTGTCGCACGACACCACCATGGACAAGCAGTCCGAGGCCTACCAGTCGCAGCAGATACTCGACGCCGAACGCATGATCACCGAGGCGTCCGGGGGCGTACGGCCGGTGTACTACCGGGCACCCGGCGGGGCCTTCACCCCTTACAGCCGGGGGCTCGCCGCTTCCCGCGGGATGCGCCCGCTGGGCTGGAACGTGGACACCAAGGACTTCGAGGGGCCGGGCGCGGACGCCATCGTCGCCACCGTCGAGCGGGAGCTGCCGAACGGGCCGACGGTCCTCTTCCACGACGCGGGCGGCGACCGTTCCCAGACCGTCGAGGCCCTGCGCCGGATCCTGCCCCGGCTCAAGGAGCAGGGCTACTCCTACGGCTTCCCCGTGCGTTGAGCCGGCGCGAGCGGACACGGATCCGGCCTGGTTCCCGCAAGTGCGGGGACCAGGCCGGTTCGTTTTGGCGTCGCACGGTCACCTCACGGGGCGAGCCGGTAGGCGTTCGTGATCGTCTCGCGCACCGTGTTGCCGCCCCTGTCCTTCAGGTCCACCCGGAAGGTCGCGGCCCTGGCGGTCGCCGGGTGCTTCACGCTCACCGAGCGCGCCCCGTTCGCACCGGTCGTCACGGTGAGCGGCTTCCAGGTCCGGCCGCCGTCGTAGGAGACCTTCACGGTCAGCGCGGCGACCTGCCCGGCCGCGGCGGCCGGGCCGCTCAGCTTCAGCGGCACCGTGAGCGTGCCGCCCGCCGGAGCCGTCCCCTGCAGGCTCAGCTTCGGCGCGAGTCGCACCGTGGACAGGGGCAGCCTGGCCGTGCCGTCCCACGCCGGCCGGGCCGAGCTGAACGTCCACACCCCCGCCACCTTCGTGCTGGTGGAGGTGTCCTCGGCGGAGCGGCTCGCCTCGACCGTCAGGCGGTACGCGGCTGACGCGGCCAGAACCTCGGCGCCCACCCAGTCCGTGGCCGGGCCCTCGGCGAGGATCCGCCCGCCGGACTCCAGCCGGGCGAAGCCGCCGGTGACGATCGAGGAACCCGGGTTGCCGCTGCCGTCGTTGAACAGCGGGATCCTGGCGCTGATGTAGTCACCGGTCCGCTCGGCGCCCTGCTCCTCCTGCCTCCCCGCCGCCAGATCGGGGCCGACCACACCGGTGTTGAACCTCAGCGTGTGGCTGGAGCCCGGCTTGTAGGTCACCAACTCCTTTGTGTACAGCATGCGTACCTCGCTGCCGGCGTTGAGCTGCGCGGCCGTCCAGGACCAGCGCACGCCGGCCGTGCTGAGGTAGTGCGTGGTGGCCTGCGGCAGCTTCTGCTCCTGCGGCTCCGACACGTCGATGGTCATCCCGCGTTCGTCCATCGGCCTGATGGTGACCTGTCCCTTGGCCCCGGTGACGGACGCGCCGAACCCGAGCTTCACCTCGGCCACATCGGCCCGGGTGAGGGTGCGGGTCAGGCCGGTGAAGAAGCTGCCCTTGCGGTTGAAGGCGAGCCGGTAGTCGACGTTCCTGCCGGCCGCGCCGTGCGTCTTCCACACCCCTGTGAACTGGGCCCGCAGCGTGTCGGAGGCCGGGCCGAGGGCGGCGGTGCGCATCGGCGGCACGCCGTTGGTGGACCAGGTGTTGCCCACGCGTTCGGTTCTCGGCGGCGCTCGCAGGCCATGGCCCGTTCGGATGGCGGGAGGTGACGCCGTCTCAGCCGTTCGTGCCGGGCGGCGGTGTGGTCCGCGCGCGGACCTCGGGCTCCGCGGATGCGCTCCCGGTGCTGCCGGGGGCGAGTGGGCAGGTGCCGGAGTTCGATGCTCCGTCCTGGCCCGTCAGCTGTACGACGACCTTGCCATCGGCGTCCTGGCTGTAGGCGATCGTGCAGGTCAGCTGACGTAGCGCCGTGCTGTCCAGCCCCTTCAGGGCGAGGGGCAGGCGGGTCGTGACCTTGCCGTTCGAGGCGGGCTCGACCTTGACGGTTCCACCGGGGCGGGCGGCGGGGAGGGCCGTGCTCAGGCCGGCGGCCCGGTCGTCCTTCCCCGGGCCGGCGAGCAACGCCAGGACGACCTTCTCCGTCGGCACCGGGCCGGCCTCTTCGCCGGACCCGTTCGAGGGCTCGGTCGTCCGGATCACGGCGCTCAGCCCTCCGTCGGGGGAACGGAAGAAGAGCAGCATGTCGAAGTCGCGGTCGAGGAAGGCCTGGAAGCTGGCGGGACCGCCCGCCTCGATGACGTCGGTCTCCTGGATACCGCAGCCGCCGAGGAGCGGTGCCGTCGTCGCGACGGTGAGGGCGACGGCCGCCGCACGTCGGCGCGTCCGCGCAACGCTCATCCGCCGGCCTCCTCCGTATGGAGCGGTATCTCGACGGTGAAGACGGCGCCGCCCCCGGGCAGGTTCCCCGCGCGGATCGTCCCGCCGTGCAGCTTCACGTTCTCCAGGGTGATCGCCAGTCCCAGGCCACTGCCCGCCGAGCGGGTACGGGCCGCGTCGGCCTTGTAGAAGCGGTCGAAGATGTGCGGGAGCACGGCGGGCTGAATGCCGGGGCCGTTGTCCGCGACCTCGGTGATCAGCACGCTGGGGGTGGCCGGGGAGCGGGCGTCGGTGCGCAGGCGTACCGTGACCGGCTCGCTGCCGTGGCGCAGGGCGTTGCCGACGAGGTTGGCGATCACGATGTCGAAGCGGCGCGGGTCGAGCCGGGCGCGGATGCCGTCGGGGAGTTCGACACGGACCCGGCTGTCGGTCCAGTGCCGATTCTGCAGCGTCTTGCGGATGGCCTCGGCCACGTCGACCTCGTCGGCGTTCAGTTCGGCCGCGCGGGCGTCGAAGCGGGAGATCTCGATCAGGTCCTCGACGAGCACGGCGAGCTTGCCGGTCTCCGCGCTGACCAGCCGGACCGCGCGGGCGGTGTCGGCGTCCAGGTGATCCGCGTCCTCGTCGAGGACCTCGGTGACGGCGAGCATTCCGGCGAGGGGGGTGCGCAGTTCGTGCGAGACGTCGGAGGCGAAGCGGCGGGCGCGGGCCTCGGCCTCGCGCAGTTCCCGTACGGACTGTTCGAGTTGGCCCGCGGACTCGTTGAAGGTACGGGCCAGGTCCGCCAGTTCGTCGCTGCCGCGCACCGCGATCCGGGTGTCGAGTCTGCCGCTGCCCATGCTCCGGGCCGCCTGGCGCAGTTCCCGCACCGGGCGCAGCACGCTGCGCGCGGCGATCAGGCCGGGTATCAGCGCGATGGCGAGGCCGGGCAGGGCGCCGTCCCGGCCGGCCATGAGGAGGGCGTCGACGTTGACCTGCTCGTCGGTCATCCGCATGACGGCGTACAGGACGAGTCCGCTGGGCAGCACGCTGTCGGGGCTGGTCTTGAAGACCATGGGCATGGCGATGGTCAGGTAGGGCACGCCGTCCTTGACGACCCGCTCGAAGCTGCCGTGAGGGTTGGCCCGTGCGGCCCGGCGCAGTTCGGGTGTGATGACGGTGGAGACGGGGTTCTCGCCCGAGGAGGCGCGGACGGAGCCGTACTCGGCGAACACCACCCAGGGGTGCGGCTTGCCCTTGCGGGCGATGTCACGCAGGAGCGACTCCAGGTCCTCCCCGCCCTGCACGGGCAGCCCGAAGGCGGTCTGCTGCACCTGGTCACGGAACGACGTGACCGCCGTGTCCTGGGCCGTCTCCAGCAGCGCGGTGCGGGCCTCACGGTAGGTCAGCGCGGCCGTGGTGCCGGCGCTGACGGCGGCGACCAGCAGGAAGGCGAACAACAACCGCGTACGCAGCCCGAACGCCCTGAAGCGCGACCGCCCGGAGCCGGCGGTCACAGCGGCCCGAAGCGGTAGCCGAAGCCCCGCAGGGTCTGGACGTAGCGGGGGCTGCCGACCTCGTCCTCGATCTTGCCGCGCAGACGGGCGACGCACGCGTCGACCAGCCGGGCGTCGGCGTGGTAGCTGTGATCCCAGACGTGCTCCAGCAGTTGCTGCCTGCTGAACACCTGCTCGGGGGCGCCGGAGAGGTGCAGCAGGAGCTTGAGCTCCGAGGGGGCGAGCGCGAGCGGGCGGCCGGCTTTGGTGACGGTCAGTCCGACCCGGTCGATGGCGAGTTCGCCGTGGAACTCGATGGCCTGGCGGCCCGAACCGCCGTCGTCCAGGCGGCGCAGTACGGCCCGGATCCGGGCCTCGATCACCTCGGTGCGGGCGGGCTTGACGATGTAGTCGTCGGCGCCGGCTTCGAGGCCGATGACCACGTCGAAGTCGTCGCCGCGGGCGGTGAGCATGATGATCGGCAGCTGGCTGTGCTCGCGGACCTGGCGGCAGACCTGTACGCCGTTCATTCCGGGCAGCATCAGGTCCAACAGCATCAGATCGGGGCGGAACTCGGCCATCGCGGCCAGGCCGGCCTCGCCGGTCGCGGCCGCCCGTACCTCATGGCCGCGGCGGCGCAGACCGAGTTCGACCCCCTCGCGTACGGAGGGGTCGTCCTCGATGAGAAGCACGCGGGGCATCGGTGGTTCTCCCTCGATGATGGTCAGGTCCGGGTCCGGGTCCATCGCCGGCGTACTCCGGAGAGCAGCGCGTCGAGTTCCGTGAGCCGCAGCGGACGGGCGAGCAGGGCGAAGGTGACGATGACGGCGATCGCGCCGGCAACCGTGGAGACCACCGCCCCCGCCGCTGCGGTTCCCACGGCCGCGAGGTGGCCCAGCGCGGTGGCCGGGACGGCCGCCGCCACCAGCCGCACCTGGGCGCCGACCGCGGACGAGCGCAGGGGGCGTTCGACGGCGAGCCGGCGGCTCAGCACCAGGCCGGTCAGCGCCCAGCCCGCGCACAGCGCCAGCGAGTACGCCGCGGCCATGCCCGTCACGGCCCAGCGGGCCGGCAGCAGGTGCGCGGCGGCCAGGGACAGTCCCGCGTTGAGGGCGACGATCACGAGGTTGAGCAGGAACGGCGTACGGGTGTCGGAGAGCGCGTAGAAGGCGCGGGACAGGACGTACTGGCCCGACAGGGCGATGAGTCCCGGCGCGAAGGCCATCAGGATCCCGGCCATGGCGGCCGTGTCGGCGGCGCTGGTCCTGCCGTATCCGAAGACGAGGGCCATCACCGGCTGGGCGAGGGCGAACAGCGCGCAGGCGGCGGGTACGACGGCCGAGGCGCTGACGCGCAGGGCGTGCGAGACGTCGCGGCGCACGGCGGCGGTGTCCCCGTCGGCCGCGGCCGCGCTCATCCGGGGCATCAGCGCGGTCACCACGGAGACCGTGATGATGCCGTGCGGTACGACCCACAGGGCATAGGCGTTGTTGTACGCGCCGTATCCGGGGCCGCCGCCGAGGCCCGCGGTCGTGGCCAGCCGGGTGGTGACCCAGTAGGCGGCCTGGTTGGCCAGGACCAGCAGCACCAGCCAGCCGGCCGCGCGCAGCGGGCGGGTCAGTCCGCTGCCGCGCCAGTCGAAGCGGGGCCGCCAGCGGAAGCGGGCCGCGCGCAGGGCGGGGACGAGGGCGAGTGCCTGGGCGGCGATACCGGCGGTCGTGCCCCAGCCGAGCACGGCGGTCTCGGTCGCGGTGAGCGTGTCCCCGCCGCCCATGGCCAGCACCAGGTACAGGCCGAACACGGCCATGACGACGAGGTTGTTGAGGACGGGCGCCCACATCATCGCGCCGAACCGGCCGCGGGCGTTGAGCACCTGCCCGAGCAGCGTGAACAGTCCGAGGAAGAAGATCTGGGGCAGGCAGTAGCGGGCGAACGCGGTCGTCATGGCCGCCTGTTCGCCGGTGTAGTCGGTGTACGCGTCGACGATCGCGGGGGCCGCCCACACCGCGGTCGCGGTGATCGCCAGCAGGGCGACGACGCAGACGGTGACGAGCCGGTCGGTGTATGCGACACCCCCGTCGTCGTGCTCCTTGGCGGCCTTGACCAGCTCGGGCACGAAGACGGCGTTCAGCGCGCCGCCCAGGAGCAGCACGTAGACGATGGTGGGCAGGGCGTTGCCGACCGCGTAGCCGTCGGCGGTCGGCCCGATGGTGCCGAGCGCCGCCGCGACCACGGCGGACCGGGCGAATCCGGTGGCCCGGGAGACGAGGGATCCGGCGGCCATGACGGCGCTGCCGCGGGCGGCGTTCGTCGCGCTCGCGCTTTCCGGGCCGGCCGGCTTGGTCGGTGCCGCCGGCGTCGTCTGCTTCATCGGCGGCTCAGGTACGCCTGGAAGGCGCGGTAAAGCGTGTGGTTGGCGTGGCCGCCCAAGGGTTTCTCCCATTCCCCCAACGTCTCGACGACCTGTCCCCCGGTGCCGAGCTTCCAGCGCAACAGTCCGTACGCACGTTCGTCTGGATCGAGTGTGGAGGGTACCCCGCGCATGTCGTACACGTCGGCGCCGAGCGCGTGGGCGTCCTGCAGCATCCGCCACTGCAGGGCGTTGGAGGGGCGGACCTCACGGCGGTGGTCGGCCGAGGCGCCGGTCTGGTACCAGGCCCGGCGGCCCACCGTGATCATCGTGTGGGCGGCGAGGATCTCTCCCCGGTGCCGGGCGAGGTACAGCTTCATCCGGCCCGGTTCCTCGGCGTTGAGCGCCGCGTACTGACGCTCGTAGTAGGCGAGGGAGCGGCCGAGCCGGAAGCCGTCGCGTCGCTCGGTGATGCCGAGCAGCCGGTAGAACTCGGGGAGTTCGGCCGCGCTGCCCACCACCACCTCCACGCCCTCCTTCTGGGATCGGCGGACATTGCGTCGCCACTCCTGGTTGAGCCCGGACCACAGGTCCTCGGTGGTGCGTCCGGCGAGCGGCACGTGGAAGACGTGCCGGGGCTGGGCGTCCCCGTCCCCTCCGGTCCCCTCCCCTCCGGTCCCGTCACCACCGCAGCGGTGCCAGCCCCGGGCCCGCAGCCGCTCGGCGACGGCGGTGCCGAGCGGGTCGACCTCACTGGCGAGGACGTCACCCAGGCGTCGGCCCGGGCCGGTGAGCGGCTTGAGCAGGGCGGCGTCCCAGCGCCGGTAGGCGGGCGACGGGCCGATGCGTACGGCGAAGGCGCCCGCGCGGCGCAGGTGTTCAAGGAGCGGACCGAGCCAGCCGTCGACGTCGGGGTCGCTCCAGTCGGCGACGGGCCCTTCGGGGAGGTAGGCGAAGTACTTGCGGGTGCCGGGGAACTGGCGCAGCAGCACCAGGGCCACGCCCGTCAGTCGGCCTGCCTCCGGATCCGGTCCCCAGCCGAGCAGTTGGGAGCGCCAGCCCTCCTTGACGTCGGCCCAGGACGGGCACTGCAGGAATCCGGCGCCGAGAGCCGCGCCGGCGGGGGTCGCGAGGAAGGCGCGGTAGGTCTGAGCGGTGATGGTTCGCAGGGCCACGTCCCGGTTCCGTGCCTGGGGCACGCGGCCGGGCGGCACGAGCAGCGCTGACACAGTCTGAACCTCTCCTTCTCCCCGGGCCTGTCGCGGGGACACAAAGGAGATTCACAGCGGCCCATGACCGCTCCGTCCGGCGAATGTGACCGGACCATGACCGTTCCTCACCAGTCGCCGTCACATGGCTCCGGAGCGGCTGACCTCGGGTTTTTACGGTTCTACAGTCACGACATCGCCGACTCACCCACCCCGTAACCGCCCTTCCCGGAGGTCCCGTTGTCGCGCACACGTGTACTCACCCATGCCCGCGTCCGGGCCGTCGTCGTGACCGCCGCCACGGCCGCCCTGCTGGCGCCGCTCGCCGCCTGCTCGTCGGGCGGCTCGCCCAGCGCCCCGGACGGCAAGGCGAAGCCGACCGCCGACGACCGCCCCGTCACGGTCACCGTCACTCCCAAGGGAGAACGGGTCCCGGCGGGCGAGCCCGTGCGGGTAACGGCCGCGGGCGGCAGGCTCACTTCCGTGACGGTCACCGACGCCGAGGGCCACCGGCTCCCCGGCAAGGTCGCCGCCGACGGCCGCTCGTGGGTCTCCGATCGCAAGTCCGTACCCGGCGCGTCGTACGCGGTGACGGCGGCGACCCGGACCGAGGGCGGAACCGTCAGGACCAGCAAGGCCGCCTTCACCACGGCTGAGGCGGACAAGGTCAACAAGGTCGACTGGCGACCGGGCGCCGGCGCCACCGTCGGCGTCGCCCAGCCGATCTCCCTGGTCTTCGACCATCCGGTCAAGAACAAGGCCGAGGTCGAGAAGCAGCTCAAGATCACCACCTCGAACGACACCGAGGGCTCCTGGGGCTGGATACGCGACTGGTCGGGCCTGGACCGGGTGGACTGGCGGCCCCGGACGTACTGGAAGGCCGGAACCAAGGTCACGCTGAACGCCGAGTTGAACGGCACCGACTCGGGCGCGGACGGCGGCTGGTTCGTACGCGACTACACGACCACCTTCACCATCGGCGCCCGCCAGATCGTCAAGGTCGACCTCGACAGCCACCAGCTCGCCCTCGTCCGTGACGGCGAGACGGTCCGGCGCATACCGGTCTCCGGCGGCACGCCCGGCGGCGACAAGCGCTCCTGGCGCGGAACCGCCGTCCTCATGGCCAAGGAGGGCACGATCAACATGAACTCCGAGACCGTGGGCCTGGCCGACGCCTACGACAAGATGGTCGACTACTCGATGCGGCTGACCTGGTCGGGCATGTACGCGCACGCCGCCCCGTGGAACGCCCGCTACTTCGGCAACGCCAACCACAGTTCCGGATGCATAGGGATGAGCGACGCGAACGCGGCCTGGTTCTACGGGCAGGTGCGGCCGGGCGACCCGTTCGAGATCACCGGCAAGGACACCAAGGGCGTGGTCGCGCCCGGGAACGGGTTCGGGGCGTGGAATCTCTCGTGGAGCGAGTGGCAGGGGAAGAGCGCGCTGCGCTGAGACATGTGACGGGGATCACGTAAAGGGGAAAACCGACGGTCCGGGCCCGGCGTCTAGCGGGTGTGAGATCAGTCAGAAAGGCACCCGGCGAGCTGGACGAGGAGCGACTCGTCCAGCTCGTTGCCACGGGTGACCGCGCGGCGTTCGAGGAGCTGTACCGGCGCACCGCGCCGTGGATGGCGGTGCGGCTGCGCCGGCGCTGTGCCGACGAGCAGATCGTCGCCGAGGTCATGCAGGAGACGTATCTGGCGGTGTGGCGCGCGGCGGGCGCGTTCGCGGGGGCCTCGGTGGGCGGGACGGCCGTCGGGTGGCTGTGGACGATCGCGGCGCGCCGCCTCGTCGACGCCTTCCGGCGCAGGGCCCACCACGCCGAGCCGCCGCCGGCCGCCGCGCTCGCGGGCGCCGCGCCCGCCGCCGAGGAGGAAGCGCTCGCGGTGACCGTCGGCGGGGACGTCGGTGACGCGCTGCGGCATCTGGCACCGGAACTCAGGCAGGTACTGCAGGCCATGGTGCTCGACGGGCTGTCCGTCCGGGAGACCGCTCTCCTGCTCGGGCTGCCCGAGGGCACGGTCAAGACCCGTGCCCGCCGGGCCCGGATCGCGATGCGGAGGGCGCTGACATGAGCGTGGAACACGCGTCGATGCGGATCATCGACGGTTACGCGCGCGGCGGCACGGACCTCGCCGCCGACGAGGTGTGGGCCGTGGAGGCCCATCTGGAGACGTGCCGGGTCTGCCGTGACCGGCTCTCGGCCGCCGTCGAGGCGCAGGCCCCGGCCGTGGCGTCGCTGGTCGGCACCGTGTGGTCCGGCCTCGAACCCCAACTGGCCGCCATCGCACCGGTGTCGCACCGACGGCACCGGTCGGCACGGCTGTCGAGCTGGCTGACGCCCACGATGGTCCCGTGGCTGGGCATGGTCGTGAGCGTGACGCTGTTCGCGCTGCTGCTCGACCTGGTCGACATCGACTCCGGCGCGGTGTCGCTGGTGCTGCTGCTGGCCCCGGTCCTGCCGGTGCTCGGCGTCGCGGCGTCGTGGTCGCGCGGTCTCGACCCGGCGTACGAGCTGACGGCGTCGGCGCCCAGGGCCGGGCTCCAGCTGGTGCTGCGGCGCACGACGTCCGTGCTCGCCGTGGTCGTTCCCGCGCTGCTGGTGGCCGGCTGGGTGACGGGGGTGACGGCAGCTCAGTGGCTGCTGCCCTGTCTGGCCTTCACCTCCACGACCCTGGCGCTCGGCGGTGTCGTCGGGGTGACCCGCGCCGCCGTCGTGCTGGCCGCCGTATGGGCCGCCGTGGTCGTGGCGCCGACCCTGGCCACCAGCCGTACGACCTTCGCCCTGCAGTCGGGCGGCATGCCCGTGTGGGGGCTGATCCTCACGCTCGGCATCGGTGTCGTGATCGCCCGCAGGGGCGCGTACTCCGTGCTGGGAGCCCACCGTTGACCATCGGAAAGGAACACCACATGACGCCCTCGGTGAGCGCGGCCGACCTCGCACCGAAGGCCTACGCCTGGGAGATCCGGGCCACCGGGCTGAAGGTCAGGGTCGGCAGGAATCGGATGGCCGTGGACGGGCTCGACCTGTCGCTTGGCATCGGTGTGCACGGCCTCCTCGGCCCCAACGGGGCGGGCAAGACCACCCTCATCCGGACGCTGGCCACCGTCCTGCGCCCCACCGAGGGCACCCTGGAGCTGCTCGGCGAGTCCGCGGGCGGCCGGGGCGAGCACCGTGCGCTGCGCCGGAGGATCGGCTATCTGCCGCAGGAGTTCGGCTACTACAAGCGCTTCACCGTGCGCGAGTTCGTCGAGTACATGGCGTGGCTGAAAGAGGTGCCCAAGGCGGACATACCGGCGGCGGTGCAGCGTGCCGTGGAGCGGGTGGGTCTGGCGGACCGCGCCGACTCGCGGATGAAGACGCTGTCCGGCGGCATGGTGCGGCGGGTGGGCATCGCTCAGGCCATCGTCAACGATCCGACGATCCTGCTGCTGGACGAGCCGACGGTCGGCCTCGACCCGGCGCAGCGGCTGCGCTTCCGCGAGCTGCTGCAGGAGTTGGGCACGGACACCTGCGTGCTCGTCTCGACCCACCTGGTCGAGGACGTCGCCGCCGCCTGCACCGACGTGGTGCTCTTCGCCGAGGGGCAGCTGGTCTTCCAGGGGCCTCCGGACGAACTGGCCTCGGTGGGCGGCCCCGAGCACGTGGGTGACAGTCCGCTGGAGCGCGGCTATTCGGCCATGCTGCTCAACCCGAACCAGGGAAAGGGGACCTGGTGAACACCCGCGTCCTGCGCATCGAACTGAAGCGCTCCGTCGCCCCGTGGGCCGGCGCCGTGGTCCTGACGAGCGCGCTGGCGTTCCTGTACCTGCTGAACGCCGGGTGGTGGAGGGGCACCACGGCGTGGACGGCCCAGTGGACGTCCCTGGCCATGTGGACCCGCTCCCTGCTGTTCTACCTGTGGCCGCTCGCCGTGGGGCTCGGGGCGCTGCAGGGCCTGCGCGACCGCCGCTCGAAGATGCCCGAGCTGCTGACGAGCACACCGAGGCCCGCCCGGCACCGCGCGGCCACCCTGGCGGGCGCGACGGCGATCACGCTGGCCTCGGCCTACGCGCTCCTCGTCCTCGTGGGCGGCGTCCAGGTGTTCGCCAACACCGACTACACACACCTCGGGTGGCTGCCGATCTCGCTGGTGGGGGCCCTGTTCCTCGTCGCGGGTGCCGTGCTGGGGATGGGGGCCGGGAGGGCCCTGCCGTCCGTGCTCACCCCGCCCGCGCTGGCCATGGCCGCTTTCGCCTTCACGGCCCTGATGCACATGTCGTTGGGCCGGACGCGGACGACGATGGCGGACGGGCTCACGAACTCGGAGCCGAACCGGGTCTCCCTGCTGTCACCGGAGGTGGAAGAGGTGCGCAACGTGTTCGTCACGCTCGCCGCCTCCGTGCACCTCGGGCAGACGATCTGGCTGCTCGGCATGGCCGCGACCGGCT
Source organism: Streptomyces sp. NBC_01092 (assembly GCF_045039535.1). Lineage (NCBI taxonomy): Bacteria > Bacillati > Actinomycetota > Actinomycetes > Kitasatosporales > Streptomycetaceae > Streptomyces > Streptomyces sp. NBC_01092. The sequence goes on along the minus strand of NZ_CP108659.1, from coordinate 5,749,148 downwards.
TCGCGCTGCTGGTCGCCGCGACCCCGCGCACCCGCCTTGTCGCCCTGACGCCCGTCCTGGCGGGCGCGGCGCTCGCCCTGCTCGTCCTCCCCTCCGACCCGCGCCGGATGTACGTCGTCGACGAGGCCGCCGCGGCGCCGGTGTGCGACGGCCCGGTGTGCGTGACCAGGACGCACCAGCAGCGACTCGCCGACCTGGCGGGTCCCGGCAAGGAAGCGCTGCGTCTGCTGCACGACGCCCTGGGCGGACGCGCGCCTGCCTCGCTCCGGGAGAACACCGCCCTACTGCCCTACGGCGCCACGCCGAAGTGGTCCCGCGAGACCGTGTTCTTCGACTTCGACGACGACATCATCGCCGCCGCGCAGGACAAGGAGCTGACCCGGGCCCTGGTCGCCAAGGGCCTGGTGCCCGGGTGCTCCCCCGCCGGCTGGAGCGGCACGGGCGGCGACGACGCCGCGCAGATCGTCGCGGCGGCCTGGGTCCTCGGGGACCTCAAGCCGCTCGGCGACCCCGGCCCCGTTTCGGGTTCGGAGCTCGCCCTGGCCCGCCCGGCGTGGAAGGAACTCAAGGCGCTGCCACGGGCCGAACAGCTCTCGCGGATCAACGCCATGCACGCCACCGCGCTCTCCTGCAAGGGCGACGCGTTCGACGTGCTGACCGACGGTGCCTTCCGATGAGATGGCTGACGCTGTACGCGCGCTCGCGTCAGGTGCCCGCGTCGCTCGCCGTGGTGGTGATCAGCGCGGTGGCGGTGTGGGCACTCGCCGGGGACGGGGGCGACGGGCCCGCTGATCCGCGGCTGCCCGTGCTCGTCCTCGCCATGGGGGCGATGGCGGCCTCGATCGGGCTCGGCGGACAGGACGTCGCGCTGGACCGGACGGCCGCGATCCGCTGGGTGCCCCGCAGAGCGGCGCACGTGCTGCTCGCCGCCGCCGTCGTCGGCGCGATGCTGCTCGCCGTGCAGGCCATGGGCGCGGACATGGGCACCACCGCGTTCGTCGTCCGGGACAGCGCGGGCCTGATGGGACTGGCCGCCCTGGGCGCGGCGCTCTCGGGCGGCCAGTACGCATGGACGCTGCCGTTCGCCTGGCTCTCGTTCTCGTTCTTCGCCCCGCCCGCCACGAGTACGGCGACGCAGGTGGCGTCCTGGATGCTGCTGCCCCCCGGCACACCGGCGGCCACCTGGACGGCCCTGGCCCTCACGATCGCCGGCACCACGGCGTACGCCTTCACGGGGCCGAGGCGGTAGCCGGTCCGGGTGCGGCGCAAGGCGGCGCGACGGCGAACCACCGTCCACTGCCGATGTGTTGCCGTGTCACGGCCGCGCCACGGCGGTGTCCTGAAGGAAGGACAGGCGTGACCTGAGGTCTCTGGGGTTCCTCCTAGTCAGCACAGAGCGGGAAGCCGGCGGAGAACGCCGCCGGCTCCCCACTACACCCGCCCCGGAAGGACCCTCCCGTGATGAACCGCCACCTCCGCAAGGCCGCCGTCGCCACCGCCGCGATCACCGCCGGGCTGCTGATGACGGCGTGCCAGAGCGGCACGGACACCGGCTCGGCCGACAAGAGCGGAACGGGCGGCGCGACCGCGGTCGCGGAGAAGACGCAGGACTCCAAGAACTCCGAGAACACCGAGAGCTCCAAGAACTCCGCGGGCTCCAAGGGCGACAACGGCTCGTCCAATGCCGCCCAGCAGGACACCGGCTCCGGCTCCGGCTCCGGCTCCGACTCCGACTCCGACTCCGACGAGACCGTCGTCGAAGGCATCAACAAGGGCAAGGGCGTCAACGGAACCTGGTTCGGCAACGTCTCCTACCTGGCGCCGGGCAAGTACACGGTCTCCGACATGAAGGGCGTGGAGCAGCAGTTCCTCCTCGCCGAGGACACGAAGATCTGGGGCTACGGCGACATCTGCGGTGACGCGAACACCGGCGAGGGCGGCCAGGGCGGCACCGAGTGCACCGAGGCCGAGCTGGAGTCGGCCGCCAAGAAGGGCTTCAGCGCGGAGGTCGTCATCAGCAACGGCATCGCGACCACCGTCCGCGACGACCACTGAACCCACCCCGGTTCCGCCGACGTCAATCCCCCGACCGTCCGGTCCGTCCCACCGTTGCGCCTGACGTCGTCAGACCCAGGTGGTAAGTCCCGCCTCACAGTGAACGCACCACGCACGGTTCCTCCTCTTGCACGGCGACACCCCCCAACCGAGAGGAACGCGCCGTGCGTTCACGTACACCTACGCGTACTCGGGCACGCATACCCCTGTACCCCGCCGGCTCCCTGGTGCTGGCGCTCGCCGCCGCGGGGTCCGCACTGGCGGGCCCGGCCTGGTCGGCCCCCGTCACCGGACCGTCCGGCCACGCCGATCTGCGCGCCGATGTGAACCGCGACGGGCGGGTCGACGTCACCGGCGACACCGACGCGACCGGCGAGGACGGCTGGTCCGTCGGTCGTGGTGCGGTCACCCTGCCCAACATCGACGATGACACCAAGCGCTGCCCGGTCACCGGTCCCGGCGGCAGACCGCTGTCCGACGCCAAGCTGGCCGCCTGCAACGACGCCTCCGACAACTTGGTCAACGGCAGCGCGGATGCCGCCGACCTCGCCCGGATCCGGTCCGTGCCCCTGCCCGGCCTGCCCGCCGACGCCAAGGGCAGCCTGAAGGTCACCACCGGAGGCAAGCACACCCACCTCTTCCTCAAGCGCGCGGGCGAGTGGCTACCGGTGACGTCCCGGACCCGGCTGACCGCCGCCGAGTTGCACTCGGGTGCCGAGCTCGGCGTCGAGGCCACCGACGTCGTCCGGGACAGCGCCAAGTGGGACGGGCGGGCGGTGATCCGTCTGACCGTGGACTCCGCCCAGGGGACCACGTCCGACTCGGTCACCCTGCGCGTCGCACCGCTGCTGACCCAGCATCACCTCCAGAAAACCCAGCAGGTGATGGTCACCAAGGTCCGCGGCGGGGGCGAGTACGGGCGCCTGCAGCGGAAGTTCGTCAAGGACCTGGAGAAGGAGGTCAAGGCGGCCGGTGTCACCAAGCCGCTGGTCACCTTCGACAAGTACGGCGACCCCTGGGCCCAGGACTTCGTCGAGCCGGCCTACGTCAGCATGACCGGACCGGGCGGCCACCGGCAGGTGATGCGCGTGATGCTGCGCTCCGCCCAGCCGGACCGGGAGGCGGGCCGGGAGCTGTTCGAGAAGGTACGCGGGCGGGACGTCGGCGTCGTACAGGTCACCGACTCCGCGCAGCCGGAGGACTGGTCGCTCAACTCCATGGGCAACCTGGAGACCATCCCGCCCTACGCGCACGGCGGGCGCTCCTTCCCGGCCGGCCGCGTCATCATGGGCGAGCGGGGGGCCGGGGCCCGCCCGTCCAAGGTGATGCGCACGCTGCTCAAGTCGCAGGGGCTCCAGGACCCGCTGCTGCTGGACACCTCCTGGCTGGGCGTCGGGCACGTCGACGAGTTCGTGCAGTTCCTGCCCGCGAACACCCCGCGTGGCTGGCGTATCGGCGTCGCCGACCCGCAGGCCGGTCTGCGGCTGCTGCGCGACGCCGCACGCGACGGGCATGGCAGGACGAAGATGTTCTCCGTCCCGGGCCGCGCCGGCGCCCCGGCCCCGAAGGAGACCATCGACCAGGCGCTCGCCTCCCCGCACCTCGTCGCCGACAACGAGATGGCGGCGCGGCGCATCGCCGCCAACCTGGAGATCCTGGGGCGCGAGACCGGCGTCACCGACGACGAGATCGTGCGGGTTCCGGCCCTGTACACCCGCGAGTCGGAGGCACCGACCGACGACGGACAGGCCATCCCCGTGCCGCGCCTGACGCGCATGGGCGCCGGCTCCCCCCTCGTGGACACCCTTGAGGACCGCGGCCAGCAGAAGTGGCTCGCCGAGAACCCGGCCGCCTCGGTCATGACCAGCGCATACGTCCCCGGAGCCGTCAACGGCGTGCTCCTGGCCCGCGACCGCTACCTCGCCCCGCGCCAGTGGGGCCCCGTCGTGGGCGGCAAGGACCTCTTCACGGAAGCGGTGACCGCCGTGTACCGGAAGGTCGGCTTCAAGGTGTCGTACATCGACGACTGGTACACGTACCACCTCGGCATGGGCGAGGTGCACTGCGGCACCAACACCCTGCGCGACGCGTCGGCCGCGTGGTGGCGGCTCCGGTAGCCGATGACTCCAGTCCGTCCATAACCCGGACCGGCCGTCACGTACGGCTGGTCCGGTCGGCCCCGGCCCACGCCCGCCGTTCCCGGCCGCGTGGGTCGTCGAGCTGCGTCCATTCGGCGTTGATCCGCATCGTGGCCCGGCGCTCCTTGTCGTACGGGTCCCAGCCGGGGTTGCCCGTCCTGGCGAACCGGACCCACGCCCGGTGCATGCGGGCGGCGAGGTCCGCGGGAGGCTCGTCGGGGCCGAGCAGGCCGGCGGGTCCGTGCAGCCGGGGCAGATGGGCGAGGTCGAAGACGAAGGGGAGCTCCATCGTGTGGGTCGCGCCGAGCTGTCCGTCCAGGGCGTGGGAGCGCCAGGCGAACTCGTAGCTGAAGGTGGCGGACTCCGGGTGGGCCGCATGTGCTTCGGCCAGGGCCCTACTGCCCGCGCCGAACAGGGCGTCGCCCATGACTGCGGAGCGCAGCTCGCCGAAGGACGCCTCGGGACGCGTTTTCCTGTAGGTGAGGACGAGCCGGCCCGGATCAGGGTGCGAGCGCGCTGCCTCGGCGTCGACGTCAGCGGCGGTCGAGGTGCCGTACCTGCCCACGGGGACCAGATAGAGGTTGCCCTCCTCGGTGTTGGTCCCGATGAGCAGGTCGATGCCGGCGCCGAGTCCGGCGGCCACGGAGCGGGCGGGCTGCGTGTCGAGGACCAGGCTGAAGGGGCTGAGCCCGACGAGTGGGTCGGTGTGCGTCTCGGTCCGCAGGTCGATGCCCGCGAGCCGGGACGCCGCATCGAGCAGGCGCTCGTCGGAGACCTCCGCGAAGGCGTCGACGCGTGGCTCGATGCCCAGGGCTTCGGCCGCCGCCCTGGTGACGCGCTCGGCCTGCTCGCTCGTGAACGCGCCCAGGCCGCTGCCGCTTTGGACGATCGCCCGGCGGAAGAGGCCCGCGGCCTCGGGGGTCGCGAGGACGCCGCCGACGATGGTCGCCCCGGCCGACTGGCCGAAGAGGGTGACCTGGTGCGGGTCACCGCCGAATGCAGCGATGTTCTCCTGGACCCAGGTCAGCGCCGCGACGACGTCGAGCAGGCCCCGGTTGGCGGGTGCTCCGGGCAGGTGGAGGAACCCGGGGATGCCGAGGCGGTAGTTGAGGGTGACCAGGACGACGCCGTCACGGGCGAAGGCGGAGCCGTCGTACATCGCGGAGCGCGTCGAGCCGGCGACGAATCCGCCGCCGTGGACGAACACCATGACGGGCAGGCCGCCGCCCGCGGCCGCGGGCGTGAAGACGTTGACGGTGAGGTAGTCCTCCCCACGGCTCCAACCGGTGCCGAAGTAGGGGGACATGTCCACGCTGCCGAGCCTGCGCTCGGTTTGCGGGGCGTTGGGCCCCGGCACCGTGGCGTCCCGTATGCCGTCCCAGGACGCATGCGGCTGCGGCCGGGCGAACCGGGCGGCGCCGTGCGGAGGGGCGGCGTAGGGGATGTTCAGGAAGACGGCGGTGTCGCCTTGGCCGACGCCGCGGACCGCTCCTTGTGCGGTGGTCACGACCGGGTGGTGAGGGTGGTGCACAGTCATTCCCTTCTACGGGCCGTAGCCCTGGGGGCGGTGTCAGTACCGGGCGAACGGTGCCCACTTGCGGATCGCGAAGCCGCTGCCCATGTCCTTGACCTCCAGGGCGCTGTGGCCGCTGAAGTGGGCGGGCAGCACGAGGGCGGTGTTGTCGACGGCCCAGCCGAGCAGCCTGCGGCGGGTCCAGCGGGCCTGCGCGGGGTCCTCGCAGAAGCAGCTGTTGTGTTCCGGGTGCGTGACCTGCAGCGGGGTGTGCAACAGGTCGCCGGCGAACAGGGCTCGGTCGCGGCCGGAATGCAGTTTGACGACGCTGGACCCGGGAGTGTGGCCGGGTGCTGCTTCCAGGCGCAGGTGCGCGTCGATGGGGTGGCTCGTCTCCCACAGCTGTACCTGGCCCGCGGCGTGCACGGGCGCGACGCTGTCCTCGAAGACGTTCTCGTTGACGCCTCCGGCGATGTCCGGGTTGTTCGCCGGGTTCCAGAAGTCGAAGTCGGCCTTGGGCATCAGGTAGGTGGCGTTCGGGAAGGTGGGCACCCAGACGCCGTCGACGAGGCGGGTGTTCCAGCCGACGTGGTCCACGTGCAGGTGCGTGTTGACCACCACGTCGACGTCCTCGGGCCGCACACCGGCGCGGGCGAGGTTGCCGAGGTAGTCGAGCTGCAGGTGGTCCCACGCGGCGACGGCCGGGCGGGCCTTGTCGTTGCCGACACCGGTGTCGACCAGGATGGTCCTCCCGCCGCTGCGCAACAGCCACGTCTGCATGGCGACATGGACCATGGCGTCCTCGGCACCCAGGTGGTCGGGCACGAGCGACTCGCGGTGGTCGCGCCAGGCCTGCTCGGGCAGGTCCGGGAAGAACTGGTCCGCGGGCATGATCGGCCCGTGCATCTCTTCGATCCGGGTGACGGTGACCTCGCCCAGAGTGATCTCGTATGCGTCTTGCATGGTGCTTCTCCGTACGGTTCGGTTTTACTCGGGTCGGTTCTTGTGCCTGCGGCCCTACCGGGACAGGCGGGCGCGGATCAGGTTGGGGTCCTTGCCGGTGAGCCAGCCGGCGCTCAGCACATGGACGGTGGCGCCGCGCAGGGCGATGGAGGTCGGGTTCTGCAGGCCGTCGGCCGAGGTCAGCACGGTGGAGCGGCTGCCGTCGGACTGGACGAGCGCGACTTCGTTCGGCCCGTCGAGGGCGGCCAGCAGCTGGTCGCCGCGGCCGGTGAAGGCGATGTCGTCGATCCCCGGGAGGCCGGTGGCCCTGGTCCGGACATCGCCGGCGCGTCCGTCCCGGCGGACGGGGATGCGCAGGACGGTGCCCTTGTCGAAGTTGGTGGCCCAGAGCGCCCCGTTGTGGATCTTCAGGCCGTTGGCGCCGAGAAAGCCGGCGGAGGCCAGCTCGGGAGCGGTGGACCAGGCGGTGGGAGCGCCGCCGGCGGTGGGCACGCTCCAGATGGTGCCGAGCACGGAGTCGGCCGCGTAGAGGGTGCCGGTGCAGGGGTCCAGCGCCAGGCCGTTGGGCAGGCCGTCGGCCGGCAGCGGGGCGATGCGCCGCGGTGTGCCGCCGGGGCGCAGGCGCCATACGCCGGTGAGGTCGGGTGTGCCGGTGGCGTACAGGAAGTACAGCGTGCCGTCGGGGGCGCGGACCAGGCCGGTGGTCAGCGGGAAGCCCAGAGCCGGGGTGTGGACGCCGCCGTCGGGGGGTTCGGGGAGGGTGGCCAGGATCCGGACGGCGCCCTTGGGCGAGACCTCGGCGACCTGACGGGCCTTGGCGAAGGTGACGTACGCGGCGCCGCCCGGTGCCAGGGCGACGTTCTCCGGTGTCCGGCCCTGGGCCAGGTCGAAGTGCGCGGCGATCCGGGCGCCGCTCAGCGGCGGGGAGACGGCCGAGGCGGGAGCGGGATGCGCGGCAGCCGCAACGGCCGCGACCAGGACGCCCACCGTCACTGCGGACCTCTTGAGCTTCTTGATCTTCTTGAACATGGTTCCTTCGCTGTTTTCGGGCATGCGGCAGCAGCACGCCGACGCATGGGTGGGGATACGTGGGTGGGATGGCGATGTGGGTGAGGGGTCAGCCCTTGTCTGCGCGGGGCAGCGTCCGCGCCGGGGCCGCCGAGGAGTCGGCCTGCGTGGTGGGGCGGCCGGTGGCCTGGGCGAGCAGGGCCAGCGCGGACCGCGAGGGCGAGCCCGCTTCTGTGGTGGCGACCACGACGCCGGGGCCCGACCCGTTGCTCAGGGTCTGCTGGATGACGGTCAGCGGGCCGACCAGCGGATGCCGCATCTCGTACGCTGCGACGGTGCAGGCCTTGACCCGGTGGTCGGCCCACATCGCGGCGAACTCGGCGCTCTTCGCGGACAGTTCGCCCAGCAGGGCGTGCAGTGCCGCGTCGTGCGGGTGCTGGGCCGCCACCAGGCGCAGATTCCCGACCACCGCCCTGGCCTTGCCCGGCCAGTCCGTGTACAGGTCGCGGGTGTGGCAGTCGAGGAAGACCAGTCTGGCCATGTTGGGACGCCGGGCCGGCAGGTCGGGACCGTCCGGGTCCAGGTGACCGGCGAACAGGGCGTGGCCCAGGCGGTTCCACGCCAGCACGTCGCTGCGTCGGCCGAGCACGATCGCGGGAACGTCCGCCAGCACGTCCAGCAACTGGCGGGTCGCCTCCGTCACCCGTTCCGGCGCGGGACGCCGGCCCCGGCTGCGCTGCCTGTCCACTCGGGCCAGGTCGTGCAGATACCGCCGCTCGGACTCGTCCAGCCGCAGGGCACCGGCGATCGCGTCCAGCACCTCGGGCGAGGCGCTCAGTGACTGTCCCTGTTCCAGCCGGGTGTAGTAGGAGGCGCTCACGCCGGCCAGCAGCGCCAGTTCCTCGCGCCGAAGACCCGGCACACGGCGGCGCTCCCCGTAGGTGGGCACCCCGACATCCTCCGGGCGCAGCTGTCCGCGCCGCGTCTGAAGGAAGTCGCCGAGCTGCGATTTTCCGTTCATGGATCCGAGTATCCGGCGACTGGGAACACACAGCCTGACCCAGCTGTGGATAGGCAGCGGTGGGTCTGGCCGACCGGTCCCGCCGTCGGTTGAGTGGGGTCGCCGATCCGGCATCCCGCACGCACCCAGGAGGACGCCTTGAGCGCCACCAGCACCGAACACGACCCCTTCGAGGCCTTGGACGCAGCCGATTTCGCCTTCACCAGGTGTGCGTGGGTCGACGCCGCACCGGCCCGCGTCTACGAAGCGATCAGCGACGTGTCCGCGATCGGTCGCTGGAGTCCGAACGCCACCGACGTCGCCTTCGACGAACCAGGCGCCGGGCCCCGGGTCGGCGCCTGGTTCAGCGGCCGCAACCGTAGGGACGGCAAGGAGTGGACCACCCGCTCCCAGGTCGTGCAGGCCGACCCCGGTACCGCGTTCGGCTTCGTCGTCGGTGGCGCCGAGGACGGCATCGTGCGCTGGGACTGGGCCTTCCGCCCCCAGGGGCGCGGAACCGTCGTCCGGCAGTCCTGGCACCTGCTGCGCCTCGACCCGGTGCTGGGCACGACCCGCGCCGACCTGGACGCACTCCGCCGGTACATGACGAGCAGCGTCGAGGCCACCCTGACCGCCCTCGCCGAATGGCTCACCGAAGAGCGCTCCGGGCCTCAGTGAGAAGAGTGCTCGTACTCGGGACGACGCGCGATCGCAGGCCGGCCGTCGGAGCCTTCCGAGCGCGGCCCGGCCACCGTGGCAACCGGCCGTGAATCGCCGGGATCGGCCGGCGTCCGCGGTCGGGGTCGTACTCGTGTGGGCGGGAGGGCCTGGTTACGGACGCCGGAGAGGAGCTCGTGCGGGCCCAGGCCCTGCCGATGGCGCCGGACGGGCCTCACATAACCGCCGATCAGGAGCAGACAGAGGACCGGGAGCAGCAGCAGGAAGAGCCCGAGCACCGGGTCGGCCGCGAGGCGGTAGGCCACGTTCCTGTAGTCCACCGCGCCGTCCGCGATCGCGGTCAGCACGGACGGCATGGCCAGGGTGACCGTCCCGCCGGCGAGGACCCCGCCCGCGGCGAGGCACGCGAGCGCCAGGACGGGACTCAGGGCCAGGGCGCGCAGCGCGAGCCCGGCGAGGCCCGGCCGTTCTCCGTCCGGCGTGGCCAGCCGCAGCAGCAGGACGCGCTTGCCCGGCGTCGTACCCGTCCGCCACGGAATGACGACGAACCACAGTCCTAGGACGGCCGGCGGCACGAGCAGGTCCCCCTCCCCGCCGGTCACCACGTGCGCGACGACCCCGGCGACCAGGGTCAGCAGCACGACGCCGACGACATCCAGCAGCAGCGCGACGAGACGGCGCCCGAAGGGGATCCGGCCGGCGGCGAGCTGGGCGAGCGCGCGGCCGTCCAGGGCGTCCAGCTCGGGGAGCGCGCGGACCAGCGGTCCGGCGAGCGCCCACCCGAGGGCGGCACCGGCCGTGTTGACGATGAGGTCGTCGACGGCGAAGAGGCGGTACGGGCACGAGTACAGGCCCCACAGCCCGGTGTACTGGGTCAGCTCGAAGAACAGGGATCCCGCGAACCCGGCCGCCGTGGCCGCGGCGAGGCCGCGCCGGAAGTGCGTCCGTACGAACACTCCCAGCGGCACCAGCAGGATCAGGTTGAACACGGTCTGCCAGAAGGCGGGGTTGTGCAGCACCAGCGCGTCGAGGGTGACGCGGTGGTGCGCCTCCTTCCAGATGTCGGAGAAGGCGACGCCCGGTGTGAGCTGGGGTTCGGCGAAGGTCGGATAGGCCTTGCAGACGTCCATCGACCGCCTCGGCAGGGGCACGATCGTCATGCAGAAGGCGGTGAGCCCGTAGAACACGCCACCGTACAGAGACAGCACCCGCCACCGGGTCATGACACCGTGCCGCCGGTACAGGACGATCGCCGTCGGCACGAACATCACGAAGGCCAGCGCGGGGAAGATCAGCGCGGCCGTACGGATCGGCAGGAGGTAGGTCTCCGTCATGGCGCCTCACTATACACAGCGCGTATACGCACGATGTATAGAGGTTGTGTATAGAGGTGGGGCAGAGACCTCCGTCGGCCACCCCTCGGCCGACCGGGCCGCGGATCGTGGCGCGGCGCATCGCCCCGACGGAGCAATCGCTGACGGCGGTACGGGGGATTTCCGTGGGGCGTGCGAGGAATATTCCCTGATCAGCGAACTTGCTGGAATTGTTTAACACGCGTGGTCAATCGGCCCGTGCTAGTGTCGGTAACAGTTGCAGGTGTGGTTCCCGGAAGATTTTTCCGACGGGAGATCATCACGGCGACCGGATTCCGCACAGGGCGGGGTCCGAACACCGTCTCCCGAAGGAGAAACAGAATGGCCACCGGAACCGTGAAGTGGTTCAACGCCGAAAAGGGCTTCGGCTTCATCGAGCAGGACGGCGGCGGCCCCGACGTCTTCGCCCACTACTCGAACATCGCGACCCAGGGCTTCCGCGAGCTGCAGGAAGGCCAGAAGGTGTCGTTCGACATCGTGCAGGGCCAGAAGGGCCCGCAGGCGGAGAACATCGTTCCCGCCTGACACCGGCGCTGACGCGTACTTCGCAGCTGGGGCCCGCACCATGAGGTGCGGGCCCCAGCTCGTTCTCGCGATTCTGCGCTCCGTTCATATTGCCACCAGAATTCCTCGCAGGACGCGCAGGAGGTGAGCACAGTGGCCGGTACCGATCCGTCACCCGCCACGGGACGCCTCCCGGAGGGCGTACACGCCGTCCGCCCCGGGACCGCCCTCCTGCGGCTGGAGACGACACAGGAGCGCACGGGACTACTCGACGGCGCGTGGTGGCCGCGCTCCCGTGACATCGCCACCGAACTACCAGGCCTGATCCGCACGCTGTCCGAACACCTCGGACCGATCTCCCGGGTCGGCCTGGACTCCGCCGCCTGGGACGGACTGCATACGCGCCTGGTCGTCGACGGCCAGGTCGTGCACCTCGACGCCTCGTCGGTGGGCGACGACACCGTCCTGATCACGCGAGGTGATCAGGATCTCTTCTCCCTGCTCGTCGTACCGCCGGACGCGTCGCCCGCCGCGGCGCGGGCGGCGATGGCCCAGGCGGTGCGCGCCGACAACCTCAAAGGGGCCGAGCAGATCCTCCTCGACACCCGTGCGGAGCCTCCTCTTCCGCCAGGCGTGACCACCACGTGAACGGTCCATGACCGGTTCCGGCGCGTTCGTGGATGCCTGTGCGCCGGCCCTTCTCGGCCCGCACGGGAGGTCTGGGAAAAGTCTGTAGCGGCGAGGCCACATTTTCCCGGCCGACGGCGCTAGGGTTGTCGCACGAGGCAGACGTACCGAGTCCTTCGCAGCGCGCGTGCCGCGCCCGCCCGGGTCCGTCGCCCGCCCCCGGAACGAAGGTGCCATGCACGCTGAGAACGCCCCTGTCGCGGGGAACCTCGACGACGACGACTACCCCGCCTACACCATGGGGCGCGCAGCCGACGTTCTCGGTACCACCCCCGCCTTCCTGCGGGCCGTCGGCGAAGCCCGGCTCATCACCCCGCTGAGGTCGGAGGGCGGCCACCGGCGGTACTCCCGCCGCCAGCTGCGCATCGCCGCCCGGGCCCGCGAACTGGTCGACCAGGGCACCCCGATCGAGGCCGCCTGCCGCATCGTCTCCCTGGAGGACCAGCTCGACGACGCGCTGCGCCTGAACCGGGACATGCGCCGCAAGCTGGCCGAGCGCGGCACGGATACCTAGTGCCGCCGGTACAGAAATACGGGTCGGCACGGACGAGGATTCGTGGTCGGACCCAAAAAAGGCATGAAACTTCGGCCCGACCTGTGTTAGCGTAATAGAAGTTGCAGTTTTGATTGCCAGAGACTTGTTTCAGAGACTTGTTTCTTTGCACAGCTTTCCGGATCTTTCCGGAGGGGTGATCATCGCGGCGACTCGGATCCGTAAAGTGCGGATTCCGGCACTGCCCCCCTAGGGAGATTCAATATGGCATCTGGCACCGTGAAGTGGTTCAACGCGGAAAAGGGCTTCGGCTTCATCGAGCAGGACGGCGGCGGCGCTGACGTGTTCGCCCACTACTCGAACATCGCCACCAGCGGCTTCCGCGAGCTTCAGGAAGGCCAGAAGGTTACCTTCGACGTCACGCAGGGTCAGAAGGGCCCGCAGGCCGAGAACATCGTTCCCGCCTGACGCTGACGCGACCGTTCGACTGAGGCCCGCACTCTTTGGGGTGCGGGCCTTTTCGTATTTCTTCGGCTCATTCTTGTGAATCCGTGTGCGGCTCGGCGCCGCCGGTCGGAATTCCTCGATACGCCGCATCGAGGAAGGTTCCTTCCATGAACCGAACCCGCCGTACCGGCGGAAATCCGGGTCGCTTTCGTGCGGACAGAAGTTCCACGCGCTCGGCGGACAACCCGCGCAGCGGCCGTATTCACGCGCAGAGCAATGGTGGGCAGAGCTCCCGTCCGGCCGCCGGACGAAGGAGCGGCTCTGGAGCACGCTCCACCACCCGTTCGCAGGAATTCGCCCTGCCCGTGACCCTCACCGAGCCGCTGCCGGCGGTTCGGACGTTCGCCGAACTGGACATGCCCGCACGTCTGCTGACCGCGCTGGCCGCCGAGGACGTGACCGTCCCCTTCCCGATCCAGGCAGCCACGCTGCCGAACGCGCTGGCCGGCCGGGACGTCCTGGGCCGCGGGCGCACGGGCTCGGGCAAGACGCTCGCCTTCGGCCTGGCCGTGCTGGCCCGGCTGGACGGACAGCGGGCCCAGCCCCGACAGCCGCTCGCCCTCGTGCTGGTCCCCACCCGGGAGCTGGCGCAGCAGGTCACCGACGCGCTCGCCCCCTACGCCGGCGCCCTGCGTCTGCGGCTCGCCACCGTGGTCGGCGGCATGGCGATCGGCCGGCAGGCCAGTGCGCTGCGCGGCGGCGCCGAGGTCGTCGTGGCGACGCCCGGCCGCCTCAAGGACCTCATCGAGCGGGGCGACTGCCGACTGGACCAGGTCGCCATCACCGTCCTGGACGAAGCCGACCAGATGGCCGACATGGGCTTCATGCCGCAGGTCACCGCGCTGCTCGACCAGGTCGGCCCCGGTGGCCAGCGGTTGCTGTTCTCGGCCACCCTGGACCGCAACATCGACCTCCTGGTGCGCCGCTACCTGCGCGACCCCGTGGTGCACTCCGTCGACCCGTCCGCGGGCGCCGTCAGCACCATGGAGCACCATCTGCTGCACGTGCGTGACGACGACAAGCACGCCACCGCGACCGAGATCGCCGCCCGCGACGGGCGGGTGATCATGTTCCTGGACACCAAGCACGCCGTGGACCGGCTGGCCAAGCACCTGCTGTCCGTGGGTGTGCGTGCCTCGGCCCTGCACGGCGGCAAGTCCCAGCCGCAGCGCAACCGGACGCTCGCCCAGTTCAAGGACGGCCGTGTCACGGTCCTGGTGGCCACCAACGTCGCCGCCCGCGGCATCCACGTCGACGGCCTCGACCTCGTCGTGAACGTCGATCCGCCCGGTGACCACAAGGACTACCTGCACCGCGGCGGCCGTACCGCCCGCGCGGGCGAGTCCGGCACCGTCGTCACCCTCGTCCTGCCGCACCAGCGTCGCTCGATGGACCGTCTGATGGCCGATGCCGGTGTCACCGCGCAGACGGCCCGGGTCCGCCCGGGCGAGGACGAACTGCACCGGATCACCGGCGCCCGGCCCCCGTCCGGCGTGCCCGTCACCATCCCTGTACCGGTCGCCGAACAACCCGAACGCACGGGGTCCGCGGGCCGCGGCTCCAGGAGGCGCACCGGCGGCGGGAGCGGAGGGGCAAACGGCCGCGGTGGCAGCGCCGGGGCCAATGGCCGCGGTGGGAGCGGACGAGGCTCCGGCCGGACCCGTCGGTCCGCCCCGAGGAACAACCCATAGCCCAGGCAACGGGACTCACTCACAGCGGTCGGGACGAAGCCGTCACCCGTCCCGACCGCACCCACGAAGAGGAGCACCCCTTGACGCCGACTCCGTACCGCACCCGGCAGGCCGAGCAGTCCGACGGCACCGGCCTGACCGCCCGCGACGCCATGCACGCCCCCGGGCCCCAGGTCGACGACCACATGACCGTCGACGTGGCCCTGTCCGTGCTGATCAGCGCCCGCGTCCCGCACCTGCTCCTCCAGGACGCGGACGGGCGCTGCACGGGACTGGTCACCCGGGCCCAGCTCTCCGAGCACCGCGGCGGCGGCACCTGGTACAGCGACCGGACGCGGCTGCGGGACATCCCGCTCGACCGCGGACCGTTCACGTCGTCCGTGGCCGTGCTCAGCGATGCGGAAGCCGCCATACGGGCCCGGGCCCAGGACGTGTCCCCCGTGATCGACGAGCACGGCTACGCCCTGGGCGTCCTCGCCCTCACCTGCTGACGGCCGTTCGCGCGGTCGACCCCCTCCGGTCCTTTTCCCCCCGAGTCTGTGGAGGCATCCATGCGCTGTGTCATCGCCGGTTTCCCCTTCGACCTGATCAAGAGCGAGGTCGAGCAGTCGATGCAGGGCGTCACGCCCGAACCCGTCACCGGAGTGGCCGTGACCATCGGCCGCCGCGTCTACCCCGTGATGCAGGTCGGGGAAGTGCTCACCCGGCAGGACCGCCGCGACTTCACCACGGGCGAGATGCGCCGGGCGCTGACCCGGCTCGGCTTCACCTGCCACGACGTCCCTCCGGCCGCGCCGGTCCAGGACGCGCGGGCCGGCGAGGGACTGCTGGGCTGGTGACGCTGCCCGCGTAGGCAAGGAGCCGGCCCGCCGGTCCCCGCGGCGAGCTCCTCAGGACTTCAGGAACGCGAGAATGTCGGGGTTCAGGACGTCCGGGTTCGTCGACAGCATCCCGTGCGGGAGGCCCTCGTAGCTCTTGAGCGTGCCGTTCTTGAGGAGCCCCACCGACAGCGGCGCCGAGTCCTCGTACGGGACGACCTGGTCGTCGGTTCCGTGGGCGACGAGGACGGGTACGTCGATCTGCTTCAGGTCCTCGGTGAAGTCGGTCTCGGAGAACGCCTTGACGCATTCGTAGTGGGCGTTCGCGGCGCCCATCATCGCCTGCCGCCACCAGTTGTCGATCAGCCCCTGCGACACCTTCGCACCGGGGCGGTTGAAGCCGTAGAACGGTCCCGAGGGAACGTCGATGAAGAACTGTGCGCGGTTGGTGGCGACACCCTCGCGGAAGCCGTCGAAGACCTCGATGGGCAGGCCGCCCGGGTTGGACTCCGTCTTGAGCATCAGCGGCGGCACGGCGCCCACCAGCACCGCCTTCGCGACCCGGCCGCGCTCGGCGCGGGCGACGTAGCGCGCGACCTCGCCGCCGCCGGTGGAGTGGCCGATGTGGAAGGCGCCGCGCAGATCGAGCGCTTCGGCGAGCGCGATCACGTCGGCGGCGTAGGTGTCCATGTCGTGGCCGGCCGGGGTCTGGGTCGAGCGGCCGTGCCCCCGGCGGTCGTGGGCGATGACCCGGTAGCCCTGCGCCAGGAAGAACAACATCTGGTTGTCCCAGTCGTCGGCGCTCAGTGGCCATCCGTGGTGGAAGACGACCGGCTGCCCGCCGCGTGGACCCCAGTCCTTGTAGAAGATCGTGGTGCCGTCGCCGGTCGTGACTGTGCCCATCGCTGATCCTCCGCTCCTCCGGACCACCGTACGCTCGGGCCGTGCACGGCACATCCGCAGCGCACACGACCGACAGGAGGCCGACGTGGCCGGGACGACACCGACCGAGGCGACGGTGGCCGAGGTGCTTCAGGAGCTGGCCGGGCTCGAGGATCCGAAGGCGCGGGCGGTGAACGAGAAGCACGGTGACGATCACGGTGTGAACCTCGGCAAACTGCGCGCGCTCGCGAAGCGGCTCAAGACGCAGCAGGAACTCGCCCGCGGGCTCTGGGAGACGGACGACACCGCGGCGCGGCTGCTGGCGCTGCTGATCTGCCGCCCCAAGGCGTTCGAACGGGACGAGCTGGACGCCATGCTGCGTGAGGCGCGGACGCCCAAGGTGCACGACTGGCTCGTGAACTACGTGGTGAAGAAGAACCCGCACGCCGAGGAGCTGCGCCTGGCCTGGTTCGCCGATCCGGACCCGGTGGTCGCGAGCGCCGGGTGGGCGCTGACCACCGAACGCGTGGCGAAGCAGCCGGAGGGCCTCGACCTCGCGGGACTGCTCGACGTCATCGAGGCGGAGATGAAGGACGCTCCGCAGCGCCTGCAGTGGGCGATGAACCACTGCCTGGCGCAGATCGGCATCGAGCACGCCGAGTACCGCGCCCGTGCGCTCGCCATCGGTGAGCGCCTGGAGGTGCTCAAGGACTATCCGACCTCCCCGGGCTGCACGTCTCCCTTCGCTCCCGTCTGGATCAACGAGATGGTGCGCCGGCAGGACGGCAAGTAGCGCGAGTCGGGGCGGCGGCGCCGCGGATCACAGGAACGAGGACAGGCCCTGAAGGAAACGGTCCACGTCCTCGGTCGTGTTGTACGGCGCCAGACCCGCCCGCAGCGCCGGGCTCTGCAGTTTCAGCGCGGTGAAGGGCTCGTAGGCGTAGAAGGATCCGGCGGGGGCGACCACGTCGCGGGCGGCGAGGTGTGCCTGGGCCTCGCGGGCGTCGCGGCCTTCGAGGGTCATCAGCAGGGTCGGGGTGCGGTCGGCCGCCCTGGAGTGAACGGTGACGGCGTCGCCGAGTGCGCGTACGCCGTCCTCCAGCCTGGTGCGCAGGGTCCGCTCGTGCTCGTGCAGGGCCGCCAGGGAGTGGGCGAGCCGTTCCCTGCGGGTCGGTGCGGTGCTCGGGGCGAGGCCGGCCAGGAAGTCCACCGCCGCGGTGGCGCCCGCCAGGATCTCGTAGGGCAGGGTGCCGAACTCGAAGCGCTCCGGCACGCTGTCGGGGGACGGCAGGAGCTTGTCCGGGTGGAGGGTTTCGAGGAGTTCGGGCGCCCCGGCGAGCACACCGCAGTGCGGTCCGAGGAACTTGTACGGCGAGCAGACGAACAGGTCGGCGCCGAGGGCCCGTACGTCCACCAGGTGGTGTGCGGCGTAGTGGACTCCGTCGACGAACACCAGCGCACCGACCTCGTGCGCGGCGTCGGCGATGCGGCGGACGGGCGGCTTGGTGCCCAGTACGTTCGAGGCCGCCGTGACCGCGACCAGCCGCGTCCGGGGCGACAGCGCCCGCTCGAACGAGTCGAGGTCGAGCTCCGTGGTCTCCGGGTCGATCTCGATCCAGCGGACCGTCACCGCTGCGCGCTCGGCGGCCTGGATCCAGGGGCGGACGTTGGAGTCGTGGTCCAGGCGGCTGACGACGATCTCGTCGCCGGGCTTCCAGCCCTTGGCCAGGTGGCGGGAGAAGTCGTAGGTGAGCTGCGTGGCGCTGCGTCCGTGGACGATGCCGCTCGCGGGGGTGCCGAGCAGGTCGGCGTAGGCGGTGCGGAAGTCCGTCACGGCGCGCTCGGCGTTGAGCTCGGACGGGCTGACAGTGCCCCGGTTGGAGAGGGGGCGGGTCATCGCCCTGGCGATGGCGTCCGCGACGGGGCGCGGGGTCTGGGTCCCGCCCGGGCCGTCGAAGAAGGCGAGGCCCTGGTCGAGGGCGGGGAACTGGGCCCGCAGGGCGGTCAGGTCGAAGGCCATGGCCTGCCTCGGCTTTCGGTCGGGAGTCCCTAGACTCTGGCATCCGCGGACGAGACCCGTAAAGCGGTGGATCAAGAAGAGGGTTCCTCGGGCGTGGGTGAAGAGGGTTCCTCGGGCGCGGACACCGCGGGCTCCGCTCCCGTGGAGGTCTCCGTCGGCGTCGGCGTCGGCGACGGTCTCGTGACGGTCGTCACCGCGACGGCGTCGCCGGCCCGGACCCGGGCCTGGAACCACACGGCGTCCTTGACCTCCAGGCCGATCCAGTCGCCGGTGGTGTCCAGGGCGCCCAGGCCCGGCGGCTCGACGAGGGCGCCGACGTAGAGGGGCTGGTCCCGGGTGTCGCGGAGCTCGACCACGTAGGGCACCTTCAGCTTGACGGGGCCCTTGGAGGCCAACTCGACGCCCAGGACGAGTGAGGCGTGCTTCGCCTTTACCGTGAGCGGGCCCGCGAACCCGGTGCGGCCGTCGAGGTCCGACAGGACCCGCAGGACCCGGCCGTCGACGGTGAGGGAGTGCCGGCGCAGGTCGAGCGTGGCGGAGGCGGGCGACGGGGTGGCCGTGGGCGGCGGGGAGGAAGAGGAGTGCGTCGCGGGCGGGATCCGGTTCCCGGGCGGGTGATCCGGGCCTGCGCCGAGTTCGAGGTGCAGCGCGAAGCCCAGGACGGCGAGGGCCACGGTCCCCGCGCCGAGGGTGACGGCCGTACGACGGCGGCGTCTGCGGCGCATCGCGCGGGCCCGGATCCCGGCGCCGTCGACGACCGGCGCGGTTGCCTGCGTGGCCGCCAACTCGCGCAGCGCGGCGGAGAGTTCATCGGACACGGCCGCTCTCCTTCCGGACCGGCCCGTCGGCCTCGTCCCCCGCAAGACGCTTCGCCAGTTCCGCTCGCCCCCGGGACAGCCTCGCCTTGACGGTCCCCACGGGAGCACCGGTCTCGGAGGCTACCTGTTCGACACTCAGGTCGCACAAATGGTGCAGGACGATCGCCATCCGCTGAGCCTCGGGCAGTTCGCGCAGGGCGGCCACGAGCGCGGTGTACTCGGGGCCCGGCCCCGGGGTGGAGTCGGGCGGCGGAGTGCGCCGTACCAGTTCCAGCCAGCGCCTCGCGCGCCGCCAGCGGCTCACCGCCAGCCGCATGGCCACCGTGCGGATCCACGCCTCGGGTGCGCTGTCCGCCAGGAACTGCCCGCGCCGGTCCCAGGCCCGTACGAACGCTTCCTGTACGACGTCCTGGGCCTCGCCGTGGTCTCCGGTGAAGGCGTAGAGCTGGCCGGTCAGCCGGGGGAACGCGGCCGCGTAGAACGCGTCGAACTCGTCCTCGGTCATGCCCCCACCGGATTCCCTGCCCTTGCCGTGCAACCGGGCCACCTCCGCCGTGCGTACAGGTCCCGTAGGTCGCATCCAGCGCAGCGCAACCCACCCGTAAGACGACGCACGGGGGTCCCAGGCTCCCTTTTCCTCAACGGTGTTGGCTCCTCGGCTGTTCAACCTACCCGCACGACCGACCGAGTTCCCGAGCCGAAGGACAGCCCCACGTGCCCCCGACTCACGACGCACTCCCCGCCGGCCACGACTTCGCCACCTACGCCCGCACGCACTGGCCCCGGCTGGTCGTGACGGCGCGGCTGCTCACCGACGACGACGGTGCGGCGCAGGAGTTGGTGCGCAGAACGCTGGCGCGGATGTGCGCGTGGTGGCGGCGGGTTCCGCGCGACGACGTGGACTTCCACGTACGGCGTTGCCTGGTGCGGGGCCATCTGCGCCGGCTGCGCGGGCGGCGGGCCGCGCGGCGGCGGACCGTCCTGGTGCTGCGGTTCTGGGAGGGGCTGACGGACGCGGAGATCGCCCAGGTGCTGGGCTGCTCGGCGGGTGCGGTGCGGGCCCAGGTCCGGCAAGGGCTGCGGGCGTCCGGCGCCGACGCCGAGCGGGTGCGCGAGGTGTACGCCGGCGCCGCCCTGGACGTCGTGCCGTCCGAGGTGCCGCTGGCCGAAGTCCAGGCCCGGGGCCGGGTGCTGCGGCGGCGCCGGGTCGCCGTGGTCTCGGCCGTCTGCGCGGCGCTGATCGCGCCCGGCGCCCTGTTCGCCGCCGACCGGATCGGGGGCGGGGGCGAGCGGGACGAGGCGTCCGCGGCCGGGCGCCGTGCGCCGTCGGCGGCGAGCCCGATGCGGGTCGTGGCGCCCGGCGAGCGGGTGAGCGCCGGGCCGGGGGTGCGGGTGTGGCTCACGGCCGACGGCGGGCACTGGTCGGTGCCCGTCCGCCCGGAGGGGCTTCAGGACAGTGACCGGCCGTCCGACGATCCGGGCGTCACCCTGCGGGTGGACAACGTGAAGGGCGGGTTCTTCCTGTCGGGCCTCTTCCACGGCCTGAACGGCGAACCGGACCGCGTGGAGGTCCGCACCGGCGAGGGCGGCAGGGCCACCGCGAAGGTTCTCGTCCTGGCGGGCAGTCCGGGCTGGGGCATCTGGTACACGAGCGCCCCGCTGCCCAAGCGGAACATGCAGGCGCTCCTCGACACGGGCGGGGACGAACGGATCGTCACGGTGTACGACGCCTCGGGCAGGGTCGCCGCACGGTCGGCCGAGGAGTGGTGGCGGATATGAACGCGAAAGTGGTGGCGGACGTGACCGCGAGGACGACGACGCCGGGTCCCCGGCACCGCGAGCGCACCCCGCTGCGGATCCGGTTCCGGCGCACCCGGGGCCGACGGCTGCGCCGGCTGGGCTACGCCTTCCTCACCCTGATCGCACTGCTGTGCGCGACGGTCGTCGTGGCGTACCACCTGACGACCATTCCGAAGCCGCACCCGGAGACCGTCACGCAGAGCACCGTGTTCCTCGACTCCGGCGGCGCCTATCTGGGCCGGCGCGGGCCGGTCGACCGGCAGGACGTGCCGTTGTCCGCGGTGCCCCGGCATGTGCAGGAGGCGGTGATCGCCGCGGAGAACCGCTCCTTCCGTACCGACCGGGGGATCTCGCCGCGGGCCCTCGCGCGGGCCACGCTGGCGACGCTGACGGGCGGTGACCAGCAGGGCGGTTCCACCATCACCCAGCAGTATGTGAAGAACGCGCTGCTGAGCCCGGAGCGGTCGCTGTCCCGCAAGGCGCGCGAGGCGCTCATCGCGATCAAGCTGGACCGCACCCGCAGCAAGGACGAGATCCTCGAGGGCTATCTCAACACCGTGTACTTCGGGCGCGGCGCGGCCGGGATCCAGTCCGCCGCGCGCAACTACTTCGGCGTCGACGCCGAGGACCTCAACGTCGCGCAGGGCGCGGCGCTGGCGTCCATCGTCAACATCCCGTCGTACTACGAGAAGGCGGGCTCCGACGGGAAGGTGACCGCGAGGCTGGAGAACCGCTGGGAGTGGGTGCTGGACGCGATGGCGGCGAGCGGCGCCATCACGGCGAAGCAGCGGGCCGAGGCGCGCTTCCCGGCGTTCCGGTTCTATCCGCCGGGCGAGACCGAGGGGCAGCGGCAGTATCTGATCGACGTCGCCTCGAAGGAGGCCGCCGGCCGGCTCGGCATCACCGAGGACCAGCTCGCGAGCGGCGGCTACAGCGTGACGACCACCTTCGACCTGGCCCTTCAGGACCGTGCCACGCAGCTGGTCCAGGATCGTCCCGGCGGCGGGCGCGGCGTGCGGGTGCACACCGCCGTCGTGGGGATGGTGCCCGGCGACGGAGCGCTGCGGCTGCTGTACGGCGGCTCGGACTACGCGCGCCAGCCGTTCAACGACGCGGTGAGCGGGGCGGTGGAGGCGGGCACGGCACTGGAGCCGTTCGGCAAGGTGAAGCCGGGTGACCCGCTGCGCGCGCTGCTGGCGACGCCGGCGCCGACCCCGCTCAACCTGACGTCGGCGTACGCGACTTTGGGGGCGGGCGGCAAGTACGCCACCCCTTACACCGTCGCGCGCATCACCCGGGAGGGCCGCACCGTCTACCGGGCGCGTCCCGAGGTGCGGCGCGTGCTGGACGAGCAGATGGCGTACTGGGCGGACGCGCGAACGGGGGCCGGGTCCGTGCCGGTCGCCGGGGGCCCCGCCGACGCCGCCGCCTTCCCGGCGGAGAAGAGGGTCCTCATCACCGGCGGGGCGGGCGGCGGCACCACCCGCCGCACCGTGTGGACCACGGGCTACGACACCCGACTCGCCCTGACGGTCACCCTGTTCGCCGACCGGGCGGGCGGCAAGAAGGGCACGACGGTTCCGGCGCAGCTGCCGAACGATCCACCGCCGACGAAGTTCGCCGAGCAGGTGGCGGCGGGGATCTGGGGGGCCGCGACGAAGAGCGAGGCGGAGGGGGGCGGCTGACGCGGGAAGTGTCGGCGTCCTGGTTCAGGTGCCGGCGCCGGCCGCCGCCGGTGCCGGGGCCTTGGTGTCGTCGCGGGCGAACCTGCGGGCCGCCGGGACGAGGCTGATGGCGAGAGCGCCGCCGAGTCCGGCCAGGGCGAAGGTGGTGAAGCCCCAGCTCTCGTTGCCGCTCGCGGCGAGTTCGCCGATCAGCCAGGGGCCGACGACGGCTCCGGTGCGGCCGACTCCGGTGACCCAGCCGAGTCCGGCGGCGCGTTCGCTGTCGCGGTAGACGGTGCTGGTGGCGGCGTAGACCATCACCTGTGCGCTGAACAGCCAGACACCGGTGACGGCGACGACGACGTAGGTCACGCCGAGCGGCAGGTGGGCCTTGAGCAGCAGGGCGCCGGCGGCGGTGAGGACGAACCAGATCGCCGACACGCGTACCGCGCCGAACCGGTCGGCGACCCGGCCGGCGATCAGCAGTCCGACGATGCCGCCCGCGTTGATGACCAGGAGGAAGCTGACGGAGGAGTTCAGGCCGTAGCCGGAGGCGCGCATCATCTGCGGCAGCCAGGTGCTGACGCCGTACACCAGCAGCAGCCCGCAGAAGGACGCCAGCCACAGCAGCGGGGTCGCCCAGCGTGAGCGCGGGTGGAACAGCTCCCGTACGGCGGCGAGCCTGCCCGCCGCGCCGGCGGCCGGGGCGGCGACCTCGACGGGCCGGGGCAGCCCGTAGCGGTCGGCGACGGCGTCGGCCCTGTCCCGCTCACCGCGCGCCAGCAGCACTCCGGGCGACTCGGGCAGCAGGCGCAGCAGCAGCGGTACGGCGACGACGGCCGGGAGCACGCCCGCCCAGAAGACCCAGCGCCAGCCCGCGGCCGGGGCGAGCGTCAGGCCGAGGCCGGTCGCCGCCATGCCTCCGAAGTGGTACGACGTCATGAGCAGGCCGGTGGTCAGGGCGGCCCGGCGCGGCGGCGCGAACTCCAGGACCATGGCGAGGCACAGCGGCATGAGCCCGCCCAGGCCGAGACCGGCGACGAAGCGTCCGGCGCCGAACATGCCGACGCCGTCGGCCAGGGCGCACAGGGCGGACCCGGCGGAGAACAGGCTCACGCTGGCCACGAGCATCAGCCGGCGGCCGAGCCAGTCGGTGAGGTTCCCGGCGGTGAGCGCGCCGATGAGCATGCCGAACGTGGTCCAGCTGCCGATGGTGCCCGCGGTGTCCGGGGTCAGTCCGAGGCCGGGGTCGTCGAGCATGTGCGGCATGACGGCGCCGTAGATGTTGACGTCCATGCCGTCGAAGAACACGGCCAGCCAGCACAGGGCCAGGACCGGGAACACGGTGCGGAAGGTGTGCGCGGGACGGGGTCCGGGGGGTGTGAGGGAGCGGGACATCTGCGTCCTTGGGGTGGTGGGGAGCGTGAGCTCGGTCGAGCTTGTTCGAGTTGTTCGCTGGGTGAAAATTCCTTCGTCTTCGACTGGGCATGAGTCTCTGGCCGGGGCAGCCGGGTGTCAACGGTGCTGCAACGGGTTTTGGACGGGACGCTCCTGCGCAGCGACGGCGCCCGCCGCGGGCGGTGCCGCCTCTGCTGAAGGCGCTCGGGCCGCACTTCGTCATCGCGGCCAACGGGGCCGCCGTACACGCGCCGGACGGGACCATGCAGCGGACCCGGCCGATCCCGGCCGGTGAGGCGGCGCGGCTCGTGGCGCGGGTGCGGGCGGCGAACAGTTCGTGGCCGCGCTGGACGCGGGCCGGTGACCGGAGCCGGACTTCACCCGCCCACGAAGCGGTACTTGAGGTGGGTGGCGAGGGGCGTGTCCACCACCCTGAGCGGCTCCAGGTCGCGTCGGCCGAGTCCCTCGAAGAGCCGTAGTCCCGCTCCGAGGAGTGCGGGCACCACGTGCAGTTGCAGCTCGTCGACGAGGCCCTGAGCGAGGTACTGCCGCACCGTGCTCGCGCCGCCCGCGATGTCGACGTTCCGGTCCCCGGCCGCGGCCCTCGCCCGGTCGAGGGCGCTGTGGATACCGTCGGTGACGAAGGTGAAGGTGGTGCCGCCCTCCCTGACGAGGGTGGGGCGCGGTCGGTGGGTGAGCACGAAGACCGGGGTGCGGAAGGGCGGGTTGTCGCCCCAGAACTCCTCGCCCGTGTCGTACATGGTCCGGCCCATCACCACCGCCCCGGTGGCGTCGAACCACTCACGCATCACCTCGGAGTCACGGTTGTTCTCCCCACCGGCCATCCCCTGACGCTCACGCCAGCTCGCCAGGTTGTGGATCCACTCGAAGAGCGGCTCGGCTCCGTCGCCGCCCGGGTTGTCGAGGGTGACTCCGGTACCGGCGATGAAGCCGTCGAGGGAGATGGCGAGGTCCGCGGTCACGGTCACGATGGGCGCTCCTGAGATGCGTAGGGGGAAGTAGGGGGAAGTCCTGCCTCACTCTCACGTCGATCGGGGGGCGGCGGATTCGACACGTCCGGCGGGAGCTTGGCAGCAACCTGTCAGTCCGACGGCAGCACCCGCTACGGCCGCCGCTCGCGTGTTTGGCTTCCCGGAGTTCCGAGGAATCCGACGCTGTCCGGAGGGCCCAGATGGAGAAGTACGGCGAGACGCTCTTCGCTCTCGACCAGGACGAGGAGACACGCCTGCGTCTGCTCGCCGAGGTGTTCGACCCGCTGTGCACCCGCACCCTCGACACGCTCGGCGTGGCCCGTGACGCCCGCTGTCTGGAGGTGGGCGCGGGTTCCGGGTCCGTCGCGCAGTGGCTGTGCCGGCAGGCCCCGGACGGCGAGGTGATCGCCACCGACCTGGATCTGCGGCTGCTCGAACGCGTGCAGGAGCCCCGGCTGCGCCGACTGGTGCACGACGTCACCACCGACCCCTTCCCGGACGGCTCCTTCGACGTCATCCACGCCCGGCTGGTGCTCAGCCATCTCCCGCAGCGCGACGACGTCATGCGGCGGATGCTGCGCTGGCTGCGGCCCGGCGGGTTCGTGCTGATCGAGTCGTTCTGCTGGTTCCCCATCGACAGCGCGCCGCATCCGACGTACCGCAAGGTGATGCAGCGCTGGAGCAGCCTGATCTGCGGGACGCTGGGCACGGACAGCTGGTGGGCCCGCAGTCAGCCCGGGTCGTTCCTCGACTACGGCTACCGCGACGTCGGCGCCCACACGCTCACGCAGAACCTGCGCGGCGGCACCCGGCTCGCCGACTTCTGGCTGCAGACCGTGGACATGTCCCGCGAGCAGCTGATAGCGGGCGGCTTCGTGACACCGTACGAACTGGACGAGTTCTACGCCCTGTTGCACGACGACGCCTTCTGGGACCTGGCACCCGCCCTGGTGCAGTCCTGGGGTCACAAGTAGGGGCGCCGGCCATGCCGCCCACCGAGGTCGCCGCCACCCGAGCGGACACCGTCGCCGAACAGCCGCCCCGCGTCGGTCTCCTGTCCTTCCTCAACTGCCGTCCGATCCTTTGGGGGCTGCGGCAACAGGGCCTGCTACCGGGCCTGGAGCCGCTGTCGCTCTCCGCCGAGAAGGCCGGTGACCGGCTGCTCGCGGGCGGACTCGACCTGGGGCCGATCAGCCTCGCCGAGTACCTGCGGCACACCGACGAGCTGCTGCTGCTTCCGGGGCTCGCCATCGCGGCCGAAGGTGCCGTCATGTCGTGCCACATCGTCAGCCGGGCCCCGCTGCACGACTTCCCCGCCCCGCGCGTGGGCCTGACCTCCACCAGCCGGACGACGGTGCTGCTGGCCCGGTTCCTGCTGGAGGAGCGGCTGGGACTGATGCCGCGTTACTTCACCGGACCGCCCGACCCCGCGGCCCTGCTCCGCGGGGCGGACGCGGCGGTCGTCATCGGCGACCCGGCCCTGCGGGTCCACTTCGAGGGCGTGCCGGGCTGTGGCACCGCGCTCGTCCACGACACCGCGCGGCTGTGGACCGAGTGGACCGGGCTGCCCATGGTGTTCGCCGTGTGGGCGGTCCGGCGGGAGTACGCCGAGCGCCGGCCCGGGACCGTCGCGCAGGTGCACCGGGCGCTGCTGGCCGCCCGCGACCAGGCGCTGGAGCGGCTGCCGCGGATCGCCGCCGAAGCGTCCGTCGGCTCGGGCTTCACCGAGGCCCAGCTGCTCTCGTACTACGAGACCCTGCGCTACGACCTCACAAGGGAGGGTGAGCGTGCCGTCGGCCGCTTCGCCGACCTCGCCGTGCAACGCGGGCTGGTCCCCGGCGACTGGGCCCTGCGCCGGTTCGAGGAGGCACGGTGAGCATTGACGAGACCTCGTCGGGTTCGGCGGTGACCCGCGAGGCGGCTCCCGGGTCCGCCCTTCGGGGACGGTCCGGCACGGGGTTCGCCTCGGTCTGCCCGGCGGGGTACGGCCGAGCGGAGTCTGTGGACGAGGCCGGGCAGGACGCCGAGGCCGGGCGTGGCGCGGTGGCCGCGCTGCCGCGGATTCTCGATCCCGCGTCGCGGCCCGACCCGTATCCCCTGTACGACGAGATCCGGGCAGCGGAACCCGTGTGGGTGCCGGGCCGCCCGGTGGTGGTCCTCGCCTCCCACGCGGCGTGCGACGCCGTGCTGCGTGACCCCCGCGCGAGCAACGACCGCCGTCACGCCCTGCTGCACCGGACGTCCGACCCGGCCGACGGCGGGGCCCCGCCCCCGGCAGAGCTGCCGTCCTTCCTGTTCATGGACCCGCCCAGGCACGGCACGCTGCGCCGCCTCGCCGCCCCCGGCTTCACCCCGCGGGCCGTGCGGCGGCTGACGCCGATGATCAGGGAACTGATCGACGACCTGCTGGACGAGGCCGCGGCCCGGGCACGCCTGGACGGTGTCGCGGACCTGGCGTCCCCGCTGCCCGTGACCGTCATCTGCCGGGTGCTGGGCATCGACACCGGCGAGCGGGAGTGGTACCGCACCCGCTCCTCCCTGCTCGGGCAGGCCGTCGACCCCTACCTGGCGTTCCTCGGGGTTCCCGCACCGGGCCTGGACCGGCGTCGGCGGGCGGAGGCCGAACTCACCGAGTTCTTCGGCCGGTTGGCGGCGCAGCGGCGGGCCGAGCCCCGTGACGACATCGTCTCGGACCTGCTGGCGGCGGACATCGACGGCGAACCGCTCACCGACGAGGAGATCGTCACCACCTGCCGGCTGCTGCTGAACGCCGGGCACGAGACGACGGTCAGCCTGATAGCCAACGGACTGCTCACCCTGCTCGACGAGCCCGGCACCCTGGCCGCGCTGCGCGACGATCCGGCGGCCACGGCGCCCGCGGTGGCCGAGGAACTGCTGCGCCTCCAGCCCCCGCTGCAGCTCGTCCACCGGCACGCCCGCGAGGACATGGACGTACGCGGCACCCCCGTGCCACGCGGCACGACCATGGTGCTGCTGCTGGCCGGCGCGAACCGCGACCCCGCCGCGTTCGACCGCCCGCACCGCTTCGACCCCGCGCGCACCGACGCGGCCCGGCACCTGTCCTTCGGCCTGGCCACGCACTACTGCCTCGGTGCGCCGCTGGGCCGGCTGGAGGCCGAACTCGCCTTCACCCGCTTCGCCCAGCGGATCGTCCGGCCGCGCCTCGCCGAAGGCGCCCCGCGCTACCGCCCGCATGTCGTCCTGCGCGGCCCGGCGTCCCTCCCCCTGCACGCCGACGCGATCCTCGACCGCAGCACGCCCTGGGGTGCCGACGCGCCATGAGCGACCGGACCGGCAAGGCAGGAAGCCCCGTTGGGGCACGGCACCGTGGGCGGGTCGGTGCGGACCGGCGGAACGCTGCGTTGCGCACGGCCGGTGAGGGAGCGGGACGACGACCCGCACCCCACCGGCCGGCCCTGGCGTCAGCGGCGCCGCAGTGCCAGGACCGCGTTGTGGCCGCCGAAGCCGAACGAGTTGCTCAAGGCCAGGTCGCCGCGGGTGGGCAGGGGGCGGGCGAAGGTGGTGACCACGTCGAGCGGGATCGCGTCGTCGAGGTCGTCGCAGCCCTTGGTCGGCGGGATGATCCCGTGGTGCAGGGTGAGCGCCGTGACCACCGCCTCCACCCCGCCCGCGCCTCCCTGAAGGTGCCCGAGGCTGCCCTTGAGGGCGGTGACCGGCACCGGCACCGCGCCGTCCGCGTCGCCGAAGACGGTGCTCAGGCCGGCCGCCTCCGCGAGGTCGCCCTCGACGGTCGCCGTGGCGTGCGCGTTGATGTGCGTGACGTCGGCGGCGCCGGCCCGGGCGTCCGCGAGCGCGCGGCGCAGGGCGGCCGCTATCCCGCCTCCCGTCGGGTCCGGGGCGGCCATGTGGTGCGCGTCCGCCGACAGGCCCCAGCCGGCGGCCTCGCAGTAGATGCGGGCACCGCGGGCCCGTGCGTGTTCCTCCGACTCCAGCACCAGCAGCCCGGCCCCCTCGCTGTTGACGAAGCCGTCCCTGTCCTTGGCGAACGGCCGGGACGCGGCCTCGGGGGCGTCGTTGCGGGCGGACAGCGCGCGCATCGCCGAGAACGCGGCCATGACCTCGGGCGTCACGGCGGCCTCCGCCCCGCCGGCGAGCACGATGTCGACATGGCCGTACCGGATACGGTCGATGGCCTGGCCGATGGCCTCCGTGCCGGAGGCGCAGGCGCTGACCACGGTGCGGGCCTCCCCGGTGATGCCCAGGTCGATCGAGATCTGGGACGCCGCCTGGGAGGGCACGGTCATGGGCGCGGTGAGCGGCGGCACCGCCCGGGCGCCCTTGGCCCGCAGCCGGCGGTCGCCCGCCACGAGGACAGCGGCGCCGCCGATGATGGTGCCGACGCTCACGCCGACCCGCTCCGGGTCCAGACCGCTGCCCCGGGTGCCGCTCGCCACGAACCCGGCGTCCCGCCATGCCTCCCGGGCCGCGGTGACGGCTAACAGGGCGGCCCGGTTCATGCGCCGCGCCTGTGGCTTGGGCAGCAGTTCGGCGGGGTCGACGGGGACGGTCCCGGCTATTCGTACGGGATGGTCCGCGAACTCGGGCCCCGTCAGCGGCCGGATGCCCGAGCGGCCGGCGAGCAGCCCTTCCCACAGGCGGGAGTTGCCGACGCCGAGCGGGGTGATCGCGCCCAGTCCGGTGACGACGACCCGCCGAGGCATGTACCTGTCACTGTGCATGGCAAACGCTTCCCTTCATTTCCTGCGACTTCGATGAGTTCCGCCGGCGGACTCGCCGACCGACTGCGCGCGGGCGCGATGTGAGGCATGCTCACGTCCGAAGGGGTCGATGGCGCCTCCGGCTACTGTTTGATCGTTCGAGGACTTACACGAACGGGGGAGACATGACGGAGTCGCGCGATACGGAGATACCCGAACCAGCCGAATTCCAGCTGGAATTCGCCGACCTTCCGCATCTGCTGCGCGCCTGGCGCACCGAAGCGGGACTGAAGCTCGGGCGCGGCAAGGCGCTGCCGCAGAAGGAGGTCGCCCAGCGGATGGGCGTCAGCGAGCGCTGGTACCGGGCACTGGAGAGCGGCGCTCAGGTCCCGCTCACGCTGGACACCTTGACGCTGCTCGCGCAGGCACTGGACCTCGGTCCGGACGAACGTACGGCGCTGTACTGGTACCGGATCACCGAGGTGTCGGACGAGAGACAGCCGTCGGACGACGGCGGCGGCAGGTTCGGCCAGCTCAGGGAACTGGTCGACGCGCAGACAACGTTTCCCGCCTACCTCATCGACCACGCGTGGAATGTCATCGCCTACAACGCGCTCATGGCCGGGTGGTTCCCCTGGGTCCGTGAGCCGGAAGCCAATCTGATGCGCTGGGTTCTGCAGAACCCGGAATCACGGGAACAGATAGTGGACTGGAAGAAACAGGCCGCGCTGTATCTTGCGCAATTGAGGTTCGCACTCTTCCGGAGCCCGGACGATCCGACGCTCAATGATGTGCTGACGAGTGTGCAGCACGAACCCGATTGCCGAGAACTCTGGAACGCCGGGCCACGCATCATCGCGTTCCGGCAGGGCGGAAAATTCCGCCTGTCTCTCCCCCACATTTCAAAGACCGAGTTGGTTGTCACCGCCCAGGTCCTCCTCCCCGCTTACCGTCCAGGCGCCCGCTTCGTGGCTCTGATGCCGGCGTAGCGGCGCCCGCCCCGCGGCCAACTCTACACAGAAAGAGACGACTGCCAAGCGGCAAGTTTTTGCCGCTTGACAAGCCCTAACGACCCTTGCAACCTCATTCAGGCGCATCCTGAGATCCGTTCGGTTTCTGCCGGCTGGGCAGCCAGGGTCTTTACCTCTTTTTGGGATTGCGGCTGTGGTGCACGGGGGGTCCGTGCCAGGTCCGTCTTTTTTGCTGCGGAATGGTGACATGGAAAGTCAGCTGCTCGTCAGATCCGACACCACCCGGACGACACTTCAACCTCTGACCGACTCCGACTCCGTGGCGGCACTGCTGGACGCCCTGCGCCTTCGTACGGTGCGGGAGTTGCGCCTCGCGCTGCCCCGTCGCCCCTACGACCGCCGGGTGCGCGAGCGGGCGGCGCTGCTGAGCTCCGAACTCGTGCGCCGTGGGGCGCAGGTGCGGGTCCTGCATCTGGCGGACGTCGCCCGCGATCCCGCCCAGGCCGAGGACCTGCGGCGGATCGCGGCGTCCGGCGCCCAGCTGCGGGCGCTGCCGCATCTGCCGATCTGGATGGCCGTGGCCGACCGGGACCTGGCGATCGTGCCGTCGGACCCCGGGCAGGGCGACTCGCCGGCCACGCTGCTGCGCGGACGGTCTCTGGTGGCGGGCCATCAGGCCCTGTTCGACCAGGTCTGGGCGAGCAGCGCGCCGCGGGACAACCGCGCCGGTCCGGCAGGCTCCGCCGGGCTGGACGAGCGGGAGCGGGAGGCGCTGGTGCTGCTCGCCCAGGGGCTGACGGACGAGGGCATCTCCCGCCGCACCGGCCTGTCCGTCCGCACGGTCCGCCGGACCATAGCGGGCATGATGACCAGGATGGGCGCCCAGAGCCGCTTCCAGGCGGGGGCGGAAGCGGCTCGACGGCAGTGGATCTGATCCGACTTCAGCGGGCCTGGGCATGCGGTGAGCGGGCGCGGGCCTGAACCGGGGAGGTTGGGCCGGGGCATGATGCGTCGGCCGAACCCGGGACGTCGGGGACGTTGCCCGCCCGAACCGGGCACCCGAGGCAAAGCCCGCCGGCCTCGCCACGAACGTCGTCGGCCCCAACCGGCGCCCGGACCATGGGCGTTCCCGGAGCGGGCCGGTGCCACTCCTGCCGAAGGCGGCGCCGCCTTCGGCCCGGTCGCCCTACAACCCCGTCCGGGCCAGATCCTGCTCGGCGTAGCGTTCGCCCGTCGGTGGGGTGAGGGTGTCGAGGTGGGCCAGTTGGTCCGGTGTGAGGGTGACTTCGGACGCGGCGGCGTTCTCCTCGACGCGGGTCACCCGCCGGGTGCCGGGGATGGGAACGACGTCGTCGCCCTGGGCCAGCAGCCAGGCGAGCGCGACCTGCGCCGGGGTGGCGCCGACGGTCCTGGCCACGGCCTCCACCTCGTCGACGATCCGCAGGTTCCGCTCGAAGTTGCCGTCGGCGAACCGGGGCGTGGTCAGCCGGAAGTCGTCCGGGGCGAACTGCCGGGTCGAGCGGATCGTGCCGGTGAGGAACCCGCGGCCGAGCGGCGAGTAGGCGACGAGCCCGATGCCCAGGTCGCGAAAGAGCGGCAGCAGCGTCTCGGCGGGCTCGCGGGACCACAGCGAGTACTCGATCTGCACCGCCGCGACGGGATGCACGGCGTGAGCGCGCCGGATGGTCTCGGGGCCGGCCTCCGACAGCCCGACGTGCCGGACCTTGCCCTCGCGCACCAGGTCGGCCAGCGCGCCCATGGTGTCCTCGATCGGCGTGCCGGGGTCGACGCGGTGCTGGTAGTACAGGTCGATACGGTCGGTCCCCAGCCGCCTGAGCGAGCCCTCGACCGCCTTGCGCACATTGGCCGGTGAGCTGTCGAGCACGTTGGGGCCGGCGCCGTCGTGCGAGACCAGCCCGAACTTGGTGGCGATCACCACCTCGTCGCGGCGTCCGGCGATCGCCCGCCCGACCAGCTCCTCGTTGACGAACGGGCCGTAGATCTCGGCGGTGTCGACGAAGCCGACGCCGAGGTCCAGCGCCCTTCGGATGGTGCGGACCGCCTCCTCCTCGTCGCTGCCCGCTCCCGTGTAGTAGTCGGACATCGACATGGCGCCCAGGCCGATGCTTGATACATCGAGACCGCCGAGCGAAACGCGCTGCACTGAGACCGCGCTCCCTTCCTGTTCGTCAACTCCGTACCCACCCAAGCACAGTTGGCGGGCGCACCGAAGCATTCCCAGTTTTCCTTCGGGTTACTTGGCGAGAACAAGACTTCCCGGATTCGGTAAAACCGTCAGCGAGTTGGCAGCAACAGGCCACGAACCTGTCGCCGGCCGCATCACGGTGTTTGACTCGAATCGGCCCGCCGGTGCGGGCCCGGAAACAGACGGAGAAGCGTGATGCCGAACATGATGCTGGGCCCGATGCGGGTCGACGGCGCATACGAAGGCGAACAACTCACCCGACGCATGGGCATTGAAATCATCACCTGCGAACCGGGACTTGTAGTGGGCACCATGCCGGTCTCCGGCAATCGCCAGCCGGTGGGAATTCTGCACGGCGGCGCGAACGCCGTGTTCGCCGAGACCCTCGGTTCCCTGGCCGCGTTCCTGTACGCGGGCCCCGGCGGCAACGCGGTGGGCGTCGACCTGTCCTGCACCCATCACCGCTGGGTCTCCTCGGGGACCGTGACCGGGGTGTGCCGGCCCCTGGGCGAACGCCAGGCCATGGCCAGCTACGAGATCGTCATCACCGACGACTCCGGCAACCGGACCTGCACGGCACGGCTCACCTGCGCCATCCGGCGCGGCGGCGGCCGCAGACCGGGCGCTCGCACCGCGTCCGCCCCGAGACCGGCAGGGGACCAACCCACACGAACGGAGCACCGATGACCCCGACTTCAGCACGGACCGTGGTGGCGTCCGTCGACGATCTTCTCGGCCCGGCCGAGCAGCGCTTCTTCGGCCGGGGCTTTCGCCGGGTCGGCTACGACATCGGCGAACTGCGCCTCACCCGCGGCGCCGACGCGGCCGTGCACGCCGCCTCCTCGGTGGGCGTCAGCTACCCCGCCGACTGGTCGAAGAAGGCCGCCGGCACCGATCTGCGCCCCCACTTCAGCACCGTCGACGGCCTGGTCGTCGCCGCCCAGCTGGCCGAGGCGTGCCTCACCGGACCGGTCACGGATCTGCGCGACGCCTGGCTGCGCAAGGTGCGGATGACGGCCGGCACCAGCCCGCAGGAGGACCTCGAACGGCTGCCGGCCGACGCGACGCTGCGCCGCACCGACCCGCTCGCCGGGGAACCCGGACGCGCCGTGTCCCTGGTCGACTGCACGGTCGGCAGCATGCGGGTGCGCTGCGAGGTCGTCCACGCCCTGCCGACGGGGACGGCGCAGGAAACCCGTACGTACTCCGGCCTCGACGCCCTCCTCGGCCCGGCGCCCGACCGCTGCTTCGGCACCGGGTTCACCACCCGGCGGCAGTACATCCGCGAGGTGGCGGTGGACCGGGGGGCCCTGCGTGCCGACGCCGCGCTGACCGTCGTCCACGAGGACGGCGCCGCGGTGCCCACCGCCGGTCTGGAGGGGGCGCACCAGCCGTCCGTGTCGATGATCGACGCCTTCGTCACGGCCCTCCAGCTCGCCCAGATCATGCTCTACGACCTCGACGGCATGCGCCGCCAGGACAGCAACACCCTGTGGATGCGCCAGACCACGCTGACCGCCTCCCGCCCGGACCGCCCCACGACGGCCGTACCGGTGACGACCAGGCTGGACGAGCCGGGGCTGCTGCGCATGGGCGGCGGCACCTGGCGCACGCTGGACGTCGTGGCCGAACTCGCCGGCCTCCAGGTCCGCTCGGCGGTCGCCCACCAGCTCCCGGAAGGGAACGTGGCGGCATGACCCGAGCGGCCGTGCTCGCCGGCGTGGGCGGCTTCGTGCCCCCGCGCGTGGTGACCAACGACGAGCTGTCCCGGCGGCTGGACACCTCCGACGACTGGATCCGCACCCGGACCGGCATCGCCCGGCGCCACTTCGTCGACCCGGGCACCAGCACCGGCGACCTGGCCGTCGAAGCCGCCGAGCGGGCGCTGAAGAACGCCGGCGCGGACGGCGCCGACCTGGTGATCGTCGCCACCACGACCCCGGACCGCCCGTGCCCGGCGACGGCTCCGGCCGTGGCCGCCCGCCTGGGTCTGACCGATGTCCCGGCGTACGACGTGGCGGCGGTGTGCTCCGGCTTCGTCTACGGCCTCCAGGCCGGCGCTGCCGCCGTGACCGCGGGGTTCGCCGAGCGGGTGCTGGTCATCGGCGCCGAGTCGTTCAGCACCATCCTGGACCCCGAGGACCGCACCACGTCCGTGATCTTCGGCGACGGGGCGGGCGCGGTGCTGCTGCGGGCCGGGGAGCGCGCCGAGCCCGGTGCCGTGCTCGACGTCCACCTGGGCAGCGACGGTTCGATGGCGGACCTGATCACGGTGCGCGGCGGCGGCGCCGAGGAGCGGTCCCGGGGCGGGACGCCTCGCCCCGAGGACCGGTACTTCCGGATGGACGGCAAGTCCGTGTTCTTCGCCGCGGTGCGCCGTATGGCGGAGTCCTCGCGCACCGTGCTGGCCCGCACCGGCTGGGAGGTCGCCGACGTCGACCGGCTCGTCGGCCACCAGGCCAACACCCGCATCATCCACGCCGTCGCCGAACAGCTCGGGCTGCCGCCGGAGCGCGCCGTGCTCAACATCGAGCGTGTCGGCAACACCTCCGCCGCATCCATCCCGCTCGCCCTCGCCGACGGCCTGGCCGACGGCACCCTCACCGCGGGCGACCGGGTGCTGCTGACCGCGTTCGGCGGCGGCGCCACCTGGGGCTCGGCCACTCTCGTCTGGCCCGAGCTGCCGATCGGCTGAACCCGGCGGGCCCCAGCGTCGCGGCCTGCTCGACTCCCCTGCACCCACCACGTTTTCGAGGTGACCCATGACCGGTTCCGTGTCCACGATGATCATCGAGATCCTCACCGGCAAGTTCGACATACCCCAGGAAGAGGTCGCGCAGAGCACCGTCTTCGAGGACCTGTCGGTGGACTCCCTGGCCCTGCTGGAGGTGTCGCTGCTGCTGGAGAAGCGGCTCGGCGTCTCCATCGCCGAGGGCGTGCTGACCTCCCAGCAGTCCATCGACGAGGCCGCCCGCGCCGTCGAGGCGCTCGGCGCTCCGGCGCCCGCCGGCACCGCCGCCTGAGCCGTGCGCGTCGTCCTGCTCCGGCACGGAGAGACCGACCGCAACGCCGCCGACCTCTTCCAGGGCCAGGCCGACATCCCGCTCAACGACGACGGGGTACGGCAGGCGCAGCGGGCCGCACGCTCGCTGCCGGCCGGAGGCTGGGCAGCCGTCCACTCGTCCCCGCTGGCCCGGGCGGCCCAGACCGCCGCGTACGCGGCGGGCCGGCTCGACGTGCCCCACCACCGCGTCGACGGCCTGCGTGAACGCCATCTCGGCAGCCTCGACGGGCTGCACCGCGCCGAGTTCGCGCGGAGCCACCCAGCGACCATGCGGCGGCTGCTGGACGACCCCGGCTACGCCCCGCCGGGCGGCGAGAGCGGCCACGCCGCGCGGGCCCGCTTCTGTGCGGCCCTGCACGACGTGCTCACCGCGCAGCGCACCGCCGAGCGGGTCCTGGTGGTGGCGCACGGCGGAGTGCTGAACCTGCTGGCCGCAGCCCTCGTCGCCGCCCGCGACGACGAGCCCCGGGGCATGGTCGGCACCTGCCGGGCGCTCTGCCTGGACGCCGAGTGGACCGCACAGGGGCGCGCCCGGATCGCGCTACGCCGGCGCAACGCCGACCCGCGGGAGGGCGCCGAGGCCGGCCACCCCCTCGCACCTGACTCCTTCGTCGACCTCGACGACCTCACCGCCAAGGAAGTGACCCACACATGAGCATCGAGATCACCGTTCTCTTCGACGTCGTACCGGACCGCATGGACGCGGTGACGGCCGCCTTCAACGACCTGTGCGCCGCGACCCGCGAGGAGGAGGGCGCGCTGCGCTTCGACGCCTTCCGGTCCGGGGAGCACCCGGACGTCGTCGTGCTGGTGGAGGACTGGGCCGACCAGGAGGCCATCGACCTGCACATGAAGGAGCCGTACGTCGCCGACTTCCTCGCCCGCACCGAGGGCGCGTTCGTCCGCCCGCCGTACGTCCACCGCCTGCGCGCGCTCGACGCCTGAGCCGTGGTGAGCGACATGCAGCGACCGCGCGTCCTCGTCGTCGGGGCCGGTCCCGTGGGGATGGTGCTCGCCGCCGAGCTCCTGCGGCACGGGGTACGGGCCGACGTCATCTCCAAGCTCCGCAGGCAGAGTCCGCACTCGCGGGCCACGATCCTGTGGCCGCGCGTCCTGGAGCTGCTGGACCGGGTGGGCGTGGGCCGGAAACTGGTCGAAGGCGGTCACTACTTCGACCAGATGAACTACTACTCGAACAAGAAAATGATCGGCCTGGTCCGCTTCGACCGGCTGCGGGGCGTCGGCTATCCCTTCGCGATCACCATCCCGCAGTGGCGCACCGAGGCGATCCTCGAAGAGCACCTGACCGCGCTCGGCGGCAGTATCGACTACGACCACGAGTTCCTCACCGGCACCCGGCACGCGAACGCGGTGAACTGCCGGCTGCGCCTGCCCGACGGCACCGAGGAGACCCGGGCCTACGACTACGTGGTGGGCGCCGACGGCTACAACAGCGGCGTGCGCGAGGCGTTCGGCTTCCGGTTCGCCGGCCGCACCCTGAAGACCCGGCTGGCCATCACCGACGCCGAGATCC
Organism: Streptomyces sp. NBC_01092; assembly: GCF_045039535.1. Lineage (NCBI taxonomy): Bacteria > Bacillati > Actinomycetota > Actinomycetes > Kitasatosporales > Streptomycetaceae > Streptomyces > Streptomyces sp. NBC_01092. The sequence continues at coordinate 5,711,671 of NZ_CP108659.1, read as the reverse complement.
TCGGCGAGACGACCAGCAGCGAGGCGGCGTACTACCTGACCCGCACCGGCAACATGGTGCTGGCGCCGCTCGGCGACGGCGTCTTCCGGGTCGGCGCGAGCGTCCCCGACGACTACACCGGCGACACCCCCGACCGGGCCTTCTTCGAGCGGCTGCTCGCCGAACGCGTCCCCGGCGCGCGGCGGCTCGGCGAGATGCGGTTCAGCGGCGTCTTCACCGCACACGTGCGCTCCGCGAGCACCTACGGCGCCGACCGTGTCTTCCTCGTCGGCGACTCCGCGCACGCCATGAGCCCGTCCGGCGCGCAGGGCCTGAACACCGGCCTGCAGGACGCGGTCAACCTGGGCTGGAAGCTGGGCGGCGTGGTGCGCGGCGACTACCGCCCCGAACTGCTCGACAGCTACGACACCGAGCGCCGGCCGGCCGTCGACGAGGTGGCCGCGCTGTCCACCCGGCTCGCCCGGATCGGGCTGTACTCCACCCGGCACCAGACCCTGGCCCGCGACGCCGTCTACCGGCTGGGCACCGCGACCCGGACCCTGGAGAAGGCCCTCGCACCCCGCCTCGCCCAGATCGACACCCACTACGGGCCCCGGCCGAGGCGGCGCAGCCTGGTGCCGGGCGAGCGGCTGCCGCTGGGCTGGCGCGAGTCCAGCACCGAGCCGGTGCTCTCCGTGGACCGGTTCACGGTCCTGCTGTGGCCAGGACTTCAGTACCGCCACGAGCTCTGGACCCAGGTCGTCGAAGCACTGCGCGCCAAGGTGTCCGGCGCCGCGCTCGCCGACCTCGGCGGCCGGCCCCCCGGCCCGCTGCTCGGCAAACTCCCGCGCGAGGCCCACGCGTTGGTCGTCAGGCCGGACGGTCACCTGGACGTCCTCGTCCCGCTGGACGCCCGCTCCCCCGAGTCCTGCCTGCACACGGTCACCCGGGCGCTCGCCCGCCATGTGCGCGACACGGCACCGGCGGCCCTCACCGCCGTACCCGCATGACCCCTCACCCCACCCCCTCTCCCTCACGACACAAGGAGCTCCCCATGTCCCCCCGCGTCACCCTCACCGAAGTCGCAGACATGACGCCCGAACAGCTGGCGGTCTACGAGAAGTTCGAGTCGAACCTGACCCGTGCGCTGCTGCTGACCAAGAACTCGGCCGCCGCCCACCTCGCGCTCGGCGGCACCTTCACGGTCGGCCTGCTGAGCCTGCTGGACCGCGAGGTGATCGTGCTGCGGGTGGCCAAGCTGCGCGACAGCGAGTTCGAGCGCCTGCTGCACTACCCGCTGGCGCGCAAGGCCGGTCTGGGCGACACCGAGATCAAGGCGATCGAGGACGCCCTCTACGACGAACTGCCCGCCGACCGTGCCGCGCTGGTCCGCTACGTCACCGACTGCATGGTCGACCACAAGGCGAGCGAGGAGGCGTTCCGGGAGCTGCGCAAGCACTACTCGCAGAACGAGATCGCCGAGGTCACACACCTCGCCGGGCACAGCGCCATGACCGCCATGTACCTGGCCAGCCTGGACATCCCGCTCGACGAGGGCATCGCCTCCTGGGGCCGGCTGACCGAGGTCCAGGACGAGGTCAAGGGCTGAGGTAGCGACGTGCAGTATGTACGACTGGGCTCGTCCGGCCTGAAGGTCTCCCGCCTCGCGCTGGGCTGTATGAGCTACGGCGAGCGCGGCCTCGGCACCCACCCCTGGTCGCTGCCCGAGGAGGAGAGCCTGCCCTTCATCGCGCAGGCCCTCGACCTCGGCGTCAACTTCTTCGACACGGCGAACATCTACTCCCTCGGCACCAGCGAGGAGTTCCTCGGCCGGGCGCTGGGGAAGCTGACCCGCCGTGAGGACGTCGTCGTCGCGACGAAGGTGTACGAGAAGCTCGACGCTTGCCCGCTGTCGGGGGGTCTGTCCCGCTCGGCGATCATGCGCGAACTCGACGCCAGCCTGCGCCGGTTGGGCACCGACTACATCGATCTCTACATCGTCCACCGGTGGGACCACGACACACCGGTCGAGGAGACGATGCAGGCGCTGCACGACGTGGTGCGCGCAGGGAAGGTCCGCTACATCGGCGCCTCGTCGATGCACACCTGGCAGTTCGTCAAGGCGCAGTACGTCGCCGATCTGCACGGGTGGACACGGTTCGTGAGCATGCAGAACCACTACAACCTCATCAACCGCGAGGAAGAGCGGGAGATGCTGCCGTACTGCCTCGCCGAGGGCGTCGGCGTCACCCCGTGGAGCCCGCTGGCCCGCGGCCTGCTGGCCCGCCCCTGGGAGACGGAGTCGGCGCGCACGGCGGGCGACCCGATCCAGGAGCGGTTCTACGGACCCACCGAACAGGCCGACCGCGCGGTCGTCCGGGTGGTCGCCGAGATCGCCGCCGAGCGGGGCGTGCCCATGGCGCAGGTCGCCCTGGCCTGGCTGCTGCGGCAGCCGGCGGTCACCGCGCCCGTCGTCGGCGCGACCAGGCCGCATCACCTCCAGGACGCGGTGGCCGCCCTGGAACTGGAGCTGGACGACACCGAAGTGGCCCGGCTCCAGGCGCCCTATGTGCCGCACGCCGTCGTGGAATACGTCTGACAGGCAGGTGGAGAAACCATGGGAATAGCCGACTACGCCCTGGCGATGCCCAGCGGCAAACGCAGCGTCGACGAGGTGAGCCGGGAGTCGGGCTGCGGCCCGGAGAAGCTCGGGCAGATCCTGCCGTCGGGGAAGTTCTCGGTACTGGCCGAGGGCGAGACCGCCTGGGGTCTGGGCCGGGACGCGGCGGCCCGGCTGCTGGACCGCAGCCCGGTGCCGCTGGACGAGATCGGCCTCGTCCTCTACGCGGGCTCCAGTGAATGGGGCACGCCGTTCTGGTCGCCCGCAGCCAAGATCGCCGGCGAGCTGGGGATCACGCAGGCGCACTGCTACGAGGTCTCCAACTTCTGCAACGCCGGCATGGTGGCCGTGCAGCTGGCCGACGACCAGGTGCGGGCGGGCACGCACAAGTACGCCCTCGTCGTCATCGCGGACCGGCTCAGTGAGCTCGTCGAGTACGGCACCGGCTACGTCGAGCTGTTCAACTTCGCCGACGGCGCGGCCGCCGTACTGCTCACCGCGGACTCGGCGGCCACCCGGTACGAGGTGCTGGGCGGGGCGCACCACACCGACCCGCAGTGGGTGGACTCCTACTACGGCGAGATCAAGAACGGCGAGGTCAAGGTAGAGCGGGGCGAGAAGCTGGACGGCCTCGGCGAGGCCTTCCTGGATAACTTCACCACCCTGACGCACAAGGTCCTCGCCGGCATCGGCGCCGAAGTGGCCGATGTGGCCTACTTCCTCGTCACACATGGCAACCAGGACACCCACCGCAAGTACCTGGCCGCGCTCGGCGTGGACGCCTCCCGCAGCGTCTTCCAGTACGAGCGCGACGGCCACCTGGGCGGCGCCGATCCGCTTCAGGCCCTGGAGGAACTGGAGCAGGAGGAGCGCATCGGCGCCGGCGACCTGGTGATCGTCGCGACCGCCGGATCGGGCTTCACCTGGGGGGTCACGGCTCTGCGGCGGACGTGACGCGCCCCCTTCAGCCGACGGCACCCCGGTCCATCAGGGCCGGGGTGCCGTCGTATGCGCAGGTCAGCGGTGGTGAACGGAGTTCAGGTCCATCGTCAGCAGTTGCAGGGCCGCCTCGTGCGGGGAGTCCGGTTCCGCGTGGTAGAACTTCAGGATGTTGCCGTCCTGAAGATCCGCGGACTGGTACATCAACTCCAGCTCACCGACGACCGGATGGTCGAAGAGCTTGGTGCCCTCGATGCAGTTGGACACCCGCTGCCGGCACCACAGCGCGGCGAACTCCTCGCTCTGGATGGTGAGTTCGCCGATCAGCTCGGCCAGCAGCGGGTCGTGCCGGTGGCTTCCGGAGATGAACCGCAGATACGTCACGTTCGACTCGGACTCGGTGGCCCAGTCCGCGTACAGCGAGCGGACGTCGTCGTCGAGGAAGTTCATCTTGATGATGTTCGGGCGCTGCTCGGCGTGTTCGGGGGCCTCGAAGTCGAGGTGCGGCGCGAACAGCCGGTGGTAGAGGGAGTTCCAGCTGAGGATGTCGCAGCGGTAGTTGAGCACGGCCGCCGCCACGTTCCCGAGCGACTCCACCAGCATCCGGGTGTACGGGCTCACCTGGTCGCCGCGCGGCTCCGGCTCGTGCGGGTTCTGTACGGGCGTACCGATCTTGAGCAGGAAGTCCCGTTCGTCGGCGCTCAGTTGCAGGGCGCGGGCGATGGAGAGCAGGACCTGCGGCGAGGCGTGCGCGGTCTGCGCCTGCTCCAGCCGCGTGTAGTAGGTCTGGCTGACTCCCGCGAGCGCGGCCACCTCCTCGCGGCGCAGCCCCGGAACCCGCCGGGAGCCGCTGGAGCGCAGTCCCATCTGCTCGGGCCGGACACGCTCGCGCATCTGCCGCAGGTAGCTGCCGAGATCCGTGTTCACGATGTGCTCCACCCTTTCGATTATGAGGTGCCGTCCGGGATCGGCAATGCCGCCCCGAACGGCGTGACCTATGCCACGGCGGCCGGGAAGACGGGACGGGGGAGAACCGTCTTCCCGGCCGCGGGCCGCTGCCCGGGCAATCAGCCCGGCAGGGCCGTCCTGCGGCGCAGCGCCACCCACAGCAGCAGGCCGACCACGACCTGGCAGCCGCCGGCGACGCCGATCGCGGTGTGGATGCCGGTCAGTTCGTCGGTGACGCTCACCGTGCCGTGTCCGATGACGGTCGCGAACACCGCGCTGGTCAGCGGGATGCCGATGGCGATGCCGACCTGCTGGCTCTGCGTGGCCATGCCGGTCGCCATGCCCTGCATGTCCGAGTCGACGGAGGACGTGGCGATGACCATGAAGGACAGGGCCGCCGTCATGGAGAAGAAGGCGTTCACGAACTGGGTGGCGATCAGCGGGATCAGCCAGCGCGAGTCGGAGGTCGCCCACAGCACGGGGAGCATGAACGCGCCCTGCAGGAACAGGGAGACGCCGAGCAGGGTGCGCGGCTGGACGCGCTGGAGGATGCGCGGACCGAGCGTGCCGGCGATGATCTGGCCCACGCCGATGCCGAGCAGCACCAGACCGGCGACGAGGGACGACAGGCCGAGCACGTCCTGGACGTACAGGCCGGTGAAGAAGATCAGTGCGGTCTCGCCGCCGAAGATGAACAGGGCGGCCAGGTTGCCGAACGCGATGTCGGGCTTCTTCAGGACCCGCACCGGCACCAGCGCGTCGGCGGTGCGGCTCTCCACGGCCCAGAACACACCCAACAGGACGGCGGAGGCGATGAGACAGCCACCGGCGACGAGGTCGAAGCCCTCCTCACCGACGCGGGTGACGCCGTAGATCCCGGAGAATAGGCCGAGGGTGATGAGCAGGGCGCCGGGCAGGTCGATCCGGGTGCGCCGCTCGGCCCGGCTCTCGTCGACGACCAGCGGCACGACCAGGATCGCCGCGATGGCCACCGGGATGTTGATGAAGAACGCCCAGCGCCAGGAGAACACGTCCGTGAGGAAGCCGCCGAGGATGGCGCCGACGCTGAAACCGGAGCTCATCATCACGCTGTTCAGGCCGAGCGCGCGGGTACGCAGGGCCGGCTCGGTGAAGGCGGTGGTGAGCAGGGCGAGCGCGGCCGGTGTGACGGCGGCCGTGGCCAGACCCTGGAGGGTACGGGCGATCAGCAGCATCGTGGGCGAGTCCGCGACACCGCCGACGAGGGACGAGACGGCGAGGACGGCCATGCCGACGGTGAAGATGCGCCGGCGTCCCACGTAGTCGCCGACACGTCCGAGGACCAGGGTGCAGCCGGCGGCGCACAGGGCGAACGTCGTGGTGATCCACTGGAGGCTGCCGGTGGAGAACCCGAGGGCGGTACCCACCTCGGGCAGCGCGACGTTCAGCACGGAGAAGTCGGCGGCCATCATGAACTGGGAGGCCAGGAGCACCACCAGAGCGGCGACCTGGCGTCCGGTCATCCGGACCGGGGTTGAGTGCGCGGTGGCCGCGCTCGTGGTGGTATCTGCGGTGGTCATGCCCCCAGACTCGGGTGCGCGGCCCGGGCCAGCCAGATCCTCCTTGACGGCAGCACTGCCGGGACTGTCACTGGCAGTGCCACCTTCGCGGTCCGGCCGGAGCAGGTCCTTGTAGCCCTGCCGGCCGGTGGCGATCCGTCGCCAACGGGTGAATCCGGCCGGGCGGTGCGTGGTGGCCGCCCCGGCAGCGGGAAGGCCCTTGCGCATACCGGACCAGCGATGGGCAGGAGCGTCCCGATGCCGAAGTTCCTCATCCAGGCGACCTACACGTCCGAGGGCACCAAGGGGCTGCTCAAGGAGGGCGCGAGCGGCCGCCGCACCGCCGTCGACCAGGTCGTCAGCGGCCTCGGCGGCAAGGTCGAGGCCATGTACTTCACGTTCGGGCAGGACGACCTCGTCCTCATCGTCGACTTCCCCGACCCGGTGTCCATGGCCGCCGTCAGCCTCACCGTCAAGGCCAGCGGCGCCCTCCACACACGGGCCACGCCCCTGCTCACCGTCGACGAGATCGACGAGGCGTCACGCCGACAGGTCCAATTCCGCCCGCCGGGTTCGTAGGCGGTCCCGTCGCTCTTCCCCGAGGACGAGCCCCCCCCCGCTCATTCGCGTTCGCATCCGGTTCGGATCGCGGGCCGCCGCACCCGCCTCGATGGACGGGATCCGGTGCCCGGCATGGACTGCGTACCCTGCGTACCCTTGACGAAGTGCGTGGCCGACAGCCTTGCCGGTCAGGCCGGTTCACCCGGGCGAATCCGAAGGATCAGCGAACGTGTTTTTGAAGAACAGTCGCCCCAGGCTCGCTTTCGTCGCCCTCGTGGTGGCGCTGTCCGCCCTGGCCGCGGCGGGACCGACGATGGCGGCCACGCCGGACGCCGTGGCGGGAGCGCAGGCCGCCCCGCGGGAGCGGGCCCGTACGGCCGCCACGGCACCCACCGGCTTCGTCGATCTGCCCACGAGCCCCCTCCGGGCCGACGGCGGGCGGCACGAGGTCAAGGTCGCCCACCGCAACGACGCGACGGCGGACCGGACCGTCGCCCCGCAGCTCCTGGTGCTGTCGCCGGACGCGGGTCCCTTCCTCGACCCGGCGGACATCAGGGTGGAGCGACGTACCGCGTACGGAAGTTGGGTGCCCGTGCCGGTCGGCACCCAGGCCGGCACGCTGTTCACCGACCTTTCGGCCGCCCGGCGCACCCTGCACCCGGGCGAGACCTTCACCCAGGTCTACCGTTTCACCGTCGTCGACCCGCGCGCCCGGGGCACGGTGGCCCCGAGGGTGGCCCTCTACGGCTGACCGGCCTCGGGACGCCGTGGAACTCCTGGGGCGGGGCGGACGTTGGCTGGATGGCACGCGAAGCGCACGAGGACGACCGGAACGACACGGCTGAAGCCGAGGTGGCACGGATGGCGATGTGGGATCGGATCAAGGACCAGGCCAAGGGGTTGCAGCAGCAGGCCCAGGGCGCGCGGGGGGCCGGTGGACACGGGCGGCCCGGGGCGGGGTCCGGTGGGCACGGGCGGTCGGGCGGGGGGTCCAAGGCGCAGCTGGTCAGCGCGCTGAAGACCCAGCTCACCTCCCTCAAGACGGAGCTGAAGAGCGGCGCCTACCGGGACGCCAGCATGGCCATGTGCGCCCTGGTCGCCGCGGCCGACGGGAATGTGGACCCCGCCGAGCGCCAGCACGTGGAGTCGCTGATCCTGAACAACGACGTCCTTCAGAACTTCCCGTCCGAGCAGCTGCGCCAGCGGTTCAACAAGCACGTCGACCAGCTGTCGTTCAACTTCCAGCAGGGCAAGGCCGAGGCCCTTCAGGAGATCGCCAAGGCCGCGAAGAAGCCCACGGAGGCCCGGGCGGTCGTACAGACCGGGTTCGTGGTGGCAGGTGCAGACGGCTACATCGCACCGGCGGAGGAGCAGGTCCTGCGCGAGGCGTGCCAGGCACTCGGGCTGCCGGCCCAGGAGTTCGGCCTCTGACAGGGCGGCGGTGAGGCCACGGCTGCCCCGGCCGACGTCAGCGATGTTCGGGCGGGGCGGCACGGCCATTCCGGCTCGGACTCCGCCTCTTCCCCACGGCGGAAGCAGCCGAGAGGGACCAGCTCTGGTGGGCTATGCCCCGGCGCGCACGATGAGCGTTCCGATGTGCCCCTCTTTCGGGGCGTCCAGCACCACAGCCTCAGCCGTGACGAAGCCGGCGCTCAGCAGGTGCCGCTCCCACACCTGCGGCTTGTAGCTGTAGCGATACGTGAACATCGCCTTCCCGGCAAAGCCGCCCTTGTACATGCCCTGGGGTCCGTACGCGCCGGGGATCGCCGGCGGCTGAGCGAACACGAAATGGCCGCCAGGGCTGAGCCGGGCCCGTACGAGGGGGAAGAGGCGGCCCGGGTCGGTGAACCAGGCCGCCCCGAAGATCGAGTACACGGCGTCAAAGGTGTCCTCGCACGCGGCGAGCCACTCCAGGACCTCGCCGCGTTCGAACGTCGCGCCGGTGCGGGCCCACCGCTCGCTGGTCTTCTTCACCATGACCGGGGACAGATCGACGCCGCGAGCCTGGATCCCTTGCTGGGCCAGGTAGGCGAGTGCCCGCCCGGTGCCGCACCCGATCTCCAGAACCCGGTGCGGGCTGCCGAGCAGTTCCGGCCCGGGTCCGTGCCCGGCGTACTGAGTCCAGCAGAACACCGGCTCGGCGTCGTCCTTGAAAGCGGACTCGGCGAAGGTGTCCCAGAGTTCCGTCTCGGCGGCGATGTCGTGCGGTACGGGCACGGCTTGTTCCTCCGCGTGGTGTCGGGATGCGGGGCCCCGCCCTCCGGGGGAACGCGAGGGCGGGGGTGACTGTAGTGGTTCAGTGGCTGTCGGGGACCTTGTTGTCGCAGGGCGAGCTGGGTTGTCTTGCCGTACGAAGACTGCCCCCGGCCCGGCCTGTCCAGGGTGGGGACCTGGAGCGGGAGTTGTGGGACTCGTGCCGCCGGAGTCTGCGGCCCCCCGGCGGGACGGGTGTGTGGGTGCGACCCTGACCCGGTGGTCGCCGCGGGGCCCCTTCACGCCGGGGCAGGGCGGCGAGGCGTCAGCGGCGGGGACGCCCTGTGCCGGCGCAGGACGCGTGGATGCAGCCGGACTGCTTCGCGCCCCCGGAGGGGCTGGAGTTCTCGTACGGCACCGACGCTTCGTCGCTCTTGATCGGCTGGTCGCACGCCAAGCACATGCGCAGGCTCAGGTCAGTGAGGGTGGCGTGGTGGTCGCACAGGGAGACGACGGAGCGGGCGAGTCGCTTCACGCGCTCGGTCTCGCCGTGCAGGCCTGCCGCTTCCGGCTCGTCCAGCCGCCGTTTCGCCTCGCCGACGCCGGCCAACGCGACTCGCCCGGGCACGTCGCTCGGGGGCAGGCTGACCGCGAGCTCCTCGACCGCCGGGATCAGCTGCCGAAGGAAGCTGTCGAGGTCCTGGCGCCAGAGCTTCAGCGTCTCGTGCCGCGGCAACGTCCGCTGATCGAGGAACCAGGACACCGCGGCGCGCATCGCGGCGGGGCTGGGCGCGTGAGTGTCCGCCTCCTCTTGGGCGGTGCTCATCGGGTCACCGCCGGCTGTTCGGTCCGGCAGCGAGGGCATGCGCAGGGCGGGGTCGGAGACATCAGCGGCAGCGGCGGCTGCGGCTCGGTGTCGTGCAGGATGTCCAACGTGCCACGGTCCTTGGTCACAGCGCCGCAGCGATCCACGGTGTACACACGCAAAGTCATCTTGACCCCGGAATTCGGCGGGGTTGTAGCGTTCGTCATGTCGACCTGCTCTCTCAGGTTGGCCGCTCCCCGGGGCCGTGCCAGCGGTCGCCGGGGTCCGCATTTCCCAAAGCCGGGCACAGCGCGACCGCAGACGCGACCACGAGCACGGCACAACAGAGAGACTGGACCGGTGGACCGGTCCAGTCAAGCGGGTCGGGAAAGGCGCTACCCCATCGGGTACCTGTCGATCTCCTCGAACACGTGCGACGCGGTGACGCCCTCCTCGCAAACCAGCGGGCGTCCGTCCTGGTCATACGCCGTGTGCAGCACGACAGCGACGGCAACGGGCTGGTCCACGTCCAGCAGACGGGCCTCCTCCTCGGTAGCCAGTCGCACTGTCTTGACGTCAACGCCTTCCAAGGGCGAGCGACCTGTTTCACGCCGCACATAGTGGGTCGTTCCCTCGGCGATCGGGCCCGCCATGGCCAGCCGAGGCGCAGCGTCCGCGATATCCGGTGGGAACCAGGCGGTGACCAGCGTGCCCGGAGTTCCGTCGTCCAGCAGGACCAGTCGCGCCCGGCGCAATGCGGTCGCGCCGACGCTCAGCCCAAGGACATCTCTCAGATGCTCCGGCGGCTCAACCCGGTCGGGTACGCCCAGCCGCCGAAAAGGCGCACCGCCCGACACCCGGGCAGAGCCTGCCCGGCGCCCACCAGCAGGCCGCGCAACCGGCGTCTCCGCGACGGTGAACCCCGCGCCTTGGCGTGCGATGACAAGGCCGTCGTTGCGGAGCACGTCGTACGCCTTCACCACCGTCGCCCTGGACACAGACCACTGTTCTGCCAGGTCACGGCCGGACGGCAGCAGTTCGCCGGGACCGAACTCGCCGCCCGCGATCCGGGTCCGCAGGTCCTCGGCAATCTGCTCGTACTTCAGCAACGACATCGGTGCGCACTTCCGATCACTGGACTGGTCCACCGGTAAGCCCCCAGAATGCCCCCATGACGAGCCCCGAGGTAGCGCCGGAGATCGTGAGGTTCTACGCCGAGACCATTGACGAGGCCCAGCGGCTGACTACGACAGCTGACGGCCGGCTTGAGATGGTACGCACGCAGGAACTGCTGCGCCGGTACCTGCCCCCACCGCCCGCCCGCATCCTCGACGTCGGCGGCGGGCCCGGCGCTCACGCCCAGTGGCTCGTCGAAGACGGTTACGCCTTGCACCTCATCGACCCGATCGCCCGTCACATCGAGCAGGCCAGGAAGACCGGCGCCACCGTCGAACTCGGCGACGCCCGCCGACTCACCGCCGAAGATGCCTCCTACGACGTGGTCCTCATGCTGGGCCCGCTCTATCACCTGGTCGAGCGCGCCGACCGCGACCAGGCTCTCTCCGAAGCCCGCCGTGTACTCAAGCCGGGCGGCCTCCTGGCGGCCGCGGGCATCAACCGGTACGCCAGCCTGTTCGAGCACGCTGCCTACGCGCACCTGCACAAGGAGGCGATGCGATGCAGCATCAGCGGCATCCTCGACTCCCAGATCCACGACGGGAAGAAGGCATTCACGGCTGCCTACTTCCACAGCGGCGTGCAGCTGCGCGACGAGGTGGCCGCGGCGGGCTTCGAGGCCACCGAGGTGTTCGGTGTCGAGGGCCCGGCCTGGTCCATGCTCGCCGCGGCCGAGCGAAACACCGGTAACGACTTCCGGCACTCCGCGCTCTTCGAATCGGCGCTCGTTGCGGCCCGGATGGCGGAGCCGTACCCCGAGCTGCTGGCGGCAAGCTCCCACCTGCTGGCCGTCGGGCGGCGTCATGGTGGCGCTGAAGGAACGACATGACCGCTCCAGAGCCATCCCCGAGATAGATTCCCCGGCATGTGACTCAGCTCACGGGAAGCCAATACGTCGTGCCGGACAGCTCATTGAAGTGAGCACTCATATGCGAACCCGGGTACGGGCCGGGGAATCGAGCGCGTTCGCGGAGCTCTTCGACAGCTACGCCCGCGCGGTCTACAACCATGCCTTCCGGCTGACCGCCGACTGGTCCGTGGCCGAGGACGTCATGGCCGCGACCTTCCTGGAGGCATGGCGGCTGCGCGACAGGGTGGACCCCGAAGGCGGCTCGCTGCGGCCCTGGCTGCTGGGCATCGCGACCAACACGGCCCGCAACCAGTACCGCAGCAACCGGCGTTACCGGGCCGCCGCGAACGCCGCCGCGGCGGCCGAGCTGTCGGTGCCCGACCATGCCGACGAGGTGGCCGACCGGGTCGACGACGGGCACCGTCTGACGGTGGCCCTCACCGCGCTCGCCAAGTTGCGCAGACCCGAACGCGAGGTCGTCACACTCTGTCTGGGCGAGGGCCTGGACTACGAGGCCGCCGCGCAGGCACTGGGGATCCCGGTCGGCACGGTGGCCTCCCGGCTCTCCCGCGCCCGCAAGAAGCTGCGCACCCACGCCGAGGACGCGTCGGCCCGCGCCACGGCCAGGACCTCGTACGAAAAAGTTCGCGGAATTCGGGAAGGCGGCCGGCCCGCGCGACAGACAAGAGGTGATCACACAAGCGTGATCCGGCCCGCACAGGAGGGAAACCGATGAACGCGAACACGCCCCGGCCGCACCCGGCCGAGTGGGACGAGAGCGCCACCGAGCTGCTCTCGCATACGGCGCGTGACCTGCCGTCGGGCCGCCACGAGTTCCACAAGGAGCGTCTGATGGCCCAGATCCACGACATGCGGCAGGACGAGCACAACGCGACGCCGGCGCCCGGGCGGAAGCGCCGCCTGCGCCTCCCGCGCCCGGCGATAGCGCTGCCCCTGACAGCGGTCGCCGTGGCGGCCGCGGTCGTCGCCGGGGTGTGGCAGAGCAGCGGTGGCGCCGGCGGGGTCCGGGACAGCGGCGTCGCCACCGGACCGGCGCTGACCACGCGGATCGGCGCGACGACCACCAAGGGCATGCCCCAGCTGCTCGACCGGATCTCGCTGGCGGCGGCCGACACGTCCCACCCCGACGTCAAGCCGGGGCAGTTCATCTACGTCGAGTCCAAGTCCGCCGACAGCTTCGTGAAGACCGTCGGCGACAAGTCCAGCCTGGCCAGTCACGCGCTGCACACCCGTCAGGTGTGGGAGTCCGCGGACGGCACCGAGGGCTGGCTGATCGACCCCGCGGTCAACGACGGCCCCGAGGGCGAGACCCTGAGCCTCCCCGACGAGCAGGGCAACACCCCGGAGGCGACGCTGAACGCCCCCTCGTACGACTACCTGGCCGCGCTCACCACCGACCCGGACAAGTTGCTCGCCAAGATCTACAAGGAGACCGAGGGGATGGGCAACACCCCCGACCAGCAGGCGTTCACCACCATCGGCGACCTGCTCGGCGAGAGCTACCCGCCGGCCGAGCTCTACCCGGCGCTGTTCAAGGCCGCCGCGAAGATCCCTGGTGTCGTCGTGGTCGACGACGCGGTGGACGCCGCCGGACGGCACGGGATCGCGGTGGCCCGGCTCGACGAGACCAGCGGGCAGCGCGAGGAGTGGATCTTCGACCGGAAGACCGATGTCTTCCTCGGCCAGCGCACCGTCCAGGTCAGCAAGAACAGCGGCACGGACGCCCTGATCACCCCCGGCACCGTGCTCTACACCAGCGCGATCATGCAGCGGGCCATCGTCGACGAGATGAAGCAGACCCCGTCTCAGGCGGGCTGAAACCCCCGACGGCTCTCGACGGCTCCCGACGGCCCCCTCCGCCCCCTCCGCCCCTTCCGCCGGCGACCTCACCGGTGCTGCGGCGGCGGGGGCGGCATCGTCGTCAGGTCGGGCGCCGGCTCGGGCCAGACCAGCAGCAGCGGGCAGGCGGCATGGTCGACGACGAACCGGCTCGCCGGGCCGAGACTGTGCGGGCCGAGCCGGACGCGGTCGCCGTCGCGGGCCAGGACCAGCAGGTCGGCGCCCTCCGTCGCGGCGACGACCTCCCGCTCGACCCGGCCGGTGCGCTCGGTGCGGGTGCAGGGCCGCCCGAGGCGCTCGGCTGCAGCTTGCAGGAGGCTCTCGGCGGAGGCTGCCGCGAGGTCCTCGACCCGGGTGCCGGGGTCACGCTCCGGGTGGCCGCGGCCGAGCAGCCCGGCGAACGCGCCGTGCGCGGCGTCCGCGACCTCGTGCCCGGTGACATGCAGCAGGACGATCTCGGCGCCCTCGGGCGCGTGCGTGCGCGCGGCGTCCACGCAGGCGGGCCAGGTGCCCTCGACGACCCAGACGACCACCGCCATGGGATCAGCCTCCTCCGATCACGGCCAGTGAGGCCCACAGTGCCAGTACGGCGGCGCACAGGCTCGCGGGTACGGCGTACAGGCCGAGCCGGGTGAACTCCCGCAGCTCCACCTCCGCGTCATGGGCGTGGACGATACGCCGCCACAGCAGCGTCGCCAGCGATCCGGCATAGGTGAGATTGGGGCCGATGTTCACCCCGAGCAGCACGGCGAGGACGGCGCCCGGGCCGGAGCCGGAGGTCAGCGGCAGCAGCACCAGGACGGCCGGCAGGTTGTTGATGACGTTGGCCAGTACGGCGGCCAGCGCGGCGATCCCGAACAGGGCCGCGAGCCCGGTGCCGTCGGGGATCAGGTGCCCGAGGGCCGTGTCGAGCCCGTTGTCCACGACCGCGCGGACCACGACCCCGAGCGCCAGAACGAACGCCAGGAACGGCACCGACGCGGAACTCACCAGCGCCTTCGGCGTCGTACGGCGTCGCACCAGCGCCCGCACGGCGAGCACCGTCGCGCCGGCCAGGGCCGCCCAGGCCGGGTCGACGCCGACGGCCGAGGTCAGCACGAACCCGGCGAGCGTGCCCGCCACGGTCAGCAGGGCGAACAGCGGCAGTTCGGGCGCGTCGCCGGCGGACGGGGCCTGTGCACCGGCGTCCAGGTCGGAGGCGAAGAAGCGCCGGAAGACCGCGTACTCGACAGCGATCGCGGCCAGCCACGGCAGCGCCATCAGCGCGGCGAACCGGGTGAAGCTCAGCCCGCCGGCCGCGAACGCCAGCAGGTTGGTCAGGTTGGACACCGGCAGGAGCAGGGAGGCCGTGTTCGACAGATGGGTGCAGGCGTAGACGTGCGGCTTGGGTCGGGCGCCGATCCGGGCCGCGGTGGCGAACACCACGGGGGTGAGCAGTACGACGGTGGCGTCCAGGCTCAGTACGGCCGTGATCGCCGACGCGGCCAGGAACACCTGCGCCAGCAGCCGGCGCGGCCGGCCCGCCGCCGTACGCGCCATCCAGGCCCCGCACGCCTGGAACAGCCCCTCGTCGTCGCAGAGTTGGGCGAGGACGAGTACGGCGGCCAGGAACCCGATCACCGGCCCTAGCCGTTCGGCCTCGTCCAGCGCGTCGCCGAACGAGATCGCCCCGGTCGCCACCACCAGCGCCGCGGCCGGCACGGCGACCACGGCCTCCGGCCGGCCGAAGGGACGGACGACGGCACCGACCAGCACGAGCACCAGCATGGCCACGGACAGGGTCTCCGCGAGCGGGGTGTTCGGCTTCGGGTCCTTCCGGGCTTACGGGTCCTTGCGACCGGCGACGGCACGCCACCGGTGACTCTCGCCGCACGGTAACTCCGCCGGGCGGCGGCTGCCGGGGAGCCCGTACCTCGGCGAGGTTGTTGTCCTGACGTCTGTCAGGACCGGTCCGACCGTCGGCTCCATACGGTTTCCAGCGGCTGGAGTTACGCCCACAGGCCCGGACCGACCGTCCGACCGTCCGACCGTTCCAAAGGGGAAACAGACATGATCCACTCTGCGAGAGTCGCTGCCGCGACCATGGCATCCACCGTCATCGCCGCCGCCGGCCTCGTCTTCGGCACGGCCGGCTCCGCCCACGCGACCGGTCATGGTCCGGGCAACTACGGCGTCTGGGCCTCCGGCGTCAACGTCCGTGCCGGCGGCGGGGAGCAGTGCTATCTCTACCCGTCGGCCGCCAACTGCCCCGACATCCAGACCACCGTGAGCAACCCGGCCCAGGTGTGGGTGTACTGCCAGCAGGAGGGCGCGCAGAGCGTCGGCGGCAACCCGTACTGGGTGTGGGTGCTCACCCCGAGCGGCCACCGCGGCTACATGGCCAGCTACTACATCAGCAACACCACCGACTGGATCGACGGCGTCGAGGACTGCTGACGAGGCCATGACGACGTCCGCGCCCGGTCGGAGCACTCGGCCGGGCGCGCGTGAAAGGAGATGGCATGGCCGACCAAATGGTCATCGAGGCACAGAAGTTCATCAATTCCTACGACGTTGCCGGAATCCCGAAAGTGGAGGAGAACGGCCGCACCGGCTGGGCCGTGATGTTCGCGCTGACCCGGGCGCTCCAGCACGAGCTGGGCATCACCTCCCTGTCCGACAGCTTCGGCCCGACGACGCTCGCCACTCTCCAGTCCCGCCACCCCGTCATCGGTGCGGGCACCCGGCACGAGAAGATCCTCAAGATCTTGCAGTCGGCGCTGTACTGCAAGGGCTACGACGGCGGCGGCATCGACGGCACGTACAACAACTCCGTCGCGGCGTCGGTCCGTGAGCTGACGCAGAACATGGGCGTCGACGGGGTCTTTCCGGACGGTGTGTCGCCGAAGGTGTTCAAGGCGCTGCTCACCATGGACGCGTATGTCGTCATCGAGGGCGGCAGCGAACTGACCCGCGCGGTGCAGCAGTGGATGAACGGCCGCTATGTCGGCCGCCGCAACTTCTTCATCGTGCCGTGCGACGGTCACTTCTCACGGGACGTACAGAAGGCGCTCATGTTCGCGATCCAGTACGAGATCGGAATGAGCGACGACGTCGCGAACGGGGTCTTCGGCCCCGGCACCCAGCAGGGCATCAGGAACAACCCCCTGTCGGAAGGCTCGTCGGGGACGTGGGTGAGTCTCTTCACCGCGGCCATGATCTTCAACAAGCGCGGCGGGGTGTTCTTCGACAGCCACTTCGACGCCGACCTGGCGACACGCGTGCGCAGCTTCCAGAATTTCGCGAAGCTCCCGGTCACCGGACGCGGCGACTTCCAGACCTGGGCCTCGCTGCTGGTGTCCACCGGCGACGCCACCCGCAGGGGGACCGCGGCCGACTGCGTCACCGAGGTCACCGACGCGCGGGCGGCGGCGCTCAGGGACGCCGGCTACCAGATCGTGGGCCGCTACCTGTCCAACGTCCCCAATACCTCACTCGACAAGAAGATCAAGTCCGGCGAGCTGAGCCGGATGGCCTCCTACGGTCTGAGCTGCTTCCCGATCTACCAGACCTGGGGCGGGGAGGCGGCCTACTTCCGCCGCGAGCAGGGAATCGCCGACGCCTTCGCCGCCATCGAGTGCGCCAAGCGCTACGGCTTCAAGCCCGGCACGCGCATCTACTTCGCCGTCGACTTCGACGCGCTCGACCACGAGGTGACCGACAACATCCTTCCGCATTTCCGTGGCATCCGGGACATCATGAACGAGCACGGCCAGGGGTACCTGACGGGCATCTACGGACCCCGGAACGTATGCAGCCGCGTCGCCGCCGCGGGCTACACCTCGGCGAGTTTCGTCTGCGACATGTCCACGGGCTTCTCCGGGAATCTCGGCTATCCGTTGCCCGGTGACTGGGCCTTCGACCAGATCTCCACGGTTTCGGTGGGAGCGGGCAGCGGTCTCATCGAGATCGACAACAACATCGTGTCGGGCCGTGACGCCGGCCAGAACACCTACAGCCCCGAGCACATCACCGGTCAACTGGACGTCGATATGGACATGTCCAGGCGGAGCTCCCTGCTCGCGGACGTCCAGTCGTATCTCCTCAACAGCATGGGTGTGCCGGAGGAGGGCGGAAACCAGGGCGCCCAGGTTCTCACCTACCGGTCGACCACGCAGGCGTTCGACATTCTGATGAGCTTCGACGGGCTGGTCACCCAGCTCGCGCGCACCTTCAGAATGCGCAAGGCCATCATCCAGAGTCCGCTGCTCTGGGAGATACGGATGTACAACACCCTGGACGTCGTCGGCGACGAGGCGGTCATCGACCACTACGACGGGACAGGACTGAGCACGAAGAACGACGCCAGCACCGGTCTCGCGCAGATCTTCGCGGCCACCGCCATCCGCGGCCGCAACCACTGCATCCGGGCGGGCCTGATCGGCGGCTCCATCCTGGACTCCGCCAACGAGAACGATCTGTGGAACGTCTGGCAGCAACTGCACAACGACCACCACTACAACATCAGCTCAGTGCCCGCGGTCCTGATCGAGGGCGCGAACGACGTCGGCGTTCCCCAGCCGTCCATGTTCACGGGCGAGGAGGACACCCGCCGCACGCTGGCCCGCTACAACGGCACCGATGACCGGGCCCAGAACTACGGCACCGCGATGCTCGGCCTCCACCGGGTGTTCGAGAAGTACAACGCGCCCCTGCGCGGCCTGTGACGCACCCGTCCCCACCCATCGCACCACTCGCTCTCAGAGAGGACGGGCATGACCTTCTCATCCCCACACCCGCCGCGGCGTTCCGTACTGCGCACCGGCGTCGGCCTGACCACGGCGGCGGGCCTCGCGACGCTCGCGCTCCCCTCCCCGGCGTCCGCGTCCGGGTCCGGGTCCGCATCCGCGCGGGCCGCCGTGGACGGCCCGCGTACGCACCCGACCAGTGCCAACGGCTGGCCGATGGAACCGAAGGCCGACGAGTCGGGCGCCATCTGGACCCGCCAGGTGCCGGGCAGCTCGGTCTCCGTGGCCCTGCGCATCGGTGAGGCGGCCACCGTGCTCGTGCATGTCATCCGGCGCTACCACTACGAGATCGACACTCTCGCTCACGGCGAGGTGATCGGCTTCCGCCCGGCGGACAGGACGCTGAAGGGCTACGCGACCAACCACGCCTCGGGGACGGCGGTCGCGATCCGCCCGACCTGGTACCCGGCCGGCGCCAGGGGCGGTCTCTTCCCCCACCAACTGGCGACGGTCCGCGACATCCTCAAGGAATGCCAGGGCGTGGTGGCTTGGGCCGGAGACTTCCGCCGCCCGAACGAGTCCCACTTCCAGATCGACGTGCCCCCGTCGGACGCGCGCCTGAAGCGCCTCGCGGACAGGATCCGCGGCTGGGAGGACATGCCCGGCCAGGGGGCGGGGACGCTCGCCCTGGGCGCCTGACATCGGCGTCCTCCGCTGCGGTTGCCCCTACCTGGCTAGGTGTCATCCCGCGCCGTGTCCTGAGGTCGGAAGGTGACCGAGCGGCCCGTGAAGTCGGCGTCGAGGCCGTCGGCCGTGGTGGTGACCGAGCGCAGGTGCAGGCCGTCGGGGATGTTCCGCAGCGGGATCGGCCGTTCGAAGACCCGGTCCAGGATCAGGCTTCCGGCGGCGGGCAGGGCACCGCCCGTGACCTCGAAGTCCTTGAAGGCGATGCGGTTGCCGGAGACGGCCGAGACCGACGTCTCCACGGTGACCTCCCCGCCCAGCGGCAGCACGACGACCGCGCTCACCCGACCCGGGCGGCTGCCCTGGGAGATCTCCAGACCGAGAGTGTCGGAGACGTCCGTGTACGACAGTGAGGCGGTCGCCCGCGCGCTGCGGGCCCGGGCCTCGCTGTCGTCGTCGGACTTCGTCAACCCGTCCAGCCGGAGGGAGAGTTCGGACACCGGCAGCGGGCGGGTGGTGCCCTGCGCCGGTATGTCGTGGGCGGTGATGTCGACCCGTCGCAGGGTGCCGGAGGCCGCCTGCGTCACGACCGGGAAGCCGCGCACATGGACCTCCGGCGGCAGGGGTGTGTCCATGCCCTGCTGGAACGCCTTCGCCGTACGCGACTCGATGCGGGCGGCCACGGCCCGGTCGACGACGACGGGGAGGAGGGCCAGGGTGACGAGTCCGGCGGCGAGGAGGGCGAGCGTTCGCCGTCGGCGGCGGGGCTCGCCGGACCCTTCGTCTGCGCCCGCGTAGGCGTTCTCACGTTCGTGGTCGTAGCCGTAGCCGGGTTCGCCATAGCCGTTGTCGTGTCCGTCAGAGCCGTAGCCGTAGTCGTAGTCGTCGTGTCCGTGCTGCATCCGGCGCATGGGCCTGCCCTCCTGCGTGGGGTCGGTGGGTCGATGGGTCGGTCGTCAGGGGTGTGGGTGGGGCGGTCGGGTCGTCGAGAGGTGGCGCACCGTCGCGGCGGCGGCGGCGCTGTCGACCCCGGCGGCGATCAGGGCGGAGGTGGCGGCGGCCGAACCGTCGTCCGCCCAGATCCCGGTGTGGACGGTGTCGAGGAGTGCGAGCAGGTGGGCCTCGATGGCGGCGCTGAGCGGGCCGGGCGGGACGACGGTGTGGAAGACGCCCCGGCGCTGCCCCTCGGCGAGGATGCCGGCGACCGTCTCGCGGGCCGGGCCGAGGAGTTCGCCGACCTGCGCGGGGCTCAGGTCCTGGCGGGCGAGGCCGATGAGCGTGCGATAGGCGTCACCGACCGGCCAGAGGGTGAGGACGAAGCGGGCGAGGGCACCCGTGGGGCCGCAGTCGGCGCCCGGGCCGGGAGCGCTCGCGTCGGCCACCGCACGTCGTATCGCCCCTACGGCGTCCTCGGCGAGGCCCTTCACCAGCGCCGCCCGTCCCGCGAAGTGCGTGTACAGGGTGCGGCGCGCCACCCCGGCGGCCTCGGCGATGTCACCGAGGCTGCTGTCGGGGTTGCGGCCCAGTTCCCGCAGGGCCGCGTCCAGGATGCGGGCGCGCGTGACCGTCGTCGTACGGCGGGTTCGTGCGGGTGGCTGGGGCGTCGGGCTGCTCACGGCGGCACCTCGGTGCGGAGGGGGGTTCAGAGAAGCTGACCGCGATATTTGCACATCGGCGAGCAAGAAACTAGTCTGCTCATCGATGTGCAAATAACTCGCAGCCCCCTGGGAGTCCCCGTGCCCTTCCTTGCCAACACACCCGTCGAGAAGATGACCGGCCCGTACGCGCGGCGCTGGTGGGCACTGCTCGTGCTCTGCCTGAGCCTGCTGATCGTCGTCATGGCGAACACGTCGCTGATCGTGGCCGCGCCCGACATGACCCGGGATCTGGACCTGAGCAGCAGCGACCTGCAGTGGGTCATCGACGGCTACACCGTCCCGTACGCCGCGCTGATGCTCGTCCTGGGCGCGATCGGCGACAAGTACAGCCGTCGCGGCGCCCTCGTCACCGGTCTGCTGATCTTCGCGGCCGGTTCGGTGATGGGCAGCCTCGTCGACGAGACCGGCCTGGTCATCACCGCCCGCGCGGTCATGGGCGTCGGCGCCGCCGTCGTCATGCCGGCCACCCTGTCCCTGCTGGTCGCGATCTTCCCCCGCGAGGAGCGCGCCAAGGCCATCACCGGCTGGACCGCCACCTCGGGCCTGGCCATCGCCGTGGGCCCGCTGGTCGCCGGCTGGCTCCTGGAGGACCACGCCTGGGGCTCGACCTTCCTGATCAACGTGCCCATCGCGATCGTCGCCGCCGTCGGCGCGCTGGCGCTCGTGCCGCCGTCGAAGGCGCAGGGCATCGGCCGGATCGACTACGTCGGCGGGCTGCTGTCCATCGTCTCCGTCGGCTCGCTGGTCTACGCGGCCATCGAGGGCCCGCACTTCGGCTGGGGCGCCGGCCCGGTCGCCGCGGCCGTGGTCGCCGGTGTCGGTCTGCTGGCCTTCGTCGTCTGGGAGCTGCGTCACCCGCACCCCATGCTGGACGTGCGCAAGTTCGCCCAGCGGCCGTTCAGCGGCTCGATGCTCGCGGTGCTGTTCTTCTTCTTCGGCACCTTCGGCGCGCTGTACTACGCCACCCAGTACCTCCAGTTCGTCCTCGGCTACGGCGCGCTGGAGACCGGCGTACGGCTGCTGCCGCTGGCCGGTGCCGTCTTCGTCGGCGCCGCGGTGACCGGACGGCTCACCCCGAAGCTCGGGGTGAAGGCCATGGTCGTCACCGGCATGCTGATCGGCACCGTCGCCGTGTTCCTGCTCACCCGGATCGACGAGAGCTCCTCGTACACCGACTTCCTGGCGTCGCTGATCATGCTGGGCTTCGCGATCGGCCTGAGCGTGTCCCCGGCCACCGACACGATCATGAGCTCGTTCCCCGAGTCGGAGCTGGGCGTCGGCGGCGGCGCCAACGACACCTCGCTGGAGCTGGGCGGCGCCCTGGGCATCGCGATCCTCGGCTCACTGCTGGGCACCGCATACCGCGACAGGCTCACGGACCTGATCGGCGGGTCGCAGCTTCCGCACGCCGCGCTGGAGACGGCCAAGGACTCGGTGGGCGGCGGTCTCGCGGTCGCCGAGGAGATCGCGAAGAACCCCGCCGGCGGCGCCCAGCAGGCGCAGGCCCTCGTCGACGCGGTGCACGAGTCCTTCGCCCACGGCGTCGCCCAGACCAGCCTGACCGGCGGGATCATCATGGCCGCCGGGACGATGATCGTCCTCGCGGTGCTGCCGGGTCGCCGCAAGGCGGGCGCGCACACTAGCCAGGACGGGACCGCGCCGCGGGAGACGGCCGATTCGCAGAAGGCCGCGTCGGGCACCGCCTGAGCGGAGCGGACGCGGACGTCACCCCTGAACGGGCCGTGCCTTGAGCGGCGTACGGCCCCGGACGGTGCCGGGAGGGGACGGGCCATTGGGGAGAGCGGCGGCGACTCAGTCGCTGTCTGCCACCGTGGGCGCGACCGCCTCGACCACACCCCGCGCCCGCTCCTCCGGCACCCCGGCCGCGATGAGCGTGGTGACGGCGATCCGGGTTCCGTCGTCCTCCAGCAGCCCGGCGTTGACCGACTCCAGCAGCGCGACCGTCATCGCCTCAAGACCCGCGCTCATCGCGGGGGCCGGCAGATGCGTGTGGAAGACGCCGTCCCGCTGCCCCCGCTCCAGGATGGCCGTCGCCGTCGCGCGGGCGGGCGCCAGCACCTCGGCGACGCGCTGCGCGCCCAGGTCGCGCTTGGCCAGCGACAGCAGCAGACGGTAGCGATCACCGACCGGCCACAGCGAGAACACGAAGCCGGCGAGCGCCCGCTCGGCCGGTTCGGTCTCCGCGAACCGCGCGCCGTCCGCCAGCGCGCTGCGCAACGCCTCGGACGCCTCCTCCGCAAGCGCCTCCAGCAGCGCCTCCCGCCCCGGGAAGTGACCGAACAGAGTGCGCCGTACGACTCCCGCGGCCCGCGCCAGCTCCTCCAGCGTGACGTCCGGGTTCCGCCCGAGCTCCTGACGGGCCGTGGCCAGGATGCGCTCCCGGTTGGCCCGCGAATTGCGCCGCAACGGCTCGCGGGCGACGGGCTTGGTCACGGAAACCTCGATGGATCGGGACGGATACACGTACGCGGATTCTCGCACGATGGCCTTACACACCTCACGCGGTCGCGTCGTCCCGGGCACCGTGCGGCTGCGGCGGCAGGACGGTCGCCACGCCGATGCCTCCGTCGGGGCAGGGCCGTCGTTCTGGACACGGGAGCCCCGAGCAGCCGAGCCGCCCGGCGGCCCCGCGCCGCCCACCCGGTCGTCTCCTTCCCGGCACCGTGCGGGCTGGAGCCGCAGGACCGTCGCCACCTCGAAGCCGCCCTCGGGCGCCTCCGACGGAGAGGGCGCGTTCACGCCGAACCTGCGACTCTGCGCGACCGCGGCGGCGCAGGCCTTCGTTGCCGACCGCGATCAGCAGAAGAGAGCCCGAGGAGCCGAGCCGCACAGCGCCCCCGCACCCCCGCCCCCCTCACACCCCCGCCTCCTCCCCCGCGCCGTGCGGCTGCAGCGGCAAAGCCGTCGTCACCTCGAAACCGCCCTCGGGGCGTGGGCCCGCGTGGAGTTCGCCGCCGATCGAGTGGGCCCGTTCGCGCATGCCCATCACGCCGAA
Organism: Streptomyces sp. NBC_01092; assembly: GCF_045039535.1. Taxonomy (NCBI): domain Bacteria; kingdom Bacillati; phylum Actinomycetota; class Actinomycetes; order Kitasatosporales; family Streptomycetaceae; genus Streptomyces; species Streptomyces sp. NBC_01092. The sequence goes on along the minus strand of NZ_CP108659.1, from coordinate 5,688,117 downwards.
GCCGCGGCTCTGCGCGACCGGGGCGGCGGGGCCGTCGTTGGTGACCGTGATCTGGAGGCGGGAGCCGGAGTAGGTGAGGCGGACGGAGGCGGCTTCCGTGGTGGCGTGCTTGGTGACGTTGGTCAGTGCTTCCTGCACGATGCGGAACGCGGTCAGGTCCACGCCGGGGGACAGCGGCTGTGGCTCCCCCTCCGTGCTGACCGTGACGGCGACCCCGGCCGACGCGCACGCCGAGACCAGCTCGGGCAGCCGGGAAAGGCCGGGCGACGGCTCCAGCGGCGGGGAGTCCGGGTCGTCGTTCTGCCGCAGCAGCCCCAGCGTGGCCTTCAGCTCGCGCAGTGCGGACGACGTGGTGCCGGTCAGGTCGGTGAGGATCTTCTGCGTCTGCTGCGGGTTGCTGAGCGCCAGGTGCGCGGCCGTACCGGCCTGGGCGTTGGCCAGGGCCAGGTGGTGGGCGACGACGTCATGCAGCTCGCGGGCGATCCGCATCCGCTCCTCGGTGACCCGCAGCCGCGCCTCCTCCTCCCGGGTGCGCTCGGCGTGCTCGGCGCGGGCCTGCACGGCCGTGAGGTAGGCGCGCCGCAGCCGGGTCATGTTGCCGGCGGCCAGCGGCAGCAGCAGCCAGAAGAACGGGCCGATCGTCCTGAGCACCAGCGACACATGGTCCATGGAGTCGGAGATCGCCGCCGCGGCGGTCACCGCCAGCATGGTGGTCAGACCGTAGACGCGGGTGGTTCTGCGGTCGGTGTGGGTCGCCAGCCAGTACAGGGCCGCCATGACGGGGGCCAGCAGCAGCGGGGTGAGCAGATAGCCCAGCGCGATCACGACGGTCGTGCAGGCCGCGTTCACGACCACGGCGGCGCGCGGGTGGCTGCGGTGCTTGAGCAGGACGAGGCAGGCCACGCCCATGAAGGCGATGGCGGTCCCGTCCTGGTCCGGCGGGGTGGCACCGGGCAGGGTGAGCTTGCCGCCGAGGGTCGCGCAGCCCATCAGCGCCGCGGCCAGTACCAGGTCCACGGCGAAGGGACGGCGGTCCGAGAACTCCTCGAGGCGGTCCGCGTAGCGGCGCTCCTGGCTGGTGGTCATGCGGCTCTCCGGTCGATGGGCTGAGGCCCATGGTGGACGATCGCGGTCGCGGACGGCCGACGGGCCGCCCATGCCCCAGGACGAGGTCATGGGCGGCCCCTGGCGGGCGTGGCCGGTCGATCAGGTGCGGGCCACTTCCAGATCGGCCGCCCCGGCCGGGTCCGGCTCCGCCTGCGGCCGCCGGCCGAGCGCCTCGCCCTCCACGTCGACGCGCGGCAGGATCCGGTCCAGCCACTTCGGCAGCCACCAGGCCTTGTCGCCGAGCAGGGCGAGCACCGCGGGCACGATGGCCATCCGTACGACGAAGGCGTCGAACAGCACGGCGGAGGCGAGCCCGAAACCGATCATCTTGATCATGGAGTCGCTCTCGCCGATGAACCCGGCGAACACCGCGATCATGATCAGCGCGGCGGCCACGACGACGCGGGCGCTGTGCCGGAACCCGGAGACGATCGCCTGCGCGGGCCGCTCCCCGTGGACGTACGCCTCCCGCATCCGCGAGACGAGGAAGACCTCGTAGTCCATGGCGAGCCCGAACACGATGCCCACCAGGAAGATCGGCATCAGGCTCATGATCGGCCCGGTCTGCTCCACGCCCAGCAGTTCGGCGCCGTGCCCCTGCTGGAAGACCACGACGACCGCGCCGAGGGACGCGAGGACCGACAGCAGGAAGCCGAGGGCCGCCTTCAGCGGGACGAGCAGCGACCGGAACACCACCAGCAGCAGCACGATCGCCAGCCCGACCACGATGATCAGATACGGGATCAGCGCGGCCTGCACCTTGTCGGCGATGTCGATGTTCATGGCCGTGGTCCCGGTGACCTCGAAGGTCGCCCCGGTCTCGGCCTCCATGCCCGGACGCTCGTCCCGGATGACGGTCACCAGGTCCTTCGTCTTCTCGTCGGTCGGCGCGGTGGACGGCACGACCGAGAAGACGGCGGTGTCACCGGCCTCGTTGAAACGGGCCGGGGAGACGGACACGATCCCCTCCGTGCCGCCGATCTCCTTGGAGATCGTCGTGACGGCACCCTTCGGATCCGCGTCGCCCTTGGCGTCCACGACGACGGTCAACGGCCCGTTGAAGCCCGGCCCGAAGCCCTCGGCGAGCGCGTCGTAGGCGCGGCGCTCGGTCGTGGACGTCGACTTGGCCTCGTCGCCGGGCATGCCCAGCTGCAGGTCCATCGCCGGCACGGCGAGCGCGCCGAGCCCGACGACGCCGAGGAGCAGCACGGGCAGCGGCCGGCGCAGCACGAACCGCGCCCAGCGGGTGCCGCCGTTGTCGGCCTTGGTCTCCGCCATACGGCCGCTCTTGCGGGCCCGCCTCGGCAGGACGGCGTTGGGCCAGAAGCCGAGGAACGCCGGGACCAGCGTCAGCGCGATCAGTACTCCGACGACGACCGCGCCCGCCGCGGCCAGGCCCATCTTGGTGAGCATCGGGATGCCGACGACCGAGAGCCCGGCGAGCGCGATGACGACGGTGAGCCCGGCGAAGACGACCGCGGAACCGGCCGTGCCGACGGCCATCCCGGCCGCCTCCTGCGGCGTAAGGCCATTGGCTCGCTCCTCGCGGTAGCGCGAGACGACGAACAGGGCGTAGTCGATGCCGACGGCGAGGCCCAGCATCATCGCCAGCGTGCCGGTCGTGGTGGACAGGCCGAGGGCGTCGGACAGGGCGAGGATGGTGGCCATGCTGACGCCGACGCCGACGATCGCGGTCAGCAGCGGAAGCCCGGCGGCGGCCAGCGAGCCGAAGGTGATCAGCAGCACGACCGCGGCGATCGCCATGCCGGTGACCTCGGCGGCGCCGCCCGCGCCGCCCCCTTCGTCCATCGCGCTGCCCCCGGCCTCGACGGTCAGCCCGGAGTCGCGGGCCTCGTCGAGCGTCCGCTCCAGGTGGGTCTTGCTCGCGTCCGTGAGGTCGTTGGCGGTGACCTTGTAGGTGACGGTCGTGTACGCCGTCGTGCCGTCCTTGCTGACCGCCTTCGCCTGGAACGGATCGACGGCGGACGCGACCTGCGAGCCGTCCCCCAGCTCGGCCACGGCCTCCTCGACGGCCTTCTTGTTCTCGGCGGCGGTCACCTTCTGGCCGCCCGGCGCGACGAAGACGACCCGGGCGGTCGCCCCGTCGGCCGTCGCTCCCGGGAAGCGCTCGTCCATCAGGTCGAACGCCTTCTGGGACTCGATGCCCGGCATGGAGAACTCCTCGTCGGCGGCTCCCGGTGCCTTCAGTGCACCCAGACCGACGGCGGCCAGCACGGCCGCCCAGACCAGGGCGACGTACCAACGCCGCCGGAAGGCCAGACGGCCCACGCGATAAAGGAAAGTAGCCACGGCAGGGGTCTCCACATCTGGGACTCGAACGTGTGCCCAGGCTCTCGGGGAGGGGGGTGCCGTGTCGTCGTGCGGCTGCCGACAATCGCCGGTACTGAGAATGCAGTACGGGGCGGGGGCGGGTCCGCCAGGAGGACGACCGCCCGATGGGCCCCAGGTCTCACGTCCCCCCGGCGCCCGTCCCGATCTCGACCACGCGTGCCCAGGCCGGCGGGGTGTCCGGCACGTACTCCGAGCCGTCCTCGTCCCCTGAGCCGCCTCGCGCCCGCCGGGACGAGCTCGGGAAGCGGGGGAACAGCCCCACCACCGTCCGGCACGGCGGCCGGGTGCTCGGCCACGGTGTCTGACCGTCCGTCAGAGCGACGACGACATCGGGCCGGGGCCGGGCCCGCAGCGCCGTCGCGAAGCCCTCGCGCAGATCCGTACCGCCGCCCCCGACCAGCGGTATCCCCTCGGCGCGGCACAGCCGGTGCACACCTCCTGCCGCCGCGTCGCACGACACCACGCTGACCAGGTCGGGGCGCCCGCCCACGGCACGGGAGATCGCGGCGACCTCCAGCAGCGCGCTGCCCAGTTCGGCGTCGCTGACCGAGGCGGAGGTGTCGATGACGACACACACATGGGGCGGTCTGCGCCGCAGGCTCGGCAGTACGGCGCCGGGCACCGAGGCCGAGCGGCGCGAGAGGCGGCCGTACGTGTAGTCCTCGCCGGCGCCGGGACCGGACGCGGCCGACCGTACCGCCGCGCCGAGCAACTCCCGCCACGGCTGCGGCGGATGGAACGCCTCCTCGGCCCACCGCTGCCATCCGTCGGGGGCGTTGCCGGGGCGCCCGGTGATGCCCTGCGCCACCCGGAACCGGACGGCGTCCCGTTCCTGCGCGCTCAGCCCGTGCGCGCCGCCCGCGCCCAGATCCCACTCCCGCTCCAGCCCGTCGGCCCCGCTGCCGCAGTCCAGCCACGCCAGGTCCTGCGTCTGCGGGCCCAGCCGGAACTGGCGCAGATAGTCCTCCATCAGCTCACCGTCGCGCAGCATCAGGGCCGCCGGGTCGACGGCGCCCTCGGGCCGGGCCAACCCGTCGCCGTACACGTCGTCGTTGATCTCGCAGTCCGCGGCGATGTTCATCCGCAGCCGGTCCCCCGGCCCGGTCAGCCCCCGCTCACGCGCCACCCGGTCGCCCCGCCCGTGATGGTCACGCAGCAGATGCGACACCTCGTGCACCCACACCCCCGCCAGCTCCTCCACCGGCGTGCGCTCCACGAACCCCGGCGACACGTAGCACCGCCAGTGCCGGTCAACCGCCATGGTCGGCACCCGCCGCGACTCGACGACATGCAGGGCGAACAGGGCGGTCGCCAGATAGGGACGGACCCGGGCGGCGTGCAGCCGGGCGGAGAAGAGCTTGTCGCGGTCGAGGCGCGAGCCGTCGTCCCCGTTCACGGCCGGGGCCCTGCCGCCGTCGGCGCTCATCGGCCGCCCGCCCTCGCCTTCGCGGTGATCGCCGCCGTTCTGGCAGCCGCCTGGTCCGCTCGCCGGGACAGGGTCACAACACCGGAGAGCCGCTCGATCGACGTCGGGACGTCCCAGTCCTCCTGCCGGAGTGACGCGAGGGTGCTCGCGGGGACGACGACCAGGTCGGGTGCGCCGGTCTCCACGGCCCGCACGAGCAGCGTCCAGGCCGCGTCCCAGCGGGCCTTGTCGGGACGGGCCCGTACCGCCTCCACCACACCGTCCAGCGCGGCCTGCCGCAGATCCCCCCGCTCGGGCAGCTCGGCGGCCGCGGGGTCGGCGAGCAGGACCTCCGGGTCCGGCAGGTCCATCCGGTCCACGCACGCCAGCAGCTCAAGGCCCGGCCCGTCCCCGACCGTGCCCCGCACCAGCATCGACAGCACTTCCCGTGAGGATCCGGCGGCCGTGGCGAAGGCGACCAGGGACTGTGCCATCTCCCAGCTGCGCGGCGAGGGCCAGGGCCCGCCCCGCCGCGCCTCCCCGCTCGGCAACCGGTGCACGAGCGCCGGCCGCCCGGAGAGCAGCCCGCAGACCGCGCGCCGGGCGAAGTCCACGGCCTCGGCCAGCTTCCGCGGGTCGAGCCGGGGCAGCGTCGCCCGGGGCCAGGTCCCGCCGAGTCCGCGTACGACGACCTCGTGGTCGTGGGCCCATTGCAGATGCACGAACCGGTTGGCCAGCGGCGCGCTCAGCTCCCAGCCGTCGGCGGCCGAGGAGCGCGGGTTGGCGGCGGCCACGATCCGCACCCCGGGCGGCAGCCGCAACGCCCCGATCCTGCGCTCCAGCACGACCCGCAGCAACGCGGCCTGCACGGCGGGCGGCGCGGTCGACAGCTCGTCCAGGAACAGCAGCCCCCGCCCGGCCCGCACCAGCCGTACGGCCCAGTCCGGCGGGGCCATCGGCACGCCCTGCTCGGCCGGGTCGTCCCCGACGACGGGCAGCCCGGAGAAGTCGGACGGCTCGTGGACGCTGGCGATCACCGTGGTCAGCGGGAGGCCGAGTTCGGCGGCGAGTTGCGTGAGCGCGGCGGTCTTGCCGATCCCGGGCTCGCCCCAGAGCAGGACGGGCAGATCGGCGGCCACGGCGAGGGTGAGGGCCTCCAGCTGGGGGTCGGGGCGGGGTTCGGTCGTGGTGTCGCGCAGGAGGGCCAACAGGTCGGAGGCCACGTCGAGTTGGGAGGAGGCGGGCTGAGTGCACGTGGGCATGGGTGATCACCGTGGGGTTCGTGAGGGGGCGTGGGACAGGTACGAGAGGTCGCTTCGCGCAGGCCGGTCAGGGAAAGAAGGTCGCGTGCCGCGGGCGGCGCCGATGGTCACCGGGACGGCGGGGCACGCGTTCGTCGAAACGGACGGGACCGGGCCGGGGGCCGGCCAGCCCGGCCCTGAAGAGTCCGTACGACACCCGCCGCCGCGCGAGCGCCGCCAGCTCGTCCCGCAGCGCACCGTCCCGCAGCACCGCGTCCGGCCCGAGCAGCCCCTCGACGACGGCCAGCGCGCCGGCGATGTCGCCGTGCCAGAGACGTTCCCGCACGTCGGGCAGGCACTCGGGACGGCGGTGCGCGTCGTCGACGGCCTGGAGGCAGGGCAGCGGAGTGCCGGTGAGCGCGGCGAGGAGTTCTTCGCGCCGGATCTCGTCGGGTTCGTGGTCGAGGGGGGCCAGCACACCGTCGACCAGCCCGATCCGGTGCCGCTCGCCCCGGCACTGCACGAACCGGGGCTGTCCGGGCCGTTGAGGGGAGGGGGCTCGTCCGGCCCCGGCACACTCCGGTACGAGCGCGGCGGCGACCAGCGGATGCAGCCGTCCGGCCTCGATCGCACCGGCCCGCAGCAACTCGACGTCGGGCAGCACCCAGGTCGCGGCGTCGGGCAGCACGGGCAGAGCGCAGGCACTGCGGCCGACGGACTCCACGATCCGCAGCCCGCCCGCTTCCGCCTCCGCCTCTGCGGGCACCTCCAGGACGAGCCGCCGGCCACCCCCCAACCGCACGATCACGGCCCCGGAGGACCGCCCCTCGGCACGGAGCAGCACCAACGCCTCGTCGGCCCACCGGTCAACGGCCCACAAGTCCCCGTACGGAACACCCCCCGGCAGATCCGGCCGTCCCGTCCCCGGCCGGCCGTCGGCCGCGGCACCGCGCCCCGCCCGACTCCGCAGCTCACCGGCCCGGCGGGCGTCCCAGAGGTGCCGATGCAGATCGAGCCGGAACCGCCGGCTGGGCCGTGGATGCGGATGCGGGCCCGCGTCGGTTGCGACACCGTCCGGCCCGCGTCCCCCGTCCCACACGGCGAGGCTGATCCGCTGACCGGCGTCCGCCCAGGCGGGCGGCGTCCGCACCACGAGATGCAGCGGCTGCCGGCGTCCCCGCCCCGCGCCGCCGTACCGGGCGAGTGCGAGGGTCACGCCGGGACGCAGCAGCCCGTCGGGAGCGATCCGCGGCATGTGCCAGCGCAGGAGATCGGGAGCGAGAGCGCGCAGGTCGTCCCGGACCAGAGCGGCGACTTCCCGCCCGTGGTCGCGGGCCAGGGAACGCAGACTGAGATCGACGTCGATCCCCGCGGCGGCACACGCCCCCGCCCAGTCCCCGGTGAGCCGGCGGGCGGTCGCGGTCTCGATCATGGAGGCCGGCACGGCGAACTCGCGCACGCGCGGCCAAAAGGAAACCCGGGATTCCCCGTTCGCGGAAGGAGTGCCCATCAGCACTCACCTTGCGCGGACGGGACCCCCAATCTGGCAACAGAGTGAGTCGTCATCGCGGCCGAGCGTAGCCCCGCGCGCATCGGGCCGCGAGGGATTTTCCGCCTGCCCCGGTCCAGTTCGCGGGGCGCTGACTCAACCGGCCCCCCGCGTCGGGTCCATCGACGGTACGGCCGTGGGAGACACCCGCTCGTCCGGCGTCCGGGAGTCCGCGGGCTGTGGCTCTCCGGAGGGCACCGAGGTCGGCACCCGCGACGGGGACGTCGGTGTCGGGGACACCGTTCGGACCGGGGACGGAGCCCGGGTCCGGCGCTCCGAGGGAGTCGGGGTGGGCGGCGGGGTCGGCGCGGTCGTGCGGTCGCTCGCGGGCGGGGGTGCGAGCGGGGGCGCCGGGGAGGTCGGGGTGTCCGGGCGGCTCAGGCCGAACGGCAGCGCGACCAGCAGCGCCACGGCGCACATCACGCCCACCCCGGTCGCCGTACGCACCAGGCGTCGGCGGGACGCCCTGCGGCGGAGCGTCTCGTAGTGGCCGGGGGGTGGGGCGAGGCGGTCGCCGGGCGGGCCGAGGATGACCATCAGGGGGTCGTCGGGGGCGAACTCCGGGCCGTCCACGTCGTCCTCGTCAAAGCGTGTGGTCAAGGCTTCTCCTCAGGTGGACGCGGAGCAGTTCGCGGGCCGCGTGCAGGTCGGCCTTGACGGTCCCTTCTTTGCGTCCGGTCAGCACGGACACCTCCCGGATCGGCATGTCGGCGTAGTAGTGGAGGAGGATCGGGGTGCGCAGTCGTTCCGGCAGGGACTGGACGAGGAGGCGCACCGACGGGTCCGTCTGTTCCGGGTGCGCGGTGACCGCCGCCTCCGTCGTGACCCGGCGCATCGCCTTGCGTTCACGCTCCAGTTTGCGCCAGTGGTCCCGGACGAGGTTGGCGGCGGTGACGTAGAGGAAGCCGCGCGGTTCCTCCACGCGGCTCCAGCGCGCCCACAGCCTGGTGAAGGCCTCGGAGGCGATCTCGTGGGCCGTCTCGTCGTCGTCGACGAGACGGCGGCACCAGCCGGCCAGGCGCGGGTACAGGGCGGCGAACAGCTCGGACGCTGCCTTGTCTCGGGACCGTTTCAACGCTCTCCATGGTCGGGACGGCGGAACGACGTGCGGGGACCGGTTCGTGGGGACTCGTGGAGGAGGATGCCGGGCCGTCGGCTCGCGTTCCGTCGGCCGCCCGGTCCGGATCCTCCTCCCTCGGTCAAGGGGCGGTCGAGCTCAGCGTCGCGAAGACGATGACGTTGTCGCGGTACTCGGCGCCCTCGCGCGGGCCCCCGCACGTGATCAGGCGCAGCTCCGGGCGGTCCACGTCCCCGTAGACCTCCTCCGCCGGGAAGTCCGCCTTGGCCACCGTCCGTACGGCGCCGACCACGAACTCCGCCGAGGTGCCGTCCTCCCGGCGGGCCACGATCCGGTCCCCCCGGCGCAGCTCGGCGAGCCGGCGGAAGACGCCGTCCCCGTAGGAGCCCACCGTGACATGGCCGAGGATCACCGACGAGCCGACCTGGCCCGGCGTCGGCGAGTGGCGGTACCAGCCCGCCCGGTCGTCGGCCGTGACCGGCGGCACCGCCACGGTGCCGTCCTGCGCCAGGCCGAGCCGGATGACGGGGGTGTCGACGCCGATCGCCGGGATCCGCAGCCGGACCGGGGCCGAACGGCCCAGTGCGCGCGCCGAGTTCGTGGAGGCCGAGGAGCCGGAGGACGGGCCTTCGTCCGCCCCTTCCCTCGCCGTTTCCCTCCCCCGCGACCTTCTGTTGCTCGCGTTCGCGTCCTGCTCAGTGGCCTGCCCGGCGCAGCCCACCAGCAGCGACGCCATCGCCGCCGTGGTGAACGCCCGCCTGGACAGCCCCGTCATGCGCCGTTCGCCCGCCGACGCCGTACGACGAAGGTGGCAGCGCCCCCGGCGGCGAGCAGCGCGGCCGCGCCCCCGCCGATCAGCGCGCCCTGGTCGGTGCCGGTGCCGGACGTCGGCGTGACGCCGGTGTCGGGCGCTCCGGACGGCCGGACGGAGACCTGACCGCCGCCCGGCGCCCGGGTCGGCTCGGGCGACACCTCGCTGGGCACGGGGGAGGGGGCCCGGGTCGGCTCGGCCGACGGCTCGCTGGGGGCGGGGGACGAGACCCGGGTCGGCTCGTCGCTGGGGACCGGGGAAGCCGAGTCGGCGAACGCGGGCGTGCCGGCCGCCAGGACGGCGGCGCAGGTCAGAACCAGGGCGCTGAGCGTGGTTCGGCGCATGGACGTGCTCTCTTTCGTCGGTCCGCCGGTACTGCCGTGCCCGGCGGGCTGGGTGACGGGTCGAGCGAAGAGACGAACCGGCCGTGGGGCGGGTTGTAAAGAGATGGCAAAGTCGTCGGGTGCGCCCGCACGCGCCGACGGTGACCCGTTGAGTCGCTCGCCCGTCGCATCCGTACGATGAGGGCGTGACAGCCCGTGGACAGCAGCACCGTGCGCCGCGGCTCCCGATCCCGGGACCGTGGCGTCTGCTTGTGCTGCTCGGGCTGCTCGCCGGGCTGTTCGGGATGCACGCCCTCGGGCCCGGCAACCCGCTCGCCCCGCACAGCGCGCAAGGTCACGGGCACGCCCGCGCCATGAGCGGCCCTGCGACGGCGATGACGGCCATGACGGCCATGACCGACGAGGCCGTCTGCCACGGCAACGGCACGGGCGGCGGACACGCCCAGCACGCCGACCCGACCTGCGCCTCCGGTGCCGTCGGCGGCGGTCCCGCGCTCCCCGCCCCGGCGCCCGATCCGGCCGGGTCCGGCGTCACGGGCGACCTCGGCCACCGCTCCCCGGCGACCGCGCCGGACAGCGGGCGCGCGCCTCCCTCACTGGCCGAACTCCAGATCCTGCGGACTTAGGACAAGGCCGAGCCGTCCCCCCTCATCGCTGGGGCGTACGGCACTCAGCCATGCCCGTGTCACGCCCTCGCGAGGGCGCGGCAACTCACGTACACCGCAGGAGTTCTCACCATGACCAGCATGACGCGCACGCGTCCCCTCGTCCGTCGCGCCGCCCTGGCCGCGACGGCCGTCACCGCCGCCCTCGTCCTCGCCGCGTGCGGCGGCGACGGCTCGGACACCGCCGCCGGCCCGTCCGCCTCGTCCTCCGCGAGCGCCGGCGCGCACAACGACCAGGACGTCTCCTTCGCGCAGGGCATGATCCCGCACCACCAGCAGGCGCTGCAGATGGCGGAGACGGCCGCCGACCGCGCCTCGTCCGCCGAGGTCAAGGACCTCGCCGCGCGCATCCGCGAGGCCCAGGACCCCGAGATCCGCACCATGTCGGGCTGGCTGAAGTCCTGGGGTGAGGACGTGCCGTCGGCCGCGCCCGGCATGGACCACTCCGGCCACTCGGGCGGCGGCTCCGGCATGGCCGGGATGATGGACGACAAGGACATGGCCGAGCTGACGAAGGCGTCCGGCAAGGCCTTCGACACCCTGTTCCTCACCCTGATGGTCGAACATCACGAGGGCGCCGTGGAGATGGCCCGGACCGAGAAGGCCGAGGGCCGGTTCGGACCGGCGACGAAGCTGGCCGACGCCGTCGTCACCGCCCAGAGCGCCGAGATCGAGGAGATGAACAAGCTGCTCGGCAAGACCGGCAGCTGACGTTCCGGCGGGCGGCGGCCCTCCCCCACACCCACGGACCGCCGCCCGCCGCCCCCGTCACCTCAGCCCCAACCGCCGCTGATACGACTCCCTGGGCCCGGCCCGATCCACGATCCCGGCGCACACCGCACGCGCCGCGCAGTCCGCGGCGGCGTCGGCCGGGGTCAGCAGGGTGTTGCCCCTGAACTCCAGGTTCTTCGGGTCGCCGCAGTCCGGTGCGGGCGGCCAGCCCCCGGGGTGGTCCCGGCGCGGCAGCCAGTCGGGGACGGTGTCGTCCCAGAAGTTGCCATGGAAGCGGACGTCGCGGACGGGCCGGTCGCCCCAGTCCTCGCTGCACCCGCCGATCGAGGCCCGGTAGTCGTGGACGGCGTTGTCGCGCACGGTGATCCACCTGCTGCTGTCGTCGGTGTAGATGCCGACGTTCCAGATGCCGTACGCGCTGTCGGTGACGGCGTTGCCGCTGACGACCGCGCCGTCCGCGTACGAGGTGCCCTGTTCGCCGCGCAGGTAGATGCCGCCGCCGTCGGCCAGCAGCCGGTTGGTCGCGAAGACCCGGTTGCCGACGATGCGGTTGCCGCTCATCAGGCCGCGCACGTCCTCGGCGGGGCCGGAGAGGATGCCGGTGTAAGGCACGTGGTCGACCTGGTTGTGTGCGATCGTCGTCCGCCGGCTGCCGCCGTCCCAGATGCCGGAGGAGGCGTGGTAATCCGCCCCGGTGTGGTGGATCCAGTTGTCGGTGACGCGGTTGCCGCGGCTCGTGCCCGTCGCGCTGGGAGGCAGGACGCCCAGCGCGACGCCGCCGTCGGAGATGTCGGTGAAGACGTTGCCGTCCACCGTGTTGTGCGAGCTGTCCCCGGAGAACCTGAGCCCCTGGGCGCCGAGATGGACGAACCGGTTGCCCTGGAAGGCGATCCGCTCGGCATGCCGGAAGGCGACGTTCCCCGGCACGGTGAGCAGCCTGATCTCATCGCCCCTGCCCGGCCGCAGGTACATGCTCCACGCGGCGGCGAATCCGGCGGGCTCGCTCGGCGCCGTCCAGCCGGCGTGCGCGAACGTCAGCCCCTTGAACGCGATGTCGTGCACCGGCCGGCCCGCGCCGCCGCTCCCGCCGACCAGCGTCTGCAGCACCGGCGCCGTCACGTCCGCCCGCCGCATGTCCTCGCCCGCCCGCGGCCGGTACAGCAGCGCGTGGTGTCCGGGACGGGAGCGGTCGAGGTACCAACTCCCGCGCTCGTCCAGGAAGTCCGGTGAATTCTCGACGTCGGACGGCAGGGCCAGCAGCTCCGGCCCGTACAGGTCGCGGGCCAGCCGCCAGCACGGCTGGTCCATGGTGATCGTCGTCCCGTCGCGCGGGCCGCGCGAGATGCCCGCGATGCCGCAGCGCCCTTCCAGGTAGTCGAACCGGAACCGCAGCTCCATGTCGCGCGGCGCGCGCCAGCCACGGGGGACGGCGCTCGTGGTGGTGAGGCCGGTGCCGGTCACCTTCAGCTCGCCGGGGATCCCGTCGCCCAGGCTCGCCCGCGCCGCCCGCCTGCCCTCCACGTACAGCTGCCGGGTCTCCAGCGCGGCGACGTCCGCCCGCCACACGCCCCGCCGCTGCGGATCGGGCCGCCATCCCCCGATCCGCCGGCCACCGCTGAGGGTCACCGGCTCCTGCCGCGCCGTGCCGTAGCCGTACGCCTGGTAGACCACCCGGTGGCCGCCCCGGCCGGAGTCGCCGGCCGCCTGCGACATCCGCAGCGGAGCCGTCAGCCGGTACGTCCCGCCCCGCAGATTCACCACGATGTCCGAGGTCATCGAGGCAGTCTTGGCCCGCACCGCCTGCCGGGCACGCCCCGGCGTAGCGAACGGCCGCTCGAACGTGCCCGGCCACCCGTCGTTCCCCCACGGCGCCACGTACAACTCCTGCGCGGCCGGGCGCCCGCCCGTCGCCGCGGCCGTGGGCGGGGCCGCCCACGCCCCACCGGACAGCGCCACCACCATCGCCGAGACGACCGCCCCTACCCGCAGGTCCGCCATGTTCCCGCTCCTCCCGTCAGCCGGACGTGTCCATGGTCGAGCGAGGGCGGCCCGGCGCGCGTCGGCCGATCGTCGCTCGCGCCGCGTCTTTGGTCGCTGTCGCGGCATACGGAGGTTTCGGACCGTTCCTAAGGACTGAGCGGGAGTGAGTCCTGTTGCCAGAACTCATGCTCAGCCGAACGCCCCGAACGGTGCTGGGCGTTCTGGTCCCCCGCGTTCGCTCCACATCCGGCGCCGACGGATCGTGTCCGTGGTCCGGGGATGCGGGGGCGGGTTCCCTCACGCCCAAGGGCGCCCGGCCTGGCCTGGGCGGTCCGATGCCCCTGCTCATCACTCCGGTGAGCAGGGGGCGGTGCCGTCCGTCGCCGGATCGGGTGTCCCTGGGCGCGCCTTCCGATCGCCACGGCGGCAGCGTCGTGGCGAGTGGTCTTGCGGTTTTTGCCGGTGAGGGGCTTCTGCCAGTGCTGGGCGCCCCAGCGGCTGGTGTAGGCCGGATCCACGGCGATGATCGCGATGCCCGTGTGGTCGGCCATGGAGGTCAGCCGGGCGCGGAGCCTTCCGGTGGGCATGCCGGAGATCAGCTGTCGGAAGCGCTTCTTACGTCCATGCTTCTCCCGGGTCTTCTCCGCACCGAAGTCCAGGTCCTCGACCGCGATCGCTTTGACGCCACAGGTCTTCGCCCAGTTCAGGAGTCGGGACAGGGCATGCCGGACCTGGGCGTCGCGATGATCGCGGGGGCCGGACAGGTCGTAGAAGAAGCGGCGCGGGCTGCCGATCGGGTTTCCGTAGGCATCGAGACGCCAGGCGGCAAGGTGGTCGGCGTTGGTGTCCACGCCGATCACGCCCTCGGCCAGGGCAGCCTGAAGCGGGATCGTGCTCGTCGGCTGGTACTGCCAGGACGCGGTGAGGTACCAGCGGCCCCGTGCTACATCCAGGTGGATGCGGTAGGCGACGGCTCGGTTCGCTTCAACGCGGTCGGACCACTCCGGCCCCCGGTGCAGGAAAGCGACCCGCGCGGCGAGGACATAGCGGCCGTGCTGCGCGTTCGCCAGGTCTGCCAGCGGCGCGGGCAGCCTGATGCTCACCTCGCCATCGGGGCTGACACGGATGGTCTCGTTGCCGTAGCGCTTTCCCGACTCGCCGTCCGCCTGGAGGAACCAGCGTTCGGCTTCCCACCGCTGCCGCCACTGGTCCTCGGTGAGCTGGGCGGCCTTGAGGTGGTGGCGGGTGAGGGCCAGGCGCTTCCCTCCGCGCGTCACGTGCACGATCCCAGCGTCGCGGTCGGCTTGCTCGGTGGCCAGCCGGTCTTCGAGGACGTGCAGGCGGCGGGCCTTGGCGTGCCACTCCTGACGGGAGCGGTAGCCGCCCGGAGCTCTTTTGCTGCCCGTCTCGCCCACGGGGAGCGACAGTCGGTGCCCGATCGTGCTGATGCCCACTACGAGGCTGTGGATATGGGCCGACTGGCAGCGGCGGGCGAGCGCCCACTGATCATGCGTGGCCTTGGTGATGCTGCCCGCCCACCGCGACGACGACACCGCTGTCAGCTCCCGCTTACGCACAGCCCACGCGTCGGCTGAGTGTTCCTGACCGTCTGCGCAGCGGGTCTTGAGATCCTTCGAGGCGAGCGAGCCGAGGTGTGCGCCAACCAGCTCAAGCACCTTCTCATCCTCAGGCGTCAGGTGCTTGAGCCGGGTCCGAACCGCCGCACCGGTGGGGCCGGACCCGACGAACGGCTTCGCCAGTGCTCGCAGCCCGCCCACCCCGTCGTCACCCCCGCCCGGCCCCACGCCGAAGATCCCGTCACCGCAACCAACGAGCATCGCCCGAAAAGGTCACACATTCGAAGAGAGAACATCTGCTCCTTCCCGGAGAGGCGACGCCATGGCCGGCACGCGCGGAGCCAAGACCACCGGCACTCGCTCCTGCTCACCACAACACGCTTGAGCACACCACAGCGACAGCAGCTCCAAACCCCCGCCGGACGGAGGATCGTTACGGGCATGGCAGAGCAGCACTTCGACGTATGGACGTCGGGAGCCGCCTACGAGGGGTACTGGGCCGGTGGAGCCGGCTCGTCGCACGGGAGTTCCTGACCGGGCAGCCACCGCGGGCGGGACCGAGCGGGCCGCGGTCAGGGCCGGGTGAGGAAGACCGGGACGAGGTGGGCGAGGCGGGCACGGGCGCGGGAATCACCCGCCCCGGCGGCCGGGTTGACCAGTCAAGACCGTCGAAGAGGAGCCGCACATGTCAGAGTCCGCAACACCGGCCGAACCCGCCGCCCGCGTGCACGAGCTCCGCCTGGTGGTGACGGCGGCCGACTACGACGAGGCGCTGCGCTTCTACCGGGACGAGCTCGGCCTCCCCGAGCGCGCCGCGTTCTCCTCCCCCGACGGCCGGGTCACCATCCTGGAGGCGGGCAGGGCCACGCTGGAGCTGACCGACCCGAACCACGCTGGCTTCATCGACGAGGTGGAGGTCGGCCGCCGGGTCGCCGGGCACATCCGGGTCGCCTTCCAGGTGGACGACTCCACGGCCACCACGGCGAGGCTGGCGGCGGCCGGGGCCGAGGTCCTGGCGGAACCCACCCGCACGCCGTGGAACTCCCTCAACTCACGCCTCGAAGCGCCCGGCGCGCTTCAGCTGACGCTGTTCACGGAACTGGATGAGGCGGACGCCGAAGCAGGTGAACGCGCGTAGATCCGCCGGAGCGACGGAACCGCTCATTCCTGCGGGAGCTTATTCACCCGTTTCGGTGATAATTGGGGCATGAGTACGGCGACGCTTGAACTAGCGGCCACGTCGAGCGAAGTACTCAACGTGATCGCCGCCTTCGTTGGTGGAATGGTCATCGCCGGTGCACTGGTCTGGGCGGTGCAGTTCGGCATGCGGGTCCGTGACCGAGAGCTGCCACGGCCCACTCCCGAGGAACAAACACATCTGCCGGACACCGGCGCGGTCCATGAGGAACGCGAGCTGAGGGAGCCGGACGAGGTCCCGCACGCGGTGGGCCGAGAACGCCTCCTGCCGCACGAGCTGCACCACGCGGGCAGCAGGCGCAGCGAGGACCAGCACCGCAAACGCTGGCTGCCCGGGAAGAGCGGGGCCTTCGGCGGGGGCGGCCTGGGACACGGCTGAGCCGGGGAGCCGGAAAAGAGCGCGACGGGGGCCATGGCCTGATGCCACCCTGTCCGGACAGGACAGGGTGGCTCGGGCTGGGGGTCGATTGAGCAGGCGGCGCTATGTGGCCCGGGGTGTGCCCGGCGGCTATCGCATCTGGGACAACCACGGCCGCCGTTTCTGGGGAGATCACTACGAGCTGTGCCCCGACGACCTGCTCACCGAGCTGAACGGCCGCAAGGACCCGGCCAGGGTCACCGAGCTGCTGAGGCGTTACCGCGCTGCGCGGCGTTAGCCGCGTCCGAGGCGTCCGGGGCCAGGGCGAGCGCGAGGATCACGAAGAAGTCGATCCCCACCATGACCACGGACCAGACCGGTGTGTACGGCAGGAACAGGAAGTGGGCGACCATGCTCAAGGACGCCAGGAAGATACCGGTGATCCGCGCCCACCAGGCTCCCTGAAGGATGCCCGCACCGACGCCGACGGCGACGACGCCGAGGCAGAGCAGGATCCAGCCCCATGCCGTGAGGTTGGCCTTGAACACGTAGTCGCCGATCCGGGCGTACACGTCGTCCTCGGCGATGGCGGAGATGCCCTGGAGGATGGCGAGCAGCCCGCTCACCAGCATCAGCACACCGGCGAAGACGAGTGAGCCGGTGACCCAGCCGGAGGCGGGGGCGGGGCCGGGTGCGGTGCCCGGCGTGGTGTCGGCGCCTGCGGACGGCCAGGTCGCCCGGGACGTACCGGATCCACCCGGTCCACCGGGTCCACCGGCCGTCTGCGTTCCCGGTGGGCTATGGGCGGCATCGCTCGCATGCGACTGCGGCTGCTGCTGGCTCATGGCTGCCGTACCCCACTTCTCGCGTGTTCCGCGGACGGTTCCGCGGTCGGTACGACGATCGGCCGGTCAGGGGGTGCCCACCACGGGGGAGACGCCGATCGGGTGACGCCCGGAGTGCGCGGGGGGCGATGCGGATCTTCACTGAGGAGACCGGATCGAACCCTTGGAGCCCCGTATGCCCGCTCACCGCCCCCGCCGGAGAACCACCACGATCCTCCTGGCGGCCGCCGCCCTGGCCGTCCCCGCCCTGGCCTCCTGCTCCGACGACGACACCCCCTCGTCGGTGGCCAGCGAGGCGGCGTCGGCCTACGCCTCGGCGACGGCGGAGGCGAACCGCCAACTCGACGAGATCGCGGGCGGCATCGACGCCACGGACGCGGTGAAGCTGGGCGACCCGACGACCGACTCCGACGGCCGCGCGTCGGTGGAGGTCACGGCGGACAACACCACGGACTCGACGAAGTCCTTCGCCGTCCAGGTCAACTTCAAGGACGAGAACGGCAATCTGCTCGACGCGGCGGTGGTGACGGTGTCCGACGTGGCGGCGAACAAGTCCGGCAAGGCCACGGCCCGCAGCACGCGCGACCTGAGCGGGGATGTACGGGCCGAGGTGGAGCGGGCGGTGCGCTACTAGCACCGGAGCGGGCGGTCGGCTTTCAGCTCTTGGTGGTGCTGTTGAACAGTCAGCTCTTGGTCGTGCTGTTGAACAGTGAGCGCGACCAGGTGTACCCGAGCAGGGCGATGCCGGCGCACCAGGCGAGGGAGATCCAGGCGCTGTTGCCGATCTCCGTGCCGGAGAGCAGGCCGCGCAGTGTCTCCGTCATCGGCGTGAACGGCTGGTTCTCGGCGAACCAACGCAGGCCCGGGGCCATCGACTCGGCCGGCACGAACGCCGAGCCGAGGAACGGCAGGAACTGGATCAGCAGCGGCTTGTTGCTCGCGGACTCGACGGTCTTCGAGATCAGGCCGAGGGCCACCGACAGCCAGGTCACCGCGAAGGCGATGGCTGCCAGGAGGCCGGCCGCGGCCAGCCACCGAAGCGGGCTCGCCCCGGAGCGGAAGCCGACGGCGAGGGCGACGCCCACGACCAGGACCATGCACAGCATCGTCTGGATGACGCTGCCGATGACATGCCCCGTCATGAACGACGAGCGGGTGATGTTCATGGTGCGGAAGCGGTTGATGATGCCCTCGGTCATGTCGGAGCAGACCGCGATCGAGGTCGACATCGAGCCGGCGGCCACTCCCATGACGATGATGCCGGGGGTGAGGTAGTTCAGGTACGCGTCCCGGCCGCCGCCCATCCCGGCGCCGATCGAGTCACCGAAGGCGTACACGAACAGCAGCAGCATCAGGATCGGCGTCATGGCGCTGCCGAGCCCGACGGCCGGGTAGCGGATCGCGTGCTTCAGGTTGCGCCGCAGCATCGTCGTCGAGTCGTGCACGGCGAGGGTGAGGGTGCTCATCGCGAGGTCTCCTTGACGTGGAGCGGGGTGCCGGTACCGGCGTCGGCGGTGCCGTGGCCGGTCAGAGTGAGGAACACGTCGTCGAGGTCGGGGGTGTGCACGGAGAAGTCGGCGGCCCGGATGCCGGCGGCGTCGAGCCGGTCCAGCAGGGCGCGCAACGCGTCGAGGCCGCCGTCGCCCGCCACCCGCAGGGCGAGGTTCTCGTCGTCGCGGGCCGCGCCGGGGAAGGCGGCGCCCGCGCGCTCGTACTCGGCGGGGTCGGTGAACCGCAGCCGTACGTGGCTGCCGGGGATCCGCGCCTTGAGCTCGTCGGCGGTGCCCTCGGCGACGATCCGGCCGCCGTCGAGCACGGCGATCCGGTCGGCCAACTGGTCGGCTTCCTCCAGGTACTGGGTGGTGAGGAAGACGGTCGTGCCGCCCGCGACGAGCGAGCGCACGGTGTCCCACATGGTGCGGCGGCTACGCGGGTCGAGCCCGGTCGTCGGCTCGTCGAGGAAGATCACCTCCGGGTCGCCGACCAGCGTCATGGCGAGGTCGAGGCGGCGCCGCATACCGCCGGAGAAGGTCGCGGCGCGGTTCTTCGCCACGTCCGCGATCTCGAACCGTTCGAGCAACTCCGTCGTACGGGAGCGCCCTTCACGCTTGCCGAGGCGCAGCAGGTCGGCCATGAGGAGCAGGTTCTCCTCGGCGGTGAGCAGATCGTCGAGCGCGGCGAACTGCCCGGTGACCCCGATCGCGGCACGGACGCCGTCGGGTGAGGCGGCGACGTCGTGCCCGGCCACCTGGGCCTGGCCGCCGTCGGCGGCGATGAGCGTGGACAGGATGTGCACGGTGGTGGTCTTGCCGGCGCCGTTCGGCCCGAGCAGCGCGAACACGGTGCCGGCCGGGATGCGCAGATCGATGCCGTCGAGGACGGTCTTGTCGCCGTACGACTTGCGCAGACCGATGGTGGAGATGGCGGCGGGCGACTGCGTGCCGTCGCCCCGCCGCGGGGTGGGCATGGGCATGGGCATGACAGAAGAAGGCATGGGCCCTCCCGATCGAAGGGTGGTGAGGTGACTGGGCGGTGCGGGCGAGGTCGCGGGGGCCGGCGCTCAGGCCCTGGCGCGAAGGACGTCGATGTTGCCGTACCGGGTGCGGGCGCGGACCTCGACGGTGTCCTCGGTCTTCTCCGGGGCCTCGGACGCGGTGAGCGCGTTGCGCACCTGCCCGGAGCCGGAACTGACGTCGAGCCAGGCGGCCGAGCCGTCGCGGATGCCGACCTCGATGGCGCCGTAGGCGGTCTCCAACTGGACGGATCCGCGGGCCACGTCGGCCGCGCGCACCGTGCCGTGGGCGGTGGTCGCGACGACCGAGCTCTCGGCGTGCGCGATGTCGATGTCCCCGTGGCCACCGCTCACCCGCAGGTCACCGGTCACGGCGCCGACCATCGTCGTGCCGTGCGAGTTCTTCAGGACGGCGGAGCCGTCGACGGTGCCGACGCGCAGGCTGCCGGTGCTGGTGGTGATCTCGGCCGCGCCCTCGACCCGGTCCACGGTGATCGAGCCGTGCGACGCGGTCAGATGCAGCGGTCCGGTCGTGTCGAGGCGGACGTCGCCGGACGAGGTCTTGACGCGGGTCTCGCCGAGCCGGCCCTCACCGAGCACCTGGGTCCAGGCGCCGGTCATGTCGATGCGGGAGCCGGTGGGCACTTCGACCGTCACGTCGAGGATGCCGGGGCGGCGCAGCGAGTTGCGCTGCTTGGGGGTCCGGACGGTCAGGGTCCCGCCGGCGAACGTGACCTCGACCTGCTCGGCGGCCCGCACGTCACGGTCCTTCTTCGGGTCGCGGGGCACCACCTCGACGACGGTGTCGAGGCGGTCGCTCGCGGCGAAGCGGATGGAGCCGGCGTCCACGTAGGCGGCGACGGAGATCGGTCCGGGAGTGTCGAAAGAAGGCATGGCTGTGGCGTCCTCTTGGGTCTTGGTGGCGTCCCCGCTGATGGGACGTGGTGGGGTTGAAGTGCTGCCGGCGAAGTGGTGCGGGTGAAGTGCTGCCGGTGAAGTGGTGCGGGTCGGGGGTGCGGCTAGCGCACCCAGCCCGTGAAGCTCTGTCCGACGGTGTGGGTCCGTTGTGCCGTACGCGGCCGTGCGCCGCCGTCGACCGCCGCCGACACGGCTCGCACCAGCCAGGCGTTGACCGACAGGCCCTCGCGGCTCGCGGCCTCCTCGGCGCGGGTCTTGAGGTGGGCCGGCAGCCGCAGATTGACGCGGGCGGTGCCGCCCTCGTCGCCCTCGGCCGGGGTCGTGAGTGCCTCGGCGGGCGCGATCGGCTCCGCGGGGACGGCGGCGTCGGTGTGCGGCAGCGTCACCACGAAGTCGGGGTCGAGCCCGCGCAGCCGTACGTCGACCGAGCCGGGGGCGAGCTCGCGGGTGATCTCGTCCATCGCGGCCGAGAGCACGTTCAGCATGGTCAGTCGGGTCGCCGACTCCAGCGGAGCGACGAGCCGCTCGGCCAGCTCGCGGGCGTCCTCCCCACCGGCTTCGGCGGCCACCGCGAGTTCGCGGCGGAGGGTGTCGACATACGGGGTGAGGTCCATGACGCCATCATGGCACCACAATGGCGCCATGCGCAAGGCCGTTGGGTGCCGCGCGCGGCGCACACCACCGGGAGTCGTCGACAGAACGCCCTGACCTGGGAAAACACTCCGCGGCCGATCTGAGCCACGGTGGCGCCATGTGCAGCCAAGCGCGCCGACGAGCATGAAATGGCGCCGAAGTGGCACGCGATGGCGCCACCCGGCACCATGTGGCGCCGAGCAAGGCCCACGCGATGCCACGCGATGCCACGCAACGCCGCGCAATGCGCTCCCCGCGCCCTAGAGCCGCCCGCCCCCACCGTCCGACACGGTGTCGTGCTGCTCCCCTGCCGACCCGACCACCATGATGTCGATCTGCTCGCTCAGCGCGCTGACGCCGTTCAGGGTGGCCGTCGCCTGGAGGCGGCCCGTCCCGGCCGGGAGGGCGAGGCCGGGTACGCAGGACCAGGTGCCGTCCGGCGCCGCCGTCGTCGCGCAGACCTCCTGCTCCAGCGCGTCGCGGACCGTGACCTGGGCGCCCGGGTAGGCCGCGCCCGACGCCTGCGGCAACGCGCCCAGCGGTACGCCCGACGTGGGGCGGGACAGGGTCGGCGCGGGCAGACCGACCGTCACGGAACAGGTGCCGCGCCCGCGCACGGCGCCCGTCGCGTCCCTCAGGGTCAGGGTGCAGTCGGGGAGGCGGGTGCCTGGTTCGGCGTTCGCCGGGACCGACAGGACGAAGGGGAAGGCAGGGCTGTGCCACGCCGACACCGGCGCCCCTGCCGACGGGGACGCCCCCACGAAGGTGTACGTCCCGCTGTTCCCGCCCACTGCCACCGCGCCCCGGTATCCGAGCCAGGCCAACGGCGCACCCGTCACGCGCGTCTTCGCCGGCGCCGTCAACGTCAGCACCGATCCCGCGCCCAGCGGTTCCCCGGCATAACCCGCGACCTGGACGATGCCCTCGCGGCCGGGCTCGATGGTCGCGGCGCCCCACAAGTCGTGGCCGACCGGTCCTGCGGGGCCCGCACCGCCGTACGCCGTCCCCGGCGCGACGAGCGCGACCGCCACCGCGCCCGCCACCGCGAGCAACCCGAGAGCCGACGTCTTCCAAGACCTGCGGGACCTGCAAGACCTGCTCATCGTCGGCGGAGCTCCTCACACGTCGGCGGCACCCCACCCCCACCTGCGATTCTCCCGGCGACGCCCGCCGATGACACGCACTGTTGGCCCGTACGAGCCGAGCGCGCGACGCCTACCACCCGTCCGGCTTCACAGCCCGCCGCCCGGATGCCGGGCCGCCGTCTTCACGTCCGCCTCGGTCTGGCTGCGGGCCGCGCCCTGCTCCGTCGCGTGTTCGGTGACGGCCGTCTGGACGGCCAGGGCGAGGTCGCGCCAGGTGCGCCAGGCCGTCTCGTAGGCCTCGGTCTGCGGCTGGGTCCACGGGGTGCGGGTGGGCGGGCCGTACCGGTCCCGCAGCTCCTCCACCCGGCTGTGTGCCTGGTCCGCCGCCTGCTGCATCGCGACCAGTTCGTCGAAGGTGCCTGCCACGCGATCGGATCCTCGGGCAGCGGGGCAGCGCCGCCCGATGTGCCACGCGTGCGGCGCGCGCCTCTCACCCGGATCTCACTCGGAGACCACTCGGACGGCGTCCGCCCGCGCCGCAAGCCGGGCCGCCAGCCCGTCGAGGATCGTCTCCACGCCGAACGCGAAGACCGCGTCGACCTGCTCCGAGAAGGTCTGCCCGCGCTGCGCCTGCCCCTCCATGCTGGCCAGCAGCCGTGGGTACTTCTCCGCGATGGCGCCGGCCTGCGCCACCAGCGCGGCATCCGCCTCGGACTGCGCGGCCCCGTCCGCGGACGTCCGCTCCTTGACCTCGGCGGCGTCGGTCGAGCTCATGAACGCCAGCCCCGTCACGAACATGAACGGGGTGCTCACCGCCCAGTCGAGGTCGGCGTCCCGGAACCCGGCCGCCTCGAAGGTCTCGTACGCACGCTCCTGGAAGCCGGCCATGCCCTCGCTGTAGCCCGCGTACGTGGTGATCACCCGCACCAGCCAGCGGTGCCGGTCGCACAGCTCGCGCGCCGCGTACATCAGCTCGCGCGCCGCCGTCCGCCATCCCACCGCCGGGACGTCCGGCAGCCGGACCTCGCTCCACACCTCGTCGGCCGCGAGCACCAGCAGGTTCTCCTTGTTGCCGACGTGCCAGTACATCGCCGTGGCCGCCGAGCCCAGCTTCTGGCCGAGCTTGCGCATGCTCAGCCCGTCGATGCCCTCGGCGTCCAGCAGCTCGATCGCCGCGCGGACGATCTGTTCTCGGTTCAGGGTCTCTCGCGCCATGGGTCCAGCCTAACCGTCACTTGCACACCGTAAAAGTTCTCGGACGAAAGGACTTGCACACCGTGCAAGTCTGGTTTTACGGTGTGCAAGTCATCGAGTTGCACACCGTTCAAGTTGCGGATCCACACCGCGATCCACGTCACCGATCCACGTCACCGGGGAGAGTCATGACCGCCATCCACGCACAGGGCCTGCGCAAGTCGTACGGGGAGAAGCCGGTGCTCGACGGCATCGACCTGCGCATCCCCGAGGCCTCGGTCTTCGCCCTGCTGGGCCCGAACGGCGCCGGCAAGACCACGACCGTCCAGATCCTGTCCACGCTGATCCGCGCCGACGCCGGCGAGGTCCGCGTCGCCGGTCACGACCTCACCCGGCAGGCCGACGACGTACGCCGGTCGATCGGCGTGACCGGCCAGTTCGCCGCGATCGACGGGCTGCTGACCGCCGAGGAGAACCTCCTGCTGATGGCGGACCTGCACCACCTCAGCCGCGCCGAGGGCCGCCGCCGGGCCGCTGACCTGCTGGAGCGCTTCGACCTGGCGGAAGAGGCGAAGAAGACCGCCGCCACCTTCTCCGGCGGTATGCGCCGCAAGCTCGACCTGGCCATGACCCTGGTCGGCGACCCGCGCATCATCTTCCTCGACGAGCCGACCACCGGCCTCGACCCGCGCAGCCGCCGCATGCTGTGGCAGCTGATCCGCGGCCTGGTCGACGACCGCGGCATCACGATCTTCCTCACCACGCAGTACCTGGAGGAGGCCGACCAGCTCGCCGACCGCATCGCCGTGCTGAACGGCGGCCGCATCGTCGCCGAGGGCACCGCCGACGAGCTCAAGCGCCGCATCCCCGGCGCCCACATCCGGCTGCGGTTCGCCGACGAGCGCCGACTCGACGTCGCCGCCGCGGTGTTCGACGTCGCCTCCCGCGACCCGGAGAACCTCGCCCTGCACATCCCCGGCGACGGCAGCCCCGCCACCGTCCGCGCGGTCCTCGACCTGCTGGAGTCGGCCGGCGTCGAGGCCGAGTCGCTCACCGTGCACACGCCCGACCTGGACGACGTGTTCCTCGCGCTGACCGAGACCCACCAGTCCGTCGCCGCCTGACCCCCACCCGACCTGCCGTAAGGACACCACGATGACCACCGCCACCACCCCCGCCACCACCGCCGCCGCGCCCACCCGCTCCTACGCCTTGCGCGACTCCATGACGATGCTGCGGCGCAGCCTCAAGCACATGCAGCGCTATCCGTCCCTGACGGTCCAGATCGTCACGCTGCCCGTCCTGATGCTGCTGCTGTTCGTGTACGTCTTCGGCGGCGCGATCGGCGAGGGCATCGGCGTCGGTGACCGCGACGCCTACATCAACTACCTCGTCCCCGGCATCATCGTGATGGCGGTGACCTCCGGCACGATCACCACCGCGATCTCCGTGTGCACCGACATGACCGAGGGCATCATCAACCGCTTCCGCACCATGGCGATCTCGCGCAGTTCGGTGCTCACGGGGCATGTGCTGGGCAACATGGTCCAGGTCGTGTGCATCCTCGCCCTGGTGACCGGGGTGGCGTACGCGATCGGCTTCCGCCCCGACGCCTCGGCCGTCGAGTGGGCCGCCGCCCTCGGCCTGCTGATGTTCCTGGCCTTCGGCCTGAGCTGGCTGTCCGCCGCGATCGGCCTGAACTCCAAGACCATCGAGGCCGCGAGCAACGCCCCGATGCCGCTGATCTATCTGCCCTTCCTCAGCAGCGCCTTCGTCACCCCCGACTCGATGCCCACGGGACTGCGCTGGTTCGCCGAGTACCAGCCCTTCTCCCCCATCAACGAGACCCTGCGCGGCCTGCTCCTCGGCACCGGCATCGGCAACGACGCCTGGATCGCGCTCGCCTGGTGCGCGGGCCTCGCCCTGATCGGCTACCTGTGGGCCCGCTCGACCTTCCGCAAGGGCGCCGAGCGCTGAGGCGCCCGCCACGGGAATCGCTTTACGGGACAGATGCCAAGCCAAAAGGTTTTCCACGCCCCGGGGTCCGTACTTCACGTACGACGACCCCGGGGCAGGAGGCAGTTCGGTGCGCATCACTCGACAGGCAACCGGCACGTTCTTGGTGGGCGGCGCCCTGAGTCTCACCCTCGCCGCCCTCGCCTATCCCTCGATGCTCGGCTTCAGCACGGTCTCCAGTTCCCAGACCCGGGTCATCGCCCAGACCCCGACCGGCCCGCTGACCGAGGCCGACCGCGACTTCGTCGTCAAGGTGCGGGCGGCCGGGCTGTGGGAGTACCCGGTGGGGAAGATGGCCCTGCGGAAAGGGACCACGGGTGCGGTGCGCACGGCCGGTCAGCACCTGGTCTCCGGGCACGCGGCGCTGGACGCCACCTGCCGCCGGATCGCCGCGCGGCTGCACATCACCCTGCCCAACCGGCCGAGCCCCCAGCAGCAGGGCTTCGTCGCGACGCTCGACGCCGACTCCGGCAAGCAGTTCGACAGCGACATGGCGAACATCCTGCGCACCACGCACGGCCAGATCTTCTCCACGGTCGCGGAGATCCGGGCCACGACCGAGAACTCCCTGGTACGGCAACTCGCCGACCAGGCCAACGACACCGTGCTCGACCACATCACGGTCATGGAGAAGACGGGGCTGGTCGACTTCGACCAGGTCCTGTTCCAGGAGACGACCCCGCCGAAGCTCCCGTCCCAGGACCTGACCCCGCCACCACCGGCATCGGGCGAACCGCAGGTGACGCTGAAACCCTGATCTACGCCAGCCAGACCGTCGTGTCCGGGCCCAGCAGCCCGTCCTGCAACGGCGCGCTGGCGAGCAGCACCTCACCCGGCGGCAACTCGACGGCCGCCGCGGAGAGGTTGGCCACGCACCGCCAGCCCTCCGAGCGGGCGAAGTGCAGGACCCCGGACGGGCTGTCCGCGACCCACTCCAACTCCTCCCCCTCCAGCAGCTTGCGGCGCAGGCGCAGAGCCCTGCGGTACAGCTCCAGCGTCGAGCCCTCCACACCGTCCTGCGCCTCGACGGCGTACGCCGCGAAGCCCGACGGCTGCGGCAGCCAGGACCCGCCCGCGCCGAAGCCGTACGACGGCCCCGTGGTCGTCCACGGC
The DNA here is from genome assembly GCF_045039535.1 of Streptomyces sp. NBC_01092. NCBI lineage: Bacteria > Bacillati > Actinomycetota > Actinomycetes > Kitasatosporales > Streptomycetaceae > Streptomyces > Streptomyces sp. NBC_01092. Next base: position 5,661,405 of record NZ_CP108659.1, on the reverse strand, counting down.
AGCGGCACCCGGCAGCCGTCGCGGCCCTTGCGCACCCGCCCCGTCTGTTCCCAGATCGGGTCCTGGAGGACCTCGAAGGGCAGGTCGGCGACCTCGGGCAGGCCGAGTTCCTCGCCCTGGTAGACGTACGACGATCCGGGCAGCGCCAGCATGAGGAGGGTCGCGGCGCGGGCGCGGCGCAGGCCCGCGGCGTCGTCGACGGCCGGGGCGTGGCCGCCGGACAGCAGCCAGGCGTTGTCGTCGGTGCCGGGCGGGAGCATCAGGCGGGAGGTGTGGCGTACGACGTCGTGGTTGGACAGCACCCAGGTCGCGGAGGCGCCGGCCGCGTGCGCCGTGGCGAGCGAGTCGGTGATGACCTGCCGCAGTTCACCGGCGTCCCAACCAGCCTGCAGATACTCGAAGTTGAAGGCCTGGCCCAGTTCGTCCGGGCGGGCGTACAGCGCGCGGCGGGCGCTCGGGTTCACCCAGGCCTCGGCGACGGCCATGCGGGGCGGGCGGTAGGAGTCGAGGATCTTGCGCCAGTCGCGGTAGATCTCGTGGACCTCGTCGCGGTCGTAGAAGGGGTGGGTGCCGGGCGGGAAGGCGGGGAGCGCGTCCTCGCCGCTCAGCTCCGGGGCGCCGAGATCGCGCAGCGGCTCGCTCAGGTCCTTGGCGAGGGCGTGCGCCACGTCGACGCGGAAGCCGTCGACGCCGCGGTCGGACCAGAAGCGCAGGGTGGTGCGGAAGTCGGCGCGCACCTCCTCGTGCTCCCAGTTGAGGTCGGGCTGCTGCGGGGTGAACAGGTGGAGGTACCACTGGCCGTCGGGGACCCGGCGCCAGGCGCTGCCGCCGAACACGGACTGCCAGTCGGTGGGCGGGAGTTCGCCGTGCGGGCCGCGGCCGTCGCGGAAGACGTAGCGCTCGCGGGCGGCGGAGCCGGGGCCGGCGCGCAGCGCCTCCTGGAACCAGACGTGCTGGTGGGAGGTGTGGTTGGGGACCAGGTCGACGATCACCTTCAGGCCGAGGCGGTGGGCCTCGGCGGCCATGGCGTCGAAGTCGTCGAGGGTGCCCAGGCGCGGGTCGACGTCGCGGTAGTCGGCGACGTCGTAGCCGCCGTCGGCCAGTTCGGAGGGGTAGAAGGGGCTGAGCCACAGGGCGTCCACGCCGAGCGCGGCGAGGTGGGTGAGGCGCTGGGCGACGCCCTTGAGGTCGCCGAGCCCGTCGCCGTCGGCGTCGGCGAAACTGCGCGGGTAGACCTGGTAGATGACGGCCTGGCGCCACCAGTCGGGGTTGCTGGACGAGAGGTCGGGCGTGGTGGTGCGGTCAGTCACGCGGTCTCCTCGTGGGTGCGTACGGACGACAGTGAGAACTCTGTCCACTTCGCCAGAAAAGCGAACACCGCGAGGAGCGGAGGGGATCGTTCCCCGCGTGATGGAATTGTGATTGCCTCTTGAACTTCCGTTGCGTTTACGCAGGTTGACAGCGGTCTCCCCGCCCCCGACGATGTGCTCACTCTGAGGCGCATGTGACCAATGAGCCCAGTGTTTCTCCTTCGCTCACTCACCCCACGATGGGATACGCATGTCCATAGCGAGACGTGTCATCGCGCGACGCCTGCTGGGGACGGGCGCCGCGTCGCTCGCCCTCTGCGCGGCCACCGTCGCCTCCGCCTCCGGCGCCTGGGCCCACGGCACGCCCGGCGGGGACGGCTGGAAGTCGGGCGGCGCCTACCAGCCCGGCACCGGCGCCGGCACGGAAACCGCCACCGACCGCTGCCAGTTCTCGCTGGACGGCACGAACTTCTACGACTCGGTCAAGGTCGACGACCAGAACCTGAAGGTCACCGACGACGGCAAGGTCCACGTCTCGGTGCGTGCCGCCGCCGACGCCACGACCTGCACCGCCTCGCTCGCCTCCTACCTCGCCCACGGGTCGACCTTCGCGACCTCCGGCGAGCAGGTCTTCGTCGACTTCGACTCGGTCACGGTCAAGCCCGGCGGGACCGACACCCTCGACATCGCCGTCCCGGACGCGGGCTGCTTCGCGCAGGTCGACCTGTACCGGGGCGCGGTGAAGTTCGACGGCAAGCTCGACGCGAACGACGGCTTCGAGCACGGTGACCTGCCCAAGGGCCCGGACCGCCCGGTCATCAAGGACAAGCTGATCGCGGCCTGGAACGGCGGCACGAAGGACTGCACGACCGAGCCCCCGGCGACCGAGGAGCCCCCGACCACGCCGCCCGCCGAGCCGTCCGAGCCGGCGACGGACGAGCCCTCGACCCCGGCCGAGGAGACGACGCCGCCGGCCTCCGAGACCCCGGCCCCGGAGCCCTCCGAGTCGGCCTCCACCCCGGCCCCCTCGCCCAGCGGCGGTGGCGGCGACCTCGCCCGGACGGGCGGCAGCAGCGCGACCGGCCCGATCGCGATCGGCGCGTTCGTGCTGGTCGCGGGTGGCGCGGCGTTCGTCGTGGCGTCGAAGCGCCGGCGCACGGCGCGCTCCTGACCGACGGCATGTGAAGGGGCCCGGGGTGATTTCCCCGGGCCCCTTCGTGGTGCGACCGCAGCGTGCGTCCGCGATGGGTACGGTGACGGAGAGGACCGTCCCACCGCTCAGGAGCCCCGCATGACCAGCACTCCTACGGACATCGTCAGGGCGGCGTTCCGCCACTATCAGGCGCAGGACCGCGAAGCCGCCTTCCCCCTGTACGCCGACGACTTCACCTTCACCAGCCCCAGGGACGACCACATCGACAAGGCGGCCTTCTTCGAGCGGTGCTTCCCGACCGCCGACCGCATGAAGGAACAGCGCATGCTGCAGGTCACCCCGGCCGACGCCGAACTCGTCTTCGCCTACTACGAGTACGAGCTCGCCGCGGGCGGCCGCTACCGCAACGTCGAGGCCATCACCGTCCGGGACGGGCTGATCAGGGAAGTGCAGGTGTACTTCGGCGGCGCGGTGTGAGGGGACGCCCCGCCGAAGTACACCAACCGCTCGACGCTACTGGCGCTACTTCCGGCCGGGTGCGCAGAGTTCGCCGTCGATCAGCTTGTTCTGGGCGTGCTCGGTGGACATGTCGGCCGCGCCGTCGCCCGTGGTCGACAGGACCACGACCCGGCGGCCGTCGGCGCTGACGCCGTCGCGGGTGGTGTAGCCGGGGAGGTCGCCGGCGTGGCTGTAGTACGACCCGCCGCAGGTCAGCGGGATCCGCATCAGGCCGAGGCCGTAGCTCGCGCCGGGCCAGACGACGTCCAGGTCGGGGGTGCGCACGGTCGTCTTCATGGCCTTCATCTCGGCCGGGCGCAGCAGGTGCCCGCCGAGGAGGGCCTGGTAGAAGCGGGTCAGATCGGCGGTCGTGCTGATCATGGCGCCGGCCGCGCCCGCCGCGCTCGGGTTGAACTCGGTGACGTCGATGGTCGCGCCGGAGCCGCCGAAGTTGGAGTAGCCGTGCAGGTGGCGGCCGCGGATGTGGGTCTCGGTGGTCGGGGCGGAGGTGTTGCGCAGGTGCAGCGGCTTGATGATGCGGTGGGTGACCTCCTGCTGCCAGCTGTGGCCCGTGGCCTTCTTGATGATCATCCCGGCGAGGATGTAACCCGTGTTGGAGTACGACCACTTGGTGCCGGGCGCGAAGTCCGGCTTGTGCTTCATGGCGATGGCGACCAGCTGCTCGTCGGTCCAGGTGGTGTACCGGCCGGCCTCGAAGCCCTCGACGCTCGCCAGCAGCGGGAAGTCGCCCGTGTAGTTGTACAGCCCGCTGGTGTGCTGGAGCAGCTGCCGTACGGTGATCGTGCTGCCGTCGTTGCCGTTGCCGGAGACGACGCCGGGCAGCCAGTCCTCGACGGTGTCGTCCAGCGACAGCCGCCCCTCGCCGGCCAGCTGCAGCACCACGGTGGCGACGAACGTCTTGCTCGCGCTCGCGATCCGGAACCGGTCGCCGGGGCGCGCCGCCTCGCCGGTGGCCTTGTCGATGACGCCCGCGGCGGCGGAGCGCTGTCCGCGCGGGCCGGTCGAGCGGGCGACGGCGCCGACGGTTCCGGTCTCCATCACGGCGCCCACGCGGTCCCGCAGCGAGTCCTGAGCGGGGTGCGGGGACTGGGCGGTGGCCGACGCGACGGGGATCGTCAGGACGGACGCGGCGATCGCGGCGACCAGGGCCGTGGCGGTGCGCTTCATGGCAGGTGCTCCTTGCGGATCGGTCGGTGTCAGCAACGCCGTCTGCGCTGCGGTCACCAACCTAGGAACCGGGCCGCGTTCGGACGATCAGGCCAACTGGCGTCTGTGTGGTGGTGGTTGGGCCCGTGGCGAGGTACAGCCAGCTGTACCTCACCCCGCTGCCGTGCGTCCTTGCGACACCTCAGCCCCGCCGCTGCACGTCCTCCAGATACCGCAGCACCGCGGCCACCCGGCGGTCCACCTGGTCCGCGGGCGACAGGTCCAGCTTGGCGAAGATGCTGCGGATGTGCTTGTGCACGGCGCCGTCGGTGACGACGAGCCGCTCGGCGATGGCGCTGTTGCCGAGGCCCTCGGCCATCAGCGCGAGCACGTCCCGCTCCCGGGGGCTGAGCCGCTCCAGGCGGGTGTCCTGGCGGCTGCGGGTGAACAGCTGGGCGACCACCTCGGGGTCGATGGCGGTGCCGCCGTCGGCCACCCGCCGCAGCGCGTCGAGGAACTCCTCGACCCGGCCGACCCGTTCCTTCAGCAGATACCCGAGTCCGCCCACCCCGCCGCCCAGCAGGTCACTGGCGAAGCTCTGCTCGACGTACGCCGACAGCACGAGCACCGCGAGGTCGGGCCGCCGGCGCCGCGCCTCGACGGCCGCGACGATCCCCTCGTCGGTGTGCGTCGGCGGCATCCGTACGTCGAGGATGGCGACGTCCGGCTTGTGCTCGTCGATGGCGTCCAGGATGCCGTCGGGCGTGCCGGCGGTGGCGACGACCTCCAGGCCCTCCGCCCGCAGCAGCAGCGCGAGCCCTTCGCGCAGCAACGGGTCGTCCTCGGCGATCACGATCCGCATGGCAGTTCCACTTCCAGAGTTGTCGGGCCGCCGCGTGGGCTGGTCAGGGACAGGGTGCCGTCGAGGGCGGCGACGCGGCCGCGGATGCCCGTCAGCCCCGAGCCCCCCTCCTCATCGGCGCCGCCCCGGCCGTCGTCGGTCACGGTCAGCCGCAGCCGCCCGCCGTGCGAGCGGACGGTGACGGTGGCCTCCTCGGCGCCGCTGTGCTTGGCGATGTTGGTGAGGGCCTCGGCGACGACGAAGTAAGCGGTGGCCTCGACGGACGCGGCACACCGGGCGGGCGCGTCGACGTCGATCCGGCAGGGCACCGCGCAGGACGCGGCGAGTCCGGTGAGGGCGCCTTCGAGGCCGCGGTCGGCCAGCACCGGCGGCAGGATGCCCCGGGCGACCGAGCGGAGTTCGGCGAGGGCCTGTTCGGCGGCGCCCTGCGCGCGCTCCAGGATCTCGTCGGCGCCGGCCGGGTCGCGGGCCGCCATGCGGCGGGCGGCGCCGAGCAGCACGGTGACGGTGACGAGCCGGTTCTGGGTGCCGTCGTGCAACGAGCGCTCGATGCGGCGCAGTTCGATGGCGTGGGCGTCCAGCGCGGCGGCCCGCGTGGCGGTGAGCTCGGCGACCCGCAGGGACAGGTCCACGTCGGGTCCGGCGGACAGCAGCCGCCGTCCGGGCGCCGCCTGCAGCCGGGCCATGCCCGGGGTGAGCCCCACGATGATCGCGATCCAGCCGAGGCCCAGCAGCGCGACGGCAAAGGCGTCCGCCCAGGTCTGAGCGGGTCCGAACCCCACCGACGTACTGTCGGCGTCCTTCGGGATCCACTGCCAGTACGCCGGGAACAGGGAGTCGCGTACGGCCATGAGCGGCAGCAGGATGCCGAAGATGCCCAGCGCGAACCCCAGCGTGGCGTGGCGCAGCAGCCAGCGCAGCTCGCGCCGGGTGGTGAGGTCGACGAGGGCAAGGCGCAGCTGTGTCGGTGCCGGACCGGGGCCGATGACCTCGGGCCCCCAGCGGCCGAGCCGTTCGCGTTCGCGGTCGGCCAGCGAGTGCAGGGCGCGTATCGCCTTGGGCGCCATCAGCAGCCCGACGCCGAGCGGAACGGTGACGGCGGCGAACACCAGCCGCAGCAGGACGACCAGCGCGACGAAGGCCGTACCGAGCCCGCCGGCGAGCTGTTCGAGCGCGGCGACGGCGCCACCGGCCGCGCGGACGACGGTGTCCCGGATGCCGGGGCGCAGGGGGGCGGCCTTCTCGCCGCCCGACGTGCCCTCCATGGTTTCGGCGTGCACGTCAACGACCCTAGGGCGTCGGCCGGTTCTCCGTCACGGCCGGGAGGTCGGAAGTACAGCCTGCTGTACCCCGAAGACGGCGGCCTGCGGGCTCGGAGACAGGGGGTCACGATCCGTAGCTTCGGTGACCGACAGCGACCGCCGAAGGAGCAGGCCATGACGCCCACCGACCCCTACCGCCTCACGACCGGCCCCGACGACCCCCTGCCGCGAACCCTCAGTGGCGCGGACCTCGCCCGTACGGTCCTGTGGGTGGTGCTGGTGCTGAGCGTGGTCGGCAACATGGCCGCCTCCTACGCCGGCGCCGCGACGCCCGCCCACCTGGCCTGCGGCGCGGTCACCGCGCTCTGCGTGACCGCGCTCGTCGTCCAGCGGCTGCGGGACCGGCGATGAGGGCGCCCTTCGCGCGCGCCCACCGCTCCACGGTCACCGGCGTCGCGCCCGCCATCGCGCTGGCGCACGTCAGCAAGACCTACGCTGGCGGCGTACGAGCCCTGGACGACGTGTCGTTGACGGTCGCGCACGGCACGTTCCTCGCCGTGATGGGGCCGTCCGGATCCGGCAAGAGCACGCTGATGCACTGCGCCGCCGGGCTGGACTCCCCGACCGAGGGGAGCATCGCGATCGACGGGCACGAGATCGCGGGCCTGAACGAGACCCGCCGCACGGAACTGCGCCGCGAGCGCATCGGCTTCGTCTTCCAGTCCTACAACCTCGTCCCGTCCCTCACCATCGCCGACAACATCACCCTCCCGCTGCGCCTGGCGGGCCGCGCCCCCGACCAGGAGTGGCTGCGGACGCTGGTGGAGCGGGTCGGCCTGGCCGACCGGCTCGGTCACCGGCCCGCCGAGCTCTCCGGCGGCCAGCAGCAGCGCGCCGCCATCGTGCGGGCGTTGGTCGCCAAGCCGGCCGTCGTGTTCGCCGACGAGCCGACCGGCGCGCTGGATCTGCGTACCGCCCACCAGGTGCTGAACCTGCTGCGCGAGCTCGTCGACGAACTCCGCCAGACGGTCGTGATGGTCACCCACGACCCGGCCGCAGCGGCCCAGGCCCACCAGGCCCTGGTCATGGCCGACGGCAAGGTGACGGAAACCCTCCACAAGCCCACCGCACCCGAACTGGCCGCCCGTCTCGTCGCGTTGGGAGAGGCGTAAGTCATGTTGCATCTCGCGGTACGCATGGCCGGTCACCGCATCGCCGCGCTCCTCGCGGTGGCCTGCGCGGTCCTCGGCGGCGCGGCGCTCATCACCGCCACCGGTGTCCTGGCCGAGTCCGGCCTGCGCTCCCAGCTCCCGGCCGACCGCCTCGCCGGCGCGGACGTCGTGGTCTCCACCGACCAGAACTACCACCCCGCCGGTGACCTGCCGATCGCGCTCCCGGAGCGGGGGACCGTCCCGGCGAAGCTGGTGTCCGACCTCTCCCGGCTGCCCGGCGTCACCAAGGCGGTCGGCGACGTCGGCTTCCCCGCCGCCCTCGTCGACGCCCGCGGCCGGGTCGTACCGTCCTCCGAGGAACCGCAGACCGCCGGGCACGGCTGGTCCTCGACGGGTCTGCTGACGGACCCGAAGGTCCAGGGAGACGCACCCGCCCGTTCCGGCGAGGTCGCCGTGGACAGCGCGACCGCGCGGGCCGCGGGCGTCCGGGTCGGCGACCGGGTACGGATCGTCGCGGTGGGCCGCCCCGCCGCCGACTACCGTCTCTCCGCGGTGGTCGACGCACCCGGCGCGGGAATCCTCTTCGCCGACACGACGGCCCGGCGCCTGTCCGGCAGCGCCACCGTCGACCTGGTCGCCCTGCGCACCGAACCCGGCGCCGAGGGCGAGGTGGCGGCAGCGGCCCGCGAGAAAGTCCAGGGCACGGGCCTCACCGTGACCACCGGGGCCGACCGGGGCGACATCGAGTCCCCCGGCGCCGGAGCGGCACGCTCCCTGCTGATCCTGCTCGCCGGTTCACTGGCCGGCATCGTGCTGCTGATCATCGGCTTCGTGATGGCGAGCGCGCTGGCCGTGGCGGTCGCCGGGCAGCGCCGCGACCTGGCCCTGATGCGGGCGGTGGGCGCAACTCCCAAGCAAATACGTCGACTTGCGGCCACACAGGGCACTCTCATCGCGGGCGTGGCGCTCGTGCCGGGCGTGGCCCTCGGCTATCTGCTGGCCGGCCAGTTCCGCGACCTCCTCGTCGACCGCGGGGTATTGCCGCAATCCCTCCCCCTCACCCTCAGCCCGATCCCCGCCGTCGCCACGATCCTGCTGCTGGCCGGGGCGGTCCAGGTCTCGGCCCGGGGTGCCGCATGGCGCACCTCGCGCATGCCGGCCACCGAGGCGGTCGCCGAGTCCCGCAGCGAACCCCGCACCCCGTCGAAGCTGCGCACCAACTCCGGTCTGCTGCTGATCGTCGCCGCGACCGCCCTCTCCGCCATGCCGCTGCTGAGCCGGACGGTCCTCGGCGCGACGGCCACCTCCCTCGCCGGGATCCTCGGCGCGATCGGCCTGGCGCTGGCGGGCCCCGCGCTGGTCAAGGGCCTGGGCAACACGGCGGCCCGCCGTCTGCGCCCCGGCGTCTCGGCGCCGACCTGGCTGGCGGTGTCCAACATCCGCGGCTACGCGATGCGGCTCGCGGGCGTCGTCAGTGCCCTCGCGATGGCCGTCGTGTTCGTGCTGACGTACACCTTCGCGCAGACCACCGTGATGGCGGCCACCGCGGACGACGTCTCCGACGGCACCCTCGCCCAGCACCGCCTGACCGCACCCGGCCTCGGCGGACTGCCTTCCGACGCCCTGACGGCCGTACGCGACACGGATGGCGTCACAGCGGCGGCCCCCGTCAGTTCCACGACCGTGGTGTGGCCGTACAAGATGTTCGGCGAGGACGAGGTCGATTCAGGTACGGCGATGATCCTCACGCCGGACGCGGGGTCGGTGCTCGACCTCGACGTACGGGACGGCGACCTGGACCGGCTCACCGGCAACACCGTCGCGGTGAGCAGCGAGGCCGCCCGGACGCGCGGGGCGGAGCTGGGCCGGACCCTGCGGCTGGTGCTCGGGGACGGCACGCCCGTCACGGCCCGGGTCGTCGCCGTCTACGAACGCGGCCTCGGCTTCGGCTCGGTCGCCCTGTCCCACGACCTCGCGCGGAACCACACGACCGCCGGGCTGGACCAGAGCGTCCTGGTCCGCACCGACGGCACGGAAGCGGCGGAGCGCAGTCTCGCCGCCACGGCCGCCGCGCACCCCGGCCTGCTGCTCGCACCGACCGACACCGGCGACGCCGACGGCCTGGACGAGGCTCCGCCCGAGGTCTGGGTCAACCTGGCCGTCATCGTCGTACTCCTCGGCTATCTCCTGCTGAGCATCGCCAACAAGCTGGTCGCCACGACCGCCCAGCGCCGGAACGAGATCGCCACGCTCCGACTGAACGGCACCACACCCCGGCAGATCCTGGCGATGATGCGCCGCGAGGCCGCGGTGATCGCCACGGCGGCCGTCACCACAGGCGTACTGCTGTCAGCGATCCCGCTGACCCTCCTCGGCATCGGCTTCCTGGAGCGCCCCTGGCCCGCCGGCCCGGCATGGCTGCTGCCCGGCCTCGCCGCACTGGTCGTCTGCACGGCCTTCCTGACGGTCGAACTGCCCACCCGCCAGGCCCTGCGGACGGCACCCGCGGACGCGCTGTCGGTACGGGAGTGACGACGGTGTCAGAGACGCTCGACCGTCGACAGGTACAGCTTCGCGAAGCGGTCCACGTCCACGTCCAGGGCCACGTCCACCAGGTGCAGATCGCGGGTGCCGGTGTGGATCTCGGACTCGCCGGGGCGGGGACGGCGGTCGACGATCGTCTGACCGCGCGTCGGCCCGGGGGCGAGGGAGACCTCGACCGGGAGGAGGCGCGTGGTGATGCCCGCCGGGTCCACGACCGCGCAGACCGCGCCCGCGTCGCCGATGCCGCCCGCCTCGGCGTCGGTGGTGATGTCCGGCGCGGACGGGCGGTGGGCCAGCAGCTCACCGGCGAGCCGGGCGCCGCGTTCCGCGCTCGACCGCAGTCGGCGTACGTCCGCTCCGGGGACCACGACCTGCTGGAAGACGTCCAGGCCGTACATGGTGATCGGGACCCCGGCCGTGAGCAGGATCGCGGCGGCCTCCGGATCGTGCCACACGTTGAACTCCGCCACCGGCGTGGCGTTTCCGCAGGCCACCGCGCCGCCCATGAAGACGATCCGCTCGATGTTGCGGGTCACCTCGGGGTGCGTGCGCAGCAGCAGGGCGATGTTGGTCAGCGGCGCGGTGGGGACCAGCGTGACCGGGCGCGGGGACGCCAGGATCTCGCGGCGCAGCAGCGTCACCGCGTCCACGTCGGCCGGGGCGCGGGTCGGGGCGGGCAGACCGATGTCACCCATGCCGTCGTCGCCGTGCACATGCCGCGCCGAGCGGGCGGGCTCGATCAGCGGGCGTCCGGCGCCCCTGGCCACGGGGATCTCGGGGGCACCGGCCTGCTCCAGCACGGTCAGGGTGTTGCGTACGACGCCGTCCACGTCCGTGTTCCCGGCCACGCAGGTGACCGCGCGCAGGTCCAGCCCCGGATGGCGTACGGCGAACAACAGCGCCAGGGCGTCGTCGACACCGGTGTCGCAGTCGATGATCACCGGGATGCGCTGACCGTCGGCGTTCGTCACGGCGGAGCTCCCCTCACGGGTGCGGTGGCGGGCGGTACGAGTGCGACCTTACGGTGTCTCACAGGTGGAGTGCGTCGTCGTATGGCGCCGCCGTGCGGTCACGTGCGCGCGGCGCCATACGGCGTCTTGGCGCCTCACACATCCCACAGCTCAAGCCCGCGCGCCGCGACGCGGTCGGCGATCCGGGCGACCAGTTCCTCCGCGGGTACGCCCCCCGGCCTACGCCCGTCCCGCAGCCGTACGGCCACGAGGTCGCCGTCCGCCGCCGCCTCCCGCTCTCCGATGACCGCCTGATACGGCACGAGGCGTGCCGCGCGGACGCGGGCGCCCAGGGTGCCGTGCTCGGGACCGGCGAGTTCCGCGCGCAGACCCTTTTGGCGGGCTCGGGCAAGAATTTTTTCCGCCTGTCCGATCTGCGCCTCCGCCACGGGGAGGATCACCAGCTGCACGGGCGCCAGCCAGGCCGGAAAAGCACCGCCGTGCTGCTCGATGAGATGAGCGACGACCCGCTCCACGCTGCCGATGATGCTGCGGTGGACCATGACCGGGCGGTGCTTGGCGCCGTCGGGGCCGATGTACTGCAGGTCGAAGCGTTCGGGCTGGTGGAAGTCGATCTGGACGGTGGACAGGGTCGCCTCGCGGCCCGCCGGGTCGGCGATCTGGACGTCGATCTTGGGGCCGTAGAACGCGGCCTCGCCCTCGACGGCCTCGTACGGCACGCCGGAGCCGTCGAGAACCTCCCGGAGCAGGGCGGTGGCCCGCTGCCACAGTCCGGGGTCGGCCACGTACTTGCCGCCCTCGCCGGGGAGGGACAGACGGTGGCGGACGGCCCGGATGCCCAGATCGGCGTAAGCGCGGGCGATGAGTTTCAGGGCGCCACGGGCCTCGTCGATCGCCTGGTCGAGGGTGCAGAAGATATGGGCGTCGTTGAGCTGGATGGCTCTGACGCGGGTGAGGCCGCCGAGAACGCCGGACAGCTCGGCGCGGTACATGCCGCCCAGCTCGGCCATGCGGAGCGGTAGTTCACGGTAACTGTGCGAGCGGGAGCAGTAGATGAGGGCGTGGTGCGGGCAGAGGCTTGGGCGCAGGACGACCTGTTCGGACCCGAGTTCCATCGGCGGGAACATGTCGTCGCTGTAGTGGTCCCAGTGCCCGGAGATCTCGTACAGCTCACGCTTGCCGAGCACCGGCGAGTAGACGTGCCGGTAGCCGGCCTCACGCTCCACGTCCCGGACGTACTCCTCCAGGGCATGCCGGACGACGGCCCCGTCGGGCAGCCAGTACGGCAGGCCGGCGCCCATCAGGGGGTCGGTGTCGAAGAGGTCGAGTTCGCGGCCGAGGCGGCGGTGGTCGTGCATGGCTGCTCCTTCGGATGGAGGGACGAGCACCCACGACAAAGCCCCGGGGCACTCGCCCCGGGGCTTCGGATTCGCTCAGGTGTCAGCGCGGCGCCGGGACGGGGTCCGGCGTCGTCGTGAGAGACGGATTGGCGCGCTGCATGGGCCGACGGTAACAGGGGGGCGGGCGCGAGGGCGCGGTGATTTTTGCAGTTCCCGTCACCCATGCGAAGTCGTGTGGTTACGCTCAGCTACAGACCGACTTGGGGGTGTACGCCTTGGTTCACGTTCGTCAACTCGATCCCACGGCCTCTCCGTTGGACTACTTCGGCTACGAGCTGAGGAGGAAACGGGAGGAGGCGGGACTGACGCTGAAGCAGTTCGGCTCGGTCATGTTCTGCACGGGGTCGTTGATCGGCCAGGTCGAGACGACCCTGAAGGTGCCGACGCGAGATTTCGCCGAGCGGGTGGATGCGGCGCTGGTGACGGACGGCTACTTTTCGAGGCTCGTGGGCCTGGTGCTGCGCAGCCAGCTGCCCACGTGGTTCCAGCCGTACGCCGACATGGAGGCGAAGGCGACCTACATCTCCACGTACCAGTGCCAGTTGGTGTACGGGCTTCTGCAGACGAGGGCGTACGCGCGGGCGGTAATGGCGGTGGACCACACCGACACACTCGACGAGATGGTGGCGGCACGGATGGAACGGCAGCGCGTCCTGGAGCGCGAACAGCCGCCGTCGTTGTGGGTCGTACTGGACGAGGCGGTGCTGTACCGGGAGATCGGCGGCCGAGAGGTCATGCGCGAGCAACTCGCCCACCTGTTGGCCTTCCAGGACAACCAATCGGTGCACATCCAAGTGCTGCCGTTCTCGGTCGGACAGCACTCCGGAACGATGGGCTCCTTCAATCTCCTGCGCTTCGACGAGCACCCCGACCTGTTCTACAGCGAGACCTACGACCAGGGGCACATGACGGCCAATCCTGCAGTGATCAGGGAGCGTTCGGTCGGTTACGCTCGCCTTCAGGCCGAGGCTCTCTCGCCGAAGGAATCAGCGGCACTGATCGCACGGGTGATGGAGGAACGCTATGGAGCTGAAGTGGCGTAAGTCGTCCTACAGCGGCAGCAGCGGCGGCGATTGCGTCGAGGTCGCCGATGCCACCCCCCACATAGCCGTCCGCGACTCCAAGAACCCCGAGGTCGGCGCCCTCACCCTCGGCCCGGAGACTTACGCCGCATTCATCGACTACGTCCGCAGGCCCAAGACCTCCATGCGCTAGCGGGCCACGGCCGCCCAGGACACGTCCCACTCGGTGGCGAGTCCGAGCGTGCCTCGCGGTGAGTCGGCCGACCGGGTCCGGTATTGCGGCAGGATTCGAACTTGTAACCCTCTGATCCGTAGGATCGGGCAGGCTGTTGGGCTGGGCCTCCGCCTGCTTCCGAACTGAACGTTGATGATCGTGATCAACGGTCGTCGTGTGTCGTCGTTGCCGTCAGGGTTGCCGTCAACTCCGAACGCCGCGTTGACCCAACGACGGCCTTGAACGGGGCTCTCAGGTGAGGGTCGATACCTCGAAACTGATAGCCGAGTCGGCGGAGTCGACGAGATCCGTGTGGGCGAGGCGGGCGGTGGAAGAGCCACCGCAGGGTGATCAACGTCCCCGGACAGTCCCTGAAGGCTCCTGACTGGCAACGGTCCTGCTGAACAGGAGAGGCGCGGGACATGGGGCGAGCACCCCCGGCAAGGTGTTCTCGGGGCTGGACGGCCTCAAGTGGATGCCCGAGCTGGGTGACGTCGCCGCGTTCGGCTCGGTCGGTAGATCTCGTGTGGTCGCTCCCGCGCGATCCGGCCTCGTTCCAGCAGTCGAGGTATGACGTTTTCTGTTCGGGCCCTGTTCGGGCCGCTATTCCGTAGTGCCGCGGCAGAGGCCCTCGACGCGGAACCACAGACCCGGGGCGTAGACCGCATGGATGACGGCTTCCTCTCCTCTCGTGACCCGGAGGATTCTCAGGGCCCCGCTGGAAAGTACGTCGTATTGGTAAGTGATCTCGGAATTCTCCTCGACGGTGTCGTCGTAGGAGATATCCGCCCTACGCTCGTTCGCGTATTCGTTTGGCGGCCGATTCTCCACCAGCTTGATGAAGACGCTCATGGGCCAACGGTACGGTCCATTCGTGAGCTTCGCCCTCCGGGACGAGGGGAGGTCGAGGCGTCCGCTGGCTGGGGCCCTGCTCCTGTTCACGGCAGCCTGGCAGGGGGCGGAGCCTCTTTCACGCGGGGTGAAGCCGATCAAGTCGAGGTGGCGATTCACCGATGCCCCTCAGGTTGCTGACCTGAGGGCTTGTGCAGGGCATGCACTGCACGGGCTGTTCAGACGTCGCCGTGCTGTGAGCGGTCGGCGGCCGAAGCCCGGCTGGTCGCCAGCCAGGATCGCGCGGGTTCGGCGGGATGCGTGGTGTCCACGGTGAGGTGGAGTCGGGTACCGCCTTCGCGGCCGGCCGGGCAGCTGCGTTGCTCGGTGGAATCGAAGCAGTGCCGGAGGACTTCCGCGACGCGGCGGGCGGTCTCGGGGGACGCGGCGACGACGCGGATGTCGGCGTACCCCGCCGGGGGTACCGGATCCGCTGGTGCGGGGGTGGGCGTGGCGTGTGCGGACGTCATGTTCACCGCCTCCGTCCGGAGAAGATCCGGCGGCGTCCGCGGTCCCCGTGCGGTTGCTCGCGGCGGTTACGGGCGAGGAGGGGGCCGGCGGGGTCGATGGTCGACCGGGGGCGCTTCCGGCTGCTGCTGTCGCGCCACGGCAGGACGCCGCTGTAGTGGAAGCTTGCGATCCTTTCGTCGTGCTGGGCGTTGAGCCGACGGATCAGGAGGGCTCCCACAGTGATCAGGCCCAGGATCAAGGCCAGGGTGACGGCGATCTCCACTGCCCTCACATCCCTCGGGCGGAGGGCGGAGGCCCGGTCGGGTTCCCGGCCGGTGGTGGTGTGGTCCCACCCTCGGTCTCCCATTCCTCTTCGCGGTCCCGTGACTCCCTCGCGTCGTCGGCCGCTCGCTCGTCCTCCATCAGCCTGCTCGCGGTGAGGAGGCCTCCGGGGGTGGTCGCGGCGGACATCAGCCTGGCGGCCGCGGCCGGGTCGGTCTCCGGCGGGATGATCAGCAGGTCCAGGCGCTCCGCGGTGTAGGAGAACACGAGGAGCTTGTGCGGGTCCTGCTCATTCGTGAACCACCCCACGTGCACCGTGTGTCCGGTGACGGGAACCTTGCGCGGGATCACGGGCCAGAAGGCCGGATTCACCGTGACGTGGGTAACCCGCCCCCAGGAGTGGTCCAGCCTCTCCGCCAGTGCGGGGAGCTCGCGGGAGAGGTCACGCGAGCGAGGCCACCAGGCACCGTCCAGAAGCCCCGGCGCCGTTCCCGGCGTCAGGGACAGGCGAGCGGGCGGCGAAGGGGCATGCTCGTCGGTGGTCGTACGGTCGACAGTGACAGCCATGATGCGAACCCTGCCCCCGGGCTCGTCGTCGACGGCCCGGCAGTCCGAATCACCGGGACGACACCCACATGGGCGCCGGTGTGTGAAGTGTTCCCGGTTTCTTCACCCTACTCCGGCAGGCGGGCCCACAGGCCTCGCGCGACCAGGCAACCTTGCGGGAACGCGGGCGTGCGACGACCCTGTGGGCGACCCGCCGCTGGCCTGCGGAGTACGGTGGGGCTACCGTGAGCCCTTGCCCGGTGTTGCCGGCACATTCCGGACGACGAGCGAATGCGCGGAACTCTCGGAGACAGGCGAGCACATCATGGCCGATTCCGACACCCCATGCCTTCCCGGGCTTCTGCCGGATGCGATTCACCATTCCGTGAGACCTGGGACGGCGCTCCTGCGGCTGGAGACGACGCAAGAACGCGGGGGAGTCCTGTAACGGTGCGTGGTGGCCGCGCTCCCGCGACATCCATGCCGAGCTTCCCGGTCTGATCACCGCCCTGACCGAGCACCTCGGTCCCATCATGCGCGTGGGCCTGGACGGGAGTGCCTGGGAGGAGCTCCCGGCGCGGCAGACCGTCGACGACCGGGTCGTGCGCGTCGACTCCTTCCCTGTCGGTGACGACACGGTCCTCATTACCCGGGGCGACAACGATCACTTCGCCCTGCTGGTGGTCCCGCCCGACGCGGCACCCGACGCGGCACGGGCCGCAATGGCCAGAGCCGTACGGGCCGACAATGTCACCCAGGCCGAACAGATCCTCATCGACACCGGCAGCACTCCGCGGACCTGAACGCCTGGGTGGCGCGACGTACGGTCAGCCGAGGAAGGACAGCCGGACCTTTCGGTCGGGGGTGTCCCGGCCGGTGGTCACCAGAACGACGGACTGCGAGGTCCCCAGCTCCAGCTCACCGCCGACCACGGGCAGCGTGGCGTGGGGCGGGACCAGGGCCGGGAGCATGTGCTCGCGGCCGGGGACCGCACCGCCGTGGCGGTCCTGCCAGCGGTCGTCCGCGCGAAGAACCTCACGGAGGGCCGCCAGCAGGTCGTTGTCACTGCCGGCTCCGGTCTCGATGACGGCCAGGCCGGACGTCGCGTGCGGGGTGAAGAGGTTCAGCAGTCCGTCTCTCCCGTGAGCGACCTCCCGGAGGAACGCGGAGCACGCGTTCGTCAGGTCGTGCATGGTTTCGGCGGAGCCGGTTGTCACGTCGACGGTGCGGGTGGTGAAGGTGCCGGTCATGGTTCACCAGTACCCGCTGTACAGGAGCAGCGCTGACGGCTGGACGGGTTGTTCCGCCGGACTCCGATCACCGAAGCCGCCCCGCCGCTCGACCCACGTCAAGGGCCGGTCGGTTCATCCCTGTTCGCGACGTACAGGCAGGACTAGGGCGTGTCCGGTGGGTCACCCGTGACCCACCGGACACGCCCTAGCCCCATGCGGAAGTCCATGCCGTCCCCGAGCGATCAGGTGTATTGAGAGGACGGACATCATACGGGTCCGATCGGGCAGCCTGTGGCGAAAGTACTCGGCTTCTGCTTGTTGGGCGTGGACTCCGCCTTCATCCCACCTGATCGCTGACGCTGGTGATCGTCGGTCTCTGAGTGCCGTCGCTGCCGTCATTCGATTGCCGTCATTCGGAGGAGTACGGTAGGGCCATCTCGTCAGGCTGACGTGAAATGACCCAACCCGTGTCCGTCGCTCCGTCGGTCTGAGATCCTGGAGACCGATCGAGAGGGGCCGCAGGTATGGAGTGGAAGACCCACGGTGAACGTCAGATCTACACCAACAAGTGGGTGAACCTGTGTCTGGTTGACGTCCAGCAACCCGACGGGCGCAGGTGGGAGTACCACGTCGTTCGCCTCCGGCACTTGGCCGTGGCCGCCGTGGTCAACGATCGCCAAGAAGTCCTGATGATGTGGCGGCACCGCTTCATCACCGACGCGTGGGCTTGGGAGCTGCCCATGGGACTGATCGAGGAGGGCGAGACCCCGGAAGAGGCGGTCGCCCGCGAAGTCCTCGAAGAGACGGGCTGGCGTCCCGGCCCCATCAAGCCCCTGATCTACGCCGAGCCGGCCAACGGCATCACCGACTCGCAGCACCACGTCTTCCGCGTGGATGGCGCGACCTACGCGGGGCCGCCCACGGAGAAGAACGAGTCCGACCGCATCGAGTGGATCCCTCTCAGCGAGGTGCGGGCGATGATCGACCGCCGCGAGGTCGTGAGCAGCGGATCGCTGGTCGGTCTCTTGTACCTGCTCATGGATGAATCGATCCGCTGACCGGTGGTAGGAGTTCCCGTTGCCTCGCCTCGAAGGCCAGGGCTACGGGTTCTTGCCTGTACGGGGCCAACTGGCCGTAGAACTCCCTGAGATGGCCTGACACTCGCTCGGAGGTCACCGCTGATGCGGGTTCAAGTGCTCGTGTAGCGGTGTGGCATGCCTGTTCGAGCTTGCCTTGATCTAGCTGCGTACGTGCCAGCCAGAACGAGTGAAACGCTCGGCCGCGCTGGTTGGTGTGATCTTCGCGCCGCAAGGCGTCCGCGATCAAGGGTTCGGCGGTGGCTGCTTCGCCGAGTCGGCCGTGCGCGATGCCTGTGTCCACGATGAGCTTCGGCTGGTCGAAGTAGGTCACCCATGACGGGTCGGGGTCGCTGGTCTGGATCTGCTCGTAGTGGCGGTGGGCTTCTCGGATCGCCCGGTGAGTGGAGTCCCGGTTGCCGAGGGTGGCATGAGCGAAGGCTTCGCGCATGGACAGCATGGACAGGACGCGTGGGGTGGTGCCAAGGTCCGAGCGGGCTTGGTCCTGGGCGGCCGTTACGAGTGCCAGCGAATCCGCGGGCTTGTCCTGGTAGGTAGCCTGCAAGCTCATGCAGGCCAGTACGTTGGCCATGAACTGCCGGTCATCGATTTCCTTGGCCAGTTGCAGGGCCTCGGTGAAATACGCGCGGGCTTGGTTGTACTGGCGGGCGTCGAAGTAGGTCCAGCCGGTGAGGCGTGCCAATTCGGCTGCGATTCCGTACAGGCCGTTCTGGAGGGACGGGGGCCGGTTCTCCTTCAGGAGTCCAACGACATGGCGGAGTTGGCCGACGATGGCCGGCCTCAGCGCCTCGCCGCCGTGCTGGTTGTCCCGTCGCCAATAGTCCTCGATGGAGGAGCGGAAGGCTTCAAGTGTGGCTGCGTTGAGGCTCGTTCGAGTGGCCAGCGCCAGGATGCTGTCTACATCGGGCCCTGGCAGACGCGGGTATCTGCTGCTCGGGCTCTGGTGCTTCTGGCGCCTTGCGCTCGGCTACGACGAGGGCCTGAGGCGTCTCCCACGGTCGACGGGCCAGCCCAAGCATGTGCCCTGGGATGCGCAAGCCGTCCGCGATGCGCTCGACCACGTCCATGTGCTGCAACTGGCGTCGGCCTGCGATCACTTCGCCGACACGGCTGGGGGTCAGCTCACAGCGTCTGGCGATCATCGACGGATAGATGCCCGCTTTGGTCTTGACCAGCCGGAAGACTCTGGCGAAGTCCCGTACCCGGCACGCATTGATCATCTCGGGATCAGTGAGCAGCCTGGCAGGCAGTTCCTGCGGCCGGTCGGGATCGGGCATTGGGTGGCTCCCCACTGCGAGGGCTACGCAACGTCGTTGGGTGTCTACTTGCCGCGATGTTACCCAAGTTGGGTAATCAGCCTGACCTTTTGGCGGCGGTCCTCGGATCGCGATGCTCTTGTCCATGGCGAGCAACCGGCATACCAGACCAGGCATCGGTGAACTGGCGAAGGACACCGCCAGGGGACGTATCGGCGTCGTCATGGGCAAGCTCGGCGGCCGTGTGCAGATAAGGCCGATCGGCGGCGGCACGGAGTGGGACGCCATCCCGGACAACGTGGAGCCGCCGAGTGCGCGGGAGGCACTGAGCGCACACCTGGCCATCAGGAACGGCAGCAGTCGGGACGGGCTGTGATGCGCGTCATCGGCCGGTACGCGGGAGTCCTGTTCATCGTCATGATCAGCGGATCGTGCGGCCTGGTGATCGGCATGGCTCTCGCCATGGGCCAGTAGACAGGCCGCCCCGGACGGGTGCCATCCCCGGTTCCCCCCTTCCCCGTTCGGGGCGGCCATCCAAGCCCGCTTCCTGGTCGTCCATGAGCCACGGCTCAGCGACCGATGCGGGCGGTAAGTGCCACGCACCGCTACACACAAGGAGTACTGGTATGACGGCAACGGCGAACGATCAGAGGACCGGTCGCGCGGTGGCTGGTGAGGAGCTGTTCGAAAGCCTCGCCCACTTTGTGGTCGTCCACAACGGGCAGTCGCCCGAGCGTGCCGAGCGGATCGCGGACCAGGCGGTCGCCTTCGTGGTCACCGCAGCCACCGCCACCATCCCCATGGTTCCGTCGGACGACGTGGACCTCGGCCTGCACGCGCTCATTCTGCACACGAAGGAGTACGCGGAGCTGTGCGAGCAGTACGCGGGCCGTTTCCTGCACCACAACCCGAAGCCGGGTGGGGGAGGCCGTGATCCGGAGTTGGTGGCCGCCTCGGTGCGTGCCATGAAGGCGGCTGGGTTCATGGTCTTCGATGACTTGTGGACTGTGGACGGCTCGAACCTCGCTCAGTGCGACTCGGACTGTGGCCGACCGTACGGTCAGGCGTAGCACGCGACATCAGCGGCGCGGCCGGCCTCGACTCGTGGTCGGCCGCGTTCGCTCGGAAGGAGAAGAGACGTTGTCCGGCTCAACCCCTGAACTGCCGATCGTGGTGCTCGACGCGCTCATGCCCACGGCTTGGCGCCTGGTGCTCAATCGTCGGGGCTCGACGGTCTGGGAGGTGGAGGGCCCTCGAGGCCACTACGCCGTGAAAGTCGGCTATCCGATCGAGGCCACGGCCGACTGGCCCGCCCAGCCCTGGACCGCTCTTGCGCCCGCCCGTGAAGGTGCCGTTCTGTATCACCTCGGCTTCGCTGACTTCGCGTACGGCGAGTGGGACCACGGGACGTGGAACTTCCAGCCGTGGCGTGAGGGGCCGGACCTGTACCAATTGTGGGAGCCCTGCCGTAAACCAGACTCCGCCATCGCCCCGCACATCAGCGTGGCGCTGGGGTGCGTCGATGCGCTGGCCGAACTCCACTCCCAGGGTTGGGCACACGGTGATGTGCAGCCCGCCCACTTCATCGTCGGGCCGGAGCGGACGTACCTCATCGACCTTGCCCTTGCCCGAGGCGGACGCGTGCCCGAGGGGTACGACTTCCCCTTCCGCGGCTGCCTCGTCCACTACGAGGCACCGGAGATCTCCCGCAGCGTGCTCGACACGGGAGAGGCCGAGCCGACGGAGGAAGCCGATGTCTATGCTCTCGGCGCTTCCTTGCTGATCTCAGCCACGGGCTGGCGGGCGGTCGAGTATCCGGACGATGCCCCGCGTCCTGTGCAGCGGGAGGCCGTGGCGAACGGTCGGCGGCGGCCAGTGAAGGCGCCTGGCGAGCTGGGCAAGCTGATCGACGCGATGCTCAGCCATGCCCCCGAGGATCGGCCCACCATCTACGAGGTGGGTGCGGCCCTGAGCTGATCCCGAAGCCCCGGTTCATCCGGCGTCTCTCGCACGGCTGAACCCAACAACCAAAGACCGGACCACCCCTCAGCCTGGACAGCTAGTCGGGGCGGTCCGGTCGCGGAACCCCCGAATAGCACACTCGTTCGAGCGAACGGCTCCGGATTCTCTCTGCGGCCGCCGGTACAGGCTGGGAGAACAGTGGCTTGCCCGACTACTCGGATTCGAGCGTAGAGACCGCCTTCGAGCGCATCAGTGCGGCAGTCCCCCTGGGCTGGCGCGTGGAGCTGATCGAAGGGGAGATCTCCCTCACGCCACCGGCCAACGGGGAGCACGAGGAGATCGTGTCCGAGCTCAGCGGGCAGTTCAGGGACCACGATAAAAGGCTGGGCCGGTATACGGGCATCGGCCTCAATGTCCCTGGAGCCTCCGAGACCGGCCATGTTGTCCCCGATCTGGTCATCGCCCCGAAAGGCAGCTTCGACGACGGGGAGGAGTGGCACGAGGCGTCCTCCGTCCTCCTCGTCGCCGAGGTCACTTCGGACAGCACGGCCGAACGCGACCGCGAGAAGAAGATCCACGGTTACGCCCGCGCCGGCATCCCCGTCTACCTGTTGATCGACCGCGAAGTAGCGGAAGTCACCGTCTACTCCGAGCCGTCCGGCGACGAATACACCCAGAGCCCCAGGTACAAGCTCGGCCTCACCATCCCGCTCCCCGCGCCCCTGGGATTCGAGCTGGACACAGCGGAATTCCGAGTGGGCACCAGCAGGAGGGCCGCATGGACAACCTCCAGGTCGGCGAGATCTACGGCAGCGACTGCACCGGGATGACATGCTGAGTCCGCTGCGGTGCCGGTTCCGGTGCAGCAGCCCGTGCCGGACCGGCGTTCGCCGCCAGGATCAGCGTCGCCACGGCGACCAACGCGGCCGCCGCGCCTCGGGTGTAGCGCTCGGTGGGGCTGGTGCGTTCCTGCACGGCGACCTCGCAACAGCTCTGGGTTAACCATGTTTAATACGCGGTTTAACCTAAGCGCTGTCAGACTCGAACGGCAAGGGGCACAGGGCGAGTTGGGGGCGTTGAGCGATGTCGGACCGCGATGATCCCGGGACGATCGGGCGAAGAGTTCAGATGCTGCGGGCCGACCGGGGGCTGACGCAGCGACAGTTGGCGGAGCCGGCCTACACCCCCGCGTACATCTCCACCCTGGAGGCGGGCCGGGTGCGTGCCTCCGACGACGCGCTGCGGCATATCGCCGAGCGGCTCGGCGTCGCTTTCGAGGAGCTCGCCACGGGGCGCCCCGCGCACCTCGTCACGGACCTTCGGATGAAGCTGACCGAGGCCCAGCGGGTGCTCGCGACCGGCGACGCCGAGGCCGCCGCGGAGCAGTACACCGCGCTGCTCGCGGAGGCGGAGGGAAACGGGTTCGCCGAGGAGCGGGCCGCCGCGCTGCTGGGGCTCGGCGAGTGCGGGATCGATGCCGGTGAACTCGACTCCGCCCGGCGCCACTTCGAGCTTGCCGAGCAGGTGCTCGCCGAGGTCGACGCGCCCCTGCCGGCCCGTGTCCCGGCCATGCGCGGGCGGGCCGTGTCGCACTACCTCGCCGGGGAGCTGCGGTACGCGGTCTACCTCCTCGAATCCACCCTGGACGAGCTGAACCGCGGCGGACTGCACGACCCCGACGCCCTTCTGCTGCTCTACGCGAGCGTCATCGGCCCGTACATGGACATGGGCGCCCACGCGCGTGCCGCCCAGGCCGCCGAGTACGCCCTCGCGCTCGCCCCGCACGCCGGCGACCCGGCCCTGGTCGCCCGGATGCACCGGTCCGTCGCCCGCACCCTGCTCGCCGAGGGCCGCGTCGCCGAGGCCGACGCCTCGCTCGCCAAGGCCGCCGAGCTGTACCGGCAGCTGCAGATCCGTACGGAGCTCGCCAACTGCCACTGGATGCGCGGCTACGTCTACGCCCAGAACGGCGACCTGGAGCGGGCGGAGGCGGAACTGCGCGAGGCGCAGACCATGCTGACCGCCAAGCGCGCCGCCCTCTACACGAGCCAGGTCGCCGTCGAACTCGCCGACGTACTGCACCGGCGCGGCAAGTCGGAGGAGGCCGCCGCCCTTCTGCACGAGGTGCTCAGCGACCTCAGCCCCGAACGCGGCGCCCTGCACTCCGCCGCCGCCCACCGGCTGCTCGGCATCATCGCGGAGGACGCCCGGGACACCGAGACCGCCGAGGAGCACTACGTCCGCGCACTGAGCCTGCTGGAGCGCGCGGGCGCGGCGGGCGACCTGGCCGACCTGTGCCGCCTGCTCGGCGACCTGCTGCGCCGCACCGGCCGGGTGGAGGCGGCGCTGGACGCGTACCGCACGGGCCTGGGCCACCGCACGGCCCCCGGCACCACCACCCTGGGGCCCGCTCCCGCACAGCCTCCTCTGTGAGGAACCCCAGCCTGTCCACAGCTCCCACCGGTTAGCCTTCGCGGGGCGATTCGAACAGGTGGGGACGGGCACGGTGGAGAACCAGCGGACCGGCGTGGTCGACGGGCTGCGGCTCGTCGTACGGGCGCTCGTGTACGCCGTACTCGGCGGCGCCGCGCTCATCGCCATCGCGACGGTCGCCTCGGTCCTCGGGCCCATGGTCGCGCTGGACCTCTACACCCCGGCAGTCGCCGCCTGGTGGACCGTCTTCACGGCCATCGCCGTGCAGGGCGTGCCGTTTCTGCTGCTCGGCACGGTCGTCTCGGCGGCGATCGGAGCCTTCGTACCGGAGAGGGTCTTCAGCCGCCTGCTGCCCCGCAACCAGGCACTCGCCGTACCCGTCGCCGGAGCGGCCGGTGTCGTCCTGCCGGGCTGCGAGTGCGCGTCCGTGCCGGTGGCCGGAAGCCTGATGCGGCGCGGGGTCGCCCCGGCTGCCGCGCTCGCCTTCCTGCTCTCCGCGCCCGCCATCAACCCGGTCGTCCTGGTCGCCACGTCCGTCGCCTTTCCCGGGCAGCCGGCGATGGTCCTCGCGCGGCTGGTCGCCTCGCTGGCCACGGCCGTGGTGATGGGCTGGCTGTGGGCGCGGTTCGGCCGCGAGGAGTGGCTGCGGCTGCCGAAGCGGCCCTCCGGCCCGGCCGCCACCGGCCCGCGCGCCTTCACCGCCGGGCTCCAGCACGACTTCCTGCACGCGGGCGGCTTCCTCGTCCTCGGCGCGGCGGCCGCGGCGACCTTCAACATCGCGGTGCCCCGCTCCGTACTGGACCTCTTCACCGGCTCGCCCTGGCTGTCGGTGCTGCTCCTCGCCCTGCTGGCGGTCGTGCTGTGCGTGTGCAGCGAGGCGGACGCGTTCGTCGCCGCGTCGCTCAGCGGCTTCTCGCCGACCGCGCGGCTGGCGTTCATGGTGGTCGGCCCGATGGTGGACCTGAAGCTGATCGCCCTCCAGGCGGGCACGTTCGGACGGTCCTTCGCCCTGCGGTTCTCGTCCGTGACCTGGGTGGTGGCCGTGGTGTGCAGCGCGCTGGTGGGGTGGTGGCTGCTGTGAGGCGCTACGGACCGGCGGCACTGCTGCTTCTGACGGGCGCGGCGATCCTGCGGATCTCGCTGTTCAGCGAGCTGTATCTGCGGTACGTGCAGGCGGGACTACGGCCATACCTGGTGGTGTCCGGGTTTGTGCTGGTGCTGCTGGCGGTGGCCGCGGCGCTTGTCGGGCGACCGGAACAGGAACCGCACGCCGAGCAGGGCCAGCCCACAGAGCACGATGAACACGCCGGCCGCGATCAGCAACGCGAGCACGGCGAGCACGACGAGTCCGACGACGATTCCCAGGCCCACGATCAGCACGGCGGCCACCATAGCCCCCGCGTCGCCTGGCTCCTCACCCTCCCCGCCCTCGCCCTCCTCCTCTTCCCGCCCCCCGCCCTCGGCTCCTACAGCGCCGAGCGCGAGGCCGCGGGGCGTGCGGCCCAGGGGGTCGGGCACTTCCCGGCGCTGCCGGCCGGGAACCCGGTGCGGCTGACGCTGGCGGAGTTCAGCTCCCGGGCGATCTATGACAGCGGGCGGTCGCTGTCGGGCCGTACGGTCCGGCTGACCGGCTTCGTCACCCGGGACGACGACGGCACCTGGTACGTCACCCGGCTCCTCGTCGCCTGCTGCGCCGCCGACGCCACCACCAGCAAGGTCGAGATCCGGGGCGGGCAGGCTCCGCCGGAAGACGCGTGGGTCACCGTCACCGGCACCTGGCGCCCCAAGGGCGGGCTCGGCACGGACGCGGCGTGGCCGCCTGTGCTGGATGCCGGGTCGGTGCGGCGGATCGCGGAGCCGGCCGATCCGTACGAGAAGCGGTGAGTGCCGGGCCGGGTCGTTGGTCGTCTTCGGGCCGGTGGGGGTTGGTCGCGCAGTTCCCCGCGCTCCTTGGGGCGTGGCAGCCGGGCGGGTTTCGTGGGGGCCGCTACGGGTAGTCGGGCGTCGTCGGAGGCGAGACCAGCAGGCCGCGCTCGAACGAGGAGGCTGCCGTGCGGCCCAGAGACGATCATCGTGGGGAGCGAGGACGAGAAGGGGCGGGCGCCGCGGACGCCCTTGTCGAGGGTGTGCGCGGTATGGGACCGGGCGAGGTACCGGGCCGGCTGTGTGCCGTGGCCGTGGATCTGCTGCCCGTGAGCGGCGCGAGCGTGTCGCTGCACAATGACGGCATGCCCGTGCAGCTGGGCGCGAGCAGTGCGCAGGCGGCGTATGTGACGGAGATCCAGGCCACGTTGGGCGACGGTCCCTGCCAGTCGGCCGCGCAGAGCGGCGCCCCCGTGCTGGCGCGCGACCTGACGGCCGGACAGGACGTCCTGCGCTGGCCGGTCTTCGCCCAGCAGGCCACGGCCGCCGGGGTGCGGGCGGTCTACTCGATGCCGCTCGGCAACGACACGGTGTGCGTGGGCACCCTCGACCTCTACCGCGAGTCCCCCGGCGACCTCACCGACCTGGAGCTGCGCACGGCGCGGCTGGTGGCCGGGATGATGACCGTGGCGCTGATGGCGCTGCCGCACGCGGAGGAGACGGGCGACCCGGGGGACGAGCGGTGGCTGAGCGGCCTGGCCGCCGACCATGACCAGGTCTACCAGGCCACCGGCATGATCATGGCGCAGCTGGGCGCCGGCACGGACGAGGCGCTGGCGCGGCTGCGGGCGCACGCGTTCGCGCATGGGCGTACGGCGCTGGACGTGGCCGGGGATGTCGTGGCGCACCGGCTGCGGTTCGACGACGACCAGGACTGAAATTCGGCGTAAGGAATTGGTAAGGCGCACAAGTCCGCTATCCGTGCGACGTCGCCGCTAACGTCACCGGCATGACCTCGCGGCCCGCCAGAACTGGCGGGCCGCGATCCGGTGAAACGGAACACGGAAACGAGGGAAATCACCGTGGAAAGAAGCGGAATAGCGCGGCGTGCGTTGGCGAGGGTCGGCGCGACGGTGGCCGTGGCGCTCAGCGGATTTCTCGCCGTCCCGGCCGCCCAGGCCGAGGAAGGCACCGCCCCCATGGCTCCCGGTAGCACGTCTGCGGTGCCGCACGCGACCCAGTCGTTCGACGGGGAATACGTCACGGTGGGGGGTGCGAGCATCTTCGCGGGCAACTGCTTCAACGCCAGGAACATCACCGTCGGAAGCGCCCAGTACAGGGACTGCGGAGTCGAACGCGCCGCTCTCAACATCACCGGCGACGTGCTGACGCGCTACCACCAGGAAAATCTCTACCTCGGAAACAGCTTCAACGTCCGAGGCGGCACGATCAACCTTGCCGGCGGTGTCTACGAAGGCAACAACTTCGTCGCGAACACCATCATCATTCGCGGCAACGCGCTCTTCGTGGGCCGCAATACGTTCGAAGGAGAAGTCTTCGTCAAGGACCCCGACCAGATCGCCGGGGAAGTCTTCTTCGTGGACGAGATAACGCCCACACACGCCGACGCGATCGCGGCCGACGTCGACAATCTCGTGAACTGCACCAACACGCTTCTCGATCCGCAGGCATTCGGACGGCTCGACACCGAGGGCGAGTTCATCAATTCCACGATGAACGGGGAGGTCGGCATCCACAATCTGATCGCCGCGGGGAACAACACCGATGAGTTCGGCCGGTGCGCCCAGACGCTCAGCGCGAGCGAGTTCGCGCACTTCAGCGCCATCGCCACGGTGGACGGCCCGCGGAACGTCTCGGCCTCCGGCACCATCACCCACGCCGAGCTCGAACTCTTCCACCGGGAACTCCAGGAGTGCGGCGACCAGATGAACGCCGCCCGCCCGCAGAGTCCAGGTGCGGCCGTGGGGGCCCTCCTCGACTGCGGGGAGTCCATGACGGTGACGAGCAAGGCAACGCATCAGTGACTCTGCCACGGACCTAGGATCGTGGACCATGGAAATAGCTGGTCTCTTCTTCATCCTCATCGGTGTCCTGGCGGTCATGGGCGTCCAGAGCCGGATCTCCCAGGCGGACAAGCGAGTTGCCCGGGTCGAGCGGAAACTCGACCTGATCATCGACCACTTGGGGCTGCGCGAGAACGAGCCCCGTATGGACGAGGTCCTCGCGCTCCTGCGTGACGACAAGAAGATCCAGGCGATCAAGGTCTACCGGGAGATCACCGGCGCGGGCCTGAAGGAGGCCAAGGACGCGGTCGAGCGCATGGCCTAGTCGCTCAGACGTCGTGCCGGCCCTGCTTCCTGACCTCCGCGAGACGGCGGGCGCCCAGTTCGACGGCCGTCCAGGTGGCGTCGGCAGGTACGTCGGCGAGGCCGCCGTTCGTGACGGTGACGGCGTCGTCACCGACGCGGACGGCGGCCAGGTGCAGGGTGAGCTGGGGCCCGTCGTCGTACTCGGAGATGCCCCGGAGGACGACCCGCAGCCCCTGGCGGGCGTCCCCCACCTCCGGCATCTCCGCCTCCGTGACCTCCACGTCCAGCTCTCCGCCCCCGGCGGCCGCCGTGAACTGCCCGCACTCGTCCGGCAGGCTGCCGAGCCACGCCAGCGTCGCGTCGACGTCCTCGGGCCGGTGGGCCACGATCTGGTAGCGCAGCTGGGCCCCGTCCCACGCGTCGTCCAGCCCGACCGTCGCGCGGGTACGGGCGTCCGGCCCGAACAGGTCCTCCGTGTACAGGGCGTCGAGCAGCCGCCCGCACTCGGGTGACTCGGCGCTCGCCTTCAGCATGGAGTCCCGCCAGGTGGCGAACCCCTCGGTGGGCGCCCAGGGTTCCCCGAGGTCCTTCTCGGTGATCAGCGCCGCCCGTGCCTGGCCCTCGGTGAGCGTCTGGGCGGCCGAGGGGGTCCGCGGCCCGGTGCTCGGGGCCGCGGGCAGGGCCGAGGACGCCTTGCCCGGCGACGGGAAGCACGCGGACGCGGTCAGCAACGCGCCCGCACAGAGCGCCGGGGCGATGAGGGCACGGGCCGGGGGACGGGGCATCGCGGGCCTCCTGAACTGGTGTCGAGGACGCGCCCAAGATCGGCACGCCTTCTCAAGGCACCACCCCGGGACTACGACCACCAGCGCGCGGGTCCGTCCGGGTGACGACGTGACACCGCTGGGAGGAACTCCGCCGGCCCCCTACTCCCCGCCACTGCGCCCTCCGGCGCGGACACTCCCCCCTGTCCCGCCGGGGGCTCCCGCTCTCACCCGCCTCTTACGCCCCCCTTCACCCGGCTGTCGGTGCCATGACCTAGCCTTCGATCACTTACGGCGAGACGCGTGCCCTCTTCTGCCGCGTCAGCCTCACTTCTTTTTCGTTCCGGGGGGTTCGAAAAACCGTGCGCAGACGCACTCTTCCGGCCGCGACGGCACTCGCGGTCCTCTTCAGCTCGGTCGCCCTGGTCGCGACCGGCGCCGGGTCGGCGGCCGCCGACTCCAGCACGACGCTGCCCCTGAAGTCGACCGGCGACGTCGTCGTCGACGGGGCCCACCAGCGGGTCTTCATCAGCGACCCGACCGCCGGCCAGGTCCTCGTCACCGACTACGCCGGCCAGCTCGTCGGCACCATCGGCTCGCTGCCCGGCGTGAGCGGCCTGGAGCTGTCCGCCGACTCCTCCACCGTGTACGCCGCCGTCTTCGACGCCGACGCGATCGCCGCGATCGACACCGCCACGGCGACCGAGGCCCACCGCTGGTCCACCGGCACGGCCGACCCGAAGTACCTGGCCGCGACCGGCGGCAAGATCTGGTTCGGCTACGGCGGAGCCGCCGCCGGCAACATAGGCTCCCTCGACATCAGCGGCACGGACCCGGTGCTCACCCTGAACCAGGCACCCGGGAACAGCTGGTACTCCGCCCCGATGCTGGATGCCTCCGCCGGCGCCCAGGGCACGCTGGTCGCGGGCGCACCCGACCAGAGCCCGGTGGTCCTCGCGGTGTACGACGTCTCGTCGGGCACGCCGAGCCGGACCGCGTACGCCTTCGACCCGGGTTCCACGGGCGGCGGCAACCTCATGGACATGGCCGTCACGCCCGACGGCAAGGACGTGGTCACGGCCAGCGGGGCTCCGTACTACCAGGCGGTCTACAAGCTCACGGACCTGTCCAAGGACGGCAAGTACGTCACCAACCCGTACCCGAACGCGGTGGACGTCGCGCCGAACGGCGATGTCGCGGCGGGCACCAACTCGATGGACGAGGCGGACGTCCACCTGTTCAAGCCGGGCACCTCGCTTGCGTTCAAGGAGTTCACGTTCAGCGGCGCGCTCGCCCCGCGCGGGCTGGCCTGGGCGCCGGACGGCAGCAAGCTGTTCGCCGTCTCCAGCGCCAACACGCTGTACGTCTACGACGACCCGACCAAGGTGTCGTCCACCGTCACCGTGTCCGGGCCGGCCACCGCCCCCCGCGCCAAGGCCCTCACCGTCACCGGCACGCTGACCTCCTCGGCCGCGTTCCCGGCCGGTACCGAGGTCTCCGTCACCGGTACCGACGACGAGTCCCCGGCCGGCAAGGCGCTCGGCACGGCGACCGTCGCGGCCGACGGCTCGTACTCCTTCGCGGACACCCCGCAGGCCGGCGGCAAGGTGACGTACACCGTCACGTACGCGGGCGACGCGGACCACACGGGCGCCACCGCCGCGCACTCGGTGACGGTCGCCAAGTCGGCGGCCACGGTGACGCTGAACAACAACCTCAAGGTGTACGGCTACAACAGCAGCGTCCCCTTCACCGCGCACCTCGGGACCACCTACAAGAACCGCACGGTGGAGATCTGGGCCGACCCCTACGGCTCCGACAAGCCCAATGCCCTGGTCAAGAAGGGCACGGTCGATGCGAACGGCAACCTGACGGCGACCGTCCGCCTCACCCGCGACGCCAAGATCAGCGCGAAGTTCACCGGTGACACGCGATACGCGGCGAAGACGACGACCAACACCGTCTACACCAAGGTGAGCGTCTCGTCGTCGCTGAGCGGCGCGTACAAGACGGCCACCGCCTGGAACGAGACGTACTCCTACTTCCGCCAGACCAAGGACCCGGTCTACAACACGGCCATGACGATGTACCCGGGCCGCAAGTACCAGTTCCAGATCCAGCAGTTCTCCAGCGGCGCCTGGCACACGACGGCCTCCGAGTACTTCGGCCTGGACCGCTACGGCAAGGACTCGGTCCTGCTGGAGGACAACCCGCCCACGGGCGTGCGCTTCCGGATCCGCTCGTCCTACATCGACACGGCGTCGGGCGACAACGTCAACGCGACGACGTACGGCGGGTGGAAGTACTTCACCTTCACCCGCTGAACTCTCACCCGCTGAACCTTCAGCCGCTGAACCCTCAGCCGCTGACCTGCAGTTCCTTCAGCCGCCGATGGACATTGGCCAGGGCGCCGCGCCGGCGCCCTGGCACCCTGCTCCGCAACTCCGCCAGCGCGGAGCCCAGTTCGCGCGCGGGCCCGGCGTCGCGGATCTGCCCCCACTGGTGGTGGGCCCGGTCCACCGCGGCCTCCACCGCGGGCGCGTCCGGGGCCTGCCCCGCGCCGAGCCGGGCCGAGGCGACCGTCAGCCAGGTACGGCAGCTGCGCACCGGGTCCCCGGCCAGCATCGCCAGATCCGCCCGCACCTCACTCCAGTGCAGGGCCTCCTGCGAGGCGTGCCCGTGCGCCCGCATCGCCACCTGCTCCTCCCGGGCGGCCAACGTGTCGGCGTCGCCGTGCTGCCCGGACTGCACGGCGGCGGTGATGGCGGTGTGCGGGTCGGTGGGGGCGGGGTTGTGGGCGGGGAGGGGCGGGATGCTCGGGGCGCTCAGGACGACGGTCTGCGGGCTGGGCTGGGGGCTCGCCACGACCAGCCCCTGCGGTGCCTGAGAACGAGGCCGTTCGGGCCGGTAAGGGTGCCTGGGGGCCGAGCCCCCGAAGGCCGTCGGCGGCGCCGTCAGCACGATGTCCGTGCCCACGCCGCCCTCCGGCGAGATCCGCGTGAGCGCCTGCTGGTGCAGCTCGTCCAGGGACGGCCGGTGTCCGCTGCGCAGGAGTGTCGCGACCGCCTTCATGTACGCCGGGCCCGCCACCGTACGGCGGTTCGGCGGCGGCGCGACGCGGCCGTACACCGCGCTGGTGCGCCCCGAGTCGAGGGGGTTGGCCAGCAGCCACTCCCAGGTCTCCGTGTCGGCGTGCAGATCGACGACGAGGGAGGTCGAACCCGGTGCGCGCAGGCGCAGTTCCTCGCGGAACCAGTGCCAGGGGAACCCGGTGTAGCGCACGGTCGCCGGGGTCGAGCGGGCCAGCGCGAGGTGGGGCAGGTGCTGGCGGCGGTCCAGCTGGAGCTGGCCGGCGACGAAGACGGTGAGCGGCCCGGGGGCGGCCGCGGCGGCGCGCAGGCGGGTGAGGACGGCCTGCGGCTCCAGCGGGTCGGCGAGTTCGACGACGTTCGCGGTGTCGGTGCCCGACAGCACCGCGGGCGGCACGGCCGCGAGGATGGGAAGCACGGAGGCGGCGTCCACCAGACACCCCTTGCCGGCCGGTGAGGCGGCGAGCAGCAGCACGGTTCCGGGCATCGGTCCCTCCCCATCCCCCGTCGATCACTTACGGCAGCACCGTAACCGCTGCGGGTGCAAAGGGGGGATCTCAGGCCTGCAAACGTCCGTTTCCGTCCCCATTCCCCACACCCTCCGCAACTTTGATCCGCCGTACCGCGAACACCGTCGTGTCGTCGGCGAGACGCCCGCCGCTGTGCCGCAGCGTGCGCTCCCGCACGAAGGCGACCAGCCGCCCGGGCCGTGCGATGCCCGGGTCGGCGGCGACGGCGGCGGCGACGTCGTCGGTGAGCGGGTAGAAGACGCCGTCGCTGTTGCGGGCCTCGGTCACGCCGTCCGTGGTCATCAGCAGGGTCTCGCCGGGACGCAAGGGCACGCGGTGCACGGGCAGCGGGTCGCCCGCGGGGTCGAGTGCGGCCATGCCGAGGGGGAGGCCGTGGCCGGGCGGCAGGGGCCGTACCCCGTCGGGGCCGACGACGAGCGGGCGGTCGTGGCCGAGGACGACGGCCTCCACCGCATCCGGCTCCTCGTCGGGGAAGCCGATCAGCACGGCGGTGGCGAACCGTTCGCCGTCCTCCCGGCCGAGGGCCACCCGCATCAGGATGTGCCGCTGGAGGCGCTCCTCCATGCGATCGGCGACCGTGGCCAGTTCGGGCTCGTGGTAGCCGGCCTCACGGAACGTGCCGAGCAGCGCGGCCGCCGCCTCCACCGCGCCCAGCCCCTTGCCCTGGACGTCGCCGAGGACCACGCGGGTGCCGTACAGGCCGATCTGGATGTCGTAGAAGTCGCCGCCGACCCTGGCCTCGCTGTCGGCGGCGAGATAGACGGCGGCGTGCTCCAGGCCGCCCCAGCCCGGCGGCAGCGGGCGCAGCACGGTGCGGCGGATGGTGGCGGCGACGTCCTGCATGTGCACCATGCGCCGCTCGCTGCGCACCCGGACCACACAGGCCGCCGTGGCGAGGACGCCGCCGATGCCGGCGAGGACCAGGTCGGGCAGGCCGGCCTCGAACTCGTGCGGCAGGGCGACGTCCGCGGCGACGTACGTGGCGGGTGCGAGCACCGCGAACGCGGCCGTCCCCCACACCCCGCAGATCGCGGCGGCGATACCGGGCACCAGCACGATCCAGGACAGGATCCGGAAGTCGCTGCTGGTCCGGAAGTCGACCGCCACGATGGCGACGAGCAGCAGCAGCGGCGGCACCCAGGCGACGCCGCGGCCCCGCACGCGCAGCAGGCCCTGCCGGCGCGCGTCGCCCTTCAGGCCGGTTGCACCGTCGCTGACGGCCCTCATGGCCCTCAGCGAAGCACGGCGCTCGCCCTGCCGCATCCGGGTACCCGAGGCGGGTGCCGGCGCGGAAGAAGCGCGTCGCCGACTTGCCAGGCGGGCGCCCCAGGTGTGCCCTGGAGGGCGGGGGGCGAGGAGAGAGGAGTGCTCTCATGGCTCATGCGGCACCCGCGCCCGGCGGACGGGCCTCAGTGACGGGCACCGGCCGACTGCCCGACGTGTTCAGCGCGCGGACGCACCGCATCGCGGGCGTGGTCGCACCGATCGTCCTCGGGCTGGTCTACGGCTACTGGGCCGCGGCGAACCGGCGCTCCGGCGGCGAGATCACCGGCTGGAACCTGCTCTTCGGCTTCGTCACGGCGATCGCGTTCATGATCCTCTACGTCGGCGTCCGCGCCCTCGCCCCGCACATGCGGCGTGAGCAGCACGCGATCGTGTGGGGCGTCTTCGGTGGCGGCTCGTTCGGGTTCCTGTACAGCCAGACCGACGCGTCCGTCCTGAGGTCCTCGATCATGGGGCTCGTGATCGGCGCGGTCTTCTTCGTCGTGCTGTTCTACCGCTACTACACGCACGAGGACGCCCAGGGGCACCGCTACCGCTGAGGGGTGGACGGGTCGGCCCCGGCCGCTCACGGCACCGACCCGTTTCCCCTTCATCCACCCACAAACCCGGCCCTACTCGTTCCCCTGCTCCATGAGACACCCGTTCGGGTGAACCCTCCACCGGAGAGCGGTGCGGTGCGGCCGTATGCGGGCGCCCCGCTGGCGGGCCCGGCCCCGTGACCCTTGCCTGAAGGGGTGCCCACCCGTGTGCGGAACGCCCTGTCGGCAGCGCTGATCGCCCTGTCGTGCCTGCTCGTGCCGTTCGGCGCGCTGGCGGCCTGGGCGATGTACGGGCTGGCGGACACCGGCAGATACGTCGCCACGATGGCGCCGCTCGCGGCGGATCCGGCGGTGCAGGGCGCGGTCGCGGACACCGTGGGCGCCGGGATCACTGACGAGATGGACCGCCGGCTGCAGGCGTCACCGGCGGCGGACGGCGTGCGCCCCTTCGTGGCCGACGCGGTGCGCTCCTTCACCCGGACCGCTGCCTTCCGCACGGCGTGGGACGCGGGCAACAGGGCGGTCCACGACGCGGTGCTCTCAGCCGTGCAGGACGGCCGCGAGCGCGCGGTGACCGTCGACCTGGCCCCGATCACCGCCCAGGTCAAGCGCCGGCTCACCGACGACCACGTCCCTCCCCCAGCCTCCGGCCGGGGGGACCCCCATCTCGCTTCGCTCGCCCGCCACATCCCGGTCGAGCACACCGAGGTCCCGGTGCTCCCGGCCGACGATCTCGACCGGCTCAGGAAGGGGTACGACGTGCTCGAAGTCGCCGGATTCTGGCTGCCCGTCTCGGCCGCCGTCCTCGCCACGGCCGGCATCGGCGTCGCCGCGTGCCGTCGCCGCGCGGTCACGGCGACCGCCCTGGGCACGGCCCTCGGCGGCGCGTTCCTCGCCCTCGCGGTGGCGATCGGCCGCCGGCTCACCCTGGCCGACATCCCCGACCCGACCCACCGCCCGGCAGCAGGCGCGATCTACGACGCCCTGACGCAGACCCTGTGCACGGTGTCCTGGCTGCTGATCGCCGTGGGCCTGACCGCGGCCCTCACCTGCCGCCTCACGGCATACGTCACCCAACGCCGCCGAGCCGGCGCAACACCCCCCGCAGACCCGGCTCACGAGCCGACGCGAGCCCGAGTCTGACGGGCGTCCCGGCTGCCCTCACCTGCCGCCCCTCACAGGGCACCTCGCGCCACGTCGGCGAGCGTCCGCAGCGCCCGTCGCAGATCCGGCCCGGCAGCCGACACGAGCCCGAGTCTGACGGGCGTCCCAGGTGCCCTCACCTGCCGCGGCTGCCCTCACCTGCCGCCCTCACAGGGCACCTCGCGCCACGTCGGCGAGCGTCCGCAGCGCCCGTCGCAGATCCGGCTCGGCAGCGGATGCGAGCCCGAGTCTGACGGCGTCCGGGGTGTGGTGGGGGGCGACGGTGAAGGCGGGGCCCGGGGTGACCGCGATGCCGTGCGCTGCCGCGGCGGCCGTGAAGGTGTCGGCGCGCCATGGGGCGGGCAGCTCCCACCAGGCGAAATAGGCCCGGGGATCGGACCGTACGGCGAAATCTCGCAGCTCCTCGCCGACGATGCGCTGTCTGCGCGCCGCGTCCGCCCGTTTCGCCGCGACCAGCCGCTCGACCGTCCCGTCCGCGATCCACCGCACGGCCGCCTCCAGCGCGAAGCGCCCCGCGCTCCACCCACCGGACCGCACGGCCGCCGCCACCACCTCGACACACCCCTCCGGCACGGCGACGAAGCCGACGGTGAGGCCGGGTGCGACGCGCTTGGAGAGGCCGTCGACGACATAGGTGAGGCCGGGCGCGTGCGCGGCGAAGGGGTCGTCGTCCGCGAGGAAGGACCAGATCCGGTCCTCCACGACGGGGATGCCCAGGTCGAGCACGGTGCGGGCGAGCCGGCGCCGCCGCTCGGGGCCGGTCGTCAGCGAGGTCGGGTTGTGCAGCGTCGGCTGGAGGTACAGCGCGGCCAGGGGAGCGGTGCGGTGGGCGGCGGCGACCGACTCCGGTCGCGGGCCCTCCTCGTCAGTGGCGAGCGGCACCAGGGTGATGCCGAGCCGCGCGGCGATCTCCTTGACCACGGGGTACGTCAGCGCCTCGACGCCGACCCGGCCGCCCGGCCGGACCAGCGAGGCGAGGGTGGCGGCGACGGCCTGGCGGGCGTTGCCGGTGAACAGCAGCCGCTCGGGGGCGGGGTGCCAACCGGGGGTGGCGAGCAGCGCGGCCGCCGCCTCACGTGCGGCGAATGTGCCGGTGGCGGGGGACGGGCGCAGGGCCTCGGTGAGGACGTCGGGGCGCTGGAGCGGCGCGAGGGCCGGGGCGAGGAGCTCCGATTGGCCGGGCGCGCTCGGGTAGTTGAGCTCCAGGTTGACCGGCGCCGCCGTCACGGCCTCGACGAGGGCACGCCCGGTCCCCACCGGAGCGGCCCGTACGAAGGTCCCCCGGCCGACCTCGCCGACGACCAGCCCCCGCCGCACGAGTTCGGCGTACACCCGCCCCGCCGTCGACCCGGCGATCTGGCGGCGGCGCGCGAACGCCCGCTGCGGGGGCAGCCGTTCGCCGGGCCGCAGCCGTCCGGCGGTGATGTCGTCCGCGATGCGGTCGGCGATACGCCGGTAGTCGTTCACGCGCCCTCCCCTGACATTGCACCGAGGGCAAAGATCTTATTGCACCGAGGAGTTGAGGGGATCTAGGGTCGTTCACATGACCCCTTTCCTCGCATACGAGGACAAAGGCGCCGATAGCCCTTCGGTTCCGCTTGTCCTCGTCCACGGCCACCCCTTCGACCGCACGATGTGGGCCCCGCAGATCGAGACGTTCGCCGCCACACGCCGGGTCGTCGCCCCCGACCTGCGCGGCTACGGCGCCTCCCCCGTCGTCCCCGGCATCACCCCGCTCTCCGCCTTCGCCGAGGACATCGAGGCGCTCCTGGACGACCTGAAGGTGGAGACCTTCGTGCTGGCGGGCCTGTCGATGGGCGGCCAGATCGTCATGGAGTGCTACGCCCGCTTCCCCGAGCGCATCCGCGGTCTGGTCCTCGCGGACACCTTCCCGGCGGCGGAGACCGAGGCGGGCAAGCGGACGCGCGGCGCCATGGCGGACCGGCTGCTGCGCGAGGGCATGCGCGGATACGCCGACGAGGTGCTGGAGAAGATGGTCGCGCCGTATGCGACGGGCGAGGTCAAGGCCCACGTCCACCGCATGATGACGGCGACCCCGCCCGAAGGCGCAGCGGCGGCCCTGCGCGGCCGCGCCGAACGCCCCGACTACCGCGACCTGCTGACCCGGGTCACCGTCCCCGCCCTGGTCGTCGTGGGCGCCGACGACGCCTACACGCCCGTCTCCGACGCGGAGGCGATGCACGCGGCCCTCCCGGACTCGACCCTGCGCGTGATCGAGGGGGCGGCGCACATGCCCAACCTCGAACGGCCGACGGAGTTCAACGAAGCCCTGACGGCGTTCCTGCGGCAGGTCGACAGCTCCTCCCGGAACTGAGCCTCCTCCCGCGCCACGCAACCTTCGCCCCACGGCCCCCGTCTTTGAGGGAGGATTCGGGCATCCCACTCGCGAGCGGAAGGCCGGGGACGTGGACACTGCGGCTGCCGAGTGGACGGCGCCCCCGGACGGCACCCCGGGACGTCGCGCCGGGCGGCGGTTCGGCGCCTGGCTGGCCGGGCTGCTGTTCCTGGCCGTCAGCGTGATCGTCGGCTGCCGGGTCGCGGACACCGACGGCATCACCCCCGTCCCGCAGGCGCTCGCCTTCCTCCCGTGGCTGCTCGTGCCCGCCACCCTCGGGCTGCTGCTCGCCGTGCTGTCGCGCTGGTGGTTCGGCGTCGTGTGGGCCGTCGCGCTGATCGGTCTGCTGGCCTGGTTCATCGAGCCGTACGGCAAGAGCAGCCGGCCGGGCGGACCCGGGCTGGCCTCCTTCCGGGTACTGACCTCGAACGTCGAGTTCGGGCACGGGACCGACGCCCTGGTCGCCGCCGTCCGCCGGGAGAAGCCGGACATCGTCTTCGTCCAGGAATGCGAGCAGACCTGCGACGACACCCTCAGGAAGGCCCTCGGCACCGCCTATCCGCACCGGGCGGCACAGATCGCCGGCGGTTCGAAGGGCTCGGTCGTCCTCAGCCGCTTCCCGCTCGACCCCGCCGGCGGCGTCGACGGCGCCATGGCCATGCCCGGCGCCGTCGCCGACGTCCGCGGACAGGCCGTACGGCTCCAACTGGCGCACCCCATGCCGCCGCTGCCCGGCCGGACCGACGAGTGGCGCCGCGAGCTCGGCGAGCTGCGGGACTTCGCCGCCGAGGACCACCGCACGCCCCTCGTCCTCGCCGGGGACTTCAACGCCTCCCAGGACCACGCCGCCTTCCGCCGCATCCTGGACACCGGCCTGCAGGACGCCGCCCGGCTCGCCGGCCACGACCGCGCGCCCAGCTGGCCGGCCCGGACCGCACCGACGCTCGGCGTGCAGATCGACCATGTGCTGCTCTCCGACGACTTCTCCGTCGGCGCCACCCGCTTCCTCGACCTGAAGCACACCGACCACCGCGCACTTGTCGCCGACCTCACGCTCCACCAGCGGCGATGAGCTGAACACCGGTGCCCATAATGGGCCGCATGCCCCGCGAGCTCCCGATCGGCCTCACACCCCCCGACTGGCTCGTGCGGAACCTGCGGGCCCAGCAGGCCCCCGTCAACCGGGCCGCCGTGATCCGCGCCGCCGTCGCGATCGCCCTGCCCCTGGCCATCGGCCTCGCGGTCGACCGCCCCTTCTACGGCGCCCTCGCCTCCATGGGCGCCCTCACCGGCGTCATCAGCGACACCGCCGCCGCCTACCGCGTCCGCGTCCCCACCATCGCCATCCCGCAGCTCTTCGGCGCCGTCGGCATCACCCTCGGCGCCCTGGTGTACGGCCGCGGCTGGGTCGCCGTCGTCGCCGTCACCGCTGTCGCGCTGGCCTCCGGGATGATCTCGACGATCGGCGCCGTCGCCTCCGCGTCGGGCCTTGTGCTGCTGCTGACCTGTGTGGTCGGCGCGGGTCTTGCGATGCCGGGCGAGTGGTGGCTGGCGCCGCTGCTGATGTCCGGCGGCGGGCTGCTCGTCCTGGTCCTCGCGCTGCTCGCCTGGCCGCTCAGATCGGGCGTGCCGGAGCGGACCGCGGTCGCGGACACCTACCGGGCGGTCGCCGAGCTGCTCACAGCCGTCGGCGGCGGCACCCAGGCGTACGACGACGCCCGGCACGCCGTCACCCAGTCGCTGAACCAGTCGTACGACATCGTCCTCGCCCATCGCGCCCGGCATCACGGCCGCAGCCCCGAACTCGCCCGCCTGCTCGCCCAGTTGAACGCGATCACGCCGGTCGTCGAGGCCGCCCCCGTCGCCCACCTCGGCGCCGCCCCGCTCCCGCCGGAGATCCCGCAGGCCGTACGGCATCTCGCGTCCGCCGTCGAGACCGGCTACACCGGCCCGACCGGGCTGAAGCCGCCCGCCCCGGACGCCACGGAGACCGTCCGTGCCGTCGACCACGCCCTCAGGTACGCCGCCGAGGTCGTCGCCACCCCCGACGTCGACCCCCGAGGCATCGACGACCGCCTGGGCCGACCGGCCGCGCTGAGCATCCGGGCCGCGCGCGCCGCCCGGGGCGTCGCCCTGTCCGCCGCCTCCTGGCGCTACGGCCTGCGCCTGGCCCTGTGCATCGGCATCGCCCAGGTGCTGGTCTCGATCCTCCCCGTCCCCCGCTCCTACTGGGTCGCCCTCACCATCACCTTCGTCCTCAAGCCCGACTTCGGCTCCGTCTTCTCCCGCGCGCTGCTGCGCGCCCTCGGCACGGTCGCCGGTCTGGTGATCGCGGCGGCGGTGCTGTCGGAGGTGCCGCGCGGCTGGTGGGACGTACCGGTGCTGCTCCTGCTCGCCCCGCTGATCCCGGCGCTCACCCCGCGCGGGTACGGCTATCAGACGGCCGCCATCACGCCGGTGATCCTGCTCCTGTCGGACGTCCTGAACCGCCAGGGCACCGCGCTGCTGCTGCCCCGCCTGGTCGACTCCCTCATGGGGTGCGCCATCGCCCTGGTCGCCGGATATCTGCTGTGGCCGGAGAGCTGGCACACCAGGGTCGGCGACCGGCTCGCTGACGCCGTGGACGACACGGCACGCTATGTCGAGGCCGCCTTCGGCCCGTCCGCGGTCGACCCGCCGGCTCGCGCCCGGATGCGCCGCCGCCTCTACCGCGACCTCTCCGCCATCCGCACCGAGTTCCAGCGCGCCCTGACCGAACCACCGCCCACCGGACGCCGGGCGGCCGCATGGTGGCCCCTGGTCGTGGCGGTGGAACGCATCGTGGACGCGACGACGGCGGCACAGGTGCGAGTACGCCACGGGGCGGCCGCACCGTCCAACGCCGAGGTGACCCAGGTCGTACGTCAACTGCGGGAGTTGGCGGAGGGGGTACGGAAGGCCGAGACCCCGTACGAAGTCCGCACAGACCTGGCAGGCCCGGTCGGCAGCGTCCTGGAGCCCCTACGGCAAGAGGTGGCAGCGGCACGCGCAATCGCCTCCCCACACTGAAAACGCGCCCCAAAGGGGCTCGGGGAACTGCGCGATCAACCACAAGAAACCCCGCAGCCGCCCACAGATAGAAATCCCCCGAGCTGTTGGGCGAACCAAAAAGCCGGCGCGGCCGCCCCGTGCAGGAGGGCGACCGCGCCATGTGGGGGGTGGGTACGTGACGGTGCTAGCGGGCGGCCTTGTGCAGGGCCTTGTCCATCGCGGCGGCGAACCCGTTGGCCCACAGCTGCTCGACGCGGGACGTCTCGTTGGCGTCGGGCTGCGAGTTCGTGCAGGACGGACCGGGCCCGCCACCGGACATCAGCTCACTGCACGGCCCCTCGTAGTGGTCCGGCAGACCCAGCACGTGCCCGGTCTCGTGCGCGGTGACGCGAGTCGAGTCGTACTCCTGGTTCTGCTGGTAGTCGAGGAAGATGTAGCCGTTGCCGTGACCGTCGGTCGAGGCGTACGAGCCACGGGGGTCGTTGCCCTCGCGGTAGGTGAAGTCGGCGTTCGAGCCCTGCTGGAGCTGGACGTTCGACACCGAGCTGTTCCATATCTCGGTGCTGCGGGCTATCTGCGCGCTGAACGCGGGCGCCCCGGAGGCGTCGTAGGTGACGGTGACGGCCGCGGCGCTCGGGTTCTCGGCA
Source organism: Streptomyces sp. NBC_01092 (assembly GCF_045039535.1). Lineage (NCBI taxonomy): Bacteria > Bacillati > Actinomycetota > Actinomycetes > Kitasatosporales > Streptomycetaceae > Streptomyces > Streptomyces sp. NBC_01092. The sequence continues at coordinate 5,620,085 of NZ_CP108659.1, read as the reverse complement.
CGCTTCTCGGCGACCGACTTCAGGACGGCCTGGAAGAAGGCCTTACTGGCGTCGGAGTCCGAGGACTTGGCGATGTAGCCGGCGGTGTCGGGAGCCGGGGCAGCCGACGCCGGAGCGATGGTGCCGAAGCCGAGGGCCGCGACGCCCAGACCGACGGCTATCGCCGAACGGGCGGACAGGGAAAAGGACATGCGCATCGATGACTCCTAGGTGGGGGGTGAGTCGTCAAGGCGAGTGTCTGCCGCTGTGTGGCCGCTGTGATGATGGCAATCGGTGATAGCGCCGCCCTATCGGGGCCCCGATTAGCTGTGATCGGAGGGGGTTTGTGCGGCTGGTGAAAGCTTTGATTCCGCTTTAATCTTCCAGGGCATGGAGCTCGAGGTGAGACACCTCCGCGCGCTGTGCGCCATAGCCGACACCGGCAGTCTGCACCGGGCCGCCCGCGAGCTGGGCGTCGCCCAGCCGTCGCTCAGCACACAACTGCGCCGGATCGAGCAGGAGCTGGGCGGCGCGCTGTTCCTGCGCGCGAGAACCGGCTGCCGCCCCACGCCGCTGGGCCGGCTGGTCCTCAGCCGCGCCCGCCCGCTGGTGGCCGATATGCGTGCCCTGGTGGCGGAGGCGAGGGCGGCCGCGGTGGGCGGCCCGGAACTGCGGGTCGGCTCCACCGCGAGCAAGGCACTGGCGGGCTGGCTGCGCCGGCTGCGCGGCCACGGCCAGGACCCCACCCTCCACATGAACGTCTCGCCGAACGCCCTGCTGCGCATGGTCGCCGACGGCCAGCTGGACGTCGCCTTCGTGCACGAGGTGGAGGGCTCGCCCCTGCGGATCCCGCCCGCGCTGTGCCTACGCGTGTTGATGGAGCGCGAGCCGCAGTTCGTGTCACTGCCGACCGACCATCCGGCCACGGCGAAGTCCGAGGTCAGCCTGCGTGACCTGGCCGACGACCGGTGGATGGTCGACCCGACGGTGGACGGGGAGTGGGACGCCGTGCAGCGGATGTTCCGCGCGGCCGGCGTCAACCCGCATGTCCTGCACGGCGACTACTACACCGCCGACGCCCTGGTCGCCACCGGCGAGGTCGTCGCGGTCTGCCAGCCGACCCACGCCGACAGCCCCACGATGGCGGTACGGCGCCTGCGCGGCGACCCGCTCGGGGTACGCCTCCTCCTGGCGGCCCGTACGGAGACGGACCTCGACGGGGTGTATCCCGCGCTGGAGGAGGCGTACTGGGAGGCGGCGCGCCAGGCGCCGGCGTACCGGGCGTGGCTGGAACACGACGGTGAGCGGCAGCCGCCGGTCCCAGCACTCCCGTAAGGGCACCGGCTCAGACGCCGATGTCGCAGCCGTCCTTGCGCCAGACCGCCACGACGGCCGGGCGGTTGATCTTGCCGGCACCGTCGGGCCAGGCGCTCAGCGGCTTCTCGGCCGTGGCGCCGTCGATCTCGCCCGGGTGCTGCACGGCGACGAGAACGCGGCGGTCCTGGATGAGCGGACCGCAGGTCTCGGCGCCCTTCGGCACCGTCAGGAACTGCTTGAGGTCACCGCGCTTGTCACCGCGCGTGGCGACGCCGAAGAGGCCGTCGTGCGAGCCGAGCTGGTTGCCGTCGGTGGAGATCCACAGGTTGCCGTGCGAGTCGAAGGCGACGTTGTCCGGGCAGGAGATCGGGGAGACGTCGTCCTTGGGGAACCCGGCGAAGTAGGTGGCCGGGTCGTCCGGGTCACCGGCGACCAGGAACAGCGTCCAGGCGAACTTCTTGCTGTCGGCGCAGTTCCAGCGCTCGGTCAGCTCCAGGATCTGGCCGTGCTTGTTGGCGTTGCGCGGGTTGGCCTCGTCCGCCTTGGCGTTGGCGCCGACACCGCGGTTGGTGTTGTTGGTGAGGGCGACGTACACCTTGCCGGTGCGCGGGTTGGGCTCGATGTCCTCGGGACGGTCCATCTTCGTGGCGCCGACCTTGTCACCGGCGAGGCGCGTGAAGACGAAGACCTCTTCCGCGGTCATCCCCTCGACGTGCGATTCGGCACCCTTCGCCGTCGCCGTGGCCAGCGGAATCCACTCGCCGCTGCCGTCGAATTCACCGTCGGCCGGGAGCTTGCCCGTGCCGTCGATCTCGATGGCCGGGGAGTCACCGGTGAGCTTGGCGACGTACAGCGTGCCCTCGTCGAGCAGCGAGAGGTTGTGCTCGCGCACGGACCGGCTGCTGCCCTTCTTCATCCGCTTGCTGCTGACGAACTTGTAGAAGTAGTCGAAGCGCTCGTCGTCACCGGAGTAGACGACCGGACGGCCGTCGTCGGTCAGCCGCACGGTCGCGCCCTCGTGCTTGAAGCGGCCGATCGCGGTGTGCTTGCGCGGCTTGGAGGTGGGGTCGTACGGGTCGAGCTCGACGACGTACCCGAAGCGGTGCGGCTCGTTGGGCTCCTGGGCCACGTCGAACCGCTTGTCGAACCGCTCCCACTTACGCTCGGTCGCACCCGTCCCGAGCCCGTACCGCTTGTCCGTGGCGCGGGTGGCGTTGGCGAAGTACTGGTTGAAGTTCTCCTCGCCGTGCAGCGTGGTGCCCCACGGCGTGACACCGCCGGAGCAGTTGTTGAGCGTGCCGAAGACCTTGGTGCCGGTCGGGTCGGCGGAGGTCTTCAGCAGGTCGGAGCCGGCGGCGGGCCCGGTGATCTTGAACTCGCTGGTGGCGGTCACACGCCGGTTGAGCGGGTGCCGGGACACGGGCGTGAGCTTGCCGGTCCGGTGGTCGTTCTCCACGACGACGGCGGACAGCCCGTGGGCCGCCCAGGCGACCTCGACCTGCTGCTTGGTCGGGTTGGCGGCGTCGTAGCCACGGAACATGAGCACTTCGTCGGTGTACTCGTGGTTGGCGACGAGGACCTGCCGGCCGTGCTCGCCCGGCAGCGGAAGGAGCGCCAGGAAGTCGTTGTTGTAGCCGAACTGCTTCGACTGCGATTCGCCGGTCTGGTTCTCCGGGTCGAACGCGGGCGCGCCCCGCAGGATGGGCTCGCCCCAGCGGATGACGATGCTCTGCGCGTAGCCGTCCGGGATGGTCACGGCGTCGGCGGTGTTCGGCGCGACGGGGCTGAAGCGCAGGCCGCGCGCACCGCGGGACGCGTGCCGGGTGCTCGTGGCGGCGGTGTCGGCGGCGGCCTCGGCGGCGCTCGCCTTCGGGGCGGCGACGGTGGCGGAGGCGCCCACGGCGGAGGCCGCGGTGACGACGGCGGCGGCGCGCATCACGGTACGGCGGCTGAGGGCGTCGGCGATGACGTCACCGACGTACGGGTTGGCGGAGGTGTTGGGCACCTCGTGGAAACAGGCGTCACCACACCGGAAGCGGCAGGTCAGGGCCGCTCGGCCACCGTGATGCGAGTCATTGTTGACACTGACGATCGGCAACTGAATGCGCATGGCTCTTTGTACTCCCCTTGCTTCCCCTTGAGTGCAGCGTGGGGGACGGTAGGGGCACGTTTGTGCGGGAGCGGGGCCTTTGAATGAACGAAAGGTGAACTGGAGGTATCTGTACGGCAGTTGCTGCGCGTACCCGGCGCAGCGCCCCTGCGGCGCGATGTGACCCTTGACGTATGGGGACCCCAGGTGCCCGCCCCTGCCCAAGATCACCATCTGGGGCCGCTAACCTTACGTGTCCGTCCTGGCCAGGGATATACGGGCATCAACTCACGCGAAGGGTTGCGCACATGGGCATTCTCACTCTCCTGCGGAACGCGTTCGGCCGGTCACGCAAGGAGCGTGCCGCCGAAGCAGAGGGTGCGACGACGCCTTCGCCGGCACCGCGCCCGACGGTCCCCTCCCCGTCCCCGGAACCCCAGCCTCCGGCCACCGCACAGGTACCGGAACCACGGGCATCGGAGCCGACGGAGGCCGCGCCGGCCCCGGAGAAGAACGAGCACGAGCTGGTCTCAGCAGCATTCAACAACGTGACGGTTCCAGAGCCGGCGGCGGTCGAGGAGCCGGTTTCGGCAACCCCGATGGCTGAGGAACCGGTGATTGAGGAGCCGGCGGTCGAGGAGCCGGTTACGGAGACGCCGGCCGTCGAAGAGCCGGTCGTCGAGGAGCCGGTTGCGGAGACGCCGGCGATCGAGGAGCCGGCGGTCGAGGAGCCGGTTGCGGAGACGCCGGTGATCGAGGAGCCGGCGGTCGAGGAGCCGGTCGCGGAAACCCCGGCCGTCGAAGAGACCGTCGCCGAAGAGCAGGCCGCAGAGGCGCCCGCTGTCGAGGAGCCGGTCGTCGAGCCGGTCGCCGAGGAGCAGGCCGCGGTCGAGCCTGCCGCGCAGACCCCGGCCGTCGAAGAGGTCGTCGCCGACGAGCCCGCTCCGGCAGCCGTGACCGAGGAGCCGACGCCGGAACCGGAACCGGAACCGGAGCCCGACCCGGTCGCGGAGGAGCCGGTCGCCGAGGTCGCACCCGACACCGAGCCGGAGCCGGCCGTAGAGGAGCCGGTGGCCGCCGACGGCGAGGAAGCCCCACAGGGGCCAGTCGCGGCCGACGACGAAACCAGCACGGGCGGTGCGGGTGGGAACACCGACGCCGAAGGCGAAGCCGAGGCGGAGGCCACGGCCACCACCGACACCCCCGCAGCCGCCGACGGCGATGACGCCCCACAGGGGCCACCCGCGGCCGACGACGAAACCCGCACGGGCGGTGCGGGTGGGAACACCGACGCCGAAGGCGAAGCCGAGGCCACAGCCACGGCCCCCTCCCTCCCCGCCGGCCTCCTCACCGCCTACAAGGCCGCGGAAACCGTCCTGCACGAGCAGAACCTCACCGGCACCACCGCCAAGGTCTACCTCGTCCTCGACCGGTCCGCCTCCATGCGCCCCTACTACAAGGACGGATCGGCCCAGGCCCTCGCCGAGCAGACCCTCGCCCTCGCCGCCCACCTCGACCCCGAGGGCCCCGAGAACCCCGAGAACCCGAAGATCCACGTCGTCTTCTTCTCCACAGAACTCGACGGCACCAGCGAGCTCACCCTCACCGACCACGAGAACAAGATCGACGACCTCCACGCCGGCCTCGGCCGCATGGGCCGTACCAGCTACCACGCGGCCGTAGAGGAAGTCCTCACCCACCACACCAAGACCGCCCCCGACACCCCCGCCCTGGTCGTCTTCCAGACCGACGGCGCCCCCGACGCCAAGACCCCCGCCACCCACGCCCTCACCGAGGCCGCGAAGACCCACCCCACCGTGTTCTTCTCCTTCGTCGCGTTCGGCGACCCGGAGAACAAAGCCTTCGACTACCTCCGCAAGCTGAAGCTGGACAACACGTCCCACTTCCTCGCCGGCGAGACCCCGAAGGAACTCACGGACGCGGAGATCTACGAGGGCATCCTGGCGACCTGGCGCCCGTAACCACCGAAAACCACCGAAGAGCACCCCGGGCCGCCCCTTCCCACACCTCGAAACGGGAAGCGGGCGGCCCACCCATGTCGGCTACGATTTCAAGGTTCGCAAAGCAGCGAAAAGCAAGAAACAAGAAGCAAGAAGCACGAACACCGACCTGGGAGCAGCCCCCGATGGCTCGACACCTCATCACCAGCGCCCTTCCGTACATCAACGGAATCAAGCACCTGGGCAACATGGTGGGGTCCATGCTCCCGGCGGACGTGTACTCCCGGTACCTCCGCCAGCGCGGCCACGAAGTCCTCTACATCTGCGCGACCGACGAGCACGGCACCCCGGCCGAGCTCGCCGCGAAGGAGCAGGGCCTCCCCGTGGCGGACTTCTGCGCGCAGGCCCACGACGCCCAGAAGGCGGTCTACGACGGCTTCGACCTCGCCTTCGACTACTTCGGCCGCAGCTCCAGCGAGCAGAACGTAGAGATCACCCAGCACTTCGCCCGCAAGCTGCAGGAGAACGGCTTCATCGAGGAGCGGGCGATCCGCCAGGTGTACAGCCCCACCGACGGCCGCTTCCTCCCGGACCGCTACGTCGAGGGCACCTGCCCCCACTGCGGCTACGACAAGGCCCGCGGCGACCAGTGCGAGAACTGCACCCGCGTCCTGGACCCGACCGACCTGATCAACCCCCGCTCCGCGATCTCCGGCTCCACGGACCTGGAGGTCCGCGAGACCAAGCACCTCTTCCTCCTCCAGTCCAAGCTCCAGCGCGAGGTCATGGAGTGGGTCGCCCGGCACGACGGCGTATGGCCCCACCTGGCCTCCTCCATCGCCCACAAGTGGCTGACCGAGGGCCTGCACGACCGCGCGATCACCCGTGACCTGGACTGGGGCGTCCCTGTCCCGGCGGACACCTGGCCGGAGCTGGCGGCCGAGGGCAAGGTCTTCTACGTCTGGTTCGACGCCCCGATCGAGTACCTCGGCGCGACGAAGGAGTGGTCGGACCTCGACCCGTCGACCCGCGACTGGAAGTCGTGGTGGTACGACGTCGACACCGACGTCCGCTACACGCAGTTCATGGCGAAGGACAACGTCCCGTTCCACACGGTGATGTTCCCGGCCACCGAACTCGGCATCCGCGAGCCCTGGAAGAAGGTCGACTTCGTCAAGGCCTTCAACTGGCTGACGTACTACGGCGGAAAGTTCTCCACCTCCCAGAAGCGCGGCGTCTTCACCGACCAGGCCCTGGAGATCCTCCCCGCCGACTACTGGCGCTACTTCCTGATCGCCAACGCCCCCGAGTCCGACGACTCCTCCTTCACCTGGGAGCACTTCACGGCCACGGTGAACAAGGACCTGGCCGACACCCTCGGCAACTTCGTCAACCGCGTCCTGTCCTTCTCCAAGAAGCGCTTCGGCGAGGAGGTCCCGGCGGGCGGCGAGCCCGGCGAGGCGGAGGCGAAGCTGGGCGAGGAGATCTCCCGCCTCCTCGCCGAGTACGAGGAGCAGATGGAGGCCCTCCAGTTCCGCAAGGCGGCCGCCGCCCTGCGCGCCCTGTGGTCGGCCGGCAACTCCTACCTGGAGGAGAAGGCCCCCTGGCTGGAGATCAAGACCGACAAGGACGGCGCGGCTCTCACCCTGCGCACGGCGATGAACCTGATCCACCTCTACGCGGTGGTCTCGGAGCCCTTCATCCCGTCGACGTCGGCCGCCATGCGCCAGGCCTTCGCCCTCAAGGACGACACCGCGACCTGGGTGAGCCCGGACGAGGCGAAGTCCCTGACCGCAGTCCCCGTCGGCACCCCCTTCACCGTCCCCCCGGTCCTCTTCGCCAAGCTCACCGACGAGGACCTGGAGGCGTACAAGGAGCGCTTCGGCGGCGAGGCGGCGTAAATGCAGATGAGGCCGGTCGACGCGGTGTGATGGAGTGAGGTCATGACGTACTACGTCACGACCCCCATCTACTACGTCAACGACGCCCCGCACCTGGGCCACGCCTACACCACGGTGGCGGCGGACGTCCTCGCCCGCTGGCACCGTGGGCGCGGCGAGGACGTCTGGTTCCTCACGGGGACCGACGAGCACGGTCAGAAGATCCTGCGGACGGCCGAGGCGAACGGCGTGCCGCCGCAGGTCTGGGCCGACCGGCTGGCCGAGGAGTCCTGGAAGCCCCTCTGGCAGCACCTCGACATCTCGAACGACGACTTCATCCGTACGACGGAGAAGCGGCACACGGACCGGGTGCGGGAGTTCTTCCAGGATCTGTACGACAACGGTCGGATCCGCAAGGGGAGTTACGAGGGCCCGTACTGCGTCGCCTGCGAGGAGTACAAGCTCCCCGGCGAGCTGATCGAGGCGGAGGACGGCACCCTTCTCTGCGCGATCCACCGGCGCCCGGTGGACCTCCTCAAGGAGGAGAACTACTTCTTCAAGCTCAGCGAGTACGGTGACCGCCTCCTCGCCCACTACGACGCCAACCCCGGCTTCATCCAGCCGGAGTCGGCCCGCAACGAGGTGGTGAACTTCGTCCGCGGCGGCCTGCAGGACCTCTCCGTCTCCCGCTCGACGTTCGACTGGGGCGTCAAGGTCCCCTGGGACGACGACCACGTCATCTACGTCTGGGCGGACGCCCTCCTCAACTACGCCACGGCCGTCGGCTACAACGAGAACCCGGAGAAGTTCGAGTCGACCTTCCCGGCCGACGTCCACCTCGTCGGCAAGGACATCCTCCGCTTCCACGCGGTCATCTGGCCAGCGATGCTGATGGCGAACGGCCTGCCGCTGCCCGGCCGGATCGCGGCCAACGGCTGGCTGCTGGTCGGCGGCGAGAAGATGAGCAAGTCCAACCTGACCGGCATCAAGCCGCAGGACCTGACCTCGCACTTCGGCGTGGACGCGTACCGCTGGTACTTCCTGCGCGCGATCGCCTTCGGCCAGGACGGCTCGTTCTCCTGGGAGGACTTCTCCGCCCGCTACACCAGCGAGCTGGCCAACGACTACGGCAACCTCGCCTCCCGTGTCACCGCGATGGTCGGCAAGTACTTCGACGGCGAGCTGCCCGCGTCGACGGCCGACGGCACGGCGGAGCAGTCCATCCACGACGGCCTGACCAGGGCCGCCGCGGAGGCCGACCGCAGGATCGGCGAGGAGCTGGACTTCCAGGGCGGCATCCTGGCGATCTTCGACTTCATCAAGCAGGTCAACGGCTACCTCACGGAGCAGCAGCCCTGGAAGGTCGCCAAGGACGATTCCGCCGAGGGCCGAGCCCGCCTCGCCACCATCCTCTACACCGCCGCGGAGTCCCTCCGGGCCATCGCCGTCCTGCTGAACCCGGTCATGCCCGAGACCTCTGGGAAGCTCTGGGCCTCCCTGGGCGCAGAGGCGTCCCTCGGCGCCCTCGCGGATCAGCGGATCCAGGACTCCGGCGACTGGGGCAGGCTCCCGGCCGGTTCCACGGTCACGAAAGGCGCGGTCCTCTTCCCGCGTCTGGAAGAGGCCCCGGCTGCCTGAGGACCCCGGTATCCGCGTCGGCTTCCGAAGGCTGTCGTGAATTTCTTGACCGATCCGTGCCCAACTCGGGGACATCACGCGGATGTTGTCCATCCTGTTGGCATCGATCCCACCCCGGCGCCACCATGTCCCCCCGCGCGACCGTATGGTTTCCGCCATGGCAGTCCCTGAGGTCATCCCGATCGCCTACGAGCCGCACGGCCGTACCGACGCGATCGGCTTTTACGCGGACGGGCAGTTCATGGGATCGGTCACTTATGCCTTTCCCAAGGACTTCGACCTCGACAGCGGCTGGGAAGAGCACAAACGCCTCTACGCGGTGCTGCACACCTTCGACGCCGAGGGCCGGTACCGCGACTCCGACATCTGGTGCGCGGGCACCTGGGCCGAGCAGCAGCGCGCCCCGCAGGGCCCCGACTCGGTCCTGTCCCGCGCCCGCGCCCACCTCGCGACCCTGCTGCGCAGGCTGCCCCGGCGTACGTACACGGACATCGCGATACGGCCCTTCCAGCTCACCGTCGACGGTGTGCTGTTCGGCCTCGTCACCGGCGAGGACGAGGACGAGCCCTGGGCCGAGCTCCACCCCGACAACCTGGGCTTCGGCGCGCCCTGGGACGGTTCGTACGACACCTGATCGTTTACGCCCCTATGCCTGGACACCCCCGACGCGCTATACATTGCGAAGATCATGTAGAGCCATCAAGTGGGGGGATCCATTCATGGCGCTCTTCGGTAACGCGCACACCATCGACTCGGGACAGGCGCAGCAGGACTTCGCCCGTCTGCTGGGCCACGGTGAGCAGGTGCACGCCGCGTACCTGCTGATACGCGACACCATCCTGTTCACCGACCGCCGTCTGATCCTGGTCGACAAGCAGGGCATCACCGGCAAGAAGGTGGAGTACCACTCCATCCCGTACCGCAGCATCACGCACTTCGCGGTGGAGACCGCCGGCACCTTCGACCTGGACGCCGAGCTGAAGATCTGGGTCTCGGGGACGCCGACGCCGATCGAGAAGACGTTCACCAAGGGCGTGGACATCTACGAGGTGCAGGCGATCCTTACGCAGTTCGTGGCGAAGTAGCCCGCCGGTCCGGCCCCGCCGAGGCCGTCCGCCTCGACGGGGCCGCCATAATCGGCGCACGATGATCCCGCTCCGCCACCACCTCCTGACCGACGTCCTCGCGCTCGGCGCCCCCTATCCCCTCGTCCTGGCGGGCGAGTACGCGATCCGGGCCCACGGTCTGACGCCGGAGGGCTCGGTGAGGGGGCCGCTGGAGCTGGCGACCGAGACACCCGAGCCCATGGACCGGATCGCGGCAGCGGTCCAGCGCGGCCTGACCGAACGCGGTTGGCGGGTACGCCCCCTGGAGACCGACCCGCTCTCCGCCCGCCTCCTGGTCACCGGCGTGGAAGGCGCGAAGGAACACCCGGTCGACCTCGTGAAGGAAGCCCTCTGGCACCCGCCGGTGATGACCGACCTCGGTCCGGCGCTCTCCCTCGAAGACCTCATCGGTACCAAGGTCCGCGCCCTGACCGACCGCGGCAGCGCCCGCGACCTGACCGACGTCTACGCCGCCGCGGCCCACTGGAGCTTCCCCGACCTGGAGGAACAGGGCCGCCGCCACGCCTGGGACGACTTCGACCCGGCCGACCTGCAGGCCCGTCTGGAAGCCACGGAACTGCTGGACGACCGTGAGTTCACGGCTCGGGACCTGGCCGAGGAGGACGTCCCGGACCTGCGCCGCTGGGTGCGGGCATGGGCGGACGACATCGCGGAGCGCCTGCTGGAGGAGGAGGCACTCAGGCCGCCGCCGGAGGAGGAGTGACACCGGCTGGTTGTCACCGGCGCCTCTGACGACGGGGCGGATGCGTGTACCGCACGCATCCGCCCCGCATCTCGTACTTCCGCCGGTCAGGTTCCGGTGTGGGTGGCCTCCGGGTCGACGCCCACCGTGAGGGTGGCGAGGACGCCCTTGGCGATGTCGTTCTTCTTGTACTTCAGCTTCAGCAGACCGCCGGTCGTCCCGCTCTGGTCGTAGATCGTGTCCTCGTCGAGCGTGGTGCGCTCGGTCGTCGAGGTCGAGTACGGCTCCACCTCCGCCGAGGCCAGCACGGACTCCTCGTCGAAGAAGAACTGGCCGGTGTGGCAGGTGGTGCCGCCCTCGTAGCCGGCGTCCGTCCACTCGCCGCTCACATGCACCTTGGTGTGGATGTGGACGCAGCGGCCCTGGTACCAGCCGGGGAAGACGGTCTTGAACGTGACGAAGCCCTTGCGGTCGGTCCGCCAGGTGCCGCGCAGATAGCGGGTGTCGCTGGTCGGCTCCTCGTGCCCGCCCCCACCGCCGCCGGACGGCGGCTCACCGGTCGGGGTGCCGGACGGCACGTCGGTGGGGGTGCCCGAGGGGGCGTCGGTGGGCGGGGTGCCGCCTGAGCCGCCGCCCGAGAAGCTCTCGTAGCCCGAGTACAGGCCCAGCGCGTCGCAGTGCCAGATGTCCACGGCCGCGTTGCCGACCGGCTTGCACGTATCGGCGTCGATCACCTTGAGGCGAAGGGTGAGCGGGATGCCCTCCTTGTCCTCGGTGATGTCCTGGCGGAGCTTGTCCGCGTCGATGTAGTAGGGGCCCTCGGTGGTCTCCGAGGTGAGCTTGTAGCAGGTTTCCCCGGCCGTGGAGGTGCTGCTCGCCGAGGCCTGCGCGCCCTTCGCCCCGGACTCTCCCGCGAACGCGCCGGCGGCCAGCGTGCCGCCCACGCCCACCGCTGCGGCGGCTCCCGCTCCGGCGACCACGACCTTGCGGCGCGTCAGATCCCTTTTGTGCTTCGGCTCTTGGGCCGTGTGGTTTCCCGTCATGGCCAGGACGCTAGGTAAGAGCGCTGTAAGCGGCATGGGTGTGGGCTGTGGTTACCTGTGGAACCTGAAAGGGCCCGGAACCGATCACGGTTCCGGGCCCCTCACTCAGCCGACTACTTGGGCTGCGGCCCCCGCACCGACAGGTGCAGCTCCTTCAGCCGCGCCTCGTCCAGCTCCGTCGGCGCGCCCATCATCAGGTCCTGGGCGTTGCCGTTGAGCGGGAAGGCGATGGTCTCGCGGATGTTCGGCTCGTCGGCCAGCAGCATCACGATGCGGTCGACGCCGGGGGCGATGCCGCCGTGCGGCGGGGCGCCGAAGCGGAACGCGCGCAGCATGCCGGCGAACTTCTCCTCGACGGTCTCGCGGTCGTAGCCCGCGATCTCGAAGGCCTTCAGCATGATCTCCGGCTCGTGGTTCCGGATCGCGCCGGAGGACAGCTCGACGCCGTTGCAGACGATGTCGTACTGCCAGCCCAGGATGTCCAGCGGGTCCTGGGTCTGAAGGGCCTCAAGACCGCCCTGCGGCATGGAGAAGGGGTTGTGCGAGAAGTCGATCGAGCCGGTCTCCTCGTCCTTCTCGTACATCGGGAAGTCGACGATCCAGCAGAACCGGAAGACGCCCTCCTCGAAGTGCCCGGCCCGCTTGGCGGCCTCGACCCGCACCGCGCCCATGATCTTCGAGACCTCGTCGAACTCGCCCGCGCCGAAGAACACGGCGTGCCCGGCGGCCAGCGACAGGCGCTTGGTCAGCTCGGCGACGTTCTCCTCGGTGAGGAACTTGGCGATCGGGCCGGACAGCGAACCGTCCTCGGCGACACGGACCCAGGCCAGGCCCTTGGCGCCCTGCGAGACCGCGAAGTCACCGAGCTGGTCGAAGAACTTCCGGGGCTGCGCGGAGACGTCCGGCACCGGCAGCGCGCGCACGTGCTTGCCGGCGAACGCCTTGAACTCCGAGCCCTCGAAGATGTCGGTGATGTCGACGAGTTCGAGCTGGGCGCGCAGGTCCGGCTTGTCGGAGCCGTACTTCAGCATCGCCTCGCGGAACGGGATCCGCGGGAACGGCGACGTGACGTGGCGGCCGCCCCCGAACTCCTCGAACAGCTCCGTCATGAGCTGCTCGATCGGCTGGAAGACGTCCTCCTGCTCGACGAAGCTCATCTCGACGTCAAGCTGGTAGAACTCGCCCGGCGAGCGGTCGGCGCGCGCGTCCTCGTCACGGAAGCAGGGCGCGATCTGGAAGTAGCGGTCGAAGCCGGAGATCATCAGCAGCTGCTTGAACTGCTGCGGGGCCTGGGGGAGGGCGTAGAACTTGCCCGGGTTCAGGCGGGAGGGGACGACGAAGTCGCGGGCGCCCTCGGGGGAGGTGGCCGACAGGATCGGCGTCGCCATCTCGTTGAAGCCCAGCGCCGTCATCTTGTGCCGGATGGCCGAGATGACCGACGTACGCAGCAGGATGTTGCGGTGCATGCGCTCGCGGCGCAGGTCCAGGAAGCGGTACTCCAGGCGCCGCTCCTCGTTGACCCCGTCCTCGGTGTTGATCGTGAAGGGGAGCGGGGCGGCGGCGCCGAGCAGCTCGACCTCGCCGACCTCGACCTCGATCTCGCCGGTGGGCAGCTCCGGGTTGATGTTGTCCGCGCCGCGGGAGACGACCTTGCCGTCGACGCGGACCGTCGACTCCTTGGTCACCTTGTCGAGGGCCTCGTAGGCCGGGGTGCCCGGGCGGGCGACGAGCTGCGTGATGCCGTAGTGGTCGCGCAGATCGATGAAGAGGATGCCGCCCAGGTCGCGCCGATTGTGCAGCCAGCCACTCAGCCGGACGTCGGTGCCGACGTCAGAGGAGCGGAGCTCGCCGCAGGTGTGGGACCTGTACCGATGCATCGTCGTTCATCCAGTCTTCGCGGATCGGGGGCTTGGTTTCCCGTGAATCGAGGGACTGTTTCACGTGAAACTCCCCCCAAGCCTACCGGGCAGCCCAAGATCGCCTCCCCACCATTTCGCCGCGGCTTCGGGCCCCTGCGGACCAGGTGCCCCGTACAGCTTCGGTGGCAGCGTTCGATCACCTCTTCTTAGAGTGGGGCAATGCGCACTGGTGAGCCCCTGCCCGCCGTGGGGGAGGTCCTCGCCGCCCTCGCGACCGGTCTGTGGCACTGGAACACCGCCACGGGACTGGTCACGGTCGACGCGGAGGCGGCACGGCTGCTCGGGCTGCCCACCGAGCAGTCCACCCTCAGCCAGGCCCAGGTCCGGGCCCGGCTGCATCCGGTGGACTGGAACGAGATCAGCGGAGTGATCCAGCTGGCCGTCGCCGAGGGCACCCTCGGCGAGGTACGGGTACGGATCATGGACGAGCGGGGCCGGGTCGTCCGGGTCGGCCGCAGCCGCTTCCACGCGTCCTTCGACCGCGAGAAACGGTCGTACGAGGTCACCGGCTCCCTCCAGGAGGTCACCGAGCCGGTGCCGGGCACCTCCGCGGGGCGTACCGCGGTCACCGGCGACTGGCGGCGCTCGCGGGAGGCGTTCCTGCTGGACGCGGGCCGGGCGCTGGCCGAGGCCCGGTCGACGGCGGAGGTGCTGCGGGTCGCGGCGGGCCTGTCGATGCCGGGCTTCTCACCGGACGGGCTCGCGGTGTTCGGCGTCACGGGCGACCGCCTGACGATCATCGGCCACCACGGCCATCAGCCCGGCGACGAGGACCCCTTCACACATATGGCCCTGGAGACGGACTACCCGGCCGCCGAGGTGGTCCGCACCGGCCGCGCCGTCTATCTCTCGTCGCCCGAGAAGTACAAGGAGCGCTACCCGCTCACCTGGCCGCTCGCCGCGCACTTCGACCGGCAGTCCTGGGCGTTCCTGCCGCTGACCGTGGCCGGGCGCACGATGGGCGCCTGGATGGCGGCGTTCACCTATCCGGTCGCCTTCACCCCCGACGAGCGGTCCGTGCTGACGACGGTGGCCCGCATGCTCGCCCAGGCCCTCTCGCGCGCCGAGGCCACCGAGTCCGCGCGGGAGCTGACGGACGGCCTCCAGCGCTCGATGCTGCCCCAGCTGGGCCCCGAGATACCGGGCATGGGCGTCGCCGCACGCTATGTCCCCACCGGCGGGGGGCTCCAGGTCGGCGGCGACTGGTACGACATGATCCCGCTGCCGGGCGGCCGCTTCGCCCTGGTCATCGGCGACGTCCAGGGCCATGACGTGCGGGCCGCGGGCCTGATGGGCCAGCTGCGCATCGCGCTGCGCGCCTACGCCTCCGAGGGCCACCGCCCCGACGCCGTCCTGTCCCGCGCCTCCCGCTTCCTGCACGGGATGACGTTCGGCGCCCTCGACGAGGATCCGAACGACCTGCGCTTCGCGACCTGCCTGTACGTCGAGGTCGACCCCACGTCCGGCCTGCTGGACATCGCCCGCGCCGGCCACCCGGACCCGGCGATCCGGATGACGGACGGCACGGTGCTGGCCCGCCCGACGGCCGGCGGTCTGCCGCTGGGCATCGACCCGGACGCCGACTATCCGACGACCAGGATCACCCTGGAACCCGGCGAGACCATGCTGATCTGCACGGACGGCCTGATCGAGACCGGTGGCCACGACCTGGAGACCGGCTGGAAGCGCATCCGCACGATCCTGGAGGAGTACGACGGCGACCTGGAGGGGCTCGCCGACGCCCTCGTCCAGGCCGTCCACGGCCCGTCCTCCCACCACACCACCGGCCCGCTCGCCGATCGGCGCGAGGACGACATAGCGGTGCTGCTGCTGCGCCGGCAGGAGGAGGGCTGCGGCGACACCGCGATCCTGCGCCCGGCGATCCGGCGCACCGTGCTGTCCGTCGCGCAGGCCGAGCCGGAGCGGGTGGCGATCGCCCGTCACCAGCTGCGGGAGATGCTGCACGACTGGGCGTGTGCGGACCAGGTGGACTCGGCGGTCCTGCTGCTGTCCGAGATGCTGACGAACGTCCTCGTGCACACCGACGCGGACGCCCTGCTGCTGGCCGAGGTGCGGGGCGAGCCGGGCGAGCGCCGGCTGCGCGTCGAGGTCACGGACACCAGCGACGACCTGCCCCACCGGCGCAGCCCCGGAGAACTGGCCTCGTCGGGGCGGGGCCTGATGCTGATCGAGCTGCTGGCCCAGGCGTGGGGCGTCGACCCTCGCGGCGAGGGCAAGAGCATCTGGTTCGAGCTCTACGAGTCCGTGGGCGCCGAGGGTTCCGTGGGCGGCTCCGGCCCGGTCGGGATTGAGGTCGAGGTCGAAGTCGAGGTCGAGTTGCCGTAGCGCTCCCGCAGTTCGTGCGCGACGCCGAACGCGGCGGCGGTGAGCGGTACGGCGAGCAGCATGCCGAGGATCCCCGCCACGGAGGCTCCCGCGGTGATCGCCACCATGACGACGGCCGGGTGCATCTGCACGGTCCGGCTCTGGATCACCGGAGTCAGCACATGCCCTTCCAGCACCTGCACGGCCAGCACGATCCCCAGCACCCACAGCGCGATGACGAACCCCCGGTCGGCAAGCGCGACCAGCACGGCCACGGCCCCGGAGATGAACGCGCCCAGATAGGGGATGTAGGCCCCCACGAAGACGAGCGCTCCGAGCCCGATCGCGCCCGGCACGTCGAGGACGAACAGCCCGACGGTGATGCAGACGGCGTCGATGAGGGCGATGAGGGTGGTTCCCCGCATGAACCCCTCCACCGCCTGGAAGGCCCGGCGGGCCATGGCCTCCACGACGTCCCCGCCATCGCCCGGCACCATGGACCGCAGGGCGCCGGCCGCCCGGTCGGAGTCCCGCAGGAAGAAGAAGACCAGCAGCAGCGCGAGTACGGCGATGGCGATGGTCTCGCCCACGACGCTGACGCCGCTGATGACCCCGGAGGCGGCCGTACCGCCGAACTTGGTGAGCAGTTCCCTGGAGTTGGAGGCGACGTCGTCCAGCGAGGTCCCGGCGGCCCCGAAGTGCTCGGTGAGGTCCTCGCCCGCCTGCTTGAGCGAGGCGACGATCTGGTCGCCGGTCTCGACGATCGCGGCGGCGACGATGTACACGGCGCCGCCGACGACGGCCACGACGGCGACGCAGGTGAGCATGGCGGCGACGGACCGGTTCACCCTGGCCTTCACCAGCCGCCGGTGAAACGGCCCGAGCAGGGCGGTCCCGAGCAGGGCGAGCAGCACCGGCACCACGGCCGTACTGAACTCCACGGCCAGCCGGATCCCCACGTAGACCACCCCGGCGACGAGCAACACGACCACACACCAGG
Source organism: Streptomyces sp. NBC_01092 (assembly GCF_045039535.1). NCBI lineage: Bacteria > Bacillati > Actinomycetota > Actinomycetes > Kitasatosporales > Streptomycetaceae > Streptomyces > Streptomyces sp. NBC_01092. The sequence goes on along the minus strand of NZ_CP108659.1, from coordinate 5,603,125 downwards.
CGGCGAGCCGCCGGACAGGGTCGGGGAGCAGCGGGGTGGGGGCCTGCACGGTTCCAGCGGATCACGTGCGGGGCAAGGCTGTCGTGCGCGGGCGGACCGGGCGGGTGACGGATGACGAGAGGCCCGGCGGAAGGGTCGTTCAGGCGGTCTCGAACGCGCCGACCCGGACGTCCGTCGTGCACACGTTGAAGGAGCCGGCGGCGCCGCCGTCCTTGGTCACGTTCACGGTGCGCGCCACGTCGTCGGGCAGGGCGATCTCGACCTTGGACGCCTGCACTGCGCAGACCTCACGGCCCGAGGCGCTGCCCTCGAAGTTGACGTCCGTGTAGGCCACGTACGCCTTAGCCGTGCCGCCGGCCTTGACGTCCACGGCGTCGGTGCCGTTGCCCGCGTTGTCCGTCTCGATGGGGGCTGCCTTGCCCTGGTCGTCCTTGGCCGTCAGCGTGGTGGCGCCGACGATGGTGCAGGGGGCGTTCGAGGTGTTGGTGACCTGGATGTAGCCCGTGGCCGGCGCCTGCTCGCCGGCGTGCTCGCCGGACTGGACGAACGCGACCTCGGTGTTCTTCGTGCTGCACGCCGACGTGGCACCGCCGTCGCCGCCGTTGTCGCCGCCGGTGCCCGAGCTCGTGTCCTTGTCGCCGGTGGAGGCGCCGCCGCCCGTGCCGGTCCCCTTCGTCTTCGACGCCGAGCCAGCCGAGTTGCCGGAGGAGCTGCCGGTCGACGCGGAGGCGCTCGCGGACGTCTTGTCGCCGTCCGCCTTGCTGTCGTCGTTGCCGCCGCAGGCGGTCAGGGCCAGCGCCGAGAGGGCGAAGACGGCGGCAGTGGTGGAGATACGGGCGCGAGCGCGCATGAGGTGGGTCCTTCCCCCGCAACAACATGTGGACACGGCACAGGACGGCATGCCCACGGCCCGCGTTCCCCTCGGCACAGGACCCTTACGTCCGTCACACGCCCGTGATCATGCAACGCCGAAAAGGGTCCGGCCTCTGCCGCATGAGCGGCAGAGGCCGGACCCTCTGGAGGTGACCGGCAGGCTTACAGCCCGCCCTCCGACATTCCGTGCACCGCCGGGACCGTCCCCAGCCGGCCCTTCTGGAAGTCCTCGAAGGCCTGCATGAGCTCGTCCTTGGTGTTCATGACGAACGGGCCGTAGTGGGCCATCGGCTCACGGATCGGCTGCCCGCCGAGGAGGACGACCTCCAGGTCCGGCGTGTGGGAGTCCTGCTTCTCGTCCGCGCGGACGGTCAGGGAACCGCCGTCGCCGAAGACCGCCGTCTGGCCCGAGTGGACCGGCCGGCGCTCCGCACCCACGCTGCCGCGGCCCGCGAGGACGTACGCGAGGCCGTTGAAGTCCTCGCGCCACGGCAGGGTGATCTCCGCGCCCGGGGCGAGGGTCGCGTGGATCATCGTGATCGGGGTGTGGGTGATGCCGGGACCCTGGTGGCCGTCCAGCTCACCGGCGATGACACGCAGGAGCGCGCCGCCGTCGGAGGTGCTGAGCAGCTGGACGTTGCCACCGCGGATGTCCTGGTAGCGCGGCGCCATCATCTTGTCCTTGGCCGGCAGGTTCACCCACAGCTGCAGGCCGTGGAAGAGACCGCCGGACATGACCAGCGACTCCGGCGGGGCCTCGATGTGCAGCAGGCCCGAGCCTGCCGTCATCCACTGGGTGTCGCCGTTGGTGATGGTGCCACCGCCGCCGTTGGAGTCCTGGTGGTCGAAGATCCCGTCGATGATGTAGGTGACGGTCTCGAAGCCGCGGTGCGGGTGCCAGGGGGTGCCCTTGGGCTCACCCGGCGCGTACTCCACCTCGCCCATCTGGTCCATCATGATGAACGGGTCCAGGTGGCGGTAGTTGATCCCGGCGAACGCACGGCGCACCGGGAAGCCCTCACCCTCGAAACCGCTAGGCGCGGTCGTGACGGCGAGCACGGGACGGGCCACGGCCTCCGCGGGCGCGGCGACACGGGGCAGCGTCAGCGGGTTCTCGACGGTCACTGCAGGCATGTCGGTACCTCCTTGTGCGTCCACTTTAGTTGAGCGTTGAACTTCTTGCTACCCCTAACGGGAAAAGCCCGGCGGCCATTCCCGCCGGGCACGGCCGAAGGCCGACACCCTGGGCGGGCGCCGGCCTTCGTCACGAGGATCCGGTGCTTCGGCGGCGGCTCAGTGTGTCAGGAAGAGCCGCGGCGGTGGGATCAGACGACCAGTTCCTGCTGCTCGTCGGTGGTACGGGCGGCCTTGTGCGGCTTCTGCCGGTCATCGCGCATGACCAAGGTCGCCAGCAGCGCCGCCGCCAGGACACCGATCGCGCTGACCGTGAAGGTGGTGGACATCGAGGCGGTGAAGGCCTCGCGGGCCGCGGCGATCAGAGAGGCGTCGCCACCGGCGACCGCACCGGCGATCGAGTGCTTCGCCTCGTCCGGCGTCCCCTCGGGCATCCGGTCCGCGAAGCCGCTCGACAGCAGCGAGCCGAGGATCGCGATACCCAGCGCGGTGCCTGCCTGCTGGATGGTGTCGTTCAGGGCCGAGCCGACGCCCGCCTTGTCCTCGGGGATCGTGCCCATCAGCGCGCCGACCGCGGCCGGCATCGCGAGGCCCGCGCCGAGACCGAGGAGGCCGAGCGCCACCGCCGGGACCGTGAAGCCGGAGTCCGCCGAGACCGTGGCCATGAGGGCGAAGCAGGCCACCATCACCAGCATTCCCGCGAGGATCACCCACCGGTTGCCGTACTTCGCGGCGAGCTTGACGCCCACGCCGTTGCCGATCAGGGCCATGATCGCCAGCGGCAGGAAGGCGAGGCCCGCCTTGATCGGCGAGTAGCCGAGCACGAACTGCAGGTACTGGGTCAGGACCAGCAGCAGACCGCCGTTGCCGATCTGGACCAGCGCCAGGGAGAGCGAACCGCCGCTGAAATTGCGGTGCTTGAACAGCACCAGCGGGACCATGGGGGACTTGGTGACGTTCTCCCAGATCACGAAGCCGGCGAGCGAGGCGAGCGCCACGACCAGGGTGAGCGTGGAGCGTCCGCCCAGCGCGCCGTGCTGCGGAAGCTCGATGATCCACCAGACCAGGGCCGTCATGCCCGTCGCCGACAGCACCGCGCCCAGCGGATCGGCCTTCTGCCAGGGCGCCTTGGACTCCGGCATCAGCGTCAGTCCGGCGACGATCGCGAGCACCACGATCGGCACGTTGATGAAGAAGATCGACTGCCAGGAGAAGTGCTCGATCAGGACACCGCCCAGCACCGGGCTGCCGACCAGGCCGAGCATCGACACCGAACTCCAGGCCGCCATCGCCTTGCCGCGCTCGTCCTCGTCGAAGACGGTGATGAGGATGGAGAGGGTGGACGGCATGATCAGCGCCCCGCCGACACCCATCGCGACGCGGACGGCGATCACCTCGCCGGGGTTGGTGCACCAGGTCGCGGCCAGTGAGGCCGCCCCGAAGAGCAGGAGCCCGATCAGCATCACCTTCCGGCGCCCGAACCGGTCGCCCAGGCTGCCGGAGGTGAGCAGCAGACCCGCGAACACCAGGATGTAGGAGTCCAGGATCCACTGGGTCTCCTGCGTGCTCGCCCCGATCTCCCCGGTCATCACCGGCACCGCCACGGTCAGCGCCATGCTGTCGACGACCAGCACCAGCGTGCTCAGGCACAGCACGATCAGAATCCACCAGCGGCGTGGATCACGCGTTCCCTTGACGTCCATGACGTCCCCCTCCTGGTTCGTGAACACCGTTCCTTCGTTGCGAACACTGTACGCACAGCGGAACAGCGTTCGCAACCATCGATTCCTGTACGCTCGATGCGAACGCCGTACGCCGGGATGTGAAGGAGTGTCGATGGCCGCCAGGACGACGAAGCAGAGCCCCATCCCCTCCGTCTGGGCCCGCCCCCAGCGCGAGCCCGATCAGCCCACGCTCAGCCGCGCCGCGATCGTGCGCGAGGCGATCGTGATGCTGGACGCCGAGGGCGTCGAGGCGCTGAGCATGCGCAAGCTCGCCACCAGGCTGAACGCCGGCGCGGCCTCCCTGTACCGGCACGTCGCCACCAAGGACGAGCTGATGGAGCTGGCCGTCGACGAGGTCGCCGCCGAGATCCACGTACCGCCGGCGGACAGCCCCGACTGGCGTGCGGCCGTGGCGCAGGCCGCGCACTCCTTCCGCACGACGGCGCTACGGCACCCGTGGCTGTCCTCGGTCCTCGGCCAGGCGGGCCTCGCCTACCTCGGCCCCAACCTCATGTCGTACTCGGAGCGCTTGGCCGCCCTGTTCACGGCCGCCGGGTTCCCGGACCCCAGCGGGGCGATCGACGCGGTCCTGTCGTACGTCATCGGGATGAGCACCACCGAGGGCGCCTGGCTCATCACGGTCGCCCGTTCCGGCGAGACGGAGGCCGAGTTCATCGCGCGGCTGATGCCCGCGGCCCAGCAGGCGGTGGCGGACCACGAACACCTGGCGAAGGGCTACGCCGAGACGGAGGAGGTCGCCACCACGGACCCGGCGACCATGCGGGACACAAAGTTCGCGAACGCCCTGGACATCGTCCTCGACGGCCTGGCGCTGCGCCTCACAACACCGGGATCCTGAGCGCTACCCGTACATCCGCCGCATCGCGAACTCGACCATCTGCTCCACGGCCTTCGCGTCGAAGACCATGCGGTGCTCGCCCTCCATGTCGACGACGAAGCCGTAGCCGGTCGGCAGCAGGTCGATCACCTCGGAGCCGGTGATGACGAAGTACTTGGACTCCTTGCCCGCGTACCTGCGCAGCTCCTTCAGCGAGGTGAACATCGGGATCACCGGCTGCTGGGTGTTGTGCAGGGCGAGGAAGCCCGGGTTGTCGCCGCGCGGGCAGTACACCTTGGACGTCGCGAAGACCTGCTGGAAGTCCTCGGCGGCCATCTGCCCGGTGGTGAAGGCCCGCACCGCGTCCGCGAGGGAGGGCGGGGACGGCTCGGGGTAGAGCGGCGGCTGCTGGCCGTACCCGCCGACGCCACCGGCCATGGGCTGCTGCGGCGGGGCGTACTGCTGCTGTGCGCCGACGTTCTGGTCGTAGCCGTACATGGGCGCAAGCGTACCGACAGCGGCGGGCGGAACGGGCGGGTACCGGCGCTCCGGCAAACCGACAGCGACTTGACAGCGACTCGACAGTCACCGCGCTGGTTTCGCACAGCCTCCGCTCATAGCGTCGGCCGTATCGCGAGGAGTGCCGCGCAGGGCACCGCACCGGCAAGGGGACAGCCATGCACCGACACCACGACGACGAGGCCCACGAGCACGACAGAGGGCTCTCCCACGACCTTCCCCTCCTCGCCCGCCGACGCATGATCGGGCTGATGGCAGGGGTGGGCCTGATCCCGCTGGCGGGCTGCACCTCCGAGGACGACACCTCGGCCGCCGGCTCCTCCAAGGGCTCCGGCGCCTCCGCCTCGCCCGCCGAGTGCGCGACCATCCCGGACGAGACCGCCGGCCCCTTCCCGGGCGACGGCTCGAACGGCGTGAACGTCCTGAAGGAGAGCGGTGTCGTGCGCAGCGACATCACCAAGAGCTTCGGCGACTCCGCGGGCGGCACCGCCGAGGGCGTGCCCCTGACCGTCACGCTGACGGTCGTGGACGCGGCCTCCGGCTGCGGGACGCCGAAGGAGGGCGCCGCGGTCTACATCTGGCACTGCGACCGGGCGGGCGACTACTCCCTGTACTCCGAGGGCGTCACCGACGAGAACTACCTGCGCGGCGTCCAGGAGACCGACGGCTTGGGTCAGGTCACCTTCACGAGCATCTTCCCCGGCTGTTACTCGGGCCGCTGGCCGCACATCCACTTCGAGGTCTACGGCAGCCTGGCGGACGCCACGGCGGCCACCTCCCTCACGAACACCTCGCAGCTCGCCTTCCCGAAGGACGTCTGCGACAGGGTCTACGCCACGGACGGCTACGCCGAGAGCGTGCGCAACCTCACCAGCCTCTCCCTGGAAACGGACGGCATCTTCAGCGACGGTTACGACCAGCAGCTGGCCGCGATGAAGGGCAGCGTGGCGGACGGTTACACGGCGACGCTGACGGTTCCGGTGTGACCTGTCACAGATTACGGATCGGGGTTGCGTCTTATTACTGGCGGGTAGCATCATCGTAGCTACTTGTTGGTACGTGAACTAGCGCGAGGAACCAAGTGCCTCGCCGACCCTCTACGGAGCCGTGACCATGGGGCACTACAAGTCGAACCTCCGCGACATCGAGTTCAACCTCTTCGAAGTACTCGGACGCGACAAGCTGTACGGCACGGGTCCGTTCGAGGAGATGGATGTCGAGACCGCGAAAAGCATCCTGGAGGAGCTGACCCGCCTCTCCGAGAACGAGCTGGCGGAGTCCTTCGCCGACGCCGATCGCAACCCGCCGGTCTTCGACCCCGAGACGAACACCGCGCCGGTCCCGGCGTCCTTCAAGAAGAGCTACAAGGCCTTCATGGACTCCGAGTACTGGCGCCTCGGCCTGCCCGAGGCCATCGGCGGCACGACGGCTCCGCCGTCCCTGATCTGGTCGTACGCCGAGCTGATCCTCGGTTCGAACCCGGCCGTGTGGATGTACTCCTCCGGCCCGGCGTTCGCCGGGATCCTCTACGACGAGGGCAACGACGTCCAGAAGAAGATCGCGCAGATCGCCGTCGAGCGGACCTGGGGCTCCACCATGGTGCTCACCGAGCCGGACGCCGGCTCGGACGTGGGCGCCGGCCGCACCAAGGCGATCCAGCAGGAGGACGGCTCCTGGCACATCGAGGGCGTCAAGCGCTTCATCACCTCAGGTGAGCACGACATGGAGGAGAACATCCTTCACTACGTGCTCGCGCGCCCCGAGGGTGCCGGTCCGGGCACCAAGGGCCTGTCGCTCTTCATGGTCCCGAAGTACCTCTTCGACTTCGAGACCGGCGAGCTGGGCGAGCGCAACGGCGCCTACGCCACGAACGTCGAGCACAAGATGGGCCTGAAGGCCTCCAACACCTGCGAGATGACCTTCGGCGACCAGCACCCCGCCAAGGGCTGGCTGATCGGCGACAAGCACGACGGCATCCGCCAGATGTTCCGGATCATCGAGTTCGCGCGGATGATGGTCGGCACGAAGGCCATCTCGACGCTGTCGACCGGCTACCTCAACGCTCTTGAGTACGCCAAGGAGCGCGTCCAGGGTTCCGACCTCGCGGCGTTCGGCGACAAGTCCGCGCCCAAGGTCACCATCACGCACCACCCGGACGTGCGCCGCTCGCTGATGACGCAGAAGGCGTACGCGGAGGGCATGCGCGCGCTGGTGCTGTACACGGCGTCGGTGCAGGACGCGATCGCGGTCAAGGAGGCGGCCGGCGAGGACACCAAGACCGAGCACGCCCTCAACGACCTGCTCCTGCCGATCGTCAAGGGCTACGGCTCCGAGAAGGGCTACGAGCAGCTCGCCCAGTCGCTGCAGACCTTCGGCGGCTCCGGCTTCCTGCAGGAGTACCCGATCGAGCAGTACATCCGGGACGCCAAGATCGACACCCTGTACGAGGGCACGACCGCGATCCAGGGCCAGGACTTCTTCTTCCGGAAGATCGTCCGCAACCAGGGCTCGGCCCTCAACTCCCTCGCCGAGGACATCAAGAAGTTCCTGGCGCTGGGTGAGGGCGGCGAGGAGCTCGGCGCGGCCCGCGAGCAGCTCGCCAAGGCCGCCGTGGAGCTGGAGGCGATCGTCGGCCTGATGCTGACCGACCTCGCGGCCACCGAGCAGGACGTCAAGAACATCTACAAGGTGGGCCTGAACACCACCCGCCTGCTGATGGCCTCCGGTGACGTCGTCGTCGGCTACCTGCTCCTCAAGGGCGCGGCCGTCGCCGCCGAGAAGCTGGAGACCGCCTCCGCCAAGGACAAGGCGTTCTACACCGGCAAGATCGCGGCGGCGAAGTTCTTCGCGGCCAACGTCCTGCCGGGCGTCACCGGTGCGCGCAAGCTCGCCGAGGGCGTCGAGCTGGACCTGATGGAGCTGGACGAAGCGGCCTTCTAGCCGACGAGGGGCGCCCCTACCGCCCCTTTCCAGCCAGTCGTTCCAGTCAGTCACGGACATTCCACATCGCCCTTACGAGGGCCCGCTCCCCTTCTCCGGGAGCGGGCCCTCGTACGTCGTTAAGGTGAACCCCATGAGCGAACCCCCCCGCTTCGATCGCGGCCACACCGACGACCTCATGTCCTTCCTGGCGGCGAGCCCGTCGCCGTACCACGCCGTGGCGAACGCCGCCGAACGGCTGGAGAAGGCCGGATTCAGGCAGGTCTCGGAGACGGACGCCTGGGACGGGACGAGCGGTGGCAAGTACGTGCTGCGCGGTGGCGCGATCGTGGCCTGGTACGTCCCCGAGGGCGCGGCGCCCCACACGCCGTTCCGCATCGTCGGCGCACACACCGACTCCCCCAACCTGCGGGTCAAGCCGCTGCCCGACACCGGGGCCCACGGCTGGCGCCAGGTGGCCGTCGAGATCTACGGCGGACCGCTGCTCAACTCCTGGCTCGACCGCGACCTGGGCCTCGCGGGCCGGCTGACCCTGCGGGACGGCTCGACGCGGCTGGTGAACGTGGACCGTCCGCTGCTGCGCGTCCCCCAGCTCGCCATCCACCTGGACCGCTCGGTCTCGGCGGAGGGGCTCAAGCTCGACAAGCAGCGCCACCTGCAGCCCGTCTGGGGCCTCGGCGACGTCCGCGACGGCGACCTGATCGCCTTCCTGGAGGAGACGGCCGACCTGGCGGCCGGCGAGGTCACGGGCTGGGACCTGATGGTCCACTCGATCGAGGCGCCGGCGTACCTCGGCCGGGACAAGGAGCTGGTCGCCGGTCCGCGCATGGACAACCTGCTGTCGGTGCACGCGGGCACGGCGGCGCTGGCCGCGGTGGCCACCTCCGGCGCCGCGCAGCCGTGCATCCCGGTCCTGGCCGCCTTCGACCACGAGGAGAACGGCTCGCAGAGCGACACCGGCGCCGACGGGCCGCTGCTGGGCAGCGTCCTGGAGCGCTCGGTGTTCGCGCGCGGCGGGTCGTACGAGGACCGGGCACGCGCCTTCGCGGGCACCGTCTGTCTCTCCTCCGACACGGGCCACGCCGTCCACCCCAACTACGCCGAGCGCCACGACCCGACGCACCACCCGCGCGTCAACGGCGGTCCGATCCTGAAGGTCAACGTCAACAACCGCTACGCGACCGACGGTTCGGGCCGGGCGGTCTGGGCGGCGGCCTGCGAGAAGGCGGACGTCCCCTTCCAGTCCTTCGTCTCCAACAACTCCATGCCCTGCGGCACCACCATCGGCCCGATCACCGCGGCCCGGCACGGCATCAAGACCGTCGACATCGGCGTGGCGATCCTGTCGATGCACAGCGTGCGGGAGTTGTGCGGCGTGGACGACCCGTGGCTGCTGGCGAACTCGCTGGTGGGGTTCCTGGAGGGGTAGTTCGGGGAGGGTGCATCATCCTCATCGCCGTGGGAGCCATCCTCACGTTCGCGACCGACTGGGAGATGGACGGCGTCAATCTCGACCTGGTCGGGATCATCCTGATGATCGTGGGGCTGATCGGCACCACGACGTATCGCAGCATCGCGCGGCGCAAAGCGGGTGGTGGTGCCGCCGACGACTCCGGTCGTCGAGGACGAGCACCACCACCACCACCGGCGGGACGGGTACAGCGACGGCTACGGCGTCTGAGCGTCCGCCTCGCCGTCCATCCCGGCGAGCACCAACGGGAGGCGGTCCGCGCCCCCTTGGGCCAGGCGGACCGGCACGCCCCAGTCCTGCTGATGCACATGGCAGGCGGGGTACTCGTTGGCCGGGTCGTCGTCGCAGGACGCCGCCATCGCCGAGACGTGCAGGACGCCCTCGGCCACCTCGGGGTTGAGTTCGAGTGGACGGGACAGGTCCGTGTCCGCGCCCTCGCCTGCCAGCAGCAGCTCGGGCGGCGTCGCGGAGACCAGCAGGCGCGTCGACGGGCCGTACCGGGTGTCCAGCTTCTGGCCCGCCGGGGCCTGGAAGATCACGTCCAATTGGAGCTTGCCCGGGGCGACTTCGGTGGCAGCCCGCTGTGTGCGGTGGGCGACCGCGTCGACGCGCACGGCCTCCTCCGGCAACCGCAGCCGGGTGAGCCGGTGGCGGGCCGACTCCACGACCACGATGTCGTCCCCGGCCAGCACCGCGTCCGACGGCTCCCGCAGGTCCGTGGCCAGGGTGGTGACCTCGCCGGTCGCCGGGTCGTAGCGACGCAGGGCGTGGTTGTAGGTGTCGCTGATCGCGACCGAGCCGTCGGGGAGCGCCGTGACCCCCAACGGGTGCTGCAGCAGGGCCTGTTCGGCGGCGCCGTCGCGGTGACCGAAGTCGAAGAGGCCGGTGCCGACGGCGGTGTGGACGGCGCCGTCCCGGTCCACCCAGCGCAGCGCGCTCGTCTCGGAGTCGGCGAGCCACAGCCGCTCGGGCGTCGCGGCGAGGCCGGACGGCTGAGCGAACCAGGCCTCGACGCCCGGACCATCGACGAGGCCCTCGTTGGAGGTGCCGGCGGTGCGGGAGACCGTGCGGTCGGCCGGGTCGTACGCCCACAGCTGGTGGATGCCGGCCATGGCGATCCAGACCTTGCCGCCCCACCAGGCCACATCCCACGGTGAGGACAGGTTGACCTCGCGGGCCGGGCCCGACGTGGGGTCGCCCTGCATCCACTGGCGGCCCGTGCCCGCCAAGGTGGTGGTGCGGCCGCTCTCCAGGTCGAAGCGGCGCAGGGCGTGGTTCACCGTGTCGGCGACGACGACCGAGCCGTCCGGCAGCAGCGCCAGGCCCTGCGGCTCGTTGAAGGCCGCCGAGTCCGCGGCACCGTCGACGAACGCCCGCGTGCCGGAGCCGATCCGCCGTACGACCGTCTCCCCGTCCCCCTCCAGCTCCACCAGCTGATGCCGGGTGGTGTCACTGACCAGGAAGTTCCCGGACGGCAGCAGCAGGGCCTTGCCCGGGAACCGCAGCACGGTCGGCTCCGGCTCGGGCGCCACGTACGGCCCGTCGCCGCGCCGCAGGGTGCCCTTCGCCTCGTGCTCGGCCTCCAGCTCGGTCACCAGCCGCTCGATGGCGTGCACATGGCCCTCACCGGCGTGCTGCGCGACGACGTACCCCTCGGGGTCGATCACGACGAGCGTCGGCCAGGCCCGCACGGCGTACTGCTTCCAGGTGGCGAGCTCGGGGTCGTCGAGGACGGGATGCTCGACGCCGTACCGCTCCACGGCGTCCACGACCGCGCCGTGCTCGGCCTCGTGCATGAACTTCGGCGAGTGCACACCGATGACGACGACGGTGTCCCGGTGCTTGTCCTCCAGCTCACGCAGCTCGTCGAGAACGTGCAGGCAGTTCACGCAGCAAAATGTCCAGAAATCAACAATTGTGATGCGTCCTCGCAGCTCTGCGAGGCCCAGCTCCTTGCCACCTGTGTTGATCCAGCCGCCCTTGCCGGTCAGTTCGGGCGCTCGGACACGTACGCGCTTTGCCATGCCATCAGCCAATCACCTTTGAACCGCACAGGCGATGTGCACGTTGTGGCGGGCGACAGCAACCCGCCTTGTGAGGGAGAGCCTCAGGCAGGCGATCGACATGGAGGAAGAGACACTCGATGACCCGGTCTCACATGTGGAAGCGTCGCACCGCAGGAGGCACGGCCGCCGCCCTTGCAACGGTTGTGATGGGGGCAACCATGGCAACCTCCGCATCCGCGGCCGCAGCAGGGCCGCAGCGTGTGACGCTCAAGTTCTGCGCGACGGGCAATTACGATGCGGTCCTTCACGGCAAGTATCGCGGGGCACATGGCCAATCATTCAACTCCACGATTGAGCGTCCCGGCGGTGGGTGCTGGAACATCGGCGTAGTCAAGAACGCCCACATCAAGGTCAGTGTGAAGGGGAAGTGGCGTACGGGCCCCGGTTGGTTCAACGTCGGGAACATCAATTTCAAGGCCGACAGGTCCAGGACCATCACCGCTTACGGCACCACGACCAACCCGGGCCTCGGACGCGGCTGACGCCCCGGTCACCGGAGCAGTGGTAGCACACGCCCGCCTCGCGCTTCCCGAGGCGGGCGTGTCCACTTGGCGGCCCCACGTGCGCAGGCGACCGGGCTCAGCCCGTCGGCCTACAGGCGGCGTTTCGGACCGGGTGGCGGGGAACCCCTGATGTCATGAGATTCCTCGTACGCGACCGGCTCCTCGGCTTCGGTGACGACTACTGGATCGAGGACGACCGGGGCAGCAAGGTGTTCCTCGTCGACGGCAAGGCGATGCGGCTGCGGGACACCTTCGAGCTGAAGGACACCCAGGGGCATGTCGTCATCGACATCCACCAGAAGATGTTCGCCCTGCGCGACACGATGGTGATCGAGCGGGGCGGTGCGCCGCTCGCCACGATCCGCCGCAAACGGCTGTCCCTGCTGCGCAACCACTACCGGGTGGCCCTGGCCGACGGCAGCACGGAACTCGACGTCAGCGGCAAGATCCTGGACCGGGAGTTCGCCATCGAGTACGACGGCGAGCTGCTGGCCGTCGTCTCCAGGCGCTGGATGCACGTCCGGGAGACGTACGGCGTGGACGTCGTACGGGACGACGCGGATCCGGCGCTGCTGATCGCGGTGACGGTGTGTGTGATCCACCTGGCGGAGAAGGAGCGGAGGGACGACTGAGGCCGCCCCCGTGACCGTCCCGCCCCCGTGACCGGCCCCGCCGTCAGCGGCGCGGCGCCGCCAGTCCCAGCATGCGGTCCTTGAGCGCCGGGAACTGATCCCGTGTCACGGCGACCCTGCCCGGGTCGAACTCCAGGTTGAGAACCTGCTCCCCCGCACCGGCCTGCGCCAGCACCTCGCCCCACGGATCGACCACGATCGAGTGACCGGCCTGCGGAACTCCGGCGTGCGTCCCGGCCGTTCCACAGGCGAGCACGAACGCCTGGTTCTCCACCGCCCGCGCCTGAGCCAGCAGCGTCCAGTGCGCCCGGCGGCGCTCCGGCCAGCCCGCCGGGACGACCAGGGTCTCGGCGCCGGCGTCGACGAGGCCGCGGAAGAGTTCGGGGAATCGGAGGTCGTAGCAGGTGGCCACGCCCAGTGTGGTCTCGGGCAGCCGGACCGTCACGAGTTCCTCGCCCGCGGCCATCATCACCGCCTCGCCCTTGTCGAAGCCGAACCGGTGGATCTTGCGGTAGGCGGCCGCGAGATCGCCGGAGGGGGAGAAGACGAGGGAGGTGTTGTAGAGCGGTCCGTCCGGGTCCCGCTCGGGGATCGAGCCCGCGTGCAGCCAGACGCCCGCGTCGCTCGCGGCCTTCGCCATCACTTCGTACGTCGGGCCTTCGAGCGGCTCGGCCTCGTCGGCGAACTGCTCGTAGGCGAAGGCTCCGGTCGTCCACAGTTCAGGCAGAACGACGAGGTCGGCCCTGCCGGCCTGCTCCCGTACCAGTGAGGCCACGCGCGTACGGCGCGATTCGACCGATTCGCCCTCGTTGACGTCGATCTGGAGCAGAGAGGCGCGCACACTACCACCGTCCTGGCATTCGAGCCGTTCATACGGGCCTACGATCGTCACACGAAAGCACTGCCGGGGTGCCTCACAGCAGCGTAACTTGGGGGTCCCCCCTGTTCGAGCGCAGCCGAGAACTTGGGGGAGTTTCAGACACCCGCCGACAGCCGCCACCTCCCACCGCCACCTCCCACTGGCACCGACGCCACCACTTGCCCGCGTACCACGTACCAACCGCCGAGGGGTCCCGTTCCGTGAGTCTGCATCCCACCCTCCAGCCCTACGCCGACGCCTGGACCCACTCCATCGAAGCGATATCCGAGCTGGTGACGCCCCTCGTCGAGGGCGAGTGGAACCGGCGAACGCCCTGCCCCGGCTGGTCGGTGCGTGATGTGGTCTCGCATGTCATCGGCCTGGACTGCGAGATGCTCGGCGACCCGCGCCCCATCCACACGCTCCCGCGCGACCTCTACCACGTCACCAACGACCACCAGCGGTACATGGAGATGCAGGTCGACGTCCGCCGTCACCACACGGCGCCGGAGATGACCTCGGAGCTCGAGTACACGATCATCCGCCGCAACCGGCAGCTGCGCAACGAGTCCCGTGATCCCGGCACGAAGGTGCGCGGTCCGCTCGGCGCGGAGCTCACCTTCGAGGAGTCGATGCGGGGCCACGCGTTCAACGTGTGGCTGCACGAGCAGGACCTGCGTGCCGCCCTCGGCCGTCCCGGCAACCTCGACTCCCCCGGCGCGCAGGTGGCCCGGGACGTCCTCCTCGGCCAGCTGCCCGACATCGTCGCCGTGAAGGCCGACGCGCCCCGCAGTTCGGCGATCGTCTTCGACGTGCACGGCCCGATCGAGTTCCTGCGCACGATCCGCGTCGACATCCAGGGCCGCGGCACGCTCGAAACGGCCCCCGCGCTCGGCCCCGCCGCCACCCTCACCCTCGACTGGGAGACCTACGTCCGTCTGGCCTGCGGCCGAGTGACGGCGGAGTCGGTGGCGGACCGGCTGAAGGCGGAGGGCGACGCGGACCTGACGGCGGCGATCCTGCGGAACTTCACGGTGACGCAGTAGCGGTGACGCAGTAGCGGCGGCGCCCGAGCCGGGCCCGGGCGGGGAGGCGGGAAAAACCGCTGTCCCTCCCTCCCCGCCCCCGGTTACGGTCCCGCCGTGACAGACACAGAGATCAACACTGCACCCGAGGCAACCGCCGGCCACCCCCCACGCCTCACCCGCCTGACCTTCCACGGCCCCCTGTCCGAGGCACGGGCCCACGCTCTCGTCGAGCGGCTCACCCGGGCGGAGCCCACCACCGTCCTCGACATAGGCTGCGGCTGGGGCGAGTTGATGCTGCGCACCCTGGCTGCCGCCCCCGCGGCGACCGGAGTCGGCGTGGACGTGCATGCCGAGGACCTGGCCCGGGGCCGCCGTATCGCCGAGGACAGAGGGCTGGCGGGCAGGGTCGAGTTCGTCGAGGAATCCGCGACGGGGACCTCTCGCGGCCCCGCCGACCTGGTCCTGTGCGTGGGTGCGAGCCAGGCCCTGAGCACGGCCCCGGCGCCGGACCACACCCTCGAAGCCCTGCGTGAACTGCGCCGCCTGGTCAGCGACCACGGCCGCGTCCTGCTGGGCGAGGGCTTCTGGCAGCGCACTCCGACCCCCGCCGAGCTCGCGGGCATGTGGCCGGGCGCCCAGGTCACCGACCACTTCGACCTCGCCACTCTCCTCGATCTCGTGGTCGCCGCGGGCTTTCGCCCCGAGTGGACGGAGACGGCGAACCTCGACGAGTGGGAGGAGTTCGAGGCGGCGTATCAGGCGGACCTCGAGGTGTGGCTGGCCCAGCACCCCGGTCACCCCCTGGCGGACGAGACCCGTGAGCGCCTCGACCGCCATCGCGCCCAGTGGATGAGCTACCGCGGGGTGCTGGGACTCGCCTACCTCACACTCGTCCCGGCTCTCTGAGCCGCGCTCGGGCTCACGCGGGAACGTGCACGGTCTCCACTCTGCTGGCGACCAGCCGTTCCCGCTCCCTGCGGGCCGCTCGCTTCCGCAGCCGCAGGATCTGGCTGACGCCCAGCGCCTGGAGGACGAAGACCACCGAGAAGGCGATGGTGTAGTCGTCCCCGGTCGCGTCCAGCAGCACCCCGATCGCGAGCAGCGTCGTCATCGAGGCCACGAAACCGCCCATGTTGGTGATCCCGGACGCCGTGCCCTGACGCTCCGGCGGGTTCGCCGGCCGGGCGAAGTCGAAACCGAGCATCGAGGCCGGCCCGCAGGCTCCGAGCACCGCGCACAGCACGATCAGCAGCCACATCGGTGCCGTCTCGGTGGGCCACAGAAGCGTCGTCGCCCACAGCGCCGCCGTCGCCGCGACGGTGCCGAGCGCCAGCGGGAGACGCGCCTCGTGGTGCCGGGCCACGACCTGGCCGTAGACCAGGCCCACCACCATGTTGGACAGCACGACGAGGGTGAGCAGTTCACCGGCCGTGGCCCGGGACAGCCCCTGCGCCTCGACCAGGAACGGCATCCCCCACAGCAGCAGGAACACCATCGCCGGGAACTGCGTCGTGAAGTGCACCCACAGTCCCAGCCGGGTGCCCGGTTCCCGCCAGGACGCGGCGACCTGGCGTCGTACGTACGCCGCGCCCTGGTGCGGCAGCGGCTCCGGCTCGTGTCCCTCGGGGTGGTCCTTCAGGAACAGCAGCGCCAGGACGAGCACCACGGCGCCGGCGCCCGCGCTGCCCGCGAACGCCGCCGTCCAGCCGACCCCGTGCAGCAGCCGCGCCAGCACCAGCGTGGAGACGAGGTTGCCGGCCATGCCCACGAGGCCCGCGAGCTGGGCGATCAGCGGACCGCGCCGGGCGGGGAACCAGCGGGTGCCGAGTCGCAGCACGCTGATGAACGTCATCGCGTCGCCGCAGCCCAGCAGGGCGCGCGAGGCGAGGGCGGTGCCGTACGACGGCGAGAAGGCGAAGCCGAGTTGGCCCATGGTGAACAGCACCGTGCCGATGGCCAGCACCTTCTTGGTGCCGAGCCGGTCGACGAGCAGGCCGACGGGTATCTGCATGCCCGCGTACACGAGCAGTTGGAGGATCGAGAAGGTCGACAGGGCGGAGGCGTTCACGTCGAAGCGGTCCGCGGCGTCGAGGCCGGCGACCCCCAGTGACGTACGGAAGATGACGGCGACGAAGTAGACCGAGACGCCGATGCCCCAGATGGCGACGGCGCGGCGGCCGCCCGGAGGGTCGCCGGGCAGTGCGGCGGACCTCATCGCTCCTCACCTCGCGCGAGGTGCGAGAACCAGTCGATGTGCCGGTGGACGAGCTCGACGGCCGCCTCGGGGTCGCCGGAGCGCAGGGCCTGAAGGATCTCCTCGTGCTCGGCGAGGGTCTTGGCGATCCGGTCGGGGTGGGAGTACATGATGGCGACGCCCATGCGCAGTTGACGGTCGCGCAGTTGGTCGTAGAGCCGGGACAGGATCTCGTTGCCGCCGCTGCGGACGATCTCCGCGTGGAAGCAGCGGTCGGTGACGGCGGCCGCGGCGAGGTCGCCGGCGGCGGCCTGTGCCTTCTGCCGGTCGAGCAGTTCCTCCAGGCGCTCGATGAGGCCGGGGGGCGCGGGGACGGCCTTGCGCGCCGCGTGCTCCTCGACGAGTATCCGCGTCTCCACGACGTCCTTGATCTCCTGCGCGGAGACCGGCAGGACCAGGGCGCCCTTCTTCGGGTAGAGCTTGATCAGCCCCTCGACCTCCAGCCGCAGCAGCGCCTCCCGCACCGGGGTGCGCGAGACGCCGGTCGCCTCGGCCAGCTCGCCCTCGGTGAGCAGGGTCCCGCCTTCGTAACGGCGGTCCAGTACGCCCTGTTTGACGTGGGTGTAGACACGGTCGGCGGCGGGTGGCTGCTTGACGGGCGCGGGCGGGGCGGAAGGCATGGCCACAGCATAGATACAACACGTACGCATCGCGGCGTCGGTCCATCATGCGGACCGTGACGAAATCCTCGGGCAAAGAAGCAACATCGGCGTCGGCTGCCGCACAACCTTCTGTGCTACTTACATGTCACACACGTGCGGCCCCACTTTCTTCCCCTTCAACTCGGCCGCATATTCGGGGCATTCGACGCAATCGGGGTATTTCAGTTGATAACTGCCACCAAGGGCCTCCGTATCCGCAGAGCCGCGGCCGTCGCCGTGACGACCGGAGCCGTCCTCGTCACCGGAGCCCTCACCGCGGCTCCCGCGCAGGCCGTGACGACGCCCACCATCACCGCCCCTGGCGGATACCTGATGAACGGCGCGACCGGCGCGACCCTCTTCACCAAGGCCGCGGACACGAAGAGGCTCACCGCCTCCACCACGAAGATCATGACCGCCAAGGTCGTGCTCTCGCAGACGAACCTGAACCTGGACACCAAGGTCACGATCAGGAAGGAAGTCAGCGACTACATCGTCTCCAAGGGCGCCTCGTCGGCCCGGCTGATCGTCGGCGACAAGGTCACCGTGCGTCAGCTCCTCTACGGGATGATGCTGCCGTCCGGCTGTGACGCCGCGATGTCCCTCGCCGACAAGTTCGGCACCGGCACGACGGTCAAGGCCCGCACGGCCAACTTCATCGGCAAGATGAACACCATGGCCAAGAGCCTGGGCATGACCAACACGCACTTCGACTCGTTCGACGGCATAAGCAATGGTTCGAACTACTCGACGCCGCGCGACCTGACGAAGCTCGCCCGCAGCGCGATGAAGAGCACCACGTTCAAGGCCGTCGTGAAGACGAAGTCCTACACGGCCAAGACGATCACCAGCACCGGTTCCACCCGGACGATGGCGGCCTGGAACAACACCAACGCCCTGCTCGGCTGGAACGGCACCCTCGGCATCAAGACCGGCTCCGGCACCCAGGCGAAGTACTGCCTCGTCTTCGCCGCCACGCTCAACGGCGAGCAGGTCATGGGCGCCGTGCTGACCGCCTCCTCGGAGGCCAACCGCACGACCGATGTGAAGAAGCTGATCAGCTACGGCTACGCCCGCATCAGCTGACCCCCGCGTCACACGCAAAGGGGCGGCCACCCGAGGGTGGCCGCCCCTTTCGCTGTCGCCCGTGGCTCACGCCCAGGTGATCAACCGCTTCGGCTGCTCCAGGATCGCCGCCACGTCCGCCAGCACCTTGGAGCCCAGCTCGCCGTCGACCAGGCGGTGGTCGAAGCTGAGCGCCAGGGTGGTGACCTGGCGGGGCTTGACCTTGCCCTTGTGGACCCACGGCTGGAGCTTGATCGCGCCGATGGCGAGGATCGCGGACTCGCCGGGGTTCAGGATCGGGGTGCCGGTGTCGACGCCGAAGACGCCGACGTTGGTGATGGTGACCGTGCCGCCCTGCATCGCGGCGGGGGTCGTCTTGCCCTCCCGCGCCGTCGCCACCAACTCACCCAGCGCCTGGGCCAGTTGCGGGAGGGTCCTGGCGTGGGCGTCCTTGATGTTCGGGACGATCAGGCCGCGCGGGATCGCCGCCGCGATGCCCAGGTTCACGTAGTGCTTCTGCACGATCTCCTGGTTCGCCTCGTCCCAGGACGCGTTGACGTCCGGGTTGCGCTTGATCGCGACCAGCAGGGCCTTGGAGATCAGCAGCAGGGGGTTCACGCGCAGGCCCGCGAACTCCTTGTCCTCCTTGAGCTCCTCGACCAGCTTCATCGTGCGCGTCACGTCCACCGTCACGAACTCCGTGACATGCGGTGCCGTGAACGCCGAGCCGACCATCGCCGCGGCCGTCGCCTTGCGGACGCCCTTGACCGGGATACGGGTCTCGCGCGCCGTGTCGTAGGTGGCCAACGGCGCCGGGGCGGGCGCGGCGGCCGGCGCGGTCGGGGCGGCCTGGGGCACCGGCTCGGCGGCCGGGGCCGGCGGGGCCACCGCCGCGTGGACGTCCTCGCGGGTGATGATGCCGTCGGGGCCGGTCGGCGTCACCGTGGCCAGGTCGACGCCCAGGTCCTTCGCCAGCTTGCGCACCGGCGGCTTGGCCAGCGGCCGGGGCGGGGCGACCGCCGCGGCGGGACCGTGACCGTGGCCGTTCAGCTCGGCCTGCAGGGCCTGCGCCGCGGGCTCCTGGCGCGGGACGTCGGCCCCCTTGCGGGGGCGGCGCTTCGTCGAGGTCTGGGCCACGCCGTAGCCGACCAGGACCGGCTGGCGGCCCGAGCCCGCCGGCTTGGCCGACTCCTTCGGCTCCTCCTGCATGGCCTCCGGCTGCGCGGCCGGGGCAGGCGCGGCAGGCGCCGTCCCGCCCGCGACGTCCACGGCGATGATCGCCATGCCGACGTCCACCGTCGTGCCCTCGGGGAAGTGCAGCTCACGGACCACCCCGTCGTACGGGATGGGCAGTTCGACGGCCGCCTTGGCCGTCTCGACCTCGCACACCACCTGGCCGTCGGTGACCGTGTCGCCCGGCTGGACGTACCACTTGAGGATCTCCGCCTCGGTGAGTCCCTCGCCCACGTCGGGCATCTTGAACTCGCGCACGGACGCTTCAGTCATCGTCGTCACGACCCTCTCCTCAGTACGCCAGGGCACGGTCGACGGCGTCGAGCACCCGGTCCAGGCCAGGCAGGTACTCCTCCTCCAGACGCGCCGGCGGATACGGGGCGTGGTAACCGCCCACCCGCAGCACCGGGGCCTCCAGGTGGTAGAAGCAGCGCTCCGTGATCCGGGCGGCGATCTCCGCGCCCGAGCCGAAGAACACCGGGGCCTCGTGGACCACGACCAGACGGCGGGTCTTCTCGACGGACGCCTGGATGGAGTCGAAGTCGAGCGGGGAGACCGAGCGCAGGTCCAGGACCTCCAGGCTGCGGCCCTCCTCGGCGGCCGCGTCGGCGACCTCCTGGCAGAGCTTCACCATCGGGCCGTACGCGGCCAGGGTGACGTCGGTGCCCTCGCGGACGACGCGCGCCTTGTGCAGCGGGCCCGGGATCGCCTCGGTGTTCACCTCGGCCTTGTCCCAGTAGCGCCGCTTGGGCTCGAAGAAGATCACCGGGTCGTCGCTCTGGATGGCCTGCTGCATCATCCAGTACGCGTCCGAGGCGTTCGAGGGGCTGACGATCTTCAGGCCCGCCACATGCGCGAAGAGGGCCTCGGGGGACTCGCTGTGGTGCTCGACCGCGCCGATGCCGCCGCCGTAGGGGATGCGGACGACGACCGGCAGCTTGACCTTGCCGAGCGAGCGCGCGTGCATCTTCGCGAGCTGCGTGACGATCTGGTCGTACGCCGGGAAGACGAAGCCGTCGAACTGGATCTCCACCACGGGGCGGTAGCCGCGCAGGGCGAGGCCGATCGCGGTGCCGACGATGCCGGACTCGGCGAGCGGGGTGTCGATGACGCGGCTCTCGCCGAAGTCCTTCTGGAGGCCGTCCGTCACGCGGAAGACGCCGCCGAGCTTGCCGACGTCCTCGCCCATGATGAGGACCTTGGGGTCGGAGTCCAGGGCGCGGCGCAGCGACTCGTTGATCGCCTTGGCCAGAGCCATCTTTTCGGCTGCCATGATCAGACCCCCGAAACCGCGGCGGAGCCGCTATCAGATTCAGTCGCGAACGACGCCTGGTAGGCGGCGAACTGGGCGCGTTCCTCGTCGACGAGCGCATGCCCGTCCGCGTACACGTTCTCGAAGATGGCGAAGTGGTCCGGGTCCGGCATGGCGCGGACCGCCTCGCGCACTCCCTTGCCCAACGCCTCGCTCTCGGTCTCCAGTTCCGCGAAGAATCCCTCGTCCGCGTGGTTTGAAGCCTCGAGGTACCGGCGAACGCGCAGGATCGGGTCCTTCGCCTCCCAGGCCTCGCGCTCCTCGTCGGCCCGGTACTTCGTCGGGTCGTCGGAGGTGGTGTGGGCGCCCATGCGGTACGTGTACGCCTCGACCAGCGTCGGCCCCTCGCCGTTGCGGGCGCGCTCCAGCGCCCACTTCGTCACGGCCAGGCACGCCAGGACGTCGTTGCCGTCGACGCGGACGCCGGGGAAGCCGTAGCCCTGTGCGCGCTGGTAGAGCGGCACCCGGGTCTGCTTCTCGGTCGGTTCGGAGATCGCCCACTGGTTGTTCTGGCAGAAGAACACCACGGGGGCGTTGTAGACCGCGGAGAAGGTGAAGGACTCGGCCACGTCGCCCTGGCTGGAGGCGCCGTCGCCGAAGTAGGCGATGACCGCGCTGTCGGCGCCGTCCTTGGCGATGCCCATCGCGTAGCCGGTGGCGTGCAGCGTCTGGGAGCCGATGACGATCGTGTAGAGCTGGAAGTTGTTGCTGTTCGGGTCCCAGCCGCCGTTGTTCACGCCGCGGAACATGCCGAGCAGGTTGGTCGGGTCGACACCGCGGCACCAGGCGACGCCGTGCTCGCGGTAGGTCGGGAAGACGTAGTCGTCCTCGCGGGTGGCCCGGCCGGAGCCGATCTGGGCGGCTTCCTGGCCGAGCAGCGACGCCCACAGGCCCAGCTCGCCCTGGCGCTGCAGGGAGGTGGCCTCGGCGTCGAAGCGTCGGGTGAGCACCATGTCGCGGTAGAGGCCGCGGAGCTCTTCGGGAGTGATGCCGGCGACGTACTTGTCGTACTCGGCGTTCTTGACGCGCTTGCCTTCGGGCGTCAGCAACTGCACGAGTTCGGGGTCGGTGCTCGGCGATTTCTTTGCGGTTGTCTTGCCGGCCGTGCTCTTGGTACCGGCGCTGCGTCGCGGCTTGTGCGCGGCAGTGCTCTCCACGGTCACGTGTGCTCCTCCGTCGGTCCGGCCTACCCGGGTTCGCCGGGTGCCAGTGCGGCTCACCTGCAGCCCTACGGACGCACGGGGTGGGGTGCGGCTCGATGGGGACAGGCGTGACAGGTGCCCCGGCGAGCGCCCTGCAAAAAGCACGTTACCCAGTGCTCCACATTTCTGTGAAACCCCTCCTGACCTGCGATTTTGCTTGGATTTCCAAGTAAATCTCGAAAGTCGGGAACAACTCCTGGTCACAGCCTTGCAGGGGGCCGGAACAACGGCACGTTATATCGGTGAGCCAGGCCACGGGAAGAGCAGTCGAGGGGCAGATCACTCAGTCGGTGTGACATGGCCCTCGCGCACGAAGAAGGAAATGTCCGGGTATTCCAGCTCGGCAAAAACGATCAAGAATTGCAAAAGGTGTGCTGATCGGTTCTGCGACCGGAAGTGACTGACGGCGACCGGCAGCGACTGGCTGTGACAACGCCCAGCTCACGGAATCCGCCCGTGCCCTAGCATCGGCGCGTGCCGCGCTCCTGTGTACCACCGCTTGTGCCTCACGCGCCCCCTCTGGGCGCCCTTCTCCGCCAGTACGCCGCCGGTTGTGTCCTCGCCTGCGATCCCGTCGACCAGGGCCTGCTGAACCGCGGCTACCGGCTGCGCACGACCCGCGGCCGCTACTTCCTCAAGCACCACCACGACCCCGAGACCGCCGACCCGGCCGCCATCGCCCGCCAGCACCGGGCGACCCAGCGCCTGGCCGACCTCGGCGTCCCGGTGGCCCCACCGCTGGCGGACCGCGCCGGACGGACGGTCGCCCTCGTCGGCGGCCACGCGTACGCCCTGCACCCCTGGATCGACGGACGGCACCGCCACGGCGGTCAGCTCACGCGCGGGCAGTGCGAGCGCCTTGGGGCGTTGTTGGGCGTGGTGCACGCGAGCCTGGAGCGCGTGATGCCGGTGGAGGGGCGGGCGCCGGCCGAGAGCGCCGACCCCGCCGACACCTTCGGCCTCATCGACGACCTGCTCGCCCGGGTCCGCCGCCACCGCCCCGCCGACTGCTTCGACGGACTCGCCCGGCACCGCCTCCTGGAACGCCGTGAGCTCCTGGAGCGGCATGCCGGCCGACGTCCCCCGCACGGTGCCTCGGTCGGCTGGGTGCACGGCGACTTCCACCCCTACAACCTGCTCTACCGGGGCGACGCTCCGGCCGCGATCGTCGACTGGGACCGGCTCGGCGTGCAGCCGCGCGCGGAGGAGGCCGTCCGCGCCGCGGCGATCTTCTTCGTACGGCCCAGCGGCGCACTCGACCTCCCGAAGGTGCGGGCCTACACGCGCGCGTACCGGCGTACGGCCGGCGCCACCCCTGGCGAGCTCGCGGCGGCCGTGCACCGCGTGTGGTGGGAGCGGCTCAACGACTTCTGGATGCTGCGCTGGCACTACGAGCGCGGCGACACCCGCGCGGACCCGCAGTTCCCGGCCGTCTCGGCGCTCGCGGTGTGGTGGACCCGGGAGTACGACGCGGTCCGCGACGCCTTCACGGACTGACCCCTGCCCCGGGTCCCGGTGAACGGCACGCGCGCGTGGAGCCCGTTCCCGGGCTTCACGCGCGCGTGAAGGACGTTGTCGGCGCAGCGGTCAGCCCGCGGTGCCGTCCGGCGGGGTGGTCGGGAGTGTCGGCTCCTCGGTGGGCTCCTCCGTCGGCTCCTCGGTGGGCTCCTCCGTCGGCTCCTCGGTGGGCTCGGCGGTGGTCGGCTCCTCCGTCGGCTCCTGCGTGGGCTCCTCGGTGGGCTCCTCCGTCGGCTCCTCGGTCGGCGTGTAGTCCGGGTCGGTGCCCGTGCCGGTGCCGTCGTCCGTGTAGTCCTCGGTGGGCTCGTCGGTCGGCTCGTCCGTGGGCTCGTCGGTCGCCTTGTTCTCGTCGGTGGTCTGCGACGTGGTCGGCGTCTGCGTGGTGCCCCCGCCGCCGCCGTCGCCGCCGTCCTTGTTCAGCGCCAGCGCCACACCCGCCGCGATGGCGATCACCGCGAGGACGGCGAGGATCCACAGCTTGCCGCGGCCGCCGCCCCTGTTGCCGTGCCCCTCGAAGCCGCCGTCGTCCCCGCCGCCGTAGCCGGAGGGCAGGATCTGCTGCGGGATCTGCGTCGTGCCGGAGGCCGGGTCGCCCGGGTGCCCCATGACGGTGGTGTTCGCGAAGCCCGCAGCCGGGGTGTGCCGGCCCTCGTGCATGGACACCGGGCCGGTGTTCCAGGTGCCGGTGTGGCCGCCCTGGTCGTACAGCATCTGAAGGCCGTACTGGACGAGGCCGCGCATCTCCTCGGCCGTCTGGAACCGGTCGTCCGGCTCCTTGGCGAGCGAGCGCATGACCAGGCCGTCGAGCTCCGGCGGCGTGGCGTCGGAGACCTCGGACGGCGGGGTCGGGATGTCCTGGACGTGCTGGTAGACCACCGACAGCGGGGTCTCGCCGGTGAACGGCGGGCGCAGCGCGAGCAGTTCGTAGAGGAGGCAGCCCGTCGCGTACAGGTCGGAGCGGTGGTCGACCGCCTTGCCGAGCGCCTGCTCGGGCGAGAGGTACTGCGGGGTGCCCATGACCATGCCGGTCTGCGTCATCGTCGACTGCGCGCCGTGCAGGGCGCGGGCGATGCCGAAGTCCATCACCTTCACGGCGCCGTTGTCGGTGATGATGACGTTGGCGGGCTTGATGTCGCGGTGCACGATGCCGTGCTGGTGCGAGTAGGCGAGGGCCTCCAGGACGCCGGAGACGATGATCAGCGCCTGCTCGGGGCCGGGTGCCTCGGCGTTGAGAAGGAGGTCGCGGATCGTGCGGCCCTCGACGATCTCCATCACGATGTACGGCACGCTGTGGGCGCCCACGACATCCTCGCCGGAGTCGTACACGGCGACGATCGCGTGGTGGTTGAGGCCGGCCACCGACTGGGCCTCGCGCGTGAAGCGGGCCTTGGACACCGGGTCCTCGGCGAGGTCGGAACGCAGCAGCTTGACCGCCACGGTGCGCCCGAGGCGCACGTCCTCGGCCGCGAACACCTCGGCCATGCCGCCCCGGCCGAGTCTGCGGGTCAGCCTGTAACGGCCATCCCCGACAAGTCCGCCATTACCCCACATTTCCGGCGCGTCTGACATACCGCCGCCAGCCGCCTCGGGGTCGGACGGGCCCTGAGCGCGCTGCTGCTGTGCCATCAGTCCTCGCCGTCGTTTCTGCCCGCGGTGCGCGCGGTGTTGTTACGGTCTCCGTCGGCCACGCTACAGCCTCGGCGCAAGCCGTCGGTCCCGGACGGTCGCCCCAGCCGGACGGAGACGGACCGGTCATCAAACCGGTACCCGGTCCGCTCGTGCAAATTCTGTGCACCGACCGTACGGCCCCTGTAACGCTTCCGCGACGCTCCCTTCTCGTACGGTCACGGAACGGGCACCGCGCTTGACCTGTCAGTGCCGTGGGGCAGACTTGGCCGGGAATAGCACATTGGATCACTCGGGATCGCGCGGTCCACAGGGTGGCAGGCGCCCGAGAGGCACGGGGGACGCAGAACATGAGCCAGGACGGCGCACAGGGCGCATCCGCGGGGCGGTCGCTGGCCGGCGGCCGCTATCAGCTGCGTGACCTGCTCGGGCAGGGCGGCATGGCCGCGGTGCACCTCGCCTACGACTCCGTGCTCGACCGACAGGTCGCGGTCAAGACCCTGCACACCGAACTCGGCCGCGAGCAGGCCTTCCGCGAGCGCTTCCGCCGCGAGGCCCAGGCCGTGGCCAAGCTCACGCACACCAATATCGTCTCGGTCTTCGACACGGGCGAGGACACCGTCGAGGGCATGACGACGCCGTACATCGTCATGGAGTACATCGAGGGCCGCCCGCTCAGTTCCGTCTTCGACGAGGACGTACGGCAGTTGGGGGCGGTGCCCGCCGACAAGGCGCTGAAGATCACCGCGGACGTCCTCGCCGCCCTGGAGATCAGCCACGAGATGGGGCTGGTCCACCGCGACATCAAGCCGGGCAACGTGATGCTGAACAAGCGTGGCGTGGTCAAGGTGATGGACTTCGGCATCGCGCGCGCCATGCAGTCCGGTGTGACCTCGATGACACAGACCGGCATGGTGGTCGGCACCCCGCAGTACCTCTCGCCGGAACAGGCGCTGGGCCGGGCCGTGGACGCCCGCTCCGACCTGTACTCGGTCGGCATCATGCTGTTCCAACTCGTCACCGGGCGGCTGCCGTTCGACGCGGACTCCCCGCTGGCGATCGCATATGCGCATGTGCAGGAGGAGCCGGTTGCTCCGTCCTCGATCAACCGCGCGCTGCCGCCGGCCGTGGACGCGCTGGTCGCCCGCGCGCTGAAGAAGAACCCGAACGAGCGCTTCCCGAGCGCCGAGGCCATGCGCGACGAGTGCCTGCGCGTGGCCGCGTCCTTCCAGGCGGCCCCGCCGAGCATCGTGCCGGGCGCGAACACGCAGAGCGGCCAGGGCGTCGGCGCCTCGGTGTTCCCGCCGGTCGGCCAGACGCCGCCGCCCGGGGGCCCGGTCCAGATGCCGTACCAGCCGACCCCGGCGCCGAACCCGTACGGCACCCCGCCGCCCTCCCCGGCCTACGGCTACCCGCAGCAGCAGCCCGGTTTCCAGACGCCCCCGCCGGCGGCGTACTCCCCGCAGCCGGGCCACGCGACACCGCCGCCGTACACCATGTCGCCCCAGACTCGGCCCACTTCGAGCGGCGGCAAGAACAACCGGTCGGTGATCATCGGCTCGATCGTGGTGTCCGTCGTCGCGGTGGTCGGCCTGATCGCGGCGCTGTCGCTGAACGGCGGCGGCGGCTCCGAGGACGACGGGGGCGGGGGCGGTGAGACCCCGACGACGTCGACGACGAAGGAGGCGGGGTACCGGGCGGGGGACACCGAGAACACGGTCGAGACGAGCGATTGCACCGAGCCGAGCGAGTCGTACCTCGACCCCGACAAGGTGACGATGCCGAGCTTTGCGTTCAAGCACTGGACGTCGGTCGAGGCGTGCCTCAAAGCCGCGGGGTGGGAGTACAAGAAGGTCGCCGTCGACGAGAACACCTTCGGTGACGGCACCGTGATGCGGCAGTCGCCCACGGCGGGGAAGGACTTCGACCCGGACGACCCGCCGGAGATGGAGTTCCAGGTCTCGACGGGCAATCCGGAGTGATCCCAGCGCATTGAAAGGGCCCGGCAGCATCTGGCTGCCGGGCCCTTCGCGTATCTGGGCTCTTCGCGTATTTGGGCTCTTCGCGTATCGGGGAGGGTGTTTACAGGTACGGTCCGCCCGCGCGGCCGCCCGGGTGCTGTTCACCGTCCTCGTGGCCGCCGACTCCCGGCGGGAGGGCCCGGCGCATCTGCTCCAGCTGGGCGCGCGCGGCCATCTGCTGGGCGAAGAGCGTGGTCTGGATGCCGTGGAAAAGGCCCTCCAGCCAGCCCACCAACTGGGCCTGCGCGATGCGCAGTTCCGCGTCGGACGGGGTCGCGTCGTGGGTGAACGGCAGGGAGAGCCGCTCCAGCTCCTCGACGAGCTCCGGGGCCAGGCCGTCCTCCAGCTCCTTCACGGAGCTGGCGTGGATCTCCTTGAGCCGGACGCGGCTGGCCTCGTCGAGAGGAGCCGCGCGCACCTCCTCCAGCAGCTGCTTGATCATGCTTCCGATCCGCATGACCTTCGCCGGCTGCTCGACCTGCTCCGTCACCGGGATCTCGCGGGAGTCCTCGTCTCCGGTGCCGCCGGTGAGCGCCATCCCGTCCTGGCCCACGACCAGGATCTGGGGGTTCTCGGGCGACCTTTCGTTCCTCGGCATCTCCATGCCGCCATTCTCTCGCACCCGCACAGCTCATCATCGTGGTGCCCCCGGTGTGGGGTGATCCACCGTTTACGTCCCCACTGATTGAGTCGGGTGGCGGAGTCCGAAATGCCGGGTGCGCCAGGTGCTGTGAGGGTTGTTCCATGACTTCTTGGCTGGGGGTGGTGCGGGGGCGTGCGCGAGCGGCTGCGCGTGGGCCGCGCGCCGCGTCGTGGCCGGCGGGGACGCTGACCGTGGTGGTGACCGGGCTGGCCGTCGGGCTGTGGGGGGCCGGGGTGTCGTACGGGCTCGATGACCCGCATGGTGCGGCCCCGTCCGAGTCGTCCTCCGGTTCCGCGGGCGTGGGCTGGTCGTCCGGGTTTCCCTGGGAGGCCGGGGGTTCGCCGACGGCTGCCTCCGGGACGTCGCCGCCGAGCGCCGCGGCCGAGGGCGACGGCATGGGCGACGGCATGGGCGAGGCAGAGGGCGAGCCTTCCTCCGTTCCTCCGGGGCAGGACGAGAAGCCGTCCGGCTCCACGGCCTCGCCTGCGCAGACGTCCGGGCAATCCAGGGAATCCGGAGAGTCCGGAGAGTCCGCGGAGCAGTCGTCACAGGAGCCGTCCGACGAGCGTTCCGAGACGGCGGTGAAGCGGCCCAGGGCGTCGGCCTCGCCCACCGCTCATGGGCCCGCCGCGTCCTCTCCCGACCCCTCCGACAAGCCCTCGCGGGCGGGGAGCCGGGCGGGAGCGGGACGGGAGCGGCCCGGGCGCGAGAAGGGGCCGCTGGAGGACGAGGAGGCGGCACGGGACAGGCCGGACGGCGGCGAGCGGGCCGACGAGGGGCACGGCTCCGGGCGGCCGGAGGGGGAGGATGAAGGGGAGGGGGACGACGACGGGGGCGGCGTGCCCGAGAGCTCGGACGCCGCCGACGCCGCCACCCAGGACCCGGTGCCCTCCATCCCACCGAACCGCCCCGCACTGCACCCCGCCCCGCATGCCGACGGCCCTGCCGAGCCCGTGCTCGAAGTACTGCCCCTCGGTGCCGGGCTCGTGCTGATCGGGCTGGGCCTGGGCCTCGCCTTCGTGGGTCTCCGGCTGCGGCGCGGCTAGCGGGTGTCCTCCGGGCCGGGGCCGGTCCGGTGGGCGACCTGGAGGCCGTCACGCCTTGTGGTGCGGCTGCCCTACGGCGCGACGAGCAGCACCTTGCCCACGTGTCCGCTCTCCTCGACCACCCGGTGGGCCTCGGCCGCCTCGCTCATCGGCAGCTCACGGTCGACGACCGGGCGTACCTGACCGGCGTCCAGCAGGGGCCAGACGTGTTCGCGTACGGCCGCGACGATCGCCGCCTTCTCGGCGAGCGGGCGGGCCCGCAGCGAGGTCGCGCTGATGGCGCCGCGCTTGCCCAGGAGCGCGCCGATGTTGAGCTCGCCCTTGATGCCGCCCTGCATGCCGATGATGGCGAGCCGGCCGTTGACGGCGAGGGTCTGGACGTTGCGGTCGAGGTACTTGGCGCCCATGTTGTCGAGGATGACGTCGGCTCCCGCCCCGTCGGTGGCCTTCTTGACCTCGGCGACGAAGTCCTGCTCCCGGTAGTTGACCAGGATCTCGGCGCCCAGCTCGGCGCACCGGTCCAGCTTCTCCCTGCTGCCCGCGGTGACGGCGACCTTGGCGCCGACGGCCTTGGCGAGCTGGATGGCCATGGTGCCGATGCCGCTGGAACCGCCGTGCACGAGCAGCGTCTCGCCGGGGCGCAGGTGGGCGATCATGAAGACGTTGGACCACACCGTGCAGACCACCTCGGGCAGCGCGGCGGCCTGCGTCAGGCTCACACCCTTGGGCACGGGCAGCAGCTGACCGGCCGGCACGGCGACCTTCTCGGCGTAACCGCCGCCCGCCAGCAGCGCGCACACCTCGTCGCCGACGGCCCAGCCGGAGACGCCGGGGCCGACCTCGGTGATCCGACCGGAGCACTCCAGGCCGGGGTAGGGGGAGGTGCCGGGCGGCGGGTTGTAGAAGCCCTGCCGTTGCAGGATGTCGGCGCGGTTGACGGCGCCGGCCGCCACCTCGACCAGCACCTCGCCCTCACCGGCCACCGGATCGGGGACCTCGTCCCACACGAGCGCCTCGGGCCCACCAGGTTCGGGAATCGTGATCGCATGCATGGGACGGACGCTACCCCTCGGTCCCACGCCCATGTCCCCAGGTCCTTGGCCTCGTGTCCGCCAGGTCCTTGTCCTCGTTTCGCCAGGTCCTTTCGCCCGTTCCCTCGGTCCTTGGACGGGTCCTTCGAAAATCCCCGTGCGCCACCGATGAGTTTGCGCGACCGTAAACGTCTCCCCATGCGTAGCCCAAGAACGTGGAAGGACCACCCGGAAGGACCCCGACAGCATGAGCACGCAGACGACGTCCGGTCTCGCCATCGAGACCGCCGGCCTGGTGAAGACATTCGGTGAGACACGGGCCGTCGACGGCGTGGACCTCGCGGTTCCGGCCGACACGGTCTACGGCGTCCTCGGCCCGAACGGCGCCGGCAAGACCACCACGGTGAAGATGCTCGCCACCCTGCTACGGCCCGACGGCGGCGAGGCCCATGTCTTCGGCCACGACGTCGTCCGCGAGGCCGACGCCGTACGCGGCCGGGTGAGCCTCACCGGGCAGTACGCCTCCGTGGACGAGGACCTCACCGGCACCGAGAACCTGGTCCTGCTGGGCCGGCTCCTCGGGCATGGCAAGCAAGCCGCGCGCGAGCGCGCCGGGCAGCTGCTGGAGGCCTTCGGGCTGACGGACGCGGCCGCCAAGCAGGTCAAGAACTACTCCGGCGGCATGCGGCGCCGTATCGACATCGCCGCGTCCATCCTGAACACCCCCGACCTGCTCTTCCTCGACGAGCCGACGACCGGCCTCGACCCGCGCAGCCGCAACCAGGTGTGGGACATCGTGCGCGCGGTCGTCTCCCAGGGCACCACCGTGCTGCTGACCACGCAGTACCTCGACGAGGCCGACCAGCTGGCGTCCCGGATCGCCGTCATCGACCGCGGCAAGGTGATCGCCGAGGGGACCAAGGGCGAGCTCAAGGCGTCCGTCGGCGCCGGGTCCGTCCATCTGCGGCTGCGCGACGCGGAGCAGCGGCCCGAGGCCGAGCGGGTGCTGCGGCTGGTCCTGGACGCGGACGTGAAGCTGGAGCCCGACCCCGTGGCCCTCACCGCGCGCGTCGGGTCCGGGGTGGCCAATGGTCAGGGCGCGGCGGAACAGGCCGGCCGCGCGCTCGCCGAGCTGGCCCGCAGCGGCGTCATCGTCGACAACTTCTCGCTGGGGCAGCCCAGCCTGGACGAGGTGTTCCTCGCCCTCACCGGACACGACACCCACAAGACGGATGCCACCAAGGACGAGGTGACGGCATGAGCACCGTGACGCAGACCGAGAGCAAGGACCTCGCCCCCGTCAGCGCCGAGTCGCTCGCCGCGCTGCTGGTCGCGAAGGAGCGCCCGCCGCGGCCGAGCGCCTGGTCGGCCTCCATGACGTTCGGCTGGCGGTCGATCCTGAAGATCAAGCATGTGCCGGAGCAGCTCTTCGACGTCACCGCGTTCCCGATCATGATGGTGCTGATGTACACGTACCTGTTCGGGGGCGCCCTGGCCGGGTCCCCGAAGGAGTACATCCAGTTCCTGCTGCCGGGCATCCTGGTGATGTCGGTCGTGATGATCACGATGTACACGGGCGTCTCGGTGAACACCGACATCGAGAAGGGCGTCTTCGACCGGTTCCGCTCGCTGCCGATCTGGCGGCCGTCGACCATGGTCGGCTATCTGCTGGGCGACGCCCTGCGCTACACCATCGCGTCCGTCGTGATGCTCACCGTCGGGATCATCCTGGGCTACCGCCCGGACGGCGGCGTGGCCGGAGTGCTCGCCGGGATCGCGCTGCTGGTGGCCTTCTCGTTCGCGTTCTCGTGGATCTGGACGATGTTCGGGCTGATGCTGCGCTCCGAGAAGTCGGTGATGGGCGTCAGCATGATGGTGATCTTCCCGCTGACCTTCCTGTCCAACGTCTTCGTGGACCCGAAGACCATGCCGGGCTGGCTCCAGGCGTTCGTGAACAACAGCCCGATCACTCATCTGGCCTCGGCCGTGCGTGGGTTGATGGCGGGCGACTGGCCGGCGGCCGAGGTCGCCTGGTCGGTGGGCTGGGCGGGCCTGTTCGTGCTGGTCTTCGGGCCGATCACGATGCGGCTGTACAACCGCAAGTAGTGCCTACGAGCACAGCGGGGGGCTTCAGTCCTGCTGCAGACGCCGGGTATCGGGTGCGACCTGAGTGCCCGGCGTCGCCCGCACGATGGTGATGAGCCGGTCCGTCAACTCCAGTGTCCCGACGGCCTGATCGTCGTATCCGAGCACCCGGTGCCCACGGATCACGCTGACCACCAGGTCATCGGTCTGCCGCGGGGTCTTGCCCACCTCGGCCTTTATGACCGGCCGTTCGACGATGTCGAGCCCGCTGCCCTGGTGGATCA
Organism: Streptomyces sp. NBC_01092; assembly: GCF_045039535.1. Taxonomy (NCBI): domain Bacteria; kingdom Bacillati; phylum Actinomycetota; class Actinomycetes; order Kitasatosporales; family Streptomycetaceae; genus Streptomyces; species Streptomyces sp. NBC_01092. The sequence goes on along the minus strand of NZ_CP108659.1, from coordinate 5,570,577 downwards.
GATCCTCCAGCACCATGCCGGCGGCGGGGCTGAGCACGGACAGGCCGAGCAGCCGTCCGGCCGCGCTGGCGCTGGTGATGACCGCGTCGGCGCCGGACTGCTTCAGCAGCGGGGCGTTCTCCTCCTCGCGGACCGCGGCCACGATCTTCGCGCCGCGATTGAGCTGCCGGGCCGTCAGCGTCACCAGCACGGCCGTGTCGTCCCGCTGGGTGGCGATGATGACCTTCCGGGCCTTGTGCACCTCGGCCCGCTTCAGGACCTCGCTGCGCGTCGCGTCCCCGGTGACCCCGGCGTACCCGTCCGCGACGGCCGCCTCGATCACCTTGGAACTTGAGTCGACGACGATGACCTGGTCTTTCCTCAGGCCCGTCGCGCAGACGGTCTGGATCGCCGAACGCCCCTTCGTGCCGAAGCCGACGACGACGGTGTGGTCACGCAAGGTGGACCTCCAGCGGGTCAGCCGCCATTCCTCCCGGGTCCGTTCGGTGAGGACCTCAAGGGTGGTGCCGACCAGGATGATCAGAAACAGCACACGCATGGGCGTGATGACGAAGATATTGGTGAGCCGGGCGGCGTCACTGACCGGGGTGATGTCGCCGTATCCGGTGGTGGAGAGGCTGACGGTCGCGTAGTAGAAGGCGTCGAGGAGATCGACGGAACCGTCGGAGTTGTCGTTGTAGCCGTCATGGTCGGCGTAGACGATGAGGGCGGCCGCCACGAGCAGCGACAGGGCGATCATGACTCGCTTGGCCACCTGACGGAACGGATGCTCCACGATCTTCTTCGGGAGCTTCACCCGATAGGTCGCGACCCTCTCGTCCGCCTCACGGGCTATGGCGTCCTGGCCCGGAAGTTTCACGTGAAACACACCTCGATGCCTGCGGACGCCCAGGGCAGATCGAGCAGTTCGGTCTCCTGCCCCGCCCGCGCACCGCCCGGCGGTACGACGGCCACGGCATCGGCCGCCGCCATCCCCCGCAGCATGGCCGGCCCCTGGTAGTGCAGCGGCACGGCATGGTCGCCGCGCAGCACGACGGGGACGAGCCGGGTGTCGTACGGATGCCCGTGCACCGCCTCCTTCAGGGGCAGCGTGTACGACTCCGGGGCGGAGCGCGCCGCGAGGGTGCGCAGCAGCGGTTCGGCGAGCGTGAGCAGGCCGGAGACGGCGGCGAGGGGGTTGCCGGGCAGGCCGACGAGGTGCTGGTCCTCCTTGACGCGGGCCAGCAGCATGGGGTGCCCGGGCCGCACCTTGACGCCGTCCACCAGGAGTTCCGCGTCGATCCGGTGCAGCGTGGGGTGGACATGGTCGCGGGGGCCGGCCGCGGTGCCGCCGGTGGTGACGATGAGGTCGGCGTCGGACTTCTTGAGGGCCTTGTGCAGGGCCTTGGCGTCGTCGCCGAGCCGGCGCACGGCGGTGACATCGGCGCCGAGCGCGCGCAGCCAGGGCGGCAGCATCGGGCCGAGGGCATCACGGATGAGCCCGTCGTGCGGGAGCCCTTCGGTGAGCAACTCGTCGCCGAGGACGAGGACTTCGACGCGGGGGCGGGGTACGGCGGTGACGGTGTCGTATCCGGCGGCCGCCGCCAGGCCGAGCACGGCCGGGGTCACGAGGGTGCCGACGGCAAGCAGCTGGTCGCCGTTACGGCACTCCTGGCCGCGCGGGCGGATGTCCTGGCCGGGCTGGATCTCCCGGGTGGCGTGCAGCTGGCCCTTGCTGTCCGTGCGGCCGTGCTCGCTGCGCAGGACGGCGGTGGTGTCCAGGGGGATACGGGCGCCGGTCGCGATACGGACGGCCTCGCCGTCGGTGAGCGGCTCGGGCCGGCCGTGCCCGGCCAGGACGCCTTCTTCCCGTACGGCCCAGGGGCCGGGGCCCGCGACGGCCCAGCCGTCCATCGCCGAGGTGTCGAAGGAGGGCAGGTCGGTGAGAGCGGTGAGAGGAGCGGCCAGGGTGAGGCCGAGCGCGGCGTCGAGGCTTACGGAGACGGGAGCGCGGCGGGCGGCCGTGCCCTTGAGGCTCTGGGGGCGGGCGGCGTGGGCGGCGATCTCACGGGCTTCCGGCCAGGGAGTGGCCTTGTGGTGGCGGCCGGAGTGGTCGGGGTCCGGCTTGCGGGCGCCCTGGGTGTGCGGGAGAGGTGCGGGCACCTTGTCGCCGGGGGTGCGGTGACCGTTGTCTTCGTTCACGAGGGCGAGCACCTCCTCGACATCGAGGTCCTCGGCGTCCCCGTCCGCCCGGATGCCGCGGGCGGTCATCCGGCGTCCGGGCGGGTGCCGGGCGTGGCGTCGGGGGCCGCGTCGGACTTGGCGGCTGCCTCGTCGGCCCAGCGCAGGGCGAGCGCGGCGGCCTTGCGGGCGGCCTCGGCGACGGCTTCGGGGCCTCCTGAGCCGCTCTTGGCCTGCGCTGCCGCATAACCGACGAGGAAGGTGGTCAGAGGGGCCGCGGGCCGCGCCACGCCGTGGGCGGCGTCGCGGGCGAGGTCCAGCAGCACCTTGGTGTCGACGTCGAGGTCGATGCCCAGTTCGTCCTTGACTGCGGAAATCCATTCATCCAACACGTGCCCATGCTCCCTGATGCGTGCCCTGGCGGTGGCGATGTCGTCCCAGGTGTCGCAGTCGAAGGACGCGACGGGGTCGGGGACGCGGGTGAGGTCGAGCGCACCGGTCAGCCGGCGCAGGGGGAGGCCGGTGAGGCCGTCGTGCTCCTGGGCGAGCGCGGCCAGTTCGCGGCGCAGCGCGGTCGCGCGGTACGCGGCGACGAGGGGCTGGTCACGGCCGTCGGCGTCGGTGAGCAGCGCGCCGTCGGCTCCGGCGGTGTGCAGGGCGGCCAGCAGCCGCCGCACCGTGCCCTCGTCGAGGAACGGCAGATCGGCGGAGAGGACGACGACCGACTCGGCCGTGGTGTGGCGGATCCCGGCGTCGAGGGCGGCCGGCGGGCCGCCGCCGGGCGGGTCCTCGCGCGCCCAGGTCACCGGCCGAGCGGTGGGTCGGGGGTCGGCGACGACGACGGTGGTGCGCGCGTCGGCGCAGGCGGCGAGCACCCGGTCGAGCAGCGCACGCCCGCCGACGCGCACGCCGGGTTTGTCCACGCCGCCGAGCCGTCGCGCGGCGCCGCCGGCGAGGACGACGGCGTCGTACGCGACGTCCTGTCCGGCATCGGCGGCGCCCTGCGCGCCCGTCGGTTCCTCGGCGGTCATCCCCCGAGTATGCGTGCCTCGGCGATCACAGGGAACGTGGCGGATGCAACCGGCCGCGACGGCTGTGTCACAGGGTGCGCAGCAGCACCGCCGGCTGTTCCACGCAGTCCGCCACGTACCGCAGGAAGCCGCCCGCCGTGCCGCCGTCGCAGACCCGGTGGTCGAAGGTGAGCGAGAGCTCGACGAGCTGGCGCACCGCCAGCTCGCCCTCGTGCACCCACGGCTTGGGGATGATGCGGCCGACGCCGAGCATGGCGGCCTCGGGGTGGTTGATGATCGGTGTGGAGCCGTCGACGCCGAACACGCCGTAGTTGTTCAACGTGAAGGTCCCGCCGGTCAGTTCCGCGGGGGTGAGGGTGCCCCCGCGGCCCGCCTCGGTGAGCCGGGCGAACTCCGCGGTCAGCGACTCCGCGTCCCGCGCGTGCGCGTCCCGCACCACCGGGACGACGAGTCCCCGGGCGGTCTGCGCGGCGAATCCGAGGTGCACCTGGTCGAGCTGGACGACCTCCCTGGCCTCCATGTCGACCGTGGAGTTGAGCTCGGGGAACCGGGCCAGGGCCGCGGTGCAGATGCGGGCCAGCAGGGCGAGGAGGGAGATCTTCGGTCCCCCCGCGGCGTTCATCGCGGTCCGCGCCCGCATGAGCTCCGTCGCGTCGGCGTCCACCCAGCAGGTCGCGTCCGGGATCTCGCGCCGGCTGCGGGAGAGCTTGTCGGCCACAGCGCCGCGGACGCCCTTGAGGGGGGTGCGGATGCCGCCGACGGGGGCGGAGGAGCGGACCGGTGTCTGCGGCGCGGGCGGGACGGCGGTGGACGGGGCCGCGGCCACCACGCGCGGGTGCGGCTCGGCCACCGGCTGGGCGGTGCGCCCGTGTGCCTGGGCCGCCCGCAGCGCGTACTCGACGTCGGCCCGCAGGATGAGCCCGTCCGGTCCCGAGCCGTGCAGCTCACGCAGGTCAAGGCCGTTCTCGCGGGCGAGGCGGCGCACGAGCGGGGAGATGACCGGTACGGGTCCCTCCGGCGCCTCCTTCACTGCCGCTGCCCCATTGGCCGACACCGGTTCCGCCGGGGCCGCGGGCACGGGATCCCCCGGCCGTACCCTTCTGCGCCGGGCCGGTGCCTCCGAGGTGCCGTAGCCCACCAGGACGTTCCCGGAGCCCTCGGTCTCGCCGTCGGCTGCGGGCGCCCCCACCGCCACGGTGATCAGCGGTGCCCCGACGGGCAGCTCGGTGCCCTCCTCGCCGAAGCGGGCCGTGACGACGCCGCCGTAGGGGCAGGGGATGTCGACCATCGCCTTGGCCGTCTCGACCTCGACGACCGGCTGGTCGACGGCGACGACGTCACCGATCTCCACCAGCCAGCGGACGATCTCCGCCCCGGTGAGCCCCTCCCCGAGGTCGGGGAGCTTGAACTCCAGCACCTGTGCCATCAGCTCTCGGCCTCCCACTGCAGACGCCCCACGGCGTCCAGGATCCGGTCCACGCCGGGCAGGTGGTGACGCTCCACCATCGGCGGCGGATAGGGGATGTCGAACCCGGCCACGCGCAGCACCGGCGCCTCCAGGTGGTGGAAGCAGCGCTCCGTGACCCTGGCCGCGATCTCCCCTCCCGGTCCGCCGAACCCGCCCGACTCGTGTACGACAACTGCCCGCCCGGTCCGCCGTACCGAGGCGGTGACCGTCTCGTCGTCGAACGGCACCAGTGAGCGCAGGTCGACGACCTCCAGGTCCCAGCCCTCCTCCCGAGCCGCCTCGGCGGCTTCGAGGCAGACGGGCACGGACGGTCCGTACGTGATGAGCGTGGCGCTCCGGCCGGAGCGCCGCACCACCGCGCGGCCGATCGGTTCAACGGTCTGCGGGTCCTCAGGGTTCCAGGAGTCCTTCGACCAGTACAGACGCTTGGGCTCCAGGAAGACGACCGGGTCGTCGGAGGCGATGGAGGCGCGCAGCAGCCCGTAGGCGTCGGCGACGGTCGCGGGCGTGACGACATGGAGCCCCGGAGTCGCCATGTAGTACGCCTCGGAGGAGTCGCTGTGGTGCTCGACGCCGCCGATGCCGCCGCCGTAGGGGACGCGGATGGTGATCGGGAGCGGCATCCTGCCGCGGGTGCGGTTGCGCATGCGCGCGACGTGCGAGATCAGCTGCTCGAACGCCGGGTACGCGAAGGCGTCGAACTGCATCTCCACGACCGGGCGCAGTCCGTACATGGCCATGCCGACGGCCGTGCCGAGAATGCCCGCCTCGGCCAGCGGTGTGTCGGTGCAGCGGTCCTCGCCGAACTCCTTGGCGAGCCCGTCGGTGACGCGGAAGACACCGCCGAGGGCGCCGACGTCCTCGCCCATCACATGGACGGCCGGGTCTTCCGCCATGGCGTCGCGCAGCGCGCGCGTGAGGGCCTGCGCCATGGTGGCCGGCTTGACGGCGACGGTGGTCATCGGTGCGACCCTTCCGACTCGGCGTGGAGCTCCGCCTGCAGCTGGGCGCGCTGTTCGCGCAGTTGCTGCGTGGGCTCGGCGTAGACGTGGTCGAACAGGTCCATCGGGTCCAGCACCGGGTCCTGATTCATGCGTTCGCGCAGGTCGGCGGCCATCGTCTCGGCGGCGTCCCGCGCGGCCTGCTTGCCGGCGTCGTCGATCAGACCCCGCTCGGTCAGCTCGTGCTCCAGGAGGGCGATCGGGTCGTGCCCGCGCCAGGTCTCCACCTCGGAGTCGCCGCGGTAGCGGGTCGCGTCGTCGGCGTTGGTGTGGGCGTCGATGCGGTAGGTGATCGCCTCGATCAGGGTGGGGCCGCCGCCCGCACGGGCGTGCCGTACGGCGTCGCCGATCACCTCGTGCATGGCCGCCGCGTCGTTGCCGTCGACCAGGCGGCCGGGCATGCCGTAGCCGACGGCCTTGTGGGCCAGCGACGGGGCGGCGGTCTGCTTGGCGAGCGGGACGGAGATGGCGAAGCCGTTGTTCTGGACCAGGAAGACGACCGGCGCCTGCCAGACGGCGGCGAAGTTCAGCGCCTCGTGGAAGTCGCCCTCGCTGGTGCCGCCGTCGCCGACCATGGCGAGCGCGACCACGTCGTCGCCCTTGAGGCGGGCGGCGTGCGCGAGGCCGACGGCGTGCGGGAGCTGGGTGGCGAGCGGCGTGCACAGGGGGGCCACGCGGTGCTCGTGAGGGTCGTAGCCGGTGTGCCAGTCGCCGCGCAGCAGGGTCAGGGCCTCGACGGGGTCCACCCCCCGTGCGACGGCCGCGAGCGTGTCGCGGTAGCTCGGGAAGAGCCAGTCGCGCTCCTCAAGGGCGAGCGCGGCGGCGACCTCGCAGGCCTCCTGGCCCGTGCTGGACGGGTACACCGCGAGACGACCCTGCTTCGTGAGCGCGGTCGCCTGCGTGTTGTACCGGCGGCCCCGCACCAGCTCGGCGTAGAGCCGTCGCAGCAGGTCCGGGTCGGCCTTCGCCGCGGCCTCGGTGCCGAGGACGCGGTAGGGCTCGGCGTCGGGCAGCAGCGGCGCGGGGTCCATACGGGGCTGCCAGGCGGGCGGCGGCGATGGCCGGTACGCGCCTCGCTGCTCCATGACCGTCATGACGGCACCTCCTCGTGGGAGTGGCTACGGGAGGCGCAGCTCCTGTGAGGCGCCTCACCTACCGATTGTTCGGTCGTCGGCACATTTTGGCTACAGGCCCCCTCAGGCTGTGGACAAACGGTTCTCCACAGCCTCCAATGAACGCAGTACGTCCACGGAAGGAAGGTGGGGGGACATGGCGCCTGAACAAATGGCCGAAAGCCCGGAAGACGGCGTCCTCCTGCCGCCGGCCCGTCCGCTCGACGCCATCGATCAGGACATCCTCCAGATGCTCCAGACGGACGGCCGCGCGTCGATACGGTCCGTGGCCGAGCGGGTCCATGTCTCGCGCGCCAACGCCTACGCCCGCATCAACCGCCTCATCGAGGACGGTGTCATCCGTGGATTCGGCGCCCGCGTCAACCACGAACGCGCAGGCCAGGGCACGTCCGCGTACATCACCCTGAAGATCGTCCAGAACTCCTGGCGCACGGTCCGCGAACAGCTCCGCCAGCTCCCCGGCGCCTCCCACATCGCCCTGGTCGGCGGCGACTTCGACGTCCTGCTCCTGGTGCACACCCCCGACAACCGCGCCCTGCGCGAACTGGTCCTCACCCGCCTCCAGTCGATCCCCGAGGTGCTCAGCAGCCGCACGCTGCTGGTGTTCGAGGAGGAGGACCTGGAGCCGCAGGGCTGATCGTCCGCGCCGTTCCTCAGCCCGAGGCCATCACCACGGCCATCAGCATCACCAACAGCAGCGGAAGCACCCGAGGAAGACGTACTCCCACACGAGGATCGGCAACCCGGGCACCGTGGCGGTCAGCCGGCCTGGCGCAGGCCCCCGAAGACCAGCCGCACCACGGTCTCGGCGACCTCGCGTTCGTTCATGCCCCGGCCGTCCGGGCGGTACCACTCCACGATCGAGTTGACCATGCCGAAGACGAGCCGGGTCGCCAGGCGCACCTCCACGTCGGCACGGACCTCGCCGTCGGCGGCGGCCGCCTTGAGCAGTGCGGCGACCTGGTGGTCGAAGTCGCGGCGCCGCTCCAGGGCCCAGCGCTCGGTGCCGGTGTTGCCGCGTACGCGCAGCAGCAGCGTCACGTAGGGCAGGTCGGCTATGAGCACCTCGACCATGCGCCGCACGACGTACTCCAGGCGGTCGGCGGCGTGCCCCACGCGTGCGTGCTCCTCGTCGAGGATGCCGAAGAGCCCGTCGAGGGCGCGGCTGACGGCGCGGCGCAGCAGCTCCTCCTTGCCCGTGACGTGGTGGTAGATCGACGACTTGGAGATTCCGGCCGCCCTGGACAGGTGCTCCATGGAGGTGCCGTCGTAGCCACGGTCGTTGAAGACCTGCACGGCGACCGAGAGCAGCGTCTCCGGGGTGTACGTGTCGCGCTTGGCGGTGGTCATGAGGTGCTGCCCTCCCGCTTGTCGGAGGCGTACGCGTGGCGGTACAGCGCGAGGGAGGGCGCGTAGCGGCCGGAGGGCTCGCGGACGTGCAGTTCCTCCAGGACGTCGTACGCCCAGCCGCGGCCGAGCCTGCGGCTCCATTCGAACGGCCCCATAGGGTAGTTCACGCCGAGCCGCATCGCGGTGTCGATGTCCTCCTCGGTGGCCACGCCCTTGGCGACGGCGTCGTGCGCCAAGTCGACGATCCGGGCGACCGTGCGGGCGACGATCATGCCGGGGACGTCGCCGAGGACGCTGACGTCCTTGCCGAGCGCCTGGAAGAGGCCGATCGCCTCGGTGAGGGTCTGCTGCGAGGTGTCCTGGGAGGCGGACAGGGCGATCCGGGTGGCGCGGCGGTAGTCGAGGGCGAGGTCGAAGTAGACGACGTCCCGGAACTCCACCGACGTCTGTCCGTCGGCGAGCGCCAGCTGGCCCCCGCTGGGCAGCACCAGGCGGGTGCCGTGGTCCTCTTCCTCCTCGCGCACCGGGATGCCCGCCTCGCGGATCAGGGTGAGCAGCTCGGAGGCGGGGCCCAGGTCGCCCTCGGCGACGACGTAGGAGGGCTGCGGCTGCTTGTCCGCGGTGTGCGGCTCGTCCCGCTCGGCGTCCTCGGCGTAGTCGTACCAGCCGTGCCCGCTCTTGCGGCCCAGCCGGCCCGACTCGACCAGGCGGCGCTGGGCGAGCGAGGGCGTGAAGCGCACGTCGTTGAAGAAGGCCTGCCACACGGACTGCGTGACGGACTCGTTGACGTCCTGCCCGATGAGGTCGGTGAGCTCGAAGGCGCCCATCTTGAAGCCGCCGCACTCGCGCAGCACCGCGTCGATGGTGGCCGGGTCCCCTCCTTGCGCCTCGTAGACCGCGAAGGCCTCGGCGTAGAAGGGCCGGGCGATGCGGTTGACGATGAAGCCGGGGGTGTCGGCGCAGGCGACCGGCGTCTTGCCCCAGGCGCGTGCCATCTCGTACGCGCGCGTGGCCGACGTGACGTCGGTGGCGAACCCGGAGACGACCTCGACCAGCGGCAGCAGCGGCGCGGGGTTGAAGAAGTGCAGGCCCACGAAGCGGCCGGGGTTGGCCAGGGCGCCGCCGATGGCCGTGACGGACAGGGAGGAGGTGTTGGTGGCGAGCAGGCAGTCCTCGCCGACGATGCCCTCCAGCTCGCGCAGCAGCTCCTGTTTGACGTCGAGGCGCTCCAGGACGGCCTCGACGACCAGGGCGCAGTCCGCGAGCTCGGCGAGGGTCTCGGCGGGCAGCAGCCGCGCGCGGGCCGCGTCGCGGTCGGCGGCGGCGAGCCGGTCCTTCGCCACGAGCCGGTCGAGACGCGCGCCGATCGCGTCGGCCGCGTCCTGGGCCCGCCCGGGCGCGGCGTCGTACAGCCGTACGCAATGGCCGGCGACCAACGCGACCTGGGCGATGCCCTGGCCCATCGTGCCGGTGCCGACGACGGCCACGGGGCTGCTGAGGTCGAGTGCTGTCATGTGCGCGATCCTCCCGCACGGGGTTTTCCACAGATGCGGCGGACCCCCTTGAACCGACCGATCGTTCGGTTACTCTAACTCTGTCTGGCTGTTCCTGCCCATGTTTGTGCCCAGGTCATGAGCTCGACGGAGAGCTCTGGAAACGAGGAGTTGGTCCCGCATGGCCGCCGAACTGACCGCCCACGAGCTGATCGCCAAGCACCGGCCCACCCTCGACCAGGCGCTGGAGGCCATCCGCACCCGCGCGTACTGGTCCCCGCACCCCGAGCACCCCAAGGCCTACGGCGAGGCGGGCAGCCTGGACGCGGCAGCGGGCAAGGCCGCTTTCGACGCCCTCCTGGGCGCCCGTCTCGACCTCGGCCAGCCCGGCACCGACGGCTGGGTGGCAGGCGAGACGTCGCCGTACGGCATCGAGCTGGGCGTGGAGTACCCGCACGCGGACATCGACACGCTCCTGCCGGCCATGAAGTCCGGACAGCGCGCGTGGCGCGACGCGGGCGCGGAGATGCGCGCGGTGGTGTGTGTGGAGATCCTCAAGCGGATCAGCGACCGGACGCACGAGTTCGCCCATGCCGTCATGCACACGTCCGGCCAGGCCTTCATGATGGCGTTCCAGGCGGGCGGCCCGCACGCGCAGGACCGCGGCCTGGAGGCGGTGGCCTACGCGTATGTCGAGCAGGTCCGCACCCCCGACACCGCGGAGTGGACCAAGCCGCAGGGCAAGCGCGACCCGCTCGCGCTGAACAAGCAGTTCACGCCGGTCCCGCGCGGCATCGCGATGGTCATCGGCTGCAACACCTTCCCGACCTGGAACGGCTACCCGGGCCTGTTCGCCTCCCTCGCCACCGGCAACGCGGTCCTGGTCAAGCCCCACCCGCGCGCGGTGCTGCCGCTCGCGCTCACCGTGCAGGTCGCGCGCCAGGTCCTCACCGAGGCGGGCTTCGACGCGAACCTGGTCGCGCTGGCCGCCGAGCGCCCCGGCGAGGGCATCGCCAAGACCCTGGCCACCCGCCCGGAGATCCGGATCATCGACTACACCGGCTCGACCGCCTTCGGTGACTGGCTGGAGGCCAACGCCCGCCAGGCGCAGGTCTACACGGAGAAGGCCGGCGTCAACACGGTGATCGTCGACTCCACCGACAACTACAAGGGGATGCTGTCCAACCTGGCCTTCTCGCTGTCCCTGTACAGCGGCCAGATGTGCACCACCCCGCAGAACCTGCTCGTCCCCCGCGACGGCATCCGCACCGATGAGGGGCCCAAGACCTTCGACGAGGTCGTCGCCGACCTCGCCCGCGCGGTCGACGGCCTCCTCGGCGACGACGCCCGCGCGAACGCGCTGCTCGGCGCGATCGTCAACCCCGACGTCAAGGCACGGCTGGAGGCCGCGGCCGGGCTGGGCGAAGTCGCCCTCGCCTCACGGGAGATCGCGAACCCCGAGTTCCCGGACGCGGTGGTCCGTACGCCGGTGATCGTGAAGCTGGACGGGGCCAAGCCGGACGACGAGGCCGCGTACATGAGCGAGTGCTTCGGGCCGGTGTCGTTCGCCGTAGCGATGGACTCGGCCGCCGACGCGGCGGAGCTGCTGCGGCGAACCGTGCGGGAGAAGGGCGCGATGACGGTCGGGGCGTACACCACCGACGGCGAGGTCGAGGCTGCGATTCAGGAGGTCTGCCTGGAGGAGGCGGCGCAGCTGTCGCTGAACCTCACGGGTGGGGTGTACGTGAATCAGACGGCCGCGTTCTCGGACTTCCATGGGTCGGGCGGCAACCCGGCGGCCAACTCGGCGCTGTGCGACGGGGCGTTCGTGGCGAACCGGTTCCGGGTTGTCGAGGTGCGTCGGGAGGCCTAGGAACTAGGCCCGCAAAGCGCCCCCGGTGAGACTCCAGTGGTACAGCGTCATCGCCACGCTCGTCGCCAAGTTGTAGCTGGAGACCTGGGGGCGCATCGGCAGGGACAGCAAGTGGTCGGTGCGCGCGCGTAGTTCGGCCGACAGTCCACTGCGCTCCGAACCGAAAGCGAGGACGGCGTCGTCCGGGAGCTTCACGCCCCGGATGTCGTCGCCCTCCGGGTCGAGGGCGAACAGGGGGCCGGGGGGCAGCTCGGCCACCGTCAGCCGCTCCACGACCGTCGCGAAGTGCAGGCCCGCCCCGCCGCGTACGGCCGTCGGATGCCAGGGGTCCAGTGTGCCGGTGGTGACCACTCCGGTCGCGCCGAACCCGGCGGCCAGGCGGATCACGGCGCCCGCGTTGCCGAGGTTGCGTGGGTTGTCGAGGACCACGACCGGGGCGGTGCGGGGGGTGTGCGCCAGCGTTTCGAGGTTGGCGGCGCGCGGCGGCCGTACGGCCAGGGCGGCCACCGCGGTGGGGTGCGGGCGCGGCACCAGGGACGTGTACGTCGACTCCGGGACCTCGGCCAGGAGCGCGTCCAGGGCGTCCCGTACGTCCGGCGCCAGCTCGTCGGCGAGGGCCAGCGCGGCTTCCCGGTCCACGGCCACCGCGACCGGGACCTCGGCTCCGAAGCGCACGGCGTGCTTGAGGGCGTGGAAGCCGTCGAGCAGGACTGCGGTCGCGGCGAGCCGGTTCCAGGAGGTCACGGTCATGCCGAAGAGCCTACGTGCGCGTGCTCGGGGTTCTCGGGGGTGCGCGGTGCCGGGGGCTTCATCGGGTCGTCGTCGCGCCGCACCAGACCGGCCAGCCGGGCACGCGTGCGTGCCGCCCGGTCGCCCAGGCGGCGCAGGAACGACGTCGGCAGGAAGACCGCGTCCGCCGCGATCATCGCCAGCGAGAAGAAGGGCAGCCCGAGGACGATCGCGATCACGGCGTGCTCGGTGATCATCGCGGCGAGCAGGACGTTCTTGACCCGCCGGTTGAACAGCGTGAACGGGAAGGCGACCTGCACGATGACCGTGCCGTAGGTGATGAGCATCACCATCGTGCCGCTGGAGGACAGCACGTCGGCGAGCGCGGGCCAGGGCGAGAAGTAATCGAGGTGCAGCGGGTAGTAGACGGCGGTGCCGTCCTGCCAGCGTGAACCCTGGATCTTGTACCAGCCGGCGGTCGCGTAGATCAGGCACGCCTCGGCCATGATCACCAGCAGGGCGCCGTTGTGCACGACGTTGCCGATGACGTCCAGCAGGACGCGCGGCTGGGCGGTCCGGGCGCGGCGGTCCACGATCCACCACACGGCCAGGGCCAGCCAGACGCCCCACAGGATCACCGGCACGGTGACGTCGCCGTCGAGACGGCCCGCCGCGGTCACCGCGACCAGCGCGAACCCGAGCACGCCCCACAGGGCCGGGCCCACCCGGTCCGGCGCCACCCGCTCGCCACGCGCGCGTGCCGCCCGCTCCCGTCGCGCCCGGCGCCCGTCCAGCGACCAGACCTGACCGCAGCGCGTGAACACGAGGTAGACACACATCAGGTGCAGGACGTTGTCGCCGCCGTCGCCCATGAAGATGGAGCGGTTCTGCAGCGAGAGCACGCCGACCATGAACAGCACGGACATCGTGCGGGTGCGCCAGCCGAGCAGCAGCAGCACGCTGGTCAGGCCGGCGAAGACGTAGACCGTCTCGAACCAGATCCCGCCGCCGGACCAGATCAGCGCGGTGAAGGAGCCGTTCGTCCCGATCAGCTGCTGGGCGAGGTCGATGTCCCAGGGCCCGTCCGGGCCGTACAGCTCCTGGCGGTGCGGAAACTCGCGCAGCAGGAACAGCAGCCAGGTCGCGGTGAAGCCGATGCGGATGACGGCCGTCTGGTAGGGGCCGAGGGCGGTCACCGTGACGCGGGCGATAGCCGTGGAGACGGCGAGGGCGAAGCGGTTCACCGCGCGCCTCCCGTGCCGGTCCCGGCCGCGTCGGCGGCGGCCTGGTCCTCCGGGACCGACCACCAGGGCAGCACGCGGAGGCTCGGCTTGTTCGAGATCTGTTCGTCGCTCCACTTCGGCGGCGGCACATTCGTGGTGCGGGAGCGGACCTGGACGCGTTCGACGACGCCGCCCTCGCCGGCCGCGCCCGCGCGGTCGAGCCGCAGCTCCACTATGCGCCGCAGATAGGTCTCGGACAGGGCGCCCCGCAGTCCCACGGGACGGTTCTCGGCGTCGTGCGTGGCGACGAAGAAGTCCCAGGCCCGGCGCAGCTCGTTCTGCTGGGTGTGGCTGGGCAGCAGATTGCCGTCGATGGCCCGGCCGTCCTGGGCCGACAGGTCGTACCAGCCGGTCGTGCGCGCTCCGCCCCCGGCCGTGGCGACCTGGGCCCTGACCTGCACCGCGATGTTCTGCTGGAGCGGGTTGGGGGCGAACAGCTTCCAGTTCTGCTCGAACTCCGGGTATATCCAGTCGTCGATCGCCTGGCCGTGCTTCTTGGTGACCGTGTTCGGCGGGGCGACGTGCAGAAAGACCATCCCGATGTGGACGCATACGGCGATCGCCACGACCGCGACCGCGAGCGCGGCGCAGATCTGGTACCGCAGGGAGAGGGCGGCCACGCCGGTACGGGGTTCCGGTTCGGGTTCGTCGGGCGGCGGGGCGATGAGGTGCGCGTCGGCGGGCGGGGCGGGCTGCGGCACGGGGGGCGGCTCCTCGTCCGGCCCGTGCCGGGCGGCCGAGCCTGCGTCGTACGCGTCCATCCTGCCCCGTTTCCCGATTCCGGTTCGTCCTGCCTCAGCACTCGCACGGGAACGGTACTCAGGCACACCCGCCGGGCACAGCCCCTGTCGGGCGGCCGTTGCCCACACCTTACGGGGGCCGAGACGGACCGTACGGGGGTCGTGACGGGAGCATTCCCTTCTTCTAGAACCTGTTCTATCTTGACGCACCGTCAGATCGCCGTGCGTGTGGAAGGGCAGGGATCGTGGACTTCACCTTCACCGAGGAGCAGCAGGCGGCGGCCGAGGCGGCGCGCGGGGTGTTCGCCGGGGTCGCGCCGGACGCCGTGCCCTCGCCCGCGCTCACCCCGGGCGCCGTCGCCGACACCTTCGACCGCCCGCTGTGGAGCCGGCTCGCGGACGCCGACCTGCTGAGCCTGCTGCTCGCGGACGAGTACGGCGGCGCGGGCCTCGACGCCGTCGCACTGTGCCTGGTGCTGCGCGAGTCGGCGAAGGTCCTCGCCCGGGTCCCGCTGCTGGAGAGCAGCGCGGCGACGGCGGCCGTCCAGGCTTACGGCGCCCCGGAGCTGAAGGCGGAGCTGCTGGCGCGCGCGGGACGCGGCGAGGTCGTGCTGACGGTCGCCGCGCACGGCCGCACCGGCCACGACCCGGCCGAGCTCGCCGTGACGGCCCGGCGGGACGGCTCCGGGTGGGTGCTGGACGGGGTGCAGACCGCGGTGCCCTGGGCGTACGACGCCGATCTCGTCGTCGTGCCGGCCCGTACCGACGCCGACCGGACGATCCTCGCGCTGGTGCGGCGCGACGTGGAGGGGGTCTCGCTCGCCGAGCAGTTCTCGACCAGCGGGGAGCGGCTCGGGGAGCTGCGGCTGGAGTCGGTGCGGCCGGCGGCGCGGGACGTCATCGACACCGAGGGCGCATGGGAGTGGCTACGGGAGCTGCTGGCCACGGGGACGTGCGCGCTGGCGCTCGGGCTGGGGGAGCGGGTGCTGGGGATGACGTCCGAGTACGCGAGCAAGCGGGAGCAGTTCGGGCATCCGATCGCCACGTTTCAGGCGGTCGCGGTGCAGTGCGCCGACCGCTACATCGACCTGCGCGCGATGGAGGTCGCGCTGTGGCAGGCCGCGTGGCGGATCGCCTCGGGCGCCTCGGGTGCGCTGCCCGCCGCCGGGGACGTGGCCGTGGCCAAGATCTGGGCCTCGGAGGGCGTACGGCGGATCGTGCAGACGGCCCAGCATCTGCACGGCGGCTTCGGAGCCGACGTCGACTATCCGCTGCACCGGTACCACGCCTGGGCCAAGCACCTGGAGCTGGCGCTCGGCCCGGCTGCGGCTCACGAGGAGGCTCTGGGGGACCTGCTGGCCGCGCACCCGCTGGGCTGACCCGCGGATGCCGGGTGCCCTTACAGGACGAAGCCCGGCTGCCCCTCGTCGTTCACCACAGGACGTCCGACCGCCGCCCACACCTGCATGCCGCCGTCGACGTTCACGGCGTCGATGCCCTGCTGGACGAGGTACATCGCGACCTGCGCCGAGCGGCCGCCGGAGCGGCAGATCACATGGACGCGGGCGTCCTGCGGGGTGGCCTCGGTCAGCTCGCCGTAGCGGGCCACGAAATCGCTGATGGGGATGTGCAGGGCGCCCTCGGCGTGACCGGCCTGCCATTCGTCGGCCTCGCGGACGTCGAGGAGGAAGTCGTCGTCCTTGAGGTCGGTGACCTCGACGGTGGGTACGCCTGATCCGAAATGCATGCCACTGACGCTACCTGACGGGTGCGGAGGCGTTCAGGCCCCGCACCCCTTCCGGGATGTTCTCGACCCGCTAGCCGAGCAGTGCGGCCAGCTCCGCTTCGCGCTGCGCGACCTGGGCCAGGAGCTGGTCGGCGATCTCGTCGAGGAGGCGGTCGGGGTCGTCGGGGGCGATGCGGAGCATCCCGCCGATCGCGCTCTCCTCCAGGTCCTTCGCGACCAGGGTGAGCATCTCCTTGCGCCGGGCGAGCCATTCGAGGCGGGCGTAGAGCTCCTCGCTGGGAGTCGGGCCCTGCTCCTTGAGCACCGGTCCCGCGGCCCACTCCTCGGCCAGCTCCCGCAGCAGCGCCTCGTCACCACGGGCGTAGGCGGCGTTGACACGGGTGATGAACTCCTCGCGCCGGGCCCGCTCGGCCTCTTCCTGGGCGAGGTCGGGGTGGGCCTTGCGGGCCAGCTCGCGATAGAGCTTGCGGGCCTCGTCGCTGGGGCGCACCCGCTGCGGGGGCCGTACCGGCTGGTCCGTGAGCATCGCCGCGGCCTCGGGGAACAGCCCGTCGCCGTCCATCCAGCCGTGGAACAGCTCCTCCACGGCGGGCATCGGCATCACCCGGGCGCGGGCCTCGTCGGCCTTGCGGATGTCCTCGGGGTCGCCGGTGCGGGCGGCGACGGCCTCGGCGATCCGGGCGTCCAGCTCGTCGAGGCGGGTGTACATCGGGCCCAGCTTCTGGTGGTGCAGCCGGGAGAAGTTGTCCACCTCGACGCGGAAGGTCTCCACCGCGATCTCGTACTCGATCAACGCCTGCTCGGCGGCCCGCACGGCCCGCTCCAACCGCGCCTCGGGCCGCTCCTCCCGCGAGCTCTCGGCTTCGCCGGAGGAGGGGCGACCCTCGTCGTCCTCGGCCGTCACCCGTGCCTCACCACCCTGCTCAGCTCCACCGACGGGCTCCTCGGCACCATCCGGCGCCCCCGCACCAGCGGGCTCGGCCTGGGACTGCTCAGCTTCCGGCGTCATCACCCGCCCAGCGTAGGCCACACCGGGCCCGGCCCCTCGATGACCGACGCCACCGCGGGCACCGGGCCGACGACACGGGCCCGTCCACCGGCCGCTCCCTCGGGGGAGGCGTCCGTCACACCCCCATCTCCGCCTCGATCCGCCCCGCCCGCACCGCCGCCACGAGCTCGGCGTGGTCCGCCTCCGTGCGGTCGGCGTAGGTGACGGCGAACGCGGCGATCGCCTCGTCCAGCTCCTCGTTCTTGCCGCAGTAGCCGGAGATCAGGCGGGGGTCGACGCTGTGGGAGTGGGCGCGGGCCAGGAGGGCACCGGTCATGCGGGCGTAGTCGTCTATCTGGTCGGCGGCCAGCGCGGCCGGGTCGACACTGCCCTTGCGGTTGCGGAACTGGCGCACCTGGAACGGGAGTCCGTCGACCGTCGTCCAGCCCAGCAGGATGTCGCTGACGACCTGCATGCGCTTCTGGCCGAGGACCACGCGCCGGCCCTCGTGGTCCGCGTCCGGCGCCTCGAAGCCGGCGGTCACCAGGTGGGGGACCAGGGCCGAGGGGCGGGTCTCCTTGACCTGGAGGACCAGCGACTCGCCACGGTGGTCCAGGAGCAGGACCACGTAGGAGCGGGTGCCCACGCTGCCGGTGCCCACCACGCGGAACGCCACGTCGTGCACCGCGTGCCGGGAGAGGAGCGGGTGGCGGTCCTCGGAGAGGGTCGTGACGTAACCCTCCAGCGACGCCGCCACCGCCGCCGCCTCCTCGTCCGGCACCCGGCGCAGCACCGGCGGCGCGTCGACGAAGCTGCGGCCGCCGTCCTCGGTCGGTGCCGTCGACTTGGCGGCGAAGCGCCCGCTGGTGTTGGCCCGCGCCTTCTCCGCGACCCGCTCCAGCGTGCCGAGCAGGTCATGGGCGTCGGTGTGGGAGACCAGCTCCTCGTCCGCGATCGCGTTCCACGCGTCCAGCACCGGGAGCTTGGCCAGCAGCCGCATGGTGCGACGGTAGGAACCGACGGTGTCGTGCGCCGCCTTGCGGCACTTGTCCTCGTCGGCGCCCGCCTCCCGCCCCGCGAGCACGAGCGAGGTGGCGAGCCGCTTGAGGTCCCACTCCCAGGGGCCGTACAGCGTCTCGTCGAAGTCGTTCAGATCGATGACCAGGCCGCCGCGGGCGTCGGCGTACAGGCCGAAGTTCGCCGCGTGCGCGTCGCCGCAGATCTGGGCGCGGATCCGGGTCATGGGGGTGCGGGCGAGGTCGTAGGCCATGAGCCCCGCCGAGCCGCGCAGGAACGCGAAGGGTGTCGCCGCCATCCGGCCGACCCTTATCGGGGTGAGCTCGGGGATCCGGCCCAGGTTGGACTCCTCGACGGCGGCCACCGCGCCGGGGCGGGAGGCGTCCAGATCGAACACCGCGTGCTCAGCGCGCGGCACCCGCCTGCGCAGCGCCTTGCCCTCCTCCTTCGGCGACCCACCGCCGGGCCACTCGGCGAACCCCTGCACACGGGGGAGCCGACGCGACGCGGGGCGCGCCCCGGACTCCGACGCCACCACGGCGGCCTCCGCCTCCGCCGCCACAGCCTCGGCACCGACCTCGGTCATCCCGACCGCCTCCCCCGCTCACGCACGAACATCAACTCGTGCCGACGTTACAACCGGTGGCCGGAACTCGTCAGACCCTGTGGACAACTCCGCGGTTGTGGAAAACCCGGATGGAGTCAGCAGGCAGCCGACGTGACAGCGGGCGGCCCGTCCGAACAACCCCGACGCGACATGCAGGCGCCCCGCCCCAACAACCCCGACGCGACATGCGGGCGCCCCGCCCGAACAACAACGACCCTCAGCAGCCCTCCGGCCGCTCCCCGTCCGGCAGGTACTGCTTCGCCCACCCGCCCAGCTCCTTCAGCGCGGGCTCCAGCGCGGCCCCCGCCTCCGTCAGCCGGTACATCACCCGCAGCGGCGGCCCTTCATAGACCTCGCGCACCACCAGTCCCGCCGTGGCGAGTTCGGTGAGCCGGTCGGAGAGCATGCGCTCGCTGATGCCGGGGACGGCCCGGCGCAGGGCGACGAAATACGCGGGACCCGAGGTCAGGACGGACACGATCGGGCCGGTCCAGCGCTTTCCGAGCAGCTGAAAGACGCGGCTGATCCCCTCGTCGACCTGTTTGCACGTTGCCACGTCGTGACTCTGCTCACCCGCCATGCCCTTCAGGGTACTGCCCTGCGGTACGGGGATGAAAAAAAGTAAGTGACTGTGCTATCCATAGTTGGGTACGAACATTCAGTTCCTGCGAACAGGTACGTCCCTGGACGCAGATGCCCCCTGCCCGCTCCCGTCCCTTCCGGAGAGACCCCCATGGCAACGCTGCTGCACATCGACTCCTCGGTCTTCTCGACCGACGCCTCCTCCTCCCGCGCCGTCACCGACGCCTTCCGCCGCACCTGGCAGGAACAGCACCCCGAGGGCACGGTGATCCACCGCGACCTGGCCGCGCACCCCGTGCCGCACATCAGCGCCCACGCCCACACCGCCGGCTTCTCCGATCCGGCGACGCACACCCCGGAGCAGGCCGCCGCCTTCGCCGAGCGCGTGAAGCTGATCGAGGAGCTGGAGAGCGCGGACGCCGTGCTGATCGGCGCCCCGATGTACAACCTGACGATCCCGTCGACCCTGAAGGCCTGGCTGGACAACGTGGTCCTGATGGGCCGCACCGCGGGCGACGTCCAGTCGGTCAAGGGCACCCCGGTCACCGTCGTCGCCAGCCGCGGCGGCGCGTACGGTCCGGGCACCCCGCGCGAGGGTTACGAGTACGTGCAGAACTACCTGTCGGCGGTCCTGGCCGACTTCCTCGGCACCGACCTCGACTTCATCGTCCCCGAGCTCACGATGGCCCCGGCCAACCCGCAGATGTCCGACCTGGTCCCCCTCTTCGAGGCCTCCCGCGAGCGCGCCCTCGGCGAGGCCGCCACGAAGGCGAAGCAGCTGGCCCAGAAGCTCGCGGCGTAGCGCGGATCAACAGCGGCACGAGCGGCACGCACGCGAGCAGCACGCACGCGTGGAGCCCCTCCGAAACTTCGGGGCTCCACGCACGCGTGGCGGACGGTCGGACGGTCGGGTGGTCAAGGCGTCGGGCCACCGAGCCCTCGTCGCACCCCCACACCCAGCCACCCCCCACCCTCCCCCGAGTCCCACACCCCGCCCCTCACCCACGGCCGACCCCCACCAACCGCCCGACCCGAGGAGCAGCTCTCACCAGCTCCGCCCGCCGGAACCAGACGGCCAGGACCAGCGGATGGACCAGGTACCCGAACCGCGTCGCAGGCATCAGGCACATCGCCAGCCCCAACCCGAGCGCCAGCCGGTCCGCCGCCGCGAGAACGGTCCAGGGCGGCCGTACCGCCAACGACACCCCCACACCGCCGGCGGCGGCCACGAGCGCGGCCACGGCGAGGGCGGAACCGCCGGGCACGTACGTCGCCAGCAGATGCCCGGGCAGCGGGCTCGCCACAGGAGAGCGCACCCCGCCTCACCGAGCGGGAAGAGCACCACGTGCTCGACGAAGGCGTGCGGATCGGCCAGGGCCGCCGGCACCACGGCCGACGCGGCCACCAGTACGGCGACGACTCCGGCCCGCACGGCCGCCCGCCGCCCCGCCGTGACCGCGAGCAGGACCAGCCCCACCGGCAGCAGCGGCCAGGCCGTCCACTTCAGCGCCGCCGCGGCGCCCATCGCCGGCCCGGCCGCCGTACCGGTCCCGCCCCGGCCCGCCAGAGCCAGCCCCAGACACATCAGCCCGATCACCGGCAGATCGACCCCACCGACGACCAGCGGCAGCGCCACCGCGGGGAACGCCGCGGGCAACACCACGGCTCGCCCACCCGAACCCCCGCCCGGCCCAGGCGAGTTACGCCCCGACCGCCACCCGGCGACCAGCATGCTCACCAGGAACACCGCGCAGAACCACACCCGCGCATCCGCGAACGCCGTACCGCCGAACAGCGCGTGGGCTATCCCGAACAGCGCCATCCCGGGCAGATAGAGGTTGTAGTCGTCGACGCCGGCCGGATGCGGCACGTACGGCCTGCCGGAGTTCAGCAGCAGGTCGCCGGAGTGCTCGACGACGTGCACCTCCGACTGCGCGGCCCCCGCGGCCACCATCAGCGCCAGCGGCACCACGACCGCCCCGAGCACCGCGGCGAGCGCACTACGCCCGCTCCAGGGGCGCGGCGCCCGACGGGCGAGCACGGCCGCCCCGTCGGGGTTCCGGACGTTCAGGGGCGAGGACGGCACCACTGGGCCGAACTCCGGCGACGTGGGAAACGGACTCGGGGGCGACGTAGGAAAGGGGTTCGGCGGGCATCGGTGGGCTCCCGGGGAAGGGAAGCTCCAATCTCTTGCCGAGGCCCCCACAGCCACCTCGGCCGAACGGCCACGCTTCCCGCCCCCGAAACCACGGGCTCAGCCGAAAGACCGACTGACCGACCGCCCACGGCAGCCCACGCCCTCCTGAGCCCCACAAGAGGCCAAAGGCCTACAAACCACCCGCCCCATCAAGCCGCCCGAGGCCCAACAGGCCACCCGCCTCCCCCGCCCCGCAACCCCCCGGCACAATCACCGCATGCATGCGATCTCTGTCGTCCTCGTCGCCCTCATGGCGCTGCTGCACGTGTACATCCTGGTGCTGGAGATGTTCCTGTGGCAGCGCGGCCCGGGCCGCGGCTTCTCCGGCTTCGACGCCGAGATGGCCCGCGCCACCGCGCCGCTGGCCGCCAACCAGGGTCTCTACAACGGCTTCCTGGCCGCGGGCCTGGTCTGGGGTCTGATCGCCGACGACCCGACCGGTCACCAGGTCCAGATCTTCTTCCTGTCCTGCATCGTCGTCGCCGGCGTCTACGGCGCGGCCACCGCCAACCGCCGCATCCTCTTCGCCCAGGCCCTCCCCGCCGCCGTGACGCTCGCCACGGTCGTCGCGGCAGGCTGACGCCCTCGGCCCGTGCCGTGACCTGAGAGCTTCATCACAGGTCACGGCACCCAAGACGGTGCACGTGACGGTGATGGACGGCACAACGTGGCGAACACAACAGAAGAGGCGGCATCGTGTCAACGATGCCGCCTCTTCGAGCGTGCGCGAGGGGGGAGTTGAACCCCCACGCCCTTGCGGGCACTGGAACCTGAATCCAGCGCGTCTGCCTATTCCGCCACCCGCGCATTGGGTGTGTCCTCGGGGCCTTCTCTTGCGGTCCGGCGCCTTCCGACACCCAGAACATTAGCACGGCGGTCAGGGTGGGTTCACATCCCTTATCCCCAGGCAGCCGCTGTGCAGCCGCCCACCAGCGCAGTCGCGCGAGCCGTCCTGAAGTGACCGATCCGCGCCGCCGCCCGCTCCGTATCAAGGAGTACCTGTTCACGTATCAACCTCGTACCGGTCCTGGGCATCTCCCCAGGAGCAGGTCGGGGTCCACAGTCAGGTGCGGGACACTGGTTTGCGGCCGCCTCTACGATCCATGGCAAGACTGTGCCCGTGAGGAGTTCGAAGGGGAGCTCCGAAGGGAACTTCGAGGGCGTCGACAC